>NZ_MAFQ01000032.1 GCF_002013895.1 Mycobacteroides franklinii | reverse complement strand
TTGTTGACCGTCTCACGGGATGACGACCACGGGGTGCTGTGCCGTCGTTGATCCTGCCGATGTGGTGTTCGGGGTCGGCGTGGTTTTGATCTTGGTGGTCTGCACCGTCAGTGTGTCGAGGAACTGATGGGTGCACGGCGCCCCCGCTGAATTTCTTGGCAGAGATCTCGGGGGCGCCGTGCGTAGTGCGAAAGGCACTGATGGTCACCGTAGAGGTCGATCCTGAGCGCGTCGAGTCCCGGCTTGCCGCTGGGGAGGTGTTGTGTCCGTCGTGCGCGGACGGGGTGTTGGTCCGGTGGGGTTTCGCTCGCGTTCGCCGTGTCGTCGGGGTGGTCGAGCCGGTGCGGCCTCGCCGGTCGCGGTGCCGTGAATGTGCGGTGACTCATGTGTTGTTGCCGGTGACGTTGCTGCTGCGCAGGGCTTATGGCGCGGAGCTGATCTGGGCGGCGGTGGTGGCCAAGGCGGCCGGCGCCGGGCATCGGGTCATCGGGGCGCGGTTGGGGATTCCAGCGGGCACGGTCCGCGGGTGGCTGCGGGTGGTCACCGGCCGAGCGCAGGTGGTGCGGCACTGGTTCATCTCGGTCGCGGTCACCGCGGGGGTCGACGTGTCGATACCGAGGGCGACCGGGTCGGGGTGCGGGGACGTGCTGGGCGCGGTCGGCGCGGCGCGGGAGGCGATCGCGAGGCGTTTCGGCGATGGGTCGGTGATCGGGGCCGTGACGTCGGCCCGGGTCGCCGCCGTGTGCAGCGGTGCTCGGCTCCTGGCGCCGGGATGGCCGCTGGCGTCCAAGCCTGCTCGCCCAACACCAGTTGACCCTGATGTTGCGGCTGTGGATGGGTCATCGTCGCGGGGATGACTGCCCGGCAACGGGTTTGGGTGGCATCGCCGAGACAGGAGTGGGTGTCATCAATACCGAGGATGAGAAGCGCCGGGAGAGAGGTCACGCGGTGGGGTTGTTCCGTTACCAGTTGATCTGCCCGGCATTGGACAAGGATTTGTCGACGAAGGCCCGTGGCCGGCTGGTCCGCGGGATCGCCGCCCGCGAGCACACCGATCCGTTCGGGGCTCGGGTGCGTTATTCGCGCGACACCCTGGATCGGTGGATACGGCGCTACCGCGCTGGCGGGTTCGCTGAGTTGATTCCCTCGATGCGAACAATGTCGCCGCGCACCGATGCCGCGACGTTGGAGTTGGCGGCGGCGCTCAAGCGGGAGAATCCGGCGCGCACCGCGGCGCAGGTGCAGCGCATTCTGCGGGCGTCGGCGGGGTGGGCGCCCTCGGAGTCGACGCTGCTGCGGTTGTTTCACCGCCTCGAGTTGATCGGCCCGGCCGCTGGGGACGCCCCGGTGGTGTTCGGGCGGTTCGAAGCCGAGAACCCCAATGACCGTTGGACCGGGGATGCATTGCACGGCCCAAAGATTGGTGGCCGGAAGACGTATTTGTTCGCGTTCCTCGACGATCATTCCCGACTGGTCACCGGCTACCGGTTCGGCTACTCCGAGGACACCGTCCGGTTGGGGGTCGCGATGGAGCCGGCATTAGCCGCCCGCGGGGTCCCGGCCAGCGTCTACGTCGACAACGGCTCGGCCTACGTCGACGCCTGGCTGCTGCGGGCCTGCGCGAAACTGGGGATCCGGCTGGTGCATTCCACCCCGCACCGCCCCCAAGGCCGCGGCAAGATCGAACGATTCTTCCGAACCGTGCGCGAGCAGTTCCTTGTCGAGGTCACCGACACCACCGCCGAAGATATGGTCGCTGCCGGCATGGATCACCGCACCGCGCTGCTGGAACTCAACGGCTGGTTGACCGCGTGGATCGAAACCGAGTACCACCGCCGGATCCACACCGAGACCGGCCAAGCCCCGCTGGACCGCTGGGATGCGGGGTGGGCGCGGTTGGGGCGAACCGCGGCGATGCCGACCTCCGAGGATCTGACCGAGGCGTTCCTGTGGTCGGAGTACCGCATGGTCACCAAGACCGCGACGGTGTCATTGCACGGCAACACCTTCGAAGTCGACGCGGCGCTGGTGGGCCGCAAGGTCGAGTTGGTGTTCTCACCGTTCGACATGGAGACCGTGGAAGTCCGATACCGGAACGTCAGTCATGGGAAGGCGTTGCCGCACAACATTACCCGCCACGTTCATCCGAAAGCCCGACCCGAGACGCCCGAGCCGGCGGTGATGCCCGCGACGGGTATCGACTACCTGGAGCTGACCGAGCGAACTCATCATCAGCAGCTCCGCGCCGACCGGCGAATCGGCTACGACGCCCTCTTCGGCGATCGCCAAGGCCACGGTGAGGGTGAAAGCGGCGACGAGGTGGCGGAGCAGTTGAGCATCACCGACATCGCCGGTCAGAGCGGGGCATCGGCATGAGCATCGAACGCCTGCAATCGCATTACGGTTTCACCCGCATGCCGTTCGGGCGGGGGTTGGCCCCGGCGATGCTGCACCGCCACCCAGGCCACGCCGAAGCGGTCGCCCGCATCACCTGGTGCGTGGATCAACACGCCATCGGAGTCATCACCGGGGAGGTCGGCGCCGGCAAGACCGTCGCGATCCGCGCCGCGACCGCGGCGCTGGACCCGGCCCGGCACGTGATCATCTACCTGCCCAATCCCTCGGTGGGGGTCCGGGGCATGTTGCATCACGTCGTGGGCGCGTTGGGGCGGGTGCCCAGCTTCTACACCGCGACCCTGGCACCCCAGGCCGCCGAAGCGCTGGCTGCCGAGCACGCCGAACGCGGTCGCACCCCGGTCGTGGTGATCGACGAGGCGCATCTGCTCGACAACGCCCAGATGGAAGCGGTTCGGATGCTCACCAATCACGACATGGACTCTGGATCACCGTTCGCCGCGCTGCTGGTCGGGCAACCGACCTTGCGGCATCGCCTTCGCCTCGGCGTCCTCGCCGCACTCGATCAGCGCATCGCGGTCCGCTACGCGATAAGTGGTATGCAACCAACCGACACCGCTGACTACATCGCCCATCACGCCAAGATCGCCGGACGGACCGATCCCTTGTTCTCCGACGATGCGATCACGTTGATCCACAACGCCGCTCGCGGGCATCCACGAGCGGTGAACAACCTCGCGGTGCATGCGTTGACAGCGGCGTTCGCCGCGAAGTCCTCGATCGTCGACGAGAAATCCGCCCGCATCGCCGTCACCGAAAGTGGCCACGACTGAATCACTGACCATGCGACGTCACTACACCGACGACGCCGTCACCGCACCAACGAAGACCCTGCCCGCTACGCGGACAGGGTCTTCGTTTCATCAGAACCATCCACACCGGCCATGACGGCGACGTCTGCACCCTCAACGACGGTCAAC
>NZ_MAFQ01000031.1 GCF_002013895.1 Mycobacteroides franklinii | reverse complement strand
CCATCATCGAGGTCCGAAAGGCCGGACTTGTTGATATCCGACCGGTCGTCTATTTATACTTTCCGGGCGCTGCCGTGTGTCGCGCACTAGCGCCCGATAGGAAAGGGACTCCCATCCAATGTCGACTTCATCCGTGTACGACGAGCCCGCAGAGCCCGGACTTCCGCCATCTGGCTTCCAGCTTGACGTGACGCACGCTGCGCTCGTCGTGACTGACCCGCAGAACGACTTTCTCAGCCCCGATGGTGCAACATGGTCGGTGTTCGGCGCCAGCGTCGAAGACAACGGCACTGTCGAGCACATCGACCAACTACTGTCAGCTGCCAAGAGCGCGGGGATCACGGTTGCGATCTCTCCGCACTATTACTATCCATCCGATCAGGACTGGCAATTCGCCGGACCGCTTGAGCGCTTCATGCACAGTGTCGGCATGTTCGCGCGGACGCATCCGCTGCAGCTGGAAGGGTTCGACGGTTCGGGCGCGGACTATCTCGAGCGGTACAAGAACCGCATCCTGGACGGAAAGACGGTGGTCGCTTCTCCCCATAAAATCGTGGGTCCGCAGTCCAACGATCTCGTACTTCAGCTTCGCAAACGCGGTGTGACCCAGGTTCTTCTGGCTGGAATGGCCGCGAATCTGTGCACCGAAAGCCATTTGCGCGAGCTGATCGAACAGGGTTTCGAGGTTGTCGTCATCCGTGACGCGACTGCGGGTGCACGGTTGCCCGAAGGCGACGGATACTTGGCTGCCCTGATTAATTTCCGATTCCTCGCCTCAGCTATCTGGACCACCGATCAAGCGGTGGCTGAGTTGGCGCAAGCCACCTAAAGACCGATGGGCGCTGACGGCAGCAAAGTTGGTGTATCCATTGTTGCTGAGCTGAACTCGGTTGCCCTGCGAAGCTCAGCGGCGCCGTTGGTGTAAGTGCGCCGATAACGTATCGCGCAGCGTGCGCTTGAAGCCGGCCACGGGGATCTGATTCAAGATTGCGATCGTCGATATGTATTGAGTGCGATAGTTTGCGCATCCGGCGCACTCGGACAGGTGCGTTTCGAGCCTCACGTGGTCGCTCGAACCGAGCGAGTCGTCCAGGTATTCGGTGAGTAGTTCGGCGAGTTCGTTGCATCTCATCTGTCTGCATCCTTTCATGTAGTGCATGAGCGACCGGCTCGCCGGCGACCATGCTCCCCGGTGCTTGAGGAAAAATTCCCGAGGATGGCTTCGTTGCTCCGACTCCTCGTCCAGTTTCTCGTCGTCAAGGGACTGCGACCTTTCCTCCTATGAAAGTTCGCAGACAGCTCTGTGAACCGAGGTGACTGATCCTGGGAAGAGCCGATTCCTTTGTGTAAGAGGCCTTCCTGTAGGGGGCCTTCGGCGATCTGGTGTCCTGACGTAGTCGCGTGCGAGGCGTGGCGTCGTGGGGCTTGCAAGTCGACAACTTGCACGAAGCCGCCCTCGTCACCCGCACGAAGCGAGGTGACGAGGGCGGCTTCGGCCTCAGCGGCGTGTGAGTGCATCGACCAGCGTCCAGGCAGAGATTCCGAGCAGTGCGACGTCCTTGATCAGGAACTGACCAGTCGACGACAACACCGGGAAACCTCCTGCTGATGCTTCGAATGCACCAGGCGTACTGAGCACGAATGTCAGTGTTGTGGCGAACATGCCGATGGCCATGAGGCTACCGATCGCTGAGAGTCGAGGGAACCACGGTTTGACGGCGAGCAAGACCGCGATTGCGATCTCGACTACACCGAGTAGCGACGAAAAGGTGGTGATCGAGAAAATGTCGTACAGCCAAGACATGAAAGGGCTGTTCGACACGAATGGCGCGATGCCGTTGGCTTCGTACTCTGTGAACTTCAGCATGCCGATCCAGGCGATGACGACGGCCAGCCCGTACCGTGCCAGGCCCGCGCCGCCACGTGCTACTGGCGACTCTGGGCGCACGCCGGCTTGAATCTGCTCGCGGATGGTAGCGATCATGATGACTCCCTTGCTAGTTGGGTTGACTACACCACTGAGTGCTATGCACTTCGGAAAGCGTTACAGCGCTTCCGTTTAGGTGGGTGTGCCGTACGTCATAGTTCCTGCGGGGATCTTGTGGGTCGAGACCGACGACGCGGATTGCGAGGTCTCGCCCTCGACCATTTGGGTGCCCACGCCCTTCCGCGCGGCGCTGCGGTCGTCGACGCCAAGTTCCTTTAGTCGCGGTAACCCCAGAAGTCGGCTTATCCGCCCCGTGTCGGCGCAATCGACCAGCAAAGCACGGACCATTTAGCAGCGCAGCGCTGTCAGGGAAAACGCCGGCGTGGTCTGTCGGCCCTCGTAGTGCCGATTTGCTGTGTCGCGACTAACTAACGGCCGAACAGATTTGGCGACCAATCTGCTTTGAGCAAGGCGATGAACGCAACCCTAAACGCACTGACCGCCACCAGACAGTGCTGGGTCTCTCCAGTTTTGGGCGACCTTGAGAGGCTATCGACGGCTAGGAGCGATGGTCCGACCATGTTGCGCAATCGCAGCCTGCGACAGCTTCTCCGACCGATACAGCCGGCGAATCTCCGCCCAATCCTCCACAGTGATCACTCTCCAATCGAAAGGTGAAGTGCTCACTTTTCAACCGGAACTACCTGCTCACTTTTCGACCGGAGCTGACAGGCATGGTGCACATGACGAGGTCGACGATGCTCGGCAAGCTTGCGGCGTTGCAGCAGACCTCGGCCCAGGAAGTAGACGCTGCGCGAGAATCGATCAAGTGGCCACCGCACCGCCGGCTTGGCACCGCCTCCCAAGCACTTTGAACCACCCCGGGTTTGATCCGCGTCAAACCTGGGGTGGTTCACGGTTTTCGTATCGTTGCCGATTTCATTCGACTGCGGGTTCCTGGCCGGATGGCACGGTCGAACCTGCGCAGTTCGGCGAGTCCCTATTGAGTGGGGATCGTCCGAGTTAAGCCGCGCAGCAGAGCGCACCTCAAGCACGGTCACGCACCGACGGCCACCAACCAGCCGACCCGGCGGTGTTAGCGCAGGAAGACACCCCCTTTACGCCCATCTGAATATCGCGCTATTGGGATATTGACGTATCTCGATATCTAGGTTAGGGTTGGTGGCACCACGTCGTCAGGGGTGGTGAACAACGAAATCACGGAAGAGGTTGAGCCGGTTGTACTTCCGGCCCGCCCGCCAATCAGAAGGAGAAGCGCGCCATGTCCACGTCCCAGTATGCTCCGGACCGCAGCTACGGAATGTTCATCGACAACCAATGGGTGGACGCGGAGTCCGGGGAGACGATCGAGAGTATCAATCCCGCGACGGGTGAGGTGCTGACTCGTATTCCTAGTGGAACAGCCGCTGATGTCGATCGCGCGGTCCAGGCGGCGCAGCGTGCGTTTGCGGGCTGGAGGGCGACCACGGTGACGGAACGTGCGAACGCGTTGAACAGGATCGCCGACCTGCTGGAGGCTGACGCCGAGCGTTTCGCGGTCCTGGAGTCGCTGGATGTGGGCAAGCCGATTCGCGAGTCGCGCGTTCTCGACGTGCCCATCGCCATTGATCACTTCAGGTACTTCGCCGGAGTGA
>NZ_MAFQ01000030.1 GCF_002013895.1 Mycobacteroides franklinii | reverse complement strand
GTGGCGCGGTGATGCGCGCGCTGCGCGAGTTCCGTCTGCGTGAGGATGGTGCTCATATGGCCGATTGTTGTTGAGCTGGAGTGGGATTGGCTAGTCACGGCCCGTCACGTCCCCCTGGGTGCGGTAGTCGCTTCTGCTCGTGATTCCCCAGATGTTTGTCCGTGCCAGCCGCTCGTCCAGCTCGGCGCGGAGCCTGGCGACCTGGACGCGCAACTCCTCGACAGCGGCTTCCCCGCCCCCTGCGTGGGCCTCGGCCTCGGCGCGCTCAATCAGCGAGTCGATGTTGAACGGGCGGAACTTGGCCTCGGGACCGAGCGCGTTCAACAGCTCTTCGACAGCCGAGCCGAAAGTCGGCGCGGACGACGAGGACAGGTCGGAGGCGTAGTAAATAGTCGGAGTGGGCTTGACCTTGGCGGGCGCGGCCTTCGGCTTCCCCTTGGCCGAGGGTGCCGCCGTGGTCGGCTTCGGCTTCGGCGTAGATGCGGGAGGTGGTGGAGTGCTGCCCCCGCGAGGATCCGCATCGCCGTCGTCCTCGTCCTCGTCGTCATCCTCGTCGAGTGGCGGCGGTGTCACCGCTACGTCACTACGAATCGGCGTCACATTGTCCGGAGTGTCCGGGTCTTCCCCACCGTCGTCGTTCGGGAAGAGCAGGGGAATCAGCGAGCCGTACGTGTCGGCGCGGGCTCCCCACTCCTCCTGGGGCTTGACGGAAATATTGAGGACGCGCGCGCCCGCGATGTTCCGTGTTTCCCGCACCCCGGGGAGCGTCTCGATGCGGGCGCGGAACGTCTTCAAGTTCATTCCGCCCGATTGGCCTTCACCCGTGCGGAACGTGTCGAACGCCTTGAACAAACTCTTAATCGGTAGCGGTTCACCGACCAGCCAGGCATCCTCGATGCTCATTCCCAGACCGCGCTCGCGACGGATACCCAAGCTGCCGCCGACCGCTTTGGCCATGGGCCGCACGCCAACCGTGCAGCACTGCGCGACGAACTGCGCCACCCTGTCCGACGAGGACTCGAAGTGCGCTTTGACGGCGGGATGCGCCGCCTGCCACTGATACCCGGAGAGGATGTGGCGCTGGCGGGCCGTGGCCCACCGCACGAGAATCCCCGGAAGCTCCGTGAGGAGCTGCTTCTCGATTGCGGGGTTCTCCTTGTTCTTGTAGGACTTGGGGAACGCGGCGGGCACAGTGCGCGCGAAGTAAGCGTCGCCTTCCACCACGGAAATGGTGGGAATCGTGTTCGCCGAGAACAGAAACAGCGAGTTGGCGCGGAAGTGGAACATTTTCCCGTACTTGCGATTGGCCGTGATTTTGTCGTCGCCCGTCACGCGCTTGAAGACGGACAAGTCGTTCACGTGGTCCTTGGGAAGATCCGGGCACACGTTGATGGCGCGGCCATACAACTCGGCTGCGGCGAATTGGTTGTCGGCCAGTTGCTGCAATGTCAGCCCGGAGACGTACTGTTCGCCGCCCGCGAGCTTCTCGGCCAGCCGCAGGATTGTGGACTTTCCCGAGCGGGACGGGCCGAACAGGAACAACGCCCTGGCGGGGGTGAGGCTCGGGTCGAGGAACTGGCTGATGACCTCTTCCACCAGCTCGACCTGGAATGGCCCCACCCGGTCGGATAGCCAGGCGTCGTAGGTGGGGCACGCCGCGTCGGGATTCCAGTCCGCCGGAATCTGTCGGGTGCTCAGGTACTTCGGGTCATGCGGGTGCAGGACCAGCGTGCGCAAGTCGAGCATGCCGTTGCGCAGGTTCAACATCTGATGAGGCGCGAGATCAGGCAGTCTGAGCCCTGCTGCGTGCAGCATCGCTTGAGCCTTGGCGGTCGCGTTGGCCAGGTGCCCAGTAGTGAAATGCGCGCCGAGCAGGGTGGACACCAGCGCGGGGAAACCCGCATCACTCGTGTCGTAGACGCCCTGCCGGTACACAGCGACGGTGCCGTCAGCGGCCAAAGCGATGGGCGCGATGTCCGACTCCGCGACAACTCGCACGAGCATGTCAGCGTCCAAGCCACCGCCGTCGCGCAACCACACCCCGCCGTCCAAACGCGGCGGAAGCTTCACCCGGCCGCTCACGAAGTCATATGCCTGAGTGACCGATTCAGACAGCTCTGCCTGCTGCTGCGCGAGAGACTTCTTGGGAGCCGAGTCTTTCTGGGCCTTTGGCCTGCGCGATGCGGGCTTGCTCGTGGCCCTGTCCACCAGCCGATTCCAGGCAGCGGCGCGTTTGTCCACAGGCAAGGCGGTCAGGTAGTCGTCCACCCCGGTCTTGCCGCCGCCGGGCACCTGGGTGTAGCGGATGGACTCAGCGTTCGACAGGGCGGAACCGAGGCGCTCAGCCCCTTCGTAGACCTTTGGGTTGCTCCCGGCGTCAGCGTCCATGCAGATCAGCACTTCTCGCCCCTCAGCGAGGCGCACGAGGGCGATGTCGGGAGTCCAGTCTCCCGTGCTCCACGCAGAGCACCCCGGAATCGACAGCACCCATGTGTCCTTGTCGCCGCTCTCCGCGAGCATCGAGGCGACTGCCAACGCCTTCTTGAATCCTTCGACAAGGAGCACCCTGCCGTCGTCGGAACCACGGCGGACAACACCATGATTCGCGGCGCGAGGCGCTGGCTCGAACTGGTATTTCCCTTCACCGTCGGCGGGGCTGTCCGACCGGAACTGGAATCGGGGCTCACCGCCGTCGAGTGGGTGCCACACGAACAGCAGGCCCTGAGTGCGAGACTTCAAATGCTGCCAGGGATTTCGGTCGGGGCCAAGACGCAGGTCCACGGAGGTCTCCACGGAGCGCACCAGGTGCGGGTGGGTTTCGAGGAACTCGGCGGTGCAGGCCGCACCCGCGATCAGGACCTCACGGTCCTTCTCGTTCAACGGCTGCGCAGGCAACTCAGAGGTTAGAGTTGGTGTTACAGTTGTCATGTCGGACTTTCTTGTTCGGTGTCAGGGTCAGCGCTCGTTTCCAGGCGGGGATGCTGACCCTGATTCGTTTTCAGGGGTCTAGGCGGCTTTCCGCTTCTGCTTCCAGGTGCGGTCCACGTCCTCTTGGCGCAGGAGCCAAACGCGTCGCCCACCACCTACTTGGACCGATAGCGCGGGCAGCCGCCCTGCCGCGATAGCCGCGTGCACGGCTCTGCGGGTGCGTCCAACGCGGGCTGCGGCAGCACCTACGCCGAGCAGCAAGTCAATGTCATCACTCATATCATCGAGATTAGCTCTGAATTGCCCATATGCAACCGAAAATGGCGTACTAGCAGTAGATTTGCACGTCCCGTGACACGATTTGTGATTGCTAAATCCGCACGAACAGGAGCGGAAATCTTACGGAACGTCGCGAAAGAGATTGGAATCCCAGGAACGACCTGGGCAGAGCGTCTTACGGAACATTCGCCCCGTTCTAGGCCTCCTTCAATGGCCATCGTGTGCTGCCAGCAATCATGTGATGCTAGTCACATTCGGGAGGGTGTATGGCCACTCCTGCCAGGCGCGCAGACATTTCTGCCAGGTCAAAACAGCATCTCCGCCGACTCAACCGATAGCCTCGGGCACCGAAAAGACCAGCTCAACAATACTTTCCGCGTGTTGCGCTAAGCACAACGGCAGAAACGGCACTTTTCGGCCATTAACCCCTATACAGAAAAAACACACACTATCTCCCCCTCCAGACGCGCGATGTCAGGGTCTTGGGGACGTGACAGCTACCAGAAACACGCATTTTTACCTCTATAGAGTTAGTGGCCGAAAAGTGCCGTTTCTGCCGTTGTGCTCGATGCAACACGCCCATCAGCAGGGCACTGAGCTGTAAAAACACATGCTGAGCTGGGGTATCGAGTCCCTAATCCTCAGTCGTAGCTATTGGTTCCGACTCCCTTGGGTTCCACGCCGATGGCGACCATGCGAGACCTCCTGTCGCGTCGATTAGCTTCCCTCCACTGCCGTCCAGCGCACCGGGCATGACACGCGTTTTCGTGTCTTTCTCTTGCAGCATCAGGCAGACGACTGGAAAGTCGTTGTTACCAAATCTTGTCGTGATGCCGGGTGCCAACGGCACCACCGCAGTCGTCTTCCACTTGTCATCGTCCGACATCCCAATCCCCTCACTCCCGAACAACCGAACAATCCAGGGAACTCCTGTCACGTCCCCCGCCTCCACGAAACGCTAGCGACCGAGCACTCCCCCTGTGCCCGCTTCACCCGAAGTGCTACGGCGGCAACAACACCCCTATCCCCGGACATCCCCGGACCCTCCCCGGACACCCGAGCCCTAAAACCCCAGTTCAGCCCCCATTTCCCCACGGTTTCCGGTGTCCGGGTGGTCACGACCACCGGACATCGGGGCGTGCCCCGTCCACGAAGAGCCCGCTGAGCAGGGGTTGTCGAGTCCCCGTGACGGTAAAAGTGCTGGTCGGCCAGGTTACCGGGGGTCGGTAACCCTAAAGCACCGTCCGGGCGCCCGGCCGAGACCCCGGACGACGAAAGGGCTGGTCAGTGGGCTCTCGGACGGGACGGGTGTCCGGGGATGCCCCGGACTCTCGGTGCCGCCCGCACCGTCCACACGTACGCCCAAAACCCGTTACATCCGCCCCCTTTTCACCCGTGATGTAACGGGTTTTGAGCACCCGCCAGCGCCGCTCGCCGATACCGCTTCCTGCACGAATCCGAGCACCACGTCCGCCGTCTTCCCGTGCTCGGTTGAGCCAAATCCCCCTGGCATACGGGGCACCGAACAGGGTGCGTTTCCGGACGAAAACGACCGGAAACACCCTCACTCTCGTCACCCCATGACACCCACCCTGGACGCTCCTCGCGGGCGAACAACTCGACCCGAGGACCAGGCGAGGACTGTTCAATCAACCAGTACTGCTCCACAGGCTTGCGTGAGTGCTCGCGCCTCCGTGCCGCGATCACATTCGGCATCGAGCGGCCCGCCGGGAGCGTCCGCAGGCTTCCCCGAACACCGAACAACAACAACTCAGCGGCATTTCGGAAATACCAACCCACACCCGACCCGTCAGGTTCCCCGTCGAGCCGAGTCTTGAGCCATGTGATACTCGTGGTGTACCGAAAACCCCAG
>NZ_MAFQ01000029.1 GCF_002013895.1 Mycobacteroides franklinii | reverse complement strand
CTCCATGAACGCCCGCGACATGGCCGAAGGAGCCAAGTGGGGCGCTTAGACGCCCAGGGAACCGTGGTTCCCGATGCTGGGATGAACCAGGCCACCCGGTCGCCGGATGCTGTCGAGCTGACGGTTGACCAGGCCTGGTTCCTCGCAGACATGTTGAGCGCCGGCACCTTTCCCTGGGTACTGGCGATCACCGTCCCCTTCCGGGATGAAGCACAGCGCGCGGGGTTCAACGCTCAGCGCGTTCAGGAACTCACCCGGGCCGGTGTTCTCGGCGCGGACGGCACAGTGGATCCCGCGGTGGCGGGATGGATCCGCACCGTCTGTCGCCCGGACCGTTGGCTCGAACTGCGCTATGTCGCGGCAGGTTCGGAGAACCCGGACGTGATGCGCGGAATCATCGCGAAGAGGCAATCGCAAGGCCGTACACACACCGTGGTATCCCTGCGCAACGCGCATCTGATCACCTTCACCGTGGTCGACGCCGACGACTCGTCGGCGCTCGTTCCCAGTGTGGTGGCTGGATTGCGATGGCGTGCACCGGCGCGCTTCCCCGAGTTCACTCTGCCCACGCACGTGGGCGCCAAAGCCGACGAGCAACTGCGTGCCGGCGCCTCGCTTGCCGATGTCATGGGATATCTGGGCGTCCCACCCGCCGCACAGGATGTGGTGGAATCGGCGTTCATCGGAAATCGGAACTACGTCGAAGTGGTTGCCGGACAACGCGATAATGCAACACAACAGACCTCCGAGGTAGGCATCAGCGTGGTCGATACCAGCGCAGGGCGGATCCTCGTCAGCCCGCACCGCGCCGGTGACGGCACCTGGCTGTCCACCTTCGCGCCCGGAACCCCGTTCGCGATCGCAGTGGCCGTCGAGCAGTTGACGGCCACGCTCCCGAACGGGCACTGGTTCCCCGATGCCCGACTGACCCGAGACTTCGACTGATGCTTTCCCTGTAGTTAGTTCCCCCATTGAGCCCCACCCCCTATCGAGAGAGTCAAACGAAACACCATGTCTGACAACGCCGTGATGCCCATCGTCCGGGTAGCCGTGCTCGGTGACGAAAAGCTGACAGAAGTCGCTTTGCCGACACAGCTGCCGATGCGCGACATCATTCCCGCGGTTCACCGCATGGTGGCCCCCGACGCCACCGAGGCAACGACGCCGCAACGGCTGAGCCTGGCGCCGGTGAATGGCGCGCCGTTCAGTGCCGACGCAACCCTGGACACCGTAGGAGTCGTCGACGGCGACCTGCTGACGCTGCGCCCGACCCCTGTCGGACCCGCCGCGCCCGGCATCGTCGAGGACATTGCGGATGCGGCGGTCATCTTCTCCGAATCACGCAAGCGCCCGTGGGGCACCGAGCACATCGCCCGCGTCGGCCGCGTGGGTGTTCTCGGATTGATCGTGGCGGCAACAGTTCTGGCCATCGTGCACAATGTGCGCACCGCGTCGTCGTTGAGCCTCGCCGGCCTGGCAGTGGTAGCCATCGCCACCGCGATCGGCGCGTTGGTGGCACATGTGCGCTCCCCCCGTCTGGGCGCGGAGTTGGCGGTCACCGCGCTGGCACCGATTGCCGGCGCTCTCGCCCTGGCAGTACCGGGAGGTGGACTGGCACCACGCGTTCTGCTTGGCGCCGCCGGAGTGGCGGCGTGGTCGCTGATCTACCTGATCGTGGCGCGGCAGCTGATCGCCTTCTTCACCGCGACCACCGTGCTCTCCGTTGGCATCGCGGCTGCGGCGGGCGCCCAGATCCTGTGGCACCCCTCCGTGTTCGTCCTGGGCTGCGGGCTGATCATCGTGGCATTGCTGGTCACCGTGCGCGCCGCGCAACTGTCGGCCTTCGCCGCACGCTTCCCGCTGCCGACGATTCCCGCACCCGGCGACGCAACCCCCTCCGCTCCGGCAATGTCGGTCCTCAAGGATCTGCCGCGACGTGTCCAGTTGAGTGACTCGCACCAGAGTGGATTCATCGCGGGCGCTTCGCTTTTGGCCATCCTGGGATCGCTTGCAGTGGTGGGTGGATCTGCTCCGGTAAGCCCGTGGGCCTGGTACCTGGTGGTCGCGGTCAGCGCAGGCGCGGCTCTGCGCGCCCGGGTATGGGATTCGGCGGTGTGCAAGGCCTGGCTGCTCGCGGTTCCGTTCCTGGTGACGACCACACTGCTGGCGATCTTCGCCATCGAACAGCGCTACACCGGTGCGCTGGCGGCCCTCGGTGTGCTGGCACTCCTGGTCGCCGCGGTGACAGTCGTCGTCTTCAACCCCAAGATCGGTGAGGCAGAAAGCTACTCGCTGCCCAGCCGACGCCTCCTGGGATTCCTCGCTTCCGGTATCGACGCCTCGTTGTTGCCGGTCATCGCGTACCTCACCGGGCTGTTCACCTGGATTCTCAACCGATGATCCGATTCATGTCGGTGGGCGCCGTTACCGCAATGCTGCTGGCGCTGTCTCCCATGACAGCTCCGGCCGCATACGCGGTGGCGCCTCCAGTGGCTGATCCCGCTGCGCTGCCAAAAGATTCGGCCCCCAGTGCGACCGCGGGCACGCAGTCCGGCGCGTGCAGCACCACGGTGCTGATGCCGGGTACGGGCACGAGCGGAAAGCCGTCCCCGGAGTTCGAGGACGCGTGGCGCTTCTCTCGCGGCGAGGGTCAAAGCGTCGCGATCATCGATACCGGCGTGCAGCCGAGCGCCCGACTACATGTCGAAGGCGGTGGCGACTATGTACAGTCCACCAACGGGCTCACCGACTGCGACGGGCACGGGACCATGGTCGCGGGCATCATCGGCGGCCAGCCCGGCCCTGACGGATTCTCCGGCATCGCACCGGCGGCCAAGCTGATCTCGATCCGCCAGGAGTCGACAAAGTTCTCCCCACGGCTCACCGCAGGCGGCGATCCGACCACCAACGGTGCTGCCCAGTACGTGAATACCTTGGCCCGGTCGATCGTGCACGCCGCGAACCTCGGGGCACGCGTGATCAATATTTCCTCGGCCGAGTGCGTTCCCGTCGCCAAGCCCATCGACCAGGCAGCACTCGGTGCGGCACTGCGGTATGCCGTCACCGAGAAGGATGCGGTCGTCATCGCCGCCGCGGGCAACACCAACGGCGGCAGCGCCAACTGCCAGCAGAACCCGTTCTCCGGTTCTGGCGCCGATCCCAGGAATTGGTCAGGAGTGGAGTCGGTTTCGTCGCCCTCCTGGTGGCAGCCATACGTGCTGTCGGTGGGTTCGGTGGGCATCGACGGCACCCCGTCAAAGTTCACCATGGCCGGCCCCTGGGTGGGTATCGCGGCGAATGGCGAGAACGTGACCTCGCTGTCCAACGACGCCGAGGGCGGGCTTGCCAACGCCATGATCGGCCAGAACGGCAAACCGACGCCCCTCTTCGGGACCAGCTATGCGACGGCCTACGTCTCGGGTGTCGCAGCACTGGTGCGCAGTCGATACCCGGAATTGACTGCCCCGCAAGTTATCTCACGGCTGAAAAGAACGGCTCGTGACGCGGGCCGGTCGCCGTCCAATCTGGTGGGAGCCGGAATCGTAGATCCGGTGGCCGCGCTCACCTGGGAGGTCCCCGCTGACGGGAACGCACCGGGCGGACCCGGCTCCCGCGCGGTCGTCCCGCCGCCCCCGCCCACCCCGGAAAACCCACTTCCCCGGCGGCTCGCCTTCCTGGGCGCCGGTGTATGCCTGATCGCGGTGATCGTCGTCGCCGCACTCAGCGCGCGTCGCAGACAGGAGAGCACTGAGTGAATACGAATGAGAGTAAGAAGTTGAAACTGTATCGCCCCCCGGTGCCATACACGCTGCGCCTGACGCTGGTAGCGACCCTGATCGCCGCCGGTGCCTTTGCGCTCTACCGCCGGGACCCCGCGGACCGCTGGATTGCGATCACCGCTGGGGTGCTGGCGTTGGTTCTGTTGGTGTGGTGGCGCGGTACCTTCCTCACCGACATCCTCGGACGGTTCACGAAGATGCTGGTCCGCAGGTTCTCCGGACGTGCCCCCGCCGACACCGCGCCGATCGTCGCCGTGGGCGTCGACGCGCGCAGCACCGTGGCACTGGAGCTGACGGCGTCTCCCTCCAGCGAGGATGTGCCCGTGGCCCTTCTCGCCGGATATCTGGATCGCTACGGGGTGCGGTGCTCGTCGATCCGTGTCACGACTGCCGATATCAACGGTGCGGCAAGCAAGACCTGGGTCAGTCTGACCCTGAGCGCCGCGGACAACCTCACCGCGCTGCAGGCTCGCTCGCCACGAATCCCCTTGCGCGAGACCGCCGATACGGTAGCCCGTCGACTCTCCGATCACCTGCGCGAACTGGGCTGGCAGGTCAACGCCACCGAGAGCCCGAACACTCCGCTGCCGGCACAGGCCAAGGAAGGGTCGCGCGGCGTCATCGACGATCACGGCTACCTGGCCACCTATCGGGTCACCGTGAACGACGACCTGCCCGAAACACTGGAGAGCATCCGGAATGCCGCGCTGGCCGAGCGCTGGACGGCTCTTGAGCTCACTGGTGACGCCGACGCGCCGCATCTGGCCGTGGTGAGCGCGCTACGTACCGGGGACAAGCCCGCCGCGCACGCTCCGTTGCCCGGACTGACACCGTGCTGGGGCGAGCACCTGCTCGTGCTGCAGGCATTGAACCCACTGTCGCCCAAGGCGTTGGGTCCAGCCGGTACCGCCGTCACCACCGAGTTCCTCGATACCCTCACGCATCGGGACGAAGCGCCGGCGCTGGTCTGATAAACGAGTTAGCGCGGCGGTCCCGCTAGGCGGACACGGCGTTGAGCTGCCAAACCGAGAAGTTCAGGCATGCGGCGAACGCGGTCCACACCAGCTGTATTCCGTAGGCGGCCAGTGCACTCGTCGCTACCGGTGGGCGCGTACGCCATACCAATCAGGCCGCGCGGCATCAGCACGCACAAGACCGTCCCCCACACCGGGCCGAACACCCCACGCGGGAGGAGCGCAGGAGGGTTGTTCGAGCAGACCGTACTTCGCGGCCGCGTTGACGGACGCCAATCCGCCCACCACTGCGGCGATTGCCGCGGCCGCCAGCGAGATACCCAAAGCCGGGGCTCGGTACCCTTTCGGAGTGATCGCAGGTTCGGCCAGACGTCTGGGAATGTTCGCCGCCACGCTGAGCCTCGTCCTCACCGGATGTGGCCACGGCACGGGTTCCACCTCATGGCCCCCCTCCGATGGCCGCGGACCGTGCGCGGTTGCCAAGAAGATCGATGTGCCGGCCACCATGCGCGACGGCACGATCCTGCGGGCCGACATCTACCACCCCAAAGTCAAGGCCCCGGTGCCGGTCATCGTGATGCGCACCCAGTACGGTAAGGACACCGCACAGATCCAGCCGTCGCGATTCCGCACTCCCGATTGGTTCGCCTCGCACTGCTATCTCGTGGTGGTACAAGACATACGTGGTCAGGGCGCCTCGGATGGGGTGTTCACCGAGTTCGACAATGACGGTACCGACGGCTACGACACTGTGGAGTGGGCGGCAGGCCTACCCGGTTCCACCGGCAAGGTGGGCATGTACGGCTCGTCGTATGTCGGTGCGACTCAATGGCTTGCCGCCACCACCACTCCCCCGCACCTGACAACCATCGTCCCCTCCAACACTGCCTCCGACTACTACGACGGATGGACGTACGAGGGCGGCGAGTACCGGCTCGGGTTCGTGCAGCCGTGGGCCATCGGGACGATCGCCACCACCGCGGCAACGAACCGGGGTGATGCCGCGGCCGTCGCTCAACTGCAGGCCGCCGCGACGGAACGCGATCACTGGCTCAATTTCCGTCCCTATCAGGATCTTCCGCCCATGCAACCGGGAAATCCGCAGGTGGCACCGTGGTACTTCGACTGGATTCGGCATTCGACCCGGGACGACTATTGGAAACGCTGGAGCATCCGGGACCGGTATCAGAACGTCAAGATTCCGGTATTGCATTTCCAGGGCTGGTACGACGCGTTCCTGCGGGGAGGGCTGGAGAACTTCGCCGGCATGTCGGCCCGCGGTGGCTCTCCGGAGGCGCGGCAGCATCAGCGCATCGTCATCGGCCCGTGGGATCACCTGGCCTGGGGACGCCAATCATCAAGTCCGTCACCGTTACTGAAGGAAATGGGGCCCGAGGCCAACAGCCCCGTCAACGAACTGCAGCTGGCCTGGTTCGATCACTTCCTCAAGGGCGCCGACAACGGTGTCGCCCCCGAGTCGCCCCGCGTCGACTACTACGTGATGGGCGCCAACCGCTGGAGGAGCGCGCCCGCCTGGCCGTTGCCGCAGACTGATTGGACCGTCTACCACCTCGGCGGCCCCGGCGCGAAGCACAGCGGCACGCTGCGCAACTCGTCCGCGCCGCACGACCCGCCCGACACCTATCTCTACGACCCGGCCAACCCGGTGCCCAGCGCCGGCGGGCACTCCTGCTGCGCCGCCGATTCGGCCCCGGAAGGCCGCTACGACCAGGGCGCCGTGGAACAGCGCCCCGACGTGCTGACGTACACCAGCGAGCCCCTCACCACCGATACCGAGGTCACCGGCCCGATCAGTGTGGACCTGTGGGCGTCGTCGTCGGCCCCTGATACCGACTTCACCGCGAAACTCGTTGTCGTGCAATCCGATGGTGCGGCAGTCAACCTCAACAACGGCATTGTCCGCAGCTCCCTGGCGCAGTCGCTATCGGAGCAGCGGCTCATCCCCGCGGGGCAGCCGCACAAGTACCGCATCGACGTCTGGCCGGTGAGCTACCAGTTCCGCCCGGGCGAGCGCATCCGGCTGGAGATTTCCAGCAGTGACTTCCCGCAGTACGCGCCCAACCCGAACACCGGCGCACCCTTCGGACAGAACGCCGAGCTGCGTACCGCGACGCAGACCATCTTGCACGATGCGGCACACCCCTCGACGCTCACGCTGCCGGTGATACCGGTCGGCGATCCGGGAACCGAGAACTTCCCGATGCCCTGATGACTCCGTGACCAACCGGGGATTTAGCCCCAGTTTTCCGGGCCGCCGAGATCCGCGGAGAGCCAGTGCTCCGGCGAGACATAGACGGCGATCTGCTCGCCGTATCCCTCGGAGTACTTGAGGTACCCGTCCAGCAGTTCCTCCGGGATGTACCGGGCGGCGACCTGCCGATGCTGGTCGTGTTCGAGAGGCACGATCTTGGTCACCGGCCCCTCCACGCTGACGTAGCGCACCGTCGGTTGTTCTCGATCGACCATGAGCGTCACCCGGCCCGCGGCTTCGATCAGCTGATGCTTACGCGAACCCTTGCCCGTCGGAATCCAGAGATCGCCCCCGGCGGTGTAGTGGTACCAGATCGGCACAGTCAGCGGAGCGCGGTCGGCCCCCGCACTCACGGAGATCGCCGCCACATGGGGCTCGGCCAAAAATGCTTGTCGTTCATCCACACTCAATCCCATGGGACAACCCTACGATCACCTGCCGACAAGTGCAGCGGGTTGGAAACAGTGCATGGTTCACTGATTCCATGGCACGTTCAGCAGCCCTGGCCCGTCGCCTCTACGAACGATTCGAACCGGTGCACGGCATCGTCTACTTCGCCCCGGAGGCACGCACCGCTATCGACCAACTCGGCTACCGCGGCTTCTGGCGTGGATACTTCGCCACCCGCTCCGCGCCCCTGGGCAAGGCCGCCCCCCGCGTGGTGGAGGCGATCTTCTACAACTTCGCCCCGTTCCGGGTGGCCACATCGCTCGAGGGTGCCTGGGATACTGCCAGTCCCGAACAGGCCCTGATCGCCCGGCAGTCCGGCGCCGTGGCCGCGCTACGTCGCTACGGCCTCACCGATGACGAAAACCTGCGCACCGCTGCCGAACTACTCGGCAAGGCGGCCCGCGCCGCGTCGGCCTCCGGCCGCCCGCTCTACGCAGCGCTCACCACCCTCGCCTGGCCCGATGAGCCGGTGGCAGCGTTATGGCATGCGGCCACGCTGCTCCGTGAGCAGCGTGGGGATGCTCATGTTGCCGCACTGGTCGCCGCGGGTATCGGTGGCCGTGAGTCAAACGTGTTCCACGTCGCCGCCGGGCGGGCCGGCAAGGACAATATCCTGCGCAGTCGCGACTACGACGATGCCGAGTGGGCGGACATCGAACGGGAACTGAT
>NZ_MAFQ01000028.1 GCF_002013895.1 Mycobacteroides franklinii | reverse complement strand
ATCCTTGATCCGGGCCGCGCGCTTGCGGCGTGCCCGGGAACGGGCCGAAGCCGCGGCTGCCGCCGCGGCGGAGATTCCGGCTGCGGGCGCCTTAGCGCCGGCACCTTCATTCAGCGTCGGGCCAAACCGGGCGGCGGGCGGATCCTCCTGCACGGCGTAGACCATGTATGCCGGTGTTGCGGTAGCAGGAACCGCTGGCGACGACGCCGGACTGCTGGGAACCGTTGGAGCCGAAGAAGAACCTCCCGGCATCGGCGGTGTCGACGGGACATGAGCGAGCTGCAGGTCTTGTTGCGGGTTTCTGCGCTCGATCCGCGCCGGTTCACGACCGGGCTCGTCGTCGTGAGCGGGCTCCTCTACTGCCGCGGGCGGAACCAGGGCTGACAGCGCCAGCCCCAGCACGATCGGCAGCCAAGCGGGCGCCGAAAGCAAGACGCCCCAGAAGGTGAACCCGAAGGGGATGAAGAAGGCCTCGTACGCAATGAAGAACAGCAACGGGAACCACGCGAAGAACGCGGCGACCGGGTTCTTCATGAAGTCTTGGATCATGTCCTGCAGCGTGCCGAGCGGATTGGTCATGAACCGCATGAGCTGATCGGTGATGTTGTTGCTGCTGTCCAGCGCGGTACCGGATTCCAAGGCTTGCGGCTGCGCAGCCATCGAGGTCATATCCGCCGACATCCGGGACATCTCGCCGCCCGGGGCCATGATCATCGGCGACGGTTGCGTCGGCGTGGTCGCGGCCAGCGCCGTGCTCGAGACACCCTGATACACGCTCATCGTGGTGGCCGCTTGCACCCACATCCGGACATAGTCGGCCTCGTTCAATGCGATCGGAATCGTATTGATGCCAAGGAAGTTGGTGGCCAGCAGCACACCGTGGATCATGTGGTTGGCGGCCAGTTCCGCCAGGGTGGGCATGGCGGCCAATGCCGCGGTATAGCCGGCTGCGGCCGTCTCCTGCAGAGTCGCGTTGGTGGCGCTTGTGGCGCTCTGCTGGGTCAGCCACGCCAGATACGGCGTATGACTGGCGACGTACTGGGCGGCGCTGGGCCCCTGCCAAGAACCTCCGGCGGCACTCCCCAGCAGCTCTGTTAATTCCGTTGCAGCCATAGCATATTGGGTGGACAACGCTTGCCATTGTGCGGCGGCGGCCAGCAGTGCGCCCGGCCCGGGCCCGGCGCTGAGCAGCGCCGAGTGCACCTCGGGAGGCGAAGCCATCCAAATCGGAGCCGACACCGGCGTTAGCCCCGCGCGATCATGTAGGTGGCCGCGGCCTGCATATCCCCGGTGGTGTAGCTGGCCGCGGACTCCGACACACCCAGCCCGGCCCGGCCCAGTTCCTCGACGGCCTGGGCGGCCACACCGGTGTGCTCGATACCGCGGGCACTGAAACCGGCCGCGGTCTCCAACGAGACCGGGTCAGCGGCCGGGGGCACCACGGCCCCGATCACCGGGGCGGCCGCGGCGTGCGCGGCAGCCAGACGCGCGGTCAGCGCCTCCACGGCCGCACTGGTGGCGGTCAGACCTTCTGGAACGACGTTGAGATTCATCGTGGGTACTCCCTTCCCTGAGCAGCAGGTTCACTAGCGAGCGAATACACGGTCCGGGGCCGAATGAGGGCGCCAGCAGGGGAATACGCCCCAGCAGACCTGCAGCGAGAAGTAGCTGTGATGTCCATTGGTGACCATCCGACCTCGCGAATCTGCGACCGCATGAAGGCAAGTTAGCATCACCTAATACAGCTGTCGATAGTTCGCCTTAGTTCACTCCATAGCCCATGACCTGTTCTAAGACTTGGGTGTCAGGTTGCTAGACACATATCTGTAGCGCGCGGTCCGGAAACGAATGGAGCGTGACCTGCGCGTTGTTGCGCCCTACTTCAGGGAAGTTCACACTATGTGCCGACGATGAGAGTCCCACCCTGCCCGGCATGGGTGTGGCACAGGTCACCAGCAACACAGAGATTCAAGTGGTCAGAGTTCGTCGACGGTGCGGTCCGACAATGCCGTGAGGACCCTGCGGGCGCGTCCTGCCATCTCATCCGCCGAACGTTCGGGGTGGTGCCGCCACCATTCAACCAATGCCGAAACCATGTTCTCCCAGACCAGGGTCGCCGCCGAGAGGTCGTCGTCATCGCTGAGCCCCACGGCCCCAAGCGTTCTCGTCACCGCCGCGGCAGACTGCTTTCGCAGGATGGTCCGCTGTCGCCGGGCTGCGTCCCGTGCCCGCCCGCTAGGCACCGTCCTGTCATAGAGAACCGGCCAGTCGCTGCGTCGATTCTCCAGAGTGGTGAAGATTGCCGTGAGCACCGCCGCGGCAATCTCGGCACGCGTCAACGATCCCGATAAAGCCTCGCCAATCGCGGTGGCCAGGCGCCCCCCGGCACGTTCGACACACGCCACGTAGAGGTCCTCTTTGGACCCGAAGTAAGCCAGCACGAGGGCCTTGGACACCTCGGCGCGCGCGGCAACTCCGTTCATGCTCGACGCCGCGAAAGTCGATTCCCCGAACTCATCGGCGGCGGCGGTCAAGATCCATTGCTCCCGTTCCTGACGAGGCATTCCCTTGCTGCCGGTCCGGAGGGGTTGCACACATATGACGGTAGCGGAGCCCACCGGCGGACAATCGCTCGTGCGCTCGATGCTGGCATTTTTCACGCACCGGGGGATTGACCGCGCGGTCACTTCGACATATATTACCGAGCGGTCAATTCGTAGAGAGGTGCTCCATGACTTCCGTAGCGATCATCGGCGCAGGTTTTTCAGGGATGGCAGCGGCCATCCAACTCATCGCGGCCGGACACGATGTCACCATCTACGAGCGGTCGCACGACGTCGGCGGCGTCTGGCGTGAGAACACCTATCCGGGCGCGGCGTGCGACGTGCCCTCGGCGTACTACTGCTTCTCCTTCGACCCCAACCCCCGCTGGTCACGCCGGTACGCCCCACAACCGGAGATCCTTGACTACTTGCGCGCGGCTGCCGACAAGTACGGTGTGCGCCAACGTATTCGCTTCAACACCTCGGTCGTCGCCGCGTCCTTCGATATCGGCACCAACCGGTGGTGCCTCGAAACGTCCCGGGGTGACCAGTTTTGGGCCGATGTCCTGGTACCTGCCGTCGGGCAGCTGTCGCAGCCCGCAGTCCCCGCCATCCCTGGGCGCGATTGCTTCGCCGGACCATCGTTCCACTCCGCGCAATGGGACGGCAGTGTGTCCCTGTTCGGGAGGCGCGTCGCGGTTATCGGTACCGGCGCCAGCTCCATCCAGCTGGTGCCCGAAATCGCTCCAATCGTCGGATCACTCACCGTCTTTCAGCGTTCAGCGCCGCACATCGTGCCGCGCCCCGACTCGCGGCTTACGCGGCTGCATCACCTGCTGGCCTCGCGGCTGCCCGCAACCTTGCGTGCACAACGTCTTACCTGGTTGGCACTCACCGAGGGCTTCACCGGGGTGCTGCACTACTCGCCACTGCTGTCCCGTGCCATGACTGGTCTCTCCCGCAGATTCATGCGATACCAAACGCGTGGTGACGCGGAACTTTTCGAGAAGGTCTGGCCCGACTACCCGCTGGGGTGCAAGCGTGTGCTCTTCTCCAATGCGTACCTACCGGCCCTGCGGCGCGAAAATGTCACTCTTGTCACGGATTCCATCGTCGAGATCACCCCCAACGGGGTGCTGTCCGACACCGGGGAACATCACGACGCGGATGTCATCATCTACGGAACAGGCTTCGCCGCTGGCGGTTTTCTCGATCATGTGACCATCACCGGGCTCGACGGCGCGACGTTGCGGGAACGCTGGAGTCAGGGGGCCCGGGCCTATCTCGGCATGGCGGTGCCCGGCTTTCCCAACATGTTCCTCATGTACGGACCAAACACCAACCTGGGATCTGGTTCGATTGTCGCGATGCTCGAATGCCAGGCCGTATACATCCGCCAGGCCGTCGCTGCCCTCAGGGGCGGTACCGCGATCGACGTCGACCCCGGCACCGAGAAGGTGTACGACGGGGGGCTGCAGGCTCGACTCACCGTCGGCGTGTGGTCACGCTGCGACAGTTGGTACGTGGGTCCCGACGGGCGCGTGACGACCAACTGGCCGGGCCTGGTGCACGAATACCGGCGCCGCACCAAAGAATTCTCGATCTCTGACTACCGCGTCCTACTGCCCGAACCCACCGGGCCGACTCGACACGCTGCGATGACCGACGGAGGAACCCGATGACCGGCCAAAACATCTCCCGCGCCCTGTCACGTCTCATCGTGGACGGCCTCCTACCCCGGATCGATCGCCGTCTCGAAGCCTCGCGAAAGCCTTTCACCAACCCGGGCATCCTGCGGCCGCATGCCGACGACGGCCCTTGGGCGGCGACCCACTACGGCGTCTTCCTTCCCGACCTGGATTCACCGCACCGGTATCTGAACACCATGACCCTGATCGGGGCGACCGGCGCCGAGTTGTTCGACAACGACTACCTCACCGCGGCGGACGCCCGGCACACCGCCACGGTTCTTTCCTCTACCGCGGCCGGCGATCACCACCACTACCGCGCCTACGATTCGGCCCACGACTGCCACTTCGCCAAGGACGGCAGCGTCTTGCGTTGGGGAGATGACCTACAGATCCAGGTCGAATATCCGCACGTCACCGTTCGCGGCCGGTACCAACACTTTTCAGCCGATATCGAGCTGACCGTCACCGATCAGGTGTCCTACTTCGTCAAGACTCCGGTCTATGACCACCTGAGCCTGCTCGCCGAGTACACAGGTGTGATCGCCGACGCCGCGGGTGCCATGGCGATCAGCGGTCTGGGCACCTTCGAGTACGCACGGTTCCTCAGCCATCAGTCCCTCACCCGGCGGCCGCTGCCGAACCCATTGAAGCTGCCGATCGACTTCTTCACCTACCAGATCATCGATCTCGGCAACGGAGCCCAGGTACTGCTCACCGACGTTCGCGCGCGTGGCGCCGTAGCCTGCCGGCTGGCGCATGTGCGGGTCCTCGGCAAGTCCACCGAGGTGTACACCGACGTCCGGATGGATGTCAGCGAGTACCGCGACAATCCGTTGGTCGACGAGGAGGGGCGCTCCATGCGCATCCCGCATCGTCTCAGTTGGACAGTCCGCGACGATCACGGCCACCTTGTGCTTGCGGTGGACGGGCTCGTCGACTCCACCCTCCGCTATGGGCACGGCCGCGGCTACGTGGGTGCCTACAGCTACACCGGTGAATACCAAGGGAATCCCGTGGGCGGTTCGGCCTACATGGAGTGGGTAGACACAAGGCGCTAGGTCTCGTGCCGGGCCCTGGCTACAGGATCGCCGTGGCGATGACCAGCCCGACCGCGACGTAGGCCGCGGCCACGACGAGTGTTGTCGGCGCGAACTTCCGCTGTGCGAGCAGCTCACCGACATCGATACCCAGCACCCACTCGATCAGCCTCATGCAGATCGTCTGGGCCGCAATGCCGATGAGACCGAATACCAGGGTGCGCAACAAGCCCTCGGCGATGTTCCCCGAAGCGGTGTAGATGGCCAGCACAATCACGAACGCCTGCGACAACAGTCCCGCCGCGGAGATGACCGCGGCGTTGGGCAGACCCACCCGGACCATCTGACGCAACGGGCCCGGAGTGGTCCAGTCCAGCACAAAGAATCCGATGGCCATCAGCACGAAACCCACTGCCGCGTAAAGCCAAATGGCCGCCGCGCCGTGCGCGATGATCGACCAGTATCCTGCTGCATTCATTGCAGTCATCCCATCTCTCTGTGCTTGATATCGCTTATTGAGGTGGTATCCGGTGTGGAACGAATGCCGCTCCGTCGTCGGTGATCAGCCCGGCCGTCTCGCGGATCCCCAGGCCTGCCGATTCGTCGCCGACAATCCACGCGCCAAGAACGGGTCTCATGCCATCGAACTGTGGCAGCGGGTCGAGCAGCTGGTAGACGTAGCCCTCTTCGCCGTAAACACCGCCGGTAGCCGTCTCGTATCCCGCACCGACCACCGTGATGTTGGCGCCTTCCCGCCCGAGCTTCGGCTTGCGGACGTACTCGGTCAACTCATGCGGGCTATCGAGATAGGCCGGCAACAGATTCGGGTGACCAGGGTACATCTCCCACAGAACCGCCAGAATCGCTTTGTTGCTCAGCAGCGACTTCCACAGCGGTTCGATCCACAGCGTCTCGGGCAGCAGATCCACGGCATGGCGGCCGAAGTCGTCGTCGAGCATCCACTCCCACGGATACAACTTGAAGATCGACTCGATCGGTGCCTCTTCCAGGTCGACGAGGCGGTTGAGGTCGCGGTCCCAGCCGATCTCCTCGATGGGTAGGCCAACGGTGTTGAGCCCGGCTTCGGCCGCGCACTCCTGTAAATAGGCCAGGGTCACATGATCTTCGCCGGTCTGATCCGCCGACGACCAGGTGAAATGTGTTTCCGTACCGGGGAGTTGCCCACCGATCTGCTTCCAGCGCGCCACCAGCTGCTCATGCAGGGAGTTCCATTGATCGTCCTCGGGAAACACCTCTGTCTTCCAATGCCATTGCAAGATAGACGCTTCCAGTAACGAGGTGGGGGTATCGGCGTTGTACTCCAGCAGAACCGGAGGCCGCTGGCCGTCGTATCGCAGATCAAAGCGCCCGTATAGATGCGGATCGTTTCTGCGCCAAGATTTTTCGACGTGCTCCCACGTCCATTCCGGCAAACCGAAATCGCGGTAGCGGCCCAGCAGAATCACCTGCTCTACGGCTTCCAGGCACATGGAATGCAGCACCTCGACGGTGGCCTCGAGGGAGAGTACCTCGTCCATATCGAAGACGTAATGAACCGACTCGTCCCAGTACGGACGATCGCTCCCATCGGCCATCCGCGCCGGTGTGCCGTAACACATTCCTTGGGAGGCAACCGTCTGCTCCCAGCCGGGGCGGGGCCTCGCATGCTCGCGACGCATCAGCTCCCCGAACTTCCCGAGCTGCTGGACCCAAAGCCTCCGCGCGATACCGATGGGGAACGTGAAACGCTGCCCGAGCCATCGGATTTGGAGATTCGAGTGCCCGAGCTGGTCTTGGCGGTCGTGCCTCTCGGCAGTTCCAAACTACCGCCGGTAGCGGTCGTGCCGATGCCGCGATTCTGCCCACCGTAGTAGTACTGGTACGGCGACCCCGCGTAGATGAACATGCCGCCCGACGACGGAGTGCCCCGCTCGCAGTACTCCTCGGGGGCGACGACGTTGGAGCCCTGTTGCACGCAGGTGGCCTCGACATCGTCATCGCGGTCGATCACGGCGTAACCCACGGCCACGATCGCCGCAATGCCGGCCACGACCGCGGAACCCATCAGGACGTTTTTGCGGGTCCGGCGGCGTTCCTCGGCCTTCTCCGCCTGCACCTCGGCCAGCCTCTGCTCGGCTTCACGGGCCCGGCGCGCCTTATCTCTGGCTCGCGCCTCAGCGACCGTAGGCGGTCGCGGCTTCGTGACACCCGGCTCTTGCCACCGCACAGCACCCCGGCCCTGCGGCTCATGCTGGCCTGCGTCGTCGTCGCCTACGGATGGATCGGGCATTTCTTCCCCCTTATTGCCCGAATCATAGAAAACCCACCGCCGCCGACCGTACAGCGGTAGCCGAACCGACACCCGGGCGTGAGGCAACCGCTGGAGTCGGGCGTTGCGAAGACGGGGCGGCCGTCAGCGCGGTGCTTCAGCTGACCGTCTGGCGCAAGCGTGCCGTCAGACATGCCTGGTCACAATCTCCAGGAGCCGTGTCCTGACGAAAAACCGCTCTCGGCGCGTACCACAACTCACACGATCAAGGACGACTTGCGAGCGATGGGCCGAGCTACTGCCTGGTTCCTACTTATGTAATGGCAGTGTTTGTCGGCTACTTCGTGTTAACGGCGATGTCGCCCGTCCCCTGAGATCACGGGAACTACGATTCTGCCCTGCACCGTGATCCAGACTCCGACAATCACCGCCAGCGACAGTCGACCACACCGCTGGTGGGCCTACAGATTAACTCACCGCCACCGCCGCAATATTGCAACAACGATTGCACCGTCAACACTGCCCTCGGGGGCACAGGGGTGCGATCAAGGCTGTCAGCACTGAGTTGTCTGCTGGATGAGGCCAGCGAACTTCGATGTCTCGTGACCATAACGCCAATTCAGCTAGTGAGTTACCCGCGGAGGCCAAATAGACATGGGCTGTAACTCCCGATTCTGGAATAAATACGCTAGCCGCGAACCAACCGCATCCACCAGAAGTAATATTCGCACAGCGCGCCATCGATGTCGAGATATCGACCTGCGCCCCCGCCGAAGTATCTGCACAACCTTTAATTTGTCCTATAAGTTCAGAAAATATCAAATTTACAGCTTGGCCCATCGTCCAGGTATCCCCAGGATAGTGCACGATCTGTTCCTGCACTGACCAATCCTCTGTGCTCTGGTTTATCGTCGCATGTTCTGAAACACCACCGAATCCATGCTGAACACGGGCATCAGGCAGTTTACTTTGGCACAGTTCCTCGATTTTGAATCTAGGATCCGTCACCGGCCTTGCAACGCTCGCTAACGGCGGAAAGGCGTAGATGTCGTACAACGGAATTTGTCGAGAGTCCATCCACATATTAGCTGGCAGTACGGCCGGATCGGCATAAGCTACTACAAGTTCCGCGCACCATAAGATTGCAACC
Source organism: Mycobacteroides franklinii (assembly GCF_002013895.1). Classification (GTDB taxonomy): domain Bacteria; phylum Actinomycetota; class Actinomycetes; order Mycobacteriales; family Mycobacteriaceae; genus Mycobacterium; species Mycobacterium franklinii. The sequence goes on along the minus strand of NZ_MAFQ01000028.1, from coordinate 11,099 downwards.
AGGCCGAGGATTGCAAGTCCTCGCACAGAAATTTCTTTCAGCATTAGCTAATACCCCTTAGGTCCCTTGTTTGGATTGGCCTGCTGGATTATTTGAGCTAAGTCAGATCCGTCGCGTGAAACGCCGTAGGCTGGAAAATGCATGACGTAATTCATCGATGCCGCGACGCTTGCTACCGGGTCGTAGATGTTGTTTGAGGTTCCCGATTGGTGATATCCCGCGAATGTCGTAGGTATGGCTTGCACAAGCCCGCGCGAATCGTTGTTGCCCTCGCCATCGGCAACCGTGTAAGTTGACGCCTGCGCGTTTGAGTCATACGTGTTGATGGCATTCGGATTCCAGGTCGATTCACGGTAAGACATTGTCAGGTATCCGTTCATCCAGTTCTCTCGAGCGGCGGGATCAGTGATACCCATCTTGTCAAGCGCTTGATTGATGTATCCCCGCGCAGCTTCTTGACCGGTGGCGACATTCGGGTCTTTCACATAGGTGACGTCCTTCAAATCGATTGGGTCCCACTGGCCTGCTGCGGGCGGCGGTGGTGTCGTGCTCGATGCTGGTGGAGAAGTCTCTGTCGTGCTCGATGGTGTTGGCGGGTTTGTCGTTGGCGTCGGTGGCGGTGTTGAGCTGGTTGTAGGCGGCGGTTCGGGTGTGGGTCCTGGTGCGGTCACTGGCGGTACCAGGTGAGGCTCGGGGGTTGACGACGTACTCGGTGCCGGTGGCGGCGTCGACGGACTCGTTGAGGGCGGTGTGAGTGTGATGGTTCGGGGGATTTCAGGGTTAGGGGATGGTGCCGGTGAGGCACTCGGAGTCGGTGTGATCGTGCGGGGTACTTCCGGGTAGTTCGGCGGTGTCGGTGTGGGCGATGGCGGTTCCATCGGTGCCTGCGCAAGATGGCCGCCCAAGCCCGATCCGCCACTTAGGGCCTGCGCAGTGCCGCCGTCGGAGAGCAGATCACTCGCTCCGCTGGTATCCGGCATGCCGGAGGCACCCAAGCTAGATGCGGTGTTGACGAGCCCGGACGCTTGGGAGACACCGCCGGCGACCTGGCCGGTCAGGTCAGAAACTTGTCCGGCGGTCATGGTCAGTTGCTCCACTTGTTGAGCCTGCGGTTTCAGTTGCGGGTTGGCGTCAGCCGCCAGCTGCGCACCCTGGCCGGCCTCATTGAGCCAGGTCGAGGCGATCGAGGTGCCCGAGTTCACCGCATCGGCGGTATTGCTGATCCCTCCGGAGATGCCCTGCACCAACGCAACCGCGTCCATGGGGTTGACTGCCCCGGACTGTGCGCTGGACGCGATCGACGCCCCGGCCTGGGCCGCTGACCCGAAATTCTGCGCCGCCGATCCTGCGGACTGGCCCAAATTCACGCTGTCAGAGACGGTGTTGGTGACGTCGCTGGGCAGCGACTGACCCATCTGCGCACCATCTTGGGGCAGCGCCTGCGTATCGGGGCCTTGTGCCTGCTGCTGGCCTTGTTCGGGCTGGTCTTGTTCGCCTTGCTTACGGCGGCGTGTGGAGGCGGCACCCAACAACAGTGCGGTCAGATCGTTGTCACCGGACTGCTTATCGCGATCCTGCTGATCGTCCTTCTTCTTGTCCTTGCTCGGCGCCTTGGGCAGCTTCTGATTGCCGTTCTGCTTCTGCTGCCCCTTCTGCTGTTGCAGCTGCTTGGTCAGGTCATCGATCTTCTGCTGATCGGACTGTTGCGGTGGCTGCTGACCTTGGTCTTGAATGGCTGGCGGCTGTTGAGGCGTCTGCTGCTGCGGAGCACCCTGATTGGCTTGCCCGCCATTGTAATCCGGGTTGGGGGCACCGGGCCCTTGCGTGTAGGGGGTCGCGGATTGGTAATCCGGGATTTGGCTGCCGTGCTGGGGTGTCTGAGAGCCCTGCAGCGACTGCTGCGCGCTTTGACCGCTGGTGCCTTGGCTCACCGAGGGCGCTTGGGTGTTGTAGATCGAGATTCCTGAATTTTGATCTAGCGGGGCTTGGTTGGAGCCGTAGTTACCGCCCTGGTAGTCCGGCATCTGGTTGGGCATCTGCGGCGGCTGAAACTGGGAGGCATCCGGGCCGTAGGAGTTGGACCCGTTGGAGCCGCCGCCGCAATCGGGTGGGCATTGGGCGTGCGCCTGCGGCACCGTCGCCGGGGTGAACCAGCCCAGACCAAGTCCACCGGCCGAAAACATCAGCACGGCAACGATACCGGCGACAGCGGCTGTCTTTTCAGACGCTGCGGTGGCCCAGGCGTACAGCCCTTCCAGGCCTTTCCACCAGCCCAGGTTTGCCCCCACGCCCCACAACAACAGTGCCGCGATCGCTCCGGCCGCGGCAACGGCGTTAGTACCGATGACGGTGGGAGCGAGTTTCGGGGTCAGCCACACCGTCATCGCCACCAGCGCCAGTCCACCGGCGGCCAGCGCCGCGACCAGCATTGGATGCGACTCAGCACCTGCTCCATCGTCGGTTGGATTGCGGTGTGCAGCAGTGTTTTCGGTTCTGACGAGCCCAGCATCGGCAAGAACTTGCCCGGTCAAACCGGCCAGATACTTACCGCCGGTGAACAGTGTCGCCCCCGCCAGCACTGCGACCAGCATTTGGCCGACGCCCACCGTCAGCGACCACCCCGGCTCACCGGAAATCGACTGCCACCATTGGGCGTATCCGCCGCGCAGCACCCACCACAAGCCCACCGCGCCAAAGACGATCCCGAGCGCCGCGACCGTTGATTGCACAGCTTCGGAGAACCGCTCCTGAGCCGCCTCGGATACCGCATCGATGACCGGTTTGATGCCCCAGGTAGCCAACTTGACTCCGCCGCCAAGCGCGGTCAGCCAGGCCAGCAACGCCGCGACCCACACGATCCAGTCCCCGGCACTATCCCCACCGCGATACAGATGGTGGAAACCAGCTACCCCGGCCATCACCAAGATGAGACCTATAGCGAATGCCGTGAGATGCCGAACTCCGTCTCTTCCCGAGGACGGCGCGGTTTCGCGATCACCGGCAGAAAACATTTCATGCGCTGCCCCCGAGGCACTGGGATTGCGGTCATCGGTCGCTGTTGTCAGGCGTTCTGTCGGTATTTCATACCCGGCCACAATCATCTCCATCGCACGAAGGCAAAGACTCTGGAGATAACGGTACAGACTGTTACCGACAGTCGTCCACCCATAGAGCAAACTTTGACGATCTACGCGCTCCGCGATTCGGTGACGCAAACACCGCCGCTATCGGACCTGGTCTAGAAACCGGGCGCTCACGCCACTGGCGAACCAACAGTCAGCTGTACGAACAGCCCGCGAGACGGCCGCGCACCGAAGAGGACCACTCCACGTGCCGTGAGAATGAGAAAGGGTCAGGAACCCTGTTCGAGTTCCTGACCCTTTGTCGTTGGGCTTCTCAGCCCACTTACTTGTGGGCGAAGGGGGACTTGAACCCCTTTTCAGGTACAGGTCAGGAGCTCGAAAATGGTATTTGAGCATTTCATATGCCCCACGTCATCGGGTGGGTTCGGCTTCAATCGGGCACGTTTGTGCCCAAAATGTGCCCACGGGCAGGGGTGGATTTATCCGCCAGTTCGTACTTCGTGTGAAGCTGTTCGGCGAGCGCGTCCAGGTCGGAGTCGAACAAGTCGGAATAGGTCTTCAAAGTGACCGATGCGTCCTTGTGTCCGAGCATCCGCGCAAGTACGAGGACATTGCCTCCTGCTGAGACCGTGAGGCTTGCGCAGGTATGCCGCAAAGAGTGCGGGGTGGTTGTGGAGTCGATGCCGGAGCGAGCGACCGCTCGCGCGAACCAGCCGCGCGGAGCCTTGTTCACCCCACGGAACGTGCCCTCACGGTTCGGGAACACGAGGTCGTTGGCCCCCCTGCCCCTGCATTGCTCGGACAGCTTGGTCAGCACGAACTCGGGGACGGGAACGCTGCGGTTCTCTTTGCCTTTGGTCTCTCCGACTTTGCATTTGGTGCCGACCCACACGGCGTTCCGATGGACCGAGATACGCCGTCGCAGGAACTCGATGTCCCTGACCCGCAGCGCGATGAGTTCTCCCCAACGGAGTCCGCAAAACGCAAGCACATAGACGATGGTCTGGTTGTCAGGCGTCAGGCAGGCATTCGCCAGGGCGTCCACGTCGTCTGCGGTGAGGTAGACGTGCTTCTTGCCACGCTTCTTCGGGAGGTTGTCGATGTGTCTCGACGGGTTCGACGCCAAGCGGCGTGCCTTCACAGCGTCATCCAGTATCCCAGCCAGAATGTTGTGTGCACGGATGACGACGGTCGCGGACTTGCCACGTGAAAGCTCGGCCACCCAGGTCTCGACTTGCAGAGGGTCGATGTCGCTGAGTTTGGTGGCACCCCAGCGAGGCTTGACGTGGACGCGCCACGCGATTTCCAGCGTGTGCGCCCATGAAGGGGACACGAATGCTGTCTTCTTCTCCAACCAGTCGGGGCCAAGTTCACCAACCGTGATCAGTCCCAACGAGGGGGCGACGTATGCGCCCGTCATCTTGTCCACCTCGACCGTCGCGGCGAACGCCTCGGCGGCACGTTTCGTCCCAAATCCACGCTTCTTGGTCTGCTTGCCGTTGGGGGCTCGGTAGCGCACCATGTACCGCTTGCCGCCCGCGACGGTGTAGCTCTCGATGGTTGCCATGTGCTGAGACTATCCGGGGGTTACGCGGAGTCGCGGGTCTGCACAGTGCCCTGGTCAAGCCAGGCGTCCAGATCCTCGTGGGTGTAGCGGATGAGCCGCCCGACCTTGCGGAAAGTCGGCCCTTCTCGCAGGTAGCGCAAGTCTGCGAGCTTCTGCGGTGTCACCTTGAGGTAGGTAGCCGCTTCCTCAGGGGTCAGCCATTGGCGAGGAGCTTGGGCGAGGGCGGGACGAAGCTCATCGGCCACTTGGGCGGCTATGGCCCGTACCAGGGCAGCATCGACCACCGCGAGGTGCGCGGTCGTGTTCCTGGCCATTCATCTAGCGCATCACACATTTCGATTTTCACCCCTCCAGATGACGCGTTCTGGAGAAATTGGTCGAAAGAATTTTCCTGAATCCTGTTGTGTCCGAGTCGAACAGGGGGAGTGTTCGACTCATAGTGGCATCTGGGGTCAGTGCACGTGATGGCTTCGATGAAGCCGCTGCGGCACTCTTCTGAAATCCCAAGAAGAGTCTTACCCTGTTCGTTGTGAGGGTTGGTCATTGCGTTCAGCTGGCGTTAGAGACGTTGGAGGTCGCTAGGCGGCACGAAGGTGAACGCCGCAAGGTCTACGGAGAGGCGGCCATGCTTCACGCCTGCAACGCCGTTGATGGGACGGCAAGTAAGCGATTCGGCAGCAAGGAACCCAACGCTAAGCGGTTCACCAACATCATCCGTGAAGAGTTACTCGTCTTCGAGCACATCGGGATGCCTGCTATCGACCTGTACAGGACTCGCTTCCCCTACAAGATAAAAAAGCAAAGCTCTGATGGTCGGTCCGATATCGCGGATGTCCTCTATCACGTGCATCGCTGTGCACATGGTCATGGTGACGACGTTGAGGAAGGTTTCGAGCTACAGCTTTGCGGCGGTGTGGCGGGTAATCATTCGATGAGGTTCACCCCCGACGCGGTGAGATTGCCAGAGTCCGCGATCCTCGGGCTCGCTGCCATCGCCGTCCTTGCGCCGGAGAACGCTGACCAACGCGCTTGGGATGCCTCTATCCCGTGGGTCGGCGGCACACTCTCGGTTAACGACTGGTGGGGGCGAAAGACCGACTTCCTTGCCCTCGCGGAACAGGGCGGATACAACCAGTACAAGCTGGATATGACGCCGCCCGAGAACGTAAACGCACCCCTGAGTGAGATTGTAAGCAGTACTTTGGGGCGGACTTTGGACTAATGAATCAGCCTGGACGACCTCGCTAGTCCGCAATACGTGGGGACGTGCGCCCTTCTCGATTGCCCTCCTCGCCCATCCGTCCTAGCGTCGAGTCATGTCCGAAACCCCCACGCTCCGAGCGCATCTGATGGCTCTCGCCGAACTGTTCGATGAACCGCAACACGCCCGTGGCCCCGACGCCCAACGCTGCTCGGCTGACGAGAACCCGGAGGCGTGGGCGGCGCTGACGACGGGCTGGTCACGGGTTCTCGGGGCTGCCCGCACCCTCCAAGAGCGCCACGCCGCCGACAGTCGTGACGACGTGCTGGTCATGTGTTCCGACTCGGCACGGGAGTCGGCGGTATCCGAACTCCGTTGGTGCTGGGCGCGATTGGTGAACAAGTACGTCGAGGCGGTGGAGTCGGATGACTGAGACCGAGCCGCCCTTGACCCACGAGGAACGGCTGCTCATCGTCGGTCTGTATGTCGCTCTCAGCCAGTCCCAGAACCGAACACCTTTGGGACGACTCGGCTCCGAGAGGTCGTGTTACGCCGACCATGACATTCACGGTCTCAAAAGCCTGTCCCACAAGAGGATTCCCGAATCTCAGATGATTGAGGGTTTAGAGACATGTTGATTGGCTATGCGCGGGTCTCGACCGTCGAGCAGTCCACCGACCTCCAGCTCGACGCCCTCAACGGCGCTGGCGTCGAGCGAGTGTTCGTGGACGAGGGAGTGTCGGGCTCGGTCTCCTCCCGACCCGAACTCGACAAGTGCCTGGAAGTGTTGCGCGAGGGTGACACCCTGGTCGTCTGGAGGCTCGACCGCCTGGCTCGCTCCCTGCGGAACCTGCTGGAACTCGTGGAATCCCTGAGTGCCAAGGGGATTCACCTGCGCAGCCTCACCGAATCCATCGACACGTCCTCGGCATCGGGGAGGCTGGTTCTGTCCGTGTTCGGGGCGCTGGCTGAGTTCGAGAGGGCGCTTATCATCGAGCGGACGCAGGCTGGACTCCAGGCCGCGCGGTCGCGGGGAGCCAGGATTGGGCGTCCAGCGGCGATGACCGATGGACAGGTCGAGCAGGCTCGGACATTGGTTGGGGCGGGTCATCGGGTGCCCGAGGTGGCTCGGAGCCTGGGTGTCGGGAGGAGCACGCTGTACCGAGTGCTCGGGGAGTCGGGCTGACCCGTGGCCGCGCAGATCAGGGTGTTCCGCGCGAGGGCGGCTCCGAGCCGAAGGCTTGGGGTCGTCCGAGCCAGTGCGGGGGTGCTGGGAGGGTGCGGGGACGGGGAAACCCGTCACACGGGTGTTCGGAAACCCGTCACACGGTGGGGGAGTTTCCGGACGTTTTCGACCGGAAACGGTGACCCATGGATGACCTGATTGGTCGGATTGACGGACTGCTCGATGATGGGGACGACGAGTCTCTGGATGATTGGCAGTACCCGTGGTCAGACGCCATGCGGTGGGCTCCATCCGACACCGAGTTGCCCGAAGGTGTCTGGGACGATCAGCCCGACGCTGAGCTGGACTCGGGGTGGGACTATCACCCCGACACGCAAGTCCACGTGATCGCCGTTGAGCAGATAGACGAGTGGATAGCGTGTCTGGACACTCTGCCGCCCGCCGAGCGGGGCGACATCGACTGGTATGTCGTGTGCCACGTGCACAAGACCGCAGGGGAGCGTTCGGTGGATTGTGGCTGCGGAAATCCCAGAAGAGACGGGGATTCCCGGTAGCATCACGTCTCGTGACCCGTTCTCCCGTGCCTTATTTCGGTGGAAAAGCCTGGCTAGCCCCACGGCTGGCTTCGGTGTTGCCCGCACATAAACACTACATCGAGGTCTGCGGGGGCTCCCTGGCTGTCCTGCTGGCGAAGCGGCCCTCGCGCCAAGAGACCGTCAACGATTTGGATAACCACCTGATGACTTTCTGGAGGGTGTTGCGGGACCGTCCCGACGACTTGGAACGGATGTGTTCCCTGACCCCGCACAGTCGGGCTGAAAGGGCACTGGCGCAAGAGATTTCGAGTGAGCTGGACGAGCTGGAGATTGCGCGGCGGGTGTTCGTGGCGTTGACGCAAGGGAGGTCCGGGAGCCTCACGCGCACGGGCTGGCGGCACGACTTGCGACCCGTGTCCACCCCGATGCCCGTTGTTCTCCAGCGGTACGCGGGACGAATTGGTGCTGCCGCCAAGCGGATTCAGCGTGTGAGCCTGGAGTGTCGCCCCGCCGTCGAGCTGGTTTCGGCGTACGGTGGTGACCGTGGAAACCTGCTGTATGTGGACCCTCCGTACATCGTGGATAAGGGGGTTCGGCGCGGCGGGGAGTATCGGGTGGAGATGAGGTCGGAGAAGGCGCATCGGGAGTTGGCCGAGGCGTGCGTCGGGGCTGATGCGTCGGTCGTGGTGAGCGGATATGCCAGTGCGCTGTGGGACGGGATGCTGGATGGCTGGTACCGCTACGAGATTCCGATGTTGACGGCGCAAGGCAGCGGTGACGGCCGGCGGACGGAAATTGTGTGGTCGAATAGGGTGCTGGAGGGTCTGGGAGAGGGTGCCCATTTCGTCACAGAAGCGGAATCTGGTGACGAAATGGTGAGGTGTCTGGGGTGTGCAGCGGTGCTCCGTCAGCCGCGCCGTGGGAGGCGGAAAGTGTGGTGTTCGGCGGCATGTAGAACAGCGGCCTGGAGAGTGCGGCGCGATTCAGATGTGGAGGGGGAAGGGTTGGCCGAGGAAGGCGAGGCGGTGGGCTGAGCAGGCATTGTCCAGTCCCTACCGCGCGCCACGGTGTTATTCTCGCGTTAACTGGGAGGACTGTCGAAATGGCTGAGTCGTTGAATGTGGATCCTGGTGGACTGCGCCGAGCAGCGGGACGAAGCGATGACCTTGCAAGTGAGCTGAACAGCTCAAATATTGCTGGTTCTGCTGGTGGTTCGCAGCCCACCGCTGGCGCTGTGCAGTCCGTGCATGCCCTGATTTCGGGTGTTCGGGCTGATCAAGCGGCGTTCCTGTCAGGTCGGTCGGGGACTCTGCGCGCTGGCGCGAACGGGTACGAGAACACCGATGTTGGCAGCGCCAAGTCGTTCGGGGAGACGATGTAAGTGGCTGCCATCGCACCGTCGAAGATGCCGACGAAATCCCAGATATTCCAGTGGACCACCACGCATCTGCACGAGGCCGCGACGGCGTGGGAGAAGTTCGCTGACCAGTCCGAACAGGCGTTTGAGCAGCACGTCAACAACGTACGAGCGCCTAGCGGCACCGACTGGACGGGTGCGGGGGCTACTGCCGCTTACGACGATGCGCGTGAAGCCCAGGACATGGTGCGAACCCAGTGCTCCATCAAGAGGGAACTTGCGCGGATCGCGCGCCGTGGTGCTGAGGACATTGACGGGGCCAAGCGTGCGACCGTCAATGCTATCCAGGAAGTCGAGGGTAAGGGATACACGGTCAGCGAAGACCTGACGGTCACCGACGCCCGAAGCGGTGGCAGCGACTCCGAGCGCGCCGCCCGCAAGGCCGAGGCCCAGCAGCTCACCGAGTTTCTGCGCTGGCACGCACAGGGTTTGGCGTCCACCGATGAGAAGGTGGCAGGTGAGCTGACCGCCGAGGCGCGGGGCTTAGAAGGGCGCACGCTCGCTGGTGCCCAGGCGATGGACTACAAAACGGACAAGGGCAGTGGCGATGATTTGATTCTTCCGCCTGACTTGTCGGAGGCGCGTCGCAGAGCAATCGAATACGCTGACAAGTGGGCAGACGGAAATAACCCTGACTACAAGGTATATCCAGAAGACTGCACAAACTTCGTATCCCAGGCACTGCGCGCAGGTGGATTCAAGGACGAGGGCGACGGTTGGGACGACTGGCACCACGGCGACCGCGATGACTGGTATTACAACAAAGACACCTTCAACAGATGGAACCACGAATCACAAACCTGGAATAACGCCGCCGCATCTCATGATTACCTAACTCAGCATTCAGGGCGGGGACAGATTACGGGTGTGATGGGAACTCCTACCGCTAGCGGGCTTGATCCTCTAGCCCCGTCCAAGGCGGGACTGGTGCCGGGAGACCTTGTTTATTACAAGGACAATGCTGGGAAGATTGACCACGTTGCCGTCTATGCCGGACAGGTACGGGCAGCCGATGGCACCTTGATGGACGTAGTGGACCAGCACTCGGGGACGAATAACTTCCACAAGAGCTGGGCTCCGATAGACCCCTCGTTCATTGGCGGACCCGCCCAAGCGGAATTCGTGCATTTGAATTACCCGAACGGATGACTGTGTACAAAAACAGGTTTGGTGCTGGCGCTCTCACCGTATTCGTAGGTGCGGCGATACTGGCTATATCGGGTGTTGTTATCTTCTATACCCATCCAGACGAGGGGAACTCGTCGTCGGCAACCGTCTGGACTGCAATCCTCCTTGCGGGTGTGACAGCCCTCGTCGCCGGGGTGGTCCTGAGAAATTCGGCTCGCGGTTCGGGGGCATCGGCGAAATCCCGCTTCGGGCTTGCCTTGCTGAGTGTCGGAGCGGTTATCGCAGTGCTCATGGTTGCGTTCATGGGGCTCTTGTTGTTTTTCCCCGATGAAGACACGACCGCGCCAGAGCTGTCACACTTCACACCCGAGAAGCAACGGCAGAAAGCGCAGTCTGTCATCGATGGTTTGAATACGCGCGACTCCGCGAAGGCGGGGGTTCTGCGTGATTATCACGAGCATTATGTGAAGCCTGAAGAGCACGCCGCCGACCTGGCGCAAGAGCAGTCCATACAATCGGTGATTCCACCCATCGGCTGCCGCTACGTCTTGACGGACGTTCGGGATCAGGGGACACAAGGAACGAAAATCGTTCCGGGGCTCGTGCGCCCGATGCCGGTGTATCGGCTCGACGCAATGGTGAATCAGGAATGTCCCTCGCAGGACACGACGCCTCGAACCATTGGGATACTCCTGGTCCAGGCTTATGGACATTGGACGCCGATGGCTTTCACGTACTGAATCCGATGAACCTCCCCACCACCCCAGACGGCTTCAAATGCGTGCTGGCCGACCCGCCCTGGCGGTTCGGGAATCGGCGCTCGGGCATGTCGCCAGAGAGCGGGCTCAGACCGCGTTACGCCACCATGGCGCTCGACGACATCTGCGATATGCCCGTGCAATCCATCCTCGCGCAGGACGCGCATCTCTATCTGTGGGTGCCTAGCGCGATGTTGCCCGATGGGCTAAAAGTCATGCAGCG
>NZ_MAFQ01000027.1 GCF_002013895.1 Mycobacteroides franklinii | reverse complement strand
GCGGTTCTTCTGGGCCTGGTTAGCTGGAGCGACCGCCGTTTCGCTTATCGGGAACGTCGCCCATGCGGTGCTCACCGCCACCGAGAGCACCCGGTGGCTCGCGGCAGCGGTAGCGATGGTGCCGCCCACAGTGCTGCTGGCGTCGGTTCACGGCATCGCCGTGCTGGCCAAGACAACCGCCTCGGGCCGCGTGTATCGAGCCGCCGTTGCAGCCACCACGGGCCTCGCACTCGGCGCGTTCCTGTTGAGTTTCGTCGCGCTGCGCGACCTCGCGGTGATCGCGCACATCCCGCGTCAGCTCGCGTTCGTCTTGCCCTTGGTGATTGATTTGGCGATTGGCGTCGCGACGCTCGCGCTCGTCGCCGTGGGGGATAAGCCGCCCCGCCGCGTCGCCCAACGCGCCGCATCACCCCAGGTCAGCAAACCTCCAGCGTCCAGCAGCGCGCCGCGCCCAATCACCTCAAGCGCGCCCGACGCATCGCGTCCCGCGTCGCGCGCCGTCTCCACGGCCGCGCCCAACGCGACGCGCCCCGCGCCGCCCAGCGCGCCGCAGGGGAGTGGTGACGCGCCGAGTCCCGCGCCAGAACTCGTCGCGCTGGCCGAGCGCATCGTGGAATCTCGCGCCGTCCGTCAGCCCGTGGCCACGGTCGCTCGGATCCTCGCTCTGTCGGAGACTGAGGGGCGGAAGAACATCGTGGCCGAGCGAGCGGGCGTCCATCATTCGGTCGTGAGCAAGGTGCTGTCCGAGGCCGAGACCCAGCGCCGCCACGGCCTCCAAGCCGTGTCCTGAGCCAGTTTGCCCGCCCGCTCGACCCTCTGGTGACCCCGATTTCGTAAGGCCGCATGGAAGATGCTCCGTAAGACTGGCCGTAAGGGGCTCCGTAAGACGCTCCGTAAGATTCCCGAGCCCCTTGATTTCGGGTGAGAGCACACTCGCATAGGGCCTGCTAGGAACACCCTTTCACGGCCATCCGAGCGCCCCTCGCACCCTTGCTCCCGAGCCCTCTCGTAACCCCGCCCGTAAGAGCCCTCAGCGCCCCATTTCGCCCGTCCCATAACCCTTCTCGGCACTCCGCATCTCCGTGCCGTAAGAAGAACTCCCTCCCCAGCGCCACGCCCGATGCTCGCTGCCGCCCAAGGCTTCGCCTCGGACGACACCTCGCGGCGAACCTTCTGACCTCCCGAGAACCCCAGTGACCTGGACTTTTCCGTCAGATTTACTCTCACACTCAGTAGCATCTATGGCTTCTGACCTGCGGAAACACCCCGCTCTCGCAACTTCTCGTGTCTCCCGTTTCCCCTAAACCCCAGCTCACGGGCGGTTCCTGACCAGATAGCAAACGGTGGTGTTAATGCCAGAGTAACGGGAAAGCCTGGTAGACACCGGGATTGGTGAAATCAAGGGTTGACACAGCGAATATTTTGATTAGAATTAGTTAATAGCTCACGGAACTGCTCGCGCAAGCGCTCCCAGCCCGTGAGCATGGCTTTTGGAGGTGAGACCGAGTGGGCAAGTGGATTGGCGTTACAGTCCTTGCGCTGCTGGGCTTCTCACTTCTCGGTGGTCAGTACAGCCTCATTGGTCTCGTCATGTTGGCGGGCGCGGGGCTCATCATCTGGCTCGCCATTCGGGGCTCTGGGAGTTCCCGGAGCTACTCGGTGCCCGCCCGCCCCGGACAGCTTTCTTCGGCTCGATTCGACGCTCGGGAGGAACTCGCGTCCGCCGAGCACAGCGCGGCGCGCATGGTTCGTGCCGCCCAGGAGAACGCGGAAGCTGAAGGGCGCGAGGCGCTTCGCGCCGCCATGACGTTCCTCGCCTCCGAGCCGAGGTGGATGTGATGGCGTCCTCGAATCGCGCCGCGCGGTGCGCGGCCCAGGCGCGTCAGCAACACGCGCGCGATGAATTTATGTGGCGTCAGGATGTCCGCAGGGCGGAAGCCGCGCACCGTGACCTGCTCCGCGACGCCGACCAGGCCGATGCCGAACGCGAGCGCACCGCCGAGCGCGTGAAGACCATCATGGCGCGGGCACAGGCGGACGCCGACCGCGCGGTGGCCGAGGTCGGCAAGCGATTCGCCGCTGAGGAGAAGCGTTTGTTGGGACAGCCCGTAGTGCGGTACACGGGAGCGACCCGCGCCTTGGCGTCGGGCGTGATCGTGTGGCACTGGCGCGCTGCGTGCCCGCCCGCGCTCGCCGCGCGGTTGGGTGTTGGTCGCTCGGATGCTGGCCCCCTCGCGGTGCTGCGACCAAACGGTGGATTGGTCGAGACCGATAGCTGCCCTGACGTGTTCGCGGGACTGGACGCGACATTGTTGGACGACGCGGAGTTCATGGCGTGGGCGAGAACAGTGGCTGAGCTGTGGCACGGGGACGTGCAGCAGCGATACGGAATTCTCGGCACGTTGAGGGATGACGACTGGTTCGCGAGGTTGGCGGAGAGCGCTGGAATCGCGGACTCGCAGACGACCTCGGAGACACTCAGTGGACGGTATGGGGCAGTCGAGCGGAAAGTCGCCACGGTCGGGATTCCGTCCATCGCGGGTGTTGAGATTGGTCAGGACGGGTTGGAGCTGGCGTTCTCCCACAGCTCGAATGCGAGCGCGGCGAAGTGGACAAAGGGTCTCGACCTGCTGCGCAATGGGTTCCGCGCGGCGGGCATGGACTCCTCGAATTTGCGACTCGCGGATACCGCCGATGGCGGGGTGGTGATGCGCTTTGACGATGCTCCGAGTGCCTTTCCCGACGCGGCTGCGCTTCCGGCGCCTGTGCCCGCTGCCACTGTGGATGACGCCGTTCGTCGGGTGCCCGAGGCGCGCTGGCCCGTGGGGTGGGATGCACGAGGCAACCTGATCGCTCCCACTGTCACCAGCACTCGGCATTGCATCGCGGCGGGGCAGCCTGGTGTCGGTAAGTCGGTGTGGGTGCGCAGCGTTGTTGAGCAGTTTCGGCTCAGCGGGTGGGAGATTTATCTCGGCGACGGCAAGGGCTCGGACTACGCGGCTTTGGCCGAGCAGCCGAATGTGCGGATGGTCAGTAGCGAGCCCGCGCAGCATCTTCTGCTCGTGGCCGAGGTGTGTGCCGAATTGGAGCGGCGTCGTGCCGAGGCGAAGATCGCCAAGCGCACGACGGCAGAACCGTATGCCCGATACCCGGGCATCCTCCTCGTGCTCGACGAGTTCGGAACCATGAAATCGGAGGTCTCCGAGCTGGATAAGAAGAACGGGCTGGAGCTGTTCATGGCACGGCTGGCACGGATTATCCGAGTGGGCAGGGAAGCAAGGATCGTGGTGCTCATCGCCGCGCAGGACGTTTACGCCGACACCATTCCTGTGTCGTTGCAGGACCAGTTCGGCCTTGCTGTCTTGCTGGGTGTGCCAGGGGAGCGCACTGTCACGGGAACCTTCGTTCCGGAGAATCTGCGCGATGATGCACGCCGTATCGGTGGGCGGTTGACCCACCCAGGACGTGCGTTGTACGTCGATAGGGTCGGCAAGCAGGTTGTGGAGGTGCAAACCCCCTACTCCTACTCACCTGGCTCGGTGGTGTTGGCGAAGGCACCCTCAGATGAGGTTCGCACCATCTGGGAGCAGAGCGCGAAAGTCGCTGGCTCACTGCCGAGTCTGTATCCCAGGCTCGGCATCAAAGCCACTGCGGACTGGCGTAAGGGTGGCGCTGAGACCATCGCGGACACCGAGGTTGTCGTGCTTACCGACAGCGGAGGCAACCTCCTTGCTGGAGCTGAAAAGTTCGACCCACTGAGCGACCAGTGGGCGGGCGGAGAACAGATCGGCACGCTGAAACCCCGACCGGGCTCGACCACTAAAAGCCCTGTCACGCCCCCTGTACCCGCACCCGCCGACGAGCAGTCCGAGTCGGTCGAGGAACAAGAGCAGACCGAGAAATCAGAGGAGAACACGGTGACGAAAAGACCATCCGCAGGGGGGTATTCACTATGAGCAGGCATGTCGTCGCACTTGACCCTGTGACCTCGGGGTGCTCGATTGTCCTGATAGCCGAGGACTCTCCAATCCCTCTGGTGAAGTGGGTTCCCGCGCCCTCGGCGAACAGCAACAGGAGCATCGCGGCTACCGTTCACCGCACCACGCAGACCGCCGAGGGTGTGCTGGATTCTGTTCTCCGCAGCGGGAAGCCAGCTCTCGTTGTGATGATGAAACCCCTCTGCGACCCCATCCACGAGGATCCCAGCGGCCCTCGGCGCATGATGCTTTCGGGCGAGATCATGCGACGACTGGTGGACGCGGATATCAAGGTAAGCGAGATCCCCCCGATGACTTTGGTGAAATGGGTGTTGGGTCGATTCGTCGGTGGGACAGCAGGACGCGAGTCGGTCACGAAGACGATGAAGGACAAGTTCACGGGCATCGACACAACGGACTTGGACAGCCGATTCCGCTGGAGCACAGTCGCACTGGCTGCGGCAGGAGCCCTGGCTGTGGGCATCCCAACCCGACTCGACGTGACGGACGACCGACTCAAAAACTTGAAGCTGATGGTTCTCCCGAGCACGTGGACACTGCCCAGCTCGGCTGCCGAATGGCACCAGAAGCACTCTATTCAGGAGGTATCAGCATGACTCTCAAGCGAATTGGCGCGGTGGTTGGACTGAGCGCCGTCCTGGCCGCTGTCCCGCTGACGATGCTCGCCACCGAGGACGGCACGACGGGCGCGATGCCCGTGGCCGCTGCTGCGCCCACGACTTTGTACCCCGGGGATCCTGGATATGACGATGCCAGGCAGTGGGAGAAGAACCTGCCGAGCTACACACCACCTGCGACCGCTACTCACACCGTCACGGTGACACCGACCACGACCACAAAGCCCGCACCGTCGAAGAGCACGGGCGGCGGCAGTGGAATACCCTGGTGGGTTTGGCTCGTCGGAACCATCGCCGCTATCGGTGGATTGCTGTGGTGGGGCACGACGCTCGACGGCGGGAGTTCCGCACGCACGGCGCGCGACGACGACGATGATGACGACGGCGGCGACGACGGTCAGTACCCGACTCCCCGCAACTCCGCCGAGGAAGCTGTGCTCGACCGCTGGGAAGAGCGCGAGGAAGCCCGCGAGCGTGCGGGTGCCTTGCCCCGCCGTTACCCGACCACCACCGAACTGACCGAAATGGCTCGGCTCGGAGTGCAGGACTACGACCAGCTTCCGGAGAATTCGGTGATGAGCTACCCCGCCATCACGAGCACGCCTGTCCCCGAGGTGGTTCCGTATCCCGAGCCGACGAGCGTTCCCGTGCAGCCCGCCCCGAGTGGCTCTCTCATGGACAGGCTCGGCGGCAAGTAGGCCTCAACCCAGACAAAACATCTGACCGACCATCAGAGAAATGAAGAGAAATGAAGAAAAACCTGATCCTCGCAGCCGTGGCAGCGAGCGCAGCGGCGGTCGGTCTTCTCACCGCCCCGCTCGCGGGCGCTGACCCGACACCAACCCCGACTCCTGGGGGCTACCAGGACCACCCGAACCCAAAGTCCTGCGCCGACGCTTGGGATTTCGACCTGTGCCGCGCCACGCACGGCAAGGACATGGGGCAACCCCCGTCCTACATCCATGTCCCATCGGCTTCCCCCGTGTGGACGGGGGCGGGACGATGAAAAGACTTGTCGCAGCGGGTGTCATGGCTCTCGGCATCCTGAGCGCTCCGCCCGCTGGTGCCGACCCGCAACCCTGGTGCACCTGGTCACCCGAGCTGGACACCCACTCGTGCGATTTAATCGTCGGAGTTCCTCCGACAGGGGAACTGGTCGATGGTCCAGGGGACTGGTCTACCCCAGAGACCCGCACGAGGGGATAGCGTGTGACCATGACTATCTATCAATCCCGGCCGGACACAAGGTATCTCGTGTCCCTGGTCGCCGCGCTCGGCGTGGGACTCGGGGTGGTGGGGTGCTCGACTCACCCCACCACCCCCACGGGGGCGAGCGCGGCGGGGACGATCAGTTCGGCGTCGGCTCAGGGCCTGGTGGACGTGGAGCAGGTGTGGGCGAGTCATCCGATGCCAGACTGCTCACGCGTTGTTATTGGAAATGCAACAGCGTCACCAGGATTGGTGCTTCCCGACGATGCGAGCGTTGCTCGGCAGCTCACGGGTGTCCGTAGTCCAGGGTCTGGGGAATGGGTGCGGAGCAAGTTGGGGTGGGTGACACAGGAACTGGCTGCGACTCGCGCGGACATTATCGACGCGAATAGTCCTGACGATAAGTCCATGTTGGACGGGTTCACGAGATACGTCGAGCATGTCAAATCCGAGTTGATTGCAGGACATGACATTACAGATTCTATCGACAAGACGTACCCCGAAGGATGTTCCTGACTGATGGCACCAAAACCCGATGTCGAGATGCCTCTCGATGACCCGTATGCCCTGATTGGAACGCACTGGCCATCTGAGTCGGAGAGCGCGTACCACGTCGCTGAGGTCGTGGCGGATGACGCATCGACCGCTGCCCGAACACAGGCCGAATCTGCTGACGATGCTAAGCGTCAGACCGATGAAGGCATGCAGGGCAGGACAGCTAACAGTGTGTCAGAAGGATATTCGAGCATCGCGGGCCAGCTCCGCCAGGAGAGTGCCGACTTCACCGCAATCTCTGGATGGATGTTGGACGCCGCCGGGAAGATTCGTGCGGCCAAGAAGCACATCGCGAATCTTGTCAGTACGGGTACGAGCGAAATCAAAGACGCCATCACCAGCGAGACGGCTGGCACCGCTGTTACACCGTCATCAACAGACCTCACCGCGAAGTACAGGGATGACATCGCTGGTGTCGCAAGCAAGCTGACCACCGACCTTGACGACATTGGCCACAGCCTTGCAGGCGCGCCAGGAGCTTCCACCACTCCGAGCTACACGAGTGTTCCCATGACGCCGAGCGCTCAGCAGCCTGATCCTCACGCGGTCGTGACGGCCTATAACACAGGCCAACACCCCGTCGTCGAGGCGCAACGCCTGCCGGAAATGCCCCGTGCGATGAGCACCTCGACTGTCGAGTTACCAAGCACGCCAAGCGCACCAGGGAGTACCAGTGCTCCCGCAGCCCCTGTGAATCCAACCCTCGCGGGACTCATCTCGGGGAGCGGTCCAGCGAGCACTCCGATATCTCCGAGCGCCAGTTCCCCGCACGGCTCGGCGTCGAGTCCGCTGAACACCCCCGCAGGACAGGGACCACGTGGCGCCGAGCAGCGCCAGGCCCCCGAGCACCACACTCCTGGACTGCCCAACACCCCGTCCATTCCATTGCCTGATCTGCCCGCCGTGGCATCGGACATCGCCACGGCGGTCACCAGCTCGGTAGGACATCAGCTCCCCGCCACGAGCATGGCACCCGCCACACCTCTCGCGCCCGCGAGCACGGGATTCACTCCAGGGACCAGCGGCACCTCTCCAATTCCCTCGGGGCTCGCGCCAATCGGCGGAGTACCGACCCCGCCACCCGTAACTCAGTCAGTAACACCCGCACCGCAGGGAACGCCAGCCTCCCCGCCACCAGGAGTCCAGACCCCCAGTGCTCCCCAGACTCCTGCATCAGCACCAGCTCCACGCGGTCCCGTGGTGGACGCCGCTTGGCTGCAAAGGACTTATGGGCTGGCCCCTGGTGTGGAACTCCCCAAGGATGAGAACACCTCTGTGACGGCACTATTCATCGCTTACCTGCCCGAACCCGAGGCTCGCCTGCACCGTGCGCTGGCTTCACTCTGTCACCAATTCGAGCAGGCGGGGTGGGCTCAGCCACTCGCTGTGGCCAGCATTCGGCGGGGGTTCGAGAGTCGCATCGTCTATGCCACGGCAGACGCCCTGTCTATCCACCCAGCGGGCATCCTCCTGCCCGCCGAGGTGACCCCGTTGGACGAGATGACAGGAATCTCAACTCATTCCGACCTTGAGGGCAGCCTCATGGTCGCGGACAAGCTCACCAGCCTCATTCCCTATGGATGGGAACTCGAAAGCATGTTGAGCACCGTGCCCGCCGACGAGAACAGCCAGTCCGCCGAGCAGTATCGGGAACTGGTGCAGGGTGGGGAGTTGCTGGAATGCAAGGTTTCTCGTGGTCGTGAGGGTGTGACGGACGCGGAGGCTCTGAGGGTGTTCGCTCGGGCTGCTATTGGCTCGGCAGGCTGCTCCGACTTGGACGTGGAGTCCGCTCGGCTCCGAGGGAGTCGGTGGGTCGGGGTTCAGCCGCAAGGTTATGTCGATGGTCTGAGTCGGTGGTATCTGTCGGATGCCGCAGAAGCGATGAGCGCGGGCCGCTGGGGAGAAGCGGTGTACGCCAGCGAGAACTACATGTCCATCCAGCAGTCGAGAAGCCAAGCGGCATAAGGAGGATTAGATATGTACACACGAGAGCAGCATGAAGCCATCCAGGCCGCATACGCCCGCTCGGCTGAGCGCAACGCTGCGCTCGCGGCGACATTCATGTGCATCGAAGCGCTGAATTGGACTGACCGTCCCACGGCTCACGAGGAGTTCCTTGCTGCGATGGACGCACACGCCGAAATGCGCAAGGCAAGCGATGCGCAGCTCCAGTTCGAGCTGGAAGTGGCGCAAGGGAAATGGGACAACCTGTTGGGCGAGCGCCCGTGACGCAAGAGGAACTGAGCGCACGTGCCGCCGAGTTGGCCGAGCGGAGTCGCGCGACGAGTGCCCGTGCCGCCGAGTCGTTGAAAGCTCAGTGGCTGGCCAAGCCGAATGGAACTCATGTCATCGAGAGAAGGAGAAGGACTGATGTCAGGAACTGTCGCGACGAGTGGTGACCCCATCGTCCAGGCGCACAGGGCCGTCGCGCAGTCGGCGCGGGAGGCGGCTGCGGGGCTGCCCGTGGTGGAGTCGGAGGGCATGAGAACGGGGCACGCAGAACTGTTGGAAGCCGCGCTGGGGGAGACCAAGAAGGTGTTGGGGGCGCTGGCGCACGTGGCCGACATCGGTGCTGGGGGTGCGTGTGCGCTGGGGGAGCAGGATCGCGAGAACGGTCGGCGGTACGAAGGCTGGGACGCTCCCGAGTTGCAGCGGCGAGGGGAGCCGACAGGGGAGGCACGGGTGGTGTGAGTGAGGGAGGTGAAGTGATGGCAGAGAACGAGTGCGGATGCGAGCGCACAGTTTGGGCGGTGCTCGACGAGCTGGGAGTCGAGTACGAGCGCATCGGATGACGCGTCCACACACCGAATAGGGTCTCGGAGAGCGAACTCCGAGACCCTATTCGGTGTGTGGACAACTCTTGGGCGCGACCGTTTGTGCCCAAAATGTGCCCACGGGGGCAGGAAACCACCTAGCCCCCGCCTATGAAAAAACCTCCCACCTGCGGTAACAGGTGGGAGGTTATCGGTGGGCGAAGGGGGACTTGAACCCCCACGTCCCGAAGGACACTGGCACCTGAAGCCAGCGCGTCTGCCATTCCGCCACTCGCCCCAACGACCGCGGCAGCTTATCACGATCAGAACCCCATCTCCGAACCGCGGACGGCCGGCGAAAGCTCCTGAACACACTGTAACCGTCACAAACCTCATGCATAGAAGGCCTCTTGGTGCCAAGCCGATGTCGTCTCGTAATAGAGGAGTGGGTGCCGACGATCATCAAACCGATACCATCTACTCGAGATCCGCTCGCGGCGGTGCACTGTGTCATGCGCGCAGTACCTCCCGCGCGATCGCCGAAAGGAGGAGGCATGGGAATTGTCCAGCGCTTTGAGCGCAAGCTTGAAGACGTGGTCGGCGATGCCTTCGCCCGCGTGTTCGGCGGCAGCATCGTCCCGCAGGAAGTGCAGGCATCGCTGCGCCGCGAGGCCGCTGATGGAGTCAGGTCCGCGGGCCAGGGTCGACTTTTGGCTCCCAACGAGTTCTCTGTCCTCCTCAGCACCACAGATCACGAGAAGGCGGCCGACGACCGCGAGCTCGACCCAGACACGTTCGCCGAACTCCTGCGCGAATATATTCGCGATCAGGGGTGGCAAACGTATGGTGAAGTTGTTGTCCGATTCGAACAATCACCGAACTTGCACACCGGTCAGTTTCGTACGCGCGGTGTGGTCAATCCCGATAGCAAGCGGGACCGTACGCACGGCGCCGTGACGACTGCCCCTCCGACCCCGGATCCACAACCAGGAGCATCCATGACTGACAACCCAGGTCCCCAGCAGGGACGTCCCGGCGAAGAGTACGGCCGGGAGGACGACCGGTACGGACGTCCCGATCAGGACCCACGCGGCCAGCAGCCGCAGGGTGGCCAGGGATACCCCCCACGCCAGGGTGGCTATGAGGGTGGCGGCTACGGGCAGGGTCAGCAGTACGGCCAGGATTACGGCCGTCCGCCGGCCGGTTACGACCAGGGCGGCTACCAGCAGCGTCCCCCGCAACAGGGTGGCTACGACCAAGGTGGATACGGCGGCGCTCCGCAAGGCGGCGGCGAGTACGGTCGTCCCCCCGCGCCTCCGCAGCAAGGCGGCGGCTACGGTGCCCCGCCACAGGGCGGATACGGCGAGCCTCCGCGCCCCAACTACGGCGAGTACCCGCAGGGCGGCGGATACGGCGGCCAGCAGGGTCCCCCCGCGGGCCAGGATTACAACCGTCCCCCGGCCTACCCGCAGCAGGGCGGATACGGCGCCCCGCCGCAGCAGGGCGGCTATGGATCACCGCAGGGTGGTTACGGCGAGCCTGAGTACGGCGAGTACGAGCAGGGCGGTTACCAGAGCAGCCCCGACTACGGCGCCCCCACCGGTGGCCCGGGCGGCGGTCGCACCACGGTCACCTTGCAGCTGGACGACGGCAGCGGCCGCACCTACCAGCTGCGTGAGGGCACCAATGTGATCGGCCGTGGCCAGGACGCCCAATTCCGGCTGCCGGACACCGGCGTTTCACGCCGTCACCTCGAGGTGCGCTTCGACGGACACGCCGCGCTGCTGTCGGATCTCAACTCGACCAATGGCACCACCGTCAACAACGCGCCGGTCACCGAGTGGCAGTTGGCCGACGGCGACATCATCCGGCTGGGACACTCCGAGATCATCGTTCGGGTCCAGTAGAGAACAGAGGAACACCGACCGAATCAGCAACACCCCGTTCGACACAGGCTGCACGTATCGGGCCCCGGCCGGTAGGCCGGACAAGTATCGTTTGCCCTGCCGAATATGTCCGGTCTTGCCGGACACCCTCGCCGAGGCGCGATGGACCAGCGAGAGGAACGACAACCGGATGCAGGGACTGGTGCTCCAGCTCACCCGCGGTGGGTTCCTGTTGCTGCTGTGGGTGTTCATCTGGTCGGTGTTGCGTATCTTGCGTACCGATATTTACGCGCCGACCGGTCAGCTGATGGCCAATCGCGGTCTGAACCTGCGCTCCATCCGGCCCGCGAAGACCAGCAGGCGGCAGATGCAATACCTGCTCGTGACCGAGGGCGCCCTGGCCGGCACACGAATCACGCTCGGCACCCAGCCCATTTTGATCGGGCGTGCCGACGACTCCACACTGGTCCTCACCGACGATTACTCGTCGACGCGGCACGCGCGGCTATCGCCACGCGGGTCGGATTGGTACGTCGAGGATCTAGGATCGACCAACGGCACATATCTGGATAGGGAGAAGGTGACGACGGCGCTGCGGGTTCCCCAGGGGACGCCGGTACGTATCGGTAAGACAGTGATCGAGCTGCGCTCGTGACACTGGTACTTCGCTACGCCGCGCGTAGCGACCGCGGACTTGTGCGGTCGAACAACGAGGACTCGGTCTATGCCGGTGCCCGCCTCTTGGCATTGGCCGACGGAATGGGCGGCCATGCCGCCGGTGAGGTCGCCTCTCAGCTGGTCATCGCGGCCCTGGCGCCGCTCGACGACGACGAACCCGGCGGAGACCTGCTGGACGCCCTTGCCGACGCGGTGTACGCCGGCAACGGGGCAATCGCCGATCATGTGCGCGCCGAACCCGAGCTGGATGGCATGGGCACCACCCTGACCGCCTTCCTGTTCGCAGGAAAGCGGCTCGGCATGGTGCATATCGGTGATTCGCGCGCGTACCTGATGCGCGACGGCGAGCTCGCCCAGATTTCCAAGGACGACACCTTCGTGCAGACCCTCGTCGACGAGGGCCGCATCACGCCCGAGCAGGCACACAACCATCCGCAGCGCTCGCTCATCATGCGCGCTCTCACCGGCGCACCGGTCGAGCCCACGCTGATCATGCGGGAGGCGCACGCGGGGGACAGGTACCTGCTCTGTTCGGACGGCCTTTCCGATCCGGTCAGTCACGAGACCATCGCCGAGGCGTTGGAGATCCCCGACGTCTCCGCCGCGGCCGACCGGCTCATCGAACTCGCCTTGCGCAGTGGGGGACCCGACAACGTCACCGTGGTCGTCGCCGACGTCGTAGAACTGGATTACGGACAGACCCGGCCCATCGTGGCGGGTGCGGTGTCCACCGACGCCGACACCGATACCCCCCCGCCGAACACGGCCGCCGGGCGCGCCGCGGCCATTCAGCGCGCGCTGAAGGAACCCGAGCCCGTAGAAGACGAATCCGATAGCGAGACAGCCGAATCCGATGCCGCCAAGCCCAAAAAGCGTCGGCTGCGGTGGCTGATCGCGGCGGTGCTCGTGGTACTCATCGCCGTGGCCGGACTGGCGATCGCTCGCCGGGTGGTGCTCAACAACTATTACGTGAGCGCCTACGAGGGCAACGTCTCCATCATGCAGGGTGTGCAGGGCTCACTTCTGGGCTACCGGTTACAGCGGCCCGACCTCGTCGGTTGCCTCGACAGCCGTAGTGATCTGTCGCTGGTGAGCTATGGCGAACCCGCATCCAGCCTGTCGTGCAAGTACTTCAAGGTGTCCGACCTGCGGCCGTCCGAGCGTCAGCAGGTTGAGACCGGCCTGCCCGGCGGCACCCTCGATCAGGCGATCAGCCAGCTGCGGCAGCTCACCAAGAACGCCTTGCCCCCGTGCCCGCCGCCCGCACCCAAGACTCCGCCGCCGCCCGTTCCGACCACAGCTGGCCGCACCCCGTCCACCACATCGGGCGCCGCCACCATCACACCGACGACGTCGGCCAAGCCGTCGCCGACACCCTCCACGACGCCGGGCGCCAGCACCACACCGACCACACCATCCACTGCTGCGCCGGCCCCGTTGCCGGCGCCACCACAAGAGCCGGGCGTTACCTGCCGGACCGTGTCATGACGACGGCGCCCCAAACCGCTGTCGTGACCCGTGGGGCGGGCACCGCGCCACCCACTCAATCCACACGACGTAGCGCGGAGTTGGGGCTCCTCGGCTTTGCGGCCGCCATCACCACCGTCGCCCTGATCCTCGTCGAGGCCAATCTCGAACGCGGACTGTCCTGGGACCTGGTGGCTTACGGCCTGGCCTACCTCGCGCTTTTCGCCTTGGCGCACTTGGCGGTTCGCCGCTGGGCACCGTATGCGGATCCACTGTTGCTGCCGTGCGTCGCTCTGCTCAACGGGCTAGGTCTGGTGATGATCCACCGGCTCGATCTCGTGCATTCCTACAACGACGGCGATGCCGATCGAGTCGGTGACAACAACGCCGCGCAGCAGATGTTGTGGACGATGGTGGGCCTCATCGCGCTCGCGGCCGTACTCGCCACCCTCAAGGACCACCGGGTACTGGCCCGGTACGGCTATACCTTCGGCATCGTCGGTTGTGTGCTGCTGGCCATCCCCGCGCTGCTGCCCACGTCGATGTCCGAGCAGTACGGCGCCAAGATCTGGATCGAGTTGCCGTTCTTGTCGATTCAGCCCGCAGAGGCCGCCAAGATCCTGCTACTGATCTTCTTCGCAGCTTTCCTGATGACCAAACGGACGCTGTTTCGCACCGCCGGACGCAACTACCTGGGCATCGAGCTGCCCCGCCCCCGCGATCTCGGCCCATTGCTAGCCATCTGGGCAATTTCCGTGGGCGTCATGGTCTTTGAGAAAGACCTTGGCGCCTCGCTGCTTTTCTACGCCTCGTTTCTCATCGTGCTCTACGTGGCCACCGCCCGAATCAGTTGGGTGCTCATCGGTTTGGCGCTCTTCACGGTCGGCAGTGTGATCGCCTACTTCCTGTTCGGGCATGTGCGGGTGCGCGTGCAGAACTGGTGGGATCCGTTCACCGATCCCGACGGTGCCGGCTACCAGATGGTCCAATCACTGTTCAGCTTCGCCACCGGCGGCATCTTCGGCACCGGTCTGGGCAATGGCCAACCGGGCACGGTGCCCGCTGCCTCAACGGATTTCATCATCGCCGCGGTAGGTGAGGAACTCGGTCTGGTAGGCCTGGCCGGGGTGCTCATGCTCTACACCATCGTGATCATCCGCGGCTTCCGCACGGCACTCGCGGTGCGCGACAGCTTCGGCAAGTTGCTCGCGGTGGGCTTGTCGGCCGCGTTGGCCATGCAGCTGTTCATCGTCGTCGGGGGCGTCACCAAGCTCATCCCGCAGACCGGACTGACCACTCCGTGGATGTCCTATGGCGGGTCTTCGCTCGTCGCGAATTACGTGCTGCTCGCCATCTTGCTGCGCATTTCACACATCGCGCGCCGGCCGCTGAGCCCCCACACCTCCTCATCGCCCGCTGCCCCCCTCGCGGACGCCAGCACGGAACTGATCGATCGCGTATGAACACGTCGATCCGCCGAGTCTCGCTGGCCGTCATGGGTCTGGTGGTACTACTGCTGGCCAATGCCACGCTGACGCAAGTGTTTACGGCACCCGGACTGCGCGCTGATCCTCGCAATCAGCGCATCCTGCTCGACGAGTACTCGCGCCAGCGGGGGCAGATCTCGGCGAGTGGACAGCTGCTGGCCTCCTCGGTGGCCACCGACAGCCGATTCCGCTTCCTGCGGCAGTACGCGGACCCCGAGGTGTACGCACCGGTCACCGGGTTCTATTCACTCAACTACTCGAGCACCGGCCTGGAGCGCGCCGAGGACACCATGCTCAACGGCTCCGATCCGCGGCTGTTCGGACGACGACTCGCAGACTTCTTCACGGGCCGCGACCCTCGCGGCGGCAGCGTGGTCACCACCATCCGACCCGATGTACAGCAGGCCGCCTACGACGCCATGCACCGTGGCTGCAAGAACGGCTGCCGCGGGTCGGTGGTGGCGCTGGAGCCCTCCACCGGAAGGATCCTCGCGATGGTGTCGACGCCCTCCTATGATCCCAATCTGCTCGCCAGCCAGGACGCCGAAAAGGAGAACGGGGCCTGGCGGCAGCTGACGGAAGACCCCGCGCAGCCGATGCTGAATCGCGCCATCGCACAGACCTACCCACCGGGTTCGACCTTCAAGGTGATCACCACCGCCGCGGCGCTGGCCGACGGCAAGACGGTCGACACCGAGGTGACCGCGTCGCCGACGATCTTCCTGCCGGGGAGCAACGCAACCTTGGAGAACTACAACCGGGCGTCCTGCGGAGGGGGTGACACCACCTCGTTGAAGGAGGCGTTCGCACGCTCCTGCAACACCGCCTTCGCCAAGTTGGGCTCCGAACAACTCAAGCGCGACAAGCTGGTCAAGGCCGCGCAGGCCTTCGGTCTCGACCGCGAACTCGACTCCATCCCTCTCCAAGTGGCTACCTCCACCGTCGGACCCATGTCCGACGATGCCGCCGTCGCCATGTCGAGCATCGGGCAAAAGGATGTCGCCGTGACACCGCTGCAGAACGCGATGGTTGCCGCAGCCGTCGCCAACAAGGGCGTGCTGATGCAGCCGCACCTGGTCGATAGCCTTAAGGGCCCAGACCTTTCGAATCTGTCCACGACCACCCCGGATGACATCGGCCAAGCCGTGACACCCGCTATCGCGAACACACTCACCGAACTCATGATTGCCTCAGAACAGCGCACCGCACAGACCGGTGCCCTCCCCGGCGTACAGATCGCTTCCAAGACCGGCACCGCCGAGCACGGCACCGATCCACGCAATACTCCGCCGCACGCGTGGTACATCGCCTTCGCACCGGCGCAGAGCACGACAGCCGATCCTCAGGCCACAGCGGTCACCCCCAAGGTGGCCATCGCGGTTCTCGTCGAAGACGGCGGAGACCGCGCCCTTGCGGCCACCGGCGGCTCCGTCGCCGCACCCATCGGGCGACAGGTCATCGCCGCAGCACTACAGGGAGCCTCATGACGGTACGTGTGGGAGAAACGCTTTCGGGTCGCTACCGGTTGCAGCGGCTCATCGCCACCGGCGGTATGGGCCAGGTGTGGGAAGGTACCGACAGCCGACTGGGCCGCAAGGTGGCCGTGAAGGTACTCAAGGCCGAGTTCTCCTCGGACCCGGAGTTCATCGAGCGGTTCCGCGCCGAGGCACGCACGGTCGCCATGCTCAACCACCCCGGTATCGCCAGCGTCTACGACTACGGCGAGACCGATATGGACAGCGAGGGCCGCACCGCGTATCTGGTGATGGAGCTGGTGCACGGCGAGCCACTGAACTCGGTGCTCAAGCGCACCGGGCGCCTGTCGCTGCGTCACTCGCTGGACATGTTGGAGCAGACCGGCCGCGCGCTACAGGTCGCGCACGCGGCGGGCCTGGTGCACCGCGACGTCAAACCGGGCAACATCCTGATCACACCCACCGGCCAGGTGAAGCTCACCGACTTCGGCATCGCCAAGGCCGTGGACGCGGCACCGGTCACCCAGACCGGCATGGTGATGGGCACCGCCCAGTACATCGCCCCCGAACAGGCGCTGGGCCATGACGCGACCCCGGCCAGTGACGTCTATGCCTTGGGAGTCGTTGGCTACGAAGCAGTTTCGGGAAAGCGCCCCTTCTCTGGCGACGGCGCGCTGACGGTCGCGATGAAGCACATCAAGGAAACGCCGTCGCCGCTGCCGGCCGATCTGCCACCGAATGTGCGCGAGCTCATCGAGATCACGCTCGTGAAGAACCCCCAGAACCGGTACACCAGTGGCGGGCCGTTCGCTGATGCGGTGGCCGCCGTGCGCGCCGGACGGCGTCCGCCACGGCCCAATCAGGCACCGACCATCAGCAGGGCCACCCCGGCTGCCATCCCGCCCGCCACGACGGTCCGGCCCGCCGTGGGGGCACCGAGCCGCGTCGCCCCGCCCACGTCCCGTACCCGCCCGCCGACGGGTACGCACCGGCCGCCTCCGCCCCGGCGTGGCACCTTCTCACCGGGCCAGAAGGCCCTGATGTGGGCTGCTGCGGTGCTGGGCATCTTCGCGATCATCATCGCGGCGCTCATCCTGTTGCAGGCGAGCGAGAAGAAGAATCCGTCGCCGAGCACCCCGGCAACGGTTTCCGGTAGTGAGGCACCCTCAAGTCCAGGTTCAGCTTCGCCAGGAGCGCTCGCGCCAGCTAATATCGTGGCTCTGCTTCCGGACGCCGGACCGGACCCGATCCCTGGGACGAAATCACCCTAATGACCACTCCGCAGCACCTCTCGGACCGCTATGAACTGGGGGAGATCCTCGGCTATGGCGGCATGTCCGAGGTTCACCTGGCACGCGACCTGCGGTTGAACCGCGACGTCGCGATCAAGGTGCTGCGCGCTGACCTGGCCCGGGACCCCAGCTTCTATCTGCGTTTCCGCAGGGAGGCGCAAAACGCCGCCGCGCTCAACCATCCCGCGATCGTTGCGGTGTATGACACCGGTGAGGCAGAGACACCCACGGGACCACTGCCGTACATCGTGATGGAGTACGTCGACGGCATCACCCTGCGTGACATCGTCAAGGAGGACGGCCCCATGCCGATCCGCCGGGCGATCGAGGTCATCGCCGATTCCTGCCAGGCGCTCAACTTCAGCCATCAGCACGGCATCATCCACCGCGACGTCAAGCCCGCCAACATCATGATCAGCAAGACCGGCGCGGTAAAGGTGATGGACTTCGGAATCGCGCGCGCCGTCTCTGACGCCGGCATCAGCGTCACGCAGACCGCTGCGGTAATCGGTACCGCACAATATCTTTCGCCGGAGCAGGCCCGCGGCGAGACCGTCGACGCACGCTCCGATGTCTACTCGCTCGGCTGCGTCTTGTACGAATTGCTCACCGGTGAACCGCCTTTCGTGGGTGACTCGCCCGTTGCGGTGGCCTACCAGCATGTGCGGGAAGACCCGGTCGCCCCGTCCAAGCACAACCCGGAAATCCCACCTGGCCTGGATTCCGTTGTTCTCAAAGCTCTTTCGAAGAACCCCGACAACCGGTACCAGAACGCCGCGGAGATGCGCACCGACCTGATGCGGGTGTACCAGGGCGAGCAACCGGAAGCACCCAAGGTTCTCACCGACGCCGAGCGCAGCACGATGCTCAGCACGCCTCCCAACACCCGGGCCTTTCCCGCCTCGGGACCCCAGACCGGTCCGCTGCCAAACCGGTACGAGGAGCCGCGCCGGAACCCGCTGAGCCGCTGGCTTGTTGGTCTGGCCGCCCTGGTGGTACTCACCGTGGTCGTCACCTTCGCGATCATCTGGGGCAGTGGGCCCTCGCGCGATGTGCAGGTTCCCGATGTCAGCGGCAGGTCTCAGTCCGACGCCGTCGCCGCGCTGCAGAACCTCGGATTCAAGACCAAGATCCAGAAGAACACCAGCTCAAAGATCGCCCCCGACAAGGTCATCGATACCGATCCGGTCAAGGGCTCGACCGTCTCCGCGGGCTCGGAGGTAACCCTCAACGTATCCATCGGACCGGAGAGCCAGCAGGTACCCGACTGCCACGGCCTCAGCTTCGGCGACGCGGTCAAGAAGCTGCAGGCCGCCGGTTTCAAGGGCATCTTCACCCAGAGTGAGACCAAGTCGCTGCCCGAGGACAAGGGCAAGGTCATGGCCACCAACCCGCCGGCCGGGCAGTATTCGGCTGTTACCAACAACATCACCATCGTCGTCGGCAAGGGTCCGGGGGAGAAGCCCGCACCCGATCTCGTCGGCCAGAACATCGATGTCGCGACCAAGAACCTGCCCACCTACGGATTTACCGCACCGCCCACCGTGATCCCCGTGCCCAGCCCGGAACCCAAGGGACAGATCCTGAGTACGAACCCGCCCGCGAACACTCCGTTCGCGGAGGACGGGGTCATCGAGATCCGGGTGTCGGCCGGCGGGCAGTTCCGCATGCCGAACATCATGGGCAAGTTCTGGACCGACGCCGAGCCGATGCTGTACCAAGCCGGCTGGCAAGGCGGAGGACTGAGCACCGAGGACGTGCCGTCCGACGGCAACAACCGGGCCCGGGTGGTATTCCAGGATCCGCCCGCGGGCGCCGGAGTCGGATACAACGGCCCGATCAAGCTGCGCTTCGGCGCGGGCTAGACCGGCCTCTAGCCGCCGAGAGCGGCGACGCGTCCGGTGACCCCGTTCAGGGCCGCGGCGACCTCTGTCTCTAGGCGGCGCACCAACGATTCGTCAAGGGGCGCACCGCAATAGGTGAGCCAGTTGGCGAGCATCCGATGCCCACCCTCGGTGAGGATCGACTCCGGGTGGAACTGCACCCCATGGATCGGATGCTCGGTGTGCATGACACCCATGATCACCCCGCTGGCGGTACGGGCGATCACCCGAAGCCCTTCGGGCACCGTGTCGGGGAGGATGGTCAACGAGTGATACCTGGTGGCCGTGAACGGGTTTGGTAGCCCGCGCAGCACACCGGCGTCCTCGTGTTCGACGGTACTGGTCTTGCCGTGCAACAGCTCCGGTGCGCGGTCGACGGTGCCGCCGAACGCCACCCCGATCGCCTGATGCCCCAGGCAGACCCCGAGCAGGGGAGTGCCCGTCTTTGCACAGGAATGCACCATCGCGATGGATGCGCCCGCGCTCTCGGGCGTACCCGGGCCGGGGCTGATCAGTACGCCGTCGAAATCGGCGGCCACCGCGTCGGTGTCTGCCAGCCGGGGGTCGTCGTTGCGCCACACCGTCGCGTCCACACCGAGCTGACCCAGGTACTGGACCAGGTTGAACACGAAGCTGTCGTAATTGTCGACGACCAGGATGCGCACAGGTCAAGGGTACGGACCCGCGCCAACGCTTTCCCAGCCGGTTTACCAGCGAGGGCTTAGCGGCCTTCCAACGGGACCGCCCGGCCGGGCCCCACCGCGTCGCGATATCCGGCCACCTCAAGGTGGTGTCCACGCGTCACGGTGTACCCCAAGCCAAATCTCGCGACGTACTGCCGATACAGGCTCACCAGCGGAGCCGCGTCGAGGGCTGCCTGCATGGCATCGGCGTCACCGATCGCCGTGATCACGTAGGGCGGGCTGTAGGTGCGGCCGTGCAATAGCAGGGTGTTACCCACACATCGGGGCACCGAGCTGGCCACCAGGCGCTGGTCATCCTGCATCTGAATGGCCTCAGCACCCGCGCTCCACAAGGCGTTGAGCACGCCCTCCACATCCTGCTGATGCACCACCAGATCATCGGGCGACGCGTCCCTGGGGAACCGGCCGTACGCATCGCGCTTGGCATCGGTCAGCGTCACCACCAAACCGGGGCCGGTGACCGGTTGCACGCCGGCGGCATCGGCCACCGCCCCGGTCTCGGCCAGTGCCGCCGCGACCTGACTGTCTCCGCCCGCCGACTGGTCGCGCGCGGCGGAGACCTCGTTGGCCAGGCCGTCGCGGGTGGCACTGAGCTTGTCGACCGACTTTTGGGTCTCACGCACCAAATCCACCAATCGAGGCGACGGGGAGTCGCCCCGGCGGATCTCGTTTCCGCCCGAGACCGTATGTGTCGCGGCCAGTAGGAAGCCGGCAAGGGCACAGACCAGGGGCACGCCGATCCGCCAGAAGAGGCCGCCGCGAGCACCTGAACCTCGTGGCGCAAACTGCTCATCGGAGGTCACCGGAGCATTGTCGCAGCACTGCGCTGTAGCCTGCGTAAGAACCCATTACTACTCGGCCGCGACGATGACTCGCCGTGCCGCCATATCCGAGATGCTTCCGAGGTAGTCGATGCCCAAGTCCAAGGTCCGTAAGAAGTCAGCGTTCGCCACCACTACGGTTAGCCGTACCCCGGTCAAGGTGAAGGCCGGCCCGTCGAGCGTCTGGTTCGTCGCGTTCTTCCTCACCCTCATGCTCATCGGCCTGGCCTGGTTGATGGTGTTCCAGCTCGCCGCGCAGCACATCACGTGGATGCTCGATCTAGGGCCGTGGAACTACGCCATCGCGTTTGCCTTCATGATCACCGGGCTGCTGCTGACCATGCGGTGGCGGTGACAAAAGACCTGGCGGATCCCGAGTTGCCGTTGCCAGTCCGGTCAGCACCCGTTTCCGTCGAGTCCACCCGCGCGACACCCAATCACAACGATGTGATTTATCCCCACTGTGGATAACGCCTGTGGATAACTCGACCGCATCTCCCGTCGAATGGGGCCCAAAACCCGCCGGGATTCTCGCCGTCGCACTCATCGGTGGCGCGTTGGGGATCGCCGCCGCGCTATTCGTCGCCGACGCCCCGGGCCGACTACTGGCCTCGGTGGCCGCGCTCGGCCTGCTGATATTCGCCGCGGTGTCCTGGCGCTGCCGTCCCAAATTGCGCATCGCCGACGAGGGTCTGGAAATGCAGGGCCTGTCTCGCAGCACGCTGCTGCCGCGCACCTCGGTGGATTCGGTGAAAGTCACCGAATTCCGCCGTCTGGGCCGGCGTGCCCGGTTGTTGGAGATCGAATCCGACGATCGTCTGATCGTGCTGAACCGCTGGGATTTGGGTACCGACCCCCGCGACGTGCACGAAGCGCTGCGCGCCGCCCGCTACCCGACACAGTCGCCATAATCCGCGTATCGTTTCCTTAGGTAATTAGTCCTAGGTAAAGAGGCGGGCACATGACACGGACCGACGGCGATCAGTGGGACATTGTCAGCAGCGTGGGTTTCACGGCCTTGATGGTCTCGTCGTTCCGCGCGCTCGAGACCACCCGGTCCGAACCGCTCATCCGCGACGAGTACGCCCGCGCCTTCGTCGAGGCCTCGGGCGAGCCCCATCTCACCGAGGCACTGGCGGCACGTAAACCCGAGTCCGAGTGGGACGCCGCCACCGTCTACCTGGTTAATCACCTCGCCGTTCGTACCAAATACTTCGATGAATTCTTCGCGGCTGCAACAGATTCCGGCATACGCCAGGTCGTGATCCTGGCTGCCGGCCTGGACGCGCGGGTCTATCGGCTGCCCTGGCCGGGCGGCACCGTCGTCT
This sequence comes from Mycobacteroides franklinii, assembly GCF_002013895.1. Lineage (GTDB taxonomy): Bacteria > Actinomycetota > Actinomycetes > Mycobacteriales > Mycobacteriaceae > Mycobacterium > Mycobacterium franklinii. Next base: position 12,373 of record NZ_MAFQ01000027.1, on the reverse strand, counting down.
ACGAGCTGGATCAACCGAAGGTTCTTGAGTTCAAGGACCACGTGCTGCGCGAAGAGAACGCGGTACCGCTTGCGGAGCGGCGCGAGGTGGCGGTCGATCTCCGCGACGATTGGATCGCGGCCCTGCAGACGGCCGGTTTCGATGCGGCTAAGCCCACTGCCTGGCTCGCCGAGGGCCTGCTCGCGTACCTACCCGGGGCAGCCCAGGACGCACTTTTCGAGACCATCACCGCGCATTCGGCCCCCGGCAGTTTCCTGTCCACCGAATGGCGTCCCCGGGTAGCGACCGCCGGCCAGTGGCAAGACGCCGTCAACAAGCTGCGGCCGGACTTCGCCAAGGACATCAGTATCGGTGATCTCATCTACGACGATGAGCGCAAGGACCCCATCGAGTGGCTCGGTGAGCACGGCTGGCGGGTCAACACCGCCAACCGGCTAGAGCAGGCCGCTGCCTATGGGCGACCGGCTCCCAGCGACCACAGCGACATCACGGCGCTGTGGTCCGACGCCTACTTCATCACCGCGACGCGCTAACCATCGCGCTCAGGGCAGCGTTCACCAGCACGTCCCCGTACCCGACGGCCTGTGAGGTGTGTTCCAGAGCTGGCATCACGCGGTAGCTTTCTGCGTCCTGCCACCCTGTTGCCGTGTCGTGGCTAACCTGGCATTCATCGAGCGCGTCCGCGAGCCAGGAAAGCGGGTGATCCATTGGACGGCAAGAAGAGCAAGAAGAAGAGCACGGTGTCCACACCGTCACACAAGCTTCAATTCGACCTCTTCTATGCCGCCCTGCGCGCCCTCGAGAGCAAGCGCGGGCACCCGCTGATAGACGATCCTCTCTCGGCACTACTCGTCGAAGCCGCGAACGAGCCGCTGAGCAGCACGCTTCTTGCCGCCGGTTTCCCCGATACCGCCACCGACGATGGCGCGCGGATCTTCATGCTGCTCAGCGCGGCAGGACTGATGGCTCGATACGGAGATGACTTCCTGCTCGACGAAATTGCGCGAGGTACCCGACAGGTCGTGCTCTTCGCCACCGGGCTCGATACCCGGGTCTACCGTCTCGATTGGCCCGACGGAACGACCGTCTACGAGGTGGACTATCCCCACACTCTGGAATTCGGCAGCAGCGTTCTCAAGGAGCACGGCGCCTTCCCGCGAGTGACGCGTCGGCAGGTCGCCGCGGCCTCGATGACGCACCCGTGGGGCGAGGACATGTGCTCGGCCGGGTTCGATCCGGATCGGCCTACGGCGTGGCTCATCTCGCCGGCCATCATGGCCGGTCTCGCCGGCTCCGATCAAGATGTGCTCTTCGAGCGGATCATTGAGATGTCAGCCCCCGGCAGTGTCGTCAACTGCGATGCCGACCATTTCGTACCGTCGGTGGACCGATGGGATGCGGCGGTCGAGCCCCTGGCGCCCGATCAGGTCAAGGCGGCCAACATCTGGATGCTGACCTATCCGGACGCGCGGATGCGCCCCGCCGAATGGCTCGCCGGGCACGGCTGGACCACGTCCACAATCACCGTCGCCGAGATCGCCGCCCACTACGGACGAACGTTCGACTGGGATCTGCTTGCCCAGCACGCCAATCTGCAGTTCCTGACCGCCAGACTGCCCTAATTCAGCCGGTGTAGGTGAGCACCCGCGCCACGATGAGGGCGCCCGATAGCGCAGTCACCACGGCCGCAAGCACCCATGGCGTCGACGGCTTCTGCACGAGGTCGGGCATTCCGGCCCCACGGCACACCTCGCGGTAGTACAGCAGCGCTCCTGCGCTCAGTACACCGAACAGCAGTCCGCCCATGTGCCCAGCGAGCGAGATACCCGGCAGCGAGATGCTCAGCCCGATGTTGAGCACCAGCACGATGATGATGGTCTGCGGGTTCAGCCGCTCTCGTAGATACAGCACCAGCGCCGCACCCAGAAGACCGTAGATGGCACCGGATGCTCCGGCCACCAATGAACCCGGACTGAACCACATCGCAATGGCGCTACTGCCGAGCAATGCGGTGCCGTAGATCGTGGCGTATCGCTGCCGGCCGAAGGCGTGCTCCAGACCGGGCCCGATCAAGGCCAGCGAAAGCATGTTGACCCCGATATGCATCAGACCGAAATGCAGGAAGCCGGCAGTGACGGTGCGCCACAGCTCACCCTGTGCCACCCACGGCAGATACAGCACCAGATCCCGGAACAGCGGGCTGCTGGTGGCGCTCATCGTCTCGTCGGTGGTCGAGGTTCCGACCACCGCTGCGTATACGAGGACGTTGACGGCGATCAGCGCCCAGGTGACCCAGGCTCGCGCCTGCCGCAAGGGTTTGACCTGACGCACCGACTTCGCGCCCTGCTGGACGCACTCGACGCACTGCTGACCGACCGGCGCCGACCGCATGCACTGCGGGCACACGGGGCGCCCACACCGCACGCAGCGCACCGCGGTGGCCCGGTCCGGGTGCCACGCGCACCCGTAGACCGGGACCTGTCCGGGATGAGCCACTGAGACCTAGCTGATGGTGATGGAGTTGATCACGACGTCCTCGGTGGGACGGTCGCCGCGATCCACGGCGGTGGAGGCGATGGCGTCGACAACCTTCTGCGAGGCGGGGTCCACAACCTCACCGAAAATGGTGTGGCGACGGTTCAGGTGCGGGGTCTTGCCCACGGTGATGAAGAACTGTGAGCCGTTGGTACCCGGTCCGGCGTTGGCCATGGCCAGCAGGTACGGCTTGTCGAACTGCAGCTCGGGGTGGAACTCGTCGGCGAACTGGTACCCGGGGCCACCACGGCCGGTGCCGGTGGGGTCGCCGCCCTGGATCATGAATCCGTTGATCACGCGGTGGAAGACGGCGCCGTCGTAGAACGGGCCGGCGGCCTCGCCCTTGGCGTTCTTCGTGGAGTAGTCCTTGCTGCCGTCGGCGAGGCCGACGAAGTTGGCGACGGTCTTCGGGGCATGGTTGCCGAAGAGCGCGATGACGACGTCGCCGTGGTTGGTGTGCAGTGTGGCGGTCTGTGTCTGGATTGGTGAAGTCACGACGACCACCTTATCCGCGCCGAAAAGACATTCATGCGGATGTTTCGCAACAGCCATGCGACGCACAAGTCTTTTCCCCCGAGGCATGGCTGTCGATGCGCAAAGATGGCAATCTGAAGTACCAGTCTGGAACCACCGCCCAATGAAGGGACCCCTGACGATGAGCCTGCTGACCAAGTCCGATGAACCTGTCGTCAAGCTGACTTCCGGACAACGTCTTGCCCGGGGACTCAAAGAGGCGGCCCTTGCCCCGATCGACGTGTCACGCGGCACCGCCGGGCTCGGCTTCGGGCTGGCGAAATCCGCGACGAGCACCGCGGGCAAGTTGCTGCGGCGCGGCAAGGTGGTGTCATCGGAGGTACAGGACGCCGTCGCCGATGTGGTGGACACCTTGCCTGAGGTGGTCAGCAGCGCCCGCAAGCGCAAGCTGCCGCGCGCACTGACGGGCCTGGCGATCGTGGGTCTGTTGGGTGCGGGCGCTGTCGCGTTCAGTGTGCTGCGCCGCTCGGGCCAGCCCGAGCCGTCACCGCTGGCGCCGAGTGTTGATCGGCAGCCTCAGCCGTAACGGGGGCTGCCCAACCAAACCCGGAGTGCGTCACAGACACGCGGGCAACTCGTCTCGTTTCGCCCGCGTGAGTGGGTACGTTGCGAACACGCCAACGACCGCCCGGCCGGACGGATGCCTTGAGACGAGGAGCCCGCGTCGTGTTGGAGAATCTGCGCCGCCCGCCTCAGCTCACGCACACCGAAACCGCCAGCATGGTTCGCGACGAGTACTCGCTCGCTCGCCGCACTTGTGGCGCCTCGGCGAATCGTTATCTCCACGTGGTGCAGACATGTAGCCGACGTTCAGGTCCGTGTTCGGTTGTTGGGTCGCGGTTCCGTCGTGGTCGCGTTATCTACAGGTTCAGGTTGACGGCGGTCAGCCCTTCAGCGATCGCGCGTCGATGAGCGATTGGCGTTTCCAGCGGACCAGGTCTGGTGGTGGCCCGTGCTGTTAACGTGGTGAAATGGCGCTGTCTCGGGCTTTGGGATGTATCGCAGCGCTGGCAGCCGCAGGCCTGTCACTGGCGCCGTCAGCCGACGCTGAACCGCAATTACCAGATCTAGACCGTTATACCGCGGTGAAGACGTCCGACTATACGGTCGCCATCCCGACCAGCGGCTATAACGGTGCCGTGAGCAGCGTGCAGTTCAGCACCCCCGCCGGCCAGAACTGCAGTGTGGTGATCAATGTTCGGGGCGAGTGGGACACCGCGACGTGCACCGGCCCGATTCCGGGGAGTAGCCACACCAGCGTGGCCGCGAGCTATACGGAAGCCGGCAAGTTCGGCGACGCCTCGTCCAGTCCCGGACAGGCGAAACTGTTGCCGGCTGGTAGCAAGGTCGTCTTTACCCGTTGGATATGGACGGGCACCTGCGCGGTAGACCAGACGATGACCGCCTGTGTTGTCGACACCGTCCCCGAGCCTGGCGAGTCAACCCCAAGGACCCCGCACGGGTTCGTGCTCGGCCCACACGACAGCTCGACGTTCTAAACAGACCTACTGATTGGTTGGTGCAGCCACGGGGAATCGGGCCCGATCTGAGCCCTGGAAAGGACCCGCTCCACCGCGGGCCCCGACGTGTGGATCCGCAACGGAAACTTGAGTGGAGCCTAGGAGAATCGAACTCCTGACATCTACCTTGCAAAGGTAGCGCTCTACCAACTGAGCTAAGGCCCCTCACCTGCTGCCGTGTGCCACACTTCCATGTTGCTGCGCGCCACGGTGAGCGCTGCCGCGTAAGCCACCCCCAACAATGCGAGTACCAGCAGCAGCACTCTCACGTGGTGGACCTCCCAACAAGTGTGGTGGGGCTAGGAGGACTCGAACCTCCGACCTCTTCGTTATCAGCGAAGCGCTCTAACCACCTGAGCTATAGCCCCTGAGCCGAAGCCAGAGATTACCGCACGAATGCGGTGCATCCCAAACCGTTAGTCGCGATCGGCCAGTGTGATCTCGATACCGCCGACAAGATCGGTGGTCAGGTTGTAGATGAATGCGCTGATGGTGGCGGCCGCCGTCATCAGCACGATGTTCACCAATCCGATGAGCAGGGCGGTGCCGAAGATGGTTCCGCTGGACACCAGCTCGCCGCCGCCGCTGTTGGTGATGAGCTCGCCGACGTTCTCGTTGAGCTTCGACCACACGCCCATCGCGCCCAGCACCAGGTACAGCATGGCGACGGCGATCATCCAGACGAAGAAGAACACCACCGACAGCACCAGCGACACCTTGAGGGTCGCCCACGGGTCGATGCGCCGAATCTGCATGGCCGCGCGCAGCGGCCCGCGCCGCGACGGGCCCACGGTGACGGCCGAACCGCCTTGTGGCGCATCAGTTCTGCGTGGCGGACGGGGGACCGGCCCGGACAGATCCGGCAGGTCGTTGTTCTTGGGGGCGCGCACCGGTTCCTGTGCGCTGGACTCTCCCCACGGGGTGCCCGAGCGCGGCGGCTCGGGCCGTTCGACACGCTCGGGTCGTTCGGGGCGTTCCGGCACTTCGTCGTAAGGCTCCGGTTCGGCTTCCGACTCGGGGTCGGGCCGCGTCGCCGGAGTGTTGAATCCTGCCGGTGCCGCCGTCCCGGAGATGAATCTGCTGAGCCGTGCGTCCAGCCCGGCCGACGGGCGGCTGGCGGGCCGTGGCGCCGATGTCGGTGCCGTGGGCGGGGCCGAGGCGTCGTCCACGATCGGGATGATCTCGGTCGGTGCGCCGCCGGGGCGCGGCTCCCGGTTGGGAATCCGCTGCGGGCCGGTAGCGGCGGCGTGTGAGCCACGCCGCCGCTCCGCCCGCTGCCAGGGAGGCAAGTCCGCCTGGTCCACGGGGCGTTCGTTTGAGCCAGACTCCCCCGGATCGTTCGGTGAACTCACCTACAGCTCCTTACTCGCTCGCGCCGACTGTGTCGTCGTCGGGCTCAGCATCACCCTCATCGGCATTATGCGCGATCGCCAACAGGGTGTCGCCCTCGCCGAGGTTCATCAACCGCACGCCCTTGGTCTGGCGGCCGGCCTTACGGACCTGTTTTGCGATGGTGCGGATGACGCCGCCGCCGGACGTGATGGCGTACAGCTCGGATTCCTCGTCCACGACGAGCGCGCCCACCAGGGAGCCGCGGCGCGGGTCGTACTGAACCGTCAGCACACCCTTACCGCCACGTCCCTGCACCGGGTACTCCTCGATCGCGGTGCGCTTGGAGTAGCCGCCCGAAGTCGCCACCAGCAGGTACGTGCCCTCGCTGACGACATTGAGCGACAGCAGGTCGTCCTCGCCGTTGAAGCGCATGCCCTGCACACCGGAGGTGGCACGGCCCATGGGCCGCAGCGCGTCGTCGGTGGCGCTGAACCGGATGGACTGGCCATGTGCCGACACCAGCAGCAGATCATCCTCGGAGGAGCACAGCACCGCGCCGACCAGTTCGTCGCCGTCGCGCAGGTTGACGGCCACCAGGCCACCGCTGCGGTTGGAGTCGAACTCGGTGAGCTTGGACTTCTTGACCAGACCGTTCTTGGTGGCGAGCACGAGGTACGGCGCGTCCTCGTAGCTCTTGATCTGGATGACCTGCGCGATGCGCTCCTCCGGCTGGAAAGCCAGCAGGTTGGCGACGTGCTGACCGCGCGCGGTGCGCGCCGCCTCCGGCAGGTCGTATGCCTTCGCGCGGTAGACCCGGCCCTTGGTGGTGAAGAACAGGATCCAGTCATGCGTCGAGCACACGAAGAAGTGCTTGACGATGTCGTCCTGCTTCAGGCCGGCACCCTGCACGCCCTTGCCGCCGCGCTTCTGGCTGCGGTACAGATCGGTCTTGGTGCGCTTGGCGTACCCGGTCTCGGTGATCGTGACGACGACGTCCTCGCGCGCGATGAGATCCTCGTCAGCGACATCGCCATCCGCGGCGATGATCCGGGTGCGGCGGTCGTCGCCATAGCGCTCGACGAGTTCGCTCAGTTCGTCGCGAACGATGGCGCGCTGACGCTCCGGCTTGGCCAGGATGTCCTCGAGGTCGGCGATCTCGGCTTCGATCTTGGCGAGGTCCTCGACAATCCGCTGCCGCTCCAGGGCCGCCAGGCGGCGCAGCTGCATATCGAGAATGGCCTGTGCCTGGATCTCGTCGACGTCGAGCAACTCGATAAGGCCCTGGCGGGCAATGTCGACGGTCTGCGACGCGCGGATCAACGCGATCACTTCATCAAGGGCGTCAAGGGCTTTGACCAAACCGCGCAAGATGTGCGCACGCTCGTTCGCCTTGCGCAACCGGTAGCGGGTACGCCGGATGACGACGTCCAACTGATGATTGACATAGTGCCGAATCAGCTGATCCAGACGCAGCGTGCGCGGCACGCCGTCGACGATCGACAGCATGTTGGCGCCGAAGCTGGTCTGCAGCTGAGAGTGCTTGTAGAGGTTGTTCAGCACCACCTTGGCGACGGCATCGCGCTTGAGCACCACCACGATTCGCAGGCCGACACGGTCGGAGCTCTGGTCTTCGATGGCCGAGATGCCGGCGATCTTTCCGTCGCGCACCTGCTCGGCGATCGAGGTGATGAAATTGTCGTGGTTGACCTGGTACGGCAACTCGGTGATCACCAAAGACGTTCTGCCCTTGGAATCTTCCTCGATCTCGGCCACACCGCGCATCCGGATCGAACCACGTCCCGTGGTGTACGCGTCGTGAATCCCTTGTGTCCCAACGATCAATCCGGATGTCGGAAAGTCGGGACCGCTGATCTTTTCGCAGACCGCCTTGAGGGTGGTCTCCTCGTCGGCCTCGTGGTTGTCCAGCGCCCAGTAGACCGCCTCGGCCAACTCACGCAGGTTATGCGGTGGCATGTTCGTGGCCATACCGACGGCGATACCGCCCGAGCCGTTGGCCAGCAGGTTCGGGAACCGGCTGGGCAGCACGGTCGGCTCCATGACACGGCCGTCGTAGTTGGGGCTGAAATCGACTGTCTCCTCGTCGATTTCACGCAGCATCTCCATGGCCAGGGGGGTGAGCCGGGCCTCGGTGTAACGCATGGCGGCCGCGGGGTCGTTACCCGGCGAACCGAAGTTGCCCTGCCCGTCCACCAACGGATAGCGCAGCGACCAGGGCTGTGCCATGCGGACCAGGGTGTCGTAGATGGAGGAGTCGCCGTGTGGGTGATAGTTACCCATGGTCTCGGCGACCGAACGCGCCGACTTGGCGTGGCTGCGATCGGGGCGGAAGCCGGAGTCGTACATCGCGTATAGGACGCGGCGGTGCACCGGCTTGAGGCCGTCGCGAACTTCGGGGAGGGCGCGGCCCACGATCACGCTCATGGCGTAATCGATGTAGCTGCGCTGCATCTCCTGCTGGATGTCTACCGGTTCGATTCGGTCGACGGCGTCATCACCGCCGGGGGGCAGCGTTGTGTCGGTCATGTGCTCCTCGTTCATGCTCCGCCCGACGAAAGCCGGGCAACCTCACCAGCCTAGTCACTTCGTCTGCGGGTTTCTCGGATGCAGCCCCGTGCGTCGTTCTGAGCGGCTTTAGATGCCGATATCTTAAGTATCCGGTACTGTTTGTTACGCATGCGCGAGCCGCAACGGGGCGGCCAAAACCGAAACGGAGCTGCCGACCATGACCACTCTGACTTCCGATTTCACCGATGAATCAACCGGCGAGCGCCTGCGGCGCTGGGCCGACGAGTGGCGGCGCATGGCGGCCGTCGCGGTATCCAACGCCGACGGCCCCAAGACCGGAATGGTGTACGACATCGTCGGGCCGCAGAACCTGTTCGGTGAGGAATCGCTTTTCATCAACTTCGGGTACTGGCGCGATCACCCGACGACCCTGGACGAGGCCAGTCGCGATCTGGCGCGTTTGGTGGCCTCGAGTGCCGGGTTCACCGCCTCGGATGTGGTGGTGGACTGCGGTTGCGGGTACGGCGATCAGGACATTCTGTGGGCCAACGAGTTCAAGGTAAAGAAAATCACCGGAGTGAACATCGCCGAAGAGCAGATCGCGATATCGACCGAACGCGTCGCCGCGGCGGGCTTGTCCGACACCGTCTCCTACGTCAAGGCCTCCGCGACCGACCTGCCGTTTGAAAATGAGTCGTGCACCAAGGTGGTCGCGCTGGAATCGGCGTTCCACTTCCCGTCACGCATCGACTTCTTCCGTGAGGCGCTCCGGGTGCTCAAACCCGGCGGACGCTTGGTGACGGCGGACATTGTTCCGCGCCGCACCGCGCTCACCGCAATCGCGCGCAATCAGGTGGCACGGCGCGGTTGGCAGGGTGCCCCGGCGAGCGCGGTGCCGTGGGCCGTCGATGTGCAGGGCTACCGTGATCTGCTGCTCGACATGGGGTTCGCGCGGTCCGAGACATGGTCGATTGCCAACGATGTCTATCCGCCGTTGTCCAAGTTCCTTGCCAAGCGCCTGCGTCAGCCGGATATGAAGCACGTCAATCCGTTGTTGCGAGCCCAGTTCAACTCGGTGGGTATGCGGCTGTTCTCACTGCATTCGGACTACATCGTGGCGGTGGCACACAAGGCGTAAAGCGCCTTAGTGCAATGTCTTCCCTGCCGCCAGTAACTCGACATACTGGACGATGCGTCGGGCCCGGGTGTCTGGCTTCTTGATGGTGGCGAGCCGAAACAAGAACGGCCAGCGCGCAGTCTTGGTGAGGGAGTCGAAGAACTGCTGGGCTTCCGGCTTGGCTTTGAGCGCCCGCGCGAAATCCTCGGGCACCTCGATGGTGGCCTGCGAACTGTAGGCGGCATCCCAACGACCATCGGCCTTGGCGGCCTCGACCTCTCGCTGGCCGGCGGGTCTGAGACGGCCTTCACCGGTGAGTCGCTCGATGTGGCCGACGTTGATCTTCGACCAGGTGCTACGGGTGCGCCGCGGAGTGAACATGCGCAGGGTGTACTGCTCGTCGAGCGATTTGGCTTGTCCGTCGATCCACCCGAAGCAGAGCGCTTCCTCCAGGGCTTCTTTGTGGTTGACACTGGGGATGCCGCTGGCCTTCTTGGCCATTTTGATCCAGACACCGGGGGAGTCCTCGTGGTTGTCTTCCAGCCACGCTTCCCAGTCCTGTTGGGAGGCAAAGTAGATGGTGGGGCGCTCGACGGCCATGTGCTCACTCTAGGGGTGGGTGGTGACAGCGGTTAGAGCGCCGGTAACCACGCCGATACCGTCGGCAACGCTACGGATCCTGTCGGGGGCACGCTCTGACGGGTCCAGCTGCCCGGTGGTTGCACCTTTCTGCCAGATTCGGTTCACGGCGCTACAGGCCGTCCACAGGTAACAAGTACGTTGTCCACACCATGTGGAACGGTGACGACCTCGAACTCGAGGAATACCTGGCCTTCATCGGCTTCGACGGCGATCGGTCGCCGTCCCTGGACACCCTGCGTCGTTTGCAACGCGGGCACGTCCTGAACATCAAGTGGGAGAACCTTGACGCGGTGCTGCACAGGCAAGTCGCATTGGATATCCCGACCGTCCAGGCCAAACTGTTGCGCGGGCCCCGCGGCGGCTACTGCTATGAGCATGTCGCGCTGTTTGGTGCCGTTCTGGAGCGCCTCGGGTTCGATTTCTTCGGCATACAGGGCCGGGTGCAGATGGGCGCCACGGCAATTCGACCGGCGACACACGGTATGCTCGTCGTTCGACTTGACGGAGAACGATGGCTGTGCGACGTCGGATTCGGTACCAGTCCTCTTACCCCGATACACCTCGCCGACGAGGCCGTCGTCGCCGACGGATCATGGACCTACCAACTGCTGCGCGGCGAGGTAACTCCCGGTGCCGACGGTTGGACCCTCTCGGAAGCCGCGGGCGACGGGACCGAACCGGGGTGGATGAGTCGGTACACGTTCGTGCTGGAGCCGCAGTACCCCATCGACTATCGCGCCGCGAGCTACTTCGTTGCATCAAGCTCTCATTCACCTTTCAGCACAAGGCTTTTCGTACAGAAGATCGGGCCAGATCACGCGTATATCTTGGATCACCGGGAGCTACATGACATCGAGCCCGGTGTTGGCCGAACCACCCAGCAACTGGCGCCGGACCAAGTGCTGATCGCGCTCCGAGACATCTTCGGTATCGAGCTTGGCGTTGATGATTCCGCATTGCTCTTGCAGAGGCTGGCCGAGCAGTAACGTCGACACATGGCTGAGTCTGTACCTTCCCAAACACGGCTACTGGTCAAACTGCTCGTCACCAACATCGTGGCGACGGCCGCCTTGGGCGGATTGTTGGTAGTCGCCGCCGGCACCTGGCACTGGCCCCAACTGTGGATCCTGGGCATCGAGGTCACCGTGATCAATCTCGGGGTACACCTGTGGTTGTTGAACGAGAACCCGGCCTTGCTGGCCGAGCGCCTCGGGTCGCCACGCCAGCCGAACCAAACGGCCTGGGACAAGGTCTTCATGGTCTTCGCGATTATCGGAATGCCCCTTTGGTTCGTACTGCCGGGGTTCGACCGTCGTTGGGGCTGGTCCACCGTTCCCATCTGGGTTCAGGTGGTTGGTGCCGTACTGATTGCCGTGTCATTGTTGTCGATGATCTCGGTGTTCCGCGCCAATAGTTTCGCCGCACCGGTTGTGAAAGTTCAAGCCGAGCGCGGACATTCGATCGCCGATACCGGACCGTACGCATACGTCCGACATCCGATGTACTCGGGGGCGATCCCGTTCTTGATCGGTATGCCGCTGCTGCTCGACTCCTGGTACGGACTCATCGGGTCAGCCGTAACCGTTGTAGCGCTTGGATTTCGGGCGGTAGGGGAGGAGCGGTTGCTCACCCGGGAACTTCACGGCTACCCCGAGTACGCGGCGCGCGTGCGGTATCGGTTGGTGCCTGGGGTCTGGTGATACCCCCAGCAACCCACGCTCAATCGGCACCCCTTCTGCACACTTCGTCCCCCAACTGCCACTGCCTGGATCTTGATCGGCGACGCGCTCCTTCACAGGGGCCACCCTGCCTGTCCACATCCGCAAATTCGATGGAACCGAATCCGGCATACGCGCGTCACAAGTATTTAGAGGTGGAATCTGGGCATTTCCGAGCTGTGAAAGGACACGGGACCATGGGGTACGCGGATCGGCTGTACGCCCTGCAACTGGAGTTCGGGCGAAGCTCCGAGAATCGAAAGCGTGCGACCGCGCAGCGGTTCCAAGAGATACACGCCGAGCAGACGCGCCAGGCCCGGGAACGAGCCGCCTGGCAAGCAACCCATACCGCACCGTCGGCCCCGGTGGCCCCTGCCCGCGCGAAAGACGGTCCGACCAAACGCGCCCCGGCGGCCCCATCCGGTTGGGACGACGAGGACAGGTTCGGG
>NZ_MAFQ01000026.1 GCF_002013895.1 Mycobacteroides franklinii | reverse complement strand
TTATCAGTAACTTACTGATGTAGATTTCCTGAATTCTGCTCTGGCACAATAGAATTTTGTGATCTATACATGTATACTAAGATGATGCGCCGTGATAATTGCACTGAAGAGAAACCGGTGTGTACCTATTGCGAAGTAGGTTCATCTATGGAATCCTTCGGGTATGAACCTAGAAGTGCAGGTGGAGTGCGACACCTTGGTTCGGCAGCATCACGCGGCGCTTTCGCAGGTGCGCAAGGACGTGGCCGACGCGGTGTTGAAGACGGCTGCGTTGTGGGAGTCGGTCTTTTCGGATCCATCAGAGATGCATGGGCAACTGCATTGCACTTCGGTGCGTGGCTTATTGATCAAAGCACGCACGGACCGCGAGGCCGGTGTGGGTCTTCCCGAGGGGGAGAAACCGCCGAAGGGGTCATTGACGACGCGCTGCGGGCAGGGCATGTCGGCGATTTTGGAGGACGGCCGCGGCGGGGAAGGGATACGGGTCCGCAAGGCGCCGTCGAAGGTGGTAGCCGAGCACGATCGGCTGGTCGTGTACCCCTCCAAGGCGCAGAGAGAGGCGGCGCTGAAGGCCCACGAGGCCGAGGCGCAGAGAGAGGCCGAGAAAGATGCGGCCAAGGCCGGAGAAGGCGGCGTGCCCGAACCGGAAGTCATCAATGGGCAATACACCTTTGGTGGCGAGTTCGACCAGCTCGAACGCAAGCCCACCGGCTACGACTGGTTCGTTTTGTGGACGTTGAGTCCGGACAGTCTGCACGTTCTCGAGGTGTTTTTGGCGGCGGTGATCGGAATCGACGACAGCACGAACACGGTTATCGTGGCCTCCACTGCGCTGCCGAAGTTGGTTACCCGGCAAGAAGATACGTCCAATTCCGATTTCGAGGACTTCGGCAAGGACGGCGAAGAGGGTACTGGTCCTGCACCAGCGTGACGGGTTTGTCACACCCGTCGGTTAGCGTCACGGCACTTAGTGTTGAATCGGGATCGCTATGACGAAGATGGTGGAAATTTTCGGTTTGCGGGTCCGTCAGGCCCGCTTGATGAGACGACTGACAGCAAAGTACGTGATGGAGGCGGTGGGCTGGTCTGGTGCGCGTTTGTCGCGGCTTGAACGGGCGGAGACCACCCAGGTCTCCGAGGACGAGCTGGCTGCCTTGATGGATGTGTTACGGGTTCCTGCATTGTTTTTCACTTCCGTGCCGGTGTGCCGGGTGGAGCCAGATCAGTTGTTGTTTCGTGCTCCCAAGTCAACGACGGAGACCGAGAAGAACCGGATGGCGCAGTTCATTGCGCTTTCTGGCGACTTTCTTCTGGAGATGAACGGGCGCCATAAGCTGCCGCCCGTTCAGATCAGCTCGGCCCCTGATCCTGACCCTGTCGCTGCGGCCCTGCATGCGCGCCAGTGCCTGGGTGCTGACCGTGACGCCCCGATCGGTGATCTGACGCATCTGCTTGAGCGCGGCGGTATCCCGGTGGTGATGCGCTATGAGCGGTTCGGCGGCAGCGCACCGGAGGACAATTCACGCGGCCGGCTGGAGAAACATTTGGGCTGCTCGACGTGGGTGGGCGAGTTCCGGGAGCGGCCGCTGATCGTGCTGCGGGAACTCGATTCGTGGGAACGGACCCGCTGGACATTGGCGCACGAGCTGGGGCATTTGATTCTGCACACCAATGTCGCGGAGTTGACCGATGATCACGAAGATCAGGCGTCGCGGTTCGCTTCGGAGTTTCTGGCACCGTTCAGCGCGGTATCGCAGGCAGTCAAGAACGCCCCGTCTCTGCTGAATTTGCTTCCTGTCAAGCAGAAGTGGGGCATTTCGGTGGGTGCGTTGCTTCGGCATTTCCACGATTCCGGTGCCCTCGATACCGAGCGCTACGACATGCTGCGCACGCAGCTGTACACCCGGATCAACGCCGATACCGGGTTCACTTGGGGGCGAACAGAGCCGGGCTGGGACGACCGCAAACCCGAGCGGCCTCGCTTGATGAGCAAGTGGATAGAGTTCGCGTTCGGGGTCAGCTCCCCGGAAGCACTGACCGCGCACCGGGTGATGTGGCCACTGGACATGCTGCAGGAATTCCTGGTCGGCCAGCGCATGGCCGTGCCAGCCTCGAAACCGCCGACACGGCCGACTGCCAGCGGTTCCGGTGGTGTTGCCGATTTCGCCGCCTACCGGCGCCGGCGGGCGTAAGCGGCGGGGCTGGCGGTGGCGCGTGTGCAGCGGGTGCTTGATGCAACCGATGGTTCGCGCTGGTACACGGTGGTGGGTGCCGATCACCTGCCGATCGCGCCGGTAGCCGAGTACATCGGGTTCCTGCGCGATGATCAAGCCTCCCCGCACACGGTCCGCGCCTATGCTGCGGGCCTGGCGGCCTGGTGGACGCTGCTGGAGCACACCGAAACCGGGTGGACACAGATCTCGACGTCGCTGTTCGGCGGGTTCCTGACGTATCTGCGCACCGGGGACCTGCCCGGGACCACCCGGGTCGGGCCCGAGGGCAGCTGGCTGGCCGCGGCCACCGTGCAACAGCGGGCCGCCGCGGTGCTGGCGTTCTACCGCTATCACGCGCACGCCCACAACCTTGATGTGCCGTACCAGAAGCTCTACGGCTCCCTGGGTAAACGGGGCCGCTCTCGTTATGTCCCGATGCTGGCCGGGGTGGGGCGCCGCCGGGCCCGGGACCGGCCGATCTACCGGGTGCGCGGCCAAAACGCCGCCCGCACACCCCTGTTGTTGCCCGCGCAGGTGCAGACGATCCTGGATGCGTGCGCCACCCAAGACAGCGATGGGCTGTGGTCGGGTACGGCCGCCGGGCTACGGGACCGGCTGCTGTTCGCCACCCTGGCCGAGACCGGGATGCGCCTGGGTGAGGCGTTATCGTTGCGGCACCAGGACTTTCACATCGGCGCCGGGGGCACCCCGTGGATCGATGTGGCGGCCCGCCAAGATCATCCGCACGGTGTGCGGGTCAAGGGCCAGCCGCGGCGCATCTACGTCGGCGATGACCTCGAAGCGTTGTATTCGGCGTATGTGTGGCAGCTCGTCGATGCCGGCGCAGACATGGCCGTGCCGAACCTGGACACCCATTTCGTGTTCGTCAACCGCGCCGCCGGCACCCCGTACGCGCCGCTGCGCCCCGAAACCGTGTACGCCAAAGTCCGCTCGATCAACAGGGCCGCCAAAGACCTTCTCCCGGAGGGCTGGACGCCGCACTGGCTGCGCCACACCCACGCCAGCGCGCTGCTGGCCTCCGGTGTGCCTGCCCATGTGGTGATGCGCCGGCTCGGACACCTGGACATCCAAACCACCCTGTCCACCTACGGGTGGGTGACCGAAGACATTGCGATGCGCACCACGGCACAGTGGACGAACTATGCCGCCGGCTGGAAAGGCCTGCACGATGAGCACCATTGACCCGCCCGCCGACACCCCCGGCCACCAGCAGGGGCCGGGTTCGGCATGGGAGCAGCAGTGGGCGAAAGTGCCTGCACCGTGGCAAGAGCCGGTGTACCGAATCGATGCGGCCCCGTTCACCGAGGTGTTCGTGCAGAACCGCTACTACAGCACACCCACACCCGGATGCGACGGTTATGACTTCACCCCGCCCGGGCCGCCGCGCTTCGCCAACGAGCTGGCCTGGTGGGTGTACATGTGCTGGCGCGAAGGGCTGCGCCGGATCGACCCGGCCAAGATCGCCTGGTTCACTGCGGCCCTGCCCGGCGCCGCCGCCGAGTACCGGCGCCGCCACGGCACGGCGCCGGTAAGCCTGCTCGACTTCACTGTCCCCGACATTGTGCGGCACGCGACGGTGCTCTTCGAGCAGCGCCGCCATCGCCTGCCCACCCCCTCCTACCGCCGCAACCTGCAATGGACCGTCGAGCATCTCCATACACTGCTGGCCGTACGCACCGCCGCCGCCCCGTGGTGGAGCTTTGATACCTGGGACCTGCGGATCGACCCCCGGATCCCGCAACGCGAACATGAACCCCATCACGAACGCGTCCTCAAACTCGCCGGTATCGCACCGCCCTGGCTGCGCGAAGGGCTGCGGTTCTGGATGCGCACCGCCATCACCCATCAACTGTTCACCTGGACCACCGCGGTCACCCGCAGCCAAACCCTGGGCCGGCACCTGGGCCGGTTCGCCCTAGACAACAACCACCTCGATGATCCGCTGATTACCACCGACCCCGAACGGCTGCGGGCGGTGTTCCTGGACTTTCTGGCCTACCTGCGCAGCCCCGAGGCCACCACCAAATCGGGCACCCTCAGTGACTATCTGGTCGCCGAGATCCAATACCAGGTGCAAGCGTTCTACACCTTCATGCACGATCACGGCACCGAGGCCGCCGCCGCCACCGGCAACAGCCGCTGGAAAGACATCGGGATCAGCCATACCCGGCTGTGGGCGCCGGCTTACCTGCCCCGCAAAACCCGCCGGGCCCGCGAACTGACCTGGTACAGCACCGCCGATCTGCAACGCATGCTGGCCTACCTGCCAGTGCTCTCCGCCGACACCGAGCAGCGGGTGGTACTCACCCACCCCGACGGGCAGATCTCGGTGATGGCCGGCCTAGGCGATCCGCAAGCCGCCCGGGCCTGGCTGCTGCAGGCCATGACCGGGCGGCGAGCCTCAGAGATCCTCATGCTCGATCACGAACCGCTGCAAGCCATTCCAGGCACCAGCGCATCGGCCGGCCTCGATGCCGGGATCTTCGTGGCGCGGCTGCGCTATCAGCAGACCAAGGTCGACGGCGTGGACCCCACCATCCTCATCGAGCAGCAGATCGTTGATGTCATCCGTGAGCAGCAACGCTGGCTGGCGCGCCGCCACCCAGGCATGGCCCCCAAGTACCTGTTCGTGGGAATGGTGCACCAACACCAAGGCCAACGCGCCCGCCCCTACACCTCATATCTGAACGCGCTGAAAAAACTCGACGCCGTGCACCGACTCGCCGATGCCCAGGGTCACCCGCTGCGGTTCTCCCAAACCCACCGGCTGCGGCACACGCGTGCCACCGAGCTACTCAACGACGGTGTCCCGTTCCATGTCGTGCAGCGCTACCTGGGCCACAAAAGCCCGGAGATGACCGCCCGCTACGCCGCTACCTTGGCAGCCACCTCCGAAGCAGAATTCTTGAAACACAAGAAGATCGGCGCGATGGGCGCCGATATCGCGATCAGCCCCGCCGACATCTACGAGATGACCCAACTCGGCAAGCGCACCGACCGGGTACTGCCCAACGGGGTGTGCCTGCTGCCGCCGCTGAAATCCTGCGACAAAGGCAACGCCTGCCTGTCGTGCGGACACTTCGCCACCGACGCCACCCATCTCGATGATCTGCGCGATCAACTCACCGCCACCGAACACCTACTGGCCGGCCGCCGCCAACAGTTCGCCGACCGCACCGGCCGCGAGCTGACCGACGAGAACGTCTGGGTCAGCGAACGGCTGCGTGAAATCAACTCACTACAGGCCATCATCGCCCGCCTATCCGGCCAAGCAGATGCCCTAGCAGACAGTAGATCTGGCGATACCGCGATCGCAGGCCCGGCCACTGCGGGGCGCCGACCCCAACTACCCATCCTCACCCGCGGCGCCCACGAATCCGCCATCAACCACACCAGCGGACACCGGCACAGCGATGACTGACCACAGCCGCGGCACCGACGGGCTGCGCCGCCACGCCCAACAACGCTCACAAGACGCCCGACGCCGCATCGACACCGCTATCCGCCACTTACGTAAACGCGGCGAGCCGGTAAACGTCAACGCCGTCGCCCGCACCGCGCAGGTCACCCGCAAAACCATCTACGCACACCCCGACCTGCTCGAACGGATCCGCGCCCACACACCACTGCACATCACCGCACCCCCACCCGCACCGCCTGTTGCGCAGAACAGCATCGTGGCCGCGCTACGCCGCCAGCTCACCACCCAACAAACCCAACTCGTCAAGCTCAAGGCAGAACTCAAAGCACGCGAGGACGCGCTGGCCGCGGCCCACGGCGAAATCGCCCGCCTCTCACACGGTCAGCATTAGAGCAGCTCCGCCAGCAGTGGAATCGGGCCACAGCGTTCATGGCGGTGACAAGCCGACTTCACCCGCCGCGGCGCCCCGGTGTCCTCCCGGTAGGTTCTCAACACGGACCCATGCATTTGATGGCCGCGGCCAGCCCCTGCTCGCCGATTGCACCGCAGGTACTTTCACTGCCGAACAAATGCGCCAGCGATGCTCTTTATCGCATCCTGGCTGCGTGCGCCAGTCCAGATTATCGGCAGCAGGCCGGATCGAGCACGGCACACAATGCCGTCAGCGCATCAGGCACGGGTCGGTGAAAAACATTCATGCCGCGCCGATCTGACTCCACCAACCCTGCCTTGCGCAACTGATTCATGTGATGGCTCACGGTCGACTCGCTCAACTCAAGTCGCTCGGCCAGGTCACCGCTAATCATCTCACCGTCCGGGGCACTGAACAGCTGGGACATGATCTTGACCCGCACCGGGTCGGCCAGGGCTTTGAGCCGCAGCGCCACCTCCAACGCCTGGACATCGGACATGGGGCCAGCGGCCACCGGCGCACAACACACCGGGCTAGTGGTGTCCACCACGGGCAGCGCTTTGGGCATACAGAGATTCTCCCCGGTGCATTGACATATGTCAAAGAGGTGGCATACTTGCGACTAGTTCGATGAATATCTCATTAGTTGTGGAGGTGGCGCAATGTCCCGTGTACAGCTTGCCCTCAATGTCGATGACCTTGATGAGGCAATCCAGTTCTATTCCAAGCTCTTTAGTGCCGAGCCAGCCAAACGCAAACCGGGCTATGCGAACTTCGCGATCAATGAGCCGCCGCTGAAGTTGGTGCTGCTGGAGAACCCCGGCCACGGCGGCACCATCAACCACCTCGGCGTACAGGTGGACTCCAGCGAGCAGGTGCATTCCGAGATCGCTCGCCTGACCGACGCCGGGATGTTCACCGAAGAGGAGATCGGCACCACGTGCTGTTTCGCCACCCAGGACAAGGTGTGGGTCACCGCACCCGATGCCGAGAAGTGGGAGATCTACACGGTTCTAGCCGACTCGGAGACCTTCGGGACCACCCCGGAACTGCTGGGGCAAGGTGAGGCCTGCGCCTGCGATCACGCCGAGCCAGACGACACCGATGATTCGGCTCACGGCGCCCAACCTGCCGAGGCCACGGCCTCGTGCTGCGCGACTCGATGAGCCAGGCAAGCACCCCGACCGCCCCGGCTGCGGCCGGGAAACTCTCCACGCTCGACCGGTTCTTGCCGGTGTGGATCGGTATCGCGATGGCCGTCGGGCTGCTGCTGGGCCGGGGCGTCTCTGGCCTGAACACCGCCTTGGAAAAGGTTCAGGTCGACGGGATTTCGCTGCCGATCGCGATCGGGCTGCTGATCATGATGTATCCGGTGCTGGCCAAGGTCCGCTATGACCGCCTGGACACCGTCACCGGAGACCGCAAGCTACTGCTCGGTTCCCTCGTCTTGAATTGGGTGCTGGGTCCGGCATTGATGTTCGCGTTGGCGTGGCTGCTGCTGCCTGATCTGCCCGAGTACCGCACCGGCCTGATCATCGTCGGCCTGGCCCGCTGCATCGCGATGGTCATCATCTGGAATGACCTGGCATGCGGGGACCGGGAAGCCGCCGCCGTTCTCGTCGCACTTAACTCGGTGTTCCAGGTCGTGATGTTCGCGGTCCTGGGCTGGTTCTACCTCTCGGTACTGCCCGGCTGGCTGCACCTGCCCCAAACCGAGATCAGTACCTCCCCGTGGCAGATCGCCAAATCGGTGCTCATCTTCCTGGGCATCCCGCTGCTGGCCGGATACCTTTCGCGGCGCATCGGGGAACACACCAAGGGCCGCCACTGGTATGAGTCGAAGTTCCTGCCGGTGATCGGGCCGTGGGCGCTCTACGGGTTGCTGTTCACCATCGTGATTCTCTTTGCCCTGCAAGGCGATCAGATCACCTCCAAACCCTGGGATGTCGCCCGCATCGCGCTGCCGCTGCTGGCGTACTTCGCGATCATGTGGGGCGGCGGCTACCTGCTCGGCGCCGCCATGGGCCTGGGCTATGCCCGCACCACGACACTGGCGTTCACCGCCGCCGGAAACAACTTCGAGCTGGCCATCGCCGTAGCCATCGCCACCTACGGCGCCACCTCCGGCCAAGCCCTCGCCGGCGTAGTGGGACCCCTGATCGAAGTACCCGTTCTGGTGGCCCTGGTCTACGTGTCACTGGCGCTGCGCCACCGATTCCCCCCAGCCCCGCAGCAAGTTTCACCCACCCCTTCCACCACCAGCGTGACGGAGTAGGACATGACTGAAAGCCCTGTGACACATAATCTGCGCACTGATTTGTCGATCGATCAGCGCCATGCCCTGCTGACCGCGGCCACCCGGCTGCAGACTGAGTTCGACGGCACCTTCGGCACCGAAACGATCGAACGGTTCCTGCACTCCTCCTACGAGCAATACGCAAGCCGGGCCACCGTTCCCAACTTCCTGCCGCTGCTGGCCGAACGCTTCGCCCGCCAACGCCTACACGCCCTCGCACGGGTCGAGGGCAAGGTCAGCGACGGCAAACCCACCGTGCTGTTCCTGTGCACCCACAACGCCGGACGCTCTCAAATGGCCCTGGGATTCTTCAACCACCTGGCCGGCGATCAAGCGGTGGCCTGGTCAGGTGGCAGCGAGCCGGGCCGGGAAATCAATCCTGCCGCCATCGAGGTCATGGCCGAAGTCGGTATCGATATCACCGGCGAGTACCCCAAACCCTGGACCGATGAGATCGTGCAGGCCGCCGACGTCGTCATCACCATGGGCTGCGGAGACGCCTGCCCAGTGTTCCCCGGGAAACGCTACGAGAACTGGAACCTGCCCGACCCCGCCGGACAATCTGCCGAGGCGACTCGTCCGATCCGCGACGACATCGAAGCACGTGTCCGCGCCCTGCTCGCTGAACTCAGCGTCCCGGTCACCCGATAAACCAAGCAATGACTCTGCATATCGTTGGTGCGCAATAGATTCCACGTACCTAACTCTCAAGGAGCCGATCAACCATGACAGCCGGCAAGCCCTCGGTGCTGTTCGTGTGCGTCCGCAACGGCGGCAAATCCCAAATGGCCGCAGGACTCATGCGCAAAGAGGCCGGCGACCTGATCGACGCCTACTCGGCAGGCACCGATCCCGGACAGGCCATCAATCAACTCTCCGCACAGACCCTCCGAGAAGTAGGAGCGGACATGAGCGGCGAGCACCCCAAACCGATCGACCCGGCCCTGCTTCGCGCCGTCGATCGGGTGGTGGTCCTGGGTCGGGAAGCCAAAATCGACGCCGTCGACGGCCTCCAGATCGAGTACTGGGACACCGACGAACCCTCAGAACGCGGCATCGACGGCATCGAACGCATGCGCCTGATCCGCGACGACATCGCAGCCCGCGTAAAACAACTCGCCACCTACATGACCACATAGGGCTCACCCAACCGCACGGGGACGCTGCCCCAGATTCAACGAACCTCGCCATGGTGCTCGTACCAGAGGCGTTGATGATCCAGGCGTTAAGAAACATGTGGGGCGCCCGCGGCCCCGAAGACCTGCGGGGGGATCGCGGTCGAGTTGAACAGAGGCAACGAGCTCCGATTCCCATAGCGCGTTTCCGGGCAAGCGTTGCAGCAGTGGACCGACGCGCAATGGTGTTGGCACCGCGCACCGCAACTATTCGTTCAGCGTGTGCGGCAGGGGACAAACAAGTCCCCGGCGCGTCGTTTGAGTTTCACAGCAAGCATCGCAGGTCTGACAAGCAGACCCGGATGCGGCTCAGGTGCGCGCCGAGTCAGCGCGTGCACAATGGTTGCCTTGTCGGCGCCAAGCAGATACTTGATACTTCCTGTGCTGTAATGGATTTGGCCGGAGCCGTACGGGTTGATGAGGATCCAAAACGGCGGCGGCGCGCCGGCACTGTCCTTGACCTGCTGCACCCACGCACTGTCGGGGTCGCCGCTGAGATAGAACTCGGGCTTGCCCTTAGCCGTCTTGCGCACGCCAATGTATTGCTGAATGTGCGTGTAAAAGTCGCTCTGCGCAGAGGTGTCGATAACCCCTACCCCCTGCCAGTGATCGCCGGGACGATCTGCATCAGCGTCAACCTCAGCTGTGGTGGTCGATACCCAAACAGTGGCCATCGCACTATCGTGCCGCACGTGCCTGCCAACCCGATCCGCAGGCCAGCGGTGACCAATGCGCAGGGTCTGCCCCCGGCGATGCGCCCCGGCCTGTTTTCGCATCGTCTAGCCGCGGTGCGCCATGCCCGGGCACGGACCCATCCGGACATCAATATCGCCACGCGCGACGTCAGCAGATCTCAGCAGGCACCAGCAGAACACGTTGGTGCACTTGATATTACATCTTGTGCACGGCCCTTGGCCCTGTAGACTGGGCGCTGCACCAGCACAACCATGCCCGCGGCCTTCCTAGTGCTCAACATCCTCAACAAGGACGCCCACGCCGACCTGTAATGCTTCGGCGATGTCGAACAAGCGCTCATAAAGCAGGCCCCTGCGGCCGTGTTCAACGTCAATCAAGACGTTGCGCGTCACACCCGAGCGCAGTGCGAGCTCTTCTTGGGTCAGCCCTTGCCGCAATCTGGACGCACGAATCCTACGGCCGACATCGGAACGGATCTGCTCCCACCGAACTACACGCGCGGGGTCGTTCTGGCTCGGTCGGGTGGGCACGCACCTCAGTAATGAGGCGGGCGTACCAAAAGTCTGCCCCACTAGTAGTACATTGCTGCATCGTGTTCGAAACTGATTCTGACTTTGACCCCGACTTCGGCCCCCAGGAGAGCGTGTCCTCACTTGCTCTGGACGTCATCGACGAACTGCGCATGAAGATGCTCGAATGCCTTCTGGTGCTGCACACCCTGCCTGATGAGGCCGACCTCAACTTCGCCGACTTGGCCAATGACATTCTGGCCGCACACCGCGGCACACAGGAGGCCTATCAGGCGGCCAGCATCGTGCATCAGGGCGCCGAGCTCGACGAGCGGTGGGGCAACAACCTCTCGCGCCCCAAAGCCATCTTCGCCCGCCACAATGCCGCGGTGCGCCAGGGCGCAACGAAGGTGATGCCCATGCCTGCGCTCTGTGATCGGCTGGAGCGGCACCTATACCAACTGCCCAGGCCCGACCGCACCCAGACCATCGCCGCTGCACGCCCTAAATGCTCGGGCATGGTCAAGACAACCGGTCAGGACTGCACCAACTCGGCAATCTACCTCGGTGCAGGAATGTTTGGCGCCCACTGCTATTCACACGCCACCCCCACCGAACGTGAGCGGTATCGAATCCATCACGAGGCCAACGACGCCCGCCAGGCGCGCTCCCACACCGATCTGCGCAACCTGCAACGGGCCGTGGGCGAAAAGATCGCCGCCCACTGGATATCCACCCGTGAGCAACGAGCCCAGTGGGTCAATGACATCGCGGGCAACTAACGCAAGAGCCAAACACACTGAAGCACTGCGCATCCGGGAAGAATTGGACGCGTGTTTCCGCAGCTGCAACATGGCAATGCCCGAGAACAGCCCGCGACGATGGCGGCGGCAAACCACTGGGGAGCCAGATCCAGGCACCGGATCATCGCAGCGTGTTCGGTATCGGTTTGCGCTATCGAAGACGCCGCGGCTGGGTGCGGCGGGCCGCCTATGTGCCGCCCGCACGCGCCCCTGTCGGCGGCTCGGCTAGAGCAGAGGTGCAGTTGTTTGTCGGTCAGGATCAGTGCAGTCCATGACTGGCCATCGCAAGGACGTCAACTTCCCTGCCCCCACGGTCCGGGCTCGCGGGCCTCAGGTGCTGAAGGCTTGCCGCCTTGCCAGCCCTGGGCATGCCACGTGGCGGCGAGCACTTCGGAATGAGAGGGCCCCAGCAATGCCTCCAGCGAGCCCAGCCGATAGGTGAGCATCAGGGCCAGCAACGTGCTCAAGTGAGGATCCGGGAATTGTTTTTTCTCCAGCGCGGCAAGGGCTCCGCGGGTAATACCGGCCCGCACAGCAGCCTGCTCCTGGGTGAGCTTCGCCCGCTCTCGATGCGCACGCAACACCTGGCCAAGATGCACAGTTGACTGGACAGCTTGCGTGTCGTGAACGACACGCAATGCACGGTCCTTGCGTGTCGACATCGTGCCCTCTATCTCGTCTTATTGATGTCACGAGGACCACTGTCACCACTGGCCGGAGTGTCACAACTCTTTCTTGACTATGCACAGTAGACTATGCACAACTGACCGAACAATGGACAACACCATGGGCCTCGTCTCACCATGCAAGGGCAAGCACCGGATACCTGGGGCGCGGCTGGCACTATCGAGCTACCATGGGTTCTCCACAGCACAAGGGGGTGGGTTGTGAGGGCAAGTTTGATAACGACAGGCAACGAGACGAGCCGGCGCGAGGCCGATCATGATGCGGCCCCGCTGAGCGTCTATATGTCGGTGGCTCCTGGCACCCTCGCCTTTGGGCGGGTAGCAGCGCCGGGGGTAACCCGCACCATATTTACCGAAGGATGTTCCACCAAAGGAGTTGCCATGATGGGCAGCAGCACAGTCGATGACACGCTGGACAACCAGATGCGCGCTGCTTCCGCCGGTCTTGTCGCCTCGGATGCTGTTATCGCTTTAGGGCGGGCGTTGCGTGGTTCGGATCTGCAGCCCCGCGAGACCGCAGTTCTGACCGGACTGGCGAAAGGATTCGGTCAAGAAGCTGACCTGCTGACCGGTTCACGGCCACGCCCGCGCACAGCAGACGGCGGGTACATGCGCTCGGCACACGCATTGGCCGGCGCAACAATCCTGGACGGACCGCATCTGAGGTCGCTGGAAGATATCAAAGATCTGGATCAGAAAACTCAAGTCATCGAGATATTCCGCAGCTTGAGCCAGGTGCTAGACAAGGTCGCCTCCGGTAACAGATCTGATGCCGACCATATTTCTTGGGCACGGGATGTTTTGCGGGATCTATCCGATACGATGAATGCCAGGTTAACTAGCTCGGGAGAATCCGCAGAATTTTTTGAGTAGTTGTCTCAGCTTGGGGGTATGTTCTTGGACGACTCAGTTCGAGTGCAAGTCCTTGCCGAGATATTTATAAGTCGGATTGCCTGGTTCTCAGAGAAGATCGAACGGGCACAGATCGATGCCCCGCGCCGCTCCACCGGTCATCGCCGGGTTTTCGAGCTTTTCAACGAGTACGTGGATCAGGTCCGGGCCCGGGTAAACGAAGACCTGGCGGCCGACGATATCGAGCCCGCCGATTTGGCCCGCCAGCTGCGGCTGTTGATGACACAGTTCGTCGGCCTGCACCGCACATTCGATGACCTGTTCTCCCGAGATCGCAGCCGGGTACCGCAATCGCTGCCTTTCTTCGTGCAGGAAGCATGCCGTCAGTGGGAGCTACCCGCGGCCGACACGGTCATTACCGTGGGCAAGCCCGGTAACTTCACCACACGAAATCGCAGTTCATGGAACACCATGTTTCTGTACGGCTCTCCCTCGAACATTTTGTCCATTGCGGTACCCGAGCACGAGGGAACACAAGCTCGCTGGCTTCCCATCACCTTGGGACATGAGCTGGCCCATCACTATCTATTGGCGGGGAACATTCCTGAGCTCGAAGAGATCGAGGCGCAGATCGCCGAGCAATTCGCTGCTGCACTTAAGGGGGAAGACGGTCAGGGGGCCGAAAGTACGTTCGCCGATCAATGGCGTGCTGAGGAAGTCCTGCACGAATGGGTCGAGGAACTGGTCTGTGATGCCTATGCCGTCGATCTTTTCGGGCCAGCCGCTGTCGCGGCCAGCCTCGAATTTCTTCATTCGCTCGGCGACCCATCGGCGCCGACGAAAACCCATCCGCCAACGTTGTTCCGAGCCGAATTGATGCTTGCATGGTTGGCTGATATGACAGCTGAGGCACCCGATCACCGCACACTCAGTGCGCAGTACCTGGGCGATGAAAAGATCACGCACCCCCAAAGCGCTCTGCTATGCGACGCCATTCGTACACAGTCCCAAGCAATTTGGGACGCAGTGCGTTCGTGGTCGAAGGAACGCTCCTACTGCGCCACCGAACGCGAACCCCATGTCGATGCTCTGGCGCGCCTCCTGTCGCAAGGCATACCGGGAGCCTTCACACCCGATACACCCCACGACGTCATCGACATCGTCAACGCCTATTGGCGTGCCCGCTCTGCGGGCACGCAGTTCCCGATCGACCGCCTGGCCCTCAAGGCGATCGATGATCTCTACTTCATCAAACTATGGACGAGCGCCGACGGCGCCATCCATGAAGACCACGCCAGCTGCGATTGGGTGGGCGGGCCCGGGGTGCTCACTAACGCCGACTTCCGTACCCGGATAAACAACGGGGACGACAACCAGATCAGCATCACCCCCATGCTTCCCGGGGCGCTGGGCCCAGCCAGCGTGGACCTGCGACTGAGCAACCAGTTCATCGTCTTCGAGCAGACATCAAACGCGTCGTTCAACGCCCTGGAAATGTTGCAGGACCCCCGATCGATGCAATCGCGGCTGGAAAAGGACTGGGGCGACGAGTTCTACCTGCATCCCGGCCAAATGGTTTTGGCATCAACGTTGGAATACATCGTGTTGCCCTCGGACCTATGCGCTCAAGTCATTACCCGTTCATCCTATGGGCGGCTAGGACTTCTGAGCGCCACCGCAGTACAAGTGCATCCCGGGTTCAGGGGCTGCCTGACCCTGGAATTGGTGAACTTAGGCAAGATGCCACTGGCGATCACACCCGGCGAACGGGTGGCGCAGCTCATGTTTTTCGGCGTGTCCTCACCGCATGCCCCCTCAGCGGAAACCGCCCGCAAGTATGAATGCCCCACTGGCCCGGAATTCTCCAAAATCAAAACCGACCCCGAACTGAACACGCTGCGCAACATCCGCAACTACTCAACGCGCACCAGCACAGCCGTTAACGTGGAAGCCACGCGCGGGCGACCCGAGAAATCACAAGGGGGAACAGATGGGAACACCAGAGGTTGATCAACTGCTGGCGGCGCCGGATTCCGAGCTTTACGCGGCCCTCGGGCGGGCTGTAGACAAGAGCGCCGCCGACGACGACTCCGCCGAAAACGCCGGGGAGCAGTACTTTCGCAGCAATCTTCCCAAATTCGCTCAGAAGATTTGCACAGACCCGCACGTCACCGCGCTACGGCGCAGCTACGCCGACAGCACCACCCTGGTGGCAGCCATCGCCGATGCCCTCAGCACGCTGGCCGGCCTGCCCGCCGTTCTCTCCATCTCAGTGCTGGTGCTGCGATACGGCCTAGACAAGCTCTGCGGCAGCCCCACACCCCTGACATAGAACAACCGCTGGGCCCCGCATTAGCGCAGGACCCGCCCACGGCGGCCACCGGGGGCACCACAGCGGCGCCCATTTTGGCTGACGCCGCAGAACGGCAACCCAGGGCAGCAGTGTCCGGCCGCGCGTTCCCCAACCGCCTCGCGCGCCCGCCGATGGGCGGGGCTCAACGATCCGCTGATGCAGGTGCCGCACCGCAGCCGCCAAACCCCAAACGCATATACCCCCATGGGGTATAATTGGGTGTCCCGGCGCGGGCGCATAGATGCCGAGGTGCCCTCACGTGCCGGGGAGGAAAGGACTGCCGATGGCACACACCCTGGGTGAGCACGCCGTGGCCCGGCTCGCCGATGGGCGGGCACTGCACTACATGCGTGCCGGTCTCGGCAGCCCGACCGTGGTGTTCGAATCGGGGCTGGGGGCGTCCCGCTCGGAGTGGGGGCTGGTGGCTCCGCTGGTGGCGCAACAGCTTTCGACGGTCGTCTACGACCGCGCGAATCTGGGGCGCAGTGATGCGGACGGGGCACCGCGCACCATGGAGCGCCTCACCGGGGACCTCGACGAACTGTTGACGGCCCTCGATGCCGGCCCCTACATCCTGGTGGGGCACAGCTACGGGGGCACGATCGCACTGGCCGCCGCCCAACAGGACCCCTCGCGCATCGCCGCCCTGGTGCTCGTTGATCACTCCGATGAACACGTGAACGTGTGCTGTGGGTCCCCGCTTAAACAATTACGCCGGATCGCGGTGGCGGGCCGCTGGTTCATCGGCGTGTTGCGCCGCCTGCATCTGCTGGCCGCGGCGGTGCGCCGCGCGGCGCCGGGGATGCCCGCCGACGTGGCCCATGATCTGGTCGCCGAAGACCTAACTACCGGCGCCGAACACGCGGCCGACGCCGAGGAGCGATTCTTCATCGACGCGCTGCGAACCTTGCGCGCACACCCCCGCGATCTGGGCGATATGCCCGTGACCGTCATTTCGGGCACCAAAGCCACGCCGCTGGACCGCTCCCTTCGCGCAGCCTTCCTGGATGCCCACCGCCGCACCGCCGCACGCCTTGGTGCCCGGCATGTCCTGGCCACAAAGTCGGGTCATCTACCGGTTTTCACCGAACCGCAGCTGGTCGCCGAGGAGATCGTGCGCATCGCCGGCCGCACCGCGGCGCCCGGGCGCGGACTATCCGGTCCCCACTGACGGCGCACGGGCTGTTCGGCGCGCAACGGTGTTGTGGTGCAACCGGTTCGGTGCCGATCCGGTCTCGTGTGGCTTTAGCGCCCACGCAGCGGGCACGGCTGCCTGGCGTCACCGGACCCCGGGTGTGGGGATACCGGTGGCGCTGACCTCGTACAGACTTCCGGTGTCGGCGCTGTAGAAGGTGCCGGCCACCTGCAGGCGGCCCGAGACCACAGCGGCGACCAAGATCGGGTGGTGCACAAGGCGTTCGACCTGGATCACGACGTTGACCACGGCGAGCTGGTCGGCCTGGCTGAATCCACGGGCGGCAGCACCTACGCGGGCCAGGTGAAATTCGCGGTAGGCCCCCAGGGTGTCGCGGGCGTTGTCGAGCCAGCGGCCCACCGAGCTGGTGGGTGTGTCAATCGATTCGGAGAGCAGCGAAGCCATGGCCCCGCAGCCCGAGTGCCCGCACACCACGATCGTGCGCACCTGAAGTGCGTTGAGCGCGAAGTCCAGGGCCGCATCGACCGATCCTTCGGCGGGATCGGTGGGCACCAGGTTCCCGATGTTACGCACGGTCAGCAGCTCACCAGAAGGTCCCGAGGTGCCTGCGGTGGCCGCGCCCGGGGGCATCGGCGCCTCCGAGCAGGCCAGATAGAGGGCATCGGGGTAGGCGGTGGTGTCGGTGTCGCGGAGAGAAGTCATGGCAGAAGATCCCCTATCGGGAAGGGGCGCAGGCACACTCGCGGTGTACCGGCGCGATGGAGGTGGGTGCGGGCCTGGTGCCCTGAGCGCTGTGGTGTGCGGTGTGCTCGGGGTGTTTGCGGGTTCATGCCGGTGATCAGGCGATGGCCCGCAGGGCACCTATGGGGTCAATCACGTTGGTGCAGCGGGTCCATCGCTGCACGACACTGTCGGTGGGGCTTTCGATGCGCTCTGGGCCCGCTGCTGGTGCGCGGCCCAGCAGGTTGTGTGTGCGGCAGTAGTCGTCGTCGAAGATGGTGCCGTGGTAGCGCAGCGGCCCGTCGGGGAAGATCGCCGCTATCTGGGTGCCCGGGGAGGCGCGGCGTGCGGCCCACCCGGCGACCAAGGCCACCGCGCCCACGCTCCAGCCTCCGGTGCTGTGGTGGGTCGCTGCCAGGGTGCGGGCGGCCCATACCGCCTCGTGCGGTGCGACCCAATGCACTTCGTCGAAGGCGCTGTAGTCGACGTTGTCGGGGTAGATGCTCGATCCCAGGCCGCGCATGAGCCGGGTGGCGGCCGGTTGGCCGAAGATGGTGGAGCCGATGGTGTCCACCCCGATCAGCTGCATGTGTGGGTTGTGCTGGTGCAGGATCCGGCTCACCCCGGCTGAGTGTCCGCCGGTGCCCACCGAGGCGATCAGCACATCGACGGTGCCCAGCTGGGCGATCAGTTCGGCGGCCAGCGGTGCGTAGGCGGCGACGTTGTCGGGGTTCTGGTACTGATCCGGGCACCAGGCGCCGCGGTCTTGTGCCAGCAGTTGTGCGACCCGGTCTTTGCGTGCTTGCTGCCAGCCGCCCTCGGGGTGCGGTGCGCTGACCATGTCCACGGTGGCCCCGTGGGCGGCCAGCATGTTGACGATGGCCGGTTCCAGGCCTGGGTCGGTGACCAGGGTGACCGGGTGCTGGTGCACGATCCCGGCCAGGGCCAGCCCCAACCCGAGTGTGCCGCTGGTTGATTCGACGATCCGGGCGCCAGGTTTGAGGTCGCCGCGGGCCTTGGCCTGCTCAACCATGTACAGGGCGGGCCGGTCCTTGATGCCGTTGGGGTTGGCGCCTTCGAGTTTGGCCCAGAACCCTTGCCCGGGGCCCGATAACGGTTCGGATATCCGCACCACCGGGGTGTTGCCGACCATGTCGGCGGGGCTCAGATGGCGGGCACCGGTGGGCCGGGTGGTGACCGGTTTGATGCGGCGGCCCAGCCGGTGAGCGGCCGCGCGGGGCAGTGTGGAGGCTGCGGTGATGGTGTCGTTCATGAAAGGTGGTCCCTGCATCGGGGGCCGCATAGGGGCGGCCGGGAACGGCTGATGAGGCGGCGGGGTCACCCATGAGTGATAGGTGACCCGAAGGCGCAGATCAGCGTCGGATGATGCACAGATCGGTCAGCAGCACACGCCCTGACCGCGGGAAGGTAGCGAAGGCCCGCACGGGCGGGCCCCGGCTGATGCTGGCCACCAGCGGCGCGGCCAGGACAGCGGCCAGCACGGCGGAGGCGAACGCGGCCAGCAGCCGCAGTGGATTATCGGCGCGCAGCGCTGCGGTGAGCCCGTCGAGGCTTTGGCACAGCGCGCCGTGCACGGCGCTGCCGGCATGTGGGTGATCGGTGGCCAGCCCGGTGCTCATCGGCGCCGCGGGGCCTGCCGCCGTGCCCCTCGCGACGGCCGAGTTGACCTGGTGGTGCGCGGCCGGGGCCCCGTGATGGGTGTCCCCGGGCAGGCAGTGCAGCAGCAGCGGAAGCGCGGCGATCGCACCGATGAGCGCCGCCACCAGCATGAGCTGGCCGCGGCGCTGCATCCGGATCGCCATGGCCGCCACGCTACCACGGCCAGCCGATACCCCTGGCGGGTATGTGACCGGATTGTGATGCGCCACCGCAGTACCCGGTGTCATGGCCGTTTGCCTGTCGGCGCGGGTTTGGTGTGCGCCCGCTGCACATCGCACACCGTCAGCGCCAGCGGGACCTGCGCGGCCGCCCTGATGGCGCCGATACACCTGGCCACCGGCTCGGACCGCAGATGCCGGTGCAGATGTTGGGGTGTTTTCCAGGTTTGGTGCACCAGGAAATGCCCCGGGTCGCCGGCGTCGCGGAAGATCTCGTAGCGCAGGTTGCCGCGGTCGTAGCGGGTGCGTTCCAGCAGGACGTTGAGCTGGCCCCACACCGTTTCCTCGGCGCCGAGTTTGGCGGTGACCTCACCGGTTACATAGACAAGCGTGCTGCTGGGCCGCGGCGGTGGCGCCGCCGGCGGCACCGGCGCGAGCACGCTGTCGGGGTTCAGCATTGGATGTCGACGTGGTAGACGCTGTAAAGCCACATCCGCCGGGTGGGCCCGGAGGAGATGTTCGGGTAGATCCTCGGGTTGCCGTAGACATCGAGATCTTTGCGTACCCGGGTGGCCACGCATTGCGAGAGCGGCTTGTTGCCGGTCTTGGTGACGATGACCTTGTTGCCCTGGGCTTTGAGGCTGTTGATGACATCGTCGGCGTTCCCCAGATCGCCGGGCCCGGCCTGGGCGGCCGGGGCCAGCAGTAAGGCTGCAGCTGCGGCGGCGGCCAGTGTCCATGCTGCGACACGGCCACGAATAATGTTGTTCATGGCAAAGCACCTTCTACGTGTGGGCTGCGCCCAAGGGCGCGGCGGTGACTGATTGGTCGGCTACAGGCCAGAACCCGCACCGGCCCGGTAAGGGGCATGGCAGGGTTGGGCCGGCAGCGATCAGCGCCGCAGCACGCAGAAACGGTGAATGAGTATGCGGCCGGTGGCGATCGCCACCGGCCCGGTATGTGGTGGCGGCCCGCGGGTCAGTGCCGGGGCTGCCGCCCAGAACGCCGCGCAGGCCACGAGCGTGAGCACCACGATCCACAACACCCGCAGCACAGTTGGGGCGGCAAGCGCAGCGGTCACCGCGTCAGCGGCGGCGGCGCAGATGGCCGAGGCGGGCACCGCGAAGTGGTTGTGGGGGGCGATGGCAGCAGTGCTGCGTTGCAGCGTCGAACCGGCGGCGACCGCATGATGCGGCAACGCCGTGGCGGCCGCCCCGTGGTGGGCCATCGCCCCGCATTGCGCCACCAGCAGGGCCGCCAGTACCGCGACCACCGCGGCACCGAGCCACGGCGCAACACGTGCGCCGTGGCCGCCGATTGCGCTCACCGTGGGGCGCCCCGCCCCGGAATTCCGGAGGGGTTGCCCTTCGCCAGTGGACGGCAACACTTCTTCACCATAACATGATATGCGCATACCCTTACCCGGTATTTGACGTGTGTTTTTAGGTGCCGGGCCGGTGGTCGATGAAGGGAGTTACTGGTGGCTGTATCGCGATCGCAGTGGGGCCGGCGTGGTTTCTTACAGCTGAGCGGGGCCGCGGCGGCGGCCGGGGTGTTGGCGGCCTGCGGTACCCGCGCGGCGCCAGGGTCGGCCGGGCAGATGGTGGGGCCGGACTCGCCGCGGGTGGGCGCGCTGGAGGCGGCTCGCCGCGACGGGGGCGGCCGGCTGGTTCCGGTGAGCGTGCAGGCCCGCCCGCTGCAGCTGGACCTGGCGGGCACCACGGTCTCGACGTGGGGGTACGGCGATCAGGTGCCGGGCCGGGAGATCCGGGTCCGCAAGGGTGAGGTGCTGCGGGTGAGCGTGGCCAACGGGTTGCCTGCGCCCACCACGGTGCACTGGCACGGGATCGCGCTGCGTAACGATATGGACGGGGTGCCCGATCTGACGCAGACGCAGATCGGGGCTGGCGGGGCGTTCACCTATGAGTTCGCGGTGGCGCACGCGGGCACGTATTGGTTTCATCCGCATGTGGGCACCCAGCTCGATCGTGGGCTATATGCGCCGCTGATCGTCGAGGACCCCAACGAGCGGGCCGGCTACGACGCCGAACTCGTCGTGGTGCTCGATGACTGGATCGACGGCACCGGCACCAACCCCGACAAGGTCCTGGCCGGGCTCACCGCTAAGGGCATGCCCGGCATGGCCCCCTCGATGGGCGATATGCCCGGCGGGATGTCGGGCGGGATGCCGATGGGTGGGATGGGGGTCAGTGCGGGTGCGCCGTTGGGCGCCGACGGCGGCGATGTCACCTACCCGCACTACCTGGTCAACGGCCGGGTAGCTGCCGACCCGCAGAGCGTTGATTATCGGCCCGGGACCCGGGTGCGGCTGCGCATCATCAATGCCGCTGGTGATAGCGCGTTTCGGGTCGCGGTGCCCGGGTCGCCGCTGACGGTGACCCACACCGACGGCTTCCCGGTACAGCCCCAGCAGGCCGATGCGCTGCTGATCGGGATGGGTGAGCGCATCGATGCGATCATCACCGTCGGCGATGCGTCGGTACCGCTGCTGGCTGTCCCGTACGGCAAGGACGGCTACGCGCAGCTGCTGCTGCGCGTAACCGGCAAACCCGTCGTCGGCTCAGCCCAGAACGCGGCTGCCACGATGAAGAACATGACCGTGCTGGCCGCCGCGACGTTGAGCGCCACCGACGGCGTCGCCTTGGCGCCACGCGAACCCGACATCTCCTATGACCTGCGCCTGGCCGGGCCGGGCGATAAGTACACCTGGACCATCAACGAGAAGACCTACAACCCCTCCCAGGGGCTGCCCGTGCGCGAAGGCCAACGGGTGCGGCTGCGCTACATCAACAACTCGATGATGTTCCACCCCATGCACCTGCACGGGCACACCTTCGCCGTGCGCTCCCCAGCGGGGGCCTACACCGCCCGCAAGGACACCGTCCTGGTTGCCCCGATGGCCACCGTGGAGGTCGACTTCGACGCCGACAACCCCGGCCAATGGCTCACCCA
Source organism: Mycobacteroides franklinii (assembly GCF_002013895.1). GTDB lineage: Bacteria > Actinomycetota > Actinomycetes > Mycobacteriales > Mycobacteriaceae > Mycobacterium > Mycobacterium franklinii. The sequence goes on along the minus strand of NZ_MAFQ01000026.1, from coordinate 12,497 downwards.
CTGCCACAACATCTATCACGGCGAAGCCGGGATGATGACCGTCATCTCCTACCGCCAATAGCCACCGCGACCACACCGCAGATTTCGCTGCACCGGCCATACCCCGGGCAGCGGGAACACCCCTTTGTCGACCACACAGAAAGAGATCACATATGCGAGGACTACGTTTGGTCCTGCTGGCCCTGACCACCGCAGGGCTGTTCCTGGCCGGGCTATTAGGCGCGCCGCTGGGCAGCGCCGCCGGCGCCTGTCCGCACCGCTACGGGGCCGCCCAGCAGCTCCCTGATGCCGGCGGCGGCACCCAGGAATGGACCGTCACCGCGCTCAAGAAATCGCAGGCTGTACTGCCCGGCTACGCTCCGGCCGGGCAGCTTTGGGAAGCCTCGGCCACCGTCAAAGCTGCGCGCGGCACCATCACCCCGCTGATCCCCAATCTGGCCGCCCACGCCACCGGCGCGCACTACCCGGTGCTCTGGCAGGTCGGGACCGGCCAGGGGCTACCCGGGGCCACCCTGAATGAAGGACAAACATCTTCGGGCACAATGTATTTCGATGTCACCGGCCCCGACCCGATGGCCGTGGTCTACAGCAACGGCGGATCGGCGCCGGCAATGATGTGGTGCTGTAGCGAGTCCATGGGCATGCCTGCGAACATGCCCATGGATCCCAAGATGAAAGCCTCCATGGCCGCCAAGATGGCTGCGATGATGGCGGACTGCCCGTGCTGTCAGGACATGCCCGCACCCACCCCGGCCGGCGGCTGCCCCTGCTGCGCCGGCCAGCCAGGCGCGGCGGCCTGAACCCCGCTACCGGCACCACCAGCTGATCAACAGCCCCCGCCACCAACGGACTTTCTCGCCCGGCTGCGGCTGTTTGGTCAGCACTGCACGTCGACGTACATGGTGCGGTACAGCAGCTGAGTGCCCACCCCATGGGCGCGGGTGGCCCGGTTGGGGCCGACCACCTGCGGATGGGTCCACCAGTACTCGGAGGTTCCTTCGCGTACCGAGGTCACGGTGCACATGTGCAGCGGCTTGTTTCCGGTGCGGTTGACGATGACCTTGTCGCCCTGACGCTGCAGCATCAAGATGACCTGCAGCGCATCAGGGCTCCCCGGGCCTGCCTGTGCCAGCGCGGCACCAGATAGGCCCAGCGCTGAGGCAGCCACAAATATCGCCGCGGCTGCGGTCGCGATGCCGGCACGGCGATGAAAACGTTTGTTGTGCATGAGAATTCCCTACGTGTGAGGCGCCGCATCGAGGGCGCGGCGCTGGCCAGGACACCGGTACGGGCAGCCTGCGGGCCATCACGGCACGCGGGTAGCCCGGGGTGTTCCTCAGCGCCGGATCACGCAGAGCTGATGCAACAACAAACGGCCACCGGCGAGGGCGGCCACCGGTGGGCGCGGCGGCGGCCACCGCACCTGCACGTATCTGGCCATACCCGCTGCAGCGGCGGTGATCGGCAGAATCGGCGCGGCCCATTTCAGGGACGCGTTATCGCCGCCGAGTACCGCCGGGGCGATCTGCGCATGCGGGCAGGGCACATCGGCGGCGGCCCGCACCTGGTGGGCGGGTACGGCGAGCAGCCCTGGCATCCCGCCGGTGGCCGCAGCACGCGTGAGTTGGCCGCCTGAGCCTGCCGCAGTGCCCGTGCGGGGCAGATCGGCGCTGCACCCCAGCGCCGCCAGGACAGTCAGCGCCGCCGCCAGCAGCAGTGCCCCCGCACGCTCCCGCAGCGGTCGGCGCTGCCCATAGCCCGGGGGCATCCGCATACACCCACTGTAGCTCTTACCCCTACCGGGTATGGCTTTATTGGCGTGGTGGGCGGACGGTGTCCAGGTACGCGTGCAAGGATGCCCCCCACGGGTATGGCGATCGCGCGGCGGGCGGGCCGTCGCGGCACTGCCCGGTACGCCAGGAGGTGGATCTGTGGGTACGGTGCTGCGGTCCGTGCGGTTCCAGATTGCGGTGGTCGCGGTGGTGGTTTTGGCTGCAGCCGGTGTGGTCGCGCTCGGCGTGCGTCATCGGCTGCTGCTGGGCCCGGACACGGTGGACTGTGCGCGGTACAAATGTGTGGCGCTGACCTTCGATGACGGCCCCACCCCGTTCACCGATCGGCTGCTGCAGGTGCTCACCGACCGCGGCGCCAAGGCCACGTTTTTCCTGATCGGCAACAAGGTGGCCGCCGACCCCGAGGCGGCCCGCCGGATCGCTGCGGCCGGGATGGAGGTGGCGGGCCACACCTGGGAGCATCCGAACATGGCCACCATCGCGGTGGCTGATATCCCCGCGCAGCTGCGCCGGGGCGCCGAGGCGATCGCGGCGGCCACCGGCACCTTCCCGCACCTGTACCGGCCTGCCGGCGGGGTCTCCAGCGACGCGGTGCGCGCCGAGGCCCGCAGGCAGGGACTGGCCGAAATCCTGTGGGACGTCATACCGTTCGACTGGATCAACGACGCCAACACCGCCGCCACCGTCTACATGCTCAAAACCCAGATCAAACCCGGCGCGGTGGTGCTGTTGCACGACACCTATTCGAGCACCGTCGACATCGTCTACCAGTTCCTGCCGGTGCTGATCGCAGGCGGCTATCACATGGTCACCGTCAGTCATCTGCTCGGGCAGCGCGCCCCCGGCTCCAGCTACGGTGGCCGCGAAAATGGACCGCCGGTCAATGACATTCATGACATCGCGGCCACCAAGATTCCCGGGCTACCGGCCACGCCGTCGCCCAGGCCCGCACCGAACCTGCCCATCACCGACATCCCGAACCAAAATCCCGGCGGCCCACAATAACCCGAACCGGCACCCAGTTAGCCTGCGGGCTAACGATTTTCAGGCACACTGAGCAGGCTGGGGCCCTGGGGGCGGGCGAGGCCGACAGGCAGCGCCCCTTCGGTGATCGCGGGCGCCGGCCACCCCGGCCAGTGCCCCCGTTGCAGCCGGGCCCGAGGAGCCGCCGATCCACGGTCTCTGAGTTACCTATCGGTGCCATGGCGCACCCACATGTTCTGTAAATCGGCGTGGCGGAGCGCTCCTGTGCGGCGCGCCCGGAGCCGGTCAGCACTGCACGGTGACGTACATGACGTGCGAGGCCAGGGCCCGGGTGGCTGGGCCTTTGCGCTGGGGCACTTGGTTGTAGATGTGTCGGCCGACGCGCACCGAGACGGCGGTGCACCCCGACAGCGGTCTTCCGGTGGTGTCGCCGTTGACGATCACCTGATCGCCGCGGGTTTTGAGTTCGGTGATCACGGTTTGGGCGTTGCCCGGCGCTTTCGGTCCGGGTTGGGCCGGGCCGGCGGCGGCCGGCGCTGCCCATGCGAGCGCGGTGAGGCTGGCCGCGACCGTCAAGGCGGCAGCGGCCAGTGCTCGTGGTGCACTTAGTGCTCGTAGGGGTGCGGTCACGGTCATGGATGTCCTTGTATGGCAGGAGTATTCGAAGTGCTGCAGATGCCTGCGCGGCCATGTGGCCGGGGCGCGGTGGTGCCGTGAGGGTGCCGCCCCCGCAGGGACGCAGAGTGGCGGGGGCGGCACCGGCTTAAGGGGCGGGGTTAGCGGTGCGGGGGTTAGCGGTGCGGACCCCAGCCACCGCCGTGGCTCCAGCCACCGCCCCAGCCGCCACCGTGGCCCGGTCGGGGCCAGCAGTTGTGATGGCGGCAGCCGGGACCGGCGGGCGCCTGGGTGCTGATGGAGTCGGCGGCCCGGCCGGGCCCGGCCGCTTGGGCCAGGGCGGGTGCGCTCAAGGCCAGGGTGAACGCGGCCAGTGGGGCCGCGACAGCAGCGGTGAGCCTGCGATAACAGATAATTGTGTTGTAGTTCATGAGGATTCCTTGCGTGAGGGGGCCGCCGTTGCGGCGGCCGCGATGGGATGGCCCCGACCAGTGCTCCCCCCAGTACCCGCATGCGGGTACCGGGGAACTGATGGTCAGCGCCGCATCACGCAGAAATGCTGCAGACGCTCACGTCCGCCGCGCAGAAACCAGGTCGAGGGCCGCCGCGGCGGGCCGCGGGTGCTGTGCGACCACAGCGCCCCCCATGTCGCCGCGGCGACCACCGCAGCCGCGGACAGCAGATCCCACCCGTGCAACGCACCAACTGCCTCCGCGGCCACCGCGGCGGCAGTCACTAAGGCGCACCGATGGTGATCGCGATCAGTGGCCGCGTCGGCTGCGCCTACGTGTGTGGCAGCGGCAGGGGCCCCAGCCACGGAAAGCACGTGCGGCGCGGGTGCGGCGACAGCGACGGCCTCGCGCATGCCCGGCACGCATTGCAGCGAGGGCACCAACACCACCGCCGCGGTCAGCAGTACGCGCACCACGCCCACCGCCATCCGGTGCGGGCGTGGTGCGATGCGTTCACCGCACAGCGCCATCACTTCACCATACACATCTACCAGGTACCCGTATAGGGTATCGCCGAAATGCATTGACGCTGGTCGCATCGGTGCTTGCACCAGGCGCCGATGTCCGGCAGGTGGTTACGGGGACTCTTCGGCGGGCGCTGGGGGCGGCTGCCCGTGCGGGTCTTCCAGGATGGGGGCGGCCGGTGCGCCGGGCATGACCGTCGGCGGGGTGGCGGCCTCGGCGCCGCCGATGTTTTGCGGCGGGCGTCCATAGGGGTCTTCGAGTGCGGGGCTCTCGTTGCCTGCGCCGAACTGCACGCCCGTGGTGCTCGGTGCCACCGGCCGGCTGATGCCTCCGGCGATCCCGTAGCGGGTGCTAGAGGAGGACTGGATGTTGGGCGGGTGGGCGGCGTTGCCGAGCTTGCTGCCGGGCATCCCCGACCCGGCGGCTCCGGGGTCGGCGTTGGTGGCGATCTTCACCCCGCGCGCATCCACCGTGGCGGGGGCCACGGCCGGGAAGTTGTAGTAGCTGTAGGTGTAGCTGCCCGGCACTGCCGGCAACGGGGCGGGGATGGCGGGAATGAACGGGATCGGCGGGGCCGGGTCGGCCGAGGCCGCCGGTGTCGCGGCGATGGCGAGTGCGGCGGCGAGCACGCCGGCCGTGGTGCCCGCCGCACTCAGAACACGGTGTCGTGTGGCCATAAGCGGTGTCCTCTCAAAAGGGATGTGTTGTTTGCCGAGCCGTGCTGTCCGGCCGCCTGCCCGAGATGGGCCCGGCCATGCGGTCTTATGCGGCCAGTGTGTAGCCGGCCCGGCCTATAGCCGCCTCGATCGCGGCGACCTGCAGCGGCGCGGTGCTGGAGATGGTGACGGTGCCCGCGGTGACATCGACGTCCACACCGCTGACCCCCGGCAGGGCACCGACCTCCTGACGCACCGCCGCGGCGCAGTGCCCGCAGCTCATACCGGACACCCTGACTGTCACTGTGCTCGCCGGAACGCTCATCGCAACCTCCTTGCCGGGACCTAACAGATTACGAAAGGATACCCCCGTAGGGTTAATCGTGCAGAGCATTGCTGCCAGGCCTGACAGGTCGGCTTTCCAGGAAGGCCCATATACCCGATCAGGGTATCGATATCCGCCCTCTAACTGCGATGTTATGCAGGGCTTGGCCGCACAACATCGACCGTTCCGACGATGTCATCACAAGGAGATGTGGGTTGCCCTGCCGTACACGTACGGGGTATCTCAGAGTGGCGGAAGCTTGTGCGGCGGCCTGTTTCCGTATCCTGGCCGCCGGTGGTGGCCTGTGTGCGCTACGGGCTGCACAGCAGTGCGCCGGAGGCGGCCAGTGCGGCGGTGATCAGCGGCCCGGCGGCGATGAGCGTGAGGGTGATCGCCAGCGCGGTCGCTGCGCGTGCCCGCGCCACCAGCGTCGGCGGAGATGCCACGAGCCGTTCGGCGCGGTTCAGGACCGCCACATGGGCCGCGCCCAGGGCCCAGGCCGGGGTGCTGGCGGCGCCGGCTAGGTTCATCAGCCCTTCCAGCAGGGCGCTGCGGCCGTGCTGGCGTACTGCGGCGTCATCGGCGCACATCTCCAGTAGCCCGGACACCTCGGTGTGGCCGTCGGTCATGAGCCGAACCCGCGGTAGCACCGTGGCCAGAGCGCGCAGCGCGGTCACGAGCTGGGGGTGATGTCCGGCCAGGTGGGCGCGTTCGTGTGCCAGTACCGCCGCGATCTGCTGGTCATCGAGGGCGGCAAGGGCGGCGGTGGTGAGCACGATCGCCGAGGGGCGTCCCGCCACGCAGTAGGCGGCCGGTTCTTGGGCCTGCAGAACCATCACGTCGCCGGCGGCGCCGGTGTGCCGGCCCACAATGTGTACGGCGCGGGCGTGTTCGTGGGCGGTGCCGCGCAAGCCGATGAGCGTTCGGGCCAGGCGCACACCCAGTGCGGCGGCCGCTGCGCTGATCGCGGTGGCCAGGGCCAACAGCGCGGCCTGGGCGGCGATACCTGCATCGCCGGCAGCCACCGCGTGCAGGCTGGTGATGCACGCCGCGAGTACCAACGCGGGGGAATCCCATTGGCGGGCAACGTCAATGACGATGAGTACGGTAGCGGCCAGCCAGGTGGCCAGGACGCTGGCGATAGCGGCCAGCCATGCGGTGATCGCCAGGTGCGGGGTATGGCCGGCGCGGGTCAGCAGCGGCAAACAGCGCGGCCCGAAAACCAGCACCACGGTGCTGTAGAGCAGCAGACAGACGGCGATACTCACGTGGCGCGGGCCCGTTTGGCCGGGCGACGCAGCACCGCCCGCAGCCGCGCCGATTCTTCCGGGGTGATCTGTTCCAGGAAGTGGGTCAGAACCAGATCTGCGCTGCCGCCGCCGTCGAGGGCCTCGCGCATCAGGCGGGCGCTGTGCTGCTCGCGGGTCAGGACCGCCCAATACCGGTAGGCTTTGCCCTCGCGTTCGCGCTCCAGCCAGCCCTTGGTGTGCAGGTTGTCCATCGTGGACATCACGGTGGTGTAGGCGATATCGCGTTCGGTGGCCAGCTCGTCGAACACCTCCCGCACCGTGGTGCCCGTGTCCTGGCCGCGGCTCCACACACGGTCCATCACGACCGCTTCCAGCTCCCCAAAACCTCGACTACGCACTGCTGGTATCTCCCTGGCCGTCAGCATTCTTACGGTCTACGTACGTACATAGTAATCCCGGCGGTCAGCCGATGCCTCCGGCACTGTCATTGGCCGTCGGCGAACTGGTATGTGGAGGCGATGGCCTCCCCCGGGCGCGGGGCGCCGTAGATGACGGCGATCTGGTCGTGGGCCGCCAGGGTGATCGCGGCCGGGTTACCTGTCTGCGGCACGCCATTGACCAGCACGCGCAGCTGTTTTCCCGCCCCGGTGCGCAGGCCTCCGATGTGATCGGCGGCCAAGCTGACCTGCCATTCGGTGAACAATTCGCCGAGGCTGAACTGCCGGCGCACCGGTGACTCGATATGGATGAGGCCGCTGTCGTCGTGGGTGTGCAGGGCGCTCATCGTGCCGCGGCGCACATCGACACCGATATTGGCCGGTACCGGCACCGGCTGCCCGTCCACCTGCACGTCAAGATGGGCGTGAATGTGCTGCACCGTGCCTTCCATGCGGGCCATCGGCAGACCCGCGGCGTCCGCCGCCGCACCGGGATCGGCCGGGGCCGGCCACGGCGGGGTGCCCTCGGCGCCCACCGCAACGGTGGCTGCCGGATGATCCAAACCTGCCGGCGCACCCGGCGCGGTGTGCTGAGCACCGTGCGAGGCGATCACGGTACCGATGACCGCGACCGCGAACACCGCCGCCGCCGTGGTACCCACCAGCGGCACCAGGGGCCCACCCGCACCCGAGCGCAGATCCGTTACGGCACTGCGCCTGTCACGGCGGCCCGCAGCGCGTGCTGCGCGCCAAAACGTCATCGATAACACTCCGTTCACCGGCCAATGCGCCCACTCGATCTCGGCGCCTTCCGGGTTCATCGACCCGGGGTACGGCACCCTTTGGGTGGCCACCGCGGATCGGGCTGCTAACTACAGGGCGCGGTCGCGCCCGGATTTGAGCTGGTCGATCTCTGTACGCAACGCTCGCAGTTCCTGGCGCTCAGCAGTATTGGACTCGCCTGGGGCCCGCATCATCATCCACATCATCGCGCCCATCACCAGCGGACAAGCCAGTACCGCCGCCGCTGTGAAGTAATACGCCATCGGGCTCCTTCCCAAACGGTTGATGACTCATACCCACGATCTACTATCTCCGTACCTAGATAGTAGATCGTGGGTATGAGTTGCGCCAGGGCCCGGAGATGCGGCGCTTCGGTGTGTCACATCACCTGCCCTGCACGTCAATTCACCGCACAGTCCCGTCAGGGCTTATCGTCGCAGCAGTCGCCGCCGCCCTTGGGCGCGGGCATATCGGCGCAGCAGGAACATTCCGAGTCCGGCGCGGATTTCATCGCGGCCATCATCGTCTTCATCGCCGCCCCATCGCACCACATCAGCGCGGGCATCGCCCCGCCGCCCTGGTAGGTCACCATCCCCGGCGCCGCACCGGTGACATCGAAATACACCTTGCCCGTGGCGGTGTGCCCGGCGGCGATGGTGGCCCCCGGGATGCCGTAGGGGCTGGCCACCTGCCACAGCACCGGGTAGTGCTCCTGCGCGCCGGAGACGGCGGCCAGGTTCGGAATGAGCGGGGTCACCGACCCGGTCACCGCGCGCACCGAAGCGGTTGCCTCCCAAAGCTGCCCAGCCACCGGATAACCCAGCACCGCATCGACGCTCGCCCGCAGCCCGCTGACGGTCCATTCCTGCACCACCGCGCCACCGGCATCACTGAGCCGCTGATGCGACCCCATCTTGTGAGGACAGCCGGGTTTGGCCGCGTTCGCCAGCGGAACGCTGACCGCCAACATCGCCACCACCGCAGCCGTAGCCACCATGATCATTCGCAATACACGCACGTGCACAACTCCTTCCAACGCAACTCGGTTTCCTATGTACCTGCTACGTAAATCGATCGCATGTTGATCTACTATCTACGTACCTAGATAGTAGATCAGGGGCGAGGATTGTGGTGGCTCGACGGCAGATGCGGTATTCGGTGAGGCGGCTCGCCGTACTGCTGGTAGCCGGCGCCACCGCGATAGCGGTGCTGCATTGCATGGCAGCAGTCGAAGGCCCCGCGCTCGCCGCCGATCGGGGGCACCCGAGCGCCCCGGCCGCTGCTGCGCCCAGCGCCGATGCGGTCCGCGCAGTCCTTGGGCCGGCGCATCCTTGGGTGCATTGCCTACCCGCTGCGCCCACGATCGACGTCGGCGACAGCCATGGCCTTGGGCCGGTGTCGGGTCCGGCCCAGACGTCCTCGACGGCGTATCACCAGCTCCGAACCCCGGGGCCGCGGGCACCGCCATGGCTGGCACCAAGCGGCGGTGGCCGCAACCTTCGGTACCGGCTCTGCGTGATCCGGCGCTGAGCGTGCGCCCGGGTCCCGGCATTTCGCGCGCGGGCCCCACACGCCACGCTCACTTGCCGCCGCTCTCGATGCGGCGCCTCACACGTAGGGAAATCCCATGCAAAACAACAGTTTTCTTCGCCGCATCAGCATCAGCGCAGCGGCTGCGCTCGGGGCCGCGGCGCTAGCGGTCGCGGCCGCCCCCACAGCGCCCGCCGGGCCTGTCGGGCCCGATGCCCTGCAAGTCATCGCCATGCTGCAGCGCCAAGGCGACAAGGTCATCGTCAGCCGGACCGGAAACAAGCCCCTGCAAATGTGCGCGGTGACCTCGGTGCGGGAAATCGACGCCCAGTACTGGTGGACACGCCCACAAGTGCGGGACCCCAGACCCGCCAGGCGCCCCAGCGGGGTCGGGCCACAGCTGATCATCCGCACCATGCGGGTAGAAATCAGATGCTAGTGGCGATGTGCGCGGCGAACCGGGCCGACCTGCACCGCCGCCGCTGAGCACCTCGCCGGGCCTGCTCCCGGTGAGCGTGTGGCGGTGGACGGGTTGGCAATCCAACAACAGGAAACGCTATCATCGCCTTATGGCGATTAAAGGGTGGGTGGCGCAGGCTTCTGAACCGGTGTCATTGGGGGCGGCTTCGGCGCTGTTCCATAGCCTTTCCGATCAGACGCGGTTGGCGATCTTGCGGCGGCTGGCCTCCGGTGAGGCGCGGGTGGTGGATTTGACGGCCGAGTTGGGGCTGGCGCAGTCGACGGTGTCGGCGCATCTGGGGTGCCTGCGTGATTGCGGGCTGGTCGATTTCCGGCCGCAGGGCCGTTCCTCGGTGTACCGGCTGACCCGCCCGGAGGTGCTGGCGGTGTTCAGCGCCGCCGAGGCCTTGTTGGCCGCCACGGGCAACGCGGTGGCGTTGTGCCCGAACTACGGCCACTCCACAGAGCGGAAGGTAGCGCGATGAGTGATGCATGCTGCGGCCACGCCGAACCCGCCGGCAGTGACGCCGATGGCGGCCACCAGCGTGAGCCCGAACGGCTTTGGGAGGTCAGCGAACTGCGGTTCGCGGCGCTCGCCGGGGTGGTGCTTTTGGCCGGGTATGTGGTGGGCTGGACCGGCGGGCTCCGGCCCGTCGAGATCGGCCTGCAGGCGACCGCGCTGGCGATCGGCGGCTACACGTTTATGCCCTCGACGCTGCGCCGGCTGGCCCAAGGCAAGATCGGTGTCGGCACCCTGATGACGATCGCCGCGGTCGGGGCGGTGATCCTCGGTGAGGTCGGCGAAGCCGCGATGCTGGCGTTCCTGTTCTCCATCAGCGAAGGCCTCGAAGAATACGCGCTGGCCCGCACCCGCCGCGGGCTGCGGGCACTGCTGTCCCTGGTGCCCGAGGAAGCCACCGTCATCCGCGATGACACCGAAATAACTATCCCAGCAACCGAGTTGCGGGTCGGTGACACGATGTTGGTGCTCCCCGGAGAGCGGGTGGCCACCGACGGCACCATCACCGCGGGCCGCACTGCCCTGAACACCTCGGCGATCACCGGCGAATCGGTACCGGTTGAAGCCGGGCCGGGCGATGAGGTATTCGCCGGCTCGATCAACGGCACCGGGGTCCTGCACGTGGACGTTACCGCTACCGCAGCCGATAACTCGCTGGCCCGAATCGTGGCGATCGTGGAAGCCGAACAATCCCGCAAGGGCGCCAGCCAGCGCCTAGCGGACCGGATCGCCAAACCGCTGGTGCCCGCGATCATGATCATCGCCGCCGCGATCGCCGCCATCGGCTCGGTGTTGGGGGATCCGCTGGTGTGGATTGAGCGGGCTCTGGTGGTGCTGGTGGCCGCATCCCCATGCGCACTGGCCATTTCGGTTCCGGTTACCGTGGTCGCCGCTATCGGCGCCGCCTCCAAACTCGGCGTCCTGGTCAAAGGCGGTGCTGCCCTTGAGGCTTTGGGTGCGGTGCGCACCATCGCACTGGATAAGACCGGCACCCTGACCGCCAACCGGCCCACCGTCATCGAAGTCGCCACCACCATCGGCGCCACCGCGGAGCAAGTCCTATCCGCCGCAGCAGCATTAGAGGCCCGCAGCGAGCACCCACTGGCCGCAGCGATCCTGGCCGCCGCCGGCCGCATCGACCCGGCCGACGAGGTGCAAGCGGTCACCGGCGCAGGGTTGACCGGCCGCCGCGACAGCCGCACGCTGCGGCTGGGGCGGCCCGGCTGGCTCGATCCCGGCCCGCTCGCCGCGGACGTGGCGCGGATGCAGAACAGCGGCGCTACCGCGGTCCTGGTCGAACAGGACGGCCAGCTGCTCGGCGCGATCGCGGTGCGCGACGAGCTGCGCCCCGAAGCCGCCCAAGTCATCGCCGATCTGCACCGCGGCGGCTACCAGGTGGCGATGCTCACCGGCGATAACACCGCCACCGCCACCGCCCTGGCCCGCCAGGTCGGTATCGACACCGTGCACGCCGACCTGCGCCCCGAAGACAAAGCCCGCATCATCAGTCAACTGCGCCAACATCATCCGACCGCAATGGTCGGCGACGGCGTCAACGACGCCCCCGCCCTGGCCACCGCCGACCTCGGCATCGCCATGGGCGCCATGGGCACCGACGTAGCCATCGAAACCGCCGACGTGGCCCTCATGGGCGAAGACCTGCGCCACCTCACCCAAGCCCTGGCCCACGCCCGCCGCGCCCGCGCCATCATGCTGCAAAACGTCGGTATGTCCCTGGGACTGATCGCCATCCTGATCCCACTGGCCCTGACCGGCCTGCTGGGCCTGGCCGCGGTCGTGGCCGTACACGAACTAGCCGAAATCGTCGTCATCGCCAACGGCGTACGCGCCGGACGCACGAAACCGCTGATCAACCCCGAACAAGCGAAAACCTCTGCAGCACAACTGGCTCATCAACCATAACCGGCCCGCCACCGGCCACCCCCGTGATCAAAAAACAGTGACAACACGGCGACCAGAGAGCGACCATGAAAAAGGCAGGCCATCACTCCCCATCGGCGAGCAGCACCCAGGCCCTGCACCTCGAAGCGGGAGTCACCGCGCTACGTGGGATACACCGCTACATAAAATTGTGTATCTCATGGCTATAAGCCCACAGCCAAAACACCTCGGTAACAATCAGATACACCGCCCAAAACGTTACAGAT
>NZ_MAFQ01000025.1 GCF_002013895.1 Mycobacteroides franklinii | reverse complement strand
CCTCCAGTAGGTGATGCGCTTCGGATACGGCTTGGCGCAAGGTGACTCGCGCCGGTACTGCGACCTTGAGCGCGATCCGGTACGGGTGATTCGACGCCGGGCACTCATCCGCGCCGATGCTGTCCTGGTGCGGCCAGATCACGTCTTGAGCCCTATTGCGCACCACCCGCTGCCAGCAGACCGGGCAATAGCGGATGTTCACCCTTGCCCCCCAGCTGATTTGCGCCAGCTCTCCAGCTCGTCGATGAACCCAGTGAGCGGGGCATCGAGCGCGAACACCGGAGAGCACAGGCGCGCCTCTACGGTCGCCAGATAGTCGGTGATGCCGAGGGCTTCGGCGTGCTCGGCCAAATGCTTGAGCGCCTGCTCGCATTCAGACCGGTCGCTCCAGCACGCAGGCCGGTCTTTCGCGCTGAGTACCAGCGTTCTGTCTGGCTTGCGGATGAGGTACTCAATCTCGTAGCCCTCGGGGATGTTGATCGTCACCGAAGCACCTCCCCTCGGTACTCACGCATACTGATCTGGTTGCGCAGACGCGTAATCACCCCGCGCAGTGCGGCATTAGATCGACGTAGGCGCTCGTTGTCACGTCGCCGCACCTCGTACTCGCGCTCGCGATTGGACTTGTTGGGGTGTTCCAGCGAGAGGATCACGTAACCATCGGCCACCCAAGGGGCCTGATACATGACGTGGGTGATGGTCCAGACGCCATACCTGGGGGTCTCGGACGGTCCGACCTCGAACCGGATGTGGTCACCCTTCTGGTAATCGCGATCGGCGAGACGCACCTCGTGGGTCTTGATTCCGTCCAGAAGTAGTCTGTACCAATGGCTTTCGATCTTGAGATAGTGAGTCGTCACCAGCCCGCCCCCGTCGCGCGAATCACTGCGCTGGACTCGTCGCGGCTCTCTGGATCGGTGAAGAACTTGATGAGCGCAACCTCTATGCCATCGGTGTCGGGCCCCAGATCAAACCCGTCAGCCTCGGCGGTCGCGGCGAGCTCATCCATTACAGCGCTCGTCTTGTCGACAACCTTGTTGAGTTGCAACACATTCGGCGTCGCGTCGGTGGTCACGCGGTCACCCCCGCCGACGTCAGGTTGCCTGGCTCATCAGGCAGCACGTTCCCGTCGTTGACCGGATACACCTCTTGTGTCTGCACCGACTGATCTACCCAATACCCGCCGTAGCACGTGCTCGAATACGTGCCGTAGGTGCAGCGGAATGGCACGTAATACTTTGGTGTCCAAACGGTTCGCTCACGCATCCACTCGCCGTTAGCTCGCTTCGGCGTATCACAGATAGTGCGGCGCTGGCCGCCGAGGAACCCCCAGAGCACGGTCTCGCACTTGACGCCAGGCTCGGCGTGCGAGTTGGGTGATGCCAGCAGCATTGCAGCGAGTGCAGCGATAGCGGCCAGGGCCACGGTGATCCTGTTGTAGTAGCTCATGCCTGCACCGTCACTTCACCAGTAACGGCGTTGACCGCCGCGGCAGCAGGCGTATTCCACTTCTTAGCCAGATCGGCAATCAGGTTGGGGTGCCGCGCGATATGGCTCTCGCACATGACCACCAACGCTTGGAGGCCAGGGCGGCGGCGATCCTGTTCTTCGCCAGTTGATTCCGGCCAGTCAGTGCCGGCGATCATCGAAACAAACTTCGGCACAGTGCCCGACCAGCATCCGACTCGCAGTTCCCATCCGTCAGGTGTGGGCTTGAGGATTGCGTGACCCGACGGCAGGCCGGTGACGGAGAGCAACAGGTCCGCCCC
>NZ_MAFQ01000024.1 GCF_002013895.1 Mycobacteroides franklinii | reverse complement strand
CGGATTTAGCGGCTTCGATGAGGGCTGCCCGCACGTCGGCGGCGGACTGTGCGACATACAGTTCGCGGCCGGAAACCGACTTGATGGTGATGCTCATCGAGCACCCCCGACGCGCTGAGCAGGAGTGGGGATATGGTTCGACATGGCATTCCTCTCGTTAGAATGCTGGTAGGAACGGTGGCGGGTGAGGCTTCCGGCAAGATGAATCACTCGCCACCGTCTGCTGTATTCAGTTGTCAGACATGACGATTCAGCTTTTGGCGCGCTGCCACCATCGACGACGTGGCAGGTTCTCGCCGGTGTCGCGCGGCTTCCAAGCGGTGGTTTTCTCGGCACACTGCTGCTGTTGGCGCAGCAACTCGTCAACGGAGACGGCACTGACGGTGGTAGTGAAGTCCACATGCGGCTTCTGCCGACGCTTGAATAGTGCGTCGATGGCCTGCGCGTTCGGATCGCCAGCGAAAGCTTTGAACGCGGCGGTGATCGGATCCGGCTTGGAGTCTCGGGCGTTCGTGGCGGCCCGGTCGGCCTCGGCGACTGCTTGGTCGGCGACCTTGCGCAGTCGCACCGCATCGTCCTTGCGTCGGTCGTAGGCGGCGATCTCGGCGCGGATGATGCGCACCAGCTCCTCGCCGATCGACCGGTCGTTGGCGGCGCTCATGAGGCGGCACCGTTGGGGTTGGCGCCCGACGGCTGAGGAGGTGCCGCAGCCTGTCGGGCGCCGGCCTTACGCTGCAACCACCGACGCGCCGTAAGGTGCGCGCCGGTCACATAACGGGTTAGCGCCCGTGCAACGTAAGGAGATCTGTTGTGAGTGGAGATATCCCGAAAAGGGACCTTGTGATCCCGCCGCACCTGGCCATCGCCATTGAGGCCGCAGGACGCGTGCGAAGCGGTAAGTGGATCACCAACGATGTCTTGATCGCCGGACTGGCCGACCTCGAATCGTTCGTCCGCACCAATCCCGCCGACCAGATTTTGATTACCGACAAGCCGCTCGATCCGTTCCCGATCACCAAGCACGTGGTGGGCACCTTCGAGGATCTCGCGCAAGAGACCAACGGAAAGGTGCCCCTCGGCTACGCAGCGATCCAACGTATCGGCGTCCTCGTCACCGCGGTCCGCGCGCTGGAGGAGAAGACCCAAGAGCTTGAGAGCCGACTCGCCAAACTCGAGGACAGTCACCCGGGCTGATCCAGGAGGCAGCGCGGCGGCCGCCTCGTGCGCTCTGGCCGTGATCAACACATCGCTGATCACCCTGTTGACACCCAGTGATGGGTTCGCGGCGCTCACGAGGCTGCCGCCCTGGAGGCATCGGCGAGCAGGGCCTCGATCGGGACATTGAGCGCTTCTGCGATACGGGCAAGCTCATCGACCGTGAATGGCACCTTGCCGGATAGTCGGCGCGAGATGAAGTGTTGGTCGCGATTGATGCGTGCTGCCAGCGCAGCCTGTGTGCATCCCTGGCGAGCCATCTCTGCGCGGACCTCCGCAGCAGCGCGATGAGAGGTTTGACTGAGCGACATACGCCATGTCTACGCGCTCAGCGCGCAAATGGCAAGCATGTAATTCCGCTGACGTGTCGCGTGTAACGCCACCGCTACGTGTATTGACCTTGCATTTACTCGTTCAGCGCGTAATATACGCGACATGACAACACTGATGCTCGTGGACGGTCAACGGGGCGAGAGCCGCCCTAACGCCATCATTCGGCGTTTGCGCATGGAGTTCGCCCGGCTCGGGATTTCCGACTCGGAGGCGGCGCGCCGCGCCGGCCTAAGTCAGGACAGAATGTCTCGCCGCATGACCGGCAAGACCCCGTTCGACGTGAACGACTTAGACGTGATCTGCGACTCGCTTAACATCTCGTTTGGCTACGTCACGACCGGCGTCCGACCGATCCCGGGTAACGATGGCCCGGACGGCGATGGTGGTGTGGTGCGCCCGAAGGGATTCGAACCCCTAACCTTCTGGTCTGGGGTTGACACCCTGCGCGAAGTGCGGCTTTACGGGAATCCCGATCATCTGACCCTCCCTTCTAGGGCAGCGTAGTCAGTTGATGATCACCGATCGGACTCAGCGACCGCACAGGTGTGTCACAGTTCACAAAACCCGGGCTGCATGCCTCAAATCCGGCTCTACGGTCGTGACTTTATGAACCCGCACCGCAAGTCCGGCCCTGCGCCACTGCCCGTTCCCGCCGGATGGGACGGACTCATCGAGGGCTATCGTCAACATCTCCAGGCTGCCGGACGCTCCAAAGCCACGATCGCCACACGCCTTTCGCACATCTCCCGGATAGCACGGGCACTCGACGTTCCACCAACGCGAGTCACCGGCCGCATGCTCAAGTCGTGGTTCGCCACCCAAACCCATTGGAGCACCGAGACCCGGCGCGGCTACCGCAACTCAGCCCGCAGCTTCTTCGGCTGGGCACACAACGACGGGTGGATCGACACCAACCCTTCCACCGAACTACCCCACGTCGCCGCCGCCGTCCCGCTACCCAAACCGGCACCCGATCGCGTCTGGAAAGAATCACTGCTCGCCGCCGACGATCGCACCGCCGAAATGCTCGAACTGGCCAATGGGGTAGGAATGCGGCGTGCCGAGGTCGCCCAGGTCCACACCAACGACCTCATCGAATCATTCGACGGCTATCAACTCCTGGTACACGGCAAGGGCGACAAGTGCCGCGTGGTCCCGGTAACCGATGAAATCGCGGCAATGATCCAACGCGGCGCAGCCGGCCACACCCCCGGCGCCAGCATCAAGGGATACCTCTTCCCCGGCAACGACAACGGTCACCTTTCCCCGCGCTGGGTGGGCACGCTATGCGCACGAGCCATGCCCGACGTGTGGACCATGCACAAGCTGCGCCATCGGTTCGCCACCCGCGCCTACCGCGCCACCCGCAACATCCGCGCCGTTCAAGGCCTACTCGGGCACGCCTCCCTGGCCACGACACAGATCTACACCGCCGTCGATGACCACGAAATGAGAGCAGCCGTAGAGGGCGCACGCGGCACCGGACCGCAACCTTCCTGGCAATCAGCCGCCTAACCCCCACCGCCACTGCCACCGAAAGGCCTGTGTCATGACCGCTGAAACGATCACCGACGAGTCTGCGCGCACGTACACCCGGCGCTGCGCGTGCGGCGCGTACATCAAGGAGGTGGGCTACAGCGCTTACCGCTCATTCATCCTTGCTGCTCACCGCGACTGTGAAGTGACCGCGATCCTTGATGACAGCGACCGCGTTATCACGGGCCGCGCTGGCCTCGTGGCAATGCGAGGCGCCCGCGCTGTGGCGTACGCCGCCGAATGGAGCACGGGATGGGCCGTGTACATGGGCGGCCAGTCCGGCACGGACATAGTGCGGGCGGAAGTCACCGACCGAACACAAGCCGAGGCCGTGTTGAAGCTCATCGTCAACGCCTACGACAAGGGGGCAAGCCGGTGACCGGACAGCAGGCCGTCGATCAAGCCGCGCGTATGCACGGATGGCTCGTAGTCGGCGGGGATAGCGGCGAACTCATCTACCGGCGGCCAGGCACACCGTCATGGGTGAGCATCGTGTACGCGCACACGGGCGTGATCTTGTGGGCCGACGGTCAGGACAACCGCCGCGCGCCACGGCACTTCACCGGAATCGACAAGGTAGACCGGCTGGTGGCGTTCCTGGCCGGAGACTGCGCCGATCGCACTAAGATCCGCGCATGAAGCGCTACCCTCGCCTGCTCGCCGCTGCTGTGGCCGTTGCCGCCCTGCTGCTCGCGCCGGTGGCACACGCTGACCCCGTACCGCCGGGCTGTCAGACCGACCGCGTGGGACTGTTCGGCACGCAGTTCCGAACCATCTGTGACGATCCGAAAGCCCCGGACGGTTCATGGCAGCGGACACGCCAGACATACATGCCGGGTCAGCGCTTCGCGGTCGCGACGAACGTCTACACCGTCACCCCCGACACCGTTCCAGACGGTGAGCCTGGGCACCTCGAATGAGGGGATGCCCCTCGTTGAGCTACCTCATTTTTGTGAGTGGAACCGGAAACATCGCAGATCAAGCGGGCCACAGCTCTCTGTCCCGTTAAACGCCAAAACGCGCCCTCACCGGGTCGGGGGTGAGGGCGCGTCTTGGTGAAATAGGTTCGGCTACTTGTCGGCACGTTGTGCGCGCACGAGCAGCACGATTTTCCAGGCGATGCCGTAGGCCAGTGCTGAGTAGATGATGATGCACACCTGGTCGCGGTAAGGAAATTCGCGGTCGGTCCATTCCGAGAGTGCCGCCAAGGTGAGCACCATCGCCAGGAATGTGTTGGTCATGACCATGACTCGGCCGATGGGTTCGACGCGCCAGTTGGATCGCCCGACGTACAGGGCCACGAAGCTCCAAGTACAGACCGCGCCGCTGGTGATGGCGATATTCAGGCCCCACGGCTCGATCCAGAACACCACGGCGGTGATCAGGGTGATAGCGGCTAGGTGCGTCCACCAGCGGGTCATGTGGTTCCGTACTTTCTGCGCATGGAGCGTTCAACGGCTTCGGCGAAATGGTTCCGGCGTTCCTGCGCGGCCATGTGAGCGGTCAGCGCGTCCACGTAGGCCAGGGTGGCTTCGGCTTCAACGCGGGTGGCCGCGTCCTGGTCGCGTTCGACCTGCCCTTCTCGCCGGGTGGAGGCGCGCCGTCCTGGCCACCTCATTGACCCGGCCCGATCTGCTCGACGACCTTGGCGGTCACGGTGGCCGCGCCGGCGAGTTTGGCGATGGATTCGCGGTCGGCCTGGTGTGCTGCGCGCAGATCCTCGATCTGCTTGTCCTTGTCGGCAATCGTCTGCTTGTAGACCCACCGCGGCACCAACCAGCCGAACATGATCGAGATGACACACAAGCCGACCAGGGAGGCCCAGAGGTAGTCGTCAGGGCTGTTGAGCAGCACCGACATTGGACCCATTGCTGTTGTGATCACTGGCCGTCGGAGGGTCCGGTGCGCCGGTCCTGAATGAGCTTGGTCGTGGATAGACCGGCCGTGATGAGACCGGCGCCGGTGACGATCCAGGTCAGTCCCTCGGAGCTCTGGAGCTGATCGAGCGCGACGAGCACCGCCACGGCGATGATGAAGACGAGCAGACTCGCGGCGTGGATGGCCAGGCGCACGTTGTCGTTGGGCATGATGGGGGTCCCTTCGGGGGTGGGGGTAGCTGATTTTTGAATCGGCGGTCAGGCTGCGCGGAACCAATTGAGCACTGGATTCAGGTCGTAGGTTCCGTGCGCCTCGAGGTGTGCGATGCCCATGAAGGTGCGCACGATCGCCCACACGATATCGATGAGTCCGTCGAACGGGTCGGTGAACAGGTCCATGATTCGGGCCACGATGGACGCGGGGCCGCCGATCCACGAGTTGGTGGTGATGATCTTGGCGATTGCCGTCATGTTGGCCCCGGCTTCGTCGAGCTTGTTCTCGGCGTACCAGTCGCCGGTGCGGGCGTGTTCCATCCACTTGCCTTGTAGCTCGGGGTACTTGGTGGCCTCGAAATGCCGGTCCATGATGCCCTGCGTGTCCTTCTGCGGCGGGTCGGGAACCCATGGGGCGCACTGGTTAATCTGCCGGTTGGGATTGCCGAATGCGATTCCCTTGCGAAAGTCCTTGAGCCGGTAGTGCAGTCGCCCGCCCGCAGGTAGGACGTGCTTTTCCATGACCTCGCAGCCGACCATGGCGCCCTGGCTGAATATGGCCAGATCCCACGGTGTGCCCTCGGGGAACCGCACGCCGTCGTCGAACACCTTGGAGTCGATGCGGTTGACGAGCTCGGTCACGCCGCTCTTGTTGTCGAACGGTAGCGCAGTGTTGTTGTAGCCGGTGGGCCGCCAGATAGCGCGCCCCTCTCGCTCGAGTGTTGAGGCGACGAAAGCACATGGGCCTGCGTACATGTCGGACATGTGGCCCTCGACGGTGAAGATGACCGGCAGTGCCGGGACACTGATGCCCAGCGCGTGCAGGTCACCATCGGACACCTGTCCGTCGACGGGCTGGCCGGTGCGGCGCTCGTATTCGCACTGCCACGCGGCGGCCCGCGCACCGTACACGTCGGTGTCGGTCAGCAGTGGCCCAAGGGTGCGGGCGTAGCCGGCGTACCGGGACGCCATCACCTCGCGCCAGCGCCGAACGACCGGGCCGCGGTCCCCGAGGCGGATCACTTGGACCACACCTTGTCGCGCAGCGTCATGCCCTTGGATGCCCATGCCGGATCGCCAGGTCCGAGCTGGGCGGCAATGTACTCGAGCAGCTCCCGGTCGGTGAGATCTTGCGGGAAGCGTTTCTCGGCCGGCTGGGCGGGCGCGTAGATGCCGAGGTATCCGGCGCGCAGCTTGGCCGCGAATGCGTCATTGCGCTTGTCGCCCTCGGGCCACGCCATCTGATAGTGCATCTCGTCGGGCCGGGACCAGTCGCGCCCCCAGAACACCGAGTCCTCAAATAGCGCCAAGCCCTTGCGGACCTTGGCCTGCGTGGCGGCGTCCATGGTGTACTGCTGCCATGGGTATTTAGGCGCCATCACGTCAACAGCGGTGCCCGCCAGATGATTACTGTCGCCCACGTCGTTGGTGGCCGACCAGCCCCACACGGGCGAGGTGATCTCTTCGACGTTGCGGTCATACCAGTACAACCAGGCGCCCAGGATGGTCAGCGGTGCGCCCTTGCGTAGTGGCGCGGTATCGACGAGGTACAGCTCGGAGATGCGCACGATGTCGCATTCGTCCCGGTTGCACATGCGCCAACCGTTCTCGGAGGTGGTGTTGCCGTAAGCGGTACGGAAACTCATCGGGTGTACTTCCTTTCGATTCGTGGGTCGATTTCTTGGGCGTAGGACGAAAGCTGATCGGATACCCACCAGCCGAGGCGAAATCCGGCCGCCGCGAAGACGGCGTAGAACACCGAGTTCTTGAGTAGTCGGGTGATCATGGCTAGCTGTTGCCGTACTTGAGTTTTGGTGTCACATCGACGCTGACCGGGTTGGCGTTGGCTGTGATTGATGCATCAAGCGGAGACCCGCCGAGGAATGTTGCACCGTTCCACCGGCCCTCGTGGGTAGCCGTCGTGGACGCTGGCACCTGTAGTGCACCGGCTGATCCGGCTGCCACTGCTCTGCCGGTATCGGCGCCCGAGCCCATCGCGGAGGCTCCCCAGGTGGTGGTGAAACTGGCCGGGGTGGTGGCGATGAGGTTCGCGCCAGTAGTGCCGGGATCGGCGCTGTGCAGGGTGATTTTGTTGCCACGCCCGGCGCGGTAGTCGTTGATTGCCTTCTTCTCGGCATCTGTTTCTGTTGCCATGGATATACCTCCTTGTGCGTTTACTGATAGGAGCGGACCCAGCCGCCACCGGGAGCGCCAGCGCCGCCGGTGTTGCCGTTGAATGCGTTTCCGGTGCCGCCATTGCCGCCGCCGCCCGGCGGGTTGCCGGCCGCCTGGTTGGTGCTCTGCACCGCCCCGCCGGTGTAGGACTGGCCGTTGTAGGTGTGAGTGCCTGGCGAGGCTCCGTTGCGGGTAGAGCCAAATTTATCCCCTGTGCCGCCGGTGGCCGACAGCCCAGGCCAGCTCGACCCGGATACCGAGGAAGTGACGGTGCCGCCGCCGGTGCCCTTGTTTCCTTGGGTGCCGCCCGCAGTGGCGGTCGGGATTGCGATCGTCAATGTTGAGGCAGACCAGGGGATGTCGACGCCGCGTTCGATGGTGGCGTGCGACCAGTTGCCGGCGTTGCCGCCGCCACCGGTGACGAACCCAGCGAACCCGCCGCCACCGCCGTTGCCACCACCGACGAGCACCACGTCCATGTAGCGCGACCATGGCTCGATCGGGTGCGTGTTGGTGCCCGCCGTGATGTATTGGGCCGTGGCCGGGGCGTGCGCGGTGAACGTCGCCGAACCTGCCTCGGAACCGAGTCCGATATCGGATGATCCCGCCAAATGTGCCAGCAGCGCTGCGGCTTCGCTTCCCACGCCCTGATCGGTCGCCGCCAGGTGGGCCAGGATCGCCGCCGCTTCGCTGCCCACTGCGTCGTGATCACCGGAGGCGTAGAACTTGAGTAGCCAGGACGCCGACTCGATCCCGAGCCCGGTCTCTGAGCTGGATAGGTGCACCAGCAATGCGGCAATCTCGGAGCCGACACCGAGTTCGTCAGCGGTGAGATGCGCCAGCACGGAAACTGATTCAGTGCCCACCCCCAGATCAAGGGGCGCCAGGGTCGCGGCCAGCTCGCCGATCTCGTCCCCAATACCGATGTCGCTGGCCGACACCCGGGGCACCCAGTGCCACCTACCATTAGACTGCCGTTCTGGCCCAACTGGATTGGCAGACCACTTACCGCCCGGTCGCCTGGGAGGGGCGGTCGGGTCGGGAGTCCAAGGCATCTATTCCTCGGCAGCGGGAGTGGGTTCGAGGAATTCGAGGTATTCCTCGGCGCTGCCCTGGACGGTGACGGTGTACGGCCCGGCGAATGTCATTTCGACACCGCCGTCGGAGACGTTGCGCATGCTCAGGGTGAGCGGCTTGAACCACACGTCCGAGCCGTCGAGTTCCTTGGCCTTGACGAAACCGCCCTTGGCCTGTGCGAAATTCATGGCTCCCCTTTATATTTGGCTTCGATTGAGCAGCGAAAGGGACAGGTATGTTGCAGTGCCCGCCGAGTCTCCGGTGACCTGCCGGGTTGTTGCGTTGGACCCGATGACCTGACCGCCGCGCACGACATCGTTTGCGTTGAGGTAGATGACGAAAGAGTCCGACAGTGCCAGCACCGGCACCCGTAGATCAACACTTCCATCGCCGGAGTTGGATCGCGAGTATTGCTGCGGTAAACCGAGTTTCGATACCACTGTGGTGCTGTTGATGAATATCGCCGGGCTCGCAGTTCCCGAGCTGTTGGTGGAGCTTGTGTCGATGTTCGACTTGGTGGACACCTTCGCTAAATACCAGCCGCTCAGCGAGACCGTCATGGTGCCGTTCGTCAGGTTGCAGGCGATGTCGGGCGTCGCCGCCTGAACGACGGTGTAGAAGCTGCTCGGCAATACTGTTGTGCCCGTTGCGACCGTTACGGCCGTTGCGTTGGTGCGGGCCATGACGGCGCCGGACCCTAGGTAGATGGGTTCGATGTAGTCCGACAACGTGATTGACGCGACTCGCAAGCTGTCATAGGTGACGGTGCCCCGGAAGATTCCGAGGTCGTTGGTGACGCGCCGCATGACGAACCCGCCGCCGTATCGCGTACTGGCGCCGAACGTCACCGCCGAGGAGGTGACCGACAGGACGGTATTGCTGTTGACTGCCAGCGTCCATGTCGTGCCGACGTTGTGCGCCTCCACCAGGGAGCCCTGCCCCAGCGACCCGGACCATGTGCCGTCAGGGAACGCCGTGAATGTGAGACTGGCGCCCGAGCGGGTGTAGCTGCCGATTGTTGCGCTGCCGTTGTCGATCTTGAGGCACGCACCCGATGTGAATCCCGAATCTGAGTGAAACAGATGGTATTCGGGCACATCTGGAGAGCCGCCCTGATCGCCCAGCACCACGGCCAGGCTCTGATCGTCGGTGCTGTATTGCCTGTTGCAGGTGACAACATAGGTACCGTCTGGTTTCGACGCGGCGATACCGGCGTACCCGTTGTTGCCCCGCACTTTCAGATCAGCGCCGGTGAACTCGACGGGCAGGGCCGCGCCGTCGGCACCACCGAACACCGTGGTGTAGTTCAGGCCACCGCCGGCCGCATTCTGCTGCCCCTGCGACTTGGCCAGCTGGGCGTTGGCCGCTGCCGCCGCAGCTGCCGCCTGTGCGGCTATCTGCGCGGTGAGTGTCGCCTGATTCTGGACCTGCAAGTTGGACAACCCTGACCCGATGAGGCCGAGACCATTGCCGATCGCGTCTAGCGCGGCTCCTACACCACTCACGGCCGCGGAGATGCTGCCAGTGATCGCATCCCCGGCGATATCGCCGCCTGAAGTAAGTTTCTGCGTCTTATTCTTGTTGGCCCCAAACCAGGTCGCGATGGCTGCGACGAACCCGTTGATCGGCGTCACCACCAGTCCGTTGTAGATATCGGACAGCTGATTGAAAGTGGTTTCGAGATCTTGAATCTTGAACTGCGGCAACGTCGGAATGTTCCCCAAGCCGATCAGACCCAGGATCTCCGATGCAGTGATCTTCCCGTCGGCGGTGATCGCGGCGAACCGCTGTTCGAACTGCGCCAGGTCAGAGTTCGCTTGTCCGCCGATAGCATCGAAGAACGATCGGAACTTGCCCAGCACCGGCCCCAGATTTGACATCGCCGAAGCAACATTCGAAAAATGCACCGGCCCACCCGAGGCGCCCTCGGTGATCACCAACGTCACCGTTGCCCACCTGACCGAACCATCAGCCGGAACGGTCCACGATCCCGTCAAACTGGCACGCACCCATGCCGAGTCCGCGGCCACCGGCTGTACCTGCTTGATGACGATGTCGGGCAACTTGGTGCCATCGAGGGCGAACGGGGTGATGCACAAGCGGATCGGATTAGACCCCGCGGCCGCCGTGAGGCCCTGCCACATCGCCGATGCGGCCACGTCCACGGTCTGACCCGGTGCCACCTCGAAAGGGTCTTTGATGCTGATCGCGTACAGATGGCCGTCAGCGTTGACGAAGATCGACTTGCCCGACAGGTGCCCGTTCTGCGCGGCGTCGAAATGCCAGAACGGGTTACCCTCGACCACCGACGGATCGGTGAAACCACCCGCACCGTCGGTCAAATCCTTCGCCACGTCAGCTACCCATGCCGCGGGGATGACGCCCTTGAAGAACTGGCTGACCGCCTTGGCGATGGCCGCAAATAGGTTCTGCCAACCCTCTTCGATCTCGGCCAGGGTCGGCCACCCGACATCCTGACCGGAGGCCAGTTGCAGCAGTCGGCGTATCGGCATAAACACCTGCTGTATCGCCAACAGGGTTTCGTCGTCACCGTCGTAGGTGCCCATGATCGCCTCGGCCAGTCCGACGAATTGGCCGACGACGGGAAGGCTCTCGATGAAATCGAGCAACAGGCCGGGTAGGTCTTCGGGCCCCTGAATGTCGTTCGGGTCCGCGTTGGCGACATGGGAATTGAATCCGGCGAAGAGCTTCGTCAGGATCCCAAACGGCGACAAATCCTCGAGCGGATTACCGCCGGTGGAGCCGTGGAAGGTGCCAGGCAGGCGGTCGGCAGCGCGGTTGCGCATCGCCGTGGGCGTCAAGTCCTGCACGGTCTCGGCCAGGTTCTCGAGCGTCAGTGCGCCGGCGGGAAGGTTGTGCACGCCACCGGGAGTGGTCAACGCCGCACCGCCCTGGATGCCTTCGGGATCCGCTTCGGGCACGTGGGCGCGGTGGCGGTCATCTCCACGTGGGGATCAGCCTCGGTGTGCTGGGGCTGCTCGGGGAGCTTGATCGACTCCTGCCGTACCCCGTCGGTGATCCAGGCCGGCGCGTGCACGGCTGAGGGGTCGACGTGCTCGGTCTGCCGGATGCCGAGGGCTACCAGCTGAGAAGCGAGGTCGGCGACCCATGGCTGTAGCACGGTCAGCGGCATTTCGGTGGCGGTCAGCAGTGCTGAGGCCAGCGCGCCGCCGACGGCCTTGGTCTGTCCTTCGATGTCGTCGGCTGCCGGGATCTTCTTGGGGATAACCTGGGCTTCGACAACCTTGTCGGCCAGCGCTTTTGCCTCTTCCGGCGAGATACCCTCTGTCACCACAGTCCTATCTGTTGTAGGCCGCTCATGGTTCGGCTCATCAGTTCGGCCATGCGCTCGATCGCGTCCTTCTCTTGACGGGTGTCGCCGAATGCGCCCTCGATCGCCAGCGGCTTGCCCTGACCCCAGTTGATGTCCAGAGAGCGGCAGCGCCGCACGAACACGCGCGGCATGAGGTACTTGCTGGTGCCACCCACGCGGTCACCGAGCCACCAGTGCCCAAATCCGTTGTCGCCGATCAGCCACGGCGAGGCATTGGCTACCGTCAACGTGAATGCGGTATCCGGGTCAGTCTCTCGCCTGCGCCGACGAAGATCCATCACAGAGGCCGCGGTGAATGCCTGCGTGACGTTCGTGCTCGTGGTCTCCAGGTAGTGCCCCCAACCCTGCCGACTCGTCCGCAGGAGCAGTGGCACCGACATGTTAGCCAGGATCGAATCGCGGTAGATCGGCTCCAGAAACGCGTTGATCGCGCCACCGAGCGAGCCGACCGAAACGTTGAATCCAACGGCAACACTGATCGTCGCTGAGATGTTGTCTCCCAGAACGTCGCCGCCGTATTGGATTGCAGCACTAATTAATTCGTTCACACCCGGCATCGACTGGCCACCCACCGTAATACGGCCGGGACCACCGGGCGAGCGCGAGAAGTTCGATGTTTGGATGCCGGTGATATCGCCGTCCCGGTACACCACGTATGGGTGCGCGGCCTCGGTGCCAAGGATGCCCGGCAGTCGGTACCCGGTCTCGTCGATCGTGTCCCCAGTGAACAGGTCGTAGCTGTCTTCGACGTGATTGGAGAGAACATCGGCGATTGTTCGAGTCAGGCCAGTAAGCAGATTGCCGCCAATGGATGTGCCCGTGCGGAACCCTGACTTGTCGACGATCCGGACGAACAGCGTGCCGGTGCGCCAGTTGGTTCCTGCGCCCGGCCACGGTTCGGGATCGCCCCTCTTATAGCGTCGCAGATCCCACTGCAGCTCGGCATCTTCCATGATCGGGGCGGCCACGTCGAAGATCGACGTCTTGATGCTGCCGACCACTAGCGACAACGGCGCCGCCGAATCGCCGAACGTGCGTGGCACGATTACGATTTGCGACTGCTGCCAGATGTTGAGGAATATGTCGACCAGTTCGGCAATGTTCCAGTTAGCGGGGTCGAGCAGCTTAAACAGGGTGGCAATGTCAATGTTGGTCAGCTGCAACCGAAGTAGGTTCGCAGCCATCGTCAGCAGGATTCCATGGTCAGCTTGGGCTAGTAGCATCCACGCCTTTGGCTGCTGGATAAGTGACAATGGAAGGAACGGATTACCCGCTGTGTGAACGAATTTCAGCTCCTCGATATCGTCCAGGAAGTCGATGATGACCTCATCGCCCGTCGGGCCGCGCTGCACGGTCACGCCGTTCTTGGACTTCATGCGCCCGCCGATACGGGCGCCCATAGTCTCTACGATGATGTGAATGTTGCTGGTACCGCGCGCATCTTCGTCCAGAGCCCAGAACGCCGCCCACGTGCCGCGCCGGTCATCCAGATCGATTGGGAGCCGAAGCGAAATGGTTCCGGTCTGGTTGACGGTCGGATTGACGCGCCCACCCAGCTCACCGCGTACCGTGCCGCGGTACACCCAATCGCCGTCGTAAAGCTCGATATGCGGCGGGTCGTAGGCGCGTTCGATGCGGTACTCGCGCACCTCCCGCGCCCACGCCGAGAAGTCGTCGTGATCGGTGCCGGTGAACGGCTCGGCGAACGTGGCGACGGTCACGCTGCCACCCCGTACCGATCGCGCTTGACGTGGCAGGACCGGCATAGCGGGTCATACCTCTGCGGGTCAGGCGAGTATGGGACGGGCTTCTTCCCCTCCCATAGTCCGACCCCCGTGTGGAACAACAGGTTCGGGTCGGAATGGTCGTAGGACCACGCGTGCGCTGGCGCGCCGCATTCGCTGCACGGATGATTTTTCGCCGCACCGTATGTCGCTCGCACGCGCTGATGAGCGGTGCTGTAGGCGATTGTGGCGCGGTCGGGCCACGGCATATCGGCAGGACGTCCACCTTCGCCGTATCGGATCTTCGCGCGTGCCGAGAGCGCTTCGGCATTCTCGGCACGGTATTGCCGCCTAAGCTCACGGGAGGCTTCGACATCGGCGTGGTACGCCCTGCGCTTGCCTGCTAGTACCTTCTCGCGATTGGCAGTTCGATACTGATTCTGGCTCGCCAGAATCGCTGTCTTGTTGGCCTCGTAGTGATCACGCTTGCACGCTTTGCACCAGCATTGCAAACCATCACTAGATCGGGTGTGCTTGCCGAATTCACCGCCCGCCTTTGTCAAATGGCAACGTGTGCAGGTCTTCTCGATGATCACTGGGTCAACCCACTTTCCGCCGACCAGAAACGGCGTTGCCGTAGTGTGGCTTTGGCCCCCGATGGGCCCTGGCACACGACGGGCATCTGCACCGGGTCATCCTCGGTGCCGGTGTACTGGGGTACCGGGTAGAGCGGCTCAACCCCGTTGAACAGTCCGGCAGCATTCGACAGATCAGCGCTCAGGTAGGTGTCCATGAACGGGTCGGACATCACGGACAGCAGTTGGGTGAGCTGCGGCGTGACGATCATTCGGGCCGCGTCGGCGCCCACCGGGCGGTTCCACTTACGTTCCTGACCGAACGCGAAGTCGGGGAACTGCCATGAGATCGCCGGGTCGAGTTCCCATTCCGGCCACTCGTCTTGATCAGTCGGATTCCAAACGTCGAACCATCCGGTATTGGGGTTGGTCACCACGCGGGCGATGTGGATTCCGGCGGTCGATTTCCCGGTGAACAGCGCGACTAGGAACCCATTCAGCGGCCCCGTCATGAAGGACAGCGCGTACCCGAACAACGTGGCGGTTACCGTAACCCCGCCAGTGCCGATGTTCGACAGCTGCTCGATGGCTTGCCGCAGCGTCGATGCTGACGATACGAAAGAGATTGGTGCGGTGGTCTGTCCACCGATACTGATCGTGTACGACAGGGTGCCCAGGGTGATTGAGAACGACAACGGCGCAAGCGATGTCCCGTCGACCGTCAGCGTTCCGGGGCATGTTGCCGGCGTGCGAACGGTCCAGCGCCCCGGATCGCCCGACACGGTGACGTTCCCGACGCCGATGGTCGGCAGGGCTTCCAATGCGGCCTGAACGGTTGCAGCGTTCGCGTCGTATGGGATCGGGGTGGTCAGCTCGGCCGCGCCAGTGGTCACCCAACCGAGCTTGAACGTGCCCGACGTAGCCGCCAGATAGACGGTGAAGTTGCCCGGGTTGATCCACTCGGAAACGTCTTCGGCGCTTTCGTACATGGGGTTGTAGGCGTGCGCCGAGACCACCGCGTGATACACCTCGTCGATATCGGCGTCGAAGCCGTCCTCGGTGGTGTACGCAATCTCCTTGGCCAGCTTCAAATACAGGAACCGCGGGCCCGATGGCCCGTTCCATGTGCACTTGACCTTGCGCAAGTTGTACGGCGTGCCCCAGAGCTTTTGAAACCGGGGCCGCGATTCCGGGGTCAGCCAGAACGGCAGAATCGGGTTGCGGATCGGCACCTCTTCACCGACCGGACGACCGCCGGGCTGAAAGGCCCCGGACTGCGTACGAACCGTAAACCCGGTGTCGTACATACCCTTCGGATCAACATCAAGCACGATGAAGTCATCGCGCAGATAGATGTCATCGGTTGGCGCGGATACCACCATCGGCGCCACCACCGAGTCACCGTTAGACGATTCCAGCGTGATCGTCGCAACTGCCACGTCAGTACCTATCCAATCTCGCTGCAGCAATTTCGTTTTTCCTGCGATCCCACATCGCCACCGCGTCGGTGGTGTCAAAAGCGCTGATCGTGGTGTTGAACACCGGCCCCGGCTGCGCGCCGCCCCGTGTGCCATGTGCCGTCCCCACAGGAACCGCCGCGGGCGCCGGCACAGCGGCCGACGTGGCAATGGGGGCCGCACCGCCGTATCGGCCGACGCCGCCACCGTCAGGTGCGGCACCGGGGCCACCGCCGGATCCGCCAATGGAAATACCGCTGACGAACTGAGAGATGCCCTTGAGCCACCCCGGCGAATCACCGACACCGAGCACACCGAGCGCCGAAGACACCTGCCCGCCGACCGCCGCGGCGGCTGCGTTGCCGAACTCGAATGTCCGCTCCGGCTGACCCGGCACCTGCGACTTGACACCCATGCCACTGAGCCCAATCCCCGACAGCCCGGAAATGGACGACGGCAGATTGAACCCGCCGCTACCGGTGGACGATGCGCCTCCACTCGGCGCAGCGGCGCTCACCGCTTCCGTGCCGCCGGACGAGACCGTGGCATCGCCGACGGGTGGATTGACGCCCGCGGCCACATCCTGCCCGGTCTCGGCACCCTTGGATTTCAGCGCACCGAGTAGGCCATTGGTGATACCCGGCCCAGAGAAGATGTGCACGTGATCCATGTGGTTCTGTGTTGGGTCTCCATTGGCGCGGGTGGCCATCTTCTCTGAGCGGCCGCCCGGGTACCAGAGTTTCTGTTGCCAGATAGCCCATTTCAGGTCGATGGCCGAGGCGTTGTCGACGGCGAAGTCCTTGACCGCATCGCCCTTGGCCTTGTCGCTGGTCATCACATCCAGCGCGCGACCGGTGGAGTGCTCGCCGTACTTGTCCGCGGGGCGCCAGCCGCCGATGTTCGTGATACCGAATCGCTCGCTGATGATCTTGCGCAGCTGCGCGCTGCCGGCGACCAGGCCGCCGCCGCTGTAGCCGGGCAGCTTGCCCTGGTTGTTCAGGTAGTCCAGCAATCCGGGGTATGCATTCTCAATACCCTTGCGTGACTTGGACTTGATGACGAACTCATCGCCATGCACCACGCCCGCTATCCGGCTGATCGGCGCATTGCCGGTGTAGCCCCCGCCGTCGAATTTCGGCACGTGCGGCAAGCTCACCTTGCCAACGCCCGGAACGTCGACGCTCAGCGTGTCCGCGAATGCATTCCATTTGTCGCCAATCCAGTTCAGCACCGCGACAAGGCCAGCTTTCAGCCCGTCCCACATACCCTTTGCGACATTCGAGATTGCGCCGGGTAGGCCCTTGATGAAATCGACCATGGCCGTGAACTTCTCGCGCACGCCATTCCAGACGTTCTGCGCGGAGGTGACCAGCCAGTTCCACCCTTCGCCGATCGCCTCCCACGCCTTCTTCAGCGCAGGCCAGGCGGTGTCCGTGAACCACTTCACGACGGCCTCGGCGGCAACCTTGATCGCCTTCCAAGCGGCATCAACGATCGCACGGAATGTTTCAGAGTGCTTGTAGGCGTAGATGATTCCTGCCACGAGGGCGGCCACTGCCACCACAATGAGACCAATCGGGTTGGCGGTCATCGCGGCATTCCATAGCCACTGCGCGGCGGTGATCGCCTTAGTAGCACCGGCCAGGATCGCCTGACCTGCCGCGGCCAGTGTTGCCCCCGAATTGATAGCCAGCAGCAGCGGAGCCGTCATACCCAGCGCCGTGTTCAGGTTGTCGACAACGCCCGAACCCCATGCGCCGTCACCGCCTAGCAGTTCCTTGGTCGATGACAGCGCGCCAGAGATGTCAGTGACCTTAGATGACAACGAATCAGCGAAGCCTTGGAACTTCGTAGAGACCTTGCCCAGTCCACTGCCCAGCGAATTACCTAGCGAGACAGCGATACCCGCACCTACGTTAGCTTTGTCCACCACACCGACAAGACTCCGCTTGACCGCCTCCCCGGCCTTGTCGTACCGCCCATTGCTCACCGCATTCAGGATCGATGTCACGATGGCCGCGCCAGTGCCAGCGCCTACCGCCGAACCCAAGCCAGGGAGGGTGCTGCGCAGTACGTTGCCGATCGAGCCAGCGATACCGTCCATCCCAGTCGGGATGGTCTTGGCGATCTGTTCGCCGATCGCACGGCCCGCGAGCGCGCCCGCCTCCGCTCCGGCGTTGGTGATCGCCGCCTGCTCGATCTTCGGGACAACCTTGACATCGCCAGTGTGCTTCTCGACCGTCTCCTTGGTCTGCTTACCCGCGGTCTCGGCGGCGGGCTGGTCGACCTTCGGCCTGACCGCAACCTCGGCGGTCTGCTTCTCGATGGTTTCCTTGACCTGCTTACCGGCGGTGTCGGCAGCCTTCTGGTCGACCTTGGGTGCGATCGAGACGTTGACGACCTTGCCGTCGATCTGTTGGTCGATCGCTTCGGTCACACCCTTGAGTGAGGGAATGATCTGAAGTGTCGCGTATCCGATGGTTGTCACGTATGTTTCACCTCCACAACAGGTTTCATTGCCATATGGCTACTTGGTGTAGCCGCTCTTGCGTTTCAGGAACATCGCCTTGAGCGCTTTCTTCGCGGCGGCAACGGCTTTGGCGACCATTGCGGCGCGCGTCGGATGGTCGATGTTCTCGGGCACCTTGTCCGGGTCGCCGAGCAGCTTGACCATTGCCGCCCACACATCAGCGATGAGGTGATCGGTGATCGTCCATCCAGGCTGACCGTCATTGACGGCTGCTACCGTCCGCGAATGAGGCGGCAGGTGGCGCACCAGGACGCCGAGACGGCGGATAGACATTGTGCCGCGGTACAAATCGGTGAGATCAAGTCCGTTGTAGAACTGGGCTAGGTCGGCCTCTACTTCGTCGCCGTGCTCGTCGAGCAGGCTTAAGAGGCCGATTATTCCCCCGAGAGCTCCAACAGCTTGGCGCCGATGTCCGCGAAATCTCCCACAGTCGGGCTTGTTGCCAGGAACGCCGCCCACTGTTCGGATCCGAGAAGCATCTCGGTGCCGCCGAGTTCGTCGCCGTCCTTGAGCTTCATGTAGGCGGCCAAGGGCACAGCGTTCCCGAATGGGACTCGCAACGTGATCCCGTTCTGCTCGATGTCGACGTATCCGTCGGCCTCGGCTTGACGAATCGCCGCCGACTTCTTCGCCTTGTGATCCTGTGGCTTGGGCGCATTGGCGGGAACTGCCCTGCGCGGCGCGCTTTTACGTGGTGCGGTCATGACTTTCGACTCCTTGACATGGGGTCCGACTCTGGTGTTGTGGAGCCCCCGCCCTGGCCGGGGAGTCGGTTCACGGCCAGAGCGGGGTGCTTGCAGCTACGAGACGGTGACCGTGCCACCGGTGCCGGTCGCGGAAACACCGGTGACCGGTCCGGTGAAGATGGCGACTAGTGGGCCGCCGTCGGGGCCCTCGACCGTCACGCCAGGCGCATCGAGGGCCTGCACGGACTCCAGGTTCCGCAACGCGGACTGCAGCGCATACGCCGTCTTCGCCGTGATCGAGACCGTGGTGTCATCACCCACCGTTGCCGTGTACGCAGTCACGCCCGCACCGATGGTGAATGTCTTGGTGACGTCATCGGCAGTGCTGCTGTCCAGGTACTTGAACACGTCGCCGTTCGCGTCAGCGGTGTGATGCACGGTGATCTCCGCGAATGACAGCTCGCCGTCGATGATGCCGCCGTGGCTCTTGAGTTCAGCCAGGGCCGGGCGCAGCGCCACCCACACACGGGTGATGTCCTCATCGACGAACCGGTACAGCACGTAGATCTGCACATCCTTGGGGATGCCCAACTTGTCCGGCGTCGACCCTGGCAGCACTACCTTGCGGGTGACGGTGTTGTACTCCAGCGCGGTAAAACCGCTCTTGAGCTTGCCCTTGCGGAACTTCGTACGGAAGTTCGGATGTCCGAACGCGTCGTATTCCTTGACCTCGCCGGACGGGTCGAGCGGGATGCCCTTCTTGTCGTCGATCAGGCCGGAGAACTCCCAGCCCTTGGTCCCGGGGTCGTCGGTGGCGTTCGTCGGGATCAGGGCGGCGATGTTGTTGCCTGGGACATCCTGCTTGAGTACCAGCCAGACTTCGGCCTTGTCGGGGATGACGGTGGCGTCGGGATTGATGGTTGCAACCATTGTTGATTCCCTCCTTAAGGGCATGAGAGCCCTTGCGGGCCAACAAAAAACCCCGCCAGGTAGACGGGGTTGATCAGTGCGCTACCGCGCGGTTACTGAGTACGGACCCGAGTCCGCACGGTGAATGAGATGAGGTCACCGGCAGTGCGCGAGTCGCGCGCCTCGAGGAACGCGGTGCCGGGCAGGATCGCTGCGATGCCTGGTATCCGCGTGGTGAGCAAGCGGGGCATGGCCGCGTAGGCGTACTTCGTCTCCCGGCCCGATGTCCACGACGTGACACGAATGGTCGGGTCGGTTGCCGCCGGCCACATGTCCAACGTGCTGCCGTCATCGGCAACCAGCAGCACCGGATCCGAGTGCAATGCCCAATCGGCTGGCAGCTCCAGACGCACCGAAAGTTCCGGAAACCGGCTCGCGAGATCGGCTTTGAGCCAGTCCTTGATCAGCCGCGCAACGTCGACCGGCTCACGTGTCACTGGCTGTGTCACCGGCCGGCCTTGCGTTGTGTCCGCCGCGCAGCCGCCCACGCCTCGTTTGCGTCGCCGGACGTCTTCGCCTCCGCGGGCGTCGCCTTAGGCCGCGCCTTGCGCCCCTTCCCGCGACTGCGCTTCTCTGTGGCGGGCTTCGGCCGCACGTCCAACCCGGCAGCCGCAGCGGCACGGGTGAGCGCGCCGTCCTTGGCCTGCATCTCGGCGGGCACACTCACCGAGGCTGCGGCGCGGTCAGTGGTGTAGATCTT
>NZ_MAFQ01000023.1 GCF_002013895.1 Mycobacteroides franklinii | reverse complement strand
GGCAACCTGGCCTGCCAGATCCTTGATCACGCCGGCTGCCAGTTCCTTGAGCACTTCGGCGCCGCCATCGCGGTCCAGAACGAAACTCATCCCTGCCCCCGCACGCACAGCACCTCCAGGCCACCGCGGCCCGAGAGCATCCAGTCGTTGACGATGATCGGAAAACGGTTGCCGCGCACTGTCAATTCATCGCCGTTGATCAGGTCGGTACTAAGGTCGAAGTAGACCGTGCATGCGATGTCCTCTCCGCTGCGCGCACGCTCTTGGCGGTGCCCCTGCCCGGTCTGCGAACCGCTGCCGGGTGCTACCGCTATGGCTGTCAGAGCGGTGTCGGTGGCCTCGGTCAGTTGACCGTTTTCGTCGCGGCCTGCGCCGCGGTGCCGGATCACTTGCTCGCTCACGGCTGCGGCTCCAGCCGGTACAGGTCCAGAATCGCCAGCTCCGTCATGGAAAATGCAGACCCCGCACCAATTTTCATTTCGGGCCAGCGAAACGGCCCAACGGCGATCGGCTCCTCGCCGGTCGGGGCTTTCGACATGCGATCGATGTACGAGAGCACCGCGGACTCGAAATCGGCGGCCTCGGCGAACCCGTGATCCATCGTCACCGAGATCGCGCCCAGCTTGCTCGACCACAACGCCCCGGACTTCTTGCGCACCAACCCGGTCTTGGACCACTCCAGACTGCCGAGGTTGAGGGTGACGCCATCTTCGGACACGCTGATCAACTCGACGAGCCGGAGAGTCGGCAGCCGTAGTAGCGACCCTCCGGGCCCGTCGAGCCCGACCTCGTGCCCTTGCTTGACGGGAGTGACATGCCAGCCGCACCAGCGCTGGACTGCGGCCAGCCCTGCTGCCAAGTTCCGCTCAGTCTCCGAATCATCGGCGGCAAGACGGTCTTTGGTGTACTCCGCCAGCGCGACGGCTGTAAGTGCCATCAATCCTGCTTGTTCGCCGCGGCCGGACGTGCCTTGTTGGCCGGGGCCTTGGCGGCCTTGGCCGCGGGCTTCTCGGCCGCCGCCAGCAGCCCTCGGCGCTTGGCGTCCTCGTCGTTGAGCAACAGCGTCGTTTGTACGCCGTTGACCACCACGTTGTACTTCTTCACCAGTCCTCCTTGAGGTGGGGCCGGGGACAGCCACGACGGACCATCCCCGGCCTCTACTCCAATCAGTGCCATTTAGGCGGTCAGATCCACCGACACGAACGCGGGCGGGCGGGTCACGCCGAACGCGACGCGCTCCTCGCCGAGCACCGCGACCAGGTTGCGCACAAAGAAGTCTTCGTGCGAATCGGTCATGGTGACCGTGGTCTGCTCGCGGTCCCACAAGACGGCCTTCTTGTAGTCGCCGAGCAGGCCGGTTCCCTCGGCCTGCGACTCAGACTCGATGACCGGGATACCCCACAGGGTCCGGTTGGTGATCGACTGCGGGCCGCCGTAGTAGTAGCGGTTCTCGCCGTCCTTGAGCAGGTCCAGAGCCTCGGCATCGGCCGGGTTGAACACCCACGCGTTCGGGTTGACCCGGCCCACGTGGCGGGCCTTCGTCACGGCCTTGCGGGTCGTGGTGAAGAAATCCGTTGTCCAAGCCTGGGTCTGAATACCCGAGGTGTTGTTGATGCCGGCGATGTTCTCCCCGGATCCCGAGCCGTTGAGGATCTGATCCTCTTCCTTCTCGGCGACGTCCTTGCTCAGTTCGTCGTTGATCAGCCCCTCGAGCTGGGCGACGTCGGCAAGGGCCCGCTTGGTGATCGGCACCCACTCGGCGATCGTCTTGACGGTGGTCGAAACGATCTCGAATGCCCACGAGCCCTCGGGCTTGTAACCGCCACCGGCGACGTTGACCGTCGGGCCGGCCGAACCCGGGGCGGTCGGGCGTGCCGAGCTGGTCGCTTCGGGCACCACATCAGCGGCGTTGGTGTGGCTGGTCTGCCGCACGAATTCCACGGTGTCGCTGCCGGTGCGGCGCGTCGAGATCAGGTCGCGGATCTTGAGTTCCTTGCGGCCCAGCATCTCCACGATGTCGGTGCGCTCGTTGACCACGAACGCGCCGCCGGATGTCGACGAGGCGCCGGTGATCAGCGACTTGACGGCGATCGGTGCCGAGGACAGGTGCGAGCCCTTGGGGATGCTGATCTGCCCGCCATGGGTGAACGGGCTCAACATGGCCTTGAACTCAGGCGAGCCGACGACCGCCATACCGAGGTTCTGCGCCTTGGCCTTGTAGTCGCCGCCGTCGCTGGTCTCGATCGGATTGCCGATCTGGTCGCCGAGCGCCTTGGCCTGGTCGATGACCGCGATATCGGCCTTGGTGACCTTGATCTGATCCAAGACCTGCGTGGCCTTGCCCATCAGGTCGTTGTATTCGGTGGTGTCGGCTTCGGGCCATTCGGATTGCCCAGTCTGGGTGTGCTTCTCGGCGATCTCCCGGGCCTTGGCCAGAAATCCGTTCCCGTCCTTCTGGAGCTGGGCGAGCTTCTCTTGCAGTGTCGTCATGTCGATCTTTCTCCTTGGGTTGGTTAAGTGCTCAGCGCGAATTCCGCGGCGAGCCTGTCCAGCGCCGAGGTGTCGACGGACGACTTCTGGCTGGCCTCGCGCGGCTGTCCCGGCTGCGTATCCGCTTCCGGCGCTTGGCGAGACGGACCGCTATCGCTGGCCTTTTCCTCGTCTGATGTGCTTTCGAGAGCTGACAGCACGCCGCTGATCGCGGTATGCGCCTCACGTAATGCGCTCTCATTTTTGGCCGACAGCACGCGGCCAGCTTTGACCTCGTGTGACATCAGGTCGATGATCGACTTGACTGCCACCACGGAGGTGTCTTGATTCGCACCGATGGGCACGAATGAGAATTCGTAAACTTTCAGCTCACGCAACTCATTTGCGCGCACACCGTTTTCGAGTTCAACGCCCGCCTGGTCGATCGTGTCGTAGGCGAATGACAACTGATTGAGCCTGCGGCCCTTGACCAGCCGGTAGACATGGGGGCCCTTCGGCGATTCGAGATCGAACAGACCCTTGACCCACCAGCCGTGCTCGTCCTCACCCATGTCCTCGTGGCCGGCCACGTAGAAGTCCGGGTCGTCCATCCGGTGACCGAACAAGCCCGGCAGCACCAGGCCGGAGTTCTTCCACGTCGCGATGGTCTTGAGGAATGCGCCTGGGGCAACAATGTCGCCGTAGCTGTCGGGCTGCTTGATGAATGTCGATGGGTAGACGATGAATTCGCCTTCCTTAAGTCCATCGTCGGGACCGGCCTTGACCTGCCCGATTGGGGTGTTCTTGGTGAGCATCAGCCCTCCTGCGTGTTGTCGGCCGTCGGCTTGTCGGTCGGAGTCATCAGCGGAGCCGGGTTGGGCTCTGCGGGGATCGGGTTCTGATCACCGTTCTGGGTGACGTTCAGCGGGCGGATCAGTTCGTCGCCGTCGTCGACGGGTGGCAAGTTCGCAAGCGAGCGGCCCTCGTTGATGGTTCTCCATGGCCCGCCAACGGATTGGGTGATCGAGGCGTCGCGCTTCTCGACGTTGCCACTGAGCTTTTCCATCAGGTTGAACTCGACGTAGAACTTCTCGGGCTTGCTCTCGAAATCGGGGAGCAACTGCAGCAGGATCTCGTCTTGGATCATCGTCAGCCATGGGCCGAGGGTGTCCTGATACAACATCTGGTGTTGCTCTTCGATATTCGAGAACGTCGCGTGATCGAGAATCCCGATCATCGGCGGTGGGATGAAGTACGACCGTGCAACCTCTTCGTCAGTGAGCTTGCGAGACTCGATGTACTGCAAGTCTTTCGCCGTCTGCGAGGCCGCAACGAACGTCATACCGTCTTCGAGCAGCGGTGTTCCGCCGGCATTGGCCGCCATCGCGCCCGCGTACTCGGACTGCCACTCGCGTTTGAACCGGGCCCGGGCATCTTCGGACCACTTCGGGGCGTCGGGTGCCTTGGGGCGGGAGATGTACCCGGAGTGCCGGGCGCCGTTGCGCATGATCTGGTCGCGCATCTCCGAGGCGGTCCAGTCCTCGCGCAAGATCTGTCGCAGGGATTCCAGCGGGGACACACCCGAATCGGAGATGCCACCGTAGCCCCGGAAGTACACCACCTCATCGGCTGGGATCAGTCTCGTGCTCTTGGTGCCGCGGAACTCGAATTGCTCAGGGGTTAGCCAGTTGTCACCCTTCGGCGTGATCAGCGGCGCCGGTAGATGCACCAGGCGTGGCCCGTCCCCGGTCTTGATCTTCCACCAGTATGCGCAGTCATAGATTGCGAAGTCGTGCACCAGCGTGTTCAGGAACCGGTACCGCGTGGTGAAACTGTTGGGCTGCTGCAATAGTCGCGCCAGCGCGTGATCGGTCAGGCGCTTGCGGTCGTTGTCGCCGCGGCGCTCGAACATGTGGATACCGAGCTGGGCGATGTTGCGGGCCAGAAACGACACCGTGCGCCGCACTGACGGCTGCTTGCGCCACAACTCGAAATAGTCCATGGCAACCCACGGCGACAGCTCAATTGCCCGGATGGGGGTGATACCCGGTCGGGACATGCCCCGCACCGAGCCCTCAGAGACGACGAACGCCATGACACCGCCTCTCAGAGCATCTGCACATAGTCGACATTGGCTCGATCAATCCGAACTTCACCGTCGGCGGGCATTACGTGTTCGACGCCCGGCTCATGGACCAGGGCGCCGCGCAGGATCATTCCGGCGCGACCATCGAGGGTGCACACACCCTCAATTGCGTTGCCACTGAACAGGTTCACCAATACCTTGCGACCTGTGGCCGTGTAGCGACGTTTAAACAATCATCAGCCCTTCGTCTTCGTAGGCACTCGTGCCCTGTGCCTCGCGGGCGGCCAGCGCGCGCGAGAGTGCCATGATCAGTCCCACCACGCCGTCGATCTTGTCGCCGGCATTGGCCTTGTCGGGCTTGACGTTTCCCGCTGGGTCCATCGCAATTGCGAAGTTGTCGATCTCCCAGCGCAGCAGCGGATTACCGCCGTGCCGGATCATTGGTTTGACGGGCAACCCGTTCTCGTCGGTCCGGGCGCCCAACCGGATCAATCGCTGCAGATCCTTGGTTGGTGCGCTCATCGAGGCGAATCCTTGGCCCATGGTGAGCATTGGGGCGCCGTCGCTGGTCAGGTTGTTGATCAGCTGGTTGGCGTTCCATCGGTCGTAGGCGCATTCCTGCACCAGGAACTCGTCACGGTCTCGGGCGATCTGCGCCTCGATGAAGTCGTAGTCGGTGACGTTGCCTGGGGTGGTCGTCAGCCAGCCCTGTTTGACCCATGTCGAGGCCGCGTTCGCGGTGCGCTCGTCGAGCGCGGCGATGGAATCCTCTGGCGCCCAGTGCCGGGCCAGCACCTCGAATGCGCCGTCGCCGGTGGGGAATACCCACACCAGCGCCGTGAGGTCCGAGGTCGACCCCAAATCCAGCCCGCCGTAGCACTCCCGGCCAGCCAGCCGCGACGGGTCCACGATCGAAGCGTTGGCGTCCCAGTCCTCAATTTCGAAGTACCGGGTTTCCTGCTTGGTCCGAATACCCAAGTGCAGCCGCAGGAACCGCGCCAGCTCGGCCGGACTGTCCTTGGCCTTCTCCGCGGCCTCCAGCATGAACCGCTTCGTCGGGCTGATCCCATAGCCGGGATTGGACTTGCGCCAGGTCGATTCGGCGAACGGGTCATCGCCCTTGATGAGCTTGCCGTTTTCGTACACGGGCTTCTCGGCGGCGAACACCACGCCGTAGGTGCTCGGCCGCTTGAGCACCCCGCGCGCCAACTTCTCGATTAGGGAACGCTTCTCGTCGTACGGCGTGTGCCGGCGGCCAGCGTCCGCGGTCGTGATGTAGATGATGAGCGGCTGCTCACGAGAGCCGGTGCCGGTCTCCAGTGCCTCGATGAGCACCATGTCCTTGTGTAGGTGCAGCTCGTCAACGATGGCGCCGTGGATGTCGGCGCCGTGCTGCGCGTCACCCGCGTTGGCGATCGGCTGAAAGTACGAGCCCGACGCCGCGTGCGTGATCCGGTGCTTGAGCGCCCGCAGGTGCCGTTTGAGACCCGGCGACTTGTTCACGATCTGGCGCACCGGCTCGAAGACGAAGCCGGCCTGTTCCTTGGTCGTCGCGGCCGCGACAACCTGCGCACCGAACTCCCCATCGGCCGCCGTCAGGTAGATGCCCCACCCGGCCGCCGTGGTCGTCTTGCCGTTCTTACGCGGCACCTCGATATAGGCAATCGTGATGATCCGCACCCAGTTGCCCGAGTCCAGCGACTTGTGCACCCAGCCAGCAACCGGCGCAATCGTGTACGCCACCTGCCATACGTCAGGGTCGAAGCGCTGACCAGCGAATCTGCCCTTGGTATGCCGAAGCTGGCGGAACGCAGCAACCACCTTGTCGGCACGTTCAGGATCGAACCGCGCCCCCGGAACATCCCGCGGCTCCGGGGTCTTGATCAGCGGCGGGCAGTCAGGTACCGCATAGCCACGTGATTCGAGATACCACGCAACCTCGGGGCTGAGCTTGAGCGCATCGAGATCAGCGTCAGCCCAAGGGCTATCAGTCGTCGGCGGCTGCGCCCGCGAACGGGTTCGCCTCGAACTCGCCACGATCGTCATCTCGCTTGGACACGTTGCGCTCGGCAGCCGGCGTCAATCCGAAGTGATTCGCGAACTGCAGCAACCGCGCAGACGCCTGTTCAGCGACCGCAACCGCGGGGTTTCTCGTCCACCACACCGAGCTTGTGCCGTCCTTGCGGCTCGATTCGTTGCGCACCGTGATCCCGTTCGCGGTCACATCCTTGGTCGCCGCGACGAACCGCGCCCACGTCTCGCAATACGCGGCAAACGTCGCACGGTCCTCCGGTTTGATCAGGTCAAGACGCACCAGACCAGGAGAAACGCGCTTCCACTCGGCCTTTGCCTCGCGCGAGAGCCAAGTCGGCGGATTCGGGGCCAGGCGCTTGAACGCCGGCGGCTGCGCAACCGGCCGACCTGCACTGTCCTGACCCTCACCACGACCATTGAGCAAGAGCAGTTTCGTTGGCTGCTGCGCGGGCATCACTCACCACCTATTTGCTGTACGGGGAGGCCATTTGCTGGCGCGCCATGGGGTTTATGCATAATTACCCCCCCTTGCATGAATGTTGTGCAGAAAAATCTTTGCCTACCGCGGCGGGTCGCATAAGTGCTGGTCAGAGCGATATTCACCCCTATATCCCCTCTGACCTGCGGTTATGTCCAGATCGGGGTTATACACGATGCATAAACCTCTGAATATTTATGCACGGGCTTTTGCATAGAAGTTTGCTCACCGTGGGAGGTATTTGCTGCACAGTCGGAGCTTGGTGTGCCATGGCATGTACTTGCGCAGGTCGAGGGTTCCGACGGGCTGGTCACCGCACAGCAGTGTGATCACGTGGGGTTCGCGTACCTCGGTGGTGATGGTCAGGGTGCGGGACTCGGCAGGGGCCATGGGTCGTGCTCACCTCGCTCTGGTCTTGCCGCGCAGGGCGTCGGCGTTGGTCTTGGCCTTGTGGTGGTCATCGCACAGGGCCATGAAGTTGCGTGGGTCGTACTTCGCACCACCTTCGGCCAGCGGCGTCATGTGGTCCACGTCGTCGGCCAGGCGGGGGCAGCCGGGCTGTTCGCACATGGGGTGCGTGGCCAGGTAGGCGTTGCGCACGGCCTGCCAATGGCGATCATTGCCGCTGTCGTGGGTGGACCCTTCCCACGCCGGACGGCATGAGCACGGTCGGCCCTTGGGTGCCGGCTTGTGGCAGCGGCTACATACGCGAGGTGGAGCACTGGGCATGTGGTGGTCGCCTCCCGGATACAACAAAACCCCAGCTCAGGCCGGGGTTTTTCGGGCAGGGTTTACTTGCGACAGCTCCAATCGTCGCAGGTCAGAGCATGTTGTGCAAGTAAGCGGGTGGGGCAGGCGTGGCGTGTGACATTCGCCTGAATGGGTTTCGCACCTATGTCACACCGCCGCGCTGCGATTCCTCGCGGCCGGACCCGGGCCCATTAAGGATCTCGCACCGTGGTCCGAGCTTGGGCGCGTAGACGGTCGCGCCGCAGTGGCACGTCCACATGTGGTGCTTGCCGTCGCATGCGCACGGCCGGCAACGCTGCGTCCAACCGGGCTCGTCAATGCTGTGCCAGTTCGGGCAGTAGAGCGGGCTGACGACGGTCCAGCCCTTGCCGTTGGGCACGAGGTCACCGACGTACGCGTTGGGAAACTTGTCGCGCGGTGGGCGTGCCATTCGCCAGTTCTA
Source organism: Mycobacteroides franklinii (assembly GCF_002013895.1). Taxonomy (GTDB): domain Bacteria; phylum Actinomycetota; class Actinomycetes; order Mycobacteriales; family Mycobacteriaceae; genus Mycobacterium; species Mycobacterium franklinii. The sequence continues at coordinate 9,254 of NZ_MAFQ01000023.1, read as the reverse complement.
CGCCGGGGGTCTGACATCCCTCACCGATCAATGAGGGGCTAATGAATCGGTGGCAATACGGGCTGGAACAGGTCATAAGCGACCTTCGGCACCCCGCCCAGTCCGAATAGATAGCCGGGCTGGTGCTCCTTGCCGCTGACGTGCAGCCAAGAACCTGGCGTGTAGAACGACACCCGCTTCTCTTTCCCTACGAATACGCCGAGCACGCCGCCAGGCAGGAACAAATACGCGTCCCCATCGTCGTATTGCTGCGTCTCTTCCGTCCATTCGGTCTTGACGAATTTCACAGTGAAGCTCACGGGGTGAACCTACTACGACGAGCAACACTTGCTCATCGGTTCGATTGCCCGTATGTGCGCGAGAAGTGCCGGCGCAGCGGCTCGCGGTCGGGCTCGACGTCGGTTACCGATTCCGTTTGCAACATTTCGTGGAGAATTTCTACCGCCGATGTTGCATCCGGGATCTGTGGCTGCCCCGCTTTCAGTTCGGCGGCCCGCAGCTGCCGTACGGCGCGCAGGCTGAACACCCGCGGGTCTCCGCGCAGGATGTAGTGCTCGACGAACACGCCCTTGTGCAGCCAGCCGACAGGCGCCAGCTTGCGCTGCCGAAGCCACCGGTAGAGCTGGCGCTCCGAGACGGGTTCCTCGATGTCCTTGAGCCGCTTGAGCAATATGCGCTCGGTGAGCCGGTCGCCCTCGCGCCATGCGCGTTGACGGTTGCGCTGCACGTCGACCGGCTGCTTGCACGCGGGGCAGATGATGCTGCGCTCGTCGGTCTCGGCGTAGAGGAACTTGCCGCATTCGATGGACTTGCCGGTGCGCGAGTACGCCTTGATGGTGGGGCACGGGCCGGCGAAGTGGCGATCGGGCCGGTTGATCATGCGCAGTGCGCTGGCGCGCAGGTCGGCCATTTCCTTGAAGCACCTCGCGGCCCCGGGGTCGGCTGCGATGGCGTGGACGTGCTCGGCGAGCCATTCGGCTGCGTCGGCCGCGGTGGGCTGGTAGCGCTTCGGTAGTCGACGCCAGCGTTCATCGGGTAGCGGTCCAATGAAGTCCAGCGCGACGACGCGCACCGGCTCGAATTCCATGCCCCGGGTCTCGCATAGGTCGCGCACCCACGTGGTGACGGCGTTGCACGTCTGGTCGGCGATGTTGTTCGGGTTGCCCTGCGAGTCGAATCGAATCGGGCTGGGTTCCTCGCTGGACTGCCCAACCGATCCGGTAGTGAGCACGTCTTGCCCGGTGAGCGTTATCTCCAGTTCGCCTATCAGCCAGGCGATTTCGGTGATGTGTTCCTGTAGCTGGTCGATGCAGTCGCCGCACAAAAATAGCTCAGCCCTCGCGGAACATTTTCGGCATCTCGTCATCGGCGCACCCTCCGCTCATTCGTGCATGTGCGACACCGTTTGGCACCTTTAGGATTTCGGAGAATGACCGTGTTCTCCGGCGTGTACTCGTGGCCATGGATGCAATGCGTTTTCAGGCCCCCGCCGTTGTTCACCCTGTCTTCGATGTTTTCCGATCGGGTTCCCCAGCGCAGATTCTCAACGTGATTGTCGTTGGCGATGTCGTTGAGATGGCGACATTCCATACCTTCGGGCCGGGCTCCCATGAAAGCCTCCAGCACGAGGTGGTGGACCTTTCTGTTACGCAACAATTTCCCCCCGCCGGAAATTGTCACGTACATGTATCCGGCTGAATGTTTGGTCTGCGCGAGGATCTTCCCTCGATGGATGCGTTGATGTGGCGACTTGGCACCCGAAGCGGGGAGGTAAATCACGCGATCGAGACTGCGCAATCGTCCGTGGTCTGAAACCTCGACGAATCCCTCAAGTCCTACAACGGGCAGCCAGCGCTCATGTCCGCTCTGATCGCATTTCTGAGAGCACTTACGGCACTTGGTCACTGAGCGTTTCGCCTCTCATTCTTGGTGATCAGTGCGTGGGTCAGTTCGCGCACTGGCTACACCTTCTCGATCTGGTCGCGGATCGCGGCAGCTTCATAGGCAACGTCGTTATCACTCCAAGTTCCCTCGCGAACCATCCGGACGATTCCCATCAGCCGGTTCACCAACCAGGTTTGGTTGTCGATACGCCGCCGTAAGGCTGGATCGCTCAATTCGGCCATGCCGCTGCCTCCAATCCTGCGTAGTGCCTGGGTTTTACGGTGAACGGCATTGCCTCCCCGAGGTGGAATGCACCCATGAGCGCGAGCACCGCCGCATCGGCGATGTCGTGGTTGAGCACCTTGACGCCGTTGAACCAATACCGGACGTTGCCTAGAACCTCGCCCTTCTCGGCCCGCCCGCTGCCGGTGGCCCACTTGGCGCGGGTCTGCGGAGGAACTACGCCCACGGGGATCTTCTTGGCGTCCAGCGCGCCGTACAGCCCGTGCCATAGCCCGCTGCGATCGAACGTCGAGGGCAGGAATTGGCCGTAGGCGGGGCCCTCGATGACGGCGAGATCCGGCAGCCCGTCGCGTAGCGCCCATTCGATGACGGACCGGCACACCGCGCGCACGCGCCGGCTGCGGGTGGCGTACGAATCGCCGTCGTGACCGCCGTAGCCGATCGAATGCAGGGCGACGGGCACGCCGTCGCGCAGTACGGCAAGGCCGGTGCTGCGCAGGCTCGGGTCGATGCCGAGGACGGTGGTGGTCATGACGCGTCCTCACTGGTTGGGTCTTCGATGTCCACTTTTCCGACCAGGAATGTGACGGTCAGACGGTTTATCTCAGCTCCACCGGATCCCCAACGTTGAGTAGCGCTACCAGGCGAGACGGTGATACCGCCTTCCGCGATGTACGCCCGCACTAGCTCGCCGTTGAGGTACACCGCGCCGTGCTTGATCTTCACGTCGGGCAGTTCGTTGTTCATTTCGAACCTTTCTCGCAGGATGGGCAGGGGAATGTGGCATGGCAGTCGGCGCATTGCGGTGGCCTGCAACGGATGAGGCGGGCAGGCCAGGCCATCGTGTGCGCGCCGTCTAAGACGTTCTCGTGCAGGCATTCCGCAGCGGGCCATCGTGCCGCCGTCACCGCGCACCGTCCGGGTTTACCGGGTAGCCGTACGAGGCCCAGAACCGCAGTGCACGTCTCGCGGCGAGCCGGGCTCCCCACTGGGTGTGCGCATACCCGGCACTCATGCCGGTCACGGCGGTCACAGGCATGTTGGTGATGACCCACTCCCAGCGCCGTGTGCCGGGGATTGGGGAGCGTTTGACCCAGCAGCCCAGTGCGGTAACTCCCCGGGACTCAACGTCGGGAAGGGTCATGTGGTGCCGGATGCCGCGCTCGCGCCAGGTGATCGTTCGGTCCCTCACCGCACACCGACCTTGGCGCCGCGGTTCCAGCACGGCGCGATTGCGTCGGTACCGTGTGGCGTCTTGCACCAGCCGTTCGGCTCGGCGCCGCAGTGCTCACACGGGTAGTCGATCTTGTCGGCGTAGGCCGCGATGACGGGGCCGCGGGATGCATTGGGGCGGGGGCGCCGGGGTACGTATGGGCGCGGATGCTCGCTCATCGGTTCCACCACCAGCGACCAGTGACCAGGCGCTCCGTGGCCATGCCGAGTCCCAGGCCCCAAGTCACCGAGGTCGTGAGCATCATGAACGACAGACCGGCGATCTCCCAGGCCGACAGCGCCACGCTGCAGGCGCTCATTGGATCGCCCCAAACGTGTTGGCGAATTGGGTGATCTGGCGGCGGTGATCGACGAGTGCCGGCCGTTCGTCGAGGCGGTCCTCGCGGGCTTCGCGCTGCTCGCGTGACTCGCGTTCGGTGCGTTCCTTGCGGATTGCCCGGGCCGCGTCTGTGATGTCCTTGGGCAGTGGCCGATAGCCCGATCCGTGCTCGCTGTAGACCTTGGTGACGGCCTTGGTCAGGTCGTCGAGATCGAGGCCGTACAGCGCGAATTGCTCGGCCCATGCGAGGCATGTTTCCTCGGTGGGCTCGGTCAGATACGGGTCGTAGGCAGCGCATTTGGTGAGCACCAGCGCGGCGATCTGGGGGTAGTTCCGGGTGGTCATCATGCCTCCAATGCGGGTGGTTCTGGCGGGTTGGCGAACTTGCGTGCGAGGTCGAGACCGATGCCGACCTTGCGCGCAGCGGGGGGCGCCTTGGTGTGCTCGGACGTGTTGCGGCTGGGCTGGTTTCGCCCGTTGATCAGCTCGGATACCAAGCTGGGGAGGGTCTTGGGGTGCAGGTTCTTGGTGGTCCAGAGCTGGAGCGCTTCGGCTACGAGGGCTTCGGGCTGGCCATCTTTGAGCAGCGCGGACGCCTGCAATCGCAGCTCGGTTTTGACGGATGCCGGGTGTCGGGCCGGGATGTGTTCGCTCACCAGGCGATTGGCCGCTGGCATGACCGGGGCGCTGCGTGGCTCGCGCTCGGTCGAGTCTGGACTAGCACTCTCAACGTAATCGGTAGTTCTCTTCTGTTCTGTTCTATTAGGGTGCGTGACGTCACGTGACATCTCACGTGACGCATCACGTGATTTCTTCTCTTGTCGTAGACGCGCCTGTCGCTCTCGGTCGGCCTTGCGGCGGGCAACGAGTGCGTCCCCGGCCGAGTTCCACACCTCCCATGTGCGAAAGTCCCAGCCGCCGTTCGGACGTGGAATAAGGATCTCGGCGTCCACCAACTCGCGGGCGAGCTTCTTGGGGTTGGGCAGTCCAAGCATGGTGATGTTGAGTTCGGAGATGTAACCCGATGATTCGACGTTGCCGCAGAAGGCAAGCGCTCTCGTGAGCATGCGCTCAGCGTTGGGGCTGAGCTGCTGCACCGCCTCATCGAGGTAGTACGTCGACGAGAGCAAAACGGCCTTCATGCGTCCTCTTTCTGATTCGCGAGTTCGAGCAGTACGTCGGCGTGGCGCGTGGACTCGAGGGTGCGGGTCATGACGCATCACCTAGCGAAAGCTGCTGCGATATCTGACGGTTCACCCACAGAACCTCGGTACGCGTCACGTCCGTACCGCCTTGACTGGTCGCCGCCATCTCTGCCCGGTCCCAGCCGGCCAAGGCCTCGCTGTACAGCTCGGAGTCGTACCCGGACAGCACGATCGACGCGCGGCACCTGAGTAGCGATTCCAGCAGTTCGGCGTGCAACTCGGGTTCACGCATTTCGATCCGGTACCCGTTGCCGGTGGCCCGACGCACGTCACCGAGGTATGGCGGGTCCACGTACAGGCAGCACCCCGAGTCGGAGCCGTATTGGGCGATCACCTCAAGGGCCGGCCGGCATTCCAGGCTCACGTGATGCAACCGTTGCGCCGCTGCGGCCATCCGGTTCACATAGGCCTCGAGGTAGTCGCCCATCGGGATAGATGAGCCGTTCGGGTTCACGAACATTCGCCAGCCAGACTGGCGCATAGTCCCACCTCGGCCCTGTGCGATCTGCAACCAGACCAGCCGGGCGACTTCGATGTCATCGAGCCGGCCGAGGTCTGCGGCCCGGGCCTCGAGGTAGTCGCCGCGTGAGTGAGGCGTGAGTGCGCAGACGCGCATCAGCTCGTCGGGCCGGTCGCGGAGCACACGCCAGAAAGTCATCAGCAGGCCGTCGAGGTCGTTGACGGTTTCCATCTTGCTCGGTTCCTTGGCGAGCAACACCGCCAGCGAGCCGGCGAATGGTTCGACGTAGTGGCCATGTCGCGGAAGTAGATCCGCGATCCGGCGCGCGAGCCTCGTCTTGCCACCGAAATAGGCCATCGGGGGGGCGGTCATGCAACCTCCCCCCTCGCGTCGTCTCGGTCGCCGCACATGCCGAGGTGCGCGTGCGGATGTCTTGGAGCCCGGTCCATCTCGGTCATGGCGTTGCGCGCGGCGCGTGCTTCGTCGCGCTCGGCGGCGTAGATGTCGTTCACGACAGGCACCCCCATGACGCGCAGCCGGGGGCGCCGCACAAGCGCGAGCAATCACCCGGCCGCGCCGGGTTGTGTTCGCCATTGGGCGGGGCTTGGTAGTCATCGACCACCGCGGCGGGAGCAGAATCGCCACGGTGATCGATGACTGGTTGGGTGCTCACTACTCGGAGTCACCCTCGGTGTCGTCGGAGAACGCTGGACCGCCGGTGAACGCGACGACGTTGCCGTCGGCTTGGCTGTCTTCCTGCCCGTCCTGGTGGTCGTCGTCGGCGCCTTGCGGGTCGCCGTCGTCGTCGAACAAGGGCTCTTGGCCATCGTCCTCGGGAACCTCGGCGCCGTTCTTGGACTTGGGCTTGGGCATCTGCTCGCCGAGTGGCCATGCCACGATGATCTTGGCCTGACGCACTGGAACTTTCGGGCTATCGGGAGTGTTCTGGTCGAATCCGGCGTGCTTGATGTACAGGCGCGCCGAGATGTCGATGTATTCACCCGCCTCGGGCGGATCGCTCAAGCTCATCAGCAGGGCTTGGCCGAGACGGATCTCGGTTGGGCCGGCCGCCACGTTGTCGAACTTGTCAAGCTCATTGGAAGATGGGATGTCTTTTGGCTGTTCAGTAACGAGTGACACTGGTAGATCCTTTCCATTGCGTGGTTGTTGTGTTGCGATTGCTGGACTTTCGGGCTTTCCAGCAGGCTTTGCAGTGACGTTTTGTCGGGCTTCCCGGCGCCCTGTAGGTGTTCTCCGGCGTAAATTCGTGGCCGTGAATACAGTGCGTGCGCCTGGCTAGGTGGTGAATACCGTTACGCACCTGGTCTTTCACATTCTGCGAGCGTGTTCCATAACGAAGATTGGTCAGCTTGTTGTTGCGCGGGTTGTCGTCCCAATGCAGCACCTCCAAGCCCTCGGGGCACGGGCCAACGAAAGCTCCCATGACAAGCCGGTGCACCTTGAAGTGCCGGCACTGTCCGTCGGCGGTCAGCGCCACGGACAGATGCGTTCGTTGGCGACCAACAGGATTCGGCTTGAGGAAATGTCCGGGTCGTCGTATTGGTGCCGCGCCCGGGTGCCCGCAATACACATCGCGACCGTGAACCCAGACTCGCCCATGGTCAGAGACGAGGTACAGGTGGGAGTACTGCGGAATCGATACCGGACGCCATTGCTCAATCGTCATCGGATGCCTTGCTGTGCTCGTCGGACTTCTGGGCACGCTGGGATTTCTCGTGCTCCAGAACTTGGATGAGCATGCTTGCCTCGGTGCATGTCAGCTCCTTGGACGATTTCAGGTCGCGCACAACCTCATCGCCCATCCACTTGAGGCGTGCCGGGCGATCGATGAGGCCACATTCCTTGAGCAGGATGTTGAGCTTGTACAGCTGCCGGTCGGTGATCATGCGCACCGTCGGCGCGCTCATTCGGTCGGCTCCGGCGTGACGATTTCGGAACTCTCTTCGTCGGGTTCTCCGGCGTTCTCCAGGATTTCGGTCGCCTTATCCGCCTCTTCGCTGGTCAGATCCTTCAACCCGGCAACGCTGCGGCCGATGGCTCGACCGATCCACGCGAGCGCGGCATCCTTATCGTCGAGGCCGCATTCGCGTAGCAGCGCGTAGAGCCGCTTGGACTGCTCGGAGGTGATCACGTCGGTGGCCGGTGGCAGCGGATCGATGATGAACGGTGCCCGCCTGCCGCGGGTCACGGTGAGCGCGACCGTCATCCTCTCGTCGATGTCGCTCAGGTGTGAGATGCGGATGCCACCGACTTCCTGGCCACCGAATCTGACCGAGGGATCGCAATACAGCGTCATGCGCCGGCCCTGGTACTTCGATGCGTCCGGCCCCCACGCCGAGACCATGACGCGCCGCATTGACTTGCACGGTTTGAATGGGCGCCCGTCTCCGAACTCGGCCAGGGTGACGTTCACGGGCTGGTCCGCGTCGCCGCGTGAAACTCCGGTGATGGTGACCGTTCGCGGGCCGACGAGTAAGTCCTCGGCGTTCAGCTGGTCAGACTTCGGGGCGATGGTGCCGCTGATGTCCATGTTCAGATATCCATTCCGTCGTCTCCGCATGCCCACTGGGGCAGGAATATTGGTGTGATCTCTGGTGCGCGGCCTGGCCATTTACCCTCGGCGCTGCACCGTTGGTAGATGCTGATTGCCTCGCGCATCTGCCGTTTGCTTTCGGCCTTGTCGATGGGGTCCTGGTACTCGAGCACTGACACCTCGTAGGGCGGTTCTTTCTCCTGCACGACGAACAGAAATCGCGGGTCGTCGTCGAGTTTGAGCAGCTGCGCCACGCACCGGTACCACACGTCTTGGATGTGGTAGCCGTAGTCAGGTGCCTTGCGCGAGAATGCATTCGGTTCGGAACTGACCGCAGTCTTGTAGTCGACGATGGTCAGCCGGTTGCCGGCGGTGACAATCCAGTCGGGCCGCGCCTTGAGGCGCACGCCGGTCTCAGGGTCAGTGACCGCGAGCGACACCTCAGCGCTACCGCTGTTGAACAGCGGCCCGGCCGTGGGATGTTCGCGCACCTTGTCGGCCATGGCCTGTGCCATCTGGTAGTCGTCGACATGCACCGGCACCCGGCCCTCAGCTCGTGCTGTCGCCTCGGCTTCTTTCCATGTGTCGGTGGCGCGGGGTGATTTCGCTACGGTGCCGCCCTTGGTGAGGCCGTGCACTGCTGGTTCGAGCACGCACAGCTCAGCACCAGCACCCAGTAGTAGGCGATGGGCCATGTGTCCGAAATCCCACTCTCGCTTGGATTTACGGGGATTATCCATATACCAGCGAAAGGCGGCGGGGGTTGACGGCGGAAGCAGCAGCCGCGCACCCGAGCAGGAAAGCGCCGACCGGTCAGCGTGATACTCGGTATCGGGCACATCCGCGTGAGTGCCGTCGCGCTCCAGGCGCGTTTCGGCCGGCGACGCAATCTCGGTCATGCGGCAATCCATCCGTTCGCGGTGTTGATGTACCAGCGGGCCGCACCAAGGCACGGCGCCCAGGCGAGTTGGGCGTCCCAGAGAATGCACAGGGTGTTATGGCTGCTGGCCGTATGACTGCCGGGGTTACCGGTTGTACGGGTGCATTGGAACCCAAGCCCCGTAACCTCTTCGGAAACGAGGCACAAGGCACCAGGTAGATCAGGCTCGGGCGCAATCGATTTGGTGGTCACGACGCCCACCCCTTGGCGAGCCTGTAATCACGCACGATTTGGGTCATGACTGGATCGAGTGTCCTTCCGTAGCGGGCGGCCATGCGCCCGAAAGTGGCTGGGTCTTGACGCATGGTCTTGGCGATCTCCCAATCGGATCGCCCGATGGCGTGCATTTCGTCGTACTGCTCAGGCCAGGGCCGATCCCTCAGAAAGCACGGGCGGCACATTCCCTGAACCTGCTT
>NZ_MAFQ01000022.1 GCF_002013895.1 Mycobacteroides franklinii | reverse complement strand
CGCGATATCGGTGAGGTAGCCACTGGCTTTCACGATCACGCCGAGTTATCGACACTCGGTACGGACTGATTGATATTTGCCAAGGTGCGAATAGGCTGTGCGCGTGGGCATGATCACAAGCCGTCGGGGATTCCTCACTACGGGTGCAGTTATCTTGTCGGGTTTAATTATCCCTGCGTGCTCGACTCCGAAGGCTCTACGCAAAGCCACACGGGGGAGCAGCGTAGTGGAGTTTGCTGGGAGGCTTCCGGGTCCGGCGGAACTGCGCAGGCGATGCCGCGTGATCGCGATGCTCGATGCTTTGGTCGAGGGCCGAGTGCTTGGTAAGGGCGATACCGGCACTGTCTACCAACCGAATTGGCGCCCCGGCGACGACCTCGTGAAGTACACGGACGGGGGCGGTGACGACTGGTCGATCGTTTTCTCGGCCAAGGAGGGCGTTTTCATTCGCGGCTTTGACCACGAATCGGAGTTGAGTACCTACAACGAAGACGACTACTGGCCGGGCCTCGTCGGTGATCTGCCGGGGCCCTTCACGTCGGATCTGAAGAACCCCGACTTGTATGACTACTACGACGGCGCCCCACAAATGACCGTCTGTGTGGCGCAGCCCGGCGGACATCGCATGGCGGCACGGAAGCCCGAAGCCGACGCAGTGGGGCTACTACGGCAACGGCGGTGAGGACCTGTTCGAGCCGCTTGTCGTGTGGCGGGCGTCCCGGGAGCTGGACTGGCTGTACCCCGCGCAGGGCCACGTCATACCCGAGTCCGCTGTACAGCGGGTTATGGACCAGGCGGCACTGACTGACGAGCTTGTTCGCGCATTTCATCCTCATCCTGAGGTCGGGGCGCTGCGTGCCGAGGCGACGCGGATCGGGTACTAGAACAGGTGTGACGTGAGCCTCGTCGCACACGGCACTAAGCTGTGACGACGTGAGCGAACGTCCAGTCGTGCTGATTGCCGACAAACTTGCCCAGTCGACCGTCGAAGCACTTGGTGATGGTGTGGAGGTGCGCTGGGTCGATGGCCCGGACCGCCCCGCGCTGCTGGCTGCGGTACCCGATGCTGATGCACTCTTGGTGCGCTCGGCCACCACGGTTGACGCCGAGGTGTTGGCCGCCGGAACCAAGCTCAAGATCGTCGCACGCGCCGGCGTTGGACTCGACAATGTCGACGTCAAGGCCGCTACCGCCCGTGGTGTCCTGGTGGTCAACGCGCCCACCTCGAACATTCACAGCGCCGCCGAGCACGCCGTCACCCTGCTGCTGTCCACCGCGCGGCAGATCCCGGCCGCCGACGCCTCGCTCAAGGCGCACACCTGGAAGCGCTCGTCGTTCAACGGCACCGAGATCTTCGGTAAGACCGTCGGCGTCGTGGGCCTGGGCCGCATCGGCCAGCTGTTCGCGCAGCGGCTCGCCGCGTTCGGCACACACATCGTCGCGTACGACCCCTACGTCTCGGCCGCTCGCGCCGCCCAGCTGGGCATCGAGCTGCTGACCCTCGACGAACTTTTGGGTCGGGCAGATTTCATCTCGGTGCACCTGCCCAAGACCCCGGAGACCGCGGGCCTCATCGGCAAGGACGCGCTGGCCAAGACCAAGCCGGGCGTCATCATCGTCAACGCCGCACGCGGTGGGCTCATCGACGAGGCAGCCCTGGCCGACGCCATTCGTAGCGGACATGTTCGCGGCGCCGGGCTCGACGTGTTCGCCACCGAGCCCTGCACCGACAGCCCGCTCTTCGAACTGGACCAGGTCGTGGTGACCCCGCACCTGGGCGCCTCCACCAGCGAGGCACAGGATCGCGCGGGCACCGATGTGGCCGCGAGCGTGAAGCTGGCCCTGGCCGGCGAGTTCGTACCGGACGCCGTCAACGTCGGCGGGGGAGTTGTCAGCGAAGAGGTCGCGCCGTGGCTCGAGGTCGTGCGCAAGCTCGGTGTGCTCATCGGAGCCGTCTCCGAGCAGCTGCCCACCTCGTTGTCGGTCGACGTCCGCGGTGAACTCGCCTCCGAAGATGTTGCGGTGCTGAAGCTTTCCGCGCTGCGTGGACTCTTCTCGTCGGTGATCGAGGATCAGGTGACCTTCGTCAACGCTCCGTCGATCGCCGAGGAGCGTGGCGTGAGTGCGGAGATCAGCACGGCCACCGAAAGCCCGAACCACCGCAGCGTCGTCGACGTGCGCGCCGTGTACGCCGATGGTTCGGTGATCAATGTGGCGGGCACCCTGTCCGGCCCGCAGCAAGTGCAGAAGATCGTCCAGATCAACGGGCGCAACTTCGATCTGCGCGCCGAGGGCGAAAACCTCGTCATCAACTACGCCGACGTGCCCGGTGCCCTCGGCAAGATCGGCACCGTGTTGGGTGCCGCCGACGTCAACATCCAGGCCGCGCAGCTGAGCCAGGACGCTTCCGGCGAGGCGGCCACCATCATCCTGCGTATCGACCGCAGCGCCCCGGATGCCGTGCTGGACGAGATCCGCGCCGCCGTCGGCGCGACAACCCTTGAGCTGGTGGATCTTTCATGACCAAGCTCGCGATCATCGCCGGTGACGGCATCGGTCCCGAGGTCATCGGCGAGGCCGTCAAGATTCTCGATGCCGTACTGCCCGGTGTCGAGAAGACCGAATACGACTTGGGTGCCAAGCGTTACCTGGCCACCGGCGAGCTGATGCCCGATTCGGTGCTCGACGAGCTACGCGGCCACGACGCCATTCTGCTTGGCGCCATTGGTGATCCATCGGTGCAGAGTGGAGTACTCGAGCGCGGTCTGCTGCTGCACACACGTTTTGCGCTGGATCACCACATCAACCTGCGGCCGGCCAAGTTGTACCCGGGCGTTACCGGGCCGCTGGCCGGCAACCCGGCCATCGACCTGGTCGTGGTTCGCGAGGGCACCGAGGGGCCGTACACCGGTAATGGCGGTGCGATCCGTGTGGAGACCCCGCACGAGGTGGCCACCGAGGTCAGCCTGAACACCCGGTTCGGGGTGGAGCGCGTGGTACGCAACGCCTTCCAGCGCGCCGAGGCCCGGAGCAAGAACCTGACGCTGGTGCACAAGAACAATGTGCTCAAGTACGCCGGATCCCTGTGGACGCGGACGGTGAACGAAATCGCCGCCGAGCACCCCGATGTGCAGGTGTCCTACCAGCACATCGATGCCGCCACCATCCATATGGTGACCGATCCGGGCCGCTTCGACGTCATCGTCACCGATAACCTGTTCGGCGACATCATCACCGATCTGACCGCCGCCGTCACTGGTGGAATCGGTTTGGCCGCAAGCGGAAACATCGATGGTTCAGGTAAGAACCCGTCGATGTTCGAACCCGTGCACGGCAGTGCGCCCGATATCGCGGGCCAGGGGATCGCCGATCCCACCGCCGCCGTGGTGTCGGTCTCGCTGCTGCTGGACCATCTCGGTGAGACCGAGGCCGCTGCTCGCGTCGAAAAGGCCGTCGAGCAGCACCTGGCCACCCGAGGCGAGGAGAAGCTCTCCACCTCGGCGACCGGTGATCGGATCGCCAGCTTTCTGTAGTCCTGATCGAGTGCGAGCCTCGCGCGGAAGTCCAGTCGGAAATCCGCGTCAGGCTCGCATTCGGCGTTAGTGGGCCGGACGCTCCAGCTTCACCGGCACCAAACCGACTGCCGCCAAGGGGAACAGCGCGCACACCGCGAATACCGCCGAGAATCCCGCCACCGACGCAAGTGCTCCGAAGACCGGGGGAGCGACAGCGGCCGTGAGCAGCTGACCGGTGTTCTGCGCACCCAGGGCGCGGCCACTCCAAAAGGGTCCGGCGATCTCGGCGATGGAGGTGTACGCAAGGCCGTTGTCCGACACGGTAATCACCGACGCGGCCAGCATGACGACGACGCTGATGGACCAGTCGAGCTGGTTGGTGATGGCCAGCAGTGCCATGGTGGCGGACGCTGCCGCGGCGATGGTCCGGATCGGCTTCATGCGTGAACCCCAACGGTCGGACCACATTCCGGCCGCGACCCGGCCCAGGGCGCCGACCAGCTGTGCCACGGTCACCATGACGCTGGCCGCCCCGATGCTCCAACCCCTGTCGGTCACCAGCCACACCAGTGTGAAGGTCCACACGACCACCTGCGGGACCACCAGCAGCACCGACACCGCGTGGATCAGCCACAACATGCGGGACCCGCGATAGGGATTGGCCAGATGCTCCTGGGGTGCTTCCGAACGGGGCGGTCGCGGTGGGTCGATGATGCCGACCAGGCACACAACGGAGGACACCGCGCACACGACCGCCGGAAAGAGCAGTGCCGTCGCCACGCCGTGGCCTTCGGCGATGCGGGGAATGACCAACGCGCCCAACGCGACGCCCAAGGGCTGGGCCATCTGGCGGATGCCCATGACGGTCCCGCGTTGATGTGGCGGGAACCACCCGACCACCACGCGGCCGCTGGCCGAATTGCATGCCGCGGCAGCCGCTCCGCCCAGCAGCAGGAAGACACCTGTGATCACCAACGACGGTGCCTCGGCTGCGGCGAATGCCGCCAGCGCCGTCAGCGTGAGCCCGCTCACCAGCGCGATCCGCTCACCGAACCGGTCGACGAGTGCGCCCCAGGCGATGAGCGTCAACACCATCCCAAAGCTGGGCATGGCGGACAGCAGACCCGCGTTGGCGAGGTTGAGCCCACGCTCGGTGTGCAGGGCCGGTATGAGGAATGCCACACCGTTGATGAAGACGTTCGCACCGGCCGTGGATCCCAGGGCAATGGCCAGCATCGCCCAACGGCGCGCTGTGCCAACCTCATCGACGTGAACCATGGTGACCATGGTTCCATATCCATCCCAGATTATTGAATGGATGTCTCAATATATGAGATGTGTCAGCTCGCCGTCGCGAGTCTGTCGTGTCGCCGGTACGTGCGATCCCCGCCGGATTGCGACATGCCCTGCGAGACGATCTGCCGTCGTGCGAACTGGCCGATCTCCTCGCTGATACGGGTCATGCCGGGCAGAACATTGCGGCGCTCGAAGAACCAGTTCACGACCGAGGTGCCCACGACGGCCGCCTGCATCGGTTTGTTGTCGGGTAGGCCCAGTCGATCGGCATTGGTCTTGCCCAGGATGAGCCTGCTGTACGACGACAGGTAGGTGCGCGAGAGCCGCATGAACACCGGCTCGCCGGGCAGCGAGGCATGCAATGCCTGGGTGAGCGCATACGAATCCTCGTCGGGAAGGAATTCGGTATCGGCCTCCAGCCAGAACAGGCGCCACGTGTCTTCCTCGCTAGTGGGTACGAGCTCGGGGTGAATTCCCATGAGCAGCCCCACATACCGCCAGAAATGGAACACAGACTCGCGCTCGGTGTCGGAGAAGCTCATACCCATGGCCTGGCAGCCGGCGAGATTGGCCAGTGAGAACAGCATGAGTGTGCCGGCGAGCTGAATCTGGTTGACGGGGGCGTCCCAGGCTTCGAAGTCCCAGTCGTCGCGCCGGTTCATGGCGGCGCGCACCAGCGCGTGCATGAGTCGTACGCGTGGAATTCCCTTGAACCCGGCCGAGAATCGATCCAGTCCGTTCGGCGAGGTGACGTCGATGAGCCATTGCGCGGTCTCATTGAGCCTGCGTGGGGCCATCGCCTGTAGATTGCCCGTGCCGACGAGGGGTTTGTCGGCACGAGACGACAGATACCCGCCGGTCAGTGCCAGGCCGGGAAGGGCCAGGCCAAGTCCCACCACGCCGGTGCGCATGCTGACCCGTGCGGCCAGTTCGAGTTTCTTGTCATCGAGCCAGTACGGCCGGGCGTCGATCTGTTCGAAGAAGGCGATGAGCTCTTCGGGTGGGTTCTCGACCGCTTCGATGCCCTCTTCGACTGCGGTTTCGAACATGCGACGCCCTTGGCCCGCGGGGAAGCGCGCGAACATCGCGACGACCGCATCGGCCAGCGGATCGCCGATATGCGCGAAGTGCCGGAATGACTCCCGCTGCTCAGCGGTTGCGCGGATGTCGCGCCCGGGCAGAAAGCGCGCGAACACGTTGAACGGGAACTCGCGAAGCTGTGGTGGATTGGGCAGCTTCTCTCGGCTCGAAGCCGTCTTTGACCCCATCGGGGCGTCCTTTCCTCGTTGAAAGCGACCATCTGGTGACAGGTCTCACCATCTGGTGAGAATCATCACCACAAAAACCCGTGAGGTCAAGCACCGTAGTGCGACAATCGGCGGATGCCATCCCGGACCTATGGCGGAGCCACATCCGGTGAACGACGCGCACGACGACGCGCGGCGCTGCTGGATGCCGCGCTGGATCTGGTCGCCGGCGGCGGCGTGAAGGGTCTGACGGTCCGTGGCGTATGCGCCGAGGCCCGACTCAACGATCGGTACTTCTACGAGAGCTTTCGCAGCACCGACGAGTTGGTGCTCGCGATGCTCGACGAGCAGATGCTCGCGGGATCGGCCGCCATCGTCGAGGCCATCGCCAAGAGCTCGACATCGAAAGATCCGGTGGTGCGCACGCGTGCCGCCGTCGGCACCGGCCTCAGGTTCCTTACCGCCGATCCGCGCCGAG
This sequence comes from Mycobacteroides franklinii, assembly GCF_002013895.1. Taxonomy (GTDB): domain Bacteria; phylum Actinomycetota; class Actinomycetes; order Mycobacteriales; family Mycobacteriaceae; genus Mycobacterium; species Mycobacterium franklinii. The sequence goes on along the minus strand of NZ_MAFQ01000022.1, from coordinate 60,616 downwards.
GAAGGCTGTTGGTCGAATCGCAGGCCACCGAGGGGCTGGCCGCGCGCAGGCGCGATCTGGTCAAGACCCTGGCGCAGGTGATGGCCGACCAAGGGCGTGTGTTGCTTCCCGCCGATGATGCGTTGGATCCCGACCTGGACCTGGCCACGTTCACGCTGGTTTCCGGCGGGCTGGACCTGGTCACCACCTGGTTTCGCCATGAGCTCGACATCACCCGCGACCGGTTGGAGGATTTCCTCGTGGCGTTGGTCACCCGCGCCAACATCCGGGGTGATACACCGGCGGAGGACGCTAAGACGGACACAGCGGAAGCCGCAAAGCCTGGCAACTAGGCTCATGTAAATGCGCCTAGGACGTATTGCCAGCCCAGACGGTGTCGCCTTCGTCAGTATCGAAGGAGAAGACGGCACCGAGACCGCCCGGGAGATCGCCGAGCACCCCTTCGGTACCCCGACCTTTACGGGGCGGCAGTGGCCGCTCGCCGATGTCAGGCTGCTGGCACCGATCCTGGCAAGCAAGGTGGTGTGCATGGGCAAGAACTACGCCGCCCATGCCGCCGAAATGGGTAGTGCCCCGCCGGAGTCGCCGGTGATCTTCATCAAACCGAACACGTCGATCATCGGTCCGGGTCTGCCGATCCAGCTGCCGCCCAGCGCATCCGAGGTGCACCACGAGGGCGAACTCGCCATCGTGATCGGCCGGCCGTGCAAGGACGTTCCCGCTTCCCGGGCAGTCGAGAACATTCTGGGATACACGATTGGCAACGACGTGTCCGCGCGTGATCACCAGCGAGCCGATGGTCAGTGGACACGAGCCAAGGGGCACGACACCTTCTGCCCGCTGGGGCCGTGGATCGTGACGGATCTCGACCCCTCGGATCTCGCCATCCGGACCGAGGTCAACGGCCAGGTGAGGCAGAGCAGCCGAACCTCGTTGCTGTTGCACGATGTCGGAGCGATCGTCGAGTGGGTGTCCGCCGTGATGACCCTGCTGCCGGGCGACGTGATCCTCACCGGAACTCCCGAGGGCGTCGGGCCCATCGTCGACGGCGACACGGTGAGCGTGACCATCGAAGGCATCGGAACTCTGTCCAATCCCGTTGTGCGGAAGGCGAAGTAACAATGAGTGACACCACTGGATCCAACAAGGTCCGGGTTCGTTTCTGTCCTTCGCCGACGGGCACCCCGCATGTCGGTCTGATTCGCACCGCACTGTTCAACTGGGCGTACGCGCGACACTGCGGGGGCGACTTCGTATTCCGTATCGAGGACACCGACGCCGGGCGTGACAGCGAGGAGAGCTATCTGGCGATCCTGGACGCGCTGCGGTGGTTGGGCCTGGACTGGGATGAGGGTCCCGAAATCGGCGGTCCGTACGCGCCGTACCGGCAGTCGCAGCGCAAGGAGCTGCATCTTGATGTGGTGCGCAAGCTGCTGGAGGCGGGGGAGGCCTACGAGGCGTTTTCCACGGCGGAAGAAGTAGAGGCCCGGCACCTCGCCGCGGGGCGCAATCCCAAACTGGGGTACGACAACTACGACCGTGATCTCACCCAGGAACAGCGCGCAGCGCACCGCGAAGAGGGCCGCAGCCCCGTCGTCCGCCTGCGGATGCCCGATCACGACATCACCTGGAACGACCTGGTGCGGGGGGAGACCAGGTTCGCGGCGGGTGTGGTGCCCGATTTCGCGCTGACCCGCGGCAACGGAGATCCGTTGTACACCTTGGTGAACCCGGTCGACGATGCGTTGATGAAGATCACGCACGTGCTGCGCGGCGAGGATCTGCTGCCGTCGACGCCGCGACAGATCGCCTTGTATGAAGCCATGATCCGGGTCGGGGTGGCAGATTCGATACCAACGTTCGCTCACCTGCCGTCGGTGCTGGGTGAGGGCACCAAGAAGCTCTCCAAGCGTGATCCCCAGTCCAACCTGTTCCTGCATCGCGATCGAGGGTTCATTCCCGAGGGGCTGCTGAATTACCTTGCTCTGTTGGGGTGGTCGATCGCCGACGACCACGACATCTTCTCGCTTGCCGAGATGGTCGCCGCGTTCGATGTCACCGATGTGAACTCGAATCCGGCGCGGTTCGACCAGAAGAAGGCCGATGCCATCAACGCCGAGCACATCCGGTTGTTGGCCCCTGAGGAATTTGTGGCGCGGCTGCGCAGCTTCTTTGCCGCGCACGAATACGAGCTCGGACTGGACGACACCGCATTCGCGGTGGCTGCGGATCTGGTGCAGACGCGAGTCGTGGTGCTGGGAGACGCCTGGGGCCTGCTGAAGTTCCTCAACGACGACGCGTACGCGATCGATCCGGGATCGGCCCGCAAGGAATTGGGGGAGGCCTCGCTGCGCGTTCTGGACGCGGCTATCGGTGCGCTGGAGTCGCTTCAGGAGTGGACTACCGCGGCCATCGAGGAGGCGCTCAAGGGCGCACTTATCGAGGGGCTCGAGCTCAAACCCCGGAAGGCCTTCGGGCCGCTGCGTGTCGCGGTTACCGGTGCGACGGTGAGCCCGCCACTGTTCGAATCGATGGAACTGCTGGGCCCCGAGCGCACCTTGACGCGGCTGAGAAACGCTCGGACCTGGGAAAATGGGGGTGAGGGCCAAACCGATTCGGGTTAATGGCCCTTGGTTTGGTAGTGTGCTCGTCGGCTCCAAAGTCCGCTGTCAGTGCGCTGACCTGCGGTTCTGTGAAGCCATTGGGGTATGGTGTAATTGGCAACACAGCGGTTTCTGGTACCGCCATTCTAGGTTCGAGTCCTGGTACCCCAGCGCAAATCATTTGCACGACAAGTGATTTGGTGGATGTGCCCCGGTGGGCTAGACTGTCAAGTCTGCGCGCCACGCGCATTGCACGGAATGTTCTAGCCCCCGTCGTCTAGCGGCCTAGGACGCCGCCCTCTCACGGCGGTAGCGTGGGTTCGAATCCCATCGGGGGTACCAGCTCTTCATGCGGAACCTATAGCCAGCTCTTGGCGCGATAATCACCCAATGCGCGTAGCGCTTCCTCGGTCAATTCGGGATGACGCTCGCGCAGGGTCCAGATCACAAACTGGCGCGCCTGAGTCGTGCCGGCCTTCTCGACGTCCACGTCGATGTCGAGGGTCTCGGTGCACAGCTCGCGGACCCGATCGTCATGTTGTCCGGCCGCCGCACCGGTGCCCAGGTGGTGGACCAGCGCGTCGCTCAATGGCCGTTTGATCTTCTTATGCCGCAGACCCTCGCGGAAGGAGTCGAACGCGTCGCGCGCAAGCTGGCCCACCGTCGCACCTACTGCTGCGGGGCGGTGGAGCCGCCGAGCGGCATCGCGGGCAGGCCGAGCTTGCGGTGATCCCAAGACCGGATGCGGGCGGGGCGGACCCGGACCGCGATGCGCTTGTTGAGCATCGTCTCGACGATGGGCTTCATCTCTTCTGTGTACGGCGCGGTGTAGCGCTCGAAGACGCTGATGCCTACCTGGAACAGCACGTCCGGATCCTCGACGATCTCGGCCTGGCCCTCAATGGAGACCCCGCGCAGGGTGTCGTAGGTGAGTCCGTCCTCGATAAGGCAGGTGATGGTGGGGTTGCGCTTGAGATTGACCACCTTCTGCGACTTGGCCTTGGTTTCGAACCACACCTCGCCGTCGAGCACCGCGTACCACATGGCGACCAAATGCGGCTGCCCGTCGGCACCGATGGTGGCCATGGTCGTGGTGCGTGAGTTGTTGATGAACTCGGTGATCTCTTCGTCGGACATGACGATCTGCGAGCGCTGATTGCTTCCCATATTCGGAGCTTAAAGCCGGGCTGTTATCGCCTCGGAGGCGGCAACGAGATCGGCCGCCCAGCGTGCCCCCGGCCGCCGGCCCATCCGATCGATCGGACCGGAAACCGATATCGCGGCAATGACATTGCCGTGTCGATCGCGAACGGGCGCCGATACGCTGGCGACTCCGGCCTCGCGTTCGGCCGCACTCTGGGCCCAACCCCGCTTGCGCACATCGGCAAGCGCGCGTTCGGTGAACGTCGCACCGGGGAGCACCGCCGCCTGCGTGGCCGGATCACTGTGGGCAAGCAACACTTTGGCGCCCGACCCGGCGGACATGGGTAGCCGCGAACCGACCGGGACAGTATCGCGAAGCCCCGCTGGTGGTTCGAGTGCCGCCACGCATATCCGTACGGTGCCTTCTCGCCGGTACAGCTGCACGCTCTCGCCGGTGATTTCGCGCAGCTTGGGCAGCACTTGGGCGCTGGCGCTCAGCAGCGGATCGTTGACATGGGCCGCGAGTTCGGTCAGTCCGGCCCCGAGCTGCCACTGTCCGTCGCCGTCGCGGGACAGGAGTCGGTGCACTTCCAATCCCGCCGCGAGTCGGTGGGCGGTGGCGCGGGGCAGTCCCGTGCGGTCGCACAATTCGGCGAGCCCGCAGGGCGAGTCGCCTATGGCGGTCAGGACCTGCACCGCTTTGTCGAGGACGCCGATGCCGCTATGCTGTCTCACAGAACGATACTAACGTTCCAAATATTGAGACGCAATGAGCACGGAGCCAATGATGACTAGTGTCCAACAGCCCAGGACCCTGGCAGAGAAGGTCTGGGACTCCCACGTAGTGGTACGCGGAACCGGTGAGGGCGAGGCGCGCGAGCCCGACCTCATCTACATCGACCTGCACTTGGTCCACGAGGTGACCAGTCCGCAGGCGTTCGACGGTCTGCGTCTTGCCGGACGGCCGGTGCGCCGGCCGGATCTGACGATCGCGACCGAGGATCACAATGTGCCGACGATCGATATCGACAAGCCGATCGCCGATCCGGTGTCCCGCACTCAGGTCGAGACCCTCCGGAAGAACTGTAAAGAATTCGGTATCCGCCTGCACCCGATGGGAGACGCGGAACAGGGCATCGTGCACGTGGTCGGGCCGCAGCTGGGCCTGACCCAGCCGGGTACCACCGTCGTATGCGGTGACAGTCACACCTCCACGCACGGAGCCTTCGGAGCGCTGGCGATGGGCATCGGGACCTCCGAGGTCGAACACGTGCTGGCCACGCAGACCTTGCCGCTGAGGCCATTTCGGACCATGGCCATCAACATCGATGGCGCCCTCCCGGTCGGCGTCACCAGCAAGGACGTCATTTTGGCGGTCATCGCAAAGATCGGCACCGGTGGCGGTCAGGGATACGTCCTGGAGTACCGAGGGCAGGCCGTCGAGGAGATGTCGATGGAGGCCCGAATGACCATGTGCAATATGTCTATTGAGGCAGGCGCGCGGGCGGGGATGGTCGCTCCCGACGAGACGACGTATGCCTATCTGAAGGACCGCTCGCACGCGCCCAAGGGTGAGCTGTGGGATGCCGCTGTCGCTGAATGGGACTCGCTGCGCACCGACGAGGGCGCTCAGTTCGACGCCGAAGTGCACATCGATGCCAGTACTTTGACGCCCTTCGTCACCTGGGGCACCAATCCGGGTCAGGGGGTGCCCCTGAGTGCCGAGGTGCCCGATCCGGAGCAGATGGCTGACGAAGAGGAGCGGTCGGCGGCCGAGAAGGCGCTGACCTATATGGATCTCACGCCGGGTACCCCGATGCGTGAGATCCCGGTGGACACCGTGTTCGTCGGGTCCTGCACCAACGGGCGGATCGAGGATCTGCGGGCGGTGGCGGACGTGCTACGAGAGCGGAAGGTGGCCGATGGGGTCACCATGCTCATCGTTCCCGGCTCGATGCGGGTGCGCGCGCAGGCCGAATCCGAGGGGCTGGGTGAGATTTTCACCGCCGCGGGCGCTCAATGGCGCCAGGCAGGCTGCTCGATGTGTCTGGGCATGAATCCCGATCAGCTCTCACCAGGGCAACGGTGCGCCTCGACATCGAACCGAAACTTCGAAGGGCGCCAGGGTAAGGGCGGCCGGACTCACTTGGTATCACCGGCCGTCGCCGCGGCCACGGCGGTGCGGGGAAAGCTCTCATCGCCAGCTGATTTGGCAAAATCCGCGCTCTAGACCAGCAGGGAGAGGAAATAGTGGAGGCATTCGACACTCACACCGGAATTGGTGTGCCGCTGCGTCGTTCCAACGTCGATACCGATCAGATCATCCCGGCGGTGTACCTCAAGCGTGTCACCCGAACGGGTTTCGAGGACGGACTCTTCGCCGGGTGGCGTGCCGATCCCTCGTTCATTCTCAATCTGGAACCGTTCAACCGAGGCAGCGTGCTGGTCGCCGGGCCTGATTTCGGCACCGGATCATCCCGTGAGCACGCCGTGTGGGCCTTGATGGACTACGGATTTCGAGTAGTACTGTCGTCCCGTTTCGGAGACATCTTCCGGGGCAACGCCGGTAAGGCCGGTCTGGTTGCGGGGCTGGTGGATCAGTCCAACATCGAGCTGCTGTGGAAACTGATCGAGCAGAATCCAGGTTTGGAACTCACTGTGAATCTTGAGGATCGGACAGTGACCGCCGGAACGGTGGTGGTGCCGTTTGAGATTGACGACTACACCCGGTGGCGGCTGCTCGAAGGATTGGACGATATAGGCCTTACGCTGCGAAAAGTCGATGAAATTGCGGCTTTTGAGGCCTCGCGACCGGAGTTCAAACCCCGCACTTTGGAGCCTTCTGAGTAGCTGATTGGGTGCCCTTGGGGGGCAAGGGCATTGCTTTTGGTCGGCGAATAGCTCCGAAAAGAGCTCAGAGAATTTTGCCGAAATTACGCGTGGCACTTGGAAATCACGTGCAGTTGGGTTTACCGTGTTCGAAGTCGGTTCAAAGTGGACCACTGGCTTCGGAGGGTTTTACATGAACAAAGCAGAGCTCATCGACGTTCTGACACAGAAGTTGGGCTCGGATCGCCGGCAAGCCACCGCTGCGGTGGAGCACGTCGTCGACACCATCGTTCGCACCGTGCACAAGGGTGAGAGCGTGACAATCACCGGTTTTGGCGTTTTCGAGCAGCGCCGCCGCGCCGCTCGTGTCGCCCGCAACCCGCGTACCGGTGAGACTGTCAAGGTGAAGCCGACGTCGGTACCGACGTTCCGTCCCGGTGCACAGTTCAAGGCGGTTGTCTCTGGCTCGCAGAAGCTTCCGGCCGACGGTCCCGCTGTGAAGCGTGGTTCCACCGCCGCCCCGGCTAAGCGTGCCGCCGCCAAGAAGGCCGCCCCGGCCAAGAAGGCTCCGGCCAAGAAGGCCGCGCCTGCCAAGAAGGCTGCTGCTCCGGTCAAGAAGGCAGTCGTCAAGAAGGCTGCTGCTCCGGTCAAGAAGGCAGTCGTCAAGAAGGCTGCTCCCGCGAAGAAGGCTCCGGTCAAGAAGGCCGTGACCAAGGCTCCCGCCAAGAAGGTTGTCGCCAAGGCTCCCGCCAAGAAGGTTGTGGCCAAGGCTCCCGCCAAGAAGGCCCCGGCCAAGAAGGCCCCGGCCAAGAAGGGCCGCAAGTAGTTTCACAAGATAACATCGGGTCCCACCGTGTAGGTGGGGCCCGATGTTGCTTTGTGGGCTAGTGCTGCTGCCAGCCGACGGCGGGCAGCGGGCTATCCAGATGGTCTGCGGCCAGCAGCTTCTGACCGCCCATCGACAGCACCCACATGCTGCCCTTGCGGTTACGTGACTTATCGGGGCGGACACCGTCACGCTGCGCCCACCACTCGATGAGGTCGGGGATGACCCGGCCTTGTGTGCATAACACCCGCACACCGTCCAATCCCGCGATTTCGAGAATTCTGCGATGTGCCCGCTTGCGGTCTGCCCAATAGGCCTCTTCACTGAGCGCCGGCTCGCTGAAGATCACCGTGTTCAGCTCCTCGGCAAGCGGTTCCACGGTCTGGCGGCAGCGCAGCCGATCGGCGGCATGAATCGCACTGGCCCCGAATGCAAGCAATTGGCCGGTAAGCGCCTCGGCTTGGGCCCGGCCCTTTTTATCCAGTGGCCGCAGGGTGTCGTCCCCCGAATAGCGTTCCTTTCTCCCCGCCTTTGCGTGGCGCACGATAATCAATGTCCGGGTGTCAATTTCATGCTTTGCGAAGTTTCGCAGTACTTTCCGGTCTACCGCATAGCTGACCGTTTTGATCGCAGTTGCCACGGGAAGCCACTTGATCTCGTCGACTTCGAGATTGGCCTCGAACTTGCCGTCTATGGCCTGCGCCGCCCAATACCTGACGCGCTTGGTTCCCTGGCTCACCGGATAACTCACCGACGGCAGTCGACGGCCGAGTCGAGCGGTAAATCCGGTCTCCTCGGCGATCTCCCGGACCGCCGCGATCGCCGCCGTTTCACCGGGGTCGAGTTTCCCCTTGGGCAGTGACCAATCGTCGTATCGTGGTCGGTGCACCAGGGCCACTTCGATGGCGCCGGCAGTGTCCTCCTGGCCAGGGCTGTCCTGGTACCGCCAGAGGGCGGCTCCGGCGGCAAGGACCGCTGCACCGGTCCGCGTGGTCGGATCGGGCACGAAAGCTCCTTCGGGGGAGAGTTGTTCAGCCGGGAGAACCTGGGTTATGTCACGTTTTGTGAGCGGTGCCGTTTCATCATTTCGACCTGATGGTCGCGCACTTCCTCGCCGTCCGCAGGCGAGGCCAACCACTGGCCATCGGGCTGCAGCTCCCAGCAGCGGGTCCGGGAGTCCAACGCGGAGGTGAACATATCGTCGAGCTGTGCGGTGAGCTTCGGGTCGGTGACGCGCGCGAGGACCTCGACCCGTCTGTCCAGATTACGATGCATCATGTCGGCGCTGCCGATCCAGAATTCGTTGATGGCGTTGAAGTGAATGATGCGCGAATGTTCAAGGAACCGGCCGAGAATGGATCGTACGGTGATGCTGTCGGAGTACTCGGGAACCCCGGGGCGCAGTGCGCAGATCCCACGCACCACCACCTCGATGGGGACTCCGGCCCGGGAGGCTCGGTAGAGCGCATCGATCACCTGCTCGTCGACCAACGCATTCATCTTCAGCCGAATTCGGGCGTCCTGGCCGGCTCGGTGCGCGGCGATCTCGCGGTCGATGCGGTCGACGATTCCGGCGCGTATCCCGTGCGGCGCCACTAACAGGTTGCGGTAGGAGACCTTTCGCGAGTACCCGGTCAGGGAGTTGAACAGGTCGGTGAGGTCCGCGCCGATTTCAGGTGCGCTCGTCAGCAAGCCCACATCTTCGTAGAGCCGGGCGGTCTTCGGGTTGTAGTTCCCGGTACCGATGTGGCAGTACCGGCGGATGGCAGATCCCTCGCGGCGCACCACCAGGGCGGTCTTGCAATGTGTCTTGAGGCCGATCAAGCCGTAGACCACGTGCACGCCGGCGTCTTCCAATGCGCGTGCCCACTTGATATTGGCCTGTTCGTCGAAGCGGGCCTTGATCTCCACCAGGGCGACTACCTGCTTACCGGCCTCGGCGGCATCGATGAGCGAGTTCACGATGGGGGAGTCGCCGGAGGTGCGATACAGCGTTTGTTTGATGGCCAGCACCTGTGGATCGGCGGCGGCCTGCTCGATAAACCGTTGCACACTGGTGGAGAACGAGTCGTAAGGGTGATGGACGAGGACGTCCCCGTCCCGGAGCGTCGAGAAGATGCTCTTCGGGGTCTCGCCCTGCCCGAACGCCGGATGGGTCGCCGGCACGAATGTCGGATCCTTGAGTGCGGGGCGATCCACCCCGTAGACCTGCCACAAGCACGACAGGTCCAGCAGCCCCGGAACCTGCACCACGTCACCAGGATCCACATCCAGCTCGCGTAGCAGCAGTTCCAACATGTGCTCGGTCATGTCGTCGGCGACCTCGAGGCGTACCGGCGATCCGAACCGTCGGCGGGCCAATTCCCGTTCGAGTGCCTGGAGAAGGTCCTCGTCCCGATCTTCCTCGACCTCGAAATCGGCGTTCCGGGTGATGCGAAACGCGTGGTGCTCGATGATGACCAGGCCGGGGAACAGCGCCGAGAGGTGCGCGGAGATGAGCTCTTCCATGGGCAGGAAGCGCGCGGTCTGGGTCGTCCCGGTTCCGTCGGGGCTGCGCAGCCGGACAAAACGATCCACGTTGTCAGGCACCTTGATTCGGGCGAAATGCTGACCGCCCGTCTCGGGGACCTGAACGGTGATGGCCAGATTCAGACTCAGACCGGATATGTAAGGGAACGGGTGCGCGGGGTCGACGGCCAGCGGGGTCAGCACCGGGAAGACCTGGTCGGTGAAGTACGAGGAGAGATAGCTCCGCTCGTCTTCGGACAGGTCGGCCCAGGTGACGACGAAGATGCCGTTCTCGGCCAGCTCGGGGCGTACCGAGTCACTGAACACCCGCGCGTGCTGGATCGAGATCTCCTGCGTGCGCTCGCCGATCAGCTTCAACTGCTCGCGCGGCGACAGGCCATCGGCTGAACGCACCGACAGCCCCGTCTCGTCGCGACGTTTCAGGCCCGCGACGCGAACCATGTAGAACTCGTCAAGGTTGGACGCGAAGATTGCCAGGAATTTGGCGCGTTCCAGGATGGGCAGTGATTCATCTGCGGCAAGTGCGAGCACGCGCGAGTTGAAATCCAGCCACGAGAGTTCCCGATTGAGGTACCGGTCTTCGGGCAGCTCCTCACCGGAGGTGATCGTGGTTGCGGCCGGGGGGACACTCGGTGTGGTCACCCTTGTGATCATAGAGTTATCGGACCGGCTCAGAGTGGTAGTGCGGCGCCCAGCTCGCGCGCCACGGCCAGATCTTCCGGGGTGTCCACATCGCAGCGCAATCCCGGCCAGTCTCCGGTGAGCTCCACAGCCCCCGAATCTCGGTGCCGCCGTGCTGAATCGATTCCGAACAGCGGGTTCAGGTCGCCGTCGGTGCTGAAAAGTGCCGCTGTGCCGGTGCCGTGCCGATCGGCGACGAAACTGCGTGGATATCGGCGTGCGGAGGCCATGGCCGTCGCGAATTCTTCGTTCGTGACCACCGGAAGGTCAGCTTGCAACACAACAAGATTCGGTGACGATGCACGTAGCTGTGTCGCCGCGCTGCGCAACGCGTTGTTCAGCGGATCGCGGTGGCCCTCGGGGGTGTCATCGAAGATGAACCGCGCTCCGGCTCTGCCGGCAGCCGCCTTGGCGGCAGGATCGGGGCTGATCACCGCGACGGTGCCGGCGGCGCTGAACGCCACCGAGATGGCGTGCGTCAGCATGCCCAGTACCAACCGCTCGCGCTCGGGTCCGGTCAGGGACTCTGCCAGCCGGCTCTTCGCGGTCGCCAGGTTCTTGACCGCGATGATCACGCCGAAGTCCGCGTCAGCCTGTCTGCCCACGTACTCCATGGTGCCAGCCCCGGCTAGGGTGTCTGCCATGGCCACGGATGAGCCGCTTGCGGGAAGACGATCAGTCAAAGCTGCGGTGATGGGTGCGGGTTCCTGGGGGACCGCGTTAGGCAAGGTGCTTGCCGACGCGGGCCACGATGTCCGTTTATGGGCACGCCGATCCGAATTGGCCGATGAGATCAATGCGACGCACCGGAACTCCGTGTACCTCAGTGATGTGGATCTGCCGCCCTCGATAGTGGCCACCGGGGTCGCCGAACAGGCTCTGCAGGGCGCCGAGCTGGTGCTGCTGGCGGTGCCGTCGCAGTCGCTGCGCGCGAATCTGACCCCGTGGGCCGACCTCATCGAGCCCGGGTCCTCGGTGGTGAGCCTCGCCAAGGGCATCGAGGTGGGCACGCTCATGCGGATGAGCCAGGTAGTGACGCAGGTGCTGGGTACCGACCCCAGCCGGGTCGCGGTGCTGACCGGTCCGAATCTGGCCAGTGAGATCGCCGTGGGCCAGCCCGCCGCCACCGTCATCGGATGCACCGATTCGACAAGGGCCGTCGCCCTGCAGCGCGCGTTCTCCACGCGATACTTCCGTCCTTACACCAATTCCGATGTCGTGGGCTGCGAGGTAGGTGGCGCGTGCAAGAACGTGATCGCCCTCAGCTGTGGCATGGCCGCCGGAGTTGGCTTGGGGGAGAACACGATAGCGACCATCATTACCCGGGGATTGGCTGAAATCACACGGCTGGGACTGGCGCTGGGAGCCAGCCACACCACCCTGGCGGGGCTGGCGGGTGTCGGAGATCTGGTGGCCACGTGCACGTCGGTACATTCCAGGAACCGGACTTTCGGCATGCGGCTAGGCAACGGTGAGACGTTGCAGGAGGCGCGCAACGCGGCCGGCGGTAGGGTCGCGGAAGGAGTTACCTCGTGTGAGTCCATCTTGGCGCTGGCATCGAGCTATGACGTCGAGATGCCGCTCACCGAGGCTGTTCATGGCGTCTGTCATCGCGGACTGAGCGTCACCGATGCCGTCGCCCAGCTGTTGGGGCGCAGTACCAAACCGGAGTAAGAACATGCCAGAGCCAGGGATATCTACCCGGGCCGTAGTGGCCGCCACCGCCGAACCCGTTGCCGGACAACCCTTCCTTGCGGGGCCGGTATTCGCCTCTGCTTATCATCTGCCGGTGCCCGAGGATGACTCCTTGGACACCTACGGGCGCGCATCGAATCCCTCTTGGAGACAATGGGAATCGGGTCTGGCGGCACTCGAGCGTGCGGACAATGCGCTGGTGTTCGGCTCCGGAATGGGCGCGATCGCCTCGACATTGCGGGCATTGGTCCGTCCCGGGCAGACCCTGGTGGTCCCGGAGGACGGCTATTACCAAACCCGGCGATACGCCACGGAAAACCTTGCTGCTATGGGGATCAACGTGATCGCGGCACGTTCGGATCAGATCGTGGCCGCGGCCGCACAGGCCGACGTGGTGGTGGCGGAGACACCCTCGAACCCTCGGCTCGATGTCGTCGACTTGGCACTGCTGGCCCGCCAGACCCATGCGCGCGGTGGGGTGCTGGTGGTCGATAACACCACGGCCACCCCGATGGGTCAGCGGCCGCTCGAATTGGGCGCCGATCTGGTGGTCGCCAGCGCGACGAAGGCACTCTCCGGGCACAGCGACCTCATCGCCGGATATGTCGCGGGATCGCGTGAGGATTTGGTATCGGCCGTCGCGCAGGAGCGCTCCCGGGCCGGTGCCATCCTGGGTCCGTTCGAAGCCTGGCTGGGTGCGCGCAGCCTCGCCACCGCCGGGTTGCGATTCGAGCGCCAATGCCAGAACGCACTCGCGCTGGCGACGATGCTGCGTGAACATCCCGCGGTGGCCTCGGTGCGGTACCCCGGTCTCGCGAGCGACCCATCACATCCTGTGGCGGCCGCGCAGATGAGCCGGTTCGGTTCACTGGTCTCGATTGAACTGGCCAGTGCGGAGTCGGTGCACACGCTGATCCAGCGCAGCGAACTGCTGGCGTCCTCGACGAGTTTCGGCGGTGTCCACACCTCGGTCGATCGCCGAGCCCGCTGGGGAGATGCGGTTCCCGAGGGGTTCGCGCGGATCTCCCTGGGCATCGAGGACACCGACGATCTGCTGGCCGACATTGAGTCTGCGCTCACAGCCGGTACGGTCTGACACTGTGAATTCCTCGGGGAGCCGCGCGCGCGAAGACCAACAGCAGCGGATCAAGGTCGCGCTCGTCTTTGGCGGACGCAGCAGTGAGCACGCGATTTCGTGCGTGTCCGCCGGCAGCATCCTGCGCAATCTGGACCAGCTCGCGTACGAGGTGGTCGCGGTGGGAGTTACGCCCGAGGGCGGCTGGGTGCTGACCGATGGCGACCCGTCACAGTTGGCGATCAGCGACCGGAGGCTGCCGCAGGTCACCGACGCATCCGGTACCGAGCTGGTGCTCGCCACCGATCCGCGTCGTGCGGGTCAGTTGGTCAACGTCGATTCGAGTGCCGCCGGCCAGGTGCTGGCCTCGGTGGATGTGGTGTTCCCGGTCCTGCACGGTCCCTACGGCGAGGACGGCACCATTCAGGGACTGTTGGAACTGGCCGGGGTGCCCTATGTGGGCGCGGGTGTGCTCGCGAGTGCGGCCGGTATGGACAAAGAGTTCACCAAGAAACTGCTGGCCGCCGAGGGACTTCCCATCGGCAAGTACATCGTGATCCGCCCGCGCGACACCACCTTGACTCTGGATCAGCGGGAGGAACTGGGGCTGCCGGTGTTCGTCAAGCCCGCTCGGGCGGGCTCGTCGTTCGGTGTTTCTCGGGTGAGCACCTGGGCGGAACTGCCTGCCGCGATTGCACACGCACGTCAGTTCGATCCGAAGGTGATTGTCGAGGCCGCCATCATCGGTAGGGAACTGGAGTGCGGGGTGTTGGAGTTCCCCGACGGCGACATTCGTGCCAGCGTGCTTGGTGAGATTCGGGTCGAGGGCGTGGATCAGGGTGAGACGGCTGCGGGCGCCTTTTACGACTTTGAGACCAAGTACCTGGACGACACCGCCGAATTGGATGTGCCGGCCAAGGTCGACGACGACGTAAGCGATCAGATCCGTGAGCTGGCGGTGGCGGCGTTCCGCGCGATTGATTGCCAGGGGTTGGCCCGGGTGGACTTCTTCCTCACCGAGGACGGCCCGTTGATCAATGAGATCAACACCATGCCCGGATTCACCACCATCTCTATGTATCCCCGGATGTGGGCGGCCACCGGCGTGGACTATCCGACACTGCTGGATGCGATGGTGCGCACCGCGCTGGCGCGCGGCACCGGCTTGCGGTAATTCACCCCGTGAGCATGCTCAAAAGTGCGTGGAATGGTCCGATTTCCGGATATTTGGGCATGTTCGCGGTGGGGTGCCGCGCCTGATTCAGCGAGGCAGGGGATTCGGTTCGGGTTTGACGGCGGGCAGCGCTTTGGCGATGGCGTCGGACATCTCGACCACCGGCTCCGAACCCGAACCATCGGGCATGGTCAGCGCGATATAGACGCCGCGGTCCACTGCGAACCAGGTTGTGGTTGCGATCGCGGCATCGGTTACCCGAAACCATTGCACGGAGTTGACCTGCTCTACAGAGGTGCCGACGGCGAACTCGGCAGGTCGGTCGACGCCGCAGCGTGCAACCAGGGAATCTTTGCCCCGGCGCCATGCGGCCGTGGCCGGTGGCTTGGGTTCGAGGATCTGCGCCCGCTTCCAATCGCCCGCCATGTTGCCGGGGTACGCCTTGGTCATGTCGATGCAGAGCGGTGAATTGGCTTGTGGTGCTGGGATGTTGGTGACCGCCAGGGGTTTCTTGTCGTCCTGGAACTGTGCGAACTTCAGCACACCGAAGAGCACGGCCAGGGCCGCGACGGCGCCGAACACCGCGATGCCGATGAGGAGCTTGCGTGGTGGGCCGTCGTCGGATTGCACGGGCCTACACTAACCGAGTGCCAAATCTGGGCGATACCGGCGAGTTCGGCGTGATCAGCCGTCTCACCGCGGGCCGTGATCTCGGTGCCGACGTGTTACTCGGCCCGGGGGACGACGCCGCGGTGGTTGCCGCGCCCGACGGTCGAGTGGTGGTTTCCACAGATATGTTGGTGCAGGACAGGCATTTTCGGCTCGAATGGTCGTCCCCTTCGGATATCGGCCGAAAAGCGGTGGCACAGAACGCCGCGGATATCGAGGCGATGGGCGGGCGGGTCACAGCCTTCGTGGTCGCGGTGGGTGCACCCGCCCAGACCGATATCGAGTTCCTTGACCAGCTCAATGAGGGAGTCTGGGCCGAGGCGACCCGGGTGGGGGCATCGATCGCGGGCGGAGATTTGGTGAGCTCGCGTGAACTGGTGGTCTCGGTGACGGTGCTCGGCGACCTTCAGGGGCGCACACCGGTGACACGCAGCGGAGCCACGGTAGGGGATACCGTTGCGGTCTGTGGCGTGCTGGGCACCTCGGCGGCCGGATTCCAGTTGTGGCAGGACGGGATTGACGAATTCTCCGAGCTGCGAAGGGTGCATCTGGTGCCTGAGCCGCCGTATGGACAGGGGCCGGCCGCCGCGCTGGCCGGAGCGACGGCGATGACGGATGTCTCCGACGGTCTGTTGGCGGATCTGGCACATATCGCGGAGTTGAGCGCGGTCCATATCGACCTGAGCTCACCGAGCATGGAGCCGTATTTGGCGCCGTTGGCCGGTGCCGCGGGGCTGCTCGGCGCCGATCCCTGGGAATGGATCTTGACCGGCGGCGAGGACCACGCCCTTGTCGCGACGTTTCCGTGGACCGTCCCGGCAGGCTGGGTTGCCATCGGCCAGGTGACGGCGGGGGATGTGGGTGTGACGGTCGACGGTGCCGCCTGGACTCGCGCAACCGGGTGGGACTCGTTCGCTTGATGTCTTCGCGCATGCGGCTCATCCGGACCAGAGGTCTTCGCGCATGCGGCTCATCCGGACCAGAGGTCTTCGCGCATGCGGCTCATCCGGACCAGAGGTCTTCGCGCACGCGGCTCATCCGTGAGCTAAGTTGACTCTTCGTGACCGCCCGACCTCTCGCCGAGCTGATTGATCCGGGCTGGGCCGACGCGCTGCGCCCCGTAGCCGATCAGGTGACCAAGATGGGAGAGTTCCTCCGCGAGGAGAATTCCTCCGGTCGCGGATATCTACCCGCCGGGGCAAACGTGCTGCGCGCCTTCACCTATCCGTTGGCAGACGTTCGGGTGCTCATCGTCGGGCAAGATCCCTATCCGACGCCCGGGCACGCCATGGGGCTGAGTTTCTCGGTGGCGGCCGATGTGCGGCCGGTGCCGCGCAGCCTGGCCAACATCTTCGACGAGTACCAGAGCGATCTTGGTCTGTCCAAGCCCGCCAACGGCGACCTCACGCCGTGGTCGCAGCAGGGGGTGATGCTGTTGAACAGGGTGCTGACGGTGCAACCAAGCAGCCCGGCCTCGCACCGCGGCAAGGGCTGGGAGATGGTGACCGAATGTGCCATCCGGGCGCTCGTCGAGCGGGGCACGCCGTTGGTCGCCATTCTGTGGGGACGCGATGCGGCCACACTCAAGCCGATGCTGGGGGCGGGGGTGCCCACGATCGAATCGGTGCATCCGTCGCCATTGTCGGCCTCACGCGGATTCTTCGGCTCCAAGCCCTTCAGCCGGGCCAACGAGCTGCTCGTCGGGTTGGGTGCCCAGCCGATCGATTGGCGGTTACCGTAATGCGTTGGTCGACAGGAGCATTGGCGGCCCTCGGCGGTGCGACGGCCGCCCTGGCGACAGGCGGCACTGCGCTGCGCAGTCCGGCCGTGGTGGATCGGCTCAACGACTGGGCTGCGCGTCGGCTCTCAGCCGAACAACTCGCCGACCCCTACTCGGCGATTCTTCCGACGCCGATCACCGGCGACGACTTCTACAGTGATCCAGGTGATCTGAGTCTGCTGCAGCCGGGGGAGGTCATCCGTACCGACCAGGTGTCGCCGCGTCTTCCGCTACGCAGGGCGACCATGCAGCGGATCATGGTGCGCTCCACCGATACTGCGGGCAATGCCGTTCCCGTGACTGCGGCGCTGATCGAGCCGGAGCGTCCGTGGCATGGTCCGGGTTCGCGTCCGGTGGTGGTGCGCAACCAGGCGATCAACTCTCTGGGACTGAAATTCACGCCGTCCTATCGCTTGGCCCACCTGTGGTACCGGGACAACCCGCCGATGTTCCCGTTTCTGTCGGCACAGAACTACGCGGTGCTGTTCCCGGATCACGAAGGCCCGCGTATGTCGTATGCGGCCGGGAAGATGGCGGGCCATGCGGTACTGGACTCGGTACGCGGAATGCTTTCCGAAAGACCAGATCTCGCGGACTCGCCGATCGTGATGCATGGATACAGCGGTGGAGCAATCGCCACGGCGTGGGCGGCGCAGCTGCAGCCGACGTACGCACCGGAGCTGCGCATCGCTGCCGCAGCCGCCGGAGGAACGCCCACCGATTACGCCCTGCTGTACGGCAGCATGAACCGAGGTTTGGGGGCGGGACTTTTCGCTGCCGCCACCATCGGCCAGGCCCGCGAGTTCCCCGAATTGGTGCAGATTTTCGGCGACTTCGCGCTCTACTGCGCAATCCTGGCCAGGGACATGCCGCAGCCTCCACTGGCAGCCGCGGGTCTACTGCGGTTCGACCTGGACCTGCTCTCGGCGATAACAAAGCCGTTCGAATCGGAGCTGGGGCAACACGTTATCTCCGCCAACCGGCCGGGTTCCCTCACACCGACCATGCCGGTGCTGCTGTATCACGGCTCACGCAGCAAGGCGATCGGTGATTTGTTCATTCCCGAAGAGGGAGCCTTGGCGTTGCGCGATACATGGCGTGCCAATGGCGCTGAGGTCGACTATTGGGCGCTGCCCGGCGAGCATGTCACCGCGGATATGGTCGCGATCCCGTGGGTCGTGAACTGGATTCGCAAGAAGCTGCGGGGATGAGCGCTTGCGCGAAGACCGTCGAACGGGGATGAGCGCTTGCGCGAAGACTGTCGAACGGGGATGAGCGCTTGCGCGAAGACCGTGGAGTCGGCTCGATCAGGGCCAGACGGGTTTGCGCTTGCCGACGAAGGCGTCGACGCCCTCGATACCCGTCGGGCTGACCGACGCCTCGGCGATGCTGGCCTGCTCCAGGTCCAGTTGGGCGTCGAGGGTGTTGTTGGCGCTCAGACGCAGCAGCCGGCGGATACGGTTCTGCGCCTCGCGGGGACCGGTGGCTAGCTTCTCGGCGGTGGCCACGGCGGTGGCCTGAACTTCGTCGTCGGCGACCACGCGGCTCAGCAGCCCGATGGACAGTGCCTCGGAAGCCTCGACAACCCGGTCTGTGAGCAGAATGTCGGCGGCGCGGGCCTTGCCGACAACTCGGGGCAGCGCCCAGGACATGCCACCGTCAGAGGAGTACCCGATTCCCGGGTAGGCGGCGCGCAACTTGGTTGATTCGCCACCGATCGCGATATCGGCGAGTAGCACCAGGCTCAACCCGCCTCCGGCTGCCCATCCATGCACGGAGGCCACCACGGGGCGATCGGCGGCATCCACCGCGCGGACGAAGTCATGCAGTCGACCGGCGAGGTCGTCGAGCTTGGCTGCCCGATCTTCGGCAGACGCGAAGTCGCGCACATTGCCGCCCGCGCAAAAGTTGGCTCCACTGCTGTTCAGCAGGATCGCACCGACCTCGGCAGGCAGATCGCGCAGCAGCGGTACTGCCGCATCTACACCGGCGAAGTCCAGCGACGTGCCAGCGGCCGCAGTAGCGACGGTGATGTGCAGAACGCCGTTGTGAACGGCGACGTAATCAGCAGACTGCGAAGACACAGTGGTTCACGCCGCTTACGCGCCGCGGACGACCTTGCCGGCCTTGATGCAGGAGGTGCAGGCGTTGACGCGCTGCTTGTTGCCACCGGGGGAGGTGACGGCGTGAACCGTCTGGATGTTCGGGTTCCAGCGACGGTTGGTACGCCGATGCGAGTGCGAAACCGACTTGCCGAAGCCGGGTCCCTTGCCGCACACGTCGCAGACGGCAGCCATAGTGAAACTCCTCAAACTCGCGATTCCGGCCAACGACCTGTTCAGTCAGGGTGGCCCACAACCCTGCAAGGATAGCTTGACCGGCCCGTGAACACCAAAATGGGTGTAGAGGAGCCGCTGAGACGACGACCATGTGGGTAAAGATGAGGCCTCCGGCGGAGGGGGGATCCCCAGCTTCGGCGAGACCATTCAACTCTGTCAGCTCCGGTAGATAGGCTTTCCCACATGCGGCTCTCGGTATTGGATAGCGCTGCGCTGCTCGATTGGGCGCGCGCCTCTGTCGAGGGACTGATCTCTCGCAGCGACGAGATCAACCGACTGAATGTGTTTCCGGTCGCCGATGCCGATACCGGCACGAACATGCTGTTCACCATGCGCTCGGCGGTCAACGCTGCCGAGGCGCTGGGCGAGGGCGCCACGGTTGCGCAGGTCGCCGCGGCGCTGGCCCGAGGCGCAGTTCATGGCGCGCGCGGCAACTCCGGGGTCATCCTGTCGCAGATCGTGCGTGGCATCGCCGATGCCGCCGACGATCAGGACTTCATTGGGGCCGAGGTGGTGCGCCGCGCGCTGCGTCAGGCGTCGCAGTTCGTCATCGCCTCGATGAGCACGCCCGTCGAGGGCACCATCGTGTCGGTACTCGCTGCTGCGGCCGAGGCGGCTGACCGGGTCGCCGATGGCGCCCAAGCGGACGATCTGCCCGTGCTCGTCACCATCGCCGCCGATGCCGCGGTGTCCGCGCTGGAGAAGACGCCCAAGCAGCTCGATGTGCTTGCCGACAACGGTGTCGTCGATGCCGGGGCGCGGGGTCTTGTCGTCATCCTCGATGCCCTGGTGTCGGTGGTGGCGGGGGAGTTACCGACCCGCCGCGAGTACAGCCCGTCACCTCCGAAGAGCGCACCCTCACAGGTGTGGGTGTCCGGCCCGGCGCGTGGCTCGGGCGGCCTGAACCTGGATCCGCCGCGTGAACTGCCACCCGAGTTCGAAGTCATGTACTTGCTGTGCGGATGCGACGAGCTGCAGATCGCCGATCTGCGCACGCAGCTGGACGCGATGGGGGATTCGATTGCCATCGCCGGTGACGGCTCGATGGGGTACTCCGTACATGCGCACGTCAATGACGCCGGGGCGGCCATCGAGGCCGGGATGAAATTCGGCGTTCCGCAGTCGATCCAGATCTCCTCGTTGCGCGGTGACGTGGGTGGGGGACATCACGATGGGCGGCATCGACACCGCCGGGTGCTGGCGCTGGCGGAAGGCGACGGCGCAGCCACGCTCTTCTCCAGCGAGGGTGCCCAGGTATTGCGCGTCGATGAACCTCCGGCGAGTGCGAAACGTCTGCTGGATGCGGTGGTTGACAGTGGGGCACACCAGATCATGGTGTTGCCCAACGGTTTGATGGCAGCCGAGGAATTGGTGGCGGTCTGTGCGGCGGCGCGCGGCTGGGGAATCACGGTGATCCCGCTGCCGTCGGCGTCCATGGCGCAGGGGCTGGCGGCGTTGGCGGTGCACGACCCGGAACGGATGGCCGTCGACGACAGTTACACCATGGCGCGCGCCGCGGGTGCCACCCGATTCGGGTTGGTGCGGGTCGCTACCGAGCGGGCTCTCACCTGGTCCGGCACCTGTGAGCCGGGTGACGCGATGGGCATCATCGGTGACGAGGTGCTGGTGCTCAACCATGACGTCGCCAATGCCACAAAGGCTTTGGTGAGCATCATGTTGTCCTCCGGTGGTGAGCTGGTGACGGTGCTGCTGTCGGACAAGGTGGATGAGTCCCTTGCCGAGTCATTGATCGAGCACACTCGATCGCACCACGGCGGTGTCGAGGTGATGATCTATCGCACCGGGCAGCACACCGACATTGTCCACATCGGTGTTGAGTGACGGGGCACAGTGGTAAAACTTTCCGACCGCCTGGATCATGTGTTGGGCCACAAGGCCTCCGACGTCCTCGATGCCGAATTCGGTCTGCTGACGGTCGAAGACCTCCTTCACCACTACCCACGCCGATACAGCACTGACTTCAGCCTGCGTGACGAGCAGGACGGGGAACGCGCCAAGCCGGGGGAGCACACCACGCTGGTGGGTTTCATCACCTCGGCGGAACTGAAGAGCATGCGCAATCGCAAGGGCCAGTTCCTCTCCGTCATGTTGGGTAGCGCGCCACATGCCGTGCAGGCCACGTTCTTCCACCCGCACAAGGTGAAACGCGACCTGGAGGTGGGCAATCGGGTGATGCTTTCGGGTGCGGTCGGGGAGTTTCGGGGTAAACCCCAGTTGACCCACCCCGACTATCTGGTGCTCGAAACGGCGCTGGGGGAGAGCACCGAGACGCGGGGCAGCACTGCGCTACGCGGTATCGCCGGTGGGGCACACGACGCGTCCGCCGCCATTTCGGCCTTCCAGCGCAATGTGTTTCCTATCTACCCGGCAACCAAGAACCTGGAAAGCTGGGATATCTACCGTTGTATTGACCAGGTACTCGCTCAGCTGGACGCGGTGCCCGAGGCGCTGCCGGAAGCCGTGCTGGAAGAGCACAACCTGATGTCCCTCGACGAGGCACTGCGCAAGATCCACACGTCGGAGGATGCGTCCGAACAAAAGCGGGCACGTAGGCGCCTGGCATTCGATGAGGCGCTGGGTCTGCAACTGGCGTTGGCCATGCGGCGCGGCAGCGATATCGCCTCCGCTGGTCCGCCTATGCCGATCACCGATGCGGGACTGCGCGCGGATCTGCTCGGTCAGCTGCCCTTCGAGCTCACCGAGGGGCAGCATCAGGTTGTTGCCGAAATCGGCGATGACCTTTCCGGGGTCAAGCCGATGAACCGGCTGCTGCAGGGTGAGGTGGGTTCGGGTAAGACGATCGTCGCGCTGCTGGCGATGATGCAGGCGATCGACGCCGGATATCAGTGTGCTCTGCTGGCTCCCACCGAGGTTCTCGCGGTTCAGCATGCCCGATCGTTGCGAGCGATGCTCGGATCTTTGGCCACCGCAGGCGAATTGGGTGCTCCCGACGATGCGACCAGCATCGCGCTGCTCACCGGTTCGATGTCGCCGGCGGTCAAGAAACAGATCAAGGCCGATGTGGCGACCGGACTGGCGGGCATCGTCATCGGCACCCACGCGTTGCTGCAAGACTCGGTGGACTTCCACAAGTTGGGCCTGGTGGTCGTGGACGAGCAGCACCGTTTCGGTGTCGAGCAGCGAGATCGGTTGCGGGCCAAGGCTCCGGAAGGCATCGTGCCGCACTTGTTGGTGATGACGGCTACTCCGATCCCGCGTACGGTCGCGCTTACGGTGTTCGGCGACCTGGAGACCTCGACGCTGCGGGAGCTGCCCCGGGGGCGCCAGCCCATCACCACGACGGCGGTGTTCACGCGCGAAAAACCGGGGTGGCTTGCCCGGGGCTGGGAGCGGATCGCCGAAGAGGTGGCCGCGGGCAGGCAGGCCTATGTGGTTGCCTCCAGGATCGACGCCGACGACAAAGATTCGGGACCGGAGGAGGCGGAGGAGAAGCGTCCGCCCCCGGTTCCCGTCACCGAGTTGTACGAGACGATTCGTGGCTCATTGCTGCCGGGGCTGCGGATCGGACTACTGCACGGACGGCTGCCGTCGGAGCAGAAGGATGCCGTGATGACGGCGTTCAACGCCGGTGAGATCGATGTTTTGGTGTGCACCACCGTGATTGAGGTCGGTGTGGATGTTCCGAACGCCACCGTGATGTTGATCATGGATGCCGATCGGTTCGGCATCAGCCAGCTGCACCAGCTACGCGGTCGTGTGGGTCGTGGCGGCAACAAGGGCCTGTGCCTGCTGGTAAGTCCCTGCAGCCCGGCTGGTTCGGCGGGGCGCCGACTGCGGGCGGTGCAGGACACACTGGATGGGTTCACCCTGGCCGAGTTGGACCTGCAGGAGCGCCGTGAGGGCGATGTGCTGGGACGTGACCAGTCCGGCCGCGCGGTCAATTTGCGGCTGCTGTCGCTTATTGATCACCGCGACATGATCGAGACCGCCCGGGACATGGCAGCGCGGGCCTGTGCCGACGATCCCACGCTGACGAAGCAACCGGCGCTGGCCGCGATGGCGCGCCGTTTCCTGATCACCGATCAGATCGAGTACCTGGACAAGTCGTGAAGAGTCGCACCCTTCTCATCGTCGCCATCGCCGCGGCGATCGCGATGGTGGTGGCATATCAGGTATCGACTCGTTACCGGCTACAACGTGCCAATGCCATTGCCGGACAGTCAAACATGCCGACTCTCGCCCCTGGCCAGGATCCGTTGACAGGTGTGGCCGTAGTGCCCAAACGGGTGCGGAGCAAGGATTACCAACGCAGCGTGTTCGGTGATGCCTGGTCCGATGACACCGACGCGCCGGGCGGGCACAACGGCTGCGACACCCGCAACGACATCCTGAGTCGCGACCTGGGTGACAAGAGTTTTGTGTACACGCGCAGATGCCCTCAAGCGGTACGTACTGGCACCCTGCTCGATCCGTACACGGGAGTGCACGTGGCTTTTACGCGTGGGCCGAAAAGCGGTGAAGCCGTGCAGATCGACCACATCGTGCCGTTGGCCTATGCATGGGATATGGGTGCACGAGACTGGCAACCGTCGATGCGTTGGCGCTTTGCCAACGATCCCGCCAACCTTATCGCGGTACAAGGGCAGGCCAACAAGGACAAGGGCGATCAGGCGCCCGCGAGCTGGATGCCGCCGAACAAGGCGTTTTGGTGTCAGTACTCCATGCAGTTCGCGGAAGTGGTTCGTGGATATCATCTTTCGATAGACGAACGGTCAGCCAACACGATCCGTGAGGCGGCACACACCTGTCCACAGTGACTTGTGCGGGCTAGGTCGGCTCTGGCAAGTGCGGTAGAACAACGAATGGGTGTCTCTCCAGCTCAAGTGTTCCACGATGGAAGGGATACAGCCCGAGCCTCATTGCACGCTTTTGGGCAAGGCGGTGGCGCTTGGCCACTACCGCTCGATTGGATCTACTTGTGCGAGTGGAGACATCATCATCAGTCAGTGTTTCGTCACTGAGGAGTGCAATTTCGTCGGGTGACCAATGCTTGAATTTATTCATGTGGTTCTGCGTGGCAGATCTCTGACCTGTCGGCTTGCTGCGTACTCTCGGCTGTAGAGAGATTCTCGGTCATAAATACCGAATCGGCGCGCTGCGACCGGGAGGGTGCGGGTAAGCCACGCTATGAGCTTTGTGGTGCCGTTGGCGAATGGCAGCATCTGCATGAGGGCGGCCAGGAAGTCCTGATCGGTATCGATTCGCGCGATCCGCCATTCTCCGTCCTCCTTGCGGAGGACGTACCTGTCCACACCACAGCCGCGAACCGGCTTACGAGGCCACGGGATCGTGTTGCTCCAGAAGAATCGTGTAGATCCCGAGTAGGGGAACGCTGCCCGTATCCGACCGTTGAAGAAGTCGTAATAGGGCAGATGGGTGTCTGTCCCGTCCCATGGGTAGAAGCCGAGTTCCCGTGCGAACAGGTATCCGAATCGCGCAAAGTCGCCGGTATAGCTGCGTCCGTGGAACTCTAGCTGGCCGGTGTTGGACATGGTCCATACCAGGTCTTCAGTCCAGCAGTCTTCGAGCGCCTCGGGGGAGTCGTCGTTCCAGGCTGCGAACCATTTGCGCCAGAAGTCCGCGATGCCTTCCAGCGGGAAACCGGCTGCGACGTACATGTCTTCTTGTTCCTTGCAGCGTCGCAGGAAGGGCTCGATAAGTGCTTCGGATTCGCTGACCGGGGCGTGTACCCGTCCGGGCGGGGCCTTCTTACCCCAATCCGACTGACGCGATTCCTGATTCCTCGTCTCGGTGTTGGTCATGTGGTTCCTTTCTCGAGATGGCTTGTGTGAGAGGAATTTCAAGCTTTGGTAATGGTGGCGGGCACGCCGCCCTTGACCAAGGTTGACAAGCTGAAGAATTGTTGGGGTTGCCAGCCTGGCCGCAGGTGCAAGCGGTAGCGCTGGAAGATGATCGTCAACAGATATTGGGCCATCATGTAGGCCATGCCGGTACCCATGCAGTGGTGCGGTCCCGCGCCAAAGGCCTGAAATGCCAGACGGGGGCGCGCAGTGACACGGTCCTGATCGAAGAATTGCATCGGGTCGTAGACGTCGGAGTTCTCGCCCCACCACCGAGGATCTCGGTGCACCACATACAACGAGCTGGCGACCATCGTGTACTTCGGGATGGGGTAGCCACCGAGTTCGGTGTCCTCCATCGCGTATCTCGGGTTGATGGGTGCGCCCTGGAGTCGTTGTCCCTCGTCGAAACATGCTCGTGCCCAGGGCAACCTGGGAAGATCGTCGGGAGTGGGCATGTTTCCGCCAAGGATTGCGATCTCGTCGTAGAGGCGTTCCAGATGTTGCGGATGTTGTAGCAGTAGTGCCAGCGTCCACGACATCGACGCGACAATCGTTTCGTAGCCGCCGCCAATCGCGGACATGATTTCCGAGTACACGTCGATTTCGGTGAGAGGACTGCTGTTGTCGTTACGCGCCGCGAGCAAGATGTTGAGTAGGTCCGCATCGTCGGTTGGATTCAGACGTCGCTCCTGAACTGTCCGGCGGATCGTTCGCAGGAGATGAACGCCCGAGACGGTGAGGTTCTCCTTGCCGCGTAGCGGGAAAATATTCGGTGGAGTCGCCAGAAAGAGTCCAGATGCAATGGCACGCATCACGGATCGAGTCGCCGTGTCGGCATGCAGGACCTCGTCATCGGACAGTTTCGTCGAGAACATGGCATACATGAATGCGGGCAGCACGACCTTCGGCAGCTCCGCTTGAAGATTCACCTCTTGGCCGGTGCCGGCGACTGAGAGCCACCGGTCGATTCGATCGGTAAACACCTCAACGAACTTGTCTGACACCACTGCGAGGTGCCTCTTACCGAACAGGGGCATGAGCTTCTTGCGTCTGTCGCGCAGGGCCTGACCTTCGAGAACCTGGACCGGGCAGCCCACACTCGTTACTGCCCTTTGAATTCGCTTACCTTGGATCGGGGCGGACATGCTGTATTTGAGTTCGGTGTTCTCCATGAACTCGCTGACCAGATCGGGGTGATTGGCCAGAACCAAGGGATGAATCGGCAGCGGTACCCGATAGATGTCCCCGAATCTGCGATGGCAGTCCTGGAGGAACTTGTAGGGGTTGCGCGCCATGGGAATCGCTGAGCCGATAAAAGGCAATCCCATCGGACCCGGTGGGATAGGTCGGTCGCGGCCCCACCCTGTCGCCAGGCTGAATGCGGCGCGCAATGGCTTACGGGTGGGCCAGAACGGGTCGTCCTTCAACGATGCGATTACTGCCCGACGGCCGGTGTTCCATCGAGGCGACGTGACCGCTGGAAGTTCACGGCCGGTCCTTCCAGCATCGCCATCTTGACCGTGCGCTGGGCACTGGGTTGCAGCCGTGGTCAACATCAGTCCTTTCTGCGGTGGATCTCGATTGCCCCGGACGGGCAGATCTGACTGGCTTTCACTGCGTCATCAAGTGATTCGATGCTGGTTGTGTCCGCTGCGAGGCTTGTGCCATCCGGGTTCTCGGTGAACAACTGCGGGTAGGAGCCGTAGCAGTAACCGGCTCCCATGCAGATGTCCCCGTCGACGGTGATGGAGAAAGAATGTTCCTGCATGAGACATTGGACTGTAGATGTAACAGTGTCTCTACGTCAAGAGGTAACATGATTCGTCGTGGATCTAGGTGCGGTGTGGTCGCAGTGGTCTTCGGGTCAGGCCGCCCCGGAGGATGAGGAGCGGGAGCGGCTTCTCGACGCCGCGCGCGCAGAGTTCGTGGCGCATGGTTTCCGGCGGGCTGCGGTCGCCGATATAGCGAAGCGAGCCAAGGTTTCTCGGCAGACGCTGAACCGCCGATGCGGCGATAAGGACGACATGGTGTCCTCGGTCGTCGGTCGTGAGGTACTCCAGTTCTTTCTCCAATTGGCGCCGTTACTGGATCCGGGCGACAAGGTTGAGGATCAGGTTGTTGAGGTATTCGTTACTGGAATGCGTGAATGCCGGGTGAATCCGGTCGTTGCGGCGCTCAAGGAATACGAGGCCGAATCAATGTCGCTGAGGCTATTCGAGACTGAACACGGCAACTACCAGCTGGCGCTTTCCGTTCTTGCCATGCGCTTGATGGGGGACGGGTATCCGGAAGCGGGCGCCAAGCAGGCTGCCGAGCTCATCATGCGGATCACGGCGACTCTGCTCTTGGCTCCGTCGACGGTCCTTCGTGCGGGCACGGACGACGAGGCGAGGAATCTCGCCGTCACCTATTTCCTGCCTGTGCTGACGGCGGCGCGCGCGGTCACGGATTAGCCGGAACGCCACCCACTCTGAACGTGGCCCGTCTCGGCCGGCTCTCGTGGAAGTGGTTCGTAGATAATATCTTTCGCTCGATGGGCGGTTGGCGAAAGTCATCCGTGAGACGGCGCACACCTGTCCACAACCGTTGAATCTGTGGTAAACAGGGACGGAAGCCCGGACAGGTGGTGGTCGTTAATGAAGAGAGTTCGGTGGGGCTGGTTACTTGCCATTGTGGTGATGTCTGCCCTCATTGGTTCGCCCATTGGCATTCCGTCCGCAGTTGCTGCTGCGTGTCCCGATGTCGAGGTCGTGTTCGCGCGCGGAACTTTTGAGCCGCCAGGCGTCGGCGGCACCGGGGAGGCATTCGTCAATGCCCTGCGTGCGCGGACGAAGGGCAAGTCGGTTGAGGTCTATCCCGTCGAGTACCCGGCATCCTTGGCCTTTGCCACTGCTGCCGACGGTGTCATCGATGCCAGTAACCGCGTCAAAGACGTTGCCGCACGGTGCCCCAATACCAAGATCGTGATGGGCGGGTTCTCCCAGGGTGCGGCCGTTGTCGCCTACACCACCGCCGATGTAGTGCCTCCGGGCTTCGAGCTGCCGGAGGGGATCACCGGACCGATGCCGCCCGAGGTGGCTGACCACGTCGCGGCGGTGGCGCTGTTCGGCAAGCCCTCCAGTGGGTTTTTGCAACGCATCGACAACACGGCCCCGCCGATCAACATCGGGCACCTTTACGCGAGCAAGACCGTCGATATGTGCGCCCCCGAGGATCCGATCTGCTCTGTGGACGGCACCGACAACGCCGCCCACGGTTCGTACGGAGACAACGGAATGACCAACCAGGCCGCGGATTTCGCGGCGCGGGAGATCAATTCGCCGGATACACAGACTAACGCCGCTGGATGAGTTCGATCGTCGCCTCGATCACAGCGACGTCGGAGGCTCCCGGCGCGAGGATGAATTCATCCAGCCCGGCTTCTTCGGCGCCGTCGAGGGTGCGGCTCAGTGCGTCAGCGTCGAAGTTGGTCAACGTCTTCGGGACGTTCTCGGCTATCTGAGCTCCGAATATCGCGAGGTAGTCGCGGGTGAACTGCTTGAGCTCGGACTCGGCGTCGGGAATGCCCAATGTGTAGAAGCATCCGCTTGACAGCAGCGGCGGTTCGGCGTGCCCCGCGTCTTGCCAGGCCGCGCGCGCAGCCCCAGCGGAGTACGCAAGCTCGGCAGGCGCTCCGGAGACGCTGAATCCGGTGATGCCGTCGGCCCAGCGCGCCGCGCGAGCCAGGGATTTCGGGCCGATCGCGGCGGCCACGATGGGCGGTCCACCGGCTTGAACGGGCGCCGGGCCCACCGGGTCGGCACCCTCGAACGGGGGTTCACCACGCCACAACCGGCGCAGCTCGGCCACCTGGTCATCGAGGCGCTGATGGCGGCGCTCGAAGGACGCATCCAATGAGCGGTAGTCGTGTTCGCGGCCGCCGACCCCCACCCCGAGGGTGAACCTCCCCTCGGACAACACGTCCAGCGTCGTCGCCTGCTTGGCGACCAGTGGCACCGGATGTGCTGGCAGCACAGAAACATTCGCGAGTATCCGGACCCGCTCGGTGACTGCGGCAGCCGCCGCGAGCGTTACCCACATGTCCTGGTTGTGATAGGAGATGCGTTCACCCGAGGAAATCGTGGAGAACGGTCCCTCGTCGGCGAGGCGGGCCCAGGTGATCGTCGACTCACGGGTGTACTCCCGGCACATGAAAGGCAGGGCAATGCCGATATCCATACCGGCAGCCTAGGAGTTCTCGCTACGGTTGTGTCGTGAGCCCTTTCCGCGACTTCGCCTTGCGTGCCAGCACCGCCGTGACACCGCACATCCCGACTCCCGTTCGACGGGCTATGGCCGGTCGTCAGGTGATTATCGACGGCAACATCCTCGACCCGACGACCCAGCTCTTGCTGCGCGGTATGGAGCTCATGGGCGAGGGGGAGATATCCCGCGGTGAGGACGTCGCGGCGAACCGGGCCGGCATGCGCAAGCAGGCCGGCCTGTTGCAGTTCAGCACCCCGGTGGGGCAGGTGCGCAACTTCTCCATTCCCGGGCCTGCCGGGTCCATTCCGGTCCGGCACTACAAGCCGGTGACCGACCACACGCAGGCACTGCTGGTGTTCTTCCACGGCGGCGGTTGGGTGATCGGTGACCTGGACACCCACGATCAGCCGTGTCGGCAGACCTGCCGTGACGCCGGCGTCTCGGTGTTGTCGGTGGACTACCGGTTGGCTCCCGAACACAAGGCGCCCGCCGCCGCGCAGGACTGCCTTGCCGCGTACCTGTGGGCGGTCGAGCATGCCGCCGATCTGGGTGTCGCACCCGACAGGATCGCGGTGGGCGGCGACAGCGCGGGCGGCAACCTGGCGGCGGTCGTCGCACAGCAGGCGCGCGACAGCGGCGCGCAGCTGCCACTGCTGCAGTTCTTGATCTACCCGGCCGTCGACTTCACCGTGCGCAGGCCGTCACGAAACCTGTTCGCCGAGGGCTTCTTCCTCACCAAGGCGGCCATGGATGGATTCGAAAGTCACTATCTGGACGGGTCCGAGGTCGACAAGTCAGACCCCCAAGTGTCACCGATTTTGGCCGCGGACTTCGCGGGATTGCCCCCGGCGCTGATCACGACAGCGGGATTTGATCCGCTGCGCGATGAGGGCAACGAATACGCCGAGAAGCTACGGGCCGCCGGAGTGCCGGTGGACCTGCGGGTACAGGGTCCGTTGATTCACGGCTTCTACAACATGGCCGGGTTGGGTGGGGCGCCATCGGACGCCATGGATGAGCTGACGTCGGCGCTACGCGCTCACCTGTCCCGCTAATTCTGCCCGGTAGGCTGTTCGCGTGGCCAAACCGAAGCAACCACCTAGCTACGACCTCAAGAAGGCAGAGCAGCGCCGAAGCCAGCTGATTCAGATCGGGCTCACGGCGATTGTCGTGCTGTTCGCCGTGGGATTGGTCGGGTTCATCGTCCTCAGTAACAAGAAGGACCCGGGCCCGCCCGCTCCGCCCGCAGGCGAGGTCAAGGCGATCCAGGTGGTCACTCCGGGCCCGGCCAAGCTCATCACCAAAGAGGGAACCACCGAACCCAAGGTGGTGCTGACCCTCATCGAGGATCCGATCTGCCCCGCCTGCGCCATGTTCGAGCAGGAATTCGGGCCCACCGTCAGGAAGCTCATCGATGCCGGCGCGGTGCGGGCCGACTATGACATGGTCGGCATCCTGGATGTGCCCAGGCTCAAGCGTGACTACTCGTCGCGGGCATCCGCGGCGGCCTACTGCGTGGCAGACCAGTCCAATGACCTGTTCCTCAAGTTCCACTCGCTGCTGTACGACCCCAGTAAGCAGCCCGACGAGGTCAATGCCAAGACCTGGCACGACGACAAGTGGTTGATCGATCAAGCCAAGAGCGTGGGTGCGTCCGATGCGGTTTCCACGTGCATCAAGGACAAGAAGTACCTCAACATGGTCAAGGAGCTCGGTCCGAAGCTGAACATCCAGGCCACACCCACCATCCGGATCAATGGCAAGGACTGGGAAATCGGCAAGGGCACCACCCCGGATGACCTGATCAAGGCCGTCACGGATATCACCGGACCTGTTCCGGGCCTGAAGTGACGCTTCGCCCCGCGACCGCCTGGTACGTCCTCGTTGCCGGGGTGGCCGGGCTGGCTGCCGCGCTGGCCCTGACCATCGAGAAGATCGAGATTCTGCTCGACCCGACGTATGTCCCGTCGTGCAGCCTGAACCCGATCATTTCCTGTGGCTCGGTGATGACGACCGAGCAGGCCTCGGCCTTCGGGTTCCCCAATTCGCTCATCGGCATCGTGGCCTTCACCGTGGTGTTGGTGACGGGAGTGCTGTCGGTTGCCAAGGTAAAGCTGCCGCGCTGGTATTGGGGTGGTCTGGCCATCGGCAGCCTGTTGGGGGCGGTCTTCGTCCACTGGCTGATCTTCCAGAGCCTGTACCGGATCGGTGCGTTGTGCCCGTACTGCATGGTGGTCTGGTCGGTCACGATTCCGCTGTTCGTGGTGAGCACGTCGATTGCCCTGCGGCCATTGGGATCTCAGCGCTGGGCCAGGGTGCTGTATCAATGGCGGTGGTCGCTGGTGGCCCTGTGGTTCACCGGCGTGGTGCTGGCGATCCTCGAACGATTCTGGGATTACTGGATCACACTCGTCTGAGTTGATTTGTGAAATTGAGCGGACGCGCGTTCGCTCAATCCTCACGGTACGGTCAGTGACTATGTTCTCGAAGGTTCTTGTCGCCAACCGCGGTGAGATCGCGATCCGTGCATTTCGTGCCGCCTATGAATTAGGTGCCGAAACAGTCGCTGTCTACCCATATGAAGACCGCAACTCGGGTCATCGACTGAAGGCCGATGAGGCGTACCAGATTGGGGAGAAGGGCCACCCGGTCCGGGCCTACCTGTCGGTATCCGAGGTCGTCAACGCGGCCAAGAACGCCGGTGCCGACGCCATCTATCCCGGTTACGGGTTTCTCTCCGAGAATCCCGATCTGGCCGCCGCGTGTGCCAAGGCCGGTATCACCTTCGTCGGGCCGCCGGCCGACGTCCTGGAGCTCACCGGCAACAAGGCACGTGCCATTGCTGCCGCGCGTGAGGCGGGGCTGCCGGTGTTGGCGTCTTCGCAGCCTTCGGCATCGGTCGAGGAGCTACTGACCGCCGCCGAGTCCATGGAGTTTCCGGTATTCGTCAAGGCAGTCGCCGGAGGCGGTGGCCGCGGCATGCGCCGGGTCGCCGAGCGCGAGCAGCTGCGCGAGGCGATCGAGGCGGCCAGCCGTGAGGCGGAGTCGGCATTCGGCGACCCGACGGTCTTCCTGGAGCAGGCCGTCATCAATCCCCGGCATATCGAGGTGCAGATTCTCGCGGATACCGCGGGAAACGTCATACACCTCTATGAGCGCGACTGTAGCGTGCAGCGGCGCCACCAGAAGGTCATCGAGCTCGCCCCCGCACCCAACCTGCCCGCCGACCTGCGGGCGAAGATCTGTTTGGACGCAGTGGCTTTCGCCCGACACATCGGCTACAGCTGCGCCGGGACCGTCGAATTCCTGCTCGACGAGCGCGGTCACCACGTCTTCATCGAGATGAATCCGCGCATTCAGGTGGAACACACGGTGACCGAGGAGATCACCGATGTGGACCTGGTGGCGAGTCAGCTGCGCATCGCCTCCGGTGAAACACTCGACGACCTTGGCCTGCATCAGGATTCGATCAAGCCACGTGGTGCGGCGCTACAGTGCCGGATCACCACCGAGGACCCGGCCAATGGTTTCCGCCCCGACACCGGCCGGATCACCGCCTACCGCAGTCCCGGTGGCGCCGGCATCCGGCTCGACGGCGGCACAACGCTGGGTGCCGAGGTAGGTGCTCACTTCGACTCGATGCTGGTGAAGCTGACCTGTCGTGGACGGGACTTCCAGACCGCGGTGGCTCGTGCCCGCCGCGCCGTCGCCGAGTTCCGTATCCGCGGTGTTGCCACCAATATTCCCTTCCTGCAAGCGGTTCTGGACGACCCGGACTTCCGTGCCGGGCACGTCACGACCTCCTTTATCGAGGAGCGCCCGCAGCTGCTGACGGCGCGGTCCTCGGCCGACCGTGGCACGAAGATCCTGAGCTACCTGGCCGATGTCACCGTCAACAAGCCTCATGGGGCCAAGCCGTCCAAGGTGTACCCGCATGACAAGCTGCCCGCGGTCGATCTGTCGGCACCCCCGCCGGACGGCTCGCGTCAGCGGCTGTTGGCCTTGGGGCCAGAGGGTTTCGCCAAGGCACTGCGCGAGCAGAAGGCGGTCGGCCTGACCGACACCACCTTCCGCGACGCGCATCAGTCGCTGCTGGCCACCCGGGTGCGCACCACCGGCCTGCTGGCGGTCGCACCGTACGTGGCGCGGCTGACTCCAGAACTGCTCTCGATCGAGGCCTGGGGTGGGGCCACCTACGATGTGGCGCTTCGGTTCCTGAAGGAAGATCCGTGGGAGCGGCTCGCTGACCTGCGCGAGGCGGTTCCGAACATCTGTCTGCAGATGTTGTTGCGCGGGCGAAATACGGTGGGGTACACGCCGTATCCGGAGACGGTGACCAGGGCGTTCATCCGCGAGGCGAGTGCCACCGGGGTGGACATCTACCGAATCTTCGACGCGCTCAACAACATCGAGGCCATGCGCCCCGCAATTGACGCGGTGCGTGAGGTTGGCACGTCGGTGGCCGAGGTGGCGATGTGCTACACCGGCGACCTGTCGAACCCCGGTGAAAACCTGTACACGCTGGACTATTACCTCAAGCTCGCCGAGCAGATCGTCGAAGCGGGCGCGCATGTGCTGGCGATCAAGGACATGGCAGGTCTACTGCGCCCGCCGGCGGCTGCGACTCTGGTGACGGCGCTGCGCTCGCGGTTCGACCTGCCGGTGCACGTTCACACGCATGACACCGCGGGTGGGCAGTTGGCCACATATCTGGCTGCGTGGCAGGCCGGCGCCGACGCGGTGGACGGTGCCGCGGCACCCATGGCGGGAACCACCAGCCAGCCCTCGTTGTCCGCGATCGTGGCAGCGGCCGCGCATAGCGAATACGACACCGGGGTGTCGCTGACCGCCGTATGCGATCTGGAGCCGTACTGGGAGGCGCTGCGAAAGGTGTACGCCCCGTTCGAGTCTGGGCTTCCCTCGCCGACCGGCCGGGTGTACACGCACGAGATTCCGGGTGGGCAGCTGTCGAACCTGCGCCAGCAGGCCATCGCGCTGGGCCTGGGGGACCAGTTCGAAGAGATCGAGGCGCGGTACGCCGCCGCCGACCGGATGCTGGGTCGTTTGGTCAAGGTGACGCCGTCGTCGAAGGTGGTGGGCGATCTGGCACTGGCGTTGGTGGGCACCGGTGTGAGCGCCGACGAGTTCGCCTCCGATCCGGGACGCTTCGATATCCCCGAGTCGGTCATCGGATTCCTGCGCGGCGAACTCGGCGATCCGCCGGGTGGCTGGCCTGAGCCGTTCCGTACCCGTGCCCTGGAAGGGCGTGGACCGGCTCGTGCCGAGGTCGCGCTCACCGCTGAGGATGAGGCGGCGCTCGACGGCGACAGCGCGACCCGGCGTGCGGCCTTGAACCGGCTGCTGTTCCCGGGGCCCACCAAGGAATTCCTGGCGCACCGGGAGCAGTACGGCGATACCTCACGGCTTTCGGCGAACCAGTTCTTCTACGGTCTGCGTTATGGCGAGGAGCACCGCGTCAAGCTGGAGAAGGGCGTCGAGCTACTCATTGGGCTGGAGGCGATCTCCGACGCCGACGAGCACGGGATGCGCACGGTGATGTGCATCCTCAATGGGCAGCTGCGTCCGGTACAGGTACGTGACAGGAGCATCGAGAGCGCGGTGGCCAGCGCGGAGAAGGCCGACCGGGCGAATGCCGATCATGTGCCCGCGCCCTTCGCCGGTGTGGTGACGCTCAACGTGGTTTCCGGCCAAGAGGTTTCGGCCGGGGAGACGATCGGAACCATCGAAGCCATGAAGATGGAGGCCTCCATCACCTCGCCCAAGGCGGGCACCGTCGCACGGGTGGCGTTGACCGAGACGGCTCAGGTTGAGGGCGGAGATCTGCTGGTGGTGATCAGCTGACCCGCATCATCGCAGGCGCCGCGGGAGGACGCCGGATCGCGGTGCCACCGAAAGGAACCCGGCCCACCACGGATCGGGTGCGGGAAGCGTTGTTCAGCATGCTCGAGGCGCGCCTGGACTTCGAGGGGATCGCAGCCCTCGATCTGTTCGCCGGTTCCGGCGCGCTGGGGCTGGAGGCGCTATCACGCGGTGCGCAGCACGTGACGTTGGTCGAGTCCAGTGCCGCCGCGTGCCAGGTGATCTCGGCCAACATCGCGACAGTAGGGCTGCCGGGTGCCGACCTGCGGCAGTCTCCGGTGGCGGCTTTCCTCTCGACATCACCCAACCGTGCGTACGACCTCGTCTTGGCGGACCCGCCGTATTCGGTTTCCGCTGAGGAGGTTTCGGCTCTGTTGTCGCGGCTGACGGATCATTGGGTCACGGATGATGCCCTCGTGGTGATCGAGCGTGATGCGTCGGGTCCCGAGGCGCAGTGGCCGGAGGGCTGGGTAGTGATTTCCCGGAAGTACGGCGGTACGCGGCTCGAGCTGGGATCTCTGTAACTGTCCAGGCAATCCACAGCCACCGTTTACTTGTCGGGCGCAGACTTCTCGTCATGACCCCGCTGCAGCGGTACATCGCCGAAGAAATCGCCACGGACCACGTCGAGGGACTGTTGACCAGGCGGGAGGCCTTTCGGCGGCTCGCGCTGCTGGGCGTCGGCGCCGCCGCGGCCAGCGCGCTCATCGCGGCCTGCGGCACCGACAGCACGCCCACGGCCACGCCGCCGACGTCGGCCTCCACGTCACCACCGCCGGGGATAGACAAGATGGTTTCGACGGAACCGATCACCTGGCACGGTCCCAATGGCACCGTGCAGGGCGCCTGGGCTTCGGCTGCCCAGCCCCGAGGCACGGTGCTGGTGATTCACGAGAACAAGGGCCTCACCGATTGGGTTCGTTCCGTCGCGGGGCGGCTTGCCGGCGTGGGGTATTCGTCATTGGCCATCGACCTGTTGTCGGAAGAGGGCGGCACATCGACGTTCAAGGATCCGGCCGAGGCGACCGGGGCGCTGGGCAAGATCACATCGGAACGTTTCGTTGCCGACCTGAAGTCCGGTGTGGACGAGATTCTGCGGCGGGTCCCCGACAAGCCCGCAGGCGTGGTCGGTTTCTGCTTCGGCGGCGGCCTGGTGTGGCAACTCCTGGCCTCGGGGGAGCCCAGGCTTGGCGCGGCCGCCCCGTTCTACGGCCCGCTTCCGGACAATCCCGACTTTTCACGATCCAAGGCTGCGGTCCTTGCCTTCTACGGCGAGCTCGACAAGCGCGTCACCGCGTCGAAAGACCAGGCCGCCGAGGCCTTGCAGCGGGCCGGGCTGGTGCATGAGATCGTCGTCGAACCGGGGGCCGACCACGCCTTCTTCAACGATGGCGGCCCGCGCTACAACGCAACCGCGGCGGCTGATGCCTGGCAGCGCCTGACCGTGTGGTTCGGCCAGCACGTTGGCTGAATGGCACCTAGACTGGCTGGCTATGTGGTGTAAAGCGGTAGTGGTGGCGCTGGCTTCCGGTGTGGTGTCGATCTCCGCCGCCGGTGTCGCGCTGGCCGACGACGGCGATGCGCCGGCCCCGCCGCCGCCACCGTCACCCGTGGCGAGCCTGTTGCCGGGAGGTGCGAAGACGGCGGTGGGGCCATCGGTGGCCAGCGACGCGCTCTCGGCCGGACTTCCGGCGCCGGTCGCCGGCTTGGGAGCTCCGGGTGGTCCGCTGTCGGCGGAGGGCCCGTTGTTGTCACCCACCGGCCCACTATCGGCCAACGGGGCCCTGACGGCGCCGGGCGGTCCGTTGGCGGCCGACGGCCCTGTGCTCTCGCCAACCAGCCCGGTATCGCCGGTCAACGAGATATGCGGATCCGGTTCCCTGCTGAAGACCGTCACCGATAGGTTCTCGGGCGTAATCCCCGACAGCACACTGGCCTCCATGCAAAATCAGCACCCCGTCGGTACCAGCAAATGCCCGTCGGCACCGCCGCCGGACGGCCAGGACCCGGCCGCCGATCAGCCGGGCGGGTAGCCACTCAGCTAATCTGCCCGGGTGGGGACAAAAGGGTGGACATCGCTGAGCGTGATGATTGCCGTCCTGGTTCTCGGGCTGACCTATCTGTTCGGGCAGGCCTATTGGGGTAAGCACCCCATCGCCGGAAATCCCGAGCCCGCTCATGATCTGCCCGCCTACGCCGAACTGCTCGTGCCGGTGCGGGCCGATCGCGCGGGTGAGCTGCCCAGCGCGCAGGCTGCCGCGAAGTGGAGCGTCGACGGCATCAAGCTGCCCGAGGGACACCTGATCGTGAGTTCGACGGGCCGTCCGTTGGCCTGGGTGAGCAATGCCGCGGTGGTCGACATCCAGTCGCTCTGGTTGCGGCTTGCAGCCCGGTTCGATCGAACCGGATTGTGGCCCTTGGCCTCCCGTGGATTGAGCGGAGATTTGCGCCGGCCGTGGTCGGATCCCGACGATCTGCGGTACCTCAGCGACCCTGGCGATGTCGGTGCCGTCGACGCCAAATCGTTTCTTGCCAAACAGGTTTCATCGGCAAGTCCGACGACCGTCGATGTGCCGGTCGCGCCCATCGGGCTGGAACAACGCACACAGCCGCCGCAGCGGGCACTCCCGGTGACGGCAGATCACCTGGGGCAGGGCTCGCTGCTGATTCTGGTACCCGTGACACGTCCGGCCGACGCGCTGAACGGCCTGGGCTGGACACACGGCGTGAACTACGACCTCGCCGAGGCCGAGCTGTCGGCCGTGCTCCGTTCCTGGGAAGACCGGTTCGGGGCGGTGCTGACGACGGTGGATTTCGATGCCATCGAGGTGGAGGTGACGCGCCCGCCGGGAGCCGACCTCTCGGTGCCGGTGGGCTACGAGCACTACGGGTTTTGCCCTGACAACATCGATCAGGGCGCGGGCACGCTCAGCGCCTATGCCCGGGCAATCACCGGCGCACGAACCTGGAGTTTCTGGTGGGACTAGGGCTCTGGCCCGATTAGTCTGAACTCGATCAGTGGTGCGGGGCTGGAGGGAGAGCGCAAATGCGTTACGGCAGTGCAGCGGTGGTGGGTAGTGCGGTGTTAGCCGGTGCTTGTCTGGTCGGCTGCTCGTCGGGTGGGGGCGTGCACCGCGACGCTCCCACAAGTGGTCTGGTATCGAGTTCGGTGAGCGATGCTCCGGCGGCAGGTCCCCGCGTTGTGGTCGACGGGGTGGTGAGACCGGTCGAGAATCGGGTCGAGTGTGTCACCGCGGCCGATATGACATTCGTGAACATCGGTAG
The DNA here is from genome assembly GCF_002013895.1 of Mycobacteroides franklinii. Taxonomy (GTDB): domain Bacteria; phylum Actinomycetota; class Actinomycetes; order Mycobacteriales; family Mycobacteriaceae; genus Mycobacterium; species Mycobacterium franklinii. The sequence goes on along the minus strand of NZ_MAFQ01000022.1, from coordinate 22,017 downwards.
CGATAGTGATGCGATTGCCGCCACGCTGGCAGCGGGCGATAACCCAACGCTGCAGAGTCTCACCCTGGGCGTCATCGATGGTCACCCGGTGATGTACAACTCGGGTCATGGTGCGGCCGAGCCGACGGTGACCAAGTCCGGGCAGTCCTACAAGATTTCCGGCACCGCAACGGCTGGGCTGAGCACGCCCGCGACCTTCGAACTTGAGTTCACCTGCCCGGCCAGGAGATAACAGAATCATCTTGACCGCGTAACGCACTGTGCGAATTACGCCCTATAAGTCCGCATCTGTGTTCCGGAAGAAATACCCTTAGGGCCATGACTACAAATGTCGGGCAGGACCTCGTCAAGCATCTCTGGAAAACAGCGTTGGTATCAGGAGTTTTGGCGGTAATCGTTGGCGCCGTGGTGCTGATATGGCCTCAAATCACCGTGCTCGTCGCCGCATACGCTTTCGGCGCGTATCTGTTGATATCCGGTGTTGCGCAGATTGTGTTCGCCTTCACGCTGCCGGTGTCATCGGCCGGGATGCGGGTATTGCTGTTTCTTACCGGTGTGGTCTCCTTCGTTCTTGGTGTGCTGTGCTTCAAGAGCGAGCTGAATTCGCTTCTGCTGCTGGCCATCTGGATTGGTGTCGGCTGGATCGCGCAGGGCATTGCCGGCACCATCACCGCCGTCGGCGACAAGGAGCTGCCTGGCCGGGGCTGGCAGATCTTCAGTGGGGTCATCTCGACGATCGCCGGCATCGTGCTCATCGTTTATCCGATCAGCTCGATCTTCACGCTGGCGCTCGTGGTCGGCATCTGGCTCATCGTGATCGGCGTGCTGCAGATCGGTAGCGGTATCGGCATTCGCTCGGCCACCAAATCGGCCGTATGACGGGAGCGGTGTGCCCCGGCTCGTTCGATCCGGTGACCCTGGGGCACTTGGATGTGTTCGAACGAGCCGCGGCACAGTTCGACGAGGTGATCGTCGCCGTGCTGATCAACCCGAACAAAGCGGGCATGTTCACCATCGATGAGCGCATCGAGATGATCCGCGAGTCCACGGCCGACCTGCCCAACCTACGGGTCGAGTCGGGGCAGGGTCTGTTGGTTGATTTCGTCAGACAACGGGGCCTGAATGCCATCGTCAAGGGGCTGCGCACCGGCACCGACTTCGAGTACGAGCTCCAGATGGCTCAGATGAACAAGCACATTGCCGGGGTCGACACGTTTTTCGTCGCTACGGCACCGGCATATTCGTTCGTCTCGTCGTCGCTCGCCAAGGAGGTGGCGACGTACGGGGGAGATGTCTCGGCGTTGCTGCCTCCGTCCGTTCACCAACGACTTCTCGGGAAACTGCGTGGCCAGGCACAATAGAAAACAGGCCGCGCAGAAATAGCCGACACACCGGTCAGCTAGCACGGTCACAGCAGTCACACCAGGCACACTGGTAACAGTGGAAACTCGCGTGAAGGGTGTAGCCGTGTACCGAGTATTTGAAGCGCTCGACGAACTGGGCGCCATTGTGGAAGAAGCGCGCGGCGTTCCGATGACCGCCGGATGCGTCGTGCCCCGCGGCGATGTCCTCGAACTGATCGACGACATCAAGGATGCAATTCCTGGTGAGCTCGATGACGCTCAGGATGTCCTCGATGCCCGCGATTCACTGCTCCGTGAGGCTAAAGAGCATCACGAGACGGTGATCGGCAGCTCCAACGCCGAGGCCGAGCAGACGCTCAGCCATGCCCGCAACGAGGCTGATCGGCTGCTGGCCGACGCCAAGTCGCAGGCCGACCGCATGGTGGCCGAGGCGCGCAACCACGCGGAGCAGACCGTCGGCGAGGCGAGGGAAGAGGCCGCACGCACGGTCGCCAACGCCAAGCGTGAGCAGGAGAGCACCGTTGCGCGCGCGAAGGCAGAGGCGGATCGCCTGGTGGATTCCGGTAACGCGTCCTACGACAAGGCTGTGCAGGAAGGCATCAAGGAGCAGCAGCGCCTGGTCGCTCAGACCGAGGTCGTCCAGGCTGCCCATGCCGAGTCCACCCGGCTGATCGACGCGGCGCACGCCGAGGCCGATCGGCTGCGTGGTGAATGCGACATCTACGTCGACAACAAGCTGGCCGAGTTCGAGGACTACCTCAACGGCACGCTGCGTTCGGTGGGCCGTGGGCGCCACCAGCTGCGTACCGGCGCTGGTACCCACGACTACGTGCAGCGTTAACTTGCGATGAGCTGCTTGGGGGAAGAGCGTTAACATAAGTTTCATGCCGGGCCCCTTCGTTCTTGATGTCCTGGCCCTTGGGCTTGGGCGCCGTCCTGGGTCGATGCAGGAAGTCGAGCGCACCGTTGCGAGCCCGATTCGCATCGGCAACGACCTGATCGCCATTCCCGAGGGCGCGGACGTGGATATGGATCTGCGGGTAGAAGCGGTCTCCGAGGGCGTTCTGGTCACCGGTACCATCGCCGGCGATCTCGCCGGCGAATGCTCACGCTGCCTGGAGCCGATCGCCGGGCATGCGGACGCGTACCTCACCGAACTCTTCGCGTACCCGGACAGCCAGACAGAGGCGACCACGGAAGAGGACGAGGTCCATCGGGTTGTCGACGGGCTCGTCGACCTCGAGCAGACCATCGTCGATGCCATCGTGCCCGACTTGGAGCTGGCCCCGGTGTGCAGACCCGAGTGCCCAGGGCTCTGCCCCGAATGCGGAATCGCTTTGGCCACAGCCGAACCTGATCATCACCATGACAACATTGACCCGCGGTGGGCCAAGCTCGCCAACTTCGGTGACGACCAGTGAACCCTGGCCCAGATCATCGGTATGAGGATCTGCGTGCTGCGATTGGTGTGAAGCTGGGCGACGACCTGCTCACCCTGGCTCTCACGCACCGCAGTTATGCCTACGAAAATGGTGGCCTGCCCACCAACGAGAGGCTGGAGTTCCTCGGCGACGCCGTGCTGGGGCTGACGATTACCGAGACGCTCTACCACACCCACCCGGACCGGTCTGAAGGCGATTTGGCCAAGCTGCGTGCCAGCATCGTCAACACCCAGGCACTTGCCGGGGTGGCGCGCGGACTGACCGGCGACGGGCTGGGTGCGCACCTGCTGCTGGGCAAGGGCGAGGAGAACACCGGTGGCCGCGACAAATCCAGCATTCTTGCCGACGGCATGGAGTCGATTCTCGGTGCGGTCTATCTGGAGCACGGGCTGGAGATCGCTCGCGAAGTGGTGTTGAGGCTGTTCGGGGAACTGCTGGAGACCGCGCCGAAGCTCGGTGCCGGTCTGGACTGGAAGACCAGCCTGCAGGAACTGACCGCGGAAAAAGGTTGGGGCGCACCGTCGTATGTCGTGACCTCCACGGGTCCGGACCATGACAAGGAATTCACCGCCACCGTGATGGTCAACGACACCGCGCACGGTGTGGGCGTCGGCCGGTCCAAGAAGGAGGCCGAGCAAAAGGCCGCCTCGGAGGCGTGGAACACCATCAGTGCCGACGAGTCCCTCGGGCGAAGCGCCGAGGGTGCACGGGGTGCCTGAGCTTCCCGAGGTGGAGGTGGTTCGTCGTGGACTGCACCATCACCTCGTCGGCAAGACCATCGTATCGACCTCGGTGCGCCATGATCGTGCCGTGCGCAGGCAGCCCGGCGGGGCCCCCGAACTGACGGGACTGCTTGCCGGACAACAGATCAGCGGAACTGGCCGGCGGGGCAAGTATCTCTGGCTGACCCTGGAAGGACCGACTGGCGCGCAGGCTCTGGTGGTGCACCTCGGGATGAGCGGCCAGATGCTCATCGGACCGATCTCCAGGCCTCAGCATCTGCGTATTGCCGCAACGCTCGATGACGGATCGGTGCTGAGCTTTGTCGACCAGCGCACTTTCGGTGGTTGGATGGCGACCGACGTCGTCACCGTAGACGGAAGCGAGCTTCCCGAACCGGTCGCGCATATCGCACGCGACCCGCTCGACGAACGGTTCGACATGGCGGCCGTAGTCACCCGGCTGCGCGGTAAGCACACCGAGATCAAGCGCGCACTGCTCGATCAGACGCTGGTGTCGGGTGTAGGGAACATCTATGCCGACGAGGCTCTCTGGCAGGCGCGGGTACACGGACGGCGCCTGAGTGATGGCATGAGCCGCGCCAAACTGACGGAGGTCCTCGATAGCGCGGCCGGTGTCATGCGCCTGGCGCTCGAGCAGGGCGGCACCTCATTCGACGATTTGTACGTCAACGTAAACGGCGAATCCGGGTACTTCGAGCGTTCATTGGAGGCATACGGGCGCGAGGGCGAGCCGTGCCGGCGATGCGGACGAGCCATGCGCCGGGAAGCCTTCATGAACCGCTCGTCGTACTTCTGCCCGAGCTGTCAACGGCTGGTTGAACCCCGTTAATAGCGCGTCAAGGGCCCCATATGGGTGTGTCAAAGGGTCGTAAAGAACGCAGGTAGGGCCCCTGGTGGGGACCATGATCTTGGCCGTGACTGATTTCTGGTACCTCGTCCTGACAGTGGTGCTGTTCGCCGCGTGCGTTGCCACCGTGCGGGGGTTGCAGTCCCGATGACCGGCACTGTGACAAACATCGTGCTGATCGTCTTGTCGGCACTCCTGGTGGTCTATCTGGTTGTCGCGCTGCTCGACCCGGAAAGGTTCTAACGGTGAATCCAGCTGTGGCAGCCGGTCTTCAGATCGGCTTCGTTCTTATCGTGCTCGCGATCGCATACGTCCCGCTGGGGGACTACATGGCGCGCGTGTTCACGGTCATCAAGCATTCGTTCGTCGAGCGGGTCATCTACCGCGTCGGCCGGGTGAGCTCGGAGACCGAGCAGACCTGGGTCGGCTACACCTTGTCATTGCTCGGGTTCTCCTTCGTGAGCGTGCTTTTCCTATATGTACTGCAACGCGCACAGGGAGTATTGCCGCTCTCCGGTGAGCTGGACGGGGTAAGCCCCGCGGTGGCGTTCAATACCGCTACCTCGTTTGTGACGAACACCAACTGGCAGTCCTATGTGCCCGAGACCACCATGAGCAACCTGACTCAGATGGTCGGTCTGGCGGTGCAGAACTTCCTATCCGCGGGCGTGGGTTTGGCCGTCGCGATCGCCTTCATCCGCGGCATCGTGCGTGTCAGTACTTCCGGCGAGCTGGGCAACTTCTGGGTGGACCTGGTCCGCGGCAGTCTGCGCATCCTGCTGCCGCTTTCCTTCCTTGTCGCACTTGTTTTGTTGTCGCAGGGCGTCATCCAGTCGATACACACCCACTTCGATGCCACCGCGCTCGATGGGGCCAGCCAGCACGTGGCCCTGGCCCCGGTGGCCTCGCAGGAGGCCATCAAGGAAGTCGGCACCAATGGCGGTGGCATTCTGGGGGCCAACTCGGCGCATCCATTCGAGAACCCCACGCCGTTGTCGAACATCGTGGAGATCCTGGCGATTTTGATCATCCCGGTCTCGCTCACGCGCACGTACTCGACGATGGTCGGAGATCAGCGGCAGGGCATCACCATTCTGTCGGTGATGGTGTTCCTATGGGCGGGCTTACTGGCCTTCGTGACGTGGGCCGAGTCGAGCCCGCGCGGTATTGCCGCGCAGGCGGCGGGAGCCATGATGGAGGGCAAGGAGGTCCGGTTCGGTATTCCGGCCAGCACGCTGTTCGCCGTGAGCACGACCGGAACCTCAACGGGCGCAGTGAATGCGGCGCACGACAGCTTCTCGGCGGCGGGCGGCGGTGCGCTTATCCTGAACATGCTGTTCGGCGAGATCGCGCCGGGTGGTGTCGGCACAGGCCTGTACGGCATCTTGATCCTGGCCATCATCGCCGTATTCGTCGGCGGTCTGCTGGTGGGCCGTACCCCGGAGTTCCTGGGCAAGAAGATCGGCCGCCGCGAGATGACGATGGCCGCTCTGTCCGTACTCGTCATGCCCGCCCTGGTGCTCATCGGCAGCGGTATCGCCATCGCGCTCTCGACGACGCCGGGATACCAAGGAAACAGCGGAGATCCGGGCAGTCCGCAGTCAATCCACGGGTTCGCCGAGGTGCTGTATGCCTACGCGTCCGCCGCCAACAACAACGGCAGTGCGTTCGGCGGACTCACCGTGACCAGCCACTGGTTCCAGTCATCGCTCGGAGTGGCGATGGTGCTCGGCCGGTTCCTGCCGATCATCTTCACGCTGGCGCTGGCCGGATCGCTGGCCACCCAGAAAAAGACCCCGGTCTCGGCCGGGACCCTGCATACCCATGGCCCCATGTTCGCCGGGCTGCACGCCGGCACAGTTCTTTTGGTGGCCGCGTTGACCTTCTTCCCGGCGCTGGCGCTGGGACCGATCGCCGAGGCGGTGCTGTAGATGTCAGCCAAGAAAACAGTTGTCGCATCGGGTGTCTTCGACCCGGCGCAGCTGATCAAGGCATTGCCGCTGGCGGTGCGCAAGATCGATCCGCGGCATATGGCCCGCAATCCCGTCATGTTTGTGGTCTGGGTAGGTTCGATCGCCACCACGGTGTTGGCGATCTTGCACTCCTCGGTCTTCTCGTGGTCGGTCACCGCATGGCTGTGGTTCACCGTGGTGTTCGCCAACCTGGCCGAAGCGGTCGCCGAGGGCCGGGGCAAGGCCCAGGCGGCAAGCCTGCGCGAGGTCAAACGAGACACGATGGCCCGCAAGCTGGTTGGCGATGGCAACGGCAACGAACATGAGGAAGAAGTGGCCGGCAGTAGCCTGCGGCCAGGCGACCGCGTGGTCGTGGAAGCCAACCAGGTGATCCCCGGTGACGGCGATGTCGTGGAAGGCATTGCCACCGTGGATGAGTCGGCCATCACGGGTGAGTCGGCGCCGGTAGTCCGCGAGTCCGGCGGTGACCGCTGTGCGGTGACGGGCGGCACCACGGTGCTATCGGATCGCATCGTCGTCCAGATCACGGCCGCTCCCGGTGAATCGTTTGTGGACCGGATGATCGCGCTTGTCGAGGGTGCGTCACGTCAAAAGACGCCGAATGAGATCGCGCTCAACATCCTGCTGGCATCGTTGACCATCATCTTTTTGTTGGCGGTCGTCGCGTTGGGGCCAATGGGCAACTACGGCGGAAAGCAACAAGATCCGATCAACCTGATCGCATTGTTGGTGTGCCTCATCCCGACCACCATCGGCGCGCTGATGTCGGCGATCGGTATAGCGGGCATGGACCGGCTGGTGCAGAAGAACGTGCTCGCCAAGTCCGGGCGAGCGGTGGAAGCGGCCGGTGATATCGACACGCTGCTGATGGACAAGACCGGCACCATCACCTTCGGCAACCGGCAGGCGACGGCGTTTGTGCCGGCCCCCGGCGTCGACCAGGCCACCATCGCGGCGGCGGCGCGGGCATCGAGCCTCGCGGACGAGACACCCGAGGGACGCAGCATCGTCGAGCTCGCGGGAGCCGGTGAGGATGCCCACGGTGAGTTCGTGGCATTCACCGCGGCCACCAGGATGAGCGGTATCGACACGATCGACGGACGGCAGATTCGCAAGGGTGCCACCGACGCCGTGTTCAACTGGGTGGCAAGCGATTCCGTCGGTGCCATCGGGACAGATGCCGATGATCCGGCGGTGGTCGCGGTCCGCAAGGAGGCCAATCAGATCGCCAGCGAGGGGGGTACCCCGTTGGTGGTGGCAGAGAAGGACGCCGCCGGTGCCCGCCTCCTCGGAGTCATCCGTCTGTCCGATGTGGTCAAGCCCGGCATGGCCGAGCGGTTCGAGCAGCTGCGCGCCATGGGTATCAAGACCATCATGATCACCGGCGACAACCCCTTGACCGCCAAGCAGATCGCCGCCGAGGCCGGGGTTGACGACTTTGTCGCCGAGGCGACACCGGAGGACAAGCTGGAGCTCTTGCGCAATGAGCAGAAGGCCGGTCGATTGGTCGCCATGACCGGTGATGGAACGAACGACGCACCCGCGTTGGCGCAGGCGGACGTGGGCGTTGCGATGAACACCGGGACCTCCGCGGCCAAAGAAGCCGGCAACATGGTGGATCTGGATTCCGATCCCACCAAGCTCATCGATGTGGTGGCCATCGGCAAGCAGCTGCTGATCACGCGTGGGGCCTTGACGACGTTCTCGCTGGCCAATGACCTGGCGAAGTATTTCGCGATCCTTCCGGCCATGTTCACGGGTATCTATCCGCAGCTCGACGCACTGAACATCATGCGGCTGGCCACGCCGACATCGGCGATCCTGTCCGCCGTGATCTTCAACGCGCTCATCATCATCGCGCTGGTTCCCTTGGCGCTCAAGGGTGTCCAGTACCGACCGGTGGGTGCGGGCGAGCTGCTGCGCCGAAACCTGCTCGTTTACGGCTTGGGTGGCGTCATCGTGCCGTTTATCGGAATTTGGCTGATCGACTTGGTGATTCGATTTATCCCGGGAATTGGGTGAGTGTGTGATGGGCAAGATCACGATTGCGTGGCTACGGCAGTGTGTCGCCGGTTTGGCGGTGCTGCTGGCGCTGACAGTGGTTCTGGGCATTGGCTATCCGGCAGCGGTGTGGTTGGTGTCCCGTATCGACTCGGCGTCCGCCGAGGGATCACCGATCACGGATAAGAAGGGCTGTGTCATCGGGTCCGGCATCATCGGCGTTGATCCCAAGGTGGGCGACGGCGGATCCGACCCGTTCTTCCACGCCCGGCTCGTGGGATCGGTGTCCGACAAGGATCCCTTCGCCGTGGGTGATCCCGCCGCGGGCTCTCCGACCAACCAGGGACCCAACAGCGATCTGCTGAAGTCCTTTGTCGACGATCGGCGCGACGCGATTGCCAAGCGCGAGAAGGTCAATCCCGCGCGCGTCCCGGTCGACGCGCTGACGGGCTCGGGCTCTGGTCTTGACCCCGATATCAGTCCCGAGTACGCGGCGCTGCAGATTCCACGGGTGGCCGCCGCGAATGGGCTGAGCCGGGAGAAGGTGACACAGCTCGTCAATGACCACACTGCGTCGCGTCAATGGGGCATCCTGGGAGTGCCGCGCGTCAACGTGCCGATGTTGAACGCAGCCCTGGGTCTGACGGCCCCTAACTGCTCGTGAAGGAGACTGCATGCGGGGGACCTTGCGTATCTACCTGGGGGCTGCACCCGGGGTAGGCAAGACCTTTGCCATGCTCAACGAGGCACATCGCCGGGCCGGGCGCGGAACCGACGTGGTCGCTGCGGTCGTGGAGACCCACGGTCGCAGCAAGACCGCTGAGCTGCTCGACGGGCTGGACCTGATCCCGCCCAAGGAGATGGTCTACCGCGGAACTGTCATGTACGAGCTCGACGTGGACGCGGTGCTCGCGCGCAAGCCGGCTCTGGTGCTGATCGACGAGATGGCGCACACCAACGTGCCAGGCAGCCGAAATCCCAAGCGTTGGCAAGATATCGACGAGATCCTGGACGCCGGTATCGACGTGCTGACCACCATCAATGTGCAGCATTTGGAAAGCCTGAACGACGTCGTCGAGCAGATCACCGGGATCGTGCAGCGCGAAACCGTGCCCGATGCCGTGGTGCGCCGTGCCGAACAGGTCGAGCTTGTCGACATCACGCCGGAGGCATTGCGGCGCAGAATGGTTCACGGAAATGTCTACGCGGCCGAGAAGGTGGGCTCGGCGCTGAGCAATTACTTCCGGACCGGCAACCTCACCGCGCTGCGTGAGCTGGCGCTGTTGTGGCTTGCTGACCAGGTGGACGCCGCGCTGGCCAAGTATCGCTCCGACAACAGGATCACCAAGACCTGGGAGGCGCGTGAGCGCGTGGTCGTGGCGGTCACCGGCGGACCCGAATCGGAGACGCTGGTGCGCCGGGCAAGCCGGATCGCGGCCAAGTCAAGTGCCGAACTACTGGTTGTCCACGTGGTACGTGGTGACGGTCTGGTCGGAGCGTCCACCGCGGTCATGACGCGGGTCCGCCGATTGGCCAACGACATTGGGGCTTCGGTGCAGGCCGTCACCGGCGACGACGTGCCGCAGACCCTTCTCGACTTCGCCCGCGGTGTCAACGCGACGCAGCTGGTGCTCGGCACCTCGCGGCGATCGCGGTGGGCACGGATCCTTGAGGAGGGTGTGGCGGCGGCCGTCATCAGGGATTCCGGGGCGATCGACGTACACATGGTGACGCACGGACACACCTCGGGACGGATACGCGGCTGGTCGGTGCCCCAGGAGGGACGCAAGCGGCTCATCATCAACTGGCTGGCGGCGATTCTGGTGCCACCGGCTACGGCGTTGTTCATCCATTTCTTCGACACCGCGCTCGGGGTGGGCAGCAAGAGCGCGCTGTTTCTCATTGCGGTGTTGGCGGTTTCACTGCTCGGCGGCGTTTCGACGGCGCTGGTCTCGGCGGTCATCTCCGGCTTGCTGCTCAACTTTCTGTTCGTCGCACCGCGGTACAGCTTCACGATCGGCGAGACCGACAACGCACTGACCATCTTGATGATGATGGTGGCCGCGGTCGCGGTCGCGGCCCTGGTGGATGCCGCTGCCACCCGGGCCCGGCAGGCCCGGCGCGCCTCCCGCGAGGCAGAACTGTTGGCACTCTTCGCGGGCGGCGTCCTGGTGAATTCGGATCTGTCGGCATTGCTGGAACGAGTACGGGCCACGTACAACCAGACGGCGGTCAGTCTGCTGTGCGCGCAGGGGCCGGCCATCGCCAGCGTGGGGGAGGATCCGCCGACCCGTGAATCGGAGGCCGACTCGGTGTTCCGGGTCGACGACGGTGCGTACGCGCTGGCGCTCAACGGGCCACCGGTGCCGTCCAGCGATGCGCGGGTGCTGCAGGTGGTCGCCGGGACCGCGGTCGGTCTGGTGCGGTCGGCACGGCTGGCGGAGGAGGCGTCGCAGGCTTCGGCCCTTGCCGAGGCCGACCGGCTGCGGCGCGCATTGCTTTCGGCAGTCAGCCATGATCTGCGCACACCCTTGGCCGCGGTCAAGGCCGCGGTGTCGAGCCTGCGCAGCCCCGATATCGAGTTCTCGCCGGACGATACCGCCGAACTGCTTGCCACCGTGGAGGAATCGACCGACCAGCTCACCGCCTTGGTGGGCAACTTGCTGGACTCGTCGAGGCTGGCGGCGGGGGTCGTCAAACCTCGCGCGGTGCCGGTGTACGTCGATGAGATCGCGCAACGTGCTCTGCTGGGTGCCACCGAGAACGACCGCAAAAGGGTGCATCTGGAGTTGGGTGGTGCGGTGGTTCAGGCAGATCCGGGCCTGCTCGAACGTGTGTTGGCCAACCTTGTCGACAATGCACTGCGATACTCACAGGGAGAGGTGCGGGTCAGCCACGAGGAGGTGGACGACCGCACACTGGTGATCGTCGCGGATCACGGGAAGGGCCTGGAGGCGTCCAAACGCGGTGCGGCCTTTGATGCCTTCCAGCGACTCGGCGACCGCGACAACACTGTTGGTGTGGGACTTGGTCTTTCGGTGGTCAAAGGTTTTGTGGAAGCAATGGAGGGCACGGTGAACGCGACCGACACGGCCGGCGGTGGTCTGACCATGATCGTCGATCTACCCAGTGCTGGTTCTTCCCTCGCCGGGGTGCTCCGGTGACACGGGTACTGGTGGTGGACGACGAGCCGCAGATCCTGCGCGCCTTGCGGATCAACCTGTCGGCACGGGGCTACGACGTGGTGACGGCCTCTTCGGGTGCGGGTGCGCTGCGCGCGGCCGCCGAGACGCAGCCGGAGGTGGTGATCCTGGACCTCGGGCTCCCCGATATGGACGGCACCGAGGTCCTGGCCGGGCTGCGCGGTTGGACGGACGTGCCCGTGATCGTGTTGTCGGCGCGTACCGATTCTGCCGACAAGGTGGAGGCGCTAGACGCGGGCGCCGACGACTACGTGACCAAACCCTTTGGCATGGACGAGTTCCTGGCCCGACTGCGCGCCGCGGTGCGGCGTGGCACACCAGACAGTGCCGAACCGGTAGTCCATACCGAGACCTTCGATGTGGATCTGTCCTCACACAAGGTGATCCGTGACGGCAGAGAAGTGCACCTGACGCCTACTGAATGGTCGATGCTGGCGGTACTGGTGCGCAATCGTGGAAAGCTGGTGGGCCAGAAGGAGCTACTGCACGAGGTATGGGGACCGGCGTACAGCTCCGAAACTCATTATCTGCGTGTGTATCTCGCGCAGCTGCGCCGTAAACTAGAGATAGATCCGGCTCATCCGAAGCATCTGCTCACCGAGGCGGGGATGGGGTACCGCTTCCAGGAATAGCCCGTCAGAACGGCGGGCGGCCGAGGTCGATCTGTTGGACGTCGGGATCGCAACCCGGGCGGTATTTGGGCACCAGTTGCCCGTAGGTGGCCCGAAAATTGTCGGCGCCGACCTTCTCCACATTTTCCGGTGATGCGAGAAGAAGATAGATCCCCATCGGCGTGATCCGCTTGGTGAAGCAGGTATCGACCACCGTGAAGGTCTGACGCATCGCCGATGTCGGCACGATCTTGGGATCTCCCGGCGGGATGTACACCAGCTCTTCGATGCGGGGAGCCCACGAACCAGACAACAACTGCGCCCGTACCTCGCTGTACGGACGCAGCAATAGCGACTCTAGCGTCACTACCGGCTCGGCCGCGGCAGTTGGCGCCCAGAAAGATGAAACGCAGAAAAATGAAGCACAGAAAGTCGCCGCGGCCGTGACTGCGGCGATTACATAGCATTGCGGGCGTGACGTCATTATGGGTAGAGCGTACGGGCAATCGGCGCTACACGGGATACAGCTCCCGAGGCGCGGAAGTGCTGATCGGGTCGGAGACGGTCGACGGGGTCTTCACCCCCGGTGAGCTGCTCAAGATCGCCCTCGCGGCCTGCAGTGGAATGTCCAGCGACCAGCCTCTTGCGCGCCGCCTCGGCGACGATTATCAGGTGCGCATCGACGTCAGCGGCCCCGCCGATCGGGAGGCGGAACGCTACCCGGTACTCGACGAGAAGATGGTCATCGATCTGAGCGCGCTTACCCCTGCCGAACGCGAGCGGGTATTGACCGTCGTGGAACGGGCGATCGACCAGGTGTGCACCGTCGGACGCACGCTGAAGGCCGGAGCCGAGGTGAATTTCACCGTGGATGAGCGCTCGCGCGAAGACCGGCAGGTGGATGAGCGCTCGCGCGAAGACCGGCAGGTGGATGAGCGCTCGCGCGAAGACCGACAGGTGGATGAGCGCTCGCGCGAAGGCCAACAGGCTGGTGGCTAGTGTCCGCTTGTCTGCCTGGGTGCATGGCCATGTCCAGGGGGTCGGGTTCCGCTGGTGGGTGCGGTCCCGGGCCCTTGAACTCGGTCTGACCGGATATGCCGCGAACGCGCGCGATGGCCGGGTGCATGTGGTCGCGCAGGGCGACAAGGCTGTATGTGAACAGCTGCTTGCCAGGTTGAACAGTGGTGAAACGCCAGGTCGCGTGGATGTTGTGGTGGATAGCTGGCACGAGCCCGGCGAGCCCATCTCCGGGTTTAGCGAGCGATAGCCGCACTCAGGCCGTTTCTCGGCGCCCGAGGGACTCATCGGCAGGTATTCTGGCCCGCTGTGCACCTCAAGAGTCTGACGCTGAAGGGCTTCAAGTCCTTTGCTTCGCCGACGACTCTGCGCCTGGAACCCGGTATTACCTGCGTGGTCGGCCCCAATGGATCGGGTAAGTCCAATGTCGTGGACGCCCTGACCTGGGTGATGGGTGAGCAAGGCGCCAAGGCGCTACGTGGCGGCAAGATGGAAGACGTCATCTTCGCGGGTACATCCACCCGCGCCCCGCTGGGGCGCGCTGAGGTGACGCTGACGATCGACAACTCCGATCACGCGCTGCCGATCGAATACTCCGAGGTTTCGATTACCCGTCGCATGTTCCGGGACGGCGCCGGTGAGTATGAGATCAACGGTCAGACCTGTCGGCTGATGGATGTGCAGGAGCTGCTGTCCGACTCGGGCATCGGCAGGGAAATGCACGTGATCGTCGGCCAGGGGCGGCTCTCTCAGATCCTGGAATCTCGCCCGGAGGATCGACGCGCTTTCGTCGAAGAGGCGGCCGGTGTGCTCAAGCACCGCAAGCGCAAGGAAAAAGCCGTCCGCAAGCTGGAGTCGATGGCGGCCAATCTCGCCCGATTGACGGACCTCACTACCGAACTTCGACGCCAGCTCAAACCCCTTGGCCGCCAGGCGGAAGTCGCGCGCCGCGCTGCCACCGTGCAGGCGGATCTGCGCGATGCGCGATTGCGCCTGGCCGCCGATGACCTGGTGGCCCGCCGCGCCGATTTCGACGGAACCAACGATGCCGAGACGACACTGCGCAAGGAACACGCCGAGATCACCGACAAGCTCGATGTGGCGACCGCACTGCTCGACGAGCATGAGACGGCACTGAACGAGTTGATGCCGCAGGCCGAGCTGGCCCAGCAGACCTGGTTCCGGCTCTCGGCGCTGGCCGAACGTGTCAGCGCCACCGTCCGGATCGCCGGAGAGCGGGCCAGTCACCTCGACGAGGTGGCAGCCACGCCGACCGGACCTGACCCCGAGGAGCTGGAGGCGCAGGCCGAGCGCGTCGCCGAGCAGGAACGCCTGCTGATCGCGCAGCTGGAAACGGTGACCGAGCAGCTGACCGAGGCGAAGGCCATGCTGTCGGCCAGGGAATCCGCCGTTGCCGCGGCGCAGCGCCAACATATGGCCGCCGTTGCCGCCGAGGCGGATCGCCGTGAGGGTCTGGCCCGGCTCACCGGCCAGGTTGACACCATGCGCACCCGACTGGAATCCATCGATGGTCAGGCACAGCGGCTTACCGAGGCGATCGGGGAGGCGACGCTGCGCGGTGAGGCCGCCCAGACCGAGTTCGACACCGTCAAGGCGCGTGTGGCCGAGCTCGACCAGGGTGAGGTGGGGCTGGACGAGCATCACGAGCGCTCGGTCTCGGCATTGTCGATCGCCAACGAGCGCGTCGCTGAGCTGCTGTCGGCCGAGCGCCAGGCCGAACGACAGATTGCCTCGCTCAAGGCGCGCATCGACGCTCTGGCGATCGGTTTGGAACGTAAGGACGGATCTGCCTGGCTTACCGAGAATCGCAGCGGCTCCGGGATTTTCGGATCGATTGCGCAGCTGGTCAAGGTGCGGTCTGGTTACCAGGGTGCCATCGCCACCGCGATGGGGCCGGCCGCCGACGCGGTGGCCGCGGAGAACCCTTCCGCGGCGCATGAAGCGGTGAAGGCCCTTAAGTCGTCGGATGGCGGTCGGGCGGCGATCGTCTTCGGGGACTGGCCCGCGCATACCCACGCGCACCCCGCGTTCACCCTCCCGTCCGGCGCGCACTGGGCCATTGACCTGGTGGAGGTGCCCGAGCGGTTATTCGCGGCCGTGGCTGCGATGTTGTCCTCGGTGGTCGTTGTCGACGAACTCGGTGCCGCCATTGACGTGGTGTTGGCCAACCCGCTGCTGCGGGCCGTGACCATCGACGGTGACCGGGTAGGTGCCGGTTGGGTTGCCGGAGGCTCAGACAAGAAACAGAGCACCCTGGAAGTCCAGGCCGCCATCGAGGCTGCGGGAGAAGACCTGCGGGCCACCGAGACTCAGGTGGGTGAGATTTCTGCCGCGTTGGCAGGGGCACTCGCCGAGCAGACCGCGCGTCAGGACACCGCCGAGCAGGCGCTGGCCGCCCTCAACGAATCCGATGCGGCCATCTCGGCGGTGTACGAGCAGCTGGGCCGCGTCGGTCAAGACGCCCGGGCGGCCGCCGAGGAGGTGAAAAAGCTTACCCTACAACGTGATCAGCTAGAACTTGGCCGCTCCAAGACGATGGAAGAGCTGGCCGAGGTTGAGTCGCGGCTGCGCAATGCCGAAGAGGCGCCCAACCTGTTTGACGACGAGCCCATCGATCGCGACGACATGGCCATCGAACTGGAAGAGGCACGTTCCGTCGAGATCGAGGCACGCCTGGCAGTGCGGACCTCCGAAGAACGAGTGAATTCCGTTCGGGGTAAGGCTGATTCGTTGCGGCGTGCTGCTACGGCCGAGCGTGAAGCACGAGCCAGGGCCGCGCGGGCGGCCGCCGCACGGATGCGGGCAGCCGCCGTCGCCGCTGCCGTCGCGGAATCGGGACGTATGGTCGCGGTCCGTCTCGAGCGGGTGGTCGCCGCCGCCTCCACGCGTCGTGACCAACTCAGTGCCACCCGTGCACAGCACACATCGGCCATCGGTGCCGTGCGCGACCAGGTCCGCGAACTTTCCCAGGCACAGACTCGTCTCACCGACGCGCTGCATCGCGACGAGGTCGCCAAAGCTCAGGCGGCCCTGCGCATCGAGCAACTCTCCGAGCAGGTGCTCGAGCAATTCGGTATGGCCGCAGACGATCTCATCGCGGAGTACGGTCCGCATGTCCAGTTGCCGCCCACGCAGCAGGAGATCGACGAATACGAGCAGGCTCGTGAGCGCGGGGAGCAGGTAAGCGCACCCCAGCCGATGCCCTTCGATCGGGACACTCAGGAACGCCGTGCCAAGCGCGCCGAGAAGGATCTGCGCGAGCTCGGCAAGGTGAATCCCCTTGCCCTGGAAGAGTTCGCGGCGCTGGAGGAGCGGTACAACTTCCTGTCCACCCAGCTCGAGGACGTCAAGGGCGCCCGCAAGGATCTGCTCGATGTCGTCGCCGACGTGGACGAACGCATCCTGCAGGTGTTCACCGAGGCCTACGCCGACGTGGAGCGTGAGTTCAAGGGAGTGTTCTCGTCACTGTTCCCCGGTGGTGAGGGACGGCTGGTGTTGACCAACCCCAATGACATGCTCACCACCGGCATCGAGGTGGAAGCGCGTCCGCCGGGTAAGAAGGTCAAGCGTCTGTCGCTGCTGTCCGGTGGGGAGAAGTCGCTGACGGCTGTCGCCATGCTGGTGGCTATCTTCCGTGCGCGGCCTTCACCCTTCTACGTGATGGACGAGGTCGAAGCCGCGCTCGACGACGTCAACCTGCAGCGTCTGATCGGGTTGTTCGAGCAGCTGCGGGAGAAGTCGCAGCTCATCGTCATCACGCACCAGAAGCCGACGATGGAGGTTGCCGACGCGCTGTACGGCGTCAGCATGCGTGATGACGGCATCACGCAGGTGGTCTCGCAGCGTATGCGTGGCCTAGAGACCCAGCTCGCGAGCCAAAACACTTAGCGACTCGGCACGTTTGGCGGGATCGCCCAATACCTGGATGGCTACCTGGGTGGCGCCTGCCTCCCGATGTTCCTGTAGCCGCGCCGCGATCTGTTCCGGCGTCCCGTACGCGATAAGTGCGTCCAGTAGCTTGTCGCTGCCGGGCTTGACCAGGTCTTCCTTGGTGCCGGCGAACCGCTCCAGCATCGTGAGGTAGTTGGTCAGACCGAGATACAGGTCCAGCGCCTGACGGCCGATCGCCCGTGCCTCGTCGGGATCGGTGGTGAGGACCACCTTCTGCTCCGGGACGATGATCGCCTCCGGTCCGAGAAGCTCGCGGGCCCAACGAGTGTGCGACGGCGGTGTGAGATAGGGGTGCGCCAGCGCCGAGCGCTCGGCCGCCAGTTTGAGCGACTTCTCCGCCAGTGCGGCAAGGCCGCGGCCTTCTCGCGGAACCCCGACCTCGTCGAGCACGTCGAGATACTCGACGAGCCCGGAGTACGGCTTGTAGACCACACCGTTGTCGACCTCCGGATGCCCGGCGCCGATGCCGAGAATGAAGCGCCCGGGATGTGCGGCGTGGATGCGCCGCCACGACTGGCCCGCTTCCCGTGCGGGCGCCGACCAGATGTTCACGATCGCCGTCACGATTCGGATCCGCTCCGTTGCGGCGAGCAGTGGATCGACCCACGGCAGATCCGCAGGGGGTGAGCCACCCAGCCACGCGGTATCAAAACCAAGGCCCTCGACGGCGCGCAGCAGCTCCGCGTCAACCGTGTCGTAGTGAGTGAAGAATCCGAACGGGGCGAACTCTGGTGTGGTCACCTTACGGCGAACGCACTTGTCCGCCGCTGGTATTCCCCTGGAGGGCTGCTACTTGTCGGCGCCGCAGCTACAGCTGGAGCCGCACTGACAGTCGGTGCAGGTGCAGTTCGGGTTGTCGCAGGCCTTGGTCGTTTCGGATGCGACGGTCTCATTGCTAGTCATGCATATGATGCTACGCCCGCCGCGCTATTCCCTCGCGGTATTGCGCCACCAGATGGCCGCGCCGACGGCCACCAGTCCAAGCACGAGTAACCACGGCCAGGCGCCGTGCAGATAGACCCAGCCAGCGATGGTGCGCTGAATCTTCCCGGCCGCGTTGACGATCGGATCATCGGGGTTGCCGTTGGCATGAAACAGCCTGACCTCGTAACTGCCGTAATAGCCGACGTAGGCGCCGACGACGAGGAGAATCGCCCCGCTGATCCGGTTGAGATAGGGCAGCGCGCGGCGCATCGCGGTCAGCAACACCGTGCTGGCCAATGCGGTGGACACGGCCAGTGTTCCCACCACGAGGGTGATGCCGGAGGCATAGGCCAGATAGACCATCACACCGTCGAACAAGGAGCCACTTTCGAAGGTCGTGCTGGTGACCGCGAGGAAGGGGCCGATGGTGCAGGACAGCGAGGCCACCGCGTACCCCACGCCGTAGCCGAACATCGAACCCAGCCGGGTAGTGGGCGCGTTCGCATCCAGCACCTTGGGCATGAGCGCGATGATGTCGCGGCCGGCCAGCAGCCACAGGCCAAGGATTACCAGACCTATACCGAAAACCACTGTCACGAAAGGTAAGTAACGCTGCACGACGGAGGCCACCGACACGGTCAGCAGTCCGAAGATGGTGAATACCGCAACGAACCCTGCGGCCATCACCACGGTGGCGATGACCGCGCGGGCCAGTGCTTGCGACTTACCGATTTCGGCACCGGGTCCACGCACCACGAGCGCGAGGTAGACCGGTAGCAAGGCGAAACCGCACGGGTTGAGCGCGGCGATCAGCCCCGCTGCGAAGGCCAGAGATGTCAGGTGAGTGCCTTCACCCGGTCGCTGAGCTCCTGCTCGGACATTGACGATGTGGGGTTGTTCACAAAGTCCGAGGTGCCGTTGGAGTTGATGAACAGGTATGCGGGCTGCCAGGCCACACCGAACTGCCGCCACAACGAACCGTCGGCGTCATTGAGGTTGGTGAAGTGGAGGTTGTAGCGCGAGATGAATCCCTCCATTTCTCCGACTGATCCGCGGCCGGAGATGCCCACGAAGGTGACCCGGGGATTGGCCGCCGACACCGCACTCACATGCGGGCCCTCGCCGTTGCAGAACGGGCAGTATGCCGCCCAGAACCACAGCACCACGGGCTTGCCCTTGAGGCTGGCGCCATTGAAGGGGGCGCCCGAGACGGTGGTACCGGCAAAATCGAGCAGGTCATCGGCGTGCGCAGCCGGTGCCCGGACGATCCCTGCCGAAAGTACGGCAGCAGTCAGAAGTGCCAGGACAAGCCTGGACACGGCCCGAAACTTCTTACGTCCCCCGAATTGGATATTCATGCCAAGAACCTCCTGGGACGAGATGTGACTCCCGCAGTGTATGAGGGTTTCGCCTGTTTAGCGGGGGCTTGAACGGGGACGTAGTGAAATTCGCCGCAGACCAGCGACGGTGTTGACATCGGCGCAGTGCATGGCGATGCGCAGCTCGTCGAGGAACTGCTCAATCCAGGCGATCACCGCCTGCGGCGATTGCACCGCCGGTGCCAAAAGAGGGAGCGCGACCGAGACCACGCTGGCGCCCAGCGCGATCGCCTTCGCGGCGTCCATGCCGGTGCGGATGCCGCCCGAACCGATGAGAGGCATATGCGGCAGCTCGGCATGCACCTCGACAAGGGCCTCCGCCGTCGGGATGCCCCATTCGGCAAGCTCGGGCGAGGTGATCGCGCCGAACCGGACGAACTGTTCGACCCGGGCCCATGACGTGCCGCCCGCACCGGCGACATCGATCGCGGCCAGCCGGCATCCGCCAAGACGGCGCGCGGCGGCGCCACTGATTCCGTGGCCGACCTCCTTGAGCAGCACCGGAAATTCGACCGCATGGGTCAACTCGGCGAGGCGGTGTACCTGCCCGGTGAAATCGGTGTCACCGTCGGGCTGTACCGCCTCCTGCAGCGGGTTGGTGTGTACTGCCAGGGCATCGGCGCCCACTCGCTGCACCAGCGTGTTGAGCTGAGCAGCGGGGGCAATGTTGCCGAGTTGTGCGAGCCCGATATTGCCGATCAGCAGGATGTCGGGCGCTAGCCCGCGTACCGCGAAGGTATCGGCGCTCCCCGGATCGACCAACATCACTCGCTGAGAACCGAGCATCATGCCGATGCCGAGCTCTTGAGCAGCGGCCGCCAGGTTGCGGTTGATGGTGGCCGAAAGCTTCGCCCCGCCCGTCATGGCTCCGATGAGAACGGGTGCTGCCAGCTGCTTGCCCAGAAACTCGGTGGACAGGTCAACACCGGCGAGACTGGAGTTGGGCAAGGCCATATACGGAAGGTCGAGTCGCTCCAGGCCGGTGGTTCGGGTGACGTACTGAACTGGATCGCTCAGGCAGGCGTCAATGTGGCGCTTCTTGCGTTCCTGTAACAATGCCCTGGTGCCTCTTGAAGTGTGGATCGCCGTCGCGATCGTTGCCGTAGTGGTTGTTGCCGCGTTGGTCTTCGGACTGGTGCGTTACCGCTCCCGTCGTATCAGCCTGACACGTTCCGACACAAACACGGGGATCACCGAGGGCGCCACACCGGCCGACCGTTCCGGTGGATACACCGCTGGCTCCACCATCAGCTTCAGCGAGGGGGGCGGGCAAGCGGCTCCGCTGCCCACCGTGGGGGATGACGCGGAGATCCCGCGGGACGCGCCGCGGCGCACCATCTCCAACGTCCAGCTGCCCGAACCCGCCCCGGAACCTGAACCCGAGCCCGTGCCCGTTGAGGTGTCCGAACTGGTTGCGGCCCCCGACGCAGAACCGGAATCGGAAGCCGAGCCCGAGCCAGCTCCAGAACCTGAACCCCAGCCCGAGGCCGCGCCCGCACCGGTGCTCGATGAGATCGCACCCGTGGCCGGACGACTCGATCGGTTGCGGGGACGACTGGCCAGTTCGCAGAACGCGGTGGGACGTGGCCTGCTCGGGCTGTTGGGAGCCGGTGACCTTGACGAGGAATCGTGGGAGGAGGTCGAGGACACTCTGCTGATCGCCGACCTCGGCACTGCCGTCACCACCTCGATTGTGGACAGACTGCGTAGCGAGATGGCGGCTCGCAGCGTGCGCACCGAGGCACAGGCCCGGGCGTTGCTGCGTGAGGTACTGATCGATGAGCTGCAACCCGAACTCGACCGGTCGATCAAGGCGCTGCCGCACAACGACAAACCGTCGGTGTTGCTTGTCGTCGGGGTCAACGGCACCGGCAAGACCACCACCGTCGGCAAACTGGCCCGCGTGCTAGTCGCCGATGGACGCCGGGTGGTGCTGGGGGCTGCGGACACCTTCCGCGCCGCCGCGGCCGATCAGCTGCAGGCCTGGGGGCGGCGCGTGGGCGCCCAGGTGGTGCGGGGTGCCGAGGGTGCCGATCCCGCCTCGGTCGCCTTTGATGCCGTCGACGCCGGAATCCGCGAGGGCGCCGATGTGGTGGTCATCGATACCGCCGGACGACTGCACACCAAGACCGGCCTCATGGACGAACTGAGCAAGATCAAGCGTGTCGTGGAACGCCGCGCCGATGTTGACGAGGTGCTGCTCGTGCTGGACTCCACCATCGGGCAGAACGGTTTGGCGCAGGCACGGGTGTTCGCTGAGGTAGTGGACATCACCGGGGTGGCGCTCACCAAACTTGATGGAACAGCCAAGGGCGGCATCGTCTTTCACGTACAGCGTGAGCTCGGGGTGCCGGTCAAGCTGGTTGGCTTGGGGGAGGGGCCCGATGATCTTGCCCCGTTTGAGCCGCCCGCCTTCGTAGATGCCCTGCTCGGGTAGAGAACAACCGGTAACAGACGCGAAACACACGCGCGCTCTCTCTGAAACATCTGCTGCGCATTGTTCTCAGCGCAACCTGCTGAGATTTCCTGAGAGGAATGCCG
>NZ_MAFQ01000021.1 GCF_002013895.1 Mycobacteroides franklinii | reverse complement strand
CTGACCCGGCGTGGCCTGCTGGACAGGGATGGGCTGAGCCCGCAAGGCCATGCCGTGAAGGCCGATATCGAAGAACGCACCGACAGCGCGTCCTTACCGGTGCTCGATGCCCTCACCGATGCGGAGGTGGAGACGCTCTTCCGCACCCTCACCCCGATCACACGGCAGGTCATCGCCGGTGGCGACCTGCCGGCCTCGACACCAATGGGCCTGCGGCGCAACGATCTCGATGACGAAAGCGCCCACTTGGCCTAGGCGGCGAGTGCCCCCCGTTTCTTGAGCAGCGGAAGCACACCCTCGGCGAACCAGTAAGCCTCTTCGAGATGCGGGTACCCGGACAGGATGAACTCGTCGAACCCGACCGCGTGATATTCGGAGATCAGGTTGGCCACCTCTTCGTGGCTACCCACCAGCGCCGTGCCGGCACCTCCGCGCACCAATCCGACCCCCGCCCACAGGTTCGGATAGATCTCCAACTTGTCCAGACGGCCGCCGTGCAGTGCGGTCATGCGCCGCTGACCCTCGGACTCCGATTTCGAGTGCAGCGCCGTCGCCTTCGCGATCTGATCGGGGGTCAGCTCACCGACCAACGAATTGGCGACGGCCCAGGCCGCTTCCGAGGTGTCGCGACTGATGGTGTGCAGGCGGATACCGAACCGCAGGGTGCGCCCGCGCTCCTTCGCCAGCGCGCGCACCGCCTCGATCTTCGCCGCGGCAGCGGCGGGCGGCTCACCCCACGTCAGATACACGTCGACATGGTCGGCTGCGATGGGTAGCGCGGCCGGCGAAGAGCCGCCGAAATACAGCTCCGGCAAGGGGTTTGGCGGCTCAGATACCCGCGCATCGGTCACCGTGTAGTGCTTTCCGGAAAAGTCGACCGCGTTGCCCTTCCAGATATCGCGCACAATCTGCAGGAACTCACCCGTGCGCTCGTACCGCTCGTCGTGCGTGAGCCAATCTCCGAAGCGCCGCTGTTCGGCGTCGTCGCCGCCGCTGACCACGTTGAGCAGCAGCCGGCCGTTCGAGAAGCGCTGCAGGGTCGCCGCCTGCTGCGCGGCCAGAGTCGGCGGGACCAGACCCGGCCGGAATGCCACCAAGAACTTCAGGCGTTCCGTCTGATCCAGCAGCCCCGCCGCGGTCAGCCACGCGTCCTCGCACCAGGTCCCGGTGGGGGTCAGCACACCCTCAAAGCCCAGCCGGTCCGCGGCACGCGCGACTTCGCCGAGGTACCGCAGGCTCGGTTCGCGGTAACCCGCCGGCACAGTGTGATGCGTCGAGGCGTGAGAGGCGCCCACGATCGAACGGCTGTCTCCGTTGGTGGGCAAAAACCAGAAAAACTTGGCGGCCACGGGAATTACTCTCCTTGTGCGGGTTACTGGGACTTGGCGAAGAACTGTTTGAGGGCGTTGTCGAAACGGTCGTCGACGAAATCTGAGAAGATGAGCGTGCCCTGAATCTGGCCCGACTGCGCGAACAGATCGGCCAGCTTCTGCTCGGAAGCGTTGACCTCGGAGTCCAGCGGTATCGACAGCCGCAAGCTGCGCGATTGCGCGAGTTCTGCTGCCGCCGGATCGATTCCAATTGCGGCAGCGTACTTTCCGTACCACTCCTGTGGATGGGCCTGGGCCCACACGCTGGCCCGTGCGATGCGCTGAACCAAGTCCGACAGTGCCGTATTGCGCCGAGCGTCACGCAGCGCAACCTGTGCTGCGACACCGAATCCGTATCCGTTCGCGACACCGGTCGCGGTCGCGAGAGTGCGAACCTTCAGCTGCTTCTGGGCCAGTGCCGTATACGGGTCCCAGATGGCCCATGCGTCCGCTTGGCCCTGGCTCAATGCCGTGAACGCATCAGCCGGCTGCAGGAAGATCGGCTGAATATCCTTGATGGTGAGATTGGCCTTCTGTAGCTGAAGCAACAGATTGCCGTGTGCCGAACTCCCCTTCCCGACAACCACCTTCTTGCCCCGCAGGTCGGCCACCGAGTGGATTGGGGAAGCGTCGGCGACCAGGATCTGGTCACCCGAGGCGTCATTCGTATACCCAGATACCACCTTGATTCTCGCCTTTGACGCGGCACCGAAGATCGGCGGCGTGTTCCCGGTGACGGCGAAGTCGATCTTGCCGGCGGTCAACGCCTCGATCTGCGGGGGACCGAAAGTGAAGGTGGAGAATTCGATCTTGTACGGCGCATTGTCGAGCTCGCCCGCCGCCCGCAACAGCGACTCGGTGCCGCCCTTCTGATCGCCCACGCGCAGCGTCAGACCCGCCAGCTCCGAGATGGGGACGAGCTGCGGCGCCGCGGAGTCGCCCTTATCGTCGCGGCCGGAGGTGCAGGCCGTCAACGACAGCACGATCGCGGTTGCGCTGACGATTGACTTAAACACCAAGCTGCGCAAGGAGCTCTCCTCGGTAGTTCTCGGTTTCGACGTCGTGCTTACCGTGGGGTTTACGGGGATTGCGGATGCGCAGGGTGTGCGCCAACCGGCCCTCGTCGAGCACCAGCACAGTGTCGGCCAGCGATATCGCCTCGTCTACGTCATGGGTGACCAGCAGCACGCCAAACGCGTGCTCGCGCCAGAGGTTCAGTAGCAGTCGGTGCATCGAAAGCCGGGTCAGCGCGTCGAGTGCGCCGAAGGGCTCGTCGAGTAGCAGCAGCCGTGGCTCGGCGACAAGCGCCCGTGCCAAAGACACCCGCTGCGCCTGCCCGCCCGAGAGCGTCAGCGGCCAGGCCTGCGCCTTGTCGGCGAGCCCCACCTCGTCCAGGGCTCGATCAACGCGCGAAAATGCCTCCGCCTTAGAAAGTTTGGTGCGGGTTAGCCCGTACCGCACGTTCTCGCGCACCGAACGCCACGGGAACAGCCGCGGCTCCTGGAAGGCAACAGCCGGAGCTCCGAGTACTTCGCGCTCGCCGTCGTGGTCCCCGGCCAGGCCGGACAGCACCCGGAGAACCGTCGACTTGCCGGAGCCGCTGCGCCCGACCAGCGCCACAATCTCACCCTGACCGACCCGTAGCGAGACGTCGTCGAGCACCCGGTTGCGCCCGTACCATTTGGTCACTCCGGACAGTTCAGCCGCAGGCATGGCACGCTCCGGCGACAATTGAGTCACCTCGAAAACCACTGTCATGATGGGCCTTTCATGATCGGTATCGCAACGCACGCCGTTCCAGCACCCGCACGATGGCGTCGGTGACAATGCCCAACAACGCGTAGACGACCAGGCCGAAGATGATGACGTCGATACGAAGGAAGTCGCGTGCGTTGTTGATCAGGAATCCCACCCCGGCGTCGGCATTGATCTGCTCGGCGACGATGAGGGTGAGCCAGGACAACGCCAGGGACTGGCGCAACCCCACGAGCACCTGCGGCGTGGCGCCGGGGACGATGATGACACGCAACCGCTGCCAAAACGAAAACCCAAGTACCTGTGCGGTTTCGAAGAGTTTGGGATCCACCTGCCGGATCGCGGACGTGGTGTTGAGGTACAAAGGGAACGCCGCACCAAGTGCCACCATCAGCACCTTGGGCAACTCACCGATGCCGAACCACAAGATGAACAGCGGAATCAGCCCCAGATGCGGCAGCGCACGGATCATCTGCATGGTCGGGTCCACCGCGGCGTCGACAAGCCGCGACAACCCGACCGCCGCACCCAGCACCACTCCGACCAGGCCGCCCAGCAGCAGACCTTCGCCGGCACGTACTCCGGAGACCCGCAACGCCTCGGCAAGCTGCCCGTTGCCGATCAATTCGATTCCGGCGCGGGCGATGGTCGATGGTGCGGGCAGGATGTCTGGATCGATCAGCCCCCACGCACTACCGGCCTGCCAGATCAGCAGCACCGTGAACGGCGAGAGAAAACGAATGATCTCCCAGCGCCGACCGAAGATCCGCTCCCGCCGGGACGGGCGGGAGACAGAGGCATCGGAGTCAGTCGCCGCAGCGGCCACCAACGTATTACGGGTGGTCATGAAAAGCTCGAGAGTCCTCACGGGTCGGCGGCGGTGTCTCAACTGATATCGGTAGGTGACCGACAACCTATGGGCGCGTTCCGATTCCGTGAAGAGTTAATTTCGCGGTGATTCGACGGGTATCCCGGCCGCCACGAGCAAGAAAGTTAGCGCCAGCCGTCGGCGGCCTTGGCGGCCCGCAACAGCTCCTCGCACAGTTGACGCAGCTCGTCCTGGCTCGCGCCCTCGTCGACTGCGGTCGCGACATCCTCGGCCGCACATCGCGCCTGATACACCCGATCGGCCAGGTCGGTCGCTTCGTCGGCGGTGAGCACCACGGCATCGGCGGGCACCGAGGTGCCCTTGACCGCCGCCCGCTGCTCGTAGGCGCGCTGACGACATGATTGGCGGCAATACTGGCGCCGCCGGCCCAATTCGGCGTCGTCGACTTCACGCCCGCACCACTTGCAGGGCTGAGCATGTTTGCGACGTGCCACGTTCAGAAGCGTAGTGGTGGCCCCCGTCCGCACTCGCACACGGCCTTGCCTGCCACACCGCCACCGGGCCACCCGTCGTTGGGGTTGGGCAACTCATTGTGTTGTCCGTCCTGCCCGCGCCAGCCTCGGTAACATCACTGGTAGACGGGTGCCGCAGGCATCGCTTCGCTCCACGCCGTACCAATGAGCGCAATTACCGCAATTGCCCGGAAAACAGCCAAGAGTGCGCTAATCTTGCGGAGTCACAGCGGCATCCAACGTCGGAGGTTGTGCGATGAAGAAGATCCTCATGCTCGGGCAGGCCGTGTTAGCAGCAGGCGTCATCGCCGCTCCGGCCGCAGTCATGAACGCGGCGCCGGCCACGGCGCAGCCGACGCCGGCTCCCGCGGATGTGTGCTTCGACGGGCTCAACCCCCCACCCCCGCCCCCACCCCTATGGGGACCGTGGGGACCGGGAACCATGACAGGCTGCGTCAACCCGGACAGCTGGTTCGGTGGTTGGGGCTGGCGGTATTCGGGTCGGAACGGATCGGGCGAAGGCGGTCAACTGCGCGCCCCGGCCCCGCCCCCAGCCTGGAAGTACGTAGGCCCGGGTTGTGAGTACACAAGCAACTCGAACTGGCAGTACACCGGCCCGGACTGTCAGCGCACAGAGCCGTAGCACGTCAAATGTGCCGAATCTTGTTGGCTACGAGAATGAACCGCTGAATGCGAACTCTGCCTCATTGGTCAGAATGGTCGCCAAGGCCTGAGGATTCGCCCAGTAGAAGTAATGTCCGCCCGTCACGAGGATGCTCGTGAACTCACCACGCGTGTACGCGGCCCACCGGCGTGGTGCGGCGAACTTCGGCAGCACCTCATCATCTTTTGCGCTCACCTCGGTGGTCGGCGTTTTGATCCGATGATGCGGGATCGATTGCAGACCGAGACTGAGGTCGGTCACCACGAATAGTCGCGCCTGTTCCAGTAGCGCCTCGTCCGCGATTTTCCTCGGGGGCCAGGCGCCGCGCTGCTCATCGTTGGCGAGCCTCCAGGTTGCGTGCTCTTTCAGACTATGGCCGCGGGCCTTGCCGTAGATAGCATCCATGCCCCAGAGAGACGGATGGCCGCTCACCACCGGAATGAACCGGCCCACTTCGAAATTGCGAGCCTCCAATACCTGGCATACCGCATAACCCAGTAGCCCGCCGAAACTTTTCCCGGCCAGGACCGGACGCCGGCAGCCGAGTCCGATCACGGACTCCGCACACTCCGTTGCGAGCCTGAGCAGGTTGTCCGGATGCGGCTCGGCCGACCGGGTCCAGCGCCCCGGCATCCGCCACACCCCGAAGTTCACCCCCGCCAGATGCGGAACCAGGTGCTGCTCGCCAGCGTGGTTCGCCCCAGCTCCCGGGAAAAACAGCACGGTGGGCAACGACGGCTGATACGCCCGAGGCCACCACCAACACTCGAGCGGAGCGGGCGGCTGAGTAGTAGTCACGACCAGCTACATCCCGTCGTGGTCGGGATCGCCGACCCCCTGTGCAATGAGCAGCGCCACCCGGGCACCCACCGCCTCAAGAGTGAGATCCGGGGTGAACTGAAACGCACTGATCTGGATGTTCAACTGCTTGCCGGCTCGGGCGGCGAACTCCACCGCCATCAGCGAATCGATCCCGAGATCGGCAATCGGTCCCGTCGGATCGATGCTGTCCACGTCGACCTTGAGAACGTTGGCGAGTTCCTTGGCCAGCTCCTTGGTGACCATCGGCCCGCGTTCCTCCTCCGGCAGCGCCAACACCGCCGCGCGGAAGGCAGCCTGTTCGTTCGACACGGCGGCAGCCTCCGCGGACAAATGCGCAAAACGGGTGCTCTTGGCGGTCGAGGGCAACGGGGTACGCAAGACTCCCCAATCGATACCCGCGATGGCGACCTGTGGCAGCGGGAAACGGGAGCACTCCTGCATGAGTGTTGCTCCCAGATCCATGTTCAGGCGGCGCAGCCCCACCGAGTCGAGGAACTTGACGATGGCATCCGACTCGGCCATGCCGCCACCACTCATCGCGCCCCAGTTCACCGACAGAGCCGGCAGCCCGGCCGCGTGCCGCGAGACGGCGAGACCGTCCAGCATGCTGTTCGCCGCGGCATACGTCAGCTGCGGCACGATGCCGATGAGACCACTGATCGAGGAGTACAGCACGAAGTGGTCGAGCTGCACATTGTGCTCACGCGTGGCCCTGTCGAGGTTCAGCGCACCGCTCACCTTCGGGCCGAAGACCTTGTACAGCGACTCCGCGCTGATATCGGCGATCACCTCGTCATGCGCCACCGCGGCGGCGTGGAAAACGCCGCGCAGCGGGTGCCCCGAAGCTTCCACCTTCGCGACCAGGTCCGCGACCTGGTCATAGTCACTGATATCGATCCGCTCTTCCCACACATCGACGTCGGCGGCACGCAAAGCCTCGATCTGTGCTCGCGCCACTTCCGTCGTGGCACCGCTGCGGCTCGCGAGAATCAGATGAGTCGCCCCCGCCCTGGCCAACGAACGGGCGGTGGCCAGCCCGAACCCGCCGAATCCACCGGTGATGAGGTAGGAGTGGCCCGGACGCACCGGGACCGGGTCGGACTTTCGGGGCAGCAGCGTCGGGGTCTGATCGCGTAGATCCAGCACGATCCGGCCCATGTGCTCCGCACGGAATACCGCCTCGAACGCCCCCACAATCTGGTCGATCGGGAATCTCGTGTACGGGAGTGGGGTGAGCTTGCCCGCGGTGAGCATCTCGGTGCATTCGCGCCGCAGCTCGCGGAAGATCTCCGGCCGCATCCGCAGCATGCGATCCATGTCGACGGAGTGAAACGACAGGTTGCCGCTGAACGGCTTGAGATCCGTTGCCCCGCCGAAGTAAATGTCGGCCTTCCCGATCTCGATGATCCGGCAGAACTCTCCGGCGACCGCGAAGTTCTGGGCGATCATCTCGCCGGGCAGCGAGTTGTAGATGACGTCGACCCCGCGTCCTTCGGTGATCCCCAGAATGTCGTCGACGAACCCGATCGAGCGCGAGTCGAAGGCCGCGGTGGCGCCCAGGTCCAGTGCCGCGCGCCGACGCTCCTCGCTGCCGGCCGTCGCGTACACGACCGCACCCATGTTGACCGCGACCTGAACCGCGGCCATGCCCATACCGCCCGCGGCGCCGTGCACCAGAACGGTCTCGCCGGGCTGCAGGTCGGCAAGCTTGTAGAACGCATAGCCGGCGGTGAAGAACGGGACACCGGAGCCGACGGCAAGCGGGTCGAATTCCTCCCGCTGCAGATGCACGTCCGCTATCGGCTCCCAGGCCGCGCCGCCGTCCAGATCGAAGGTCAGGTAGCGGCGCAGCAGACCCCGCTCGGCGACCGCGATGCTTTCGCCGACCCGCAGCTCGTCAACCTGGGAGCCCACACGCGTGACGACACCGAAGCCCTCCATGCCGGGCTCCAGCTTGAAATAGGTCTTACCGAGCTCGCGCTCCGTCAGGATTCCGAGGACCTTCAAGGGGTCCTTGTAGTTGAGACCGACGGTCTCGATGCGGACTTCCACCTGCCGGGGCCCCGGCTCGATGCGATCGCACGCGCGCAGCGTGATGTCCTTGAGCGTCCGGGTATCCGGGATCTGCACCTCGTAGGCCACGTCCGGATCGGTGGGCGCGAACGGTTCCTCCCACGGCGCGACGAGCTCCGGCAGTGACCGGCGCATCCGTTGGGTCCACCGCACACCCGTACGCACCGCCACTTCTTCGGCGCGATTCATCGCACCGATCTCCGTGGTCACCTCGTCCGCTGTGACCCCATCGGTCAGATCCATCAGGGACCATTTGGCGGGATGTTGCTCGTTCGCCAACACCCGGCGCGCCCCCACCAGCGCCACCTGATCGAGGTCCAAGCCATGATCTCCCGGCGCGAGGAAGGCGTTCTTGCTCACCACGACCACCTGCACGTCCGGACTCACGACACCGCGGTCGGTCTCTGCCTCCAGGACCACCCGCAACGCTTGCGCGACGGTGACGAGCCGATCGACGTTATCCACGGCGGATTTCCCGGAGCCCACAGTGACCAGCACTCGCAAGAACTCGTCCCGGTGCAGAGCCGCCGCGAAAGTCTCGGCGAGATCTGCTCTGTGCACGGTGTCAGCGCTCAAGACCGCGACACCGGCGGCGGCCGCACGACGAGCGCCTTCGGCGACGGCCGCGGCCACCTCCCCAATTTCGATGATCGCGTTAGCGGCGCGGGCCACCGGCGTCGGGGCGGCAGCGGCAGGCTGTCCCTCAACCTCCTCCTCCAAAGGCTCCCAACGGGGTTCGTAGAAGTACTGCTCAAGCTCGGACAGCGGCGCCGAGGCCGACCCGACCGGCCGCAGGGTGACCCCCGTCATCGCCAGTGCGACCTCGCCGTCCCGCGACGCCAGATAAGCGTTGGCTCGCAACGGCTGCGTGCTGGTGATCTCGACGACCGCGATCGGATCCTCGGGAACCTCGTGGTAGAGCCGCACGCGATCAATCGAAGCCGGGACATGCGCCGTCGGCGGTATATCCAGTTCCGGACGCGCCGCCAGGAGAACCGCGATGCATTGCAGTGCCGCGTCGGCGAGCGCCGGATGCACGGCATGTTTTGGTGCGGAACCAGATTCGGGACCGTCCACCAGACTCGCCAGCTGCGCGACGCAGCCCGCCGATCCGATGCGCACACTCTGGATTCGCTGAAACGCCGGCCCGTAAGAGAGCCCGACCGCGGCCAGCCCCGTGTAGACATCCTGGCCGTCGAAGACCCTGTCGTTGACCGACTGCGCCGGAACCTCGATCCGGGACGTCCCCAGATTCGCCTCCACCAGACGGCCATTGGCGTGTGCCGTCCACATCTGGGTGTGCGCGGAACGGCCGTTGACGATGAACCGTTTGGTGGGTTCGTCCACGGTGATGCGGGTGATCGGGGCATCGTGCTCGGCGACGACCAACGGCACCGCGAAGACCACCGAGTCCAATCCGGCCTGGCCTCTACCGGAGCGTTGACGCACCGCGGACAAGGCGGCGTCCAGGTACGCGGTTCCCGGCAGCACCACCGAGCCGAGGACCGTATGGTCAGGCAGCCACGGCAGATTCGCGGGGGCCAAGGTGACCTCCCATTGCGGCGTCAGCGCGTCCGCGCGGTCACCGAGAAGCGCGAAACGGTCGGCGTCGCCGTACCGCGCGCGCAATGTGAGGGGATCTTCCTCCCACACTTCCTCTTGCGACCACGGGTATTTCGGCAGGTCCATATGCGCGATCACGCCGTGCTCGTAGATGTCCGCCTGCCCGGGCGCATCGATAGCGCCCACCGCGTACAGGTCGGTGATGGCCTGCAACACCGACTGCTCGTCATCCTGATCGCGGTGCAGCGTCTGCACCGCGGCACCGGAAATACTGTGGCGCACAAAGCTCTCTCGCAGGTTACCCAGAAGAACCGGGTGCGGCCCGACCTCGAGGAAGACCCGATACCGGTCCGCGATGAGCGTGTCGACCGCCCTTGCGAACAGGACACTTTCACGCACGTTCTGGCACCAGTAGGCGGGATCGGCGAATGCCGCGCTGTTCACCTTCTCGCCGGTAACCGTCGAGTACAACGGGATGTCCGTCGGCAGCGGCGTCAACCCCGCGAGGGAAGTCGCCAACTCGTCGAGGATGGGATCCATGAGCTGGCTGTGATACGGGACCTCCACGTGCAGCATCCGGGCGAAAATCCCGTCCCCGGCAAGTTCGTCGTGCAGGGTCTGCAGTGCCGCGGAGTCACCGGACAGCGTCGTCGCCGCGGCGCTGTTGATCGCCGCGACGCACACGGCGGTGCCAAAGCGTGCGGCACGGCGCTGGGCCTCCTCGGCATCAAGTCCGACCGCGAGCATGCCACCCGAGCCCGCCGTCTTCGCCTGCAAGCGAGACCGGTGGAACGAGACAGTGGCGGCGTCCCGCAGCGACAATGCGCCGCCGACGTAGGCCGCGGCCACCTCACCGACGCTGTGCCCCACTACCGCTGTGGGCCGGATGCCGAACTGTTCGAGGTGCTTGGCCAATGCCGACTGCACCAGGAAGTTCGCCGGCTGGGCGATCTCGGTGCGACTCACACGCGAATCCCCTTGTGATCGCAGCAGTTCTGCGATCACCGACCAGCCCGAAAGCTCCTGGAACACCGCATCGATGTCGGCGGCGGTGTCCCGGAACACCCCCTGGCACTCCAGCAAGCCGCGCGCCATCCCCCACCACTGTGGACCCATGCCACTGAAGACGAACACGGGATCCGAGATGCCCTCGACGAGGGCACGCGGCGGAGCCGCTTCCTCGCTCTCGGCATAGGAATTGAGCTGTACCAGCAGATCATCCGCGTCGCGATAGATGAAGCCCTTACGGAGGTGGTGCTGCGCCCGCCGCCCGGTGGCCGCAGTCTTCAGGCGCTGCGCATAGTCGTCGGAGACCGTGCTCGCCTCGTCTGCCGCACCCTTGTCGGTACGGAGCATCTCTGCATACCGCGCGGCGACCTCATGCAGCGCCGTACCACTGCGTGCCGAGACCGGAAAGATCCGGATGCTGTCGCGGACCGGCACGGGAGCCTCGAGGGCTGTCGGTGCGGGAGGCTCGGAGACCAACACATGCGCATTGGCCCCGCCGTAGCCGAAGCTGTTCACCGCGGCGTACGCTGGCGCGCCCAGATCGGGGTAGGTCTCCACCTCGAGCGGGACCCGAATCCTGAGCTCGTCGAAGGGAATCTGGGGATTGAGCTTGTCGAGCACGACCTGCGGCGCGATGGTGCGCCGCTGCACCGTGAGCGCGGCCTTGATCAGGCCCGCGACGCCGGCGGCGGCCTCGGTGTGCCCGAAGTTGTTCTTCACCGAGCCGATGATCAGAGATTGGGTGCGGCCGGCAGCCTGGCCATATGAGTGGCCCAGCGCCTCCGCCTCCAGCGGATCCCCGACGCTCGTACCGGTACCGTGTGCCTCGACGTATCCGACGAGCGCGGGATCGACACCCGCCTCTGCGAGCACCTGTTCGGCAAGACGCTGTTGCGACAACGGATTTGGCACGGGCAGCGCTATCGTCCGACCGTCCTGATTGACCCCACTACCCCGGATCACCGCATAGATACGGTCGCCGTCCCGCTGCGCTTGCTCCAGGTTCTTGAGTACGACGATGCCGACACCCTCGCCGCGGCCATAGCCGTCCGCGGCCGCGTCGAACGACTTACAGCGGCCATCTGCCGCGAGGAACCTGCCCTTGCACATGGTGATGAACGTTTCCGGCTGGAACATGACATTAACGCCGCCGGCGAGCGCCACATCGCATTCGCCGTTCGCGACCGCACGCACCGCGAGATGCGTTGTGACGAGCGAGGAAGAGCACGCGGTGTCCACGGTCATGCTCGGCCCCCAGAGGTCGAGCGCGTGGGCGATTCGGTTGGACAGCAGGGTCTGGGATGCGCTGAACGCGGCAAAGTTGTTGATCTTCTCGAGGTTTCGGGCAAGCCCCCGGCTGATCATGTTGTCGTTCATGAAGCCGCCGATGAAGGTGCCTACCTTGCCGCCCAGCGCCTGCCCCGCGATACCCGCGTCATCGAGTGCCTCCCAAGAGGTTTCGAGAAGGAGTCGCTGCTGCGGGTCGAGGACGGCGGCCTCGCGGTGCGAGATCCCGAAGAAGTCCGCATCAAATCGGCGGAAGCCCTGGGCGAGGAAGCTTGCCCGCCGGGTGTACATCCGCCCCGGAGTGTCAGGGTCTGGATCGTAGAACTTATCCGCATCCCAGCGGTCCTTCGGAATGTCTGCGACGGCATCGCCTTTGAGTAACACGAATTCCCAAAAGCTGTCCGCATCTTCTATGCCACCGGGGAATCTGCACCCGATGCCAATGATAGCCACTGCGACCAACGCCCTGCCCTCTCCTAGTTGTTGAACTTACCTGGAGACAATGGAACTTTTGCCGAAATAGCGAGACATTCGAACTGATCTGGAATCATCTTGACCACTAACGATGCTTTACCTGTCGAGTCATTCTGTGGAGTTCGGACTGTACCCGTCTGATTGGCAACACGAAGGGCGTTTCAGATGACTTTGTCGCTTCACCCAAAGGTAGCTCGATGAGGAACGCTTGGGTGTATCTTGTTGTGCTGGCGGTGCTTACCGTCGCAGCGCTGTTCATCTTCAAGCTGCGTTCGACCGACATCCCGGACGAGGCGGCGGGAACCGTGGGCCGCCTGCCCACGCTGGGCAGCCTCACCGAACGGACGATTCAGTACGAGGCGGTCGGGCCGGCCGGGACTCCGGCGACGGTCTCCTATCTCGACGACGACGGCCACAACCAGAACGTCGACACCGTCCTGCCATGGCAGGAGGCGCTACGCACCGTGGAACCATCCCTCGTGACGAGCATGGTGGTGCAATCCAATACCACCGGAGTCGGATGCCGGATCACCGTCAACGGAAAGGTCCGCGACGAACAAGTCGCGACCGCCACCGGTGGCATCGCGAGCTGCAAGGTGCAAGTCGCATGAACGGGGACGAGACCGACGCGGTCACCGGGCCGATACCGGCCGCCGGCGGCAAGGACAGCTTCTCCGTTCGATCGCGAGCATTCGGTAGACGTGTGCGCAACGAGTTCTCTGTGCCGTTCCGTCGCGACACCTACACCAGCAGCGAGCAACACAGACCCCTGTATGCCCGACTGCTGTACGGGCTTTCCATACCTATTGTCATCCTGTGGGTGTTGCTCGCCTGCGGGCTCAATGCCGCGGGCCCCCAGCTCGAGAAGGTGATCGAGGGGCACGCGCTGTCCTTCTTGCCGGACGAGGCCTCCTCGGTGCAGGCGCTCTCCAATATGGGCAAGTACTTCGGTGACGGCGGCACCAATAACTTCGTGGCGGTTCTGGCCGAGGGCGACAAGCCCTTTGGAGCAGAGATGCACGGCTACTACGCCGACCTGATGGCGAAGTTCAAGGCGGACAAGAAACATGTCATCACGACGATCGACCTATGGTCCGACCCGTCATTCGCCCCGGCGTTCGAAAGCCAGGACCGGAAGGCCTCGTTCAGCTATCTGAACCTGAGCGGCAACATGGGCACCGCGTTGGCCATGGAGTCGACCCAGGCGGTGCGCGACATCGTCAAGGCGTACCCGCCTCCCGCGGGGGTCAAGATCTATGTGACGGGTCCATCCGCGGTCGTGAACGACGAACTGCTGGCGATCAACCGGTCGATCCTGCCGATCATCATCGCGTGCGCCATCTGCATCACGATCATCATGTCGTTGACCTACCGCTCGCTGTTCACGGCATCGATGCCGCTGCTGGTCGTGGCGGTTGCCCTGGTGACGGCCCGACCGATCGTCGCCCTTCTCGGCGAACGCGGCGTCATCGGCATCTCCATATTCGCCTCGAGCCTGCTGGCCGGCATCGTCCTCGGTGCGGGGACCGACTACGGCATCTTCCTGCTGGGCCGATATCAAGAGGCACGACGAGCCGGCCAGGACCCCACGACGGCGTACTACACCGCGTTATCGAGTGTGCAGCGCATCATCTTCGCCTCCGGACTGACCGTGGCGGGCGCGACGGCATGTATGACCCTGACCAGGCTCGCCGCATTTTCCACGTCCGGTCTGCCGTGCACCATCGGCATCCTCACCGCGCTGGCCGCGGCGCTGACCCTGGGCCCCGCGCTACTGGCGATCGGTTGCAGGCTCGGACTCTACGAGCCCCGCGGCGACCGGGCCATCCGGCGCTGGAGACGCATCGCCACCCACGTGGTCCGCTGGCCCGGCCCGGTACTGGCCGGCAGCCTCGCCGTGCTCGCACTCGCCATTCTCGTGCTGCCGACGTATGTCATCAGCTACAACGAGCGGGCGGCCCAACCGGCCAACACCGAAGCAAACCTGGGCCTCGATGCCGCCGATAGGCACCTGCCCCCCAACATGCTGAACCCGAATCTGCTCTTCGTCGAGGCCGATCACGACATGCGCAACTCCGCGGACCTGATCGCGCTCGCGAAGCTGACCAATGCCGTCTACAGCGTCGACGGTGTGCAAGCGGTGCAAGGCATCACCCGCCCGCTCATCTCGCCGCTGCCTCAAGGCACCCTGACCTACCAAGGCGGATACATCGGCGAACGGATGTCCCAAATAGCCGAGATGGTCAGCACACAACTCAACGGCATCGCCCGAATCACCGGCCAAATCGATCAGCTCTCCGTGGGGGTCAAGGTAGTCCTCAGGGATCTTCAGGTCACCCAGCGCGCCGTCGAGCTTCCCGGCGGTACGGGCAAGGCCACCCGGCAACGTCTCATCGACTTGTTGAAGATGGCGAAGGGCGTCCACAACGAGATGCAGCCGCTGCTCGCGGGCGGCATCGATACGGCAGGCCAGCTCGTGGACATGGTCCCCGATTGCAAACAGATCCTTCCCTGCAACACGGCGCTGACCGGACTCTCGGTGCTCGACGCACTCAACGATTCCGGAGGGCGCAAGTTCGAGGATCTTGTGGACGCCTCCCGTGTCGCCTCAGAGTCGTTGCCGAACTTGGTGATTCAGGTCCGCATGTTGGACCAGTTCCTCGCCGACGCGCAACGAACGCTGACGCCCATCCGCGGCATGGCCGACTCGCTGCTGCTGCAAATGAATGAGGTCACCCAGTTCCTACGGGAGATCGCCGACACCTATATGAAGGGTGACCCGAGCGGATACTTCTTCCTCCCCAGTCAGGCCTTCGAGTCCCCGCTGTTCCAATCCGCGATGTCCGTCTTCTTCTCCCCGGACGGCAAGATCACCCGGATGCTGGTCATGGGCGATGTGAACTCCTTCAGCCGGGAGAGCATGGATTACAGCGCAAAGATCGTCCCCACCGCGAAGGCAGCACTCAAAGGCACCTCACTCGGCGGCAGCACGGTGAGCATCGGTGGAGCCGGAGGCACCCTGCTCAACATCGCCGCCTTCGCCAAGGAAGACTTCATCACCAGCGCGGTGGCAGCATTCGCCTTCGTGTTCTGCGTAGTCCTGCTGCTGCTGCGCAGCTTCGTCGCCGCGGTCGCCGTCGTCGGCACCGTGGGACTGTCATTTCTCTCCGCGTGGGGGCTCAGTGTCGCCATCTGGCAATACGGCGTGGGTCTGCCGTTGCACTGGGCGGTCGCACCGTGCTCCTTCATCTTCTTGGTCGCGGTCGGCGCCGACTACAACTTGCTACTCGTGGCCCGCTTCAAAGAAGAGTTACGTGCCGGAATCAAGACCGGGATCATCCGTTCCATGGTGGGCACGGGCAGTGTGGTCACCACCGCGGGTCTGATCTTCGGTTTCACGATGTTCGCGCTGATCGCCGGCTACTCCAGCACCCTGGCCCAGATCGGCACCACGGTCGGCGTCGGGCTCCTGCTCGACACGCTCATCGTCCGCTCGCTCGTCATCCCCTCCATCGCGACCCTCCTGGGCCGGTGGTTCTGGTGGCCCATGCGGGTGCCGTGCCGCGCGCTGAGGGAAACGGACCCATCACTGGTTCGCTCAACGACCGGTGCGAGCCCGATATAAAAAGGAAACCTTTGTCCAAAAACCGCAGAATAGATAATGGCTGTACACCAGATACGGAGACCGGCGCGTGAAAAGTCGCCGTCTAGATCGTCGGGCGAGTTTTACGGCGCAATCCTGCGCCGCCCAACGCGCGGCCGAGACGCTACAGCCACCGGATCGTCGTCTGCTAGACGATCCCTATTCGCGGTACTTCATCCGTAGTCCCCTGTTGCGGGTGTGTTTGATCCATCCCCTGGCCGCCCGCGCATTCATCGAATTACTGAAATCCGTATTCGGTGCCGCCGGCCACTTCTTCCTGGTCTTGCGAGCGCGCTACACCGACGACGTGCTTGAGGCCGTCATCAACGACGGTGTCGATCAGGTGGTGCTGCTGGGTGCCGGATTCGATACCACGTCGTTGCGCCGGGCCGCGGACAGCCCAGTGAAGATCTTCGAGGTCGACGCGCCTCCCACTCAAGCGGACAAACGCGCCGTCATGGAACGGCTCCGGCCGTGCGACGGAAACGATCACATCGTTTGGGTACCTTGCGATTTCGAGCACGACGCGCTCCGCGAGAAGCTTCTGGAGGGCGGGTTCGATCCCACCCGGCCCAGTCTGATCATCTGGCTCGGAGTGACCGCCTATCTCACCCGGGAAGCCCTGGACGCGACGCTGGCCGATCTCGCCGCGGTCTGCGCGCCGGGCAGCCGACTGGTTTTCGACTACCTGGATACCAATGTCGTGGCCGGGGACAGCACCTCCGCTCGCGCACGGCTCTGGACACAGGCGGCCGCACGATTCGGCGAGCCGTATCTCACCGGTCTCACCGCGGCCGACGCCGACGCTCTGCTCGCCTCACACGGTTTCACGTGCGAGGCACACCTGACCACGTTCGAGTTACTGCAGCACTACGCACCGACGTATGTCAGTCGATCACCTGCCGACGGCCGGGCAGCGATCACCACGGCACAGCGTCGCTAAGACAGACTCCTTTTCCGGTTGTATCCACCGCCACGCGTCACAGATGCGTAGCGGTGACAGTCATGCGAGCGTGCACGAACTATAATGAGGGCCACAACCTGCATGAACAGGGAACTAATGCCGCAGGTGCCGCGTTGAGGTAGACAGCCACCAGCAATGTAAACGCGGGATCCGATCGCACAGACCCGCAGTGAAGAGGAGAAGTACACATGGCAGATCGCGTGCTACGAGGCAGCCGGCTCGGCGCCGTCAGCTACGAAACCGATCGTGACCACGACCTGGCGCCCCGTCGTATGGCCCGTTACCGCACCGACAACGGTGAAGAATTCGACGTTCCCTTTGCCCATGACGCCGAGATCCCGGCGAACTGGGCTTGCCGCAATGGCTTGGAGGGCACGCTGCTCGACGGCGATGTGCCCGAGCCCAAGAAGGTCAAGCCACCGCGCACGCACTGGGACATGCTCCTGGAGCGTCGCAGCGTCGAAGAGCTCGATGAGCTGCTCAAAGAGCGTCTGGAACTGATCAAGGGTCGCCGTAGAGGCTAGAGCCGCGGCAGTCCAACCCCACCCATGAGTGCACCCGGCAGATCGGTAGCGGGTTCGGTTGCCCTCGTTACCGGCGCCGGGAGCGGGATGGGGGAAGCCACCGCCCGCGTTTTCGCCGCGGACGGAGCATTCGTCGCAGTCACCGATCTACGCCTGGAAGACGCACAAGCCGTCGCCGACTCGATCGGTGATGCCTCAGTTCCCTGGGCGCTGGATGTCACCAATGACACGCAGATCAGCGAGGTCGTCGCCGCCGTGGGTGAACGGTTCGGCCGGCTGGACATCGTGGTGAACAATGCCGGGTTCGCGGCGTTCCGATCGCTCGATGACCCCGATTACGGCGATACCTGGGATCGATCACTTGCGGTACACCTGACCGCACCGGTGCGCGTTGTTCGCGCGGCACTTCCGTTTCTGCGCAACTCCCCTGCCCCGCGCGTGGTGAACATCGCATCCACGGAGGCCCTCGGCGCCACCCCGTATGACAGCCCCTATGTCGCCGCCAAATCCGGCCTGGCCGGGTTGACCAGGAGTCTGGCGGTCGATCTGGGGCGGGACGGGATCACCGTGAACTGCATCTGCCCGGGGCCCATCGA
Source organism: Mycobacteroides franklinii (assembly GCF_002013895.1). Lineage (GTDB taxonomy): Bacteria > Actinomycetota > Actinomycetes > Mycobacteriales > Mycobacteriaceae > Mycobacterium > Mycobacterium franklinii. The sequence goes on along the minus strand of NZ_MAFQ01000021.1, from coordinate 59,567 downwards.
TACCGCGATGACGGCCGCGATTCCCGCCGAGGACAAGGACACCTATGCCCGCCGGCGTACCGCACTGCGCCGCTACGGTCGCGCCGAGGAAGTCGCACACATGACATTGAGTGTGTGCCTGCCGGCCGCGTCGTATCTGACCGGCGCGGTCATTCCCGTCGACGGCGGCCTGATGGCCCGCAATGCGTGAGGACTGACTACCTCAGCGATTGACGCCGCGGGCCCGGTCCAAGCGGCTTTTGACACCCCACTTGGTCACCTTGACCAGGGCTTCATTGATGATCGAGCCACTCATCTTGGATTCACCGATCGCGCGCTCGGTGAAGGTGATCGGCACCTCGACAACCTCGAAGCCGTGCGCGATGGTGCGCAGCGTCAGATCGATCTGGAAGCAGTACCCGTGCGACTCGACGGCCGCCAAATCCAGCTTTTCGAGCACTTCACGGCGGTATGCACGGTAGCCCGCGGTGATGTCGTGCGGCTTGACTCCCAGCACCAGCCGCGCATAGACATTCGCGCTACGGGACAGGACAAGCCGTCGCCACGGCCAGTTGACCACGGTGCCACCGGGCACGTACCGCGAGCCGATCGCCAGATCAGCTCCGGCGTCCACGGCGTCGAGCAGTCTGGACAGCTGCTCGGGAGCATGGCTGCCGTCGGCATCCATCTCCACCAGCACCGAGTACTGACGGGCCAAACCCCAGCCGAAGCCCGCGATGTAGGCGGCGCCGAGGCCACCCTTTTCCTTGCGGTGCATGACATGTACGCGATCAGGGTCGGCAAGCGCTGCCTCGTCGGCCAGCTCGCCGGTCCCGTCCGGGCTGCCGTCATCGACGATCAGCACGTGCACATCGGGTTGCGCCTTGTGCAACCGACCGAGGATCAACGGGAGGTTCTCCCGCTCGTTGTACGTCGGAATGATCACCAGGGTCCGGGCACTCGGACGTTCGGTCACGGGATCCACTCCGGTCAGGTCTCCTTAATCGGTGAGGCCGGCTCAACCTCACGTTCCGGCCTCTTCAGCCCTCCATTGTGCAGTATCGCCAGGCCAGCCGAGGCCAGGACGGCAAGTACGGCGATCAGAGCAATCGCCCATTCGACCCACGGCCCCCATTGCGTGGCGGGTGTCAGGTCGTTATGCAGTCGTACCTGCATGTCGATGTAGGCCGGTTGGAAGAACCTGGTGCGGCCCGCGTCGACTCCGTCGGGAGAGACAAAGGCGCTGATCCCGGTGGTACCGACGACGATGACTTCCCGGTCGTGCTCGACGGCCCTGACCTTCGAGATGGCTAGCTGCTGCTCGCTCATCGCGGTTCCGAACAAGGCATTGTTACTTGGCACCGTGAGAATCTCGGCGCCGTTGAGCGTGGATTGCCGCAGCGCCCGATCGAAGAGGACCTCCCAGCAGGTGGCGACACCGATCTTGACACCTCCCGCGGTGACGACGCCGTTGCCGTCCCCGGGGACGAAGTACCCGGCTCGATCGGCGTACTCGGAGAAGTGCGCGAAGAAGCTCCGCCAGGGCAGATACTCGCCGAACGGTTGCACGATCTGCTTGTCGTGACGCTCACCAGGGCCGCTGCTCGGGTCCCACACGATGATGGAATTGATCGACTTGGGCTGTTCGGGGGTGGAATCGGGATGCCGCAATACTCCACCGACCAGAATCGGCACCCCGACGGCCTGCGCTGCTTCGTTGATGGCCTCGGCCGCGTCGGCATTGCGGATCGGATCGATATCCGACGAGTTCTCGGGCCACACCACGAACTGCGGCGCCGGTGCCTTTCCGGCCTTGACGTCCTGGGCCAGTAGGAGAGTTTCCTTGACGTGATAGTCGAGGACCGCGCGCCGTTGGGCATTGAAATCCAGGCCCAGCCGGGGCACATTGCCCTGGACGGCCGCGACGGTGACGGTCCGCCCGTCCGTGGCGCCGTGGCTCGCGTGCCGGACCTGCTGCCAGCTGACCGCCATCGCGATCAGGACAAGGCACACGCACGTTCCCGGCAGCAGCACCGACGGCATCGGCCGGGCACCATCCGGGCCCACCGACGGGCTGCGCCACCACCGATACATCTCGATACCCAGCGCGGTGACCGCAAACGCACCCAGGGCCACCGCAAAGGACACCAACGGCGCTCCCCCGTACCTGGCCAGACTCAGCATCGGACTATCGCCTTGGCCGAAAGCAATTCGGCCCCAAGGGAATCCGCCGAACGGGACGCTTGCCTTGCCCCATTCCGTGGCCGTCCATGCGGCGGCGAACCAGAGCGGCCAACCGGGCAGATTCCGCACGGCGACCGCCAGCAGGCCAAACAGTGCCACCCAGGTGGCGCAGAGCAAGGACAAAGCCAACCACGGGACGGCACCGACCAGCTGACCCGTCCACGGCAACAGCGGGATGAAGAACGCCAGACCGAATAGGAGCCCATACCCCAGTCCGCCGCGCAGCGTGGTCTTCGACGACCACAGCACCAGTCCCAGGACCGACAATGCGGGGAACGCCGCCCACCAAAAACCCCAGGGCGGGAAGCTCGCACACAATGCGAGACCGCCGACCACGGCCGCGCCCTGGCGGGCCGCCGCCCGCATCCATGCTCGACCGAAAGCCGTGACGCGCGCGCCTACCGCCGCCGCGAAGAGCTTCCCGCGCGAAGGACCGGTCTCGACGGGAGCCTCCGGCTCATCGTCTGCCGGAACGTCGGACTGCTCGTCGAGATCAGCCAGATCCTCGTCACGCGTCTCATCGACAGTCTCGTCAGCCATGGATCACCTTGCCGCGGTGCACGGTCTGCAGACACTTGGGGAGTACAGCTGTGGCGTCCGATAAGTCGGGCAGTGCCGGTACGCGCGAGCGCGGGTCGGTGGACCACCGCTGAACGCCCGGTTGGCTGGTGTTGATGGTCAGATCCCCTGTCTCCCAGATCGCGTAGCTGGCAATCGCTCCCGGGGCCAGTGTGCCGGTGACGCCATCGTGAATTCCCTGTGCGCGCCAGCCACCTCGGGTCGCGGCACCGAATGCCGCACGGACCGATATGGAGCTACTTGCGGTGCGGTGATGCGCCGCCGCCCGTACCGTCACCCACGGATTCATGGGCGCGACGGGGGCATCGGAACCGAACGCTAGGGGCACGCCTTGGGATGCTAACAGCGCCAGCGGGTTTAGCTGAGTACCTCGGTCCACGCCGAGTCGGTCCGCGTACATGCCGTCGGGGCCGCCCCATAGGGCGTCGAAAGCCGGTTGCACGCTGGCGATCACGCCGAGGCGGCCAAGTTGCTCGGCCTGTGCGGCGGAGATCATTTCGAGGTGTTCCAGCCGATGGCCGCACCGCGCCACGGCGGGTACACCGTGGCGCGCCGCAACCCGCTCGAGGGCCTCGACCACTTGGGCGACGGCGGCGTCCCCGATCACGTGGAATCCCGCGGTGATGCCGGCCTGCGTGCACGAGTCCAGGTGCGCTTCAACCGTTTCGGCATCCAGATGTCTGGTGCCGCAGGTGTGGGGCGCATCGTGGTACGGCTCCTGCAGCCAGGCGGTACGCGATCCCAGGGCGCCGTCGACGAAGAGGTCACCGGCCAGACCGGCAGCCCCTGTCGAGGCCATAAGTTCACGCGCGTGATCGGGATCGCGGGCCGCTTCCCCCCAGTAGCCGGTGACCTGCACGCCGTGCTCGGTGGCCAACAGCTCGCGGAAGTCCTCCAACCCGCCGATCTCGGGCCCTCCGCATTCATGGACCGACACCAAACCGAGCGATGCGGCGGTGTCGAGGGCCGCCCGCCGTGCGGTGGCTCGCCCCTTCGCCGAGAGCGCATCGCGCGCGTAGGCCCGCAACAGATGGTGTGCCGCGGCGGCCAGCGGCTCCTCGGGGTGGAAGCCGGTGGCCTCGGTAAGTCCGGGTACCTGCTGTCGCAGCGCGGTCGATGCCGCGGCCGAATGCACATCGATGCGGGTGAGGTAGACGGCCCGGCCGGGTGCCGCCGCGTCGAGGTCGGCAGTGGTCAGCGGATGCCGATCCGGCCATCGTGATTCATCCCAGCCGTGGCCCCAGATCACCTCGTCGGCGTGCTCGCGGGCATACGCGTTCAACCGGGCCAGGCACTGTTCGCGCGAGGTCACATCGGACAGGTCGAGCCCGATGATGGACAGCCCGAGCGCAGTGACATGAACGTGGGCATCGACAAACGCGGGCGCCATAAAGGCACCCTCCAGGTCCACGATCTGGGCGTCCGGGAACTCCGCGCGGCCGAGGTCGTCCTCGCCGATCCAGCTGATGACACCGCCGGTCACCGCCATCGCGGTGGCCGCGGGATGGGACGGGCTGTGCACCCGGGCGTTGATGAGCAGTTGCGATGAGCTGCTTGCGCGAAGAGCGCCCGGCTCCGATGAGCTGCTTGCGCGAAGAGCGCCCGAACGAATCTGCACTCGGTAATTCTGCCGGGCTCAGGCGACGTCTACGCAGGCAGGTCGTGGCCGGGACGGTATCTGAAGGTCTGTGCGCTGGATTCGTCCGCGACGTCGATGACCTCGCCGTCGATGTAGTCGACCGTGCGCGCCCGGGGCCGGCCGGTCTGAAACGCGCCGAACCCCGAAGGGATGACGGTGACCAGGGGTGCACGCCGGCTCAGTTGGCGGGCCGCGACCAGTGTCAGGACGGGCCGCAGCACGGCACGGGTCGGCGGCAGGAGCAGCAGCAGTCCGATGGCCGAGGAAACCAGCCCGGGGATCACCACCGCGACGGAGCCCAGTGCGATCAGCGCACCGTCAGCGATTGCTCCACCCGGCGACCTCACACCTCGTCGCAGCTGGTCAAGGGCGCGTCGGGCCTGGGATCCGGCCAGCAAGAGGCCGACGACGAAGGCCGCCGCGACCGCGATGATGGTCCAGCCGATGCCCACGGCCGACGTCAACGCCACCAGCGCGGACACCTCGACGATCACGTACAGCAGAAATAGGCCTGGCCACATACCGACTCAACGAGCCGATATGCCGCTGGGTTCCCGTATCGACGTGCGGGTCAGGCCGTGACGGCCAGCCCAATGGTGCCGGTGCTGCCGCGGCGCAGGATGCTCGCCTTCACCAGCACCCATCCCACCAGGCCGTACTTGCGGGTGATCGCCGCGCGGGCGCGCTCGGTGCCGTCGGTATCCAGGACCCGCGCGGTTCCCTCGATCTCACCGCTACGAACCTTGCCCCGCACGTCGCAGACGGCCAGCGTCACCCGTGGAGTGTTGCGGATGCGGCGCACCTTCCAGGAGTTCGTCTCGGTCCACACGAGAAGCTCGCCGTTCTCCGGCGCCGCCCAGACCGCGGCGGGCTTGGCCCGACCGTCCTTGGTGTAGGTGGTCAGCAGGACATATTTGGCGGCACAGACGTCATCGAACGTCGGCGCCGGGAGGTTCGCACCCATGCGCCCATCGTAGGTATGTCACTGCGCTTCCGGCGCGCCGAGCGTCACAGAAATTCCGACTCTGGAACCGCTGCGACGGCTGTTCAGCGCCCACGCGATCCGGCCAAACAAGCCATAGCGCTTGAGCACCGTGGCGCGGATACGCTCGACGGACGCCGGATCCTCCACCACCGCGGCGGTGCCGTCTGCTGTCGGACTGATCGCCCGACCACGCTGGGTACACACGGCCACCGTCACCCTCGGGCTGCGCCTGATCCGCTTGATCTTCCAGGAGTCGCCGCCCGTGGTCATCAGCAGCTCATCGCCCTCGGTCACGAACCACATCGGAGTCGACTTCGGCACACCGTCTTTCGTGAAGGTGGTCAACAAGACGTAGCGGCCGATCGCTACCGTCTCGATGTCCAAGCCTTTGTTCCGGGCCATGTCCCGATGCTACGACTCCAGTTCGCCCTCGGTCTCCAGGAATACCGAGCGCAAATCATCCAAAACTCGCTGGTCGGGTTTTTCCCATAGGCCTCGACTGGCAGCCTCCAGCAACCTCTCAGCGATGCCGTGCAGCGCCCACGGGTTGGACTGCTGCATGAACTTACGATTCTGCTCGTCGAGCACGTAGCTGTTGGTCAGCTGTTCGTACATCCAGTCGGCCATGACGTTCGCGGTCGCGTCGTACCCGAACAGGTAGTCGACGGTGGCCGCCATTTCGAAAGCACCCTTGTAGCCGTGCCTCCGCATCGCTTCCAGCCACCGCGGGTTGACCACACGCGCACGGAAAACCCTTGTGGTTTCTTCAGATAACGTTCGAGTGCGCACGGAGTCAGGTCTGGTGTTGTCGCCGATGTAGGCCGCCGGTGCCTTTCCGGTGAGCGCCCGAACCGCGGCGACCATGCCGCCGTGGTACTGGAAATAGTCATCCGAGTCGGCAATATCGTGCTCGCGGGTATCGGTGTTCTTGGCCGCCACCGCGATCCGCCGGTACTGGTGGCGCATGTCCTCACTCGCCGCGGCACCATCGAGCCCCCGACCATAGGCAAACCCGCCCCATGCGGTATAGACCTGCTCCAAATCGGCGTCGTTGCGCCAGTTTTGGCTATCAATCAGTTGCAGTAACCCGGCGCCGTAAGTCCCCGGCTTGGAACCGAATATGCGCATTGTCGCGCGCCGCCAATCTCCGTGCTCGGCGCGATCGGCTTCGGCGTGCGCGCGCAGGTAGTTCTGCTCCGCAGGTTCCTCGAGACCGGCGGCGAGCGCGACGGCGTCATCAAGCATGGTCACTACGTGCGGGAAGGCATCGCGGAAGAACCCCGAGATACGCACCGTGACGTCGATCCGCGGCCGCCCGAGTTCTGCCAGCGAGATGGCCTCCAGGTTCACCACACGGCGGGAAGCGTCGTCCCACACCGGCCGAACACCCAGGAGTGCAAGCACTTCGGCGATATCGTCGCCGGAAGTCCGCATCGCGGACGTTCCCCAGATGGAGAGTCCCACCGAACGTGGCCAATCGCCATAGTCGGTGCGGTACCGCTCAAGCAGCGAGTCGGCCATAGCCTGGCCTGTCTCCCAGGCCAACTTCGAGGGAACCGCCTTGGGGTCCACCGAATAGAAATTGCGCCCGGTCGGCAGCACGTTGACGAGCCCACGCAGCGGCGAGCCGGACGGCCCAGCCTCGATGAATCGGCCATCCAGCGCGCGCAGGACCGCGTCGATCTCACCGTTGGTGCCGTCGAGCCTGGGCACTACCTCGGTGGCCGCGAAACGCAGGATCTGTGCGACCTGCGGGTCCGCGGTGAGCTTGTCCACCGCGTCGGGGTTCCAGCCCGAGGCCTGCAGAGCGGTCAGCAAGGAATGTGCCTGCTGTTCAATCTCATCCACCAGCGCACGCTCGTCCGTGCCGTCCTCGACCAGGCCGAGTGCCTGGCGCAATCCGGGCACCGACTGTTCGCCCGCCCACATCTGACGGGCACGCAGGATGGCCAGCACCAGATCGACCTGGGCCCCGCCCTCGGGAGCACTGCCCAGGATGTGCAGGCCATCGCGGATCTGCACATCCTTGATCTCACAGAGCCATCCGTCGACATGCAACAGCATGTCGTCGAAGACGTCTTCGTCGGGGCGCTCCTCCAACCCGAGGTCGTGGTCCATCTTGGCTGCCCGCATCAGCGTCCAGATCTGTTGGCGGATGGCAGGCAGTTTGGCCGGATCCAACGCCGAGATGTTCGCGTGCTCATCGAGGAGCTGCTCCAAACGGGCTATGTCCCCGTATGTTTCGGCGCGTGCCATGGGAGGAATCAAATGGTCGACAAGGGTCGCGTGTGCCCGCCGCTTGGCCTGGGTGCCCTCGCCCGGATCGTTGACCAGGAACGGATAGATCAGCGGCAGGTTGCCGATCGCGGCATCGGTGGCACAATCCGCCGACAGCCCAACGGTTTTCCCGGGTAACCACTCCAGGTTGCCGTGCTTGCCAAGGTGCACCAGCGCGTCGGCGCCGAAGCCGCCCTCCTCGCGAGGAGCCGACAACCAGCGGTAGGCGGCGAGGTAATGATGACTCGGCGGCAGATCAGGATCGTGGTAAATAGCGACCGGATTTTCGCCGAATCCACGGGGCGGTTGCACCACGAGCACCGTGTTTCCTGCTTGTAGCGCAGCAATCACAATATCGCCCTCGGGGTTGGCGCTGGTGTCAACAAACAATGTCCCGGGCGGTGGGCCCCAGTGTTCGACAACCTGCTCGGCGAGCCCAGGCGCCAGCCGCGAGAACCATTCCCGGTACTGCCGTGCGGGCACGCGAATCGGGTTGCCCGCCAGTTGGTCCGCGGTGAGCCAGTCCGGATCCTGGCCGCCGCGCTCGATGAGGGCGTGAATCAGCGTGTCCCCGTCTCCGTCCTGGGCGGGCCGACCGGTCGCGGGCAGACCGGGGATGTCGCCATCGGCACCCACGTCGTAGCCCGCGGCACGCATCGCGGTCAGCAGCGCCACCGCGCTCGCCGGAGTATCGAGTCCGACGGCGTTGCCGATTCGCGCATGCTTGGTGGGGTACGCGGAAAACACCACCGCGATCCGGCGTTCGGCGGCCGGTATGGAGCGAAGTTTCGCGTGCCGCAACGCGATACCGGCCACCCGCGCGCAGCGCTCGGCGTCGGGGACGTAAGTGATGAGCCCGTCGCTGTCGATCTCCTTGAACGAGAACGGCACGGTGATGATGCGGCCGTCGAATTCGGGGACGGCCACCTGGGTGGCGACATCCAAGGGACTCATACCATCGTCGTTGGCGTCCCAATCGTCCCGGGAGCTAGTTAGACACAGTCCCTGCAATATCGGGATATCAAGGGCCGCAAGGTGCGCGACACTCCACTCGTCATCCGATCCCCCGGCGCCCACCGCCGCCGGAGTTGCACCGCCGGCCGCCAGCACCGTGACCACCATGGCATCCGCGCCCGAAAGCGTCTTCAGGAGCTCCGGCGGCGCGGTGCGCAACGAGGCGCAGAACACCGGAAGGGCCCGCCCACCAAGGTCTTCGATGGCCGTGCACAACGCATCGATGTAGGCGGTGTTGCCGGCGAGCTGTTGCGCGCGGTAGTACAGCACTGCCACCGTCGGACCGTCGGACATGGCCTCACGACCACTGCGGTCCAACACTCCCCAAGCCGGGTTGGTCGCGGGCGGCTCAAAGCCAATTCCGGTCATCAAGATGGTGTCGGACAAGAACGCATACAACTGCTGCAGATTCGCTGTACCACCCTCGGCCAAGTAGCGATGGACCTGCAGCGCGGCACCGCCCGGGACGGTGGAGCATTCCATGAGTTCGGCATCGGGGGCCTGCTCACCGGAGACCACGACCGTGGGCACACCGGAGGCGATCACGGCGTCGATGCCCTCTTCCCAACCTCGGCGGCCGCCGAGCAGCCGGACGACCACCGCGCCCATCCCGTCCAGCAGGCCCGGCAGGTCGTCGACGTGGATGCGAGAAGGGTTGGCCCATCGGTAGTTCGCACCACTGGCACGCGCGCTCAGTAGATCGGTGTCGGACGTGGATAAAATCAGGATCCTGGGAAGAGATGCCGCATCGCTCACAAGATATTCGTACCGTAGTCCTACGGTGAGTAGGTGACCCGCTCCAGCCCAGACGACGCGTGCCCCGGTGCGTTGCGGTTACACGAGGCGGCCGATGGGGCACTGGCGCGGATCCGGCTACCCGGTGGAATGCTGACGTCGGCGCAGCTGGCCGCGTTGGCGGAGGCGGCCGGCGAGTACGGCGCGCCGGTCTTGGAGCTGACTTCCCGCGGCAACGTGCAGCTTCGATCGATCCGCGACGCGGACGCGGTGGGCGCGCTGCTGTCGCAGGCCGATCTGCTGCCCTCGCCCAGTCATGAACGCGTCCGCAACATCGTGGCCTCACCCTTGTCGGGGCGCGACGGCGACTTCGCTGATGTGCGGCCCCTGGTTGTCCGGCTCGATCGTGGGCTGATCTCATCTCCCGCGCTCGCCGATCTGCCGGGCCGCTTCTTGTTCAGCCTCGACGACGGGCGCGGAGACATGGCGACCATGGGCGCCGATATCGGTGTGCGTCACGAGCCCGCGGGGTGGCGGCTACTCATCGATGGACATCTCACGGAGGGCCTGCACGGCCCCGAAGGCGCTGTCGAGTGCATGCTCGCGGCCGCGCAAGCCTTCGTACGAATCCGCGGAAACGCATGGCGCGTTTCCGAGCTATCGGCCGGCGCCGAAACGCTCGCGGCGAGTCTGCGTCTCACGACTGTTCCGGGGCAGGCAGCGTCACCGAACGCCCACCCGGGGCGCGCACCGGTTGGCTGGATCGAACAGGGCCCCGAGGGCGACTTGGTCACGTTGGGTGCCGCCGTTCCGCTGGGGCAGCTACCGGCGAGAGTGGCGGCCCTGCTGGCGGCGGCGGAGAAACCCGTCGTCATCACCCCGTGGCGCTCTGTGCTGCTGTGCGATCTGCCCCATGAGGACGCCGATGCGGTGCTGCGGGTGTTGGCTCCCCTGGGCCTGATCTTCGATGAGCGCTCCCCTTGGCTCAATGCCAGTTCCTGCACCGGATTGCCCGGGTGTGGGCGTTCGCGGACCGATGTACACGCCGATGTGCGACTCGAGGTGGCCGAAGAGATCGCCAGCGGTATCCACTCGCCGGTACATCGGCATTGGGTTGGCTGCCCGCGGGCCTGCGGCGCCCCCAGCACGAGCCAGGTGCTGGTGGCGACCGAACTGGGTTATCGACCGCTGGACCGGCACCCGTAGGGTTAGCGCGTGCTGGACTACGTACGGGACGGAGCCGAGATCTATCGGCAGTCGTTCGCAACCATCAGGGCCGAGGCTGATTTGTCGGGGTTCCCCGACGACGTGGCGCGTGTGGTGGTTCGGCTCATTCACACCTGCGGACAGGTGGATCTGCCCGGCGAGATCGCCTTCACCCCCGATGTGGTGGCACGCACGCGAGCGGCGCTGGACTCAGGTGCCCCCATCCTGTGTGACTCCTCGATGGTCGCGGCGGGGATCACCCGCCTGCGCCTACCCGCCGACAACGAGGTGGTTTCCTTGGTCGCCGATCCGCGCGCCGCGGACCTCGCCCAGCGCACCGGAACTACCAGATCTGCTGCAGCCGTCGATCTTTGGGCCGACCGGCTGCCGGGTGCGGTGGCCGCCATCGGCAATGCCCCGACTGCGCTGTTTCGCATCCTCGAACTCGTCGACGAGGGCGTTGCTCCCCCGATTGCCGTCCTCGGCGGTCCAGTCGGATTCGTGGGCTCGGCGCAGTCCAAGCAAGAGCTGATCGACCATCCGCGCGGGATGGACTATCTGCTGGTACGGGGCCGGCGCGGCGGCAGTGCGATGGCCGCCGCTGCGGTGAATGCGATTGCGAGTGAACAAGAATGAGCAGAGGAACGCTGTGGGGTGTGGGCCTGGGGCCCGGTGACCCCGAGCTGGTAACCGTCAAGGCCGCGCGAGTCATCGGCGAGGCCGACGTGGTGGCGTTCCACAGCGCGCGGCACGGCCGCAGCATCGCCCGCTCGATCGCGCAGCCGTATCTGCGGACCGGTCAGATCGAGGAGCACCTCGTCTACCCCGTAACCACCGAAACCACCGACCATCCGGGCGGATACCGAGGTGCGATCGACGACTTCTACGAGGAGTCCGCGAATCGGATTGCCGCACATCTGGATTCCGGGCGGAACGTGGCGTTGCTCGCCGAAGGCGACCCGCTGTTCTACAGCTCCTACATGCATATGCATCGTCGCCTGACCGACAGATTCGATGCGGTGATCATCCCCGGCGTGACATCGGTCAGCGCCGCGTCCGCCGCGACAGGGACACCCTTGGTTGAGGGCGATGAGATTCTCACCATCATCCCCGGCACCCTGCCCGCCGACGAGATCGCGCGCAGGCTCAGCGATTCGAACGCCGCGGTCATCATGAAACTGGGCCGCTCCTACGGCGCCGTGCGACAAGCGTTGGACACCTCGGGACAGCTGGACCGCGCGTACTACGTGGAACGGGCCAGCACCTCGGGGCAGCGGGTGCTTCCCGCGGCCGATGTGGACCCGTCCTCGGTCCCGTACTTCTCACTGGTCCTGGTCCCCGGGGCGCAACCTGTCTCCGAGACCGAGCCCGACGGGATGGTGACCGTCCTCGGTCTGGGCCCCGGTCATCACGATTGGACCACCACCGAGGTACGTCAGGAGCTGACGCGCGCCACCGACCTCATCGGCTACGGCCCGTATCTGGATCGAATCCCCGCCCGGGATGGCCAGATTCGGCACGCCAGTGACAACCGCGACGAGCCCGCTCGCGCCGAATTGGCGTTCAAGCTCGCGGCGGGTGGCCGGCGGGTCGCCGTCGTTTCGTCAGGAGACCCTGGTGTGTTCGCGATGGCCGCGGCCGTGCTGGAGGAGGCCAGGGCGTGGCCCGATGTGACGGTGCGGGTCCTTCCCGCCATGACGGCGGCACAGGCCGTCGCCAGCCGGGTGGGCGCCCCCCTTGGACACGACTACGCCGTCATCTCCCTGTCTGATCGCCTCAAGCCGTGGGAGATCATCGAATCGCGTCTGCGCGCCGCCGCTGCCGCCGATCTGGTGCTGGCGGTGTACAACCCGGCATCGAAATCGCGGACCTGGCAGGTCGCGTCCATGCGCGAAGTACTGCTGGAACACCGAGACCCGGCGACCCCGGTGGTACTGGGACGCGACGTGGGTGGCTCGGGAGAATCCGTCCGGGTGACAACACTGGGCGAGCTCGACCCATCACAGGTGGACATGCGCACCCTGTTGATCATCGGGTCATCGCAGACGCAATGGCAGAACACCGATTCCGGCCCCCAGGTGTTCACGCCTCGGCGGTATCCCGCTCAGTAACCCACTGCTGCGCCTCGTCCACGGTGGATACCGTGGACACGTTCTCCGGGAGGGCAGGCCTGTCGATCATGACGACGGGGATGCCCAGCGCTGCAGCGGCTTCCAGCTTTGCCGAGGTCATCGAGCCACCGCTGTTCTTGGTGACCAGAACCTCGATCTCATACTGGCGCATGAGCTCGGTCTCATCGCCCAGCGTGTACGGCCCGCGCGATAACAGCAGATGGTGCCGTTCGGGTAGCTCATCGGCAGACATCGGCTCCACCACGCGGATCAAAAACCAGGCATCCGAGAACAGGAACGCCCCGATACTGGACCGTCCCGAGGTCAAGAACACCCGCGAGAAACCCTGCGCCACCACCGCATCCTTGGCCTCCGCGGCCGTGGAAACGACGATGGCATCTCCCGCCGGCCAGGGTGGACGCCGCAGGATCAGGTGCGGAATTCCCAATCTGTCGCATGCGGCCGCGGCGTTCTCGGTGATCGTCGCCGCAAACGGGTGGGTGGCATCGATGACTGCATCAATATTGTTGTCCAACAGCCATCTCCGCAGGCCTACCTCGCCGCCAAAACCACCGATACGCACACCGCCTGCCGGAACCGCCGGGTTGCGCACGCGCCCAGCCAATGAGGTGGTCACGTCGAATCGGGGCGCGAGCCGCTCGGCCAGCTCACGCGCCTCGGCCGACCCCCCAAGAATCAAGATCTTCACTAGTGCGTAACCCCTCTGCGACGTCCTGCCGAATACAGGTAGCTGTCGGTAAACCCCTCTGGCGCAAGCGCCTTGCCCACGAAGATGACCGCGGTCTTGGTAATACCGGACGCCGTCATTTTTTCGGCGATATCGACAACGGTGCCACGCAGGATGATCTCGGATGGCCAGCTGGCGTAGGCCACCACCGCTACCGGGGTGTCCGGCGCGTATCCCCCGGCGACGAGATCGGCCACGACGGTATCGATCTGAGCAGCCGCCAAGTGCAGAGCCAGGGTGGCCCCCGGGGCGGCGAGGGTGCGCAGATCCTCGCCCGCCGGCATCGCGGTGGATAATGTCGAGACGCGGGTGATCGTCACGGTCTGCGCGATCCCCGGAACGGTGAGCTCCGCGCCCAAGGCCGCGGCCGCCGCCGCGAAAGCCGGGACACCCGGCACAGTCTCATGGCCGATCCCGAGGGCATCGAGGCGACGGCACTGCTCGGCGACCGCGCTGTACAGCGACGGATCACCGGAATGCAGCCTGGCGACATCCAATCCCTGTGCGTCGGCCGCGGATATCTCCTCGATGATGGCATCCAACGTCAGTGCTCCGGTGTCGATAATGCGGGCGCCGGGCGGGCATGCCTCCAGAAGGTCACGCGGCATGATCGACCCCGCGTACAGACACACCGGGCACCGTTGCAAGATCCGCTGCCCACGCACCGTAATGAGGTCGGCGGCGCCCGGCCCGGCGCCGATGAAGTAGACCGTCATGGATGACCCGCTTGCGGGAAGACATCGGACATCGGCTTTTCCGCGCTCCATTGTGTGACAGGCAGCCGGGATCTCCAGCTGGTGAATCCCCCGAGCGGGGCGGCGTCCTCCACACGATATCGGCGCAACTCTCCCCCATGACGTGAATACCAATGCAACAAAAGCGCTTCGGACTCCGCAGTGACCGCGTTGACAACCAACCTGCCACCCGCGGGGAGGTGACTCCAGCAGGCGTCAAGCAGACCGGGCTGAGTCACCCCGCCGCCGAGAAAGATCGCGTCCGGCGCGGTGGCCTGTTCGAAATTCTGTGGAGCCGAGTCGAAGACCTCGATATCGGCGCCGAATCTCGTCGCGTTGACGGCGATGGCTGCCCGCCGCGGCGGCGCGATCTCGAAGGCCGACGCGCGACAGCCGGCGCCACTGCGACACCATTCGATCGCAACGCTCCCCGACCCCGCGCCGACATCCCACAACCGCTGGCCCGGCCGCGGGGCCAGCGATGCCAACGTGACCGCCCGAATCTCACGCTTGGTGATCTGTCCATCATGCTCGAACACATCCTCCGGGAGCCCGGCGACCAACGCCAAGGTGGCGACATCCTCCGCCGGAACATATTCGACGGCAATCACATTCAGCGCATCGCCAGGTGGGTGATCCCAGTGGCGGGCAACACCGCCGAACGAACGCTCGGTGGCACCACCCAGCTGCTCCCAGACCGTCAATTGCGAGGCGCCCAGCGCGGAGTCGGTCAGGCTGCGTGCCAGCTCTCCCGGAGTATTGGCATTGCGACTCAGTACCACCGCGCGCCCGCCGTACCTACGGGCCGAGTCGACAGGGGCGTTCACCAGGCTGATGATCTCAACATCATTCACCGCCCAACCCATTCGGGCACAGGCCAACGACACGCTGGACACGTGCGGGAAAACATGCACCCGCCGCGCGCCGTACAGCCGGGTCAGCGTGGTGCCGATGCCGTGCAACATGGGGTCCCCGCTGGCAAGGACGTGGACATCACCGAGATCGTCGAACATCGTGGACAGCGCGGGCAGCAACGGCGAGGGCCACAACCGGCATTCGGCTGTCAGAGATTCTTCGGCCAGTAGCTCGAGCTGGCGCAACGATCCGAAAATGACTGATGCGCGCTGCAATTCGCGACGGGAACGCACCGACAGCCCGTCGACGCCGTCGGCCCCTATCCCGATCACGGTAATCATCGCGGCATCTTGCGCCATACAGATGACGGTACCCATCGCATCACGAAGGCGAGCACACCCAACGCCCGCGGAATCCACACCGTGCGTTTTCCGCTACGCAATGCCCGCACGGTCGCCTCCGCCACCTGGGGCGGCGTACTCGACAAGGGCGCCGGTGACATGCCGGCCGACATCCGGCCGATCACGAAACCCGGCCGGGCGAGCAGCAAGTGCACCCCAGAACCATGCAGCGCATCGGCCAGTCCACTCGCGAAGCCATCAAGTCCCGCCTTGGCCGACCCGTAGACGTAGTTGGCGCGACGCACCCGCCATCCGGCGATCGACGAGAACACCACCAGCGCGCCACGGCCGGCGCCGCGCATGCGTACCGCCAGGCTGGTCAACAACGCGATCTGCGCCACGTAGTCGATGTGCACGATCGCCGCGGCATGTTCCGCGTCCGTCTCCGCCCGCGCCTGGTCTCCCAACAGCCCGAAGGCGAGCACCGCTACATCGATCGCACCGTGACGCGCGATGATGGCCGCCAGCACCGATTCATGGCTGTCGAGCCGACCGGCATCGAATTCAACGCAGTCGACACCGATAGCGCCCGCCGCCAGGACCCGCCGCTGCTCATCACTGAGGTCACCCGCCCGTCGCGCGGCTAGCACCACCGTGTTTCCCGGTGCCAGCCGAACGGCTACCTCGAGCCCGATTTCGCTGCGGCCGCCGAAAATCACCACGACGCCTGGTCCTCGCGCGGGGGGCTCATCCCCAAGCTGGCCGGAGTGTCGCACCGTGTCGGTCACGTCAGCGATTATGTCCTGCGCTAGCGTGAGAGTTGATGTCGAACACCCCTACGACCCGACTTACCGACGATGCGCTGGCGTTCCTCTCCGAGCGTCATCTCGCCATGCTCACCACGCTGCGGCAGGACAACAGCCCGCATGTGGTGGCTGTCGGCTTCACCTTTGACCCCGCAACCCACATCGCGCGGGTCATCACCACCGGCGGGTCACAGAAGGCCGTCAACGCTCAGCGCGGTGGCCTCGCGGTGCTGAGTCAGGTCGACGGGGCCCGCTGGCTCTCCCTGGAGGGCTCGGCTGTGGTTGTCACCGAGAAAGAGGCTGTGCGCGACGCCGAGCTGCGTTACGCACAGCGCTACCGGACCCCCCGGGTGAATCCGAAGCGCGTGGTGATCGAGGTGAAGATCGAGCGGGTGTTGGGTTCCTCGGATCTGCTGAACCGCGGCGACACCGCAGCCGATTAGCCGCGGGACGGTACCACCGTCAGGCCGTGCGGCCGCGAATTCACCGATTCGCAACCGTTTTCGGTGACAACGACGATGTCTTCGATTCGCGCGCCCCACTGTCCCGGGAAGTACACGCCCGGCTCGATGCTGAACGCCATCCCGGGCTCCAGCACCAGGTCATTGCCCTCGACGATGTACGGCTCTTCGTGCACCGATAGTCCGATGCCGTGTCCGGTGCGATGCACGAACGCCTCGCCCATCCCGGCCTCGGTGAGAACCCGGCGCGCGGCGGCATCCACGGACTCCGCGGTCACGCCGGGACGAGCCGCTTGAACCGCCGCCTGCTGCGCCCGTTCGAGAATCGAAATCCGTTGTGCAACTTCAGGATCAGGTTCACCGATGCTGTAGGTGCGGGTGCTGTCGGAGTTGTAGCCCGGCTCGTAGCTGCCGCCGATGTCGACCACAACGATGTCCCCGGCCTGTAACTCACGGTCGGAGCATTCGTGATGCGGGTCGGCGCCGTGCGGGCCCGAACCGACGATGATGAAGGCCACCTCCGAATGGCCTTCGGCCACAATCGCTTCAGCGATATCGGCGGCCACCTGAGCCTCGGTGCGTCCCGGCGTCAGCAGTTCGGGGACCAGGGCGTGCACCCGGTCGATGGCGGCCCCGGCCTTGCGCAGCGCATCGATCTCGGATGCATCCTTGACCATGCGAAGCCGGCGCAGCACCCCGGTGGCCAACACCGGCACCGTTTGGATCAGTTCTGCCAGCGGCAGCAGATGCAGTGCGGGCATCGATTCGGTGACCGCGACCGTTCCCGCGGCTCCTAGCGCCGCCCGCACCAGCTCGTAGGGATTTTCGCCGTCGACCCAGTCGCTGATGGGGATGGCGAGGTCCCCGATCGCTGAATCTTGCAGTGCTGCAAGCTCCATCCGGGGAGCGACCACGGTGGGCCGGCCCGAGGCGGGTACCACCAAGGCGGTGAGCCGCTCGAACGTCTGCGCGCGTGACCCGGTGAGATACCTCAGGTCGTATCCGGGCGTGATTACCAGGCCGGTCACCCCTGCCTTGGTGGCCTCCTGAGCGGCGCGCTGCAGACGGTTGGCGTAGACATCGGATTCGAAACGCTGGGCTGCCATACGGTCCAGGCTATCTGGCATAGGTTGAGAGCCGTGTCAGAAGACCTTTCGAGACCCGTCCTACTACTCGACGGCGCCAGTCTGTGGTTCCGTTCCTACTTCGGGGTTCCCGATTCCATCAAGGCACCCGACGGCAGACCCGTCAACGCAGTCCGCGGATTCCTCGACACGATGTCACAGCTCATCACCCTGCATCAGCCACATCGGCTTGCGGTGTGCCTCGACCTGGATTGGCGTCCCGCGTGGCGGGTAGCGGCAATTCCGTCGTACAAGGCGCACCGGGTGGTCTCCGAGGAGCCCAACGGTGTCGTGGACGTCGAAGAAGTGCCCGATGAGCTCACACCCCAGGTCGACATGATCGCCGCCATGCTGGATGCGTTCGGTATCGCATCGGCCGGCGCACCCGGCTTCGAGGCCGACGACGTGCTGGGTACTTTGGCCGCGACCGAGCGCCGCGACCCCGTCATCGTGGTCAGTGGCGATCGTGACCTGCTGCAGGTCGTCACCGACGACCCGGTACGCGTCCGCGTCTTCTATATGGGACGGGGATTCGCCAAGGCCACATTGTTCGGCCCCAGCGAAGTATCCGAGCAGTACGGTGTGCCCGTGGACCGTGCCGGCGCGGCGTACGCGGAACTGGCCTTGCTGCGCGGCGACCCGTCCGACGGTCTGCCCGGTGTCGCGGGTGTGGGCGAGAAGACGGCAGCCAAACTCCTCGCCGAGTACGGGTCGCTGACCGGTGTTCTCGCCGCGGCCGATGACCCGAAATCGGGGCTGGCCAAGGCGGTTCGCGCCAAGCTGCAGGCGGCAACCGACTACATCGCCGCCGCCGAGCCGGTGGTGCGGGTAGCAGTGGATTCGCCGGTGACCCTCGATCGCGACAGTGACGCGTTGCCGCTGATCGCGCGCGATCCGCAGCGGGTCGCCGAGCTGGGTGCCGAACTGGGTATCGGGTCGGCAATCATCCGCCTGCAGAAGGCGCTCGACGGGCTGACCTAGGGACACAAAAAACGCCGAGTGTGCGAATCTGCACACTCGGCGTCCTTGCGAGAACCGATTACTTGGGGCGGCCTACCTCATAGGTGCCCTTGTCGTTCTGGAACGTCACGGTGACCTGGCGCTTGGTGCCGTCGATGCTGACATCGCAGGTGAAGGTGCCGCCCTTCTTCACCTCCGGGTTATTGCCGTCATTGCACTTGACGTCCTTGACGTTCTTGGCGCCGTACCCGTTGGTCTCGTCGGTCAGAACCTTCGTCACGCCGTCTTGCGCCTTGGCGACATCCAGGGTCGTGGTCATGGCCCATCCGGGAAACAGGAACGCGGTGACCAGCACCACGATCAGAATCACCGCGGCCGCGACAATGCCGCCGATGATCGCGATGGTCTTGGTGGACCGCTGCGGTTTACCGGCACCGAACTGCGGGAACGGCTGTCCCTGCTGCTGTCCGTACTGGCCCGGGTATGCACCCTGCTGTCCGTACTGTCCCTGTTGGCTGTAGGCACCGGGCTGCCCGAACTGACTCGGCTCGCCGAATCCCTGCTGACTGGGCTGCTGGCCGAACTGGCTCGGATCCCCAAAACCGCCGCCCGGGAAACCCGGCTGCTGGTACTGCGGATACTGCTGTCCCTGACCGTAGGCCGGCTGCTGCCAGCCCTGCTCACCCTGCTGCGCCGGATCTGAGGATTGCGGTGTCTGCCAGGGCTCTTGGCCTTGCCCAGGTTGCGGCGCCCACTGTCCGCCGGGTTCCGTTCCCTGTGGACCGCTCATCGTTCCTCCCGTGTCGCGACCTTGTTACTTACCGGTGTGTGTTACCGATGTGAAAGCGTGCTGACGCTCCACCTTAGCGTTTGCTCGACCTTATGTGCCATCAACGGCAACGACGCCACGCCGCACGTCGCCGACCGCGGCCTTCGCTGCTGAACGCACATCGGGGTCCGGTGCTGCCTTGTGAATCTGGTCCAGTAGATCCACCACTTGCCGACACCAGCGTACGAAATCGCCTGCCGGCAGCGCGGTACCTGCGTCGCCGGCAGCCTCCAGCGACGCTGCCAAATCTCCCGTGGTCGCCCACCGGTAGACCGCCGCGACGAAGCCTTCGTCGATCTCGCGTGTGGGTGCGAGATGGTGCTGCTGTTCGTCGCGGCGCAACCGCGCCAGCGCCCGATGGGTCTCGGCGAGAGCCCCGCGCAACGCGGCCGTCGGCGCCTCTCCGGTCACCGAAACCGTGTCACCGCGCGACTCGTACAAGACCGCCGATGCCACCGCCGCCAGCTCCGCCGGCTTCAGCCCCGCCCACATTCCGCGCCGCAGACACTCGGCCACCAGCAGGTCACTCTCGCTGTAAATGCGGGCCAACAACATGCCGTCCTCGGTGACCTTCATACCGAGCTCGGAACTGTCCTCGACATAGCCGCGTTCGGTGAGCAACGCCAGAATGCGGTCGAAGGTCCGCGCGAGCGAATTGGTCGCCGCCGCCACCTTCTTCTGCAATTGGGTGTTATCGCGTTCGATGCGCAGATAGCGCTCGCCGATACGCGCCAATTCCTCGCGCTTGGGAGCGTGATGCACTGAGTGTTCCCGAATATCGCGCCGCAGCCGTTCCACATCGGCGTCGGCGTCTCCATGAGAACCATCCGCGCGCCGCTTACCCGACGCCGGCCTGCGGACCCGACCCTCATCGAGTGCCGATCGCAAAGCCGATGCCACATCACGGCGCACCTTGGGCTGACGATGTTCGACGCGCTTGGGCAGCGTGATGGATCCGAGCGGTTCCGCACTTCCCGAATAGTCCGCCGAGGAAATCCTTCCGGCCCAACGATGTTCGGTCAGCACCAACGGACGCGGATCGTCGTCGTCGTTGGCGGGCTCCAACACCACGGCCACACCGTTGCGCCGGCCATGCGGGATCGCGATGACGTCGCCACGCTTGAGGGCGGCCAGGGCATCGTTGGCGGCCCCGCGACGTTCGAGTCGGGAGGCACGTGCGGCGGCACGCTCACGTTCGGCGAGGCTGGCACGCAGCCGGACATACTGCAGGACCGAACCATCATGTCCGTCAAGCTCGGCCGCGATCTCATCGAGCATCTTCTGACCGCGCTCGATGCCGCGCACCAGGCCCACCACGGAGCGATCGGCTTGGTATTGCGCGAAAGACCGCTCCAGCAGTTCGCGCGCCGGGTCCGGCCCCATGCGGTGCACCAGATTGATCGTCATGTTGTACGACGGCGCGAAGGAACTGCGCAGCGGGAAGGTACGCGTGGACGCCAGACCGGCGATCTCAGTGGGCTCCACATCGGGCGTCCACAGCACGACGGCATGTCCCTCGACGTCGATTCCGCGGCGGCCCGCACGTCCCGTCAGCTGGGTGTACTCCCCCGGAGTCAACGCGGCATGCTGCTCCCCATTGAACTTGACCAACCGCTCCAGCACCACCGTGCGCGCGGGCATGTTGATTCCCAATGCCAGTGTCTCGGTGGCGAATACCGCCTTCACCAGTCCCTTGGTGAACAGCTCCTCAACGGTTTGCCGGAAAACCGGCAGCATGCCCGCGTGGTGTGCGGCGATACCGCGCAGCAGCCCCTCCCGCCACTGCCAGTACCCGAGTACATCCAGATCGCCCTCGGGCAGACCTTCGGTGCGGCGGTCGACGATGGCGACGATCTCGCGCCGCTCCTCTTCGGTGGTAAGCCGCAACCGGGACCGAAGGCATTGCGCCACAGCGCCATCACACCCGGCCCGCGAGAAGATGAAGGTGATCGCCGGGAGCAGGCCGTCCTCGTCGAGCCGCGCGATGACCTCGGGCCGCGACGGCGGACGGTAGAGGGTGGGCGGACGCCCACCGCGATCGTGTGGCCCCCGGCGGCGTGGGCGGTCCAAGTCGGCGAAGCGATCGGCCTGGCGACGCTGGGCGATGTAGCGCGTGAGCTCCGGATCCACCTGAAACTGGTGACCGGCCCCTCCCGATGCTCTTCGCCCGAGGGGCTCATCGCCCTCGAACAGGTCGAACAGCCGCCGCCCGACGATGACGTGCTGCCACAACGGAACCGGTCTGGTTTCGTCGACCACCACGGTGGTGTCCCCGCGGACCGTCTTGATCCAGCCGCCGAATTCCTCGGCGTTGCTCACCGTGGCGGACAAGCTGGCCAGCGCGACCTCCTCGGGCAGATGCAGGATGACTTCTTCCCACACCGCACCGCGGAACCGATCCGCCAGGAAGTGCACCTCGTCCATCACCACATAGGAAAGACCGTGCAGCGCGGGTGAATCCGCGTACAGCATGTTGCGCAGGACCTCGGTGGTCATCACCACCACCGGAGCGTCGGAGTTGATCGACGAGTCTCCGGTGAGCAGGCCGACCTTGTCCGGTCCGTATACCGACACCAGGTCGTTGTGCTTCTGGTTGCTCAGCGCCTTGATGGGTGTCGTGTAGAAGCATTTGCGCCCGGCGGCCAGGGCCAGGTGCACCGCGAATTCTCCGACGATGGTCTTGCCCGCACCGGTGGGCGCGCAGACCAGCACGCCGTGCCCGTTCTCCAGCGCGGTACAGGCGCGCACCTGGAACGGATCGAGAGCAAAACTCAGCCCCTGGGAAAACGCACTAAGTTCGGTTCCGATGCTGGTCACTTGCCCATGTTGTCAAACCGCTCGGGGGGACCGATCGGTTCGGGCGCGCCGATGGCCTCGGGCGCGTCCAATGCGGACGCCTCGTCATCGCTGAGCTGCTGCGCAGCCTCCCGCTTGGCCTTCCGTCTGTCGTGCACCCGGGACACCTGAATGGAGAATTCCAGCAAGAGTGTCAACGCAAGCCCCAGTGCCGTCATCGAGAACGGGTCGGACCCCGGTGTCGCGAAGGCCGCGAAGACGAACAGGCCGAAGATCATGCCGCGGCGCCAGTTCTTGAGCTTGGCGTAGGACACGATCCCGACAAAGTTCAGCATCACGAGCAGCAGCGGAAACTCGAAACTGACACCGAACACCAGCAACAGGTTGATCAGGAAGCTGAAGTACTCGTCACCCTTGAGCCCCGTGACCTGAACATCACTGCCCACCGTCAGCAGGAAGTGCAGGGCCTTGGCCAGCACCAGGTAAGCCAGCAGGGCCCCGGCGATGAACAGCACCGCCGCCGCGGTCACGAAGATGACCGCGAACTTGCGTTCGTTGCGATACAGGCCCGGGGTGATGAACCGCCAGATCTGGTACAGCCACACCGGGCAGGCCAGCACCACGCCGGCGGTCAGTCCGACCTTGAGGCGCAGCATGAACTGCTCAAAAGGTGCCGTGGCCAAAAGTCGACAGGCGCCGTCCGCACTGAGATTGGCGCGGGCACTGGCCGGCAGTGAGCAATATGGTTCGCGCAGCCACCCGCCGAGACTCTCGACACCGAACATCGCGTGCTCGTACCAGACAAACCCGATGATCGTGGTGAGCAGCACCGCCGCTACGGAGATCAGCAGACGCGTGCGCAGTTCCTGCAGATGCTCGACGAGCGACATGGTGCCGTCGGCATTTTTGGGTTGTCGAGGACGTCCAGGCAGCCGAAGAGCACCCAGAACCTTATTCATCAACGTATGACCTGTCCGGCCGGCCTGATCCGCGTCGAGACGCGGCTAGGCAGTGGGCTTGTGACCGGGAGTCGACTCGATGGGCGGCGCTTCCACCGCGACAGCGGGAGGCACTTGCTGCTGCTCCACGGCTTGTGGGGCGTCGGACGCCCGTGCCGTGTTTCCTTCGTTCTGCAGTTCCTTGACTTCCGATTTGAAGATCCGCAGCGACTTACCCAGCGAACGCGCAAGGTCTGGCAGCTTCTTAGCTCCGAAGAGCAGCGCGAATACGACGATAACGATTACCCAGTGCATGGGTTGTAGACCGCCCAATGTGGTCACCTCCAGACGTCGTGTATGCCCTGAATGCTACCCCAGGACCCGTGACGGTCAGCTGGCCTGATACGCCGCCAGCGCCGTCGACGCGTCAGTGCGCACCCTCCGCGCCAACGACTCCGGTGCCAGCACACGAATTGCCGATCCGAAACCGAGGATCAATCGGGCCATCCAGTCCTCGGACGCGTAGGTCATGGCGGCCTCCACCGATCCATCGGCATGCTGAGTCCCGGTCGGGCGCATCGGGAAGTAGTCGAAAACCCAGGACGCACTCGGACCGACGATCACCGTCGCCGCCGGCAACGAGGGATCTGCCTCGAACAGACCGGTGTCGGTGGCGGTCTGAACCGCGGGCGCGGGCGGCGCCGCGCGCTGGTCGAGAGCCTCTGCCTGTTCGATCCGGTCGAACCGGAACAACCGCACCCCCTCGGACGCACGGCACCAGGCCTCCAGGTAGCTGTGATCCCCCACCACCGCGATACGAATGGGGTCGACAATGCGCTCCGACAACGCATCTCGCGATGCCGAGTAGTACTCGATGCGCAGCGCCTGCCTCTTACGCACCGCCGAGCGCACCGCGGTCACCGCTTCGGACTCGGCGGTGGCGGGAAGCTGCGCGGGTGCGCCGTCGGTGGGGGCCGCACCCACGGCGTCCTCGATCTTGGCGATCGCACTGCGCGCGGCCTCCGGGTCGACGGTGCCGGGCATGTCCAGCAGTGCGCGCAGTGCGACCAGCAGTGCCGTCGCCTCGGGTGAGGTGAGGCGCAGCGGACGGTCGATGCCTGCGGAGAAAGTGACCTCGATGCTTTCCTCGGAGAAGGAGAGATCGATCAGATCGCCGGGCCCATACCCGGGGAGACCACACATCCACAGCTGGTTCAGATCGGCCATCAGCTGTTTGGTGGTCACCCCGAGGTCAGCGGCGGCCTCTGCGGCACTGATACCGGCGTTGGCCTGGAAATACGGGACCATGTTCAGCAGCCGGGTCAGCCGGTTCGACAACTCGGTCATGCCGTCACTCCATTGGATCCTCTTCGCGCAAGCGGCTCATCCGCCGCGTGCTCCCGCAGACGGGCGATGACCTCATCACGTACCTGTACCGGTTCCAGTGCCACCGCGTCGGCGCCATGGGAGGCGATCGAGCGGACCAGCCGGTCCGGTGAGGCAACCTCGATCTCGACGATGTCCCCGTCGCGTTCCCCTAAACGCCGCGATTCGACGACGGCACCCATCCGGCGCAGCTCCTGGGCACGCCCCTCGGCGATCCACACCCGTGCGGTGATCCGCACCGGCCCGTCGCCGACGGCCCTGGCCACGATGGCACGCAGGTCGGCATCGTCGGGACGACGCACCGTCCCGGGTTTATCGAGCTTCGTCACGTCGTCCCCGATGCGAGACAGCCGAAAGGTGCGGGTGGCGTCGCGGTCTCGATCGTGTCCGACGAGATACCAGCGGCCACGATCGGTGACCACGCCCCATGGCTCCACGGTGCGCATGACATACGGCTCGGTACGCGAAGGCCGGTGCCCGAACTGCACCGCCTGACCGGAATCGATGGCGGACAGCAGAATTCGCAGCACAGATTCCGATCCGCGTCCGCCCGGCATGGCGGCCGGCGCTGCCACCGAAACGTTCTCGGCGGCCGGGTCGACGTCCACACCGGCGGCGCGCAGCTTCATCAGCGCGCCCTGCGCGGCGGTGACCAGCTCGGGTGACTGCCACAGCTGGGTGGCCACTGCCACGGCCGCGGACTCGTCCGCGGTGAGGGTGATGTCGGGCAGCCCGTAGGCGTCGCGCCGGATGCGGTAGCCCTCGGTGGCATCGAAGGAGGACACCTTCCCCGTCTCCAGCGGGATGCCCAGGTCACGCAGCTCGTTCTTATCGCGCTCGAACATCCGGCTGAAGGCCTCGTCGCTCGGCGAGTCCGAGTAACCGGCCACCGACGTGCGGATTCGTTCGGCGGTGACGTAGGTGCGGGTGGACAGCAGGCAGATCACCAGGTTCATCAACCGCTCGACTTTGGAGATCGCCACGGCGGAAAGCTTAGAGGACGGTGGGGTGTTTCCTGCCAGCACTTTAGGGGGTGTTGCGAAAGTTTGTTCGATGCTTCGAGATCCGCGTTATGCAGCGAAAGGCCGCGTGGGTCGCCGCATTTTGTCGATCTCGATTCGGCAGCCCCGGCTGCGCAGCGCCGCCGCCACCCGCGCGATCCACGCGTCGGGCGATTCCTCGGCGATCACGCGGATGACAATCCAGCCGCGCTCCTCGAGCATTCGTAGCCGCGCCAGGTCCCTGACGTATTGGCGGCGATCCTTGCGGTGGTGGTCGCCGTCGTATTCGACGGCCACGCGATATCGCGGCCAGCCAATGTCCAGGAACGCGACGGGCGTGTATCCGTCGAGCACCGGAACCTGGGTCCGGGCACGAGGCAGCCCGGCATCGTGCAACTCGAGACGGATCAGGCTCTCTCGGGGAGATTGGGCGCCGGCATCGATCAATGGCAGCAGTTCTCGCAGTTGCCGCACGCCGCGCACCTTCGGATAGCGGTCGGCGAGCACATTCACGGCGTCACACGCGAAAACCTGGTTTCGCATCAGCGCATCCAGGCACCCGAGGGCACGGGCACGGGGCTGGTAGCGGCCCAGGTCGAAGGCGGTGCGCACCCGGTTCGTCACCGGCAGCCCCGATATCCGGGTGATCTCGTCGGCGTCGATGCGCTCATTCCTGGTGATCAATCCGTCCTGCGGCCGCGATGTCACGCCGACCAATTCGATGGGCACATCGTGATCGACCCACCCGGCGCCGTGCAGGGCCGAGGCCGCCAGCCCTGCGATCGCGCCCTTTCGTCCGGTCGCCAGCCATGCCGCCACAGTCCGGTCCCGCAGGGTCACCTCCGCAGATTTTGGAACGTAGACACCGCGAAAAATGGGCCGGTAAAAGCGCCGGAGCTCGTGGCGGCTGAACCGACCTGTCGACACCGCCTCGCTACCGATGAACACCTCTGCCATGCGTGCATGCTGCACGGCCTCACCGACAGTCATCGAGATCGACGTTTTGCCGCGAAAGTACGAGTAGACGCCGACAAAAAGCAGATCTCGACAAAGCCGAAAAACGCCGCGGGAAAGCGGCCGCTACATGCTGGCGATGAGGCGTTCCACCCGCTCGTCGACGGACCGGAACGGGTCCTTGCACAGCACCGTGCGCTGCGCCTGGTCGTTGAGCTTGAGGTGCACCCAGTCGACCGTGAAATCACGGCCGGCCTCCTGGGCCGCGGTGATGAAGTCACCACGCAGCTTGGCGCGAGTGGTCTGCGGGGGCTGGTCGACGGCGGCCTTGATCTCCTCGTCGGTGGTGACCCGGGCAGCCAGACCCTTGCGCTGCAGCAGATCGAACACCCCCCGGCCGCGCTTGATGTCGTGATAGGCCAAGTCCAGTTGGGCGATCTTCGGGTCGGACAGCTCCATGTTGTAGCGGTCCTGGTAGCGCTGGAACAGCTTGCGCTTGATCACCCAGTCGATCTCGGTGTCCACCTTCGAGAAATCTTGGCTCTCAACGGCATCGAGCGTGCGGCCCCACAGCTCGACGACCTGCTCGACCTGTTCGTTGGGTTCGCGGGTGTTCAGGTGCTCGACGGCGCGCGCGTGGTACTCGCGCTGAATGTCCAGCGCGCTGGCCTGACGCCCCCCGGCAAGCCGGACGGGGCGACGCCCGGTGAGGTCGTGACTGACCTCGCGGATCGCCCGGATCGGGTTGTCCAAGGAGAAGTCACGGAACGCGACGCCACTTTCGATCATCTCCAACACCAGCGCCGCGGTGCCCACCTTGAGCATGGTGGTCGCCTCGGACATGTTGGAGTCGCCGACGATGACGTGCAGACGCCGGTACTTCTCGGCATCGGCATGCGGTTCGTCGCGGGTGTTGATGATGGGACGGCTGCGGGTGGTTGCCGAGGAGACGCCCTCCCAAATATGTTCGGCGCGTTGCGATAAGCAGAAGGTCGCCGCTTTGGGGGTTTGCAGCACTTTGCCCGCGCCACAGATCAGCTGGCGGGTGACCAGGAAGGGCAGCAGCACATCGGAGATCCGGGAGAACTCCCCCGCCCGCACGATGAGGTAGTTCTCGTGGCAGCCGTACGAGTTGCCGGCGGAGTCGGTGTTGTTCTTGAACAGATAGATGTCGCCGCCAATGCCCTCGTCGGACAGGCGCTGCTCGGCATCGATGAGCAGATCCTCCAGGACGCGCTCGCCGGCGCGGTCGTGGGTGACCAGCTGCACCAGACTGTCGCATTCGGCGGTGGCGTACTCCGGATGGCTGCCCACGTCGAGGTAGAGCCGGGCGCCGTTACGCAGGAAGACGTTGGAACTGCGGCCCCAGGACACCACGCGGCGGAACAGGTAACGCGCGACCTCATCCGGGCTCAGTCGTCGGTGGCCATGGAATGTGCACGTAACGCCGAACTCCGTCTCGATACCCATAATTCGACGTTGCACAGCATCGAGCCTACTTGGTGAGGCCACCGGCAGCGGGGAGGCTGGGCATTCTCGACACCTTCTGTCTGGGTATCTCAGCAGCATCAGCGGCGATCCGATACGGTTCGGGACGGGTTGGGCCCGGGTTTCCGCATGCCGTACTGGCACACAACGACAGGTTTCGACGATGCATATAGCGCTGTTCACCGATCTTCACCCCGAGAGCCTGGGTGGCGCGCAGATCTCGGTGGCCCGGCAGCGTCACGGCCTGGAGCGGCTGGGACACAAGGTGACGGTGTTCACCGCACCCCTGGCGCATACCGTCGATCCCGACCCGAATGTCGTGGAGGTCAAGCCGGTGCCCTTCGTCGCCGAGGCCATGCGCAAGCTCGGCAAGCACGACGACTTCACCTTCGTGTGGCCGGGCGCCGCGAACCGGGAGCTGATCGATCGGGAACTGCGTGCGCGCGGACCCATCGACATCATCCACAGCCAGGGCGACCTGGGCGTCTGCATTGCCGGCGTGGAGGCCGCGCGCCGCAACGGCATCCCGGTGGTCCAGACCAAGCACACCCGCTATGACGTGTATTTCGAGAAGGCCAGCCCCAACCCCCTGCTGCTGGCCTGGATCTTCAGCCAGATGCAGGAGCGTCACCTGCCCAAGGATTTCCACCTGACGACGGTGCAGGAATCCGCCGCGTCGCGGCGGGCGTGGCAGCTGATGATGGCGCAGGCGCAGGCGGTGGACCACGAGATCACCCCGACGACGCATTTCGCGCAGGCTCTCACCGATCGCGGTCTGCGTCGGCCCATTTCCGTGGTGTCGAACGGTGTCGACGACGAACTCGTCGACATCGCCCGGGAAGCCGCGGACGACAAGCCCACCGATGACGAGCCGCTGCGGCTCATCTGGTGCGGGCGCCTGTCCCCCGAAAAGCGGGTGCTGGAGGCCGTGAAGGCGGCCACGCAGGTCAAGAACTGCGTCATGGACATCTACGGTGACGGGCACCTCGAAGGCGCCATCAAGAAGTACGTGGATTCACACGGAGCCTCCAACCGGATCCGGCTGCGTGGCCGGGTCAGCCAGGACAGCTGCCTGGCAGCGATGGGAGCCAGCAGTGCGCTGCTGTTCACCTCATACGGTTTCGATACGCAGGGATTGGTTCTGCTGGAGGCGATCTCGATGTCGACTCCGGTGATCTTCTGCGACGAGATCCTGGGTGAATCCGTACCCGAGGGCGGCGGCCTGGTCACCGAGAACGAATCCGTCGAGGCCATCGCGAAGGCCATCCGCGCCCTGGCCGATGACCGCGGCAAGCTGCGGCAGATGACTGAGGTTGTCGCCGCCCATCACGACGAGCCGCGACAGTCGCTACAGACCGAGAAGATCGTCGCCATCTACAACGATGTGTTGAAAAAGGCCAACGCCTGACGCTCTGAGGCCGCATAGGCTGATCCGGTGGATTTCTCCGACTACTCCCGATACGACGCCACCGGCCTGGCCGAGCTGGTCGCCACCAAGCAGGTCACCCCGGCCGAGCTACTCGCCGCCGCACGCGCACGCGCGGTAGAGGTCAACAACAAGGTCAACGCAATCGTCCGAACCATCCCCGAGGCCGACCAGCAGGTCGAGGGCGAGCTGACCGGGCCGTTCGCCGGTGTGCCGTTTCTCATCAAGGATCTCGGCCAGGACTACCAGGGCCACCCGACAGCGGCGGGATGCCGGGCGTTGTCCACGCTCCCCGCCGCGGAGCATTCCACCATCGTGCGGCGCTGGCTCGACGCCGGCCTGGTGATCTTCGGCAAGACCAACACCCCCGAGTTCGGGGCCAAGGGCGTTACCGAGCCGGAACTGTTTGGGGCGAGCCGTAATCCGTGGGACCTGAGCCGCACGCCGGGCGGCTCCTCGGGCGGCTCCGCTGCGGCCGTCGCGGCCGGAATCGTGCCCGTCGCGGGCGCCAGCGATGGCGGTGGGTCGATCCGTATCCCCGCGGGATGCTGCGGTCTGGTCGGGCTCAAGCCCGGTCGCGGTGTTACGCCCATGGGCCCGACCGCCGGTGAACCCATGCACGGCGCGGCGGTCAACGGCACCGTCTCGCGAACCGTCCGCGATACGGCCGCCATGCTCGACATCATCTCCGGACCCGAGCCCACCTCGCCGTATTTGCCGGCGATACCGAAGGACTCGTACGCGTCACAGGTGGGCCGGGATCCCGGGAAGCTCCGGATCGGGGTACGCGTCCCGACCGTCATCACCCCCAACCCCGATCCCGCCGCAGTGGCCGCGGTCGAGGCCGCCGTGCGCCTCCTGACGCATCTGGGCCATGAGGTGATAGAGGTGAGCGCCCCCTATGACGATGGTCAGCTGGCTCGCGACTTCCTGTTGACGTGGTTTGTGCATGCCGCCTACGAGGTGGACCACACCAAGAAGCTGACCGGCGCGGGTGATGAGGGATTCGAGCGCGATACGCTGCTCATCGCGGCACTGGGGCGGACCACCAGCGGGCCCGATTATGTTGCGGCCGTGGAACGCCGGCACGATTACGTGCGCGAGATGGCGACATTCTTCGGCGATTACGACCTGCTGCTCACGCCGACACTCGCCAAGTCTCCGCCGCGTATCGGCGAGTTCAACCTCCCCGCACCGCTGGCCGCCGTGTCAGATCTGCTGCTGCGCACCAAGACCGCCCGCGTGCTCAAATACGCGAACATCGTCGACAGCATGATCAACGACAACCTCGGCTGGGTTCCCTATACCCAGTTGGCGAATCTGACTGGGCGTCCGGCGATTTCCTTGCCGCTGTATCAAACCCCGAAGGGCCTGCCGCTCGGTGTGCAGTTCGTCGCCCCGCTCGGCGGCGAATCCCTGCTCATACGGCTGGCCGCCCAGCTCGAAGCAACCGAACCGTGGGCACACCGGCGCCCGACCCTCTAGCGCAGTAGTGTGGACGCCGGGCGTGCAGGAGCGCCCGGTGTCCGCCCGAAGAGGCTCAGCCTCCCTGCCTTCCTTGAACTGGTTACCAACCTCTTCTCGCCCGGCCTCGCGGAACATCGGGTTCACGAGAGGAGGCCGTCATGGCCAGCACCCTTCCCACCAATCCGTCCCTTGATCGCATTCGCGATGACGCACGTGGACTGCAGCGCGCGGTACACGCCGCGGATCCCGACGCGGTCGACATGGTGCGCCAACACCACCCACGCCCCGATATCGCTGTGACGAGTGGGCGGTTCGCGCTGCACGATGCGCAGCTGACGATGGCCCGCCGGTACGGATTCACCGGCTGGCCGGCACTTGTGCACTATCTGAAGCTGGCGGCCGATCTGAGCACCGATCCGAGCGCGGTGAACGAAACCGACCTCGATTCGGCCGACCGGTTTTGCGCCCTCTCCTCGCTGCGGTACGACCACGACGATGAGCCGCCGCGCTGGCAGGCGGCGGCAGATCTCATCGCCGCGGATCCGACGCTGGTGGACAGGCACGTGTGGGCGGCAGCCACCGCCACCGACCCCGCCGCGATCGCGCGGCACCTGGCCGCGCAACCGACGCTGGCAACGGCCAGTGGCGGTCCGTACCAATGGTTTCCGCTGGTGTACCTGTGCTACAGCCGCGCACCGTTGGGCCGCACCGTCGATGACACGTTGAGCGCCGCCCGCCTGCTCCTGGACGCCGGCGCCGACCCCAACTCGGGATACCTGTGGTGCGGGATGTCCACCCCGTTCACCGCGTTGACGGGGGTGTTCGGCGAGGGAGAGCAGGGACCGGGACGCCAGCCCCGCCACCCGTTCGCCGGGGCGCTGGCCGCCCTGCTGCTGCAGCGCGGTGCCCATCCGGTGGATCAGCAGACCCTCTACAACCGGATGTTCCGCCCCGATGATTCACATCTGAAACTACTGTTCGCCCACGGATTGGCCGATGCCGGCGTGAGTCCCTGGGAGCGCCGCCTCGGCGAGGCCATGGAGACCCGTGAGCAGATGTGGCGCCGGCAGGTCGATTGGGCGGCCGCCCATGGATTCTCCGATCGCCTGGAGCTACTGGCCCGGCACGGAATCGACATCACGGGAGCAACTCTCGTGCCCCACTGCTTCCCCACCGACGTCAACGCCCGCGACGGGGGCGGCGCGACACCGCTGCACGAGGCGGCCTGGGCGGGCGATCTGGCGCTGATCCGCCGATTGCTGGAGGCCGGAGCCGATCCCTCGATCACCGACACCCGCTTCGGGTCGACACCACTGGGGTGGGCAGAGCATGCCTATCAAACCGAGGCCGCCGCGCTGCTGCGGGCGCATCCGCACAAGAGCTAGGCGGCCGCGGCTTTCACCGCTCGGCCCACCTCGGTACGCAGTTCGGCATATTCGGGAGAACGGCGTAGATCATCGGGGTCGATGCCGGTCCTGGGGAGCTCCACCGGGATATCCAATGCCACCTGGCCGGGGCGACGAGTCAGCACCACGATGCGCGACCCGAGAAAGGCGGCTTCGTCCGCGCTGTGTGTGACGAACACGGTGGTGCGACCCGACTCGGCGCTGACCTGACGGACATCTTCCTGCAGACGCTCACGGGTGAGCGCGTCGAGCGCCGCGAACGGCTCATCCAGGAGAAACAGCGGGGTTTCGGCGGCGAGTGCCCGAGCGATTGCCACCCGCTGCTGTTGACCGCCACTGATCTCCCAAATGCGGCGGTCCGCAGTGCCTTCCAATCCGACACGGGCAAGCAATTGGTCTCGACGTTGCGCCCACCGTTCGCGCGGCACCTTCGCATATTTCAGGGCGAGCTCGACGTTGCCTCCCACCGTGCGCCATGGAAACAGCCGTGGCTGCTGGAACACAACCCCTGACGTAATGCCCGGCGTCGGCGCTCCACCGGCCACCCGCACGGCCCCTTCGCTCGGTGATTCGAATCCCGCCAGCAGCCGCAACAGGGTGCTCTTGCCGCATCCGGAGGCCCCCACCAGAACCAGGAAGGTCCCCGGCTCGACGGTCAGGTCCACCGGGCCCAGCGCCGTCGTCCTGGCCGCACCGCTACCGTAACTGTGGGTGACGCCACTGATCCGAATCGATCCGGTATCTCGTTCCTGGACAGCAGTTTTCACATCATCGACCAATGACATCGGGCAAGCCCTTCGTGTAGACAGCATTCTCGAACGTCGAAAGCGGCGCCGCGGCCGGGATCTGTTTCTGATCGGCCAGGAACTGCGAAGCGCTCTGCAGATCGACCGCGATATGTCCTGGCTTACCCTGCTCACCAAGCCATTTCGCCGAGGCGATCTCGGCCGGACTCAGGTAGATCCCCTGCTTGAGCTGATCGGCGACCTCCGGCGGGGTGAGACCATTCTCGGCGCCTATCGACTTGGCGGCCGCGCTCGGATCGTCGTGGATGAGGTTCAGCGCGCGCGCTTGCTGCCTGCGCCACACCTCCACCACCTCGGGATGGGCGTCCGCGAACGCATTGGACACCACCGCGAGGTCCAGGGTTGGCCTGCCGTCGACGGCCAGCTGTCGGCTGGTGATCAGATCTCTGCCGTTCTTACGGACCTGGTCAACCGTGGGTAACCAGGTATAGACGGCATCCACGTCTCCGCGGTCGAACGCGGCCAACGCGGCCTGCGGTTGCAGATCCACGAGCCGAACATCGTTCGCCGACAATCCGTTCTGAGCGAGCGCGGACAGCAGGCTGTAGTGCGCGGTGGAGGCGAACGGAGTTCCGACGCGCCTGCCCTTGAGACCGGCAATCGTGGTTACGCCGCTGCGATTGCTGGCCACCAACGCCTCGTTGTCACCGGCGACGTCAAGGACGAAGGCCACCCGGTACGGAATGTTCAAGGGCGCGGAGAGCCCCCTCGCGAAGGGGCTCGATCCCAGCGCCCCGAAATCGAGTTCCCTGGCGATGAAGGCGGTGTTGATATCGGCGCCCGAGTCGAACCGTGTCCATTTGATGTTGTAGTCGGGCAACGCCGTTTCCAGCCAACGGTTTTGCTTGACCACGAGGTCCCCGCTGGGGAAGTTCTGGTAACCGACCCGAATGGTCGGCTTGCTGCTGTCCAGACCGGAGTGATCGATCGCGCACCCCGACAACGCCGCCATCGCCACCGCGAGCGTGGCCGCGAGGTGGCCCGGCCTCATATCTTCCCCCGCCACGGCACCGCCCGGCGCTCGACAGCGCGCAGGGCGGCGTCGAGCACCAGGCCTGAGATCCCTATCGAGAAGATCCCGACCAGCACCACGGGCGTGTTGTTGTAGTTACTGGCGTCCTTCACCAGGCCACCGATACCGGGAATGCCGTTGAACAGTTCCGCGGCGACCACCGACGAATAAGCCATACCGACCGCGAGCCGCACCCCGGTGAACGTCTCGGGCAGTGCTGCGGGGATCACCACGTCGCGGGTCACCTGCCATCGCGAGGCACCCAGTGCGCGGGCCGCCTCCACCAGGCCCACGGGGGCCGCGACCACCGCTGCCGTGGTGGCGACGGCCGCCGGCGGCAGTGCCGCCAGCGCGAGCAGGGTGATCTTGGGGGCCTCGTCGATACCCAGCCAGATCACCAGCAGGAAGAAATACGCCAGTGGCGGCAGTGTGCGCACGAAAGTCAGCCAGGGTTCCAGGACGCTGCGCACCCACCCGACCGATCCCATCAACAGGCCAAGCAGCACCCCGGCCGTCACACCGATGAGGACGCCGAACAGCAAGCGGCGCAACGTCATATACAGATGTTCGGCCAACAGGTAGCCGCCGTACCCATGCACGCCGTCGTGGTTGGTGGATACCTCGATGAAGGCGTGCCACACGCTGCTCGGATACGGCACAAAGGTTTGGTTCCAGATTCCGCTGGCCGCGGCCAGCTGCCATATTCCGATGAACACGATCACCGACAGCAGCGGCAGGGCGGCGCGGGTCAGGCGGAGGCGCCATTGCGATGGGCGCGAGGCGGCTTCCGGGGCCGGTGACTGGCCGGGGACGACGTCGACAAAAACAGACACTATGCGAAGTACTTTCTGTGGCTAGGCGCTAGGAAACGGCGTCACGCAACAGCAGCAATCAGCGGATAGTGTCGAAGGCACTTGGTATTCATACCGGCGCAAACCCCGGCCCTCAATGGTCTGACTCAGCGCGAACGAAACCCGCGCCGCGGCGATGGCCCCAACTCGTCGTCACTATCGCTGTCCCACAGCCCGATGACCGGGGCCGCTCCCTTGGGCAGATCCCCGAGCAGCTCTCGGGTGTTGTCGGCATTCACCAGATACGGCGGGCTGTAGTGCTCGTTCTCGTCGCCACGCCGCTGGCTTGCGTGTGGTGGGTATGCGCCCATCATCGGCATCATCGAGCCCCACGGCCGAGTTGCCGCACCACCACCGATACCGCCGGTGCCCGCCACAGTGGGTCCCGAACCGAATGCCGGCATCCGGTCGGCAGACAGCGACCGACCGGTGCCGGGCGTCGCCGATTCGAACCCCGCACTGCGCGTTGGGCTCTCATGCCAGAGGGGATCGCGCATCCAATCCTGACCCGCATAGACATCGTCTTCACCACGTTCGTCGACCCCGGATCCGGGCGTCGAACCTATTGCGGAACTCTTGCCCGGGAACGGATTACCCGGAACTCCCATCACCGTGAGCGGTACCTGCGCAGGCGGGGGCATCGTCTGCGGCAGATTGGGCTCGTGCTCGCCCGGGCCCCACCGGGCCAGGAACTCCGCGGCCCGCTCGGCTTGTTCGTCCGGCGACTGCCCGGGTACGGCGGCGCTGACATCCGGCCCGAAGCCGAAGCGAAGTCGATCCTGTGGGCCGATCAGCGCGGCGACGGCGTTGCCGGCCTGTATCGCCGGGCCGCTGTACACGGTCCGCACCTGATTCAGGGCCTGCTCCCACAGGCCCAACTGCTCGGCGAACGACGCACGCCAGCGAGGAATTTCCCCCAGCTTGTCCACCAGCACCGGTGTGGGCGGGGGCGCGATCTGCTGCTGCAGTTCGCCCGTGGCCCTTGCCAACACGTCCAGACCCGAGGACAGGGTTAATGCCTGTTCGAGTGCGATGCGCGAATTTTCGACGTACTCCCGCATGGTGCCCAGCGCCGCGCGTGCCCCGGAGCCGCTCCAGCCGTCCTGAATCGTCGCTGTCACGTCCTCCAGGAAGGTGGTGAACAGCGAATCCAGGCCCCGCAGTGTGCTTTTCCATTCTTCGGCGAAGCGCTTGATGTCCTCCGGCGCCATCCGTGCCTGCATGTCCATGATCGACTCGTGGCTCCATTTGTCCCCATGCCATTCGTCGGGGCGTACGGTCGCGGTCATCGCAGCGCCCTGCGGGTGCAGTCGGCCGAACCCGTGTCGGCTTCCGCATAGGCATCACCGATGCGCCGAAAGGTCTCGGCGAATTCGGTCAGCACGCAGCGATGCTGTTCGAGCACCGCGGCCAGCGAGCCCGTCGGCGCCTGGGCGGCGTCGTGAACGACCCGGCCCCACCCCCGCCCCTCCTCACAGTCGCCGAAGATGACGTGGTTGGCGGGTGCGAAGGTGTCCAGGCGCGCGATGACCCCGGCGAATGCGCTCCGGAGCAACTCACAGCGCGTGGCCAGCTCCTCGCACGCGCCGTCGGCGAGCCGCAGCGTCGCCAGATTTATGTACGTGTCCTCTTCGTCGCCGGACATGGCAGCTCCTACCTGATGCTAAACGGGTTCGATAGCAGGTAGGACCGCCGGCACCGGCGTATGGTTCCGCCGATTTTCAGGCTGTGGATAAGTTCCTGGGCGCATATCGCCCAAACAGCGATCCGGCTACCAGGCTGATCAGGCTGCCCAGCAGCACACCCCCGGTGACATCGGAGAGCCAGTGCACACCCAGATACAGCCGCGTCAGGGCAACCGCGACCGTGCCGACGGCCACCGTCAGCCACAACCAGATTCGGATGGTGCGGCTGTGCCCGTAGCCGAGGATCACCGCGAGTACGCCCAACACCGAGATCGTCGTCAACGAATGCCCCGACGGATACGACGGGGAGTTCTCCACCACCAACCGGACGGCGTGCGGCGGACGCTGGGTAGCCACGATGTGTTTGGTCACCGGAGTGGCGATTCTGGTCGCGATCAGGGTTCCGATGATTACCAGCGCGGGTAGCGCTGTCCGCCACCGCCACCAGAGCACCGCACCGACCACGATCCCGAGCGGCCACATGCCGTTGGGCCCCACCACGTCGGTGATGAACACGGCGATGGGTGTCAGCCACTGTCGGCGCTGGGCCAGCATGGAGTCCAGCACCGCGTGGTCAACGCCGGTGCCGGCATGCGCGGCATGCGCGATGAATCCCAGTGCCACGAAGAGCGCAGCGAGGACCAAGCCAACGGCCGCCGGCCATTGTCGAGACGAAAGCACGAAGCCTAGCTGTCCTTGGTCTTCTTGGAGTCCTTGGCATCCTTGACGTCGGAATCCTTCGAATCGCCGGATTCTGGCGCGGGATCGCCGCCGCCCTCCGTCTGCCCCGGCGAGAAGTCCTCGGGCAACAGCGCTTCCAGCGCGGCACCCTTGATCCGCCGGAACGCGCGCCGCGGACGGCTCTGCTCCAGTACC
This sequence comes from Mycobacteroides franklinii, assembly GCF_002013895.1. Classification (GTDB taxonomy): domain Bacteria; phylum Actinomycetota; class Actinomycetes; order Mycobacteriales; family Mycobacteriaceae; genus Mycobacterium; species Mycobacterium franklinii. Next base: position 21,848 of record NZ_MAFQ01000021.1, on the reverse strand, counting down.
GCAACCTCAAGCCCGCCGAGCACTCTGCCCTCGGCCGAGCCGTTGGAGGTACCGGCACTGGCCCCGGCCTGCAGCGCCTTCACCGCGAACCCGACCGCGTCCTTGAGCGTGGCGCCCTCGGCGTAACTCTCCTTGAGCGAGTTGATCACCGGCTCGGTGTTCCCGCCCATGACCACCCAATGCGGTTCGTCGGCGATCGACCCGTCGTAGGTGATCCGGTAGAGCACCGGGTCGGTGTCCCGACCGTAGTGAGCCACCTCGCCGACGCACAGCTCCACCTCATAGGGCTTGGCCTGCTCATTGAAGATGGTGCCGAGTGCCTCGGCGTAGATGTTGGCCAACTGCCGCCCGCTCACGTCACGGCGGTCGTAGGCATAGCCGCGCATATCGGCCCACTGAATGCCGCCACGGCGCAGCCGGTCGAATTCATTGAACTTTCCGACGGCCGCGAAGCCCACCCGGTCGTACACCTCACTGACCTTCTGCAGCGAGTTCGACGGATTCTCGGCGACGAACAGCACCCCGTCGGCGTACGTCAACGCCACCACCGAACGACCGCGGCTAATTCCCTTGCGCGCCAACTCCGAACGGTCGCGCATGAGCTGCTCGACCGACGCATAGTACGGAAAGGTCATGACCTACCTCCCGATTCACGCAATTCTGATTCGGCACGTGCCGCTTCGGTCCGCTTCTCGATCACCTCGCGCGCGATGCGTTCGATATCGGCCTCGGGTACCCGGATCGCTCCCCCGGAATCGATCCGAACTGCTGTCGGGAACACCCGGCGCACCAGATCCGGTCCACCCGTTGCCGAATCGTCGTCGGCCGCGTCGTAGAGCGACTCCACGGCCACCGCCAGCGCACCCAGCGCATCGCCACCGGGCTTGTACAGTTTCTTGATCGAAGACTTGGCGAACATCGAGCCCGAACCCACAGCCTGGTATCCGTCGCTCTCCACGTGCCAGCCACCCGCGACATCGAAAGACACAATGCGCCCAGCGGTTTCACCGTTGGGGTCATCGATGTCATAGCCCACCAACAGCGGCACCGCCACCAGTCCCTGCATGGCCGCCGCGAGATTGCCGCGTACCAGAGCCGAGAGCCGATTGGCTTTGCCGTTGAAGGTCAGCGGCACACCTTCGAGCTTCTCGTAATGCTCCAGCTCGACGGCGTACAACCGCGCGAATTCGACGGCGATGGCTGCGGTTCCGGCGATACCGGTCGCGGAGTAGTTGTCGGTGATCTGCACCTTGTCGATATCGCGATTAGCAATGTAGTTGCCCTGAGTCGCGCGCCGATCACCCGCGATCAGGACTCCACCGCGGTACGTGAGCGCCACGATCGTGGTGCCGTGCGGCAAGTTCGCGATCACTTCGCTTGACGCCTTTCCGACCGCCGGAAGCAACTCCGGGGCCTGAATCCTCAGGTACTCGGAGAACGACGAAAGGTGCGAATGTCGGGTGAACTGCTGGGGCGCGATCGAGTCATCGCGCCAGATCACTGGCCACCCTTTTGGACGTACGCCCGCACGAAGTCCTCGGCGTTCTCTTCCAGCACGTCGTCGATCTCGTCGAGCAGATCGTCAGTGTCCTCCGCCAGCTTTTCGCGGCGCTCCTGCCCGGCCGGTCCCCCAAGGTCGGTGACATCTTCCTCGTCACCGCCACCACCGCGCTTAGTCTGCTCCTGCGCCATCGCTGCCTCCTGACTGCTAGGTCGGTTCTGTTCAGCCTACCGGGCAGCGCCGACGACGTGACGTTTCGTGGGCGTGCGTCGCCGAACCCGTTATGTGGTGAGCTGATCGACCAGTTCAGCGGCCGAATCGACCGAGTCCAGCAGCGAGCCCACGTGGCTCTTGCTGCCACGCAGCGGCTCCAGCGTTGGAATCCGGACAAGCGAATCCCCGCCCAGATCGAAGATCACCGAGTCCCAGCTGGCTGCGGCGATATCGGCCCCGAAACGACGCAGGCACTCGCCACGGAAGTAGGCACGGGTGTCCGTGGGAGGCCTGGTCACCGCGTCCAGCACCTGCTGCTCGGTGACCATCCGCTGCATGGAACCGCGGGCGACCAACCGGTTGTAGAGCCCCTTGTCGAGACGTACATCGGAATACTGCAGATCGACCAGGTGCAGGCGCGGCGCCGACCAGGTCAGGTTCTCGCGCTGGCGGAATCCCTCCAACAACCGCAGCTTGGCGGGCCAATCCAGCAGGTCCGCGCATTCCATCGGGTCACGCTCCAAGAGATCCAGGACCTTGGCCCACACCTGAAGTACATGGTCGGCCTGAGGATCTGGATCGCGGGACGCGACCAGCTCGGCCACCCGCTCCAAGTAAATGCGCTGCAGCGCAAGCCCTGTCAGCTCTCGGCCGTCCGCCAGGGCCACGGTGGCCCGCAGCGACGGATCACGACTGATCACATGCACCGCGTGCACCGGTCGGGCCAGCGCCAGGTCCGACAGATCGGCCCCGGACTCGATCAGATCGAGCACCAGCGAGGTGGTACCCACCTTGAGGAATGTCGACGTCTCGGCAAGATTGGCGTCCCCGATGATGACGTGCAGCCGGCGATATTTGTCGGCATCGGCATGCGGTTCGTCGCGGGTGTTGATGATGCCCCGCTTGAGGGTGGTTTCCAGACCCACCTCGACCTCGATGTAGTCGGCGCGCTGCGAGAGCTGGAAACCCGAGTCGTCGCCGGAGGGCCCGATGCCCACCCGACCGGAACCCGTCACGACCTGGCGCGATACGAAGAACGGGGTGAGGCCCGCGATGATCGCCGAGAACGGCGTCTGGCGGTCCATCAGGTAGTTCTCGTGCGTGCCGTAAGAGGCACCCTTACCGTCAATGTTGTTCTTGTAGAGCTGCAGCCGGGCGGCGCCGGGCACGCTGGCGACGTGCCGCGCGGCGGCCTCCATCACCCGCTCGCCGGCCTTGTCCCAGATGACGGCGTCCAACGGGTTGGTGCATTCCGGCGCCGAGTACTCCGGGTGCGCATGATCGACGTACAGGCGGGCACCGTTGGTCAGGATCATGTTGGCCGCCCCCACCTCGTCGGCATCGACGATCGGAGCCGGACCCGTGGTGCGGCCCAGGTCGAAGCCACGGGCGTCGCGCAGCGGCGATTCGACCTCGTAGTCCCAGCGGGTGCGCTTGGCGCGCTGAATCCCCGAGGCCGCGGCGTAGGCCAGCACCGCCTGCGTGGAGGTGAGAATCGGATTGGCGGCGGGGTCCGTGGGCGACGAAATGCCGTACTCAACCTCGGTACCGATGATCCGTTGCATGGTGTTCAGCCTAGAGAGGCTGGGCTGAACACCACGCCGGGGACTGTTCAGACTGCTCCGTGTGCCTCAAAATCGGCCTTAGCGTCGGGTTCATGAGCCACTCCGAGAAGATTCACGTCGACCTCAGCGGGGCACCGCAGACCATGCTGGCGACGTTCTACGCCAAGGCCCTCGACGCGGATCTGCCCGAACCGATCCTCGGCGATCGACTGGCCCGCGACATCGCCAACCGCATCGACTACGACTGGTCCAAGACGACCATCACCGCCGGCAAGTCACCCGGCGTGACGACACGCTCGGCCCACTTCGATCAATGGGCCCGTGAGTTCCTAGCGACACACGATCGGGCGGTCGTGTTGCATCTTGGATGCGGCTTGGACGGCAGGTACTTCAGGCTGCGACCAGGCCCCGGAGTCGAGTGGTATGACGTCGACTACCCCGATGTAGCCGTGCTGCGTCACCAGCTGTATCCGGCGGCGGAGCACAACCACGTCGTGTCGGCGTCGGTGACGGACCCCGCGTGGCTCGCCGACATTCCGAGGGATCGTCCGGTGCTGATGCTCGGCGAGGGGCTGACGATGTACCTCAAGGAAGAGGACGGCGTTGGGCTGCTTCGCCGGATCGTCGACCACTTCCCTTCCGGGGAGCTGCAATTCGATGCATTCAGCCATTTCGGCATCAAGACGCAGTGGTCCAACGCCGTGGTTCGGCGCTCCGGCGCGACACTGTATTGGGGAATCGACGGACCTGACGATGTCATCCGCGCAGTGCCGCAGCTGCGGCTGGTGGAGTGGGAATCGCCGTTCGACACCCCGGTATTTCGGCAGGTGTCCGGGTGGTATCGGCTACTGGCGAAGGCCATGTCGCTATCTACGAAGGTGCGGTACATGGCGCAGTATCACCGCTACGCGTTCTGAGAAGTGGGGTTGGCCGCGACGGTCCTTGCCGTTTCGGGGCCGGCAATCGGGGGGACGGATCGCCGCGGCCAACCAGTCTATGACGCAGGTCTGCTCATTCGAGACACTGCGCTTTCACCTATCTCGTCGACTTCCAGAAGTCGCCGTGCCACGATCGCCATCTCGCGCGGATCGCCGACGGTGAGGCGAACACCGCCATCGGGATACTCCTTGGCCACGACATCGTCCGTCCCTAGGATTGACATCCAGGGCTCGCCATCGCCGCGCGCCGGGAGATACACGAAGTTGGCGTGTGATTCCGGGATGTGGGCGCCCATCTGAGCCAGTCGCTCCCGCAGCCGGTCACGTTCGTAGACAATCGAATCCACACGCAACCGCAGCTCATCTTCGGCCGCGTACGACGCCGCCACCGCTACCGCGGCCGCGCGATTCATGCCGAACGGAAGCTGGTACCGGCGGATGACACCACAGACCGCGGGTGCGGCTAATCCGTAGCCGATACGCAGTCCGGCCAATCCGTACGCCTTCGAGAATGTACGCAGCACAACCAGATTGGGGTGCGCCGCGATCAGACGCGGGATGTCGAGATGCTCATCGGGATCCACGAATTCGATATAGGCCTCATCCAGTATCACAACACTGGTTGGCGGTGCCTGGCGGACAAACTCATAGACCTGTTCGGCAGGTATCAGCGTTCCCGTCGGATTATGGGGTCGGCACAGCACCACCGCGGCAGCGTCCGCGTCATACGCCGCTCCCAGCAGTTCGTCGAGATCGGTCATGCCGTTGTCCGCCAGCGGAATCGGAACCTGAATGAGCCCGGCGATATCGGCCAGTATCGGGTAGCCGTCGAATGTCGGGTGCGCGAAGACGAGCGAATCACCCGGCTGACACAACGCCTGCAGCACCTGCAACGCAACTCCGGTGGCTCCGACGCCGACCACTACTTCCTCCGGCGTCAAACCCACGCGTTCTGCAATCAGCCTCGGGAGCACAACCGGCAGGAACTCGGGGTACCGATTAACCTCCGCGATGTCATGCCTGAGCGCATCGCGCACCGATGGCAGTGGACGATAGGGATTTTCGTTCAATGCCAACCGAAGCGGGCTCACCGTCACTGGCCCCTCCCTCCCCATCGCACCGCTGCGGCGGCCGCATAGTCGCCGGCATGGGCGAATCCAGCCAGCATCACCGTGTCGCCGGCCTGCACCTGCCCCTCGGAGATTGCTTGGTCGAGCGTGTGGGGAATACCCACCCCGAACAGGTTCCCGCACTCGTCGAAGGTGTCCGGGTGCTTCTCCTTGGGCAACTGCAGGGCATCGCGCCAGTTCCGCAGGAATATCCGGTTGGGCTGATTGGTCACCAACGCATCGAGATCTGTTGAAGGAACTCCGATTCGGTCGCAGACCGCCAGCGCCACCTCCGGCACCATCCGGTTACCCCGGGCCAGCACTTTGCTGATCTTGTGCTCGGTGAAGGCCACCCGGCCCTGCCCCGATCCGGCCTCCCAATACTTGCGATGAGGCGTCACCGCGTAGGTCATGTCTCCGGCGTACTCACCGAAATTCCGGGTCTCGATGCCTAGGACCGGCGACCCCCCGTCACGGGTGATCAGCGCCGCGGTGGCACCGTCTCCCGGTATCGAGGCTTGAGCGGTTGAGCGCACCTGCTCCTGTACAAAGATCTGCCCCGCCGCGTTCTGCATGTTCACGATCAGTGCCGAGCGTGCGCTCGATGAGGCCATCATCTGTTGCACGAGCTTGAGCATCAGTACAAACGACACACAACCACCGTTGTGTACGTCCAGAATCCACTCCGGGCGGATCTGCAACCGGCTTGCCACCTCGCCACCGCAGCCCACGAACGGCAGATCCGGCAGCTGGGTGTGTGTCAGCAGAATGTCGACGTCATCGAGTACCGCTTCCCCGTGCCTTTCCCGGAGGCCGGCCACGGCGCGCTCAGCCATGTCCACCGCCGTCTCGTCGGCCGCCACATGATGCCGGTAGGCCGGACTGCGGAACATGACGTTCTCGGCCAGGTCGTCGTCCTTCGCGTACTGCGCGAAATAATCTGCGCTGACGCGATTCTGGGGAAGATAGCTGGAGATATCGAAGATACTGACGGTCATTTCATCCACTCCGGAACAATCGGCAGCCCATGGCTGTGGCGGTATTCGGCGATGGCCTTGAGATTCAGCAGCTCCAGGAGATGGCCCGCGCCGAACATGTCCCAGAAGTCACCTACCCACGGCTTCCGTTGTGGTGGAGCGGTTTCCGGATAGGGATTCTCGTCATAGAACGGGTGGTGGCAGTTGGTCCACAGCACGACGGAGCCCGGCTTGTTGAGTACGATCTGCGCGTCGACCACCCGCATGAGGTAGATCATCCACAGGTGATCGCCCTGATCCCAGGCGCAGTGATAGTCGACGGTCCCGGAGTCCGCGTTCGACTCGGTACGGGTGTAGATCAGTGTGTCGGACCCCAACCGATCATGGGCACTCCACAGCCCGGGCTCATCGGTCTCTTCGAAGCCACGCAGGCTATAGGTCCACTCCTCCAGGCAACGGGTGTCGGACAGGTAGCGGTGCAATTCATCGGGCGGACAGTCCACATACTCTTGGACCGTGCAGAACGGGCCGAACACCTGATCGTGCGGATACACCGACCGCATCATGTCCATGATGACCGGCGTCGCCTTCTCACGGGGCGAGGTCTCGATGCGGTGTACGCCGGGAAGCGCGTCCTCGGTACCAGCGTCGGCGGCGATATCGCTAAGCGCGGGCAAAGCTTTCAGGCCGGGCTTGGATGTTTCGGTGATCGTGTCGGTCATGCGTTTTCTCCTTAGCGATTTCGGATGACAAGAACGGGGCGAACGGGGGTATCTCATCGGTGGAGCAGACGACCTCCACCACGGACGGCCCGCTGTGCGTCATCGCCTCGTGCATGGCGGCCTCGAAATCGGCCACCGTGGCGGCCGAATGGCACACCAGGCCAGGGAACATCGCGGCCAGTCCGGACGCGATGTGTGAGGGCGCGAACCGGTTGAAGCTGTAGCCCCCGCCGTAGTAGAGCTGCTCGCGCGTGACGCACATGGCGTGCGCATTGTTGTTGACGATGACGAATGTCACCGGCAGCCTGTGCTCGATGGCCGTATGAATCTCCAAGCCGTGCATGAAGAATGCGCCATCACCTGCAATCACCACGGTGCGGCCGGCACGCGCGAACGCGCAGCCGATACCGGCGCCGAAGGCGTACCCCATGCCACCCATTCCGAGGGCGACGACGTAGCGGCCGTTGTGCCGAGCACCTAGGTAGTGAACCGCAGCGGCTCCGGTATTGCCCGCGTCCACGAAGATATCGGCACCGGCAGGAATCGCCTGGTCCAGTACATGCATGGCGTCGTGGTATCGCACACCATCACCCTCATGCGCGGGCGGTTCGAGATGAGCTGGGGCGTAGAGTGTTTCACTATCCGATGCGTCCGAGCGCGCGGGCAGGGCCGCGGCGAGGCCGGTCAGCGTCGAGGACAGATCCTCGGTCTGTAAGTGCCGGGACGCGATATGCGGCGTCACGGAGCCAACGGACAGCACCGGGGTTGTGGTGAAGTCGACACCTCCCCGGGTCATCACGGGCATGGTCGTGCCGATACATATGCAGGTGACGCCGTGACGCAACACCCGCTCGACCGCCGGGTGTCCCATCACGCCAATGACGCCCAGCAGTCGCGGGTTCTCGCTGTCCACAGCATCTTTGGCATCGGGAGAGATCGCCACGAATGCATCCAGACGATCAATGAGAAGCGATAGCTCGTCACGAGCGTTGTGTCGGGCGACCTCCGGCCCCGCCACCACCAGAATTCTTCCGGGCGTTTCGGCCAGATGCTGTGCGAAATCGGCGAGCTGCGCGGGCACCGCCCCCATCCGCTGATGGGGCTCCCGCATCTGCGGGACGGACGCCAGCTGCGCCTGCTGAACATCCTTAGGAATCAACAGAACCGCAGGCAAGCCGTCACGGACGGCCATAAGGGCATGGGTGAGCGCCTCGGCGATTTCCTCGGGGCGTTCCACACGGGCGCAGTATCCGGAGATGGGCCGGAAGACTGACTGCAGATCCATGCTGCCGGCGCGCCCACTGCCGTCCTGAAACGCGCCGTTGCCCTCCAACGGGCGCGGCGGCTGTCCCACGATCGCCAGCACCGGCACCCCACTTGCATATGATTCAGCAAGCGCCGGAACCAGATTGACGGCACCACCACCGGATGTCGTGGCCACCACACTCATGCGTGAGGTGGCACGCGCATAACCGTCGGCCATGGTCCCCGCCGAGAACTCATGTTTGGCAACGATCGCCCCGATACCTGGCGTGTAGTGCACCGCATCGTAGAGATCCTCGATATTGGCACCGTCGACACCGAAGACGAAATCGACGGCGTGGCGACGCAGCTCGGAGGCGAGCCAGTCAACCACTCGTATGTTCCCGTTGCGGAGCGGAAGGTCGCCTGCCGCGTAGCTCCGAGCACATATCGGGGTGGTCATGATTAGTACACGACTGCCACACGTGACCGGTTCAACAATCCGAAAGAAAAAGTGATTGAGTTATCTCAATCATGTGATGGCACAACATGAATCAGGTTTCAGGTTCGCCGAAGATAGGCACGTCAAAGCATCACGAGCCGGGTGCGCGAAACCCTCAGCGGCGCAATTCGAGGAACACGAGCGGTGAGGCGTCGCCGTGATTGTCGATGACCTGAACGCTCTCGATCTGGTCCTGCGCCATGGGGACGGTCGTCGATGTCATCATCGTCGAGCCGGGCTTGGCAGTCCACGAGCTGGCGATGATGTTCCCGCCGGCCCGGGTGCCGATCCGCAGCGCGTACGGCGCTGCCGAATCATCGGGGTCGTCGCCATACGCCGGATAACTGCACCACATTTCGATGCGGGTGCCGGTGCCGTCTCGCACGAGTGCCACCTGCGCGCTCATCGGCGAAGGTGTCACCTGGCGCATCGGTTGCCAATGCTCACCCGACGGTAGCGAGCCAGCCGCCACGTTCATCGGTGCGGGCCGGTGGTACCACGGCGGCGGCACCAGCGAAACAGTCAGCGCTACGGTCGCGGCTACCGCGACCGCGCCCACATAAGCCAGTCGACGCACCGCGCTCTGCCGCCGCCACCGGGCCTGCAGCTTGGGCCACAGCGCCTGCACCGGGCAGCTGGTGACCGGCTTCGCGAGGGCAGGCGGGTCTTCGAGTTCCATCTTCTCGGCATAGCCGCGATCGACCTTGGACAGCAGACCGGGCATCGCGGTCACCTCGGACAGCGCACGCTGGCAGCTGGCGCAATCGACCAGGTGCTGTTCGTACTCACGCCGTTCGGTCGACGACAACGCACCCAGTACGTAGGCAGCGTCCCAGTCGGCGTAGACATGTTCGATAGTCATCGCGTGACCCCCATTTCCTGCAGCGACAACCGGAGTGCGCGCACACCGTAGTGAAGGCGTGATTTGACGGTACCCTCGGGCACCCCCAGCTCAGCGGATATGTCGGCGACCGAGCTCCCGCGGTAGTACGCGCGCAGGATGACGGCTCGGTGATCGGTAGACAGTGTGCGCAGCGCCTCGGCGACCAGCCACGCGTCCAGCGTCGCGTCCACCTGATCCGGGGACGCGAACTCCGGCGTCTCCGCGGTGGCGATCTCACTGCGAAAACGTGAGCTCCGCGCGTTATCGCGCACCAGATTGTGGGCAACGGTGAACAGCCAGGCGCGGGCGGAGCCTTCAGTCTGGTTCACCAACGTCGGATGCCGCCAGGCACGCAACAGCACCTCCTGCACGATGTCTTCCGCGAGCGCCGAGTCGTGTGTCAGATGCATGACGTACCGGTGCAACGGGCCCGCGTACTCGTCGTAAAAGGCTCTCATCAGCGACGATGAGCCGCTTGCGCGAAGACCATCACGCCCCGACGAGCCACTTACGCTCGTTCGGTCAGGCCCAGCCTGCCCATCCGCCATGGAACACCTCCGACGGTTACACGATCCGACCGCCCGATTGGTTCAAAATACGCCCGAATATCCACCCGTACCAGGGGCAACTTGAGGCCCTGCCCATGATGCACCGAACACGCCGGGGTGGTCCTCGGGTTTCGTTTGAAGACCGGCAATCATGACGTAGTGCGAAATCTCGAGGACGTCCACGAGTGGTTCCTGGCGCGGGGGCTGCCCGTCGTGCTGGACCGTCGAGTGCGTTCGCGCGAGCTCCTCGACCGCGCCGCACCCATGATCGGAATCACAGGCGCGGGCGTCGCACTGTACGAGCTTCTCTCCACTGATAACGAGACGCGCTCGGTCGTGCTGATGATCCTGCTGGGAGTGGTGGCCCTGTTGATGGCGGCGCAACCATTGGTGCTGATCGCACTGCAGCGTGCGGGAACCATCCGCGCCGACGTGGTGCGCCGCACCTTGTCGTGGCTGGTGATCGCGATCTTCGTGATCGCGCTGCCCGTCGCCGATACCGGCACGTGGGCGGCCGCAGCGGCACGGATGCCCGCCCATCTCCTGGCCGCACTGGCACTGATCTGGCTCACCTACCTCGGCGCCGGGTCCATCGGGCTGTGGGCACTGCGTTATTCCTCAACACAATTCGGCGCCCTCGGCACCCTCATGTCCCGTGCGCTGCCGCTGCTCATGCTGACCGTGGTGGTGTTCTTCACCGGAGAGCTCTGGCAGCTCTCGGCCCGTATCACCCGCGAGAGGCTTTGGCAGACAATTGGTTTCCTGGCAGTCACAGCGGTCGCGTTCATGGTGGTGACCGTGCGCGACGAGCTCGCCAACCTGCGCGAGAGCCGCGCCGAGTCGGCGGGGACGGCGGTACTGCTGGCCGATACTCCGCTGGCCGATCTCCTTGATGACGAGGTGCCGCGGCCCGCGTTGCGGTGGCCGGAGCGGATCAATGTGCTGCTGGTCATGGTGGTTTCGCAGGCCATCCAGGTCATCTTCTTCACCACGGGTGTGTTCGCCTTCTTCCTGCTGCTCGGCATCGTCGCGGTGCCGCACGACGTGATGGTCCTGTGGTCCAACGAGGCCGCATGTCCCTCCGGGGCGGCACCTCCCTGCGCCGGGACGTGGTTCGGCATCCGGATCGGCTTGCCGCAGACCCTCATTCACATGGCGCTGCTGGTCGCGGTGCTGTCCGGGCTGTACTTCACGGTGAACAGCAGCGTCGACCCGCAGTACCGCAGCCGGTTCTTCGAGCCACTGATCGCCGATGTCGCGGTGAGCCTGGCCGGACGCGACGCCTACCTCGCTGCCTCGCGCAACTAGCCCATCCGAGCAGCCAGGGTCGGTACGCCGTCACCTTCCAGCTCGCTCAGCACAGCGGGACGACCCGCCATTGCCAGCACCAGCGCTTCGCCGGCACCCCGCACTTCCGGCCCGCTCCCCCTGGCCCAGTCCACATCGGTGGCGACGAAACGCAGGCCCTTGGTGTATCGGCGTGGATTGGCGCCGAAATCCGGATGCGCTAGCGCGTAGTGCAACCTCTCCTCGGGAATGAGGCGCGGCCGGCCCAGTGGCCGCCGGATGTCTTGCTGATGCACCATGGCGTCGGTATGCAGGGCCGACGGCATGAGATGGCCCCATGGCCCCGGCCGGATGCCCGATTCGACATGGTGCAATAGGTCCGGTATGGACATTTCGCTGGCCTCGTGGACGAAGTGGTTGTTCAGCTTGTCGATTGATCGGGCTCGTGCCGCGGCGCCGAGGTAGACGCCGAGCGGTATGGCATCGAGGGCCATGTGTGCCGCGACGTCGCGCACCCGCCAACCGTCGCAGAGCGACGGGGCCAACCAGTCCTCATCGGAGAGCGTGTACAGAAATTCGGCCAGGCTTGCGCGCTCGGCGGCAAGCATGTCTTTGGGTTTCATGGAACCTCCTGTGGGCTGTACTGGCCATGCTAGGAACGCCGCGCTGACCAGCAGCGCCGTCGCCTGCCAGGCACTGCCATTCGCTGCCAGTGCGCCCTTTTCGGCCCGCCGAGGTTTCTATTCTCGGCGTATGTCTTTACGCCGGCTCGACCAAACCGCAAGCCTGACCGCACAATTCAATGCTTGGCAGCGCGCCGCCGAATCGCTGCAAGCCGGGGCACTGCTGGACGACCCGCAATCCGGATGGTTCGTGACGCACCCGGCATTTCGCCTCGGCCTGGCCTCACCGACCGTCGCGCGGTGGGGCCTGCGGCTGCTGGACCGGTGGTGCCCCGGTCTGCACGCGCATATTGTGTTGCGTCGGCGGGTCTCCGACGACCAGCTGCGCGCGGCGGCAGCATCCGGCATTTCCCAGGTCGTGGTCCTTGGCGCAGGGTTCGACACCAGCAGTCAGCACCTTGGGTCACTGCCCGTCACCGTGTTCGAGGTCGACGCACCCTCGACGCAGCACGACAAGAGGCATCTATTGGAACGTCACGGATTCCAGCCACACTGGGTGCCCTGCGATTTCGAGCGGGACGACGTGGCCACCGGTCTGCGCAATGCCGGGTTCGATTCGGCCAGACCGGCACTGGTGGTGTGGCTGGGCGTCACGTACTACCTGACAACCCCCGCACTGGAATCGACACTGGCGCAGCTCGAAAACCTCTGCACCCCGGACAGCCGACTGATCATGGACTACGGCGATCCGGACATCGTGGGTCACGGCAGCCCACGCCCGGACGTGCGTCGGGTATCGCGCTATGTCAGCCGGAAGGGTGAGCCGTACCGCACGGGCATGACGGCCGCGCAGGTGGACGAACTCCTTGCCCGACACGGATTTGAGGCGATCACCCACCAGCGGGTGCCCGCGCTCCTGGATCACTACGACCCGGCGAACAGCCGCCGACTCGCACGGGGCGACTGGAATGCCGTGGTGACGGCACACCGAGTGCGGTGAGGCGTCTTACAGGTACTGACCCAGGCTCGATTCGGTGTCGATAGCCCGGCTGGCACTCGAGCTCTTGCCGGTAACCAGCGTGCGGATGTAGACGATGCGCTCGCCCTTCTTGCCCGAGATCCGGGCCCAGTCATCCGGATTGGTGGTGTTGGGCAGATCCTCGTTCTCGGCGAACTCGTCGACGATCGAGTCGAGCAGATGCTGGATCCGCAGACCCTTCTGGCCGCTCTCCAGCACCGCCTTGATCGCGTTCTTCTTCGCGCGGTCCACGACGTTCTGGATCATGGCACCGGAGTTGAAGTCCTTGAAGTACATGACTTCCTTGTCACCGTTGGCATAGGTGACCTCCAGGAACCGGTTGTCGTCGATCTCGGCATACATCCGGTCCACGACCTTTTCGATCATGGCCTTGATGGTCAGGCCGCGGTCGCCACCGAACTCGGCGAGATCGTCTTCGTTGACCGGCAGGTTCTCGGTGAGGTACTTGGAGAAGATGTCCTGCGCCGACTCGGCATCCGGCCGCTCGATCTTGATCTTGACGTCCAGGCGGCCCGGCCGCAGGATCGCCGGATCGATCATGTCCTCACGGTTGGAAGCGCCGATGACGATGACGTTCTCCAGGCCTTCGACACCGTCGATCTCGGAGAGCAGCTGGGGCACCACGGTCGTCTCCACATCGGAGCTGACACCGGTACCGCGGGTGCGGAAGATGGAGTCCATCTCGTCGAAGAAGACGATGACTGGCGTTCCGTCGGAAGCCTTTTCGCGGGCACGCTGGAAGATCAAGCGGATATGCCGCTCGGTCTCACCGACGAACTTGTTGAGCAGCTCGGGGCCCTTGATGTTCAGGAAGTAGGACTTGGCCTCGCGGGAGTCGTCGCCCCGCAGCTCTGCCATCTTCTTGGCCAGCGAGTTGGCAACGGCCTTGGCGATGAGCGTCTTTCCGCACCCGGGCGGGCCGTACAACAACACACCCTTGGGTGGGCGCAGTGCGTACTCGCGGTAGAGATCCTTGTGCAGGAACGGAAGCTCCACCGCGTCGCGGATCTGCTCGATCTGGCGCGTGAGGCCACCGATGTCGCTGTAGCTGACGTCCGGCACCTCCTCCAGCACCAAGTCCTCGACCTCAGCCTTGGGGATGCGCTCGAAGGCGTACCCCGCCTTGGTATCAACCAGCAACGAATCGCCCGGCCGCAGTTTCCGGGGCTTGAGATCAGCTCCGTCAGCGTCCTCGGACACATCGGAGAGGTCGGGCGCGATCAGCGGGTCGGCCAGCCACACGATGCGCTCTTCGTCTGCATGCCCCACCACCAGCGCGCGATGGCCGTCGTCGAGCACCTCCCGCAGGGTGCTGATCTCACCCACTGACTCAAAGTGCCCGGCCTCGACCACTGTGAGTGCCTCATTGAGGCGGACGGTCTGACCACGACGCAGCTCACTGGTCTCGATGTTGGGCGAGCAGGTCACCCGCATCTTGCGGCCCGAGGTGAACACATCGACCGTCTCGTCGGTCTGCACCGCCAGCAGCACGCCGTAACCACTCGGCGGTTGCCCCAGCCGGTCGACCTCCTCACGCAGCGCCAGGAGCTGCTGACGGGCCTCTTTGAGGGTGTCCATCAGCTTGGCGTTGCGCGCGTTCAGGGAATCGATGCGGGCCTCGAGCTGGTTCAGGTCGCGCAGGCGAGCGGAATCCCCGGGCCCGTGAGTAGGACTGTCTTCCAGCTGTTCGCGAAGCGCGGCAACCTCTCGGCGTAGCCGCTCCACTTCGGCGGCATCCGGTGTGCCGAACGCCTCTGAACGCTCCGACTCACTCATGATGTCCTCCTTTCCCACACCGAGAATTGGTGCGGTGGATACTTCAACGCTACCGGCGATTGGCGAGCCGTGCGGGGTCTACCCGTTGGCTGGGATGTCTACGCTGTTAGCGTTCGTCACATTCAGGTCGATTGAAAGGACAACGGTGAGCTCACGAACCGGTATGCCGGGGGTCGCCATGCTGGGTTTACTCACCGCAGCAGCGATTGGCTCGGCAGTGCCAATGAGCGAGCCGAGAGCCAGCTCTCCTAGCCCGACAGCAACGATCGTGACGGCCTCCGGCATCGTCCCCGCGTCCTGGGACGCTCCCCTGGACGTGCCGGCCGATCCTGCCGACGCGACGCCCACATCCGACGAACTGAGCGGTTTGCTGTATTCGCTCGCCGACCCGGGCGTGTCGGCCCTCGCCAAGGGCGGTCTCGTCGAGGGCGGCATCGGCGCCGGGGAAGCGATCTACGCCGACCGCGCCTTCAAGAACGCCAACCGTGACGGCTTCCTACCCCTGGCCTTCACGGTATCCGACGTCAAACCCACCGGACCTGGCCTGGCCACAGCCGCTGTCACCATCACCGGCCCTAAGACCCAGGCGTACACGACGAAAATCAACTTCGTGAACCAGGACGGCTGGAAAATCAACAAGGCGTCTGCCGTTTCGCTGATTCAGGCAGCATCCGGTAAATCTGGAAGGTAGACGTAAACGAGGAGGGTTGGACGATCTCCAACACCTGACTCGCCGATATCGTCACCACACTTGGCCGAATGACTAAGCCGATACGCCGAATGGGAGTCTCCTAGATCATGGTCCGTCACCGCCTCGCCGCCCGCCTTGTCGTGCTCGCCGCCGGTGCAGCCGTTCTCACGCTGAGTGCCTGCAGCAGCTCAAGCGATAAGGCCAGCCCCACCAGCTCATCGGCGACGCCGCCCGCCGCCTCTTCCGCGGGTGCCGCGGCCACCCCCGACCATCCACTGCCGGATCCGGCAGTCCTGAACGACGTCCTCAATCGGCTCGCGGATCCGAATCTGCCGGGAGCCGAGAAGGTCACCGCGGTTCAGGGCGCGACCCCCGAGCAACTCGACAAGTTCACCAAGGCGATCGGCGACGCCGGGTTCTCGCCGTTGTCGTTCACGGTGAAGGACCCGAAGTGGTCGACCGAGACCCCCGGTGACGTCGAAGCCGTCGTCACCATCAACAGCCCCAGCCCCAAGATGGGCGGTTTCGCGGTCCCCATGTCGTTCTCACCCGAGAGCGAGGGCTGGAAGTTGTCGAAGCGGACTTCCGATCTGCTGTTGAAGACCGGGACATCACTCGCGGGTACCGGCACACCGCATGAGGCACCTCCCGCCGGAGCCCCCGCTCCGCAGGCGCCGACACCCACCCCGTAGCTGAAAAGCCCTAGGTCGGCAGGCGCTTGCGCCGCAACGGTGTCGGGGTGATCGTGCCCGGCGCCAGACGGCGCGCGCTCACCAGGAATGCCGTGTGCCCACGCATGCTGTGCTCTGGGCGCACCGCCAGCCCCACCACATTCCAGCCGCGCTGCAGCGACTCCCAGGACCGTGGCTCCGTCCAGCATTGCTGCTCGCGCATCGCCTCGACCACGCGGGACAACTGGGTGACGGTCGCGACGTAGACGATGAGTACACCACCGGGCACCAGCGATTCGGCGACCGCGGGCAAAGTCTCCCAAGGCGCCAGCATGTCGAGGACCACCCGATCGACTTCACCGGCGTCCGCGGACCGCTCCGCCAGGTCACCGATAACCAGCTCCCAGTTATCGGGTTGCTCCCCGAAGAACGTTGTGACGTTACGCACAGCGTGTTCGGCGTGATCCTCACGAATCTCGTAAGAGATCACCGATCCCTGTGGCCCCACCGCCCGCAGCAGCGAGCAGGTGAGCGCACCGGATCCGACGCCCGCCTCGAGCACCCGCGCTCCGGGGAAGATATCTCCGTCGTGCACGATCTGGGCGGCGTCCTTCGGGTAGATCACCTGCGCCCCGCGCGGCATCGACAGCACGTAGTCGATCAGCAACGGACGGAGCACCAGGAACTGGTCGCCATTGGTGGACTTGACCACACTGCCCTCAGGAAGGCCGATGACGCCGTCGTGCACGATGGCCCCACGGTGGGTGTGGAACTCCCTACCGGGCTCGAGCACCATCGTGTAGTGCCGCCCCTTGGGGTCGGTGAGTTGCACGCGGTCGCCGACGACGAATGGTCCGGTTCGAGACATGCGCTCACCTTGCCAGGTACGCACCGCCCGACGCGAATGGGTCGGGTTTCGCAGGTGAGCGGGGCCGAAGAGGACGAATATCCAATGTGTTTCGGCACACACGAATTAGCTCTTCGGCGGCGCGACCCGTACTGTCGTAAGTAAGCGCCACTGTGCGCCGCGTCGTAGATCATTCTTTCGTCAGCTCCGCTGATCTCAGGCTTTTCTCACGGCGATCGATTTTGCCCATTGGCAATCTCGCCATTTCAGAGCCTTGAAAGGCATCAATTCTTCATGTCTTCAACAACATTCGCGTCCCTCGGCGTGCCCTCAGCCCTCGTCGACGTCCTTGCCCAGGGCGGTATCGACGCACCCTTCCCGATCCAGGCGGCCTCCCTGCCGGACACCCTCAACGGCCGCGATGTGCTGGCCCGCGGCAAGACCGGCAGTGGCAAGACCCTTGGTTTCTCCATTCCCGTTGTCGCACGTATCGCCCAAGGCAAGCGAGTGCCGGGCCGGCCCCGGGCACTTGTGCTGGCGCCCACTCGCGAATTGGCCACGCAGATCAGCGCCGTCATCGAACCGCTGGCGGCCGCCTACCGCATGAAGGTCACCACCATCTTCGGTGGAGTCTCGCAGCACCGACAGGTCCAGGCACTCAAGGCCGGTGTGGACATCGTGGTTGCCTGCCCGGGCCGCCTGGATGACCTCCTCAAGCAGCGTCACCTGACGCTGGACGGTATCGAGATCACCGTGCTGGACGAAGCCGATCACATGGCCGATCTCGGATTCCTGCCGGTCGTTACCCGCCTATTGGCCGCGACACCGAGTTCCGGTCAGCGCCTGCTGTTCTCGGCGACGCTGGACAACGATGTCGATAAGTTGGTCAAGCGATTCCTGCACTCCCCCGCCGAGCATTCGGTCGACTCCGCCGACTCCCCCGTCGCGGCTATGACGCACCACGTCTTCACCGTCGCGGGACCTGACGCCAAGCGCGAGCTCATCAACACGCTGGCTTCGGGATCCGGGCGCCGGATCTTGTTCATGCGTACCAAACATCACGCAAAGCGGCTGGCGCATCAGCTCACCCAGTCGGGCATTCCGTCAGTTGACTTGCACGGCAACCTGTCCCAGGGCGCCCGCGATCGCAATCTGGCGGCGTTCTCCAACGGCGACGCACGAGTCTTGGTGGCTACCGACGTCGCCGCTCGCGGCGTCCACGTCGATGATGTGGCGTTGGTCGTACATGTCGATCCGCCCGCCGAGCACAAGGCCTACCTGCATCGGTCCGGCCGGACCGCTCGCGCCGGTGGCTCCGGCGATGTCGTGACACTGGTCCTGCCCGAACAGCGCCGCGACGTCGACGCACTGCTACGCAAGGCCGCCATCAAGGCCACTCCACGCCAGGTGACCGCCGACTCGGCCGAGGTAACCAACTTGGTGGGTGAGATTGCTCCGTATGTGAAACCCGCTCCGGCGCAAAAGCCCAACGGCTCCTCCGCGGCGAACGGCCAGCGGCCCCGCGGCGGCGCCGAGGGACGCCCGGCACGTACGCCACGGCGCGGCGGGCAGGGCCAAGGTCGCCAGGGTCAGAGTCAGGGACGTCAGGGCCAGGGCCAGCGATCCGCCCGTAGGGCCGGCAACAGCGCCTCCCGGTAAACCGGTCGGCGCGGGCCATCACCTACACCCGCGCCGCGGCGCGCATCGCCGCCTTCTCCTCGTAGAACTTTGCGCGTTCATCCACGGCGGCAAGGAATCTCGCGAGGGTCTCGCGAGCCTGCTCACCCTCGGGTCCGATATCGCCGCGTTCGAACACACGCCAGAAACGCAGGATGGGTTGCAGGACGTCGTCATGATGGATGCGCAGGTCATAGATTCCGGCCTTGGCAATGGCTACCGCGTTCTGCGCGAAGCCTTCCATTCCCATGCCCGGCATCGCGAATCCGACGATCTCTTTGCAGATAGCCTGCATCGCGGCATCGGGCTCGATATCGAACGCGGCCGCCATGAGGTTGCGGTAGAAGACCATATGTAGGTTCTCGTCCAGCGCGACCCGGGCCAGCAGCTGGTCGGCGATCGGGCAACCCGAGGCCTTTCCCGTGTTGCGATGGGATATCCGCGTGGCGAGCTCCTGGAACGACACGTAGGCCAGTGCCTCCAGAGGGGTCTTGTCCCCGGAGTCGTAGCCGGCCACCGTGTGCGCCATGCGCATCGCTTCGAGATTGGCCGGGTCGACACCGCGCGTCACGACCAGGTAGTCGCGAAGCGCGATGCTGTGCCGGCCTTCTTCGGCGGTCCATTGCCCCACCCATGTTCCCCATGCCCCGTCCCGACCGAACCGCGTGGCGATTTCACGGTGATATGACGGCAGGTTGTCTTCGGTGAGCAGGTTGACCACCAGAGCCGCCTGGGCAATCGGATCGAGTGGGCTGTCCTCCGGTTTCCAATCCTCGCCCCCCAGGAAGGCAAAGTCCCTGCCCCGGCTCCAGGGCACGTAATCGTGTGGGGCCCATGGCTTCGCAACACCGAGGTGCCGTTCGAGATTCGCCTCGACGACGGGCTCCAGCTCGGTGAGTAGTCGTGTTTGCAGTCCAGTCACCATCTCGTCCACCTCTCTCTGCGGCATAACCGCGACCCCTAACCTACGGTACCGTAAGTTACGCAAAAGTAGGTTAGAGATAGGTGAATTTGTGAGGACTACGCGGCCCCGAAATGAGCCCCCTCGACTACCGGCGCCACCAGGTAGCTCGGTGCGCCGGGGTCGAGAATTACCGACTGGCCGTGACGACTCGCCCACAGCTCGGGAATCGACGGAATGTACCGCGGCAGACTGGCCGCCGAGATGACGACCCGTAGCCGATGCCCCGTCTCTATCACCGCATCAACCTCGGTCAGATCGATATCGAGAATTATCGGCACGCCGGGCTCAACCGGAAGCTTGTGCCCCTTGGCGGTGGGGTGCCAGGGCGACAGATAGTCGCCGTCGGCGCTCCGCAGACTCTTGCCCTCGTCCACGCCACGTCGCGATGCCAGTAGGGCACCTTCGGCAAGCATCCGGGAAAACCCATCGGGAGCCACATCCGTCACTGAAACAACCCAAAATGCCTCTGTACCCATCGCTTTGGTGCACAGATGAAGATTGAGCGGACCGGAAATGACCCATGGTTCCGCAGCGGCGGTACTGGTGAAGGTCAGCGCGCCGCGCTCGAAGTACCGCGAGTCCTTGAGCCCCGGGGTGCCCAGTGCCGCGGTCATACCGGCCGTCAGCCGGGAGGTCGTGGGCGACTTCAGCAGACCCAGCCGCCGGTGCAGCAGGTGCTCGGTCCGGCCCCGCGGCGCGGCCCCACCCAGCGACCCGTCAAAGGCAGTGTGCGCCGCGAACCCGGAAGGTTCCGCGTCCAGATAGAACCGCTGCGGCACGGCCTCGGGCCGCGGATAGGTGTCCAGGGTGTGCCAGCCACCGTTCTGCTGTTGCAATGTGACCGGGCCGTAGCCCTCGATTCCGTTGTCAATGCCCTTGAGCCACTTGTCAAACCACGCACGCTGCAACACATCGAGCCGGGGCGGGCCGCCCGGGCGTCCGAGCTGCGCGCCGGGAGAACCGTGATACCCCTCGTTGATGACGACCTGGAACTTGCCGCCCGGCAACCAGGTTCGGCGATGGATACGCAGTGCCGCAGGACCGAAGATGTCGTCCCATGCCCCGTACACGAAGGTCGGTATCTCGATGTCCTCGAATCGGGGGCTGACTTGCTGGAAGTATTCGTCGTTGTCGATCAGTGCGCCCCGGCCACGCAACCCCTCGAAGATGTACCGGATCACACGATTGAGCGGCGCTCGCAACCGCGCGGCGAACCAGGCCGGCCCGATGCCTCCACGTGCCACATCAGAAGGCGACGGCAGCCATTTGGCCAGGGCCACCGCCAGCATCCAGAAGGGCATGAAGAATGTCTGCGCCCCACCGGTTTTCATGAGGTCCCGGGAGATATCACTCACTGGCTCCACCGCGAATACCGCGCCAAGCCCCGGAACCTGATTGCCCGCGGCCTGTAGGGCGTTGATCGAGCAGTAGGAGATCCCGTACATGCCGACCGAGCCATCGCACCAGGGCTGCGCCCGCGCCCACGCGACCACCTCGTTGGTGTCGCGCTGCTCGACATCGTTGAGCATCCCCCAATCCCCCGTGGAGGCGCCAGTGCCGCGGACATCGACGACCACCTGTGCGTATCCGCTGCGGACGAGTGCGTCGTTCACCCCGAACGTAGCGAGGCCGCCGCCGGGAAGGGCTCGCGCGAGTTCCGCGAGCTCGAACAACCGCGGATTCTTCGGCGGGGTGGCCGGCACGGTGATACCGAACCGCCGCAGTCCACGCAGTAGCCAGGCAGCCAGGTGGGTGACCGACTTGTTATACGGGGTCAGGTTGAACAGCACCGGTACCCGATCGGTCACCGGGGTACCGTCGGCATGCGCCGGACGAAACACCTGAGCCTTGAGCACCGTGCCGTCGGCGAGCGGTATCGACACATTGGGGGTGAACGCGACGCGCGGGTATCGGCTGGGACCGTCGGCCACCGCCGTCCATTGTTCGGCCAGGCCGCCACCGGCCAGTGAGGTATCGGCTGCCGGTAGGACAACCTGGGCGCTTCGACGCTTTGCCGTGGTCACTGCGGGTTCCTCCCGAACGGGGGCATCGTTGCCCTTGCTCACTTGGAGG
>NZ_MAFQ01000020.1 GCF_002013895.1 Mycobacteroides franklinii | reverse complement strand
GGGCATCGTGTGTGCGCTGGCCGTGGGTTTGAAATACAAGTTCGGGTTCGATGACTCCCTGGACGTGGTCGGTGTTCACCTGGTCGGTGGCATCGTGGGCACCCTGCTCATCGGGTTCTTCCTGGCCCCGGGCACCGGGGCTTCGGCGGTCAAGGAAGTCAAACTCGGTCTGTTCTACGGCGGCGGACTCGAACAACTGACACGCCAAGCGATCGGCGCGGGTTCGGTTCTGCTCTACTCGGCAATCGGCACCGCTATCGTTGCTCTCATCGTGAAGTACACCATCGGCCTACGCATCAGCGACGAGGGAGAAGCGGCAGGCGCCGACGAATCCCAACACGCAGAAGGCGCATACGACTTCGTCGCACTCGGCGTCGGATCGGTCATCGGGAACTCCGGAGGCTCCCATACGGAGGGTCGCCCCCTCATCTCCAATAGAGAGGCATGAGGGACATGAAACTCGTTACCGCGATTGTCAAACCATTCACGCTCGAGGACATCAAGACTCAACTCGAACAAACCGGCAACCCCAGTATGACGGTCAGCGAGGTGCAGGGCTACGGCCGGCAGAAGGGCCACACCGAGGTATACCGCGGTGCCGAATACCAGGTCGACTTCGTGCCAAAGGTCAAGATCGAGGTCCTTGTCGACGATGACGCGGTCGACAAGGTGGTGGAGGTCATCGTGACCGCCGCACGCACCGGCAAAATCGGCGACGGCAAGGTATGGGTGAGCCCCGTTGACTCGGTGGTGCGGGTACGCACCGGCGAAGAGGGGGCCGACGCTCTCTAACATCTCACTTGACGTCGGATTATGTTCGCAGTCAATTGGTTTCGTGCCCCCCGTTATGATCCATAACGGGGGGCACGTTCCGATCCCGACGTGTAGTTGCGCGGTCCGGCGTGTGAAGACGGCCTCTGGGCGCTAACGTCACCAAGGGTGGAGAGACATACCATCGTCTATGGCAGCGACGCGCTGGCGATCCGGGTCGCAGAGGAACTATGGACCGCCGGTGTGGCGGTCGCCGCGTTGGACGGTGTCGACGGTTTGGAGAAGGTGGGGATCGCGGGCGCCGCTGCGATCGTGTGTGCCGGCAACGATGACGCCAAGAACCTCGAAATCGCCCTGCTGGCACGACAACTGAACCCGAGAGTGCGCGTGGTCACCCGTATGGTCAACGACGTACTTCGTGAGGCCGTCGCAGTGGACGACGGGCCGGGTGCGGTGCTCGGCGTCGCCGACCTCGCCGCCCCGTCGGTAGTCGAGGCGTGTCTGCGCCGCACCACCCACACCATCACAGCGGCGGGCACCGACTTCATCATCTCCGGTACAGGTGCACCCCGCGACGGTACGTTGCGTGAGTTGTACGGCGACCTCGCTCCGGTTGCCGTTGTGCACGGGCACGACTCGCCCACTCCTGACCACGTGGTGGCGTGCCCCGGACGCGATCTGCGGGTGCGCCGCGGCGACTGGACGGCGATGATCGGGACCGTTGAAGAACTTGCCGCCCGGGGAATTACGCGAACGTCGGGTATGGCTCCTACCCGCGCGCGGCGCTCTGGGGTGTCGCGGCTATTGCTCGGCATCCGGGCCATTCGGGAGGATATGAACCCGATCTTTTTTCGCGCACTGTGGATCGCCACGGGATTGTTGGCCGGGGCCACGGTACTGCTGCGCTACACCTATCAGCGGCCCGGAATGAGTTACGTGGATGCGCTTTATTTTTCGACCGAAACAATCGCGACCGTCGGGTATGGGGACTTCAGTTTCGCCAACCAGCCAACCTGGCTTCGCCTGTTCAGTATCTTCCTGATGTTCGCGGGAATCGCGACGACCGCAGTGGTCATGGCGTTCGTCGTGGACCTGCTGCTATCGCAGCGCATCGCGCAGAATTCGGGACGGCGCAAGGTTCGGAACCTCACCAACCACGTCATCGTGGTGGGCCTCGGGTCATTCGGCATCCGGGTTGCCCAGGACCTGAAGGCCGCCGGGCACGATGTCGCGGTGATCGAACAATCCGAGAACAACAGGTACCTGGCGACTATCGCCAATCTGGGAATCCCTGTGATATTCGGTGACGCGACCCTGCCGCAGACATGGGATGCGGCTCAGATCGACGAGGCGCAGGCGGTTGCGGTGCTCACCCACGACGATATGGTCAATATCGAGACGGGCATCGTGCTGCGGAACCGGTTGGGTGCCCGGTGGTCCGATGTTCCGGTGGTGTTGCGGATCTTCGACCGCAATCTCAGTACCGCGGTGGCCCAGCGGTTCGGGTTCAACAATGTCCGCTCGACCGTCGACCTCGCGGCGCCGTGGTTCATCGGTGCTGCGATGGGACTGCATGTGCTGAGCACCTTCTCGGTCGGTCAGCAATCCTTCACTGTCGGCGGGGTGTTCGTAGAAGAACGCAGTGAGCTGGACGGTATGCGGATGGCCGATCTATCCACACAGACACGGGTGGTGGCGATCAGCCGAAGCGGTGTACCAATCCGGCTGCATCCCCGCCGAGACACGCGGCTAGCAGCCGGAGACACTGCTTACATCGTCGGGCCGTACCGCGAGCTGCTCGAGACACTCCGCATGGGGCGCGAGGTCGATCTGGCGTGACGATCCGGGAAAGCGAGATGAGTCCGTCACTATCGGATGCCGCACCGCCAGGACGGACGATACGTGACTTCCACGGTGCCCTTAGCGCCGTTCTCAGCGAGCTCTCAGCACCCATCGGGCATCTTCCTAAGCTATGCGCACACCAGGTCCACCGCCTGAGCAGTACACAGAACTCCAATCGGGACAACACCACATAGGCGCCGATACACGCCCTTCAATATGTGTATTCAGTTGCGGCTCAACGGCTCTGCGATGACGACGCCTTTAATTACTCCGCAGCGCATACGTTTTAAGCCAATGCTGCAAGCCGCGCACGGGATGCACCTCCGTGACTATCGAGCAGGCGGCATGGATGCCGTCCGTCCTGGTTGCACACTTTCGATCGCGGGTTGCTGCGTGACCCCTTGAACGGTGCACTGGGATGGATGGTCGGAGCCAACCTTGGTGATAATCACCCGATATCCGTTGGACTTGAGGTCATCGATGAGCGAATCCGGCTCTGCCCTAGGGCCGGCGAGTCCGGTGTCCGCTGTTACCAGGGGTGCCACCACAACGCCGAGCACTACCGCAGCTGGTGTCACGATCTTCTTCATTGTTCCCACTCCTTCTGCATCTTTGAAGATGAAGTTGCTTTGCGGGGTCGTTACGCGTTATCCGGCGACGGTGACAGGGTCGGGTTGATCTTGTTCGTCCCGTAAGGAACATGAGGATTGGTACCGAGCGGAACCAGGGGGTTGGCGCCCTCATAGGTCGGCTGATTGGCACCCTGTTGATACGCAGAACCACCCGGCGTCACACACGGCCGATGATCAATCTCGTTGACGCTTGTCTCTTGCCCATAGCAATGTGGGGGTGGCGTAGGCCCAGCCAATGCGATCGGTGCGCTCAGTAGAGCCGTGGATACGGCCACTCCTACACCGCCAACCACTGCGGCTACCAGTTTGTTCATGGGGTTTCTCCTTCTATGGCGATTGCGAGTACGTCGTGTGGCCGAGTCACCGAGTTGGTAACGGCCAGACGAGGATTAGGCTTTGCTGTCGCAGAACCCACTTTGGCGGAACATATTTCGGCTGTCGCTTGTCGTTCGATCGGGCGTCAGCTCCACGTGTTCGATACTGCAACCACTGCACTGAAGGAACGCTGAGAAATTCCGTCGGGTGGTTGCTACGGCCGCGGCATTTGTGCGCGTCTGCGGGCCGCCGTGCCAGCGCTATTCAGGTCGCGCAGTCCGTGTCGGCCTCAATATCGATATGCGACTTATGGGTTTTCGCACACGGGATGATCAAAAACAGTGCGCAACCACCCCTGAACACGGTCATACAAGCACCATGCGGGGGTTGAATGATGCCTACTAGCAACGTAATCCCATTCAACGGCGTTAATCGAACCGCAGGCTGAGCTGCGAATGGCACACTCCCGCAGTACAACCACAGCGCCGATACTGATCTGCTGATGTACTTTGCGTACAGGGTCGATAACCGTTTCCGTACATTGTCGACGCTGAGTGAATGCTGAGGAGCTGCACTAGGTGGTTGCTACGGCTCCGGTGACACGCCCTGGCGACGAATACTGCTCGCACAGAAAGGAGTAGGCGTAAGCATGATGCGCCCCTACTTATTTGGGCGCGTCGAAAATGGCATGCAGGGCAGACTCGTCGCCATCGATATCGACGAGCGCAGTAATGTCGCCGAACGTCAACACACCCGCCGCCAGCCCGAGGACAAGCTGCGGTTCGGCTTTGAGCACAGCGTCGAACTCGCGCCCATCGGGCTTGCCGACCTCGATGCCGGACTCCGTGGCGCACAGTTGGATCATGTCGCCGTCGACGTCGATGCCGACCGCCGCGGATCGGCGGGGAACTCGGTCCACCAGTAGGGCGGGAAGTGCGACCAGAAGCCCATCGGGACGGAATTCGTCGCCTTCAGGCCCGCGGATCATCAGCGGTGTCGACCAGCGGATCAGCGCGTTGACGGGCTCGCGAAGCTGCGCACCCCACGTAGTGAGGGCATACGTAATCGCGTTGGCTTCGCCGGACAAACTCCGCTCTATCACTCCCGCGGTCTCGAGATCACGAAGACGATCGGTCAGCAGATTCGTGGCGATGCCGGACAGCCCCTCACGCAATTCGCCGTAGCGCGCGGGCCCTATCAAGAGCTGGCGGACGATCAACAGATTCCACCGGTCCCCCACCACATCCAGGGCCCGGGCCAGCCCACAGTATTGGCCGTAGTCTCGACTCATCATCACCTGCTTGCGAATCTAAAGTAGACGTGACTTTATCAGGGTACTTCGGCGTGTTCCCCGACAAACGCTCTCATCGCCCGCCCACAGCCAATTCGCAGGTAGGAGATCTAGCCTAATCCGTTGATCTCACAACCGACGAGAAGAGCACGATGACTTTCATCTTGCCTACCGAGCCGTTGACCTGGACGATGGCCTGGCGTGCATGGCATTTCGATATCGCAGCGGCGCTGTGCGCCGTCTTGCTCGCCGCCGGATATGGCTGGGCGTTGTCGCGCGCGCGGCGTCACCGATCGGATATCAGTGCCGCATGGGTGAGTTGCTTCTTCATCGGAATCGGATGCTGGGTCCTGGCGTGCATGAGTGCGATCGGCGTCTATGCGCACGCGCTGTTCTGGATGCGCGCATTACAGGTGGTCGTGCTGCTCCTAGTCGTGCCGTTCTTCCTCACCCTGGGCCGGCCGGTGACGGTCGTGCGCAGCGCTCTGCGGCCGGCCGCGCTGGCCGGGTTTGACCGGGCGGTCTCGTCGGCGCCCGCGCAGATCTTGACCCATCCGCTCACGACATCCCTGGCCATGCTGGCCACGCCATGGTTGTTGTATCTGACGCCGTGGTATACCGCATCGCTGACCAATGGCCCACTCGGCGCCGCGACACGAACCTTGTTGGCGCTGATCGGTTTTGCGTACTTTTACGCGCGCCTTCAGGTAGACCCGGTACCCCGCAAGTACCCGCAGCTGATCTCGCTGCTGATCAGCGTGGCGGAGACCATTGGCGACGGGGTGCTCGGCCTCGTGTTGTGGCAGGGCCCACTCGTGGCATCGGCCTACTACCTCGCGCTACACCGCTCATGGGGGCCGGATCTGCGCACCGATCAGACCATCGGCGCGGGCGTTCTCTGGATCCTGGGCGACGTGCTCGGTCTGCCGTTCTTGCTCCTGCTCATGCGCGCGTTATCCGCCGACGACAAGGCCCACGCGGCACAGATCGACGCCGAACTCGACCAGGCCGCGCAATCCTCGTCGGCTGCCGATGCCGCAGCGCCCGATGATTCGGCTCCATCGGCGCTATGGTGGGAGAACGATCCGCAGCTGCGTGACCGATTCGGTCGCGGCTGAGATTATCGGCCCTCCCGACGTGCTCCTGGATCTTCTCCGCTGAACTTCTGTACAGTCCGTCTATTTTTCGGGCAGTATGAGTAGATGGACGTCCCGCAGTGCGCTCTATCGTCACTCAGCGAATCCCTGTCGGAACCTCCTCAGCGTCCGCAACGTCCGCCCTCCCCCGCCACCGACACGTCGACCCCCATTGGGCGCGCGGTCGCCGGTTTCTACCTGGCCTTTGAGGCCGTCGACGATTCGGACAGGCTCCGCGAAGCGACCAATTGGGTAGGTGGCCAGCATTCTCCCGAGACGAACTCTCGCCAGAAGTACCTCGCATTGGCCACCGGAATCACCAACGTGGAGAAAATTCGTCGCCACGTCGGTGGCACGCTGCGTGAAATCGCCGCCACCGCCGCCCGCACCGCCCAGCGTCTTGCAGAGGACGCAACGAGCCTCCCGGCGGACATCGACGATGCGATCAAGGCCGCGGTACGCCACGAAAGCATCGCCATCTGCGACCGCGCCGTGCGCATGATCAACAACCAAACCCGCCTGGTCTTGGACCTCGACGAGGTAACGGCCGCAATCAGCGTCGACGACTGGTTAGCGAGCCACCGCCTGACCGATTGATCGCCGTCCGACCTCGCACTCGATTTGGTGGGCGCGTGGCATCTTCTCAACAACGCAGCGCGGCAAGCGTTTCGAGATACTTTACGTCCCGACGAATTGCAGCGGAGACGCGGTCAAGCGTGGGCATTAGTGCAGGCGATGCGACTGAGCATTAGCGGCCTTACGAGTTCTCTGCCAGCCCCGCCCGCTCGACGCTCAATAGGCTCTCGGCGCGATGTTCTTCCTCGTAGGCCTTGCCGCCGCCGTTGAGCCCGAACAGTCGCTTGCTCCACAGCAGCCAGACCACAGCCACGATATTCACCAGTAGCGCCAAAACCCGGAGCACGGTTTGTTTTTCAAAAAGCTCGTAGATCTCCAGCGGCAGAAAAATACTGGTGGCGATGACGGCGAAGTACTCGCCCCAGCGTTTCATCATCCAGAGGCCGATTGCTTCGATGAACTCGATAGCGGCGTACGCGGCCAGACCCACCGCCACCCACATCAACGTCGACGCCGACAACGAGAAAGCCTGGCCAATATGGTGAATGACCTTGGAGTTGTCTGGGTTCCAGCCGATCTGATCGGCCAGCGGACGGATCAGCGGAATATCTCGCTCGAAAACCTGCTGCAGATGTTCGCGCGATCCGCGAACCTTCACCACGCCGAACGCAAGCAACACGAACACCAGCCCGCGGAACAGTCGCTCCACCGCCAGCAGCCGCATCAAGGTCCGGTCGCGCAACAACCGCCCGCGCGGGATCTCCGGCGCGGTATCGGCCGGGCCGCGATGGCGGGGCTCTCCCACCACAAAGGTCTCGCATCGCAAGCATCGCCACGCCTCCCCGACTGGGGTATCAACCCGCAGTCTCTCGCGTAGAGCCTGCTCGTCGGGATCGAATGTCGCGTGTCCGCGCAGACCGCACGAACGCAGAGCAAAGTTGATCACAGGAGAGACGGTAGCTCGAGATTTGGAGTGGCGCCGCCAGATGTCTAGGTTCCGGCGCTACCCTGTGGTCGTGTTCGACCGTCGTCGGTTCCTGACACTGCTGGCAGGCGCTGCCGCGGTGGGTGCCGCTGTCATCGAATCCGCCGCCGCGGACGCCGACCCCGGCGCGCCCGCCGGCCCGGCAAGCAGCGCGCTGGCCCGGGTGCCACTACCGGGCGGCGGCACCTTGACTGCCCTCCCGGCTCGCACCGACGGCCGGCGGCTACTCGCCCTCACCCTCGACGACGGCACCGACGCCAATGTGATCGCCGCTTACACCCAGCTGGCGCTGGATACCGGAATTCGCTTGACCTACTTCGTCAATGGCGTGAACGCCGGATGGACACAGAACGCCCAGCTACTCCGCCCGCTTGTCGACAGCGGACAGATTCAGCTGGGCAATCACACCTGGTCTCATCCCAACCTGACGACGCTCAGCGCCGGCCAGATCGCAGACCAAATGACCCGCAACACCAAGTTCCTGACCAACACCTACGGGGTCGATCCGGCACCATATTTCCGTCCTCCGTACGGAAAACACAACGCCTCAACCGATTCGGTTATCCAGGGCCTCGGCTATGGGCCGCCCGTGCTCTGGTACGGATCACTCTCGGATTCCGGGGTGGTCACTCCGCAGTACATCGTTGACATGGCCCACAAGTACTTCAACCCGCAGGCCATCGTCATCGGTCACCTCAACCATCCGCCGGTGACCACCGTCTATCACCAACTGCTCGACGTCATCGGGGAACGGCAGCTGCGTACCGTCACACTGAACGACGTCTACCAGCACTAGTCGCGGGCAAATTCGCGCGGCTCGGGTTCGGGCTCATCATCAGGCACCGCCGGATCGGGTACCGCGGAACGTCGATACCCGAACGCGATTCCGATAACCAGCACCGCCAGCAGCGCTGCGGAGGTTCCCCAGGTTCCCAGGGCCAATCCGCCCTTCTCCAGCGGCTTGGACAGCAGGTCTCCGACGGTGGCGCCCAGAGGTCGGGTCAGGATGAACGCGGCCCAAAACAGCAGGACACCGGAGATTTTGGTGAAGTAGTGAGCACCCAGAATCACCAGCATGATCCCCGCGATGAGCGCTGCGCTGCCCCAATATCCCAGCCCGGAACTATCCGCGAGGTAATCGCCCAGCGAGGTGCCCAGGGTGTTGGACAGCAAGATGGCCGCCCAGTAGAGAACCTCACCACGGAAGGTGCTGATGTTGGCCACATCGAACGTTTCCCGGCTGAGCTTCCAGATCAGGAACACGATGACAAGACCGGTGATCAGCAGCGCCGCACCCGCGCCATAACCCAGCCCACCGTCGGTGGACGTGTCCGAACCTGGGCCGCGGTTGATGAGGTCGGACATCGTGGTCCCCGCCGTGCTCGTGGCGGCGATGACGGTCCAGTACAGCGCCGGATGGAACTGACGAGCTCGCAACTGAGCGACCAAGCTCACGACGAAGATCGCAATGAACAGGACGGACGCCGCGGCGTAGCCGAGCCCCAGAGTTTGGGCGATCAGATCTCCGCCCGTTTCACCCAGCGTCGTCGCCGCGATCTTCAATACCCAGAACAGTGCTGTGACCTGAGGCAACTTGTAGCTCGACGTGGCCATGTACCCACCGAATCCCGTCGTTGAATGTCAACCGATTACCGACCGCACCCTAGCGACATCCCGCTGAGGATCCGCTGAGAGTCGAGCACCGCTCACACTCAGCGTTCTCACAGCGCCCAGATGTGACTCTTGCATCGTCAGCGGCCGATTCGAGCCGTCCATATCGGATTCAACGGAAGGTCACATGCCATGAGTTCACGGCGGGAAGCAGCAACCCTGATCATCGGCGCCCTGATGTTGTTCGGCGCTGTCACCACGATGACCGAGGCAGAGGAACGGGCACACACCCGCGCAACGGCCTCGGTGAACGAATCGGTGTCAGACTATTCGGTACCCAATACCGTCAACCCCTGAAAGGCCCCGCGTGCGAGTCCTGCTGGTCGAAGATGAGCCACTACTGGCCGAAACGGTCACGGCCGGCCTCATAGCCGAAGGATTCATCGTCGTCACGGCGGCCAACGGCGTAGACGGATTGTGGCACGCCACCAACGACCAATTCGACGTGATCGTGCTGGACATCATGCTGCCCGGCCTCAACGGCTACGAGGTGCTCCGCAAGATGCGCACATCTGAAGTTTGGACGCCGGTACTGATGCTCACCGCCAAGGATGGCGACTATGACCAAACCGACGCCTTCGACCTCGGTGCCGATGACTATCTGACCAAACCCTTTTCGTTCGTGGTGCTCACCGCTCGCCTACGCGCCTTGATCCGCCGGGGTGCGCCCAAACGTCCCGTGGTGCTCACCGCCGGCGAGGTATCACTGGATCCCACTCGCCGAGTTGTCGAACGCGATGGTGCACCGGTGGCACTGACACCCCGTGAATACGGTCTCCTTGAGTACCTAATGCGCAACAAAGATGCTGCGGTCACGAAAACCGATATCCTGCAGAATGTTTGGGATAGCCACTACGACGGGCCGGATAATGTCGTCGAGGTCTACGTCGGGTACCTGCGCCGCAAGATCGGCTCCCACATGATCATGACAGTCCGGGGCGTGGGTTATCGATTGGAATCCGGCGAATTCGCCAGCGGCAGCTGAACCGTCACCTCTGCCCCACCCCCGGTTCGTTCGCCTATGCGGACCGAACCATCGTGCGCGGCAACTATTTCGGCCACGATCGCCAATCCCAGGCCGCTGCCTCCGCCCTGACGCGAACGCGCAGAATCCAACCGTACAAATCTCTCGAACACCCGATCCCGTTCGGCCTCCGGGATACCCGGTCCATCGTCGCTCACCCGCAGGTAAGCGCTACGCGCGTCCGATCCGACCATGATCGTCACCTCACCGTGCGCGTGACGAGCGGCGTTGTCCGCCAAATTTCGCAACACCCGCGCCACACCGTGAACATCACCGACTACTTTGACCGCCGATAGCTGCGCCGAGATCTTCAGCTGAGTATCACGTTTGAGCCGCTGCACTTCAGCGGCAGCCAGGTCGTCGAGATCAATCTCGGTACGGCGCATCGGCAAGCCGTGCTCATCGGCCCGCGCCAGCAGGAGCAGATCCTCCACCAACGACTGCATGCGATGCGCCTCGGGCAGCAGCGCACTGTGCACCAACTGACGATCAAGGACCTCAGGGTGATTCGCCGCGATCTCTAACGCCGAGATCACGGTCGCCAGTGGACTTCTCAACTCATGAGAAGCATCGCCGACAAATCGGCGCTGAGCGGCGTGCCCGGCTTCGATCCTGGCGAGCATCTCATTCATCGTCACAGCTAACGCCGAGATCTCATCGGAACGGCTCGGCACCGGCACTCGCTCACCAAGATCGGAAGTACTGATCTCGGCGACACGAGACCGTATCGCGTCCACCGACAGCAAGGAGCGTCGTACCAGCAGATAAGTCACCACGCCCGCCACCACCGACACGACGGGTGCGGTGATGCCCAACATCATCGCCACTGTCGAGACCATCGATTCGATCGGCTCGATGCCGCCACCGACCAACACCCGGTACTGGCCCTTACGGCCATCCACCGTCGCGGTGCTGACCCGAATGTCGCCATCAAATGGTGAGATCACCCCGACGCGGGAGTCATTGTCCTGCACCGCGATCAGCGGATCCTTGGGCGAAGAATCCGAACGCCGCACCACTACCCCGGCGCTATCGACGACCTGCACCGCGACGACGCGCTGATCCGTGGCCAACAGCACCGATTCCAGCTCACGGGGCGGCTCTTTCCGTAGACGGTCGGCGACGGCCTGGGCGCGGGTCTTAGCGGCGGCATCAACGTCGATACACATGGACTGGTATAAGAGCACGACCGATACCGATCCCACGATCACCAGACCCGCCAGCACAACCGCCGCGGCGACGAACGCTGACCGCGTGGCAATGCCGCCACACCATCGCCGCAACCGGCCAAGTGCCGTACCCAGGGATGCTGGGGCTTTCACCATCCGGTCAGCATCCACATCCGACAATCATGCGGGCACTACGGGCGGGCGGGCAACGTCGGGGGTGCCGTAGCTGTCGCTGTGCTTGGCGCCGAGCTGCGTTGGCTGTGCTCGCCCGACTCGCGATCATCGCGGAATCGGTGTTCATCACGGTCGCGATGACGCTCGGCACGATCACGATCGTCCGAACGCGACTCACTGTGCTCGTGTTCGTGACTCTCGAAGAACTCACTACCCGCCCACACCCCGGCACCGAAGGCCAGCACCACGGCAGCCAGCACCGCCGAGACCGCTCCCGCGATCTTCAGTGGTGCGCCAAATGTCCGGCGTGCCTTCGGTGCGGATTCCGCGAGACTCGGCTGGTCGGTATCCGGTGCCGGCGCATTGACATCCGGTTCGGGCACGTCATTCGTATCGTCAATATTGGACATGGGCCCAGAGTGCACAACATGCGCTGAGACTTCGCTGAGAACGAGTGCGGCGCTAAAGCGCCTCAGCCGCGCCCGCTTCCAGCAGTCGTTTGGGATGCATACCGTCGACCTGCCCGATAAAGGGCGGATGGATGCTGTATCCGAGCATGCGCCGAATGTCCTCGGACACCGCGCGGACGGTATCGCGAGTCATGGACAGCGTGAACGCCTCCTGCGGGCGCAACCACGGCTCGCAATATTGGGCGGTCAACGCCAAGCGGGCGGTGTCTGATCGGTTCGCGCCGCCACCATGCCAGAGCGTGCCGAGAAAAAACACGCAGGATCCTGCTGCCATCACCACCGGCTCACGATCGGATTCCTCCGGCGCGCGATCTCCCCAAAGGTGGCTGCGCGCAATGATGTCGGTGGCGCCATTGTCCGCGGTGAAATCGTCGATCGCCCAGATCGTCGCCGCACCGAGGGCGGCGCGGGGGCGCGGGATCGGATAAAAACCGTCGTCGGTATGCAGCATCTGCGCCAGCTCGCCGGGCAAGATGTTGATCACCTGGAGCATCGACAACAGGTAGTTCGGCATGAAGAGCCGATCCAGCAATGCAAGCACCCGAGGATGATCCGCGATCCGATCGCAGGCACGCGTCTTGTTCAGCACGCTGTACACCCGTTGCGTGGTATGCCCTTCGAACCGGTTCCGCCCATGTAGATCCAGCAGCGGCATAACGGCTTCCCGGATCTCGACAAGCTCCGCCGCCGTCAGTAGATCGGGCAGTATCACGTATCCATCGCGCCGCAGGGCGCACAGATCCGCCTCTGCCACGGCCGGATCGACACTGTCCCCGCTACTAGGCGTCCATCGATACGTTCCCGCGAGATCGCCGGCGAGGTTCACCAATGACGACACTTCCGTGCCCATCGCGACTCCTAAACATAAGATAATTATGTTTTGTAGAATTGCATCATGGCACGCTCGCCGATCGGACGTCAACAGCTGCTCGATGCCGCCCGCGATGAACTCGTCCGCGGCAGTGGCGTCATGGATCTCGGCGGGCTGACCCGTCGCGCGGGCCTGAGCACCGGCGCGCTCTACCATCACTTCGGGTCCAAAAGTGGCCTGCTGGTGGTGATTTACGACGAGTTCTACGAAGGTCTGGTCCACGCCATCGCCGACACACATCTGGACATGCAGACCGACTGGCGCGTTCACGAACTCGAGCGCACCCGCCGATTCGTCGACTATCACGTGGCCGACCCGCTGGCCCCGATACTGCTCAATCGTGCGGCACTCGATCCACAGCTCGCCGAGCTCGAGGCGGCCTACCTCCAACGCATCAGCCACAACGCCGCCAAGAACATCCGCCGCGGTCAGAAGCTAGGACAGCTGCCCGCCGATATCCACCCGGACAGCGCGGGTGCCTTCATCATCGGCGGTATTCGTCACGGCATAGCCCAGCAGCTGCGAGTCGCTCCCCTTCCCGATCCCGGCAAGATCACCGAGCGGCTGTGGCGTTTGATCTCCGCCGCGCTCGGGGCGACGTGAGGATCCGTAGCGCGGGAAACGACGGCCAGACCGACAACCGATGAGCGATACTCCCAGCATGCGTTCGATACCTGTTGGCCGTGCGGCCATCCTTACCCTGGCCGTCGTCGGCTCAGGGCTCGCCACCTGCCCGATCGCGGCGGCAGCGCCATCGGGCGAGGTAGCACTCTGCTTCGACGGTGACGTGCGGGTCAGTGCCTGGCAAGCGAGCCAGGCCGATGCACGACGCGAGCTGATCCCCGGCACGGTCAACATGAACGCCACCGACGGCCTCGCCGGACCCAAGCAGGCCTACTTTCACTGGCGCAACCTGACCACCGGCGCCGTCGGCGAGGCACACGGGGACGGCTCCGGAACGGCGGGAGCGTCGACGTTCAACGTCGTCACGGGCCCCGGCCAGGTGGAGATCACCACCGAATACGGCGGACGTTCCGGCTTCTTCTGGCACGACGAGAATCTCGCTCAGTGCACCGGAACGGTCACCGTCGTCTAGACGCCGGGCACACTCCTGGGCGCGTGCTCTCGCCGCGGTGCGCGCATGGTGGGACCATCCGAGGGTGGACGTTGATCACCCGGAATATGACCAACCGTGGGACAACTCGGCCCGTCACGAGACCGTCGCCGAGCGACTCGACCGGAACTGGATCAGTCTCCTGCAAGAAGTGCGGGTCGTACAGACCGGTGTGCAACTTCTCACCGGCCTGCTGCTGACCCTCCCCTTCCAGCAGCGCTTCGCCGTCCTCGATCACCCGATGAGGATCGTGTACCTCCTCACGGTGGCATGTTCGGTCTCTTCCACTCTGCTGCTGGTGACACCCGTGGCGATGCACCGAGTGCTGTTTCGCAGACATCGCCTCGGTGTAATCGTCTCCGCGGCCCATCGGCTGGCCTACGTCGGCCTGCTACTACTGGGGGTGTCGATGGCCGGAGTCACCGACATCATCTTCGACACCGTCGCGGGGCGGACGACCGGAATCGTGGCCGGGGCCTCCGCACTGACCGCTTTCGGTTTGTTCTGGCTCGCACTACCGCTCATGCTCCGGGCCAAACTCGCTTCCAGCGAACCGACTGAGGGCCTGGCCTAGCCCGAGATCTGGGGTGCGAGCCGCGCGAAGGCGGCGCTGTCATGACTACAAAAGACGGTGAGGTTGTCGGAGTGATCGGCGACGAGCTGGGCCAAACGGTGCATATTGCGCAGCTGCGCGCGTGGGTAACTCGGGTGCGCGGTGATCATGTGCACCGCCCGGCTGGCGGTGGCCGACACACCGGTGCCGATCGCGTGCGGCTCCGTATACGCATCCCCGGCGTGCAGCAGCCAGTGATCTCCGGTCTGCACGGCGACGCCCACATGCCCACGGCTGTGGCCGTACAACGGGACCACCAAGATCTCTGACGGCAGACCGTCGATATCGCGGACCGCATCGAAACCGAACCAGGACTCGCCGCCGTCGAGTTCATTGACCGCCCAATTGACGCCGTGTGCGCACAATTGCTCAGTGCGGTAACGGATTCGATCGACCGCAGTCGGCTGCCGGCTCGCGCGATACTCCGGTCCGTGCACATGCACCGTCGCAGCGGGAAAATCCGCGAGGCCTCCGGTGTGGTCATAGTCCAAATGCGTCAGCAGGATGTGTCGTACATCGGTGGCGTCGTAGCCCAGCGCTTCGATCTGCCTTACGGCCGTTTCCTCCTCGCGCAACACCGGCCCGACGATATGACGGGTCCAGCCCAGTAGCCGGGGATTCCGTATGCAGTCCAGGCCGAATCCGGTGTCCACCAGCACCAGACCGGAGCTGGGCGTCTCCACCACAAGACAGTGATCCACGAACCCGAATGCCATTGTCCCGCAATTGATATGGTGAACCTTCATCCCTAATCTTCCCCCTGTGGCCGACACGTGCGGCGCGTCTTCCCCGCTACACTGCCACGCTCTGGCATGCCACGGGTTGGAATAGCTGACGGCACCTCGTGGTTCGACGAAACATGGCCTCTGATCAATTCGATCCGCATGCGCTCCTCGCCGGCAGCCGCATCGGCGTCCTGGCGACCATCAAGTCCGATGGACTACCGCAGCTCTCCCCCGTCACCCCGTTCTACGACCAGGACAAGAGCATCATCTACGTGTCGATGACGCACGGGCGTGCCAAGACCGCGAATCTTCGCCGCGACCCCCGAGCGGCGCTGGAAGTCACCAGCTCGGACGGACGGTCCTGGGCCACCGCCGAGGGAAGCGTCACGCTGACCGGTCCCGGGACCGACCCGAACAGCCCCGAGGTCGAGGCGCTCGTCGACTACTACCGTGGCGCGGCCGGTGAACATCCCGACTGGCAGGAGTACCGCGCCGTGATGGTGTCAGACCGCCGCGTCCTCATGGCCTTGAAGATCGAGCGGGTCTACGGCGAAAAGCTCGGCTGAGCCTCAGACCTGTCCGGTCGCGTCGTAGATCCAGCTCATGTCAGCGTTCATGAGGTTATCCATCCAGGACGGCGGCGCGAAGTTGGTCAGCGCTCCCATGTCCCAGTAGTCCTTCCACAGCGTGATCTTTCCGTCGACCACCTTGAGCACCGAAGCGAAACGCAGCAGCGCGGTTTCCCCGGTTTTCCAGGTCCACGTCTCGGAATGCTCGTACATCACGTCTTCGTCATTGGAGATGATCAGACCGTCGTGATGGACGTAGTGCTGCAACGGTTCCAAACCGACTTTCAGTCGTTTGACGATGTTTTCCGGTCCGCGTGCGGCCGCGGTGGGTCCCACGGGCATATCTAGGTAGATGCAGTCGTCGTCGAGAAACGTCTTGACCGCCTCCCAGTTCCGCTGCGACAGCGCTAACCACAGACCCGTGACAACCGATGCTGATGACATCCCCATGACTTTCCTCCCCCGAAGTACCGAGATCCTATGATCTGCGCAGCCCAGGCGGGTCCGATCTGAGCGATTAGGCTCAGCGCATGCTCGTCGCAAAATCGATCCTCTTGTTCGCCGCGGCCGCGGTCCTGGAAATCGGTGGCGCCTGGCTGGTGTGGCAGGGAGTGCGCGAGCATCGCGGCTGGACCTGGGTGGGGCTCGGTGTCCTAGCGCTGGGTGCTTACGGATTCATCGCCACTCTGCAGCCCGACGCCCATTTCGGTCGGATCTTGGCCGCCTACGGCGGGGTGTTCGTGGCCGGATCCCTGCTCTGGGGCATAGCGCTGGACGGATTCCGTCCGGACCGGTGGGATGTCATCGGTGCACTGGTCTGCCTGGCCGGCGTCGGAGTCATCATGTACATGCCCCGGGCGACATGAGCAGCGATCAGCCCGGGTCGCTGCGGCGAGAACTGGGTACCTTCGACGCCGTCATGGTCGGGTTGGGCTCGATGATCGGCGCCGGCATCTTCGCCGCCCTGGCGCCGGCCGCTCAGTCCGCCGGTTCGGCGCTGCTCATCGGCCTGTGCGTCGCCGCCGTGATCGCCTACTGCAATGCGACATCGTCGGCACGACTGGCCGCGGTGTACCCAGCCTCCGGCGGTACGTACGTCTATGGCCGCAAACGTCTCGGCGACTTCTGGGGATACCTTGCCGGTTGGGGGTTCGTGGTCGGCAAGACAGCCTCCTGCGCGGCCATGGCATTGACGGTTGGTTTCTACGCCTGGCCGGCACATGCGCACGCCGTCGCGGTGGCGGCGGTGGTGGCGCTGACCGCGATCAACTATGCGGGAGTTCAGAAGTCGGCGTGGCTGACGCGTGTGATCGTGGCGATCGTGTTGTCGGTGTTGGCCGCGCTTGTCGTCACGGTATTCGGCTCCGGCCGTATCGATGCCGCGGCGCTCGATGTCACCGACGCCTCCCTCACCGGCGTGCTGCAGGCCGCAGGTCTGCTGTTCTTCGCCTTCGCCGGGTATGCCCGCATCGCGACCTTGGGTGAGGAAGTCCGCGAACCCGCACGCACCATCCCCCGGGCCATCCCGATCGCCTTGGGCATCACGCTGGTCGTGTATGCCGTGGTGGCCGTAGCGGTCTTGACCTCACTGGGGCCGTCCCGGCTGGCGGCCTCTGCGGCTCCGCTGCTCGATACCGTCGCCGCCGTGGGTGCGCGGTGGATGGAACCGGTGGTGCGGATCGGCGCCGTCGTCGCCGCGACGGGCTCGCTGCTGGCACTCATCCTCGGGGTGTCACGCACCACCTTCGCCATGGCCCGTGACCGCCACCTGCCTCACGCCCTGGCGGCAGTGCACCCCCGGAACGGAGTGCCGTACCGCGCGGAACTCCTTGTCGGTCTGGTGGTTTCGGTACTGACGGCCACCGTGGACCTGCGCGGAGCGATCGGATTCTCCTCCTTCGCGGTATTGGTGTACTACGCGGTGGCCAACGCGGCGGCGTGGACGCTCTCCCCTGCCGAGGGACGCCCCCCGCGCATCGTTCCGGTGCTCGGCCTGATCGGGTGCGTGGTGATTGCCCTTGCCTTGCCGCCGTCGTCGGTGCTCAGCGGCGTCGCGGTACTCGCCGTGGGCATCGCCGTCTATGCGCTGCGTCGTATCAGTGACCCGGGTATGCGTGAATGAGAGCGGTATCGAGCTTGGGAACCGCGTGAGTGAGCTCGTGTTCGGCGACATGAGCAATGCGATGTGCGTCGACGAGACTCACCTCCGGATCGATATCGAGTTCGGCGTCCGCATGAAGCCGATGTCCGATCCACCGCAACCGCACGCTGCGCACCGCCCGCACGCCCGGCTGCGCAGCCAACGCCGCCTCGGCGGCGTCCACTAGTGCCGGGTCTACCCCATCCATCAGCCGCCGGAACACATCGCGCACCGCGGTGCGAAGCACCGCGAGAATCGCGACGGTGATCACAAGTCCGATGATGGGGTCGGCCAACGGATATCCCAGTGCGACACCGCGCGCTCCTAGCACCACCGCCAGCGAAGTGAATCCGTCTGTCCGCGCGTGAAGGCCGTCGGCGATCAGTGCAGCCGAGCCAATTTGGCGGCCCACGCGGATCCGGTAGAGGGCCACAAGTTCGTTCCCGATGAAGCCAACGACGCCCGCCGCGGCCACCCAGCCCAATTGGCTGATCTGCACGGGATGAACAAGACGCAGCACCGCCTCGTAGCCCGCCACCACTGCCGATAGCGCGATCATCGATACGACGAACAGTCCCGCCAAGTCCTCGGCACGCCCGAATCCGTAGGTGTATCGCCTTGTCGCGGCGCGTGTTCCCAGGGCAAAGGCGATCCAGAGTGGAACCGCGGTGAGCGCATCGGAGAAGTTGTGGATCGTGTCGGCTGCGAGCGCTACCGATCCGGAAACCACCACGATGGCCACCTGAAACGCGGCCGTCACCAGCAGTGCCACAAGACTGATCTTCACCGCACGGGTACCCGCAGCACTGGAGCTCAACGCGTCGTCGATGCTATCGGCAGCGTCATGGCTGTGCGGGGACACGATCTCCGCGAGCATTCCCTTTAGCCCCGCCCCGTGGTGATGGTCGTGGTCATGATGGTCGTGGTCATGGTCGTGATGCACGGCTGCGTTGCGCGTGTGACTCATTGTGCACCAATACCTTTCATGGGTCGCAGCGTTGCCTCCGAGCGATGATGCGCCGGGATCCCCGGGCCCGCATGCTCGGCGTTGTACACCGCATCGGTCACCAGCTGCTCGACGTGCTCGTTCTCCAGGCTGTAGTAGACGGTGGTGCCGTCACGGCGTGTCCGCACCAGCCGCGCCATTCGCAACTTGGCCAAGTGCTGTGACACCGAAGACGCCGGCTTGCCGACCAGATCGGCCAGCTCATTGACCGACAGTTCACCGCCGGTGAGCGCCCACAACACCCGAACACGGGTGGCATCGGCCAGCATTCGGAACACCTCGACCACCAACCCGGCCTGTTCGTCGCCCAGCGGCGACCTATCCGCCTGTCCCATCGCGGACGCTCCTCTACGTATCTGCATTGATACGTAGATAATAGACCACGGTGGCGTCTAGCGCTCGCAGCAGCCGCACTGGTCGTCGCCGGCCTCCACGGATTCCACGCCAAGCACTGGCGCACAGCATGATTCACCCTTCCAGGCGTTCACGCCTTCGCGTACCGCAATAACCGCGATGACCAAGGCCGCGATCGGGTCCGCCCAGGACCACCCGAACAGAGTGTTGACCAGCAGGCCCACCAGCAGCACCGCCGACAGATACGTGCACAGCAGCGTCTGCTTGGAGTCGGCCACAGCCGAGGCCGATCCCAACTCCCGGCCCGCTCGCCGCTGCGCCCAGGACAGTGCCGGCATGATCGCGAGACTCACCGCCGCCAGGATGATTCCGATGGTTGAATGCCTGGCCTCACCAAAACCGGCAAGGGAGCGGATCGACTCGACCGTGACGTACGCGGCCAAGGCAAAAAACGAGAACGCGATCACCCGAAGCGCTGTCTTCTCCCTGGCCTCCGGATCCCTTGCGCTGAATTGCCACGCCACCGCCGCAGCCGAAGACACCTCGATAACTGAATCCAGGCCGAAGCCGATGAGCGCCGTCGACGAGACGCGGGCACCCTCACTGAGGGCAACGACGGCCTCGACCACGTTGTAGGTGATGGTCGCCGCGACAAACAAACGAACCCTGCGGCTGAGCACCTCTCGCCGCTCTGGCGCGAGCACCATCAGCAGCACCCCTCATCGCTCACCGGGCAGCACGACGGATCCACCATCAGCACCAAGCCGACCAAATCATCCAAGGCCCGGCCAATCCGCTCGTCGGCCAGCTCGTAGCGCGTCCGCCGCCCCTCCGGAACGGCTACCACCAAGCCGCAACCGCGAAGACAGGCGAGGTGATTCGAGGTGATCTGGCGAGACACCGCAAGCTCGTCGGCGAGCTCGGAGGGGTACCCCGGCCGTGATCGCAGACTCAACAAGATCGCCACACGGGTCGGGTCCGACAGTGCGCAGCCGAACCGCGTCAGGGCATCGCGATGAACCAGCGTTTCCATAGATCCATATAGTACAGCAAATTCTGTATTCAGTTCCAGCTGTACTATGCCTAGGCGGGTACCTCGCCATGAGACACAGCGCGCGCCGTCTCCCCCGCCCGCAGGAAGCTCCCGGTTCGCTGCTTGCCCAGGATGCCGGTGGGCTGCCCATCAATCACGACCGCTCGGCCACCGATCAAGACGGTGCTGACTGTCGCATCGTTCCGGTTGACCATTCGCGACAGTCCTCCGTAGGCGGCAACCGAATGTTCCGCGTACTCGGTCAGCGTTCCGTCGAGCTTCTCCGGGTCGACAACGAAAAGATCTGCCCGATCACCGATTCGGAGATGCCCGGCATCGATCTGGTACCAGTCCGCGAGCTCTCCGGTAAGGCGGTGCACTGCCTGTTCGATGGTCATGAAGGGTTGTCCGGCTTGTTGCGCCTCACGCACGTGGCGCAGGAGCCGAAGTCCGAAGTTGTAGAAGGCCATGTTGCGCAGATGGGCGCCGGCATCGGAGAAACCGATCTGAATCCCGGGATCTTGCGCCAGTTGCTTGAGTACCTCTGGCCTGTGGTTGGAAATGGTGGTACGCCAACGGATTGCCGTGCCGTGTTCGAGCACCAGATCCAGGAAGGCGTCCACTGGGTGCAGGCCACCACGGTCCAGACCGACCTGCCCGAAGGACTTGCCGACCACCGACTGGTCCGGGCACTCAACAATCTCGGCATCGAAAAAGTCTCTGTGCCAAACCCGTACACCGAACTTGCTCTCATACTCCTTGCGAAACCTGCGCCGGTACTTCTCGTCGCGCAGCAGCTCATTGCGCTCAACTTCATTGCGCAGGTGCAGCGCAGCAGCACCCGCGCCGAACTCCTCGAAGATCACCAGGTCGATGCCGTCGGCGTAGACCTGGAACGGCACCGGCAGATGTTGCCAGCGGAAGTTGCCACCCAGCTTGTTGATAATGCGGGCAAGCGGGCCCATCGCCCGGATCGCATACGGATTGGCCTTGATGTCGGCGGCCGACAGTAGCGATGTTGACAACCGCTTACGCACGATGCCCAATGATTGGACGGCTTGCGACAGCACGTTCAACGGGTTTTCAATGTCTGGCCCTGACTGTAAGGCCCGGTTCCGTTGCCGTAACTGGGCTTTCA
This sequence comes from Mycobacteroides franklinii, assembly GCF_002013895.1. Classification (GTDB taxonomy): domain Bacteria; phylum Actinomycetota; class Actinomycetes; order Mycobacteriales; family Mycobacteriaceae; genus Mycobacterium; species Mycobacterium franklinii. The sequence goes on along the minus strand of NZ_MAFQ01000020.1, from coordinate 57,518 downwards.
GCTTCCGCAGCTCGCAGGGTTTGGCGTAGGTGGAGGGCAGCGTCCGGGATCGACAGATCTCCCCGTCAAGCTTGTCGAACAGCAGCTGCTGAGATGACATACCGACGAATCCCGCATCCAGGGCCTCGGTAAGCCAGCGATCCATCTGTGCTTGTTCACCGGGCGTGGGCCGCTCGTCCTTACGGGTCGCGCGATCCAGCCCCATCACGGCGGCCCGCATATCCGAATGCCCCAGGAAGGTGGCGATATTGGGCCCCAGGGGTAGTGACTCCAGCGCGGCGATGTATTCACCTGCGTTGCTCCACGTCTTGTTCCGATCTACGGCGTCGATCACATGGTCCCGGGGTATCGCCTCTACCCTGCCGAAGATATCCCCCGCATCGATGCCGTTGACATGTATGACCGAGAGGGAACAGGAACCGAGCAGAACGGTCGTCACCCCGTGACGTACCGACTCCGACAACGCCGGTGCCGCCAACACCTCGACGTCGTAATGTGTGTGGATATCCACAAGTCCCGGCAGCACCCATTTTCCGCTGGCATCGATGACGTTCGGACAGTCTGTCTCGTCAAGGCATTCCGCCGAGATCACGGAGATGTGGCCGTCTTTGATACCGATGTTCCGGACGGCGGATGGGGCGCCCGTCCCATCGAACCATCGCCCATCTCGTACCACGGTGTCGAACTGGGCATCATTGCCGGAAACCATATTGATTCTCCTTGTCGTGCTGCTATTTCACGGGCGCAATGCGAAGCGCCGGAAGGACATAGCGCCGGAAGTGCCGACGCAAAGACGCCGGATCATCCGGGTCGATGCAGTTCCCGGGGACGCTGCCCAGGCTGATCATCACGCGCGCGATCCACTCGCTGGCTTCCTCGATGTCCGTGCGCGCGTGGATCTCCCCTGCGACGCGAGCCGCCTCGACATACGGCCGCCAGAACCCGGCCAGGTCGGGAACCAGCCCCTGGACGCCCGTGCCCGCGCAGGCCATGAATTCCTCGGGCTCACGCACCCGCATGCGCATCAACAGGGTGCCTGGATCGTCGTAGGCGCGCCGGCCGATCTTCACACCGGACACCAGCTGCTCTTCGAATCCCTCGATAGCCGCGAGCTCGGCCGCCGACTGGGCCCAGCTGACCTCGATCAGCCGGATGATCGTCGCACCCACCAGGGTCTGCTTGTCCGGGAAGTGGCGATACAACCAGGATCGGGAAACGCCCGCCCCCTCAGCCACGTCGGTCATAGTCGTTGCGCGAATACCCTTGTCGGCCAATAGTTTCTCGGTGGCATCCAACAGCCGTGCAGCCACTGAGTCACTATCGGGATCGGGCACTGCGCCTTCGTCGAACACCGCGGTCATGCCCTCAATCTAAACAAGGTGTGGACACATTTCAAGATCTGTGTACACTCCGAATGCACAGATCTTCAGAACTGTTCACAGGCGACCGCATCGTCGCGGCCGCACGCCAAGGAGTGCCATGACCCGACCCAATACCGCAATCATCGGCGCCGGTATCAGCGGACTCACATCCGCAAAAATGCTGTCCGACTATGGAATTCCGCACACCTGCTTCGAGACCTCGGACCGGATAGGCGGAAACTGGGCATTCGGCAATCCGAACGGGCATAGCAGCGCCTACCGTTCCCTGCATATCGATACCTCGCGGCATCAGCTCTCGTTCCGAGACTTCCCCATGCCCAACAGCTACCCCCACTTTCCGCATCACACGCTCATCAAGCAGTACCTCGAGGACTACGCGAGTGCCTTTGACCTGAAGAGCAACATCGAATTCCAGAATGGTGTCGTCCACGCCGAGCGACTACCGAACGGCGGCTGGGAGCTGCTGACACAGGCGGGCGAGCGACGGCTGTTCGATCTTCTCGTCGTGGCCAATGGACATCATTGGGACCCGCGATACCCCGACTTCCCCGGCACCTTCGCCGGCACCATTCTGCATTCGCATCACTACATCGACCCGCGCACTCCGCTGGATCTCATGGACAAACGAATCCTTGTGGTTGGGCTGGGTAATAGCGCGGCAGACATCGCGGTCGAGCTGTCTTCGCGGGCCACCGGAAACACCGTGACCCTATCCACCCGATCCGGGGCCTGGATTGTGCCCAAATACGTTGCCGGACAGCCCGCCGACAAGTACTTTCGCACCAGCCCACACCTCCCGATGTCCTGGCAGCGCAAGATTTTCCAGATGATGCAGCCGCTCATGTCCGGCCGCCCCGATCAACTGGGACTCCCGATGCCGAACCACAAGTTCGGGGAGGCGCACTTCACCCAGTCCGTTGAACTCCCACTACGCCTGGGTTCGGGTGACATCGTTCCCAAACCCGACATCAGCCGTCTCGACGGTGACACCGTACATTTCCAGGACGGCACATCCGCGGACTTCGACGTGATCATCTTCGCGACCGGATACAACATCACCTTCCCGTTCTTCGATCCGGAGTTCGTCAGCGCCCCCGACAATCGCATAGACCTGTACAAGCGGATGTTCAAACCAGGCCTTGATGACCTGATCTTCGTCGGTCTGGCACAGGCAGTTCCATCGTTGTTCCCGTTCGTAGAATGCCAGGCCCGCCTAGTGGGTGCCTTCGCGGCAGGCAAGTACCGGCTGCCGCCGGTCGACAAGATGCATCAGGTCATCGAGGCGGAACACCGCAAGTACACCGGGCACATGTTGGATCGCCCACGACACACCCAACAGCTGGACTACTTCCTCTACGAGCACGACATGAGAACTCAAGAGATCCCCCGCGGTTACGCGCGGGCGAGAGGTGCGGCATGAACCGACAGAACATCCGATTCAACAGCCATGGAATCGATTGCGATGCCTGGCTATACCGTGCGGATTCAGCTGAGGAGTCGGCCCCCGTCGTGGTGATGGCGCACGGAGTGGGCGGCACCAAGGACTCAGGACTGGCGCCATTCGCCGAGCGCCTGGCCGAGGCAGGCATGCACGCACTAGCATTCGATTATCGCGGCTTCGGCTCCTCCGACGGCTTTCCCCGGCAACACGTTTCATTCAGCCACCAAATCGGTGACTACCACGCCGCGATAAACATCGCCGCCCGGCTTCCCGGTATCGACCCCACGCGAATCGTCCTGTGGGGTGTATCCCTGGCCGGCGGACATGTGCTGGCAGTGGCGGGTTCGCGCAATGATGTGGCCGCCGTCGTCGCGGTGACACCACTGGTCGACGGCGTCGCCGCGGCACGGTCCGCGATCAGCGAGCACAGCGCCAGTTCCCTGCTGCGCTCTGCGGTGACCGGGATCTGCAGCCGGGTGGGCCGCGAGCAGCGCACGATCCCGATCGTCGGGCGTCCTGGCGAGCTTGCCGCGTTGACATCGGACGGGTACTACGAGGCACATTTGGCGATCGCTGGCCCCTCATGGCGCAATGAGATCGATGCGACGGTGGGCACTCAGCTCGCGTCCTATCGCCCTACCCGGCATGCCTACCGAATCAACTGCCCCACCCTGGTGCAGATTGCCGACTTCGATCGCGCCGCGCCGCCACACGCCGCAGCCAAGGCCGCCTTCAAGGCACGTGCCGAGGTGCGTCACTACCCTTGCGACCACTTCGGCGTGTACCAAGGCCAAGAATACTTCGACTCCGTCGTGTCTCATCAAATAAGCTTTTTGACGAGGCATCTGGGTGTCAGGGCAGCATCGCTGACCGAAGCAGTCCATGGCTGAAACCATTCAGCAGCTGGTCCTTGCCCGTGCCACCGACGACGGCGTCGCACTGGTCTACCGGGGCCAGAAGTGGACCTGGCGTGAGCATCTGTCCGAGGCCGCTTGTCAGGCGGCGGCTCTGATCCGGATCGCCGATCCGGATCGACCGCTACACGTCGGAACCCTGCTGGGCAATACGCCCGCGATGGCCTCGGCGATGACAGCGGCCGCGCAGGGGGGATACATCCTGTGTGCCATCAACAACACCCGGCGCGGTGAAGGATTGGCACGCGATATCCACAAGGCCGACGTGCAGATCCTGTTGGTGGACAACGAGCATCGTCCTCTGCTGGACGCCTTGGAGCTGCCCGACGTGACCGTGATCGCCGTGGACGGTACGGATTGGCATACACAGACCAGTACCGCCGGGGAGCTGCGGCCGTACCGCACCCCCCAACCCCTCGATCCCTTCATGATGATCTTCACCTCAGGTACCAGCGGGGACCCGAAAGCCGTTCTGGTGACGCACGCGACGGTACTCGTCGCAGCCCAATCGTTAGTGGCCAGGTTCGCCCTATCCCCCATCGACGTCTGTTATGTCTCGATGCCGCTGTTCCATTCGAATGCCGTTTTGGCGGGATGGGGTGTTGCCGTCGCAGCGGGAGCCGCACTGGCCCCGGCGAAATTCTCCGCGTCGCGCTTCCTGTCCGACATCCGGGAGGTAGGCGCCACCTACATGAACTACGTGGGCAAGCCGTTGGCCTATGTGCTGGCGACCGAGGAACGGGCGGACGACACGTGCAACCCGCTCCGGGTGGCGTTCGGGAACGAGGCCTCCGACCACGATATCGCCGAATTCGCACGACGATTCGATGTCACGGTGTACGACGGCTTCGGTTCGACCGAGAACGCGGTCATCATTACCCGGGAGGAGGGAACGCCGAGCGGATCCATCGGCAAGGGGTTCCCCGGTGTGGCGATCTACGACCCCGGCACGCTGAGCGAGTGCGCCGTAGCCCGGTTCTCTGCTGACGGCATGCTGGCCAACGCCGACGACGCGGTTGGCGAACTGGTGAATACCCAAGGAGCAGGGTTCTTTTCCGGGTACTACAACGACGAGGACGCCACCGGGGAACGCATGCGTCACGGCATGTACTGGTCCGGCGACCTGGCCTACCGGGACGCCGACGGCTGGATCTACCTTGCCGGGCGTACGGCAGATTGGATGCGGATCAATGGTGAAAACCTTGCCGCGGCACCCATCGAGCGGATCCTGCAGCGGCACCCCGCGGTGAGCCAGGCGGCGGTCTACGCAGTCCGCGATGGGCACAGCGGTGACGAGCTGATGGCCGCCCTGGTCCTACGGGCTCCGATGACACATCTAGATCTGACCGAATTTCTTTCAGCACAGCGGGACTTGCCGAGCATTAGCTGGCCGCGGTATATCCGCGTAGCGCAGAGCCTGCCCGCAACCGCGACCAACAAGGTCCTCAAACGCGCGCTGATTTCCGATGGTCTGGATGTCGGAGTTGACGAATTATGGCGCCGCGAAGAGCGCGGTGCGGAATATTTCTCTTTAGATTCGACCAGCTATTAGAAAGCCGCCCCGGGGCGCGTAATTGACACTCTGGATTCGTCGGATCGGTACGCTCACACGTCCGCGACGCCACCCGAATCGGCGGCATCCCCATTCCGATCATGACGGTGTCGCACTGCTATTTGCCTGTGCTGCTGCACGTCTCGTTGTACCCATCGTCACGTCGACCGGTCGCCGGTCCGGCGGATCATGCTGTTGCCAGAGTGACCAAAGTTGTTTGCGGAATCCTTGCACGCCTGCACTTACCACGATAGTATCGAACATATGTTCGACTTATTGGGTGATGGTGAGCTGATCGATGTGATCAGCTCTTCCCAGCGTGCCGAGGCTCAGGCGGCTTCGCGTCGACTCTCGGCGATCGGGGTGTTGGTGGATCGTCACGCCGACCCTGAGCGACAGGATCCGCGTGATCGGTTCGCGGTGGATCGTTGGGATGAGGTCGCCGCACAGGTGGCCGCTTCCCAGGGCATCACGCATGCGCTGGCCTCCCATCAGATGCGCTACGCCTATGTGCTGCGACACCGGTTACGGGCCGTAGCACGGCGATTCGCCGCCGGCGACATCGATTTTCGGACCGTCGCATTGATCATCGGACGCACTGAATTACTCGACGATGACGCTGTGGTCGCCGCCGTGGACGCGGCGATCGTCGAAGCGATGCCCCGCTGGGAACGCTGGTCGATCAAACGCCTCACGGCCGCCTTGGATGCTTTGGTATATCGCCACGACCCTGACGCGGTGCGCCGCACCAAAACCGCCACCGATGACCGGCACATCGAAATCCGGCCGCTGGATACCGGCGATCCGCTGGCCGAAATCTGGGGAGTGCTGCAGACCCCACACGCCGTCGCCCTGGATAAACGCCTCAACCAGCTAGTGGATACCGTGTGTGCCGCCGACCCGCGCACCACCACCCAGCGGCGCGCCGATGCCATCGGTGCCCTGACTCAGGGCCTGAACCAGATGCGTTGCACCTGTGCCGATCCCGACTGCACCGGACGCGGAGCCGCCGATACCCCAGTGATCGTGCATCTAGTGACCAACCACGACACTCTCGACGATGCCGAAAATCAGGAGCCCGCACAGGTATCCGGATTCGGGGTGATCAACAGCGTCCAGGCCCGCCACATCGCCGCGCAACCCGGCACCCGGATCCGCACCCTCAATCCTGAGGACACCGAGGGCTACCGCCCCACCCGCGCCCTGGACACCTATGTGCGCTGCCGTGATCAGTTGTGCCGCTTCCCTGGCTGTTCACAACCCGCCGACACCGCCGACCTCGACCACAGCATCCCCTACGCCGACGGCGGCCATACCACCGCGGGCAATCTGAAAGCGCTGTGCCGCAAGCATCATCTACTGAAGACCTTCTGCGGATGGCATGAGATCCAGGAGCCCGACGGCACCATCATCTGGAAAGCACCCACCGGCCACACCTATGTCACCACGCCCGCAGGCGGGCTGCTGTTCGCCAATCTCACCCGGGCACGCACCAGAAGCCAAGACCGCCAACAACGCCGACGCACCGAACGAGACCTCAATCGACACGAACGATTACAACGCCAAAGCGCACGGGCCGCCTACGCCAAGGCCAATCCACCGCCGTTCTAGGCAGGACTCAGCGACCTCAGGTGTCTTCCAGCATCCGGGGCCGGCAAGATCACCTCAGCACCCTGAACACCGGAGCGGGCGCATCGGGCTCTGGTACCGCCGACCTGGCGGGCACCGTCAGTAGACGCGTATGCCTGCCGAGTCGATGACGAAACCGCTTTCGCCTCTGCGGCATTCGAGTACCGAAGCCTGCGACAGGGAGCACTGCCCGCCACCCGCTGCGATCGCATTCCCGGCTTTCAGTGGTCGGCCGTACTTGCTGGCATCAAATGGTCGATCTGGTGGCCCGAAGATTCGAGCTTGTGTTGCCGACCATGTGGTCCACGATCCTTCTGGGGACACCATGGCGATGTTCATATCTGCGCCGGGACCATTGCTGGGGTCGAGGATGCAGACGATACTGTCGTCATTCAGCACGCAGTTGATGTTTGTAGACGTGTAGAACTGCTTATGTCCGCCCGTCGTGTTTGCATAATCAGTCGGGCCGACAGGTCCCGGGTCCGCGCAAGCCACACCCGGGCTGAGACCGCCGACCAGCGCGAGCATTCCCACTGCAGCAACAGCTTTGGCCCAGGCGCTTGAGCACGGCTTGTGGGGCAACGATCTAGCCTATCGTCAGTGAATGTATTTGTGAGACAACATGCCCCGATGCTGGAATCTGCCGCAGCGCTCAGGCGTCGCAATCTCCGTACAGATTGGCCACAGAGGTGACGGTTTCACTCATGACATGGCAGGCGCCTTCGCAGTTCTCGATCAACACCTGCAAATCGTCGAACTGTCGGGCGGCGAAGTAGTCCGCTGCTCGATTGATGGTGTCAGCTGTGTTCTGGGCCTCTACTTTGATCTCCGGGTCCGTGGTTTCTCGCGCGGCCTGGGCGATGATGGCCGCGCGACCGCGGAACCGCTTTACAACGGCGTCGGAGTCGTTTCCCGCGTGGTCGTTGGCTGCCGCCTGTTCCATCCGGCCCTTTGCCGCGATCACCGCATCACAGCGGCCAGGATCCGCTGTGGCGGGCGCTACCCCAACATGTAACAGCAGCGCGCATAAGGCCACCGCTATCACTACACGTGCACTACGCATCGTCACCCCCCATCAAGCGCCCAAATAGAGATTGCTGGGGGTAGCCTATCCGCCCTTCAAGAGCTTGTCCAGCTACCCACTCTATCGAGGAATAGTGCTTATCCAAAAGGTTACTGGCAATATATGAGCCCTGCAGCGACATCTGAACCCACTCGCCTGCCTCCCCTCTTTAGGTTGCCAAGTGACTGCATCCGCTAAATCAGATGTCGTCATGCGCAGGCGCCCGTGTTGTGCCAGCCCGAGGCACGGCAGGTCCGTGCGGATACGTCACATCAACTGCCTGCTGATATCTGCGAACCCCTAGATAAGCGATGCAGGCAACTTCGCTAGACTTCGCTACAACGAGTATGAAAGGTCGTGTAATAGGCATGCGCAGCCTGGCAACCACCGCTATCGTCATAGCCAGTCTTGGATTTTGTCCAACAGCCCTAGCAGATCCCATTCCGAACAGTGCCTGCGCCGCAGTTTACAGGTCTCTTCCACAGATAACTGAACTTACCGAGCGTATGCGACACGACAATGCTCTCTTGGCAGCTGCCCAACAACGTGGGACACCGGCTTTCGCGGAAGCAATCCGTGCCGCCCGGGACCGTGTCCAGCAGTTGTCAGATCTAATGGCGAGCACCGGCTCCCGTACCTCAGATGCCAGCCTGCGGGCCAAACTGCTTCGATACAGCGCTGCCGAGCAGGCACGCGCAGATCTGCTTAATGACCGCCTGTCTCAGGATCTTTCGCAGCCTTCATCCCCGGAATGGGATGAGCGAAAGGAGAAAATCCTCGCTGAGACAGAGGTTTCCAGTCGGGCTATCGATGAAGCCTGCCCTGGACAGTCATGAGACAGCGTAGATCGAATCCACTATCGACAGGCGCCGTCCAGAGCTGCCCACGTCGATTCGAGACGGTCAAACCCCGATTGAAGCTGGTTGTGGATCGACGCGGATGCCGGCTTCTCCAGATCGGAGGCAAGCCGCACATTGACCGCATCCCCATAGTCACTAGCAGCACTACTGACATTATCCGCCAATGACCGCACCCGCGGGTCAGTCATCCGATTAGCCATCCCCCGAAACAACCCGGCCAACTTGAAATAGACATCACGGTGGGCCACCAAACCATCAGCGAACTCGTCACGATCGCGAGCCCTGGCTGTCGAATCATTCGCTGCGGAATGCTCAGAGATGAACGTCTGACGATCCAACACAGACTCGTGATACACCGCGCAAGAGGCCGGATCAGCCCAGCCCGGACCCGCAGTCGCCAAAGCTGCAGTCAATAAAGCAATCCCGACAACACCTATTGCTCGATACACACAACACCCCCGTCCAACTCGTTCGCAAGATCTCTCAACGCTACACCTTGCGGTCGGGTCATCACTTTGCTGATCGCACGCATCGGATATCGCGATCTCAGCCCGCTGCGGCGCTTATGTGTGTCGACACGATCCCTAAAGCCTCATCACCGCTGCAGTATTTCCGGCCGCCATTCTCCCTGCGGAACGCGACGCGGTAATGGCCGTGCAACCCGGGAGGCCTACGCGCCTCTCGGATCACTCTGACCGGTCATCAGGCGGAATCGCGCAGCATGTTCGTAACATCGTTGTTCCAGTCAGCGACTTTCCAGTCGATACGGTCGCACGATGGCGTCCCCGGCAACATACGACACACCAGCCCCCGCCCCTGAGGAACAGGGGTACCACAAGGGGCTGAAAAACCGGCAAGTCCAAATGATCGGTATCGGGGGTGCTATCGGTACGGGGCTGTTCATGGGAGCCGGTGGCCGGTTGCACAGCGCAGGACCGGGCTTGTTCTTGGTTTATGCGGTCTGCGGCGTGTTCGTGTTCTTCATCCTGCGTGCGTTGGGCGAGCTGATCTTGCACCGGCCGTCCTCGGGGTCCTTCGTGTCGTACGCCCGCGAATTCCTCGGCGAGAAGGCGGCATACGTCGCGGGCTGGATGTATTTCTTCAACTGGGCCGCCACCGCCATCGTCGACGTCACAGCAATCGCCCTGTACATGCACTACTGGAGCGCCTTCAAGGCGATCCCTCAGTGGTCCATCGCACTCATTGCCTTGGTCATCGTGCTCACCATGAACACCATCAGCGTCAAACTGTTCGGTGAGATGGAATTCTGGGCGGCTCTGATCAAAGTGGTTGCCATCATGGGGTTCCTGGTCATCGGCACCGTTTTCCTGGCGGGCCGCTTCACGGTCGACGGAGCCAGCACAGGACCATCGGTGATCGCGGACAACGGCGGCCTGCTGCCCGCCGGTCTGATGGCCCTGGTCATCGTCACCTCGGGAGTCGTCTTCGCGTACTCCGCTGTCGAACTGGTCGGCATAGCCGCCGGCGAAACCGAGAACCCGGAAAAGGTGATGCCCCGGGCAATCAACTCAGTCGTGTTCCGGGTCGCGGTTTTCTATGTGGGTTCGCTCATCCTGTTGGCGCTGCTGCTGCCCTACGGAACCTACAAAGCCGGCGAGAGCCCCTTCGTCACCTTCTTCTCCCGGATAGGCGTGCCGTACGCGGGTGACGTGATGAACTTCGTGGTGCTCACGGCGGCACTGTCCAGCCTGAACGCAGGCCTATATAGCACCGGGCGAATTCTACGGTCCCTGGCGATGAATGGCAGTGCACCAAAAGTGTTGTCGCGTATGACCTCCGGCGGAGTGCCGTTCATGGGCATCGCCGTCACCGGCGCCCTCACACTTGTCGGCATATTCATGAACCTGGTCATTCCCGCCGAAGCCTTCGAAACCGCCCTCGATCTGGCGGCACTGGGGATCATCTCGTCGTGGACCACCATCGTGATCTGCCAAATCCAGCTGTACCGGTGGTCGCAGCGCCGCATCCTGCGGCGGGGCAATTTCCAGATGCCCGGAGCGCCGTACACCGGGTATCTGACGCTGGTCTTCCTGGCAGCCGTGGTGGTGCTGATGTGTTACGAGAACGCGTGGAACCTGATCGCGATCGCGATACTCATCCCTGTGCTCACCGGGGGGTGGTACCTCTGCCGTGGCCGCGTCCTTCAGCTCGCGCGCGAACGCATCGGATACACCGGCGCCTACCCGGTGATAGCGCACACTCCCATGCTCGACGACCCGCCTGGCGGACGGGACAGCTAGCAAAAACGATTGGGGCTACGCAGGTTTGGCGCGCGCTATCGCCTGATCCAAGCTGACGCGCCCCTTCCCAAGTTGCCGAAGTGAACGACCACTAGGGCACGCCAAGGCCAATCCACCGCGGTTCTAGGCAGGACTCAGCCGCCCCAGGTGTCTTCCAACATCCGGGGTTTGCAGGCCTGGAACGCGCCGATGCCCAGCACGGTGATCGCCACCAGCAGCAGGCCGAATGGCGCATACCAACCGCCACTCACATCGTGCAGCACACCGAACAGCAAGGGGCCCAGGCACGCAACCGCGTAACCAACGCCCTGAGTGAAGCCGGACAACGCCGCGGAACCAGCGGGAGTGCGCGTGCGCAGGTTCACCAGCGTCAGCCCCAACGGGAAGGTGGACGGTCCGAAGCCAAGCGCGATCACCCACACGGCGGTCGCGGTCATCGGCAGCCACAACAGCCCGGCGAATCCGATAAGGAAGCACACCAGGCACGCCGCCACCAGAGGGAACGGGTTGCGCATGCGGGCCGCCAAGGGCGGGATCGTCAGTGTGCCAACGAATCCCACCGCCGAGAATAGGGCCACCATCACACCGCCCAGCGCGGCGCTACCACCGGCCGAGCTCAAGATCGCCGGGATCCAGGTGAACATCGAATACGTCACCAACGACGTCATGCCGAACATGCCGGCCATGCCCCACGCCAATGGCGAACGCCAAACCTGACCCGTCACAGTCGAATCCGCATGGGGCTCGGCGGAGTGGTCGGACACGTCGTGGCCACGCCGAGCGATGACCACTCCGATCCACGGCAGCAGTGCGGCGACGGGGACAATGACCCACGCGGCGAGCGAGAACCGCCATCCGTAGGTGCCGGCAAGCGGAACGGCGGTAAGCGCGGGGACGGTGGTACCGACCTGCAGCACCGTCAAGTAGGCCGCGCTCATCAGCGCGACGCGATGCGAGAAGTACCGCTTGACCAACGGCGGGATCACCACATTGCCGATGCCCATGCCCAACAGCGCCAGGCAGGACAACACCAGCAGCCCGCCGGTTGTGGCCATCGCGGGCCGGGCCGCCATACCCACGGCCGTGGCGGCGACTGCGGCCAGCGTGGTGCGCTCCAGGCCGAATCGCTCGGTGAGCGCGGGCGTTACCAGCCCGGCGACGGCGAACATCGCCGTCGGCAGCATCCCGAAGACACCGATCACCGCGGATCCGAAACCGATCTCGTGCGATATCTGGGTCAGTAGCGGGCTCAGCGAGGTGACGGCCGAACGCAGGCACATCGCGAACAGCAGGATCGCGACCAACACCATCCAGCGCCCACGCCGTAGCGCAGCAGCCGAGATCGCGTGCGTTTCGTCTCGCAAGGTCGCGGTCACCGTTCATCCTCCTAAAGCAGCCCGGCAAATCATAGGATGAATGGATGAATGAGATCAAGGTGATTTCCACCGCGCGCTACGATGAGCCGTCATGCAGCCGGTTCGTCGCCAGACACTGATTGGTCAGGTCACCGAGCAACTCCGCGAGGAGATTCAGTCGGGACGCTGGGCCATCGGTGCCCGGATCCCCACCGAACCCGAATTGTGCGAGCTCACCGGGACCTCCCGCAACACAATTAGAGAAGCCGTCCAGGCGCTGGCCCATGCCGGCATGCTCGAACGACGCCAGGGTTCCGGCACCTACGTGCTCTCCGTCGGCGGCAGCGGTTCGGCCATCGCCGACTACTTCGCCGCCGCCAACGATCGCGATCTCATCGAGCTGCGACAGACCCTGGAAGTGACCGCCGCCGGCCTCGCCGCGCAGCGACGTGACGAAGACGACATCGAGCAGCTGCGGGCGCTGCTCCGGCGGCGCAACGAACTGTGGGCGCCCCGCGATGTCGCACCCCAGGATGTCGAGGAAGCCATCGCCACCGATATCGCCGTTCACCGTGCCGTGGTCGCCGCCAGCCACAATGCCCTTTACCTGGAGCTTTACGATTCGCTCCTGGGCTTGATGGACCACTACATGCGCGGCAATCCCATCGGCGCGGAATGTTCGTTCGAACACGAACACACCAGGCTCGTCGAGGGCGTCATCGCCGGAGAGATCGAGGCCGCCACGTCCGCCACCGAGCAGCTCTTCACCGAGCTGAGCCTGCGCCGGAATCAGCCCGGCGGAACTTTCCGCACCGCCGGGACGACTAGTTGAACGTGAAGATCGTCATCCCGGCAGCAGTCGCGCTGTCATTGCTCGCCGGTTGTTCGGCGCATGAATCCACCCCTGCCGAGCAGGCATCCGAAGTCACCATCACCGACCAGTGGGCCAAGTCCGCGCCCGACGGCTCCATGACCTCCGTATTCGGCACGGTGCACAACAACGGCTCCACCGAAGCCCGCATCGTGTCCGCCACCTCGCCCGCGGCGAAGTCGGTGGAACTTCACGAGGTGACGGCCGGCGGGCTGATGCGGCCCAAGGAGGGCGGGGTCGTCATTCCCGCCAACGGCGAACACAAGCTGTCCCCCGGCGGCGATCACGTCATGCTCATGGGCCTGAAAACCCCCCTACGCCCGGGCCAGGACGTCGTCATCACGCTGGCCTTCCAGGACGGCTCGACCAAGCCGCTGACCGCCCAGATCCGGGACTTCGCAGGCGGCAACGAGAACTACCAGCCCTGACCATGACGCGTCGTTCTCTGTCCCGACGGGGACTCATCGTCGGCGGTGGCGCCGCGGCCGCCCTGACCGCAGGCGCCGGGTTATCGGCGTGGTCTGCTCAATCTCAGGCGGCGCGGCCAAGCAATGAACGCGCGGTCGAACCGTTCTTTGGGGAACACCAAGCCGGGATCGCCACCGCGCCGCAAGCGCACGCCATGTTCCTGGCAGTGGATCTGCTGCCCGGCAACAACTCAGACACACGGGCAGTGCGCGAGAATCTGAAGTCGATTCTGCGCCTATGGACCACCGACGCCGCCAGGTTGACCCAGGGCGTGCCCGCGTTGGCCGATACCGAACCGGAATTGGCCACGTCCGCAGCACGATTGACGGTCACAGCGGGCCTGGGCCCGTCAGCGTTCGCCAAGGCCGGTTTGACGGACAGATGCCCCGCCTCGGCGCGGGACTTTCCGGCCTTCGCCACCGATCGGCTCGACAAACGGTGGTGCGGAGGGGATCTACTGCTGCAGATATGCGCCGACGACATGCTGCTGGTGGCACACACGGCTCGGGTGCTGCTCAAGAACGTGCGCTCGCTGGCCACCGAACGCTGGCGCCAAACCGGATTCCGCACGCCGCGTGCCGAAGATCCCTCCGGCGGCACGATGCGAAATCTCATGGGGCAGGTCGACGGCACCGTGAACCCCGGCGCCGCAGAGCTGGACAGCCTGCTGTGGCATCAAGGTGAGGACCATCAGTGGCTCAGGGGCGGAACGCTTCTGGTCCTTCGCCGGATCACGATGAACCTGGACGGATGGGACCAGCTGGATCGCAAGCTCCGGGACTTGATCATGGGCAGGCGGTCAGACAATGGCTCACCCCTGACGGGCGACAAGGAATCCGACGAGCCCGATTTGACGATGACGCGCGGCGGCATACCCGTCATCCCCGCGACCTCACATATCGCTCTTGCCCGCCACCGCAATCCGCACGAGAAGTTCCTGCGCCGCCCGTACAACTTCGACGACGCGCCTCTACCGGGCACTTCATCGAACTCAGGCCTGATTTTCGCCGCATACCAACGGGATATCGCCACGCAGTTCGTTCCCGTGCAACAACGCTTGTCCGAAAAAGACGAGTTCAATCAGTGGAACACCGCCGTCGGGTCGGCAGTTTTTGTCATGCCTCCGGGCACGGCAGAGGACGGCTATCTCGGCCGGTCATTGCTGGACTAGACGACCGCGAGCTAGACCGGCGCGGATTGTGGTGAGCCGTAGCCATCTCGACCATGGAAACTCCTTGCAAGTTAGGCTTACCTAAGTTTCAATGGTGAAGTGAGCTTGATGTCAAGATCCATCGCCCCGGAACCCACGGTGAACATCGGTGAGGCAGCCGCGCTGTACGGCCTGGCTCCGTCCACGCTGCGGTGGTGGGAAAAACAAGGCGTTCTCAATTCGCCCACGCAACACAGCGGCCGCCGTACGTACACCGAGCGGGATCTGCGTCGCATCGGCATCGCCTACCTGTGCTGCATCACCGGAATGATGCCGCTGCGCCAGGCAGCGATCGTGACATCGCATTCGGCACAGCCGGATACCTGGCGCAATGCGGTCACCGAGCAGGTCATGGAGATCTCGGCACGGATCGAGCAGCTCGATCGTGCGCGCGAATACCTCAATCACCTACTCTGCTGCCAGAACGAGGACATCGTCGATTGCCCCTACCTGGACGGTGAACTGCGCATCCGTACCCCGCGCGGGCGCGCGGCCGGCACGGACTTGGTGTCCGCGGCACGTGGTGCCTGTGACGAATCCACGCCAACGCGTGACGAAACAACCGTCAGCCAACCCGGGGGCTGCGGTTTCTGCGGCGGACAGCTGAGCGCCCAAGGCAAGGGCCGCCCGCAGCGCTACTGCTCCCCCGCCTGTAAACAGCGCGCCTACCGGCATCGGCACGGTATGAAATGACGTGTGACCCCGCCCGCGCCTGAATCGCCGGATCCGCTTCCGCAGATCGCCCGGGCTCGCTCCATCCTGTTCTCCGCTCCGCCCGCGGGCCGGCGCTGGAGCATCGGGCTGCGCGCCGGTACCGCCGTCGCCATCCCCGGAACACTGGTCGTTGCCGCCGGCTACCCGAACGCCGCGCTCTACGTCACCTACGGGGCGTTCGCGGTCCTGTACGGCGAGGGCCGTCCCTACCGGGTGCGCGCGGCCGTGGTGGCGACCGCAGGCATCGCGTTGATGCTCGTCGCCACGGTCGGTGCGATCGTGGGCACCTACGCGCCAGGGGGCGTCGCCAACAAGGCGGCGACCATCTTGGCCCTGACGGCCGTCGCGGTCCCGGTGGTCTACACCGTCGATGCCCTTCGTCTCGGTCCGCCGGGTGCACTGTTCTTCGTCCTGGTGTGCGGTGGCGCGCTCGGGGCCACCGAATGGGGCGTGGCCCCCGAGTGGATCCTGATCTGCGCGGGCCTGGGAGCCATTGCGGCGGTCATCGTTTCGATGGCGGGTGCTGCCATCGATCGCCACAAACCCGAGCGCGTCGCGACCCAGCGGGCGGTCGACGCGGTGGACATCTATGCCCAGCCGGGCAACGCCTCGGTCGACGCACGGCATGCCGCGGGCGCCGCGATCTCATCGGCATGGACCGCGCTGCACGATGCGGGGCTGTCGAACAGATCCGATTCGCCCTTGGTGAACACCATGCTCGACACCCACCGCAGATTCACCGAAATCGCCGTCGGCAACAAGATGGTGCTCGACCATCTCATCCCCGGCGACCATGTCCTCGTCGTGCGCCCAAGCATCTGGTATCGGCTCCGCCGCTCGGTGCGGTTCCGTTCGCACGCGACAATCACCGCCGGACGAGTCGGTATCGCCTGCCTGGGGGCCGGAGTCATCAGTGCCGCGGTCGGCCTGGCACGGCCGCAATGGGCCATCCTGAGCGCCCTCGTGATCGTCCACATGGGGCCCGATCGGTTGCACGGGACAGTGCGCGGACTGCATCGCTTCGCCGGAACCGTCATTGGACTCGGTCTCTTCGCGGTGCTCTACCAGCTGTCCCCGACCGGATACACGCTCATCGCCGCCATCGCGACACTGCAGTTCTGCACCGAGCTGTTCCTGCCCCGTAACTACGCGGTGGCCGTCATGTTCGTGACCCCCATCGCGCTGCTGTCGGCGGGCGTGGTCACGCTGCAGGGATCGGTCACATCGATAGTGCGCGACCGACTGGCCGAGACGATGATCGGCGTGGCCGTGGCCATGGCGTCGATCTACCTCATTGCGCCGCGTGCCCACCGCCGCACCTTCGCCTTTACCGAAGCCCGGATCCGCAAGGCGGCTCTTGCCCTGGTCGCGGCCGCACGGATCCAGCCCGCCCACGATGCCGCCTACGCGGAGGCCCGCGACCTGTCCTTTGAGCTCGAGGGCGCAATTCGAGCCGGAGTGGACAGCGCACACAACGAACCCGACTGGTTGCAGTCGTACTGGCCCGCGCACGCCGCGCTCATCCATCACGGTTATGACCTGGTGGCTGCCTGCTGGGCCACGCCGCCCGGGGAGATGCTGGCCGATCCCGACCGTTGGGAACGCTGCTTCAGCAGCAATGCCTGAATGCTGTCCAGCAATCTCGATGCACACTCGTCAAGATCCCGTCAAGTTCTCATGGTCCCACAATAATGTGACGAGCGTCACATCAGGTGGATACCCTCGGCAAACGCCATCAGTTGACCCGGATCCTCGGTGCCGGTCCTGGCCATTCGGGTGTCAATGTGGTTACGGTCGAACGGAACGAAACCCGAGTTGATACGAAACATGTTGTGGTGATGGTGATTTTTAGTGGTCGATACTGAATTGCAGACTGAAAAGCGTTGCACCCCCGTGTGGTCGATTAGCCACCCGACACAGTCGGACGCTCGCCACATGTGGCGCATCGCACGCGATTCCGGCGTGCTGGATGTCAACTCCTCTTACGCATACCTGTTGTGGTGCACAGACTTTCCTTCCACAGCCGCCGTTGCACGCGTCGACGGAAAGCCCGTCGGATTCGTCACCGGATACCTCAGGCCCTCCGGATCACTGATGATCTGGCAGGTCGGGGTCGATGAGGCGCACCGCGGAGAGGGACTGGCCGCCAGCATGCTGGCCTGGCTCGCAGACTCTCTGGCGACCTTGCAGGGCGAGCCTTTGATCATGGAAACAACTGTTACACAGTCGAATACCGCTTCGCGCGCATTATTCGCCGGATTTGCCCGCCGGCGGGACATGGAACTCACCGAATCCGCAGGATTCGGCGAGCATCTCTTTCCCGATGCACACGAGGCAGAGCCATTGCTTCGGCTCACTCCGCTAGAACCACATAAAGCGCCCAATAACAGTGCCTAAAAACATTGGGCCGAAAGGGGAAACACATATGACCGCCACCTTGCCCGCGCAGCAATCCGGGCTTCCGAGGGTCATCAACGAACGTGAATCCGAGGTGCGAAGCTATTGCCGGACTTGGCCAACCACCTTCACCTCCGCCTCGGGATCGTGGCTCACCGACACCAGCGGTGAGCGCTACCTGGACTTCTTCGCCGGTGCCGGCGCACTCAACTACGGGCACAACAACCCCGTGCTGAAGACCGCCCTCATCGACTACCTGACCACCGACGGTGTGGTCCATGGCCTGGACATGGCCACTGTCGCCAAACAGCAGTTCCTCGAGGAGTTCGAGCGGACCATCCTGCAGCCGCGGGGTATGGACTACAAGGTGCAGTTTCCCGGTCCCACCGGAACCAACGCCGTGGAGGCCGCGCTGAAGCTGGCACGGAACATCACCGGGCGCGAATCGATCATCAGCTTCACCAATGCGTTCCACGGAATGACCTTGGGGTCACTGGCCGTAACCGGTAATTCGATGAAACGTGCCGGCGCGGGCGTGCCGCTGGTGCACTCCACCCCCATGCCGTACGACAACTACTTCGGTGGTGTCACCGAGGACTTCCACTGGTTCGAGAAGGTGCTCGACGACGAAGGCGGCGGCCTCAACAAGCCCGCTGCGGTGATCGTCGAGACCGTGCAGGGCGAGGGTGGCGTCAACGTGGCGCGCGCCGAGTGGCTGCAGGCACTCAATGACCTGTGCGCCAAGCGCGAGATCATCCTGATCGTCGACGACGTCCAGATGGGTTGCGGCCGAACCGGTGCGTTCTTCTCGTTCGAGGACGCGGGCATCCGGCCCGATATCGTGACGTTGTCGAAGTCCATCAGCGGTTACGGCCTGCCGATGGCCCTGACACTCATCCGGCCCGATCTGGACCAGTGGGCTCCCGGCGAGCACAACGGCACCTTCCGCGGAAACAACCCAGCCTTCGTGACCGCCACCGCCACACTGCAAAAGTATTGGCAAGACGCCACATTCAGCGAGGACGTGCGCCGTAAGGGCGACCGCTTGCACACCGAGCTGTCCGCACTGGTGGCCGACGACGACTCGGTGACGGTGCGTGGCCGCGGCATGGTGCAGGGCATCGCGTTCGCCGACGCCGAGCGAGGATCCCGAGTCAGCAAGGCCGCGTTCGAGCGCGGCCTACTGGTGGAGACCTCAGGCCCCAAGGACGAGGTGGTCAAACTGCTGCCCGCCCTGACCACCACTGACGAGCAGCTCGATATCGGCATCGCCACCCTGCGTGAAGCCATCGCGGAATCGGCCCAGTAACTCCACAGCCAAACGCGCACCACGAGAGAAGGGAAACATCTTGATTGTCCGTACCACCCAACAGATTACGGGTACCGAACGCGATGTCAGCGGTGACGGCTGGCATAGCAAGAGGATCGTGCTGGCGGATGACGGAGTCGGATTCTCCTTCCACGAAACCACCATCGATGCCGGCACCATCCACGTCTTCCACTACCAGCACCACATCGAAGCCGTCTGGCTCACCGCAGGCACCGGAACGCTGACCAACCTGGAAAACGGTGACGTGTTCACCCTGGGGCCGGGCAGCATGTATCTGCTCGACGGTAATGAGCGGCACCAGCTTTCCGCCGATACCGAGATGCGCATGATGTGCGTCTTCAATCCTCCCGTCACCGGACGGGAGGTCCACGACGAGTCCGGCGCATACCCGGCTGCGCCTGCGCTCTCATGAGCGCCCCTGCGATCACCGATCGCTACCCCAGCCGCCTGGAATCCGAGCAGCCTCCGATCGCCCGCAAGGAACCCGTCGTATGGGGCGCCACGGGCAGTGGGCCACTCGCGCCACCGGCACTGACCCAGATGTCCGAGCAAGGCTTCCTGATCCGGCCGAGCACCGTCTACGACGCCACCGTCTCCGCGTTGCGTAACGAAATCGACAGGGTGCCTGCGCAGATCGGCGCTGACGATCCGCGAATAATCCGCGAGGCTGGGTCGCAAGAGGTGCGCTCCATCTTCGAGGCCCACGTGCTCAGCTCGGTAGTGATGGATGTGGCGCGTTCGCCGGGCGTCCTCGATGTCGCCGAGCAGCTACTGGGTGGGCCCGTATACCTGCATCAGTCCCGCATCAACGCGATGCCGGCCTTCCGCGGGCGAGGCTTCTACTGGCATTCGGACTTCGAGACCTGGCACACCGAAGACGGCCTACCCCAGATGCGCACGGTGTCCTGCTCGATCGCGTTGACCGTCAATGTCGCATACAACGGCACCCTGCAGGTAATGCCGGGCACGCATCGCACCTTCTACCCGTGCGTCGGGGCGACGCCGCGCGACAATCACCGGAAATCGTTGGTGGAACAAGAGATTGGCGTGCCTTCAACCAAGACTCTGGCCGAGGCCGCTGTTACGAGCGGTATCGAGCTATTCCTCGGCCAGCCCGGTGATGCGCTGTGGTTCGACTGCAACTTGATGCACGGGTCTGGATCAAACATCAGCCCCTACCCGCGCTCAAACGTATTCCTGGTGTTCAACTCGGTGGAGAACACGCCACAGAAACCCTTCGCGGGCTACGAGCCGCGGCCGGAATACATCGCGGCACGCGACTTCACCCCGCTGACTCCCAAATCGCCGAGCACGCCCTGATGTCGTCCGCCGGCCCACGCGAGGGTGAAACGGAACCTCCCCCGGTCCCTCGACCGGATTTCCAATCACCCGAGGGCCGGCGGCAACTTCACCGCGCGATCGCCGCATCGGCCATGGGTAATGCCACCGAGTGGTACGACTACGGCGTCTACGCTGCCACCACCACCTTTCTGACGCAGGCATTTTTCCCAACCCTGGGTACGGCGTTCACCATGCTCGGGTACGCCATCTCCTTCCTGCTGCGGCCACTGGGCGGAATGGTCTGGGGGCCTCTGGGCGACAGACTGGGGCGCAAGAGCGTCATGGCCATCACCATCGTGCTGATGGCCTTGTCCACGACCCTCATCGGCATCTTGCCCAGCTGGGCGACGATCGGCATGGCCGCGCCCGCGCTCTTGATCCTGCTGCGCGTCGTACAGGGCTTCTCCACCGGTGGTGAAT
Source organism: Mycobacteroides franklinii (assembly GCF_002013895.1). Classification (GTDB taxonomy): domain Bacteria; phylum Actinomycetota; class Actinomycetes; order Mycobacteriales; family Mycobacteriaceae; genus Mycobacterium; species Mycobacterium franklinii. The sequence goes on along the minus strand of NZ_MAFQ01000020.1, from coordinate 36,310 downwards.
ACGGCGGTGCGGCAACGTTCATGGCCGAGTTCGCGCCCGACAAGAAGCGCGGCAAGTATGGTTCTTTCCTCGAATTCGGCACCCTGGGCGGGTTCGCCGTCGGGGCCGCGTTCGTCCTCATCCTGGACGCCACCCTCAGCGACGATGCCATGCACACCTGGGGCTGGCGGATCCCCTTTCTCGTCGCGCTTCCGATGGGACTGATCGGCTGGTACCTGCGTAGCCGCCTCGACGATCCGCCGTTGTTCAAGGAGATGCAGGAGCAGGAACCGGAAGGCCAAGAGACCGCGCTGGAACGGCTCAAGGATCTGGTTCGCGACTACAAACGGCCCATGATCGTGATGATGCTGCTGGTCATCGCGCTGAACATCACCAACTACACCCTGCTGAGCTACCAGCCGACCTATCTCAAGACCAGGCTCGGGATGTCGGAGACTCAGGGCCAGATCGTGATCCTCATCGGTGAGGTCGCCATGATGGCGTTCCTGCCCTTCTGCGGCGCACTCTCGGACCGCGTTGGGCGCAAACCGATGTGGTTGTTCTCCCTGATCGGCCTGTTCGTGCTGTCACTGCCGATGTTCTGGCTCATGGGACAGGGATTCGGTTGGGCAATAGTGGGTTTCGCGGTCCTCGGGTTGCTGTACATACCGCAGCTGTCGACAATCACCGCGACCTTCCCCTGCATGTTCCCCACCCAAGTCCGCTATGCGGGTTTCGCCATCTCCTACAACCTGTCCACCGCGGCCTTCGGCGGCACCGCACCGCTGGTGAACGACCTCATGGTGGACAAGACCGGATGGGACTTGTTTCCCGCTGCCTATCTGATGCTGGCCTGTGCCGTCGGGCTGTGCGCCCTGCCCTTCCTCATCGAGACCGCCGGGGCCTCGATCGCCGGAACCGACATCCCCTGCAGCGAGGCCGCCGAGGACGCCGACGTCCTCCACGCCTGACCCGCCCATTCTCCTTAGGTTAGGATGGGCTAAGTATGGGCGGGCACAAACAAAGGTCACATAAGCATGGGTAGAGGGTTCCAGGGCGCGATGCTGCGCGGACTCGGGGCGCGTGATCACGTGGCCACCGTCGTCGGCACCTCACCCGTCGCGCCGAACTGCGTGCGGCTCAGGATGTCCGCACCAACCTTGTTCGAGGACCTCTTACACACCCCTGCCGAATGGCTCAGATTCTGGTTCCCCGACCCCGCGGGCGGCGCCACCGAACACCAACGGGCCTACACGATCGTCACGACCGACGAGGACGCGGGCGAATTCTCCATCGACGTCGTCATCCACGAGCCCGCCGGCCCTGCCTGTCAGTGGGCGGCGGCCGCACAGCCCGGAATGACCATTCCGGTGGTGGCCTTCGGTTCCGCACGTTTCGAGGTACCCGAGGATCTTCCGGCCGGATTCCTTCTCGTCGGCGACTCGGCCTCCATTCCGGCCATCAACTCGATCGTGGCTGCCCTACCCGCCGATGTCGACATCGAGGTGTATCTGGAGCGGCATAGTGCCGACGACGACCTGATCCCCCTGACCGACCATCCTCGGCGCCGGCTGCACTGGGTAGACCGGGCCGACGAAACATCGCTGGCCGCTGCCATCGAGGCGCGCGACTGGTCCAACTGGTACGCCTGGGCGGGCCCTGAGGCGGGATCGCTCAAGCACCTGCGCAAACGGTTGCGGGACGAGTTCGGATTCCCCAAAGCGGACGTGCACGCCGCCGCCTACTGGACCTTCGGCCGCGCGATGGGAAGCCGTCGCGGGGATACCGAGACGCATCAGGCACCGGCGCCGACGCCCACAGCACCCCAACCCGCTACACCGGATGCACCCGCGGCCGCGCCAGAACCGACTGTCCCGCAGGGACGGTGGCGATCACAGGCCGCGGGCGAGCTGTTGGCACCCGTCAAGAAACAGATGATCGCCAGCGGCGTGCTGCAGGCAGTCATCACCCTGATCGAGCTGGCTCCGTTCGTAGTCCTGGTCGAGCTGACGCGCCTGTTGTTGACCGGTGCGGACCAAACCCGGTTGTGGCACACCGGATTCATATTCCTGGGGCTATTGGTGCTCGGCACCTGTCTGGCCGCCGCACTCACGCTGTGGCTGCATTTCGTGGACCTGCGCTTCAGCTCGAATATCCGGCGACGGCTGCTGGACAAGCTGTCCCGAGTTCCACTGGGGTGGTTCACCCAGCGCGGTTCCGGGTCGGTCAAGAAGCTGATCCAGGACGACACGCTCTCCCTGCACTACCTGATCACCCATGCGATCCCCGACGCGGTGGCCGCCGTGGTCGGACCGGTGGCCGTGCTGGTGTACCTGTTCGTCATCGAATGGCGCATGGCGCTCATCCTGCTCATCCCGATCCTCATCTACATGGTGACGATGATGGCGATGATGTATCAGAGTGGACCGAAAATCGTCGAAGCGTCCCGCTGGACCGAGCGTATGAGCGGCGAGTCCGCCGCGTATCTCGAAGGGCAGCCGGTCATCCGGATATTCGGCGGCTCGGCGGCATCGTCGTTCACACGCAAGCTGGACGGGTACCTCGCCTTCCTGAACGACTGGCAGCGACCGTTCATCGGCAAGAAGACGTTCATGGACCTGGCCACCAGGCCCACCACCTTCCTGTGGCTCATCGCCGCGGCGGGCACACTGTTCGTCGTCGCCGGCACCATGCAGCCCGTCACCCTGCTGCCGTTCCTCGTGCTCGGCACCACCTTCGGCACCCGGCTGCTGGGAATCGCCTACGGGCTCGGCGGTATTCGCGGCGGCATGGAGGCGGCCCGCCACATTGCGATCGCCCTCGACGAGACCGAGCTGGAGATCGCCGATGCGCAGACCGCATCCGCGAAGACGCCCTCGGTGTCATTCGAGGCCGCCACCTTTGGGTACCGGCCCGGCGTCCCCGTCATCCACGAGGTCACCCTGACGCTGCGGCCCGGCACCGTCACGGCGCTGGTGGGACCGTCGGGATCCGGGAAGTCGACACTGGCTTCACTGCTGGCGCGGTTCCATGATGTCGACGGCGGCTCCGTCCGCATCGATGGCACCGACATCCGTGCACTGACCCCCGATGAGCTGTACGCCAAGGTGGGATTCGTCTTTCAGGACGTGCAGCTGGTCGCGGGAACTGTGCGCGAGAACATCGCACTGGCCCGGCCCGAGGCCAGCGATGCGGAGGTCGAGTCGGCGGCCCGCGACGCACAAATCCATGAACGAATCCTGCGCCTTCCCCACGGGTATGACACCGTGTTGGACACCAACACGCAGCTGTCCGGTGGTGAGAAGCAGCGGCTCACCATCGCCCGCGCGCTTCTCGCGGATACCCCGATCCTGATCCTGGACGAGGCCACCGCATTCGCCGACCCCGAATCCGAGTACCTGGTTCAACAAGCGCTTGGCCGGCTCATCCACAACCGGACGGTGCTGGTCATCGCGCACCGTCTGCACACCATCGCCGATGCCGACCAGATCGTGGTCCTCGATCACGGCCGAGTGGCGGAAACCGGCACCCACACCGAACTGCTCGCCAACAACGGTCGGTATCGGCGGTTGTGGGAGGGCCGTCTCGAAGAACCGTCGGTAGTCTCCACGGTGTTCGCCGGAGGGAACATCTGATGATTTCCAACCTGATTCGCTTGATTCCATCCAGCCATCGCGGGTCGCTGCGGGTTTATATCCTGCTGTCATTTGTCTCGGCGGCGCTGCGGGCGGCCGGTTGCTTACTGCTGATACCGCTGTTGAGTGCGCTGTTCGGTGCGACGCCCTCCGATGCGCTGCCATGGCTCGGAATACTCACGGCGGTCACCGTGGGCGGCTGGATTGTGGACACCACGTTGGCACGCATCGGCTACCGCATCGGGTTCGCGCTTCTGAACGACTCCCAGCATCAGGTGGCCGACCGAATTACCCATATTCCGCTGGGCTGGTTCACCGCCGAGCGCACGGCCCTGGCACGCCAGGCCATCTCATCCGGCGGACCCGACCTGGTGGGGTTCATCGCGAACCTGCTCACCCCGCTGCTGGGCGCCGTACTGCTGCCCGCTGCCCTCACGATCGGGCTGTTCTTCATCTCGTGGAAGTTAGGGGTTGCGGCCGCGATCACCCTGCCGCTGCTGCTGGGTGCCCTGATGTCCAGCATTCGGATCGTGCGATCCGCCGACGAGGCGGATGCCAAGGCGCACAGCGCACTCACCGAGCGAATCCTGGAGTTCGCACGTACACAGGCCGCGTTACGGGCCAGCCGTCGCGTCGCACCCGCACGCAGCCAAGCCGGTGAGGCGGTCGCGGTGGCGCGCGGTGCGACCATGCGGCTGCTGTTGTTCCAGATTCCCGGACAGCTCCTGTTCAGCATCGTGAGCCAGCTCGCGCTCATCCTGTTGGCGGGTACGACGACGGTGCTGGCCGTGCGCGGTGAGATCGGCGCTCCGGAGGCTGTCGCCCTGATGGTCGTGATCGTGCGTTTCCTGGAGCCGTTTACCGTGCTGGCCGATTTGACCACCGCCGTAGAGAACTCACGGGGCGTTTTCGGACGCCTGCACACGATCATCACCGCCGAGGCCGCGGACCAACCCGGGGACGCCGTCGCATCCGCCGAAGCTCCCGCTCCGCGCATCGAATTCCGCGATATCACCTTCCGCTACGAGGGCGCCACCGACCAAGTGCTCAGGGGCGTCGACTTCACCCTGGAACCGGGCAGCACCACCGCCATCGTCGGACCGTCTGGCTCCGGGAAGAGCACCATCCTGTCGCTCATCGCCGGCCTCGAGCAGCCGGCAAGCGGCCAAATCCTGGTCGACGGAACCGATGTCGCAACCTTGGATACCGCGACGCGACGCGCACTGGTGAGCATGGTGTTCCAGCATCCTTATCTCTTCGACGGGCCGATCCGCGAAAACGTTCTCGTCGGCCATCCCACCGCCGGAGATGACGAGATGTACCGGGCAATGACCCTCGCGCGTGTCGACGAGATCACCGAGCGTCTGCCGGACGGCGAACGATCACGCGTCGGCGAGGCGGGTACGGCACTGTCCGGCGGTGAGCGCCAACGAGTCAGCATCGCACGTGCCCTCGTCAAACCGGCCCCCGTCCTGCTGATCGACGAGGCGACCAGCGCCCTGGACACCGAGAACGAGACAGCGGTCACCGATGCCATCGGGAACGACCCCCGGATCCGCACCAAGGTGATGATCGCCCATCGGCTCAGCGCGATCCGCAATGCGGATCATGTCTTGTTCATCGATGACGGTCAGGTCATCGAGCAAGGCTCGATCGCCGAACTCACCGCTCTCGGAGGACGTTTCGCCGAGTTCTGGCACCAGCAGGAGTCCACCTCCGGATGGCGTATCGCGGCGGCCACCAACTAGACGGTCGCCACCAGGAACTCCTCGGCGGACAATCCGGTGCCGGGCACATAGCGCTCGATCAATTCACGCCCCGATACGTGTGACACGTCCGCAAACCCGCATTCACGGGCCAGGGACAGCATTTTGCCGGGAGTGAAGAAACTCAACCACGGGGTACCCGACTGGGCAGCCCGGGAAACGATCATCTCCCGGATCGCACGCTCCGGCTCATCCAGTAGTTCCGACGGCAGCAGAAACGTCATCGCCAGAGTCGAGCCCGGCGCCAGCGAGGCACATTGCCGCAGCGTCGCGGCAATCGCCGCACCGGTCAGGTACATGCTGACGCCGGTGGACGCCACCACCGCGGGCCGGGCGGCGTCGAACCCCGCGATCGCCAGTTGGTCTCGCCAGGACCCGCCTGCCTCGAAGTCGACGGGAACCAGCCGGTGCCAGTGGGGAACGTCAAACCCGATCTCGGTCAAACGATTTCGCTTCCACGCCTGAGTCTGAGGCTGATCGACCTCGTAGACGGTGAGCCGTCGGCCGGCCTCCGGGCGCCGCTGCGCAAACGTGTCCAGGCCCGCTCCGAGGATCACGTACTGCTCCACCCCGCGGGCGCCCCACTGGTCCACGAGATCCTCGACGAACCGGGCTCGCGACACCATTCCCAGACGCGACGCAACGGAGCCCTCCGGATCCATATCGGGACGTTGACGCCAGTCGTCGGGCGGCGCCACCAGCCGTAGTCCGATGCGGTCGGTAAGCACGTGCGGAGCGGGATCCAGTTCCACGTGCAGGGCACGCCACAGCGCGGTCCTTACGGCCGTGTGGTCCGGTTGGCCACGATCACCGCTGCCCATCGGGTCACGCTATCAATCATAAGTAGACAGTTACAACTGGACAGTTTCAACTGTCTAAATTAGAGTGGGCATGTGGCCCAATACAGTGAATCCGCCGTGACAGCCGCTCGCGACCTTCGTGTGATCTTCAGCCGACTGCGGCGGCGGCTCACAGAAGTCTCCGGAGGCGACGGCCTCACTCCGTCGCAAACAGCGGTGCTGATCCGGCTATGGAAGGACGGTCCCGCGTCCACCAGTCAGCTCGCGGGCGCCGAGCGCGTCCGCCCGCAATCCATGGCCGCTACCGTCGCCGCATTAGACAATCACGGATTGATCTGTCGCACACCCGATCCCGAGGACGGCAGACGCACGGAACTATCGCTGACGGCCGAGGGCCGCCGACGCGCCGAAAGCGATCGACAGATCCGCGACGAATGGCTGACCCAGGAACTTCAGAACCGATTCACCGACAAGGAACGTCGCGTCATCGTGGACGCGCTCACGCTACTCGGGCGTCTCACCGATTGATCGAAAGGTAAACCATGACCATGGAACTAGGCATCCACTACATCGACTTTCTCCCCGGATCCGATCGCGATCTCGGCACCAGTCTCGCAGCCACCGCACGCGCCGCCGAGGAAGGTGGGGCCACACTGTTCACGCTGGCCGACCATTTCTTCCAGATGGAAGCTGTTGGCCGGGCCGAGGATCCCTTTCTCGAGGGCTATACCTCGATGGGCTTCCTCGCCGCGCAGACCACCACGATCAACCTGGGTATGCTCGTCACGGGTGTGACGTATCGGCATCCAGGGGTGCTCGCCAAGACCTTCACCACACTCGACGTGCTGTCACAGGGCCGAAGCGTGTTCGGCATCGGCGCCGCGTGGTACGAACGCGAACACGTGGCACTCGGCATCCCCTATCCCCCACTTCGCGACCGATTCGAGATGCTCGAAGAGACACTTCAGATCACCCGCCAGATGTGGAGCGATAACGACGGCGCCTATGAGGGCACCCACTACCGGCTGGCGGAGACAATCTGCCAACCGCAGCCAATCCGGCAGCCTCCGATTCTGATCGGTGGAGGAGGCGAGAAGAAGACTCTGCGGCTGGTGGCTCAGTACGCGGATATCTGGAACAGCACCTCACCCACCACCGAGGAGGTCGCCCACAAGGTGACAGTACTCAAGCGGCACTGCGATGCCGTCGGTCGCGATCTCTCCGAGATTCGCTTGACGGTGGCGATGTTCACCGATCCTTTTGAGGATCTTGACGCTTATCTCCGCAAGGCGGAGAGCCTGGCTGCACTGGGTGTCGATATGGTCAACTGCGGTCCGCTGCCAGGCAATACCGATCCTGCAGGATTCGTCCGGCGACTCGGTGACGAGGTGATTCCCCGGTTGTCCGAGATAGGTTAGGCGCCTGCCATCGCGTCGCGCAGGGTCTTGGGACGCATATCGGTCCAGTTGGCCTCCACGTAGTCGACGCAGTCGGCGCGCTGCGCCTCACCGAAGACCACGCGCCACTGGGCCGGGACGTCGATGGTCGTCGGCCAGAGGCTGTACTGCTCCTCATCGTTGACCAGTACGTAGAAGGCGCCGTTCTCGTCATCAAATGGGTTGGTAGTCAACTATTTTCCTTTCACGACGGAACGGCTCGGTGCTGCTATGCCCGCCGAGCACTCGATCGGATAACAGTCCGAGGCAGCTCAGATTGGGAAACCCGGGCCCCTGGGTCAGACCCGAGAGCGTCGGAAGAATGAGCTTGGGCGTAAGGCCGTTGACAGACAGATCGTGTCCCAGAGATTCCTGCAAGACATTGCCATCCACCGGAGCACCCAGCTTGAGCTCCATGAGATCCAGGGCGCTCTGGTCGAACAACGGCAGGAACCACAGGGCATCGGCACCGGCTCCATCGATCACCAGATCGAAGCCGTGCACGGTCTCGGAGGGCTCGCCCGCACTGTCGCTGCGCAGCGTCAGCCTGATTCGGTCTTCCAGCGCGACGGCGTGTGCGACCCGGCCGCGCAGATGCCGAATGCGATCGTCGGCCAGCAGCGATTCCTGGACACGTGACGAGAAGACACCACGATCGGTCCGGTTCAGCGCGTCGCGCCGCTCCTCCATCGTGTGGTGCAGCCATCCGGTCGGATCGCTGAACAACGCATTCTCGAAGTAGCCTTCACCGCGGGTGAACAGCGTCACGCCGGGCGAGATGACAGTGACCGTCGAAACGCGGTGTCCGAAAAGCTCATTGAGTACCGAGGCGGAGGTCTCGCCACCGCCGATCACGGCGACGCGTTCCGCGGTCAGGCGGGTGGGACCGGCACAACGCCGCCAAAACTCGGCAATTGACAAGACGTTTGGGTGCTCGGGCAGCACAGACCGCTCCGGTTGACCGGGTCCGGTCACCATCACCGCGTCGGCGGCAATCGAGCAATCGTTGGTACCGACAACCCATCGATTGTCGTCAATCGACAATCCGGTTACCTCGCCGTGGACAACCTTCATATCGACCGTATTGGCCACCCATGTCAGATAATCGGCCCAGCGCCTGTGCGTTGGCGCCGGCTTGTCCCGGTCGACCCACTCGGCGAACTGGCCGGTCGCGATCAGATAGGACTGCCAGCTCAGCCGCATCATCCGGGCATCGATCTCGGCGTTGCGCCCCGGCAGCACGGCAGACCGGTACGGGAAGCCCACATCCTTCTCGGGGCTGGTACCCAGCCGGTGCTGCCCATCCGTCCAGCCGCCGCACGCCTGCCAGTTGGCGCCGATCTGCTGGCGTTCGATCGCCACCACATCGGGCACGTCGACACCGCACTCACGCAGCACGGCCGCCTTCGCGGCGACCGCGACCGCCTTGGCACCCGCGCCTATCACTGCCAATGTCGAGGTCACCATTGCTCCTTTGCCAGAATTCCCAGCTGTCCGTGCCATATCGATTGCAACTCGGCGATCTCCGAGCGACTGAGCACGTCCGGAATCGCGCGCCACATGGTTCCGATGGTCGGCCCCTCGGTGGTCTCCATGATCAGCACGGCGATATCGAGCTCGTGACGCACTGCCGAATCAGGTTCGGGGACAGGCGAGCCCAGTACCGAGAGCCACTCATCGCGACGAAGAAGGTCCCCTTCAAATCCCAGATCGTGTCCGAGATAGGTGAGCAGGACTTGCGGGTCGCGGTATTTTCGCAGTACCGCCGAAGTATCGCCGCGCAGATACCGCAGCAACCCGTAGTCGATACTGCGCCCCGGCATCGCGCTGTGCTGCCGAGCGACCCGTTCCACCAGAGAACGCGGCCCCATCCTGAGCGGATCGGTGCCCCCGACACGCAACGGATATACCGTACTGAGCAGCCCCACGGTTCCGGCGGTGCCCTCCGTGCGTCCGGTGATCTGCATCGCCAAGAGCGGCTCGACCGGGGGCTGTCCCCGGCCACGACGCCACTGCGCCACCGTGCCCGCGAGCGCCGCCGCCAGCAGCTGATGCATCGGAATTCCGGAATTCAGCAGGCGTGCACTGACTTCCACCGGTGCGGATTCGACGGTGATGGCCACCTCACTCTCCCGATCCGACTCGGGAGAAATTCTGCGCGAACCGATGTCGGGATCATCGCCATCAAGCTGGGCAACCCAGAACGGCAGACTACCCACATCCTGCGCCTCGGCCGCTAGCGAATTCGCCCAGCGGCGCAGGCCCATACCGTTCTCAACGGTCGCCGGTGCCACCTCCTGCGTCATGGCCCGCCAGCGGGATTCCAACTCGGACATGATGACCCGCCAGGAAATGGGATCCGCGGCAAGATGGTGTACCGCCAGGATGAGAACGCCTGGCTCGTTGTCTGGGTGCAGCCACACGGCCGACAACATCCAACCCTGTTCGGGATCAAGCCGATCCACCGCACGGGCAATCTCGGCACCCGCGACGGCCAAGGGATCGGCGGCAAGGATCTCGACGAACCGAAGAGCCGGGCGCGCACGCGGGACCAGCATCATGCTGTCGCGATCGAGCCGACTGCGCAGTACTTCATGTTCCGCGACAACGGCACCCAGAAGCTGCTCCAGGGCAGGACGGGTGATGCCCTCCTGAATCCGGAAAACACACGTCACCGCAAGCCTGCGCGGGTTTCCGTACTCATACAGACTGTGTCCGCCCGGCAGCAGCGGAATCGGCTCCCCTTCGACCACACGGTCCGCCGAAGCCGCAGTGCTGTCGATGTGTTGGTCGATCAGCTCGGCCAGGCTCGCGACGCTACCCCGGCGCAGAATCTCGCGGATATCGATCCGCACTCCATACTCGGACAGGATTGCCGCCGAGAGCTTGCTTGCGAGCAGTGAATGACCGCCAAGAGACTCGAACGAATCGTCGATTCCCACAACGCCAGATCCGAGCATTCGCGAGAACAACGCAGTCACCTGGTTCTGTGTCGCGGTTTCCGGCTCACGGCGCTCTGCGACGGACCCGGTGTCGGGCGCCGGCAGCGCATCCCTGTCGATCTTGCCGTGCGGGGTGATGGGAATCTCATCGAGCACGACGTAGGCAGTGGGAATCATGTAGTCGGGCAGGGCCGCTGAGATCCTGGAGCGGATCCGGTCGATATCGACCACGTGCCCGCCGAACGGTGTCAGGTAGGCGACGAGGCGCTTACCGAGGTGCGGCAGTTCGTCGACCACCACCAGCGCCTGGCCGACACTGGGGTCGACCTCGATCGCGGAGGAAATCTCACCGAGCTCGACACGGAAACCCCGGATCTTCACCTGTTCGTCGGCACGGCCGACGAACTCGATATCGCCGCACGCATTGCGCCGTGCGAGGTCGCCGGAGCGATACATCCGCTGCCCGGGGGTGAAGGGATCGGCGATGAAACGCTGCGCGGTCAGGCCTGCGGCGCGATGATATCCACGCGCCAGATGCGTTCCGCCAATGTATATCTCACCGATTACGCCCACCGGAACCGGTCGCAGATCCTGATCCAGAATGTGAATCTGAGTGTTGATCTTGGGAGTGCCGATCGGCACGGTCCGCGTGCCCTGGATTCCGCGGACCTTGTACCGCGACGCGTTGATGACGGCCTCGGTCGGGCCGTAGAAATTATGCAGCGACGCGTCGAACGTGGCGTGGAATTTATCCGCGACCGGCCCGGGCAATGCCTCTCCACCTACCGGCACCCGGCGCAGGGACTTCCATTGTGTTACTCCGGGAAGCGACAGAATGAGCCCGAGCAACGAAGGCACCATGTGCATCGAGGTGACGGCTTCGTTGTTCAACAGGTCCGTCAGGTACGCAACATCGGTGAGCCCACCCCGGCGCGGAATGACCAGGCGGCCACCACAACTGAGGATCCCGAAGATCTCCCCTATCGATACGTCAAAGCTCGGCGATCCCACCTGCAGCACCCGATCCGATCCGCTGACCCGATACTCGGCGCGGAACCAATTGAAGTACTCGGTGAGTGGGCGGTGTGTGACCGTCACTCCTTTGGGTATGCCCGTCGAACCGGATGTGTAAATCAGATACGCAGCATTGTCGGCGGTCAACGGCCGCACTCGATCAGAGTCGACCGGTTCGCGAACATCGAATTGGTCAAGGCCGGTCACCGGCTCTCGGATCACGAGCCTGGGCTGCGCGTCGGCAAGAATATGCGCGATCCGATCGGGCGGGTAGTCGGGATCGATCGGCAGGTACACCGCCCCCGCCTTGGCGATGGCGAGCGCGGTGATGATCAATTCCGGGGACTTATCGAGGAGAACCGCGACATGATCCTCCGTGCCGATCCCCTGCTGGATGATCCAGTGCGCCAGACGGTTCGCCAAGTCATTGGTTTCGCGGTACGAGTAGTGACGTCCCTCGTACACCAGCGCGGTGGCGTCGGGTTGAGCAGCCACCCGAGCGGCCACCAGATCACCGAGCGTCGTCGGCTCGGCGTCAAACCGTTCCCCGGACGACGCATCCCACAGCCACTGCGACTCGCGGCCGTCCATGAGTTCCAGACTGCCCAGCGGACGGTCCGGGTCGTCGAGCGCGGCATCGAGCATGTTGCCGAAGTGCCGGAGCATCTGCGCGGTCATCCGTTCGTCCAGCACGCCGACCAGATATTCGGCCACCAGATCGGCGCCATCGGGGGTCGTCTGGACGGTCAGGCCGAGTGGCACATACGCCACCTGGCCATCGAATGGCGCTCTTTCACAGTGGATTCCGGGCGGGCAGAAAAGGGCTGCGGAGTCCGCACCCATCGCGAAGCCGACGCGTGGGACCACGCGATCCAGGCTTACCCCCTGATGCGCAAACCCGTCCAGGGTGGTACGCCGCACCCGACCCAGCAGGTCCCTGAAGCTTTCCTCACCGTGCGGGCGCATCCGCAGGGCGAGGAAATTGCCGAAGTGACCGATACGGCCCTGCACGCCGGCGTCACGCACAGGTACCGGGGCGGCCACGAGGAAATCTTCGGCATGCGTATACCGATGCAGGAGCGCCGAATACGCGGCCAACAACACCGCGTACGGGGTGGTGTCGGCGTCATGCGCAAGCCGCCCGATGTCATCCATCACCGACGCGGAAAGGCGTGCGGTGCAGCGCGCAGCCTTCCAGTCGGTCGGCACCACAGAGCCATTGGGGCCCGGAAGTTCGAGCGGTTCAGCAGGATTCGCCAACTCTTGGCGCCAGTAGTCGTCCGCACCGACGGGCCCATCCTGCGAGGGCAGCGATGACAGTGGCGCGGTGATATCGCCGTCGACATAGGCGGTCGTCAGATCGGCGAGGAACACCGACCACGACTCGTCGTCCCACGCGATCCGGTGGGCGACCACGAACACGACGTACTCCGCAGCACCGGTACGGATGACGGTGACTCGCAACGGCGATTCGGTGGCCAGATCGAATATGGCGCCGAATTCGCGTTGTGCCAGCACGCCCAGCCGAAGCTCTTGCGCGGTACCCGCGAGGTCGGCCACGTCATGCTCGACCCATCGGGCCGGCAGGTCGTTGTGCAGCAATGCGACCGGATTGCCCTCGGCGCCGGCGTGAATTGTCATGCGCAAGGCCTCGTGCCGCGCCACGACCGCGGTCACCGCGGCACGCAGCCTGTCGACATCCACGTCGCCGCGGAGCCGGTAGGACCGGCACATGTTCATCAGAGCGGGCGTCACGCGGTGGGCGAACCATATGCGCTGCTGTCCCGCGGACAGCGGCGGCGCGGCAGCCGGCTCGAGGCCTATCGACGCCCCTCCGCTGGTAACGCCCACCTCGACGTCACCCTCGCTCACGGTGCGCACCTCGATCTCACCTCGCGTTTTCGCTATTAGTACAGGCTGCCCTAACTACGACGAGGCTACCCTATCTAGACTGCGGGGAGTCACCCACGAGGAGCCCCGATGACTCAGGCCAGATCGACCACCGCCGCTTCGGCCACAACCCCCAGCGCGGAGGGTTTCGTCCCGTTTCCCCCGGCGCGCGCCGAGGCCTATCGCCAGGCCGGGTACTGGACCGGCAACACCGTCGAATCCCTGCTCCGCGTGTCCGCCGCCCGACGCGCCGATCACCCCGCGGTGATCGACGAGCACGCCACACTGAGCTACCGAGAACTCGATGCGGCGGCGGACAATGCCGCACATGCCTTCATCCGGCTGGGGATAACGCCCGGCGATCGGGTGCTACTCCAGCTTCCCAATAGGGCATCCTTCGCTGTTGCGCTGTTCGGTTTGATGCGCGCCGGCGCGATACCGGTGATGTGTCTGCCGGGACACCGGGCCGCCGAGCTGTCGCATTTCATCGAGGTGGCCGATGCCGTTGCCTTGGTGATCGCCGATTCTGCCGGTGGCTTCGATTACCGCGCCTTGGCGGTCGAGCTGTCCCAGAAACACCCGAGCCTGCGCAGCGTGGTGGTCGACGGCGACGCCGGACCCTTTACCTCCTGGGCGGACCTGCTGAAAAGCGTTGAGGCTCAGGGCCCTCTGCCGACCGCACAGACAGACGACCCGGCGCTGTTGTTGGTCTCGGGCGGCACTACCGCAGCGCCCAAGCTCATCCCCCGCACCCACGAGGACTACGTCTACAACGCCACCCAGGCCGCGCAGGTGTGTGATCTCACCCAGGACGATGTCTACCTCGTCGCACTACCCGCGGGTCACAACTTTCCGTTGGCTTGCCCGGGCCTGCTCGGCGCGATAAGTACCGGCGCCACCACAGTTTTCCTCTCGGACCCGAGCCCGGAGTCGGCCTTCGAGACCATCGCCCGGCACCGGGTATCCGTGACGGCACTGGTGCCATCACTTGCCCAGCTGTGGGCACAAGCCGCCGCGTGGGAGCCTGTGCTGCCGGAATCACTGCGGCTGCTCCAGGTCGGCGGCGCCAAACTCGGCGCCGATGACGCGCGAACGGTCCGCGAGTCACTCACGCCGGGACTGCAGCAGGTCTTCGGAATGGCCGAGGGCCTGCTATGCCTCACGCGCCCAGGCGATCCCGCCGAGATACTCGACAACACCCAGGGCCGGCCGATGTGCGATGCCGACGAGGTGCGCATTGTCGATGAGGACGGCGCCCCCGTGGCCCCCGGTGAGGCCGGAGAGCTGCTGGTGCGTGGCCCGTACACCCTGAACGGCTACTACCGCGCCGAGGCGGACAATGTGCGCTCGTTCACCGTCGACGGTTTCTACCGCAGCGGCGACCGGGTGCGGGCACTGCCGGACGGATATTTGGAGGTGACCGGCCGCATCAAGGACGTCATCCTCCGCGGCGGGGAGTCCATCGCCGCGTTGGATCTCGAATCGCACCTGCAGACCCATCCGGCGGTCTACGCGGCCGCCGCCGTCGGCCTGCCCGATCAGTATCTTGGTGAGATTGTCTGTGCGGCAATTGTGTTCAAGGGCAAGCCGGCTACCGCCGCCGAACTCAACCGGCACCTGCAAGATCGTGGAGCCGCCACCCATTCACGCGTCGACAAGCTGGTCGCGGTTCCGACCCTTCCGCTGACCGCCGTGGGCAAGATAGACAAGCGGGCGCTGCGCGCCTCGCTCACGAGCTAGACCTCGGCCGATCGATGCGATGCCAGCCCGGAAACCAGGATGACAGGACTAGGCCTCGCGTTTGATCACGTAGGGCGCGATGCTGCCGAGCTTCTCGCAGGTTTCCTCGAATTCACGCTCGGGCGTGGATGCCTCGATGATGCCGGCACCGGCCCGCAGCCAGGTGTGCCCGTCGTGCTCATAAGCCGAGCGCAGGGTCAGCGCCGCGTCCAATCCACCGTTCGGGTACATCATCAGCACCGCACCCGAGTAGAGACCGCGGGGGTGATCGTCGAGCCGCAGGATTGCGTCGACACCTTCGGCCTTGGGAATCCCGGACGCGGTAACCGCGGGGAAGAGCGCCTCCAACGCATCCATTCTCGTCATGCCGGGGCTGAGCTCTCCGCTGACGGTCGACCCCAGGTGCTGAACGCTGCCGCGCTCGCGCACGGTCATGAAATCGGTCACCTTGGTACTATCGGGATCGACCACCTCGGCAATTTCGGCCAGCGAGCTGCGTACCGAGATCGCATGCTCGACAATCTCTTTGGCATTCGATTCGAGGTCGTCGCGGGCAACCCGATCCGCGTCCGCGCCCCGGCCGAAGGCACGTGTTCCCGCCAACGGCTGCGTGATAACGGTTCCGTCGGCCTCGACCGCGGTCACCAGCTCAGGACTGTATCCCAGCGCGCGGATACCACCCAGCCGCAACAGGAAGGAGCGGACCGGGGTGTTGTTATGCCGGCCAAGGCGGTACGTGGACGGAAAGTCCATCGCGAACGGCACTTCCACGCGCCGTGACAAAATCACCTTGTGGTACAGGCCCGATCGGATCTCGGCGGTCGCAATGCCTACGCGCCCTCGATAATCGGACGGGTCCGGAACCAGGTCGATCGAGGCCGGCGCCGGAATCGCCGGAGCGCCCTGATCGATCAGCCGGCTGATCTCGTCGACATAGCGCTCATCGGAGACCGACACGCCGTCGGCGGTGATCACCACTTCGGCACGGGGAGTGAAAACCCGCGCCAACGGCGTACCGGGGGCCAGTCGATGCTGCAGGTTGAAGCGGTAGGTACCGAACTCGAACGCGACCCAGCCGAAGACGCGATGCACGCCGTCGGAGATCTCGTTCACGGCCACTTCGAGCGCGGCGCCCGGGTGTCCGGACCAACCGCGTTTCTCGACGGATCCGTCGCGGAGGATGCGCAGCCCATCGCTGTCGAGCTCGACGGAGGCACGGGCGCCGATGGCGAGCACCCATTCGCCGTCGCGCTCGTAAATCAGGTATTCGTCGCCCTGGCGCTCAGGGATTTCCTGCGCGAGCACACTCGCGAGGTCAGCCGGCGCAAAACCGTCCGGCAGCCCCTCCTGCACAGAAACCCAGGTCCGGGCGCCGGTATCGGGATCTACAACCGCACTCATCTTCGACACCCGAGTAAGCCTAGCCTATGCTAAGTGGCCTCGGAAGCCGCCCATAACATGACCTGCGCCACGTTGCCGGGCCGAATCCGATGTCCATGGGCACTGCGGTCAGCCGGCCGCAAGTGCCTGTCGCGCATAGGCTCTCACATCGGCATCCCCATCTTGAAGCGCGCCCGTCAGCGCCTCACGCACAGCAGGCTCCGTCGACACCCACTGGCCCAGACTCAATACCGCCGACTTACGCACATCCAAATGTGCGTCGGACAGCGCCCGTGTCAGCGGCGGGACGGCGTGCGCCAACGACGCCCCCGCCAATGCACGCACCGCCCCTTGGCGGATCTGCCAGGCCGGCGCCCGCAAGGCCTCCTCGACGGCATCGAGAATCTGTTCATCGACCCCCAACGCACCGAGGGCGGTCAGCGCCGCGGCCCGCACCAGCGGGTCAGCATCGCCCACCAGCGCCCGCACCGTCTGGCCACCGGCGGACAGCTTCGCAAGCCCGTTCGCAACGGCGATCCGTACCTCACGGTTGTCGTCGTGGGCCGCGGTACCAATGGACACCGCGTCATCCACGGATACCAGGGCCCGCACGGCTTCGATCCGCACTCGGTGGTCGGGATCGCGCAGCGACGCGACATATGCCGCCGAATCGCCGACCCGCCGGGCGCTGGCCACGTACAGCGCGGTACCGCGCACCAACGGGTCGGGGGCATCGACGTGATCGCGGATCGCCGCTGGGTTGTCCAGAACCTCGACCAGCTCACGCACCCCGTCAGCGGCCATACGACGGACCGAGGAATCGCTGTCGCCCAACGCATTCAACAAGGCGTCCTCATAGCCGCTGGGAATGTGTTCGGTCAGCGCGGCGATTGCGGTGCGGCGTACGCCCGGATCGTCGTCGGCGAGATACTGCAGCAGATCCTCGACCGTGGGAGCCTCCAGGGACAGCACCGTGGCGATCCGCGGGGATGGCGGCTGTTCCGCTTCCGCTGCGATGACCTCCGAGACGCGAGTGGCCGGGGCCTTCCCGCCCAACAGCTCGGGCTGGTGCACCGCGATGGGTTCGGTCTCCCCCGATGGTAGGTCGTCCAAGCCGGGCACCGGAACGAAATACGGTGCAACCGGCCGTTTCACGAAGTCCATGCCGCCACTCACGCTCTTACGCAGGTTCAGGTGGTAGCGCCAGTTCTCGTCGTCGCGCTCCGGCAGATCCGCCCTGTCGTGGTACAGACCCCACCGCGATTCGGTGCGGGTCAACGACGAACGTGCCGCCATTTCGGCACAGTCCCTGATGAACGACACTTCGGCCGCCCGCATCAGCTCGTGCGGGGTGCGCGCGCCGATCTGGTTCACCTCGTCGGCCATCCGCTCGAAGGTCTGCACGGCTAGGGACAGCTTGGCCGCGGTCTTCGGCGGGGCCACGTAATCGTTGACGAAGCGGCGCAGCTTGTACTCGACCTGAGGCTGCGGCGGACCGTCCGGATGACGCAGCGGACGGTAGATCAGCTCGTGCGCCTCTTTGACCTGATCAACGGGAAATTCCAGCGGGGCGGGCGTTTTCGAGAGCGTCGACGCCGCGTGCTCGCCGGCCAGATCGCCGTACACGAAGGCGCCGATCATGTAATTGTGCGGCACGCAGGCCAGGTCGCCCGCGGCATACAGACCCGGCACCGTCGTGCGGGCATGCTCGTCCACCCACACCCCCGACGCAGAATGGCCGCTGCACAAACCGATCTCGGAGATGTGCATCTCGATATCATGCGTGCGGTAGTCGTGTCCGCGGTTGGCGTGGAAGGTCCCGCGGGTGGGGCGCTCGGTGGTGTGCAGGATGTTCTCCAGCGCCGACAGTGTCTCCTCCGGCAGATGAGTCACCTTGAGATAGATGGGACCGCGCGCCGACTCGATTTCGTTCTTGACCTCCGTCATCATCTGGCCCGACCAGTAGTCGGAGTCGACGAAGCGCTCCCCCTGCGCGTTCACCTGATACCCGCCAAACGGGTTGGCCACGTACGCGCAGGCCGGGCCGTTGTAATCCTTGATCAGCGGGTTGATCTGAAAGCACTCGATCCCCGACAGCTCGGCGCCGGCGTGGTAGGCCATCGCGTACCCGTCCCCGGCATTGGTCGGATTCTCATAGGTGCCATACAGATAGCCGGACGCCGGCAGGCCCAGACGGCCGCATGGTCCGGTCGCCAGGATCACCGCCTTCGCACCGACCGTGACGAATTCGCCGGTACGCGTGTTGAATCCCGCCGCGCCGATGGCACGACGCAGCGACGTCCCGCCCCTCTGCTCGCCCAGCTCCTCGGTAAGAATCCGCACCGGCATGACGCGGTTCTCGATGCGGATCTTTTCGCGCATCGACTTC
Source organism: Mycobacteroides franklinii (assembly GCF_002013895.1). GTDB lineage: Bacteria > Actinomycetota > Actinomycetes > Mycobacteriales > Mycobacteriaceae > Mycobacterium > Mycobacterium franklinii. The sequence goes on along the minus strand of NZ_MAFQ01000020.1, from coordinate 17,339 downwards.
TGCCGCAGCACGCGGTACAGCGCCTTCTTGACGTCCTTGCCCTCGGGCATCGGCAACACATAGGAACCCGATCGGTGCACGCGGCGCACCGCGTACTCGCCGTGCTCGTCCTTCTCGAACTTGACGCCGTAACGTTCCAGGCGCTGCACCATGGCGAAACCGCGTGTCGCTGTTTGGTACACGGTGCGCTGGTTGACGATTCCGTCATTGGCGCGGGTGATCTCCGCGACGTAATCCTCCGGCTCGGCCTTGCCGGGAATGACGGCGTTGTTGACACCATCCATCCCCATGGCCAGCGCACCGGAGTGCCGCACATGCGCCTTCTCCAGCAGGATCACCTGGGCCCCGTTTTCGGCAGCCGTCAGTGCCGCCATGGTTCCGGCGGTGCCACCGCCGATGACGAGCACGTCACAGTCCAGGCGGATGGCGCTATCTAGTTCTGGGGTCTCCATCAGGCAACAAGCTCCGTGTGATTCAGTGCCGCAAGGATTTCAGCGCGCAATGCGCCGCGATCGACGTCGGCATCGCGAGGTTGGGGAACATCCAGCAGTGCCCGCAGCGGCTGGCCGGCTCGACCCAGCACCGCGACGCGATCTCCCAAGAGCAGGGCTTCGTCGACATCGTGGGTCACGAACACCACGGTGGTGGGATGAGTGCGCCAGGTATCGACGAGCAGGCGTTGCATGCTGGCACGGGTCTGGGCATCCAATGCCCCGAAAGGCTCGTCCATCATGACTGCGCGGGGGGCTCCCGCCAGGCCGCGGGCCAGCTGGACACGTTGACGCATACCGCCCGAGAGGCTCTTGGGCAGGTAGTCCTCGAACCCGGTCAGCCCGACATCGTCGATCCAGGCCTGCACCGCCTCGCGGCGCCCCTGGCGAGGCACACCGCCCAGCTTGAGCGCCAGATCGATATTCGATTGCACTGTGCGCCAAGGCAGTAACGCGTTGTCCTGGAAAACCATGGCGCGATCGCGCGAGGTGGTGACGACCTTCTCGCCGTCGGCCCGGATGGTGCCCGAGTCGGGCGGGAGCAGCCCTGCCAGGGCACGCAGCACGGTGGACTTCCCGCATCCCGACGGACCGGTGAGAACCAGTATTTCCGCGGGACGCACGGTCAGGCTGAGGCGATCCACGACGGTGCGTCCGCCGTAACCGAGCCGGACCTCGTCGAGAACCAGGGTGGAAGCGCGTGTCATGAGCGCGCCTCCTCCGCGCGGGGCAGCCAGCGTGTGACACGACGGCCAACCAGCTCGACGGCGGCCGATGTCAGGAATCCGAGCACACCGATGGTGATGATTCCCACGAACACATCCGGATAGGCCAACACCGTGTACGACTGCCAGGTGCGGTAGCCGACTCCCAGACGGCCCGAGATCATCTCGGCGGAGATCACACAGATCCAGGCGACACCGATCCCGACGGATAGGCCGCCGAATACTCCGGGGAGACTCCCCGGCAGCACCACTCGCAGCAGTACGTCCCACCGGCTGCCGCCCAGGGTTCGGACCGATTCCTCCCACAGCGTCGGCAGGGCGCGCACCGCGTGCCGTGTACTGACCATGATCGGGAAATACGCGGCGAGGAAGGTGATGAACACGATCCCGGCCTCATCGCTGGGGAACAACAGAATGGCCACGGGCACAATCGCAATCGCGGGGATGGGGCGTGCGAGTTCGGTGAGCGGACCAAAGATGTCGGCGAACAGTGGAGAACGCCCCAGCCAGATACCGGTGATGACACCCAGCACCGCGGCCAGACCGAAGCCGGTGAGGATACGGATCGTGGATTGGCCGAGGTCCAGCCAATACTGTTCGGTACCGACGCGCTTGGTGAGCGCGGAGACGATCTCCGTGACCGTCGGCAGGGTGTCGAATCGCAATCCGAAGCGCACCTTGTTGACCGTCAACACCTGCCAGAGCAGCACGACGACTGCGACCGAGGATGCCCGGATACCCCAGGCGACATATCGCGAACCCGAACGCCGGGCAGGCAGCGCCGCACTAACCCGGTCTTCGGCCGGGATGACCGCAACCGATCGCGGGCGAGTCTCAAGGATGGGCAGGCTGCTCATGACGCGGCCGCTAGTGCCTGCGGGTAATCCAGGGGTGTGGCACCCGGATGTGCGCCGACGTATCGAGTGGCACCCGAACTGGTCGTGAAGGGATGCAGCCCAGCCGAATCCCGAACCCACCAGGCATGGTCGGCGAACCAGCGGGTACCCAGTTCGGTATCGGCGACATACGCGGCTCGGACCTTCTGGCCGGCCGCGTTGGCGGCGTTGACGGCTTTCAACAGCTCCTGTGCGGTGCCGTACACCTGCGTGGAATCCTTGCCGTCGAACCAAATCTCGGCGGCCTGCTCCGGGTCTGCCCCGCCTGCCGGGTGCAGTATCAGCGGATTGACCTTGGCGGCCAACTCGGTGTCGTAACTCTTCGCGCGAGATGTGTATGCCTGGCGCAGTGGGCCGTCTTGCACGAACTCGTCGATGTTCAGATCGGCAAAGTCTCCTATCGACTTCAGATAGGGCACATCGCTTGTGAACGCGTCGATGAGCGAGGGCTTGAGGGTGGTGTCGAACGACGTGCCACCGGGCCCGTTGTAGAGGTACACCACCTCCTGGGGCAGGCCGCTGCCCTCGGCTACGATCCTGGCCGCGTCAAGAGGCTTGTCGTGAATGAAATCGGTGGCGTCGAGCTGCGCCTGCAGGAAGGCGTCGAGCACCTCGGGATGCTGCTTGGCATAGTCGCGGCGCACCACCACGCCGTGGAAAGTCGGGACATTCAACGCGGCGCCGTCGTAGAGCAGTTTGGCCTTCTTCTGGAAGACCAGCAGTCCCGGCCAGGCCACGAACTGCGAGAGCACCTGCACCTGGCCAGATTCCAGGGCAGAGGCGCCAACCTGCGGCTGCTGGTTGAGAACCTCGACATCCTTGGCCGGGTCCAGCCCGTCATTGCGCAGAGCACGCACCAGCGTGCCGTGCCCTGCCGAGCCCACACTGGCCGAGACCTTCTTGTCCTTCAGTTCAGGAAGCTCGGTGATCGGCGAATTCGGCGGCACCACAACCATGTTGAGCGCACCCTTGGCGTTGTAACCCGTGATGGACACCAGCTCGGTGCGCGCCTTGTCATTGGCCTGGGTCTTAGAGCCGTTGATCAACAGCGGGTAGTCGCCCATCGAACCGATGTCGATCTTCTCGGCGAGCATCTGTGCGGTGATCGGGGCTCCGGTGTCGTAGTCCTCCCACTGCACGGTGTACTTGGTTCCGGTTCGGGAGGTGACCTCGCCGAGCCGCTTTTCCAGATAGCCCTGGGCGCGCAGCAGGGTGCCCGCGGTGACGGTGTTGATGGTCTTCGACTGGTATCCGACGACGACCGTCACCTCGTTGGCCGAACCGGATCCGGAGTCCAAGGAGCAGCCGGCGACAAGGGCGAGAAGCACGGAGCAGAGAAGGGCTGTTCTCTTCATGGGTGTCCTGTCTTAGCGGAGTAGATAGGGCATGTTGACGGTGACGGCACCGGTAGGACAGCGCGCCGCGCACGGCCCGCAGTACCAGCACTCGTCGACGTGCATGAAGGCCTTTCCGTTTTCCGGATTGATGGCCAGCGAATCGAGCGGGCAGATATCCACGCACAGGGTGCAGCCCTCGATACACAGCGATTCGTCGATGGTGACCGGTACGTCGATGCGGTTGTTGACCAGTGTCATGAGAATCCTCAGATATCCCTTAATAGATTGCTGCGCAAGGTGATTCGATCACCACGCATCCTGATGTACTCGAGGTCGACGGGAGTCCCGTCGTCGAGATGGGTGAGCCGTTCCAGCAGCAGCAACGGGGCACTGTCCGGTACCTGCAGCGTCGCGGCCGAATGTGAATCCGCCGCAACGGCTTCCAGCGAGAGGTTGGCCGAACCCAACCTGCGTCCGGTGACGCGTTCGATCAACGCGAACACGTCGTTGGTCTCGAGCTGATGCTCGATGACCGCCTCCCCCACGCCCGGCGTGAGATAGGTCTTGTCCAGGCTCAGCGGTAGGTCACCGAGATAGCGCAACCGCTCGATGAAGATCACACGCGCGCCCGGGTCAACCCGCAATCTGTGCGCGACAGCAGGGGGCGCGTTGACCTCCTGGATGACGCGAACCTCGTTGCGCACCTCGCCGTAGCCCTTGAAGGTTTCCTTGAGCCCGAGGAGCGCATCCAGGCCGTGTTCGTACTTGCGCAACGCGACATGGGTACCCGTTCGCGGTCCGCGCTCGATCAGGCCCTCTTCCTTCAGCGTGGTGAGCGCTTCGCGGACCGTGTTGCGCGAGACGAAGAACTCGGCGGCCAGCTCCTGCTCGCTCGGCAGACCGCCGTCGGCGTAGGCCCCGGCGTGAATCTGATGACGCAACACGTCGGCGACCAACCGCGCCTGATCGGCACGCGGGCGGCGCAATGGCGTGGGCTCGGCAGCGGCCACGGGGTCCTCCTGACCTGAATCGACCTCGCCCACACGCTAAAGGCCTGCTCAGCGGCTACCTGCCGGGTGAAATGAAAATCTGTCAGGTCCGTTCCATTGCGCCGCTCGACACCACCCTCGACCTGCTACGCACCGCCGCGGGCCTGCCATTGCGCCACCGCCTGGCTGGGCGCCGTATTGGATTCAGGGTGATCGGAACGACAGTCAGAGAACGGCCCGGGCCCGCTCCAGGAAGACACGTGCCGCCGGGCCGAGCGGACCATCGAGGCGCCAGGCCAATGCGAGCCTCCCCCGCAGCGCGGGCCGGATATCCAATGCCATCACCCCGGCGCGGTGTCGTACGTATGGGGCAGGCACCACTGCCACACCGAGTCCCTGCTCGACGAGACTGACGAGAACTCGCGGCGAGCTCGCTTCAAAGGCCACATTCGGGACGAGTCCCGCCGCCCGGCACGCCCCCTCCAGGATGGACCGCACGCCGCTGCCCGCCGGCAGACAGACCAGAGGGCGTTCACAGAGCCTCTCCAACGTGACCGTGCGCCGCTTCACCCACGGATCGTTGGTGGCGACCGCTGCCACCAAGGGCTGATCATCGATCACCTGCGAACCCAACCCCTCCATCGGGTGCACCCCCAGCGCCACGATCGCACCGTCCAACCGGCCCTCATGCAGCCCGGCGACGAGTTCGTCGCGGCCCGCTTCGGTGAGGGTGATCGTGATCGCCGGATAGTCACGGTGGAACGCCGCAAGCAACGAGGAAAGGTCGGCGCCGTGTGACGTGACGGTTCCGAACGCGATGTGCCCGCGCAACAGTCCACCAATCTCGTCCGCCGCCTCGCGCACGGCGTCAACCGCGGCAAGAGCTGCCCGCGCATAGGGAATCACCGCCTGGCCGGCATCGGTGAGCCGGACCTGGCGGCCCGATCGATCAAACACATCGTGTCCCAGTTCGCGTTCCAGGAGGCGGATCTGTGCGCTCACTCCTGGTTGGGCGACATGCAGCGCGGCGGCAGCCTTGGTGAAACTCGACGTGTCCGCCACGGCCAACAGGTAGCGCAGCTGGTGCAATTCCATAAGCACTGATTATAGGTTCACTAATGAACAGATCTTAGACTTCTAATCAATATCGCCGGATGCTGGACGACATGAGCACAGACAAGACCTCGATCGTGATTGCCGGAGCGGGTATCGGCGGACTCGCGTCAGCACTGACCCTGCACGCGGCGGGATGCGAGGTGGCGGTGCTCGAGAGTGCGCGTGAGGTGAAGCCGCTGGGCGTCGGCATCAACATGCTTCCGCACGCGGTCGGAGTACTTACCGAGCTCGGGTTGGGTGAGCAGCTGACCCGCATGGGCATCGCCACCACCGAGATCCGCTTCTGCGATAAGCGTGGCACCGTGCTGTACACCGAGCCGCGAGGCCTGGCGGGCGCGTATGCCCACCCGCAGATCTCGGTGCACCGCGGCCGGTTGCAACTCCTACTGCTCGACGCGGCGCGGGAACGCATTGGCCCACAAGCAGTCCGGACAGGTAGCCGGGTTCTCGGCTTCGAGAGTGACGGAACTGGCGTGTGCGTGCACACCGCCGACGGTGATGTCGAAGGGGCCGTTCTGGTGGGCGCCGACGGCGTGAACTCGGCGATACGCGCGCAGCTGCATCCCGTGGACCCGTTGCGCTGGTCGGGCGTGCGGATGTGGCGTGGCGCGGCCGATGTCGGCCCCTTCCTCACCGGCAAGACCATGATCGCCGCGCACGACGACACCGATCACGAACTGATCGCCTATCCCATCAGCGAGAGCACCGTGAACTGGGTGGCACTCGCGCGCACCAATCCTGCCGGGCAGCTCCCGGCAGGAGCACGATGGAATGACCCGGTCACCGCCGATGAGGTGCTGGAGCACTTCCCGGGCTGGGATTTCGGATGGTTGGCCCTCGACAGAATGGTCCGCGGTAGCGAGCACATCGTCGAATACCCGATGGTCGACCGCGATCCGTTGCCCCACTGGGGAACTGGCCGCGTCACGCTGCTCGGCGACGCCGCACATCCCATGTACCCCTTGGGCGCCAATGGCGGGTCGCAGTCGGTTGTCGATGCCCACGTGCTGGCACGGGCACTGTCGGACTCCCCCGACGACCCGACACGCGCACTGGCCGACTATGAGTCCCAGCGGATCGAGGCCACCCGCGATGTGGTGCTGGCCAACCGCGCAATGCTGAGATCCTGGGGCGAGGAGTCCCCGGAAGGGCTCCAGGAGGCGGCAGAGTCCTACCGGCAGCGCACCAAGGCCTGACAACGAAGGCCTGACAACGAAGGCCTGACAATCGCGAACTCGGCGTGAATGCAACCAACCACTGAGGTCACCCAACGAATCCACATGGCGCTCACATCCGGGGTCCAGGAATCGCTGGCTCAATGGAGACATGCAAAGCCACGCGAACCCGGACCAGGATGTGGTCGTTGTCCTGAACGCCGACGCCCCCAACGGCCGTCAGATCGTCCAGATACTGGTGCGCAATGGTCATCGGGTCGTCGTCTGTGGCAAGCACGCAACCGATCTGACCAGGATGCTGCACGGATACGACGCGGATCAGGTGATGGCCATCGCGGCCGACACCAGCGACCCCCGCCAGCTCCGTGAACTATGCCGACGCGCCACGGATCGGTTTGGCACCGTCACCACGATCATGGACACCGCCGGTCGGCAGATGCCCCATCTGCGGCTTGCCTCGTAGACCAGCCGAGCCCAGGGCCGACTAGGCCATCCAGTAGGCCTGGACCTTCATCGACCGGCGCGGAATGCCGAAGTGATCCTTGAGGACCTGGGCGATCTGTCGAGTGGTCCGGGTATCGCACGCCACCCAGCCGAAGTACCCCGAGGCGTCGAAGGCCGCCGCACGCACGACCTCGACCAGCGACCGCTCGCCATGACGGTCCACCCAGACCACGTCCCGGCCGACGGGCAGGGTCTTGTCGCTCTCGTGCGCGGCCTCCAGAAACACGGTCGCGGGACTGTCCCCGATCGCGGCCAACAGGGAGTTGATGGCGGGTAGCGACGCGGTATCACCAACGATGACGTACCCACGCGGAGCCGGGTTCGGCAACGCAAAATTGCTACCCAGCACCGTCGCCTCGATCGTGTCTCCGACTCGGGCCGCGTGTGCCCAACTGGCGGCCAGACCGTCGTGCAACGCGAACTCGATATCGACGGTATCGGCCCCAGGATCGGGGCTGACCAGCGTGTACCCACGTTGATGCAGCTTCTCTCCGTCCGAGAACCACAGCCGGATCCACATGGTGGGGTGAACATCGCGGCCCTGCAGCAGGCCGCCCGCCGAGAAGCTGAGCCTCACATAGTGGTCGGTTAGCTCGCGTCGACCCGTCACAGTTAGCTGATAGTCCCCTACCCGGAACAATTTAAGAACGGCGCCCTGCCATCCGCGTGTCGGTTGCGTCACTGCGCTCGGCATTGCACTCTCGATTCCTCGGTCATCGCCATTAGCTTAGGCTAGCCTAATCATGTCTCCTTAAATAAGGCTAGGGTTAGCTATCGACACTTAGGTAAGGGAATGCTAATCTCTTGCCGAGCATGCAACGGTGCCATGGAAAAAGGCGGTAGATGAGTACTCGCGAACGAGTTGGTCAACTCGAACGCCCGGGTGTGACGGCAGTCACGCCCCGGACCTCCGCCTTCACACAGGGGCACTGGTTCAACCATCTCCAGCACCACGGAGAGCACGCCGGCGGCAGCGGGCGATCTATCACAAATTTGCTGACAACCCGAGAGGGCACTGTCAGGAACCAATCACGTTCGCGAGCCGACTACTCCAATCAGCGAGCGTGTCGATCGGGCGAAGGGCTGTAAGTGGATATTCGTGAACGAGTTGGTCAGCGAGAGTGGGTGGCCGCGGGCGCGGCCTCATCGACGCGTATCGACCCCGAATTGGAGAGTCGATTCGCGACCTGCTGCCGGGCGCTAGGCCTCTCCGTCAACGACAGGCGACGTCCCGCCGACCTGCCAGCAGCGCGCTACGGGTTCACCTCGCTGTGCCGGACCGCTCAAGATCAGTGTGACGTGTGGGTCGGGCTCGCGGCCGCCGGAGGCGCCACCATCGACGTCCTGGAAGCCATCTCGGAGACCACGTCCACCGCCGGCCATCTTCAGCATGCGGTGAACCTGCAGCCCGGCGATCTGACCTTTACCTACGACACGGGGCTGTACCTTGAGTTTCGCGCCAGCGGACCCGACGACTATCACCTGGCCTACGCCGCGGCCCTCGTGGACAAGGGCGAATACGTCAAGGCCGATGAACTGATCGCGGCCGTGACCGAGCGGCGCCCCGGATGGTTCAACGCCCGCTGGGTCGCCGTCGCCATGCAGAACCGGGCCCAGCGTTGGGCCGATGTTGTCGCGCTGCTGACCCCCGTCGTCACCGACAAGTCACTGGAGCCCACCACATCCCACGCCGTGCGGATCACCCTGGGTATCGCACTCGCCAAGCTCGGTATGGTCAATCCCGCACTGTCCTACCTCGAAGACCCCAGTGGCCCCATCGAAGTGGCAGCGACCGATGGCGCCCTCGCGAAGGCGCTGAACCTACGCCACCACGGCGACGAAGAGACCGCCACCGAGGTGCTTCAGGATCTGTACGCGGCCAATCCCGAGATCGCCGAGGTCGAGCATGCGCTCACCGATCCGAGCGTGGGCCTGCACACCACGACCGCCGCCCGCATCGCTGCCCGCACCGATGCCTGGGATCCCGAAACTGAGCCCACCGAAGAGGATTTCATCGATCCTGAGGCTCACGAACGCAAGGCGATCCTGCTGGCCGAGGCCGAGCAGCAGCTCAGCGAGTTCATCGGCCTGGAGCAGGTCAAAGACCAGGTCGCCCGGCTCAAGAGCTCCGTGGCGATGGCATTGCGGCGTCAGGACCGTGGCCTGGCCGTCGGCCACCGCACACACCACCTGGTGTTCGCAGGCCCTCCCGGCACCGGTAAGACCACCATCGCCCGCGTGGTCGCCAAGATCTATTGCGGTTTGGGACTTCTCAAACGCGAGAACGTCCGCGAAGTGCACCGTGCCGACCTCATCGGTCAGCACATCGGTGAAACCGAGGCCAAGACCAACGCCGTCATCGACAGTGCGCTCGACGGCGTGCTGTTCCTCGACGAGGCCTACGCCCTGGTGTCCACCGGCGCCAAGAACGATTTCGGCCTGGTCGCCATCGACACCCTGCTGGCCCGGATGGAGAACGACCGCGATCGGTTGGTCGTGATCGTCGCCGGGTACCGCGCCGAGCTGGATCAGTTCCTCGACACCAACGAGGGTCTGCGCTCGCGCTTCACCCGCTCCATCAACTTCCCTTCGTACGCACCGTCCGAACTCGTCGAGATCGCCGCGGCGATGGCATCCGTCCGGGACAGCAAGTTCGACGAGGGGGCCGCAGCCAAGCTGCTCGCCGCTTTCTCGGACATGTGCGCCGCGGAAGCTCCCGATACCCGCGGCATCGCACGCCGCAGCATCGACGTCGCCGGTAACGGCCGGTTCGTCCGTAACGTCGTTGAACGCTCCGAGGAGGAACGTGAACACCGCCTTGACAATTCAGGCGCCGAAGACTTCAGCGATGAAGACCTCATGACGGTCACCGTCGAAGACGTACAGGCCTCCGTGGAGGCCATCGTCGCCGGGCTCGGCCTGTCGGCTCCGGGGGCGTCGGTCCAGAAATGAGCGACAACCGAGACAGTAACGCGAATTCCGAGCGCCGGGCCTTCGCGTCACGCACACCGGCCAGCGAGAGCCCCGAACCGCTGAAGTATCGCCGCGGATTCGTCACCGGCCATCAGGTAACCGGATGGCGATTTGTCATGCGGCGCATCGCATCTGGTGTTGCACTGCATGACGCGCGGATGCTCGTCGACCCACTGCGCACCCAGTCCCGTGCCTTGAGCATGGGCGCCGTCATCGTGGTCACCGGCGTGGTTGGATGCTTCGTCTTCAGCTTGCTGCGGCCCGCCGGTATCGCAGGCACCGACCCGGTGCTGGCCGACCGTTCGACGGCGGCACTCTATGTGCGCGTTGGTGACAACCTGCACCCGGTGCTCAACCTCACCTCCGCCCGTCTCATCGCGGGCAAGGCAGTGGATCCCACGATGGTCAAAAGCGCTCAGCTCGACCAGTTTCCGCGCGGCAACCTGATCGGCATTCCGGGCGCCCCGGAACGCATGGTGCAGACCAAGGCCACCGACGCCGCCTGGGCGGTATGCGAGGCCGGCCAAACCAGCACGGGCAACCACGCGGTCACCGTCATCGCCGGAGCGTTGGACACCAACGGCGACAAGGCCTCTGAACTGCCACGCGACCGCGCGGCCGTGGTGTCCACCGAATCCGGTACTACCTGGCTGCTCTGGGACGGGAAGCGCAGCGCGCTCAACCTCGGAGATGCCGCCGTCACCAGCGCGCTTGGTTTCACCACACCGCCTGAGGTGCGCCCCGTGACAACCCGTCTGCTCAACGCCATTCCGGAGGCTCCGGCACTTGTGGTTCCCGCCATCGCCGGGGCAGGGACGCCTACCGCCTATCCCCTGCCGGTCGCGGCGCCTGTCGGCTCGGTGCTGGTGAGTTCCTCGACGGATAACACGCCGGTGTACTACGCGGTACTTGCCGATGGCGTGCAGCAGGTTTCACCGGTGATCGCGTCGGCACTGCGCAACGCCAACTCCTACGGACTGGAACAGCCGCCCCGGTTGACCGCCGATCAGATCGCGCATCTGCAGACGTCGTCGGCGATCGACACTCGGGTGTTCCCGAATGCCGCCGTCAAGCCGCTGGCCGCCAATGAGGATCCAGTGCTGTGCACTCGGTTCACCAAGACGGCAGATGCCACCTCGGATTCATGGTCGTTGCTTGCGGGTTCTGTTCTGCCCCTGTCGGATTCGGTGCACACCGTGCAGCTGATCTCCCCCGCCGACACTCCGACCCGGGTCGCCATCGCCCCCGGCACCGGATACCTGGTGCAGCCAGGCGGTCGTGGTGCGTATCAGTGGATATCCGATACCGGCGTCCGCTATGGCATCGACACCGAGGCCGAGGGCGATAAGACCCTCGAGGCGCTCGGCCTGCACAAGCCGGCGCTGACCATCCCCTCGTCGATCCTGGATCTGTTCGCATCCGGGCCGTCGCTCTCACGCACCGACGCCCTGCTCTCGCACGACACCCTGACCCCGAACGTTCGGCAGGCCACGCAGATCCAGACCGACACCCAACTTGCACAGAATGCGCAGGAGTCCCGTTGAGCCGTCTCATTTTCGAAGCCCATCGGCGTGTCACGCCCCCGGCGATACCCGATGCCACGGTGACCGTCGAGGCGCCTCCGCAGCTGCCTCGGGTGGTGCCGCCATCGTTCCTGCGGCGCGCCATTCCGGTCGTGATCGTGATCTTGATCGTCGGCATGATCGTTGCGCTGGTCGCCTCGGGCATCCGGCTCATCTCCCCGCAGACGCTGTTCTTCCCGTTCGTGCTTCTGCTGGCTGCCACCGCGCTGTACCGCGGCGGCGGCGACAAGGTCCGCACCGAGGAGGTCGACGCCGAGCGTGCCGACTACCTGCGGTACCTGTCGGTGGTACGCGAGAATCTGCGCACCCACGCCACTGCACAGCGCAAGGCTCTGGAATGGTCGCACCCAGACCCCGAGGAGCTGTCGACAGTTCCCGGCACCCGACGTCAATGGGAACGCGATCCCGGCGATGACGACTACCTGGTGGTGCGTACCGGACGCCACGATGTTCCGCTGGCCAGCCCCGTGCGCGTCAAGGACATCGCCGACGAGATCGACTTGGAGCCCGTCAGTCACAGCGCATTGCGCGGACTGCTGGACACCCAGCGCACGGTGCGAAGCGCCCCGCTCGGCGTCGATCTGAACAAGGTTTCGCGCATCACGGTGCTCGGGGATGACGACATCGCTCGCGCCGCCATCCGCTCGTGGGTGGCGCAGGCGACCACATTCCACGACCCGACGCTGCTGACCGTGGCCATGGCCGGTCCCAGTGTTGAAGATGCGCAGTGGTCTTGGCTCAAGTGGCTTCCACACGTGGATATCAGCGGTGAGATCGACGGCGTCGGCCCGGCACGGTACCTGCGTCGCACTGGTGCCGAGCTCTTCGAAGCACTGAGGCCGGCCCTGGCAGAGCGCGCACTCTTCGGTGCCGAATCCGGCGCCCACAAGCACCTGCTGATCATCCTGGACGATCCGAATTACGATCTGAACGGCGTGAACTCACCCATCCCGGCGACCGGGCTGGACGGTGTCACCGTCATCCAGCGGCTCGACGACGCGGACGGCGAGGTCAAGCTTCCGGACTATCTCAACCCCGAACGTCCTGTGCTGCAGGTTAATCGGAATGGTGTGAGCGCACGCATCGCCCGTTGGAATGGCAGCGACTGGCAGCCCTACATCGATGAGGCGGACCAGCTCACAATCGGCACAGCCTCACATGTGTCCCGCCGGCTCTCCCGCTGGGACTCCAACCCGACCCATCCGGGGTTGCGGTCCTCCGCCACCGGCGGTGCGACGTTCACTTCGCTCCTCGGCATCGAGGACGCTTCCCAACTGGACGTTCCCGCCCTCTGGTCGCCGCGTACGCGCGACGAGGAGCTGCGCGTGCCCATCGGAGTCACCTCTTCCGGCGAGCCGCTCATGTTCGACCTCAAGGACGAGGCCGAGGGCGGCATGGGGCCACACGGTCTGATGATCGGTATGACGGGCTCCGGTAAGTCTCAGACCCTGATGTCGATCCTGCTGTCTCTCTTGGCAACCCACTCGGCAGATCGCCTGATCATCATCTACGCCGACTTCAAGGGCGAGGCCGGCGCGGATATCTTCCGCGACTTCCCACAGGTTGTTGCCGTGATCTCCAACATGGCGGAGAAGCGTTCCCTCGCCGAACGTTTCGCCGACACGTTGCGTGGCGAGGTCGCTCGCCGGGAAAACCTGCTCAAGCAGGCAGGCCGCGACGTGCAGGGAAGCGCCTTCAACTCGGTCCGTGAGTACGAGGAGGCGATCGCCGCCGGTCACGACCTGCCGCCGATTCCCACGCTGTTCGTGGTGGCCGATGAATTCACCCTGATGCTCCAGGATCACCCGGAGTACGCCGAGCTGTTCGACTATGTCGCACGCAAGGGCCGCTCGTTCCGTATCCACATTCTGTTCGCGTCGCAGACTCTGGACGTCGGCAAGATCAAGGACATCGACAAGAACACGTCGTACCGCATCGGTCTGAAGGTGGCCAGCCCCAGCGCATCCCGGCAAATCATCGGAACCGAGGACGCGTATCACATCGAATCGGGCAAGGACCACAAGGGTGTTGGGTTCCTGGTGCCTGCCCCGGGCGCCGTGCCCATCAAGTTCCGCAGCACGTATGTCGACGGCATCTACGAGCCGCCGTCGACGACCACCACCGTAGAAATCCGCGCCACCCCGCAGCCCAAGCAGTTCACCGCGTTGCCAGTCGCTGCCGATCCCACGACGGTGATTGTGAAGGGCGAGTCCGACCGGCCGACACAGCCGGCCCGCAAGCTGATCACGACCGTCGGTGATCAACTCTCAAAGGTGGGACCCCGCGCACCGCAGTTGTGGCTGCCGCCACTGGACACCGCCATTCCGTTGGCGGATGTGCTGAGCCAGACCGGGATCCCGGCCCGCCAGCTGCGCTGGCCGCTCGGCGAGATCGACAAGCCGTTCCAGATGCGCCGCGATCCACTGATCTTCGACGCAACGTCGGCGGCCGGGAACGCGATCATTCACGGCGGTCCGAAGTCCGGAAAATCCACGGCGCTGCAGACGTTCATGTTGTCGGCCGCCGCACTGCACTCCCCCCGCGATGTCACGTTCTACTGCATCGATTACGGCGGCGGACAACTGCACGCGCTCGAAGGACTGGCACACGTCGGCAGCGTCGCCAGCGCCCTTGAGCCTGAGCGTATTCGGCGCACCTTCGGTGAGCTGGAGCAGCTACTGGCATACCGGCAGCGGCTGTTCCGCGACCGCGGCATCGCCTCGGTGAGCCAGCTGCGTGCCCTGCGGGACAGCGACCACACCCTGGACGACGGCTACGGCGAGACCTTCCTGATCGTGGACAACCTGTACGCGTTCAGCCGTGACAACACCGATCAGTTCAACACCCGGAACCCGTTGCTGGCCAGGCTTACCGAGCTGGCCAACGCCGGACTGTCGTACGGCATCCACGTCGTGATCACCACTCCGAACTGGATCGAGGTGCCGCTGGCGATGCGCGATTCTCTCGGACTGCGCCTCGAGCTCAAGCTGCACGACTCGGCAGACAGCAATGTGCGGGTCCCCGGCGCGCTGCGCCGCCCCGCCGAAAGTGTTCCGCACGATCAGCCAGGTCGCGGTCTGACCATGCAGGCCGAGCACTTCCTGTTCGCGGCCTCCGACGCCAGGACTGTGGAATCGGTCAACGCCAACTACCCGGGGGCCAAGGCTCCCGCCGTCCGCCTCCTGCCGGCAGACCTGGCACCCAATGCCATCGGCCCGCTGTATCCGGGGCACGAGCAGGTCGTCATCGGCCAGCGGGAGCAGGACCTGGCGCCGGTCGCGCTCGATTTCGCGCACAACCCGCTCCTGATGGTGTTGGGCGACACCGGATCCGGCAAGACAACGCTGCTGCGCCACGTCATCCGCACCATCCGCGAGCATTCGACACCCGATCAGGTGGCATTCACGGTTCTGGATCGGCGTCTGCATCTTGTCGACGAACCGCTGTTCCCCGACAACGAGTACACCCCCAACATCGACCGGATCACCCCGGCCATGCTGGGCCTCGGCGGACTGCTGGAGAAGCGTCGGCCACCGGCCGGACTCTCCAACGAGGAACTGCACAACTGGGTGTCACGCGGGGTGACCGCACAGCGGCACTACCTGATCATCGACGATGTCGACCAGATCCCCGACACACCGGCTGTCAGCGGTCCGTACATCGGGCAGCGTCCCTGGAATCCGATCACCGGATTGCTCGCCGAGGCGCGTGAGCTCGGTCTGCGGGTGATCATCACCGCACGCGCCACGGGATCGGGTCACATCCTGATGACCAACCCCATGCTGCGTCGGTTCCACGAGCTGCAGGCCAACACCCTGATGCTCAGCGGCAGCCCACAGGACGGGGGCCGCATCCGCGGGCATCGTTTCGAGCGTCTACCTGCCGGTCGCGGAGTCCTGTTGTCCGACAACGATGTCCCAACGTACGTACAGACCGTCAATCCGTTCGTCAGCGAGCATGCCGCTCAAGGAAGGGAGTACCCACGATGAATCTCAACGTCGTTCCAGAAGGTCTGACCGCCACCAGTGCGGCCGTGGAGGCGCTGACCGCGCGTCTGGCTGCCGCGCATGCCGCGGCCGCCCCGGTGATCGGGGCCGTGGTGCCCCCGGCCGCTGACCCGGTCTCGTTGGAGACCGCGGCCGGTTTCAGTGCCCGCGGTATCGAGCACACCGGTGTGGCCGCCCAGGCCGTCGAGGAACTGGGCCGGGCCGGGCTGGGTGTGTCGGAGTCCGCGGCCAGCTACACCACCGGGGATATGCAGGCCGCGGCCACCTACATGATCGCGCGGGGCTAACGCCGGTGTCGGCTCCGATTTGGATGGCTTCGCCTCCCGAGGTGCACTCGGCGCTGCTCAGCGCCGGGCCCGGGCCGGGCGCACTGCTGGCCGCCGCCGCACAATGGCAGGCGCTCTCGGTGCAATACACCGCCGCCGCCACGGAGTTGACCCAACTGCTCGCCGCCACCGGCGCCGGATCCTGGCAGGGGCCCAGCGCCATCCAGTACGTCGCCAGCCACACGCCGTATCTGGCGTGGCTGACCCAGCAGAGCGCCATGAGCGCCACCAACGCGGTGCTGCACGAGACCAGCGCTGCTGCGTACACCGCGGCACTTGCCGCCATGCCCACCCTGGCCGAGCTGGCCGCCAACCACATGATCCACGGTGTGCTGCTGGCCACCAACTTCTTTGGCATCAACACCATTCCGATCGCCCTCAACGAGGCCGACTACCTCCGGATGTGGGTGCAAGCCGCCACCACCATGGGTATCTACCAAGGCGTCTCTACCGCCGCCGTGACTGCCGTCGCACCGACGCAGCCCGCGCCGATGATCATGGCGCCGGGCGGCGAGATGTCCCGGATGGCCGCCGACATGTCCGGCATGGCTGCTCAGGCCCAGGCCGCCGAATCCGGTACCGCACTGGACGACAGCGAGAGCTTCTTCGACAAGCTGATGCGGCAGATCCAGGAATTCTTCAGCGACCCGCTGGGCACCCTGCAAAAGATCTTGCAGGACTTCATGCGCAATCCCCTTGAGGCACTTGTGGCCTGGGGTCCGCTGCTGTTCTTCATCGCGTACGAGGCGTTCTTCATCCCCTTCGGGTTCACCGCGTGGGGCATCATGCTGTCCGCACCGCTGTGGTTGCCACTACTCCTGGTCGGACTGGCCCAGCTGGTCAACCCGGTTCCGGTCGACGCCGATGTACCGGCGGAGGAGCCGGCACAGGAACTGGCGCAGGTCGCGCGCAATACCCCTCAGCAGCAGCCTTTTGCCATGGGCGGAATGCCAGGAGGCGGCGGCACGGTAACCACCGGTGGCTCTGGTGCACCGTCCGCACCGGCCAACGCGCCCGCCACACCCGCGACCGCGGCCGCAGCACCGGCATACATGGTCTATGCCGTGCAGGAGGATCCGCCCGCCGCCCGGTTTGGCCCGACGCTGAATGAAGGTGCCGGCGCTAAGGCGCCCGCAGCCGGAATCTCCGCCGCGGCGGCAGCCGCGGCTTCGGCCCGTTCCCGGGCACGCCGCAAGCGTGGCGCCCGGATCAAGGAC
>NZ_MAFQ01000019.1 GCF_002013895.1 Mycobacteroides franklinii | reverse complement strand
TGCTGCATGACTTTTAGCCCATCGGGCAACATCGCGCTAGGCACCCACAGATAGAGATGCGCGTCCTGCGCGAGGATGGATTGCACGGGCATATCGCAGATGTCGTCGAGCGCCATGGTGGCGTAACGCGGTCTGAGCCCGCTCTCTGGCGACATGCCCGAGCGCCGATTCCCGAACCGCCAGGGCGGGTCGGCCAGCACGCATTTGAAGCCGTCTGGGGTGGTGGGGAGGTGCATGGGGCTAGTTTTCCTGGCGACGATCCCAACGCGGGAGCACGACACACTGCACCAAAAATCGGCCACGGCGTATAGTCCCAGCTTAGTCACACTTCGACCGTCCAGGGGAAAACCAAATGCCTGCTGACAAACTCAGTGTCGTTCCAGCGGATCTCCATGCGTCGGCGGATCACCTCGATATGCACCATGCCGACATCACGCGGAAGCATGCCGCCGCAAACGCCGATATTGAGGATGCTGCACTTGGTTGGATTGGTTCGTCGGGTGCCGCGCTGAAGGCGTTAATCCCCGTGCTGAAAGCGCAGACCAAGGGCCTGACCGACGACTTGGCGGACCACAGTTATGGATTCCGCACTATCGGGCATAACTACTACAACATGGACGAAGACCAGGCCGAGTACATCATGAAGTACGGCATGAGACTCCGGTGACCATTACCTGGGGTGACATCGGCGAGTGGGACGAGAACACCATCAGCGATGTCGCAGCCGGGTTGCGCTCCCGCTCAAAGTCGATACAAGAGGTCAAGGACGGCCTCAAGAACCTTCCGATGATAGCGACGTGGGAAGGCCAAGGAGCAACGGCGGCAAACCAATCGCTGGACAAGATCGCCAAGAACATTATTGAGCAGTCCGCCGCTCACGACGAGTCCGCTGCCGCCATGGAGAAGTCGGCGTTGGAGGTATCCCTCGTCAAGCGGATGAAACAGGCCGCAGAAGACGAAGCCAAGACCGGTCATTTCCTGATAGACCCGCAGACAGGAGCGGTTAGCGCTGACCCTAATTTCGAGAAGCAGAATCCAGACGCCAAGGCGGACATCGAGTCCAAGGTGCGAATGGCACTACAGGCTGCCGATGTGGCAGATGGGGATTTACGTCACGCCGTCAACCTGGCATCCGGCGCGGAAGCAGCATCAGGGCACAAGTACAACGATGAGTCATTCTCATGGACGAACAAGGCCGAGACGGACCGTCAGGCGTTTGAGCATATGTTTGGCCGCGCACCTACTACCCCTGCCGATTTCGCAACCGCCGCAGCACTCAACCCGAACAGCTACGACCCCAAGAACGGCATCGCACAGCCCGAGGTGCGGGTGGCCAAGATTGAACCTCATCCGGGATGGGGCACTGTCCGTACCAATTTCTTTATCCCGCAACGTGAGGTCGCCTACCCGAGCCTATCGAAGGCACAGGGTCACAACCTGGGCGACAATCGCGGATTCGACCCGTATGCCGATCCCGAGCACTCGCGGGTATCGGTACTGGTGGACTACGAGAACGGCGTCATCGTTACTCGTCAGAATCCGTCCGTGGACTCGGTGAGCGGCGAAGCCATGGCAGGGCACCCGTGGGTCACCGCAGGACAGAACACCAACGGCGCGGTCGCTATTGCCTACAGCACCGCCGACCCGTTCTCGCCGGGTGGTGAGGGGCTCGCCAAAGTGACCGGGTACTCGGTGCACGGCCAAGTAGTGATCCAAGGTGGGCCTGATGGAGCGAAGATTGGAGGCAACGTCACACAGTTCCCCGCTGTGGAGGTCTATCACGACAGCCCGAAGGGAGTGACCGATACGGTGTTCACCAACATGCCCGCCAACACAACGTCCTACGGGCCGATGGTGGGTTTGTTGAACACGCAGGGAATTGGCGACGGCGAGCTGTACCGAACCATGGCCAACACGCCGTTGGTGCCACTGGGTACCGTGAATGCGCCGCCAGTGATCACGCCGACAATGCCGGAGCCTCTACACCTACCGGTGGGCGAACGATGACCCGGGAACGCATCAGTGCCTACCTGGGCTACATTCCCGTGGCAGCGGCGCTGCTGTGCATCGTCTACTACCTCGTGTTCACATGTGCGATGCTCTTCAGCTCGGACAGTGGCACTCTCAAGGATCGTGGCGGCGCGGCCCTCGCACTGCTCTGGTTCACGCCGTTCACGCTTGCAGGAAGCTGGTATCTGACGATTCCCGTTGTGCTCGTGCTTGCACTCGGCCTGATGTGGGTGCACGCCAAATTGCCTGGCCGCCTCGCTAACTGGCGTCCACACGGCATCTGGCAGAGCGTGCTGTTCTATGTCCCAGCCGCATACGGCGCGATGGCCGCTTTGGCGCTTGCGGTGCTCACCCTGATTGCCATCCCTAGCACCCTTGCAAGCTACTAACTCTTCCGTGCCCGATGCGCAGCCACGCGGCATGCCCCACTGCACCACGTTCCGCGCGGTCCCCTGCGGGGTCGCGGAACCACCCGTCCGCAGCGTCCGCACAGAGCCTGAAAACCCGTTACATTTGCCTCATTTTCACCCCCGATGTAACGGGTTTTGAGCGCCCGATTGGACCATAAAACTTCCGTCCGCTCGACGCCCTGGACACTGCCCTGCGCGGTCTGTGCGGACAGCTCGACACGGAACCAGTCCCCGTACATCTCGTCATACAACGGACTGTGATACCCCGACAACACGACGGTCGCGCGACACCCCCGCAGCACCTCCCCAAGCTCACGGTGAGCCTTCACACCAGTCATCTCGACCTTGTAGTTGTGTCGCCGCACCGAGCCCAGATAGGGCGGGTCGCAGTACAGCAGCGTGGTCTCGTCGGACCCGTATTTCTCGATAATCTCCACGGCGGGCAGGGATTCCAGGCTTACGTCGCGGATGCGTTCAGACACTGTCTCGATGCGCTGTACATATGAGCGCAACATCCTCCCGTCCACCACCGTGCTCCTCGCGTGCCGCCAACCCGTGTTCGCCAGCGTCCCAGTTCGCCCCTGCACCAGGGCAGACCACACCAGCCGCGCACGCTCCAAATCACTTGAGTCAGAAGGAATGTGCTTAGCGAGGTTGCGTTCCACGCGAGAGTGCGGAGTCAGCATACACACCCGCGCAAGCTCTGTCGGGTTGTCCCGCAACACCTTCCAGAACGTCATCAGATTATGGTCGAGGTCGTTGACCACCTCGTGACGTGCGGGTCGCTTCGCCAGCAGGACAGCCAGGCTCCCCGCGAACGGCTCTACATAACGCCGATGGTCGGGGAACATCGACACGATGCGAGGAGCCAACGAGGTCTTCGCGCCGTAGTACGCGACGGGTGGTTTCACAGCGGTCATGCCCCCGCATATTACCGGAACTCGTTGGGAATACTGGGATTTCCGCACCCGCAATCCACCGAGCGCTCACCAGCGACTTTGTGTTCGTGACACACCACGTACCACGGAGTGTCCGCCTGGTCGGACTCACTCAACCCGTCCCACCAGTCCATCCACTCGTCCACCTGATCCACGGGAATCACGTGGACTTGTCCCACAGGCAGTGGGTGAGGAGTCTCTTCCTGCTCACCCGCGAGGATCCTCGCCACCTCGGATTCTGACATGGGTGACCAAGCCATCGAGTCCATCGACAACAACTCGTCGCTCATTAACAGCTCGTCGATGCGCGCAACGATGTCGTCGGACTGGCCGGGGTTCTCTCCTGCGAGCCACTTCTCAGCCTCGGCAGCCGCCCACCGCAGCTCGGCAGCTGACTCGTAATCCCCACGCTCCGAGCACCATTGCGCGACCTTCCGTGCCAGGTCAGGCGTGAGGGTCTGCTCTCTCATCGTGCGGAACAGCGACCAGCCGCCCGTGACGACGACCCACTCACCGACCACCGCCGCCCTCACGGGTCAGCCCGCCTCCCCCAACACTCGATATAGCGTGCTCCGTCCGACTCCGAGTGTCCGAGCCACGTCACCGACTCGATGTCCAGCGGACACAAGCGTTTTCGCCTGCTCGACCTGTCCCGCTGACATCGCCGTTGGACGCCCAATCTTGGCTCCCCGCAACCGAGCCGCAGCCAAACCAGCTTGGGTTCGTTCGATAATCAGGCTTCTCTCGAACTCCGCGAGAGCCCCGAACACGCTGAGCACGAGTCGTCCCGACGCCGAGCTGGTGTCGATGCTCTCGGTGAGGCTTCGAAGGTGAACTCCCCTGGCGGACAAGGACTCCATAAGTTCCAGGAGATTCTTGAGGGAGCGGGCTAGTCTGTCCAATCTCCACACGACGAGGGTGTCACCCTCGCGCAACACTTCCAGACAGCGGTCAAGTTCGGGTCGGCTCGACACCGACCCGCTGATCCCCTCGTCCGTGAAGATGCGTTCCACCCCGGCCGCGTGAAGTGCGTCGAGCTGCAAGCCCACGGACTGCTCGACGGTGGAAACCCGCGCATAGCCAATTAGCATGCCCTGAAACCCTCCGAACCCCGACTTATGGGAATCACTCTGTGGGACAAGGTTTCGGGACGGTGAATGTCATGGTCGGAGTAACACGACCTCTCGACGGCGAGCTGTCCTGGAACCGAACGGTTCTGAGACATCACGAGACTGGTGTAGAGGGCGGCAATGGTGAGTCGCTCGTCGGGGGTCAATGGGGCTTCGGCGTCAGGCATCGGACTCCACTCCCTCGACGTACTGATTCACCAATCTCGCCCAGCACCAACGCAACTCCCCCACCGCCGCTTCCCGTGCGACATCGGCGCACATGACCAGCACGGGATCCTGGGAGTCGGTGGTGTGACGGGACTGGATGACCTTGGCAGCACCGAGTACGCGAGACCACCCGACTGTCAGTTCCATCCACGCCTCGGGATGGTCGGATGCCGAGCACCGTTGGGCGTCGGGGCCATGGGCGTGTTGCGGCTCATCGAACAGTTCGGCGAGAGCCATCAGACGGGTTCGGGCTGTGGGTGTTTCGGACATACCTTGACGCTAGAACCACTGGGCGGGAAGGGCAATCGAGGATGGTGCACGTCCCCGGGCATGAAGAAACCCCCGGAGAAAAGTGGGCTCCGGGGGTTTCTAGTGGACGATCACGCGGCGAGATGGCGCAGCTCGAAATCGACTCCCATCCGCATCAAGGCTTCGACCAGACGGACGAGGACCGCGTTGGGCTGCTCGCACGCCGAACACGATGTTCCGCAGGTGTTTTCGGGCATCAGTGCGCTCCCTCTGCGAGTTCCTCTTCCCATCGACTCAAATCTTCAAGCTCCTCGTCCAATCGACATTCGGAACATACGATCGTTGAGTCGGCAACTTCCACCATGTCTCTCTCGTCACATTCGTCACCGCACCTTGGACAGTTCCGCATCGCACGACATTCGGAACATACGATCGTTGAGTCGGCAACTTCCACCATGTCTCTCTCGTCACATTCGTCACCGCACCTTGGACATTCCAGCATCACATTTCTCCTTTCTTCTTGTGCACCAACCTTTTTCGGTACACCCCGTGGATGCTGGGGTCACGAACCCCTTGTGCCGCACCCCGTTGTCGAGTCGGCAACACCCTCCCCCTCTCAATCCATGGACAGGAAGGCATCGACCGCCTGCGACCACGCCTCGCGCGTGTGCGCCTCGGCAGCGTCGGTGATTCGCCGACCGGCGGCGAGAACCCCGGCGTCCCCACCATCTCGTACCACCGAGCGGCGGACATGGCTCAAGAACAGCAGCTCGTCGATCAGCTCCCGGTGGCGCTGGGTCAGCACGTCCCAGCCCTCCGGAGCACCGTGGAGCTGGGGTAGGTCGGCTGGCTCAAAACCCCGGCCGGGGAGCGTCAGTGCAGCGAGTAGGTCGCTCCTCGTCGGCACCTCAGAGACGGTGGCGGTCATTCGATTTCCTTTCTTCCTGTGCGCCAACGGTTGCTGGCACATCGACTCCCATTTCATCGAGCACCTCGACCAGCTTGCCGTCTGCGGTATCGGCACCGGCAGGTCGTCCAGCGCCACCTAATCGCTTAGGCACCCACGGCGCGGTGGGGTACCAGCCTTCCGCGTCGAGCTGTCGGTCGAGCGGCTTCCCACACGTGATGCAGGTGTTATCATCTTTCTCGGTCATCTCGTTCCTTTCTTGACCTAACCCCGCCCTGCAACGGCGGGGTTTTCTTTTGTGCGCCAACGGTTGCCGACGCATCGCGGGTGTCGAGGTCGCGAACCCCGCGTGCCACACCCGATGGGTCGGCAGCACCCTGCCCCGGTCAGGCCGAGACCTGCACGGTTTCGAGAGCCTGATCCACCAGCCGCTGAGCCTCCGGCCCCGTCGTCGTGCGGGTCAACGAGCTGGCCAGCGCCCCGATCACCGCGAGAGTGTCCGGACGCGAGGTGTTGCGCAACGAGGTACACCTCCTCCAGCGCCGCAGAGCGTCGAACACGTACCCGGTGCGAGCCGACTTGCGCTTCACGGCAGCCCGCAGGTGCGCGGGCGTCACGTCCGACAGCAGGTCGATGTCCTCTTGCGGCGCGAGGTGCTTCAGAAGACGCTCATGCCCGTGTGCTCCGGCAAGCTCGTACCCGCCCTGATGGGAACGCATCACACGTTCAGCCCGCTCCTCGTCGCGTCCCCGGTACAACACTTCAGCCAAGCTGCCCGCTTTGCGCAGCACGTCGCGGATGTCGCTGCTGTAAGCATCACCCGAGACGAAATACCTTGCAGTGCTGGGTGTTCTGCCGTTGCTCGCATATTTGTTGTCTACCCATTTGCGATACTCGACAGCAACGTACTCGTGCGCATTCTTGCCCTGCTGCTCCAACAAGTCTTCGATGATGGCGCTAGCTTCACTGCGCGTGAAGTCGCCGTGCGCGGCGTTCCAGCCGCTCAGCCGCACGCGCGTGATGCCCACAACATCTGAAATATGCTGGCAGTTAGCGAGCTTCAAGATGTACGCCTTCTGCGCGTCCGTCGCCGGTGTCGTGTCGGTCATGTGTGCTACCTTCTTTCTTGAGAGAGTTGATTACTTCTGGAGCCCGCCGCTAGCGCGGCGGGTTTTCTCATTGGGGCGGTGCCCCGTCCCCCGATCCCGCGCCGTTGCGGGGTCGGGAAGTCTTAGAAAATCAAGTTGGCTGGCGGGTTCAGCGCCATTCGAATCCTGTCGAGCAGGGCCTCTTCGACACGGGCGCTGGACGGCACTGTGCCGCGCAACCACGCCTCCAAGGCCGTGCGGTAGACGAACTCAACCTCACCCAGCGTGGCTTCGTGAACTTGCAAGGTGCCCAGCACTTCTCGCACTGCTGGAACTGCGGCAGCCCAGAGGCTCAAGGAGTCGCCGTACGGGTCGGCGGAGGTGCCGGGATTCTCGGCCCGCGCGGACACGATCAGCTCGTGGAGCCGAGTGGTCGCGATGTCGAGGTCGAGGGAGTTGGGCTGGTTGGGCATCAGACCACCCCCTCAAACACCGACCGCTCGTACGCCTCGACATCGGCCAAGCGATACATAACTCGCTTGCCGAACCGTCGGCCTGCGGGTCCGCGCCCCTGGACAGACCAGTTATCAAGTGTCCGTGGGCTCATGTTCCACCGTTCGGCCAGCTCAGAGCGGGTAACAAACGGGGTCTCTGGTACTTCCATCGTCCTCAGCCTTTGTGTTGTCACACTATTTTAGTGTCTATTGCCGTGTATACACACCACACTACCATGTGACTTCACGTCGTCAACCCCCATTCGCACGTAAATTCACAACATGCGGTACTCTGCTGTTCATGTCGTGGCAACAGGAGCAGACGAACCGAGTTGGACAGGCGGTCCGCGCGCTGCGCGGAACTCGCAGCGTTGCGTGGCTCAGCGATGAAACAGAAAAACTCGGATGCAGGGTGACTAAAGCCCTCATTACCGACATGGAAATCGGACGCAGAAAATACGTCGCCGTGCACGAAATATCGCTTCTCGCAGCGGTTCTCGGGGTCACACCCGCTGTTCTGCTGACCTGGGGAGACATGCCAGACGGCGAGGTGGAGGTGCTTCCCGACCGTCGTGCACGCGCCGAACTCGTGGCCGACTGGTGGGGTGGTGAGTTGATGGGCGACTTGATACCCGCTGGCAAGGGGCTCCCCCGTGATCAGGACACCAGTGAACTAATGCACCTCACCCGGCAGCGACGCGACACCAAGAAGCTGCTCTTCCGCGCTCAGCTACGGACGATTGAAGACACCACCCCGCTGGACAAGCGGCTCATGGCGGAACTCCGGGAACGACTGGAGAGCTTGGAGAAGCGCATCGGGGAGCTGCACGACAAGATAAACGGGAAGGCTGATGGCTAGACCGAGACTCAAGATTGGCACGCGCGGGAATATCAAGAGGACGCAGCTCGCCACGAACACCTGGAAAGCGCACTGCTACTACAGGGGTCTCGACGGCGAACGGAAGCAAGCAGAACGCTCAACACCTGTAGGCGCTAAGGACAAACACGGCGCTGCGGCTGAGGCGGCGTTGGAGGAATACCTCCGGGAACTACTCGGCGGCGGCTCGGGCGGTGACGGCGAAGAGTCCAGTCGCGGCACCCTCGTCTCAGTCCTGCTGGAACGTCACCTGCAGGCCCTGATGGCGGCGGAGAAGGCACCGCGCACCATCGACACGTACAAGCTGCGGGTGAAGCACTGGAACTCGGTGGCGAGCGGCATCACCGTGGGCGACTGCACACCAGGGCGGCTGAACCGCCACATCGAACAAGTGCGGAAAGCACATGGGGACACCGACGCCAAGCAACTCCGCTCGTTGCTCGGTTTCGCCCTTGACTACGCGGTAAACGACGGTGTGCTCGACGCGAACCCCGCACGGGCGACGAAGACCCCGCCGACCAAGAAGAAGCCGAAGGACAACGGGGCGCAGCCCATCGACCAGACCGTTCTCCCCGTGGTGTTGAAAGCACTGCTGGAATCGGAGGTGTGCCGAAAGAAGGACGTTACCGACCCCATTCTGATGCACCTGGCGACGGGGCTGCGCGTGTCCGAAGTCCTCGGCTTTCTGTGGGCAGAGTTCGACCCCGACGCGGCGACCATCACCAGCACAGGGCGTATCGTCCGCCAGGGCGGCGTCGGCCTGCTGCGAACACCGACTGAGAGCAGCTCCAAGGGCACCCCCGACGTGATCCACCTGCCGCCGTTCGCCGTGGCTGCGCTGCTCACCCGTTCCCAGGATGAGCGCCCTAACAAGCTCGGCTTAATCTTCCCATCCTCGGTGGGCACGATGCGAGACCCGAACGGGTTCGCGCGCCAGTGGCGTGAAGTGCGCGGCGAGCTGGAGCACCTCGCGGACACGACGGGGCACAGCTTCCGTAAGACGCTCTCCGACCTCGCAGCGGACAAATCAGGCGACCCCCGTGTGGCGGCTGACGTGCTCGGACACCGCGACGTGGCTACGACGCTTCGGCATTACCTATCGCGTGGACGCCAGCACCCCGAGGTGGCTCAGTGGATTGAGAAGGCGGTCACCGGAGAAAGCGCCACAACTTCGGAAGTCGGCGTAGACGTAAGTACCGAGTAAATAACGGATGGGGTTCTTGAAAATGAAGCAGGTCAGAGGGAAAATACCCTCTGACCTGCTTACCTAGTAGCGGGGACAGGATTTGAACCTGCGACCTCTGGGTTATGAGCCCAGCGAGCTACCGAGCTGCTCCACCCCGCGGTGGTGAATATCAGGTTACCGGGCGCAGTGCGCTGGCGCCAAATCGTTTACCTGGCCTGCACGTTCTCGACATCCGTCGGCGTCTTTGTCCCTGCCACTTGCGCTTTCACACAGTGGCAGGGACCAGCCTTCCTACTTGGCCTGTGTGAACTTCGTCATCGCGTCGTCGAGGCTCTTGAGAGCCTGCCCGTACCGCGCGAAGTCCCCACTCTTCTGAGCGTCCTTCACCTCGCCAATGGCCCGCTGAACCTCCTGCAGCGCGCCTGCCTTCGCCGCGGACAGCTCCGACGACCCGCTGACTGGCGGCAGCGCCACCGGAGGCACCACAGGGACGTTCTGGCCACTCGGTGGCGGCGGCACGACGGAGCCCGGCTCCACGGCCGGCGCAGTCGCCGTGGCGCCCGCACCGGGCCCGAACACCATGTCCAATGCATCCCTGACCGTGGTCGCATAGCCGACCTTGCCGTTGTAGTACATGCCGACACGGATCAGCCGGGGATACGAGGACTGATCACCCTGGCCTGGAGAGGCATACAGCGGTTCGACGAACAACAGTCCGCCGTTGGCCACCGGCAAGGTCAACAGGTTGCCCCACCGCAGGATGTTCTGGTTCTTGATGATGCCGACATGCGAGGACACCTGGTTGTCGGTGGTGATCGCATTGTTGACCAGCTTCGGGCCCTGCACCGTTCCGGGAACCGTCAAAACGGTGATCTTGCCGTAGGTTTCAGGATCGGAACTGGCACTGACATAGGCCGCCAAGAAGTCACGCTGGAACCTGTTGAGCGCGCTGGTCAACTGGAATGACGCCGAATTATCGTTCTTCGTAATGTCTTTCGCAACGATGTAGTACGGCGGCTGTGACCCGGTGGGCGCATTCGGGTCATCGGGCACCTGCCAGAAATCACTGGTCGAGAAGAACGTCACCGGGTCATTGACGTGGTAACGCGCCAGCAGCGTCCGCTGCACCTTGAACAGATCCTCCGGGTAGCGCAGGTGCCGGGCGAGATCGGGCGAGATATCGCTCTTGGGTTTCACCGTTCCCGGGAAGATCTTCATCCACGCCTTGAGCACAGGGTCCTTCTCGTCCTGCTGATACAGGGTCACGGTGCCGTCATACGCGTCTACCGTCGCCTTGACCGAGTTCCGGATGTAGGACACCTGCTGGTTGGGCAGTGCTCCCCCGGTCTTGCCGACCTGGCTGTCAAAAGTGGCTTCCGACAACGATGTCTGCTGCGAGTAGGGGTAGTTGTCCAGCGTGGTGTAGCCGTCCACAACCCACACCATGCGCTTGTCCACGATGGCCGGGTAGGTCCCGCTGTCGACGGTGAGCCACGGGGCCACCGCCTCCACCCGTCTGCTCGGATCGCGGTTGAACAGGATCTTGCTGTTGTCCCCAATCACATTGGAGAACAGGAAGTTCCGCTCGGCGTACTTGAGGCCGAAAACCGTACGTGCCAGCGCACCGCCGACCGGAACCCCGCCGGTACCGGTGTAGGTGCTGTTCTTGGTTCCGGCGTTGTTCTCGTAGTCGTACTCACGGTCGTTGCCGTTCTTACCGACGATCGCGTAGTCGTTGGTATCGCTGGCGATGATCGGGCCGTAGTAGACACGCGGCTGAGCCAGCGGCGCCGGGCCGTCGGACAGAATCTTGCCGTTGTCGTCGACGGCGTTCACCAGGAACTCCGGGTAGCCGCCATTCTCGTCCGGCTTATCGGCCACTCCGCGAACGGTGTTGGCCGGGGCGGCGATGAATCCATTGCCGTGGGTGTACACGGTGTGCCGGTTGATCCAGTCCCGCTGGTTGTCACGGAGTTTGGCCGGATCGAGCTCGCGAGCGGCGACCACGTAGTCGCGCAGCGAACCGCCCTTGTCCTGATACCGGTCGATCGACAACGAATCGGGGAAGGCGTAGAAGTTCTTGCCCTGCTGCAACTGTGTGAAGGCGGGGCTGATGATATTCGGGTCCAGAACCCGGATGTTGGCGATGGTGGACCGGTCGGCGGCGACCTGCTTGGCCAGCTGTTCACTGCCGGTGGGCGCCGAGGCCGTACCGCTGTAGTCCCGATAGGTCACGACATCATCGGTCAAGCCATACGCGTCGCGCGTCGCCTTGATGCTGCGCGCAATGTATTCGCTCTCTTTCTGCGCCGCATTGGGTTTGACGCTGAACTGTTCAACGATGAGCGGCCACCCGGCGCCGACCACCAATGAGGACAGCAGCAGCAGCGCCAATCCGATGGCGGGAATCCGCAGATCCTTCAACACCAGCGCCGAGAACACCGCGACCGCGCAGATCACCGCGATGGCCAACAGGATGAGCTTGGCGGGCAGCACCGCGTTGATATCGGTGTAGCCGGCGCCGGTGAACGGCTTGCCGGCCCGCGTGTGCGAGAGCAGCTCGTAGCGATCGAGCCAATACGCGGCAACCTTGAGTAGCACCAGGATTCCGGCGAAGGTCACCAGCTGGATGCGGGCCGGGCGTGACAGGGTGCCGGAACGCCCGGACAGCCGGATACCACCAAAGATGTAGTGCACCAAGCCGTTGACGATCAGCGCGATGGACGCCGCGATGAACAGGTAGGTCAACACGAATCGGTAGAACGGCAAATCGAACGCGAAGAAGCCAAGATCCAATCCGAACTGCGGATCTTTGATACCGAAGTCCCCGCCCTCCAGGAACAGCTGCACGGGCATCCAATAGCTTTGGGCCACAACGCCGGCCAGCACCCCAATGAGCACGGGAACGCCAATGAGGAAGAGCCGAACCCGCGACAGGATCAGTGCCCGGTACTGCGCCAGCGCGTCGCCCGGCCCCTTGGCGGGCACGAACACGGGCCGCGCCCGGTAAGCCAGCCCGAAGCCCGCGAAAACCACGGCACCGACCAGGGTTCCGACGATCAGGAACAACGCGAGCCGCGTGAGCAGCACGGTGGTGAATACGCCGCGGAATCCGAGCTCACCGAACCACAGCCAGTTGATGTACGTGTCGACCAGGCGCGGCCCGATCAACAACAACACCACGATGACCAACGATGCGGCGACCAGTCGCCGGCTTCGTCGGGTCAGTCGTGGCAGAGCCCCATTTGGCCGCATTCCCACGTCGCTACGCTCCTCGTCGAGTGTCTACTGAGAGTGTCGAACCGCTCAATATTCGCTAAAGAAAACCCAGGCCCCACTGTAGCCGCAGAAGGGCCGGGCCTGTCTTGCATCAATTGTGCTGAGGTTCGCTAACAACTGGGCGGTTGATCACCGCGATTGAGCGCGTTGAGTCCGTCAACCGCCTCGGTCAAGGTGCCGACCTTCACCAGCGTGAGCCCCTGCCCACCGTCGGTCTTGGCTTCGGCGCAGTTGGCCGCGGGCACCAAAAACACCGTCGCTCCAGCGTCTTTGGCGGCAAACATCTTGTGCGTGATGCCCCCGATGGGACCCACCTTGCCTTCGGCGTCGATTGTTCCCGTACCGGCGACGAACTTTCCGCCATCAAGCTCACCGGGCGTCAGCTTGTCGATCACCGCGAGGCTGAACATCAAGCCGGCAGAAGGGCCGCCGATGTTGGCCAGATTGAAGTCGATGGTGAACGGCGCCCACGGCGCCTGCACCACGCCCACACCCAGGAATCCGTAGTCACGATCCCCGTTCTTGCCGAGCGTGATTTTCACCGTTTCCGTCTTGTCGCTCCCCTGCGGATTCTTGCGCTTGTAGTCCAGCGTGACCACATCGCCCGGCTTGGTCAGCTTGAGCTGTCCGGTGAATTGGTCGAGTGTCGCCACCGGGTGCCCGTTCACGGCGGTGACGGCGTCGTTCTCCTGCAGCTTGCCCTTCGACGGCCCGTCATCGCTGATGGTCAGGACGGTTACCGCGGTGGGATATTTGAGGTATCCGAGTGCCGCGAACTCCGCGCTCTCCTCCGACTTCTTGAATTCAAGGTCGTTGTCCTTGTCCACCTGATCCTTGGACCGATCCGGCGGATACACCACATCCCGCGGCACCAGCTGCTCGCTACCGCTCGCCCACAACCGCAGCGCGTCGGCCAACGTCAGCCCGTCCCGCTGCGAGACCGTCGTCATGTTGAGGTGACCGGACACCGGATCGACCTTGGTGCCCTTGATGTCCACCACTTCCTTGCCCTGGACCTGCCCGAGGGTGTTGAAGGTGGGGCCCGGTCCCAGGGATACGAACGGCACGGCGATCACCGACATCAACAGCCCGAAGACAACAATCGGGATCAGCGCGACCAGCAACGTCGCAACGCGGCGATTCATGCCTGCACCCTATGGCAACCGGCGATCGGCACCCCGCCGGTAGTCTCCAGGGCGGAGGTTCAATGAGCGAGCAAGCCCCTGTCCTGCTGTACGACGGCGTCTGTGCACTGTGCAACGGAGCGGTCAAGAAGATCCTGCGCGACGACCAGATTGGGACCATGCGGTTCGCGGCGCTCGACAGCGAGTACGGCACCCACGTGATCGAGCGGCACCCCGAACTCGCCGGCGTCGATTCCTTCGTGATCGTCGACAACCCGGGCGGTTCCGCCGAACGAATTCACATCCGCTCCGACGCCGTGCTCCGCGTCATGGACTACCTGGGCGGGACCCGACGCGCCGCCCTCATCGCGCGCCTGGTGCCGCGTCCGGTGCGCGATGGGCTGTATCGGCTGGTGGCCCGCACCCGATACCGGATCTTCGGCCGCTACGACACCTGTCCGGTGCCCCCGCCCGAGGTCCGGGCACGCTTCCTGGCCTGATCCACCGCTACCCGATACACACACAAGGAGCGCGTTCGGCCCATTACGCCGTCAGCGTGATCCGGCCGCGTCTACCAGCGGTACCGTAGAGATATGGCCGACGTACCCTTTGGATTCGCTGCTGGCGACGACTCCGACCGTGAGCGGGGCGATGCCGGTCGCGGCGCCTCGGGCTCAGGTTCGTCGGGCGCAGACCCGTTCGGCTTCGGATCTGGTGGATTCAATCCCGCCGATCTGGGCCGGATCTTCACGCAGCTAGGACAGATGTTCAGCGGTGCAGCCGCCAGCGCATCCAGTGGCCAGCCCGCGGGCCCGGTCAACTACGACATCGCCCGGCAACTTGCCTCGAGTTCAATCGGTTTCGTCGCTCCCATCACCGAGGGCACCACATCGGCCATCACCGACGCGGTGCACCTGGCCGACACGTGGCTCGACGGTGCCACCGCATTACCCGCCGGCGCCACCCGAACCGCGGCCTGGACCGCGACGGACTGGGTAGATAACACGTTGGAGAACTGGAAGCGGCTCGTTGACCCCGTGGCCGAACAGATTTCGGGCATGTGGGCGGAGAACCTCCCGGAAGAGGCCAAGGGCATGGCCGGTCCGCTGTTGGGCATGATGACGCAGATGGGTGGCATGGCCTTCGGATCCCAGCTCGGCCAAGCCCTCGGGCAGCTGTCCCGAGAGGTGTTGACCTCCACCGACATCGGGCTGCCCTTGGGCCCGCGCGGAACTGCCGCGCTACTCCCGGGAGCCATCGAGACGTTCTCGGAGGGCCTGGAGCAGTCCAAGGCAGAGATCATGACGTTCCTGGCCGCTCGAGAAGCCGCCCATCATCGGCTGTTCAGCGGGGTGGGCTGGCTGACCATCCGGCTGATGGACACCGTCGAGCAGTACGCCAAGGGCATCTCGATCGACATGAGCGCCATCGAGGAGGCCGCGCGCGGTTTCAATCCCGCCTCGCTGGGCGATCCGTCCGATATGGAACAGATTCTGTCCCAAGGCATTTTCGAACCGAAGACCACACCGCAGCAGGAGCAGGCCCTGGAGCGCCTCGAAACACTGCTGGCCCTGGTCGAGGGCTGGGTGCAGACCGTGGTGACCGATGCGCTCGGCGAACGCATCCCGGCAACCGCGGCCCTCAGCGAGACATTGCGCAGGCGCCGCGCCACCGGCGGGCCGGCCGAGCAGACCTTCAGCACCCTGGTAGGCCTGGAGCTGCGGCCACGCAAGCTGCGCGAGGCGGCAGATCTGTGGCGCAGGCTGACCGACGCCGTCGGCATCGACAAGCGCGACGCGGTCTGGGCACACCCCGATCTGATGCCCGACGCCAGCGATCTGGACAATCCGGCGGCGTTCATCGACCGCATCATCGGCGGTGACTCCGATGCCGTCGATGACCCGATCGCGCAGATCGAGAAGCTCGATTCGGACTCTGACAACAAGCAGGAAAACCCAGAAGACTGAGAAACCCACCGCGCGTGCACTAGGCGCTGGTCACAGCCCGAACCGGGCTGTGGATAAACGGTTTTCAAAGGCCTGCCACGCACGCTGGATATGCCACAGTGGGTCATGTCCAGCGAGCCGACGTTCACCCTCGACCCGGCCCGTCCCGTGCTGCCCCGGCCCGACGACGGGGTTCAGATCGGCTGGATGCCGCGCCACGCGGTAATCGTGCGCCCCGGAGCGGGCGCCCCTGCCCACGCGGTGCGGAAGCTACTGAGCTCCCTGAGCGATGAACTCACCTGGGGCCAGATCCTTAATCTCCAGTGTGTCAGGGACTTTGGCGATGCCGATGATATCCGGTCGCTGCTGGACGAATTGGTCGATGCCGGAGCCGTCATCCGTCGCACCCGGCCCGCGGCACATGCATCACCGATGATTCGGCTCGTCGGCCGCGGCCCGCTGTCCGACACCCTCGCCGAAGCACTGCGACATACGTCCGCACGCATCCAGCACACGACCCATTCGACACATGGAAAATCCTGGCACCACGTGGATTTGGCCATCCTGGCCGATGACCTGATCGCCGATACCCGCTTGCTGCGGATGTTGACCGACGCCGAGGTGCCGCACCTGTCGGTCCGCGCGCGCGACGGCACCGGCCTCATCGGGCCCATGGTCCTGCCGGGCATCACCAGCTGTCTGGAATGCGCCGACCGCCATCGCCACGACCGCGACGAGCAGTGGCCCGCGGTCGCTGCGCAGCTCACCGGAACCGTCGGCGTCGCCGCTCCGGCCACCGTGTTGGGCACCGTCGCGGTGGCGCTGGCACAGATCGATCGGGTGCTGTCGGCGATGCGCGGGCAAGCGCCCGGACCGCTGGTCACACTCAACACAACGCTCGAACTCGACCTGGCCACCCACGCGTTGACCGCACGCCACTGGACGGCTCACCCGCTGTGCCCATGTGGCGCCTACTTCACCTGAAATTGACGAAGCACCACCTTTTGTTAACTTCATCACGACCGGGCATGATGTGTACATGGCAGAGATTCGTCGTGGCCGCGCCGCGCGCGCCGCAAAACTCGCATCGCTCCCGGCCGGAATAGCGGGCCGCGCCGCACTCGGTGTCGGGAAACGATTGGCCGGGAAGTCCAAAGACGAAGTCAATGCCGAACTCGTCGAGAAGGCCGCCGAACAGCTGTTCCAGGTACTCGGCGAACTCAAGGGCGCGGCCATGAAGATCGGCCAGATGCTCTCGGTGATGGAAGCCGCCATTCCGCCCGAATTCGGCGAGCCCTACCGCGAAGCACTCACCAAACTGCAAAGCGACGCTCCCCCGCTGGCGGCCGACAAGGTGCACCGCGTCCTCGATGCCCAACTGGGCACCAAATGGCGGGAACGCTTCCAGTCCTTCGACGACAAGCCCGTCGCCTCGGCCAGCATCGGCCAGGTGCACAAGGCCGTCTGGAAGGACGGCCGCGTCGTCGCGGTCAAGGTGCAGTATCCGGGCGCCGATGAAGCCGTGCGCTCCGATCTCAAGACCATTCAGCGGCTCTCGTCGTTGTTCAAACAGGTGGCCCCGGGTGCCGATATCAAGGGCATCGTCGACGAACTCATCGAGCGCACCGAGGAAGAACTCGACTACCGCATCGAGGCCACCAACCAGCGCACCTTCGTCAAAGCCTTCAAGGATGACCCCGAGTTCTACGTGCCCTCGGTCATCGCCTCCTCCCCCAAGGTGATCATCACCGAATGGATGCAAGGCCGGAAGCTCTCGGAAATCATCGCCGGCGGCACGGAGGAAGAGCGCAGTAGATGCGCTCATTTCCTGCTGGAGTTCAGCATCAGCTCCCCTTACCGCTGCGGACTGCTGCACGCCGACACCCACCCCGGAAACTTCATGTTGTTGGAGGACGGCCGGTTCGGCGTCATGGACTTCGGTGCCTGCGCCTCGCACGAGGGCGGCCTGCCCGCGGGCTTCGGACCGATCCTGCGTCTGGCCCGCGACGAGAAGTGGGAAGAGCTGACCGAGGTGCTGCGCTCGGAGGGCTTCATTCCGCCCAGCGCCACCTCCGTCTCGCACGAGGAGGTCAACTCGTACCTGGAGCCGTACATCGAGCCGCTCAACTACGACACATTCCACTTCAGCCGTAAGTGGCTGCAGCGTCTGACCGCCAAGGCCACCGATTTCCGTAGCGAAGAGTTCCTCGAGTCCTTCAAGACCAGCCGACAGATGAACCTGCCGCCGAACTACCTGATGTTCTTCCGGGTCCTCGGCGGCCTGATCGGTATCGCCGCGCAGCTTGATGCCCCGGTCGATTACGCGGCCATCATCGACAAATGGGTTCCCGGTTTCCATGAAGACAGCAAGTCCCCGGCGGCCACCTAGACCGACAGGAAAACCTGCGTTGTCAGAATCACGCCGGCCCCGGCATGATGTAACGCATGGCTGAGATCCGTCGTGGCCGCGCCGCGCGCGCCGCAAAACTCGCATCGCTACCGGCAGGCATCGCCGGTCGCGCCGCACTCGGCGTCGGGAAACGTCTGACCGGCAAGTCCAAGGACGAGGTCAACGCCGAGATGATGGACAAGGCCGCCGAACAGCTGTTCCAGGTACTCGGCGAACTCAAGGGCGCGGCCATGAAACTCGGGCAGGCGCTGTCGGTGTTCGAAGCCGCCATTCCCCCGGCCTTCGCCGAACCCTTCCGAGACGCCCTGACCAAACTGCAAAGCGACGCCCCGCCGCTGGCCGCTGACAAGGTGCACCG
Source organism: Mycobacteroides franklinii (assembly GCF_002013895.1). Classification (GTDB taxonomy): domain Bacteria; phylum Actinomycetota; class Actinomycetes; order Mycobacteriales; family Mycobacteriaceae; genus Mycobacterium; species Mycobacterium franklinii. The sequence goes on along the minus strand of NZ_MAFQ01000019.1, from coordinate 62,479 downwards.
CGTCCTCGATGCGCAGCTCGGCACCAAATGGCGGGAACGCTTCCAGTCCTTCGACGACAAGCCCGTCGCCTCGGCCAGCATCGGCCAGGTGCACCGCGCTGTCTGGAGCGACGGTCGCGTGGTCGCGGTCAAGGTGCAGTACCCGGGCGCCGATGAAGCCGTGCGCTCCGATCTCAAGACCATGCAGCGGCTGGCCTCGCTGTTCAAGCAGATCGTGCCCGGCGCGGATGTCAAAAGCATCATCGACGAACTCATCGAACGCACCGAGGAAGAACTCGACTACCGCATCGAGGCCACCAACCAACGCGCCTTCGCCAAGGCCTTCAAGGGCGACCCCGAGTTCTACGTGCCCTCGGTCATCGCCTCCGCGCCCAAGGTCGTCATCAGCGAATGGATGCAGGGCCGCAAGCTCTCCGAAATCATCAGCGGCGGAACCGAAGACGAACGCAACGAGTGCGGACGGCTGCTGCTGAAATTCACCGTCAGCTCCCCCTACCGCTGCGGGCTGCTACACGCCGACACCCACCCCGGAAACTTCATGCTGCTGCCGGATGGGCGGCTCGGCGTCATGGACTTCGGCGCCTGCGCCACCCACGAAGGCGGGTTCCCTCCCAACCTGGGACCCATCTGGCGTTTAGAGCGGGACGGAATGTGGGATGAGCTCATCCCCCTCATGCGCGAGGAAGGATTCATCCCCCCGCGCACCGACGTGTCGCCCGAGGACATCGACGAATATCTCAAGCCGTTCATCGATCCGCTCAAATCCGACGAGTTCCACTTCACCCGGAAATGGATGCAGCGCGTCGCCGCCAAATCCAGTGACGTGCGCGGGGCCCAATTCCAAACCGGCCGCCATCTTGACCTGCCACCCGTGTACCTCATGATGTTCCGGGTCCTCGGCAGCCTGTCCGGCATTCTGGCCCAGCTCGACGCGACAGTGCCCTACGCACGAATCATCGGCGACTGGGTTCCCGGTTTTCGGATGGACGAGCCCGTCGCCGCCAGCTAGCGACGGCTAGCATTCCGAGAAGACGTGGGGGCAACGGCGCCACACGCATAGATATGAGGTGACATGGCAGATATTCGCCGCGGCGGACTCAGCCGAATGACCAAACTGGCAAGCCTGCCCGCAGGCATGGCCGGGCGCGCGGTCCTCGGGGTTGGCAAACGGTTGACCGGAACATCGGCCGACGAGGTCAACGCCGAACTCCTGGAGAAGGCAGCCGACGAGCTGTTCAATGTGCTCGGAGAACTCAAGGGCGGCGCCATGAAGGTGGGTCAGGCCCTCTCGGTGATGGAGGCGGCGATACCGCCGCAGTTCGCCGATCCGTTCCGCGAGGCCCTGGTCAAGCTGCAGAGCGAGGCCCCGCCGCTGCCTGCGGCGAAGGTACATCGTGTGCTCGACGCGCAGCTCGGCACCAAATGGCGGGAACGCTTTCAGTTCTTCGATGACGCCCCCGTCGCCTCGGCCAGCATCGGTCAGGTACACAAAGGCATCTGGAAGGACGGCCGCGAGGTCGCCGTCAAAATCCAGTACCCCGGCGCCGACGACGCGCTGCGCGCAGACCTCAAGCTCATTCAGCGGATGACGCCGTTGGCCAAACAGATTGCGCCCAAAGCAGATATCGACAGGCTCGTCGCCGAGATCAGCGACCGCATCGAGGCCGAACTGGATTACCGCCAGGAGGCGGCCAACCAGCGCGCCTTCGCGAAGGCATTCACCAACGACCCGAAATTCTTCGTACCTGCGGTTGTCGCCAGCGCGCCCAAGGTCATCATCGCCGAATGGATGGAGGGGCGTCGGATCTCGAAGATCATCTCCGAGGGCACCCGCGAGGAGCGGGACTCCGCGGGCGCTCTGATGCTCGAATTCACGGTGAAGTCACCGGAGATGGTTGGTCTGGTACACGCCGACCCGCACCCGGGAAACTTCATGCTGCTGCCCGACGGCCGTTTCGGCATCATCGATTTCGGGGCGGTCTCCGAGCACCCCGGCGGCATTCCGCCGGAATTCGGTGAGGTGCTGTGCTGGGCGCGGGACGAGCAGTGGGATCAGGTGATCCGGCTGATCAAGCAGCTCGGGTTCATGCCGCCGGAGGTAGAACTGTCCGGGAATCAAGTGATGGATTACATCAGGCCGCTGTGGCCCTATGTGGATCCGTTGCGCTCCGGCGAATTCCACTTCACCCGTGAATGGTTCCAGCAGGCCGCGGTGGCCTCCACCGATCTGTTGGATGAGGGATTCGCGGACCGGTTCAAGTTGGCACGCCAGATGACAGTGCCGCCGGGTTATGTCATGCTGCTGCGCACACTCGGCGGAATGATCGGCGTGCTGGTGCAACTCGGTGCCCACGTGAACTATGCGGCGATCGCCGAGGAATGGATGCCGGGCTTCTTCGCACCCCACGCGAAAACTGTCTAAACACAATGCTCCCCATCGCACAATGGCGATGGGGAGCATTGGTTATCGAGGCCTGCGGCATCCGCGATATGCCGCGTCATGCCGCGGCGGTGTCTGCGTCAGGCAGTGAGTCCTTGCGCGGACGTCCACGGGGCCGCTTGCGCGCCACGATGGAACCCTGCTCCAAGATCTCGCCACCCCACACGCCCCACGGCTCTGCGCGATCCAGCGCAGCGGCCAGGCACTGCGACCGGATCGGGCAGTCCGCGCACAGCGCCTTCGCCCGCTCCAGGTCGGCGGGGCTTTCCGCGAACCACAGGTCCGCATCCGCGACATGGCACGGCAGCGCGAGTCTTCGGGCCTCCACTTCGACGGTCATCATGTGTCCGTTCACCTGCTTCCTCTTCGGTTCCTGTAAAACTGCTGATCTCGTATCGGTGTCTTATCGATCGAGATCCGGAACCACGTCTGAGGTTTTGAGGCTCAAACAAATGTGGCCACGGATCCCGGTGGTGTCGGGTCCGTGGCCTGGGAGGCGGTTGTGGGGCTACCTAGATGTATCCCCTATTCACGGACGCGACATACGCGGCGGCTGCGGCGGCGGCGCGGTGCTTAATCGCAGGAGCCGAGCCAGCCAGCGACATGGCAGCTACCGCCGGCTTAACGGCGGTAGGCGTCTGGAGCGACGGCGGAGCGATCGGCAACACGACAAAGGCACCATGGGCATCACGCCACAAGGTGTCTCCGCAATTCATGGGTGTGTTCATTTCGCTCCTCCTTCCGTCTACTCGCACGTGAACAGGTCTATGTGGAATCCTCACGAATTCCTGACGCCCAGAGTAAAAGGTCGCCCATTCGGTTGACAAGTTATTTTTGACCTGCGGCAATACTTCGAAACCAGTTTTGTCGAACTGGCATCTTTTTCGCTTTACACGGATGTCAGCAGTCGCGAGCGGAACAGGTCCAGCACCTGGTCCAGCGCAGCGCGGGTGGGCTGGCCGGGCTCATCGATGAGATGTTCGGTGACCACCGAGTGCGGCGGCATCGGTGAATCCGGGTTGGCGACTCCGCCGGACAATTCGATGCCGATGAACGCATCGCCTAGCTCGTCCCTGAGGAACTGGAACCGTTCGGCCGGCACCAGCTTGTCGCTGGTGAACCGCATGCCGAGCACCTTGAGCCCGTCGTGTTGGCAGCGATGCTTGACCTTGGCCAGGTCCGACGGCGAGATATCGATGTTGTACCGGGCCTTCTTGCTGAGGCCGACGGGCATCGACGGCTGCGACAGCACGGGTGCCAGCAGGCGGTCGTCGGCGGCCATGGCCAGCGCGTATCCACCCGTAAAACACATGCCGATGGCGCCCACCCCGGGGCCGCCGTTGCGCTCATGTTCGTTCTGGGCCAGCGCGCGCAGCCAGTTGATCACCGGCGAGGTCTTCCCCGTCGCCAGCACCGTGAATTCGCGGCTCACACAGCCACGGAACATCGAGGACGCCATGTAGGTGGCGGTGCGCAACCAGCCGCCGTCCTTGGGGTCGGGGTTCTGCCCCGGATTCCCGAAGAGATGCGGCATGACGGCGGTGCAGCCGATATCGGCGACCTTGCGCGCGAAGTCGGCGACCTTGGGAGTTATCCCGGGCATCTCGGCGATGACGATCACCGCCGGTCCGCTGCCCTTTCGCAACACGATCTTGGTCTCGCCCTCATGAGTGAAGGTGCCTGCTTCGAAATCGCGGAGGTCATCGTCGGCCATGGGGCGAGCCTAGGACGAGATCACGATCCGCGCTAGACACGTGTTGAACAAGGGATCACGAGGATCGGGCACGCACCAAACGCAGCACGTCAGGGCCGTATTGCTCCAGCTTGCGCGCACCGATCCCGGGAATCGCAACGAGGGCGGCATCGTCGCCGGGAAGCAGTTCGGCGATGGCGATCAAGGTGTTGTCGGTGAACACCACGAACGCCGGCACCTTCATCTCCTTGGCCGTCTGGAGCCGCCAGTCCTTCAGTGCGGTAAGAAGTTCCTCATCGATATCGGATGGGCAGCTCTCGCAGCGCCGCAGCAGCACCGCGGCCGGAGTGCTGAGCGACGCATTGCAGATGCGGCAGCGTGCACCATTTCCCCGGCGGCGCGGCGTGGCCGCCGCGGGAAGCTGTGCACTCGGGGCGATTCCGTTGAGGAATCGGGAGTGCTTGCGCGACTTGCGACCACCGGCCGCCCGCGCGAGTGCCCAGCTGAGGCTCACATGCACACGCGCGCGGGTGATTCCGACGTACAGCAGGCGGCGCTCTTCCTCCACCGGTTCGATATCGCCGGACCGCGACAGGGCATGGGAGATGGGCAGGGTGCCGTCGGCCAGCCCGACCAGGAACACCGCATCCCATTCCAGACCCTTGGCCGCATGCAGCGAGGCCAGCGTTACGCCTTGCACAGTGGGTGGGTGGCGCGCCTCGGCCCGTACCCGTAATTCACGGACCAGACCGGGCAGATCCAGTTCCGGCTGACGGGCGCACTCCTCCTCGGCGAGCTCGACAAGGGCACGCAGCGATTCCCAGCGCTCACGCGCCTGGGTACCGTGTGGCTCCTCCGCGGACAATCCCAGCGGTTCCAAGACTTCCCGAACCTGTTGCGGTACGGGCAATTCTGCGGACTCGCGGTCCGCCGCACGCTGCAGGGCGACCAGCGACTGGCGCACCTCCTGGCGCGTGAAGAAGCCTTCGCCGCCACGCACCTGGAACGGTATGCCGGCCTCGGTGAGCGCCTCTTCATAGACCTCGGACTGCGCGTTGATTCGGTACAGCACCGCGATCTCCGATGCCGGCATTCCGGATTCGATCAATCCCGCAATGGATTTCGCCGCAGACTTGGCCTCCGCGGCCTCGTCGTCATGTTCGGAGAACCGCGGGGCGGGCCCTGCCGGCCGCTGGCCGACAAGCTGGAGCTTGCTGCCCGCGACCCGGCCCTGCGCCGCGGAGATCAGCCGGTTGGCCAGCGAAACCACTTGCGGTGTCGAGCGGTAGTCACGTTCCAGACGGACCACCGTCGCGTCGGGAAAACGGCGGGAGAAGCCGAGTAAGTACTGCGGAGTGGCCCCGGTGAACGAATAGATGGTCTGGTTGGCATCGCCCACCACCGTCAGGTCATCGCGAGGGCCGAGCCACGCGTCGAGTACCCGCTGCTGCAACGGGGTGACATCCTGATATTCGTCGACGACGAAACAGCGGTAGCGGTCCCGGAACTCGTCGGCGACGGCCTCCGAATTCTCGATGGCCGCAGCGGTATGCAGCAGTAAGTCGTCAAAATCGAGCAGCGTGGACCCGTCGGGCCGGGCCTTGAGTTTCTCGTAGCCCGCATAGACCTTGGCGACCTGTTCAGCCGGAACCGGCGCGTCCCTGCCGAACTTGGCCGCGGCCGCCGGGTAGGCCTCCGGGCTGATCAAAGATGCCTTGGCCCACTCGATTTCACCGGCGAGGTCACGCACGGTATCGGTGGTGGTGCTCAGTTTCGCGCGATTCGCAGCTTGCGCCACGAGGGTGAACTTGCTGTCGATCAACTCCCAGCGGGTGTCGCCGACCAGCCGCGGCCAGAAGTATCGGAGCTGGCGCAGCCCGGCGGCGTGGAAGGTGACGGCCTGCGCGGACCCGACGCCCAGGTCGCGTAGTCGGCCCCGCATCTCCCCCGCCGCCCGCTGCGTGAATGTGACCGCCAGGATCTGACCGGCCGCGACATGGCCGGATTCGACCAAGTGGGCGATGCGATGGGTGATGGTGCGTGTCTTACCGGTTCCAGCGCCCGCGAGCACACAGACCGGGCCGCGCGGCGCGGTGACGGCGGCGCGCTGCTCGTCGTCGAGACCATCAAGGAGAGAGCGCGCCACCGGGCCATCCTCTCAGCAACCGCCGACAACGCCCGGCCCCCACCCCGCTGTTGACAGATCTCACACCCCGAAGGAACACTCCGGCGGGGTATGACGTTGAATGCCGATGTGACTACCGCGAGCGATTCCGGCCTGACCATGTACTCCACCACGTGGTGCGGCTACTGCCGTCGACTCGAGACGCAGCTGAAGGCAGCCGGTATCGACTACACCAAGGTCGACATCGAAGAGGACCCGGCAGCGGCCGACTATGTCAGAGGAGTCAACGGAGGCAACCAGACGGTGCCGACCGTGAAGTTCCCCGATGGCAGCGCACTGACCAATCCGTCGCTGACCCAGGTGAAGGCCAAGCTCGGCGTTTAGTCCTTACCTACGGTCTTCCCGCGGCTCGTCCCCGGCGTACGCCCAGGATTCGACGATCTCCCGGGCGATGGAAATCGACCCCGGCAGCATCAGCCGGGAGTCGGATGGCGTGGTCCAATCCCCCAGTTCGAGTGCCGCGCGCACCTCATCACGCGTGAACCAATCGGCCTCGGCGATTTCACCGTCGTTGAACGAGAACGGCTGCGACGGGTCACCGATCGCGTGGAAGCCCAACATGATGGACCGCGGGAAGGGCCAGGGCTGGCTGCCCAGGTACTGCACATCGGTGACCTCGAGGCCGACTTCTTCGGCGATCTCGCGGGCCACGCACGCCTCCAGCGATTCGCCGGCCTCGACGAACCCTGCCAGCAGCGAGAACATCCGCTCCGGCCAGAACTTCTGACGGCCAAGCACTGCGCGATCGCCGCCGTCGTGCACCAGGCAGATGACGGCAGGGTCCGTACGCGGGAATTCCTCCTGCCCGGTGGTCGAGTTGACCCGAACCCAACCGCCCTTGGCGGGAGTGGTGGGCGATCCGTCGACAGGGCTGTAGCCGGCACTGTCATGCCAGGACAACATGGCCATCGCCGTGGCCAGCAGCGCCGCACTGGTGTCGTCGAACAACTGGCCGGAACGGCGCAAATCCAGCAGCGGCGCGCTGTCGTCGTCGAGCTCGGCGCGCACGGCCCACACGTGGCGGCCGCCCGGGATGCGCCCAAGAAACACGGCGTGCTCGGGCGGCTGATCCCCTGAGCGGGCGGCATCCTCCAGGACCACCTGCCCGTCGACGATGTTCACGCGGCCGCGAACGTCCAAGGTGATCAAACCCGCCTCTGACCAGCCCTTGGCCAATTCCTCTGGGTTTGAACGCAATTCGTCGGCGCGATCCAGCCCGACGCGCGAGAGCAAGGGAACGTTGCGAAGACGGAAGGTCATGTCACGCTCCGGCGTTGCGGACGTAGAGCAGACGATCGGTTGCCTCGATGGAATCCACCTCGGGAGCGTCCACCCGGTGCAGGGTGCCATCACGCACCACACCCAGGACGATGTCCGAGAGGTGGCGTGGCGAGCCGCCGACCTCGCTGCGCTCCACCTCGCGTTCGGCGATCGCGAACCCTGCCTCCGGGGTCAACAGGTCCTCGATCATCTCGACGACCCGCGGTGTGGTGGTGGCGATGCCGAGGAGCCGACCCGCTGTTTCGGAGGACACCACGACCGAGTCGGCGCCCGATTGGCGCAGCAGGTGCACATTCTCGGCCTCGCGGATCGCGGCGACGATCTTGGCGTTGGGGGCAAGTTCACGGGCGGTGAGCGTGACGAGCACCGAGGTGTCGTCGCGGTTGGCGGCCACGATGATCGACTTGGCGTTCTGCACACCAGCGAGTCGCAGCACATCGGATTTGGTGGCGCTGCCTCGCACCGTCACCAGGTCGGCGGAGGCCGCGGCATCCAGGGCCATCTGGTCTTCATCGACGACCACGATTTCGGACGGAGCGGCGCCGTCGGAGAGCATCGCCTGCACGGCGGTCTTCCCCTTGGTGCCGTATCCGACGACAACGGTGTGGTTGCGCACGCGGGCCCTCCATCGCTGGATCTTCAGTGCTTGACGCGAACGTTCGGTGAGCGCTTCCACCGTGGTGCCGACCAGAACAATCAGGAACAGCAGCCGCAGCGGCGTGATCACAAGGATGTTCACCAGCCGCGCACCCTCGGTATACGGGGTGATATCGCCGTAACCGGTGGTCGAAAGCGAGACGGTGGCGTAATAGAAGCAGTCCAGGAAGCTGAGCGGGTCGCTCTCCTCCGGAGTGGACGCGACATCGCGGTAGCCGCTGCGATCCGCGTACACCACGAGCACGGCCGCGAAGAGTGTTCCCAGCGCTATCAGGATGCGCTTGCCGATCGCTCGCCATGGGCTGGCCGTATTTTCGGGGATACGCAGAACACCGACCAATGCATGGTCTGGCTGTGCGGTCAGCGTCTCATCGAGGCCGCGAAACCGCTGGCGGAACTTACCTGCCATACGCCGATCGCGTCCGACTCACCGGTTGCACGGGTGTCAATCTACTCATATGGCGGCCGTGGTTCGCGTTGGCTGGCGACATACCGGCAAAAGTTTGGGCAGATATCAATCTCGAGTCAGCTCTGCGAGCTCCTCCGCGTGCGGCAATTCGGGCAGTTCGGCCGGGGCCACCGTGCGACCCGTACGCACGTAGTGGAACACCGCGCTCACCCGTGAGGGATCGATTCCCTGCAATGCCGCCCACGCGTGCCGGTACACGGCCAGCTGCACCGCGGCGGCCTCCATCTCGGCGCCCGACGGCTCGTGACCGGTCTTCCAGTCCACGACTGTCCAGGTGCCCTCTGTACTGCCATCGGGTCCGAACACTGCATCGATCCGTCCACGCACGACCGTGCCGGCGACAGAAATCTCGAACGGCACCTCCAGTTCGGCGGGGGTTCGGTCCGCCCACTCCGAATCGAGGAACGCCGACTGCAGCGCCGCCAAATCCTCGGCATCCTCGAAACTCCCGTAACCGTCGCCAGGCAGATCTTCGAAATCGATGAGCCGCACCGACCCGTAGTGACGCTGCACCCAGGAATGGAAGGCGGTGCCGCGACGAGCTTCCAGGTCCGGACGGGTGGGTCTCGGGCGCGCCAGCCGGCGCGCGAGGGCCTGCGGATCGTGACGCAGCTCCACCAGGCTTGTCACCGAAAGGTGCTGAGGAAGAGTCAAATCCGGACGTCGATGGGCCAGCTCGCGTTCGCGCAGCAGCGCGTCGACATCGGCGCCCCACCCGTCCGGATCGTCCTCGTCGGCTTCGGTCAGCGAGGCCGTACCGGCGAGCGCATCGCGCACCAGCTGCGCACCCGCCTCAAGTCCACCGCGTCTACCCGCAAGCGGGTCGGCCGGCCATCGCGCTTCAACTGTCTGATCGAGCATGGGATTGCGTTCACCCGCCGCCGGCTCGGTAGCCCACTGCTCGACAGTTCCACACGGAATGCCTTCGGCAGCGGCGGCTTCGATGACATCACGCAGTTCGATCAAAAAGTCCGACGGCCCCTTCGGTTTGAGTCCGGTTTGGCCCCAATGGTGTCCCGAGACGAAAAGCTGCTCGGCCGAACGGGTAACCGCCACGTACAGCAGCCTGCGCTCCTCATCGATCCGGCGAGTGGCCAGGCTGTCCTTGTGCCGCGCGATCGCGTCGGAGAGCTGTTTGCGGTTGGTGATGCCCTCGGTGTCCAGCTGTGGAACTCCGAAACGATCCCCCTGGGTGGCGCGATCACCGCGCACCAACGGCGGAAGTTCCGTGGCACTCGTCAACCAGGTCGGCGCGGCCACACCCGACGGGAACACTCCGGCACTCAGATGCGGAACGGCGACGACATCCCATTCCAGCCCCTTGGCCGAATGTACGGTCAGAATTTGGACTCGCCCCGGGCTAGTCGCCACTTCCACAGGTGCGAGGCCTTTTTCGATCTCCCACGCGGCGTCCAGGTATTGCAGGAATGCGGCGACCACCCCCACCGGATCGCCCTGATCGGCGGCCTCGGCGAATCCTGCGGCCACGTCGGTGAAGGCACGCAGCTGGTCCAAGCCGCCGCTGCGTTGCGCCGCGACAAGCTCGACATCCAGTGCCAGCACCCGCTGCACCTCGGCGATCAGGTCGGTGAGCGGCATACCGAGGCGCGCGCGCAACGCGGACAATTCCCGCCGCAGCGCGCCCAGGCGCGCCCAGCCTTCCGGCGAGTACTCATCGGGTGTGCCGGGATCGCTGATGGCGTCCGCCAAGCACGGAACGTCGGCCTCTTCCCCGATGTCCTCGCCGGTCTTCCCCGATCCGCCGCGACCGAATCCCGTCGCCCGCCGCCACAGCACCACCAGATCGTGGGCGCCAAGGCGCCACCGGGGGCCGGTCAACACTCGCAGGGCGGCCGGGCCGGCCGTCGGGTCGGCGACAAGGCGCAGCATCGCCACGGTATCGGCGACCTCCGGAAGACCAAGCAGGCCGGTCAATCCGACTACCTCAACCGGAACACCTTGTGCAACAAGGGCTTCTGCCATGGGAGCGGCATCACTGTTCCGCCTGACCAGCACCGCCGAGGCTGGTGGGCGATTTCCCTCGCGATGCGCCTGCTGGTACACCGAGGCAAGTTGTGTCGCAACCCATTCCCGTTCGGCAGCCACGTCACCGAGCAGTGCACAGGCGATGTGGCCGGAGGTGGCGTCCGGCCGAGGGCGCAGCGGCCGCACCGCTACCGAACGCCGGCGCGCCTCCTCCGACACGGCGTTGGCCAGGTGCAGGGCTTCGGGCGGATTGCGCCAGCTGGTACGCAATTCCTTTGTCGGCGCCGGTGATCCGTCCGGCAGCGGAAAGTCGGTGGTGAAACGGGGCAGATTGGTCGCCGATGCGCCACGCCAGCCGTAGATGGATTGGATCGGATCACCCACGGCGGTCAACGCCAATTCGGGGTCGACACCCCGACCGAACAAGGACGACAACAAGATGCGCTGGGCATGTCCGGTGTCTTGGTACTCATCGAGCAGCACCACCCGATAGCGATCCCGCTGAGTCTGTCCCACCACAGGATGATCCGCGGCTAGGCGAGCCGACAACGACATCTGTGCACCAAAATCGAGAACCCCGCGGGCACGCATCAGCGCAATCAGCTGCTCCACGATCGCGAGGAGCTGCGTGCGCTCATGCTGTGTTTCCACCAATCGCAGCAGCCACGCGCTCGGGCCGCCCTCCCGCTGACGCGGGCCGGGAGGCAGGGTGTGAATCAACTGTTCCAGCTCGTCATGCGAGGACAGCAGGTCGGTGGTGTCCACCAAATGCTCGGAGAGCTGGCCGGCCAGCGCCAGCACCTGAGCCGTGACGGCACCGGGCGTCTTCTCGGTATCCAGATCCCCATCGAAATCGCAGACCAATCGGAAAGCCATCTGCCACAACTGTGTTTCGGTCAGCAGACGCGCATTGGGCTCCATGGGCAGCAACAGCCCATGCTCGCGGAGCAATGTTCCGGCATATGCGTGATAGGTGGCGATGACGGGATCGGGTTCGTCGGCGCTGACCGGTGCCATGATCCCGCTGCCCGCCAATCGGGCGAGCCGCGACCTGACGCGTCGCAACAACTGACCCGCCGCCTTACGGGTGAAGGTGAGCCCGAGCACCTGGGCGGGCGTGGCATAGCCATTGGCCACCAACCACACCACCCGGGCGGCCATGGTCTCGGTCTTGCCCGCGCCAGCACCCGCGATCACCACCATCGGACCGGGGGGCGCCCCGATGACGGCAGCCTGCTCATCGGTCGGCTCGAACAGTCCCAAGGCCTTCGACAATTCAGCTGGCGAGTAAGCGCTCACGACTGACACACTGCCTGCCCATCGGTCTGCGCGGGGCAGCAGGTCCTCAGCGGGCAATGCCCACAGCCATCGTTGACTCGTGCGACGAAGACCGGACCTTGCGTGTTGGCCGCCGCGCGGTGGATGGTCTCACGCCAGGTGTCCTGGACCTCCGGGGTCAACGGATCCTGATGGCGTTGGGTGGCACCGACATCGAGGTTGGGCTTGGCGATGTACACCAAGCGGCCGCCACCGGGTTCACCCGCGGGTTGACCGTCGATAAGCCCCTCGGCGGCAGCCACCTGATATGCGGCGAGCTGAGCGTGTTGTTGCGCATCGTCTTTGGTGGCGGGACTCTTCCCGGTCTTGATGTCGATGACGACGGGGCGCCCCTCCGCATCCCGTTCCAACCGGTCGATGCGACCGACCAGTCGCACCTGCGGGTGACCATCGCGCGAAAGAACTCCATCGACACCGATCTCGCGACCGACCTCGGTGAGTTCACCACGAGTCGATGCACGCCAGGAGGTGAACGCCTCCAAAAGCTCCTGATGCCGGGCCAGCTCGTTGCGCGCGTACCACTGCGATTCGAACGGCATTGATTCCCAGGCCTTGTCGAGCTCGCGACGCATCGTGTCCGGATCTGCGGAGTGCACGCCGACAAGCTCATGGACCAATGTGCCCAGCGCCCGGCGCGGATCGGTGAGGTCGGTGCCACCGTGCCGTTCCAGCAGCCAGCGCAGCGGACATGCCATGAGTGTCTCGACATTGGAAGGCGACAAACGGATCGGACCGTCCTCGGCTTGCCACAGCGGCTGCTCACTGCTGACATCGGCAAGCCCGTACCAGGTTTCCGGATTCGCACCGGGCACTCCGGCGTCCGCGAGCCGGGCCAGCTGTCGGGCCGCGCCGCGGCGGCGAGTTTCACTCACCTCTCCGTGTGCGGCAGTGACGACGGCGCGCAGTTCGCCGACGAGGTTCGCGGCGGTCAGCGCTCGCGATTCCATTGTGCCCGGACGGTATTCGGGCATCACCCATTCCGGATGGGCCACCATGAGTTCGGTGAGGAAACGTGACGCCATCGCGGGTCCGCCGCCCATGTCGGTGTTCTCATTGTCGACGGCCGTAACCAGAACTCGGCGCGCCGCTCGCCCCACGGCCAGCAGCAGCAGGCGGCGTTCCTCGGCGAGTGCGACGGCCGCTCCGTCGACGTGTGCAGCGTGATCAATGTCCGCCAGCACATCCATCAGCTGCTGAGTACGCAGCACCCCGCCCCGCACCGCGGTGTTGGGCCACAGTCCTTCCTGGACACCGGGGATCGCGACCACATCCCACTGCCTGCCCACGGCAGCATGCGCGCTGACAATGGCGACGGCATCGGGTTCGAGTCGCGTCGCGCGCTGACCGGCCAGCGCCAATGACCGGATGTGGTCGATCAGACCCGTCACGCCGATACCCGGTGTGCGCGCCACATGCTCGGAGGCAAGGTCAAATAGCGCCGACACGGCATCGAGATCCCGATCGGCCTGGGCACCCAGCGGACCTCCGCGTTGCGATAACCCATCCCAGCGCCGCTGCAGACCGGACCGAGTCCACGCCGACCACAGCACGTCCAGGACGCTGGCCCCGGCGGCTATGGCCTCACGAGCGGCCGCGATCACTGCGCGCACGCGTCGCAGCGGAGCAGCCTGGATGTCCGTGAGTGCTGCCAAGTGGGTGTCATCGGCGTCGACGAGAACCACACGCAGCAGCTCCGCGCTGCTGCGTTCACCGCCCCGGGCCTCCTCGGCGCGCAGCAGTTGGCGTCGTAACCGCCTCAGCGCCACGGGATCAACCCGCCCGAACGGACCGGTTACCAGTGTCGCCGCGTCCTCGTCGTGCACATCCCCCTGAGCGGCAGAGACCGCGAGCAGCAGCGCATGCACGGCGGGAACCGCAGCCACCGGCCCGTCGTGCGACTCCGCGTGCACGGGAACTCCTGCCGATTGCAGGGCACGGCGCAGGGCCGCACCGCTGCGCGGGACCGACCGGACAATCACCGCCATCTGCGACCACGGCACACCGTCGATCAAATGCGATCGGCGCAGGAGGTCGACGATCAGCGACGCTTCGACGGTTTCGGTGGGCACCGAGGCAAGACGAACAGCGGCCGCGGGGTTCTCCGCCCCGTGGATGACCCGTGCCGGAGAGCTGCCGGGCAGCCGCTGGGCTACCGCGTTGGCAAGCTCGGCGACGGGTGCGGCGCAGCGGTGCGAACCCTGGAGTTCGATCATCGTGGCGCTGCTGTCGGCACCAATCTGCAACAGCTGTGTATCGGCACCACGGAACCCGAACACAGTTTGATTGGGGTCGCCGGCGATGACACAGACGCCGGCCCTTTCGGCCAGCAGCCGCACCAGCAGCGCCGCCTGTGGGTCGAGATGCTGGGAATCGTCCACCAGGAGAAGATCGATGCGATCGCGTTCCATCGCAAGAATTTCCGGCTCGATGGCGAAGGTCTCCAACGCCGATCCGACGAGCTCGGCGGCACCGAGCGCGGGCACCGTGGCCTGCGGAGCCGCCATACCCACCGCGGACCGCAGCAGCATGACCTCCTCGTACTCTCGCGCAAGATCGGCGACCCCAATCCACTCCGGACGACTGTGCCGCCGTCCGATCGCACGTAGCTCCTTGGCATCCACGCCACGCTCGGTGCACCGTGCCATCAGATCGCGCACGCCGGTGGCGAAGCCGGCCGTGGTCAACGCCGGCCGCAGCGATGCGGGCCATGAGCCACTGTTGTCTTCAGCATTGCCGCACAACAATTCCCGCACAATGCTGTCTTGCTCGGCTGCGGTGATCAGGCGCGGTGGCGGATTGCCCTGACGGGCGGCGTGCGCAGCGAGCACGGCGAAGGCGTACGAATGCACCGTGCGGACCATGGGTTCACGAATCGCGACGGCGGCAGCGCGTTCAAACACCGCAGCCGAGACCCTGTTACGCAGATCGGCGCTCGCCCGGTGGGAACCGGTGAGCACAAGAATGGACCCCGGGCTCACGCCGGCAGCGGTGTGGGCGGCCACGATATCGACCAGCAGGCTCGTCTTGCCGGTTCCGCTACCACCGACCACCACGAATCGGCCTTTACCGGCAGGGTCCAGCAGTTCTGCCGCCGCGCCGTCCCAGGATCGGGTCGAAAGCGGCGGCGTCGGCATGTGCAGATCACAGCACGAGGGTCCGACAAGTGGATCTGACCTGGCGATCCCCCGCAACGATCACCCGAGGATCGTGGCAGGATTCCGCGAGTGACACCGACGCTGAAGACCCACCGATACGGACCCGATGAACCGGCACGCCTGCTGGCGTTGCATGGACTCACCGGGCATGGCAGACGCTGGGCGCCGCTGTTCGACGAACACCTCACCGATGTGTCCGCCGTGGCACCGGACCTGCTGGGGCACGGACACTCCCCCGCGACCGCGCCGTGGTCCTTGGAAGCACACGCCGATGCGGTCGCGGCCGTGCTCGACGAAGCGCAGACCGGGCCCATCGTGGTGGTGGCACACTCGTTTGGAGGCGCCACCGCGTTGCACCTCGCGGCACGCAGGCCCGACCTGGTGAAGTCGCTGGTACTGCTGGACCCGGCAATCGGATTGGACGGCGACTGGATGCGGCAGATTGCCGACCAGATGGTGGCCTACCCGGACTACACCGACCGCGCCGAGGCCAAGTCGGACAAGGTCGCAGGGGCGTGGTCGGACGTACCGGATCACGTCATCGAAGCCGAACTGGACGAGCACCTGATCCCGTTGCCAAACGGCCGATGGGGCTGGCGGATGAATCTGCCCGCCGTGGTCACCGCGTGGAGCGAGCTGGCCCGCGATATTTCGCTACCCGCCAACATCATTCGTGTCACCCTGCTACGCGCCACGCGCACCTCGCCCGCCTATGTGACATCCGAACTTCTGGATGCTCTGCGGGCCACGCTCGGCGACCGGTTCGAGCTGATCGACATCGACTGCGATCACATGGTGTCGCAATCCCGACCCACCGAGACCGCCGCCGCGATACGGTCACACCTGGAGTAATCATGGCGACCGTCACCGAGGAACAAGTCGAGCTCGTGCGCTCACTGGTCGCGTCCATACCGGCCGGGCGAGTGGCCACATACGGTGATATCGCAGACGCCGCAGGACTTTCCAGCGCACGGATCGTGGGCTGGATCATGCGCACCGACTCGGCGGATCTGCCCTGGCATCGCGTCATCGGCGCGAGCGGGCGCCCCGCACCGCACATCCGGACCCGTCAGCTCGAACTGCTCAGGGCCGAGGGCGTACTCGCCGTGGACGGTCGGATCGCGCTACGCGATGTCCGCCACGGCTTCTAGCGCACCCACCACCGCCGCAGCCGAGGCGAAGCGCCGCACCATCAGATTCACGATCTCGGGATGTACACCCAGCGGTTGTGCGACACCGTCGGCACCGGCGTCGGTGAGGCGTTCCTGAAACAGCCCATGCGCCAACAGGTACGACGCGATGAAGACGCGCCGACCGGTCGCGCGCAGTTCCGCGACCATGTCGGACACTCGCGGCTCCCCCGTCGCGATGTAGCCCACCTTCACGGGGCCGGTGTGGCGTGCCAACATGCTGGCCGCGGTGTGGACCTCATGGCGGGCACCGGGATCCGAAGATCCTGCCGCAGCGAGCACTACCGCATCACCACGGCACCACCCGGCCTCGCGCAACCGCTCCGTCATGACCGTGGCCAACACCGGATCGGGCCCCAACGTTTTCGTAACGGCCACGTCGGGATGTCCACTCAGCTCAATGTGCTGCGGAATATCGTGGTGCACATGGTATCCCGATGCCAGAAAGGCCGGAAGCAACACCGCGGGGCCATCGATCGTCGAGAGCACCTCTGACGGGGTCGGACCCAGCACATCGACGAAGGCGGTCCGCACCGAACCGACACGTCTCGACACCGCCTCCGCGAGAGCGGCGATGTTCTCTACACCGGCGACAGAGCGGGTTCCGTGAGCGACCAGTACCAGCTCAGCCATGACATTCCCCAATCATGGTCGGATCGATCGCCAACCGGTAACCCCGCTTCACCACTGTCTGAATCACTTTCGGCGCACCGAGGGCAGCCCGTAGACGGGTCATCGCCGTCTCGACGGCATGGGTGTCGTCTCCGCCTCCAGGCAGCGCGGCCAACAGGTCCTCGCGGGACACCACCTGGCCGGGACGCACCATCAGCCGCTTCATCAGCGCCATACCCGCCGGGGATATCTGTCGTGTTTCGCCGTCGACCGCGATCCCGCAGCTGCGCACACTGACGATATGCCCGCCCGCGTGGAAACGTGGCGCCCTCCTGGTCAATTCGTCGGCGATGTGCCTGGCCAACGCGCCCAATCGCGCCCGTTCAGGCTGCGTCGTCGGGACGGCCAGCACCTCCAGCGGCGCAGCCGTCACCGGCCCGACACACAGCGGTGCGACCCTGGCCCGCAGCGCGGCCAACAACTCATCCAATCGGCCGGTTGCCTTGGCACGGCCAAGCATCGAGGCCACCGCGGGAGCGCTCGTGAAACTGATCCCGTCCAGCTCCGCATTGATCGCCATGGAGATCATCCGGTCCATCGGCCGCTGATCCTCCGGAGGTTCCCAGCGGTACACCGGCACCCGGATCACCTGTGCACCAGCGATTGTCAGCGCCTCGCATAGATCGGCGATGGGTTCCCATTCGGTAGCGGCACCATGAAGTTGCACGGCGATACGCCGACCCTCGACACCCTCTTCGAGCAGGCGATCCAGAACTTCCGCCGACGACTCCGATGCGGGCGACCACTCTTCACGCAGCCCCGCTTGACGGATCGCTCCGGTGGCCTTGGGTCCGCGGGCCACCAAACGTCCGGACTCCAACGCAGACCTGAGACTGTCGGCCACACCCCATTCGTCGGCGGCCTCGATCCAGCCGCGGAAGCCGATTCCGGTGGTGGCCACCGTCAGATCGGGCGGGTTGGCAATGACCAGTTCGGTGGCCTGCCGAAGCTCCGCATCGTCGGCCAACGGGATGATGCGGATGGCCGCGGCATACACAATGGCAGCCCCGCGGCGCTCCAAAAGCGCGATCAGTTCTTCCGAACGGCGCGCAGCAGTGACACCGATCGTGAACCCGTCGAGCCGACGCTCTTGCTCGTTACGCGGCGACCGCGTTCCGGTGTCGGCTCCTGAGCATTCCGATTTCGACGTTTCCATTGATCACCCGCACCTCGAAGACTGGCAACCGGCGCGACGCATCATCGAGGCAACGCCCGTCAATAAGCGAGAACACCTGCTTGAGCAGTGGCGATGCCACTGTCGGCTCCCCGCCACGGTCACCGGTCAAACCGCGCGACATGACGGCGGCCTGACCGTATGGATCGATGTTACCGACCGCGTAAAGCTCCCCACTGGGCAGCAGAAACAAGGCGGCCTGCACATCATCCGGAAGGAGAACCGCAGCACCCCGGCCCGGGGTGAGCGAATCCACCGCACAGACCGTCGACCACACGTATTGGTACCGCCTCAGTCGAGGGCGAGCGTCCACGATTGTCATCTCCGGCCTTTCTACTCGGTGTTTCTACCTGATATGTCATGTGTACCCGGCTTGTGTTACCCGGGCATTACCGCGGTCCGCGCGTCATGTTGCGGACTCCGTCACAGACCGGAATCCGGGGGTACCCAGCAACACCGGAACCTTCCGTGGCCCGCTCTCGTCGAACGCTATCGTCGAATCCAGCTCATCCGGCGCGTTCACGAACGACACGAAGCGGCGCAGCTTGTCCGGGTCGGCCAGAACTGCCGCCCATTCGTCCTCATACCCCTCGACATGGCGCGCCATCGCGGCTTCCAGTTCGTCGGCGATGCCGAGCGAGTCCTCGCACACCACTGCCCGGATGTGGTCCAGACCGCCCTCAATGGCCTCCTGCCAGGGCGCGGTGCGCTGCAGCCGGTCCGCGGTACGAATGTAGAACATCAAGTACCTGTCGATGTACTTGATCAATGTCTCCGAATCCAGATCGCCGGCAAGCAACTTCGCGTGCACAGGAGTCGCTCCGCCGTTGCCGCCGACGTACAGGTTCCAGCCGTTCTCGGTGGCGATGACGCCGATGTCCTTACCACGTGCCTCGGCGCATTCCCGCGCGCACCCGGATACACCCATCTTCAGCTTGTGTGGGGAACGCAAACCGCGGTAGCGCAATTCGAGTTCGACGGCCATGCCCACCGAATCCTGGACCCCGTACCGGCACCACGTCGATCCCACGCAGCTCTTCACCGTGCGCAGCGACTTGCCGTACGCCTGACCGGATTCCATGCCCGCATCGATGAGGCGCTTCCAGATCAGTGGGAGCTGTTCTACCCGGGCACCGAACAGATCGATGCGCTGCCCGCCGGTGATCTTGGTGTACAGCCCGAATTCCTGGGCCACTTCACCGATCACGATGAGTTTCTCCGGAGTCACCTCACCACCCGGGAGGCGCGGCACCACCGAATAGGTGCCGTTCTTCTGCATATTGGCCAGGAAGTGATCGTTAGTGTCCTGCAGCGCGGCCTGCTCCCCTTCCAGGATGTGATCGCTGGATGTGGAGGCCAGAATGGACGCGACGGTGGGCTTGCAGATATCGCAGCCGGTACCGGTGCCGTGCTTGGCGATCAGCTCGGAGAAGGTCCGGATGCCGGTCACCTGCACCACCTGGAACAGCTCGGCACGCGACTGCATGAAGTGCTCGCACAGCGCCTTGGACTGCTCGATGCCCTGGGCGGCCAGAATCTGCTTGAGCATGGGAATGCAGCTACCGCAGGAGGTTCCGGCACAGGTCGCCGCCTTGAGAGCGGGCACATCGGTTGCGCCGTCACAGATGGCACCGCAGATCGTCCCCTTGGTGACCGCGTTGCACGAGCAGATCTGCGCATCGTCGGGCAGCGCGCCCACCCCGATTTCCGCACCGGCGGGCGCGATGAGCGAGGCCGGATCTGCCGGCAGCTCCCGGCCGAGCATGGGCCGCAAGGTGCCGTAGGCGCTGGCGTCACCGACGAGGATGCCGCCCAACAGGGTTCGCGCATCATCGGACACCACGAGCTTGGCGTAGGTGCCCTTGGTGGCGTCGTTGAACACGACCTCCAGCGCGCCGTCGGAGGCGGCGTGGGCGTCGCCGAAGCTGGCGACGTCCACCCCGAGCAGCTTGAGCTTGGTAGACAGGTCGGCGCCCGGGAATTCGGCGTCGCCGCCGAGCAGCCGGTCCGCGACGATCTCGGCCGTGGTATATCCGGGCGCGACCAGTCCGTAGCAGCGGCCCTCGATGGCCGCGACCTCACCGATCGCGTAGATGTGCAGATCGCTTGTCTGGCAGCCACGGTCGGTGAAAATTCCGCCGCGTTCAGCCAGTTCTAGTCCGCATTCGCGGGCCAGCTCGTCGCGTGGCCGAATGCCCGCCGAGAACACCAGCACCGAAGCGTCGATCGCCGATCCGTCCGACAGCTGAACGGAGAGCGACCCGTCCTCCGCCGTCTCGATGGCCTGCGTGGACACACTGGTGTGCACCGTAAGTCCCAGATCGGTCACCAGCCGGGTCAACAGGGCACCACCGCCCTCGTCGACCTGCAGGTGCATCAGTCGCGGATTCAGCTCCACAACATGCGGCGCCAAACCCATGAGGCGCAACGCATTCGCCGCCTCCAGCCCCAGCAGCCCGCCGCCGATGACGACACCCGCGCTGCCCGGAGACTTGTCCGCGGCAGCCTTGATGGCGTCGAGATCATCCATGGTGCGATAGACGAAGCAGCCGTCGGCGTCGCCGCCCGGTACCGGCGGCACAAAGGGGTAGGACCCCGTGGCCATGACGAGCGCGTCATAGTCCAGCACGGTGCCCGCTGCTGTCGTGACGGTCTGGTTCACCCGGTCGATACCCACCACCCGATCCCCCAGGTGCAGTGTCACCATGGGATCGTCGGCGTAGTCATTTCCGGTGAGCGCCAGCGTGTCCCGGTTCCAGCTGTCGATGTACGAGGACAGCGCCACCCGGTCGTAGGCGGCGTCGGTTTCCTCGCCGAGAACGGTGACCTGCCACTGATCGGTGGCATCGCGTTCACGCAGGACCTGGACGAATCGGTGACCGACCATTCCGTGGCCGATGACAACAGCTTTCTTGTTCATGAGTTTCACACCGCCACTTCATTTTTCGCACTGATGCTGGGCGTCGCCACCACAGCCTCGCCGACGGGGCGACGCACGTACGCGTACCAGGTGACCAGGGCGCAGACGACATAGAATGCGAGGAAAACCCAGAAGGCCATGGTCGCCGACTTGGCGGCGCTGAGGTACGAGGCGCGGAGCACCAGGTTGATGGCGACACCGCCCAGTGCGCCGATCGCTCCGGCCACCCCGATCAACGCACCCGACATGGTCCGCGACCAGGTCTCGTCGTGCCCGGCACTGCGCGCCTTCGCCGCGAAAACCGACGGAATCATCTTGTAGACCGAGCCATTGCCGATTCCGGAGACGATGAACAAGACGATGAATCCGGTGACGTAGGCGGTCATGATGGCTCCGGAGGGCGCACCGCCCGCGCGGTCGCTCACCGTTCCCGCCGCCACCAGAATTCCGGCACCGAAAATCATCGCAACGAATGCGTACAGCGAGATCGTGCCGCCACCGGTGCGGTCCGACAGCCAACCGCCAAACGGACGGGCGAGCGAGCCGAGCAGCGGTCCGATGAAGGCGATCTGGGCGGCGTGCAGTGAGGCCTGCGCCGCGGCCTGAGCCGGGGTCAAGCCACTGTGCGCCAGCCCGGCAAGGAAGTTGAGCTGCAGCACCTGACCGAACGCGAAGCTGAACCCGATGAAGGAACCGAATGTGCCGATGTAGAGGAAGGCGATGATCCACGAGTCCCGGAACTTCATCACGTCGATCAGC
Organism: Mycobacteroides franklinii; assembly: GCF_002013895.1. Lineage (GTDB taxonomy): Bacteria > Actinomycetota > Actinomycetes > Mycobacteriales > Mycobacteriaceae > Mycobacterium > Mycobacterium franklinii. The sequence goes on along the minus strand of NZ_MAFQ01000019.1, from coordinate 40,560 downwards.
GAGCGCCCATCGGTCTTCTGGTTGGCCAGGTTGTCCATGAACAGTGCCGCACCCACGGCAGCGAACGCGATCAACACGAGGTAGATGGCGGCCACCCAATGCGGTGAGCGGTTCCCGACGGTGGCGATGACCAGCAGGCCGATGACCTGGATCACTGGCACTCCGATGTTCCCGCCGCCGGCGTTGAGGCCAAGGGCCCAGCCCTTGAACCGTTGCGGGTAGAAGGCGTTGATATTGGTCATCGAGGAGGCGAAGTTTCCGCCGCCTAATCCAGCGACCGCAGCAACGATCATGAAGGTGGTGTACGAGGTCTCGGGGTGCGCCATGAAATACAGCGTCAGCGAGGTGGGGACCGCCAGCACCAGGGCGCTGAAGACGGTCCAGTTGCGACCGCCGAACCAGGCGGTGGCGAAGGTGTACGGCAAGCGCAATACCGCGCCTACCAGTGTCGGCATGGCCACCAGGAAGAACTTTCCAGCGGCGTCGATGTGATAGACGTTCTGCGGCATGAACAAGACCATCACCGACCAGATGGACCACACCGAGAACCCGACGTGCTCGGCCACCACCGACCAGATCAGGTTGCGCCGCGCGACTTTCGCGCCACCGTTGTCCCAGGCGACGACGTCCTCGGGATCCCAGTTCTCAATCCAGCGTCCGCGCCGTGCAATTGGGGCTGCTGCCGTTTTGTTCGCCATGCAAGCAAGGTAGGAAAATCTTGTTGCGGCGGCGCTGCTGGCGATGACCGAGCCATCACATCTCGCTCACATCAGTCTGTCATGTGAGCGTGAGCAGAGTGTGCTCTACGTCACGCAGACGCTCACGCTCGGCGAGGAACTAGAGGGTCAGACGCACCAGAGCCGCGGTCCGTGCCAGCCCCGGGAAGGACTGCGACGAGGAACGCGGATGCAGAGCATGCACGGCCAATCGGAAGATCAACGCCCGCAACAGCATCTGGGGCCACTCCGGCAGTGTCGCCCAACGTTCGATGAGACCGTCATCGGCATCGCCCCACGACAGCGCATCCACCACGGCAACACCGGCCGCCCAGGAGGCGGGACGCCAGTACGGCGTGATATCGGTGATGCCGGGTGCGGCGGCACCCGCGAAAAGCACAGTGCCGTAAAGGTCTCCGTGCACCAGCTGCGGCGGGCTCTTGGTGGGCCGGCGCAGGCTCGCCAATTGGTTGATCAGGTCGATGGATCGCTGACCGTCGGGTGAACCGGGCGATACCCGGGCCGCCGAAGGCCACGACTGCAGCGGCCGGTCTTCCCAGGCCGCGCGATCGGCGGCGATGAACACGTCGACATCAGCCCACGGCGCCACCGGAGGCTGAGTCAGGAATCGGGGACGCTCCAGCTTGGAGGTGGCCTCATGGAGGCGCACCGACAGCGATACGACCTCGTCATGCCGGGGCTCGGGCGCGCCGGCGACGAATGTGTCCGCGCGCCAACCCGATACGACATACCGTCCATCGGTGGAGCGGACCGGTCGCGCCAGCCGTACCCCGTCGACGAACAGAGTGTCGCGCACCTTGGCCGACCACGCAGCACGCGCATGGTCCGCTACCAGGGACAACACCACTTCACCGCAGCGCCAGCCGCCCTCCCAAGTGGGGCCGAGCTGGACTGGCTTGACGCCGCTGAGCCCGTAAGTCGCGAGCACGTGCTCGGGTGGGCGGTCCACTGTCACGCGGGATACGTTACCGCCTGCAATGAACTGGGTTGTGTTCGCTCGGTGTTCGTGTCGGCGGTCACAGGGAGTTAGTCCCGCGATATGTGACTGTTGCTGTTCTCGAACCGATCAGTACATGACCATGTCGGGGTCCACCTGCTTGGCCCAGGCGGCGATGCCGCCCTGCAGGTGCACCGCGTCCGCGAAACCGGCCTTCTTCACGGCCACAAGCGCCTCTGCCGACCTAATCCCCGTCTTGCAGTACAGCACCGCCTGACGGTCCTGCGGCAGCTTGGCGAGGCCGTCGCCCGACTCGAGGGTCGACTTGGGAACCAGCTCGGCACCGTCGATGTGGACGATGTCCCACTCGACCGGTTCACGCACGTCGATCAACGCCACCTTCTTATCGGCGTCGAGCAATTCGCGCAGCTCACGGGGGGTGATAGTGGAATCGGCGACGGCGGCGGAGGCCTCATCGCTGATCACGCCGCAGAACGCGTCGTAGTCGATGAGCTCGGTGATCTCGGGCGTCGCCGGGTCCTTGCGGATCTTGATGGTGCGGTACGTCATGTCGAGCGCGTCGTACACCGTGAGCCGGCCGAGCAGCGAGTCACCGATTCCGGTGATCAGCTTGATGGCCTCGGTGCCCATCACCGAAGCAATAGAGGCGCACAGGATGCCCAGCACGCCGCCCTCCGCGCAGGAGGGCACCATGCCCGGAGGCGGCGGCTCGGGGTAAAGATCGCGGTAATTCAGGCCGAGCCCGTCGGGCGCGTCCTCCCAGAAAACCGATACCTGGCCCTCGAAACGGTAGATGGAACCCCACACATATGGCTTGTGCGCGAGCACCGCAGCATCGTTGACCAAGTAGCGGGTCGCGAAGTTGTCGGTGCCGTCCAGGATCAGGTCGTACTGCTGGAACAGGTTGACCGCGTTATCCGGCTCCAACCGCAGCTCGTGGAGTCGCACCTCGACAAGCGGGTTGATCTCCAACACCGAATCCCGCGCGCTCTGAGCCTTGGACCTGCCGATATCGGACTGGCCGTGGATGATCTGACGCTGCAGGTTGGACTCGTCGACCACGTCGAACTCGACGATGCCGATGGTGCCGACGCCCGCGGCGGCGAGGTAGAGCAGCGTCGGGGATCCAAGGCCCCCGGCGCCGATGACGAGCACCTTGGCGTTCTTGAGGCGTTTCTGCCCGTCCACGCCAAGGTCGGGAATGATGAGATGCCGGCTGTACCGGGCGACTTCTTCGCGGGTCAGTTCCGCGGCGGGACTTACCAACGGCGGCAATGTGGGCACCGTGACTCCTGGGGTGGTGTGAGGGCTACAGCTGCATCAACAGTATCGGGATGCCAACCCTTCCCGGGGTCAGGACCGGGGCCGCTACGGAATCGGATACGGCCAGGGGTTGGTGCGGCAGGTCTTACCGTCGGGCTTGATCGAGTCGGGATCGAACTTCGCCGCGACGTCATTGCTGGTGCTGAACGTCTGCTGCATCATCACCGGCGCCAACTGTTGGTCTTGCTCGCAGGGCTCGTGGCTGCGGTAGCCGATGGCATGGCCGACCTCGTGGTTGATGACGTACTGGCGATAGGAGGTGATGTCGCCCTGGAACGGGACCGCGCCGCGCACCCAGCGCGCCTCGTTGATGAAAACACGCTGCTCGCCGTTCTCGCCATAACGCGGGTTGTAACACGAGGATTCGAGTTGAATCTCGTACCCACAACCTTCACGGACGGTGTCCGGCGAGGTCAGCGAGATACGAAAATCTGGGGTGCCGGAATCGACTCGGATGAAGGCGAATTGGGGGTTGTGTGTCCAGCTCTTCTGGCTGGCCAAGGTCTGCGTAGCCATCCGCGCGAATGCCTCATCGCCACCGAAACCCATTGTGTCGATGCCGTCCTCGACCTCGATGGTGTACGAGAAGACCTTTGCGGCGCCCTGTCCGACCTGGGGCGTGGTGCCCGGCACAATGTGCCACGTCCTTGCGCCCTGAGCAGTGAAGGGTTCCCCTTCCGGCAGCACCCCGTCGGGCAGGCTCGCATCGAATTGCGTGAGGCCCTTCGGCGGCGCGCCAATGATGGCGTCGCCCAGTGCGCCGATAGAGGGCGGATCGGCCACCGGCTCGTTAGGACCGTCGGCACCGCCGTGGACATGGTCACGCTGTGTGACGGTTTGGTAGCCAACGAAAACAGTCAGCGCGACCAGCAGCGGGATGGCGTAGGCGCGCCATCCATACGTGGAGATGAAACGTCCGAGCCAGGTCTGCTTGCGCCAGCGTTCGCGGTCGCGCCGATCAGAGCGGACTCGTCCACTGCCCTCGGCGAGCGGATCGCGCTGGGCGCGCAGCGGCTCATAGCGTTCGGCGGATTCCTGTACCGACAGTCGACTCATTGATGAGCCGACCGGGCGAAGGGAGTCGTCCAAGGTTTCTGGCATGGACCTACGATTATGCGCCCATTGGTGCCGGTCGTAGGTCACGCAGCAAGAATGGCATAGCGACAGGCCATCCCGCCTCGGGCACGCCGCCAGGCGCCAGGAGTACTGTCTGTAGTTCGGGTTTAAGCGGATTGAATTGCCGCTTGAGTGAGATGGCGTAGGCGACCATGTAGTCGTGTGCGCGCAGAGGATAAGGACATGCGTGATCTTGCGAATCTGGCCGGGCGTCGGGGCGCGGTGAACTCGACGGTGGCGACGCAGGATTCAACTCAGGGAAACACACGACGTGGTGGGCGACTGCCTCGCGACGAGCGGCGCGGCCAGTTGGTCGGGTCTGCCAGCGAGATATTCGTCGACCGCGGCTACCACGCCGCCGGCATGGACGAGATCGCCGAACGCGCGGGCGTAAGTAAACCCGTTCTTTACCAACACTTTCCGAGCAAGCTGGAGCTGTACCTGGCCGTGCTGAACAAGCACGCCGACAATCTGGTCTCCAGTGTGCGGCAGGCGCTACGCACCACCACCGACAACCGTCAGCGGCTACGCGCGGCAGTGATGGCATTCTTCGATTTCGTCGAGCACGACAGCCAGGGCTACCGCCTGATCTTCGAGAACGATCTCGTGGGCGTCCCTCAGGTCACCGAGCGGGTCGAGGGCGCCATCAGCGCCTGCACCGATGCGGTATTCGACCTGGTTAGCCACGATTCCGGGCTGGATCCCCACCATGCCCGCATGGTGGCCGTCGGCCTGGTGGGGATCAGCCAGGTCAGCGCGCGGTACTGGCTGGACAATGAGAAGCCCATCTCCAAAGACGACGCCGTCAATGCGACCGTCGGATTCGCCTGGGGCGGGCTCTCACACGTGCCGCTTCAGCCGCTGGGCTAGCCGCTGAAGCCGACGCGACGCGCGTCAGCCACGCCGATTTCCACGTAGGCGATCCGGGCTGCCGCGATCAGGTACTTGCGCCCCTTCTGGTCGGTGAGTTGCAGCACATCCGACTCCTTGGCCAGCGCCGCCGATACGACCTTCTCGACGTCAGCCGGGGCCTGATCGCTAGAAATGACCAGCTCGCGCGGGCTATCTGTGACACCGATCTTGATCTCCACCAGGGTACCTTCCAGGTCATTGAGCGTGTACTGCAGAGGTTAGCCGACGCCGTCTGGGCCGACACACCTCGCATGATCGCAGCCGACCGTTAGTCACAGCAGTAACATCTGTACCAGGTTTAACATTTGACATGGGGCTGAGAGGAAGCGCTGATAATGGTCGGTTATCGCGGAGATTCTCGGTACTCGCACGACTACGAGCCCCACGACGATCCGTACAACTCCGAGACTGCCCCGCAGTACACGGAGTACTCGGGTCTTGACGAGGACTTCGAGTACAGGCCGCCGGGTTCCAACGAGAACTGGAAATGGGTCGCGTCGATAGCCGGGGCCGTGTTCGCGATCGCCGTGATCGCGACGGCAGTCGTGCTCAGCGGCGGCAACGACAAACCACCCGCTGCCGCGGTCACCACGCCCGTGCCTTCGCTGACACCGGTGACGACGACTCCCCCTCCGCCGCCTCCGTCCGCGACGTCGTCCGCGAAACCCTCCACGACCACCGTGACGAGCACGCCCGTGCAGGAAACGCCGACCGTGGAGCCCTCCACGGAGGCACCCCCGCCCGAGCCGCCCCCGTCCAACCCGATGCTGCCGCCGGAAGGCCAGCGGCCCATCACACCTGCGGCGTTCGCGTACTACGTGACCGGCAACCAGACCCCGGGTGATCTGCTGACGATCACCTACACCGATGGCAACGGCGTGACCCGCACGGTGCTCGGCGCCTCCCTGCCATGGACGATGATCGTCACCCCGAGTCCCGGAATCACCGGTGGTTCGATCACCGCGACGAGCTTCGCCAGCCAGGTCAACTGCTCGATCACCAACAGCGCGAACCAGATGCTGGCGGTGCAGAGCAACAACGGCATCATCGCCCGCTGCGCCAAGTAGACGGCCCCGCCTGTTTCACGAATCTGACTCCGCGGTCCCACAATCGATGTGGCTCGCAATGTAGGGGTACTGCGAATGCTCGCCCCAATACTGGAGCGCGGCGGGCGTCCCGGCGCGAGCATCGGTGACCTCCCGCGGATCGACAGCCCACCCGAAAGGAAACGGGTGGCTGCTGAAGGTGTAGCCCGCGATGTACCGACACATCGCGGCGTCATCACCGACCGGCAACACGTTCTCGTAGTTCTCGCCCTTACCGTGTCGACGGCGACTCCACTCACCGGTGTCCGCGTCCCGGCTGATGTGCTCGGAATAGTCACTGTCGTACCAGTCCCAGCTCGTGGACGTGAACGTCGCGGATTGACTGAGCAACCCCACGTCGACAAGCAGCGCCGACAGACCGTGCGGGGTCCAGTCGACGGGGAATCGGGCGAAAAGTACGACCCGCAGAACCGTCCGGCACGGGTACGGCTGCGTGCATGATGAACACCGCGCACCGTCTCGATCCGGGGAATGTTCATCGATCGTCATCGCCAGCAGGAAGTGGTGGAGCGACACAGACTCACCGGGACGCTTCGCCTGGTGCAAGAACAACAACAGCAACCGCCAGAACCGGCGCGCAGAAGCACCATCCGCGAACGGCGGTATCGGCACGTCGCCCATTCCCAGCCCCTACCCCAGCCCGAGGACAGCCATCCGCTCGGCATGGGCGCTCTGCAGCCGCTCAAAGAACTCGTTGAGGTTGCCCAGACCGGCACCACCGGACAGCACGAGGTCCGCGAGCTCGTCGTGCTGGGCCAGCACATGCTGTGCCTGGGTGATGGCCTCGCCGAGCAGGCGGCGCCCCCACAGGGTGAGCCGATTGCGCTGCTGCGAGTTGTCCTTGACCGCGCCACGCACCTGCGCGATGACGAACTCCGAGTGTCCCGTCGTGCCCAACACCGACTTGAGCACCGCCGCTGACTCGCCCGGCAGCGAGTCGACAACCTCGCCATAGAAATCGGCGGCCAACGAGTCACCGATGTACGTCTTGACCATGGCCTCCAACCAGGTGCGCGGCAGGGTCAGCGAGTGGTAGTTCTCGAGCGTCTTGACGTACGGCTCCATGGCCGCCAGTACGTCAACCCCCTTGGCCTCCATCGCATCCCGAAGCACCTCGTAGTGACGCATCTGCGAGGCGGCCATGCTGGCGATGGCGATCTTGCTCGCCAAGTCAGGTGCCATCTTGGACTCGTCGGTCAACCGGTAGAAGGCCGCGACCTCGCCGTACGCGATCACCGCGAACAGCTGATTGACACCAGGAGGATCGACGTCCGTCGATGAGGCCCCCGCAGGCGGGAGGGAACCCCAGCTTGCGCGAAGTGAATCGGGCTCAGTCATGCCTGGAACTCTAGTCGGGCCCCCGGTCGAGGACACCGATCCGCGCGGCAAACCATGGCGAATCGGAAAATCGCAGCTCACCCGCTACCATGGAGGCGGGACTACCGCCCTGACCATGAAGTACACAGGAGTTCTCCCACAGGAAATGTGCGTGCACGTGCCGCCTTCGCCGATTAACGCGAGCCCGGCCCCTTGGAATCTTTAGGAATCCGACCTACCGATCGTGCGCGCTGAGCGAAAAACACGAAAGGCACGTACCCAAAACCATGAGCCATATCGAACACACCTTTGCCCAACTCGGCGTCCGCGACGAGATAGTCCGGGCCCTCAGCGAGGTCGGGATAGAGCATCCGTTCGCCATCCAGGAACTCACCCTGCCCCTCGCTCTCGCCGGATCGGACCTCATCGGCCAGGCCCGTACCGGTATGGGAAAGACCTACGCATTCGGCGTACCGCTGCTGCACCGCATCGCCACCGGTGTCGAGGACCGGCCGCTGAACGGCACCCCCCGCGCCCTGGTCGTCGTGCCTACGCGCGAGTTGTGCATCCAGGTCTTCGATGACCTCACCAAGGCTGCCAAGTACCTGTCGGCGGGCGACCGTGACTTCAGCGTCGTCTCCATCTACGGCGGCCGGCCGTACGAGGCACAGATCGCATCGCTTCGCGCCGGTGCTGACGTCGTCATCGGCACCCCCGGACGTCTGCTGGATCTCGCCCAACAGGGACACCTGCAATTGGGTGGTCTGGCCATGCTGGTTCTGGATGAGGCCGACGAGATGCTGGATCTGGGCTTCCTACCCGATATCGAGCGGATTCTGGCGCTGGCACCATCGGCAGAGTCGGGTCGCCAGTCGATGCTGTTCTCGGCGACCATGCCCGATGCGATCATCACACTGGCCCGTACCTTCATGAATCGCCCGACCCATATCCGGGCCGAGGCTCCTCATTCATCATCGGTGCACGACTCGACCGAACAGTTCGTGTACCGGGCACACGCCCTGGACAAGATCGAGTTGGTCAGCCGCATCCTCCAGGCGGATGGCCGGGGCGCCACCATGGTGTTCACCCGTACCAAGCGGACCGCACAGAAGGTTTCCGACGAGCTGGCCGAGCGCGGTTTCGCTGTCGGTGCCGTGCACGGCGACCTTGGTCAGATCGCCCGCGAAAAGGCCCTGACCTCCTTCCGCTCCGGAGAGATCAACGTGCTGGTCGCCACCGACGTGGCCGCGCGCGGCATCGACATCGACGATGTCACCCACGTCATCAACTACCAGTGCCCCGAGGACGACAAGACCTACGTGCACCGCATTGGACGCACGGGGCGCGCCGGGCGCACCGGCATCGCGGTCACTCTCGTCGACTGGGACGACATCGCACGCTGGCAGCTGATCGACAAGGCGCTCGGCCTCGCCGTGCCCGATCCCGACGAAACCTATTCCACCTCACCGCATTTGTTCACCGAGCTGAACATCCCGACCGATGTCACCGGTTCCGTCGGTGAGAAGTTCTCCGGCGGCCCGAAGCGCCGCGCACCGCGGGCCGAGCGCGCCGAGGGCGACAAGCCCAAGCGCACCCGCACCCGGCGCCGCACGCGCGCCGGTGAGCCCGCCGAGGGTTCAGCCACCGAAGCACCAGCTCCGGTGGCCACCGCTGACGGAGACCAGGCTGCTCCTGCCCGCCGTCGTAGGCGGCGGCGCCCGGCCGCGACCACCGCCTCGGCGTGATCGCACCGGAGCGGCGCACCCGGGCCGACATCATTGCCGCGGCGGTGATTGCCGTCGTGGTCGCCGTCACCGGCACAACGATCTGGTGGACCAGCGATGCCCGCGCCACCGTCAGCCACCCCGCCGCCGGGGACATCAAACGTCCGATGAGCGCCAGCCGGGTCCCCGACTCGGTGCGCGAGCTGTGGTCGACCGCGAGTGCGGCCACCAAAGGCCCCGTCATCGCCAGTGGTGCGATCGTCAGCGCCGACGGGCACGATGTGGTGGCCCACGATCCGGTGACCGGTGCGCAGCTGTGGTCGTACGCCCGACGCAACCGCGATCTGTGCGGCGCGATCGGCTTCATCGATGATGCGGTGGCGGTCTATCGCGACGCACGCGGATGCGGTCAGGTCACCATGATCGACGGGCAGACCGGCCGCCGAGGCCCGTTGCGCAGCAGTCCCAATGACCCGAAGGTGTCGCTGTCGACCGACGGCACCTATGTGTTGGCGCTCGGCAGCACCCGGCTCGAACTGTGGCGTTCGGACATGGTGCGCACCCTCGAGTACGGACGGGTTGTCGCACCCTTGAATCCCAACAGTCAGCCCCGGGTGGACTGCACGCTGAAGTCGGGCGCGGTCGGGGCGAGCGTGCTCGCGGTGCTGGAAACCTGCCCCCAGGACCCCACGTTGCGGCTGACATTGCAGAAGCCGACGCCCAAGGACAACGACAAGCCGGAGGAGCTCTACTCGGCGGTGTTGCCCGGGGTGGAACGCGGTTCCGCGGCCAAGGTGCTCGCGGTCGCGGACACCCGCTCGGCCGTCTACCTGCCGGGCACCCGCAACGAGCTGGTGGTGTTCGACGACCGCGGGATGCGTGTCGGCGCGACGGTGCTGCCGGGCGAGATTGCCCAGACCAATGCCGCCGCCCAAGCCGGTGATGTCATCACATGGTGGACGGGCAATCAGGTGCTGGTGCTCAGCGCCTCCGACCTGTCCTACAGATTCGTGCTGCCCACCACCAAAAGGCCCCTAGGGCCGGGCACGAACATGGCCGGTGAGCTCGTCGTCCCCGTCGAGGGCGGCATCGACGTCTTCAACATGACCACCGGCGAGTTCCGCAAGTCCCTTGCGGTGCAGCGTGACCTGGCCGACGAGAAGAGCCCCGTCATCAGCGCCGTCGTCGGCAACACATTGGTGGAGCAACGCGGTTCACGAATCTTCGCGCTGGGCTGACAGGGCGCCCCGACCCGACTGCGCCACCGCATCCGCGAACGCCTTGAAGGGCGCCTGCTGAAGGCGTTTGGGCACTCCCGGAGCCTCCGGGTGCCACTGGATCGCAAGGACCCATCCGGTTTCCGATTCGAAGGCCTCGATGACACCGTCGTCGGCCCATGCCGTCGTCACCAGGCCCGCTCCCAGGGATGCCACTGCTTGATGGTGAGCGGACGCGACGACGAGTTCGTCGGCTCCGTGCGCGGCACGCACGCGGGTATCAGGCGCGAGATGCACCGGGTGCCAAGAGAACACCGCTGCACCGTGGTCCACCGACCCTGCAGCCAGATCCACCTGCAGATCTCCGCCGTAGGCGACGTTGAGCACCTGGGCGCCACGGCAGATGCCCAGTATCGGTAGCTGTGCATCGCGCGCCCTGGCGGTCAACGTGAAGTCCAGGTGATCCTGCTCGTCGTTGACGTCGTACACGGCCGCCGTCGATGTGCAGCCGTACCGATGCGGATTGACGTCTCCCCCGCCGGGCAACAGCACACCGCCCACACCTTCTAGCGGGTAGTCCGGATCATCCGTGACGATCGGTGTGAGCCCGACATCCTCGGCCAGCGCCACGATCAGGTCGAACAGGCGGTTCGCCGCCACGATCCGTGGGTCCGCGCCGGTCGACAGTCTCCGGGGCACCACGACGGCCAAAGGATCGGTCATCGTCAGAAGTATCCACTGTTGGGCGGGAGTGTGCCGTTCACGACGTAATCGCCCGTCGCCCATACCTTGTAGGCAAGGGGGTTGTGGCTGGCTACCGTCCGCGCGTTCCGCCAACTGCGCCTTGGCCACCTCTATCGCGGCGGCGCCGATCGCCGTCTGGTCATCGATCCGGCCGTCATCCACCACGCCATCGCGCGTGCGCGCGGGACGCGTCTTGTTGCACACACACCAAATTGCATCGCGGTGAACATATTTGGCGATTCTCAGGGCAACGGCCCCTAGGTACAACTGAAGAAATGTCTTGACTGTGCGCCAAACGATGATCCTCGAGCACCAGCGAGATCTCATTCTCGTACACGAGAACCGATTCCAAAGTCGTTGCACCGCTGGCCGCCAGGCGCTGACCGAACCCATCCCAATCATCGTGCAATTCCACGTCTTAGCGATCGGCCGAGATGATCGCATGCTCCTCGTAACTCTCCGCGCTGCAAGCGCGCGGAATGAGGCGATTCAGATCCACGGTTAGCGTCAATCTGAATCGAACGCGCAGTGAATTCAGTCGGCGGGCGGGGTGAAGGTCGGCATGGCCTTGCCGCTCTTCCAGTGCTTCACCAGGCTCTGCGCCAGCTCGCGATAGGCCAGCGCACCCTTGTTCTTGCGGCCCGCCAGCACCGAGGCACCCGAGGCACTCGCCTCGGCGAACCGCACAGTCCTGGGGATCGGCGGAGCCAGCACCGGGAGCTCGTAGCGATCTGCCACGTCCAACAGCACATCGCGACTGTGCGTGGTCCGTGAGTCGTACAGCGTGGGCAGCGCGCCCAGCAGCGTCAGCCCGGGATTGGTGATCTGCTGAACATCGGTGACCGTCCGCAGGAACTGGCCGACACCACGATGCGCCAGTGTCTCGCACTGCAGTGGCACCATCACCGAGTCGGCCGCCGTCAAACCATTCAGTGTCAGCACGCCCAGCGAGGGCGGGCAGTCGATGATCACCACATCGAACTCGTCGCCCAGCGATTCGAGCGCTCGTTTCAGCGCGTATTCGCGGCCCGCGCGCATCAACAGCATCGCCTCGGCACCGGCCAGGTCGATATTCGCAGGCAGTAGCGTCAGATCTTCACTGGTAGTAAGCAGCGCTTCCTTGATATCAGCCTGCCCCAGCAGCACCTCGTGCACCGAGAGCCCCAACCGGTCCGGATCCTGTCCCAGCGAGAACGTCAGGCAGCCCTGCGGATCGAGGTCGACCAGCAGAACCTTCTTACCGGCCTGCGCCAACGCCGCACCCAGCGACGCGACCGTCGTGGTCTTGGCCACCCCACCCTTTTGATTGGCTACCGCCAGCACCCGCGATGAGCCGCTTGGGCGAAGAACGTCCCGGTTAGTCACGCCCACATACTGGCATGCCGAACACAATCACGACGGAAGTCGGTACGGCACAATCAACCTGTGTCTGCCCCCATTCCCGATGGTCTTCGCGCGAGCGGCTCATCCCAGCACCGAATGTTGTTGCTACGTCACGGCGAAACCGAGTGGTCAAAAATCGGCAGACATACCGGACGCACCGACCTTGATCTCACCGAAATCGGTCGCGCCCAGGCTGTTGCGGCCCGCGAGGTGCTCAAGGATCTCGATCTGAATGACCCGCTGGTGCTGAGCAGCCCTCGCCGACGCGCGATTCAGACGGCCGAATTGGCCGGACTGAACGTCGCCGAGGTCTGGGACGATCTGGCCGAATGGGATTACGGCGCCTACGAGGGCCTGACCACGCCACAGATCCGCATGAACGACCCGGGCTGGCTGGTCTGGACGCACGGCTGCCCCGGCGGCGAGTCCGTGGCACAGGTACAGGCCCGAGCCGACCGGGTGATCGCGAAGATCACCACTGACCTCGCCCAACGCGATGTACTGCTGGTGGGCCATGGCCACTTCTCGCGCGCTCTGATGACCCGGTGGATCGATCTGCCTCTCGAAGAGGGCACTCGACTCGGCATGGCCACGGCCTCCGTCGCCGTGGGCGGTCATGAGCACGGCCAGCGCCAGGTGGCCGCGCTTGGCCTGACCGGGTATCAGCACCCGGTACCGTCAAGCTGACATGACGGCCACCAACTCCCCCGCGCACCCACATTTCGTGATGTCGCGGGCGACCGATGCGCTGTACGCATATGGCCGGGACACCACCTACGACGACGTCTCCAACGCGGCGGAGGCCTTGCGCAGCGGTCGTCATCACATGCTGGTTGGCGCCCTTCCTTTTGACACCACCGAACCCGCCGCGCTGACGGTTCCGGTCACGGTTCAACGCGGACAGCCGCAAGAGTTCTACGGCACCATGCCGAATATCCATGTGACGCAACAGATACCGGAGCCTTCCGAGCATCTGCGGAGGGTCACCGAGGCGGTCGAGGTGCTCCGCGACAGCCGCGCAGGGCTATCCAAGGTTGTCCTGGCACGCGTGCTGGAACTGCGGGCCGACGCGCCCGTGGACCCGTTGGTACTGACACATCGGTTGATCCGAAACGACCCCGATGCCAACAGCTTTTGCGTGGACCTCTCCCCAGCCGGTGACCGATTCCGCGGGCACACCATGGTGGGCTGCAGTCCAGAATTGTTGGTGGAACGCCGCGGGGACATGGTGATCTGTCATCCCTTCGCCGGTTCCGCCCCGCGATCCAAGGACCCGTCTCTGGATCGGCGGACAGGCGAAGACCTGGCGGGCTCACACAAGAACCGTCACGAGCACTCCGTGGTGATCGATCAGCTGCGTGAGGATCTCGCGTCCTTGTGCGTCGACGTGCAGGTGCCGCCGGAACCGACGCTGAGCCGTACCGCCGCGCTCTGGCATCTGAGCACCGCCATCAGCGCCCGCTTACGTCAAAGCTCAACCACGGCACTTGATTTAGCCCTGGCCTTGCATCCCACTCCCGCGGTGTGCGGCACCCCCACCAAGGGGGCGGCCGACCTGATCGCGCGCATCGAGGGCGATCGGGGATTCTATGCGGGCGCGGTTGGCTGGTGCGACGGCAACGGGGACGGTCGGTGGGCCGTCTCGATCCGTTGTGCCGAACTGTCCGCCGACCGCACCGCGATCCGCGCTTACGCCGGCGGCGGACTCGTCGCAGAATCGGACCCCCAAGACGAATTATCCGAGACCACCGTCAAATTCCGGACCGTATTGGCAGGGTTAGGAGCCGAGATTGAGTAACACCCAGATTCGCCGCGCTACCGAAGCCGACGTGCCCGCCATCGTCGGACTCATCGAGGATCTCGCGGAGTACGAGAACGCGCGCGAGGAGTGCCTCATCGCCCCGGAACAACTGCGCACGGCGCTATTCGGCTCGAATCCAGCCCTTTTCGCACACGTCGCCGAGGCCGATGGCGTGGTCTGCGGTACCGCGGTGTGGTTCCTGAATTTCTCGACCTGGACCGGACACCATGGCATCTACCTTGAGGATCTGTACGTCAAGCCCGAGCAGCGCGGTACCGGGCTAGGCAAGGCGTTGTTGTCGGCGCTGGCCGCCGAATGCGTAGCCAACGGCTATACCCGGCTGGATTGGGCTGTTCTGGACTGGAATACACCGTCCATCAAGTTCTACGACTCGATCGGCGCCAATCCACAATCGGATTGGATTACCTACCGGCTGCAAGGCCCGGCCTTGGCGGAGCTGGCCTCGGACCGCTGACGCTAGTCCGATTGGTCGGTATCGACCTCGTCACCACTGGCCCACATCTGAGCGGTGGGACTGAACAAGAACACCAGCGCGGCGACCGCGACAATCGCAATGGGTACGCCCAGAGCGAGCCGATGCGACCCCACGGCCGCGTACCAGGCCACGGGTAGCAGCAGCAGCTGCATCATCACCGCGATCCCCCGGCCCCAGCGCTTCCCCGCGACAAGCGCGAGGCCGGCCGCGAGCACGGCGGTACCGAATATGGCGAACCACGCGGCCGTTCCGTACCCGTTGACCACATGCTGATCGGCGCCGCTGGCCGCTCGCACCACCAGGACCAGCGCGATCACCAATCCCACCGCACCTTCGCCGGCAACGATCATTCCGGCGCGGCGAACAGTGTTCGGAACAGCTGTGGTCACCGGGCAAGCCTATGTGGCCTCATCCCGGCGGTGATGAGCAGCTTGCGTGAAGAACATCCGACTAGGCTCATGCCCCGTGCGTGCGGTCCTCATCGTGAATCCCAATGCCACCTCGACAACGGCGGCCGGGCGTGACCTGTTGGCTCATGCGCTGGAAAGTCGTGTCCACCTACAGGTTCTGCACACCGACCATCGCGGACACGCCAGCGAGCTGGCCCGTCGCGCGGCCGACGAGGGGGCGGCGGTCATCGTTGTGCACGGTGGCGACGGCACGGTCAGCGAAGTGGTGAACGGGCTACTTGGCCAGCCTGGCCACCCAGCGCCGGGTCCACTGCCCGCGATCGCGGTGGTGCCTGGCGGTTCTGCCAATGTGTTCGCCCGAACGCTGGGCATGTCGGCCGACCCCGCTCAGGCCACCAATCAAGTGGTCGATCTGCTCGACGAACATCGCCGCGAGCAGCGGCGATGGCGCCGCATCGCCCTTGGGCACTGCGGCGAACGCTGGTTCATCTTCAACGCGGGAATGGGCCTGGACGGCGAGGTGGTCGCCGCGATGGAGGCCCACCGCAACAAGGGCAAGCAAGTCACCGCAGGGCGCTACGTCACCCGCGCGGTATTGAGTTTCTTTCGCGCCGCCCGGCGCCAGCCGACGCTCACCGTTGAGCTGCCCGGCCATGAGCCGCAGCCGGGTGTCCACTTCGCCTTCATCAGCAATTCCAACCCCTGGACGTACGCCGACGAGCGGGCCATTTGGACCAATCCGGGCACGGGATTCGAGAGCGGCCTGGGCGTCTTCGCGTCCAAGAGCATGAACGTGCTCGCGAAGCTCAAATGTCGCTAAACTACCCTCATGGCGAAACCGAGAACTCCCGGTCAACGCGTCGGGGTGCGGTCGGCGGCGATCTACGCCCGGATCTCCGCCGATGTGGAGGGCACCGGGCTGGGAGTGGCACGTCAGTTGGAGGACTGCCGCAAGCTCGCCGCTGATCGGGGCTGGCAGGTCGGCGATGAGTACGTCGACAACGATGTATCGGCCTACTCGGGCAAGCCGCGTCGCGAGTACGCCCGGATGTTGGATGACCTGAAATCCGGTGCGCGTGATGCGGTGATCGTCTACAACCTCGACCGTCTGCATCGTCGCCCGGTCGAGTTGGAAGACTTCGTCACCCTGTGTGAAGTGGCGGGCGTGCGCGATGTCGCCACCGTGACCGCCGACATCGATCTCGGCAACGATGACGGGTTGTTCATGGCCCGGATTTTCGCCGCGTTCGCCGCCAAAGAATCCGGCCGCAAATCCGCGCGTATCCGCCGCAAAATGCTGCAGAACGCCGAACAAGGATTGCCGCACGGCCCAGCGCGGCCGTTCGGCTACGAACCCGACAAAATCACCCTCCGCCCCGACGAAGCGAAAGTCGTTCGGGAGATGGTGGACCGCTACCTGGCCGGGGCATCGATCCGATCGTTGACGATTTGGCTCAACGACACCGGGATCGCCCCGCCCGCGTCCACGTCGTGGCAGACCACCACCGTCCGCCACATCCTGGCCTCAGGACGGATTGCCGGGTTGCGCGAGCATCACGGGGAGGTGATCGGTCCCGCGGCGTGGCCGGCGATCATCACCCCCGCCGAGCGGGACCGCATCCTCGCCCGGATGACTGCCCGCTCAGTGACCAAGACCCGCGCCCCACGCACCTACCTACTGTCTGGGATGCTGCGCTGCGGACGCTGCGGGAACCGCTTGTTTTCCCAAGCCCGCCACAACAATCCAACCAACCGAGTCCGCCGCTACGTCTGCCTCAAAGGCCCCGACCACGGCGGCTGCGGCCGACTCACCGTGGTCGCGCAACCAGTCGAAGAACTGTTGACTGACGCGGTACTGACCCGACTGGACTCCCCGCAGCTCGCCGACGCCCTGAACGGGAAAGCCAGAGTCGACGCTGATGTCGCCGCGCTCGCTGCGCAGCTAGAAGCCGACCAGGCCCGCCTCGACGAGCTCGCCGCACTCTATGCCGAGGGCGCGGTGACCGCACGGGAATGGATCGCTGCCCGCGACCCCATCACCAACCGCATCACCCAAACCCGCCGCGACATCGCAAAAGCCACCGACACCAGCTCAATAGTGGACCTCGTGGGCACCGGCAACGCGCTACGCGGCCAATGGGACGGCCTCGACATCGACCGCCAACAAGCCATCATCAAATCAGTACTCGACCACGCCGTCATCGCACCCGGCACCCCCGGCTCCCGCGGCCTCGACATCAACCGCGTCCAGCCAGTTTGGCGTGTGTAGATCGCGCTTCTGTCGCGCAGGCACGACTGTCGCAAACTGTTCCAGATTGGACCCGTGTGACAATCCGGCTGGTGTCCGACTTGCTATTTCGTCGTTCATGCCAGGCGTCCTGGTCAACGGCGACAGGCGCTGCCGACTTAGCATCGGATCACAGAGGGCGCACTGTGCAGATCAGTCCTGGCGACCGGTGCGCCATGATCAGCCATGAGTGACACCTGACCGGCAGTGTGAAACCGGGTCACCTGAACAGCTCAGCGCCGGATCTCACGGGCAGGCGCATATCTGTGGCGAGTAGGGCATCGATCAGAGCGATAGTCTGGTTTTGGTCTCGGTCGAAGATCTCGGTGTGAGCTTGCGCGACCAGCCGCATCGTATCGATGAACGGTATGTGGCGCAGTTTCGCTTGTTCCACTGCCGCGCGTTCATCGAGAACTGCAACCAGTCCACGATGTTTGGCACAGGCGATGACGGCGCACTCGCCCATGTGCTCACCAGTGCCGCCCCCAAGCACCACTTTGACGTGCAGTGCTGTCCATTGTTCGTCGTCATTCATGAATATCCGCTCTGCCCACGCTGCCGAATCCACAGAAGGCACACCAGGATGGAGGTTTCTTGCCTTGTCGATCTCCACTTCGACCTCGCGCGGCACCAGCACGATGCCCTGAGGAGCCAAGCGCTCAAGGACACCGCTGTGACCGGCGCGGCAGAAATGGGTGAATGTGCTGGTGTCCATCACCCATTGCGCGGCGGGGTCAGTCCCCACCGACCGCGAACAGCGTTCGTAGGCTGGCGAGAGATTCCGTTTCCCGCTCTGGAAGATCGTCGCGGGTCATCGTTGCGCGAAGCAGTTCGATTGTCCTGGCGGCGGTCAATCGACCGGATGTGTAGCCCTCTACACATGCGGCGGCGAACCCTGGTGAAAGATAAGGGCATTTCGGTTCGTCGTCCCAGGATAGTTCCAGCCGAACGTAATCCCCGTGGCGGGGTTCATGGTCCAGTAGAGACTGAAACACCTCATATGAAATGAGGTCCAGGTTCTTTAACTGACCGACCGCCGCCTTCCAGCTCAGCCGAAACTGTGCTCCGACAGCGAGTGCACGGTCACGGGTGCTCCATTCGCTGTGTTCGTTCCAGACCTTTACCACTCCTGCACGAGGAGCGAGGAAGTGGATGGCGAATGACATGATCATCTTCTCGTGATCATCACCTGGTGACCCGTCATAGGCGTCGCCACACAGCCAGTGCCCGAGTTCATGCGCGAGGGTCATACGCCGTCGACCAGAGCGAACGTGCCCGTTGACAACGGCAACCGCCACGCCGTGGCTGACCTCAACGCACCCACCGTCAGGTCCGTTCTCGCCCAGCGACGCCGCATAGGTGTACAGCCCCAATCGTTCGCACACGTGCGCGAGGTGGTGTACGGGCTCATTGCCGATATCGAGCTGGTCTCGGACGTGCCTCGCCAATTGCTCGGCATCCTGGTGAGTGTGCGGGGTACGTGCCTCCTGGTCCCGCTTGACGGGATGAAGCAGGCCCATGTCGAGCAGCGTCCGCGTATCGCTGGCGAACAACTCGATCTCGTCGTCGAGGGCCCGCGAGGTCTCATCGGGTCGGGCGCTGTCTGACCGGCGGCTGACCACTGCTGGCAGCGGCTCGTTGACGAAGAAGGCGAGCGGACGCCTCAGCGCCTCTGCGATGGCGACCATCTCGGTCATGGCGAGTTTGCGTTCGCCCTTCTCGGCACGAACCAGCGCCGTGCGCTCCATGTCGACCAGCTCAGCGAGTTTGCTCTGAGGGATGCCCGCGTCTTCTCGCGCTCGGGCAACACGGTGTCCAAGCGTTACGTGGTCCATGTGTGCGATTTTCACACATGAAGGTCGGAGTGTCGATACCGGGCCCTCTACCTGCGGAATTACGCGGCTGTAGTTCCCAGCCCAACGACACCACTGCCGCAGAACCATGGGAGATGGTCACGGTCTCCGGAGCCGGCGAGATCGGACTCACGCAGCGGTCCAGTCCGCCTTGGGACCGTACTTGAGTAGGTCGTAGATGCACACCGCCTTCGTGAACTGTGAGGTCATTTTGCCGTCCTCGTCGGTGTATTCATTCTCACATTCGATTAGGAAGTTCTTGAGCACCCGAGGCTCTATTGCGGTGTGCGCGAACGCCCCGAAGTGTGCCAGCACCTCATCGGTCGTGCAGTACTGGATCATCCCCTTGAGCGACTTATGTGTCTGCGCAAGAGTTTTCGCCTTGCGCATAATGCTGGTGCTGGGCCGCAGGTTGCTGGTGTCCTGAATGCGTTTCAGCAACTTTGGTGAGATGTCCTGGTCGTCCTTGATGTGCCCGCTGGTGTCGAGATACCCCGCCGCCCTCAGATACTTGTACATCGGGAAATTGCCGGCACGACTCATCATCTCGGGCAGCGTCATCTTCACCACGAAGTCAGAATCGAATTCCGCTGTCTCGTGCAGCACGTCGTGGCAGAGATCCTGGCGGGCGACCATCTTGTATCCACGCTTCTGAACCGCGGCAATAACTCCCACTCCGACGACGAACTCTGCATCGTCGTCAACAACTGCGTCGAGGTCGGTCACGTGCAGGAGCCTGTCCTGAGCCTCACTGTCGAGTACGAGCTTGTACAGTTTCTCCTTGATCTGGCGCAGGGTCCGCCTCGGAATCTTCTGATCGAGAGCGGCTAGGACATCGAAGATCGCCTGGAAGTCGGGCACGGTGATCGCGCGAACGGGCACGTTGTGGGCATTGGCACCAATAACCGTCGGCACCATCGAATGCTGGCTACCTTCCTGCCAGTTCACGAACAGCAACCGATCCTGCAACCGCGACATGTGCTCGTCGGTGAGACAACTGGCAAGACTTCCAAGGATCGACTGGACGTTGCTGTCGGTCATGCTGTAGCCGATGAAGATCACCGGATGCTCGGCGAAGAACGTCAGGAGCTTCGCCGCGAGGTAGGCGTTGCGGTCGCGAAACACTGCGTAGTCGGACTCTGTGATGACTAAACTGTTCGGGTCGTCCAGACTGCCGTGGATCTTGTAAATCTCGGCGATTCCAGTCGGATCGGAGAAGACAAGCTCATCCTGCCCGACGAACACACGATAGTCGGGGAAGACCGTCTCAAGGAACGGGTCGTAGTTCGTCGTGATGATCGCGTCGACCTTGGCGTTACGCAGTGCATCGACCTCTGACCTCAGCGCTCTGGGAATCGAACTCTTTAAACCTATGTCCTTCAGAACCTCGGCGACATAGATCTTGAGCGCGCTGTCGGGTCGAATCAGCTTGTCGGAGTGCTTATTCCGCAGCGGCTTCTCCTTGGCAGTCCACAGCCTGTCCTTGAGCGGCTCCACGAGTAGCTCGGCAATCTTCGGCAGGTCTTCGCTGGCGGTCGACCTGTAGTAACTGAACTCACGGTCGGTCATGCCTGCCAGCATTTCCAGCAGTGACTGCCAGTCCGGCATGTTGAGATATCGCCGCGAAACCCCCGACCCAGCGAACAGGATCGGCGCAGCGGCGAAGCGCGCGAGATGCGCAGCAAGGTCGCTGCGGAACTTGTCATCGAACCCTGCCACTGATCACCTTCCGATTGACGGCAACGTCAACCGGCAGAGTATCGCGGCCGTTGCTGTTAACTGGGCTAAATAGGTGTAAGCGATCAGAGTCCGCATGGCTCCGCCCCCGGTCTTGACGGCAGGGGGCGACTCGACCCAAGCGGAATTAGGCGCTGGTTGCCATGTGATGCTGTGCAAGATGGCTGCGCGCGTGCTTCTCGACGAACAGCGGAACGAAATCTCGAATCGGACTCGCATCAAACCGAGCGTGAGCCTTACGGACCGCAGCATCAACATCCGCCAACGTGACCCCGGGAAACTCCTGGATCAGTCTGCGCTCAACCTCGGCCAACACCGTCTGCTCGGCAATCTCGATCATCGGCCACCAGGATCCATGTCCAGTCCGATCGCCGTCAACCAACAGAACTATGAACCTCAGACGGCCGGCGAAGGTAGTCCGCTGGCACACCAGGTCACCGCAGAAGTGACACGATAATCCTCATGACCGATCCGAATGTCGCTCAGGCCGCGCTGCTGATCACCGCCATCAACGAGCAGCTTCGCGACATGACACGGAGGCTGGCGGTCGCCGAGCGTGAAGGGGCCTGCGGGCACCACCCGGCACGGGCACAAGAGATGCGCTCGGTCACCGCCGAGCTTCGCCGCGACATCGACCGGGCCCAGTTCCTCATCACGCGGCTACGCCACCGCTTCCCCGAAGTCGACGTCTACGCGCCGACTACGGCGGCGGACGGGACGGAAGGTGAGGTGCCGATCACCGAAGCCGCTCGCAGTGACAATGCCCGGAATCGGGCACCAAACAGCTCGACGAGCAGCGACGTGCGCCGAGTCATCGCAGGCTGAACCGCAGCACTTACTGCCCTCAATAGTGCGGCCGGCAGGTCGTCTCCCAGGGATATACCGCCCTCAGATTCGCGGCGAGAACAGCTGACGCCCAGCGTCACAGATCGACGTCGGTTTCCACTCTCCCCGACGACTCCTGATGTCGCCGCCGGACCGAGACCATCGATAAAGCACTACATCGACGACAACAACAACCGTCCCCTCGTCTTCTCTGGTCGCAGGCGACGGTGCGGGTCGTGACGGGTGATGTCAAGGCTCGAACCGTGGTTCGCCCGCACGCGGCGCTGGCGTTGACATCACCCGTCACAACTCAGCTTGGAGTTCTTGCATCCAGGAGAAGAACAGTGCCATATAGGCGCTTCGTCATGCTCGGCGGGATCGACTACTCGTGGTTTACCGCAGCAACATCGCGATGTCAGCCAGCACGGTGGGGTTGGTGACGGCAACCGATACCTGTTGGCGTTCGCACGATTCCGTGAGCCATTCGGTGAACTCTTCACGGCTGTACGATCTTTCGTCTCGGACATTCTTGGCGGTGTGGGGTTGTGGGCTAACCATCGAGCACCTCGACAGGAGCGCCACGGCGGGGCTGTCTTGCCTCGCGCGCGGTATGACGCTGCTGGATGCGGCGTAGTGAGGCGCTGATGATCAGTGTGCGTTCGCCGAGGCTCGCGTGCCCCGCGCGGTCGAATTCCCACGCGACCAGATCGTCATCGTCAACAGCGCCGCTGGAACCCCTATACGGTCTCTGATCAGGGTGTTGTGCAGTGCTCTTCGATTGTTGTTTGCGGGTCCAGGTGGCGCGCCGTTGCCGTAGGGCGGTCATGGTGGTGGAGTAGCGGCGGGACTTGGAGGTGATGTGACCGCGGAACCCGAGAGTGTGCAGCCACCGTCTGATCCCGCTGAGTCCTTTGTCGGCGAGCGCGCTGATGGTGGTCAGGATGGCACGCACATGCTCGGACACGTCCAGGTCGCCGATCGCTTCGGTGGAGAGGCGTCGTGCGCTGATTCCGAGGTCGGCCAGGGACTTGGTGACGTACTTGGCGAGATAGCGCGCCACCCGCCTCCCTGACAGTGACCCGGCGATACCTGAATTCTGCTCAGCCGAACCCGTTTTCTCGGGAGCCGAGGATGCGGTGAGGGGTTGGGTGTCGATCTGCGTACCGAACCTGATCCTCCGCACGGCGCTGTCGGTGGTGGGATCGGTCAGGGCGAGCGTCACGGTGCGGGCCGCGTGCTCGATGATGGCGGCAAGTTTGGTTGCACTGGTGGGTGATTCCCAATCGGTCTGATCCGGGTCGTCACCGTTCTCGTGCGGATCGAGGCGGATCAGGGCGTGGATGTGCGGGATGGCGCGGACTTGCAGTTCAATGATTTTGATGAAGCTGACCCGCACCCCGTCCGGATCCACACCTGTGGCTTTCAGTTCTTTGTGTAGGGCGCGTCGCAGGGTGATGGTGAAGCGGCGCCACAGTTCAGGTAGGTGCCAGGTGAACAGCACATGCCCGACGTAGTCGTAGCACTCGCTACAGAGCGGCTGACCGACACGGCCTTCGCCATGATCATGGACGGTGCTGCACCACAACGGTTTTCCATGAGGGCAGCGGCGATAGCCACCGATGCGGTGATGATCCCGACACACGCCGCGCTTGCCGTCGCCACCGCGTGTGGCCGCATGAACGGCCCCGTAGCTGGGGGCGGTAAGGGTGAGGAACACTTGCGGCCGGTCGGCCACCGTGATGGGCATGCCGTGATGCCCGCCCGCGGCGCCGGCATGGACGAGTTGCCAGGTGTCGCGAGCGTAGAGGTC
The DNA here is from genome assembly GCF_002013895.1 of Mycobacteroides franklinii. Taxonomy (GTDB): domain Bacteria; phylum Actinomycetota; class Actinomycetes; order Mycobacteriales; family Mycobacteriaceae; genus Mycobacterium; species Mycobacterium franklinii. The sequence goes on along the minus strand of NZ_MAFQ01000019.1, from coordinate 16,804 downwards.
CGAGCAGGAGGGGCAGATGTGGGCGCGGCGATTATTGCACCGCGTCCACACCACCCGATCCCGCCTGTATTCATCGGCACCGACGAGTTGGATGGGGTGGGCGCAGAATCCAACTGATTCGGCTCGCCGCCACCATGATTCGAACCCCATCGAAGATGCTCGGCGCACCATCTGCTCGACCACCTTCGCCGTGTCGACCGTGTCCGGCACCCCGGGCAGGGCGAGCTGGCCCAGGTAATCAACGCTGTTCACTGTTGCCCTCACCCGAAGTGTGGCCGGCATCGGTGGCGCGTGGCCGGCGGGTGCTGCTTGCTCGGCTGGTGGGGCGGCGGAAGCGGCGCGCGAGGGTGGTGATGTCGTGGTCGGTGACGTGGAAGGCCCGCACCCGCTGCGGCTGAGCGGTGCCGTCGATCAGCATGTACCCGACACCCGGGGCGGTGTCGGGGATCCGGTCGCATTCCGCCCCGGCGTCACGGGCTCCTTGCCCGAGGACCATGGTGGTTTGGGTGGCTTCGGTCAGCCGCAACCCGATCCGCACGGTGAACAGCTGCCGCACCGGCAGGGTGTCTTTGGCCGGGTCTTGCACCGCGGCCACCACACTGATCCCCACTGCGCGGCCTTGGGAGAGCAGCAGGCCGAGGAGTTGTTCAATTTCGGTGCGGACCTTGCGGTCGGTCACATACGCAGTCAACGCGGCGATCTCATCGATCACCACTACAAACAACGGCTCAGCCGATGTCGGGGTGTGTAGCCGGGTGTGGCCACGCAGCCGGTTGGCCCGTGCGTGCATCACCGTCACGAGTTGGCGGAGGAGTTCCAGGGTGGTGTCGGTGGCGTCGTGGGTGAACACCGTGAACATCGGTGCCCCGGCGCCCAGTTCCATGCCGCCTTTGGGATCGATGACACACAACCGCACCAGCCCGGTTTTCACCGCTGGGGCGATCCCGGCAATCAGCGACCACAACACCGAGCCTTTCCCGGCGCCGGTGGCTCCCGCGATCAGCACATGATGGCCGAGCAGCGGTAGCTGCCAGCTGTGGCGGGTTTCGGTGATCCCCACCGGCACGGCCCCCAGATCCACCGGGGTCACCGCGGTGGGTATCGGCAGACCAATGGGTTCGGCGAGCACATCCCCGCGCATCAACGTGATCTTCAGTTCGCCGGGGGCGGTCGCGCGGATGGTGATCCGGTCGGCGCGCCACGCGGCGGCCAACGCATCGGATTGCTTGTGCCAGTCGGCCGTCGATTGGCCGGTGACGATCCGCACCGCCAACACATCGGTGGTTCTGCCGATGCGCACGTAGCGCAGTGTGGGTGTGAGGGTGCGTTCGCCGAGGCGGGCGGCCAGGCCGTGCAGGGTGCATGTCGATTCCCAGCTGCGGGTGTAGCGCGACCAGGTCAGCCACCGTCGGCGTACCGGTTCGGTCACCCAGCCGCGAAACGAGCCTCGATCGAGCCACGCCCAGCCTGCATACGCGACGCTCGGTGCGAGCGCGCAGACTAGGCCCGCACGCGGGCCATGGGTGATGCCGAGTGCGAGGCTGGCGATGATGGGGAGGCTGATGGCCGGGAACAGCGCCGCCCACCACAGCAGATATCCGGCCGCGGTGAACAGAGACATGACCAGATCCCCGAACCAGTCATCATCATTATTCTGCTCAGTGTTGTTGGTGTTCCTATTGTTTAATGCCATGTCAGGTGCCCTTCGTGAGCGAAATGGTCGGCAGGAGTTCCCCGGGGGTGGGGCGCGACGATCTGCTCAACGCGCGCCCCAACCCGCTCAGCGGTTATTTCTGCGGACGGGCCTGCTCACTCGACCCAGCACCGTTCGGGGTGGTGGGGCTGATCGCGTCGGCTCGGAACGCCACACCACTGCGATCGCCTTGTGCCCATGGGATGGCCACCAACCCCGACACTGAGACTGGTTGCGTGACTGTCACTTTCGGGTCACCTGCGACGGTGACGTTGAGGACTTCACCGCCGGTGTCATCCAACGCCAGCACCTGGGTGGCAAACAGCGGCACCCCGGTGGCGGTGTCGACTTTCGGGCTGCCGGTCTCGAAGTTCAGCCTTGGCTCAGCCGCACGGGTGACGATGAACCGGGTTCCTGACGTATCGATTCTCAAACGCATTGTCCTACTGGTCCTTTCATGATCTGCTTGCACCCGTTTCGAATGCTGGGCACAGTTCACGTGGACACCGGGGACGTAGCGAGGGACATTTACAGGCATTGCCGACACGGCCTCGGACGTTTCAGACACGACCGAGACACACCAGCGGACGTCGCACGGGCATTACCGTCACGGAGTGGCGACGGACCCATGGCAAACTAGGAACCACGCGTAGAGGATGGACAGAATCGACACGGGAAGATGTGCGCTGACACGATGGACGATCACGACGATGCTGAGGCCGTGACGATCCCCAACGAGCGCCTCGCACAGCGGCTACGGGCCAAGGGCCTATCCCACGCACGGTTCGCCACTGCCGTGGGTGTGGATATCAAGACAGTGCGACGCTGGCTGGCCGACAGTGACTACAAGGTCCGAGAACACAACGCCCACCGGGCCGCCGATGTGCTCGACTGCACCCCGTACGACCTGTGGCCCAACCAATACCCGCCCTCCACTGCGCACCCACTGGCGACAACGTCATCGGGTGGGCCGTTCACCGCGACGCTGTATGCCAGCCGCACCCAGCTACCGATCACCGCATGGCAGCAGCATTTCGCCGACGCCACCACCAGCATCGACATCCTCGTCCTGGCCGCCACGTTCCTCTTCGACACCCTCGACGGATTCCTCGACACCCTCCTCGGCGCCGCCGCCCGCGGCGTTGCAGTGCGATTTCTCGTTGGTAACCCCGACACCGCCACCACGATCCTGCGCGGTCAAGACGAGGGGATCGGTGAAGCCGTCATCGCCCGATGCCGCACCTCCGTCGAACTGCTCACCCCCCACGCCGGCACCCCAGGACTGAACATCCGCACCCACGACACCACGCTCTACACGTCGATCTTCCGCGTCGACGATGCGATGATCGTCAACTTCCACATCTACGGCTCACCCGGACGCAACAACCCCGTCCTCGTGCTATCGCGCCACCACGAACCCCGCCTCTGGGCCACCCTCGAACAGGCCTTCACCCAGGTATGGGACAACGCCACACCCCTGACCGCGAAAGGCTGAACCCATCGATGCGCACCGACTACTACAACGACCCCAACGCCCCGCAGCCCAACAGTGTCGTCCCCTCGGCTTCGGCCATCGTCACTGACGAACAGGGACGCATCCTGCTCATCAAACGCCGCGACAACACCCTGTGGGCGCTACCCGGCGGTGGACACGACATCGGCGAAACCATCGCCGATACCGCGGTACGCGAGGTCAAAGAAGAAACCGGGCTTGACGTCGAAGTCACCGGACTGGTCGGTGTCTACACCAACCCGCAGCACGTGGTCGCGTTCTCCGATGGTGAAGTCCGCCAACAGTTCTCGCTGTCCTTCACCACCAAGGTGCTCGGCGGAACCCTGGCGATCGACGATGAAAGCACCGAAATCGCCTGGACCCATCCCGACGACATGACCGGCCTGGACATGCACCCATCGATGCGGCTGCGCATCGACCACTACCTGCAACACCGCGACGCTCCCTACCTCGGCTGATCCGCGAGCAGTAAGGGCGGCTACTTCCAGGCGCGTACCCGTCCTACTGTCGCCAGCAACTCGTCGCGACCTGCGTCGACCGCCCGGTGCACCGGATCCTCGGGCCCGTAGCGCGCTAACACGTCGCTCAGGCGATCCTGCGGAGGTATCGGTAACCCGTCAGGTCCGGTCGTGAGATCGCAAAAGGTCAACGCATCCAGAACATCGCTGGGTGGATCGCCGAACGCCGATAAACCCGACACGCCTCGCTCAGCAGCCTCCGCGAGCGCACCGGTGTGAAACGCCACCAACGACGCGACCAATTCCCCAAAACCCGCCCACCGGGCAAACTTCGCGCCGTCGAGAGGATGAAACTCGGTTTGGCGCACCGACGGTGCGTAGCCGATATCGTGCAGCCACGCCGCCGCCACCAAGCAGTCCGCTGTGTCCGCATCGAAACGTCGACTCAACCGCTCGGCAGCCGCCGCGACACCCCGCACATGCGCCAACCGCGGCAACCCAGCCAGCCGTGCCTCCGCCTCTCGCCGTGCACGCTGCGTCAGAACCCCGCTCACAACCGCCAGCCTACGAGTCCCACCGCCACTGTGCAGGCCCATAGCTGATGGCCGTTGCAGCATTCGTCTCCGAAGCCCGTAGAAATCCGGCGGCTACCTGCGGGCTTCGCTACGCTCGCTCTGCTCCCGTCCGCTGGCGCTCCCGTCCGCGCCGCTCCCTACGCTTCGCCCTCCGTCCGCCGCCAACACCAGCCCGCGCAGACATCCAGTGCCCGCATCTCAATGCCCACCACACCCTGGCAGCACGACCAGCCTCACTGTCCTCGCCCCCGCCGCATCGAGACGCCGCGCGCAGCAGGCGCGACCGATGCCCGCCTGACCGCCTTGACCTGCGGTGTGATAACTTTCCTTACTGCTATCAAGGACGAGACCACGCGGCGCATCGTCCGGCCGAACTGTACATGTATTTCACCAAATCGTTCGAGAGCGCAGGCCTGCCGAAATGTAGGCAATTCGGCTCGCACCCGATTGGGAATCCCGGTCAATAGAGGTATGACGGGTATGGCTGAGCCGTCGGTAGCGCCATCGCTATACCGGTAGGTACAGTCGCTGAGTGACCATGACCGCAGCCACGGTTTCGGAAGACGAGGGCGCTTTGGTCGCTGCACTTCGCGCCGGCGACCATCGAGCTTTTGCTCGGTTGGTCGATCGTCACACTCCGGCGATGCTGCGGGTGGCACGTGGCTACGTGCCGAGTGAGCAGCATGCCGAGGACGTCGTGCAGGAGACGTGGATCGCGCTCCTCAAGGGCTTGGACAGATTCGAGGGACGGTCGTCCCTACGTACTTGGCTTTTTACGGTTCTTGTCAATATCGCCAAGACTAGAGGGCTCAAGGAACGCAGGCACGTCGACACTCAGATCAAAGCGTTCACCGGCGGCACAGTTGACCCCGAGCGGTTCCGTGCTGCTGGCGACGAGCTACCCGGGCACTGGAAGGCGGAGGAGACACCGACTCCTTTCCCGGACACCCCTGAGGGCTCGGCTCTCAGCAGAGAACTCACCGACGTCGCCAAGCGCAATCTCGATACCTTGCCTGAGCGTCAGCGCATTGTCGTGACGATGCGCGACATGCTCGGTCTCGATTCCGATGAGGTCTGTGCACTACTCGAGATCAGCGCTGCGAACCAGCGGGTATTGCTTCATCGTGGCCGTGCGGTCATTCGAGAGGCTCTCGAAAATTACCTGAAAGATGCGTCGTGAACCCACTCGATTGCAACGAGCTCGTCGAAATTGTCACTGCCTATCTGGACGGCTCACTCGACCTCGAAACGCGGGCGCGCTTCGACGAGCACCTGCTCGAATGCGACGGATGCGATAACTACCTGCAGCAGTTTCGGGTCACTATCAGCACGGTCGGCCGGATCCGTGAAAGCGAGTTGGCACCGGAATTCCGCGCGCAACTACTTGAGGCTTTCAAGGATTGGCGGTGACGCCCTTTTACAACCACAGAGTGCCACCTGCGGGCCAAATGAAGCAGTCCCGGCGCCTGGCAAGCACGCGCGATCGTGCGGGGATGGCGCCACAGTTGTTGGTAGGCGCTATTTGACTCGGGCATCGGCTTGCGAAGGTCGCAGCGGGCTTCGTCCCGAGTAACTTGACCAAACCTATTCGTGCGCAACTATTTGCATGCTTACGCTCTTGGTCAGCGGCATTGGTGTATGGTGAGCCTCCCCGGTTTCAGTGGACACCCGAGATAGCGGGGCACGGGGTTCCGCTGGGAGGATGTGGGTATGTCCAGGACTCGTCGGTCGTTCACGGCGGAGTTCAAGGCTCAGGCCGCTCGGCGGGCGATTGATGGTGGCCCAGCCGGTCGCCGAGATCGGCCGGGAGCTCAATGTTCACGAGCACCTGTTACGTAAATGGGTGGCGGCCGAAAGGCTCCGGGACGGCGCTGCCACCGATGCGCACAGGGTTCCACCGGATGGTGGCTGACCGCGATCGAGCGTGCCGAGTTGGCACCCGGTTCCGTACGGGGATCGCCGAGAAGGAACGCGATATCGCGTTCGTGAGAAAAGTATCGGCGTACTTTGCGGCACAGCAACGCAGTCGTTTCGAGCTCATCGCCGCGGGGTTCGGGCTACCTGTGGGCGGTTCCGGCGCACCACGGTGCCCGGTCGGATGCGCATTCGCGCAAACTATCCTGTCACCACTTCTGTACCGGACATTAATCCGCACGACGCCAACGGGACGCAATGGGCTCATGCGATGAAGCGTTCGCGGCCCATGATCCGCGCTTCGGGCTCGTGGGTGACTCAGCGGTCGCCGATGATCGAGGATGCTGGTGAAAGCTGGGAATGATTACTGTCACGGAGTCGCCCGGTGGTGCGAATGTCCACTTCGGAGCGGAGAGTGCGGTGCACTGGACACCTGCTGGCGATCTCCATGAGCCTGTCGCGTTGGATGGCGCTCAGTGGTCCCTGCAACATAATGTGGCGTTCAATGCGATCGATGAACCCTTTCGTTTTGTCGAGCTCGGCACAGTCCTGCGCGTGGACACGGGAATGGCGGGCATCGACAACCACGCTTTCCAGTGGCCATCGTTTGCGTTCGGCGTACATCCTGATCGTCATCGACGTACAGGCTCCCAACGCGGCGAGCAATAGGTCGTACGGGGTGGGGCCCATGTCGTCGCTGATCGGACGAGGTTCATCCGCAACAAGGCGGTGCGAGCCGGGCTTGTCAAGATAACTGTGTAAGTAGTTGCGGCCGTTTCGGTTTGGTGGGTCTCTTTAGAGCGGGAGTCGGTCGGGGAATTGGATGGCGAAGGCGTTGAGCGCTTCGGTCCAGCGGTAGGTTCCTGATCCTGGGTTTGATCCTCGTTTCTGGTTGATGTTGCGGATGGCCAGATACAGCAGCTTGAGCGCTGCGGCATCGGAGGGGAACGAGCCGCGGGCTTTGGTGACTTTGCGCAGCTGGTAATTCAGCGACTCGATGGCGTTGGTGGTGTAGATGATCTTGCGGATCTCGACCGGGAACGCCAGGAACGGCACGAACTCGGTCCAGGCCCGGTCCCAGACCGCGACCGCCCCCGGGGATTTGGTCTTCCATTCGGCCCGGAAGTCCTCCAGGGCCAGTTTGGCGGCCTCTTCGGTGGCCGCGGTGTAGATCGGGCGCAGCGCAGCGGCCATCTTCTTACGGTCGGTGTAGGAGGCATAGCGCATGCTGGCCCGCAGCAGATGCACCACGCAGGTCTGGATGATGGCCGCCGGCCAGACCGCGGTGATCGATTCCGGGAGCCCGGTCAGCCCGTCACAACAGACGAACAACGCATCCCGGCAGCCCCGGTTACGCAGCTCGGTGAGCACTCCGTGCCAGAACTTGGCGCCCTCGGTCTGCTGGATCCAGACCCCCAGGACCTGCTTGATCCCATCGACGTCGACCCCGATCACCACGTGGGCGGCCTTGTTGGCCACCACGCCGCCGTCGCGGATCTTGAGCCGGATCGCGTCGATGTAGAGGATTGGATACACCGGATCGACCGGCCGGGACTGCCACGCGGCGATCTCATCGGCCACCACGTCGGTCACCCGCGAAATCGTGGCCGCCGAGACCGTGGCGCCGTAGACCTCGCCCAGGTGCTCGGTGATGTCGCGAGTGCTCATGCCACGGGCGTACAGCGACAAGATCATGTCTTCGACCTGGCCCAGGCGGCGTTTGCGTTTGGGCACGATCTGCGGGTCGAAAGTGCCGTTGCGGTCGCGTGGGACCTCCAGATCTACCGGGCCGGCGGTGGTCAGCACGGTCTTGCGGCCGTGGCCGTTACGGGAGTTGCCCGAGCCGTTGCCAGCCGGATCCCCGTGCTCGTAGCCGAGGTGATCGGCGATCTCGACATCGAGGGCACGTTCGAGCACGGACTTGGTGATCTGGGCCAACAAGCCATCAGGGCCGTCGATCGGGGTGCCAGAAGCCTCGGCATCGGCCAACAGCGCATCCACAGCAGCCGCCGGCAAGACCTGCGCCAGCTTCGCGGCAGCCTCATCGGCAGACGATTCAGAACGAGACAAAGCGATTCACTCCTGTCCGGTGGCCAGCATGCCTGACCACCATTCAGGCCCAACCACTTACACAGTCAATGAGACACGCCCTGCGAGCCGACCGTGATGTCCTGGGTGAGACTTCCCGCATCACCCCGCTCTGCGACCCGTACGACACCGTCGTCACTAGGCGGAGGGCCGCTGCGAGTCAGAGCTGTGCTCGCATGGTGCTTCAGGTAACGGCCAGCCCAGGCAGCTATCACAGTAGCGGCGTACTCGGCGTCGTCGCGGCAGCTGAGCAGATGATCAGCGCCGTCAAGTGCGACAAAGGATTTAGGGTGCCGCGCGATGTCGAAGATCTCTCGGGCATTGTCGACTGAGACCACCTGGTCGGTCGGCGAGTGCAACACTAGGAGTGCAGCGTCGGCCGCTCGGATACGTTCCCGCTGGGGCTGTGCTGCGATGTCGTCGAGGAACTGCCGCTGCAGACGGAACTCGCGACCGGCGATAGATATAGTCGCCTCACCTGCCGCGATGTCGTCGCGTGACTGGCGCAGCAGGCCCGCTACGTGACCGGGATCTGCCGGTGTACCAATAACGGCAATGGCATTGACATCATTGATTCGCGACGCCGCCGCAAGCACCGCAGCCCCACCGAGGGAGTGCCCAATCAGCATCGTTGGCGCACCGTGGCTCGCTCGCATGAAGTCGGCTGCACACACCAAGTCATCGACATTGGAACTGAATCCTGTCGCGGCGAAGTCGCCCTCGGAGTCCCCCAACCCCGTGAAGTCGAAGCGTAGGACGCCGATACCACTGCCGGTGAGGGCACGAGAGATTCGCGCCGCAGCCGAGTTGTCTTTTCCACAGGTAAAGCAGTGCGCGAATACCGCCCACGTCGTGGGCGGCTGTTCTGGAGTCTCCAGCCGCCCAGACAGCGAACCGCTACTGCCAGCGAACGTCACGCGTTCTGAATTGCTCATCGGGACGACCTCCTCATCGCTAGAACTGGCCGGATGTGTCAGTCCGCCCGCGGTGTCCAGTTCGCGGTGGGCGGGGTCGTAAGCCCGACGAACGCAATACTTGTCCTTCCACTCGGGATCGGCTTGCCAGCAGACCCTGCACACACGGGTGCTCCAGCGCGAGCATCGCCACGCTGAACCCTATAGCACTCTGCGGGACGGCCGAGACTTGTAACGCTTGACCGTCGTCCGCACACTCATTAGTCGCACGTGATAGTACGAAGAAAACCTTGGCCGCGGCACACAATCCGGTCGACCATAAGAAAGCAGGATGAACGATGGCTGTCCAACTGTCCGAGGCACGCGTTCTCATCACCGGCGGAACTAGCGGAATCGGGCGGGCTGTTGCCGTCTCTCTGGCTAGTCACGGTGCCGTAGTGGCAGTGTCAGGCCGGAACGCGGAGCGTGGGCAACAGGTAGTAGGAGAGATCGAGTCCACGGGCGGCAAGGCCGAGTTTCTCAGCAGTGACCTGCACGACGCCGAATCCGCGAGGCTGCTCGCTGCTGAGGCTGTTACACGGCTCGGCCATATCGACGTGCTGGTGAACAACGCCGGCGTCTATCCGTTCGGACCAACCGAATCGATGACCGAAGAAGATTTCACCGCGGTGTTCAATCTCAACGTTCGCGTTCCGTTCTTCTTGGTAGCCGAACTAGCCCCCAAGATGGCCGAACGCGGCAATGGCGTGATCGTCAATGTCACTACGATGGTCGCCGAGTACGGAAACGTCGGAACCAGTCTGTACGGCGCCAGCAAAGCTGCGGTCGTATCCCTCACCAAAACGTGGGCAGCCGAGTACGGACCGCGGGGCATACGGGTCAACGCGGTCAGTCCAGGACCGACATTCACCGAAGGCACCGCAGCTATGGGTGAGGGGCTTCGCAGGCTGGTTGGCCCTGCTCCCGCGGGCCGTCCCGCGCAGGCTGAAGAAATCGCCAACTCGATTGTGTTCTTGGCGAGCGACCAAGCCAGCTACATCCACGGGGTCACCCTCGCTGTAGATGGCGGCCGCACCGCCGTCTGAACACCGGCTAACCGCACAGTCCATGCTGCCATCAATTCCGATCACACGGGAGCCGAATGCAGCGTGCATCGATTAATAAGTGTCCTGCTCATCCCATTGAAATATGAGGTATATCAATATGTCTAGCCGTCGGAACCTGCCTATTCGCGTCGGTGTGCAGCTGTGGCCAGGAGACACCCCTGACTACCGCACCTGGCGCGACGCAGTGATCACCGCTGAACAACTCGGCGTAGACGCAATCTTCGGCTACGACCATTTCCATAAACCCGCAACCGCCCCGACCTCCGACGGGTTGCCCGAGCTCCTACCCGTGCAGCCCGACGTCAATAATTTCGAAGGCTGGACGTCGCTGGCCTCATGGGGCGAGATCACCTCACGCGCCGAGATCGGCTTGCTCGTAACTGGTGTCGGTTACCGCAATCCGGATCTTCTCGCTGACATGGCCCGCACAGTCGATCACATCAGCGATGGCCGCCTGATTCTGGGGATTGGATCCGGTTGGTATGAAAAGGATTACGTCGTTTACGGTTATGAGTACGGTACCGTCAAGTCACGGATGGACCTATTCGAGCGCAGCCTGAAACGCATAAGCGAGCGGCTCGACAAACTGATACCGGCTCCGACACGCAGCATCCCGATTCTCATCGGCGGCATGGGGGTGCGCCGCACGCTGCCTTTGGTGGCACGGTACGCCGACATCTGGCATACGTTCGCCAGCCCCGCCGAGTACCGGCGTAAGAATGCACTGCTTGGCGAGTTGGCACAGGTAGTAGGGCGCGATGAGTCGGCGATTGAACGCGCAGTGCACTGGACAGGCCGCGCCGACGCCGACGCATTTGCGAGTATGGGGGTAACGTTCTTTACCACTGAAATCCACCCGGATGCAGACGGATTCGACTTTCGCGAACTCAAAGATATGATCCACTGGCGCGATACATACAGCTAGACTGGGTCAGCTCACCGCGACCCTCGCGGGCCGCCCGTGTCCGCGCTACCCAGCGTGCCCTCATACGCGCTCAGGTCACGAGCAACCTGGGCGATCCGGCTTACCCGTTTCTTCGACGATCTGGACCGCACCCTCACGGAACTCCTAGTCGTACTTCTTCCGTTTCTCTGGCATCTCGACCCCTATTGTCGATGCCTCCACGCTCTCGGGGAACTTCACCGAGCTAGTCCGCCGGCAATCTGGGCATCTACCCGGTCACCCTTCTCAGTGGACCAAGCAAAACGACATCGAACACCAAGTGCGCCAAGGTGTCCCGACGAGGGAGCCCCCGCACCAAGTCGGTCCCTGATACGGCTGACCGGCATCTACACTTGCCCGGACCAGAGTGGCTCCAACGTCCACTGCGGTGCGGTCACAGTCGATTATCTGGTCAGCCCCTGCTACAGCATCTCGTTCCAAATAAGTTGCAGGTCAATGCTATATGTCCAACACCGCAGCATCGAAGGCTGTTGCACTGCTGCGCTGTCATCGACAGGGTCAGTCGCAGCATCGTCGGCTGACCGATAGCCTCGAAGGCGATTGCCACCTTGGTGGTCAAATCATTAGACATGGCCATCAGCGACGGCCGCCCAGCCTCAGGCATGTCCTTGCTGATCACGAAACACCCTCCACTTCACGGGTTTCGGATGAAAGATCCGGGTGGCTAGACTGGGTCTGTCGTTTGGATCGATTGGGATGACCTTGGCAGTCTCTTGGGCACGCTCAGCAGCCGAATGTGAATCCGCAGGGCACCATTGCCTTGACGGCTGGCTCAGCGAACGGAGTGCGAGGTTCAGAAGGAGCCGTCGTCTTGGTCGTCGTCTCGCCGAGTGTCATTCTGATGCTGGGCGATTCAGCTCCAGCATCGCTAGCAGAATCCTCAGCTGTCGCCGTTGCGGCGAATACTATCGCAGCGACGCACGCCGACCCGGCAAGTAGCAGCTGGGCGACTTTCGCTGGGCGCCGCGTCAGTTGCGGCCCTCGCAGATTAATTGCCGATCGGAGCGTCACTCCTACGATTCTAATCCAGATATCGCGATATCGCTATATCTAGGAAGGTGGTATTAGGGCGTCTTAGTCTCGATTTCCGTCCAAGGCGATGGTCGCCGGACTCCGGGTCGCAGTTGACGGGGTCAGGCTTGTGGGCGGGTCGCGGTTGCTGGTCTCGTGGCGCCGGGTGGGACGGGCTTCCCAGTGCCAGAGGGCCTTTCGGTTGATCGGTCATAGGCGGTCCAGTGTGGGCCGAAGGCGCCGCGGGGCGCTCTCAGCCGAACTGACGGTGGGCCAGCGGTTTGCTCATCGCTGACCAGGCCCGCTTGGATGGCGTGGCGGTGCGCGGGGTGGATGAGCACGTCTGGCGGCACGGGCCGTAAAGCCGCGTACACCGGTTACTGCCACACTCACAGCGCAGGCACCGTCGTACGGCTAGATGGCTATCAGTGCTGGTGCTCGTTGCGCGTTAGCCAAGCGGGCATGTCAACGATGGAGTCCAGAGTGGTTTCTGCGGGATGTGTCTGGGTAAGGTCGATTTGGTCGGCATACATGCCGGTGCGTACCTGGATTGTGTGTGCGCCTACCGCGTTTCCCATGGCAATATCGTTGGCGGGTTGGTCGCCGATCAGCCAGAGTGCGTTCGGCTTGACGGGCACGCTCGCTGCGGCGGATCGCAGAAATTCTGGTGATGGTTTGCCGAGGAGTTTGCTGGTGACGCCGGTGGCGTGCTCAAGCGCTGCCGTGATCGCACCGGTGTCGATATGGTTGCCGTCGGGGCGTTTTCGATACTTCCCTCTTTGGAGTGCTATAAGGGTCGCACCGCGCTCGAGAGCGCGAAACGCCAAGTCGAGTAGCTGATGCGTTAGCGTGTCGTGAGTGTTGCCGACGACGACATGGGTGATCGCACCGCCGGCGTGGCGGTAGGGGGCAAATGTCGGAAGCAAGGCGCTTGACACCACCGGCAATACGTTGATCCGGCCGCGCGTTGCTTCAAAGAGTTGCAGGGCAGCGGATACGGGGGTGAAAACTTCGCCGACACGAACGTCGAATCCGCGCTCGCGCAGTGTTTCTTGGAGGGTCTGTGGTGGCACAGTATCGGTGTTGGTGAGAAAACGGAGCGTGCAACCCATGTTTCGGAGTCTTGTCACAGCCTCAGGCGCGCCGGGAACGAGCTCGTCACCAACGTATAGCGTACCGTCCAGGTCGCTGAATACGACAGGCGTTGGCGTCATCGATACTCCGCGAAATGACTGACCTGCCGCATGTGCCGGATGTATCGAGAACGTTCGGGAAGAGCGATTGGGGCGGCGCCGATCTGTTTGTCAGAACTTGGTGACATAGTGGAGTTGCCTCTGTAACGGTATGGCGTTGACGTGGATGCCGGGCTGGGCTGCGCGAAGCAATATCAAGCCGTCTCAGTTAATGATGGTAGCCCCGCGTCCTTGCGTGTTCAGTTAAAAGTGAAATGACGGCTGTAGCTTTTACCGCAGGCTATTACCTGGCTGGCTCGTGCTCAGTTGGTCAGCGAAGGAGAGCGCGCAGCGGTTAAATCAGCGCATTCAAGGCTTCCAGCAGCGACTCAATATTCTTTTCGTGCCTTTTGTAGTACGTCCAGGGCCCGATACGTCGGGAGGTTACCAATTGCGCGCGTTGCAGAACTGCCATATATGACGACACTGTCGACTGTGATAAGCCGACATGCTTTTGAATGATACTCACGCACACGCCGACTTCTTGTGGATCGATATCCTGTTCGGGAAAATTTTTTCGCGGATCCTTGAGCCAACTGAGTATCGTTAATCGGGTAGGGTTATCGAGGGCTTTCAATGCCTCGTTGACATCAATACTTATTGAATTCTGGGAATTAGTACGTTCAGGTGAAGTGCTCAGCATTTTATGATCCCTTTCGTGGTCATGCTACGCGGGTGGGCCGCCGATCTGACGGATGTTGCACAGTAGTTAGTAAACGTGGGCCTACATCCAGTGGCGGCGTTGCTAGTTCGACACACCGGGAGCTGGAGAACGGACATGTTGCGGATCCTGTCGTGTATAGGGACTAGCGTACCTGCGAGTTTGTGCCGATGCGCTGGGTAGTTGGCCAGAACGCTGCGCGGCCCATCGGTGATCGTCGTCGGCGCATGTCGTACCTCGTTGGCGGCTTCGCGGTTGGGTCCGCATGAAACGTTTCTCGTAGGCGGTTCGGCTGGGCCGCGGAGCGTCCGAGGTGCGACTCGTCTTGCCGTGCAGCCTGATCGACTGCACGGCAAGACGTGGTTCGGTTACTAGCTACGGTAGGTGGGGTAATCGGTGTAGCCTTTCTCGGTGCCGCCGTACATGGTGCTCGGGTCCGGGGTGTTGAGCGGCCAGTCGTTGGCGATCCGTTCGGGCAGGTCTGGGTTGGCGATGAACGGTCGGCCGAAGGCGATCAAGTCGGCCCAGCCAGCCTCAATGGCACGGACTGCGCGTTCGGCGGTGTACTTGCCCGCCAGTAGGATGGTTCCGCTGAAGTTTTCGCGCACTGCGACACGGAAGCTTTCCGGCATTTCGGGAGCGTTGTCCCAGTCGGCCTCAGCCAACGACACATATGCGATGCCAACCTCTTCGAGGATCTTTACCGCCTCGATGTAGGTCTCATGGGGGTCATCTTCAACCAGGCCAAGGTAGACACGGTCTTCGCCAGTAGTGGTGAACAATGGCGAAAACCGCACACCCAGACGGTCTTTACCGACGACGCCGGCAACTGCCTCGACCACCTCGCGCAGGAACCGGAGGCGATTCTGCAGGGAACCGCCGTATTCGTCGTTGCGGTGGTTGGTATGGGTGGACATGAACTGGTTGACCAAGTACCCGTTGGCTGAGTGGATTTCCACCCCGTCGAATCCGGCGTCGAGAGCATTGCGCGCGGCGTCGGCGTAGAGCTGCACGACGTCTTTGACCTCGCCGGTCGTCAGAGCCCGCGGCGGCGACGGCGGCGCCAGCGCTCCGGCTCCCGGGCCCGTTTCCACGAAAACCTTCACGGCGTCCGCGGTGATGGCCGACGGGGCGACCGGTGCGCCGGCGTCGGGCTGCAACGAGGTGTGCGACACCCGTCCCACATGCCAGAGCTGGTTGAAGATCACCCCACCGGCGGTGTGAACCGCATCGGTGACTTTGCGCCAACCCGCAACCTGTTCAAGGTTGTGGATCCCGGGTGTCCAGGCGTAGCCCTGCCCGCGCGGTTCGATCTGCGTACCTTCGGTCACCATGAACCCGGCGCCACTGCGCTGCGTGTAGTAATCCGCCATGAGTTCGTTGGGTACGTTGCCGGGCTGCGAACTGCGCGAACGGGTCAACGGGGGAAGAACGATGCGATTCTTGACCTCATAGGGGCCGAGCTTGGTAGCGGTGAACAGCACTGAGTCTTTCATTTCTTTTCTTTCCGGTGTTGGTGTGATGGTTTAAATCTTGTGCAGCGATGGGATACGCGATTTAGAACAGTCCGCGCGGAGCTTCGTTCATGCTCACGTAGATGTTCTTCTTGTGGGTGTACGCGTCAAGCATGGATTTGTAGGCTTCGCGGCCCAGGCCGGATTTCTTGTAGCCCCCGAAAGGTGCATGCGCAGGGATCTCATGGGCGGTGTTCACCCACATCCGACCGGTCTCCACCGCGCGTGCCACGCGAAGTGCACGGTTGATGTCTTGGGTCCACACTGTGCCGGCGAGTCCGTATTCTGAGTCGTTGGCCAAGGCGATAACTTCATCCTCGTCCTTGAATGGGATAACAACGAGAACGGGGCCGAAGATCTCTTCCGATGCAACGCGCATATCGTTGCGCACATCGACCAATATTGTCGGCTCGACAAAGAATCCGGAATCGTAGTCCCCGCCAGTGAGCCGGCGACCACCCGTCAAAACCGTGGCACCTTCAGCACGACCGGTTTCTACATAGCCCAACACGCGCTCCAGCTGGGCTTTGCTGATCAACGAGCCCACCTGGGTGTCTGGTGAGAGGGGATCCCCCACGCGGGCCGTGGTGAACTTGGCTTTTAGTTCGTCGATAAAACGGTCGTAGATCGACTCGTGAATGAAGAGGCGAGCTCCGGATTCGCAGGCTTGGCCTTGATTCCATAGAATCGCCAGGGCTGCCCCCTCGACGGCCTTGTCCCAATTCGCGTCGGGGAAAACGATATTCGCCGATTTGCCGCCCAGCTCCAGCGTTGCTGGTACCAGTCTTTTGGCTGCGGCTTCGGCGACGGTGTAGCCGACTCGGGTGGAACCGGTGAATGCCAGCTTCTGTACCGTCGGGTGATCCAGCACGGCCTGGCCGGCAACCGGCCCTGTGCCGGTGACGATGTTGACGACACCGGGGGGAAGAACTTGCGCGAAAATCTTTGCCAGTTCGGAAATGCTGACCGGCGTCATCTCCGATGGCTTGATCACCACGGTGTTCCCTGTGGCGATTGCCGGGGCAATCTTCCAGGCTGCCATCAACAACGGAAAGTTCCAGGGGATCACCTGACCAACCACACCAAGCGGTTCGCTCAGCACGAGGCTGAGGGTCTGTTCATCAAGCACGGCCGCCTCGTCTGAGTGACTGCGAATCACTT
>NZ_MAFQ01000018.1 GCF_002013895.1 Mycobacteroides franklinii | reverse complement strand
TGCATTCCTCCTTGGCGGCTTGGAAAGGTGCGCGGCCATAAGGAGCCGCGGCCAGAAGAATGCGCAGCAGATGTGTCAAACACAGCTCGTAGATGTTGCATGTGCGTGAAGTACTCAGCGCGAGCCGAAATCGGCGCAGTAGGTCGGCGGAAGTTCCCGCGCCCGGGACACTGGTGTTGACGTGTAGGAAACATGCCGGTTATCGGTTGTCCCTAGCGTAGCCACGTTGGTCGCCCGCGAATCGGCTGCGGGCCCATCCCAGGGATAGGAAGTCAATTGAGCGGAAATGCTGTGCGTCTGCAGGCGATCAACAATGTCGAAGCCTACGTGCCTCCGGCGATCAGCTTCGTGGTCGGCGAAGAACCGGGGGAGGTCTTCGGCGCGAACGTCTTTAGCAAGGCCGTTATGCAGCAACGGCTTCCCAAGTCGGTTTACAAATCCGTGACTGCCACGGTCGAGAAGGGCGTCAAGCTGGACCCGGCCGTGGCCGATGCCGTCGCTTCGGCGATGAAGGACTGGGCACTGGAAAAGGGCGCTACCCACTACGCGCACGTCTTCTACCCGTTGACGGGTCTGACCGCCGAAAAGCACGACAGCTTTCTGGAACCGATCAGCGACGGCGCGACTCTGGCCGAGTTCGCGGGTAAAACCCTGATTCAGGGCGAGCCCGACGCCTCCAGCTTCCCCAGTGGCGGCCTACGCAACACCTTCGAGGCCCGGGGATACACGGGCTGGGATGTGACCAGCCCCGCATACATCCTCGAAAACCCCAACGGCAACACGCTATGCATCCCGACGGTGTTCGTGTCGATGACCGGTGAGGCTCTGGACCACAAGACTCCGCTGCTGCGCAGCCAGCAGGCGATGGGCGAGCACGCCGAGCGCATCCTGAAACTATTCGGTCACAGCAATTTCGATCACATCGTGTCGTTCTGCGGTCCGGAGCAGGAGTACTTCCTTGTCGACCGTCACTTCTTCCTGGCCCGCCCGGACCTGATCAACGCCGGTCGCACACTGTTCGGCGCCAAGCCACCGAAGGGCCAGGAGTTCGACGACCACTACTTCGGTGCGGTGCCCGAGCGGGTTCTCGGCTTCATGATGGATACCGAGCGTGAACTGTTCAAACTCGGCATCCCGGCCAAGACCCGGCACAACGAGGTCGCGCCCGGTCAGTTCGAGATCGCCCCCATGTTCGAGCGTGCCAACATCGCCTCTGATCACCAGCAGCTGCTCATGACGACGTTCAAGACGATCGCCAAGAAACACGGGATGGAATGCCTGTTTCACGAGAAGCCCTTTGCCGGAGTCAATGGTTCTGGCAAGCACGTCAACTTTTCGTTGGGGAACTCGCAGTTCGGCAGCCTTCTCGTGCCGGGGGATACCCCGCACGAGAACGCCCAGTTCCTGGTCTTCTGCGCGGCGGTTATCCGGGCTGTGCACAAATTCGGTGGGCTGCTGCGAGTTTCAGTGGCATCGGCGACCAACGACCACCGTCTTGGCGCGAACGAGGCCCCGCCGGCCATTATCTCGATCTTCCTCGGCGATCAGCTGGCCGATGTGTTCGAGCAGATCGCCAAGGGTGCGGCAACCTCGTCAAAAGGCAAGGGCAGCATGATTATCGGCGTCGACACACTGCCGGTCCTGCCCACCGATCCGGGAGACCGCAACCGCACCAGCCCATTTGCATTCACCGGCAACCGCTTCGAATTCCGCGCTCCTGGCTCGATGCAGACGGTGGCCGCGCCGATGGTAACGATCAACACGATCATGGCGGAATCGCTGGACTACATCGCCACCGTGCTGGAGAAGGAAGTCGCGGACGGTACTGACTTCGACAAAGCCGTTCAGCAGCTTCTCACCGACATCATCACCGAACACGGTGCCGTGGTGTTCAACGGGGACGGCTATTCCGAGGAGTGGCAGACCGAAGCAGCCGTTCGGGGGCTGCCGAATCTGAAGACCACCTTGGATGCGCTCCCGGAGCTGATCAAGCCCGAAGCCCTCGAGTTGTTCGACAAATACAAGGTCTTCAACGACCGGGAGATGCACAGCCGCTACGAGATAGGCCTTGAGCAGTACGCGCTGACCATTCACGTCGAGGCGAAGCTGTCGTTGGAGCTGGCTTCGACAGTCGTGCTGCCGGCCGCGCTGCGCTACCAGACAGAGATCGCGCAAAACGTCGCCACGCTGAAGGCCGCCGGGATGACGCCGAGCACCACCTTGCTGGAGGACATATCGGCCCCCATCGCCGACCTTGTCGCCGCCCTTGCCGACCTGAAGAAGGGAATCGAGAGCGACTCCGCCGTCAGCGCGCTGGAAGAAGCGGAGCACGCCAAGAGCCTGCTACCTGCCATGGATGCGGTGCGGGCCGCCGCCGACACGCTCGAAGGGATAGTGGCCGATGACCTGTGGCCGCTGCCGACCTACCAGGAAATGCTCTACATCCTGTAAGTAGGAAAGTCCCGCGTTCATCGCGTTGGTATTCAAAGGGTTTGGCCACCGCCGATAGCCGGGTGGCGGGCAAGCCACCAGTTGAGGCTGGCTGCCGACCAACGTGTTCTCGCCGATCTTGATCAGAGTCGGTCCCAGGAGCATCCCTTTCTGCCACACTGAGCAGTCGTCTAGCTGGGCCGTCGAAGGGACGCCGAGGGTGCGGGTTACACGCGAGGCCGAGGGGCAGGCACCGGAGTCCGGTGAAGCCAGAAGGTTCAGACTGCTGCGCTTCCGCCCACTGACGAGGGTCAGCATTCAGTCCAAACTGATTGCGATGATGGTGGTGTGCACCATCGTGGGTGCCGCGGTGGTCGGGATCATCGCCTTTCAGGTTGGCCGCAATGGACTGCGTACGACCGTGTTCACCCGGCTTACAGAGTTACGCGAGTCGCAATCGCGGGCACTCACCGAGCAGCTTTCGGATCTGAAGAACTCACTGGCCATCTATTCCCACGGGACAACGGTCCCCGCAGCCCTCGATGCCTTCACCACCGGCTTTGACCAGTTGTCCAACGCGACCGTCGACCCCGCGCAGTGGCAATCGATCGTCAACTACTACAACAGCAACTTCCTCAAGCAGACCGAGCAGAACAGCGGAATCAAACTCGACGCCGAGGCCGTACTGCCCACGACAAACGCCCAACGCTATCTGCAGGCCGTCTATACGGCTCACCGGAAATCCGACGACGTAGCCATCACCATCAACGATGCCCATGACGGCAGCGCCTGGTCGGCGGCGAACGCCCGTTATCAGGAGTACTTCCGTGAGATCGCTACCCGCTTCGAGTTTCAGGACGCACTGCTACTCGATGCTCGCGGAAACGTCGTCTATACGGCGTTCAAAGATGTCGACTTGGGTACCAACATTCTGACGGGCCCATACAACGGATCCAAACTGCATGACGCGTATCAACGAGCGCTGACGTCCAATGATTCGAACTTTGTACTGTTCACCGACTTCGAGATCTACCAGCCAGCCGAGAACGAGCCCACCGCCTGGATCGTGGCGCCTGTCATCGCCAATGGCAGGGCGACGGGCGTGCTCGCCCTGCAGTTTCCGGCGTCCAAGATCAACAGGCTGATGACTTTCGAGAAACGTTGGGAGGCTGTGGGTATGGGCAGGACGGGGGAATCCTATCTCGCCGGCCCGGATGGTCTGATGCGCTCGGATTCGCGCCTGTTCCTGGAAAATCCGCAGAGCTACAAGCGCGATGTCGTCGCGGCGGGCACTCCTGCCGATGTGGCCGATCAGGCCATCCGGCTCGGCGGCACGACACTGGTCCAACCGGTGGATTCCGAAGCCACCCAGGCAGCGCAACGCGGTCAATCGGGAACCCTCATCGCGACCAACTACCTAGGCCAGCAGACATTGCAGTCGTATGCGCCGCTGAAGCTGCCGGATTCCGATGTGCACTGGTCGGTGATCGCTACGGTCGACACCGCGGAGGCGTTCGAGCGCGAGGTGTCATTCACCAAGACCATCGTGGTCTCGACCACCGGCATTATCTTCGCCGTCTGCCTGGCCGCGGCGTTTTTCGCACAGCTCTTCGTTCGGCCGATCAGGCGGCTGGAAGAGGGGGCACAGAGAATCAGTGCCGGCAACTACACAGTCGCCATCCCGATCGAAACACGCGACGAAATCGCAGATCTGACAAGAGCATTCAATGAAATGAGCAGGAGTCTGACTGTCAAGGAAGACCTGCTCACCGAACAGCGTCAAGAGAACGACCGGCTACTACGGTCATTGATGCCCGAACCTTTCGCTCAGCGGTACCGGCAAGGCGAGGAGCTTATCGCCACCGAACGTCACGACGTGTCGGTCGTATTCGCCGATATCGTCGGTCTGGACCGCCTCCAGGCTGAGCTGGCATCCGAGGATTCCCTCGCACTTGTCAATGATCTTGTCCGCCAGCTCGATGCGGTATCCGAAGATCTCGGAATCGAGCGGGTACGCACAGCACACAACGGCTATCTGGGAAGCTGTGGTCTCAATACTCCACGGCTGGACAATGTGCGCAGGATCGTCGATTTCGCCCTCGCATGCCAGGGAATCATCAGGCGGTTCAACAGCGAGACCGGGTACGAACTGAGCCTGAGGGCGGGTGTGGACACCGGCACGGTCAGCAGCGGACTGGTCGGCCGTCCCACGATGGTCTACGAAATGTGGGGGGCAGCAGTCAATCTCGCATATCAGGTGAAAAGTGGTTCGCCGCAGCAGGGAATCTACGTCACGTCGCGAGTACACGATGCCCTCCAGGAAACGTTCGACTTCACACCGGCCGGAGTGGTCACCGTCGACGGGGAAGAACAACCTATCTGGCGGTTGTCGGAGCAGCAGTGATGACCGACATCCTCACGTCACCCTGGTTTTTCTGGTCAGTTGGTATCGCCCTTGGGCTTCCGTTGGGGTTGATAGTGCTGACGGAGTGGCAGCAGGCATTGCGCGCCAAGCGCAGCGTCCTGGTGCGGCCGGTCACTGTCCTGCGCAACTATCTGCTCCCACTGGGCGCCCTGCTGCTGCTCCTGATCGAGGCGAAGCAGATCCCGCCCGAGGCAACGTCAGTGCGGCTGGTGGGCACCCTCTTCGCATTCGTGGTGTTGGTGCTGGTGCTCTCGGGTGTGAGTGCCACTCTCTTCCACGGTGCCCCCGAAGGAACGTGGCGCAAACGGGTCCCCATCATCTTCGTCGACGTCGCACGGTTCGTCGTGATCGTCGTCGGTCTGGGGATGATCTTTTCCTATATCTGGGGCGCCAACGTGCGGGGACTGTTCACCGCGCTCGGGGTGACATCCATCGTGATGGGGCTCGCGCTGCAACAGTCTGTCGGTCAGATCGTCTCTGGTCTGTTGATGCTCTTCGAGCAACCGTTTCGGATAGGGGACTGGTTGGATACCCCGACCGCACACGGCCACGTAGTCGAAGTCAATTGGCGTGCCGTACATCTCCAGACTGACAGTGGACTCCAGATCACTCCGAACTCAGTGTTGGCAACCGCGTCGTTCACCAACGTGAGCCGCCCCGAGGGCAAGCACAAGATCGCGATCGTCAGCGTCTTCTCCCTGGACGATCCGCCAGATCAGGTCTGTGCCACGCTATTGAAGGTGGCCGCCGGGTTGCCACAACTCCGCGAAGGCGCGCAACCTTCGTCAATCCCTTTGGGTGGCATTGAGTATCGCACCACCATTCCGCTGCGGTCCTTCGACAATGACGGCCAAGCGAAGGCGACCTTCCTGCGCTGGATCTGGTATGCCGCTCGGCGGGAAGGGCTTCACCTCGATCACGCCACCGAGGCGTGGTCCACACCCGAACGAGTCGCAGACGCGATACAGACCGTGGTCGCACCGACATTGCGGATAGGCCCCGAAGACCAGCAGGCGCTCATCGCGCACTCGACACTCCAGAGGTACGGCGCCGACGAGAAGATCCAGGACTCCGGCGAGGTGCCGAATCATATGTTGTTCATCGTCTCGGGCCGCGTGTTACTGACCGCGGTCACGGCCGACGGCACGGAGATATCGGTGGCCACTCTCGATGAGGGCTCCTTCCTCGGGCAGAGCACGCTGACCCGCCAGCCCGTGGTCGGCCGCGCCTATGCGGTGGGTGAGGTCACCGTCGTACAGATTGAACGGGAACAGGTCGAGACACTGGTGCACCGCAACCCGGTGCTCATGCAGGAGTTCGGCCGCACGATCGAAGAACGACGGGCCAGCGTCCGCCAGGCAATCACCCCCGAAGCTCTTGCCCAAAGCCGCAGCGACTGATCCCCGCCGAAGTCTCCGGCAGTCGCCCAGTGCGGCGTCCCGCTGCTGATAGCTCAGAGCGCAACAGCAGACCTTATATAGCCGCATATGGGTTTTCTGGCCACCTACGTGCTACGTAACATCTGTCACATATTTGCTACGGATGCGATGGCGATTCCGATTGCTGGAGGTTCGACGTTTCAGACACACGGATGCCCCGGCGGTTCACACTTCTAGCCCGGTCCATGAGACGGTATCTCTCACTATGGACAGCGAACCAGTTGACCACCAGTACCTCACCTACGAGGAATTTGGCAGGGCGTTCTTCGAGATAGCCGTCAGCGAAGCCCGGGTAAGGGCTGCGGTCGCCTCGATCGCGGGCGAGCCATTCGAAGTCGGCCCCATGGCCCAGGGGCCCGGCAAGATTGCGAAAGTGACCGCGAAAGTCCAGATCCTGGACCCGGTCGTCACCCGGAACGATGGGCCGACCATCACCTTCGACATCCAGGTGCCGCTGGCCATCGATCTGCTGATCGACCTGAAGCTCGACAAGAGCCGATTCAAGGTCGCGGGCAACATCTCCCTCAAGGCCACCGCCCGCGCCGCCGCACCGCTGCAGTTGGTCATCGATGTCGCGCCGCCCGGCCCCTCGGACATCACGGTCGATGTGTCCTCCAACACGATCCGCGGGGAGCTACTGCGCATCTTGGCGGGAGTCGACCAGCTGATCAGCCGATTCATCGCCAGCTATGTGGCCCAGGAGGTCAACAATCCGAAGGCGATGGCGGCGCGCACGATCGACGTCGCCCACCGGCTCGACGCGGCGTGGACGGGCGTTTGATCGACCTCTCGGCCTGGGAACCCGTCACGACGGGGGAGTCCGGCGCCCGGGTCTATCGATCACCGGACCACTCGCGCTATGCGAAAACAGGTGGCATCGACCTAGCGGCCGAACGAGACCGCATCGAATGGCTTAGCAGTCAACAGATCCCGGGCCCGTCCGGGCTCGAGTGGTCGACCGCACCGGGCGGTCCGGTGCTGATCACCTCGGCGGTCGAGGGCATATCCGCCGACCAGCTCGACGCCGACGACCTGGACAGGGCGTGGCCTGCCATCGCCGACGCGGTGCGACGGCTGCACTCGCTGCCGACGACTTGCTGCCCCTTTTCCCGCGACCTGGCCGCGACGGTGGCGCTGGCACGGGATGTGGTCGCCCGTCGCGCCGTCAACCCGGATTTCCTGTCCGACGAGGACCGAGGGATACCCACCCAGCAGTTGTTGTCACGCGTCACCGCCCAACTGGCCGAGCGTCTGGCTCAGGAACCCGGCGATCTGGTCGTGTGTCACGGGGACCTGTGTTTGCCGAACATCGTGATCTCGCCGGAGGACTTCTCGGTGGCCGGCTTTATCGACCTCGGCAGACTCGGGGTGGCGGACCGGCACGCCGATCTCGCCCTGCTCTTCGCCAATTCCCGCGAAACATGGACCGAAGAGACTCGCGCGATCAGCGGTCAGGCGCGGTTCCTGGACGCCTACGGAACACCAGCCGACCCCGAGCGCTTGGCGTTCTATCTGCGGTTGGATCCACTGACCTGGGGTTAGAATTTCATTCTTGACTTATATAAGTTTGTACTTCTAATGTCGACAACATGCACGCCTTCGATGTCCTGGGCGACCCGGTGCGCCGGCGCATCCTGGAGCTGATCCACGCGGGGGAGGTGACCTCCGGTGCGGTCGCCGAGGTCATCCGGGCGGAGTTCGCGATCAGCCAACCGGCCGTGTCGCAGCACCTGAAGGTATTACGCGACAACGGGTTCGCCACCGTGCGCACCGAGGGGACGCGCCGGCTGTACCGCGTTGACACCACGCCGCTGCGCGAGGTCGATCAATGGCTGGCCATCTTTCGCCGCAACTGGACTCCACACCTGGACGCACTGGCCACGGAGATCGCCCGCGGCAAGCGACAACGCCGAAATGCCCCCACCACACCCAAGGAGAGCGCCTCGTGATCGATGTTCAGCACCAACTCAACTCCGTCCGCCGCACCGTCGGAACCAGGACATTCGAGGCCCGCGAGGCGCGGGTAGTGACCGTCAGCCAGACCTACGACACCGATGCCGAAGACCTGTGGGACGCGTGCACCAATGCCGAGCGCATTCCTCGATGGTTCCTGCCGGTCTCGGGCGACTTGTCCGTCGGCGGCCACTACTCGTTGGAGGGCAACGCATCCGGAAAAGTACTCACCTGCGATCCGCCCCGTGCCTTCACGGCAACGTGGGAATGCGGCGGCACCAGCTGGATCGAGGTGACCATCGCGCCGGAGGCGCAAAACCCCGAGGGTCGTGCCACCTTCACCCTGGAACACATCTCCGATATCAACGACGATGACGAGCATTGGCTGCAGTTCGGACCGGGCGCCGTCGGAGTCGGTTGGGATTCTGGACTTCTTGGCCTGGCCGGATATCTCGCCTCGCCCGAAGATCGCATCACCCCCGAGGAGGGCGCGGCCTGGGCGGCCAGCCAGGAGGGCCGCGCATTCATGACCGGCTCCAGTGAGCGGTGGTACGACGCCGCCGTCGCCGCGGGTATCGACCCCGCGGAAGCCCGCGCGATGGCCGATCGCACCACACAGGCCTATACCGCGGGCTGAGGTGGGCTGGGGTGGCCTGTGCCACAGCGGACGCTACTATCGGCCCATGACCACATCGGCAGTGCCGCCGGATGTTTCTGGATTTGGACGCGTCACCCAAATTGCTTGGGTTACTGATGATCTCGATGCCACCGAAGGCATGCTCAGCACCGTATTCGGAGTCAAGAAATGGACGCGAATTCCAGATGTGCACTTTGGTCCTGAGACGTGCACGTATCGTGGCGGGCCGGCCGATTTCACGGCGACCATCGCACTGAGCTATCTCGACGACATGCAGCTCGAGCTGATCCTCCCGGTCAGTGGGACAAGCGTCTACTCGGAGTTTCTGGAGCGCAATCCTGCGGGACTGCATCACGTATGCGTCGAACCACTCGACCTTGACGCGGCGCTCGATCATGCCGTCGCACGCGGCATGGAGGTTGTCCAGGCCGGTGTGATGCCCGGCGGCATGCGCTTTGCCTATCTATCGGCCCCCACAGCCGCCTTGCCCTACATGGAACTGGCCTTTGTCCCGCCCGAAATCCGGGCGTTCTACGACTACATCAAGAGTGAGCAGGCATGAGCGCAGCGATACCGGAAACCGTAGCGGTCCAAGACATCACGGAGTGGTCTGACGAGGTGGACGTACTCGTCGTCGGCTTTGGCATGGGCGGGGGATGCGCAGCTGTATCGGCTGCCGAAACCGGTGCGCAGGTGCTCGTACTCGAGCGCGCCGCCTCCGCGGGTGGTACCACCGCAATGGCGGGTGGGCACTTCTATCTGGGCGGCGGCACCGCCGTTCAGCAGGCCACCGGGCATGCCGACAGCGCCGACGAGATGTACAAGTACCTGATGGCGGTATCTCCGGATCCGGATCCGGAGAAGATCCGCCTGTACTGCGAGGGAAGCGTCGAGCATTTCAATTGGCTTGAGGCGCTGGGCTTTCAGTTCGAGCGCAGTTTCTATCCGGAGAAGGCCGTCATCCAGCCCAATACCGAGGGGCTGATGTTCACGGGGAACGAGCTGGTGTGGCCGTACCGCGACGAAGCCGTCCCCGCGCCGCGCGGGCATAAGGTTCCCAAACCCGGTGACACCGGTGGCGCGGGCATGGTTGTGGACCTGCTCGCCCAACGCGCCGGCGACCTTGGTGTGCCCATCCGCTATGAGACCGGAGCAACCGCGCTCATCCTCGACAAGGGGGGAGCGGTCGTGGGTACGACATGGAAACACTTCGCGGAAACCGGTGCGATACGGGCCAAGTCGGTGATCATTGCCGCCGGCGGCTTCGTGATGAACCCCGCTATGGTGGCCCAGTACACCCCCAAGCTCGCCGAGAAGCCATTCGTACTCGGCAGCACCTACGACGACGGACTCGGCATCAGGCTCGGGGTGTCCGCGGGCGCCGGCACCCGGAACATGAACCAGATTTTTGTGACCGCTCCGGTGTATCCGCCTTCGGGGCTGCTCACCGGGATCATCGTCAACAAGAACGGTGAACGGTTCGTCGCCGAGGACTCCTACCATTCCCGGACATCCGGGTTCGTGATGGACCAACCCGACAGTGCCGCGTACCTGATCATCGATTCCGAACACATGGATCGTCCGACGCTGCCCTTGACACCGTTCATCGACGGTTGGGAGACCATCGCCGAAATGGAAGCAGCCCTAGGCATTCCGGCCGGCAACCTGGACAAGACGCTGCAGCGCTACAACGAGCACGCCGACAGGGGAGAGGACCCCGACTTCCACAAGCATCCGAAATACCTCGCCTCGCAGGGGGCCGGCCCCTGGGGCGCATTCGATCTGACCCTCGGCAAGGCGATGTACGCCGGATTCACGCTCGGCGGGCTCCGCACCGATGCCGACGGGCGCGTGCTCACCGAATCCGGGCAGTCAATTCCCGGTCTCTACGCGGCCGGCGCGAGCGCGTCGAACATTGCTCAGGACGGCAAGGGCTATAGCAGCGGAACCCGCCTCGGCGAAGCATCGTTCTTCGGCCGGCGAGCCGGTTCGCACGCCTCGCAGCGTGCGTCGGCACAGTGAGCAGTACTGTGTGCCACGTCACAAAAAAGCATCAAATAGTCACGTGGCGGGATAGCTCATCGATGTCCGCACACCCGTCGCCTAGGCTGTCAGCAACGGAAAGGTGACTCCAATGGCGGAGGTCTATACCAGGAACGGGCATCGGCCCGCGCCGACCGGCAAGATCCGCAAGCTGGCCAACGTCGCGTTGAACATCGACGGCACCGTCGGAAGCATCGAGTCCATGGCGGTGGAGGTACACGACCTCACTGACCGGGTCGGCGGCATGCTCGATCACCTCGATTCGAGCCTGGAGCGCCTTGACGACTCGCTGGATTCGCTGAACCTCACGTTGAACAACCTGGCCGAAACCACCACGACGCTGGCCCGAACGATGACGAGCCTCGAGACGCTCATCGACGTCGTCGACCCCCTGATTCGTGTTCTGAAGGTCGCGCTTTACCCCACGAAGATCGTGCTGGACTTCGCCGACGACCGGATCGCCCAGATCGAGCGCGCGCTGCGCTGAACCTCTCGCACGGGCCTCATTCCCGGCCTCCGCGCTGACCATCACCAGCCACTCCCGGCGTTCGATTAACATACATACCAGTTTGTCGGTAATGTCTCACCGACCTATACGACCGGTGTGGACGGAGGAAGTCGCGGTGAGCGATGCAACCGATGAACCCCGGCGGCCCCGGAGACTGGATCCGGTCTCCGCCGAGATTCAGTTCGACCGACTTGCCGCTACGGCGGGCCAGCTACTCAAGGCCGGAACGCGGATCCTGAGTCAACGCCCCACGGAACGCGACCTGCGCCAAGTCATCGCCAAGGAGATGCGCCGGTCCTTCGCCGAGCTCGGGCCCGCCTACGTCAAGTTCGGGCAGCTCATCGCCTCGTCACCCGGGATGTTCCCCGAGGACCTCTCCGCGGAATTCCGGTCGTTGCTCGACCACGTGCCACCGGCGGACCCCCAGACCATCCGGTCCATGCTGACCGACGAACTCGGCGCACCGCCGGAAGATGTGTTCGCGTCATTCGATGAGGTTCCCTTCGCATCGGCGTCAATCGCCCAGGTACACAAGGCGACACTCAAGGACGGCACGGCGGCCGTCGTCAAGATTCAGCGCCCCGCGATCCGCACTCGGCTTGCCGCCGATCTGCAGATCCTCAAACAGATCGCCCGCGGTCTCGAACTCACCGAGATGGGCCGGATGTCAAACATCTACGAGGTGATGCGCGACTTTGAGGCCAATCTTGCCGAGGAGCTGGACTTCACCCTGGAAGCCCAGGCCATGCGGGATTGGACGGCGGGGCTCGCCGGCTCCAAGTACGCGCAGAGAGTGCGTGTACCCCAGCTCTATTCGGATCTATGCACCGACAAGGTGCTCACCATGGAATACGTCGACGGGATCAGGATTGACGACGCGGACGCCATCCGCGCCGCGGGGTTCGACGGCCCCGCAGTGGTGAAGACCCTGATGCTCACCCTGTTCGACTCCGCGTTCGCCGCGGGCACCTTCCATGGCGACCTGCACGCCGGAAACCTGATGGTCGACCCACAAGGTCGAATTGTGTTCCTGGACTTCGGAATCGTGGGTCGCCTCGATGAGCGGACCCGTAAGACGCTGCGGGAGCTGATCGGCGCGCTCATTCTCGAACCCGACGACGAGGCGGCGGCGCGCACGCTGATCAAACTCGGGGCCATCGATCCCCACGCCGACCCCGCCAAGGTCGCCGAGTCGCTTCGCAAGGTCACCCGCCCCATGGGTACCTCGTTGGGCAAGATCTCCTACGGCACCATCGGCCGCCAGCTCACCGCGTTGGGCCGCGAGCACGACGCGATCCTCCCCAAGGAGTTCATCCTGGTCGGTAAGCAGTTGCTCTACGTCGAGCGGTACACCAAACTGCTGGCGCCCGAATGGCAGCCGGTGGGCGACCCGGAAATTCTCACCTACTTCGGCACCTTGATATCGGAGTACCAACAGGCCCGCGAAGAAATCAAGGACAGCAAGAACGACACAGACGGGCCCCAAGAATGACACGCACCGCCGATAGCCCAGCACGGTCGACCGCGCGCACCCAACGTGTCGAGCGGCGGACCCAGGAGGAACGCAGCGCCGCCATGCGCAGCAGGCTGCTTGATGCCACGGTGGACTGCCTGGTCAAGTACGGATATGCGGGCACCACCACCACCCGGGTGGCACAACGCGCCGGCGTCACCCGCGGCGCCCTGGTCCATCATTTCCAGTCGAAATCCGAGCTTCTCGGAGAGTCGGTGCGGCACTTGGCGTTCAAGCAGGGGCAGGAGATCCTCTCCGAACTCATCGCGCTGGACCGTGACAGTGACGCCGACTTCATCAGCCGCTGCCTGGACGCGCTCTGGCGTATGCACCAGGGGTCGATGTTCGTCGCCACCATGGAACTATGGATCGCCGCACGCACCGATCCCGAGCTGTCCGCCCAGATGGATCAGTTCGAATTCATTGTGATGCAACAATTCTCCACACTGGGCCAATCGGTGAGTCAGAGCGACGAGGAATTGCGTGTCATCCGTAACATCACCCTCACCGCGATGGATGCCGTGCGCGGAATCCTGGTCAACAGCATGAACGCACCGCAGGAAGTTCGTGATCAGCGCTGGGCCCGGGCCAAGGCGATGCTGCTCAACATCGTCGAGTCACCGACTGTCGGCGCACCGCTCGACTCGGCGTTACGCACCATGGACACCGGAAGGCTCACCATTTCCGACTAGCCTCCGCGCGCCGACTCCCGCGCGGCCGCTTCTTCCATGCGCGATTGCTCGGCCGCGATGACCATGTTCCCGAAATATCCGATGAACGACGGATCCGAGAGCAGCGCCCAATCGGGTGCCAACAGCTTCATGTAGCGCTCCACGTACAGCAGTTGTTTGGAAATCAGCACCAGCTCTCGGGGCAGCCGCACGTCGTACTGCTTGGCCATCACGGCCAGCTGCTTGCCGAGCTGACCGTATTCGATGGCCGAAAGTTTGGACTGCTGCAGGGGGCTGGTGAAATTGGAGATATCCTTGCCCGCCGCCGTGGGGTCGACAGACTTGGCCCGATCGCCGATGGCGCCGAGCTTGTAGATGCCCCGACTCACTGCCGCGTGATCATTCTTCACGAAGAGGTCGACCATGATCTCGGTAAAGATCTTGCGGCTGCGTCCGTCAATACGTCCGACAATGCCGAAGTCCAGGAACACAATCCGACCGGTAGAGTCCACGAGCAGATTGCCCGCGTGTAGGTCTCCGTGGAACAGCCCCTTGTGAAATCCGGTCTCGAACAGCGAATAGACGATGGCCTTGACCAATCCGACCCCGTCGAAGCCCGCCGAGTCGAGTTCGGCGATGTTGTCGATCCGGATGCCTTCGACGTACTCCATCGTCAGCACCCGCTCGGTGGTGTACTCCCAGAACACTTTGGGAACGCGTACCTTATCGCCGTATTCGGTGTCGGCAAGGCTTGCGATCCACTGCTCCATGGCATGGCCCTCGGCCGCGAAGTCCAGCTCCTCGTTGAGGTTCTGTTCGAAGTCCTCGACGATCTCGGTGGCATTGGTGGCCCGGCCCAGATCGGTCTTGACCATCAAGCGCGCCAGACGTCCGATGATCCGGACATCGGCGGCGAGCCTGGTGCGGATCTTGGGGCGCTGGATCTTCACCACCACTCGTTCGCCGGATTTGAGGGTGGCGTGGTGAACCTGAGCGATAGACGCCGAAGCGAACGGATGATCGTCAAAAGTCGCGAATATGGTTGCCGGATCGGCACCTAACTGCTCGCGCACGGTCTGGCGAATCAGCTCCGAGGATGCCGGCGGCACCCTGTCGAGTAGCGTGCGGAACTCGTTGGAAAGCGTTTCGGGGAACACGCCGGGGGAGGACGCGACGAGCTGGCCGAGCTTGACGTAGGTCGGGCCCATGAGGGCGAAGGTGCGCCGCAGCTCGTGCGCGGCACGCACTTCCAGGGACCTTCCGCGCCGGGGCTTCACCAGCAGGCGCGCACCCGATCCCACCAGCCGGGCGACCGTGAGACCAAAACGCCCGGCCTCCACACGAAGTGGCGGCGAATGCAGTTTGACCCTCGGTCGGGTGATCTCGATATCGATCGTGGCGCCGGCAGGGGCCGAATCTGCCCCCGCGGAGGGTGGCTCCGAGGTAGATTCCGGGGCGGCGGGCTGCCGCCTCCCGTTCTCGGACAATCCGGCAGCGAGGGGCGCCGCGTCGTTGCCCGCGCCCTCGGGGGTGCTCATGAGCGCCACTGTAATACATACGAGCACAGTTGTATGTAACGTGCGCCCGAGCTACCGCTCGGTAACCGGCGAACCCCATTCCATCACCCACAGGCCTGTCGGTATTTGACCGCCATACACCTGCATTTAGTCGGTTTCGAGTGCGAGATCTGCGGTAATTGCATCTTACATACACGAGGGTATGTATGTTACGTTCGGAACCGTTGACATCAATCCGAGCCAGACCAATGACAAAGGAGTCTTTCGCCCATGTCTGAGCTGCACTCCAGCATCGACCTCCCGTACAGCATCGACAAGCTCTGGTCGGTGTTGCCGGACCTCAACAAATACGACGAGTGGATGACCATCCACACCGGATTCAAAGGCGATGTTCCCTCGATCGACGACATCAAGGTCGGCACCAAATTCTCCGAAATCGTCACCCTGATGGGGATGGCCAACACGGTCGAGTGGACCGTGCAGGAATTCACCCCGGCCGATGAGGTGCTGGCCGCCAAGAAGGGCGCCTTCAAGCTGGGTGGCACGGGCATGGCCGGAGTCGAGGCCATCATCAAGTCAAGCGTGGAAGAAATCGACGCCGACAACACCAGAGTGAACGTGGACTCGTCCTTCACCGGGCAAATGCTCACCGGAGCAATCGGTACCGCGATCGACAAGGCCGTGCAGGAAGAGCTCGAAAACTCCGTTGCGCGACTCAAGGAATTGCTGGCCAGGGAGCTCGGCTAGGCACGCGCCACCGCGCCCAATAGATATCGACCACTTTCACCGAAGAAAGCAGGACACATGCTCGACTGGTCACCCATTGACCTTGCGGTGCGTGACGCCGTTCGCCAGTTCATCGACAAGGAAGTCAGACCGCATGTCGACGCACTGGAGTCCGGCGAGATGGAGCCGTACCCCATCATCCGGAAGATGTTCGCCACCTTCGGCATCGACGCTCTTGCCAAAGAGGCGCTGCAGAAGCAGATAGAGAAGAAGAAAACCCGTGAGGCCGCACTGGCGGCCGGGGAACCGTTGGACGATTCGAAGAAATCCGACAGCGGCGGGGGAGCAATGGGCCTCGCCGGTGGGTCCGCCGGTATGGGATTCGTCCTCACCAGCGAAATTTCCCGGGTCTGCATGGGTTTGGTGACCGGTATGGGCGTGAGCATGGGGCTGACGGTGCCGACCATCGCTTCGCGCGGCACCGCCGCGCAAATGGAACGCTGGCTGCCCGAATTGGTCACCTACGAGAAGGTGGGTGCCTGGGCCATCACCGAACCCGATTCGGGCTCCGACGCGTTCGGCGGCATGAAGACATATGTGACGCGCGACGGCGAGGACTACATCCTCAACGGGCAGAAGACGTTCATCACCAACGGGCCCGATGCCGATGTGATCGTGGTCTACGCCAAGTTGAACGAAGACACAGCGCAGGAACCGGTTGATCCGCGCGATCGCAAGGTGCTGACGTTCGTGCTGGACAAGGGCATGGAAGGCTTCACGCAGTCGAAACCCTTCCGCAAGATGGGTATTCACAGCTCCCGTACCGGCCAGTTGTTCTTTGAGAACGTGCGCCTCGGCAGGGACCGGCTCCTCGGCGAAACAGAGACCAACGATCAGGGCGACGGCCGAGACAGTGCGCGCGCCAACTTCTCGATGGAACGCATCGGGGTGGCGGCACTCGCGCTGGGGGTCATCGAGGAGTGCCTGCGTCTCTCACTGGATTACGCCAAGACCCGCACCTTGTGGGGCAAGGAAATTGCCCAGTTCCAGCTCATCCAGCTCAAGCTGGCCAAGATGGAAGTGGCCCGGCTCAACGTGCGCAACATGCTGTTCCATGCCATCGAGAGCCTCTCGGAGAACAAGACGCCGTCCCTGGCAGAGGCCTCCGCCATCAAGCTCTACTGTTCGGAGGCCGCCACCGATGTCGCGATGGACGCCGTGCAGCTTTTCGGCGGCAACGGCTACATGACCGAGTACCGCGTCGAGCAGCTGGCGCGCGATGCCAAGTCTCTGATGATCTACGCCGGCAGCAACGAAGTGCAGATCACCCACATCGCCAAGGGGCTGTTGGCCGGCAAATAGCACGGCAAGTGGCACGGTAACGAGCTCGCGACATCCGCGCCGGCATCACACGCGGCACACCTTCGACACGATCGGCGGAGTATGGGGTCCCTACCGGGCCGCAGTACTCCGCCGATCGTGTCGCATCCATCACACGGGTATCGCAGATGGGTCCGGGAGCTCGCCTGACGGTGCTTATCGGGGCCCCTCGGAACCTCACGTACCGTGTGCATGTGCGCAAGTCGAACACCGCCTCACGGTTCACCGAGAAGTTCTGGAAACTGCTCGGTGCATCCACGGACAAGAACCAGAGCGAGTCGCTGGCCCTTGTGGAGACCTCGAAGAAGTACGACGAGAAGGCCAAGGACCTCACCGACGAGCAGCTCACCAAGGCGGCCAAGAAGCTCGACCTCTCCGAGGGCCTCGAGTCCAAGGACATCGGCCAATTCCTGGCGATCGTGCGTGAGGCGGCCGAACGGACCATCGACGAGCGTCCGTTCGACGTTCAGCTACTGGGTGCGCTGCGCATGCTCGACGGCGACGTCATCGAGATGGCCACCGGCGAAGGTAAGACCCTCACCGGCGCCATCACCGCCGCCGGATACGCCCTCGGCGGGCGCAGCGTGCACGTCATCTCCGTCAATGATTACTTGGCCCGGCGCGACGCCGAATGGATGGGACCGTTCCTGGAGCGGCTTGGCCTGACGATCGGCTGGATCACCGAGGAATCCACCGCCGACGAGCGCCGCAAGGCCTACGCCTGCGACGTCACCTACGGGTCGGTCAACGAGATCGGCTTCGACGTGCTGCGCGACCAGCTGGCAATCGACGTCGACGACCTGGTGTCACCGAGCCCCGACGTCGCCGTGGTCGACGAGGCCGACTCGGTGCTCGTCGACGAGGCCCTGGTGCCCCTGGTGCTGGCCGGTACCAGTCATCGGGAAGCCCCGAGCTCGGAGGTCATCGAGGCGGTACGCGAGCTGATCGCCGGCGAGGACTACGAGGCCGACAGCGATCGCCGCAACATCTTCCTGACCGACATCGGCGCCCGGAAGCTGGAAAAGCAGCTGGGAAACATCGACCTGTACTCCGAACACCACGTCGGCACCATTCTCACCGAGGTCAACGTCGCACTGCACGCACACGTGCTCCTCGAGCGCGATGTGCACTACATCGTGCGTGACG
This sequence comes from Mycobacteroides franklinii, assembly GCF_002013895.1. Taxonomy (GTDB): domain Bacteria; phylum Actinomycetota; class Actinomycetes; order Mycobacteriales; family Mycobacteriaceae; genus Mycobacterium; species Mycobacterium franklinii. Next base: position 97,907 of record NZ_MAFQ01000018.1, on the reverse strand, counting down.
GCGCCGTACACCTCATCAACTCCTCACGCGGCCGCATCGCCACCCTGCAACGCTGGCCCGATGGCTTGCAGGCGGCGGTCGAAGCCAAGGAAGGCATCGAAACCACCGACACCGGCGAGGTTCTCGACACCATCACCGTGCAGGCGCTGATCAACCGCTACCCGCGCGTCTGCGGAATGACCGGTACCGCGCTCGCCGCCGGCGAACAGCTGCGCCAGTTCTACAAGCTGGGAGTCTCGCCGATCCCGCCGAACACCCCGAACATTCGCGAAGACCAGCCCGACCGTGTGTACATCACCGAGGCAAGCAAGAACGACGCCATCGTCGCGCATATCGCCGAGATCCATGCCACCGGTCAGCCGGTGCTCGTCGGCACCCACGATGTCGCCGAATCCGAGGCGCTGCATCACCGACTGGTCCGCGCGGGCGTTCCCGCCGTCGTGCTGAACGCCAAGAACGACGCCGAGGAGGCCCGCGTCATCGCCGAGGCGGGCGCGCTCAATGCCGTCACGGTCTCCACCCAAATGGCCGGCCGCGGTACCGATATCCGCCTGGGCGGATCCGAGGAGACCGACTACGACGCTGTCGTCGAGGCCGGCGGGCTGCACGTCGTCGGCACCGGGCGGCATCGCACCGAGCGGCTCGACAACCAGCTGCGCGGACGAGCCGGGCGCCAGGGTGACCCGGGATCGTCGGTCTTCTTCTCCAGCTGGGAGGACGAGGTCGTTGTGGCGCACCTGGATTCGGCCAAGCTGCCCACCGAAACCGATGACGACGGGCAGATCGTCAGCGCCAAGGCCGGCGGTCTGATCGACCACGCCCAGCGGGTGGCCGAAGGCGCGATGCTCGACCTGCACGCCAACACCTGGCGATACAACCAGCTGATCGCCCAGCAGCGCGCCATCATCTCCGACCGCCGGGACACCCTGCTGCGCACCGACACCGCCCGCAAGGAATTGCAGGAGCGTTCGCCCGAGCGCTATGACGAGCTGGCCGAGGAACTTTCCGAAGAGCGGCTGGAGCGCATCGCGCGGCAGATCATGCTGTACCACCTGGACCGGGGCTGGGCCGACCACCTGGCGTACCTCTCCGACGTGCGAGAAAGCATCCACCTGCGCGCCCTCGGACGACAGAACCCGATCGACGAGTTCCACCGGCTCGCCGTCGACGCCTTCGCGTCGCTGGCCGCCGACGCCGTGGAAGCCGCCCAGCAGACCTTTGACACCGCGAATCTGGTTGACGAGGAACAGGGATTGGATCTGTCCAAACTCGCCCGGCCGACCTCGACGTGGACCTACATGATCCACGACGACCCGCGCAAGAACGACAGCCTCTCGATCCTGAACCTGCCCGGCGTATTCAGCTGACGACAAGGGAGCCCATTTGCGCGGGGTATCACCTCGCGAATATGAGAGGCTGGCCGGATGGGAACCGCGGAGCCGTCCACTGGAGACGACCGGATACTGACGGTCCCCAACCTGCTGAGCGTCATTCGGCTGGCATTCATCCCACTGTTCCTGTACCTGCTGCTGGTGAAACACGCCGACGGATGGGCCGTCACCATCCTGATGCTCAGCGGCTTCACGGACTGGGCGGACGGCAAGATCGCCCGGCTGATGAACCAGTCGTCGCACCTCGGAACGCTCCTGGACCCGGCCGCCGACCGCCTTTACATGGTGACCACGCCGATCGCCTTCGCGATCCGGGACATCGTGCCGTGGTGGATCGTCATCGCCCTGATGGCCCGCGATCTCATTCTCACCCTCGGGCTGCCCATCGTGCGCAGCCGCGGCATCGAGGCCCTTCCGGTCATCTACATCGGCAAGGCCGCCACCTTCGCGTTGATGTCGGCGTTCCCGCTCATCCTGATCGGCGAATGGGACTCATTGTGGGGCAGGGTGATCGGCCCGTGCGGCTGGGCGTTCCTCATCTGGGGCCTGGGCATGTACCTGTGGACGTTCGTGCTCTACGTCGCGCAGATCGTGATGGTGGTGCGGCAACTGCCCAAGGTGACTACCTGACATGGATACACCGGACACCCCCGCGAGCGGGAAGGACCCCCAGATACACGGAAATGGGCCGCACCTCATGGGTGGTTTCGAGCCCGAGGAGGGGCTGGGCCACCACACCGCCAACCGCCCCAAGCGCAATCCGGTGCCCTCGCTGCTGCGCACACTGCTCTCCGATCACCTGGACGCCGGATACCTGGAGGCCGCCGAGGCTCGCAAGAATGGGGGCGCGCCGCGTGGGCGGCTGGCCGAATGGGGTTGGCAGGCAATCGCTGCCATCGCCATCGCGGTAGTCTTCGCGGCCGCCGTCGCTCAGACCACACGCATCGCGCCCGGCGTGATGCAGGAGAAGCAGGGGCTGCTCGCCAGCATCCGCAGTGAACAACGCGATTCGGGAGCGCTGGAATCCACTCGTGACCAGCTTTCCTCGCAGGTGGCCGGAGCCCGGCGCAGTCAGCTGGAAGGCAACGAACAGGGCAAGGAGCTGCTGAATCGGTTGGACCAGTTGGGCCTTGCCGCCGCGAGCACCGAGGTACGAGGACCCGCGCTCATCGTCACGCTGGCGGACCCGGGCAGCGGCGGCGACCTTTCGGACGTCTCCAAGGAACGCATCCCACGCAGCCAGCAGGTCATTCTGGACCGCGACATGCAACTCGTGGTGAACTCGCTGTGGACCAGTGGTGCGGAGGCGATTTCGGTATCCGATGTGCGTATCGGCCCCAACGTGACGATGCGTCAGGCCGGGGGAGCGATCCTGGTCGACAATCAGCCCACCAGTTCGCCGTACCGGATCGTGGCCATCGGACCGGCCAACACCATCAAGTCTGCGTTCGAACGTAGTCCGGGAATGGCTAGGATGCGGCTCCTGCAGAAGTCGTATGGCATACGGCTCACCCTGGCCACCCAGGAGAACGTGCAGATGGCCCCGGCAGCCAGCCGGGATGTCAAATACGCCAAAGAGATTCCGGCGGGCAATCGGTGAGGTGGGCCCGACCGTGATGTGGAAAGGAAGTGGACGATGATCGGCATAGTCGCGCTGGCGATCGGCGTGGTTCTGGGGTTGGTGTTTCACCCGAACGTGCCTGACGCCGTCGCCCCGTACTTGCCGATCGCGGTGGTGGCGGCGCTCGACGCACTCTTCGGCGGCGCCCGGGCCTACCTGGACCAGATATTCGATTCGAAGGTCTTCGTGGTGTCCTTCGTCTTCAACGTGCTGGTGGCGGCGCTGATCGTGTTCGTGGGCGACCAGCTCGGGGTCGGTACACAGCTATCCACCGCCATCATCGTCGTTCTCGGCATCCGAATCTTCGGGAACGCTGCCGCCCTGCGGCGCAGGTTGTTTGGGGCGTGAGCCAGTGAACCAATCTCATCCCGCGCAGCCGGATTCACGACACGAACCACATCCCGGCAAGCACGAAATGCCCAAGAGGCGTCGGCCACCGACGCGCAGTCAGATCACCTTCGGCGTGCTGGGTGTGGCACTGTGCGCACTACTGGGCCTGGCGATCACCACCCAGGTGCGTCAGACCGAATCGGGCGACGGGCTCGATACCGCTCGGCCTGCCGATTTGCTCGTGCTACTCGACTCCTTGCAGCAGCGAGACGCCAATCTCAACAAGGAGATCGCGGATCTACAACAGAGCCTGATCACCATGCGCGCCAGCGGAACCGGCAATCAGGCCGTGATCAACGACGCCAAGGCACGGCTGTCTGCGCTGTCCATCATGGCGGGGACCGTCGGCGCTACCGGACCGGGCGTCGTCCTGACCATCACCGATCCCGGACAGGGACTGGGCGCGGAAACGCTGCTCGACATCGTCAACGAGCTGCGGGCGGCCGGAGCCGAAGCCATCGAGATCAGGGCGGGCGACAAATCCGTACGCGTCGGTGCCGATTCGTGGGTCGTCGGCACCCCCGGACAGCTCGTCGTGGACGGCACGGCCCTGGCGCCCCCGTATTCGGTTCTGGCGATAGGCGATCCACCGACACTCGCGGCGGCGATGAACATTCCCGGCGGCGCCGTCGACACCGTGTCGCGGGTGGGCGGCAGCGTTACCATCGACCAGCCGGCGCGCGTTGACATCACCACCTTGCGAGAACCGAAACCTCGCCAATACGCTCAGCCCGGCAAGTAGCCCTGAGGGCCTAGCGACTACACAGACCACTGACCGAGAGCAAGGACGACTCACCGTGACCGAAATTCCTGCCGACCTGCATTACACCGAGGAACACGAATGGGTGCGGCGCACCGGCGAAACCACCGTGCGCATCGGAATCACCGACTACGCACAGTCGCAACTCGGTGACGTGGTGTTTGTCCAGCTCCCGGATGCCGGCTCCGATCTGACCGCCGGCTCCACATTCGGCGAGGTGGAATCCACGAAATCGGTATCTGACCTGTTCGCGCCCATCACCGCGAAAGTCGTTGCCGCGAATGGCGATTTGGATTCCAACCCGCAGCTGGTCAATTCAGATCCCTACGGCGAGGGCTGGTTGGTCGACCTTGAAGCCGCCAGCGCGGCCGATCTCGATGCGGCTCTTAATGACCTCTTAGACGCATCGGGATATGGTGACGCCACCGATTAGGAGGGCACAGGTTCTCCAACCAGTCCGACGGCCATAATTTCGGGTGGACCACTGGCGGATACGGCAGAGGTGACCCGTTACGGGCAGTCAGACGGTACGGTCGGAAACGAGCGGCGATGAACGCTCGCCGCGAAGAGCATGAGGGCAGATGAGGGTCGCGATGAGCATCACGCTCAGCGGGATCCGCACTGACAATCGAATCCTCCCAGGGGCGAGGAAGAAGGAGCGATGGTGACCGATAACGACAAGGACGACACGTCAGGCGAGGTCACCGCGGAGACGACCTCGGTGTTCCGCGCCGATTTCGCCACCGAGCTAGAGGCGCCCGCGCAGGCCGGTGCCGACGTGTCCGGTGTCGAAGGATTGCCCGCCGGATCGGCACTGTTGGTGGTCAAGCGCGGCCCCAACGCCGGATCACGCTTTCTGCTCGATCAGGCAACCACATCGGCCGGCCGGCACCCCGATAGCGACATCTTCCTCGATGACGTCACGGTGAGCCGTCGTCACGCCGAATTCCGGCTTGACAGTGACGAATTCCAGGTCGTGGACGTGGGCAGCCTGAACGGCACCTACGTCAACCGCGAGCCCGTCGATTCGGCGGTCCTCGCCAACGGCGACGAAGTGCAGATCGGAAAGTTCCGGCTGGTCTTCCTGACCGGACCGAAGTCGGCCGGCGATGATTCCGCCTCGGGTGGCCAGTGACAGCTCCCGACCGGCCGGCTCTCACCGGAATGTCGATCGGGTCGGTACTCGACCTGTTGCGTCCGGAGTTTCCGGACGTCACGATCTCGAAGATTCGATTCCTCGAATCGGAGGGACTGGTTACCCCGTCGCGTAGCGCGTCGGGGTATCGCCGGTTTTCGGCCTATGACGCCGAGCGGCTGCGTTTCATCCTGACCGCGCAACGCGATCACTACCTGCCGTTGAAGGTGATCAAGGAGCAACTCGACGCGCAGCCCGACGGAGCGTTGCCCGATGTAGCGGGCTTCGGCGGCGGCCCCAGGCTGTTCGCCATCACCGACGGTGACGACACCAACGGTGTTGCCCGTCAAGGATTCCCATCCTCCTCGCGGCCCACGCGGCTGAGCCGCGAGGATCTACTGTCGCGCTCGGGCGCCGACGAGGTGCTGCTGACCTCGCTCATCAAGGCGGGGATCATCACGGCCGGACCCGCCGGGTTTTTCGACGAATACACGGTACTGATCGTCCAGTGCGCCGCCGAGCTGGCCGATTACGGTGTCGAGCCGCGGCACCTGCGCACCTTCCGGTCGGCTGTCGACCGCGAGACGGACCTGATCGCCCAGATCGTGGGCCCGACCGTCAAGGCCAACAAGGCAGGAGCGCGCGACCGCGCTGATGACCTGATCCGGGAAGTGGCGGCGCTGTCGATCGCGCTCCACGGCGCCATGATCAAGTCGGCGGTGCGCGGCGTCCTCGATCGCTGAGTACTAGACTCGCGGTACGACAGAAGTACTGGTGTTGGAGGCACGATGAGCGAAGTTCGAGTCGTGGGAATCCGCGTGGAACAGCCCCAGAACCAGCCGGTGTTGTTGCTGCGCGAGTCCGCGGGGGATCGTTACCTGCCGATTTGGATCGGCCAGTCGGAGGCTGCTGCCATCGCACTGGAGCAGCAAGGGGTGGAGCCGGCGCGGCCGCTCACCCATGACCTGATTCGTGATCTCATTGTGGCCCTTGGGCATTCACTCAAGGAAGTCCGGATTGTGGATCTGCAAGAGGGCACGTTCTACGCGGATCTGGTGTTCGACAGCGACATCCGAGTGTCCGCGCGGCCATCGGATTCGGTGGCGATCGCGCTGCGTGTCGGGGTGCCGATCTACGTCGAGGAAGCCGTGCTCGCCGAGGCGGGCTTGATCATTCCCGACGAGGACGACGAGGACTCCGGCGGAGCACTGCGCGAAGACGAGGTGGAGAAGTTCAAGGAGTTCCTGGACAGCGTCTCGCCCGATGACTTCAAGGCCACGGAAGGCCCGTGACAGGGCCTTAAGTAACGAGTAAGTCTCAACCTGACCTTGACAGTCGCAGCCCGGGCGCGTCGCATTGACCGTAATTTCACGAGGGTCATAATTTGACTCAGCGGCCGGCACGGGGCAGCGCAAGGGGCGTATGCTCGGAGAATTCGTGCTTGGACGAACGCACTACCGGCGGACTCGGTACCGTGAAATCTCTCAGGGGATTTCTCAGGACCGCGCCACGAGAGCCGGCGAAGCGATCGGCGAGAGGGAGCAGAAGTGGTCGAACAGCCGCATGAGGGGCAGCTGGAGATGACGCTGGAGTCAGGAGCGGCGGGTTCGTCCGAGTCCTCCGAGTCCTCCGCATCTTCCGGGCCTGTCCAGCCGGGTCTCTTCCCGGATAACTCAGTTCCCGATCAGCTCGTCGGCTACCGCGGCCCGAGCGCCTGCCAGGTTGCTGGTATCACCTACCGCCAGCTGGACTACTGGGCCCGCACCTCGCTCGTGGTTCCCTCGATTCGCGGCGCCGCCGGTTCGGGTAGCCAGCGCCTGTACTCGTTCAAGGACATTCTGGTCCTGAAGATCGTCAAGCGACTGCTGGACACCGGTATCTCGCTGCAGAACATCCGGGTTGCCGTCGAGCACCTGCGCCAGCGCGGGGTCGAGGACCTGGCCAACATCACACTGTTCTCGGACGGCACCACCGTCTACGAGTGCACCTCCGCCGAAGAGGTCGTCGACCTGCTGCAGGGCGGGCAGGGTGTGTTCGGCATCGCGGTCAGCGGCGCCATGCGCGAACTGACCGGCGCAATCGCCGAGTTCCCCGGGGAGCGTGCCGACGGCGGCGAAGCCATCGAGGCGCCGGAGGACGAATTGGCCTCTCGCCGCAAGGATCGCGCCCGCAAGATCGGCTGATCCGGCGCCGCATTCGCTCCGGTCTGAACCAGCTCGTTAACTGGCGTAAACTGGTCCCGCATCGCCCGTGGGCGGGAGAGTGTCGTGACCGCCAGTCATGACCGCCGAAGGAGCAACACCTCTCCGTCAATCTCTCAGGCCCCCGAACCGCTCTCGGCCCCGATGCCTCTGAAAAGCGGCGATCCGGTTGTACGACCGGACCGCCCGCCGACGGGGAAAGGCGCCTAGCTGGAGATTCACCAGCCAGGACGACCGAATCTCTCAGGCACCCGGCACGGGTTGATGACAGAGGGAGGGGAGACGCTGTCGCGTGCCTGCCGCGCGACTCGACCCTCCGGGAGCGCCATGACGTTCGCTGACCGCCACATCGGTCCGACCACCGCCGATATCGACACCATGCTCGCCACCATCGGCGTAGCCAGCCTCGACGAACTCGCCGACAAGGCGGTTCCGGCCAGCATCCTGGACGCACTGCAGGGCGGGCTGGCCAGCGGACTCGACGCGCTTCCCGCGGCAGCCTCCGAACACGAAGCCCTGGACGCGCTGCGAAAACTCGCCGACCACAACACGATTGCCGTGTCCATGATCGGGCAGGGCTACTTCGACACGCTCACCCCGCCGGTGCTGCGCCGCCACATCCTCGAAAACCCGGCGTGGTACACCGCCTATACGCCCTACCAGCCGGAGATCAGCCAGGGCCGCCTCGAGGCATTGCTGAACTTCCAGACCATGGTCGCCGAGCTCACCGGTCTGGATATCGCGAATGCCTCCATGCTCGACGAGGGCACCGCGGCCGCGGAGGCGATGACGCTCATGCATCGCGCCGTGAAGTCCGGTTCCCATCGCCTCGTCATCGATGCCGACTTGTACGGACAGACCGCCGCCGTGATCGCCACCCGCGCCGAACCACTCGGCATCGAGGTGGTGACCGCCGATCTCACCGGGGGACTGCCCGAAGGAGAGTTCTTCGGGGTAATCGTGCAGCTGCCCGGCGCGTCCGGGGTGGTGCACGACTGGACGTCGCTCATCTCCGAGGCCCATGAGCGCGGCGCGCTGGTGGCGGTCGGCGCCGACCTGCTGGCCCTCACCCTTGTTGCCCCGCCCGGAGACATCGGCGCCGACGTGGCCTTTGGCACCACCCAGCGTTTCGGTGTACCCATGGGATTCGGCGGACCGCACGCCGGGTACCTCGCGGTGCACACCGCGCATGCCCGTCAACTGCCGGGACGCCTCGTCGGGGTATCGGTGGATGCGGACGGCTCGCCCGCGTATCGACTCTCGTTGCAGACCCGCGAACAGCACATCCGTCGGGACAAGGCCACCAGCAATATCTGTACCGCGCAGGTGCTACTGGCCGTGATGGCCGCCATGTACGCGAGCTACCACGGACCAGAAGGGTTGCGCGCCATTGCTACCCGGGTCCATCGCAATGCGCAGCTGCTGGCTTCCGGGCTGACCCGCGACGGCCACACCGTGGTGCACGACCATTTCTTCGACACCGTGCTGGTGCACGTTCCCGGCAAGGCTGCTCAGATCCAGGCCGCCGCCAAGGCCGAGGGTGTCAACATCTGGTGCCCCGACGGCGACCACGTCTCGATCGCCTGCGATGAGGCGACGACGCTGCCGCACCTGGTCTCGGTGCTGCGAGCATTCGGAACCGAGATGTTCGAGGGCACCCTGGAGGCCCCGCACACCTCGGACATCGCGACCCGCGACTCCGATTATCTGACTCATCCGGCGTTCAATCGCTACCACAGCGAGACGGAGATGATGCGGTACCTGCGTGCGCTGTCCGACAAGGACATTGCGTTGGATCGCAGCATGATTCCACTCGGTTCCTGCACCATGAAGCTCAACGCAGCCGCAGAGATGGAACCCATCACCTGGCCACAATTCGCCGCACAGCATCCGTTCGCGCCTGCGAGCGATTCACGCGGCCTGCGCACCCTGATCTCCGATCTCGAGGGTTGGCTGGCCGATATCACCGGCTACGACAAGGTGAGCTTGCAGCCCAACGCGGGGTCGCAGGGTGAATACGCGGGTCTGCTGGCCATCCGGCAGTACCACATTGACCGTGGCGACAGCGATCGCGACGTGTGCCTGATCCCGTCGAGTGCGCACGGCACCAACGCTGCCTCGGCCGCGCTGGCCGGCATGCGCGTTGTGGTGGTGGCGTGCCGCGAGAACGGCGATGTCGACCTGGACGACCTGCGCGAGAAAATCACCAAGAATGCCAGTGCGCTGTCCGCGATCATGATCACCTACCCGTCTACTCACGGTGTCTACGAACACGACATCGCCGACATCTGCGCGGCCGTGCACGATGCCGGGGGACAGGTGTACGTCGACGGTGCCAATCTGAACGCTCTTGTCGGGCTTGCCCGCCCCGGACGCTTCGGCGGCGACGTCAGCCACCTGAACCTGCACAAGACGTTCTGCATCCCCCACGGCGGCGGGGGCCCCGGCGTCGGGCCTGTCGCGGTGCGCAGCCACCTCGCGCAGTACCTGCCGGGGCACCCGTACGCCGACGAATTGCCCGGTGGCGCCGTCGTCTCTTCGGCGCCCTACGGTTCGGCATCGATCCTGCCGATCACCTGGGCCTACATCCGGATGATGGGCCCCGACGGCCTGCGGGCGGCATCACTGACGGCGATCGCCTCGGCCAACTACCTGGCGCGACGTCTCGATGAGTACTACCCGGTGCTCTACACCGGCGACAACGGCATGGTGGCCCACGAGTGCATCCTGGACCTGCGGGACATCACCAAGAACACTGGAGTCACCGTCGACGATGTCGCAAAGCGTCTGGCGGACTACGGTTTCCACGCGCCGACGATGAGCTTCCCGGTGGCCGGCACGCTCATGGTGGAGCCCACCGAAAGTGAGAGCCTGGCCGAGGTGGACGCCTTCTGCGAGGCCATGATCGCGATCAAGGCCGAGATCGACAAGGTGGGCTCCGGAGTCTGGCCGGTGGAGGACAACCCGCTGCGCGGGGCGCCGCACACCGCCGAATCCCTCATCGCCGACGAGTGGAGCCACCCTTACAGCCGGGCCGAGGCCGCCTACCCGCTGGGCAAGGGTTTCCGCCCCAAGGTGTGGCCGCCGGTACGTCGCATCGACGGAGCCTACGGAGACCGGAACCTGGTGTGCTCCTGCCCACCGATCGAGGCGTTCGCCGAGTAGTACGACGAGTAGGCGCTCGGTCCTCCATAACCCGAGGATGTGGAAGGACCAAGCGTCTGCTCGCGGGGGCGCTAGGACATGAAGCGGGTGATGGCCGCGACCAGCTCCGGGCTGTTCGAGGCCGGAATGTTCTGATAGGCGCCGCCGGTCTGCTGCGCGAGTGCCTGCCAGGTCTGCTGGTCGGAGTCGCCACCGAAGTCGATCACGTTGATGCGCACCGGTTTCGCCGGATCCTTGAGCCGGTTGATGGTGTCGATCAGGCCCTGACCGTCCAAGGTTTGGTCGGTGTGCGAACGCCCGGCCACCACCAACACCGAGTTGACCTGGTTGGGGCGGAAACCACCCACGGCGTCCTGATACAGCGCCCGCAGCGTCGTGTACGCCACCGCGCCATTGCCGGTGGGCTGCAGCGCCGTCAGCGCATCAGCGACGCTCTGCGAACGGGGCATGCCTTCCACGTCATCGCCGGCGCCACCGAGGCGCACCACGGTGTTGCCTTCCTTGCCGTCGTATACCCACAGGCCGACACCCGAAGTCGGAGCGATGGCACGAACCCTATTGGCCAGTGCCCCGGTGATATCGGACAGCTTCACATCGGGAGCGGGTGAGGAAGAAAGCATGATCGTCGTGGTCCCGGACCCTGTCGAGGTGCCCTCGGCCAGTGCGACGCGCACCTTGTCCTCGATGGTCAGCGGCGTTTCGATCTTGGCGAAGCTGACCACATCACTACTGGGCAGATCCGCGCCATCAGCGCGGAAGCCCGCGGCCGCCAGATCCTTGAGCTGGTCCTTGTCACCCAGGAAACGCGAGAACTGGCTTGCCGCCGTGTGCTGCTCCTCGGAGAGCCACGGACCGTCCAGTTGCACAGTGGGGTAGTCGGCGATCGGGGTTGCCCCGGCAGGCTGCCATGCGGCGATGACCTTCTTGGCGTCACCGTTGCTGCGAGTACGGGCATAAAGCTGCTGCTCGGTGGTGACCACCGCATGCACTGCGGCACCGGGCTGCTCGCCGCCGTCCAGCAGCGCGCCGATGGCATCGGACAAGTTGTTCGCGGGCAGCTTGGGAGCCGTCGCCGCCAACGATGCCGCCGCACCCGCACCCAGCTCGGGCGAGTCACCCGGGCGGACACTGGCCGCCGCCACCGCTTCGGCCGCGAGCTGCGTCGCATCGGCATTGCCGCTTGACGGCAGCGCCAACCGCAGCGAACCCCAGCCCGGAAGGCCGAAACCGTCGAGCGAGTTCGGGACATTCTGCAGTGCGGGCACATCCGCCCAGGTCTTGTCGCCGGGAATGGCCTGGCGCAGCCTCGGCGTCATCGCGATGACGACGGGCGAACTCACCAAGGACCGGCTGTCGCTGACGATATTGGTCTTCGATGCCGCCTTCAGGCGCGCCGAAGAGATCGAGCTGCCCGGGATCCACAAGGCCGGCTGTTCACCGAGCTCGGCGGGCCACTGACCTGTCAGCCCCTTGATCACATTGGCGGTATCCGCGGGACGCACCGAGACGGTGAAGCAGAAGTCGCCGATCACCTCGTGCTTCTTGTTGAACCGCTCCGACAATTCGCCGATCCGGTCCGCGATCGACGGGTCAGCAACCACGGCGATGGCGTTGTTTCCGTGCACGCAGGTGGCTGCGGCCTCGGCCTGGTTGTCGGTGGTCCGCCGGTCGAAGTACCACCACAGGCCGATGGATACGGCCACCACCAGTACCGCCGCGACGACGCCGATCAATCCCTTACTGACGCCCCAGTTGCTGCCACCACTGCGGCGATGAGACCGCTGCCAGCTGCCTGTATCCAATCCCGCACTGTCGAAGCTGCCTGTTCCTGGACTGTCGAGTCCTGGACTGTCGAACTCCGGTGCGGAGCTCGCTTCGTGGCCTGACTGAGGGTCCGCGACCCAACCGTCGTTGTCGTCCGGATCGTTTGGGCTACCCGACCCAGATGCGCTGTGCCTGCCCATGTGTTGTCGCGACCCTTCTGATCGTGTCTAAGTACTTGTCCAGCGGCGGTCCATGAGCCGCGCTGCGCGTCGGCCCGAGTCTACTGTCCCAGACCCCGTGAACCACGGCACGCGACACCAAACCGCGGCCAAACCGACACTCAGCAGACAAGGACGGCAACGGCCTCCGACGAGATCCAGGCACGTCGGAGTCGCTATCCGCTACTTGGCCCCTGCGGCCTTGTACTCGCGGCGACGCCGGTGCAGGATCGGCTCGGTGTACCCGTTCGGCTGGTCCTTGCCCTCCAGGATGAGCTCCTTGGCGGCCTGGAAGGCAATGTTGCTGTCGAAGTCCGGCGCCAACGGTCGGTAGTCCTTGTCGCCGGCGTTCTGTCGATCGACAATAGGGGCCATCCGCTTGAGACCCTCGACCACCTCGTCCTCGGTGATGACATCGTGACGCAGCCAGTTGGCCAGCAGCTGGCTGGAGATGCGCAGGGTGGCACGGTCTTCCATCAGCGCCACGTCGTGGATATCCGGAACCTTGGAGCAGCCGACACCATGGTCGATCCAGCGGACCACGTAGCCCAGGATCGATTGGCAGTTGTTGTCGATTTCCTCGCGAATGTCCTCGGCGGTCCAGTCATGACGCGACTCGGCCAACGGAATGGTGAGCAAAGACTCGAGCTCGGCGCGGTGCTTACCCGCCAACTCCTGGTCCACTGCTTTGACGTCGACCTGGTGGTAGTGCAGCGCATGCAGGGTCGCCGCGGTGGGGGACGGTACCCACGCCGTGGTCGCACCCGCACGCGGCTGCGCGATCTTCTGCGCGACCATGTCTGCCATCAGATCCGGCATGGCCCACATGCCCTTGCCGATCTGAGCCCTGCCGGCCAACCCGGCGCCCAGTCCGGTGTCCACGTTGTGGTCCTCGTACGCCAGAATCCACGGCTGCGACTTCATGACGGCCTTGCGGCACATCGGCCCGGCTTCCATCGAGGTGTGGATCTCGTCGCCGGTGCGGTCCAGGAAGCCGGTGTTGATGAACACCACGCGGTCCGAGGCGGCCTTGATGGCGGCCTTCAGGTTGACGGTGGTACGGCGCTCCTCATCCATGATGCCGACCTTGAGGGTGGCGTGTGGCAGTCCGAGCACCTCTTCGACACGACCGAACAGCTCCGCGGTGAAGGCCACTTCGTCCGGACCATGCATCTTGGGCTTGACGATGTAGATAGAGCCGGTGCGACTGTTCTTCAGTGCCCCGTTCTTCTTGCCGGAACGCAGGCCATGGATGGCAATCAGGCTGGTGAACAGCGCGTCCTGGATGCCCTCCGGCATCTCTATGTCTTCGCCGCTCTCGCCGCGCATCACGATGGCGTCGTTGGTCATGAGGTGACCGACATTGCGGACGAACAGCAGACTGCGCCCGGGCAGAGTCACTTCGCCCTTGCCGTCGGGGGCGGTGAACACGCGGTCCTCGTTGAGCACGCGGGTGAACGTCTTACCGCCCTTGGAGACCTCTTCGGACAGGTCACCCTTGTTGAGTCCCAACCAGTTTCGGTATCCGAGCACCTTGTCCTCGGCGTCCACCGCCGCGACCGAGTCCTCGAAGTCCATGATCGTGGTGATCGCCGACTCCAGCACCACATCCTTGATGCCGGCCTTGTCGGTCGATCCGATGGGGGAGTCGGGGTCGATCAAGATCTCGATGTGCAGACCGTGGTTGATCAGTAGCACCGACCACTGCGGCTTGCCGAGCTTGCCCGTGTAGCCGATGAACTGGTCAGGGTTTTGCAGGCCCGTCGAGAGGTCGTCACCCAGCTCGACAAGCAGCTGACCGTCGTCGATCTTCAGGCCGACGGCGTCCTTCCACGAGCCGGCCGCCAGCGGCACCGCACCGTCGAGCACCTCACGCGCGTACGCGATGACCTTGTCGCCGCGGATCCTGTTGTACCCACCAGTGTCAGCGGACGCCTTCTCAGCGCCATCGGCTTCCGAGATGACATCGGTGCCGTACAGCGCGTCGTAAAGGGAGCCCCAGCGTGCATTGGCGGCGTTGAGCGCGAAGCGCGCGTTCAAGATCGGAACAACCAGCTGCGGCCCTGCCGTCGTGGTGATCTCGTCGTCCACGTTGGCGGTGGTGATGGTGAAATCCTCAGGCTCCGGAACCAGGTATCCGATCTCGGTGAGGAACTCCCGATACTCCGACGGATCCAGCGGCTCGATGGCGCGCTGCCGGTGCCAGCGATCAATCTGAGTTTGCAGGTCGTCGCGCCGATCGAGGAGCTCTCGGTTCCGCGGAGCCAAATCGGTGACTACTTTGTCGACCCCAGCCCAGAAAGCGTCGGCATCCACACCGGTGCCCGGGAGGGCCTCATTGGTGATGAAGTCGTATAGCACCCGCGCCACGCGCAGGTTGCCCACATCGACGCGATCACTCATCGCAACTCCTCTGTGTTGTTTGTGGGTCTGGGACCGGACGCTCGTGCGAATCGGTGAACAATGATCCTACTCATTGGTAGCCATCAACCCCGAAACCGCGCTATATGCGGTGAGTTCCGTCACGCACGGTGCCGACGAGATCCTCCACCAGATCTTCGAGTGTGACCAGGCCCACTACGCTGCCGTCGGTGGTTGACATGAGTGCCAGATGACTGTTGCTACGACGCAACGTCGACAGCGCCTCCGGTAGCGGAACGGAACCGTGCAACCGCGGCAGGGGCCGAATGAATGCGGGGTCGATGATCGCGTCCGGATCGTCCCCCATGGTCAAGACGTCCTTTATGTGCAGATAGCCGAGGTAATCCCCACGCGGCCCGATGACGGGGAATCGCGAAAATCCGGTCTCGGCCACCACCCGCTCCACGGCGGTGACGGAAGGCGCCTGCGCCGAGCCCGATACGGCGATCGACCGTATCTGGTTAGCGGGCACGACGACGTCCGCGACCACACGATGCTGAATCTGTAGCGCACGGCGCAACCGGGTGTGTTCTTCCTCGTCAAGGAGGCCCTCCGACAGCGACTCCGCGATCATTTCGGAGAGCTCCACGGTGGACACGGTGACCTCGAGCTCGTTCTTCACCGGCACCTTGATGAGCCGCAACGCGGTGTTGGCGCACCAGTTGTAGAAGGCGATCAGGGGCCGCGCCAGCCGGATGTACACCAGGTAGGGCGGAATCAACAGCATGGCCGCCGACTCCGGGCCCGCGATGGCGATGTTCTTGGGCACCATCTCACCGAGCAGAACGTGCAGCAGCACCACGATCGACAGCGAGACCACGAAGGCGACGGTGTGCATCACCGCCTGCGGTACGCCCAACAATTCGAAAGGCCGCTCCAGCAGGTGCGCCACCGCCGGTTCCCCGATGCGGCCCAACAGGATTGAACAGATGGTGATGCCAAGCTGAGCACCGGCCAGCATCAGCGACAGGTTCTGGCCCGCCATCATCACCGTCACGGCGCGCTTCTTGCCCGCCTCGGCCAGCGCCTCCAGCCGGTCCCGGCGCGCCGAGATGAGGGCGAATTCGGCACCGACGAAGAAGGCGTTCGCCAAAAGCAAAGCGGCGGTGAGTAGTACACCAAGTATGTCGCTGCCCATCGTGGTCAAGCCCCCTGGCCGTCGGTGTCGGTCAGCTCGGTGAGCTCGATCTGGTCGATCCGGCGACCGTCCATACCCGCCACCCGAGCCCGCCATCGAGGCAGTTCGGCCGACGGATGGTCCGGGACGACCGCCGACAACTCGACGGTCTCACCCACCGTGGGGATGTGCCCGAGTTCCTGCAGCACCAGCCCGCCGATCGTTTCGTACTCGCCCTCGGGGGCCCGGTAGCCGGTTGCCGCCGAAACCTCGTCGATGCGCAGCAGACCCGACACCACCCAACCGCCGCCGGAGGACACCACATCGGGAGTCGCATCATCGTGTTCGTCGCGGACATCGCCCACGATCTCCTCGATCATGTCCTCGACTGTGACCAGCCCCGCGGTGCCGCCGTACTCGTCGACAACCAGCGCGGTTTGCATGCCATTGGCCCGTACCTGCTCCATGACCGCGTCACCGTCCAATGTGGACGGCACCACCGCGACCGGCCGGGCCAGGCTCGCCAGTGTCGTAGTGGCCCGCCGATCGCGAGGCACCTCGAAGATCTGCTTGACGTGGACGATCCCGATCGTCGCGTCAAGATCGCCTTCCGTGATCGGGAACCGGGAAAATCCGCTCTCGACGGCGATGGCGACCAGGTCAGCCACCGTGTCGGTCGCTTCCAGCGATTCGATCTCGGTGCGCGGGGTCATGAGTTCCTCGGCGGTGCGGCTGCCGAACCGCAGCGACCGATCAACCAGCACCGCGGTGGTTTCGTCCAACGCACCGCTGCGGGCCGAGGTGCGCACCAGCGATCCCAGCTCTTGCGGTGAACGCGCCGAGCGCAGTTCCTCGGCCGGTTCGATGCCCATGCGGCGCAGCACCCAGTTGGCGATCCCGTTCAATGCCCGGATCGCGAAAGCGAACACCGCCGAGAACAGCACCATGGGGCCCGCGGTGGTGCGCGAGGTCCAAATGGGGCGCGCCAGCGCGAAGTTCTTCGGGACCAGCTCACCGAAGATCATCGATACCGAGGTGGCGATGAGCAGCGCCAGGGCCAGTGATATCGCGCTGCTGATGGCAATCCCGGTGTATCCGAACAACTGCGACAGCAGGCGCGCGATCACCGGCTCGGCGAGGTATCCGGTGACCAGTGTGGTGATGGTGATGCCGAGCTGTGCCCCGGACAGCTGGAAAGACAGCGTGCTGTGCGCCCTTTTGACCAACCGGTCCCGGCTGTCACCCGTCTTGGCCCGCGCCTCGATGGAGCTCCGTTCCAGCGCGGTCAAGGAGAATTCTGCCGCCACGAAAAGGGCGGTGCCCGCGGTCAGCGCCACGATGGCAAGCAAGCTCAGCCCGGTGAGTAAGACCGTCACCGCTTGCTGGCCCCTTAGGTTAAGTGGTCACACCGTGTGACCATCATGAGGCTCAATGGTAACCGTGCAGGTCGCCGTACGGTTACCAACCTTCGGGAAGAGGGCGTCCCTCCGCGAATCCGGCGGCTGATTGGACACCCAGAACCACCCGCTCGTGTAGCTCGCCCAGCGTGCGCGCACCGACATAGGTGCAGGTACTGCGTACGCCCGAGATGATGTGGTCGATGAGGTCCTCCACGCCGGGACGCTGCGCGTCCAATTCGATCCGGGAGGTGGAAATGCCCTCCTCGAACAGGCTCTTACGTGCCTGGTCGAAGGCGCTGTCACCGGTGGTGCGGGCCGCGACGGCACGTTTGGACGCCATCCCGAAGCTGTCCTTGTAACGTCGGCCGCTGGGTGAGAGCTGCAGGTCACCCGGGGATTCGTGAGTCCCGGCGAACCAGGAGCCGATCATCACGTTGGCGGCACCGGCCGCGAGCGCCAGCGCGACATCGCGCGGGTGCCGAACCCCGCCGTCGGCCCACACGTGAGCACCGAGTTCTCTTGCCGCGGCTGCGCATTCGATGACCGCCGACAACTGCGGGCGACCCACCCCGGTCATCATCCGGGTGGTGCACATGGCGCCCGGACCCACACCGACCTTCACGATGTCCGCGCCGGCCTGGATCAGATCGCGGGTGCCCTGTGCCGACACCACATTGCCCGCGGCGATAGGCACACCCAGCGACAACTTGGCGACCGAGGTGAGCACGTCGATCATCTTCTGCTGGTGTCCGTGCGCGGTGTCGATGACCAACAGATCCACCCCGGCCTGCACCAGGGCGGTCGCCTTGGCCCGGACATCGCCGTTGATCCCGACGGCCCCGGCGATGCGCAGCCGCCCGTCCGCGTCGACGGCGGGCGTGTACAGACCCGCCCGAATGGCCCCGGTGCGGGTGAGGATGCCCGCCATGGTTCCGTCCGGACGCGTCAGCACCGCCACCGGCACGTGCGCCTCGGCCAGCCGTTCGAAGATCGCCCGTGGATCGGTCCCCGTCGGCACCGTGACGAAATCGGTCGCCGCGATGTCGTGGACACGGGTGAACCTGTCGATACCGGTGCATGCGCTCTCGGTGACCAGCCCCAGCGGTTTGCCGTCCTCCAGTACCACTGCGGCCCCATGCGATCGCTTGTGAATCAGCGCGATCGCCTCACCGGCCGAGTCATCAGGGGCCAGCGTCACCGGAGTGTCGTAGACCAGGTCGCGACTCTTGACGAACTCGACCGTCTGCGCGACGGCCTGCACCGGAAGATCCTGCGGTAACACGGTGATTCCGCCCCGGCGGGCGACGGTCTCGGCCATCCGCCGTCCCGCCACCGCCGTCATGTTGGCGACCACGATGGGGATCGTGGTGCCGGTGCCGTCGACGGTGGTCAGGTCGACATCGAAGCGCGAGGTGACATCCGAGTGGTTCGGCACCACGAAGACGTCGTCGTAGGTGAGGTCATACGGTGGCCGCTGCCCGTCCAGAAACTTCATGATGTGACTGCCCTACGCCTCGTGTTCTGGCCTTACGCCTCGACCTCGCTGCGGTCGCCGCTCCAGAGCGTGTGGAACTTACCGGAGGAGTCGACGCGCTCATAGGTGTGCGCGCCAAAGAAGTCACGCTGTGCCTGGGTGAGTGCGGCGGGCAGGCGATCGGTGCGCAAACCGTCGTAGTACGACAGTGACGAGGCGAAGCCGGGGACCGGAATGCCCAGCTGCGTCGCCGTCACCACGACCCGACGCCAGCTGTCGATGCCCTTCTCGACGGCATCCCGGAAGTACGGGGCCGCAATGAGAGTCGGCAGATCGGGCTGCTCGGCGAACGCTTCCTTGACCCGGTTGAGGAACTGCGCGCGGATGATGCAACCACCGCGCCAGATGGTGGCCAGGTCGCCGGGCTTGACGTTCCAGTTGTATTCCTCGCTGCCCGCCGCGATCTGGTTGAACCCCTGCGCGTAGGCCACAATCTTGGAGGCGTACAGCGCCTGACGCACGTCTTCGATGAACTGCTTTGCATCGCTTGGCTTTTCACCGAGCTGGCCGGCAGCGAAGCCGGCTGCTGCCGCGCGTTGCGGCCGCGATCCGGATAGTGCGCGGGCGAACACGGCCTCGGCGATACCCGTCACCGGCACTCCGAGATCGAGTGCTGACTTGACCGTCCAGCGGCCGGTGCCCTTCTGCTCGGCGGCATCGACGATGACGTCGACGAGCGGCTTGCCGGTTTTTGCGTCCACCTGCTTGAGCACTTCGGCGGTGATCTCGATGAGGTAGCTCTCCAGCTCGCCCTTGTTCCATTCGGTGAAGACGTCGGCGATCTCCGGTGCACTCATGCCGAGGCTGTCGCGCAGCAGCTGGTAAGCCTCGCCGATCAGCTGCATGTCCGAGTACTCGATGCCGTTGTGCACCATCTTCACGAAATGGCCGGAGCCGTCGGGGCCGATGTGGGTACAGCAGGGCACGCCGTCGACGTGTGCGGAGATCTCCTCCAGCAGCGGGCCGAGGGATTCGTAGGACTTCTTCGGCCCGCCCGGCATGATCGAGGGACCGTTCAGCGCGCCCTCTTCACCGCCCGAGATGCCCGCGCCGACGAAGTGCAGGCCGCGGTCGGCCATCGCCTTCTCGCGGCGGATGGTGTCGGTGTAGAGCGAGTTGCCGCCGTCGATGATGATGTCGCCCGACTCCATGGCGTCGGCGAGCTCGTTGATTACCGCATCGGTCGGGTCACCGGCCTTGACCATGATGAGCACCCGGCGCGGGCGCTCCAGCGCCGCCACGAACTCCTCGATGCTTTCGCTGCGGACGAAGCTGCCCTCGGATCCGTGCTCGGCGAGCAGCGCGTCGGTCTTGGCCACCGATCGGTTGTGTAGTGCGACCGTGTAACCGTGCCGCGCGAAGTTGCGCGCGATATTCGATCCCATGACGGCCAGGCCCGTCACGCCGATCTGAGCTTTACCCTGCGCCGAACCGTCTGCAGCCGTCACCAGCACATCCTTTCGTTGACGTGTTGTGCTCCACGGATTCTCGCGCAGTCACAATCAGCCCGCGAGCGCGGGTCGTCTACTTGGAGGTTACTTACTGAAGAGCCGCTGCAGTTCGGTGAACCACGGGATGACAACGGCCAGCGTCGGTACCACCAGAATCGCGGCGGCCGCGGCATAGGCGCCGCAGGACAACGGCAGGCTGTTGCCGCTCCCACCCAGCCGGCGGACCCGGATGAGGGTGGTGGGCCCGCCTGCGGCCATGGCGCCGACCGGAGTCGGGCCACCCGCGCAGGCGACCAGTGCGCGGGCCAGCGGCGTGGGACCTGCGGTGCGGACCGCGGCATCATCGGCGAGCAGCTCGACCAGCAGCTTCACCGCGTCCAGTGCGTTCTTGCTGCGTACGATGACCGGGAAGGCGTCGTGGACGGCGGTGAATGCCTCCAGCACCAGGTCATGGCGGGCCCGCAGATGCGCACGTTCGTGCGCGACGATCGCGGTCACCTCGTTGTGTCCCAGCGTGCTTAGCGTGCCCTCGCTGACGACCACCCGGCTGCGCACACCCGGCAGGCAGTACGCCAGGGGCTCGTCGACTTCCAGGACACGCAGATCATGATCGCGCCGATGGTGGATGTCGTAGCCGCCGCGCCAGTTCTCGCAGTAACGCTTGTGATCGAGCAGGTCCACGATCGCTCGGTGGCGGGCGCGGCGGCGGCGGGTGCGGACGCCTACCCGGATGACCGACACCATCAGTCGGACTCCGATGAGGATGGTGATCGCGAAGACCGTGACGTAGAGCAGCCACAAACCCCAACCGAGACGGTCGATTTCGCCGGTGATGGTGGCGGTGGGGTGGCCGTCGGGGCCTGGCACGAGCAGTCTGCTCGCGATCGCAAGCCCGGAGCTGAACGCGGAGAGGACGGCGGCCACCGCAATGGCCTGCCACAAAACCATGGCGGCACGTGGCGCGCGGTATGGCCAGCGCGCACGCGCGAGCAACGCCGGTACGGGACCGGTCAGCAGCAGCGCGAGTATCGCGAACGCCAGGGCGGACACATACCTAGTGTCCCTTACTCGGTGGGGCGACCGCCAGCAGATGGATCTTTGGCTTCGAGATCTGCCAGTGCGCGACGCAAAGCATCGGCCTCGTCGGGGCCCACGCGCTCGACGAAGTGCACCAATGCGGCCTCGCGGGCACCCGAGTTGTTGGCTTGGGCCAATGCGTCGACCATCAGCCCGGCAACCAGTTCGTCGCGGCCGTGGACAGGGGCATAGCGGTGCGCGCGGTCGTCGCGGTGCTGAACTACCAAGTCTTTCTTGGCGAGACGCTGCAGGACGGTCATCACGGTCGTATAGGCGAGATCACGGCGCGTCGAGAGCGCCTCATGGACCTGACGGACGGTCTGAGGCTCGGGGGAGGACCACAGATGGTCCATCACCGCGCGTTCAAGTTCGCCCAGGCGTGCCATTCCGAACATTCTACGTTCACCTCCGACGCAATGCCGTACTACATCCAGTCGTACTGCTTCTGACAGCCAACGATCCGGGACACGGTCTTTGTTCCGGCGTTCGATTCGTTCTCACTCGGCCCTGGATTCTGGGGGCCGTTCTTACCTATGCGGCCCGGTGATCAGGAGCTTCGGTGAGGGCAGTCACAACACCCGCACCTGGCGATGTCATCGTACATGTGGTTAGGCTTACCTATCTTGCCTACGTGAAGGGAGGCCGCCAACCGTGACACTGGCCATCGATCGATGCACTTCGACCAGGAGTCTCATCGCCGACGATCCGCTGATCGCCGGGATGTCCATCCGCCAATCACTGCCGCTGCACGAATCGAGCGCCCGGCTTCGCGAGCTGTACCCGGAGTGCCCGCGGGCCTACGGTGTCGCCGTCATGTCCGATGTGGGCCGGCGCCGATGGTGGCCGCTGGCGCGTGCGTTGAACACCGATCGGCTCGAGCAGATGTATGCGCGCGCCATCGATGAGACCGGCAGCGATGCGGTTGCCGTCCATCAGCTCGCGGACGCTCTTGTTCATACCGTCGTCGGCCGCCTGGTCGCCCTTGTCGTCCTGGAAGGCCGCGCCTGGGACCCCGGACTCGGGAACCTGTGGGTGTACTTCGACTCCGAAGGCTGCATCGACTGGGCCGGCGTCGTCGATCCGACACTGCGGGTGCTGCCCGACGACCCGGACCGCGACCGCGCCCAAGTGGTGGTCTTCCCCGGCGAAGACGCCCTCGCGGCCTGGACCGCGCACCGATGCCATCGCGCACTGGCGCCGTTGTTCACCCGCCTGTCGCAAGTGAGTTCGGGCGCAATGGAAATCGGCCAGATGTGGCAGTTGGTCGGTTCGACCGTGGTGGGCGCGGCGACCCATGTTCCGCTGCTCGCAGGGTCCAGTGAGACCGACGGGATGCGGCGTGGGCAGGCGATCCTGGACCGGTTCATGACACTCGGATTGCCGGTCCGCCATAAAGCGCTTGCAATTTAGGGCAGCCTTGCCTATCCTAAATCTTGTCGAACGCGCAACAGCGCGACCAGACACCCGGACCGTGCCGGAGTCCTGAGGGCTGCAGAGACCCCCGGTCCACTCGAAGGAAGTGCCCCACCTGCTTAGGCAGGTGGGGCACTTCTTCGTTGTGGGATGCCGCACTGATATGAACATCAAATGCCAGACACGCAGGAGCTCCTCAGCCAGATGCCCAACGCGCCCTTCGACAAGCTGGTGGGCCTCGAATACACGGCGCTGACACCCGACGGAGTGACCGCCAGCCTCACCATCACCGAAAACCTGTTGCAACCCAACGGGATCGTGCACGGAGGTGTGTATTGCTCGGTGGTCGAGAGTGTGGCGAGCGTGTCCGGGTTCATCTGGCGGGCCAACGTGCTGGGGCAGGAGAGCGCGGTGGTCGGCGTCAACAACAACACCGACTTCCTGCGTGCGATCTCGACCGGCACCCTCACCGCGACATCCACGCCCATACATCGGGGCCGCCGTCAGCAGCTGTGGCTCGTCACCATCACCGATGACGAGGACCGCACCATCGCCCGCGGACAAGTGCGCCTGCAGAACCTGTGAGACCCGGGTGGGCGCGACCCCCGTGCGCCCACCCGAGCTCTTTCGAGAGATGTCGGCCGGCCCCCCGATGGTCTGGCCGCCATTCTCGTCCCCCCCGCCCGGATCCAGTCCCCACCAGATCCAGGAGGCTTGTCAGCTCAACTGCAGCTTGTCGACAATCCTGTCGGCCATCTTCTGCACCAGCTGCTTTGAGTTACTGCGTGCGCAAACCTGGGTCTGCACAATCACATTGGCAACGCCGTTGTACGACACGAAACAGCGGTATGTGTTCGGCCCGTACGCCAGGGCCCAATTCACCCTCTTCGCGTTCGATGACGAGACCGTCACCGTCACCGGAACCTTTGTGCCGGCCGGATCGCTGAAGTTGTACGTTTTTCCGTCGCATTCCTTGATCTCGTCGGTCGCCGTCGAGAACTGGGTCTGCGCGGCATCCTTGTCGCTATATGCCGCGATCGCCTGATACACCTGCGCGTCCGGGTTCTTGGCGTCCCCGAGCAACATCTCGGTCCCACGGAATGTCTCGTACTGCTTGCCCACCGACTCAACCGTGAGTCCTTGTGTCACATTGCAGCTCGCGTTATCGGAATCGGTGGCGGTGAAGGGCTTGTCCCGTTTGTTCGTCTTGGCGACTCGTGTATCGAGGACCTTGGCGATCTCCTCGTCGGTGAACAGCGCCGACACTATGGCTTCCTCGGTGATCTTGTCCTGTCCCGGCCACCCCGTCAGGCCGGCCGGGCCACTGTTCGGCAGCGCTGGAGGCGGCGCGTTCACGCTTCGCGACGTCGTCGTGGTGGCGGTCGACGTTTCGGTCGTCCCCTTCTGGCCGGCACATCCAGACAGCGCCAGCACCGAGATCGCGGTGGCACACAGCACTCGCCGCACTGCCGTACCTCTCATGAGACCCCCTACCGTGTTCTTCACCGCGGTCATGCCGGAATCCATTCCGCCATGCGATCGACAATCGCGGAAACTATGGGAGCGCCATTGCCGTTCTGGCACAACAGGCTTCCGAAAAGCACGTTGTTCTTCACCCGGTAGTCGTAGAAACACCGCCATCCTGACGGCTTTCCGTCCTGGGTTTGTTGTCGCACCCATTTCACACTCGTGCCATTGTTCGAGACGTCGCCGATCTGCCATTCGGTATCGCCCTCGGTTTGGCGGGAGCCCGTGCACGATGCCAGCGACGGGGGATACCCCGCCTGGAGTTGGTTCGCGGCGGCCTTCGTATCGGGAAACAGCACGACCGACTGCCACACGATGTGGTCGTATCGGTTTTCTGTTTCCTGCTGACGAGAACCCCGATAGGTCGTCCATTCGTCGCCAAGGCTCTCGCTGCGCAGGCCCGTGAGGGCTTTACATTTACCGGTCGCCAGCGAGTCGCTGGGAGTGGTGGATTTGAACTCGTACGTCAGCGGGGATCCGACCAGTCTGCCCACGTCGTCGGCGGAAATGATGACCGAGTCCGCCTTTTCCGGTGTGACGATCACCGGGGCCGGCGGCTCGAGCGAGGTCGTCACCGGTGGGGCGCTGGACTTGGGGCTCGCGATGGCCCCTTCCGGCCCATGATCGGCAGCGGCCGATGTCTGGGTGGCCCCGACCGGAATCGGTTTGATGCCACCGGACTCGGTGCCACAGCTCACCGCGAGCAACGCCGCCAGTCCCAGCCATCCGGCAGTCAACACGTGACGCATCGAATTCCCTCCCTATCGATACATGACTCACATTGACCCAAATCATGGCTACATCGGGTCGCGTGCGCCCAGTGTTACACGAGCGCCAGAACCCGTTGCTTACCTCGGCTTGGTGGCGCCGGCCACCATCCTGTTCATGATCGCTTTCACGGCGGGACCGCCATTTCCGCGCTGGCAGTTCATCACCATGAGGAGCAGGTTGTCGATCATGCGTGCCTCTGCCATGCAGCGCCACCCGGAGGGCTGACCGTCGACGATCTCGTCGAGCACCCACCGCGTGTGGTCCTCCGATGCCTCCGGGACCGATGCCCGCCAGGTTCCCGTATCAGTTTTCAGTTCTTCCCCTGCGCATGTGCGGACGTCGGGAGCGAACTCCTTCGCGTACGTTTCCCTGGCGTCGTCGCGCGACGGGTACAGCAACACGCGTTGGGTGACCAAGTGCGAGAAGGTGTCCTTGGACTCCTGGTACCAAACGTTTCGGTACGTCGTCCATTTGTCGCCGATGTCGTTCGTCAACGGCACCATCAGGGGCCGGCACGATTCCTTGCCGTCAACCGTCGTCGACGCCGGGTTGGAGGCCTTGCCCTCGTAGTCGAGGGTGGAACCGACCAAGTCGGACACGTCCTGCTTGGGGACGATGAGCGAGTTGGCCTTGTCGGGACTGATCGAGTCGACCGTGGATGTTGCCGCCGATGCCGTCGACGCACCGGATGTCCCCGAAGCCGTCGACGGCCCCGACGACGCCGGACCCTTCTGGCCGCCTCCGAAGAATGAGCATCCGGTCAGGAGAACAGCGGCACACGCCACGATGGTGGTCTTCCGCAATACCGATTCGCGAGTCACAGTTGGTCCTTTCATTGCGGGATCCATGCGGCGATCCGGTCGGCGATGGTCGTCACGCCGGGCACCCCATCGCCGTACTGGCATAGGTACGCCCCAAACAGCACGTTGTTCTTGTTGCGGAAGTCGAAGAAGCAGCGCCAGGGCGTGCCCTGGAGTGCCTGGAGCTGGGTCCATGTGGCTGCGCTATCGGTGATTTCCGCGATGTTGCTGATCGTCCACTTCTGATCCTGTTTGGAGATCTCCGCGCCCACGCATGTCTTCGACGCGGATTTGGGGAACGCCTGCGTGAAGGCCGTCGCCGCCTCCTCGCGGGTGGGGTAAAGGACCGCCACCTGACTCACGATGTAGGCGGTGTTGTCCTTGGTCTCGCGGTAATAGTTCCACCGGTACGTGGTCCATTCGGATCCCAATTGACTGGATGTTGGAATGTCGAGCTTCGCGCAATCGGGTGCACCGCCGATCGGGTCGGTGGGTGGCGATGAACTGTTGTTGTCGTACTCCAGCGTGGTGCCCAGAATCTCCCCGACGTCGGCGCGCGAGCCCAGGATCGAGTCAATCTTGTCCGGTGTGACCACCAGAGGTGGTGGTGCGGGCGCCCTGGTGGTGGCGGGGACGGACTGGGGAGCCGACGTGCCCGCCGTCATCGGCACGTCGGCGGCAGTGGTGGACGGCGCGGCCACCGGCTTGATCCCCTCACTGGGTTGACTACACCCCGCCATCAACACCGTGGCTGACACCACGCACCCCAACGTCATTCCATACCGCATGTGCACCCTCCTGATCGACTCCATATACACAGCGAACTCGGGGAGATTCTTGCATCCGCGATGACAAGCGCACTGCAAAACTCACTACTGCCTGTGCGTTGGGTGTGAAAGTGCCGGGCCGCCCGGATCGTGGCAGGATCGCCCCTTATGCGATTGACCCCGCACGAGCAGGAACGGCTGCTTATCTCCTATGCGGCGGAATTGGCGCGACGGCGCCAGTCCCGGGGCCTACTCCTCAACTACCCCGAAGCCATCGCGATCATCACCGACCATCTCCTCGAGGGCGCCCGCGACGGCCGTACCGTCTCGGAACTGATGGTCAGCGGTCGCGAGGTGCTCGGACGTGAACATGTCATGGACGGCGTGCCCGAAATGATCCCGGATGTCCAGGTGGAGGCCACCTTTCCCGATGGCACCAAACTCGTCACCGTGCATCACCCGATCGGATGAGCGACATGATCCCCGGCGAGTACCTGTTCGCATCCGACGATATCGAGCTCAATGCGGGTGCCATTGTGATCGAGCTGGACGTCGTCAACACCGGCGATCGCCCCGTCCAGGTGGGCAGTCATGTGCATTTCCCGCAGTCCAATCCGGCGCTCGACTTCGACCGCGCCGCCGCGCACGGTCATCGGCTGCACATCGCGGCGGGTACCGCTGTGCGCTTCGAACCCGGCGTCGCCCAAAGAGTTCAGCTGGTGCCGTTGCGTGGCCGTCGTGAAGTGCATGGGCTGACCCTTGATGCTCCGGGGCAATTGGACGGCGGTGAACCGACATGACCAGGCTGACGCGCGAGCATTACGCCAAGCTGTACGGACCGACGACCGGTGACCGTATCCGGCTGGCCGACACCGATCTGATCATCGAGATCACCGAAGACCGTTGCGGCGGACCCGGTTTGGCGGGCGAGGAGGCCGTCTTCGGCGGCGGCAAGGTCCTGCGGGAGTCGATGGGGCAGAGCCGCCTCACCCGCGCCGGGGGAGCCCCGGACACCGTCATCACCGGCGCGGTGATCATCGATCACTGGGGAATCATCAAGGCCGACATCGGTATCCGCGACGGCCGGATCGTCGGCATTGGCAAGGCCGGAAATCCGGACATCATGGATGGGGTCGACCCCGCCCTGATCGTTGGGCCGTCTACCGAGATCATCGCAGGCAACAACCGGATCGTGACCGCCGGCGGTATCGACTGTCACGTGCACTTCATCTGTCCACAAATCATGCCCGAGGCGCTCAGCGGCGGCATCACCACAATGATCGGCGGTGGCACCGGGCCTGCGGAGGGCAGCAAGGCCACAACCGTCACACCCGGTGCGTGGCACCTGGGCCGGATGCTCCAGGCCCTCGACGGCTGGCCCATGAACATTCTGATGCTCGGCAAGGGCAACACCGTCAACCCGGCCGCCATGTGGGAGCAATTGCGAGGTGGGGCAGCGGGTTTCAAACTACACGAAGACTGGGGCACCACCCCGGCGGTGATCGATGCCTGTCTGCGGGTGGCCGACGAGGCCGACGTCCAGGTCGCGTTGCACTCGGACACTCTCAACGAGACCGGATTTGTGGAGGGCACGCTGGCCGCGATCGGCGGCCGCGCGATCCACGCGTATCACACCGAGGGCGCGGGCGGCGGCCACGCACCAGACATCATTACCGTGGCCAGCCATCCGAATGTCATGCCCAGCTCCACCAACCCGACCCGCCCGCACACCGTCAACACCCTCGATGAGCATCTCGACATGCTGATGGTCTGCCATCATCTCAATGCCGCCGTCCCGGAGGACCTGGCGTTCGCCGAGAGCCGGATCCGGCCGTCGACCATCGCGGCCGAGGATCTGTTGCACGATATCGGCGCGATCTCGATGATCGGCAGCGACAGCCAGGCTATGGGGCGCATCGGTGAGGTGGTGATGCGGACCTGGCAGACCGCGCATGTGATGAAGAAACGTCGCGGCGCACTGCAGGGCGACCCGTCCGGACCCCACGGAAACGACAACAACCGGGTACGCCGGTACGTCGCGAAATACACGATCTGCCCAGCCATTACGCACGGCATCGACCACGAAATCGGTTCGGTGGAAGTGGGCAAGCTCGCCGATCTGGTGCTATGGGAGCCGGCCTTTTTCGGGGTGCGACCGCATGCGGTCATCAAGGGTGGCGGCATTGTCTGGGCGGCCATGGGCGATGCCAATGCATCCATCCCGACCCCGCAACCGGTGTTTCCACGCCCGATGTTCAGCGCCATGCATGCCGTCGCGGCGGGTTTGGCCGTGCATTTCGTGTCACCGACGGCCATCGAGGACGACCTGGCCGCGCGACTTGCGTTGCGGCGCAGACTTGTCCCCACTCGCGATGTGCGCAACCGTGGCAAGGCCGACCTGCCCCTCAATGACGCCATGCCCGACATCCGGGTGGATCCCGATACCTTCACCGTGCGCATCGACGGCGAGATATGGGAAGAGCAGCCTGCTGCTGAATTGCCGATGGCACAACGATATTTCCTGTTCTGATGGCGCCGACGACCGCTTCTTCGACGACCGCACTGCTGCTGTCGCTCGCTGATTCCCGATTGCCCACCGGTTCACATGTGCATTCCGGTGGGGTAGAGGAGGCCATCGCCCAGGGCCTGGTGCGCGACTACGCGACGCTCATCGCGTATCTGCGACGACGCATTCGCACCCACGGTCTGGTCGCGGGTTCTATCGCCGCTGCCATCACCACCGGCAGCCTGGACGCGGTGCGGGCCGATGTCGAAACGGATGCCCGCACACCGTCGCGGGCAGCACGGGACGCCTCGCGCGCCCAGGGGCGTGGGCTACGGCGTCTGGCCGGAATTGCTTGGCCACATATCGATTGGAGTCCGCACGGCCGACAGCCGCACCTGGCGGTCATGTACGGCATTATCGGAGCCGCAACAGGATTGACGGGGCGCGATATCGCGCTCGTTGTCATCTACACCACGTTGACCGGGTCCGCCACCGCGGGCCAACGCCTGCTGGCGCTGGACCCGGCGGAGGTCGCGGTGGGCACACTGGAGCTGACAAGCCTGTGCGAGCAGACCGCGGCCCTGGCGGCCACCGAGCTGGCCAGCTTGTCCGACCCGCTGCTGGACGTGCTCGCCGAGCAGCACTTGATACGTGAACGGCCGCTTTTTGTTTCGTAGTTCTCACGAGATTGGATCACCATGCCACCGCATCTGATAGACGGCCAGCCCCACCAGCACATCGATCGGCCACGACGTGTGCGTCAACCGGGAGAGCCATTGCGCATCGGGATCGGCGGACCGGTGGGCTCGGGTAAGACCGCACTGGTCGCCGCGCTCTGCCGCACACTGCGCGACGAAATCTCGGTGGCGGTGCTGACCAATGACATCTACACGACCGAGGACGCCGATTTCCTACGCCGTCATGCGGTATTGCCAGACCAGCGCATCACCGCGGTGCAGACCGGCGGCTGTCCACACACCGCTATCCGGGACGACATCACCGCGAACCTCGATGCGATAGAGGATCTGATCGCCACCAACGATCCGCTCGACCTCATCCTCGTCGAGTCGGGCGGCGACAACCTCACCGCAACCTTCTCCTCTGGCCTGATCGACGTACAGATCTTCGTCATCGATGTGGCCGGCGGCGACAAGGTCCCGCGCAAGGGCGGGCCCGGCGTGACCTTCTCGGATCTGCTGGTGATCAACAAGACCGATCTGGCCCCGATGGTCGGCGCCGATCTCGGCGTGATGGCGCGCGACGCCACGGCCGTGCGCGATGGCCGGCCGACAGCGATGATCTCGTTGACCGAAGACCCCACCGCCGCGGAGGTACTGGCCTGGGTGCGTACGCATCTTGCCGAAGCACGGCAATCGGACCATGCGCACTGACGTCGAGATCATCGCGGAGAAGGGCAGGTTCCCCCGGCTGCGCTGCTCGGGCAGTCTGCAGGGCCGACTCACCGATGCGGACACCGTGCATCTCGTCGGAGTGGCCGCCAATCCACTAGGCGGCGACGAGATTTCTGTGCGCATCGAGATCGGCGAGGGCGCGTTCTTGCGGGTGCGATCGGTGGCGGCCGCCGTGGCCCTGCCCGGGCGCGACAGCCTTCGATCGTCGATGACATGGCACTGTTCGGTGGCGGGCCAGCTGGATCTGGACCCGGCGCCAACCATTGTGGCGGCCAATGCCTCCCACCATTCCCATGTCACCGTTCGTGGGTCGGCGGGCGCGCGTTTACGCCTGCGGGAGTGCGTGCAGATCGGCAGGTCGGGGGAGTCGTCGGGGTTCTGGAGCGGCCAGCTCGATGCCGATATCGACGACAGGCCGCTGCTCCGGCACCGCGTCGAACTCGGCGCCGGCTCGGTGACCGATGACGAACTGGGCCGCCCGCTGGCGCTCATCAGTGAACTGCGTTACCCAGCAACTGATTTCGTTGAACTGAGTCCGAACGACGCCACCATGCTGAGTCTGGCAGGCGACGCCGCCCTGCTCACCTGGCAGGGGCAGCGTCTACCGGTCGGCTAGCTTGCGGCCTTTTCCTCTTCGGGCTGCTCAACCTCGTCGCCGTTCTTCTCTGCGACGAGCTCCTCAAGCTGATCCAAACGCGTTCGCGCCCAAGCCTGCTGCTCGGTGATGGCCATCTGGCCGCGTGAGCGCGTCACAAACGCAATCGACCACAGGATCAAGGTCACCAGGCGGTTCTTGAACCCGACGAGGTAGACCAGGTGCAACGCCAGCCAGCTGAGCCAGGCGATGAATCCGCTGAATTCCAGCTTGCCGATCTTGACGACCGCGTTGTATCGCGACACGGTGGCCATCGAGCCCTTGTCGAAGTACTTGAACGGGGGACGCTCCGCGGGGCTTCGCCCGTTCAGTTCGGCCTTGATCTGCTTGGCGGCGTAGCGCCCGCCCTGAATGGCGCCCTGGGCCACGCCGGGCACGCCGTCCACAGCCATCATGTCGCCGACCACGAACACGTTGGGGTGACCCGGAATCGACAGATCCGGCCCGACCTTGACGCGTCCGGCACGATCCAGCTCCACACCCGACTGTTCGGCCAGGTTCTTGCCGAGGGGACTTGCCGAGACGCCCGCGGACCACACCTTGCACCAGGATTCGATGCGTTCGATGGTGCCGTCCGCGTGCTTCACGGTCAGTCCGTTGCGGTCCACGTCGGTGACCATGGCACTCAACTGGATCTCGACACCCAGCTTCTCCAGACGCTTGCGTGCCTTGTCGCCCAGCTTCGGGCCGAAGGGCGGCAGCACCGCAGGCGCGGCATCCAGCAGGATGACCCGCGCATCGGTGGGGTCGATGTGCCGGAAGGTGCCCTTGAGGGTCTCGTTGGCCAGTTCCGCGATCTGCCCTGCCATCTCGACACCGGTGGGACCAGCGCCCACCACGGTGAAGGTCATGAGCTTGCGGCGCCGGACCGGGTCGCTGGAGCGTTCGGCCTGTTCGAATGCACCGAGGATGCGTCCGCGCAGTTCCAGGGCGTCGTCAATCGATTTCATACCCGGGGCCCACTCGGCGAAGTGGTCGTTGCCGAAGTACGACTGGCCGGCTCCCGCCGCCACGATCAAGCTGTCGTAGGGCGTCGAGTAGTCATGCCCGAGAAGCGAGGAGTGCACGACCTGGTTCTCCAGGTCGATGCTCGTCACATCGCCGAGTACCACCTGAGCGTTGTCCTGGTCCTTCAAGATCTGTCGGGTGGGGGGAGCGATCTCTCCCTCGGAGATGATTCCGGTGGCCACTTGGTACAGCAGCGGCTGGAACAGGTGGTGAGTGGTACGCGCGACCAGCGTGACGTCGACGTTGGCACGTTTGAGTGTCTTGGCCGCGGTCAGGCCGCCGAATCCCGACCCGATGATGACGACTCGGTGTTTCGGTGTCAGGGCATCTTTGATCTTGGCCTTCGGATTGGCTGCGACAGGCGCCGCGGGACCGGCGGCGTCTGGTGTCGTGCTCATCGATCACTCCTCATCGAATGGTGTCTCAACTGGGGTTATTCACCTTGTCTGACACTTGGTGCAACACCCCAACCGTAGTCGGGATTTCCCCGCACGTCGCGTCAGTTAGCTTAGCGAAATATCTCACATGAGCTCTGGCCGCCAGGCTAGATCACGTCCCGGCACGCCAGCGTGTGAGGGAAACGCCGAACATCCGAGGACAGCCGATCGAGGCCCCCGGTGAACGACAGCGCGAGAGGGCGAAACGCTCTGCCTCGGGCCGCAAACCGAACAGCGTCTCCACATCCCACATCCTGCCCGAAGGGCAGCGGGATACCGATCCCGATCTCGCCGACTAGTCCTTGAACAGCGGGCGAAGAGTCTTGCCGATCAGCTCTACCACGCCCGGGAGATGTCCGTTGACGGGCGCATTGAGGGTAACGGAGTCGATTCCCTGGTCCAGGACGCGGGTCTGCACCTGCTCGGCGATCTCGTCGGGGCTGCCCACCAGGGTGCGCCCGAGTACCTGTGCGCGGGCTTCGTCCGGCAACGTGTCCAGATCGATTCCGTTCTTGCTCAGCTGTGCGGCCGCCAGTTTCCAGGCCGTCGCCGAATCGTCGTCGATGAAGACGGAGAAGAAGGCCGAGGTTTCCAGCGTGGACGGATCGCGGCCCGCCTCCTCGCAGCGCTGGCGCAGCACCGCCAGCTTGTGCGGAATCTCGTCCAGGGCACTGAGCAGGTTCAGGTGATCGGCATACTTCACTGCCAGCCCGAAGGTCTTCTTCTCGCCGCTGCCGCCGATCATGATCGGAATGTTCGGCCGGATCCGGGGCTCGTTCAACGCCGATTCCGTGCGGTAGTACTTGCCCTCGAAGGTAGGGCGCTCACCGCGGAGCATCGGCGGAATGATCTCCAGCGCCTCGCTCAACCGCTCGAAGCGGTCGGTGAACGTGCCGAAATCGAACCCGAGTTGCTGATGCTCCAGTTCGAACCATCCCGCACCGATGCCCAAGATCGCGCGTCCGCCGCTGACCACGTCGAGGGTGGTGACGGCCTTGGCGAGCAGGGTCGGGTTTCGGTACGTATTGCCCGTGACCAGCGTGGACAGCTGAATGGTGCTTGTCGCACTCGCCAGCGCACCCAGGGCCGTGTAGGCCTCCAGCATGGGCTGATCGGGGGTGCCGATCATGGGCAGTTGATAGAAGTGATCCATCACGAAGACCGTGTCGAAACCCGACGCTTCCGCGTCGCGCACCTGTTTGACGACGGTGGGGAAGAGTTCGGCGACGCCGGTGCCGTAGGAGAAGTTGGGGATCTGATATCCGAGCCGAATGGTCACTCGGCCAGCCTACGCGCGATCCGCCGATGCGGCATTTACTGTCTTGCCCCGCAAGGCAATTCGAAGATCTAGAGCTGGAGTGCGCTCCAGCTTCGGTCAGCTGACGCCGGCGGGGACGCCGCGGCTGACGTGCAGAGTCTGGCCGGTGATGTGACGCGCCTGCGGACTGGTGAGGAACAACGCCAACCGGGCGATCTCGCCGGCAACCAGCTCCTGCGCATTCTCGGTGCTGTCGAGGCCGTCGTAGTTGGCCTCCGCCGACTGTCCGGGCGCAATGGTGTTGATGGTGATCCCGCGGGTGCCCATCCGCTCGGCCTGCTCGGCCGTCCACGCGGACAGCGCGGCCTTGGCGGCGGTGGTCGCGCCGGACCGGTCACGGGTGCCCAGCGTGCACAGGTTGACGATGGCCGCACCCGAACGCAGGTGGTCACCGATGGCCTGCACCGTCAGCACCGCGGTCAGCACGCTCGATTCGTACCGCGACAGCCATGCCTCGCCCGTATCGGTGAGCGTGCCCAGATGCGGGCCCGGCTCGCTCCAGACCGGGTTGGGGATGTTCACGATGGCATCGAGGTGTTGGGGGAACAGCTCGACATTCTCTTCCAGGCTGTCCGGGTCGGCGTTGTCGCACACAATGGCGTCGACCTCGAGCTCCTTGGCGGCGATTTCCAGCTCATCGGCGTTGGGGCCGGTGATGACGACCCGATGGCCGGCGTTGCGGAACTCCGCAGCCACCGCCCGGCCGATCTCGTTAACCGCTCCGGTTACCAGTACGTCCATGGCGGTACCTTCCTCACCTTCCTGCAAGCCTTACCAATCCGCACCTGGGGCCAGGCCTGATCAGCTTGATCGTGACACAACCCGGACCTCATACCCCGGATTTGGCGGCCGGGTCGCACGGGTTTGACGCCCAATATTACTGGACGGTAGCAATACCCTTGACCACCACGTATCGGCTCGGCGGCAGCTAGGGTTGTGCCGGTGACCGGCGGCGCATGGCATCTCCAGATCAGTAGAGCGCGGAAAGTTCTCGCGGCGACACTTCTGGCGGGTTCGCTGGCCATATCCGGTTGCGGCTCACGAACCGCACCCGAAGCGGGCACAGCGGCTCCCGCGGACGGTTCGGAATCGGCGGCGGTCCAATTGCACGTGCTGGCCGCGGCATCGCTGCGGAAGTCCTTCACCGAAATCGGAAAGTCCTTCGAGTCG
Source organism: Mycobacteroides franklinii (assembly GCF_002013895.1). Classification (GTDB taxonomy): domain Bacteria; phylum Actinomycetota; class Actinomycetes; order Mycobacteriales; family Mycobacteriaceae; genus Mycobacterium; species Mycobacterium franklinii. The sequence continues at coordinate 62,478 of NZ_MAFQ01000018.1, read as the reverse complement.
ACGCACGCAGGCACGACGGTCGAGTTCACCTTCGCCGGTTCCTCCGATCTGGTCACCCAACTGACTCAGGGGGCCCCGGCCGACGTGTTGGCCACCGCGGATTCGGCGAATATGGACAAGGCGTGGAAGGCGCATTCCGTCATCAATCCTGTCGACTTCGCCTCCAACACGTTGACGATCGTGGTCGCGCCGGGGAACCCGAAGGGCATCGCCGGCTTCGCCGATCTGACCCGTCCGGGCCTCGACGTCGTGGTGTGTGCACCGCAGGTCCCATGCGGGTCGGCCACCACCAGAGCCTCCAAAGAGACTGGGGTGCACCTAAATCCGGTCAGTGAGGAGTCCTCGGTCACCGATGTGCTGAATAAGGTGATCGCGGGTCAGGCGGACGCCGGTCTGGTGTATGTCACGGATGCGAAGGCAGCGGGTGACAAGGTCGGGACCGTCACATTCCCCGAGGCTCTGTCGATCGTGAACACCTATCCGATTGCGGTGACCGCTAATTCGCGTAACCCGGAACGCGCGCATCAATTCATTGAGACCGTCACCGGGGATGTCGGCCACAAGATTCTGGCGGCGGCGGGGTTCTCCGCGCCGTGACCCCGGCACCCGGTCTGCCGCGCTGGGTGTACGTGCCCGCGGCCGTCGGGGCGGTACTCATCGTGCTGCCACTGCTGGCGCTCGTGGTGAAGGCTGATTGGACACAGTTCCCGGCATTGATCACGAGCCCCGCGTCGCAGGCTGCGCTACTGCTCAGCGTCCGGACATGTCTCGCCAGTACCGCACTATGCCTGCTGTTCGGGGTGCCGCTGGCCGTTGTGCTGGCCCGCGGGCCCGGATGGCTGACCCAGCTGCTGCGCCCGATGATCCTGCTACCGCTGGTGTTGCCGCCCGTCGTCGGCGGTATCGCGCTGCTGTACGCCTTCGGCAAACTGGGGCTGCTCGGCCACTACCTGGATGCGGCGGGAATCCGCATCGCCTTCTCCACATCGGCGGTGGTACTGGCGCAGACCTTTGTCTCGCTGCCGTTCCTCGTCATCAGCCTGCAGGGGGCGCTGACCACAGCGGGACAGCGGTATGACGATGTGGCAGCCAGCTTGGGCGCACCGCCCACCACAGTCCTGCGCCGTGTGTCATTGCCCTTGGTGATGCCTGCGCTGGTATCAGGCGCGGTGCTGGCTTTCGCACGATCACTGGGAGAGTTCGGCGCCACCCTGACATTCGCGGGATCGCGGCAGGGCGTCACCCGCACCCTTCCCCTGGAGATCTACCTGCAACGCGAATCCGACCCGCAGTCGGCGGTGGCGCTGTCACTACTGCTGGTCGCGGTGGCTGCGGTCGTCCTGGCCGTCGTCGGCGCACGGACCTGGCGTCCCGGCGGGTGGCGGTAAGTGGGCGAGCTTCGATTCGATGCGGTCCATTCGGGCCGCGATGTGCAGGCGGCCTTCACGGTCGCCGCCGGTGAGACGGTGGCGATCGTCGGACCCAACGGGGCCGGCAAGTCCACGGTGCTCGCGCTCATCGCCGGGTTGCTGCGCCCTGACACCGGTGAGATCCGGCTTGGCGACCATGTGCTGACAAGCTGTGCCACTGGCACTTTCGTCCCTACGCACCGAAGGCGGACTGCCTTGCTGCTGCAGGAAGCGTTGCTGTTTCCACACCTGACGGTCGCGGGCAATGTCGAATTCGGGATACGCGGTCGGCGCCACGATGTCGCCGACGCGCGCGATCGGTGGCTGGAATCGGTCGGTGCGGGCGATCTGGCACAACGCCGCCCCGGCGAGCTGTCCGGGGGACAGGCCCAGCGGGTCGCCATCGCCCGCGCACTCGCGACCGAACCCGATCTGGTGCTCCTCGATGAACCCTTGGCGGGTCTGGACGCCGACAGCGCGCCCGCCATCCGGGCACTGCTCGGGCGGGTGCTGGGACGCGATGGCCAAAGCGCGCTGATCGTGACTCACGACATCATGGATGCGGTGGCCATCGCCGACCGCGTGATGGTTCTCGACTCCGGGCGGGTGGCCGAGCTGGGGGAGACAGCCACCGTGCTCGCCCGGCCGAGCAGCCAGTTTGGCGCGCGTTTCGCGGGAGTGAATCTCATTGACGGCACGGTGGGTGAGGACGGGGCACTGCACGCCGGCGAGCTCGCCATCTACGGCGTGTGGTCCGGCGCCGGAAACCCCTCGCAGGGCCGGCACGCCGTCGCGGTGTTCAAGCCGCGTGATGTCGCGGTACATCTGGTCCCACCCGGAGGTAGCCCACGCAACGTCATTGCCGTATCGGTCATGGGCCTCGCCGTACATGGCGACAGCGTGGTTGTAACGGCAACCGTCGGGACCGCGATATTCACGGCACACATCACCGCGGCCGCCGCGGCGGAACTAAGGCTGGCACCCGATGCGCCGGCATACTTTGCCGTGAAGGCCCATGAGGTCGTCCTTCAGGCGGCGCAATAGCTGGAGACGGGGACTTCGAGAGGAAACCTATGTTTGCTTCTGGTCAGCCAAACCCCTTGCCACCGCGTCAAATAATCTTGAAGTGGCGCCCACGGCAGCTTTCGGTAAATCGGGCGCGCCGATTGCCCGTTACGCTTGCACGTGCACGACAAAACGGTACGTTCATTGGCATGCAGCAACCACGGGCTACATCGGCGGCGAAGCGGGCGCACCGGGCACGAGTGATAGCGGCGGCCATCGCGGTCACCTCGCTATCCGGAGCGGGGGCGTTCACCCTCGCGGCCATGCCTGCCGATCAGACGCCGGCATCGGTGCGCACGGCGAATATCCACCTGGTCACCACCGATGCGCCTCCGCCCCCTGCAACGCCCGCCCCGGGCCAGCCGGCACCCAACCCGGAGTCGCCCACGACGGTGACAACACCTCCGGCCGCACCGCCTCCCGGATCACCCGCACCGGCGCCGGCCACACCGCCCGCGCCCGGCGCCCCGGCCGACGGCGGCCGCGTCAACAACGATCAAGGCGGATTCAGTTTCGTTGTGCCGCAAGGTTGGACACAGTCGGATGCGCGCAGACTGACCTACGGATCGGCGCTGTTGACCAACCCGGCAGCACCGAACGGAAGCATCCTGCTGGGCCGTCTGGATCTCAAGCTCTTCGCCGGTGCCGAGCCCGACAATCAGAAGGCCGCACGCAGGCTGGCCTCGGATATGGGCGAGTTTTTCATGCCGTACCCGGGCAACCGCGTCAACCAGGAAGACCAGAGCTTCGATGTGGCGGGTATGTCTGCGGCGTCCTCCTATTACGAGGTCAAGTTCGATGACGCGGCCAAGGAACCCGGCCAAATCTGGGCCGCGGCCGTAGGCAAGGGCAAGGACCGCTGGTTCATCGTCTGGCTCGGCACCTCGGCCTCACCGGTGGATAAGGGCGTGGCCAAGGCGTTGACCGAGTCGATCCGTCCGTGGACCCCGCCGACCCCGCCCACACCGCCGGCCGCACAGCCCGCCGATCCCAATCAGCCGCCGCCTCCGCCCGCGGACCCGAACCAGCCGCCACCCCCGCCGGCTGATCCCAATCAGCCGCCGCCTCCCGCGGCCCCGGGTGTCCCGGCGTCCGAACCGGTTCCGGCGGCACCGCCCGCACCTGCGGCACCGCCCGCCGCTCCGGCACCTCCCGCGGCGCCGCCGGCCCCCGGAGTCCCGGTCTAGGTCGTCGTGTCCTCGGGCGGTTGTGCCCACCACGTCTCGATGGCTGCGCTGAACTCCGCAGGTGCGTCGGACTGCAGGAAATGACCGACTCCCCGCAGCACCGCCGTGGCGTGGTGGGGGAAGGTGGCTTCGCAGCGTCTGAGGTATTTTTCGGTGAAAATCGGGTCTGTGTCGGCCCAGATGATCAACGTGGGTAGCTTCGCGATGACGCCGAGATTGTCCGCGAGCTCGGTGAAATAGTCGCGAGCGCCGGTGAGTTCGGCGGGAAGCGCGGCGGTGGCCCGCCGACTTTCCCGCGTGGGCGTTGCCTGGCGATAGTGCGCCATTTCGGCCCCGGATAGCGTGCGGCGCTTGTGCGCCGCGGGGATGAAGTGGTTGACGAACAGGTTGAATCGCGTGTTGAGCGCGCGCCCGACGGAGCTCCCCATGCCACGGGAGAACACTTCGGAGGACAGGTCACCGTTCAAGGGCCATGCCCAGGTGTTAGCCAGAATGAGGCGTTCGAACTTGTCTGGCCTCCGCGCAGCGGCGTACAGACCGAACGGCCCACCCCAGCTGTGGCCCACCAGTGTCAGATGCGAGAGATCCAGCCGATCCAGGAAGGCCACGAGAAGCTCGGACTGGTCCCGGGCACGGTACCGATAGCCGGGGGCGGCGGTGGACAGGCCGAAACCCGGAAAGTCGAGAGCGATGCACCGAAAGCGATCCCGGAGGGCGAGGATCACTTCGCGGTACACGAAGGACCAGACCGGATTGCTATGCAGCATCAGCAGGAGCGGCCCGGAGCCTTCGTCGACGTAGTGCACGACGCTGCCGTCCAGCTCCACGAAGCGGCTTTCAAAAGGGAACAACTCGTCGTCCACCCATGTCGGACGCACGCCTACGGGTTGTGCAGTTGCCATGGCCTAATCCTCCTTCCATACCGCTTGATAATTTCAAGTCTCATTGAAACTATCAATCAGTACCGACAGGCAGAAGGGCTTTCGGCGATGATCGGCATGGGGGTCGACGGCATGCGGACAATCTCGCGGCGCTTTGTGGCCTCGCCTGGTGGCTGCTTCAGTGGCTAAATCCAGATGCTGGCTCTAGCTTTTGGTCTTTCCCGCGATGAACTTGTAGGCGAACAGCAGAAGCACCGCACCAACCAAGGCGCCGAGGAAGGCGTGATTGATCGGCGGGGTGACGGTGAACTTATGCGGGGCGAACACCAGACTGCCCAGCGTCCCGCCGACATAACCGCCGACGATGCCCAGCAACGCCGTCGCGATCCAGCCGAAATTCTCCTTGCCGGGCACGATCAAGCGGGCGATCCAGCCGACGATCAGGCCAAGAATGATCATCCAAATGATGTTCAACACCATGTCTAGCTCCTTCGAGTATCTGTACTTCAGGAAACGAGCGTCGACCCGGTGCTGATGCTAATGGAACGCCGCTTTCTCGGCGCTGTTACGGCGCGCGACAGGCCGTGGCTCCTCACATCGCTCAGAAACATGGGGGGCTGTCGGGGGAGGCCCCGCTCTCGAGTTCCGCAGGGAGTTGGTGGTAGAAAAGCGGGTACGTCCGCGACGTGTATTGACACGCCTCCGCTATATTCGTCAGGCGCGATGGATCTCGCCAGGGCTGGTCCCGAACCGCCACTGACGGCTGATAGTTCCTGTGTTGATGTGTCGTAACACGATGGGACCGAATGTGACAGCTGGAGACCACCAAGAATCCCCACATCCACGACTGTATTTGCGGCCTTCCGCGCTGCTCTGGGTTTTCCTCGGCGGCATATGCGGTACAGCGCTGCGCTATTGGTTCGAGCAGATGTGGCCGGCCTCCGGAGCGTCGTGGCCATGGGGGACATTCGCGGCCAATCTGTGCGGGGCATTCATCCTCGGCGCGGCGCTGGAGACTCTCACACTGCTGGGGCCCGATGGCGGCTGGCGCCGGCACACCCGACTGTTTCTCGGAACCGGTTTCTGTGGCGCATTCACCACCTACAGCGCGCTCGCGTTGGAGATCAGCACCCTGACCCGCAACGGCTTCGTGGTCACCGGCATGGCGTACGCATTGGTCAGCGCAGCCGCCGGTTTGGCCGCAGCGCTGGTTGGGATAGCCACGGCGGCAAGAGCCCTCGCACGGTACGCGGGAGGTCCCGAGTGATCGTCATGGTCGTCGTCCTGGCCGGAGCGCTGGGCGCGGTACTGCGGTTTGTCGTGGATTCGGCGGTCAAGCACCGACGGACCCCCCGGTTCCCGTGGACGACGCTGTTCATCAATCTCACCGGATCTGCCCTCATCGGCCTGCTGTCCGGGTTGGTGGTGTTCCACCACGCGACACCTCAACTGCTCGTCGTCCTGGGTACCGGATTTTGCGGCGGCTACACCACGTTCAGTACCGCCAGTGTCGAGTCGGTGCGACTGATCGAGCAGCGACAATGGTCACTGGCGTTGTACAACACGGTGGGCACCTTGTTGGGCACCGTCGGGGCGTGTGCGGCGGGTCTGGCGCTGGGGTGGGTACTGGCGTGAGGATAGAGCTGTGAGCGAGTTGCCCGCAGTGCAGTTGGTGGTCGGATGGGACCATTACGCGCCCAGCACTGCCGCGCTGCATTTCGCCATCGATATGGCTCGCCGGCTGGACGCGCATGTGCACGTCGTGCACATCCAGGACATGGACGACGAACCATTGGACCCCGACTCGGACAGCTGGGAATCGCAGTCGCACACGGCCGTCGCGGCGGCCGAAGCCGCGGCGCGGGAAGAACTTGCGAACGGCGAGGTGTCCTGGGAGTACCACCGCGCGCACGGGCCCGCGGCCGTCCAGCTTCTCGCCGTGGCGCAACAGTGCCACGCCCTGATGATCATTCTGGGCAGCCCGCGGGGCGGACCGGCCTCCGTACTCGACACGTTCCTCGGGCAGTCGGTATCGCATCGCCTCATCGGCGCGCGACGTGTTCCGCTGGTCCTGGTGCCTGCCGTCTGACCACCCCTGTGGAGCGAATACCGCTGCGGTAGCCTTGCGCCGTGCGCAGCAAATTCCGTACCGGGTCTTCGGTGGACCTGGGCCCCGTGACGATCGACGGCATCACGGTGGCGCTGCGACCGCCCCGGCTGGCGGATGGACGGTCATGGCGGGACACCGCGTTGGCGTTCACCCAGAGGCTCTCACCGGCGTTCCAACGCGACGACATGGACTGGGAAAGCGCGCATTCCCCGGTCATGTGGGTCGACAGCTGGCGCTCGTCGATCACTGATGCACGGGCCGGCGGGGTTTCATATCTGTTGGTACGCATCGATGACGGCGTGGAAAGGGTCGTCGGCCATTTCTTGATGGCGGGCCGCGATTTTCGCACCGGAGGCGCAGAGATCTCCACGTGGGCCGTGGATATTCCCCCTGTCGTGAGCACGTGGGCACAGTTGACCACGGTGCTGTCCGCGTTCGACGGCAACCCGGACCTCCCGCACGCCCTGGCGCCCACCGCCGTGTCGAATGTTCGCGCAAACAGATTCGTCGAGTCCATGGGCTGGATCCAGCTACAGACGCGCCGCGCTCTGCGCCCTTATGATGGGCAGGTATCGGACCACTACATCTGGTTCCTGGCCAATACGCCCGAGTACCGCGATTCGGTGAAGCAGCGCCTCGCCGAAATTCCGGCCACCAGAACGCATCTGGCAGCGCCCGCGGCCCGGGTTCCGGGCGTCGGATACCTGGCGGCGTGGGCCAGATTCGTGGCAATCCGCGCGCGTCAGCGGCTCAATTCCGCGCTGAGAACAGCGGCGCCCGAGCCGCCCTTCGAAATCTCTTCCGTCGGTGGGGAAGTGGTTCGGATAGAACCCGACGGTCATGGCCGATACCGTGTCGCGATTATCGGACGTCCCGCAGGTTCGATCGACGTCTACTCCGATATCGGCACATCGACAACGGAATTGGTGCCCCGGCTCAGCTCGTGGGTAGCCGACGATGCCCGCGTATCTGCCGTGTCCGGGCTCGCAAGCCACCTCGCCTGCCGCCCGGACGGTTCACGCCGGACCGTCGTGGCGACACTCGAAACCGACACCACGCTCGCCGACAGGCTCGCGGCGCTTGGTTTTGCCGACGAGGGCGCGGCACCGCCCACCCGGGGTGAAGGCGGAGCAAACCGGCGGATGTGGACGCTGCTGAGGAATCCGGAATAGACACCCTGTACACAGCAATCACGTTCTTGCGGTAGCTGATTAATCGCGGGTTTACATCTGGGTACGGTGCGCTACCCTGCCCAGATGCGCGCACGCGAACGGCGTATCGCCCCGGGATGCCTGGGCCCGGCCGAGGTCGACGGTATGACCGTCATGCTGCGCACGCCGCGACTTTCCGACGGCCCATCGTGGCGAGAGACAAACCTGCGCTACGAACAACGATTGGCTCCGGCCTTCGCCCACCAGGACATGTCTTGGACGGCGGCGCACTCGCCCTACATGTGGATTCACACCTGGAGGCAGGCCAGGTCCGATGCCGCGCGGGGCTGGGCCTCATATCTGCTCATACACCTGGAAGGAACCCGCGAACGGGTGGTCGGCCATCTAGCCATGGCGGGCCGGCACCCGCGTACCGGAGGCACCGAGGTGTCCACCTGGACGGCCGGGGTTCCGCACGCGGTCACCATGTGGGCGCAATCCTCACTCATCATCTCCGGATTCGAGACCAATCCCGATGTCCCACATGCGGTGGCACCGCTGGCGGTCCACAACGTGCCAGTACAACGGCTGGCGCAGGCCGTGGGCTGGCAGAAGCTGCAGACATGCCGCCAGCTGCGCATGTTCGATGGCAGACCCACCGATCATGAGATTTGGTTCCAGACCAACTCCGCCGAGAACCTCGTCGCGTTGCGCCACAAGCGAGACACCCTTGCCTCCCGGACGTCCTTCAGGGCGTCGGAACGTCCCGCGAAAATCTCCTGGGGCGATCTGCTTGCGTGCGCACGCTACGAACTGCGCAACCGCTGCCGGCGCGCCAGTGCCGCCCCCAAGGACACAGTCCCGGTTACGGTTTCGGGTACGCCAATCGGATCTATCGAGATATCTGTCGACCTGGGCAGCTCCACGACCGAGCTCATCGGTAGGCCCCATCCCGGTGCGTCCGAGGCCTCACTCACCCCGACCATCGCCGATCTCGCCGCGCGTTTGACGCTGGCTCCGGCGCCCACGAGGCGAATAGTCGTGGCAGCGCGCACCGATGCTCAGCCCCTGATCGACATCCTGACGACACATGGTTTCCAGAACGAGGGGCCCACCCTGCCCACACTCGGCGAGTCTGGTGTCCCTCGTCAGCTGTGGGTCCACCTCGCCTGAACTAGTCCCGGTTACTGCGGGTATAGGCCTCGGCCAGCAGCGGCCGCACCACCTCGGCGAAGGTGTCCTCGCCGGGGTTGACCACACAGATCCATTTGGCACCGCCGTATTCGGGATGCGGCAGGATCTGGTCGAACTCGGTGTAGTCGACGGCAACCTCGTCGCCGCGGTCGCGCACCAGGCTCGCGAAGGTGTCACCACCGATGCCGATGTTGAGGCGATACACCGATGGGCGCCCCAAGTCGGAGTATGTGTCGAACGCTTCATTCGACATCAGCGTGATCACCGGCACCTGACGTTCGGGACCCCGGAAGAAGAACCAATTGCCCTGGACAACCTCGTGCTGAAGATCGGGGAAGGCCGTGACGATGTATTCGATGACAGCGCCTTCGTCGATGCCCACAGTCATAGCACCGAACTTACCGGCCTAGGCTGCTGGCATGTTGCGCGCGGGAATCGTCGTCACCGGCACAGAAGTTCTCACCGGGCGGGTCGCCGACGCGAACGGGCCATGGCTTTCCGAGCATCTGCGGGAAGTGGGTGTCGACGTTGCGCATATCTGTGTGTGCGGTGACCGCAAAGAAGATCTGCTGGCGCAGCTCCAGTTTCTCACCGATCAAGACGTCGATATCATCGTGACTTCGGGCGGCCTGGGGCCCACCGCCGACGATATGACACTGCCGACTGTGGCCGAATTCGCCGGAACCACACTCATTTTCGATGCTGATCTGGAAGCGGCCATCATGGATCGGCTACGACCGATGGCCAATCGCTGGGAGAATGTGGACTGGGAGGCATTGCGGGTCGGCATTGCCAAACAGGCACTCGTGCCTGCGCAAGGGCAGGTATTGGACCCGGTGGGCACTGCGCCCGGCGCCATCATGAGCACCGACAAGGTGGTCATCGTGGTGCTACCGGGACCGCCACATGAATTGCAGCGGATGTGGCCGTCGGCAGTCGATGCCGCACCGTTTCGCGCACTAGTGGGAGAAGATGCCGCGGCAATCGAGCAGACAACGCTGCGTCTGTATGGCATCACCGAGCCGGACATCGCCGAGACGCTTCGCCTCGCCGAGGACGACTTGGGCAGCCTTGCGGCACTGGAAATCACCACCTGCCTGCGACGCAGCGAGGTGGAAGTGGTCACCCGATTCGAGCCGTCTGCTCGGTCCGTCTGGGAGAGCCTCTACGAGTTCATCCACAGCCGGCATGGCTCGGCGCTGTTCTCCTCCGATGGTTGGACGGTGGACGAAGTCGTGGCCGGGCTGCTGCACGGAAGGCGCCTTGCCGTCGCCGAGTCTTGTACCGCAGGGCTTTTGGGGGCACGGCTCGCCGATGTCCCTGGCTCCTCCGCGTACTTCCTCGGTGGCATCATCAGCTACGCCAACGATGTCAAGATTGGCCAGCTGCACGTGGATCCGCAGCTTCTCGCCGACCATGGCGCGGTATCGCCACAGGTCGCCGAGGCGATGGCCGACGGCGCCTTGGCGGCGTTGGGTGCCGATATCGCGGTGTCCACGACGGGTGTGGCCGGGCCGGGCGGCGGGTCTGCCGACAAGCCCGTGGGCACCGTGTGTTTCTGCGTCAAGACTGCGGCGGGGGAGCGGGCAGAACTACGGGTCGTTATCCCGGGGAATCGCAACCAGATTCGGGAGCGCGCGACAACCGTCGCCCTGCATCTGCTACGTCGGCTGCTACAGCGGTAGCCCTATTCTTCGAAGGGTGCGGCCTTGACCAGCAGCGGGAACGCCGCATAGCGGGTCAGCCATGCGGCCCGTCCGTTCGGTACCGCGGCACCCTCCGTCGCCCAGGCCTTGAGCATGTGTCGCTTGAAGTCCAGCCGGGGATGGCGTCGCAGCAGCTCCTGCACCCACTCGGCATCAAGGTCCGAGAGCCGCAGGCCGAATACATCCGTTCCCGCCCCCGCCGACACGAAACCACCTGGATCTGCGAGGTTTTCACTGGCCCCCAGGGTGATATGCGCGGCGATCGCCGCGCCCACCGCCTGTGCACGGTCCTCGGGCGCCCCCTGATTCCTGACAAACTGGGCGGCCCGTTCACCGCCGACCACGGCGAAGCACCGTCCCGGTGTCGGATGCTCCAGCTGCAGATCGTGCAGCAGGCTCGCGACGTATACGAGTTCATCGTCGACCCGTACGCCGTCCAGCTCGGCCAGCGCCTTACCGAAGAAGTAGGTGCGATACGAGTGTTCGAGCACGTGTGGGGTGACCGAATCGCGTGCCTCCTGCTCGACCGCCAGTGCGAGTGCGGAATCGGGTACCGCGATCGATCCGAACTCCACGCGCCCTTGTCCGCGGCGCCCGATCCTCGTTTTGACGGCATCGCTGACCATCGTTGGAAGAGCTCGGATCAAGCGCCCCAGCAATACCCGCCGTTGGGCGGCGGAGACCGCGCCGCCGGTGCGGGTCGCCCAGTGCCAATCCAATTCGATCGTCGTCATCCCTTGAGTCAAGACGGGTGCACCATAAGCGGCCAGTGGCATGAATGCCACAGATACTCGGATTCATGCCATAGTGAGGTATGGGCACCAAGACAGTGGCGGCACTGGCCCTCGACGGCGTCATCACCTATGACCTGGCGTGCGCCGTGCAGATGTTCCGCAGGGGACCGGGGCGTGCGGGCCAACCGGAGGGTTTCGATCTGGTGACCTGCGGCCATCAGCCCGGAAGTATCTGGACGCCAGACGGTTTCAATCTCGAGGTGGAACACGGCATCGACGCGCTGGAGTCCGCGGATATCGTCGTGGTTCCCGCACGCGCTCCGCACGACTCCCCACCACCGGATGACGTATTGAACGCGCTGACAAGTGCACATCAGCGCGGGGCCGTGGTATTCAGTATCTGCTTGGGCGCGTTTGTGCTGGCAGCGGCGGGCCTGCTGGATGGGCGACCCGCCACCACGCATTGGGAGTACTGCGACGACATGCGCAGGCTCTACCCGCTGGTCGATCTGCGGCCCGACGCGCTCTATGTGGACGACGGTGACATCCTCACCTCGGCGGGACTGTCGGCGGGCATGGACCTGTGCCTGCACGTGGTGCGGCGCGAGCTGGGTGCGGCCGCGGCATCCGATATGGCCCGCTGGAATGTCATGGCGCCTCACCGCGATGGTGGCCAGGCTCAGTTCATCCCACCTACCAGGGCCTCGCACGATTCCAGCGGCCTCGGGCCGACGCTGAGCTGGGCGGCCGAGTGCCTCGCCGAGATTGACGACGTGTCGACACTGGCGCGGCACGCGCACCTGAGCCTGCGCACATTCAACCGGCGTTTCGGCGAGGAAGTCGGCACCACGCCCAAGCGTTGGCTCGATGTGCAACGCGCCACTCGCGCCCGCGAACTGCTTGAGAACACCGATATGACCATGGAATCCATTGCCGCGCAATGTGGATTTGGCAGCGTCACGGCGATGCGCACGCACCTACGCAGGGTCACCGCCACCACGCCGAGTGCCTACCGCCGGGCGTTCCGGCGGTAGGCACTTCGCGCTCAGCGTGCGACGTGCGGCATCAGCGCATTCGGCGGAATGGCACCGAACCGGCCGGCTTGATAGTCCTCGACGGCCTGAATCAGCTCGGCCTTGGTGTTCATCACGAACGGGCCGTAGGCCACCACGCGCTCACGGATGGGCCGGCCACCGAGCAGCAGCACCTCCATTGCCGGACGGTTAGCATCCTGATTCGCACTGGCGTGCACCGTGATCCGGTCACCGGGGCCCAGTACGGCGAGCTGCCCCTGCTCAATCTGATGACCCAGCGCGCCGACCGTGCCACGCCCGGATAGCACGTAGACGAGGGCGTTGAACTCGCGATTCCACGGCGCATTCAGCTGCGCACCGGGTTGAATGGTTGCATGCGCCAGGGTGATTGGCGTGTGCGTGCTCCCTGGCCCATGATGTGGGCCGATGTCGCCGGCGATGATCCGCACCAGCGAGCCGCCGTCGGGCGAGCTGACCAACGTGGTTTGCGCGCCCTCGATCGCCTGGTATGCCGGAGTCAAGAACTTGTCGCGTGCGGGCAGATTGACCCAGAGCTGGATGCCATGGAAGATTCCGCCACTCTCGACCAACTCGGCCGGGGGTGTTTCGATATGCAGGATTCCGGATCCGGCGGTCATCCATTGGGTGGCGCCGTCGTGGATGAGCCCGCCTCCGCCGTGCGAGTCCTGATGCGCGAACCGACCGTCGATCATGTAGGTGACGGTTTCGAAGCCACGGTGAGGATGCCAATCGGTCCCGCGCGGCTCGCCCGGCTCATACTCGACCTCGCCCATCTGATCCATGTGAATGAACGGGTCCAATTCGGAAGACGGCACGCCGCCGAAGGCGCGCACGACGGGGAAGCCCTCACCCTCATATCCGCGTGGACCACTGGTGATGGACCGCACCGGACGCTCGGTATCGGCGGGCTCGGGAGTCGGGATTCGCGGCAAAGTCAGGGCGTCCGTTGATGACACGGTGATAGCTGGCATGCAAACCTCCTTGTGGCTGTTTCTATGCTCCCATTAACCGGACTGCGGTCCGCTTTATTCCACCGCGGCAGCCAGGGCAATGGTCGCCGCGGCCGCCACCGTCTCGCCCGCGGCCAGCAAGGGCTCGGGGCTGCGCAACGCCCGGCTCAGGACGAACGCTCCCTCCAGGCTGGTGATAAATCCCAGGATGACGTTGCGGCGCGCCTCGGGTGGCAGACCCGATCCGGCAATTCGCTCGGCCCCCTGCTCGATCCAGTCCGTAAAGACGTCAGCGGTGGCTCGTCGCAGTGCGTCGTCCGTACTCGCAACCTCCAGCGCGATCGTCGCAATGGGGCAGGCGTCGGCATAGTCGGTCGCGACGAGATTCTCGGCGGCGGCCGCGAACGCGGTCCGAATGGTGGACGCAAGGTCGGGACCGCCCTGATCGAAGATCGCAAGTACCAGGTCCCGATACATCGCGCCGGACGCCCGGATCGCTTCGTCGGCCAGCTGCGCCTTGCCGCCCGGGAAGAAGTGATAGATCGAGCCGAAGGGTGCGCCCGCACTCCTGGCGATCTGCTTGAGTCCGGTGCCGGTCATGCCCTGCCGACGAAACAGCTCGCATGTGGCGGCGACTATTCGATCACGGGTATCGGCGGGCATGGCACGTCCTTACAGATGTTCCCAGAAACCTTGTATCCGGCTATCGCACATTGTACGGTCTTACTAGAACGTTCTATCAACTTCGTCAGAGATCACGAAAGACAGATCACGAAGGACGTAGAGATGAACACAGTGCTCAAGTACCTGGCCATCCTGACCGGCGTGACCTGCCTGGCCATCGGGCTGTATCACGTCATCGGCGGCCCTGGAACGGTTTTCGGTGGCGGAGAGGTCAGCGCGAGCACCGACAGTCAAGAGCGATTTTTCGCGGGACTCTTCGCCGTCTACGGGGTGGCGTGGATCTGGGTGGCACGACTGTCGCCGATCCCCGGCATCGCGATCCGATTCCTGGCGGGCGGCCTGCTGGCCGGCGGGCTCGCCCGGGTCGTCTCCCTCATCGACAGGGGCCAGCCGCATCCGTTCTGGATTGCCATGCTCGTCGTCGAAATAGTGGTCCCCGCGCTGTTTTTCGTCATTGCCGGAGCCGACGAGAAGGCTCCGTGACACCGTAAAACCAATATGCGAGTTCAGATTTCGTGAACCGCTAGAGTGCGTAGTACCGACAGCGCCGATGCTGCGGGAGGGCACTCTAGGAGGAATCTATGCGGTTCACCTTCGCCGAGGCGATGACCGACCCGTCGTACTACGTCCCGTTGGCCCAGGCAGCCGAGGCCGCCGGATACCACGGGATGACCATTGCCGACAGCCTGGCGTATCCCTACGAGTCGGACGCGAAGTATCCGTACACACCCGACGGGAATCGCGAGTTCCTCGAAGACAAACCGTTTATCGAAGCGCTGACACTGACCGCGGCGCTCGGCGCTGTGACCTCGACGCTTCGGTTCAACATCTTCGTCCTCAAACTGCCGATCCGGCCGCCCGCGCTGGTGGCCAAGCAGGCCTCGTCCATCGCGGCATTGACCGGTAACCGACTCGGCCTGGGCGTGGGCACCAGCCCCTGGCCCGAGGACTACGAGCTCATGAATGTGCCTTTCGCCAAGCGCGGCAAGCGTATGGACGAGTGCATCGAGATCATCCAGGGACTCACCACCGGTGACTACTTCGAGTTCCACGGCGAGTTCTACGACATCCCCAAGACCAAGATGTGCCCCGCGCCCACGCGGCCCATCCCGATCCTCATCGGCGGCCACGCTGATGCGGCGCTGCGGCGCGCGGCCCGGTGCGACGGCTGGATGCACGGCGGCGGCACCGAGGACCTGGACGAGCTGCTGGCCAAGCTGAAGAAGTTCCGCGAAGAAGAGGGGACCGCCGACAAGCCATTCGAGGTCCATGTCATCTCCGTCGACGGATTTACTGTCGACGGAGTAAAGCGCCTGGAGGACAAGGGCGTAACCGATGTCATTGTCGGCTTCCGCATTCCGTACATCGTCGGCCCGGATACCGAGCCGCTGGAAACCAAGATCAGAAACCTGGAGGGTTTCGCCGAGCACGTCGTCTCCAAGGTCAACCCCTAAGCATCCTTCCCACGAGCAGGCGCTCAGCCCTACAAATCTCGGCCCATCCGTAGGATTGAGTGCCTGCTCGCGAAGGATGTCTCCGGATAGCCATTGACTGATATTCAACGCAAGCGTTAAATATCAACTGTCAGGTATCCGGACCGAAAGGGTAAGTCAATGAGCACACGCCCGAGTTTGGCCTCGGCCGTCGTCTATCAGGATCCGTCGGCGGCCCTCGAGTGGCTGGAGAAAGCGTTCGGATTCGAACGCTCCATGGTGATCACCGACAGCGACGGCAAGCTTGAACATTCCGAAATGCGTTTCGGCGATTGCTATCTCATGGTCGGGTCCGAGTGGGATGCCAGCGTCGCCAGCCCCAAGTCGCTGGGCGGCCGATGCACCCAGACGATCCACGTTCAGATAGACGGCGATATCGACTCGCACTGTCGGCATGCCGAAGCGGCCGGCGCCAAGATCGTGATGCGCCCCGCCGATCAGTTCTACGGCGACCGGGTATACCGAGCCGAAGACCCCGAGGGACACGTGTGGACCTTCGGCCAGTCGGTGCGGACGGTCTCGCGTGAGGACGCCGAGAAGGCAAGCGGCCTGAACATCGAGGGCTGGGTTTGACCCGGCCCTCGCCGATGCCCACAAGCCTAGATCGCACGCTGGCCGCGCTGGCCGATCCCCATCGGCGAAGAATCGTCGAGGTGCTGCGGGATAGGCCATGCCGCGCGGGGGAGATCGCACAAGCAGTTGGCCTGACTCCCGCCGCACTCAGCAGGCACCTGCGCACCCTCAAGGCCAGTGCGCTGGTCGAGGAATCCCACCCCGAGTTCGACGCCCGAGTGCGCATCTACACACTTCGGCCCGCGCCCATGTCCGAGCTCAAGACATGGCTCGACGAGATTGAGAAGCTTTGGGCCACAAAGCTGTTGGCATTCAAAGACCATGTCGAACGGCAGGCGTGATGACGTCACGCATCGTGGTCTCACTGCGGGTGCGCGCCACGCCGGCGCGCGCATTCGATGTGTTCGTCAACGACATCGGGATGTGGTGGCAGCCCAACACACTGTTTCAATTCAGCAGGCGACGGCGCGGCACACTGACGATCGAGCCGAGCCTGGGCGGCCGTTTCGTCGAGTCGTACCCGAACGGCACCGAGTTCGAAATCGGCACGGTCACCACATGGGAACCCGGCAGCCGGCTGGGTCTGACCTGGCGTCAGGAGAGCTTCGCCGACCATCAGATGACGATCGTCGAGGTGCGGTTCGAGGCGGTCGGAGACGAGACGCGGGTGACGGTCGAACATCTCGGCTGGGAGTCGGTTCCGCAGGACCACGTGGCACGGCATACCTTTCCCGACGGTCTGTTTCTGCGACGACACGGCGAATGGTGGCAGGACCTGCTGGGGGCGTTGCGCGAGCACCTGGGCTGACCGTGGACGCACGCCACCCGCTGCGGCGATCTCCAGCTTTCTGTGGCAGGGTGTGGGCCGAATTCCGATCCCGCCCCCCGTATTAATTCCCACCCGGCCCACCCGTAAGGAAATCCATTGTCCGCGTTGACCTACACCCAGGCCATCGTCATCGGCGCCCTGCAGGGAGTCACCGAGCTATTCCCCGTGTCCAGCCTCGGCCACTCGGTACTCGTGCCGGCCTGGCTTGGCGGCTCCTGGCAGAACCTTGTCACGCAGGGTGATTCGGATAAGGGAACCCCGTATCTGGCTTTCGTGGTCGGACTGCATGTGGCCACCGCGCTGGCGCTGCTGGTGTTCTACTGGCGTGACTGGGTGGGCATCATCGGGGGACTGGTCACATCGATACGCACCCGAAAGGTCGAGACATCAACCCAGCGGCTGGGCTGGTTGATCGTGGTCGCGACCATTCCGGTCGGGCTGCTCGGACTCCTGCTCGAGCACTCACTACGCACACTGTTCGCGAAGCCCGGCGCTGCTGCCGTGTTCCTCTTCATCAACGGGCTGCTCCTGGCCGGCGCCGAGGTGTTGCGCAGGCGCCAGGTGGCCCAGTCCGCCAACGCGCACAGCGCCGAGCACACCAAGCAGATCTCCGACTTGAGCTACACCGACGCCGGTGCCATCGGTCTTGCGCAGAGCCTGGCGCTGCTCGCAGGCATCAGCCGCTCGGGTGTGGCGATGGTCGGCGGACTGTTTCGTGGGCTGGACCACGAGGACTCCGCCAAATTCGCGTTCCTGCTCGCCACTCCGGTGATCCTGGCCGCGGGTGTGCTCAAGCTGCCGACGCTGGCGGGGCCGCAAGGTGACGGCATCCTCGGACAGGTTCTGGTCGGCTCGTTGGTCGCGGCCGTGGCCGCCTACCTGGCCGTCCGCTTCCTCACCAAGTACTTCCACACCCGCACCTTGATCCCGTTCGCGGTGTACTGCCTGCTGGCGGGCGCGGCGTCGATGGTGCATTTCCTCTAGACACGCCCGCGCCCCCCGATGACTAGCCGGTAGATCCGGGGGTGCGTATCTGCGCGGCCAACCAGGGCAGTGCGTCCGAGAAGGTACGGCTGGCGAATTGCCAGGTGTGTCCGCTGATCATCTGGTGAATCGAGCAAGAAATCTGGACTTGCTGCGCCGCGGCACACAAATCCTGCGCGGCACCGTCCCGATCATCGTCGGTCACGTCGTCATGCCCGCCTATTCCGGTGGGAGTATCGGCCGTGGGCCGCTTTGCTCCACCCGGTTTCTTGCTGTCGGCAGGCGGTATCGCGTCCTCGAACCATCCCGTCACACCGGTGTACGGCCCATGCTTGGCCATGACGGTGCGGGGGTCAAAGGCGTCCCATCGAGCGGCATCGCCGCCATAAAGCCGGTCAATCGTCTGCTGTTTGTTTCCGGCGGTGGGACCGTGGTCGCCGGCGATATCGACGAAGGTCGAGAACAGATCCGGATGCATGACCGTCAGGTCGACAGCGCAGGTGCCGCCCATCGACCAGCCGACGACAGCCCAGTTGGCCGGGTCGGGTGATCCGTTGAACTCCGAGACCACGTAGGGGCGTACGTCTTCGGTGAGGTGATCCGCCGCATTGCCACGTGGCCCGTTGACGCATTCGGTGTCGTTGTTGAAGCTGCCCGCGACGTCCACGAAGACGAATATGGGTGTTTGGCCGCCATGGGACTTTGCGTAGTCGTCAATCATCTGGGTGGCGTTACCGGTGCGCACCCAGTCGGCCGGGGTATTGAATTCCCCGGCGATCATCATCACCACCGGCAGCCGGGGCGGGGTATCACCTGCGAACCAGGCCGGCGGCAGGTAGACGTATTCACCGCGGTGTTTGAATCCACTGGCGTCGGCGGGGATGTCCACCTCTACCAGCTTTCCGGTACTGGGGTTCGAATTACGCAGGCCCGCAAGGTCGCTCATATTGACCTCATTGGGAAGCGGCCCCGCGGAAATCGCGCCCCAGGCTGCCTGCACAGTGGGGTAGTAGCCCACCCAGGTATTGAGCGCTACGAGCGCCGCGAGCAGCGTGAGTGGAATCGCCAACAGTGATACGCCACGACGCCACCACCGCGCACCTCGGAAGCCGATAACGGCGACCGCGACCGATGTGGCGAAAACACCGATCCATATCCACAGCCTGAAGGGGGCCGGGTCCGAGGCCAACCCCTCGGAATTCATGTAGATCCATGCCGCCAGCGCACCCAATGCGCCGACGGCTACGCTCACCGGCACCCACAGCAGGCGCCACCGGCGGTTGCGCCAACCGATGACCACCAGCAAAACCACGACCGCGAGCACCTGCACGACGATCGGGAACCAGCCACCGAGTGCCGATACTCCATGGCTGTATTGGTGGAAATCGTTGGCGGGTAGCTGTGGGATAGGGGTCGGCGCCGGAGTGGGCGTCGGCGTAGTCGGTGGCACGCTGACATTGTGATGACTTTTCCTGGGAGGAAGCTGGACATGACCCAGAGTTATCTGTCCGATGAGATGATCGCGACGCTGTCCTCGGCCGAGCGGCGCGACCTGATCCAGCGGCTGGAACGCCCGCTCAGCGAGGTGGCGCCGCCGTATCTGGCGAGGTTTCGCGCACTGCGGCTGGGCTTGATGATCGGCGGCTCGCTCGCGTTGGTTCCATGGATCGTCTACCTTGCGTTCACGCTGCCTGAAAACTATGTGGCACAGCGGTGGACCGCGACGTGGATCGGCTTCGACATTCTGTTGGTGACGTTCATGGTGGGCACCGCCGTGCTGGGTCTACTGCGTCGTCAACTCCTCGTATTGACGGCGTTCACCACCGGGGTGCTGTTGATCTGCGACGCCTGGTTCGACGTGATGACGGCCGGACCGAGCGAAGTGCCATGGGCGATCCTGACTGCTGTGCTGGCCGAGCTGCCCCTCGCGGTGGTGATGATCCGGGGCGCGTTGCTGATCACACGATTGACGATGACGCGCCTGTTGGTGATCGAGCCGGGCATGCCGCTCTGGCGGGTGCCATTGTTGCCCTAGCCCGCTACCAGCAGTGCGCGAAGCCGTCGCAGTACTGCGGGAAGCGGTCGACGGGTACGTCGAGCGGTTTCACGAATTGCAGGCTGAAGGGCTTCTTCGTCATCCCCGGCTGGCCACCGCACACCGCGCTGTGGATGGTGGTGTGCGTGCCCGTGAGGGTCTCGTCATTGAAGACGTACTTCTCCTGGGTGGGTGCGAAGCTGCCATCCGGGCAGGTCATACCCTGCGGGCGGGCGTGTAGAAACGTCCACTGGTCATCGACCAGCTTGGCCGGGATGGAGTAGTTCTGAAGCCTGTCGCTGTGCTTGACGACATCCGGTGTGGCGCTGGTGACGGTGACCGTGCAGCCGTCGGCCTGGATGGTGGGATCGGTGTAGTCGGATTGGATGCGGGTGCCCGAGGCTTGCACGCAGACCGCCGACATCGTCCAGGTGACGTCGCCGACGCCGTCCTCAAGCATTCGATAGGTGCCGTCGGCCGGGGGCGCCACCGCCGCTGCCGGGCTGGCGAATCCGACTCCGATCGCGGTTGCGAAGACGGGAGCCATCAGCAGGGATGTTGTGCGCACGGGTCAAGTATCGCAATGCGGTGGCCGGGTCACGGCGCAACCTCAGTCATTAGACGCGGCGTCCAATACGGCCACCACCAGATCGGCGACCGCGGTCATACCGTCTTCATTGGGATGCAGCGGCGCCGGGCGCCACGGCCAGGGGATTGCGGGCTGCGCTGTCCATGGCCGCGCTGACCAGGCGTGATGATCGGTGCTGGCTGTTGATGCACGGACGATCTCGCAGCCGGTGGCGTGCGCGGCCTCGGCGGTGGCGGCCGCGAGCTGCGCGGCGATGCGACGCCCCGTTGCGGCCTCGGCGGGGGTGTACGGCGGCGCGGGCTCGCCTTCGGGCGGCAACAACGAGAGGTAGTCGACGAACAGCACCCGGGCTCGCGGTGCGCGGTCTCGCACCCGCTCACCGACCATGCGTAGTGAATCCCCGATCCCCGTCAATGCCGCCTCCCGGTTTCGGACGTCGAGCAGCTCGACCAGGCCGCGACCGACGACCGGCAAAGTGCGCAGCACGCGCGGCAGGGCGGCGGCCATCAGAAACGGCACATACCCGACGTCGTTGCCTCCGATGGTGACCGTCACCAGCTCCTCGCTACCGTCGAGCGTGTCGATCTGCGGTGGGGCGGTGTTCTGTGGATCGCTCAGAACATGTGCCGTGGTCGCCCCGGAGTAGGTGACGTCGACCAGCTGATATCCCTTGCGTTCGGCGACATGGTGCGGGTAGTTGCGTGCCGAACGCCCGGCCAGCCGGGGTGAACCGTGCGCACGCGGCATGATGCCCGGCCCGGCTGCCATCGAACTTCCCAATGCCACATAGCGTCCCGCCATGTATCAAGCCTATCGGCGAGCCAGGTGCGCCAGCCGGCGCAACGACCTGCTCATCCCGCGGGGACGTGGATCGTCCAACCGCAAGACCGGCCACCCTTGCTCGGACGCCATCGCGGCCAGCCTGCCGCGCGGATTCACCGGGCAGGGTTCGCCGACCAGGGACATGAGGTCGATGTCTTCCTCGCCGTCCGCGTAGAAGTAACTACGCGGCAAATCAACAGCATTGGACTCACAGAACCGCCTGACCGCTGCCGCCTTGTTGCGTCCCCACACAATCGGCTTGCGGATGTCACCGGTGAGCAGTCCGTGCTCATCGACGTCGAAGTGGTTGCACAGCACATGGTTTATCCCGAGGTGACGCGCCACCGGCTCGGCGTGAATGGTCAGCGCCGAAGAACTCAGCACCACGGTATGCCCCTGCGCCTGATGTGCCCGCACACGCTCGCACATCTGCGGATAGATCATTGAGGCGTTGTGCTGGTGGAAGATTCGTTCACCCACGGCCTCCAGTTCGGCCAGCGAGTCGCCGCGTAGGTATCCGGCGGCACGCACCACCAAGCGCTCGAATTCCATGCGACCCAGCTTGTACCGGAAAGTCGCCTCCAGAACTCCGAGAACCTCGCCCACGCTGGCCTGACGGCGCCGCATCCGATCGCGAGCATGCGCGGTCGGGGTGAATCCGGCCACCAGGGTGCCATCCAGGTCGAAGAAGGCTCCTACCTGCGATCCGGTCGGGCTGAGCGCTATATCGGCCACCGGATCAGGTACCGAGCTGGCCGTCATATCAGTCAATCTACCGTTGCGCAGTATGTGGACCTGCCGTAGGCGACAAGATGGGGTGATGGATCCCGAATCGCGGGCTGGGCGTAGTCCTGCGCTGATCACCAGGCGTGCGGTGCTGTCCGCTGGAGCAATGCTGGCGCTCGGCGCAGCCGGCACCGCCGGATGCTCACGAGATCACCCTGCAGATGTACCTGCCG
This sequence comes from Mycobacteroides franklinii, assembly GCF_002013895.1. Lineage (GTDB taxonomy): Bacteria > Actinomycetota > Actinomycetes > Mycobacteriales > Mycobacteriaceae > Mycobacterium > Mycobacterium franklinii. The sequence continues at coordinate 40,068 of NZ_MAFQ01000018.1, read as the reverse complement.
CTCTCCGATGGGATGATCTGCGCCGCAGCCTGTCCGGAACGCTCGTGGTGCGCGGCGAAGCCGGAATGAACGATTCAGTACGGATATTCAATCCGCTCTTCGACACGAATCACCCTGGTGCGGTGGCCTTCTGCGCGTCCGAAGAGGATGTGGCACAGTGTGTGGAATTCGCATCGAGTGCTCGGATACCCATAGCGGCACGCAGCGGTGGGCACAGCTATGCGGGTTATTGCATTCCCGACGACGGTTTGGTGGTCGATCTCGGGCGCATGGCGGCGGTCTCGGTCGCCGGGACGCGAGCCATGGTCGGATCAGGAGCGCGGCTCATCGATGTCTATGCCGGTGTCGCCGATGCCGGTCGAATGTTGGCCGGTGGCTCCTGCCCGACCGTCGGCATCTCCGGATTGACCATGGGCGGCGGGGTAGGGGTGCTCACCCGCAAGTTCGGGCTCACCTGCGACCAGCTCGTCGCGGCGCGCGCGGTGACCGCGGACGGCAAGATCCGGGTTGTCTCATCGAATTCCGAACCCGAGCTGTTCTGGGCTATCCGCGGGGCAGGCGGCGGAAACTTCTGTATTGCCACGGAGTTGACCTTTGAAACCGCCGAATCCACCGAACTGACGGTGTTCACTCTCGACTACGCGCCAGGGGATATGGCCGCGATAATGCGTCGATGGTTGGCCTTCATGTCCACTGCGCCCGATGAATTGTGGACGACCCTGCATGCGGTCGGCGACGTCACACCGCAATGCCGGATCGTGGGATGCATCGCCCAGGGCACCGATCCGCACGCCTTGGTCGAAGATCTGCGCGGCACCCTCGGCGTTACCGCCACCGACCGATTTGTCGCCGCGATGACTTTTCTGGACGCCATGAAGTTCATGGGTGGTTGCTCCACATTTACTGTGGTCCAGTGCCATCCGTCATGGATAGGCACGCCGCCGGGGCAGTTGCAGCGCGAGGCGTTTGTGGCGTCCTCGCGAATGGTCCCTCATCCAGGCGTCGATACCGCCCGCATCGAGGCACTCCTGACGAACAAGCCCAGGCTCACTTTCATATTCGACAGCCTGGGCGGGGCGGTGACCCGAGTTCCCTCCGACGCCACCGCATTCCCTCATCGCGGGGCGGCCGCCTCCATTCAGATCTATCACGGTGTCGGTTCGGACCCGTCCGAGGCATATCGGCGCGTGGATGAGGCGCGCGACCGGCTCGGCGAGATTTGCGGAGCCGGTGCCTACGTGAACTACATCGACCCGCGGCTACCCGATTGGGCCGCAGCGTATTACGGGGAAAATCTGCCGCGGTTACGGCGGGTTGCGTCAAGCTATGATCCGAACGGCGTGTTCGGCTTCGCGCAGGCGGTTCGGCCCTAATCTGGCCTGGTTAAAGGTAATTTGCGCAAATCGGGTGAGCAACTGCGCTCTCCGCGCCGCACGCTGCGTGGCGCCAGCTCGATGAGCTCGCGCCACCGGCCGGGCCCGAGCTCGTACACCGCCGCGTCGCCGCCGGCATCGCCCGGCCCGGGGCCGCCACCAGATAGCTTGTGCTGCCCACGGAATGCCCCGGCGTCGGCATCACCTCGACGCCGTGGATCCGAAGCGCTGCTTCACCACGGCGAGCATGGGCCCGGCCTCGTCCAGATGTGATCGGTACTGATGGGCGACCCCGCCCAATTCGGCTATGGCCTCGAAGTCGGCCTCGGTGGCGGGGCTATAGAACAACACGTTCCCTGCGGGCCGGGTCCACAGGCAGGCGTGGGTGGTCAGTCCGGGAGGGGGCCTGTCGGTACGCGTCTCCCATAGGTCGGACCGAATCTGGCGCACATTCGATGTATGCGTGGTCATATGACCAGTGTTGGTTCTCGAGTGAACTGGAGGTCAAGGCCCGCCGAGCGGGAAGTCCTCTCGCTGCTATTCGCCCGACTCTGCCAACGCACCGAGTCTGTCCACCGATGCCTGCAACCGCTCGGACGTGGTCAGACGAGCCCGGACGAGTCTTTTCTCGTCGGAAAGATTCGTCCAGTCGTAGGTGTGAGTCACCCGTGTACGGCTGTCATCAAGCGGTTCGAGCTCCCAGCGCCACAGGTGACCGGGCGGCTGCTTGCCTACTTCCGAAGGTAACCAGGCGATCCGCCGTCCCTCGGCGAATTCGACGATGTGGTTTTCGCGGTCGGCACCATTGGTCAGGGTCATCACGAACACATCACCCACGGCATGGGCTCGTTGCCCGGCCGCCGCCTGGGCGAGATTCTCGTTGCCATCCCATTCACGCTGCCGCACGGGATCGGCGATGAGCTCGAATATCACCGCCGCCGGTGCCTGCACCTCACGGCTGGCCGAGACCACTCTGACATCCTCAGTCATACATCACATCCAACCAGAGTCCGGGCGCCTAGCTGATCAGTTGCCGAGCCAGCTTGCGCGCTAGTGCTATCGGGTCGACGGATTTCTCTATCTTCGAGGCGGTCAGCGCACCGTCGTAAAGCAGCTGAACCTGTCGCGCGGTGGCGTCGGGTCGTGCCCGCCCGGCCGCGCGTAACAGCGCTCCCACTGTCGAGCGGAACCACTCACGATGCGAACGCACCGGCTCCCACTCCGTTCCCGGGAATTCGGTCGCGGCATTGGCGTAGAGACATCCACGGAAGTTTCTGGCCTTTCCCGCAGCGGCAGCGAGGTCGAAGAATGTCAGGATCTTGACGATGGGATCGCGCTGCGCCGCGACCGCCGCGTTCCAGCGTTTGCGATCACGCTGATCCAATTCTTCGAGATAGGCGACGATGAGCCCGTCCTTGGATCCGTAGCTGCTGTACAGGCTCGCCTTGGCAACTCCTGCCTCACGCAGGATCTGGTCGATCCCCACTGCCCGAATGCCCTGCGTCGCAAAGAGATCTGCGGCAGTTCGGAGCAGTCGATCGGCGGGCCCGAGCACACGGGGAGTCGAGGCGGTGTCGGCGGCCGTGGGCGCTGCGGCGGGGCTCATGGAAGCAGGGTAACGCACCAGACCGCGATAGACAGACCGGTCTGTCCGTGTAAGTGTCGCGTTGTCGAACATCGAAATCGCCCACCGAAGTTAGGAAGAGTGCCGTGACACTGCACCTCTACGAGATCACCGTTAGCTCAGCCGATAAGACCGATGCCGCACAGCTGATCAAGGAGATCGACGGGCGCATTCACCGTGATGGAGGCGAGCTGATCGAAGCACAGGTGACACGCGAGTCCCTCCGGATCTTCGTCATCGCCGAATTCGACGGTGAGGCATCGCAGTGGGACGCGGATTCCCTTGGAGTTGAGACGGTCTCGGGCCCGCACTCGGTCCGCCTGGTGGGCGCCGACCTCGATCAGCTGAAATCTGCGCGTCCGGCGGCCGGCTATCTGGTCGAATGGGATCTGCCGGCCGAGCTGGATATGGAGACCTACCTGGCACGCAAGAAGGCCAAGGCACCCAAATACGCCGACGTCCCCGAAGTCAGCTTTCTGCGTACTTATGTCCGCGAAGATATGGACAAGTGCCTGTGTTTCTATGACGCCCCCGATGAGCAGGCCGTGCTCCGTGCCCGCAAGGCCGTCGACACCCCCGTTGACAGACTCCACGGTCTCGGAGATATCTCGCTATGACGGCCGCCGTGGCCAGGGATGTCGACGCTGCGCTGGCACGCGTCGGCGATGAGGTGGCGCGCAGGGCATCTGCTCTGGACTCAGATCAGACCGATGTGCGCGTCGATATCGCCGCGCTCGGCGCGCAGGGACTGTTCGATGCGGGCCTTACCGGCGCGGACCTCACATCGATGGTGCGGGTGATCGAACACGTCGCCACCAGCAGTCTGGCCGTGGGCTTCGCGGCATGGGCGCATCGAATGACCATTGAGTATGTGAGTCTGGCTCCCGCGGTCTTTCGTGCCGCGCAGCTGCCCGGCCTGACTCTCGGGCAGCGCCCTGGCGTCACCGCGATGGCTGCCGGTCTCAAACACGTGGCGGGCCTGGGGGAGGTCCCGATAGTGGCGTCAGAGCATCCCGATGGGCTACGTGTCACCGGCCCGATCCGATGGGCGTCAAACGTCTTCCCCGACGCGCTGATGGTGCTGCCGGCCCGCGGCACGGACGGCGCCACCTACGTGGTGGCGATTGACGTCAGTGCGGACGGGGTGCGCATCGAGCGGCCGCCGAACCTGATGGCATTGACGGCCACGGCCTCGACGTCCCTACATCTGGACCGTGTCCAGGTCCCTGCCGAGAACGTGATCAGCACAGACCTGCAGGACTTCGTAGCCCGAATCCGGCCGGCCTTCCTACTGCTGCAGACCGCATTTTGTGTCGGGGTCAGCGTCGCCGCCCTCGACGGTGCGCGGTCCGCGCGGGGCGTGCTCGCGGGACAGTTCACTACCGAACTGGCCGATCTCGCGCGGCGGAGCCAGGCGCTGCGCGAGCGGCTCTACGCCTTTGCGGCCGCACCGTCGGACCCAGGCATCGCCGACCTGCTGCGGCTGCGGTTGGGTGCCGCCGGGCTCGCGGGTCAGGCGTCACGGCTCGAGGTCACCTTGGCCGGCGGCGCCGGGTATGCGCTGGGAACGGCGGCGAACCGCCGGTTCCGTGAGGCCGCCTTCCTCCCTATTCAGTCACCCTCGGAAGGACAATTGCGGTGGGAATTGACGCAGTACGAATAGCGAATGGCGCCAAGCATTTCGGGTCGACGACGGCATTCCGGGACGTCGATGTCCATGTGGCCTCCGGCGAGTTCCTGGCCATCCTGGGCCCCAGCGGGAGCGGAAAGTCCACGTTGTTGCGGGTGCTGGCGGGGCTGGAGGAGCTCAGCGCGGGAACCGTGGTCTGGGCGTCGGACGGAGGACGGCCCCGAACCGGTGTCGTTTTCCAAGACCCCCTGCTCATGCCATGGCTGACCGTTGCCGAGAACATCGCCTTCGCCAAACGGTTCGCGGTGCACCGCAGCGGATTCGATGACACGTACGTGCAGAACCTGGTCCAGCATTTCGGGCTGCAACAGCTCGCGGATCGGTATCCGGACCAACTGTCCGGTGGTCAGGCCCAGCGCGTCGCGATCCTTCGCGCGGCGGCCACCCGCCCCGAGCTGCTGCTGCTCGATGAACCGTTCAGCGCGCTCGATCCTGTGACGCGGGCAGATCTACAGGCGTGGCTGGTGAGGCTGGCCGGCGAATTGTCCGTCACGGTTGTCCTGGTTACGCACGATGTGGATGAGGCGTTGGCCCTTGCCCACAGAGTGATTCTTCTGGGCGACAACGGACGGATTCGTCAGGAGTGGACACTCGACGACAACACAGGGGAGCATCCGCGGATACGCGCGGAGATCTTGGTCCAGTATCAGCCCATTGTCGCCGGGCTGTTGTGAACGGCCTTACCTCGCGCCGTACCGTGTTGGCGGGTGCAGCCGGAATCACCACTGCAGCAGGATTATTCGGTGCCACCGGACTGATCCGTGCCGCTACCTCCGATGCCACCAACACCACCGGTCGATTGCGAATTGGGTATCTGCCGATCACCGATGCCGCGCCACTGCTGCTCGCGCATTCCGCCGGGCTCTATCCGGCTGGCACCGTCAGTGCCGCGAAACCGGTGCTGTTCCGTAGTTGGGCCGCATTGGCCGAGGCCTTCATGGCAGGGCAGATCGACGTCGCGCATCTGTTGATGCCCATGGCCATTCAGCTCCGGCAGGTGCTGGGCCACGGTGTGCGGGTACTCGGCTGGAATCACACCAACGGATCGGCGCTCACCGTCGCACCGGATATCGACCATCTCGAAGACTTGGCGGGCACCCAGGTGGCCATTCCGTTCTGGTGGTCCATTCACAACATCGTGTTACAAGAGCTCTTACGCGGCCATGGTTTACGCCCGGTGATCCGGAGCACCGCGTCGCGCGCCCGGCGCACGGTCGAGCTGGTTGTGATGAGCCCCTCCGATATGGTTCCGGCGCTGGCCAATAGATCCATCGGTGGATATGTGGTCGCCGATCCGTTCAATGCCATCGCACAGATCAAGAAGATCGGGCGGATTCACACGTTTCTCGGCGATGTTTGGCGCGACCATGCGTGCTGCGTCCTCGTCACGCGCGAGGATGTGATCGCCCGTCAGGCCGCGGCTGTGCAGGGTGTTACCGATGCAGTGGTAGCCGCTCAGCTGCGCATCGATGGCGACAGAAAGTCGGCGGCAAGCGCGCTCGGCGGCGGCAAGTATCTGCCGCAGCCCGTGCCCGCGGTGCAGACGGCACTGACCTATCCGAATCCTCCTTACCCGCTGAAACATCCGGATTGGCATCCGCAAAAGCTGGGCTATCAGCCGTTTCCGTATCGGAGCTTCACCCACCGGCTGGTCGAGTCAATGCATGACACCGTTGTCGACGGCGACCGCGGATTCCTCGACGGACTTGATCCGGCGCGAGTGCATGACGACCTCGTCGACGACACGTTCGTTCGCCGCGCCATCGCCAGACACGGCGGACCCAGAGCGTTTGGTATCACACCCGATTTCACCCGAACGGAACAGGTACAGGCCTTGTGAGCATCATCGAACGCACACCCACGATCGCCAGCGACAACGCAGCTGACCCGCGCAAATCTCAGCTGCTGGCCAAGATTTGGCCGCCGGCACTTGCCATTACGGCGAGCATCGCGCTGTGGTGGCTCGCCAGCTCAGTGCTGAGCCAACCGCATTCCCTGCTGCGGCAGACTGCTCCGGACACCGTCGTGCCCGCCGTATTCGATCTGCTCAATCGTGGAGTATTGCTGCCGGATGCCGGAATCAGTCTGTGGCGATTGCTGATCGGACTCTGCCTGGCGGCCGTGATCGGCATCCCGGCGGGCCTGTTCCTTGGAGTGAACACCACCGCCGAACGCGCGGCACGTCCCGTGATCCAGTTCCTGCGGATGATCTCGCCGCTTTCGTGGACGCCCATCGCGGTAGCGGTCTTCGGAATCGGCAGCCAGCCGGTCATTTTTCTCATCGCCGCGGCAGCGGTATGGCCCATCCTCATCAACACCACGGCCGGCGTGCATGGGATCGAGCCCGGGTACCTGCACGTGGCGCGGTCGTTTCACGCCACCCGCGTCGAGGTCCTCACCTCGGTGGTACTCCCGGCAATACGCGGCCACATCCAGACGGGCGTACGTATCGCGTTGGGCATTGCCTGGGTTGTCCTCGTTCCCGCTGAAATGCTGGGCGTGCGATCAGGTTTGGGATATCAGATCCTCAACGCACGCGATCAGCTCGCCTATGACCAGGTCGTCGCGGTCATACTCGTGATCGGGGCGCTCGGATATGCCCTGGATGTGGCCGCCAGGCGGCTGCTGGCGCCGAAGTTTCGCGTACCGCGTGCCGGGTAGGCTCACCCGAGCCGCACTACCCGAAACGAAGGTGGTTCACATGAAGATCAGTGCCCGCCGTTTGATCGTCGTCGCAGCCGCGGCGATCTTGCCGATGGCCGCGATATCCGGCATCTCGCCGGCGATCGGCACGGCAGACCCCATCGTGCCCAACTGTCCGGGCGGATGGTGGGACCCGGCGGCCAACACCTGCCGACCGCCGGTATCGACCACTCCACTGAACTGCGACAACGGTTCGTGGTGGGACCCGGTGAGCAACGTGTGCCGCCCGCCGGTGATTCCTCCCCAGTAGCGCCGCGTCAGGCCGCCAGCGCCGCGGTGGTCGCGGCGAACATCGTCGCCTTGATGGCGCCCAAGGTCCCGCTGTCCTTACCCACCAGGGGTCGCATCAGATCGATGGCGGCACTGCGTACTTCATGCTCGGTTGCGGCACGGTCGGCTAAGCCGGCCGCTACCGCGGCCTCTCCGCCGTAGCGGTGTCCGGTGGTCATCGCCGTTACCGCTGTCTGCGGCGCCAGCTTGGCCTGGATCAGACTCGCCATTCCCGGGGTGAACGGGATGTGGATATCGACTTCGGGGAAGCACAGGTATCCGCGGTCAGACCGCATCACCCGGTAGTCATGGGCGACGGCGAGCATCGCGCCGGCACCGAATGCGTGACCGTTGACCGCGGCCACGGTGGGCAGCGGGAAGGTGAGAACGCGGCTGAACAACGCCTGCACGCGTCCGACATACCAGTCGGCGCGATCACCGTGGGACATAAGCCAATCCAGGTCCAACCCGTTGGAGTAGAACTTGCCGGCGCCCACGGTGACCAGCGCCTGGGCCTGCGTCAGGACATCGTCGAGCAGACCGTTGACGGTGTCGAGCCAGTCGGGGGAGAACCGATTCTCGTCGGGTCCGAGATTCAGGACCGCAATGGTGTCCTGAAGTTCCAGCGTGGGGGTCATCGCATACTTCCTTTCATATTGGCGCCCTTACTTTTTGGGCTGGCCGGGGGTGGGTCCAGAGAAAGAATGGCGCGTACCGCAGCCTCGAGACGAGAGCGCGTGGCCGCGTCGGGCGGACGGCGCCCCCGCAGCAGCAGACCGCTCGGCAATCCCACGATGCAGTCCTCGATGACCTGTACCGCGCGACCGTCCTCCCGATCCCATAAGGCTTGCGACAGCCGAATGAACAGTCCGACGAGCACGGAGTCGACCGCCGCCATGGCACGGGAGACGTCTTCGGGAACGTCCGAGCCGAGTACGTCCTCTCGTCGCACGCTGAGCACCAGTCGGGAAGAGTCGGGGTAGCGCTCCGAGAACACCGCAGGAGTGTCGGCGGCTGCTACGACGGCGTTCACCGCGGCGGCGGCAATCGACTCACCCGCATCGAAGGCCCCGTCGACGGCGGCGCGTTGCATATCGAGAAACCTCTGGGCGGCGCGCAACCAGGCCCGTCCGACCATTCCTCCGCGGGATCCGAAGGCGTGGTAGATGGCGCCATTGGAGACCCCGGTCGCCTGGGATACCGCGCGGACCGTCACTGCCCCCGGACCGTCCTGCACCGCGATGCGTTCAGTGGCATCGAGCAGATCATCGACGGAGTGGATGCGCGGCCTGGGCACGGACTCACCGTAACAGAGCAGTTGCTCTATTATGGATATGCAGTACCGTCGAGCCATGTCGTCGCGTTTGCGTGTGGTGGGTACCGCGCTCCTCGCACTAGTACTCATCGGTTGCAGCGAGCCGTCGCCGGCGCGCGCGACCATCGCCCAGTGCAATCTCTCCCGGCTGCCGTCGGAAGCTGCCGGCACCGTGGATCTGATCCATGCCGGGGGACCGTTTCCGTATCCACGCAATGACGGCGTCGAGTTCCAGAACCGTGAGAGGGTCCTCCCTTCGGAGCCCCGCGGGTACTACCACGAGTACACGGTCCGCACGCCGGGCAGTAAGACGCGGGGCACACGTCGCATCATCACCGGCGGCAATCCGCTGAATGATCCACCGCACGTCTACTACACGGGCGATCACTACCAGTCATTCTGTGAGGTTGAAGGCGCATGAAGACCTATGTCGTCGATGGCTCCCGCGTCCACACCCGGGCGGACTTTTTCACCGAGCTGGGGCGCGCGGTGAACGGGCCGGGCGGTTACTTCGGCAGCAACCTCGACGCGCTGGTCGACTGCCTACGCGGCGGATTCGGCACCCCCGAGGACGAGCCCTTCCGGTTTGTACTGCAGGACGCCCCTCGCATCAGGTCCGCGGTCGGCACGAAGGACTGGGAAGCCGTCGAGGAGATCTTCGAAGAAGCCGGGGTGTCGCTGACGTCGCGGACCTCGACGAAAGACGCCGACCCGGCGTAGACAACGCGATGGCCGGCCCCCGAAGGAGCCGGCCATCCACGTGTCCGGTGACGGCGTGCTGTCAGCGGACGTCGAACCGATCGCTGTTCGACACCTTGACCCATGCCGCCACGAAGTCCTTGACGAACTTCTCCTTGGCGTCGTCCTGCGCATAAACCTCTGCCAGAGCGCGCAGTTCAGAGTTCGCACCGAACACCAGGTCCACCCGGCTGGCAGTCCACTTCGCCGCACCGGTGGCGCGATCGGTGCCCACGTACGTGCCGTCATCGGCAGACGACGGTGTCCACTCCGTGCCCATATCGACCAGGTTGACAAAGAAGTCGTTGGTCAATGTTCCGGGCTTGTCGGTGAACACACCGAGCTCGGAACCCTGATAGTTGGCACCCAGCACGCGCAGACCGCCGACGAGGACGGCCAGTTCCGGCGGGGAAAGCGCCAACAGGTTGGCCTTGTCGATCAGCTTGTACTCGGCCGGAATCTGCGCCCCCTTGCCGAGGTAGTTCCGGAAGCCATCGGCGGTCGGCTCCAGGTAGGAGAACGAGTCGACGTCGGTCTGCTCCTGAGTGGCATCGCCACGGCCGGGCGTGAACGGAACGGTGACAGTGAACCCGGCATCCTTGGCGGCCTTCTCGACCGCGGCGGCTCCACCGAGCACGACCAGGTCGGCGAACGAGACGTTCTTGCCGCCGGCGTTGAACGACTCCTGGATACCTTCCAGTGTGCGGATCACCTGGGCGAGCTCATCGGGCTCGTTGGACTCCCAGCCGGCCTGCGGTTGCAACCGGATGCGTCCGCCGTTGGCACCGCCGCGCTTGTCGCTGTTGCGGTACGACGCCGCTGCTTTCCACGCGGTCGAAACAAGCTGCGGCACAGTAAGGCCGGAAGCGAGAATCTGCGCCTTCAGCTCGGCGATGTCATCGGCCCCGATATTGGTTTCCGAGGCGGGCACGACGTCCTGCCACAGCAGCGTCTCCTTGGGCACCAGCGGGCCGAGGTAGCGCGACAGCGGCCCCAGATCGCGGTGGATCAGTTTGTACCAGGCCTTTGCGTAGGCATCGGCGAGCTCTTCGGGATGATCGAGCCAGCGCCGGGTGATCTCCGCGTAGATCGGATCGACGCGCATCGACAGGTCGGTGGTGAGCATCGAGGGATGCGTCTTGCCGGTGCCCTGAGCCATCGGCACCGAGTTGGCCCAGCCGCCGTCCTTCGGCTTCCACTGGTGGGCCCCGGCGGGGCTCTTGGTCAGCTCCCATTCGTTGCCGTACAGAATCTCCAGGAAGCTGTTGTCCCACTTGGTCGGCGTATGGGTCCAGGTAACCTCCAGTCCACTGCCGATCGCGTCATTGCCCTTACCGGAGCCGAACGAGCTCTTCCAGCCGATGCCCATCTGCTCCAGCGGGGCAGCCTCGGGATCGGGACCGACCAGACCGGCATCGCCCGCACCGTGCGTCTTGCCGAAGGTGTGGCCGCCCACGATGAGCGCCGCGGTTTCCTCGTCGTTCATCGCCATCCGGCCAAAGGTCTCGCGGATATCGATCGCGGCGGCGAGCGGATCCGGATTGCCGTTGGGGCCTTCGGGATTGACGTAGATCAAGCCCATCTGTACCGCGGCAAGCGGATTTTCCAGGTCACGGTCACCGGTGTAGCGCTCATCGCCCAGCCAGGTGTGCTCGGGGCCCCAGTAGACATCCTGCTCGGGCTCCCAGCGGTCCTCGCGCCCAAATGCGAAGCCAAAGGTCTTGAATCCCATGGTGTCCATGGCATGGTTGCCCGCGAAGACGATGAGATCGGCCCAGGAGAGCGTGTTTCCGTACTTCTTCTTGACGGGCCAGAGCAGGCGGCGCGCGCGGTCCAACAGCACGTTGTCGGGCCAGCTGTTCAGCGGTGCGAACCGCTGCATGCCGGCGCCCGCGCCGCCGCGGCCATCGGCGACACGGTAGGTGCCCGCGGCATGCCACGACATGCGAATGAACATCGGCCCGTAGTTGCCGAAGTCGGCGGGCCACCAGTCCTGCGAGTCGGTCAGCACCTTCCCGACATCGGCCTTGAGCTCGTCGACATCGATGGTCTGCACGGCCTTCGCGTAGTCGAAGTCTTCACCAAGAGGATTCGCGGCGGGAGGATTCTTCTTCAGGATTTGCAGGTTGAGCTGGGTGGGCCACCATTCGCGATTGGCGTTGCCGCCCTCGACGGGGTAGTTCAGGCGACCTCCGGCGACGGGGCAACCATTCGAGGGTTGGCTATTTGCCTCTGCAATGGGTGGGTGTTCTTGAGACACAACATTCCTTTCGGGAGGGGGTGATGTGGGCTGTGATCACGTGTGTGATCCCGAAACTCGTGATGCCGCTCCCGGAGAAGCGCAGTCGGGGCATAGGCCCCAATAGATGACCTCGGCCTCTTCGAGGACGAAACCGTTGTAGTCCGAGGGTGTGAGACACGGCGTGGCGCCGACAGCGCAGTCGACGTCGGAGATAACACCGCAGGAGCGACATACGGCGTGGTGATGGTTATCGCCGACCCGCGATTCGTACCGTGCGACGGAGCCGGAAGGCTGAATCTTGCGTACCAGGCCCGCACAGGTCAGCGCCGCCAAGACGTCGTAAACGGCCTGGCGCGACACCTCGGGCAGCCCGGACCGTACGACACCGAAAACGGTCTCGGTATCGGCGTGCGGGTTCGTTTCCACTGCTTCCAGCACGGCGACCCGGGGCCGGGTCACGCGCAGATCGGCTGTCCGCAGCAGCGCTGCGTACTCATCCGATGTGAAGGCCACGAGGTCAGTATGCGCCATTATCTGGAATGAATCCAGGAAATGCGGAAAACAGTTGTGCGGGGTTAGAAACCGGTCCGGCCAGCATCAAGAAACCGACAAAGGTCATCAATGGCGTTGACACCGAGCGCTTTTGCACTCATAGGCGGGAGACGTTACCTCGCCGACATCGTTTCGATCACACCGCCGAGCAGTCTGCGCAGCTGGATACGATCCCGCTCTGTCATGTTGGCGAGGACTTCCTCGTCGTCCTCACGCAGTGTGGCATCGGCGCGCTCGAAGAGCTTGCGCCCTTTGGCAGTCAACTCGGTGGTCAGCACTCTGGCATCGGCCTGCCTGCGCGAACGATGCACCAGGCCCGCCTCTTCGAGCGAGCGCTGCACCAGGCTCACCGCCTGGGGAGTGATGCGAAGTTCGGCGGCAATCTCCACATTGGATATCCCCGGCTGCGCGGACAGCACGGCCAAACATTCCATCTGCGGAACCGATACGCCGAAGTCACGCACGATCACCGAGGCCCGCGACCACAGCAGTCGATAGATCTGAGACACCAGAATGCCCATGGGAGATTCCTCGTATGTGCTCATACCGCGCTAACAGTAGCGGACTTCACTGATGTTCCACCGCCCCAAGCGGTGCAGACCGGCGGCGTGTCGCCGGGGAATTCTCACCAATTCATCAGTGCATCAAGCACATTGATTAATGCCCTTGATGGGTGCGAGGCGCCCCGAGATCTCAGGACGGATTAGCGCCCGGGGCCCGCACCACCATGGGAACGGCGGGGAAGTAGGCCGCCATCACCGATCGTGATTTGCGCAAAGCTGCTGTGCCGTAACCCTTCTTTCGATGGTCCGGGTGGACCCAGATTCGGACGTTCACCTCACCGTCGACCAGCTCACCGAAGACCAGGCCCACCTTGCTCGGCCCCTCCACCGCGACGAACCAGGCCGCCTCTTCGTCGTCGATACGCGCCAGCGCAGCCCGCAACTCGTCTTCCAGAACGCCCGCCGGTGCCCGGGATCCGTCGCCCGCCTCACCCATCTCTTCGGTGCGCACCGCGAAGATATCGGAATCGGAGTTTCCGGAAAACGGTCGTAACTCGAGGCTGTCTCCCGAGCTCGCGGGACGCTCCATGAGCGTGAAGGTGAGTTGGCTGTTGAGGTCCTCGAGCTCAGCGGCGTTCTTACGGCGCTCGTCCTTGGTCAGCTTGTCGAACGACATCCCCATGACGGCTTCGCCGCCCAAATGCGAGGTTCCCAGCAGGGTGGCGATCGCATCGATGGCACCCTTTCGGTCATCGGCTTCGACAATCAGGTCAAGCACTTCGTGACGCCGTTCGAAGGCACCCGTGAGTGCATCGGCAATCTCGCGACGGGTGGCAAGGCGGTCGTGATCGGTCATGGCGCCAGCCTACGACCGGCGGGCCGACGGCGCTCGAGAAACGTTGAGCACAAGGGTTGACATGTCTGCGCACCAACTTCGGAGTGTCACCGTTCGGTCACGGTACGACAACTCATTGGCCATGTCGCAGAACCCAATTGGGATCTTCGGGCCGTCGACGGTAGAAAGGATCTTGGTGGTCATCGCCGGTCGGACAGAACCACCCGGAAGTCAGAATTAACGGCCGGAGAGAAGCGACAATCGAATGAAACGCACCTGCTGGTCCGCAGTCACGGCCATCCTCGGCGTCACCCTCCTGCTCGTCACCCCGGGATTGGCCTCCGCCGACGTCCACCGGAGTCCTGTCGACACACAGAAGGCCATCAACGCGGTGATCGCCCGGGGCCTGTCTCAACGCGGTGTGCCCTTCACCTATGGCGGCGGCAACACCGATGGCCCAACCACCAGCACGGACACCACACCGGCCGCGCCTGCGGCGGCGGACGCAACCACGAGCCTGCTCGGATTGATCCCCGCGCCGGTGGCGGCACCCAGGCCGAAGGTTCCGGGATTCGACGCTTCGGGCCTGATGGTGTACTCCTACGCCGCCGCCGGTATCAAGCTGCCTCGCAGGTCTGGCGACCAGTACAACGCGGGAAGGAAAATCCTTCCCGCGCAGGCGCTTCCGGGTGATCTCATCTTCTATGGTCCCGACGGCAGCCAGAGCGTGACTATGTTCCTGGGGAACAACCTCATGCTGGAAGCATCCGAGCCGGCGGTGCAGGTATCGCAGGTGCGCTTCAACGACATGGCCCCGTACCTGGTTCGCGTGATCGAGTAACGAGTCACGTCGCGAGCTTCTGCGCGGTCAGCGTTCGCGCAGAAGCTCGTCGATCCGCTCCAGTACCGCCGGCCACCCGACAAGGCACAACTGTCTGAATCGCATCTGGTCCTGGTCATCGGGGTTGTACCCGGTGGCGTCGACCAACAGTCGCGTTCCGCCCGAGTTCGGACTCAACGTCCAGCGAGAGTCGATGGTGATCGCGCCGTCACGGGTGGTCATCCGGTAGGCCAATAGCTCCTCGTCGACAACCTCGGTGAAGCTACCGTTGATCTCACCGATGAACCCGCTACCCATGAACGGGAAGACGCTGAACGAAAAGGTAAGTCCCGTCTCGTATTTGGTTGTTTCAAAGTCTTTTATCCACTGCCCGAACAACTGTGGCGAGATAAGTATCGACCACACCTTGCGGGCCGGATATGAGTAGTGGTATTCGAAATTGACAGTCGTGAGGTCCCCGACCTGCTCAGCCACCAAATACACCTTTCGCGCACACTGCCCATCAATGGAGCGGACGCAAAACAACCTAATCGCATTGCCTCGCCCGCGCGTGATCTTGATCGTGCTGATGGCATCATCGCCCTGTGAGCGCGGTGGAACAGTCAGCCTTCGGCCCCTTCTTCGCCGTCGAGAGACATGCGGCCCACACGACGCCGCTGCCGCCCTGGCGCCCCTTGGTAGAACTCGCCAACGGATCACGCTCTTTGGGGGACCGCATCGACGGTATCCGCAGCAGTCTCGCCGCTCGCGCCGCGAAAGACCCCGCCGAGGTCGACCCTCGGGTAGCTGCCTCGGTCGCTCATCTCGGTGTGATCGCCCGCATCCTCGCGCCGACCATTGCCACCGCGATATGCGGTGACCTGCGAATCTCGCAGGAGCTGAACGAGCTGTGGTGGCAGGACCAGCTAGGCGGCCCCTTTCCACTGTCCGTGCTCGAAGAGGGCACGAGCGACCGCGACGGGGAGGGCACCGCCACTCCCGGACCTGCCATCGAATCGATCACCCAGTGCGTACTCGACGAGACCGGGGTGAGTGAGCGCGTCCTGTGGGGAAACGTCGGATCGGCCGCCAACAGTGCCGCGCAGCTCATCGCGGCGACCCGACCCGACCTGACCCATACCGCCCGCGAGGTCGCGAACACCTATCTCCGGGATCCCCGTATCGATGGTGGCGCGCTGCGTGCGGGACCGGACTTCCGGCGACGCAGCTGCTGCCTCATCTACCAGCTCACCGACGACCGTTCGGCCGTGTGTGGGGACTGCGTCCTCGAGTCGAAGCCGACCAGATCCGGCTAGGCCAGTTGGTACGCCTCCAGCGGGAAGGACTCCTGCTCCTTGTAGGCACTAGCGGTCGATGTCGGACGCAGCAGTGCGGCCTCGCCGTGCTGATTGAAGTAGTAGCTTCGTGCCGTCTGGCAGCTGCCGAGATAGAACACCGAATTGTCCAGATTGCCGACCATGCGGTTCAGGAATTCGGTGTTGGCCTCGTCGGTGACCTCGAAGGTCTCGGTGCCGGTACGCGCCATCTCGCCGAAAAGCCGCTTGATGTGCCGCATCTGCGACTCGATGGTGTCGAAGTAGGACAACCCGCTGTAGGAGTACGGACCGTTGAGCGTCAGCAGGTTCGGGAACTTGGGCACAGCGATGCCTTCGAAGGCCTGGAATCTGTTGTCGCGCCAGAATTTTCCGAGGTTGTAGTCCTCGCGACCGATCACCTCGAACGCGGGGAAGGCTGATTCCCACAGATTGAAACCGGTGGCCAGGACCAGCGTGTCGATGACCGTCTTACGACCGTCCGCGGTGACGATGCCGTCGGGCTCGATGCGCTCGATCGATGCCGTCTCAAGACTGACGTTCTTCTTACTGAACGCTCGGAAGTACGTGTTGGAGAAGGTCGGCCGCTTGCAGCCGAAGTCGTAGTCGGGTGTCAGCTTGCGGCGCAGCTCGCGATCGCGCACCTGCGCGAACAAATGCGCCTTGGCCAGCATCGCAGCCCCGTTGTTGGCCTGCCGGAACTGGCGGAAGTGCAGCACTCCGCCCACCATGATCACCTCGAGGATCGCCGAGCCCACTGTGCGAGCGATCTTTTGGGTCCGCGGCACCTTCGCGAAGAGCTTCTTGATGACGCCGGGGACCTTTGCATCGGCCTTGGGCACTACCCAGATAGGGGTGCGTTGGTACACCGTCAGGTGTTGCGCGTCCTTGGCCAGCTCGGGGATGAGCTGGACGGCGGTGGCACCGGTGCCGATCAGCCCGATCTTGTGGCCTGCGGCGCGGTAGGTGTTGTCCCACTTGGTGGTGTGGATGACCGTGCCCGCGAAGGACTCGATGCCCTCGATGTCGGGCATCTTCGGCTGTGACAGGTAGCCGGTGGCGGTCAGCAGGTACTTGCCGGTGACTGTCTCTCCGGACTCGGTGGCGACGACCCAGTGCTGCTCCTCCTCGTCCCACCGCGCGCCCGATACCGGGGTGTTGAAGCGCATGTATTTGCGCAGATCGTGCTTGTCGGCCACATGGTTTGCGTACTGCTTCAGCTCGGAACCCGGCGCGAACAGCCGCGACCAGTAGGGGTTGGGCTCGAACGAGTACGAGTAGGTCGCCGACGGGATATCGACGGCCAGGCCGGGGTAGTGGTTGACGTGCCATGTACCGCCAAGGTCATCCTCCCGATCCAGGATCGCGAGATTGGTCAGGCCCAGCTCCTTGAGCTGGATTGCCGCCCCCATCCCACCGAAACCGGCTCCGACGATGACGGCGTCAAACTGCGTTGTCATGTCCCAATGCTAGCCGCGGTCCCAGCAAAATGGTCGGCCTGTCTAGATACCTGTTACCTCAGTCCTCAGCCGGGCAGGTACTTCCTCATTCGCCGAGGTCGGGGCGGGTGCCAACCGTCGTCCGGCATCATGGTTGCCGAACAAACGCCAGGTGGCACGGAACTCCCGCACCGCCCCATCCGACCTCTACTCTCGGAGATGTACGGATATGGGAGGCATTGAGTGAGGACGCAGCGCCCCGACGTTGGGCTTGAGGACACACTGCGCGCGATCGAGCGCGGCGTACTCGAGGACGTCTGGATGAGCAGACCCCGCCGCTGGACCGCGCTGTTGGCAGCCACCCTCCTGGGTGTGGCCGCCGTGAGCCGCTGGTCGAACCTCGGTGCACACGCCCGCCCGTCGTTACATGTCGACGCGGTGGTTCCCGGGACGTCGATCATGTTCCTGGTGGCATGCGTCGTCTCGCTCATCGCCTTGCGGAGGCGACGCTTCCGATGGTGCTGCGCGGCTGCTTACGCCGCAGCGCTCAGCACGGTGATCAGCCTGGCGGCGCTGTGGTGGCATCAGACGGCCGGCGGATCCGACCCGCTGGTGTGGACGCTCATGGCAGCGCTTGCCGCTGCCACGTTGACGGTCACCTGGCTGGCCACCATTCTCACCCCGTTGGAGGATTCACAGCCCGATATGCGGGCCGACCGTTGCTCGCCATGAGATTGAAATACCTTCGAGCACAAAGCTTTTAGCGGCAGGCACGGCCCCCGTCGGCCCGACGGTCACCGGGCATGACTACCCGGCAGACAGCGTGGAATGGTCACCGAATCGATCGCTGAGCGCCACGAGTAACTGGTCCAGGACGGCCAGTTCCGCTCGCTTGGCACCGACCAGCCGGTGCAGCCGCGCGAGGCTGGATGGCTTGCCGCTGTGCCTTCTGCGCTCCAGGGCCGCGAGATGGTCGTCCAATTCTCGTTGTGTCACCGACCGCAACTCACCGAGAACGTCCTGGTAGTACTGCGCCTGTCTCAGGTCCGCGCCCCGGCCGGGAAAAATCGGATCAACGACCGCAACCAGGCCGCTCACCGGTCACCGCCCATATTGCGTCCTCCGCCTGTCGCTGTCATGGACATACGCTAGGGCCATCCAATTTCCCCGACGCTGCCCCCAATTCACGGGGACATCTCAATCTGTTCACACGACACCAGCGACCCGATGTGAGCGGGCCGCCGAAAATCCTGGTGTGCCTGGTTAGTCGGCGCCCGGCAGTGAAGCGACCATGTGTTCCCACGCGCGATGCAGGCGATCCGTGATCGGCCCCGTCTGTGTCACGGTGGTGACGCACCGATGACTGTGGTCGTAGAGCTCCACCGAGGATGTCACCCCTTGCGTTCCGTGCGCCTGGGTCACCCAGCTCTCCGCGATGAACACCGGGTCCATGGCGTACCGCGAGGCCCCGAAGATGACCGCGATATGGGCACCCGCCTGTTCGACCATCGCGGCGTGGCCGCGATGCAACTGCACGCAGCCACCGCCCGGCACCGCGACGGTGAATGGCATGTCCACATCCACGAGGTGAGCCAGCAGATGCGGCACCACACCGGAATCGATCTTGCGCGCACCGGTAAACGGCAGCACCCGGTAACGCCCTGGGGTGAGCGCGTCCAGATGGGTGAGCTGATCGGCGTCACGCCAGCTGATGTCCGTCCAATCGGTGACGTGGAACGCTTCCGGGTCCGCCGCCGGCGCCAGCTCGAGGGCGCTGACCGTCAGGCGATCCGTGAGCGGCGTGAGATAGGCACGGTGGGTGCCGGTCTCACCGACCATCGTCAGGGCGCGCGGGACCAGGAACGCGTCTCGGACGAGAGCCGGGTTCAACCGCAGCGCAATATGCTCGTCATCGCAGCTGAGCGCCTCCCCGGGGAACGAGGGCTCAAGGTACTCCCCGGTGTGGCTCAGTAAGGCGGCATCGTTCGCGGTGACGGCGACGACCGTGCCGAGGGCGGGGAGTGCTTCGGCAATGGCCTTGGGCCCCGCCGCGATCCGTCGGGCGGGGCAGTGTTCGCAGCGCCGGCCGTCAGTACACATCGCGGACGTACCGCTTTTCCCGCTTGAGGGTGTTCACGTATTCGGATGCTTCATCGGCACCGAATCCGCCATGTTCTGCGACGATCTCGTGCAGCGCCTTGTCCACGTCCTTGGCCATCCGCGTCGCATCACCGCAGACGTAGAAGTGTCCGCCGTCCTGCAGCCAGCCGAACAGGTCGGCGCCGTGCTCGCGCATTCGCGTTTGCACATAGATCTTCTCGGCTTGGTCGCGAGAGAACGCGAGGTCCAGCCGGTCTAGGAGACCGGATGAGTGCCACGCATCGAGCTCGTTCTCGTAGACGTAGTCATGGGCGCGGTGCTGGTCACCGAAGAACAACCAGTTGCGCCCGCCGGCCCCGCGCTGTTCGCGTTCCTGCAGGAACGCCCGGAACGGGGCCACACCCGTACCGGGGCCCACCATGATCATCGGAGCGTCGTCGTCGCTGGGCACGCGGAATGACTTGTTGGGTTGCAGGAAGATTCGTGCGCTACCGCCTCGATCGGCCAGGAAGGTGGAGCACACACCACCGCGCTCGCGGCCCAGGCTCTGGTATCGGACGCTGGCCACGGTCAAATGGATTCGATCGGGGTGAGCC
The DNA here is from genome assembly GCF_002013895.1 of Mycobacteroides franklinii. Lineage (GTDB taxonomy): Bacteria > Actinomycetota > Actinomycetes > Mycobacteriales > Mycobacteriaceae > Mycobacterium > Mycobacterium franklinii. The sequence continues at coordinate 19,934 of NZ_MAFQ01000018.1, read as the reverse complement.
AGCGAGCTCGAGGAGATCGAGTAGGCGCGGTGCTGCAGGGGCTTGAGTAGTCCCATGAACTCCTCGAGACTCAGCGCATCCCCGCCGATGCGCAGGATGTCGAGGATGTCCTTGCCGTAGAGCCAGGTATCCAGCACCTCTTTCACGCCGCCGCGCAAGGCGTGCGAGAACTCCTCGCTTTCCGCGCGGCTCTCCACCTCGCTCAACAGGTCTCGCGACGGGGCGCTGATTTCGTAACGCCGCCCCAGCAGCTCACCGAGCGGTTCGCCGTCGACGAGTGTGCCGATCGAAACACGGAAGTGATCGGCGATCGCCTCCACCAGCGCGGGGTCGTTCTCCGGGATGACCGCGAGCGCGTCCCCCGCCTCGTAGGTGATACCGCTCTCGGCAAGTGCGAACTCGTAGTGCCGAATTTCCTTGTCCGAGCCTGCCCGTGATAGCAATCGGTTGACCGGAACCTCGGCGTGGAACGGATTCTTGCGGGTCCACCCGGAGCGCATGACAGTGCTCGGCGGGGGAGTACCCGGGCTACCGCTGGCCCCGGCCAGGGTGACCAGGCTGCCCACCGCGCCCTGAACCCATTCCGCGGCCTGCGCCTCGTAATCGACATCGCAGTCGGTACGCCCGACCACCCGGCTTGCTCCGAGTTGTTCGAGGCGGGTGTCGATCAGCTTGCCCGCTTGGCAGAACCCGTCGTAACTGGTGTCTCCCAAGGCGAGCACGCCGTAGGACACCCCTTCGAGTCGTGGGGCCACAGCCGAAGACAGTGCTTCCCAGAATAATTCGGCATTATCGGGCATCTCGCCCTCGCCGTAGGTGGAGGTGACGATCAAGACGTAGCGCAGGCCGGCGAATTCATCCAGGGCGATTTCGTCGAGGCCGCTGACCGTGACATCGAACCCCTGCGCCTTGGCGGCCGCCGCGGCATCGCCCGCCACGATTTCGGCGTTGCCGGTCTGGGTGCCGTACAAAATCCGCAGCGGTGGCCGGGGGGCTGCCAGGTCCGCCGTGGCCGCCGGTGGTGGCGTGGCCAGGTTCATGGCCAGGCGTGAATGCAGTCCCGCCAGGAACCCCGAGAGCCATGCTCTCTGGTCCTCGTTGAACGGTGCGTCTTCGGGAATGTAGGCGATCTTCATGGCTTCTTCACGTGGTCTGGAGGGATGGTCCGGAGAGGGCGACGACCGGCAGCGCTCGATGCGCGAATAGCTCCTCGAAGGAAGGCAACCGGCCGATCTTGTCGATGTTCTTGGCGCTCTGGTGCAGGATCCAGCCGTACGTGCCGGGGCTGTCCATCGAGAAGACGTTGCGCTGACTCAGCGCGTCCTTGTAGTCGGTGAGCCGCTTGTCCGCGATGAGTACGGCCAAGTCTTCGTCGCTGTACCCGTCGATGGCCTCCCGCGCGTACTTCTGCAGCTTCTGGATCAGGAAGAAGTCCTCGGTGAGCACGAGGTTGCGCACCGCCTTGCCGATCCGCGGGTCGGTCACGTCCGTGACATTCGGCATCCGGGAGAGGGCGAGCTGCTGGGCCATGTTCAACACCGTGTAGGTATTGAGCAGTGCATACATGCCCTCGGTATCGGTGTCGCCGTATGCGGGGACCGATCCGCCGAGGACATCGCGCTGGTCACGATAGGACAGCTTGAACTTGTGCACCTGGTACCCGGCCAGGGCCGCGGTGAGCTCGTCCAGCAGTTCCTTGCGCGTCTTACCCTGCAGAATGGCGTCGGAGTCCTGGTACTGCAACAGTGCCCGCGACATGGTGTAGACGAGGTGATCCCTTGTGGTCTGCCAATCATCAAGCAGGGCTTGGCCTCTGGTCGATCCAGTGGCCTCTACATGCCACTGGAGCAGGATGCGTGCGGCGGCCTCATGGAACGGGGCGTCGGTGATGGGCAGTACCAGCACCGAATCGTGACTGACCTTCGAGGGCAATTGCCCCTGCGGGTCGTACTGATACAGGAAGCCGCCGCTCATCCCGTTGGCCACGCCCTTGCCGAAGTCGCCGATATTGAGCACCGCACCGTTGGTCATGTACTCGCACAGGAATTCACCGACACCTTCGACGACTGCCGTCGCGCCCGAATTCCGGACCGCGAACCGGTCTCCGGCCTGCCCTTCGACGAACAGCCGCCCGCCGGAGGCGCCGAAGAGTGCGAAGTTCCCGACAAGGACATTGCCGCCCGGCTTGCTCGAACCGCCGCCGGGGGAGCGCACCGTGATCGTGCCGCCACAGGCGCTCTTGCCGACGCCGTCATTGCATGTGCCCGTATGCGTGAGCACCATGCCGTCGTTGCAGAAGACGCCGTAGCTCTGGCCCGCAGAACCGCTGGTGGCAAGGGTGATGCTCTCCGGTAGCAGATACCGGCGGCCGCGCTCGTCGGAGGCAACCGCGGATCCGCTGACTTCCCCGTAGTTGAGCATCCGCTCGATATCGATCGCTAGCTGCCCGCCCACACTCTTGTTCTGGTTGGTCAGCACCACCGGCCGCAGTACGGCCCCGTCGGCATCGAACTGCGCGGCGAACGCATCGTCCACCGAGTAGTCCTTCTCCATGTACACGGGGTTGTCGACGACTAATTCCTTTGCGACCGCGAGCATTCGGCGCAGGTCAAGGGTTCCGATGCTGGAAGGGTGATCGAGGAGATGCAGCAGGTCGCTACGCCCGCGCGCTTCACGAAGTGACCGTAGCCCCAGCGCCGCCAGGATCTCGCGCACCTCGTGCGCGATGTTCAGCAGGTACTGGGCCAGAGCGCGCGGGTCTCCCTCGAATACCTCGGCGTTGGTCGTCAGGCCGGCGGGACATTTGATGTTGCAGTTCTTGGCCATCACGCACTTGAGCATCATCAGCGCGGTGGTTCCGAACTCGAAACTGTCTCCCCCCAACAGCGCCGACTTGATGACGTCACTGGCGGTCTGGTGCGCACCCGAGCAACGCAGCACCACCTTCTCCCGGATTCCGTTGGCGCAGAGTGCCTGATGCACCTCGGCGACGCCGATCTCCGCGGACCGGCCCGCATACTTGAGGCTCGTGACCGCCGCCGCGCCGGTGCCGCCGGTATTCCCGGCGACGTTGATGACATCGGCGCCCGCCTTCGCGACCCCAACCGCGATCGTGCCGATACCCTCCGACGACACCAGTTTGACGATCACCCGGACACGGGCAGCCTTGCAGTCGTGGATCAGCTGGGCGAGATCTTCAATCGAGTAGGTGTCGTGATGGGGAGGGGGAGAGACGAGCTCGACACCCGGGGTACCGCCGCGGGCCGCCGCGATCTGCACGGTCACCTTGGGTGCCGGAAGTTGCCCTCCTTCACCGGGTTTGGCACCCTGACCGATCTTGATCTCCAACTCTTGGAGCATCGGGTCGGCAAGATAGCCCGCCCACACTCCGAAGCGACCGGATGCGAACTGCTTGATACGGGAGCCTCGGATGGTGCCATAACGGCTGATGTGCTCACCGCCTTCGCCACAGTTCGACAGGCCGCCAACAAGGTTGGTTCCGTGCGCCACCGCCTCATGCGCCGGTGCCACCAAGGCGCCGTGGCTCATGGCCCCCGATGTCAGCGCGGGAGTGATCTCGCTCGCCGGCTGTACCGAGGACAGCGGAATTGACTCCGGCGCAGTCCTGATCTTCGCAAGGTAGTCCGCGGCCTGGGCTGTCGCCGTCAGCCTGAGCTCGTCGCCGACAATCTCCTGGCTGGTGATGTCGCCACCGAATCGCACGCGCAGCGAGGTGGCAAGTGCCGCCAACCGCTCGGGGGCGTGGGCGAGCCGCAACACGAATCCGTCGTCCGACCGCTGGCAGGAAAGCCCGCGCACCTGGAAGTCGTTGTTCCCAAACCGGGCGAACTGGCCCATTTCCCTGCGGAACTCGTCGGCCGTCCGTACGAAGTTCACGTCGGCCGGTAACGCCAGTACATCGCGCAGCGCCGCCGGCCGCCGGGTGCGCTCCGAGTTCATCGCGCGGACAAAACTCCGATACCCGGGGGTGATGTCGAAGCTGTCGACGGCGCGCGCGGGCAGCTCGTCAAAGCTGTTGTTGCGGTATGCCTCGTCGTCGAGCCCGAACGCGCCCTCAAGCTGATGCAGCGGCAACAGCCGCAGGTACGTCGGGTCTGCCATATCGGGGTTCTCTGGTCGCGCATCATCCCCGAACGAGATTGCTTCCTCGGTCATATCCACGAACCCGCGCACCGCGGTGGTGCCGTATGAGTGGCCCGCGCCTTCGGCCCGCTCCTTGAAGAGGCCCAGTAGTGGGACATCTTTTTCGCCGGTGACCGCGAGCGCCCGCGCATGCCAGTCGCCCACGGCTGCCGCCAGTGTGGAGAAGCCGACACCGGCTACCGGTGACACCACATTCGGGAAGTATTTGTGCAGCACCGGATCCGAGGTGTCCAGATAGTTGGGCTCGAAGAACTCACCGCCGATGTAGCTCTCGACGGTGCACAGCCCGACCCGGCCCATCGTCTTCATCAACGACTTCTCGGCAGCCTTGGCGAAGTGTTTGAATGCCTTGTCGGCCTCCGCGCCGTACTTTTCTTCGGCCCGCATCTGCACCGCCAGCGGGTATACCGCGGAAGCCCCGAATCCCAGTACCGAGGCCACGTGGTGCGAGGAGCACAGCTGTCCGCTCTCGGCGATCAGTGAGACGCGCAGGCGCAGGCCCTCCTCGATCAGGCGCTGATTGATGGCGGAGATCACGATGATGAGGGGCATTGCGGCACGGTCACTGGAGACGTGACGATCGGAGATCACCGCGATACCGCCCGTTTCGCGCGCGAATTGCTCTACCGCATCACACAGTTCGTCGATCGCGTGCACGATTCGGTCGGCGTTCGAATCGGGATCGGAGAGATCTATCCGATAGCGCATACCGAAGCGCTTGACGGGGGTGCGCTCCTGTTCGCGAATCTTGAGCATGTCGAGATGCGTGAGAATAGGGGAGGGCACCACGATCTGCGGTGCAGGCTGCGCACCACTGTTGGGTTTGGCGCCGAGCGCGACGCGCAGGGTCATGCCGTCGGCCTCCCGGATGCTGTCCAACGGTGGATTGGTCACCTGTGCGAACCGCTGCGAGAAATACTTCGCAACGCCGCCTTCTTGATTCGACAGTGCATTGATGGCCGCGCCGTACCCCATCGCGGAGATCTTCTCCTGCCCGGTGGCCAACATAGGGTCCATCAGGAACTTGAAGCTCTCTTGATTGAGCGAGTAAGCCACGTACCGTTGGTGGCGGCCGAGGTCTCCGTCATACCGCGCGGGTGAGCCCTGCCCTGCCGGGGGCACGTGCGGAAGATCGGCGATGTTGACTCGGGCCTGTGCCAGCATTTCCGGGTAATCATGCCGTGCGGCAAGCATTTCCAGCGCCTCGACAGTGTCATAGGACCGACCCTCGGCATGGTTGTAATAGCGCATGCCGCCGGCCTCGATGCGACCTCGCTCGAGCACCGTCTCGGGATCGAAATAGATCTGTCCGGCCTCGGACATCACGCCCAAGTACTCGGCGGTCTCGACTGTGCGCAGGGGCCTCAGGCCCAACCGGTCCAGGCGTGCACCGATGATGTTGCCGTCACCGAAGATGAGCGCGGCCGGGCCGTCGTTCTTCTCCTCGTAGAGACTGAAGTACTCGAGCATGGCAGTCACCCGTGGAGATAGAGTCGTGTCGTTCTCCCACGCGGGTGGCATCATGGCGACGACCGCGGTGACCAGGTCCAGGTCGTCCTCCAGCACCCTGCTCTGCAAGGTCTGATCCAGTCGACAGCTGTCCGATTGCCCTGCCGGGCGGATGATCGCCCGGTTACGAGCCAACGCAATCGCGTTCTCGGACAAGCGATTTTTCTTGTCGGTGTTGAGCTCGCCGTTGTGCGCCATCAGCCGGAAAGGCTGTGCCATCGTCGCATTCGGTGCGGTATTGGTCGAGAACCGTGTGTGGAAGAACATCGAATGTACTTCCATACGAGGATCGGACAGATCGCTGAAGTAAGGCACCACCTCGTTCGAGTTGAGGCGCCCCTTCAGAACCTGGGTATGCGTGCTGAGTGAAAGTGGGTAGAGCCCAAGAAGTTCTGGGCGCGTATAGGCGACGGCCTCGATCGCCATGAGCGCCTCATGGGTCTTGCGCTCGGAATCGGAACGAAACACCCACTGCCGGATGGGCAGCTGGTACTTGATGGCCGCCGGGCGGACCGCGGCATTGTTGACCGGCACGTCGCGCGTGAGCAGGATCGTGAATCCCTGTGCCAGTAGCGCCTGCTCGATGACCTCCCCGGCCTCGGCATGGAATGCCGGGTCGTTGGGCAGGAAGAAGTTGCCTACTCCAAACTGTCCAGGCCGCAGGCCAGGAACACCCGTCAGTTCGGAGAAGAAGCGCAGGGAAAGATCGAGGTTCACGCCGGCGCCGTCGCCGACCCCCTCTGAGGACATTCCGCCGCGATGCGGCACGGCACACAGGGCTTCGTGAAGCTTGCGCACGACATCGTGGGTCTGGATGCCGTCCTTGCGCGTCAGGAACCCGACGCCGCAGCTACTTTTCTCCTGGTCTTGGTCATACAGCCCGTTCAGACGATTCTCCTCACCCAGCGCCGCGCACGGCGTATCCAGCGTGTGACGTTGGGTCTCTCGTCCGTTGAGCGAACCCGCCCTGACCAGCGCTCCGCATGGTCGCGACCCGACAGACGCCGGTAGCCCGGCCTCTTAGGGGCAGTTAACCAAGCCTAGCCTAAGTCGTTGAGGTCTAATAACCAGCGGGATATACGTCACACCGACTACCAGCCTTAGCAAGGGTGCCGACGCATCGGTGGACCGGCCACCCCATCACCATTATGGGGCAGCGGCCGGGAAATCGCTGATCAGTAGTTGTTGCAGGAACCGGCGACCTGGTTGATCAGCACGGTGTACTCCTGAACTGCGGGCATGCCCCTGACCTCATTGACCATCTGCTGGCGCTTTGCGCGCGGCGAAGCCACGAACTGCTGCAGCCAAGCACCTGCGATCGGGTTCGCATTCACCTGCTGTGCCGCCGCGGGCGACTGCTCGTTCAGTGCCGCCATGATCTGCGGGTAGGTGCATGTGGTGTTCACGATGGCGGTCACGTCCGGGTCGGCGGATGCGATTCCACCACCGGCAACCAGCGACATCGCCAGCGCGCCAGAACCAACAATCAACTTCGCCGTCAGAGCCATTTTCGTCTACCTTCCGCCAGTTCCCCCGACGTCCATATCGACGATCGGCGAGATTCCGTTACGCACAACGCTAGCAGGAACACCAGAGTCCTTAGACTTGCTATCTACCAGGCTATCGACTCCAAATGAGAGCTCCGCCAACACGAATGACCCGCTCGTTGAGTGATGCAGCACACGTTCATACGGCTGAAAGTCACTAGCAGAGGGGCTTTTGGCCCATAGGAGCCACGAGGAACTGTCAATAGCGTTGGGGGTAGGAGCAATCGCCCTATCGCACATCGGAGGAGCCATGACCACCCCGACGCCGCATGCCCACATTCTCGTCGGTATCGACGGATCGACGTCGGCGCTGCATGCCTTGACATGGGCAGGCGCCGAAGCCCAGCGTCGGCACCTGCCGTTGACGTTGGTCCACATCATCGACCACAGCAGCCTCGGACAGGGGTTCAACCTGGGAGCTTCGGCGAGCTTCTTTCAGCATCTGGAGACTGACGGGGCCGAGTTCCTCAGTCAGGCCAAGGACCACGTCTACGCGCTGCATCCGAATGTCGAAGTGTCCACGGTCAAAGCCATCGGCAAGCCGGTACCGATCCTCATCGAATTGTCCAAAAATGCCCTCATGACGGTGCTCGGCTCCAGCGGGCTAGGTGGATTCACCGGGATGATGGCGGGCTCGGTCTCGGTGTCGTTGACCGCGAAGGGGCACAGCCCGGTTGTCGTCGTCAGGGAATCGCCGGTACTGGCAGGCGGCCCGATTGTCGTGGGTGTCGCCGACTCCGATTCGAGCGACGGCGCGATCGCGTGGGCATTCGAGGAGGCCGCGATGCGCGATACCGAACTCGTGGCGGTTCATGTGTGGAACAACATTCCTCCGGGATACGTGTACGCGTATACCGCGTGGAGCGCGATGGACTCAGACGCAGAGCAGCAGCGCCAAGAGCGGCTTCTCGCCGAGCGGCTGGCCGGATGGCAAGAGAAATACCCGGATGTTCCGGTTCGCCGGCGTGTGGCGGTCGGGCACCCCGCCGACGTTCTGCTCAATCAGGCCGCAGGCGCTCAGTTGATCGTCACCGGAAGTCGCGGACGCGGCGATATCGCGGGCTTCTTCCTCGGATCCACCAGCCATGCACTGATACACAAGGCCACCTGCCCGGTGCTGGTGACGCCCCGGTCGTAGTCTCGCAGAGTGACCACCGCCCTGAAGGAATGGAGCGCGGCGGTGCATGCCTTGCTCGACGGCCGGCAGACAGTCCTGCTACGCAAGGGTGGAATTCACGAGAAGCGTTTCACGCTTGCCGATTCGCGGTTCCTGCTGTTTCCGACAGCCGTGCACGGTCACGCCGAGCGGGTGCGACTGGAACATCACGACCTTTTGGAACGCGCCGCCGCCGATAGCACCGAAGCCCAGGTTGTGGTGCGTGCCGGGGCCGAGGTTGTTGCCGCGATCGAGGTCAACCGTCCTGAGGCGCTCGAAGATATTGCCGCACTGCACATCTGGACCACCGAATCAGTTCGCGCGGACCGCTTGGATTTTCGGCCGAAGCACCGTCTCACGGTGCTGGTCGTACGCGCGTACCCCTTGGTCGAACCCCTGCGAATTCACCGTGGAGATGAACATCGCGGCTGCTCCAGTTGGGTACAGCTGGCTGCGGACCCGCAGTGGGCCGCATCGATACACACGGAATCAACACTGGCCCGGATTGCTCACCGAGTCCGCGAATCCGTCGGTGGGTGAGTCAGTTCAGGTGTGGGCGTACCGCCGATCGCGTCGAGCCAGCGCCGTCTCACCGGACCCCACCGGCGATCAAATTCCAGGGCTCGCTGCTTAGCCCGCGTGAGTTTCGCCGGTGTGTAACGCCATCGCGCCCACGGGGATGTCGGGCGGGCGAGACGAGCGGCCGCCACCCACGCGATGGGGGCCAAGAAGATCCCCAGCATCGCGGTGGGATATTTGCCTTTCAGCGCGGTGATCGCGACCAGCGCCAGGTGGATCAGCAGCAACATCATCGCCACGCCACGTGCGATGGCGATGACACCGGTCAGACCGTCCACGTTCAGCGGTGAAACCCCAACCGCCGCCAGACCGATGCAGGCGGTGGCCAACGTGACCACATCCACCGACAGCTGTCCCTCGTTCGACCAGTAGACATCTTCCAAGTGGAAGATCATCGCGAACTCGTCGAGCACCAACGACGCGCCGATCCCCACCAACAGGCCTGCCAGATACGTCCACACCGACAACGGTGGAGAGCCCAGGGCCGTGAAGCCGCCGATGATCAGTAGTACCACGCCCGGCACCGAATGGTGGATGTGCACACCACCACCGGAAATATTGTGAAAGGGGCCCTTACCGTCGCGGATGAGCCGAGTGATCGTGCGGGTCACCGCAAAGGTGGCCACGAATGCCACGAAGCCCAGCAGCAAGGGACCCTTGTAACCATTCACCACGTCGTAGTGCCACCAGGTACTCAGCCAGGCCACGTTCGGATGCTAGCGGGTTGACAGGCCGTCCATGCAGGGAAAATCAGGGGGAGGCCCCCACAACGACTCCGGCCAAAGTAAGGTCGCCCTTACCCAGCGCTGGGACCAGACCCGCGCGCGAGCGAGGGAGTGCTGTGACCGCCCAGCCGGATTTTTCGTTGATCGTCGGCTACGGCACCGATATGGGCAACGCCGAGGACGCTGCCATGTCGTTCTGCGAAGTGCTGGAGGAGGCCACCGGCATCAAGTCCGAGGCGGTCGAACTCAACCAGGTCGATATCGCCGAGCTGCAATCGGCATCACACTTCGTGGTGGTGGTTTCGACATTCGGCGACGGCGAATTTCCCGACAACGCGCTGCTGTTCTGGGAGGCGATAAGCGCCGACGCGGCAGGCCGGCTTGAGCATCTGAATTTCGCGGTGCTCGCACTCGGTGACAGCAGTTACGAATTCTTTTGCAACGCCGGCCTGTTGCTCGACGAGCGCCTGCATGCCTTGGGTGCGACGCGGCTGACCGAACGCGTCGATATCGACGGGCCCTACCTACAACCGTCCAAGGAGTGGACCACCGATCTGGTGAAGCGACTCTCGGCGGGGCATATCAATTCGGCGGAACCTGCCGTCGTCGCCGAGGCTCCTGCACAACCCAAGCGCGAGCGCAACGAAACCGTCGAGGCCCGGCTTGTCGTCAACCGACTGCTCACCACCGCCGAGTCAGACAAAGAGGTGCGCCATTACGAGGTGGACCTCGCCGGCTCCGGAATCTCCTATGAGGCAGGTGATTCGATTGCCGTGCACGCCTCCAATGATCCTGCGCTGGTCGCCGCCATACTCGCCGAGTTGCGCGTCGACGCCGCGCACCGGGTGACCGGTCACGATGAGCCGCTCGGAGAGCTGTTGTCCGATCGTCTGGAGATCCGCACCCCGTCCCGGACCCTGCGGGCGTTGGTGGCCACCCGTACCGACAATGCGGACGCGATTGCCGCACTCGGCGGCGATGTCAATCCGGCGCCGGGTTCATGGTTGTACGGCAAGGACGTCCTGGACCTGATCAAGCTGGGGGAGTTGACCGTTGAGGAGCTGTTCGACAATTTGCGCCCGCTTCAGTTCCGTGATTACTCCATTGCGTCAAGCCCGGCCGTTCATCCCGACACCGTTCACCTGACCGTTGCGACAATCCGGTACACCGACGCCGACCGCACATATGGCGGTGTGGCGTCCACATTCCTGGCCGACCGCGGGCAGGCGGTGCGGGTACATCTGCGGCCGAACCACACCTTTCGGCTGCCCGCACCCGATGTCCCGATCATCATGGTCGGGCCGGGAACCGGGATCGCGCCATTTCGTGGTTTCCTCCAGGAACGTCAGGCCGCAGGTGCGTCGGGGCGCTCGTGGCTGTTCTTCGGCGACCGGCACCGAGCCACCAGTTTCCTTTACGGCGAGGAATTGCAGGGCTTTGTCGACTCGGGCACCCTGACTCGACTCGATCTTGCGTTTTCCCGCGACGGGTCCGAGGGGGATCCCAAACAGTATGTCCAGCATCGTATGTCGGAGAGTGCCGCGGAACTGTTCGCCTGGCTGCAGGATGGCGCGTATCTATATGTGTGCGGCGATGCCGACCACATGGCCAAGGATGTCGACGCCACATTGCACCACATCGTGGCCCACTGCGGCGGGCTCGGCGCCGACGGAGCGCATGCGTACGTCAACGACCTCATCAAGAGCCACCGATACGTGCGCGACGTCTACTAGAGCCTCAAACTACGAGCGCACCGGGATGTCGCGCAGCGCCAAGATCGCGTCAAGCTCACGGCGAAGCCTGTCGTGGTCGAAGGGCTGCTGACCGAGACTGGTGCCCGCGCGTGTGGCGAGCCGGGCGAACAGGTCAACCGTTTGTCGCAGTGCCCTGACAGTGTCATCGGCCTGGAGGTGCCCCCAGCACTCGTTGAGTTCATCGCGGATATCGCTATCCACCCAGCTGTTTATCCCGGCGTCGAGGTACCGCCTGTCGTGGGCGGTGCCGTACCGAATCAGGTGATCCCATTCGATGATCCGCAGCAGTTCTTCCTTGAGGTCTTGGTCACGTAGCTTCGCTGACCAGAGTTCGTCGCGCACCACAGCTTTCGCGCACATCAGGGCGGCGGCGTAGCCCCAGTTCACGCATTCCTCGAACTCTTCTTCGTCAGGTAGCTGGCCCTGTGGTGTGCTCACCGAATCCGGGTCGGGTGCATGACCGTCCTTGTCGAGCAAGACCTGGAAAGGCCTGTCATGCTCCATCGTGGATAGATCTTCAGCAGGAATCAGGGTGAAGTCGAGCTTGCCGCCCGCGTAGTAGATCAGCAGGGTCGGGTACCCCGAGTCCTCGTCTTCCAGACGCTCGACCACGAGGACCTCGCCCAGCCCTGACCACCAAGACTCCTCGTCGGCCAAGTCGTCGGGGTCGGAGGCATAGAGCTCGATATCCCGGTCCGACAGGGGATGCGGGTCCCCATTGGCGCCGGATCCGGCGACGATGACCGCCCGGACTGCGTCCGTTTCGGCCGCCCACCCGACCAACCGCTCAAGTACCTCACCGTAATTCACGCCTACATCCTTAGCGGTGGAAGCCGTCTTCTCAAGACTTTTTCAGATGTCATTGTCAACTGCGGCAACGTTGGTGAACGATCGATGTTGAAAACATTTCACGTCGGTGTACGCGCGTTCCGTCAGCGACGAACGCCGCTCCCGGTCGGCTCGTCAGCACTCGACGGCGGCAGCGAGGCCGATACGCCCTGACCGTGGTCGCGGCCTACGATGGCGCCACCTTCTTCGTCGATTCGAGGAGGGCCAGAACCTCAGCGGTGGTACCTATTTGGCCGATGAGGGGAAAGATCTTGTCGACGGTGTGCCGATGCGCGTCGGAATCCAGGTCGGCCATGGCGTCGGCGACGAGTGCCAGGTGGTAGCCGTGTTCATGGGCTGAACGGGCGGTGGACTCGACACCGATACTGGTGGCGACTCCACCGAGAACGATCTGGGTAACACCTCGGCGTCGTAGATGCAGGTCGAGGTCGGTTCCATAGAACGCGCCCCAGTTTCGTTTGGTGATGACGATGTCGTCTGGGTGCCTGGATAGGTCGTCGACGAAGTGGTGTCCATCCGATGGTGTTGCCCTGGTTGGCAGTTGGAGTCGTGGTCGGTCGGTCCGGCCCGGGGGAGCCGAACCATCCCGCGACGCCAGCCCGACGAGCACGACGGGCAGTCCGCAGTGCCGGAATGCGGCGGCAAGTCGTGCCGCGTGTTTGATGACGGGCCGCGCGGGCGCAGCCTGCGCGATAGCCTTTTGCAGGTCGATGAGTACCAGTGCGGAATGTGAATCAAGCGACAGTGTCATGGGGCAGTTGCCTTCCGGCCCGGGTCGCCGTAGACCCAGGGGCGGCGCTGTTCGTCAAGGCTCCGGAAGTCATCGATACGACTACGGTGCGCAAGCGTCTGACCGATTGTGTCCAGGCCGCCGATCAGCTGCGCGCGCGTTCTGGCATCGATGGTAAAGCCGTGTCGCGGACCCTCCGGTATTCCGACCAGCTGATCCACGAGGTTGATACTGATCACGGATTGGATACTTGATCCGAAGGTCTCGTCAACGAGTTTCCTGTGCACATCTGCCGGGATTGCCAGGGGCAGAATCCCATTGCGTATGCAGTTGGTTTCGAAAATCAGCGCGAAGCTAGGGGAGATGACCGCCCGAAAGCCGGCGTCGCGCAGCGCCCATACCGCAGTTTCCCGGGAGCTTCCGCAGCCAAAATTCGGCCCCGCAATCAGGATCGACGCCTTGTGGTAGCGATCCTGATTGAGCACGAAGCCGGAGTTGACGGTTCCGTCGGGGTTGTACCGCCAGTCCAGGAACAAAGCGTCCCCAAACCCGTGCTTGGACAATTCGGCGGGTTTGAAATGCGATGGGCAGATGGCATCGGTGTCGACATTGGCACGCAACAGCGGCGCCGCGATACCGGCGACATACGTGAAGGGCTCCATGGACTCACATCCGCCTGGGGTCGCTGATGCATCCGGCGACGGCCGATGCGGCCACCGTCGCGGGACTGGCCAAATGTGTTCGCACACCGGGTCCTTGACGGTTCTCGAAGTTCCGATTGGTGGAACTGATAACCCGGGTACCCGGCGCGAAGTGGTCGCCCCCGGCGTAAAAGCACAACCCACAACCGGATTCACGCCATTGGAAGCCCGCGTCGATGAAGATCTTGTCGATGCCTTCGGCTTCGGCCGCTCGGCGCACCCCCGTGGATCCGGGCGTGCACAGAGCCGTGACTCCCGCGGCTACCTTGCGGCCGCGCAACACATCGGCCGCAACCCGGAGATCGCTCAACCGGGCGTTGGTGCAGGACCCGATGAAGACTGCGTCAACGGGCAACCCGGCGAGTGACATGCCCGGCCGCAGCGCCATGTAGTCCAGCGCACGCTGTGCCGCCACGGGGTCGGAGGTGTCCTCGGGAAGCGGGATCGTCGCATCGATTCTCGATGCGTGCTGCGGACTGGTACCCCATGTCACCTGGGGCGCCAGTGCTCCAGCATCGAGTCGCACAGTGCGGTCATAGGCGGCGCCGGGGTCGCTGCGCAAATCCAGCCACGCGTGTGCGGCAATCTCCCATTCGTCGCCTACGGGGCAGAAGGGGCGTCCTTGCAGATACCTCAGCAGGGTCGCGTCGGGTGCGATCAGACCGGTGCGGGCACCGGCCTCAGTTGCCATGTTGCATAGCGTAAGTCGTGCCTCCACATCGAGTAGTTCGACCGCCGGACCGCTGAACTCGATCGCATATCCTGTTGCACCGCCCGCGCCAATAGCCGCGATGAGCGCCAGCACAAGATCTTTGGCGTATACATGCTTTCCCGGAGTTCCCGTAAACTCGACTCGCATTGTGGCGGGTCTGCGCATCACGAGCGTCTGGGTGGCGAGGGCGTGTTCGCATTCGGTGACGCCGACTCCCCATGCGAGCGCACCGACGGCTCCGAGAGTGGGGGTGTGTGAGTCGGCACAGATCATTGTGGTGCCGGGTAAGGCGATGCCCTGTTCGGGAAACACCACATGGGAGATGCCCTGACGATCATCACCGATGTCGAACAAGGTGATGTCTTGCCGGCGTGCTTCTGTCCGGAAGGCGTCGATGAACATCGACCCAGCGGGTACCGGAGTCGTCGAGTCGCGGCCTGCTCGAGTATCAACAACATGGTCCATTGTTCCGAAGACCAGTTTCTTGTCGAACACTTCGCGGCCGTCATCGCGCAACGACCGCAGCGCCAAGCCGCCGCTACGGTCGTGCAGAAGGACGCGGTCGATGTAGAGCAGGCAGCTGCCGTCAGATAGCTCATCGACGGTGTGCTGGTCCCAGATCTTCTCGACGATCGTGCGAGGCCGTGTGATCATGCGAGATAACGTCTTTCGAGGCTTTCGATTTCGCGCATGCCAATGAGGTCGTGCGCCTCACGGAAGGGCAGAAAGAGGTCATCCAGGTCGGCAGTGCCGCCGTCGGCCTGGATACGTTCGAGCGCATTGCGCATCCCGCCCAACGCCGACATCAAGAGGGCTCCGGGCAGGCTGACCCGGGCCACACCAAGATTCTGGAGCTCGCGAAAGGTCAAGTGATGTGGCGATTTCCCGCCTTCGATCACGTTGACGGCTACCGGGCCGTCAATTCCTGCCACCGCTGCGCGTATCTCGTCGCGGGAGGTGACACCTTCCACGAAGATCATTGTGGCGCCTGCCTCCAGATACGCGTTGCCACGGCGGATGGCCCCGGCGATACCTTCGACGGCGAGCGCATCCGTTCGTGCGTTGATGACAAAGTCAGGGTCGGTGCGGGCTTCGGCGGCCGCTCGAACCTTGACGGCGGCCTCCTCCAGGTCGAGGATGTGCTTTCCATCGAGGTGGCCACACCGCTTTGGGGTGACCTGGTCCTCCAGGTTCACCCCCGCGGCCCCGGCTTCTTCGAAGGCCCGCACCGTGTAATGAGTGTTCACAGCATTGCCGAACCCGTTGTCGCCATCGGCCATTACCGGCACGCGCACACTGCGGACGATACGCGCAGTGCACGCCACCATGTCCTCCATGGAGATCAAGGAGTAGTCCGGCCGCCCGAAATGCACTCCGGAGATGGCCGCCCCGCTGCATTGCAGGGCAGGGAAGCCCGCCCGTTCCGCCAACCTGGCACTAAACGGGTCGAAAACTCCTGGCATCACCACTATTTCGGGGGATTGGATCAAATCCTTGAGCGTAGCTGCCGCGGTCATCGTTCGCCCGCCTCCGAATCATGACCGACGGTTGCGATTCGCTCGAGCAAGACCAGGGCGCGGTCTATGATTTCGAGTTCCTCATCGTCGTAGGCCTCGTCCAACACATCGGCAAGCCACCGGTCCCGCAGCTGCCGGCTTCCTTCTAGCTCCTCGATAATGCTGGGGGACAGGATGATCAGCTGGCGGCGCGCATCGAGCGGATCGGGTGTCCGATGAATCGCTCCACGCTCTTCGAGGGCGGCGATGATGGTGGCCATCGATTGACGTCGCACACCTTCGGCGACAGCGAGATCGCTGGTGGACGCTGGCCCGTCGTGCGACAGACGGCTGATCACCGAAATCTGTGAGGGCGTCATGTCCTGGTTGTCGTATACCCCCTTGAGGCGACGACGCAGTCGGCTGACCAACAGCCGCAAATTGTAGGCGGATCGCGCAGCTGTCAGGGACGGTGCACTCGCACGTTCGGGCATATAAGCAGATTAAACTGCGCAGGATAAACTGTCAAATAGGTCGACTCGGGCATTCCGATCACACCTGCGCCAATCGTGACGCGGTACGACGTCACCGCAAGGTAACCGCCGGGGGCCGCTTTTCGGTCCTGGTCGGAATCAACTGATTATCAGGAGGTTTCGATCGATCGGCGAGCCGGCTCGGATGCGGTAATCGTTCTCGTCGACGGTCTGGGCTAGTGCCTGTCGCTTTGGCATTGAGCTAGCGCACTGCGACAAGCCTTGATTTCCAACAACAGTCGCCATTTCCGCACGATCTGGGGATCGCTAGAGCTGTGCCGAACCTTCCGGGCCATGAGCCAACAGCATGTCGACCAGCTGCTCGATCAGTTCGTCCTCGCTGACCTCAACGTCCCGATGCAGCCACGCCGTGACGGCCTGCCCAACGCCCCCGACGATGAAATGAGCCAGCACGGGCAGGTTTCCTTGATCGTCGCGGCGGAACCAGTCGCGTAGGTGCTGGGCGAATAGCGAGACGAACATCGCCGTCGCTTCGAACCTACGGCGAACCAGCAGCGGGTTCACCTGGGTTGGGCTGTACAACAGCTGCCCGATGCGACGATCGGCGTTGACGGCCCGCACCACGCTGGTGATACCCGCCCGCACCTGTAGACGCGGCGGAGCGGCCGCCACCTTCGCCTCGATGGTGGACGCCAGGCCCTCGACCGCCCAATCGAAGATCGCGACGGCGTACTCGTCCTTGTCGGCGAAACTCTCGTAGAAGTACCGCTGCGCCAGGCCGGAGCGCTGACACACGGTGCGCAGCGTGAGGTCACCGAGCCCATCCGGAGCGCCAAGGATGTCCAGGCCCACCTCCAGCAGTCGCTGTCGGCGCCGGGCCAGGCGCTCGTCGGCGGGGAGGCCGCTGTACGAGCGGCCGGCTGGAGACGACACCTGCCCAGTCTTGCAGGAGCCGGTATTGCCCGGGAAGGGAACGGGCATTAATCTGAATGCACTTGCATCCAGATTGGCCGCAACCATCGCTTTGACCACCGCAGACTTGACACGACGGAGTGCACATGGACCTGGCCTTCTCTGCTGAGGAAGAACAATTCCGCACCGAAGTCCGGGAGTTCCTGGACGAGAATCTCTCTGAGAGCCTCCGGGCCGCCGGGCGTTTGCAGACCAGTGTGTACAGCGATCACGAGGCGAGCATGCAGTGGCAGGCGATCCTGCATGAGAAGGGGTGGGCGGCGCCCGCCTGGCCGGTGAAGTACGGAGGTCAGCCCTGGAGTGTCGCGCAGCACTACATCTTCTCGGTCGAATCCATGATTGCCGGGGCACCCGCTTTGTCGCCCATGGGAATTCGGATGGTCGCGCATGCCATCGTCAAGTTCGGCACACCGCAGCAGAAGGAGTTCTTCCTGCCCCGCATCCTGACGGGAGAGGTGTTCTTCTGCCAGGGATACAGCGAGCCCGAGTCCGGGTCGGACCTGGCCTCGCTGCAAATGTCGGCGGTCTCCGACGGTGACGATGTGATCCTCAACGGATCCAAGATCTGGACTACCCACGCGCGCGAAGCGAACTGGATGTTCGCGCTTGTCCGGACCACCAAGGGCCCCAAGAAGCAGCTCGGTATCACCTTCATTCTGATCGACTTCACCTCACCCGGTATCGACGTCAAACCGCTGGTGATGAGCTCAGGAGAGGAGGTGCAGAACGTGGTGTTCTTCGACAATGTACGCGTCCCCAAGGCGAATGTTCTCGGCGAGATCGACGACGGGTGGACCGTGGCGAAGTACCTCCTCGAGTTCGAACGTGGCGGCGGGGCAGTGGCCCCCATGCTCCAGGTGGGTCTCGATCAGCTGAGTGCGGATGCACAGTCGGTACCCACCGAGAACGGCACCCTGGCAGACGATCCCGTGTTTCGCGCCAAGCTCGCCGATCTGGCGATTCGAGTCGACGTGCTGGAGGTTCTCGAACACCGGGTGCTAGCGGTCGTCGCCGGCGGCGGCAATCCCGGCACGGCCTCCTCGATGCTCAAGATCCTGGGCACCGAGTTGTCGCAGGCGTTGACCACGCTCACGTTGGAGGCCGCAGGTCCGCGCGGCCGCGTGTATCAGCCCCACGTCACAAAGCCGGGTGGTCCGGTGGTTGAGTACACCCCGCCCGTCGATGGGTATCACAGCGGCGAGCTGTGGCAAGCGGTGGCGCCGCTGCACTATTTCAACGACCGGGCCGGGTCAATCTACGCCGGTTCCAACGAGATTCAACGCAACATCCTCGCCAAGGCCCAACTCGGCCTCTGACAGACAAGAGCGAAAATCACCATGGATTTCAGCCTCACCGACGAACAACAACTCCTGAAGAATTCCGTTTCGGACTTCCTGTCGAATCGGTACGCCCTGGACACCAGCCGACGTGCGGCGCGTTCGGGCACCGGCTGGCAACCGCAGCTGTGGAAGTCCTTCGCCGAAGAGCTCGGGATCCTCGCCGCGCCACTGCCGGAGAACCGCGGCGGCCTCGGTGGTGGCGCCGAAGAAGTTCTCGTCATCTCCGAGGTGCTCGGACAGCATCTCGTCGTCGAACCGTTCATCGGCACGGTGGTGCTCGGTGGCGGCTTGCTGCGCCGATCGAATTCCGAGGTGGCCCATGACCTCATCGGTGGTATTGCCGCTGGTGACGTGGTGACCGGATTCGCAGCCCTGGAACCCACCTCCGGCCAGTCGTTCCATTCGGTGCGCACGACCGCGCGGCGCGAAGGTCAGGACTGGGTGCTCGACGGCGAGAAGATCGTGGTGAGCGACGCACCGATCGCCACGCATCTGATCATCACCGCGCGCACCGCCGGCGATCACGCCGATACGTCCGGTCTCACACTGTTCGCGATACCGTTCGATCCGGCCGGCCCACCCCACGGAATCGAGGCGCATCATTACCGCACGATCGATGACCACCATGCCAGCGACCTGGTGATGACCGATCTGCGCCTGCCTGATTCGGCGCGAATCTCGGAGGTGGACCGGGCGTGGCCAGTGATCGACGCGGCGCTGGACGAGGCCACAGCCGCCACGGTGGCCGAGGCTGTCGGCATACTGCGCAAGGTCCTCGCCGATACGGTCGAATACACCAAACAGCGCCGGCAATTCGGGGTCGCGATCTCCAATTTCCAAGCGTTGCAACATCGCATGGTGAATATGCATATCGAGGTCGAACAGGCGGTCGCGGCCTCGTACCTGGCGTCACTGAACCTCGATGGCCCGCGTCGCACCCGCGCGGTGTCGGCCGCCAAGGCGACGATCGCTCGTGCGGCGCGTCTGGTGGGGCAGGAGGCCGTCCAGCTCCATGGCGGCATGGGCATGACCGAGGAGCTGGCCATCGGGCATTACTTCAAGCGCCTCACTGTAATTGAGTCCGAGTTCGGCAACCGCGACTTTCACACGGCGCGGTACCAGAGGGCGCGCGCGGTCCACGCCTAGCCCACGAGATTGATCACCAGGTTGATCGTGCACGCGATGATGACGGTGCCGTAGATGTAG
>NZ_MAFQ01000017.1 GCF_002013895.1 Mycobacteroides franklinii | reverse complement strand
CCATCCGGGTTCCCCGGGCGAGGCACAGGAGCAGAGTAACTGACCGAACAAGGACCTTGGCCGTGCACGGCACCAACTCGACCACGCGCGTCCAGACGCACATATCCGGTCAAGTGAGCATTTTTGGTGCGCCATTGCGTAGCGCGAACTCACCGGGCGCTGAACGCGCCCGTGGACATTTAGAGACAGTCGGTCTAATCTCATCACCATGAGCGCTCCCATTGTCCGGCCTCGTCGTGGACGGCCGCCAAAAGTCAGCCGTGACCACGAAGACACGCGGGGAGCATTGCTTCGCTGCGGGATGGAAATCCTGACTGCGCAGGGCCTCACTGCGACAGGTATTGAATCGGTGCTCAAGCGCGTCGATGTACCGAAGGGCTCGTTTTATCACTACTTCGACAGCAAAGACGCATTCGGTCTGGAGGTGCTGCAGAGCTACGCGGAGTATTTCGCGCGCAAACTTGATCGCTGGCTGTTGGACGACAGTCTGCCACCACTGCAACGTCTGACCCTTTTCGTCGAGGACGCGAAAGCCGGAATGGCCAGACACAGGTTTGATCGTGGATGCCTTGTTGGCAATCTTGGGCAAGAAGTTCGGACACTTCCCGAGAGCTATCGCACGAAACTCGAAGAAACACTTGAGGACTGGGAGCAGCGCTTACAGGATTGCCTGCGACTGGCCGTTGACGTAGGAGATCTTCCGGCCGACACCGACTGCGCCGCGCTATCACGGTTCTTCTGGATCGGTTGGGAGGGAGCGGTATTGCGCACCAAACTCGCTCGGACAGTCGAACCGCTCGACGTGTTTTTCAGTGGATTCCTCGCATGTGCCCGCGCGTAGGAGAAGGGAATACGATGTTCAGCGCGATTGTGGTTGAGAAGACCAACACGGACTACCGTGCGGAAATGCGGCGGCTCGGCAGCGACGACCTACCTGAGGGGCAAGTGACCGTCCGGGTCGCATACAGCAGCCTCAATTACAAAGACGCCCTGGCCATCACCGGTAGGGGCCCCGTCGTCCGTCGCTTCCCGATGGTCCCGGGAATCGACTTAGCCGGCGTCGTTGAGGCCAGCAATGACGCGCGCTACAAACCCGGTGATCACGTTCTGGTGAACGGTTGGGGACTGGGCGAGACCCACTGGGGAGGGCTTGCACAGATCGCTCGGCTCCAGGCGGACTGGCTAGTGCCACTCCCCCCCTCGTTCACCGAGGCGCAGGCCACTGCCATCGGCACTGCGGGCTATACAGCGATGCTTTGCCTGATGGCACTCGAACAACACGGGGTCACCCCTAGCGACGGCGAAGTACTCGTCACCGGTGCCAGTGGCGGCGTCGGAAGCATCGCGGTCACGCTGCTCGCGAGCAACGGCTACACGGTCGTCGCGGCAACCGGCCGCCTCGCTGAGGCAGACTATCTGCGGAGGTTGGGTGCGGCTACGGTGATCGACCGAGCCGAACTCGCCGAACCGGGCCGCCCCTTGGGCAGCGAGCGCTGGGCCGGCGCTATCGACTCCGTGGGCAGCCACACACTGGCCAATGTGTGTGCCACTACCAGTGCCGAGGGAGCCGTCGCCGCGTGTGGCATGGCTCAAGGCATGGAATTCCCAAGCACTGTTGCGCCATTCATCCTGCGCGGAGTGAGCCTGTTGGGTATCAACAGTGTCACGCAGTCCCACGCCAAACGCGTCACAGCGTGGGGCCGGCTGAGCAGCGACCTCGACACCGGACACCTAGGCGAGATCAGCCACGAGATCGGCCTCACTGACGCTATCTCCACTTCAACAGATCTTCTTGAGGGCCGAGTGAGGGGCCGCATCATCGTTGACGTGAATCGCTAACTCCCCTTTGCTGGAGCAGTGCGGGATAGTCGCTAGCTGACGGGTTATCTGCACGATAGGCACGTGCTCTCCCGCAGCATGCGATCAGCACAACCGAGGGGCCGCCAGCTCGCCAGTAACTGTCGTGCCGGACTCGGCCGAGTAGGAAATACCTTGATCGCCGCTTATAACGCCCACCACACACGACGACAGAAGGAGCAGCATTCATGACACGAGTTCTTGTACTTGGTGCCGGAGGCAGAATCGCGCAAATCGTAGTACGCGAACTGCTCCACGACGAGAGCGTGAATCTCACCCTCTACCTACGGAACGACCAACGCTTGCACGACTTGCCCGACCTCCGCGCAACGGCAGTAGAAGGTGATGTCCTTAACGGAAGTCTCCTGAAACAAGCGGTCGCGGGACAAGACATCGTCTATGCCAACCTTGGCGGTAAAGATATCGTGGACCAAGCGCGTGGGGTCGTCACTGCACTTGAGGGCGCTCGCGTGCGAAGGCTCATTTGGATCTCGACGCTAGGGATCTACGACGAAGTCCCCGGCGAGTTTGGCCGTTGGAACCATCGGATGCTCGACGGCGGCTATCTCGAAACCTACGCCGCAGCGGCGAAAGTGATCGAGTCTTCGCGCCTTGACTACACAATCATCAGACCCGCATGGCTTACAGACAAAGACGAAGTGGACTACGAGATCACCCAAAAAGGAGAACCTTTCAAAGGCACCGAGGTATCCCGAAAAAGCATCGCGGCACTCGTCGTACGATTGATTACCGATCCCTCACAAGAACTCCACGGCTCACTGGGAGTAAACAAGCCAGGCACCGACGCCGACAAGCCTGCATGGCAGTAATTCCGGACGCGATCGGGAAGAGCCGTTGGATAGTGGATAGTCCAGGCGCAATGCGAACTCTGGGCATGAGGTCGCAGCCTGCGTCGGGCGGCGTAAGTTCACCCTCGCGGGAGCACTAGACCGCCTAGGTCGAGTACGAGCAGGCCAAGCGGATCGTCATTGGCTGCATGCTCCACAGGCGATGACAACATCTGAAGAGACTTCACTCAGAGGGAGGCGGCACAACCC
Source organism: Mycobacteroides franklinii (assembly GCF_002013895.1). GTDB lineage: Bacteria > Actinomycetota > Actinomycetes > Mycobacteriales > Mycobacteriaceae > Mycobacterium > Mycobacterium franklinii. Next base: position 115,409 of record NZ_MAFQ01000017.1, on the reverse strand, counting down.
CATAGATCGTGTACGGGCTTCAGTACGTACGTTGACGCTCACCCAGCTTTGCTCACGCTCACCAGCGCCACACTGGGAGAATGCAGGCAAGAAGCAGGTAGATCAACGACTTGTAACCAACCTCCGCCTGGTGCGCCACATGGTGGGAGCACCGCGCCCCGACCGACCAGCGGGCAAGCACCTGCTGCGCGAGGACGACGTCGCGTGGGTGCGCGTGCACGCATCGGCGCCGATCGCCACACAGGTCGACGGCGATTTCCTTGGGATGCGCAGTGATCTGACCTTCACCGCCGTGCCCGATGTTCTGGACGTGGTAGCCCCGGCAAAACCCGCCGGCGCCCCATCCTGAGACTTGCCCACAGCGCAATAGTGTTGAGCGCCAGCCCGTTCCAGATACAGCCGACTCACAGGCGCAGCGCGGCGCATGTCACATTCTGATCAAATCGGATGTACTACTTCACGTAGTTGAGTCTCGCCGGGCGGTGATGTTACTCACGGGTAGCACCATGCCACCTGGGAAAATGGGGGAATCTCGCCAGATTCAAGGCGCAGATCGGTTAAGTGTAGTACAAACGAATGTGGCGTCTGCAGACACCACCCCCGAGTGAGATTGACCACGTGTTAACTCACGCTATTGACTTCTGCTGAGCTTGTGAAACGATCGGAAGCAACAGTGCAGAAACATTTGGTACGCACGCGTTAACAGCCGAAAAACATTAATCTCGTGCGCTTGTGGCGCGCGCGATGAAAAAGGAGTGCACAACTATGGATTGGCGCCATAAGGCGGTCTGTCGCGACGAGGATCCCGAACTGTTCTTCCCCGTAGGGAACAGCGGACCGGCCCTTGCCCAGATCGCTGACGCAAAGCTCGTCTGTAACCGCTGTCCCGTGACGACCGAATGCCTTACCTGGGCGCTCGAGTCGGGCCAGGACGCCGGTGTGTGGGGTGGCCTCAGTGAAGATGAGCGCCGCGCCCTCAAGCGTCGCAACGCCCGCGCTCGCGCCCGCAGCGCCGTCTAAACGCCGCAGCAAGCAGAACCCGGCACAATTTGGTGCCGGGTTCTTTGCTGTGGAAGGGCTGTCGCCCCGGGTGTGTAACTAGGCCATCAAGCGGGCACGTCGACCTAACGGAACCCGCAGCACCGCATTTGTTCCGCCCTCGGGATCGCTGCGCATATCCAGCGATCCGTCGATCTCCGCCGATACCAACGTCCTCACGATCTGCAATCCCAGCCGATCCGAGGTCTCCACGCTGAATCCGTCGGGTAGTCCGCGGCCGTCGTCATGCACCACGACGTCGAGCCAGCGTGCCGACCGTTCCGCCCTGATGATCACCTGCCCCTGAGCGCCCTCCTCGAAGGCATGCTCGATGGCGTTTTGCACCAGCTCGGTGATCACCATGATCAGCGGTGTCGCGCGGTCGGAGTCGAGCACGCCGAGCGCGCCCTCCCGTGAGACACGCACCTTGGTGTCCACGGTCGCGACGTCGGTCATGATCGGCATGATCCGGTCGATCACCTCGTCGAGGTTGACTTCCTCATCCACCGACATCGACAAGGCGTCGTGAACCAGCGCGATGGACGACACCCGGCGCACCGATTCGAAAAGTGCTTCGCGGGCTTCGTCATTGGGGGTGCGGCGAGCCTGCAGGCGCAGCAGCGCCGCCACGGTCTGCAGGTTGTTCTTCACCCGGTGGTGGATCTCGCGAATCGTGGCGTCCTTGGACAGCAGCGCCCGGTCGCGACGTTTGACCTCGGTCACATCCCGGGTGAGCAGCAGCGCCCCCTCGGAGGTACCGCGCGCGATGAGCGGCAACGTGCGGATCAGCACCGCGGCACCGCCCGCATCGACCTCCATACGCATGCTGGGGCCGCCGGCGAGCACGTCACGGATGTGCGCCGCCAGTTCTTGGCCCTCAAAGGAGTCAGAGATCAGTGGTTTGGTGACATCCATGAGGTTGTGGCCCTGCAAATCACTGGCCAGACCCATGCGGTGATAGGCCGACAGAGCGTTGGGGCTGGCATACCTGACTCCACCGGAGACGTCGAGGCGAATGAACCCGTCCCCCACACGCGGGCTGGACCGAGACATCGCCTGGTCCGCCACATTCGGGAAGGTGCCCTCGGTGAGCATCAGCAGCAGGTCGCCCGCGCATTCCAGATAGGCCCGTTCGAGCGTGCCCTTCTTGAGCCTGGAGGCCAAGGCTGTTTGGTGAGTCAACACCGCGACAGTCCGGTCGCCGCAGCGCACCGGGACCGCTTCCACGTTCAGCTCGGAGGCATGCTCGGTCAGGTCCGAGTCGCTCTCGCGCTCAATGGCACCCGAGGTAAACGCCGCCTCCACCAACGGAACGTCCGCAATTTTGGCAATAGTGCCGACTGCGTCGTTATCGATGATGGTGGGTGCGGTGTTGGGCCGGCACTGCGCGACGCAGACGAAGGCATCGTCCTCGCGGGGCACCCACATCAGGTAATCGGCGAAGGAAAGGTCGGCCAGCAGTTGCCATTCGGCGACCACGGCGTGCAGGTGATCGACGGCATCACCCGGCAGCATGGTGTGCTCGGCAAGGAGATCACCGAGAGTGGACATCCGGTGGCGATCTAGTCGTCGATGACGGCGATTAAGTCGCCGGCCTGGATGACGTCGCCCACCGAAACACTCACGTCGCCGATGGTTCCCGCCACCTCGGCCAGCACCGGAATCTCCATCTTCATGGACTCCAGCAGCACGATGGTGTCGCCCACGGCGATCGCGTCACCCTTCTTGACGAGTACTTCCAGCACGCTGGCCACGATCTCGGCGTGTACTTCCTCGGCCACCTGCGCGCCACCTCGCTCTCGTCAACATCCGGTTACCGGTCCTCAGTATCGAACCACACGTAGGGCATCCACGCGTTCAACCACCCTTACCGGCATGAGAGACTGGGTATACACACCAGCGCGCACCACGCGCAGCTGGCCTGTCAGCCGGGTTCACCCCCGGAACCCATCAGATCGCTAAGGAGATTCCCATGGCCAAGCGTGGTCGTAAGAAGCGCAGCCGCAAGCACAACGCCGCCAACCACGGCAAGCGTCCCAACAGCTAGTCGCTAGGAGTTTTCAGCCCGCTGCTCGATGACAGTGGTCTGGCTGATCTTCAACTTAAGACGCTCACGTAGCCCGTCAGGTGCCTTTTCTCCACCGCACTTGCGGGCTACGAGTGTCTTGATCTGCTCTTCAATGCCGTAATGCTGCAGGCAGCCCGGGCACTCTTCGAGATGATGGCGCAGTCGAGCACTGCTCTCCGGGCTGCATTCACCGTCGAGGAGGGTCCACACCTCCGCAATTACCTCAGCGCAACCCGATACCTCGCAGTTGCCGCTCTTCTCGAGGCCCTTCTTGAGTCCACCGTCGCTCATGCCCGACCCTCCGCCAACTCATTGTTGCGCAGGAAGCCACGGTCTTTGGCCACTTCAGACAGCAATTCGCGCAGCTGACGACGGCCGCGGTGCAAACGCGACATGACCGTGCCGATCGGGGTGTCCATGATCTCGGCGATCTCCTTGTACGGGAAGCCTTCGACGTCCGCGTAGTACACGGCCATCCGGAATTCTTCCGGCAGCTTATTCAACGCCTCTTTGATTTCATCGTCAGGCAGTCCATCGAGCGCTTCGATCTCCGCTGACCGCAGCCCCGTAGAGGTGTGCTCTGCGTTCGCGGCCAGCTGCCAGTCAGTGATTTCCTCGGTCGGATACTCCGCCGGCTGACGCTGCTTCTTGCGATAGATGTTGATGTACGTGTTGGTCAGAATGCGGTACAGCCACGCCTTCAGATTGGTGCCTTCTTTGAAGGTCCCGAACCCGGCATATGCCTTGACCATCGTCTCCTGCACCAGGTCCTCGGCGTCCGCGGGATTTCTCGTCATCCGCAAGGCAGCACCATAGAGCTGGTCCAGCAGGGGTAATGCGTCACGTTCGAACCGCGCGACCCGCTCGGCCTCAGTCTCCACATGAATCGGCTGATTGGTGGGATCTGCAGTCTCTGTCACGGCGGTCCTTTCGGTAGCGACACCGACCATACGGATCGGCACCGACATCGGACGTTCGAGGCACGCCATTGTCACCTGCAATACCCCTTCCGTGTTGAGGACCATAGTCCGCTCGCTGCGGACAGACATCTCAACACCGATACATGCCGGGGTATTTCCCAAAGTATCTCGACTGTCAACTCGAAATTCACTGGACCCAGTCCGATGATCTTCGCGCAAGCGGCTCATCGCCGCCCACTAGTGTCCCAGTTGTGGGTTCCAAGGCCGTCAAAGCTGCCACTCCGGCAGTCGCCGCATTGATCGCTGCCGCAGTTGACTACGAACTGCTGCCCTATGAGCACCGCCCCGGGGAGCACGCGTTTGGTGACGAGGCGGTGCGCGCGCTGGCGGGCTCCGGATTGGTTCCCGAGCAGATCTTCAAGACACTGCTGATCTCGCTGGATCGCGGATCTGATCTGGCGGTCGCGGTCATTCCGGTACCCGCGACGCTGTCGCTCAAGGCCGTCGCGGCCGCCCTCGGCCGGGCCAAGGCCACCATGGCCGATCCTGCGGCCGCCGAACGCAGTTCTGGTTACGTGGTCGGCGGGATCTCGCCCCTGGGACAGCGCAAACGGCTGCCCACCGTGATCGATTCGTCTGCCCTGACATGGGAACGCATCCTGTGCAGCGCCGGAAAGCGCGGACTACAGATGGCGCTGGCACCGGACGATCTGATCGGGCTCACCAACGCGGTGACAGCACCCGTCACAGCAGGGTGATCTGCTGCCCCACGGCCGGGGATCCGTCGTCCGGCACGAGCAGCTCCGGACCATTGTTCGCGACGCTGTTGACGAGCGATGACACCTGCCGAGTGTCGATGCCGGTTGCCGTGCCCTGCAGAAGGCTTTGATCCAGCTCGCGATCGGGGTCCAGCCAGCGGTCCCAGGTATCGGCACCGAGCATCAGTGGCATGCGGTCGTGGATCTCCTGCAACGGGCCGACCGCGTCAGTGGTGACGATCGTGCAGCTGAGCAGAGGAGCCGCATCGCGCCCTTGCCGGCCGGCGGGTTTCCACGCGGACCACAGTCCCGCCGCGAACAACCTCTTCCCGTCGCGCCCATTCATATAGAAGGCGGTCTTGGCGCCTTCTGCTTTGCGCCACTCGTACCAGCCGTCCATCGGCACTAGACACCGCTTGGACCGGGCCGCGAGACGGAAGGTGGCGGCCGTGGTGAGAGTTTCCGCCCGGGCATTGATCAACGGGGCCCCCTTGGACTCTGGGCGGCCGTCCTCGCGGGCCTTGGCCCAGTTAGGCACCAGCCCCCAGCGCATCGCGCGCACTCGACGGGTGGGAACGTCGCCGGGCTCCCGATGCCGTGCCACCACCGTGAGCACCGGGTCCGTGGGTGCGACGTTGTAGTTCGGGATGGTGGGGAGCTGCTGCGCGGAACCCGGGGCCCGACTCGTGGTGCTTATCTCGTCGACCGCGTCGATCTCCGCGGCGAGCAGCGCCGGGTCGATCGTCACCGCGTACCGTCCGCACATATGGCCATCGTGCCACTCGCCCGAAGGACCCGGTACAGCCATCGCATCCACCCGTCCGGGACAATGGGTCGGTGACGAGCGGACTCTGGCAGGCACCGACGATAGACGGTTCCATCAGCGCGACCATCACCATGCCCGGCTCAAAATCCCAGACCAACCGGGCGCTCGTGCTCGCAGCGCTGGCAGCGCGCGAGGGTGGCACGTCGACAGTGTCTGGTGCATTGCGCAGCCGCGACACCGATCTCATGATCGGCGCGCTGCACACGCTCGGGTTCGATGTCACCGGCGATGACACCGATGTGACCGTCTCACCGGGAGCCGGAGACGGCCATCCGACGACGGTTGACTGTGGGCTCGCCGGTACCGTGCTGCGATTCCTGCCACCCGTGGCAGCACTTCGCGCCGCCCCCACTGTTTTTGACGGAGACGAGCAGGCACGTGCCCGACCCATCGCTCCCCTCTTGGACGCGCTGCGGTCCATCGGAGTGGGTGTCGACGGGCAGCATCTGCCATTCACGGTTGCCGGTGCCGGCCAGGTTCGCGGCGGCGAGGTAGGCGTCGACGCATCGGGATCATCCCAATTCGTATCCGGTCTACTGCTTTCCGGCGCCGCGTTCACCCATGGCTTGAGGGCGGTGAACACCGCCGACGTGCTGCCGTCGGGTCCGCATGTGGTCATGACGGTGACGATGCTGCGCGAGGCGGGTATCGCGGTGGACGATTCCACCCCCGGGCGCTGGCATATCGATCCACAACCAATTCCCGCGCACCAATGGGTAATCGAGCCGGATCTGTCCAATGCACTGGCCTTCATCGCGCCCGCGTTGGCTACCGGTGGCACTGTGCGCATCACCGGCTGGCCGAGGCAATCCACCCAGCCCGCGCGCCAGATCGAGGATGTGGTGCGCCAATTCGCCCAGACGGCCTCGCTGACGGACGACTACCTCGAAGTTACCGGCCAGACCGGTTACGGCGCTGTCGATCTGGACCTTGGCGAGGTGGGCGAACTCACCCCCACGGTCGCCGCGCTGGCTGCCCTTGCCGAACCTGGCAGCGTCTCGATACTGCGCGGGATCGCGCATCTGCGCGGACACGAGACCGATCGACTCAAGGCACTCGCCCACGAGATCAATGCCCTCGGTGGGCAATGCGAGGAGACCGAGGACGGGTTGCGCATTGTCGCCACCGGTCTACACGGCGGGGTGTGGGGCTCGTATGCCGATCACCGGATGGCCACGGCCGGAGCACTTGTCGGCCTGAAAGTACCCGGGGTGTCCGTAGACGACATCGCCACCACCAGCAAGACACTGCCCGACTTCCCCGGAATGTGGGCCGACATGCTCACGCAATCGGGCGGTCGCGCCTCTTGAGTCCACGCGAGTACGACGAGTCCGACGCCCGCATCCGGCCGGGCCGACGCTCGCGGCCTCGCACCAAGAATCGTCCCGAGCATGCCGACGCGGTGCCCGCGATGGTCACTACCGTGGACCGCGGCCGCTGGGGCTGTGTGTTGCAGGATGGTTCAACGCCGGATCCCACCCAGCAGGTGACCGCGATGCGGGCACGAGAACTCGGCCGTACCCCGATTGTGGTGGGCGATACCGTGAGCCTGGTCGGTGATCTGTCCGGGCGCCCCGACGCACTCGCCCGCATCGTTCGTCTGGAAGATCGCCGAACGGTGTTGCGCCGCACCGCCGATGACACCGACCCCTTCGAGCGCATCTTTGTGGCCAACGCCGACCAATTGCTGATCGTGGTGGCAGTCGCCGATCCCCCACCACGCACCGGCCTGGTGGAACGGACACTCATTGCCGCCTACGCGGGCGGCCTCACCCCAATCCTGGCACTGACCAAAACCGATCTGGCAGATCCCGATGAGTTCGCCGCGCAGTTCGCCGATCTCGACCTGCAGGTCATCAAGGCCGGACGCGATGCACCGCTAGAACCCATCATGGACGTACTGGCGAACCGTCTCACCGCGCTACTCGGCCATTCCGGAGTGGGCAAGTCCACATTGGTGAATCGTCTTGTCCCCGAGGCTCATCGCGCGACCGGCGAGGTGACGGGTGTGGGCAAGGGGCGCCACACCTCCACCCAGTCGATAGCACTTCCGCTGCACCCGTCGGGCTGGGTCATCGATACCCCGGGCATCAGGTCCTTCGGCCTGGCCCATATCCAGCCCGCCGACGTGCTGGCAGCGTTCAGCGACCTATCCGAGGCCATCGAAGACTGCCCACGCGGTTGCCAGCACCTTGGCCCGCCGGCCGATCCCGAATGCGCTCTGGATGAGCTGACCGGGTCGTCAGCCAAACGGGTAACCGCTGTTCGCCAGTTACTTTCCGCGTTAACAACGGCCTAACTCTTGGTTGCGAGGGCCTTCCCGAATCGCGATATCAGCACACGCCGATTAGCGTTTCCATTAGCGGCTGCAACGGAGACAGCCAACGAGGGTCAGGGGTTAGCAGATGACGAGCTACGTTCGTAGAATCGCCAGTGTGGCAGCCATTTTCGCCTGCGGCGTCGCCGCCTGGGCCACTATGTGGATCTCCGTATCCGGCCGGGGATAATTCCCCGCCGCTACTGAACGCAAAAGCCCCCGACGCACTGAGCGTTCGGGGGCTTTTGCGTTTCCTCGTCAGACCGTGGCGCCGCGACGACCCTTTCGCCGCGCACGCACGGCGGCAAACGCGGACTTCAGCCCGCGCCGCTCGCGCGGCTCCAACTCGTCGAACATCTTGACGCTGCGCGTCTCTGGTGCGTTATCAGCGGTGTACGTCAGGTACTTGTCCGGCAACGACAGCTTGGCGATAGTCCGCCATGCCTTCGCGTACTGCACCAGGAACGGCCCGGAGGTGTACGGCAGGTCGTACTTGTCGCACAGCTCACGCACCCGCACCGATACGGCGGACAAACGGTTACTCGGCAGATCCGGGAACAGGTGGTGCTCGATCTGGTGGCACAGGTTGCCGCTCATGAATGCCATCGCCGGGCCGGCGTCAAAGTTGGCGCTGCCCAACATCTGTCGCAGGTACCACTGTCCCTGCGTCTCGTTCTTCAGATCTTGCTTGGTGAACTTCTCCGCACCGTCCGGAAAGTGCCCACAGAAGATGACCGCGTTGGACCAGATGTTGCGAATTACGTTGGCCAACAGGTTGGCGGTGACCGTCTTGCGATAACTTCCCGCGGGCGAGAGGGCGCTCAGCGCGGGGTACGCCACATAGTCCTTGGCGACCTGCTTACCCATCTTGGCCAGCGCTTCATTCCGCTTGGCGTGGAACTCCGCCTTGTCCGCACGGCCCTGGGCCACCTTGCCGAGCTCCAAATGCTGTGCGCCAACGCCCCATTCGAACAACAGCATCAGCAGCGTGTTATAGACCAGGTTGCCCAGGTTGAACGGGGTCCACTTCTTGTCGCGGGTAATCCGCAGCAGTCCGTAGCCCACATCGTCATCCATGCCAAGCACATTCGTGTACTTGTGGTGGATGTAGTTGTGGGTCTGCTTCCAGTGCGAGGACGGATCCACCATGTCCCACTCCCAGCTGGAGGAGTGGATCTCGGGATCATTCATCCAGTCCCACTGGCCGTGCATGACGTTGTGACCGATCTCCATGTTCTCAACGATCTTGGCTACACCGAGCGTCACCGCCCCCGCCCACCAGGCGGACCGCTTCTTGCTCGCCGCGAGCAGCACACGGCCACTCAGCTCCAGGGTGCGCTGCGCGGCGATGGTGCGACGGATATAGCGGGCGTCAGCGGCTCCGAGCGATTCCTCGACATCACGACGAATCGCATCCAACTCATGTCCGAGTGCCTCAACATCAGCCTCGGTGAGGTGCGCGAATTCCTGGATATCCGAAATCGCCATCCGTGAGCTCCCTTCGCCGGTTCGTGCCTACGATAGCGTAACTTACGGCACCGTAGGTTACTAGGCCGTTAACCTCACACGTCGAGAACGCAATCCCCCGATGCCGCGGACACGCACGTCTGAATGCGCGTTCCAGGTTCGTACTCGGCGCCGTTTCGCAGGTCCCGCGCGTGCCCCTCAACCAGTGACACCACACAGGTCTGACAGATCCCCATTCGGCATCCGAACGGCATCTGCACGCCGGCTTCCTCCCCCGCCTCCATCAGCGAGGTGGCGGCATCGGCCTCGCGCTGCTTACCGCTGCGCGCGAAAGTCACCAGGCCGCCCTGTCCGTGCGGCGCGGCACGGGAAACCGCGAACCTCTCCAGATGCAGCAGCTCGCCAAGACCGGCGTCCGTCCACACCCGCTGGGCATCGTCGAGCATGCCTTCCGGCCCGCACGCCCATGTCTGACGTTGCGCCCAGTCCGGCACCTCGGTGGCCAGTGCGGAGAAATCCAGCCGGCCCTGGGTCTTCGTGGTCCGCAACCGGTAGTGATAGGACGGGTGAGCCTCGGAAAACGCCGCCAGCTCTCCGGCGAACATCACGTCACCCTCGGTAGGTGCCGAGTGCAGATGCACCACATCGGGCAGCGGCAAGCCCGCCGCGGCCGAGCGTCGCACCAAGGTGCGCAACATCGACATAATCGGGGTGACGCCGCTGCCTGCGGTAAGAAACAAGATCGCGGGCGGTGCGGGATCGTCGAGCACGAAGTTGCCCTGAGGGGCGGCGAGCCGCACGATCGTGCCCGGCTCGAGGCCGTTGACCAGATGGGTCGAGAGGAATCCCTCGGGCATCGCCTTGACGGTGATGGTGATGGTGCGCCCCGAACCGCCGGCATGCAGCGCCCGACGCTCTTCGCGCGAGCCGCTCATCGCAGGCGCCGAGGTCAGCGAGTACGACCGCCAGCGCCAGCGGCCATCCATGAGCACACCGATGCCCACGTACTGACCGGGGTGATAGTCGAAGTGGAAGCCCCAGCCCGGCTTGATCTCCAGGGTGGCGGAGTCACTCGTCTCTTTGCGCACGCTGACCACCCGGCCGCGCAGCTCGCGGGCCGACCACAACGGGTTGGCCAGGCTCAGATAGTCGTCCGGCAGCAATGGCGTCGTAATGCGGGAAGCCAAGCCACGCAAGATGTTTACCGCCGGATGGCGTGACTTGGGGGCGCCCGAGGCGGACGCATCTAGCCAGGAAGCCAGTTTCACAGCCGATGACCTTCCATTCATGACGGAGATGCCCAGCGAGGCGTAACCTACGCTACCGTAGGTTACTGGCCAGAAACAGGCCAATCGGCCATATCTCGCCGCCTACAGCAGGTCGAGCAGGAACGGCAGTTCTTGGGTGGCGTACCAGGCCAGATCATGATCCTGCGCATCTCCGACCACCAGCTCGGCATCCTCATCACCCAGGTCCGCGGCATCGATCACCTCGGCCGCGCGCACCACGTCCGATTCGGCCTGCGCCAGGTCCACGTGCGCGGCCACCACCGCCGATATCGGCACCGCGGCCGCCAGCCGCACCACGGCGTCGTCCAGATCGGGCCGCAGCTTCGCATCCTCGGCATCGGCGACCAGCACCGCCCGCCGGGCCGGTAATCCGTCGTCACCGTCCTCATTGGCCAGCAGCCGCAGCGAGGCCAGCGCCGCCTCACGCATCGCCACCTCGGACAGCTCGTCCTCATCACCCGCGGAGTACGCCTCGCGCAGCGCCGGTGTCACCGCGAAGGCGGTGCCGTTCACCGGCCACAACTCACCGTCGGCCACCAGTGTGCGCAGCATCGACAGCGTCACCGGGATATAGACCTGCATGGGCATTACTGGGCAGCCTCCAACAATTCGTCGAGCGCCTCGGTGATCAGCACCGGGAGCATGTCAGCATCGGGCATCGCTTCACGATCGGCGTTGATTCCGTAATACACAGCGCCGTTGTAGGACGTCAGTCCGATCGACAACACCTGATTGCGCAGCAGCGGCGGCACCGGGTAGATCTCGGCCAGCCGCGCCCCGCCGAGATACATCGGAGACTGCGGCCCAGGCACATTCGTGACCAACAGATTGAACAGGCGGCTGGGCAGCGTCGTCGCGACGCGGGCCGCCAGCGCGTGCAAGGTCGGCGGAACGAACCCGGAAAGCGCCGCCATGTTCGGAACATCGACCAAACTAAATGCGGCGGAATGTGATTCGGTGGCATGCGCGATCTGAGACAGCCGCACTACGGTGTTGCCCTCACCAACGGGTAGATCGACGAGGAACGGCGACACCTCGGTGGTCGCGGCCCCCTCTCCACCCACATCCAGATCGCCGTCCCGGTACACCGACATCGGCACCATGGCCCGAATGGTGGAGGCGGTAGTGACCGGCTCGCCCCTGCTCATCAACCAGTTACGCAGTGCTCCAGCGATTGTCGCCAACACCACATCGTTGACGTCACAGTCGTACTTGGCGCGCACCCGACGGTAGTCGGCCAGCTTCGTGGTCACCACGCCGAACCGCCGACTGCGCGATACGCGTTGGTTGAGGGGCCCGCGCGGCGCGGCACCGCGAGCCGCCGTGCGCACCACCTTGACCATACGATCGCCCAAATCGCCGATCTCGCCCGTCAGCGACGCGACGTCGGCGACCGTGTTACGCACTGCCTCCAACCGGGCACCGGGACGTGCCAACCATTCCGAGACGGCCCCGGCAATGAGCTCACTGGAACTCGGCTCATGCTCCGGCACCCAGATGTCTTCCTCGAAATCCGGTGTGCGCGCGGTCCCGTCGAACAGGACCTGGCCAAGACTGAGCGCGGACTGCCCGTCCACCAGGGCCTGATGCGCCTTGGTGTAGATGGCCAGCCTGTTCTTGGACAGCCCCTCGACCAAGTACATCTCCCACAGCGGTCGCGACCGATCCAGCGGGCGAGATGTCAAGCGCGCCACCAGATCTTGCAGCTGCCCGTCGCTTCCCGGGGACGGCAGCGCCGAGCGCCTGATGTGGTAGGTGATATCGAAGTCGACATCGTCGAGCCACACCGGACGGGCCAGCCCGAACCCGATCTCCTTCACCCTCTGCCGGTAGCGGGGAACCTGCGGTAGGCGCCTTTCCACCAGCGCCAGCAGCTCCTCGTAGGTCAAGCCGCCGCGGGGCTTACGAATGATCGCCAGCGAGCCGACATGCATCGGCGTCGAGCTGTCCTCGCTGGAGTAGAAAGATGCGTCAAGCGCGGACAACCTGCTCACCACAATCCGCGCCGCCTTCCCCTAAAACCTCGCCACTTGTACCGAGCGGCGCCGCTGTGTCGAACGTTCTGCCAACCGTACCCTGGCGCCCTGGACATCGGCTGTGCGATCATGATCGGCAATGATCTGCGACTCTCCAGCAGAGCAAATGAGGGGGCTCATTCACTGGAGGGGAACATGTCTCATCGCTACATCACCCGGGTTGCCGACTATGAACCGGCGCCTGTGCTGGCCAGCCTGCCGGCGGCCTGCCATTCACCGCGGCCCACGAGGTTGCATCAATCCCGGACTCGGCCAGCGGGTATCGAACGTCAAGCACATCTGCGCGAACAATCCCCGCCGCCTCAGGCGGTTGCGTTCGCCGATGCCGCAATGCGCCGTGTCCTGGAAGTCATGGACCGGCGCCGGCCCATCCTCCAGCTGCGCCCGCTGCTTGCCGACGGACCACTGAGCGCGGTGATGGCGCGATCATCCCGCGCCCCGGCCACCACCGCGGCCCGGCTCAGCAAGGTTCGGGTGCGTCGCTGCGCAGACGACACCGCGGAGATCTTCGGGACATTCGAACGCGGTGGGCGCGTCAAGGCATTCGCCGGACGGATCCAATCCGTGCGCGGCAACTGGCTTGTGGTCGCGTTGCAGCTCGGCTGACGCCTAGCGTTTGCGGCGCGACCGTGCCGGCTTGGCGGTGCGGCCGGTGTTGCGTGCCGCTTCCCGACGCTCACGGCGCGTGCCGCCGCCCGAGGCCGCGGCCGAGCCGCCCTCATGCCGGGACTGCGCCGAACCGTCCTCCGCCGGACCCGAGTAGGTCAGCTCCGGGGTGGACTCGTCAAGACCCTTGGCCCGCAGCTCCCCCTGCGCCGCTTGCGCTGCGGCAGAAGCGAACTCGGACAGACCCTCGGGTGCTGCCTGCGGGGCGACCGCTCCCGCTGCGTCTTCTGGGGGCGACGTTACCTCGACGTTGATGTTGAATAGGAAGCCGACCGACTCCTCCTTGAGGCCGTCGAGCATCGCGGTGAACATGTCGAAGCCCTCGCGCTGGTACTCGACCAGCGGATCGCGCTGCGCCATGGCCCGCAACCCGATGCCCTCCTTGAGGTAGTCCATCTCGTAGAGGTGCTCGCGCCACTTGCGGTCGATCACACTGAGCAGGATGTTGCGCTCCAGCTGACGCATCGAGCCCTCACCGGCCAGCCCGTCGATCTCGACTTCCCTTGCCTTGTAAGCCTTCTTGGCGTCGTCGAGCAGGGCCGCCTTGAGGTCCTCGGGGCTCAGCTCATCGGCCTCACCGTACTTGTCGGACGCGATGAGTTCCTCGGGCTTCAGGCTCACCGGGTACAGCGTCTTGAGAGCCGTCCACAAAGCGTCGAAGTCCCAATCCTCGTGATAGCCATCGGCGGTGGCACCATCGACGTAGGCGGAAACGGTGTCGGTGATCATCTCCTGGATCTGCGGCTGCAGATCCTCGCCCTCCAGGATGCGGCGACGTTCGGCGTATATGACCTTGCGCTGCTGGTTCATCACCTCGTCGTACTTGAGGACGTTCTTGCGGACCTCGAAGTTCTGTTGCTCAACCTGCGTCTGCGCGCTCTTGATGGCGCTGGTCACCATCTTGGCTTCGATCGGCACGTCGTCCGGGACGTTCATGCGCGTCAGAATCGTTTCCAGCGCAGCACCATTGAAGCGCCGCATCAACTCGTCGCCCAGTGACAGGTAGAAGCGGGATTCGCCCGGGTCGCCCTGACGTCCGGAGCGTCCACGCAGCTGGTTGTCGATACGCCGGGACTCGTGACGCTCGGTACCGAGCACGTACAGACCGCCGGCCTCCTGGACCTCCTTGGCCTCGGCTTCGGCGGCGTCCTTGAACTTCTGCAGCGTCTCGTCCCAGGCCTGCTGGTATTCGTCCGGGGTTTCCACCGGATCCAGGCCCTGGTCACGAAGATGCTTGTCCGCCAGGAAGTCCGGGTTACCACCGAGCACGATGTCGGTACCACGGCCGGCCATGTTGGTGGCCACCGTGATCGCGCCGCGGCGCCCGGCCTCGGCGATGATGCCGGCTTCCTGCTCGTGGTACTTGGCGTTCAGCACGTTGTGCGGCACGCGCCGCTTGGTGAACTGCCGCGAAAGGTACTCGGAGCGCTCCACGCTGGTGGTACCGATCAGGACCGGCTGGCCGGCCTCGTAGCGCTCCACCACGTCGTCGACGACGGCGATGTACTTGGCTTCCTCGGTCTTGTAGATGAGGTCCGACTGATCCTTACGCACCATCGGCCGGTTGGTCGGGATGGAGACCACACCGAGCTTGTAGATCTCGTTGAGTTCGGCCGCCTCGGTCTGGGCGGTACCGGTCATGCCGGCGAGCTTGTCGTAGAGGCGGAAGTAGTTCTGCAGGGTGATGGTGGCCAGTGTCTGGTTCTCGGCCTTGATCTCCACCCGCTCCTTGGCCTCGATGGCCTGGTGCATGCCCTCGTTGTAGCGGCGGCCCATCAGCACGCGGCCGGTGAACTCGTCGACGATGAGCACCTCACCGTCGCGGACGATGTAGTCCTTGTCGCGGTTGAACAGCTCCTTGGCCTTGATGGCGTTGTTGAGGTAGCTCACCAATGGCGAGTTGGCCGCCTCGTACAGGTTGTCGATGCCCAGCTGGTCCTCGACGAACTCCACCCCGACCTCGTGGATACCGATGGTGCGTTTGCGGATGTCCACCTCGTAATGGGTGTCCTTCTCCATCAGCGGGACGAGCCGCGCGAACTCGGGATACCAATTGGAGGCGCCGTCGGCCGGACCGGAGATGATCAGCGGGGTACGTGCCTCGTCGATGAGGATCGAGTCGACCTCGTCGACGATGGCGAATGCGTGGCCGCGCTGCACCAGCTCGTCGAGCGAGTGGGTCATGTTGTCGCGTAGATAGTCGAAACCGAACTCGTTGTTCGTGCCGTAGGTGATGTCGGCGTTGTAGGCCTCGCGCCGCTCCTGCGGGTTCATCTGCGACAGGATCACGTCGACATTCAGGCCGAGGAAGCGGTGCACACGGCCCATCCACTCCGAGTCACGTTTGGCCAGGTAGTCGTTGACGGTGACGACGTGCGTGCCCTTACCGGCGAGAGCGTTCAGATACGCGGGAAGCACACACGTCAGCGTCTTGCCCTCACCGGTCTTCATCTCGGCGACGTTCCCGGCGTGCAGCGCGGCACCACCCATGATCTGCACATCGAAGTGACGCTGGCTCAGCACCCGCCAGGAGGCCTCGCGCGCGACGGCGAAGGCCTCGGGCATCAGGTCATCGAGGGTTTCGCCCTTTTCCAGGCGCCCCTTGAACTCGCCGGTCTTGGCCTGCAGCTCGCTATCGGAGAGCTTCTCGACGTCATCGGACAGGGTGTTGACGTAATCGGCCACGCCCTTGAGACGCTTGACCATGCGACCTTCACCAAGGCGCAGCAACTTCGACAGCACGTCAATATCCCCTGTACTCGTTAGGACTTGTCAGATTCAGCGAGTCCCATCGTAGGCGTCGCCCCAAGCTGCACCGCTCAATGTCTGCCCAGTAGGGGTTCACTGTCCGTTTCTGGCCGTCACGAGCCGGAACAACAGACCCCGCCCAGTGCTCTCCACTCGCGTGACCGGACGGCGGGAATTGACCGCAACGAAGAGCATCGACGGGGTCCGGGAGGGTGATTTCCGCGCCGCTGATGGATGCGCAGTGCCCTGGACGCGCTGGACCGGGTGGCCCATCCCAGCCCCCTGTCGCACGGCCGTCCGGTCGCCACGCACCGTCATGACGGTGCTGGTCACGATGGCCACCGCCTTGCCGTCACCTCGGTTGCAGGGCGACGACGTAGCGGCTGCACATATGAGAATCCCCGCACCGGTTGCGGTCCGGTGCGGGGATTCTCTGCGCGGTGACCGCGCGCCCTACTCCCCGAGGCGTATCAGGCCGTAGTCATACGCGTGCCTGCGGTACACCACCGACGGGCGACCAGACGACTCGTCGTGGAAGAGGAAAAAGTCGTGACCGACCAATTCCATCTCGTACAGCGCGTCGTCGACCGTCATCGGCTTGGCCGGGTGTTCCTTGGTTCGCACGATGTGACCCGGGCCGTGCCCGTCCTCGATCACAGCGCCGTTGTGACTGTGCGCGCCATTCACCGCCGCGGGCGGCGTGAAGGCATCGGCCGGCAGGACCTTGGTGGCCTCGGCAAGTGATACCGGCGTCTTGTCTCCGTAATGAACCTTGCGGCGATCACGACCTCGCCGCAGCCGGCTTTCCAGCTTGGCGACGGCAGCTTCGAGCGCGCTGTGGAACGTGTCGGCACATGCCTCGCCCCGGACAACCGGTCCGCGGCCCCGCGCGGTGATCTCCACGCGCTGACAGCTCTTCTTCTGGCGACGATTGCGTTCGTGTTCGAGTTCTACATCAAAAAGGTAAAGGGTCTTGTCGTAACGTTCCAGACGGGACAGTTTGTCGTTCACAAAGATTCGGAAGTGATCGGGGATTTCTACGTTTCGGCCCTTGACGACGATATCGGCTTGGGCCGTTCGCTCATCGTCCTCGAGTGCAACGGATGCCTTTGATGTGCTTGACAAGTCATACCTCCGATACTGAGAGTGCGCTTGCGCTCAACCCGCCCGCTAGGGACTAAAGATGTTGACGGCGCCCATGTTTGATATCTGAAGTACGCCGGAGTCGCCTGAAACGCTGAGACGGCAGCCCGCCGGCGCTGGGGTTGGCAACCACCTCCTCCGCCCTACGGGAAGCAGGCGTTCCGTATTTGGAGAGCAGTTTGACCGCCCAAACTCGGAACGTTCATAGCTTGTTGGCCCCGACGGTAGTCCGTGTTCACTCCCCTTGCCACCGATTCGTAAGAGTCGTTTCGAGATCGTCACACTCACGATGAGCCGATCAGGCGAAGAGCATCGAACATGTGTTTAGGAATAGGTCAGCGTGAGCACGGCCGCGACGTGAAATCCCGCGTATTTCAACACTCTGACCGATTCGGCAACAGTGGCCCCGGTGGTCACGACGTCGTCAACCAGCACCAATTCGGTGCCCGGCCGCGCGGTTCGGCGCAGCGCGATACGCCCGGCGACGTTGCGCTGCCGGGCAGAAATTGACAGCCCAACCGAATCTCGCGCACCCATCTTCATACGCAGCAGGGATGCGACGCGCACGCCCGGAATCCGGGTGGCGACGGTAGCGACGGCGGTCACCGGGTCTCCACCTCGGCTACGTGCGGCGGTCCATCGAGTCGGAGCCGGCACCAGCGTTACCGGGCGCTCGATCACGTGCCAGCGCAGTAGTCGATCCACTCCCCGCGCGAGTGCCACCCCCAACGGAACGGTGAGATCGCGGCGACCGCGGTCCTTCATCGTCACGATCGCCTGTCGCCGCGCGCCCGCATACCGTCCGAGCGACAGGACAGGAACTCCGGGATCGACCCGGGTGGTCACCACCACGGGCTCCGCCGTGAACGCACACGCGCAGGCTGCGCACCAACGGACCGATGGCGCCCCGCAACCGCCACAGGCGAGCGGCAACACCAGATCGAGCATGCGATCACTGTGCGCGCGGGGTCCGACATTCTCGATTGTTATTGCTGCACTGCTTCACATGCGGTCGACCTCGGCACCGCTACCCCGGCCGGTGGATGCCCGCTGTCGAGCCTCTCCCGCTGATCCGCTTCGGTTGAACGCCCTAGGTCCCGGTTTCGTCGGACACCACCTCGTCATGGGGCCCGATGATCACCAATCGCTTTGAATTCCAGACGGTGTAGGTATACCCCTGGTTCTTGGCCACGTAGTTCACGCCTCCGCCGTCACGATTTTCGGCGATTGCCGGCACCTCAATGTCGGTGTCCTTGTTGAGCGCGTGGCCTTTGTACCGGAACCCGCTATCCGTCGTGCAGATGGCAACCGCAGCGTCGGAGGTCTCGAAGGCGACTGTCGCCTTGTTCGGGAAGCACGACGGCGGCGCAGCCCAGACGGGCGCCGCCCCAGCAACAGCGGCGACGACACCCAAAGCAGCGACAACAGCACCAAATTTCATAGCGGTATTGTGGCCCGCAAATCTCGAAGAATTAGAAGGCGCGCGGTAGCGCGGCAACCAACCCTTCGATCTGTCTGCGGTTCAGCACCTCGACAGTTCCGTCGGGCAGCCCGAGGATGCGGTCGGTGGCAATGCCGTAAAGCCGCTGACGCAGCACGGCGGCGTCGATCGCCTCCGTGCGCGCCCGCGCATCCGGGGCGGCCATGATCCGTTGCACCGTGGCGCCCATGGTGGCAGCCAGGCCCTGGATCATGTCGCCGACACCCTCAGGATCGAAGGTCTCGAACACTCCTTCGGCGACCCCTTGGGTGATCAACTCGGTGAGCACCGGACGGAACTTGTCCTCCCAGATCGCCGAGATCCTGCGCAGCAGCGATTGGTTTTCCGGTCGCAGCATCGACGCCATCGCCGCGATGCTCTCTGGTGCACCGAGCGCCATTTTGACCTCGTAGCTGGCACGCAGACCAGTGTTCAGCCGTTCCAAGGCGCCCTTTCCCTGTTCGGTGAAGACAGGGCTCAACGCCTCGAAGGCCTGGTCAGCGCTACGTTCGGCCAGCGCGGACACCAGGGCCTCTTTGGACGGAAAGTAGTGGTAGAAAGCGCCTTTCGACATCCCCGAGGTCGCGATCAGATCATTGAGACTGACCTTTTCATAGCCGCGCTCCAGGAATAGGGCCATCGCCAGATCGAGTAGTTCGGTCCGGCGCACCTCCGGATGTTTCACCACACGCGGCACGGCTCAGCGCTTCCTGATCCAGCCGACGTACGTTAGGTACAGACCGACAGCCGCCATGAACAGGAAGAAGATGCGGACCGGCCCAACCGCCGGTACCGAGGCGTCGACCCCCTTCTGCATCAGCTGGGGAAATGCCAACAGTACGAATCCCCGCAGTGCCAGAAACCAGCCGAACAGCGAAATGATCACCGGCGCGAGCCCGCGCCAGAACTGATGAAACGCGATGATCATCAGCCCGCAGAAGAACAGCAGCGCGCCGAACAGCCACGACCACATCGGGTCCTTGAAGAAGCTGTCGCCCAGGAAGCTCAAGTCCCCCGCACGCACGGCGATGATGCCGGTGACAGTGGCGACGAAGGGGCCGATGACCCGTGCAAATGCACGCGTACGCGGAGCCGGATCGACCGTGGTGAACGCAGTATCCACGTCGCGCGATCTCCTCTCGGATGACCTAAATAGACCACTGGTCGGTATGTTAGACCAATGGTCGGTAAATGCAAGTGGCACACGCAAGAGCGCCGAGCAGTGGAGCCGATCTGACTAGGCTCGGATTCATGGAGACCCGGACAGCACCCGCCGATCCCGAAGTTCTCACCTCAAACCTGCGCGTCGCGCTCGACGGACGATTCGGTCCGATCCGCGATGCCGCGCGTGAGTATCTGAACCGAGCCGACCTGCTCCCCGACCCAGCGCTGACCCTTGAGCAGGCGCGCGCACGATCGCTGCAGATCATGCGCGAGTTGGTGCCACATGGCTTGCCACACGCCGGATTCCGCAAGGAACACGGCGGCACCGGCGATGTCGGGGCCGCGATCGTCGGCATCGAGATGCTCGGTTACGCGGACCTCTCGCTGATGGTCAAGGCCGGCGTGCAGTGGGGCCTGTTCGGTGGCGCCATCGAAAACCTCGGCACCGCAACCCATCATGAGCAGTATGTGGTCCCGTTGATCAATCTCGATGTACTCGGCTGTTTCGGCATGACCGAGACCGGTCACGGTTCCAATGTGCAGGCGCTGCAGACCGTCGCCACCTATGACAGCCAGACCGGCGACTTCATCCTCAACTCCGAGGGCTCGCTGGCCCGCAAGGACTACATCGGCGGTGCCGCCGAGCACGCCACGGTGTCCGCGGTGTTCGCACAGCTCGTCACGGGCGGGCCCGGCGAGGAGGCGAGCGGTCGCGGCGTGCACTGCTTCGTGGTGCCGATCCGGGACGCCGACGGCAACGATCTGCCCGGCATCACCACCAGCGACTGCGGGTACAAGGGTGGGCTCGCCGGAGTAGACAACGGGCGCATCATGTTCGACAACGTGCGGGTGCCGCGCGCGAATCTGCTGAACAAGTATGCGGACGTCGCCGAGGACGGTACCTACAGCTCGCCGATCGAGAACGAGAACAAGCGGTTCTTCACCATGCTGGGCACCCTTATCCGCGGCCGGGTGAGCGTCGCCGCCACCTCGGGCGCAGCCGCCCGTAAGGCATTGACCATTGCCTCACGTTATGCCTTGGTACGCAAGCAATTCGATACACCGGACAGCAGCGACGAGGTGATCATCGCCGACTATCTGGTGCATCAGCGCAAGCTGCTGCCCCTGATCGCCCGGTCGTATGCACTGGCGTTCGCGCAGAACGAATTGACCGAAGAGCTCCATGAGGTGCAGACCGCCGACGAGGTGGACGCGGACCGGCAACGTCAGCTAGAAAGCGCCGCAGCGGGTTTGAAGGCGATGACCAGCTGGCATGCCCAGAACGCCATCACGGTGTGCCGCGAGGCGTGCGGTGGCGCCGGCTACCTGGATGCCAACCAGCTCACGATCCTGCGCCGCGATATCGATGTGTTCACCACCTTCGAGGGCGATAACACCGTGCTCACCCAGCTGGTGGCCAAGGAGCTCTTGTCGGCCTACGCCGAGGACGTACGCGGCCTCAATGCCGTGGGCTGGACCCGCTTTATCGCCGGAATGGCCCGGGACGTGATCCTGGAACGCTCCGCGGTACGGCAGGTCATCCAGACCATCCTGGACTCCTCTGACGAGGACGTCGAGGAATCCGATCTGAGCAACCGGGGCACCCAGCTGAGGCTGTTGCGCAACCGCGAAGACCATCTGTTGCGCACCGCGGCCACCCGGATGCAGCGCGCTCAATCCGATGACGAGGATCCGTTTGAGGTCTTCAACTCCGCGCAGGACCACATCCTCAAGGTCGGCTCGGCACACACCGAGCGGGTAGTCCTGGAAGCGTTCATCGAGGCAATCGACAGCTGCGACAGCAAGTCGGCACAGGAGCTGCTAGAGAAGCTGTGCGATCTGTTCGTCTACAGCGTCCTCGAGGCCGACCTGTCATGGTTCCTCATGCACCGGCATGTCTCGACGGAACGTGCGAAGGCGATCCGGCGCGGCGTCAACCAGCTCTGTGAGGAGCTGCGCCCGCACCTGGGAACCCTGGTGGACGCGTTCGGAATTCCCGAGGCGCTACTGGCCACCGAGATGATCCCCGAGGTGTCCGGGTAGCGGAACCGTCAGGCCTTGATCATCGGCAGCCGTCCCGCGCCAAAATCTCCGATAGCGCTCCCCGCAACATCTCCCTTGAGTCACAACCATTCTCGGGCCGCACATCCGAACGCCACCCGATGAACTGATCCGGCCGTACCAGTAGCGCTTCACCCGCGGCCAGGCACGTCACCGCCGACCAACGTTCACCGTCCGGTCCGCCGATACCCACGAAGGTGACCGTCACGTCGAGGTCGGCTGACGCTCCGGACGTCGCGTCACGCCAGTCCTCGTGGTCGCCGGCAGCGATGACGGTAAACCCGGCACCGAGGAGGTCCAAGCTGGACTCGCGCTTGCCATTTCGTTCCAGCCAGACGTGTGGCATACGCGTTCCCGCCTGCCCTCGCAACTGATCCACCAGAGCGACCTCGTCGGGATATGGGGCCGTCTCGTGCGGCACGGTTGCCGCTGAGCGGTACTGGTATCCGGCGAGCAACGCGAAGATCGGCTGCTCTTCCTCCAACGGCAGATCCGGCACGTCGTCATCTATCCGCAAGAAGGACCGCGGCGGACCGGTCAGCGACTGTCGCGCGCTGAAGGTACCCACCGGATGACGTTCGACCTCATAGGTCCGCAACAGTCCGGCCCCCGCCTGGCCGATGATGACGGCCGCGAGCTTCCACGCGAGGTTGTCAGCACTCTGGATCGCGCAGTTGGCGCCCCCGGCCTTGAAGGGCGGCATAGCGTGCGCCGCGTCCCCCACAAGAAACACCCTGCCGTCCTGAAATCGCTCGGCGACCTGCTCGTATGGCTGCCAGGACGCGATCTCCACGATCACCAGGTCTACGGGTTCGCCCACCGCGGCATTAAGGAGTTCGCGACAGCGCTCGGGCGTGAACTCGGCAGCGGTCTCCCCTGCGCTGCGCAGGTAGGTGGTGATGAACAACCCCAGGTCGCCGTCGGTGCCGACGAAAATCCCATCCACTGTGGCGTTCTTGACATGAATCGAATCGCCGTCGGCCAGGCCGGGCACGAACTGTCGCCACGGTCCACGAAAGTAAATGAAGATGACATAGATGGGCAGGGCACCATGCCCCGCAGACCTTATCCCCAGCGCCTCCCGAACCGGGCTGTGCGTACCGTCCGCGGCAACCAGGTAGTCGGCCCGCACCGTTTGTTCAGTCCCAGAACGCATATCGCGAAGCACCGCGGTCACACCGTCGTCGTCCTGCGCGAATGAAGTCAGCTCTGTCCCATATCGGACCTCACCACCACTTCCTCGAGTTTTATCGAGAAGTATTGGTTCCAAGCGGCTTTGGGGGCAGTACTGCGCGGGCGGCTCCGGGCTCAACTCATCGATGCCACCGAAGATACCGGCGACATCCAGGGGCGTGCCCTCGTCCGTGCCGTTGAGCGTGGACCTCGTCACCATGCCGGACACACCATCGGCGACGGCATCCACGGCGTCGCCGACCCCCAACCTTCGCAAAATCTCGAGCGTGCGAAAGCTCAGGTTCCTGGCTTTTGGATAGACAAATCTCTCGGAACGCCTCTCGACCAAAAGAGGCGGGACACCATGATGGGCGAGCAAAGCAGACAGAGAGAGGCCCGCCGCGCCGGCGCCGGTAATGAGTACCGGGACATGTTTCGGATTCACGAAGACCCTCCACACCGTAGGCGGAACCGACCAGTTCCGCCTACCCAGGCTGACACACAGGCACCCGATACGCAAGACGTGAATTTTCAGATTTCGGCGGGCACGCAGGCCAGCGGCAGGACAACATCTTCGAGTACCCGTCGGACATACACACGATCCACCGGGCGCCCCGCCATGACCCGGATGATGTTGAGACCGAGGACGGCGTCAGGCAGAAGCGACAGATCACGCCCACCCGCGATCTCGCCCCGGGCAACGGCCTGATCGAGTACCACCTGCAGCATCCGGCGCGACTGCGCCAGCACCACATCCTCCAGCGCCGCCGCCAGCAGCGGATTGCGACTGGCGGCAGTAGCCACTCCCACAACGACATTCAACATATTTTTATCATTGGCGTCGTACTCGGGAACCGCGGCGATCACCGCCTCCACATCGCCGCGCAGCGTGCCGGTGTTCGGTGGCCGCACCGAACCCAACTGCCGGCGCCAGTGCGCAATCGCATCGGCGACCACTGCTTCCTTAGATGACCAACGTCGGTAGATGGCCGCCTTGCCCACCCCGGCCCGCGCCGCGACATCATCCATGCTGGCGCGGTCATACCCGTGCTCAGACACCGCCGCCAGCGCAGCCTCGAGAATGGCGCCGTCCAACGATCGGTCTAGCCGGGCCGACCCGCGACTCGACATACCACGCTCCCCTCCACCCAGGGCGATACGGAACAGTTCCGATCCAACCATACTGCCGGGCTCGAGGAATGCGCGAGATTAGCCCGTGAGCACCGGAATCGTTTGGGGCATCATGAGCGGGCGCACCTCGATCCACCGCTCCTCCGGAGTGCCCAGTCCCGTCAGCTGCAGCACTCCGCGTGCGTCGGCGATGTAGATGATCGCCGGCGAGGCGACGATCGTGGACACCGGGGTCAACAGGTTGCGATCATCCAGGTCGGAGTTCACCCCGTCCAGGTTCACGTTGGCCACCAAGTGCGATCCGTCGTTGCGGGCCACCGCGATATCGTCACCGGTGCGCCAGGCCAGCGAGACCGCCGAGTTTCCCAGGCCATAGCCCAGCCGCCGCGGTTGCACCAACGCGTAGTCGCCACTGTCAGTCTGCACGACCGTCGCCAGGATGACCTGGCCGTCGATGATCATCGCCGCTCGGGTGCCATCGCGCGACAACGCCAGTTCGGTGATCAGTCCCTTGTATTTCTGTGCCACCGCCGAGGATTCGACCGGCAGTACCGCCACCATGGACGTGGTGGCCTCCTGGATGACTCTGACCACTCGGCCGCCGTCGATGACCACCCACACCGCGTCGTCGAGCGCCCAGGTCGGGCGCGTCAGGGTCTTGCCGCCGACCGCCTCACTGCCATTTGCGCCATTGGCACCCACCCACATCGACATCTGCGGGTCATCGCCTGCTTGTACCCGCACCACGGACGCCACCTGACGGCCGCTGCGGGACAGCGCCGCGGAAACCTGGTTTCCCACTTGACCGAAAGATCCCCGCACCGGCGCCGCTGTGTCGCGATCAACCGATACCAGCGACCCGTTGAGCAGCCCGTACAGACCCACCCCTGCGCCCTCCGACGCGCCAGGGTCCGTCGATGCGACATTCTGAGTGCTCCAGCCCTGCGCCAGCTGCTCATCGAGTGGCGCACCATTGACCTGCAGCACATACGGGCCAGCAACACCTGCCCGCGACAACGTCCAAATCACCTGCGCGGCAAGGAACTGCCGGGTCCGCTGATCCGGTGTCAGATCGCCCTCCAGTTCCACCCGCACCCCGCCATATCCGCGCCCCACATCGACCCTGCTGCCATCGACGCGGGTCACCGGGCCGCGCAACCGCAGACCGTTGAGGTGATTACGCACGGCCCCACCAAGTTCCGGGCGCGGGCCGGCCAGCAGTTTGTACACGAGCTCGGTGGCCAACAGTTCAGGATCAGCGACCGCCAGATACCGCGGGTCGGGCACCACCGTACGGCCGGCGGGATCCGCGAAGTACACGGTGTATCGCCGATAGGTGGTCTGGAACTGCGCCCAGTCCAGGAACACTCCATTGGGCAGCGTGTCGATTCTCCACTCGCCGTTGACCTTTACCAACGTGAACTGCGGAGCTTGAACGTCGCCTTGCGAAGTCTCGAACACCCCGATATCGGACAAGGTGCCCAGTTTGTTGGCGCGGACATTGATGGTCCACCGGTCGACACCGCGCTGGTCGGCGAACACTGGCGACTCGATCAGCACCGCGTCACCCGCGTCATCCCACGTCCGCGATCCGGATTCGGTGAGGAATTGGCGGGCCGCCCGGTGTCTGTTGGACGGCTCGGCCGTGGCTTTCAGAAATTCACGGAGCACCGTTTCCGGCTCCATGCCCGGCGTGGGTGCCGGGACCCCGGGAGGCAGCGGGCGCTGCACCGTGCCGATGGCCTGCGGCGAGGACGAGGACGGCACGCCGGCACAGCCGGAGACCCCGAGTGTTATCGCAGCCAGGGCGGCGGCCACCTTGCGGCGCATCACGATGCATCTCCCCCACGGCCGCCCGACGACTCCCGCACGCGCTCGGTCTTGTCACCCGAGGTACGCATGGGCGTGGTCTCTTGCTCCCCGGGATGAGGTCCGCGCGAAGTCGCCCGGCGCACAGCCGAACTCGGACGGCTGGTCGGATTCAACGGAAGAGGGCTCGTCGTCACTTTATGCCCGCGCACCAACGGCACCGTCAGGCGGAACAGCGCACCATTGCCCGGTTCGCCCCACGCCTCCAGGCGTCCCTGATGCAATCGGGCGTCCTCGACGCTGATCGCCAACCCCAGCCCGGTGCCCCCGGAATGACGCTTACGCGACGGATCGGCACGCCAGAACCTGTTGAACACCAACTTTTCCTCACCGGGCCGCAAGCCGACCCCGCGGTCGCGGACCGTGACGGCGACACTGTCGATATCGGCGGCCATCCGGATGGTGACAGGCTTGTGCTCGCTGTGGTCGATGGCATTGGCCACCAAGTTGCGCAGGATGCGTTCCACGCGACGGGGATCCACCTCGGCGATGATCTCTTTGTCGGGCATGTCGAGCTCGACCGTGGTGTCCAATTCGTCGGCCAGGTGCTTGACCGAGGCCACCACCGCCTTGACGGTGTCACGCAGATCCACCTGCTCCACGGTGAGCTCGGCCACACCGGCATCGTGCCGCGAGATTTCCAGCAAGTCACTGAGCAGCGTTTCAAATCGATCGAGCTCGTTGACCATCAACTCGGCGGAGCGCTGCAGCGCCGGATCGAGCTCTTCGCGGTTGTCATAGATGAGGTCGGCCGCCATCCGCACCGTGGTCAGCGGCGTGCGCAATTCGTGGCTCACGTCAGAGGTGAAGCGGCGCTGCAGATTTCCGAACTCTTCCAGTTGGGTGATCTCACGCGACAGGCTCTCGGCCATGTCGTTGAACGACACTGCGAGCCGCGCCATATCGTCGACGCCGCGCACCGGCATGCGTTCGGACAGATGCCCTTCGGCGAATCGCTCGGCGATACGCGACGCCGACCGCACCGGCAGCACCACCTGGCGAGCGACCAGCAGCGCCACCGCGGCCAGCAGCACCAGCAGCACCACCCCACCGGTCACGATGGTGCCCCTGACCAGCGAAATGGTGCTTTCCTCGTTCGAGAGCGGGAAGACCAGATACAGCTCGAGCGCGGTCACCTTCGAGGAGGTAGTCGGCGAACCGATAACCAGAGCCTTCCCCGAGAAGCTCTCGGTGTGCACTGTCGAGTACTGGTAACTGACCTGTCCGGCCTTGACGAATTCGCGCAAGGGGCCCGGAATTTGGGTGGCCGGCCCCGCCGACGTTGCCTCACGGGGGCCGTCACCGGGAACCAGCAGGACGGCGTCGAACGCACCAGCGCCTCCACCGTCGGAGCCCTTGCTACCGTTCAGCAGTTGGTTACGAGCCAGCTCCAGGCTGCTTTGTACCGAGCGGGTCTCCTCGCCGCCGACATCGTCGCTGACGATGACGCGCGCGCGTTCCATCTCTTCGGTCGCGACCCGGATCTTCGATTCCAGGATGCGGTCGGTGACCTGGCTTGTGAGCACGAATCCCAAGATCAGAATGACCAGTGAGGACAGCGCCAGGTTGGACACCACCACCCGCACCTGCAGGGAACGGCGCCAGGTGAACCCGACCGCTCGACTCAGTGCCTTCAGTCCGCGTATCAGTGGTGCCGATCGCCGCTGAATGCGCCGCTTCGAGCTGAAGATCACGGGGGTCCGGCCTTATATCCCACTCCTCGAACGGTCAACACCACGGTCGGATTCTCAGGGTCCTTCTCGACCTTCGCCCGCAGACGCTGCACGTGGACGTTCACCAGCCTGGTATCGGCCGGGTGACGATAACCCCACACCTGTTCGAGCAGCACATCACGAGTAAACACCTGGCGCGGTTTACGTGCCAGCGCCACCAGCAGGTCGAACTCCAGCGGGGTCAGGGAGATCTGTTCGCCCTCGCGCGTCACCTTGTGCGCGGGCACATCGATCTCGATACCCGCGATGTTCAGCAGCTCGGCGGGCTCGTCGTCGTTGCGGCGCAACCGGGCACGAATGCGGGCGACGAGCTCCTTGGGCTTGAACGGCTTCATGATGTAGTCATCGGCGCCGGACTCCAGACCCAACACCACGTCAACGGTGTCGGTCTTGGCGGTGAGCATGACGATCGGCACACCGGAGTCGGAGCGCAGCACGCGGCAGACATCGATGCCGTTCATCCCGGGCAGCATGAGGTCCAGCAGGACCAAATCGGGCCGCAGCTCCCGAACGGCGGTGAGCGCCTGGGTGCCATCGCTCACAACAGCCGTCTCGAAACCCTCCCCGCGCAACACGATGGTGAGCATCTCCGCCAATGACGCGTCATCGTCGACAACAAGGATCCTTTGCCTCATAGATCCCATCGTGTCACTAGATCGTGACAAAACCGGGGTACCAAAGGGGCGAGTTGCGAATCTATCTGGCAGTTAGACGAGCTGCTGACGGATCTTGAACTTCTGGATCTTGCCGGTGGCCGTTCTGGGCAGGGCTTCGACGAACTCGACGCGCTTGGGGCACTTGTACCCGGCGAGTCTGTCCCGGCAGTGCGCGATGAGTTCGGACCCGGTCGGCGGGTCGGCCGGGGCGACCACCACCACGACCGCCGTGACCAGTTCTCCCCATTTCTCGTCGGGGATCCCGACGACAGCGGCCTCACGAACGGCGGGATGCGATATCAACGCGTCCTCGACCTCGATGGAGGTGACATTCTCCCCGCCCGTGATGATGACGTCCTTCTTGCGATCCGAGATGGTGAGATATCCGTCGTCCACCGAGCCACGATCACCGGTGTGAAACCAATTGCCCGCCAATGCCTCCGCGGTGGCCTCCGGTTGATGCCAATATCCGTCGAGATTCGTGTTCGACTGGGTGAGCACCTCACCGTCCTCGGCGACGGAAACACGCACACCGATCGCCGGGGCACCCGCACGCCCCAGCATGCGGGCCTGCTCCTGCTCATCGAGACCGGCCCATTCGGAGCGAAAACGATTCATGGTGATCAGCGGTGCGGTTTCGGTAAGCCCATAGATCTGAATGAATTCCCAGCCGAGTTCGGCCCGCACCCGCGCGATGGTGCGCGTTGGCGGCGGCGCCCCCGCGACGATGATGCGTACCCGGCCCCGGCCCGGAATGGGCCCTTGCCAGCGCGCGGCCGCGTCCAGCACCGCGTCGACGACCGTTGGCGCCGCGCACATCACAGTGACGCCATGTGCCGCGACGCGGCGCAGAATCTCGTCGCCGTCGACCTTGCGCAACACAATGTGCCGCCCACCCATTCCGGTGGCGGCGTAGGGCCAACCCCATCCGTTGCAGTGAAACATCGGCAATGTGTGTAGCAGCACGTCGTCATCCCGCAAGGTCGCGTGCAGCCCGAAGACGACGGCGTTGATCCAGATATTGCGATGTGTGAGCTGTACGCCCTTGGGCCGGCTGGTCGTGCCTGAGGTGTAATTCAGTGTGGCTGTGTCCGATTCGGTACAGGACCAGGATTGGGGACTAGCGGAGGTCGGGGACTTGCCCTCTCCCATGTCCCCGAACATCGCCGCATCGTCTTCTCCCAGCACGAAGTTGTGGGTGGCGCGCACGGTGTCCAGTAGGCCCCGCACCTCCGGGTCGACCATCAGCACCGACGCGCCCGAATGCTCGACGATGTACTCGATCTCGGCGGGGGCCAACCGAAAATTGATGGGCACCAGGATGCGCCCCCACCCGGACACCCCGAAAAAGGAGGTGAGCAGGCGCGCGCTGTTCTGCGAAACGATTGCCACCCGCTCCCCCGGTGCGACCCCGAGAGCATCGAGCACCGCGGCCTGTCCACGAGCCCGCGCGGCGAGCTGCCGGTAGGTCAACTCGCCCCAAGACGGCGCCGGTTGCACCGGCTCGTCGACAACGCCGATGCGGTCGGGGTAGACCAGCTCGGCACGGTCCAGGAAATCTCGTACGCTTAGATCGAAGTACACGTACCAATCCTGCCGTCCCGCGCCCAGTGCGGTGTCCATATCAACGAACGACGCGGCATCTTGCCGGTCACTGGTGGCCGGGTGTTTAATGATGGCGCTTTGTTCAGCAGTGATTCATGTGCGCTTTGCGCCCACGACTAGGAGGTGACGCGACTATGTCCGATAGTCAACCTCCGAGTATTCACAGCGCCTTCTAACGCAGACCCGGTTCGCGCTCGAAGGCGCTCTTGTTGCACCGATTTTTGTGCATCTCGAAATCACTGCGAGAGAACAGGACCCGTTATGAGCCATTGGGATGTCATCATCCGCATAGCACTCGGATTTGGCCTGGGTTGCGCCATCGGAGTAGAACGGCAGTGGCGCGCCAAGAATGCCGGCCTACGCACCAACGCCCTGGTGTGCCTGGGTGCAACGCTATTCGTCATCATGGGTGCCTACAGCTTCCACGGGCCCGGCGCAGATCCCACTCGCGTTGCGGCACAGATTGTTTCGGGCATCGGTTTCCTCGGTGCCGGCGTGATCATGAAGCAAGGCGCCACCATCACCGGGCTGAACACCGCCGCCACCATGTGGGCAACTGCCGCAGTCGGCGCCCTAGCGGGTGGCGGAATGTACGAGGTGGCAGTCCTCGGTGCGGCGGCAATTGTGCTGGCCAACCTGCTGTTACGCCCGGTGGGCCATCTACTGGATCGTCAGCCCGCAATCGGTCGCGAGTCCGCGCCCGCTGCGTATCTCTTCGAGGTGACCACCACCGATGAGACAGAGGCGCATATCCGGGCGCTCACCGTGCAAGCGGTCAACCGGCCCGAATTCGCATTGCAATCGGTGCGGTCCTACGACGTCGAGGACGGCAAGCACGTTCGGGTGGTCGCGAAGCTGAGCGCCGAGGAGCGCAACGACTCCCTGCTGGAGTCCGCGGTGAGCCGGTTGTCCATGGAACCCGCGGTCTCATCGGTGCGTTGGCACGTCGGCCGTGAGGAAGAAGTCGAATCCAGCGAGTGGTAGCGGCTGGCCGAGCATGACGCCATTGCGGAATTTCTGTCGATTTGCCGCAGTAGCGTCACGCTCGCCGAAGGAGCTCCGCTGCGAGCGTTTCCGGTTCGGCACCATCGGTGACCACCCAGGGTCCACCCCAGTTGCGTTGCGCCAGATCGGCGTACGCCGCGGATACCCGCGACTGCAGGTCCGCGTCACGCTCGTAGGTATCGCGAGCGCGGTCACTGTCCTGCTGCTCGCGGCCGCGGGCCCGCTCCCCTGCCAGCTCGGGTGAAACATTAAGGAATACTTGCCAATCCGGTCGCGGCAGCCCAAAGCGCTCGAACTCCAGCGCGTACACCCAGTGCGCCATGTCGCCGTCGCCATCCTGGTGCAGCCGCGCCGCACCGTATGCGGCGTTGGAGGCTACCCACCGATCCAGGATCACCAGATCGTGAGCGCGCATCAGCTCCGTCAACTCCGCGAGCGCATCACGGCGATCCAGCGCGAACAGCAGCCCCATGGCGTACGCGGACGACACCACATCACCGTGCCCGCCTTTGAGCGACTCGGCAGCGAGATCGGCATGCACCGACTGTCCATAACGCGGAAAGGCCAGCGTCGCAACGGATAACCCGTCGGACACGCAGCGCTTGGTCAGCGCCTCGGTGAGTGTGCGCTTCCCCGCGCCGTCGACACCCTCGATCGCAATCAGTTGGCCCACGGCTGGTCAGCCTACGCAAAAGCCCCCGGCACCGGAGTGCAAGGGGCCTCTACGTTGGTCAGCGACGATCAGTAGCGGTAGTGCTCCGGCTTGTACGGGCCCTCCACGTCCACGCCGATGTACTCGGCCTGGTCCTTGGTGAGCTTGGTCAGCGAGCCGCCGAGAGCCTCGACGTGGATACGCGCCACCTTCTCATCGAGGTGCTTGGCAAGCCGGTAGACCTCGTTGTCGTACTCGTCGTTCTTGGTCCACAACTCGATCTGCGCGATCACCTGGTTGGAGAAGCTGTTGCTCATCACGAACGACGGATGTCCGGTGGCGTTACCCAGGTTGAGCAAACGGCCCTCGGACAGCACGATGATCGACTTGCCCGAGTCGCCGAACGTCCACTGATCGACCTGCGGCTTGATGTTGAGCCGGACCGCGCCCGACTTCTCCAGCGCCGCCATGTCGATCTCGTTGTCGAAGTGGCCGATGTTGCCCAGGATCGCCTGGTCCTTCATGGCCTTCATGTGATCCAGCAGGATGATGTCGTAGTTACCGGTGGCGGTCACCACGATGTCGGCATTGCCGATGGCCTCCTCGACGGTCACGACGTCGAACCCGTCCATGAGCGCCTGCAGTGCGTTGATCGGGTCGATCTCGGTGACCTGCACGCGCGCACCCTGTCCGGCGAGGGACTCGGCACAACCCTTGCCGACGTCGCCATAACCACAGATCAGCACCTTCTTGCCACCGATGAGCACGTCGGTGCCGCGGTTGATGCCGTCGACCAGCGAGTGCCGGGTGCCGTACTTGTTGTCGAACTTGCTCTTCGTCACCGAGTCGTTGACGTTGATGGCCGGGAACGCCAGCTCGCCGGCGGCGGCGAACTGGTATAGGCGCAGCACGCCGGTGGTGGTCTCTTCGGTGACACCCTGGACCGATTCGGCGATCTTGGTCCACTTGTCCTTGTCGGTCTCGAACCGCTCGCGCAGCAGGTTCAGGAAGACCTTGTACTCGGTGGAGTCGTTCTCGTCAGCGGGCGGCACCACACCGGCCTGCTCGAACTGCGCACCGCGCAGCACCAGCATGGTGGCGTCGCCACCGTCGTCCAGGATCATGTTGGCCGGCTCGTTCGGCCAGGTGAGCATCTGCTCGGCGGCCCACCAGTACTCCTCCAGCGTCTCGCCCTTCCAGGCGAAGACCGGGGTGCCCTGGGGCTCTTCCGGGGTGCCGTGCGGCCCGACGACGACAGCCGCCGCCGCGTGGTCCTGGGTGGAGAAGATGTTGCACGACGCCCAGCGCACCTCGGCACCGAGCGCGACAAGCGTCTCGATCAGCACCGCGGTCTGAATCGTCATGTGCAGCGAGCCAGAGATGCGAGCGCCCTTGAGCGGCAACACATCTGCGTACTCACGGCGCAGCGTCATCAGGCCCGGCATCTCGTGCTCGGCGAGACGGATCTCCTTGCGGCCGAACTCGGCCTCGGAAAGATCGGCCACCTTGTAATCAATGCCGTTGCGTACGTCGGCCACCAGCTCGGTCATCGCCACCTCAATCAAGTCTCTGAAGTATGTCAATCCCCATGACATACACGGGTCCGTCACCAGGTTAGCGCGTGAGAGCGACGGATAGTTAGATCAGGTACCGAGATTTACGCAGGTGCAGGTCACGCCCTGTCGGCAAGCGCGTTGGTCTCGACGAACGGCGACAACAACCGCGCCATATCGAGCGCCACGTCATGATCCGATTCCGGCGGCATCGATACGTAACTAATCGCCAGCCGCACAATCGACCTCGCGAGGATCGCAGCGTCTTCCTCGCTGGCGGCCACCCAGCTGTTCGCGAACGACTCGGTCAGCCGCGCCGAGGCCGGCAGCACGATCAGCGCGCTGTCGACCGTCACGAGGCGCATGAGCTCAGGCTTGGCCTCACCGGTCAACAGCGAGATCACCATGGGGTCTGCGGCACTCTCGGCGAAGAAGGCCGCGAATCCCTGATGCAACGCGCCGTGGATATCACCGACGTTGGCGTAGATCGCATCATTGACAGAGTCGGCCAGACGCAAGGCCAACCGCAAGGCGTACCCCTGAGCCAACCCCTGCCGGGAACCGAACTCGTTGTAGAGCGTTTGACGGCTGACCCCGGCCCGGCGGGACACATCGGACATGGTGACCGCCGACCAGTCCCGCTGGCGCAGCAGATCGCCCAGGGCATCGAGGACCGATTCGCGAAGCAGCGCCCGCGCGGCCTCCGCATACGGCACTCGTGGCGTCACCCCGGGCAGCCTGACAGCGGTGCTGGCCGACGTCAATGCGTCCCTGCCGGGCAGGACGTCCGTCATGGCCGCGCGATCTCTACCATCACGAAGTCAGCTTTGGCCGCTCCGCAATCCGGGCAGCTCCAGTCGTCGGGAATGTCCTCCCAGCGGGTGCCCGGCTCGAGGCCGTCCTCCGGCCAACCAAGGGCCTCGTCGTACTGGAACCCGCACTGCATGCATTCGTACAGCTTGTAGTCCTCATCGCTCATGAGTCCGCTCCTGATTTTGAGGATTCAAAAACTTCGAAATCCACTTTCTCGCGCACTCCGCAGTCGGGGCAGCACCAGTCGTCGGGAATCGCCGACCACGCCGTCCCGGCCGGAAACCCCTCGCGAGGGGCTCCCGTGCTCTCGTCGTACACGTACTGACATACAGGGCAACGGTACTGCGACATGTCAGGCCGCCTCGTTCGTCACGCCGTACTTGGCCAGAATCTTTGTGCGCTTACTCGGCTGAACATTCACCTTGGTGATATCGCCGTCGTAGTGATCCAGCACCCGATGGTCCATGACCTTGCGCCACAGCGGCGGGAAGTAGGCCAGGGTCAACATCGTGGCGTACCCACTGGGAAGGTTCGGCGCACCGTCCATACTGCGCAGCGTCTGGTAACGCCGGGTCGGGTTGGCGTGGTGATCGCTGTGCCGCTGCAGGTGGTACAGGAAAATGTTGGTCACCAGGTGATCGGAGTTCCAGCTGTGCTTGGGTGTGCAGCGCTCGTACCGACCGCCGGCAACCTTCTGGCGCAGCAGACCGTAGTGCTCGAGATAGTTCACCGTCTCCAGGAAGGTGAATCCATAGATGGCCTGAATGATCAGGTACGGGATGACCGCGGTGCCGAAGATAGCGATGGTGACCCCGAACAGCACCACCGACATCAGCCAGGCATTGACCACATCGTTGCTCGGGTGCAACACAAAGCGGTTCAGCCGCTTCATGCGCGTGGCCTCCAGGTTCCAGGAGGACTTCAGGCTGCCCCACACGCTGCGCGGCCAGAATCCCCAGAAGGTCTCGCCGAAGCGTGAGCTGGCCGGATCCTCGGGCGTCGCGACGCGCACATGGTGGCCGCGGTTGTGCTCGATGTAGAAGTGGCCGTAGAACGTCTGCGCCAGCGTGATCTTCGAGAGCCAGCGCTCCAGCTCGTCCTTCTTGTGCCCCATTTCGTGGGCGGTGTTGATACCCACACCACCCAGCACGCCGATCGACGCCGCGATACCCAGCTTGGAAATCCAGCTGATGCCGTGGTCAAACCCGATCCAGCTCAGATCGGTGGCGGTGAAGTAGTACGCACCCACGAAGAAGCTGGCGTACTGGAACGGGATGAAGATGTAGGTGCAATAGCGGTAGTACTTGTCGTTCTCGAGCGCCTCCATCACCTCATCGGGCGCGTTCTCGCCGTCGGCCCCGAAATTCAGGTCCAGCAGCGGCAGGATCACGTAGACCAACAGCGGGCCGATCCAGAAGAAGATCGGCGAGAACTGCTGCCAGCCGAGCTGGTTCATCACATAGACCAAAGCCGTCGCGATGAAGATCGCCGTGGGCGGGATCATGCCGTACAGCCACATGTAGCGCTTGCGGTCGCGCCACGCTGAGGCGGGCTGCACCGGGCTGGTTTCCAGGTTTGACGTCATCGTCACTTCTCCTCGTCGATATCTGCGTGAGGTACGTCACCGAACAGATTTGACGATAGGACATGCTTCGTCACATGTCTAGACAAATCAATATGTTTTGTAAAGAACCTGGTGGCGCGCGTCACCCACAGTCACCGAGACCACGGTTTTCGACGCAACGGCCGAGACAGGCGCGCACGACACGGCGTGTCGGCGCGCAAGGAAACGCGAAGAAGAGTTACTTCTCGACGGCCACGCGCTGCCCCAGCACGGAGTGCCGGCGGCTGTAGACGAAGTAGACGATCACGCCGACGGCCATCCAGCCCAGTGCGAACATCCAGGTACGCACCGCGAGGTTGAGCATCAACCACCCGCACGCCACGATCGCGACAATCGGCAGCCAGGGCACTCCCGGCGTCCGGAAACTGCGGGGCAGATCCGGCCGAGATCGCCGCAGCACGACAACACCGGCCGAAACCAGCACAAACGCGAACAGTGTGCCGACGTTGACGATCTCCTCCAAACCCTCGATCGGAGTAAGAGAGGCAGCCATCGCCACCAGAAAGCCCACGATCAGGGTGATCCGTATCGGCGTGCCGTGCGATCCGGTTCGCGCCAGCTCGCGCGGCAGCAGCCCGTCGCGGCACATTGCGAAGATGACCCGGATCTGCCCGAGCATCAACACCATGACCACGGTGGTCAGCCCGGCCAGCGCACCGATCGCGATCACTTTGGCCGCCCAGTCGACACCGTTGAGGTGGAATGCCGTGGACAGGTTCGGGTGCGAATCCTCGGCCCGCAGATCGCTGTACTTGACCATCCCGGAAAGCACCACCGTCACCGCGACGTACAGGACGGTCACGATGACCAGCGAGGCGATGATGCCGCGCGGCACATCCTTTTGCGGATTCCGCGTTTCCTCCGCGGTTGTGGCGACGACATCGAAACCGATGAATGCGAAGAACACGATCGATGCACCCGCCAGCACACCGAACCAGCCGTACTGACTGCCGGTACCGCCGACGATGAAGGAGAACAGGGACTGATCCAATCCCTGTCTACTGGAACCTCCCGCCTCCGCCGGGGGGATGAACGGTGTGTAGTTGGACGTCTTGATGAAGAACGCGCCGACGATGATCACCAACAACACCACCAGAACCTTGATGGTCGTGATGACGAGCGACACCCGCGAAGACAGCTTGGTACCGACGGCGAGCAGCACCGTCAACACCGAAACAACGAGCAGCGCACCCCAGTCGATCTTGACCGACCCGAGATGAACTGTGCCGCTGGAGAACCCAAATACGGTACTCAAATAGCTGGACCAGCCCTTGGCGACGGTGGCCGCACCGACCGAGAACTCCAGAATCAGATCCCAGCCCAGAATCCACGCGGCGAACTCACCGAACGTCGCGTAGGAGAACGTATAGGCGCTGCCGGCAACGGGGATGGTGGAGGCGAATTCGGCATAACACATCGCCGCCAGCCCGCACCCGATCGCGGCCATGATGAAGGAGAGCGAGATCGCGGGCCCGGTGACATTGGCCGCCGTCGATGCGGTGACGGTGAAGATACCGGCTCCGATGACCACCGAGACCCCGAAAACGGTGAGATCCCACCACGTTAGGTCCCTACGAAGCTTCGTTTCCGGCTCGTCGGTATCCGCGATCGACTGCTCGACAGACTTGGTTCGCCACAATCCGCTACCTGGCATTACGGCAGTCTCGCACAACCCCCATGCTCACGACTGTTGATCACACCGCCTAGCTAAGAAATCGCGGCTGAGCGGTCCAGATCGGGTTCCAGGTAGATCACCTGCGCTATCGGCACCGCCTCGCGCACCCGCCGCTCGGCGGCGTCAATGGTGGCAGCGACCCGCGGCAAATCCGCAGACGGTGTGATGGCGATCTTGGCCGCGACCAATAACTCCTCCGGACCCAGATACTGGGTCCGGCAATGGATTACCCGCTCGACGTGTTCGGTACCCGCGAGTGCGCCAAGAATGGCCTGCTCCTGTGCCGCCGTAGCGCCCTCGCCGATCAGCAGACTCTTCATCTCGACCATCAGGACGATCGCGATGATGCCCAACAGCACGCCGATCGCCATCGTGCCGATCCCGTCCCATACCGGATCACCGGTGACGATCGTCATACCAACACCGAACAACGCGAAAGCCAACCCCAGCAGCGCGCCGGTGTCTTCGAGCAGTACGACGGGAAGCTCCGGGTTACGCGAGTTCCGGATGAACTGCCACCAGCTGGCGCCGCCCTTCAGCGGCCTGGACTCGATGAACGCGGTACGGAAGCTGTAGCCCTCCAGCGCGATCGCCACCGCCAGGATGACGATCGCCACGATCGGTGACTGCAGATGCTCCGGAGCATGGATCTTGTGATAGCCCTCGTATAGGGCGAAGACCGAGCCGAGCGTGAACAACACCAGCGCGACCACAAAGGAGTAGAAGAATCGGCTGCGTCCATATCCGAACGGGTGCAGGCGATCTGCTTCCTTGCTCGCGGCACGCTGTCCGTAGAGCAGCAGACCCTGGTTGGAGGTGTCCGCTATCGAGTGCACTGACTCGGCGAGCATCGACGAACTGCCGGTGATCGCGAAGCCGACGAACTTGGCCACGGCGATACCGGCGTTGGCGGCCAGCGCCGCGATGATCGCTCTCTTACTACCGCCTGCCGACATCGACTCTCCTTCTGTTTCCGCCCCGGCCGACCGCTACGCGTCTGCGTCGACGGTTGCCATGAACACCCGGGCATCGGACCGCCCGGTCAGCGTGACACTTCCGCCATCGGCAGGCACCCACACCGACTGTCCGGCATGCACCTCGAGGTCCGTCCCTGAACCGTCCAGACTCACGCTGCCCTGGGTGCACAGCAGTATCCGCGGTCCTTTGATCCCTATCGGCGTGGGCTCGCCGTCCA
Source organism: Mycobacteroides franklinii (assembly GCF_002013895.1). GTDB lineage: Bacteria > Actinomycetota > Actinomycetes > Mycobacteriales > Mycobacteriaceae > Mycobacterium > Mycobacterium franklinii. The sequence goes on along the minus strand of NZ_MAFQ01000017.1, from coordinate 76,744 downwards.
CGAGGTCGAAGCGCGAGAGCGCGAACTCCTTGGCGGGCGTGCGATACCGAGTCTCGGCACCATCGGTGACCGTCTCGACGTGCAGGTGCTTCTCGGCGGCAGGTGAAAAATCCAGCACCCGAAGCAATTCGGGAACGTCGACGTGTTTCGGCGTCAGCCCGCCCCGCAGTACGTTGTCGGAGTTGGCCATGATCTCCACCGCCAGGCCACGCAGGTAGGCGTGCAGGTTTCCGGCAGGCAGATAAATGCCCTCCCCCGGTTCCAGCGTGAGCCGATTCAACAACAGCGAGGCGAGCACTCCCGCATCGGCGGGATAGCGCTCACCCAATTCCAGGAGTGTGCGCGCCTCGCCGACGAAGCGTCCGTCATCAGAAGACAGGTAGCGCACCGCCCCGTCGAGAACGGCCGGCACCAACACATCCAGGCTCGGCTGCGGAAGGGTGATCCAGGTGGTGAACAAGGCCCGTAGCCCGTCGGCGTCGGATTGACCCGCCAGCAGGTTCACATATGGGGTCAGCGCGTCGACGTCCAGTGCACGGAACAGTTCCACGGTGTCGCCGGGATCACGGAAGCCCGCCAGCGCCTCGAAACGATCCAGGGCCACAACGAGTTCCGGCTTGTGGTTGCGATCGCGATAGTTGCGCACCGGAGAGTTGAGCGGTACACCCGCCGCCTCTTCGCGTGCGTACCCGTCGGCCGCCTGCTGCGCGCTGGGGTGTGCCTGCAGGGAAAGCGGCTCGTCGGCCGCCAGCACCTTCAGCAGGAAGGGCAGCTGATCCCCGAACTCTGCCACCGAGGCCGGCCCCAACTGACCGGCCGGGTCGGCTGCCACCACATCGAGTAATGACTTTGCGCCGCTGGATGTTTCCAGGTACGCGGGGTCAGCCGGATGTGCGCCCAGCCACAGCTCGGCTTCCGGATGCGGTGTAGGCGTAGGGCGCCCGGTGAACTCGGCGATGGCCGTCCGCGAACCCCAGGCGTACGTCCTGATCGCCCCCCTGAGCAGATTCACAGCCCGGATCTCCCCCCACCAAGCCGGGCATACACCGAGGCCATCTCGAACCGTGTCGAGAGCATCAGCAACTGCGCGAACTCCGACGGTCGGGCCGCCTCCTGGCCGAGGTCCGTGGTGCTCACCAATTCGGCTTCGTCGACACCCTCGATCCTCGCGGCAACCGATTGGAAGTCGGTGTCGGTCGCAAGTGCCAGTATTCGCGGCGGTCCCTCGCTACGCGGACCATCGATGAACTCATCGTGAAACAACGAGCTCTCACTAGAACTCCTGCCCGACAAGGCATCCCGCATCGCAGCCAGCGCCTGCGGTAGGCCGCAGGCGGTGACGGTGCGCTGGGTCAGTCGTAGCAGCGTCGCCGCGGCGTGCCCCGCCAGCGCCACGGTGACCGACCGATCCCCGCACAACACCGCGGGGCCACCGGTCAAGCGCGCGGCGATCGTTTTCGCGGCATTGGTGAAAACCTCGCGTCCCACGGTGTTCCGGGACACTTCACCGTCTATCTCGTCGGCAATGGTCATCACGTCGGGCGTGATGGCCCTGTCCAGCGCGCCAAGCACGGCCGCGCCCACCGCAAGATTATGGGCAAGGCCGAAGGTGTCCGGTACTCGCAATCGAGGCGCCAGCGAAATCGCCCGGCCGGCACCGGAATCCGCTAGAGGCCCCTCATCCGGGGCGGCAATGACCACCCGCGCGCCCCGGCGAGTACCCACCGATACCGCGGCACTCAGGGCCGGATCACCGGCGTCGTCACCGGCAATCACCATGACATCGAGCGGGCCCACCCAAACCGGCGCACGGGTGGCAGTCACGAATGGCAGGCTCACCGTATCTGCTAGCGCGCCAGCCAGAATCGCTCCGGCTGTGGCGGCGGTACCGCGCCCGGAGACCCACACGACGGCGCGCGATCGGTCCTCCGACCGCAATGGTTCTAGCGCGCCCTCGGCGATGGCGGTGCCCACGGCACGCACCTGCGATCCGGCCATCGACGCGGCCTGCAGCGCCCCATCGCGATCCGCCGCCAAGAGACCCTCGGCGTCGTCCAGATCGATGGTGGCGTTCATCAGGTGGCAGCCTCTGTGCGGTCCACCAAATCGGTGACACGCGCGACTACGGCGGCCACATCCTCATCTGTGCGCGCCTCGACGTTGAGCCGCAGCAGGGGCTCGGTGTTGGACGTGCGCAGGTTGAACCACGTTCCCGCACCGATGTCGACGGTGACACCGTCGAGGTGATCGATCGAAACTATCTGGGTGCCAAATGACTTCAGCACTTCGTCGACACAGGCCTTGACATTCGAGACGCGGAAGTTGATCTCGCCGGAAGACGCGTAGCGCTCGTAGTCCGACATCAGATCCGACAGCGGCCGATCTTGTTCGCTGAGAGCCGCCAGTACATGCAGAGCCGCCAGCATGCCGGAGTCGGCGCCCCAGAAATCCCGGAAGTAATAGTGCGCGGAGTGCTCACCGCCGAAGATCGCGCCGGTCTCGGCCATCAACGCCTTGATGAACGAGTGACCAACCCGGGATCGCACCGGAGTTCCGCCATGCTCGATGACGAGCTCCGGGACGGCGCGCGAGGTGATCAAGTTATGGATGACGGTGCCGCCGATCTCCCGCTCCAACTCTCGACGGGCCACCAAAGCGGTTACCGCGGAGGGCGATACGGCGCGCCCGCGCTCATCGACCACGAAACAACGGTCGGCGTCGCCGTCGAAGGCAAGACCGATATCGGCACTCTCGGCACCCACGAAGGCCTGCAGATCCCTGAGGTTCTCGGGATCGAGCGGATTGGCCTCGTGGTTGGGAAAGTTGCCGTCCAACTCGAAATACAAGGGCGCGACAGTGATCGACGAAATCGAACCCAACACCGCGGGTGTCGTGTGCCCGGCCATGCCATTACCGGCGTCCACCGCCACCCGAAGCGGGCGTGCCGCACTCAACTGAACCAGCGACCGCAGGAACTCGCCGTATTCGGCGAGCACATCGCGCTTGGTGACGGCGCCCGCAGGACCGTCGTAACCGGGCACTCCGCCGATGAGCTCATCGCTGATGACGGACAGGCCGCTGTCCTTGCCCACGGGCTTGGCCCCGGCGCGGCACAGCTTGATTCCGTTGTATGCGGCCGGATTGTGGCTGGCGGTGAACATCGCGCCCGGGCAGTCCAACAATCCGGACGCGAAGTACAGCTGGTCGGTGGATGCCAGCCCGATCTGCACCACGTCGACGCCCTGGGCGGTGACGCCGTCCGTGAACGCCTGCGCCAGAGAGGGCGACGAGTCACGCATATCGCGGCCCACGACGATCCGCAGCGGCCTGGACGGGTCGTCCCGCTCGGCCTTGACCAGACGTGCGAACGAGGAACCCACGTCGAAGACAAAGGACTCGTCGATCTGCTCGCCCAGTAGGCCACGAACGTCGTACGCCTTGATGACAGCGTGGACAGCGTCGGCAGACCGGGCCATGACGAGAGCACTCCTATTGATCTGTTGAAAGCCGGACGTTAGGTATCGCTGGCCAGCCTAGTGGTCGGCGAGTGCCCAACGTGAACGTCCGGCGAGAGGCTACAGAATGTAATCAGGCCGCGCCGAAAGTGCCTAGTCAGAGCTGCCCGATATCGGCACTCGCGCGAACCGGCCTCACTCCGGGACAAATACTCGTTCGGACCAGCCTCACTCTCCCGGACAAATACTCGTTCGGACCAGCCTCACTCGGAAGGATCAGGCAGAACCCGCAGATGTCCTCGACGCCGCCCCACCGGAGCCGGATGGACGGGCCGCGGGGCGGCATTGGGCGCGGGGCTGCTGACATCGAACGCCGGCTCGCTGAATCCAGCCGCGGCCACCCGGACACCGGCGGGCTCGCGCACCGCATCTGCCAGGGCAACCAGGTCGTCGTCCTCTGGATTGGACGGTAAAGGACCGTTGTAGCGGACCAGCTCCCATCCGCGGGGCGCGGTGATCCGGCTCGCGTGTTGCGCGCACAGATCCCACGAATGCGGCTCGCTGGACGTGGCCAGCGGCCCAACCACGGCCGTCGAATCCGCGTAGACGAACGTCAACGTCGCCACGGCGGTACTCGGGCACCCGGGTCGACAGCAGCGACGGGGGGCTCTCACAAACGTTGAGGCTAGCGTGCGCAAACACGTTCCGACCCGCAGACACGCGCTGTGCACCGACCGAGACCGTCCGGTGATCGGCTCGTTGTGATTCGTCAATCACAGGAGTCACACCGTTACCATCTTTCGTATGTCACGTGACGGACGGCGCGGCGGGACCTCTGGGGGATCGAGTTCGCAGGGCTCTCGCAGGGGGCGCGATTTCCGTGGGCCCCTACTGCCGCCGACCGTTCCCGGCTGGCGCTCACGCGCCGAGCGTTTCGATATGGCGGTACTGGAAGCCTACGAGCCGATTGAGCGGGCCTGGCAGTCGCGGCTAGCGGGTTTGGACGTCGCGGTCGATGAGATTCCGCGCATCCAGCCCAAGGACCCGGATTCGGTGCAGTGGCCGCCGGAGGTGATCGCGGATGGACCGATACCGCTGGCGAGGCTGATTCCTGCTGGCGTCGACACCCGGGGCAACACCACCCGGGCGCGAATTGTCTTGTTCCGCAAGCCAATCGAATTGCGCGCGAAGAAATCTGGAGATTTGTCGGATCTGCTGCACGATCTGTTGGTCGCGCAGGTTGCCACCCACCTGGGGGTGGAGCCGTCGGTGATCGACCCAACCATCACCGACGAGGGCGACTGACTCCGCCCTGGTCGAACGCGGAGTTAGATGATGCCCCGCTTCAGGCGACGCCGCTCACGTTCGGAGAGGCCACCCCAAATACCGAACCGCTCGTCATTGGCCAGTGCGTACTCAAGGCACTCGTCCTTGACCTCGCAGCCCTGGCAGATGCGCTTGGCTTCACGAGTCGACCCACCCTTTTCAGGGAAGAAGGCCTCGGGATCGGTCTGTGCGCACAGCGCCTTTTCCTGCCACTGATCGTCAGTGACACCAGCAATCGCGTCAAAATCGTTCTGCACCAACGTTAGATGTGGACGTGCGGGCGGCAAGCCCGTCGCACCCGTGCCAACGCCGGAACTCAGCTCGTCGTGTACGCCGAATTCATTGCGCCCGAACAGCATCGTCCCGCCTCCTCACTGTTCCTCTTGCATCCAAATACAGCCCGTATTGCCCGGTTTCGTGCCCACATCTTCGTTTCCCGGCCATTCCATTCGAACACTTGATCGAATCCCGGTCTGCGCCTGCGACTTACAAACTCAGCCCGAGGAATGACACTGGTGTGATTACACACGTGTTCGCTGCCGGGGTCAAGCGAAGGACGAAAATTCATACCATCTGCGACCGACAAAAACGGCGTGGCGCCCTCGTGGCGTGTCGCGTCATTGCCGGCGCACTAGTCTCGGTCAACGTGAAAGTCACCGTCCTCGTCGGCGGCGTCGGCGGAGCGCGCTTCCTGCTCGGCGTCCAACGCTTGCTCGGATCAGATTCCAGCAAGCATCAAATTAACGCCATCGTGAACATTGGCGACGACGCCTGGATGCACGGTGTCAGGATCTGTCCTGACCTGGACACCTGCATGTACACCCTGGGCGGCGGAGTCGATCAGGATCGCGGCTGGGGGCACCGCGACGAGACGTGGAATGCCATGGAGGAGCTGGCGGCCTACGGCGCCCAGCCCGACTGGTTCTCACTCGGCGACAGGGACCTGGCCACTCACCTCATACGCAGCCAAATGCTGCGAGCCGGTTATCCGCTATCAGCGGTCACCGAAGCGTTATGCAATCGATGGCAGCCCGGAGTCCGGCTGTTACCCGCCAGCGACGACCGCTGCGAGACCCACGTGGTGATCACCGACCCGGCCGACGGCGAGCAGCGCGCCATCCATTTCCAGCAGTGGTGGGTGCAGCATCGCGCGCAGGTCCCGACGCACAGCTTCGCCTTTGTCGGCGCCGACGAAGCAAAGTCCGGCCCGGGAGTTGCCGAGGCCATCGGCGAGGCCGATGTGGTCTTGCTGGCGCCGTCCAATCCGGTGGTGAGCGTCGGGGCCATCCTGGCGGTCGGCGGAGTTCGCGGGGCACTCCGCACGACCTCCGCTCCGGTCATCGGGTACTCGCCGATCGTGTCGGGCAAGCCGCTACGCGGAATGGCCGACGAATGTTTGCGCGTGATCGGTGTCGAGGTCAGCTCCCAAGGTGTGGGAGAACACTTCGGCGCCCGGTCACAGACCGGCATCCTCGACGGCTGGCTTGTCGACGAGGGTGACGCCGCTCACATTGCGGGAGTTCAGGTACGGTCGGTTCCGCTGCTCATGACCGACCCCGACGCGACGGCCGCAATGGTACGTGCGGGACTAGACCTGGCCGGAGTTACTTTATGACCCCACCTGCGGATTCTCCTGCACCGGAACATGGTTCGGCGGCTCCCGTCGAGATCTTACCCGTAACAGGACTACCCGAATTCCGCCCGGGCGACGACGTGGCCGCGGCCGTCGCAGAGGCGGCATCGTGGATGCGCGACGGCGATGTGATCGTCATCACCAGCAAGATCATCTCCAAGGCCGAGGGCCGGATCGTCGCCGCACCCGCCGACCCCGAGGCACGGGACGCCCTGCGGCGCAAGCTGATCGATTCGGAGTCGGTACGCGTGCTGGCCCGCAAGGGCAAGACGCTGATCACCGAGAACACCATCGGCATCGTGCAGGCCGCCGCGGGCATCGACGCATCAAACGTCGACACCGCCGAACTAGTTCTGCTTCCCACCGACCCCGACGCCAGTGCGGCGGCGATCCGGGCAGCGCTCTCGCGACGGCTGGGCGTGAATGTCGCGGTGGTCATCACCGACACCATGGGTCGGGCCTGGCGCAACGGCCAGACCGATGCGGCCATCGGTTCCGCGGGCATACCCGTCCTCTACGGCTATGCCGGTGCAAAAGATAAGCACGGGAACGAACTTCAGGTTACCGAAGTCGCCATCGCCGACGAGATCTCGGCCGCCGCCGACCTGGTCAAGGGCAAGCTCACCGACGTACCGGTCGCAGTGGTGCGCGGCCTGACCTTGCCCGATGACGGCAGCGCGGCCCAGGATCTGCTGCGCTCGGGGCCGGACGACCTGTTCTGGCTGGGCACCAATGAGGCCCTGGCGCAGGGACGCCGCGAGGCGGTACTCGTGCGCCGCTCCATCCGGCAATTCGCCGACACCGCAGTCGATCCCGATCTACTACGCGAAGCGATCGGCGAGGCCCTGACGGCCCCCGCCCCGCATCACACCCATCCGGTCCGATTCGTATGGGTGCGCGATCTCACGATGCGCCGGGCACTCTTGGACGCCTTGAAGCAGGCCTGGGCGACCGACCTCGCCGCCGATGGGCGCAGCCCGGAGTCCGTCGAGAAGCGGGTGGGGCGCGGACAAATCCTCTATGACGCACCGGAGATGGTGGTCCCATTCCTGGTGCCCGACGGCGCCCACGACTATCCGGACGAGCGGCGAACCGCCGCGGAGCGCACCATGTTCACCGTTGCGGTCGGCGCGGCCGTGCAGGCACTGTTGGTCGCACTCGCCGCACGAGAAGTCGGGAGCTGCTGGATCGGATCCACGATTTTCGCGGGGGACGTCGTGCGCCGTCAGCTGAAATTGGATGCGTCATGGGAACCCATGGGCGCCATCGCCATTGGCTATCCCTACGGTTACCCGGAGGCAGGACTGGACCCGCGCACTCCCCTGCCGCCGGGCCAGATGTTGGTGGAGCTGTGATGAGCCAGATGGGTGAAGAACATCAGGCGGTGTCGGGTCTACGAGCTTCTACCGTCGAGCTGCTCTCCTCATGGGAGGCGCCCGACGCTGAGCAAGACAGTCTGCGGCACTCGGTGCTGGCATTTCTCGACGCCAACCCCGATGCCTGCCGCCGCCGCAGCGCCGCCGGTCATATCACCGCCTCGGCACTGGTGGTCAACCACGACGGATCGCAGGCGTTGCTGACCCTGCACCCCCGGGTGGGCAGGTGGCTACAGCTTGGTGGCCACTGCGAGGAAGAGGACTCCACCATCTGGGACGCCGCCCTGCGAGAGGCGACCGAGGAGTCCGGGATAGCAGACCTCACCCTTGAGCCGAATCTGCTTGGCATACATGTACATCCGATCACTTGCTCACTCGGTGTACCAACCCGCCATCTCGATCTGCAGTTCTTGGCGCACGCACCGGAAGGCGCACAGATCTCCGTCAGCGAAGAATCACTCGACCTGCGCTGGTGGCCCATCGATCGCATTCCCGATGAAGATCACTCGGTGGCGGTGCTGGCCCAGCGGGCACGTACCCGTCTGCGCTAGTGCCCCTCGACGCGCAGATAGATGCGGGACTCACCGGAGGGCAGCTCGCCGGTGAACACGCTGATGCCGTACATGCTGTCGGCGACGCCATAGCGGCCGTTTGGCATGTCACAGTTGAATCCGGCCTTCAACCAGTCAGGGTCGGTCCGTTGCGGTATGCGGTCGCAGGCTACCGGCTCGGTTCGGATCGGATTACCGCGCAAGAGCATTGGTGCCGGCGGTGAGGTCGTCGACTCGAAGGCTCCGGAGCGCCAGCCTTGACCCACGAATGGTTCGGGGAAGTACGTCATCGAGACCAGACTGTAGGAGTCGGGAATGGTGAGCTCGACCTTCTTCAGGTTGTCCCGAGCACGTTGCAGATCCCGCGCCTGCTGGTCGTGATCGACCTTGCCCGAGCAGCCGATCAGCGCGAGAACGGTTGCCCCGCACACGAACAGCCGCACACCGCGCATGGGCTACACGTCCGACGAGTACCTGATGCCGCCATCCGGAATGGTGACTCCAGGCCACACCCGGGCACCGCGGAGCAGCTCGCACCGTGCGCCGATGTCGGCGCCGTCACCGATCACCCCGTCGCGCACCAGCGCGCGCGGCCCGATCCGGGCGCCGAATCCGATGATGGAGCGTTCCACCACCGCACCCGCTTCGATGCGCGCGCCGTCGAACACAACCGCACCGTCAAGCCGTGCACCGGGCCCGATTTCGGCGCCCCGGCCCACCACGGTGCCACCGATGACCACCGCCCCCGGTGCCACCGAGGCACCGTCATGCACCAGCGCCTCGCCCGGATGCTCGGGGATCGCTGGTGACGGCGCGATCCCGCGAACCAGGTCGGCCGATCCACGCACGAAGTCCTCGGGCGTTCCCATATCGCGCCAGTAACTGGTGTCCACGTAGCCGCACACCTTGGCTCCACTGCTCAGCAGTCCCGGAAAGACCTCCCGCTCAACCGAAACCGGCCGACCCGACGGAATCTGCTCGATCAGCTCACGCCGGAATACGTAACACCCGGCGTTGATCTGATCGGTGGGCGGGTCCTCGGTCTTCTCCAGGAACGCGGTGACCCGGCCCTCGGAATCGGTAGGCACACAACCGAACGCACGCGGGTCACCGACCCGAACCAGGTGCAATGTCAAATCGGCCTGAGTCTGTTCATGATGCGCGAGAAGGTCTTTCAGGTCCAGACCGGACAGCACATCCCCATTGAAGATCAGGGCGGTGTCGTAGCGCAGGTGGTCCAGCACATTCCGGATGGCACCGCCGGTTCCCAGCGGCTCCTCCTCGTACACATAGGTGATCTGCAGACCCAGCTTGGCCCCGTCGCCGAACTCGGACTCGAACACCTCGGCCCGGTAGGACGTCCCGAGCACCACATGATCGATCCCTGCCGCGGCGACCCGCGACAGCACATGCGTCAGAAAGGGGAAGCCCGCGATCGGCAGCATCGGTTTGGGCGCCGACAGGGTCAGCGGGCGCAACCGGGTGCCCTGCCCACCCACCAAGATGACCGCATCGGCTTTCACAGTGCCGGGTAGAACTCTGTCAGGCATTCCCATCTCCTTGCTTGTCTCGGCGCCGATTGGCGCGGATGGCCGCGCTCACCACGATGGCGGATCGGGCCGCCAGCGCGCCCCGGATGCTCCAGCGCAATGGCGCCTGCCACCAGTGTGGATGCCGATCGGATTGGAAAATATAGACGCTGTCGTGGTGTGCGCCCAGGCTGCGCGCCGGATCGCGTCCGGCCGCATGACCTTTCGCATGCACAACCTCCGCGGTGGGCGCATACACGTTCTGCCAGCCCGCACGCGCGAGCCGATCCCCCAGATCGACATCCTCCATGTACATGAAGTAACGCGGATCGAATCCGCCGATGGCATCGAATGCCGTGCGTCGGAGCAGCAAGCAGGAACCCGACAGCCATCCGACGATGCGTTCGGACGGTTCCATCCGGTCCTGGCGGTAGGCCGCGGTCCAGGGGTTGGCCGGCCACACCGAGCCCAGCAGCGCGTGGAGCGCGCCACCGGTCAAGGTCGGCACCACTCGCGCCGACGGGTACACGGTTCCATCGGGCTCGCGAATCAGCGGTCCCAGTGCGCCCGCGGCAGGCCACCGTTGCGCGACCTCCAGGAGGGCGTCGATGCTTCCGGGGCCCCACTGGACATCGGGGTTCGCGATCACAATCCATTCGGCAGCGGGGTCAACCTGGGCGACCCCCAGGTTGGCGGCCTTCCCGTAACCGACGTTGCCGCCGGTACGGAGCAGCTCCACATCGGGCTCTTCCGCGGCGGCCTCGGGCGCACCGTCGGTCGAGCCGTTGTCGGCCAGGATCACCCGCAGCGGCCGATCCGTGGCGTGGCGCAGCGTTCGGAGGAAACGGTGTAGGTGCTCGCCGGGCGAGTACGTCACCGTCACCACGGCGACCTGATCAGTCACCGAAGAGTCGCTCGCGCGATGAGGATCCAGCACGGTGCTAGAGGGTACCTACCCCTAGTGTGTGGCCAACGCCTCAGCCAGCGCCTCCCGCCAAGGACGCAGCGGCGGCAGACCCGCGTCGGCCCACTGGGTGCCATCGAGCGCCGAGTAGGGCGGGCGCGGAGCCGGCCTCGGCATATCGACGGAAAGGCACGGCTGGACCCGCGAGCTATCGGCCCCGACCAGGTCGAATACCTCCTTCGCCCAGTCGAAGCGATTCACCACCCCGCCCCCGGTGGCGTGCAGGATCGGGGCGTCGACTTCTGCCGCCGTCAAGTCCAGTAGTCCCTCGGCGAGATCGGCGGCATACGTCGGAGACCCTGTCTGGTCGGTGACCACGCGCACCGGCCCGTCGCCCCCGGCGAGCCTGCGCATGACTCCGACGAAATCGCCGCCCACACCGGTGTACACCCAGGCCGTACGCACCACATGCGCAGACGGCAACGTTTCGTGCACGGCCCGCTCCCCGGCAAGTTTGGTCCGGCCGTATACGCCTTCCGGGGCGGTAGCGGCATCGGTCCGGTACGGGGCCGGCGGGGCATCTGCGAAGTAACCGCTGAAGACATAGTCGGTGGAGATATGGATGAGTCTGGCGCCGACATCTCGGCACACCTGCGCAACATTGGCTGCACCGGTGGCGTTGACCGCGTATGCCCTGGCCTCATCCGATTCCGCGGCATCGACGGCGGTGTAGGCCGCGCAGTTGATGACGGTGTCCCCCCCAGCAACCACACCGTCGGGCGCATCACCAGCGGTAATATCCCAATCGGAGGACTTCAGCGCCCTGATCGCCAGACCGCGCCGCGCCGCGCGGGCGATAAGATGAGAGCCCAATTGGCCACCCGCTCCGGTGATAACAAGCACATCTAGAGTCTGGCACGCCGAGTTCGCTTCCGAAGGATGGGCATCACCCCGACGTAGCCTGGACCAGGCTTGCGACTCGTTGCCCGGCGAAATGCCCGGCCGGAAGGAATGGACCGACATCGTGACTGACCCGCACGCTCTACGCGCGAGCGGCTCATCGCAGACGGAGCCACCGCGCCCCTTGTGGCGGGGTATTGCCACGCTGGCAGCGGTCGCCGTCATGGTGATCACCGGCGCGGCCTGGGGAAAGATCGGCAACATCGATCCGAACATCGCCCGGTTTGATCTTCCCGGTCTGTTCGGCAACGCGGGGAAGCCCAATGACGGCGCGATCGACATTCTGATGGTGGGTGTCGACAGCCGTAGCGATGCGCACGGCAACCCGCTCTCGCAGGAAGAACTGTCGATGTTGCGCGCCGGGGACGAAACCGCCACCAACACCGACACCATCATCCTCATCCGCATCCCCAACAACGGGAAGTCCGCGACGGCGATCTCCATCCCGCGTGACTCGTACGTCACCATTCCCGACGGCACCAAGGGGAAGATCAACGGCGTCTACGGCGAGGCCAAGGAAAACGACAGAAGGAAGCGTGTCGAATCCGGCGAGACGCTGGAGGCCGCCGAGCGTGAATCAGTCGATGCCGGGCGTTCGGCGCTCATCCAGACCGTCGGCAAGCTGACGGGTGTCACCGTCGATCGGTACGCCGAGGTCAGCATGCTCGGGTTCGTGCTGATGACCGATGCGCTGGGCGGCGTCAACGTGTGCCTCAACGAGGCCGTCAACGAGCCGATGTCGGGTGCGGACTTCCCTGCCGGGCCGCAGACGCTCGACGGCCCGAACGCTCTGAGCTTCGTGCGTCAGCGCCACGACCTGCCCCGCGGCGACCTCGATCGGGTGGTGCGGCAACAGGTCGTGATGTCGTCGTTGGCGCATTCGGCGCTCTCCGGCGGCACCCTGACCAACACCACCACGCTGGGCAAGTTGCGCGACGCGATCACCCGCACCGTGGTGCTCAGCCAGGGCTGGGATGTCATGGACTTCATCCAGCAGCTGCAGGGACTGTCCGGGGGCAACATGGCATTCGCGACGATCCCGATCCTGCGCGAGGACGGCTGGACCGAAGACGGCTCGCAAAGCGTCGTCAAGGTGGACCCCGACCAGGTGCGTAGCTGGGTGTCCGGGCTGTTGGACCAACAGGCGCAGGGCAAGGCCGAGGAAGCCACCTATTCCAGAGATCAGACGACCGCCGACGTGGTGAACGAGACCCAGATCAACGGGCTCGCCGCCGCCGTGTCGGAACTCCTGTCGGGCAAGGGATTCACCGCAGGCAAGGTCGGCAACAACGACCGTGATCACGCGGGCAGCAGCCAGGTTCAGGCCGCCTCACAGGATGACCCGGGCGCCAAGGCGGTCGGCGAGGCGCTGGGGCTGCCCGTGGTGGAAAAGCAGGGCCTGCCCGAACACACCGTCCGGGTGGTGCTGTCCAGTGATTACCACGGTCCCGGGTCTGGTCGTGAGACCACGCCTGCCGCCTCGGAAACCGGTTCCACCGAACAAGACTCACCCCCTCCGCCCCCCTCGCCGATTTTCACGGCGGCCAACGGACCGCGTTGCGTCAACTGATGACAACGCTGACCTCACTCCTGCTGGGCGATATGAACAATCCCGCCCCACGGATCACCTACTACGACGATGCCACCGGTGAACGCATCGAACTCTCGACAGTGACGCTGGCCAACTGGGCAGCCAAGACGGCCAACATGCTGCGCGACGAGTTGGGTGCGGGTCCCGGGTCCACGGTGGCGGTGCGTCTTCCCGCGCATTGGCAGACCGCGGGCGTGCTGCTCGGAATCTGGTGGGCCGGTGCCGAAGTGGTTTTTCGCGACGACACCACCGACGTGGCGTTCTGCGCGGCCGGCGACGAACCGGACGCGGACGAGATCTGTGTGCTATCCCTGGACGCATTCGGGCGCCCCGTGCCCAATTTGCCGCTCGGGCTGACCGACTACTCGACGGCTGTCCGGGTGCACGGAGACCGCTTCTCCCCGGCCGGCGCGGGACCCGCGCTGGACGGCCGAAGCGTCGACGAAGTGGCCGCATCCGCACGAGAAAGTGCTGTAGCACAAGGCATCACGACGCAGGACCGGGTATTGAGCTCGGGCCCCTGGCACACCCCCGAGACGCTGATCACCAATCTGCTGGCGGTGCTCATCACCGGGGCGTCGCTGGTTCAGGTGGCCAATCCCGATGCCGCCGCACAGGAACGGCGGGTTGTGTCCGAAAAGGTCACGAAGACTCTCCCCGCTCCTTAGCGCGAGCATGCCCAAATGTCCCGAATTCGGGATATTTGGGGAACGCCCATCTGCGTCACCACGCCGCGTGAGCATGCTCAAATGTGCCGAATATCGGCACATTTAGGCACATTTAAGCATGTTCGCGGTCAGGAGGTGAGGAGCGCGCGGCTCATCACGACGCGCTGAATCTGGTTGGTGCCCTCGTAGATCTGGGTGATCTTGGCATCGCGCATCATCCGCTCCACAGGGAAGTCGGTGGTGTATCCGGCGCCACCGAACAGCTGCACGGCATCGGTGGTGACCTCCATGGCCACATCGCTGGCGAAGCACTTGGACGCCGACGAGATGAAGCCCAGATTCTTTTCGCCACGCTCGGCGCGGGCGGCGGCGGTATAGACCATGAGGCGCGCGGCCTCGACCTTCATCGCCATATCGGCCAGCATGAACTGCACGCCCTGGAAGTCGCTGATGGACTTGCCGAACTGCTTGCGGTCCTTGGTGTACGCGATGGCCTGGTCCAGTGCACCCTGGGCGATACCGAGCGCCTGGGCACCGATGGTCGGACGGGTGTGATCCAGCGTCTGCAGCGCGGTCTTGAACCCGGTGCCGGGCTCACCGATGATCCGGTCCCCCGGGATGCGGCAGTTCTCGAAGTACAGCTCGGCGGTCGGCGAGCCCTTGATGCCGAGCTTGTGCTCCAGCGGTCCGACGGTGAATCCCTCGTCGTCCTTGTGCACCATGAACGCCGAGATGCCGTTGGCCTTCTTCTCGGGGTCGGTCACCGCCATGACGGTGTACCAGGACGACTTTCCGCCGTTGGTGATCCAGCACTTGGAACCGTTGATGATCCAGTCGTCGCCGTCGGCCTTCGCGCGGGTGCGCATGCTCGCGGCGTCACTGCCGGCCTCACGCTCGGACAGCGCGTAGGAGGCCATGGCCTCACCGCTGGCGATCGAGGGCAGCACCTGCTTCTTGAGCTCATCGGAGCCGTTGAGGATCAGACCCATGGTGCCGAGCTTGTTGACGGCGGGGATCAGCGAGGACGAGGCGCAGACCCGGGCCACCTCTTCGATGACGATGCAGGCGGCCACGCTATCGGCGCCCTGACCGTCGTACTCCTCGGGCACATGCACGGCGTTGAAGCCCGAGGCGAC
Source organism: Mycobacteroides franklinii (assembly GCF_002013895.1). Taxonomy (GTDB): domain Bacteria; phylum Actinomycetota; class Actinomycetes; order Mycobacteriales; family Mycobacteriaceae; genus Mycobacterium; species Mycobacterium franklinii. The sequence continues at coordinate 61,615 of NZ_MAFQ01000017.1, read as the reverse complement.
CAACGCATCGAGGGCCTCTTGCGGGAATCGCGCCTTTTCGTCGACGTCCTTGGCGTGCGGTGCGATCTCTTTTTCGGCCAGTCCCCGGATCGCCGCACGCAGCTCGTCGTGCTCCTCGCCCAACTTGAACAGGTCAAACGACGGGTTCCCAGCCATCACAGCCTCCAGAGTCGATCAAAGTTAGTCGCCGTTAACTGTACGTCACGCTCAAATCTAGTCCTCCAACAGTCTGCGCCGCAGGGCCTCGTCTTTCTCCAAAACGGTGGCTTCCATACTCGCCTGGAAGGCAACGACCTTGTCCCGCAGTGCGGTATCGGACACCCCGAGGATTCGCGCGGCAAGTAGTCCGGCGTTGCGGGCGCCGCCGATGGACACCGTCGCGACCGGCACACCCGCGGGCATCTGCACGATCGACAGCAGCGAGTCCAGGCCGTCCAGCCGTGCCAGCGGCACCGGAACACCGATCACCGGCAGAGGCGTGGCAGAGGCCACCATGCCGGGCAGATGCGCAGCCCCGCCGGCGCCGGCGATGATCACCTCGATACCCCGCCCGGCCGCCGACTGCGCGTACTCCAGCATGCGTCCCGGTGTGCGGTGTGCGGAGACAACTCCCACCTCAAAGGGAATCTCGAACTCCGCCAAGGCGTTCGCGGCATCCGACATCACCGACCAGTCGCTGTCGCTGCCCATGATCAGGCCGACCCGTGCGCTCACGTTCTAGTGTCCTTCCCATCCATCGGTCCATACCGCGTGCGACAACCAGTGCGCCGCCCGCTCGGCACGCTCACGCACCTCCGCCACGTACTGCGGATCCGCCAGCGAACCATCCACGCGGCCTTGAATATTCACATGCCCGAGCTTGCGGCCCGGACGCTCGCCCTTGCCGTACAGGTGCACCTTCGCCTCCGGGATGCGGCCCATCAGATGGTGCATCCGTTCGTCGAGCGACATCGCGGGCGTCTCGCGCGCACCGAGCACGTTCGCCATGACGGTGACCGGGGCCAGCGGTTCGGTAGATCCGAGGGGGTAATCGAGCACGGCACGCAAGTGCTGCTCGAACTGCCCCGTGCGCGCACCGTCCATGCTCCAATGTCCCGAGTTGTGCGGTCGCATCGCCAATTCATTGACCAGCAGCCGGCCGTCATTGGTTTCGAACAGCTCCACCGCCAGACACCCCGTCACACCAAGCTCGCTGGCAATCCGCAGTGCGAGCCCCTCGGCCTGCAGGGCCAGCTCCTCGGGCAGCTTCGGCGCCGGCGCGATCACCACAGCGCAAATGCCATCGCGCTGAACGGTTTCCACCACCGGCCAGGCGGCCCCCTGCCCGAAGGGTGAACGGGCGACCATGGCCGACAGTTCACGGCGCATGTCGACACGTTCCTCGGCGAGAAGCTCGACACCCGCAGCCAGCTGCTCGGCGGCCACCGTGCGTGCCTCGTCCAGGCTGTCGGTGATCCACACGCCCCGGCCGTCGTATCCGCCGCGTACCGCCTTCAATACGACCTGGCTGCCCGTCTCCGCGGCGAATCGCTCGACATCGGAGACGGTCCGGATGTCGGCGAATCCCGGCACCGGCGCGCCGATGTCCCGCAGCTTGCGCCGCATGAACGTCTTGTCCTGTGCGTAGATGAGCGCCGACGGCGGCGGCTGCACGTTGATGCCCTCGTCCTGCAAGGTTTCCAGAAACGCGGTGGGGACATGCTCGTGATCGAAGGTGACCACGGTGGCGTCCTTGGCCGCGCGGCGTAGGTCGTCCAGGTCGGTATGCGAACCAAGGACTACATCGGGGGTTACTTGGGCCGCCGGTTCATCGGCGGCGTGGGCCAGAACCCGCAGGGTCTGACCGAGTGCGATCGACGCCTGATGGGTCATCCGGGCCAGCTGACCGCCACCGATCATGGTGACCACCGGAGTCGCGGACACGGATGAGCCGCTTGCGCGAAGACCATCAGACACAGACATATGGTGTCATGCTGGCCGCCGTGCCCAGCTAGAACGGTCTGTCTCCGCACATTCCGGCGCGCTCCATCTTGCGTACGGCGGGCCAATAGTCCTGAACCGCATAGTGTTGCGTTGACCGGTTGTCCCAGATGGCGACGCTGTTCGGTGTCCAACGCCACCGCACCTGGAATTCCGGGACGGAGGCCTGACGCACCAGATACTGCAGCAGTTCCGAGGCGCCGGGCGCGTAGTCGAAGCCGAAGCGCACGTTCTCCGGACGGTGATAGTTCACCAGGTGCGTGGTGAAGGAATTCACGAAGAGGATCTCCTCCCCCGTTTCCGGGTGGGTGCGCACCACCGGATGCTCAGCGTCCGGGTATCGCTCATGCAGTTCATGCCGCCGGTGCATCGACATGGCGGCACCGAAGCTGGCCTCGATCGAATGCCGTGCGCGCAGGCCACGGATCTGATCGCGCACTGCCGTGGGCAGCCGCCGGTAGGCCTCCGCCATGTTGACCCAGATGGTGTCGCCACCCACGGGCGGTGTTTCAACGCAGCGCAACACGCATCCCATGGGCGGGTTCTCCCGCCAGGTCGCATCGCAATGAAAGGAGTTCTCGTAATGCTCCGGGGCGCTGTCGATCTCCTTGTAGATCCGCACCAGGCCAGGGTGGTCAGGATCACTGTCGGCGACCGGATGGTCCTCGAGCGGCCCAAATCGCTGTGCCAGTGCCACATGGTCGGCACGGGTCATGTGCTGGTCGCGTACGAACAGCACCTTGTACTCCAGCAGCAGCTTCCTGAGCTCGCCGAAGAGCTCATCGCTGCGCGCCGCCTCGGCTAGATCGACATCGAACAGCTCGGCGCCAATGGTGCACGTCAAAGGCTCTACACGGATTTTGCTCAGCGGGGCAACACTATTCATGACAGCTTCCTTTTCTGGAGCTCACAGCGAGAAGATGGATTGACCGATGGACGTGCCGGACTCCAGATCGCGATGGGCCGCCACCGCGTCCTGAAGTTGGTAGCGGCGCCCGATATCGACGCGGATCCGGCCTGCGGCGATATGGCCGAACAGCTCGCCGGCCAGCTCCGCGCGCTCGGCCGGGTCCGCGATGTAATCGGCCAGCGCCGGCCTGGTCACGAACAGAGATCCCTTGGCCGCCAACTGCATCGCATCGATCGGTGGGACCGGGCCCGACGCCGTGCCGAAGCACACCAGCAGCCCGCGCCGGGCCAGCGAGTCCAGCGAGGATCGAAACGTGGTCTTTCCGATGCCGTCGTAGACGACGGGGACACCCGCTCCACCGGTGATGTCCCGCACTCGCCGGGCAACGTCCTCGCGCGGGTAGATGAGCACATGGGCACAGCCGTTAGCCCGGGCGATCTCGGCCTTTTCCTCGCTCGATACGGTGCCAATGACGTTGATGCCCAGTAGGTTCGCCCATTGCAGGAACAACAGCCCGACCCCTCCCGCGGCGGCGTGGAGCAGCACGGTGTCACCCGCCCGCAGCGGATGGATCCGTCGCAGCAGGTACCCGGTGGTCAGCCCCCGCATGGTGATGGCCGATGCGGTGTCGAAGGAGATACCGTCCGGCAGGTGGATGAGATGTTCGGCGGGCATGACGCGTTCGGTGCTATAGGCGCCCAGCGGGCTGCCCGTATAGGTGACGCGGTCGCCCACGCCGAAATCCGGCACGCCGGGCCCGGTGGCTTCGATGACACCCGAGGCCTCCACACCCATGCCTGCGGGTAGCGCGACGGGATACACGCCCGTGCGGAAATACGTGTCCGCGAAGTTCAGCCCCACGGCGTGATGCCTGATTCTCACCTCGCCGGGGCCGGGTTCACCCACCTCGACGTTCTGCCCGCGGAGGACCTCGGGTCCGCCGGTCTCGTAGATCCGCACTGCGTAGGCCATGGCCCGCCTTTCGTCTGGTCTCTGGGTTCATCTCCGACGTTAGGCAGGCGATATCCTGCATACTTGTCTTTACGGGACTGATTTCTATTCTTTTGGGGACACCATGGACGGCAGGCAGGTTCGGTTCGCCGCGCTGAGTGGGTACGTCGACGTAGCCAGAGCATCCGGGCTGGATCCGGCGCAGTTGATGCGGGAACACGGGCTGGACCCGGCAGGCATAACGCAACCCGACCATTGGGTGAGCGCCAGCGCTGTCGCCGCACTCCTGGAGGCCTCCGCCGATGCCTGCGGGCTGGACGACTTCGGCCTCAGGCTGGCCGAACGGCGCAGACTGTCCAGCCTGGGGCCGCTCAGCCTGGTGCTGCGGGAGCAACCCACAGTGCGCGATGTCGTCATGATGTTGTGCCGGCACGAATCCATGTACAACGAGTCCCTGCGGATCCGGGTGGTGGAACGCGACGGAATCGCCGTCATCCGGCTGGTTCTCGATGTGGGCGGAGCAACAGCCTGCACGCAGTCCACCGACTTGGCGCTGGCGGTGCTTGTCGGGGTGCTACGCACCTTCTTGGGAAACACTTGGCACCCGTTGAGGGTCAATCTTCGCCGCGCGAATCCCTCCGAGCCGGCGATACGTCACCGGGTCTTCGGACCGAGCATCGAGTTCATGCAGCAGCACGACGAGATCGTCGGATACACGTCCGATCTTGATCGCCGAAACGACCGTTTCGACCCACTACTGCATCAGTACAGCCAGGCGGTCCTGGAGTCATCGGAACGGCCCCGAGACGCGACAACCGTCGATCGTGTCCGAGATCTCATCGAGCTGCTGCTGCCCGTCGGCCGCTGCTCGGTCGATCATGTCGCCCGGAGCCTTGGTGTCGACCGGCGCACCGTTCACCGGCAGCTGGCCAGCGAGGGCACCAGTTTCACCGCTCTACTCGATGCCACCCGGCTCGATTTGGCCGACCACCTCGTGACACGCGGTCGGCACAACCTCACCGAGGTCTCCGAGATGCTGGGGTTTTCCTCACCGAGCAACTTCAGCCGGTGGTTCCGCGCGCATCGTGGGATGAGTCCCCGCACGTGGCGCAACCTGCGCGGCGGCGCGACCCGTAGCGGCAGCTGAACGAGGGGCCAATACTCGACGAGCTCGGCCGACCGCTTCGCACTGCCCTGCCATCTTCCGTACACTCGCCATTTGTGTCTTTCGCCGATGCCACCATCGCCCGGCTGCCCCGGTTCATCCGGCCTGTCGCTGAGCGGCACCATGAGCTGATCAAGTTCGGCATTGTCGGCGCCACCACATTCATCATCGACTCCGGCATCTTCTATGCGCTCAAGCTGACGATCCTGGAACCCAAGCCCCTCACCGCCAAGATCATTTCCGGCATCATCGCTGTCATCGCCTCGTACATCCTTAATAGGGAGTGGAGTTTCCGGGACCGCGGCGGCCGGGAGCGGCACCACGAAGCACTGCTGTTCTTCGCGGTCAGCGGCATGGGCGTGATCCTCGCCATGATCCCGCTGTGGGTGTCGAGTTACGTCTTCGAACTGCGCGTACCAAACGTGAGCCTGACGATGGAGAACATCGCCGACTTCATCAGCGCCTACATCATCGGCAACCTGCTGCAGATGGCCTTCCGGTTCTGGGCCTTCCGCCGCTGGGTGTTCCCCGACGAGTTCGGACGTCAGGGCGAGGACCCGATTGCTCTCGTCGCCACAGAGGCGGACGAGGAATCGGACGATGATCCGGAAAATGTCACCCCGCTACACCCACACACGGGGCTGCCCAGCAGCACCACCGCACATCACGGCACCGAGATGGGACGCGGCTTGTACGGCTCAGCGCATCACGTGGCGGGCGGCCGTTCCCGGCCGCGCCCGGTGGAGCGGCTGTCGCCCTCTTCCGAACCGAGGGTGTCGAAGACTTCGTGATACAGCAGCGAGTGGACGTACTCCACTCGCGGTATCTCATGGAATTCCAGCGGGTCCTGTGACGCCGATTCGATGATCAGCGTGCCGGTGCGCAGAATTCTGTCCACCAGGCCATGCCGAAATTCGACGCTGTTGATCCGCGCCAGTGGGATATCGATCCCCGAGCGGCTCAACAATCCGTGACGGAACATCACCCGCCGGTCGGTGATGACGAAGTGCGTGGTCAACCAGTTCAGGAACGGCCATACGCTGAGCCAGCCGACCAACACCAGCCAGACCACCCCGATGGCGATCATCACCACCTGCTTCGCGGTGGTTTGCCAGTCGGTGTTGTCGACCATCGCGGCCACAAAGGCGGCCACGCCCGTGGACAGCATCAACACCACCGCCGGGCCGATCAGCCGCTTCCAGTGCGGGTGGCGGTGTAACACCACCTGTTCGTCATCGGCGAGCACGTTCTCCGGATACCCCACGTGCAGCGACTTTACTGGTCGTTCAGCGGGCGTAGATGGGTGATGTCGCCCGCCGTGACCGCGGTGACGGTGCCGTCGGCACCCTCGATGCGCAGTTGTCCGTCGTTGCCGAGCCCAACGGCAACACCCACCAGTTCGCGGTCGCCCGGTAGCTCCGCACGCACCCGGGAACCCAGGGTGACACTGCGCTCCCGGTAGTCCTCCAACAACCGCTCGTCGACACCCCGCGCCGTCCGCCAGTGCTCAACACGGCCGCCCAGCTCACGAAGCACCGCGCGTGCCAACTCATCGCGGTCCGGGTTGGCCCAACCGAGGATCGTCAGAGATGTCGCATTGGGGTCGGGCAATTCGTGTTGGGTGAAGGTGGCATTGAGCCCGAGACCAAGCACGATGGCCGAATGGGGCGTCGCGACCTCGGCCAGGATTCCGCATAACTTGCGCCCGTCGACAATCACGTCGTTGGGCCATTTGAGCCCCGCTTGAATTCCGCTGACCTCGGCGACCGCGTCGACAATCGCCACCCCGGCCAGTAGCGGCACCAGCCCCCACCGATCCGGCGGTACCTCGCCCACTCCGATGCCTACCGACATCGACAACTGCGTGTGCGCGGGCGCACCCCAGTTGCGGCCGTGGCGGCCACGGCCGGCGGTCTGGTGCTCGGCGAGCAGCACGACGCCGTCGATGTCCTCCCCTGCCGCCGCGCGCGCCACCAGATCGGCATTGGTGGATCCGGTTTCGTCGACGATGTCGATGCGCCGCCAGTGTCCGCCGGGGCTGTCGGTGAGGGTCAGTCTGTCCGAAGTCACGGACTCAGCCTAGGCCGATAGACCGCGTCTGCCTCAGATGTAGTGCGCAAGTTTCTCTAAATAGGAAGCACAGATCACCCGGCCAGATGCGTGTCCAAGAAATTCAGTATCTGAGACCAGCCGGCTCCCGAAACTGCGCTGGTCGTTGTGACGCGACCTTCGACGCTCCGCGTCTCGGTCGCCTTCTCGACAATCTGGGACGGCCAAGGAGGAAGTGACGCAACGTGATTCCCGCCGGCCAACACCACAAAGGTCACGTCCCGGCCGGCGTCAGCCAGTGCACGGTAGAGGGTGGCGCCCTGCGCAAAGGGCACATACTCGTCCTCCGTGCCGTGCGCAATAAGAAATGGCGGCCCCTCGGCGCTGACATGCAGTGCGGGACTAGCAGCCACTGCCTGATCACGACGAGAACTCACCGAACCTCCGAGGAACATTCCTTCGGGAGAATCGGCGGCCTCATGTCTCCCATCGAACGCCGGTAACACGTCGACGACATCAGGCTCGACCTTGCCCGCGGCTATTCTCTGTGCCGCGTCCGGCAGCGCCTGCCGGTCCATTGCCGCAATATCACTGGGGGCCGACAGCACGATCACCGCGCTCACCGCCGATTCCCCATGACCTTCGGTACCCGCTACGGCCGCACTCCAGCCTCCAGAGGAATGGCCGATGTAGGCAAAACGCTTGGGATCCAACGAATACTGCGCAGCATTGCGCCGCAGGAACGCCACCGCGTCCAGAGTGTCATGCTTTTGGGCCGGGAATTGCGCTTGATAGCTTCCGCGCACAGCCACCGCGGCGACCGCGTACCCGTGCGGCAAGAGTTGCGCCGCGAACATTTCGCCAACATCTCGGCCCGACGGGGCGGTAAATCCACTTCCCATCGTCCATATCACCAGCGGCACTGGGCCATCGGCACCCCCGGGAAGATAGAGATCAAGCAGGTTCCCGGAAGGATCGATGGCATCGGCGGATTCGCGGTACGCGATATCCCGGACGATGATGTCTTCCGGCAATGTGTGTGTTCCTGCCCTTGCCGGCCACTCCTGCGTCCACGAAGCTCCACATGGCTCGAAGTGCCACTGGTGAGGTGGGCGTTCGCTGAGACCATCGGGAATGTCGGGTATCTGCGGCGACCATGCGGCTCCGGTAGCAATCAGGACCACTCGATCATCCGCAGATCGATAAACCTCCGTTCGGCACTGGGGGTCACGCAGAACAAACTGCGGCACTACGCTATTGGATAGCCAGGCAATGATTTGGTCGGCTTTTCCATCGATGGCTTTCGCCTCCCACATCGTGGTGCTGTAGCGAGTCACAGTGATGTCTTCCTGTTGAGTCGGGCAATATGGCGAGCTGCGCGCGGCTTCCGGTCGTGTTACCGAGTCTGGACGCGGCGCAACGGTGGGACCGATGGAACCTCCGGGGCGTTGGCAATGTCCTCGGCAGTCATCTTGAAGCTGTCGGGATACGCATCGCGCTGGGCACGCCGGGCAGGCTCGCTGGTGCGCCAGCAGTACAGGCACTGCTGGCACTGCAGCACATCCCAGATCCCCGGAACCGGTGACGCGAAGATCTTCGCTACGGTCCCGAATGCACAACGTGGACAAATACTGTTGTCGGACAACTGAGTTACCTCGCTATCTATTGTTTGCGGTCAGTTGGGTGAGCTTGAGCAGCCACTCATTCATCTCCGGCAAGTCGCGTACTTGGTTTCCATAGTTGCCACGGCGATCCGGCGCCACAGGAGTGGTGGCGTCGATGATGAGCTTGTCAACAATTCCTGCAGGACTTGCCTGAGGCGCCAGCTCCAGCACGGGAAGATTGGGGATTTGTACCAGATCGCCCGAAGGGTTCATCTTGGTTGACAGCGCCCACATCACCTGCGGGAGATTGAAGGGGTCCACGTCCTCATCGACGACGATCACCGTCGCCGCGTATCCGAGGCCGTGTGGCGTGGTCAGTACCCGCAGGCCGACGCTCTTGGCGAAGCCCCCGTAGCGGATCTTGGTGGACACGATCACAACCAGCCCATGCGTATATGTGGCATTGACCGCGCGCACCTCGGGGAAGTCTTTCTTGAGCTGTTGGTACAGCGGGACACAGGTATTGGCAGCCATCAAGTAGTCGATCTCGGTCCACGGCATCCCCAGATAGAGATGTTCGAAAATGGGGTCATCGCGATAGGAGATGCGATCGATGCGGATCACTGTCATGTTTCGCCCGCCGGAGTAGTGACCGGTGAACTCGCCGAAAGGCCCCTCGATCTCCCGTTTACGGCCTTCGATGACACCCTCGATCACAACCTCGGAACCCCAAGGTACCGGCAGCCCGTACAACGGAGACATCGAAATTGGCGCGGGCGCACCGCGCAACGCGCCGGCCAGCTCGTACTCATTCTGGTCGTACCCCATAGGAGTGGAGGCCACGATCGAAATCACCGGATCGTTGCCGAGCGTGATCGCTATCGGCAGATCCTCACCAACCTCTTCGGATTTGCGTAGATGCTGCGCGATGTCATGCATCGGGACAGGCTGCAGCGCAAGCTTTCTGTGCCCCTTTACCTCGATGCGATAGATGCCGACGTTTTGTTTTCCGGAATCTTCGGGGTCCTCCGGATCTTTGGATATGACAGCAGCCTTGTCAATGTAGAAGCCTCCGTCGCCGTCATTGAGCCGGATCAGGGGCAGTACCTCGAAAATGTTGACGTCGTCCCCGATTTGCGTGTTCTGCGCCCACGGCGGATCGGCCCGCAGCTCAGGTTTGACCGGGAATTGATCCCATCGCCGGATGAACTCGTCAACCTGTGCCTTGACGCCGGTCTCCTTGGGCAGTCCGAGCGCCAATGCGTGGTTGGCCCAGGATCCGTGCACGTTCATCGCAATCCGGGCACGGGTGAAACCCTTGACATTGTCGAAATACAAGGCCGGAGCGTTGTCACCGAGTCGGGGCGCGGCGTTGGCCGCCGCCGCGACATCGGGTTCGGGCATCACCTCGTCGGCGATATGCACCAATTGCCCCTCACTATCGAGGGCTTGGAGAAAACTGCGCAAATCGTCGTACGCCATGTTGGGTCCTATCTATGAGCAGGAGGTTCAGGAAGCGACAGAACACGTGTGGGCAGCCCGGATGCCTTCCCAGCGTTTGGCATCGGGGGCCGGAAGATCGAACTGGTCAAGGATGCGGGCCACAATGTGGTCGACGATGTCGTCCACAGTCCGCGGATGGTTGTAGAAGGCAGGCATCGGCGGCACGATCTGCACACCCATCCGCGACAGTGCCAGCATGTTCTCCAAATGGATTTCGCTAAGCGGAGTTTCGCGTGGCACCAGGACGAGTCTGCGCCGCTCCTTCAGGGTGACATCCGCAGCTCGGCCCACCAGTCCCTCGGCGTACCCCGCCCGAATCCCGGCCAATGTCTTCATCGAACACGGTGCGATGATCATGCCGTCGGTGCGAAACGACCCCGACGATATGGTCGCGGCCTGGTCTTCGGGGTGGTGCACGGTCTGCGCCAACCGGCCAAGTTGTGCGGCCGACATGCCGCATTCCAGTTCGATTGTCGTGCGGGCCCACCGGCTGAGAACAAGATGTGTCTCCACGTCGAGCTTCGAGAGCTTCTCCAGCAGCCGGATGCCAAGCACGGCGCCGGTGGCGCCGGTGATTCCGACAATGAGTCGCATGATGGTCTCTTTCGGTCAGATAGCGACCATGGTCTTGGCCGACAATCACTGATTTCCCTCAATTCACCAGTCAAATTACCCATACTCTGCGAGGCCGCCGAGTCCTGCCGCAGACTCGGTATGGTCAAAATCGGACATGTACTGTCGAGGCGGAAAGGGGAACAGATGACTGAATCCACCGTGGCTACAGTTCCGTTCCGGGAGCCGGAAGGCACGCTGCCCGGGGTGGCGGTGCTCACCTTGGCCGCACTGCTCGCCCGCGCCCGTGGGCACGGGGTCAATCCCCATGCCCCGTTACGCGCCGACTTCCACCATCTGATTGTGGTGAACAACGGGAGCCTTCAAACATTTGTCGACTTCACTGAATATGAACTGGTGTCAGAAGATTGGCTATGGGTACGCCCACATCAGGTGCTCGAGTTCGGTCCGGGCCTAGAGACATCGACCGGTTTCGCCGTGCTGTTTCGTCCAGGGTTCATCGATGAGACAACAGCCGCGGCGGTGCAGCTCGACCGGGTTGCGACCGCGAGTCCGCTGATTCAGTCGGCCTCTGCCACGAGGGCTGTGAAGGTCCTCGCCGACGAATACGGTCACCGCGATGACCTGCCCTCTGATGTTCACATCGACGTCGTTCGCCGCCTGCTTGCCGTCGTGTTGTTGTGCATCACCCACGCGGGGAACACCGACTCTGCCGCCGATACCGCGTTCATGCGCTTTCGGGACGCCGTCGAGTATGAATTCACACACAAGCATCACGTCCAGGACTACGCGCGGGCTCTCGGCTACAGCGTGCGAACGCTCACTCGAGCATGTCGAGAAGTGACCGGTCAAGGCGCAAAACAATTGATCGACGACAGGATAGTTCTGGAAGCAAAGCGTCTGCTTGTACACACAGAGCTGTCCAGCGCCGCGATCGGGGCACGAGTCGGCCTATCCAGCCCTACCGCCTTCACCAAGTTCTTTCGCGCGCGCACGGGCAAGACGCCCAAGGCATTTCGCGATGGCGCGCGGGGACGTCGGGAATCCCTGAGTGACTAGGCACGGGACTGCCCAAAGGTTCGCCGGTTTATCACACCACCGTAAGTCGCCACGAGTTCTAGCAGGTCATTCGCTACCAACAACGCCCCATAGCCGTTGCCCGTACTTGCCCGCCGATTCGTTGGTCAGCATCGCGTCATGGGCGCAATCGACCGGCTCAATGTGAACGCTTCCTGAGACATGCGGCGCCCACGACCGCGTGAGGAACGAGGCGCGGTCGTCTTGGTCGCGCTCCGCAGAGAACAGGGTCACATCACCGTCGAACACGCCCGGAAGGTGCTGACGATATCTCGTGATGTTGTCGTTGATGTTCTGCACGAACAAGGCGAAGACTCGCTTGTATCGAGCCAAGTCGGCTAGTCCTGCTTCGCGCAGCAGCTGCTCCATCTGCTCGTCGTTCCCAGGTTGAGGCTGGGCAGAAACCCCGGATAACAAAGTCTGGTCGATGGCCGGCTGCGCATCGAGCAGCACAAGACGCGAAATCGTGCGTCCACGCCGCTGCAGCTCGACGGCCACCTCATGCGCAACCACCCCGCCAAAGGACCAGCCGAGTAGGTTGTAAGGCCCTGTGGGATAAAGCTCTTCGATTCTGTTCGCGTAGTCGATCGCCATATCGCGAATTGACGACGGCTGGTCCGATGGCGCTTGCTGAATTCCGATGATCGGGCAGTCCAGGTAGCTGCCAAAGACGTGATACGGCCAGCTCACCCCACCGGCGGGATGTATGCAGAACAGCGGAACGCCGGACGCTTCGTGCAGGGTCTGGACGGGCGCTATCGTCGGCACATCGCCGGTGGCCACACCCAGCCGTTGACTCAGGCCCCTGACGGTGGGTGTCTCAAACACGACGGGCACCGGAAGGTCGGCATCCAGCGCCGTATTGATCGCGGCGATCAAGCGCATCGCCGAAATGCTGTCCCCACCAAGGTCGAAGAAGGAGTCGTCGACGCCCACCCGCTTAACGCCGAGAATCTGGGCGTAGATACCCACCAGGATTTCCTCGGTAGGTCCTTCGGGCGCGCGGTACTGGCTAACGACGTATTCGGGCGCCGGCAGCGCACCCGTGTCGAGCTTGCCATTGGCGGTCAGCGGCAATGCGCCGAGCACCACCACCGCCGCCGGAACCATGTATGCGGGCAACCGTGTCCCCAGCAGCGAGCGGATCTGCGCCGGATCGACAGTGCCAGTGACATACCCCACCAACCGTGTACCCAGTGGGTTCTCGTCGCTAGCGACCACGACCGCCTGCTCCACTCCCTCCAATTCGGCCAGCGCGGACTGGATTTCGCCGAGTTCTATGCGGTATCCACGAATCTTGACCTGCTCATCGGCGCGCCCCACGTAGTGCAGCTGCCCGTCGGCTCGCCAGCGCACCAAGTCTCCGGTGCGATACATCCGCGACGCGGGTTCTCCGAACGGGCAGGCCACATACCGCGATGCGGTCAGTCCGGCGCGACGCAAATACCCGGGCCCGACACCGTCGCCCGCCACATACAACTCACCGACAACACCGGGCAGCACCGGCCGTAACCACCCGTCCAAGACAAACAGCGCCGCACCCGGTACCGGCGATCCGATGGGCGCCACTCCGGCCCCCGCAGTCAAGCCCACACTCACCGAGGCGCAGATTGTGGTCTCGGTCGGGCCGTAGGCGTTGATCATCACCCGCCCCGTCGCCCAGCGGTCCACCAGATCGGCTGGGCACGACTCCGCCCCGAGAACCAATGCCACCGACTCCAAACCCTCGGGAGAGAGGGCACCCGCTGCAGATGGGGTCTGGCACAGGACGTCGACCTTTTCGGTGATAACCAAGGCGCGGAGATCTTCTGGTGAATGCACGACAGCATCCGGCACCACCACCAGCCGTCCACCGTCCAGCAGCGCGCCCCAGATCTCCCACACCGAGAAGTCAAACGAATACGAGTGGCTCTGCGACCACACGCCCGCCTTCGGCAGTCCAGCCTCAAGAGAACCCAACAGCTGCGTGAGATTGTGATGAGTAATAGCAACACCTTTGGGCACACCGGTGGTGCCTGAGGTGTAGATCACGTAAGCGACACCCGCCGCATCCGGCCACGGCAGCGGTGCCGGGGACTGCACATACACCGCGAGATCGTCGACATCGATAACGGCGAGATCATGGCCGAGTAGCCGAGTCCGCAGGTCCGACGAGGTCAGCACCGCCACCGGCGCGGCGTCGGCGAGCATGAACCCCATCCGATCCGTCGGCAACGCCAGGTCGATCGGCAGATAGGCGGCTCCGGTTTTCAGCACCGCCAACATGGCCGCAATCGCGTTCGTCGAGCGCGACAACAACAGCGCCACAGTCTGCCCCGGACCCACCCCGTTGGCCATGAGTATGTGCGCCAACCGGTTCGACAGTCGGTCAAGCTCGCGGTAGGTCGTGGACCGGCCCGCATCGACGACCGCTACTGCGTTCGGGATGCGCGCCACGTGTCGAGCGAACAGCTCCGGTATGGAGATGCGTGCGCTTTCGGGGCAAGTCAGAGTTGCCCGGTTTCCGAAGTCCGCCAACCGCGCATGCTCGCCGGCATCAAGCAGATCCAAGGACGACAACTGCCGCGCCGGATCGGCGGTCATCACCGTGAGCGCTCGCTGTAGTCGGCCGATCACCGCTTCGATGGTGTCCGCACTGAATACTTCGGTGTCGTACTCGACGCGCAGTCCCAGCTCGCGCCCGGGCTGTGCTTGCACCGTCAATGGGTAGTGGGTGGATTCCCTGCTGACAACATCGGAGATGGCCAGCTCCCTGTCGGCCAGCGCCACCCCGGTGTCGGTCGGATAGTTCTCGAACGCGAAGAGCGTGTCGAAGAGTTGATCGTGGCCGGTAACGCGATGAATCTCGTTGAGCGTGAGGTGCTGATGGTCCAGCGTGAGGTTGTGTGCATCTTGTAGCTGCGCCAGCAGGTCACTGACGGTGGTTGTCGCGGTGAGGTTGGCACGCACCGGGACGGTGTTGATCAGCAGTCCCACCATGGATTCCGCGCCGTGCACCTCCGGTGGCCTACCGGAGACGGTGGTACCGAACGTGATGTCGCGCTGCCCTGTCAGCGAGGCCATCACCACAGCCCAGGCCGCCTGCAGCACGGTGTTGACGGTCGTCCGGGACGAGCGGGCCAATGCGGATAGCGCGTGAACGGTGTCGGCCGGTACTTCGCAGGATCGACTGCCACGCAAGCCTCGTCCCAGCCGGTGTCCCGGACTCACCAGAGTGGGAGTGTCGAGGTTCGCGAATACCTCGCGCCAGGCCGCGCGCGCAGCCTCGGTGTCGCGTGCCGCGAGCCAGCTCACGTAGCCGCGGTAGGGCGCCGCCTCCGGCAGCGCATGACCGTAATAGCCGGCGAAAATCTCACCCAACAGAATCGGCATCGACCAACCATCGAGAACAATGTGGTGGTTGGTGAGCACCAGCCGATGCTGGTGCTCACCGGTACGGATCAACGCCACCCGGAAAACCGGTTCGTTGGCGAGGTCACATACCGCCGCACGCTCGGTCGCGCATACCTGGAAAACCTGGGCATCGATGTCATGAATGGTCTCGCCAGCGAGATCGACAAAACGCCAGGCGATTACGGGGTCGGCGGGAATGACCTGCACCGGTTCCTCGAACTGGCCATAGAACCGGGCGACCAGATTCGGATGGCGAGCGATGACCGCCTGCATCGCGGCGCGGAGGCGGAGCTGGTCGAGCGGACCGCGCAGACCGATGTCCATCTGCATCGCGTACAGATCTTCAGCACCACGAATGGCATTGGCGTGGAAGAACAATCCCTGTTGCAGGGGTGTCAGCGGCAGCACATCATCGATGCGATGCAGGCGCGCAAGTTGGTCGATCTCGTGCTGACTCAGGCGGGCCGGTGCGATATCCGACGGAGTGAACCCGCCGCCACCGGAGCGCACCAGGGCGCAGATGCCGGCGAGGGCCTCGAACCAGAGTCGGCTCAGCCGACGTACCTGGGCTTCGGTGAGAGCCGAAGGCGCCCAAGTCCAGTCGGCGTGCAGGTGCGGGCCGTCGCCGGTGTCTATGGTGACGGCGTTGAGCTCCACGGTGTGCATCAGCGGCATGGGTATCGCCGTGGCCACGCGGGTGGCCGACGATCCGTCCTGGCATATCCGCCAGCCATCGGCGGCCATATCGGTTCCCGGGCCGCCCTGGCGCCCGAAGTAGTTGAACCCGATCACCGGGTCGGCCCCGTTCACGTCGACATCGGTGTTCAGGTAGCGCAGCGCGCCATAGGTCATCCCGTCCGGATGCCGGCCCAACTGCTCCTTGGCGTCCTTGACGACGGCGGCGAGCGCGGCCTCCCCCGCACCAACCTGTGACCAATCGAGACCGGACACCGACAGAGCCACTGGGTATTTCGCGGTAAACCAGCCCACGGTACGGGACAGGTCGACGGTTGGATCGAGTTCTTCTTGGCGCCCGTGGGCTTCGACGTCGATGCCCACGGTGTCACTGCCGGTGAATTCGGTAGTGGCGAGAGCGAAGGCGATGAGCAGGATTTCGTGGATCCGGGTGTGGAATGCCGCGGGCACCTCCGCCAGCAGCACCTTGACGGTCTCGGCGTCATCGAAGGTGAGCGACAGCCGGCCCGCATTGGCGTAGGTGTCTTGTTCCGGGTGCACTGCCGGGAAAACCGCCGGGGTATCGGTCACCTGCCGCCAGGCTTGTGCCTGGGCAACAACTTCCGCCTCATGGGCATGTTCATCGAGCAGCTGCGCCCACCGCGAGAATGAGGTGCGGGGCGCGGACAGAACGATCGGATGACCCGCATGGTGCTGGGCCCAGGCGATGTTGAGATCTTCCAACAGAACCAGCCAGGACACCGCATCGATGGCCAGGTGATGGATGATTACCACCAGCTGTCCGGTGGCCGGTACCCACAACGCGCTGAGCATGACACCGGCATGAGGATTCAGGTGTGCGCGTGCTTCGCGCACTGCCTCGTCCGTGAGTTCATCCACCGATTGCACATGCTCCGCGACAGCCACGGTCCCCGGCTCGGTTACCGTCAACGACCAACCGTCCCCGCCACCGCGGCCATCCTCGCCGTCGTCGATACGCAGCCGCAGCATGGCATGACGATCCAACAAAGCCTGCAACACAATCGCCACATCGGCCTCGGCAACCCCTGCCGGGGCCTGCACCACCATGGTCTGGTTGAACTCATCGATCGGGCCGTCCACGTTCTGCAGCCACGCCATGATCGGGGTCGGGCGCAAGGGTCCGACGCCGTCGTCCGCCGCAACATTCACGCCGTCATCAACCACCACGACGCGGGCCAGCCGTGCTACCGACTGCTCGACGAATACATCTCGGGGCCTGCACATCAAACCCGCAGCCCGCGCCCGTGCCACCACCTGCATCGACAGGATGCTGTCCCCACCCAACTCGAAAAACGACTCGTCGGCGCCGACCCGCTCCAACCCCAGAACCTGGGCGTAGATACCGGCCAACAGCTCCTCGACCGGGCTTACCGGGGCCCGATACTGGCCTCCCTGGTACTCCGGAACGGGCAACGCTCGCTTATCGAGCTTTCCGTTGGGCGTCAGCGGCAACGCGTCCAGCCGCATGACCGCGGCCGGCACCATGTAGCCCGGCAACTGCTCCGAAAGCGCGGCACGCGCCGCGTCGGGATCGGCGGTTCCGGTGATGTAGCCGACCAAACGTTTGTCGCCCGCACGATCCTCCCGTGCCACCACAACCGCCTGCTCCACACCATCCAGATCGGCCAGCGCAGACTGGATTTCACCAAGTTCTATCCGATATCCACGGATCTTGACCTGCTCGTCGGCGCGGCCCAAATAGTCCAGCTGCCCATCGGCGCGCCAGCGCACCAGATCCCCCGTGCGGTACATGCGCATCCCCGAACCACCGAACGGGCACGCCACAAACCGTGACCCCGTCAACGCCGAACGGTGCCAATACCCAACCCCGACTCCGGCACCCGCGACATACAGCTCACCCACCACTCCGGACGGCACCGGCTTCATCGATCCGTCCAGCACGAACAGTGCCGCTCCCGGAACCGGCGAACCGATCGGCACACCGCGCGATCCCGCCTTCAGCGGCGCACTCACCGCCGCATAGATCGCGGCCTCCGTCGGGCCATAGGCGTTGAGCATTAGCCGGTCCGGACCCCAGCGGTCCACCAGCTCGGCCGGGCATGCCTCACCGGCGACCACCAATGCCACCGACTCCAGACCGACCATCGGGAGCATGCCTGCGGCCGAGGGTGTTTGGCTCAGTACGGTGACCTGTTCGGACACGAGCAGCGCGTGGAAGTCCTGGGGAGACCACTCCATCTCCTCGGGCACCACCACCAGCCGTCCGCCACGCAGCAGGGCACCGAAGATCTCGGACACCGAGACATCGAAGGCCAGGGAATGCCATTGCGACCAGACTCCAGCAGACGGCAGCCCAAGACCGGTCGATGCCACCAGCTGTGTCACGTTCTGATGCGTGACCGCAACGCCTTTGGGAACTCCGGTGGTACCCGAAGTGTAGATGAGGTAGGCGATGTCGCTCGGCGACGGCACCGGCAGGGCCGTGGCCGGTTGCGTCTGCATGAGGGAGCCGTCGATATCGATGACCTCCGGCGCATGGCCGTTGAGCCGCCCGGCCAGTTCGGCGGTGCTGAGCACCACCGAGGGCGCCGCGTCCTCAAGCATGAATCCGACACGGGTGCCCGGTAGCGCCGGATCGATCGGCAGGTACGCCGCGCCGGCTTTCAGCACCGCGAGAATGGCGACGATGGCCTGTGCCGAACGCGGAGTCAGCAGACCCACGCACTGACCCGGGCCCGCTCCGCGATCGACGAGCAAGTGCGCCAGCCGGTTCGACGCCTCGTCCAGCTCCCGATACGTCATCGAACGGCCCGCGCAGGTCAATGCCACCGCCGACGGGATACGCATCACCTGTTCGGCGAACAGCGCCGGAATCGACATTGATATCGAGGGTTGGGCCAGCACGGACCGGTTCCCGATCTCATCCAGCCGCGCATGTTCGACATCGTCGAGCAGATTCACCGAGGACAACGTCCGATTCGGGTCTGCGGTCAGGGCAGTCAGCACCCGCTGCAGCCGGTCGGTCAGCTTCGTGACGGTGTCCGGGTCGAAGACGTCAGTGCGGTACTCGACTCTGCCGCTGATTCCGGCGGGATCGCCTGCCTCACTCCATTGTTCGGAGAGCGAGAAGGTAAGGTCCATCCGCGCCGACTGGGTGTCCGACGGTAGCGGCGTGACCTCAACATCTCCGAGAGAGAGCCCGACCCCCGAGTCGAAGGAGTTTCCGGGGAGGTTCTGCCAGGCCAGCATGACCTGAACCAATGGATGATGGCTCAGCGACCGGACCGGATTGAGCCGCTCCACCAGCAATTCGAAAGGCACATCCTGGTTCTCGAAGGCGGCCAGACTGCGTCTGCGTACCTGGGCGAGCAGTTCGGCGAAGGTGGGATCCCCGGCCACATCGACCCGCAGCACCAAGGTGTTGACGAAGAAGCCCACCAGCTCGTCCAGCGCGGGATCGCGCCGCCCGGCGATCGGGAAACCCACTGCGACATCGTCACCGGCGGTGATCTTCGCGAGGAGCACCGCCAAGGCGGCCTGCATCACCATGAAGCTTGTCGCGTTGTACTCGCGCCCCACCCGCCGAACATGCTGCTGCAGTTCGGCCGGCCAATTGATCTCGACCGTGGCTCCGCGCTGATCTGCCATGAGCGGATAGGGACGATCGGTGGGCAACTGCAATCGCTCGGGCATCCCCGCCAGCGCGTCTTCCCAATAGGCCAGCTGTGTCGCGAGACGGCCGTCGCTGTCGTCGAGATCACCGAACTGTGCGCGCTGCCATAGGGTGTAATCCACGTATTGCACGGCCAGCGGCTCCCAGTCCGGAGCCTGTCCCGCACACCGGCCGGCGTATGCCACTCCCATATCACGCATCAGAGGGGTGATAGACCAGCCATCGGCGGCAATATGGTGCACCACCGCCGCCAGCACATGTTCGTCCTCGGCCGTCCGGAACAGGCATGCCCGCAACGGGATCTCCGACTCCAGATTGAACGCGTGGGACGCCACCGCACCGACTGCGTCGGTCAATCTGTCGGTCGACCACCCACTGGCATCGACAGCCTCCCAACCGAAATCGACCCGCTCGACCGGCACCACCACCTGTTGCGGCGTTCCGCCGGGCGCCGCAAACAAGGTACGCAGACTCTCGTGGCGGGCGACCACATCGACAAGCGCGGCACCCAACGCCTCGACATCGAGCGGCCCGTTCAGCCGCAACGCGGCGGCGATGTTGTAAACCGGTGAGGGCCCCTGCAATTGGTCGACAAACCACAGTCGATTCTGGGAGAACGACAGCGGCACCACGTCAGGCCGCGCGCCCGCAACCAACGGTTCGGCACCTCCCGCGCACTCCCCGACACGCGGCGCCAGCTGGGCTACCGTGGGGGCCTCGAAGATCGCACGGACGGGAAGATCCGCGTCCAGCGCGGTATTGATCGCCGCGATCAGGCGCATCGCCGAAATACTGTCGCCGCCAAGGTCAAAGAATGATTCGTCTACTCCGACTCGTGTGACCCCGAGCACCCGGGCGTAGATGCCGGCAAGGATCTCTTCCGTCGGATTGGCAGGGCCGCGGTATTCACCGGCAGCGTATTCGGGAGCCGGTAGCGCCCGTTTGTCCAGCTTGCCGTTGGGTGTCACCGGCAGCTCGGTCAAGACCACCACCGCGGCAGGAACCATGTACGCCGGCAGGCGGTCACCCAATGCGGCGCGCGCCGCAGCCGGATCGGCGGTCCCGGTGACGTAGCCGATCAGGCGCTTCTCACCCGGCCGGTCTTCCCTGACGATCACCTCCGCGGCCTGCACCCCGTCCAGATCGGCAAGGGCGGACTGGATTTCGCCGAGTTCGATGCGGTACCCGCGAACCTTGACCTGCTCATCGGCACGGCCCACATACTGCAGCTGACCATCGCCGCCCCAGCGCACCAGATCGCCGGTGCGATACATGCGAGTGCCGGGCTCCCCGAACGGGCAGGCGACAAACCGGGACGCGGTGAGCGCGGACCGGTTCACATACCCACAACCCACGCCGTGACCGGCGACATACAACTCACCGACCACCCCGGCAGGCACGGTGCGCATCCAGCCGTCCAGCACGAACAGGGCCGCACCCGGTACCGGGGAGCCTACCGGCGGCGTACCCGATCCCGCCGTCAGGGGCACACTGATCGACGCGAATATCGTCGTTTCCGTGGGACCGTAGGCGTTGAACATCGTCCTGCCCACGGCCCATCGGTCCACCAAGTCGGGTGAGACGGGCTCGGCGCCCAACACCAACGCCGCCGATTCCAATCCCTCCGGCGACAGCATCCGCACCGCTGACGGAGTCTGGCTGAACACTGTCACCTTCTCCGCGATCAGCAGCGCGTGGAAGTCCTTGGGCGAGCGTGCCACCGCGTCGGGCACCACCACCAAACGGCCGCCGTGCAGCAGCGCGCCCCATATCTCCCATACCGAGAAATCGAAGGCATAGGAATGGAACTGCGCCCACACCTGGTGTGGTGCCAATTCCACGCCGACGGCTGCCGCGTCGAACATCCGGGTCACATTGCGGTGGGTGACTGCCATCCCCTTAGGGATTCCGGTCGTACCCGACGTGTAAATGATGTGAGCCAGGTCATCGGCGGCAGGAATCGTTGGCGCCAGGCATGATTGAGATCGCGCTGCGGGATCGTCGACATCGACGACGGGCAGCGTCAACCCCGCGAACCGGTCCATCAGTGTCGCCACGGTGATGGCCACGACCGGCTCCGAGTCCGCCACCATGAACTCGATGCGTTGGGGCGGATGTGCGGGATCGATCGGCAGATAGGCCGCGCCGGTCTTCAGGACGGCAAGAATCGCCACGATGGCCTGAGCCGAGCGGGGAAACAGCAGTGCTACACATCGTCCAGGGCCGGCTCCGTGCGATTCCAGCAGGTGCGCCAGCCGGTTCGCTTCCTCGTCGAGCTCGCGATAGGTCATCGAGCCCCTCTCGAAGGTGACCGCCACCGCGTCCGGGGTACGGGCCACCTGCTCACCGAACAGGGCCGGTAGCGAGGCCTCCCTCGCCCCCTGACGCAATACCGCCCTGTCACCCCACACATCTAGCTGCCGATGATCCGTGTCATCCAGTACGTCGAACGACGACAACCTGCACCGCGGGTGGGCGGTCATTGTCGCCAACACCCGTTGGAAGCGCTCCACCCATGTCGCGATGCTGTCCGGATCGAATACCTCGGTGTCGTACTCGATGCGCAGGCCGAGCCGCTGACCCGGCTGCGCTTGGACCGTCAGCGGATAGTGAGTGGATTCCCTGCTGGTGATATCGGTGATGGCCAGCTCATGTTCGCCGGCCAGGGCGGCGGCATCGATCGGATAGTTCTCGAACGCGAAGAGCGTGTCGAACAGCTTGTCCTGTCCGGTGATTCGGTGGATCTCACCCAGTGCCAGATGCTCATGCTCGAGGGTGTCATTGTGATCGTTCTGCAACTGCGCCAACAGGTCCACGGTGGTGGATGACGCCGCGATGTTGGCGCGTACCGGCACCGTGTTGATCATCAGGCCCACCATCGATTCGGCGCCGGGCACCTCGGCCGGTCTGCCGGACACCGTGGTGCCGAAGACGACATCGCGCTGACCGGTCAGCCAGCACAGCAGCTGCGCGAACGCGGCCTGCAGCACGACATTCACGGTGGTGTGGCACGCGCGCGCCAATTCGCCCACGGACCGTGAAAGATCGGCGGGTAGCTGAACCAGCTCGGCTCGTTGCGTTCCGACCCTGGTCCGATCCTGCGGGCCAACCAATGTCGGATTGTCAAAGCCCGCCAGCACTCGGTGCCACGCCGCACGCGCGGCATCGCGATCCCTGCCGCCGAGCCAGGTGACGAAGCCCCGGTACGGCACGGGTGCGGACAACCGCTGCCCGTAGTAGCCGGCGAATATCTCCCCCAACAGGATTGGCAGCGACCATCCGTCAAGCACGATGTGGTGGTTAGTCAACACGAGACGGTGACGCTGCGCCGAAGTGCGGATCAACGAGACCCTGAAAGCCCGCCGATTGCCCAGATCGCATACCGCAGCACGCTCATCAGCACACAGCCGCTGAATCTCGGCGTCCACGTCCACGTCCACGTCGCCGTCGAGTTCGAGGTATTGCCACGGCACGACGGGGGCGGCCGGAATGATCTGCACGGGCTCGTCGAACTGCCCGCAGAAGCGCGCCAGCAGATGCGGATGCCGGGTGATCATGGTCTGCACCGCATCATGCAGACGGTCGGCGTCAAGGGGCCCGGTCAGGGTGAAATCCAACTGTCCCGCATACAGATCGTCGCTTCCGGCCACCGTGTTGGCGTGGAACAGCAGCCCCTGTTGCACGGGGGTCAGTGTCAGTATGTCGGCAATCCGGTGTTGGTCCGCCAGCTCATCGATCTGTCGTTGGCTCAGGCGCGCGGGGGCGATATCCGATGGTGTCAGTCCGCCACCGCCCGTGCGCACGTGGGCGCAGATTCCGGTCAGCGCCTCGAACCAGAGGCGGTTCAGCCGGCTGATCTGCTCGCGCTCGAGAACCGATGGCGCCCACGTCCAGTTGGCGTGCAACCGCGGACCGGCATCGGTGTCGATGGTGACCGCGTTGAGTTCCACGGTGTGCGGCAGCGGCATGGGTATCGTTGCCGCCGCACCGGCGCCCGCCCAGCGTTGCGGCCCCGGCCGCCACAAGGCTTCGGAAAGCTCGGCCGCGCGGCCTTGGCGTCCCAAGTAGTTGAACCCGATCGTCGGGTCGGCGCCCGCTAGATCGACGTTTGGATTCAGGTAGCGCAGCAGCCCGTAGGTGAGCGGCTCCGGCAGGGCGCGCAGCTGCTCCTTGGCGTCCTTGATCGCCGCCCCCAGCACCCCGTGTCCGGAGACCACGTGCGCCCAGTCCAGACCGGAAACTGATAGTGAGACCGGGTATTTGGCGGTGAACCAGCCGACGGTACGGGACAGGTCGACGTCGCGCGGGGCTGCGCCACCGAGGTCTTCAAGGCGCCCGTGCCCCTCGACATCGATGCCGACCGCCTCGCCGCTGCCCACGAATTCCGCTGTGGCCAAAGCGAAGGCGATCAACAGTATCTCGTGGATTCCGGCCTTGAATGCCGTCGGCACCTCACCGATCAGCATGCTGGTCGTATCGGCGTCCAGCTCGGCGGCGTGATGTCCGGCGGTGGCGAAGGTGTCCGCGTCGGGACGCACGGCGGGCAACGCTGCGGGGGCTGCCGTCACCGCCTTCCAGGTGTCCACGCAGTCCACGACTTCCGGATGGGTTGCCCGCTCCGATAGCCGTGTCGCCCATTGCGCGAATGAAGTTCCGGTGACAGGCAGCACCACCGGTTGGCCGGCGCGATGCCGAACCCACGCGACGTTCAAGTCCTCCAACAAGATCCGCCAGGACACGGCGTCGACCGCAAGGTGATGGATGATGACCACCAATTGCCCGGTGGCTGCCGCCCATATCGCACTGAGCATCGCACCCGTTTGTGGGTTCAACCGCGAACGCGCTTGCACTATCAGGTCATCTGTCAGCTCGTCCACGGATTGCAGGCAGTCGCGGGCATCCACCGTCCCCTTCTCGGGCGCCGTCAACGACCAACCGTCCGCCTCGGGGTCAACACGCAGACGCAACATGGCGTGTCGGTCCAGCAAGGCCTGCAACACGATTGCCACATCGGACTCGTCGGCTCCGACCGGGGCCTGCACCAGCATCGTCTGATTGAACTCATCGATCGGCCCCTCGGAGGCCTGCAGCCAGCGCATGATCGGGGTGGTCGGCACCGGCCCGACTCCCTCGTCCGTCAGGCCTGTCGACCCGTCGGACACCTCGACCACGCGGGCCAGCCGGGTGACGGTCTGTTCGACGAAAATGTCGCGCGGCCGACAGGTCAGACCCGCGCCACGTGCCCGCGTCACCACCTGCATCGACGAAATGCTGTCCCCGCCAAGCTCGAAGAAGGACTCATCGACGCCCACGCGGTCGAGTCCCAGGACCTGCGCGTAGATGCCCGCCAATATCTCCTCGATCGCGGTATCGGGCGCGCGATACCGATCAAGGCTCTGGTATGCCGGTGCGGGCAGGGCCCGTGCATCCAGCTTGCCGTTTGCGGTGAGTGGCAGCGCGTCCAGCACCACCACCGCCGCCGGAATCATGTAGGGCGGTAGCTGCTCGGCCAGCGCGGAACGCGCGGCAGCGGGATCGGCGGTTCCGGTGATGTACCCGACCAGGCGCTTGTCTCCGGGACGATCCTCTCGGGCGATCACCACCGCCTGATCCACACCGTCGAGCATGGCCAGCGCCGCACCGACATCGCCCAATTCGATGCGGTACCCGCGAATCTTGACCTGCTCGTCCGCGCGGCCAAGGTAGTCCAGCTGGCTATCGGAACGCCATCGCACCAGATCTCCGGTCCGGTACATGCGTGCGCCGGTACCGTCGAACGGGCAGGCCACGAAACGTGATGCCGTCAATCCGGCGCGGCCGAGATACCCGGCGGCCACACCGGCTCCCGCAACGTACAACTCACCGATCACCCCGGCGGGTACCCGTCGCAGCGACTCGTCGAGCACGAACAGGGCTGCCCCGGGTACCGGGGAGCCGATCGGCGGCGCTCCCGAGCCGGCGGTCAACGGTGTGCTGATCGCCACGCACATCGTGGTCTCGGTAGGCCCGTAGGCATTGACCATCACCCGGCCCGGAGCCCAGCGATCCACAACCTCTGCCGGACAGGCCTCACCCGCCACTACCAACGCCATCGAATCCAGGCCGGTGGACGACAACGCACCCGCCGCCGAGGGCGTCTGGCTCAACACACTCACCTGTTCGGCGACCAGTAGCGCGTGCAGATCATCGGGTGAACGCGTCAACTCTTCGGGCACCACCACAAGTCGCCCGCCGTGCAACAGTGCGCCAAAAATCTCCCAGACGGAAACATCGAATGACAGCGAATGCCACTGCGACCACACCCGCCCCGGCGGTAGGCCGGAGTCTCCCGACGCCAGCAGTTGGGTCACGTTGTTATGCGTGACCGCAACACCTTTAGGGACTCCGGTGGTGCCCGAGGTGTAGATCAGATAGGCGATATCTTCGGGTGTAGGCCCCGGCAAGGCGGTGCCGGGTTGAGTGCCGATTCGAGGATCGTCGACGTCGATCACCGTCACACCGTGGCTCGCGATCCGCTCGGCCAGATCAGTGCTGCTGATCGCTGTGACCGGCGCGGCATCCGCGAGGACGAACCCGATCCGCGCCGCCGGCAGCGCCGGGTCCAGGGGCAGATACGCGGCACCGGATTTGAGCACCGCCAGAATCGCCACGATGGCCTCGGCCGACCGCGACAACATCAGCGCCACACACCGGCCCGGAGCAGCACCCTGGTCAACAAGCAGGTGCGCCAACCGGTTCGACGCCTCGTCAAGCTCTCGATAGGTCATGGACCGGTTCTGGAAGGTCAGCGCGATGGCCACTGGAGTGCGGACCGCCCGCGACGTGAACACCTCGGCAATCGATGCGTGCGTCGCCGCCGGCCCGGCCAGCACCGACCGGTTCCCGATGGCATCCAGGTGGGTGCGCTCGACATCGTCGAGCAGATCCACCGACGACAGCTGTCGGGCGGGATCGTCCGTCATGGCCATCAGTACCCGCTGCAGCCGTGCGATCAACGCCTCGACAGACGCCGCGTCGAAGACATCGGTGCGGAATTCAACCGTCCCACCGATTCCGGCAGCATCACCGGACTCCTCCCAGCGCTCGCCCATGGAGAACACCAAATCCATGCGGGCGGTGTGGGTATCGGCGGGAATCGGCGTGACCTGCGCATCGCCCAGGGACAGCCCGGCTGCCGGATCATCATGACCCGCGAGGTTCTGCCACGCCAGCGTCACCTGCACCAGCGGATGATGGGTCAGCGACCGCGTGGGGTTGATCCGTTCCACCAGTACCTCGAATGGCACATCCTGATGCTCGAAGGCCGCCAGGCACCTCCGACGCACCTGCGTCAACAGCTCGGCGAATGTGGGATCTCCGCCGACGTCAATCCGGAGCACCAAGGTGTTGACAAAGAACCCGACAAGGTCATCGAGCGCGGGATCGCGACGTCCCGCGATCGGGAAGCCCACCGCGACATCGGAGTTGGCACCGATCTTCGACAACAGCACGGATAGGGCCGCCTGCATCACCATGAAACTCGTCGCGTTGTGCTCGCGCGCCAGCCGGGTGATCCGCTGCTGCACCTCGGCCGGCCAGTCCACCTGTACCGTGGCACCGCGTTGATCAGCGACACTCGGGTATGGGCGGTCCGTGGGCAATTGCAGGCGCTCCGGCATTCCGGCCAGCGCGTCGCGCCAGTAACTCAGCTGTGCGCCGATGGGGCTCGTCACGTCGTCGATATCACCGAACTGGGCGCGTTGCCACAGGGTGTAGTCGATGTATTGCACGGGCAACGGCGACCAGTCGGGGGCGTGACCCGCGCACCGGGCGGCATAGGCGGTCCCCAGATCACGCACCAACGGCGCGACCGACATACCGTCCGCGGCGATATGGTGCACCACGGCGGCCAGCAAGTGTTCATCGTCGGCGACGCGAAAAAGCCTGGCTCGCATGGGTATCTCGTTTTCGAGATCGAAGGTGCGGTGCGCCACCAGACCCACGGCCTCGCCAACCCGGCCGGTGCTCCAGCCGCTGACATCGTCAATTCCCCAGCCGAAATCTGCCAGCTCGGCAGGCACCACGACCTGCCGTGGGGTTCCGTCGGGCGCCGCGAAGTACGTGCGCAGGCTCTCGTGCCGGGACACCACATCGGCAAGTGCCCTGCCCATCGCCTCGGCATCGAGCGGCCCTTCCAGCCGCAATGCCACGGCCATGTTGTAGACGGGCGAGGGTCCCTGCAGCTGATCCAAGAACCACAATCGGTTCTGCGCGAACGACAACGGCACCACCGCGGGCCG
The DNA here is from genome assembly GCF_002013895.1 of Mycobacteroides franklinii. Classification (GTDB taxonomy): domain Bacteria; phylum Actinomycetota; class Actinomycetes; order Mycobacteriales; family Mycobacteriaceae; genus Mycobacterium; species Mycobacterium franklinii. The sequence continues at coordinate 33,780 of NZ_MAFQ01000017.1, read as the reverse complement.
CTCGCCCGCCACCAGCGGCTGCTGCCCTGCCACACCCTCGTTGATTCGGGGGGCGAGCTGGGCAACTGTCGGAGCCTCGAACACGGTGCGGACGGCCAGGCCGACACCCAAGTTCGCGTTGACGGCGGCGACCAGACGCATCGCCGAAATGCTGTCGCCGCCGAGGTCGAAGAATGAATCGTCGACGCCGACGCGCTCCACTCCGAGCACGTCGGCGTAGATCCCGGCCAGGATCTCCTCGGCGAGATTTTCCGGAGCGCGGTATTCGCCGGTGGTGTATTCCGGCGCAGGCAGCGCACGGATGTCCAATTTCCCGTTTGACGTCAGCGGCAGCACGTCCAGGACCACAATCGCGGCCGGCACCATATACGCCGGGAGGCGTTCGGCCAGCGCGGCTCGCGTCTCGGCCGGATCAACCGACCCGGTCACGTACCCGACCAGGCGCCTACCCCCGGCCTGCTCGGCGCGGGCGATGACCACCGCGTTCTCGACACCGTCGAGAACGCCCAGCGCGGACTGGATTTCGCCCAGTTCGATGCGGTACCCGCGGATCTTGACCTGCTCGTCGGCACGGCCCAGGTAGTCCAGCTGGCCGTCGGCACGCCAGCGCACCAGATCGCCCGTGCGGTACATCCGGGCGCCGACTGTCCCGAACGGGCACGCCACAAATCGTGAGGCCGTCAAACCGGCCCGATCGACATACCCGTGCGCCACACCGTGACCTGCCACATACAGCTCACCGACAACCCCACCCGGCACCGGCCTCAGGGATTCGTCAAGCACCAGCAGGGCCGCACCCGGCACCGGGAACCCGATCGGCGGCGCACCAGAACCTGCCGTCAGGGGCGCACTGATCGCCACACACATCGTGGTCTCGGTGGGCCCGTAGGCGTTGATCATCACTCGGCCTGGGGCCCAGCGATCCACGACCTCGGCCGGGCAGGCCTCACCGGCCATCACCAGCGACACCGATTCCAGCCCATCGCGGGACAGCACAGCGACCGCCGACGGCGTCTGCGTCAACACGTTCACCTCGTGAGAAACCAGCAGGGCATGAAAGTCCTGAGGCGAGCGCGCCACTGACTCGGGCACCACCACCACGCGGCCACCGCGAAGCAGTGCACCGAAGATTTCCCAGACGGAAACATCGAATGCCAGCGAATGACTGTGCGACCACACCCCGGCCGGGGGCAGGCCCGCGTCCAGGTTCTGCAACAACTGCGTCACGTTGCGATGGGTGATGGCAACGCCTTTCGGCACACCGGTGGTGCCCGAGGTATAGATCAGATAAGCCACGTCGGCGGCGTCCGGTGCCGGGGGCATCGCATCCGGCTGGCCTGCGATCCCCGGATCATCGATATCGACTACCACCACGTGGTGGCCACCCAGTCGGTCGGACAGGCCGGCGGTGCTTACCGCCGCGGTCGGCGCGGCATCGGCGAGCATGAACGCGATCCGTTCGGCGGGCAGCGCCGGATCCATCGGAACGTATGCCGCCCCCGACTTCAGGACCGCCAAAATCGCCACCAGGGCCCCGGCTGAACGTGGTAGCAGCAGCACGACCCGGTTTCCCGGGCGGACACCGGCACCAATCAGTCTCTGCGCCAGCCGGTTCGACGCCTGGTCCAGCTCACGGTACGTCATGGACGTGTCCTGACACACCAACGCTTCAGCATCCGGGATGCGAGCCACGTGCCTGGCGAACAACTCCGGAATCGACTGGTGCGCGGGTGCCGCCTTGGTGAGCACCGAACGGTTTCCCAGTTCGTCCCACCGGAGGCGTTCGCCCTCGTCGAGCAGGTCCACGCAGGACAGCCGACGATCGGGGTCGGCGGTCACGGCAGCCAGCACCCGCCGCAGCCGCGCGGCCAGCATCTCGATGGTGTGTGGGTCGTACACATCGGTGCGGAACTCCACGTGCCCGCCGATCCCGGCCGGATCACCTGCGGAACTCCAGCGCTCCGCCAAAGAGAACACCAGATCCATTCGTGCCGAATGGTTTTCCAGCGGCATTGAGGAGACATCGAGGCCACTCAGTGCCAGACCGGCCGCGGGATCGTCATTCCCGGCGAAGTTCTGCCACGCCAGCATGGCCTGCACCAGCGGGTGATGGGTCAGACTCCGGGTGGGGTTGAGCCGCTCCACCAGGACCTCGAACGGCACATCCTGATGTTCGAATGCCGCCAGGCTGCTCGCGTGCACGCGGCCGAGGAGTTCCGCGAAGGTGGGGTCGCCGGCCAGATCAACCCGCAGCACCAGGGTGTTGACGAAGAACCCGACGAGCTCGTCCAGCGCGGGGTCCCGCCGTCCTGCGATCGGAAAGCCAATCCCCACATCGTTACTGGCGCCGATCTTCGACAACAGCACGGCGAACGCGGCCTGCACCACCATGAAGCTGGTGGCGTTGTGCTCCCGCGCGACTCGCCGTACTTGTTGCTGCAGCTCTGCAGGCCAGTCGACCCGCACGGTGGCACCACGCTGGTCGGCCATCGGCGGGTAGGGCCGGTCGGTGGGCAGCTGCAGCCGTTCCGGCATCCCGGCGAGGGCGTCCTGCCAGTAGGCGAGCTGAGCTCCGATGCGGCTGCCGGTGTCATCGATCTCGCCGAATTGGCCTCGCTGCCACAGTGTGTAGTCGATGTACTGCACCGGCAACTCGGGCCAGCCCGGCGCCTGCCCCGCGCACCGGCTGGCATAAGCCAACCGCAGATCGGCTCCCAGCGGCGTCAGCGACAGGCCGTCGGCCGCGATGTGATGCACCACGATCACCAACACATGCTCGAGCTGGCCGACACGGAACAGCATTGCCCGCAGCGGTATCTCGGTCGCCAGATCGAACGTGTGGCACGCGGCATTCTGGACGGCCTCGGCCAGCCGATGCTCTGGCCAGTCGATCGCATCTACTGCGTCCCAGCCGAAATCGGCCTGCTCCGCGGGAATGACGACCTGCTGCGGCATCCCATCACGTACCGGGAACACCGTGCGCAGGCTCTCGTGACGGGTCACCACATCGGATATCGCCGCGCGCAATGCTTCGGTGTCGAGACGCCCGCGCAACCGCAGGGCGGCGGGCATGTTGTACAGGGCCGAGGGTCCCTGCAGCTGATCGACAAACCACAACCGGTTCTGCGCGAACGACAACGGGACAACGGGTGGCCGCTCCCCTGCCACCAGTGGCTCCACCCCGCCGGCAGCACCCTCATCGACGCGCGGCGCCAACTGTGCGACCGTGGGCGCTTCGAACACCGCACGCACGCCCAGATCCGATTGGAGCGCGGCGTTGATCGTAGTGGTAAGCCGCATCGTGGTCAGCGAGTCGCCACCCAGATCGAAGAACGAGTCGTCGACGCCCACCCGTTCGACGCCGAGCACCTCGGCGTAAATGCCTGCCAGGATCTCCTCGGTGGGAGTGGTGGGGGCACGGTAGTGATTGACATCCTGGTATCCCGGGGCCGGCAGAGCGCGCGTATCGAGTTTTCCGTTGACGGTTACCGGCAGTGCCGGCAACACCACCACCGCAGCCGGCACCATGTAGGCGGGTAACCGGTCAGCGAGCGCGGCACGCGCCTTGGCCGCATCCACCGATCCGGTGACATAACCCACCAGTCGCTTGTCGCCCGGCAGGTCTTCACGGGCGATCACCACCGCCTGCTCCACAGCGTCCAGATCGGCCAGGGCGGATTGGATTTCACCGAGTTCTATCCGGTATCCACGGACTTTGACCTGCTCGTCGGCGCGCCCCAGATAGCGCAGCTGTCCGTCGGAGCCCCAGCACACCAGGTCCCCGGTGCGGTACATGCGCACCCCGGCATCACCGAACGGGCATGCCACGAATCGCGCCGCGGTCAAACCTGAACGCCGCCAGTACCCGGCACCGACCCCGGCTCCGGACAGATACAGCTCACCGACCACTCCGGCCGGCACCGGCTTGAGCCATTCGTCGAGGACGAAGAATGCCGCCCACGACACCGGTGAGCCGATCGGCGGAAAGCCGGATCCTGCGTGTAGCGGTGTGCTCTTGCATGCCCACATGGTGGTTTCTGTTGGGCCATAGACATTTACCATTACCCGGCCGGGAGCCCATCGGTCCACCAGTTCCGGCGGGCAGGGTTCGGCCCCGATCACCAGTGCCACGGATCCCAGGCCCTCCGGCGACAGCATGCCCACCGCCGACGGGGTCTGGGTCAGCACCGTCACGCCCTCGCCGACCAGGAGCGCATGAAAATCCTCCGGCGAGCGCGAGACGGTGTCGGGCACCACCACCAGACGTCCACCATGCAACAGCGCACCCCAGATCTCCCACACCGAGAAATCGAAGGAATACGAGTGGAACTGCGTCCACACCTGCTCAGGGGACAGTGGCACGCCAATATCCAGCCTGTCGAACAATTGGGCAACGTTGTGCTGGGTTACCGCAACACCTTTGGGTACACCGGTGGTACCCGAGGTATAGATGACGTGGGCCAGGTCATCGGGCGACGGTGCCGGAGGCGCGGTGCTCGGCATGATGTCCAGGGTCGGGTCGTTCACATCGAGGACGAGAATGTGGAATCCACCCAGCCTTCCCGCGAGCGCTGCGGTGGTGATCGCGGCCCTCGGCGCCGAATCGGTGAGCATGAACTCGATCCGGGTATCCGGCAGTGCCGGATCAATCGGCAGGTAGGCCGCCCCGGACTTCAGCACGGCCAGGATGGCCACAATCGCCTCGGCCGTGCGCGAGAACAACAGCGCGACGAACTCTCCCGGACCCGCGCCGTGTCCTATCAGGATATGTGCCAATCGGTTTGCGGCGTGATCCAGCTCGCGATAGGTCATGGACCGACCCTCGAAGGTGACCGCCACCGCATCGGGAGTGCGGGCAGCCTGGGCCGCGAACAGCCCGGCGACGGTCGACGGTGCCGCCGGGTGCGTCAACACCTCCTCGTTGCCCCACTTCGCGAGCCGTGCATGCTCGACACCATCGAGCAGGTCCATCGAAGACAGTCGACGCCGCGGTTCGGCGGTGACAGCCGCCAATACCCGTCGCAGCCGATCGATCAGCACCTCGATGGTGCCGGCGTCGAAGACATCGGTACGGAATTCCGCCGTGACGGCGATCCCGGCCCGCTGACCAGTCTCGGTCCAGCGTTCCGCCAGCGAGAGCGCCAAATCCATACGCGCCGTGTCCGTGTGCACCGAGATCGGTGTCACCTGCAAGTCGCCCAGCGTCATGGCAGCGGCCGGGTGGTTCCCGTGCCCGGGGAAGTTTTCCCAGCCCAACAGCACCTGCACCACGGGGTGATGGCTGAGGCTCCGGGCCGGGTTGAGCCGCTCCACCAGGAATTCGAAGGGCACGTCCTGGTGTTCGTAAGCGGCCAGACTGCGTCGGCGTACCTGCGCCAACAGTTCGGCGAAGGTGGGGTCGCCCGCCACATCGATGCGCAACACCAGCGTATTGACGAAGAAGCCGACCAGCTCGTCAAGCGCGGGATCTGGACGACCGGCAATCGGGAAGCCCACCGCCACATCGGAGCTCGCCGTGATCTTCGATAGCAGTGCGGCGAAAGCGGCTTGGATCACCATGAAACTGGTCGCGTTGTGTTCGCGTGCCACCCGACGAATCTGCTGTTGCAGCTCGGCCGGCCAGTCAGCCGCAACTCGGGCACCACGATGGTCGGCGACCTGCGGGTAGGGCCGGTCGGTGGGCAGTTGCAAGCGCTCCGGCAGCCCGGCCAGGGCATCCTGCCAGAAGTCCAGCTGCGCGCAGATACGACTGTCCGCATCTTCCAGGTCGCCCAGATGCGCACGCTGCCAAAGCGTGTAGTCCACGTACTGCACAGCCAGGGGTACCCAGTCGGGCGCCCGCCCGGCCCGTCGACCGGCGTAGGCCACGCCCAAATCACGGGCAAACGGAGTGATCGACGAACCATCGGCGGCGATGTGATGAACCACCGCAACCAGCACGTGCTCTTCCTCGCCGACAGTGAACAGCTCAGTGTGTAAAGGACTTTCAGCGCTCAGATCAAACGTGTAGCGGGCGGCGGCATCGATACCTGTCCGCAGCCGGTCCTCCGTCCAGCCCCGGGCGTCCACCATCTCGCAGGCAAAGCCTGCCTCCTCGACGGACAGGACTAGCTGTCGTGGTGTTCCGCCGGCCGCCGCGAACACGGTCCGCAGACTTTCATGGCGGGCCACCACATCCGTGAGCGCCGCGCGCAACGCATCGGCATCGAGGTCACCGCATAGGCGCAATGCCACCGCAATGTTGTAAATCGGCGAGGGACCCTGCAATTGGTCGATAAACCACAGCCTGTTCTGCGCGTACGACAACGGGATCAGTGCCGGCCGGTCCCTCGCGACCAACGGTTCGCCACGGCGGGCGTCTCCCCCGACCAGGCCCGCCAGCTCCGCGACAGTGGGCGCCTCGAAGACTGCCCTGACCCCCAAGTCAGCACCCAGACTGGCATTCACGGCGGAGATCAGGCGCATCGCCGACAGCGAATCGCCACCCAGATCAAAGAAGGAATCGTCGACGCCCACCCGCTCCACACCGAGGACCTGCGCGTAGATGCCGACCAGGATCTCCTCGACCGCACCGGCGGGCGCACGGTAACGATCCGCATCCTGATACTCGGGCGCCGGCAGGGCCCTACGGTCAAGCTTGCCCGAAGACGTCAGCGGGAATTCCTCCAGTGCCACGATGTGAGTCGGCACCATGTACTCCGGTAACCAAGCGCTCAACCGCTGGCGCACCTCACCGATCTTGGTGTTGGTCCGAGGATCGTTGGCGTGGCTGATGCGCTGCGGGGCATCCACCGCCGGCACATAAAGATCGGTCAGTACCGGAGCCCCACCGCTGCCGTCCGCGGCAATGAAAACCGCACTGACAGTGCCGGGTTGGGCACCATAGGTGACCGCGACGTGATACCCGGCGTCCTCGCCCAGACGATGCAGCTCTTCGGGGGCGACGGCCTCCGAAGCGGCGCCGGCTCCGGATAGCGCGTCGGCAAGGGGCCGTCCCGCGGTCAGCGCGGCCTCCAAGCGGACATCGTCGATCTGCCCGATGTGCGGAATATCGATGATCCGCACCGTCATGGGGCGCTCGGACATCAACGCGTCGCGCAGTCCCTGCGCGTCCGCCCAGGTCCATACGGGCGCGCCGGCCACCGAACGTGCGGATGTGCCCGTCTGGTGGATGACGACGTCGTAGCGGTACCGACTCAGTTCGTTATCGGCCCAGCCGCGTTTGACTCGGATATCCAGCCCGCCCGCCGAGGGCCGCGAATCGGCCCATGTGGTGAAAAATTCTGGTGCCAAGAGCAATTCGGTCTCGCCGAGCATGGCGTGACGAACGCGCTGGCGGACCTCGGCGGCATCGGTGGTGGCGCTGCGACCCAGCGCGATGCCGGTCTGGAATGCGCCCTGCAGGGTGTGGTTACGCACGTCGCCGATGAACACCGCCCCGCCGGGGGCCAGCAGTTCCATGGCACTGTCGATAACCTCCGCCAGATATCCCGCGTTGGGAAAGTACTGGACCACCGAGTTGAGCACGATGGCATCGAAGTGCGCTCGCGGCAGCCCCTCGGTGACATGAGCAGGCTGCGTCAGCAGCCGGACCCGCTCGCACCACGGGGCCTGCAGCTCGTGCAGCGCACGTGTCAAATTGGCGATGGCCACCGGCGAAAAGTCGGTGGCCACGTACTCGTCGCATCGCGGGGCGAGCTCCGCCAGCAGCAGCCCCGACCCCGCACCGATCTCCAACACCCGGCGCGGCCGCAGCGACATGATCCGATCGACTGTGGCGCTTCGCCATTCGACCATCTCGTCGAGCGGGATCGCATTACCGGTGTAGCTGCTGTTCCAGCCCCGGAAGTCCATACCGAAACCGGACTCGACGTGGGCTCCGTATAACTCGTCGTAGAGGTGCTGCCACTCCTGCACGTCTCCGGCATCGTCGTCGACGGTAGCCGAGGAATTGAGCGTTACATACGCGACCAGGTGGGAGCCGGTAGCACCGTCCTGCACCGTGACGGCCGCCTGCGTCACCTGCGGGCACGCCAGCAGGGTGTTCTCGATCTCGCCCAGCTCGATGCGCTGGCCCCGCAGCTTGATCTGGCCGTCGGCACGCCCGAGGTAGTCCAGGGTCCCCTCGGGGGTCCAGCGCACCAGGTCGCCGGTGCGGTACATCCGCTCCCCCAGAGCGCCATACGGTCCTGGAAAAGGACTCGCCACGAAGCGTTCCGCGGTCAGATCGACTCGGCCCAGATAGCCGTGGGCCAGCGCCGGCCCGCTCAAGTACAGCTCGCCCACCACCCCCACCGGGACGGGATTGAGCCAGGCGTCGAGCACCATCCCACGCACCCCGGCGATCGGGGCCCCGATGCGGATCGGCTGTCCCGCCCGCAACCGCGCGCAGGTGACCCAGACAGTGGTTTCGCTGGGGCCGTACCCGTTGAACATCCGCCGTTCCGGAGCCCACGCTTCAACCAGCTCCGGCAGGCAAGCCTCGCCGACGGCGATAAGTGTCTGCAGCTCAACGAGTCTGGCCCGATCAAGCGTCGAGAGCACCGTGGGTGTCACTATCGCGGCGGTGACGTTTCTGCTGTGCAGCAGGGAGGTCAGCGCCTCACCCGCGTAGACCTGCGGCGGTGCCACCACCAACGCGGCTCCCGAGCCGGCCGCCAACAACATCTCGCCAACCGAGGCGTCAAAGGTCGGCGAGGCCACCATCAAGACCCGTGCGTCGTGGCTCAATCCGAACAGATCGCGCTGGGCGGCGGCCCAGCCGAGTAGGCCCGCATGACTGAGCGCCACTCCCTTGGGTGTGCCCGTCGAACCCGATGTGAAGATCACATAGGCGGTGTCCGTAACTCCCAACGCCGACAGTCGATCGGTGTCACTGATGGCCTCGGCGGAGTATCCGGACATGTCAGAACCGTCGGCCCGCACCACCGGAAGCTGCCCAGCGATATCCACATCAGCTGCGCCACAGGTCAATACACACACCGCGCCCGCCGCGTCCAGCACGGTGGAAATACGTTCGACAGGATGATCCAGATCCACCGGCACATACACACCGCCGGCCTTGACCACCGCCCACCATGCGACCACCAGCTCGGCGCACCGATCCATCGCCGCGCCCACCGCTCGCTCCGGGCCCACGCCGGCCTCGATCAGCATGCGGGCCAGTCTGTTCGACGCCTCGTCCAACTCCCGATACGACATCGCATGCTCACCGTGTAGCACCGCTGGCGCATCCGGATGTGCGGCCACCGCGGCGGTCAGAAGCTGCGGAGCCAGCCCTACCGGTGCCGTCTCACCCGCGCCGGACAGTCCGGACAGCAGCAGTTCACGCTCGGCGCCGTCCAGCAGCTCCACCGACGACAGCCGCCGATCCGGATCGGTTGTCATGGCTACCAGCACTCGCTGTAACCGTTCGACGAGCGCCTCAATACTGACGGTGTCGAACACATCGGCGTCGTATTCGACGTGCAGGCCGAGCTCGCTGCCGGGCAGCACCTCGACCGTCAGCGGGTAGTGGTTGTACTCCCGGTTGGTGAATTCCGCGATCGCCAAACCATCGGCGCCCAACATCGTGCCACTGTCAATGGGATAGTTCTCGTAGACGAAGAGCGTGTCGAATAGCTGTTCGTGACCGGTCACTCGGTGAATCTCATTGAGCGCCAGGTGCTGGTGCTCAAGTGTGTCGTTATGGGCACCCTGGAGCTGAGCCAACAGATCCACGGTGGTTGTGGTGGCGCTGATGTTGGCGCGCACTGGGACGGTATTGATCAGCAGTCCGACCATCGATTCGGCGTCCGCCACCTCCAGCTGGCCCACGCGCGACCGGGGAGTGCCGAAGACGACGTCGTGCTGACCCGTCAGCGATGTCAACACCATCGCCCAGGCGCCTTGCAACACGGTGCTGAGCGTGGTCCGGCAGGAACGTGCCAGTTCACCGAGGGCACGCGTGGTCTGCTCACACACCCGGGAGGACTCAAACCCCCTGCGCCCCAGCTCCAACCGATCCTTGGGCCCCACCAGTGTGGGTGTATCGAGGCCGTCCAGTACCTCACCCCACGCCGCGCGGGCAGCATCGAGATCCCGGTCGGCCAGCCACGTCAGAAACGCACGATAGGAACCGGCCGCGGTCAACCGCTGCCCGTAGTAACTGGCGAAGATCTCTCGCAGCACGATCGGCAACGACCAACCGTCGAGCAAAATGTGATGGCTGGTGAGCACGAATCGGTGCCGATGTGTCGCCGTGCGAACCACCGCGGCCCGAAATACAGATTGGTTGGTCAGGTCGCATACCGCGGCGCGTTCCGCGCGGCACAACTCATCGATCAGTTCATCGACTTCCGCATCGTCATCATCGAGTTCGACGTACCGCCACTGCACCACCGGGTCGGCGGGAATGATCTGAACCGGCTCGTCGAACTGATCGTTGAACAGCGCCGCCAGATGTGGATGCCGGGCAACAACGGTGCGCATCGCATTGTGTAGCCGGTCAGGGTCCAGGGGGCCGGTAAGCGTGAAATCCAACTGCACCGCATACATGTCGTTCCCGGCCTGAGCGGTACTGGCGTGAAACAACAGTCCTTGCTGCAATGGCGTCAACGGCAGGATGTCGGCGATATCGCGCTGCCGTTCCAGCTCGTCGATCTGCGTCTGACTCAGACGGGCCGGGGCAATATCGGACGGTGTCAGGCCTCCCCCGCCCGATCGCACATGGGTGCAGATACCCGCCAGTGCCTCGAACCAGAGCGCACCGAGCGCACCGATGTCGCTGTCGTCAAGAATCGATGTCGCCCAGGTCCATTCGGCATGAAGTCGGATCCCGGAGTCGGTGTCTATCGCACCCGCATTCAGCGTGACGGCGTGTGTCAACGGCATCGGTACCGCCTCGGCGGCGCCGATCACCGCCAGCCCATCGTGGTTGAGGCGCCACCCATCTCCGAAGGATCCGGTTGCAGTTCCCAGCCGTCCCAGATAGTTGAACGCGATCGACGGGTCTGGGGCCTCCAGGTCGACATCGTCGTTCAGATAGCGCAATAACCCGTAGCCCAAGCCATCGGGAAGCGCCCGGAGATGTTCCTTGGCTTCCTTGATCGCCGCCCCGAGCGCGGCCTCCCCTGCCACCACCTGAAGCCAGCGCAGATCGGAAACAGGCAGTGACACTGGGTATTTGTTGGTGAACCACCCCACAGTGTGGGACAGATCGAGGTCGGAGCCCAGTTCCTCGTGCCGCCCATGACCTTCGACATCGATACCGATCGCGGGTCCGGCCCCATTCAGGAACTCGGCCCAAGCCAGACCGAACGCGATCAGCAGGATGTCTTGCACCCCGGCGTGAAACGCGGTCGGGACCTCACCGAGCAGCATCCCGGTGGTCTCGGCGTCCAGCTCCACCGACAGACGTCCGGCGGTGGCGTAGGTATCGGTCACCGAAGGCGCCACCGGCAGCGCGGAGGCCGTCTTCGCCACCGCCTTCCAGGCACCTGCCTGCTTGACCACGTCCGGATGGCGCGCGTGTTCGGCCAATGCCGCCGCCCAGCGGGCGAACGACGTCCCGGTCGCGGGCAATGCTGGCGACTGCCCCACACGGTGCTGCGCCCATGCGACGTTCACGTCCTCCAACAAGATCAGCCACGACACCGCATCGACGGCAAGGTGATGAACGATCATCACCAGCTCACCCGAGGCCTCGATCCACAACGCGCTGAGCATCACCCCGTCGCGGGGGTTCAACCGCGCCCGCGCCTCCAACAGCGCCTCATCGGAGAGCACATCCATCGATCGCAGACACTCGCGGGCACTCACCGCGCCCACGTCCGCCGTCCGCAGCGACCAGCCGCCGGCACCGTCATCGTCGACGTGCAACCGCAGCATGGCGTGGCGATCCAGCAGGGCCTGCAGGACATTCACCACATCGGCTTCGACCGTGCCTGCTGGTGCTTGCAGCACCACTGTTTGGTTGAACTCATCGGTCGGTCCATCCGCCGCATGCAGCCAGCGCATGATGGGTGTCGCCCGCACGGGCCCGACACCCTCGTCGATCACTTGAGCATCACCAGCGACAGAGCTGGTCACCCTCGCCAGCCGCCCGACGGTCTGCTCCACGAAGACATCCCTCGGGCGGCAGGCCAGACCCGCCGCCCGCGCGCGAGCCACCACCTGCAGCGACAAGATACTGTCGCCCCCCAGCTCGAAGAAGGATTCGTCCACACCCACGCGCTCAAGACCGAGCACCTCGGCGTAGATGGCCGCGAGGATCTCCTCCACCGAATCTCCCGGTGCCCGGTACTCGCCGGCGGTGAACTCGGGTGTCGGGAGCGCGCGGATATCTAGCTTGCCGTTGACCGTCATCGGGAGTGCGTCCAGCACCATCACCGCGGCCGGCACCATGTAGTCCGGCAGCAGCATGGTCAGCGCGCGCCGCGCCTCGGCCGGGTCCGCTGAACCGGTGATGTAACCGACCAGCCGCTTGCTGCCAGGGCGATCCTCGCGGGCGATCACCGCCGCCGCCCGCACCCCGTCCAGTTCTGCCAGCGCGGACTGCACTTCACCGAGCTCGATCCGATACCCGCGGATCTTGACCTGCTCATCGGCACGACCCAGGTAATCCAGCTGTCCATCGGTGCGCCAACGCGCCAGATCCCCGGTGCGATACATCCTGTCGCCCGGCTCGCCGAAGGGGCAGGCCACAAAGCGGGATGCGGTCAGGCCCACCCGGCCCAGGTATCCGACTCCCACCCCGGCCCCGGCCACATACAGCTCGCCGACCACACCGGCGGACACCGGCCGCAGCCATTCGTCGAGAACAAACAGCGCGGCCCCGGGTACCGGGGAACCGATCGGTACGCCGTGTGGCCCTGCGGACTCGGCAGTCAGAGGCGCGCTGATCGACGCACAGATCATTGTCTCGCTGGGGCCGTAGGCATTGACCATCATTCGTCCGGGCGCCCACCGGCCCACCACATCGGTTGGGCATGCCTCTGCCCCGATGACCAACGCCGCCCGCTCCAGCCCTTGCGGCGATAAAACCTGTACGGCCGAGGGTGTTTGGCTCAGCACCGTGACCTTCTCGGCGATGAGCAGAGCGTGGAATTCCTCCGGCGAGCGGGTTACGTCCTCGGGTACCACCACCAGGCGACCACCGCGCAACAACGCACCCCAGATCTCCCACACCGAAAAATCGAAGGAATAGGAGTGCGCCTGCGACCACACCCCCGCGGGTGGCAGGATCGCATCCAGCGAAGCGAACAGCTGTGTGACGTTGCAATGTTTGATCCCAACACCTTTGGGAACACCCGTGGTGCCCGACGTGTAGATCAGGTAGGCAAGATCGTCGGGGTGCGGCATCGGTGGCGCGGTGGCGGTTTCCGCGTCCACGGCGGGGTCGTCGACATCGATCAGCCGCACGCCGAACCCGTCGAATCTGCCGGCCAGATCCGCCGTACTGACCACCACCGTCGGCTCGGCATCGGCAACCATGAACGCGACCCGCTCCGGCGGCAGTGCCGGATCGATCGGCAGATACGCCGCGCCCGATTTGAGTACCGCCAGGATTGCCATGACCGCCTGTGACGATCGCGGCAACATCAACGCCACACACCGCCCCGGACCCGCGCCCCGACTTATCAGGAAGTGCGCCAAACGATTAGCCGAGCTGTCCAGCTCGTGATAGGTCAATGACCTGCCCTGAAATGTCAGAGCCGGCGCCCCCGGAATGCGCGCCACCTGTGCGGTGAACAGCTGGGGAACGGCGGCCGGTGCGGACGCCGGTTCGGTCAGCACGGTCCGGTTGCCGAGCCGATCCAACGTGGCCTGCTCACCGGCACCCAACAGGTCCATCGATGACAGCAGTCGCTCCGGGTCAGACTTCATCGAGGACAGCAGTCGCTCCAAACGGGCCACCAGATCGGCGCCCGCAAAGCTCGCGAAGGGCTCCCCGGCGCCCACCGTGCTCACGTATTGCTCGTCACCGAACCCCAGAAAGAACAGACCGAAATGCCCCACCGGCCCGAAGGTCGTATAGGTGGCACTCCCCGGCACGCCGCCGAAATCCAGGGTGAGCCTTGCCGGCACGAAGTTGACCACCACCCGATTGGGCGCCTGTCTCGGGCCACGAAATTCGTCGTTGGCAGTCAGGGTGCCAACCGGAAATCGCTGGTGCCGCAATGCTTCTCGCGACTTGTTGTCGACCTGTCGACAAAATTCGGCGACCGTGATTCCCGCCCCCGCGTGCAAGACCAGCGGTACCACTCCAGCGAGCATCCCGGGACGTACCTTCGACTGTGGATCAACTCTCCTGCTCACCGGAAAGTCGAGCACTACCTCATCGGAACCGCCGGCGCTCCATCCGTGCACCAGGAGCGCGCACGCCGCGGTGAGTACCGACGATTTGCGGACTCGCAACGCCTTGGAGAGCTCCTTGACCCCGTCCACCACCGACGAGTCCAGTTGAACCGGCACAGAGGGGGCGTACGGGTCCTGCTGGTCGGCGATATCGGGCGGCCGCAGGCCGGTTTCCGCCCCCGAGGGAAGGTTTCCCAGCCAATAGTCCTGATCTTCGAGGTATTCGGCGGACGCCACATAGTCCGATTCACCGCCGACGAGGTCGCGCAGCGAACCGAAGAAGGCCGGTGAGATTGACATACCTGCCGCCAGCGACGAGTAGACAGCCGCAATCCTCCTGCCCACCAAGGCAATACCCAGTCCATCAAGGGATATGTGGTGCGGGCACGCGAACCAGTAGTACTCGTCGTCCCGCGTTCGAAACAACGCGAATGAGACGAGTGGGCCTGTGAGCGGCATCGGCGTTCGCTGGATCGCAGCCGCCAGGTCACGGGCTTCCTGCGCCGGATCGCGTGAGCCTCTCAGGTCATGAAAGGCCATATCGATGTCGAGGCCATCGACCACCGTCTGCAGAACCGTGCCATCCACCTCGAGGATGGATGCTCTCAACGATTCCGTTTCGCCGACCACATGACGAATCGCCTGCTGAAGCACATCACGGTCGACGGCGCCGTCGATCCGCACCAGCACACCCAGCTGCCACGCCATATCACAACGGCCCGTTTGTTGTGCCAGCCAGATTTCCCGTTGCTCTCGTGTCAGCGGAAGCGCCCGATTTTCGAGTTCCACTGAGTCCTCCCAGCTTTACCGTCATTCGTGCTCAGGCTGTCTGCACATCGCCGGTCCGGCGTGCGCTGCCCTGCACCTGCCATCCCCGAACGGATCGAGCTCCCGCTATTCGCCCTTCATATCGAGACAACTAACTTCGATAGCGCTACACGCGACCCGAATACAGTTGCAGCACTGCATGACTAATCGCTTATGCGGACCGACGTGTCATCCGGCCCACACGCACGATGCGCTTGGTCTGGATCTTGAAGTCATCATCTGAAGATTTAACAGCTACTGGCTGTACCCCGTCAGAAATTTGCGAAACTTTCAGGCGAGCTACAGGTAATTCGAAGCTTTGAAGCAGCCCGTGGCGACCATTCCGCATCCCGATTACGGCCTGTTAACAGACTTTCAACGGGCCGTTGAGGCATCTGGCGTTATCCAGAATTTCGTTATTACATAACGGGTTCCCGCAGTAATCACGCGTCTCATTGGCCAGCAAAACTACAACTCTCAACGAGCGCTCCCATTGAGGTCATCCAGTGGGCTCCACCGCCTCGTTTCCACCCCAAGTAAGCCACTTCAAATGTTTGCTGAAAAAGTCCGCTCAACGTTGCCCATTGAGGTCCGGATCTTTGTTGCGTACAAGCCCACCCGGATCGGCAGGCACTGGCGTGACCCGGAAGTGCGCGAGCGAGTGTGACAGCACCAGGTCCCCTTGCACTACAGCCAGGCTATTCACCCCTGGTAATATCTGGGAAAGGCCGTGCGCCACTTGAGCGCCGAGCTAGATCGGGAAGATGCCGACGCACACAGATGCTTGCTCGATAACGGCCTGGGACATGGCTGCCACGGGTAACAACCCTCGTTTAACTGTAGCTGCTCGACAGAGTCCCTCGTTCGAGGCCATTGAGACCGACCGGCAGCAGGTTGTACGGCGGGCTACGTCGCGAAGCCGCATTCCCAACAACTGTCTAACGACATAGAAGTCGGCGGGAAACTGTTGTGCAGCGGCAGGATTCGCACCCAACGAAAATGGCGCTATGGTTATGCTGGGCGCCATGATCCGCGACCACCGGAACCCGGACTCCCACGAGCACAGGCACTAATTCGGCTATGTGGGGATCGGTGCTGGGATTGGCCATGCTGGCCGCACTCAACCCGGTACGGCTGGGCCTTGCACTCCTGATGATCTCGCGCCCGCGCCCCGGGCCGAATCTATTCGCCTACTGGCTCGGCTGTCTCACCGTGTGCGTTCCCGAACTACTCGTTCCCGTGATGCTGTTGCACTTCACCCCCGTGCTCGGGTCGTTCTCACCCGGTTCGGCCACCGCGGCCAGGAGCGCCACCCTGGGGCATATCCAGATCGGCGTGGGTGTGCTCGGGTTGACGATCGCCGGGGTGATTCTCCTGCGGTCCCTCATGCGTCAAAGAGCCAGCCAGACAGAGATGGACACGACGTTCACAATTCCCCGGCTGCTGCGCCGCGACGGGGATGCCCCTGCCGCCGCGGCATCAGGACCCCGGCGTCTTCTGCATCGCATTCACGACGCGTGGGACAACGGCGCCCTGTGGGTGGCGTGGGTGATCGGCCTCGTGTCGGTACCGGTGGACGGGATCCTCATCATCCTCGCCATCGTCGTGGCGTCACGGGCGGATATCGACGCCCAGATAAGCGCTTCTGTCGCCTTCATTCTCGTGATGTACGCGGTCGTCGAGATGATCCTCATCGGCTACGTGGCCGCACCCGCAAGAACCGAGACCGCGCTGCGACGACTACACGACTGGGTACGGACCTACCGTTGGCAGATCATGGTGACCCTCTTGGCGGTGGTCGGCGTTTCGCAGCTGGCCGAAGGGGTGGGCGCCAGCTGAGACGTCAGTGCGACGCCGCGGCGGCGCGTTCCGCGAGGTTTTCTTCGACCTCGTGCACCCACACGTCATGGGCATGCGTGGTGTCCACTTCGATCTCGAACCGTTCCGTCATGTCCGGGGTGATATCGGCCAGGTCCACGTAGAACTGCTCATACCAGCGGCGGTGCTGGTACACGGCACCGTCGTCCTGAGTGAGCAAGGGATTGTCGATGCGCGTCTTGTTCTTCCAGATCTCGACGTCCTCCAAGAACCCGTCGCCGAAAGATTTGGCCATCGCTGCGGCAAGCTTGCGCGCATTGTCGGGCGGCAGCTCGGGCATCTCCTGGATGGCGACGCCCCACTGCAAGACGAAGGAATCGTGCGTCACCGGATAGTGACAGTTGATGAGCGCTACTTCCACGGTGAATCCGGGGCCGAGGTCGTTGTGAATCCAGTCGATCATGTACGCCGGCCCAAAGTACGTGGCCTCTGACCGCACACCCGTTCCTTCCCAAAGCTTTTCAGGGTTTGGCACGTAGTCGGGACGCGGCTTGGACTCCATGAACTGACTGGCAGTCTGCCCCTCGATGACATTCTTGAAATACGTGGGATAGGCGTGGTGAATATAGAAAAAGTGCGCCATGTCGACGTTGTTGTCCACGATCTCCCGGCAGTGCGAACCCTCGATCAGAATCGAATTCCATTGCCAGGGAGACCATTTCCCCTCTTCATAGCCGACAATCGTGGGTGGGGCCAACTCGGGTGGCGGCACGGAGCCCTCCGGGTCATGCCACACCAGCAGTTGACCGTTTACCTCGAGAGTGGGCCGGCTGCGCGTACGCGCGAGCTTCGGGGTGCGCTTGGCGTATGGCACCAGCTTGCATTTACCGTCACCGCCCCAACGCCAATCGTGAAAGGGACAGGCCACGTTGTCGTCCTTGATCGTGCCCTGCGACAGATCGCCACCCATGTGCCGGCAGTATCCGTCCAGCACCTTGACGTCGCCGTGCGAATCGGCGAACACCACCAGCTTGGTGCCAAACGCCTCGATACCGTGCGGCTGGCCGTCATGGAACGACTCGGCCAGACCCAGGCAGTGCCATCCCCGGGCAAACCTGTTCATCGGTGCGCCACTATAGATTTCGCGAATCGCATCGTCAGACTGCATGGGGCTGTCCTTTCGCTGACTCATTTCCATACTGCGCGCTACAACAGCCGTTGTCGTCCATATGCCATGAATTGAGCATCGAGTGCGGTTTTGTCCTCCGACGTCATTCGCAGGAATTCCGGTGCACCCCTACCTGCCCACCAAAACACGGGCTCATCGGTGTGCCAGCGCTGCTCCTGTAGCTCACGCTTGAGCACCTTGTTGGAGCCCGTCACCGGCAAGTCGGCCGAGACCCGCAGGAACCTGGGAATGCCCTTGCCGCCCAGGTCCTCCTGAGCCGACAAATACTCGGCGAACCCCTCCACATCGAATGAATCCGGATCCGCCACCTCGATGGAGGCCATCACCTGATCACCGGAGCGCGGGTCGGGTACCGCATACACCCCTGCGGCGATCACCGCGGGGTGACGCCGCAGAGCCCGCTCGATGGTCAGCGCCGACGTGTTCTCGCCGTCAACCCGAATCCAGTCACCGCGACGGCCCGCGAAGTAGATGAACCCGGCAGCATCGAGGTAGCCGAGATCGCCGGTCCAGTACCACCCATTGCGGATGCGGTCGGCGTCGGCATCGTCATTCTTGTAGTAGCCCTCGAAACCACGCCGACCCTGTTTGTCGACGATCTCACCGACCGCCTCGTCGGCATTGAGCACACGCCCATGCCTGTCCAAAACTGCTGCGACACAGTCCTGCAACGTCTGCGGATCGACAATCGCCACTCCGTCGTGGGCCGGGCGCCCCAGCGCGCCGGTGGGCGCCTCGGCGTCCAGCACCACCGCTCCCCCACCCTCGCTGGACCCGTAGCCTTCGAACAGCTCCGCACCGAACCGTCGCCGGAACTCGGCCTGATCCTCGGGAGACGCCTCGGTACCGAATCCGCGCACCAGCTGGTTGTCGGCGTCGTCGGCCTGCTCCGGTGTGGCCAACAGATATCCGAGCGCCTTGCCGACGTACGTGAAAAATGTTGCACCGAAATACCGCACATCGGGCAAGAACCGAGACGCCGAGAAGGTCGGCGTCACGCAGACGGTGGCACCGTTGGCCAATGCGGGGGCCCATAACGCCATCAGCGCGTTCCCGTGGAACAGCGGCATACAGCAGTAGTCGACATCGGAGCGCACATGCCCAAACTTCTCGGTGGCCAGGTGGGCGATCTGAGCCAGTCGCCCCTGGCTGCACTTCACTGCCTTGGAGGCTCCGGTAGTGCCGGAGGTGAACAGCAGCAGGAGCAGTGACTCCGCGCCCACCCCATCGGAAGCCACTGCCGCGGTGCGGTTCTCGTCAATAAGCGTGAGGTATTCGGGCCTATCGATCACGAGAAATCGGTCCGCGGACAGCCCCAGCTCAAGACCCTGTAGGCGACCGAGGTGCTCGGTGTCGGTGACGATCAGCTGACAGTCGGTGTGGCGGATCTCGGCGGCCATCTCCGCCGGCCCACGCGTGGGGTTGATCCCCACGATGGTGGCCCCCGTCAGCGCGGCACCGCCCAGCCAGAAGATGAAGTCGGGCACGTTCTCCAGCAGCACGCCGATATGAAACGGCCCGTCGGCCCTGAGTTTCCGCGCCAACGCACCCCGCGCGGCGGATTCGCCGACAACGTCGTCCCACGTCCAGTCGCGATCACGCGTGCGCAGCCCCAGGTGACTATCGCCCACACGATCCAGGAGCATGGCCGCGATATCGCCTCGATGCGATGTCGCGGGGGAAATGGACTCAGCGGTCATAGCGCCGATGATGCACCCATCAGATCCCGATATTCCTGAGGCAGCTCCTCCGGCGTCAGCTTGGTGATGCGCACCGGTCCGGAGTGATACGAGTCCTCGCCCTCGATAAAGCCGTCGGCATCGACGGGCCACAGCACCAACTGGCGGAACACCAGCAGATAGTCGGCGCCGGGATCCTCGATCGGGAACCCCATGCTCTGCGCCACCGCGCCCGGATAGATCTGCTTGAGGAATCCCTCGGTGACAACGCAATCGTCGTCGACGAGAAGACGATCCGTCTCAAATTCCATGACGCTCATCCGTCCCTGCACCAGCCCCGCGTAATAGGTGCGGACCCCATCGCACCCCTTGGGCCCGAAATCCTGACCATCCATCAGCCAGGAGCCGGCGCGCACCGGCGGGAGCGGATATCGCCAGCACCCGCAGCTCACGGGTGTCGTCCAATCCGAGAAGGCGCACGGCGCGCATTCGATCCTCGGGTTCGGCGGCACCGGACAACACCACTTCGATGAGGGCGGGATCGTCCATCCGCAGGGCGGCGGGCGTCTGGGCAGGCGCACTCCGGGTCAGACAATGGCGCAGACGGTGCAGGAGGAGCTCGTCGGCGGGACGGGACGGTCCCTCGCGCTCGAGCCACACCGTGGGCTCTGCGCCATCGGACCACCGGACACCGATCGGGCACCCGGCGAGTTCCTCCGCCGAACGCACCGCGGCCTCGACATCTGCCGCATCAAGCTGGTCGAAATGGGACACGATCATCAAGACCAGGTCGGCGTCCAGTGCAGGCTGTTTGTCCATCTCGTTCTCTGTACCTCGATCGGTGGACATCCATTCGAGAAAATTTCTGAGAACTCTCTAAGGCCCATGCGCGTTCTGCCGGGTGGAGCGCGATAACATCGGGACCCATGACGACCACCGAGCCCGATATCCACACCACCGCGGGCAAGCTCGCCGATCTGCGTCGGCGCAGCGAGGAAGCATTGCACCCGGTCGGCGAGGCCGCCGTCGACAAGATCCACGCCAAGGGCAAGTTGACCGCCCGCGAGCGCATCTTCGCGCTGCTGGACGAGGGCTCTTTCGTGGAACTGGACGCGTTGGCCAAGCACCGCAGCTCAAACTTCGGCCTGGGCGAGAAGCGCCCCCTCGGCGACGGCGTGGTGACCGGTTTCGGCACCATCGACGGGCGCGACGTGTGCATCTTCAGCCAGGACGTCTCCGTGTTCGGCGGCAGCCTCGGTGAGGTGTACGGCGAGAAGATCGTCAAGGTGCAGCAGCTGGCGCTCAAGACCGGTCGTCCGCTCATCGGCATCAACGAGGGCGCCGGCGCCCGCATCCAGGAGGGTGTCGTCTCCCTGGGTCTGTACAGCCAGATCTTCCACAACAACATCATCGCCTCGGGCGTCATCCCGCAGATCTCGCTCATCATGGGTCCCGCGGCCGGTGGCCACGTGTACTCGCCCGCGCTGACCGACTTCATCGTCATGGTCGACCAGACCAGCCAGATGTTCATCACCGGTCCCGACGTCATCAAGACCGTCACCGGCGAGGACGTCACCATGGAGGAACTGGGTGGAGCGCACACCCATGAGGCGAAGTCCGGGACCGCGCACTATGTCGCCTCCGGCGAGCAGGACGCCTTCGACTACGTCCGCGACATCCTGAGCTACCTGCCGTCCAACAATGCCTCCGAGCCCCCGCGCCACCCGGGCCCCGAGCCCACCGACGGTGCCATTGAAGACCACCTCACCGACGAGGACGTCGAGCTGGACACGCTGATCCCGGACTCCCCGAACCAGCCGTACGACATGCACGAGGTCATCACCCGCATCCTCGATGACGACGAGTTCCTCGAGGTGCAGGCCGGCTACGCGCAGAACATCATCGTCGGCTTCGGCCGTGTCGACGGCCGCAGCGTCGGCATCGTCGCCAATCAACCCACCCAGTTCGCGGGCTGCCTGGACATCAACGCCTCCGAGAAGGCCGCGCGGTTCATCCGTACCTGCGACTGCTTCGGCATCCCGATCATCACCCTCGTGGATGTGCCCGGCTTCCTGCCCGGTACCGAGCAGGAGTACAACGGCATCATCCGGCGTGGCGCCAAGCTGCTGTACGCCTACGGCGAGGCCACCGTTCCGAAGATCACCGTCATCACCCGCAAGGCCTACGGCGGCGCGTACTGCGTGATGGGGTCCAAAGACATGGGTGCCGATGTCAACGTCGCCTGGCCCACCGCGCAGATCGCCGTGATGGGAGCGTCGGGTGCCGTGGGATTCGTATACCGCTCACAGCTGACCGAGGCTTCCAAGAACGGTGACGACGTGGACGCCCTGCGTCTTCAGCTGCAGGCCGAGTACGAGGACACCCTGGTGAACCCGTACATCGCCGCCGAGCGCGGATACGTCGATGCGGTCATCCCGCCGTCGCACACCCGCGGCTACATCGCCACGTCGTTGCGCCTGCTCGATCGCAAGATCGTGCGGCTCCCACCGAAGAAGCACGGAAACATTCCGCTGTGACGAATGAAGAAGGTGCGTCCGTGACTGACGAGAGCAGCGAAACCGTTACCGCTGAGGCGAACCCCGCCGAGGAAGGCCGAGTCAAGGCTGCCGATATCCAGGTGCTCAACGGCAACCCGACCGATGCGGAGATCGCGGCCCTGGTCGCAGCGCTCAGCGCGCTCGCGTCCAAGGCCGAGGCCGCCGACCTCAGGCCCCGGAACCTGTGGGCCGAGCCGATCGACATGCTGCGCTACAGCCCGCACAGCTGGCAGCGGGTCACGATGTACGAGCGCGCGAAGCTGGCGCGCCCGCAAGGCAAGTTCTAGATAGTCGTCACCGGTCCCCCATGACCGCATTTGTCCTGGCCTCCGCGTCCCCCGCGCGCGAGCGGGTCTTGGAGCAGGCCGGCCTCAATCCAGTCGTCATCGTGTCGCACGTCGACGAGCATCTCGTCATGGCGACACAGCCCTCGGGTACCGCTCCCGCACGTGCCGTGGAGGTATTGGCCTGCGCCAAGGCATTTGATGTCGCGACGACCCTGGCCGGTGAGGTGGCCGCCGATGCGGTGGTGCTGGGCTGCGATTCGATGCTCCTGCTCAACGGCTCCTTGCAGGGCAAGCCGGGCACCGTTGAGGAGGCACGCCGCCGCTGGGGACTGATGGCCGGTCGCAGCGCCGAGCTGCTCACCGGGCACTGCCTGGTGCGGGTCATCGACGGTAAACCCACCGCGCGTGTGAGCGAAACACGCTCGACCACAGTGCGTTTCGGCACACCATCGGCGGAAGACCTGGAAGCGTACCTGGCTACCGGCGAACCCCTACAGGTGGCGGGGGCATTCACCCTCGACGGCCTGGGGAGCTGGTTCGTCGAAGGTATCGACGGCGATCCGTCGAATGTCATCGGAGTCAGCGTGCCGCTGGTCGGCCGATTGCTGGACAAGCTCGGCGTACGCGCTTCGTCACTGTGGGTTCGCCATGAAAAACATGTGCCGCCCAAGCCGTTCCACCCGGACACACCCCCCGCGCCCGCGCTGCCACCGCGTATGGTGGCGCTGTTCGACTCGCTGGTGATGGTCGGGCCTACCCAGCAGCAGGAATTCAAGGACGCCCAGGGCAATCCGATTCCGCATATGCCGTCGGTCAACACCAGCTTCCAAACCGCCTGCAGCAACGATTCCTTTGACCTCGGCGTGCACACCAACCGTGGCGCCTGTCTGTGGACCGGCGACTACCTGAACACCGGCGACGGCATACAGCTGATTCCCGTAGACCCCGCCAGCCCTTCGGTTGCGCTGGGTGGGCGTTCCAAACCCCTTGTGCTGCCGGCAGATGCACAAGACGGTGCCCGGCTACTGCCGACCGGATCCGCGGAGTTGGCGCACCGTTCGCTGCTGTTCGCCTCATGCATTCCGTCGCCCGGCTGCAGCACCTTCGTATCGGCCGACACCATCGTGTACGACGTGAGCGAGCCGGGTAAGGCGTCCTACCGGCCGATGGGCGTCATGGCCGGCATCTCCCAACCGAGCGGGGTTTCGGTGCCCGACCGCCGGATGCTGGTGGCCGGAAACGTCGGAACCGGCCCCTGGGCACCGCGTTTCGCGTGGCTCACCCCACCGATCGACGATCCGGCCTTCCTGGACTCATCGGCGTGGCAGAAGATCGGCGAGATCAAGGACGGCGGCGATCGCGAGAATCAGTTGTTCGCCCTGCCCGCAGGCGGTTTCGGACTGCTCGATTCGAATGGTTCGGGCGATGCGCACATCGGGCTCAAGCTGTTCCGGACTCCGCAGGAGTTGGTCAGCGAGCCCATGACGGTGCTCATTCGCAACGACCCGTCCGATCCCCGGCCGGATGATCCGTTCATATCCCGCGATCCGCACAAGCTACTGCAGCCGTACGGCCCTCAAGTCGTCAATATCACGATGAACCCCAATGGCACCCAAACGCTGTATTTCCTGGTGAGCCAATGGGTTACCGACCCAACCCGCGCGTACCGGACGATTCTGTACTCCATTGTGTTGGCACCCCAGTACCTGAGCATCTAGCCCTCGCCGAACACTTCCGGGTGCGCGGCGACGTCTCGCCAGTCCTGCGGTGTGCCCACCAACGCGAGCGCGCTGCGCAGCATCGCGGTGCGCACCGCCGGACGACCACTCCTGGGAGTGGAGAGATACCGATAGCAGCCCGCCTGCATGCCGGCCAACAACACGCCCAGCGTCTCCGCCGTGGGAGCCGGCCTGCCGCTGGCGACCAGGGCCTGCTGCATGACCTCGATGAGGCGCCTTTCGTACGCGGCTCGCAGTCGCCGGGCCGGTGAAGCCGGGTCGTTTTGTTCGATGTGGAAGACAAGCCATGCGTCACGGCCGCGTTCGGCAGTCTCCAGGTAGGCATCCAGTCCCGCGCTGACCTGCGCGACCAGATCGCCGCCGACATTCGCCACCGGCTCCCACTGCGTCAGCATCTGCTGCTGGCTCTCCGTGACCAGCGCCGTAATCGCCTCCGCCACACCGTCGAAGAACGCATAGAAGGTGGGTTTCGACAGCTCGGCGCGCTCGGCGATGCGCGCTACCGTGGCGCCCCGGTAGCCATGTTCGGCGTAGACCGCCCCGGCCGCCGCCAGGATGCGGGCCCGCGTTGTGGCACGCTGCTCGTCGGTCTGGGGCGGGCGCCCCCGGGACCGCCGGGCATTGACAGACATCACGCCGGAGCATACCTTTCATTTAATTTGACGTCAGTGTTAAATAATTATTCCATGGAGGCCAGGCGGGCATGACCGACATCCGAATACCCACCCCCAATGGGGAGATCGACGCGATTCTGGAAACACCCGAGGGTGATGGCCCCTGGCCGTCGATCGTGGTGCTTCACGACATCAACGGATCGACCCCCGACCTGCGCCGCATTACCAAGAACGTGGCGTCCAACGGCTACGTCGCCCTGGCCCCCGATCTGTATTCACGGGGCCGGATCCGTTGCATCGCCAGGGTGTTGACCAATCTCGCGACTCGTCGCGGGCGGGCTGTCGAGGAGGTAATGGCCGCGCGTGACTACGTCCAAGCATTGCCGTACACCACACCGTCAGTCGGGGTGGCCGGCTTCTGCATGGGGGGCGGATTCGTGATGATCACCGCGACCAAGGGGTTCGATGCCGCCGCGCCCTTCTACGGTGCGATGCCCGGCCCCTACGGGGATCATTTCGAGGGATCGTGTCCCGTCGTCGCAAGCCTGGCAACACGGGACCCATTCGTGCCCCGCGGTGAGCCCCGGCTGCGAAAAGCATTGGACGCCCATGACATCGAGCACGACATCAAAACCTACGACGCGGGGCACAGCTTCGCCAACCAACTACCGATGCAGCCGCTGATGCGAATCGCCGGATTCGGATACTCCCCCGAAGCGGAGGCGCACGCATGGCAACGGGTCTACACCTTTTTCGCTGAACATCTTCGCGACGACAACCGGCTACAGGAGGCCACATGACGACCACGACGACACTGGATCGGCTCCGCGCGATCGTCCGGCCCGACGCACTCAGTGGCAGCGCGCATTCCACGGCCGGGTACCTGGATCTGCTGCCGCCGCCCTCGGACCAGCCCCAGCGCGGTGCACAGCGCGCCATGAACAATCCCGCGGTGGTCGCGGTCTACGAGGGGCCATGGCGCTGGGGCCAGACCGTCGCCTACACCGGCATCACCCCTGCTGCCGAACGACGCCGCGCGGCGGCAGCCTTGCAGCTGAGGGGCACCCAGCGACTGCTGGATGTCGCCTGCGGGCCCGGAAATTTTACGAAATACCTTGGGCGACAACTGGACCAGGAAGGACTGGCGGTCGGGCTCGACTTCTCCGAACCCATGCTGCGACGCGCGGTCCGGACCAATGTGGCCGACAGTGTCGGCTACATACGTGCGGACGCGCGCACCCTGCCCTTCGATGACGGGAGCTTCGATGCGGTGTGCTGTTTTGCCGCACTCTATTTGGTGCCCGAGCCTTTCAAGGTTCTCGACGAGATGATGCGGGTTCTGACTCCGGGCGGCCGTATCGCGGTGATGACAAGCTGCACCCGTGGCCCTGCGCCGCTGCGGTCGGTGTCCGTCACACTGGCCGCGCTGGGCGGCCTGCACAGCTTCGACCGGTCCGACATCACATCGGTGCTGCGCGCAGCGGATTTCCGGGATATCGATCAGGAAGTCCGCGGCCTATCGCAGTTCGTCAGCGCCATAAAGGGCTAGACGAAGGCGCTCAGCAGCAGCACCATCGCGAAGCCGACGACCGAGATCAGCGTTTCCATCACCGACCACGACTTGAGCGTCTGGCCCACGGTCATCCCGAAATACTCCTTCACGAGCCAGAATCCGGCGTCGTTCACGTGAGAGAAGAAGAGTGACCCGGCGCCCACGGCGAGGACCAGCAGCGCCACATGGGCGGTGGACATGTCGGCCGCCAGTGGCGAGACGATGCCGGCGGCGGTGATGGTGGCAACCGTCGCCGACCCGGTGGCCAACCGAATGAGCACGGCGATGAGCCAGCCGAGCACCAGCGCGGGGATCTGCCATTTCTCCGACCAACTGCTGACGGCGTCCCCCACCCCCACGTCGATGAGGGTCTGCTTGAATCCACCTCCAGCGCCGACGATGAAGACAATGCCCGCGATGGGTCCCAGTGATTTCTCGATGACCCCCGATACGCCCGTACGGTCGAGCCCCGAAGCCCTACCCAGCGTCACCATCGCCACCAGGGTCGCCGCCAGCAGCGCCACCAGAGGTGTGCCGGCCGTGTCCAAAATCCTCTGCACCAATGATTTCGGGTTATCGATGACGACATCGGAGAGCGCCTTCGCCAGCATCAACGACACCGGAAGCAAGATGGTCGCCAGCACGGCGGCAACGCTGGGAGCGGGTCCCGCGCGCTCGGCCTCCGGTGCCGTCGTGGTGGGAATGGCCAACGGCCCCACCCAGCGCTCCGCCACCCGCGCGTAAAGCGGCCCCGCCACGATCAAGGTCGGCACAGCCGCCACAAGGCCAAACGCCAGGGTGACCCCCAGATCCGCCTTCAACGCATCCACCGCCACCAACGGACCCGGGTGCGGCGGAACCAATCCGTGCAACACCGACAGACCCGCGAGCGCGGGGATTCCCACCCGCAGCAGCGGCACATTTCCCCGGCGCGCCACCAAGAGCACGATCGGAATCAGAAGCACCACACCCACTTCGAAGAACAGTGGTAACCCCAACACCGCGGCTATCAGGGCCACCGCCCACGGCAGCATGCGCGGGCTGGACCGTGCGAGCACGGCATCGGCCACGATGTTCGCCCCGCCGGAATCGGCCAGTAGACGGCCGAGCATGGCCCCCAACCCGATAAGCAGCCCAACGCCCGCAATGGTCGAGCCGAAGCCCGTCACAAAGGAGCCCAGCAGTTTGTCGAACGGGACGCTCGCGACGGCGGCGAGTGTCCCCGACCCCAACAGCAGAGCCAGGAACGGATGCAGCTTGAGCCGGGTGATCAGCAGGATGATCACGCCGATGCTCAGCACGACGGCGGTAAGCAGCCGGACATCACTGGTGGTGTGCGGGATCTTTGCCGGTTCAGCCAGTAGCAGCAGGCCGGCGGTCATGCGCCGAGCTGCTTCAACGCCTCCGCCACCAGTTCATCCGGTCCGGTACCGACATCCAGCACGGCACCCTTCTCGTCCGGCTGTAGTGGTTCAAGGATCTCGAACTGCGAATCCAACAAGGACGTGGGCATGAAATGTCCTGCACGATGCGACATCCGGTCACCGACCAGGGTCCGGTCCCCGGTCAGGTGCAAGAAGAACGCATCCGGCCATCCGGTACGGAGAATGTCCCGGTAACGGCGCTTGAGCGCCGAGCAGGTGACCACCGCGCTGGTCCCCTCGTGTCCGCGCTCCGACATCCATTCGGCGATCCGCTGCAGCCAGGGCCCGCGATCGGCGTCGTCCAGCGCGATGCCCGCCGCCATCTTGGCGATATTCGCCTCGGGGTGAAAGTCGTCGCCCTCGGCATAGGGGGCATCCAACCGCTGCGCCAGCAGCCGCGCGACCGTGGTCTTGCCCACCCCTGCCACGCCCATGACCACCACGATGGGCGGCGACGCCCGTACCGCTGAGCGGGTCACTAAACCCCCTTGGGTGCCTTCTGACTCATGAAGCCGAACATGTACCCAGCTACCCTACGCATCTGAATCTCCTCGGCGCCCTCGGTGATCCGGTAACGCCGATGGTGTCGGTAGATGTGTTCGAACGGCAGGTGCCGCGAGTAGCCCATCCCGCCGTGCACCTGCATGGCGCGGTCCGCGGCCTCGCAGCACAGCCGGTTGGCGACGTAGTTGCACATGGACACCTGTTCGGAGACGGAGAACGGACCATAGGTGTCCATGGACCAGGCGGTCTTGTGGATCAGCGCCCGCAGCATCTCGCACTGGGTCTGCAGCTCAACCAGAGGGAACTGGATGGCCTGGTTGGATGCCAGAGGTTTCCCAAACGGCTTGCGCTCCTTGGCGTACTCGATGGACCGGTCGATGCAGAACTGTGCCGCGCCAAGACTGGAGGCGGCCTGCCTGATCCGGTTCTCGTTGAAGAA
The DNA here is from genome assembly GCF_002013895.1 of Mycobacteroides franklinii. Classification (GTDB taxonomy): domain Bacteria; phylum Actinomycetota; class Actinomycetes; order Mycobacteriales; family Mycobacteriaceae; genus Mycobacterium; species Mycobacterium franklinii. Next base: position 4,833 of record NZ_MAFQ01000017.1, on the reverse strand, counting down.
GTGCTGTACCACGCCGAGCCCGCGCCCCTCTCCGCCGAAGATCGCCGAATCGGGCACCCGCACGTCGGTCAGCGATATGTGGGCGTGGTCGGTCGGCATGTTGAAGGTCCAGAGGTATTCCTCGACCTTGAATCCAGGGGCATCTGCGGGTACCAGGAAGGCGGTGATGCCCCGCCCGTCGCCGGGTTCACCGGAGGTGCGGGCGAATATCAGGTCGGCATCGGCGATGTGCACACCGGTATTCCAGGTCTTCTCGCCGTTGATGATCCAGTCCGATCCATCCCTGACCGCACGGGTTTCCATGTGTGTGGCATCGGAGCCGTGTTCGGGCTCGGTGATGCCGAATGCGAAGACCTTGGTGCCGCTGGCGAGTCCCTCCACCCAGTCGGCCTTCTGCTCTGCGGAGCCGTACTCCAACATGAGCAGCAGCCCCACGTTGTTGCCGACGATGGCGTGTTCGTTCTGCAGATCGCAGTGCAGTCCGAGACCACGCCGCGCCAGGTGCTCACGAATGACGGCCATATCCAGGTTGGATCCGCCCCGTCCGCCGAATTCCGCGGGAAACGGGTACCGAAAGTGCCCTGCGGCATCGGCACGCCTGCGAGCCTCTCCCAGCAGTGCCTCCCACTCACCGTTGGGCAGACCGCCACGGTCCCAATCGGTTCGGGCGTCTTCGCGCCGGTGATCGAAGAATCGGATGTTGTCATCGGCCTGTTCGAGGGGGACGATCTCACGGTCGATGAACGCGTCGAGCTCGGCCAGGTAATCAACAAGCTCGGGCGGCAGTTCAAAATTCATCTGGTTCCTTCCGGCACCTATGACTTCGTCTATGGTTTGGTCAACATCAACAGGTCCCATTCGATCTCGGGTATCCGTCGGCCACTGGCAGCCATCACGATGTCTCGGACACTCCCGTCCAGGTACGACTTCGCCTGTGCGGCAAGGCCAACACCCCACCACAGGGTGCCCAGGACCTTCCACCACTGGAATCGCTCGAAGTCGAAGGTCCCACCGGATTCTTCGTAGGCCGGCACGAACACGTCGCGACCCGCGAAGCCGCCGAACTCACGGTCGTCGAGACCAAATCGCCACATGCGCAGCGCCGTCCAACCCACATCGCGCATGGGGTCGCCAAAGCGGGTGGTGCCTTCCCAATCCAGTACGGCACGTAGCCCGTCCTCGCCGACGATGACATTGCCGTTGCGAATGTCGGTATGCACCAGGCACCGTCGAGTAGGCGGTCCGGGCATGCGTTCGGTGAGCCAGGACAGCGTGCGCTGGAACACCGGCCGATCCGCGAGCAGTCCCGCAACTCCCTCGCGCATCTGCTCCAACATCACGACCGCGGGCTCGGACTCCGGATCGCCGGGCAGGTCGGGCGGCGCCATCGCCGGGTCGATCCCGTGCAGCCGTCCCATTGCCGCACCGAGCTGGCGGGCGACCAGATCACCGCTGCCCTGGGCTTGCACCAGCCGAATAACCTTGCGCGGCACTGTCTCTCCCGCAATGCGCTCAGAGATCATGAAGGGCGAACCCACATACGAGGACTCCGAACAGACACCGCGCACCCGCGGCACCGGAACACCATTGCTCCGCGCCAGCTCACGCACTCCGGCCTCGCTGCTCACCGGTACCTGCTGTACGACGGCGGGCACAATCGTCGCCACCAATTCTAGAGTCTCGCCCTCGAACGTCGCATCCAGCAGCACATTTCGCCGTCGTGCCCCGGCCGAGACCCCGACGACACCCGAGACCGTGAATTCCTTGCCGAACTCGTCCCGCAGGTAGCGGGTAAGCCCCTCGGAGAGATCGCTCACTCGCCCGCCCAGCTGTCGTAGCCGGGTTTGACCACGGCCAGTTCGGTGCGTACGGCCTCGACCAAATTCTCCCAGGAAGGATCCTCGGCGGGCGACACCGTCGGCAGGGTCAGTTCTCGCTGCAGAATCCTGGCGATGTTGGCGCCCACGCGGGCGCGATGCACCGAGGACGAGGGCAGCTCCGATTGGAGGTCGTCGAGCAGTTCGGCGAGAGCACCCGCCAGTTCCGCTGCGGTCGGAATGAAGGGCACCATCTGTTTGTACCTTCTATGGTGGGTCCCACGGGGGAATAGCGAAGAAACGCCGGCGGTTGCTCGAAGTCATGGCAAGACCTTTATCGATACTGGATCTGGCGCGGGTGGCGCCGCACGAAACGGTGGCAGAGAGCTTCGCTGCCAGCGTGGAGATTGCCCGGCACGCCGAAGCGCTGGGGTTTCATCGGGTCTGGTACGCCGAACATCACAACATGCGCTCCATCGCGTCGTCGGCGACGAGCGTCCTGATCGGCCACGTGGCCACACAGACCTCGACTATCCGGCTGGGCGCGGGCGGCATCATGCTGCCCAACCACTCCCCCCTGCAGATCGCCGAGCAGTTCGGCACGCTCGAAACACTGCATCCCGGGCGTATTGATCTGGGGCTAGGCCGCGCGCCGGGGACGGATCAGGTGACGCTGCGCGCGCTGCGGCATGGTCCCGGCGACGCCGAGCATTTTCCGCAGGACGTCATCGAGTTGCAGGCATACCTGGGCGAGCAGAGCCGCGTTCCCGGTGTGACCGCGACACCCGGGCGCGGGACGCACGTACCGCTCTACATCCTCGGGTCATCGCTGTTCGGCGCGAAGCTGGCCGCGGTACTGGGCCTGCCCTATGGTTTCGCCTCGCACTTCGCACCCCCTGCCCTGCAGGACGCTGTCGCGCTGTACCGACGGGAATTCCAACCCTCCGAGCAGCTCGATGCCCCCTATGTCATCGCTGGCGTCAACGTGATCGCCGCAGACGACGAGGCCACCGCACAGGATCAGCATCGCGCGGCGTTGATCGAACGCGCCAAGCTTTTCCTGCATCGCGGCGGCGGCCCCCTCCTTACCGACGACGAGGCCCTCGCTGCCCTGAATTCTCCTGCTGGACAGCAGATTCAGGCGATGACGAAGTATTTCGCGGTCGGGACACCGGATCAGGTGGGCGCCTACTTAGACGATTTTGCGCAGTTGGCCGACGCCGACGAGCTCATCGTGGTGCCCAACGCACCCGATCGAAAACTGCAGCTACGGTCGCTGGAGATTGTCGCCGAGGTCGGTGACCTCGGCTAATCAGCAAGCGGAACGCGTCAGCTAGCGGTAATTTTGGTGACGTCGGTATACGTCGCCAACAGGGGGTAATTATGTCCGATCCTGTAGACAGCAAGAATGCCAAACCGCGCCCGGCGAAGAAGGCCGCCCCGGCACGCAAGGCTGCAGCAGCCAAAGCAGCTCCGCCCCGCAAACGCGCCGCCGCCACCAAGAAGCCCGTGAAGCGACAGCCTCCCCCGTTTGCGCTCACCAAAAGCCCTGCACCGCCATTGCCACCACGCGCGAATGTCCAGGGATTCTCCATCGACAGGGCGGCGCCTCCGCAGCCCGATCCCGGAACCGCCATCAATCTGGGCCCCATCGCGGGAACAGATTCACCCACCGCGGCACTCGGCGCCGGCGCCACCGACCTCTGCGAGATAGCCCCCAGCGGTCAGGTTGCGCTCGCCGGCGACACCTTTGCCGGTAACGGCGCCTTTCAGGGAGCCTGGAGCCCCTCGTTGGGCCTACATGTCCGGCCCGGCACGCTCAGCGATCTCATTCAGTTCGACCGTTCGTTCGGCGGGAACGGCACCCTGTACGCGGATGCCAGGCCACCACAGGCCAACAGCCAGCTGCCCGCAGGCACCATCTCGGTGTACGGCATCGACTACGCCCTCATCGCCAATGTCAACAACCTGGAACCCATCGATACGCGGCTGGTTCGCATCGACCCGGACAACCCCCACTGGCCCACGGTGCCCGGTTCATTACGCGGAGCTGACTGGCAGGACGGGAACCAGACACAGATCAGCGGATACCAGGCCGCCGATGGTTGGGTCTATATCGTCGCCGACGGATTCGACAGGCAGCGTCCCGTCTGGCTTTACCGAGTGCCCGCCGAAAAGTTCACCGACCGAAACTGGTGGCATGCATGGGGAATCGGCGACGACGGGGATTGGAAATGGGATGTGGCACCCACCCCGCTGTCCGATGACCGCTACGGCGAGATCAGCCTGCGAGAGATCGACGGTAAGTCCGTGCTGTCCGGGTTCAATGCGGACACGGGAAACATAGAGGTCCGTGTCGCCGATGACCCGACCCAGGTACTGAATCCGGATAACAGTGCACTGACCATCGTCGCCACCCAGGCCGACGTCCCGCAGAACTATGGCGGTTACATCGTGCCCGGCTCGACGCTGGACCGGACGATCATCCTGGTCAGTCAGTGGAACACCGACCTCAACAACCCGTACAACGTGCAGCAGTTTGTGGTGAACCTCAATCGCTGATCTGCTCCAATTCACTTGTGCCGCAGTAGTTTCATCTGTCACAAACTCGACGGTTTTGTCGGCGGGTGTCTCTATAATTCGAACATGAGTTCGATCGGGGTGTTGGAGGCGGCGGTTGATGCCTTCTGCGCTGATTCGGTCGATGCGCTCACCGCCGCTGAGGCGTTGACGGTGTTGGCGCGCCTGGAGGTTGTGCAGCGCCGATTGTCCGCCCGCGGTGTGGGTTTGGTTCCGAAGGTGACGGGTGAGGCGTCCCCGGTAGAGCTTGGGGGCACGTCGCATGCGGATGTGTTGTCGCGGCGGCTGCATATCGGTAAGGGTGCGGCGCGGCGCCGGATCGCCGATGCGCAGCAGCTCGCCCCGCGGCGGGCGATCACCGGTGAGGTGTTGGCGCCTGTCCTACCGCGCACCGCCGAGGCGTTGGGGCGCGGCGATATCGGCGAGGAACACGTCC
>NZ_MAFQ01000016.1 GCF_002013895.1 Mycobacteroides franklinii | reverse complement strand
GATGACGCCCTGGAGCGTGATTTCCCTAGCGCCATGAACATGACGGGATACCTGCGTAGGACTTGCCGCTAACCGCGCCACCCGCGAAGGATGCCAGTCCTCATTGCGTCAGGCGCATCAGCGAAACATCAACAGACACCTGTTTCGCGCGGCCGATAGATCCGCTTGTGGATCGGTACGGAGGGCTTCGATTCTCACCGGGCGCGCTCATTAGCCAGCACCGTCACCTGATAGCGGACGGTCGCTGCTTTAAGACGACCATCCAACCGATTTCTTCACAAGCCGCCGTGATCACCCTCGTGCACGGCGCACGTACCGCGCTCGAAGCGTGAGTTGTCAAGCGGTGTAGAAGTTCTCGCTTCAGTTCCCCGTTGTCAGCGTGTTCGCGGGCTCTTCCGCCGCAACGAGAGGTACCAAAACTCCTGGCCGTCGCTCACATGCGCGATCACTGCCCGCATCTGGTCTTCATCGGAACTCAGGGCACACGTCACTCAACGACCAGATCCGGCGGAACTGAAACAACTACACAGCGAATCTGCGCTCGCCGCGAGGTGGTCTAGAGGAGAGCATTGAGCTGAGCGAAGGCATCCTGGTCCGGGTCGCGTTGGGCTTCAAACTCGACGAATGCGCTGGCTTCGTCCGCGACGTCCGGACCGTGCAGAAATCGCATGAGTGCAACGGTCATGTCCATACCGGCTGCAACTCCCGATGAAGTCCAGCGATCACGGTCTTGGACCCAGCGGGCTTGTGCGACCCACGTAACATCGCTTCCGTGTTCGGCGGCCCACCGAAAGGCTCGCTTGTTCGAGGTGGCCCGGTATCCATCGAGCAGCCCCGCTGCCGCCAGTAGCGCAGACCCAGTACAGACCGAGGTAACCAATTCGGCGCGGGCCGAGAACGCAGCCAGCCACGACAGAAAATCGCGGTCCGCAACCAACCGCCGGGCACCCAAGCCGCCCGGCACCAGTACGATGTCTCCGGCGACTGCCGTCCGATATCCTTGTGTGGCAACTACTTCCGGTCCTTGATTACTGCGAACCGCACCAACTTCAGGGCCAACCAATGTGACGGAGAACAGGTCCGGAAACACAGTGAGCAGTTCCACTGGGCCAAACACATCCAGAAGCTCGAACCCATCAAAAAGCACTATCGACACTTCACGCTGGGCACCAGCCACGGCCGCCTCCTCGATTCGGCTATCCCCTTTGACTCAGGTTACTGGCTAGACGGCGACCCATACCACCGAATTTTCCTGCCGCTGAAGTACTTCAGGCTCAGATGAGTCCGTGTGGTACAGCTGCCGTATTCAAATCGAATGGAGCATACGCCACTACGGCGGCGGTGCCGCCTTCGATGTAGTGATCGAGATTAACCAGGCATTATCGATCGAACTTGCCTCTGTAACAAAGCACTTCGTTGCCTAACTAGAAACATCTTTCGACTCTCCGACATGACCACGTGGCCGTCCGATGTGGATGCACCGTACTGGCAATGGCCTAATCCTCACGAAAACCGGCAGTTCTTCATCTGGCACACCAAGGAATGAAGAATGCACACTTAAACTGTGACATACGCGAATCATCCTGAACAACAAGAGAAAACACTCCGTCTAAATGCAGAACAAGTTGGGCTGCCCGGCACAGCTGTGGCACAAGCTGCCCTCCAGCTCGTGCTGCGTGCCGAATCACCGGCCATTGCCAATCACAGCGTGCGGAGCTTTCTGTTCGCCCGGTTACTCGCGCCGCACATCGGTCTCACCGCAGGCAAGGATTTCGATGAAGAGCTGCTGTTTCTGTCGTGCATCTTGCATGACGTCTCGCTCTCGACCCTGGCGAAAAGGAACACCCGTTTCGAGGTTGACAGCGCAGACCTCGCCGCCGAGTTCCTTAGCGAACAAGGAGTATCGGCCAACGACGTGGACGCGATCTGGGAAGCGATCGCGCTACATAACGCGTTCGTCATTGCCGAGCGAAAAGGACCACTGACGTCGTTGACCTATCAGGGCGTCGCTATCGACTTCGGCGGGACCCTCGGTCTACCAGCCACACATGAGGCTGCGGTGACCGCTGAGATCGGAGCCGTGATCCATACCGCCTACCCGCGATTCAACATGACAACATCAATTGTCGACGCCGTTGCCGAACACGCCGCCGCTGACCCACGGAATGCGCCCCGCTACACCGCACCGGGCGAAATCCTGCGCGAACGAAGAGAACTCGGCACTACCTACGTGGAACAACTTGCCGCTGAAGGCTCGCGCTGGGGTAACTGAACAACCAAAGATCCTGCCAACAAACCAACTAATCCACAGCGGCACAACGCTCTCCGCTTCATTCCTGCATCAAATGCACGAGCCAAGCAAGTAAAAACGAAAGGGAACACTCACATGTCCAAGCCCGAATTTTTTGATACGCCAGGCTACGGGGAAATCCTCCGCGCCCACTACAGCTACAGTCAGGCACTGCGTATCGGAGATCGCGTGGAGATCTCCGGCCAGGGCGGATGGGAAGACGACCAATCCTTTACGGACCAGTCGCTAGAGCAAGAGATCGACAAGGCCTTTGACAATGTCGAAAAGACTTTGGTTGCCGCGGGCGCCACATGGCACGACGTTGTTAACGTCCACACCTATCACGTTCCCACGCGCGACGGAGCCATCGGCGACGACCACATGGAGGCCGTAGTAAGCCAGTTCCGCAAGCGGGCTGGCGGGCATCTGCCACTCTGGACTGCGCTAGGTGTGAGAGCACTAGGACTGCCTGAGATGCGCATCGAGATCACGGTTGTCGCCATCGTTGGCGCCGGCAGCAAGTAGCGCAGCAGGTCTCGGCAGCGGCGGTTGTCCCGGCGGTGTCTACGCCCTGAGACAGCCGCCGCCCTGCGGTAAGTCCTGCATTCACTGCCGCGGACACCTCGACGGGACGAGCCACCCTCTCTAGCGACAATGCGCTGCGTGTGGCCTCTTGCCAATGCGGCTACAGGACAGGTCGATTGGATACCAACGAAGTGTCAGATGCCCAGCAAGGTCACACACGACAGGGTGCTGGCGACGTCATCCTGGAAGTACTCAACTCAGCTGGTCTCCCCGCTGAACCGGACATGTTTTGACCGTCCGACTACCTGGGCACGCAGCGGACGATCAAATGGCCGGATCCTTACGCTGTAAGGCAGAACAGCCACTGTTCATGCAGCCGCCGGGAGGCCAGGGTTGAATACTGATGGATAAACACAGCATCGCAGTCGTCGCCCTTGACGGTGTCACGGCTCTTGACCTGGCTATTCCAATAGATGTTTTCACGGTTGAGCCTGACACCCCATACGACGTGAAAGTGTGCGCGATATCCGATCGCGTCACGATGGCATCGGGTCTGACCCTGGCGATAGACCACGGACTCGACGTGGTGTTCGATGCGGATACCGTCATCGTGCCCGGCTATCAGGCAGTGAACCGGCCGGTGCCTCCTTCAGTGGTTGACGCGCTAGTCACGAGTTTGGCGCGAGGTGCCAGGCTGGCGTCGATCTGTACAGGTGCGTTCGCGCTAGCGGCCGCAGGCATTCTCGATGGCCTACGCGCCACCACACACTGGCAGCATCTGGACGAACTTGAGACGCGGTTTCCATCGGTGCGGATCGACCGGGACGTCCTTTACGTCGACAACGGGAATGTTTTGACCTCCGCCGGAATGTGCTGTGGGATCGACATGTGTCTGCACATCGCGATGCGGGACCTTGGCGCCGCCACGGCAAATCAGATCGCGCGCGCGTTGGTCGCGCCGCCTCATCGCAGCGGTGGCCAGGCACAGTACGTTCCGGCTCCGGTCGCCGTGGCCGGCGACGCCTCGTTGGCGGGTACAAGGGCCTGGGCATTAGGTCATCTGGCGGATCCTATTACCGTCTCAGAAATGGCCAAGCACGCACGGATGTCGATGCGGAACTTCACGCGGCGCTTCACTGAGCAAACGGGCACAACTCCCATGCAGTGGTTGGCCAATGCACGTCTTACATCTGCGCGCGAGATGCTCGAGACAACTGACTACCCGATCGACCGTGTGGCCCGGTCTTCTGGATTGGGATCAGCGGCCAATTTGCGTCTTCATTTTCGTCGCGCCCTCGCCACAACTCCGACCGCGTACCGCCAAACCTTCTCATGTGAATACGACACGGCGAGGGCCGTCTGAGCCGGCTGAAGTAGATTACGAGCAGCACTAATTGGGCGTGGACTGCTGCGATCCAGCCGCCGCGGAGTTCGTGTAGCTCAATGCGCAGCGCAGTTAGGCGGACAGGGCCAGTCTCGGCCGGCCATCATGCATTCTGCCGCGCCAGACGCTGACATAAACCGGCAGCGATAGCAGCTGTCGAGATGCGCCGGAGATCGGCGGGGCGCGCCTAGCTACTTTTACAAGATATCGGCGTGTCGTAGAAGCTTGTTCATCTTCGTTGCATGCAAGTCCGCTCCCACGCCGACCTTCGAAACTTGCAACGGGCTGTGGGCGACAAGATCGCCGCACACTGGATTTCCACCCGGGACAGCGAGCCCAGTAAGTCACGCCGGCAGCTGAAGCGGGACGGTGAGATCGTGTGCTGGTCAGCCGAGGGGAGGTAGCAGCAGCGGCTGTAGTCGGTAACCGGGCGGCTCGGTGCCGTGTAGATGGCGCACAAAGTAGTCCCAGGTGCGGCGCAGCGAATAGTGCAGCCAGCCGTACAGCGAGTGCTCGGCACCAGGAATCATGATCAGGTCGAAGTCCTTGTCCGCCTTGATGAGTGCATCGGCTAGCCGCATCGTCATGTACGGGTGTGCGTTGTCGTCGAGTTCACCGTGGATGAGCAGCAGCTTGCCTTTGAGGTTGGCGGCCAGCGTGGTGTTCGAGATCGCCGCTTTGCCTTCGGCGCTCAGATCGCCGTGGTAGTGCTCGGCCCACATCGCCAGGTTGAGGGCGTTGTCATGATTGCCCGAGACCGCGACGGCCACCGAGTAGAAGTCCGGATAGCGCAGCACGGCACGCGCCGCGGCGAACGCCCCGGCGGACTGTCCCGTAATCCCGACCCGGGCAGTGTCCAGCCACGGATACCGCTGTCCGAGTTCGCGGATCGCGGCGATATGGTCGTCCAGGGCTCCAGCGTTGCCGAGATCCCCATAGGAGTGGTCATGAAATGCCTTGCTGCGCCCCGCGCTTCCACGACCGTCGATAGCCACCACCGCGAACCCGAGCGCGGCGAATGCCTCCGGTTCGCCATAATGCGGCGGGTTGAACATCGGTCCGGCGCGGTAGAGCTGCGGCCCCGGATAGATGTGTTCGATGATCGGGTACGTGCGGTCCGGGTCCAGATCGTGCGGCCGCCAGAGCAGACCGTAGATGGGGGTTCTGCCGTCCGCTGCGATCGCCTGGAACCGTTCCGGGGGTTGCCAGTCCAGAATCTTGAGGTCTTCGGTGTCGGGCGTCTCCAACTCCACTAACACCTGACCATCCCCGTCGAGTGCCACTGAGCGTGGCGGCAGGCTGGGGCTTGAGGCTCGATCTACAAGGTAGCCGCCCTGCGGCGGGCTGACCGCATCATGATCCAGATCGTCGTCTGTGAGTCGGGTGAATCCGTTGCCGTCCAGCCCGATTCGACAGAGCTGCCGCAGGTACGGGTCGGCCTCGACCAGACCGTTGGCCGTGAAGTACACCTGTCGAGCCTTCTGGTCGACCCATAACACGCTGCTCACCAGCCACGGCCCGGCGGTGATCTGGGTGACCCGGTCGCAGTCGGCCGAATAGAGGTACAGGTGGCCCCAACCGTCGCGTTGCGACCACCACAGGATCTCCCCAGTTTCCAGGACGTGCACCATGTGCGGGTCGCCGAGTAGCACGGTCGGGTCGACCCGGGTTTCGCCCGTTTCGGTGATTAGCGTGCTGACCTCGCCGGTCGACGGGTCGAGGCCACGCAGTTGTAACGTCCGGGCGTCGCGCGATTGGTGCAGGTAATGAACGGCGTTCGCACTCGACCACCAGGCGTAGACGAGTGCAACATTGTGCATGATCGGTGTCGGCTCGGTCTGCTGCCGTACGATCGTGCGTTGCTCGACGTCGAGCACATTCCAGGTCATCGTTGCAACGGTGTCCTCGCCGGGCATGGTGTAGCGGGTGCGGTGTTCCACCGGCCGGCCACCGTCGGCCGGGCTCGATTCGACGAGCACCAGTTCGGGCACCTCACGTTGATCGATGCGCTGCACCAGGATTCGACTGGAATCGGGCGACCAATGCAGAATCAGCGGCGCCGGAATACCGAGCGCACGTGTCAGCGCCCGCCCGCCGGTAGTCCCTGGCAGGCCGCCGTAATCGAAATAGGGTTCAGCGTCATCGGTGAGGGCATGTTCGGTGCCATCGGCCCGGCTGCGGACCCAGATATTGCCATCGCGGCGGAACGCATCCCACCGCTCATCGGGAGACGGGATCGCGCCCGGAATGGTTGCGGCGGTGTCCGATTCGGTGCAGGCGCTGTCCGCCCATTGCCAATTCCGGCCGAACGCGCTGAACAGTACGGTGTCGTCGGCCCGAATTTCCACGGCCTGTATCGGTAGATCGGCACCGGTCACCGCATGCCCAACTGCCGCCGACAGTGCGGCGGCCAGCGCGTCGTGGTCGAAGGCGGCACGACGAGTCCTCAGGTCGGGATCGACCGCGACGTACCGGGTTCCGATCCGGTACCAGAATCGGGCACCGTCGGCGAACCACTCCGGTGTCAGCACCGTGCCCGGCACCCGCCGGGCCCGGTGCGGGAAAAGCATCTGCTCGGCACGCGCATAATCGGAATCGCTCAGCAATGTCGTCACACCAGCCATGCAACACCCGGACGTAGCGGCACAGTCAAGAGCGACTTGACCGTGCCGCAGCGGCACAGCGTCTGGTGGCGCAATGCCGTTCATCGCCGTCGCCTACCTGGGTTCACATTTCCTGAGCTTTCTCGGCAACGGGATCCTGGCGGTGGCGCTGCCGTTGATCGTGCTGCACGACTACCGCGAGCCCCCTCAGCGTCGGCGCGGTCTCGACGGCGACCGCGGTGCCTGCGCTGTTAGTCGGACTGTGCGCCGGAGTGCTGATCGACCGGGTGAACCGGCGTACCTGTTCGATCATCTCGGACCTGGTGTCGGCCGCCGCCGTCGTAGCGATCCCGCTGGTGGATTTGGCGACCGGGCTGACCATCAGCTGGCTGGTGGCGCTGGCGATCCTCGGTTCGTTCGGCGACGTCCCCGGCATGACGGCTCGGCAGGTGATGGTGCCGGTGGTGGCCCGAGATGCCGGGGTGCCGTTGGAGCGGCTGATCGGTCTACGCCAATCGATGACCTCGGCGGCGCTGGTGATTGGGCCAGCCGCGGCGGACACACTGCTGACGTTGTTCAACGGCAGCACGGTGCTTTTCGTGACGGCGGCGACATCATCAGCAGCAGCACTGGTCACCGTGACCCTGCCACCAAGGCTCGGACAGGTGGAAAGTGCTGCCGCCAATCATGATTCGCTGCTGGGTAAACTGACCGCCGGCGCGGCTGCCCTGCGCGGCAGCCGGTTCCTGATCAGCACCGTCACCCTCACCGTGGGTCTGGCAGTGGCGCTGGGCGGGCTGCAGGGACTGGTGCTACCGCTGTACTTCAGCGAGTTGTCCCGGCCCGATCTACTGGGTTTCGTGCTGACCGCGCTGGCAGTCGGCATGCTGGTCGGCACCACGGTGTTCGCCGCAGTCAGCGCGCGGATGTCACGGCGACGGTGGCTGGTCGGCGCCCTGAGCGGGACCACTACGGGATTCCTGCTGCTCGCGACACTGGCCGGTCCGGGCTGGGTGTTCGCGGGCGCCGCGCTGTTCGGTATCGGCAACTCGGTACTGGGAGCGGAGCTGGGAGTGCTGCAGGCCCAACGCATCCCGGACCGAATCCGGGGCCGGGGCCGGGTGCTGAGCCTGCAGAACGCCTGCCTGCAGGTGGCCGTCCCAGCCGGAGTCGGACTCGCAAGTCTGATGGCCGAATGAGACTCGCCGGTCGCGGCCGGGCTCGCCCTGTTCGCCTTCTGGCTTTCGGTACTAGTCCTAGCGGGGACGGTGTCGCGCCAGTCGACCGATGTCTAGCTGAAGCCAGCGGCCGTCGCCGCAAAGACGACACCCGAAGGCATATCAGCCAATACGTATCGCTGAAACGTTTACTAGAAATCTTTCTCGAGGTCGGGTTGTCTGGAGATGAGACGACCTTGCTGGAATCAAACCGGCCATCCGTCGCAGACACTGAAAACATCCCGTTGACTGTGCCGTTGGGGCATGGTCAACACTGGTGTCGTGAGCGCTGCTGCAGACAAACGTTCCCGGGACCAGGATCGCCGTCGACCAGGCTGGCCCGAAGCAGGTGCGGCTGTGCTGGCGGCCGCGGTGCTCTACACAGTTGGGGCGGTAGCGGTTCTCCGGCTACCACCCGGCTGTCCGATTTCGCCCGGTCAGGCGAACTTCCTTGTCTCGGGCCTTGCTCCATTGGGAGCTTTCGCTCTCGCAGCACTCATCCGGTTCCGAGATGTACGCCCTTTCGGGGTGCGGCGCACGGATGCCGGTTGGCTGTTCGTGGCCCCGGGAATTGGCCTGGCATGCTTCGTGTTGAGCTGGCCGGTCTCGGCACTGTTCGACCCGCTCTTCCCTGGCTCGGAAAGCGTCCAGCAAGGTTATCGGGACGCGGCCAGCGCTGGCTTGTCCTCACTCGTGGTGACCGTTGCGCTCGGCGGGCTGCTCACGCCCCTGGGTGAAGAGGCGCTGTTTCGCGGCGTCTTGGCACAGTTCCTTTTACGTTGGGGCACTTGGATCGGTCTGGTGGTCAGCGCAGCCATCTTCGCTCTCGCTCACGGCATCAACGCTGTCATGCCACTGGCATTCGTCATCGGGCTCAGCACCGGACTGCTGCTGCAGCTTTCCGGCTCTATCTGGCCAGGAGTGCTGGTCCATGCCGTCTACAACAGTTTGGGTATCTTTTACCACGCCGCCGCCGGTGGCTGACTCGAATCAGCATCCCGGGCCATCAAGGCAAATAGTGCGGCGGTTCATCGGCACCTTCATGTCTAGATGGGGTCGCTGCTGGAGTAGCTGTCGGTTGTTTGTGGGCGCTCGCCGTAGCGTTGGGCATATGCCTGGTGTTTGCGTGCATTCTTTTCGCGGTTGACGTTGTCGGCGAGTTTGGGGTTCAGGCCGTGCGTGGCCAGGCGGTGACGACGCCAGATCTTGTTGAGGGCGTGGGTCATCAGGATGGCCCAGACGTAGATGGGCAGTGTGATCGCGGTATGTAACAGGAGTCCGCCGGGGAGGAGCCAGAATGGGGCCAGGATGAAGTGGGGCGGGATGACGTATCGGATCATGTGGCGGCGGATGGCGCCGGGACCGGCCAGGTCGTTAGCGACCCAGTCGCGCATGCTGTCAGGCAGACGCTTGCCGTAGGCGTAGGTGATGTATTGCCACGTGGTGGGTCGGTCGGTGGCCATAGACATACTCCTGAGCGTTGTTGATTCGCCCGCATTTCGGCACGCCCGCTGGGGGCCGAAATCTGCGGGATCCGGCAGATCTTGCGGTTCCCACCGGGGCCTGTGTAGCAGACAGCCCTGCTGAATAGGGTAACCACGGTGGGAACCAGTCGGAACTATAGACCACCGTTGTGCTGCGATATTGCCGGGTTGCTAATCTGTGCATGTTGTCGCATTGGTGAGGTGGTGTTGTGGTGGACGCGCGTCAGCCGCTGTATCGGATGAAGGCGGATTTCTTCAAAACGCTGGGCCATCCGGTGCGGATACGGGTGTTGGAGTTGCTTAGTGAGCGCGATCAAGCTGTCTCCGAGATGCTCCCGGAGGTTGGGATCGAGCCTGCGAATTTGTCGCAGCAGTTAGCGGTGCTGCGCAGAGCTGGTTTGGTGACGGCGCGCCGTGAAGGGCTATCTGTGCTGTACACGTTGACTTCTCCGCAGGTGGCCGAGCTGTTGGCCACCGCGCGGCGGATTTTGACTGGGGTGAATGCCGATCAAGCCGAATGGCTTGATGGTGCCGTCCCGGTCCCTGTGGGGTCTGCGCGGGTAGCGCGGACCCGGCGCTAGCCGGAGGTAGGGCCGTTACCTCCGGCTAGCGCCCTCTGGTTGCTTGTTTTCTTAATTAGCGTGCTTTGTTGATAGTTAGATCCTGAAGAGCTGGTGAGGAGCGGTTGTGGTGAGTTCGGTGGACGCAGTGGATACGACAGTTCAGGGTTTGGCGCCTGCGCCGACTACCCATGCGGGGGTGTTGTTGTGGGTGGCGGAGATGGCTGAGTTGCTGGGCCCGGACAAGGTGGTGTGGTGTGACGGGTCGCGTGCGGAGTGGGATCGCCTGACCAAGCAGTTGGTGGCCAAGGGCACGTTCGTGCCGTTGCGGGGTAAGCCGAATTCTTTTTGGGCTGCGTCGGATCCGGCGGATGTAGCGCGGGTCGAGGACCGCACGTTCATCTGCTCAGACAATGCGGCCGATGCCGGTCCGACCAACAATTGGATGGACCCGGTGGATATGACCACGATCATGACCGAGGAATACCGGGGTGCGATGGCGGGGCGCACGATGTATGTAATCGCATTCTGCATGGGCCCGTTGGGGGCTGATGACCCGAAGTTCGGTGTGCAGGTGACCGATTCGGAGTATGTGGCAGTCTCGATGCAGATCATGACCCGCTCTGGCGCGCAGGTGTGGGATCGCCTCGGGCTGCGCGGCCGGTTCGTCAAATGCGTGCACTCTGTGGGCGCTCCGCTGGCACCGGGGCAAGCTGACGCGCCGTGGCCCTGTGATGAGACCAAATACATTTCGCATTTCCCGGCCACCCGCACCATCTGGAGTTATGGCTCGGGCTATGGCGGTAACGCACTGTTGGGCAAGAAGTGTTTCGCGTTGCGGATCGCCTCGGTAATGGCCCGCGATGAGGGCTGGCTGGCCGAACACATGCTGATCCTCAAACTCACCTCCCCCGAAGGTGTTGTGAAATATGTGGCCGCGGCGTTCCCCTCCTCGTGCGGCAAAACGAACATGGCGATGCTGGCCCCAGCGTTGCCGGGCTGGACCGCCGAAACGATCGGCGATGACATCGCCTGGATGCGGTTCGGGGCCGATGGGCGCCTGTACGCGGTCAATCCCGAAGCCGGATTCTTCGGGGTCGCGCCCGGTACCGGGCGGGCCACCAATCCGCACGCGATGGACACCATCGAGCTGGGCAACTCGATCTTCACCAACACCGCGCTGACCAACGACGGAGACGTGTGGTGGGAAGGTGCGACCGACACCCCGCCCGAACACTTGACCGACTGGCGCGGCCAGCACTGGACGCCGGCATCCACCGAGCCTGCCGCGCAACCGAATTCACGCTATTGCACCCCGATCGCGCAGTGCCCGACTGTGGCCCCCGAATGGGATGACCCCACGGGGGTGCCGATCTCGGCGATCTTCTTCGGCGGCCGGCGCGCCAGCACCGTCCCGCTGATCACCGAATCCCGCAACTGGCGTCACGGGGTGTTCCTGGCCTCCACGCTGTCCTCGGAAACCACAGCAGCTGCCGCCGGTGAAGTCGGTGTCTTGCGCCGTGACCCGATGGCGATGCGTCCCTTCTTGGGCTATCACGTCGGCGACTACTTTGCGCACTGGCTCAACATCGGTACCCGCAGCGATCCGGATCTGCTGCCGAAGATCTTCTATGTCAATTGGTTCCGCCGCGGCACCGATGGCAAGCTCCTGTGGCCGGGTTTCGGGGATAATGCCCGCGTCCTCAAGTGGGCACTGGAGCGCCTCGAAGCCACCGCTGACGCGGTCGCAACCCCAATCGGCTACCTGCCCACCGTTGATGCGATCGATCGCACCGGGCTGGATATCAGCGATCAGGACCTCGAAGAGGCGCTGTCGGTGAACATCGACGAATGGATCGCCGAAGCCGAGTCGATCGATTACTGGTATGCCAGCATCGGCGGCAACCGGCTGCCCGATGACCTGCGGGTCGAGCTGGGCGCCCTGCGGACACGACTGGTCGAAGCACGGCAGGGATGCGCCGGCTCGGCCACCGAATCACGGTGACCATCAACCCAGATGAGGCTCCGGTGCCGCAGCGGGGCCCGATCGGTCACGGGGTCCGGTGATGGGTGCAGCCGGTATCGGCGCGGTGGCGCGGCTGCTGCCGCGACGCAACGATTACGCCGGTTTGAGTCGGTCATGGCGCCGCGACATCCTGGCTGGGATCACCGTCGGGGTGGTTGCGCTGCCGCTGGCGTTGGCGTTCGGGATCAGCTCGGGGGCCGGGGCCGCCGCAGGCCTGATCACGGCGGTGATCGCCGGTGTGATCGCCGCGGTGTTCGGTGGCTCACATGTGCAAGTGTCCGGGCCCACCGGGGCGATGGCGGTCGTGTTGGCCCCCATCGTGGCTCAATATGGCAGCGGCAGTTTGGCTTTGGTCACTATCCTGGCCGGGATCATCGTGGTGGCCGCGGGCATCACCGGGTTGGGTCGTGCGGTTACGTTCATCCCGTGGCCTGTGATCGAAGGCTTCACCCTGGGGATTGCCGCGATCATCTTCCTGCAGCAAGTCCCCG
The DNA here is from genome assembly GCF_002013895.1 of Mycobacteroides franklinii. Classification (GTDB taxonomy): domain Bacteria; phylum Actinomycetota; class Actinomycetes; order Mycobacteriales; family Mycobacteriaceae; genus Mycobacterium; species Mycobacterium franklinii. The sequence continues at coordinate 109,653 of NZ_MAFQ01000016.1, read as the reverse complement.
CCGCCGTGGGCCTGTCGGCGCCGCAGGGCCACCCCCCGCTGGCCGCCGCGATCGACGTTCTCATGCACACCCGCTGGAGCATGGCCGCACCACCATTGTTGGTGGTGGGATTCGTTGCGGCGCTGATGGTTGGCCTGCCGCGGCTACACCGTGCCATCCCCGAATCATTGACAGCGGTCGTGGCCGCAACTGTGCTGGTGACCGCCACAGGATTGTCGGTCGCCCGTATCGGCGAATTGCCTTCGCGGCTACCGGCGCCGCTGCTACCGCACGCCAATCTGGCTGCCTTGCAAGCCCTTCTGGGAGCAGCAGTGGCAATTGCCGCCTTGGCTGCGATCGAATCGCTGCTGTCGGCGCGGGTCGCGGCCGCCATGTCACCCACCGGCCCCTACGATCCCGACCGCGAACTCGTCGGGCAGGGCCTGGCCTCGGTGGCCTCCGGGATGTTCGGCGGGATGCCGGCCACCGGAGCGATCGCCCGCACCGCCGTCAATGTCCGATCCGGGGCCCGCACCCGTGTTGCGGCGATCACACACTCAGTTCTGCTGCTCGCGGTGGTGTACCTGGCCAGCGAGCCAGTGGCTGCCATCCCGTTAGCCGCACTCTCGGCGGTCCTGATGATCACCTCCTTCCGGATGATCTCGGCGCGCACTGCGGTCACGATCCTGCGCTCTACCCGCTCCGATGCCCTGACCTTTGCTCTCACCGCAGTTGTCACGATCTGTTTCGATCTGATCGAAGCGGTGGAAATCGGCATCGTGGTGGCCGCCTTCTTCGCCCTACGCGTCGTGGCGCGACGCAGCAGTGTCACCCGCGAAGAACTACCCGGCCCTCCAGAGCCGGGCGATGAGAGAATCGCGCTGCTGCGCCTGGATGGCTCCATGTTTTTCGGTGCGGCCGAACGCATCTCGAATACCATCACCGACGCCGACCATCCCGACGTCAATGTCGTGATCATCCGCATGTCCCAACTGGGCATGCTTGATGCCACCGGCGCACACACGCTGGCCCAGATCGCCGAAGACCTAGAGGCCCGCGGCATCACCGTGATCATCAAAGGTGTACGGCCAGAACACCTTAAGCTCCTCACTAATGTCGGTGTCATCGAATCGCTACGTCACGAAAAACACCTCATCGACACCCTCGAGGACGCCATCGCCCATGCCCGCACCCATGCCACCGGCACCCACCCACCCACAAACACCTAACAGGAAGCCTGCATGAATTCTTGGATGTACATCGCCGCACTCCTTGCGTTAACGAGCGGAGCCGTATTCGTGGTGTGGAAGCTCCAGCGCTAAGACATGCAAGCCGTATTAAGACTGTTCGACGACGCCTTGTAAGCGAAAGGGCCGCACCTGTGAGCTACGCCCACGACTCGGCGCACGCCAAGATCCTCATGGAGGGCCTTGGGGGTGGGGTGTGCCTGCTGGCAGTGCACTGGCACGTCCAGGAGGCCGACAGGCAAGCTCACCTACCGCGGATCCGGGCGACCACGTTGGGCATAATCCGTTCGCTTATCGGCGAGGGCTTGTTCGAGCTGGGCACGATGGCGCCAAACGCACACCGATTTGTGCCGACCGATGATCCCGAAGCTGCACTACGCGAGGTCCGCGCCGACTACGTCGACAACTTTGACGTATTCGGATGGCAGTACCACTGGTGGCTGATCATCACCGCGCAAGGCAGACAGTTGGCCGAGCCCCTCATCACGGCCTATCAACGTGAACTTTAAGACACCCCAACAACGTTCAGAGCGCAAAGGAGCAGCTCCATGGGTAATCCGGTCATCGTCGAAGCGACGCGCAGCCCCATCGGCAAACGCGGTGGATGGCTCGCGGGCCTACATCCCGCCGAGCTGCTGGCAGCATCCAGAAGTCGGTGATTGCGCGCGCGGGCCTAGATCCCCACGAGGTCGAGCAAGTCATCGGCGGCTGCGTGACCCAGTTCGGCGAGCAGGGCGGGCACATCACCCGGCAGGCGTGGCTGCACGCCGGGCTGCCCGAGGCCACCGGCGCCACCACCATCGACTGCCAGTGCGGCAGCGCGCAGCAGGCAGGCCAACCACCTCATCGCCGGCTTGATCTACTCGGGTGCCATCGACACCGGCATCGCCTGCGGTATCGAATCGATGAGCCGCGTACCGCTCGGCGCCAACGTCGGTGGCACCGGCATTCCGCGCCCCGCCTCGTGGGATATCGACATGCCGAACCAGTTCGAGGCCGCCGAGCGCATTGCCAAGCGTCGCGGCATCACCCGCGCCGACGTGGACGGCCTGGGCGTGCGCTCGCAGGCACTGACGAGTGAAAAACGCGGTATCGCCACACGGTGTCGATACCGCGTTCGCGCCGGCTCCGGTCGTAGGTCGCGAGATCCGTCAATTTGGAGAGGCGCGGGGCGTCTCGCAGAAGTGCAGCGGAGACCCGGCCGAATGCCCCCCCCCCCCCCCGTCCGTGTGGGCGCGGACCTGCTGCCGGTAGGCGCAGGCCGCTCTGGCGTAGGGCTTGGACTCCTCATTCTCGTCAGCTTCAGCTGAACTCGCCGCCGGATCTGACATGTGGCCCCGTCCTCGTTCGCTAGTTCCCGCCTGCACCGGGCGGTACCGCTGCCGTGAGTACGGCGTTGTCTATGAGCACGACTGCGATGGCGGCGGCAGTGGCGAAGGTTTCGGTGTTGAGGACTCGGTTGCGGGCCGAAGCGCCATCTAAGAGCAGCGCCAGCTGTTCGCCGAGCTGTTCGGGGTCGGTGGCACCGGCCTCGCGCGCGGTTTCAGTGAGCCGCGCAGCAAACGCCCTCTTGTAGTCGGCGGCGCGTACGCGTGCCGGGTGGTCCGGGTTGGGGAGTTCGACGGCCGCCGCGATGAACGGGCACAGCGGCGCATGAATGTCGAAGGCGGCCATGAGCCGCTCTCGGGGTGTGAGGTCGGTGCGGTCGAACACCTCGGGCAGGAGGTCGGGATCGAACCGGCGGAGGTGCTCGGCGATCAGCTCATCTTTGCCGCTGAAGTGCTGGTAAAACGTGCGCTTGGACACCTGGGCCACCGCGCAGAGCTGGTCCAGGCCGGTGCTGTTGATGCCTTGATCACGGAACAGTTGTCGTGAAGCGCCCAGGATCCGCTCTCGTGCGCCCCTGCCGCGGCGCAGGCCCCGCGGCCCCTTTTCTAGCTCCGTCACGTACCCAGTCTAACCCAGGCCGGTACGGATCGGTGTACATAGCTTGCGCTCCCTGTCGCCGGTCGCTACGTTAAGTAATCAGATCGGTGTACATAACATCGGCACTTTCCGATAGAGGGAGTAATCGTGGGAAAACTCGATGGCAAGGTCGCAGTAATCACGGGCGGAACAAGTGGTATGGCGCTGGCCGGCGCCAAGTTGTTCGTCGAGGAGGGCGCTCATGTCTTCATCACGGGCCGACGTAAGGACGCGGTGGAGGAGGCCGTCGAACTGATCGGGCGGAACGTGACTGGTGTGCAAGGTGATTCAGCCGACCTCGGCGATCTGGACCGTTTGTTCGACGTGGTCAAACAGGAGAAAGGCTCCATTGACGTGTTGTGGGCAAGCGCCGGGACGGGCAAGCAGGCCAAGCTCGGCGAGATCACCGAGGAGGACTTCCATGACGCCTTCTGGTTGAACGCGCGCGGCACGCTGTTCACAGTGCAGAAGGCACTACCGCTGTTCAACGATGGCGGCTCGATCTTCATGACCGGGTCAAACGCCTCGCTTCGGGGCTACCCCAATTGGAGTGTGTACGCGGGAAGCAAGGCCGTGTTGCCCGCCTACGCGCGGGCGTGGGTCTCTGAGTTGAGGGACCGCAAGATCCGGGTGAACGTGCTGACCCCCGGCCAGGTCGCCACGCCGGCTCTGGAGCAGGTAATGACCGCGGAGCAGAAGGCTCAGTTCGAGTCCGTGATCCCGCGGCGCGAGTCGGGCCGCCCCGAGGAGATCGCGTCGGCCGCATTGTTCCTCGCCTCGGATGACTCGAGCTATGTCAACGGCACGGAGCTGGTGGTCGACGGCGGCACCACGGTGATCTAAGTGACAGACACCGGGACGCGCGCCGACGAAGACATCGCCGCACCGGCCCGCACACATCAGCGCTAGATCACCGGCCTTCCGATCTTCCGCAAATCCGTTGCGGTCGTTGGCTATCGAGTGGGCGCACCGAGCAGATCTCACACACCGCAGAGCAAAAAGCACCTAAGGAGTAACCATGACCACTTTCACCCCACACCGCGACACCGTGGAATCCTTCGTCGACTACATGCACGGCGGCGCTGACAAAGACGCTCTTTCCGGCCTCCTCGCCGAGGACGTGGTGTTGTTCAGCCCGCTCGACAATGAGCCAGTCACCGGCCGCCGGGAAGTCCTGGAAGCCATGCAGGGGATCGGCGGGGCGGCCGACCTCACCTACAAGGAAGTCCTCACCGGCGAGACGCATCACGCCGCATATTTTCGGCTACAGATCGAAGACACCGTGGTCGACGGGATGGACTACATCCTGCTCGACGCAGACGGCAAGATCGCCGCGGTCACCGTATTTTGGCGCCCCCTGCCGTCCGGTGTCCGGATGCAGCGCCGCCTTGCGGCAAGGTGGCGGTGATCACCGGCGGTTCCAGTGGTATGGCGCTTGCCGGTGCCAGGTTGTTCGTCCAGGAAGGCGCGCACGTTGTCATCACGGGCCGACGGAAGGAAGTGGTCGATGAGGCTGTCATGCTGATTGGCCGCAATGCGACTGGCGTGCAGGCTGATTCGGCGAATCTAGATGATCTGGACCGTTTGTTCGACGTAGTCAGGCGGGAGAAGGGCGCCATCGACGTGTTGTGGGCCAATGCCGGCACGGCCGAAGAAGGCAGGCTTGGCCAGATCACTGAGGAACACTTCGACGCCACGTTCGGGCTCAACGCCCGCGGCACACTGTTCACGGTGCAAAAAGCGCTGCCACAGGCACCGCGGACCGACGATGCAATCAACCAGACTCGGCGATCCGGTCAGTAATGGTCTCGGCCGCTCTGCCGAGCCCGATCAGGTCCGTCTTCGTCAACGGTTCCACCACCAATTCGCGCACCTTCGCGACGTGCAACGGGGCCGCGGCGCCGACCCGCCGCATTCCGGCCTTCGTGAGCTCGACCACGCTTACCCTGCCGTCATCGGCGCTGACACGCTTGATCACCAACCCGTTGTCGGCGAGGCGCCTGACCACGTGCGATAACCGCGACAACGAGGAGTTGGCACGGGCGGCGAGCTCAGACATCCGCAGCGTCCTGTCGTCGGCTTCCGACAGATTCGCCAACACCAGGTACTCGAACATCGTCAATCCGGTGGTGCGCTGCAGATCGCTTTCCAGGGCCGCCGGAAGCTCCATGATCATCGACAGGAGCTGACGCCACGCACGCTGCTGGTCGTCGTCGAGCCACACCGTTTCGCGTCGACGACGATCACGCTTGGGTCGCGTCATAGCGACGACCCGATGGTGTCCCATCGCACAGCTGTCATCCGAGCCTCCTGATCCGCCTGAAGGATAGTTCCACCATCAACCATTGACGGTGAGCCGCCGACCGGCGACGGCTCACGTTGCGGAAACCCTCAGCACCAGCGCTTCCCTGGGAAACAACCCTCAACCCCTGTGGCACCGGCGATGGCGCCTGGTCGTCATCGAGGCGTCGCGGTCTGAGTCGCGTGGGCAATGAGTGCGATACAGACCATTAGTTGACGCGTCACGTTAATACGGTCTAGTTTGATTGAAGCATCAACTAATCTCCCCGGGCGCCCGGCATGAATGCGCGATTCGCAGGTGTAGCCGCTCGGGCCAAACCTGTTCGCAAACCGACGTCTTCGAGGAGCCAACGTGAACATCGCGGTATGGATCGCATCCGGATTACTCGCCGCCGCATATCTCTTTATCGGTGGCACGAAACTGCTGACGTCCAAGGAGCGTCTCGCGGAGAACCCCTCCATGGCTGGCGCCGCCGAGGCGTTGTCTGCGAGGTCGATCAAACTTATCGGCGGCGTCGAGGTGGCCGGCGCTCTCGGTCTGATCCTGCCGTGGCTCACCGGCATCGCGCCTATCCTGACGCCTGCCGCTGCCCTGGGGCTCGCGCTGCTGCAGGTGGGCGCGGCGGTGTTCCACGGTCGCCGCGGGGAGTACAGCAATTGGCCCGTGAACGCCGTGTTCCTGGCGCTGGCGATCTTCATCGCGGCCGCTCGGGCCGCGGAGGTCGTGCGATGACCAGCACTCGGCAATATGCCATCGTAGGCACCGGCAGCATCGGCACGGTTCTGGCGCAACGGTTCTCTGACCATCACGTTCCAGCACTCTGGGCCAACACGCGAGGCCCGGAGACGATCGACGTCACCGAACTGTCTGCCTTGATCACACCGGCCACCCTCGACACGGCCCTGGATGCAGACGTGATCATCTTGGCCATTCCGTTCCTGAAGGTCCGTGAGCTGGGTGGGCGCCGTCCCGACTGGTCGGGCAAGATCGTCGTCGACGCGACGAACGCGTTTCTGGTGCCCAATTCTGAGCAAATCCTCGGCGGACGCCTCTCGACCGAGTTCAACGCCGAGGCGTTCCCGGGCGCCGCGGTGGTCAAGTCGTTCAACCAAACCGCCGCCAGGCAGCTCGCGCAGAAGCGCCCACCCGAATTCGGTAAACGCGTGGTCTTCGTCGCCAGCGACGACTTCACAGCAAGCGCGGCGGTAGCCGGGCTGTGCACTGATCTCGGCTTCGCCCCCATCGAACTCGGACGTCTCGACGAGGGTGGTGTACTGATCCAGGCCCGCAACGCCCTGGTCTTACGCGAACTCTACGAGCTGCCGGCCGAACTCGAGAAGAGTATTCAGGTGACGTCGGCGGTTGGGCGGGATCTGCTCCCCGGCACGTGGACGATCGACCCCGTGCACTCTTCCATCACGTTCTCGGTTCGCCACCTGATGGTGGGCAGGGTACGTGGGCGGTTCGGCGACTTCTCCGGGGCGATCACGGTGCCCGAGAACGGAACTCCGAGCATTACGGCGACCATCGCGGTCGGGTCGGTGGACACCGGCAACCCAACCCGCGACGAGCACCTGCGGGCACCCGACATATTCGGCGCCGACGAGTTCCCCACCGCGACCCTTGTCTCGGTCGACATGCACGGCACCGGGCAGAACGACTGGGTGCTCATAATCGACTTCACCCTGCGCGGAATCACCAAACGCCTACCTCTGGCGTTCTCATTTCTCGGCGTGAGCGCCGGCATGGGTCACGGTGACGTGGCGGGGTTCGAAGGTGTGATCACACTCAGGCGTAGCGATTTCGGCGTCCTGACCGACACTCCCGTGCTCGCCGGGGGCGGCCCGATGCTCGGAGACGCCGTCGAGGTCACCGTGTGTTTAGAGGCGGTCAAGGCACCCGCCGCGCCGACGAGATGAGAGGGCGGCGCCGCACCCGCGTGGGCCCCGCGTCGACCGCAGCAGTCCTTGGGCAACAACATCTTTCATGGGATGGTGACCCGATGCTCAAGGCCGGAAGAAATGACACGAAACTGAGAAATACCGCCGATGACTCGTAGTGGGACAACGCGCCCTGACCACTGCCCACAAGGCTTGGGAGATGACACGCCGTTTGAGAACTGACAGGCTGGCCGCTGCTGCGCCGATGAACCACCTAGGAGGGTTCGTCGGCGGCGCAAGAGTCGGCGTCTGTCACCAGATGGTGCAGGATCCGTTCGTGGAGGACCGTCAACTGGTCGAGTTCAGCCGGGGTGAGCAGGTCCAGAAAAACACGGCGGACGTCTGCAACGTGGCCGGGCGCCGCCTTATCGATGGCGGTGCGGCCAACCGGAAGCAGGCAGACCATCGTGCTGCGGGCGTCGGCGGGGTTGGGCTCGCGGCTGATCAGCCCACTTTTTTCCATGCCCCGAAGCTGGTGGGACAGACGGCTCTTCTCCCAACCCAGTGCATTGCGCAACTGATGGGAAGGCATGCGGTCACCGTCGTGATCGGAGAGCAAGGCCAGGACCTCGTAGTCGGCCCCGGACAGGCCCGATTCCTGCAGGCCCCGGTCTAAGTGCACGCCGACCTGATGACGCGCGTCGATGAAGGCCCGCCAGGCGCGAAGTTCGCGCGGGTTCAGCCAGTTCGGCTCCACCTGCCTCGATACCCCCTCTCGATTGGTTGACTCCTCATCCATATCCACTTATGGTGGAGTACTCAACCTATTTCGATCGTACGTCAAGACGGGATACGTCATGAGCAGCATCAGCATCATCGGCGTGGGGAACATGGCCAGGGCCTTGGCCGGCCGTGCGCTCGCTGGCGGCAACGCGGTCGAGATCATCGGCCGCGACCCGTCCAAAGCCGAAGCGTTGGCCGCCGCGCTCGGCGGCGCCACCGTCGGTAGGGCCGGTACGGCCCCGGCCGGGGACATCGTCGTCCTCGCCGTGCCATACGGCAGCGCGGCGGCGGTTATCAGTCAGTACGGGGACACCCTGAACGGCAAGGTCAGGGGCGCTGCCCATGGCGCGGGCACTGGAGAACGCCACTCTGCTGCAACTGGGCCTGGCCACCCACTGCGTCAAGAACCCGAATCTCTTCCTCGGCGTCAGCGTCCTGCGCTGAGCGCACCACCACCATTTCCCGCCCCCGCGCTCGTCGTTCTAGGCGCACAAGGCACCAGCAGAACACCTCACTCCACCTACCTGAGAAGGACAGTCACATGCACGTTTTCGTCACTGGCGGAACCGGCCACGCCGGTTCGCACATCATCCCCGAACTCATCGCCGCCGGGCACGACGTCACCGCCCTGGCCCGGTCGGAGGCATCCGCGACGGCTCTGTCCGCGCTCGGCGCCAAGGTGCGTCGCGGCAGCCTTGAAGATCTCGACGGGCTCAAGGAAGCGGCCGCGAACGCCGACGGCGTCATCCACGTCGGGCACCGGCAAGACCTACTTCCCTCCGGCGGGATGGATGCCGTGGCCGCCGCCGAACTCCCGATCATGCTCGCCTACGGCGAGGCACTGCAGGGGACCGGAAAGCCACTGGTCGCAGCAGGCAGCATCGGCTCGCCTGGAAACCTGGGCCGACCGGCCACCGAGGACGACCCGGCCCTTCCTAGCGGGGAGGAGCATAGGGGCACGCTACGGGCTCGTAACATCGTGGAACGGGCCGTAATCGGCCTGGCCGAGCAGGGAGTGCGGTCCTCGATCGTGCGGCTCCCACTCATCGCACACGACACGACCGATAACACTGGCTTCCTGCCGGGGCTGATCGCGCTCGCGAAGGAGAAGGGCGTCGTCGGCTACCCCGGCGACGGCATGAATGTGTGGAACGCCGTGCACATCCGCGATGTCGGCTCTCTGTTCCGCCTGGCGCTGGAGAAGGGTCCGGCCGGCAGGTATTGGCACGCGGTCCAGGATGAGGCCATCGCGTTCCGCGACATCGCCGAGGCCATCGGCGGCCGCCTGGATCTACCCACCGTGAGCATTCCCCTAGATGTCCTGATGCTGCCGGGATACTTCGGCATGTTCACGAATCTGGTCACCGGATCCTTCCCGGCGACCAGCCTCATCACCCGCCAAACCCTGGGCTGGGAACCCCTTCAGCCCAGCCTGTTCGCCGATCTAGACAACGGCCACTACTTCCCTGCCGGCTGATGGCCTAGGCACACCGACCAAATCGCACACGCTCAACCCACACACTATGAGAGGAGTAACCATGGCCACGTTCGCCCCGCACCGCGGCACCGTGGAGGCGTTCGTCGACTGCATCCACGGCGGCGCAGACAAAGACACTCTCACCGGCTTGCTCGCCGAGGACGTGGTGCTGTACAGCCCGTTCGGTGACGAGCCAGTCGTCGGCCGCGAGACCGCCGTGCAGACCATCAAGACCGTCAACAAACTGTCGTCCGACGACACCTACCTGGAGGTCCTCAGCGGCGACACCCACCATGCCGCACACTTCCGGCTACAAGTCGGAGACGCCGCGGTCAACGGCATCTTCTTCGTCCTGCTCGACAAGGACGGCAAGATCGCCGAAGTCAGCATCTTCTACCGCACGCTGCCGGCCGGCGTCGCGCTGCAACGCAACCTTGCGGATGCAATTGGCATGCAGCCCTGGGAACTGCGCACCAGCCGGGAGTGACGACCAAGACCGTGCCCTCCTTGGCGACGGCCTCGGCCAGCTCAGTCGCTTTCAGTCAGCCTCGGATGCCTTCCCTGGGCTTTGTCGGGACCTCACCAAGCCGGGCTTCGGAGTGGGGGAATCGATCCTTTAGATAATCAGTCAAGAGAGGACATCTCATGAGCAGCATCAGCATCATCGGCACCGGAAACATGGCGGGTACCATCGCCACGCTGGCAGTAGCAGGCGGCAACACCGTCGAGGTCATCGGCCGCGATCAGTCCAAAGCCGCCGATCTGGCCAGGACTCTCGGCGGCAGCACCACTGCCGGAGAGTTCGGTGCCGTCCCGGCCGGGGACATCGTCATCGTGGCCCTCGGGTACGCCAACGTCGTTCCCGTCGTCGCCCAGTACGGAGACGCACTCGCGGACAAGGTGATCGTCGACATCTGCAACCCCGTGAACTCCGCGGCCGACGGGCTCGCTATCCCCGACGGCACCTCCATTGCGCAGAACGTTGCCGAGCAAGCCCCGGCCAGCGCCAGCGTGGTCAAGGCCTTCAACACCACCTTCGGTGCCGTCCTAGCCAAGGGCCAACCGATGGACGTCCTCATCGCCGGCGACGACGAGCACGCCAAGGCCCGCGTTGCCCAGTTCATCGAGAGCATGACACTGCGCCCGCTCGATGTCGGCGGCTTGACCATGGCGCACTACCTGGAAGGAACGGGCCTGGTCATGATCGGTCTGGCACAACACGGAGTGGGGAACTTCGACTTCGCACTCGATGTCACCGTCCCCGGCTGAACCACAACACCGCCACCCGGCCGCAGAAGTGAACGACGAGCAGGCAAGCACACCTCAAGTACTAGGGCGGACGTTGCGACCGCCCGTGGTCAGCGTCAGCCGACGATGGTCCGGTCGAAGGAGGAGTCGCCCAGATGCCCAGCTACACAACCAAACACAGGAGTCATTGTGGGAAAGCTTGACGGCAAGGTGGCGGTGATCACCGGCGGTTCCAGTGGTATGGCGCTTGCCGGTGCCAGGTTGTTCGTCCAGGAAGGCGCTCACGTTGTCATCACGGGCCGACGGAAGGAAGTGGTCGATGAGGCCGTCATGCTGATTGGCCGCAATGCGACTGGCGTGCAGGCTGATTCGGCGAATCTAGATGATCTGGACCGTTTGTTCGACGTAGTCAGGCGGGAGAAGGGCGCCATCGACGTGTTGTGGGCCAATGCCGGCACAGCCGAAGAAGGCAGGCTTGGCCAGATCACTGAGGAACACTTCGACGCCACGTTCGGGCTCAACGCCCGCGGCACACTGTTCACGGTGCAAAAAGCGCTGCCACTGTTCAACGATGGCGGCTCGATCTTCATGACCGGGTCAATCGCATCTGTCAGGGGCTACCCATCCTGGAGTGTCTACGCCGCGAGCAAGGCAACGCTACATGCGTACGCCCGCGGGTGGTTAGCCGAGTTGAAGGACCGCAGAATCCGGGTCAACGTGCTGACCCCGGGCCAGGTCGTCACGCCAGGACACGAGCAGCTGTTCGACGACGAGACCAAGGCCGCGATGGACGCGAGGGAGGCGTTGATCCCACGGGGAAAAAACGGCAGCCCCCAGGAGATAGCGACGGTCGCCTTGTTCCTCGCCTCGAACGACTCGAGCTTCGTCAACGGTATGGAATTGATCGCCGACGGCGGCACCACCGCAGTCTGACCACGCACCACCATTGAGCCGACGGTGGGGCCTGATCCAGCCGCTGCTAGCGGCGGTTGCTAAACACGCGAGGAGCCGACCAACAGTTCACCAGGGAGCAAGCGAACAGCTAGGGCAACAGACTCACCCGGTCGCAATGGAGTGCTCCACGCAATCGCTGGATGCCGTAACCAGTGCCGCCAACAGCTTGGCGAGGCGCGCACACCCTATCGAAAGCGGTGTTCCGCCAACGTTGCCGGAGACGAAACAACCACTCATCGCCACTGTGAGACAACAGACCAACGGATCCGTCACAATCACCTTGTGAGCCACCACTCGCGGCAGGCCCCGAAAACCGAGGTAGTCAACGTCCGCGCGTCCGCGAGGGCGGCCAATAGGGGCAGGGTTGGTGCGGAGCCAATCACGCACCGGCACAGCATCTTTCCCGCTGCGCCACCACCGAAAATAGTGCGCGTAACACAAGCCCAGATCAGGGCGAGGACGATCTGAACCGGGTATGTCGTTGCCCAACCAGTAGACGTCGCGGCCACATTCGCCGACCGCGCAGCGCTCCTGGGTGGCCCTCCGCGAATCGTCGGGTGCTTCACGGACCGGCCAAACGTCCAATGTCCAATGTCCAAGGGCTAGGGGGAATCTGCAGGGTGGCGATCCGATCGAGTAGCACCGCGTGCCCGCGACTGATGTGCCCCAGCCCCGGTGACCATCAGCGCTGCTTGCCGCCGGGTGGGTCGGATAACGGCTGCCACACCAAATGCTCGGTCTCCCGTATTCGGGCCGCCAGATCATCGCGGCCAGATGGATGTAGACATCGGCGCTGGAGGCATGCGACTGACCCAGTCGAGCCGCGATCTCAGGCGCTGTCCAGCCTGCCTTCGCTAGTGCAGTCGCATGCGTGGGCCGCAACGTATGCGGATGCAGACCCTCGAACGAAACGGTGTACCAGGTAATTCCACGCGCCGACAACCACCGGTTAAAACAAGCTCAAATGCAATGCGCATGACCGCACCGAATTCGGTGATCGATCAACGGCCCGCATTCAACGCAGGAACTGCCCAATCTCCCCGAGCGGCAGGCCCGAGTCGTCGACCACCGTCCATGACCGCGTGTCGTGAACGGTCACCGGAACTGCCCGCAGCCCAGCAGAAATCGTGGTCGACCTCATCGCGCGCCTGTAGATAACCAGCCACGATCGCACAATAACTCGGGGTACCGACAGGGCCGAGGATGCGAGCCTGAGTGAGTTTAAGTGCCTTCGATCTACGCCTGTGGACTGACCTCGCTGATGGATTGTGGTCCGGAGCTCGGCTCATTTCTGAAGGTGGCTCGCTTCGGCGTGGGCAGTTTCTGCGGCCACCAGAACCAGGGCCCGAGGAGACTGGCTAACGGCATCACCAGCAATAGCCGGACGATCATCATGTCGAAGACCAGTCCGATGCAGATGGTCGCTCCGGCTTGGCCGATGTTGACCACGTCGCTGGAGAGCATCGCCAGCATGGTTCCGGCGAGCACGAACGCCGCAGTGACAGCGACGTTGCCGGAGCCGGTGATAGTCCGGATCAGGCCGGTGCGGATACCGGCCGACAACTCTTCGCGGTATCGGGACAGCAGTAGCAGGTTGTAGTCGCAGCCCACGCCGACGAGCACGATGAAGGCGATGGGCAGTGTGAGCCAATGCAAGGTGATGCCGAACAGGGTCTCCCAGATGAAAGCCGCCAGCCCCAGCGAGCCCAGGAAGGACAGCACCACGGTGATCAACACGATCACCGAACCGGCCAGCGTTCGCGTGATGACCATGACGATCAGGAACACCAACCCGAAGGTGGCCAACATCATCGTCAGGATGTCGTTCATGGAAAACGTTTGCACATCACGGAAATTTGAGGATGAGCCGGCCATGAGAAGCTGTACGTCCGATAGGGAGGTGCCCTTGATGGCTTCGTGGGCGGCGGCCTCAGCGCGCTGGATCTGATCGATGCCCTCGGGGCTCATCGCTTCACCCTGGTGGTAGATCATGATGCGGGTGCCCCTACCGTCGGGCGTCATCATGAACTTCAACCCAGTCTGAAATTCCGTGGTTTTGAAGGAATCCGGGGGCAGGAAGAAGAAGTCGTCGTTCTTGGCGTTGTCGAATGCCTGCGCCATGTCGACCATCGGGCTGACCATCGGCTCAAGCTGGGTGATGGTCGCATGCATCAGGCTCTGCGTGGTCAGCGTCAGCCGCTGCATGACAGTCATGTTCTGCACCATGGCGTTGAGTTGGGCGATCATCTGCGGGGTGGCGGTGGAAATCTTGGTCAGACCATCGACCATCGGCCCTAGATACTGCGTCGTTTCGTCGATACTGTCGAGAGACTCGTTCAGCGAGCGCATGGCCCAGCAGATCGGGATGTCGAAGCAGTGCGGTTCCCAATACAGATAGTTGCGCACTGGCCGGAAGAAGTCGTCGAAGTCGGCCATCTTGTCCCGCATCGTCTCCATTGCCTCTTTGAGCCCTTTGGCGGCCTCTGTGGAGATCTGCGCGCCTTCGGCTAACTGTCGCGTGAGGTCCGTCATCTTTTGGGTCGAGGCGATCATGTCGCCCATACGAGCGGCCATGGTGTCGATATCGGCGACCCGGTCTTTCATGAATCCGAGATTCTGGCCGATCATGGTGCCCATGGAACCCATGGAATAGGGCAGCGAGGCGTGTTCCAGCGGTCGGCCGTTGGGCCGGGTGATGCTCTGCACCATCGAAATGCCCGGTGTGCGGACGATATTCTTGGCAATCCGGTCCAGGCTGATCATGTCGGTGGTGTTGCGCATGTCGTGGTCGGCCTTGATGTACAGGGTGTCGATCGAGAGCTGGCTCGGCTGGAAATGCCGGTCGGCCGCTGCGTAACCCTGAGATGCTTCCACAGAAGTCGGTGCGTAGTCCCGGTCGTTGTAGCTCACCGTGTAGTTGGCCAGGTTGGCGATGCACAGCGGAATCACCAGTGCCGCAACCGCAATCATCGCGGCGGGCCACTTGGCGGTGGCAGTGCCGAGCTTACGCCAGACGGGGCTGGCCTTGGCCGGCTCGCCCAGCCAGGGGATCTTGCTTCCCAGCGTCAACAGCGCCGGGCCCATCGTGAGGGCCGCCATGACCGACACGGCCATCGCCACGAAACACGGCGGCCCCAGGGTGCGGAAGTAGTCGAGCGTGGTCAGGCTCAGACACAGGCACGCACCCGAGATCGCTACTCCCGAGCCGATGACGACGTGGGTCACGTTGTGCACCGAGGTGTAGTACGCCGACTCGCGGTCCTCCCCGGCCCGCAAGGCCTCCTCGAAGCGGCCCAGGTAGAAGATGCCGTAGTCGGTAGCAACACCCAGGACCAGGGACACCGCCATATTCATCCCGAAGGACGAGATCCCGATGACGTGATTCTCAACCAGCAGCGAGATCACGCCACGCGCGGTAGCGAGCGTGATCAACACACCGAACAGCGGGATGATCGCCCGGGTAACGGAGCGGAAGGCGATCAGCAGCATGACGATGATCACCACGACGGTGACGATTTCCAGCGTGACCATGCTCTCGTCGGCGGCGGTCAGCATGTCCGAGGCCAAAGGCGCCGGACCGCTCACGTAGACCTTGAGTCCCTCGGGTTTCTCATTGTCGAGTTTCTCGATGATGCCCCGAATGGCCTTAATCGACCTGTTCGAGTCGGCATCAGCCAAATCGCCGGTCGGCCGGACCGTCAGCGTTGCCACCTGACCGTCCGCGCTCTGCTGACCCGAGCGGGTGACCGGATCGCCCCACATGTCCATCAGTGACTGCACATGCTCTTTGTCGTCCCGAAGCCGACGAACCATCTCGCCGTAATACTTTCGGTCCTGTTCGCCGAGCTGGCGGCCCTGCGCCTCAAGCACGACGACGGCAGCGCTGGTGTAGTCGGATTCCTTGAAGTCCTTCCCCTGAGTGATGGCCGCAACCGACGAGGGCGCGTCCCGCGGAATCATCGCTTTAGCGTTAGCCGAGGTGGTTTCTTCCAGGGAGGGCACAAAGATAGTCACAGCAGCGGCGGCAATGACCCAGAAAAGCACCACCGGAACCGCGAGCACACGAAGCCAGCGTGCGGCGGCTGGATGCTTGTGCGTTTTGTGCTTCACCGGGCGTTGAGTCGGCACCGGACCCGTGACCGCGTCATCACCCGGCGGCTGCTGGCCCGCGGTCATGCTGCCGTCACCGAGCACGCAACCGCGGCACCGACGTGGTTGACGACCTGTTCCTCACGCACTTCTCCGTTGACCCGGATGCGGCAACCCACAGTGTTGCCGTCGACCTGTGCGACGAGGCTCAGCGACACCGCCGACGACATCGTGGTCTCCGAAACCGACCACGGCAATGAGGTCAGCACGACATTGACGGGTTCGCTATTGAGGTTGGCATAGGCCACCTTCCCGCTATTTCCGAGATCACCGAACACCTCGTAGGTGACATTCTTGGGATTGATCTGAACCACCGTGGCCGGGATCGGACGAGCAGTCGGAGGGTGGCTGATCGCCTGCGACTTCTCTCGAATCCGATTCACCCCGAAGCCCACCACCGCGATGACGATCAGCGCCACCACGGGCATCCACAACGCGCCCACCACTCGGCCGGCTCGGCCTTTTGCTTCTTCGCGTCGACTCATGATCGAGACCCTGTCGCTGGGGCGCGATGAATGACAATCATTGGATCCTCGTTTCGCTCGGCGCTTCATGGGGTTTCGCTGTGCGCGGTGAGCCGACTGGAGGAGCCAGTAATGGTGTCGTACTAACTAGTTCAGAAAGGTGTCGGCCTGTCTGCATTACAGTGCGATCCGGCCGAACCAGCGCCACTTTGGCATGGCCGCGGCGCAGCCAACGGCCCAACTCGGATTGGCGCGGTTCGATAATGAGGTCGGCGCCGCACCGACCCAGCAGGGCTCGTTGATCGCAATCCACCGCTTCGCAGGTGACCACTGCAAATCCCATCCCGAGGACCGTGTCAAGTCGTTGGCCCTGGCTGAGAACAAGATTCGGAATCTGGGTGCCAGCTAGCTGCAGCGGGCGTCGGGGTTTGATCACTAGCGCAGACCGAGTCAGCGGCGGCGACCCCGAATGACGTATGCGTGATCGCACCCCCGGGACGTGACGTAGGCGGGGAACCAGCAGTTTGCAGATGGCAGCGCCCACTGCGCTGCGAGTGGTCATGGCCATGCCGATGGCTACCGCAACGGCGATCGTTTTCCAGGCGTGAGGCTTTCGTTCTTTTTCATAGGTGTCCAGCACCCGCGCGGGCAACTGGCCGCCCAGCACCCCGGCTAATTTCCAGGCGAGGTTGGCTGCATCCCTCATTCCCGCTCCCATGCCCTGGCCGACAAATGGTGGGGTCAGGTGGGCGGCATCGCCCAGAATGAACACATTGCCGTTGCGCCAGTGATCGGCAACGCAGGCGCGGAAGTCGTACTCGGTGGCCCGAACCAATTCGAGTTCATTGGCCGTGACGTTGCCTATCCATGGGGCGAGCAGCGGCTGCAGCTTCACAGTGGTGTCAAAGTCTGCCGCCGTCTCATCGTGGTGAAGTTTGAATTCCCAACGGTAACGGCGTTTTCCGATCCGCATGAACGTGGCCGGACGATCTGGACCGCATAAGTGGTGTACGCCGTCCCATTGGCGCAGGTCGGCGTCCGAGGACATGTCGACCACAAGCCACCGCTGGGCGAACGGCCATGCAGTCATGCTGGATCCGATGACGGTGCGGACCACGCTGTTGGCGCCATCACAGCCCAAGACATAGGCAGCCATCACACGGTGTTCACTACCGCTATCGCGGTCTGTGAACCTCACCCACACCTGGCTGTTGCCAAGTTGCCTGATTGCAGTGACTTCGACACCGCTTCGCACTGTGACTTGCCGATACCGCGCCAGGTTGGCACGCAGCAGCTCTTCCAATTGAGGCTGATCGAACATATTGGCCTGCGGGTATCCATGGATACCGATCCGAACGCGGTCTATCTGGCTCAGCACCCGTCGACGGTGATCGAGCAGCCGCATTCCCGCGCCGGGACGGGAGATGGCGGCGAACTGTTCGCCGACACCTAACTGCACCAAGATGCGGTAGATCTCGTCGTCGAGATGTACGGCCCGTGGCTGCGGATACACCGTGGGCCACCGATCAAGCAGCAGGCACGGTACGCCGTGCTGGGCTAACAGCGTGGCAGCAGTCAGGCCGGTCGGCCCAGCCCCCACGATGACAACCGGAAACGGCTGCTGTGCTGAGGTATTCACGACAGGTGCCGGATCTGATCGGAGCATGGCGTTCAGTGCTCCTCGATCAGACGCCATGTGATGGTGTACCGGTCCAGAATCGCCTCGACCATCGCATGGCGGCTTCCCGCAGCGAGGTTGACGGTGACGACCGTTGCTCCGTCTTCGGTGTCGGCGGTCACGGCGCGTATGCCGTCGATGCCGGTCATGGCGTCGTTGACGGCGCGGCGGGCGGCATCGGCCCGTAGCGGCAGTTTGTACGGTTTGCCGATGGCAGTAATCGGGATGGTGTCGATCACGATGACCGCTTTGGGTGCGGCGGCCGCCTCGGCGACGCGGTCAGCGGCCCACTGCCGTAAGGACTCCGCGGTAGCGGTGGCGTGCTGTCGTACGGTCACGTAGGCGACCGGTACTTCGCCAGCGTGTATATCGGGGCGGCCAACCGCAGCGGCGCCGATAACGTCGGGATGAGAGAGCAGGGCATCTTCGATCATTGCCGGGTCGATATTGTGCCCGCCGCGGATGATGAGGTCTTTGGCACGGCCGGACAGATGGACAAAATCGTCGTCATCGATCCAGGCCAGGTCGCCGGTGTCGAGCCAGCCATCGACCAGTTTGCCGTCGCCGTCGAGTACGAAACCATCGGCGCTACGGCCCGTGACGTACCCGGGGAACACGGTGGGCCCGTGGATGGCCAAGATGCCAACGGAGCCGCGCGGCAGGTCATGCCACGCACCGTCATCGTCGATATGGACGGCTTTGATCTGTTGGTAAGGCAGTCTTTGGCCCGCCGCACCGGGCCGGGGATGATCGGGGAAGCTGCGGGCGCTTGCGCAGGTCGCTTCGGTCAGGCCGTATCCCTCAACGAGGGGAATCCCGGTGTGTGTCTGAAAGTCGTTGCGGACCGCGGCGGGCAATGCTGCGGCGCCCACCACGGCGAGCTTCATGTCGGAGATGTCCGCATCGATCGGGATTTGCGCGAGGACGGCGTACACCGTGGGGACGGCGCTCATCGCGGTTATCCGATAGCGCTCAACGATTTTCCAGAAGTTGCTGTACAGCGCCATGTCCCGGTAGCCCCGTGGTCCTGCCCACAGGACGTGTTGCCCACGCAGCAGTGGAGCCAGGGTGGTTACCACGAGTGCGTTGACATGGAATAGCGGCAACGCGGCGAATAGCACGGCGGTCTCGTCAAGCACGGTGTTGGCCGCGATCATCCAGGCGTTGATGACTTCGTTGGCGTGGGTGTGGGCGGCCAGCTTGGGGGCGCCGGTGGTTCCACCGGTGTGAAATAGTGCTGCCAGATCGTCGGATTGTGGTGCGGCACCATGGAATTGGTCGCTGTCGTAGTCGGCGGCCCGACCCATGAGGTAGTCCACTTTCGCGCCTGGCAGGAAATGCGCACGTGTGGCGGCAGGGGTGCCTGCCGCGGTGATAAGGAGGACGGTGTCGATGAGACCATCCGCGACGAGGCCTTCGGCGATAGTCCACGCGGTGGCATCGAGATCAGGGTCGGCGGTGATCAGGACGCGGGCGCCGGAGCGGCGGATGAGTTCACCAATGTGGTCGGGTGAGAGTGCACCGTTGATCGGGGCTGCGATACCAGCCAGCTGTGCCGCCAGTGTCGCGGTGATCAGGTCGTCGCAGTTCGGTGCGATCAGAGCGACGGTATCGGTGCGCTGAACACCGATGTCGCCCAAGAGGTTTGCCACTTGGTGGACATCATGTAGCAGGTGCCCAAAGGTGCGGCGGGCAGGCTGCTGCCAACGTTCACCATCAGGCAGTACGCTGACCGCGATCCGGTCGGGCCAGATCTGTCCGGCACGTGCGAGCAGCGCGTAGGTAGAAGGGGGCAGGCCGCGATGGGCCAAAGGTATCGATTCGATGATGCGAAGATCATCCGGGCGGGCATAGTTGGGCCACAACTGGTTCGGGCTCATGCGTAGCGCACCGTGTTAGTCTGCGTGCCCAGCTTGATGCTGCCGTCGTCGAGAGCCGCGGTTGCTTCGATGACGTCTCCGTCATGCAGGTACCTCGGGTTACCGGCTTGACGTTTGAAGAAGGCCTTCCATTTCACCGCGGGCGGCAACAGGGACGCGATGATCTGGATCGGCTTGGGCGGCGCGCTCAGTGCGGTACCCACCGGTGTTCCGGTCAATAGGAGATCGCCGGCGCTGAGGTCCTGGAAGCGGGTCAGTGCTTGCAGAGCCTGTCGTGGCGTGTAGATCATGTCATCACCAACAAGCATGTTCTGGCGCAGTTGGCCATTGACGCGCAGCTGCAGGCGAAGATCGCCGAAGCGCTCGAGTTCAGAGGGGGTCAACAAGACCAAGGCCGGGCCGACCGGGGTGAAGGTCGGGTACGACTTAGCTTCGTAGAACTGGGTTTGGGACAGCTGAATGTCGCGGGCGGACACATCGTTGGTGACCACCAGCCCGCCCACGTAGTGGGCGAGGTCATTGTCGTCAATGCGGGTGCCTGCCGGGATGTCGGTCCCGATGACCAGACCGATTTCGACTTCGTAGTCCAGCAGCTTGACGTGGCCGGGTTTGACGATGTTGGCGAAGGGGCCGGTGATCGATGCCGAGGATTTGCGGAAGAAGGTCAACGGGATCGTGTCCGGGTCCATGCCGGAATCTTTGACGTGCGAGGCGAAGTTGGTCATCTGGGCCACGACCCGGCACGGTGCGGTAACCGGTGAGATCAGTGCGAGGGTGTCGACCGGCACCGTCTCGGTGTCGTTCGTCGCGGCCTCGATGGCGGCACGGTCGGTCAGCAGGTCACCGGTGGTGGTGGCGTCGGTGACTATCTTTGCTGCCCCGTTTGGGGTGTGCACCCACCAGGCGTCAGCGGTGCGCAGAACGGAAATGGTCATGACTTGGCCGCTTTCAGTAAGCCGGTGAGGCGGTGGACATCGAATTCGTTATTGCTACGCACAGCGGTCAGCAGTTCGCGTACCTCGCGCCGCATGTGGCGGGCACTGGTGCCGAGGAAATCGGCCGTGGCGGGCGGCCCCCACTGCGCCAGGCCCGAGGCGCCGAACTGGGCCCATCCGGGTTCGAGGGTGTTGTCGAACATGTCGCCGTCGGTGAAATGTTCGACCATGAACCCGTCGGGGTCACGCCAGTAGTCGAAGATCTGGCTGCCCTGGACGTGCCGCCCGATACCCCAGGAACGTTGGTAGCCGTGCGCTTTGAGGTATTCGCCGCCGGCGGCGAGGGCGTCGAGATCGCTGACCTGGTAGGCCGAGTGCACATAGCGGTTGGCTGGCCCCAGCGCCAACGCGAGGGTGTGATGGTCGCTCGGGATCGAGCCGCGGTCGCAGCGTATAAAGCTCATGATCGGGCCCCGATCGCGCTGGCCGGGAAAGTACAGGAAATCGCTGACGATCATGCCGAGGGTGTCGAGGTACCAATTCAGTGCCGCACGGTATTTCGTGCTTTGCAGAACGACGTGACCCAGACGTTGGACCGTGGAGGGTACTCGCGGCGGCCGCTGCGTCACATTGATCCGCTTAAGGCGGTCGCCAACGTTGAGGAGGTGGGGTGCCTGCCTCGGCAGCGGGCGCGCCGGCCGTGTCGTGGCCACTACACGGACCGGGATGCCACTTGGATCGGTCAATTGCACGCCCAGGCCGCCCATCGATTCCGGTAGCGGCGTCACCCGCGAGCCGGTCGCGTTGGCCAGGCGCACCAGGTCGGCGTCGTCGCCGACGGCGAATGCCATTCCGCGGAAGCGGGTTTGCGTGCCGCGCCGGATGAGTACGCAGGGAGCGTTGGGATCGCTGCCACGCAAGTGCAATTCGGTGTCAGTGCGCATCGCCGTGGCCAAGCCGAACGCGTGAGCAAAAGCTTCAGCACGGGCCAGATCAGGTTTGTCGAATTCCAGCCAGGCGACGTCGGTGACCTTGATCAGCGGGTTACGCGATCGGCCGGGATGCTCACCGCTGCGGGCGCCCTCGGAGCTGTGCAGGGCGGCGTGTGCACCGGAGGTGCTGCTGCTCACGGGGACACGGTCAGACATCGGGTCGCCGGCTACTGCCGATTCTGAGCTCATTGCCGAGCCTTTCCATCCGTCACCGTGGGCCACGCCTCAACAACAACGTAACTGATTGAACAGTATTGTTCAATTCAGATCAAGACTGTCCTTGTGTCTAGTTGTGGTTGACGCAGCCAGGCGTCGCGCCAACCAGTCCTCATCTATGGCACTGGCCAGCAGAAATAATGAAGCGTATTCAGCCCGTGGAAC
Organism: Mycobacteroides franklinii; assembly: GCF_002013895.1. Lineage (GTDB taxonomy): Bacteria > Actinomycetota > Actinomycetes > Mycobacteriales > Mycobacteriaceae > Mycobacterium > Mycobacterium franklinii. The sequence goes on along the minus strand of NZ_MAFQ01000016.1, from coordinate 87,339 downwards.
ACATCTGTTCACCACGTCAGAGATCTGTGCAATTTACGCTGGTAGAGTTCGTCATTGAACGGCGGTGTAAACCCGCACGGCGGTGAGGAGCGGCTCAATGACGACGACCGACAACCGCATCTACACCGCTGCCATGCGACTCTTCGTCGAGAAGGGCACCACGCAGATCACCATCAGCGAGCTCGCGCAAGAGGCCAACCTGGCACGCGGCACCCTGTACCGGAACCTGGGCTCGATCGACGGACTGTTTGACCGTGTGGTCAGCGCCATCAGTACGGATCTGCATCAGCGAGTGGCGGCGACGTTCGACGGGATCGACGATTCGGCGACACGACTGGCCATCGGGGTACGCATGTGGGTGCGGTACGCGCACGAGAACCCACTGATGGGCCGGTTTGCCGTCAAGTTCGGCCTCAGCCAGGAAACCTTACGCACGTGGATGACCGGCCAGCCGCAGCGTGACATCGATTCCGGCATCGCTTCAGGCCGCTATTCACTGGGCGATCTCACCGTTGACAGCGTGGCATCACTAGTCCAGGGGGCCACGATCAGCTCAATGTGGATGGTGCTGGAAGGCCACCAGACGTGGCGCGAAGCCGGGTCAGCAACGGCCGAACTCGTGTTACGCGCCTTAGGGATTACCCCGGATGAAGCCCGCGACATCGCGGCAATGCCCTTACCCGCGACGCCACCTCACGTCTTGACGACGACTTAACAGACTTCCGAGCCAGCTTTGACTGCATCGAGATCTGCTGCCACTACTTCCAACTCGCGATCGCGCGGGAAAACCAGGTGTATATCTCGCTGATCTGTCATGCCCCAATTGCACTGACATCAACTAACTTTCGCATCGATGAGAATGAACAAACCTATGCGGTGCCCGATAATCCATTCCAAGCCGCCGAGGTCACCACGGTCAGCACCAGCGGCGAAACCGGCATGCTCGACTACGGATATGTGAACATTCCCGGCGAGCTCACCCGCCTGGAGTACTTCGTCGACCAGGCACTAGGTGAGGCCGGTTTCACCGTGATCGCCGCGGCTGTGCCGACCTCGCTGTTCCTGCTGCCCAACCCCGCGCTCGGGCTTGTCACCGGCAACGGCCCCCAAACCGTCGATATCCAGGCCGCCGATATTCGAGGCCGAGTCACCGGCTAGCCCAGCTCTGGGAAAAGCCTTTGGACCAATCGCAAACCGAAGCCCATCGAGGGTCCGCAGGTAGCTTTATGACAGACCGGGCAGGCCAAAAACACTGGGCAGTCGGCGTGTTTGGCGCTCCAACTTTCTGTTGATGTAGTGGAAACCCCAGTGGATGCTCTCGGTGATGATGTGCTCCAGCAGCCGCTCTGCGGGATCGTTCCTGTCGGCGCCACAGACGGTGAATGTGCAGTGGGTCTCTCCGGGCAGTTCCACGAACTCGAAGGTGTCGATCAGGGCGGTGGGAGGTCCTGACCATGTCAGGGCCTGCACTGCGAACTCCAGCCGCTGGCACGGCTGCACATCACTGACGACGCATTCGAAACATCCAGTAAATCGCGTGCCCAGCACCGCCGGGTCTTTGATCACGAACCGCCGGCCCACGGTAGGAGTGAATCCTTGTGTGTTGACCGACCACATGTCGGGATCGAACATCAGATCCCAAACATGTTGAGGCAGAAACGGAAAGCTCCGTTGCACAGTACCCATCCGAAACCTCCTTACCCGCTCACCCGGTCAACACTGCTTGGCCGGATACGTGCCGCAGACGTCCGGATCCAGTGCCCCACAACTGCGGTGTGCCCGTGCTGCTCAACAGGCACGTTCCCGGCAGCCCCATTGCCGCGGCGGAAACTCTCGCCACGGGAGTGACCGTTCGCCCATTTGAGCTACCACTCACACTCTCGACCGCGCATAAGGCTCTGTGCGAGCGCCTGGATTCGACCTGCCAGCATCGCGACGAGCCGAGATCGTCGCGCTCATATCCTTTTACTGCACGCCGACCCATTTGGAGCAGCAGCTGTCCGCGCCGTAACTTTCCCCTGCCATGCCCAGACCGCCGCGACCGATGCCCCGCGTTACTAGTACTGGCAGTACTGATAATCATGCCGGGAAAGCTACTCGCAGCGTTCGGCCATGTAAATGGACAAACGCCCAGGTACCGGCCCTGACCATCCCCAAGCCTATCCAATCTCAGCACTGTCGACTCCAGCGAGTCTCGCTGGGGAGGATGCTCGGCCACTCACCATCTGACACCCGCACGACTGCCCTGCCGGTTCGTGATCATCGCGCCCGCAACAACTCACGCTGAACGGCTTGGGCATGGCGCAGGGCTCTGTCTCTGGCCGCCGCGGATTTACTCTAAAGCTCGATACATCCTGCGCTCCTCGATCCCCTTGCGGGTACAGATTCAGTATCCCCGCATTGCCCAGAAGGTCGAGGCGTCAGTATCGGTGTACGAGACGGCCTGTCAGGTCTGCGCGATGCTCTGGACATCGATTTCAGCCGATCCAACCCGCCGATTGGGATATAAAGTCCCATGTGGTTCAACTGATTCCGCGGCGAGCACACCTCATGTGGTGTCACCATCCACCACATGAGGTGAAAGTATGTAGGGGTGCTTGAAGAGGTCTCTGCAGCACAGGCTCGGATACTGCTGGCCTCGCTCCACGATCATGTCGAGGAGGTCTCTGCAGCAGTAGCCGCCGCCGAGCGGCGCTACCACATCGGCGTCAACGGGTCGTGAGGTTACGCAAGGATCTCTACGAGGCGCACCACCTGATCGATACACTGCACCTTCGATTTCCGGCAACCCAGGAAGCCGCGAGTTCGGTGCAGCGATATCGCGCTGCGGCTACGCACGTCCGATCGTCTGTGCCCCAGGTGATCTGAGACTCACACGCTGTGCCAGCTCCCTGGAAAGATGTGGCCGCACATTGCCGGTCTCAATGGTCATATGCGTCGACGATTCGTTGAACACCGCCCATGCCTAGCGATCAGTGCCGGCTGATCCCGGTAGCCGAGAAAGCCAAACCCCGCAAAATCGCCGTGGATCGCCCGGCCGCCGCCATGGCGATCGATGACACCACGGTGATCACCGAAGAGGGCGACGCGGTGGTGCGATCAAGGAACCGGTCAGCGCCTGACTGTGTTCGTGTTCCACTAGCTAGGCCGAGGCCTCACGTGCCGCCCCGATGCCGGCGGGGCTCATGCCAGCGATCCATCCTCGGCTCAATCATCCCGATGCCCTAAGTAGACACCTGGGCTGCAGCGAAATGCATATTGCAATAGACCGCATCTCAAAACCTGGATGGTCGGCCCCGTTGACACCACAAAGGAGGTGAGCAATGACGCAGAGCGTGATGATGGTGGCGCCGGCACCGCCAAGCCCGGCCGAGTCAGAGGTGCTGGCCACATCTGGACGACGCCACAGGGGTGATAGCGCTGATCGCTGAAGTCGACGCCATACTCGGCGCCGCCGAAGCTCACCGGTGCCAGCGGCCGGCGCCACCAGCGGTCGGGTGCGCCCTTCGCGGGCCCTGGCAAGCTGGTCGGTCTCACCATCGCCGCGACAACACAGTGAACCAGTCCGGCGAGTCGACCCGATGCAGCGCAGCCCTCCGCCAACAAGATCCACACGCCCACAAGCTATTCCGATCACGATCAGGTGAAAGCGAGGTGGTGATACAGCTATCCAACCGTGCCGGGCCAGCCCGTCCCGAAAGGACCACACCACTTGGGCGTCGTCGTCTGCGCCCACATCTGGACGATCTGCACACGCTAACGCCACACCCAGGCAACAGTTCCCCGAGGCGCTGCCCGGCACCACCATCACCGATACAAGGGCGTGGTGATTGCTGTGACATGCTCTAGCGGTGACTGCTCGGCAAGGCGGAAGCCGGAGCGCCGGTGCACGGCGTTGTCAAAACTTCGTGTAGCCGGCGTCCATGCCGATGGCCTTGGACGAATTCTTCGACGATGTACCTACCGGCGGCTGGTTGCAACGTCACCATGGCCTGAATCTCGTAGAACTCTCGGAATGCTTAGACCAGGCGACTGCCGTCGAATCAGCGCCGAGGCGTACCGACGAGCCGTTGAACCGTTGTTGACGTTCATTGCGGACGGTCCAGTGGGTCGGTCAGTTCCGCGGAAGATCGAGTCCACTGATCGCAGCGACCTCAGGACGGTGCGGGCGCGGAGCCAGGAAGTCCAGAACCTCCGGTACGAACTCATGGTGGTACTGAAAGACGCCACCGTGACCGGAGTTGGGGTAGATCCGGAGGCGGGAGTCGGGCAGCCGAGCGGCCATGTCCTTGGAGTGCTCGCTGGCGACCATCAGGTCATGGTCGCCGTTGGCGACGAAGACCGGGATTTTGATCTGTGACAGGTCGTCGGCGGGGTGCAGTCCCGCGCTGGTGATTGCTCGCACCTGCGCGAGGCCGGCCTGTGAAGATATCGGCTTGTCCAGATCCGACGTGCGCTCCGCGAGCCGCTCGAGGTAGGCGTTGGCCGCCTCTTTGCCCTTCGTGGTACGAGGGAAAAACAGGAAGTGGCGTGGGTCCTTTCGGGACAGGAACGCCTTGGTGTAGGCGCCACCGACGATGAATGGCATCTTCCAGATTCCCCCGCCGCCGCGCGGGCCGGTGCCCGCGAGCACCATGCGGCGTACAAGGTCAGGAGCCTGGAGGGCAATCATCTGAGCCACGCCACCACCGAGCGAGAAACCGATCAGGTCTACCTGCTCGTACCCCAGCGCACGGATGAACGCGATCGCGTCGGCGCCCATCTGCTCGATGTCGGTCGGCACACGTCCGGCGGTAGCCCCCACCCCCCGGTTATCGAACGCGATCACATGGTGATGAGCGGCGACGCCATCCAGGACGCGCGGATCCCAGTCGTCGAGGACGGCAGTCAGGTGGTGCAGGAACACTACCGGCACGCCGACGGGCCTGCCCAGCTCGCGGTAGGTGAACGAGGTGCCGTCGACGTCAATTGTCTTGGTGGGCGCGGTCTTCCAGGTAGCCATGACTCCTTCTTTCGTCAGGGTGCTGCGGGGTTGGGCGGGCACGCGCAGGACCGCACGTCAAGCTGATCGGCAGGCGCTGCCGTGAAATGGTCCGATTTCCTTTGCGGCACGGCTGTTATATTATGATCATAATGCTATGGTGTTGACAAGCCCAGTAAGGAGATCCGCGTCATGGTGAGATACGGCCCGGAACACAAGGAAGCGACCCGGCGCCGGATGATCGAGTCCGCCGGACGCAGGTTCAAAAGCGACGGAATCGACGGCTCCGGCATCGCGGCGCTGGTCGCCGACGCCGGCCTGACCAACGGCGCCTTCTACGGCCACTTCTCTTCGAAGGACGACCTGGTCGCTACCGTCGTCGCGCAACAGCTCGAGGACCAGGTCGCCGTTGTGAACTCGCTGCCGGCAGGCCTTGACTCGGTCGAGGCGTTCCTCCGGGAGTACCTCTCCCCCGCACACCGCCACGATCTCGCTGGTGGCTGCCCCTCCGCGGCACTGCTGGATGAGATCGGGCGGTGCGATGTCACGATCCGGGAGGCCTACACCGATGGCGCCAGTTCGATGATCGAGGCGATTGCCCGCCACCTCGACGACGGCGACCCGCAGCGGACCAACGAGCGTGCGATTGGCTTGTTCTCCTTGCTCGTCGGCTCGCTCCAGGCCGCCCGCGCGGTCACCGATACCGCGCTGTCCGACCGCATCCTTGCGGCGGCGTTCAGCAACGCCATGACCCTTGCCGGCGCTTCACGAAATCCCGTACGCCCAACGATCCGACAGGAAACAGAATGAAGGCCTTCGTCGTCACTCATTACGGCCCCGATGGGCTCCGGGCTGCTGATGTCCCGACGCCGAGCGTTGGACCTCGCGACGTTCTGATAGACGTCCGGGCCGCTAGTATCAATCCGCTCGACAAGATGGTCCGCAACGGGGAGTTCAAGCAGCTCATCAGGTACAAGCGGCCTTTCATCCTCGGCCATGACCTGTCCGGCGTGATCACCAAGGTCGGCGCCGAGGTCCGCGGCTTCAAGGCGGGTGATGAGGTCTACGCCCGGCCGCGAGACCTGCGTATCGGCGCCTTTGCCGAACAGGTAGCCGTCGATGCTGACGACATCGCCCTCAAACCCGCCTCCCTGTCGTTTGAGGAAGCGGCCGCAGTGCCCCTCGTCGCGCTCGCCGCGTGGCAGGCCCTGGCCGAGCTAGCCGATGTTCAACCGGGGCAGAAGGTCCTGGTCCACGCCGGCGCAGGCGGATTGGGCTCCACAGCCATCCAGGTCGCCAAGCACCTCGGCGCGTATGTCGCCACTACTGCGAGCGCCAAGGACATCGACAAGGTCCGGGCCCTGGGTGCCGACGAGGTCATCGACTTCAGGGCCCGGGAATTCGCCCAGGTCCTGTCCGGGTACGACGTCGTGCTGGACTCCCTAGGTCTGGCGAGTCTGGAGAAGTCATTGACCGTGCTGCAGCCAGGCGGTCTTGCGATCAGCGTCGTCGGACCGCCGGACCCGGCCTTCGCCGATCAACTCCGGCAGCCGGTCCTTAAGCCCGTTATGGCCGTTCTCAGCCGCAAGATCCGCCGTCAAGCACGCAAGCTGGGCGTGCGTTACTCATTCTTTTTCATGCGGGCTAGCGGTCCGCAGCTCGCGATGCTCGGGGCGCTCTACGACGCGGGCACCCTGCGACCTGTCCTGGACCGGACCTTCCCGTTCGCAGAGACGCTGGACGCCATGGCCTACGTCGAGCAGGGCAAAGCTAACGGCAAGATCGTGGTGAGCCGATGACGATTTCGGCAGATCACCGACCGTCCGTCCTGGTCGCGCGCCGGTCGGGGAATCGGACTTCTCGCCGCGCGCCGAAACTCATCGGCGATCCCCAGAAGGTCATGAAAGCCGACGACTGCTCTCTCACCGCCAGACACCTGAAACAACGCTACCGGTGCGACAACCTCAGCCGAACTCAGCCGGCACTCGTATCAGTAACCACGACAGCCGACACCGACGCATTGTTCGACCACGCCACCACATCCCAAGGAGTTCTCCATGAGCAACAACAGCAACGAGACCATCATCACCTCCTACGCGCAGGCCCGAACGCGCACCGTCGCCGTCGGCGACACAAGCTACGCCTACCGCGAACTAGGCCCCAAGGGAGTCCCGTTGTCTTCTTCGTGCACCTCGCGGCGACCCTCGACAACTGGGACCCCCGCATCATCGACCCCATCGCACAGAAGCGACATGTCATCGCGTTCAACCAGCGCGGCGTCGGCGCCTCCACCGGACAGGTGCCCAACACCCTAGAAGAAGCCGCCGATCACGCCTACGAATTCATCGCGGCACTCGGATACGAGACCATCGACATCTTCTCCTTCTCGATGGGCGGCATGATCGCCCAGGACCTGATCGTCAAACATCCCGCCCTGGTCCGCAAACTTGTCCTGACCGGGACCGGACCACGTGGCGGAAAGGACATCGACAAGGTCGCCGGCGTGACCTACTGGGACATCCTGCGCGCGACATTGACCAGGTCGGACCCGAAAGAATTCCTCTTCTTCAACCGCGACGCCGCCGGAAAGGCCGCGGGGAAAGCATTCATCAAGCGGCTCCATGAACGCACCACCGACCGGGACCAAGAGATCCGCATCAAGGCACTGCAGACCCAGTTGAAGGCGATCCAGAAGTTCGGCCGCTCCGCTCCCTCAGACCTGTCGACGTTCACACAGCCGACGCTGATAGCAAACGGCGACCACGACCGAATGGTCCCCACCGCCCTGTCACAAGACCTGCATAACCGCATCCAGGGCAGCCAACTGCTCATCTACCCCAACTCCGGTCACGGCGGGATCTTCCAGTACCACAAGGAATTCGCCCCCGTCGCCGCCGAGTTCCTCGCCGACTAACCGGGCGCGCCGTGCGCCTATTTCGCGCTGAATGAGCAGCGTCAACAATCGACCCTGGTTTGGTGATCACCTCGATGGACGAGGTGATCACCACCAGCAAACCCACACGGCAGTAAATCCAGCCAACTGTCGCGTACTCAGCACCCGAATGGTCGAATTTCTCCCAAAATGGTTGTGAAATAACGCCAATCACGTCCGGGTCAGCATCCAGATCCATCAACTGATCACGCTCCCGCCATGACTCATGGCCGAGGTGAACGCCGGTGCGTGAAAACCACCACAGGCCTGGAAAAATTGCGACCATGCAGGATGATCCATGGATTGTCCACCACGGAGACCGATGTGCTCGTAGAGCTCCCGCTCTGATCTTGCTTTGAATCGGATTGGCTTGTGATGTTCGCGACCGGTGGATTGCCACATTTGAATCGCCTGCTACATCATCGATGCAATCTGTGGCGGCAGTTTATCCAGGCCCGATAACGACAAACTGAGAGGTTGCCCCGGCATCGAACCGTCTTTGCATCGTTGCTGCTGATCGCTGTTGTCTTGATCCTGGTTAGGCGCCTGGGTCTGGGTGGGCGCCTGTGCCTGTGGCTGCTGCTGGTTGCCTGTTTGAGGCTGCTGAGGCGAGTTCTGTTGCGGCCCTTGATAGTCAGGGTTCGCACGGCCAGGACCCTGCGTGTAGGGCGTCGCGGTCTTATAGTCGGGTATCTGACTCCCCTGCTGCGGCTGCAGCCCCTGATCGGCTTGCTGTGCGCCCTGCTGACCCGGTTGTTGGGGCACACCTTGAGCGCCCGTGTTGTAGGTGGAGATCCCGTTGTTCTGATCCAGCGGTGGCTGGTTAACACCGCCTTGGTGGTTAGGCTGCTGCCGCGGTGGCCCCTAAATTCGTGTCATAAACGACAACCGCATGACATCGAACTTGGGAATATGACACGAAACTCGGGATCTTACAAACGACTTTCGGCTACCTCGCCATATTCGTGAAGCGCGACAGATGCAGCTGGTGCGCCACGGTAATCGTCGCCGTTGGGCCGTTACGGTGCTTACCGAGGATCAGGTCGGCCTCACCGCCGCGCGGATCGTCCCGCTCGAACGCATCCGGGCGATGCAACAGGATGACCATGTCGGCATCCTGCTCCAGCGAGCCCGATTCACGAAGATCCGAGACCTGCGGCCGCTTGTCGGTGCGCTGCTCGGGACCGCGGTTCAGCTGACTGATCGCAATGACCGGAACCTCGAGCTCCTTGGCCAGTAGCTTCAGATTTCGGGAGAACTCCGAAACCTCCTGCTGGCGCGATTCGTGCTTCTTACCGGAGGTCATCAGCTGCAGGTAGTCCACCACCACCAGCTTGAGCCCGGCCTTCTGGTTGAGCCGCCGTGCCTTGGCGCGGATCTCCATCATCGTCAGGTTCGGGGAGTCATCGATGTAGAGCGGCGCCTCACTGATCTCGCTCATCCGCCGCGCCAGCCGCGTCCAGTCGTCATCGCTCATCCGGCCCGAACGCATATCGCCCAGTTTGATTTTCGCTTCTGCCGAGAGCAATCGCATGACGATCTCGGTCTTGCTCATTTCCAGCGAGAAGATGACGCTGGGCAGCTGATGCTTGATCGAGCACGACCGCATGAAATCCAAACCAAGGGTCGAGTTGTGCGTAGGCACCATCGACCGGCTGGCCAAGTATAGATGCTCATCGTTGTCGACCTCGACGCAGCGCACCGGCACACTCTCGATCGGACGTACATCAACAACGAACCGTGAGCCGGAGCGCGCGGTTCCCTTACCCGCCCGACGTTCTTTGTGCAGCAATGCCTTCCGCGGCAGCGCGAACACTTCGTCCTCGCATGCGAACGTCAATGTGTATGCGATTGACGAGGACTCGCTGCGACCCCGCACCTGCTTGGTCGAGGTTTGGCAGCGATAGCCCAGGCTCACCACCAGCTCAGCCACATCTGCCGCCAGGCGTGCACTGGTAACCGAAAACTGCACAGACCCCCCGGCGGTAACGGTGCCGTCGGTATCCAGCAGTCCGGCAAGCACCGCTCGCCGCTGCGACTCAGATGCCCGTAGGTAATCGATCGGAATGTGCTTGTCGCCCAACACCCCAATGGTCCGCAGGCGCGCCTGCAGAGTACCGACGGAGCGGTGGCAGAGCTGGCAGAGCTGCCCGCCAGCGGATGCGTGCCCGCACCGGACACAGGTGGGCGCGGCAGCGGGTTCCGAGACAAACCGCGCACGCCCACCACACGATTGCCCGCACGTGCGCACCTGGGCGGACTTCGGGACAAACGACTGACCACACACAACGCAGTTGCGCTCCGCGACGGGAGCTCCCGGGAGCACCAACTGATACCGGTACTTCGCCGACGGCGAGCTGTGCGCCTCGATGCCTTCGGCCTCGATATGCATCACGATCTCCGGATCGGCGCACGTAATCTGAGCCGAGGCACTCGTCCCATCGCCGAGCCAGGCACCCAGTGTGTACGGGCCCACGAGAAGATCGCGCGCCGGCAGCTGAACCGGCTTGGCGTTGACCACCGAGTGATTCAGGCGTCGATCCGCCGTCTCGCACCGCAAGGTCTCGCCCATCTCGCGTGTGGTCCGCACTTCTGCAAACGTGCGCTGATTCCGGGTCCGGTTGTATCCCGCCGCGGCCGCCTGCGCGGACTTGCGTGACGCACGTGTCTCGGTCAGCCACTGGTGCTGCTCGTCGGCCACGATCACCGTGCCGTCGGAGAACTCGACCTCGTAGCAAGGCCGCTCGGTCATCACCTCGGTCGCGGCGACAACACGGGTCGGCCTGCCGTCGGCGTCCAACAGCTCGTCGCCGACCCGGACCTGGCCCATCGTGGTCCATCCGGTCGGCGTCGGCAGCGGCGTGTCCAGCGCCAGCGCCTTACCCACACCGGGTCGCGCCGCCACGATGATCATCTGTCCCGGGTGCAGCCCATTGGTGATCTCATCCAGATCGGTGAACCCCGTTGGCACACCCTTGGAGATGCCGCCGGCCGATGCGATCGCATCGATCTCATCCATCGTGGGCTGCAGCAGCTCTTCCAGCGGCACGTAATCTTCCGACATCCGCCGGTCGGTGACGTCGTACACCTCGGCCTGCGCCCGATCCACCACCTCGGCCACATCGGCGCCCTCGGCTCCGGCGTACCCGTACTGCACCACTCGGGTGCCGGCCTCCACGAGCCGGCGCAACAGCGCCTTCTCGGCCACGATGCCCGCGTAGTACCCAGCGTTGGCGGCGGTCGGCACCGTGGAAATCAGCGTGTGCAGATAGGGCGCACCGCCCACGCGGCGCAGCTGCCCGCGCCGGTCCAGCTCGGCAGCCACGGTCACCGCATCGGCGGGCTCTCCCCTGCCGTACAGGTCCAGAACGGCCTCGTACACGCTCTGGTGGTTGGGTCGATAGAAGTCGTGTGGCCGCAGCTTCTCCAGAACGTCAGCGATGGCGTCCTTGGACAGCAGCATCCCACCCAGTACGGACTGTTCGGCGGCCACATCCTGCGGTGGTTGGCGGCCGAACTCCTCCTCCGGAGGGGCAACCGGACCGGACTGGCCCAGATCGTCGACTATCGCCACGGCGCGCGGTCCTCCTATTCACATCAAGTCGAACACATGATCGCGTCAAGGTCCGACATGTACGGTTCACCCTGCGCGCCGCGGTAGACGTTAGATGTTGCTGGGCACCCTGCCAAGCTGCCCTGTGGATGAGCCTGGGCATGGGGTGTGGACTACTGTCCAACGCGGTGTTAGGGGGTTGGGGAAAACCTGGGGATAGCTACCTACAGTCCTGCACTTTTCCCTGTTGAAAGCCCGTGAACTACTTGACAGGACTGTGGATGGGAATCCATCCGGCGTGTCGCCGCAGGTTGCGTGTTCGGGCGTGTTCTGTTACCCCGATCAACCCTCTAGGTGAACTAGAGGTAGCTTCGCTGGACTGGCACACGCGTACAATACATTCGCCAGTAGATACGGCAACGGCGCCGCGGAAATCCGCGGCGCCGTTGACCCGGCAGTATTTCGGATCGATCAGCCTTCGGCGACTACATCCACAGTGACCTTGGTTGCCACACCGGTGTGCAGGTGCACGTCCAGCGCGTACGAACCGACCTTCTTGATGTGTGCCTTCGGCAGGGTGACGGTCCGCTTGTCCAGGTTCGGGCCACCGGCGGCCTTGATGGCGCCCACCACGTCAGCGGCGGTCACCGAACCGAACAGCTTGCCTTCGCCTGCGGTCCGCACCGTCAGCTTGACGGCGCCCAACCCCTCGATGGCCTGCTTGATCTCGTGAGCGTGCTCGACGCCACGGATCTCCTTGGCCTCGCGGGCACGACGGATATCCGTCGCCTGGCGCTCGGCACCACGGGTGGCGACAATCGCCAGTCCGCGCGGCAGCAGGTAGTTACGTCCGTAACCGTCCTTGACCTCGACGGTGTCACCGGCAGTGCCGAGGTGCTCGACCTCGGTCGTCAGAATCAGCTTCATCAGATATCCCTCCGGTCCCTACCGCGTCGCCGAGCTGAACGGCAGCAGGGCAACCTCGCGGGCGTTCTTCACCGCGATCGCGATGTCGCGCTGGTGCTGAACGCAGTTACCGGTGACCCGGCGGGCACGAATCTTGCCGCGCTCACTGATGTACGTGCGCAGCAGGTTGGTGTCCTTGTAGTCGATATTCAGCGCCTTCTTGGTGCAGAAGGCGCACTTGCGCGTCTTGACCGGCTTTTCCGGGGCAGGACGGCGCTTAGTCGTCTTGGCCATGGTGAATCTCTTTCTTTCTAGCTAGATAAGTTGTGTCGCCCAGATCAGAAGGGCGGTTCGTCGTCGGCAGCCGTAGTGGAACCGGAGGCCGGGGCACTGCCCCACGGATCGTCGGCAGGCTCGCTGGACCGGGAAGCCCCGCCGCCACCGCCGCCACCACCGAAACCGCCGCCGCCCCCACCACGTGAGGCCTTGTTGACCTTGGCGGTCGCGTACCGCAGAGACGGGCCGATCTCGTCGACCTCGACCTCCATCACGGTGCGCTTCTCGCCCTCGCGGGTTTCGAAGGAGCGCTGCTTGAGACGGCCGGTCACGATGACACGGGAACCACGAGTAAGGCTTTCGGCCACATTTTCGGCGGCCTCACGCCAGATATTGCACCGCAGGAACAGCGCCTCACCGTCTTTCCACTCCGAACTCTGTCGGTCGAAGATGCGGGGAGTCGACGCCACAGTGAAGTTGGCGACGGCAGCCCCGGACGGTGTGAATCGCAGTTCCGGATCGGCGGTCAAGTTTCCGACGACCGTGATGGTGGTGTCACCTGCCACGGTTCCTCCTCGTAGATGTCAGCGGCTTAGTTAACCGGCAGCCTACGGAAGTCCACTGACTCCCGTAGGACCCTCCCGGAGATCGTCAGCGGGCTCCGGTACGCAGGACCTTGGTCCGCAACACGGACTCGTTCAGGCCAAGCTGACGATCCAGCTCGGACACGGTGGCCGGAGCAGCGACCACGTCGATCACCGCGTAGATGCCCTCGGTGTGCTTAGCGATCTCGTAAGCAAGACGGCGCTTGCCCCAAACCTCCACCTTCGAGACGGTTCCGCCGTCACCGCGGATGACGTTCAGGAACGTATCCAGGGACGGAGCTACGGTGCGCTCGTCAAGGGTGGGGTCGAGAATGACCATGATTTCGTACTGACGCATGAGAAACTCATCACCTCCTATGGTCTTGTGCGGCCACGGCGTATCCGTGGCAGGAGAGTCGCCTGCGTCGGCAACCGGCCAAGGCTACCGCACAGCCCCCTGACCGGCGAAATCGTGCTTACCGGCTAGATCCACCGACGTGCGCCTGCCCTCCCTCGACACACCCGCTCGTGGTGAGAACACGCCGCGCAAATCCGCCTGAACACGGCGTGTCGGCACGGAGCAAGGTCGTGGTGCCGGGGCTACGCGCGAGCGATATGCGGCGCGGGCTTACGCGGGCGCAACCAGGCAGGCAGCCATTCGGGAGGGGCGTCGGGCGCCCCATCGCACGGCCCACCCGCCGGATCGTCAGTGTGGTCACCGTGGGCGCGCACCAAGTCCTCGCTGGGGTGATAGATCTGGCGCAGCACCAGCACACACAGTCCGATCACCGCGATATCGCGCACCAAGACCGTGCCGGTGAACCACTGTTCGGGCAGCCCCTTGTTCTCCACGCCCAGCAGGTAGTACATCCGCGGTATCCACACCAGCGCATCGACGGTCATCCACGCCAACAGAATTCGGCGATGCGGCAGCGCCACCACCGCCAGCGGCACCAGCCACAGGGAGAACTGCGGACTCCACACCTTGTTGGTCAACAGAAAGACGGCCACGACCAGGAAGGCCAACTGCGCTACCCGCGGGCGCCGCGGCGCCGTCAGCGCCACATATCCGATGCCCAGACAACAGAGCCCGAACAGCACTGCCGATACCGCGTTGAGAATGACCGGCGGCTCCCAGAAGCCCAGCGGACCGTCGAAGCCCTGCCACCCGGTGAAGGACTTGAAGACGTTGTAGAGCGAGTCCATATCGTCGCCGCGACGGGTGTTGAGCCGGAAGAACTCTCCCCAACCGCGTGGGAACAGCATCGCCACCGGCGCGTTCACCACAACCCAACTGCCCGCCGCGGCCGCCGCGGTCTTGGCGAACTCGTGCATTTTGCCGCTGCGCAGGCTCACCAACAGCAGCGGGAGCAACAGCAGCATCGGATAGAGCTTGGCGGCCACGCCCAGCCCAATCAGCACACCCGCGAGCCACGGCTTCTTGCGTGCCCACGCCCACAGCGCCGTCATACTGAAAGCCGTTGCGAGAGCATCGAAATTCGTGAAGATCTGGAATATCACGATCGGGGACGCGGCAATCATCACCACATCCCACGGACGGGTGCGCGGGCTCAATCCTGCACTGGCCCAAATGGTTACCAACCAAGCCAACGCCAGCCCAAAGGCCACGATGTCGAAGAACATCACCACCTCGGCCACAATGGGCAGCCCGAGTCGATCGCTGGCCTGCGTGTAGGTCTTGGCCAGCGCCATCGCGGTGTACTGGTACACCCCGGTGACCACCGGGTACTCCATGTACCGAACCGCCGGGGTGCCGTCGTACTGGATCTTCTGGTGCCCGCCCGAATCGGTTTCCAGCCAACTCGACTTGTACGGGAAGCGGCCCTGGTTCAGCAGTTCTGCGCCATACAGCGGCACGGTGTCCGAATAGCACAGCTGGTAGTAGGCGCGGTTGTTGTCCCAATTGGCCACGCGCGCAGCGCCGTTGCCGGTCCCGCTCTGCTGCAGACAGGGCGCCTTGCTGGTCCATCCCAGGATGAGGAACCCCAGCGCGATGATGAACACCACCCGTAGCGGCGTCCAGAACGGCTGCCGACCGACCAGTGCATGCCGGCCCAATGGTCCGCCCACGACCTCGGACAGCTCAACACCCATCGCGTCGGTGCGACTGGGGAAATCGCGATCGTCGGCGCTGCGCAGATCATCCGCCAGCTCCTCGGGCGACACCGTCGCACGCTCAAGCTCGTCGGCCACGCGGCTCTCAGACTGAATGTCGCCGGCTACGCGGCTCCGAGATTCTGTCGGCACCTGCCTACTGCCCCGGCGGTGGTGCGTCACCCGCCGGTGGCGCTGCCGGACCAACCGGAACCGTCGTCGGCGGCCCCACCGGAATGGTGATACCGGGCGCGATTTCGATGGTGGGCTGGATGACCGTCACTTCCCCGCCGCCTGCCGGCGCAGGCACCGGCGGACCGTTGGGCACCGGTGGCGGCGGCACGTACGTGGGCACACCGGCGTAACCGCCGATCGGCCCTGGCTTCGGGAAGGTCTCCTTGGGGGTGCCGTCCAGGGCGCCGTTCATGGTCTTCTGCCAGATGTCCGACGGCAGGCCGGAGCCGTAAATCGGCCCGCCCCAACTGGTCTTGATCGGCTTGCCATCGTCGGTGCCGACCCATACCGCCGTCGAGAGCGACGGGGTGAAGCCGACCATCCAAGCGTCCTTGTTGTCCTTGGTGTCGCCCAGCTGCGCGGTACCGGTCTTGGCGGCCGACTCCCGTCCACCGGCCAACGCGTGCCCACGCGAGTAGGCGGCAATCGGCTTCATCGCCGAGATGGCGTTGTTGGCAACGTCATCGGAGATGCGCTTCTCACCCGTGTTATCGGAAGAGCCGGCGTCGAACAGCACCTGACCGTCGGCGTTCACCACCTTCTGGATGAAATGCGGCTTGCGGTAGGTACCGGAAGCCGCCAGGGTCGCGTACGCCGAGGCCATGTCGAGCACCCGGGTCTGGTACTGGCCCAGCACCACACCGTTATTGGGCGGACCGCCCTGCCCGTCTTCGGACAAGGTGTGCGCGACGCCGGGGAAGTTCTCGGCGATACCGGCGTTGTGCGCGGCGGCGGCCACATCGTCGGGCCCGTTCTTCAGCTTCAGCATCAGCCGGTAGAAGCTGGTGTTCAGCGAGCGCTTGAGCGCCTCGGCCACCGAACATGTTCCACACGAAGCGTCTTCACTGTTCTTGATGGTGATGCCCTGATAGGTCAGCTCCGAGCTGTCCAGCTGGTAACCCAGGCCGATGCCCTGCTGCAACGCCGCCACCAAGGCGAACACCTTGAATGAGGAACCCGTCTGCAGGCCCTGCTGTGCATAGTCCAGACCCTGCGCGTTGGAGCCGCCGTAGTACGCCTTGACCGCACCCGAACGCGGGTCGATGGACACCACCGCGGTGCGCAGATCCGGGTTCTCACTCTGCAAGGTGGTGTTGACCGCATTCTCGGCGGCCTGCTGCGCCTTGGTGTCGATGGTCGTGGTGATCTGCAAACCCTCGGTGTTCAACGTCTGCTCGTCGATGTTGAACAGATCGGTGAGCTCTGCCATCACCTGACGTTTGATGAGGCCGTTGGGACCCGTGGTCGCGTTCTGTGCCGCGGCCTGCTCGGGCGGCACCGTGGCCGGGTACACCTGACCGGCGCGATCCTGAGCGGACAGTGCGCCGATCGTGACCATGCCGTCGAGCACCCAGTTCCAGCGATTCGTCGACTCCGGCAGATCCACCGCGGGATCCAGCCGCGAAGGCCGCTGGATCAGCGCCGCCAGCAGCGCACCCTCGGACACCGTCAGCTGCTCGACCGGCTTGTCGAAGTAGGCCTTCGATGCCGCCGAGATGCCGTATGCACCGCGCCCGAAGTAGATGATGTTGAGGTACGCCTCCATCACCTGATCCTTGGACCAGGACTGCGACATCTTGGTGGAGATCACGATCTCCTTGGCCTTACGGGTCAGACCGCCCAGGCCGGCGCGCTGCGAACCCACCATCGCGTTCTTCACGTACTGCTGGGTGATGGTCGACCCACCCTGGGTGTCACCGCCGAACATGTTGTTCTTCACCGCGCGCAGCAGTCCCGAAAAAGAGAAGCCCGGGTTGCCGTAGAAATCGCGGTCCTCGGCGGCCATCACGGCAGCACGCACGTGCTGGGGCACCTGGTCGATCTTGATATCGACTCGATTACCTTCCGGCGGAACGACTTTGGCGATCTCGGTGGTGCCATCGCTGGCCAGGATGGTGGACACCTGGCTGGTGCGGATATCACCCGGCTTGGGAATGTCCACCACCGAATACGCGAGCGCAAACGTCGCCAGCGGAATCACGATCGCCAGCAGCACCAGCGCGATCATCACATTGCGAACGGTCTTCCAGCCGTTGCTCTTTCGCTTACGACGGCGCCGCGGCGGACGTGCCGAACCACCCGTCGTACCGGGCGGACCCGGAGGTGGCGGCGGCTCATGCCCCATGCCCTCGTCGTCGCGTTCCAGCGCCGCACGTGCCGCGGCCACCGCGTCATCGTCGCGCCGGTACAGCGGCAAATCCTCGACCGGGTCCAGGATCGAGGTCGGGCGATCGTCCATGCTGGGGGTGCGCGGTGAATCCTGGCCGTCGTGGGGAGCTACCGGATTCTGCTCGTCAACCACGCCGCCGTCACCTATCTGCCTATTCACTGGCCGTCCGGGCCCGAGTTGTTCGCTGACGTGGGGTGGTCCCCTTCGGCGCCGGCAGGGCGCCCATGACATACGACTTCACCAAATGATTCCAACTGCAGGTCCGACATACCTCGACAACATGCACAGCGAACTCCGAGTACTTCGTGGCGAGCATCACCAGTTCCTCGGCCGAACGAGCCGATCCGGATACCGCGCCCAAATGTTCGCCGAAAACCCACGACACCAGTGTCAGTTGCTCCTTGCGGCAGATGGGACACATCACGGAGCTGGGCTTGCCATGAAATTTAGCCGCACGGAGCAGGTAAGGGTTCGCGTCGCAGACTTCAGTCACCCCGGTACGCCCGGAATAGACCTCTGCCAGCAGGGATCGCCGCTTGAGCGCGTAATCCACCACCTGTCTCTGCAATCGCACGGTAACCAGAGTACGTCCGATTACGCGCCGACAGAGCGTGGGCCGCACAGACAGGCTGTCCTTTGCAAACCCGAACTCTGCCCGCGTTCGACTCGTTACGATTGAGCGACTGTCATTCCGAGGGGGCAACGTGACATCTCGTCATCTATCGCCGGTGCTTGCCGGCTTCGCGATCATCGCCGTCATCGCGGCCGGATGCGGCAAGTCCGCCGATACCCCGGCCACCGGGACATCCACCGCGACGACCACGTCATCGGGACGCGCCGTCCCGAGCGCGGCTCCCGCCGTCACCCCGTCGGTGCCGGTTGGCGTGACGGGCACCGGCAAGGTTGTCGGGAACGCGGTACTGAAGGTGCTTGGCAATGGGACCGCCACCGTCACCTGGAAAGAGAACGGCGGACCCGCACACGTCGAAAAGAATGTGCCGCTGCCCTGGGAGCACACCATCGACGTTGTCGAAGAGGCCAACTCCGAAGTCCGCGCCGACGGTTCCGGCGCCAGCGGCTGCACGATCATGATGGGCGACATGCTGGTGTCCTTCAAGAACGAGCCGAACCCCGTCTGCGAGTTCGCGTACTGGGGCTGATCCCGGCCGCTCTACGATTCCTCGCATGGCGACCCGTGCCAAGGACTCTGACCGAGACGCCACCTGCAAGGCACTCGACGCCGCCTTCGGCGATGGCCAGATCTCCTCGGAGGAACACCGTCAGCGGATTGCCGTAGCGACGCACGCACAGACCCTTGGCGAACTCAACGGCGTCGTCTCCGATCTGCAGATCTCTCCCTTGCCGATCGAGGCACCCGCCCCACGCCCGCCGCGCCGCCGCTGGCCGGCCATCGTTGTCACCGCCGTCGCCGCGGCCGCCATCGGGGCCGGGGTTGGCGGTTATGCGATGCGGCAGGCGCCACCGGACCCGGGTGCTGCGGCCGACGGCGTCGCGCCGGTAGTGATCGCGCCGACGAAACTGTTTTCCGTGCCCGGTCTGGCCGGGCTGTTGGATCAGATGCGCGTCACGTTCGGCGATACCGTCGGCATCGAGCTGACGGTGCGCGCCAACAATGCGTCGTTGGTCCGTATCGAAGCCTCCGATCCGAACCTGCCCATCACCTATCCGTATCAGGGCGGGTTCCGCGACGGCGGCGCGATGCCGGGCACCTGGCGCAATGTGCACATCGGAGATCTGAGCAGGTTCGATCCGGCCAAGATTGTCGGCGTTCTGCGCGGTGCACCCGAATCCCTGAACGTGCCCACCGCGGGTGACGGCGGCACTGTCATGGTGATCAGACCCAGCGACGAGGGCGTCGACATCACCATCACCGTCTCGGACAAGGACCGCACCGGACGGGTTGTCGTCGCGGGCAACGGAGAGCCCAAAGAAGTCGCGCCCGCACCCTGACCGCCAGGATCGCCGCCGCTCTACCATTCCTCGCATGGCGACGCGACCTTCAGCCCAGACCCGCGCCAAGGATTCCGACCGTGACGCGACCTGCCAAGCCCTCGACACCGCGCTGGGCGATGGCCAGCTGTCCATGGAGGAACACCGTGAACGGGTTGCCGCAGCGACCAGCGCGAAATCCCTTGGCGATCTCTCCGCACTGGTGGCAGATCTGCAGCTGAACACCCCGCCCGTCGCGCTCCCCCATGAGCAGAAACCTTCGGCGTGGCGTCAACGCGCACCATTTCTTGCCATCGCGACATTCACTGCGGCCGTGATTGTCCTGGGTATCGGGCTGCTGGTGCGGGAATCGGGAACTCCCGACGCGCCACGCCCTGCAGGCACGCCCGGCGCCATCCGTCCCGGTACGGCTCCGGTTGACGACGGGATTGCTCCCACCGTGATCCCTCGACCTGCGCCCGCCGAGAAGAACATCTTCAGCGCCCCCGGGCTGTCCACGCTGATCGACCGTATCCATCAGAAATTCGGTGACTCAACGGGGTATGAGCTGGACCTTTACCCGGAGTACGCGATCATTGAACGTGCTGACCCCGATGAACCCAAGGGGCTGATTTCGTACCTCTACCGCGAGGGCGATTTCAACGATCCCGATCGCCGACCGCGCTCGTTCGACAATCTGGGCGACGTCGGCGCATTCGACCAGGCTGCGATCCTCGGCATCATCCGGGGCGCCGCGCAGACCCTAGGGATCGACAAGGGCGAACCGAGTCACGTGATCATCCGGCCCACCGCGGAGGGCGGTCTGAAGATCAACATCTACGCCTCCCGTGGAAACTACGAATCCGGCTACATCTCAGTCGACGCCCAGGGGCTCAATCCCAAGCTCCACCCGCCGTCATAACCCCCGTGTGGCGCCCGCATATATCGCGGCGATACTATGACCCGATCGGTGCACGAGAGATGCTCCGTCGTCATACACGGTGTTGGGAGGTGACTTCATGTTGGAACTGGCCATTCTCGGCTTACTGCTTGAGTCACCCATGCACGGCTACGAGCTGCGCAAGCGCCTGACCGGCCTGCTGGGCGCCTTTCGGGCCTTCTCCTACGGCTCGCTGTACCCGGCCCTGCGGCGCATGCAGGCCGACGGGCTCATCGAAGAGGACTCCGCGCCCGCGGGCGCCACGGTGCTGCTTCGCGGCAAGCGGGTCTACCAGATGACGGCCGCCGGCCGCGCTCGCTTCAGCGAGCTGGTGGCGGACACCGGTCCTCAGAACTACACCGACGACGGCTTCGGTGTGCACCTGGCATTCTTCAACCGCACCCCGGCCGAGGCCCGGATGCGAATCCTCGAAGGCCGCCGCCGTCAGGTGGAGGAACGCCGGGAAGGTCTGCGCGAGGCCATCACCCGGGCAAGCAGTTCGTTCGACCGATATACGAAGCAGTTACACCAGCTTGGCCTGGAATCCAGTGAACGAGAAGTGAAGTGGCTCAACGACTTGATCGCCGCCGAGCGCACCGCGCAGGCACGGGTCGAGGAGCGTTAAGTATGTCCATCGGTAAAGGAGAACCGTCCATGTCCAACAACACATCTGAGGTGCGCGTCGCCATCGTCGGCGTCGGTAACTGCGCGTCCTCGCTGGTCCAGGGTGTGCAGTATTACCAGGACGCGGACGAGAACTCCAATGTTCCCGGCCTGATGCACGTCAAGTTCGGCCAGTATCACGTGCGCGACGTGAAATTCGTCGCCGCGTTCGATGTGGACGCCAAGAAGGTCGGCTTCGATCTCTCCGAGGCGATCCTGGCTTCGGAGAACAACACCATCAAGATCGCCGACGTGCCGCCCACCGATGTGATCGTGCAGCGCGGACCGACCCTGGACGGCATCGGTAAGTACTACGCCGACACCATCGAGGTCTCTGACTCCGAGCCCGTCGACGTCGTGAAGGTATTGAAGGACAACAACGTTGACGTCCTCGTGTCCTACCTGCCGGTGGGATCGGAAGAGGCCGACAAGTTCTACGCCCAGTGCGCCATCGACGCCAAGGTGGCCTTCGTCAACGCACTGCCGGTGTTCATCGCCTCGGATCCCGTGTGGGCCAAGAAGTTCGAGGATGCCGGTGTACCGATCGTGGGCGACGACATCAAGAGCCAGGTGGGCGCCACCATCACCCACCGCGTGATGGCCAAGCTGTTCGAGGACCGCGGTGTCACCCTGGACCGCACCTACCAGCTCAACGTCGGCGGCAACATGGACTTCAAGAACATGCTCGAGCGTGAGCGCCTGGAGTCCAAGAAGGTGTCCAAGACCCAGGCCGTGACGTCGAACCTCAACGGCTCGCTAGCCGACAAGGTGTACGACAAGAACGTGCACATCGGCCCGTCCGACTATGTCGCGTGGCTCGACGACCGCAAGTGGGCTTATGTCCGCTTGGAAGGCCGCGCCTTCGGTGACGTGCCGCTGAACCTGGAATACAAGCTTGAGGTCTGGGACTCCCCCAACTCGGCGGGCATCATCATCGACGCGGTGCGTGCGGCGAAGATCGCCCTCGACCGTGGACTCGGTGGCCCGATCCTGCCGGCCTCGGCCTACCTGATGAAGAGCCCGCCCAAGCAGCTCGCCGACGATGTCGCGCGCGTTCAGCTGGAGCAGTTCATCGAGGGCTGAGCGCCTACGCGCAGACCATCGAACCGGGCTAGTCACCCGGAAGTCGTTCCCGCCGAGGGCATACCAAACGCACGACTGCGTACGGTATGCCCTCGGTGCTATCTCAGGTGTTCGGCGAGCCCCGCCAGCCGGTCCAGCTCGCGGACTACCTCGTCCTCCGGTCCCGGATCGAGATGAAAAAGCACCCGTCCCGCACCGGCACCCCGATATTCGACGGCGAGCTTCTGATCCCCCGGCACCCCGCTCACGGTGACCGGCAGATCAGCGCGCCCCTGCTCGGCGAACCAGTCGCGCGCCCGACGCACATCCTCGGGTGTGGACGTCCCCGCGTACGGCAGCCAACCCTCCCCTACCCGCACCGCACGCGACTGTGCCGCCCGGCTGGGTCCACCGATGTGGAGCGGAATCGGCACAGCCGGGCGCGGACGCGCGACGACGGGACCGAAATCAACATGCTTGCCGTGGAATTCGGCCACTTCTTCACCCCAGAGCAGTCCCAGGGCAGCCAACTGCTCGTCCAGTACCGCACCCCGCGTCGACGGGTCGACGCCGTGGTTGCGCACCTCGTCCAGATTCCACCCGACACCCACGCCGAGCACCACCCGATCGTGTGACAGCGTGGCCAGGGTCGCAACAGCTTTCGCGGTGTGCAGCACATCGCGCTGCGGCAGCAGGGCAACACCAGACCCGACCACGAGCCGCTGCGTGGCGGACAACGCGTAGGCCAACACCACCGGCAAGTCGCGGATCAACGGCAGCCGCGCCCGAAACTCGGCGTCGATCTCATCGGGTGTGTCCACCGGGAAGTAGGAGTGGTCGTCGAAGAGCAGCCATTCGAATCCACGTTCCTCGACCGCACGGGCGAGCACATCCGGCGAGACATATCCGTCGGCAGATGTGGTGGCGATACCGAATCCCGTCATGACCTCCAGGAACCCGCGGTGCGCCCCCGAAATTCCGGGCAACGCGCTGCACGATCTGGTTACGGGGTGCAACATCGACCTACCCGGCTGAAAGAGGCATCGCATGGCCAACACGGCAGCGCCCAGCGAAGGAGGCCTGCAACACTCGTTGCAGAAGCGCCACCTGACGATGATCGCGATCGGCGGCGTCATCGGCGCCGGCCTGTTCGTCGGGTCCGGTGCGACCATCCAGGCCGCCGGGCCCGCAGCGTTTCTCACCTACGCCATTACCGGCGTGCTCATCGTCTTGGTGATGCGGATGCTCGGCGAGATGGCCGTCGCCAACCCGTCCACCGGTTCCTTCGCCGACTACAGCCGCCGCGCCCTCGGTGACTGGGCGGGGTTCTCGGTCGGCTGGCTCTACTGGTACTTCTGGGTGATCGTCGTCGGGTTCGAGGCGGTGGCCGGCGGCAAGCTCATTCAGGACTGGTTACCGCGAGCTCCGCTGTGGCTGGTGGCGCTGCTCCTGATGCTGGCCATGACGGCGACCAACCTGTTCTCGGTGCGCTCCTATGGCGAGTTCGAGTACTGGTTCGCCAGCGTGAAAGTTGCTGCGATCGTGGCATTTCTGGCCGCGGGCACGTGCTACGCCTTCGGCCTGTGGCCGGGTAAGCGGATGGACTTCTCCAATCTCACCGCCCATCACGGCTTCATGCCGCACGGGCCGGGAGCGATCTTCTCCTCGATCGTCATCGTGATCTTCTCCATGGTGGGTGCCGAGATCGCCACCATCGCCGCTGCCGAATCGAAGGACCCCGCCAAAGCCATCAGCCAGGCCACCAATTCGGTGATCTACCGGGTGGCGATCTTCTTCGTCGGATCGATTTTTCTGATCGTGGTCATCGTGCCCTGGGACAGCCCGGAACTGGGAACCTCGCCGTACGTCACCGCCTTCAAAACGATGGGGATCCCGGCTGCCGATCACATCATGCGATTCGTGGTGCTCACCGCGGTGCTGTCGTGTTTGAACTCGGCGATGTACACCGCGTCCCGAATGCTGTTCGTGCTCGCGGGCCGCGGCGAGGCGCCCCGCAGCTGGCTCAAGGTCAGCAATCGCGGCGTCCCGGTGCAGGCGATTCTTGCGTCCTCATTCGTGGGCTTCGTCTGCGTCATCCTGGCGTACTTCTTCGAGCACACCGTATTCCTGTTCCTGCTCAACTCCTCGGGCGCGGTAATCCTGTTCGTGTACTTGATGATTGTCGTCTCGCAGTTCATCCTGCGACGTCGAACTCCCGAGGAGAAGCTGATAGTCAAGATGTGGGGCTTCCCGGTGCTGACGATCCTCACCGCGATCGGAATCGTCGCCATCCTGGTGGCGATGGGTTTCCAGGACGAGACCCGCACGCAGCTGTGGACCAGCCTGCTGTCCTGGGGTGTGATCCTGCTGCTCTTCGGGGTGCTGCGGCTCACGCAGCGGCGCCAGCCGCAGCGTGAGGAACCGGCTACCCGGTAATCGCCACGGCACGCTTGAACAGCTGCAGCGTCATGCCGTGCAGGTAATCCCCCACCGCCACAGGTGCTTTCCCCGCGAATGCGCGGGCATGCGTACCCTCCAGGATGATTCCCAGCTTGAAGCAGGCCAGCACCGTGTACCAGTCCATCGCGCTCAGATCCCGGTCCGTGCGTTCCGCGTAGTGTGCGACGAGTTCCTGCGGCGTGGGCAGGTTTCCGGCCTGAACCAACGCGCCACCCAACGACGCGTCGTCGGCCTCGGACGGCCAGGTAGCCAGCAGCCAACCCAGATCCAGCAGCGGGTCACCGATCGTCGACATCTCCCAGTCCACGATGGCGGCCAGCTGCGGGCCGTCATTGCGGAACATCATGTTGGCCAGATGGAAATCGCCGTGCATGATTCCCGGCTTCCACTGCGAAGGCCGTTGCCGCTCAAGCCAATTCGCCACGGATTCCAGGCCCGGAATGTCCGGACCGGGGTACCCGTCGTGCTTGGCGTACGAGTCGAGCTCCTTGAGCCAGCGCGGCACCTGGCGTTCCAGGAAACCGTCCGGATTTCCGTAGCCGTCAAGTCCCAGCGTGTGATAGTCCAGCGCGCCGAGGGCGGCGATACCGCTGACCGCCTCCAGCCCCATCTGATGGCGGATCTGCGCACTGCCGGCGTGTAATTCCGGCAGTGCGACCGAGGCATTGAATCCGTCGACGGGCTCCATCAGGTAGAAGACCGCGCCGCCGAGCACCGCCTCATCGGCGCAGGCCGCGATGAGTTCCGGTGCCGGAACGCCTTGCCCCCGTATCGCTCCCAACAGCCGCGCCTCGCGGCGGATCACATTGTTACTCGCTTCGCGCAGATGCTTCGGAGGCCGACGGAGCACGTACTCGCGCCCACCGCGGCTGAACCGCACCATGATGTTCTGGGTGCCCCCGGATATGGGAGACACTCCAGCGATGTCCCCCTGAGGAAGCCCCTGCTCGTCCATCCAGCGCGAAACAACCTCGAAATCCACACTCTTCGGATCCACATGCTCAGGCGCGGCCAACTGCGTCTGACGTTCTTCGCGCGAATCGCTCATCAGAAGTTGCCCACCCGGTGCTCGAGCCGCGCTGCCACATGGGCCCGCGCTTTTTCGGTCAGCGCCGGAATGTGACTCGGCGGGAAGAGCCCCGCATAGGGGGTGTAGTCCTTGAGCACCTCCTTGGCGATGGTGACCTTGTGCACCTCGGTCGGTCCGTCCACCAGACCCATCACCTCTGAGTACAGGAACATCTTGGCCAACGGCATCTCCTCGGACACCCCCAGCGAGCCGTGCAGATGCAGCGCGCGCTGCGCCACATCGTGCATCACCTTCGGCATCGCGGCCTTGATCGCCGAAATGTCCTTGCGCACCTTCAGGTAATCCTGGTGCTTGTCGATCAACCAGGCCGTGCGCAGTACCAGCAGCCGGAAGGATTCCATCTCGATCCAGCTGTCGGCGATACGTTCCTGTGTCATCTGCAGTTTGGCGATGGTGCCCCCGCGAGCCTCCCGGCTGATGACGCGCTCGCACATCATGTCGAATGCCTTGCGTACCTGGGCCACCGTGCGCATGGCGTGGTGTACGCGGCCACCACCGAGACGGGTCTGCGCGATGGCGAACGCACCGCCCTCGGCGCCCAACATGTTCTCGGCGGGAATCCGAGCGTTGGTGAAGCGGGTGTAGGCCTCGTCCTCGCTGAACCCGTGCACCGTGATGTTCCGGACGATCTCGACACCGGGGGCACTCGGGTCGACGATGAACATCGACATTCCTTGATACGGGCTGACGTCGGTATTGGTGACCGCCATGACGATCCAGAACGAGGCGTGCCGCGCCTCGGAGTTGAACCACTTCTCCCCGTTGAGGATCCACTCGTCGCCGTCACGCACGGCGGTGGTCTTGAACAGCGTCGGGTCCGATCCGCCCTGCGGCTCGGTCATGACATAACAGGAGCCGATATCGCCGTCCATCAACGGCTGCAGATACTTGGCCTTCTGCGCTTCGGTGCCATAGTGCGCGAGAATCTCGGCGTTGCCGGTGTCGGGCGCCTGGCATCCGAATATCGAAGGAGCCCAGGACGACCGGCCAAGAATCTCATTGAGCAGCGCCAGTTTGAGCTGGCCGAAGCCCGGACCGCCCAGCTCGGGCCCGAGGTGGCACGCCCACAAGCCGCGGCGCTTGACCTCTTCCTTCAACGGGCGCACGTAGTCCATGGCCGCTGTGTCGGACTTGTCGTACGGGTTGGGGAACACGTAATCGAGGGGTTCGACCTCCGTGCGGACGAACTCATCAGCCCAGTCCAGTAGCTCCTGGTACTCAGGGTCGGTCTCGAAATCCCATGCCATGTCAGTCACTTCCTGTCGGTTCGTGTGGACTGTTCGTTTGGACACCGTCTAAAACCATGTCGGCGATGCGCTTGGCGATCTGTGCCGGGCTCTTGCCGTCGGCGCGGTACCAGACCGCCACCATGTTCAGCATTCCCAGGACCGCGTTGGTGACCACGTGATCGGCCGTGCGAAACGTCCCGGTCTCGTGTCCCTCATCGAAAACACGCTGCCAGCAGCGCTGCAGCTCGTCGCGCAAGCCCTGCAGTTCCGCGGCGCGCCCGCCGGTCAGTGCGGAACCATCGCGCACCTGGATGGAAACCTGCTTGCGATATTTGACGATGAGGATGACGTAGGAGCCGATCAGCGTGCGCAGGCGCTTGGCCGGCTCGGTGTTCATGTTGGCGATATGCACGGCCTCGGTGAGCATCTCGTCGATATAGCTACGCAGGATCTCCCAGAGAAGTTCTTCCTTGGATCCGATGTGGTAGTACAGCGCGCCGCCGCGCACGCCGGCCGCGGAACCTATTTCGGCCACGCCCGTGGCGTGAAACCCTTTCTCCGCGAAGAGTTCCGTCGCCACGTCCATAATCCGCCGGCGGGTCGCCGCGGCGTCACCGTCGGATGCGGGCGGGCGGCCACGGCGCGGTTTGGCGCCGGCCTCCGTCACAGGATGCCGCCGTCCAAACGGATCGTCGTTCCCGTGCAGTAGGCCGATGCCTCGCTCGCGAGATACAGCGCCGCACCCACGATGTCCTCCGGCTCGCCCACGCGCCGCAGCGGAATACTCGGAATCAACCCCTCCGCGAATCCCTCCGGCCAGGCCGCGGCGATATCGGTGTTGAACAGCCCGCACTGAATTGTGTTGGCGCGCACGGTCGGCCCAAACGTGTGCGACAGACCCAGGGTCAACGCGTTCAAACCCGCCTTGGCCGCCGCGTAGGGCAGCGCCGTCGCATCGGGTCGCACCGCTTCGATGGAGCTGATGTTGATGATCGAACCACCGGCTCCCGCGGCCATCTTGGTGGCGATCGACGCCGACAGCCGGAACGGGCCCTTCAGATTGACCCCGATGACCTTGTCGAACAACGCCTCCGACACCTGGTCCAGGCTGGGGTACAGCGGGGACAGCCCGGCGTTGTTCACCAACACGTCCACGCGGCCGAACTCGCGGTACACGGTGTCGACCAACTCGTCGCACTGCTCCCACGAGCTGACATTGCACGCGACCGGGAGCGCGCGGCGCCCGTGCTCCGCCTCCACTTTGGCGGCCAGCTCATGACACGAATCAATCTTGCGGCTGGCGATCACCACGTCCGCGCCATGGACCGCGAACGCCTGCACCATGGCCCGTCCCAACCCGCGGCTTCCACCGGTGACGACGACGACCTTGTCCTGCAGCATTCGATGCCTCCTCAATTAATGTGGCGATCGATACATTAAAGACCGTGCGTCGATAGCGCAAGAGGCTGGTGCCGTCGATCAGCGAGCGAGCTTGTCCAGCAGCAGGCTGAACATCGCGTCGGCCTTGTCCTCATTCGGGTCGACACGACAGAACATCACCGAGGCGACGTAGTTCGCGCGTTGCCGTGCCATCAAACGGCACGACCATGGCGAATGGTCGGTAGTGCGCGTCCAGTTCACCTCGTCCTTACCGCTGTGCACGATCTTGAGGGCCCAGCCCTCCTTGGCACTGCCGACCGAAGTCACCCCACGCACCCCGTCGCAGCGGGACATGCGCTGGGCGAATTGTTCGAACTGCCGGCCAGCCGAGTCGGCGGTCTCGAACACGACGAGTGCGGTACCGACGGTGTGCTTACGAACCCTTTCCACCGACTGGGAGTACGCCTGGATACGCGCCGCGCTAAAGCTCAGGTACTGCTGGCGTGTGGCCAACGAATACCCGTACGCACAATCGGACACGGTATTGGCCGTCGAGAGCACCGTCTCCACCGCGGGGATCGTCTTGACCTCCGTAAGACCCGCCGCCGCACGAACATCCGGCGCCGAGAGCAATCGCCCTTCGAGGTCTGCCTGTCTGGGAGGCAACATCGGATACAGCTTCTCCGTCTTGGCGGGGGCTGTCGCGTCGCCCGCGATCGCCTGCGTGCAGGAGGTCAACAGCATGGCGGCACTGAGCAAAATCACTGGCGCCCAGCGCATTATCGCGGCCCCGATGGCTTCTGCGTCAAAAGATCCAGCACGTCGCCCGCCTTGTTGTCGGAACCATGGGCGCAGAATATCGGCGATATCCCCTGTCCCGGCAACCCCGATCGGGAGGTGCTCAATGTGAAGCTACACCACCAGGGCCATGCGCGGATCGGTGACCATCGCACCCAAATCCGCCAGGAACTTCGAGCCCTGCTCGCCGTCGACCAGTCGATGATCGAAGGACAATGCCAACGTGGTGACATCGCGGACCGCCAGCTCCCCGGCCACCACCCAGGGACGCTTGGCCACTGAGCCCAAGGCCAGGATCGCCGCCTCCCCCGGGTTGATGATCGGCGTTCCGGCATCGATACCGAACACGCCGATATTGGTGAGGGTGAACGTGCCACCGGTCATATCGGCGGGCGTGGTCTTGCCGTCGCGCGCGGTGCCGACCAGCTGCGCAACCGCCGTCGCCAGCTCGCGCAGCGACATCGTGTTGGCGCTCTTGATATTCGGCACCACCAGTCCCCGGTCGGTGGCCGCCGCGATACCCAGATTCACGTAGTGCTTCACGACGATCTCGCCGGCTTGTTCATCCCAGGTGGAATTCAGCGACGGATGCGACCGCAGCGCCAGCAGCACCATCCGGGCCACCAGCGTCATCGGGGTGAGCCTGAGATCGGGATACTTCGCCCTCAACTCTGCCAGCAGGCCCATCGTCTCGGTCATGTCCACGGTGAGGAACTCGGTGACATGCGGTGCGGTGAAGGCGCTGCGCACCATGGCGGCGGCGGTGTGCTTGCGCACCCCCGCGATCGGAATACGCGTCTCGCCGCCCACGACCGGAGTCGCGGCGCCGACGACATCCGGCTCCGCCTGTGGCGCGCGGGCGGTGAGGCTCCGGGTGTACGCCTCCACATCCTGTCGGGTGATGCTGCCGCCGATGCCGGTTCCGCTGATCAGTTCGAGGGTCACGCCCAGTTCGGCAGCGAGCTTGCGGACCGACGGCTTGGCAGGGGCCCTCTCCGGTACCGGCTGTGCCTTAGCCGCGGGCTCAACAACTTCGGGCTCCGGCTCCGCTGCCTCTTCCACCAGCGCAAGCGCGGCCGCTCCGGCTCCCGCACGGCGCCGACGACGGGTGTGGCTGCTCGTTTCCGACGGGCCGTAACCCACCAGATTGGCCGGAGCGTCCGGCTCGGCGCCGGCCACCTCGATCGAAATCAGCGGCGCACCGACCGCGACGGTGGAATTCTCCGCCGCCTGCAAGGCCACCACCGTGCCCTCGAAGGGAGACGGCAGCTCGACCATCGCCTTGGCGGTCTC
Organism: Mycobacteroides franklinii; assembly: GCF_002013895.1. Classification (GTDB taxonomy): domain Bacteria; phylum Actinomycetota; class Actinomycetes; order Mycobacteriales; family Mycobacteriaceae; genus Mycobacterium; species Mycobacterium franklinii. The sequence continues at coordinate 56,723 of NZ_MAFQ01000016.1, read as the reverse complement.
CACATCGGCGAGCACCTGGTTGAGCTTCACCTCATCGCCGACCTTCACCTTCCAGGCGATCAGGTCGGCTTCGGTGAGTCCCTCGCCGAGGTCGGGGAGCAGAAACTGTTTGACTGCCATGGATTTCGGCCTCTTCTACGCGGCGATGGCGCGGTCGACGGCGTCCATCACCCGCTCTGCATCGGGCAGGTAGTGATGTTCCACCTTGTTGGCCGGGTACGGAAGTGCGAAGCCGCCGACCCGCAGTACGGGAGCCTCCAGGTGATAGAAGCACCGCTCGGTGATGCGTGCAGCGATCTCGGCGCCCAATCCCATGAACACCGAGGCCTCGTGGACTACCACCAGCCGTCCGGTCTTACGTACCGACGCCTCCAGGGTGTCGAAGTCGACGGGCGAGAGGGAACGCAGGTCTACCACCTCGATGGACATACCCTCCGCGGCAGCCATTTCCGCGGCCACTTTGGCGACGGCCACCATCGGTCCGTAGGCGGCGACGGTGGCCGCGGTGCCGGCTCGGACAATACGTGCCGTACCCAGCGGGAGCGGGGTGAGCGCGGTATCAACCTCATCCTTCTCCCAGTAACGCCGCTTGGGCTCGAAGAAGACCACCGGGTCATCGCACGCGACCGATTGGCGGATCATGTCGTAGGCATCCTGCGGTGAGCTGCACGACACCACGCGCAGCCCGGCGGTATGCGCGAAGTACGCCTCCGGCGACTCCGAATGGTGCTCTACCGCACCGATTCCACCGCCGAACGGGATCCGGATGGTGAGCGGCATCCCTACCGCGCCCTTGGTGCGGTAGTGCAGCTTGGCCACCTGGCTGACGATCTGATCAAAGGCCGGGTACACGAATCCGTCGAACTGGATCTCGCAGACCGGGCGGTATCCACGCATGGCCAAACCGACAGCTGTTCCGATGATTCCGGACTCGGCGAGCGGAGTGTCGATGACCCGGTGGTCACCGAAATCCTTCTGCAGCCCGTCGGTGACCCGGAAGACGCCGCCGAGCTTGCCGACATCCTCGCCCATGACGATCACCTTGTCGTCGTCCTCCAACGCCGCACGCAAGCCCGCGTTCAGGGCACCGGACATGGTCATTCTGGTCATGATGCGTAAGTCCCTTCGCTCTCAAAACTGGCCAGGTATTCCAGGTAGTCGCGCCGCTCCGCGGCGACAAGCGAATGCGGTTCTGCGTACACATGGTTGAACATGTCCGCGGCGGTCGGCTCGATCGTGCCGAGGCATCCGGCGCGCAGCTCCGCGGCCACCTCGTCGGCCTTCGCGGCAATGCGCTCCTTCTCCGATTCGCTCAACCCTCCGCGGCTCTCCAAGTACTTTTCGACCCGGGCCAGCGGATCCTTGGCCCGCCATTCATCGAGTTCTGCGGCATTGCGGTACTTGGTCGGGTCATCCGAGGTGGTGTGCGGCCCCATCCGGTAGGTGACGGCCTCGATGAGGGTCGGACCACTGCCCTCACGGGCGCGCCGCAGCGCCCAGCGGGTCGCGGCCATCACGGCAAGCACATCGTTGCCGTCGACCTGAATTCCCGGGACGCCGAACCCGGTGCCCCGGGCGGCCAGCGGCAGATGGCTCTGCACCCGGACGGGCTCGCTGATGGCCCACTGATTGTTCTGACAGAAGAAGACAACGGGTGCACCGAAACTCGACGCAAAGGCGAATGCCTCGGAGACGTCCCCCTGGCTGGTGGCGCCATCGCCGAAGTAGGCGATGACCGCGGTGTCCGATCCGTCGAACTTCACGCCCATCGCGTATCCGGTGGCATGCAGGGACTGCGCGCCGACGATGATCGCGGGCGCGGTGATGTTGTGCTCTCGCGGATTCCAGCCCGATTGCGTTGAACCGCGCCAGAACTGGAGCATCGCGGTGGGCTCGACGCCGCGACAGTAGGCGACGCCGTGCTCGCGGAAGCTGGTGAACGCGAAGTCATCGTGCTCCAGCGCGCGGGCCGACCCGACCTGCGCGGCCTCCTGGCCCAGCAGCGGCGCCCACAGCGCGAGCTCGCCCTGACGCTGTAGGGCCGTGGCCTCGTTATCGATGCGGCGGACCACCACCATGTCCTCGTACAGCGCCCTCAGAGCGGCCAGGTCTTCCTCGTCGAGGATGTCGCTGACCAGCGGCGCGTACTCGGAATTCTCGATCCGGTTGCCGTCCGGATCAAGGAGCTGGATGGTCTCCATAACCTGCCCTCGCTAACGATGGGTTGCACCGCATGTCCATGACCGTCACCTTGTGGGTGTGTCATGATTCACAGTGCAACAGATAGTCATACTGCGCAACTGATACGTGTCGGATTGAGCATTCTGCCCATATCTTGGGTCACATACTGTGCGATACTGCGCGCTATGACCACTCTGGATGCCACCGATGCGAAGTTGTTATTGGCACTCACGCAAACCCCCCGCGCATCCGGCGTGGAGCTGGCGCAGCGACTGAATCTGTCCCGCAACACCGTGCAGGCGCGGCTCACCCGCTGGGATCAGCACGAGGCCCTGGCCGGGATCGACCATCAAATCGTGCCGCGCGCGATGGGCTATCCGATGACGGCTTACGTCACCGCGCGCATCGACCAACACCAGCTCGCAGCCATCGGGGTGGCACTGGCCGACGTGCCGGAGGTGGTACAGGTCCACGGCCTGGCGGGTGCCGACGACCTGATGATCAAGGTGGTCGCCGTCGACAGCGACGACCTCTACCGGATCGCTGGGAACATTCTCGATATCCCCGGCATCACCCGCACCTCGATTGCCATTGCCATGCACGAGCTGGTGGCGTTCCGGATGACGCCACTGCTGCGACGCCTCGCCGGGCAGGAGTAAGGCCTAGCCCAACCAGTCCAAAACCGCTGCGGCCGTCCAGGATTGCTGCATGCTTCCCAAGGGCGCACCGGTAAACGGCTCGTAGTACTCCGCGAACGAACCGTCCCCCGCCTGCCGTAATCCCTCCTGCCGCAACAGGAATGCGCGCTCACTCCAGCCACGCCGCTCGAAGGCCCAACAGAACAGCCAGGTGAGCACCGGCCAGACCGGGCCCCGCCAGTATTCGCGCGGACGAAAGTCCCGCGAGACCGGCGATGTCGAGGGCACCAGCGCGTATCGCAGATCGGGATGGCCACAGAATCGGGGACCCTCCAACAGTCTCAGCAGTACCAGCTCCTGCGGGCGCGGCAGACCGCCAGACAGCAACGGCGCGAACACCGCCACCGTGTCGGTGGCAACCCACTTACCGGTCTTGACATCGAAATCTCTTGCCGCACCGCTGCGTTCCTCGGTGGTATCGAGAACGCCCTGCCGGAAGCGCTCAGCCCAGCCGTGCAGTTCACGCACATCGGCACGTGGGCGGGCATGCTCCTCACCGATGGTGGCCAGCACCTCGCAGGCCACCGAGAAGATCGCCGAAACGAAGACGTCCTCCATCGCGAAGCTCATCGCGTCGGGTAACCGCGCATCGTCGTAGCGCACCGATTTCATCTCTTCCAGCAGCCACAGATACACGTCGTACTCGGCATCCTTGGGTCGCTGCGAAGGATCGGTCACGATGGTCGTGTCCTCGCGCGTGTAAGCCGGAAGGACGCCCGGTACAACGTTGGCGTAGGCCGCGTCCCAACGCGGCGAATTGTCCATGCCCGATTCCCACCCGTGGTACAGGGTGATTCGGCCGTGCTGGTTCTGGTCCCGAGTCTCGGCCAGCCAGCGGTGCCAACGCATCAAATCGGCCCAGCGCCGATCAAGGAACGCCTCGGCCACACCCCGGGCGCTGCGGCCCCGGCGACGTGCGTGATCGAGGATGCGTTGCACTGCGATGGCATGCACGGGCGGCTGGGTGATACCCGACGTCTGATGCCCCGACGGCGCGTTCACTGCCAGCTCGGAGGTCTGCCAGCGGGCGGGCCCCGGGAAATATCCGTCGACCCCGTTGGCGAAGACAATGTGCGGGATCATCCCGTTGGCCCATTGCGCCGAGAGCAAGGTGTCCAGCTCGGTGACGGCCCGTTCGACGCTCAGTGGTGCCAGCCCCACCGCGACAAAGGCGGCGTCCCAGCTCCACATGTGCGGGTAAAGCTTGGGTGCGGCACTGGTCATGGTTCCCCGGTCATTTCCCCTGAGCAGGTACGCCGCGCGTGCGGCCAGCTGCGTGGGGGTGAACATCGGGTGGGACGGCATCCGTCCATTGTGCGGTGTGCCTGGCCATTCCCTCTCGCCGAAAGTCGACTTTTGGTGCGAAAGTGCGAGTAAAGGCCACCAAAAGTCGACTTTCGGCGCACGGGAGCTAACGTGACGCACATGCCGCACGCTCTCATCACCGGTGCCGCCGGAGGTCTTGGTTCCGCCATTGCCCGCGCTCTCGCCCCCACCCACAGCCTGCTGCTGGGCGGTCGGCCATCCGCGCGGCTGGATACGCTGGCCGCCGAGTTGGACGCCACCGCATGGCCGGTGGACCTGGGCGACGAGAACGCGGTGGTCGCGGCCGTCGCCAACATCGACACGCTCGACGTGCTGGTGCACAACGCCGGCGTCTCCTACCCCGCGACGATCGCCGACTCCAGCCTGTCCGATTGGCGAAAGACCTTCGATGTCAACGTGTTGGCCCCCGTCGCGCTGACCCAAGCCCTGCTTCCCGCGCTGCGGGCGGCACAGGGCGACGTGGTGTTCATCAACTCCGGCGCGGGGATCAACGCGCACCCGGGCATCGGCTCGTACTCAGCGAGCAAGTTCGCGCTGCGTGGATTCGCCGACGTACTGCGCGCCGAGGAACCGACGCTCCGGGTGACCTCGGTACATCCCGGCCGGATCAGCACACCGATGCAGCAGGAACTCACCGAACATGAAGGGCGCGAGTACAACCCGAACGAGTACATGCGCCCCGAGTCCGTTGCGCAGCTGGTCGCCGACGCCGTGAATCTGCCGCGCGACGCACGGGTGCACCACATCGTGGTGCGGCAGAACTAGACGACCAGATTCACCATGCGGCCCGGCACCACGATGACCTTCTTCGGGGTCGCACCCGCCAGGAACTCCAGCACCTTCTCCTCGGCAAGCGCCGCGGCCTCGATATCGCCCTTCGGCGCATCGACGGCCACCGTGATGCGGCCACGCACCTTGCCGTTGACCTGAATCGGGTACTCCACCGTGTCGGCCACCAGCCAGCGCTCGTCGGACTCCGGGAAGGGTCCGTGGGCCAGCGACACCTCGCTGCCCAGCTGGCTCCACAGCTCCTCGGACAGGTGCGGGGCCAGCGGTGCCAGCATGAGCACCAGTGGCTCCACCGCGGCCCGCGGGGCGCCCTCGGGATACTCCTTGGTCAGGTGATTCGTGTACTCGATCAGCTTGGCCGCCGCGGTGTTATTGCGCAGAGCCGCATAGTCTTCGGTTACCCCGGCGATCGTCTTGTGCAACGCCCGCAGGGTGTCCTCGCTGGTCAGCTCGTCCGAGGTAACGCGGATCTTGCCGGTCTCCTCATCGACCACCGCCCGCCACGCCCGCTGCAAGAAGCGGTGCGCACCGACGACATCCTTTGTCGCCCAGGGCCGAGAAAGCTCCAGCGGACCCATCGACATTTCGTACACACGCAGGGTATCGGCACCGTAGTTGTCGCAGATGTCGTCCGGTGAGATCGAATTCTTGAGGCTCTTTCCAATCTTGCCGAACTCCTGCTTCACCTCCGCGCCCTGATAGAAGAACTTTCCGTTCTCCTCGACCACCTCGGCGGCCGGGACGTACATGCCGCGCGAGTCCGTATAGGCGTGGGCCTGGATGTAGCCCTGGTTCAGCAGCCGCCGGTACGGCTCGCGAGAGCTGACATGCCCGAGGTCGTAGAGAACCTTGTGCCAGAACCTCGAGTACAGCAGGTGCAGCACGGCGTGCTCCATGCCGCCGACATACAGATCGACACCGCCCGGATCATTCGGACCGTGCTCGGCCGGACGCGGACCCAACCAGTACGCCTCGTTCTCCTTGTCGCAGAAGGCTTCCGCATTATCGGGATCGGCGTAACGCAGCTCGTACCAGGAGCTGCCCGCCCACTGTGGCATCACATTGGTGTCGCGCGTGTAGTGCTTGAGCCCATCGCCCAGGTCCAGCTCGACGTTCACCCAGTCGGCGGCCTTGGACAACGGTGGCGACGGCTCGGATGACGCGTCCTCCGGATCGAAGGAAACCGGTGCGTAGTCCTCGACCTCGGGCAGTTCGACGGGCAACAGATTCTCGCCCAGCGCGCGTGGTCGCCCGTCCTCGCCATAAACGATCGGGAAAGGCTCGCCCCAATACCGCTGGCGCGCAAAGAGCCAATCGCGCAGCTTGTATTCGATACGCGATTCGCCGCGTCCGTCCTTGACCAGCCGGCGTGTCACCTCGACCTTGGCGGCGTCGACATCGAGCCCGTCCAGGTAGTCGGAGTTCACCAACACGCCATCGCCCGTGTAGGCGGCCTCGGTGATATCGCCGCCGGAAATCACTTCCCGCACCGGCAAACCGAAGGCATTCGCGAAATCCCAGTCACGCGGGTCGTGCCCGGGCACCGCCATGATGGCACCGGTGCCGTAGCCCAGCAGCACGTAGTCGGCGATGAAGACCGGCACCTGACTACCGCTCACCGGGTTGGTGGCGTAGGCACCGGTGAAGACGCCCGTCTTCTCTTTGTTCTCTTGACGTTCCAGGTCGCTCTTGGCAGCGATGGAACGGCGGTACTGCTCGATCGCCGCGCGCGGCGAGTCCTGTCCGCCCGTCCAGCGCGCATCGGTTCCCTGGGGCCAGGCGTCTACCGCCAGCGCGTCCACCAGCGGGTGCTCGGGAGCCAACACCATGTAGGTGGCGCCGAAGAGCGTGTCGGGCCGGGTGGTGAACACCTCGATATCGGCGGGGCCGCCCGCGCCGTCCACCGCGAACAACACCGACGCGCCCTGCGAACGGCCAATCCAGTTGCGCTGCATGGTCTTGACCTTCTCGGGCCAGTCCAGGACATCCAGGTCGTCGATCAGCCGGTCGGAGTACGCGGTGATACGCATCATCCACTGCCGCAATCGCTTACGAAACACCGGGAAGTTGCCGCGCTCGCTGCGGCCGTCCGAGGTCACCTCCTCGTTGGCCAGCACGGTGCCCAACCCGGGACACCAGTTGACCACCGAGTCCGATTGGTAAACCAGGCGATACGAGTCAACGAGATCTGCGCGTGCGCCGGCACTCAGCTGCGCCCACACCGTGCCGTCGGCGGGAGTGCGCGCACCGGATTCAAACTCGGCGATCAGCTCCTGAATGGGCCGCGCGCGGTGGGCCTGCTCGTCGTACCAGGCGTTGTAGATCTGCAGGAAGATCCACTGCGTCCACTTGTAGAAGTCGACATCGGTGGTGGCGAAGCTGCGACGCGAGTCGTGGCCCAGGCCCAGCCGTCCCAGCTGCCGCTTGTAGTTGACGATGTTGGCCTCGGTGCGCACCCGCGGATGCGTGCCGGTCTGCACCGCGTACTGCTCGGCAGGCAACCCGAACGCGTCGAACCCCAGCGCGTGCAGCACGTTGGCCCCCCGCATCCGGTGAAAGCGGGCGTAGACGTCCGTCGCGATGTATCCAAGCGGGTGACCCACATGCAGTCCGTCGCCCGACGGGTACGGGAACATGTCCTGGACGAACATCTTGTCGACCGGAATCGGGGTGCCGTCCGCCGGAGCCAGCGATCCCACCGGGTTCGGCACATGGAACGTGCCCCGGTCGGTCCAGGCCTGCTGCCAACGGCTCTCGATCTGCCCGGCGAGCTGCGCGGTGTAGCGATGCGTGGGGAATTCAGCGGCTTCCTCACTAGCTCTGCCGGCGTCCTGCTCGGTTTCAGTCACGCTTCAAGGGTAAAGGTGGCTGGTCAGCGAACAGAAATCGCCGCTTTGGCGACAGGAGTTAATCACTCTGGTCACAATCCGGCCACTTCCGGGGGTGTCCGGGGTGGTTTCTCAGCCACGCTCACTACCTTCAGGACCGCCACAACCGAGCGAACGTCTGTCGACGCCGTCAGCGTTCTTCGTTGTCGCCACAACCTCACACGACGCACTGGACAGAGCCGGAAGGACATAGAAGGTGACGACCATACGGTATTCAGTCAGATTAGCGGCGGCCACGGCCTCCGTCGCGGCATTGCTCGCCGGGACTGCCGCCGTAGCGATGGCGGACCCGCAACCGGCACCCGCACCTCCGGTGCCGGCGGCCACTCCCAACGCCGCCGTCGCACCGGCCCCGAACGCCGCGCCGGCGCCTGCTGTGGCCCCCACGGCATCGACGAATCCCCTGCAGCCGTCCGCGCCGATCGGCGGGGTCGCGCCCGCCACCGACGGCACCCTCACCGAGTTCTTCGCCGCCAAGAACGTCAAGGTGGAGCCGCTGTCCAAGAGCAGCCACGGGGTGCCGCGCATCAGCATCCCGATTCCGAACAACTGGGCCAACGTGCCGGACCCCAATGTCCCCAACGCGTACCAAGTGATTGTCAGCAAGGCCAACGGCACCGGGATCTACCAGTCCAACGCACAGGTCACCATGAGCAAGCTGGTCGGCGAGTTCGACACCAACGAGGCCGTCTCGCATGGCCCCGTCGAGGTCAAGGCGCTGCAGGGCTGGCAACCGACCGACGCGTCGGTGGTCACCTATCAGGGCTTCCCGTCCTCCATCGTGGAAGGCACCTTCCGTCAGGACGGCGAAACCCTCAACACCTCACGCCGCTCCGTGATCATCACGCAGGGCAAGGACCGCTTCCTGGTCCAGCTGGCCGTCACCACCACCGTCGGTAACGCCATCGCCGAAGCCCCCGCCACGGACCTGATCGTCAACGGACTGCGCTTCGGCGATGCCGCCCCGGTCACCGCCCCGGTCGCCGATCCGAATGCGCTCGCCGATCCCGACGCCGTGCCCGGTGCGCCCGTCACACCTGTTCCGGGGGCTCCTGCTCCCGCAGACCCCAACGCGCCGGCTTCGCCGGCGCCCGGGATCCCGGGCCTGCCACCCCTGCCCACCTTGCCTCCGTTGGCGCCACCGGCGCCGCCCGCGGCATAACCATTTCAAACACCAATCCGACACCCTTTAAACTGAGCGGGTGCTGATCGCCGCCATCGTGACCGTCGCCCTTGCCGGGTTGCTGGCTGCGCTGTCGGCGCTGGCATTCCTGCGGGCGCCGCACGGTAGCCCCCAGCGGATGCTGGCACCCGCACAGGCCGCGGCCGCGGTGATCCTGGTGCCGGGCGCCCTTGCGGCGCTATTCGGCCCTGCCACAATCGGTTTGGTGGGGCTGGTGGTGTGTGGTGTCGCCGCCGTCGTGACGGTGGGTGCGGCGGCCTGGCAGGTCGCCCAATACACCACGGCCGCACAACAGATGTCGTCCTCGGGCGGCTGCGGCAGTTCCTGTGGCGGATGCCCGAGCGCGGGCCGCAGAGACTCGTCGGTGTGCGCGCAACCCTGACATGTCCAATCTTTAGACACGGCGGCCGCGACCTCGCCGGAATGTGAGCCGTATTCGCCCATGTGGGCCCCTTTTTTGGTGTTATGTTTCCGGACACTCGTCAACGGGTGTGGTCAGAAAGGGAGCCGTGAAAGACACCAAGCAGATGGTGAAGTTCATCCTCGTTGGCGTCCTCACCGTCGTGTCCGGCATTGCCACGTACATCTATCGCGACGATCAACTGATCGTCGACCTGCTCACCGTGCCGCTGTTCACCGGCATCATCGGGTACATCACCAACTGGACCGGCGTGCTGATGCTGTTCGCGCCCTTGCGTTTCTACGGCTGGCGCATCCCCGGACTGCGCACGCTGTATGCGTTCCTGCCGCGGCGCGTGCAGGTGATCCCGGCGATCACCTCCGATGGCCGGTTCGGATGGCAGGGCATCGTGCCCTCACGCGCGGAGAAGATGGCCAGCATCGCCGTCGACAAAAGCCTGGCCAAGCTGGGCAGTATCTCGGACTTCTACGAGCAGCTCGAGCCCGATCTCATCGCCAATCACCTTGCGCTGATTGCCAAATCGGAGATTCGCAGCGTCATCACCAAAATCATGGAGCGCGAGGACCCTCAGCTGTGGCACAACCTGCCCCCGGCGCTGCGGGAAATGATGTTCAAGCGCATCGAGAACCAGTTGCCGCAGATCGTCAAGAACATGACCGATCAGATCGGCGAGAACATCGGCCAGCTGGTCGACGCCAAGCTGATGATCATCCGGTATCTCACCGCGCATCCCAAGCTGCTGAACGACATCTTCCGAACCATGGGACATAAAGAGCTGCAATTCATGCAGAACTTCGGCTTCTATTTCGGCTATCCCATGGGTTTCGTGCTCGTCGCGATCCTGCATTCCGTTCCACATCATTGGTGGACACCGTGGATCGTGCTTCCGCTCGGCGGCGTGATCATCGGATACATCGTCAACTACCTCGGCATCACCATGATCTTCGAACCCGTGCACCCCAACAAGTGGGTGCCGTGGCGTCAAGGTCTGTTCATCAAACGCAAGTCGGAGATCTCCGAGGAATACGCGCGCACCATCTCCGAGAACGTCATCACCCTGGAGAACATCGGCAACGAGATGCTCAACGGGCCGCGCTCGGATCGCACTCGGCAGATGCTGGCCGACGGGATCCGCCCGGCCCTGGAGCAGGCGCTGGGGCCCGCTCGTCGCGCCATTCGGGTAGCCGTCGGCCGGCGCCAATACGACCAGATCACCGAATCGGTCACCATCGAGGCAACCGGCTTTGCGCCCCTTGCGTTTTCCGATCCGGAGTTCAACAAGCAGCGCCAGGGCAAGATCGGCGCCTTCGTCTCCACCCAGATGCACAAGCTCTCACTCGACGACTTCAACGAACTGCTGCGCTCCGCGGTCAAACAAGACGAGTGGTTGCTGTTCGTGCACGGCGCGGTTCTGGGTGCCGCCGGCGGCCTCGCGCACCTACTCATCTTCCCGCCAGCGGGCTGACACGTGCCCGGAACCGACCTGACAAGATGATGCCCGATGACCAATAACACGCCCGTCCCCGCGCACAACAATCGTGAGCTCCGGCCTGATCGCGTGGTCCAAGGGGTCGCCATGCTGGCAGCGAAGACCTGGTGGCGCGGCGTCAAGTGGTCGGCCGATATCGCCACCACCACGGGCACCAAGATCATCGACGACGTGCGGGCCGGCCGGTCCGCCACCGACATCGCCCTCTCGGCGACCGAGCACGTCCTGGGCGCCGTTCGCGATGCGCTGCAGCTGCCCAGCGATGCCTCAGGGCTGACGATCACCAAACCGCAAAAGCCCGTCCCCTCACGCGTCACCATCGACATCACCGAATCGGGCAGCCTCGACGGAGATGAATTACGCCGCCGCGGAGCGGAATTGCTGCGCCGTTCGGCCGACGTCACCGACGTCGAGGACACCCACCCGGCGTACGCCCGGATTATCAACCAGCTGGCTCCCGACGAGGCACGCATCCTGCGGTTCCTGGCCGCGCACGGCGCGCAGCCGGTGGTGGATGTGCGCACCAGCCGTCCGTTCGACGTCGGCTCGGAGATGATCGCCGAGGGGCTGTCCATGGTCGCCGAGCGCTCCGGCTGCCGCTACACCGATCGCAACAACGCGTACACCAACAATCTGGTACGCCTCGGCCTGGTCCGCGCATCTCCGGAAGCGGTTGCGGCCGAACGCTATCAGGTACTCGAGGTGCAACCCGACGTGGTTGCGGCGTGCCGCCGTGCGGGCCGCGCACACAAGACGGTGCGCCGCAGCGTCCACTTGACGCCTTTTGGCGAGGACTTCTGCCGGGCCGTCATTCCCACCGATCCGTCGGTGGGCGACGACCTGTAGGTCTAGTTGCGGCTGACGTCGATGGGGTGCGTCGCCAACAACGACAGCGGCAGCGGCTGCCGGCGCAGCACCTTGGCCCACAGATCCTGGCGCACGTCGGTCAGCACATCGGACGGCAGCGCGGACAGCACGATCCAGTCGTCGCGCTCAACCTCTCCCTCGAGCTGACCGATGGTCCAGCCCGAGTAGCCCGCGAAGACCCTGACACCCTCCACCAGCGGGGCGATGTCCTCGGGCTCGGCATCCAGATCGACCATGGCCATTCGGCCCGCCACATGGCGCAGACCCTTGACACCCTCGACGCTGACCCCGGCCCGCAGGGTCGCCAGGCACAGCGCCGCATCTCGTTTGACCGGCCCGCCGATGAACATGGTCTTGGGCTTGCCGACGAGTTTGGCCCACTGCGGCAGCACGTTGTACACCGCGGTCTCACTGGGGCGGTTGAGCACCACGCCCAGGGTTCCACCGTCATTGTGTTCGATAATGAAGATCACGCTGCGCCGAAAAGTCGGTTCGAAGAGGTTGGTGTTGGCGACCAGCAGAGTGCCCGCCCGCAGGCGATGTGCGGGCGGTGCCATGTAGCCCTCGCTATATGCCTCGCCCTCATCAGGCTCGTCCCCGTGCGCCACCTCAACATCATGACACCGTTTGCCGTTTCATGACTTGTGCTCGACCAACCGCTACACATTTGTAGTGTGGGCGTTAAGTACTTCGCCTCCTTCCTGTAGCCCGTTTCCCGACATACGAAAGCGACTCCCATGACTGCGCGCCACTCGCCGCTGAGCCTGTGGCACGCGATTCAGGATCTGCCCGACTTCCGGCGGCTGGTGTGGGTGCGGCTCCTGACCCAATTCAGCGACGGCCTCTTCCAGGCCGGCCTGGCGGGCGCGCTGTTGTTCAATCCGGAACGTGAAGCCGAGCCGTGGGCCATCGCCGGAGCCTTCGCCGTGCTTTTCCTGCCGTACTCGGCGATCGGTCCGTTTGCCGGTGCGCTGCTGGACCGCTGGGACCGCCGCATGGTGCTGATCGGTGCCAACCTGATTCGGGTACTGCTGGTGGCCCTCGTCGGCATCGAACTGGCACTCGGCGCCGACGATGTGGTGCTGCTGCTGGGTGCGCTGGTCGTCAACGGGGTCACCCGCTTCGTCACATCGGGCCTGTCGGCGGCCCTCCCCCACGTGGTGCCGCGCGACCAGGTCGCCACCATGAACTCGGTGGCCACCGCGGTGGGCGCCTCGGCCACATTTATCGGCGCCAACTTCATGCTGATGCTGCGGGCGGTGTTCGGTGCCGGTGATTTGGGTTCTGCCACAGTCATTTTCCTGGTGATCGTGCCGGCGACGGCTGCGGCGTGGGTGGCGTCCGGATTTCCCGGCGACCGGTTGGGCCCCGATGACAGCGTGCGCGCGGTACACGGTTCGGCCTTCTACGCCGTGGCGACCGGCTGGCTGCATGGCGCGCGCACCATCGTCGGCACACCATCGGTGTTCGACGCCCTCATCGGGTTGGCCGCGCACCGGATGGTGTTCGGCGTCAACACCCTGCTGGTCCTTGTGCTGGTGCGCAATACCGAGTCGCTGTTCGCCGGCATCGGCGCCGCGGCATTGTTCCTGGCCTGCACCGGCATCGGCTCATTCCTGGGGACGGTCTCTACCCCGGCCCTGCTGCGGCGGTTCGGTCGCGGACGCACTCTCGGGATGGCACTCGGCGGCGCGGTTGTCCTGCAATTGATTGCCTCGGGTTTGTACATTCCCATCCTGTTGGCCGCCGCGTTCGGGCTCGGGATGGCGGGACAGGTCATCAAACTGTGCGCCGATGTCGGTATGCAGACCGACGTCGACGACGCCCTGCGTGGACACGTTTTCGCGGTGCAGGACTCGCTGTTCTGGGTCACCTTCACCGGGGCGATGGCCGTCGGCGCCGCCTTCATCACCCACGCGCATTGGCTAGCCTTCTCCGGCGCGGTGATCTACTTGATCGGACTGATCGTGCACATGACGCGAACCCTCTGGCCCAGCCCGCCAGACAGTGGGTCTCTGCCCACCCAGCCCAACCAGCCCGACCCGGAAGGACAACCCCGTGACCTCGACCGCTGACGCAGTCATCGACGACCTGCGTGACGAGAGCGATGGACTCGACGCCCTGGTGGCACCGCTGCCCGACGACGGCTGGGCCCGGGACACACCCGCGGCGGGCTGGACCATCGCCCACCAGATCGCCCATCTGCATTGGACCGACGCGCAGTCGCTGCTGGCGGTCACCGATCCCGAGGGCTTCGCCAATGAGCTGCCCAAGGCGATGGCCGACCCGTTCGGGTTTGTGGACAAGGCCGCCGAGGAGACCGCGCAGATACCGCCCGCCGAGCTACTCACCCGTTGGCGCGATACCCGCAATCAGCTGCATGCGGCACTGCGCGACGTACCGGACGGGGTTAAGATCCCCTGGTACGGGCCGCCCATGAGCTCTGCCTCCATGGGCACCGCCCGCTTGATGGAAACCTGGGCCCACGCACTCGACGTCGCCGACGCGCTCGGCGTGGTCCCCACACCCAGCGCACGACTGAAATCCATTGCGCACCTGGGTGTTCGAACTAGGAACTATGCGTACACGGTGCATTCACTGACCCCTCCCGCCGAACCGTTCCGCGTCGAGCTGACCGGGCCCGGCGGCGGCACCTGGACCTGGGGGCCGGAAGACGCCGCCCAACGCGTCACCGGGTCGGCGCTCGACTTCTGCTACCTGGTGACCCAACGGCGCCCACGCGCCGAACTGGATCTGCGGGCCACCGGCGAGGACGCCGAGAAATGGCTGTCCATCGCGCAGGCATTCGCCGGGCCGCCCGGCGCCGGCCGGGGGTGAACCTCGCGGCATTCGACCGTGCACTCGATCCTTCGGAGGCGCTGTTCGCGGGCAATCGCAGCACCGTGGCGTACTCGGTCTTCGGCACCGGCGTGCTCGATACCGATGCTCTGACAACGGCTTTTCGAGCGCTGCTGACGAGTTACCCCGTGCTGTCCGCGCAGATCGTGCCCGCCAGACACGGGTACGTGCTTGCACACCTTCCCCACCCGCCCGCGCTGCAGCTGGGTGCGTGTACCGCCCTACCCCGGTCTGGCTTCACCATCGTCGACCCCACCGCGGTGTGCGCCGTCGATGCCGCCCAGGACGGCAATGACTTTCGCCTGACCTTGTTGACCCACCACAGCATCGCCGACGCGGGCGCCGGGCTGACGTACCTGGAAGTTCTGTGTTCGCTCTACACCCGCGTGGTCGAGACGGGATCAGCCGGGACCGCCCGCCCGCATCCCCTGGCGATGTCACTGGAGCAGTTCCTCGCCGCGCGCGGGTACGTCATATCCACGCCCAGCGCGCCCCCCGCGCCCCCCGCGACACCAGCAGCGCCGACGGTCGACGCGACGGTTGTGGTTCGGCACGGGCGCACCCGACTCGGCCGCGAGCAGACCACGCGCTTGTTCGACGCCGCCCGCGCCGCGGGCCTCACCGTGCACGGAGTCGTGTGTGCCGCGATCCTGCTGGCCGCTCAAGCACTTTCACAATCGCAGGACCCGATCACGTTTGGCCTGACGTCATCGGTGGACCTGCGCACACGAACCGGCGCACCCATCACCGCGGCGCAAGGAACGGTGATCCAAGGCGCCAATACCGCGATTCTGGCCGTCACACCCGATGACGACCCGTCGCGTCTGGCCCGCGCGGTACTGGATTCTCTGGCCGGTGGCCTCGCGGATCACAGTGTGCACCAAGCATTTCTGCGCCCGGCACCGCTGCATCAGCCGTCCATCGAGAACCCGCTCATGGTCACGAACTGGGGCCGAATACCTCCGCTGCATCTACCGGAGGGGCTGCGCGTGAACGACTTCCGTGCCACCGTACGTGGCGGGCGTATCCGGTTGCGGGCCACAACACTTCCCCCGAGCTTCTTCATCACCACCTGCGATGGACGGCTCAGCCTCGATCACCCCACCTGGGTGGCCGACGAATCCGACCCCACCCTCGGGTGGACGGCCGCGCTAGGGCGAGCCTTCGACCGGATTCTCCGCTGACAGCCGCGGCGATCCCACCGGTCGGCCTGCGTCCGCGACACCGTCGCCGTCAACATCGGTGAGCACGGCGTCCCAACGACCGTCGCCGGTCGTGTCGACGTACACAGAGTTACCTGAATCGGTTGTGCTGAAAGCTCGTTCGGCACGGCCATCGCCATCGGCATCCAACAGTTGCTCCGGCTTCCCGTCCCCGTCGACATCGGCTGTGCCGCCGGGGTGTTCGGTGCCATCAAGACCGAACCAGCTGATCGATCCGCTTCGTTCCACGTGAAACGCCCACGTGCCCAGGCCATCATCGGTGAAGTAGGCCTCGGGCCTGCCGTCGTTGTCGACGTCCAGGACGGCGTGATCCGCCGATCCGTCGCCGTCGGCATCCCACATCATGTCGTCGAACAGCCCGTCACCGTCGAAGTCGAGGCGCACCGCGTCCATCACCCCATCGCCGTCCAGGTCGACGTTGGGTGGCGCATCCCATGCGGTGACGACTCCGTCCCCCGTACCGAAGCAGTAGTCCATACCCGATATGAGGCGCTGACGATCCCGGGAGTTCCGCCTTCTTGGGGCATGTGGATAACCACGCAGACAGAACGTGCGCTGAGATCGGTTCATGTCTGTAGGAGGCACACGGCGGCAATTCGGTTCCATCCGTAATCTCTGACCCCGTGGATGCCCCTACCCTCACCCTGCTGCTGGCCGCTGCCTCCGCCGCCGGCTGGGTCGACGCGGTGGTGGGCGGCGGCGGCCTCGTCCTCATCCCGGTGCTCATGCTCGTGTTTCCCGGGATGGTGCCCGCCACCGCGTTGGGGACCAACAAACTCACCGCACTGTCCGGCACTGCGTCGGCGGCCATTCGGCTCTTCCCCCGAACACCGCTGAACTGGCGTGCGCTGGCCGCAGCCTTCGTCGTCGCGGCGGCTTTCTCCAGTGCCGGCGCCTACACCGCCTCGCGACTACCGGTGTCCGTCTTCAAACCGGTGGTGCTGGTGCTGCTGGTGGCGGTGGGGGTGTTCGTCGCGACACGTCCCCGGTTCGGCACCGCCGAGCACAGCTCCACGCGCACGAGGGCCACCACGTTGACCGCGCTCGCCGTGGCCGCCGTCGTCATCGCCTTCTACGACGGCATCATGGGCCCGGGCACGGGGACCTTCATGATCATCACGTTGACTGCCGTCGCCGGGATGACGTTCCTGGAAAGCTCGGCCACCGCCAAGGTGCTCAACTCGGGCACCAACGTCGGGGCGCTCATCGTCTTCGCCGCCCAGGGCCATGTGTTGTGGCTGCTGGGCCTGGCCCTTGGCGTCGCGAACATCGTCGGCGCCCAGCTGGGCGCGCATATGGCGCTCGGGCGTGGGGCTGGTTTTGTCCGCGTGGTGCTGCTGGCGGTCGTCGTGGTGATGGTGGGCAAGCTCGGCTACGACATGCTCGGCTGACGCCGGCGGTCTCAGCTGTTGCGGCCCGCCCACCATTCCCGCAGCGCCTCGATCGCTTCGTCGTGGTCCAGCGGGCCCCGCTCCACGCGGAGTTCCTTCAAGAATCGCCAGGCCTGCCCCACGATCGGCCCGGCCGGCACGCCCAGCAACTCCATGATCTCGTTGCCGTCGAGGTCGGGTCGCACCCGGGCCAGATCCTCCTTGGCCGCCAGCTCCGCGATGCGCTCTTCGAGCCCGTCATAGTTGGCCTGCAGCCGCGCCGCTCGCCGTTTGTTGCGCGTCGTGCAGTCCGCACGCACCAGCTTGTGCAGCCGCGGCAACAACGGCCCGGCATCGGTCACGTACCGGCGCACCGCCGAGTCGGTCCACGTCCCATCGCCATATCCATGAAATCGCAGATGCAGATACACCAGCTGCGATACGTCCTCGACCATCTGCTTGGAGTACTTGAGGGCACGCATCCGCTTGCGCACCATCTTGGCTCCGACGACCTCGTGGTGGTGGAAGCTCACCCCGCCACCATCCTCGTGTCGACGGGTGGCCGGCTTACCGATGTCGTGCAGCAGGGCCGCCCAGCGCAACACCAGATCGGGGCCGTCGTCCTCGAGATCCACCGCCTGCTCCAGCACCGTCAGCGAGTGCCGGTACACATCCTTGTGCTGGTGATGTTCGTCGATGGTCAGCTGCATCTCGCCGACCTCGGGCAGCGCCACCGCGCCCAGTCCGCTGTCCACCAGCAGATCGATTCCGGCGACCGGATGCGCACCCAGGATCAACTTGTCCAGCTCGGCCTGCACGCGTTCGGCGGTGATGCGGCCCAGCTGCTCGGACATCGCATGCAACGCCTCGAGCACCCGCGGTGCCACCGTGAAGCCCAGCTGGGAAACGAAACGCGCTGCCCGCAGCATGCGCAGCGGGTCATCGCCGAACGAGATCTCCGGAGCCGACGGGGTATCCAGTACCCCGGCGCGCAGCGCTTCCAGGCCGTTCAGCGGGTCACAGAACTCCCCGGGCCCCTCCGGACCGATCTTGACCGCCATCGCGTTCACGGTGAAGTCCCGGCGCACCAGATCGCCCTCGAGGCTGTCGCCGAACACCACCTCGGGGTTACGCGACTGCTGGTCATAGCTGTCACTGCGGAAGGTGGTGATCTCGACCCGCTGCCCCTTGCGGGACACCCCGATGGTGCCGAACGCGATACCGGTGTCCCAGATGGCCTCGGCCCACCCAGTCACCAATTCCTGCACCTGTTCCGGGTGCGCATCGGTGGTGAAATCCAGATCGGAGCCCAACTTGCCCAGCACGGCGTCGCGGACACTGCCGCCCACCAGATACAGGGTGAAGCCCGCGGAATCGAAGAGGGCGCCCAACTCCGCGAGCATCTTCTTGTGCCGGTTCAGGGTCACCACAGCGGTGACCAACAGTTCGGCGGTCGGTATCGATTCGGGCACGTCGGGCAGCCTACCGGCGCGTATCGCAAGGGCTCTCAGTAGCGGGAACTACTATCACATGGGTGTCTGACTCCTCCGGCGGTTCCCGCACGGGTGGGTCGTCGGACGAGCCCAACGGCTCAGCGCGCGGCAGGGGGTCGCGCCGCGGTCGGCGCAACCGATCGCAGGGTCGTGCACAGGGCCGGGCGCAAGGCGCCAATACTCCGGCGGCCTCCCCTGCCGCTGGGGCTCCCCATGCGACAAACGGGACCAACGGCCCCACCGGAAAAGGCCGCGGGCACGTCAAGGGCCGCGCCGCGAGCGCCTCACTGCGTACCGTGCGCGAAACCTCGGCCGGCGGCCTGGTCATCGCCGGAATCGACGGACCAAAGGACGGTCAGGTAGCGGCCCTCATCGGGCGGACCGACCGGCGCGGCCGGATGTTGTGGTCGCTCCCCAAGGGTCATATCGAACAGGGCGAAACCGCCGAGCAGACCGCCATCCGCGAGGTGGCCGAGGAGACCGGCATCCGCGGCAGCGTGCTCGCCGCGCTCGGCAGCATCGACTACTGGTTCGTCACCGAGGGCCGGCGCGTGCACAAGACCGTGCACCACTATCTGATGCGCTCGCTGGGTGGTGAACTGTCCGATGACGACGTCGAAGTCACCGAGGTCGCCTGGGTTCCGCTCGATGAGCTGCCCACCCGCCTGGCCTACGCCGACGAGCGACGACTGGCCGAAGTGGCCGGTGACCTCATCGACAAGTTGCATGCAGGCGGACCTACCGCTCTACCTCCATTGCCTCCCTCCACGCCACGACGCCGTCCTCAAACGCACTCCAGCACGCGTAGGACACCGGGCCGGCGATCCGGGCGCGGACAGCAGCAATGACCCGACCCACGCATCGCAACGCGACGCGTGTGGCGGCAGTACTTGCCGTCCTCGCGCTTGTCCTGCTCATCGCGCCGTGGTCCGCACCGCGCGCCCAGGCCTACCACGACGGACAGTTCCTCAAGGTCGTCATCGACGAGGTCAATCCACAAACAGTGACCACCGTCGACTCGACGGTGACCGTGCGCGGCACGGTGGCCAATGTCGGTGACCGTCCCGTCACCGATGTCGTGGTGCGCCTGGAGCGGGCCGATGCCGTGACCGCCAGCTCCGATCTGCGCGCCAATCTGCATGGCCACCACGACCAGTACCGGCCCGTCGGGGAGTTCGTCACCGTTGCGGGCACGCTGGAACAGGGGCAGCAGCGTCCCTTCACCCTCGCCTTCCCGCTGCGCGGGGATGCCGGGCCGAACTGGAACATCGACACACCCGGGGTGTATCCGGCCCTGGTGAACGTCAACGGCACCCCGGACTACGGTGCCGCCGCGCGGCTCGATGACGCCCGTTTCCTGCTCCCGGTGCTCGGGGTGCCACCGCCCAGTGGTGCCGCCGCCGAACCCGAGGTCGCTCCCGACACCTCCCGCCCGGTGGGTCTGACGCTGCTATGGCCCCTGGCCGATCGTCCGCGACTGGCACCCGGCCAGCCCGGTGGGCCGGCCCCGGTACGGCTGCTCGACGATCAGCTGGAACGCTCACTTTCTGCCGGCGGCCGGCTGGATGCGCTGCTGGGTGCCCTCGAGTTCGCCACCGAGCCGGCCGTCGACCCCAAGGGCGATCTGGCACGCACGGTCTGCGTGGCGGTCGACCCCGATCTGCTGGTGACCGTCAACGAGATGACACAGAACTACCAGGTTCTCGACAACGCGGCCGACCCCGCGGGCCCCGTGCATCCCGGCACCGGGCAGGGACTGGCCACCGCGTGGCTCGACCGGCTGCGTGCCATGGCCAAGCACACCTGTGTCACCCCGCTGCCCTACGCGCAGGCGAGTCTGGACGCGGTCGCCCAGATGGCCGACGACGGCCTGGCCCATCAAGCCACCACCGGCGCCGCCGATGTGCTCGACCAGATTCTGGGAATCGCCAGCCTGCGGGGCGCCACCCTCCTCGGCGACAGCCACCTCTCGACGGCGGGCATCAACCTGCTCACCGCACAGGGCCCCACCGTCGCGGTGTCCCCCCTGCCGTCGGTTCAGGAAACACCCCCCGATTTCAATCCGCGCCGGGTATCCGCCACCGTGGTGGCCGCACCCTTCGACCCCTCGGTGGGAGCCGCACTGAGCGCTGTCGGCCGAACACCCACCACCCCCGATTACGTGTCCCCATCACTTCGCTTTGCACTACAACATGATTCGCGGGTCGCACGCATGCAGGACGCGCTCGGGGCGATGGCCTGGCAGGCACTCACGCCCCAGCAGACCCCCCGTCAAACGATTCTGCTGCCGAATGCCACCTGGGATCTGTCCGACGGCGAAGCCCGCGCGATCCTGTCGACCACATCCACGCTTCTGCATGCTGGGCTTGCGATACCGCGCCCGCTGCCGACAGTCATCGGCGAGGCGCGCGCCGGTGCCCAGCCCAATCCGGTGGACTCCGCGTTCGGCGTGGATCCACAAGATTCCGTGGATGACTGGGTGTCTCAAGGGCTGGGTGATGAGGTTCGCCGACTGTGGGGACTCACCGCGGCGTTGACGGTGGACGCCCGCACCGGCCTCACCGGTGCCCAATACACCGATCCGCTGCGCCAAGACACCCTGCGCGCGGTCAGCCAAAGCGTCCCCGCGGATGCCCGGGACGACACCGCACGCGAACGACTGGCCGCCATCCGGCGCACGGTCGGTGATCTATTCAATGCGGTCACCGTCGTCAATCCGGGTGGTTCCTACACCATGGCCACTGAACACAGCCCGCTACCGTTGGTGCTGCGCAACGAACTCCCGGTGCCGATCCGGGTCACCCTGCGGGTCGAGACACCCGCCGGCATGAGCGCGACAGACGTTGGTGTACAAGAGATTCCACCCGGATTCCTACCGGTGAAGGTGCCCGTGGAGGTAAACGTGTCGCAGCGTATGGCGGTGGACGTCACGCTGCACACGCCCGACGGGCTGCCCCTGGGTGATCCGGTGCGCCTGTCCGTGCACTCCAATGCATACGGCAAGCCGCTGTTCTTCATCACCATCAGCGCGGCCACGGTGCTCTTCGCCTTGACCGGTCGGCGTCTATGGCATCGGTTCCGCGGTCAGCCCGACCGCGCCGATCTGGACCGTGACGATGAACCACCCACGACCGGAAGAGGCCCGCAGTGGCAGCCGTGAGGAAGCCGCTGGATCCGTTACCCGATCCCGAGTTCGACGACACGATCGAGGAACTGTCCGACGCCGCCGTCGTCGCCCACTCCGGCTCGATGGCGGTGGCCACCCTGGTCAGCCGGATCACCGGCTTCATCAAGCTGCTGTTGATCACCGCGGCGCTCGGCGCCGCATCCGCGAGCGCGTTCTCCACGGCCAACCAGCTGCCCAACATCATTGCGGCGCTGGTACTTGAGGCCACCTTCACCGCTATCTTCATCCCGGTACTCACCCGCGCGGAACGCGAGGACGCCGACGGCGGCCAGGCATTCGTCCGCAAGCTGCTGACCATCGCCGCCACCGTGCTGTTGGTGACGACGGTGCTCTCCGTGCTGGCTGCGCCCTTGTTGGCCGCGCTCATGCTCGGTGGCGATCCCAAGGTCAGCACGCCACTCACCACCGCGCTGGCGTATCTGCTTCTCCCCCAGATCTTCTTCTACGGGTTGTCGTCGGTATTCATGGCGATTCTCAACACCCGCGACGTGTTTGGTCCGCCCGCGTGGGCCCCGGTGTGGAACAACGTTGTGGCGATCCTCACCCTGATTCTGTACTGGCTGATGCCCGGTGAACTGACCCTCAACCCGACACGGATGAGCGATCCGAAACTCCTGGTGCTGGGCATCGGCACCACCCTCGGCGTCGTGACCCAGGTCCTGGTGTTGGTCCCGGCGATCCGCCGTCAACACATACCCATGCGCCCGCTGTGGGGACTTGACGACCGCCTCAAACAGTTCGCCGGGATGGCGGCCGCCATGGTGGCGTACGTGACAATCAGCGACATCGGGTTCGTCGTGGTAAATCGGATCGCCGCCGGCGCAGCCGATTCCGGCCCCATCATCTACAACCAGACCTGGATGATCCTGCAGCTGCCCTACGGGGTCGTCGGCGTAACAATCCTCACCGCGATCATGCCCCGGCTCAGTCGCAACGCCGCCGCCGAAGACGTGCCCGCCGTGGTCGGCGACATGTCCTTGGCCACCCGGCTGACGATGACGGTGCTCATTCCCGTGGTGGCGGTGATGACCGTCTGCGGGCCCGCGATGGGTCCCGCACTATTCGCGTACGGAAACTTCAGCCTCGCCTCGGCCCGTTATCTGGGGCTCTCCATTTCACTGTCGTCCTTCACCCTCATCGCATATGCCCTTGTGCTACTCCAACTTCGGGTGTTCTACGCGCGTCAGGAGGCGTGGACGCCCACGTGGATCATCATCGTGATCACCACGGTGAAGATCATCGCCTCAGTCATCGCCCCGCACCTGACCGACGATCCCGACCTGGTTGCCGGGTATCTGGGCGCGGCCAACGGTCTGGGATTCGTCGCGGGTGCCGTCTGCGGATATCTGTTGTTACGCCGCAGCCTGGGGCGCGAGGCCGCGTCACTCGTCGGTTCGGACGTGGCCCGCACGGTGCTGCTCACCCTTGCCGCCTCGGCGACCGCCGCCGCGGTCGGTCTGGGTATCGACCGGGGCTTCGGCCTGGATCTACTCACCCAACGCGGGGGTGGCCTTGGTTCGATTCTGCGGTTGGCCATCCTCGGCATCGTCATGCTGATGGTGACCTTCGCCGTCATGGTCGCCGTCAAGCTCCCCGAGGCCCTCAGTGTGGTCTCCATGCTGCAGCGCCGTCTCGGTGGTCGCCTCGGGGTGGCCGCCCAAGATCACGCTTCGGTCATCGGCAACTCTCCCGTGCCATCCCTGCCGTACCCTGATTCGGGTGATCGAGTCGGCGGCAGCGATGCTGTGGACTCGACAACCGCAAACAAACCAGCGCTTGGGGGCAGTGCTGATACGAGAAAGGGCAGGGCTGTGACCGACACCCCGGGGTCATCGACCCGGCCTGTTCCCACCCGGTCCCCGTCCACGGGCCTAGTGCCCACCTCCGTGATGCCCGGCGCCAGCATCGCCAGCGGTCGTTACCGGCTGCTCACGTCGCACGGTGGCCCGGACGGACTGCAGTTCTGGCAGGCCACCGATACCGAACTCAATCGACCGGTGGCGCTCACCATCATCGACGGCGCCCTCTTCACCTCCGACCAGGTGCAGGACATCCTGTCGAACACCTTGCGACTCAGCAAGATTGGGTCACCGGGCCTCGCCCGCGTGTTGGACGCCGTGCATGAGGGCTCCGGTGGCATCGTCGTCGCCCAATGGGTCCGCGGGGGTTCACTGCGCGAGGTCGCCGAGACCGAGCCTTCCGCCGTGGGCGCCGCCCGCGCGGTCCGGTCCCTGGCCGAGGCCGCTGACGCGGCGTTCGAGGCCGGCACGGCGCTGAGCATCGACCATCCCGATCGGGTGCGCATCAGTATCGACGGTGACGCGGTGCTCGCATTCCCCGCCACCCTGTCGTCGGCCAGCGCGGACGAGGACGTGAACGGTCTTGGCGCCGCTCTCTATGCGCTGACCACACGCCGCTGGCCGCTGGCCGAGACCGGTCAGCCGAGCGGGCTCGCCGCGGCCAACCGTGCTCCGGACGGACGGCCCGTCGAGGCCCGGGTCATCGTCCCCACGGTGCCCGCCGAGATCTCCGCCGTGACCTCCCGCGCGCTGGGCGACGATCCTGGATCCGCCTCCGACCTGCTCGACGGCCTGGAGTCGGCCATCGCGAGCGTGGATCACACCACCATGCTCGAACCCGCCGCTGCCGCACCCACCCAGGCGCTCGATGTCGACCGTCGCCAGGGGTTTGCGGGCCCGCGAGCCGCTGCCGATGACGAGGACTACGACGACCTCGACGACGAAGATCCGGAGGAGGCCGCCCGCCACCGCAAGATCTTCCTGATCGGGCTGGGTGTGGTGGGCGTTCTCGTCATCTCGCTGTGCATCGCGCTGGGCGTCTGGGTCACGCGCATATTCGGCGACGTCGGGCCCCTCGACAAGATCAACATCGGCATCGGATTGCCGACCCAGTCCTCCAGCGGCGAGACGGCCAAGCCAGGTAGCCCGGCCAAGATCGTGCAGGCGACCGTGTTCCCCCCGGGTCCTGACGCAGATCAGCCCGGCAAGGCGAGTCTGGCGATCGATGGCAACGCTTCCACGTCGTGGACCACCGACACGTACACCCAAGCTGATCCCTTTCCAGACCTCTTCAAGCCCGGTGTCGGCCTGTTACTGGATCTGCAGTCCGCGAGTGCCCTGAGCAGCGTCACGATCGAATCGCACAGTGTCGGAACGCAAGTGCAGATCCGATCCGCCGACTCCGCCACACCGGGCTCGCTCAGCGACACCAAGGAGATCTCGGCGACCGCCACGCTGCAGCCCGGCAAAACAACGATTCCCATCACCAGCAGCTCACAGGTCTCCCATGTGCTGGTGTGGATCAGCAAGCTGGGCTCCACCAACGGCGATCACCATGCGGAGATCGGCGAAATCACGGTCTCGACTGCTTCCTAGCTGCATGATCGTCTGCTAGGCGACGGGTTACCGAATGGGTTTCAGTACCGATCCACAGATTTGACCCTATATTTTTCGCGGTAGTTGAAACCCGATGGCAACCATAAATTGGGGCGCTGAACTGCGGTTCATGTTGTTCAGTTACGCATATCGCCGTTACTGATTGTTGAAAATTGTATAACAGTTTGCTGTGGGGCCTTCTGTTGGTCGACGGCACCCACCATTTTTGATTACTGTGCGCGTGTGGGCATGGTTCAGGGGGTTCTCGCCGCTCCTCAACACTCGGACGCCGAGCTGTTGGCTGCCCACGTCGCCGGCGACCCCTCGGCTTTCGAACAGCTGTTCCGTCGGCACCATCGTCGCCTCTACCGACTCGCCCGGGCCACCAGCCGCACCCCTGAGGATGCCGCCGATGCGCTCCAGGAGGCGATGCTGTCGGCCCACCGCGGAGCTGCCAATTTCCGCAACGACGCCGCCGTCACCAGCTGGCTGTACCGGATCGTCGTGAATGCCTGTTTGGACCGTATGCGCCGGAACAAGGCCCACAGCCCGATCGAGCTCGAAGAGGACGTCTACACCCTCGAAGACCCCTCGACCAATGTCGACACCTCGATCGTCATCCAGAAGGCCCTGCTCCGGCTACCCGCCGAACAGCGTGCCGCGGTCATAGCGGTCGATATGCAGGGATATTCGGTGGCCGATGCCGCTGAGCTGCTCGGTGTGCCCGAAGGCACGGTGAAGAGCCGTTGTGCACGCGCACGTGCACGCCTGGCTGTCGCCCTGCATTACCTGGACAAGGCCGGCTCGGTCGAACCGGAAACAATCGATTACTAACCGTGTATCACCACGTCACGATCCGCCTACGAATTAGGCAACGGTCGTGGCGGGCGGTAGCTGGATACGGGAACAATGGACACAAATGGTCAGCAGCAAGCCGGGCGGTTCCGATGACGAAGGTAACCTCGACAAGGTGAACCTCGCCGAGGTGCCGCTTTCACTCGAGGTCTTGGCCGACCTCCACTCCGACGTCTACGACGCCGGCGATTCTGGCGTGCTTCGGCAACGCGCAGACCAAGATCCGGACGCGCGTCAGACACTGGCGGCCCTCGACCGGGTACGTGCCGATCTGGCGGCCTGGCTGGACAGTCCGGCGCCCGAGGCACCCGAGTCCGTCGTCGACGACATCGTTGCCGCATTGCGCGCGGAGTCGGCCCAGTCCACGTTGCCCGCAGTAGCTGCGAATGCCGTACGGCCCGCCGACGTCAGCCACAATCTGGTCACCGGTCCGGTCCCGCTCGACCATCGCCGACGCCCCGCGGCAAAGCGTCGCTGGCTCGCATACTCCGGCGCAGGATTGGCGGCCGCCGCGTGCGTTGCCGTCGCCATCACCGTGGTGGCCCAGAACAACCACCGCGCCGCGAACACCACCGCCACCGTGGCGGGGCCCTCGCTGTCCCAGCAGATCGCCCCCAGGACGCCCGCGCCCGCGGCGCCGGAACTACCCGCGCAGAGCGCACTGGGGCAGACTCCCTTCCCGCTGTCCGGGAATGAGATCACCGCACTCGTGGGCCGCACACCCGCGTTCGGCGAGCTCGACAATGCTGCCCGGCGCGCCTCCTGCCTTACCGGTCTCGGCTTCTCCGCGTCCACGCCGGTCCTCGGCGCGCAGACTCTGGATATCGAGGGCCCGGCCGTGCTGATGGTGCTCCCCGCCGGGCGCCCGGGTGAACTACTGGCGGTGGCGGTGCGCCCCGGGTGTAGCGAGTCCGATCCGCAGCGCGTGGCCCAGACCCGTATCGGCGCGACACCGAGCCCATAGAAGGCCCATAGAAGGCCCATAGAAAGGCCGGTGGAAGGCCGGTGGAAGGCCGACAGAAACCCGGTGTAAAGCAGTCCAACCTCGCTATCGCCCACCGCCCGCCCAGCGTGGAACATCCCGCTCTAGGCTGTTGTTTTAGCATTCGCATGGCCCTGTTCGATCAGGGAATCAGATCGCCTCAGAAGGGAAGCGCATGTCTCAGGCTCCGTCGACCGGGACCGAATCGGATGTCCACGAGCTCATCATCATCGGCTCCGGACCCGCTGGGTACACCGCGGCGGTCTACGCGGCCCGCGCACAACTCAAGCCGATCGTGTTCGAGGGCACGCAGTTTGGCGGCGCCTTGATGACCACTACCGAGGTAGAGAACTACCCCGGTTTCCGCGAGGGAATCATGGGCCCCGACCTCATGGACCAGATGCGCGAACAGGCCATCCGCTTCGGTGCCGACCTGCGCACCGAGGACGTTGACGAGGTGTCCCTGCAGGGCCCCGTGAAGACCGTCACCGCGGGTGGCGAGGTTTACCGTGCTCGGGCCGTCATCTTGGCCATGGGCGCCGCACCGCGGTACCTGGGGGTTCCCGGCGAGGACACCCTGCTGGGCCGCGGCGTGAGCTCCTGCGCCACCTGCGACGGATTCTTCTTCAAGGATCAGGACATCGCGGTCATCGGCGGCGGTGATTCCGCGATGGAAGAAGCGACCTTCCTCACACGGTTTGCCCGTAGTGTCACGCTCATCCACCGCCGCGACGAGTTCCGCGCCTCCAAGATCATGCTGGAGCGCGCGTACGCCGACCCCAAGATCAAGGTCCTGACCAATACCAAGATCATCGGGGTCGAAGGCACCGACTCGGTGACCGGACTCAAGCTCGAGAACACCCTCACCGGTGAGGCCTCGCAGCTGCCGATCACAGGTATGTTCGTCGCCGTCGGCCATGACCCCCGTAGCGAACTCGTGAAGGATATCGTCGACGTCGATCCCGACGGCTACGTGCTAGTGCGCGATCGCAGCACCTACACCTCACTGGAGGGCGTCTTCGCCGCCGGAGACCTGGTGGACCGCACCTATCGTCAGGCCGTTACCGCCGCCGGAAGTGGTTGTGCCGCAGCCATCGACGCCGAGCGGTGGCTTGCCGAAACTGCGCATTCCCAGACCCTCATTGAGGCCTAGTCTCAACTGCCACCCATCAAAGGAGAATCATGAGCGACCACGCAACCGTTACCGTCACCGACGACTCGTTCCAGGATGATGTCGTTTCCAGCAACAAGCCAGTGCTGGTGGATTTCTGGGCGACCTGGTGCGGACCCTGCAAGATGGTGGCCCCCGTACTGGAGGAAATCGCCAAGGATCACGGTGACGCGCTGACCATCGCCAAGCTCGATGTCGACGCCAATCCGGAGACCGCCCGTGCGTTCCAGGTGACCTCGATCCCCACCCTGATCCTGTTCCAGAACGGCGAGGCAACCAAGCGGATCGTCGGCGCCAAGAGCAAGTCGGCGTTGCTGCGTGAGCTCGACGGAGTCGTCTAACCGGCCCAACACCGGTCGGCTGACAGGGCCGAGAGTTTCGCTCATCGCGTAGGCATCTGAGACAATATTGCTGTCCGGACGACGGGCAGCAGCTGCCGGCGTCGGTAGCAGTACGGATTCCTCACATACGGCTGCGAAAGGCGGAGTATGACGACAGGCGCGTCGAACATTCGCCACGGCGATCGAGGCCCGGCCGTCACCGAGGTGCGCGAGGTACTGACCGCGCTCGGGTTCCTCGAGGACCTCGACGAGGTGTTGGCGACCGGTCGGCACGTCGTCGTGGATCGCTTCGATGCGACGCTCCACGACGCCGTGCGAGCGTTTCAGCAGCGCCGAGGCCTCCTCGTCGACGGAATCGTCGGCCCCGCGACCTACCGCACGCTCAAAGAGGCTTCCTACCGGCTCGGTGCCCGCACGCTCTTTCATCAGTTCTCCGCGCCGATGTACGGCGACGATGTGGCCACCCTGCAGAAGCGTCTGCAGGATCTGGGCTTCTACACCGGCCTGGTCGACGGCAACTTCGGCCTGCAGACCTACAACTCACTCATGTCGTACCAGCGGGAGTACGGACTCACCGCCGACGGCATCTGCGGACCGGAAACGCTGCGCTCCTTCCAATTATTGGGACGCCACGTCACCGGCGGGTCCGCGCACGCGATCCGTGAGACCGAACACGTCCGCAATGCCGGCCCGCAATTGTCGGGCAAGCGCATCGTCATCGATCCCGGCCTCGGAGGCGCCGACCGCGGCCGCATCGTACCGGGACGGGAAGGCCCCACCAGCGAGGCAGATATCTTGTGGGACTTGGCCAGTCGCCTCGAGGGGCGCATGACCGCCATCGGTATGGATACCTACATCTCGCGCGCCATCCAGAACAACCCCACCGATATCGAGCGGGCCACCTACGCCAACAACGTGGGCGCCGACCTGATGATCAGTCTGCGCTTCGACTCGCAGCCCACCGTGGCAGCCAGCGGAGTCGCGTCCTACCACTTCGGCAATCTGCACGGCTCCGTGTCCACCATCGGCCACATGCTGGCCGACTTCATTCAGCGAGAAGTGGCTGCCCGCACCGGATTACGTGACTGTCGGGCGCATGGCCGCACGTGGGATCTGCTCCGTCTCACCCGGATGCCCACCGTGCAGGTGGATATCGGGTACATCACCTCGCCGAATGATGTCTCCATTCTGAGCGCCGCCCACTACCGCGACGTGATGGCGGAGTCGATTCTGGCCGCAGTCAAACGCGTGTACCTGCTCGGCAAGAACGACCGGCCCACCGGAACCTTCACCTTTGACGAGCTTCTGGCGCACGAGTTGTCGGCCGGAAGCTAGTTTTTAGGCGTCCCCCGCGTTCGCGCCGCTTTCGTCACAGTGACGTGTCATGCACCTCGATAGCGTCGGCCGGGCAGATACGTGCGGCGGCCGCCGCTCCCTGTGCTTGCGCTTCGGACAGCGTCGCCGTCAGCAAGGGCACCGCGGTACCGTCCGCATCCGCACCGAACAGATCTGGGTGTTGCGCAACGCAGTACCCCGAACCCATGCAGAGGTCTTGATCGACAGTCACGATTGAACCGCACGACGGCACGCTCACGATCGTGCCGTCGTCAATGTCACGGGCAGGCCACCGTCGAGAGTCACCGAGAAATTGAAGTGGTGCTTTGGTTTCCAGCACTCCGGTAGCTCCAAGCGGTACCGCTGAAAGATGATCGCCAGCAGGAACTGTGCATTCATGTACGCCATGCCCGTACCGAGGCAGTGGTGCCTGCCCGAACCAAAGGGCATGAACGCCAACCGCGGACGATCTTTGGTCGCTGCCTCGTCCAGGAAACGGTTCGGGTCGTACACGTCGGGCTCGGGCCACCATCTAGGATCCCGATGCATCGAGTACAGCGAGGGCCCGACGATGGTGTATCGCGGAATGAAGTACCCGCCTATGACGTCGTCTTCCATCGCGAACCGCGGATTGAGCGGATGGCCCTGCAGCCTTTGGCCCTCATCGAAACATGCTCTTGCCCAGGCCAATTTAGGCAAGTCCTCCGGTGTGGGTATCGCACCGTGCAAGGAATCCACCTCCGCGTACAGCCGCCGGAGATGCTCGGGGTACGCAAGCAACAACGCAAGTGTCCACGACAGTGATGCCACGACCGTCTCGTACCCACCCGCCATCAGAATCATCAGCTCCATGCTGAGATCTCGTTCCGAGAGCGGACTTCCGTCGTCGTAGGCGGCTTCCAACAACAGGCTCAACAGATCCGGTGTCTCGACCGGATTCGTGCGGCGCTCCTTGATCAACCGCCGCGTCAATCGCCACAGCCTCCACATGGAGCGCGGTGCCGACTCCCGTCCGGGCAGCGGAATGAGAGCGGGCCGTGGACTCATCAGTGTCACCGATGCCATCAAGGACATGAAAGTCCTTAAATCAATATCGGTTTCATGTATCTCGCGCTCCGTGATCGACGACGAGAACATCGCGCGCAAGAATGCCGGTAATGTCACCTGCGCGATGGCGTGCTGCATATCCACGACATGTCCGGTATCCGCCCATCGCGCCCATCCGTCGACTCGCCGCACGAACTCGTCGGCGATAACCTCGGCGACTCGCGCCAGGTGACGCCGGCCGAACATCGGCATCAGCATGCGGCGCCGCTGCCGGAACTTGTCACCCTCCAGCATCGGGATCGCCGCGCCGATCATGCCCATCGCCGCCTGACCCGGCCCGATCATGCTGTACCGGCCCACCGGGTCATCCATCACCTGGCTCGCGTAGTCCGGGTGATTCACCACGACGATGCCGCCGCCGAGCGGGAACGGCACCCGATATACATCGCCGAATTCCCTTGTGCAGCGTCGAAAGAACTCGAACGGTTCACGCCGCATCTCCGGCACGCTGCCCACGATCGGATGACCAACCGGGCCGGGTGGGATGAGCGCCGGACTCCCGACGCCCCGGGCGATGCTGGAAGCCAGCGGAATCCCTCCGCGGGTAATCCACCACGGGTCCCGTCCCCGCGATGCGAATCTTCCATGCGTTTTGGCAATTTCGTTGACCTCGTGGATGGTCGGGTTCATGGGCAACGGCCCCCACTCCCCTGCCAATAGGCGCGGTAGGCCTGCAGCCACTGCGGGACTTTGAATTCCAGTGCTGGCCGGGGGACCAACCGGACAGGTTCCCGTGGGCTGCTTTCCTGGAAGACCGGTCATGCTGCGGTCACCGGCTGTCGGGCGGCGATCCGCACCGGACCCAGTACCTTCGCTCCCACCTCGTCGCGGTATCGCTGACACGTCGGTGAACACGCGACGATACAGACGGCCAGTAGGTTCAGGCCCGTGGATAGGGCTGCCAGAACCCAGGCCGGCACCGGCGCGAGCCCCAGGTGAATCGCAAAGTAGTTCGGCAGCGTACACATGATGGTGTACGCCAGATACGCACCGGGAGCGACGAATAGGACTGCAGCCCAACGATATCCGCGCATATGCGGACGTATCACGGCCAGTACCCACGCGATCATCACCAGGAATCCGCCGTTTTGCACCAGGCTCGGCAACGGCACCCCGAAGACCAGCGCGTTGTTGCTGTAGTACTTCATCAAGCCGAAGTGACTGTTGACCATTTCACCTATGCATTCGGCAATCCCGAATACCAATGCGAAGACGATGAGCGTCCAAGCAGCCCAACCCTTCTTG
This sequence comes from Mycobacteroides franklinii, assembly GCF_002013895.1. Lineage (GTDB taxonomy): Bacteria > Actinomycetota > Actinomycetes > Mycobacteriales > Mycobacteriaceae > Mycobacterium > Mycobacterium franklinii. The sequence goes on along the minus strand of NZ_MAFQ01000016.1, from coordinate 24,318 downwards.
ATCATTTCGTACACAATCAGCGCTGTCGGCGCGGTACCCACCCACACCAGGGGCACGAATATCGGCAACGGCCGTTCGGCGATGGTGACGTAAGGCAGGGCATTGGTCATGTACGTGGTGGCGCCGATGACATCGAGCCACGGTTCAACGAAATACGGCAGGATCGTCACGCCGCTGAGCATGATGAGCCAATACATCAGCGCGTCTTCGTGCTTGCGGGCCGTCATCCAACCCACCCATACGAGCGAAATCGCCAGGCAGGCAACAAGTACCGCGACCACGGTCCATGCCCACCAGGACTCCCCGTGAATCACCGGTGGTAGACCCCACTCCGCTCCTGCGCTCAACCGTGTCATCACCCGTGTCCTTTCACCGTCGTTTGACGGTCTACTCGGACACTAATGTCTAGTTTGAGAATAAGTCAATCATTTCGAGACAAACCATTCCGTTAAGCGACGCTTGTCATCGCCGGCGCCCGTGTCGACTATTCTCAGCCGCATGGAGGACCCCTCGGAACCGCCGATCCGGATGGTGGATCGGCAGCGGGCTCGGCGCAGTGAGCTTGTCAAAGAAGAGGTCGTTGACGCCGCCCTCGCTGAGTTCTCTGAGCGGGGCTATCACCAGACATCGATTGCACATATCGCAGAGCGGCTCGGCACCGGTCACTCGATGTTCTATCGATACTTCACCAACAAGCGCGACATCCTCGAACACGTAGTGCAGCACGCGACACAACGCACCATCGAGACACTCAGCCGCACATTGCCGGGCCACATCACATCCCTAGACGAATTCCATGATTTTGCAGTCAATCTCGGTCTCGCCTACATCGGATTGGTGGTCGACGACCCTCGGCTCTCACGCCTGTTGCTGCAACAGGGTGCCGCCGTGGATGCGGAGATGACGGCCCAGTTCTGCGGTGTATTCGATGCTGGCGCTTCGGTTCTCGCCGGTCTACTACGCGACGGCATCCAATCCGGCTACGTCCGAGCGGATATCGATATCGAGGCCGTTGCCGATTCGGTGGCCGGCATTCCGTTGGGCATCCTGGCACGCTACGGACACGAACCCGATCAGGACATTCTGGCGGCCCGGGTCCGCGCCACCGCCGATCTCGTATGTCGGGGAATCGCCCCCTAAAGGGAATACACCCCCTGGGCTCGACGTTTTTGGCCGCTGTGAACACTTTCACCATCGGCGAAGCGACCATCACTCAGCTCACCGAACTGGACGTGTGGCCCATCACGCCACGCCACTGGTATCCGGCTCTCACCGATGAGCAGCTCGCGGTGGCCCAAGCTACGTACACGCCGTCCGCCGTTTCCGAAGACGGTGCTGAGCTCATCTTCGCGATACACAACTACGTCATCGAGCTCGGTGGCACGGTGGTGGTCGTCGATACCTGCTCGGGCAACCACAAGAACCGGCCGCTGTTTCCCGACCTGCACATGCTCGACACCGACTACCTGACTCGGCTCAAACAAGCCGGGTACGCCCCCGACGACGTCGACATCGTCGTCAACACTCATCTCCATCTGGACCACTGCGGATGGAACACCCGTCTGACCGATGGCACATGGCAACCGACCTTCGCCAACGCCCGGTATCTCTTCCACTCCACCGAGCTCAATTACATTCGGGCCCAGTGGGAATCGGCCCCCATTGAGCAATGGCAAGATAACGGGGGCTGGGTCTACCAAGACAGCATTCTGCCGGTCCTGGAATACGCGTCACACGAATTCCTCGAACCCGGGCAGCTTCTCCACTCCCACCGCGCCACGCGCATCAGCGCGCTCGACGCGACCGGGCACACACCAGGACATATCGCTATCGAGGTCAGCACACCGGACACCGGCGTGATCATCGCCGGTGATGCGCTCCACCACCCCATGCAGGCGCAGTTTCCGGAACTACCCTTCTATGCCGACGCGGATCCCGTCGCTGCCACCGCTACCCGTCGCGCCCTGCTCGAGCGCTGCGCCAACGAAAACCTGAAGCTCCTCACCGCCCATTTTCCGGCACATCGTCCGCTGGGTGTCCGCCGCAGCGGTAGCGGATTTGCCTGGGACGGCTCGCTGGCGATGGCATAAGCACACCAATCCCGTTGTCCCACCTCTAGAACGCGGCGCCCACCACCGGACCGGCCCCGGCCGGCTGTGGAATCTGCACGGATTCCAGGAGTCGCTCCAAGGCGGCCTCGACCTCTGCCTTCCATCCGAGCCCGCTATCAAGCTCCAACCGCAGTCGAGGGAAATGCTGATGCGGCGCAACGACCGTGAAGCCAACATCCTTCAAGAAATTCACGTCGATCATGCACTGCTCGATCGTGCACTCCCCCAATACGTCAGCCGCTTCGGAATTCCTCGCCAACGACCCCTCACACATTTCCAGCGCCTCGCTGGTCCGACCGAAGGCCTCCAGCGCACGCACACCGCGACGTACCAACTCGGCGACCACATTGGCGACGATGCTGTGCGGCAGGCCGTCTGACTCATGACCCGGCTCTACCCCGAGCGAGGTCAACAGAATCGCGTCGGCGCTCACCGGTCCCGTCGGGAACAGTCGCGCGCGCGGTACCACCCCGGGCGGCGCATACAACGCGTACCCCGCGGTGGTCGGCCGAGACTGTGGACCGGTCACCGCCACCTGACCGCATGACCCCCACTCGAGCATGACCATCGACAGCCACGCTTCCTTCTCGAATTCGGGATCCGACAGGTGCTGACTATCACCGACGGTGGCAGGGTCCACTTCCCAGAAGACACACCGCCGGGCATGCTTGGGCAACTGCTCGAAACCATCGAGCCGCAAAGGAACGATCCGAGCCGACACTGGTCTAGTACGCCTCCACGTCAGGTCAACATGGTGCGCGGCACGCCTCATGCGTCCGGCAACCCTTCAAGGATATGCGAAATTTCTGGTTTGGCACCCGGCAGCTGGGTCACGATCCCTCGAAACCGCCGTCGTCACCACAACCGCACCGACGCTTGCCTCGCGGAACCGAAAGTGCTTAGTTACCAACTGCTTTCATGGCGACGAACGATTTCGTCGGGTTTCACGTCACAGTGACGTTTCTCCCCTGTGGGCTAGGACGTTGCCTCGCCGGACATCAAATCGACAATTCGCTGCAAATCGTCGACCGAGCCGAACTCGACAACGATCTTGCCCTTACGCTTGCCGAGGCTCACCGTCACGCGGGTATCGAAGGTGCCCGACAGCCGCTCGGCGACATCCTGCAGACCGGGCATCTGGATCGGCTTGCGCCGCGGCGCCGGCTTCGGGGCGTCACTGCGGTTAGCGAGGGTCACTGCCTCCTCAGCAGCACGCACCGACATCCCCTCGGCGACGATCCGTGCGGCCAACTCTTCCTGTGCGCCGGCTCCGCCCTCGAGAGCGAGCAGGGCGCGCGCATGGCCAGCCGACAGCACGCCCGCCGCGACTCGGCGCTGCACGGCGATGGGGAGCCGCAGCAGTCGGATCATGTTGGAGATCACCGGTCGCGACCGGCCGATGCGGGTAGCCAGTTCCTCGTGGGTGACGTCGAACTCGTCGAGAAGCTGTTGGTAGGCGGCCGCCTCTTCCAGAGGATTCAGCTGCGCCCGATGGATGTTCTCCAGCAGCGCATCGCGAAGCAGGTTGTCGTCCGCCGTCTCCCGCACGATCGCCGGGATGGTTTCGAGGCCCGCCTCCTGAGTGGCGCGCCAACGCCGCTCCCCCATGACGAGCTGATAGTCGCCGCCGTCCACCATCCGCACCACGATCGGCTGCATCACACCGAACTCACGGATCGAATGAACCAGCTCGGCAAGTGCCTCTTCATCGAACACCTGGCGCGGCTGCTTGGGGTTCGGCTTAATGGCGGTCACCGGGATCTCGCGATACACCGCGCCGATATCAGCGGACGGTGCGGCCACCGCCGCGGCCGCGGGGCCGCCACCGATGACGACATCTGCCGCCGCGTCACCCAAACGTGGGCCCGAGGGTGCGGCCGAGCCGTCGACTGGAGCGGTCGGAATGAGCGATGCCAGCCCCCGGCCGAGGCCGCCCTTACGCCGTGATGGTGGCGACTGACTCATCGGTTACTTCTCCCTTTTCGCATCCGCTCGGCACACGTGATCATTTTCCCGCAGCGCACCCGGCTCATTGCGGATCACTCGCCGACGGGCTTGGCCGCTGCGCAAGTTCGCGGGCAGCATCCAGATAGCTCAGCGCGCCACGTGAACCCGGGTCGTACTCCAGGACGCTGGTCCCGTATCCGGGCGCTTCGGAGACCTTGACGCTGCGCGGGATGACCGAGCCCAGCACCTTCGGGCCGAAGTGGCTACGCACCTCATCCGCCACCTGATCGGCGAGCTTGGTCCTGCCGTCGTACATGGTCAGCAGAATCGTCGACACATGCAGGGCGGGATTCAGGTGAGCCTGGACGAGCTCGATGTTGCGTAGCAACTGCCCCACTCCCTCCAGTGCGTAGTACTCGCATTGGATGGGGATCAGTACTTCGTTGGCGGCGACGAGCGCGTTGACCGTCAGCAGACCTAGCGACGGTGGGCAATCAATGAAGACGAAATCGAAGGCGTCGGCCGGCAGCCCGGCGATCGCCGAGCGCAGCCGTCCTTCCCGGGCGACCATCGAGACCAACTCGATCTCGGCACCGGCGAGATCGATCGTCGCGGGGACACAGAACAGATGCTCGCTCTGCGGGCTGGACTGAATCGCGTCCTTGATCGGGATCTCACCGAGAAGTACCTCATACGACGACGGGGTGCCCGCCCGGTGATCGGCACCCAGCGCAGTGCTTGCGTTGCCCTGCGGATCGAGGTCGATCACCAGAACGTTGAGCCCCTGCATCGCCATCGCCGCCGCCAGATTCACGGCGGTCGTGGTCTTGCCGACGCCACCCTTCTGGTTGGCAATCGTCAGCATCCGACGATGCGCTGGCTTGGGGAGTCGGACCGACCCCTGCTTCAGTTGGGTCGCGCGCTGAGCCGCCGCGCCGATCGGAGTCTCTGACTCCACGAAGTCCGTCGACGACCGGTGGCCGTCACTCGCCGCGCCGGTTTCACGTGAAACATCGTCGCTTCTCACTGTCGTCTCCTTGATCGGATGCTCATCGGCTCCGCCGTCGCGAACCGCCGCGGGAGCTTCCCCGCCGACGGTCTCCGTCGCATTCTTTCCGCCGCGCGACCACCACCGTGGTGGGCGAATCGAGGTACCGCGTGCCACACTGCACCACCCTCACGTCATCGGCGCCGAGCGGACCCAGCGCACTACCGTACTGCTGTACTTCTTCGTCAGCGCGATCACCTTTGATCGCCAACATCCGTCCGCCGATCCGCGTCAAGGGAAGGGACCAGCGGGCGATCTTGTCCAGTGCCGCGACTGCCCGGGACGTCACTGCGTCCGCTCCACCAACCTCGGCGATGACACCGGGCTCCTCGGCCCGGCCCCTCACCACCGATACGTTGGCCAGCCCCAGCCGCTCAATCATTTCACGAAGGAACTCGGTGCGACGGAGCATCGGCTCGACGAGAACGATATGGACGTCCGGGCGCGCGATGGCTAAGGGAATACCCGGCAGCCCCGCGCCGCTCCCGACATCAATGACTCGCTCCCCGGCGTCCAGTAGCTCGCCTAGGACAGCGCTGTTGAGGATGTGGCGCTCCCACAATCGGCCGGCTTCGCGGGGTCCGATCAGACCTCGCTCCACACCGATTGTGGCAAGCGCCTCGACGTACTCGACCGCGACCGAGAGCCGCTCACCGAACACCTCGGCAGCGGCCTCCGGCACCGGGAGGGTCTCGTCGTGTTTCACGTGAAACATTCCTCCCGGAGCGCGGCCACAGAATTACATGGATGAGATTTGGAGTTGTCAGTCGTGCAGGACGACCACGCGACGCGACGGCTCCACGCCCTCGCTCTCGCTGTGCACGCCATCAACGGCCGCGACCGCGTCGTGCACGATCTTGCGCTCGAAGGGAGTCATCGGGGCGAGCTCCTCGCGCTCTCCGGACTCCAGCACCTGCTTGGCGATCTTGGTACCCAACGCCGCGAGCTCGTCGCGACGACGGCCCCGCCAGTTGGCGATGTCCAGCATCAGCCGGCTGCGCTCACCGGACTTCTGCTGAACCGCGAGGCGGGTCAGCTCCTGCAGTGCATCGAGCACCTCGCCCTTACGGCCGACGAGCTTCGTCAGGTCGCCGCCGCCGTCGATGCTGACGATCGCCCGGTCGCCCTCGACGTCCAGGTCGATATCGCCGTCGAAGTCGAGGAGATCCAGGAGCTCCTCGAGGTAGTCGCCGGCGATCTCGCCCTCTGCCACCAGACGCTCTTCGAGATCGGCCGTACGCGGCTCGGTCTCGGGTGCGGCGTCGGTCTCGGCCGTGGTCTCTTCGGCTTGAGTGTCCAGATCGGTCATCGTTCTTCTCCCTCTGTCACGCCCGTACAGAATCGCGGGCGGTTAGCGCTTGCGGCGACGATCGGGCCGCGCACCCGGCTTCGGGGTGCGGCTCGTCGTACCTGATCCATTTGTTGAGTCCGGGGAAGCCTGTCCCCCGGTGTCCTCGTCCGTGCCATCGGACTCCACGACCTCGGTGCTGTCCGAGTCGTCTGTCTGTTTGGCGGGCTGGTTCTTCCCACTGCGAGTCGGCTTGGCTCCCGGCTTCGGGGCGTTGGCCGCTCGCCGCTCCAAGTCCGCCTGCTTCTTCTCTTCTTCTTCCTTGGCGATGTGGTTGAAGACGTAGTGCTGCTGCCCGAACGTCCAGATGTTGTTAGACACCCAGTACAGGATGATCGCGATCGGCAGGAACGGTCCACCGACGACCACGCCGAGCGGGAACACATACAGCGCCAGTCGGTTCATGATCTGGGTCTGCGGGTTGGCTTGAGCCTCGGGGCTCTGACGCGCTATGGATGCCCGGCTGTTGAAGTAGGTGGCGATACCCGCGATCACCATCAGCGGAATGGACACACCGGCCACGGCCAGTCTGTTGAATTCGGTGAACGCGTCCAGACCTGTGGTCTGAACCATGGTGGCACCCAGGGGCGCGCCGAACAGGTTGGCGTCCAGGAAGTTGGCGACGTCGTTCGCACTGAAGAAGTAGTTCCCCGTGGCGCGGTTCGCCTCCACCGTCATATGCACCTGGCCGAAACCACCGGTAGTTCGGTTGAAGGACCGCAGCACATGGAACAGGCCTAGGAACACCGGGATCTGCGCCAGCATCGGCAGACAGCCGAGGATCGGGTTGAAGCCGTGTTCGCGCTGCAGCTTCTGCATTTCCAACGCCATGCGCTGGCGATCGTTCTTGTACTTCTTCTGCAGCGCCTTGATCTGTGGCTGCAGCTCCTGCATCTGCCGGGTGGTCCGGATCTGCCGAACGAAGGGCTTGTACAGAATCGCGCGCAGGGTGAACACCAGGAACATCACCGACAGTGCCCAGGCGAAGAAGTTCTTGGGGCCCAGCAGGTACGCGAACAGCTTGTACCAAACCCACATGATCCCCGAGACCGGGTAATAGATGAACCCGAGGCTGAACCAATCAAACATCCGCTGTGCTCCTTCGCACGCTCACGTGCTCTTCGCCCCGACTATCTCGGTCCCCGTGGTTCGTATGGCGTTCGGGAATCGGGTCCCATCCACCGTGGTGCCATGGTCCACACTTCAGTAGCCGAATGGTGGCCAGCCAACCGCCGCGGAGCAGTCCGTGCACGCTCAACGCCTCGACCGCGTACTGGCTACATGTCGGCATAAACCGGCAACTGGGCAGCCGCATGGGTGAGATCCAGGTCTGGTACAGACGGATCAGGAAGATTACGGCGCGCGCCGGGCGGCTTTTCATCGCTGCCGCTCTGCTGCCGGTTCCTGCCGTCGCGCCGACCGTTCGATTCCATCTCGCAGTTGCTGACGCAGGCTTGCCGACAGCGCGGTACCACTGCTGGGGAGGGCCCTGATCACCATGCGATCTACCGGCTCAAGTTTGGGGAGCAGCTCCGCGGCGACGTGCCTAAGCCGACGAGATACTCGATGGCGTACGACCGCACCGCCGACCGACTTTCCGACGATCAAACCGACCTTGGGACCCTCCACCTCTCCACAGGAGGAGTCCACGCAGCTCCGCTGGAGATGAATCACCAAGTCCGCGTGGGCAGTTCGCACGCCACGCTTGACGGTCTGTCGGAATTCGGATGATTTGGTCATCCGGTGTCGAGTCGGCAACACCGACTACTACCAGCGCCCGAAACTCAGGCGGTCAGTTCCTTGCGGCCCTTACGACGCCGGACCGCAATGATTGCGCGCCCGGCGCGGGTGCGCATGCGCAACCGGAAACCGTGGGTACGCGCGCGACGCCGATTGTTTGGCTGGAAGGTCCGCTTGCCCTTTGCCACCGCTACTACTCCTTTATGTCCGTCACGTTCTCAACAGAAATCACGCACGCCGCTAGTTCACGACGCATGCGATGTGCTGAGACGTATCAGTCCGTTGGTACTTCTCACTCGCCACCGGCGCGGTACCTACGGAATCCTGGGTTTCATCCCTGATGACGTGCGGGTCGCGGCCGTGCCGCCAACGTTCGGGCGACTGTTTGAGGGTACTGACCTGCTCGGCGCCGGTCAAACTGATCACAAACGTCACACGCGTATCCCCTCTCCACAGGAGTCTGTCACCTTCCCGAAAGTTGTCATCCGTGTCTCCGGATCGGTTGGCGGGCGGATACAAAAACTGTTAGCTTCTGCGAATGCCGTTTCCACCGGGCGCATGCATCGGAACCATCCACACTGGCCGATGCCGATCGCGGTCGGACACCGACTAGCCGGTCCCCGGAACAGGTGATCCAACTCGATCACCTGGTATGCGCACACTGACCACCATGGGGGTGGTCGGCTTTGTTGTCCACAGCTGTGGATAACCGTGTGGAAACCCACGACCGATCGTTGAAAAGGGGCTAGTGTCGACGTGACCCCACCAGCCAGAGAGATACTCGCCGTTGACTGATGAACTGAATTCCCAGTTCACGGCGGTATGGAATACCGTCGTCGCGGAACTCAACGGTGACGACAACCAATATCTTTCGAGTTTCCCGCCGTTGACGCCGCAGCAGCGCGCCTGGCTGACGTTGGTCAAACCACTCACGATGGCCGAGGGTTTCGCGCTACTTTCCGTACCCTCGAGCTTCGTCCAGAACGAGATCGAACGGCATCTGCGCGGGCCGATTGTCGAGGCACTCTCCCGGAGGCTGGGCGAGAACGTCGAGCTGGGTGTACGTATCGCCGCGCCAGCTCCTGGCGAAGATCCAGACGTCGCCGGAGCCACCCCGGAACTCGAACTCGACGAGGTCGATGAGACCACCGAGGCGCTTGCCAGCGCACACGAATCGTGGCCCTCGTACTTCATCAATCGACCGGGCGGCGCCGATAAGGCCGAAACCCCCGATACGAGCCTCAACGCGCGCTACACCTTCGAATCATTCGTCATCGGCGCATCCAACAGGTTCTCGCATGCGGCGGCCGTGGCGGTCTCAGAGGCCCCCGCACGGGCCTACAACCCGTTGTTCATCTGGGGTGAATCGGGGCTCGGCAAGACGCATCTGCTGCACGCCGCGGGGAACTATGCACAGCGTCTCTTTCCCGGTATGCGCGTCAAGTACGTATCCACCGAAGAGTTCACCAACGACTTCATCAACTCTTTGCGCGATGACCGTCGCGTTGCGTTCAAGCGCAGCTACCGCGACATCGACGTTCTCCTGGTCGACGACATCCAGTTCATCGAGGGCAAGGAAGGTATCCAGGAAGAGTTCTTCCACACCTTCAACACCTTGCACAATGCCAACAAGCAGATCGTGATCTCCTCCGATCGACCCCCGAAGGGCCTGGCCACCCTCGAAGACCGGCTACGGACCCGCTTCGAATGGGGCTTGATCACCGATGTTCAGCCTCCCGAACTGGAAACCCGCATCGCGATCCTTCGTAAGAAGGCACAGATGGATCGGCTCGACGTTCCAGACGACGTGCTGGAACTCATCGCCAGCCGCATCGAACGCAATATCCGCGAACTCGAGGGTGCCCTCATCCGGGTGACGGCATTTGCCTCACTGAACAAGTCCCCCATCGAGCTGCCGCTGGCCGAAATCGTGCTGCGCGACCTCATCCCAGACTCCAATGCGATCCAGATCAGTGCCGCCACGATCATGGCCGTCACCGCGGAGTACTTCGACACCACGCTCGAAGAGCTCCGTGGGCCCGGTAAGACCCGTGCACTAGCCCAGGCACGTCAGATTGCCATGTACCTCTGTCGTGAGCTCACCGACCTCTCCTTGCCCAAGATCGGGCAGACGTTCGGCCGCGACCACACCACTGTCATGTATGCGGACAAGAAGGTCCGTGGCGAAATGGCGCAGCGGCGTGAGGTTTTCGATCACGTGAAGGAGCTCACCGCACGGATCCGCCAGCGCTCGCGCCATTGACCTCGTTGCTCCCTACCCGGCCCACCGCGGCCGGGTTTTTTTGTGTCCCCGCGCCGCCACGCCCGCTCAACACACCCCTATTTCAAGACTTTTCGAGATTTTTCTCGACGATTTTTACTCACCTCGTGTGGCTCACACGCCACATCCACAACATCGGAGGTTGTGCACAGGGATGTGGACAGCTCTTGGTCAAACCTGCCATCGCTTGGGGGTTGCTGAACAAATGACACGTCGTCCACATCCACTGCTCGTCAATCACATCAGAATCCACAAATTCCTGACAGCCTCACTGAGCCTCTGTGGTGCGATAACACTTGTCTGTCCACAGCTTCCACAGCACCTACTACTACTGCTTAAATCTCTCTCTAATCTCTCTCTTTAAAAGCAGCTGTGTGGATGGATGCGTCAACATGGCCCGTCCGGCCGGTAACCCGGCGATGGACGCGAGGGGTCTTACGAGAAACCGATCCGCTTTCCCGATGCGCCGAAAGCATCTACGGTTGTGCTTCGGAAGCCGCATGGCCTGACGGCTTCCAACCCGTGTGACGAGACTTGTGCAGGGTGCTCCGGTAAATACCGGATGGCTGCCCGATGCGCTGTCGGTCTTGTCACTCGGACGTGCCACGATGGCCATTACTGATTTTTGTGTTTTTGTGTGGAGACAGTCCGACCTGGACAACGAGGAAGCGAAGGGTATTCATGGATCTCGCGAGCCCGACTGCCGCAGACACCAGCCTGAAGTTCAGGGTCGCGCGGGATGATTTCGCCGATTCGGTGGCCTGGGTTGCCCGTAGTCTGCCCTCCCGGCCGACGGTTCCGGTGCTGGCTGGTGTGCTGCTGACCGCGCATGACACGGGTTTGACGCTGTCGGGCTTCGACTACGAGGTTTCCGCGCAGGTGAAGGTTCCGGCTGAGGTTGCGGCTTCCGGTAGTGCGTTGGTGTCGGGCCGACTGCTTTCGGATATCACCCGGTCGCTGCCGAATAAGCCGGTCGACGTCGCCTTGGAGGGCACCCGACTGTTGATCAGTTGCGGGAGTGCGAAGTTCTCACTGCCGAGCATGCCGGTGGAGGATTACCCGGCCCTGCCGTCGTTGCCGGAAGAAACGGGCGCGCTCAGCGCTGATGTGTTCTCCGAGGCCATCGGCCAGGTGGCGGTCGCTGCCGGTAAGGACGACACCCTGCCGATGCTTACCGGTGTTCGTGTCGAAATCAGCGGCGACACAGTGGTTTTGGCTGCTACAGACAGGTTCCGCCTGGCCGTGCGTGAGCTGAAGTGGACCTCGGGATCCGGCGACATCAATGCCGCGGTGCTGGTGCCGGCCAAGACGTTGTCGGAAGCCGCAAAGTCGGCGTCGAGCGGGTCCGATGTGCAACTCGCGCTCGGTGCCGGTTCGGCAATCGGATCTGAGGGACTGCTCGGCATCGTCAGTGACGGCAAGCGCAGCACCACCCGGCTACTGGACGCGGAGTTCCCCAAGTTCCGCCAGCTGTTGCCGACCGAGCACACCGCGTTGGCGACCGTCGCTATTTCGGAACTGGTGGAAGCCATCAAACGTGTTGCGCTGGTTGCCGATCGCGGTGCCCAGATACGCCTGGAGTTTGAGCCGGGACTGCTGCGGTTGTCGGCCGGTGCCGACGATGTGGGTCGTGCGGAGGAAGAGCTGGAGGTGGAGTTCGTCGGCGAGCCGCTCACCATCGCCTTCAACCCGACTTACCTGACCGACGGGCTGGGGTCGCTGCATTCGAGCCGGGTCACCTTCGGATTCACCACGCCGAGCCGTCCGGCCGTGCTGCGTCCTGCGGATGACGATCAAAGCTCCCCGGACGGCTCCGGGCCGTTCACGGCAGCGCAAACTGAGTATGTCTATCTATTGATGCCGGTGCGTCTGCCCGGCTAGGACTTGCGTTCCTAACGGCAACGGACTGTTCATCGGAGGTTATGGGTCATGCAGCTGGGTTTGGTTGGACTGGGCAAGATGGGTTTCAACATGCGCGACCGGCTGCGCGCCGGTGGGCACGAGGTCATCGGATATGACCCGCGTCCGGAGGTCACCGACGTGCCGTCGCTGAAAGGATTGGCGGATGCGCTCGAGGCGCCCCGCGTCGTGTGGGTGATGGTGCCGTCGGGCCCGATCACACAGCAGACGATTGCCGAGCTTTCCGAAGAATTGTCCGAAGGCGACCTCGTGATCGATGGCGGTAATTCACGTTTCACTGAGGACAAACCGAACGCAGATCTGCTGGCCGCCAAGGGAATTGGCTACATTGACGCCGGGGTTTCCGGTGGCGTGTGGGGCAAGGACAATGGTTACGGGCTGATGGTCGGCGGCAGTGATGAGGATGTGGCGCGCGCGATGCCGATCTTTGACACGCTGCGTCCCGAGGGTGATCGCGCCGACGGATTCGTCCACGCGGGTCCTGTCGGGGCCGGTCATTACGCCAAAATGATTCACAACGGCATCGAATACGGGCTGATGCATGCCTACGCCGAGGGATACGAATTGCTGGCCGCTGAACCGCTGATCACCGATGTACAGGCGGTGTTGCAGGCCTGGACCAAGGGCACGGTGGTGCGCTCCTGGCTGCTGGATCTGCTGGCCAAGGCATTGAAGGAAGACCCCGGTTTCGATGCGATCTCCGGATACACCGAGGACTCGGGTGAGGGCCGGTGGACCGTCGAAGAGGCCATCAATCATCGGGTTCCCGCACCGGTGATTGCCGCCTCGCTGTTCGCCAGATTCGCTTCGCGCCAAGAGGATTCGCCTGCGATGAAGGCCGTCTCGGCGCTGCGCAATCAGTTCGGTGGCCACGCGGTCAAGCGCGTCGGTCTTTCCGGCTGAGGGAGGCCCGCGGACCGAGGTGTACGTACGACAACTGGGATTACGGGACTTCCGGTCATGGGAGCGTGTCGACCTGGAGCTCGAGCCAGGTCGCACCGTATTCGTCGGGCCAAACGGTTACGGCAAGACGAATCTTGTTGAGGCGCTGTGGTATTCGTCTACGTTAGGGTCACACCGTGTTTCCACCGATGCACCCCTGATCCGTACCGGAGCCGAGCGGGCGGTCGTGTCGACCATCGTGGTCAACGATGGTCGCGAGTTGGCCATAGACCTCGAAATCGCTGCCGGGCGCGCCAATAAGGCCAGGATCAACCGGTCACCGGTGCGCAGCCCCCGGGAGATTGTCGGGATTCTGCATGCGGTGCTGTTCGCTCCCGAAGATCTGTCTTTGGTGCGCGGTGATCCGTCGGACCGCCGGCGCTTCCTGGATGATCTGTTGATTCAGCGCAGGCCCCGGATGGCTGGGGTGCGCGCGGACTACGACAAGGTGCTTCGCCAACGGACCGCACTGCTCAAGACGGCGGGGGCGGCATTACGGCAACGCAACGACCAAAGCGTGCTGGACACCCTGGATGTGTGGGACGGCCATTTGGTAGCCCATGGTTCCGAATTACTTTCTGCACGTTTGGAATTGGTGAGCGAGCTGCGGCCGTTGGTGGAGAAGTCGTACCAGCTGCTGGCCCCCGCGTCGCGCTCGGCGGACATTGCCTACCGCAGTAGCGTCGACGGGGTGGATGCCGAGCTGTCGGTGGAGCACCTCGCCGATGCGTTGCAGGCGGGATTGGTGGCCAAACGGTCAGCGGAGATCGAGCGGGGAGTCTGTTTGGTCGGACCACACCGTGATGACCTGGAACTGAGGCTCGGGGACGGACCTGCCAAGGGGTTCGCAAGCCACGGAGAGTCCTGGTCGTTTGCGTTGGCGCTGAGGTTGGCGGCCTTTGACCTGCTGCGCACCGACGGCACCGACCCGGTGCTGATGCTCGACGATGTCTTCGCTGAGCTGGATGGGGCTCGGCGACGGTGTTTGGCCACGGTTGCCGCTGATGTGGAGCAGGTCCTGGTGACGGCTGCGGTTCCTGATGATGTTCCCGAGGAATTGTCGGCGCGGACGGTTACCGTCGATGTGCAGGAAGACCCTGCGGGACGAAAGTCGGTGGCGTATGAGTGAGGAAGAGGCCTGGCCGCCCGAGCACTTGGCTGGGGTGAAGGGCATGGATCTGGTGCGCCGGGTACTCGAGGAGGCTCGCGGGGCGGCCAAACAGCAGGGTAAGGACATCGGTCGAGGGGGCAGATCTCCGGAGCAGCGTCGCCGGGTGGCCGGCGGACGCCGGACCTGGTCGGGCCCGGGTCCGGACGCGCGCGACCCCCAGTTGTTGGGCGGGGCCGCAGGCGATTTGGCGAGACGCCGGGGTTGGTCGTCCCGAGTTTCCGAAGGCGCGGTCTTTGGAAGATGGGAGGCGGTCGTTGGCGAGCAGATCGCCGCACATGCGACTCCGACCGCGCTCAACGAGGGCGTATTGACGGTGGCAGCGGAGTCCACGGCGTGGGCCACACAGCTTCGGCTGGTGCAGGCGCAGCTGCTGGCGAAGATCGCCGCAGCCGTCGGCGATGGTGTGGTGACCAGTTTGAAGATCTCCGGACCGACCGCACCGTCGTGGCGCAAGGGTCCCCGGCATATCGCCGGACGTGGTCCGCGCGACACCTACGGCTGAGGGCTCATCGCGGCGTCGCGCGCCGGAACCGGCGTCCAGAGCGTCTAGACACAGGCCGATCCGAGATATGCGACGGACGGCGTAAATAGAGGGGACGAAACATGCCCTGAAACTAGGTGCCGTCGGTACAGACCAGTAGGATGGTCGTGAGACGGATCGCGGGGTCCTTGTTATCGAGCGGGCCCGCCAGAGTCGTTACTTCCAGACAGGAGACAAAGTCGATCGTGGCTGCGCCGAAGAAGAGTGCCAAGAGCGAATACAGTGCCGACTCGATCACCATCTTAGAGGGGCTCGAAGCGGTCCGGAAGCGCCCCGGTATGTACATCGGGTCCACCGGCGAGCGCGGTCTGCACCACCTGATCTGGGAAGTTGTAGACAACTCCGTCGATGAGGCGATGGCCGGGTATGCCACGACCGTCGAGGTGACCATGCTGGAGGACGGCGGCATCCAGGTCAGGGACGATGGCCGCGGTATTCCCGTGGCGATGCATGCCTCCGGAATACCCACTGTTGATGTCGTCATGACCCAGTTGCACGCCGGTGGCAAGTTCGACTCCGATTCCTACGCCGTCTCCGGTGGTCTGCACGGCGTGGGTATCTCGGTGGTCAACGCGCTCTCCACAAAGGTTGAGTTGGAGATCCTGCGGGATGGCCATGAGTGGCGGCAGGTCTACACGGCGTCCGAGCCGGGAACACTGCAGCAGGGTGCGGCGACCAAGAAGACGGGCACCACAGTCCGATTCTGGGCCGATCCGACGATCTTCGAGACCACCACCTACGACTTTGAGACGGTCGCCCGGCGCCTGCAAGAGCAGGCATTCCTGAACAAGGGCCTGACCATCAAACTCACCGATGAGCGGGTGAGCAACGCCGATGTGACTGACGAGGTGGTCAGCGACACGGCGGAGGCTCCTAAGACCGCCGAGGAGCAGGCCGCCGAATCGGCTGCGCCGCACAAGGTTAAGAACCGCGTCTTCCACTACCCCGATGGCCTGGTCGACTTCGTCAAGCACATCAACCGCACCAAGTCAGCCATCCACTCCACCATCGTCGACTTCTCCGGCAAGGGCGAAGGCCACGAGGTGGAGATCGCGATGCAGTGGAACGCCGGCTACTCGGAGTCGGTGCACACCTTTGCCAATACCATCAACACCCACGAGGGCGGTACGCACGAAGAAGGATTCCGTGCCGCGCTCACGACGGTGGTCAACAAGTACGCCAAGGAGAAGAAGCTTCTCAAGGAGAAGGACACCAACCTCACGGGTGACGACATTCGTGAGGGCCTGGCCGCGGTGATCTCGGTGAAGGTCGGCGAGCCGCAGTTCGAGGGCCAGACGAAGACCAAGCTGGGCAACACCGAGGTCAAGTCGTTTGTGCAGAAGGTGTGTAACGAGCAGCTTCAACACTGGTTCGACTCCAACCCTGCGGACGCGAAAACTGTTGTCAACAAAGCGGTTTCGTCGGCGCAGGCACGGATCGCCGCGCGCAAGGCGCGCGAGCTAGTGCGGCGTAAGAGTGCTACCGACATCGGGGGGCTGCCCGGTAAGCTGGCCGACTGCCGCTCTACCGATCCGTCGAAGTCCGAACTGTATGTGGTGGAGGGTGACTCGGCCGGTGGTTCGGCCAAGAGTGGCCGCGACTCGATGTTCCAGGCGATCCTGCCGCTGCGAGGCAAGATCATCAACGTCGAAAAGGCACGTATCGACCGGGTTTTGAAGAACACGGAAGTCCAGGCCATCATCACGGCGCTGGGCACCGGAATTCACGACGAGTTCGACCTGGCTAAGTTGCGCTATCACAAGATCGTGCTGATGGCCGACGCCGACGTTGACGGCCAGCACATTTCGACGCTGCTGTTGACGCTGCTGTTCCGGTTCATGCGTCCGCTCGTCGAGCACGGCCACATCTTCTTGGCGCAGCCGCCGCTGTACAAACTCAAGTGGCAGCGTAGTCAGCCGGAGTTCGCCTACTCGGACCGCGAGCGCGACGGGTTGATGGAAGCCGGGCTCAAGGCCGGTAAAAAGATCAACAAGGACGACGGCATCCAGCGCTACAAGGGTCTGGGCGAGATGGACGCGAAGGAACTGTGGGAGACCACCATGGATCCGTCCGTACGTGTGTTGCGCCAGGTGACTCTCGACGATGCCGCCGCGGCGGACGAGCTCTTCTCGATTCTGATGGGCGAGGACGTGGAGGCACGCCGCAGCTTCATCACCCGAAATGCCAGGGACGTGCGCTTCCTCGACGTGTAATGGCGGCCGGCGATGCCGCCGCTGTAGTTGAAGATTCAATTTGATCTTGAATCTTTTCGTCCCGATGGAACCGAATCCGGAGATCGTGACGTCGTACGGAGAAGTACGACAGCAGCCGGAGGGATTGTGTAGATGGGTGAGAAGTTCAGCGTCAACGTCGAAGAGCTCGCGGGTTTCGGTGCGGGTGTCGAGGATCTAGCGGCGTATCTGGGCAAGGTGCGTGCTCTGGTGGATTCCGAGGGTGGCCCCAAGGACGGCTGGGATGGCCTCATGTCCCAGTTGAAGGGTCCCTTCGAGGCCGCCAAGACCAAGACCTCTGAGCGATATGACAAGCGCCAGACCGCGACGTATATGACCGGCAATGAGCTGATTTCTCTCGCCAACACCTACAAGGAACAAGAAAACAAGACGGGCGCCAGAATCAGGGCGGCCGCATCGCCATTGCCCGGACACGACTCACGGCGCGACGGTGACGCCACCACGGCCGCCAAGCACTACTCGACCGGGGATACTCCGGATCTGGCCGCGCCTAAGCACGAGGAAGCCGATGTGGTGTCCATCGTGCGAGACAAGGCCGCGTGGGTGGCCGATGCCGATGAGGCGATCCAGAAGGTGTCCGGTTGGAGCCCGATCAACGACACGTTCGAGAAGCTGGTCGGCAACTGGGCCGAACTGACGCGTATCGGCAACGTGTACGAGAAGGCTGGCAAGGGCATGGAGGGGGCCGGCAAGTCGCTTGCCAGCATGACGGAGCAGTCGCGGTCACATTGGGATGGCAAGTCGGCCCAGGCTTTTGAGGGTTATTCCGAGGATCTGAGTAAGGGTCTTGAAGCCGAGGCGCCGTTGACCAAGGTCATCAAGGATTGCCTGGACGTGCTGGTGGAGCAGATCAAGAAGCTGATCAAGACCATCGTCGACATGGTCGTCGAGAAGCTGAAGCAGGAAGTTCAGATCGACAGTTGGAAGGACGCCCTCAAGGTCCTGGCCAAGAAGATTCCCATTGCGGGAACTGCCTGGCAGGTGGAGCGCCTGGCGATGATCCTCAAGGAAGTCTTTCAGGAGGCACAAAAACTGGTCGACGAGGTTCAGAAGGCGGTGGACCTGGTGAAATCCGTCATCGAGTTCTTCGAGGACCCGGCGGCGTACCTGGAGAAGAAGGGCAAGGACTCGCTCAACAAGTCTGTGGATAACGCCCTCGGCAAAGCTGGCGTCAGCAGTGACGCTGGGAAACAGCTGGTGAAGGATCTGCCGGCCGCGGTGTTGGCGGCCCCGGATTTCCAGGCAGCTCCTGGTGACGGCTATTCCGGCGGTGCGGGTGGTGCGCCATGGGAGGATGGCAAGTGATGGAGGTTCCACTCGACCCGGCCCTGCAGGCGCTGGTGCGTAAGGTCACCGACGGCGTCGCGGAGATGGAGGCCGTTCGATTGCAGGGTGAACGCTACATCGATACCCCGATTGAACCGGTTTTCACTGAGCGCAAGCAGACCCCTCCGGCACCCCAGATTCCTCCTACACCAACGGAGTTGGAGGAAGACGACTTCTATGCGTTCAAAGATCCATTCGGCACAAAAAAGTGGAAGTGAATATGAGTAAACGAGCATGGGTGGCGGCCGTGGCTGCGGTGGGACTTCTCGGAGTTGGATGCGGATCGCCCAAAACCGAGACCACCGGTGCGTCTTCTCCGGCCACATCGAGTTCGGTGGCGACATCAGCCGCGCAAGCATCAGAGACGAAAACCTCTGGCTACCAGCCGTTTAGCCCCGCAACAGATCCCTGCAGCCTTGTCATACCCGAGCAGCTGGGCGCCCATGGCGCGGCCCCGATCAATTCCCGGGCCAGGGAGTCAAACGGGATACAGCAGTGCACCTATCAAGACGCCGATCACAACAAGGTACTGAACCTGAAGTTGTTCAAGAACGCCGATGGTGCAACCAACTTCCGCGACATTCATGTCAGGATCCTGCAGGCCGATGGCGCCGAGATCTATGTCATGAAGGATGAGCAAAACGAATGCGGCGCTGCGCTTTTGGGGCCGGAAGACAATATAGTGCAATTCGACTTCGAGCCCGGGACAGCGGCGGTGTCCGCCGCGCAGGTGCAGACCGGACAAACGTGGTGCGACTTCTCAGCGCCCGTCATCGCGGAGGCCAATAAAAGGCTTGGTTGGACCAAGTAGTACCGACGACTTTGGGTGACTAGCCGAGTCACCCAAAGTCGTTCGTGCTCATTCGTGGCCACCAAGCTGGGAGGCGCTCCGGGCATCGCTGCCGGTGATGGCACTGCTGGTCATCCGCAGCTTGTCGCGGTAGTCGTCGCAGTGCGCGCCACCGGTGGTCATCAGCCCGGCGAGTCGCTCGATAGCCGGCTCGATATCGGCCATCTGCTCGGCGTAGTGGGCCCCAAACGTCTCTGCCCGCAGCTCGCAGGACCGAACCCTGTCTCCCTGGGCACGCAGGCCTTCGGCGGCACGACCCCACACGCCCGCCAACTTCTCCATACCGTCAGTGTCGATGTATGTCATGCGAGGGGCCTCCTTGGCTTCAACTACCTACTGGGACGCCAGCAGACGGGAATCGGTTCCATGAATTTGTGACGGGCTAGAAGCCCGGGCAGGTGGCGGTGAGTCCGACGGCATGGGGTTCGTCGTAGGCCTGCTGCTGGTAGATCCGGTACAGGTCGGCCTTGATGCGAAGAGCGTCACCGTCCTTGATCACAGATGCATTGGAGGGAACGCGGGTTGTGTAGTTGAACAGTGCACCGCCGACGTATCCGTGCAGTACCGCACCGTCCTGCACCTGAAAAGTGAGGTTGTTTCCAGGCTTGCCCAACGCTGGTTTCACCTCAACCTTCAACGAGCCGTCCGACTCGCGGCTGCAGTAGGCGGCATCGGTGCCATCGACGAAGACCCTGCCGTCGACCGTCGCTTCCACGCGGGGTCCCTTGGGATCGGGTGCCGGAGGGGCAGGCGGCGTCTCCGGCTGCCGCGGGCTGGGGTATGCCGGGCACGTTGCGGTGACGGTGAACGGAATCGGTTTCGGTTCACCGGGATCCAGATTCATAAACACCACCCCCGAGACGTTGTACGTCGCGCCGTGCACTGCGACCGTGGGTGGTGACGGCAGATGCGACCACGTCTTCCACAGGTAGGTGCCTCGTCCCGGTAGGCCGAGCTGGACCTCATTCACGGACGAGGTCGCGGTGTCCAGCCGCAAGGTCAGTGAATTTCCTTGCGGCGCGGTGCTAAAGCCGATGGTGGTTTCCTGCCCGAACCCCAGACAGGCCGGGTCACCAAAGGTCAACGGATTCCCGTCGAGGGTGGCGTCGATGGTGGCCGGGCTACGGGGAAAGTTTGGCGGTGCCGGGGCCGGAAGAGAGGACGTCGTCGCCACGGCGGACATCGCGGAGGGCGCGGCGGCCGGCGGCGTCGGATCGCACCCCGCGACCGGTAGCGCAACGAGTGGCGCCAGGAGAATCCCCCAGCTCCGTCGTCCAGCGCGGGCGGTGATGAGTCGTGCGGTCATCGGAGTCCCCTCAATTGATATGTGTGCGTCTGTAATTCGGAGTTTTGATCGGCACGGTCCTACGCCGAGCAGGAACCCCCACGCCGGATGGTTTCGAGCGCGGAGAGCGGAATGTGGGGCTGCCACGCTCCGGCATGGACCGGCCCTGCGCGCTCGGCAGGCATTACGAGGACGAGGCCGTCGCCGTCCAGATACCAGGCTTTGTAGTCGTCGCTGTAACCGCCATGGCCGGGCTGAGGCTCGAACTGGCTGATGGTGAACTGGGAGTTCTTGTCCAGGGCTACAGCCTGTTCCACATACGGGCGGACCAGCGGGGGCAGTGCGGTGAGCGGGTTTACGCCCGGGCATAACAAGTCCCCGAGCGTGAGTTGCCGCTGGATTGTCTGGTCGAAGGTGAAGGTGACGATCGCATCGTTGGGATGAGGCGTACCGGTCACGAACCATTCTTCGGTGAAGACGACGGACAGTGTGTCCGGGGCGTGTTTGTACGTCTTATAGCCGAGACTCGCCTCGCTGTTTTGGGTGACATTGTCATTCGGGTGACCGAATTTGGTGAAGAAGTCGGTCAGGAATTGTTGTAGTGCCGGGCCCGCGGTCGGGTCCTGCAGCAAGCTGGCCGGGTATGCGGCTTGAACCTTGGCGGTGATGTTCTTCGAGTTCGTACCCGTCAGGGAGCAGCTTTCTTTGGAACTATCCCATGTCCCACCCAGGTTGGTGCAAAAGTCTGTCGGCGGCGCTGCGGTTGCAGGACTTTGTACCGGACTGCCAGAGGAGCAGGCCACCAGTGAGAGGACAAGCACGGCAAGAGGACGCAGTGTCCAGACGTTCGTTTTCCACATGTCGTTGTTCCTTCTGTCACCCGCCGAGTACGGACAGTGCTCGCTGGTAGACATCGCGCTTCTTGTCCCGATTGCCGTCGTAGTAATTGACGATATCGGTCACCGCATCGATCCCCCCGCTGTCTGCGGCGGCGTTGATCCCGTGTGTGGTCCAGTACCATTCCGCTGCCGCAAAACCATATTCGGGCTGTTGAAGGAGTTCCGGTGTTTGTGTGAAATCCATTGGCGGATTCGGGTTGTAGCTCTGGTTGTACCAATCGGTGAAATGTTGGTAGTTGCTCCTCCCGGTGACCTGGATGGGTCCGCGGCCCATGAACCGCGCGCCGTCTCCCGGTTCGATATTCCCGAGCTCTTGGCCTTTGGGGGTTTGTGGACCGTAGTGTGCGTTGAACCAGTCAGCGTCGGGTCCGCCCGGATACGCGCCCTCGTACCACATGGTCAACTCTCCAGATTCGATCGCACAGGTGGCGAGGAACGCGGCTTGTCTCTGCGGCGTGTTGATGCCCGCATGTTCCATCATCGCGTTGAGCTGGTCCAGAATTCGCTGTTGCTGCTCCGCGGGCAGGCTCGCGAAGTTCCCCTGATTGAAGACGGCCTGCAACTGCTCCATCGTCACCTTGTTGAAAGAGCTTTCCTCCGGTCCGTTTTCGCTGATGTTGAGTGCTTCGCGCAGGATGGTGTAGTTGTCGGTGACGAATTGGTCCATGCTGGCGTTGGCGTCGTTGAAGGCGGCGATGGCGGTGGCGAATGCGCCGATGACGCTGGTGCGTAGATCGTCTTTGACTTGTCGCGCAGGCCAATTGACTCCGGGGCTGCCATGCCAGGCATAGAGGTGTTTCTCGGAGTCCTCAAGGCCTTTGTTGTCGGCCATGATCGCGGCGGCACCGGTGCTGAGCCGGTTGGCGAAATCTGCCGGGTTGTTTTGGATCGTGCCTTCGATCATCAACGTGATCGCCGCGGTGTACTCGTCTTGCTTTTTGTTCAGCCCGAAGTACAAGTTGTCATCGACACCCTTGATCGCTTCCTGGGCGTCTTTCAATTTTTGAAGGTTGGTCTGCAACTGTTCGGTGTTGGTTTTGTATTTTTCCCAGGCCGCATCGGCGGCGTTGCCTTTCAAATACTGTGAGAGGCGCTCGGTTTCACCGATCAAACCCACCTGCTCGGTGCCGCCGGCCACCGCGTCTTGAAGGTGATCTCCGGACTCGCGGATCACCTTCAAATTGATATCGGCCTCCTTGTAATAGGCCGAGTCGAAATCGGCGGCACTACGGTCCATCGGCAGACCTGAGAAGTCCACCCCCGCCTGACTCAGCTCGCCTTGATGGCTCTTCAGAATTTCCCAGTACCCACAAAAATCCCGGATCTTGGCACCGTCATCGAGCACCTGCCGACCCGTGTCATACACCACCACCACAAACCCCCAGACCTAGAACGGAACGGTGCTGTATCCGGGCGGGGCCGCGGTCCGGTTCCGGAGGAATCTCTCCAAAGTCGCGCGGTCGCACGGATACGGCAGCGTTCCGCCGTTCCGAGTACCCGCCGACGTCCGGTTGGAGTCATTGACCCAGTACTGCGGCTGGCCGTTCTCATCGAACGTCACACGCGAGATCGACAAGAAATGCCCGCCGCCCGGTGTCACCGAGCCGTTCACGATCACTTGGCGTCCGGCCTGCAGGTCGGCGGTCATCTGGTTCGTCAATTCCGTCACCGCCTCCGGAGAGCTGCCCGTGGCGTTGTTGACAACGGAGTCGATGCCCAGGCTTTGCAGCTGCTGGGTCATCAGACCTGGCCCACCGGGGAAGCCGTCGCGCTCCGAGTTGGGGTCGTAGATTTGGACTCCTTGCCATCGGGTGATCTGGTCGATGTCTGCTCGATTGGGTGGGAAATGCAGGGGCATGCCGTCCATCAGTTTGTTTTGCACATCGGCGGGAAGATTGATCTCCTTGCCGTTGGGGCCTTCTCGCGTTCCGTATTTGTTGGCCAAGGCACTCGCCAGTGCCCACCGGGAGCAGTCCCCACCGCCGACACCGTCGAGCGAATACTGCGACCATTGGCCAACCTGATCTTGCTCGTCGGGGGTCAGTGGGCTCCCCACGGCCGGTCCGTTTTCGCTGATGTTGAGTGCTTCGCGCAGGATGGTGTAGTTGTCGGTGACGAATTGGTCCATGCTGGCGTTGGCGTCGTTGAAGGCGGCGATGGCGGTGGCGAATGCGCCGATGACGCTGGTGCGTAGATCGTCTTTGACTTGTCGCGCAGGCCAATTGACTCCGGGGCTGCCATGCCAGGCATAGAGGTGTTTCTCGGAGTCCTCAAGGCCTTTGTTGTCGGCCATGATCGCGGCGGCACCGGTGCTGAGCCGGTTGGCGAAATCTGCCGGGTTGTTTTGGATGCTCGGTGCCGCCGGCCACCGCGTCTTGAAGGTGATCTCCGGACTCGCGGATCACCTTCAAATTGATATCGGCCTCCTTGTAATAGGCCGAGTCGAAATCGGCGGCACTACGGTCCATCGGCAGACCTGAGAAGTCCACCCCCGCCTGACTCAGCTCGCCTTGATGGCTCTTCAGAATTTCCCAGTACCCACAAAAATCCCGGATCTTGGCACCGTCATCGAGCACCTGCCGACCCGTGTCATACACCACCACCACAAACCCCCAGACCTAGAACTTCAGCCGGTTTCCGCGAAATTCCCAGAAGCT
>NZ_MAFQ01000015.1 GCF_002013895.1 Mycobacteroides franklinii | reverse complement strand
ACGGTTCTTCTGGTCCTGGTTAGCTGGAGCCACCGCTGTATCCCTCGCCGGGAACGTCGTTCACGCGGCGCTCACCGCGTCACCGTCCACCCGATGGCTCGCCGCTGCGGTCGCGGCGGTGCCTCCCACGGTCTTGTTGGCGTCCGTCCACGGCATCGCCGTGTTGGCCAAGACATCGGCCAGCGGGCGGGTGTACCGCGCCGCCGTCGTGGCGACGACGGGCCTCGCAGCGGGTGCGTTTTTGTTGTCGTTCGTCGCGCTGCGTGACCTCGCAGTGCTCGCGCACATCCCGCGCCAGCTCGCGTTCGTGCTCCCGCTGGTCATCGACCTCGCGATTGGCGTCGCGACTTTGGCCCTCGTCGCAGTTGGGGATAAACCGACGCGCCGCGTCTCCCAGCGCGCCGCGCAACCCCAGGTCAGCAACCACCGCGCGACCTCCACCGCGCCGCGCCCAACTCCCGCCACCGCGTCCAGTCCCGCGCCTGCCGCGCCGCGTTCCACCACCCCGGCCGCGCCCACCGCGCCGCGCAGCGCGTCTCCCAGCGCGCCGCAGGGGAGCCCTGACGCGACAACTCCCGCGCCTGAGGTCGTCGCGCTGGCCGAGCGGATTGTGGAATCTCGCGCCGTTCGACAGCCCGTGTCCGTGGTCGCCAGGATCCTCGAATTGGGGGAGTCGGAGTCTCGGAAGAACGTGCTCGCTGACCGAGCGGGTGTCCACCACTCGGTAGTTTCAAAAGTGCTCGAATCCGCCGAGGCCCAGCGCCGATACGGCTTGGTAGCCGTCTCCTGAGCCCTTTGCTTCGCTGCTTGACCCCCCGAACCACCGCTTTCGTAAGGCCCGCCGTCAGATAGCCCGTAAGACGGGCTGTAAGACGCTCCGTAAGACGGCCCGTAAGATTTCCGCGACCCTCTATTCTCGATGAGCACGCACCCACATAGGGCCTGCTAGAGAACACGTTCTGCGGCCATCCGAGCGCCTCTCGAACCCCCGCTCCCAAGTGCCCTCGGAACGCCCCGCGTAAGACGGTCTCGCGGCCCATTTCCCCCGTCTCATAACGCCTCTCGGACACTCCGCCCTCCCGTTTGTAAGACCTACTCATCTCCCAGCGCCCCGCCCGATGCTCCCACCGCACCGTGGCGATGCCACGGCACGGCGCTCGCGGCGAACTGTCTGGCTGGCCGAAAACTCCTGTGACCTGGGAGTTCTCGCCTCAACAACCCCGCGCTGCCTCTCTCAATTAGGGCTCTGACCTGCGGAAATACCCGAATCACCACGCCCCCTTGGACCCCCTGTTCTCCGCATTTCCCCAGTTCACGGGCACTTTATGCGCCACTGGCAAAGTCAACTGTTAATGACAGAGTAACAGAAGCCACTGGTAGACACCGGAATTGGTTGTATTCGATGTTGACTAGGCAAACCGTTCGGATTATCATCATTAACGAGGGAACTCCCCTACCTCCGTCCCTCGAATTAAGAGGTAGGGGTCGGGCAAAGAGCCCCTCGGAGGCCAAGGAGGTGAGCAGATGGGTCGATGGATTCTGGTTGGCGTGCTGGCCCTTTCAGGACTGTCTCTCCTTTCCGAGTACCCCCTGTGGGGCGTCGGACTACTGCTCGCTGCTGCGCTCATCGGGTGGATGGCGATGCAGGGCCGTGCCACCGTCCGTGCCGAGCGGGCTCGCCCCACGGCGGCGCGGTCAGCGCGCCAAGAGGTGGCGCAAGAAGTCAATTCCGCGCAGCGCGACGCGAACCGCGAGATGCGCCAGACCGTTGAGCGGGCGCGGCGTCAGGCCCAGCGGAACCTCGCCGGCGCGGTTCAGCGCGTCGAGCGCGAGCAGGCGCAGAGGTGGACCGCATGAGTAGGCAGCAACGCCGTGCGCTCCAGGCTCGCCGCGCTGAGAAGCGCGAGGACTTCCTCTGGCAGCGTCAGATTCGTCAGGCCGATTCGCGGCTGGACGCGCTCGACCGCGACGAGCGCGACGCGGAGCGCGAGTGGGAAAAGTTGTCCGAGAAGCTCGGTCAAATCGAACTGAAAGCGCGGGCGGACGCCGAGAAGGCCATCGCGGAAATCACGCGCCAGGCCGCGTCGGAAGAGAAGCGCGTGCTCTCGACCCCGCTGTCGCGATACAGCGGTGCGGGGTTCAACCGCCCGCCGCTGTGGGTGTGGCACGTGAAGAGTTCCATGCCTTCCGCACTTGCCGCGCGGGTAGGCATCACGGGCTCCGATGGTGGCCCATTGCTGGTGCTCCGTGCGGGTGGAGGAGTAACTGAGAGCGACTTGGCTCCGCGTGTGATTGCCTCCGAGATGCCCGAGTTGGCGCACGACCCGAGCTTCGTCGGGTGGAGCGATCAGACGATTTCACTGCTTCCGGAAGTCGCCGCGAGATACAGCGTGCTTGAACTTTTGAGGAATGACGACTGGCTCGCCGGACTGCTGGAAAGCGCTGGGCTCACCGTTTCGAGCACCAGCACGGAGCAGGTGCAAGGGAGGTACGGGGTTGTCGAGAGGAAAGTCACGATCACCGCCGTGCCGAGCTTGACCGATGTGCGGGTCACACGGACGGGATTGCGGCTGACGTTCGGACATCAGCCGGGGCGGAGTGCTCGTGATTGGAACTCACGGATAGATGCGCTCCGCGCTGGCTTGAAGAATGCGGGGCTCGACGCCGACAACATGCGGATTTCGGACGGCCCTGACGGTGAAGTCGTCCTGCACATGAACGACATCGACCCCTTTTCAGGCGCAACTCCCGCGAGTGGCACGTTCGACGCTGAGAGGGGTCGGTCGCTGTTGGGCGTCACTGCAAGCGGAGACGAATGCTGGATTACGTGGAATGGCTCCAGCGGTCTCGTAGTCGGCGGCGTGCCCGGGTCAGGCAAGACAGCTTCGCTCTTGCCCGTCTTCGCGGGTATGTCTGGGCAGTGCGAACTCCACGTCTTCGATGGCAAGGCCGGGTTCGATTTGCACCCCCTCCGTCATATCGCGAGCACGTACGACCGGACGGGTGACATCGACGCTCCGCTGGAGACTCTGCGGAAGCTCGACGCGCTTAGGACTGTGCGGGCCGAGGCCATGTACGTGGCATTGAACGCAAGTAACTTCTGGAATCTGACGGCCGAGCAGAAGAACAAGCTAGGCTTGAAGCCCGTCTTCATCGTCCTCGACGAATGCCAGACTTGGCTCGACACCTCGGGCATGGACAAGGAAGAGAAGCAATCCGCCGACGAGGTGCGCAAGCTGGTTCGGACGCTCGTTCAAAAGGGCCGCAGTGCTGGAATCGTCGTCGTCCTGACTACTCAAAAGCCTGACGCGACAAGCATTCCCACCGTCATCCGCGACAATGCAGCCTTGAAAATTTGTTTCCGCGTGAGCACGCCTGAGCAAGCTGTCACCGTGTTGGGTCGTCAGTCTCCGAATGCGCCTGACCCCACGGAAATCATGATGAGCAACAAGGGCAGGGGAGTGATGGAGACTGAAGGCCACGGCATCGTCCTGTTCCAAGCTGGATACCGAGACCCCGCCGAGCTGGACGACGAGTTGGCCCAGCGCGAGCCAGTCGAGGACCAATCCCGTGTGGCTGCGCGACTTCTGGGCCGCACCGAAAAAGTCGTGTCACGTCCCACCGTGACCGAAACGGTCGAGAGGTCCGACACCCCTGTCACGCCCCCTGTGGTCGAGGCGGACAAGGAGTCGGAAACTGCAGAGAGCAAAGGATTTTCGCTATGACGAGATTCGTTGTCGGACTCGACGCGGTAGTGACTGGGGTATCTGTCGCCGCGTTCGCTGAAGGGCTGGATAGCCCCGTGACGAGGTTCGTCCGTGCCCCTCGCATCGAGAATTTCGACGTGCTGACTCAGACGGCTCGAACTTTGACGACCGCCGAGCTGGCGATGGAAAGTGTTGTCAAGTCGGGGATTCCAGAACTTGTGGTGATGATGAAACCGTCGATAGGCGACGCGCGCAAAGACACATCAGCCCCACGGCGGATGATGCTCGCGGGCGAAATCCAACGACGGTTGATTGAAGCCAGGATCCCCGTAGCCGAGGTGTCCGCGATGACCCTAGTGTCGTGGCTCCTCGGCGGTGGGCGGAAATACCCGCCACGTGATTTCGCTGGCTTGGAGCAGGCCATTCAGGACGCTTGGAGAGTCGGCGAAGTCGATGACGGCTTCCGTTTGAGCACAGTCGGCGTGGCTGCCGCTGCCGCCGTGGTGGCGGGAATCGAGACTCGTAAGCGCGTCGAAAATTCGAGCCTCGCGGCATTGTCGGAAATGAACTTGCCGAGCGGCTGGGAACTCCCAGCGCGGGCGTCCGAGTGGAACTCGTTGTACATGAAAGAAGAGGTATCGGCATGAGTATCAAGCGCTTCGGAGCCACCGTTGCCGTCGCGGGAGCCCTGGCGCTCCCGTTGGCCGCGTGCGGGAGCAGCAGCGCCCCCGCGCCCACGGTGGCAGTGACCAGCGCGCCGACGACGCTCTCGCCGGGTTTTCGGGACAGCTACTGCAACATCAACTCGTCAACAAAAGATGCTTGCCGTCAGTCCGATTCGACTGCTCGCCAGCAGCAGGCCCCTGCGTCCACCAGCACCGGAATCCCGTGGTGGGCCTGGGTGCTGATCGCGCTCGGAGGCTCGGTCGGCGCACTCATCGCAGGAGTCAAGCTCATGGAGTGGAACGACGACCGAGCCTCCGAGCGCGCCTCCGCTCGGCTGGCTGAGCTGGAAGCTCGCTATCCCGACCGCGACGATGACGTGGAGGACTACCCGGAAGACTACGACGACGAGGACTTCGAGGAAGACGAGGATCCCCGCGCCCCCGTCCAGGCTCCCGCCTTCCCCCCACCCCCAGCGGGCGGGGGAAGTCTGCTGAGTTCGTTGCGCCAGCAGGGCAACTAAGACCGTCCCCCAGATAGAACATTCAGACCGACCATCGAGAAAGGAAGAAGAGAAATGAATGCAAGGATCCTCGCGGCCACGGCAGCGAGCTTCGTGGCGGTCGGTCTGACGGCGTGCGGGCACACCAGCGAGCCCGCAGCCCAGCCGCTGCCCGACGTTTTTCCCATCGAGCAGCAGTGCGCGGACATCCCGAAGCCCAACGACCCGCACAACCTGATCGGGGACAACTGGTTGACGGACAACGCTTGCGCTGTCTTCAACATGAACCGCCCAGGAGAGGGTGTGGACGGCGACCAAGCCGAGAAAATCGTCTACGACGCCAGGATGCGGGCACTCGCAGGGAAGCGCGACCTCGCCCTTCTGGCCCGCCAGGGGAACGCGCAGATGGACAATCCAGCGGGCGTGGAGACTGATTTCAAGAGCGTCATCGCCCAGCGCCGCGCATCGTTGAAGGCCGAGCTGACCGACTCTGGCCTGGCCTTGCAGGGCAAGGCTCCGCAGGACTACCGCATCGAGTATCTGAAGGGCGAGGCTCACTCAGCCTCTCCAGGGCTCACGCCAGGGAAGTAGCGTGTGACCATGATGAAATCGCAATTCCAGCCGGGCGCAACAATTCTCGCGGCGTTGACCGTCGCGTTCGGCGTGATTCTCGGGGTGGTGGGGTGCAACGCCGAGCACCCCACCACCCCCTTGGCGGCGAGCAGCACGGGGATGATCAGCAGCTCGGTCGCGGCTCAGGCTCTGGTGGACGTGAGCGCGATTTGGGCGACTCACCCGCTGCCGCCGTGCCCGCGTGTGATTGTCGGAAATCAAACTGCTCCAGCGAGATTGGTGCTTCCGAGCGATGAAACCGTTGCGGGGATCCTCGCGGGTGTTCGGAGTCCGGGGAGCGATGCCTGGGTGAGAGAGAAGCTGGGTTGGGTGACGCAGGAACTGGCTGCCACTCGTGCAGACATTATTTCTGACCCTGGCGTTGGGGCAGAGGAACAAGCCAAGCAGTTCGGCCAGTATGTGAAGCACGTGCGGGCTGAACTTCAAGCAGGACATGATATTTCAGACCCGATTGACAAGACCTATCCCGAAGGGTGCTCGTAATGGCCCCACAACCTGATGTCGAGAAACCCGCAGACGACCCGTACTTCTTGATTGGGACGAACTGGCCACCCGAGTCCGAGCTTTCCTATCACGCAGCTGAGGCGGCTGTGGATGATGCCGCAACTGCGACTAAGGCACAAGCAGAGTCTGCTGACGATGCTAAGCGTCAGACCGAAGCTGGAATGCAGGGCAAGACAGCCGATTCCGTAACCAATGGATATACACATCAGGCTGAACAGCTCCGTCAGCAGAGCCAAAACTACACGACAATCAGTGGGTGGATGGCGGATGCGGCGGGCACGATTCGTAAAGCAAAGAAACGCATCGCGGCCCTCGTATCCACGGGAACATCGGAAATCAAAGACGCCATCACCAGTGAGACCTCGGGCACCGCTGTTACGCCATCATCAACAGACCTCACGTCCAGGTACCGTGACGACATCGCTGGTGTTGCAACGCAGCTCGGCGTTGACCTCGACGGAATCGGCCACTCACTCGCGGGCGCACCAGGTGCGTCCACGACTCCGAGCTATGTCAGTGTCTCCACCGAGCCGACCACCGAGCGGCCTGATCCTCACGCATCCGTGGTGGCATACAACCATGGCGACCAGCCCGTCGTGGAGCCGCAACGTCTGCCTGAAATGCCTCGGGCCACGAGCACTCCAGCCGTCGAGGTACCAAGCACGCCAAGCGTTCCGAGTGTGCCCACCGCGCCGACGCATCCCGTGAACCCGACACTGACCAATCTCATCTCGGGAAGCGGCCCATCGGACACTCCCGCATCCCCGAGCGCCAAGTCTTCGAGTGGCCCCACCTCGGGCACCCCCGCAGGCCAGCAGCAGGCCCACCAACCGACCGAGCGTCACCAGGACGCGAAATCCGCTGGACTGCCCAACCTCCCGTCCGTCCCGCTGCCTGATCTGCCCGCTGCAGCGGCGGACATCGCCACGGCGGTCACCAGTGCCACGACCCACCAGCTCCCCACGGCACCGACCTCGCCAGGATCCTCGCTGCCCGCCTCCACGGGAATCACGCCAGGCGTATCGGGAACTCCTCCCGTGACTCCCGTGGCCCCTGGGCTCGCTCCAATCGGAGGGGGCGGTCTGAGCGCTCCACCAGTGCAGGCCGCACCACCCGCCATGCAGGGGCCACCAGCCGCACCAGCAGCCCCGCCCGCTGCTCCTCAGCAGAGCCCAGCACCAGCCCCTCGTGGCTCCGTGGCCGACCTCGGGTGGATTCAAAAGACGTACGGTCTCTCTCCTGGCGTGGAACTCCCCAACCCCGAGACCACTGTCATCCCAGCCATTTTCATCGCAGACCTGCCCGAACCCGAAGCCCATCTGCACCGCGCGTTGGCCACGCTCCGTCATGCTTTCGACGACGCGGGGTGGGGTCAACCCCTCGCGGTCGCCACCATCAGAAGGGGTCTGGAGAGTCGAACGGTGTACGCCACGGCGGACGCCGTGAGCATCCACCCAGCGGGCATCCTCCTGCCCGATGAAGTCCTACCGATTGGCGAGATGCCTGGCACGCCAGCCACACCCGAGTTGTCGGGCTCCCTCGTGGTGCAGGACAAGCTCACCAGCCTGATTCCCCGCAACTGGGAAGTGGAGGGCCTTCTGAGCACCGTTTCCGGCGGGGAGGGCAGCCAGAGTGCCGAGCAGTACCAGGAGCTTGTGGACGCGGAAGAAGTGCTGTCGTGCAAGGTGTCTCGCGGGCGGGATGGCGTTGGGGCCGATGAGGCGCTGCGCGTTTTCGCTCGCGCGGCGATTGGTCGCGGGGGATGTGGCGAGCTTGATGTCGAGAGCGCCAGGATCCGCGCGGCCAGGTGGATTGGCACTCAGCCTGCGGGGTATCTCGACACCCTGGCACGGTTCTATCTGTCCGATGCCGCCGAGTCGATGAGCCGTGGACTTTGGGGCGAGGCCGTGTGGGCGTCCGAGAAGTACATGAGTCTCAATCAATCGAGAAGTCAAGTGGCATAGGAGAAATGATGAACAAGGCACAACACGAAGCGTTTCAAGCAGCGCACGCCCGCTCGGCTGAGCGGAGCGTTGCCATCGCGGCGACGTTCTTTTGCATCGAGGCGCTGGACTGGACTGACCGCCCGACAGCCCACGAAGAGTTCATCGCCGCGATGGACGGGCTCGACAAGATGCGGGCCGCGAGCAACGCCCAGCTCCAGTTCGAAGTCGAGCTGGCCGAGGGAAAATGGGACAACCTGTTAGGAAATCGCCCGTGACACAAGAAGAACTGAACGCACGTGCCGCCGAGTCGTTGAAAGCTCAGTGGCTGGCCGCGCCCAATCGGACGTTTGTTGTCGAGAAGAAGGAGAAGGACTGATGGGAACTGTTGCGACATCGGGAGACACGATTATCCAGGTGCACCGAGCCCTCGCGAACGGTGCAAGGGAGGCGGCGGAAGGGCTGCCCACGGTGGTCTCGGCGGGGATGAGGGAGGGGCACGCGGCGCTGCTGGAAGGGGCGATTGCGGACACGCGGAAGGTGTTGGGGGCGTTGGCGCGGGTGGCCGACCTGGGGGCCGAGGGTGCCGAAGCGCTCGCTGGCCAGGACCACGAGAATGGCCAGAAGTTCGGTGGGGTGCAGGGGGTCCGACGATGACCGACCTGTTGCTGCAGGTAGACCCCGAGGCGCTGTTGAGCTTTGCGCAACAGTTGGAGGGGCGTGCCGATGACTTGGAGGCTGGCCTGGCCGCCGAGCGGGCCAAGGTGGAGGACGCGGTTCGGCGGTCTGGCTCGATGTACACCCGCGATGGGCGGACAGCCCCCGTGTTCAAGCCGCTGGGGAGCGCGCTGTCGGGTGTGCTTGATCGCGCGGAATCGAACGTTCAGGCGGTCACGGCGACCTTGCGGCACGACGCGACGATGTTGCGGGAGTTCGTCGCGCAGCACGAAGCCGCCGAGCAGCGAGCCGTGAGGGCGTGGGAGACGGGCGAGATTCAGGTGAAGCCCCGTGGAGCTGCCTAGCCCCCTCGCGGGTCGGGATGGCGAGTAAGACGACAAGACGACGTAATGCAACGCTAAATAGCGCCAGAGAGATGTGATATAACGCGGTACAGTCGGTATTTACTCGGTATTTATGTCCGAGCAACTCCGATTTCCGGACCTGCGATTTACGCTCTGCCAGACACATCAGGGCAGGTAACCGTGAGAAAATGGGGGAGTGTCGGGAACTGGCGCGAGAGTCCGTTGCATAACCCAGAGGTCGCAGGTTCAAATCCTGTCCCCGCTACTAGGTACGCAGGCCAGAGACTAGCTTTAGTCTCTGGCCTGCGTCATTTTTGGGACCTTTTTCTGTCTTGGGTCACTAAAGGACCGCTAATTCGCAGGGTGTTCCAGCGCGCGATCCAGTACGGCCGCAGCCTCCGGGTGCGCCTTGCCACGCGCGAGCTAGTGCCGCTGGGTGGTGAGTATGTCGGCCTGGCCAAGGGAGTCTGCGATGACGGCATAGGAAGTCCCGCATCGTCTTTGAGCGTCGCGCCTGCTTGCGGAAGCTGTGCGCGGTGACGTCCTCGGCGATACCGAGCGCAGCGCGAATCTGGCGCCATTGACCTGCCACGTTCCCGGTGCCCCGCCATCGCCCTTGCCGCTTGAGTTGTGTGATGAGGTGTGGACGGACTGTGGGCGATGTCAGAAGCTGCGGCGCCTTGCCCGCCAGTCCAGTGTCTTGCCTCTGAGCCAGATCACGGCCATCACCCAGGCTGCAGCACCAAGCCCTATGCCTCCTGAAGCCATGATCCGCTTGTAGGTGATTTGGGAATCACGGTCATAGCCAACGGTTGGGACGCTGGTCTCAGAACCGGTCAGCAGCCGTTCGTGGGCCCGCCCGTAGTGCTGGCATCGGTCCCATTGACTCATTGGTCTGCCGTCGCAGGTGTCCGGATGCTGAAACATACTCACGCCGAAGAACACGAACACCATGCAAATCGGTACCGCCACCAGCATGCGTCGACTGCTGGCGCGCGCGGTCGGGGGCAGCGGCCCATGGCGACTGCGATGCCAATCATGTCTCCCCACCGCCTCATTATTCAGCAAAGTTAGGGCTGCAGTACGACACATCCGTGAGTGGATAGGCTGGGCGACACACCGTGTACTCGGCGCCCCGCCACCGCCCCTGCCGCTCGAGCTGCGGGATGGGGTGTAATCCAGCCCTAATCCCGATGTGCGAGTCGCGACATCAACCTCGCGGTTGCCCTTCGCGGGTTGGTGTTGAGAGGTACATCGATGAAGTCCGCGCGAATTAGCCGTCGACCCAACCGATTTTCGACGCATCCGATGCACAGGTGGCCAGCATCGTTGGGATTGATCTCGAGCCAGAGATCGTGATGGAGCATGTAGTACTCGTCGCGACCTCTTCCGTCGGCATTGTCAGTGTCGACTCCGCAACCCTGCACAGGACCAATCAATCGGCAGCATCGAGAGCCCCGAAGTGGTGTTCGCTTGGAGGCTCATCTCTGTACCCGCAGTGGCTCAGTTATGGGTGAGCCGTCGTTGTGGCCGCCGGCGATCTCCTGCCGTTCGGCGGCTTGAATGAGCAGTTGAGCGCGAGCGTCCAAGCGGATCGGACTGATCCAGGCGTAGACCCCCATCGCAGCGAAGAAGGCGACCACCACTAGATCGCGAACTCTGAGCTGTCCATCGAGATGGGTCAGGATCAGCAACGCGGCATAGACAGCCATCCATTTGGTCGGCGTGCTGCCAAGATTGGGTTGGGCCAGCGCCGCCGCGGCGCGCAGTACGGTCGGATCGGTGGGGATCGGGCCAAAAAGAGGTGCATTGAACGCTTCGGCCCGACGCTCTGGTTCCACCGCGATAAGAGTCTCGCGGACGAAAGCCGCTCGCTTGCGGCCAGCACGCGCGAACCACAGTCCCAGCACGCCCGAAATAGACACGCTCACAGCGACTTTAGTGGTGGAGAGCTCACCACCCCAGAAGGCAACTGCTAGCGCTCCGAGCGTCAGCAGGGAGTACAACGCCCAATGCACCCACCATGGAGCAATCTCTAACCGGAGCCTCACTAGGCGAGTATAGGCATGCAGCAAAGTGTTGGGCGCATGGAGTCGGTGCTTCGAAATGCTAGTCCAGCGTTAACTCCATGCCCTCCTGCCGCGGGCACGGACCCGCCGCAGGATCACGCGACACAGTCTCCACGGCACTGGTCCACCGTGGTCGACGGCGCCCGCGGCGTCCTCTAGTGCGGGAGAATCGGGGGCGTTTCGGTCTCCAATAAGTCTCCAGAAATTCGCACCGCGTCGCACCCGTTCGTCACTGTGTTCGACTGTCCATTCCTTCGAATGGGCGAGGTTGGTGCTGCTCAAGCGCCGTTTCAGGCTTGCGATTGACTGTCCGAGTCGCTGCTCGAACTCGAATGCCCGTGGGCTCCCGCATCCGGATGCGCCGCACACCCAAGGGTGATTAGGTCACCATAGTGGGGAGCCGCACTTCCCTTCGCCGACGACGACGTACCTGCCATCGCGGCCGGGCTCCCGGCTGCCCGCGTGTTCTGCGCATCGCATAGGCCGGGCTGAGTGCGCGGGCGTCAAACCGCTAGGGGCTTGGGGTTTGGTATCCGATGCGTTCGGCTTCTGTGAGCAGAGCGGTGATGTCGGGATCGGGGTGGAACTGCCGGATTAGTGGGTCGGTGAGGGGTTCGTTGTTCATGACGCGGGCAACGGCGTCGTGCGTGATGGTGTGTTTGACTGGGCTATATAGCCTTTCGGCTATCTTGCTTGGAGACCATTCGGTTAGCAGATGAAACAGCCAGCCTTCCCCGCCGTAGGGTTCTCCACCCCATGAGGATTCTCCGAGTGTGCCGTGGGCCCATCGGTTGTCGCTTGGGGTGCGCCAGATGGCCACTGTCGTCTGAGGATTGCCGTCGAACCAGTCGTACAGGTCGCTATTTCCGAGCTCGGACTTGAAGCGCTCGGGCAGGTCGTCGATCAGCCCGGGCCAGTATTCGATTTCGGCGTCATAGGTATTCATCTCTGACTCGTGGTCGTAGCCGCGCAAGAACACACCGTCCTGGGTGGAGAACAAGATGGACCAATGGTCGCCGCCCCCGTTGGCATAGGTGGCGAGGTCGTCGCCGGGTCGCCAGCTCCTCCGGTACAGCACATTCCCTGCGGGGTCTTCAGTTGGCCGCCCCTTGGTGAGTGCCGCCAGGACGGCGTGAATTTGGCAGCGTCGTTTCAGCTCGGTGGGTTCGGGAAGCTGTGCAGCAAACTCGACAAGGCCGGACATGCGCGCACAATATCAGCCATGTATTGCCGACGGCGGACGCTCACCAGCTTCAGTCGGCGCCTGACGGCAATGCGGTGACCGAATGCGACGCGCGTGTCCTGGATCTCGCGCAGCAGTTCGCCGCGCACTGCAACGCCAAGCACTGGATCAGGGCCGTGCCGTTGATGCACTCAAGCTTTGTGGAGGCACGAAACCTGGCCAGCCAAACCGAATGCGTCCCATTGTTGTTCAGCGTGCGCGCGGGTCGGGTTGTTGGTGGCTGAGGGTGGCGCGCAGGGCGGTGTTGTCGTCTTCGAGGTGCAGGATGCGCGCGATGCCGGCGATGTTGACCCCGGCGGCCACGAGGGTAGTGATGCGGCGGATGCGGGTGAGGTCATCGCTGCTGTAGCGGCGGGTGCCGCCGTTGGTGCGCGCGGGCATCAGGAGGCCGTGACGTTCCCACAATCGCAGTGAATCGGCCGCGGTACCGGAGAGTTCAGCTGCTACGGAGATGCCGTACACGCCCAGGGTTCGCGAAGGATCATCTACGGGCAGAGCCGCATTCGGCCCGAAGGTAGTACCACCCGTCGGGAGTGGGAAATTTTCTGGCGTCACCTACTTGCCCTCTATCTCGGTCAGTGCTATATAAAAATCTAGGCCGTATGAACTAGATTATCATGCGGTTTGCGTACCGATATTGAGAAAGGATTGTGTGGAGGTGACCACCATGCTGATGCGTACCGACCCGTTCCGGGACTTGGATCGTTTCACCCAGCAGGTGCTTGGTACGGCCGCGCGCCCGGCCGCAATGCCCATGGACGCCTGGCGTGACGGCGAGAAGTTCATTGTCGAGTTCGATCTGCCCGGAATCGCCCAGGATTCCTTGGATCTGGATATCGAGCACAACGTGGTGACCGTGCGCGCTGAACGCGCACCGGTGGACCCGAATCGGGACATGCTGGCTACCGAACGGCCGCGAGGTGTTTTCTCTCGCCAGCTGGTCCTCGGGGACAACTTGGACACCGAGAAGATCGCTGCCAGCTATCACGATGGCGTGCTGCGCCTGCAGATCCCGGTCGCCGAAAGGGCTAAGCCCCGCAAGATCACCGTGGATCGCCCGGCCGATACCGTGATAGTCGATACCGCATCGCCTCCGGCCCGAGAGCCCATCAACGCCTGACCGGCCGAGCCTTGCAGGGATCCACCACAGCGGGCTCGGCAGCCCGGGATGCCGGATGTTCCACCTCTATCGGCCCGGTGACCCGGTCACCGCCCTGGTCGCGGCCCCAACCCTCACCTCGAAACCATCTCCCTTGCTTGAGGAGAGGGGCCGCGACCAGGCATCGACACGTACCCGGAACCCCCGCGCCAGAGCTGCAAGACGAACTCCTTGACGAGGTGTGAGCACCAACTAGACCTCGCAGCGCCCTGCCTCGGGCGCGGCCCCCGCAGCAGGGCTACGCGGCACAGTCCCTCGGCGTTGGTCCACCGGTCGACGGCACCCCCGGTTGTCCTGGATTGGAGCCGGGGGGGTGTTCGACTGTCCATTCCTGTCAATCGGTCGGATTGGCGCTGTTCATCCATCATTTCATGCTTGTGATTGACTGTCCGAGACGGCTTGTGCTAGCTCAACTCTCGGATATCCCAGAGGTCGCAGGTTCAAATCCTGTCCCCGCTACTAGGTGCGCAGGCCAGAGACTAGCTTTGGTCTCTGGCCCGCGTCATTTTTCGGACTCGCTTCTAGGTC
Source organism: Mycobacteroides franklinii (assembly GCF_002013895.1). GTDB lineage: Bacteria > Actinomycetota > Actinomycetes > Mycobacteriales > Mycobacteriaceae > Mycobacterium > Mycobacterium franklinii. Next base: position 114,491 of record NZ_MAFQ01000015.1, on the reverse strand, counting down.
GCGCGAAAGTATCGGAGCGGGTGTGTTTCGGCGCTTGTGGCTGTGGGGGGTACGCCCTAATCGGGATGTGCGAGACGTGACGTCAAACGTGCGCTCGCTCTTCGCGGGTTCGTATTGACCGGAGCATCTATGAAGTCTGACGCGATCAGACGTCGGCCCAGGCGCCCTTCTGCGCATCCGATGCACAGGTGCCCAGTCGCATGGGGATTGATCTCTAGCCATAGGTCGTGGTGGAGCATGTAGTACTCGTCGTGACCGTGTCCGTCGACGTTGTCGGTGTCGATCCCGCAATCCAGACAAGACCAATCGATCACCGGCTTCAACGCTGGCCTTTCGGTCACGAGTTCGGTACTTACTTCTGTGTTTCGGTGCAGATCGTGAACTTGCGCACCGCGTGCGGGAAACCCCCGGTCGGACATCCCGCATTTGTAGTGGTGTTCAAGATGACGTTCAGTGGCTTCTCTCGATTCAGGTGTGATCGGTCGTCGCATCTGACGCGGGTGGCTTCGTATTTGCCGATGCTCAGGCAATTGCCGCGAGCCCAGTAGTAGTCAAGGCACGCTGTCCACTCGCCGCCATCCGCGGTGTTGGTGTCCCAGTATCTTTGCTCGGTATCGCCGACGCAGTCGGTGTGGTTCCGAACCTGTTGTATAACAAAGTAATTGTTGTCCGGGGCCCCGCATTTGGCTTTGGATAACTGCATGTGAGTGGCTGTCATATGCAGGTGAACACACGTCCCGGCGGGGTAATCCGGATTGACAGTGAGGGTTTCAGCCGGAAAGCGGCCGTTGATCTGGGAGAAGTTCGTGTTGACCGTTTTGGCGGCGAGCTCCGAACGGAACTCATATCGCACCTTGGCATACACCCGATACCCGAAGCTCGCCACGGCGCACAACGTCAGAGCTGCCACGACACTCAAAACGGCGATACCCAGAACGGTCGGCCACCGACGATGCCTAGGCGCCCCTGCAGCACTCGGCCGAATCTGCGGATCTACCACTTACTTCTGCCCCGATCTTGGGTGTATCCGGGTGCCGCGCTGAGATGGAACCTGTTGTGCCCCTACTGATCTGGTGTTGTATATGCTGATGCCTGGGTTCTGATCCAACGGTGGCTGATTGATGCCGCCCTGGCAATCGGGCATCTGTGGCGGCAGTTTGGACAGTGGACCTCTTCCCGGTATTGCGCGGTCGCTAATGATCTTCGCCCCGTCGACGGAAAGGCTGGCGGTGGCCACCACCGTCGGTGTTTGGCGCAAACCTGGTGGCATGCGCCAGTGAGCGCTCACAACCATGTCTATGTGGCCCTCCCGTTGTCGGCTGCGCGCGCATCACACGCCGTAGCTACCAAACGGATCATGGCATAGTAACGTGTTGATGTCTAGGATTGATGAGAGCTAATATGTTTGCTGTCAAGCTCGACTTCCTGGGGTGCAGGTGTCGAGTTGCGGGGTAGTCGGTATCCGCCTGGCAATATGAAGAATTGGGTGTCAGATCGCCGAAGGGCCAGCGATCCCGCTTAGCTGTCGATGTGCCTCTTGGTGCGTGAGGAAATGCCCGTCGAAGGTGCCGCTAGTCGATGAAATCGCCGGTGAGCGCGAGGGCCAGCCAATCGTCGACAACGTCCCACAATGCGCGTGGTTCTTCGTCGAGCAGTCCGGCCCCTGCGGTCCACGCTTCGGTACCTTGCGGACCGGTGTTGGCAAGGATGTATCCGCTTGCCCCGTCCGTGTAGAACATGGCCAGGTCCCGGGCCAGTGGCGGATTTTCGGGTGGCGCACTGAGATAGTGCAACTTACTGTCGCCGAGCCAGGAAGCCCAGTCGATGAGTTTGTCGGCTTTGTAGATTCCGACCGGCTCAGAGACAGGTTCGTTGTGAAGACCATTGTGGAGGCCGGAGTAGAACCTTCTGACACTCTTCGGCAGCTTTGCGACAACGGATAATTCTGTTCGTTCAGGGGCGTAGCCGAATAAGAACTCACGGCCATCGGGCGCATCGAATGTGTATTGCAGCGCGATGCCCGTGTGCTCGTCGGAACTCATTCGCACCGGTGATACATCCAGGCAGTACTCGTTCAGGACTGCCTGAGACGTCGCATCGATCCCGGGAGTGCGCGATTCCATTCGCCAAGCGCGCGGTGAATCGAATCAGTGCAAGGGATTTCGACGAGTTCGTTCCACCACGCCGGGACTTGCTGGCTTTCTTCATCGGAAAGATCCCCGACCTCGAGGATTGCCTCCACGGAGGCGTTAAACCGTTCGGCGGCGGAGGCGGCAAGTTGGGCGCGCATCAATGGGGTGTCGGCCTATCGCCGGCGGAACATCCGGCCGGCGGCCGCGCCCCATCGCCGAACACGGCCGCGTGAATTGTGCAGTGTCGCTTGGGAAGCATCGAGTACCCCGAAGTCGACATGAATTCCGACGGGCAGATTCTTGGCGTCATAACTGGCCACGATCGGATGGCGGGACTTGTCGATCACCGTTTTACAGGTGATGACTGTCGCACCTGCTGAGGTGTAGACGTCCGAGTAATCCCTGTCGCTTTCCCATGCGCGCTCCCAGCTGCGATCTAGTGCCTCAAATTCTTTGGCAGAAACAGACTCGGCGTCGTGGACCAGAATCATGCCCAGATCGGTGGAAACGCTGATTCCGTATGGGGGAGCTGGCTTTCCGTAGAGGTCTTCGGGGAAGTCGATCCGCTTGCGGGGAGCATCGGAGAGTTGAATCGACAGATACGCCGGCCGAAACAGTGGAGCCCCTGGCTTTGTTCGGATGTTGAGCTCGGTGGACCACACGCGATAGTTCCCTGGATCGACATTCAGGACCACTTGCGGATAGTGGAGGTCATAGACGTCGCGAATCGCTAGGCGCCCCGATGAAACTTCGATCCGGCCCAGTTCGATGTTCCGGAACAGGGGAGGTGGGCAGTACCACGGAGCGAAGCGTGATGGATCAACAAGAGACATTCGCCGGGCACCCCTCCACTGCTCGCGCCGAGGTAGGTACTGTCCGCGGCCGCCACGATCCTTGATTCGTCGGTAATCGTGACATAGGCGGGTTTGGCTCGAACGGAGCCCGGTCAAATGTCGCGGATTCACTATGTGGCCGGGCGGAGGCAAGGTCGTGGAATACCGCGGGCCAGAGACAATGTCAGTCTCTGGCCCGCGGTACTTGTAGAGGCAAGAATGCCGAAGCTACCGGCACTGAACCCCGGGGTTGTTGCAGGACTTGCCGATCCCGTTGCTGTTTCTCCCGCCGCCGATGTTCTGCGGCTGACCGTTGATCTGCCGCGAATCCGGCGTGTAGATGTTCATCGCGTCGTTTCCGGTCAGGAACTCCGTCTCATCGTCCCAAGGGTCCGCGCTGTAGGTAACCGCGGGCGCCGTGCCGCCCTGGACATTTCCGTCGTCCACAAGGTTCACACCAACAGCGGTGGTCACGCCCAAAAAGGCGAAGATTAGTAACCGCGCAAAGGCGCACTGTGTGCTCATTGCGATTGCACCCCACTTCCTAGATTCAATTGATGGGACTTACCGCGACACCACAGCGTTCCTTGAAGTCGGTGACCGGCTGACGGATACCGTCGAGGTCGGCCTTCACGTCCGGGTTCGCGGCCATGTATCCGTCGATCGCCGAACGTATTTCGCTTCTCGATTTGCCCTTGAAGCCGTTGAAGAAGTCGTTCACGTCAGGGTGCGTGTGCAGATAGACCGATTCCGAAGCCGCCACGCCGGATGTCACACCCAGCAGATCCGCGGGTGTGCAATTTGGGGGATCTTCCGCTGCGGCCAGTGGCGCGCCGAGGGTGGACGCACCCAGGGCGGCGAGGGCAATTCCTGCGTAAGCCACAAATCTTGGTATGGACGACATGCCGACTCCTCTTCGTGAGTTACAGACCTTGTATTGGTTTACATCGCCGTTGGCCACATTGCCATACGGTGCCAGGGTATGGCAGGGCAACGAGCCGCCCCGATTGGGTGACCCGAACGCACGGACGCGGAGGGTTGACGGGCCTGGCGCCGAGGCATGGAATGGGATGATGCAGAAACGCTCGATCGATGCATTGATACGTCAACTGTTCGAGCGCGCCAACGACGGGCACAACGCCGCGGACACGGTGGTCGGCGGGCATGAACGGATATTGCGCCAGACGGTGATCGCTCTACGCGAGGGCGCTGAACTCGGCGAGCACGAGAATCCGGGCGAGGCCACCATCTACGTCATTCAGGGATTGGTGCGCCTGGTCGTCGGCGCCGAACATTGGGACGGTCGTGCCGGTGACCTGATCGAAATCCCCGATGCCCGACACTCGCTACAGGCGCTGGCCGATTCAGCGGTGCTGCTCACGGTCGCGAAGCATCGCTGAATCGCGCGGGTGAGCGCAGGGCTATCCGTGACAGGTGGCCGCAGTCTGGCCGGTGGTGGTGTTTTCGACCGTGACCTTGCCGTTGATGATCAAGCGGCACGTCACGGCAGCCCCGGCAGATTGGGCACTGACGAAGTACGGCGGATCGGCGACGTCACTGGTGAAGGTCCAGGCCCAGGTGTGCTGCGTGCCGTCGACGGGCTGATCACGCATGTGCCCAAGGCTGTCTCTCCAGGTGATCGCCGTGATCGGGCGATCTGAGCTGATGACGTAGAGGACAGTGTCCGGAGTCTGTGGAGCAATGGCGAGTGAAGCGCCGAATGCGGTCGCGCCGACTGCGGCAGTAATCAGAGTTGCCGTGAGTGCCACAGGTCAGCCCTCGCAACTCTGCGGGATCGAAACCATGAGCTGCATTGCCCATCCTTCTTGTCTTGTTGTGCTGAGGGCACAGTACGCCGAATCAGCCTCCGTTCGTGGTGGTTTGGCCGTTATTGTCCAGCGGAATTGGTTCCCGTGGTGCGCACCACGCACGCCTCGCCGCATTTCCGAACACGGTGTTCATGAATGTGGGAGCAAAGGAGTCGGGTGCGGGCAAGTGCACGCCGGCCGGGGCTCGCTGCTATTAGCGAAGGTTGTCGGCCAGTTGTCCTTGTTCGCCGAACAGTCGGGCGTTCCACTGCTCGACGAGCTCGGTGTTAGGGACGTCATTGGGGTGGAATCCGGGGCGGTTGTAGGCGCGGATACGCGCGATCAGCTCGCGGTTTGCGAACGGTGAACGGCGCAGCGCGGCAATACTCTTGAACAGCCGTCGTGGGTTGTAGGCGGCACGGTCGCGAGTCAGGGAGGCCAGAATGTTCACGAAGGCACCTATGACGAAGTCGACTGTCGTCAGCCGCATGGCCCAAATGCGCAGCCGCTCGGTGCCGCCGACGGTTCGGTAGACATCGAAGGCGACGGCCCGGTGCTCGGATTCCTCTAGCGCGTGCCAGAGCAGCGTTGACCGAACTTCATTCTCGCCTAACAGATCCTGTGCGCGGGGGTCAGTGAGTAGCGTCTCGGCGATTACGGCGGTGTAGTGCTCGATTGCGGCGGTGACGGCGAGGTTGAAGTGCGGCGGGAAGTGTCGTGTCAGCCAGTTCAGCGTGCGGGAAGTCAGTCTGTCGAAGAACGCCGTCGGATATCCCATCTCCTGCAGGCGCTCGTTGAGTTCACGGTGCTCCCGTCCATGTGTCACTTCCTGGCCGATGAATCCCGCTACTTGCCTCTTGAGTGCCGGGTCGGTGATCTGGTCGGAGAAGTGCCTGACAGAACGGATGAAGTAGTCCTCCCCTTCGGGGAACACCGCGGACATCATCGCGACGATGTGGCTCATCATGAGGTCGCCTTGCACGTAGTGGCGGTTCAAGGACCCTGTGGGGTAGCGAAATTTGATGCGCCGCACAGTGATGGGTCTGGCGTCGACGTTGGTGGTGGCGGTGTTCATTGGGACTCCTCTGGATGTGTTGACGGTGCGGGCTGTAGCCACATGTTCCTGACGAAGACGTAGTGCGCGATGAGGCCAATTCCCCATCCGAGTAGCGGGTATATGAACCATGGGTAGGCAGTGCCGTGGTCGAACTGCCATGTCAGGGCCCAAATGGCGATCAAGAGCACTTGGACGGCGACGAAGACGCTGGCATGAATCCGGAACGCGGTGCGGTTGATTGCCCGGGCACGTTCGTACCGTTCGCGCTGAAGGCGACGATGCTCTTCCTCAGCTCGGCGCTCGGCGCGTTCTACTGCTCGATCGAAGGCGTCACCGTCCATTATTTGATTCCTTCCCTGGGGTTTTGGTTTGGTCAAGGGCTGTGATCTCGGTAGCGGCGCGGTCGAGGATTGCCTCGACGGCCGCGGGGTCCACCCGGCCGGCCAACGGCGTGATCCGGGCGGCGAAACGGGCGAGGATCTTTTCGAGCGAGTCGCCGCCGCCGAACCGCACGCCCGTGCGCACCTCGACTCCTGCGAGCACATCGATACGCCTGCCCAGCGCCTGCTCGCCCTCTTCGGATGCGCTGTAGACCGTCCGGCCCTCGTGCGTATGTCCGGTGAGCAGGCCCTCTGCGGCCAGCGCATCCACCGCGGGATAGACGGTCCCGGGGGAGGGGCGATAGCCACCGGCGCTGAAAAGACGTGATAGCTCGGACATCAGCTCGTAGCCGTGCATTGGCCGCTGAGCGAGTAGGGCGAGGAGCACCAACGGTAGTTCACCGTGGCGGAAGAACCGTGCCACTAGATACGCCCCCTACGTGCGTTGTTGTGCCAGAAAAAGTCAGCCAAGGGGACCCGCCTCCCGTACCTACGAAACTATTACGCAGAAGCTATATCGAAACTATTACGAAGTCAACGGTTGGGAAGTTGGAGATTTGCCCGCCCGGGTTGCCGGGGAGGACGCTGTCGCGCTCGGTCGGTGGCTAGGCAATGATCTGTTCATGGGTCTCATCTCGCTGCCTACCGCCGTGCTGTCCGACGCCGATATCGCCGACGTGTTGAGCCGTGCGGTCCGGATAATCAACCCGGTGCTCACGGTGCTGGCGGAGTCCGATCCGTTCGGTCTCAAAGAACGCACCTACGAGTTGGGTGCCGGCGAGGGGGTCGCCGATAAGGCGCTGGACGCACTGGCTTGTGCATTGAACACGGCGACGACTCCCGGCACAAAGGCGTGGGACATGCTGGACGCCCGCGGGAAGGCGCACTGGTGGGTGCAGCGGGTTGGCGCCGTCAACACCGTATTTGTTGCGTTCCCAGGCGTTTTCGGTGCCCTCGCGGCGCGTCTACCCGTGCAGGACCTGCTCGGGTTTTCCAACCAGGCCATCGTGTTGGTTGCCATCGCCCGGGAACTCGGAATTGACGATCATCGGGAGCAGGTTCGTCTGCTTGCGCAGGTGCTGTGCAATCGCACGCTCAGTGATGAGGCGTTGGCGGGTGCCGACGATCAGGCGCCGGAGAGCCCGCGCAGTTGGTCGCCGTTCGCCTTGGCCCGCACGCTGTGGCATCTCGCGGGCACGCTGCGGGCCATCGGCGACGAGTTGGAGAAGCGTCCGCAACCCAAGCGGATTTTCCGGTATCTCGGCATGCTGCCCGTGGTGGGCAGTCTGGCCGGATATATCGGTGAATACGGAGCCCTGCGACGTGCTGCCAGCGAGGGTGAGCAGGGCATCGCGGTGCGGTCGCAAGCGGTGTCCGCCTAATCGCCCAGATTCTCGTCCAAGTGCGCTCGGACGTTGTCCCAGAGGTCGAGAACATCGACGCTGAGCCTCTCCCAAATCTGGATGATGATGGGATCCGCCGCGTCGACGAGACCTAGGAGTAGGTGTCCTGTGCAGATCTCCGTGTGCCGGCGACTCTCCGACGCCGTCATAGCGAGTTCAAGTGTCCGTTGGGCGCCCGGAGTGAACGAAATCTTCTCGCCGGGTGGCTCCTGACCCAGCGGGATGAGCTGCTGAATCACCCGCGTCGCGTTCTCGAACCGGACCCCCGCGGTCGCAAGCAGGCGGGCACCAAGCCCGGTTCCTTCGCCCACGAGGCCCAGCAGGAGGTGTTCTGCTCCGAGGTAGTTGTGCTGCCGTTCGCGCGCTTCCTCCTGTGCGATCACGATGACCTGCCGTGAGCGCTCGTTGAACAGATGGAACATGACCCTCCCTGTCTCTGCGTCAACGTACATCTTGCCGGAGTGGGTGCGGCGATGAGCTACTGTCACGGCATGACCGCTCTGAAGGTGTTGGCTGGAACAGGTTTCGTGGCAGTCGCGCTGCTGGCGGGGTGCTCGGGCATCGTCAACATGGGCGGCGATACCAAATGCAAGGACTTCATCGCCGCCGAGGAACAGAAGCAGAACGACGCGGTGAGCAAGATGGTCAAGGACGAACGCGGGCGTGATGCGTCGAACCTGGAGATCTCCGCGATGCGTACCTCGGTCACGATGTACTGCAAGACACTTGGGAACGACAACAGCAAGATTCGCGAGGCACCCCACATCTAGGGGAGGGCCACGCGTAGGCGTTGCGTGCCTGCCGAAGGCTCCAATCATCTTGGGCGCGAGGTCGATGCCGGAGCTTCCATCTGCCTATCGTGGCGGCGATGCCCGCACTGCGGTGGTGTCTCATCGCCCGCCTCGAGGTGATGGGTAGCTAGTGGTGCGGCGCCCGCCCAGGGCGAGCGAACCCTGTCGCGTCTCCCGGGGGCCGCACGGTCGATGATTTGCCACTCGGCGGTGCGCTGCCGAGGTGGTGGGTAATTCGCTCTGGCCTGCGTTCGGCAATCTGGTCACGGTAGTGACAAGAGCCACAATGGTTATTCGGCAGTGATGCGCGTCATCGGGTACGCTCGCGCGATGCATGACCGAAAACCGCAGGTAGGACTACTATTATGGTCGCTGATGTAATTAGTTGCGACAAGTTGCTCAGGCACCCACGCGGGCTGGTGTGGGAGCTGATCAGCTCACCCGATACGTACCCCATGTTCTTTACCGGGGTTGGTTCCTGCGAGACCTTGATCGAGAGCACCGAGGCAGGACCGGATCCCGAATACCTGGTGTTGTCCGCCAAGGTGAAGGCTCGCGTTCGGCTGATTCTCAGCAACACCAAGGAAAGTCTTGCGATCGAGGGCGTCGATAACGACGGGCTGATTTCCGTGCGATTGTTCGAGGAACGGTCTGCGCAGACCCGAGTCCGTATCACGGTGTTGCGGGCGGCATCGGTATTGCCCTCCGGCATCAAGAAGCCGAGTGTGGCCGTCAACCAATGGTTGATGGACGGACTGGACAGAATCGATGACTATCTCTCCGGCGCGCCTACTTCCACCGTGTCCAACTCCGGTGACAACGGAAATCTTCAAGTCAGCATCGCCCGGCTGATGGTCGGCGTGGGTGTGGTACGCATTCCGCGCCCTGACCGTGGGCTTCGCCAGTTGAGTTCACTGGCCCGGTGGGGATTCACCCTTCAGGGCGGCTATGCGGCCGCGGCGGCGCGCGCCCCCAAACAGCTCGCGGTCGCCGACGACGCCGGACAACTGACCTTCGAGCAACTTGATCGACGCGCCGAAGGGCTGGCCACTGGGTTGATGCGTGCCGGCATCAACGAAACCTCGAAGATTGGCCTGCTGGCCCGCAACAACATTGCCATGGTCGAGTGCCTCATTGCCTTCGGCATGCTCGGGGTGGACGTGATGCTGCTCAACAACGCACTCGCAGCAACTCAGATCCAGATTGCTGTCGCCCGCAACAACCTCACCAGGGTGTTCGTCGACGATGAGCTCGATGAGCTCGTCAGGTACGTGCCGTGGGAGGTCGAGCTCGTCAGCACCGGCCGGCGCAGTGCCATCAACGGACGCCGTGGACTCGATGACTTCGTGGTAGCCGACAAGCCCGGAGTGTTGCCACCTACCCGCCCCGGCCATCAGGTGGTGCAAACATCCGGAACCTCTGGAACGCCCAAGGGGGCGTTGCGGCCCACGCCACGCGGGTTCGCCGTCATCGCGGCAATGCTTTCGCGGATGCCCATGAAGATGAACGAGACCATGCTCATCTCGGCGCCCATCTTCCATGCCTGGGGGTTGGGCTGCCTGCAGATCAGCACACCGCTGCGGGCGACGGTGATCCTGCAAGAGAAGTTCGATCCGGAAGAGTGCCTGCGCGCCATCGCCACTCGCAAGGTCACCACGATGATCGCTGTGCCTGTCATGCTGCAACGCATCGTGGACCTGCCTGCAAAGGTGCGTCAGAAGTACGACACATCGAGCCTGCGATTGGTCGCCTGTAGCGGTTCGCCGCTGAATGCCTCACTGGTACAACGGTTTACCAATGCATTTGGCGAGGTGCTCTACAACTTCTACGGATCCACCGAGGTGTCATGGGCCACCATCGCCGATCCCGAGGATCTTGCGATCGCGCCCACCACCGTCGGCCGGCCGCCGCTGGGCACCACCATCGCGATTCTCGATGCCGACCGGCGCCCGGTGCCGCGCGGCGTCACGGGCCGGATCTTCGTCGGCAATGAGATGTTGTTCGAGGGATATGTGGCAGATCCGTCACCGGCGTCGGTGAACGGCCTGCTTGATACCGGCGATCTGGGCCACCTCGACGCCGACGGCCGCCTGTACATCGACGGTCGCGATGACGAGATGATCATCTCCGGCGGTGAAAACGTCTTCCCGCGACCGGTGGAGGACGCACTGTCCTTCCTGCCGCAGGTTGCCGATGTCGCCGTCGTCGGGACCTCCGACGACAGCTTCGGGCAGCGACTGTCGGCGTTTGTCGTGCTGCACAAGGACGCCGGCCTCGACGGCGATATGGTGCGCGCCTTCATCAAAAACCGGCTCAGTAAGTTCCATGTGCCGCGTGACGTGTACTTCGTCAAGGCACTTCCGCGCACGTCGACCGGCAAGGTCATCAAGCGGCTGTTGCTCGCCGATTGCGAGCGTGACGGGATCAGGCCTCAGTAGCCGAGGCTGCCCATCCGCTCCAGTGGAAAACATCGGTCAGTATCATCGGGCCGGTTGGCGGTGTCTCTCGATACTGTCGATATTTGTTGGCCAGCAACGTGATCCAGGTGGCGTCGGGGGTATCCAGAACACGCGCGATGCCGTCGGCGCGCACCCACCACAACGCTGCCCAGTCCTCGTCGTAGCGATCCGCCAGAAAGCTGACCGCAGGGTTCGCGGCGATATTGCGTACGCGCTGCAAGTCGCTGCGTGACTTCGGTTTGTGATCGACGGCCCAGCAGATGAGGTCGTCGGCGACGGCGAAGGTCACCGGAACCAGATGTGGCGCACCGGATTCGCTGATCGTCGCCAGCCGTGCCACCGCCGCCGCCCGGAAGCGGCCGCGTGCCTCGGCAGGGTTGAGGCGCACGCCTAGCGTCGGCCGCCGTTACAGATGTTCGCCAGTACGTGGAAGTTGTTGGCGCCGTCGAACAATAAGCCGCCGACCGCCCCGCCACGATCGACGATGTCGGGGGAGGAGCGCACCTCGGGGGTAGCGGCTAGCCACGTTCCCGCCAGGTCGTAAGCGCCACTGAGGCCGTCGGCGTAGGCAGTGAGCTGCTGGCGCGCTCCCGGCTCGGTGACACCATCCAGGTTGGCACGCACCGCATCGTTGTTGCGTCCCCACATGTCCCGCGCCTGGCCGATGGCCTCGACCTGTCGGTCCAGGCCGGAGTAGGCGGGATTGTCGGCGCGCAGATACATCAGTGCCTCGGTGACGATCGGCCCGTTGTTGGCCGGGTCGTCGATCGTCTTCGACATCTGATCGATCGCAGCGCAGGTCGACTCATCCGCGTTGGCAACCGGAACGCCGGCTCCGAACGGAACGAGGGCACAGCTCACCAGGACGAGCCGAGCGAGCAGACCTGACCGAACCCACATGGTTGTCCTCCCTGAAGTGATGCGCTGCACCGATCGAAACGGCAGCTTAGCTGGCTTCGTCGCTTCGTGCTCAAGTGGCTCGACGAAAAGGGTGCGGCCCCTCCGGGGGAGTCCCGGAAGGGCCGCAATGGATCTTGGTCAGCGCATCACTTGAGCTCGGCGGAGCTCAGCCCCAGCAGGCGGCGGGCCACCACCAGTTGCTGGATCTGCTGGGTGCCCTCGAAGATGTCCAGGATCTTCGAGTCCCGGCCCCACTTCTCCAACAGGGTGCGCTCGGAGTAGCCGGTGGTACCGGCCATTTCGACGGCCTTGAGGGTGACGTCGCTGCCGACGCGGCCGGCCTTGGCCTTGGCCATCGACGCTTCCATCGAGTTGGGGATGTTGTTGTCGGCCTGCCATGCGCTACGCAGTGTCAGCAGGTACGACGACTCCCAGTCGGCCTCCATCCGCAGGAACTCGGCGGCGGCGGCGTGCTGGGCGTGTGCAGGCCGGTCGTAGGAGATCTCGATGCCTGCATCCTCGAGGATCTTGCGCAGTTCCTCCAGTGACGCGCGCGACACACCCACGGCCATGGCGGCCACGATCGGGCGGGTGTTGTCGAAGGTGCTCATCACACCGCCGAAACCCTTTTCGGTGTTGATTTCCGGATCGGACAGGATGTAGTCCTTCGGAATCCGGGCGTTGTCGAAGCGGATGACCGCGGTATCGGAGGCCTTGATGCCGAGCTTCTCCTCGAGACGCTCGATCGTCACTCCGGGGTGTTCACGCGGCACCAGGAAGGACTTGATGGCGGGGCGGCCCTTGGTTTTGTCCAGGGTTGCCCACACCACGATGTGGGTGGCACGCGAACCGGCGGTAACGAAGATCTTCTCGCCGTTGATGACGTACTCGTCGCCGTCGAGCTTGGCGGTGGTGGTGACCGCCGCCGAGTCAGAACCGAAGCCGGGCTCGGTGATGGCCATGGCGGCCCACACCTTGCCGAACTTGTCGGCATCTTCCTTGCTGGTCACGCTGGACACGGCGGCGTTGCCCAGCCCCTGGAAGGGGATGGTGAGCAGCAGGCCGCAGTCGCCCCAGCTCATCTCGAGGGCGTTCAGCAGCGCGGACATGTTGGCGCCGTTGACGTTCTGCTTCTTGGTGTTCTCCTCGGCGCGGAAGGCCTCTGCGCCGGCGAAGGCGAAGGTGCCGGCCGCGGAGACACCTGCGAACAGCGTCTCCAGGGTCTCCAACTCGACGGGGTAGGTGTGCTCGGCCAGGTCGTACTTGCGGGAGATGGGCCGTACCAGCTCGGCAGCGCCCTGATGCCCCTTCTCCTGAACAGCCTGCAACTTCTTGGGGAGTTCCAAATTGATTGCCATGGAAAGACTTTCGTTTAGTAGATAAGACTTCAGAAGGACAGAACCGCTAGAGAATTACCACGCCTTCGGCAACACCGATTGCGCGCAGGTTGCGGTACCAGCGCTCCACCGGGTGCTCCTTGGTGAAGCCGTGTCCGCCGAGCAGCTGCACGCCGTCGAGGCCGATCTGCATGCCCTTGTCGGTGGCGAGCTTGCGGGCCAGTGCCGCCTCGCGGATGAAGGGCAGGCCCTGCTCGGCACGCGAGGCACCGCGCAGCGTCACCAGGCGCAAGCCGTCGAGCTCGATGGCGATGTTGGCGCACATGAAGGCAACGGCCTGGCGGCGGGCGATGGGCTCGCCGAACGCCTCGCGCTGCTTGACGTAGGGGATCACGTAGTCGAGCACGGCTTGGCCGGTACCGACCGCGAGAGACGCCCAGCCGAGGCGGGCCAGCGCGATGGCCTCGGAGTAATCGGAATCCGCGGCACCGTCCTCACCGAGCAGGCCGGAGGAGGGAACCGCGACGTTGTTGAGGTTCAGCCGGCCCAGCGCCGCGCCGCGGATGCCCATGCTCGGGTCTTCCTCGACGGTGATGCCCTCGGTGCCCGACTCGACGATGAACAGTGTCGGGCGGCCGTTGTAGTTGGCGGCCACGATGAACAGTTCAGCCTGCGCGGCGGCCGGAACCAACGACTTCACGCCGTTGAGGCGGAAGCCGCTGGGGGTGCGGGTGGCGGTGGTCTTGAGGCTGAACGGGTCGAACAGTGCCTGCGGCTCGGCGACGACCACCGAAGCCTGCGGCACGTTCTCGCCCGCGAACTCCTTGAGGTAGGTGGCCTGCTGATCGGCGCTGCCCCAGTTGGTCAGCGCGGTGGCCACACCGGAGGGGGCCAGGATCGGCAGGGCCAGACCCATATCACCGTACGAGAGAGCTTCGGCGACAAGGGAGTTGGTGACAGTCGAGCGCTGCGAGGCGATGCCGTCGAAATCCTCCGGGATGTTGATGGCGGTGACGCCCAGCTCGGCGACCTTGCCCAGCAGATCGGCGGGGTAGTTCTTGTTCTTGTCCGACTCGTAGGCGGCCGGGCGGATGACCTCGACGGCGAATTCCTTCACCGTGTCGGCGATCATCTTCTGCTCGTCCTCGGGGTTGAGGTCGAAGTAGTCGGCGTTGGCCTTGTCGAGGCGCTTGGGTGCACCCTTGCTGCCGGTGACCTTCTTGAAGGTGCGGTTGGCAACGCCGAGGGTGGTGAACAGGCCCTTCGTGGTCTCGAAGATGCCCTTGTTGAAGGCTCCGCGCAGGTTGTACTTGTCCAGCAGCTCCGAACCTGCGATCGGGGTCAGCACCGCGATGAGGATGTCGATCGCGCCGCGCTTGTGCTTCTGAAGGCCGACGCCGGTCTCGTGCCTCGCCGGGCTCTTGCTCTTGGCGGCCTTCTTCTCGTCGCGCGGAGTCAACGTGTTGGTCATGTCACCAGCCGTTTCTGGGGTTAAAGGGGTTCTGCCGGAGTATCTGGCCGTTACCTTACTCCGAAGTAAGAACCGTATCTTACTAAGCGGTAAGATCCTCAGGAAACGAGGTGTATGTCACACCCGTCGCCGCCCGGCGAACAGACGCTTATTGCAGCGAAACCCCAGGTTGGGCCTGCAATAAGCGTCTGCTTGCGGGGAGCGGCGGTGCGCACGGGGCGTTAGTCGAGGGCCTTGAGTACCTCGTCGTGCAGCAACCCGTTGGTCGCCACCGCACTACCGCCGTGCGGGCCGGGCTCGCCGGCCAGATTCGTGAACCGGCCGCCCGCTTCGCGAACCAGGATGTCCAGCGGGGCCAGATCCCACAGCGAGACCTCGGGTTCGGCGGCGATATCGACCGCGCCCTCGGCCACCAGGCAGTAGGAGAAGAAGTCTCCGAAGCCCCGGACGCGCCAGATCTCGTCGGTCAGCTCGATGAACTGATCGCGTTTCCCGCGGTCCGCCCAGCCCGACAGGCTGGAGAACGACAGGCTTGCCGACGTCAGCCGATCCACTCGGGAGGCATGGATGAGCCGATCCTCGCCGGACCCGACTCGGGTGTGAGCGCCGAGTCCCTCTGCCGCCCACCAGCGACGGGACAGGGCCGGGGCGCTGATGACACCGACGACGGGTATGCCGTCCTCAAGCAGTGCGATGAGTGTGGCCCAGATGGGGACGCCCCGCGCGAAGTTCTTGGTGCCGTCGATGGGATCGATAACCCACTGCCTACCGCTGAATACGGCCTCGCCGCCGTACTCCTCGCCGACCACCGAGTCCGCCGGGCGCGATCGATGCAACAACGAACGCAGGACCGATTCCACCGAGGTGTCCGCGTCGGTCACCGGTGTCAGGTCGGGTTTGGTGTCCACCCGTAGATCGAGTGCGCCGAACCGGGACGTGGTGATTTCGTCGGCGGCATCGGCTAATTCGAGTGCGAGCCGACGATCTTCGCGCAAGGACACGGTGGGCGTCATGCCTGCAGTCCTACCATGACAGTGTGTGGGAATTCTTGGTGCTACTTCTGGTCGGCGGCTCGCTGGCTTTCCTGATCATGCAGATGCGCCGCGGCAGGCAGGCGCAGCCGGGTATGAACGCGGTGCACGGGACCCTGTTGGTGACAGGTGTCAGCCCTCGTCCCGAGGGGGTCACGGGGGAGCAACTGGTCACAATCACGGGTGCGCTCAACGGTCCTACGGTCGCCGAATATGTCACCTACCGGCAGATCGTGCGCGACGTCAACGACTGGCCGCGCATCGGTGACCTGATCCCGGTGCTGTACCCGCCGAAGAACCCCGATCGCTGGGGTGTGCTGCTGGCGCCGCCGGCCGGTCCGCAGCAGCAGTATCCGAGTGGGCCGCCGTCGGTCGAAAACATCGATCCGGTGCCGCCACCGCCGTCTACACCGGGGCCGGTCGAGGGGCCGTCGTCAACAGAGGATCCGGCCAAGAAGCACGAGCCGCCACCGAGGTACTACGAACCGCCGCCGCTATGAACGAGGCGGCCCGAACCAGGCGTGTAGCGCGTCGTTGAGCCCGGTTGTCGTACCGTCGCCGACCCAGGCGACGTACCCGTCGGGCCGGATCAGTACCGCATTGGGCGCTTTGACGGCACCGATGACGGGCAGCTCGAAGGCGTCTTCTATGCCAACGTATTCGGCGTCGACGGAATCGACCCGATGTGACCAACCCGAGGTGCCGGTCATGGGTGTACCCAGGTTCAGGAGCACGCCGCGGGCATCGTGCAGCAGGGTGAACACGCGGACGATGCCATCGCCGGTGCGCACATCGAGGTCCGGCATACGTCGCCCGAGCAGGGGATGGTCGGGGCCGGTCTGCGGGCCCAGGTCGTAGTGGATGTCCAGACCGCTCATCATTGCCGCGATGTGCTGACGTGGGGCGTCAAGAGCGAGGAGCTGAGCGATGATGTCGCGCAATGCGTCAACCCGCTCGCCGGCGCGGCTCAGTGCGGTCTGTGCCATGGTGTTGTGCAGTACCCGCTCCGCGACGGGGTGCCGTTCGGCGTGATAGGTGTCCAGCAGTTCCTGGGGTGAGGTGCCATTGACGACTTGGGCGAGTTTCCAGCCGAGGTTGACGGCATCCTGGATTCCGGTGTTGAGACCTTGCCCGCCGATGGGGAAGTGCACATGCGCCGCGTCTCCCGCGAGCAGCACCCGCCCCTTGCGGTACGTCGCCGCCTGCCGGGTCACGTCGGTGAACCGGGAAATCCATGTGGGACTGTGCATTCCATAATCGGTCCCGCGTGCCGCGATCAGCGCCGTACTCAAATCACCCAGGGTCGGCTCACCGGTGCGTCCGATCTCGGGCTCGGTCACCAAGACCCGAACGGGGCCGTCCTCCTCGAATCTGAAGATCGAATGCAGCGCGCCGTGGCGGTGGATGCCCCACTGTGGTTCCTCGGTCAGTTCGACATCCGCGACCAGGCAGCTGGTGGACGGATCCCATCCGGGGAAATCGATGCCGGCGGTCTTGCGCACCAGGCTGCGTCCGCCGTCGCAGCCAACCAGATACTGCGCCCGCAGCGCTGAGCCATCGGAAAGATCGGCATCGACGGCGTCATCGGATGCTTTGAACCCGTTGACTTCACGCCCTCGGTAGATCGGTACCCCATGTTCGGCGACCCATTCGCACAGGGTGCGTTCGATGCGGTACTGCAACAACATCAACCCAAAGGCGTGTCTGGTCGGCTGGTCGGTCATATCCAGCAGGAGCGCGGAAAAATGCGCGATGGGTGCGGTGAGTCCCTGGGGCAGGAACCGGCCGACGATCCCGCGTTGATCGAGCACTTCGAGGGTGCGTGACGTCATGCCGCCCGCGCGCGAACCGTCCAGGTCGTGGGTTGCGCGCCGCTCGACGATGGCTACATCGGCTCCGGCGAGGGCCAGCTCGCCGGCCAGCATGAGTCCGGTTGGGCCGCCGCCGACAACCACCACGTCATGTTCGGTCACTCGTCACGCTCCTCGGGCTCAGCCAACTCGGACCAGCTCGACGGTACCCGAAAGATAAGAAAAATAAGAGATTTCTAAGGTAATTCTAAGGGTGCGTGCCCCTGCGATAGCCGTTGCGCGCGTTCGGCATGTTCGCGACGCTCACTCGGGGTGAGCGCGCCCCAGACGCCATGAGACTCATCGTTCACGAGCGCGTACGTCCCGCATGGCTGCTGTACGGGGCAACTGCGACAGATGCGTTTGGATTGAGCTAGCTCAACGTCACGGCTGATCGTGCCGTCCCGTCGCGGCCAACAATTCGGGCACCGTTTCGAGCTTCACCCGGGGGCGTCCTTGTGGTTCACCGGTCGCCCGCTCGTGCGAATCGATGGTGAGCCAATCGGATTGGGACACGATGTGTGGCTCGTGCCCCAACAGCCATTCCTCAAGGGCCGCAACATCGGGCGCGGCCCGCAGTTCTGCGGTTGCCAGATCGGCGAGCAGGGTGTCGACCGTCTCCTGCGAGTCGCTCTTGTTGGTTCCGATAACACCAACCGGACCACGCTTGATCCAGCCGACCACGTACTCGTTGTCGCGACCCTCGATACGCCCCGCGTTATTGAGGATGACCCCGCGCCGGGAGTCGAAGGGCAATCCCGGCACCGGAACCCCGCGATATCCGATGGCACGCACCACCAGATGGGTCGGCAGTGTTTCGCGTTCGCCGGTATCGCGGGCAACCAGATACCCGTCTTCTTCGACTAATTCGTTACGGCCCACAGTGATCGATTCGACTTGGTTCTCGCCAGTACCGTTGCTGTGCAATTCAATGGGGGAGGTGCAGAACCGGAACACCACTCTGCGATGGCCATCGGTGTGCGGCCGCTCCGAGAACTTGCGCAAGGTGTCGATATTGGTGCGGGTGGGCTTGGGGGCCGCCGCCAGCTGCTCGTCGGTGATGCCGGCCAAGTCCTCGGGGTCCACCACCACGTCGACGCCGGGCAACTCGCCCATCTCGCGTAGCTCCAGCGGAGTGAAGGTTGCCTGTAGTGGTCCGCGCCGTCCGATGATTACCACCTCGCGGATAGCGTTGTGGTCCAAGGAATCCAGTGCCCGATCGGCAATGTCGGTGGTGTGTAGCGACTCCGGATCCATGCCGAGGATGCGTGCGACGTCCAGTGCGACGTTGCCGTTGCCGACGACCACGGCGCGCTGACCGGACAGGTCGACCGCCACCTTCTGGTAGGTGGGGTTCGCGTTATACCAACCCACGACGTCGACGGCGGCGATACAGCCGGGCAGCTGATCGCCCGGGATGCCCAGTGGTTTGTCGGACTGGGCGCCGACCGCGTAGATCACCGCGTCGTAGCGAGCTGCCAGCTCCTCGGCGGTGATCTGCACTCCCACCTCGATGTTGCCGAAGAATCGGAACCGCGGATGCGTGGCCGTCTTCTCGAACACCGCGCTGACCGACTTGATCTTGGGGTGGTCGGGGGCCACCCCCGACCGAACCAAACCCCAAGGGGTCGGCAGCATTTCGAGCATGTCCACGTGGACGTCGAAATCGGTGTGTTTGAGCAGCGATCCGGCGGCGAAGAACCCCGAGGGGCCCGCACCGACGATGGCGACGTGAACGGCGCGCACCCTCGTACATCCTTATCTGCCCGACGGGGCAGCGGCTGTCGTCGGCTATGGGCTGGCCGACAGGGGGCTGGCCGCGGTCCTGTCCGGACGGGTTACCCCACCGATGCTAGCGACGGAAACGAGGGTGCGCGGGTAGACCTGCGGACTAGGCCCGCATTTCGTACGCACCGGAGAGCGCCTCGATCCGATTCCAAATCTCATCGAAGCGTTCGGAATTGAATACCGGTTCTGAAATGACGTCCTTGGCCCACTGCCGTTGGGTGGCCGTGGCCTCGCGCTTGCCCAGTAGATCGACCGCGTAGGTGGAGAAGTCCCGGTTGAGGAACTCGAAGATCTGGTCAATCAGCACGGAGTCGGTGCCACGCAGCTTCGCTTGCTCCAAGATCAGACCGCCGTACACCACCAGGGTGAACAGCTCGCCGATGCTCAGCTGCAGGTCCAGGCCGGCGTTCTTGATCGCGTCCCGCTCGCTGGCGACAAGCGTGGCCAACGCCTCGGCACGCTGGGTGAAGGCCGCGACGTTCGGGATGCCGGCATTGTCCGCGAAGGGCTTGCGCCAGTCGTGGAAGCGGACCTTGCCCAGGCCGCTGGCCGGTCCCTGACGGAACAGGAACTCGTCGTCGCCGGGCTGCAGCTGGACGCCGGGCACCGGAAGGTCCTGCGCATCATGTAGGTAGGCGGGCATGAACTTGAGGATCAGTGCCAGGTTCACCGCAACGGTGCCTTCGAGCTTGGGCAGACCGGCCACATCGATGCGAGCGGCAGTCGTGTAGCTCTCTGCCTCGAAGGCCTTGGCCGACATGACGTCGGCGAGCAGTGCCAGCACCTTCTCGGCTTCGGTGGTGGCCTTCATCTTGGTGACGGGGTTGAACAGCAGGTAGCGCCGGTCCTCGGCATTGGCGGTGCGGAAGTAGTCGACCGCACGCTCGCTGAAGAGCTTCATTGCCAGCAGGCGGGCGTATGCGTCGACGAATTCGCGGCGCACATGGTCGAACTTGGTCACCGGGTTGCCGTAGAGAATTCTGTTGTGGGCGTGGGTGATTGATTCGTAGAAGGCGTGAGTGGACAGGCCGATGCCGCCGAAGCACAGGTTGAACTTTCCGATGTTGACGGTGTTCAGTGCCGCGCTGAAGGCATCCGCGCCCACGTGCAGGATGTCGTCTTCGCTGACCGGATACTCATCGAGCGCGAACTCGGCGACGTACATCTGCGACGGCACGACGTTCTTGATCACCTTGTAGTTCGGGTGCTCGCTGTCGGCGAGGAAGAAGACGTACTGATCGAGTCCGTCACGGCCCTGGACCCGGCCGAACACCGAGACGATGCGGGCACAGTTGCCGTTGCCGATGTAGTACTTGGGGCCCGATGCCTTGTAGCCGCCGCCTTCGAGTGGGGTCAGCACCATGTCGGAGGAGTAGATGTCGGCACCGTGGGCCTGCTCGGACAGGCCGAACGCGGCGACGGCACCACCGTCGAGCAGATCGGCGGCCCGCTTGCGCGGGTCGGTGTTGGCGCTCTGCCATACCGGGCCCAGGCCCAGCACGGTGACCTGCCACGGGTACCAGTAGTTCAGGCCGTAGAAGCCGAGGATCTCCGAGAGCTTGGCCACTCGCGCGGTGTCCCAGCGCTTTTCGGCGTTTCCGGCGCCGTCGGCAGCGGGGGTCAGGAAGGTTGCGAACAGTTTTTCGCGTGCCGCGAAGTCCAGGAAGTCCTGGTAGAAGACCTTGTCGACGTAGTCCTGGAGCAGCCGTGTCTTTCCACGTTCCTCGAACCAATCGACGGTTGCTTTGAGGAGCCGACGCGTTTCGCCGTCGAATTCGGCGAAGTCGTCCGCAGTGGGGTGAAGCAGTTCGGTCTTGGGGGCGGCGTTCGTATCCTGACTCACGGTCAGGAACCTACCACCGCGTCAGTTTGGATAGCGAGGGACGGGGATTTGAACACCACGTGCACAAGCGGTTCGGGTCGCGTCAGTTGGCCCGGAGCGCCGGTGGGACGGCGGATACGTCTCCGTCGTGGAGGCAATGGCGGTGACGCTGTCGCCCGAGGCGGGCCAGCGCCATGAGCGCGAGGTCGTCGGCGTCCATCGCAGGGCGGTGTGGAACAAAGTCGTCCAACAGGGCAACCTCGACATCCTGCCGAAGCAGGCCGTCGCGGAGGCCGGCCGTGAATGTCGAGTCGGCGCGGTGTAGTGGTGTGCCCTGGGAGATCGATTGTGCGGCCAGTGATTTCACCATGATTACGGCTCCCTCGCCGCGATCGGCGATTCGTTGCCCGAATCGGTGGGTCAGGTAGAGCGTGCGCAACCGATTCAGGGCAGATTCACCACAGCGGCCGCCGGTGGCATCTTCGTCGGTGATGCACACCAGTAGGCCCACCTCGATATCGTCTGTCGCCGCGGCGAGTTCACCGGTAAAGACGTCGGGTGAGGTGGTCCGGACGCTCACGCCGGCAGTCATGGTCAACGTGTACGCGTCGGCCCGTCCGCCATGCGCCGCCAGGACGATGTTGATGCCGTTTGCCGCGATGTGGCGCGCGAATGCGGTTGCGGTTTCGGTCTCTCCGGCGGCAATGACCGCCCATGGGCCGTACCGTGATCTTGGTAGCGCGGCTAGCTGCTTGCCAAAGGAGTACATGTCGAGCGGGACCCCCGGTAGCCAGGTAGTTAAGTATTGTATTTCTTGTTCGAATTCGATATATCAAATTCACTGAAATATTAGCAGCCAGACGTTTGGATTGGGGGGTAAATGACGAAGCCCGCACCCGCTGTGGTGCGCGCCGCGCAGATCCTCGACCATCTGGCGGGCCGACCGACTCAACCGTTGTCGATGACCGAAATCGCCGAGGCCGTCGGGGTCAATCCGGCATCCACGCTCGCGATACTTCAGGCACTCACCGAGGCGGGCTACCTCGTTCGGCACCCCCGGCACAAGACGTACTCGATCGGCCCGTCCATGCTGATTACCGGGCATGCGGCGCGGCAGCGATTTGAGATCGCCGAGGTGGTGGACACCGAGGTGAAGCGACTCGCGACCCGGTTCGGAACGGCATGCACCGCCTCGATGATCGCGGGAGAGGACGTCGCGGTCATCGCGTCACACGGTCGATCGCCGACAGGCGGCAGTTATCAGGTGGGTCAGCGGATCAGGCTCACTGCGCCGGCCGGTCTGGTGTTCATGGCATGGGCGCAGGACGAGGACGTGCGGCGCTGGCTGCTGCGGGCGACTCCGGCGATCACCGATGAGCTCTGGGACGGGATGCAGGCCATGCTGGCCGGGGTCCGCGAGCGGGGCTACTTCGCGTCCGTGCAGAGCGACCGTGTCGACAAGTTCTATATGCAGCTCAGTGAGCCGGCCGGCCACGGCACCGTCGGCCAGCGACTCGACACCATTCAATCCATGTTGGCAGCCTTGCTCGCCCGTATGGGTGAGCCGATCGATTTCAGTGAGCCGCGACGCATCGGCTTTCTGGGCGCGCCCGTCTTCGACGGCAATGGCGAGGTCGCGGTGATGCTTAGTGTGCTGGGAACACCAAGCCACCTCACTGAAGCCGAGGTCGCGGACGCGGGAAATCAGCTGCGATTCTGTGCCGACCACATCACCTCGATCACCCACGGCAGGCAGGGCTCCGGCACCTAGCCATCGGGTGGCAATAGGACCCACGCTCTGCCCGGTAGCCTGAACAGTTGTGGATCTGGACTGCCAAGCCGACATCGCCGACCTCGACACGACTCTCACCACGGTGGAGCGGGTGCTCGACGTCGATGGCCTGCGTGCCCGGATCAAGACGCTCGAAGAAGCCGCCGCCGACCCCAACCTGTGGGATGACCAGGCGCGCGCCCAGCAGGTGACGAGTCAGCTCTCGCACGCACAGGGTGAGCTGCGGCGCGTCGAGGCCCTGCGGCAGCGGCTCGACGATCTGCCGGTGCTCTACGAGCTCGCGGAGGAATCCGAAGACGCGTCCGTTGTCGCGGAGGCTGATGCCGACCGCGCCAAGCTGCGCGAGGACATCGAGGCCATGGAGGTCCGGACCCTGCTGTCCGGCGAGTACGACGAGCGTGAGGCCGTGGTCACCATCCGGTCTGGCGCCGGCGGTGTGGACGCCGCGGACTGGGCCGAAATGCTCATGCGCATGTACATCCGCTGGGCCGAGGCGCACAAATACCCGGTCGAGGTGTTCGACACCTCCTATGCCGAAGAAGCGGGCATCAAGAGCGCGACCTTCGCCGTGCATGCCCCCTTCGCCTACGGCACCTTGTCGGTGGAGCAGGGCACACACCGCCTGGTGCGCATCAGTCCGTTCGATAACCAAAGCCGGCGACAGACCTCGTTCGCCGATGTCGAGGTACTCCCGGTGGTGGAGACGACCGATCACATCGAGATCCCCGAAGGCGATCTACGCGTTGACGTGTACCGATCGAGCGGCCCGGGCGGCCAGTCGGTGAACACCACCGACTCCGCGGTTCGCCTCACGCACATCCCGACTGGCATCGTCGTCACCTGCCAGAACGAGAAGTCGCAGCTGCAGAACAAGGTCGCCGCGATGCGCGTGCTGCAGGCCAGGCTGCTGGAGCGCAAACGGCAGGAAGAGCGCGCCGAGATGGATGCGCTCAAGGGCGATGGCGGCAGCTCATGGGGTACGCAGATGCGCTCCTACGTGCTGCAGCCGTATCAGATGGTCAAGGACCTCCGCACTGAGTACGAGGTGGGCAATCCCGCGGCAGTGCTCGACGGGGACATCGACGGATTCCTCGAGGCGGGGATCCGGTGGCGCAACAGGCGCGATGATTAAAGCCGCCGAATTCAGTGCGGCGAGCCTTCGCCTAGCAGAACGCTGGAATTCCTTCTGGTCCAGCCAGATTGGACGCTGGCTGCTCGACAATGGGCTGCGCATCGTCATCGCCATCCTCGGTGCGATGATCCTGGTCCGCTTCATCAACTGGGGTGCTCAGAAGATCACCCGACGGTTGGATCGCTCGTTCACGCAAAGCGACGCGCTGGTTCGTTCGGAGGCCAGCAAGCACCGTCAGGCGCTGGCCTCGGTGGTTTCCTGGATCGTTGTGGTGCTGGTCGTCGTCATCACGACCGTGCACGTCGTTGGGGTGCTGGGTATTTCGATCGGCGGCTTGGCAGGTCCGGCCGCGGTGCTCGGTGGTGCACTGGGTTTCGGTGCGCAGCGCGTGGTCCAGGACCTCTTGAGTGGATTCTTTCTCATCACCGAAAAGCAGTACGGCTTTGGTGATTTGGTGGAGTTGTATGTGCAGGGGCAAACCACGGAGTCGCGGGGGACCGTCGAGGAGGTCACGCTGCGGGTCACCAAATTGCGCTCGGGCGACGGCGAGGTGATCACCATTCCCAACGGGTTGATCGTCAAGGCGGTCAACCTCTCCAAGGACTGGGCCCGCGCGGTCGTCGACATCCCGGTGCCGACGAGCGTCGACCTGGCTCGGGTCAATGATGTGCTGTACGACGTGTGCCAGCAGGCGCTGGTGGACCGCGACCTTTCGCAGCTGCTGCTCGATGCCCCGTCACTCATGGGTGTGGAGAGCATCGAGGTGGACCGGGTCAACGTGCGCATGGTGGCGCGAACACTGCCGGGCAAGCAGTTCGAGGTAGGGCGCCGGATGCGGGCCAAGGTGATCGCCGCGCTGGCGAAGGCAGGTGTCGCGCTGGTAGGGGATAGCCGCCCGACGGTGCGGACGATGTCGTCGTCGAGTTCGGGCGAGCTCAAACGCGACGCCAAACGCGACGAAGCCAAGAACGACAAAGAGGGTGTCGACACCAAGCCGCAGCCGATTGTGAAGGCGGAGGAGCTCACATGAGCGAATCCCGCCAGGAGCCGTTCTGGGAGAAGGTGCTGTCCCGCGCCAAAAAGCTCCGCGAGAAGGTGCGCGTCAGGACGTCGACGGTTGTGCTGATCCTCGCTTTCATCGCCGCGAGCTGGCTCTACGACATCACGCGGCCTGAGCCTGCGCCGCCGCAGCCGCCGCCGGGGTACACCTGGGTGCCGACGCCCAGCGTCACGACGTCCACGCCGAGGCCGGTGCAGACCACCACGAGGCGTCCGACGACGACCACACCGACCACCACCACGTCGACCGAGCAGACGAACACGATCGTGACGACGTTCCCGACGTCGACGCCCAGCGGCGCGCCGCCGACACCCCCGACGACGACAACGCCTCCGCCGCCGGGCATATTGCCGCCCTGGCTGGTCCCGCCGCAGCTTCCGCCGCTGCCGGGCGCACCTCCGCCGCCTGCTCCGAACCCCGTGCCCTAGTGCGTCCTCACGGTGGTCACGGTTTTCCCGGCTACACTGGCGTGCCGTGATCAGCCTCGAAAAGGTAACCAAGCTCTACAAATCGTCGGCTCGGCCCGCGTTGGACAACGTGAGCCTCGAGATCGACAAGGGTGAGTTTGTGTTCCTCATCGGTCCTTCGGGTTCGGGCAAGTCGACATTCATGCGTCTGCTGCTGGGTGAGGAGCTGCCAACCAAGGGCGAGGTACGGGTCTCCAAGTTCCACGTCAACAAGCTGCGGGGCCGGGAGATCCCGCACCTGCGGCAGACCATCGGCTGCGTGTTCCAGGACTTCCGGCTGCTGCAGCAGAAGACGGTGTACGAAAACGTCGCCTTCGCACTTGAGGTGATCGGCAAGCAGACCGACATCATCAACCGGATCGTGCCCGAGGTACTGGAGATGGTGAACCTGACCGGCAAGGCGAGCCGCCTGCCGTCGGAGCTCTCCGGTGGTGAGCAGCAGCGCGTCGGTATCGCGCGGGCCTTCGTGAACCGTCCGCTGGTGCTGCTGGCCGACGAGCCGACCGGAAACCTGGACCCCGAGACCAGTGAGGACATCATGGCGCTGCTGGAGCGGATCAACCGCACCGGCACCACCGTGCTGATGGCGACACACGACCATCACATCGTCGACTCGATGCGGCAGCGTGTGATCGAGTTGGAACTGGGCAAGCTGATCCGCGACGAGCAGCGCGGTGTCTACGGGGTAGATAGGTAAGTGGAATAAAACATGCGTTTTGGATTCCTGTTCAACGAGGTCCTCACCGGCCTGCGCCGCAATGTGACGATGACGGTGGCGATGATCATCACGACTGCCATCGCGATCGGGTTGTTCGGCGGTGGTCTGTTGGTGATATCGCTGGCCAAAAACTCGAAGGCCATCTACCTGGACCGCGTCGAGACGCAGATCTTCCTTACCGAAGATCTGTCGGCCAGCGACACCAATTGCAGCAGTGATATCTGCAAGGGTCTGCGTGACGAGATCGAAAAGCGTTCCGATATCAAGTCGGTGCGCTTCGTGAACCGTGAGGATGCCTACGCGGACGCGGGACGGCGGCTGCCGCAGTTCCAGGATCTGATGAAGGATGTCAGCAAGGACGCGTTCCCGGCCTCGTTCATCGTCAAGCTCAAGGATCCCGAGAAGCATGCCGACTTCGACGAGGCATTCGTGGGCAAGCCCGGTGTCCGCGGTGTACTCAACCAGAAGGACCTGATCGACAGGCTGTTCGCCGTCCTGGACAGCCTGCGTGACGCGGCGTTCATGATCGCGCTGATTCAGGCCGTGGGTGCGGTCTTGTTGATTGCCAACATGGTTCAGGTGGCCGCGTACACCCGGCGTACGGAGGTGGGCATCATGCGTTTGGTGGGTGCCACCCGCTGGTACACCCAGTTGCCGTTCCTGTTGGAGGCGGTCATCGCGGCGCTCGCCGGCGTGGCGCTTGCGGTCATCGGCCTGATCATCGCACGGGTGACCATTCTCAATGGGGCTCTGCAGCAGTTCATTCAGGCCAACCTGGTGGCACCGATCACCTACGGTGACGTGTTCCTCGCGGCCATCCAGATGGCGGCTCTGGGCATCCTGCTCGCCGGTGTGACCGCCTATGTGACGCTTCGTTTGTATGTCCGGCGATGAGTAAGAAACCGACCGACGGGCGCCAGATCATCGCGTCCAATCGCAAGGCGCGGCACAACTATTCGATCCTCGACGTCTATGAGGCCGGGGTGCAGCTGGTGGGCACCGAGGTCAAGACTCTTCGCGAGGGCAAGGCATCCCTGGTAGACGCCTTCGCCACCATCGATGACGGCGAGGTCTGGCTGCGCGCGTTACACATCCCGCAGTACGACCACGGAACCTGGACCAACCACGCACCGCTGCGGAACCGGAAGCTGTTGCTGCACAGGGCGCAGATCGATCAGCTGGTCGGCAAGGTCCGCGACGGCAACCTCACGCTCGTGCCGCTATCGCTGTACTTCCTGGACGGCAAGGTCAAGGTGGAGCTGGCCTTGGCGCGCGGTAAACAGGCACACGACAAACGCCAGGACATCGCCAAGCGGGACGCCTCGCGCGAGATCACCCGTGAGCTGGGGCGGCGCGCCAAGGGCATGTGACCCGAACGGATTACGCGGCTACGGCGCGCGTCATCTGGTGTCTGCGTTGCTGTTCCACCGTGACCAGGTAGAAAGCCCACGCGAAGACAAAGCTGGTGAACAGGCTGGATACGAAGTAGAGCCATGGGCGCCGAATGCCGCGGCGGTATCCGTCGATGATGGTCATGAGCGGCAAAAGGATGACGTTGCCGATCGTGTAATCCTGCCCGGCCGAGCCCGCCGCGGGGTTGGCGAACATCAACGTGATGTAGTCGATCCAGCCCGTTATGGGGTTGGACACGTGGTACTCGGCGACGTATCGGATGTTGAAGTACCACCCCAGCACAACCGACGCGATGCCGACGACGTAGTAGACGACCTCCAGCAGCGATACGGCGGGACCCGTTGCGGGCCGGGCGAATATCGACCGGTTCGCGGCAACGATGAACGCGATGACGGCGATTCCCAGGATCGCGTGGACGATGAGCGACACCATGTCGGGAGCCTCGCAGCGGCATCAAGTTTTGTCAATAGTGACATAACTTGTGGCTGGTCGTATGTGGGGTACCTTTCGAGGATGGCCAGACCTGCCCAGACTGTGCGCAGCGAACGGACTCGTGCGGCGCTTCGGCAGGCCGCGGTGGTTCGCTTTCTCGGCCAGGGCATAGAGGGCACCTCGGTGGAGCAGATCGCCGCGGACGCGGGCGTCTCGATGCGAACCTTCTATCGCCATTTCGAGTCCAAACACGATCTGCTCTTCATGGACTACGACCTCGGTCTGGAATGGTTCCGCAACGCCTTGGATGCGCGGTCGCCGGGTGAGCCCATCCTCGAATCGGTGGAGTCCGCGATCTTCAGTGCTCCCTATGACGTCGATGCGGTGGTCAAGATCGCGACGCTGCGTGACCAGGAACTCGATCGGGCGCGCATCGTGCGGCACATCCGGCAGGTGGAGGCCGAGTTCGCCGAGGTGATCGAGGAGCATCTCGTGCGTGATGGTGGCGACGATACGAATCCTGATGTGCGGCTGCGCAATACCGTGACAGCGCGCTGTATCGCGGCGGCGGTTTTCGGTGCCATGGACGCGTGGATGCTGGGCGAGGATCGCTCGCCCGATGAGCTTGCGCGGCTCAGTCGCACCGCACTGGACTCGTTGAAGGCAGGAATCGGCGATATTTCCTGACGTCAAGTTTTGTCACTATTGACAAAACTTGACGAGCCATGCCAGCGTGGGGTGATGGCGGACTTCGAAGCGATCGTGATCGGTGCCGGACACAACGGTCTGACTGCCGCGGCGAAACTGCAGCAATCAGGGCTACACACGGTGTGCCTGGACGCCAAGCTGTATGCCGGCGGTATGGCCTCGACGGTGGAGCTGTTCGACGGATACCGATTCGAGATTGCCGGATCGGTTCAGTTTCCGACGTCCGCCGTTCTGAGTCGCGACCTTGGCCTCGATACCCTGCCGGCGGTCGACCTGGATGTTGTTTCGTTGGCGCTCAGGGGGATTGGCGACGATCCGCTGATCTACTACAGCGACCCGATGAAACTGTTGACCCATCTCAATGACGTGCACGGGGCGGAGGCGGTCAACGGCATGGCGGGGATCATGGCCTGGAGTCAGGCGCCGACCAGGGCGCTGGGGCGTTTCGAGGTGGGGCAGCTCCCAAAGACTTTTGATGAGATGTATGCCTGCGCGACAAACGAATTCGAGCGCTCAAGCATCAACGAGATGCTGTTCGGATCGGTGACCGACGTGCTGGACCGTTACTTCCCCGACAAAGAGAAGCACGGTGTGCTGCGCGGCATGCTGGCGTTCCTGGCGCTCAACATGACCTACCGCGGACCGGAAACCCCGGGTAGCGCCGCGGCGCTCGCGTTCGGGTTGGCCATGCCGGACGCGACCGCGCTGCAGATGAAGAAGCTGCGTGGTGGCATAGGTGCACTGACATCGCATCTGCATGCTCGCGTGGTTGCGCACGGCGGTGAGGTTCGACTCCGTAGCAAGGTGACCCAGATCCTCACGTCGGGCGGTCGGGTGACCGGCGTCGCCTTGGAAGATGGATCGACAATTACCGCGCCGGTGGTTGTTTCGTGTGTCGCACCCGATCTCACCGTCGTGGAGATGTTGGATTCTTCGGCTGTCCCATCAGATCAGCGTGACCGATTCGCGCGGGTGGATCACCGTGGCAGTTATCTACAAATGCACTTCGCGCTCGACGCGCTACCGGAGTTCGTCGCGCCCTACGAGATCCTGAACGATCCGGGGTTGCAGTCGACGGTAGGGATGTACAGCACGCCGGAAGAGCTGCAGGCGCAATGGGAAGACTGTCGACGGGGGATCGTGCCCGCTGATCCTGCGGTGGTGTTTCAGATTCCGTCCTTGCATGACGTACAGCTGGCGCCGGAGGGCAAGTACGCGGCCTCGGCATTCGCGCTGTGGTTTCCGGTGGAGGCCGGGCATGCCAGCTATGGCGAGATGAAGGCGGAGATGGGGCAGCGGGTGATCGATAAAATCTCCCGGCTGGCCCCCAATTTCGAGGACATTGTGCTGCGGCACACCACGTTCACGCCGCGGCACATGGGCACCATGTTCGGTGCGCCGGGCGGTGACTATTGCTTCGGGCTGGTGCACGCGGACCAGATCGGTATCAACAGGCCGGGGCCGCGCGGATACCGCGACCAACCGTTGCCTGTCGGCGGCCTGTACCTGGGGAGCGCGGGATGTCATGGAGGACCGGCAATTTCCTTCATCCCCGGATACAACGCGGCGTTGGAAGTGTTGGCGGACGCGCGCTAGCTCCCTGCGTGCCCTCTCCGTTCTCGTCGAGACCGACGTTGTGGCGGATTCGTCTCGCATCTTGTCGCCACAACGTCGGTTTCGACGACGAGGCTAGAAGGCGCGACTGACGGCGGGGGACAGCACGAATCCGTGCGGACCGCCGCCGGAGAAATTGTTGGGCAGTACGCAGATCGTCTCGTGCTGCTCGCTGATGCCGCATGTGATCACCTTGTCGGTGCCCTTGAGGCCGTAGGTGATTTTCTGTCCGGGCGCCAGCGGCCGATAGACGCTGGGGTCGATGGATGCCGGGCCGGCGGGGGAGGCGTCGGGTCGGGCGATGATCTCCTGCTGGCCCAGGTCCGGCATGTGGCTCAGGCTCGCGGTAGAGGTATTGAGCGACACCGTGGCGAAGTTCTCGTCGCCCGTCACACCGGGGAGCTTGCCCCAGCAGGCTCCGTCGACGCCGGTGGCGCGGGAGTTGGCGGTGATGCGGCAGTGCAGTCCGTCCGGAGTGAGGAACTGCACACCCGAGGTCGCATAGGCGGAGTAGGTCTCAAAGGCGGTGGCCTCGACCGGTGCGTAGCCGTCAAGGTTGGGCACCGGCGGATCCGCGGAGGCGTGACCAGCGAATACGGTTGCGCCCGCCGTAACGGAGACACAGGTGATCAGCAGCGTGCGCATGGTGATGACTCCCGAAGTTGGCGACGTTTGGCTGACGCTACCGTGGGGTGGGCGGGTAATTCGGTGGCTTCGTGGATATACGGCGGTACGATGGAGTGTCCCACCGAAGGTCGGTGGGGTGACGGGGCTGAAAGGTTTCGACAGCGAGTCTCGACTTAAGGGAAGCGTGCCGGTGCAGGCAAGAGACCACCGTAAGCGTCATTGCAACCAATTAAGCGCCGATTCTCATCAGCGCGACTACGCACTCGCTGCCTAAGCGACTGCGTGTCTGTCAGACCGGGACCTCCCGCGGCCCGGACCCTGGCATCAGCTAGCGGGATCAACCGGTGGCTTCGGCCGCGGAAGTCACCGGGACATCAAACAGCGGCTGGGATCGTCATCTCGGCTTGTTCGCGTGACTGAGAGATCCGAGTAGAGACACAGCGAACTGCGCACGGAGAAGCCTTAATGAACGGCCGTTGGACCCGGGTTCAATTCCCGGCAGCTCCACAATTTTATAGCGATTTACCTGGGAAAACACACCAGTGGGATTCCATGCAACACCATATGCAACCAAGTGCGGTGATATGGTCCGTTGCATGGCCTCGATCCGCAGTCGGTCCCTCAAGTCGGGGGACTGCTGGGATGTGCTCTACCGCCTCGGCGCCCGCCAGTTCTCGTTGACATTCGAGACGCTGGCGGGCGCCGAGGCATTTCGCGCTCTCGTGGATGCGCACGGAGCTCTGCGCGCGCTTGAGATGCATAACATCGCCCCGCCGGCACCCCGCTCTGGCATGACCGTCGGCAAATGGGTGAGCCACCACATTGAGCACCTGACTGGCGTGGACCCCAGGACCGTGCAGGACTACCGCGGCTACCTCAAGAACGACATCGAACCGGCGTTCGGCACGGTTCCGCTCGAGGCTCTTTCCCGCGAGGACGTGTCGGTGTGGGTGCAGGGGCTAGGCGAGAAGAAGTATTCGGCTAAGACGATCGCCAACAAGCACGGGTTCCTATCGGCCGCGCTGGCCACGGCCGTCGTGGCGGGCAAGATCGCGAGCAACCCCGCCGACCGGACCCGCCTTCCTCGCGGGGAGGGACACGAGATGGTGTTCCTGACCAAGGAGGAGTTCGCACACCTCAATGAGCAGGTGACTGAACCGTGGCGACCGATGGCAGAGTTCCTGGTGGCGTCCGGCGCGCGTTGGGGCGAGGTGTCGGCGCTGCGGCCATCCGACGTCGACCAGCGCGCCCAC
Source organism: Mycobacteroides franklinii (assembly GCF_002013895.1). GTDB lineage: Bacteria > Actinomycetota > Actinomycetes > Mycobacteriales > Mycobacteriaceae > Mycobacterium > Mycobacterium franklinii. The sequence continues at coordinate 82,213 of NZ_MAFQ01000015.1, read as the reverse complement.
ACCGTCCGCATCACCCGGGCCTGGAAGCGTGACAACCACGGTTACCGGATCGGCCCACCCAAGACGAAGCGGTCGGTGCGCACCATCAATGTGCCGGCCGATGTGCTCGACAAGCTCGACTATTCGGGTGCATGGCTGTTCACCAACACCGGGCGTGGCCGGCGAGCCGAGGGTGGTCCGGTACGCGCCCCGAACTTCCGTATGAACGTCTGGGCGCCCGCCGTGCTGCGCGCCGAACTCGACCCGAAGCCGCGGATCCACGACATGCGTCATACCTGCGCGTCCTGGCTTATCGCCGCAGGCGTACCGCTGCCCGTCATCCAGCAGCACCTGGGGCATGAGTCCATCACGACCACCGTCAACACGTACGGGCATCTGGACCGGTCGTCGATGGAGGCTGCCGCAGTGGTGATGGCGAAGGCACTGTCGAGTTAAGCACTCAGTGCACGGCGCCGAACTGTAGCGCGAGCTAGCGGGTCGGCCGGCCGCCCTTTTCCTTGATCCCACCGGCGAACATCATGATCGCCTCGACGAAAGTCCAGATCGCCAGCGGAATGAGGATCACCAACCCGATGAAGATCGGCGTGGTTATGAGTCCAATAATCCCGAGGATCAACTGGATGGCGCCGATGCCGGAGTATCCGAGATAGAAGCGACCGATGCCGAAAAAGCCGAGGAAAAATTGCAGAAGCCCCGCCACGGCAGCGGATTTCGGCTGCGCGGGAGGTGCGATTGGTGCCGGCGCTCGCTGCTCTGTCCAGGTTGTTCCATCGAAATAGCGCTGACTGGGAATCCCCGAAGGATCTGGGTACCAACCGGGTGCCGTCATGGACTCTCCCCCTTGTGTAGTGGTTGCCCCAACCGGCAAGAAGCCTACAGCTGCGCGACTCGGTGCGAAGCGTTCGCAGTCAGGCCGAGGCAAACCCACCACGGCGGTGCTGAACGTCAGCTCCAGCGCGCCCCGCTGGCATCTGTGCGCCTAAACCAGCCTTCTCGATCGCCTCTGACGTTGTCTTTACGTGCTCGTACAACGATGCGATGAGTGCGCGCGCTTGTGCTACCGAGCTGTCTTCGACCACTGGTTTTTATCCCCCGGTTATGCAGTGTGTTGCCTTGCGGTGCTTGTGTTTTACCGTGCTGGTTCGACGGTCATTTGCGTTCGGCGGTGCTGGTTGGCGCCGACGATTCCGGCTGCAGATAGGGCTGCAAAGCTGATGAGCTGGATGGTCCACACCACCGGGTAGGTGGTTTCGAGTGGCCATCGCAGCGTGTACATATCGATGCGGTCCACCACCATTAGCAGCGGGTAGAGCGCGCCGACGGCGCCGTAGATTCCGAAGAGCCAGAACAAGACTCGGTTCTCCACACCGCGCTTGGCTCCGATGACCGCTGCGATATGGGTGGGCAGCAGGCCGACGGCGAGCAGCCACGAGAAGATGTAGCTGGGCGGTCCGGGGATTGTCTCGACCACCAAGCTCGGGGTGGTGGACAGGTTTGTGAGCAAGTAGACGGCGGACATGCCGATGATCGAAACCCACGTAATAACCAGGGCCCAAAGGGTATTGAGACCGGCGACCCTGCATGTTGTGCGCGCGAAGATATACGACGAAGCCACCATCAGGACATAGGTAATGATCTGTGAGAGGTTGGCCCAACCAGTCCAGTCCAGCAGCGGGGGGTCAAGGGTCGTGACGAGGGCGCTCACGAGCTGGGACAGGCTGGTCACCCATAGACCGACGGTGAGAAGGACTGGCGCTCGCACGATCGTCCGGTAGAGAGCGGCCAGCGCCAGAACTACAGCGCACGCGGTGCCGATCGGATCCATCAGAATCCCCTCTCGAAGATGTCGGCGGCACTCGGGTAGGTGGTCCGGTCGCGCGGGCGCCCCGGGGTATCGGATTCAGCTTCGGCAAGCACAGCTGACAGTGATTTGCCGATGGTGCCGCTGATGATGTCGGCCTGGTCGATGGTGATTGGGCGTTCGCCCTTGAGTAGCCGGTCAAGCTGCGATTTGCTGATACCTAGTTGCCCGGCGATGGCGTGTTTGTCGCCGCGCTTGCGCTCGATGCCGCCGCGCAAGATGTTCGCAAGCTCGCGGCCGAGTTGCCCCACTTCAAGACTCGATAACGGCATGGGTGAAGGGTACTCCCATCCGGCGCAATACTCAGAAAATAAACGCAGTGTGTCAGATAGCGACGCAGTATTGCGTCAAGTGGTCTATCGTTCCCTTCACGTTTGCGAGTGACGAAAGGGCGGAACGATGGAGCAAGGAACTCGGCGGGAATGCCTACACAATCAGCTACGCCTGGCACTTGGCGCTGTGCCGCCAGCCGACTGGTCGATCGAAGAGTGCGCCGCGATGCTATCCATGGTCCGCCTGTTCATCGCCAGGCGAGGTGGGGTCGACGCCGCCTGGGAGGAACTCCTCGGGGGTCAGGTAGGGGACATTACCGTGCACCCGCGATATCCCCGGACGTAATGCGTGCTCCCGGCCTGTCACGTTCGATTCCGGCGATGGGGGATCGTTCAGTAGATCCGCTTCGCTCCGCTTGGTGCGCAAGTACAGGTTTGGACTCTTCGGACCACTGTCGGTGACTGTGCGTATCTCACCACCGAAGATGACCATCTCCGAGAATTCGCGACGGTAGCGAGCGTGCGCAGCTGCGTACTCAGCGTCCGAGAGTGGCAGCTGAGCGTGAAGGTCCGGCTCACCCCCTTGATGCGGAGTGGACAGTCGGGCCGCGAGGTACTGCACATACAGCCCGTCGCTGACCTCTGGTGCGTAGCTCTGTCCCAGGCTCGGATTATCACCGAGTGAGAGCCGTGCCTGCTGAAGGAGGCTCTGGCGGTTGGCGCCTTCGCGCGCGCGCCGGCGCATTTCTGTGTATTGCTCGGCCAGAGATTGGGCGATGATGCCTGCTACTGCCCAGAGTGTCTGCTCTGATAGTTCATCAAACCCGGGACGGCGGTCCGGCAAGTATGGTGGCCAGGCGATTTCAAGCCGTGATCTCGAGAGGGCATCGTTTTCTGGCGATCCTTCAGCCGACTTCGGCTCTGTGGAGTTGACCTCGTCGAGGCGTCTCCGCACCTCGGCGATTCGACGTTCCAGGGTCTTCTTGGTTTCGGCTTGCTTTCGTGTCGAGCTTTGCCGTCGGTGGGCGACCCCCCGAGCCTCTCGGGTCAACTTCTCGACATCCAGCTCTTCGGCTCGCCGTTGCCAATGAGATTCGAGGCTCTCGATGGCCATCAGCATCAGCTCGTCAGACTTCAGACCGTTTTGCACGAAATCGCGAGCTACCTCCAGCTGATCTATTCGAGATTGCTCAAGCACCTCAATCAATTTCGCCTGGGCGGCCATGTTCGCCTTGTCGTATTCGGCGGTTGCCACAGCGAGTTCGGCCAGCCAGGCCATCCACTCTTCGGTATCGAACTGGTGAACAGCTAGGCCGCGTGACTCGGGGATGATGCGGTCATACAGGGCATCGATGACTGCCATGTGCAGGAAGCGCCGAAAGTAGCTTGAGGGAATCTTCGCCCGACCAGACCCCAGACCCCTCTCGGTGTATTGCGCCTCGATGGTCTTACCCAGGGCGGCGATATCAGACATACGAGCGACAATTGATTCAAACTCGTTGGTCTGTGGAGTCGCAAGGCCGCCGGGGTCCACCTCCTGGGTTTGCTTCGTCGAGCGCGGCATTCCCTGCCGCGTGGTCGAGCGTAGCTGGGCAAGTAGTGCCAGTACCGCATCCCGATCTCGCTCCGACAGATCGTGGTCAAGGCGGACAGCCTGCTCGGGTGTCGGGGCATCGTCGTGCTGTGGAAGCAGAATGCCCATGCTCTCGATCGCGGCAACCGCGACGCGCGCAGGGGCGACTCGCAGCCCAGCGGCAAGGGAGAGGATGACCTCGCCCTTGATGGATGGAAAAGGAAGTCTGTAACGCGAGATGTTCGATTTGGATAAGACATAGCCCTTCTCCTTCGCATTGCGCACCAGGTCAGGGTCGGACCAGCCGTTGGCGACCTTGATGTCGTCAATCAGCTGACCGAGCTGGTGCTGCGCCATGTCTTGACACTCTCTCTTCCTGGTCGCCGCGTCCAACGTGCTGGGCACCCGGCACCCGTCATGTCTGGGCACTGCAAGATACGTATATCTCCTCCAAATAGTCGCAGGTAGGGGCCTATCTGGCAAAAAACACCCTTGTAATTTCTTGTCTCATGGGCACCACGGATGATGGAATGGACAGAAATGCTGGACACTACGGACAGGAATGTGTAATGTCTCTCTCATCACGCCAGGCGAGCCTCGGAGAGGTGTACATGGAGCTTCATGACCGCAAGCGGCTAATGCGGTTGATGATCGTCCAAGAGGAAACGCAAAGGTCCTTGTCGGGGGCGGCGGGCTGGCGATCGCACTCGTATCTCGGTCGACTTCTCCGAGGGGAAGTGAAGACGCTCGACACTGACGCTGCATTGCGCATTGCGCACAAGCTCAAGGTTCCGGTCGACGATCTTTTCGTGGTTCGAGTGGACAGTAATCCTGGCGAACTGGGACAGAAAAGTAAGTCATCTGCCGCATAAAGCACAAGAGCCCCCACCCGGGACAACGGGTGAGGGCGCCGACAAGAAAGGAATCAGCTTCCATGTCAGATCTACTGCATATCGGCGAGAAGTCGCCCTTCGATGAAGGCTGCGTGCCGTGCCCCCAGGGGGGCGAAGATCGTTGGTCGGCCCGTTGGCTTCAGGGAAAGATGGGGTACCCCCGCTGGAACGAGTTCGAGCCCGTCATTGAGCGAGCCAAGCAGGCTGCGCACAACCAGGGATTCAACGTCAACACCCTTTTCAGGGCCAACACTGAAAAGACTGGTGGGAGGCCACAAACCGACTACATGCTCACCCGGTTCGCCGCCTACCTCGTGGCGATGAACGGTGACCCGCGCAAGCCGGAGGTCGCGGCGGCGCAGGAGTACTTCGTCGTCAAGACCCGCGAGGCCGAGACCCGGCCCGCGATCAACGGGGCGGACATCACGCGCCTGGAGCTCATCGAGATCGCCCGCAACGCCGAGCTGGAGCGCCTCGCATTAGAGGCCGAGAACCGAGAGCTTGCGCCGAAGGCCGAGGCCTACGACTCGTTTCTGGACGCCACGGGAAAGTATGCCGTCGGCGCCGTCGCACAGATGCTCGGCACCTCACAGAACAAACTCTTTCGGGAGCTTCGAAACCGCAAGGTGTTCATTGCCTCGGGCTCTCGGCGCAACACCCCGTATCAGCAGTACGCCCACCACTTCGAGGTCATACCCCACGAGTTTGAACGCTCGAACGGCGAGATGGGTTGCAGTTACACCACATACGTACAGCCCTCGGGGATCGACTTCATTCGTCGACAGCTGGGAATGCCTGCGATTGACCCCCTCCCGGCGGAGGCATCGTGAGCCTTCCCGATGAGCAGCGCGGTTGCTATCTCAATCCGTGCACCGCGGCTGAGGCGCGGCGATTCGCGGTCATCCTGCGGCGACTACTTCAGTCGCTGGATCGGGAGATCGTCCTCACGGCCATCCTCGGAGAGTGCGAGTCCGATCTGCTGAACCCCGTACGACAGGAAGTGGACTGCGTTCGCGAGTTCCTTGATGGCCGGGTCGCTATGCGATCGGAGCCGAGCGACCTTCGTAGTTGCGGTCTGGCAGTTTTGGATGCCTTCGAGGACGATTCCGAGTCGGGTGCTGAGCGCCATAGTTCTTCTCCTTCTGCTGATGCTGGTGACACACGCAGCGTAGGAGAGGGCGCCGGGGGTGTAGCCGAAAACCACATTCCCGGCGCCAACCATGGCGGTGACTCATGAATCGGCCCACCGTCTTGGAACTCGCAGAGTCGCGCGGATTCGCCATCGACTCCAGCCTGGACACCCTCGCATCGGTCTCATGTGACGTCGTGTTGCACGACTTCTACCCATCGTCGCGTCGGGCCGTCTTCGCGGACCTGCTGCGAATCCAGCAGCAGATGCGCAACCACCAGCAATGGAAGGCGATCACGGCATGACCGCCACTTCTCCACGCATGGAGACCTTCTCGTTAACCGAGGTGGCCGATGCGGCACTACCGAAGCACTGGAAACACCCCGAGCGCTGGCTTCGAGAGCGGCTCAACCGTGGAGAACTCGTTGGGTACCGCCTTGGCCGCGAGTGGCGATTCACGCGTGAGCAACTCGATGCCCTGATTGCGAAGTACACCAACGTTGCGACACCTGCGCCGACCGTCGCGCCGGTGCCCGAACCTTCGGCCGTGGGGCTGTCACCTCGGACCCGTCGTCGACTACTCAGCGCATGAAACAGAACAACTGAATACAAGCGCGGTACCGGTGGTCCAACCGCCAAGTCATTCCACCGGTACCGCTTCCATCACCAGCCTACAGAGGAGGCAGGCGTGTTCAACCGTAATACCAAACCCATCGGACTAGTTACTGCGGGCGTACTCGCGGTCGGGGTCGCATGCGCGCCACCCGCCAATGCGGATCCGATCGCAGAGGACTTTGTCGCCACGAACGGCTGGCGGATCTGCGTTGACCTGGACGCCCTGCCGAATTTCAACGGCATCAAAGCAATTCAGGTGGCGCTGGCTCAGCGTGGCTACAACCAGGAACAGCGCGGGGAGATCATTCTCCTGTCGGTCACCGACCAATGCCAGCGCCACATTCCACTTCTCAAGGCGTACGTGGACTCCAAGGCTCCCCAGCGGCAGGGGAGGGCGGCATGAATCCCGACGTCCACTACATCGAACACGAAGGGCCGTGGCCGATTCCGACCAGCCGGATCAGACCCGCTGGACCCCGGCTCGGGTCGGCGCCGTCGCTGGACGACATCACGACGCTCATAGAGGACAAGCCCGTCGAGCACGTGCTGCTCGCGATGGAACGCGCATGGAATGAGGCCGTAGCCGTCTCCGGTATCGACCCGAGGGAGGAAGCGGCATGACCCCCCGCACCAGCTGCGGCCATATCGTCATGCGCCCCATGGGCGGTGACATCTGCCGGGCATGCCGGCGGGACCCGTTCACCTTCCAGGCGTTCCTGCTACTGATCGCGGTCGGCCTCATCTTGGGCATCGCCGCCGCCGGGCAATCGGGGTGGCTATGAGCCTCTACAACATGGTCCATGGCGTGACGCTCGCGACCTTCTATCTGATTCCGATGCTGGGCGATAAGCACCCCGATGAGTACCCGAGGTTCCGTGACGTCTACACCAGCGATCAGGATCACCCCGAGTATGACAATCACATCCACCTCTACACCCGGGTCGGTGGTGGCAATCGAAACTGTGGATACGGCGAAGACGAGCTGTATCAGCATCCGAACTACGTGGAGACATTCGATGATGAATCGGACTGCACCTACGCCACATACGTTTTCAGCGTTCCCGAGCAGTGGAAAGCCGACTACGCCGCCTTCATCGAAGGGCGTCCGACCGACCTGAGCCCTGAGTACAGGGCGCAAGCCGAGAAGGTCTTCCCTCGATTGGAGGGCAAGTGGCCATGGTCAGAGGGCGGTGAACGATGACCTGGGAGACCGTAGCCACCATCCTGCTGATCCTCGTGCTGGCTTCATCCGCGCAGTGGTGGCGAGCGGAAGCCAAGGAGCTGAACGTCGAGAACCGGAAACTCCGCAAGGAGAACGCCCTGCTGACCAACCACCCTGCAGTCTTCGATGCCGAATTACCTTGGGGCGGTTGGGTATGACTGGCATAGAGCGCAAGGAGGCTGCGCAGCTGCTCGCCAAGGACGCTCAAGACCACATCAAGAACGCCATCGAGTCCATGGATCACGTTCGAATCGTCCACTCGTGTTCCGAGCAGTACGCCATGTCCGCGACCCGGACCCTGCAGCGTGCGTTCGACCAGATCGGCGTCGCGTTCGACCTGGAAACCCAAGACTCTCAATCCTGAAAGGACTTACCCCGCAATGCCTATCTCAATGTGGTTCTTCATCATCCTTGCCTTCGTCGCCGTTGTCGCGGCCATCGTCGGCCTGATCGTGCGGCGCGATGACCGTCCTCTTGTCTTCTTGATGGCCGGTGGGGTCGGGTTCGTCGGTCTGATCTGCCTCGTGTTCGCATCCACAACCGTGGTCGGTACACGGCAGATCGGTATCGAAACGAAGTTCGGTCGGCCTACCGGCACAACGCTTTCTAATGGCCTGCACCTCAAGTCCCCAGTGACCGAGGTGACTGAGATGGACGGCGCAGTGCAGATCGATCAACACACGGGTGATCACCGCATCAAGGTCCGATTGGGGAACAGCTCGACGGCTGACGCTGACGTGTCGGTGCGCTGGCAGATCAAGCCAGACGCGACACCCGAGTTGTTCGTGCAGTACAAGGCTTTCGACAACGTGCGAACCAACCTCGTCACCCGCAACCTGCAGGTTGCCCTCAATGAAGTGTTCGCGTCATTCGATCCTCTTGCGCCACAGAACCTTGACCGCTCACCGCTGCCCGAGTTGTCGACACAGGCGAAGAACATTCTCGCCGCGAAGGTCGGCAGCCAGGTCGAGATTCTGGACGTCGCGGTGCCCACCATCGACTACGACGACGGCACCGAGCAGAAGATCAACCAGCTGAACCAAGAGCGGGCGGCGACTTCGGTAGCGCTGCAGGCACAGAAGACGGCAGAAGCGCAGGCCCGAGCCAACGAGATCCTCGCGGCGTCTGTGTCTAAGGATCCAAACGTTCTGGTGTCCAAGTGCCTGGACATCGCCAAGGACAAGGGCATCCCGCTGCTGTGCTGGCCGACCCCGGTCATGCCGACGGTCCCGGCGAGGTAACGGCGATGCCGGTAAGCGCGCCCGCGAGGCCCTGCCCGATCTGCCAGGGCGGGAAGCGGATTCAGGTGGCTGACGTCTACGGATCAGTCGGCCGTGAGCGGGATTGCCTTGTGGCGTGGGAGATTTCCACGTCCGGTCCGTGCTGGTGTGTCACATACGGATTGCAGAGCATCAAGGAGGTGTCGTGAGGGTTGTTCTCAAGAAGCGCCACAGCGCCGGGTGCTGGTGCTCGGCGCCCGAAGCAACGTCGTGGGTGATCAACGTACGGAACCCGGTGATGTGGCTCGACCGCAGAGGCGGTGGCACCGGCTCCACAACCATGTGGATTCGCCTGCAGTGCAACGACCCTGACTGCGAGGCCCTCGCGATCGTGCACCACCAAGACCTTACGGAACTCGTAGAAAAGGAACTCGCATGACCGCATACAGGGGAGAGGTCTCCCAATTCAGCACTGACGGAGTTGTGATCACGGGTGACTTCACGCCAGGGGACGTGATCTCTCTGCGCCCTGGGGCTCGGATCGTGATCCTGACCGAAGAGGATGCGGAGAGGTTTCTGTGAAATTCTCCGTGCACTCCAGCGCATTTGCGCCTGCAATCGCTTCTGTCGCAGCAGGGCTATCGCGTGCGGCCGACACCCCAACGTTGGCCGGCATCCTGATTGAGCCCCTGATTGGTTCGATCGCGTTGAGCAGCTACGACTACGAGCGCTCGATCCGCATGGAAGTCGCTGCTGACGTGGGCGAGGTGGACGGGCCCGTGCTCGTCGCCGGCAGGCTACTGGCGACCATCGGCAAGCTATTGCCCGCTGATGCCGAGGTGGCCTTGGAGGTCGAAGGCGGGACCCTGGCGATCACCTGTCGCAAAGCCTCGTTCGTGTTGCCGCTCATGGACGCTCACTACTACCCACAGCTGCCGCAGGTCGCCGAGGACCACGTTGTCGGTTCGGTCATGGCGGCGGAGTTCAGCGCGGCGGTCGGGGCGGCGGCGCCTTTCGCGGCGGGCGATCCGGCCCTGCATGAGTGGACGGCGGTGCACCTGGTTGCGACCGAGGCGTATCTCGAGCTGACGGCCTGCGACAAGTGCTCGGTCATCGTCAAACAGATCCCCTTCGACTTCGCTGCCGACGACGTCACGACGGTCGATGTACCCGCCGGCCTTCTGGCCGATGCGGTAGGCCCCTGGAAGGGGTTTGACGGGTCGATCGAGTTGTCCTGGGACGAGAACTTATTCGCGCTGTCAGGGAGGGGATCTGCGTCCACGATGAGCATCTTGGCCTACCCCTATCCGTCCGTGGAGCGGGTGTATCCCAAGGAGCTGACCGCGGCGTGCGAGGTGACCAAGAGCCAGCTGGTGACCATGCTCAGCCGGGCCTCCGCTTTCAGCTCCGGGGACTACGCCCGCATCGAGTTGTTCGCGAGCGAGGGCAGTCTCGCCGTCCAGAACCTCGGCGGCGATGCCCTCACTCGCGATGAGCTGGAGCCGCACAAGTTCTCGGGCGCCCCGACGAAAGTTGCCATCAATGGCCGACGACTTGCGGCGGCGATCAAGGCGATCGATACCGATCGGATGACGCTGGGATTCAACGGAATGCGTGTGGGGATCTACCCGGGAACTCCCGAGGTGGTGTTCGAGCGCACGGGTATATCGCTGCCGCCCGAAGAGATGGCGGTAGCAGTCATGGGAATGGTGGGAGATAAGCAATGAACAGGCAGACGCGAATCGCTGTTGCAGCCGAATTCCGCAAGCTAGCCGACGAGATTGAGCGGGATGAGAAGACCGAGTTTCTAGCCGAGAATCACCCCGGCGCCCGGCTCGCGGTGCTTTCGGATCAGAAGGGGGTTGACGGACAGAATCTCTTGATCGGGTGGGTGTCCATCGACAAGCCAACCGCGGCACACGAAGTCCTGTCGATAGACGACGAAGCCGCCGCAATCGACTGGGTGTTGGAGGAATTCAGCGACCCACTGCTTGCGACGCAGAAGCTCTCGGATCAAGGCTGTAGCACAGTGCTCGCAGCGGCACAGGCAGCGGTGAATTCCAATCGACAGCTACCTCCGGGGGTCTCCAGTCGTCCTGTGGCGGCGGGAAGGCCTGTCGTGAAATGGAAGGCGGAGCCGAACGCGCGGGAGCTATTAGTGGATATGCGGTCCCGGGGCGTCCTGGACATCCCCGCCGCACTTGGGCTGGCGCTGGAACCCGTCGTTGTTGACGCCGAGGTGGTCCAGTGAGCCTGTCCGTCCGCAAGCCAACCGGTGTGGTGCCCTTCCCGCTTGTGCTGATCGAGGGTCCCGAGAAGTCTGGGAAAACCTACGCCGCAGCACAGTTCACCGCCTCGGACAAGATCGGGCAGGCCTACTGGCTCGATCTGGGCGAAGACGCCGCCGACGAGTACTCAGTCATCCCCGGTGCCGACTACCTGATCATCGAGCACGACGGCACCTGGCACGACATCGTGCACCAGCTCGAGGAAGTGGCGAAGCTTGCCAAGGCTGCGCATACGGCTGGCGAACCGCCCGTCGTGCTCGTCGTCGACTCCATGACCAACGAGTGGACGTTCCTCAAGGACTGGGCCGATCAGCGTGCGCGGAACACTCCGACCAACCGGGCCAAGCTGGCCAAAGACCCCGACGCCGAGATCAAGCCGTCGATGAACTTCTGGAACGACGTCAGCGAGCGGCACTACCAGTTGATGCGAATCCTCGTGTCATTCCCCGGCATCGTGGTCATGACCGCGCGCGGCAAGGAAGTAGCCGAGGTCGAGGACGGCAAGCCCACCGGCAAGCGCGACTACCGCGTGGAAGGCCAGAAAGACCTGGCGTACGAGGCCACCGCGTGGGTGCAGCTCTCCCGCGAGCGGCCGCCCGTGATTGTCGGTGTCCGATCACCCACATACGGCGTGCGCCCCGGCGTCGACCAGCCCAAGTCGGTGAAGGACTTCTCCCTGGACTGGCTGATCTTCGACGTGATGAAACCCGGCATGTCACCGCGCAAAACCACTCCGTTGCAGGCCTCGGATGTTCCGCCGGCACAGCAGATGAAGGACGAGTTGCGAACCCTCATGGAGGGCAGGGGCATTGACCTCAAGCTGGCCGGGAAGTGGTTCAGCGACGAGTACGGCGCCGACCTCAACGCCTCCATCGACCTGGAACAGCTACAGGCCACTATCGACCACTTCGCGGCTTTGGAGACCGTCTCGTGAGCACGCATATTTCAATGACCGATTTCTTCTGCGGTGCAGGCGGTTCCAGTACGGGTGCGATTCAAGTGCCGGGTGTTTCAGTCCGATGCGCGGCGAACCATTGGCAGCTGGCGGTGGATACACACAACGAGAATCACCCGGACGCGGACCACTACTGCGCGGATCTGTCGCAGATCCACCCCAAGTACTTCCCCAAGACGACATTCGGCTGGTTCTCACCCGAATGCACGAACCACTCACAAGCCAAGGGAATCAAGCGGATCGACGCGCAACCCGACCTGTTCGGCGATTCGCTGCCCGACGAAGCCGCAGAACGCTCGCGCGCAACCATGTGGGACGTCGTGCGGTTCTCGGAGTATCACCGATACGAGGTCGTGTTTGTCGAGAACGTCGTCGAGGTCGCCAAGTGGGCGCCGTTCAACGCGTGGCTAGCCGCGATGGAATCTCTGGGCTACGACCACCGGCTGGTGATGCTGAACTCGATGCACGCCCAACTGGGCGGGCGCGGCGCCCCGCAGTCCCGCGACCGCCTGTACGTCGTGTTCTGGCGCCGTACGAACCGAGCCCCCGACCTTGAGCGGGTGGTCCGGCCCCGGGCGATCTGCCCCGACTGCGGGCCCATCAACGCCATGCAGGTGTTCAAGAGGCCCGGCAACACCGTCGGCCGCTACCGGCAGCAGTACATGTACAGGTGCCCTAACGTCAAGTGCCGCAATCAGGTTCTGGAGCCCATGGTCCGTCCGGCCGAAGAAATCATCGACTGGTCACTACTCGGTGAACGTCTTGGCGACAAGCCGATCAAGAAGTTCGTCGACAAGAAGACCGGCGAGATCAGTTTCGGGCCACTAGCTCCCAAAACGATGGCACGCGTACACGCCGGCATCGACCGCTACTGGCTGCCACTGCTCGTGCCTGTCGAAGGGCGCGAAGGCAAGGAAGCGCGCCCGGTATCAGAGCCCGTCAGGACGATGACCACGCGCAGTGAAACCGGGCTGCTAGTGCCCTGCGGCGGCACCTGGCGTGAAGACGCCGCCCCGACCACCGAACCATTCTCCACCCGAACCACCCGGGAGACAGACGCCCTCGCGTTCATCGCCGAACTACGCGGAGGCGGTAGTGACGCCCGACCCGTGGCGCACCCACTGGCCACCGTCACAGCCTCGGGGAATCATCACGCGCTCGTCACCACCTACAACGGCAAGGGCGGCACCAGGTCGGTCGACCAGCCGCTATCGACCGTGACAGCGGTGGAACGCCATGGGCTGCTGATGCGGAACAACACGCCGCGCGGCAATCCGGCTCAAATGGTCACACCAACTTCGGAGCCGATGCGCACGCTGACCACCGAGGGGCACCAGTCGTTGTTGAGTGCCGAGCGCCCCACGATCAATGTTGACGACGTCCGCTTCCGCATGTTGGAACCGCATGAACAGAAGCGCGCCATGGACTTCCCGGCTGACTACGTGATCAAGGGCAACCGTCGCGAGCAGGCACGCCAGGCGGGGAATGCGGTCACCCCGCCCTCATCACGCGACCTGATCACCGTGGGCGTGGAGAGCCTGACATGACGGCCCCCTACTACCAGGACCACTCTGTAACCCTCTACCACGGCGACGCACTCGAGGTGGTAGAGGACTTGCCCGATGGCGCGGTCGACTGCATCGTCACCAGCCCGCCCTACTTCGGCCTCCGCGACTACGGCGAGCCTGGCCAGTATGGGCTGGAGTCCTCACCTGCCGAATACGTCGAGCACATGCGCACACTGTTCGCTCAGCTGCGCCGCGCGCTCGCCGACGACGGAACACTCTGGCTGAACCTGGGCGACAGCTATAGCGGCGGCAAGCGTGGCGTCTATGACCATACGGGCCATCTAAGCAAGGGTGTACCCGCCGTGCGGCCGGTGACGGACCTGCCCGGCAAGAACCTGATCGGCATCCCGTGGCGAGTGGCGTTCGCGCTTCAGGATGACGGCTGGTACCTGCGCAATGACAACATATGGTCCAAGCCAAACACGATGCCCGAGAGCGTTAACGATCGACTGTCGAGCAAGCACGAGTACGTGTTCATGCTGACCAAAAGTCGGCGCTACTTCTTCGACCTGGACGCGATCCGGGAGCCGGTGATTTGCACCCGTGAAGCGGCGCTGAGCTGGGCCCGTGACGAGCAGGGCGTCCCAGGACAGAGGCCTCAACACCGACCGGGTCGCGCTGTCCGACCAGAAGCGACACCGCCCGGAGCATCGCCGCAGACCAACTTCGGGCCGACCGGGAAGCGGCACGGGAAGTTCCACCCAGCCGGGAAGAACCCCGGCGACGTGTGGGAGATCGCCACTCAGCCCTTCCCTGGGGCGCACTTCGCGACCATGCCGCCAGCACTCGCTCAACGCTGCATTGCTGCAGGCTGTAAACCCGGCGGAACCGTGCTCGACCCGTTCTCCGGTTCCGGCACAACCGGAATGGCCGCGCAGCGGCTCGATCGCAAATACGTCGGCATTGATCTAAATCGTGACTACCTCGATCTGTCGCTACGGACACGCTTTGGTCAGCCGACATTCGACTTCGAGGCCGGCGCATGAAGCATGCCTTTTGTGACAGGTGCGGGCGCTACTGCGTCGTGCGCGACCACCGGGATTGCATGTGCCTCGACTGCGAGCTGGGCATGAATTCCATAGCGGCAATGCTCAATCCGCGATGGGCGCGCCCGATGACAAGCAGCGAGATCAAGCTCGCGCATACCTGGCTGATGATCGAGCGGCGGTCGGTCGCATGAGCGCCGAGTTCACCACCGAGGCCCTACGACTCATGCGTGAGCGGAGCGGAGGCCTCTGCGAGGTGCAGTGGCCCTCGGTATGCCAGGGCAGCGGCAGCCAGCTGGTCGGTCACCATCGCCGGCCCCGGGGCAGCGGAGGCACCAAGCGCCACTCGTCGCGCCTGGCCGCCAACGGGCTGATGGCGTGCACATGGTGCCATAGCTTCCTGGAGACCGGGGAGCGCGGCGATGCGCGTGAGCTCGGGTTCATCGTCGACCAGAACCAGGAGCCCGCCGACGTCGCGGTGTTCTACCGCCATGAGTACAAGGTGCTGCTGTGTGATGACGGAAGCCTGGTGGCGGCATGAAGTGCGTACGCCCCAACTGCTCCAGTAATAGCCGTGCACTGTCCAGAAGTAGTTTCCGGCAAGGGTTTTGTAAGCAGCATTACGAGCTGGCCGAGCGCGGTTACGTCGATAGTGCGCCCGTGCGGGCACGCCTGGAACTGCTTCACGCCGCGGGCTGCTCGTGGGGACGCATCGCCGAACTGGCCGAGATGAGCGAGCACGGTGTGCGCCTGATCCGGGACGGCGAGTACGACTCGGTCCGCAAGCTCAGTGCCCAACGGATTCTCACCATCCCCATCCCGGGGCGATTCGGCGGAAACGGATACGTGAGCGCGGTCGGGACAGTGAGGCGACTGCAGGCGCTCGTCGCGATCGGGTGGAGTTTCGATGCGCTGGCCAAGATGATGGGCACCCACCGCAACGTGCTCCTGAAGACTCTGAAACGCGAGCGCGTACTAGCCCGGCGTGCCCGCGACATCGCGGAGCTGTTCACCCGGCTGCACCTAACTGTGGGACCGTCCGGCAAGGCACGCCGGCATGCCAGCGCGAACGGATGGCCAGTGCCCTTCGCATGGGACGAGGACACCATCGATGACCCCAGTGTCGCACCGGATCTCGGCGGCAGGTCGACCTGGATGCAGGAGTACGAGGACTACCAGTGGGTGCACGGCGACGACGAGCAGATCGCCGAAGCGATGGGTATCCAACTCGACTCGGTGAAGACGCAACTACGGCGGAAGGGCGCGGCATGACTTCGCTGGCGGATGGTGTCCCGGTGTCCGACAACCCGATATGTGTGTGCGGCGACCCATTGAGCGATCACCAGGGCCCCTTGGCTCCCCGCTGCCATGTCGTCCGCTGGCCCACGTATGAGCGAGGCAGTGGCCTGTGCGACTGCCCCGGATTTGAAGCCGACCCGAAAGTGAACGGAGACAACTGATGGGTGATAAGACCGGCATCGAATGGACCGATGCGACATGGAATCCGGTAACGGGTTGCGACAAGGTGTCTCCCGGCTGTGACCGCTGCTACGCCGAGACGTTCGCCGAGCGCTGGCGCGGCACGCCGGGCCACTACTTCGAAAACGGGTTCGATGTGCAGCTGCGCCCCGACAAGCTCAACCTGCCGCTGCGCTGGACCAAGCCGCGCAAGGTATTCGTGAACTCGATGTCAGATCTGTTCCACGACAAGGTGCCTGACGAGTACATCGCCCGCGTGTTCTCTGTCATGGCGTGCGCCGAGCGGCACACATTTCAACTCCTGACCAAGCGGCATGGGCGCATGCGGTCGCTGCTGAACTCAGAAGCATTCCGCGAGTTGGTATTCAAGTGCCAAGCGCTGGAGTTACCGGGCGATGTGATGGGCGACTACTGGCCGCTGCCCAACGTCTGGTTAGGCGTGAGCGCCGAGGATCAGAAGCGCGCCGACCTCCGTATCCCGGCACTGCTGGACACCCCGGCCGCGGTGAGATTCGTAAGCGCCGAGCCACTACTTGGGCCGATCAACCTGCATACCGATTCGATCGAGGCGGCCTCGCCTTTCTGGGGCAGTCGGCTCGACTGGGTGATCGTCGGCGGTGAATCTGGGCCTGGCGCAAGGCCGATGCATCCCAACTGGGCGCGCTCGCTGCGCGATCAGTGCGTGGAGGCCAGTGTGCCGTTCCTGTTCAAACAGCGTGGCGAGTGGACCTGGAACGAGCCCGGAGGGTTCCGGCTCCCGTCTAAGCCGTTGACGGATCGCGTGGCGGTAATGCATCCGGCCGGTATGACAGCGCTCTCGAAGGACAACCCGTTTGATCCCTTCGGGCTCGGACATCCGAACTGGGCCACCCGTATTGAGCGGGTCGGCAAGAAGCGCGCCGGCCGCGAGTTGGACGGGCGTGTGTGGGACCAGTACCCCGAGGCGGTGCAGTCGTGATCATCCATGTCGTTGTTCCACTGCACCGGCACTCAATCTCGCCGGAGAAGATCGCCGCGCACATGTCCGAAATGATCGACCCGGATAACGATTACGTCCGTTTGGTCACGGTAACGGACACCGACGGCGACATGGAGTCCTGGGCGCCGGGGGACGAGTCGTGACCGACGAACGACTCGACAACAGGGTGACGGTCTCCATCCAGGAACTCGCCACGGTCATCGCCAGCATCCGAAACCTGATCACCGAGGAATGGTGCGCGAAGTACGTCAAGCCACAGTCCCACCTACTCGACTACGGAGCCGCACGGGAGCTGTCGGTGATGGTCCTGCGAACGATCAACTCCAAACGCCTCGGATACGGCGAGGGCACCGTCGCGGTCAATGAGGACGGTCGGCTGGCTCGCCGCTACTACTCGGAGGCCGAGAAGCGGCTGACGTGGCTGCTGCTCGATCCTCCGACGGATCGGCCGGTCGAGATCGACAGCGGTCCCGAGCTTCCCGGCGATGGCTGGAAAGTCATCGAAGACCGCCCATGGGAGGTGGTGCCATCGTGACCCTGCATTTCCATCTGCACGTCAACGGGATCTCCATCCACGAGGGCATGGAGATCAAGCGCACGACCGTCGGCCGCCCACTACCTGACGACGTGAACACCTATGTGGCCCAAGCGAAGTGCGACGGCACATGGCACACGATCTCAGTCGAGCACCGATACGGGGACGGCCCATGGGAGTTGGTGCGCAAGGCACTCAATGCGATCCACCAACAGGAGGGCAGCTGATGCCGTGGTTCTTCATTGATGACGGCTTCTCCAATTCCAAGCCCGTGATGCAGCTCGACGCCCGACTGCGCAACGAGGCGGTCGGTCTGTGGGTGCGATGCGGGGCATGGTCGGCCAAGGAAGAGACCGACGGACACGTGCCGCTGGACGTTGTCCGCGGCTTCGGTGGAACCCCCAGACTCATACGCGCTCTGCATGATCAGGCCGAACTTTGGGTGGAATCTTCACCAGAATCTTGGCGGAATTCTCGCGAAGTTTTGTTCGGAAACTGGGAAAAATGGCAGAAAACTAGGGCCGAAAATCAGGCACGGCGCAAACGTGAGGCCGAGAAGAAGCAGACCTGGAGGTCTGGAAAAAAGGGGCGCGATTACGTTCCTGCCAGCGATGACTCGGAAATGTCCACCGGGGACACGGTGGTGGACATGGAACCCAATGGCAAAAACGTGTCCACCGGGGAGTCCACCGGGGTGTCCCGCTACCCCGACCCGACCCGACCCGACCCGACCCTTATTCCATTGGTAACTAAAGAGGGGAGGGGTACGTCAGTAGACGCGAACGACCCCCGCCCCCATTGCCCCGACCACGAAGAGAACCACGACGGGCCGTGCCGGCCCTGTCGGCGCCGCCGGGAGTGGGACGAGGCGCATGCCGACGTCGCTGCCGCCGACGAGCTGGAGCGCAAGCGCGCCGCGAAAGCCGCCACGGCGCAGGCCCTCCGAGACTGCCCGCTGTGCGACAGCGAGGGCTGGACCCTCGGATCGGACGGCACGCCCGTCGAACCAGGGGTCAAATGCCGGGCCCACATAGCCCCAGAACCGCCGAACACCGGAAGGGCGACGCGATGACCGCAGAACACCAATCCGGAGGCTCCACAGCCGTCCTAGAGCGTCCCGAGGTCGATATCGCGAAGATCGTCGGCGGTATGGGCGCGAAGGCATGCCAGTGCCTGTTCGTTGTATGCCCGTGTCACAAGAATCGATGCGATCAGGAAGCGAAGTGGGCGGCCCGCATCCATGGCTGGGTCAGACCAGGCGACGCAGATCACTACAAGGTCTACGACCTGTGTGATGACTGCAAGAAGCACGTCGAGGAATCGGCGCAGCGGCTTGTCGGAATCGAGGGTGCGTGCAGCTGTGGCATGACCGGTAAGTCGGTCTCGGACTACATCGGTCCGGTGATGCCGCTATGACCGCAGAACACGAATTCAGGAGGGAAATCGAATGAGGATCATCCGGCACGATCTCGACATCACCGACTACCAAACGGTGACGTTGCCTCACGACGGCGACCTACAGTCGGTGGCCGTCTCGCGTACCGACCGCAACACCCGCATCGATCTCTGGTCATTGGACTTCGAGTACGGCCAGGGTTGGTCCAAGGGCATTTACATTGTGGGGACGGGTAATCCGATGCCCGAGCAGCTGCGCGACTCGGCCAATACCCAATACCGCCGCAGCGAGCACCGCTACAGCCCGGGATTCACTAACGATGTCTTCATTATGGACGAAGACCCGAAGCCGTGGCGGAAGTTCATCGGAACTGTCGTTACTCCATGCGGTTTGGTGTGGCACGTATTCGAGGGGCCGGTCCAGTGACCGCGACACCGCTGCTATGGCATGAGCACGACGAGAAGCGCTGGACGGCGCGGGTGGCCGGAATACCTTGCGACACATACTCAGTTAAGGCGCATCTCTACGCCAGAGGCGAGTGGGCATGTCAGTGGCGCGAGACGCCCATCTCGGTCTGGATAGACCTCGGTCATGGCGGCACGCGACAGGAGGCCATGGTCGTAGCCCACACCCATCACGCAGCCCGGATGCGCCGTCTCGCGTGGGAGCGCTACATGAAGGAAAACGACCCGCCCATCGCCCCTGAATCGCCCCGAGTAGGCAGGACATCGCAACCGTGACCATGGACTTCTTCCTCGCGCGCGACCTCCAGCGCAAGCTGACCGAACAACTCGGGTCCATCCCCGATCTCGTCGAGGATCTCTCGATCACCATCACCCGACAGTCCCGCGTGCAGCGGCCAGGACTGGGCAAGCCTCGCCGGCAGAAGCCAGAGTCGCAGGTGCCCTTTCACATCGGCGCATCCGGCGCGGCCGCAGAGCTGCACAACAGTCTGGCCGGCTGGGTCCGGTTGGTGTGCGAGCAGCGGGCGATCATCTACGAGGGCCACAGTGACATCGTCACTCTGGCGCGATGGCTACGCCGGAACATGGTGGCCGTGGCGCTCACTGAGGGCTCCGAGGAGGCCTGCGACGACATCTGCGACCACATCGCGCAGTGCCGCCGGATGATCGACCTACCCCCGGAGGACGACATCGTGATCGACCGCGCTCGGGTGCGCGACGCGAACCGCCAGGTCCTCACCGCGGGCCAGGTGGAGAAGATCGCCGCCCGGCTGGGCTCGATCGCAGAGGGGCTGAACAAACGCCGGGTGGAGACCCTGGTGCGCAACAAGATGCTGTCTCCGTGCTCCGTGGACGGCGAAGTCCAGTTTTACCGGCTCGGTGATGTCCTCGACGCTCATCACCGATATGCCAAGCGCAACAGGAAGATTCCGTCATGACCAACCCGGAGCAGGCAGTCATCGACGCAATTGACGCGCTCGTGGACGATCAGCTCGACGGTTATAGAGACCGCAGCGGCTATGACCACAACGTCAACCAGGTTCGGTGCTCGCTGTGTCAGCGCGAATGGCACGGTCTGCGCGAGGGCTACTGCCCAGGCGCTTTTGCCACTGGCCCGCAGCGCATCCGGTATCGACGACTGCGTGAGCGCATGTGGGGCGAGTGGGGCCGGCCCGTCGCATTCGCCGCCAGTGGCCGACTGTCGTCGATATGGGCCGAGCGGAACCATTGCGATGCGCCGCGACGGGCCCTTCGGGCCATCCGGTCAGTGTGTGAATCCCTCGCTAGCCTTACCCACATCCCAAACCCCTTGCTACCGCCGTTTTCGACAGAATTGCAACCTCCAGATCCGGCGGCACCGTGGCTCGTTTTCATTCCGCCTAGGTCGCACGACTGCATGGTGGTGCCTGTGTGGGATGGCTCCATAGCCAATGCCGCCGAGGAGGCGCGGCCATGACCGAGTTTCGGATAATCACGCACCGCAATTGGCTGGCCGATGTGTTCAAGGCGTTTGGCGCGGTGCAGGACTTCGGATTTGATATCGATCCCGTGTCAGCGCTCGACACCTACTGGTGGGCGCCCGGAGCGTGGGTGGCAAGCGCGCACAAGGCGGGCGTGACCTTGCCGCTGCTCTCATGTGGCCCGTACTGGCTCGATCGGCTACCGGCGCGCTACCTCGGTCGGCCTGTGCGAACCATGCCCCTCTCTGAGCTGTCGAACGGTGTGGACTTGGCGTTCGTGAAGCTGCCTGAGGCGAAGGTGGATTCTTGCCCGGCACGGGTGTACGACTCGGGCCGACTGGTGGATACCTGGCGGCAATTCGGTTTCCCTGACGACACTCTCGTGCAGCTGCAGGGTGTGGTGGACTTCGTCACGGAGGCGCGATTCTTCATCGCTTACGGCGAGATCCTCGCCAGTAGCCTCTACCGACACCGCGACTGGGTCTGGGGTGCCCCGGAGCCTCCGGTAGATCCGCTGTACGAGAACAAGATGCGCAAGATGGAGCGATTCGCGCGGACAGTCCTGGATGACCCCGAGGTGACCTACCCGCCGGGGTTCGTGCTGGACATCGGCATCACCAGCGACGGAAATCCGAAGGTCATCGAGGCTAACGCCGCCTGGTCGTCAGGGCCGTACGACTGTGAGCCCGCCGGCGTGGTGGCCGCGATCAAGGCCAGCCACGATCATGAGGGCCAGCACTCGGAATGGCTGTGGCGCAACCACACAAACCCGATCTGGGCGCATGCGGGTGCGTTGAAAACCATAGCTCGATCTGCATAGAAATATGTCTATCCGACTTGACTAGAAAGTGTCTATCGGGTTAGACTATATTCATGATCGCACCGGCGCCCACCCGAGTAATCGTCAAGCAGCTCAAGCGAGCTGGCTTCACAATGCGGGACGGCAAGGGCGGTCACACCGTCTGGACCTGCTCGCACGGGCGCTACACGGTGTCGGTGGACACCGGCCATCGTGAGATCAGCGCCGGGGTGCACCGACAGGTCGATGAGGCAATCGACCTGTGCGAGAAGAACTGCAAGGAGGAGAAGTGATGGCCACCTACGACGTGAAGGTCACCCGCGACGGCAAGTGGTGGATGATCCACGTTCCCGCACTCAGGGGATTCAAGGACGCCTCCGGTGCTGAGAACTTGAGCGACGTCACCCAGGCCCGCCGCCTGTCCGACGTCCCCACCCAGGCCCGCGACTTCATCTGCACGGTCACCGACGTCGCGCCCTCGGAGGTGGAGCTGAGCATCTCCATCTCGGTCGACGAGCTCGACGTCTCGGCCCGCGCTGAGAAGGTCCGCACCGACCGCGAGCTGGGGGAGAGGTACGCCGCAGCTTCCCGCGATGAAGCCCAGGCGCTCGCCCGCGACCTCGCTGCCCGTGGTGTCGCCGTGCGCGATGTCGGCGATGTCCTCGGCCTGTCGTTTCAGCGCGCGCAGCAGCTGATCTCCACGTAAACGCTGGTGAGACACGCCGTCGGTAGTTGACCT
Source organism: Mycobacteroides franklinii (assembly GCF_002013895.1). Taxonomy (GTDB): domain Bacteria; phylum Actinomycetota; class Actinomycetes; order Mycobacteriales; family Mycobacteriaceae; genus Mycobacterium; species Mycobacterium franklinii. Next base: position 59,780 of record NZ_MAFQ01000015.1, on the reverse strand, counting down.
TAGGTGCGACTCCGCTGGTAGGCTGATGCCGTTAGGCCTACTTGACACTTGGACCCTCGTCGCACAGCTCGGCGGGGGTCTTTTCGTGTCGGTGGCCCGGACATAGAATCGAACTCATGTTCGAAAATTGGTCCGATCCGCCCGGGGTGAAGATCCTGCACCAGATGGACCGGCCCGTCCTGATCTTCACCAACCAGGTCTGGCTATCAGTCGGAAACCCCGTGGGACTCGCACCGCCGGACGCCCGCAAGCACGGACTGAAAATCGCCTCGCTGCAGCCCGGTCATCAGGTGGCCTGGGTCCGCCTCACCACCGGCGAGTGGCTCGGGGTCATCCACACCGACGTCGCCTCGGCCGACGGGCACTCAACGCTGTCCATGCAGCTGTGGCTGCAGAAGCACCAATTCCGACCCGCCTGATGGGCCGAGGTCTATCGCGACAAGGCTCACATTGAGGCATGTGAACGGACCATTCGAAACGTGGTCCTTTTATTGCGGGCTTGAAGGATGCTCACCAGGCCGTATACGCTATATATGCACCAAACAGCAGTAGGCGGCCCGCTGCAACGGACCGCCTACCGACTGGCTTCTTAGAGCCAGTGCTGGACATGGAGCTCGAGTAGGAGCCTCGCCATCTGAACCAGGCAATTCAGCATTGCCCAGATCGGCGGGGCTTCCTTTTTCCGCCTACCCATATCTCACCTCCTCTCGTTCCCTAGCCGGGTCAATTACGCGCCGGTTGGCTTGTGGGGCTAGACGTTCGAGGGGAGGTACGGGAAGTAAGTCTAGCCCTAGGGTCCGACATATCCTTAAGCCTTCTACCTGCGGAAATGCTCGCGTGAAACATCGTGAAACATCGCGGGTACTCATTCCAGTCCGCTCCGTGTGTCGTTGCCAAACAACTGCCTGGCCATGTCAGCTCTCTGTCTCTCGGTGAACATGCGGAGAGATTTTCACGCGATCGGCGTCGTCAACGACTGAGCTGTACGACACGCCGAGGGGAGGGCGTGATGATCCAGCGCAACACCACTACCCGCGACAAGCACCGCCGTATCATCGCCAAGGGGTTGGAGCCCAGCCCCTTGGGTCCCGAGCCGCCTTGTCACTGGTGCGGTGAGCCCATCGACTACGAGGCCCACTACCTCGATCCTCTGAGCTTCACCATCGACCACGTCATCCCATTGGCCAAGGGCGGAAGCGACACGCTCGACAACATCGTCCCGGCACACCGGGTTCACAACCGCGAGAAGTCGGACAAGCTGGTCTACCAGCCTGGCGTCACGTTCGTGACCGAGAGGAACTGGTGGTCCAAGTGATGACCGAGAGCATCGAGATACGCGTCGAGGATGACGACTTCACCTCGGAGTACGGACGCCCCGACATTCCCATGTTTCGAGACAACCCCGACGGCACGGTCGATCTCTACGACATCCCGAATGCCACGACGATCCCGGTCAAGTACGCCGCGCAGGTAGAGGCAGAGGGCGGGATGGACTGGCGCGGTGTTCGCCTGAACATCACGCGAGACAACGACGGCATGCAGCTCAATACGACTGCGGCCAACGGGGTATTCCGATGGGAGCTGCAGCCCGCTCATTTCGCCGATGACTGCGAGGGCAAGGAACTTCTCATCGGGCGGCTGATCGACAGCGACACGGACAACCAGACGGGTGAGAGCGAGACCCTGGGGGGATGACCCTCCCACCCCCTACCCGGTCGCCCCTCCTGGCATAGGCGCATACCCCCCATTCGTTTTTTCCAAAAGGAGGCCGCGGTGCGCATTTTCAGCGGCAACCACGCCGACCGGCCATTCAAGGTCCACCAGGCGGCGAATGACTGGCTCAGCGTTGACTTTCAGGACGAATGGGGCGGTCACGAGATCATCGGCGTTCGCCAGATCGAGTGCACCGAGCAGGAATGGGAAGACCTGGTCTCGACGGCCGGTCCCCACAGCGGCATGCTGTCGACCGCATGGCGGTGGGAGGCCGGCAGGTTGGTGCTTTCTCGTGACGCCTCGTAAGACCGCGGCGCCACGCAAGTCGACGGCGAAGCTGCGCGCCGTGCCCGATACCGGGGAGGCGCCCGGGCAGCCGGCGGAGAATTCCGAGACCAAGCGGCCCAAGACGATCTTGGAGTCTGCCGAGAACGGCTCGCGTATCGACGAGCTCAAGGCCATGCGCCGTCGGCTCGCCAAGGCCATGGATGACCCGAACACTCCCGCCCGGGATCTAGCTGCGCTGTCGCGGCGCCAGCTCGAAATCGGCAGGGAGATCGAGGCTATCGAGGTCGCCGAGGACGAAGATAAGTCGGTGATCGCGAACACTGATGACGAAACCTGGGACGGCACCGGCTACTGACAATCGGCCGCTATCCGAGGTCGCTCGGCACGTCATCGCGCCGAGTGGGATCGCCTCGACGAGTTGGCCGAAGGTACGCGACACCTGCAGGCGGCTCGGCTGGGGATTTGACGGCTGGCAGGATGGCGCCGGCCGACTGATTCTGGCGCGGCAGGCGGACGGCACCTACGCCTCGGACACCATCGTCCTGTCGATTCCGCGACAGGTGGGCAAGACCTACCTAATCGCGTGCATCATCTTCGCCCTGTGCCTGATCAACCCTGGGCTCAAGGTGATCTGGACGGCGCACCGCAAGTCCACTTCGGCCGAGACGTTCCGGCAGTTCGACGGCATGTCTCAGCGGCCCAAGGTTGCCCCGCATGTCCGGCAGGTGTTGCGCGGCAAGGGCGATGAGTCGATCTGGTTCCACAACGGGTCATCGATCGAGTTCGGTGCCCGTGAATCCGGGTTCGGACGTGGTCGCACTGACGTCGATGTGATCGTTTTCGACGAGGGCCAGATCTTGCCCGAGTCGACGCTCGAGGACATGGGCGCCACGCAGAACGTGGCGAAGGATCCCCTGACGTTCGTCATGGGCACGCCGCCGCGCCCGAAGGATGACGGGGAGTTCTTCTCCCTGCTCCGTCAGGAAGCGCTGGACGGTGAGTCCGAGGGCACGCTCTACATCGAGATGAGCGCGGACCGCGGGTGCGATCCGATGGACCGTGTGCAGTGGCGCAAGGCCAATGGCTCATTCCCGCACCGCACCAGCGAGCGCGCGATGCTGCGCTTGCGCAAGAAGCTCAAGTCAGATGACTCCTGGAACCGTGAGGCGCTGGGCATCTGGGACGAGATCAACCGCCATAAGCCCATCGTCACGTCAAGTCAGTGGCGAGAGTTGGTTGACGTCGGACCCGCCGGGAGCTTGGCGCCCAACGGCATCGGCGTCGACATGTCGCACGGCGGTGACATCTCGGTCAACGGCTGTTGGATGGAAGGCGAATCCGCTCACGTCGAGGAAGTGTGGGCAGGCCGCGATGTCGCCGCGGCGATCGACTGGGTAGCCACCGCAGCGGGTAGGCGCATCGAGATCGTGATCGATGACCTGTCGCCAGCCGCGCAGATGATTCCCGAGCTCAAGGCCCGGGGGTGCAAGGTGCGGCGGGGGACCGCGAGGGATATGGGCAAGGGCTGCATGTTGTTCGAGACCCGCGCGAACTCCAACACGCTCACGCACGGCGGGCAAAAGACGCTCACGGACGCAGTCAAGAACGGGCGAAAGCGATCGATCGGCGAGGCCGGGGGCTGGGGCTGGGACCGCAAGGACTCCACCTCGGTAATCCACCAGGCAGTCGCTGCCAGCCTCGCGCTATTCGCCGCCTCCGAGAAGCACAACCCCAAGCGGGGGAAACGACAGCCTAGGAAGGCGGTGACCGGATGACGTTGGCAACACCAGACTCTCCCGTCGTCGCCATCGCACTGCCGACCCTGAAACTGGGTGAGTCTGAGCGCGACGCCGCGCGGGCACTGCGCGCCCAGCTGAACCGGGTGAACGTCAAGAACCGTCAGAAGTCCGCTCTGTATGAGGCCAAGCACGCCGCGGAGGATCTGGGAATCGCCGCCCCGGAGGGCCTCTCCGACTTCGTGCGCGCCGTAGCGGGATGGCCTGGCACCACCGTGGACGTCCTGGAGGAACGCCTCGACTTCCTCGGCTGGACCGGCGCCGACCAGCTGGCACTGCAGGACGTGATGATCGACAACGACCTCGTGGTCGAGTCGGGCCGCGGGCATTTGGACACCCTGATCTGCGGTGCTGGATTCATCGCGGCGGGCAAGGGCGATGAGTCCGCGGGTGAGCCCGAGATACTGGTGACCGTCGAGTCGTCCGAATCATGCACCGTCGAATGGGATTACCGGCTACGCCGTGCCAAGTCTGGCCTCTCGCAGACCCGCGATGAGAACGGCGTGCCGATCATGGAGACGCTGTATCTACCGAACGAGACCATCAACTTCGAGCGTGTGCGCGGTGAGCTTGTCGTCACCCGGCGAGACCCTCACAAGCTGAACCGCGTGCCGCTGGCGCAGCTGGTGAACCGGGAGCGCGCCTCTGACATCCGTGGCCGCTCCGAGATCACCCGTGCGGTTGTCTATTACACCGACGCCGCGATCCGAACCCTGCTCGGTATGGAGATCAACCGCGAGTTCTACACGTCTCCGAAGTGGACGGCACTCAACACCGACCCCGCGGTGTTCGGGATGAGCGAGAAGAATACCCAGCAGGAGAACCGTCGCGCCGGATGGTCGTCCACCGCAGGGCGCATGAATGCGATTCCGCCGCAGGTGGACGACGACGGCAACGTCGTCGAGCCGAAGCTGCACGAGTTCCGGCCCGCGCCTCCCACGCCGTACATCGACCAGATTCGTTGCTACTCGCAGCTTCTCGCTGCCGAGGCGGGCATCCCCGCGCCGTACCTGGGGTTCGTCACCGACAACCCGTCGAGCGCCGACTCGATTCGCCAGCAGGAATACCGGCTCGTGAAGCGCGCCGAGCGCCGGCAGACCTCATTTAGCCTGGCGTGGCGTGAGATCGCCTACCTGGCACTACTGCTACGCGACGGATCTGTGGATCCCGTTGTCTTCCGCGAGGTGAGCCCGAAGTGGCGCGACGCCGCGACACCCACGCGCGCGGCATCCGCCGACGAGGCATCCAAGCTCATCGCCGCCAAGGTGCTGCCGCCGGATTCGACGGTCACCTGGGACCGCATCGGGCTCTCCCAGCAGGAGCAGCGGCAACTGGAGCGCGACAGGCGTACAGCCTCGGTGACCGACCTAACGGCCATCCTCCGCGCCCGCAAACAGCCCCAACAGCCTCCGCAGGGCGAGTAAGTGACGCCGACCGAGGTCCAAGAGATCCTTGCCGAGCTCGGCAAGGCGTTCGACTCGGACCTGTTGGCGGCATGGAACGCAGCCGCCGACCTTCCCTCGGATCAGTTCCGGGCCTTCGTCATAGACGCCTTCCTCGAGTTGGTGTTGCCCTACTCGTCGGCGGCGGCCGAGATTGGGGCGCAGTGGTACGACTCGCTCCCGTCAACATCCAACTATCAAGCCACCGTGGGTGAGTTGCCCCCGGAGGCTCGCCTGGCCGAATCGGCTGTATGGGCGCTGAATGTGGGGGCAGGAGAGAAGGCAATCTCCTTACTATCCGGCGCGGGCCAGCGAGGGCTGATGGACGGCTTGCGAGAAACGGTCTTCGAGAACGTAATCGCAGAACCCGGAGCGCGATGGGCACGCCACGCCTCGGCGAACGCTTGCGGCTTCTGCAGGATGCTCGCCACCCGCGGCGCGGTGTACAGGTCCGAGGAATCAGCGCGGCGCGTCGTCGGGCGCAGCGTCGATCTGGAGGTCACCGACCGGCGCGCGATTGCGCGCGGGCAGATGACCCGCGATGAAGCGTTGGAGCGCCGATCGGTGTATCGATCGCAGCGACAGGCGTCCAAGCGCGGCAAGAGCGTCGGAGATCAACGCGGCGGCCAGCAGCGCGGGACTCAAGCTCTCGGCGACAGATTCCATGACCACTGCCATTGCGTACCCGTGATGGTTCGGCCGGGTCAGTCGTACGAACCTGCCCCGTACACCGAACAGTGGGAGCAGGACTACATACGTGCGGTGCGCGAAGCCCGCAGTGATGGAAAGACATTGGGCAAGTACGGCGCGATCGACGTCAATGAGATCGTGCGCCGTATGGACCTGATGCACGCCTAGACCCCCGGAAGGCGCGAGGCCAACCGGATTACCTCTGCGATGGAGGAACCCCCATGTCCATGTCAACCCTGCCTGTTCATCCGGCGACCGGATTTCAGGCTCTCGGCTTCGGCAAGCGCGGCCCTATCTGGCCAGTAGTCGGTGCGTCGGAAGACCCGCCGAATCCCGAAGACCCCACGCCTGAACCCGATCCCGATCCCGACGAGCCGTTGGGCGACGCCGGTAAGAAGGCACTGAAATCGGAGCGCGACGCCCGTGCCGCATCTGATGCCAAGGTGGAGGATCTGCAGAAGCAGCTCGATACTGCCAACCAGAAACTCGCCGCGGCCAAGAGTGACGGTCAGCCTGAATGGCAGCAGAAGCTCGACGAGCTGCAGGGCAAGCTGGACGCCGAGATCGAGGCGCGCACAACGGCCGAGAAGGACAAGGCCGCTGCCCAGCGCGTGTCGTACGGCATCGACAAGGGCCTGCCGAAGGCTCTGGCGACCAAGCTCGTCGGCACGACCGACGAAGAGCTGGATGCCGAAATCGAGGAGCTGCTACCGCTTCTCGGCACTCCCGGGCCCCAGCCGAATCCGCAGCAAGGCAACCCCTCCAAGGGGAACGGCGGATCGATCGCATCCGGGCGTGCGCAGTACGAGGAATCCAAGAAGAAATAAACCCCGCAGGCGGGCCGCCTGCACAACCACTCTGAAAGGAGTGACACCATGACCCAGCTCGCCCCGCGCACTGAGTCTGTCGGTGCAGGCGACCAGTCCTGGCTCGGTTCGCGACACGGCACCGAAACCCCCAAGTCAGCAACCCTGGACCCGTCCGCATGGACCTCCAAGACCACTGCCGGCGTCATCAAGTCCGGTGAGCCGTTCGCGGTCGCCGGTGGACTCGCAGTGCCTTACGACGCAGCCGGTTCTGCCGCCGCGAAGGTGCTGGCCGGGTTCGTGTTTACCGACCAGTCGGTACGCGCCGATGGCGGGAACCTGACGTTCCCGGGCATCTGGCACGGCCGGATCATCCTGTCCAAGTTGCCGTCTCCGGTCGCCGCTGATGCGACGACCAGCGGCCTGTTCGTTCTGGAGGCGTAATCATGCTGTGGACTGACGCCATCACCCCCGCGGAGCTCACCGGCTTCGCCCGCGCTGCCGTCGAGGACGTGGAGCGCACAAAGGGCACGCTGGCCCGCTGGCTGCCGAACACCTCGGTTCCCGACGTCGTCGTGAAGACCATTGTCGGCGAGGACGGTAACGGCGCTCTGGCGCAGTACCGTTCGTTCGACGCCGAGACCCCCATCGGTTCCGGTGGCAAGGCTGAGGAGAAGCTCTTCGGACTGCTGCCCCTGGGTCTCAAGGAGCGAGTCTCGGAGTACGACCAGATCCGCATGCGGGGTAACACCTCGCTCGCGATCGTTCTGGGCGGTATCCAGAAGGCGGCCAAGCGTGTCGCCAACGCAGTCGTCGACCGCCTCGAAGTCGCTCGCGGGCAGGTGCTCGAAACCGGCTCGCTGGCCATCAACGAGAACAACGTCGTGCAGACGGTGAACTTCGGCCGCCCGGCCGGGAACTCCGTCACTGCGGCAACTCTATGGTCGGCCACCGGCGCCAAGCCCGTCGAGGATCTGATCACCTGGACCGAGGCATACGCCGACGCCAACCAGGGCAGCGCACCGGGTGCGCTGGTCACCTCCAAGCGCGTCTTGGCCGCACTGCAGCGCGCCGAGGGTATCCGGGCGCTGGTCGCTACGACCGCCGGTACCCCCAGCATCGTGTCGGTGGAGGCGGTCAACGCCGTGCTGTCCTCGTACGGCCTGCCGCCGATCGTGCTGTTCGACCGCAAGGTCCGCGGCACGCGTCTCCTGTCGGACAACAAGATCCACCTGTTGCCCGCGCCGGTCGACCCCGAAGGCAGCAACGAGCTCGGCGCAACCTTCTACGGGCAGACCCTGGAGGCATCCGAGCCCGAGTACGGCATCGGCGACGCTGACCAGCCCGGCCTGGTCGTCGGCGCCTGGAAGACCAAGGACCCGATCGGCGTGTGGGTGCATTCCAACGCCATCGCGATGCCGATCATGGTCAACCCGGTCGCCTCGATGGTCGCCACGGTCCTCTGATGAAGATCCGTGACGACCTGGAAGGCGTCGTCTACGTCCACACCGAGGGGGGTGTCGTCGTCCTTTCGGCCGGCGACACCGTCCCGGACGGTGCGAGCGTGGGCGATCACCTGACCTCCGAGGACAAGGAGACCGACGGTGCTGGCAGCCGACGCGGACGTAGAGGCCCGGCTCGGTCGGGATCTGACGACTGACGAGCAGGACCGCGTAGACGATCTTCTCGAAGAAGCGTCAGACCTCGTGATCGGTTTTCTGCGCTGCACCCCAGACCCGGTTCCCGGTGCGGTGGTACGGGTGACAGCTCGTATGGTCGCCCGCGTGTTCGGACTGAAGTACGGCCCCGGTGAAAGTCCCGACCCCACAGTGGAATCGGTCAACGCCGTGATGGGGCCGTTTCAGGTGAACAGGAAGATCGACACGGACCGGACCGATGGGGAGCCTTGGCTCTCCAAGAAGGACCGATTGAAGTTGCGCCCCTACCGGTGCAGCGGTCTAGCCGGAAACGTTCCGACGTCGAAATGGTGAGCTTGGCGCGGTATTTCCCGCTTCCGTTCACGTGCTCGCACGAGCGTTACACCGCTGGTGACGAGAACGCACATGGCAACGCGACACCGGGATGGGCACAACCCGTCTCGGTGCCGTGTGTCTGGTGGACCCCCACGTCGAGCGAGCCCGCCGGACCACCCACCGGTGGCGAGCGGGTCATCGCTGATCTGGTGCTGGTGGTCGATGTGGCTGTCCCGGTTGATCATCGGGACAAGTTCACCGTCGAGGGCCGCAAATTCGAGGTGATCGGTATCCCCGAGGACTACAACCATGGGCCATGGGGGTTCTCGCCGGACCGCCTTGTCATCGCGCTGAAATGGGTGGGTTGATATATGGCCGCGAAGTTCTCCGTCAGCCTGGCCACGATTCGCAAGCTGATGACATCGCCGAACGTCAAGGCCGAAGTCTATGAGCGCGCTCTGCGGTTGGCGGCCAAGGCCAATGAGGTGCCGTCGACCACGTCACCCGAATTCGATGGCCTGTATTACGAGGCAGTCGAGGCGTCCGACGAGAAGCGTGCGCGTTCCCGGGTGAAGACCACCGGCCCGCGCGCGGTCAACCACGAGGCTCGGACGCAGGCACTACTGAGGGCGGCCTCCAGTGGCGGTTGATCTCGTCGAGTTCGACGACCTGACCGCACTCGCGAGAGCGATGGCCCTGCAAGAGCTGGCCGCCCATGGCATCTCGGGCGTGAAGATCAGCTCGCACCAGATCAGCGGCAATCCCTTGCCGAAGCGCTACATCCGCCTGTTCGCACTGCCCGGAACGGAACGGTGCCTGCGCGTGATGACCGCCACCGTGGTCGGTCAGGTGTACGACGAGACTGACGAGATCCGTTGTGCCGAAACGGCGGGCAAGCTTGGGGCGATTCTGCGCGCTGCGCCCAACATCATTCTCGCCAACGATAATCCGATCACCGAGCCGTGTGAGCTGCATGGCCCCTATCCATCGCAAGACCCTGATCTCCCGACCTATTCGCGGTATCAGGTCAATGTCTCCTGGACGGTTCAGTCCAGCGTGACTCAGTAATCACAGTCCAAGGTAACCCCCTCCCGCGCCGCGGCTGGGGGCATTTGTCGTGCCCACTCGGGCGCACTCCCAAGGAGGAAAAACAGTGGCGCACACCAATGTTCGCAACACCGGCGTCTGGGTGCCGAAGGCAACCGGCGGCATCTACCGGTATCCGCTGGGCACCATCTTGCCTACCGACCCGTGGACCCCCCGGCCCGTCATCCCCAACTGGGATCCCCGGCTGGGTGGCGTCTCCGACGAAGGCGTGACCAGCACCACCAAGCGCGACACCGAGAAGAAGAAGGACTGGAATGGCGACAAGGTTCGCTCGGTTCAGAACGGCAAGGACGACACGCTCAAGCTGACGTTCATCGAGCCGAAGAACCCGCGCGTGATGGAGGAGTACTTCGGTAAGGCCAACGTCACCGTCACTGAAGCCACCGCGCAGCACGGCACCCTCATCGCCGCGGTGTCGAACTCGGACATCCTGCCGCACTTCGCCTACATCATCGACACCTTCGATGGTGCCGACCGTAAGCGTCGTTGCCTGCCCGATGCGCAGGTGAGTGAGACCGGCGACGAGGTGTGGCAGTCGAAGGACTGGACCGTGCACCAGCTCACGTACGACCTTTTCCCCGATCTGGCAGGCAACACGTTCTACGACTACACCGAGCGCGACGACAAGCTCATCGAGTCCACGTACACCGTGACCTTGTCGGGCCCGCCGACCGCCGGCACCTTCGACTTCAAGGTCGCGGACCTGGCGGCCGAGATCGCCTACAACTCGACGCAGGCGGCATTCCAGTCGGCCGTGGCCGCGCTGGCGAACGTCAAGTCCGCCACAGTCACCGGCACCGCCGGTGGGCCCTACACGGTCAAGATCACCACCGCCGGCGTGGCGCCCGTCTCCGTCGACGGCACCGACCTGACCGGCGGCACCGTAGCTGTCGCCTAATCCTGTACCCCACCCCGCGCCGTTTACACCTTGGGCGGCGCGGGGTGGTCACACAAAAACCAAGGTGAAACAAGGTGATTGACATGACAAAGAACCAAAACCCGCCAACCCACAAGATTGCCGCCGAGGATGCCGAGACCGTCGTCGAGGAAGCAGAGACCACCGAGGTAACCGAGGCGCAGACCGATACCCCGGAAGCTCCCAAGGATGATGAGCCCGCGGGGCCGCTGCCGGGCGCGGCGGACTACGACTGGTCGGCGCACTACGGTGAAGGCGTCGAGCTGTACCGGCACACGTTCCGTGACGGAACCACGGTGGCGCTGAGGCCTTTCGGCGCGGTGTTCTCCAAGACGCTGCTGTGGAAGCTCAGGCACGCCGAGTCCACGTCCGAAGTCGAGTTTACGACCATCATGCGCGGCGGTTGCCCCGTGGTCGATGTGGTGCTGGACCGGGTAGCTGCGGCTGTACTCGATACCGATGACTACGAGTACGACCCGATCGATGACCTGTTTCAGTCGTGGATGAAGGCGGGCACCAGCACCACCCCCGACGCCGATGACGGTCTGTCACTGGGAAAATCCGCCAGCTAGCCGAGATCACATTCGAGCACATCGACGCCATCGAGCGCGATCTGCTCACCGATCATCTGGTCTTCGACGACCTCGGCTGGCGCGGACTGTGGGCATACGTCACCAAAGCACCTCCGCTGACCGCCATCCACCATGACCGCACCGAAGGCATGTCGATCGAGGCCCAGATTGGCGCGGAGCTGCTCAATGAAATCGCCGAATTGCATTGGCGATACGCCGCAGTCCATTTCAAGGGCCGCGCAGACCTCCCAATACCCGAACGCCTAACGCTGCGAGAGCTGATCCACGGCGTCGAGGAAGTCGAACCGGTCGATTGGGAACCGGCGATCGACACGCTAACATCCCCCGAATTCCGCGCGATGCTGCAAGGAGGCTGATCATTGTCTGAGATCGAAACCTTGTGGATATCCCTCGCGGTATCGGGCAAGAACCTCAAGCGCGACATGGATCGCGAGGTCACCGGGGCCGGCACGCAGGCTGGTAACAAGATCGCCAAGGAGCTCGAAGACGCCGCCGGCAAGGGCGCCAAGCGAGCTGCGCAGCAGATCGATCGGAACCTGGGCAGAAGCCTAGGCGAGAGGACCGGCGCAGCGTTGGGCACCGCGCTCGGCGTGGGGTTGCGTCCGGTCGTCGGGACCGTGCAGCGGCTCGGCGGCGAGGCTGGACGCCAGTGGGTGCAGAAGTTCTCCCAGCAGCTCGCCAACGCAAAAGTCAATGCCCCCAAGGTCAATGCACCGATCAATGTCGATCTGCCAGGTGGCGGATCGAGCAGCAGTGGCGGACTGGCGACGGCCGGCATACTCGGCGCAATCGCGCGTGCTGCTGGCCCTGCCGCAATCGCCCTCGGTGTCACCGGCGTTGCATACAAGACACTTTCGGCGGGATTTGATCGGGCCAAGAGCCTTGACGCCACTCGATTCAAGCTGGAGGCGCTCGGTAACGATGCCACCGCGGTCGCGCAGATCATGCAGGCCGCCCAGGCGTCGGTGAAGGGCACTGCGTTCTCTATGGACGAGGCTGCCTCGACAGCGGCAACCGCAGTCGCTGCTGGGGTCAAGCCGGGCGAGGATCTGGCGAAGTATCTCAATACCGTCGCCGATGCTGCTGCTATCGCGGGTGCCGACCTGGGGGATATGGGCCACATCTTCAATAAGGTGCAGACGTCTGGCAAGGCCATGACCGACGACCTGAACATGCTGGGCGACAGAGGATTGCCGATCTTCGCGTGGCTGCAGAAGGAATACAAGGTCACCGGCGCCGAACTGTCCAAGATGGTCGAGGGCGGAAAGGTCGATGCCGCCACGTTCCAGCGTGTCATCTCCGAGAACGTTGGCGGTGCCGCCAAGAAGATGGGTGGCACTTTCGAGGGCTCGATGAAGAACATGGGCGCGGCCCTGGGCCGGCTCGGCGAGGCGATCATCGCTCCATTCATGGGTAGTGGCACAGATGCGCTCGGACAAATCACGGTCGCCGTCGACAAGCTGTCAGGGTTCGTCAAAGAGCACCAGCCCGAGATCATCCGATTCGCGGCGGCCGTGGGCACGGCGTTCACCTCGATGGCAGGCTCGATTGCACGCGGCCTAGGCGATGGGCTGCGATTCATCGCGAAGTTTGTCGACGGAATCAAAACGGCGTCAAGCGGTATCGGTGGATTCTTCTCGGCGCTCGGACTGACCGATATCGGCGACGCGCTACAGCGTTGGGGTAGTGACCGTAGCGTCAATGACTGGCTGCGCGACACAGCGAAGTCCGTCGACGAATTCGGCGACCGCGCTACCGCGGCATCGGATCGGATCGCCAAGTGGGGCGAAGACACCGCCGAGACCACCAAGATCGTCAATGCACTCGGTGCCGCGGTGCAGGAAGTGCCCGACACTCACGAGATTGTCCTGAAGGACAACTCGCCCGAGCAGATCGCCAAGCTGAATGCCATTGGCTACACCGTTAAGCAGATGCCCGACGGCAAGAACTTGGTGATCCGGGTCGACGACAGCGATGCGGCCGAGCGGATGCGTGCGCTGCGCCAGGAACTCGAAGACCTTGTGAGCCATCCGAAGACGGTCAAGGTCACCACCGAACTGCAACAGCAGAACTTGATCGGAGCGCAGCCTGTAACTCCTACCGCCTCGGCACCTTCGGGTCCGTTCCCGTTCGCCACCAATCTGCTCCCGAGGATGTTCGGCGCAATCGCGATGGCTACCGGTGGACTCCGTCAGATCTCCAAGCCGCAATCGGCCGATATCTACGCCGGCCGGGGCGCGGGGACGATCTTCGCCGAACAGGAAACTGGCGGAGAGGCCTACATTCCGCTGGCGCCATCCAAGCGCACCCGTAGCACCGCGATCCTGCGCGAGGTTGCCCGACGGTTCGGGATCACCAGCTTCGCCGAGGGTGGCATCACCGTCGACGAGCTCAAGGCCATGGCCAGCGGCATCGAAGGGCAGACCTATGGCTGGGGCGCCCCAGCGGGACCCAACTCGGACTGCTCAGGTGCTCAATCGTGGATCGCCAACATGATCAGCGGCGGCACAGGGCGATTCGCAACCATCTCAGAGAGCAGCGCGCTCGCGGCGCGCGGGTTCCAAATGGGAGATCCGCCCCCAGGGGTCTCGGCGTATTGGGTCGGCTGGAAAAACGGCGGCCCGGGTGGAGGGCACACCGCGGGCACCATCGTCGATCCCGAGGGCGGCAACGTCAACGTCGAGATGGGCGGCAAGCGCGGCAACGGCCAGTTCGGCGGGGGCGCGGCGGGCGCTCGCGACTTCCCTAGCCGGGCATGGATCGCGCTGGCCGGCGGTGACAACGGCAAGACCACCGGTGGCGGAGGAGGGGCTTCGACATCGCAGGTGATGTCCGCGCAGTCGTCGGTCCGCCGCACCAAGGCGGCCACGGCCGCGGCGCAGAAGGATCTCGACGACGCGAACGCGGAATTGAATTCGGCACCCGATGACAAGAAGCGCGCGGCGGCCGAGAAGAAACGCGACGGCGCGCAGCGGCGCCTCGACTCGGCGAAGGACCGCCAGGCGGTTGCCGAACAGAAGCTCTCTGAAGTGCTGGATAAGAAGGCCAAGGGCACCGACAAGGAGGCGGGTGGCGCTGGCGATGCCGCTGGCGGCGGAATGGGCCAGGGTCTCGGCCAGGGCATCATCTCCGGGCTCTTCCAAGGCCTCGGTATCGACGGCTCAGTGTTCTCCAATCCCATGGAATGGCCGAACGTCAAATCCGGTATGGCCGCATTGAACTGGGGCCTGAACTACGCACAGAAGTGGGCTGGCGCCGACAACTCGGACCTCCCTGGGGGTGGTGGCGAGCTGAACTTCGGATCCGAGGTCGCAGGCGGCGCGATGGCCGGGCTCGGCGTCAACATCCCCAGCGCGGCGACCGCCGCGACGCAGGCGCCACCACGCGGGGGAGACACCTACAACATCTCGGGCGTCAACCCGACCGACATGTTGAACAAGGTAGACGCGCGCCAGATGGCTGCGCAGCGTCGCAATTTCGGGACGGTGCAGAAATGAGCAAGTGGCTCAAGTACGACCCGATCCTGGATCGCACCGCGGAGCCCTCATTTGCGACGTGGTCCGAAAACGACATGGGCAAGTGGGCGTCTCAGCTCCAATCGAATCAGACCAAGATCGTCTACGTCTCGCCTGACGGGGAGCGGATCTACAACCTTGCCGGCGGGTTCAAGGGAGACCGGGGTGTGATCCTCGCGCCAAAGCTCAAGGGCCACACTGGCGTCGACTTCAACCAGCGGTACTCCTCGGGCCCCTGGATGCTCGGCGAGGAACCGGAGCGCACCGACTACGGCAAGCGCGTGATCCATATGGGCCTGCATTTCGGCCCGCACCTCAACGCCGTCTCCAGATTGCGGTACGTCGATACTGCCGTGGCGCTTCGGCAGATTGAGCAGCAGTGGTGGCGCGACTGGCCCGAGGACTCGGACCTACCCATGGGATTCTGGGGCGAGTTCACCCGCTACGACGGATGGCGCTGGACCCGGGTGCGCAACGGCGAGCCCAACCTCGACGAGGTCGAGATCGACCCACACGCATACGGGAACAACTACGCCTCGGCGGCGATGACGATCCACTCGCCGTTCCCGTTCTACTCCAAGCGCGCCCTGACACGCGAATGGGTCAACGACGCCGCGAACGCGACCATCAACGGACGCAACCACGGAATCCTGCACCTGCCCAACAAGGGCGACTACGAGCAGTGGCCCAAGTTCATCATCGAAGGCGCTGGCGACGTCACCATTTCCGACGGCATTACAGATCGGATCGTGCCGCTGGAGATCCTGCCGCAGGACGGCATGGTGCTGGTGGACACCGACCCATCAGCCAGAACCCTTACTTCCGAACATGATCCGATCGACAATGCGCTGTGGAAGCTGATCCGCAACAGCGAGATCCTTGATTTCATTCTCGGTGACATCACCAACGCCGACGCCGGTATCCCGATCGGGCGCCGTGTTCCGGGCGGGGTGGGGTTCATGTCCCCAATTCCCTCGGAGTCGATGGCCAATATCAAGGTCACCCACACCAATCCCGCCGGCAAGGTCACGATGGTCATGTCGCAGTGGTATCGGCGCGGGGTGGCGTGATGGCCGGCCGGATGATCACCGCGCCAACCGATCCGATCACCAAGTTCCGGCTCCTGGACGGTCGTCGCGAGATGTGGCGGCGCTCGGGGAAGCAAACACCCCTGCTGCGCGTGCTCGACAAGCAGCTCAAGTACCTGGGCACGCTGCACGGACAGGTCCGCAGCGGGGACTGGGAGCGCCTGCTCGACGAAACCGGTGTGGGCAAGATCCGGGTGCGCCGCGCCGACTGGCTAGCCGACCTCATGGCCCGTGGCACCCGCTACACCGAAGACCTCCACCTGGCGATCGACCCCAACCCGAACATCCGATCCTGGAGAACCCGCATCGGGTACCGCATTCAGGCGGTAGTCGCGGTCAAAGACGAAGACGGCACGTACTGGGTCGACCTGGAGCTGATGTCGCTACGTGAGCACGCCAAGCACATCGCGCTGATTCCCACGCCCATCTCGGCCCCCGAATTCCAGCCCATGAAGGCGTGGATCTGGATCCAGAACATTCGGTCAGGTCTGGCGTTCACCACATTCCTGAACCTGTTGCGCACGTACTGGCCATTCCTGGCACTCATCACCTCATGGGCCGATCCGGTGCACTGGCTGACCACCCGCGCCGGAAACCTCTCGCCGCTGCACTGGCCGATTCAAGTCCAGTTCGTCAACCCGATCCTGGACCAGTCGCGAATCGTGCCTATCGCAGCGAAAGCGCAAATGCTGCACGATATTCACGCCCCACTAGGGGATGACACGGGCGTCGCTCTGATCGACTACCTGTGGCTAGAGGAAGACGAGACCAGCCCGCACCCCGAGCTCGCCGCGATCGTGGGGGAGAAGCTGGCGCGCCCCACCCGCAACTGCATCGTGCTGGCCTTCGAAGACAAGTCGGGCGTAACCGGACCCACGGGAACGGCTTTCGATGGCGCGCTCAACGCAATCGGCGCCATCCTCGACGACACGATCACCGAGGTGATCCTGCCACTGGACTCCGACGGCGACGGTCTCACCGACCCGTTCTTCCGGCGGCTGCTCGGCGTCGCACCGGAGAAGCCCTCGCTGGTGTGGAGAGACTGCAAGCACTCAGGCATCATCACCAGCGCGCACAGGATGCAGCGCGGGACCGCCCGCACCATCTGGACCGGCGGCCACAGCCCGACAATTTTGAACCAGGCCATCACGTTTGGCATTCGATACGGGCTCGCGCAGCTCGAGCAAGTCATTCCATATCCGGGTAGTGCGTACCAGCAGCCGGGCAGCTCGGGCCTGGACAACATCTACCAGGGCCAGCTCGACGACGTGTTCTTCTCGTGGCAGAAGATGAGCAATCCCAAGGTCGCGATCTGGCTCAACGACTACGCGCTGATCGATCACGTCGAATCCGGCAACGGCATCGCCTGGGTGGTGTCCAGCGCGCTGACGATCCGCCAGGGCATGAGCAAGACCATGCCCAAGGTGGCCTTCACCATGACCACCCGCGACGGGCACCCCTGGGTGTACGGATTCGACTACCTCATCGGAGACCGCGGACTGTGGGAAGTCGATGCCATCTACTACGTCGACAACATCCGCGGCATGAAGTGGTCGGTCAGCGAAAACTCGCCCATGGCACAAGATCTGACCATCGGCAAGGCCCGCGACCACGACCCCTTTGAGGCGGGCATGAAGGCCCTTGCTGACGGCTGGAACGCCATCGGATCCCTGATCGGCGGCGCGGCAATAGCCGGATAGCCCGTATCACTCTCAACCGCCTCGCCAACTGGCGCCGCGGTCTGTTCGTCATCTCAAGGAGGCCACGTGGAGCCTGGCAAGGAACGCGACCCGAAGGCGCAGGAACTCCTGGACGCCGCGGCGCGTATCACCGACGCTCTGGCGTTCGCGCGCGGACCCCGCGGGGAAGTGATGTACCTGACCGACGACCAGCGCGTGTGCTTCGCATTCCACCTCGCTCGCGCTGGGTGCGATGTGCATCCCGACAAGGCGATCATCAAACGCCGCGCCATCCCGGACCGAGTCGGACAACTGCCGGGAGTAATCGACTGGGTTCCCGTCAATTGGGCCGATGACCCCAGTGCGCCCGAGCCGATCTCAGCTGTAGGGCCCGTGCCCATCCCGCCCGAGCTCCCTGATTTCGACGCCATGAACGCCTGGCACACCAAGCCACGTATCGAAGGAGACTGGTCGTGACGACTCCACTGCCCGGTGCGCCCGTGCACCTCATGGACTGGCTGAACACCATGCATGTGTTCGGCATCGTCTCCGACGGCGAAGTGCCCGGCCTGCGCACCGCCACCTTCGAGGGCGTCGCGAACGACATCGTGGCCACAGTCCCTGTACTCAAAGGCGACACTGGTGAGCCCGGCGCGGCGGCGCCTGCTGTCGATATGCAGATCGACCCCACCATCACCCAGCCGACTCAGCTGCCCACCAACCTGGGCCTGGATGACAAGGGCAAGACCTGGTGGATCGGGGATCTGCTCTACTACTGGACCGGCATCGAGTACGTCACGCACCCAGCCGGATACCCCGGGCGCCCTGGCCCAACACCGCAGATCTCCATCTCCATGGAGCTGCTCGCACCGAGCGAGACCTCCAGCGCGACAATCACTGGCACAGCCCAGAACCCCCACATACATTTCAAGATCGCCGCGCCCCGAGGAATCCCCGGACCGGCCGCCGCGATCCGTCAGGCAACGGACTACAACAACACCCTGCCGCCGACCGATGGCCAAGTGCCCACCTGGGACGAGGAGCAAGGGAAGTGGAAGCCAACTAGCTTCACCGGCAAGCGCAGCGGGGCATTCTCCATCCCAGAGGCCGCGTTCACCAACGTCACCAACATCATCAACGGCCGGATACCAATCCTCTCGTATCAGCTGCCGGTGTGGGAATTCCCGGTGAAGTTGGCGGCGACAGGCAAATTCAAAGCGTTCGGCATTGACCTGAACATCTTGGACCCCTTCAAAATTGGCGCCGAAGTGCGTCTAGGCGATCCCATGAACGGACAGATCATCGGCCGCGGCAAGGGCACCGTCGCGCAAGAAACCACCGTCACCCCCCACTACTCAACACCCGGTGAGCCCACCGTGGCAATGACGATGGACAACGAGATAGCGCTGATCAATGCCGGCCAACAGGCCACCCTGACCGCCAATCTCGTCAACGACGGCCTACTCGGTATGTACGCGTTCAACCGCCAGGACGCACAGCTGTTCGTGCAGTGGTGGGAAGTCTAATGGCATACACCCGTGAGTTGAAAACGGTTGTGCCCGTGCTGGTAGCCGAGCACACCGAAGCTGACGACGAGCAGCTCGTGTGGTTGGTGCGCGAGAGCTTCGAGCGCGAGGCCGCCGCAGAGCACCTAGTGCTGACGCAGTGGCATGACCGCGGAGTCTTGGACCCCTCGGAGGTGTCCCCGCAGACAGAGCGCGAGGTACTGAAGCGGCCTGCCACCGACTTCCACTGGCGGCTGTTCGAGGGGATCGCCGAGAGAGTGGCCAATGCCAGCTTCGTTTGATCTGGGGCCGCCACCGGCGATTTCACACAACCCGGCTCAGCGCCTCGACCCGACGCTGCCACGACTGCCGAAATTCAGTCCATTGCAGGTGTTTCAGCAGTGGATCAAGGGCATCAAGGACGCGACCGGCCTGGACCTTGCAAGCCCGGTGGCCTTCATAGCCAGCCTGGGAGGCCTTCTGCAGGGCGCCATAGGCAAGCTGTTCAATGGCGTGCTGCCAGCTGCCTGGATTGCCGACGTGGCGGCCGACCTGACTTCCGGTGCAGGCGGTTTCACCGACCCGTCGGTGGTAGAGGACAACCCGTACTGGCATTACGACCCGGGCCAGAACGGTCATCTGTCGGGGAAGTCGATATACCTCACTGCCGACGGCCACGCCTACGCGATTAGCGTCAAGGACCCGTTCGACGTCGCCCCCAGGCAGACAATCGACGCTGCGGTGTCTGCGATGTGGCAAGGACTGTCTGCGGTAGCCGGATCAAACCCGATCCGCCTGTGCATCACACCATTCGACGCTAACGGCAACAAGCTGCCCGACATCGTGGTCAAGCAATTGCAGCCGGTCGCAGCCGACTCCGCATGGGTGCGGGCCAGCCTGACCGGATCCTGGACGGTGCCGACCAACGGGTCGGTGAAGTCCGCGACCGTGACCTTGGTGGTTACCGAAGGCGCCACCGCGGGCACTGTGCACTTCTCCAACGTCACCTCGGCGATGTCGAACCTGGGCCCGGTACTCGGGAAGTTCCGCTCATTCTTCGACACGATCGGCGGCCAAGCCAACTCCGACATCGCGCAATTCGAGCAGCGATTCGCCGCAATTACCGCCGACGGAAAGATCACAGCATCGGAGATACTCGGCCTGCTCGGGCTGGGGAACATTCCGACATTGCCACAGACGAAGGTCACTGACCTACCCGATATCAACAGTTGGCTCGATCAACTGCGGCACATACTTTCTGGCGGCGCCATCACTGCCACCGACCCAATCACCCAGGCCATCAAGGACTGGTTTGCCGGGAACAGCAACAAGACTCAAAGTCTTAACAGCTCAGGGCAGCTCGCCGGGTCAGCAATCACAGGCGCCATCTCCGAAGCGCAGACCGGCCTCAACGCGGTGCGCGATGCGATTGCAAATGGACTCGGCGCCGTCGGTTCCGGGTTCACAAACCTGCAGGCACAGAACCAAGCAATCCAAGTCGCGCAGATCGCCGCCCAGGCCGCTGCCGCCGCAGCCGCGGCTAACGCCCAGCTAGCCAAGTCGCAAGGGCAGCAGAACGCGGCCGGCGGTGGCCTGAACTACACCACCGTGTTCGGTGGCGCCGACGGTGCGGCCCTGCCCGTCGAGTTCACCGGCGCTGATCTGAAAGTGCGGGGCAACAACGGGTACGCCGGGATTGCAGCCTCCAGGCCAGACGGCACTTACGTGGTCACCTGCAACAAGCAGTACAGCACCGACGATCAGAGCCTGGCCGTGGTGCTCGGCGATCAGGGTGGATCGCCCAACGTTCCTGAATACCATCTGTTCCACTCGGATTCGGGATACACGGCGGGCGCTTGCCTCAAGATCGACAACGGCAGTGCGACCATCGGCAGCTACACCCGGTCGGGCGCCAGCATCACGTTCACGCCATTCTCGGGCGGGTCTTGGTCGGGAACGCTCGGGCAGGGCTCCCTGGTCGAGGTGCACAACGTCGGCACCACATGGACGCTGAGCATCAACGGCAACCCGGTCCTGCCAGTCACCTCATCGGCAGTAACGTTCGGCGCAACCACCCGATACGGCGGCGGATTCGTCATGCAGCGCGCCACCGTGAACAACGGATGGTTCCAAGGGACCACCACCTACGACAGCTTCCGGGTTGCGGCTATCACGTTGTCGGACTACGTCGAACCCATCTATTTGGGTTCCGGTGCCGTGATGGCCCGCACCAACACCGCGGCGGTGACGGTCGCGACGGGCACGACTGTATTGCCGAGCAGTTTCTATAACGTCGTGCAGGCGGCGACACCGGATATCGCATGCAGCCTGGCAAACGGAACCATGACGGTGTCGTTGAGCGGATGGTATCTGGCGAAACTGTCGACCAAATCGAGCATCAATACAAGCTCGACCAACAGCTCCGGAACGGCAAGCCCGGCGATATTCATCAACAGCACCACCGTGGTGTCGAAACTCGGTATACCGCAGCAGTATTCGAGGTCCAATTCGAGTGACGGAAGCATCGATTTACAGGTGCCCGTGTTGGCGCTGTCCGACTCGTTCGTCATCTACCTCAACGCAGGTGATGTCGTGCGCTGCGGTCAGGTTCTCGGATCTAACGCGACAACTCGGCAGATCACTGGGGACTCTGCGGGCACAGCGACTTACCTATCCCTTTCGCTGCTCAACCGAAGCCAAATATAAAGGGGAGAAATGAATTTCGAACAGGACAAAGGCGGGTTCATCAAGGCGAAGGGACCCGACGGCTCCGAAGTATGGTTCAAGCCGCTGACCCTTGGCATGCGCAACGTCGCAGACGGTGTCGAAATGAAGTTCGCCGGACCGTACACCGTCACCGTTCAGGGCAGCGCCGAGGAATACCTCGAATTCCTCGAACCCTCTGCCGAGGAATAGATGCCCTGGTCTCCCAACCCGACCATCCCGCCACGGAGCTCGGGCGGCAAGTGGTCGCCGAATCCCGTTGCACCGCCGCGTACTAGTGGCGGCAAGTGGCACTGGGTGCCCCGCCTGGGCGCCACTGACACCGGCATCGGGGGGGACTCGGCAAGCCTGCTGGCCCACCTCACGGCAACTGACAACAGCATCGGTGAGGACCGCGCCTTGCTGGCCGCGCACCTGACCGGTCGCGACGACGGCCTCGGCGGCGACCAGGCCGCACTACTAGTGCACCTCACCGGTGCAGACACCGGGATCGGCGAGGGCTCGGGCACCGTGCTCCTGAAGTACTTCCTGGCGGGTGGTGACGACGGAATTGGCTACGACAGCGCTGCCCTGCTCGCACACCTGACCGGCCGCGACGACAGCAGCGGGACAGACCTTGCTGCCCTGCTAGTTCACCTGACCGGCCACGACGACGGAATCGGCTACGACAGCGCCGCGGTAGCCCGCTCGCCGGTTGCGCCGGTGCGCACCGACATCACCGCGACCGGCGCCTACAACTACCCGATCCCTGAGTGGTCCCTGATCATCGACTACGCAATATGGGCCGGTGCCGCATCCGGGCAGACCGGCAACGGCGCCGTCAGCACCGCAGGCAAGGGCGGTAAATCCGGCCAGCTCATCAGCGGCACCCTGATCCGCGGTGTCGACATTCCTTGGAGCCTGTCCAGCATCACCGGCACCGTAGGGGCCGGCGGGGCGCAGCCCGCCAACAGCGACGGCGCCGGACCCACGGCGGGCGCCAACACAACCGCCGTCATCAACGGCACCACGCAGACCGCAGCCGGCGGCACCGGCCAAGCGTCGAGCCAGAACGGCGAAACCGCTGCCAGCGCAACGATCGCCGGCACCAACTACACGGGCGGCGCCGGAGGTACCGGAAACGGCGGCACTGGAACCGCACCCGGTGGCGGTGGAGCAGGCGGCAACGGCGGCATCTTCGGCTCCCGCACACGCGGTGGACCGGGCGGCAACGGCCAAGCCTCATTCAGGGCACGTCAATCCTAGTGAAAGGCAGAAACCATGGCGGCAACAGCGGAGGAGAACCGCGCGGGATGCGACTTCATCACCGGCCGGGGTAACAAGATCACCGCGCACGAATCGGATCCCGGGACAACCGGCGCAGGATTGATCGCCACCACCCCAGCGTCAGGCAACACCACATGGCCAGCGGCTACAGACGGCGCTGGTGCCGACGCGGGATATGGCGTATCGCAAGGATCCCCCGTCACGCTTCAAGGACCAGCAGGGAAAGTCGTTGGCTGGTACGGCGTTTGGAACGGCTCAAAATTCCTGCGCGGTCACGCCCTGGATCAAAGCATGACCATCGGATCGAACCCGGTGAACTTCGACATCACCCCCAAAGCCCGATTCAAGGGCGGACAGTGACACCCCGTCAACTGCTCGCCGTGAGCGGGCTGTGCCTCGTCATAGGGGGAGCGGCATTTCCCCTCGGCTGGTGGGCATCGCACTACCTCAGTGACCGAATGGACAACTACGACCCACGTATCAGCCACGGTAAGCACGGATGGTGAACCACCCATGACCACGAAAGACCAAGTAGCCCAGATCATCGTCGCAGAAGCCAAGGCGCGCGGTCATGCTCGCGAGGAATGCCTGGCCGAAATGTCGGCGCTCTACCAAGAGTCCGCGTGGGACGAAGGGATCTGGGACCCCACGCACACCACATACGGAGTTGCACAACAGGATGCGAGCTACCCCAACCGATTCGGTGGTGCCTCCGAACAGGTCAAGGCCTTCTTTGACAAGCTCGACGCCAAGCGCACCGCGCCGGGCCATGGCGATATCTGGCTCAACATCTGCTGGCTGCAGCAAGCGCCGAACTGGCCGAGCGCGCAGTACTGGTACGAGCACGGCCGCCGCGCCTACCTCACTGAAATCAAATCGCGCATCGCGACCGTCACGCCTTATCTCGACAAGTTCTGGCCCATCGCCGACGGAGGAGCTACCTTGCCCACAACACAATTCGACTACGGCATCACGAAAGTGATGCATGGGTTCAACCCGAACACCCCCGACAACGCCACTGGCAACAGCAACGGACCGCGTAGCCAGACGCTCTACGTGGTGTTGCACACTCAGCAGGCAAGGGCCAGCGCCGTGGACCTCGCGGACTTCACCAACAACAGCTGGAAGACCCAGCCCGACAACCCGGTCTCGTATAACCTTGATGTCGACGACAAGGACACCATCGAGACCGTGCCCGTCGTCGAGGGGCCATGGGCCGCAGCCGATGCCAACAGCATCGCTGTACACATCTGCTTTGCCGGCAGCTTCGCCGAATGGCTGGCCGGCAAGTGGCTGGAAACCGACGCCAGCGACGGGCTCAATGAGGACGCCATGCTCACCCGCGGCGCCAAGGCCGTCGCAGCCGCGTGCCAACAGTTCAGCATCCCGGCCGTCTACGCCGGTGACGGAGGCGTGTCCGGGTGGCCCATCCTGCCCAAGGGCGTCGTTGGACACCGCGACTTCGGAGCACGCGGCGGCGGCCACACCGACCCCGGCAACGGATTCCCGATGGATGAGTTCCTGCGCCGCGTCCGCGCATTCATGTCGCCCACCGCGCCCGAGCAGCCCCCCGTCAAGGTGTTCCCGGGCGACTACACCGACCGCGAGCTGTTGGAATACATCGCCGCGCAGACCGGCCCCGGCCTCGACGCGTGGGGCGTAGACGGTGACCTCGGGCGCAACGCCCAAGGCCAGCGGCGCACGCTGCGCGCCGGCATGGCCGCGATCATGCGAAAGGTTGGTGCCTGATGGCCTGGACACCACCGAGCAAGCCTGGCGACTCCGATCCGCTACTCCCGTTCGCACGTAAGCACCTGTCCCGGTTCAGCTATGGAGCCACGCTCAAGGGCACCACCAGCGAGGTACTTGATGCTGACTATCTGGCGGCGCAACACCAGTTCAAGGTGAACCGGCACGCCGAAGTCATCAGGGGACTGAAGCCCGGCCCCGATCTCGACCCGGCGAGTGACGCGTTCGACTGGGCCACCAAGAAACAGCTCGGGTTGCTTGATGCAAGCCCCAGCACACCGGCGCCTACTGGGCCCCGGCATCCGGCATTCGTGTTCCGCGGTACCGGCGGCATCATCGGTCAGGACTACGTCAGCCGCGTCTGCCAAGGCGCGGCCGATCTCGTCGAAGAGATCAACACCCCGTGGGCAGCCACCATGGGCGGCATCCCCGTTGGAGCCTCGGGAGGGTTCGGCGACCCGTCCATGTGGCGGGCCGTGCAGGAAGCGTTCACCGCTGCCAAAGCTGAATTCACACGGCGCAGAACGGCTAACCCGAACATGAAAGCGGTGATCGGCGGCTACTCGGCCGGCGCGGTCGTGGCGGCATTACTGCGGCAATGGGTGCTCGCCAACTACCCGGACAACTATCTGTGTTCATTTTCCCTCGGTGACCCGACCCGGCCCGAGGGTGGATCGTTCTACGGAGGCATCGACCCGGGCGGGCACGGTATCTCAAGCTGGCTGTTCGGCGACCCCACCGACTACCGACACTGCTGGCTCACCAACGTCAGCGACCCCAACCGGCCGGACATGTACGGGCGCGTGCCCAAGGGCGCCACCGGCAAGATCATGCAGGACGCGTTCGACATGGTTACCCACGTCGAATTCAGCGATCCGATAGAGACTGCCCGCCAAATCATTCCGGTCATCCCGCAGATCGCGGCGGACGCCGGTATTGGCATCCCCGATGCGCTCGGCGCGCTGGCGGCCGGTATCCCCGGGCTGATCGGTTGGGGGTTACCACTGCTGACCGGTGCTCTCGGCGGGCTCATTGGTGGCGGCAACCCCGACACCCTGACCGGCACCGCAGCGGCGGCCAAGGCGGGGCAGATCGCATTGACGTTCGCGCTGGATTCCCCGCCCACCAGGGCGCACATCACCTACGAGTTCGCCGAAGTGTGGCCCGGCCAAACGTATCTCGGTCTGGCTATTCAGCACGTCCGCGACTGGTGCACTCGCACCCCTGCCCTCGCCGCGTAGATCGGCCCCGCGCGAGGAGAGCGCGCAGGGAACTCCCTCACGGTAAGCCCAACTGTCGAATTCACCGAATCGGTTATCCACAACCCCGAGAGGACATCAACCATGCCCATGCCCAACGACAATGTGCGGTTGGCGATTCACGCCGCCGCACTGCTCACCTTCATCATCGCAGTGGCGGTGCTCGTCGCGCTCGATCAGCTTCAAAGCTCCGAGGGCCTGACTTGGATCGTCACCGGCGCCGGCCTGATCACCGCCGGACTATCCACCACCAAGCTCATCGCCGACCGGCGCACCGGCCCCACCGACGGCCAGTAAATGGGTTCGGTATCGCTGGGGCCGATGTCACCATTGCTCAACTCGCCCGATGACTTCATGTTCGCCGGTGCGTTCATGGCCATTGCCATTCAACAGGTATGGATGGTGATCACCGGTCGGCTCGTGCCCCGGCGTACCCATGAGCGAGAACTCGCGCAGAGGGATGACGAGATTGCCTGGTTGCGCAAGACGAACGGCAAGTTGGACGAGACCGTGGACAAGCTGGCCGCGCCGGCCCGCTTGGCAGTACATGCCATCGAGGGACTGCGGGAGCAGACATGACGGTCCGACGTTTCAAGCGATGGCTGGGCGACCGCTCGGGCGTCGATGCCGCCCGTCAGGCCGACGCGGATGCACAACGGAAACTGGACAGCGCGAACGAGCTGTGCGACCGCGCTGAGGCGCTCATCGCGGCGAATGGGTTCGCCGACGCCATCGAACGCTCGATGCGCAGAAAGTATGGGACCGCATGAGAATCCGCCGGTGGCTGCATCCGACCGCCATCCTTGGACTGTCCGTCGCTGCGGTGCTGACCGACCCCTACGGAGTAACGCTCGCGATCACCACGTCTGCGCTGCTCGCCTGCCTGTTCACGCTGCTGTACATGGGCTGGTCCAATTGGCGCACAACGGAAGTCGGAAAGGTGCTCGCGTGGACGTATCTGTGGCTCTCAGGGCTGCTGGCGCAGATCGCGCTATCAGAATGGACACACCTGTCGTACCCGGGCCGTGAACAGGTGCGCGCCGTCCTCTATACCGCGCTGGCCTATTCGCTGACTCGCCTCGTCATCACACTGCGCAGGATCCAGAACCGATAGCAGCCCCACAGACCCCGCCCTAGGCGGGTTGAGACGCCCCCGGCTCCCGTGCTTCCCCAGCATGGTTGAGCCGGGGGCTTTTTCGTGTTTCAGGGAGGAGCGGTTGAGGTTTAGAGGCCGAGAATGTGGTTTACCGTGGGGTCTTCCACCATCTTGGCGAACTGGATAGCACTCACCCCGTTGTCGCCCTTCAGCGATAGGTTGGCTCCCCGTTCCCGCAGCAGTTCCAGGACCGCGGTTCCCGATGCCTTCGTGCTACCGAGTGCGATCGTTATCGGCGTCTCGCCCCGTCCATTGATCGCGTCGATATCGGCTCCAGAATCCAAGAGCAGCTTGACCACTTCCGGACTGTTCGTGCGCGCGGCGAAATGCAACGGGGTCCAGTTCTCGCCTTCTCTCGCGTTGACATCGGCACCACTGGCGATGAGACGTTCGCAATTGGCCAGTCGGTAGTCGGTTGTGCGTTTGCGGGCTTCTTCACGCTCGGCCGGGTCGGTCAGTTTCCAGTCGTTCTCGGACCCTTCGGGCCCGTCTAGTACTGCGTAATGCAATGGCGTACGTCCGTATTCGTCACGGTCATGGACGCCTGCTCGCCCCATCCTCGGCATCGTTGCTCCGTTCATTACGGCTTCTCGTATCGGTGACTGCGGTTCCCAGGGATGTCCTGGATCTCGTAGAGATCGGGGTTGTTCATTGCATCATTCCACCGCTGCCGTGACCAGTGCTCATCGGCAGCTTGCCGCTGCAGCGTCTTGAACTCATCACCGAACTTGTGCCCGAAGTCCCACTTTGAGTCGACTGGATACTTGATCCCGTTGGAATCGATGAAGTACTTACCATCGGCGGTTTTCGGAAGCCCTAGAACATCTGGACCGTAGCTGGCATTGCGGTCCACCAAGACCCGAACCGACTTGTCCGAGTTGACGACATAGTACTTCCCGCCGTCGGTTTTCATCGTCGCATCTTCGATAGCGCGCTTGGTTCCCACTCTCAAGTAGGGGCGCGGATACAGCCAGTCCAGACTGCCGGCGACTTCGCCGCTAAGTAGCCCCGCTTCTTCGGCGGCTAGCAATGAAACATTGGCGCCGGCAAGCGATTCCACTCGGCCGGCAGCGCTTACCGCTTGCGCTGCCGCAGCCACAGTAGGAAAAGTAGACGTTTCGGCCAGGGCGATGAACTCGCGAATCATCACGGCGATTTTGCGTCCAGCTTCCTCCAGCCGGGCCACGTCAACAATCTTGGATGCTGCCTCACTGGCGCCGGCGGTTATCGGAACCAGGATGGCAGCCGCCACCTCCACAATCCCCACGGTGGCCGCGAGCATGATGATTTCATTGGAGATCTTGTCGTGGACATCGTCGATGTTCTGCGCGTAGTGAAAGCACGCCATGCCCGCTGCGTGGAACGCGGTGGCGGTATCGTCCAAGCCGTCGCGGGCCTTCTGCAGGTTGGCCATCACATCGGGGATTTCGGGGGAGACCTGAGAATCAACCTGCCCCATAGGCCCATCGCCGGAAGCTGATTGACCGTAGCCGGGGGCATCGACCTGAAACGCTAGGTCGCTGATTTCGTTGGCCAGCGTGTTCCACGTGTTGGCGGCGTTCCGTAGCTTCTCCGGATCACCGTTGGGCCATACGGCGCCTTCAACGTGATCCTTGATGCTCTCCCACCAGCCCGGCGCAGCCTTCGCGCCCAGTGAGCCCGGAGCCGTCGGCGCCTGCATTGCGGACCTGTTCTGCGGCGGTGGTGTCCACCCGGGCGGAAACAGGTGCTTGTACTTCTCGGGCACCACAGTTGGTGAATCCGCGGCGCCATGGTTATGCGCCGTCGCATCCAGCAGGTCAGCAGCCTTCAGTACCGCGTTGACCGAGGTGGCTCCGAGCGTCAACGCTTCTTTGGCCAAGGCGTCGTACTCCTTGGCGAATTTCTGCCCCGCGGAGTCGGTGCCAGCCATACCCGCCGAGTCGGCCAGCCTCTCGCCAGCCGCGGTGACTTTCCCCTTGAACAGGCCGCCCATGTTCCCGAACTTCCAGGCAGCGTCCTGCACGACCCCGATATCGAAGATGATCACGCCGGCGGCCACATCTTCCGGTTGTGGGCAATCGCCTGGGTGTACTGGAAGTGCGACTTTCGGGCGGCCTCTTCGAGTTCCTCCTCCGCTTTGCGCATCTGCGCGATGCCCTCCAGCCATTCCTGGTGGTACTTCTTCTGCGCCTCCGCGTCGGCGCCAGTCCAGGTGGTGTGCAGGTCCCGGATCCGGCGATCTACATCATTGGCGCGCTTCTCGGCTGCGCGGTCGAACGCTGCGAGCTGGTCCGCGAAGTGCTCTAGGGCCTCGAGGTCGACCCGGTATCGATGATCATCGGCCATTTACGGACCCACCGAAGAGATGTTGCTGCTGCTGCCGGTATCGACGTCGGTGAATTGATAAGCGTGCTGCGCCAAGAGCTTTGCAACGCCATTCAACGCCTCGATGACCTTGGTGGCGCCCTCGGTCCAGGTGTCCCACTCGGGACGGTAGGCGCTGGCCGCTCGGCCCTCCCACGTGCTGGAGAGGTCTTCCCAGGCGTGCGTGATTCGCTCGAGCTCATTTTTCAGATCAGTGGACGCGTCCGCGGCAAGGTCCGATGCGCTCAGCATCTCGCTGGTCTGGGCGCTGAATGCCCCCGTCATGGCAACCTCCCCGAAGTGGTCTTGGGTGTGACCATAACCCGTCAAATGAACTGGCGAGAAGGCATAGGAAAACGTCGCTGTTGCATCATGCAACATGCCGCCGCGTTTTCCCACGTCAGATCGCGTTAGATCACGTTTGTCCACTGGCCGGAAATCTATTCTGACCTGCGTCGATAGGCTCTAATCAGCGGGTTCAATTCCCGGCAGCTCCACAAGAGAAGACCCCCCGATATTCGGGGGGTCTTCTGTTTAGCGTCGGGCAGATTCAGGCGATCCAGACCGTCTTGATATTGCAGAACTCGCGGATGCCATGGGCCGAGAGTTCGCGGCCGTACCCCGAGCGTTTGATGCCGCCGAAGGGGACCTCCGGGTAGGACACCGTCATACCGTTGATGAAGACCTGTCCGGCGTCGAGCTCGTTGATGAAGCGTTGTTGCTCGGCTTCTTCGCGTGTCCAGGCGTTGGAGCCCAGGCCGAAAGACGTGGCGTTGGCGATCTCGATCGCTTCGTCGATGTCGGTTGCGCGGTAGACCGAGGCGACCGGACCGAACACCTCTTCGCCGAATATTGGCATGTCCTGGGTGATATCGGTGATGACGGTCGGCGGGTAGTACCACCCTGGGCCATCCGGGCGTACGCCGCCGCAGCGGACGGTGGCGCCGGCCGCGACGGCCTGCTGGACCTGCTTGTCGACCTCGTCGCGTCCCTGCTCGGTGGCCAGAGGCCCGACGTCGGTGGCCGGGTCCGTGGGGTCGCCGACGCGTAAGGCAGCCATCTTCTCGACAAAGCGCGACAGGAAGTCATCGTAGATATCGCGATGGACGATGAATCTCTTCGCGGCGATACAAGATTGGCCGTTGTTTTGGACTCTGGCCGTGACCGCGGTTGAGACGGCCTGCTCAAGGTCCGCCGACGGCATCACGATGAACGGGTCGCTGCCGCCCAGTTCCAGCACGGTGGGTTTCACTTCATCGCCGGCAATCGCGGCCACTGAACGCCCCGCTGGTTCGCTTCCGGTGAGCGTGGCGGCCGCCACGCGCGGATCACGCAGAATCCGTTCAACCGCACCGGCGGGCACCAGAAGCGTCTGGAAGCAGCCGTCGGGAAATCCGCCGCGAGCGATCACATCGGCGAGGTACAGCGCCGACTGCGGCACATTCGATGCATGTTTGAGCAGGCCCACATTGCCCGCCATGAGTGCCGGAGCCGCGAACCGCACCGCCTGCCAGAGGGGGAAGTTCCACGGCATCACCGCTAGTACCACCCCAAGGGGTTGGTACTGGGCGTAGGCTTGTGATGCTTTGACGGCAAACGCGTCTGCCGATTCCGGAGCGAGCATGGATTGCGCGTGCTGCGCGTAGAACCGGAATCCCTTGGCGCACTTGAGTACCTCGGCCTTAGCCGAGGCCAAAGTCTTGCCCATTTCCAGCGTCATCAGGGCGGCAACATCATCGGCCTCCGCCTCCAGTAGATCGGCGGTGGCTACCGCCCAGGCCGTGCGTTCGGCGAAACTTGTTGTGCGGTACTGCCTGAACCGCTCGTGTGCGCGTCCGATGGCAGCGTCGATTTCCACATCGGACGCTGGTACGAAGGTTTTGATCGTCTCTCCGGTGGCGGGGTTGATCGTTGCGATAGGCATGTCTCTAGCGTGCCACTACCGTAGGAAAGATGAGCACAGCTGCCCAATTAATGGTGAAGTGTTTGGAAAACGAGGGTGTCTCCGTGGTCTTCGGGATACCGGGGGAGGAGAACATCCGGTTTATCCAGGCACTCGCGGCATCGGACATCCGCTACATCCTTACCCGTCATGAGCAGGGCGCGGCATTCATGGCGGAAATGTATGGCAGGGTCACTGGGCGTGCTGGGGTGGTATCCGCCACGTTGGGTCCCGGGGCAATCAACCTGCAGCTCGGAGTCGCCGACGCATCGACAAACAGCACGCCCCTAGTCGCGATCTCAGCCCAGGTGGGGCAGGACCGGGCTTACAAGGAATCTCATCAGTATGTGGACCTGGTGGCGATGTTCCGCCCGATTACCCGCTGGGCGGACGGTGTTCCCACCGCCCGCGCGATTCCGGAAATGTTCCGCAAGGCCTTCAAACTCGCGGAGACCGAACGGCCGGCGGCCGTCTTTCTGGCGGTGCCGGAAAATATCGACGCTGATGGCGCCGATTATGAACTGAATCCGCTGCCGCGCAATGTGGTACACGCCGAGGCGCCGATGGCCGGCCAGGTGCAACGGGCGGTCGATATCCTGCGGCGAGCGCATCGGCCGGTGGTGCTGGCCGGTCACGGCGCCGCCCGCGGCAATGCGACCGCAGCACTCATCCGGTTCTCCGAGGAGCTCGGCGTGCCGGTGGCCAACACCTTCCACGGTAAGGGCGCGATGCCCGATGATCACCCCAATAGCATGGGGACAGTTGGTTTCATGCGCCGCGACTACGCCAATTTCGGCTTTGAGCACGCCGATGTGATTGTCGCGGTGGGGTATGAGCTGCAAGAGTTCGACCCCGTCCGGATCAACCCGCTCGGTGACAAGGAGATCATCCACATCCATAGGTTCCCGGCCGAAGTCGATGCACACTACTCGGTGTCGGTGGGAATCATCGGCGATATCAGCGCGTCGGTCAACGCGCTCACCGATGACCTGGCCGGACATCGGTTCGACTGCAAGTCCGCTCCCGGATCCGCCCTGCTGGTCGAGGAATTCGCTCGGGGACAGCAGGATTCACGATTTCCCATGGCGCCACAGCGGATCGTGGCCGATATCCGGGCCACCCTGGGCCGTAGCGACATCGTGCTTGTCGATACCGGCGCTACCAAGATGTGGATGGCGCGTCTTTACCCGACCTACGAGCCCAACACCTGTCTTGTGTCCAATGGCTTGTCCACCATGGGTTTCGCGTTGCCCGGAGCACTCGGTGTCAAGCTGGCCCGTCCCGACGCGAAGGTGCTCGCCGTCGCGGGTGACGGGGCATTCCTGATGAACTCGCAGGAAATCGAGACTGCCGTACGCGAGCGGATTCCGCTGGTGGTGCTGATCTGGGAGGACGGGGGCTACGGGCTCATCGAATGGAAGATGGACCTCGAACTTGGCGAACACCATCATGTCTCGTTCACCAACCCCGACATCGTTTCCTACGCGGAGAGCTTCGGAGCCAAGGGCTACCGCATCACCGCCGCCGACCAATTACAGCCGACGTTGCAAGCCGCTCTTGACGATGACGGCGTTTCACTGATCGCCTGCCCGGTTGACTACTCAGAGAATCTGCGACTTACCGACCGGCTAGGGCAACTGGACGCAACTCTGTAGTGACTGTGGGGCCGCTACGGTCTTGGCCGCTTCCCGGACAGGATGGGAAGCACGTGTTCTGTGAGCAGCGGCGCCAGATCTGTGGGGTACGGCTCGTCGAGTAGCTGCCAGCGCAGTTCTTCGATTTCGGCGGCGGGCTGACTGACCGGTAGCGGCGGATGCGCGAACACCGTTGACTCAACATCGAATCCGGGTTCGTTCGCGGCTGCGGCTCGAAACACTCCGATCGGTTGCAGTGCGGTGGGTTCCAGATCTATCGAGAGTTCTTCGCGAACCTCGCGCACGGCGGTTTCCGCGGCGCTTTCGCCCGGGTCGGGCTTCCCGCCCGGCAACATGAACCGGCTACTCCCGCGTTTACGAACGGTCAGGACCGCTCCTCGATCGTCGCGCAATATGACGACACTGACCCGTATAGTCGGCACGGTTTCGCTCCTGCTCACGTCGCCAGCATAGAAACGTCAGACCTCAAATGCCGGGGCGTACGTGATCCGGCCAGTCGGTGTCGGGCGCTGAGGGTCGAACGTCAACGCCAGGAGGCGTCGCCGGCGACATCCATCCCTCGTGATCCCGAACGTGAAGTCCTGTGTATCGAGCATCGCCAGCTACCTTGCGTCACTGTAGATTTGACGCATAGTAGCTCCCGGCGACAGCTCGCGCATCTGATTATTTGCGGACTTCCGACACGATTTCTACCGCCCGGAGCCTTCAGTGTGCACAGTTCATTTCGCTGCGCGCTTGCATGCCACCGTGATGTAGGCGATCTGGTGGTCGATGTCATGGGACCAGGTGACGCCTCCGCGGGTGCCGGGACCATCACCAACGCCGCCACCGGCCTTGGTCTGTGTGGTGGTGTCCGCCCATACCGCCGGACCTATCCGAGTGCCGACCACCGATCCGGCATCCAAGGCGCAGTTGCCAATTCGCTCGTACTGAACTTTATAGCCCTGCGATTGGAGCTCAGCACCGAGTTCGCTGGGTTTCTGAGGAGATTGAGGTCCTGCGGAGGCGGGCGGCGCGCACAGCAACGCGAGAGAAGTACACGCCGCGGCCGACAAGCCGAGGGTAGATTGGAACATGCCACACCTTCCTGGAGTGGTTCTGAAGGCGTTGGCGGCGGGAGACTTTGGCGAGACGACCGCCGCCAACGCTTCTGTGAGATTTCACCGCTACGCACAACGGCAGCTGAGCTCCATGCATTCCCCGATCGGAGAGGCCACGCTCACATAGCCGTTTTCCGGCGTCCGGATGTACTCCAAATATGGTTTGCTGCTTTCGAATCCAACGTTGTCGGCGATCACCAGCGCGCCCGGGGCCAACTTGTCTTCCAGGATCTTCAGGATCGGGAGGTCAAGATCCGGCCAGCCGTCCAGCAGCAGAAATTCGATCGGTCCGTCAACGGCTTTCAGGGTTTCACGAGCGTCGCCTTCCAGGATGGTGATGAGGTCGGACACCCCGGCGTCGGCGAAGGTCGCACGTGAAGCGGCGATTTTCGCCCTGTTGAGCTCGGTCGTGATGACGCGGCCAAAACCGTTGTCACGAACGGCCGCGGCCGAATGCAGAGTCGAGATCCCATAGGAGAGTCCGTACTCGACGATGGTCTTCGGCTTGGTGGCACGGATCAGGCTGTAGAGGAGTCGTCCGGCATCGGGTGCGATCGGAACGTAGACGTTCTGGAAGAGCTCGGCACGTTCTTCGACGGACTTTTTGTGGAAGGTGTCGCGGTCCACGGGAACCGCATCGTGCGAAGCGTTCTGGAAGAGCCGGTCGACGATCGTTGCGAATTCAGGTTCGTGAAGTGTTGTGGTCATGATTCCTAGAATAGACGCAACGTATCGTCTAGTCTAGGGTGGTGATTCGATGGATGTCGTGAATGAGATGGCGAGGCCCCAGGGGGTAGACGACTCGCGCCGTCACTTCGGCAACCGACATGGCCGCAGCGAGACCGCGCGTGAGGCGGTCATTCACGCCGCCGACGATCTGCTGGTGGCCAAGGGCTATGCCGGGGTCACCATGGAGGGCATAGCCAAGGCGGCGGGCGTGGCCAAACAGACCGTCTACCGATGGTGGAGTTCAAAGGCCGAGGTACTGATGGATGTCTTCCTCGAAGACGCCGCGTCCCAGCTGGACCCACCGGATCTTGGCGGTCTGGCCACCGACCTGCGGCACCATCTGGGCGCCACCGCGCAATTTCTGACGACCGATGATGCGGGTGCGGTGTTCCGCGCCCTGATTGGTCAGTCGCAGCATGACGCACAGCTCGCGGATACATTCCGGGCTCGCTATCTGCGTGAACAGCAGGCTCGCGACCAGATTCCGCTCGCCCGCGCGGTGGCGCGAGGGGAATTGCCTGCCGACGTGGATGTTGCTCGCCTGGCTGAACAGCTGGTGGCGCCGTTGTACTACCGCGTCATTGTGACCGGCGAAGCGGTGGATGACGCCTTCCTCGACGGCCTGGTCGGGGATTTCCTGCGTCGATTGAAATGATGTCAATAAGACTGACATTTCGCGCCAATGTCATTGCCGGCGTGTTGTAGTACCACCGAATACGAACGTAAGACCACCCGGGTGATTCCGGTGCTGGGACTCACCCGTACGGATTAGCGGGCGGCCGTACCAGATCCACAACCACCTCACAGCTGGAGGACTCGCCGGAGAATCCGATGCCCGGTTGTCGGGTTTTGGACGACTATTGCAGAACAATGGTCAATTGTTATGGGCAAGCTACAGTCTGACCAGTCGCAGCGCTGGGTGCTGTCGAAGGGCCGCCTGGTTGTCGGTACGGCTGCCGCATTTGTCATGGCCATCACGGGTTTTGGCTGGGCTGGGTACAACACCACGGTGGGGCAGATCATCACGTCGCATGTGCTGCCTGGAGTGCTCACTCCCGTCGGTCAGGACCAGAACATTCTGCTCATGGGGCTTGATAGCAGGCTTGACCAGAACGGGCAGCCGCTGCCGCAGGAGATGTACGACGCGCTGCACGCCGGTGACGAGACATCGGGTGGGTACAACGCGAATGTGCTGATTGTGGTGCATATTCCCGGCAATGGCGGTCCCATCAGTGCGGTATCGATCCCGCGTGATGACTATGTGAATCTGTCGGGCTGCCCCGGGTCGGTCTGCAAAGGCAAGGTCAAGCAGGCCTACGGATTTGCCTACCAGCAGGCGCTGGATGCGCAGGCGAACGGCAACTCAGATGCCGCGGGCGCCAAAGATCTGACCGCGCGTGAACAGGCCGCCCGTGAGGCGGGGCGCAAGGCCGAGATCGACACCGTGAGTGACTTCCTGGGTGTGCAGATCGATCACTTCATTGAAGTGACACTCGCCGCGTTCTTTCAGATCGCCAAGACTGTGCAGCCGATCACGGTGTGCCTCAACCACGACACGATCGATGAGTTTTCCGGCGCCAACTTCCACGAAGGCGTTCAACAGATCGACGCATCTCAGGCGATGGCCTTCGTCAGGCAGCGGCGGGATGAAAACGACGGGTCATTCACGGATATGGACCGAACCCGTCGTCAACAGGCATTCCTGGTATCGCTTCTGGCCGCGGTGCGCAAGGGCGGGGCGATGTCGGACCCCGGCGCGATACGGAACATCGTGAACGTCGCCCACGACAATGTCGCGATCGATTCCGGCCTGAACATTGTCGATTTCGCCGCGCGCGCCTCGGAATTGACCAAGAGGCCGACGTCCTTCTACACGCTGCCCATCTCCGACTTCGGCGAGGATTCGAACGGTTCGGACGTCAACATCGTCGATCTCCCGACGGTCCGGCAGATCGTGCACGACCGCTTCTCTTCCGATGCCGCGCCCGAGGCGCCCAGTGCCGGCGCGGCTTCCCCGCCGCCACCGCTTGCGGCGCCCGTGGTGCTCAATGTTGTCAACGCGACATCGCGCGACGGGCTGGCAGCCGCGGTCGAGGATGCCTTCACGGCGCGTGGATTCACCCGTGGCCGCGCGTCCACGGCGGAAACCCAGTCAACGGAGAGCTCCATTGTCTACGGATCGGATGCGCAAGAGGGAGCGCAGGCCCTCGCCGATCAACTGCACCTGCCGATGGCGGAATCCGGTGCGGTCGCACCCGGAACCGTCCAACTGACCGTGGGGTCGCAACTCCCCGTGGACGACTACATCGCGCATCACAGTGCCGGGGCGAAGAGCGGCTCGTCGGCAGACGCCAGTCCCGCCGACAAGATGACCGCAGTTGCCGCCACGGGCACGGGCATTCAGGCGCCCACCCCTACCGATCTGAGTCAGCTCACCGCGAATGGCGTTCCCTGCGTTAAGTGATTCACGTGCGCGGATCAAGGCTGCGCACGGAACCGGACGTGCAAGGCGCGCACGTCGTCGGCGAGATCCGGTGCGGGACCGTCGGTCTCGATGCCGGGTGCCACCTGATTGATGGACAACGAGGCAACCGGACTCGGGGGCGCGCCGAGCTCGGTGAGCCACTGTGTCAGCTGGGCAGAGGAACTGGCGTACACAATGCGCCCCAGTCCCACCCATGCGTGCGCTGCCGAGCACATGGGGCAATGCTCTCCGGAGGTGTACACCGTGGAGGATGCGCGGTCGGTGGGCGACAGATTCCCGGCGGACCATCGAGCAAGTTCGAATTCGGGGTGGCGGGTGGAATCTCCCGTGCCGACACGATTGCGATCCTCGGCCAGTACGGCTCCGTCGGGCCCGGTGAGTAGCGACCCGAAGGGCTCGTCGCCGGCATCGAGTGCCTCGGCGGCAAGCTCGACGCAGCGACGCAGATGTCGGATGTCGTTGTCGTCCATGATCTTCCCATCGTAGCTCCGGTAGCCTCACTGCCCGCCGGTGGATAAGCCCGGTAGCAGGCATTTCGACGGCTCGTCATAAACTGGTCTTATGGCTCTTCCTCCGGGCACCCCCGACCTCGGTGTGCTGGACCTGTTGGTATCCGTGGCCGAGGCGGGCAGCCTGGGTGCGGCGGCACGTCAGCACGGTATTTCACAACCCGCCGCCAGCATGCGAATCCGGGCGCTGGAACGCCGCCTGCGGCTGGTGCTGCTGGAACGCGGCCCGACAGGTTCGCGGCTCACGGACGCTGGGCTGGCGGTGGTGGGTTATGCCACGCCGGTGCTTGCCGCGGCACGCGAGTTCGTCACCGGGGTGGCTGCGCTGCACTCCGATCAAGCGCCGCGCTTGGTTGTCGCCGCGTCACGCACCATTGCCGACCATCGGATGCCGTTGTGGCTCACCGCTCTTCGGGCACGGCATGCCGATGTCGCGGTATCCCTCGAGGTTGGAAACACACAGCAGGTGTGTGAGCTGGTGCGGGGCGGCGGGGCGACGCTGGGGTTCATCGAGGGCCCGCATGCACCGGCAGGCCTGGGCGGGGAAGTGCTGGGCGCCGACGAACTGGTCATCGTGGTCGGACCCACACACAAATGGGCCCGTCGGCGCAAGCCGGTGACACTGCGCGAGCTTGCGATCACTCCGCTGCTCATGCGCGAGCCCGGATCCGGCACCCGCGACACCGTGTGGGAGGTGTTGAGTGAGGTGTGTCAGCCCGCGGCACCGGCGGCCGAGCTGGGCTCCGCGGCCGCGATCAAGGCCGCCGCGGCAACAGGATTGGCGCCGGCGGTACTCAGCCGCCTGATCGCGGCGCCTGAATTGTCGGCAGGAACACTCATCGAGGTCACGCCTGCCGACGGCACCGTCTTCACCCGCCAATTCCGTGCCGTATGGCTGCCGGGCACTCCGCCTACGGGACCGGCGCGGGCATTGGTGGACCTTGCGGCGCTGATGGATTAGGACTGCAGTGACCGTAGGTAGCGACGGCGGAAGACCTTCTGTGCCACTAGAAGTACCGGGAACGCTTGCCGCCAGAGACCGGATGGCGCGGCCTGCGTCAGGGATCGAAGCGTGAGAAACACGGTGCCGTCAGCGTCGCGGTGGACGATGAACGCCTCCTCGCCCGACACCGGGTGTCCCGGCAAGGTGCCATAGGCGAATCCGCACCGGACGTCGGTGTCCGCCACGGCAACAATGCGCACGGGCTCGTGGACGGCGAGCGGCCCCCAGCCGAAGCTGATCTGAAACTCAGCGCCGTCGCTCACCGCGATGTCGGGGACAACGCGGAACCCGCTGCGCTGTTTGACTTCCCAGTTCAGAACCGCATGGGTGGCCGCACGCCAGAAGTCATCGCCGCGGCCGATGGTGATGGTCTGTTCGAATCGTCGTAGCCCGGGGGGAGTGGCGGGCCACTTCTCGTGACCCGGGCGTGTCGCGCCTGCGGGTTCGTAGGTCAATACGTCGGAACTCATGGAACCTGTCCAATGCGGCGGGGGGTGAGGTCATCGAATGTCACTGGCTCTGCACAGTTTTGGCAAGTCGGCTGGACATGCAGCGCCGATCCGCATTGGTGTTCCCAAACGCTGGGTGGGGGACCCTGCGTCACGAACTTGTCACCCCACTCCATCAGTGCGAACAGCACAGGTCGAAGCGCGCGCCCCGATTCGGTCAGCAGGTATTCGTAGCGGGGAGGACGCTGTTCGTACTGACGTTTCTCCAGAACGCCCGCGTCCACGAGCTTGCGCAGTCGAGTCGCCAGGATGTCGCGGCTGGCGCCGGTATTGCGGACGATCTCGTCGAAGCGCCGATTGCCCAGCATGATCTCCCGCAGGGCCACTAGGGTCCAGCGTTCCCCGACGACGTCGAGGGCATTGGCTATTGAGCAGGTTCTCATAGTCGTGAAACCCAACTTAGCACGTTATGCGGTCGATCACAGTTAGTTGTGATTTCCAACTAACTGGGCGTATACCGGAAGAACAGGAGTTCAACGGCGAATCCAGGAGGTAGGTCATGAGAGATGCAGTGATCGTCGACGCGGTGCGCACACCCGTCGGCAAGGGCAAGCCGGGCGGGTCACTCTCGGGCGTACATCCCGTCGATCTGCATGCGCATGCCATCCGGGCGCTCGTCGAGCGGACGGGAATTGACCCTGCCCTTGTCGACGACGTGATCAGCGGTGCCGTGGGACAGGTGGGCGAGCAGAGCTCCAACACGGCACGCTGGGCGGCCTTGGCCGCCGGACTTCCGGAGACGGTTCCCGCGGTGACCGTCGACCGCCAATGCGGCAGTAGTCAACAGGCCATCCACTTTGCCGCGCAAGGAGTTATCGCCGGCGCCTATGACGTGGTGATTGCCTCTGGCATCGAGTCGATGAGCCGGGTGCCCATGGGTAGTCAGAGCCTGGGTAAGGATTTCTTTGGTACCGAGGTGGCCGCCCGCTACCCGGATGGGCTTGTCCCGCAGGGCATCAGCGCCGAGTTGATCGCGGCGAAGTGGGGGCTGTCGCGCGAGCAGTTGGATGCCTTCGCCGCCGAGAGCCACCACCGCGCCGCGCGGGCGTGGGACGAGGGGCGGTTCGCGCGTGATGTGGCGCCGATCAAGGCCCCTAACGTGAATGGTGAACTGATCGAGGTAACCACCGACGAATCCGTACGGCCATCAACCACCGTCGATGTTCTGGCCGGCCTCAAGCCCGCGTTCCGTAATGAATTGTGGGAGCAGCGCTTTCCGCAGATCGATTGGAAGGTCACGGCAGGCAACTCCTCGCCGATCAACGACGGTGCGTCTGCTGTGCTCATCACGTCCAGTGAGACCGCGCAACGTCTTGGCCTGACACCCCGCGCCCGCGTGCATTCGGTCGCGGTAGTGGGCGACGACCCGTTGTACATGCTGACCGGAATCATCCCGGCGACCGCGAAAGTCCTTGATCGTGCCGGGTTGTCGTTGGCAGATATCGATGCCTTCGAGGTCAACGAGGCCTTCGCCTCGGTGGTCCTGGCGTGGCAGGCCGAGACCGGCGCGGACCTGTCCAGGGTCAACATCAACGGCGGAGCCACCGCGATCGGGCATCCGCTGGGGGCCAGCGGCGGACGGCTCATGACGACGCTGGTGTCGGTGTTGGAACAGACTGGCGGACGCTACGGCCTACAAACGATGTGCGAGGCAGGCGGTTTGGCCAACGCCACCATCATCGAGCGGTTGTAGGTAGGGGGCGGAACCGATCACGGAAGGGTCGTGCGCATCAACATCACGTTGTACGCGGACCACAGTGAGAGGTTGAAGTAGAGCTCCTTGCCGGTAGTCCACGGATGCAGGTACGGCGCGTAGGGCCCGCCCGGCATCTGGGACTCGGTGACGATGACCTGCGGCGGGCTCCAGGGGCCTTGGGGTGCGGGGGAGGTGGAGAGCAGCACGTCTCCCTGCTTGTCGCCATACATCACCAGATACTTCTTCAGATAGGTGTTGTACTGCGCGGACATCTCACCCACCGGACCCGAGAGGATCGGTGTCGCGGCATTGGGATCTCCCGGCACCCAGGTTCCCCGGTCGGTGTTCCAGAACTCGTGCTGGCGGGCGTCGGGCAGGTTTCCGGGCAGCGCGCGCGACACGAAGCCGGATCCGCTTCGCCCGGCAGGAGTTCCGAAGATGTAGATGTATCCGTCGTTGCCCTTGACGTATGCGGCCTGTTGGAAGTTTTCGTTCCCGGGGGTGAACGGCACCTGGCTGATGGCGTCCGGAGATGCCGGGCGGATGCTCTGCGGGAAGGTCTTCCAGTTCTGGCCGTTGTCGTTGGACACCGCGGTAGCCGAGTAGTTGGTGGTCCACTCGCCGGCGCTATCCCAGCTCTTGATGGACATGTAGTTCATGTACTGGGACCGGCCGACGGAGATGGCGGCGGTGGGGATGATGCCGCGTTCTTGGGCGGCCCATTTGATGGGCGGGATGATCTGCTTGGAGTAACCCGGGCGGGACTGCGGGGAACCGGCGTACGGGTTGGATGTCGATCCCTCCGCCACCGCAAGGCCGTGCGAGAGCGACTTGTCCTGGGTGCGCAGCAGGGTGTTGTAGCGCCACTGTTGGCTGCGCATCCCGCAGTATCCGTAGGTGTCGCCGAAGGCCATCAATACCTGGCGGCCGGCGTTATCGCCGTTGTCCCACATGATTCCGAGGTCGGTGCCGGAGATGCTGAACTTTTGAAGTGTGTTGGCGCCGGTGTCCACACCGGTCACCCAGCCGACCACTGATGTCGAGGGGGAGACGGCGGCTGCGGGGGCCGGGCCGACGGCCGGTGCCGGAGGAGCGGGAGCGACGGCGGCGGCCTGCCGGTCTTGCAGGTCGTTCGGAGAGCCCGGCTCCGGCGGGTTGGGCAAGCCCGGGTGCGCCAGTTCCTGGGCCCACCCGGACGCCTTCTTCGCGCCCTGTTGAGGCAGGACCTGTTTGAGGATTGCCAGGGGCAGCTTGCCCAGCTCCGGTAGTGGTGCCTTGTCATTGGCGCCGGCGGGCCTGCGGCCGATCGGGGGAGCCTGACCGGGTATGCCGTCGTCGGGGACCGGAGTCGGTGGCTGAAGCCCTGCGGCGGGACCGGTGCAGGGGTCGGCATACGCCAAGGGGGCGACATCGACCGCAACGCTTGATCCGATAACGGCCGAGGTCATCAAAACCACGGAGATCCGGCGGCGCGTCGACATGTCAGACCTTCCCGGGGCAGGACGTCACATCGACGTCAGCAATTGACTCCCGTGACAATAGTGGCAGGTGAGGCCAATGTGGCTATTGGTGCATCGATAGGTACGTTCCCGTGACCGGGCCGAAACCGAGGGCGTCGGCGCCGTCCGATTTCTGGATGTGATGATCAGTTATCTCTTGTTGATGGTGCGGGTGCTGGCGAATTACCTGGATCTGCCGTATCGGCGCCGCATCTGAGGTCGATGACAGCTATCTTGACTCCCATGGCTTCAGGGTCGAAGACGCCCACTGTCCGTGTGACCACTCCCAACGGGACCGTCGAGGGATTCGTGCGCGGAGGTGTGCGCCGCTTCCGGTCCATTCCCTATGCCCGTCCGCCGATCGGGTTGCTGCGTCTGCGTGCACCACAGCCGGTGTTGCCGTGGGACGGAGTGCGCGACTGCACCGAATTCGGCGCAGCGGCCCCACAACGACGCCGCTACCGCGTGCTGGGACCGGGTCGTGTTCAGCGCGCAAGCGAGGACTGCCTGACGGTCAACGTCGTGACACCCGATCGTCCATCCAACGATCCGCTGCCCGTCATGTTCTTCATCTACGGCGGCGGCTATCTACTGGGCAGCTCGGCGACCCCGTTGTACGACGGTGCCTCCCTGGCCCGGCGTGGATGCGTCTACGTGTCGGTCAATTACCGCGTGGGGGCACTGGGCGCCATGGACCTGTCGTCGCTGTCCGATCGCGATCACACCATCGACGGGAACCTGTTCCTGCGCGATGTGGTGCTGGCATTGCAATGGGTGCGCGAG
Organism: Mycobacteroides franklinii; assembly: GCF_002013895.1. Taxonomy (GTDB): domain Bacteria; phylum Actinomycetota; class Actinomycetes; order Mycobacteriales; family Mycobacteriaceae; genus Mycobacterium; species Mycobacterium franklinii. Next base: position 16,259 of record NZ_MAFQ01000015.1, on the reverse strand, counting down.
AACATCAGGACCTTCGGCGGCGACCCGGGCAACGTGACAATCTTCGGGGAAAGCGCGGGAGCCCATTGCGTCGAGACGCTGATGGCCACCCCCGCGGCCGCGGGGCTGTTTCACCGTGCGATCTGCCAAAGCACCGCCAGCGGCATGGCAGTGCCGGCCGAGTCGGCTGCCCTGTATGCCCAGAAGTTCGCGGAAATTCTCGGTGCGACAACAGAATCAGCTGCCGATACGGTGCTGCGGGCGACCCCAGCCGAACTCGGCGCGGCACTGGACGCACTGATCGCCGACATCGTGACCAACATGCCGGGCGGTTCATTCGCGATAGGTCCATGCATCGACGGGCACTACCTGCCACGCCATCCCATCGAGGCAATGGAACATGGTGAGGCACATCGGGTCCCATTGATCGTCGGTCACAATGCCGATGAGGCCAAGCTTTTCACTCGAGTCCTGAAGATGATGCCGCTGTCCGAGTCGGCGCTGGAGGGCATGCTGACACGGGGCGGACCCGGTCATCGCGATCGCATCGTGGCGGCATATCCCGGGTATCCGGAGCGCTCCGCTCGGGTGAAGCTGGCCGGTGACATGAACTTTTCCACGGCTGCCTGGCAAATGGCCGAGGCCCACCACCGCTATGCGCCGGTGTATTTCTATCGCTACGACTACGCGCCCGGGGCGCTCCGGATGGCCGGTATGGGCGCCACCCACGCCACAGAATTGCTCGCCGTGTTCGATAGTTATCGCGGTGCCATGGGCACCATGATGGCGGGCGCCATCGGCCGTCGTGATGCCGTGCGGGTGAGCAATGACGTGCAACGACGATGGCTTGCCTTCGCGCGCAGCGGGATTCCCGGTGACGGTTGGCCCACCTATGAACCGCCAGATCGTGCGGTGATGGTGTTCGATCACGCCACTCGCGTGGAGCTGGACCCGGAGGCCACCCGGCGCGCGGCATGGGAAGGATTCAGCCTCACTCTCTGAATCAGGCATTGTGGGCCAACCGGTTGGTTGCCTAGGATGTGCCGATGGCAAAGAAGCCCATCCGCATCAACACCGCCAACGGCACCGTCGAAGGATTCACCCGGGGCGGTGTACATCGTTTCCGTGGGATTCCCTATGCCGAGCCGCCGGTGGGTCTGCTTCGCCTGCGTGCACCTCGCCCGGCTCAGTCGTGGACAGGGGTGCGCAAGTGCCGTACGTGGGGCGCTGCCTCCATTCAGCAGCAGCGCTACGCGATCATCCTGCCCGGCAAGCCGCAGAAGCTCAGCGAAGATTGCCTGACTCTGAACGTCGTCGCCCCTGAGGGGCCGATCAGCGGGCCGCTGCCCGTCATGTTCTTCATCCACGGCGGCGGGTACTTCCTGGGCAGCTCGGCCACCCCGCTCTACGACGGGGCGAGCCTGGCGCGGCAGGGTTGCGTGTATGTCTCGGTCAACTACCGGCTGGGTGCCCTTGGCTGCGTGGATCTTTCGTCACTGTCGAATGACAAGCACACCATCGACAGCAACTTGTACCTGCGCGACTTGGTGTTGGCGTTGCAGTGGGTGCACGACAACATCGGTGCCTTCGGAGGCGATCCCAACAACGTGACGATTTTCGGGGAGAGCGCCGGATCGCACGCGGTGAACACACTGCTCGCCGTGCCTGCGGCAGGGGGCCTGTTCCACCGGGCGATCTGCCAGAGCACCGCCACCGGGCTGGTGGTCAACCCCGAGGATGCCGCGATCAATGCTCGTCAGTTCGCGAAATACCTGGGCGCTACCGACGCGAACGCCGCCGAAACCGTGCTGTCGGCGAAGCCGAAGGATTTGGTGAAGGCGCTGTTCCGTCTGATTGGGTCGGCCAAGCATGTGCCGGGACTGTCGTTGCGGATCGGGCCCAGTATCGACGGCGATGTGCTGCCGCTGGATCCCAACGAGGCCATGGAACGCGGTGAGGCGCATCGTGTTCCGCTCATCATCGGGTACAACGCCGAAGAGGCGACCCTGTTCACGAAGATCCTCAAGATTCTGCCGATCACCCCGCAGGCCCTCGAGCACTCGCTGTCCAAGGGCGGACCTGATTTCGTCCAGCGCATTGTCGCGGGCTACGACGGGTATCCGGCGCCGAAGGCGCTGCTGAAGCTGGCAGGGGATCTGGCGTTCGGTTCGGCGGCGTGGCGCGTGGCCGAGGCACACGGCCGTCACGCGCCCACGTACTTCTACCGGTACGACTACACGACGCAGGCATTGCGCCGTTACGGGTTGGGACCCACCCATGCCATCGAACTGCTCGCCGTCTTCGGCACGTACCGGACTATCGCCGCGCCGTTCCTCGCCGGCCGCAAGGACCGGGCGACAGCGCGCGCCGTCAGCGATGAAATGCAAAGCCGCTGGCTGTCATTCGCGCGCACCGGGGTGCCCGGTGACGGTTGGCCCACCCATGCGGTGCCCGATCGTCAGGTGTTGATCATCGACAACCCGTCCCGTTTGGAGGCCGATCCTGATGGGGATCGGCGCCCGCTGTGGCAGGACGTCGCCTCCATCGCCTAGCCGACCCGCGGCGGTACGTTGGGGTCATGATCATCGTGACGAGCAACGACATCCCCGGATACAAGATCGGCGCGGTTTTCGGTGAGGTCTTTGGCCTCACCGTGCGGTCGCGGCACATCGGCTCCAACCTCGCGGCCTCGTTCAAGTCGATCGCCGGTGGCGAGCTCAAGGGCATCACCCAGTTGCTGCACGAGAGCCGCCGCGAGGCACTGTCCCGGCTGGCGGCCGAGGCGGAATCGAGGGGTGCCAATGCCGTCGTCGCGTTCCGTTTCGAGACCACCGAGTACGCCAACACGGGTGTCGAGGTGTGCGCGTACGGGACGGCCGTCGGCATTCAACCGATCCAATAGCGGCCATTCAGTAAGACACGGTTCATCTGATCCAGGCAGAATCAGGTCCGTGAGCAACGCGCGCGCCGGACAGCCGGCCCAGCCGGAAGATCTCATCGACATCGCCCACGTGGTGACCGCCTACTACGCGATAGAGCCCGATCCGGGGGACGTGGCGCAGCAGGTCGTGTTCGGGACCTCCGGGCACCGCGGGTCCAGCCTCGACGGTGCCTTCAACGAGGCGCATATCGTGGCGACCACCACGGCGATCGTCGAGTATCGGGCCTCGCAGGGCATCGACGGTCCGCTGTTCATCGGTCGTGATACTCATGCGCTCTCCGAGCCTGCGTGGACCAGCGCGCTGGAGGTGTTGGCGGCCAACGGTGTTGTGGTCGCGGTGGATTCGCGGGACCGATACACGCCGACTCCGGCGGTGAGCCACGCCATCCTGCGGCACAACCACGGTAAGACGACGGGGTTGGCGGATGGGATCGTGGTGACTCCCTCGCACAACCCGCCCCGGGATGGTGGGTTCAAGTACAACCCACCACATGGCGGACCCGCCGACACCGATGCCACGGGTACGATCGCCGCGCGCGCCAACGAGATTCTGCGTTCGGGCTGGCGTTCGGTGAAGCGGATTCCATTGGCGCAGGCACTCAAATCGGTGCAGCGCTACGACTTCCAGCAGACCTACGTGGACGATCTGGCCAACGTGGTCGATCTAGAGGCCATCTCGGGTGCCGGAATCCGGATCGGCGCCGATCCGCTCGGTGGAGCCAGCGTCGACTACTGGGCCGCCATCGCCGACCGGTGGTCGCTGGAGCTGACCGTGGTGAACCCGCTGGTGGATGCCACCTGGCGGTTCATGACCCTCGACCACGACGGCAAGATCCGGATGGACTGCTCCTCGCCGGATGCGATGGCCTCGTTGGTGGCGTCGCGCGACAAGTACCAGATAGCGACCGGGAACGACGCAGACTCTGATCGGCACGGCATCGTGACTCCCGATGCGGGACTGATGAATCCCAACCACTACCTGTCAGTGGCCATCGATTACTTGTTTAGTCACCGCGATGGCTGGGCGGCGCAGACGGCGGTCGGTAAGACGCTGGTGAGCTCCTCGATCATCGATCGGGTGGTGGCGGGGCTGGGCCGGACCCTGATCGAGGTGCCGGTCGGCTTCAAATGGTTTGTGAACGGGTTGATCGACGGGACAATCGGTTTCGGTGGTGAGGAGAGCGCCGGGGCATCCTTCTTACGTCGCGACGGCTCCGTGTGGACCACCGACAAGGACGGCATCATCGCCGCCCTGCTGGCCTCGGAGATTCTGGCGGTCACCGGGTTGACACCGTCGCAGCGGTACACGCAGCTGACCGAGAAGTATGGCGCCCCAACATATGCGCGCGTTGATGCGCCGGCGAGCCGTGAGCAAAAGGCCGTGCTGAGCAAGCTCTCACCCGGGCAGGTGAGCGCTACCGAGCTGGCCGGTGAACCCATCGTCGCCAAGCTGACCAACGCGCCCGGAAATGGGGCGCCGATCGGTGGGCTCAAGGTTGTCACCGAAAATGCCTGGTTCGCGGCCCGGCCGTCGGGCACCGAGGATGTATACAAGATCTATGCAGAATCATTCAAGGGTGCCGAGCACTTGAGCCAGGTACAGGACGCCGCACGGGAGGTTGTCTCCGCGGTGATCGGTTGAGTGGCTGTCCCGACTGCAACGAGGACAACGCGGCGGTAACGCCACGTCTGCCGTGGGAGATCTGGGTTCTGGTTGTCGCGAGCCTGGTGATCGCGCTCGGATTCGGCGTGGTGGCGCCGGCGCTGCCGCAGTACGCCCGCAGCTTCGGGGTGAGCGTGACCGCGGCGACCGCGGTAGTCAGTTCCTTCGCGGCTTTCCGGCTGGTGTTCGCACCCGCGGCCGGAGCGCTGGTGCAGCGACTGGGGGAGCGCTGGGTCTACATGACCGGCCTGCTGATCGTCGCCACGTCCACCGGCATCTGCGCCTTTGTGCACAGCTATTGGCAGCTGTTGGTGTTCCGGTCACTCGGTGGCATCGGTTCGACCATGTTCACCGTGTCCGCGGCCGCGCTGCTGGTGCGCATCGCGCCCGAGCAGATCCGGGGCCGCGCCCAGGGGCTGTACGGCTCGAGCTTTCTGCTGGGGATGGTGGCCGGTCCCGCGGTGGGCAGTGCCGTTGTGGGCCTGAGCCTTTCGGCTCCCTTTATCATCTATTCGGCGGCGCTGGTGATCGTCGCGATAGTGGTCTACTTTGGGCTGCGGCGCTCCACGCTGCTGGAGGTTGCCGACGAGCATCACATCACCCCGGTGACCTTGACGTCGGCGCTGCATCACCGGACATTTCTGGCCGCGTTGATGTCGAATTTCAGTGCGGGATGGGCGATCTTCGGGATCCGCGGGGCGCTGCTGCCGCTGCTGGTGGTCGAGGTGCTGCATCAGCGGCCGGGTGCGGCCGGGCTGGTGTTCGCCGCATTCGCGGCAGGGGATGTGTCCACGGCCTTCCTGGCCGGGTCGTGGTCCGATGACATCGGGCGCAAGCCGCTGGTGGTCGCCGGGCTGCTGGTGTGCGGTTCCACCGTGGTCGCGATGGGCTTCGTGTCGTCGCTGCCGGTACTCATCGTGCTCTCGCTCGTCGGCGGGATCGGTGCGGGCTTGTATGCGTCCCCGCAGCAGGCCGCCGTGGCCGATGTGGTGGGCAGTAGGGGCAGGGCGGGGACGGCACTGGCGACCTTCCAGATGACCTCCGATATCGGGCTGGTGATCGGGCCCGTGGTGGCCGGGGTGATCGCGGAGCGCACGTCCTACGGGTGGGCGTTCGTGGTGGGCGGCGCGATGCCGCTGATCGCGGCCGTGGCGTGGGTGTTCGCCCCCGAGACGCTGGGGAGACTTGCGTCACCGCAGGTTAGGAGTATGCAGGAAGTAGCAGAGGATGTCGGCGGTCCCGAGCGCTGAGATTTTGAGAGCCCGTCGCCGTGGTGTAACTTCGTGCGGGCACGCAGAACTAAACATGGGGCTATGGCGCAGTTGGTAGCGCACCACACTGGCAGTGTGGGGGTCAGGGGTTCGAATCCCCTTAGCTCCACAAGAAAACCCCCTCCGACCCATTGGTCGGGGGGGGATTGCGTGATTTGCAGACCGGGTCGGGTGACGCGCCGAATGCCCTAACTCTGTCCTATCGCGGACGCGAATACCGCCGAGACTGCGGCCCCATAGGAAGGACTGAGTCATTGCGGATTCCGTTCGGAGGTCGTGTCACAGACCTTGCGATTCTTGCCCTGGAGCGTCGTGGACTGGCGTCTTCTTGCGTGACCAAGAGCTCGGCGTAGGAAGATTGCCGTTCACTATAAGGACCTCGACCAGGCTCGGGGCCTCGGGATTGTCGAGTCCGTGCAGCCTCGGTTCGAGTGCAAACAGGTAGTTCTCAGGGGTACCGATGGGCAGCTGCTTTAAGCTCATGTCCAGGATGGCGAGGATTGAGAGCTGAGCTCCGTCGGCGGCGGCGTACTGCGTCGGCTGGCCAACATATTTCGGCGCGGACTCTCTGGTTACGGGCGTCTTGCGCTCGACTTTTAGCTCCGCGGTGATGCCGTCGTGCCGCACGTCGAGGTAGCCCAACGCAAGAGGGTTGCCGCGTTCGACTCGGCCGCCGAGTTCCGGGTCGGCGAGCAAACGTTCAAAGAGGTCGTCGTGGAATTCGCGTTCTGTTACTCGGGTTCCGCGGCGATACTTGCGTTCCCATGTCATGGCCAAGCCGGCGCGACAAACCCCAGTGAACAAGCGGCAGAACGCCCGCAGTTGGCCATCGTCGAATCCAGCGCGGGCAAGGCGGTCGTATTCGGCTAGGAGACGCTCGTCGAACACCGGATAATTTGTCGCCCGGTCGCGCGTCTCGTCGTAGGGCCGCAGCCGCAGTTCGCGGTGGCCGGCGACGTCGAGCGTCTGCTTGCGCGGCTTGCCGTCGACCTCGCCGCTCCACGTCAGTCGCACCATCAGCGGGGGCGCTGGCTTGCCAGCTGCCACTGTGAACCGAAGCGTCACCGATCCCGACTGCTCATAGGTCTCGCCATCGCCAACATGGTCGCCGCGTGACCAGCTAAACGTCGGCACCGTGATCTCGGCAGGGGTAAGATGGTTTAGTAATTCCCCGTCCATCCGGTCCGCCCACTGCGGCCATTCACCGGGCTGCACGCGCACCGACAGTTCGTAGACACGCTGGTCCCGCAGTACTTCGGGCCCTGTGATCAGTCGGCCGTCCAGCGAAGCCAGCACGACCGCGACGGGTGCCTCGTCTTCTGCCGGTTCGGGCGGGGTGTCACCGGCACTACCGCGGCGTGCGAAGCGATTCTCTTCGGGCCCCCTGACAACCGTGACGGGCAGCGGCAGCTGCGCCCACATGGCGAGGAGCGGCAAGATCGGTGAACCAGGGTCTGTGTTCTTCGCGGCCGCTACGAGTTCGAGAAGCGGCGCACCAATAGGGTCGTCGACCCCTAGCCGCTCGGTGATATCAGCGGTGATCAGGTCGCACCGCAGCGCGACCGCCTGCCCATGTGACGAAGCCTTTTCGGTGTCGGCATTCAGAGCGGCGGCCTGCGCTCGCAACAAATGCGAGACAACCTCACACAAGCCGGAAACGGACCGTAGGTAGGCGCCCGTCGGCGTCACCGTCATACCCGCCTTCGACAATGCCTTGCCAGCTGCCGAGAACTCGTCGGCCCGCGATGCGATGCTCTCCGCTGGCCGTAATGCGTCAACAAACCCGGCATCCATCAGCAGACGCCGCAGTGTCAACGTCGCACGGACCGCGTTAGTTACGAATGCGATTGAATCTGAGTCGCGCTCCTCCACCAGCGCCGTGGCGACCGTGCTTGCGTCGTCGGCGTGTGGGCCCCACTCACCGCCCGCAGTTGCAGCGGCGTCGGCGCGGACGGCCGACGCGAGCATCTCAAGAAAGTACCGCTGCCCCGCATAGGCTCGCTGGTCCGGCGTCGCTTCGAGTAGAGCCGACATGATTGCAACGGCATCCGCCAATCTGCCTGCCCGCCAAGCCACCTCCACGAATTCAGCGGCAGCGACCGGACTATCGGGACCGAACGTGAGAGCCGCGGCCGTCAAGTCCGCGGCAGGGAGCGACGTCAGCCCCGGGCCGCACGCGAGAAGCATTTCGATGTCGGAGTCACCCCTCCGACGAGAGAAATCAGCGAAAGCTGGTTCTGCGGCTTGACGTAGCCGCAGCGACGCCATTTGAGCGGATCGAGCTACCGTGGTGCCCCACGTGTTGTGCTGCAGCACGTCGCGCAGGTCGTACGCGCCGAGCGACGCCGCAGCTTCTAAGCCTTTACGCTCCGAAACCTCCCGGGCTCCGTCGATTTCGAGCCTGGAAGACAGTGACAGCATCGCCCTGATCGCGTCTTTGACGACCTCGGCATGCTCGTGGCCGCTGATTCTTTCCACGATCACTGCCGCGTACACGAGCAGACGCACTGCGGCGTCGGGGGACCAGGTGAGAGTCACTGCCGCCTTCAGGACCGATCGGATGACCATGACAAAGGGGTCGGCAGTCAGCGCCGCCAGCAGATCCTCAAGCGTGGAGGGCAACGGATGACGGCGCGCGATCGCTACCCACGTGTCGATGGCACGTGCTCGCATTCCCACCTCAGACCCGACAATGTACGTGTGGAGAACCGGCAAGATGGCTTGCAGCACACCACTTTCCGTACCGTGTGTGGCGCCGATCTTACCGAGAATCTCCAGTAGATACCAGGCGGCGTCGGCGCCGCGCTCGCCGGCACGCTCATCGGCCATGACGTCGATTACGGCGTTACACGCGGCGACTGGGTCATTTGCCGCGACGAACTTGACGGCGTCGCCAAGTCGCCCGATGGCCCTGCCAAGTAATAGTTCTTGGCTCCAAGCCGTCATCATCTTCAGCGCCGGCGGTTCGTCGTCGATCACGGTCAGCGGCGAGACCTTCGATGCCTTTTGCGCGTCGACCAACCCCAAGATGGCCCCGAGAATTGCCGCCAACTTCACCTGCATTGCGGCAGGGCACTCTTTTGCGAGGCGCTCTATCAGCTCGGCGGCGTCATCAATGGCCTCGCCGCCCCAGTCGCCGCCGAGTCGGCCCATCGCCATCTCGAAGAGCTCTTCGGTCACTGACGCCGCACGTGCGGCGTCAGGCACGGGGTCGCCGGTCTCGCGCCAGTAGGGCTCAGCCGCGACGAGGTCTGCGGTCACCGTGAGTACTCGCAGCAGCCGCTCGCCCAGAAGTAGGGAACCCCGAGCTCCGGCGCGAACCATCGAACTCGACACGTCGCCAACGTCGAGCACGAACATCACCGCCAATGCTCGCTCGATCTCGCGCAAGCCGTGATCATCGAACCGCTCGAATTTATCTGAAGCCAGTTGCATCACAAGGGAATCGACCAGGCCGGCGGCTAAATTCGGATGAGTCTCGGAGAGTATCCGGATAGCACCGCCGGCCGAACCCATCAGAAACTGGGTGACATGTGGTCTCGGCGTGGCCGCTGCCGGCGGGAGATGCAGAACAGTTTGCGTCTCCGGCCCCGGTAGCAAGTCCCTTAAAACCGAAATCAGTTGATCGGGAACGATGGCAGCAACCGCGAGCAGGCTGACCGGATCGCTACCGTGACGGCGCTGGGAGAACGGGTCCCGCATCGGCGAGCCAGCCAACGCGACGGCCGATCGACACACGCGCTCGTCAAGATCAGCAGTGTCCGCGTGCTCGGCTAGATCGGCAAGACACCGCCCCGCCGGTCCTGATGCGGCCTCGCGCATCACCGTCACCGCCGCGCGGACGACTGGAGGTCCAAATTCGGGCCGCGACAGGGCGATGATCCGTAGCGGATCCAGAAGCGACGACGAAGCAAATCCACGCTCGACCAGCTCCACTCCATGGGCGATCACGTCAGGGGTGAACGTCTCAGCGGCGCGCTCGGCCAACGCTCTCAACCGCGCGAGCGGGGCACGGTCATCCTTCCGAAGGTCAGAAGCAGGGTCGACGTCGAGTCGTCCAATGTCGGCCAGCGCGGTCGCCATCATGTCGTCGCAACCCGCCATCAACCCGCGGCGCCTTTGGGCTCGGGCTTCCCATTGCGTATGTAACGCTGCCTTACGCTCGACCTCGCGCTCGCGTTCGGCACTAGCGTTCTCGTCTACAGCGGCGATGTAGCCGGCCAGAGTCGGGAGAAGGCCGCTGGGGCGTTGTTCCGCGCAGCCGATGCAGTTCTGCCGGTAGAACATCGGTACGGTCATCTCAAGATTCGACCCGACCATGTGACCGTGGGCCATAGGGCAGCGAATCTCGCGCGCGTTGATTGGAAGGCCAGTTACCTCCTCAGCCATGCCCTGGCCGCTGCTTTGGACAAACTCCATGCGGGTGCAGTGGTTTTTCGCCAGCGCAATCAGGCGCTGGTTGCGCACGCCCATCTCTAGGGCGTCGTCCCAAACGTGGTCCCGCATGCATCTATTCTGCCCGCGGACGCCGACAAGTCTCTGAGCGGAGAAGAGGATGCCAGTTTTAGTTTCCGCCTACAGCGTTCGCTGATATCACCGCTGACGCGGCGATCAGGCGGTCGTCGGTCACGCGCCCGTAGACGGCCTGTGTCGTCCGCTCGGCGTGGCCGTGCCAGGCGGGCAACCACGTCGGCGGCATGTCCGCCGCGCGCATCCGAGAGATGCTGGAGTGCCGCAGCTTCCCGAGCGTGATCGCCTTGAGCATCGCCAACTCGCGGGCGGGCACCGGCAGGTCGCGGGCGCTGCGGTCAGTCTTGGGTGTGACGATGGTGTCGCGCCCGTTCACGTCGACCCGAGCCTGCCGGATCTGCAGCGCGCCGGCGTTGATGTCGATGTCGGACCATCGCAGCCCGCCGACTTCCTCGCGCCGCAGCCCGAGCAGCGTGAGCGCGAAACAACCGCAGAGCCGGTGCGCGGCAATGTGATTGAGAAAGTAATTCATCTGCTCCGGCGTCCAGATGTCGTCGGCCGCGGTGGCGGTAATCGACTTCTGTTCGGGCGATTCGAGGTCGGCCGACGGGTCGTAGGTCAGCCAGCGCATCTTGCGCGCGTGCACTAGCACCGATTTAAGTCGGACGATCGCGCGCCGTCTGGTGGCCGGCGCCAGCGCTCGGCCTTCCTTGCCGGTCAGCGTGGCGGACCAGTTCGCGAGCGCGGGGGGAGTGAGGTGCTGCACCGGAACTGCTCCGAACGCCCGCCGTGCATAAGGGAGCGATTCTCGATCGGCCCGAACAGTATTCGGCCCGATCGACTTGTCGGCCTCGCGCAGCATCAGCCAATGGTCGGCGACCTCATCGAATGTCCGACTCGACTTTGGTGCCCACGTTGCGGTGCTCCACTGTTGCCGTTGCTCTGTAACCCAATCTTGGGCGGCCCTTTTGGTTGCAAATACTTTGGTCGGCCGGACCTGCTTGCCTGTGACAGGGTCGGCGCCGAGGGGCGGCCGCGCACGCCACCCTCTGCCGTTGGGCAGCTTCGTGATTGAGCTGTCGGTAGGTTCGCCGCGCTTCTTCGGTGGCTCGGAATCCGAAGTGTCGCTGCTCATCGGCTGAACCCTTCCGTGGACGGAGCCTGGTCATTGGGAAAGTTTCCGCTTCGCTCGGTCCTGGTGACGAACCCCTCTGCAAGGCGGTGAAGTGACGACGCTGTCATGACGCCAGATCCCGAAGGCCGGCGGTCACGACGTAGACGCGGCCACCGAGACGGCGAACCGGTAGGTCGCCGGACGCTGCCAGCCGATAGGCCGCGGCGCGGCTGATTCCCAACAGCTGCGCAGCTCGCGGCACCGCGAGCAGGAGCGGCAGATCGTTGAACACCTTGTCTTCCATTTTCATTCACCACCCTCCGAAGGGGTCGCTAGGACAAACTTGCCCCATACGCTGCAGGCGCCGTGTGTGGTTGTCGCCCAGTTGGCTTCGTGGCTCGGAGGGCAAAGGGACACTAAATTCGCGCGACGCCGAAGTATGCAGGTCCAGCACGGTCTACAGGAGCGTCCCGAGGACGAACTAGCTCACTCTAAAACCATGAAAACCCCAGCTAGGCCGGGGTTTTCATGCAGCGGGCACGGGTGTCCCGCCGACATGTTGAGACTTATTTTGCCATATGCGCAGGTCAGCGCTGGCATCTCAGATCCGGGGCGTGTCGCGACCCGGCCGTGCCCAGCGACCTAGCCGAAGCCGTAACGGACGGAGAAGCACAGCTCGGGGTCCAAGCCCTCCTCGTCCTCACGGCGCTTACTGGGGCCGGCGTCGATCTCGCTTATGGTTGGGAGTGAGGTCGGGAGAGGGGTGGTGTACATGGGGCCGTCATCTCGCTGTGGTATCGGATTGTCGCGTTGCCACGTAAGACGATCCACTTCCCCCAGCGCCCGCCGCCGGTTCGCGAGCATTTCCGCGCGCTCCTTGTAGCAGTGCGGCCCTTTGGCGAGTAATTCGGAACCCTTGTAATCAACGATGTGGTTGTCCGACGGGTCGGGCTTGTCGAGGCCGAGATGACCCAGACGATTATCGCGGTCGCGACGACGGCAACCAACCCGATAAGCGCGGCGGCGATGTTCTCCATGCTCGCATCGGTCTTTTCATCGAGCGCGTTCAATCGCGCTGCGACCTCGCCGTGCAGCTTCTCGACTTCTGCCTAGAGATCGGCCGCCGGATCGGCCAGCGCCTCGGGTGTGCGTTCCGCGCGCAAGTCGTTCGAGTTATCTGCGTCGGCCATCCGGTTCGTCCCTTTGCTGGTGATCGCACCATATCTCGGGGGTCTGACATGGGCGGTGCCATCTGCAACATCGTCAGCCGTCACGCTTGACTCTTCGCATGCCGATCCGGGCCCGCTCAGGATCTTGCACCCGTTGCCGAGCTTGGACGCGTAGATGGCCGCACCTCAGTGGTGCCGGATACTGCACGCACACGGCCGGCGGCGCTGCGTCCAACCAGGCTCATGGACGCTGTGCCACTCGGGGCAGTAGGTCGGTCCGACTCGGGTCCAGCCCTTGCCGTTGGGCACGAGGTCACCGACGTACGCGTTGGGGAACTTGTCGCGTGGTGGTCGTGCCATGTCCAGGTTCTACGCCGGGGGCCGACACTGGCTAGTGATCTGATCGGGATATGGAGATCTGGCGAATGCGCCCCGACATGCCGACCGATACTTGGTGCCGAGTGGTCTAGGTTGCTCCAAAATCACGGAGTCGACCAGGGTCTACGTGTTGCCTCTACCGGGGTCGATGTAGGCTTTGGCGAATTCAGCTAACTCTATAACTGGGATTTTATCGACATGGCAACCATATTTATGTAATGATCGGGCTAGGGGCGCGCTCAGCGCCAGCTGAAAGGGGTGGCTGTATTCATGGTCATGCATGGTCGTTGGAGTATGCCTGCGGGTTTGCGGCGCACGTTGGCGCTGGTGGCGATTGTCGCCCTGGCTGTCGGTGGAGCGAAGGTTGTCGATGAGCACACCCTCCCCGGCAGCGGCTTCTCGGCGGTTGCGACCGTGGCTGCAGATCCTACTGGACCTCCGGGACCCACTGGGGGAATGACTGATGGCGGGGGCTCGCAATTCCAGCCACCACAGATGCCAAGCTCCATGCCTGATTATCAGGGTGGTAACAACCAGCCGCCGTTGGATCAGAACTCGGGTATCAGCATCTATAACAGCGGCAGTCCGCAAGCACCGCAACAGGTTCCGGGTCAGCAAGGCGCTCAGCAGCCTCAGCAGGCGCAGCAGCCCGCCCATGGCACCCAGATCCCCGACTATCAGACTGCAACGCCCTACACCCAGGGCCCTGGCAAGGCGAACCCGGATTACCAGGCACCGCAACAGAATTCGCCTCAGCAGCCGCAGCAGGGCCAGCAGCCAAACCAACAGCAGCCGCAGAACAAACAGGACGATACGACTCGGCAGTTGGATCAGCAGCAGCAACAGCGTCAGCAGCAGTGCATGTCGGCGGCCCAGGATTATGGGATAGCTGAGCAGATGCTCAGTTTCATGGCTTCGGCGTTCGGTGGTGCTGGATCGATGTTCCAGCAGCCCAGCCGGAAGGTGGGTCCCGACGGCCAATGTAACTGCGCCCCTGAACAAGCGGGGCCCCAGGAGCCCCAGCAGGAGCCATCTAACCAATCTGTATCGGACCGGAAAGTCAACTGCGAAGCGCCTCGGCAGACAGCCACGGGTGACGACTTGGACTTCAGCATCCCGAACACCGGCCGCAATCTCGGTGGGGATCCGGGCAAGATCGGGGACCATCCGAAGCTTGACGGTGCGGACAATCCGCTCAATCCGCAGTTTCTTCCCAAGGACCAGCGTCCAATCTCGACTGGGACAGCTCTCGGGCCGCAAGGTAAGCAATATGCGTTCTACAGCACGCCCAAGTACCACAACCCAGATGGAACTCTTAACGAGCACTATGTGACGCCTAACTCCGCCATCGTCGATCTTGCTCATCCCGACAAAATCATCGGCAACTCACCGCTGGCACAAACCAGCGGAGCATTTGATCCTAAGACAAACACCATGCTCCTAGCAGGGAACACGTCGGCAGATCCGGATACGACCGGTCGTGCGTTGTATCAGTCGGCGCCGATCGACCCCAAGAACCCCAATAGCTGGATCAACGGCCCCTTTACGTATATCGGACCGCTGTTATCTGGAAGTCGAGAGAGTCAACTCATTGCTCTTGGCGCCAAGGGAGAAGATGGCTTCTTCTTCGCCGAGTCATCTGCAGGCCGGGCGGCTACTGGCGTCTTGGCGTCAACAGCCAAGGAACTCACTGAGAAGACTGTGGGCGATGTCTTGGTGGACAACGTTGTTAGTAACATCGGGGGTGTGGATGGGGTGTACGCGCCGACCATCACGAAACAGGGCCTGGATTCTGCTACCAAGATGGGTAGTCTGGAGCTGAAAGTTAGCCAGTTCTGGGACCCCGCCTGGATGGCTGCTAACCGTGAAGCTGTTAACAGTGGCAAGGCGAAGGTGCCCTACAGCCCACGTATATACACGACTAACTGCACGATTCAATAGGAGAGCGTTGATTATGAAGACACGAGTTTCATACGCATCTGCCGCATTTCTTGCACTAGCTATTTCCGCATGCTCTCAGTCCAATGTCGCATCTGCTGAACCGCCAGGATTCCCTGATCTTAATGGCTTCTCAGAGGCGCCGGCGGGGTCGTACACAATGGGCTGGGACAGAGGCTCAAAGACCATCGGGTTTTCAACGGCAAATGGTGTTACCTGCAATTTTGGTGCGCCCGAAAACCCGAATGGACAAAATCAGGAAATTTCTTGCTGGGGCCCGCTCCCGGGCCTTCAAGATGTTCCTGTGCACGGCGCGGATTCTGGACCATGTGATTTAGGCACTGTAAACCAACGCGGCATAGCTCATACCAAGGGCGCCTGCAAAGATGCCAACCCCGGACGGAAGATTCTCAACCCAGGCCAGAAGGTCTCATACGGGAACGTGACATGTGCGGCCGGTGACGATGGATTGATCGCATGCATCGAACGCGTCAGCCCGGAGCGCGGTTTTGTGCTGCAACCATCCGGTTCTTTCGTTTTCTAATCAAACCGAGCTACTGGAAAGCAGGGGGCATTGCGTTGAGAGCGCTGTTTTTTGTCGTGGGATTGTGTGGCATTGCCATTGCGGGATGCGCTCAAGCCGAGGAAACGCCGTCGACAAAGCAGTCCGCGACCCGACAGGAGTCGACTGATTTTGCGAACATTCCCGGCCAGTTCCCGTCGCCGGGGTCGCTGACGGCTAATGGTCAGGCCGATGCTCCGGTGGGGGGATGTGTGAATTTGGGCGGCGAGCTGGTAAATGCGTCGTTGACAGTGGTGGATTGTGGCTCGGACCGAAATACCTACCGGATCGTTCAGCGTGTGAATGTTCCGAAAGAATGCGGCGACACTGATCGCTCGTTTTACCACAACTCCGAAGCCACCGGGCAGTACACCGCGTGCCTGGATTTGGCGTGGGTCAAGGACTCTTGCATCAGTCTGGGGCAGCCTGTATCGAAGGTTGCCTGTACCGACACCAACGCGCCCAAACGGATCAAGCCGCTCAAGGTCATTCTGGACACCACAAGCCTTGATGGTTGTCCGAGCGGCGGCTATAAGCATCCGCAGCGTCGGTTCACAGTGTGCACTGAGGCCCAGCAGTAGCCTGTGACTCGGCGCCATGAGCGCGTACCCGCACCGAGTCGCGTTGCCGCTCTGCCGGCCGCGATTGGCAAGCACTTCATCGGGTGCCGGGTTGGTGAGGCACGGCCAAAGGGGCATCGGCTCGGGCGGTCGGTTGATGATGCGAATGATGTTGCGGCACATACGCTCGATCTCGTCTCAGACGCGGTCAGGG
>NZ_MAFQ01000014.1 GCF_002013895.1 Mycobacteroides franklinii | reverse complement strand
AAGGATACCGTGCCCGAGGTCCATGGTTCCGAGCACGTGCTCAGGGTGATCCAGGAAGTACTTGTTGACCCCGATTGTCGCCAGGTCGCCGCTGTCGGCGTCCATGAACTCCAGATCGCCGGTGTCGAGCCACGCGGTTGATATGGCGGCGCGGTCGTGCTCGCGGCGGCGCAGCACAAGCAAATCGGTGACAACACTGGTCCCGGCGACTCGCGAGAACGCTCGACTAGGCAGGCGTACCGCGCCCACCAAGTCCCCCAGCTGGCCTATGGCGCGGCGGGCTTTGGGCGAGGCCGCGTCCATGGTGTAGCGGCTGGTCAACACCGCCACGTACCCACCAGGGGCAGTCAGCGCCAGCGATTTGATGATGAAGTGGTTGTGGATCGAATGCCGATCCGGGTTATGCGCCGGATCGTGCAGCGCGAAATCGCCGAAGGGAACATTGCCGACGACCGCGGCGAACGAATCCTGCGGCACCCGTGTGGTCTCAAAGCCCTCATTGCGGATCTGCGCCGACGGATACAGGGCCGACGCAATCTCGGCGGTCATCGGGTCCAGTTCCACACCCACCATGACCGCCGATTCAGGTGCGTGTGCGATGAACGTGCCGCTACCGCAGCCAGGTTCGAGCACCCTGCCGCCGCTAAACCCGGCCCGCTCCAAGGATTCCCAAATCACCGACGCCAGCGCCGGATCGGTGTAGTGGGCGTTGAGAATTGAGGCCTCGGCCCGCCGATACTCGGCAGCGCTCAAGAGATCTTGGAGCTGCTGGCGTTCGGCGCCAAAAGAGTCATCCCGACTGTCAAACACCGCTGGTATCGCGCCCCAGCCCGACCATGCCGCCAAGATCTTCTGCTCAGCCAGCGTCGCGGGCCGGGCCGCTACGCGCAGCATCGCCAACGTTTCGATCGCCGCGATGTTCGCGCGGGCCCGCGCCTTGGCCCCCGAGGGCACGAGCACGTCCACTGTTGCCGGGAAATCCGTCGGCGACCCGAATACCTCGGTGACCGCCGCCGTGTCCGTGGCGGCGGCCTCAGGGGCTACAACGGGCGCTTGGACCGCCGCGACAGCCAAGGGTTTGGTGGGCGCCGGTAGCGGTGCACCACCCGGATCAATCTCACGTGGATCGGTGGGCTCCGGTGGAGCATCGAACAGCGAAGGTTGGCTATCTACCGCGGGGGATGACCGTCGCGCCTTAGATCGTCGTACACCAGCGGTGCCAGCTCCATCGCGCGCAGATCGCCCGGCCGGGCCGGAAGGGGCAGACCCTCCTCGGCCAGGGCCGCCAGCAGGTATCCGGCCTTGATGCGAAACATCACCGAGAAGTCCGGGTCCGGCCACACCGTCTCGGCCAGGGCCTCCAACGTCTCGTCCGGTTCGCTGCGCAGCTCGCTGTTGATCCAGCGCTGCTCCCAGCGCACCTGATCCCGGTCGATCGGTGCCGCCTTCGGTTCCTGCGTATCGCTGTCTTCCTGATCCGGTATCAGCTCGTAAAGTTCCTGGTTGAGCACGATCTCCATCGCCGAGGCCCGCGCCGTGTTCAACAGAGCCCGATGCGTCGGAAAGTCCGGCGCCTGCCCATGCTGGCTGGCCCAGTCCTTGACCGCGCTGTTCCCCAGATCGTCGGCCAACTCCGCTACCTGGCGGCTGATCCGCGCCGCCTCCGACTCCAGGAACCTCTCTTGCTGCTGGTTCGTCCAGTCCGCTGGTAGCCCGAGGTGATCGCGGTGCACCTGCTCCACGATCTGCCGGATTTCCGGACTGGTCACCCCCGCCCCCGCCTTCCCCGTCGAGGTCGAACAAACCCTGCTGGGCAGGATCATTCTCGTGCTTTCTGACCATAGTTTCCTCTCCCCTGTCAGCAAAGACGGCTCCGGGTACCCCCCGGCCGTCATCAGCGCAGTGATCTGCGCATCACTCACGACCGGGCTTGCGGGCCGATCGTGAAAGTTCGATGTGGGACGCGGCACGCTCATCGCTGGCCCGCACCCGACGCCTGGCCAAGCGAAACCGTTCGGTTGTCGTAGCTCAGGCCGACGCCTGGATTTCGTGCGATTCGGTGATCTGGTTCTTGACACAGAATTCCCCGGTGTGGTGGTGGCATCACGGTGGTCACCATTCCTGTCGGGCATTTCGCGCAGTCCGGCTCGCCGCCTTCGGGATTGGGCAGCGTTACCGCGTTTGAGGCGCAGGCGGTCGGCTCGGAAGCGTAAGCAGCCGGTACTGCTTGCGGAACCGCTGCAGCACTGCCAAGGAACCCGGCCAGCACCGCGGCTGAAAGCAGGGTTGCCGTGATTACATTCGGCATGGGTCACCGGCTCTCGGGTTTAGGTGCGGTGGACGCCGGTGGCCACCATGCGGTGGAACCTTCTACAGCAAGCCAGCCTTCGAGGATGCCGTAGATCCCGGCGACCAGGAATATTGCTGGCCCCTGTGCCAGTAGCCACAGCTGCACGGGTGTGGGCCAATGCGCCGATGGCGTAAGCACAAGCGGAGTCATCGCCAGGCCTGCGGCCCATAGCAGCGCGGAAATTGGGTAGGCACGCACCTTTTCTGGAACCAAGGTAGTGATGTACCGGTAGAGCAGGCGACCCGCTATCCAGCCGATCGGCGCCGCCAGGGCCGCAACCGCGACGATCACGAATTCTAGCCCGCGCAACAGCAGTGGCGGCGGCTCCACGGGCGGGTAGAGCTCCCCGGCCGCACGGGCTCGCGGCGTCTGTCGCTGGTAGAGGTGCAAGCCAATACGCCCCCGGTCGCGGTCGTGCAGCTTACGGTTAAGGAGCGCCGCGCGGCGCTTCTGGAATGTGAATATTCCGGCATGGGCCGTGATCCATGCGTGTCGCTGCTCATCGAAAACGTGGCTCGAAGTGTCGGCCGGGTGGGCGGCGATGATCTTGGCCCCCATCTCGTTGAGTAAGGCCTCAAGGATCACGGACTTAATCGAGTCACGTTGGCGCACATGCGTAGCCGAGGCCTGCCTGAGCGCCTCGGCCAACATCTCGTTGGGGCATGCTTGTGCAGCCCACAACCAATCCAGCACACCTGAATTGTTCGGGCCCGCGTCGGGCTGCGCTGCCACGTTGTGTATGGCTGCCAGTGTGGGGTGGCCGCCGCTGTCGTGTGCCACTGCCAGCAGGATTGCCGCCAGCGGGTAGACGGCCGATGACTTCCACAGCGCGGTGGAAGTGTCTGTCTCGTTCACGCTAGCGAGCAGTCGGTCGGCCTCTATCAAGGCTGTTTCAGCACTGCGGATTTCGGTCATGATTAGACCTCCCTGTCCTCATGTGATGTATCGATGTGGTGATCGCGGGTGTGCTTGGCCAGATCGTCCTTGCCCGATTTGACGACGATGGAAAAACCCGCTCGCGAGGCCGCGATTAACTTCTCGATCGCCGCGGTCTTGCCCTTGCGGGTGTGACTCGTTTCCTGCGTCATACGGATTCCATTCTGTGCTGGTGGGCAATTCAGTTGGTTGGAGCCTCGGGCGGCGCTGTTAGTTGGTTTCTATGGCGTCTAGCTCGTGGAGTAGGTCATCGTTGATTTCTTGTTGCAATCCCGGGACGAACTGCCCCAGGAGCACGCTGTCGTTGAGATGCTTGGTGCCCGCGAGCAGACGGCGGCGGGCCGCTTCGTCGTCGGCCGCTCCTGCACCGTCGATGATGTGCAACGCTCGTTCGCACAGCTCGTCAGCGGTCGCCCATATGCTCTCGAATTCGGAGTTCCGGCTGCGCTCACGTGCGCGGCTCACCCGGGCCCTTAAACGGTTGATCCGCACTCTGTCGGCCTGGAGCTCTTCGAGTAATAGGTGCGCGTAAAGATCGCGGAACGTCTTGGGCCGTGAGACTATGTGCGGCTCAACCGCGGAGAAGAAGTTCGGCTCGCCCAGTCCTGGAGTTTCCCCATGCAAGCTGACATTGGTTGCGTAAATCCACGCCAAACTCAAATCCTTGTGCCTTAGCCGCCGGTTCATGATTCCTGCTCTCCCTTGTTGTTGCCTCCGCAGGCCGAATGCGTCACCACCGCAGATCACCGATTTCTGCGGCGGCGATCGGGCTCCGGTGGTGATCGGCAAGATTGACTGGCAGATCCCAGCGCCATGCGCGGTCGGCTTCGTACATCGGGCGGTACGGCACGTCCCGAGAACGCCTGTCCTCGTTGATGATCTGGTCCACCCGATCGATCGTGACCAGATCACTCACCGACCAGACCAACAATCGCAACGGCCACAAACAGATTCGGCCATCGGGTGCCACAGACAACTTCACATCCAACGATGCCGCGCCCCCGTCGGCAATCACGTAGTCATACCCCGCGCGAACTGTTGCCCAATCCATGTCCGAGGTCTGCACCAGCCACTCCCGATCCACGAACAAGAACTCCGGATGCGCATCGATCAGAGAGCCCCAGTCGATCGGCGCCCAGGTACGAGCCAGCGTCTCAAAGCCCCACGGTCCGATCGGGCATGCCAGCTCACAGGAGAGCAGGGTCATAAACCGGACGCCCGCCATTGCAGTGGTGAACCACGACGGCAAGCCCCGCACATGCGCCAACACGGTGCGGCCATATTCATCCGCGCCTATCTCTCGGTCTTGTCCACGCTCGAAGGCAGCCCGCACGCGCTCAGCCTGCATCGCCCCTACGCCGATGCGCGCAAGCTCCCGCATCCGATACGCCCGGGCCTGAAGGTCCATGGCGCGGAACTGGAACCACAGCCCCACCCGGCGCAACCCGTTGAAGTAGCAGCGCATGTAGAGCCGATTGAGCCAGACGAACCGCCGCCGCTCCCAGGCGGACATCACACGCACCGATGAGCCCAGCTCCAACGCAACACCACCTGGGGGTTTGGTGCTGCGGCCAAACCCGTTGTGCCACCGACCGCTCAGGACAATGCCCGCCCCAAACTCGTCATCAACTTCGAATTCGGCAGTTTGTACCCAAACCCATAGCCCTGCACCTAGATCAACTATGTGGCCAGGCCGAACATCCTCAATTGGAATGTTCTTCATGCCGCGCCGCCGAGCTGCCGACTCTGCTTGATCTGCGCGCGCTCGGTAGTTGAGTATCCGCCCCATACGCCGTACGCTTCATCGCGCTGCAGCGCATATTCGAGGCACATGTCCTTGACTTCACACCCACCGCAGATCTTCTTGGCCTCCCGCACACCTTCTCCCAGGAGAGGAAAGAACAGCCTGGGATCGGTTTGTCGGCACAATCCCCTTTCTTGCCAATCGATTTCCCGCGCCGGTTTCGCGCAGTCCTGCAGGCGCTTTACCAGGGCGTGCGTGGGCTGGCGTGCGGCGATTCTGCGTGAGATCGCCCACTTGTTTTCCGGAGTGCCGGGTTGTGTATGGCTCATCGAAATTACGCTCCCTTCCTGATTCAGGTGTGCTGCAAGCTATCTGGCCGGTAGTGGTTGTCCGGGTATAACTGCGAGAAGAACTCGGACTCTTCTGGTGTGAGAGGGGCATCCTCGGGCAAGTCATCCAAATCCACTGTGGTGTGCTTGATCTGCTTAGCGTTCTCGCGGTGCAATTCGGCGGCCAGAAACTCACGCAAGCGGCCCGAGTCGGTGTGGTCAGGCACCACACGCCAGCCGCAATTCAGAGCGGCCTCACGGGAGCTGCGTGTGTGGAAGAAGCCCTCAAGGGCTGTATCGGCGGTATTCCAGTTGGCGTCGTTGTCGTCTTTCCAATGCCAGCCCATGATGGAGCTGGTCCCGGCCCGCAGCAGCCACCCCTGACCGCCTCCGCTGTAGAGAAACCCTTGCAGAGCAAGATATTCCTCGTTCGACAAGTCGCCGCCGTACCGGTCGGGCCTTGAGGGCGGATCGTTGACCGGCTGATTGAGGTCGGCGTTCCCAGAATTCTCGCCGGGCTTCTTGCTTGGGCACAGGAGTGCCACGAGGGTCACGACGACCAGGCCTACAGTGGTTGCGGCCAGGGACGCCCACAGCAGCACCCCGATGAGCCAGTTGAGCGCGTAGTACAGATCACGCGTATCCATCATCGGTAGGCGTATCCATGCGTCGCTCGGACGCGTCCATACCCACGGCCAAGTTAACGCTGCTACAAGGATGTTGACGGGTGCCAAGATCGCGACGCGTGTGAGTGCTGTGCGGCGGTCAGGGCCTGTGGCGGTGAGTAGCGCGATGCCTGTGCGGCCGGTCAGTGTGTGGAGGGTGTGCGCGGCCAGCGTTACCACGAGCACGGCGACCAGAAGGCCGGTGTACATGTCTGCCGGGGCGGGCAAGGGTGCTGGCTGCCAAGGGCTATCGGTCATAGGGGGTGTGGACTCCTTCTGGGGAATTGATCTTCGGTCAGGTGATTAGCGTGTTGCTGTGTTGGCGATGAGTAGCTGCTTGTGCACTCGGGCGGCGGCGGCGAGTAGGTCTGGGCCCGATCGGCGGATCGCGCGATGCACGAGGTGGTCGCGTCCGTAGCGCTGGAGTACTTCGGTGAGCCGGTCGGCCGGGTTGGTGCGCTGTCCGTTCGGGGTGGTGCTCAGGTCTGCGTAGGTGATGATGTCCAGGAAGTCAGCGGGCGGCACCGGGTAGTGCTGCAACTCCTGTTCCAGGCTGCGCTCGATGGCTTCGGCCCACGCTCCGCTGTGGTGGGCGACGAGCCCGACGACGGTCTCAGGGAAGGTTTGTTCGCGTGCGAACTCGGCCCCGTCGACTGGATGAAAGCCAGTGTCCTTGACTGAGATGCTGTACCCAATATCGTGCATGAACGCCGCTGCCACCAAGATGTGCTCTGCGGCGGGTGCAATCAATGCGGCAACCTGCGCGGTCAGTTCGGCGACCGCGCGGGTGTGTGCCCAACGCTCGGGTAGATCTGCGGCCAAGTGATATTCGGCCAGATGTTCTGCATGGTTGGATAGCCGGTCGTCGCGCCAGAGCCGCATCGGGATGCTGCTGGTCATTTCTGTATCTCCTTGCCGGGGTTAGGTTCACCGCAGCCGCGGGAACCGAATTGCTCCCATGCGACGAAACGTTCTTCATCAGACTCAGTGGTTCC
This sequence comes from Mycobacteroides franklinii, assembly GCF_002013895.1. GTDB lineage: Bacteria > Actinomycetota > Actinomycetes > Mycobacteriales > Mycobacteriaceae > Mycobacterium > Mycobacterium franklinii. Next base: position 122,214 of record NZ_MAFQ01000014.1, on the reverse strand, counting down.
CGGGCACCAGAAACCCCAGTGCCGCAGACGCGGGCCGGTGAGAACTACGGTGCTGCAGGGGATGTCGTTGCCGTCCTTATCGGTTGGCAGCATGATGCGGTGGGAGTGCTGCGAGCGGCGCATCGCGATCGATCCGGCCTTGCGCCTCACCACGCCATCACGGGTGACTTCCAGGTAGGAGCCTTTGATGACGATCGTCAGGAATGGCCAGGGATGGTTGTGGATTGGCGGTGGATCGGAGTGCTCGAACCGATGCCCGTACAGGTTCACAAAGCGGTTGCGGGGCCACAGGAACCATCGACGTAGATACGGGTCCAGCGGGTTCTCGCCGATGACCTGGTGGGGCTGGCCGCTCAGCAGGATCGACAGCCAGCTTCCCTGCTTGGGATTACTGATGGTCTGGCTCATCGCTGCGCAGATCCTGTGCTGTGTCGGCCGGTGGCCGCGTAGGTGATGGTCCCTGCCACCAGCCCGCTGGCGATTCCAAGGCCGATCGACGCGACGGCGGCGATGCGGTCTGCCTTGCGCCACATGGGGTCTGTGTCGGTGTCATAGTCGGTAGATGCGTTGCGGCGGTGCAAGATAGTCACGGCGGTCACCACGTGCGCAGCTTGGCGGCGGGCGCTTGCCCGGATGTGGCCAGTGCGCGGATCCGCTCGGGCCGAAACCCTGACCAATGGTCAGTGCCTGCGATCACCACCGGGGCGCTGAGGTAGCCCATTGCCTGCAGCATCTTGCGTGATTCAGGGTCGGCGAGAACGTCGATGTATTCGTAGTCCATGCCCGCCTTGTCCATGGCTTGGCAGGTGGAATAGCAGGGGCCACAGCCAGGTGTGCCATACACGCGTACCTGCAGCCTTTCACTTACCGGTGTCGTCATGATGTGCCTTCCCCTCGTGTGAGCCGACGAAGTATTCGGCGGCGGTAATAGCCGTCGCGGGAACCGCTTCCAGTCCTTCGAGCACGTGATGGAACAGGCCTCCCATCACGGTCGCGGTGAACCACAGCGATCCGGCGAAGCACGCTGCCAGGCCGGTGGCCCACTTCAACGGACCTCGGGAAACAGTGCGCCCGCGCGGCGGATCCAACGGTTTGCCTCCGTTGGCCTTGATGAGATCGCGCTGCCGGTCGTACATCCGCACGAACTCACTCCAGTCCGGAATGCGGACCAGCTTGCCTCCCGGCGCCCCCGGCATCAGCAACCGTGCATGCTCCCGGTCTGGGGATAGAAGCTCTTGGGCTTCAAACAGATTCCCGAACACCGAGGACAGTGTGCGGTGGCTGTCATGCTGGGTGAACGACTCTGTGCGCCGGTTGGTCAACCCGGCTGCGAAGACGGCCAGTTCGAGCAGTTCCCGTTCAATCGCACCGTGCAGCAGCAGGCTGGCCGGGAAGATCTTCTCTAAGACCTCGTGGTAATTGACGCCGTACACCTTCTTGAGCTGAGCGGCGTTTTGCACGGCTGCCATGATGTTCACGCCGAGGCCGCGGCCCTCACCGACGTACCGATCCATCGGAGGAATTGGGGCGGTGTTGGGCCACTCATCGATCAAGATGAGCAGACGGCGGAATTTCTCACGGCGGGCGGTCTTTTCACGCCAGCGCCGGATGAGTGAGTCGATAAGCGAGACTGCTGCACCGGCGACTGTGCCGTCGGCGGGGGCCAGGATGTGCAGGGTGGCGTAGTCCTGGTCCAGGAACTCGGGAATGAACCCGCGCGGCGTCTCACCTTTTCTGATCGAGGTGCGCAGCCAGGGGCGGATCGCCTTGGTGACAGTCAGTGCCACCGAGTCGCGCTGCTTGGCGTCCATCGCCAGGATGCGGCCGATGTCTTCACGGATCGCCGCGGTTTCGGCGTAGTCGATCGCCGTTTCCCAGCTCGGGCGACCGGGCTCGCCCTCCACGTCGAGGTCCGAGGCGGCCAGCAGCACCCACTCGATGCCCTCGCCGTTGCCGCCGTGTTCCTCAGGCCGTGCCGCGAAAAGCAGGGCTGCCAACGGTGATGCCGCCTGCAGCTCCCAGATTCCGCCGTCGGTCACCGAGTCGGTGGATGAGCCAACTCCGACCGCCGACATCTGCATGATCGTCTCGGCGACGGTCAGCGCTTCGGCCTCATTGGTGATGCCCTTGGTCGGATCGAAGCTCATCGGCACCACGCCGGGCGGGTACACCGCATCCTCGATCGGGCGCAGGTCGATCACCGCAGACGGCCCGTCGCGGCGCTGCTCGACCAGCTGCATCAGGTCGTCTTTCGAGTTCACGATGACGACGGGCGAGGCACCCCACAAAATGGCGTTTTGAGCGAAGAGCCTTCGGGTCTTTCCGGTCTCGGTGGGAGCTGAGACCATGACCATTGGCGGCCCAGAAACCATGCGCCACACGCCATCTGCGCCGACCTCAAACCCGCAATAGGGTGCTTGAGGGCGCTTGAAGGCGGTCAGGTCAGCCACGAGCTTGCCGCCTGCTGACCGCGGCCGGGTCCGTAGGCCGCAAGTCGATCAGGGCGCTCGCACCCGAGTTGGCTCCGAACAACGAGGCAAGCGTCGCGCGGCGGCGGGGCCCGATCAGCGTCAGGAGATCCTCTTTGCAGGTCCCGAGCATAGGGGTGATGGGCTGCGCCGTCTCGCGCGGCGCCGTCGGGCGCTTGGGGCGACGAAATGCGGTCAGATCAGCCATACCCCCATCATCGGACACCGACACAGGAAACGCAATCCGTAAACGGTAAATGTTTACGAACGGGCTAGCCGATGTCCACCATTGTCACTGAGCGAGCCGCGTTGATAAACCGGCGAATTGACCCAATATGGCGATCTACCAGCTGAAACCTGGATGTGGCAGAGCGGTGCGCGGGCGTTCACAGATGCTGCACACGTGGGTGTGTCGCGCTGGTCCCGCGCCGAGTTCGCCCGACGGCACAGGTGGTGGTCAGCCCACACGCGATTTCTCGCATGCTCGGGCAGAGCTGTGATGGCGTACGAAGATAGCGGGATCTGCAAGGGCCCAGTGCGTGCCGGGTCTACCGCGTTGGTGGCTGGTGTTCCTTGTCGTAGGCCTCCAACAGCTCCTTGGGCAGCCTTCCAGCGGCGGGCACGGTGTAGCCCTTCTTGCGGGCCCAGGCTCGCACATCACCTCGGGGTACGAATCGTGCTCGGTGGCGTCGTTTACCGGGTCTGGCGGCCTCGATCCACCGGTTCAGGTCTGCGCGCAGTATCTCGGCGTTGGCTGAGCTGAGGTCGATTTCGTAGTCGAATCCATCGAGCCCGAACTCGACGGTTTCGTCGGCGAGCTGTTTGTGGTCGATGTCATCGACTACTTCAAGACGCGAGACTTTGGCCACTAGCGCCCCAATACTGTCCGCAGCTCACTTGTAGTGACCGCGGGTATCGCATCGTAGATATCGTCTGCCACAACTGTTTTCAACAAGATGGGGTCGATTTCTGCTTCCGCATCGTCCCAATCGAAGTCCTCACCCATCTTCTCTTCGATGCGGGCGCTGTGGATCTTCTTGGCGCGCTGCATCAGGTTGCGCACGTAGCGGCCATTGGCGGCCAAATCGGTGCCGCGGGCTTCATCGCCATACTGGGTGTAGCCGGAGTGGTTGTACAACGTGGTGTAAGTCTGCAGCGCGTAGTCTCTGGCTGTTGGGTGAAGTTCGATCTGGTTGGTTCCGGCCATGAGGTCGGTGATTTGCAGTAGCTCGCCGGGGTCGAAGCCAACGAACGGAACCTCGGCGGCAAAGCGTGAACGCATGCCGTCGTTTCTGCTGAGTACTTTCTCCACTCCGCGCTTGTATCCAGCGACGACCACCACGAGCTGGTGACGTTCATTCTCCATGGCGGCCATGAGCCCGGAGAGCACCGCGTTACCGAAGGCATCCCCTCCGGACATTCCTTCCTGGAACATCTCCTGGAACTCGTCGCAGAACAGCATGCGGCCTTCATCGATGGCTCGGGTGATGAGCCTCGTGATGTTGGCCTCTGACTCGCCGAGGTGCTCCCCGACGACTGTTTCGCGGCGAAACACCAACGGCTCAGGGCTACGGATCAGTCGGTACCCGCACAGCCATTCAGCGAAAGATGTTGCGCTTTCTGTCTTTCCGGTGCCGGGTGGCCCATTGAAGATCGCGTGCTGGCTCGGTGGCGGCGCTTCGAGTCCTTTGCGTGAGCGGAACAGTGTGACTTTCACGTCAGCGCGGATCAGGCGCATCTCAGTCTTCATGGCCTCTTGGCCAATGAGTGATTTCAGCCGAGTCTCGCTGGCTTCCACCAGCTCTTTGGCCGCAGAGGCTGCCTTATTCTCTTCGCGTTGAGCGGCAGTTGTCTCGGTCGCCGGGTCCCAGCGGTCGGTGCGTGAGGCGATCGTTTGTGTATCGGTCTTCAACAGGCCGATGTTCTTGTCGTTCAGTGCTTCTCGCGCATGCTGGGCTCCCCTGGTATCAGGGAAGCGTGCCACGACATCGGTGAGGGTGCTTTCGGCGTCGGCCTCTTTGCCCTGGTAGCGGTAGACGAGGGCTTCGATCACCTTGGCGTCCGCGGCGATCGTGACTGTGGTGCCATCTGATGCAGCTCGTTTGGCGTCATCGACGGCTGATTCGGTCAGGCCAAGCCAGGCCGCTGCTTGGGCTGCTAACTGCAGTGCGGCAAAACGCAGCTCGTGGTTGATGGACGCAGGCCAGTCTTTGGCATCACCGACGGCGGCGAGTACGTCGTCCCACCGTTTCACGCGGGTAGCTAGAGAGGCCTGCAGGTACCTAAACTGCGGCGTCTTGCGCTGCGTCAGCAGGTGCCAGGCCACATCATAGGTCGTGGGCGGCGTTGGTGTTTTCGGTGCGCCAGCGGGCCCGAACGCCGCCCGGATTTGCGTCTCGGAGGCCTCCACGTTGCCCTCGTTTACCATGGCGGCAATCCATGCCAGGTCGGCGCTGGCGGCATCGATCAGATCGACGGCCACATAGTCGTCAATTTGAACGCGGGCCCCGACCGCTGCCGGGTTCAAACCCAGATGCGATAGGTCCGTGCCGATCCTGCTGGCATTGGCGGCCAGTTGTTCGTATGTCGAGGATCTGCCGTCACCGATTTGCACCATGCCCAGCCACGCATCAGCCATGGCTGGGTCTGCCTTGCGGGCAGTCATAAAAAGCTTGCGGGCCAATGCTTTATCGGGCGGGTTGCTCCCAGGCCTGCCACTGACGGAAAAGCCCGCCGCAGAGTAAGCCGCCGACAGTGCCCGGCGTGCTTCGTCTATGGTGGCCATTAACGCAACGCCGCCCCGGCGATGCTTGCGCGGTAGGCCTCGGCATGGTCGAGGAACCGCGCCTCGGTCCGTGTGCGATACACCTGCAGAACTGCGGGAACCTTGTCACGGTCAGTGGCCTTGCCCGCTGTGAGTTGCATCTGGTTTTCTTCCACCCGGATGCCGATGTCGGCGCTCGTATCCACGAAATGCGCCACAGCAAGCAGTGATTGGCCGCGACCGACGGCAGGGCGCACGCTGTCAGCATCTTCCACCGAGAGCTGATCCCACACGATGAACTGGCCGGTGGTCTCAGCGCCCTGGTTGGAGATCTCTATCTCCATCGGGTGCAGGGGCGCCCACAGCTGTGGGCGATCGGTGACCACAGTGACTTTCAGGCCGCTGGCTGCGGTGCGCAGCACGAGCTGCACAAGAGCGACAGGATCGTCCTTGACGGAGATCAGGGTGGGCTGCACGGGGTCGATCAGCGGGCAGAGGACCGGGTAGTGACCACGCACGGAGGTGCCCAGCATCGGACCGGTGGGACCGACCGGCAGCGCGAGCGTATCGCCGTCTGTCCAGGTGCGTGTGGGGGCTGAGACTCGCAGGGAGCGCTCACCTGCGGGCAGAGTAGCCATCCAGGCGTCAAAGGACTGTCCAGGCAGAGTCTCCAACGTCACCAGCGGCGGAGCGAGCATTTCGGTGGCGGTGTGCATCCGCACCAGCGTGCCCACCCGGATCGCCCCGCTGGCTTCCCGGGTGAATCGGGTGGCCACCACGGTCCGCTGCGTAGGCACGGACCACACGTCATCAATGAGCGCACTGCCCAGCGCAACTGCGGGCACGCGGTAGACACCGATATATCCGCTCGTCTCCCCCGTGATGCCAGACCAGGACTCCTTGATCTTGCCCGGGTCTTCACCCGAGGCGATCGTGGCCATCGCGGTACGGACCTGCGCGGCGTTGCAAACCGCTGCCCGGCACCCAGCGCGAATGATGGCCTGCCGGATGCGTTCAGTGGCCGCCGCGACTGCGCCAGTAACGCTCTTGCGGTAGGCCAACGCGACCAGGCAGCCCTGCGGAGCCAGCCGCAGCACCAGCCATGTGCGCCGAAGCCCGACGGCAGGTCGATTCCCGATCATGGCGTCGTACTCTCCGGCGTAATCGGAATCCCCAGCCCGTCGGCCAACGGTGATCACATCCGCCGAGGCCAACTCGATGCCGCCGAATTGGCGCATTAACCCGACGATCTCGTTAATCGGCACGGTGTCTCTTGTCTTGGCGCTGGACCCCGCCAGCACGGTGGGGGCGTGGGCGCGGCCAGACAGCGACAGGATGGTCACCAAATACTGCCCATCCCACTGCATTCCGACGGTTCCGATACCCGAGAACGTTTCCTCGAAAGCCTCGGGCAGAACAAGTCGGGGGCCCTTGCGGCTCCTCCACCACAGGAACCGGGCGGCGCGGCGGGCCCAGCCGGTGAGAGTCACCCCGTCGAAGGTCACTACCGCCACTAGGCCAGCAAGTACGGCCAATGCCGCCAGCAGCCACCAGGACGGCCACGGGAAGGCGACCGCGATCAGTGAGACCCCGACCTCAGCGACCACCAGCGGCAGGGCGCGGCCGGTGACACCCCAGCGCCGCCAGGCGCCGGGTTTGCCGGTAGCCAGTGCTGCACTAGCGTCGGTCGCGGCTGTGGCCTTAGGCAGATCTTGCACCGTCTCAGTCATTGTCCCCCAACTCCTTTCGTCGCCCTGCAAGTACTATCGCCACCGTGCCCGCGATCAGCAGCGTGCCGACGATCGCTCCGAAACCGCTCAGGGCCACTGTCCGTCCCCGCGTGTCTTTGGGTTGCGGTGGCGGCGGCGGTGTCAGTGACCGCGTGAGCCGCTCGGCCGGATATTTGGGGCCATCTACGGTGGCGTCCCAGTTCAACGCTGCCAGAGGGTCGATTACCCCGTATCCGATCCGGTTGTCCACGATTTGCGCAGGGGCATGCGCTGTTTCGGTGATCCGGCGAACGACTTGGCTGGCAGTCAGCTCGGGGTAGCGTGCGCGGATAAGTGCGGCCAGCCCAGTGACATATGGCGCGGCGAACGAGGTTCCGTTGAGCGGTTCGAACAGGCCCTTGTTGCCCATGCGTCCGGTGTAGATCTGATCGCCGTTGAGCCCAAAGGCTGCCACGCCCGGCGCCCCAACTCCTACCCACGGTCCGGGCAGCGACTCTTTGGCAGGTGATCCGTCAGCAGCGGTAAACCCAACGGACAGCACATAGTCTTTGAACCACGCCGGAGTCGACACGGTAACTACCGAACCCCAGTTGCGAAAGTCCTTGCCCCGCGTGGCATCCACGTCCGGATTTGCTTCCCCGCATCCGGCGTTGGTGGTGTTCCCAGCGGCGGCGACGATCACGATGTCCTTCTCCCTGTGGGCATAGCGCAAGGCCGCACCCAAAGTGGTCTGATCGACAGGCTTGAGCACCGAAATGCAGGCCACCACGCTGATATTCATCACCCGAACACCGGGAATGTCGGCGGCATGACGCACAGCCAAAGCCAACGTGTTCACGTCCCCGGCGCGCTGTTCCTGCTCGTTGCCGCCGCCCTGCTCAGGGGTGAAGGCGTTGGAGGACTGCCGGATTGATACGAGGTCGGCATCCGGCGCCATCCCGACCAACGGATCAGTCTCGACGGGCGCAGCACCGATGATCGCTGCCACCGCGCTGCCGTGGCCATCGCAGTCGGCCATGCCGTCCGTTTTGTCCACGTAGTCCCCGCCCCCACGCACCCGCAGACGGGGCGATGGGGTGACGCCGGTGTCGACCAGGGCGATAGTCTGCCCGGCTCCCCGGCTACGCGCTGCAGACCACAACGCGACCGGATTCATCATCGCTTGTGAGGGAGAGGGCGCTGCGACATCCACGCCGGGCGCCATGCCTAATTCAACGCAATTGCCCAATGGCCGCATGGGCCTTGGTGGGGCTGGTGGTCCATCGGGTGGCAGCGCTGCAGGATCCACTACTGGTTCGGTGATCGCCGAGGCGATCGGCACCGGCCCCGACAGGGCCAACAGCATGGCCGCCGCCGCGACCGCGGCCACCCGCCTCACGAGTGCCGCACCGCGGTGTAGACGTTCATGATCCACCAACTCAGCGGTACTAACAATGCAATGAGCCCGTATTCGATGAAGACCAGCCACCGTCGCTCGGTGGGCGCGAACTCGTGCACCGGCACCCACACCGCCACAATCGCTCCGAGCACGCAGATCGCCAGTGCCCCAGCTGCGACCGCACCAGAGACCGTGACCGAGGTCGCCGCAAACCGAGCGGCGGCACCAGCAGGTGCCAGCAGCGCCGCCGAGACAACGATGATCGCCTGTGCCCGGGCGGCGAACGCCCGTCCGCGCAGAAGCCACACCACCGACAACACGCCCACGAAGATGCTTTGAATCCACCAGCGCCCGTCAGCAGGGGTAATCAGTCCCCAGCAGCCCGCGACAACGAAGATCGCGCTCGCGGCGATAGTGGCAGTCAGGTAGGTGTTGGCGTCATTGGCACGCGACACCTGGTCGGCGGTAGTCGGTCGGCTATTGACCGTGTCCATCGGAACCATCGCATTTTCGGGCAGCTGTGGTGATGTCTCAAAGAGGAGCTTGCCGGTAATCGTCGGGAACGGCGGCGGGCGCAGCCCCGCCGCCAGCGCGGCCACCTTTGGGGCGAACGTCACCAGCACCATGCCGAGCAGCGCGCTACCGACCATGATCGCCGGTAGCCGCACCTCCAGGAGCATCCGCACCAACGCACCAATCGTCAACCCCGCCCCTACCAATGCGACGCTTGCCGCGATACCGCGCCCAGCCGGAGCCTTCCACCACAGCAGCGCTCCACCCACGGCTGCCACCGCCGCCCCCAGGACAACATTGGCAGCCGCAGGCTGACCGGGAACCACCAGCGCCGCACCGACACTGGCCGCTGCCAGCGCCCCGCCATACAACGTGGCGGCAACGCGGCGCTGTCGGGGAAAACGCCACCCGAGGCCTACCGCACCGATTCCCAGAAGCAGAGCCAGCGTGAGCAACCCAGCGCCGGGACGCCAGTCGGCGTCATGCCCGGCAGCTAGCTGCAAACGCCAGGCGTTGATGCCCAAACCAATCGCGAAAACCGTTGCCGCAGCAAGGAACCAGCACGACACCGAGATCGCGGTGTCCTCATCCACCGTCTGAAACCGCGCCGCGTTGGCTTGCGCGACAGCCGTCGAACCCATTTCCGTGACGCGGCTAAACGCCGGGGCGCCGGACTCGGCAGTCAAAATCAGCACGTCGCCATCCACGACACCGGCATCAGCCAACGACTCTTGCGGGCTGATCGGGCGCCCGCTGGCCAGCCGCTCCATACCCAAGATCCCGATCAGGGCGTCCTCGTCAATGCCCTCTTCGCCGCTGCGCGCCTCCATGATCTCGCGCGCAAGCCCCGCCGCCACCAGCGCCGACGATCCCTTCACCGGAACAGTGAAATCGTCTTGCTGATCACCGAAAAGCACTGCAACCCGGATCGTTTCAGCTGCCAGATAGTCGGCCGGTCGGCGCAGACCGGCCGGTGCGTTCGATACCGCGTGTGTCATCGCTGCCCCCATCCGTAGGCGTGATCTTTATCGGCTGCCTGAGCGAATCCATCGGCAATTGAGGCAGCGATCTCGATCGCCACCCGCTGTGTGCGCGGTTGCAGCCGGTCCACGTCCACGACTCCAGCCTCTTCCAAGTGCGGGTCCTTAGGTAAGACATGCACGGCGTGAACGGCCTGCGCGAACTTGTTGACGAGCGTCTCGACTTCCTTTTCGCCTGCTTTGCCTTTCGCCCCCTCATTGACGATCACCGTGGCATTACGCACCAAGTGCGCATACCCATGGAAATGCAGCCAGCGCAGCGTCTTCATCGCCGCGTCCGCTCCGTCCAGGCGAGCTGTTGCGACGACTACCACCGCGTCAACCGATTCCAGGACCGCCCTCGTCACAGGGTGACGTACCCCGGTGCCGCAGTCCACCAGTGTCAGCGGGAACCCGATCTGGACTCGCGCCAGCGAATGCTTGAAATCGTCGCCGCTCATTTCATCGTCGGAGCGCTCGCTGTCGTCACCGCGCAGCACCCACAGGCCTCGCTGGTTGGAGCCCATGTATTCGCGCACGTCCTCGAAACGCCGGATTCCGGGATCTGCCAAGAGTTCTCGGAATGAGCGCGCCGTTTGCATCGGCAGACGGTTGGCCAGGGTGCCGTCGTCGGGGTTGGCATCAATCGCTGCGGCACGGTCTTCGCGGTGCATGCCCAGTGCGGTGCCCGCCAGTAGGGTTGCAGAGCTTTTGCCGACCCCGCCCTTGGTGCTCAAGAAGGCCACGGTGTAGGTGCTACGCAGCTGCCGCTGGACCCTGCCAAGCAGTTTCTTGTATTCGTCTTCAGCCTTGGATACACCCAAGTTGACACCGGTAGTGCGGGCGATACGCCCACGCCAGCCCATCTCCGGTTTGACCTTGTGCCTGGGGATGACATCGGCGGCATGGATCTGCTGTAGTCCGGGGTTCGCCTGCGCGTGCCGACCCGGCACCTGCTGCTCGAACACCCCGGGCACCTGTCCGACGGAGTGCTGATGAGGCACCGGCGCCGGTGGGGGCAACGGCTGCTGATACTGCTGAGGTGGTGGCGGCGCCGCATGCGCTGCCCCGGGTGGAGGCTGTTGCACGGGTATCCCGTGTGGGGGTGTCGCGTCATCTGGCGCGTCTAGGAATTCGTCGTAGAACCCGTCAGACCCGCTCATCGCCGCGTCCTGTCCTGTGTCGACCCCACCATGTGCTTCTCCTACCCTCCAGCCAAACTGTGTCACTGACACAGGGAACACAATACATAAACAGTGCCTTGTTTGTTAAGGGGAAACCCTAAACATGTGGCATAAAAATGATTCTTCACCCTCGCCGAGAATGATTTCTCCAGTGTGGGGTCGGAAGCGATTCCACCAGCGAGGTCAACGCGCGTTCGACAGCTGCTGGGGTAGCCGGTTCGATCTGCGTCCACCAGCGCTTGTCCCGGCCACGACGAGGCCCGTTGACCACCAGGCCCTCGCTGGTCTCAATCAATGCCACAGACGCCTCGGACACGTACTCGCCCCGGGCGTTGAACTGCGTCGCGGCGATGCCAATGGTGCGTGCCGGTCGGTCGGAGGCCGCCAGGACGATCCTCTGCTGCGAGGGGGTCAGCCCGAGGCCTCCGAACATGGCCGCCGCTCCCCTGTTTCGGTGGATCACGTCGCCGAGCGCCTTAGTGAACTTGTCCGTGGGCACCGTGATCGGCTCGAACTTCGCGGCTTTGGCCGGGGCCTCAGGATTGATGATCCAGCTCATCACCTGCTGCGCCAGATCCCCCATGCCGCGGATCTGGCCCGCGTCGTGCACGATCACCTCATCGGCCACCCGACTCGCTGCCGCATGCCGACCATCACGACGACACAGCACCGCAGCCATATAGACATCCCCGGCCGTGCCCAGGCAGGACAGCATCACATCGGGGATCGCCAGGGTCTCAAACCAATCCGCCACAGCCGGATGGACCTTCCCGGTCTCATCGATCACCGCAGGGCCCAGCCTGCCGCTGCCGTCGCGCTTGCGCTCCTGCAACGTCTTCACGCCCGGATCTTCCAGGCCGGGGGCACCTTCGGCGACGACCCATGGATTCAACCCGAGTATGTGGGGAAGCAGCTCAATTTCCAGCAGCGCCTGGATAACCCAGACCGCTCCCGGTGTCAAAGTCAGCGGCGGCGCCGATACAGAATTGGTCATCTCATCCTTCTTCCCCTGAAATGAGTTGTGCGCCCACCGCATTAGCGATGAGCGCACAACTTCGTTCGTACAGTTTCTTGAATCAGTTCCGGCCGTACTGCCCGGCTGCCTGACCGTCGGCCTCGCCGACCTTCGAGTTGACCTGATCGAGCACCGCGCCCGCCTGCTGAACTGTCTCGCCCAGCTTCTGGTACTTGGTGTTGATCATGGTCATCATGTCCTCGTAGGCACCTGCGTAGGCACCCTGCAGCTCCTCGCGGTTGTTGTTCACAATCGCAACCGACTTCTGGTGGTTTTCCTGCAGCAGGTGCGCAGTGGACGTCACATCGGTGTGCGCCTGTGCGATGGCCGGGCTGTTGTAGTGAACTCCATTAAGACCCATGGTCTTTGACTCTCCTTACCCCACCAGTGGTGGGAATAGTTCAGTTAGGGATGCTTGGTCAGTTGCCGTAATGGGACATCACAGCGTTGATCACATGGGCGCTTTCCTCTTCGGCCGCGCCGAGGATCTGCTGGTTGTTGCCCATCATGTGAGACTGATCGGCGAAGGTTGTACTGAACTGCTTACCTTCGGTGATCAGCCGCTCGCCCATCTGCTGGCATGCGGGGCCCGACTGGGAGCCCTGCAGATCAACTGCCAGACCCTCAAAGGTGTTGCCCAACTGCTGTGCAGCCGTCGCCGTCTCATCCGAAACGCCCTGTAGCTGCTGCATGACGTGAGTCATCGCATCGAAATTACCGCGGATCAATCCGCTCATGTTCATTCCCTTTCGTCAAATGCAAGCTGTCGCTGTGATCGCTTGCCGGACAGTGCTTTTCCGTTTACAGCTCATGTGGTTTCACGCATAACCTGTGTGGCCTACTCCTCCCCGCCCCGATGAGGCTGCGCTCCACTAACGCCCCACACAACCGGCACATGCTCCGGCTCTCGATAAAGAATCTCTTCGGCCGCCGCCCACGCTGGGGACCGCTGCGCGTCCTGCTCATCGCGCTTATCCCGGCGCGCCATCGGCGCCATCATGCCGGGCCCGCCAGCACCGCCACCGGCGTTCGCCGTCGCGGTACGCGCCTCGGCGAACCGGGAAGCCCCTGTGCCCTCGGCAGTCTGGTTCGACACACTCGATGCATTCAACGTGCCACTGGACCAGGCGCCAGGAGTACGCAGACCACCGAGACCACCGCCCGCGCCGCCACCCGAACCGAACTGGGCGCCGACCGGGCCGCCACCGGCCTGTGGGGTCATCGCCCAATCGCCAAGGCTCGCACCATCGCCACCGAACGATCCCCCGGACATCGATGTCGCCTGCTGCAGCGCCTGCATCAGCGGCCCGGAGAACTCCTGCGGCACCTTGGTCACGATGTCGCTCATCTGCTTGGGCAGCTCCATCGCGGGTTGGGCTGCTGACATCCCTTGCTGCATAAACGAAGTCAATTGGCCCATGCCGCCACCAGCGGGCGACTCCAAGGCGCTGGCCGCGCTGGAGTCCATCGGGCCGGGCATCGCACCGCCGAGGGTGGACGGCGGCGGCGGGGGCGGGTACTCCAGCCCGCCCATCGTCGCACCAGATTTGGCCATGTAGGTGTACATGTTGGTGGCCGTACGCACCCAGTAGTCACCGAAATACGTTCCGCGGTTACGGATGATGAACGGCGTCAACATGCCCATCGCCGGAATGTTCGCCTGCTGCAGTGCCACGTGCTCAGCCTGATTGCCCGCAATCTCAGCAGGTGTCGGCGTGGCCAGCCGAGCCTCCTCGAAGGCCTCCCCCGCGAGCTTCATCTGCTGGCCTGCCGCTGTGAGCAAGCCGCCAACGGTGGGCTCCCACGCCAAATGCGGCATCTGAGATGCCGCCGCCATTTCACCGGTCATACCAGCCCACGACATCGCCTGCGTGGTGTTGACCGCCAAACCTGCTGCGCCGGTGCTCGTTAGCGTGGCAGCCAACACATCGAGCGCGGCGCCAGCGGCGATGATCGTTCCGGCACCCAAGCCTGTCCACAGCTTCGGCGACGTGATATCCGGTGGTGTTCCACCCCAACTAACCATCAAACCCTCCCCAGAGTCAGGGCGTCATAGCCCGCAACCAGACCGACCCCGGGCGACCGCCGCTGTGCGATGCCCGGGTGAGTCTGGTTGCGCGTGAACATGATCGGTTAAACCGCCGAAGCCAAGGCGCTGACGGCCTTGATCGCCATACCAGCTGCTTCATCGGCCACGGTGTAGCCCATCTGAGCAGTCGTGATCGAGGCTTCATAGGCTGCCTGGAACATATCCGAGAGGCCCAGCATCGACGCGACGCCCATCCCGTAGGACAGAGCAAGCCCCTTGTTCATCGCGCTGACCTCATCCCAACCCGCAGGCATGGTCGCGGCCACGATCGGCAGCGTGCCCGCAGCACTTCCGGTGCGCACACCGGCCAGCGCACCCACACCTGCGGCGGCGGCGCCCATGCCCGCGAACTCCGCATGTACTAGATCTGCCATGCTCTTACCCTTCCCGAACGGTGTGCTACATCCTCAGTCGATGTGCCGCACATTAGTCACATCGTAAACACCCAACAATTGCCGATCATAGGTCACGCCGTAGCGACACGCCAGATATCAGCTCTAAGAGTTTTACCCGCACGTCAGAGGGCTTGTGTATCAACACCGCTGCGCCACTGGCATACCGCCGCGATCGTGAACCGCCCTTTGCCGCACCGGTGTGTCATGTGTGTCGATCCATCAACACCCATGCTCATGCCCCGTTTCCGCGCTACATCCAAGCCAACACGCGGTGTTTACGATTTGAGTCACATACGTAAGTGTGTCACCATCAGCACCACAGCTAGCAGCTACCGGGAAATGGAGCGTTCAACCATGCCGCAACCGAGCAAGGGCGATCGCCGACAAACCAACATGCGCCTGCCCAAAGACGTGTACGACCACATAAAAGCCCAGGCAGACGGGTCCAAGATCTACGTAAATGTATGCGCCGCCGATCTGCTGAGCATCATCACCGGCCACCCCGAGCTGGTGGAGAAACTGCCCGATGTACCCGCCGCCGCAGCGGCCCTAATCGCCATCCTGGAGCCGATCGCCGCCGCACCGCCACAGGCCCGCCAACTCGATCTGCTGACCACCGAACACGATGCGGTAGCGCAGTCCGCTTAAAGACGCCTCTATGAGCAGCGTGTCGCTTCGGTTCATCCGACTGTCCGCGTGCCAAACTCACCAACAACAGACGCACCGGAGGACACACACGTCACAAACACCAACTGAATACGAGAACCCCGCCCAATAACAGAAAAGCCCCGCATCAGCGGGGCAATCCGTGAATCGAAGCTGGAACTTCGATTCGGGCTCCCCGAAGGGAACCAGACCTAGCAAGGCTGGCTCCAGGATAAAGGACACCCATGTGAGCCGCAAGACCAAATCTCATACGCGACATTTCGCCGCCAAACACAGTGCTGGTACCAGGGCGACGTAGGCCGTGACCAGTCCTTCCCTGCAGCCGCCGCAGTTGCCCTCCCGGGTCGCGGCGAGCACGTGGAAAGCGTTGGCCCGTCACCTTTCTGCTCCGGGCCGCTCTCAGATGCGGATATGGAACCCTGACACAGGAAAGTTCAGTAGCACCGCCAAGCTGACCGGCACCCTGCCTACCCGCCCGGCAGCTCCGTACATCTACACCAACGGCCGCACCAGGCTGATTCCGCTGGACTTCGACTCCAAGCTCGCCAGCGCCGAACAGGTCAGTGCCGACGCTGCCCTGGCGCGCAGCTGGATCGAGCAGTGCGGTGGCGTTGTCGTGGGCGACCACAACCCCACCAACGGCGGCAGGCACGCGTGGGCGCTGCTGGCGCATGGCACGACCGCCTCCTTCGAGGAGGTCAATCACCTCGTCCGTCTGCTGGGTGCCCGGCTGCGCACCCTGGACATCACACCGGTCACCAACCCCTCCCAGGGATGTTTGACCGTTCCCGGATCTCCCTGCAAAGACGGAGGATTCCGCGAGCTCGACGGATCGATCGAGGCCGCGATCGAAGCCTGCGCCACCCGCTCGGATCCGGCCCTACTTCCGCGGCTTTACGTGCTGCTCGGCGCCATAAAGCCCAGCCCCGCACAGCTGGCAGCAGCAGCAACCCTGCACGTCGAGGGCGCCGCCGCGGACTTCACGATCGGCCAGGACGAAGACCTCACCCTGGCACCGCAATACCTGACCTACGAGCCCTACCCCAAGGCCGTCGAAGCCTTCGCGACCACCGGGGACTTCCCCCCGGATCGGCCATGGCCCACCCGCTCACACGCTCGCCAGGCCGTGATCACCGCCGCCATCTGGCGCGGGCACTCGCTGGCCACCATCGCCGAACAAATAGCCCCTGAGGGGCCCTGGCACCACGGACTCGGCACTGCGTACCGCATCGACCCCAACGGCCGACCACGCCACCACGAACGCCTGCTTGCCCGCGACTTCGGCCGCGCTTTGGACTGGCTCACCGCAACCCATCTTGTAGGCCGACGCCAGCGGCACAAGAAAAAGAACACTCAAGGGGGACAGACGGGTTTCTTAGGACCACAGCTACACAGAGAATGGCTGGCGAATGCGATGGCGTGGGCTGACCGCGAGTACGCGGGGAAACGGCACAGGCACGTTCTTCACGCTGTGTTCCAGAGTCTAGCTGCGCATGCTGTGCTAGACGGGGAGGTCATCAATGGCACGCCGGTGGTCGGTGTTGGAGGACGGCATCTTTCACTGGGGACCGGCCTGCTCAGTGATACCGCTGTGTGGAAAGTCCTGGCCGAAGTGCGTGAACTCGACGGCTCCCCCATCATGCTGACCCGCCAACATCAGCAGAAGGAAGCCGACTACTACGCCCTGACCATGCAGAACATCGTGGCCGCTGAGCCGATCCACGCCGAAAGGGTTCGCGTAGAACCTGTGCACACCGCCTGGAGCGCGCTCGGCCATCACCGCCGCCGCATCTACGAACTGGTCGCCTACTTCGGCCTACACGAGATCGAGGATATTTTCGCCGCCGCCAAGGTATCGCCCAGCACCGGAAAAGCCATCGTCGCCGACCTCATCAAGATGAACCTTCTCCAACGTGCCGGTCAGGGCGTCGTCCAACGCGGCTCACGCACCCTCGACGACATCGCCGCCGCGCAGGACACCGACGACGAACTCACCGCCCGCGTGGCCATATACCGGGCCGAACGCGAAGTCTGGCACGCCTGGCTCGAACACCGACAGGAACAAATCGTCGGCTCACACCATGAGGCGCCCACGCAAGCCGACACTCACCCACGCCAGGGCAACCCGACCGGCGACCCTCTGGTCGAACAAGCCTGGCTGAACTCGGTCATGGCCGACGGCCCACCGCCCCGAGACGACGCCGACACCGACCTCAGCGACCTCGAACACGGAGCCGCATACGCCGCCGAGGAAGAACACGCTGCCCTCACACTGCTCACTGAATTGCTCGGTGCCCACGTCCTGACAACCACGGGCGCCCGATAGCACGGCGGTGATGTCATGACGCGCCGCGGACCATCGATCTGCACCCCCTATGTCTATCTTCGTGCCCATGCCCCAAAACCGCAGGTACACGCGCCGCAACCCGCCAGGACCCTGTGATCGCTCCTCGCAGCGGCCAGAAAGAGTAGGCCCGCTCCCCCGCGTGCCCGCGGACGCCGCTATAGCCGTCCGCTCAGCACCTGAGCACAGGAGCCACACATGAGCACCCTCACCATCGTCATCATCACCGCCATCGTCCTGGTGATCATCGTGGCGGTAACCGTCCTGGGGTACTACGCCTTGGCCGCGTTCATCGTGTACAAGACCGGAGCCACCAAGGGCATCGCCGACATCGGCGCCGCCGCCGCCACAATCATCGAAGCCCTGCTCAACTCCCGCCGCCGCAAGAAGAAGTGACGCCCTCTCGCATCGCCCCTACAGATCAAGTGGCGGCCGGTCGGGTATACCGCCGCCGAGGGCAATCTCGACGCGGGCGGCGATCTCCGCGGTGGCTTCCACCTCTGACTGCCACTGGGCTTGGCTCTGATCGAGCACGTCCTTTTGCTCGGCCAGGTGATCACACAGGCTCAGTAGGGCGCGGTGAAGCGCAGTGCCGAACGCTGCATCGTTGATCGTCATGCCTTGAGTATTTGGCGATGACACCCGTAGCGTCAACAAACAGGACCCCAACGGGAAAACCGCTGGTTAAACCGCTACTTCCCCGGCCCACTGCCTTAGCCAGGTCGGCGGCGAGAGGAACGTCAGGAGGCCAACACCATGTTCGCATCCGCAGCGCCGTCGCTGTTGGCGGCTGCGTGCTCACGAGCCTTGCGCAAGATCTCCTCAACCGCAGGGGCGATGAGCGCAGACATTTTCACGCCCAGACTGTCGGCGTAGTCCTGGATGGCCTTGTGGTCGTCGTCCTTGAGGCGCTTCCCGAAGTACTTGTTGGCCTGCCGTACTTCCTTGTGTCGCCAGTTGCGCTTCGCCGCGGGCGTGGTCCGAGCTGCCGTCTTCGCGGTCATGGCTCACTCCTGTCGGTCTGTGACGATTGTGGAAGACTTCCGCAATCTTTCCGGAAAAACTGCCACAATCCTGCCTGTTGCAAACTGCCTGGTAGATGCCCTGTTAGTTCGCGTAAGCCCATTATATGGCGCGTTTCGTTTTTCCGGAAAGATTGCGGCAAGGTGTGTCGCCAAGAATGATTTCCGCCGCTATTGCGGAAATATTTCTCTGATCTGCCGCAATCATTGCGGCAGTCTGCCGGAATCATTTGTGTGGCGGACGGTAGAGTAGGCACCCATGACGCTGGCACCGGGTACCCCGTGGCCAGACGCTAAGTACGGCGAAGTCGTCAGCCCGTCAGGACAGCGGGCCTACCTCGCTCCTCACGCCGCTGAACTCGCGCGGCGATCTGCGCGATGGGCCACTGACCTGGCGCGAGTGGACAACGCCGTACGCGCTGAGCAAGGCCACGTCATCGGCCGCCAAGGCGGCAAGGCGTGGTTCCTGCTGGCAGAAGACTTCGAGCGCTACCTCGGCGACCAGAATGCGTGGCCACCGCCTGCTCACTCGGCTGGTGAAGCATCAGATCTTGAACACCTCGCGCAGCTGCAAGGCGTGGATCTGGAAGCGGCGCGGCGTGAGATTGCCGAGTTGAAGGCTGAGGTGGCCCGGCTCACCGGGATCAACAACCAGCTCCTAGAGCAGGTCATTGTCTTAGCGCAGATCGCCAAGACACCGCCACACTCCGGGTCACGTCCCCCGGCCTCGGGCGCCTAAGCAACGGTCCCGATGTTGTGACGAGCCTTCCATCGAACTAAGCGCCGAACGCTGTACTGACTCAGATGCCTAGCGCCGCGGAACGAACAGATCGCGCAGCCCGCCAGCATGGTGGTACATATGGCCACGCCCGGTCCGGCGCGTCACGTCCCCCGGCCGCTGACTCCTAACCACCGGACCACACACACGGCGAGTCAGCCCTCATCGCGTCGAGAAGGGCTGGCATCACCAAATTCGGTGCGTCCAGAACTTGGGCCTGCACAAATCCCAGCTCACGACCAAAACCCTGCCACTCACTAGACTCAGCGAGCTGGGAAAACGCCCTGGTTTGCCCGTGGGCGAGCGAACATCCCCCAGGGCGGGCAAACTCCCGCCGAGCGAGGGTTGCAATGCCCTGGAGCGCAGCTAGGCCCCATTTAGGCGAATCACCATTGGAGGGCACCGGAGACGCTTGGCGTTTCCCCAGGTCACGCGATATCCACGGCGCGTGTTATCAAATCGTGACCCGTCCGGGGTGTCCGGCTAGACGTTTGCCAGCCTTGGTCCCACGCCTGACTTAGGCCTACGCCAGCAAACAGATTCTCGGCGATTCGGCGGCGGGGGTCGGATTCGGCTGGCTTCGCAGCCCCGCTCACCCCTTGGTGGGCACCGTCCGTCGAGCATCGCAGACGGTGGCGAGTCGATGACTTCTGTGCCCTGCGATGAAGGTTCGCAACTCGCCCCCGTCGGTGCCGCGGCGAGCCCTACTCGCGCTCGACTTATGAACATAGTCAGCCGCAGAGCAGAGCCCCATCAAGCAGCCCTACACCCGAGGGAAGCTTGCGCACATCGTCTCTGTTTTCGACGCACCCGCATCCCCGTATCCGAAGAATCAGGCCGATTCGACAACGCTGTTCCGTCCGACTCCAGCCGTTGATCAACTCTCGCCCGATGCCTGGTCCACCACACGAAACCTTCCCCGGAGCAGTCGCGGCAAGCGGCAGTCGCCGACCGTCCTGGAGGTGTCGTACCGCCGTGAAAGTGCCACCGCCACACCCCTCGCCCTGACCCCTCTGCGCAATTCGCGGGGAGACTGAATCGGTCGCCGCCGACCACTTGTAAGCGTCGCGTGTCTGGCGCTTGATTGAACACGAGAATGGGCGCAGGGCCCTCGCCGCAACCGGTCGCCACAAGCGCGAAACCGGCCCCGAAAGAAGCGCCCTGCAGGGGCCTCGAACGGCCTCCCGCGCCACGTCCGTTTCGGCACCGTCAAGCGGCCCCTACCGCCGAGGTAGGGCTGTATCCCTCAGTTTTCCGCGGAAAACTGACGCGGGGAAAACATAAAAGGCCAGGTCATGCAGCCGGTGTGTGGCACGGTCCTGCAAACTATCGGCCTATCGCGCTCCGATGTGCCACCCTGCTTGCTGATCAGTTTTCCGCGGAAAACTGCCCCTGTTTGGACACCGAAAGTTCAGCGTGTCGGGTGTTCACATGTCGTACTCCCCCTCTAATCTTTGGGCACTGAATCGGAGTAGGCCACAGTCGTGGCCGAAGCACACAAAGGGTCTCCCCCATGGCCAATCCAAGGACCAAAGTCGTCACTCTTATCAACCAAAAAGGTGGAGTCGGCAAGAGTACGATGACTATGAATTTGGCCGCCTGCGTGGCCGAAGAGCTGTTGGCTGGGCTGCCCGCAGACTCCCCCTCCCCCGTCGCTGTGGTGTCCGTGGACCCCCAGGGTTCTGCCAAATGGTGGGCTGACCGGATGGGCCCAGCGGCACTGCCATTTCACCTCTTTCAGGCCGATGACGATCCGCTGGATTGGCTTGGCCAGTTGAACGCGATTCACGGAATCAGTCACCTGTTTGTGGACACTCCGGGTTGGCATGACACCAACCCGGACAACACCGAGGATGGTCTTGAAGCATCGTATTCAGGCGATGTTTTGCGCACAGTCCTGGACGTGTCCGACGAGTTCATAGTGCCCATGAACCCCGCTCCCCTATGCTTTGATCCCACGGTCCGTACCATCGAGAAACTCATCTTGCCGCGCGGCAAGAAGTTCACCGTCGTGGTCAACGAGCACGACACCTTGCGCGGAGAGAAGCGACTCACGAAAACTCGGGACTTCGTTCTCCAGCGAGGTTGGCCGATAGCTGACACAGCGCTACGGGTGTACTCGGTCCATACCGACGCATCGGCAGACCGGCTACTGGTCCCGGAGTACAAAGAGCTGGTGTCAGCCGCTCAGGTGCAGAACTACGAGAACGTACGCACTGAGCTGTGGGCCACGACCGACAAAGAACGCCGCAGCGCTATCGAGAAGACCCTACCGACGGAACTGAAAGCAGCCGACGACTTCTACCGGCTGGCCGACGAACTCGCCCTGACAGGAGCAGCGAAATGACGACGAGAAGACGTGGCGGGGTTGTCAACAGCTGGGACGACCTACACCAATCTGTGGGTGAGGCATCACCAGTGGATGGCGTCGAGGCCGTCAAAGCGGTGTCGGCGGCACGGTCGGGGCAGTCCCGAACAGTTGCGCTCCGCGAGCTGACAGGCAACCCACGCAACCCGCGCGATTCACTCGGCGACCTGCAGGAGCTGGCGTCGATCGTTGATCACCAGCTCCAGCCCGCGGTGGCCGTGAGCAGGGAAGCCTTCGTCCGGCTCTACCCGGAATCGGAGATCAAGACCCGGTTCGTCGTGATCATCGGCAACAGGCGGCTGGCGGCTGCCCACCAGTTCGGCCGTCCCAACCTCGATATCGTCATCAAAGACGAACTCGCCAAGGACAAGGCGACGCTGCTCTCGGCGATCATCGCCGAGAATGTCGATCGACAAGGGTTCGACGTGATCGAGGAAGCCAAGGCTGTCCAGCAGCTAGTCGATGAACTCGGAAGTGCTGACGCCGCCGCCGAACACATGAAAAAGAGCAAGACTTGGGTGTCGCAGCGTCGCGACCTGCTCAAGCTGGAACCTGAACTGCAGGAAGCCACACGACGCAAAGATCTGGCCATCCGCGATGCGCGCGCACTGGCCCGTTTTCCCGCCACTGAGCAGGTCGCAAAATGGCACTCAGTGCTCGCCGAACGAGGCTCAGATGAGAAGCCGAAGGTGGGGGAGGGGAGTGGTGAAGCTACCGGCACAGGTGACGAACCCTCCGGATCGCCCAACGCCCGCAGTATCAACCGGGCTCTCAAGAAGTTCGACACCGACCCTGGCGCCCTGGCATCGGCACTGCTCGAACAGCTTACGGAACCTGGCGTGAAAACGCTGATGACGACGCTGCGCAAGTTGCTCAAATGAGGCCCCCTTGGGGTAGTTTTCCGCGGAAAACTACCCCAAGGGACAGCTTGTAATACTTCGATACCTGTTGCAGCCCAAAGGAATTGCCAGCACAGATCCTATGGGCGGGTGTTCGGCGAGCGGGCTAGTTGTGTGACGGCGAGGAGTACGGATTGTTGCCGACCTTGCGGGGCCGATTAGGGCTCGGCTTAACGCCGGGCGTGGCCGCCGCGCGTGCCCCGGCGTGCGCAGACTTCGACGCTGGCCAGTCCGAAGCATCCGCGTCTTCGAGTTCGTCCATGATGACGGTGATCGCCGCCCGACACTGGTCCAAAGCGCGGTGCATGTCCTTGACCGTCTCGGCGACCTGAGCCTCCATACGATCCAGGCGCCGCACCGCCGAGTTCAGCCGTTCCATCGCTCCCGCAGCCGGAGCCCTCATGAACCCCGCAAGATCCTCCGGCACCATGCCAATCGGGGTGGGAGTGCCGCCACGCAAAGCGGCCAGCGCAGACCCCGGCTCCCACTGCAAGAAGCTGTCGAGGCGCTCGAAAGTCTCCCTGGTAGGGGTGTAACCGCGGCTGCCCAAGGTGGCTAGCGTGTTGCGGGAGGGACCGCCCATATTGGCCAGCTTGGTCTTGTTCAACCGCAGCTGCTTGAGGCGCTCCTCAATATGCCTGTTGAGATTGTCGAAATCCGTGCTCAATCGCGTCGCGACCGGCTTGCGCGTCTCGCGCGGCGTGGGGTAGCCGCCATTGAGCACAGTCGCGGTGGACCCCGGCTCCCACTGCAACACCAAATCGAGCTTCTCTTGGTTCTCAACACTGGGGATCCAATACCCCTCGCCGCCCAAGCGCTGCAAGACCGACCGTGACGGGCCACCGTTGCGCGCAATACTCGACTTGTTCAAACCAAGTTCGCGCATCCGAAGTTCGAGCTGCTCAGCCAAATGCTGGGTGTTGCTCGTCACCTCATCGTCTTCGGGCACGTCAGGGGTAGCGTCGGGCGCCGCGGCCATCACACTCCCTCTATCCCGGCCCCCCGTGACACAGTTGTGCGGTCATACTACAGGCGGAACAACTGATGTACACCAATGTCGGTGATGCGACACACCCAACGACGGGTAAACCACCGAAAGAGCTGGTCACTACAGGGGTAGTGCCCGAACCCATCAGCCCAGGCAGTCCGCTTACGGTGCGGCGGGCGCGTACTGAATCGCCTGCCAACTCGTGTGGCGGCCAACACGACGAGCCAGAGCGTATGGACCGTCGGCCAGCAGAGGACACAGACAGTAGGTGACGGGCTCGGTGTCCGAGTCCACGGATAGCTGGGCCGGGTCGAGGACCGCCGTCGAACCCGCTTTCGCGATCTCCAGAGCGTTGAGCACCTTCGGTAAAGGGCCGAAATCCGCCCCGTTGTAGAGGCACAGGTGGCCAGATTCGAGGTCTCGCGGGGTAGTGCTCTCCAGCCTCCCCGCTCGCCATTTGATTTTACTGTCCGCGCTGCCCGGAACAATCGAGGTAAAGGTGCCCATCAGATCAGCACTGCCTTCACTCTCGGGTGTGATGTCGTATTGAACCTGGTACAACGCAGCGGTATAAGCGTGCAGCCAGGGCAACAAGAACCGCTGCGCAGCTTCTCTGATGGCCTGTGTCTCGGGTATCGCGGGCCCGCCCGCCCCGACGTGTTCGGGGGAGTCGTGCCCGTGTTCGGCGACCCTTTGCCGCATCGCATTCCAAGTTGACTCCCGAAGCCAAACGGCTTCAATCGGTTGAGTGTCACTGTCAGCGGCGATCGCGTTCGCGATCAGGATTGCCCACCCGAGCAGAAGGGTGTCGGTGCCAGTTGCCCCCAAGATCTGCGCTCGCTTGAGAGCGAGACGCAAGTTGTTCACATGAGCGATCGGGTCAACGGCCAACGCGCTAGTCGGCCAAACGAATTCACCGAAGTTGAAGGTGCGGCCCTGCCATGCCTTTGCCGCCATGTCGGCTGCTGAACCTGTAGACAGCGCCTGCGTGGAGGCCAGTGTGACGACATCGCTTTGTGCAGCGATGGCAATCAAGACCTTACGCACCGTCTCGACCCCTGCAGCAGAGATGAGCGTCCGGCCGAACTTGTCGGGCGAAGGTTCAATGCAGGTCGCAATGACCGGCTGATCCGTGGCGAGGTCGAAGCCCAGCAAGAGTCCGCCGCTAGATGCCGCCGCCGCCTGCCGGAAACCCGACTCCGTATGGGGCTTGGGCGCCGTGTCGGCGTAGCTATGGAAAAACGCCCGACCAAGAGCCTCTAACCCCGACCGATCGCCGAACTCAGGAGCGAAAGCATCAGCCAATTTGGCGACCGTTGCGGGCGTGATCGACATGTTCTCACCCGACTCAATTTTCGTCACATAGCTGCGATCAGGCCCGCCCTGATCGCTCAGCTTGGACGCCGAATGGAACGAGGCCGCCGAACGCAGTTCCCGCAGGGTCTTCGCGAACTGCGCACTATTCGGGAAGGCCTCTACAACCCCGCCTAAATTCCGCATTTTTCTACAATAGCGTGAATACTGCTGAATCACCAGGTAGACGCCACGACGCGATAGGTTTTCGGCAAGAACAACGTCACGGCAACCACACCTGCGGAGCAGCCTTGCTACGCCGCCGCTATCGCCCGCCTAGCTGCTGCTGTTCGGCCTGGTCGATGATCTGCGCAGGTTGATACCCGGCGCAGATTGCGTTGTACACAATGTCGGGAAGGCTCGGTGTCAACGGCTCTTCCCAGCAGCACACCAGCTCCACGATGCGTGCCCTGCGGAACACCAGCTGGTAGGCATCGCGTTCACGCTGCGTCTCGGGCTCATCGTCGTAAGAGTGCGTCGCATGCGTGGTCAGCTCCGTATCAGCGGACCGCGCCGCCGCCTTATAGGAAACCCAATCTTGTTCTGTCGCACCGCGTTGCGCCACCTGCTGCAGCATCGCGGTTTCAGCGTCCGTGGACAACGCCCCGTTGACGCCCTGCACTTTCTGCGCTTCCTGCAGCACCGTGTTGGTGATGCCGACGGCGGCGACCATCGCCACCTCGGGACGCAGGGCACGTAGCCGCGCATACATGGCCGGATCGATCGTGGCGAGCCGATGCTGAGTACCGCCACCAAGGATCGGCGCGGCACCGCTGATGCTGCCGCGATCCACCAGAGAAAAATCAGCACGCAAATGTGCTGGCAGGCGACTGGTCATCGAAGTCGTGGCCACCGCCGAAAGAGAGGCCCCGCTGACAACCTCGGTGAGCTTCGAAAAGTGCTCCACCAAGATGTCCACCGGCCGCGTCCACCCGATGTAGGGCGCCCACCAGCCCGGCGTCAGCGCGGTATCAGCGATCGCCAACCGCGCCGAGGCAGGCAGATGAACACCCTGCGGAATGAACGAGCCGCCAGCAACACTGCTAGCCACGTACACCTGCGGCCCCGATGAGGTACGCACCACCGACACCGCCCACTCAGCCAACGCCATCGGAGCGCCACGCACCAGATCGGCGACCAACTTCTCGGCCAACACCAGATCAGGATTACGCCCAGCACGTACAGGCGCCGCACGCTCCTCAGGCGGCGGCAACGGAGCCATCGTGGTCGAGCTCGACCCACCAGCAGGCGGGGGAGCACCGCCACTCGACGCCGCCCCGGTTGGCGCACCACCGCCGCCACCACCGCCGCCGACACCGCTCGTCGGCGACGAGTACGGCCCCATCATCCCGCCACCGCCACCCATCGCGCCGCCCGAGCCAGCCGGGGTAGGGGAGGGGGCCGGGGCATTCAATCCAGCGGCATTCACAGGCCCTGAGATGGCCGCAGGCGGCACAGCAGCCTCCGGCCGGACTACCGGGGGCACGAACTGGGAAGGCTGCTGTACAGCGCCCGCAGGAGTCGCCGGACCAACAGAACCCGCGCCACTGGACGCCGACGACAGACCCGAGCTGAACCCCTCACTGAGCGAGGTCAACGGGCTCGATGACATAGGCCGCGTAGCACCAGAACCCGTCTGCCCCAAGCCACTTAGTCCTTGACCAGGATTGATGCCCTTGCCCAAACTCTGCAACCCCTGGAAAGCAGAAGTCGGCGAACCCGCACCACCGCCACCCATACCGCTCGCGGGCGAAGTCATCCCCGACATCGCCGAACCCAACTGAGACACGCCCCCGCCTGTGGGCGACTGTGCGCCGGGGTTGAGCGTGCCTACGTTGTCGCCCGAAGCCTTCGCATTCGTGATGTGGTCAGCATCCTTCAAATGCTCAGTTCCCTCGCCCTTCTCCTTGGTGACATCTTCCCCGCTCTCTTTGGGGTTGTGGCTCTTCTTCTCGACCTTCTCGTCGGACTTGTTCTTCGTATCCTTGTCGTCGGAGCCCTTGGTATCCCCTTCCTTCGGGGACTTCGAGAAGTCCATGGGCTTGGCCTTGTTTCGGCCGTCGCCGCTGCCGTTGCCGTTGTGAGGTTGGCTGCTGCCGCCGCCTAGTAGGTGGGTCATATCCGGTGGCGGAGACATTTTGATGGCGAGCGCCTTCTCGACATAGAAGGCTTGAGTTTCGATCGCTTCTACAGACGCCTGTCTGATCACCCGTTCCCGGAGGCCTTCGGCTATCGGACTGTTTGGTATCGAGTCATAGTCACTTTTGGCCTGCTCAAAAACGCTATGGAGAGCATTCTTGAATGCACGCGTCTCGCCAGCGCTTTCCTGAAACTTCTGTGCGCACTCGTACTGCCATGCCTGGAACTTCTGTGCGGCGTGTTTGATGGCGGTGTTCTCTTGTTGTGCGGCTTCGCCGGACTGTCCTTTCCAGCCGTCGCGGTGCAGGTTCTGAGCGCGGTCGAGCGCATCGATTCCTTGTTGCGCCCACTGAACAGCCTTCCTGGCCACGTCCGCGTTGTGTTCGCCTTCTGATGAGTCCGTGTGGGGCCAGACTGGCTGCACGGCTGCAGCTACGGGGTGGCCCGAGGGCATCTCAATATCCATAACCGAACGTCCTTCCGACATGGCTAACCAAAGATGGCGACGTGAGCAGACACGCGGGCGCATGAACGGACCGCGTGAAAGTGTGTATACCTGCAGGTGAATCTGCTACGGAAACTGCTAGCGCTGGTGGTGAGAGTGGTGCGCCGGACTGGTCACGGCGAACACCACGCACCTGTCAACAGCCTCTCTAGCCACCCTTGACGCAGAAGTCGTAGATCTTCTGCCCTGGATCGCCGAATGCACTGTTGGGCACGAAAGTCGGCGGTTGGACGAGGCCTGCAGGCTTGCCGGAGTAGACGCCAGCGGAGTCAATACTTGCCTGGGCTACCGCGCGTACGTTCTCGCGTAGGTCCTTATCGGCGTCGGCTGTCTGGTCGAGCGCCCACATGAGGAAGTTTCCGGTCACCAGATAAACGGACGCCCCAGAAGTCCCGTCTTGCTGCTCCGTCGATGGGTGTTTCCGATCCCAGTTCGCCATCGCCTCTCCAGCGCTGTAGTACAGCGTGCAGAGTTTGACGTTGGCGTCGTGCACGACAGAGGCCGACGGCGGGGGAGCGGTGACAGCGGTTCCTGCCGTGTTGGCTTTCAACGTGATGGCCGTTGCGGTAGTAGCGCCGATCGCCGCGGCACCGACGATGGCGAGCACCGCAAGGCATGCCTTGAGCCACACCGGTGTTGGGTTCGGATACGGCTGGGGTGCTGCGCCGTACTGCGGCGCCCCGGGAGGGGACACCGGGGCCTGCTGGGGCAGTGTGGCGGTCACGTGGTCACCGTGTCCATAGCTGCACCGTTCTCGCCGTCAGCACCCATCAGAATGCCGGAGCTGTTGTCGTTCTTGCCGTGCAGCATCTTGGTCACCGCGCCCAGTTGCAGGCTCGCCGGAGCGCTTGAGGCGTCGTATTGGGTGTCGAGAGTGGCCAGCACGGCTGTGAAGGGGTCGGCTCCCGCGCGAACTGCGGCCACGCCGGAGGGGCCGGTGAATGCGGTGGCGATCTGCGAGTTCCCCTCGGTGACCTTGGTGAGGTCGTGGTGAACGAGACCGTCAGTGCTTGGCATCTCAGATCACCTCCCGTTGCTCTCGTTGTACATATCGTCTCATTATCCGTGGTTTCGGGCTAGGGCGCCAGGAAATTCGCTGCTCAACCGCCTGCGGTTTTGAAGCCACCGAGGGATGCCAGTGCCGAGCCGTATTCGGCGCTGTGCTCGAACTTGCTGGCAATCGCCTGGGACTGTTTGCGCATCTCATCGAGCATCTCGATGCATTCCACTTCGGCCCGCCGCGACATGCCGTCGATAGCGTCGGTGAAGGCCTCGGACAGCTCGGTGGCGGTCAGTTCCCGTTGCAGGCCTTGGCGCATTTCGCAGTTCGTGATCTTGCCCTTGCCGTTGATGGAGACCTGTATGGGCTCGTCCTCAAGGCTTGAGGCACTGTAGTTATCGACCTTTTCGGCGTACTCGTATGCCACGTTGAGTAGCGCCGATAGCCCGTCGAGCTGTTGTTTGGGTAGACCCTTCACTTCGACTCCTCATTGGGTTTGTCACGCTTTGACCGTTTGATCTCGACTTCACCGAGTACTGCTTCGACGTGGGGCTCAGGGCGCATGAGCAGACGCTTATCCGGGTTGAGCTTGCGGTCGCGTTCAGCGCCCTCCCCGCCCTTCTTGCCGCCGCCTCCCATAGGCGGCACCATTCCGCCGCCGCCCATACCGCTACCGGCAGGTGTGGCAGGCCCGCCGACAGATGCGGTACTTCCCACAGTCGGGGAAGCCGACACCGTGGAAGCACCCAACGACCCGCCACCAGCTCCACCACCGCCACCACCGGTGCCGCCGCCACCCGAGCCGCCACCGAAATCACCAGCCGCAGGGGTCGTAGACCCACCGCCAGCGCCCAAATCCTCAGGTGCCGAGGGCTGTTCACCGCCACCGCCTTGACCCGGGGACGGCATCTGCGGAGCGCCCAAACTACTTAGGCCCGGCAGAGCAGAGGACAGTCCGGAGGCAGGGTTGCCGCCCCCGCCCGCCGATCCCAGGCTCTGCAGCGCACCCATACCGCTTCCCATGATGCTTCCGGCGACCTCGCCGACCGAAGACATCGCATCAGAATTGAGAGGATTGGCCGCCGCCGGGTCCACCCCATCGAGCGCCCCGGTGGCCCCACCCCCGAAACCCGCGCCCGATTCATCGGGCGCACCGGGCTTGTGCCCGGCCTGCTTGCCCTTGTCGTCCCCGGACAGTGGGCCCTTGCCGGTGCCGCCCGGTTTGACGATGTTCGGCGCCGCACTCAACGTCTTGCCGACATCAGTGGCCGCGGACTGCAGCGCCTGCTGAAACCACGACGCCGCGCCACTGGCTTCACCCTGCTTGTCAACGATCGCCTGCGAAATTTCCAGCACCATCGGGGTGTATCGCGGACCGTATTGGGCTTGCAGCGCTTGGGCTTTGGCCAGTTTGTTGCGCAGATCTGCGAACTCGGCAGGCGTTGGTGTACGAGCGCGGGCATCGGTGAAGGCCTGCGCATAGTTGTCGGCCAGCTTGGCGATGCCCGCCGCGTGAGCCACCGCTTCGTGGCTCCACTTGGCGTGCTCGTCGATCGCGTCGGCCGCCGTGTTGCCGCCCGAGCCCTGTTTCCAGTCCGATCGGATACTCGATCCGGCCTTCTGCACCTGATCAGCCTTTTGGCTCTCCACACCGCTACGGGCCCGCCAGGTCGCGGCGGCAGCCTGCAAGCTGGCCGGGCCCGGGCCGCTGTGGATGGCCGTCGAGAAGGCCTCACCAAGCTCTACCGCGCCCACCGAGGGCGGTGGCACCGCGCCCAATCCGGCTGGCACCGTGGGGAGGCCCGCTGCCGGGGACGGTGGGGGGAGGGCCCCCGGCAGCGGAGCTGAGGTGCCGCCCGAGGCGACGGCAAGCATCTGGGAACTGTTGGCGGCATCGGCCGCTTCAAAGGCCGATACGGTCGCCGTGGTCACGGTGGCAGCGGCCTGACGCTGCGCGCTGGCAGCCGCTAGGTGCGCATCCAGGGACTGTGCCAAGGCGTTGACATGCACGGCCATGGCCATCGACACCGAATCCAGGCCCGGGCCGATCACCCCGGTCGGGGACGCCGACGGTGCCGCAGAGGCCTGCAGCGCGGACGCATCACCTGCCAGACCACCGAAATCGGCATGCACTTCCCCGGCCATCAGCGGGCACCTCCAGCTATCACGTTCGCTGCCTGACGGTGCACCAGGCTATTGGCGTAAAGATCCGACAAGTCCGGCACCACCGGTGCCGCAGGGGCGCTATCGCTGAGTTCGGCGGCGGCCTCAGCCATCACCTCAAGTGCCTCAGTCATTTCTTGGCGCCGCAGCTCCAATGCGGCGACCCGCTCGATCAACGCCTGGCGTTCCTCAGTGACCGCGTTAATCCAATCGCGGTCACCCTCACCGGCGATGGCCTGTACCCGCTGGCGATGTGCTATCAAATCCGCTACCGCCCAAGCGATCTGGTGCATCTGCTCTTTGGTGTCCACGGGTGTTTTACCCAGCACCAGTCCGACATCGCGGGCATACTGCTGATCCTGGCGCAGTTCCGCGCAGATCTGTTCGGCCACCACCACAATCGCGCAGTCAGGGCCCACGGCGCCATTGGGCCTGCGAGCAGGAGTGGGCAGCGGCAGAGCCGCAGCGAAGGTGCGCCCTGACGCGGCGGCAACCGGCAGCCCGTACACCCAGGGCACATACTCGATCGCGCCGAGGTCGTAGCGGAACCCGGTGGCGTTGAGGACCGTCCGCACCACCGGACGGTGTATTCCGGTCTGTAGCACAAAGAATCCCGCGAACAACACCGCCACACCCGCTACAAAACCGGCCTGCGAGTGCACGATCGCCGAGACCACGCAGACCCCCAGCGCGGCGGCGGCAACTACCGCCAGTTCATGGAGAGAGACCGGCCCGGCCGGTGCGTGACGCATCGGCACCAGTTGCAGCTGTGGTTGCCGCGCGACAAAACCACAGGCCAGGGCACGACGGGCCTTGCCGAGTGAGAAGCGGCCAAGCTTGGCCTCGTTGAGCCGTGGATAACCGTGCGGAGGCCCAGGCCAGCGCCCGAGCGACGCGGCCTCGATACGCTCACTTATGGCCGTAATGGTCCCCACCATTGTCAGCTTCTTACTCGTCGGCGATCTTGTCCATCACCGTCTTGGCCGCGCTGTCAGCGTCGGCGAAACCGGTGATGGTGTTGCGGTGAAACTGTGCCTGCCCACGGGCCTGCTTGGCGATGTTGGCGCCAGCTCTCTCGCGCGCTTCGCGGCCTTGGCTGAGCAGGTCGCCGACCTCACGATAGGGGCTATCTGCAAAACCCTGACGATAGGTGCTGAGCACTTCCCCTGGCGCCTTGGTGTCCCCGGTGATGCCGCGGGCGTAATCGTCCAACTGTCCGATTCGCGCCTCAAGCTCGTCAAAGTTGGATGTGATCTGTTCAGGCATCAACACACCTCACTGTTTACGTCTTGTGTCGAATGTGTCATCATTCACGTAGTGTAGCGGACAGCGTGCAAAAGGGAAGGGCTAACCGTGGAGGCAGAACCGGAAGTCGAGCGCACCTTGGGGGCAGCGGCACTCTCACGTGAACAAAGCGTCTACGCGGCGGTCACCAACACCAACTATCCGCTGGAAGTGCGGTTTTCCCCCGAGGTGAGGAACTGGGATTCCTACACCATCTGCGACCGTGTAGTCGCGGCGTTCGAGGTCGCTGATCTGCGTTACCAAGCTAACGAGCGCCAGAAGATCGCCCGCGCCGAAGGTGAGGCACGTGCGGCGGCCTCGGGGTACCCGTCCACCGAGGAAGCCGATCGCGCCGAGTCGGCGCTGAATTTCTAACCCCGTCCACTTGGCAGAAAAGGAACCGACCCCATGCCGTTCGCAATCCCCATCCTCATCGGTCTGATCTCCGGCGCCGTCGGCATCGTGTTGGGTCGCTCCTCCTCAAACACCCCGCCGCCTGCAGCAGCTGCCGCACCGAACACGAGCGTGACCCCGCCACCGCCGCTGACCGGTTCCGGGCAGGCCAACGATGCCGCCAACGACGCCGCCGAGAAGCTGCGCCAGGCTCACTCCACGCTGCGTGATGTCGACAAGCGCCTCGAAGACCTGGAGAAGGCCACCGCCGAGTCCAACGCTGCGGTCAAGAAGGAACTCGATACCGTCAAAAGCGATCTGGATGCCAAGGCCACCGAACTCGGGGAGCGTCTCAAGACCCCCGAAGGACTCAAAGAGTTCCGCGACTTCTACATCCAGCGCCTAGAGAAGGCCAAGTCGACCCTGGAAGCGGCCGACGCTGACGCCAACAACAAGGCACGCGATGCGCGCGGCATCATCGAGGACTACATGAAGCTCGCGGGCGATGACAACGGCGGCAGCTCCGATCGCGGTGGCAACAGCCACGGCGGCGGCAATGGAGGCAGCGGCGGCGGCGAGGGCGGCGGCGGGGGAGAAGGCGGCAGCGGCCCCGAGGGGACCCCGCCTGCGGGAACTACTCAGCCTGCATCGGCGGTACCCGGCCAGCCCGCCGCACCCACCGGTGGCCTTCCGTTCGGCATGCCCGGAGGCGGTATGCCCATGGGTGGCGGCATGCCCGGTATGGGTGGCGGCGGTGTGCCCGGTGGCGGGGGCCCGGGATTTTCCGATCCTGTCGCCGGTCTGGGCAGCGGCCTGACCCAGCCTGCCGGTCTGACCGACCCCGAGGCCAAGCACGAGCCCGGTGCCGCAGAGCCCAAGCTCGATGACAAGAAGGACGGTCAGACCTCACCGGCTTCGACCGAGGACGGCACCGCCGATGACAAGAAGGACGGGGACGACAAGAAGAATCATGTCACCCCAGCAGGTAACGCCACCCCAGCGGGGGTATCGGTCGCCCTGCCCGATGGCTCCAAAACTGATGCGCCCAGCACCGCTGCGGCTGCTGCGATGCGTTCTGCCATCGACGGCACCCCCGTCGAAACCGCTTGGCAGCAAGCAGGTGTGACCCTGCCCCCGGCAGGCACCCCGATCCTTGATCCTGTTCCGCCCGGTGACCTCAAGGGCGGCGATGTCGGCTACTTCAAAGACCATCTCGTTATGGCCTTGGGTAACAACAAGTTCCTGGTCAACGGCCAGGTTCAGCCTGAGTCAAGTCTTTCTTCGGGCCCGGATTTCCTGGGCTGGATGCGTCCGGGCACCAGCACCGGTGGTGGCGGCGAGCAGCCCCCGGCTTCTTCACCGGTGACGCCGCCTGCTGCGCCCCCCGCCACCGGGCAGGCCTAACCTTTCTGTCCCCCAACACGATTAGGACAAACCATGACCGCCAGATCAGTCACCAGGTCCTCCTTGGAGGGTATTGATGGCTGATTTGGCGGTGTTTGTTGATGCGGTGGGTCGGGTGCTTGGTTCGGCTCGGGATTCGTTGGGGCCTGGGGTTTCTGGTGATTCGTGGTCGTCGCGCTCGATGAGTGCGGCCGATGGTTCTGGTTCTGGTAGTGGTCGTGCCGCGGCGGCGGCGATGGATGCCCATACTGCGCTGGCGCAGCGTAATTCGGCGTTGGCTGCTGCTGATGCTCGGGTGGTGTCGGCGGCCAATGCCGCAGCTGATTCTCACCGTGGGCATGTGATGGCCCTTGATCGGGTGATCAAGGCTGCCGGTGATGATGTGTCCTCCCTTGGTCCTGCGGCGCGTACGTCTCAGTCCGGTCAGCGGGCGCTCGTTGATGCGTTGACGCAGAGGCTTTCTGATGGCAAGTCGGCCTACGAGGATGCGATCCGGGACGGCAAAACCCATGCGGGCAATGTGCGTGCGGCCACCGATAAGTTCCGTGAACTGCTCGGGGGAGAGGGCACCAAACCCGCTGCGCTGACGGCGGGGACGGCACCAGCTGCCGCCGCCCGCGCTCTGGGCGGTCTGGGCAACATCGGCAGCGCAGGCGGCGCCGCCCAGTTCTTGGGACCTGTGCAGGCTCTTGGCGGGATCGCCACACCCCTGACCGGAATCGTGCCCGCGGTGCTTGGTGCACCCGCCAAGGTCATCGGACCCATCTTGGGCGGTCTGGGCAGCTTCATCCAGCCCGGTGCCTTCGGCGGCGCCGGAGCACCAGGCATCCGCGGCGGCAGCGGCGTCGCCTCGGCTACCGCAGGCAGTGGCACAGGCTTGGGAACTAACTCGGCTGCAGCGATCGCGCCCGGTGACGTGCGTTTCGACAAGGTGAAATTCCCGGGCGGCATGGCCGCCGTCAACGGCTACATCGATCAAGCCCTCGATGCCCATGGCATCACCGACCCTGCCGCCCGGGCCCGCTGGAAAGCCGGACTGCCCGTGGGCATCAACCGTGAGTCAGGATTCGACACCCTCGCGGTCAACAAGACCGACTCCAATGCTCACGGTGCCCGCCAAATCGACGGCGCCCCCTTCAATTCCAGCCGCAGCCTGATGCAAACCATCCCCACTACGTTCGCCGCCAACCATCAGCCCGGCACCTCGAACTACATCTACGATCCGGTCGCCAACATCGCGGCCGGAATGAACTACCTCATGCGCCGCTACAACGTTGGGCGCGGCGCAGAACGACTCACCAGCGTCGGCCAGTTCAATCCGCACCATTCCGCTGGAGGGTATTGATGGCTGATTTGGCGGTGTTTGTTGATGCGGTGGGTCGGGTGCTTGGTTCGGCTCGGGATTCGTTGGGGCCTGGGGTTTCTGGTGATTCGTGGTCGTCGCGCTCGATGAGTGCGGCCGATGGTTCTGGTAGTGGTCGTGCCGCGGCGGCGGCGATGGATGCCCATACTGCGCTGGCGCAGCGTAATTCGGCGTTGGCTGCTGCTGATGCTCGGGTGGTGTCGGCGGCCAATGCCGCAGCTGATTCTCACCGTGGGCATGTGATGGCCCTTGATCGGGTGATCAAGGCTGCCGGTGATGATGTGTCCTCCCTTGGTCCTGCGGCGCGTACGTCTCAGTCCGGTCAGCGGGCGCTCGTTGATGCGTTGACGCAGAGGCTTTCTGATGGCAAGTCGGCCTACGAGGATGCGATCCGGGACGGCAAAACCCATGCGGGCAATGTGCGTGCGGCCACCGATAAGTTCCGTGAACTGCTCGGGGGAGAGGGCACCAAACCCGCTGCGCTGACGGCGGGGACGGCACCAGCTGCCGCCGCCCGCGCTCTGGGCGGTCTGGGCAACATCGGCAGCGCAGGCGGCGCCCTTGGACCCGTGGGCGGACTGGCCTCCGCGGTCATTCCCGCTGTCAGCGGTATCGCACCGGCAGTCCTGGGAGTTCCGGCCACCATCTTGAAAGCTCCACTGGACATGATGGGCCCGATCTTCTCCAGCCTCGGCGGCCTCGGCCAATCCCTGACCGGAAGCGTCGGGCCGCAGAACGTCGCCGCCGCCACCGGCATGGCCGCCCCCGGCGAATACGGGCCACTGGGCGCCAGCGGCGACGAAACCCGCGACGCCATCGTGCGCCGCGGCCTGACCAACGTCGGCAAGCCCTATGTCTTCGGAGCCAACGGCCCCAACGCCTGGGACTGCTCCAGCGTCGTCCAAGACGCCTACAAAGGCGCGGGGATCAACGTGCCGCGCACCACCTACGGCTGGATGAACCAGGGACGCGTCGTGGGATACGGCGAACTCAAAGCAGGCGATGTGCTGCTGACCAACTGGAAAAACGGGCGTGCCGAGCACATGATGATGGCCATCTCATCGGACAAGGTGCTCGAAGCACCCAGCTCCGGGCAGCTGGTCAAAGTCCGCGCTGTCCCGATGAGCGGCGTCGGCGCCGATCGGGTCCAGATCAGGCGAATACTTCCGGACTGATGAGTTAAGAAGAACGATGTTCACAATGTGGGGAGAGCCAACGTCATGCCGCTGAACTATGCAAGCAGTGAACAAGCCTCGGCCTGGCGGTTCATGAAGCACCGCACCGAGACCGCTGTAGCCCGGCACACCGTCACATTGCGCCACGACCCATCCAAGGCGTACGTGGCGAGTCTGGCCGTCGGGCTGGTGATCGCCATCATCCTCGTCGGCGGCACCATGATCGTGAAATGGATCCGGCCAGCCTCGCGCATCGGCACCTCCAAGATCGTCGCCGCCAAGAGCAGCAGCGCACTGTACGTACGCGTCGGCGATGACAACCCCGTCATCCATCCCGTCCTGAACCTGGCCTCCGCGCGCATCATCGCGGGCAGCGCCGACAACCCCACCCAGGTGCCCCTGACCGAGATCAGCTCCCTGCCCCAAGGCCCGACCATGGGCATTCCCGGTGCGCCACAGGATCTGACCGTGCGCAGCCCGCTAACGGTGGGCTGGGGCCTGTGCGATCGCCTCGGCTCCACCGCCGCCCGGGTACAGCCCCGCACCACCGTGCTGGCCGGAACCCCGGAGCTGGGGGACTGGACCACCATGCTGGCCAACCCCGAGGCCGCGCTCATGCACTACGAAGGCCGCACCTACCTGGTCACCGACGGGCACCGCTCCGAACTGGATCGCTCCAACCGCGCTCTGACGTTGGCCTTGGGCATCAGCGCCTCCGCGGTCAGCACCCCGATGTCGCGGGCACTGTATGACGCGCTGCCGCCCACCCCGCCGCTGACCGTCCCGACCATCCCCAACATGGGTGCACCCATCGTCGCCTACCCCACCCCCATGCCGCTGACAGCGGGCACCGTGCTCACCACCACCGGTGCGGCCGGGGACAAGCAGTACTTCCTTGTTCTCGATCGCGGCGTCCAGCAGATCCCGCCGACCGTTGCGGCCATGCTGCGCAACACCAGCACCAGTGCGCTCGCACCCGTAAACGTCCCTCCGGCAGCCATTTCCGCTATGCCTGCCACCCCGACGTTCAACCTTTCGTACTACCCCGTGCAGCCCGTGCGCGTAGTCAATCAGGAGAGCAGCCCATTCACCTGCGTGGTGTGGCGCAAGGACAGCGCCGACCCCGCCGCCCGCATCGAGGTTCTTTCCGGGCGCCGTCTGCCGATACCCCTTGGCGGGGAACGGCGTGTGATCGACCTGGCAGCCAAAGGCCCCGACATCGCCGACAGCGTGTACCTGGCGCCGGACTCGGCGAACTTCGTGCAACTGACCGGAAACGAGCCCAGCAGCGATCGCGCCGAATCCTTGTGGTGGATCACCGATACCGGTGTCCGGCACGGCATCGCCACCATCGGCCAAGCCGACCAACAGACCCGCTCAGCCCTCGGCTTATCTGGCCGACCGACCCCCGCGCCCTGGGTGGTGTTGCGTTGGCTGCCAGCAGGATTGACACTCTCGAATGCTGCCGCCTGGCAGATCCAAGACGCAGCGAAGCAGCCCGGCGCATGAGCACCGCGTTAGTCCTTGAACCGACCGGCACACAGATGGGGTGGCATTCGTGAACATCTCCACCAGCGACAGAATCTTAAAGCTCAACTTCCGGCGCCGCCGCGTGCCCGCACCACCGACCACGGAAGTCAACGTCGAGGTTGCCTCACCGGCTGAACTCAAACCGTCCATCCCGCAAAACCCACCGATGTGGGTGTGGATGGTCGTGCTCATCGTGTCGGTCGTGGGCCTGCTCATCATGCTCTTCGTTCTCGGTGTGCGCTCCATCGCGGGCGGCGGCTTCATCTTCTTGCCGATGATGGCCGTCAGCATGTTCATGATGTTCCGCGGCGGCATGGGCAGAAGCGAAGGCGACAAGCAGACCAAGCCGCAGCTGAACAAGGGCCGCGGCGACTACTGCAACAATCTCGACCAGGCCCGCAAGACGATGCACGATGCGCAGGAGGCCCAAGCCCACGAAATCAACTGGCACCATCCCGACCCGCGTGCCCTAAACACGTTGGCGGGCACCGCTCGCCAGTGGGAACGAGTCATGAACGTCAGCAGCTTCGGATCAGGGCTCAACAATTTCGGACACGTGCGCATCGGTATCGGCGCGACCCTGACCGCCGCGCACATCATTCTGCCCGAAGACATTCCCCCGCCCGACGTGCGCGAGACCGTCAGCACCGTTGCGTTGCGCGAGTTCGGCCAAACCCACCAAATTATTACCGGTGTCCCGCGCCCGCTGGCGCTATTCGATCAACCCATCCACACCTTCATCGCTGACGAAGCAGGTCGGCCCGTCATCACCGCCATGCTGCGCGCAGCCACCGCCCAGGCTGCCCTGTTCCACGGCCCCGACGAGCTGCTCATCGCCGCCATCACCAACAGGCCCGCCGAATGGGAGCCGCTCAAATACGCGCCGCACTGCGCCGACCCAGAGTTCATCGACAAGTCCGGTCCAGCCCGGCTGATCTTCCCGACCGTCGCTGCGTTTCTGGCCCGCTTCCAGAGTGAGCTGAGCAATCGCAGCAGCCACAATCCGCTGACATCCTCTGGTGATGCCGCCCAGCGCCGCATGCTGGTCATCATTGATGACCCCGAAGCCGACTCCTCACTGATCACCGGCGATGACGGCAAAGACGGTGTAGCCGTGTTGCATTCAGCGACCACACCATCAGCGCTGGCCGCCAAGAAAGACGACCGCGTGTACTACCTGCAAGAGGGAACCCTCATGCGCTACTTCACGCCTATCACCGACTGGGAGACCGCCTGATGACTGCATTGCACCTCGTGCGCGAGGACCACAACGAGTCCGGCGCCAGCAGCAGCCGCAGTAGCACTGATGCGCCCAGGCGCTCGCTGCTCAACTCCGGTGCCACCCCGACGCGCGAACTCAAGCCTGTGGCCACCCCCGATCAGCTCTCCGTCGAAGACGCCGACGTTCTGTTCCGATCCCTGGCACGATGGCGCCCCGATGACAGCGGACAATCAGCCGTCCTGGCCGAAGAACGCGACAGAGCCGAAGCCACACAAGACTTCCTGAACTTCTTCAACATCGGAGACCCCGCCACCTACGACCCGACGCGGCGCTGGGGCAAGTCCATTGGACGTGACCGGCTGCGCATTCCGCTCGGGCGCACCCCGGGCGGAATCTACTACCACGACTTCAAGCAGGAACCCGAAGGTGGCCATGGCCCGCACGGCTCGATGGTCGCATTCACCGGTGGTGGAAAATCTGACGGCCTCGTGACCACCGTGCTGGTGACCGGCATTGAGCACAGCCCCGACGATGTGCAGTTCATCCTCGGCGACTTCAAGGGCGCCGCCACATTCACCCCAGTGGAATCACTGCCGCACGTGCATGGCGTGGTGTCCAACCTCGAAGACTCCGCTGACCTTCTCAACCGATTCGTAGATGCGGTCATGGGGGAGCTGAACTACCGCCAGGAAATACTCAAAGAGCATGGCCTGCAGAACGCCTTGCAGTGGAATATCAAGCGCAAGAGGGACATCGCGCGAGACGGGGAATCCGCACTCGAACCGATGCCCGCCCTTTTCTGCATCATCGACGAATTCGGCGAGGCCACGACCTTGCGGCCTGATCTGGTCGACCTGTTCGTCTCCTACAACCGCCTCGGGCGTTCGCTGTGGTGCCACGCGCTGTATGCATCTCAGCACGCCGACTCCGGCCGCCTGGAAAAGATCGAAGCCAACCTC
The DNA here is from genome assembly GCF_002013895.1 of Mycobacteroides franklinii. Taxonomy (GTDB): domain Bacteria; phylum Actinomycetota; class Actinomycetes; order Mycobacteriales; family Mycobacteriaceae; genus Mycobacterium; species Mycobacterium franklinii. Next base: position 82,104 of record NZ_MAFQ01000014.1, on the reverse strand, counting down.
GGCTACCGTATGGCGGGCAAGGTCACCAACGTCATGCGCTCCCGTGAAGCACTGGGCCACGGCGTGCCCGGTTCCGAACGAGCCTTTACCGACCTGAGAAACTCGCCCCCGGGCACCTTCCTGGTGGCCATCGACGGCGAACTGGAAGCGCCGTTTCGCTTCTGGTACACCAGCTCTGAATATATTCCACCCTCACAACGGGCCACCGACACACCCGATGAACTCGTTGAGCAAGAGATCAAACCGCACCGGTTCACAGCCGAAGTGGCCGCGCTGCCTGCCGTAGACGCCGACCACAAGAACGCATCTGGCACCGAGTCTGCTGACAGCGAGCAGACCGACAATCACCTTGATGACGATGACGTAGATCGCCCCATGACATGCAAGGTGCTCAGCGACCAAATTGGCAAGGTCCGGCCCAAGCACTTCCATCGTCCGCTGTGGCGTCCACCGCTCAAGGACACCCCCGAACTAGGCATTGACGAACTGCTCACCGAACAGACCGGCCAGCAGTGGGAACCCTCAGACACGCTCAACGGCAACCTCGTGGTGCCCGTGTCCCGCGTCGATGAGCCCTACCGGGCAGCGCAATATCCACAGCTGATCGATCTGGCCGGTGCGGGCGGTAACGTCGGCATCGTCGGGGCGCCCCAGACTGGCAAGTCCACCAGCGTGCTGTCGCTGATCACCGCCCTGGCCATGACCCACAGCCCCGAACAAGTCCAGATCTACGCCATCGACCTCGGCGGCGGCCTGATGCCCGCGATCTCAGGACTGCCGCACGTCGGCATGGTCACCACCTCCGATCCCAACCGGATGCGCCGCATCATGGAAACCGTCACCCGCGTCTACAACACCCGTAGCCGGGCATTCGAGGCCGCCACCCAAGGCACCGACGACAGCTTCACCATCCGCGACTACCGGGCCCGCAAGCTCGGCATCGACAAACGGCCCTACCCCGACGACGGCTTCGGCGATGTCTTCCTGGTCGTAGACGGGCTCACCGCGCTCAAACAGCGCCACGAAGCCCTGCACGCCGAAATCGTCCAGCTGGTCCAATCCGGTCTGTCCTACGGGATTCACCTGATCTACACCAACGACAAATGGAGCACCGTCAACCACGAAATCAACAGCAAGACCGACTCGCGCATCGAGCTACGTCTTGTGGATCGCTCCGAATCACGGATGACCCCGCACGGAGCCCTGCGGCCCGCCGACTACACCGTGCCGAATCAGCCCGGGCGCGGCCTGCGCACCGGAGGCCTGCACACCCTGGCACCCATCCCGAACCCCGTGGGGACCCAGCTCTCAGATCACGTCGCCACCATTCGCAACCAATGGGCCAGCCGCAAGGCCGCCTTCGTACCGCGGATGCTGCCCGACCGTGTGCTCTACACAGAACTCGACCACGAACCCGGCAAGGTCACCATCGGAACCGGCGAGCAAAACCACACCGTCACACTCGATTTCGCGGCAAGTAACCACCTCATCGTGGTGGGGGACGGCCAATCCGGCAAGAGCACGGCCCTGGTATCCATCGCGCAAGCCGTCCGTGAAGCGTTCCCTGACGCAGGCATATTCGTCGCCGACAACCACCGCGACATGGCTGCTGTCCAAGGAGCTTCGGGCTACTTCACAGAGCACCCCGAAATCCGAACATTGTTCCAACAGATCGCCATCGGATCGAAGAAGCAGAAAGCCGCTATTCCCAGCGATGCGCAATCACGCGCACGCACCGTGTTCCAGGGCAGGCGCACCTTCCTATTCATTGACGATCTGCACATGCTCAGCGGAGGCTCCCCCACAGAAAACCCATTGGCGCCCTTGCTCGAATTCATCCCCGGCGCCCGCGACATCGGTCTGCACCTCATCGTCGCGCACACCAGCGCCAGCTGGACGCGCTACAACACCAACCCCACCATGACCGCTCTCGAACGCGGACACTCCGGCGTCATCATTCTCGACGGCGACCGCCGAGAAGGCGAAATCCGATTCGGCCACAAACCCCAACGCCAACTCGCGCCCGGACGCGGCCTGCTGGCCTACCGCCGATCCAGCGAGTTCATCCAAATCGCACTACCCGACAACCTCGCATGAACCCCCGCCGCCTAACGGCTGCCTGCTGGCTGCACCACCACCCGGGGCGGCGAGCGAAAAGCTCTGGCGGCGAACACAACATGGCCAGGCAAGCAGACTGGCCTCACATCCATGTCCGCGTGATCTGTCCGGTAACCAAACTCCGCAGCAGATACCGGAATCCAGACCGCCGCTCCTTCCGGGATGTTGACTATAGTTCACTATCGGGGTATGATCTACATCATGCGACGATCCGTTACAGCGATGAAGGGATTCAAAATGATTCAGATCGTTAAGGGCGCTCAGCTGTCGCTGGACGAGCAGGCCCGCCTAGCCCGACATCCGCTGGAGAGCGCGTCCCAGATCATGCGCGCTGTCGGCTTGGCATTCGCCGTCGCTGGATTCATGGCGTTTGTCTTGTCTGGTATCGGAATCATTGCAGTTCCTTCCGCACATGACGGTCTAACCGCAACGTTGGTGGCGGGTGCCGTGACGGTCTTCGGCGCGGTACTAGGCCACCAAGCCGCCGAGCTGCACTTCCGAGCGGTCAAGCTCGAACTGCACACAACCAACGCCGACCTCCGGTAACGGTAACTCAAAGGGAGGCAGTGTGATTAGTCAAGTGGCGCAGAGCGTCGTTCTTCTTGGCGGTGAGCGTGCTGATACGCCGTGCCGGTGGTGCAGCTGCCTGCTGTCTCGGTGTGATGCAGTGCGGCCGGACAGTAAGTGCTGCCCGGACTGTCGTCACCCTCGTCGTCTGCAACGCAGGCGTACGAAGGGGTCGCGGTTACCGGCGGGCGTCTTGTGTATTACGCGGCCAAGCCGGTACGGGAATCCATTCCACATTGTCGGGAGGACTGTGGTGGGCTTCAAATGGTCTGACGTTGTGCAATGGGATCAGGGTATTGGCGCTATGCCGCCCCCGGACGTGCTCTATGCGGAGGCCGCTGATCCTGGGGGTGCTGTCGATCATGCGGTAGAGCTATACCGCGAGCTGTTGGCCGTTCGACGCCGTGAGTGGGAGCCAGTGCGGTTCGCGAAGTGGATTATCGACGCTCGGGGCCGAGACGTGGCGTGCTATTGCCCGGTGACTCAGCCGTGTCACGGAGACCCGCTGCTCGAAGCTGCGAACGCCCTCGACATTGACGTTGAAGAGCGATGGCAGTGCAACGGATGCGGCGAAGTGTTCAGCACACACGGCCTGCGCTCCCACCGATCAAGCCGTTTCGCCGCCGCGGCTTGCAAGACACGCCCGCCTAGCCCGGCCTAGGTAAATCAGAACGGAGACAAGGAAAATGAAGGCTACTGCTGCCGCCGAGTGCACCTGCGGGCCGCCGCCTGCAATCCGATTTTGGTACACAAAGGTAAGGAAGGCTCCATGATTGACGAAATCACGATCGCCCTGGGTGTAGCGCTGGTACTGGTGGGTGTGCTGAACTTGCTAGGGGGTCTGTCCGGCCGTGCGCTCAGTCCCGGTGGCGGGGTCCTCGTCGGAGTTCTGGCGATGAGTATCGGTGCGATCAACATCGTGGTTGGCGTTGCGGGTCAAGGTCTCCCCGGCGCCTGGCTCGGTGTGATGGGGGTTCTATTGGCTTGCCAGCTATGGGTGGTGGTCTCGGATGTACGCAAGTCAAAGCGAACGAGTGTGCAAGCAGTCCGCGATACGTACACCGAACCAGGACGTGGGGATTGAGGCGATGGATGGTTGGCCCGAGGGTGTTGATTCCCTCATCGGGAACAGTCCGTGTGGGTGTGAAGAGACTATGTTCGAGTGCGACGAGTCGCAGACCGTCACATGCCTGCTCTGCGGGAGGGCGGTGCTACCGGCAAAGCTGAGCGTGGACGCTCAGAACACATTGCCGCGAGCGGGCGTATCCACGAACGGTATCCAAGAACCAACTAGAAGCAGGAGTAACAGTGGGCGATAACAACACCGAAACCATCATCACTTTTGTGCACGATGATGGACGCACGATAGAGATTGACCACCTCGGCATCTGCGATCCCGAGAATCGAGGTGAATTCGCAATCTACGAGGGAGACAACCAGATTGGGGAGTTCATGCTGCCGTGGGCGATTGAGTATCCAGACATCAAAGCGCATCGCGAGCTGCCAGATGATGACGAGCTGATCGCTCAGGCAAAGTTGGCGCTGGCAGATGATCCGCGCGTGCTTACGCAGGGAGGTGTTGCGCAGTTGTTCGCCGAGGCTGTCGGTATTTCGACCAGCGACCCTGACGCTCCACCACCAGTTCGGTAATCGTACGACCATGAAGGACAGGGTGATTAAGATGGCCCGGCCGCCGCTCTCGCTGCGCGAACTCAGGAAACAGGCGGACTTGAGCCAGTCGGAATTGGGACGAACTTTAGGCGTCGCAGACAGCAGCATTTCCAGCTGGGAGCGAGGGGAATCCGTTGTCCCGCATGCCAGGCTGTCACCACTTGCTCAGGCGTTGGGGGTTTCCGTCGAGGAAGTAACTGCATCCGCTCGCGCGATCGCCGAAACGAGGTCGACCGGCGACCAACGGATGCGCCGCGACGTACGGGAGCTGCTCGTCCGCGATGCCGCACTATCTGACGACGAGCTGGCGGTTGCTCTGGACGTGTTGGACCGCCTCGCGGCGCTGAATTTTCCAGGCAACCGGCAATCAGCCGCCCGCGCCGCAGTCGTTTGTGGCCATGCTGGTTACGTGGCGCGGCACTTGCGGGAGCCTGCAACACTGCCGCCCTACCTGCAGAATCCGCGATAGTTAGAACGAGCAGAACGGAAGGGTGAGCGTGGTGACGCAGGCTGATGACGACGTGCGGCGAGAGCTAATGGCCTTACAGGATGCTCTCGTTGAGTTGGTCTCGCCGGATATGGAGATTGCCGATCGGAAGCACCTGCGGGACCTGTGGTTCCGTGCGCGTTCGCCGATTAAGGACACCACTCTCGACGGTGACGAAGAAATCGAACGAATGCGTGCGTGGACCCTGCGCGCATTCACAGAAGATGCGGTAGTTGTCGCTGAGAAGTACCACCGCGTTCTCAACACGGAAAACCCGCAAGTCCGCCGAGACCCGTTCAAGGGCCTAGACCGCGCTTTCTTTCTAGCGGGTTAGTCCGGCAATCATACGATCAAGGAGGACAACATGATTGAGCCCAATGCGGTGGTCGTGCTGACCGAGGTACGAGAGCACGCGGTGCGTGAGGCGTCGATTTATGACGTGAGCGCGGACCAGTACGCGGCGACGAACAACGAGTCGCGGATGGATGAAGAGAGTGCGGTGGCCAGTGCGTACCGCGACATCGTCAACTTGATCGATCGGATGACAGGCAACGCGCCTTGGTGCAGTTGCACTAGAGCATTCGCATCTGAGCGAATCGCAGTCATGCACCACAACTGTGCAGTCCATGGAAATCAAGTCCGGTAGTCGGAACACCGAAGGGGCACACGGTGATAAACGCAAATGAGGCTTGGGTCGATGGCGACCGCGCCAAGCAGATCAACGCCGCGATGCGGGAGGCTTGGGAGGCGATGGACCGTGCCTACTACCGCAGTGACACGGACGGGGACCTGGTGAAGAACACGATGGCAGTTAGCGTGGCGTTGGCGAAGGTGCGCCGTCATGCCAGGGCGAATCGATAACTGAGAGTCCACGATGGGTACGACCGAAAAGGATAGGTGATTTGCCGTGACCGATGACACGACGACGACGACCCAAGCACGTCGTATCGAGTATTTCTGCCGAAATGCGAGTGGCAGCAAGGTCATCTTCGTCAGTAGCGCAAGTGGTTACGACTCGTTCCGGATGTATGTGGGCCTCATCGGCCAACCGATGAGGCCGGTCACCGTGTTCGACGTGCAGCGCCTTCGTGACGGCGGAACCACCTATATCTTCACGCCCGAGGGCGTGTTTTTCGCTCCGTCACGGATTCGACCGCCAGCCTATGGCCCGTCATCGGATGGATCGTGTCGCTGGCCGACGAGAGACACGGTTGAGGATGTCTGCGGCTGGTCGGCTCCTGAGAACTTTCGTGTATCAGCGCCCTTGGCGGCCGAGGAATCGTTCGCGCACCTCGACCCTGATGACTATGTAATCACCGAGGACGTGTCCACGAACCTAGTCACAGTGAATACGCGAGCAGGCGTCCGGTGAAGGTAGCACTGTTCGGTGACGGTACCGAACATCGAAACGATCGATAGAGCAAGGAGTTAGAGATGGCGACAGACGCGCAAGGCAATCACGAGCAATTGATTTCGGAGTTGTCGCAGTTGGCTGATGGTCGGAAGAAGCTGTCCGAACTCAAGACCGAATACTCGGCCGAGATGGCCGAACAATTGGCGGAGAATCCTGGCCTCGCGCCCAGGTCCAACACGATTGGCGGGGTGCCGGAAGACGGCCGTGAACGTGGGGAGCCGAGTACCGATGAGAGTGACATAGAACGATTGCGATCCGCGATTGTGGATATCAAGTCGGGACAACGCGCCATCGCGACACTCTTGCCGGTGGACGATGACGCCGAGCACATCCGAGCAGCCGTCGGCTATTTGAATTTCGCGCTGGACTCAATCAAGCAGTACCTAGAGAACAGCGAAGCTGCTGAGTCCGCGGGATCCGCACAGCCCGGTAGCGGTAGTCGAAGACAGGCAGACGAACTGACACATGCATTGGTTGTTGTAAAGCCAATCGATCTCCAGGTGGGCGATGAGATCGTGGGAATGCAGCGTCTGGGTGATGGTGACGACGTGTCGCCGCGCCACCAAGCGATTGTCAAAGTGGGGGTAGCCAAGCACCCTGTGACTGGCGGTGAGTGCATCCAACTACACCGTCGGCCAGACGATCCCGCCGATTATCAGCTGAATCTGTGGAATGGAACAGAGTACTTCGATTGGACTCTCTTCCATATCCGACGGGCCAGTTCGTAGCCCAGCTAGGCAACTAGGGAGGTCTGACGCTGTGGGAGTAACAGTGAGTTACCTAGCCAGCCCGATATTTTCGTGGATTCTCGCCTGTTTCCTGACCTCTACGCTGGCGGCATATTGCATCAAGAAGGTGCAGGATCAGCGGCGACGCCAGCAATGCCGGGGACAGGCATGCGAAGAGCAGCGGAGCAGATGATGGCAGGTTTGGTGGTACTCACCGGAGCAGGGATCAGTGTCGAGTCGGGGCTTTCAGTTTTTCGGGGGCCTGATGGCCTGTGGGAGGGCCACCGAGTTGCGGACGTGGCCACACCAGAGGGCTTCGCTGCCGATCCTGCGACCGTTCAGCGGTTCTACAACGGCTTGCGTAGGCGATCGGCCGAGGCTGAACCCAACGCGGCCCATTACGCGTTGGCCCGACTGGAGTCTGCGTTGGGCGAGAGCATGCACCTGGTTACTCAGAACATCGACGATCTGCACCAGCGGGCAGGGAGCAATCAGGTGACGGCGATGCATGGAGAAGTCAGAAAGATTCGGAATGTTCAGACGGGCGAAGTCCTTGACTGTCCCCACGATGTCCCGGAAACAGAATCGTCGTGGCGGCCACACGTTGTTTGGTTCGGCGAACGCACAATCGGGCTGAATGCTGTTGTTGAGAAGCTCTCTGCTGCTCAACTATTCGTTGCGATCGGCACTTCCGGCACTGTGCATCCGGCCAGCCAGTTCGCCATGATCGCGAAGGCGGCAGGCGCGACCACGGTAGAAATCAACACCAAGCCGACTGGCGGGCTGTTCGATGAATGCTGGACCGGTCCTGCTACGCAGCGTGTTCCCGAGCTGGTCAATCAGATTCTCGATGACGTATCCACGAGCGGTGTCCGGTGATGGCCGCAACACCAACAGGGTCCGTCTCGGGTGACTATGCGGCGCAGGCTGAGTTCTATCGCCGCCAAGCGTTGGTCTGGTTGGCCATCGGGGACACAACTAAGGCGCTGATGTGCGATACCGCAGCGCAGCAATGCGAACTCCTCGCAGTCTCAGAGCGCGAGGAAGTGCAATACCCACAAGTTCGCCAGCCCGAGGGAGAGGATTGAGCGATGGGTTCGACGGTTCCCTCTGTCATACCGTGGAGTCTGGGCGAGCGTCTGCGAGTGATCGTCGGCGCAGAGCACGTTGATGAGCTGGTGCGTGGACTTTCCGGTGGCGAGTGGTGGTACTTCCAATATGTGCTGTCCGCCAACGGAATCAACATGTATTTCAAGGGCGAGCAAGATTGGGAAGACCATCCCACCGACGGGACGGCGTATGTGCGCTTGTTTTTCGAGCGCGAGGACGACCCGGACCAATGCCATGTTTTCGCTGGAGAGATCAGCCGCCAGGTTGCCCGTGATGTGGCTGCAGGATTAGCCGGTGATTCGCCGGTGCTTGTCCCGGTCACTTTGAACTACCTCGATGAAGCAGGGTTGCAGGTGGTGGGTGAGGTTCCTGTGTATTTCGAGGCCGACGAAAGCTACAGGCCGCGCACACAGGCCGCCGCGGTGCCAGCGCCGAAGTCTTCATCGCAACGTCGAGGCACGCCGGTGGCGCGCCGGACCGTCCCAGCCCGCGGCGCACGCAAAGGCCGCCGATCGTGAATGCAGGCTGCCTCGATGGCCGGAGAGGAATTGCGAAGTGAATTCGATATTGGATCCGCTTTTGGTCGCCGTACTGTTCCTTCTTGCGATAACGAGTATCGGATTGCGGGGAAGGGTACTGGGTCGGCGGCGCACGTTGGTAGCGGCTGAACGGTTGCTCCGCGCCGAGCGCCCCGGCATCGATCAGGGATGGTCGATGAGCGAGTGGGACTGGGCAATCAAAAAGGTTCGCGCCGGTACGGCCTCTGAGCAGGCAGTTATGGCAGATGGCGGACAGAGCTACAGCGATCAAGACACAAGCAATTCAATGTTGACTATAGTTAACGTCGGGTGTTATGATGGGCCTCTCAACACTGGAAGAAGGGTGCACGAAGATGGCCGGAATTACGCGAGGGGTGCCCGATATCGGGATCACGAAGAAGACTCCTCCGGGTAGCGACGTTGGGGAGTGGACAGTTGACCTGTCGATTTACTGCATGAGTGCTCAGCAGGCGCGGCAGGTCGCCGCAGAGCTGATGAACTCGGCGGATATGGCCGATGAGCTGAATCAGAAGATTCGGGACAACCAACCGCCTCAGTGACGAGTAGTAGTCCAAGGGGGACTCCGTACGCCGACTTGCGAACACAGGGAGCTTGAGATGGCAGAGGTATCGCGCACCGATCGCGAGCGTGAAGCTGTCCAGGATGCGAAGCGCGAGATTGAGCACCGGATGGGTTGGTCGCCGGGCGCCGTCGATCAGATCTTGGCCGACGGCAAGACCTACCCCTACGACGAGGACCCCGCCAAACACGAGGCGCTTCTGCGGCGTATTGAGGCGATCGCGCGTGCGAGCGAGGATGCTGTCGCGGAGTTGGACGCCCGTGAAAGAGCCCGCTACTTCGATCTGGATCACCCGGAAATCCAGGAGGCCGTATCGCGTGAGTGGCGTCGCAGGTCGCGGCGGTCGGCATGGCGTGTGGCTGCTGTAGCGGTGTTGTTCATCGTCGGTCCCGGCGCTATCGCCACCGCGGCCAGCTCGCTCGTGATGGGTGTGGGGCTCGTGGGGGTGCTATCTGGTGCAGGACTTTTCGCGGCGGTCCTGGCGGGGATTGGTGAGGATGGGTACAGCCAGATCCGGCCCGCCGAGTTCGTTGTCTGCCTGGTCCTGTTTATCGCCTCGATCCCCACCCTGTTGTTAATGACCTAAGCCCGCTGAGATGTCGGTGGGGCACGAGAGGATCACGATATGAGTTCACTATCGGATGCCCTTGCCATCAGTGCCGGATTGGCTCTTATGGCGATCGTGGGGTTAGTGCTGTGGAAGGTTTTCCAGTCGTTGGGCAGGTCTTGGCGTCGGCGCCGCACTCTCGTGGCCGCCCGACGGCTTCTGCGCTCGGATCGGTCCAGTGCCGATCAGCGGTGGTCGATCGAGGATTGGGATTGGGCGCTGCTGGAGGTTGGTACTGAATCTGCGCGTGAGCTGGTGGCTAGTTCCGACAGGCTGCTCACCGGTCGGACACGGCTTCGGCTGGTCCGTTGAGTCGTTCCGAAGAATGGTCGCGATCAATCTAGTGAACCCGACAGAGGGGCCGGAACATGGTTGACGACAAGGACTCTGACGCCGTTGCAGTGCCTGAAAAGATGCGTGAGGTGCTCGCGGATTGTTCGATTGACGCAGCCTACGAAGGCGCTGCTTTCGCGTTGCCACGCGATGAGGTGCCCGAAATGATCACCTGGCAATCCTTGGCCCACGTTCTGTCGGAGTCACGTCAACTTGACGACGGATTCGTGCGCCGTGTCCTGTCTCCTGTGCAAAGTGTGACGCCACTAGAGCTCAATGCCGCTGCGTACAACACGTTGCCTGGAGTCTTCTCGATGCTCGCGGGCGTGGAAGCCAGCGGTACGACAATCAGCGAGTTGCGTCAGTTGCTCAACGACAATCCGCAGATCGATACCTGGGAAGCGCTTCGCGCCCATCTCGCAGCGCCGGGGACGATCGATGGCCTTGGCTGAGTGGGCTGCCCCTCATGGGCCCACCCAAGATCCTGTGCTGTGCGCGTTGGCCTGTGAGGTGTTGCACCGCTGCGGCGGTGCTGACCACGCTGCCGTTTCGGATTTGACAATCCGTCATCCAGTAGCCGCCGCTTTAAGGCAGTGGTTCGCCGTCGAGATCCCCGATCTGCTCGCGCCCGGCGACGAGCCAGCGATTGTGCAGCAGACGTGGTTTTTGCTTCACGGTGAAGGCACGTCGCTGCCCGCTTATGGGCAAGCAGTCATCCGTGCCTGGCCGACCGACGTGCACGGTCGGCCACCGCTGTACGAGGACCGCCGCACCGAGGGATATCTGCTGTCCGGGCCTCCGCTGTCGGCGGCACAGGCAGCGACCCTCCTGGCCGAGAAGCTGCGCGGAATGGCTTTGTACAGTGCAGCTTTCGGCAGACTCGCGGCCCGGCACGGTGTGTATTCGATACCGGTGTACCGGGGCTACGGCAGCACGCCGCCACCGTTCCTGCACAACGCTGTTGCGTGCGTAGGCTGGACATTGCAGGGCGCAACCGGTGATGGTGTGATGTTCATGACCGAGGTTGATCCGCGCTGCGTCGTGGGGATCACCTTGTACCGGGAATGCCATCCAATGATCGCGCCGTTTCGTCTCGATACCGGGCCCGCGGGCGGCGTCGTGCAGTGGCAGCGCCTAGCGTGAGTTGTCCGGTTCCTGCGCGCTGAGATGCTTTTCGAGTTCGCCGAAGCCGTCGAGAACGTAGGCGGTGTTCGCGATCTGGTCGATGGTGCGCCCCTGGGCGCCGTCCATGGCCTCGCGGTATCGGGTGGTGATGTCCCCGGCCCACCCGATGATCGTGCGCAGGTGCTTGAAGTACACGAGTTCGACTGCAGGCGCGGCTATTTGGTGGCCGTGCTCGCTGAGGAAGCGCGTGTTGGTGTGGCGCAGTTCCTCGATCGCGGCGCGGTCGTCAGGCCCGAGCGGAACCATGGTCAGGACGTTGTGGAAGTGTCCGTCGATCGTGTTGTGGATCCGCGCAATGTGTTCGGGGATGTTCAGCACGTGGCGGCCATCTGCACGGGCCGCCAGTAGCCGTCGGTGTCGCGCAGCAGCAGGCACCGATCGCGTGTGGTGGGCAGCCACTCCCACGGCATCAGGTTCGGTATGGGGGAGTGGATCTCAAATCCATCGGTCCGCAGCGCCATCACTGATGTGGTGGCTCCGGCCACGGCAGGCAGCGTGGTCAGCGCGTCGCTGTAGATCCAGACGGCCTTGTCCTGGTCGTATCCGGCCCCGATGCGTGCTTCGGCAGCCACGGTGTAGCGCCGGGAGTCCTCGGCGGGCCGGTTGACGATGTCCAGGGCCATTTGTCCAGCCATGTATGCGGCCAGCCAGGGCCTGAGCACCAGGTGGCCGGTGCGCCAGATGTCCTCGGGGTCGGGGTGTTCGGGAAGCTCTGGCGCCTGTAGCTGTGCCAGCGCGCTTTCGATGGCCTGCGCGCCGCCCTGGTTGAGCTTGTGCCAGCTGTGCATCGGATAGTGCATGGCCTGCTTGCCCAGATAGGCCGTGATGAACAGCGCCCACGTCAGCGGCCACACGTCCTGGTGCTGGGCTCCGAGGAGCGCGATCGCGCGCTGCCAGGCGTCGTCGTAGGAGTAGATGTGTACCAGCGGGTCCCAGGCGCTGACGCCGTTGACGGTGACCCCGGGTACGGGAGGCGATCCGATCATCCAGCACGTCGCCTCCGAGCTGAACAGGTCGAAGCGGCGCTCGTGGAGCCCCCCGAACTCCGGGTGCGCCAGCGCGTCGGCGGCACTTAGAGCGATCAGGGCGGGGTGGCGGGCCGCGGCGGTGATGAACAGCTGGCGGTAGTGCTTACGGTCTTCCCACGTCATCCAGGCCTGCGCGCCAGGCAGGAGTGTGCAGTGGGAGACCGCGACTTTCCGGTCGCGCTCCAGATCCAGCCCGAGGGTGCAGTAATGCCCGGAGGTGTGCTCGATGCGCAGCGCGTCAAAGCGCTTTCGGTTTTGTTCGGGCTCTTCGGTGCGCTTGGCGTGGACCGTAGCCAAACCGGCGATCAGGTGGTACCCGAGGTCAGGGCGCAGCCTGGCGATCGCTTCGTCGTAAGCGGTGACAACGCTTTCGGCGATCACGCCGAAACCGCCGTTCTCCATCGCTGTGACTTCGGCGGCCGGGGGACCGCCTGCAGCCGCGATCTGGTGGGCGCTGACCCCGAGCACCCGTTCACGAATCCGTAGGGCGTCGGTCGCGAACCGGCCCACCGCCTCGATGTCGTACTTTTCGGTGCCCTGCGCCATGAGTTGTGATCCTGTCTGTAGGCCGGTTTGCTTTCAGCCTACGAAGTTCGACCGACACGCACCAGCAGCGAAGTCGGGGCACACCGGGCTGTCGGCTATGCCGCCCAAATAGGCAGCGCCTCCCACCCGGGCGGCAGCCCTACCTCGAGGTGGCTGCGCGAGGGCAGCGCGGCCAAACCATCGGCGAGCAGCTCCTTGGTCTGTGCCCGCCATGTGCTGGCGGGTGCGGCGGTTTTCAGGAGGAACCCGAGAATGCAGATTGCGCCAAAGAGTCGTTCGGACTGCTCGGGCAGACCGGTGAACTCTGGCATACCGCGCAGCCGGGTTGTGCCGACCGGGGGCAGCTGCCGGTTCCAGATCCGGCCATGGTGCGCGCAGATGTTGCGCACCATGCTCAGCTGCAGCAGCCAGTTCGCCAGCGCGGGGGACTGGCGCAGACGGCGCAGCTCGCGTGTGTGGCTGGATTTCGATTGCCCGGGCCGAGGTGGGGGAGGCGTGATCTGAAACCATGCGGTGAGGGCTTGTTGGTCGGCGCTGCGCATTCCCTCGAACAGGATCGAGATGTCGGCGAAATCCAGGATGTCGGTAAGCACCCAGATCGGGAGCTGCCCACCGTAATTGGCGATGTGGTGATCGACAAACTGATCGCGTCCGGTGGCGCGGGTGATCCGGCGATTGGCCGTGGAGAGCCACGCGGAATGGCGAAACGACGGCCTAAACCACTGCGGATCTTGATGTGCCAGCGGGTCCAGCGCCCCCAGCCGATGTCCGATCTGACTGCGCATGGCCACCTCCACGCGTTCCAAAGCGACCTGCAGATGAGCCCGCAGACGACAGTCGAACTCATACAGTGCCGCGACTTCGGCGAAGGTGGTAGCCGCGACGAACTGGTCGAGCACCTGCGAAGGGTCGGCGCCATCACGCTGGCGAAACGGGAACCAGTAGCCGCTGAGCCGGTAGTAGCCCACCGATTCGAGCCGGTGCCGGGCATCGGCGAGGTCTTCGATCGCCATACCGCGCCCCTGCAGACGAGCGATTTGATCGGCGATCGGTAGGAACGGCTTGGGCGGACGAGGGGCCGTCGGCATCGACATCCTGCGAATATAAATCCGGCCCACTCCCGAAACCGAAGTTTCGAGGCGGGCCGAACGATTGAGATCAGTTTACAGCATGGCGTGTTGACCTGTCAGTTCCCGCCGCAATCATGGACCCCACCACTGCAAACAGACGGAAGACAACGGTATGAGACACCCGATCACCGCGGCTATAGCCGCCTGCGTCAGCGCCGCCGCGCTCATAGCATCAGCCTGCACAGCGCCAGGGCACGCCGACCCCGTAGCTACAAACGCCGAGGTGGTCCGCGTTGTCGATGGCGACACCCTTGACGTACGCTCAGATACTAACGGGCGGTTGCGAATTCGAGTATTGGGCATCGACACTCCCGAGGCCACCGTTTCGTAGGGGTGAACTTCCGCAGTTGCTGGTCACCGAGCTGGTTCACGTGGCATGCACTGCACCAGACAGCCGGTGTTGACCGCATATATCGCCAGCACAGTCCGAAGTACGTCGAATCTGCGCAGAGATCACCGCGGGCAATCGACCATCTGCCCTGGGATGATGGATCTGTTTGTCGGTGCCGGTGGTTACGGTGATGGCCACACGAATGAGGGGAGCGCATGGTGGCCTACTTTCACGGTGGTGTGCCAGGTAAAACGCCGGGAGATCGCCTGTACAGCGCCAATGAATTGGGTTTGCAGTTCGAGTACAACCTGCCGTGGTTTCAGGGCAACGGGGCTCGCTATGACCACAACAAGGTGTATCTGTCCAGCCACCTGGGCACGGCCATCGGCTATGCGGCCCGCTACCGCGATAGGGTCGGAAACCCATTGCCTGGCTGGGTGTATGAGGTGGAGCCGGTGGGCCCTGTCGAACCTGACCCCGACTACGGCGCGGGTGCGATTCCTGGCCTGGCACTGTACTGCTCGGGCGCAGTGGTGGTGAATGTAATCGAGCGCGACGTGTGGTTGTCCGAACGTGAGCAGAATGAGGCGATTTGGCCGCATTTGTACTGGGAGGTTGATCGCCCCGTGCACGCCGAAGATGGCACCTTGTTGCCCTCGGATCAGATGCTCGGCGCCGGTGTGACGCAAGCTTATGTCGATATCCTGCCGAAGTGGATCGGGCTCTCTGAGATCGATGGGAACGGCCGGATGACGGTGGAGGGTGTATCGATCCAGCCGCCGGATGTCCTTGCCCGGTTTGATCATCTGAACTTGGTGGACCGTGGCCACATCGTGAAAATCACTGATCGCCGATCGCGGCCGAACCGGCTCGGCTGCACGTGTGGCGGGGAATTCGCCGACAGGTACGCGGCCGCCGGCCACAAGATCGACATGGACAAGCTGGCCGTGATCGCTGAGCGTCACCAACCTGATGGAGTCACACAGGATCAGTTGATGCAGCTGTGGGTCAACGTGGTCGCATTTCGTTCTCGCAGCCAGTGGCGCTGGTTCTTCGACCACCAAAACTAATTCTTTGCCGTCCGTTTTAGCGCTAGACCATGGGACAATACGTTTCATGTCATACGCACCGGAAATCGTTGCCGCAGTTCGCATTCTTTACAAAGAACGTCAGGCCGAGACGGGTTCTTCGTATCTGACCGATTCAGAATATGAGTCGATCGATGAAGCCCTCGTAGAACTGGGCGGCGCATACGGCCCTGGCGTTGTGGAGTGGGTGCCTCGAACTGGATAACCCGCATGACCGCCGCCCTGATCGACCGCCTCGTGCACCACCACGCCGAAGTCCTCCCCCTCGCCGGCACCTCCTACCGCACCCGCGCCCGCTGCGAACTACTCGCCAAAGACCGACCACCGGCGACTAATGAATCCGCACTTCCCAAAGCCATCCGAACTGGCTAGCCTGAGCCGTGAACGGCACCTCGCGGCGCGAGTCTTCGCCCGTTGATCCAAGCACTGGGGGTCGTGAACCCTCCTTGCGCCAGGTTTTCTGGCTCGAATAACTCCTCAGCGCTTTGTGCGCGATTCATCTCAGCGAAGAACGTAGCCCGACGATGAGCGATGGGCTACCCGCGTTGGCGACCATCAAAAGTACTACTATTAAAAGGAATTCACTATGGCCGCAGCGGCACACCCTGAACGCCAGTTCACCGGCAGCGAACGGAACCTGCTGGAGAGCACCCTGGACCTCAATCGCAGTGAGCTTATCCGGGCCGTCGAGCAACTCTCAGACACCCAGGCCCGCCAGAAGCTGGTGCCGTCGCTGACCACACCGATCTCACTGATCAAGCACGCTGCCGCGGCCGAACGCATCTGGTTTCAACGATTTTGGGCCGGACTCGACCCATCCGAGTGCGACGGCTACTCGAACCGAGACGAGGGCTCCTTCGCCGTCACCGACGACGAAACGCTCGCTGACGTAATTGCGGAGTTTCAGCAGGCCAGCCAACAATCTCGTGTGATCGCCTCGCGCTTTCATCTCGAAGACACCAAGGACAATCCCCGCGAAGGAACAGTCAGCATGCGGTGGACCCTGCTCGCCATGATCGAGGAATTCGCCCGGCACGCGGGCCACGCCGACATCCTGGCCGAACAGATAGACGATGCGATCAAATCACCGACGAGCAGCCACGAAGCAGCCCAAGTAGTCAATTTTCAGCCGTCGATATCTGATTAGTTTCAGTTGCCGTTGACAGCGGTATTGCCAGAGCGTGATCCAGTCGGCCGTGGGGGTGCGCAGGGGCATGCCCCAGACTTGCTCACCGCTGCGGGGCCGCAGACTTACTGCCCGGAACCGGGGTTTGAGATCACGGTCTAATGTTTGAAAATCCCATAGCGGATGTGGGTCAGCAAGGCTGACGCGATGGCGATTGCATAGTGGAAGGCGTGTAACTATGGCGGGTAACTCTACTGACGGGCACGCGTTCATTTCCTATGTTCATCAGGACACCGCCCACATTGATCGGCTCTGCGCACTGTTGAACGTGGCGGGCATCCCAAATTGGCGCGATAAGGATGCGCTGGGCCCGGGTGATGAGTGGAGAACGAAGATCAGAGACGCGATCCGCTCGGATTCTTTGGCCTTTCTTGCGTGTTTCTCCAGCAGTTCCACTTCCAAAGACAAGAGTTACCAGAACGAGGAACTCGCCCTGGCCGTAGAGGAATTTCGGCTCCGGCCGCCCGGGCGAACCTGGTTGATCCCAGTCCGCTTGGACGCATGCGACATTCCTGATTGGGACCTGGGTGCCGGGCGTCGGCTGGGCGACATCAACTACATTGACCTGTTCGGAGACCAGCATGCCGAAAACGCCGTCAAGCTCATCGAAACAATCAAGAAAATAATGGGCCTAGGGGCTGTGGATGCCGACACGGTCCGCACGTCAGTCGGCGAGGCGTCGGAATCGAAGCGACCTGCATTACTGCGCGCATTGACGAAAGAAATGATCCGGGATCCCGGCCGAGAGATCGAGCTCGACGAACTCATCACGCAGGAGATCGCCTCGATGCTTGCCTGCATGCGGGATACCGAACGTTTCCCGATGAGCTTCGCCAGCGGTGACCTTGATCAACACCTATTACGTATAGCTCAAATGAGTCACGACTATTGGCAATTGGTAGCACCGTTCTGCGCCTCCCTTCAAGTCGCTGCCCGCTGGGGCACGCCGGAAACCCTGGGGCCGTGGGCCAAAGGAATCAAGGCCGTCAATACCGAGGCACTAAAAAGTGTCGGCGGCTTGGACGCTCTCACCGACTTGCGCCATCTACCCGCTCTCCTCACAGTGTCGGTGGCTGCGTTGACCTGCACAGGCCAGAACCGGTGGGAAAACTTCCGCGCGCTGCTGGTGGACAACACAGTCAGCCACCCCAGATTCCAAGGCAAACGGGTGGCCATGATCGAGGCAGTAAACCCCTACGAGCCGTTTAGCCCGTCAGCCATGCCGGCCATACAAGCCTTGGCGCGATCCGCCAACGACGGGACCGACCTGGCCACCGCGCTGGCAGATCTCAAGAAACTCAACCCATTGCACACGCCCGTAGCCGAGTGGCTATTCGATATACTCAAACCCTTGTTCGTTGAACAGTTCCCTGACGAAACGGACTACGCCACGGAGTTCGACCGCGCCGAGATCGCAGTCGGCACAGTCAATCAAGACCTCGCGGCCGTGCGCATCGGCGACAGTGGCCACCAACCTATCTACCTCATGAACAAGTGGTTTGGCCGCTCAACATGGCGGTACGCATCGAGGCGAAGCGATCCTTTGCAGGACTTCATCGACGAGCAAGAGCAGCATGCATCCCAATGGTCGCCCCTGCTAGCCGGATTGTTCGGCGGCTCCGCCGACCGCGCCCGCGCCGCAACCCAGCAATACGCCAAGGAATTTAAGGAGATCGCCCGTGGCCGATGGTGAGATAGCGCCGATGTAGGCCATTAGCGGGGGCCGTCATGCTTTCTGTCGGTAGCTACCAAGGACGCTCGGCCGCGGTGACGGCGCCCGAGCTGATCGCCAGTTGCAGATCGGCGTGATCATTGTGTGTTTGTTGGGCGTAGGCGACCGCGAAGCCGTTGATTCCTGCGGCGAAGGCGTCGCTGTTACCAATGTAAGCGGCGATAGCTGTGGGGTCGCCGCTACGGGCGTGTGCTTTGGCCAGTGCGCGACCACACACTGCCGAGAACTGGGGTAAATAGCCGGAAATCTGCTGGCCGCTTGGAATTATCTTCATATCGCGGAACTGCCGGGCGTAGTAGTCCTCGTTACCGACGCGCATGTGCCCTAGGAATATATCGCTGGCGGACTGCATGAGGCGCTGGCCAGCGACGACTCGTTGGCCCGCGTTGTCGAACTCGCTGGGACCGAGAAATTCTTCGTAGACTGAGGCGCAGGCCTGTTTGGCCTGGAAGAACACCAGCTGACGTCCGCTGTCGCCTTCCATGAGATGCAGCCATACCCGCATGCCCACGCTGCCGACACCGACGATTTGGCGGACCGTGTCGACGCGTTCGAACCGGTGGATCAGTCGCCGCAGGTGGGGCGGGATTGAAGCGAGGTAAGTCTCAAAGAGCTGGTCGTAGCTGCGTGCGCGTTCGTCTGGGTGGATGCCTTCGTCTAGTCGTTTGAGGGGCTCTAACGAGATTCGGCGTCGGCCGTTCTCGGTAACCAATAGCTGTCGAGCCACGCCCTCGTGGGTTCGTTTCTTCGATTGCTTCTCGATGGTCTGGGCGGCCTCTTTGGCGAACGTCGAGGACAGTCCTGCAAGAGGGACATCCGATGTGATGTGGTCGTACCACACGTCGAGTTCGCCCATGCTCGCGTACTGAGCCATTGAGGTCTGGTATGACGCGATGGCTGCGCGGGCGGCGTCAGATGCGACCTGATCGGCCACGCCCTCCGCGGAGGCGAGTACATATATGCTGGTCACCAACCGCTTAATATCCCACTCGAACGGGCCGGGAAGCGTCTCGTCGAAGTCACGGGCATCGAAAAGCAATCGGCGCTCCGGCGACGCCCATAGCCCGAAATTGAGGATGTGGGCATCACCGCACATCTGCACCTGCAGTCCCGAGTGTGGCGCGGCCGCAAGATCGGCGGCCATAACTGCCGCGGCGCCGCGCAGGTACGCCCACGGAGAAGATGCCATCCTCGCGTAACGCAGCGGCAGCAGCTGTGGGTCTCGCACCGCCTCTTGTGCGCGCAGGCGCTGGAGAGCTGAAACCTCCCGAACGGCTGGATCCCAGTACGCCGCTCCGCGTCGCGGAGCGCGCTTGCGAGCGCGGCGCCCCTCGGCTGCGTCAGCGCTCACGGTGTCTGAGGATCGCGTCCGAGCGCCGCTGCGGTCAGATGCAGTCACGTAACATCTCCTAAGTTAATCCGAACGGTAGTAAGCGATTTCACCTACCAGGGACAGGTCTATGCGGGCATGCGGCTCGGATATGGGCGTCGACTGAGTGGCCACCGCAGGGTGAGGGTCGTGTCGCGCTAGTTGAGGGGCTCGCCGGATTGTTTCCCTGGCGGATCTCGAGCAGCACTGCTGGCGGATGCAACGCGGTCAGCCCAGCGCAGCAGACGAGACGCCCCTATGTCGAGCGCCGATGCTCAGCCACCGACCGTCGCCGGCGCATCGTCGCGCTGACAGACGCCGGTGCCCGGATGCTCGACGACGTCGAGCACGTGGTGGCATCCATCGAGAACCAGATGTTGTCTACGCTCACCTCCGACGATCGCCGCGTCCTTTACACCCTGTTGCAACGTGCGGCTGCAGCGGCATCAGGTGGGCCAGAAGCGCCTGCACCAGATCCTGAATGAATGGCGCTACCCACGTGACGGCAGCCGGGTTGCTCTCGGCTTGATAGCGCCGAAGTCCTTTGTCGGGCACCCGCGTGTATTCGCGAGGCTCCGCACCGAGGTATGACCCAAACCACCACGTGCATCGTCGAACTCACCCGCGACCACCTCATCACCGACGACGCCGGTAACCTTCCTTCGGGATCGGTTCGCTCTAGTCGTAGACGATCACGGCGCGACCGATCACGTCGCCGCGACCGATTGCGTCAAGGGTCTCATTGACGTCATCGAAGCGCACCGGTGTCACGGTGTGCTTGACCTTGTCGGCCTTGGCAAGGGCCAAGACCTCGGTGAGGTCGTTGTAATTGCCCCAGCAGGACCCGAAATACGTGAACTCCCGCATGACCATATCGACCAGGCGAACCTTGGCCTGCTGGCCCATGAGGCCGACTGATGCTACGGCCCCCTCGGTGGCCAGCAGGGAGAACGCCAGTTGGATAGCTTCCTCGGCGCCTGAGCACTCAATCACCGCGTCGAGCTCGCTGCGCCCTGTGAGGTTTTCGAGTTCGGCGCGGATGGCGTCGGTGTCCTTATCGCGGACGTTGATGACGTGATCGGCGCCGTTGGCGAGGGCAACCTTTAGCTTCTCGTCGCTGCGGCCAAATGCCACCACGTCGGCACCCCCGCCGAGCAGTTTTGCGTATTGGGTGGCGTAGCTGCCCAGGCCGCCGATGCCGCTGACCGCGAGCGTACGGCCAGCCGTGAGGTGACCGGAGTTGCGCAGCTTCTTGATGCCGCGGTACGGGGTGAGGCCGGCATCGGTCAGTGGCGCCAGGTTCTCTGGCGACAGGTCACCGCCGCCGGGCATTTTGATCAGGTATCGGTAGTGGACGGGCATGTACTCCTGGTAGCCGCCATGCTCGGCGAACCCCGACCAGACGACGTGGCCGCACATTTGCTCGTTGCCTTCGTGGCACTGGCGACAGGAGCCGTCGCCCCAGCTGCCGAACACCACGACCTGGTCGCCCTCCGATAGACCCGCGGACTTCGGCACCTGTGAACCAACGCCGTCGATCCACCCGGAAACTTCGTGTCCCAGAGTGACCGGGAACTCCAGCTCCATCCCGGCGAAGTGGCCGTCGATGAGTTGGAAGTCGGTCCGGCACATACCGGCCCCACCGACTTTCACGAGCACCTCCTCGGGACTGATCTTGGGTACGTCGATCTCCTCCAGGCGCAGTGGTTGCTTGTACCCGTACATCCGGGCCGCGCGCATCTTCATGTCATGTCCTCCTGGCGATTCGGCGTGATTAGACGATAGCAGCAACTATATACAATAGTACAATTCTAGACGATAGCAAAGATTGTCGACGCTCAAGTCGGCGCTACTACCCCGCCGCTGGCCTGTGTAATTATGTCTTTGATTACATGCGTCCATTGGCTAACAGCTATATCCAGATGTCGAACAGGGCGATGATTTAGCTATTCCGTGCCGTTGGACGGCGCGTTGCGAAGTTGACTGCGCGACCGGATTTCCAGCTTGGCAGCCAGAAATCGAACGAACGACGCTCACGGTATGAGCAAGTAATACCGCCAAGCTTTCAAAATCCGCCATCCTTGTGAAAACCGGTCGCGGTATAGCGCGAAGCACACCTGCTGTCTTGACTGTCGTCAGAATCGATCACCACCTGGCCCACAGGATCAGGGCCGCCATAGCTTGCAGCGGCACCAGAAAAAATCACAGTTCCCGTCTGCCCGCATACACAGCACGCCCTCTGCACCTGCCGGGAACTCGAAATCAACACCTGCATGCACACCGCCCAACCGGGGACCAAGCGGCGACATCACAGCCCACCCAACATCCGATGGCCAATAACGCTGCACCACAACAAAACACCTCCACCTGACAGTCGCGCCGCCGCAGGGTGAGGGTCGTGCGTGTCGCGCTAGTTGAGGCCGAAACGTTGTTTGAAGTTTGTGTAGAAGGTCTCGTCGTCCATTGAAGCTCGGTCTGCGAGCATGTGCTCGGCGTCCGATCCGGCGATGAAGCGGAGACGCCCGCTGGTGTCGGTCGTTGCCTCGTACACGATCTCCGCTATCGCAGTCGGGTCAGTGCCGACGTCGAGTCCCTCGACGACCTCGGTGATGCTCGCCGACAATGCTTGATACTCGGCAATGCGCGCATCATCGGTGAAATCAAAGGAACGGCGCCCGAAGTCGGTCTTGATGCCGCCGGGCTCGACAATCTTCACCCGCGCACCGATCGCCGACAACTCGTATTGCAGTGCCTCTGAGATGCCCTCCACAGCGAACTTGCTGCCGTGGTACAATGTGCCCAAAGGCATGGTCAGTCGTCCTCCGACTGAGGAGATGTTCACGACCACCCCGGCGTGGTTCCGGCGAAAATGCGGCAGAAGCGACCGCGTAGTGGCGAGCAACCCAAGCACATTAACGCTGAACTGACGCTGCGCGGTGTCCCTCGTTATCAATTCCAGCGGGCCGTACGCGCCGTAGCCGGCGTTGTTGATCAGTGCGTCAATACGCCCGAATCGGTTGATGCCTGCTTCAACTGCCGCATCGATACTGCCCTGGTCTTCCACATCGAGACGGGTCACCAGAACGTTATCGAGAGAGTCCAGTTCCGGCCGATCAGCTGGGGACCGCATTGTCGCGATGACATTCCATCCGCGAGCCTGAAATAGCAGCGCGGTTGCGTGTCCCAGACCGCTTGAGGCTCCAGTGATCATGACGGTGTTCATTGGTGCATCCTTCGAATTTCAGGTTCGGGCAGGTCAACCAGCGCGGCATCGCGGTGGGAACTGAAGGGGTTTCGGTAGGTTGGGCGCGCCAGCGCCCAACCATGTATGGGCAGCCGGCATTGGCCACACGTCGAACGAACGACGACCACGGTATGAGCAAGTCATCCAGCTGAGCTTTCAAAATCGGCCATCCTTATGAAATCGCGCAGCGCAGATGGTCTGGAGTAGCCAGATGTAGCGACGGCGAGGCGGGGCGGGCCGTCTATCGGAGCCCACCTCTCAACAAACCGGGGGTGAGAATAACTTTACGGTCGCCCCATAGTTCGCAGCTAGCGCCGCATTTCGATAGCTGGAAGTGAGGGGCAACAGGCTTGTGGGACGATTCTTTATGTGACATGGCACCTGGGCTTGGGCATGGTGTGCGCAGAGCAGGCATTTCGATGCGGCTCACCCCGGCGGCAACCATGACGTCCCCCGCGGAAATCGACTTCTCGTTCATCAGCCAAGACATCGACGGATCCTTCGATTGCACTTTCCGACAGCCACATCACCTCGTTTTGGTTCACCTGGCGGGAAACCTCGAAGCCAAGGAGTACGAACTCGAAAAGGCAGGTTCACGGCGCATACAAACACCCACGATCGGAAGCGCGTGGGTACTGCCGGCTGAGCAACATGGCTCCGGAAACGCCATCGGACACACCACCGCCCAATACTGCCAGCTCACTGTGCCCCACAAAGCATTTGGTTCACGAGATCTGCTCCCAACGGTCGGGCCCGACCCGCTGCTTCACCAGCTTGTCGCGCGAATCGGCAGCGTGCGTGACCGTGACGATGTTCCCGCGCGTCTGCTCCGAGAAGCATTAACCGAGACAGTGCTACGGCATCTGGCCGATCGCTACGGAACCCCTGTGCCGCAACGACAAGATGGCTCTCCGACCGAGTTGGACCAGACCGCTCAAGCTGCGATTGTCGAGTTCCTCGCCGACAGCCTAGATTCCAACATCTCCCTGCAGGACATGGCGGACTTCACCCAGATGCCGGTCCGCCTATTTGTGAAAGCCTTCACCAGTGCGTTCCATACAACGCCCCACCAGTACATTCTCGATCAGCGGATCGCACAAGCAAAAGCATTGCTGTCCACCACGACGCTTCCTATCACCGAAATCAGTGCGAACCTGGGTTTTTCAAGCCCAAGCCACTTGACCACTACATTCAAAAACCGCGTCGGGGTCACACCTAACCAATATCGGCAAGTCAGCTAGACAGCTGCTCCTCTTCGCTGACTGTCCGTTTGCAAATGACCTGTCGCAGAACGCAGGACGGGAACCTGACATGCATACGCCACTCAGCTTTCAGGTGCGAGCAACCTGAGCGTGGTCAACACTTGGAACAGCAGTTCTGCGCCACGCTTATCGAGTTCCATGAGTTTGGTCCGCGTGAGCCGAGCAGCTGCGACGGGAGTCGGTGCAGCAAGCGTACTTCAGTGCTCACTCAGAAATTCGGTGACATCCACTCCGAGAGCGTCCGCGAGGTCGAAGAGGCGTTCGTAGAGCAGCCCACGTTTGCCGTGCTCTACATCAATAAGAACGTTACGGGTAACTCCAGAGGCCAACGCCAGCTGTTCCTGGGTCATCCCCCGCTCGATTCGCACGCCCCGCACCTTCCCGCCCACACGCTCCCGCGCACGGGCCCAAGCCGCTGCACGTTCAGGATCAGTTTGGTTTGGGCGTGTGGGCACGCACCCCAGTTATGGCTCGGCAATACCAAAAGTCTGCCCTACTAGTAGTACATTGATATTTCGTGTTTGGGTCTCTACCTGAAAATGACTTGGTTGAATCGGTATCGTCGCTCGCCTTGGAGGTGATCGACGAGCTGCGTATGAAAATGCTTGAGTGCATGCTCGTACTGCAAACTCTGCCCGATGAGGCAGACCTCAATTTCGCCGATCTAGCTAGCGATATCCTTATGGCTCACCGCAGTACGCAAGAGGCATATCAGGCGGCCAGCATCGTCCATCAAGGCGCCGAGCTCGACGAGCGATGGGGGCACGGGTTGTCGCGACCCAAAGCCATCTTCGCTCGGCACAACGCGGCCGTGCGACAGGGCGCCGAAAAGGTGAATCCTGCTCCAGCGCTGTGCGACCAGCTCGAACGTCACCTCTACCAGTTACCCAGATCAGATCGCACTCAAGATGTCCGAGGAGCACGGCCTAAATGTTCAGGCCTGGTGCGCACCACCGGCGAAGACTGTGCGAATACTGCAATCTACCTAGGGGCTGGAATGTTTGGTGCACATTGCTACTCGCATGCCTCTCCTGCCGAACGTGATCAGTACCGAGCTCATCACCAGTCGGTCGAAGCTCACCGGACCCGCTCTCATGATGATCTGCGGAGCATCCAGCGCGCCGTAGGAGAGAAGATCGCGGCACATTGGATATCTAACCGGCCACAGCGCATTGAATGGGTCGACCAGATCGTGCCCTGATGGCCAGTCAGGTGGAGACGTTGCGCGTCGTCGTTGACGCGTGCACAGCGTACGCGTCAACGAGTCCGCTGCCGGATGCGATCAGGGCTCGGTAAGTCCGTATTGGCGCACCAGCGATCGATTCGTTTCCCGCAGTACTTCGACGTCTTCGAGTAGTGCATCCATCAGCCTGCCATTCTCTTGGTTCTGGATCTCAGCTTGTGCAAGCCGTTGGCGCAGCTCTACGACCAGCGGGTGCTGGTCCAGAAGTTCGGGGCCGAGAGTTGATCCTTGCGCTCCCAGCCGACGTTCGAGGGTCTGGATCCTCTGGTGCAGTTCGCGGTTGCGCTGGCGAACAGTAGCCAGCTCCGCCAGAAGGCTGTCATTGCTAATTCGATCTGCCTGCCGGCGGGGTGGGTGCGAACGATAAGCGGCTGCGGCATCGTCTATTTGGGCGGCGAGATCCTTATGTCGATACAAGAAGTTGCGATGAACGCCGGCACGAGAAATGATGGCGCGCCGTGTTATTGGCCGATCTTCGCGTCGCATGTCACGTAGTGCCTTGGCAACCGCTGCACGCTTGTTATCCGATTCTCGTCGCCGAGATTGAGCTAGCCGGGCGACACGTTGTTCGTATGACTGTGGTTCAGTCATTGGTCAGCTTGCCCAGGGTGTCGATCGCATGCCTGCGTTCGTCGGTGTAAGAGATCCAACTGTCGTCGATCTCTTCTCGGCGAGTCAGTTTGAGGTCGACCGTGGCCGCAGCTCGGGCTTTGCGCAATGTAGTGGCCGCTTCGTCGATGAGTGCGCGTTGCTCGGGGGTTGCCTTAACCAGCTTGGTTTCCTCGGTGCGTATTCGCTTCTGCAAGGCCCTTATCTCTTCGTCACTAGGACGCGCATCGCGCTTAGCCCATTCCTGTGCCCCCTCGAATGCGTCGATGCGTGCCCTTATAGCTTTCAGATCTAGTAGTCGCCGACGCATTTCCGGCAGGTAAGAGGGATCACTGCTAAATGACGCACATCCAAAACATCGGTGCCGGATAGGGCAACCGTGACCTTCTGCGGCGACATTCTGCGGGTTGGAGCACTTGCCGAAAGGAACTGCGATACCGGCATGTTCATTGGCCAGTTGATGACTCTTAGTCATCGGCCGAAGGGCCAGCGCGCCGTCGCTCACCACGAGGTTGCCAACGAGTTCAGCAGCCTCACGGCGACGCTGTTGGGTGATCCTGTAATAGCCCATCGTGGTCAGGATGGACTCGTGCCCCATCAGTTGTTTTAGAACGTCAGGCGGCGTGCCAACATCCGCGTGACGCTGAGCGTAGGTGTGTCTGAATGAGTAGGCACTGATGAGAGACCTGTCATACGCAATAGGCTCTCCGTCAGAGCCGATTTCGGCAGAGTCAAGCTTCGGCAGGACGCGTATCCATTGGTTGAACGTGTGCCCAAATGTGCTCGGATGGGTTCCGTGGTAGCCGTGTGAGTTCATCGTGAGCCTAGGAAATAAGGCCAGGTCGGAAGCCTCAGTGCCGGGAAAACGTGAGCGGGTGTGCGCTTGCTGCACTCGTACAGCATCCACAACCGCGGCCAGCACAGGGACTTTGCGTACTTCTCCTGAGGTGACCTTCGTTTCGGTATAGACCAGGAACGGGCCCCCGGGGCTGTGGTCGATGCAGTCATAACGCAGCGAGGTGATTTCACTTGGTCGGCGACCTGTCTCACCGAGTATCCGCAGTAACCGTGGATACTCGGACGCCATTGCCTCAAGCAACGCGAGGTTTTCGCCGGCGAAAAGCTGCCGAACGACCTCTATTGGCAGCGATCTTCCTGATTCAGTTTCCTGCGTATAGCCGCGGCGTGGAAGCAAGTCGTCGGTAATCATGAAAGACCCAGGGCAGTGTTCCAACATGTCAGTTTCGCGGCCGTACCGCAGCAGCCTCTGCACCGACAGTAGACAGCCGATCTGTGACCCCTTCTTCCACGTGAAGCGCAGGTTTTTACCTCCTCGTTCGACGTTGTACCGTGCGCGAGGTGCAGAGGTCCGAACCAACTCGGCGACGTGGGCCGCAAAACCGGAAACAATGGTCCGATCCAGCGCAGAGAGCTTGGTGCCATGAGCTTTTGCGTGATCGTGCAGATACTCCGAGAAGTAGTTGACTTCGTTGACCATCTTGATGAAGGTGGTGAAGTCACCGAATCTGTGTAGGTTGTCCCAACACCAGGCCTGGGTGACACGACGCAACCATGGCTGGTAAATCCCGCGAAAGTCGACCTGACTGTTCATACCGAAAACTGCACCGGGCCATATGTCGGCGTGCCGAAAATCCTCGGGTGTGCAATCGCCGTGCTCCACCGCCTTCAAGATGGTATTCAGCAGCGGCTGAGTCGTACTACGCGGCCAAATATCTGGCCGCGGCTCGTCTTTGACCTCTCGCAGATCGCCCACCTCAAGCTGGCGGACGTAGTCGACTATCTGTTGCAGATGTACAGTCCGCGTGAGAGATCCTCTACGCGAACGGGTATACACCCCGAATAGAATCTGGCGGGCTACCCGGTTCTCCAGACCCGTGAAGACCACCATGCGACCGTCGGTGACTTGGCTGGTCCGGCGACAGTACTCCTCAAACGACGTTGAGCTACCTTCGTTTTGTATCCGTTGCCAGCGCGTGCGGTGTGCTACACACAGCCCGAGCGTCACCATTTGCGCCGGCCGATCACATGCCAGAACTTGACAAGGCGGGCCAAATCCGAAGGGTGTGCATATTTTTAGTGCTTGCGCGCGAGTTAGTCCGTTAGATTTCATGTGATGGCGGACGGTGTCAGCGTGCCGCTTACATAGCCCCTTGCAGTTGGCAGGTTGGCGACATTGGCGCCCGTCACGGACAACCTCGCAAAGCTCGGAAAGCTGATATTCCACTCGCCGCCTGGGTTTCTCACAGAACTTCTCGAAATCAGGCTGCCCCCGTGCGCGCCACACACCGAGACATCCACTGCACAGCCCGCGACTCTTAACCCCCCACGTAGGACGTATGCAGCCGTTGACTGCGCATTCCTTCCATCCCAGCGTCTCGTGTGTGGATTCTGGCCGCAAGACCTGCGCTTTCGGGTCCCACCCCGCTTCTGTAAGCCAATTATCGAATGGGCCTTTTTGTCGTGTCCCGCCCTCCCTGTCCTCCTGCGGCATGAGTATTAGCGCACTGCGGTAGTCGGTCATCATGTTGCTTTCGGATCGAGGAGACTGGACAGGGAGCCGCCTTCAATTGCTCTGCGCTGCAATGAAATATCGGGGTGTAGATAGATCTCCGTGGACCGGATGGTCGCATGCCCGAGTAGCTCTGCTACTACGTCTAGCGTTGCTTCTCGAGCGGCATTGGTCCCGAAGGTATGTCGCAGCATGTGCGGGGTGATCTTCTGCCCGACATGGCTACTCAGTCGACTAAACAGCTCGTTGATCGCATGCAACTTCATGGGCTCGCCCAACGGCTGTCTGTACAGATTCACAAACACATAGTCGCTGGCACTTGCAGCTCTGCACGAGTCACGTTCGTGTCGATACTGATCGTAGAAGGGCACCAAGGTAGAAGCGACCGGAACCACACGTGGCTTGTCTCGTTTGACCCTCGCGGCATTGCTGTTCTCTCGAGGTCGCACATGCAGGTGTGCGCCTTCGAACTGGCAACCCAATACGGTGGAACTGGGCAGAAAATGAATATCACTGAGCCGCAACCCGAGAGCTTCGCCACGACGCAGCCCCGTCGTAGCGAGTGTGATAATCAGAAATGCATCCCGCAGATTTCCGCAAGCTCCTACTGCGGCCTTGACCGCATCAATCGGCGCATCCCGGCGTTCGTTGCGGTTAGTCCGCAATTGATGGCGCCGGCGAGTAGTCATAGTGGATGCGGCGCCGGGGCGGCGGTCTCGCCTGGCACCCCAGTGCTTGGCTGGCGCCGTCTCGAACAGAAGACCCAGCTTCGATGGCTCCCAGTATCCCTCTATAGCTGCGTATTTGAACATTTCGGACACGGCATACGTGATGAGGTTCAGGCGACCATTGCTACGGGCAGCTCGGTGACCGGGGCCTGCCCACGCCGTGCGATCAGGATGCGGGTGTAGGGGTGAAGGTGCGACCCGCAGCCACATCTGAAAGGCGGTCATATCTGGGCTAGCCCAATCGGCCGACCGTTCTTCACAAAACCGGTAGTACAGGGCAATCGCCTCGGCGTACTTACGAGTTGTCGATTCTGCCAGCCCACGCCCAAATCGCAGGAACTGCAGGCATCGATCGGCGACTTCCACCGCACTGTAGTCCGAATCTTGGACTACAGACCAATATGCACCCGCATCGGTGCAGAACCGGAAGGCCCTGTACATCACTGGTTACAGTAGGACTGCCCAAGTGTTCCGCCCCTTCGACATTCGGCCTATCCCCATTAGCTCATTCAGATTTTTCCTCGCATTTCCTTGGCGGCTTCCGGGATTTCACGAGACGTGGATGGACACGCGGGCCTACCGAACTATCCCCGAACTAGCTGCCCTGTGCGGGGCAGGTCGTGATTACAGGTTTGACACAGGACAATTTGATCGCCGGATAGTGCGTGAGAAGCCGATGTACGACCCCTACGAAATGGTCAAGCCCAACACGCCAGTCCAGTGCGGCGGGCCGCAGGCCAGCGAGTACGCCAAAACCCTTTTCCCTCAAGGGCAACGAGTGCAACTGGTGGCCGACAGCTCTCAAGACGCTCACGACAGATACGGTCGCACACTGGCTTTCGTCCTCCTGCCATCCGGGCTGAACTACTCGATCGATGCGACCCGAACCGGACACGCCCGCGCCTACACCTATGGGCACCGGCCCAGCCGGTGGGCCAGCGAGATCGCCGCCGCCGAACATCAGGCACAGGCCGACCGGACCGGAATCTGGGGCCCTCCGTGTGAAGGGTCCACGCAAATGCCGCAGGGCGGCGCGTGACCTCCCGAGATCGCGGACTTTCGCATACCGCTCTGGTGTGCGTTAATCGAATGTATGTTCGATGGATGGAACGACCCGCCTGGGGTTGAGATGCTGCGCCGTGTCGATCGCCGCGTCATTGTCGATACAACCAAGGTCTGGCCGGTCACATACTGGGGGCCGCCCGAGCCCGGCAATTCCGAAGGAGTGCGGCCCATGCAATTCGCGCCGCACGTCGTGCAGGAGCACGGGTTGCGTATTGACACCCTGCAGGAGGGCCGTCAAATTGCGTGGATCCGGCGCTCCTTCGGTGAATGGCTCGCCCTCGTGTGCATCAGCGTCGGCAGCGCCGACGGGAAATCCGCGCTGACCATGCCGCTATGGCTGCAGACCAACGCCTTCCGGTTGCCCCGCGGCGACGGCTCGTGATCGGCAGTTGAAGGCAGGCCGCAACGCACGGAGGCGCCATGAGTGCCACTGAAACCGGGCCCGCGAGTGCGGGCCATATCGCGCAGGCCAACGCTGCGCCGCAGGCCCCGGCCATCAACGCTGCGCACAACGGTGCGGCCGGAAGCCCACCGTGTGCAGCAGCAGGACCGGCACTGACCGGTCGCGTTGGTCGCCTACGGCGCCAGTTCATGGACAAGGTGATGCTCAGTTGGCGGTGTGTAGCGTCCCGCCCGGGTGATCCCATCTGTTCTCCTTCAAATAGCCGCAAAACCGTCGTAGCCCGTGGATGGGCAAGGCGCACGGGGCTTTTAGACCTCGCCTATTTGAAGTTCGATGCCACCGGTGAAGGTGACGAAGAGGACGGTACCGCTCACTGGGTGGTTGGCGCCAGGCCCAACACGCCCCAAGAGGTGTGTCAAACAGAAGATGACGCTGGAGGGGGATTTCAGACCTCGGTGGCGTCCCACACGTCCAGCGCTGATCGAATGGCTGCGCCGGGATCGGAGAGGTCGATCGAGCTGCGTGCGGTGAGCGTGCCGTCGCAGACGTTGATGACGTGGACTTCATGCGTGCCGTTGTCCTGCGCGATGATCCGCAGGGCCGGTGCGACACCGATCGAGCCAGCGCTCAGAACCCACAGGTGCCCGTCCTTGTCCGGGCACAGGTAGTCGGCCTGCGATTCGTCCTCGGGCCCGGCGTTTTCCAGCCATCTGAGCTTGGCCTTGATGCCCTCAATGATCTGCATCGGTACCGCGATCGTCGTGCCGTCCAGCAGCGTCGCCAGCGCGTCATCTTCGATATACCGCACACCCGTGACGGACTTGCCGAAAGCCCGGCCCCCGTTGTTGCGGCTCGCAATTGCATGGGCCAGCATGTCATTGGTTTCACAGCAGCGGAACACATGGTGCGCGAAATCCTGATCAGACAATTCCTGGGCCAATGGCAGCCCACGCGCGTCGAGCGCGTTCTGCAGCCAACCACGCGTCACAAACAGGCCGATCGTCGCGCCGCCCTTGGTGAAAATCACCTCGAACCTGTCCCGGTAAACCTTATTCGGTGCATCGGAGGTGCTGGTCATGGCCGAATCTCCTTGGCTAAGTGGGTGATACGCAGCGCGTCAGCAGTCCCGACCCTACACGGCATGTTAACTATAGTCAACCCGCTAGAGATGGGCGAATCCGGCCGCGCTGGCGCGACTGATGTTGGGGGAGTGAGGTTTTAGCGTCTAGCGGTTCAACATCAGCAGTTGACTATAGTTCACATTCGGCGTAGGCTGAAACCATCAGAACAGAGCCCGGAGGTAGCGCCATGGCAGACCAAATGATGATGGATTTCGAGCCCGAGGTGACCGCTGCCCGTGAGGCGGCGATCGCCGAGCGCGATGCCGCGTTTGACGCGCTGGTCATTACCGTCGAACTCACCGTCGCCGAAGCCCGCGAGCAAGACCTGTGGTTCAACGGCGCCGACCACGACCGCATCAGCGTGCTGGTGTGCCCGGCCTGCGGAGACTACGAGCCCAACGAGCTGCTGATGTCGAGCAACCATGGCATCAACCGATTTCACATCGCCAAACAACCCGACGGCACCTGGGCGAACAGTGGCCGCTACTACGGACGCGACTGGTGCCTTGCCTTGGCCCTGACCAGCACGCATGCCTCGCAGGGTCTGCATACCCTGCACAGCGGCCAAACCCGCATGATTTCCCGGTTGCGACCCGAAATCCGCGCACGTTTTGAGGAACTCGTTGCTCAAAGCACCGCCCGGCGAGAGAGCATGGAGACCAACACCGAAGATGGGGGTCTGAAATGAACCAGCACCACAATCCCATAACCAGCGGTTCTGGCGCGCACGACGTGCTGGCGGCGATCGGCGATGAGCTTCGCGCACGCTCCGTCTTGGCAACTGCTGACGCCTCCGGCCAGTTCAAAGCGACTGCTGAGGAGCTTGTGCAGGGCGCAGCAGCAGAATTAACCCCGCCAGGGCGTCAGTCCGGCCCGCTGGATGCCATCCTGCCGACCGCTGACTGGTACGCCGCCCAGCGTCCTTGGCTCGACACCACCCGAGACCCGCAGGAGCGGTTCGGTGCTCTCTGGGATGCGGTGGGCCGGTGCGGTGTGGCGGTGTCAACCGCTGAGGTACTCGCGACTCGCGAGGCTCTGTACCGGTGGTCTGCCACCCAGACCGTATTCAAATGAGATCGCCGCAGAGTTGCGCACGCTCGGCTACGAACTACGCCAAGTTCGACAGCATCCTTTACGTGAGCAAGATACCCAGCAAGGCCCAGGTCGCCGAACAGCGCCGCCGCCAGAACAACGGAGACCCGACGAAATGAACACCCTGGAAACCCTTCTCGCACAGTCGATCGCAACATCGTTCGGTATCGCCACCGCCCAACCCGAACATGTGCGTGCCGCCCGCGCCGCCCTCGAAGCGATGAGGGTGAACCGGTACGCCGTCACCGCCCTGCCCGCCGTCGAAACCGACGAATGGGGCGATCGCGTCGTTCACGTGGCACTGAGCGACCAACCCCTCGAATGCGGCAAGATCCGCCTAGGCCAGGGGACTGGCGGGGACATGCTCTCCATCACCGGCGTCCCGTTCCAACTCGCCGACAAACATGCCCGCGTCCTGGGGGCCGCGCTCATAGCAGCCGATATCGAAAGTCACCCGCCCGCCGAAATCAGTTCCTGACCGATTCTCCGGCGATGTCCCCCTCGGGCGGCACAATGCGAGGTGACAGCGGACCATCGCCTGCAGGACAGCCGAAACAAAGGAGTAGCGCCCACAATGGAATCGCCCCTGTACCACGGTGCCGGAACGGCTCTTGCCGCGGGAACACGATTGCGGCCCAAGGCCGATGCCTTCAACTACCTGTCCACCACCGAACGATTCGC
Source organism: Mycobacteroides franklinii (assembly GCF_002013895.1). Taxonomy (GTDB): domain Bacteria; phylum Actinomycetota; class Actinomycetes; order Mycobacteriales; family Mycobacteriaceae; genus Mycobacterium; species Mycobacterium franklinii. The sequence goes on along the minus strand of NZ_MAFQ01000014.1, from coordinate 48,377 downwards.
CGACGCGTTCGCCTACCGCGCCGCCGCCTCCAGTGCCGTGGGCGCGGCCATCGATCGCGCGCAGCAGGCCGGGATGCTCGGCAATCCGCTCGTGCTTAACAGCGGTGTCTCGAAAGTGACGGGCTTCGTGCACACCGTCCAGACCACTGGTGCGCTGCGCATCGATCCCGATTTTCACCACAACTGCGATCAGGCCTACCGGACAGGTGAAACGGTCACCGTCGTATCGTCCAAGCCCGGCTCGGTCAACGGGTGGCGCGAGTTCACCTCGATCGTGGGCCCCTACCAGTACTGGATCGAGAAGACCCCGGCATTCGATGACGACGGCTACCTACTCCCGCCGCCGCTGTGGAAATCCTGGGGCTACACCAAAGAGGCCTTCCGCGCCCTCGGTCCATGGTTCCCGTTCCTATCGGTGTGGGAAGACCGCGACGCCCGCACACTCTGGATACTCAGCGAGTTCGCGCTGCCGTTCCTAGACCTGCCGCAGGGGCACCGACGCGCCATCCTCAACCGCATAGGCGCCCGCGCCGATTTCACCCCCGAGAACGCCGAGAGAGCCCGCAAAAGCTGGTGGCAGTAGAACCACCGGTGCCGCTATCCGATTTGGATTCGGTCGTCGCCAAGCTCGACTTCCACGCGCAGGTGGCCGCCGAGAGCTTCGACGTAGCGGCGCAGGGTGTCCACGGACGCTCGTTCGAAATCACCACGCTCAATCGCCGAAACGCGAGCCTGAGTGACTTCCAGTTGTGAGGCCAAGGCGATCTGCGTGATGTTGAGCGTCTCGCGCAACTCGCGCAGCGCGTGCACCTGCACCGCAGTGTTCATGGCAGCCTTGTGCTCATCGACCCGGGCACGATTCACCGGCCGCTTGATGAGCATCTCTTCGAGCGTTGTCATCGTGAGGTCCCTTCTGTCTTGGCGAGGTGTTCGTCGTACCGGGCATCTGCCACCGGAATGTTCTGCCGGTACCACTGTTTCCAGCGATGCTCCTTGTCGCCGCCGACGAGTTGCACTGCCGTACGGTGCGGATCGAATGCGAACAAGATCCGTATCTCCGACCGGCCGCTGGACCCGGGCCGAAGCTCCTTCATGTTGTGGTGCCGCGAGCTGCTGATCCGGTCCACGAGTGGGCGCCCGAGGGTTGGACCACGCTCTGAGAGCAATTCCAGGGCCGCGATGACCTGCTCGTAGCTGTCCTCATCGAGACCAACGAGCCACTCATCAATGTGTGACACGTCCACACCCCATTGGCCCACCAACCCAATATACAACTCTCGCGTTGTACAATGCAAACGTTGTATATGCAGGCCAGTCCCGCGCGAAGCGAGGGGGAGGTGCAGCGACTAGTCGGCGGGGCGCACCTGCGCGGGCCCGGGATGAAGTGGTGCATCAGGTCCAACCCCGGGCGGCATTTGAGGCCGTACCTGCCCGGAGCTGTCCGGGAGCGAGAGGTCATAGGGTCCATTGAGGCCGCCGACGCCAGACTGGATATCGTTAATTCGCCCAACACCATTGGGAGCCAACAGATCACCCTCGCCGCCGCTCTGGCCGGTGTTGTCCATCAGAGACTTGTTGGCGGCGTCGGTGTCAGTGAAGCCGGTGATCGTGTTGCGGTGCGCGTCGGCCTGATTACGGGCCTCTCCAGCGAATGCCTCGCCGACCTTCTCGCGGCACAGGCGCCCCTGACTCAGAAGGTCACCAACCTCGGCGAACGGGCCGTCGGCATAGCCGGTCCGGTATCCGACGAGAACCTCGGGGGGTGCTTTCGTGTCGGCGACAACGCCCTGGGCGTAGTGCTCCAGCTTGCCGATCTGCGCCTGCAGCTCATCAAAATCAACCCGAACCCGCTGATCAGACATCAAACACACCTCACTCTGTTTACGTCTTGTGGCGCATGTGTCGCCACTTTTGCAGTGTAGCTCCGCCCTGGGCAAAAGGGAATGTGGAGAGCGATCAGGCCCTTCTCGGGATGGTCGCTGCGACAGTGGGGGAGCTGGGGCTCAGGGTGTCGGTGCTCGCCAGTACCCTGGCAACTTCTGCATGACAGCTCTAAACGGTGCCCGGGTCAGACCTTGTTCAACGCGGGCCCGGTCAGGCTGATCTTCCGGCCAGGTCGCAGCCTCTGCCCGATACCAGCTCACCCAGTCCACATCGAGACCGCCCGCGGCCAGCCCCGCCAAGTAGTAGGCCGTGAGGCGCGTGCGCTCCACGATGTATTGGTGAGTGTGCAGGCGTCGCCCTTTATCGCGCATTCGGTCGGCATCCGCGACGGTCCCTATGACGTAACCTTGGTCTAGGCCACCGCTTTCGCTCGGAAGTCGAAGGATCTTCTCGCCCACAGCGAGCTGTTTGCACATCTGCTCCATATTGGACAGGAAATACTCGCCATGCAGATTGCGCGCAGTAACATACCAACTATCCAGTGCGGCTTTCCAATTCGGCGCCTCTCCAGGCTCCCACGGCGCAGGAGGCATATTCTGCAGCGCCGTTAGTGCGGTGAACTCGGCGTCGGCCTGCACCCGTAGCCGAGGGTCCGAGCCGTCGTATTGGGTCACTAGATGATCGCGCCAGTCTGCGGCCAACACCCCGTCGCGGGCCTGCTGCAGAACCGTGCGTAGCCGGGTGTATTTCGCGCCGCTGAAACCGATCTCAGACAGTTCGTTCCTGACGTTATCGCCCGCGCTCATATCGTGCGGATCCCGCCTGGCGTCTCGCGCCGTCGCACGGCCGTCACCGGGTGTGCCTCGCGTACCGCTGCAGAATCTCAGGAAACGCAGCGATCAGCTCTGGGTCATCGAGTGCAGCCGACGCTCCAGCGCCGACAAAGCCGTCTTCGGTGCTACTGAGCTGGCCCAATAGCGCCTCCCCATCGTTGATTTCGACAATCTGGAACAGACTCGGATTCCCGTGTGCCAGGTATTCAGACTTGAGCTGAACGAAGTCGCCGACCTGGAATCGTTGCGGATTAGGGTGCGTCAGCTCAGCTACCATTTCGCCCACGCCGTCAGGCGCGTTGCCCCAGCCCAGCAGTACCGTCGAGAGGTCCTCCACAAGCTGCCTCAATCGAGAGAGTTCGATCGCGTCCTGGCGTGCGCTCGGATACTCACGCGCCTCAGCATGTGCCTGTTTCGTCAGGCTGTCCAGCCTCCGGCCTATCAAGGTCAGAATCGCGCGAGTGCCGCTGGCCTCAGAATTGTTCATATCGTCAATCACCCTCGTGTGGAAGCAGTGGCGCTGTCAGGATTGGCCGTCAGAGGGCAAACCCCACTGAGTGGCATACTCTGACCACAGCAGTTCGTCAGGCATTCCCTTGACCCGTTCAATCCACTTAGTAGTGCCTTGCCGGTCATCCTCGCTCACATCGTGCTCGGCCCGCCGCGCGATCGCCGCCAGCAGATCTTCGCGAACCTCGGCTGCCGAGCGCAGCCCCGGACTCAGCGTCACCGGCCGCGACTGGCGCAGAAAGTGATCGAGCCAGCCGTGTTGTGGCACAGGATCAAACGTATCGACAATCAGCCTGTGCACATCGATCCCGCTCGCGGCCAGCATCTCAGCGACGGATATGAGCTTAGTCTTCGGACCACCGCCCTTCTGCAGGTAAAACGACATGCTGGCGGGGTTTACGTCGCTTACGTTCTCACTCATGGTTCTCAGCTCTCCTCGTGATCGACTGGTACCACGTCAATGTCGGTGATTCCGGCATGCCATTCCTTACCCCAGCCTCCGCGTAGAGTGCCGTTGCGGGCACGGTCACGGCGTCCCGCGATTTGCGTAGCGTTGCGCTGTGCGAGTTCCAGCGTGCTTGCCCACTCCACTAGTGGCTGGGACGGGTGGCCGTAAGCGTTTGGGCCTGATGACACTGTGATCACGGCATGGCTGTACCTGCGTCCAGTACGCGTGTAGGTCTGCCCGTTGTGACGAACGATGTTGGTTACCTTGGGCTTAGCCACGGTCATCTCCAATCGACTCATCGGCCGTTGCATAGTGGTCTTGCGGCGCTTCGGAAAGGCCTGCTTTGGCTGCCCACTTCCTTAGTCCGTCGGCCTCGTTTTCAGCCAACACGCTAGTTACCCGTTTGTCTGCGTGACTCGTGATCTTCCAAATATGGAAGAGGCGCGGCTCTTTCGCCGCCACTTCGGTCTGTAGCGAGCCCGTCGTGCGGAGAGCTTGGGCCTGTGCGTATAAGTATTCGATGATCGTTGGGTTCCCGTCGAACATCTCTAATATTGTTGCTGCGCCCACTAATTGACTCGCGGCGGCAGTTCTGCGCTTCTGTTCAGCCTGGCTGACCACTGCCTTCTTTTCTGGTGCACGTTGGGCTTTCGCTTTACTCGGTATCTTGTGGACAACGACTCGATCAGGTTCTGCGGTCACAGTCCAACCGAGTTCTGCAAGATTCTCGGCGAGTAGAGCGGCATCCCGCGCGTCGCGTTCGCTGTTGATCGTGTCGTGCAGGTCTGGATAAATCGAAGCCGGGTGCTCGCCGCCGCCCCGCACCCGCCAGCCCTGTCGCTTGTAATTACCGTTGGCGGCGATGATCCCAGCGTCGCGACGTAGCGCCTTGGTGACCGTCGCCTGCAAGGGATAAGCCTTCATGCGAACTCCTCCAAGACACGCTCCAGTTTTGGCTGCGGATTGGACCAAAACCCTTGTGCCTGCTCCCATTCGATGCCCAACGCATCAAGCTTGGCCATAACCTTGCGTAGGCGTGCGTGGCCAGCTTCGTTCTTGTCGCCTGTAGTGCGACTGGCTACCAACAAGTATGTGCCCTCCACTATGGGTACGGCGCGAGATCCAACACGCTGGTCGCGGTACAGCTTGTTGGGCCGCAGCCGGTAGGACTTGGGGAACAGGTCCATGAACTCACCACGCTGGGCCTCGGTATCGAACTCGGCCCGTAGCTCGACTTTTACGCCACCGTCGTCGTATCCACAGGTCGTGATTTGCACGGGCTTCGCTGGGATGCTCATGGTCATCGCCCTTCTATGCTTTGAAGTTCGTCCACGATCTCGTCGGTGGTCATGATCACTTCGTTGTTCAGGCTGCCATCGATGTCGTAGATGATCTGGATGGGGTAGTGGCCGTTCTTGGCGTAGCGGAACATCAGGGGTGCGTAGACCGCCGACGGCTGATCGATATCCCATCCGTTCTCGCGGGCCGCTTGCTCGATGCGATGGCGCGGAGTTCCGGTCTGCTCAGCCACGTTCGATTTCCTTGCCCTCGGTCGGTGTCGTGTCCCCAACATATCACCGATAGTGAACTATAGTCAACATTTAGTTTCATGGTGGTCCCAAATCCGAGAAGGGCACCGTGCGACTTTTCGCTGTTGCCGTTTCGCCTCGTTTGGACCAGCGTTCGTGGGCCGATTGCCCGCTCATCTGAGCGGCTTCGCCGATCTTTGACCAGGGCAAACCGACTCCACGGGCTGCCGCGACGGCTTCCGAGAGTTCGGCGGTGGACTCCTTGACCTTTCGACTCGCGGAGAGAACCGCCGCGAACGCGTCGGCCTCAGCCATGTGCTCACGACGCCACTCGGCGCACACCGCGTCGTGAACATCCGGGCGAGCATCTACATCGATCACGTCGCTGTCTGCAGCGTAAATCTTTGCCGCATCAAGGTTTTCGAGGGCTTCGGATGGAACACGCTTCCACAAACGTGGGCTGACCCATTGTTCGCCGCGTGAGTAGCATTGGCAGATCACGCGCCAACCGATGACTTCGGCTGCCGGGCGCCAGCGATAGATACTGCCGCCGTCGCCTTGACCGATCTCCTCGACCGCGATCGATCCTGAATGTGCGCCGTCGCCGGACCCAATGCTGCGTTCGCCATCTTCGAACACCGGCGCCAGCCAAACCTCGTGAACGTCGTCCGTGTCGCCCTCGTTAATGACCGTCATAAGAGGTAGGGTACACCCATGATATCAAGATGTCCTGATATTCGACATCTCTCGCATCAGGATTACCTGACGTAATACTAAATATCGGCGTAATGCGTTGTGCCGCAGGCTATTACGTTGTCCGTTCTCAAATGACCTGTCGCATTCTCATCTAATCTGTCGCAACCGCGTGTCGTTCTCATTTGATCTGTCGTACGGCTCTTAGCATTTGGGTGTGCAAGCGTCTCGGGCGCTGGTTGCGCCGCGGATTGCTAGTGACGTTGACGTGGAGTTCGTCGCCGATGGTCAACGCCACAGAGTACCGCTGGTTGAGTGCGCGATGCTCAGATTTGATTTGGATTGCTCACCTGCCCGCATCTTCCCGAATTTTAGAGGTCAAAGCAACTACCCAGGCCTGTGGTGGTTTGCTACGACTGGCCAGCATGTAGGTCATGAATCCTGGCTGGAGCGTGATCATCTGATGCTGCTCGATGCTGATCCGCACGTTGTGGGTGTGGCGTCGCAGCCGTTTCGGCTGCATTGGCCTGGTGGCACTCACCATGTCCCGGACTACTTTGCTAGATATGCCGATGGCGGTGTGACGGTTCTTGACGTGCGCGATGATAAGCGCATCACTGAGGATGATCAGCTCAAGTTTGATCTGTCGGAAATTGCTTGTCGCACAGTGGGTTGGGGTTATCGCCGGATAGGTGTGCCTGATCAGGTGTTGGTGGCGAACATTCGGTGGCTATCGGGGTATCGACACCCCCGTGTGTGCCGCGAGGATGTGGCGGAGTCGTTGCTCGCGGTGTTCGCCGAACCGGCGCGGCTATTGTCTGGCGCTCAAATCGTCGGTGATCGGATGCATGTGCTGCCGGTGCTGTTTCATTTGTTGTGGCACAGGCAGTTGTCGGGCCGATTTGGCTGGCGCGTTGCTATCGGAGTCGGCGGTGGTCGGCCCTGCCGGATGGTGGACGCAGTCGGGCCGAAACTGAGTTGTCGACGGGCACGGTGCGCCGCATGCAGCGCAAGACCGCACGGGCGTTGAAGGCTCAGTACGGTGATGAGGCACCGCCAATGCCCTCGAAGGCAACATTTTATCGTCTGGTGGGCAGATTATCTGCGGGCAAGCACACGTTCGGGTCAGCCCGCACGCGCAGGTCGTTGGCCAAGCAGCCAGACAAACCGTTCGGGACGTTGACAGCAATGAGAAGATAGCCGCTGCGGCTCGTCACGATGAGCTGCCCGAGTGGTCCGACCCGGATGAGTTCGCGGGCATCGGGATTCGCGATCTGATTCAACGGCTGCGCGCCGGTCAGCACAGATCTCCCTGGCGGGTTACTGGGTGAGTAGCCAGTGGTTGAGTCGTTGCAGAACCGCCCGAGCGGGAAGGTATCCGGGGTCCCCGGTGCCATGGTGGGTGCGGAACCATGCGTTGACGCTGCCCCAGTCCCAAACACTGCTGTGTCCGGTGCTGCCGAACGGGGCGGGGAAGCCGCCGGGCCCGCGGCTGCCCGCGATGTATTGGCGGACCGTCTGGCGGGCGCAGTTGATCCGGGCGGCGATATCGCCGGTGCCCACCAGGTCGTAGTCGAACGCTTGAACCGGGAATCCCGCTGCTGCAGCTTCGGCGGCGGCCTGTTTGGCGGCCGTCGTGAAGGAGTCTTCTTCGGTGGCGTGCAGGAAGATCGTCAAGATCATCTGGCCGGCAATGTAAGCGGCGAATCCGTCAGCCCGACAGCCGTATTCGGCCACCGCATCGAACCTATCAGCGCAAACATCAAGCACGAGATGCGCCGGGGCCAACTTCGCCGGATCCGAACCGGCGGACTCGATACCGGGAATCTCGGGGCGGCGTTCGCCATCGAGAACCGTGTTCACCACTTGCTGACCACCTTCAAGAATTGGGCTAAGACCGATCATAGGCTGTGATACCTGCTCTGATCACGGGTTACACCGCGACAACGTCGAGCAGATCGTCCAGGCCGCGTAAGTCGTCGGCGTTGCGGGTGTAGAGGCGGGCCGAGTGTGCATGAGCGGTCGCGGCGATGAGCAGATCCATCGATCGCGGGCGGACCTGGCGGCCCGCCTCCACGACCGCCGCAGCGATCTGGCCGTAGCTCGCGGCCACTGCCTCATCGAGCGGCAAGGCGTCGAAGCTGCGTTGCAGCACCAGCAGGCGGCGCAGGCGTTCGGCCCGCACAGAGCGTTCTTTGGCGACCAGAACCCCGAAATGCAGTTCAGCCAATGTCACGGCGCTGATCGCCAACTCGCCTTCCATAGGCTCGATGTCGGTGGCGATGACCACGCTGGTGTCCAGCAGCGCCCTCACCGGCCCGTCCACGGGTCGCGCACGTCATGGGCAATCTCGTCACGGTCGGTGCCCCAGGCCGGGTCTGGCGGCCCGGCGAACAGCTCAACGATCTCGTGCCAGGATCGCCAGGCTCGCGGTGTCGCGGGCACCAGACGCGCCCCGGGCCTACCGGCCACGGTGATCGTAATCTCCTCACCCTCTTCCACGCGGCGGACCAGATCCGATGCGTTTTGCCGCAATTCACGCAATCCCACACTCTCCATGCTCCCATCATAGCACATGTGCTACACTGTGAGTGTTGGATCGCCCTGCGCGCAAATCTGAATGGAGACATTGGATATGAGCAACGACATACCTGAATCGATCATGTCGGTCCATTACATGCTGCCGAAGTATCCCCCTGGCCGATCCATGTATGCACTCTGCGCCGGGTGTGAGTGGACTGACATCTTCCCGTCGCAGAATGACGCCCGAAAAAGCCACGCGGCCCACGTCATAGATGTCCTCAACGCCAACGACATCACCGTTGTAGAGATGCCAGGCCGATCAGAGTTCGAGGCGGTGGGCATTACGTTCGGGAGCGGCGCCGACAGTGAATGCTGGACGCCGTGGATCGATGACAATGGCGTGACGTTTGGCGTAGAGGAAGCTCGCGAACATGCCGCTGCGCTGCTCGGCGCAGCTAGCGCAGCCGAGCGGGAACGATCAGAACACGTTGCCGCAAGCTGACAAGTCCGGCAACGGTATGACCATGGGATGCCCGAACACGAGGAAGGCGTGACGATGACTCAACCGGCTATGGCACGAGGAGTTCGGGCTCGACGCTGGCGCAGCACCGTTGATCCAAGCGTAATGATCACTGACTACCGGTGTGGATACATTGAGGCAGTATCCATCCGGTTGGGTTGCCCCCCAGCGTTTATCGCCGCAGCCGACCAAGCCACTGATGGCACCTGGACAGTGAGGACTAGCCCAGCCGTCGATCACGGAATCTGCACAACAGGGCACCCCGATTGCGCGACGGCAGTAACTCACCTCGAAGAGATCTCCGCTCAGTACGCGGATCGTGTGATCGAAATCGAAGTTCAACTGCGCGACATGGAAACAAAGATCCAACGATGGGCCGAACAGAATCCAGCACCACCAACTCAAGGCGACTCGCCCTGGGAGTTCGAGGTGCGCCTAGATGGCCTTGTCGAGTAACCAATGTCGTGGAACACCACACTCATCGAGCCCCGGCTCGCTACTAGCTGTCTTGCGGTGGTGAGGCAAAACCTGAGCGCACCATTTCTTCCAGGACACGCTGGACCGATTCAGCATCCCGGCCGGTGATAGCTGCGATGTCCTCGGCGGGCCACGGTCCGCCGCCATGGCGTTCAACCAGGCGCCGAATCGCCCGCATCGTCACCAGATCATCGGCTGACCGCACGATATCCTCAGCCTCGCGAGCCTTGTCGGTCGCGCCCGGATCGTCCTGGGCGATGAACTCAGCGCGGGCCCAGGTGACCAGCTCAGATAGCTGAGCCATCGCCTGCGCGAACTGCTCGTCGTCCTCGGGGTCAACCTTACCCACGGCTCCATCATCCCCCCGGGCGCAAGCCCTCGATTCCCGATGGGGCGCTCAGACGGCACCCACGATCCAGCCGGGTGGTGAATTTTCAGCCGTCGATATCTGATCAATTTTCAGTTGCCGTTGACAGGCATCGACCTTTTGACCGTGCTCCGTGACGCCATGGACGACACCCCCGAACTGTCTCGGCGCCACCGCGCTCGCCGCTGGTGCGCGCTCCACCGCAATACCGCCGGATTGCACGGAACCTTCTGGTATCTCCAAGACATAAAAGCTAGTGACGTTGGCGACGCGAGCCCGGTCGAGTGGACTTACGACAGATCAAATGAGAACCACTGGCCATCAGCGGTGAAATGAGTTCTCACTTAATCTGTCGCAACCCTGTTCAGTAGCGACTTTTGCCGAATAATCTGCGACAGGTCGGACATACGTTATGTCAACTCGATTCTGTTTCTCACTTATCTTGTTCCGCGCAGGTCAGAGGCCCGCAACGGAACAAGTTGGGTGAGAACGCGGGCTGTTCCTGGTAGGAATGCCGGATGGACTTCTCATCGAACGGGTACGGGTTCTTCTTTGAGATCGACACCATGCGGCTGCTGTACGGCAAGTACACCCACGTCGCGCAGATCACCCGGGTCCTTGACGATGTGAATCGCCGGGAAGTTCCCCTCGCGCAGGTGACGTGCAAGACCAACGAGATCTACGGCACCAGCGAGCAAGACGCGTGGAATCAGGCCGCCAAGATCGCCCGAGAATGGGCCGAGGCTCAACCCCGGTACTAGCCCCTCGCTCGCCAAAACCCCTCGCCCGGGCTGCATTTCGTCAGTGACGAATCAGGCTATGGGTGATTCATCGTCCGGTGGCCACGAATCCTCGCGTCCATCGCGCACCTGCCGGGTGTGCATGTTGCTCAGCCGCCAGGACTCCTTCTGCGCTACTTGCCACGACTGGTGCTCCGAGCGGTATTCGCGTCCGTCGGCATCACGTACCGTCAACAGATACGGCGGCTCTGCGTCGATGCCGGTGGCGTCGATCAGGTACTCGCGGCCTAGCCAGCGCTGGCGCGTGTGCACGCCGCCGTCCTCGTCGTAGAACACCACGTCGGCCCACGGTCCGTTGGGGTCGGGGTTGAGCACCGCCCACAGCTTGCGCAGGAAACGTCGCCAACCGGGCAATCCCTCGGCGCCGTCGGCGGGTGGTGTAGCACTCACCCCATCATCATCACTCGCAGCGACTCAATCCGTGGAGTGATGGCGAGAATCGTTCCGTACGAACGCGTTATGGCTGACCAGGTGTTGCAGAGCCTTGGGTGCCGCTCAGCGCCGAGTTGAAGAATTGGACCGCTTCGCGGTGCCGTTGCACATATTGCGTCGAGTCGTTCCCGTTCCACTGGCTTTGCGCGTTGCTCCAGCCCTGCATCAGCATGGGTGACGCCGTCGCGCTGGCCGCGTAGTAGAACTTGTATTCGGCGGCCACGTCTCGTGGACCACCGGGCACCGCGGCGATCATGGCGCCGGTCGCGCCGTAGATCCAGACCGAGGCCCCCATGTTATTGCTCTCGATTTCGAGGGTGTCAAATGGCGGCGGCAACTTGGTGTCATCGTAGAAATGGCCTGCAGCTATCCACCCTGCAGGTGTTGGCAGGTCAGCGCGAGCAGGGTGGATCTCGGCGACAACGGTTTCGCCGTCGAGGATCTCGATTAGATCGGCTCTGCCGCTGAGGATCTCCACGAGCCAACCGTGTAGTCGCTGCGGTTCCGTGTAGTCAAAACTTTTGCCAGTCATGATTCCCCCGAATCTGTGAGGTCGTTCGATCTCGACAGTGCCGACTCTACTTGGGCGCCCCGTCTTGCCGCCTAGCGACGCGCGGGGCAGCCGTTCCATGCGCTTTGCACCGCCCATCGGGAACGCGGCCGTCTTCGGCATGGTTGCGCCAGATGTAGCGCCGCCCGATCCCGTCGAAGTCAATGATCGCGTATCCCCGACGCGGCTCGGCGCACGTCAATCCCACGATCGTCCCCTCTCGTTGAACATTGCGGCGGCGGGTACCGTCACTATCTGGGCATTCGGCGAATCGAATCGAAATACGTTCGCCAACAACGAGTTGCTTCGGTGTTTTCATCGCGTTTCCCTAGTTAGTGGTCGCTGACCACGAGTTTGACCGGCGGTTCGGTTCGTAGCGATATGGACAGGTACTCCAGGGCTTCGGGTACGTTCTCTTTGGGTAGAGACCCGCCGAGTTGGAGGGCGCCGTCGTAGGCCCACCGGACGGTTAGCGCCGTGGTTTCATCGTCCAACTCGATGCGCGCCGCGGCGCTTTCGGCTGAGCAGATGAAGTGTGACGCAAGCTGGTCACGATGCTCATCGGAGCACATCGCCACGAAGTCCAGCGCGCCCAGCATCAAGCGGTACGACCAGTACCCAGCTTTCACTCCGTGGGTTGCGAGCCACGCTCTGATGAAAACGAGGTCGTCTATCAAGGGTCCGAGCAGTTCCCGGTTGGTCCCCAGTGGACACTCAGCGCCATACGCACGCTTTCTCTCAGATTCTGGCAGTGCGTTGAATAGCGGGCCGTGGAGCTGATCCATACGGGTTACGGTGGTCCGGATCTGGCTCGTGTGCTTCCTGAACGTCGCTGACCGGCAGGCTCGGTCGGCGGTCACCGGCGCAAGATCCAATGGCGGTAGTAACCCAATGGTGTTGTCGAGTAGAGGCAGGACGCAGTTCACGGCCCGCACTGCGATTTGTGGTGCACCCACCAATGCCCAATGCAGGGCAGCAGCAGGCCGTTTCCAGTTGACCGCCTCGCTGCCGAGGTCCTGCGGCACCGCGTACCTCAGTGCTGCTGCGATGCGCACTGGCGAGTCTGGACCGCCGCGCGCGGTCTCCTCTATGTCGAGCGTGGCCATCGGTTTCATTTCACAATCCTCTTGGAAGCCAGGGATTTTCAGGGCTGTACTCAGTCATTAGGCCATCGACTACCGCATCGCCGTTGTCGGGCCTCACGATCTTCCATGTGTCCTGCGCACAGCTTCGACCGTCGCCGTGTGGCGTCCGGCTGACCTGTAGTGAGAGGTAACTTCCGTCAGGAAGTCGCATCCATACATCAGGGATGTCTTCCTCGGAAACATCGTGGTACCAACCCCATTCAGTGACTCTCTCCAGCAACTCGGTCAAGCCCTCACGGTCTTCGAAGTAGCCAGTGCGCGCCCTATATGCGACGAAGAATTCGCTAGGGCCTTGCTCGCATTTGATATTGCTTTCGGATTTTTCGAGAGAGTTTCGGCCGAACAGACCGCTGTGTAGTTTCGTACTGATGTCTCGGACCGACCACACAAACAGCGCGAAAATTACTGTGCTAGAGGTGAAAAGAAGAGTAGCCATGGACATTGAAAGCAGTCCGTAACCCCAAGCAGCTATCCAGTCCCAGGTCCCGGCCTGCGACCCTATGCTCGGAGGTACCGGCAGTTTCAAAGTAGCGAACAGAACGCCTATCAAGAGCCCGCAGTCGGTGATGACAGTTACCGCAAGTACCCGTTCGCCCGCCTTCTGGCGCTCGTTGGTGCGCGCATATGTCCGGACCTGTCCAAGCAGCAACACTAGGCTCACCACGGTAGCCACAAGGAGTAGCAGAGCAAAGGCATAGGGCGGCAGCGTAATTAGAAGCATTTGATACGGATTGTGTGTGGACATTGGCAACGCCTCTGCCTTCCAGTAACTAGTCGGTCGGTGGGGGGTGCGCTACAAACTCAGTTCGGGCCCTCGTTGTTCACGGCCCTGCTGTTGGCGTGGCGTACGTGCTTCCGTCTCCATGTGGCGTGCGTCTTCAGTCAGGGTTTCTCGGCGGGCGATCTCGTTTCGCGCCGCCTGTTGCAGACAGGTTCCGGCGCCGGTCGATCCGGCTAGCGCCTGCACGTATTCATCCGAGCGCATCCCTAGCCGTAACTCCTGGAGGTTCCGCCGCACTTGCTGTGCCGTCAGGGAGGCTTCGGCCTTGTGTGCGCGGAACTCTTCTTGGACCTCCTTGACGGTGCTTTCGACCAGTTCGAGGGCACGACGGTTTAGGCTCCAGCCGAAGTCGTCGGGGAACTGTTCTGTTGGACCGTCGTTGCTGAAATCGGAGCTGTCGAGCTGTGGTTCAACACGTTTGACAATCTCGTCGTACTGGCGCCGTATCCGCTCGATTCCCGCTGGTGAGTTGTGGCGCCGGTGGTTTGGATTGCGGGCCAGCCCAGGAAAGCCGCCAGCCGCTTCGATGTCACCTGCTATATGGCTAAGAACGCTGGAGCGCACGGCTTGTTCAGGGGTATGTCTGTAGACGTTGGTGTCGATTTCGTCGGGTGCGTCATACCGATAATTCGGGTCGTCGTATTTCGAGAGAACCGGCTTCTCCATCCCCCGCCGCAGATCTTCGATCAGGCAGGCCGCTTGGAACGTTGTGCGCAGGCCATAACGTTCCCTTTCCTCGAAATGCTCGTCGCGCAGCGTATTGCTGACCAGCTCGACAATCGATTCATACTCGCGCTCAAGGGAATCCAAGTCATCGTAGATCTCGTGCATAGGATGGTCGCGGTCTGCCCGGACCGCATCGAACCCACCCGAGTACATGACCTCCGGCGCAGTCTGCATGAATACCTCGTGCCGGATAGCTTGGGCGCGGGTGAATGTCTTGGAGGCCGAACTGTTCATCGGCGGCTGGCTGTTCCAGGGGTCTTCGTCAGTCATCGGATTCACGAACCTTTCGTCGTGCCTCTGCTATGTGGTCAGTGCCAGTTGGCGGCGTTGTTCGATAGCCCTGATGCCCTTGGTGGTGAGCTTTTCCGGGATTACCACGCCGATGCTGTCGAGTAGTTCGAGTGCTTTGGCATGCGCGGAGGCTGCCTCTGCGGCCGATGCCGCAGGGTCCATGGCCTGAGCCAGTAACTTGCGGGCCTGGTCGAGCTTGCGCCTCTCCCCCATGGCCAGATGTTTGTCACCGCTGACGACGCCGATACGCGCCTTACGGCGCGCGTTCTCGTCGGCGATACCGAAGGCGTGCCACGCTTCCTGTGCTGCTTTCAAGAAGTTCGCGATGTGTTGGTCGTCGGTCGGTATGGTCTCTGTGAGCAAGGACTGTGCTTCCCCGTACGCGGTATAGAACCGCGCGGTGGCCGGTTCGTTCACATCGGCCAGCAGTGGCCTGTCGAAGTAGGCGGCCTCAGGCTTGTTCTCGAATTCCATCTCGAACGCGATCAACGCATCCGACGCGGCATTGAGCGCCTTGACTCCTTGGGTCCATCGCTGCACCTGGTCTCTGCGCTTTGCCGCAGCACGTGAACGAGCCCGTCCGATCCTCCAGAGCGTGAATCCGGCCAGCGCAATACCCAGAACCGCCAGCGCGCCCAGTCCGACATGCGCCCAGGAGATCGGGTCGGCGGCAGGCCCGCCCCTGTGAGGGCGATCGGTGAGCACCGGCAGCGGTTCCTGCGATGGGATCGGCTCATCCGTTAAGATCGGAATCGGCTCTGTCCGAGTCAGTTTCGTACCCCAAATCGTATCCGAGGCCGATCGCATTGCTCTTGGCCACGTGAGCAGGGCGACGGTAGCCATCACCATCACCGCCGTCCACCCCATCATTTTTGCGAGTGCTGACCCCACCGCCGCGTCCCTTCTCTTCCGATGACTAGAGGCTCATATCGGAGCCGACAAGGCTCCGATCCTTTGTCCGGCTATGCGCTTCCTGCTCACGTGCACGGATCGCATCCTCGGCGGCATGGTCCTCTGCCGACAGTGCTTCACGTCGCGCGAGTTCGTTACGTGCCGCCTCCTGCAGGGTTGCACCGGTGCCCGCCGCTGCAGCCAACGCGGACAAGTAGGCACCCGGGCGCATTCCGAGACGCTGATCGACAAGGAATCGCCGGATCTCGTCGTTGGCGGGCCGTGCCGACGCCTGCGTACGGTTCGCGGCAACGGGACTGTTCGCGACGTTGATCCTGAGCTGTCCTTCGGGAATCGCCGGAATCCTGGCTGGACCTTCCATGCGCGTTCGCTGTTCGGCTGCCAGTTCAGCGGGCGTGAGCTTGCGAACCGAAGTGGCGATCTGTTTCAGCTCGTAAATGGCGAAAGCTCTTAGGCCCCAGCCGTATTCCATGTCGTGGTAATACGCATCGTTGCTGAACGTGCGTTCGGCACGTTCCACGATCGAGTCATACTGCTGGCGTACTTTGGCCAGTCCCTCGGACGAATTGTGGCGGCGGTGGTTTGGATTGCGGGCCACCCCCGGGAATCCACCGGCTCCGGCGATATCTGGGGCGATCTCGTGCAGCACATCGAATCGCAGTGCCTGTGCACGGGTTTCGATGTAGACCGAGGGATCGAGTTCGTGCGGGTGGTGCGGGTTCAGTTCGTCGGGATTACTACGGTCAAAGCCGGGATCATCGCGATAGTGCAGGATCGGCTTGGTTTCCCGAACTGCCCTGACATGGCGGTCAATGACCTCGTGCGCCTCCGCGGTCAGCAGAACCCCGTGCTGCGGGTCGATCTCGTAGTACGTCGAGGTGAGTTCATCCAACGATCGGCTCACGATTGTCTCGTAGTCGCGCTCCAGTGGGCCGAGATCGTCGTACACCTGATGAATGGGGTGAGCCGGATCAGCGCGCACCGCCTCGAATCCACCGGCCAGCCGCACTGTCGGCTCAACCTGCGTCCAGACCATGTTGCGTACTGCCTGGTCATACGTCGCTACGTACTCGACCGGCTCGCTGATCCAAGGGTCGTTAGACATGCCGCAGTTCCGCTCTGGAGGCCCACGACGTAAGCAGTGAACTCATCGGCCACTCTCCCTACCTGCTGTATCGCCATCACCACTTGCGGCATATGCGACAGGTGACACAATACATAAACAGTTAAGTGTTGTACAGATGTGTCGCGTAGACGGCGCGCACTGCACTGGCCGAATATCTGTGATTGGTTGACATTCGCACGGAATCGATACATATTTACAGCTATGTAGAGCTATCCAATGGTGTCCCACCCGCTGTTGACCAGATGGTTTCAGGACGTGCGTGAACACGTGCTGGGCGCATCTCAGCTGGCGATCTCCTCAGTTCCGGGTGCTCCGAGCCAGCCCCAGGTCAGCCGGGCAGAATCTGATCCCGACTTCCCGCTCACGCAGGATTTATTGCGCCGCCTGGGCTCCGCGTATCACGCGCTGGCGCCCAACAAGTTCTCTGAACAGGCCCCGAGCCTGGTCGAGGCCAAAGCGGCTGCCTTCGCCGCAGCTGAGCCGCCCGTGGACGATCGAGAGCGCCAGGATGCACTGTGGGTAGCCGCCCGCGCCAACCGCGGCAACCAGATCGTGCTGGGGATTGATCTCGCCACCGACGAAATAGTCACCGGAACGTCCCTGCGGCTGGCTCAACCGATGGACATCATCCGCGGGCAGACCGAGTTCACCGATCACACCGACATGTATATGGCCCAAGCTGCTGGTGACGCCTGCGCCGAATTCGATGAACACGTAATCCGAATCGCGGCCTGGTTCAAAGGAGTAACGATCGTGGAAGACACGGCTCCTGCGCTGGATGCGATGATCGTCTACTGGATCCGCCGCGCCGAAAACCATCATCTGACCACGTCGGTGCACCGTGACATCACCAAACGAATCGACCCCATTGCGGGCATACGCACCCTGCCACAGGCTCGCGCCGCTGCGAGCGAGCTACGACCCCGCCGACACGCTGACCCCACTCCGACCACTACGGATCATGTAGCCTGGATTTTGTTGCTCGCCAACATGATCGGGGCCCGCGACGGGATAAGCCCGATCGAAGCGTGGGAGAAGTATCGCCACGACAAGGACCTCGGCGTATGGGTGGCCCTCTTCGATAAGCTCGACCCAAGCCTCACGGCAAGGCTTCCGAGCCTTCTTGAAATCATCGCTACCGCTAAGCCGATGCTCAATCCGTGGTGCCACGAATCACCTACGGATGGCTGGGATATCAGCTGGACACAGGACGCCGAAGGCAACCCGATATGGGACGTGAGCCCACCGGATGACCGGGCTCGGATAGTCCCCGCCGCAGGCGATCTGATCGTGACTAAGCCTGGCCGCGAAGACCTTTCGATCATCGAATCCGTGTTACGCCGCCAGCAGATCCCAATTGCCACAATCGACCCGGCCTCCGCCGTACCCGCGCGTGATCGCCACCTACGATTCTGTGGTATCAGCCTTAACTCCGTCGCCGACACCGCGCCGTACGCGTGGGCACCAACCGGCCTCAAGAACTCGTCCTACGGCCTTTTGCGAAATGAGACCACCAAGCAATGGCGAGCGGCCCAACTGTTCTAACCTCCATGGCAGGCCCGAGTAGATTCGACCGCCGTGTACGTCGTGAAGCGAAAGGTGACCATGACAGCCTCGTTGAAGCTGAAGACGCGTATCGCTAATGTGTTGGCGGGCGCGGGGATAGCGCCGACGGACGAGCTGATCTCGGCTCTCGCATCTGTCGTCTATTGCCGCATAGAGACGGTAGCCGACTTGGAAGCACTCGCCGAAAAATCGGTTGTACGGGCCGGGTCTAAGATATTCGAACTCACAAGCAGGACAAGGGATTTCGGCCTATGGCACAGCGGAGGTCGCGCCTATTATGCCGAGAATATCCCCTTGCCCGCCGACCTGATCTGGTCCCCGCAGGTCCGGTGACTGCAGAGGGGTTATTTCTTGATGGCCCCGAACAGGGCCGATGGGTGGATGTCGAGGGCATCGGCGATCGCGAAGGCGTTATCGACCGAGATGTTGCGGCTCCCTGATTCCACCGCCAGGTAGAACTCTCGGGTCAAGCCAGCCTTGCCTGCGATGTCAGCCTGCGACTTGCCCAGTTCGGTTCGCCGCTGACGCATCGCGCCACCAAGCTCCTGGCGGCGCCTCTTGGTCAGTGCCTCACTCACAAACCGAACTATATCGGCATCCTTGTCGGCTTCCGTGCACGTCGAGCCCTCCTTGTCCAGCGCCCTAGTCCTCGGGCTAGCGCGCACACCACCAGTCCCCTTGTCTCCGTGTATTACTCGGCGCATCGACTGTGCCTCACCTTCCGTCTATTCGGAGATTCTCAGTTGCCGCCCGTGCTAGATATGTGTACTATAATTAACATATCGGCGGTGGGCAAGCCCTTCAACCAGGGCCAGGAGAAGGAGTCTTAGATGAGGATCGACACCCAATGGGTTGCATATGACGAGGACCGCGGGATCATGACCCGCCAGGACAGCGCAGAGGCGGTGATCGCCTGGCTTGAGGAGTTCACGGGTGGCGCAGTTCATCGCAAGCGCCACTACGACTGCGAGGTCTATCAGTATTTCGTCGGCCCTGCCGCCGACGATTGGGACATCTACCTGGTCTTCCCACCCGGCGAGGATCTGGACGCCTACGGGTTCTACCTGGACAGCGCCGACCTCGGTACTGGCCGTTGGGCAAAGGGCCAACGCTGGTACGCCTGGTCCGTCGATGAAGAGGGCGAATTCGACCCGTGTGTGGCTGCCATCCGGCCCGGCCGCGCCGAGATCCTACAATGGTGCCTCAATCAGACGAGCCTTCCCGTAACGGCCGCCGACGTGATCACTCAGGACGACGGTCCTCTCCTCTCGGTCAGCATTCCGCGCAGATTCCCTGTCGATAACTCTATCGAGATGTTCGATTACCAGCTATTCCGTGGAGACGCCGTACCGGAAGGTGTGGACCTATCCTCCAGGGAACTTTTAACAGGCTTTCTGTGAGTGGCTGGAGGCTCCTGTCATTGCATAGTAGAAGTAATTCGCCGAATTACAGAGCCGTATGCATTGCGGAGTTCTGATGGGACACACAAACAACGAATCCACGGCCAGTGAGCCACTCGCTTGCATACCGGCGAGAATGCCTGAGTATGGCGATAGACTGCGGTTATGTGTTTCTTGAGTTGATTTGAGGCATCGAAGAGAGGGTGTTGCCATTTCGGCGGTAATCGCAGTTTAAGCCGTGCCGGAATGGAAAATAGGAGCAATCAGATAGCGATGATCGACACGCCTATTTACCAAATCGTTACCTTTATTTCTCGAAAAGGTCTAGCTAATACAATTGAGTCAATATAGAATAGAGGAAAGCGAGCGAGACCAATTCGATAAAAGGACTCCCAACATGATTACTGTCTACACCAAGCCCGCCTGTGTCCAGTGCAACGCGACGTACAAGGCTCTCGATAAGCAGGGCATCGAGTACAACCTCGTGGACATCACCGAGGTGCCCGAAGCCCGCGACTACGTGATGAGTCTTGGCTACCTGCAGGCCCCCGTAGTGGTGGCCGGTGAGGACCACTGGTCGGGCTTCCGGCCCGATCGCATCAAGGCACTCGCCAATCAGGAAATGGCGGTGTCCGCATGAACGCAATGAAGCAGCTGGAGAAACTACTCCAGCGCCGCGAAACAGCCGAGCAGAAGCGAGATCTCGCCGAAGCCCTCCAACTAGACGATCAGCTCGAAGACCTAGGACTCGCCGCCGACGATCGCATCACCTGCTACAGCTGCCAAGCCTGGTCCGACCACGCCCACGACCCGCTCACAGGCCGCCGCATGACGTGGGACGAATACCGGGCCTACCAACAGGAGGTCGCCTCCTGCAGAGCCGCTGCCCTCAGTATCGCAGCACCGAATATTGACCTTGAGGCACTTAACCAGGCAACGGCGGTGTCGGCATGAATGCAGTAGCAGCCTTTTGGGAGCCGAAAGTGCAATGGGCAATCAAGGGCGACCGCACCCCAGAAGGTGCGCACAGTCTGCGTATCGCAGGCGAGCACTACACCGCACGTCCCGGCATCAACACCGGCCCCTCCTCGCTGGGCTTCGACGGTGCTGTCCGTAGATGGCGCGACAGCACAGGCGCCGAGTATTTCTCCAACGATGTGATGTGCCAGGGCGCCATTCCCTCGGCGCTGCAAGACATGCTGCCAGACAACGCGGAATGGGTAGACGCTCCGGTCGGAGTCGTCGTGCGGGCTCACGCAGCGCAGGTGAACTCGTGAACATCACTGAACTCAAGCCCGGGACAAGAGTGGCCCACGAGGACCGATCCGAGCCCGGCAGTGTCGAGGCCACCGGAAAGGCGTGGACACCCAATGACCTGACCGGCACCGCGCCGGACAAGGGAATGGTGCGCGTCCGGTGGGACGACAACTTGCATCTGTATTGGGAGTACATCAACGAACTGTTCCCCGCCGACTGACCAGAAGTGAAAGGACCAACGACATGAGCTTCATCGCCGCCATTACCGATCCGTTGGCCACGCTGACAGCGCCGCTGTGGAAATCGCTGGAATGGGATACCGCTCACGACGCGTACAAAGCCGCTGAGACGCATGTACGCAACGCTGCGCCTAACGACCAGATCATCCATAAAGGCGCAGGCGTCTACGAGATCTGGGGCGAGCTAGACGGCTCCCCATCCCACGTCGGAACTCTTGTGATCGAGCCAGACACCGACGAGCCACGCGAACACCCCAACGAGTGGTTGGCCCGGATGCTCGACATGCACCCGCCGCGCCGCCCATGGTGGCGACGGATACTGCCCTACCTATGCGGCTACCGGCGGGGATAGCCGACATGTCCGCCGCGGCCTACCTGCTTCCACTCGTCGCCATCGCGATGGTGCTCGCAGCGTTATGGATCACCCAGGAACTCGAACGGTTCCTGACCAGGCTCGCGGTGGCCCATCCTGAATACGAAGCCCGCTACGACGAAAAGCACCCGCGATGAGCGACCCAGCCAGCGATCACAGTCCCAACGATCAGGTTGACGTGAACCTGTCTGGCCACATCCGCGCCGATCGCGCCGCCGAGGGCGACGGCGAAGTCCCCGCCGCCACCATCCAGCGACGCTGGAGCCCAGAGACACAGTTCATCGGCGCATTGATGTGGCTCACCGCAGCCCGGGCCAAGCCCGTACTTGACCTTGTTCTCGACAGCGATATCGAAGACCCACTCAACGCTTGGGCCATCCAGAGCATCCGGAAACTCGTGCGGCAAGGCGAAACCCCTAACCCCGCCCTTGTGATCAGAGCAGCGATCAACCCGGCGAGCGACTCGCAATGGAGCCCCGCCGACACAGCCACCCCCGGTCACCGCTACCACCGGTTCACCCTGCACATCTTCAACGCCTACGAGCACGCCCTGCCCGGCGCATCTACCACGGTCCTGTCGTACGCCCGTGAGGTGCTCGATGACTCCTATCGGCGTGCCTTCCGGGTCAACGGAACCCGCATGATCGGCCTCGCCGATGCCATGGCCGATCGCGAAGACCTCACCGATTTCGCCACCGAACTGCGCACCGAGCTGGCCGCCATATGGCGGCGCACCGAGCAGCTCAACCGGCTTATCAACACAGCCAAGGAGACACCCCCGTCATGAGCCGATCACTGCACGACCGAGAACCACACCGATCTCCCAGGATCATTCGCGACGAGACCCTTGGCACCCAGATCCACTGGGAAGCCCCACGACTGTCGGACTACCGCACCGCTGCCGACCCGGCCGCGATCTTCACCCAGTACCTCAACCGGCTGGTGTTCAACGCCGACGACTCGGCGATCCTCACCAAAGCCCAAATCCCACTGCTGGTCGATGACCTGTTCTGGCTACTGCGCTGGCGCGGGTACACCGTGCAGGAATACGACCAGTGCCCAGACAACTGCGGTTGCCGACTCGACGGCGAAGACGCCGCCCGCCGCGACTGCGCTTGCGGCGGCCCATGCTGCGACGGAGAAATCCGGTACCGCGACCCCGCCGCCACCATGGACGAACCTCTGCCCGGGATATGAACCGGCACCCGAACACCACTGACGGAAAGGACATCCAGGCATGACCAGCCACACGTTTGAGGCCCTGCAGAGCCCGGAACACACCTGCGATCACAAAGCCGTGACCGACCAAGGCTTGACGGCGGCCGGAGTGCCCGCACAGGTCCGTGCGCGATTCGCGTCGGCCACCGACGCGATCGTGCACTCCGAGTCGGCATGGAACCGCAACGCGCTCACCGCATGGGGTCAGCACCCGGGCCCACTGCTGGCCGACGACGCCCCAGAATCAGCCCAACGAGGCTTGAGCCAGCTGAGCATGCGGCTCTTCATGCAACATCACGTCACTGGCACCAGCACGAACATCTACGACCCCGTGGCATCGATCGCGGCACTGTGGCGATTCATCGCCGCTGAACACGCCGTCGACCTGAGCACCGGAGCTGGCCTGGATGCGTTCTGTGAATTCTGGCGCACCCACCGCACCACCTGGTGGGACAACCCACGTCCGCACGCGCACACGTGAGGCAGAACAATGTTCACCACACCACTGCAGCCAGCCGAATATGGCGCACTCATTGACGCGCACTACCACGACCCGAACCGGCCCGGCTGGGCGTTGTTCGACATCGACGACCGCGCGCGCGGCTGGCATTGGATCGACACGAGTACCCCGGACTGGGCTGATGCCGACGCCGCATTTCGTGCGTTCGTCCCCGACAGCGCGCGTCGCCGCTTCCTGACATTTCGGGGATGGACCGTGCGCCGCATCGAAGACAGCGCTCACTTGGTCGCATCTCTCCTACACGCCGCCCGAGGTGAATCGCAGCCCGGCGACGAAGCAGATCTGCTGGCCGACGATCTGCTGATGCTCGATCTGCCTGGGTACGAGCGCTGCGCCGACATCAACACGCCGCTCGACCTCGGCGACGGCAAGCGATGACACGCCAATGGCCCCAGCCCGCGCCCGAGGACTGTTGGCGCGCGATCACCAAGCGCGGTCAGGACACGGAGATCCGCGTGCCGATCTGCGCCGCGCCATGTCACTACGGTGGGCTCTCGGCGGCACGCAAGTACAGCCGCGCCGAGCTGGGCTGGATATGGCACTGCAATCGCCGGGTATCGACGCCGGGTCAAAGATGCTGGCAGCACTCGGTGGTGGCCGAGGAAACGAACTCCTCGGGGGAGAGCCGACGCTAGAACAGGGTCGGCTCGCTCGATCCGAGCTTGGCCGCTGCCACGGCTTCCTCGTTCCATCCGTTACGGACGGCATCGCGCAGGGCGCGTGAACGTGCGGCCCGGCCGCGCCGGTCGAGCCCCGGGCGAAGTCCCCGCGGGTAGTTGCCACCGCCGCGGCCCGCCCGAGCCATTCTGTTCATGTTCTCGGTGTGTGTGCCTTCTACGACGTGCTTGGGGTGTACGAGCGCGCAGATGGGGTTGTCACATTCGTGCAGCGCCAGCACTTCGGGTCCGAGTACTCCGAGGGCCAGCGCGAGCGCATAGCGGTTGGGTCGGACGACGGTTGGGCCTCCGGGGCGGCCCAACCAGAATCGCCCGTATCCGTCATCACCGATAGCGCCGATCCAGATGGCGCAATCCGATTCCTGTGGTCCCCGCATGATCAACCGCGTGAATCGCTCGATCTCACCCCGGTGGGCGCGTCGATCCACAACTAGCGGTCGCGAGGCTCGTGCTTCCATCGCTCAGGCGGTCGCCGCCGACTCAGGAACAGGTTCCTGTCCGCTGCCATCGTTCTCGATCACTTCCGGCTTGGGCGGTGTCGGACTGTCTTTGGCCTTGCCGCCGTTGGTGAGGATCTTGTCGATGCGGCTCAACTCGCCTTCGGAGTCGCTGGCCTTCTTGGTCAGCGCGGTGACCTCCGTGACGTTCAGACCCGTCAGCGCTGCGATCGAAGTAGCCGATTCGCCCCGCTCCTTCATGGCCGCAAGCGCCTCGGCTGCCTCGCCCTCGAACCGCTGACGCTTGGGCTCGTACGCGTCGGTCAGCTTCCTAACGTCTGCCTCGAACTTGGCAGTCACCTTGTCCAGCTCGTCGTTCGCCTTGAAGTACCTCTCCAGATCCTTCAAGTTGTCCGAATCGCGCTTGCGCTGAGCCTCCAACGCGGTCGCCTGCGCCTTACGCGCCCGCTCGCGGGCAGTCAGTTTTTCTTGTGTATCAGTCATGCCCCGCACGTTAAGTACCCCCTGACTACAAGTCACCAATTCAATTTCGTCTCACCACACCCAGTTTTCACATTCTCACCATCAGCCCTGTCTCACCAAGCATGCCCTTTCCAGGGCATAACAAGCTTTACACACCTCTTGCATTCAGGATCACAAAACGATAACGATTCGTGAAAGTGTGCACCGAACCGCATTACAGTGGCCGCGTGAAGCACGCCCGCGCAGCGCGATCCAACCGTGCGTGTCGGCGTGTCACGAGCTGCCACCGATGCCGCTGCGCGGCCACCGAAACGCATTGCCGACCGCTGTTCTCCCCCGCTGGATCGAAAGAAGGTAGCGCCATGATCGTCGCCGGATACGACATCACCGTCGCTCGAAAGCGGTTCAATCCCAACGCTGGATCACGACAGCTCAGCGCCACCGCACGCCTGGCGCAGGCTCATAAGGCTGCCGCCGAGGCAGCTGAGGCGCTCCTTAAATCACATAGCCGTTGACTTAAACGACCGACTGCCGACAGGAAGCGAGGCCCGCGATGACGATGAGCGGGCACAAGCTGACGGCCGGAGACGGGTACATGTACCTGATCCGGCAGGTCGCCGCGGTCGACGGCACCGACAAGGGCCGGTCGTCGCTGGCGGACTACTACTCGTCTAAAGGTGAGTCGCCGGGCCGCTGGATCGGCAGCGGGCTGGCCGGGCTCGGGGAGCCGATCGGCCGCGACTGGTCCGATCCGATGATTGCCGAAACCTGGTCAGTCGAGCGCGGTTCGGAAGTCACCGAATCCCAAATGAAGGCCCTCTTCGGTGAGGGCAAGCACCCCAACGCCGACAAGATCATGAAGTACGTCGCAGGCAAGGGTGTGCGCGCGGGCGGCCAAATCGCCGCCGCACGTCTGGGCTCGCCGTTCAAAATCTATGAGGACAAGAACCCATTCCGCAGCGCTTTGGCCGTGGCCTACGCCGACTACAACCGCACCATCGGCGCATGCGCCTGGGCCGCGATCGATGATGACGTGCGCTCACGCATCCGCACATCGGTTGCGCGCGGCATGTTTTGGAACGAGCACCAGCGCGAGCCGTCCGATGATTCGGAGCTTTCCGGCTGGATCGCGAAGAACAACCGGCCCGCCACCAAGGCGGTCGCCGGGTACGACTTGACGTTCAGTCCCGTCAAAAGCATCTCGGCACTGTGGGCTATCGCCCCGCGTGATGTCGCGGCGATGATCGAGGAATGCCACAACGCGGCCATCGCGGACGTGATCGCCTACCTCGAACAAGAAGTCATCTTCACCCGGTTGGGCACCAACGGCATTGCGCAGATCGACACCGACGGCATAATCGCGACAGCGTTCACTCACCGCGACAGCCGCGCCGGTGACCCCGATCTACACACCCATGTGGCGATCAGCAATAAGGTCCGCGCGATCGGCGCTGACGGCGTGCCGCGCTGGCTGGCCATCGACGGGCGCCCTCTATTCAAGGCCATGGTCGCCTCCTCCGAGCTGTACAACACCCGCATGGAAGCGCATTTCGTGCAGAAGATCGGCGGCAAGTTCGCCGAACGCCCGACGACCGATTTCCGCAAGCGCCCGATTCGTGAACTCGTCGGCCTGAACTTCGATCTGATCACCAGGTGGTCCTCACGCCGTGCGGCCATCGAACACCGTATCGCCGAGTTGTCCAAAGCATTCCAGGCCGAACACCACCGCGAACCGACCACCGTCGAAGCCGTGGTGATCGCGCAACAGGCCACCTTGGACACCCGCACGGCCAAGAAGGAACCGCGCTCGCTGGCCGAGCAGCGCCACATGTGGCGCACCCAAGCCATCGAAACACTTGGCGGCGAGCGCGAATTGTCCGACATGATCGCCGACGTTCTGGGCCAAACTCAAGAACCCGTCGAGCTGATCAACGACGAATGGCTCACCGAGAAAGCGGCCAAAGTGATCTCCACTGTGTCGCAGAGCCGTTCGCAATGGCAGAAGACACATGTGCTTGCCGAGGCCCGCCGCCTCGTGCGCAACGAGGGCCAATACAGCGATCCGCTACTGGCCGAGAAGCTCACCGACCGCGCACTGTCGGTTGGGCACAGCATCGAAATCGCCCGGGTGGGCGATGCTGAGATGAACGAACCTGCCGTATTGCGCCGCCGCGACGGCACCAGCGTCTACAAGACCCACAACACACAGCTGTACACCTCAGAGGAAATACGGTCGGCGGAGCGGCGCATTGTGGCCGCCGCCAGCCGGGACGACGGCCGCAGCATCGACCCGCAATTGGTGGATATTGCGCTGCTGGAGCAGGCCGCCAACAGTCACGAACTCAACGCCGGGCAGGCCATGATGGTGCGCGAGATGGCGACCTCGGGTCGCCGGGTGCAGCTGGTGTTGGCACCGGCAGGCTCTGGAAAGACCACCGCCATGGCGACTTTGGCCTCCGCATGGCAGGACTCCGGTGGCTCGGTGCTCGGGTTGGCGCCCACCGCTGCTGCTGCCGAAGTGCTGCGCCAAGACCTCGGCGCGCTCACCGATACCGTCGCCAAACTCGTGTTCATGGCCACCGGCCCGGCCGACATCGCCGCCGATGACGTAGCAACCCTGGAATGGTTCAAAGCCATCGACGAGAAAACGCTCATCATTGTCGACGAGGCCGGGCTCGCAGGCACGCTCGATCTGGACGTGGTGGTGGCCATCGCGATGGCCCGCGGTGCCAGTGTCCGCTTCGTTGGCGATGACCAACAGCTCGCCTCCATCGCCGCAGGCGGTGTGCTGCGCGACATCGACGCCACCGCAGGCGCATTGACCTTGAGCCAGATCATGCGCTTCAAAAATCCGGCAGAAGGCGCTGCATCCCTGGCGATCCGCGCGGGCGATGTCGCCGGTATCGGCTTCTATCTCGATGAGCACCGCGTGCATGTCTCCTCCGAATCGACCTCCTCGGACAACGCCTACACGCAGTGGAAGGCCGACAAGGACGCCGGTCTCGACGCCCTGCTGTTGGCGCCCACCAACGAAATCGTCACCGACCTCAACGCCCGCGCTCGCCTGGATCGGCTGCGCGAAACAGGCCCAACCAGTGGGCGCGAGGTGGTCCTGGCCGACGGTCTGAGCGCATCGGCGGGCGACATCATCTGCTCACGCGAGAATGCGCGCTGGCTCAAACTGACCGGAACCGACTTCGTGCGCAACGGGTATCGCTGGGAAATCATCGAAGTCACCGACAAGGGACACCTGAAAGTCCGGCACCTGCAACAGGGCTACACCCGGCTCATCCCAGCCAAATACGTCCGCAAGAGCGTCACTTTGGGCTACGCCAGCACGATCGACAGCGCCGAAGGACTGACGTGCCAGACCGTGCACACCGTCGGCTCGGACCGGCTCAACCGCCAGCAGCTCTACGTGGCGATGACTCGCGGCAAGATCGGAAACCACTTCTACGTCAGCACCGCCGAGGCCGACCCGCACCGCATCCTGACCCCCAAAGCCATCCACCCCGAGACGGTCGTGGATGTCCTCTCCGGCATCCTGGCCCGCGACGGCGCCCAAGAATCGGTGCTCAGCGCCGAGCGACGCGTCGCCGATCCGTTCCTGCGCCTGGCCCCGGCCGCCGACATGTACGCCGACGCCCTGGGCAGCGGCGCCGAAGCTCACCTCGGACCCGAGGTGCTCACCGCCCTCGACCGCGATGTCAACACCGTGGTCCCCGGGCTCACCGACAGCGCCGCGTGGCCCGTGCTGCGCAAGCACCTTGCCCAGCTCGTCATGTGCGGCACCGACCCCCTCGAAGCACTCGCCGCCGTGGCCGACGACCGCGAGCTGGCCTCAGCCCACGACCGCGCCGCGGTCCTTCTGTGGCGTCTCGGGCCGACCCGCACCCGCACCGTGGCTCCCCTGCCCTGGCTCACGGCCATCCCCGACGCCCTACTGGATGACCCGACATGGAACACCTATCTGCAGGAGCGCGCCGATCTGGTGAGCGACCTGTCCTCCCAAGTGCATGCCGCCGCCCGCACATGGACACTGGCCGACGCACCCGCATGGGCCCGACCCCTCGTCGGCGCGGGCAAGCACGCCTTGGTGGCCATGGTCGCCGTTTACCGTGCCGCGACCGGAGTCGATGTCAACGACACCCGACTGACCGGGCCACCGCAATACCCCAACAGCCTGCGCGCCGCCCAACAACACCTCAATACACAGATCGAGAACGCTCTGGGGGCCGTCGGCGCCGAGCAGTCCCGCTGGAACCCGCTCGTGGACGAACTCGACACCCACATCCGACGGGACCCGTACTGGCCGCACCTGGCCGAGCACCTCAATGTCGCCGCCCGTGCCGGGGTGAACGTGCGCGAGTTGGTCGTGGCCGCTGTCGCCGACCAAGGCCCACTGCCCACCGAGCTGCCCGCCGCCGCGCTGTGGTGGCGCCTGTCGGGCTCGCTGAGCCCGGCGACTCTCGATGTCGCCGACACCCGGCTGCGGCCCGCCTGGGTTGGCGAGCTGCACCACGTGTTGGGCAGCGATCTAGCCGAGGCTGTCGTGGCCGATCCGGCGTGGCCCGGTCTGGTCGCCGCGATCGAAGCATCCGACCCGCAGTGGAGCCCGCACGATCTACTGTCACTGGCCTACGAGCACCTGCGCGACCTCGATCACGACTACGGCCACCACCTGCGCCCCGACGAATACGCGCGCCTACTCACCTACCGCATCGACCTGCAGGCCGCTGCCCACACCCTGCTTGACATTCCAGACCCCGAACACCCGCCGCTGTCGGAAGAAGAAGCCGAAGAACTGGGCCACTTCTACCCCGACCCCGAGGCCGAAGCTGTCCAGCTCGTGCCCGACGAGCCCGTGTTCGAGATGGACGAGCCGCCGCTGTCCGAAGAAGAAGCCGAGGAACTGGGATACCTGTACCCGGATGAGGACACCCAAGACGCCTGGCAGTACTTCGAGGATGATTTCCGCGCCGACCAGCTCGCACCCATCGACCACACCCCCGCCGATCTGCTGGCGCTACAAGAGCAGCTCGCCGCCGCCAAGCAGCACGTCGCCGACCTCACCGCCCAAATGTTCTCCGAGGCCAACCAAGGCGGCGGACCGGCGATGCGCGCCGCCAAACCCGAGTTGATAGACATGACCACCCGCTACACCGAACAGCGGCCCTACGCGTTCACGCTCAGCCACGCCCACCACGACTGGGTAGCTGCCGACCTCGAAGCCGAAGCCCACCACCACCAGCTTGTCGAGGTGGCCCGCCTCCACGAGATCGCCGAACGAGAAGGCCACGAGGCACAGGTCGCCGAACTGTTCGGACAACTGTCGATCCTGCAGCTGCAGACCGAGCATGTCGAACGCGCCGCCGAGACAGCCAAAGCCGCTGTGGCCAGCGCCCACCGCGCCCTCATCGACTTCGCCGGTGGATCAGACAACGTGGTCAGTGAACGAGCCATCCAAACCCGCCGCGCACGCGCCGAACAGGAAGACATCGCCTCCCTCAACGCTGCCCGCGGCGCGCAACGCAGCTTGGAGAACCAGCTCTTCCGCGCCGAGCAGAACGCAGCCAAGAGCATGGCCCAAACCCTCACAGCGCAGTCCGAACACACCCCCGTTGCCCCGGAGGCATCCCTTCCCGCCGCCAGCCTGGTTCAGGCACCCGAGTCTGCTCAGCCCCAGCAGGAAACGACCGAGGTGTCCTACCCGCGCACAGAGGCAGATCTACGCACCTACCTACAGGCCAAGCCGCTGCGCATCCGCGCCACCGACTACCTCGAAGCGCTGGTGGCCAACGAATCCACACCAGCGGCCATGGCCACCAGCGCCCGCGAGGAACTCGATCGCCGCCACGAGCTGGACTCCGAGACCCTTGCCCGTGAAGACACCCTGCGCACACAAAACCAGCGCAAGCGCCGTCGCACCGTCGATGAGCGCGGCCAAACAGGACCAGACCTGAACAAGTAGCCCTAGAAAACCCTCGGGTTGATGCCTAAGGCGAAGTCGGCGGCGGGTTGGCTCATCAGCTGGCCCAGCCGTTTCCAGGCTGCGTTGGACAACGCAAGGCCTGCAGCGACTCCTTGAAGCGACGACGGCAATTTGGCGGCGCGCGCGGCGTCTCGGGAGCGTAGGTCCCGGCTCTGTAGCGCAGCGACGAATGCGGGGTAGGCCGTTTCGATCGGCAGCCTCATGAACAGCTCTAACCGGGTTCGGTACTCGTACACCGTGGGTCTGTCGGGCACCGTGTAGCCGCAATGCCTCTGCAGGATTGTGTGCAGCTCGTCCTTCCGCAGAATAGGGAAAAGCGACGCCATCTCCAGGCGGCCCAGCCCGCCGGCGGGCTCGCGGGCGACGGCGAGGGCATGCCCGTTGTCCATGGTGAGGACACCGATATGAGGCGGCGTCGTCTGGAGTGCTCGGTCGGCCTTGGCTGGCGAGGTCACGATGATGACGTGCTCGAAGCACCGTGAGTAGCTCAGGAGTTGCAGTTCCAGTCGCGTGAAACTGTCCAGGTCCGTCTTGATCTCGTAGGCGGCGGCGCCGTTCGGGCCTGCGACTGACACATCGGCGACCGACAGGAACACGCGTAATCCGGTCATGCTGTGCGCGCCTTCTGGTGCGCGGGAGATGATCTCGTTCTTGTACACGTACTCGCAGCGGTATTCGCGTTTGATCACGCCATAGGCTGCCTCGAAGGCCTCCCCCAGTGAGCCCTTGCCGTCAACGAGCGCGATCAGCGGCGTGAGTCGCTGGCTGGGCCACGGGTGGTGCTGGCTGGCCAGCAGGCGTACAAGCCTGGTCGAGAACGCTTGGGCGACAAGGCGTGGGTCATCATGGACTTGCCGGGCGCCAGCCATCAGGTTGCGATCCTGCGGTGCAGCCACGGGGACAGCCGCGCCGGTTCGGCCACGAGCCCGACAGGTGGGGGTTTCGAGTCGATGGGACCCGTCCAGATCCCGTGCTGAGTCACCGCACCTTTTCTGTGTCGCCAGTCCGGGCGCTCCATCATGACCGCGCGGGCAAAGGCAAGTACCTGACCGCGCGTATTGCCGTCCACGAGAAGCTGCCGCAGAGAGTAGACATCGTGCCGTGACGTACCTCGGACACCTTGTGCCCGTATATGTTTCACGATCAGCTCACGACTCACGAATGTGGTGACCTGAAAAACGTCCAGTTCCGGGTTGGCTCGGGGAGCGCGCAGCGGCGCGATGCGCACCGAGCCATCCCTGCCGCGGGAGGCTATCAATATCCCCCACCATCGTGGTATCACCGTTCGGGCCGCCTCGAGGTGCCGGGTAGTGGTGACAAGGGTGGCCCGTTCCAGAACCGGGCTGTAGGCCTGCACCTGCACGGGCAGGCGCCGCAATGTATCGACATCGCTTTTGATCTCAAAGCCGTGGAGCTGTCGGCGGGTGATCAGTACTTGATCGATCCGGCCCGGCCAGCCGCCCTGGACGTCGATTTCCGGCACGAACAGAAACTCGCGGCCACGCTGCTGCTTTGCGACGCGTCGAGCCAGCGCGGTGCGTATATCGCTGTCGCGCAGTGGCTCACACGCGCTACGCGGATCGGTCATGTAATGCGCTCTGCGGATCCGATGCGTCCGGGTCGTTGAAGTCGATGTGCAGCTGGCGGGGTTCGGTTTGGCGTCTCGCGTAGCGATCGCTGATGATCTCGACGGCCTTCCACGTGGTGATGGGTTGGGCGCCGCGGGCGATCGCCAGCCTTCTTTTGCCGTCGGTCACGTCGTAGTGCCAGTTCTCGGCGGCGCGGCTGCCGGGTGTCGCGATCGGCTTACCGGTCTTGGTTGGGTCTTGAAACCAGCTGCGCAGCAGACCGATTGATTGGGCGAATGCGTGCAACTCGGCGGGGGTGTCGGCGAACAGGTGCGACCAGCGGTCCTGGCGGTGCCCGACCCGTGCGCTGATTCGAGCGTCATCGACGTAGACGGTCATGGCCGCACCTCGCCGTAATCGCCTTCCAGTGCCCACCCAAGGGCCGCCTGAATCGATGCGCGCTGGTCCCCTTCCAAGGCACTGCTATCGCGCAGCCGTTTGGCCAGATGCTCATCGGGGCAGGCGGCGGCCACCGTCAACCAGTTGCGGGTCCCGGACTGGTCTGAGTCGTCGGGGTGGTGGGCGATGATCTTTGCACGCGCAATGCCGCCTCCGGCACCGGCCGGTGAGACATCGAACAGGATGGCTGCCAGCAGAGGTGAGGCGATAAGCCGCCACAGTCCCATGGATGTGTCGTCGCGGTCCGCCGAATGTAAAAGCCGGGTGGCCAGCTTCGAGGCCTGCTCCATCGTGGCGATGGCGTCGGTGGGATCGGTTCCTGCTGTGCCGGTTTCGAGTGTCATGGATGCTCCGTTCTGATCGTGGTGTGGTTATTCGTCGCAGAGAGCACGTACGGTGTCGCCGGTCGTCCCGACCATCGCGGTCATCGCGGCGATGTCGTCGCCGCTGGCGTTGTGGTTCATCAGCGACCCGAGGTAGGTCAAGGCGTGTACGTGTGCGTAGATCGCCGAGGTGAACGGCTTGGGCAGTTCGTTGCGGTCAATGGTGTTCAGTGCGTTGGCCAGTGCGATGAGGTCGCCGCGGGGATGCTCGACCGGTGAACCGGGTGTCGGCGATGGTGAAATGGTGTTGTCGGCGAGGCTGTCGATCACGGTGAACGCTCCACACAGGCGCTGTTGAGCCACCGGGGCCGGGAAGTGTGGGCGTTTGGGCAGCTCTTCCTCTTTTGACGGCCGGGGCGTTCTGATGGGCATCGGGTCATTTCCGCGCCCGGGCGGTACGTCGTGGTCCTGAAATTCGTCGCCGCATCCGGCAGTTGTCAGAACGGCTGCTGCGGTGATCAGTGTTGTCAAGAACCGCATCATGGTGTGCCCTTTCGTGTTGGTGCTCATCGGGACTCGGCTTGCGAAGAACGGGTGGCGGCGGGGACATCCACGGCGAGAAGATGCCGCAGCTGGTCGAGTTCGGCCGGGCTCAACCTGCCCAGGATGCGTGCTAATGCGGGCGCGATTGTGCCGTCGAGGTCGCTGTCCTTGGGGTAGATCGCGGTGGTGTCCTCGGGGATGGATGCGATGAAACCGCCGCTGGCGATCGGGGTTCCGATCGAATGCACGTCCCATCCGTACACGTCGATCAGCATGGCGGCCATCCAGTAGGCGACCCGCACCGGCACGGCGGGCTGCGCGGCGGCATCCACGCCGGGTATGGCGCGGGTCTGGTATTGCACTGCCGGAAGCGGGAATCGAGGATGCGAGTAGATGGCGTGCCGTAGATCGGCGAGGTAGTTCTGCTCGTCGCGGTCGCTGCGTAAGCCGATGTCGCGGACGGTGGATATGAACTCCCATGCCAGCTCTGGCACCTCATCACGGGAGGGGCACAGGATCGTCACCGCACGTTGGCGGGGCGTGATGGCGTACATGTACGCCAGTTGGTCCTCAGAGCGGTAGGCGAATGCCCTTATGTACCACCAGGACTGGATCAGGCTGTCGAAACGCCAGTAGGCTTCGCGGACCTGCTCTACGGGCTGCTGACCACCGAAGATCGGTATCGGCCGGTGTAGCGCGTCGGCGGTGAGGCTGTTGTCCATGGTGTGATGTCCCTCCTGTTTCTAGCTGCCTGATGGCGGGCGTGAGTGGCGTCCGGGATGGTCGTCCGGGTCGGTGCCCTGACCGCTGTCGATGTCCGGTAGTGGCCGTTGCCACGGCTGCAGCTGGGTGTCGCGGGCGGTGTCGGAGTGCCCGGAGGTCTTGGTGCTGCGCTTGCCCGGGCCGTCCGAGCGTGACGTTGCCCCGCTGCTGCTCTTCCCGGACGTTGACCTGCTGGGGTGATCCTGAACCGTCTCGCGTACGGTGCGGCGCTCCAAGAGTGCGGTGGCTGTTCCGGTGAGGCCGCCCGCAGCGGCGGCGTCGGCAGCTGTTTTAGCCTGCGCAGGAGTGATTTTCGGGCGCGAGCCGACCGTTATCTGTTGGGTGCCTACGTCGGCGAGGGGGCGCCGCGCGGGCAGATCCGATTCGGTCTCCCCATCGGTGGGCCGGTTTCTGCGCGCGTCGTTATCGCGGCGGCGCTGCTCCACCAGATCATCGACGTTCTTGCGTTTCTGTTCGATCTCGGACTTCTTGTTCTGGCCCTTGCCGCCTCTGATCATGGACAACGCTCTGCCGCCTGTGGCTGCCCACGCCATTCCGGCCACGGTGCGCCGTCCGAGTGAATGCACCAGGCAGAAGAAGCCGATCGCCCCGGACAGTGCCAGGATCATCATCGCGGTCAGCTGGGCGACCGGGTGAGTCATGTTGATGGTCTGGGCGACCCATGGACTTGAGGCGTTGTACATCATCACCACGAGCACGCCCACGCCCAAGGTGGCGAAGAAGTATTGGACACCGAGCTTGAAGACAGTGCTGACGCGGCTCTTGCCGTAATCGCGTGTCGGCCCCGGAGGGGCGGCGGCGATGACCGCATAGGGCAGGATCAGTACGTTCCAAAATGCCTGTGCCCCAATCGCGAAGGCTTCAATGCTCACGAAATTCAGTGATAGGCAGATCAGGCTGATCAAGGCGATGACGAAGGCGAAGGCGAACACCACGGTGAAATCGAGCATGCGGGCCGCCGTCAGTGCGCTGCCGCTGGAGTCGCAGCTGGCCATCGCGTGCGCCGGTGCGGCATCTTGCCCGGACAGCAGTCCTTGGGAGTAGGCCGCACCGCACCCGGGAATGTTGTCGATGACCTGGGAGAAAGTGACCTGCTCGATAGGATGGCGTACCAGCACGTCCACCAAACGGGTGGAGAGCACTTCGAGTTGGCCTGCGGTGCCGCCGCTGGATAGGGCGCCGTTGTGGGCCACGCCTTGGGAGACGCTGAACCCTGCGGTGCGGGCGAAACCCAGAATCCCGTCCTCGCCCAGCACGTCGTTGGCATCGTTGCCGAGCAACTTCCAACCGATCGCGATGATGCCCAAGCCCCCCGCGATGATGCCGAAGCCCCGGCCGTAGCCGTCGCGGCGGGCGACGAGTCCACCGATAGCCAGGACCGCCAGGAAAGCGAACGGGGCCAGATACGCCCGGTTCGCCACAGCCCCCATCTGTGCCATTAGGGGCCGGGCCAACTCCACCAGCCAGCCCAGCCAGGCCGCTGAGAGCGCGAAACGAACGACCCAGATCGTGAACGCGACCAGCGTGCACAACATCGTGGCTTCCGCGTCAAGGACCATGCCCATCTGCTGGTAGGTGATCCATGTTCCTGCCCAGTGCCCGATCGCGGTCGGCCACGTCGTGGGGTCGGCCGTGACCGTGGGGGCTTGCTCGCGGATGGCCTCAAGCACCGGCACCAGGGACACGAAGTGTTGCCCGATCGGCACTCCGTAGCTGTCGTGCAGGCCCGTCCAGGACAGCACGTCGGCCATGATCGCGGCGCTGGCGCGAGGGGCCATCGCAACGGACATGATGGAGGCCGACCACATCACGCAGTACGTCAGCCAAATACGCCGAATCCGGGGGTGCGTGTATAGGAACGCCGCCCAGCGCTGTGTCAGGCCCATGCGTCCTCCCGGAGCCGCTCGCGCCGGGTGCTGGTGTCCCACAGATCCACCAGCTCCTGCTGCGCGGGTTGAAGCATGTCGATCAAGCCCGCGCGACGGAACTCATCGATGAACAGTGCGTAGCCGTGGCCGTCCACCACTTCCATCTCCAGCAATGCGGGGTACTCGTCAGGATCGATACCGTTGTGCGCCAGCATCTTCCTGGTCTCTTCCTCATGCTCGTACGGTGTGATGATGCGTGTGGGCAGGTATTGCTCTTTGATGTGGCTGAACGTCTCGAAGTCTTGATCGATCGCGTACAGGCCCATGGTTTCCTTGCGGCCTTGGGTGATGATGCGGGTGGACTCGCGCTGCCCTGCCGGGGAGCGATGAAAGATCCGAGACTCCTCACGGACCGCGATCGCGGGCTCCGGTGAGGTTGAGTACATTTCGCGGGTCATCGTGGACATCAGCCCGTAGAGCGCCATGCCCGCGCGAGCCCGAGGCGTCTGGCGCTGATACAGGTGGTGCTCGTTGGTGTTGGCCTCGTCAGGTAGCTCGATCGCATGGGTCAGCCAGATCACCACCGGCGCGTTCTGCAGATCCCAATCCGGCAGACTCTCATCAAACATCGCCCGCAGGTAGTCGATCGTGGACGCCGCGTCCAGGGCGTCGGTCAGCTCCTCGTAGCGCTCCGCGTCCTCCCCGCGCAGAGACTTCAAGTACCGCAGCAGCCCCGGAGTGGTCTCGGCGACACGTTCATCAGGGCGCAGGAGCTGGCGTACCTGGCGCACGGGTCTGCCCTGAGGGTCCAATCCCAGCGTCGGCACCATGTGGTCAAGGAAGTGCTCGACAGCGGTCTCCCGCGGGAACACCCGGAGAGTGTCGAATGTGACGGTCGGCTTGGTCAGATCCTGCACAATCGCGCCAGGCCACTCGCCGAATGCTTTACGCCACTCCATCTTTGAACCCGGATCATCAATACTGAATCGAGTGCCCTTCAACAGCCCCGAGCGCACCGACCGTTTGACGAACATCGACTTGCCGCCTCCAGGAGGCCCGTACACGATGAAGCCCATGGGATGGCGCCGCTCCGGAGCGCCCTCGGGGTCGATCAGCACCGGCGCTGGGCGCTTGCTCGATTGGTTGATCCCGACCAGCATGCCGGTGTCATTGCCCAAGGTGGTGGTCACCAACGAGCCGAACATGCCCCAGTTCTTGGTGGTCGTGGGATGCCCGAACTGGTCTGTCGGCGCACCCGCTTCACCGCCCGGGTTGCCGATCTTGCGCAGATCACGCTGAGCGCCCTTCGGCAGGGCCAGCGCGATCTCCATCTCGGCGAAGGTGTCGTGCAGCTTCTGCACCGCCGCATGAACCGTCTTAGAGGAGCTGGCACCGACCGTGAGGACTGTCGTTGTCTCACACTCGCGTTCGAGCTTATTGGCCCGCAACAGCTTGTTGTAGTCACGGGCCGAAACGATCCGCTCGATCAGGTCGTCATCGCCGGACTTGTGTCCGGCCCGCTGCACATACTGGTCTTTGAGGTTGCGTTCGGCCGAATCAACGGTGTTCAATGCCCGCTCGCTGGGGCGGGTCTGCACGTACTGATTCCAGTCGTAGGTTGGCGGCGCCTCGTCTTCGTCGCCATCGAACTCGATGTCTTCGATGGCTTTGAGGAAGTCCGAGCCGGGAAACGCCATACCGATTCTGGGCAGCTCCGCAATAGGCAGGAGCGCTTGATAGCTCGACGGAAATCCCTTGGCCTGCACCCGAAGCATCGGCGCGAAACTCGGAATGAGACGCAAAATGAACTTGGGCATCCACGGCATGCTCTTCACGCGGCGCTCGTAGGCGCCCCTCTGGTCCCCCAGGTCGAACTCGACCTCCGGGAAAAGGTCAGCCTTCTGCATCCGTGTCGGACCGAACCCATCCGGTGGGAAGGCGATATCGGCGGCACCGGAGGTCAATTCACGGTATCGCCACCACTGAATCTGCGAAGGGGTGGCCGGGCGAGGCCGCAGCTGCTTGGGGATCTTGGCCTGGATCTGGGCGCTGAGCTTGCGGTAGCCCGCCAAGCTCTTACTGTCTTCCTCGTCCACGCCGAGCAGAACCCGCCAGGCCCGCCGCAGCACGCCGGTGGAGGTGCGCCCCTGCAACCCTCCGTCCAGTGGGATGCGCAGCATGTACACGGTCTCGTACATGGGCTCGATGTTCAGATACGGTTCCCAGTCGCGGACTTCCTGCTCCCACCCGGGCCGGTCCGCGTAGGGCCCGAGCATGCGCTGCATGATCGCTTTGGGGTGCAGCGGTGCGACCTTGCCGGTGAACACCATCGGTGTGGGCATGTTCTGCACCAGGCGCCTATGCCACTGGGCGATCCTCTTGACCAAACGCGTCGGAGCCAGCGCCGAGGACGCGGCACCGGCCAGCACGTACACGCCGTAGACGCCACCCTTGGTGAAAACGATATTGCCGTCAATGGCTTCCGGGGCAGCGAGCTGCTTACCGCCGTCGGATCGGGTCCCAACAACGCACTGCACCCACCACAGCAGCCGGTACATCGGTGATGGACGGCTGATGGGTACCTGCCGGGCCAGCACAACCATCAGGATCGTCAGGCAGGTACCGAACAGCGCAATCGGGACGGTTCCGCCTTCATCGAGCCTGTTGTAGACCAGGATTCCGGTGGAGCCACCGAAAATGATGGCGGCGGCGCCGTCCCAGATACGCCAGGGAGAGAACCATAAGCGTGTGTTGTCGTCAATATGCGAGACGTAGATCGGGAAGTCGCGCACATCGGAAAAGACGCGGGCGACTGCCCGTTCAGCGATACCCATTGGGCAAGACCGGGATTAGGCCGCGACCTGGAGAACAGCGTGCCCATTCTCCAGATCTACACCGCTGGGACCATTGCGCAGCTGCACGACCGCAGCCTTTTCGCCGTTGAACGAGATGCCGCCCGTGGTCAGGCCCGTGGAATCGGAGGTCTGCTTGAGCGTCAACAGGATACCCATCGCGCCCAGGATGATCGCACCGAGCCCAATGCCGCCGAGAGCCTTCCCGTAGACCGAGGCCAGTCCCTCTTTCCAGGAGAAGATGGCCGAGAGGACGCCGCCGAAGACAGCCAGCACCGCCAGGCTCATCTTGGCTTGTTCCCATGTCCTGGGAATGATCACGAACAGGTTGCCTGCTGCTTCAAAGTGCTCGACCATCGGTGTGTCCTTTCCGTCCAAATCTGTAGGTGCGCTGGCTATTTCGGAGATCCTGCGGGCAGGATCGGTGCGGGCGCGGTGTCACTGGACATGACCGGCACCCGGTCAATCTGGGCCACCGACCATTTGCCGCTGGTGAATGCCAGAGTCAATGGGTAGCTCTGCAACACCGGTGCGAACTGCGATGTGGTGGAACGCACTTGCGCCAGAACCCGGATCTGATCGCCTTCTTTGGCGTTGGCCTTGGGCATCGTGGTCGCTGACAGATTGGTCAGTGTCGCCTCTCGATACACCCCACCCAAACCCAAAAGCCCCGACTGGCTGGTGACGAATCGGTCAAGCCCGCCCTTGTCGGTCAGATATGCGGTGAGGAATCCTGAAATCAGGTTGTAGAGAGGGTCATTGGCGCCGATATTCATCGGGTATGCGGTAGGCAGTGATGCGCCCGCGCCTGGCCCGGCGACCCGCGACGGCATGCTGGGCATCCATGGGCCCTGTTTGGTCCATTCGACGGGCACGCGGTAGAACGCCTGTGTGGGTGCCGCTGAAGCGTAAGGACGTTCGGAGACTCCGATGGTGACCGAGAACATGGTGGCCGTGCTGTTCTCCCCCGCCGCGCCGCTCCAGTCGATCGCGACGAACGTTGGGGCATCAATCACGGCGGCAGCGGTCGCGGGCAGCTTCACGTCCGGGCTGATAGTGGTGCAGTGTGAAAGCTCCGAATGGGCGCTCGCGGTTGCGGTCAGCCACGCCGACACGCATTTCTGTGCGAAGCTGCTGGCCACCGCTGCGGTGTTGACCGCTTCCCGGGCTGGGGCCACGGTGTTGACCGGTGTGCTGAAAAAGAAGCCCCACAGGGCGGCGCCACCGCCAAGGAAGGCCATCGCCCTTTCGGCGTACCGCCCGAGCGGACCGCTGTTCTTGTTCGCTGTTTTGAGCCGCGTCGGCCATTTGTTCGGCATCAGAGTGGCTCGTGTCCAATGATTTTCAGATTCCCGATCGCAACCTTGGCGTCAACAGGATCGCCGGGCATTTGTGGGCCTCCACCGGGGCCGAACAACTCTGATCCGTCATCGGGTCCGCTCTGTGGAGCTCCGTCGGTGAGAATGCCCGTGAAGACACCCTGCCCGGGTGCGGGTGCGCTGCCGGTTGGTGGCGGGGTCTTTGGTGGGCGCGAGCTTTGCCGGATGATGATGGTGATCTCCGAGGCCAACAGGTTCGGAACGTCCACCGTCACCTCGCCGTGCACGTTGCCGGTCTCTTTCGGGATGGGCGTGTGGTTGGCGTCGTTGAAGTTGAACTGCACCAGTGAGACCACGCGGTATTGATCCCACTGGTCCTTTCCCTGACCGTCCAGCGTCAAAGCGCCTGGCTCAAACGCGATTCCGGTGACCCGGAAGCTGCGCCGTTGTTCCTTGCTGCCCAAATAGACTTTGATCACCTGACCGTCGAGGCCCTTGCGGACGATGATCAGTGGGCCAGTAGCGATCGCCTGCCCGGGCGAGGAACCCATGGGGCACTTGAAGCATTCAGCGTCGTACGGCAGCGGCTTGTCGATGCCCTGCGGGGACTCAGCTGCCGAGGTGGAAGGCGCGGGCGGGGGCACCAGCGTCACCCCGGCCGCGGGAACGGCCTCCGACTTGCCCTCTGAGCTGCTGAAGGCGTAAACCCCGCCGATCACCATCACGAGCAGCGCGCCAACCACGACGGCGGCGACACCCAGTGCGATTTTGGCATCGAAGCGCTGTGTGGGGTGAGGCGCTTCTTCGTCCTTGGACACTGGGGTAATCGCCGCCGCCGAAGATCCGAACGGCTCGCCGTACAGCTCGTCGCCGGAGACCGGATTGTCATCGTCTGGGGCAGGGTCCTGCTCGTCGTCCTGCGGGTCGTGTTCTTGTTCGTCGTCCTCGGCGTCTTCATCCTCGAACTCGTCGTCATCGAGTTCGCGTCCGCTGTCATCGTCGGCCTGGCTGTCGTCCTCGGCAGCCGCGTAAGGCCACCCGGTAACAGTCTTTACCCAGTCAGATGACTGCGACGCTGTGGTCATCGGTGCGCCCAACCTGATGCGCCGATAGCGGGGGCCGAAACCGTGCCTGCAGGTGTCACCGGAACCAGCGGCATGTACACCGTGCTGCCATCAGCACGCAATACGGCCTGCACCTGCAAGTACTGGCCGGTGTAGGGGTCCCACACCGTCAGCAGACCCGGGTCGGCGGTGGCGGCCGGGGCTGCTTTGGCCTTGGCGGCCTGGCCTTCCTTGCTCTGCCTGTAAGCAACCACCAGCAGGGCGCCCAGCGCGATGAACCCAAAGATCACCAGGTTATTCACGAGCACCGACACCAGCGACATCACGAACGCAAGGAACATTGCGCCCATCAGCAGCAGTACCGCACCTATCAGAGCCATTGCCTTCATAAACCGAGCATGACACACTGACGCACGCGACACAACACGTAAACGATTGAATGTTTATCAGGAGGTGTGTAGAGGGAATGCCGCATATTCCGCCTGACCGCCATGACGGTGCCCGACGCGCGTGGATCGCCCGGCACGAGTACACCTTTGGCTTCCAGAAACGCCGTGCCGAACTGCTCAACCGGCAGATCCGCGACCGCGCCCGGGCGCTGGCCGTGGCTGTGCCAGATCCGCATGACGACAAGGTGATGGACCCGATCCTGGCCCGCATCCCCGGAACCGCCACAGCTGTAGGCGCCGTAGACGTGCTGATCGTCGCCATCGTGTCGCTAACCGCCCCCGTGGGCTGGCTGGCCGGATACGGCCTCTACAACGCCCTCATCCGATTCATCCCAGACAGATTGCGCTCCTACCCGATTCCGGCTCTTCTATGGACAGCTGCCGCACTCGGAACATGTCTCATCGGGCTCTACGAGCAAGGCGATAGCGTCGCTCAGCTACTCGTCGGCCCGTGGATACTGGCTCAGTTCCCCGCCACCTTCCTGGCAGCTGGTGTTTACGGCATCCTCAACGGCTGGCTTGCCGTCGACGGCTCAGCCGAATGGTGGCCCGTTACCCCGCCGACACCCGAAGACGACCCCACGCTGGTGATCTTCGGACCCGATGAAGTCACCTCTCCGGCGATCTTCCACTCGGCGCGATCAATCAACGGCTGACCTGTATCACATCGCGGTGATGGCACGCTAGAAGACAGAGGCCCCAATGTCACACGAACCCCCGCGCACCCAGCCCGCCAGCATCGAAGGCTGCTTTCGCCGCGTCTTTCGCGCCTCAGAGCAGTCGCCGTCTACAGAGGATGTCCTTCCCCCCAAGGCAACTCGACTGCGCGAGCAGTTCCTGGCCGCACTGGTACCGTACCGCGGTCCCCAGCCAGACGGGTCGGGCCAGTACCTCGGCGGGGACTACCTTCTCGGACGGCACTCGGCACTACCGTCATGGTTCAACACCGCCCTTTTCGGTATCCCGCTGCAGGCCGCCGACGGCCCCTACCCCGAGATCGTGCGTATCTGGGGCGCCGTCGACTGGCCGAGTCTGCTTACCGATCACCCCGAGTTTCTGGTCCTCACCGACGGCGACCGAGCCCACCTCACCAATGGCCCGCAGTGGGCGCGGGTGCGCAGCGCATACACGGCAGTGTGCACCGCAGGGCACATCCCGATGCTCGATGTCGCTGTCTCGGTGTCACGTGACGCAAGAATCGTGTTGTGCCCCTTAGGGTTGATTGTCTCCCACATCACCAACGAGGCCCTTATCGCGACCGTCTCGGGCATTCTGATCGGCGATGATCCTGCCCATCCTTCGGCGGTCGAATGTGACGACCTTCGCGAGCACACCGGCCACGTTGAATGGAGCTGGTGAACTCAGCTCGTTCTATCGGCTCAGGTCCGGGCCGTCCTGATCACGCTCGCGGGCCTCGGCGATACGCCGCTGCATGGCCTGCCACCGCTCGTACTCGCGGTGTCGCGTTCGCGAAATTTCGGCACGCTTGCCATTGAGTCGGCTGGCCAGTTCCTCAGCGTCGGTGAGTTCTTCGCCGTGCTGGAACTTCTCATCGGCGCTGCGCGCCAGTCGATCGAGCAGCAACCCCGCACTGTTGTTCTGCGCGGTCTGGGCCCGATCGGAAAGCGCTTGAGTCCAAGGAATCTCATGGGCAAGAGCGCCGAACAGTGCAGAGCATTGAGCCTCACCGGTATCACCGGCCAGGATCAGCTTCGCGTTCTGCTGGCGTGCACGCGCCGCCAACTCGTAGGTATCGTGCAGCTGCCAGCGCTGGGCATCGGGCACGAGAACCCACGCCCCGTGTAGCGCCGCGGGAAGCTTACCGGCCACGAATCCCGATTCGGTCAGACCGCTGTCGATCGCCGACGCCAGCGCGGCACCGTCTGCACACACGACCGCGACCGGTTCGGCCCCCGTACGTGCCGCACCGGCCAGGGCTCCCAGCACTGCTCGGGTATCGGCGGAGGCACCAGTCAACACATTGAGGCTGTAAGGCGATCGCGCGAGCACGGCAGCCACAGCGCCCTGTTTGTCGCTCAGTTCAAGCCGCTGCAGGTTGCGCCGCGGCGTGCGTGTGGGCCGCGCCGAAGCATCGGCCAGCAGTCCGTATTCCATGCCAACCCGGGTGGACTCGTCGTGCTTTTCCGAGGCCACCACCTCGGCGCTATCACCTCGGTGAGTCATCTCGTATTCGCGTGCCGCCTGGTGCTCCATCTTGCGCACCGCCGCCCGCATATCAGCGGCCGACTCGTACCCGCTCTTGATGACCAGTGCAGGTGATGGGTTGAGCAGTAGCGTCCAGCCCGGCTTGCGGCCCCGGGCGGCCAACCGTTCCTCAGCGGCAGCCGCCTTGGCCTTGGCCTCTGCGCTTTCGGCTGTCAGTTTCAGATCCAGTGTCAACGCGGATAACTCGGTCTGTTTCTCGGCGAGTTCGTCGGCGAACTCGAACGCCCCGGGCGGGTTGCTCAGCAGGTCTTCCAGATCTTGTTTGCAGCGTTCATGTGTGGCTCGAATGCCGTGAGCATGCTCAGGCAGTGCGGTGAAGATGTTCTCCAGCTGGCGCAGGATACCGCGGGATTTGGGGCTGCCCGCCTCCGTCTCGTAGCGGGCGGCGCTGATCTTGGAGTGCTCGATCTCCTTAGAGCCTGAGCCGATGTTCGCGGTGGCCACCCCGAGTATCACGTGCAGCGTGCCGTCACCGAACCTGCGTGCTGCCAACACTCTGTGGCCTGCGATCGTGATCCGCGTGGGCAGGAACTGAGTCGATGATTGATCGCGTGCGACGTAGTAGATCCGATCGAGTTCAACGACCGCCGCGACGGCAGCCTCAGCCGAACTCTTATACCGCACCTCATCGACAAGCACCTGCGGCGCCTGCTCCAGGGCCCGCATCTGCGCGGCCTGCTCGGCGACCGGCCCCAGCTGCTCAAGAGCGTCGCCGTACCAGGGGATCTGCTTCTGCAGATAGCGGACTCTGTTGTCGCGGTTAC
This sequence comes from Mycobacteroides franklinii, assembly GCF_002013895.1. Lineage (GTDB taxonomy): Bacteria > Actinomycetota > Actinomycetes > Mycobacteriales > Mycobacteriaceae > Mycobacterium > Mycobacterium franklinii. The sequence goes on along the minus strand of NZ_MAFQ01000014.1, from coordinate 3,450 downwards.
GGGCGGCGTCGTAGTGGGCCCGCTCCATGGCGGCAAGGCGTCTGACCTCATCGTCGAGCTGCACCTGCCGGATGTAGCGAGGGTCCCCGGTGGCGATCGCCTTGGTCTCTGCTGCCGCAGCCCCGATGTCCCCACCGGAAAGATCCTCTATTTCCGTGTCACGAACGGTGTTGCGCCGCATCTGATCTATGAACAGCGCCTTGGCTTCCACCGTCTGCCACATCACGGTGTCATAGCTCGATTCTGTTACATAGCAGAGGATTTCAACCTCATCATTCTGGTTACCCTGCCGGATAATGCGGCCCTCACGCTGCTCAAGATCGGCCGGTCGCCATGGAACATCCACGTGATGCAGTGCAGCTAAACGAGATTGGACGTTGGTGCCGGTGCCCATCTTCTCTGTCGAACCCAAAAGCACAGAGACCTCACCGCGGTTGCACTGGTTACGCAGCCTTGTGACTTCCGAGGGTTTACGGGCCTCGTGGATGAATCGAACCTGCTCTTCGGGCATGCCGCGGGCGACCAGTTCATCTTTGATCGCCTGGTAGATAGTGAATTGGCGCGAGTTCTTCGACGGCGTACCTCGGTCACAGAACACGATCTGCAACGCGCCGGTGCGTTCGGTGGGCGCTCCGGTGATCGGGTCACGGTACTGCCGGTCGGCGTGCTCCAGGTGAACCCGCATGATCTCGTCGGCCACGACCGCCGCGCGAGTGATCTCCGGGGCTGCCAGACCCGCAAGTCGAGGATCCAACGATACGTTGCGCCCGTCATTGGCGATCTTGAGGATGTTATCCAGATCAGGAGCCTTGGGGTCCAAATGATCAGCCCGCCAACCCAAATCCGCGATGAAATCCAAAGTCTCCACACTCGGCTTGATGCTGATCACCTGGCGGCGATCGCCGACCAGTTTCGGCAGCGGCACCGGCACCTGATCGCGGGTGACGACATCGGTGTAGGAGTTGGTCAGCGCCAACAGTTCGAGCAGGTTGGTGTACTTGCCGACACGGGTAACCGAGCGCAGCTTGGTTCCCGTCGCGTTGACCTCGATCGTGCTGTGCGTCGCGGTGAACGTCGCACCCCAGTCCGACAGGTCGGCGACACCGGCCGCCTCCAACAGCGCCATCCGCATGTAGGTCTGCATGACCCACAGCTCCCCCAGCGAGTTGGCGATCGGTGTACCGGTGGCAAAGGTCGCTACACGCTCGACAATCTTGTGTTCCGGCACTCCGGCAGCGCGGGCTTCGTCGCGCCGCATACGGCGCAGCACCGACATCTTCAAGGAAAGGTCTTCGGCACGTTCTGCCGCTGTGGTGCAGGACAATTCGTCAATGTTGCATATGCGGTGCTTATTCTTAAATGAGTGGGCTTCGTCCACTAGCAAGTAGTCACAGCCCGTGTCTTCAAAGCGAAGACCGACATCCTTACCGGTTTGCTCTGAAAGCAGGTCCAGCTTCTCTTTGGCCCGCTTGATGGCCCGCTCGATCATCTTCTTGGAACGTACCGACTCGCTGGTCTCCAGCTGCTCACGCAAGTTATCGAGCTGGCCTTCGATATGGGCTTCACGCACCGTGGGGTCCACCGAGATGTTGGTGAACGCCGACTGCGAAATGATCACTAAATCCCAATCCGACGAGGCAGATTGGGCGATCAACCGCCGCCGACCCTCGGGATTGGTGGCGGCGGCCCCGAGCAGGATATTGGCGGCCGGATACCATTGCTTGGCTTCGATCGCGACCTGATCTAAGATGTGTCCAGGAACCACTAACCACGGCTGCCGAACAAGCCCTAAACGCCGTAATTCCATGGCGGCCATGAACATTGAGCCAGATTTGCCCGCGCCGACCACATGGTCCAGCAAAGTTGTGGGCTCGTTGATTATGCGCGCGACAGCGTTGCGCTGATAGTAGTGCGGCACGAAATGGTCCGACAAGCCAGGCAGCGCGAGATGGCTGCCGTCGTAGGTGGGCGCCACGTAGGAGTTGAAACGCCGGTTGTACTCGGCGACCAGCGTGCTTTCTCGCTCCTCGTCGGCGAAGACCCACCGCGCGAACTCGGCGACGATCTTGTCTGCCTTAGCTTGGGCGGCGAACGTTGTCTCAGCGAGCAGCTCGCCCTTGTCGTCATGGAAGACCGCGCTACGCGAATTGCAGGCGTCCTCAAACAGACTCGCCGCATCGGCGCCCTCACGCTCTAAGCCCCAGGTTTCGGTCAGCAGAGCGCTATCACGCTGATACTTGGGCAGATCCACAACCCAGCGCCCCGCGACGTGCTCAACGGTGATCGAATCCAAACCAAAGGTCTCTCGGGCGAATTGAGCATGAATCTGTGGACTGACCCACGCCGCGCCCGGGCGCACAGTGATTTCAGCTGCCGTACGGTCGGCGGGAATGACCTCACGTAGCGCGGACACGTAGGGCCGGTAGATCTCGTTGGTCTCGGCGGCCACCAACGCCGCCTCGTACTTCTCGCGCACATTGCCCGACAGCGCACCGACTGCCGGGACCAACTCGTCGGGGTCATCCAGACTCGGATACACCAGCCCCTGGATCAGTGCGTGGGCGTCCTCGTCAGAGACATTGAGCAGCTGGGCGATCAGCGCCATATCGACGCCCTTGGCGCGATCGAGACTGATCGCCAGCGCCTCTTCGGGGGTGTCGGCGGTCAACTGGTCTGTGCGGGCAATGATTTGGTCAGTGGAGAAGATCGTCGCCTTGGTGGCCTTGCCGGTGTCTTCGTCAAAGGACTCCAGCGCCGCGATCGTGGTCCAACCCGGATCGTTGCGCATCCCGCCGTCGAGGTGGCTTCGCCTCTTGTGCGGCGCAGGCGCTTCCCATCCCTCAAGGTCCCACTGCTCGGCCAGTTCCTCTGGGACCGGCCCGCGGTACGGGTTGTCCTTGGTGCCGGTCGCTTTACGCCAGCGTGCCTCGGCGGCGGCGACCTTCTTGTCGTGGGCGACCTGGTCGGGTTCTTTCGGGTACACCCAGGTAAAGCGGTTCACCAGACCGTATTTGGCGACGTAGGAATCGTACAAATGGTTCAAGTGCCCGCGTAGCTGCTCGCGCTCACCCTGAGGGCGTCCATCGTGCTGGGCGCGAATCAGCGTATCGGCGGTGTCGCGCAGCTCGATGAGGCGCCGGGTTTCTTCAATGCGGGCCTTCGGAGTCTTGTTCGGCTGCCAACTCGTGCGATCCCAGTATTCGATGCTTTTGGTCAGCTCGTTGTATCGCAGCGTGTACGCCGGGATTTCGGGTCGCCGATCGTCCTCGGTTATCAGGCCGGGATCGAACGCCGCCTCATCGATGAGGGTGAGATCCTGGGCCCGGGCGCTCAGCGCCAGCCCGCGCGCACGGGCGCGGTCCACGATGTCAGTCAGGGCTTCACCGAGCTGCACGGCAAGCTCGGCGCCGCTGACCCCTTCGACCAACAATGTCTTGGAGCCGTAATGGC
>NZ_MAFQ01000013.1 GCF_002013895.1 Mycobacteroides franklinii | reverse complement strand
CAGACTTCACGCAACTGCGGTATCGCATCAACAGGCAATTCCAGTGCGCCCCATAGTCGGAGCACCGTGAAGATTCCAGGGTTGCGGGTGCGGCCTTCTTCAATCTTGCGGATGGTGCCGAGCGATAGGTCGGTCGAGCGAACCAGGTCGTCCAGGGTGATGTTGCGACTCCGCCGCGCGAAGGCGACGTACTCTGCGAGGCTCTCATCAGGACGCGGCGCGCGACACGGGGGAAGCTTCTCCTTGGCGGTCACTCGACCTCCCAGCGTGTCCCATCCGTAGCGCCACTATTGTAGCGTCCTGCTTGTAGCGTCCAATTAGTAACGCTACGATAGTGGCAATCACCTAGAACGGAGCGCAAGATGACCGAGGTAGTTGCGGCCCCGTCGAAGCCGCCTGCGGCACTCCGTTACCCAGGTGCCAAGTGGTCGCTCGGTCACCTCATCGCTGAGAACTTCGGCCCGCACTATCACTACGTCGAGCCCTACTTCGGCAGTGGCGCAATCTTCTTCTCCAAGCCCCCGTCTCCCCATGAGGTGCTCAACGACCTCAACGGGCAGGTCGTCAACCTGTGGAAGATGCTGCGTGACCGAACCGAGGACTTGTGCTGGGCGCTGGAAACCACGCCCTGGAGCCGCGACGAGTACGACATCTCCGACGAGCTGACGGGCGATGACCTCGAAGACGCGCGGCGGTTCGTCGTGCGGGTCTGGCAAGCGCACGCCAGCGACCTCGCCAAGAAGACAGGCTGGAAGAATCGCGGTGTCCACCAGCGTGCGGGCGGCATGTCGCACCGTTGGCAGAAGGTGCCCGACCAGCTCCGAACGCTCGCCTGGAGACTGTCGGACGCGGAAATCGAGAACCGCGATGCACTCTCAGTTGTCAAGCGTTTCAACGGACCTGACGTGCTCATTTATGCTGACCCTCCTTACCTCCATGAGACTCGGACGCAGCGGATGTACGGCGAAGAAGTGGACATCGCACACCACGTCGAACTCCTCGAAGCTCTACAGGCTCACAAAGGCCCTGCCGTCGTGAGCGGGTACTCCAACGACCTTTACGACAAGACCCTCAAGAAGTGGCGACGCGTCGCCATGAAGGCCCCCAAGGTCGAGAAGGGCGCAGCCCGCGCCGAGGTCATCTGGATCAAGCCAGCTTGAAGTCTTCCGGCCACAGGTCGGGGAAGTATTCCTTCGCCCGTTCCGTGGGGCGAACCATCGGAGGCTTCTCCAGTGTGAATCGCGGCGTGACCCACTCAGCCCAGTCCAACGGCGGCCACCACTTCAACTGACCACCGCTGTTCGGGTACCACTGCCAGAGCTTGTGCTTGCGGCTACCAATCTGCACGAACCCGTCAATGCGAGTCTTGGTCGATTCCCACGTGATGTCGCCAATAGGGTTGAACCCGTACAGGTCTAGCGGATAGCAGGACAGTTGGAACTCCGTCCAATTGGAGCTGCGCGAAAGAATCACGTACTTGCTGCCGTCCAGGTCGATGTCGTGCTCGACGGCGGCCAGGCGGTGCCATTTCGTCACCAGCTCGATGATGGCTGGCCCCGCCAATTGCGGCTCCGTCACCCAGTTAATCTGGCGCTCCAGCAGGTACTCCCTGAACTTCGCGGCGGAGTTGCTCAGCTCCACGAACGCAGCCTTCATGTAGGCGGAAGGGAACGCGGCCATCTTGCACGAGACACCGTAGTTCTTCCCGTTCGGCGCAAACCGCGTCACATCGAAGACGCCCTTGTTCTCGGCGGCGACTCCGCCGATGATGCTCGCCAGCCCGCGCTCGAAGTCACGAAACCCAGGCATCGACCCCTGAACGGTCTGGTTCTGCCCCGACCCATCGCGGTAGGTGCTCAAGACCAGCCGCAACGCCTCCAATTCGGTGTCGCTCAGCGCCCTATCTCGGATGGGCAACAACTGCGCTGCACCCACCGCCCCGCCACCACTCACAACGCCCACCGCCGCCTCCGTACGGGAAACCCCACGACGCTGTGACATTCTGTGACACTCAGACTGCCTCGGTGGGGTAACAGAGGGTGCGATAAACACCCTCTGAACTGCGGTGGCGGAGGGATTTGAACCCCCGGACGGTGTTAGCCGTCTCTCGCTTTCAAGGCGAGTGCATTAGGCCGCTCTGCCACGCCACCGTCGGCAAGCCTAGCGGCTCTGTCCAACGGATCACTCCCCGCCGCGTCCCTCGGAGTCATGAAGGGCCTCTTCGGCCCCCTCCCCCACCCGCCGGAAGCTTTCGGCGATGGCCGCCTGCTGCGGCCGGGTCAGACGCAACAGATAGTGCTCACGCACACACTCGGAGTACGTGCGCATCGCCGCCTCACCCAGCGTGCGCCCCTGCTCGGTAAGCGCCGCCAGCACCGCCCGGCGGTCCTGCGGCATCGACCCCCGCTTCACCAGGCCCTGCTCCTCCAGACGCCGCACCTGGTGCGTGATCCGGCTACGCGAGGCCAGCAGGCTGTTAGCAATGTCCCCCATCCGGCAACTACCGTTGGCAGATCGCAACAACTGCTGCAGCACATGAAAATCGGTGAGCGAAATACCGTGCGATGCAACCATCTTGCGATTCAGCAGAAAATTCAGCCGATTCGTCGCCACCCAAAAGTTTTGCCATGAACGAAATTCCGCGAGATCAAGTCCCGGAACTTCGCTCTCCGAACGCGTACTCATACGCCATCCCCCTTCCCGCCGACCACACTGTGGCCTAGACCGCGCCTCCGCCCGCTGCGTCTAACAACCCAGCGGCCGATTGCTCGGCATAGTCTGGATGCCATGCACGCTATCACCGTTGACAATCCGGGTGGGCCAGAAGCACTGTGCTGGACGGAGGTTCCCGACCCAATCCCCGGCCCCGACGAGATCTTGATCGAGGTGACGGCCGCCGCAGCTAATCGTGCCGATCTGCTGCAACGTCAGGGTCTGTACAACCCGCCACCCGGAGCAAGCTCCATTTTGGGCCTGGAGTGTTCCGGCATTATTGCCGCACTCGGCGCCAACGTTACGCAATGGTCTGTGGGACAACCTGTTTGCGCCCTACTTTCCGGCGGTGGTTACGCGGAAAAAGTGGTTGCGCCCGCTAGCCAGTTGCTGCCGATTCCCCGAAACGTCCAGATCGACGCCGCCGCCGCGCTTCCCGAGGTCGCGTGCACGGTGTGGTCCAACATGATGATGAAGACGAAAATGACTGCGGGGCAATCTATTCTGATCCATGGCGGCGCCAGCGGCATCGGCACCCACGCCATTCAGGTAGCCAAGGCGCTCGGCCTACGGGTGGCGGTCACCGCCGGAACACCGGACAAACTTGACGCCTGCCGCGATCTTGGCGCAGATCTCACCATCAACTACCGCGATACAGACTTTGTTCAGGCTGTTCACAGGTTTACCGGCGGCGAGGGTGTCGATCGGATTCTGGACATCATGGGAGCGAAGTATCTGGGCCGGAACATCGATGCCCTTGGCAACGATGGACACCTCGTCATCATCGGTATGCAGGGTGGCGTGGCCGCCGAACTGAACATCGCCAAGCTGATCGCCAAGCGCGGCTCCTTGACTGCCACCACGCTGCGCGGCCGCCCCCTCGACGGGCCCTCCGGCAAAGCCGCGATCGTCGAATCCGTCGCGCAGAACCTGTGGCCACTCGTCGAGGAGGGCAAGGTCAGGCCCGTCGTCGGCGCCGAGGTCCCGATGAGCCGGGCCGCCGACGCGCATCGTCTGCTGGAGAACGGCGAGGTGGTGGGAAAGGTGCTACTGACGCGCTGAGCCCAGCGCGCGCCGGACGGATCAGCCCAGCGAGGCGACCGCGCGCACCAGCTGATCGACCTCGGCGGCCGTCGAGTAGTGCCCCAACCCCACCGTGATCGCGCCGCCGATCTCGTTCACCCCGATCGCGTCGAGCACCCGCGAGCTGGTGTTGGCGATCGCACATACCCCGTTGTCGGCCAGGCGCTGCACCACACGGTCTGCCGGAATCCCGATCACGGTGAAGCTGAGCGCCGGAATCCGGTCCTCGGGGGCTCCGATGACCATGACACGCGGCAGCGTCCGCAGCGCGCTCACCAGATACCGGAACAACCAGTCCAGATACGCACCCGCAGAGTTCAGGGACGTCAACAACCGCTCCCGCCGGGTACCGGACGCGGACTCGTCCAAACCGGCCAGGTACTCCACGCTGGCCACCAGGCCCGCCAGCATCGCGAACTGATGTCCGCCGAGTTCCAGCCGCGCCGGACCAGTGGCCAAGGGATCGAGCGAAATCGAACTGATCGAATCCAGCAGCGCCGGGTCACGGAACACCAAAGCGCCCACCGGCGGTCCACCCCACGCCGTCGCGTTGAAGGCGACAACATCGGCGTCCAGATCATCGACGTCGAAGGCGCGATAGGGCACCAGGCTGGAACAGTCCATCACCACCAGACCACCGACCGCATGCGCAAGCTTGGTGGCCTGCTGCAGATCCGGCACCGTGCCCAACGTCGACGAGGCCGCCGTCACCGCTACCAGGCGAGTCGGCTTGGTGATCAAAGATTCCCACTGCCAGGACGGTAGATCGCCGGACTCGATGTCCACCTCGGCCCATTTGACCTTGGCTCCGTACCGATTGGCCGAACGCAGCCACGGCTGCACATTGGCCTCTTCGTCGAGCCTGGACACCACCAGCTCGTAGCCGAGCCCCGCCTTGGACGACGATCCCTCGGCCAGAGAGTTGAGCAGGATCGCACGGTCGCTGCCCAGCACCACCCCGCGCGGGTCGGCGCCCACCAGGTCGGCGGCGGCGTGTCGGGCGGCCTCCAGAACCGCGGCGCTGCGCCGCGCGCTGGGGTGGGGACCCCGCGTGTCGGAAAAGGATCCTCGGAAAGCTGTGGATACAGTCGTAGCAACCGCATCCGGGATCAACATCCCGGCTTGGGTATCGAAATGTACCCACCCGTCGCCGAGGGTCGGGTGCAAACCACGCACCCGGGCGACGTCATATGCCATGCCAGACACCTTAGATGCTCACCACAGGTCACGGCGCTGAACCCGTCGTTGCACCATGCTCCGACGGACGACGGTCAACGGCGCCATCTCGTGTAGTCATACTAGAACAATGTCGTTTGCTTTCGGGGTGGCTGCGGCACTGCTGTTGCTGTTCATCCCAGGCTGGCTGATGGGCCGAGCCTTTGGGCTACCAACACATTCGGCCGTTGTCACCGCACCTACATTGACGTACGGGCTAGTTGGACTCTGCATCGTCGTCTTCGGCTCAATTGGCATACCGTGGAACTCACTCTCCGCGGGGTTTGCGCTCCTCGGCGCGATCGTCATCGCACGGCTGCTGTGGCGCCGGCTGCGGCCAAAAGAACACGCCGAACAATCCCCGCCACAAAATCGCGCGGCGCTCATCGCCGTCGCGTTCGGCATCGCGATCGGGACGGCGCTCATCTTCTACGCGTTCCTGCGCGGGCTGACCAACTGGCAATCGATCCCGAGCACCTGGGACTCGATGTGGCACGGCAACACCATCCGCTACATCCTGGAAACCGGGCAAGCATCGTCGACCCGCATGGGTGACCTTCGCAACGTGGAGACACACGCCACCCTGTACTACCCGTCGGCCCTCCACGGGCTGGCCGCGGTGCTCTGCCAACTGACCGGGGCCGCCCCCACCACGAGCTACACGCTCTACTCCGTGGCCGGGTCCCTGCTCTTCCCGTTGGGCGCCGCGGCGCTGACATGGCAGATGCTGCGCGGCCGCACCACCCGCACCTTCCAGGCGGGGTCCGCTGCCACCGCGGCCGCGCTGTCGGCGTCGTTCAGTGCGCTGCCCTACGTCGAGTTCTACGTCTCGGCGATCCCCAACCTGATGTCCTTCGCACTGGTGGGTCCGGCAGTGATCGCGATCACCAGCGTCGTCGCCGATCGCAGTCGCGTACCGGTGGCCATCCTGGCGTTCGTGGGAATCGCCTCCGTGCATACCTCCGGCGCCATCGTGGCCGTTGTCTTCGTGGCCGCGTGGTGGGCGCTCGCACCGCTATCCCGGTATCGGGGCAAGGAGCCAAAAGCCAAACGCCGCTTCGGAAACGGATTCGTGCCCCTGGCCATCGCCGGCGGGGGTTCGTTGGTGTTGCTCTATCCACAGCTGAGCACGCTGATACAGCTGTCCGAGATCATCGCCGGCCACCAGTTCACCACGCCATGGGGTAAGAAACGTGCCCTGCTGGACGCCCTCACGCAGCACACCCGTCACCTTGCCGACTACCCGGTGCAGTCCGCGCTGCTGTGGCTCGCGCTTCTCGGCGCGGTCGTGCTGGTGGTGAAACGGGTGTACTGGCCGGTCGCCGTCTGGCTGCTGCTGGTTGTCGCGATTGTCCACTCGTCCAAACCCTTTGGCGGTTTCGTCGGCCATGTGGTGGCACTCTTCTCCGACGCCTTCTACAGCGACCCGCGCCGCCTGTCCGCCATCGTCTGTCTGCTGTTGGCCCCGGCCGCCGGCATCGGTCTGTTCACTCTGGCCGCCGTGGCGCTGGCTGCGTTGCGACGGGCACGCAAGGCACACACCGATGCGCGCTGGGCCCTGGTGGCCACGGCCATCGCCCTGGCCGTCGTCTGCAGCTTCTCCGCCCGGCACTACTTCCTGCCGCACAAGTACCTCGTCGGCGCCAAATACGACCAGGTGATGGTCGGCCCCAAGAAGCTGGATGCCTTCGCCTACCTGGCGACGCTGCCCGGCGCCAAGGACGGCATCATCGGCGACGGAAACGTCGACGGCTCGGGCTGGATGTACGCGGTCGCGGGGCTGCACCCGCTATGGACGCATTACGACTTCCCGCAGCAGCAGGGGCCGGGCTACCACCGGTACATCTTCTGGGCCTATGCCGATGACGCCGATACCGACAGGCGTGTGACGGAAGCTGTGCATGCGCTGAACATTCGCTATGTCATGACCAGCACGCCCGTGGTCCAGGGATTCAAAGTTCCCGACGGACTAAGGTCGTTGGACATATCCCGATCATGGAGAAAGCTGTACGACAACGGCGCCGCCCAGATCTACGAATGGGTTGGCGACGGGAAATCAGATGCGGAAGGTGACAAATGACCCATCCCGGTCATGACGAGGACGACGACCAGGTGATCATTCTGGGCGCACAGGATCGCGACGCGGACAGCGCTGCCGATGATGACCTGTCGGTCACCGATCTCGTCGAACAGCCCGCCAAGGTGATGCGTATCGGCACCATGATCAAGCAGCTGCTCGAGGAAGTGCGCGCGGCCCCGCTCGATGACGCCAGCCGCTCCCGGCTGCGCGAGATCCACGCCACCTCCATCCGCGAGTTGGAAGAGGGGCTGGCCCCCGAGCTCCGCGAGGAGCTGGAACGCCTGGCATTGCCGTTCAACGAGGACACCATCCCGTCGGATGCCGAGCTGCGCATCGCACAGGCGCAGCTGGTGGGCTGGCTGGAAGGACTGTTCCACGGCATCCAGACCGCGCTCTTCGCTCAGCAGATGGCGGCGCGCGCGCAGCTTCAGCAGATGCGCACGGGGGCGCTGCCTCCGGGCCTTTCGGTACCTGCGCAGGGCGGCGGCAGCGGCACCGGCCAGTACCTGTAGGCCGCGACACCATGGTCAGTATCCAGACCCACGAAGCGTGGGTGGAGTTCCCGATATTCGATGCCAAGTCGCGCTCGCTGAAGAAGGCGTTCCTCGGCAAGGCCGGCGGCACCATCGGGCGCAACGCCTCCAATGTCGTGGTCATCGAGGCGCTGCGCGACATCACCCTGTCCCTCAAGGAGGGCGATCGGGTGGGGCTCGTCGGCCATAACGGAGCCGGTAAATCGACTCTGCTGCGGCTTCTTTCGGGAATCTACGAACCCACGCGCGGCAGCTCGTACATCCAGGGCCGGGTCGCGCCCGTCTTCGACCTCGGGGTGGGCATGGACCCGGAGATCTCCGGGTACGAGAACATCATCATCCGCGGCATGTTCCTGGGGCAGACCCGCAAACAAATGCAGGCCAAGGTCGACGAGATCGCCGACTTCACCGAGCTGGGCGAGTACCTGTCCATGCCGCTGCGCACATACTCCACGGGTATGCGCGTGCGCCTGGCCATGGGCGTGGTCACCAGTATCGATCCGGAGATCCTGCTGCTCGACGAGGGTATCGGCGCTGTCGACGCGGAGTTCATGAAGAAGGCGCGAATCCGGCTGCAGCAGTTGGTGGAACGCTCCGGCATGCTCGTCTTCGCCAGCCACTCCAACGAATTCCTGGCCCGTCTGTGCAACACGGCGATGTGGATAGACCACGGCACCGTCAAGATGAGTGGCGGCATCGAGGAGGTGGTCCGCGCCTACGAAGGTGACGAGGCCGCCGATCACGTGGCCCAGATCCTCGCCGAAGACAACCGGCATGCCTGACAAGGTCGTCGCCGTCGTCGTCACCTACCGGCGTGCGGCGGAGTTGGCGCAGTCGCTGCAGATCGTGGCGGCACAGACCATCGCCCCGGACCATCTTGTCGTGGTGGACAACGACAACGACCCCGCCGTCAAGGCACTGGTCGACGGTCAACCCATCGCCAGCACATATCTGGGGTCGACTCGAAACCTCGGGGGTGCAGGAGGATTCGCACTCGGCATGCTGCACGCGCTCACCCTCGGCGCCGACTGGGTGTGGCTTGCCGACGACGACGGCCGCCCGGGTGGCGCCGAGGTTTTGGAGACGCTGCTGGCCTGCGCCCGTAAGCATCGCCTCGCGGAGGTATCGCCCATGGTGTGCGATATCGACGATCCGGGCCGGTTGGCCTTTCCGCTGCGGCGCGGACTGGTGTGGCGCCGCCGGGTCGAAGAACTACGCACCGAGGCGGGCCAGGATCTACTGCCGGGCATCGCCTCGCTCTTCAACGGCGCACTTTTTCGCGCTGCAACCCTTGAGGCTGTGGGCGTTCCCGATCTGCGCTTGTTCGTGCGAGGTGACGAGGTGGACGTACACCGCAGGCTCGTGCGCTCGGGCCTGCCGTTCGGCACCTGCCTGGACGCGACGTACCTGCATCCCAACGGCGCCGCCGAATTCAAACCGATTCTGGGTGGGCGTATGCACACGCAGTATCCCGACGATGCCACCAAGCGGTACTTCACCTACCGCAACCGCGGCTATCTGATGTCCCAGCCCGGCATGCGCAAGCTACTGCCGCAGGAATGGGTGCGTTTCGGTTGGTATTTCCTGATCACCCGGCGCGACCTGTCGGGGCTGCGTGAGTGGATTGCGTTGCGGCGCTTGGGCCGGCGCGAGCAGTTCGGCCGGCCGGGTAACCCGACTCCTTCGGTACAGGAGACTGAGAAATGACGAACGAACTGCTGGAACTGTCCTCGGACTCCCGGACCTTCAAGCGCGCGTGGCGTGACCTGTCCGAAGGTTTCGAACATCGGCAACTGTGGCTGCAACTGGGCTGGCAGGACATCAAGCAGCGCTACCGGCGTTCGGTGCTGGGACCGTTCTGGATCACCATCGCCACCGGGTCGACGGCCCTGGCGATGGGCATTCTGTACTCGCAGCTGTTCAAGCTTCCCCTGGCCGAACATCTGCCTTACGTGACAATCGGTTTGATCGTCTGGAACCTCTTCAACGCCGCGATTCTGGAAGGTTCGGACGTCTTCGTCGCGAACGAGGGCTTGATCAAACAGTTGCCGACGCCGCTGAGCGTGCACGTCTACCGACTGGTGTGGCGACAGCTGCTCCTGTTCGCGCACAACATCATCATCTTCGTGATCGTCGTCGCGGTGTATACGCCGCACTGGAATTACACCGATCTCAGTTTCATCCCCGCGCTGGTGCTGATCGCGTTGAATTGCGTGTGGGTTTCGCTGGTTTTCGGCGTCCTCGCCACCCGCTATCGGGATATCTCGCCACTGCTGGGCAGCCTGGTGCAGCTGCTGTTCTTCATGACGCCCATCATCTGGAACGAGAACATGCTCAACCAGCGAGTAGGCAAGTTGGCCACCGTGGTGCAGCTCAACCCCTTTGTGCACTTCCTGGCCATCATCCGCGATCCGCTACTGGGGCTCGATCAGCAGCTGCACCACTGGATCATCGCGATCGTGATCACGGTGGTCGGTTGGACCGTGGCGATCCTGGTGATGCGCCAGTATCGGGCCAGGGTTCCCTACTGGGTCTAGTCATGGGGGACGCAACGTACCGGCCTCGCGGACGGTTGGTGGCCTCAGCCGGCTTCGCCCTCGCCGTCTACGTATTGCTGTGGATCGGCTATGCGCAGCGCTGGGAGTGGCTGTCCCGTCTCGACGACGCCGCACTAAACCCCACACATGCTTATGGGGCCGGCCACTCCGGCTGGGTCAGTGCCTGGGACTGGTTCTGCACCATCCTGGGCCCCAACGCATTCCGTCTCGCCGTTGCGGTGCTCGTGGTCGCGCTCTTCTGGCGGCGTCGGCCGCGCCCAGCGGTATTTCTCGTGGTGACGGTGGAACTCAGCGGAGTGGTCAACGAACTGGCCAAGGCGCTGGTGCAGCGGCCCCGACCGCCGACCGCGCTGGTGAGCGCGTATTCGTCGTCCTTCCCATCCGGCCACTCGATGGGCATCGTCGTGTGCGTGCTGGCGCTACTGGCCGTGGTGACACCGAAAGTAACTGCGACGCTACGTCCCTGGCTCTGGGTGCTCGGCGCGGCACTGATTGTCACGATCGGTGTCGGGCGGGTCCTGCTCAACGTCCATCACCCCTCCGATGTGGTGGCGGGGTGGGCGCTGGGGTACGCGTACGTCATCGCGTGCCTATGGGTACTGCCGCCGTGGCCCGTCAGGTCAGCGGACGGAACACCGCCAATGCCCGATACCGCACCTTGAAAGTGGCCTCGGTGTACTTGTCGCCGGCCTCGCCGTCGCGAGCGAGCACCGTGGGGCCGTCCACTGCGGTAAAGGAGAATTCGGGTACCTGCAGCTCGTGGTAGAGCGGGCTGCGTTGCAGCCGGCCCAACGCCAACGCGGTCAAGATTCGCACGGTGCTGAACTTGCGACCGGTCTCCAGGATCCGGACATCGATCAAGCCGTCGTCCATGCGGCTGCGCAGGGACGGAGCGAAACCCGAAGGCAGATAGACAGAATTGCCCAAGAAGAACAGCGAGGTCTGGATCGTCTTGTTATCGAAACTGATACGTACCGGGTGATCGCGCCGCAGCGTGTGCAGCATCGAATACACGCTCGCCAGCGGCTTGCCTATCCGGTGCTCGAGCTTCTCGCGGATCTGTACGAACTTGGGGTATGAGCCGATGCTCGCGGTGTTGATCACCACCTGGTTCTCGTTCAGATAGACCAGATCCACTCGGCTGACCGCACCTCGGCGAATCGCATCGACCGTCTTGGCCACGCTGACACAGCCGATGTCCTTGGCGAAGTGATTGAAGGTGCCACCGGGAAACACCGCCAGCGGAGTATCGGTCTCGGCCGCGACACCCGCCGCACATGCCACCGTGCCGTCGCCACCTCCCACCGCGAGCACCTCGGCGCGGCTCGCCGCACCGCGCATTACCTCAATGACGTCATCGCCCTTGTTCAGTTCGACAATCTCGGTGCGGGGCAACGTTTTTCGCACCTGATCCAGGATCCGCTGCCCGGTGCCGTCGCCGGACGCAGGATTGACGACCAGCACCACACCCTCCCCGTCTGGCCGCGCGACGGTCTCCACCCGCAGCGGGTCCCCCGCGGAGACGGCCGTCGTCACAATCGGCGGCACCACGCGCGCGCCCAACACCGCTATTCCGGCGCCGATCCCAAAACCCGCGAATACATCGCCGGGATAGTGCACGCCAGTCGCCACTCGTGACAGGCCCACCAAGCCCGCCAGCAGCGAGAGCCCGAAGCCCAGTGGCGCATTCTCGAGACCGACCCCCACCGCGAAAGCCGCCGCACTCGCCGAATGCCCGGAAGGCAACGAGGACGACGTGGGCACCCGTCTGCTGCGGCGTATCAGCGGCACCGAGAGATAGTTCGGCCGCTCCCTCCGCCGCAGCCGCTTGGCCACCTGATTCGTGACGGCGCTCGTCACCGCCAGCGTCAGCAGTCCGCGCGTGGCACCCCGCTGCGCGGCGGGCTTGCCGAACATCGCCAGACCGGCGCCAATCCCGATCCACAACTTCGAGTGGTCGGCAGCGCGGGTAAGGCGCGGCATGACGGCATCCAGCAGTGGGCTCGGCGACTCCGCGATGGCGTCGAAAACCTCGCGGTCAAGGGTCCCCAGACCATCACCAATCTGGCGCAAACCTCGAAGAGAATTCCGAGACGGCAAGAAACCCATGCAGCCCAACATATCCCGCACAGGGCGCGGGTGGTGGCGATCCGTCAGCAGCTGACGGCGGGAGGATTCGCGCCGGCCCGGAAGGACACGTGCACGTGATCCATGTGATTGGCGGTCGGGCTGCCGCGGTTCTCCATCGCCGACCAACCATTGCCGTCGTTGTATCGCTGTTGCCAGATCACGTACGTGACGCCCAGCCGATCACGGTTGGCCAGAACGAAATTAGCGAGAGCGGTACCGGTCGAGTACGAGCTCGTCATGAAATCCAGCGCCAGTCCGCGGCCATGGTCGCCACCGCCGCCGCGGCCGATCGCACCGCCGATGTCACCGATGCCGAACATCCCCTTCAAGAAGTTCCCCGCCTGGGCCACCGCCGGCTGGGCCCCCGCCAGCACCGTCGAGCACGGCGTGATGGCCCTGGCTCTGGCCTCCATGGCCAGCGCTTCACCGGAGATGTAGCGGCGGTCCCGTTGTGCCCGCGGCAGCTCGGCGATGAGTGCGACCGCATTCTGTGGGGGCTTGATCGAAAGCTGAACGTGGGGCTTCTCGACTTCGCTCACGATCCCCATCACGGCGGCACCGGCAACGAGTGACACGGCGAGACCCGCGACGCGGGAGAGCGGCACCGCGGGCCTCTTCTCACCGCCCTTCGCACGCCATCTCGCCAAGATCACGTGGTCAGATTACGAAACGATCACGCTCCTGTCACGCCGACGGCAAAGATTGTGGCAAATCTAGCCGCGCCGCGGTGGTGCGTTGCGGGTAGTGACAGCGATGCGATTCCAGGCATTGATCGTCAGGATCATCCCGATGATCTGTCCCAGCTCACGCTCGGTGAACTGGGCCGCGGCCCGGGCATAGGTGGCGTCGGACACGTGCTCACCAGCGGAAAGCACGGTGGCCTCCTCGGTCAGTGCCAGCGCGGCCTTCTCCCGTTCGGTGTAGATGGCGCCGGCCTCGGCCCAGGCGTTCAGCAGGTAGATGCGTTGCTCGGTCTCGCCTTGTTTGCGGGCATCGTGGGTGTGCATATCGAGACAGAACGCGCAGTGGTTGAGCTGGGAAGCGCGGATCTTGATGAGCTCGGCGAGGCTCGGCTCGACATCCTTCGCCGAAGCGATGCTCAGCGCCATCATGGCCTCGTAAACCTCGGGCGAGACCTTGTCCATGCGGATGCGGGGCTGGTGTGTCGGGGCATTCAGTGTGCTGGTCATGCCTCAACGCTAGAGCCCAATAGGCCCATTTTCATGGTTCAATTTCAGTATGAGTTCGTGGGCCAATTCGCACACGTCCGAACCACGCCCACTGAGCCACGACCTGCATCTCGACCTGCGCCAGACCATCACTCCCGGAGCCCGGGGAGTGCGCGAACTACTGACGTCCGCCCTGCGCGAGGCCGTCAGGTCCGGGCGCCTCACCGTCGGGGCGATGCTGCCGCCCTCCCGCACCCTGGCTGCCGACCTGGGCCTGGCGCGCAACACCGTCGCGGAGGCCTACGCCGAACTCGTCGCCGAGGGCTGGCTCGAATCGCGGCAGGGCTCGGGAACCCGGGTGGTCAACCGCGGCCAGAACCAACTGCCGCCGCGCCCGCGCGGAGCGGGCTCACCCCCACCGCACAACCTGATGCCCGGCTCCGGAGACGTCACCGCGTTCCCGCGGACCGACTGGCTCGCGTCCGCTCGCCGCGCCCTGAGTAACGCCCCACACGAGGCGCTTCGTGCCTGTGACCCACGGGGACGTCACGAATTACGTTCTGCCATTGCCGAATACGTAGCACGGGTGCGCGGTGTGCGAACCACACCCGATTCGGTCGTCATCTGTGCGGGCACTCGCCACGCCGTGGAGATCCTGACCCGGATGTACGGCCTGACCAGGCCAATCGCCGTAGAGGCATACGGACTCTTCATCTTTCGCGATTGCATCGAGGCGACGGGCGGCTCCAGCACGCCGATCGGCTTCGACGACGAGGGCGCCGTCGTCAGCGATCTGGACGCACTCGACGTGCGCGCCGCGCTGATCACCCCCGCCCACCATTTCCCGCACGGGTTGCCGCTGCACCCCACCCGGCGCACCGCGGTGGTGGACTGGGCGCGGCGCACCGACTCCTATGTACTGGAAGACGACTACGACGGCGAGTTCCGCTACGACCGTCAACCCGTCGGCGCGCTGCAGAGCCTCGACCCGGATCACGTCGTGTATCTCGGTTCGGCAAGCAAGAGTCTTGCTCCCGTGCTGCGCCTGGGCTGGATGGTGCTGCCGCCGGAGCTGGTGGATGCCGCGGTGGCGGCCGCGGGCGGCGGCCAGTGGTACGTCGACGCGATCTCACAGCTGACCATGGCGGACTTCATCGCGGGCGGCCACTACGACCGGCACATCCGGCGCATGCGCGGCCGATACCGGCGGCGGCGCGACCTGCTCGTGGAACGTCTCGCCGACTACAACGTCGGCGTGCGGGGGCTGTCGGCCGGACTACACCTGCTGCTGACGCTGCCCGACGGCGCCGAACCCGATGTGCTGTACCGCGCCGGAGAGGCGGGTGTGGCGCTGGCCGGACTGTCGCGGCTCCGTCACCCGCTGGCCGGTCCGTACGTTCCTGATCCCGACGGCGTGGTGGTCAGCTTCGGCACACCGGCCGATCACGGATTCGGCCCGGCCGTCGACGCGCTGTGCGGCGTGCTTGCCGCCACCGGCCTCTAGACCCCGGTGGCACCGTCTGGCAGTGCCATGCCTCGTCATGGCAGCAGGTCGGGGCGATGGTCGAGACATGCCTATCTTCGAGTCCACCGCCGGTCCCATCCACTACCGCGATAGCGGAGACGGTCCGCCCATTGTCTTTGTGCACGGCCTCTTCGTCACCGGCACCATGTGGCGCAAGATCGTCGAACCGCTGAGTCAACGCTTCCGCTGCATCGCTCCGGACCTGCCACTCGGTGCGCACAAGATCCCCATGAAGCCGAGCGCAGAGCTCAATCCGCGCGCGGTGGCCGGGCTGGTCCGTGAACTCATCGAACACCTCGACCTCGAGAACGTCACCGTCGTCGCGACCGACACCGGCGGTGCCATCACCCAGCTACTGCTGACGGGCGGCTACGACCGGATCGGCCGCGTGGTGTTGACCCCCTGCGATTCCTTCGACAACTTCCTGCCGAAATCGATTCGCATCTTCCAATACTGGGCACGGGTCCCCGGCACCGATTTCGTGCTGCGCCCGTTCAGGTTGCGGGCGGCGCGCGCCGCTCTCGGCAATACGCTCGCCAAACACTCCATTCCCGACGAGGTGCTGGGCGACTGGGTGGCACCCCTGCTCGAGCAGCAGGCCATCCGGCGCGATGCGCGGGCGTTCCTGCGCGGCATCGACAACCGCGACACGCTGGCCGCCGCCGAAACACTGCGCAGCTTCCCGCGACCGGTGCTGCTGCTGTGGCCGCGCAAGCTGCCGTTCTTCCCGTTCGCCCACGCCGAACGCTGGCTGCGCCTACTACCCGACGCAAAACTCGTCGAGGTACCCGACAGCTACACCTTCGTCAGCGAGGACCAGCCCGAGCTGATGGTGCGCGAGATCGAGGCATTCGTCGGCCAGCGCGTGTGAGTGGGTGTCAGCGGCCGGCCGCGGCTTCGAAGAACCAGGACATGACCAAGGCGCCGGGATCCTCGACGCCGCGGGCCGCGTCACCCACGTAACTGGCCCGGCCGCGTGCGGCCCTCGATTCTTTGGTGGCCTGTACACCGGCAGCCGCGGCATCGGCTGCAGACTGAAGGGCCGCGGCGAGCGGGATGTCCCGTCGCGCAGCATCATCCAGTGTATCCGCGGCCGGTGACACCGCATCGACAACGGTCTTGTCCCCTACCCGTGCTCCGCCCAGCGCCTGGATCTGATCCAGCGCCTGACGTACCGCACGGGCCACCAGCTCGGTGGACCAGCGCTCGTCGCCGAGCCCGGTGTACAGCGCGCGGAAGAACGTCCCGAACACGGCACCGGAAGTGCCCCCGGCACGCACGAAGTACGAGGTCGACAGGGCGAGCAGCACCTCGGCGTCCGTTCCCCGCAGCGGCAGCGCGTAGTGCCGCAACGCCGCGGCCATATTGGTGCCGAAGTCACCGTCTCCGGCCCGCCGGTCGAGGTCGGTGAGTGCGCCCACCGACTCGCGTACGCGTCCCACGAATGCGGACAGCCAAGGGTTTTCCGGCCCGCTGTCGGCACGATCATCGGGTTCGACGATTGCCCCAGCGGTGAGTTCGCCGACCGGCGGGCCCGTCACCACCGGCCAGGCCGGCGCCGTGGTGGGCGCGTCCCACAGCTCGAGCATCTCCGGATCGGCACGCACCACGGTCACCGAGACACCCGCCATGTCCAGCGCCGTCACGAAGCTGCCGACCAGGCTGCGGGCGATCAGGATTCCCGCGGCCGCAAGCTGAGCGGCCACCTCACCGAAGAGCAGATTGAGTTCCAGCGAGTGCGTGGCCCCGAGCCCGTTGACGACGACGATCACCTCGTCGCCGTCCCTCACCCGTGCCGCCGGCAGGATGCGGGCCAGTAGCGCCGCCACGATGTCCGATGCCGCGGCGACCGGTGCCCGGTCGACACCGCGCTCCCCGTGGATTCCGATGCCGATCTCCATCTCACCGGCGGGCAGGTCGAACGACGGGACCGCGGAGCCCGGAACGGTGCACGGCGCCAGCGCCACCGCCATGCTGCGTGCCGCCGCCGCGACCCGGCGGCCAACCGCGGCCACCGCGGCCAGGTCGTCGCCGCGTTCAGCGGCAGCACCACACAGCTTTTCGACCACCACGGTCGCGGCGGTGCCACGCCGGCCGGGTCTATCGGAATCGGCCACCTCTGTCGCGATGTCGTCGTCGACCAGAACCACGTCGGTGCGTACCGAGGATTCCTCGGCGATCTGGCGGGCGATGGAGAAGTTCATCACGTCGCCGGTGTAGTTCTTCACCACATGCAGCACGCCCCCACCGGCGTCTGCCGCGATGGTGGCGCCGGCGATCTGCAGGGCGTTCGGGGAGGTGAAGATCAGGCCGGGGCAGGCGGCGGTCAGCATGCCGCGCCCGATGAATCCCGCGTGCAGAGGCTCGTGACCCGAGCCTCCGCCCGACACGATCGCCACATGACCGGGCCGCAGCGGCGAGTCCCGGATCAGGTACCCGTGTTCGGAGTTCCACCGGAGGTCGGCGGTGGCCGCGACCACTCCGCGCAACGCATCCGGGATGAACCGCTCCGTAGCGTTCAGGAAGTTCCGCGAGGGGACCATGCGGCAACCGTATGGCTCACACTCGGCGGAAAGCTACAGCGACTTACTCGTCTTCCTTGGCGTGGTCGGCGACGCCCGGGTTCGGATCACGTGACAGGTCGATCAGCGGATCGATGCCCTCACCCTCGGCCCGTTCGTGCCGTCCCTGCTGCGGAGTCGTCATAGCTGCCCCTCATACGTCGATGTTCCAGCAATCCCATTACAGAATCCGTTGCGACCCTACCTGTGTGCGGAAGGTGGCGCCCGTGCTCCGGCGATTGGCGTTCCACACAGAGACCTGACATAGGCTCTGGCCCGTGTCAGATGCCTCAGCCGAACAGGCGCCGCTGTCGCTGACCACGCAGGCGGCCCGTTTCGTGATCACCGGCGGGCTTTCTGCCATCGTCGACTTCGGCCTGTATGTGCTGTTCCTGCACTTCGGACTCCAGGTCAACGTCGCCAAATCCCTCAGTTTTGTGGCAGGAACCACCACCGCCTACCTGATCAACCGGCGCTGGACCTTCCAGGCAGAACCCAGCCGTGCCAGGTTCATTGCGGTGATGGCTCTCTACGGCCTGACCTATGCCGTCCAGGTCGGCATCAACTACGTCTTCTACATGCAGTTTGAGGACAAGCCCTGGCGGGTGCCCGTGGCCTTCGTCATCGCGCAGGGGACGGCTACGGTCATCAACTTCATCGTCCAGCGCGCGGTGATCTTCCGGATCCGCTGAGCCGCTACGCTCAATTACCGATGACAACTCCGAAGTCCGAGCTACCTCTCACTCCCCGCGCCCTCACCGGGTTCGGCCGCACCGCACCCACCGTGGCGCATGTGCTCTCCACCCCCGATGTCGACGTCATTGCCGAGGCCGTGCGCCGGGTCGCCGACGCGAGCTCCAGCAGCCCCGCTCATCTACGCCGCGGCATCGTCGCGCGTGGCCTGGGCCGCTCCTACGGCGACCACGCCTGCAACGGCGGCGGCATCGTCGTCGATATGACGCCGCTGAACCGGGTGCACTCCATCAGCGCCGAAACCGCCATCGCCGATGTGGACGCGGGGGTCAGCCTGGATCAGCTGATGAAGGCCGCGCTGCCGTTCGGACTGTGGGTGCCGGTACTGCCGGGCACCCGGCAGGTCACCGTGGGCGGTGCCATCGGCTCGGATATCCACGGCAAGAACCACCACAGTGCGGGCAGCTTCGGCAACCACGTGCTGTCCCTGGATCTGCTGATGGCCGACGGTGAGGTGCACACCATCACCCCGGACGGCCCCGACAGCGAACTCTTCTGGGCCACCGTCGGCGGCAACGGCCTGACCGGCATCGTGGTGCGCGCCCGCATCGCGATGACGCGCACCGAGACCGCGTACTTCATCGCCGACGGGGTCGCCACGCGCGATCTGGACGAAACCATCGCGGTGCACCAGGACGGCAGCGAGGACCAGTACACGTATTCGAGCGCCTGGTTCGACCTGATCAATCCGGCACCCAAGCTGGGCCGCGCGGCCGTCAGCCGGGGAAGTCTTGCGAGACTGGACCAATTACCCCCGAAGCTGGCCAAGGACCCGCTGAAGTTCAGCGCACCCCAGCTACCCGGGTTCCCCGATCTCTTCCCGGTCAACTTCATGATCAAGCCCTCGCTCATGGCGATCGGTGAGGCGTTCTACCGGATGAGCGGGAACTACCAGGGCAAGATCGTCAATCTGACGCAGTTCTATCACATGCTCGACATCACGACCGGCTGGCAATATGCCTACGGCCCAGCCGGTTTCGCGCAGCACCAGTTCCTGGTTCCGCCCGACGCGCTGGAAGAGTTCAAGGGCATCATCCGCTGGATCCAGACCCAGGGCCAGTACTCCGCTCTGAACGTCTTCAAGCTGTTCGGCCCGGGAAACAAAGCGCCGCTGAGCTTCCCGATGAAGGGCTGGAACGTCGCGATGGACTTCCCGAACAAGCCCGGTGTCAACGAGTTCCTCAATGAGCTCGATAACCGCGCCATGGAGTTCGGCGGACGGGTCTACACCGCCAAGGATTCCCGGGTGAGCGCGGAGAAGTTCCACAAGATGTACCCGCGGGTCGACGAGTGGATTGCCACCCGACGCAAGGCCGACCCGCACGGCGTGTTCGCCTCCGATATGGCCCGCCGGCTCGAACTGCTTTAAGAATTCACAAGGAAGACAACATGATTGACGCCACGGGTAACCCCCAGACCATCCTGCTGCTCGGCGGCACCTCGGAGATCGGCCTAGCCATCGTCGAGCGCTACCTCAGGAACGCCAAGGCGCGCGTCATCCTGGCCGACCTGCCCAACGCGCCCAAGCGCGAGGCGGCCATCGAGCAGATCAAGGCCGCCGGAGCCAAGTCCGTCGAGTACTTGGACTTCGACGCCGTCGACACGAAAAGCCACCCCGCGCTCATCGAATCCGCTTGGGCGCAGGGCGATGTGGATGTCGCCATCGTTGCCTTCGGCATTCTCGGGGATGCCGAGGAACTGTGGCAGGACCAGGCCAAGGCGGTACTGAGCGCGCAGGTCAACTACACCGCCGCCGTCTCCGTCGGTGTGCTGATCGGCCAGAAGATGAAGGCCCAGGGCTTCGGCCAGGTCATCGCGATGTCCTCGGTCGCCGGCGAGCGGGTGCGCCGGTCCAACTTCGTCTACGGCTCCACCAAGGCCGGTCTCGACGGGTTCTACCTCGGCCTCGGAGAGGCGTTGCGCGAGTTCGGAGTTCGCGTGCTCGTCGTCCGTCCCGGCCAGGTGCGCACCACCACGACCATCGAGCATTGGCAGGCCACCGGCGCCAAGGAGGCACCGTTCACGGTCGACAAGGAAGAGATCGCCGAACTGGTGGTGAGGTCGGCCGCCGCAGGCAAGGAGCTGATCTGGGCACCGGGTCAGTGGCGCTTCGTGATGTCGGTGCTGCGTCACGTTCCGCGCCCCATTTTCCGCAAGTTGCCCGTGTAACCACGTCGAGATGACAGCCCAGATGACATCGGAGTCGCGTCGGCACGTACTGGACACCACCAAGGACCTGACGCTCGCTGTCGTCACGGCCGCCGCGGTGAGCGTCATCGCGCTCGTGGCGATAGCGCGGGTCCAGTGGCCCGCCTTCGGGTCGTCCAATCAGCTGCACGCGCTGACCACGGTCGGCCAATTCGGCGCGATTGCCGGGTTGGTGCTGGCCGGGGTTCTGTGGCGTCGCGGCCGCCAGCTCATCGCGAAAATGCTTTCCCTGCTGTTTCTCTCGGTATTCACCGTGGTGACCATCGGTATGCCGCTGGGGGCCACCAAGCTCTATCTGTTCGGGATTTCGGTGGATCAACAGTTCCGCACCGAGTATCTGACGCGGTTCGCCGACTCCCCCACGCTGCACGATATGACCTACCCGGACATGCCGCCGTTCTATCCGGCCGGCTGGTTCTGGATCGGCGGGCGCCTCGCGGCGCTCACCGGAACCACCGGGTGGGAGATGTACAAACCGTGGGCCATCACCTCCCTGGCCATCGCGGTCTGCGCGGCATTCATCCTGTGGAACAAGATGATTCGCTTCGAGCACGCGCTCATCGTGAGCACTGCCACCGCCGCTGTCACGCTCGCCTACGCCTCCACCGAGCCGTACGGCGCAATCGTCACGGTGCTGCTACCGCCCGTACTGGTGCTGGGTTACAGCGCGCTGCGCGCGGATCGTGGCGCCGGCTGGGCGGCCATCGCCGGGACGGGTGTCTTCCTGGGATTCGCGGCATTGTTCTACACGCTGCTCACCGCGTTCGGTGCGCTGGCCATCACCATCGCCGCCACGGTGGTGGCGATCAGTCGCGTCCGGCGGGACGGCTGGTGGCCCGCCATCAAGGAGCCGCTGCTGCGCTGGCTCGCCATCGCGGGTATCGCGATCGCCGTGGCCCTGGTGTTCTGGGGCCCCTACCTGATCGCCGTCTCCCATGCCTCCTTGGAGAAGGCGGCGTCCGCACAGCACTACCTGCCCAATGACGGTGCCGAACTGTCCTTCCCGATGCTGCAACCCACCATGCTGGGTGGCCTGTGCCTGATCGGCACGGTGTGGCTGGTGGCACGTGCGCGCAGCTCGGTGCGCGCCGGTGCGCTCGCCATCGGTGTGGGATCCGTATATCTGTGGTCGCTGCTCTCCATGCTGGCCACCCTCGCCAAGACCACCCTGCTGTCGTTCCGGCTGGTGCCCACCCTCACGGTGCTGCTCGCCGCCGCGGGTGTGTTCGCGTTCATCGAGGTCGCCGCCTGGGCGGCCCAACGCAGCAAGCACGCCACGATCGTGGCCACGGTCATCGGCCTGGCCGGTGCGCTGGCCTTCAGCCAGGACATTCCCAATGTGCTGCGCTCCGACATCGTGATCGCCTACGCCGATACCGACGGCGCCGGGCAGCGCGCCGACCGCCGCCCGCCCGGCCCGGAAAGTCACTACGGCGCCATCGACAAGGCGATCACCGAGATCACCGGCAAGCCGCGCGATGAGACCGTGGTGCTGACCGCCGACTACAGCTTCCTGGCCTTCTACCCGTACTACGGCTTCCAGGGACTCACCCCGCACTACGCCAACCCGCTGGCACAGTTCGACAAGCGCGCGGCCGCGATCAAGAGCTGGGAAGACCTGCATACCGCCGACGAGATGATCCGTGCACTCGACGCCCTGCCGTGGCGGGCGCCCACCGTCCTATTGCTGCGCCAATCCGGCGACAACTACTCCCTGCGGCTCGCCAAGGACGTCTACCCCAACCAGCCGAACGTGAAGCGCTACACCGTCACCCTGAACAAGCAACTGTTCGCTGACCCGCGGTTCACCGTCCGCACCATCGGGCCCTTCGTGTTGGTTGTGCGGGTCCCCGCGCACGCTTAGCGCTCTTCGCGCAAGGGGCTTTTTGCGAGCCAACTAACATCTTCCTCCGTGACGGTTCAGGAACGTGCGACGCCAGAGGTCGCCAGCGAAGGCGACGGCGATTACCGCAGGGCCCGACTGATCGCTATCGTCACCGGATTTCTCGGCGCGCTACTAGCCATCGCCACTCCGCTGCTGCCGGTCCGGCAGGACACCGCGCAGCTGAACTGGCCGCAGAACGACACACTCGCCAGCGTCGATGCCCCCCTTATCGGATACGTCCCCACCGACCTCACCATCACGGTGCCGTGCTCGGCCGCCAAGGGCCTCGACGGTCACAACAACGTGCTGCTGTCCACCGTGCCCAAGCAGGCCCCGAACGCGGTAGACCGCGGCATGCTGATCCAGCGCATCGGCGGCGACCTCGTGGTGATCGTGCGCAATGTGCCGGTGGTCTCCGCGCCCCTCTCCGAAGTTCTCGGCCCCAACTGCCAGCGCCTCGAAGTCACCGCGCACTCGGACAAGGTGACCGGCACGTTCGTCGGCCTGACTCAAGGACCCAAGGACGCCAGGCCCGGACAGCCACGCGCCGGGGAACGCGGCGGGTATGACTTCCGGCCGCAGATCGTCGGCATCTTCACGGACCTGTCCGGCCCCGCTCCCGCGGGCCTGAAGCTCTCGGCCACCGTTGACACCCGCTACAGCAGCTCCCCCACCGCCCTCAAGTTCATCGCGATGATCCTCGGTGTTCTGCTGACCGCCATCTCGCTGGTCGCCCTACATACCCTCGACGCGGCCGACGGGCGCAGACACAAACGCTTCATGCCCGAGGGCTGGTGGAAACCGCGCCCGCTCGATGCACTCGTCGGAGTGGTGCTGGTGTGGTGGCATTTCGTCGGCGCCAACACCTCCGATGACGGCTATATCCTCACCATGGCCCGTGTCGCGGAGCACTCGGGCTACATGGCTAATTACTACCGCTGGTTCGGCACCCCCGAGTCGCCGTTCGGCTGGTACTACGACCTGCTGACCATCTGGGCTCATGTCAGCACCGCCAGTGTCTGGATGCGGCTGCCCACCCTGGCCATGGGCCTGCTGTGCTGGGCGGTCATCAGCCGCGAGGTGATTCCCCGGCTGGGCCACGCCGCCCGCACCAATCTGGTGGTGCCGTGGACCGCCGCGGCGATGTTCCTGGCCTTCTGGCTGCCGTTCAACAACGGCCTGCGGCCCGAACCGATCATCGCCCTGGGCATCCTGCTGACCTGGTGCTCGGTCGAACGGTCGATCGCCACCAACCGGCTGCTGCCGGCCGCCGTCGCCTGCATTGTCGGTGCGCTCACCTTGTTCTCCGGACCGACGGGTATCGCGTCGATCGGCGCGCTGCTGGTCGCGATCGGGCCGCTACGCACCATCGTCTCCAAGCGCGCGAAACGTTTCGGCTACGCCGCGCTGCTGGCACCGATCCTGGCGGCCGGGCTGGTCACGTTGGTGGTGATCTTCCGCGATCAAACCCTCGTCGGGGAGATCCAGGCCAACGCACTCAAGTCTGCCGTCGGGCCATCGCTCAACTGGTTCGAGGAACACGTCAGGTACGAACGGCTGCTGCTGCCCACCACCGACGGCGCCATCTCGCGCCGATTCCCGGTGCTGGCCCTGATCATCGCGCTCGGCGTGGCCGTGGCAATGACGTTGCGCAAGAACAAGATCCCCGGCACCGCCGGCGGCCCCAGCCGACGGATCATCGGCATCACCCTGATCTCGTTCGTCGCGATCATGTTCACCCCCACCAAGTGGACCCACCACTTCGGCGTGTTCGCCGGCCTCGCCGGCTCACTCGGCGCGCTGGCCGCGGTGGCCGTGACCGCCGCGGCAATGCGCTCCCCGCGCAACCGAACGCTGTATGCCGCGATCGTGCTGTTCGTCCTGTCGCTGTCGTTCTCCAGCGTGAACGGCTGGTGGTACGTCTCCAATTTCGGCGTGCCGTGGTCAAATTCGTTCCCACAGTGGCACTTCGGCATCAGCACCGTGTTCTTTGGACTCTCGGTGCTTGCCATTCTGCTCGCGGCGTGGATGCATTTCACCGGCCGCGACCATCCCGGCCGCACACCCGTACATCCGGTGCTGGCGCGTATCGCCGAATCGCCGCTGGCCGTCGGCACCTGGATCGTGGTGATTTGGTCGATCTTCTCCCTCACCGCAGGCATGATCAACCAGTACCCGGCCTGGTCGGTCGGACGTTCCAACTTCGACGCGTTGCGCGGCAACGGCTGTGGGCTGGCCAACGATGTGTTGGTCGAAGAAGACCCCAACGCCGGGATGCTGCAGCCGATCGACGCCCCGATCGGGCAGGCACTGGCCGCCGATACCAACATCATGTTCGATCCCAACGGAATTCCGTCGGATGTGTCGGCCGATGAGGAGAACAACCCCCAGGCCTCCAACAGCTTCGTCGAGCGTGACAAGAGCGGCAACGCCAACGGCAGTCAGGACACCGAGGGCGGCACCACCGTCGCCGCCGGCGTCAACGGCTCGCGGGCGCGGCTGCCCTTCGACCTGAAGCCCGAGACCACGCCCGTCATGGGCAGTTACCAGATTGGCCCGCAACGCTCGGCCCGGTTGCAGTCGGCGTGGTACCGGCTGCCCCCCAAGGACGCCACCAAGCCACTGGTAGTGCTGGCGGCCGCAGGCCGGTTCGACCCCGTCGAGCTGCAGGTGCAGTTCGCCGCCGAGGACGGAAAGGTACTGGGCGCCATCTCATTTGCCGACCTGGGGCCATCCCCGGCCTGGCGGAACCTGCGGATGTCCCGCGATGCCATCCCCACTCAGGCCACTCGTATTCGACTGCTGGTCACCGACGACGACCTGGCCCCACAGCACTGGGTCGCGGTCACCCCGCCCCGGGTCCCGTCGCTGCGCCCGCTGCAGTCGGTCGTCGGCTCCGATCCGGTATTTCTGGATTGGCTTGTAGGCCTTGCTTTCCCGTGCCAGCGACCGTTCGACCACAAGAACGGTGTCATCGAGATTCCGAAGTGGCGCATCCTGCCCGATCGCTTCGGCGCGGAAGCCAACTCACCGGTGATGGACTATCTCGGCGGCGGACCGCTGGGCATCACCGAACTGCTGCTGAAAGCCACTCCGGTGCCGACCTATCTGCAGAACGACTGGTTCCGCGATTGGGGTGCGCTGCAACGGTTCACGCCGTACTACAAGAACGCCACCGAGGCACAGCTGCAGCTCGGCACTGCCATACACAGCGGGCTCTGGACACCCGGACCGCTGCGCAAGAGCCGTTAGCACCCGCCATAGGTGGCTGGCCGATTTCCGATAAAAGCTGGCATTTTATCGGAAGCTCGTAGCGCGACCGCCGACTTCAATGGGGTTGTCAGTAAAGACATCCCAGAGGAAGGTGCGGCCCATGCTGCGACACATCGCCTGGCAATTCCTGGTGACTGCATCCCTGGCGTCATGCCTGGTGCCAGGGTTCGCCAGCCACGCGAAGCCACCGGACGACGAGCCCTGTCCGCATCACCCGGTCAAGATCGATCCGAAGTGCGAACGCTCCGGAGCGATCCGTGAGAAGTCTCCGCACAACGACTGACCAGCCGCCGAGACTACGGTTTCTGACGCATTTCCCAGGTGTGAAACGCAGAACACGGCGTGTCGGCGGAGTGGCTAGTCCTCCTGTAGCCCAACGAATTCCGCGAATCCGGGAATGGTGAACTCCAGCAGACCATGACCGGCGACGGCGATGAATCCCTTGTCGATGAGGCCGGCGCGGGCGGCACTGATCGCCCGTGAATCGCGGCCCATGACGGCGGCGATATCGGACCGGCTCGCCACCCGGTCATCGGTCAGCGCCCGCGCCATCGCCGACATGAATCGCCGCTGCACCGGGGTCGCGTTGTTCCAGCGCGCACGAAAAAGCGCGTCCATGTCCGCGGTGACCTGGCGGGAGGCATGCTCGACATCGGCTATCCGAATCTGGCCACCCGGGTCCGGATAGCCGGCGCGCGCCCATGCGGCGTCGGCGTATAGCTGCAGCGTGTGGGGATACCCGTTGGTCTGCGCGATGACGGCCTCGAGCGCATCCTGGGCCCAGTGGACTCCGACCTGGCCGGCCGGTTTGACCAGCGCCACCCGGGACGCGTCGGGACCCAGCCGGTGCAACGTGCGGTACGCGAACCGCTCACTGAATGTGGCGGCGGCACTGATGATCTCCGGCGTCTGCGGCAGTCCTGCCGCGAACACTCCGGCGGGTAACGCGTCGGCTTCGGCCTGCAGGTCCTGCCAGGTGACGGCCAGCGTGCGCAATCCCTGCCGGTCGGCGTCCTGGACTTCGTCGATCAACAGCACCAGACCACGGTGCCCCTCGTCGCGCGCCGCCGTGACGGTCTCGACGATCAGTTCCTTGAACGAGGGCTCCGACACCGCGGGCGCCGCACTCTGAGACGGTTTGACCGTCGCACCGAGCTGAGCCACGCCCGGCACGCCCGCGGTGATACTGACCTGATCGATGGCGCGCAGCAGGCGTCCCCGTGACTTCTTCTTCCACCCCGCGGTGCGTACGCGGATCTGGGTGGCGATCGCCGCCGCGAGCGGCTCGTCCCCACCCGCGGTAACCCACACCGTCACCACGCCACGCGCCTCGGCCTCACGCTGGACCTCGCGCAGTAGTGAGGTTTTTCCCACACCCCGCGGCCCGGTGTCGACGCGGATGCGACCGATCAGCCGGCCGAGCTCCGCCATGTACATCAGTCGCTCACCGATCTCGGCGAGCTGTTCGGCGCGACCGACTACTTCACGTGCCACCTGGCCGGGCGTGTACGGGCTGGGCTGCATACCGAATCCTCACTTGATACTTTTCCGCGCTGTATCAATAGGTATCAGGCAACGCCGACATCGCCGATACTTTTCGATACTTTCACGAAGGTATCCATGGGTATCGGACTTTGAGGTCTCAATCCGGCCAAACGAGCGCGCTGCGTTCCGGTGCGTGAAGCTTCGTCACATACCATCGCCCTCGTGCCTTCGCCGCTTTCAAAGTCCGCGACAGCAGGTACAGCCCAGCGGGCACGTCTGATTTCTTTGGCTGCGGCCACCGTCGGTGTGCTGTTGTGCGTGCTCGTCCCCCTGCTGCCGGTCCGTCAGTCCACCGTCGACATCAACTGGCCCCAGGGGGCCACTGCCGACGGGAACATCGCCAGCATCACGGCACCGTTGGTATCGGGCGCACCGCTGTCTTTCGAGGCACACATTCCGTGCACCGCCATCGCGACCCTGCCCGCGAGCGGCGGAGTGGTGCTGTCCACCAGCCCCGACGGCGGTTTCGAGGCAAGCCGGCACGCCTTGTTCGTCCGCGCGACCTCGGATCTGGTAGTTGTCGCCTTCCGCGATAACGTCGCGACCGTCGCACCGCGCAAGGCGGTCGAATCCGGCGGCTGTACCTCATTGGACATCTGGGCCAACGCCGGCGGCGTGGGCGCCAACTTCGCCGGACTGCCCAACGCCCACGGAACTCTGGCCATCGAGAACAAGCCCCTGATCACCGGCCTGTTCACCGATCTCAAGGTGCCCGCGGCCGGCGACATCCAATCCCGGCCGACCGCCCACGTGGTCGTCGACACCCGGTTCATCAGCAGCCCAACCGCTTTGAAGCTGGTGGCTATGGTGCTCGGTATTGCCGCAGTGGCGATCGCCATCGCGGCGCTGGCCGTGCTGGAACGCGGCGGCCGCACGCACCCACTGAGAACCTTCAGTAACGTTCTCCGTCCTCGGGACCGCGCGACCCTACTCACCAACGGCATCGCCGACATCGGAGTGGTTGGCACACTTCTGCTTTGGCATGTCATCGGCGCCATCACCTCCGATGACGGCAATATCCTGGTTGAGGCCCGCGTCGCCCATCAGGCCGGCTACGTCACCGAGTACTACCGCTACTTCGGCGCCACCGCCTCCCCATTCGATTGGTACGCAACTCTTTTGAGCTGGCTCACGCAGGTGAGCACCGTCGGTGTGTGGATGCGGTTACCGGCCACCCTGGCGGGTATCGGCACCTGGTACATCCTGCGCAAGAAGATGCTGCCCCGGCTGGGCGAGCAGCTCGCCGCGAGCCGCACTGCCGTCTGGACCGCGGCACTGGTCTTCCTCACCGCCTGGCTCCCGTTCAACAACGGACTGCGGCCCGAACCCATCATCGTGTTCGGCACCGTACTCACCTGGACTCTGGTGGAGCGCTCCATCGCGACCCGCCGCCTGTCCCCCGCCGCACTGGCGATCATCGTGGCCCTCCTTTCCGCGACAGTCGCTCCTCAGGGACTTATCGCGCTGGGACCGCTGCTGGCCGGCGGACGCGCCATCGCCCGCATCGTCGCCATGCGGCGCCTGCGGTACGGACGATTCGCCCCGATCGCGGTCTTGGCGGCCTCGGTCGCGGGGGTGTTCGCCTTCACCTTCCGCGACCAGACCTTGGCCACCGTCGCCGAATCCGCGCGCATCAAATACGTGGTCGGCCCGACAATCGCCTGGTACCAGGAATTTCTGCGCTACTACTTCCTGACCGTGGAATCCAATGTCGACGGCTCACTGACGCGTCGCATCGCGGTATTCATCCTGCTGCTCTGCCTCTTCGGAACGCTCGCGGTGCTGCTGCGCCGCGGGGTGCTGCCGGGCCTGGCCAGCGGGCCGGTATGGCGGCTTCTCGGCAGCACCGCGATCGGGCTGCTGCTACTCACCTTCACCCCCACCAAGTGGGCCATTCAATTCGGCATCTTCGCCGGGCTGTCCGGTGCCCTCGGGGCGGTCGCGGCGTTCACCTTCGCCCGGGTGGGCCTGCACTCGCGACGCAACCTGGCGCTGTATGTCACGGCGCTACTGTTCATCCTCGCGTGGGCAACCTCGGGCATCAACGGCTGGTTCTACGTCGGCAACTACGGCGTGCCGTGGTTCGACAAGCAGCCGGTCATCGCCAGCCACCCCGTCACCACCATGTTCCTGGCCCTGTCCATCATCACGGCACTGATCGCCGGCTGGCTGCACTTCCGTCTGGACTACGCCGGGCACACCGAGGTCGAGAACACTCGACGCAACCGCCTGCTCGCGTCCACCCCGCTGATGGTGGTCGCCGCCATCATGGTGATTCTCGAAGTCACCTCGATGGCCAAGGCCGTCTACGCACGCAGCGACACCTACACCACCGGAAAGGCCAACCTGTTGGCGCTGACCGGCAGCGATCCCTGCGCCATGGCACGCGACGTGTTGGTCGAACCGGACGCCAATGAAGGTCTGCTGCAACCGGTTCCGGGACAACAGGCAGGTAAGTACGGCCCCCTCGGGGGCGTAGATCCCGTCGCCTTCACCCCCGACGGGGTGCGCAGTGGCATGACGTCGCTACCCGTCATCGGCAAGCCGGGTCTGGTGAACTCCGATGCCTCACCCAACGCGCCCATCATGGAGGTGAGCGACGCGGCCGGGACCACCGGCGGTGCCGGCCCCACCGGAATCAACGGCTCCAGTGCGCTGCTGCCGTTCGGACTGGACCCGGCCCGCACCCCGGTCATGGGCAGTTACGGCGAGAATACGATTGCCGCGCACCTCAAGTCGTCCTGGTACGAGCTCCCGCCCCCAAGCCCGGACCGCCCTCTGGTGGTGATGTCGGCTGCAGGTGCGATCTGGTCGTACCAACAGGATGGCACCTTCAGTCCCGAGATCAACTACGGCCAGCAGCTCAAGCTGGAGTGGGGTGTGCGCGATCCGCAGAGCCCCGGTGGGTTCAAGGCACTTCGCCAGGACTACCCCATTGATATTGGCCCGCAAACGGTCTGGCGCAACCTGCGATTCCCCATGAAGACTGCACCACCCGGGGCCAACGTGGTTCGGATCATCGCCGACGATCCGAACCTGTCCAGCGACCAGTGGCTGGCGTTCACACCGCCGCGGGTGCCTGCCCTGAAGACCGCGCAGGATCTGTTGGGCTCCGATACGCCGGTGCTGCTGGATATGGCCGTGGCACAGAACTTCCCCTGCCAGCGGCCGTTCAGCGAGCGTCTCGGGGTGGCCGAGCTGCCCAAGTTCCGGGTGATGCCCGAGCACAAGCAGGTAGCGACGTCGTCGAACATGTGGATGTCGGCAGAGGACGGTGGACCGTTCATGTTCACCACCGCGCTGCTGCGAACCTCCTCGGTTCCCACCTATCTGCGCAACGACTGGTACCGCGACTGGGGCTCGATCGAGAAGTACGAGCCCATCGTGGCTCCGAATCTGGCACCCACCGCACAACTCACCGAGGGCACCGTCGTCGTGAACGGCTGGACCCGTAAAGGACCGATTCGAGCCCTGCCATGACAGAGAATTCCGTGACAGACACCTCCCCTGAGGCCCGCAAGCTGAATATCGCGCGGTGGACGGCGACCGTTTTCGGTCTGCTCGGATTTGTGCTGAGCGTCTCCATCCCGCTGCTGCCGGTCAAGGTGTCCACCGCGACCCTCGACTGGCCACAGCAGGGACAGCTCACCAATGTCACCGCGCCGCTGATTTCCCAGACACCCATGGACATGACGGTGACCGTGCCCTGCGCCGTGGTCAACGCCGCCCCGGCCGAGGCAACAGTCATCCTGGGTACCGCGCCTCCCGAGGGTAAAGAGGCTGCGCTACAAAGTCTTTTTGTTCGGGTCTCCAAGGAACGCCTCGACATCACCGACCGCAATGTGGTCATCGCCAGTGTTCCGCGCGCCAAGGTGGTCTCGCCTGACTGTCGGCAGATCGTCATCACGTCGTCGGACAAGGGCACCTTCGCGACGTTCGAGGGTCTGAAGGACGACAAGACAGGCAAGGAACTCACGAGCGGGTTCCCCGACCCCAACCTGCGCCCGCAGATTGTCGGGATCTTCACCCAGCTCAGCGGCCCCGCCCCCACCGGACTGAGCCTCACCGCCCATGTCGACACCCGATTCTCTTCCAGCCCAACGCTTCTCAAGCTCGCCGCGATGGTTGGCGCAATCATCTCCACCATCATCGCGCTGATCGCGCTGTGGCGGATCGACCAGACCGACGGTCACCGCATGCGGCGAGTCATTCCGACCCGTTGGCGCCGTTTCGATCTGACGGACACCGTCATCATGAGTGCCCTGGTGCTCTGGTACGTGATCGGTGCCGGATCGTCCGACGACGGCTACCAAATGGGCATGGCGCGCACCGCCGAGCACGCCGGGTACATGGCCAACTACTTCCGCTGGTTCGGTAGCCCAGAAGATCCGTTCGGCTGGTACTACAACCTGCTGGCCATCATGACCAAGGTCAGCGATATCAGCCTGTGGATCCGGCTGCCCGACCTGATCGCCTCACTGGTCTGCTGGCTGCTGATCAGCCGGGAGGTGCTGCCCCGCTTGGGCCCTGCCGTGGCGCGCAGCAAGCCCGCGGCCTGGGCCGCCGGCTTCGTATTGCTGGCGTCCTGGTTCCCGTTCAACAACGGCCTGCGCCCTGAGGGGCAGATCGCCGTCGGATCGCTGATCACCTGGGTGCTCATCGAGCGCGCCATCACCTCGCGCCGACTGACCCCCGCGGCGCTGGCGACCATCACCGCGGCCTTTACCCTCGGGATCCAGCCAACGGGCCTGATCGCCGTCGCCGCACTGCTCGCCGGTGGGCGGCCCATTCTGCGCATCATCGTCACGAAGCATCGCCAGGTAGGTACCTGGCCGCTGGTCGCGCCCATGCTCGCCGCCGGAACCGTGATCCTGCCCGTGGTGTTCTCCGATCAGACCCTGGCAACAGTGTTCGAGGCCACCAGAATTCGCACCGCCATCGGACCATCACAGGCGTGGTACACCGACAACCTGCGGTACTACTACATGTTCCTGCCGACGGTCGACGGTTCGGTATCACGGCGCTTCGGCTTCCTGCTGATCGCGGCGTGCCTGTTCATCTCGATGTTTATCCTGCTGCGCCGCAAGCGTGTTCCCGGCGTGGCCCGCGGGCCGGCCTGGCGCGTGTTGGGCGTGGTCTTCGGCACCATCTTCTTTTTGATGTTCGCGCCGACAAAGTGGGTGCACCACTTCGGACTGTTCGCCGCCCTGGGCGCCGCCGTGGCCGCGCTGGCCACGGTGCTGGTGTCACCTCCGGTGTTGCGGTGGAGCCGTAACCGGATGGCGGTAGTGGCGACGGTGCTCTTTGTCTTGGCCCTGAGCTGGGCCAGTGCCGCCGGATGGTGGTACGTCTCCAGTTTCGGCATTCCGTTCAACAGCAGCATGCCCAAGGTCGCCGGAATCAGCGTCAGCACAATATTTTTCGCACTGTTCGCGCTCGCCGTCGGCTATGCCGCATGGCTGCATTTCTCCCCACGGCACGAGGACAATCGCATCACGAGGTCCATCACCTCCGCGCCGGTGGCCTGGGCCGCCGGGTTCATGGTGCTCACCTCCATCTGCCAGCTGGCGATCGGTGTGGTTCGCCAATACCCGTCGTATTCCAACGGCTGGGCCAACATCCGGGAGCTCGCCGGCGGATGCGGACTGGCCGACGATGTTCTCGTCGAGCCCGACGCCAATGCCGGTTTGTTGCCTGCCGTCGGGGGGCCCACCGGCCCGCTGGGGCCGCTGGGCGGCACCGATCCCTCCGGCTTCACCGCCGATGGGGTACCGGACAAGATCGTGGCCGAATCCATCCGGATGAACGACTCGCGACCCGGAACCGACTATGACTGGGATTCCAAGGACCGCAGCACCACCGCGGGCATCAACGGTTCTACGGTGCGCCTGCCCTACGGGCTCGATCCCGCGCGGGTGCCGATCGTGGGCTCCTACCGCGTGGGCCCGCAACAGCAGGCCAAGGTGACCTCCGACTGGTATCGGCTGCCCGCGCCTGACGCGGCACATCCACTGATCGTGGTGACGGCTGCCGGAACCATCGCCGCCAAGAACGTCAAGGGTGAATTGTCGGGACAGACACTGCAACTGGAGTACGGCACGGCCGGGCCGGACGGTGCGTTCACACCGGGCGGGCGCCTGACGCCCTATGACCTGGGGCCCGCACCGTCGTGGCGCAACCTACGCTTCGCCCGATCGGATATCCCCGACACCGCGACCGCAGTACGCATCGTGGCCATCGACGGATCGCTGACCCCCGGCGACTGGCTGGCCTTCGCGCCGCCCCGAGTGCCCGAGCTGAAGTCGTTGCAGGAGTATGTGGGCAGCACCAGGCCGGTGCTCCTGGACTGGACCGTAGGCCTGGTCTTCCCCTGCCAGCACCCGATGCTGCATCAGTACGGGATCACCGAGGTCCCCGAGTTCCGGATCACGCCGGACTACGACCAGAAGCGCAAGGACACCGACACCTGGCAGGACGGCGAGAACGGCGGCCTACTCGGCATCACCGACCTGCTGCTGCGGGCACACGTGATGCCCACTTATCTGTCCAAGGACTGGGGCAGGGACTGGGGCTCGCTACGCAAGCTCGACACCATCGTCGATGCCCAACCCGCACAGATCGAGTACGGCTCACAAGTGCATAGCGGACTGTGGAAGCCGAACCAGATCCGGATCAAGCCATAGGCGTCGAGTGTGCGGATTGTGTCGATTTCCGGCGCTATGTCGACACGATTCGCACACTCGAGAACGCCTAGCGAAATCAGTGGTGGCCGCGGCGGCGATATCCGTGACCACCACCACCGAACAGTCCGCCCATGACGCCGCGGTAATCCTGGGGCGGCGCAGGCGGATACGGCTGCGCCGGCGGCTGGTCGATATGCGCCGACGGCCCGAAGCGCGCGGCGCCGTCCACGAACTGCTGCAGACTCTCCTGCTCCAGCAGTACAGCGGCGCATCCTGTGCATTGGAATGTGCGTACGCCAAACCATTTCGTCGAGAGCATCTGCGACTCACACTGGGGACACGCCAGGGGCTGAACGTTTGTCATAACAAATGCTAGCATGCATATGTTTGCATGAATGATTCAGAAGGAGCGGACATGGCTGCGGACACCCACGAGCACGGTTCCGGACACTCACACGGGCACGGAGTGAGCGCCAACGCCGATCGGAAATGGCTGACCATCGCCTTGATCCTGATCGGTGGCTTCATGGCGGTCGAGGTGGTCATCGGCGTCATCGCCCAATCACTGGCGCTGATCTCCGATGCCGGACACATGCTCACCGATGCGGCATCGATCGTGTTGGCACTCATCGCCATTCGGCTCGCCTCGCGCCCTGCCCGCGGCAGCTACACCTACGGGCTCAAGCGGGCAGAGATCCTGTCGGCACAGGCCAACGGCGTGACCCTGTTCCTCCTCGCCGCGTTCTTCATCTATGAGGGCATCCGCCGACTGATCACTCCCCCCGAGGTCTCGGGTCTGCTGGTGTTCGTCACCGCGCTCGCGGGAATCGTCGTCAATGTCGCGGCGACCTGGTGCATCAGCAAGGCCAACCGTTCCAGCCTGAATGTCGAGGGCGCCTTCCAGCACATCCTCAACGATCTGTACGCCTTCATCGCCACCGCCATCGCCGGCGCCGTGGTGTGGCTGACCGGCTTCACCCGCGCTGATGCCATCGCCGCTCTCGTCGTCGCCGCGCTGATGCTCAAGGCGGGCTGGGGTCTGGTCCGCGAATCGGGACGGATCTTCCTGGAGGCCGCTCCCGTTGGTCTTGACCCCGACACCATCGGAGCTCAGCTCGCGTCCGTGGAATCCGTGACCGAGGTGCACGACCTACACATCTGGCAGATCACCTCCGGACAGCCCGCGCTGTCCGCGCACATCTTGGTGGTCCCCAATTCGGACTGCCACGGAATACGGCGTGAGATCGAGGAGTTACTCCATACGCGGTACGACATCGACCACACCACGTTGCAGGTCGACCACGAAGGCGCAGAGGCCTCTACGCATTGCCTCGACCCTCATGGAGAGCCATACCGGGCAGAGGACAACTCCTTGCCGGGCAAGGGGTAGGTATCTACTATCGGTTGTAGTAGACCAGCGGAGGTCACGATGGCAGAGTTAGCGACTCGAGCCGACGCGTTTCTGCGGACGGCCACCATCGCGTTCGTGATTGGTTGGGGCCTCGACGCCATCGACCACCTACGGCGCGGTTTCACAGCGGCACCGCCCAGTCTCACGTATCTCGCCGCCACCCACGCGGTTCTCATCGCGGTGGCTGTCACGATGATCCTGCGCCACCGCAAGCACGCCCCGGAGGCCACCGTGATCGTCGGCAGCGCCAGCGTTCTCGGATTGGGCTACGTACACCTCATGCCGACCTACTGGCCGGCGGTACAGGACAGCTTCGTCTCCGGGCCGCGCGTCGACGTCACCTGGTTCTCCTGGGTGACGGTGGTCATCTCGATCGGTGCCGCCATGGTGTGGGCCCACGCGGGCAGCCGCGCCCTCGTGCTGCGCGACTGACCGACCGCCCCAAGACGCGAACAGACGTAAAAGCCCCCGAGCACTCGGCGTGTCGGGGGCTTTTACGTCTGTTCGGCAGATTGATTAGATCGGCGTCAGACCGTGCTTGCGCTGCATCTTGCCGAAATTCTGCTTGTCCCGCAACAACTTCAGCGACTTGCGAATCAGCAAACGGGTCTGATGCGGCTCGATGACACCGTCGATGTAGCCACGCTCTGCGGCGATCCACGGCGTCGCCAAATTCTTGTTGTAACCCTCGATGAAGTCGGCCCGGATCTTCTGCACCTCGGGCGCCGTCGGATCCGGGAAGCGCTTCACCAGCAGCTGCGCGGCGCCCTCGGCACCGATCACGGCGATACGCGCAGTCGGCCAGACGTAGTTCAGGTCGGCCGAGAGCTGTTTGGAACCCATCACCGCGTATCCGCCGCCGTAGGCCTTGCGGGTAATGATGGTCACCTTCGGCACGTCGGCTTCCACCACGGCGTTGAAGAAGCGGCCACCCTTCTTGATGATGCCGTTCTTCTCCTCCGCCACACCGGGCAGGGCGCCGGGGGTGTCGACGACGAAGACCAACGGCAGGTTGTACGAGTCGCAGAACCGGATGAAGCTAGCCGCCTTGTCGGAGGCGTCGGTATCGACAGCTCCCGCCAACTGCATCGGCTGGTTTGCGACCACGCCCACCGGGTGCCCGTCGACGCGCGCGAACGCGGTGATCATGGCCGGGCCGCGCTGATCGGAGATCTCGAAGACATCGCCATCGTCGAAGATCCGCAGCAGGATCTCCATCATGTCGTAGCCCTGGTTGTCGCTATCAGGGATGAACGTGTCGAGGAACAGGTCGTCCTCGGTGATCTCCGGTTCCAGGCCGGGGTTCACGATCGGCGGGTAATCAAAGGTGTTGGACGGCAGGAAGCTCAGGTAGTCGCGCACATACTGGAACGCGGCCGCTTCGTCCTCGACGACCTTGTGGATGTTGCCACGCTGTGCCTGCACGTCGGCGCCGCCGAGCTCATCGAAGCTCACATCCTCGCCGGTGACGTCCTTGATGACGTCGGGCCCGGTGATGA
Source organism: Mycobacteroides franklinii (assembly GCF_002013895.1). Lineage (GTDB taxonomy): Bacteria > Actinomycetota > Actinomycetes > Mycobacteriales > Mycobacteriaceae > Mycobacterium > Mycobacterium franklinii. The sequence continues at coordinate 114,724 of NZ_MAFQ01000013.1, read as the reverse complement.
ACATGTAGCCCTGGTCGCGTACTGCGACCAGGAGATCGGTCTGAATCGGCGAATACACCGCACCACCGGCGCACTTGCCGAGAATGATCGAGATCTCCGGGACGTAGCCCCGCAGGAATTCATGGCGACGGCCCAACTCGGCGTACCAGGCCAACGAGGTGGCGGTGTCCTGGATGCGGGCGCCTGCCGAGTCGTTGATGCCGATCACCGGGCAGCCGTTGGTGGCCGCCCATTCCATGAGCTTGGCGACCTTGCGGCCGAACATCTCGCCGACGCTGCCCTGGTACACGGTCTGGTCGTGCGAGAAGACCGCGACCGGACGTCCGTCGATGCGACCCAAGCCGGTCACCACACCGTCGGTGTACGGCGCGTTGGGATCGCCGGGCGTGCGGGCGAACCCATCGAGCTCCATGAAGCTGCCCTTGTCGAGCAGTGAGTCGATACGGGCCCGCGCGCTCGGGATGTTCTTCTTGTCGCGCCTGGCGATGGCCTTCGGATCGCCCGGCTCCTTGGTCAGGGCCATCCGCTCACGCAGGTCGGCAAGCTTCTCGGCGGTTGTGTGTGGTGGCACTATCCCTGGCCTTCCTGATTCTTGGCGTTGATCGAACGCAGCGCCTGACTCATATGTGCACCGACCTTAGCGATGATCGGTTCGTCGATGATCTGGATGTGCTCACCACCGACCGGAACGACCTCGAGATCGGATACGAACTCGCCCCAGCCGCCATCGGGCTGGCGGGTCGCGTACGCGGGCTCGAAGGTGATCGCGTCATCGTGGTAACGATCGGCCATGTACAGCGTCATATGCCCGTCGAAGGGCACCGGCGTCGACGTGTCGATGGCCCGCTGGTCCAGGTAGGACGTGCGCTGGTGCTCGATGATGCCGCCGGGGATCTCCACACCGGCCGCCTTGACGGCCTCCAGCACAAACCTGACCTGACCCTCGTCGTCGAGCTCCTCGAGCTGCTCGTAGGGGATCTCCGGGATCTGCACGTTGAAGGTCTTCTCCGCGAATTTCGCGTAGCGATCCCAACGCTTGCGGGTCTCCTCCGTGGTCGTCAGGATCGGCGTCCCGGGGCGCACCCCATCGATATTGCCGACCCACGCGACCTCGGCGCCGGCCTCCTTGAGACCGACCGCGCAGGCATACGCCAGCACCGCACCGAGTGACCATCCGGCCAAAACAAAGGGTGCAGCGCCGTTCAGTTCCAACAGCTTGGGCACGTACTGGGCGGCCCGCTCCTCGATGGTGCCCTCGACCCGCTCCAAGCCGAACATCGGTGTGCCCTCGGGGAGCCGCTTCAGCAGGGGCTCGTAGACCACCGTCGATCCACCCGCCGGGTGGAACACGAAGACAGGGACCGCCGTCGAACCCTCCGGCCTGGGGGCCAGGATTCGCACGAAGCCGTCGATCTTGCCCGCCTCCAGCCGGCTGCGGACCACCTCACCCAGCGCCTCGATGGTCGGCGCGAGCTTGACCTCGTCGGCGCCGATCTCACCGTCGGCCCGCTGCGAAAGACGCTCCGCGAGCTTGACCGCCGTCTCATCGTCGATCTTCGGCAGCGCGTTGAAGATGCTGCCGGGCGATTCACCGGTGACGATGGCCCATGTCGCGAAGGCGACACGTTCGGCCGCATCACGCGGTGGCACATCGGCATTCAGTGCCTCGGCGATGGCTTCCTGGTTCATCGCGGCGGCGGCCTTAGCCAGCTCGGAGGTCTCCGCCGAAATTGCCGGCTCCGCAGCGGGAGCGCTCTCGGCAAGGGCAGGCTCCTCGTCCGGCACGGACGTCTCCGCCGCACCCACCGCCAGCGCCTTCTCGAGATCGGCCTTCGACAGGACACCACCTGTCGGCGCGGCCTCCTTGAACTCGTCGGTCTGCTGGTAGTCGTGCAGCTCGTGCACGGCGTCGGGGTTCTCCAACGCGTAGATGACCAGCCGCTCGACATCGAGCAGGTTGGCATCGCGCACGGCCTGCAGCTGAATGGGCGGCAAGTCGAAGTCGAACTCGACACGGTTCTTGATGCGCACCGCCATCAACGAATCCAGCCCCAGCTCGATGAGCGGCACCTCGCGCGGCACGTCTTCGGGCTCGTAACCCATGGCCAACGACACGATCGCGGCCAGACGCTCGATGACCGGCTCGCCGGACTCCTTGCTCCATTTCTTGAAGTCGGCACCCGCACCCGCACCGGAGAGCAGGTTGTCCTGAATCTCTTCGGGCACCTCGTCGGCCACGACCGCGACCGCCTGCGACGGCGCCGTCGCCGAACCGTTGGTGGCGACACCCGCAGCGGTCGCGAACGGCAGTGCGCCACCCTGACCGGCCCGGGATACCACCGCGTCGTAGACGAGGGTGAACGACTCACCGATGCGGGCGTGCACCTGCACGGTGGCCCCGCCCGGGTGCCGCGACAGCGTGGTCACCAGTGTGGAACCCTCGCCCGGGATCGCCCGCTGCTCGAATGCGGTGAGCTGGGCATCCGGAAGTACCGTTACCGCAGCGGCTTTCACCAGTTCGGGGAGAAGAGCCGAAACACCGCTCGCGTCGGATGTCGCCGGCGTTGCGGCTCCCGGACTCCATTCCCACACATGCTTGCCGTCGGGCAGCGACACGTGCGTACCGGGGATCCGGGTTGCGCCATCAACGCTGAAATGCGCGGGGAGCCAATGCTCCTTGCGCTTGAACTCGGTCGGAGGAATCGGCGCGTAATCCGCCGACCTGGTTGCCGCGGTGAACAGCGTCCGCGGGTCCAGGCTGTGGCCGTACACATAGAGCTGCGCCATGGTCTTGACCATGGACTCGACCTCGTCCTCCTTACGGGCGAGAGTCGCGATCAGCTGCGCGTCGGGCAGTCCCGATGACATGGTGGTGAGCCCAACCTGCATGAGCGCCACCGGATTCGGTGCCAGTTCCAGGAAGGTGGTGTATCCGGCATCCACGGCATTACGGGTGCCATGGGTGAAGTACACCGAATGCCGCATCCCCTTCTTCCAGTAGTCGACGTCGTGCACCGGGTCACCGCCTGGGCGGATGAACGTGCCCTCGTGCACCGTCGAGAAGATCCCGATGTTCGGAGTCATCGGCTCGATCCCCTGCAGTTCCGCGGCGAACTCACCGAGCAGCGGGTCCATCTGCGAGGTATGACCGGCACCCTTGGTCTGCAGCTTGCGCGCGAACTTGCCCTCGGCCTCGCAACGGGCCACGATCGCGTCGACCTGCGCCGGCGGACCACCGATGACGGTCTGCGACGGCGCGGCGTACACGCATACCTCGAGGTCCGGGAAGTCGGCGAACACCGTCTTGAGCTCGTCGGCCGAGTACTCGACCAGCGCCATCAGCCGGATGTAGTCGCCGAACAGCATCGCCTCGCCCTCACCCATCAGGTGTGCGCGCGAGCAGATGACGCGGGTGGCGTCGGCCAGCGACAGCCCACCTGCAAAGTAGGCCGACGCGGGCTCTCCCAGCGATTGCCCGATCACCGCGGTGGGTTTGGCGCCATGCGCCTTGAGTACCTCACCCAACCCGATTTGGATCGCGAAGATGGCGATGTTGCTGGTTTCGATGCCGTACTCGTGCGAGTCATCCAGGATCAGCTCGACAACGGAGTAACCCCGCTCGTCCTGCACGTACGCGTCGACCTTGTCGATCCACTCCGCGAAAATCGGATCGCGCAGGTACAGGCTCTTGCCCATCTTGCGGTGCTGCGCACCGAAACCGGCCATCACCCACACCGCGCCGCTGGTCACGGGACCATCCACGGAGTAGACGTACGGCTTCTGCTTGCCTTCGGCGACAGCGCGCAGACCCGTGATGGCCTGGTCGAAATCATGGGCGAGCACCACGGCGCGCGAGCGCCCATGGTTGCGCCGGGACAGCGATCGTCCGATGGATTCCAGCGAGTAGGACTGGCCCTCTTCGGATTCCATCCAGTCCGCCAGCGCGGCCGCGGCGGCCTTCTTGCGAGAGGATAGGAAGCCCGAGATAAAGAGTGGGACAACGGGAGTCACCGGCTCTTCGGCAGAAAGCGCGGCCAGCGCCTCCTCTTTGAGACGCTTGGCCTCGTCGGTCAGTCCGGGCAGCTCCCGCGGCCCATCGGAGTAACCGCCCATGAACTCGCCGTACTCGTCAAACCGAGACTCAACGAATTCGACATTTCCTTCTTCGGTATCTGCCTCTGCCCCAGCGTGTTTGCCGTTGACATCGGAATCTTCGTCCACATCGGCTTCGGACGGCTCACTGGGTTCCACCAGGTCGATCGGCAGCACCTCACGCACCACGATGTGGGCGTTGGCGCCGCCGAAACCGAAACCGGAGACACCGGCGATGGCGTGCCCGCTGTAGCGCGGCCAGTCGGAGACCTGGTCGACGACCTTCAGGTGAATCGCATCGAAGTCGATGTACGGGTTGGGGCCGGTGTAGTTGATCGACGGCGGAACCTTGTTGTTCTGCAGGGCCAGCACGATCTTCGACAGGCTCGCAGCGCCGGCCGCGGACTCCAGGTGCCCGAAGTTCGACTTGGCCGAGCCCAGCAGTGCCGGCTTATCGGCGTCGCGACCACGGCCCACCACCCGGCCCAGGCCGTCGGCCTCGATCGGATCACCGAGGATGGTGCCGGTGCCGTGCGCCTCGATGACGTCGACGGTGCGGGGATCGATACCGGCGTCCTTGTAGGCCTTGCGCAGCACCTCGGCCTGGGCATCGGGGTTTGGCGCGAGCAGACCATTGGACCGGCCATCGTGATTGACCGCGGACCCGGCGATGATCGCCATGATCGGGTCACCATCGCGGCGCGCATCGGAGAGGCGCTTGAGCACCAGCATGCCGCCGCCCTCGGAACGGCTGTAGCCGTTGGCATCCTGCGAGAAGGACTTGATGCGGCCGTCCGGGGCCAGCACGCCGCCGACCTCGTCGAAACCGACCGTCACGAGTGGTGTGATGAGCGCATTGACGCCACCGGCCAACACGACATCGGCCTCACCGGAACGCAGTGCCTTCACGCCCTGGTGCACCGCGACCAGCGAGGACGAACATGCGGTGTCGACGGCGACACTGGGGCCACGGAAGTCGAAGAAGTACGAAACCCGGTTGGCGATAATCGAACTCGCGTTGCCGGTGATGGCGTACGGGTGCATGACGGTGGGGTCGGCCACCGACAGGTAACCGTAGTCGTTGTTGGAGCTACCGATGTAGACACCGACGCTGTCTCCCTTGAGGCTCGACGCCGGGATGCGCGCGTTCTCCAGCGCCTCCCAGGTGAGTTCAAGAGCCATCCGCTGCTGCGGATCGATATTGTCGGCCTCCATCTTGGAGAGCGTGAAGAACTCGGCGTCGAATCCCTTGATGTCCTTGAGGTATCCGCCACGGGTGGCGGCTTGCGCCACCCGCTCGGCGATTCGCGGTTCACTGGTGAACTCTTCCCAGCGCCCCTCGGGCAGGTCGGTGATCGCGTCGCGGCCCTCCAACAGCGCCTCCCACAGCTGCGCCGGGGTATTGACATCACCGGGCAGACGGGTGGCAAGACCGATCACCGCGATATCGAATTCGCCTGTGGCAGCTTTGGGATCGCGTGACCAGTCCTCGTCGCCGGCATCCGGCAACTCCGGCTCACCCTCGATGATGCGGGTGGCCAGCGACTCGATGGTGGGGTGCTGGAAGGCCACGGTGGCCGTCAATGTGACCCCGGTGAGGTCCTCGATATCGGCCGCCATCGCCACCGCGTCACGCGAGGACAGACCCATCTCGACCATCGGCGCCGAATCGTCGATGCGATCGGGGCTTACCCCGGTGGCCGCGGCGATCCAGTTGCGCAGCCATTCACGCATCTCGGCAACGGTCAGCTGGGCACCGCTCGCCGGCACCGCCACCTCCGGAGCCTTGGTCTCTTGTGTCGAATCCTGTTGCGTATCAGTCATTTTCGAGGCCTATCTCCGGGGTATCGGATGGCGGCGGCGATATTCGATCGCCTACTGCCGGTCGTCGGGGAATGCGGTCTGCTGGTAGCCGCCGCGCAGGCTGCCGTCCAAATAGCTGGTCCGGGCGGCACGCCGGGCGATCTTGCCGCTGGAGGTCCGCGCGATGGAGCCGGCCGGAACCAGCAGTACATCGCGCACCGTCACACCGTGGCGCACCGCGACCGCGGCGCGCACATCGTCGCCCACGGCCTGGTTATCCGACTTGTGGGCGCCCACGCTGCGCTCACCGATGACGACCAGCTGCTCGGAGGAGTCCTCCGGGTCGTACTTCAGGCCGGCATGCGGATTGTCGAAGACCACCTGCGGCAGCTGGTTGGCCGGCACCGAGAACGCGGCGACGTACCCCGGACGCAGTGCCTTGTTGGCTTCCTGCGCGGTGAACTCCACATCCTGCGGGTAGTGGTTGCGCCCGTCCACGATGATGAGGTCCTTGACGCGGCCGGTGATGTACAGCTCGCCGTCCACCCATACGCCGAGGTCGCCGGTGTTGAGCCAGTTGGCGTCGTCCGGCACGCCCTCGGCATGCGACGCGGAGATCCGCGACTTGAGAGTGTTCTGGAACGCTTCGCGGGTTTCCTCCGGGCGGCCCCAGTAGCCGGAACCAATGTTGTTGCCGTGCAACCAGATCTCACCGATCTGACCGTCGGGCAATTCGGAGGCGGTCTCACCGTCGACAATGACGCCCCACTCGTCGCGGGCCATCCGTCCGCTGGACACCTGGGTCACCGAGTTCTCGGCACCCGGCTCCACCTGCACGATGCGCCCGGCGTTCAGCTCGGTGCGATCCACGTGCAGCACGCGCGCCCTGTCCGTGTTCCAGATGGTCGAAGTGACGAACAGCGTGGCCTCAGCCATGCCGTAGGACGGGTGAATGGCCCTGGGGTCAAAACCATAGGGCTCGAAGGCATCGCAGAACTTCTTGATCGAGGCCGTCGACACCGGCTCGGAACCGTTGATGATCGAGTACACGTTCGACAGGTCCAGCGGCGGCTCGCCCTCTTTGGGCAGACCACGCAGCGCGCAATGCTCGAAGGCGAAGTTGGGCAGCGCCGAGAAGCTTCCCGAGCGGTCGTCACCCTTGACCGCCATTTCCCGCAGCCAGCGCAGCGGGCGGCGAATGAACGCCGCCGGACTCATCACCGTCATGTGCTCGCCGATCATGGACGGCACCATCACCGTGATCAGGCCCATGTCATGGAAGAACGGCAGCCAGGTGGTCCCCCGGTGACCGGGCTGACCGTCCTTGCCTTCCTGCTGCGACAACGCGTCAACCAGCTGCAGCAGGTTGGTGGCCAGCGACAGGTGGGTGATCTGCACACCGGCCGGGGCGCGGGTCGAGCCGGAGGTGTACTGCAGGTAGGCGATGGTGTCCTTGGTGGCCACCGGCTCCACCCACGTCGAACCCACGTCGTTGGGAATCGCGTCGACGGCGATCACGCGCGGGCGCTCCTTGGGCGGACGGTTCCGGAAGAACTTCCGTACGCCCTCGGCGCATTCGGTCGTCGTGAGCACCGCGGAGGGCTGGCAGTCGTCGAGCACCGCGTGGAGTCGGCCGGCATGGCCTGCCTCACTGGGATCGAACAGCGGCACTGCGATGGCACCGGCGTAGAGAGCGCCATAGTGCGCCACGAGGTAATCCAGGCTCTGCGGAGCCAGGATGGCGACGCGGTCGCCCGGCTTGGTCACCTGCTGCAGACGAGCGGCAACGGCACGGTTGCGTGCGCCGAACTCCGACCAGGTGATGTCGATATAGGCGCCGTCGCGCTCGGTGGAGAAGTCGAGGAACCGGTAAGCCAGGCTGTCGCCCTGCGACTCCGCCCAGCCTTCGACGTGCCGAACGATGCTCCCGTCCTCGGGGAACTTGATGTGGCCCGCCGAATCGAGGAACGGGTTGTCGAACGCCATGTGTGCTTCTCTCCTCTAACAGCGCATGGTGCGCGTTTCGCGGGCCTGAACAGTTCGTGCACGCCGATATGACATCGGGGCGAACGTCAAATCCTCGATGATCGTACCGAGAGGCAATCGCGTACTACGGCAGCTCAGGCGGCCATTCGCGACGAGATTATCGGTCGGCGGCGGCCAGCCAAAATCACTCAGCCCCGCGAACGGCTTACAGTCTTATTTTTCTCTTAATCTTAGGTGAGCGTACCGCGCCCACCAAATATCTAGGCGTCCTGTTGTGAAGATGACATCAACGCTTGTCGGAGACCTCACCCCGAGCGCATGGTCTTCACGCAAGACGCTCACCCATGCTTCGGGTGGGGCGCGTTCTCAATGAGCCCCTCAGCCCAGTTGGTGGTCCATTCCGTCGCGGGCCGGCCGTCGATCTGCCAGAACTCTGGGGTGGCGTACAGCGCGTGCACGGGGGCGCCGGCGCCACCGGAGAGGATGTCCAGCGTCTTGCCCAGGTTCGAGATGTTGAACGCGTCCGGGGGCGCCGCGCAGATCAGGTCCCCGGTCCCGCAGATCTGGTTGGTGCGGTCGTTGAGCTCACCGAATCCGCCAGGACGCGGACCCGACATCTTCAGCCCGAATGAATCCAGCACCCCGAGATCGCCGAGAGTGACCTCGGCCCCCTGCCCGGGCGGGTTGGGTCCGGGCGACTGTCCGATCCCATCCTGACGACGACCGTCCGCGATCAACGTCACGCCCAGCACCAGGTCCTGGTCGACGGGACCCTGGCCGTTGCCGATCTGATTGGCGATGTCACCGGCGATCACCGCGCCCTGCGAGAAACCGACGATGACGTAGCTGGTGAGCGGGCACCGGTCGTACATCTCGGTGAGCTCCTTGACCGCCCGATCGGTCCCTTCCTTACGGCTGTCGTTGTACGACATCTGGTTGTCGTTGGCGAACGGGTTGTGGAACTGGGCGGTGTAAGGCACCGTCCATGTCTGCAACCGGGCCTTGTCGAACTTCTCGGTGATGGGCCGGGACACGTTCAGCAGCAGCGAGCGCGGGAACTGCGTCGGGTTGAGCGGATCATCGGTCGTCGACGACTCCCAGGTGCCCGGGATGATGAGCGCCTGCACATCGGGGCAATCAGCGCTCTGCGAGGCCGGCCGGGGCTTCTGGCCGGGCCGAGTCACCGCCGGTGTCGTCGTCACGGGCACCTGGGCGCCCGGCGTGACATCGTCAGGCCTGCGGACGATGACGACAACGATCGCGATCACCAGAATGACGACGACGGCGACGGCCAGCGCCGCGGCCAAACCGAGAATCCGGTGCCGTTTACTGTTCGAGCTCTTGGGCATGTGTCTCCTGGCCGTTCTTGACGTGCGGTCTCGCAGCTTGCACTAGCTTGCTCCAAGGTACCGGCAACCTCGAGCGAGGCTACCGAACCGGTGCGCCTCACACCTGCGCAAATGATCGCGACAGCACAGAATTCGTTACGTGATTGTGGCCGTCAGCCCCCGCTGACGACAACGGCGGCGACCACCGAAGTGGCCGCCGCCGTCGCGATCGTTCGTTGTGCCTTAGTGGCTCTGCAGGTACGCGACCATGTCAGACTTCATGGCCTTGAGCTGGTTGCCCCAGTAGGTCCAGTTGTGCAGACCACCCGGGGGGAACTCCACGTGGGCGTTCTTGCCGCCGGCGGCGGTGTAGGCATCGACGTACTGCTTGTTCGAGCCGATGGCCATTCCCTCGAGGAATCCGCCGGTGAAGTTCTCGAAGCCGTTACGCGTGGCGTCGAGGTCGGTCGCGTCACCGCTACCGCAGTAGATCCACAGGCGAGTGCCGTTGGCCACGGTCCGGTCGATGTTCAGGAACGGGTCGTTGCGAACCCAGGCCGGATCGCTGTCCGGGCCCCACATGTCCTGCGGGCTGAAGCCACCGGCGTCGCCCATGGCCATGCCGATCTGGCCCTTCATGTCAGCCGGGTGCAGGAAGCCCGAGAGCGCACCGGCGTACACGAACTGCTGCGGGTGGTAGTTCGCAAGGTTCAGCGCGGAGGCTGCACCCATGGACAGACCGACGACAGCGTTACCGTTCTTGGACAGCCCCTGGTTGGCCAGGAATGCGGGCAGCTCCTGGGTCAGGAAGGTCTCCCACTTGTAGGTGAAGACGCCGTCCTTGCCCTTGGCGGGCTGGTACCAGTCGGTGTACCAGCTGGACTGACCGCCGACGGGCATAACCACGGAGATGCCGGACTGGTAGTAGTCCTCGAATGCGGTGGTCTCGATGTCCCAGCCGTTGAAGTCGTCGCGTGCGCGCAGACCGTCCAACAGGTAGACGGACTTCGCGCCGCCGTTCTGGAACTGGACCTTGATGGTGGTGTTCATGGACGCCGACGGCACCTGCAGGTACTCGACCGGCAGACCCGGACGCGAGAACGCATTGGCTACCGCAGAACCACCGGCAACACCGATAAATCCAGGTAGAACGGCCGCAGCGGCGGCCACAGTGGCAAGTCGACGCGCGGTCTTACCGCGCAATTGTGAAAAGAGCTTCATTACCTCAGTATCCCGTCTGCTTCAATCGGCGTTACACATGTCAGGCCGATGGACATCCCGATAGACATCCCTGGGGTTCCCGGGGTAGTCAACCACATCAGGGCGCCTGTCAACACATTCCGTCGCCGTTGTTGGCCCTCCGCAACCGGACCGATGTGTTCCTGAGACACAACCCGGCGAAGACGAAAGAGCGGTGGCCACCCGTCGTACGAGGAGGTGACCACCGCTCTTTCAACTGCTTATGCCTAGTGGCTCTGGAGGTAGGCCACCATGTCGGGCTTCATGGCCCGCAACTGCTGGCCCCAGTAGGTCCAGTTGTGGATGCCGCCCGGAGGAAACTCGATGTGAGCGTTCTTGCCACCGGCCGCGGTGTACGCCTCGACGAACTTCTTGTTGGAACCGATGGCCATTCCCTCGAGGAAACCGCCGGTGAAGTTTTCGAAACCATTGCGCGTCGCGTCCACGTCGGTGGAATCACCGGTACCGCAGTAGATCCACAGGCGAGTGCCGTTGTCGATGATCTTCTGGATGTTCAGGAACGGGTCGTTGCGCTGCCACGCCGGATCACTGTCCGGGCCCCACATGTCCGAGGCGCTGAAGCCGCCGGCATCACCCATCGCGAGGCCGATCTGGAACTTCATGTCCGACGGGTTCAGGAATCCGGAAAGCGCTCCGGCGTAGACGAACAGCTGCGGGTGGTAGATCGCCAGCGTCAGTGCGGCCGAGGCACCCATCGACAGCCCGACGACCGCGTTACCGGTCTGCGAGATGCCCTTGTTCGCAGCGAGATACGCCGGGAGCTCCTGAGAGGTGAAGGTTTCCCACTTGTAGGTCCAGACGCCGTCCTTGCCCTTTGCCGGGTTGTACCAGTCCGTGTAGAAGCTGGACTGACCGCCGACGGGCATGACCATGGAGATACCGGACTGGTAGTAGTCCTCAAACGCCGTGGTCTCGATGTCCCAGCCGCTGAAGTCGTCGCGCGCACGCAGACCGTCCAGCAGGTAGACAGCCTTGGTGCCACCGGGCTGGAACTGAACCTTGATCTCACGGCCCATCGACGCCGAGGGCACCTGCAGGTACTCGACCGGAAGCCCGGGACGCGAGAAGGCGTTCGCAACCGGGTTCAGCTCGGCACCGCCGGCGATACCCACGACACCCGGCAGCACAGCCGCGGCCGTGGCCACTACCGCAATGCGGCGCGCCGACTGACGCGCCAAGGCACCACGCATCTTCGAAAAGAGCTTCATTTACTTCGTTTTCCTATCTGTCTCAATCGATTTCCCACTATGTGCGCCTGCGAACCTTCTCTCAAGGTGCCCCGGGACCCTAGCCGTTGAGCATGGCAATCAGATCACCCTTGAGGGCCTGCAGTTGCTGTCCCCAATACGGCCAGGAGTGATTCCCGGACGAGGGGAAGACGAACGTGGCGTTGCGGCCACCGGCGGCGGCATACGCCTGCTGAAATGCCTTGTTGCCGGCCACCGCCAGCGACTCCAAGCTGCTTGCACTCAGAGCGACACCGGCGTCGGTGTTGTCGTCGATCGGTGTCGAACCGCCAGGAGCGCAATAGATATAAAGGCGGGTGCCGGCCGCGACCAACGCCTGGGCCTGCACGGTCGGGTCATTGCGCCGCCATGCCGGATCCCACGGCGGTCCCCACATGTTGTCGACGCTGTAGCTGCCCGCGTCGAGCATCGCGACCCGGATCGCGTTGGTCATGAAGATGGTTGACGGGTTGAGGAACCCGGACAGCGAGCCCGCGAATCTGAACTGAGCCGGGTGGAAGGCGGCCAGGATCAGTGCGGCGCCACCGCTCATGGACAGTCCCACCACACCGTTGCCCGTGGCCGATATCTGCTTATTGGTGGCCAGGTAGGCGGGCAGTTCCTGAGTGAGGAATGTTTCCCACTTGTACGTGTAGGGCTGCTTGTTCAGCGCCGACGGCGAGTACCAGTCGGTGTAGAAACTCGACTGCCCGCCGACGGGCATGACCACCGAGATCCCCGACTGGTAGAACCATTCGAACGCTGCGGTGTTGATATCCCAGCCGTTGAAGTCATCCTGTGCGCGCAGACCGTCCAGCAGATAGACAGCCTTCGGTCCGCCACCCTGGAACTCGACGCGAATGTTGCGTCCCATCGAAGTGGAGTAGACGTCCAGGTATTCGACCGGGAGTCCGTCACGCGAAAAGGCATGCGCGGCGGCGGGACTGATCGATAGGCCGGCCACGACCACTGCCGGGACAACCAATGCCGTTAACAGGGCCGACAGCACGCGGCGGGCTCTCACGCGCACGCTCATCTGGGGTCCATCCGTTTCATATCGAGGAAATCGCAGAAGTCACATTGGTCACTTCTGTCACGCAACGTTGCGCCTGAAGTGTCTGACAAGGTCGTCTTCGTATCGCCGTGACGGGGCCGCGGCGTTACCTAATTGGGATCTCAAATCGGATACAGAACGGCCGCTTCGAGGGTTCGGACGAGAACGCGCTAGGGACCGGTTGCCGGAAGCCCAGTGTACTGGGGAGTGTCCAGTTTCGGCATCGGTAGACCGCATCGCACCAGTTCAAAGCGCGGAACACGGTCAATGCGATAGGTAGTGAACTCGTACGAGTGCAGCAGGTTGGACAGGAACAGCCGCGGTGACAGCGGTTTGCGCACCGCACTGAGCATCGCGTCCGTCTGCGGGCATTTGAGCGCCTCGACCGCCTCGGCCACCCAGTCCTGGTCGATGTACCGAGGGATGTACGGATAACGCTTGAGCCAGGGACCATCGGCGATCATCCAGTCCGGGAACAGGTTCTTGTCGTGGCCGATGCGTCCGTCGGTGATGCGCGCGGTATGCGCGGCCAGTGGATTGGCCAAGCCGATCTGATCCACGATCCGCACGTCCAGACCCAGGTTCATGCCGAGCATGCCCAGGTTGGTGAACAGCACCGCGTGCGGCCCGCGGTAACCGGGCGGGATCGGCGGCGGTGGCGGGATGGCCGGTGCCACGTCCCACTGGTCGTAATTCCCCGACGGGAGCAGCAGCGCCCCGTCTGGCGTGTTGTCGATCGCCACCAGCACCGCCCGCATACGCGGGTAGTTCAGGTAATCCGCGGCGGTCAAGGGATGGGCGACACCGGTCGCCTGCGCATAGAAGCGCCGCTCATCGACGATGCCGCTGTAGGTGACCTTGGTGCCGTCACCCCCCATGCCCGGGGAGTTGGCCACCCACACCGACCAGCCCGCGATGCCGGCGAACAGCCCGACGGTGGCCGCGGTGAGCAGGCGAGCCTGCTTCGGGCTGAAGGCCGCACTGTCCGGAGCCGCCAGCGGAACCACCGCGATCGGCAGCAGCAGACAGAACACCGGGGTCAGCAGCACCCGCGCGTGCATGAAGTCGCCACCCTGACGTATCCAATACACGCCCTGGATGAATCCGCTCGCGAGCATGAAAATGACTACCGCCGTGGGGTTTTGCACGAGACGCGCCAACCAGCCGTAGCCGGGAGCCGCCACCTGACGCACCCACCACTGCCCGCGCCGGGCCTGATAGGCGGCCACACCGAGGGCGATGAGCAGCACCGCCGGGATCCAGATCAGGTACGGGGAGTTCATGTTCTGCAGATAGACGAAGCCCTGTCCCCACTTGGAACCCGAGGCATCCTTGGCGATCGCGGTGCTGGGCACGAGAAGTCCGTAGTAGCCCATCCGGAAAATTTGGTACAGCACGGGCAGTGCGCCACCCGCGACCACGATCCACACCCGGCTCATGAAGCCGCGGGCGGCGATCAGCATCATCACCAGGAAGCCGCCGCCGATGAGCGCCAGCTCCGGGCGGATCAGCACACTCAGGCCTGCCAGGAAGGCCAGCCCTATGGTGAACCGCTTACTGAGAACGTCTTTCTGGTTCCCTTGAGCATTCTTCTGGGCAGCGTGGACGATCCGGGGGTCCACCGGCTGATGCGGGCCACCGCGCCGATCAAGGGTCACCGGTGCGCGCACCGCCTGCGCCCAGATCACCATCATGAGCCACAGCCCACCCAAATATGCCAGCACCAAACCGTTTTCGAGACCGGAGGTAGCGAAGTCACGGGCCGGGGGAATGGCGATATAGACCAGCATTCCGGCCGGGACCATGACGGCCGCGCGCCCGGCAAGAAGGGGCGCGTACAGCCGCGCGGTGCCCAGGATGGCCAGGGCCACACCGACCAGGCTCAGCACGAGCGCCATCGTCAGCGCCACATACTCCAGGCGCACGCCTCCACCGGCCCAACCGCCCAGGTACGTCAAATACGTCCACACCGTGGAGGTGTTGGCCTCCACCCGCTCGCCCTTGTTGAACACGGGCCCATTGCCCGCCAGCAGATTTCGCACGGTACGCAACACGATGAGGCCATCGTCGGCGATCCAGCGACGCTGCCAGGCACCCCAGCCGAACAATGCGACCACGGTGAAGACGCTGACCCACACCGTGAAGCGGGTCAGCCCATTGCTAGGACCCTGCGCCCGGGTCCGCTCCGTGTTAGGAGAAGTAGAAGGCCGCACCGAGCGATCCGATCCATGCGACGAACAGGAACTGAAGCACCCTGTCCCCCAAAGCGATCTCCTCGGGCTCCCCCGCCTCGCCCCCGTCGACGTCCACCGCGTAGCGCAGGATCGCGACGGTGAACGGAATCATCGAAGCCACAAACCAGGATCCGGCGCGATGATCGCGTTCGAAGGCCCACAGCCCATAACAGACCACGATGGCAGTGGCCGATAGCGTCCACACGAAACGCAGGTAGCTGGAGGTATATCCCTCGAGCGACTTACGGATCTTGGCACCGGTCTTCTCGACGATTTGCAGCTCGGCGTATCGCTTGCCCGCGGTCATCATCAACGACCCAAAGGCCATGATCAGCAGGAACCACTGCGACAGATATACCCCGGCGGCCACGCCACCGGCGATAGCACGGATCAGATACGCCGAAGACACGATGCAGATATCGATCACGGGCTGGTGTTTCAGGCCGAAGCAGTAGGCCAGCTGAATGGCGATATATATCGCGATGACGACGACCAGGTTCGGATTGACCTGAGATGCGATGCCCAGGGATCCGGCGGCAAGCACCACCGCCAGCCCGTACGCGGCGGGTATTGGCAGCACACCCGCGGCGATCGGACGGAAGCGCTTGGTCGGATGCTGCCGATCTGCCTCAACGTCGCGCGCGTCATTGATCAGGTAGATCGACGAGGCGGCCATGCTGAAGACCACGAATGCGACACCGACCCGGATGAAGACTCCGCGATAGTCATGCGGCGGGATGTCACCGAGGGCAGCCAAGGGCGCCGCGAAGACCAGGACGTTCTTCACCCACTGACGCGGGCGCACGGCCTTGATGATCCCCGAGGCGAGATTCTTCGGTGGGCCCGCAGTCGGAGCCGCTTCCTCACTCATCGCTGTTCCTCCTTGGACGCCAGGCGGGAATCCGCCTGGCGGACGGCCGCACCGATCAGCGCACCGAGCACGGCGCCGGCGGCCACATCTGTGGGGTAATGCACGCCAAGAACCAACCGCGACAATGCCATCGGTGGAATCAACAGCGCTGGCAGCGGCAGCCCGGTCAGCGGCGCGAAAAGCACCGCGGCCGCCGCGGTCGAGGTGGCATGCGAGGAAGGGAAGCTCAGCCGGCTCGGGGTGCTGACGTTGACCCGGACCGCCTCGTGGCTGGGACGACGCCGGCGCACCAGGCGTTTGATGATGACCGAGGCGGCGTGGGCACCGAATGCGCCGGCGCCCGCTGCCAACCAGCTGCGACGACGGGGCTTATCTCTCCAGTTGATGGCGGCGCCGATCAGCGCGGCAGCCACCCATCCGATGCTGTGTTCACCGAAATGCGAGAGACCGCGCGCGGTGCTGAGTACGCCGGGCTTCCCGGCGAGAGCCGACTGCACGGCGACGAGAACCGCGGTCTCTCCCTGAGGTGCGGTGACCTCGCCTGGCAGCGGACCTGTCATGCACTCACCCCGGGGTTCACGGGCTGGGACGCCGAGTTGTCCTTGCCAATCCCCAGGATGCTCTCCCACTGCTCTTTGCTGGTCAGCGTGGGCAGCGCCTTGCGGTAGGTCTTGCGCATCTTGTTGAAACTACGCATCAGCTGCAGGTGGCGACGCAGCGACGCGCGTAGCAGCGCGAACATCTTGGCGCGGTCGCGCTGGCGGTACACCACGCCCCGCCCGTCGGCGGTGGTGACGGTGACGCCGTCCATACCGCACAGGAGGAACCAGCGGGCATCCTGAGTCGCGACATTC
The DNA here is from genome assembly GCF_002013895.1 of Mycobacteroides franklinii. Taxonomy (GTDB): domain Bacteria; phylum Actinomycetota; class Actinomycetes; order Mycobacteriales; family Mycobacteriaceae; genus Mycobacterium; species Mycobacterium franklinii. Next base: position 98,016 of record NZ_MAFQ01000013.1, on the reverse strand, counting down.
AGCTCCGGGCGCACGTGATGCGCGGGGTTTTCCTTCTTGAGCTGGTGGATCACCCCTCGGGAGAGCCGGAAACCAATGGCAGGCAACGACACCGGCGGTTTGTGTACCTTGCGGCGGCCCGACGGCGCGGGCAGCGCAGTGGCGGTCTGCAACACCACGGCGTCGGGGAATTCCTGGCGCATGCCGCGCACCTCGGGCAAGGCCGACTCGAGGATCGAGGCAATGTGCTCGGGGCCCGCCAGGAAATCGTCGATCGCCCGGTTTTGGATAGCGACCGTCGAGTACTCCAGGCACATCAGATGTTTGATGGTGGCCTTGACCATGCTGGCCAACAACCCGCGAATGCTGTTGTCCCAGTGCAGGGCAGCCACCACCAGCCGGTTGCGCAGGTGGAAGTAGGCCTGCCAATCGATGGCATCGTCCTTGTCGCTCCAGGCCATGTGCCAGATCGCGGTTCCCGGCATCGAAGCGGTGCCGTAACCATGCGCGTTGGCGCGGAGCCCGTACTCGGCGTCATCCCACTTGATGAACAGCGGCAGCGGCTGCCCCAATTCCTCGGCGACAGCGCGCGGGATCATGCACATCCACCAGCCGTTGAAGTCGACATCGATGCGGCGGTGCAGCAGCTTGCTGCGCTCCTTATCGATGTCGTCCAGCGCGAACTTGGCAAAGTCATGGTCGTACTCGGCGAACGGCGCATTGGTCCACATGAAGTTGTCCCGATTGACCACTTCGCCCATCACGTGCAGGTGTGACGGCTCCTGCAGGTTGAGCATCTGACCGCCGACAAGCATCGGCGACTTGGCAAATCGGTTGAGCGCCAACGCGCGCAGGATCGAGTCCGGCTCGATCCTGATGTCGTCGTCCATGTAGAGGATCTGCTCGCAGTCGGTGTTCTTGAGCGCCTCGTACATGACTCGGCTGTAGCCGCCCGAACCGCCGAGGTTCGGCTGGTCGTGTACCCGGAGTCGACCCTCCAGCGGAGCCGAAGCGGCCGCCCATTCGGGGTGGTCCTTGACCTTCTTGGTGCCCTGATCGGGAACGATGACGGCCGTGATCACCTCGTCCACCAATGGATCCGAGGTAAGTGCCTTGAGCGCGTTCACGCAGTCGCTCGGCCGGTTGAAGGTGGGGATGCCGACAGCGACGCTGGCCCGGCCGGGCGCGGCGATCGGCGCGTACCAGCCCGCGTTGTGCAGCGCGACCTCGGTGTCACTGGTGATGTCGAACCAGATCCAGCCGCCGTCTTCGAAGGCGTCCAGACCGATCTCGAACTCGATGACCGCACTCTCTCCGCTGAACTGAGTGCCGCCCACGGTGATTCGCGCCCCGGTGGCCTTGGTCCGGTACACGTCGACGCGGCCGGAGCCGGTCAGCTCGAGGTGCAGCACCACATTCTCCAGCGTCGACCAGCGACGCCAGTAGCTCGCCGGGAAGGCGTTGAAGTACGTGGCGAACGAGACCTCGGACTCCGAACCGATTTCCAGCGTGGTGCGGGTGGGCGCGTGCGCACGCCGGTCATTGGTCTCGGACTCGACGATGTAGAGCTTGCGCACGTCGAGCGGCTCGCCCGGCCGCGGCAGGATCACCCGGGACAGCAGGCTCACCGCGTGCGACTCGGTCGAATCGATGGGGCCGAATGGAATATCACTCATTGTCGTCACCTCCGGACAAGGGTGCACCGTCGGCCAGATGCGGCGCCAGCACGTTGTCGTACATGCTCAGCGCACTGGCGATCGCCATGTGCATGTCGAGATATTGATAGGTACCCAGCCTGCCGCCGAACAGCACCTTGGCCGACGCTGTTTCCTGCTTCGCACGGGCCCGATAGGCGGCCAGGATGGCCCGATCGGATTCTGTGTTGATCGGGTAATACGGCTCGTCGTTCCCCTCAGCGAACCGCGAGAACTCCCGCATGATCACGGTCTTATCCGTCGGGTAGGCCCGTTCCGGATGGAAATGGCGGAACTCGTGGATTCGGGTGTAGGGCACGTCGGCATCGTTGTAGTTCATCACCGGGGTGCCCTGGAAGTCGCCGGTGTCAAGCACTTCCACCTCGAAATCCAGTGTGCGCCAGCCCAGCTGGCCGTCCGCATAGTCGAAGTAGCGATCCAAAGGTCCGGTGTACACCACCGGGGCGGACGGGTTCGCGGTACGGAGGTCTTCGCGGACCTCGAACCAGTCGGTGTCCAGGCGCACCTCGATCCGGTCGTCGGCCGCCATGTTCTGCAGCCACGCCGTGTACCCGTCGACCGGCAGGCCTTCATAGGTGTCGTTGAAGTACCGGTTGTCGAAGGTGTACCGCATCGGCAGCCGGGTGATGTTCCCGGCGGGCAGCTGCTTGGGGTCGGTCTGCCACTGCTTGGCGGTGTACGCCTTGACGAACGCCTCGTACAGCGGGCGCCCGATCAGCGATATCGCCTTCTCCTCGAGATTGGTGGCGTCCTCGGTGGCAATCTCGGCAGCCTGCTCGGCGATCAGCGCGCGAGCCTCGTCGGGGGTGAAGTAGCGGCCGAAGAACTGCGAGACCAGCCCCAGGCCCAACGGGAACTGGTAGGACTGCCCGTTGTGCATCGCGAAGACACGATGCTGGTAGCCGGTGAACTCGGTGAACTGCCGCACGTAATCCCAGACCCTCTTATTGGAGGTGTGGAACAGGTGGGCGCCGTACTTGTGTACCTCTATACCCGTCTGTGGCTCCGGCTCGGAGTAGGCGTTACCACCGATGTGGTGGCGGCGCTCGACGACCAGCACCCGCTTGTTGAGTTGGGTCGCGGCACGCTCAGCGATAGTGAGGCCGAAAAACCCGGATCCGACGACGATCAGGTCGAACTGCTGGTTTTCTCCGGTCACGTGCAGTCAGGGTACTGGACCGGCATCGCAAGCCCCTGACAGCGACATCCGCCCCGGCAAGAACGAGTGCGCCGGGGTTCGCAGGTACGGATCCGGTCGCGATTGGCTCACGATTTGATTTCGTCCCACTAGTAACACCAGTAACTCTGGTTACCATCGAATACGTCGGTTCCGGTGCCGATCCACCGATCCGACACTCGCGGGAAAACCTGCGACAGCACACGCAAAACCGCAGAACAACATAAGTGATCGACCCGATATTGAGGAGACTTCCGTGCCTAACAGTCGCCGCCGCCGGCTTTCGACAGCCTTGAGCTCGGTCGCCGCGCTGGCCGTTGCAAGTCCGTTTGCCATTGCCCTCGCGACCAACATGACCCAGGCAGCCGCGCCCGCACCCGTACAGCATGAATTCGTACAGGCCGCGATCGTGTCGGACCTGCCCGGTGAGCTCATGGGTGCAGTTCAACAGATGACATCGCAGTTCGGCGTGCAGATCCCCGGGCTGTCCGGTCTCAACATCCCCGGTCTGGGCGGTGGCGGACTCGGCAGCCTCGGCGGCGCCAACCCTGCGCTCGCCCCCGGTGGCCTCACCACGCCGGGCGGCCTGACCAGCCCGTCGTCGTCACTGACGAACCCCGCACTGACCAGCCCGGGCCTCACCAGCCCGGGTGGGGCCACCACACCGAGTCTTACCGACCCGGCGCTGACCAACCCCGGTCTCACCAACCCGGCCGCTCCCGCCAGCACCCCGGGACTGACTCCCGCCGCGGGCACCGGCGCGACGGGCGTGAACCCGGCGCTGACCGATCCGGCCGCGGGGCTCACCTCCCCCGCGGGCGGAGTCCCGACCGCGACGAACCCCGCACTGGGCACCGGCCTGACCAACCCGGCACTGGCCGATCCCTCGCTGGCGGGCCTCGGTTCGCCCAGCGGCCTCGGTGGCGGCAGTGGATTGGGCGGCGGCAGCAGCCTGATCAGCGACGCGATGGGAGCCGTCAACCAGCTGGGAATCACCCAGGCGGTTGACCTGATCAAGGGCGCCATCCCGGCTGCCGCCTCCGCGGCGGCTCCGCCGGCCGGCTAGGTCAGACAACAAGCTAGGTAGCGAAACGGCACCGCAGGGCACAGAGGCTCTGCGGTGTCGTTGCGTGTGATCAACGTGTCAAACACCAAGATCGGCATTTGGCGCGTGTCGAATCACTAGTCACATTTGTCCCATACGTAACATCCCTGGTGGTTGTGTCGCTCCGTGCGGCACGTCCGGTGTGATCCAGGAGAGACGACGTGCCCATACGAGTCAGCAAGATGCCGATGAGACGGCAGCTTGCGATGGCCGTTGCCGCGACCGCGACGGTGATGACCGTCAGCGTCATCGATCACATCAAGTCCGACAAAGCCGAAGAGACTGCCATCACCTCGCAGTCCCTGCAGAACGCCGCGACCCATGACGTCCTGACCTCCGACGTCGGAATCCCCGGCCCGAGCACCCCGGCCACCGTGCACGACATCCACCAGGCCGACTCTTTCAGCCTCATCGCCGTCCGCGGCGCAGACCTCGGCGCCGTCGACCTCTCCGTGCGCGCACAGCAGACCGACGGCAGCTGGGGGCAGTGGTACGAGCTCGACCCCGTGGAATCGGGCGATCCGGTGGCCCAGAACAAGGCGATCCCCGCCGCGACGGAACCCGTGTTCGTCGGCTCCACCTATTCCGCCCAGGTCGCGGTGCAGCCGAAGTACGGCAAGAACGTGAAGTCGCCCAAAGCCGATAACGGCCGGGCACCGGCGGACACCGGCTTGGGTTACCGGCCCGCGAGCATCGAACAGCCGCTGACCACCGGGCTCGACGCCATCCTCATCAGCCCCAAACTGGCACCGGCCGACGGGGCACGGTTCGAGGAGCGTTGGTCTGCGCCGGTGGCACTGCCCCAAGCGGGCCCACGAATCATCACCCGCGCCCAATGGGGCGCCAACGAATCGGACCGCTGCCCACCGGTTTACAACAGGGATGTGCGCGCGGGCGTGGTCCACCACACCGCCGGGAGCAACAACTACTCGCCCTACGATTCCGCCGCGATCATCCGGGCGATCTACGCCTATCACACCAAAACGCTCAAGTGGTGCGACATCGCCTACAACGTCCTGGTGGACAAGTACGGACAGATCTTCGAGGGCCGCTTCGGCGGTATCACCAATAACGTGCAGGGCGCACACACCGGCGGATTCAACGAGCACAGCTGGGGACTCGCACTGATCGGCGACTTCACCCGCGACGAACCCTCACCCGCGATGTTGCAGGCCGCCGGTCGCATGCTGGGCTGGCGCTTGCGACTGGCTGGGGTGGACCCGCGCGGACAGGTGGACCTGGCCTCCGAGGGTGGACCCTTCACCACCGTGCCCGGCGGCAAAGTCGTCACGCTGCCAACGATTTTCACGCACCGCGACGTCGGCAACACCGAATGCCCCGGTGAGGCCGCCTACCGATTGATGCCCCGGCTGCGTGATATTGCCGCAGGCGCGGCCAATGGCGAGCCCCCCGATCTGGTGGATTCCATTCGCGGCGGCGCCATCTACGACACCTGGATGCGGCTCGGCAGCACCGAAAGTGACCTTGGCGCGCCAACATCCGTCGAACAACAGGCTGCCGGGGATGCCCGCTTCGCCACTTTCCGCAACGGCGCGATGTACTTCTCGCCCGGCACCGGAACCCACCCCGTCATCGGTGCGATCTACCACGCCTGGGCCGAAACCAATTTCGAGCGTGGGCCGTTGGGACTCCCGATGAGCGATGAGATCGGCGAGCCGAACATCATCGTGCAGAACTTCCAGAACGGTTCGCTGATCTATGACCGGGCCAGCGGCCGGGTATCGAGTGTGATCAACGGCGAGACCCGCGAGATTCTCGGGGTGGCACCGGTGGCACAGAACGCTCTGCCCGAACAGTTCTCAGCCCCCGCCGCCCCTGCCGCACCGCCGCCCCCCGCGCCGGCTCCGCCGCCGCCACCGCCGCCTGTCGAGCAGTTCGCGCCCGCCGCCTAACGAGACAGCGGGCAAGCGTGAGGCCGTAACTGTCTCAACCCCACCAGCGTTCGAGTACCTTCGCCACCCCGTCGTCGTCGTTGGTGGCGGTCACCTCGTTGGCGGCGGCACGTGCCTCGAGGTGCGCGTTACCCATCGCCACCCCGTGACCGGCCCAGCGCAGCATCGCCACGTCATTGGGCATATCGCCAAAGGCGATGGTTGATTCCGGCTGCACCCCAGCCTGTTCCGCTACCACCGCGATTCCACTGGCCTTGCTGATCCCGGTGGGCATCACCTCGATGAGCCCGTTGTCGGTGGAGTAGGTGATCGCCGCGCCCGCCTCGGTCACCAAGGGCGCCAGTACCTCTGCCATCTCCGAGCTTCGTGCTCCAGCCTTGCGCACCAACAACTTCACCGCCGGAAAACTCAGCAGGTCCTCCAAGGACACCTCGGTATTGTCGGGGTTCAGCCAGGCGTGCTCGTAGCCGGGCGAGCTGACGAACTGTGGAGTGGCGGCATCATGTGCGCTGCGGCCGACGCGCTCCACCGCCAGGCCTACCCCCGGAATGGCCGCCTGCGCCACCTCGGCGAGGACCGCCAGCTCAGCCGGCCCGAGCGTGGCGGCCGAGATGATCCGATCATTGGCGGCGTCATACAAAACAGACCCGTTGGCGCACACAGAGATCGGCGCAAAACCAAGAGCATCGACGATCGGGGTGATCCAGCGGGGTGGACGCCCGGTGGCAAGCACGAACGTGGTGCCCGACTCGACCGCTGCGGTAATGACCGCACGGGTGCGCGCGGACAGGACCTCGTCAGAATCGATAAGCGTCCCATCCACGTCGGACGCGATAAGGACCGGAGGAGTCACGCGCGCCCCGGATCTGTCTTTTTCTGGGCCTTCTTACGCGCGCGTTCGGCCAGTTCCGCTTCCTCAAGCACCGCTGCCTCCTCCAGTGTGGGAGCGCTGCCACCCAGACGCCTCGGTAACCAGTATGCACCGGGTTCACCGGGATAGTCCTGCTGCGCCTGGATCAGCAACTGCTCCATGGCATCGTGCAATTCCGCGGTGGTGCGCTCAAAGTCCGGCGCGGCGTCCAGGGGCGCACCCACGGCAACGCTCACCGGTATCCTGCTGTACCTCAAGTCTTTTGGATGATCTTTGGTCCAGATGCGCTGCGCGCCCCAGACAATGAGCGGAACGATCGGCACCGCGGCCTCGTGGGCCATCCGCGCTGCGCCACTCTTGAACTCCTTGAGTTCGAAGCTGCGGCTGATGGTCGCCTCTGGATACACCCCGACGATCTCACCGCTGCGCAGGCTGTCCACCGCAGCCTGGTAGGCGCCGTGACCCGCGCCGCGGTCCACCGGGATCGCCTTGGCGTGTTTGATCAGGAAGTTCATGATGGGCACTTCCTGCATTTCTGCCTTGAGCATGAATCTCAGTCGCCGTCCTGCGCGCACGGTCGCCAGGCCCGCGGGGAGAAAGTCGACGTAACTGGTGTGGTTGATCGCGATGACCGCACCACCGCTGGATGGAACCTGCTCCAGGCCCCGATATCTGATCTTGGCCCCGGTGAGGAAGACCGCCGTGTTGGCCGTAATTTCGAGGAGTCGGTAAACCGGTTCCATCTAGCTTTCTTTCTGTGCCCCATCCTTCTGGGCCTGCTTTTCTGCTTCGCGAGCGGCGCGTTGTGCCTTGCGCTCGGCAGCGTCCTGGGCATCCCATTGGGCGGCCTCGGCCAGCGTTGGCGCCGACCCACCCAACCGATGCGGCACCCAGTACTCCCCGGCCGGGTGCTGGCCGTAGTCGTCCTGCACCTCCAGCAGCAGGTGCTGCATGCGTGCGTGCAGCAGCGCGGTGAGCTCCGAAACCGGCAGCGTTGGCTGGATCGGCGGACCCACGGCAATCGAGATCGGGGTGTTGGTGCGGCCGAGATTCTTCGGATGCCCCTTGGTCCAGATGCGCTGCGCGCCCCAGATGATGTGCGGGACGATCGGCACTCCGGCCTCAATGGCCATCCGCGCGGCCCCCGACTTGAATTCCTTGATCTCGAAGCTGCGGCTGATGGTGGCCTCCGGGTACACCCCGACGAGTTCACCCGCCTTGAGCTTCTCGACCGCCTCGGTATAGGACGCCGCGCCGTCGACGCGGTCCACCGAGATGTGCCTGCAGCCTCGCATGATGGGGCCGGTGATCTTGTTGTCGAAGGTTTCCTTCTTCGCCATGAAGCGCACCTTGCGTCCCTTCTTCTGAAGGAACGCCGGCAGCCCGGCGAAGGTGAAATCCATGTATCCGGTGTGGTTGATCGCCACCACCGCCCCGCCCTCGGTCGGCAGGTTCTCGACACCGGTGACGGTGAACTTCAGGCCCTGAATGGCCCAGACGGTGCGGGCAAGCCCGATCACCGTTCCATAAACAGGCTCCACGTGACGAGCCTAGCGCTGGCGGTCCGGCTTGCACACTCGATACCCGGCTAGCGCTGCACCCCGCCGCCGCCATCGGCGACGATCACCTGGCCGGTGATGAATGAACCCGCGTCCGACAACAGCAGCAGCGCGGGACCGATCATCTCGTCGGTGTGCGCCACGCGGCCCATGAAGGACTGCGCAGCCATCGCGTCGATGACCTCCTGCGGGTTCTGCTGCAGCATGTAGGTATCGACGGTGCCGGGGGCCAGCGCGTTCACCCGGATGCCACGACCGGTGTATTCGGCCGCCATCGACCGGGTGAAGGACATCAGCGTGGCCTTCATCGCGGCGTACATCGACAGCATCGGCACGTACTGGAATGCCGCCACCGACACCACGTTGAGCACCGAAGCGTGCTCGCTGGCGGTCAGATGCGGCAGCGCGGCCTGCACCAGGAACACGGGTCCGCGCACGTTGACGTCGAACGACTTGCCCAGCGCCTCGGGTGTGTAGCTGCCCATGGGCTGCGCCACCGGGTTGGCGGCCGCATTGACCACGATGTCCACGCCGCCGTACTCGTCGACCGTGGCGGCCACCAGGCCGTCGATATCGCCGAGGTCACCCATGTGGGCGGGCACGCCCAGCACTCGATACCCCTTGTCGTGCAGCTCCTTCGCCGCGGCCGTGCAGGCCTCGGCCTTCCGGCTCGACACCACCACCGACGCCCCGCAGGCGCCGAGGGCCTCGGCAATCGCGTACCCGATTCCCCGGGTGCCGCCGGTGACGATGGCCGTGCGCCCCGACAGGTCGTAGAGCGCTTGGAAGTCATTGAGGTTCACGTTCGGCACTCTATTCGGTTGACGACGCCGGGCAGACTGGAACGGTGACGATTCCGACCGAGCCGGCGACCATCCCCGAGGTCGCCACGCAGCTGGCCGCGGGGCGTCCCATACTGCCGGTGTGGGACAACGAAATTGGCGGCCACACCTTTCAACTCGGCACCGGGCCGGGCCGGGAGTTCGTGAAGGTATCGGCGCCCCACCCGGCCATTGACCTGCGCGCCGAGGCCGAGAAGCTCACCTGGGCGGGCCGCTACACGACGGTGCCCGCCGTCCTGGCGGTCAACACCGACGGTCCCCTGCACTGGCTGCACACCGCGGGCATCCCAGGCGATAGTGCGGTGGTGCCGCGCTGGATCGACGATCCCGAACCGGCCGTGCGCGCCATCGGATCCGGGTTGCGCGCGCTGCATGACCTGCTACCCGTCGGCGATTGCCCGTACAGCTGGTCGGTGGCCGACCGCATCGCCCGGGTGGCCAACCCTGCCGGACTCTCGGCGCACCCACCGATCGATCAGCTGGTCGTATGCCATGGCGACGCCTGCGCGCCCAACACCCTGCTCGACGACGACGGGAACTGGTGCGGGCATGTAGATTTCGGTGAGCTTGGGGTCGCGGACCGCTGGGCCGACCTCGCGGTCGCCAGCTGGTCACTGGAATGGAACTACGGCGGGGGCTGGGACGCCACCTTCTTCGAGGCCTACGGCGTACCCGAGGACCCCGACCGCGTGTCCTACTACCGCCGTCTTTGGGACTCCGAAGACTAATCCTGCCTGGAAGCAGTTCGGCGGCGAGTTTCCGTAATCTAGATCGCATGCGTCTTACGACCCGCCGAGCTCTGCTGCTGGTAGCGCTCGCCGCAACGCTCGTCGTTGTGGCCGGTGGCGCCATCGGCTTTTACCATTCTCGCACCGCCACGCCGGCGTTTCCCGTCATCGACACCTCGGCGTTGTCCCCGGGGCGAGCCGCCGTGGTGCGCATCCTCGGGGAGGAGTACGCCACCCAGGCGGGGATGTCGAAGTACTCCGAGGGCAATGACGAGCCCTGGTGCGCCGACTTCACCAGCTGGGTGATGCGCGCGTCGGGCAAGCCGTTCGCCAACCCGAACTCCGGACACTGGCGCATCCCCGGGGTGCTGACGCTAACCGCCTATCTCAAGGATGAGGGGCGCTACGAGGCGCCCGGCTACGCGCCCAAGCCCGGCGACATGGTGTTGTATGACAAACCGAGCCCCAAGGGGCAACACGTGAACATCGTGCTGATCAACGACAACGGCACCCTCACCACCGTCGGCGGCGGCGAGGGCCGGGGAGTCGGGTTATCGACCTACGTGGCCGCCGATGATTCGGGTATCACCGGCTACGGGCGCTACGAATAATCACGGCGCCACCGACCGCAGCAGGACCGGCATATCAGCGCGCTGCAGCTGACGCAGGAACTGCGACATCGCCGGAGAAACAATCGAATCCGCACGCCGGACAAACACCGTTTCCACGCGGGACCGCATCGGCGGCAACGGGTGCATACGCAGCAGCGAGGCACGCTGCGAGGCCATGACGACCCCTACCGGTAGCAGCGTGGCACCCATATCGGCCGCGACACAGCCCAAAATTCCTTCGAGGCTGCCGAACTCAAGAATCTGGGGATCGGCGATGCCCTGGTCGACGAAGATCTCGTGCAGCCGGGTGCGATAGGAGCAGCCATTGCGAAAGACGAGCATCCGAGCGGATGTACCGAAGACATCGCGAACGTCCGTGTGGCGCTGGGCAGTGACCAGGACCAGTTCTTCCACGAAAGCTAAATCCGTTGTCAACACATCATTTTCGACCGGTCCGCACACAAATCCACCGTCCAGCCGACGATCTATCACCATATCGATCAGCTCGGCGGTGGTGCCGGTAGCAAGGGTGAAGTCCACCCGCGGGCAGGCCACCGCGTACGCCGCCAGGACGCCCGGCAGGCGAAGACCGGCCGTGGTTTCCATGGATCCGATCGCCAACGTCCCAGTGGGTTCGGCCTCGTCACCGACCACTTGGGTTGCCTCTCTCAGCAGCGCCGTGATCCGCTCGGCGTACGGCAGAAAGGCCTCACCCGCGTTGGTCAGTGTCATGCCCCGGGCATGCCGCCGAAACAACTCGACGCCGAGCTCGTCTTCCAACGCCTTGATGTGGCTGCTGACATTCGACTGCACGGTGTGAAGTTGCTTCGAGGCATGTGAAATACCCCCGGCCTCGGCGACCGCGAGAAAATGCGTGATGTCACTGAGCTCCATATCTGGAGTCAATCACGCGCTCGCGGCGGCAGGCACGGCCAGCTCGCCGGTGATGTACTGCGCCGCCCCGAAGCCGAAAGACCAATCCTGCGGCCCGTTTTCGCTGATTGCCACGAACAGATCGGCGCCGTCCACATCGACGACGGCAAGCCTCTTGGCCACCTCGGCGAAAATCCTCTGCTTGGTCTCGGTGGACCTGCCGGCTTGAGTGAAGATGTGCACGATCACCACCCGGCCCGACCGCTGAAATCCCAGCCCGGCGTCTTCAGCGATGATGTCCGCCGCATCGTGTGCGGTGATGATCTGGAATCGGTCTCGCGCAGGGATTTTCAACACCGCCACCAACGCGTCGTGCACGGCGTCGGCAATGGCGCGTTGCTCCGCACGGGACCGGTCCGAGGTCAGCTCGATACGTACTAGTGGCATGTCTTGGCTCCTTGATATGTCGGGTTGATGGCGGCGGCCTGCGCCACCATGGAATGAACGATGCCAGCGGCACTCTCGATATGACGTACTCGCCCGATGCCTTCGCCGACAATCACATTGGCGATGCGGTATTCCTCGGCAGTCACACCCGCCTGGTAATCGGACCGGGCCTGGTCGAGATGCTCAGCGAGCTCGGCCTCGTGATCGTGCCACTTCTCGACGAAGTCATTGCGCAGCACCCTGCCGCTGTACGGGCGCGGCCAGTCCTTGCCGCGCACAATGTCATAGACGTGCTGGCGGATGGTGCCGTCGCCATCGACCTGAAGGGCGTATTGCTGGGCCGCCCGGGAGATCGCCGCTTCCTGTGCGGCCCAGAACCGGGTCCCGACCAGCACACCGTCGGCGCCCAACGCGAGCGATGCCGCCAAACCGCGCCCATCGGTCACTCCGCCCGCCGCCAACACCAGCACCTGTGGCGCGGTACTGGCGACAAGGTCCGCGATCTCGGGCACCAGGGTGAACGTTGAGCGTTGCCCTTCCCCGTGTCCCCCCGCTTCTCCTCCTTGAGCGGCGATGACGTCGGCGCCCACCTCAATGGCCCGCAGCGCCTGCTGAACGTTGTGCACCTGGCAGATCAACGGCACACCGGCCGCCCGGATGCGGGGTGCGTAGGGGGCCGGATCCCCAAACGACAAAAAGATCGCGGCGGGATCTTGTTGCAGCGCAAGGTCCAGGACGTATTCGTTTCCCCGCAGGGTCCAGGTGATGAATCCGCACCCCACCGCAGCGGTCACCCGCTCGAACTGCTGGCGAACCCACGCCTCGTTTGTGTAGCCGCCACCGAGCAGGCCGAGCCCACCCGCGGCGCTGACGGCACTGGCAAGACGCGCATCGGCGACGTCGTCCATGGGCGCGAGGACCACCGGATGCTCGATGCCGAAGTGGCGTGTCAGCCGTGTTTTCAGGGTCATGCCTCAACCGTAGAATCAAGAGAAACCGCAGGTCCAACGGTTTCTAACGATAGCAGCGTTCTCCAATTAAGAATGCTTGTCACTCAAGATCCCGATTCTCGAGAACACTACTTCCCGATACCATCGAGAAGTGATCCTGCGTCAGATCGCGATCAATCGTGAAAAACAGCCAGATGCTTGGTATTTCGAGATTCCCGCGATAGCCCAACTCGCGACCCAGCCGCTGCGCTTGACCGCCGGTGTCACCGTGATCGTCGGCGAGAATGGCTCGGGCAAGTCCACCTTCCTGGAGGCGCTGGCATCCTCGTGGCATTGGAAATTGCCCGCCGCGGTCAAACATTGGGGCGCACGCCCCAGCGGTGAAGACACCGACCTGCACTGGATGTTCACTCTCGACGCCGAGCATCCCCGACCCACCGGAGGATGTTTCTTACGTGCCGAAGCAATGCATCAGCTGTTCACAGCCGTCGACGGGCGCACCCCGGAACAGATCTTCGACGGCAGGCTCAACGAGCGCTCGCACGGCGAGTCGTTTCTGGCCTTCCTCGCCGAGCGGGACATGGAGCGGGGATTGTTCATCCTCGACGAGCCCGAGGCCGCACTGTCCTTCACCTCGTCGCTGCAGCTGATGGCGATGCTCGACGCCGTGGTCGCCGCAGGATCTCAGGTCATCATGGCCACCCACTCCCCCGTGCTCGCGGCATTTCCTGGCGCCACCATCCTGGAGTTCGGGGAAGATGGTGTGCAGCAATCCGATTGGAACGACCTGGAGATGGTGGGGCACTGGCAGCGTTTTCTTTCCGACCCACGCGCCTATCTGCGGCACTTGTTCGAGGCCGAGTGAACCGACTGGACTAGCCGGATTGTGCGGCCATCCGGCGGGTAAGGCCCTCGAGAATCCTCGCGGCCTCGACGAGAGTCCGCTGCTCGCCAGTCGGCAACGTGCTCAGCCACGGATCGAGCACACTCTGCCGCTGCGCACGCATGGCGACCAGCGCCTCCCGGCCTGCCTCGGTCAGCTTGATGCGCTGCGCACGCTTGTCGGTTGGGTCGACCCGGCGCTCGACATACCCGACATCCTGCAACCGCTTCAACTGCACCGTCATCGTGGGCTGGCTGCAGTGGTCGGCCTGCGCCAGGTCGGAGATCCGAGCATCCTCCATCTCGCCGACGAGCGCGAGAAGCCGCGCCTGCCCGGTGGGCACAGGCAGCTCGGCGTGGCTGGACACCCAGCGGTTGAGCCGCGCGATCACGGTAAGAACGTCGGCAGTGACGCCATCGGTGGTGGACACACACGCAATTTTACGTAGGTTTTCTATACAAGGGTATTACGGCGTATTTTCCTGCGGCTTACGCACCTTTTTGCACGGTAATCGCAGCTCGATAGGCTGGGGCCATGCGAGTCACCAGTGTCGGCCACGCCGGATTCTTCATCGAGACGGCGGCGGGCAGCATCCTTTGCGACCCCTGGGTCAATCCTGCCTACTTCGCCTCCTGGTTTCCGTTCCCTGATAACAGCACCCTTGACTGGGACCGGCTCGGCAACTGCGACTACCTCTACGTATCGCACCTACACAAGGACCACTACGACCCGAAGAACCTGACCGAGCACGTCAACAAGGACGCGGTGGTGCTGCTGCCCGACTACCCGGTGCCCGATCTGAAGCGTGAGCTCGAAGGACTGGGATTCCACACGTTCGTGGAGACCGAGGACTCGGTGAAGCATCGAGTGAGCGGCCCCAAGGGTGATCTGGACATCATGATCATCGCGCTGCGGGCGCCGGCCGACGGACCGATCGGTGACTCCGGCCTCGTCATTTCGGACGGCTCCACCACTTGCTTCAATATGAACGACGCCCGCCCCGTCGACCTCGATGTGCTGGCCCAAGAGTTTGGGCATGTCGACGTGCACATGCTGCAGTACTCGGGGGCCATCTGGTACCCGATGGTCTACGACATGCCGGCCCGCGCCAAGGAGGCCTTCGGCACCCAGAAGCGACAGCGCGGAATGGATCGGTGCCGTCAGTACATCGCGCAGGTGGGTGCCACCTGGGTGATCCCATCCGCCGGGCCGCCGTGTTTCCTGGACGCGGAGTTGCGCGACCTCAACGACGACCATGGCGATCCGGCGAACATTTTCCCGGACCAGCTGGTGTTCCTGGACCAGATGCGCCAGCACGGCCATGACAAGGGCCTGCTGATGATTCCCGGTACGGTCGCGGATTTCACTGGCTCGGAACTGAATTCGCTGGAACATCCGGTGTCCGACGAGGAGGCCGAACACATCTTCGGCGCAGGCAAGGCCGCCTACATCGAGGAATACGCCCAGCGAATGGCTCCCGTACTGGCCGCCGAGAAAGCGGCCTGGGCACCCGCCGAGGGCGAACCACTACTCGGGGCGCTGCGCGCCAAATTCGAACCGATCATGGCGCAAACCGATCAAATCTGCGACGGCATCGGCTATCCCGTCGAGCTGCGCATGGGCGACGAGACGGTGGCCCTCGACTTTCCGAAACGCATTGTCCGTGAACCGATTCCCAATGAGAAGTTCCGCTACGGTTTCGGGATCGCGCCCGAGTTGGTGCGTACGGTGCTCCGCGATGACGAGCCCGACTGGGTGAACACCATCTTCTTGTCCACCCGCTTCAAGGCTTGGCGCGTGGGCGGCTACAACGAGTATCTCTACACCTTCTTCAAATGCCTCACCAACGAGCGCATCGCCTACGCCGACGGCTGGTTCGCCGAGGCCCATGACGACAGTGCCTCGATCACGTTGGACGGCTGGGAGATCCAGCGCCGTTGCCCGCATCTGAAGGCCGACCTATCGAAATTCGGCGTGGTAGAAGGAAAAACCCTCACCTGCAACCTGCACGGGTGGGACTGGAATCTGGAGACCGGCCGCTGCTTGACCTCCAAGGGTCACGAGCTGCGGTCCAAAAAGCTGGGCTAGCGCGGCACCAACTCGAACATCGGGATGACCCTGTCGACGCGCGTTTGGTAGTCGCCGAAGAACGCATGCTTGGCCACCAGCGCAGGGAACATCTCGTCACGTTCTTCTGAGTTCAGCTCGCGCACAACAGCGTTGTAGATGTTCGGCACCACCTCGACGATCACCTCGGGATGGGCGCGCACGTTGAAGATCCATGCCGGTGGCCGTTCCTGTCCGCCATTGGATCCCACAATGAACCGGCGGCCCCGATGTTCGAAGTACCCCAGGGGTGTCGGCCGCTCGATCCCCGACTTCGCGCCGGTGATGGTCACGATGAGTACCGGCATCTCGTCGTCGGGCACTCCCGGCAGCCTTCCGCCGTTCTCACGGAGCAGCCGGATCATCCGGTTATTGTGCTTCTGCACACCGTTTTCAGAAAGTTCCCGGTAGGTATCCGAGGTCACGCCTTCGGTCATGCCCCGACGCTAGCGTGCCCCCGGCGGCGCAACTCCGCATGTCCCATCTAGCGGACCGTTCGTACCCGCTGTCGCAGCTCGGACGCCTCGTCGGAGCCGGTACCGTACACCCGCACCACAGCCTCATCGCCCGCCTGCAGGTATGTGGATTCACCCAGCGCCGTGTACCTGGTCGCCCCGATACCGATCAACACGTGCTCGGGGTGCCCCGCGGCCACCATCAGGGCACCCACATCTTCCAATGGCGTATCCGGGGAGCCCTTTTGGTTGTCCAGACGCTCGGTGATCCAGTCCAACAGCACCTCGCCGTAGTACGAGTATCCGAGCAACGGGCTGTCGACGCCATACTCGTGCTCCTGGCCATCGGCGGTGTGCAGGTGGCAGTTGAGCCGCAAGGTGGCAGTAGGTCCGTCAGGAGTCAGGTCACCAATCTCAAAGAACTGTCGTGCAACACCTTTGGATGCCGCACCCCAGTTCTTCTTGTGGCTGATCTTGGGGGCATTGGGCCGACGGATCGAGCAGTCGTTGAAGGCGCCCAGCGCAAACGGCTCCAGCGAGGCGACGACGTCGCCGCGCCAATGCACCCGGCATGCCAAGCCCACCTCGGGTTCGATCTGCAGGTTCAGCGGCGTGTCACTCTCGGGCAGCACCGTCTCGTCCTGCGAGAGCGGGAACTGTCCCAGGAATCCCTCGTCGCCCGGTACGTACCAGGGAAAGATTCCCTTGGGCGCGGATGTCCCGGCGGGGGTATCCGTGGCGACGTTCACGAAATCTGCCGACTCCCCCGCCTGTTCGAGATGACCGGCGAAGTTCCCGGCCACCCCGAAACCGAACCAGCTGCGCAGTTCGTTCAACTCGACGTCGAACATCTTGCTCATTTGGGCTCCAGCACTTCGGTTCCGACGAAGGGCACCAACGCCGCGGGCACGCGGACGCTGCCATCAGGCTGCTGGTGGTTCTCGAGGATCGCCACCAACCACCGGGTGGTGGCCAGGGTGCCGTTGAGGGTGGCAGCGGTCTGCGGCTTACCGTTTTCGTCGCGGTAGCGCACGGCCAACCGCCGCGCCTGGAACGTGGTGCAGTTAGAGGTGGAGGTCAACTCACGGTACGCCTGCTGTGTCGGCACCCACGCCTCGCAATCGAACTTGCGCGCCGCCGATGAGCCCAAATCGCCTGCCGCAACATCGATGACGCGGTACGGCACGTCGATGTGAGCCAACATCTCCCGCTCCCAGCCGAGGATCTTGGCGTGCTCGGTCTCGGCGTCTTCCGGCTTGCAGTAGACGAATGCCTCCACCTTGTCGAACTGGTGCACCCGGATGATGCCGCGGGTGTCCTTGCCGTAGCTGCCGGCCTCGCGGCGGAAGCAGCTGGACCACCCCGCGTAACGCAACGGACCTTCGTTCAAATCGAGGATCTCACCAGAGTGGTAGCCGGCGATGGGCACCTCCGAGGTCCCTACCAGGTACAGATCGTCCTCTTCGAGGTGGTACACCTCGTCGGCATGTGCACCCAAAAATCCTGTGCCGCCCATGATTTCGGGCTTCACCAAGACTGGCGGGATCAGCAGGGTGAACCCGTTGGCCACCGCGGTCTGCACCGCCAACTGCAGCAAGCCCAGCTGTAGCAGCGCGCCGTACCCGGTGAGGAAGTAGAACCGTGCACCGGAGACCTTGGCGCCGCGTTCCATGTCGAACAGGCCCAGCGATTCACCCAATTCCACATGGTCCCTGGGGTTCTCGATGGCGGTCGGCTCACCCACCAACTCCCGCAGCACGAAATCCTGCTCGCCTCCGGCGGGGACACCGTCGATCACCACGTTGCTGATCGCCTTATGCGCCTCGGTGAACGCGGCATCGGTGACCACCTGCTCGGCCTCGGCCGCCTTGACCTGCGCGGCAAGTTCGGAGGCGGCTGCCAACAGCGCCGGGCGCTCCTCGGGCGTCGCCTGGCCTACCTTCTTACTGGCGGTCTTCTGTTCGGCACGCAACGTATCGGCTGTTGATATTGCCGCCCGTCGTGCCGTATCGGCGTCAAGCAGCACCTCGACGAGTGCCGGATCCTCGCCCCGGAGACGCTGCGAGGCACGCACCGCGTCGGGGTTTTCGCGCAGGAATTTCAGGTCGATCACCTGCTGAACCTTACGTGGGGGCCAGAATCCCCGGCCAACCCATTAGGCGCCGAACAGGCTCAGGTACTCGTCCTTGCCGAACATCCGCGCCGCGTCGAGCGCGGAGGGTGTTCCCGCGGTGGGATCAGCGCCCGCGTTGACCAGGATCTGGACGATGTCGTCGGAGCCCTTGAACACCGCTCCTGCCAGCGGAGTCTGCCCCTTGTCATTGGCGCGGTTGACGTCGGCTCCGCGCGCTATCAGCGAACGCACCGTCGAGGTGTTCCCGTGGTAGGCGGCCAGCATGACGAGGGTGTCGCCTGCCGCATTCGTCAGATCCACTGGCGCGCCGGAATCCAGGTACGCGGCCAGGGTCGACGCATTGCCCTCTCGGGCCATATCGAACAGCTCATGGGCGAGCGCCGCGACCTGCTCGGCAACACGGGCCTGATGCTCGGCCTCCCCCGCCTGATCCTCCGGGTTGTCACGGTCAGGTTCCATCGTTGTCACAGTGTTCAATCTAGCGGCGCATGCGGACAGCATCGCTCGGCTAACCCACACCGTCACCTGTAACAATGACTGCAGTATGAGTGACGAAGCCGAACCCACGCCGAAGGTCGAGCGGGACGACTCCACCCCGGAAGAATCCGCCAAGGACGAGCTGGGCACCGACACATCCGGAGACTCCGACGTCGAGTCACCGGACTCTGCCACGCCATCCGCGGAATCGCCGGAGACTGCCGCCTCACCTGCGGTCGATGCCGAGACCGCCACCGAATCCGTCGACGCCGCAGAGGCGCCGCAGACGGAAGCCCTGGAGCATCCCGCCAGCGAGCATCCCGACACCGCGGATGCCGACGCGCCGGTCGCCGGGGAATCCCAGGGCGAACCCCCTAAGTCCGCCAAACCTCACTGGTGGGCCGGCCTGAAGGAAGGGCTCAAGGAGCGCTCTACCCACCGTGCGCTGCTCCTCGTCACCTTCGGCGGATTGTTCATCGCGGGCATCACCCAGGCACTGCCGGACGGCTGGACCTCCGCAGATCGCCTGGTCAACAGGATCGATTCCAACCCGGTGCCGAGCACCGGCGCCCCGGGTAACAGCACCTTCAACTCGGCGAAGGCCGGTGAGTGCCTCAACTGGCCCGCGCCCGCCTCCACCAACGACGTCAACGTCGTCGACTGCGCGAACGACCATCGTTTCGAAATCGCCGAGTCCATCGACCTACGCACATTCCCCGGCACGGAGTACGGGCCGAACTCACGACCACCCACCGTCGGACGCATCCAGGAAATCAGCCAGGAGCAGTGCCAGGTTGCCATCAACCGCTACCTTGGCGATCGCTACGACCCCAACAGCCGATTCACCATGGGCATGCTGTGGCCAGGCGAAAAGGGCTGGACCGAGGCAGGAGAACGTCGCGTGCTGTGCGGGCTGCAGCTCCCCGGCGCCGACAACCAGCAACAGCTGTTCCACGGCAAGGTAGCCGAGCAGGATCAGTCGAAAATCTGGCCGGCCGGCACCTGCCTGGGCATCGACTCGACAACAAATCTGCCCACCGAACTCCCTGTGGACTGCGACAAGGCTCATTCCATGGAAATCACCGGAACGGTGAGCCTGGCGGAGCAGTTCCCGGGTTCGGTCCCGCCCGAGCCCGACCAGGACGTGTTCATCAAGGACAACTGCACCCGGTTGACCAACGAATACATGGGTAATCCCGACGGATTCCGGGCCACCACGCTGACGCTGTCCTATAACACGATCACCTTGCCCAGCTGGACCGCCGGCAGCCGCCAGGTCAGCTGCAATATCGGCTCCACGCTGGGCAATGGTGCGTGGTCGACTCTGGTCAACAGCGCCAAGAGCGGGCAGCTGTTGATCAACGGCCAGCCGCCGGTACCGCCGCCGGACATCCCCGCCGATCGGCTGAACCTGACCCCGATCCCACTCACCACGGCACCGGCTCCCACTCAGCAGCCGACCCAGACTCAGCAACCCACTTATACGCAGCAGCCCACGTATACACAGCAGCCGACGCGTACTCAGCAATCCACCCAACAATCGACTCAACAGCCGACTCAGCAACCGACAAGGAGCTCGGCGCCGCCGACGTCGTCCGCGGTGCCGAGCCCCGGTAACCCTCCGGGCATCACCATCGTGACAACGCTGCCTCCAGGTGCGGGTCCGCCACCGCCGCCCGCGGGTCCGCCGATGGACGGTCCGCCCATGGAAGGTCCAGCTCCGGGCCAGGCACCTGCGGGAGCGCCGCCACCCGGGCCGGCCTAGCCGTGCCGATGTCGGATGCCGTCTGATGCCCGTCGAGATGAGCGAGCAACGGTTCGAGGAGTTGGTGTCCGATGCTCTTGACGCCGTGCCGCAGAAGCTCGCCGCCGCCATCGACAACGTGGTGGTGCTGGTCCAGGATCGTCATCCGGAGGATCCCGAGCTACTCGGGCTGTACGAGGGGATCGCGCTGACAGAGCGCGACAGCTTCTATGCAGGGGCACTGCCGGACACCATCACGATCTACCGCGAACCGTTGCTGGAAATGTGTTCCAGCGAACATCAGGTGATCGATGAGGTCACGATCACAGTGATCCACGAGATTGCCCACCATTTTGGTATCGACGACGACCGATTACACCAGCTGGGCTGGGGCTAAAGGGACGGTTGAGGTTTGCTGGAAAAAAATCCAAAAATCTTGGAGAATGATGGAACCAAATAGAGGGATCCGCCGTCCATCTCTAGTGAAAGGGCAAAACTGCCCTTAGGACGACGTGAGACAAGTGGGGGAAAGGGGACAGAAGATGGCTGACGTACCGGCGCCCGCCCAGCGTGAGGAGATCCGCTGGGACCTGGCTAACCAGCCGGGAACTGTTCTGCAGGTCGATCCGGATGTGATGAAGGATGCCGCCACCGAGTACGACGCGATGGCGCAGCGACTGCAGGAAGCTCTCGACAAGCAGCTGGAGACGGCCAAGTTCGGCTCGGCGGGCCGCGACGAGGTGTCCACCGCGGTGGCGCACGCCTCGGCGAAGACCAACGAGAACTTCGAGAAGGTTGCCAAGGACGGCATCGAGCAGCTCAAGCGCATCGCCGAAGCACTCCGGCGTAACTCGCAGGCGTTCGTGGACCTCGAGCACCACAACGCCGCCCGTATCAATGGTGTGGGGGAATAGATCATGACCGGATTCACTGGCGTCAACTGGGTGGCCCGCAAAGCGAAGAAGCTGGCCCTTGACCTGACCACTGGTGCAGGTCCGACACATGTCGTCGACAGCGCGCTGGCCTGGCAGGAGATCAGTGCCGCGTTTGCCGAGGTGCACGAAAACAGCACGCGGGTCGGCGAGAAGCTGATGGAGGGGTACCGCGGACCTCGCGCCGAGGAGGCGCTGACCAAGCTGAACCCGTTCACCGATTGGCTCGACAAGATGGCCGGGCTGACTCAACAGGTCAGTGACACCTCCAACACCTACGCCGAGTCGTATGGCACCGCGGTTCTCGACATGCCGCACATCAACGACCTGGCGCAGTTGGAGAAGGCCAAGGCCGAGGCGTTGTCGGCAGGCGGAGCGCTGTTCGGGCTCCACGCCACCACCGAGGGCATGGAGCAGGGCCTGGACCTTCAGGCAGCTAAGGCCATGGAAACGTACGAGTCGGCCAGCGAGCCCGCGGCCAAGGTCGTCGAGTTCCCGCAGGCTCCGGAAGTCATCAAGTACCCCGAAGAGAAGTCGGAAGCCAACAGCGGCAACACCGGTGTCAGTGCTGCCGGCGTCGGCCTGTCGGAGATGGGCCCGAGCCCGTTGAGCCCCGACTCGGTACCTGGTGTGCAGAGCGCCCGCGCGGCAGCCATCTCCATGGCAGGCAACCCGGCCGCCGTCGGCGGCTCCGGTGTGGGCATGGGCGGTATGGGCGCACCGATGGCCGGGATGATGGCGGGCGGCGCACTGGCTGCTTCCGCCGGCAAGGGCATCAAGGTCGGCGGCAGTGTCAACAAGAAGGATGAAGACGAGGACGACAAGGATCTCACCGCCATCGGCGCCACCGGCGTCTTCATGGGTGACGAGAGCAAGCCTGTCGAACTGCCGGACATCCTGACCAACAAGTCGGGTACCGACAAGGTTCCGGACTTCGAAAACGTTGACGCCTCATCGCTCTTCGAGCGCGGCGGCTCCAAGGGAGCAGTGGCGCCTCCGGTCCTCGGCGCGAGCGCGGAGCTGTGACCGTCCGCCTGGACTTCGACGAGCTGGAGCTGACCCGCGAGATCACCGGCAACGACCTCTTGCCGGTTGTGCTGGCCGCCGGTCCCCGCCACGAAGACGAAGTCGAACATCGAGACGCCCTGGAAAGCGCCCGGACCCGGCTCAAGGAACGCAACCTACTGAAGGGCGAAGACCTTCACCCAACCCTGCGCGACATGCTGACCTCTGCCAGCAAGGCCACCGGTCAGGTTGCCGTGCGCCGCTGGGCGGGATCGCAGATGCTGCGCCTGTGCCTGGTCGAGCACGGTGAGGCGTACGTGCTGCTGGTCAATGATGGCGAGGGTGTGGCCATGCGATCGGTGACCGGTTCACTCGGCGCCGAGCTGTGGCGCTATCTCGGGGATGCCACCCCGCTGAAGTTCGGCTCGATCAACGCACCCGCCGAGCAGCTGGCGCTGGCCCTGAACTCCGAGCCTGCGGATATGGCACGACAGCTCATGTCTCTGGGCGCCACCAAGGCCGACGCGGTCACCGTCGCGAAGGCAATGGCTCGCCGCGGTGCGATGACGGAGATCACCGCGATTCGTCGGGTCGACGGCATCACTGACCGTGCACCCGGCGGAGTTGCGGTGTATGACACGGCATTTGGACGAATCATGGCCACCCCCAGCACCTCCACCGACGGTGCACTGTGGGCGACGTTGACTCCCGCGACACCGCAGCGGATGACACACGCGCTCAAGAGCCTCGGCCTGGAATAGGCCGGACAGACCACCCAGCAAGCCACTGCAGTGGCCTGCTGGGGTGCGCCAAGTCGGCCTTGCCACGTTTCAAGGGTCTGCATGAACACAGGCGTCGACTGATGGAGTTCGACTGGCCCCATCCAGCGGCGCCCCTCGTTCAACCTCGACGCCTTCACTTCGCCGCTGTCCGCGAAATACGGCCTTCACACCTGCAGACTCGACACCGACAGGATTCGTCCACCAGTTCCCGAAGTGCCACGCGGAGTGGCAGCTTGTGGAATACCCGGACCGCAGTCCGGTTGTAATGGTGCAGACGGCCGCAGTCGGGGCCTATGAACGGGAGCAGACACATGAGCGACAACGACGCGGGTGGGCGGGCCAAGGAGATCGTCCGGCGCAACACCGAACAGGTACAGGGACAGGGCGACTTCGAGCTACTGGAGACGCTGTTCGCGGACGATTTCGTGGACCACACTCCACAACCGGGAACGACCCCTGACAAGCAAGGCGTGCGGGTGCTCTATCGGCGGTTGCGCGACGCATTTCCCGACTTCCACCCCGAGATTCATTGGCAGACAGTCGATGGCGATGTGGTGACTACCTTCAAGACCTACCACGGAACGCATCGCGGTGCGTTCCTCGGCATCGAACCGACGGGCCGCGTCGTCCAGTTCGACACCGTCGACGCGATGCGTGTGCGGGACGGACGGATCGTCGAACACTGGGGCGTGGCCAACCTTTATTCCGTGGTGCACCAACTCGGCGGCCGTATCGAGACGTGATGGCTCGGAGGCATCACGTCATCCGGCTCGCTAGCATCCGATAGTGAAGAGCCGATCCATCCCAGCCGCCGACGCGGCTCGACCGATTCGGAGCACACCATGGCACGCACCGTCTCTCAGCTCATCCTCGAAACAGTCAAAGCTGTTGGTGTTCAACGTATTTATGGATTGCCCGGCGACTCCCTGAACGGCTTCACCGAGGCACTTCGTCGCGATGGCACCGTGGAGTGGGTCCACGTACGACACGAGGAGTCCGCTGCATTCGCGGCCGGGGCCGAGGCGGCTCTGACCGGAAACCTCGCGGTCTGCGCCGCCAGCTGCGGCCCCGGGAACCTGCACCTCATCAACGGCCTCTTCGATGCCCATCGCAGCCGGGTCCCCGTGCTCGCGATCGCATCGCACATCCCCAGTGCCGAGATCGGCAGTGGCTACTTCCAGGAGACCCACCCGCAGGACCTGTTCTCCGAATGCAGCGTGTACAGCGAGTTGGTCAGCAGCGTCGAACAGTTGCCGTACGTCCTCGACATCGCCATCCGCGCCGCCCTCGACCAACGCGGTGTGGCAGTCCTGACAATCCCCGGCGACATCCTCAGCGCCAAGACGGATGTAGCGCCTCCATCAGCCCCCATCGTGGCCGGCATCGGCACCCGGCTACCCGATACAGCCTCCCTGGAGCGCGCAGTACAGGTGCTGAACGGATCAAACGCAGTCACCATTCTGGCCGGAGCGGGATGCGAGGGAGCACACGAGGAGCTGCTGGCCGCCGCGCGCATCCTGCAGGCGCCCATCGTGCATACCTTGCGCGGCAAGGAATTCGTCGAGCATGACAACCCGTACGACGTCGGGATGACGGGCCTACTCGGATTTCGCTCCGGGTACGACGCCCTCGAAGACACCGACGTGCTGCTCATGCTCGGGACCGATTTCCCGTATCGCCAGTTTTATCCGCCGAAGGCCACCGTCATCCAGCTCGATATCCGCGGCGAGCACATCGGTCGGCGTGTTCGGGTCGACGTCCCTCTCGTCGGTGCGGTGAAAGAGACTCTTCAGCACCTCAACTCGGTCTTGCCACCGCATTCGGACAGCAGGCATCTGGATCGTGCGCGGGAGAACTACACGCGCACCCGGGCTCAGCTCGACCGATTGGCGGTGGACGACCGCAATCAAACACCGGTGCGCCCGGAACTCGTCGCCCGCAGCATCAACGAGTTGGCGGCTGATGATGCCGTCTTCATCGCCGATGTCGGCACCCCCGTCATCTGGGCAGCGCGATACCTGTCGATGAATGGCAGCCGTCGCCTACTCGGCTCGTTCAATCACGGCAGCATGGCCAATGCGGTGCCGCAGGCAATCGGCGCACAGGCGTCTCATCGTGACCGCCAAATTGTCACCCTTTCCGGCGACGGCGGGCTGACGATGATGCTGGGGGATCTCATCACGCTGACCCAGTCGCGGCTGCCCGTCAAGATGATCGTCTTCAACAACGGCGCGCTCAGCTTTGTGGAGCTGGAGATGAAGGCGGCAGGCATCGTGAATTACGGTACAGCCCTGGATAATCCGGTGTTCGCCGACGTCGCGAAGGCACTCGGGATCCACGGCATCCGGGTCGAACGCCCGGATCAGCTGGATGCTGCGTTATCGGAAGCGTTCAGCCACCCGGGGCCCGTACTCGTGGAGGTGGTCACCGCCCGTCAAGAACTGTCGATTCCACCGACCATCACCGCCGCACAAGTCGCGGGATTCTCACTGTGGGCCACCCGAACCCTGCTGTCCGGGCGTGGCGACGAGCTCATCGACCTGGCCAAGACCAACCTTGGTGCACGCCTGCGCCGCAAGTGACGCGGAAGCCAAAAGATAAGGCCAGACCCCGCGCGGTTACGCGGACTTGTCGGCATCCGGTGTTACAACATTTGTATGAAGAAAACACCGGACTGGCGGCACGCCATCAGCTGCGGTGTGGCATGCCGTGATTGCATCCGAGATATCGACCACTGTCACGGCACACTGATCGTGCATTCCTCGCATCATGCCGAGTGCACGGACCGTGACTGCGACGGTCAGTACCTGCTGCGTCACAGCCTGGTGATCGATTGCATTGCTGCACAATGCGATTGCGCGGGCGAAATTCAGCTGGCGGTCTAACCCATCGGATCGGCCGACTGCGCCAGCTCCTCAGCGCTAGCGGCCTCCTGGTGCGGGAACGGCGCTGCCGCATCTCCCCAATGCACGCAACTCCACCGTCCGTCGGTAATCGGCGCCAGCACAACGGCTTCCGCGTTGCCCAGGTGACGGTTCACCGCAAAGCCCGGATCCACCCCGGCAAGGGTCGCGGCCACCAGACGAATCGCCGCCCCGTGACTCACGATCACCACATCACCGGTCGACGCATCGTTCTCCAAGTGCCGTAGCCGCAGCTCGGCGACCGCGGGTAGATACCTGTCGAACACGTCCTGCGCCGATTCTCCGCCGGGCATCCGGGCGTCGAGATCTCCGAAATGCCAACGCTCATATGTGCGATCAAAGACGGCGAACGACTCTAGATCGGTGTGGTCCTCCAGCTCGCCGGCCTGAACCTCATGCAGGCCTTCGATCTGTTCTGCTTGCAGGCCAAGGTGTTCGGCGATTTTCGTGGCTGTCTGCACGGCGCGCACCGCCACCGAATGCACCAGGACCGCCGGCGCATGCTCCTCATACCGCTTGGCGAACAGGCGCGCCTGCTGCAATCCGAGTTCGGTCAGCGCCGCGCCCGGTGGTTTGGTGTCCAGTCGACGTTCAACGTTTCCGTAGGACTGCCCGTGCCGGACCAAGACAAGGCGCCCACTCATCGCAGCTTCCCTTCCCGTGTCTCGGCGAGCCATCCCGACGCCTCGTCCAACACCGGCGGATTGGCGCCGGCGGCTGCTGTGGTCCCTCTCGGCCACGATCCCAAATACCGCACATCCTCACAACGACGATGCAGGCCCTTGAGTGCCTCGCCGACGGCGATGTCGTCGATATGGCCCACGCAGTCCAGAAAAAACCGGTAGGTACCCAGGCCCGTACGAGTGGGCCGGGACTCAATGCGCGTCAGGTCGATGTCCCGGATCGCGAACTCGTTCATGGCGGCGGCCAGTGCACCGGGCACATTCCCGAGCCCCAGGACCACCGAGGTGCGATCTGAGCCGGTGGCCGCGGGCGGCGGCGCTGGCCGCCCCACCAGCACAAAACGCGTGTGCGCATGGGCTTCGTCGACGACGCCGCTGGCCAGGGCATGCAGCCCCAAGCGTTCGGCGGCCCACTCCGTGCACACCCCGGCATCGGCCCGCTCGGCCTTCACGTCCTCGGCTGCCGCCGCATTCGAGTTCGCGGCCACCAGCTCCGCGTCCGGCAAGTTCTCGGCCAACCATTCCCGCACCTGTGCGGCGGCAATCGGGAAGCCGGCGACGGTCTTCACATCCCCGGCGGTGGTGCCCGGTCGCACCGCGATGGTGAACGACACCGGCAACACCGTCTCGGCGAAAATCTGCAGCGGCGTACCGACCGCCAGGGTGTCCAGTGTCGGCACCACCGGACCTTCCAGTGAACTCTCGATCGGCACACACGCGTAGGCGGCGTCCCCGCCCTGTACCTGTACCAACGCGTCTCGCGCGCTGGAGACCGAGACCGGCTCCACGTCCGGCGAACCGGGGATGCGTCCCGTCGCGCGCAGCTTGATCAGTGCGGCCTCGGAGAACGTGCCTTGCGGCCCCAGATAAGTGATGCGCTGCACACTTCAAACCTTAGGCGCTCGGCCACTGGGCGAACCCTCGACACAGGCGATGGCACGGGTGTCCCTTGCACTCTCCACGGTCCGTTGTTAACTTAGGCTTACCTCAGTTCGCTAGGTTCGTCAGGAAGAGGGTCGCCATGACCGCAGCACCGCCTACCACCGCCGAGCGCGTGCGATCGGCTTGCGCACGGGCCGCCAGCTCGACCCTCGCCATCGCCGGAGCAGATGTCGTCGGCACCTCACTGCACCATTTGTTCGACGACGGCACCTTCGCCGTCGCAGTCCCCTCGGATAGCGCCATTGCGGCCACGGTGGTCGCGGCCGGCTCATCCGGAATGCCCGCGCTGCTGGAATTGACCGATCAGGCTCCCCTTCCGTTGCGCGAGCCGGTCAGGTCTCTGGTCTGGGTGCGCGGCAATGTGGTGTCCGCCTCCGATCGGGAGGCGCGCGGCATTGTCGATGTCATCGCCAGCCGGATACCCAACCCGGCGCTCCTGGATATCCGCACCGATATGCGGCTGCGCACGCAGCCGGGCTCAATACTGCTGTGCCTGGCGGTGGAGTCCGTCGTCGTCGCCGACTCCACGGGTGCCGAATCGGTCGACGTCTCGGCGCTGCTCGGCGCGCGGCCGGACCCCTTCTGCACACTCGAGGCCGGATGGCTGTCGCATATCGACCACGACCACCGGGATCTCGTCGAACGCTTGGCCCGTCGTCTGCCCCTGAATCTGCAGCACGGCGAGGTACGTCTGCTCGGCATCGACCGTTACGGCATCCAGCTGCGAGTGGAAGGCAACGAGGGCGACCACGACGTACGGCTACCGTTCAACGAGCCCGTCAACGACACCGCGGGGCTAAGCCAGGCGCTGCGCATCCTGGCCGGCTGCCCATTCCTCAACGGGTTGCGCGCCCGCAAGATCTAACCGAGCAACAGCTCGCGGAGCACCCGCGCGAACATCACCGGAGCGTCGCGGTGTGCGAAATGATCCTGTCCGTCAAGCTCTTTCACCCGCACGCCGGGCACGCGACGAGCCAGATAACCCACCGGCTCCCGGAACTGAGGCGGCGAGTTCGCCCCCTCGAGCAGCAGCATCGGGATGACCGAGCGGGCGTACTCCCCGAGGAGCTCTACACAACGATCCAGCGCCTCGAACTCACGCGACACTGTCGCCGAACGCGCCCTGACCGCCTCACTTCCACTCCGATTCGCTGCCGCTACGGAGTCCGAAACCGGCAGTGGCGGCTCGTACAGCACGACGGATGCCACATCAAGTCCGCGACGCAACGCCTCCAGGACGACAACGGCACCGAAGGAATGGCCGAGTATCACCGCATTGGGACCGACCTCCGCGGCGACCGCGATCACGTCGTCCGCCTCTCGCGCCAGGCTGTGTTCCTGCGCGTCAGTACTGGCGCCGTGGCCTCGCCGGTCGACGAGAAAACAGGTGAAGTCGTGCTGCAGCTCTGCGGCGACATCGGACCAGCTCGCCCCCGAATCCATCGCTCCGTGCACCATCACGAGCGGCGGCCCTTCTCCGGACACGGTCAGGCTCAACCGGACGCCATCGGGCGATGCCACATAGCGCAGAGTGCTCACCACATCGGACACCCTTCCACCAATACCAGCCAGAATGAGCGCCGTGGCGGAATCGGACATGTCAGCACGCACAATCCGTATCGAGATCGGAATTGTGCTCGCCATCAGCTTCGGGATGAGCGCACTCAGCGCCATCCTGCAGTTCACCTCGGCTGTACTGGCGGGATTGTCCGGCCAAACCGTCGCCCTGAATCCTCGCCGCGCCGAGTTCAGCCTGATCGACCTGGGATTGAACCTGGTGTCGATCACGCGGCTGGTTGCCTGGGGAGCACTTGCGGTCTACCTGCTGTGGCGCAGTGGATTCGGCCCCTCCTCGATCGGGCTCGGCCGCTGGCGCTGGCGGGGCGACGGCCTGGGCGCGCTCGGGTTGGCCGCGCTCATCGGGCTTCCCGGCCTGGCCCTATATGTGGGCGCACGCTGGACCGGCATGAGCGCCCAAGTCATTCCCGCCTCCCTCGATGACACCTGGTGGCGCATACCGGTGCTGGTGCTGTCCGCGTTCGCGAATGGCTGGGCCGAGGAGGTGGTGGTCGTCGCCTACCTACAGACCCGCCTGCGCCAGCTGGGTTACGGAACGGCGGCCGCCATCGCGTCCTCTGCGCTGCTGCGTGGTTGCTACCACCTGTATCAGGGAGTCTCGGCCGGTATCGGAAACCTGGCAATGGGTCTGGTCTTCGGATACGTGTGGCACCGCAGCGGAAGGCTATGGCCCCTGGTCGTCGCCCATGGCGTCATCGACACCGTGGCCTTCGTAGGGTTCGCGTTGCTCCGGGATCACCTTGGCTGGCTCCGTTAGCCTCATCTCATGGGACGCGCACGATGACCGAGCCCACCATCCCCTTCCGTGGTCGGCGCCCCCACCGACGGGAGGACAGCCAAGTCATCCGTCGGCATCCCCAACCTCCACCCCCGCCACCCGGCAATCCACCGCGGCGGCCGGGTCCGCCACCACCCCGCCGCGCGCAGCCGCCACCGCCGCCGCGACCGTCTTCACGTGACCCGCGACCGCGCCGACCAGCCGCTCCGCCCGCACCCCCGACGCCCGCACGCCCCACACGTAAGAGGCGCTGGGGCGCATGGATACGGCGCACCTTCGTCCTCGCGATGACCCTTGTCCTGCTCGGGTTTTGCACCATCATCGGCACCGCCTTCTGGCTCGACGGGCGGTTACATCACGTCAACGCACTCAACGACTACCCGGATCGCCCCCCGGTAGGCAGCGGGACCAACTGGCTACTCGTCGGCTCGGACAGCCGTCAGGGCCTCACTCCGGATCAGGAAGCCGAGCTGGCTACCGGCGGAGACATCGGTGACGGCCGTACCGACACCATCCTGTTGGTGCACATACCCGCGTTCTACGACGGTGGGGCGGCCACCATGGTGTCGCTTCCCCGCGACTCATACATCCCCATCCCCGGAAACGGCAGCAACAAACTCAATGCCGCGTTCTCGCTGGGCGGTGCGGCACTGCTCACCCAGACCGTCGAGCAGGCCACGGGCCTGCGCATAGACCACTACGCGGAAATCGGGTTCAGCGGGTTCGCCTCCGTCGTCGATGCGATCAGTGGCGTTTCCCTGTGCCTCGACGAGCCCATCGACGATCCGCTGGCCGGTGTCGATTTGGCGCCGGGATGCCAGATACTCAACGGGCCCAGCGCACTTGGCTATGTGCGTAGCCGTGCCACGCCGCGCGCAGATCTGGATCGCATGACACATCAGCGCACCTTCATGACCGCGCTGTTCCACCGGATGAGTAGTCCGGCGGTGTGGGCCAACCCATTCCGCTGGTATCCCATCGCCACGTCCACCGCCGACGCCATCACCATCGCCGAAGGTGACCACAGCTGGAACCTGGCCCAATTGGGCTGGGCCCTAGCGGGTTCCGTGCAGAATATGACAATGCCCATCGGGTCGTTCTCCTCAAACTGGGCGGGCGACATCGTCACCTGGGATCAGGACGCCTCGGCCCGGCTTTTCGAGGCTCTGCGCTCGGGCCAACAAGTTCCCGCCGACCTCTTGCCTGAGCCGGCCACAACGACTCCCTGACGCACTAGGCTTTTCGGTGTGGCTACCACCGATCCGCACGTGCGCGCGTCTTCACCGTTCCTCGAACTGTTGCACGACCAGATCCGCAACGAGTTCACGGCATCCCAGCAGTACATCGCGATCGCCGTCTACTACGACGATGCCGATCTGCCGCAGCTGGCCAAACGGTTCTACGCGCAGGCGGTCGAGGAGCGCACGCACGCGATGATGATCATCCGGTACCTCATCGACAAGAACGTCGCCGTCACCATCCCTGGAGTCGATCCGGTCATCAATGGGTTCGCCGATGCGCGCGAACCCATCGCCCTTGCCCTCGAACAAGAGAAGCGCGTCACCGATCAGATCACCGCGCTCGCTCGCGCGGCGCGCTCATCGGGCGACTACTACGGCGAGCAGTTCATGCAATGGTTCCTCAAGGAACAGGTGGAAGAGGTCGCCACCATGGACACGCTGTTGACGGTCGTCGACCGCGCCGATCATGATCTGTTCGATCTGGAGAACTTTGTGGAGCGCGAGCTCAATCGTCCAGTCGGCCAGGATCCGACGGCACCGCGGGCGGCCGGGGAAGCACCCTAATCAATTCTGCGCATGGCGATTCTCAATTGCCATGGGGATGGATTAACTTTGGCTAAGTTAAGAATTGGCCAATTAGCTTACGTAATATGCGCCATTTACTTAGGTGAACATAACCTCATTAAGGTTGACCTTGGGTGACAAGGCCTCTGACCTGGCCTATTGTCGATTTCATGTCCGCGACCGACACCCCCAAGACGAAATTCAACGCACTCCTCCACGACCAGATCGGTCACGAGTTCACCGCGTCTCAGCAATACATTGCAATTGCCGCGTATTTCGATGACGCCGACCTTCCTCAGCTCGCCGCACACTTCTACAAGCAGGCAGTCGAGGAACGGAACCACGCCATGATGATCGTGCGGTACCTCATCGACCGGCGCGTCTCCGTCGAGATTCCTCCCGTGGGCGCGGTGATCAACGGGTTCACGGCACCGCGCGAGCCGCTGGCGCTGGCGCTGGCCCAGGAGCAGACGGTCACCGAACAGGTCACCGAGCTCGCACGCACCGCCCGGGACGAGGGCGACTACATCGGCGAGCAGTTCATGCAGTGGTTCCTCAAGGAGCAGGTGGAAGAGGTCGCACTCATGGACACGCTGCTCACTGTTGCCGAGCGTGCCGGCGATAACTACTTCGACCTCGAAGAGTTCGTGGCACGCGAGATCTCCGTTGAGTCAAGCGACGCCACCGCACCTCCGGCCGCGGGCGGCGCGCTCTAGGCACCCCAACAAGATGTCCCTCACCTCGGCTCATCGCCGCGGTGAGGGACATCTTGCATTTCCGGCCGTGAACCCACACGTTTGCCCGGTTGCTTTCCGATAATCTTTCATGGGATGCAGAGAACATCGCTCGGTGACGGCGCGGCGAAAGGCGGTGCAAACGTTGTTCCGCGGTAGGCAAATTCAACTGACGTTGACAGCGTCCCGGGCGATCGAGTCGGATCGCGCCGAACCGCTGTTCATCGACACCTTCGCCGAAGGCTTGGTGCTGAAGTCTGATGATCCCTATGCGCTTGCGCTGCTGGAGACGGCCCGGGCGCATCCGCCCACCGGTGCCGCAACCGAACGCACACTCTTCCTCGCCCGGTGCCGCGCGGTGATGACACGCCACTACGACGATGCCCTGCTGGCCGCGGCCCAATCCGGTGCCACCCAGGTGGTGCTCCTGGCCGGCGGATTGGACACCCGCGCCTACCGACTGGATTGGCCCGACGGCATCACGGTCTTCGAGATCGATTACCCGGAGTTACTCGAGTTCAAGGCCAGTGTGCTCACGTCGGTGGGGGCGATACCGCGAACCGAACGACGACAGGTCGCCACATTCCTCAGTGGGCCGTGGCAGTCCGACTTGACGGCGGCTGGTTTCGATCCCGACCTGCCCACCGCCTGGCTCGCGGAGGCTCTCATCTCCCACCTGCCCGGCCCGAGTCATGACGCGCTCTTTGAGCGGATCATCGAGATGTCGGCGCTGGGCAGCACCATCGCGACCGACACCGACGGGATCTCCCCGTCCGGCCAGTCCTGGGCGGATGTACGTGACGCCCTCGCCGCCGAGGCGTTCAACGCTTCGGAGCTGACACGTGGCTATGAGGAGCGGACACGATCCAGCGAATGGCTGTCGGGGCACGGCTGGCTGGCACAGACCACCACAGGGCGGGAACTGGCAGATCGCTATGGTTTGCGGACGAACGGCGCACTGGCTGCCTATGTCGACGAGTTCGATGCCCGCAGATTCCTCACCGCAACGCTCCCCGTCACGTACCTGAGTTGAGCGGTAGCGCGGAAACCGTTGCGGCGATCGCGTTTTGCCGCGTAGAGCACATCACCGGCGGCCCGGCGCAATCTCCCGAATCGAAGAGACCCTTGGCCGATCGAAAAGATCCACGACCGTGCGTGCGCCCCGGCCACAGGCGTGACTATCTGCGCGCAGGAGACCCCGCCACTACTGCGATTGCACGAGAGATCCGGCTACAACGTGGTGCCGGTAAGTCCCCGCTGCAGCCAGGATTTGGTTCGGCCGGGGTGGTTGGTAGCGATCCAGGCGACGCCGATGCTCCGGCAGAACTCGACATCCTCGTAGTGGTCGACGGTCCAGCAGTATGTCGCCCGTCCCTGAGCCGCCGCCCTGTCCACCAGTTCCGGATGCTCACGCAGGGTCGCGATGGACGGTCCCACCGCGGTGGCCCCGACGGTGGTCGCCGCACTGCCGCCGAGGTATCGGGACGTCTCGCCCAGCAGCACTGTCGGCAGCATGGGTGCCGCCCGGCGGATGCGCCATACCGCGGCAGCCGAGAACGACATGACCACCGCGCGCGACATGTCGGCGGACGCGGGGGCGGCAATCCCGAACCGGTGCAGCAGCGCGAGCACTTTGTTTTCGACCAGCGATCCATACCGGACCGGATGCTTGGTTTCGATGAACAGTTTCACCGGCCGGTTCCAGTCGAGTACCAGCGAAACCAATTCCTCAAGCGTCAGCAGTCCTGTGCCCGATGACGCCTCCGCGCCGCCGGGATGCCAGCTGCCGAAATCCAGGGCGCGCAGCTGGCTCAGTGTCATCTCGCTGACCAGCCCGGTTCCGTTCGAGGTGCGATCCACTCGGCGATCGTGAACGCAGACTAGTTGTCCGTCCCGAGTCAGGCGGACATCGCATTCCACCCCATCGGCGCCCTCTTCGAGAGCGAGCTCGTAGGCGGCAAGGGTGTGCTCGGGCCGGTCCGCCGACGCGCCCCGGTGCGCGACGACGAACGGATGCTGTGGGTCCCGCCCGGAGGCGGGGACCTCGCCTATGCCGTCTATATCGTCGGCTCCCCACGCATTGGCCTCACCATCACCAGGCTCCGACGACTCGGTCACGCTCCAATGCTGCCGGTTCCTGGCCCACCGGTTCAACCGCAGCAGCGGAATTGTTGTCGCGTGTCGGCGGAACATCCGGGCGGTCGGCATCGACGGGCACCGGCCCCTGGAGGGATTCCACCGCCAACCAGCGCACCGCGCGGCGATGTCCTTCGGGCGCAGTGAAGCCTTCGTACACCCGGCGCAGCGACCAGACCGCGGCCGCCGCGGCCGCGTAGTCGATGGCCGTGAACAGCGCGTTGTCCGCTACGCCTTGCACCGTCACCGCGTCGCGAGACACCCATGTCACCAGGACCAAGAGCCACGTCGCGGCCCAGAGTCCCGACCACCACAGGATGTTTCGGTACTGCCGGTACCACCGGTTCTCGATCTTGGCGAGCTCCAGGAGTAACAGAGGCACGCCCACGATGTTCACGATGGGAAGCAGGCAGCCCACCCGAATCTCCCACCGAGCGCGCGGATCCTCGAATCCCAGGTCACGGTAGGTTTCGGCGCGTCGCGCGATCATCCATTCGGTAAGGAACCATGCGGTGGCCACCATGACGGCGAAGGCGAGCGCGACGCTGACGAGCACTAGCCCATTCGACGTGCTGGCGATGAACCGCGGAATCAGGGCTCCGCGGTTATAAACCATCAACGCATATCGAAGAAAATGCGCACACGAAGTGATTGCCAGGGTGATGATTGTGGCGAGCAGGAGCCGTTCGAGCACCCGGCTGGGGACACCGCCCCCGGCTATCCCTTGGCGTGACGATCCCGACGGGTCGATGTGGTCGACCAGACCCCACCGAGGGATGTACGCGTAGCGCGGCGTCGGACCGAGCGGCCGCGGGCGGCGCGCCGTTTTCGGGGGCGAGCCGGGGCGCACGGCAATCCACCGATATCCCGCGGGGAGCCGTGTCGGACGGGCCGCAGGACGCCCCGCAGGAGTTGCCACAGGACCCTGCTGCGTCGGTGGAACCCAGTACTTACCTCCGGAGGGCGGGGCCCCGGCGGGTGGGCGCGGCATCGGCGCCGCGGGGCGCGGCGGGGCGGTCATACCCGGCTCCAGCAGGGTGCCTCGACACCGTGGGCACCAGTATCGACGCTGCTCACGCACGTTCCACTGAGTACCGCAGCGGGAGCACACCTGGATCATTCGTCCAGCGTAACGGCCTGAGGGCGCACCTCGCAGCGAGTGGGGCATCGACACCAACCGACGAGGTCGGTCGCCAGGAGCTCAGCTGACGGTTGGCTTACCAGCCTGAACCCAGGCCAGCATGCCGCCAGAGACGTTGCTGACGTCGAAACCATTGCGGTTCAGGTACGCCGCGGCGCGCTGAGAACGTCCGCCCGCGTGGCAGATCACCCACAGCGGCGCGTCGGGATCGAGCTCATCCATCCGGGACGGCACATCACCGAGCGGTATATGTTGCGCGCCCTCGATGTGTCCGGCCGCCCACTCATCGTCTTCACGAACGTCAAGCAACTTGACACCAAGGTCCAGCGCCGCCGAGATCTCGTCGATGCCGACCTGTGGAACCTCATCGCCCGAAGGGAAGCTCATCGTTCATTCCTGTCGCTCGATCGGTATGACACCTGCGGCGCCCGCAACTTTTCGCAGTGTGACGCACACCACAGCAATGTCGGCTTATCCACACTATCCACAGGTTGATCCACAAACCACAGGTTGCTCATTTGCATTTGCGCTGGCCAGGACTTCATCAAGAGGCTCAGCGGGGCTCGCGACGGGGAACCGTAGCACTGCCTGTGCAGGGTTAGCGAATTCATTGCCGCGTCCGTGGGATAGCTCACGCCTGTGCCGCACTGCCGGGTGGCACATCCAGGCCGATGGGGCAGGAAACCGAAGTTCCACCAAGTCCGCAGTACCCGTTCGGGTTCTTGGCCAGGTACTGCTGGTGATACTCCTCGGCATAGAAAAAGGTCCGCGACGTATGCCCGACGGGCCCGTCCAGCGGAGCGATCTCGGTGGTGACCTCCCCGTACCCAGCGCCGGCTAGGGCGACCGCATACCGAGCGGCACTCTCCGCGGCATGCGCCGCCTGACCCTCGCCGGTGGTGTAGATGACCGAGCGGTACTGGGATCCGCGGTCGTTGCCCTGCCGCATGCCCTGGGTCGGGTCGTGACTCTCCCAGAACTGCACCAGCAGTTGTTCGTAAGTCACTTCACGGGGGTCGAATGCCACCAGCACGACCTCGGCATGGCCGGTCCGTCCCGAGCACACCTCTTCATACGTGGGGTTGGGCGTGTATCCTCCGGCGTATCCCACTGCGGTGGAATAGACGCCCGGAAGCTTCCAGAAGCCGCGCTCCGCACCCCAGAAGCAACCTTCCCCGAACACGGCGAGCTCGAGCCCCTCGGGGAACGGCGGCACCGTGGTGTGACCGTTGACGAAATGAGTGCCGGTTATCCGAATCGGGGTAGCACGGCCGGGCAGGGCCGCGCCCTCCTCCACGATTGCCGACTTTCCCGGCTTAACCCCGTCTTCGAGTCGTCCCAGGATCTGATCGCGAACGTTATCCACCCAAGAAGCCATGCCTTTGATGATACGCCGCCGGGTGCCCTCAATTTGCTGGTCTAGCTGGGGTTTCCAGGTACACGCTGGGTGAATTTTCGCGCACCACGATTTGGAGTTATGATGACCGTCACACGAGTGATGCTGTGACTCATCTCACCGTGACGGTACTTGCAATGAATGGCAGGAGGGCGGCGATGACAGCACAGTCGGCAGGACAAGAACCGATGTCCACTTCCGGCTGGCAGTTGACTCCCCGCTGCTACAACACCTCGTACCGTGTCGCAGCGTTCCGCGCTCTCATCATCGCTCTCATCCTCGCGGCCGGCCTCGCGTTTCTCATTCTCGTCTGACCGACAGTCGACCGCGCACACCTGCGGCTCACCCGTTCGGTAGCCACATCCGGGACGTGCGTGCCCTTCCCCAGTCCTTGCGGCCTAGGGCGCAATAGAGCAGGGTTGAATCGGTAGGCCGGCACTCCGGTGGGAACAGGTTGAGCCGCGCCTTCTGTTGAATAGTTCTGCACATAACGCAGATACGAGCGATTACGACGCAAGCGGAAAGGAATCTCGTGGCTGAGTACACACTGCCCGATTTGGACTACGACTACGGAGCGCTGGAGCCCCACATCTCGGGACAGATCAACGAGCTGCACCACAGTAAGCACCACGCGGCCTACGTGGCGGGCGTCAATTCCGCGGTCGCCAAGCTGGAAGAGGCCCGCGAAAAGGGCGACCACGCGGCGATCTTCCTCAACGAGAAGAACCTGGCATTCCACCTCGGTGGGCACGTGAACCACTCGATCTGGTGGAAGAACCTGTCCCCCAACGGTGGCGACAAGCCCACCGGTGATCTGGCCGCCGCCATCGACGATCAGTTCGGCTCGTTCGACAAGTTCCAGGCGCAGTTCACCGCCGCAGCCAACGGCCTGCAGGGATCGGGCTGGGCCGTGCTCGGCTACGACAGCCTCGGACAGAAGCTGCTGACCTTCCAGCTGTATGACCAGCAGGCCAATGTTCCTCTGGGCATCATCCCGCTGCTCCAGGTGGACATGTGGGAGCACGCCTTCTACCTGCAGTACAAGAACGTCAAGGCGGATTACGTCAAGGCGTTCTGGAACGTGGTCAACTGGGCCGACGTGCAGGACCGCTACGCAGCGGCCACCACCAAGACGTCGGGTCTCATCTTCGGCTGATCTCGCTTTCGCTTGGGCCCCGGATTCGTTACGAATCCGGGGCCCAAGTGTGTTTTCGGCGTGTCCGCTAGCGATTGCGGGGTGCTTCCGCGCATGGTAATTCTGGAATCAGCAGCGTCGCGCAATATGGATTGTGATGTCGCGGAGGCAGATATGGCGACCAGTTCCGATCGGCCGATCGAGATCGCGCCCTTTCATGCGGGCGGATCGCTGCGGGGGTTTGTGGTGTGCGGCCGCTGGCCCGACTCCACCAAAGAATGGATGCAGCTGCTGATCGTGACGGTGCGCATCGCCACATTGCCCGGATTGCTTTCCACCACAACGATTTTTGGTGCACGCGAAGACCTGCCCGACGACCCGACACCCGGCATGGTTGGGCTGGTCATCGCCGAGGGAACGGTCCTTGGCGAATCCGCTGTCGCGCCTGGCCATTTCGCAGAGCATCAGCCACCGGCGCTGCTCATGCTCCATCCGCCCTCGGAGACCAACCCCACACTGCCGGAATGCCTTGGCGCGGCGTCGGGTTGCCTCCTTCTGCCCGGGTTGCCACACCTCGGTCTTGAGCATCGGGCCGCATGGGTAGAGGCCGAGTCAGACGGAACCGTCACTTCGGTGGTGAGTCGGGTAGGCATCGATCCCATCAGCGATCCCGACACGGCTGTGCTGGCAATGCTGCTTGCCGCGTAACGGATTCGGCACCCTCCAGCAACTCCCCAGACACTAGCTCTCGGCAGCGTCCAGAAGTTCCTGGCGCAACCAGCCGCCACGAGCCTCGGCATCGTATTTCTCGCAGGGCCCGCACCGTCTTCGCGCCGTGGCCCGCCGCCCGGGCGGCGCCATCGGACACCTCGCCGATGTCTCCTTGCTCGAACATGGCCACGCGCCCGCCACCGCAAGCCGCCTGGGGGCAGGAGCGACGCAAACGAGGACGGGAAACCAGCGACCGCCCGCATCAGTCGTTTTTTCCTCCTGGCGATCATTTCTTCGTCGATCTTGATCCACGAAGGGGGTAGGACGTGGCCGATCACGATGGCGCTCACCAGCGACCATCAACAGAACCGTGCGCCACCGGACCCGACCACACTCGCGGTGTGCGCTGACGGGAGTGCCGTTCTTGATGACCGTCGCCGCACGGGCCTCTTGCGTCACATCTGCCGCAGAACATCGGCGGGACTTACCCCGATCTTCGGGTTCTGGATGATCTTGATCGGCACACCCGCGCGGCCGCGGATGGCAGTGGCAGCTCTCAAAGCTTGATGGTTGCTGTGATCTTCCTCACAGTCCATCAGTGCCGATTTACCGCTGGTCAGAGGTGATGCCCTGTTGGAGGCCACACTTGCGGTCACCGTTCCATTATTAAAACGTTACCTATGCGCGGCGATTCACGCCAGAATCGCTAGCTGCCGTTATCGTCACGGGCGTGACATCCTGCCAGGTCAGCGAGGCGTGCGCGCAGAACGCGTGGTCTTGGTGCGAGTAGCAACTGAGCAGGTTATACAGCCGAGCACTGGGCACGACAGACTTAGGAAACGAATGCGATCTCTCAGCGAGGCCCGGGCGGCGGCCCCCGCGCCGTCGCCCTGGGGATTTATCAATCATTTGCCTGAGAACGAAGATTCCCAGATCGTCCTGAATATTGGACGCTGCACAGATGTACCCGAGCTAGCAGGTTTGGATAACCGAACACCATGCCTGCTGTAGCCAAACTTGACGGTTGCGCTTGGCTACAGGCAAAACTAAGGTTACGATGGGCAGCAAATACGTCCCCCGAATTAGCAACTTTATCTGTTTGTGGAGGTAAGGCTCGATGAGCACCACGTTCACCGCACGTCTGAATCGGTTGTTCGACACCGTATATCCGCCCGGACGCGGCCCCCACACCTCTGCCGAGGTGATCGCGGCTCTGCGTTCCGAGGGCATCACGATGTCCGCGCCGTACCTGTCGCAGCTGCGCTCAGGTAACCGCACCAACCCTTCGTCGGCGACCATGAAGGCGCTCGCGAACTTTTTCCGGATCAAGCCGGCGTACTTCACCGACGACGAGTACTACGAGAAGCTCGACCAGGAACTGAGCTGGCTCGCGAACATGCGCGATGAAGGCGTCCGCCGGATCGCGGCCCGCACCGTGGGGCTGTCCGTCGAAGCGCAGGATCGCATTACGCAGACCGTCGACGAATACCGTCGTAAAGAGGGTCTCGACAGCTAGTCCACCGCTTGTCTGACCGGTCCACTTCGGGGAAGGACCGGTCAGTTTGGCGTTCACCGCTCGTCGAGCCGGCGGGGAACACGCACGGGGACGGGGCTTTACAACTTAAGAACGACGTTCAGCACGCACCAGCCTGCGGTACTCGGTAGCGATCTCGAGAATCCACTCGCGATCGGAGTATCCCTCAGGCTGGTGCAGCCATTCTGGGCCTGGGAAGTTCTCTGTCGGATCACCCTCAGTGAGAACCCATTTCACTACCGCGTGAGCCTGAGCTGCCGGAAGTACATCGAGCTTCACCGGTTCCACACCGAGCTCGATATCGCTCTCGCCCTCCGATTCGGGGTCCAGTCCCTGCGCATGCATCGCCTCCAAGAAGAGCGCATCGGATATGTAGGCCATGCGATCTGCCACTTGGAAGGCCAGCGGTCCCCGGGGCCGCACTCCGATCGCGGCGTCCGGCTGACGCTTCTTGAGGTCCCGGTACAACGGAGCCAGTACGAACATCTCGCGGCGAGCGACCAGCCAGGTCTCAAAGGTCGGCAGCAGCGACCCCACCGCCACCATGGCCATCGCGCAGCCGATCAGTGTGGCCGCGGTGCCGATGGTGACGTACTCGGAGTTGGCCACCGCCACACCGGCGACCACCAACACCGCCAGCACCAGCAGACTGATGCCGACAGTGAAGAGGAACAGGGCGCGGCCCCGCCGGGTGCGGTTCGAGTAAGCCATTCCGGCCCACAACACCACCGACAGCGCCACCGCGACATACAACATCGGGACCAACCAGGCCGTGCCGGATGCGAATCCGCCGAGATCACGCCTCAGGAATTCACGCGGGGTCATCTCGGGCTGCCGACCGCGCCAGAAGAACACCGCCAGGCTGGCGCCGCCGATCACCGCCGCCCCCACGTACTGCCAGCGCGCCCACCGTTTGTTGGCCGCCGCGGTACGGCTGGCGGACATGCTCGTGATCATCACGCAGCTGCCCGCCGCACACGCCGTCAATGCCGCTTGGCTCAAGGCCACCGAGATGTTGGGCCAGCCCAACGAGCTGTCCACCAGAATCGTCAGCGGCTCCCAGTTCAGCGCCGACACCAGCGCCAGGCTTCCCAGCGCAACGATCATTCCGGTGCTCACCGGGGATTGTTTGTGGACGAGCACCCACCCGATGCGCAATCCCGTCGCCATACCCAGCAGCCCGGCAATCACCCAGGCGATCACCCAAAGGCCTCCCCGAGCCTCACCTGAACAATGGACGCGCGATCGGAGGGCAGCCGCCCCAGCCGGTACAGCAGCAGCGCCGCGAAGTCCTCGGCTTCCTGTTCGGCCTCCATGCCGGTGGCACCCATGCATCCGGTGCGCTGCGAGAGCATGTAGGCGATCAGGTCATCGCTGGCGAATTCCGCTTCATCCCTGGCCATTTCGACTACCGAAATGCCTTCATGGCGCAGCACCACGTGGCCGAGTTCATGAGCGAGCGTACGGTCCCAGGTGGGCAGGCCGCGCTGGATGATGAAGATGTCTTCGTTCTCGTACTGGCGCCATTGGCCGCACACACCGGGTGGCAGATCCGCGGAGATGATCTCGATGGACCGGTCCCGATCGCGGCCAACCGCCTCGACGAGGGCGGTCAACGTCACCTCACCCTTACGCGGAGCCAGATCGAGCACAGCGTTGACGGCATCGGTCACACGACGGCCTGCGCCCATGTGCCTCTCCCCTCACGGTGTGCCTTCCCGGACAGACCCCTCACGGGGTGCTGTATCGATTCTTCCTTACTCCAGGAAGCGGGCGGCGGCGGATGCGCGCACCGTATGACCGGCCTTGGCTTGCCGGTATCCCAGGGCCGCTCCCACGAAGGTCATCATCGCGATGCCTGCGGCACCCGGAATGGCCACCGCGGCGATCTCGGATGTCTTCGTCAGACGGAGGTAGTCGGTGTACCCGGTGCGGGGTGCGATGGTCTCGGCCGCGACGAACTGCTGGATCGGCTTGGTGACGGCCTCGGGCTGCTTGGTGCCCCCCGCGGTAACCACGGCGTCGCCGCCGCGGCCGCCCTCGGCCTGCTTGATGGTGACCACCGGTGGTGTCGGAGGGACGACCGGCGCCAGCGGCGCGATGACCGGCGGCGCGGGCGGCGTCGCGATCGCAACGGCGGGAGACTTCGGTGTGGGGAGGGAGGGCGGAGCAATGGGACCGGTGTGGATGCCGGGGTTTCCTCCCGGAGTCCGCGTTCCGGCGGCACCACCGGACGGAGCGTTCGGGCTGGGGACGCCACCGATGTTGGGGAATCCCGGCAGGCCGATCACATGATCGTGATCGCCGTCGGAATCATGCTCCGGGGTGGTTCCGCTGCCCGCGCCCGGAGTGTGCGTCGAGGTGCTCGGCTTCTTCTTCCAGATGATGATGGTGCGCCCACCCATGTTGACGGTGACGCCGGGAACCTTGGGCTCCTCGGAGGACGTCTCATGCTCGGTGTGTGTGGAGCCGGCGGCGGGCGTTTCGGCGGTCGCGCCCGGCGCGGTCGACGTGTGGGGTGAGGTCGCCGTCTCTGTCTTAGGCGTCGTGGCCGTCTCAGTCTTGGGCGACAACGCCCCGGCCACCGAGCCGAGGGCGCCCTTCGGACCGGGCTCTTCGGTGTGAGTCCCTGTGCCACTGGAGCTTTCCGTGGCGGCACCTTCAGCGGTCGGAGTGTGGACACCCGCGGCGCCACCCGAGTGCGGCAGGGTTACCCCGATACCGCCGATTCCCCCGCCGGAAGTGCCACTTGGGGTGCCGGGTGTACTGGTCCCCGAACCGGCGCTGCCCGCCGCGTTATCAGATGTCTTACCGTTGGAGCCGACAGATCCAGGCTTCGGGACGCTTGCCCCGGGGCCCTTGTCTTTGTCCTTGTCGCCCTTGGCGGAGTCGTTGCTGCCGCCACCCGCGGCGGCTTCCGACCCGGAGCCGCCGTGCAGGCTCTTGCCGAAGCTCGGGGCCGACGGTGCGTTGCGGGTCCCACCGCTGCCCGGGCCACCGCCGCCACCGGAACCGCCGCCCAGCAATCCGCCGGTGATCTTGTGGATTGCGCCACCTAGACCGTGGTCGTTGTCATGATCGCCACCCGATCCGCCGCCGGGTTTTGCGTCCGCAGCCGGAGTCGTGACGGCGAAAACGCCGAATCCCCCCATGAGCGTCCCGGAGCTGAGCAGGGTCACCACAGCCGCGCGCGCGGAGGCACGCTTCAGCTGCTGGCTTCTCCTGCTCGAATTTGCTCGATGTCGCCCCACGGCGAACAGCATGCCGGGAATTTGCTCGGAGGTCAAATATCCACCACAAAATGTGGGCCCTTTCACCTCTTGTTCCCCCTGTACCGCCCTAATCGTCAACCCCGGGACTTCGCTGAGGGCCACCGGGAACCTTTGCAGTGCACATCACGACAACCTGAATACGAGGTCCTATCCGCACGGGGCCGACGAGGATCGGCGCGCTAGGGTTAGCGCCACACTCGCAACGCGATGAACGGAGGCCGCTGGGATGGGTTTTCTCACCAGCCGCAAGAGCCGCTCGACGAAACGCGCTGAGGCGCGGGCACTGAAGGCGAAGGCCAAGCTCGAAGCCAGGTTGGCGGCGCGTAACGACCGGCGGCGGATGCACATGCAAGCCCGATCGGAGTCGGCCGCCAGGCGCGACTCGCGCAAGACCGAGCTGGCGACGCTGAAGGCCCAGCGGTTGATCGCCCAAGACCAGCTCAAGGCGGTTCGCGAAGGCAAGCTGCTCTCGCCCACCCGCATCAAACGCACGCTGACGGTGGTACGGCTGCTGGCCCCGGTGCTGTTGCCGCTGCTGTACAAGGCGGCGATAGCGGTCCGTGGTGTTTTGGATCAACGCCGCGCCGACCGGCTCGGCATACCGCTCGCCG
The DNA here is from genome assembly GCF_002013895.1 of Mycobacteroides franklinii. Classification (GTDB taxonomy): domain Bacteria; phylum Actinomycetota; class Actinomycetes; order Mycobacteriales; family Mycobacteriaceae; genus Mycobacterium; species Mycobacterium franklinii. Next base: position 53,348 of record NZ_MAFQ01000013.1, on the reverse strand, counting down.
AGCTCGGCCAGTACTCAGGGTTCGGCGCGGAGCTTTCAGCCCGTATCGCCGGTGCCGAGCAGTCGCTCCAGGCCGTGCTGGACCGCGCGCCCAAGGATGCCGAGACCAAGAAATTCACCGCGACCGTCCGTGCGCGGCTGGAGGAGTTGGGTACCGCCGTCGGGGCTTCGGAACATATGCCACCGACCCGTCGTCGCGCGGCGCATGCCGCCATTGCCCGTGAACTCGACGGCATCGACGCGGATCTGCTCGCACGACTTGGGGTGAGGTAAGCGATGCGCGTGTTTCCCCGGCTGCTCGCGGTCTCCACCGCTACGGCCGCCGCTCTCGTGGCGCTTGCCGTTCCGGCGTCCGCGCACGTGCGTGTGACCACCGACAACACCGCTCGCGGCGGCTACGCGACATTGGAGTTCTCGGTTCCCAACGAATCCGAGACCAAGGCGCTGACCACCGAGCTGACCGTGCAGTTGCCAAATGTCGGCTCGGCGAGCACCGAGCTGCTGCCCGGCTGGACCAGCGCGGTCGACCGCGATGCCGCCAAGGGCACGGTGAAGTCGGTGACATGGAAAGCCGTGACCGGCAATGGGATTGGGCCCGATCAGTTCGCGGTGTTCCGGGTGCGTGTCAAGCTCCCGGATACGGATTCGGTGACCTTCCCGGCGACACAGACCTATGCCGACGGCCAAGTGGTCAAGTGGGATCAGCAGGCCCAGCCGGGCGGCTCCGAGCCGGAGTACCCCGCGCCCGCCCTGGACCTGACGCAGGGCAAGGCCGACCATGACGGCCACTCGGCGCACGCGCCGCAGGTATCGGCTACCCATGAATCCGGGGACAGTGACGCTCGCCCCGACAAGACGGCACGCTGGTTCGGCGGGATCGGGTTGATCCTCGGTGCCGTCGCCCTCGTGCTTGCTGTGACGAATAGGCGGAGACAACAGTGATGGCAGTTCCACGGAAGTCGGTATCGGTGTTCTTGTCGGCGTTCATCGCGTTGACGCTGAGCCTGGCGTTACCCGGGGTGGCCTCGGCGCACGCGGTCAAGGTGTCCTCGGATCCGGCCGAGAACGCCGTGCTGTCCGGACCTCCCGTTCAGGTCAGCGCCACTTTCAACGAGCCGCTGCAGAAGCGCTTTTCCGCGATGACGGTCATCGGCCCGGAGGGCAAGACCGACCAGTGGCAGTCAGGCGACCCCGTAATTTCGGGCGCATCGATTTCTGTCGGGATGAAGCCCGATGCCCCCGCCGGGAAGTACACGGTGAATTATCGGGTGATCTCGGAGGACGGGCATCCGGTCGACGGCTCGTGGCCGTTCACCATCACTGGATCGGGTACCCCGGCGTCGGCGGGCGCACCTGCGGTTTCGCAGCAGCCGTCGGGAACACCTTCCTCGGCCCCGGCGCCGTCTGCCAATCCCACCGACGGCGACCTGCCCATGTGGCCGTTTGTGGTGGCTGTGGTGGTCTCGGTGGGTGCCGCGCTGTTCTGGACTCAGCGCCGTCAGTCGTAAGTAGTTGGGCCTCGACTGGCCTTTTTGCGTCGTAACGGCATGATGGACAACGGCGGGGCGGCAGAGATTCGGGTGTGAGCCGCCCATCGTGGCCGAGAGCGAGCCACGAACACCCAGGACGACCGAAACTTGCGAAGGAGCAGGCGCATGGCGGACCAGGACAATTCGGCGAACGAGCCCAACCAGACACCGGAGAAGGCCGCCGGCGGCGAGGCACCGCAGCCCGCGGCGCCGGCCCGGCCCGCGAAGGCCGCGAAGCGTCCGGCCGCCAAGCGCGCTCCTGCCAAGCGACCCGCCGGCTCATCGGCACCACCCAAGACCGGGCCCAAGGCCACACCTGCATCCAGCGCCGAGCCGGCTCCCAAGCCGCCCGCGGCACCGAAGCCCGCCAAGGCGCCGGCGGCGCAGGCTCCGAAACCTGCCGAAGCCCCCAAACCGACGCCACCGGCCGCTGCCCCGGCCGCGGAGTCCGCGCCGGCGGCGCCCAAGCCTGAGGTCGCACCTGCCCCCACACCCCAGCCAGTGGCCGAGGCTCCGGCACCCAAGCCCGTCGCACCGGCGCCTAAGCCGGAAGCTCCCAAGCCGGCACCCGCACCAGAGCCTGCCCAGCCTGATCTCGCGGCCGCGGCCAGGGAGGCCGCCGCGCAGGCCAAGTCGACTGTCGACTCGGCCCCGCCGCCGATTCCCGGCCCCGCACCCGAGCAGGGGCGGCAGGCCCCGAACCTGAAGATCGCGGTCGGCGCCGCGATCGCGATTCTTGCTCTCCTGCTGCTGCGTCGTCGGCGTCGCAGCGAGGACTCCGTCGAATCGGACTGATCGGTCCGCCGAACGCGTCGGGCCATAAACTCGGGGCATGACGACCGCACCGATCACACCCCGACCGACCGCCGACCTGGGAGACGAGCTCGGCATCGACATGGCCAGCTGCGATCTTCAGCTTGCTCAGTACGGTGCGCGCCCGGTATTCGCCGGGGTCATCACCACGGTGCGCTGCCACCATGACAACGCCCTGCTGAAATCCATTCTGTCCGAGCCTAGTTCGGGCGGAGTGCTGGTCATTGACGGCGGCGGCTCGCTGCACTGCGCACTCGTTGGCGACATCATCGCCGGGATCGCGGTGAACAGCGGCTGGTCCGGTCTGGTCATCAACGGCGTTGTCCGGGACAGCGCCGAGCTGGCGACCATGGACATCGGTATCAAGGCCCTCGGCACCAACCCGCGGAAGGGCCACAAGACCGGCGCTGGGGAACGCGATGTCGTCGTCAGCTTCGGCGGCATCGACTTCACACCGGGGGCGATCTGTTACGCCGACCATGACGGCGTTGTCGTGGTTCCTGCCTGATGTCGGTGCGCCGACTGGCCGAAGCGCTGCGGGGGGCACCGGTGCCGCTGGCCGCGGTCGATATGGATGCGGCGCGGGCCAATGCCGCGACGCTGGTCGGTGCCGCATCCGGGTTACCGATCAGGGTGGCCAGTAAGTCGATACGCAGCACCGCACTGATTCGAAAGTTCCTGGAGATACCGGGTTTTCACGGGGTGCTCGCCTTTACCCCGGCAGAGGCCGTGCATCTGGCCGACGCCGGTGTCGATGACCTGCTGATTGCCTATCCCAGTGTCGATCGCGGCGCCCTGGCCACAGCGGCCCGGCATCGCTCCGTCATCCGTCCCCTGATCGATTCGGCTGACCATGTCCGCCTGCTGGCAGATGTCGCGCACGAGACGAACGCTCCGATCCCGGTATGCCTCGATATCGATGCCGGCTGGCGGCCACTCGGCGGCCCCGTGCATCTGGGGCCCAAACGCTCCCCGGTGCGCACCCCTGAGCAGGCAGCGGCCCTCACCGATCTGGTGTGCGCAACACCGGGACTGCGACTGGCAGCGCTGATGGCCTATGACGGTCAGATCGCCGGCGTGGGCGATATCGTTCCGGGAAATCCTTGGTACCAGTTGGCTGTTCGCGCGATGCAGGCCTCGTCACTACGCGAACTCGGCGAGCGCCTCCCCCGTGTCCTGGACGCGGTGAGCACCCGGCTACACGCCAATGGGGCCGCTCCGCTGGAGCTGGTGAACTCCGGCGGCACCGGCAGCCTTGCCCGCATCGCAGGGTTGCGCTTCGCCACCGAACTGGCCGCCGGGTCGGGCTTCTTCGCACCCGCACTGTTCGACCACTACCGCAGCCTGCATCTGGATCCGGCGGCCGCGTTCGCGCTGCCGGTGGTGCGTAAACCCGCTCCTGAGCTGGCCACCGTGCTCGGCGGCGGGTATATCGCCAGTGGGCCGACAGGCCCCAGCCGGGTTCCGGTGCCGTCCTGGCCCACAGGTTTGTCTTTTGAGGCCTCTGAGGGCGCCGGGGAAGTACAGACCCCGTTGCGTGGGGCACGGGAGCTGCGGCTCGGCGATGTGGTGTGGTTCCGGCACGCCAAGGCCGGCGAGCTCTGCGAACATTTCACCGAGCTACAGCTTGTCGAGGACGGTCAACATGCCGGTTCGGTGGCGACCTATCGCGGTGAGGGAATGATGTTCCTGTGAGCGAATGGCGCAACTGGAGCGGTCAAACATCCTGTGCCCCAGCACTAGTGGCTCGCCCAAGATCCGAGGAAGAGCTCGCCTTCGCCTTGAGGCGTTCATCGGGGCGAACGGTGCGGCCGATCGGCTCGTCGCATTCCTTCACCCAACTGTGCGTCACCGACGACGTGCAGATCGATATCGCCGAACTGCGACAGCTCATCTCTGTGGACAATCAGGACCGCGTGCGTGTGCAGGCCGGAATCACGCTGCACGAACTGAACCGCACGTTGCTACGCCATGGGCTCGCACTGCCCAATCTCGGCGATATCGACGTCCAGACGCTCGCCGGGGCCGCCGCGACCGGCACGCACGGGACGGGCCTGAAGTTCGGCAATATCTCTCAGACCATCGAGTCGATGCGAATCATGGCTGCCGATGGCACCATTCACGAGATCGACGGCGGCGACGAGCTGCGTGCCGCCCGCATCTCACTGGGGGCGCTGGGGGTGGTCACCGAGTTCACCCTGCAATGCGTTCCCGCTTTCCGGCTACACCGTCGTCAGTCCGTGCAGGATCTGGACACCGTGTTGGCCGAGCTTCCCACACTGCTGGCCGATACCGATCATCTTGAGCTGTACCTATTTCCGCATACACGACGGGTCTTGCTGCTGCAGTCGACGCGCACCGACGAGGCCCCCTGGCCGCGCAATCCCGTCAAGCATTGGGTGGAACGCGACCTGGTGGAAAACGGCGCGCTCGGGGCCCTGATGTGGACGGCCGGTCGCCTGCCCGCTGCAGCCCCGTGGATATCTAGATTTGTTGCGGCCCTTGCGGGTTCCAATGAGTCTCAGGATGAGAGCGCGGCGGTTTTCGCCAGCCCGCGCAAGGTGAAGTTCACCGAGATGGAGTACTCACTTCCACTGGCGAATGCCCGCGAGGCGATCGCGACCGCGCTGGCCGCCATCGAACGAAATCGGCATCAGGTGGCATTCCCCCTGGAGGTCCGTTTCACCCAGGCCGATGACGCACTGCTGGCCCCCGCCTACGGTCGCGAGAGCATGTATCTGGCAGTGCACCAAACGATTCACGGCCAATGGGAGTCCTACTTCCGCGACCTTGAGCCCATCCTGGTCGGGTTGGGCGGCCGCCCACATTGGGGCAAGCGACACACGTTGACTGCCGAGCAGTTGGGTGAGCGGTATCCCGAATGGCAAACATTCCAAGAGATCCGCGCGCGACTGGACCCCGAGGGTACGTTCAGCGGCGGCTACCTGAACCGACTATTGGGTCCGGTCAGCCCCTGAACCAGGGCGGCGCCGCCGGGGCGACATCCGGATTCGGATCGATGACCGCCTGAGGCGCCTCGGCGTTTTCGGCATTCGTCCAGTCCCGGTGAAACAGCCGCGGGTCCGTCTCCGCCTCGTCGTCCCCGGCAGAGACAAGGCGGTGTCGTCCCATGGTGAGCTCCTTTTTCGTCGCCGCGACGATTATCTGGATACGTTCAGTACCCAAATATAGAGGAGGTGGCGCACAGTCGTGATTCAACCCCTGCGCACGACGTCATCCCTGGTCGCGCCACCGCGGGGTGCGACCTTCCATGAATGCGCGCGGCCCCTCCGTGGCGTCCCGTGAACCCATGAGACGCAGGTGATCGGCCGTCTCCCGTGTCGCGACCTCGGCTGGTGCCATCCCTGTCATCTGCGCATCCCACAGCAGCCGCTTGGTCAGCGCCGCGGACTCGGGTGCCACGTTTATCGCGATATCGCGAGCCAGCTCCAACGCAGCACCCAGTACTTCATCAGCGGGCAGACAACGGTTGGCCAAACCTGTCTCGACGGCCCGCCGCGCCGAGAAATTCGCGCCAGTGAGCAGCAGTTCTGCCGCGACCGCCGTGCCGACCAACCGCGGTAGCGTCCAGTGCGCCATGGCATCCGGCGCCACCCCGAATCTCACCTGCGGTATCGCGTAGCGGGCCCCCTCGGCCAGAATCCGGACGTCGGCGTGCAACGCCAGCGTCATCCCAATGCCGATCGCATGCCCGTTCACCGCCGCGATGACGGGGGTACTCAGCTCGAATGCCGCGGGTTGCACCGGCGAGGCCGAGAAATCCGGATTATCGGGGGCGGCAAATGTTTCCGTGCCTATCGAGATCTGTGCACCACTACAAAACGCCGGCGCAGTGCCGGTAAGCACGATGACGCGAACGCCTGGGTCCTCGTCGAGACGCCGGTAGGCGGCGCCCAGTTCACGCCCCAGCTCGGCGGTGAACGCGTTGCGCGTCGCCGGACCGTGCAGGGTGAGGGTCGCCACTCCCTCCGCGACGTCGGCAAGGAGCTCGGTCACCCCGACATCCCACACCGGATCATCGACCGACCGTACCTCGCGGTTCTTCTGATGATCGAAGCCCACCGCATAGACTCATCGGTCGTGGCCAAACGATTGACTCGCTCTGAGGCTCAGGCTCAGACCAAGGCCCGACTCGTGGAGTCCGCGACCCAGCTCTACTTACGGCAAGGTTTTGCGGCGACGTCGAATGAGCAGGTGGCCGAAGATGCCGGCTATAGCCGGGGCGCCGTGTATTCGAATTTTCCGAGTAAAGAGGCCTTGGCGCTGGAGGTCATCGATCGCCACACCGAGCAAGTGATTGAGAGCTATCGCCAATCGCTCGCCGGAGGTTCCTCAGCGGATCGCCTGGGAAGGTTTCAGGTCTGGATTGAGCAATCGCTCAGCGATACCGGCTGGGCTCTGCTGAAAATAGAGCTCGCCTTGGTCGCCCGGCACAATTCGACGCTCAACGATGAGCTCGCGGCCCGCGACAGGACCATGCTGGACCACGTTGCCGGTGTGATCACCGAGCTCTACGACGATCTCGGACTTCCCACGGAAAGCGTGCAAGACCTTGCTCGCCTGTGCGTCGCGATGGGTCAGGGGGTGGCCATCGACAGCATCAAGGACCCCTCCTCGACCACCGACTGGACCGCACGACTCCTGGCTGCGGTGCAGCGATTGCTGCCCATGCGGCCGATGCTGCCCGCCTTGATCTCTGCCAGCACGAATCTTGCCCCACCAGAACAGAAGTAGCCCCCTCCCAGACAACCACGCTCACCGGGACGCGCGCCGAAAACGTGAGTCCGACAAGCGAAACGGCCGGGTGTCACCTCGTGACACCCGGCCGTTCTGAAGAAATGCTCAGCTGTTGACGGCTGCGCGCTCGGCGGCCGGAGCCGCTGCCGCCCTCTTCCTGCCGAAGCGCATGCCCTCGGTGACACGGCTGCGCCGCATCATGCCGATGTCGTAGGCGTAGTTCTGCTTCAAACGCCACGGGTGCTTGTCACCCTGCTTGGGCAGCTCCTCCAGCGCACGCAGCACGTACCCGGGGGTGAAGTCCATGAAGGGCTGCTTCTCGAGGGTCTCGTCCGCAAGCTCGGGAACCGCTGTCACATAGCCGTTCTCGTCCATGTAATTCAGCAGTCGGCCCACGTACTCCGACACCAGGTCGGCCTTGAGCGTCCACGAGGCATTGGTGTAGCCGATGGTGAACGCCATGTTCGGGACGCCGGTGAGCATCGCACCCTTGTAGACCGTCTGCGAGGGGAGGTCCACCGGCTCGCCGTCGACCGTCGGGATGACGCCGCTGAAGAACTTCAGGTTCAAACCCGTTGCGGTGATGACAATGTCAGCGTCGAGGTGCTTGCCCGACTTCAGCTTGATGCCCGTTTCGTCGAACGTCTCGATGTGGTCGGTGACGATATCGGCCTTGCCCTTGCGGACGGCTTTGTACAGATCGCCGTTGGGAACCACACAGAGACGCTCGTCCCACGGGTTGTACTTGGGGCCGAAGTGGGTCTTGTAGTCGTATCCCTTGGGCAGCTGAAGCTTGGCTTGCGCCATGATGATCCGGCGCGCGGCGCGCGGGAACTTCCGGCTGGCCTGGTAGCTGAAGATCAGCTGGCCGATGTTGATCCAGCGCGCGACGGGGTAAGCCACCTTGGGCGGCAACACCTTACGCAGCCCGTTGATGATCGGGTTCTCGTTGGGCAGCGACAGAATGTAGGTGGGTGAGCGCTGCAGCATGGTGATGTGGCCGGTGTCGGGTGCCATCGCCGGAACCAGCGTCACCGCGGTGGCACCGGAGCCGATCACCACGACCTTCTTGCCCTTGTAGTCAAGGTCCTCGGGCCAGTGCTGCGGGTGCACCACGGTGCCCTTGAAGTCCGCCAACCCGGGGAACTCCGGTGAGTAACCCTGGTCGTAGTCGTAGTAGCCACTGCAGCAGAACAGGAAGGAACAGGTGTACTCGATGGTCTTGCCGTCGTGGTCCACCTGGACGGTCCACTGCTGGGTCTCGGTGTTCCAGGCGGCACCGACGACCTTCTGGCGGTATCGGACGTGCCCGTCGATTCCGGCGTTGGCGGCGGTCTTGTGTACGTAGTCGAGGATCGACGGGCCGTCGGCCAGGGTGCGGCTGTCATTCCACGGCGAGAACCGGAAACCCAACGTGTACATGTCCGAGTCGGACCGAATACCCGGGTACTTGAACAGGTTCCAGGTGCCACCCATGTCGTCGCGGGCCTCAAGCACCGCGTAGGTCTTGGACGGGCAGCGATCCTGGATGTGCCACGCGGCACTGATCCCGGAGATGCCTGCGCCGACAATGAGCACGTCAAAGTGTTCGGACATGCCGCGATGCTACCGCTTACGGTTCAGTGAGAAAAGTAAAGTTAGACCCTTGCGATCCCGATCACACTGTGCACGAGGTCTGCGGTGATGGCGCAGATCAGAGTGTGTGCTCACTCGACAATCGGCGATGTGGGCCGAATCGCCTTCGTTTCCTTGACGGCATCGAAGTAGTGATTGTGGCCCTCATCTTCGTATTCACCGACGACTGAAATCTCCACCGCTGCCAGCCGCCGGCGGTACTCCTCGGCGCCAAGGGACCGCGACTCCACTGCCGTCAGCACATCCTTGCCGGACCCAATCCGCGCGGCGGAGGTGAATAGCAGCCTGCCGCCCGGCGCCAATATGTCGGCAATCCGCTGGATCAGGTGCCGCTGATCCTCGGCAGAAAGTAAGAACATCAGCCCCCAGGCCAAGACACCATCGAAAGTCCGGCCAAAAAATGTCGAATCTTGGACCGATTCACAGGCAACCGGCGTGTCGGGGAGATTGCACCGAAATGCTTGGACGAAGGACGGTGCGGCATCAATGCCGTAGACCCGAAGTCCCTCCGCTACCAGCGCCTCGGTAAGGGGAACGCCGGGCCCACAGCCCAGATCGACAACGGCGGCTCCGCGGGGCAGCGCTTTGGCCCAGTCGCGGACCCTGCCCACCCCGACGGTGGTCGATCTAACACGGACGAACTCGGCGGCAACGCCCTCATATCCGCTCGACCTGTCGACCACGACGCCCTCATCCGATGTAGTTCGCTGGCAACGCCACCACGCCGTTGATCCACCCCGACCGGAAGCGGGTGGGCTCCCCGGTGGGGATCAGATCCGGCAGCCTGTCTGCCAACGCGTCGAACATGATGCCGATTTCCAGTCGCGCGAGATTCGCGCCAAGGCAATAGTGACTCCCGTGGCCCCCGAACGCGAGATGCGGGTTGGGGTCGCGCTCGATGTTGAAGGTGAACGGTTCGTCGAACACCTCCTCGTCGAAGTTGGCCGAGGCATAGAACATTCCGACGCGCTGGCCCTTGCCGATCTGGACGCCGCCAAGTTCGACGTCCTGCAACGCGGTGCGTTGGAAGGCGATGATGGGGCTGGCCCATCGGATGATCTCGTCGGCGGCTGTCTGTGGGCGGTGTTCGCGGTACAGCTCCCACTGCGCGGGATTAGCGGCGAAGGCCAGTACCCCGTGGGTGATCGCGTTGCGCGAGGTCTCGTTGCCCGCGACCATCAGCTGGATGACAAAGTAGGCGAACTCCAGTGGGGTCAGCGGCCGGTCATCGTAGGCGCCCTGCACCAGACCGGTCAGTATGTCGTCGCGCGGATTCAGCTGGCGCTCTTCGGCCATCGCGTAGGCGTAGCCCAGCATCGAAACCGTCGCTGTGGTGGCGGTGTCCTTGCCGATGGCCGGGTCGTCGTAGGCGAACATCTGGTTGGTCCAGTCCAGCACCTGCTGTCGGTCCGATTCCGGAATGCCCACGAGGTCCGCGATGGCGTGCATCGGCAGCACCGAGGCGATATCGGAAACGAAATTGCCGCTGGCCTTTTCGGCGGCCGCCTCCACGATGCCGCCGGCGCGCTCGACAAGCCGTGCGTGCAAACCGTTGACGGCCTTGGGCGTGAAGAGCGGTGAGACGATGCGCCGCAGAATGCGGTGCTTGGGTTCGTCCATGTCGATCAGCAGATTCTCGCGCTGGATCTCGAGCTGCTCGGGGGTGATGTCCTCGTTGTAGCGCACCACGGTGGTGTTCGCACTGTTGGAGAAGACCTCGCTGAGACGGGATATCTCCTTGACATCAGCGTGTTTGGTCACCACCCAGTAGCCGTCGTCATCGAAGCCCGCCACTCCTCGGGGCTGCGTGTTCCACCAGATGGGCTCGGTCTTTCGCAGGTATGCGAATTCCTCGGCGGGGATGCGCTGCTGAATCAGGTCCGGATCGGTGAAGTCGAATCCGGCCGCGAACGGACAGGTGGTCATCGCTTCAGGTACCCCTTGTCGACCGGAATTTGGGCGCCGGTCATGACACCGGATGCATCGCCGGCGAGCCAGGCCACCACCTCGGCGATCTCGGCGGGTTCGACGAGCCGGTCGTTGTCCACCAGTGTCTGACTGAAGCTCTGCAGATATGCGGGATGCTTCTCGAACATCCTCAGCACCGACTGGTCAGCCGCCAAGGGTGTGTTGGTTCCGTAGGGATGAATGGAGTTGACACGAATCCCATACTCCCCCAATTCAACTGCCAAAGAGTTTGTCAGGCCCACTACACCGAACTTCGCCGCCACGTAGTGCCCACAGCCCGGCATGGCCTTGATTCCGGCCGACGAGCTCACCGTGATGATGGATCCGCCGTTACCGGCTTCGATCATCGCGGGGACTGCCGCCTTGATGGTGTTCCACACTCCGGTCAGATTGACGTCGATGACATCGCGCCATTGGTCGGCTTCGATCTCCCAGAGCCGGGCCCAGCTGGCGATTCCCGCGTTGGCCACCACGATGTCCAGACGCCCAAATCGGGTAATCGCCTCATCGATCACCTTCTGCTGCCCGGCAAGATCGCGCACGTCGACACGTTCGGCAATGATGTCGCGTCCTAGATCCCTTACCGCGGCGACGGTCTCGTCGAACTCTTGCGGTGTGGTCGACGGGTATTCGTTGTAGGGCGATGGTTTGTCACAGGTGTCGATGGCCACGATATCGGCGCCGTCGGCGGCTAGCCGAATCGCGTGCGCACGCCCCTGACCGCGTCCCGCTCCGGTGATGTACGCGACGCGTCCGGCGAGCGGTTTGTCAGGCTGACTGGTCATGATGCACCTTTGCTTCGATGGACACGGGGCGGAAGGCGTAGTCGGAGAGCGGGGAACGCCTTGAGAACCAGTTCATTTCGCTCACCGTCTGCGGACGGTAGTACCGCGTCTCACCCTTGGAATTGACAAAGTAGGTGCTCAGCGGCGGTTGGCAGTCGGTCGCATACAGTCGGATCGCCTTGCTCTGGTGAGCCATCTTGCGCACCCACTTGTCGAACGCCCGCCGGCTGACCTCTGCCACTTCGCGATGACACCGGCTTGATTCGCCGATGATTCGGGCCGCGTGGCGCGCGTTGGCCTCCACCATCGCGTGCCAGCCCTGCCCCTGGTTGCCCTCGGGCCCCACCAGCATCCATCGGTTGGGCAGCCCGGGCAGCGCCGACCCACCATAGGTCCGCATCTCGTTGTCGCGGTAGTACACACCGATATCGAATCCGTTGCGGCCCTGCACCACTCCCGGCTTGTAATGCTCCGGATCGGTGTATATCTCGTAGCCGGTCGCCAACACCAGAAGGTCGACAGCGTGCTGGGTGCCGTCCGCCGTCTCGATACCGGTTTCGGTGATGCGTGTGATGGGCTCGGTGATCAGTCGAACTGCACCGGTATCCACGGCCTGCAGGAAGTCGTTCGACAAGATGGTGCGCCGCGCGAGGATGCCGTAGCTGGGCATCAGGGCCTCCCGCAGTTTCGGGTCCCTGACGATGTCCCCCAGCAGATGGCGGTACCACCGTCTCGCCATGTTGTCGTACCGGGGAATCAGCCGGCGCAGTACCGATTCCGGCAGCAGCGGCAGCAGGTGAAACAGCACGGCCTCCGCGACGTCCATCGACGCGACGATCAGAGCGTTGATGATCGTCAGTACAAATGGCGCGTTCAGAAGCCGCTGGGCACGCGGTGAAAGATCCGGGTTGGGTTTGGGAATGATCCATGCTGGCGTGCGCTGGAAGGTGGTGACCGACGCGGCGGTCCTGGCGACGGCGGGGGCGATCTGGATGCCGCTGGAACCGGTGCCGATCACCGCGACACGCTTGCCCGCGTGGTCGTAGGAGTGATCCCACGCGTTGGGCCGCATGACTCTGCCACGAAAATTACTGATACCGGCGATGTCTGGGCCCGGTTTGGTGTCGATGTATCCGCCCACCGCGCTGATGACGTATCGGACGCGGATGGGCCGTTTTCCCGCGATGGTGAGTTCCCAGTGGTCTCCGTCCTCGTTCCAGCGTTCCGCGATGACGTCGCTGCCGCTCTGGAAATGCTTGCGCAGCCCCAGTTCGGCCACCACCGATAAGTGGTAGCGCTGGATATCGGCGCCGTCGGCGAACAGCTTGTTCCACCGTCCGGTTCGCGCAAAACTCAATTGGTAAAACAAGATTGGGATGTCGACGGCGAGACCCGGATAGGTGTTGTCGCGCCAAGTGCCGCCGAAGTCGTCGGCGCGGTCCAGGATGACGAAATCGTCGATGCCCTGCCGGCGCAGGTAATAGCCGGCGGCGATGCCACCCGGGCCGGCCCCGATGATCGCGACCTGAAAGTCGAGTTTTGTCATGCCAGTCCGCGCAGGATGAATCGGGAGAAATAGTCGCGCACCCGGTCCGGATCCTTCAGGTCGACGGAGATGGCGGGCAGCACCTCGATGCTCATCAGGGTTCGCATGATCCATTCGGCCGCCTCGGTCGCGTCGATGTCCCTACCGATCTCGCCGCGTTCCGTGGCGGCCTCGACCTGCGGTACCCAAAACTCGACCGACCGGCGCATCAGGTCGTCGCCACACTCGTCGAGCACCAGCTCCAGCACGTTCGACACGTGCAGCGTCGGATCCAGGCGATCGGACCAGGCACGATGGTCACTGATGCGCACCGCGGCCTCACCGACCTGATCGGTCAGGGTGGTCTTGGCACTTACCGCCCCAGCGAACAGCTCGATGAAGGCGCCCGCGATGAAGCCCACGGCGACATCGATGGCCTCCTTCTTGCCGCCGAACCAGTTGTAGATGGTGCCACGTGAAACACCCGCCTCGTCGGCGGCGGCCGACAGGCTGAATCGCTGAATTCCGGATCTGACCAGGGTCTGTGCGACGGCCGCGACGATCGGTTCAGGTACCTCACCGCGCGGGCCCGCCGTCTTCACGAGCTTCACGCTTGAACACTTTGCGCGAATGTGTTCAAAGTGTCAATAGGCGACTACCGGGCTTGCTTGGTCCGCGCCAGCAGCTGCTCGACGGGCCACGTGTTGATCACTCGTTCCTCCGGGACCCCCGCCTCCAGGGCGCGCTCGCAGCCATATCCGGAGAACTCCAGCTGCCCGGGCGCATGCGCATCGGTATCGATGGAGAAGTCGCAGCCGATGTTCAGCGCCAGGTCGAGCAACCGGCGCGGCGGATCCCTGCGCTCCGGTCGTGAGTTGATCTCGACGGCCGTGCCGGAGTCGCGACACGCCCGAAACACCTCTGCGGCATTGAATTTCGATTCGCTGCGGGTGCCGCGCTCCCCCTCCACCAGCCGTCCCGTGCAGTGGCCCAGCACGTCCACGCGCGGGTTGGTGACGGCGGCGATCATGCGCCGCGTCATGGCGGCGGAATCCATCGCAAGCTTGGAATGCACGCTGGCCACCACGATGTCGAGCTGATCGAGAAGTTCTGGGTCCTGATCGAGATCACCGTCGTCGAGAATATCGACCTCGATACCGGTCAGAATTCGCATGGGCGCCATCTGATCTCGCAAATCGTCGATGACCTTCAGCTGCGCGCGCAGTCGGTCTGCCGATAGCCCGTTGGCAACCCGCAGACGGGGCGAATGATCGGTGAGCGCACAGTATTCGTGGCCGAGCGCCTTGGCGGCGCTCATCATTTCCTCGATGGGCACCGATCCATCGGACCAGTTGGAGTGCAGATGCAGGTCCCCCTTGAGCGCTTCCCGCATCGCGCCACCACCGGTGCTCTTGGCATTGGCGCGTAGTTGTTCGAGGGTCGCCGGGACCTTGCCGGCCCAGGCCTCGGCGGCGACCGTCGCTGTCTTGGGCCCCAGACCCGTCAGGCTTTTCCAGGTCTTGTTGTCGCCATGACGTTCTCGTTCTTCGGGGCTGAGCGCGGCGATGACCTCGGCGGCCTTGCGGTAGGCCATCACCCGGCGGGATTCCTCGCGGGCGAGCTCCTTGTAGTACGCGATCTCGCGTAACGCGCTAACCGGGTCCATAGTCAGACCTTAGGCGCGCGCCCTCATCGGCTCATCCAGATCATCGGGAACGAAATCCTCGATGTCCGTCGTCAGCACGGCCAACTCAGCCGGATCGTCGGCCGCTGCGGTGCTCAGACGCAGCCAGGCCGCGGCGCCGATCATGAAGCACAGGAACACCAACGGGTACCATCCGCTCATCAGTTGGCCCACCCAGAAGGGCCGCAGATCCAGAAAATTCCAGTACACCCCGCTGAAATAGATGGTGGTGTGCCCGCGGCCGGGCCGGTGCAGGGTCCATATGAAGACCATCGCGAATAGTGCAGCGGCGCGATACGCCCAACCACGAGACCAAGGCCGTTGCGTAGTACAAGCTTTCGCGACCAGCCAGATGATCGCGGGCGCGAACCATACCCAGTGGGCGGCCCAACTGAACGGCGATACCGCGCATCCGGTGAGGCCGACCAAGACCACGGCCAAAGTTCGTTCGCCTCTGCGGTGTGCCCACACCGCCACTGCGAGACCCGCGGCAAGGACCACGAGGCCCAATCCAATCCACAACCACTCGGGGCGCGGCTGCGGGAAGAAGAACCTGGCGAGGAAGCCGTTGATCGACTGGTTGGCCAGGTGATCGATGCGGCTGATGTGTGCGGTGTCGCCCAAATGGCTCCAGAACCATCCGCTGTCGCGAGGTAACAATGGCCACGTCAATGCCACAGTGGCGGCGAAGGTTCCCGTGGCGATCGCCGAGGCGCGCCATTGGCGGGTGAGCAGCAGGTACGGCAGGAAGATCAGCGGGGTGAGTTTGATGCCCGCGGCCAGACCGAGCCCTATTCCTCGCCATCGGGCCTGCGCCGGGCCCAGCAGGTCGAGAAGCACTGCCACCATGAGCAGGACGTTGATCTGCCCCCACCAGAGGGTGGCCTGCACCGGTTCGACGTCGATGACGATGACGGCCAGCGCGGCACTGACCAGAACCAGCCGGCCGTCGCCACGAATCCCGGCCGCCCGCAGGATGCGCCACGCGAGCGGCGCCAGCGCAGAAAGGGAAAGAACCAGCAGCACCCACTTCGCGACCTCGAATGAGGCCCACGCGAGCGGCGCCAGAACCAGCGTCGCGAACGGTGGGTAGACGAACCACGCCTGGTTGAGTGCCGGCGCCTCATACAGTCTCTTGCCATCCCAGAGCCCGCGGACCGCGGCTCGATAGGTGTCCAGGTCGTAGCCGTTCTCGGTCAGTCCAAAAAAACGGACATCGAACGGGACCAGGCGGTTGTGAACGACCATCGCCGATAACGCCACGACCAGCGTGCTCACCACAACGCGACGCGGCAGCCGCCTCTCCCCACCCCAGCTGTGCACCCGGCCGATTTTACGGCTGCGGTGGTTAGGACGCGGCGCCGATCTTGGTCTCTTCCTGCCATACGGCCGCCACGTCGTTGAGATCGAGGCACAGGGTTCCGGCGAGTTGGACGACGGCACCGAATGCGGGCGTCGGAAGCCTGCCGGTTTCGATCTTCCGCAGCGTCTCCGGTGAGATCCCCGAAGCGCGGGCGACATCGTCGAGCGGCCGGTCGGCACGCGCGGCGCGCAGCAGTCGGCCCAAACGCTTACCCGCGGCGAGTTGTTCGGCGGTGAGCGGCTGACGAACCATGCTCACGACTTTAGTCTTGGTATTTAAATACCGAAAGCCCTAAGGTGGTATTTAAATACCGTCAAGGAGGTACGCGTGATCGAGTTGAAGTCGCCCGCGGAAATCGGGCGCATGCGCGTGACCGGTGAGTTCGTGGCCTCGGTACTGGCCGAGTTGTCGTCATTGGCCGCGCCGGGCGTCAACCTGCTATCCCTGGAACAGCGGGCACGTGACATGGTCACCGAACGCGGCGCGGTGTCCTGCTACTGGGACTACTCCCCCTCGTTCGGACGCGGACCATTCCGCAATGTCATCTGCCTATCAGTCAATGATGCTGTGCTACATGGACTTCCCCATGACTACGTACTCGCCGACGGAGACCTGCTCAGCATGGACTTCGCGGTGAGCATCGACGGCTGGGTGGCCGACTCGGCGGTGAGCGTCATCGTCGGGACCCCGGACCCTGAGGATGTCCGGCTGATCGACACCACTCGGATGGCCCTGGACGCAGCCATCGCGGCGGCACGGCCGGGTAATCGGCTCGGCGATATCTCCGCGGCCGTGGCCACGGTCGCGGAGGGTGCCGGCTACCGGATCAACACCGATTTCGGTGGACACGGCCTGGGCCGGACCATGCATGAGGATCCCCATGTCCCGAACAAGGGGACGGCGGGACGGGGGTTGAAGCTCGAGCCGGGCCTCACGCTGGCATTGGAGCCGTGGTTCGGGCGCGGCACCCACCGGCTCATCGTGGATCCGGACGGGTGGACGCTCCGGATGGCCGACGGGGCGCGGGGCGCCCATTCCGAGCACACCATCGCCATCACCGGCGACGGGCCGCAGGTGCTGACCGTGCAGGGTTAGGTGCGATCGTCGATGCTGCGGGATCCGCTACCGCCGACACTCAGACTGGTTACAGGTCTATAACGATCTCGACACGATGCGCGTGTCCATACTTCGACACGCCGACTGCCGCTGCGAGCAACGCTCAGTGACTGAAGCGCAGGAGCTCTTCGCGGGTGATGAGCCGCTCGTTCTTCTCAGGGAAACTATGACTCTTCATGGGATGACGGAGCAGTGACCAGGTAATTCGGCCAACCCATGTCTTGGTAACGGGTGTGTTGGGCACGAGAACATCTCCTGCGTCGGCAAGCTTTCAGAACCGGTCAGCAGCATAACGCAAATTCGCACCGATCTCACGTGTCACACCCGCGTCAAGCAAAGATATCTGGTATCGGGCGGCGAAATCGTTGCGAGCTACCGACCCGGGGCGGACTGGCAACATTCCAGCCCACCGCGCTACGCGAAGGCGTCTGCACACGGAATCGACACGAGATACGCGCGAGATACGTACCCCCGCGCCGTCTCGACAGGAGCGACTAGCGCTGCGGCGCGGCGGTCGGCTTGATCGGCGCGGGTAGCGCCGTCTCACCGGTGAGGTACGCGTCCACCGCGGCAGCAGCGGAACGGCCCTCGGCAATCGCCCATACGATCAGCGACTGACCACGGCCCATGTCTCCAGCCACGAACACGCCGTCGACGGACGTCGCGTACGCGTCGTTGCGCGCCACATTCCCGCGATCGGTGAGCTCCACGCCCAGATTCTCGAGCAGCCCTGGCTTCTCCGGCCCGACGAATCCCATTGCCAGGAAGACGATGTCGGCCTCCAGCTCGAAGTCCGAGCCCTCGACTTTCTCGAACTTGCCGGCGTTGAAGACGACTTCGTGGGCACGCAGACCGGTCACCTTGCCGTCCTCGCCGAGGAACCGCTCGGTGTTCACGGCGTAGATCCGCTCGCCGCCCTCTTCGTGCGCGGAGGCCACCCGGAACAGTGTCGGGTAGGTGGGCCACGGGTCGCGCTCGGAACGGAGCTCCGGCGGCTTGGGCATGATCTCGAACTGCTGGACGCTCGCCGCACCTTGCCGGTGGGCGGTGCCCAGGCAGTCAGCGCCAGTGTCGCCACCACCAATGATGATGACGCGCTTGCCCTTTGCCGTGATCGGCGGCTGGCCATCGGCGTCCACGACGTCATCGCCCAGCTGCACCTTGTTGGCCCACGGCAGGTACTCCATGGCCTGGTAGATGCCCTCGAGCTCGCGGCCCGGAACCGGCAGATCGCGCCAGGCGGTTGCCCCGCCGGCAAGAACCACGGCATCGAAGTTTGTGCGGAGGTCGTCGGCTGTTATATCGACGCCAACGTTCACACCGGCCTCGAAAACCGTTCCCTCGGCCCGCATTTGGTCCAGACGCCGGTCGATGTGACGCTTTTCCATCTTGAACTCGGGGATGCCGTAGCGCAGCAGACCGCCGATGCGGTCGGCCCGCTCGTACACGGTGACGTCGTGTCCGGCGCGAGTGAGCTGCTGTGCCGCAGCCAATCCCGCTGGCCCGGAACCCACCACCGCTACCTTCTTGCCGGTCTTCACCTCAGACGGAATGGGCTTGACCCAGTCATTCTCGAAGGCGTTGTCGATCAGCTCGACCTCGACCTGCTTGATGGTCACCGGGTCCTGGTTGATGCCCAGCACACACGAGGCCTCACATGGCGCGGGGCAGAGCCGACCGGTGAACTCCGGGAAGTTGTTGGTGGCGTGTAGCCGCTCGATGGCCTCGCGCCAGTTCCCGCGGTACACCATGTCGTTCCACTCGGGAATCAGATTGCCCAGCGGACAGCCCTTGTGGCAGAACGGTATTCCGCAATCCATGCAGCGCGAAGCCTGCGTCTGCAGGGCCGTGTGCTCGAAATCTTCGTAGACCTCTTTCCAGTCGAGCAGCCGCAGCGGCACAGGGCGCCGCTTCGGTAGCTCGCGGGTGGTGTGGGTCAGAAAGCCGCTTGGGTCACCCACGAGCAGCCGCCATGATCGCTTCGTTCACATCGCCTCCGGTCAGCTCCGCGTCGGCGATTGCCTCCAGCACGCGACGGTAGTCGCGCGGCATCACCTTGACGAAGGAGTCACTTTGGCCGCTCCAGTCGGCCAGAATGCGTTGTCCGACAGCAGAGTCGGTCGCCGCCACATGCTTCTCGATCAAGCTGCGCAGCACCTGCTCATCGTCGGGGTCGAGCGCATCCACGTCGACCATCTCATCGTTGAGGTTGTCCACCAGCTGCTTGGCGGGGTCGTAGACGTAAGCCACACCGCCGGACATACCCGCCGCGAAGTTACGTCCGGTCGGCCCGAGCACCACCACGGTTCCACCGGTCATGTACTCGCACCCGTGATCGCCCACGCCCTCCACGACAGCGGATGCTCCCGAGTTACGCACCGCGAACCGCTCGCCCACCAGGCCGTTGAGGAAAGCCTCACCGCTCGTAGCGCCGAACAGGATGACATTTCCGCCGATGATGTTCTTCTCGGCCTCAAAGCCAGCGGGCGCCTCACGGGACGGGCGCACCGCGATGTGTCCACCGGACAGGCCCTTGCCCACGTAGTCGTTGGCGTCCCCGAACAGCCGCAGCGTGATGCCGCGTGGCACGAAGGCACCGAAGCTGTTACCCGCTGAGCCGGTGAAGGTGATGTCGACGGTGTCGTCCGGGAGACCTTCGCCGCCGTAGGCCTTGGTCACCTCGTGACCGAGCATGGTGCCGACGGTCCGGTTGACGTTGGTGATCAGCGTCTCGAACTTGACCGGGGTGCCGTGATCCAGCGCCTCGCGGCTCATCACGATGAGCTGCTGATCCAGCGCCTTCTCCAGGCCGTGATCCTGCGAACCGCTGCAGTACAGGTCCTGGTTCATGAACGCCGACTCCGGCTCCGTCAGCACCGGGGTCAGGTCGATCTTGCTGGCCTTCCAGTGCGCAATCGCCTTCTCGGTATCCAGCGCGCCAACCTGCCCAACGGCCTCGTTGACGGTGCGGAAGCCGAGCTCGGCCATGAGCTCGCGCACCTCTTCGGCGATGAACAGGAAGAAGTTCTCCACGAACTCCGGCTTGCCGTTGAAGCGCTGGCGCAGCACCGGGTTCTGGGTGGCCACACCCACCGGGCAGGTGTCCAGGTGGCACACGCGCATCATGATGCAGCCCGAGACCACCAGCGGAGCGGTCGCGAAACCGAATTCCTCGCCGCCCAGCAGCATGGCGATCATCACGTCGCGGCCGGTCTTGAGCTGGCCGTCCACCTGCACCACGATGCGGTCACGCAGGCCGTTGAGCAGCAGCGTCTGCTGTGTCTCGGCCAGGCCCAGCTCCCACGGCGCACCCGCGTGCTTCATGGAGGTCAGCGGGGTGGCACCCGTTCCGCCGTCGTGCCCGGAGATGAGCACCACGTCGGCGTGCGCCTTCGAGACACCCGTGGCGACCGTGCCGACACCGTTCTCCGACACCAGCTTCACGTGGACACGCGCCTGCGGGTTCGCGTTCTTCAGATCGTGGATCAGCTGCGCCAGATCCTCGATCGAATAGATGTCATGGTGCGGCGGCGGGGAAATCAGTCCCACGCCGGGCGTGGAGTGCCGCACCTCGGCCACCCACGGGTACACCTTGTGCGCCGGCAGCTGGCCACCTTCACCGGGCTTGGCGCCCTGCGCCATCTTAATCTGGATGTCGGTGCAGTTGCTCAAGTAGTGCGAGGTGACACCGAACCGGCCGGAGGCCACCTGCTTGATGGCGCTGCGGCGCCAGTCACCGTTCTCGTCGGGGGTGAACCGGCGTGGATCCTCGCCGCCCTCACCGGAGTTGGAGCGGCCGCCCAGACGGTTCATCGCGATCGCCAGCGTCTCGTGCGCCTCGGCGGAGATCGAGCCGAAGCTCATCGCTCCGGTTGAGAAGCGCTTGACGATCTCGCTCGCGGGCTCCACCTCATCCAGCGGAACAGGCGGCCGCCCGCCGTCCTCGGGGCTCTTGAACTTCAGCAGGCCGCGCAGCGAAGCCATCCGCTCGCTCTGGTCGTCAACCAGCTGGGTGTACTCCTTGAACACCGAGTACTGGCCCGTGCGCGTGGAGTGCTGCAGCTTGAACACGGTGTCGGGGTTGAACAGGTGGTACTCACCCTCACGCCGCCACTGGTACTCGCCACCGACCTCCAGTTCCCGGTGCGCCCACTCCTCAGGACGCTCCAGGAAGGCCAGGTGGTGGCGCGAGGCCACATCGGCGGCAATTTCGTCGAGACCGATACCGCCTGTGGGGCAGGCCAATCCGGTGAAGTACTCGTCGAGCATGTCCTGCGACAGGCCGATGGCCTGGAACAGCTGCGCGCCGGTGTAGGAGGCCAACGTGGAGATGCCCATCTTGGACATCACCTTCAGCACACCCTTGCCGGCGGCCTTGATGTAGTTGCGAATCGCCTTGTCGCGCTCCACACCCGAGATCACGCCGCGGTCGATCAGATCCTCGATCGACTCGAACGCCATGTAGGGGTTGACGGCCGCGGCACCGAAACCGACCAGCGCCGCGACGTGGTGAACCTCGCGCGCGTCACCGGCTTCGACCACCAGACCGACCTTGGTGCGTGACTTCTCCCGCACCAGGTGATGATGCACCGCCGCGACCGCCAGAAGCGAAGGGATGGGCGCCATCTGGTCGTCCGACTCACGGTCGGACAGGATGATCACCTGGGCGCCGTCGGAGATGGCCGCCGACACCTCGGCGCGCACCGACTCGAGGGCCGTCCGCAATCCGGCACCGCCCTCGGCGACGGGGTACAGGCAGCGGATCACCCGGCTGGAGAAGCCGTGCGGGCGTCCGCCGACCTGATCGGCGGGGTTCAGGTGGATCAGCTTGTCCAGCTCGTCGTTGTGCAGCACCGGCTGCGGCAACAGGATCTGGTGGCACGACTCGGCAGTCGGGTGCAACAGGTCGCCCTCGGGTCCGATCACACCACCCAGGCTGGTGACGACCTCCTCGCGGATGGCGTCCAGCGGGGGGTTGGTGACCTGCGCGAAGAGCTGCTGGAAGTAGTCGAACAGCATCCGGGAGCGGTTGGACAGCACCGCGATCGGGGTGTCGGTACCCATCGACCCGAGAGCCTCGGCACCGGTGCGGGCCATCGGCGCCACCAGGAGATTGATCTCTTCGTAGGTGTAGCCGAATACCTGCTGGCGCAACACGATTCGGTCATGCGGCATGTGCTGGTGCGGACGGTCGGGCAGCTGCTCCAGCCGTACCAATCCCTCGTCGAGCCACTGCTTGTACGGCTGGGCAGCGGCGAGCTCGGCCTTGACCTCTTCATCGGAGACGATGCGGCCCTGGGTGGTGTCCACCAGGAACATGCGACCGGGCTGCAGGCGGGTGCGCTGCACGACGGTGGACGGATCCAGATCCAGCACGCCGGCCTCGGAGGCCATCACGACGAGTCCGTCGCTGGTCACCCAAACACGGGACGGCCGTAGGCCGTTGCGGTCGAGCACCGCCCCGACGATGGTGCCATCGGTGAAGCAGACCGAGGCCGGTCCATCCCAGGGCTCCATGAGGGAGGAGTGGTACTCGTAAAAGGCACGGCGCTCCGGGTCCATGGACTCGTGTCGCTCCCACGCCTCGGGAATCATCATCAGCACCGCGTGGTGCAAGGGGCGGCCACCCAGGTGCAGCAGTTCCAGTGCCTCGTCGAACCGCGCCGTGTCCGAGGCACCGCGCGTACAGATCGGGAAGATCTTCTCGAGCTGGGCCGGCTCACCGAAGACATCGGTCTTGATGAGCGCCTCGCGGGCCCGCATCCAGTTCTCATTGCCTGCGACGGTGTTGATCTCACCGTTGTGTGCCACCCGGCGGTAGGGGTGCGCCAGCGGCCATGACGGGAAGGTGTTGGTGGAGAAGCGCGAGTGCACGATGCCCAGCGCACTCTCGACCCGCTCGTCCTGTAGATCCAGGTAGAACGCCCGCAGTTGCGGGGTGGTCAGCATGCCCTTGTAGACGAAGGTGCGACCGGAAAGGCTTGGGAAGTAGACGGTTTCCTCGCCGAGGCTGCCCCGGCCGGATCCCTGGTTGCCCAGCTCGTGCTCGATGCGCTTACGCACCACATAGACGCGTCGCTCCAGATCGATGCCGGAGGCGCCGGAGATGAACAGCTGCCGGAACGTGGGCATGGCGTCGCGGGCCAGGGCGCCCAGCGAAGAGTCGTCGTGAGGAACCTCACGCCAACCCAGGACGGTCAAACCCTCTGCCTCGACGATCTTCTCGACGGCCTCGCAGGCGGCTGCGGCGTCCTTGGATCCCTGCGGCAGGAAGGCGATACCGGAGGCGTAGCTGCCCTCCGCGGGCAGCTCGAAAGTTCCTTGTTCGGCTACGACAGCACGAAAGAACTTGTCCGGAATCTGCAGCATGATTCCGGCGCCGTCACCGCTATTCGGTTCGGCTCCCGCGGCACCACGGTGCTCCAGGTTCAGCAGTGCTGTGATGGCCTTGTCCACGATGTCGCGGCTGCGCCGGCCGTGCATATCCACGACCATGGCGACACCGCACGCATCGTGCTCGTATGCCGGGTTGTAAAGCCCGGTCGCGGGGTGTGGCATGGGCTGCTCGTCTCGTCTCCAGGGCCCGGCCGAGCGCATCGCTTGGATGCTCCCGTCGTGCCCTCCTCGAAGGTGCCACACAGACCGGCACGGGGTGGTGCTGTACCCCGGGGCTGGCCCGTTGGCCCTTGTCCGTAGCGTCCTTCTCGGCCGTCTGCTTCGTGGGCTTGCGGCGATGAACCGCTTGCGTGAAGAGCATCCGGCTCCGACGATGAGGCACCCACCGGACACCGTTGACCAGCGGATCTCGTGCCCCGACGCGACAAGTAATCAAAACGATATGTCAGGAACCCCGGTAGACGCCAACTCGGGTGGTTAGATGGCGCGACACCTTGCGGCGTCATTCTCTCAACGCGTAGGTCAACGCCCGTTTCCTCGACAAACGTCGATGAACCCCGTATTGAACATCACGCCTTTTTCACTGCACTCGCAGTGATTTACAATCTCCTCCATCACGTAAGCGCAGCGGTGCGCAGGATTCGGAGGATGCATGACATCCGGCAGTGCCCAGCGCAACAGCCTGGTGGTGGTGACCGGCGCCGGAAGCGGTATCGGCCGGGAAACCGCCTTGGCCTTCGCCGGCCAGGGGGCCCGCATCGTCGCCGCCGATATCAACCTGGACACCGCCAACGAGACGGTCGGGCTCATCGAGAAGCAGGGGGGCACCGCCCACCCCTATGCCCTGGATGTCTCCGACGAGGGCGCCGTCACCGCCTTCGCCGACGAGGTATGCGGCACCCACGGCGTGCCGGATGTCTTGATCAACAACGCCGGGATCGGCCAAGCCGGACGATTCTTCGACACCCCGTCCGCTGACTTCCAGCGGGTGCTCAATATCAACTTGGGCGGAGTCGTCTACGGCTGCCGCGCCTTCGGGCCACGGATGGCCGAACGTAAGAGCGGTCACATCGTCAACATCTCCAGTGCCGCCGCATACACGCCGATCCCGGAGATGGGCGCCTACGCCACCAGCAAGGCGGCCGTGTTCATGTTCTCCGACGTGCTGCGGGGCGAGCTCGCACGCGACAAGGTCAAGGTGAGCACCATCTGCCCGGGCATCGTCAACACGAACATCATTCGCACCACCCAGTTTTCCGGCCTCTCGGCTGCCGACGAGGCCCAGCGACAGCAGCAAGGTGCGGGGCTGTACGCCAAACGCGGATACGGCCCGGAAAAGGTGGCCAAGGAGATCGTCAACGCCGTCACCAAGGGCAAGTCGGTCGTCCCGGTCACCCCGGAAGCACATATGCAGTACCACCTCAGCCGCCTGGCCCCGGCGCTGAACCGGTTCTTCTGGGGCACCCTCGGCAATAAGCTCAACAAGTAGGAGGACATCATGGCGCGCAACACAACTGAGACCACCGGCCTGCACGTCGTACCGACCGAGCCCGGCGAGGTCGTGCTGCGGCCCCGCAATGTCCAGTTCGACACCAGCCACACCCCGCTGCACTGGATTCCCAACGAGCCCATCGTCTCGCACTTCATTTCCGCCTTCAATCTGCTTCTGCCGGAAGGGGAACGGGCCTTCGTCGACACTTTCACCCGCGCGCTGCCGTACGTGAAGGACGACAAGATCCGGGAAGCCATGATCGGCTTCATGGGTCAAGAGGCCGTACACGCGGAGACTCACAGCAAGGTGCTCGGCGACTTCCTGGAGAAGAACGGGATCAATGTCCGCCCCGCCCTTGAGCAGATCGAATACATCACCCACATGCTGGAGCGGACCAACGAGCTGCGCAGCGAAAAGCTCCGGTACCGGGTCATGGTGGAGAAGCTGGCCCTCATCGCGGGTATCGAACACTTCACCGCCGTGCTCGGCGACTGGGTGCTGAACCACCCCTTCGAGAAGTTCAACGCCGATGCGGAGATGGTGGACCTTTTCCGCTGGCATGGCGCCGAGGAGGTCGAACATCGCAGCGTCGCCTACGACGTCGCCCGGTACTTCCAGATCCGCCGCGGGCACATGATGCTGACCTTTGTGTTGGCGACCCTGCTGCTCGTCGGGGTGATGCTGCGCTACACCAAGTTCTTGGTGCGGCAGGACCCCTCGCTGCCCAACTACGGCGTCTTCGGCGTGCTGCGGCAGATGAACAAGGCCATGAAGCGCGGAGCTTTCCTGCGCTGGCGCGAGCTGGCCAAGTCGGCTCTGGAATTCATGCGTCCGGGCTTCTCACCCGACCAGGTGGGGAGCACGGCGCAGGCGGTGGCATACCTGAGTACGTCGCCCGCCGCGAAGGCTGCGGCCGGTTACTGATGTTCGATCGCTTCCGCCGCAAGACTCAGCCCACGACCCAGCGCAAGCGGCCGTCGCTGCCGCCGACGCTGTACGGCACTCTGCCGGTTTCACCCACCATCGCGCTGGGTACCGTGCTGTTCCCGGTCGCCGTCCGGGCCATCGGCGCCCTGCTGATTCTCAAGAAGCCACCCGAGAACCACGTCGACCGGACGTTGACGCTGGTGGTCAAGGACCGCTGGATCGAGGCCAAGGACCAGGATGTCGCGAGCCTGGTGTTGGCCGCGCCCGACGGGGAACGGCTCCCGCCGTGGCATCCCGGCGCCCACCTCGACCTATTGCTGCCGTCCGGCCGGATGCGGCAGTATTCGCTGTGCGGTGACGTCTCGGACCCGTTCCACTACCGCATCGCCGTGCGCCGTATCCCCGATGGCGGCGGCGGCTCCATCGAGGTGCACGATGCGCTCCAGATCGGTGCCACGGTGCAGATCCTCGGGCCACGTAATGCGTTCCCGCTGGCCATGACCCAGCCCGGGCCGCGCAAGCTGCACTTCGTGGCCGGCGGCATCGGCATCACGCCCATCTTGTCCATGATCGCGTTCGCCGAACAACTGGGGAAGCCATGGACCATGGTGTACACCGGACGGCACCGCGATTCGCTCCCCTTCCTGAACGAGCTCAAGCGGTTTGGCGATCGCGTCATCATTCGGACCGACGATCAGTCCGGTCTGCCGACCGCCGACGACCTGCTGCCCGGCGTGGGCGAGAACGACGCGGTGTACTGCTGCGGTCCCGCCCCGATGCTCGCCGTCCTGCAGCGGCGCCTCCTCGAAATGCCTTCCGTGGAACTGCATTTCGAGCGATTCGCGGCCGCGCCTGTGGTGGACGGTCATCCCTTCGAGGTGCAGTTGGGCCCCGGTGGGCCGGTGCTGGAGGTACCCGCCGATCGCACCGCGCTGGACGTCATCAAGGAACGGCTGCCGCATGTGGCCTACTCGTGCCAGCAGGGTTTCTGCGGCACCTGCCGGGTGAACGTGCTCGCCGGCACCGCCGACCACCGCGATCAGATCCTCACCGAGTCCCAGCGCGAAGAGGGGCAGATCCTGACCTGCGTCTCGCGCGGCGAAGGACGCCTGGTTTTGGACCTGCCCGCCGAGTAGGCCCGTGCTGCGGCGACTGTGCCGGGCCGTAGGTCCACCGGAATGGTCCCCGGTCGCGATGACCGCCGAGTCCCCTCGGCAGCGCCCCTGCTGGCATATTCGGTGACCGCGGACGGCAACTCCGGCGCTTGACCAACGCACGGGTTCATCCCGCGTTCACCGTAGGGCTGGCGCCCGGACGCCGGTTCACAGCAAGCTGGCAGCATGAGCCCCCGCAGAATCGCACTGGCCGCATCCGCGGCGCTAGTACTGGCGCTGGCCCCCTCCGCCGCTGCCGCGCCGCCCTCGGATTCGCCCGAGGTGCCCGTCGGCGATATTGCCAAGACCGGCGGCGCCAACCGCACCACGGGCGGACGCGACGGCGATAAGGCGGCGGATCTGCGGGATTCGGTGCGGGGCCGCAACGCCAAGAACGTCATCCTGCTGATCGGTGATGGCATGGGCACCTCGGAGATCACCTCGGCGCGCAACTACCAGTACGGCGCCGCTGGGACGCTTCCCGGGCTCGACGCGCTGCCGATCACCGGCGAATACACCACGTTCGCGTTGACCAAGGACGGGCCGGAGAAGGGAAAGCCGGACTACGTGACCGACTCGGCGGCCTCCGGTACCGGGTGGGCCACCGGGACCAAGACCTACAGCGGCGCGATCTCGGTGGATCTGGACGGCCAGCCGTTGGACACGATTCTGGAGATCGTGCAGAAGCAGGGTTTCGCGACGGGGAATGTCACCACCGCCGAACTGCAGGACGCTACGCCGGCAGTGCTCACCGCGCACGTCACCGATCGGGACTGCAAGGGCCCCAAGGAGACCCTGCAGAAGTGCGCCGGTAACGCCGTCGACAACGGCGGCAAGGGCTCCATCTCCGAGCAGCTGGTGAACACCCGCGCCGACATCAGCCTCGGCGGCGGTGGCAAGTATTTCGACGAAACCATCACCGGCGGCGAGCACAAGGGCAAGACCTCGTGGGAGGTCGCCAAGGCTGCCGGATATCAGTTGCTAACCACCGCAGGCGATCTGAACAAGCTGAGCAGCCTGGACAATCCGGTGCTGGGCGTCTTCGGCAAGGGCAACCTGCCGGTGCAGTGGGACAAGGTGCCCGCCGCGGTGCCCAACGGCGGCAAGCTGCCCGCGACCACCTGCCGACAGAACCCCGAGCTGCCCGCCGATCAACCCCAGCTGTCCGCGATGACCACCAAAGCCATCGATCTCCTGGTGAACTCGAAAAAGGGAAAGGACAAGGGCTTCTTCTTGCAGGTCGAGTCCGCATCGATCGACAAGCAGGATCACGCCGCCAACATCTGTGGTCAGATCGGTGAAACCATCGCCCTCGACGAGGCCGTCTCGGCCGCCGTGGAATTCGCCCGCCAGGACCGCAACACGCTGGTGATCGTGACCGCCGATCACGGGCACTCCTCACTCATCGTTCCCGAGGACTTCAACAATCCGTCAAGCCTGTCGGTCGCGGTGAAGACGGCTGACGGCGCCACCATGCGGATCATGTATCCCACTGCACCGGAAGGCGAATCCCAGACGCACACCGGAACTCAGGTGCGCATCGCCGCGTACGGTCCGGGCGCCGCGAACGTCTCCGGCCTCACCGATCAGACCGACAACTTCAACACGATCGTGGGCGCGCTGCTCGGGTCCAAGAGCCCCGACGCGTCGAGCGGTCCGTCCTGGTGGGTGGCCGGCGGCCTCGCGCTGGTCGCTGCCATCCTCAGCGCAGCGGCCGCGTTCGTGCTGGGTAAGCGCCAGGCCTGATTTCTAGGCTGCCGAGTGCGAGCGTGACGCGGATTTTGGTCGCGATTTCCGCGGCAGGCTCGCACCCGACAGTGCGATCACGAACTATGCCACCAGCCGCTTTGGGTTGTCGATCACCGAGTAGTCGCTGGCGTCCCCGGCGATCACCCGGCTGCTCTCACCGTTGACGCCGACGGGGACGTCACCGGCAAGCGTGACGCGGTGCATGCGGCGCCGCTGGTCGCCGTAGTCGGAGATCGCGTAATGCTGGGTGGCGCGGTTGTCCCACATCGCGACGTCGCCAAGCTCCCAGCTCCATCGAATCGTGTTCTCCAGCCAGGTGATCCGATCCTGGAACATGCGGAACAACGCCTGCGACTCGCTGGCACTGACGTCCAGGATGCGCTTGACGAAGTTGCCCAGCAGCAGCGCCCTCTCGCCCGTCTCAGGGTGTACCCGCACCACCGGGTGGTGTGCCTCGAAATGCGTCGCGCCGAATTCGCGTACGTATTTCGATCCTGAGCCGGCCTTGGCCAGCAACTCCGCCACCTTGGCGGGATCTACTTGGGCGTAATCGAATTGGTTGTTGTGCATGGCCCAGAGGTTGTCGGCCAGCTCCTGCAGGGCCTTGGGCAACTGGCGGTAAGCCGCGACTGTCGAGGTCCAGGTGGTGGTTCCGCCATACGGCGGAAGCTCTACCGCCCGCAGGATGGAGGCCTTCGGAATCCGGTCCACGAAGGTCACGTCGGTGTGCCACTGATTGGCACGTCCGCCTTCCTCCGAGTCGAGTCGCATCACGCGCTCGCCATCGAATTTCAGCGTCGGGTGCGGCGAGGTCGGCACGCCCATGCATCGCGCGAACGCGAACTGGGTCTCGTCGTCCAGGTGGTGCTGGCCACGAAAGAAGACCACCTTGTGCTCCAGCATCGCCTCGTTGATGGCACGCGCGGTCTGGGCATCCACCTCACCGAGGCGCACTCCGTCGATACGGGCGCCGATGTTCTCGCCCAGCTTCACTACACGCAAATCGCTGCTCATTGACCCGTTCCTTCTGTCCGATATTCGATGTAGTCAACTGACTACACCCGGTCATCCGCTACTGTACACACATGACTACACCGGAGGCAACGGATACCCGTCCCGTCGGCAAGGAAGAAGTCGTCGAGGCCGTGCTGACCGCGGCCTCCGAGCTCTTCGCCGAGAAGGGGCCCACAGCGACATCGATCCGTGAGGTCGCCACCCGTGCGGGCGTGAATCACGGCCTGGTCCACCGCCACTTTGGGAGCAAGCGTCAGCTGCTGGCCGCCACCTTGCAGCACCTGGCCGACGCCGCGGCGGCTGTGCGCGAGGCGGGGGCACCCATCGAAGAACTCGAGGCCGCACACGACCTGCAACTACGCGTGATGGTTCGTTCCACCCTCGACGGTTTTCCCATCGAGGAACTCCAGGAACGCAAGCCGGGGATGGAATGGCTGCTGGAACAGATTCGCCCCGGTCACGCCGACGACCGCGAAGCGCGGCTCGCCGGCGCACACGCGATAGCGCTACAGCTTGGCTGGCGGCTGATGGGGCCCAGCCTGCGTGCGGGATTCGGCCTCGATGACATGTCCGACGCAGACATCAGATCCGAGGTCGACCGACAGATCGCAAAACTTGTCACACCGCAATAGGTTCGGCTACCCGACGGGCTGCGCCTCCGGGAACACCCACCGGCCGTCCAGAATCTGTGGCTGCGCGCGGTACAGCCTGACCACGTAGTTCCAGCCCGGTGTAATGGGCAGGCAATTCACCACGCCGTCGGCGCATCCCCCGAATTGCACGGCAGTGTTTCCGGCGGTGTCCCGCTGTGCGGTGATGTTGTTGAGCGAGTAGGCATTCCGGGCGTTCGGTGTGAAGTATCCGTCCTTGTTGTAGACGGTGACGGACCAGAATCCGTCCACCGGCACCTCCCCCACGGTGAGTCGGTACACCGTGGCGCCGTCATTCTTGGCGGGATTCACCGTGAGGTAGAGCGCATCCTTCTCGGGGTTCCCGCCCCAGGCCGACGCCGTGCCGATCAGGTGGCGCACGGGGTCGGTCGTATCCCTTGTTCCGAACATCGCCTTGGTATCGGGGACCGTCGCGGCCAGCGCCAACAGTCCGTCGCGCACCTTCTTCTGACTTACGCTGTCCCACTTGGGGACAGCGAAGCTTCCCCGATGCTCTTGCCGCGCCGAGACACCGTCCTGCAGGGTATGGACCTGCGCGAGGTCCGCCGGATCGCCCGGGTTGACCAGGGTGCGCACCGCGGCTGCGAGGTATCGGGTACCCGCCTGCTCTTTGGTGATCGTGTGCTCGCCCTTGCCGTAGAAGACATCCGGCACGTAGTGGTCTTCGGTGATGAGCTGCAGCGACATGAACCGCCGCCCCGGGTCAGGCATCGAGACAGTGACCGGTCCCGCATCGAGGTCGAACACCGCCGAGGAATAGAGCGTGTCACGGTTCTGTCGGATGACCAGCTGCTTATCCAGCGGCGACAATTCGCGGATGTGATGGAAGGCGCCGAAACCGCCATCCTTCACGATGTTCCCGAAGTACAGGTCGGTCTCCGCCCGCACGAAGTTGTCCGGGGTGACGATGATCGCTCCGTCGACTGTACGTCGGTCGGGGATCTGCGGGCTCGCGGTGCTGGAGGGAACCACGGGTGACGGCGGCGCGGAGCACCCCACGAGCATTGCCGATGCTCCAAGAACCGCACATGCCGCGAGCCTCTTCATGGCCCCGAAACTACTCCCCGGTGTTCCCGCCGAACGGACTGTTCAGCAGGTGGTCGCATCCTCACCCGTGATATCACGCAAGGTTTGGAAGAAGTCGCGGCGTTGCTGCGCCGAGATACCCGACAGCAGAAGCTCTTCGGCGCCCCTAGCCAACACATCTGCCTGCTTGAGCAAGGCGGCGCCGGACCGGCTCAACTGCGCCGGACGTGCGCGACCCGAGTCCACCGTGTCCGGCCGGGACACCAAACCGGCGTCCTGCAGCGCCTGTAGAACGGTGTTCATCGATTGCGGGGTCACGTCGATCGCGCGGGCCAGATCCGCGTTGGACCAGCCCGGGTTTTTGAACAGCACCCGCATGCAGACGTACTGGGGGAATGGCAGATTCAGCGGTGCCAGCGCCGCCGCAATCTCGGATCGCAAGGCCGCCGACACGCGATGCATCAACGCGCCGAGCGGCTGCCATTCCTGCTCATCCATATCAGTGATGTTGACACAGTTGCCGTCGTCCCGCTGAGCGGCCCGGGCCAACCCGCAAACTCGAGGAACTCGTGCTGGCGACATCCCGACTCGACCTCGAGAACGGTGCCCGCCACCAGTACCGATCTCGACAAGACCGCGGAGTTGATCGAGTCGGCCGGGTGCCGGGTCATCACGGGCGTGGTGGACCTGCGCGATCTGCGGGATACGGAGACCTTCCGCAACGATGCCGTCACTGAGTTCAGCGGTCTCGATATCGTGTGCGCCGCCGCGGGCATCACGTCGAGCGGCACGGTGTTGGATATGCCCGAAAGTGACTGGCAGACAATGCTTGACGTCAACTTGACGGGTGTTTGGCATACCATCTGCGTGGCCACGCCGCGCTTGACCGCCCGGTCGGCGGCGCCATGGTGCTGGTCAGTTCCACTAGCTATCGCGCTTGCGCCACACAAGATTCAGGTCAACACGGTGCACCCCCACCAACATCGATACCCCGACGATCCAGCACGAGCACGTTCGCGGAATGTTCCTGGCCTCGGATGAGGCGCGGTACATCACGTCGGTGAGCCTTCCCGTCGACGCGGGCAGCACGCAGCGATAGCACCGAGCAGCGGTACCGTCTGGGGTATGGACGTGCTCATCTCGGCCACCGAACTCGCTGAACGGCTCTCCGAAGTCCGGCTGCTGGACGTGCGGTGGACCGTCCTGGCGCCCGACGGCCACCCGGCCTATCGGCAAGGGCACCTGCCCGGTGCGGTGTTCGTCGATCTCGATGCGGACCTTGCCGATCACTCCGCCACCGGCCGGGGCCGTCATCCGCTGCCGGCGCCGGAGGCTTTTCAGGCCAGCGCCCGCCGCTGGGGCCTACACGACGGTGATGCCGTGGTCGTCTACGACGATTGGAATGGGCAAGCGGCCTCGCGCGCCTGGTGGCTGCTGCGCGCGGCCGGGGTCTCCGACGTTCGGATTCTGGATGGTGGGTGGGCTGCCTGGCAGCGATCCGGTGGACCAGTCGAGACGGGAGAGGTTGTCCCCGCACCCGGTGATATCACCATCGCCGCACTCGACGGCCTCGCCTCCGTCGACGCCAATGCTGTTGCCGAACACGCTGATTCACCGGACAACCTGGTCTTCGACGCCCGCGCCGCGGCGCGCTATCGCGGCGACGAGGAGCCCCTGGACCCACGTGCCGGACACATCCCCGGGGCCGTTTCCGCTCCTACCGCCGAGAACCTGACCCCGGAGGGCACCTTCCGCCCGGCAGCCGAGTTACGCCAACGCTTCGACAAGCTGGGCGCGGGCAGCGCCCCCGTCACGGTGTACTGCGGTTCGGGTGTCACCGCGACGCATCAGATCGCCGCGCTGGCCATCGCCGGATACGACGCGACGCTGTACCCGGGCTCCTGGTCCGAGTGGTCGAGCGACCCGCAACGCCCCGTCGCGACGGGGCCGGATCCGGGTTAGAGCAGTCCGACTGCCACAGCGATGATTCCCAACAGGGGCGGCACCAACTGCTTCAGCGCGGCCGATGCCTTATCCGGCGAGGAGATCAGCAACACCAGCCCCGCGGCGACCATCGACCCGGCGCCGGTGAACACCAGCGTCGCACCCACCGAGGTGCAGCCTCGCACCCACAGCACCGTGCCCACGGCGATGGCGATGGCCAGAAACAGGTTGTAGAAACCCTGATTGAAGGCCAGTGGCTTGGTGATCTCGGCTTCCTCGGCGGTGCGGACACCGAACACCTTCCGGGTCTTCTCGCTGGTCCACGCGATCGACTCCAGATAGAAGATGTACACGTGGATGAGCGCGGCGATTCCCGTGAGTACCAGCCCTGCGATGATCATGCTGCGAAAGCCTAATCGCGGTCCGGCTACCGCAACACCGGCTCGCGCGTTTCTTCGGCCGGTGCCACCTCGGCGTCGTGCTCCTCACCGATATCGGTACGCGAGTTCATCGCCAGCACCACCAAGCACATCGTCGCCAGTATCGCGCCGCCGGCCAGCAGCACCGGATGCGTCAGTACCGGTATCGCGTTGCTGAGCATCGTCAGCATCATCGGCACCCCGAAGCCCAGGTACGTCAGCCCGTAGAAAACGGCGGTCAGCCCCGCCAGGTCCGTCGGCCCGGCGATCCGGTTGACCTCCTGCAGCCCGCTGACCAGGGCTGTTCCATACCCGGCACCCAGGACCAGCGCGGCGATCAGGACCAGCGGAATCGTGAGCTGATGGGCAGCGACGGCGGCCAACGCCATCCCCACAGCGACCAGGACCAACCCGATGATGCCGAGCCGCGCGGTGCCCGCCCGATCGAGTCTGGGCGCCACCATCTGCGCGGCGAAACCACAGCCCAGGCAGACCAAGCAGCACAGCGCGGAGAATGCGATGCGCTCACCCGGAAGCGTCGGCGCGATCAGGGTCGGCAGCACCGCGTACGCCACCGCAGCCGATCCGAACACCCACGGCGCCAAGGGCATCACGACGAACAGGAAGCGCCGGCGGCGCGCGGCCGGAATTTTAAGGTCGTCGATCAGCCGTCCCGGTGCACGCTGGGCGGCCGATTCCGGCACCGAGAGTGCCAGCACCGCACCGGGAATCGTGATCACGATGTTGACCAGGAAGGCCAGGTGCTGCGGCCAGGGTCCCCACTGTGCCAACGCCCCGGCCACGGCCGCACCGAGTGCGAATCCGGCCGTCAGGCTCATCGCCCCACGCCGTGCGCCGGCACCGAGACGATCGAACGGCGGCGCCGACAGCTCCTTGACCCACGAGCTGCCCGCGGCCATGGCCAGGCCCAGCGCGATGCCGGACAGCACGCGGCCGGTGAACAAAAGCGCGAAATGCTGTGCGCCCAGGGCGAGCACCAGCGACCCGGCCATCGAGATGAACGGGGCGGGCAGCATCACCGCGCGGCGGCCGTAACGATCCGAGAGCGGCCCGCCCAGGAACAGCGCCGGGATGATGCCCAGCACGTAGGCGAACAGCAGGGTGTCCACGGAGGCAGCAGACTGACCGGCTTGCCGGTACATCACCAGCAGTGGCGTGAATTCATTACCACCCCAAGCGATTCCGAACATTGCGAGGCCCACGCGCTGCCAAGGTGCCAAACGCGGCAGCAGCCGGCTAGTCAATTTCCGTCACCACTTTCATGTGCTCGACCAGTTCGATGCTGAAGCGGGGCGCATCGCCTGCCGCCAGCGCGTCCACCAGCGCACGGTGCCCGGCGACCGACCGCGCGACCCGCACCGGATCCACTCCGATGGCCGCGGCGGACATGCGGCGCTGACGCTCGCGCAGGCTGTCGTAGAAGTTCTCCAACAGCGGGTTGCCCAACTTGGCCACAATCGCGCGGTGGAAGTCCACGTCGGCCGCGGCGAAGCCGGCGGCATCGCCCTGTGCGGCGCGTCCCAATTGCACGTCGATGAGTGCCGAGAGGTCAGACAGCAGCGCCTGGGACGCACCCCGCTCGGCAATACGTGCCGCCGCAGCCCCCTCGATGACCCGGCGCGCGTCGACCACATGCCGGCGCTCTTCGGGAGTGATGGGTACCACCAGAGCCCCCCGCTTGGGATAGAGCCGCAGCCAACCTTCGGTTTCGAGCCGCAGGAACGCCTCGCGCACCGGGGTGCGACTGCACCCCATCCGCGCCGAGATCTCCCCTTCGCTCAGCAGCTCCCCGCCCGGGATGTCGCCGTTGAGGATGCTCTCCTTGACGGAGCGGTACGCCTCTTCACTTGCGGAGACGGTCACCGTGCGAATCATAGACACAAGATGTATCTAAGCTGACGCTCGGCTGCCGTCGCAAGCTGAAAGACGCACCTCACAGGGTGTTCAGCGTCACGTCAGGGTCGGGGCGGATGTAAGACTGTGCCCGCCTCTACGCGACAAAGACCCTGAAGACCGATGCTCACCGCCCAGCTGTCGCATAGACGCGGGCAACTGAGCCATGGTTCTCCACACGCGGCGGCGGCCGGCAGCCTCCCGGTTCCCACCCCGATCACCCCGGCAGGCGGATTTAGACGCGTGCTTCGATAACACCATGCAACGGACCATCTACACCGAGGACCACGAGGCATTCCGCGACTCCGTGAAGGCGTTTGTGCAGCGCCACGTCGACCCGCGTGCCGAGACGTTCATCGAGCAGCGCTACATCGACCGCGAACTCTGGGAAGAGGCCGGCAAGCAGGGCTACCTGGGGCTCGACGTGCCCGAGGCGTACGGCGGCAGCAGCGCCGGGGACTACCGCTACAACGCGGTTCTACAGGAAGAGCTGGCCCGGTCCAGCGCTGCGCTGGCCTCCTCGATGTCCATCCATTTCGACATCGTGGCCCCCTATCTGGTCGAGCTGACCACCGACGAGCAGAAGCAACGCTGGCTGCCCAAGTTCTGCAGCGGCGAGCTGATCACCGCGATCGGCATGACCGAGCCCTCTGGCGGCTCCGATCTGGCTGCCCTCAAGACGACCGCAGTCAAGGACGGTGACGACTGGGTCATCAACGGGTCCAAGACGTTCATCACCAACGGCGCACGAGCCGATCTCGTCGTCGTCGCCGCGCGCACCGCACCGGAGCTGAAGGCCAAGGGCATCACCCTATTCGCGGTCGAGGAGGGCATGCCCGGGTTCGAGCGCGGCCGCAAGCTCGACAAGGTGGGCCAGCCCGAGGCCGATACCGCAGAGCTGTTCTTCACCGACGTCCGGGTACCCGCCGAAAACGTCATCGGCGAGGTCAACCACGGATTCATCTCGATGATGCAGCGCCTCCCCCAGGAGCGGATGGGCTGCGCCGTCGCCAACATCGCGCACGCGGCGGGCGTGCTCGAGGAGACCATCGAATACGCCAAGGAGCGCAAGGCCTTCGGCCAGCAGATCGGTAGCCTGCAATACAACAAGTTCCTCATCGCCGAACTCGTCACCAAGCTCGAAGCGGCACAGGTGTACGTCGACCAGGCCGTGCTGGCACACAGCAAGCGCGAGCTCACCGCCATCGACGCCGCCAAGACCAAGTGGTGGTCCTCGCAGGTGCAGAACGAGGTCATCGACGCCTGCGTGCAGCTGCACGGCGGCTACGGGTACATGAAGGAGTACCGGGTCGCGCGGGCCTGGATGGATGCCCGTGTCACCAAGATCTGGGCGGGCTCCAACGAGATCATGAAGGAGCTCATCGGCCGCGACCTGGGCTTCTGAGAACGCTCAGGTGGGTCGGGTAGGAAGGAATCCATGACCGTCAGCGACGAAGCCGAACGAGCCGGCCGTATTCACGTTCCGGCCGACCTGGACTCGGTGACGAATATCGGCAGCGGCGATCAGGCCGAGGACCACTCCGAGATCGATCCGGCCGCCGTCGAGCGAATCTGGCAAGCCGCGCGGTACTGGTACCAGGCGGGTATGCACCCGGCGATCCAGGTATGTCTGCGGCACAAGGGCAAGGTGATCCTCAACCGTGCCATCGGGCACGGTTGGGGCAACGCGCCCACCGATTCCGCCGATGCCGAGAAGATCCTCGTCACCACCAATACACCGTTCTGCGTGTACTCGGCCGCCAAGGCCATCTCGACAACGGTGGTTCATCTGCTGGTCGAACGCGGCGCGCTATCACTGGATGATCGGGTCTGCGAGTACCTGCCCACCTTCACCAGCCGCGGCAAAGACCGGATCACCATCCGGCACGTGATGACGCACAGCGCGGGCATCCCGATACCCACCGGCCCGCGGCCCGATGTCACCCGGATGGATGACAGCGAGTACACCCGCGAGCAGCTCGGGCAGCTGCGCCCGCTGTACCGGCCCGGTCTGGTGCACATGTATCACGCGTTGACCTGGGGCCCGCTGGTGCGCGAAATCGTGCTGGGCGCCACCGGCAAGGGCATCCGGGACATTCTTGCCACGGAAATCCTTGACCCCCTTGGGTTCCGGTGGACCAACTACGGCGTGGCGCCGGAGGACGTACCGCTGGTGGCGCCGAGCCATCCCACCGGTAAGCCGCTGCCCGCTCCCATGCGCGCGGCCTTCCGCACGGTGGTCGGCGGCACCATGCACGAGATCATCCCGATGTCGAATCAGCCGTTCTTCCTCACCGGCGTGGTGCCCTCATCCAACACCGTCTCCACCGCCAACGAGCTGTCCCGGTTTGCCGAGATCCTGTGCCGCGGTGGCGAACTCGATGGGGTACGGGTCATGTCACCCGAGACGATCCGTGCCGCGGCCGCACCCGCACGGCGCCTGCGCCCCGATATGGCGACCGGCGGCATGCCGATGCGTTGGGGGACGGGATACATGTTGGGCTCCAAGCGGTTCGGTCCATTCGGCCGCAACTCCCCCGCTGCGTTCGGACACACCGGCCTGGTCGACATCGCCGTGTGGGCCGACCCCGCGCGAGCCCTGTCGGTGGGCGTGGTCAGCAGCGGTAAGCCGGGTAACCACAAGGAAGCCAAGCGGTATCCGGCCCTGCTGGACCTGATCGCCGCCGAGGTGCCACTCGTCGGCTGACCGGGCGCGCGATGAGTGAGCCACACCACCCGTGAGCTAGATCTCCCTTGCCGTTGCTCCAACGGCCGCCGGCGCATACTCCAGACAGCGAGTTCCAGCGCCGGAACTTGTTGAAGGGCAGGTGACTATCGTCATGAAGGTTGTCATTGCAGGCGGTAGTGGAGCGCTCGGCCGCCGTATCACCACCGACCTGAGCGGTCGTGGTCACGAGGTGGTGGTTCTTACCCGGCGCGTCAACCCGGACCTGCCCATTCGCCAGGTCCAGTGGGACGGCGAAAGGGTCGGTGCATGGGCCGCCGAACTTGACGGCCCCGACACCGCGTTGATCAATCTGGCGGGCAAGCTGGTCGACTGTCGCCCCACATCGCGCAACATCAAGGCGCTGACCGACAGCCGAGTGTTACCCACCCGCGCGCTGGTAGCAGCCAGCCAACAGCTGAAACAGCCACTTACCCATTGGGTTCAAGCCAGCACCACCGCCATCTGGTCCGATGCCGGCGAACAGCACTGTACCGAAAGCACCGGCCTGCCAGTACCGGGGCTGCCGCAGATGACCGGTGTGGCCAAGCCGTGGGAGCAGGCGTTCGACGGAGCCAACACCGCCCATCGCATGATTTTGCGAACCTCGATCGTGCTCGACCCCGACTCCGTGGCACTCTCCCGCCTGGTCACGCTCACCAAGTTCGGACTGGGCGGCCGGGTCGGTAACGGTAGGCAATGGTTCTCGTGGATTCATGTGGCGGACTGGCTTTCGCTCGTCCGCGCCGGGCTGGGGGTAGAGCCCGGGGTCACGATTCCCGACGGGATCGTGGTCGCAGCCACCGATCGCCCGGTACGCAACGCCGAACTCATGGCCGCGCTCCGCGGGAAACTGCGCCGGGCCGGGCCGCCCACCCCGGCGTTTCTGCTCAAGATCGGTGCGGTCATGTTGCGCACCGATCCCGCTCTTGGGCTTACCGGGCGCCATGCCACATCAGAAGTACTGTCCGGCAACAATTTTCATTTTCGCTTCCCCACCTTGGACGAAGCACTCACCGACCTGCTATAGCGCGGTGCTGCCGAAAAGACGCTAAAGCTCCAGCCCAAGCAGGGCGTTCTCGACCAGCTCGGGCAGCGCCGGATGGATCCAGTACTGTCCGCGCGCCATCTCGCGTACCGGGATGGAGAAGCTCATCGCGGTGATCAACGACTGGATGAGCGCCGACGCCTGGTAGCCGACGATGTGCGCACCCACCAGCAGTCCTGTCGAGCGATCGGCGATCAGCTTGCACAGACCCTCGGTGTCCTCCATGGCCCATCCATAGGCGATGTCGCCGTAGGTCTGCACCTTGACCGCGATGTCGATTCCGCGTTGACGCGCCTGCTCCTCCGAGAGTCCCACCGACGCCACCTGTGGACGGGTGAACACCGCACCCGGCACGAACCGGTGATCGCTGGCCGTGGTCGGTGAGTCCCATCCGGAAAGCAGATTCGCCTGCACCACACGGGCTTCATGGTTGGCCACATGCTTGAGCAGGTAGTGCGAACTCACATCACCGAGCGCGTAGATGCCCCGTACCGGTGTGCGTTGGTACTGATCCACTGGGACGCGGCCGTTGTCGTCGAGCGTCAATCCCGCCGCCGCGACCTCCAGTTGATCACCGTTGGGCGTGCGTCCGGTCGCGACCAGCAGCACATCACCGGTCACCGTCGATCCATCGCTGAGGTCCACTTCGACACCGCCGCCACCGATCTCACAGAGGTCGACCACCTCGGTGTTCAGCCGGACATCCCACCGCGCCGACACGATATCGGTGAAACGCTGCGCGATGGTCTCATCCTGAGCGCGCAGCAGCCGCGGCCCGCGCGCAATGACCGTGACCGCCGCACCCAAACCACTGAACACATGCGCGAACTCGGCGGCAATGAAGCCGCTACCCACAATCACCACGCGCCCCGGCAGCTCCGGCAACCGCATGATGTCGTCATTGGTATGGAACGGCACGCCACTGTCAGCGATCAGCGGCGGGATGAACGGACGTGAGCCCGCCGCGATCACCAGCTGCCGCGCCTGCAGGATCGTCCCGTCGGCCAGTTGCACACGATGCACCGGATCGCCCTCGGCATCGGTCTCCGGCGCGATGAACCGCGCTTCCTGCTGAAACACGGTGATGTTCGGGCAGTCCTCAACGCGGTAGCGCAATCCGGCCGCCGCAATGGCATCGATCCGGCCGAACACCCGGTCCCGGATATCGGCCCAACGGGTTCCACTCACCGAGCTGTCCACACCCAGCCGGGCGCCGTCACGCGCCTCGTCAGCCAGATCCGCCGGATAGACGAACATCTTGGTGGGTATACAGCCGACATTCAGGCAGGTGCCGCCGTAGGCGCCCCCGTACACGCCGCGATCGACAATGGCGATCTTCTGATCCGCAAACCGGTCGTCCGGCAAGGAGTTTGCACTGCCGGAGCCGATGATGACGAGGTCGTACATCTGTTCTCCCTCTCGTGAAGGCGGGGCCCGTGATGCCGAGCGGCCTCCCCTACGCTGCCATATCAACAGGCACGGTGACGGAGACCCTGGTGCCCGTACCGGGCGCCGAGTCGATCGCGACCTCTCCACCAGCGGCCTCGATGGGAACCGTCAGCGAGGCCAGCCCGATATGCCCGTCGGCGACCGAGATCACGAGATCGCGTGGATCGAAGCCCCTGCCGTCGTCCGCGACGACCAGGGTCAGGTGGTCCCCGTCTCGGGTGAGCTCAACCCGAATGCTGGAGGCACGGCCGTGTTTCACCGCGTTGGTCAACAGTTCCTTGGCCGCGCGGTATACCAGCGGTTGCACCGGGGGGCTGCCCACATCGTCCAGCTGGGTGATGACGTCGACGGTGCCCCGTGCCGCATGTTGTCGTCCGAGCTCCCGGATTGCCGCTGTCAATCCCAGCTCGGCCAGCACCTGCGGATGCAGTGAGGACACCGCCCCACGTAACTCGCCGGCGGTCTCGCGCAGCGACGAGTGCACGGCCTGCAGCACCGGATCCGGCTGGCGTTCAAGTACTTCCTCGATCTGCAGACGCGCCGCCAGCAGGTCTTGCAGCGGCCCGTCGTGTAGCCGCTCGGCCACCTCACGGTTATGACGTTCATCGGCGCGCATCGCCTCCACGATCAGCTGCTCCCGGGTGTGCAGCAACTGGCCCACGCGCTCGGAGCGACGTTTGAGGACAAAGCACATACCGGTGGTGAAGACGGTCAGCCACAGCAGCGCCGCCCAGGTGACGTACTCGTCACCGGGAATACTGTCCCAGTTGCCGTCGGCGATGTAGTACACCAGAATCCCGAAATACGCTACGGCCGTGATGGTTCCGAGGACAGCCGTCACCACTGGCCGTTCCTGGAACGCCACCGAGACCGGCAGCAGGAAGAACACCGGGAGCAGCTCGGTATTGCCGGCCCCGGATGCCAGGCAGAGCATCACCACGGCGGCGATGTCCACCGTCGTGGCTGCGGGAGCCACCCAATCGGGAACCTGGCCCCGCACCGCGATCGCCACCCACACGACAGCCGACGCCGTGTACACGGCCAGCACCCCGTAGTACACGCCGGTGTGCCACATTTTGATGTTCGGGTCCGAGCCCAGCAGCACGATCAACCCGATCAGCGGCAGCCGAAGCCAGGCCGATACCCGCATGGGTTCGGCGGCAAAGTAGTCGGCGATCCTGTCCAGCCGGCTCATCGCCGCTATTCCAGCAGTCCGCGCCGCATGGCCTCCGCCACCGCCGCCGCACGGTCGCCGACGCCGAGTTTCTCGTACAACCGCTGCACATGGGTCTTCACCGTGGACGGGGCCAGGAACAGCTCCTTGGCCATGGCCGGCACGGTCTGCCCGGCGGCGATCATCCTGAGCACCTCACGTTCGCGTGCGCTGAGCGACGGGCCCGCGGGTTGCGCACGCTTACGAATCTCGCCGGCCAGCCCTGCCGTCAGGCTGGCCGTCACCACATCGCGGCCCCGCGCGCAGTCCAGCACCGCACTGACCAGCTCGGCACGAGTGGATTCCTTCGACAGGAATCCGGCTGCCCCCTCCTCCAACGCGCGATACACGATCGCCGCGTCATCGTGCGCTGAGAGCAGCAGCACCCGGGTGGGCAGTTCGTCGCGGCGCACGGCGGCCGCGACCTGGGTGCCGTCCAGCTCCGGCATGCGGTAGTCCACCAGCGCGACATCGGGCAGGTGCTCCCTGATCAGTTCCAGCGCTCCGGAACCGTTCTCGGCCTCCGCCACCACCGTGATCTGGCCGCTGCTGGTGAGCGCGCGCACCACGCCCTCACGAAAGAGCGGGTGATCGTCACCGACGACCACCCGCACGAGTTCGCCGCTCACCTGCATGAACGCAAGCTTGGCACGCCAAATCGGCACGTGTCCCCCAATTGGGGGACACCAGGATCATCCCCCCTATCCGCCAGTCGCCCGACAGACTTTCCCGCCCGGCAGCCGCATCGTTGAAGTATCACCAAGAACCCCGGTGAATGAACTTAAAGTCCCACGGGCACAGGAGAAATCATGAAGAAGTACATCATCGCCGGAACCGCCGCCGCCGCTCTCGCACTGGCCCCTCTCGGCTTCGCCCTCGGGACCGCAGCCGCGCAGTCCGACGGCTCCAACGCCCAGCAGACCGTCAGGGAATTGCAGTCCCAGGGCTACAACGTGATCGTCAGCAAGACCGGATCCAAGGCCCTCAGCCAGTGCACCGCCAGCAGCGTCCGTCCCGGGCAGACCACCGTCCGGTCCGACTACGGCCTGCCGAGCAACAAGCGTCCGGGCGTCTTCACCACCACCACAACCACCAAGACCATGTACGTCGACGTGGCCTGCTGATAGGCAGGCCGTAGTAGCTGATATCAGGTGCGCACCAACCTCATCCCATTTGATGCCGATTCAGACACGGGTGGGTAACGGCCCTCGCCAACCGCGCGACGCACATACGAGACTTCGTATGCGACGGGTCTCTTGCTGCCCGCGATGCAAGACGAAACTGTCGGAGCGCTGGGGCCAAACGGCTTCTGGTGGAGGAGGAGATTCCGTGAGTGCGCCCAACGATTCCTCGGCGGACGGCTCCGAGGACGAGATCCTCGACCGGACCGGTCCCATCGTCCCCATCAGGCTGGGCGCGCACGCCAAACGGCAACGCGCTGAAGCCGCCGCACAACAACACCAACCGCAGCAGCCGCCTCAGCAAGACCCCCCGCCGTCTCAACTGCCGCCCCGCGGACCCCTGTCCATCGTCAATGCCGTACCGCCCCATGACCCGCTTGTGGATCCCCTACCCGCCATGGGCGACGCGCTGGGGGCCCAACTGCGGTCGGAAATCCTGCCCTCGCCGCGTCGGCCTGCGTCCGTTGGTTGGCGTAAGTGGGTGTACCGCGGAAGCTTTGGCGTCATCAATCCGGGCGAATCCCGAGAGGAGGCCGAGCTTCGAGAGCTCACGGCCGTGGTGCGCAGCCCCTGGCGGGGTATCCACTCACTGGCAGTGCTGGGCGGCAACGGTGGCGTCGGCAAGACGATGATGACCGCCGCACTCGGGTCCGTGCTGTCCGAACTGCGCCGCAAGGACATGGTGCTGGCCACCGACGCCGATCCGGGCCAATCGGCCAATCTGGCCTCGTGGATCGACCCGTCGGCGTCGTCCACGTTCGCTGATGTGGTGGCACAGAACGAGCCGGAACGCAACTTCGATCTGCGCTTCTTCGTCGGACAGAACTCCGAGACCGGTCTGGATGTGCTTGCCGCTAATTCACATTCGGTGCGTCCCCGCGGAGAACTCAACGCCGAGATCTACACCGAGGCGCACAACCGCTTGCAACGCCTCTACAGCCTGCTCATCACCGA
The DNA here is from genome assembly GCF_002013895.1 of Mycobacteroides franklinii. Classification (GTDB taxonomy): domain Bacteria; phylum Actinomycetota; class Actinomycetes; order Mycobacteriales; family Mycobacteriaceae; genus Mycobacterium; species Mycobacterium franklinii. Next base: position 8,897 of record NZ_MAFQ01000013.1, on the reverse strand, counting down.
CACCGGTGTGGACTTCTGGCATCCGGTGATGCCGGGTGTGCTGCGGTGCGCCAACGGTGTGGTGCTGGTGGCGGCCGCCACCCCGGTCGGTGCCGAGGGTGCGGTCCGCGCGATCGAATGGATGATCTCCGAGGGCTACGACTACCTGATCCCGCGAATGGTGGTGGTGATCAACCACGTTCGCGGCTACGACAACCGTGAGGACCGCAGGAACTCCGAACGCCTGGTGGCGGCGATGGTCGCCCGCTTCCACCGCTGGATCTCGCCCAACCACATCGTGGCCGTCCCGTACGACCCGCATATCGCGACGGCGGGCCCGCTGGATATCCAACAGCTGCAACCGGAGACCTGGCATGGACTGGTCACCGCGGCGGCCTCGGTCTCGGCCGGCCTGGCCAGCGCCTGGAGCGTCTAACGCAGCGCGTAGCCCCCGTCGGTGTACAGCGTCGAACTGGTCGTGCCGGTGTTCAGCAGCAAGTACACGGCGGCTTGAGCCACTTCATCTTCCGTGACGGGTCGGCTCAGGGTGGCCGCTGCGGCAATGTGCTCGAAAGCCTGCCGACGCACCTCGGGCGCCCGCCGGTTCCATAGGTGCCCATCGACCGTGCCGGGGGAGAGCGCATTGACCCGCACGGGTGCGAGTTCATGGGCAAGCCCGCGAGCCAGGCCTTCGATGGCCGCGTTCGCGGCGACATAGGCCGGCGCGTTTCCGGCGGGCCGGACACTGGCCGCTCCCGACATCAACACCACTGAGCCATCGGCGGCAAGCTTCGGCAAGGCCGACTTCACCACTCGGTACTGACCCCAAAACTTCGACTCAAATGGCGTGGCCGCTTCCTCGACGGACAGCTCCGCGATCGAACCGGTCACATAGGTCGCGGCGGTGGTGAACAGCCCATGGACCACCTCGATCTGGGCGAAGAACTCGTCGATGCTCGTCTGCCGCGACGTATCCACCGGATGCCAACGCGCCCTGTCCCCCAGCTCGTGCGCGGCCGCCTGCAGGGTCGCCGCGGTGCGCCCGCCCAGCACGACGTCCCCGCCCGCCGAGGTCACCAACCGCGCCACACTCAGACCGATGCCGGTACCCCCACCGATCAGGACGACGGTGCGATCGGTAAAGGCGGTTGCCGACAAGAACCCTGTCACGTGGGCGAAGCTACCCCCGGGACCGGAAAAGACCGCGCCTTCGACGCTCGCCGATCCGAATCGCTATTGACTTCCGCTCAGACCTACAGCAACAATCAAGCAATATCTGCGAACAATTGTGTGCAGATAGATCGACTCCGTTCCTCAGCCCAAGGAGCTCGCGATGACCCTTGCCGACAGCCGTGTGGCCGATGCCCTCAAGATGTACCTCCCTGCGCAGGAGACCCCCGGTGAGACTGTTCTACCGCTGACCGGCTCGGTACCGCGGGAGCTCCACGGCACCCTCTACCGGAACGGCCCTGCCGACTGGGACCATGGCGGTTTCCGGGCAGCCCACCCATTCGACGGCGACGGACTGATGGTGAAGTTCACCATCACCGACGGCGAGGTCCGTTTTCGCTCACGCTTCGTCGATACTCCGAAGCGACGCAAGGAAACACGCGGCCGGGGTGCGCACATCCGCGGCGTGTATACCCAGGCAAAACACCTGTGGGACAACGCCGGACGACCGCCGGCCGACACCGCGAACACGCATGCCGTCGTCCACGCAGACCGGCTACTGGCGCTCAGCGACGCCGGCCGCCCCTGGGAGATCGACCCTGGCGACCTGAGCACCATCGGGCCCTGCACATTCGACGGCCGGCTGCCCCGGCTCTCTCGGTTCTCACCTCACCCACGCATCGATCCGGACACCGGCGAGCTGTTCAATTTCGGGCTGGACGTATCGCCGTCTATCGAGGGGCGCGCCGTCGCATGCCTTCGGTGTTTCCGGGTCGACCCGAACGGGCGACTCACCCAGATCGCCAAAGTGCCCACCGATCACATCTACATTCAGCACGACTTTGCCATCACCCCAACATATTTGGTGTTCGCCCTGGCACCCATCACTATCGATCCTCTTGGTGCCGCATGGGCGGGCATGGGCTTCACCGCGTTGGGTGACAGTGCCGATTACCGGCCAGAGCAGGGGATGAAGATCATCCTGGTCCCACGCGACGGAGGCCCGCACCGCACCATCGAATGTGACCCCTTGGTCTATGTCCACGTCGACAATGCCTTCGAGGACCGCGGGGACGTGGTGCTGGACATCGTCCGCCATCACGACTTCGACTTCCTCACCGCCGGATTGAAGCAATTCCGTACCCAGGCGCCCACCCTCGGCTGGCCGACACGGCTGCGGGTCACTCGCGGTGGGTGTGTGAACATCACCGACTACCCGACGGCACCTGCAGAATTCCCTACTCACGACGAACGGCGCACCGGCCGCGAACACCGCTACACCTACCTGTCCGCCCAAAGCCAAGCCGACGAGACCGCGATCGTAAAGCTCGACCGCACCAACGACACCCAACGTCACCACACCTTCGCACCCGGTCTCGTCGCAGGCGAGCCCCTGTTCGTTCCGAAGCGGAACTCCGCGGACGAAGACGAGGGCTGGATACTCGCCGTCGTCTACAACAGCGGTGAACACCGGACAGAACTGCACATTCTTGACGCCAGCACCATCGAAGACCCTGCTCTGGCCATCGCGGTGCTACCGGGCCATCACTTTCCCGGGTTCCATGGCAGCTTCACCGAGAGAATCTAGAGGCGACCTTTCGGCGTCACCCCCTATCCTTGCGTGAGTGTCCGATTTGTCGGGGGTGTCCCGCGCCCAGTTACGCGCCCGTCTGGACGCTCTCACCATTCGTGACGCATCTCGGCTGGGACGTCGCCTGAAGAATCAACGTGACACAAATCCCGACGCACTGACAAAACTCGCTGAGCAGATCACCGCGGCCGAGGCCCTCGTCGCGACACGGACCGCGGCGGTTCCGACGATCACGTATCCGGACCTGCCGGTCAGCGCGCACCGCGAAGAACTCGCCCGGGCGATCTCCGCGCATCAGGTCGTGGTCGTCGCGGGCGCGACGGGTTCGGGAAAGACCACACAGCTGCCCAAAATCTGCCTGGAGCTGGGGCGCGGAATTCGCGGCACCGTCGGCCACACCCAACCACGCCGGCTCGCGGCACGCACCGTCGCCGAACGCATCGCCGAAGAGCTCGGCACGCCGCTCGGCGAAACCGTCGGGTACACGGTCAGATTCACCGATCAGGCCAGCGACCGCACCCTCGTCAAGCTGATGACCGACGGCATCCTGCTGGCGGAGATCCAGCGGGACCGGCGGCTGCTGCGATACGACACGCTCATCCTCGACGAGGCACACGAGCGCAGCCTCAACATCGACTTCCTGCTCGGCTATCTGCGCGAGCTGTTACCGCGGCGGCCCGATCTGAAGGTCATCGTTACATCGGCCACCATTGAGCCGCAGCGTTTTTCGGCACACTTCGGCGATGCGCCCATCGTCGAGGTCTCGGGCCGAACCTACCCGGTTGAGATCCGGTATCGGCCGCTGGAAGTCCCCGTGTCCGGCAGCTCCGGCGCGCGTGCCGAAGACGAGCCGGACGACCCCGATCATGAGATTGTCCGAACCGAAATACGTGACCAGACCGAGGCCATCGCCGACGCGGTACGCGAGCTGGAAAGCGAGCCGCCCGGGGACGTGCTGGTGTTCCTGTCCGGTGAGCGTGAGATCCGCGATACCTCAGAAGCACTGCGGGACATTCTCCGCGCTGGTACCGAGGTACTTCCGTTATACGCCCGGCTGCCAACTGCCGAGCAGCACAAGGTTTTTCAGCCGCACACCGGCAGGCGTGTGGTATTGGCCACCAACGTCGCCGAGACGTCACTGACGGTGCCTGGCATCCGGTACGTCGTCGACCCCGGCACCGCACGCATTTCGCGTTACAGCCGACGCACCAAGGTGCAGCGCCTGCCCATCGAACCCATCTCCCAGGCATCGGCCGCCCAGCGGTCGGGCCGATCAGGGCGGACCGCACCCGGTATCTGCATCCGGCTGTACTCCGAGCAGGACTTCGAGGCCCGGCCCCGCTACACCGATCCGGAGATTCTGCGCACCAACCTTGCCGCCGTCATCCTGCAAATGGCGGCGCTGCAGCTGGGCGATATCGAGAACTTCCCATTTCTGGATCCGCCCGACAAGCGCAGTGTGCGCGACGGCGTACAGCTGCTGCAGGAGCTGGGCGCATTCGGCGCCGACGGCGCCATCACCGAGCTAGGGCGACGCCTGGCGCGGCTGCCCCTGGACCCGCGCATCGGACGGATGATCCTGCAGGCAGACGCCGAGGGGTGCGTCGGAGAGGTCCTGGTGCTCGCCGCGGCCCTGTCGATTCCCGACCCGCGGGAGCGCCCGGCAGACCGAGAGGAGGCCGCGCGCCAGAAGCACGCCCGGTTCGCCGACGACCATTCCGATTTCATTGCCTATCTGAATCTTTGGCGGTACATCCAGGACCAGCGCAGCCAGCTCTCCGGCAGTGCCTTTCGGCGCATGTGCCGCGAGGAGTTCCTGCACTACCTTCGCATCCGGGAGTGGCAGGACCTGGTGGGTCAATTGCGCAGCATCGCGCGCGACCTCGGTATCCGGGAGTCGGGGGAGAGCGCCGATCCTGCGCTCGTCCATGCCGCGCTCATCGCTGGTCTGCTCTCCCACATCGGATTACGCGAGGGCGATACCCGTGACTACTCCGGAGCGCGCAATACCAAGTTCGTCCTGGCTCCCGGTTCGGTGCTCACCAAGAAGCCACCGCGCTGGGTTGTCGTCGCCGATCTGGTGGAGACCAGTCGGCTGTTCGGCCGGATCGCCGCGCGCGTCGAGCCGCAATCGGTAGAACGTATCGCGGGAGATCTGGTGCAGCGCACGTATAGCGAGCCGCACTGGGATGCCGAGCGCGGAGCCGTCATGGCCTTCGAGCGAGTGACCCTCTACGGATTGCCGCTCGTGCCGCGCCGGCGGGTCGGTTACGCACAGGTCGATCCCGAGCTGGCACGCGAGTTGTTCATCCGGCATGCCCTCGTGGAGGGGGACTGGCAGAGCAAGCATCACTTTTTGCGTGACAATGCACGGCTGCTGCAGGAGCTGTCCGAGCTGGAGGACAAGGCCCGCCGGCGCGATCTGTTGGTGGGAGACGACGAGATCTACGCCCTCTACGCGGCGCGCATCCCGGAAGATGCGGTGTCGGCACGGCATTTTGACGCCTGGTGGCGCAAGCAGCGGCATCAGACACCGGAGCTGTTGACGTTCACCCGCGATGATCTGCTGCGCACCGAGGACGCTGCCGCGGATATGCCCGACACCTGGCGCTCGGGTGATGTCGCGCTCCCGGTGAGTTATCGATTCGAACCGGGAGCGGCCGACGACGGTGTGTCCGTGCACATTCCGGTGGAAGTTCTCGCCCGACTGGGTGGTGATGAATTCGCCTGGCATGTACCGGCTTTACGTGAAGAGCTGATTACCGCGCTGATCCGGTCACTGCCCAAGGACCTGCGCCGCAACTTCGTTCCCGCCCCCGACACGGCGCGTGCGGTGCTGGCGAACCTCCAGCCCGGAGCCGAGCCGCTGGTGTATGCCCTGGGCCAGGAACTGCATCGACTCACCGGCATTCGCGTGCCCACCGATGCATTCGATCTGGACAAGGTGCCCCCGCATCTGCGCGTCACCTTCGTCGTCGAATCCGCCGATGGCGCGGAGGTCGCGCGCGACAAGAATCTTGATGCGCTGCAGCAGCGGCTCGCGGGTTCCACCCGTCAGGCCGTGGCCGCCGCGGTGGCGGGGGAGTGGGAGCGCAGCGGGCTGCGCGGCTGGCCCGAGGACCTCGCCGAATTGCCGAGCACCATAGAGCAAGTCAGCGGCGGGCACACCGTTCGCGGATACCCGGCATTGGTGGACGCGGGCGCCTCCGTCGATATCCACGTGTTCGCCACCGCCGCCGAGCAGCGGACCGCCATGGCCGCCGGCACCCGGCGTCTACTGCGGCTGTCGATTCCCTCGCCCATGAAAACCGTAGAGCGGGGTCTCGATCCACGCTCCCGGCTGCTGCTCTCGTCAAATCCGGACGGCTCGCTATCGGCGCTGCTCGAGGACTGCGCCGATGCAGCCACCGATCTGCTGGCACCCGCACCGGTCTGGACCCGCATGGAGTTCGCCGCCCTACGGGACCGCGCCGCGCAGAGTCTGGCGGCGACCGCCCTAGACATCGTGCGCCGCGCCGAGAAAGTGGTGACCGCCTGGAGCGAGGTACAGGTGGCGTTGCCCACCAAAGCGCCTGCGGCACAGTCCGATGCCGTCGCCGATATGCGCGATCAGCTCGACAGGCTGCTGGAGACAGGGTTCGTCGCGGCGACGGGGGCGGCACGGCTGACGGATCTGGCACGTTACGTCACCGCCATCGGCAAGCGGCTGGAACGCCTGCCTCAAGGTGTCGAAGCCGACCGCGAACGGATGCAACGCGTACACACCGTCGAGGACGCCTACGACGATCTGTTGCGCGATCTGCCCGCCGGGCGGGCCGACGATCCCGATGTCCGCGATATCGCGTGGTTCATCGAGGAGCTACGGGTCAGCCTGTGGGCTCAACAGCTCGGTACCCCGCGGGCGGTCAGCGAGCAGCGAATCCTCAAGGCCATCAACGCTGCTCGCTGACCACGCAGCACATTGTCCGGGAATCGCCCGGCGTTCGGACTATGGTGGTCGCCCACCACGATTGGTACGGCCTATGGCGACCTATAGTGGCGTCGGTGGAGCTGCGCCATATTCGATACCTGCTCGCGGTGGCCGATCATGCGAATTTCACCCGCGCGGCCGAGTCCCTGCATATTTCCCAGCCGACGCTGTCGCAGCAGATCAAGCAGCTCGAACGCACGCTCGGGGTCATCCTGCTCGACCGCTCCGGCCGCACGGTCCGGTTGACCGACGCCGGCGAGGCGTACGCACAGCACGCCCGCCTGGCCCTGCGCGACTTGGATGCCGGCGAACGTGCCGTCCACGACGTACAGGACCTATCACGCGGGCATCTGCGCATCGCGATGACACCGACCTTTACCACGTATTTCATTGGCCCACTGGTGCATCGATTTCGCACCGCGCACCCGGGCATCACGCTTACCGTGCGGGAAAGCACCCAGGAACGCATCGAAGCCGACCTGCTGGCCGATCGGCTGGATCTCGGCATCGCCTTCGCGGGTGCGCATCCCGTGGGCATCGATCACCGTGCACTGTTCACGGAGACGCTCCGACTGGTGGTCGGCTCGGATCACCCCTTGGCGGCACGACGCGGATCGCTACCCGTACGCCAGCTCTCTCGTGAGGCGCTGGGTCTGCTCAGCCCGGACTTCGCGACGCGACAGGACATCGACGCCTACTTCGCCGGCCTTGGGGTCGCACCTCACATTGCCGTCGAGGCCAATTCGATCAGCGCGCTGCTGGAATTCGTGCGGCGCGGCTCCCTGGCCACGGTGCTTCCCGATGCGATCGCGCATGAGCACGCCGATCTGCACCTGGTGCCGCTGTCACCGCCGCTGCCCACCCGAACTGTGGAGTTGTTGCGCCGCAACACCGCCTATCACTCGGCGGCGGCGCGCGCGTTCGCGGAGGTCGTTCGTGTGGCCGCCCAAGAGCATTGAAGTTCAACCACTATTCACTAGACCAATCGTCGTTATTGAATACAAGTATTGGACTCTATAGCGCCAGGTAGCGCACTCTGGAATTGCCGACGGGCACCCGCGTCCACACCGGACTCGCCGCCTACGTCCCGCCCCCGAGAGGAATGACGCACCATGGTCCACGCGCAATTCGATCCCACCAGCCGCGAGGAATTGGCCATCGCAGCAGTTGAAGCCAAGATCGCCAAGGACCTCAGCTGGCAGCAGATCGCCGACGCCGCCGGATACTCGCCCGCCTTCGTCACCGCCGCCGTACTCGGTCAGCACCCCCTGCCGAAACAGGCCGCCGAAGCCGTCGCCGACCTCCTCGGCCTCGGCGGCGACGCGGCGGCCGCGTTACAGACCATTCCCACCCGTGGCTCGATTCCCGGCGGGGTGCCCACCGATCCGACGATCTACCGTTTCTACGAGATGCTCCAGGTGTACGGCACCACCCTCAAGGCACTGATCCACGAGCAGTTCGGAGACGGCATCATCAGTGCCATCAACTTCAAGCTCGACGTGCAGAAGGTTCCCGATCCCGATGGTGGACACCGCGCGGTCATCACCCTGGATGGCAAGTACCTGCCGACCGTGCCGTTCTGATCGTGCCCCAATCTTCAACTACCCCATAAGGAACCCCGATGGACTTCGCACAACGAACCATTGACCTCGCGCGCCGCAACGTCGACGAGGGTGGACGCCCGTTCGCCACGGTCATCGTGAAAGACGGCGCGATCCTCGCCGAAAGCCCGAACAAGGTTGCGCAGACCAACGACCCCACCGCACATGCGGAGATCCTGGCCATCCGGGACGCCTGCACCACGCTGGGCACCGAGCATCTGGCCGGAAGCACCATCTACATCCTGGCCCTGCCGTGCCCCATGTGCCTGGGGGCGCTCTACTACTGCTCACCCGACGAAGTCGTCTTCCTGACCACCAGGGATGCCTATGAACCGCACTATGTTGACGATCGAAAGTACTTCGAGCTCAACACCTTCTACGGCGAGTTCGGCAAGCCGTGGGACCAGCGGCGGCTACCCATGCGTCATGAATCACACGATGATGCCGTGGACGTCTACCGCTTATGGCAGGAACGCAACGGCGGCAACCGGCGCGTCGCCGGAGCACTCACCGCTTGAGGGTCACTCAATACATAAGGGCCAGAGACCTTTAGAGTCCCTGGCCCTTATGTATTGAAACGCTAGTA
>NZ_MAFQ01000012.1 GCF_002013895.1 Mycobacteroides franklinii | reverse complement strand
TGGGTTCGAATCCCCTTAGCTCCGCAATAATCCCAGGTCAGAGGGCCTGGGATTTTTTGTTTCTCGGGCCAAGACGCTTGTTGTCGTCTCGCCGTGTAGATCGCGGGCACTCTTAACTCCTCACGCTAAACGTTATGGTCGGGCTCAGTCGCCGCGTACTTGTGAAGGAGCTCCCGATGTCTCGCGTAGAGGATCGTCTCGTCATTGCCGACCTCTTGACGGGCTGGTTGCACCGCGACAATGGCCAGTGGGATGAGCTCGCCGCACTGTTCCACGAAGACGCGACAATATCGGTGACATGGTTCTCCGGAGCGGCACGGGATTTCGTCGCTGCCTCGCGTGATCACGGCGCCGGCAGTGCACGCAACAAGCATCTCATCGCTAGCCCGTATGTCACCTTTCATGGGGATCGCGCGCTCGCCGAGACGAACATCATGATCGTGGCCGACAGTCCAGAGGCGAGACTGGGCTGTGTGTCGCACGCTCGCTTCTTTGATCGGATCTCGCGGCGCGACGGGGTATGGCGCATCGAGCAGCGCAATGCGATCTACGACATTGCCGCGTTCACGTTTCCCGATGGCCCGGTCGATGTGGACCCGGAGGTGCTCGCGCGTCATCCGAGGGAGTACGCCGCATTCGCGTACTTCCTCGAGCTGACCGGCAGTGCGGTCGTCGAAGTGCAACCAACACGAGGCAGCGACCAGGAGGCCGCGATCAAAACGGCGGGGCATGAATGGCTTAGGGCTTGAGCGTCGAATCGGTAGCGTTGGTTGATGGGCTACTTGGGATCGCACGGGAAGGGCATCACGACAATGCGTCGAGTTCCGGAACGACCCCGCTACGGCCTATTCGTCGTCCTGGCGCTGATATGTGCGCTATGCGCCTCACCTGTCGCGTCCGCGGACACTGTGCAGATCTCCCCGGCGAATGAACGCAGGCTTCAAGAGCTGCTCGCCGAACGAAACCGCCTCGCGACCATGAACCCCGGGCAGCTGAGTGCCGGAGTGTCGGCCCTCTTTCTGCAGGTGCCCTACGGTGCCGACACCCTGGTTGGATCCGCTTCCGTCCCGGAACAATTGGTTGTCGAGCTCACACGCGTGGACTGCTTCACGTTCGCCGACTATGTCGAAGCGCTGAAGCGGTCCAGTAATCGTGCCGATTTCCTGGCGCAGCTGACCCAGATCCGTTATCGCGCAGGAGAAGTCAGCTTCACGCAGCGCCGCCACTTTTTCACCGACTGGGCCGCCGATGCGCCCATCAACGCCACCGACGTGACGGCGAGTCTTGGGGCGCCCACGGAGCAGGTAGCCAAGATGCTCAACCTGACGGATTCCGGTGGCAGTTACCTGCCTGGGCTTGTGCCGCGGCCACGCACAATTGTCTATGTGCCGAGTGCTCGTGTCTCCGACGGTGTCATCGCGAATCTTCGCGACGGTGATTACCTGGGCGCCTACGCGACGGCCGGCGGGCTCGACGTCACGCACGTAGGGATTTTCCTGCACACTCCAACCGGGCCGGTATTGCGCAACGCATCGTCATTGAAGGTGAACAACCAAGTTGTGGACACACCGCTGAGGGAGTACCTCGCTACGGTCCCGGGGATTGTGGTGCTACGGCCGACTCGCTGACCCTGCGACAGGACTGAGCGCGTCCGCCGAAGTCCGTACTCCCGAGATGCCGCCGGGAGCGTTGGGCGTAGCCGGAGGTGGTGCCACGGGGCTCAGTGCGTCGGCCGATACGGATACGCCCGAGCGTGCCGGGGGAAGCAGCGGAACCCCGATCGCCGCGGGGTATCCCGGTGGCCCGTACTGCAATGGCCCGATTACCGGCGGGGGTGGGGGTGTTACGGGGCCGGGGTCGGCGTGTGCGATACCCGTACCCACGGACAATGCCAGGATGGAGGCCACGCGCAGGGCGGTACCGTGATATCGGGGAATTCTGTTGAACAGCAACATTTGTCGCTCCTAATTGAGGACGTAGGGATCGCCGTATACGGACAACTGCGTCTGCTGTACGGCGCTGGCAACGGCGAATGTCGCGTAAGAGCGCACGGTCACCGGTCCGCCACAGGCATCCACTTTCACATGAACGTCTTGCATATCCAGTCGCCCCATGCCTGCCGTCACGGGCATCGTGCCCATCGCGACAGTGGTGATCACGCCCGGCTGTAGGTCGGTCTGCACAAAGCCGCCGATCGCGCCGGTGCCGCCCACCTGAACCCCCGGCTGGCCGCTGATGGTCGCGCCGACCGATCCCGCCAGCTGACCGGTGCCGCCAATCTGAAGACCCTGTGACACGTCGACCTGGCAGCCGACTTGGTAGCCCGCGACGAAATTGGCCGCGGTGACGGGATTGCTGCCGCTGCCGCCGATATTCGCTTGCGCGGACAGCGTCATGAACGCCTCGCGAGAGTTCTGCGCACCGGCCAAGTTGGGGACCGCATTGATCACCTCGCCCGAGAGGGCGACCGACAGGTGCCAGCCGTCGATGGTGGTGCGGTGGCTGGATTGCGGAGCCATTTCGACGGGCTCGGCCCAGCTGGTTGCCGATGTGGTGAGGGCCAAGCCGATCGCCACCACGATTGCTCCGGCGGTCAAGCCGGGCCGGTTCGATCTGTTCACAGTGGGTTCCTCCAATCAAATAGTTTGAGTAGAACTAATGATTTGATTAAAGCAGATGATACGAATGTATGTACTATTGGGGCCATGAGCGAGTTTCCGCCTGAGGATCACCCCAGCCCAGCGGGGTTATTCGGACCTCTGTTCGAGATCCTCCTGCGACGCATGCATGTCGAAGTGGCTGCCGTATTGGGTAAGCACGAACTGCGGCTGCTGCATATGGGTGTGCTCAACGTCTTGACTGCCGCAGGCAAGCAGTCGCAGGCGGACCTCGCCGAAGCCCTGCGTGTGGACAAGACCACCATGGTCGGGCTTTTGAACGACCTGGAAGCCGTTGGCTTCGTCGAGCGGCAGCGGTCCCCGGAGGACCGTCGCCGTCACGATGTGGTTATGACGCCGGTCGGTAAACGCCGGAACGCCGAGATAGTAGAGGCGCTCAGGGGAGCGGAGGGTCGGGTGCTGTCCGCCCTGAGTGCGACACAGCGATGTGAGCTGTTTGCGCTATTGGAACAGGCGTTTCTGGCGGGGGCCGCAGACCCGCGGCCGGTGTGAATCGTACGCGTCGCCTGATGGATGTCATTCCGGGATAGGAGTATTGATCACCTAATCGGCGGCCCAGGCTTTCGCGCGGTCCAGCTCGTCGAGACCGAACAACGAGATCTCACCGGGCACCATCCACGCGAGTGCGTGCAGGGTGTGCGCCACCCATTCCTTGTCGGTCACCACCGCGATCTTCTTGAAGGCCGAATGGTGCTGGAAAAGCATTCCGAAGCCCAGCTTCAGGTCTGCGGCGAGTCCGCCGGGTCCAAAGCCCTCGTAGTCGCTCGCGATCACCTCGACGATCCGCAGCTCATCGCCCGTCAGGGACTCTTCTATGGTCGGAGCGAGCTCGCGTAGCTCGTCGCCGGCCACCTTGCCGGACACCCGGAACCCCACGACTCCGTCGGGCATATCGGTCAGTGTTTCAATCATCCCTCCATGGTGCCGATCCCAGGGCGCGGCGCAAGAGGCGCCGGTAAAGCCGGCAGGCAACGTCGTTGCGTCAGGGCACCGGTGCACGTCTGAATCGAGTCTTGAGCGACATCGCATGTTTCTCTACGACGAACCAGCTCAGCGCGGCCAGTGGCAGGGTGACGGCAGCGGCGAGCAGGAAAAACACGAATGGTTTGAGGTCTGCTAGTCCCGCAACAGCCATCAACTGCTGGATCGGAAACGCGTAGATGTACACCCCATAGGACAAGTCGTTGCGCAGGGTGAGTCGTCTGTCGTGAATGAGCGCGCCGGACGTGATGACGACATAAGCGAGCGGGAGGGCACCGATGACGCGGTAATTTGAGGTCAGTCCCGAGAGTGTAAGTACGCCAACGCATATCATGACGAGTGACCATCGGGCGGGGAGCACATCTCGATACTGGTAAACAAGCGCTCCCGCCGCGAACATCAATGCGAATCGTGCCACCATCTGCGGAATAGTCTCCATCGCAAAGACGGGGTACGACAAATACGCTGCGGCACAAAGGAAGAACACAAACGCGGCGGGAATGACCCATCGCCGCGCCAGCATCCCCAGTACGCCCAAGATGGCTACTGCTATGTAGCAGACGAATTCGAAGATGAGTGTCCAGATCGATCCGTTCCAGATGCCTGGCCACGGAATGTCGCGTGGTGTTCCGTCGATACCCGCGTAGAACACATTCAGAACGGCGTTGTTGAGGAAGTACTCAACTGGTTTGAGGGAACCCATCAAGCCCGCCGCAGAGCCACCCTGGATCGCGACACTGACGGGTGCGATGACGAATGCGGTGATCGCCAGGCATACCCACAATCCGGGGAAGATGCGCAATGCCCGGGCGATGAAGTAGTCACGCAGATTCGGATTGCGCATCCAGCTTGCGGTGATGAGGAAGCCCGAGAGTGCGAAGAATCCGTCGACTCCTACCTGTGCGAGCAATCCCTCGTAGGCGGGGAAGGGTAGTCGATGTCCGGTGAGCGGCCAGGAATGCCACAAAATGACGGTCGTCGCCAACGCAAGTCGCCACGCGTTGAGCGCGTTTCGTCGAGGGTCGAATACCTGTCCGAGAGTCATGAGACCCCCCGAGTAGACCTGGATGCTCACCCGTAAGGGTGGTGTTGTCGAACTATGTGGCGAACGCTTTCGCCTTTTGTGCCGGCCGCGCTCGTGAGCACCCCGGCCGCGTTCCAGCGTCTGTGTGGCCATATCGGCCACTCGTGATCTTGATGAGCGCACCATACGCCCAATGAAGATCGTCTGTGTCGATTTCGCGCGCCGATAATTGAGAAACGCCCATTTTGGACGCGGGCGGTCGGTGTGGGTGAGAATTTGTTCGATGAAGCACACGCAGGTCCCCGAGGAACTGGTCGCCGCCGCGTCGAAGGCGCGCACCGTCGCGGTACTCACGGGCGCGGGCATGTCCGCCGAGAGCGGGCTGCCCACATTCCGTGATGTTCAGACGGGACTGTGGTCGAAATACGACCCGATGACGCTGGCGACACCGGAAGCCTGGAACGAGGACCCGGGGCTTGTCTGGGCCTGGTACCAGAATCGACGTATCCAGCTGCTGGACGTGCAGCCGAACGACGGGCATCGTGCGCTGGCGCGGTGGGGATCTCACCGCGACATCCGGATCGTCACTCAGAATGTCGATGACCTTCACGAGCGCGCGGGCAGCACGGACGTGACCCACGTTCACGGCAGCCTGCTCAAATCGCATTGTGACACCTGCCAGACCGGTTTCGAGGCGACGGTCGTCGCCCCCGAGTCCGAGCGGGTCGCGCCGCCCGAATGCGGCTGTGGCGGAAAGGTTCGGCCAAGCATCGTGTGGTTCGGGGAGATGCTTCCTGAGGTCGAATTCGGTCATGCCGTCGCGCATTCGCAGAACTGCGACCTGATGCTGCTCATCGGCACGTCCGGGATCGTGTACCCGGCGGCGGGACTCCCGCAGTTGGCATTGAGCCGTGGCGCCACCGTCGTCGAGATCAACCCGCATGAGACCGATCTGTCCGATCGTGCGGACCTGGTCTGGCGGGCCACCGCGGCCACCGCGCTACCGGCGCTTGTCGAGGCGCTGTCGCTGTCTTGAGTAGCGCTGGTTCTTTATGGGAAACAGGCGAAGCACCTGGACCCTCACTCCCAGGAGCACGGGGGCTGGGGTCCCATACTGCGGCGCGGTCGGAATCGGGCGTGCAGGTGCCCGGCTACGAGCGACAGCTGAGCCGGGGGTTTTGTCGCTCATAGCCGGGCACTGTCGAGTGGTCTTCTCGGAATCGCCCTCAGCGGCACGCCGCTCAAGATCACCCTTGCGCCACATACGTTATTTCCGATAACGTATCTGCCGAGGCGAGGGTTCAACTCAACGTCGAGATGAATTCAGATGGAGGCGTGTGTGTTTGGGGTGGGAGCAGTCAATGAATGACATCCGATTCGATGGACGGGTAGCCATCGTCACCGGTGCGGGAGGCGGGCTCGGGCGTGAGTACGCGCTGTTGCTGGCCAGTCGCGGCGCCAAGGTCGTGGTCAACGACATCGGATCGCCCGACGAGCTGCTGGGCACCGGCAGTTCCGATACCCCGGCCAGCTCGGTGGTGGCCGAAATTCAGGCGCTCGGCGGTGAAGCCATCGCCGATACGCACACCGTCGCCACCGGAGACGGCGGACGTGCCATCGTCGGCGCCGCGCTGGACACCTGGGGGCGGGTCGACATCGTCATCAATAACGCGGGAATCGTCGGGCCCATCAAGGCTTTCGCCGAACTCACCGATGGGGACGTGGACACCGTTCTCGGCGTTCAGCTGCTCGGGCCGTTCAACGTGCTGCGCCCGGCGTGGAAGGCCATGGTCGACCAGGGATACGGGCGAATCCTGAACATCTCCTCGGGCAGCATGTTCGGGCAGGGGGAGGCCTGCACCTATCCGACCGCAAAGGCCGGAATGATCGGCATGACAACCAATCTGGGCCTCGCGGGACCGGCGTACGGCATCAAGGTGAACGCGCTGCTCCCGGTCGGGTTCACCCGAATGGTGGAGAACATGCCCGAACCGGCGCTCAGTTGGCTTCGCGATACCTTCCCCGCCGCAGCTGTGGCACCGGTGGCGGCCTTCCTGGTATCCGATGACGTGCCTTGTTCGGGGGTCAGCTTCAGCGCCGGCGGCGGGCGATTCGCGCGGGTCTTCCTCGGCGAGGCGCAGGGTGTCACCTCGGCTCAGCTCACCATCGAAGAGGTGCGCGACACATTCGGGGCAGCGATGGAGACCGACGGTGCCGCGACCATCGCCAACGTCGGTGACGAACTCGCGCTCTACGCGGCCACATTGGCCGGGTAGTGAGACCTCACGCCGGGTAATCCGGCAGCACCTTCTCCCAGCCTTCGATCTCTCCGCGAACCGGCCGGAAGATGGGATGCGGGCGTAGTCTGCGTGGGTTTTCTGCCGCGAGTAGATCCGGATCACGGTGTTACAGATTCACCAGCTCGCCGGAGCGCCGCCACAGTCCTTCTTGCGCCTGCAGGTTGGAACGGATTCGTACGGCCGGCAAGAGGCCCAGTCCAGGGGTGGAGGTGAAGAACTGCCCGGTGATACTTGCGAGATCCTCATCGAGCACCAACCGGATTCCCATCTTGGCGCCCTGATCGGGCCGTCGCACGAATGGTGTGCGCGAGGCAAGGCCCGTCGCCGCGGTGAGCACGCGGCTGTCCCGAACCAGTCCGGTCGACACCATGCCGGGGCAGAAGCAGTTGACCGTCACGCCGGTGCCCTCGAGGCGCCGCGCAAGTTCCTGGGTGAACAAGATGTTCATCAGCTTTGACTGGCCGTACCGAACCTCCGAGCGGATCGCCTTGTAGCGGCGTGGTTCTGTGAATCGCTCCAAGTCGATACGCGGCCACGACCGATGCGCCTCGGAAGCGGTGACGACGATGCGTGCACGATCCGCGGCGATGATCGGATCCAGTAGCAGGTTGGTCAGCAGAAACGGCCCGAGGTGGTTGGTCGCGGTCATCAGGTCAAAGCCGTCGGTGCTGGGCTTGCCGGTGAGGGAGTGGATGCCGGCGTTGTTCACCAGCGTGTCGATCCGGGGGTGTGTCGCGGCGATCTCGCGTGCTGCGGCCCGCACCGAGTCCAGGTCGGCGAGGTCGGCCTGGATGTACTCCGGCGCCGTGATCGCGCCGTTCTCGGCCGCCAGTTCACGGACCGTCTCGGTGGCCTTGTCGGGATCCCGGGCCAGCAGGGTCAGCAGCGCCCCGCGCCGCGCCAGAGCCCGGGCAATCTCCTTTCCGATTCCGTTGGTCGCACCGGTGATGACGATCCGGGAACCGGCGATAGGGCGATCTGGATAGGTGGCCATGACCCTCCTCAGTGAGTGAACTCCGCGCATTCAAATTCTGTTGACATGCGAATGCTGCGAGCATCTCAATGGAGTGCCGCCGTGTCAAGAGGGGGCGAATGGCGGCGGGAGGCCGGACCGGGGCATGGGGAGCTGGCCTGGGGTCAAGACGAATCGAATCCGCGTCGCGGCCGTGCCGGGCAGACGGCTGTGCGGTGATGTCCGCGGGTGCGGTCTCGTGAAGAGTAGCCCGGTAATGCTCGAAAGGTGCTGCTGCGCCTTAGGTTCCGAAAGTAAGGGTGATCTTCGCGCCCGGCTCGAGGTGAGCCCCTGCGGTGGGGTCCTGTGCGATGATCCGGGACTTCTTACTCGGGTCGTCGACGGGAATTTCCTTGGTGGCCACGTTGACCCTGCCCAACTTGCGCAGCAGGGGTTTCACGTCACTCCACTGCAGTCCGGTCAGATTGGGCATGACACCCGGTTGAACTGTGGGCACCGTGACGCTCGGCGCGCTCGATGGCCCCTCCTGTGTGGCGGATGTCGAACACCCTGTCAGTAACCCCGCGGCAACGCAGATCGCGGCCACCGTCCTCATTGAGCCCCCTCCCAATATTTCTGGCGCACCTGTCCTTTGGCGAGCTTACCGGTGGGGGTGCGCGGAAGGGTATCGGTGAAGTCAAAGCTACGGGGCACCTTGTACCGGGCGATGCGCTCACACAGAAATTCGGCGAGCTCGGCGGCGAGAGCCTCTCGATCCACCGAGGGATCCTCGGGTTGCACCACCGCCTTTACCGATTCGCCCATCTCGGCATCGGGCACCCCGATGACGGCGACATCCAACACGGCAGGGTGCAGCGCCAGCGCATTTTCGATCTCCTGGGGGTAGATGTTCACGCCCCCGGAAATGATCATGAATGCCTTGCGGTCGGTCAAGAACAGGAAGCCCTCGTCGTCGACGTAGCCGATATCGCCCGTCGTCGTCCACGTCTCATGATTGGGATGGCAAGCGCTACGCGTCTTTTCGTCGTCGTTGTGATAGGCGAACGGCAGCTCGTCTCGCTCGAAATACACCAGCCCGGCCTCACCGGCGGGAAGCTCGGCGCCTTCTTCGTCGCAGATATGCAGTACCCCGAGTGCGGGGCTGCCGACCGAACCCGGCCGCTTGAGCCAGGTCTCGCAGTCGATGAAGGTGACACCATTGCCCTCGGTGGAGGAGTAGTACTCGTACAGGATCGGGCCCCACCAATCGATCATCGACTGTTTCACCTCGATGGGGCATGGCGCGGCGGCATGCACGGCGACCTTGAGTGAGGAAACGTCGTATCGGTCCCGGATTTCTTTGGGCAGCTTCAGCATTCGCACAAACATCGTCGGAACCCATTGGCTGTGGGTTATCCGGTGTTTCTCGATGGCCGCCAGCGCCTCTTCGGCGCCGAAGCGTTCCATGACCACCGCGGTGCCACCCATCGACTGCACAAAGCCGCAAAACCGCAGCGGTGCCGCGTGATAGATCGGTGCCGGCGACAGATACACGGTGTCGGCGTTGAATCCGTACAGATGGGCGAAAAGCATCGCGAATGGACTTGGCTCATCGATCTGCCGGTCCATGAGCGGAACCTTGATTCCCTTGGGCCGACCGGTCGTTCCCGAGGAGTACAGCATGTCCGACCCGGCGGGCTGTGAGGGGAGCGGCTCGTCGGCGGCATTTTCGAGCGCCTCTTCGTACGAGTCGTACCCGGGCACCTCGCCGCCGAATGCCAGGCGCAGCGTGACTGCCGGAATGTCGTCGAGGATCGCCTCGGCCTGCTCTCGCACACCGGCGGCGACCACGAGTGCCGTGGAGCCGGAATCGTTGACGATGTAGCTGACTTCCGCGGGCGCCAGGTGATGGTTGACCGACGTGATGTACAGCCCGGACCGCAGTGCGGCCCAGTACACGACGAACACCTCGGGAACGTTGTCGCTGAGCAGCGCCACGTGATCGCCTCTGCGTAGACCGCTGTCATACCAGTGGCGGGCCAACCGCCGGGACTGCTCGTCCAACTCTCCGTAGGTGAGCGTGGCCCCGGAGCCTGCCATCACGACGGCGGGCTTGTCGGGGAACTGGGCTGCGTGGGTGCCTGGATACACGGGACGAGGACCTTCCGACGGCGTTGTCTGCGGGCGTCGTCGACTGTACTTGACAGGGTGTCAAGTTTGATCCGGGGCCTGGCCTCGACTCAATACGAGCGGATGTCTTGCGGGCCTGGTGGCGCAGCAGAAAGATTTCCGTCCGTGACCGACGAACAGTCCGGCGCCTCGACACCCGCCGCGGACCAGCCCACAACATCTCTCATCGCGCGCATAGGCGTCGACTGGTGGGCAACCATCATCGCCGGTGTGATCGCCCTACTGGCCGTGGCCAATGTGCTGCCGAAGATTCCGTGGTGACCCGATGACTTCAAAGACCGAGACACAAACCGCCGCCGAGGCATACGAAGACCCTGAGGCGAGTTTCACCTCGCACCGCCCACTCGACTACGTGCCCGGCATCCTGCTGCTCATCGGCGTGGGTCTGCTGGGCAAGTACGCGCAGATTTGGTGGAAAGATCTGGCCAAGGCGCAGCACTGGACGGTGCCCGACATCGAATATGTCTTGTGGGCCATCGTGATCGGCCTGCTGATCACCAACACCATCGGGCTACATCGCATCTTCCGGCCCGGGGTGCAGACCTACGAGTTCTGGCTCAAGATCGGCATCGTGGCGCTCGGTGCGCGATTCGTGCTGGGCGACGTCCTCAAGTTGGGTGGCACCAGCCTGGTGCAGATCCTGGTGGACATGACCGTGGCCGGTTCCATCATCTTGTTGGCGGCCAGATGGTTTGGGCTGAGCGGAAAGTTGGGATCGCTGCTCGCCATCGGCACCTCGATCTGCGGGGTGTCGGCCATCATCGCGGCCAAGGGCGCCATCCGGGCCCGCAATTCCGACGTCAGCTACGCCATCGCGTCCATTCTGGCGCTCGGCGCGGTGGCATTGTTCACCCTGCCGGCGATCGGACACGGGCTTGGCCTCACTGACTACGAGTTCGGTTTGTGGGCGGGCCTGGCCGTCGACAACACCGCCGAGACGGTCGCCACGGGGCGCCTCTACTCCGAGCATGCTGGTGACATCGCAACGGTCGTCAAATCCACCCGCAACGCGCTCATCGGGTTCGTGGTGCTCGGTTTCGCGCTGTACTGGGCGGCCCGCGGTGAGGCGGACAACGTCGCTCCCGGACTGAAGGCCAGGGCCGCGTTCGTGTGGGACAAGTTCCCCAAGTTCGTTCTGGGCTTCCTGGCCGTATCCGCCGTCGTGACCCTCGGGTGGCTGACAAAGGGTCAGGTCAACAACCTGGTCAATGTGTCCAAGTGGGCATTTCTGCTGACCTTCGCCGGAGTGGGGCTGAACACCAATTTCCGGGAGATCGCTCGCAGCGGCTGGCGCCCGCTCGTCGTCGCGGTGATCGGTCTGGTGGTGGTGGCGGCGGTGTCTCTGGGCCTGGTTCTACTGACATCACGGGTGTTTGGCTGGGGCGCGCACGCCTAGACCCCCCGGTATTGAACCGGGGGGGGTGTCGTCACGCACACGTAACCGGTGCGGACCGCGCGTGCAACATCGTGCCGAGATCCTGTGCGTCGATGACCACAGAAGTCGCTGCTTCGTCAGACGTCACTGCCGCCGACGCCCCCGAATCCGGGAGCTCCGAGTACGAGAACGAACCGGTTCCGCAACACGCGCGACGAAGCCTGATCTCCGTTGGCGCGGTGTGGCTCGGATTCCCGATGATCCTGACCTGCGCCGTATTTGGCGGGCTCGTCGTCTACTCGCTGGGCTTTTGGCGCGGGATGTTGGCGATCGCATTGGGCAACGCCGTGCTGACCGGCTACGTCGGTGCATTGAGTTACCTCGCAGGTAAGACGGGAAAGAACTTCGCGCTCATCGCGATCGGGACATTCGGGACGCTCGGATACCGGGTGGTCTCCGGCTTCCTGGCTACCGTGGTGATCGGTTGGTTCGCGTTCCAGACGGGTCTCACCGGATCGGTGTTGGCCAGCAGCGCAGGATGGGACGCGCGGTGGACGGCCCTGGCCGCAGGCATCGGCTATGTGACGGTGACGCTGCTCGGCATCAGGGCGCTGTCGGTGATCGGCCTGGTTGCCGCGCCGCTATATCTGTTGCTGGGTGCGGTGGCTATTGCTCTGGCCCTGCGTAATTCGACGCTTGCGGACGCCTTCGGCTATGGCGGAGGAGCGGGCGGGGCCGCGATGAGCATGGGCGCCGCGGTTACCCTGGTGGTCGCCTGTTTCATCGATTCAGGGACCATGACCGCGGACTTCACCCGCTGGTCTCGCAGTGGGCGCCAAGGCTTTTGGGCCTCTTTTGCGGCCTTCCCGCTCGGCAACGCCATTGCCATGGTGATCGGCGGCCTGATCGTTGCCCTGGGTGCCGCACCTTCACCCGGTACGGACGGCGGCAATTTCCTCGGCGCGCTGATCGGCGCGGGCGGTTGGCTGGTGCCGGTCTCCATAGCGTTCGTTTTCGTCAACCTGGGGTCGGTCTGCACGCATTGCCTGTACAACGGCGCGGTCGGCTGGAGCCAACTCGCCGGTCAGAAGATGCGGCTGCTGGCCGTGCTGCTCGGCTCGGTGGGGGTGTTGTTGGCGGTGCTGGGTGTGTGGTCGCAGTTCGAGCAGTGGCTGACCCTCTTGGGTGTGGTGGTTCCGCCCATCGGAACGGTGCTCATCCTTGACCAGTTAGTGTTGCCGCGTTTCGGATTCACCACGGGTGACGCGGCGATTCGTTGGGAGTCCTTCGGGGCCTGGGCGGCGGGCGCGGCGTCGGCGTTGGCCGCACATCTGTGGGCGCCGCAGTTTTCCGACGCTCTGGTGGGAATGGTGACCGCCGCACTTGTCTATGTCGCGATACGCCACGCGCGGCGCGGGGTGTCGGCATGACGGGGCAGGTGGACGCACAGCCGTACCCGTGGCCGTTTGACGGCCCCGTGGACCCCGCGCACACCGCCGTGCTGTGCATCGATTGGCAGGTCGATTTCTGCGGTCCCGGCGGGTACGTCGACACCATGGGTTATGACCTATCGCTGACGCGTGCAGGTTTGGAACCGACGGCACGTGTGCTCGCGGCGACACGGGCCGCAGGGATGACCATCATTCACACTCGCGAGGGCCATCGACCGGATCTCTCGGACTTGCCGGCCAACAAACGATGGCGGTCTGCCCGGATTGGCGCCGAGATCGGCGTGGCTGGGCCTTGCGGGCGGATCCTGGTTCAGGGGGAACCAGGATGGGAAATTGTGCCGGAGGTGGCCCCGCTGCCGGGCGAGCCCGTCATCGACAAGCCGGGCAAGGGGGCCTTCTACGCAACCGATCTCGATTTGGTGCTGCGCACCCGCGGCATTCGGTACATCGTGCTGACGGGCATCACGACAGATGTCTGCGTGCACACCACCATGCGCGAGGCCAACGATCGAGGCTTTGAATGCCTCATCTTGTCCGATTGCACCGGTGCGACCGATCCCGGAAACCACGCCGCCGCGCTCAAGATGGTGACCATGCAGGGCGGGGTGTTCGGTGCCGTTGCGGACTCGAATCAGCTGCTCGCGGCGCTGTAGAGGTCCGCAGATCAGGGGTCTTCACACCTAAGTTCACGCGATAGGCGACCATAGAGGGGTGAACTGTCAGGAAGTGCGCGAGCAGCTGTCGGCGTGGGTCGACGGTGAGCAGGCGAGCGTCGCGCGCAAGCGTCTGGATGAGCATGTGCTCTCCTGCGCGTCCTGCCGGGAATGGCTGGGACGGGCGCGCGGACTGGATCGTCAGTTCGCCTACGCGCGTTCGGCCCCGACGCGCGACCTCACCGGACAGATCCTGGCAGCCGCGGCCGTCGAACCCCTCACGCCAATGGCCCGGTACGCGCACTGGGCGCGTCAGAACATCAACCGGTGCGCACTGGTGCTCATCGGGCTGCTTCAGCTAGGTGTGGCCGGGATGCAAGTCGCGGGAATCGACTTCGGGATGGTGTCGTCGCATCACCACGGTGCGATGACCGGCGAGCATCTGATGAACGAATCCACCGCCTGGGTGGTGGCCCTCGGCGTGGCCATGGTGATCGCCGGTGTGCGTCCCGCCGCCGCGGCCGGAATGGCAACGGTGCTGGGCGCATTCGCGCTCGTGCTCACCGGGTACGTGATCAACGACGCCGTCAACGATCAGGTGACATTGGCGCGCGTCATCAGCCACTCGCCGGTACTACTCGGGTTGATCTTCGCGCTGCTGGTGCTGCGTGACTACCGTGCCGGACGTACACCGCCGAACCAGCATCGCGCGGTGTTCCTCGACGAAGTGGCTGCGGGGGAGCGGCATCTGCGCTCCACCGACAACTCAGCCGCCTGACGCCCCGGCGCGGCGGTTCGCCACGAACCCCCAGACAAGGTCGACGGCGAGGAACGCCGCCAGTGAGATTCCCAGCAGCGGCATGAACCAGCCGGCTCCGATCACAGCTGCCGCCACCCCGGCCAATTCCAGCGGTTTGAGAGCAAGTAGGCCGCCCCGTCGCGGCGGTACGGACCAGCGGCCACTCTTGGTCGGGCGCCTGCGCCACCACATCAGATAGCCGCGGGTGATCACGGTGATGAGACCAATCACGATGAGCGCGACCAGAATCTGATTCGGGATGCCGAACAGGACGCCCATGTGCCCGTCGATCGCCCACTCCGTCGACTTCTGCAGCAGTGACCACTCCGAGAAATTACTGCGCCCGGTGATCTCCCCGTTGGCGGCATTCACGGTGATGGCGTCCAGATACGTCGGGATGTTGCGCTTGCGCTCGGAGACCAGCCATGCCGTGTTGGGCCCGGGCGGCGGTGTCATCCACAGCGGCCCACGCAGCCCGGCCTCACGCACCGTCTGCAGCACCGTGTTGACACCGGCCAGCGGCTCGCCGCCTGACGTCGCGGCGGCGCCATGGTGCTCATGTCCGGTCATCGGCGTGGCGGCAGCAGCCGGGTTGAGCTCGGTGGACAGCGCCGGGCGGATGGCCTGGGTGAGATCACCGATGTTGGTGCCGGCATAACGCGACCAGGTGAGCCCGGTAACCGAAAGCGCCAGCAGCCCAAGAACAATCCAGACCCCGACCGCGCCGTGCCAGGTCAATCTGCGCCGTCGCGGGGTGGCGTCCCGATCGGGGAGCGCGATCCTGCTCAGCCGTCCGGTACGGCGGCGGTAGCCGATCCACAGCAACAGCCCGCCCAGGGCGACCACCCACAGCCAGCTGGCCGCAAGTTCGCTGTAGTTGCGCCCGAACGCGCCCAGATGCAGGTTCCGGTGCAGCTCGTCGAACCAGGCGCGTACCGGCAGCCATTCGCCGTACGTGGTCAAGGTGCCGCGGATCTCCCCGCTGTACGGATCGACGAACACCGTGCGCGAGTAGTCGGCGGGAACGGTGTTGTCTTCGGGAACGGCCAGCACTACGCGGGTCGTATCGTCCGGCGCCGCCGGCGGGCGAATGGAGGTGACCGTGCCGGACGGCTGCGCCGCGGTCGCGACCGCCAGTTGTTGCGATAGCGGCAGCTGCTGGGATCCGACGGAATCGACCTTGAGCTCCTGGCGGTACACGACGGCATCGACCTGTCCCACCAGCGCGTACGCGAGCCCGGTCAGCGCCGCGATCAGCAGGAACGGGCCGACGAGGAGCCCCGCGTAGAAGTGCAGGCGCAGTACGATCGGTGCGAATCGCCCCCACACGGTGTTCGTCTGGGACTCGCGAGCATCGGGCCTGTCCTCGGTATAAGTCACGAAATATTGGTCGGATGAACCGGTTAAAGAGTTCCCGCTGTTCACCTGTGAACGTCTACGACATAGAGTAGGACTCGTGGCCACCGGCACCGACGACGAGCAGCTGCTTGAGCTTGCGCTGTCCGCCGGTCGTGGTGACCAATCCGCCCTCGAATCTTTGGTCAAGGCGACCCAGGGTGACGTGTGGCGATTCGTCGCCTACCTGGCCGATACCGGTGTCGCCGATGACCTCACCCAGGAGACATACCTGAGGGCCCTCGGCGCGCTGCCGCGGTTCGCGGGACGCTCGACGGTGCGCACCTGGCTGCTGTCGATCGCGCGCCGCGTGGTTGCCGACCATATTCGTCACCTGAAGTCCCGGCCGCGTATTGCGCACGGCGCCGACCTTGAGGAAGCGTCACTGCGCCGCCCGACACATCGGTTCGAGGAGTTGGTGGAGCTCAAGTCTCTGCTGGCAGCGCTCGACGACGACCGGCGCGAGGCGTTGGTGCTCACGCAGGTTGTAGGCCTGTCCTACGCGGAGACGGCGGATGTCTGCGGCTGTGCGATCGGCACCATCCGGTCGCGTGTGGCCCGGGCCCGCGATGAGCTGATCGGCTGGTCCGAGCCCGAGAACTTGACCGGCTAGCGCGACAGACGTTCGGCGATCTCGCGGAGGTTGGACTCCATTCCCGCCTGCCATTCCTGTAGGCGGCGTGACACGATGCGCGCTTCCTTCTCGGGCATGGCCTTGATCGCGGGTGTCAATCCCGAGGGGCCCGGACCGAGGCGCCCCCATTGCCGCACGATCACTCCATCACTGGCCGGTTCTACCTCGAAACCCCAACTCGCCGCATACGTCCCGCCCTCGGAGAGCACGTTCCACACCCAGCGAGACTCGGGCCCGACCTCGGTGATCTCCGAAATGGTTTCCCACCGGCTGCCATCCCCACCGTTGGTGCCCTTGAATCGCGCGCCCACCGCAACCTTGTCGGCGCCGTCCAGCCACTGGACGTCGATGAGCTCTCCTGTGCAGTAGGTGGGGAAGGAGATATCGGTGACCAGAGCCCACGCTTCGGCGACTGTTCCCGACATCCGTTGTGACACTTCGATAGTGGGACAGTCGCGGTATCGCATAGGCTGATCCTACGTCTGCGATGGAGGGTCGGATGCGAATTGGTGTGACGATCGAGCCGAGGTTGCCGGGTGCTGCCGACTTTGCGCGGCGGGCTGAGCGGCTGGGGGTGGCCTCGCTCTGGGTGCCCGAGGTATGGGGGTATGACGCCCTGACCGGTATTGCCTACCTGGCTGCCCACACCGAGACCATCGGCCTGGGGACCTTCGTGGTTCAGCTGGGCTCGCGGTCACCGGCGATGCTGGCGACGTCGGCGCTGAGCATCCAACAGCTCTCCGGCGGGCGCTTCATTCTCGGAGTGGGCGCCTCGGGCCCGCAGGTGATGGAGGGCTGGCACGGGGTGCGCTTCACCAAGCCGGTGCAGACCACCCGGGAAACCATCGACATCGTCCGGATCGTGGCCCGAGGGGAGCGGCTTCAGTACGAGGGGCAGGTGTACACGTTGCCGTTGCCGGGCAGTTCCGGAAAACCCTTGCGGCCCATGGTGGCACCGCAGGGCGTGCCCATCTACATCGCAGCCATGGGTCCGGCGAATCTGGCGCTCACCGGCGAACTTGCCGACGGCTGGCTCGGTAACTCCTTCATCCCGGAACTCTCCGAGGTGTTCCTCGGCCCCATCGGGGAGGCGGCGGTGGCCGCCGGACGGGAGCTGAGCGATATCGATTTGGTGGCACCGGTTGCTCTCGAATTCGCCGATACCGCAACCGATGCCGCAGCCGCGATCAAGCGTCACGCTTCCGGATATGCCTTCACCATCGGCGCCATGGGTGCGTCCGGGCGAAACTTCTACAACGAGGCATTCACCCGGCTCGGATACGGCGATGGCGTCCGTACGGTGGAATCGCTGTGGCGTGCCGGAGATCGGGAAGCGGCACGAGACGCTGTTCCCGAGGACCTGGGTCGGCTGACCAACCTCGTCGGTACCGACGAGATGATCGGCGAACGACTGGAACGCTATCGCGCGGCAGGCATCTCGACGCTGCTGGTCAAGTTGGACACTCCGTACGACGAGCAGCTACGCACCCTCGATCGGCTGTTCGCTTTGCTCTAGAGCGCGGCGATCGCGCTGGTGATCGGTGTGGGCCCTTCGGTGAGGAACAGGACCTGGTGCGTTGTATTCGGAGTCGTCAGCAGCCCCGCCACCACCGTCGCAACATCGGCCCGCGAGACGGACCCGCGCTCGATCATGCTGGACGACAAAGTAACTGAACCGGTCGGTGCCGCGTCGGTGAGTAGGCCCGGGCGCAGGATCGTCCAGTCCAAGTCGTCACGTGCGCGCAGGTCTTCCTCGGCGGCCGTCTTCGCGATCACGTAGGCGATCCACGATTCGTCGCCTTCGGTCGGTGCGGGCTCCCCGGCGCCGAACGCACTGATCTGAATGAACCGGCGGATCTGTGCGTGTTCTGATGCGCTGGCCAAGAGAACGGCGGCGGCCCGGTCGACGGTGTCCTTGCGGGCCGGCCCGCTGCCCGGTCCGGCACCGGCGGCGAAGACCGCGGCATCGGCTCCCGCCAGCGCCGCCGCGACGGTTTCTGTGTCGGCTGATTCCAGGTCTAGAACCAGCGGCTCAGCGCCCCATGCCCGGACGTCGGCGGCGTGATCGGGATTGCGGATCAACGCGACGGCAGTATCGCCGCGTGCGGCCAGCAGGCGGATGAGATGCGCGGCGATCTGACCGTGACCACCGGCGATGACGACCTTCTGCGGCATGGTGTTCCCTTCGTGAGCCCTCGAGCGACAACTCCGACGGTAGTTCGGGCATTCCCGGGCGGGGGAGTCTCACAAGGTGCGCTTGTTAGCTGTCAATCATCTTTTGTTGGCTTTGGTTAGGGCGACCCCATAGCGTTGAAGCTTGCCCGACACGGGCGACTGACTGCTACGAGGAGTAGACATGGTCGACATCCCACAGACAATCGATCCGGTTCAGCCCTACCGGCCGCAGGAGCGGCCGCTGGCGGGGAAGGTCGCGGTGGTTACCGGGGCATCGGCCAACATGGGTGCGGCACTTGCACAGACGCTGGCGTACGACGGCGCTCAGATCGTGGTGCACTATCGCAGCGATAACAAGTCAGCGATGGCCGCGGACGTCGTTCGGCAGATCCAGGAGTCCGGCGGCGAGGCGGTCAGCTTCCAGGCTGACCTTTCCGTTCCGGAGAACTGCACCAAGGTCGCCGACGCCACCTTCGAGGCGTTTGGCCGCTGGGACATCCTGATCAACACCGCGGGGATGATTGTGCGGAAACCCCTGGCGGATATCACCGAAGACGAATATGACGGTGTTTTCAACGCCAACGCCAAGACGGTGTTCTTCATGATGCGCGAGGCTGCGCGCCGGATGGCCGACAACGGGCGGATCCTGAGCTTCGTCACGACCATGGTGGGGGCGCTAGCGCCCACGTACAGTGCCTACGCCGGATCCAAGGCCCCCGTGGAGCATTTCACCAAGGCGCTGGCCAAAGAGGTTGGTGGCAGGGGGATCACCGTCAACTGCATCGCGCCCGGCCCCTTGCAGACGAGCTTCTTCTATCCCGCCGAATCCGACGAGAACATCGGATGGCTGGAGTCGATGAGCATCAACGGCCAGATCGGTCGCGGCGATGACATCCTGCCGGTGGCCAGGCTGCTGGTGCTTCCGGAATCGGGGTGGACCACGGCCCAGACGATTTTCGTCAACGGCGGCATCATCTCCACCATCAACTAGTTGACGGGCTTACCTACACTGGCACTGTGCGGAGAAGTGTCGAGAACACAGCTTGATCCCGGTCACCATCGTCTCCGGCTTCTTGGGTGCCGGCAAGACAACGCTGCTGAACAACCTGTTGCGCAACACCCTGGGTGTTCGAATTGGCGTGGTAGTCAATGACTTCGGTGCCATCAACATTGACGCCATGCTGGTCGCCGGTCAGGTCGACTCGACCATGACGATGTCCAACGGATGCCTGTGCTGTGCCGCCGAGGACGACGAACTGGGCGCCATGCTGACCACCCTCGCCGGCCGGGATATCGACGCCATCGTCATCGAGGCGAGCGGGCTGGCCGAGCCGCTGCCCTTGGTGCGGATGGTGCTCGCCGCGACGGCCGAGGACCGCCGGATCGGTTACGGAGGGCTGGTCACCGTCGTCGACACCGCCCAGTACGAGGACGTCGCGGCCCGGCATCCGGAGGTCGTCCAGCACCTGGACTTGGCGGATCTGGTGGTTCTCAACAAGATTGACCTGGCCGACGCAGGAGATCGCACTCACCTACGTGCCGTCGTCAAGGAACGTAACCCGCGTGCGTCGATCGTGGAGACCGCCGGGGCCGATGTGGACCCCCGGCTGCTGTTCGACAAGAAGGAACGGCCTGCGCCGGTCGGTCAGCTCTCGCTTGAGGACCTCATTCGCGAGGACCACGGTCATGAGCACCATGCGCACCATCACTATGAGACGGTGGAGTTCGCCACCGAGCAGCCGCTGCATCCGCGACGGCTCATCGAGTTCCTCGACAGCCAGCCCGCCGGTGTCTATCGCATCAAGGGCCTGGTGCGGTTGGGTGACAAGATGCTGGCCGTGCACACCGTGGGAGACCACATCAGTATCGACAAGGTGCCCAAACGAGCCGATTTCTCGTCGGGGGCGAGTCTGGTGCTCATCGGCACCCATCTGGACGGTGACACCATCACCGAACGTCTGCGCGTCCTCGTCGACGATCCTCCCGATCCCGACCACGAACGATCGATGCTGGTTCTGGGAAAGTATTTGCGCTAATCAGACGCCGCGTCTACTGTTGTTCACGTGTTGTACTTCTCCGGTCATCTCGTAGTAGCAACCCGCAGCGGGGTCTGATCCAGACCGACCCCTCGCTGTGGGTCGAAGCTACTACCTGTCGGTCACCTCCACTTCGGATGAAAGACCGGAACATGTTCTCCCACACAACAATTTCCCCGCAGATCGATCCGTTCACGGCCCGCTTCGGCGTCCCGCTGCCACGCGGACTGCGCGAGGAGGCCAGCGATATGTCCTGGGCCTCGTTCTGTCAGACCTATGAGCGCAGTGGTGGCGTGTTGAAGCTGGGCCAGTGGTCCGAGGCCAACGGCACCTACCAGGCGACGCTGGCGATCGATGAGTGCATCGAATCATCAACGGTCAGCGCCTGCGGGCCCATGGCGGCGCTGACCGCCATGCTGTCCGAGCGCGGGATACAGATGGAAACGCTCAGCTTTCACCAGATGCACGACGGCGATGAGACGTGCACCTTCGTCTACGGCACCAACGGCAGCGGCACCGCGTGGGCGATGGGCCGCGCCCACGACGCCACCACGTCTTCGCTGAAGGCGGTCACCGCCTGTGCCAACCGTCTGGCCTGCTAGCGACCCACGCGCTCAGTGCAAGGGACGCAGGACTATTGGCATGCCGTCGATGGGCAGCGGCATGCCGGCGTAGTCCCACTTGGCCTGGTAGTCGGGGTGCGCCAGCTCAAACCGGTACCGCCGGAGCAGTCGGTGCATGATGGCCTTGATCTCCAGCTGACCGAACACCATGCCGATGCACTTGTGCGCACCTCCGCCGAACGGTGAGAACGCGTAGCGGTGACGCTTGTGCTCGTTGCGCGGTTCGGAGAAGCGGTCGGGATCGAATGTGTCCGGATCCGTCCACAACTCCGGCAATCGGTGGTTCATGCCGGGCCAGATGTTGATCATGGTCCCGGCCGGTATGTGGAATCCGAGCAGATCGGTATCGCGCACCGCGGAGCGGATATTGAACGGCAGCGGGGTGACGAGGCGCAGCGCCTCGTTCATCACCAGGTCCAGGCTCTCCAGCTTCTCCAACGCGTCGATGTCCAGCGGGCCGTCGCCCAGGCGGTCCGACTCATCCCGAACCCGTTCCTGCCATTCGGGATTGGCGGCCAGGTAGTACGCCATGGTCGTGGTGGTCGACGTGGTGGTGTCGTGCGCGGCCATCATCAAGAAGATCATGTGGTTGACGATGTCGGTGTCGGAGAAGGCGTCGCCCTCGTCAGTTTCCGCGTGGCACAACGCTGTCAGCATGTCTGCGCCCGAATCCTTGCGGCGGGCAATGCCTACCCGCTCGGCGAAGTACTCTTCGAGCAGCTTGCGGCCCTGTAACCCCTGCCACCACTTGAAGGGCGGCAGGCCGAACCGGAAGATGGCGCCACCGGCGCGGGTGGTCGCCACGAATGCCTTGTTGACCTTCTCCAACCGCTCATGCTGAGCATGCGGCTCGTTGCCCATGAACACCACGGAGGCGACGTCCAGGGTCAATTCCTTGATGGCCGGATAGAACAGGAACCGGCTGTCGTTCGTCGGCCACTCGGCGACGATCTCACTTGCGACCGAATCGATCTGCTCCACGTAGCCCGCCAGCCGACTGCGCAGGAACGCCTGCTGCATGATCAGCCGATGCTCGCGGTGCTCCTGGAAATCCAGCAGCATCAGCCCACGGCTGAAGAAGGGGCCGATCACCGGGACCCAGCCCTGCTGGGAGAAGTCTTTGTTCGCGTTGCTGAACACCGCCTGGGTGGCGTCGGGACCCAGCGCGGCGACGATCTTGCCGATGGGGGTCTGTGACCAGCTGACCGGGCCGCGCTCCTGGTACATGTTGAGCACCCAGTCGATGCCCCCGCGGAACATCTCGACCATGTGGCCGAGCAGCGGCAGCCCTTGGTCGCCCATCACCGGCTTCAAACCGCTTCCGGGTGGCGGCGGGGCCAACTCTTTGAGCGGCCATTCGCGATTGTTGAGGTAGTTCTCGACGTAACCCATCCCAGGAAGGGTGTTCATCGTGGGAAGGCGGCGTTTGGCCTGGTCGATGAGGTAATCGGTGCTGTTGATCGTCGCCATGGGGCGTCGCTCCTTCGCTCGCGGCAAGCACGTCAATGTGCTCCAGCTCATCTTCGCCGCAGAACTTGACGGGTGTCAAGTTCTGTTCATGCCGTGTTTCAGTGCAAACTGTGCAGGTGGTCAGTCCAGCGCGCAGTGGCACGCAGACCCGTGGTGATCGCCAGCGGGACGCGATCATGGCTGCCGTTGCCGAGCTGATCGCGGAAAACCACAGCTTCGCGGACCTCTCGGTCAGCGCGATCAGCGAGCGGGCCGGAGTGGGCCGGTCGGGGTTTTATTTCTATTTCGACAGCAAGTACTCGGTGCTTGCGCAGATGGTCGGCAATGCGTTCGCGGAACTCGACGAGCTGACCCACTACTTCGCGCCGCGCGGAGAAGACGAGACCCCCGAGCAGTTCGCCAACCGCATGGTGGGCAGCGCCGCCGCGTCATTCGCGCACAATGACCCGTTGATGAAGGCGTGCCAGGAGGCGCGGATCACCGACCCGACCATCGCCGGGCTGCTCGACGACCTCACCGACGTTGTCATCGAAAAGATCCTCAAGATCGCCGAGATCGAGGTGAATGAACGCGGCGCGCAACCGATCTCGGACGATCTACCCGCCTTGGTGCGGTCCCTCGTGGCGCTCACCGCGTCCACCGTCTCGGGCGACAGCTCGTTCGTCGGGCGTGACACCGACCCGGCCCGGGCGATCGCGACCATTGAAACCCTATGGCGTGTCAGTCTTTTGGGTCGCTAGCGGCGTCGTATCGGATCGGCGTTGCAGCACCACACGGTGGACGCCGTAGCCGACTCCGCCGAGAACGGCCAACGCGCCGAGCCAGGGGAGTAGCAGTCCGAAGAGCAGCAGCACGTTGTTGCCCGCCGCGACGAGACCATCCCAGCCACGCTCGATCTGTCCGAAGAACCCTTGGTACTTGGGTGGTGTCGGCGGCAGGCCCACTTCTTCGGCGAGGAACGTAACGGTGACCGAGCTGTAGGCGATTTGTTCTCCGAGTTGGTTGCGTTGCGCCCGCAGACTATCGAGGTCGGCTTGACGCTTGGACAACTCGGTTTCGGCCTTGATCAAGGCATCGGTGTCCTTGGAGTCGCGCATGATCCCGAGCAGCCGGTCGACGGATGTCTGCAGGGCCGCGATCCTGGCATCCAGGTCGACCCGCTGTGACGTCACGTCATCGCTTTTGGTGTCGGCCGACTTGACCTTTCCGAGTTCTTTGAGGTCGCGCAGTACTCCGTCGAGCTTGGCCGCCGGTATCCGCAGCACGATCGACGTCTGCGCACGGCCAGATCTCGATCCCGCGTCCTCCGAGCGGCTCTCCACCCGGCCGTTGGCCGATTCGGCGAACCCGGCCGCTTTGTCGGCGGCGTCGGACGGATTGGACACGATGAGCGTCATAGTCCCGGTCTTGACGATGTCCCGTTTGGCCTCCGTCGGCGGGCCGTGTTGCGGGGCCTGTTGCATCGAGTCGCGCATGGGGGCCGCCGGGGCCTGGGGGTAAGTGGAGGCTCCGGTGGCGGCGGGGGCGTCGTCCGTGCCTCGCGAAAGGTGGGTGGAGGTTCCGCCGGCGCATGCCGTGGTGGCTATCACCACTACTGCAATTGTAGTTGCCCACGGTAACCAACTGCGGCGAGATTGCGTGCTATCAACCGTCATATTCCGAAGGTACCGTTTGCTATTGGACCGCGCAGAAATTTAAGAATGACGGCCGGTACGGTTCAGTAATGGCATACGACTTCACCGGTAAGCGATGCTTCGTCACCGGGGCCGCCAGCGGGATAGGACGGGCCACCGCGCTGCGTCTGGGGCGCGAGGGCGCCGACCTGTTTTTGACCGACCGTGCCGTGGACGGACTCGAGTCCGTGGTTGAGGAGATCAAGGCAGCCGGAGGGAAGGTCAGCGCCTACCGGGCGCTCGATATCTCCGACTATGACGCGGTGGCCGCCTTCGCCTCGGACATCCTCGCGACGCACCCGAGCATGGATGTCGTGCTCAATATCGCGGGCATATCCGTGTGGGGGTCTGTCGACAGGCTCAGCCACGAGCAATGGCGCTCGGTGGTCGATATCAACCTGATGGGACCCATCCACGTCATCGAGAGCTTCGTGCCGGCCATGATCAAGGCCCGCAGCGGTGGTCAGATCGTCAACGTGTCCTCGGCAGCCGGGCTGGTCGCGTTGCCCTGGCATGCGGCCTACAGCGCCAGCAAGTACGGGCTGCGTGGCGTCTCGGAGGTCCTGCGCTTCGATCTGGCGCGCTACAAGATCGGCGTCACCGTGGTGGTGCCTGGCGCCGTCAACACTCCGCTGGTGCGCACCGTCGACATCGCCGGAGTGGACCGCGACAACCCCGACGTCAGTAAGTGGGTGAACCGGTTTGTGGGGCATGCCACCTCGCCCGAGAAGGTGGCCGACCGGATCGTGCACGGCATCCGCCACAACCGCTACCTCGTCTACACCGGGATCGACATCCGTGCGCTCTACCTGTTCAAGCGCACGCTGTGGTGGCCCTACAGCGTCGCGATGCGGCTCGTCAATCACGCCTTCACCAATGCACTGCGTCCCGGATTTCAGAGGGCCGGGACGAGTCCGCCGTCGACGGATTCTTAGCGCCACCAGCCGTCGAACGGGGTGACCGGCACGGTCCGCTTGTGCCTGGTCTGCAGGTACCAGCGTTCGATACGGTCGGCGGCCTCGACGGTGACCGCCTTGCCCTCCAGGTAATCGTCGATCTGTGCGTACGTGACGCCGAGGGCGACCTCGTCGGGCAGGGCGGGCCGATGATCCTCGAGGTCGGCGGTGGGCACCTTCTGGGAGATGCTCTCAGGCGCGCCGAGGTGGGTAAGAAGCTGTGCTCCTTGGCGTTTGGTGAGCCCGGTGAGGGGCGTGACATCGACGCCGCCGTCGCCGAATTTGGTGAAGAATCCCGTGACAGCCTCGGCGGCGTGGTCGGTGCCGACCACGAGTAGCCGGTGCTGACCGGCGACGGCGTATTGGACGACCATGCGTTTCCGGGCCTTGATGTTGCCGCGCACGAAATCCGACGGTGTCTCGCCGAGTGCATCGGCCACCGCATCCACCGCGGCATCGGAGGTGTCTTTGACGTTGATGACGATGGAGCGGTCGGGGTCGATAAACCTAAGGGCCACTTGGGCATCGTTCTCGTCGGCCTGTATACCGTAGGGCAATCGCACCGCGATGAACTCAGCCTCCGTCCCCTCGAGCCTTGATTCCTGTGCCGCCAGCTGGCACAGCCGCCCGGCCAGGGCGCTGTCCTGTCCGCCTGAGATTCCGAGCACGAATCCCTTTGTCCCACTGACTCGTAGATAGTCCTTGAGGAACCCCACCCGTCGCGACACCTCGGCGGCCGGATCGATCGTGGGGGAGACGTCGAGGGCGGACCGGATCTCTTCGCGAAGGCTGCTCATTGCCCGACTGTAGAACGCTCGGTCAGCGTGCGCACACCTTGCACACCAGGTCTTCCCACGCGTCGCCGAGCCCTGTCAGTGTCTGGCCGTTGGCGCTGGTGGCGAAGTGCACGTAGCCGGGATCGATGATCGACATCAGGGCATGGGTCTGTGTATCGAGGTCTCCAGTGCATTCGAGCTGGGCCAGCAGCATCCGGATGTGTGCGCGGACGAGCAGGGTGGGCGGCGCGTTGTGCCAGGCGTCGGCATCGGCGGTGGTGGCGCGTGCGAGGTCGAGGTGCCGTTCCAGGAAGGCAAGCCGGGCCCGCCCGAACGCGATGAGTCGGGTGAGCGGTGGAGCGTCGGGGCCAAGAGGGGGCGGTCCGAACATGAATGCCTGCTGCTCGATGTGCTCTTCGTGGTCGAGCAGCGCCAGTAACAGTCCGGTGCGGCTGCCGAAACGGCGAAACAGCGTGCCCTTGCCCACGCCTGCCGCGTTGGCGACGGCATCCATCGACATGCCGTCCGGGCCGACCTCGTCGAGAAGCTGGCGGGCGGCGTCCAGCAGTAGCGCGCGGTTTCGGGTTGCGATGGCTCGCTCTCGAACGGGTCCTTGTGCTGGATTTTGCGCAGAGTCGACAGAAAGCAGGGGGATTTCTTGACCAGCCATAACACATTGATACTAGCCGTTGGGAATCAAACGGACCACGGTCCGTATTGTAAAAGATGACAAAGAAACAGGATGTTGGTGCGACAAACGCGCCGCTCTGATGAAAGGTGTTCCCCATGGCAGAGAAGAACGTGTTGGCAATCGTCGGAAGCCTGCGCAAAGCATCGATCAATCGGCAGCTCGCGGAGGCGGCAGCGGAGAACGCGCCGGCCGGGGTGAGTGTGAGCATCTACGAGGGTCTGGCCGATCTTCCGCACTACAACGAGGACATAGACGGTGACAGCGCGCCCGCGGCCGCCGAGGCCCTGCGCGCCGCTGTCGCGGGCGCTGACGCGGTACTGCTGGTCAGCCCCGAGAACAACGGCACCATTTCCAGCTCGCTGAAGAACGCGATCGACTGGCTCTCGCGTCCCTTTGGCTCCAGCGTCTTCAAGGGCAAGCCGACTGTCGTGATCGGCACCTCGGCGGGCCGCTACGGCGGTATCTGGGCGATCGACGAGACCCGCAAGGCTGCCGGGATTGCGACTGCCAACGTGCTCGAAGAGGTCAAGCTTGCGGTGCCGTCCTCGGCTTTCGATGGCAAGCACCCGCGCGAGCATGCCGATACGGTCGCCGAGCTGACCAAGGCGTTGGACGCGTTGACGGCGGATAACTGACGGAAACTGGTTGCCCGCCATCGCATTTCGGTGGCGGGCAATTCAGTGCCCAGCTCCGGCCCATGTTTCTTTCATGCCGGAGACGGACGCGACGCTGATGGCGCAGATCGTCAGCAGCATCAGGCCGACGGCCCAGCTGCCCAGAGTGTTCTGCAATGGACCGGCAATCAGTGGGGGGATGGCGCCGCCGAATACGCCGGCCACGTTGAACGCCACCCCGGTGCCGCTGTAGCGGGTACCGACGGGATAGGACTCCGGCAGGAAGCTCGCCATCGGCCCAAAGGCGAGCCCGAACAGCACATAGGTGAGCACCATGGCTGCCAGGTAGGCCCAGAACGGGCCGCTGATCATCAGGGGAGTGATCAGTAGCGTCCACGGGAGCATCAGGCCCATGCTGGTCAATATCACTCTGCGTCGGCCCAGTCGGTCGCTGAGGATTCCGCCGGCCGCTGCCGACACCATGAGAACGATCGCCCCGAGCGCGCCGGCGGTGAGTATGGCCGCGCGGGAGAAGTGCAATTCGGACCGGGCGAATCCCGGGAAGTATGTGTTGGTCATGAAAGACAGCGTGAAGATGATCAGCATGGTGCCGCTGGTCAGTACCAGGGTGCGTGGGTTCTCTTTCATCACTTGTCGCAGTGGCGATTTGACCAGTTGGTGGTGAGCCTTCGCGTCGACGAACTCTGGTGTCTCGGCGATATGGAGCCGGATGTACAGACCCACCGCCACCAGGAGCCCGCTGGCGATAAAGGGCACCCGCCATCCCCACGACAGGAATGCGGGGCTTTCTTCCCCGACCGTCACGCTGACGATGAGGAAGACCAGACTGCTGAGCAACAGCCCTGTTGAGGTTCCGATCGGCACGGCAGTCGCGGCGCGGCCGCGATCGTGGCTTGGCGAGTACTCGGCGGAGAGTAGTGCCGCGCCGCTCCACTCGCCGCCGACCGCAATGCCTTGCACGAGTCGCAACAAGACAATGGCCGCCGGTGCGGCCGCCCCGATCGAGGCGGCGCCGGGAACCATGCCGACTGCCATGGTGGCCAGCCCCATGGTGATCAGGGTGACCACCAAGGTGCCTTTGCGGCTGAAGCGGTCGCCGTAGTGGCCGAATATCGCGGCGCCGATTGGCCGGGCCAGAAAAGCGGTGCTGAAGGTGGCTATGGAGGCGAAGAGCGCCAGGGAATGGCTCAGGTTCGGGAAGAAGACAGCGGGGAAGACCAGTGCGGCCGCCGTGCCATAGATATAGAAGTCGTAGAACTCGATGGCCGAGCCGACCGCGCTGGCCATGAACACTCTGCGCGAGCTGACGTCTGTGTGCGTCATCCGCTGCGGTGGTCCTGCGGGGGATGACGTCATCGTGGGACTACCTCCGGTGATGGTGATTGTCGCGCCGTTGAGTAAACCGGCAGTCCTTGGCGTGGGAGCTTAGCCTGCCCACGTCGGCCGTTCAGGGAGCGCCGATACTGCGCCGGTCCGCTTTCCGTGGCGTGGGCGAACAAAAGTGGCGGCCCAGCTGACCGGGTACCTGGGTACCACTTTCGTGTCGTGGGTGGCCGACAACCAGGGGCTCTTCCGCGGAATCCGGATCTGTCCCCAGATTCGTCCACAGAACTTCACAGTTTCCACAGACTCGCCGGGCGAAATCGTTTGCCCGGCGATGGGCGGTCTGCTAGCCGGTGTCGGTACCTGGTGGTAGACACCCCATATGTTCCAGCCATCACCGCGTGCCCGAACACGCCGCGGTTGCGACACGCCGGAATTTCATGGGTGGCAGGTCTCACGACCAGGGAATTTCATGAATGTTGTTCCGAACATCTTGTATGAGTTCCGATTGTCGGACACTAGGTGTAGTGTCTGGAACACCGAAAGGCCGGGAACGAATCCGGGCCGCCCGGGCCGGATTTTTGCCAGATATTGCGGCCAATCCCGGCGCTCAGCCACCACGGGCGGCGCGGAATTTTCCCGGGCGCTGGACTGCTGAAAACTTTGTTGAGATGTCTACGATC
The DNA here is from genome assembly GCF_002013895.1 of Mycobacteroides franklinii. GTDB lineage: Bacteria > Actinomycetota > Actinomycetes > Mycobacteriales > Mycobacteriaceae > Mycobacterium > Mycobacterium franklinii. Next base: position 134,045 of record NZ_MAFQ01000012.1, on the reverse strand, counting down.
GATTCGCTGAGGAGCTACGCATGAGCATCACCGTCTACACCAAGCCCGCCTGCGTACAGTGCAACGCGACGTACAAGGCCCTCGACAAGCAGGGCATCGAGTACAACATCGTGGACATCACCGAGGTGCCCGAGGCACGTGATTACGTGATGGCGCTCGGCTACCTGCAGGCGCCCGTGGTCGTGGCCGGTGACGATCACTGGTCGGGTTTCCGTCCGGACCGCATCAAGGCGCTCGCCGGCGCCGTCGCCGTCTCTGCCTAATAAGTAGTAAGCAAGTAGTGCGGGAGCCGGGCATGGCCCATCTGGTCTATTTCTCCAGCGTGTCGGAGAACACCCACCGCTTCGTCCAGAAGCTGGCCAGGGCAAGCGAAGCGCAGGGCGGGGGAGCTTGCCCCGCCACCCGGATCCCGCTGCGCGGCGATATAGAAGTTGACGACCCCTACGTTCTGATCGTGCCGACCTATGGCGGCGGGCATCCGGTGCCCGGTAAGGCCGGGGGATACGTTCCCAAGCAAGTCATCAAGTTTCTCAACAACGAAAACAACCGATCCCTGATCCGCGGGGTCATCGCCGCCGGGAACACCAATTTCGGCGCCGAGTACTGCTACGCGGGCAAGGTCATCTCGGCCAAGTGCGACGTGCCGTATCTGTATCGCTTTGAACTCATGGGCACCGCTGACGATGTGGAGCAGGTGCTCGCCGGACTCGACGAATTTTGGAAGGACACACCGTGGCGCCAACCGCGACAACTGCAGAACCAGTGACCGCCGGAACACGAGGGCACGGCGCCCCGTCGGATGAGCTGGACTATCACGCCCTCAACGCGATGCTCAATCTGTATGACGCAGAGGGCAAGATCCAGTTCGACAAGGATGCGGCGGCTGCGAGGCAGTACTTCCTGCAGCACGTCAACCAGAACACGGTCTTCTTCCACAATCAGGACGAGAAGCTCGATTACCTGATCGAGAAGGAGTACTACGAGCGCGAGGTGCTCGACCAGTACTCGCGTAACTTCGTGAAGTCGCTGCTGGATCGGGCCTACGCCAAGAAGTTTCGGTTCCCGACCTTCCTCGGCGCGTTCAAGTACTACACCTCGTACACGCTGAAGACATTCGACGGAAAGCGCTACCTGGAGCGCTTCGAGGATCGTGTTGTCATGGTGGCGCTGACCCTGGCCGCCGGCGATCTGCAGCTGGCCGAGAAGTTGGTCGACGAGATTATCGACGGACGGTTCCAGCCGGCCACCCCGACGTTCCTCAACTCGGGCAAGAAGCAGCGCGGCGAGCCGGTGTCCTGCTTCCTGCTGCGTATCGAGGACAACATGGAGTCCATCGGGCGTTCCATCAACTCGGCACTGCAGCTGTCCAAGCGCGGTGGCGGTGTTGCCTTGCTGCTCACCAACATTCGTGAGCACGGCGCCCCGATCAAGAACATCGAGAACCAGAGCTCGGGTGTCATCCCGATCATGAAGCTGCTGGAGGACTCTTTCTCCTACGCCAACCAGCTCGGTGCGCGCCAGGGTGCCGGTGCGGTGTACCTGCACGCGCACCACCCGGACATCTATCGCTTCTTGGATACCAAGCGCGAGAACGCCGACGAGAAGATCCGTATCAAGACCCTCTCGCTGGGGGTGGTGATCCCGGACATCACCTTTGAGCTGGCCAAGAAGAACGAGGACATGTACCTGTTCTCGCCCTACGATGTCGAGCGCACCTACGGAGTGCCGTTCGCCGATATCAACGTCACCGAAAAGTATTACGAGATGGTCGATAACGGCCAGATTCGTAAGACGAAGATCAAGGCGCGCGAGTTCTTCCAGACCCTCGCCGAGCTGCAGTTCGAGTCGGGCTACCCGTACATCATGTACGAGGACACCGTGAACCGCGCCAACCCCATTGACGGCAAGATCACCCACTCGAACCTGTGCTCGGAGATCCTGCAGGTGTCGACGCCGTCGCTGTTCAATGACGATCTGTCCTACGCCAAGGTGGGCAAGGACATTTCGTGCAACCTTGGCTCACTCAACATCGCCAAGACGATGGATTCGCCGGATTTCGCGCAGACCATCGAGGTGGCGATCCGTGGGCTGACCGCGGTGTCGGATCAGACGCACATCTGGTCGGTGCCGTCGATCGAGCAGGGCAACAACGACTCTCATGCCATCGGCCTGGGGCAGATGAACCTGCACGGCTACCTGGCGCGCGAGCGGATCTTCTACGGTTCCGAAGAAGGTGTGGACTTCACCAACATCTACTTCTACACGGTGCTGTACCACGCGCTGAAGGCGTCGAACCGCATCGCCGTCGAGCGCGGCGCGAAGTTCGGTGGCTTCGAGAAGTCGAAGTACGCCAGCGGCGAGTTCTTCGACAAGTACACCGAACAGGTATGGGAACCGGCGACCGAGAAGGTGCGTCAGCTCTTCGCCGACGCCGGGATTCGCATTCCGACACAGGACGATTGGTTGCGGTTGAAGGAGTCGGTGCAGCAGCACGGCATCTACAACCAGAACCTGCAGGCGGTGCCGCCGACGGGATCGATCTCCTACATCAACCACTCGACGTCGTCGATTCACCCGGTTGCCTCGAAGATTGAGATCCGTAAGGAAGGCAAGATCGGACGGGCCTACTACCCGGCGCCTTACCTGACGAACGACAATCTGGAGTACTACCAGGACGCGTACGAGATCGGCTACGAGAAGATCATCGACACCTACGCCGCGGCCACCCAGCACGTGGATCAGGGTCTGTCGCTGACACTGTTCTTCAAGGACACCGCCAGCACGCGTGACGTGAACAAGGCGCAGATCTACGCCTGGCGCAAGGGAATCAAGACGCTGTACTACATCCGGCTACGGCAGATGGCGCTGGAAGGCACCGAGGTCGAGGGTTGCGTTTCCTGCATGCTGTAAGAAATTTCAGACAATAGGCGGGCCAGGGAGAACACTCTCTGGCCCGCCTATTTGTCGGGATTCGGTCTGGCTAAGTTTTGCGCTCGATGGGCGATGCCGCCCGTAGCTACTTGCAATGCAAAACTCGATCGAAGCCGGCGAGTGTCCGACTATGGGGCCAGACTGTAAAAGCGGTAGCTGAGAAGACAGCTTTCGGTGCATGGTCGCACCACCGATCGAAGCCGCACCGCATCTACACAGCGATAGCTCCGGGCTCTAGGACCCGGTGCGCAAATAGCTGTAACTTCAGTGTGCAGCCACAAGATATGCGTATGCGGTATCGTCACGGCGCATGTTGCCCGGCTTTATGAAAGCACCCTTCGGCGTAGTCACGCTGATTGCCGTTGCATTTCTCGGTGCTCCGGTAGCTGCAAGTGAGCCGGAAGTCCCTGATCTCGACGCTCTGCCCCGCGTAGTGGCAGCCGACTTCCACATTGCCGAGTCCTATCAAACTGTGTTTCGTGCCGCACCGGATGTTTGGTGTGCGATGAGCTACTCGCGGTTCACCAACGACAGCAGCTGCGCTGGCCGCCTTCCGGGTGTGGCGGATGGCGAAAACTATGTGTCGGTGTGGTGGGAGATGCTCAACCACACCGGTAGCTCGAAGATCAGCAGCACGTCAGATGTGGTGCCCAAACCAGATCGGCAACAATTCTATCGCCCGCTGCCCACCGGTCATGCGCTGTGGCTAGGCTCCAATTATGAGGTGGGGACCCATGTGTGCGGCTCACCACCTGGATACCTGTTGGTCTGCAGAATCGATGCCAAATCCCGTGAACTAGCCTTGCAGACGCACGGATTCGTGCTGTCTGAGAGCGGTAGCTGGACTTTCTAGCCAGTAGCCCGATCGCTGTGTTCGCTGGTCTGGGCCGATGAGCAAACCATGGCGGCGGCTTCCAGCAGCAGCCGTTGCACCTCCTGTGATGGCGGCGACGCCTGCGGGCGCTGACCCCGACTTTCCGGACCTCGCCCAGTATCGCGCGGTAGATGCGTCGACGTACTTTGCTCCATCCGGTTGCGGGAATACGGGAGTGCGGTTCAGCACGCCAGATGGCTTGCGCTGTGGCGCCAATTCGTCGTACCCCTAGGTTGCCCCGATCACGCCAGGGAAGGCGGTGCTTCGGACTTGGGCTTTGTTTGTAGTTCGCTGCCCACCGCCTGGCACACTGGCGGTCATGGGTAGGGAGGGGTTTTGGATGAGGCGAGGGTTGCCCTGTGTGGCGCTGGTGGTCGTCATGGGTGGGTGCGGACAGGCGAGCGAGCCGCGTCCGATCGACCCGGGCCCGGTTCGCCCTTCGAACGTGGAGCTGGCCCGGTTCCTTCCGGTCCTGGCCGACTATCCCGGCCCGTCATGGGACGTCACATTGACTGCCGGCGCGTCTGACTGGATCCCGGGCCCGTACATCGGCCCAAACACCACTGTCGAGCCTTCGGGCTGCGCCGATATCCCCTTCCAGCGCAGCGACCTGGTGGCGGCCAGCTCGGCCGGCGTCGTGCAGAACGGGATCGCCGGCAACGCCGGGGAGGCGGCAGTGCGCATCATGCGTGACCGCCTCGGCACGGATCTGATCGCCGACTCGGTGGCCTGGGCCGAACGCTGCCACCAGTACCGCGAGACATACTCCGGTGCAACACCTGGCGACCCTTCGATGGGAAGTCCCACTGCTGTCAGCGTGCTCCCGCCTCGAAATCTGGAAGGTGTTGAGGTCACACGGATTCATCTCACCGACAACCGGGATCACCGCGATCAGGGCGAAGGCACCCGGGAAAGCGTGATTTCGCTGGCGCGGGTGCGCGGTGTTGTCGTCGTTGGATACCGGCATGATCGTGCCGGTGAAGCCGACGCGATTCTGGCGACCACTATCCGGCGGCTCTCATCGGACCGGCCAGCATCAAGACCATTGTCCGACAAGGCCGATGCCAGTGCCCTGACCACACGCACCGACAAGGACCTTGAGCAGTTGCTGCCCTCAATTGTCGACACACCTGCGGGCTGGACTGTCTTGCAGAGCTCGCCGATCGTGCCGTACAGCACCGAGGACGGCGAGAGCGCCACGGGCTGCAGCCGATTGCCCTTCGCGGACGAAGTCGGCAACCGCTCCGATTCACATCGGAATTTCCGCAAGATCGCTTCGGTGTCCATGTCACGTAAGGCCGGTAAGGACACATACTCGACCGACACCGTGACTCTGGGACTTGAGCATTCTGGATCTTCGGTAATCGACGAAACAATCAAGTGGGCCAACCAATGTCACTTCGCGAGCGTGCCCGCCCCCCAGCTCGACGGCATCAACATCACTAGCTTTCACATTCCCGGCGATCGGACCGGTACAAACGGCCGGACAGTATCGCTGTTGCGGGTTCGCGGGCTGCTGGTGATCGCAGAACCTGCTTTCAGTCAGCAGGACACCCAGCTGATGCGCCAGAGCGTCGAGAACCTACGGCACGCCAAATTCGAGACTCGAGCAACCGGCCCCGACTCGATGCCAATTCCTTCCGAACCGACTGCGCCAGCGCCCGGCGACGTGAAATTCCCCCAACCCACTGCCGATGCGACGGTGAAGCTGGCCCGCGTTGCGCAAGGCGCACTGGTTGACCCGGGGCCTTTTCACGTGGGCGGTTACCTGCCCGAGGATTCCCCGACCGCCAGCTCGCCAGATTATCTGCACTTCCGATCGCCTACCGGCGCGATCATGTGCACCTGGCGTAAATACATACTCGTCTGCGATGTCCCACGCGGAACATATCCACGGACACCAAAACCCGTTGACTTGCTGGGCAATTGGCAAGACTCGGTCACCACGTTCGGGTTTGAAAGCCTGCAAAACGGCATCGTCGCACCAGATCCGGTCGTCTACGCGGTGTCGAACGTGCTGGCGTACGGCTCCACGATCAGGCTGACGGACGACACAGAATGCCGGATGGATACCGGCGGCTTGACCTGCGTTGAATACGGCAAAGACATCGGTTTCCATCTGAGCCGTACCGACTTGACGCCATTGGCGGCGACGTCGGCACTCATCAATGACACTCGGCCGCAACCGCATTAGCGCCCGCGAATCAGAATTGCAGATGTTCCATCAGGACCAGCCCCGGCGACTCGGTATGAGGTAGGGCAAGTGAACAGCGACAGTAACGAACCGGCCGCCGATGGAATTGTCGCCGTCGCAGACGAGCGACGGCGTAGGGCTATCCGCGCCCTGGCGGTACAGGACCTGGACCGCCGCGGCCTGAGCGTGCAATCGGCCGCTCACGATGCATCCGGCGACGATCGGCTGGTCGATGATGCCGGGCACCAGTACTGGCTGCATAACCTTCAGCTTCAATGCGCCAAGCTGCCCGAATCTGAATGGGCTGGGGCAGTCGAGTTTCACTTCCGGCAGCAGTTCGCGGCCCGTGAGGCTCCGCGAGTGGGCGACCTGGCTTATGTCGAGTTCCTCGCGCAGGTGCGCACCCGCCTGCAACAACCGGATACCTCTGGCATGTTGTCGATGAACTACGCCCGGCCGGCATTTGACGGGCTTGTCGCAGAGTTGAGCCGCGACCTACCGACCGCTGTCCGCACCGTCAGCGACAGCGATGTCGCCGGTCGCGACCTGGATTTCCTGTACGAGGTCGGGCAACGCAACACCGATGCCGAGCCAACGACCATTGATCGCCTCGATCACGAGGTGTTCGCGTTGACCGGCGACTCGTTCTTCATTGCGTCCAAGGCCTTGAACATGCCGCATCTGATTGACACGGTGCTCGGTGGCCGTGCACCGCTCGGGGTCCTCTTCGGGGTGCCGTACCGAAGCGTGTTGTTGCTGCACGCGGTTGGTTCCGCAGCGCCGGGGGAGGCTGTGAGCTTGCTCGCGTCAGCGACCCTACGCCAGGCCTACGATGCGCCCGGCGGTACGGTCAGCCATAACACCTATTTCTGGCAACGCGGCACCGCGCAATGCATCACCCGCATCAATCCTGATACCCAGATCCTGGAAATCCTTGTCGATGGTGCATTCGGCGAGGTCTACACGGCAGCGGTGCGACAACGCGTGGACGGCCAGTGGGACGCCCAGAATGAGATGGAAGATGAAGGCTAGCTTGATGATTGGTGCGGCACTGCTGACAATGACCGCATTCACTAGCTGCCACCAACGAATCGGCCCGAATAGGGGGCTCCTCTAGGAGCGTTCTCGTCCCCACTTGTCCACTTCAATATCGCACTGGCTGCAGGTGCCTCCACCCCACATCGTTTGCCGGAAAGACCTTGGTGCACGGATTAGGGACATCGTCACACCGCATCTCGGGCATGAGGGTGAAGACAAGCAGATGCCCCAGTCGTTCTTCTTGAAGGTGCCACGGATGACCAGCACCGAGCCGACGAGCGACAAGACGAACAGCGTCGCTGCGAGAAACGCGACCGTCATAGCGGAAGTTTGGCGCTGGGCGCCGCCGCGGCTAGGTGTTCGATGAGCGGTTTCATTCAGACTTCCTGTCGGTTGAGCTGCGAAGTGCGGCTGTTGCCAGGTGGTGTGCTCTCATCTGGGGATACACGTTCGTCGCTGCTGAGCGATTCTTGCGCACAGGCGTCCTCGCGGCAAGGAGAATGTTTGCTATCCGCATGGACAGTAGTCGGTGGACGGGCGTAATGTCACGTCTCTGCAGAATTTGCGGGAGTTGACGGAGGCGATGTGTGGGGGAATGGAAGATCGACTGAACGTCTGACAGCGGTGACGGACTGTCGTGATCTGACTCGTTCAGTCGCAGCGATGTGCAAGAGTTGCCCACTCGTGATCGTGTTCACCAATCCGACCCCGAAAGTGGTCGTGGTCACCGTCTTGCTGCTTTCGCTGTTGGAAGCGTTCTGGTCGTTGGTGCGGTGGCCGCGCTGCATAACCTGTACCGCTCTGGCGACGGCGCCGCTGAACTGATCGTATGGGCCGGACCGTTGCTGCTCGCCTTGACCGCGCTTGGTGGGGGAGTCAAGCTTGCGATGTGGGGCGCCCGGCCGGTCATCACTGCGCTATTTGATGGGGCGAAGGTGCGTTGGGCGAAGCCGGTGTTGGCGGTGGCCGCGTCGGGGGCGGTCGTCGCCGGGGCGCTGGGTATGTGGTGCACGTTCCGCGGTGGCTATACCCGCTGGTGGCAGGACCTGACTGGTGAGAGTCGGTGGTCACTGTCGCTCGGGGTCGGCCAGATGCTGGTGGCAGTTCTGGCGGGCGCTGCGCTGTTCACCGGTGGTAAGTATCTGACCGGCTTAGTCAAAGAAGTGCTGACGGATTCGGGTCTGCTTATCGAGCGCGAACGTGCGGCTTCCCCCACGTGGAGAATGTTTCGACCACCGTTGAAAGCTACGACTGTGTCAGCGGCTTTAGCGACATCGCCGGATCTCTGAGTGCTTTCATCTTGAGGTTTTCGTTCGGTTCCCGCGGTGGAGTGCTAACCGCTCTATGGGAATTGTCCTCAATGGTCGCCGGTGGAGGAGAGTAGGACAGATGGCAGTGGATGAACGGGGCCAACTGGTTGCAATCGACCTCAGCCCTCAAGAGCGTGAGTTGATCCGTGGTGGGCTACTTGAGTGGGGTGGCTCGGCCAGCTATGTGCCATTCCCGATTGAAGTGCTCGGCGTTCACGATTGGCCTGAATTTGATTGTCTTACAAGCCGACTGAGAGCAGCCATCGAGGAAATATTGCCGCTTTCGGACCTCGATTGGGCTCGTGTGTTGTTACTCACCGAAATCTGTTTTGCAAGTTCGCTTATCGGTTCGGGCCTCGACTTTCCAATCGTCACAGGCATTCCCGACCAAGAAGCCATCGCAACGCTACGGTCTCTGCAACGCAAGACCGGCAGCAGTTATCGTGCGGGTTTGTTGTTCCCCAATGGAGGACGTCCTCGTGTGTCAGGTCCGGCATAGCGGTCGCCCTGCTGCGGCGCTGGGCGCCGGTGCGCCGGACGCTAGAACTGTTGTGGCCGGGCATACTGTGTTCCGATGAGGAGTTTGCTGCATAAATATTGGGCTGTGGTGGTGGCTGTTGTGTGTGTCGCTGTCATGGCTGCCGGTGCGGCGTTGTGGGTGCACCGTGATTCCCGCCGTCCGGTCCCGGGGCCGGCGCCTCGAGAGTTGGCCGACTTGTCTGCTGCTGAGCTGTCCCAGTTTCTTCCGAATGCTGCCGACGTGCCAGAGGGTTGGGGAGCGCAGCAGGACGCTGCTGATCCCGGGATCTCTGAAATCCTCGGCGGGGCTTCGCGCCCCTCATGTTCGGAGCGGCCGGATCAGGTCGCGGCGCGAGCGGCTGTGGTTTCCTCCAGGGCGCACGGACCCAAAGTGGTTGATAAATCTTGGTATCCGGAAGTCAGCATGGCCCTGATTCGCGGTAATGCCGGAGCTGACTTGCAAGAGCGGACGCGGCGTTGGGTCGCTGATTGCGACAACATCACGATGCACTACCGCGGCACCGGTCTCTGCCAGGCAGCCCTGCATCCTGTGCTGCTGCCAAACTTGGTGGTGGGCACTGTGACCGCTACTCGGATCAAGATCGTCTCCACCAACGGTCACTGTCTGCGTGGCGGAGCTGAACCGGACTCCTCCCGCACCGTCGGTGTCGCGGTGATTGGAGGACTGACCCTGGTCGCCCAAAATGACAAGTTAAGCGATCTAGGCGAACCTTTGATGAAACTGACTCTGCAACGCCTGCAGAACTACCCCGCACTGCCTGCCCCGAGCCCGGATGCCCTCACCGCCGGTGGGCCGACGTTTATGGCGTTGGCGCCCAGTCTTGCTCAGACCTCTGGGAACGGCCGATGGTTCGTCGATCAGTGGACCTCCGGCGCAGATGCGGATACGACCGCCCCGCCGATGGCAACCGAGCCCACTAAATGCGAGCCGTTCCCGTTCCCGGGCGGATACGGACTACCGATCGATCAGTCACTGTTCTCCGTGATCGGAAGTATCCACGTGCTGCGCTACGGCACCGACCCGAAAAATGCTGATCTCCAAGGTGATACCCAAGCACAGTACTTTCGCGAACACCCGGGATCTGATGTGCTTACCTCCGTCCGCTCTTGGGCCAAACGGTGTCAGCAGTATCAGATCGTGAGCGGGCAGCCCTGCGGGTCTCATCCAGTCGTCCAAGTCGATGAGTTGCCTGCCGGCAAATACCGCACCGACGATGCGATCGGCCTACGGCTCGACACGGCGAACTGGTGTGGCGACGGCACCCGTCGCTTCGCAGTTGTCACGTTGCTGCGTGTGCGGGGAGTGCTCTTGGTGACTCGGTCATCCGAGTCGAACAGTGCCACCGATTGGCTGCTGTCCACCGCGATCGACAATTTACGGAAAGTGCGATGAGAAGAGCCGCGCTCGTGGTGGGTGCCTTTACTCTGCTGGGCACCGGGCTTGCGCCGTCTCCCGCCTACGCAGATGTGCTTCCCGAATGCTCGGACAAGTTCACCAACTTGAGCGGCCCGGATTGTCAGTTGACCTCCACCGACTCGCAGGGCCTCCGGTTCGAGAAAAGGATCATGGACACCGCCGCCCAAATCCGTGTTCTCGACAGAGACGGGATGTTGGTGCAGACACTCGACGATCACCTCGACGGTTCGGTGGACTCGGGTGTCATGCTGTTGCGTGACCTTGACGGAGACGGCCGTGATGAAGTGCTGCTGTCCCTGGACACTGGCAGTGCACACCCGAACTCGCACTGGGTGTTGTGGCGCGCGACCGAAGACTCAACACAACTTGCCGTCGTTCCCGCACCGCACCTGGACGACGACACCATGCACAGCCCCGGAGCATTCTTCGGGGTCGACTTCTGGCATGCCGGTGACGGATTCATCGCCGAGTACGGGGTCGGCCCGATGCGAAGCTGGCTTACACGGATCTACCGGTTCACAGGCGAGGAGCTGGTACCGGTGGTGTCCGTCCAGAACGATGGCGTCAAGACTGACGGCAGCGTTCCGCCGTGTCATCTGGAGAAGGATTACGGCCTGGACCGCTTCGGCCTGTCCCCGGAGGCTGCGCGAGATCGCTTCTGCGCCAACACTGAACAACACAGGGACGGTGGGCGGTGACCGCGTCGAGTCGGCACTGTTGTGCGAACATCGCCGGGTATTGTCGAGGTGCTGCCCGCCGCGCTGTCCTGAGGCCAGCTGAGCCGTTTTCGGTGCTGCCATCGCAGCTATCCAGTTTTATCGCGGCTATCGGGGCAGTGTTGGTGTGCTTAGGGATTGCTGCACCACCTGCGCTGGCCGATACCTACGGGGTCAGACACTTCACCACACCTTCGCGCAACATTTACTGCGTCATCGACAACGATTGGCCTAGGCCTTATGTGCGGTGCGATCTCAACGACGCTACGTTCGCCCCGCCGCCCCGGCCCACTAAGGATTGCCATGGCGCGTGGGGGCGCAGTGTGACCATGAATATCGGCGAAATCCCGGCATTTCACTGCATCTCAGATTCGGCAGGTGGTGAGAACTTGTTCGTATTGAAGTACGGCGACGAGACGGAGGTGGGGCCCTTCCAATGCTCAAGCCGAGAGGTCGGCCTCATCTGTGTCGACACCTCCACCAGCAGAGGATTCCGTCTCGCGCAGCAATCCTATGAATTCTTCCCCTGAGAAGACCAAATCCGGCCGATTGCCCACTGGCCGTGCCCTGAGAACGTGATTGCCTCAGCCAGGAATTGATAGTCCTATACGGCTACCCTGCTCTCGCCCACTTTCGGCAATGCCCGCGTAGTGAATCGAGATCTGGGTAGAGCGTCGCCGACGTGCGAAATTCTGTTTACTATGGCGTTATGACTCAAGGGGTTTCGCGCCGCTGGCCCAGGGAATGGGCTGGGCTTGCCGTGTCTGTCATTGCGGTGACCATCGCTGCGGGAGTCGGCGGTGCTGCTGCGGCGCGCGCTGCGGACACTTATGGACGCCTGCAACAACCCGGATGGGCCCCACCGGCTTCACTATTTGGCCCCATGTGGACAGTGCTGTACGTAGCGATGGCGATATCGGCGTGGTTGGTATGGCGATCAGAGCCGTCACGGGAAAATCGTGTGCCGCTAATCGTGTACGGCATACAACTCGTCCTGAACATGGCGTGGACGCCGCTGTTCTTTGGGCTTGGATGGCGGGGAGTGGCATTCATCGAGATTCTCGTGCTGTGGGGATTCATTGCCGCAACGGTGATGCTGTTCTGGCACCGAAGCCGTTGGGCCGCCACCTTGTTGCTTCCCTACTTAGCATGGTCGACGTTCGCGGCGGTGCTGAATTTCTCGGTGTGGCAGCTGAATAGCTAGTGGTCTTGCCTGGAGCGGTACCGGTGCAGTGCGATGTTCCTCTCCTCTGCGTGATCGAGGATGGGTGGCGGGTACCCGCGCGCATGGCCGTCGGGGTGCTTCCAGGGTGCGATGGCCGAGGCGCCGGGCAGGTGCTGTAGTTCCGGGATGTATTTGCGTATGTAATCGCCGTTCGGGTCGAACTTTTGTGCCTGAGCCGTCGGATTAAAGACCCGGAAGTACGGCGCTGCATCAGTGCCCGTTCCTGCAACCCATTGCCAGCCGTGGGTATTGGATGCGCTGTCGGCATCGATGAGGTGGTTCATGAAGTGCTTGGCGCCGTGCGGCCACCAGATATGGAGATCCTTGGTAAGGAAGCTCGCGGTGACCATTCGTACTCGGTTATGCATCCAACCTTCGGCAAGTAGTTGCCGCATACCGGCGTCAACCAACGGGTATCCGGTTTCTCCGCGTTGCCAGGCCGTGAAGCCCTCGCCGGGCTTGGTATAGGTCAAATGCGCTAGTGCATCGGTCAGGTCGGCGTGCGCGGAGTGTGGTTGGTGGTAGAGCACGTCGGCATAGAAATCTCGCCAGGCTAGCTCCGAGGCGAACTTGGCGGCGTCTTGGCCCGCGATGGATGCTAGGTCGGCGAGCAGTGTGCGGGGGTGGATCGCCCCGACTTTGAGGTAGGGCGAGACCCTGGATGTGGCGTCGACGTCGGCGCGGTCACGACCTACGGCGTACCCAGTGAGGTCGTGCGTGAGGAAGTGTTCCCACCGCATGCGGGCCGCACCCTCACCCGCGGGAGGCAAAGTGATGCTGCAGCTTTGGGTGAGTTCGGCAAGTAACGACCTGGCGGGGCCTGATCGTGCGGACCGGGGAGGCTTCGTCCAGGAAGGGCTGGATTTCAGCTGGGCGGGGCGCGGCCAGTGGTGCTCACGCCAGGCGCGTTCGAATGCGGTGAACACCCGATACGCAGTCCCGTCTGATTTGGTGATTCGGCCCGGCGTCACTGCGTAGGGTGAGCCCGTCTCGATCCAGTCCACACCGATTTTGGCCAGCGCGGCCGACACCAACGTGTCCCGGCGCCTGCCGAAGGGGGTCGTCTCCCGGGCCACGTGCACTTCAGTAGCACCGACACGTTCAGCCAGCTCAACCAGGACCTGTTCCGGCGCACCGGAACAGAGGCAGAGCCGACCATCGAGTTGTTGGTCAAGGTCAAGAACGTTGGCGGCAAGCCACGCATCTCGCGGTCGGGCTGCGCTGCGAAGCAACTGCGGGTCTAGGACAAAGACGGCAAGTACATCACCACTCGCGGCGGCAGCCCGGAGCGCGGGATTGTCGGCCAACCGCACATCGCGGCGGACCCACCAGATAACAGTCACGAGGGGATATGGCTTCCCAAGAGATGTCCCAAGGCGGGGCCGATACTGGGAGTGCGGAAAACATGCTGGCGGTCCAATAGTGTTGCAGGAGAAACGCACTGATTTGCCATCGCGAGTTCTTCGGCCCCCTCGCGTCCGAGTAGCAGCGCCGGGCCGAAGGCGGGCACTGGTAAGAACGCTGGGCGGTGGACTGCCTGGGCCAGTGCGCGTGTGTAGTCGATGTTGCGAACCACGCCGGGGGCCACGGCGTTAACCGGGCCTGATAGTGAAAGGTCCCACAGGCATCGGTGATAGATGTCTACCAAGTCGTCGACGCCAATCCAGGGCAACCACTGGGTGCCGGAGCCCAGTCGCCCGCCCAGACCGGCCCGGAAAAGCGGGAGCAGGAGCTTGAGGGTTCCGCCGCGTGGCGACTGAACGATGCCGGTGCGGACGGTGACAACACGGGTCCCGGCGCTCTCGCCTGTTAACGCTGCCTGCTCCCAGCGAGCGACCACGTCGGAAAGGAAGTCGGCTGTCGGCGGGGGAGGGCTTGTCTCGGTGAGGGTTTCATCGCCTCGGTTCTTCCCGTAGTACCCGACCGCTGAGGCGCTGACGAAGGTGCCGACACCTGCGGATGCGGCGGCTCGGGAAAGGAGGCGAGTGGGCTCGATTCGGCTCGATGCGATGAGTTCTTTGTGCCGTGGGGTGAAGCGTCCGGCGATGGTGGCACCCGCCAGATGGATTATGGCATCGACACCCTCCAGTGCGGCCGGGTCCGGATCATCGGGTTTCCAGTTGCGGTCGGTGCGGTTCTTGGGTTTTCCGCGGACCAGGCGGATTACGTGGTGCCCACCCGTGCTCAGGAACGCGGCAAGAGCGGTACCCACCAGGCCCGATGCCCCGGTGATGGCCACTGTCGACGCATTCATTCCATGGTCGGCTGCTCTGCGGTGCGCGGCCAGATCCCCGGTGAGTTGCCGGTGTCGATATGCGATGAGTTCGGCGAGAAGCCGCCCTGGAACAGGAGTTTCGATCGTGTCGCGTACCCGAGTGCTGCTGTCGCCGACGGGCTCGAACTCGTGAATATGCCGCCAGGGCAACACGCCACTGACCGCCGACCGCAATCCCGTCGCGACCCCTTCGTCGATGAATCGTCGGCCGGGCAGGAACGCTTCCTGATCGTGCCGGGCGACCCAGCGCAAGCCTCCCGGTAAATCCAGTACCGCAGTCCCGTCGCGCAGCGAGGCGGCTTCGGTACGCAACTCGACCGGCGCCCACGGTGCCGCCAAGCGATGGAACGCACCCGGCCTGGAGTACCAGGCGAACACGTCCTCGACGGGCGCGTCGACAATCACCGAACCACTGATACCCATAAGTCTCCGATCATCGGGAAGTCTAGTTCCACCGTCCTCTGCGTGGTCCCTCAGAAGGCGTCGTCACCCCGTGCGTGGATGGGAATCGCAATCTCGTTGCGTCGAGCGCACGAGAGTGTCCACGGCGGGTCGTAGAACCAGGCTTGGGGATCACCCGCGGTCTTTATATTGTTGTCACGCAGGGTATTAAGTAACTCGTCGGTTCGTCTGGCGACAGTGGGCGCCGATCGGTCACCGCTGAAGCGCAGCACCGCGAGCGTCTCGGCGGGCACTTCGGTGAGCCGGATGCTCTCATCGCCGGGCGTGGGCAGGCTTGCCAGCGTCCATTTCGTCGGCATGTAAAAACGGATTGTTGAACCGCCAGTAGCACTTGACAGTTGGCCCACCGGGGCCGTCATGGCGATGGTGTCGTTTTGTTGGGCTACCGGTGCGGTCATGGCGATCTTGGCCTGTCGGTGGTTCTTGCCGAAAATGTAACCTGCAAGGCGGCGAAAACCTTCGCTACGGGCCCTGTCGTCATCGGCCAAGACGGTGGTTTCTGCCGCGATTCGGCTGCTGTACTGCCTGATCTGCACCGAAGCGGTCAGAGGCCGTGACGAGTATCGCGGTTCTTCGGTGCCCGAACGGATTCCGAAGATATTGCCCGCCGCTTTGAGTAGTTCGGCCCCTAGGGTCCACAGTGGCACGATGGCGCTCAATTTCCTTCTCCTTTCGACAATCGCTACTTCTCGAGATATGGGATGTGCAGCTTCGGGAGGGTGAATTGGGCGACGTCGATGTAGCCGATGCGGAAGTAGTTCGCACATCCGGTGAGGTACTTCATGTAACGCTCGTACACAACCTCGTCCTGGATGGCGATGGCCTCGTCTTTGTGTTCCTCGAGTGCTGCCGCCCACAGGTCCAGGGTCTTGGCGTAGTGCGGCTGCAGTTGGTGTACGCGCGTACAGCTGAAGCCCGCCCGCTCGGCATGCTCTCGCACCATCTCGATGGAGGGCAACCGCCCACCGGGGAAGATCTCGGTGACCATGAATTTGATGAAACGCGCCAGTTCGAAGCTCAGCGGCAGGCCCTTGGCGATGATCTCGTTGGGGTGCAATCCGGTGATGGTATGCAGCAGCATGACGCCGTCATCGGGTAGGGCGTTGTAGGCGAACGTGAAAAAGTCGTCGTAGCGGTCAAAGCCGAAATGTTCGAACGCGCCGATCGATACGATCCGATCGACCTTGCCGTCGAACTCCTCCCACCCGTGCAGCTGGACGCTCTTTGACCGGGTGCTCGCCGATGCCGCCAAAAGCTTTTCGACGTGTGCCTTCTGATTCTTACTCAGAGTCAACCCGATGACGTTGACGTCGTACTTTTCCAAAGCACGATTGAGCGTGGCGCCCCAACCACACCCCACATCCAGCAGCGTCATCCCAGGCTCCAGGTGCAGCTTGCCCAACGCCAAGTCGATCTTGGCAAGTTGGGCTTCCTCGAGAGTCATATCGGCGCGCTCGAAGTAGGCGCAGCTGTATGTCTGGGTCGGGTCAAGAAAAAGGCGGAAAAAGTCATCCGATAGGTCGTAATGGGCCTGAACATCGGCGAAGTGCGGGCGAAGCCGCGGTGATTCTGGCATCTGGACGGAACCTTTCGTGGGCGGAACGGGAAACGTCTACCTGCCGGCCCTCCTTCTGCGGGCGCACGGGACGGGCCGCGCTCCAGGGGGCATGTGCGTGCGGCTCTGTTGTCATTCGGTGCCGAACGTCATCCGGATGGGTCGGTTGCACAAAAAGGCCGAGCCCGCGCCGAGCCGCCGCCCGATAAAGGCAATACCCATCCGCGGGCAGGTTTACTCCGAATACGGGATGTGAGTGCAATATCTGGCCCCGGCGGGTCACGGTCCGTCGCCGTCATCGGCAGTGGGGTGGCCGGATTAACCGCAGCTCATGTGCTCTCCGCCTACGATCGGATCTCGTTGTACGAGGCTGATGGGCGTTTCGGGGGCCACGCTCACACGCAGTTCGTCGATGCAGGCCACGGTGTGCCCACTGCCGTCGACACCGCGTTCTTGGTGCACAACGACCGGACCTACCCCACACTGTGCCGATTGTTCGATGAACTCGGTATCGCCACCGCCGACACAGATATGTCGATGTCGGTGCGCGATGACAGCACCGGGCTGGAATACGCCGGTGCCAAGGGCGTGCGCGGCCTCTTTGCTTCGCCCGCGACAGCGAATCCTCGCTATCTGTGGATGCTGGCAGAGATCAAGCGGTTTCATCGCCACGCCCGCCGATTGCTGGCTGCCCCGGAGGCAGACGACAAGGCTCTGAGTCTCGGGGATTTTGTTCGGCAGCTGGGTTTCTCACAGTTCTTCCTCGGCCGCTTCCTGACACCACTGGTGGCCGCCGTGTGGTCGTGCCCGCCCGGGCAGGCTATGGCGTACCCGGCGCAATACCTGTTCAGGTTCCTGGACCATCACGGCATGCTGTCGGTATTCGGGTCGCCGCAGTGGAAAACAGTCACCGGGGGTTCGCGCACCTATGTCGATGCCGTGGTGCGCGGCCTGTACGAGGCGTTCACCGGCTCCCCTGTCGCCCAGGTCAGAAGGATTCCTGAGGGCGTTGTGGTCACGGCGGCGGGTCACCCGCCGAAGGTGTTCGATGCCGCCGTGATCGCGACGCATCCCGATCAGGCGCTGGCTCTGCTGGCACAGCCCACCGCTGCCGAGCGTGCGGTGCTGGGAGCCATTGGGTACGTGAGCAATTCCGCGCAACTACACACCGATGAGTCGCTGTTGCCGCGATATCCACACGCCCGTGCGTCGTGGAACTATCTGTGCAGCGGCGGCGCCCAAAGCGTCGTGGTGACGTATGACATCACCCGGTTGATGAGATTGCCCGGCCCGCGCAGGCTTCTGGTCACCCTCGGCGGCGAGCACCTGGTAGACCCCGGGACGGTGCTTGCCGAAATGACCTACCAGCACCCGGTCTATACGTCGCAATCTGTTGCCGCCCAACGCAGACTGCCAAGCCTCAACGATGGCCGCATCACGTTCGCCGGTGCGTACCACGGATGGGGTTTCCATGAGGACGGTGCCGCCTCGGGCCTACGCGCCGCACAAGCACTGGGCCGGGACTGGCCGGTTGGTGCGGCCGACAAGCGCGAGCATCGCGTGGGGGCGCGATGAATTCGGCGACGATGGTTCCCTGCCTCTACCGCACCCGGATCATCCACGTGCGGCGTTCGCCGGTGACACACCGGTTCGCCTATCGGGGCTACTGCTGGTACATCGATATCGACAGACCGCCGCGCCTGCCCTTCGGCCTGCGCGCTTTCGCCAATTTCCAAGCACGGGACCATTTCCAGGGAGATGTCGACGACACGCTGCGCCAACGGGTGGACCGATTCTTGGCCTCGCACGGGGTAGAACTGGGCGGCGGTGTGGTCACCGCGCTGCTGCAGGCGCGGGTATTGGGCCACGTTTTCAACCCGCTCAGCCTGTATTGGTGCCACGACCGCCACGGCAATCTCGCCCACATCATTGCCGAGGTCCACAACACCTATGGCGGACGGCACGCATACCTGCTGCCCCCGACCACCAATTCCACAGTGGACAAACAGCTTTACGTATCGCCATTCAACGGTGTTGACGGGCAATACCGAGTTCGAGCCACGCGTCCCGGCGACACATTGAACATCAGTGTCTGGTTGCGGCGAGGCGGACATCTGCCGTTCTTCGCCGCGGTGCGCGGCACCCGCCGCCGGGCCCGGGTCGGTGAACTGTTGTGGTTGCAGGCCGTTGCGCCCCTGGCGCCACTCATGGGTGCGCTGGCCATCCGTAAAGAAGGGATCAGGCTGTGGCTGAAAGGGCTACCGGTGGTAGAGCGCACACCTGCACACGAGAGGGAAAGGATAGCGTGAACGGTCATCTCGACGGCGCCACTGCCGATGTGCGCGATATCAGATCGCGCTACGGGCCGGATATCGCGCCGGTTCCTTCCGGGCCGCTTGCGACGGCACGAGCGGTAGTGGCTGACAAGCTGCTGCGCCGTGCGGCCGCGCGGCTCCCGGTGCGGGTGGTGAACCCGGACGGGTCCGTTGTGGGGGCAGCAGATGCGTCCCTGCCCACCATGAGAGTTCGGCGGCCGAAGGCACTGGCACGACGGCTGGGTCGCTCCGGCTTGATTGGATTCGGCGAGGCCTACACGGATGGAGACTGGGACTGCGACGATCTGGCCGACTTTCTCACCCCGTGGGCAGCATCGATGGGGGAGTTGATTCCCCCTATCTTGCAACGCTTCCGGCATCTCGCCGTGCCGCGCGTCCCGCACGCTCAGCGCAACGAGCCACCACAGGCCCAGCGCAATGTTGAGCATCACTATGACCTGTCGAACGAGTTCTTCTCCCTGTTTCTAGACGAGACGCTGACGTACTCGTGTGCACTGTTCGACCACATCCCGAGCTCAGCAGAGAGGCTGGTGGATGCCCAACACCGCAAGATCGATCGCTTGCTGGACCACGCACAGGTAGGCCCCGGCACCCGAGTTCTCGAGATCGGTACAGGTTGGGGGCAATTGTGCCTATCGGCCGCCGCGCGCGGGGCGCACGTGCGGTCGGTCACGTTGTCGAGCGAGCAACAGAAACTGGCACAGCGGCGGGTGCGAGCTGCCGGGCTGTCCGACCGAGTACGGATAGAGCTGTGCGATTATCGAGACGTTCAAGGCCAATACGACGCGATCGTGTCGGTAGAGATGCTCGAAGCGGTCGGGTTCGATTTCTGGACAACGTACTTCCAAACCATCGACCGATTGCTTAGACCAGGCGGCCGGCTGGCCCTTCAAACCATCACCATGCCCCATGAGCGGATGATGGCCAGTCGCAACACCCACACCTGGATACAGAAGTACATTTTCCCTGGCGGCCTACTTCCCTCGGTGCGGGCAATCACCGAAACGACCACTGATAACACGCATTTGCGGACCATCGAGACAATGTCCCTGCGGCCGCACTATGCCGAAACGCTGCGGTTATGGAGTCAGCGGCTCGCGGCTCGGCGCGAGAGCGTGTTGGCGCTGGGATTCGACGACGCGTTCTATCGAATGTGGCAGCTGTATCTGGCGTACTCGGAGGCCGGGTTCCGATCCGGGTATCTCGATGTCCACCAATGGATTTTCCAGCGAGGTCGACAATGAACTTCTTCACCGTGATGGCGTGTTCGCTGTGCGTCGTGGTGGCCGTGCACAGTGTCGCCTTCCTGATCGGCCACCGCATCGGGCGCTACAACGTGGTCGATGTCGCGTGGGGCCTCGGGTTCATCGCAGTGGCCGCGGTGTGCACTACGTTCGGTGGCGGTGACCGGCAGCGCCAGGTTCTGCTGCTCACGCTCATCGGCATATGGGGCGCCCGGCTCTCATGGCACATGTTGGTGAAATCGGTGGGGAAAGGCGAAGATCCGCGGTACCGCGACTTGCTAGGCGGCGACTTCTCTGTGCCGCATGTGCTGCGCAAGATCTTCGTCATCCAAGCCGCCGCCACGTGGCTGGTATCCATACCGATCCAGCGCTCAGCCGTGGAAGGGCCCACCCCGGAATCGCTGTGGCCGGTGTTGGGCGCCGGTATCGGATTATGGTTCGTCGGAATGCTTTTCGAAGCGGTGGGTGATTATCAGCTGCGCCGTTTCAAAGAGGACCCAGTCAACAAGGGCAGGATCATGGACCAGGGTCTATGGGCCTGGACTCGGCACCCGAACTATTTCGGCGACGCCTGCGTGTGGTGGGGGCTGTGGTTGGTCACCATTACGGGTTGGCAATCGTTGGCAACGGTCCCTTACCCGTTGCTGATGACATATTTCCTGGTCTATGCCACCGGTGGCCGCCGCACCGAGAAGGCAATGGCCGGGCGGCCCGGATTCGTCGACTACCAACGCCGGGTTTCATTTATCCTGCCACGTCCCCCGAAACGCGAATCGCTGTGAACATTGTCCGCGATGCGTTTAGGCTCACGGGCGTGCCTGGCGACCTGGATGCCCTGTTGCGCAATGTCGCTGACCGCGATACCGCGGCATTCGCCGCGCTCTACGATCAGACTCGCTCACGCGTCTACGGGCTGGTGCTGCGGGTGCTACGGGACCCTGGCTATAGCGAAGAGACAACGCAAGAGATCTACCTGCAGATCTGGCGTTCAGCCCAAAGTTATGACCCGACCGCCGGATCGCCTCTGGCTTGGATCATGACCTTGGCTCATCGCCGCGCCATCGACCGCGTGCGTTCGGAGCAATCTGCGGCCGACCGCGAGTCACGCTACGGCGCAGCCACTGTCGAGCGTGCCGCCGACGAGGTCACTGAATCGGTGATCCGTAGCGAAGAGCAGCGGCAAGTCACCGAATGCCTCGAAACACTCACTGATGCACAACGCCAATGCCTGCATCTGGCCTACTACGACGGTTTGACTTATAACCAAGTCTCGCAACGGCTTGCCGCGAATCTGGCAACCATAAAATCTCGGATGCGTGACGCGATCAAGGCGCTGCGCCGATGCCTGGGGACACCATGACCGAACCCAACGACCTCATCACCTCCGCCACCCCATACGCACTGCATGCGCTGCCCGATGATGAACGAGACCAGATCGACAGGTGGCTGTCAGTCGGCGCCGCCGAACAAACCCTCTCCTTTACCCAGGAAGTGCGCGCTACACGGGAAACGATGGCGGCCCTGGCGGCAAGCACCGCGGTTGAACCTCCGGCCCGGCTTCGCCCGCGACTGCTCAAGATCGTGGCCCGGGACATCCAAAGAGATTCCGGGGCAATAGATATCAACCGCTGGAGAGCGCCTCTGATTGCTGTGGCGGCCGCCACCGCTATCGGGCTGGCGGCAGCTGGGATCGGCACTATTCTGCGGCCTCCGCCTCCGACCGCGCAGCAGGTCTTCACCGCCACCGACGTACGGACCGTCACTGGTGACATCCCCACCGGCGGTACGGCAACTGTTGTCTATTCGCGGCAGAAGAACACGGCGGTGTTGGTGATGAACAATGTGGCACCACCACAACCCGGCACTGTTTACCAAATGTGGCTGATCGGCGACAGCGGGCCGGAGTCAGCGGGAACCATGGATGCTCAGGCCGTCGCACCGTCGACAACAGCGGTCATACCCCGACTCAACGACTCCACCGCACTGGCATTCACCGTCGAGAAAGGCCAGGGTTCGGCCTCGCCGACGGGCCCGATCATCGCGAAACTGCCGCTGAACCTGTAGCCGACGGGCAGCAGCTGATCTCTAACGGATCAACGGGCCTTGTCCGCCCGCAGCGCCTTCACGCGTCGCTCCTCACGGAGCACGTTCTGATAGCTCTCGCGTTCCGCGACCAGCCACTCGGGCTTCTCCTCGAGCAACTCGTTGATCTGCTCGGTGGTGAGCGGACCATCGACGCCGCCGCGCGCGAGACCGGAGATCGAAACACCAAGCTTGGCTGCCACGAGGTTCTTCGGGTGCGGCCCGTCCTTGCGGAGGTCCTTGAGCCACTGCGGTGGGTCAGCCTGCAGCGCCGCGAGCTCGGCGCGGGTGATCGGGTTCTCCTGGAACTCCGCGGGTGTCGCTTGCAGGTACACGTCCAGCTTTTTCGCCGCGGTGGCGGGTTTCATGGACTGCGCGTTGGGCCTGCTCATGGGTTCAGCTTATCGGTAGCCTGAGGCGGTGACCTCGCCCTCACTCACCCTCGGATACGTCCCGGGTGGGACTCCTGCGAAGTGGGCACGAATCTGGGCCGAGCGTCATCCCAAGGCCCCACTGCAGTTGCGCGCCGTCGCCGCGGCAGATGCCGCCGACGCGCTGCGGGACGGCACCGTGGACGTCGCGTTGCTGCGGCTGCCGGCCGATACATATGGGCTCGCCGTCATCCCTCTCTACGAAGAGATAACGGTGGCAGTGGTGCCCACCGATCACCTGCTCAGTGCCGTCGACACGATCACCGCCGCAGACCTCGATGGCGAACCGGTACTGCTCCCACTCGACGACGTCCTCTTCTGGGTGGGCGCTCCCGGCATTCCGGTCGATCACCGGCCCGAGACCACCGAGGATGCAATAGAACTCGTCGCCGCAGGACTGGGTGCGCTTATCGTTCCGCAGTCACTGGCGCGGCTGTATCACCGCAAGGACCTCACGTACCGTCCAATCGCTGACGCGCCCACATGCCCTGTCGCACTTGCCTTCCCGGAAGGGCGGCAGCCAGCCCCGGTCGACGAGTTCATCGGGATCGTGCGGGGCCGCAAGGCCGATTCATCGCGTGGGCAGACCGAGCCTGCACCGAAGCGCACGGCGCGGGAAAAGACCCTGGCCAAGCAGGCGGCTCGTGCTGCGGCGGGCAAGGTCGCCCGCAAGCCGGGACGGACCGAGCGCGGCCGACGCTGATGCCCGTGGTCGGGTAATCAGCTAGGCATCTTCCGAGACCGGCTCCGGTGGGGCAGGCGTTGGCTCCTTTGGCGCTGGCGGAGCGGGTGCGGGGTCGGGCATGTGTCCTGGCTCGTCGGCGGGCACGGTGTCTGCGCGCAGATCGTAGGTTTCGTCACTGTCGACTCTGTCCGGCACCTGGCCGCCCGGGTAGTAGGTGCAGTCGGTGGTGCCCCAATGGCCGCTGCTGTAGCAGCTGCTGCTTGGGTTGCGATAGTGGGCGGGAATGCCGATGACTTGGCGCCGCATCCACGACCCATCCTTTCGGATTGGCTGGTCGCAGATCTCGCGCTTCAGCGAGCCCAGAAAGCCCCAGGGGACCTGCTCGCAGTTGGGTGGATTCGGCGTTGGCGGTGGGCGCTTGGATAGCGGCAGTTCTGAAGACATTCCTAGCCCGAGCAGAAGGCGTGCACAGCGGACACGGCCGATTTTCATAGGACTCCCCCCGGAGAGTCACAGTAAAAAGACAGGATGAACTTACTGAAAGTAAATCGATTTACAAGTGGTATTTCCAGTATGCGGATCACCAGTTGACCCGCCCACCGATCACGCTGCCCCGCGGCCCATCGGGCCGTCGTTGCCGGGGCGTGATACGACTACGGGATGAGCCCTGACAAATGGCTGGAAGCACTGCGCAAAGGGATGGCGGCCGTCGCTGCGACCCCGCCCGAGTACCTGGACCGTGACGTGCCGTCTTGCCTGGGCTGGACGGCACGTGACGTAGTGGCTCACCTGGGCGGAGTGCATCGCTGGGCGGTGGGAGTCCTTGTCGGGCAAAAGGTTCCATACGCAGACGTCGACCCGGATGCTCCGGCGGGGGAGCGGATCCTCGGTTGGTATTCCGAGCGTGCCGACAAACTTGTCGCTGCATTGACATCGAAGGACATCGATACGCCGACGAAGTCACTGTTCGGTGAGCGGCCGGTGAGGTTCTGGTATCGCAGGCAGGCGCAGGAAGTGGCCGTGCACCGCTGGGACATCGAGCGCGCCTATCGCGGCTGGGATGCTGACCCGATCGACGCGGCGCTGGCCGCGGACGGCATCGCAGAGTGGTCGGAGCTCTTCACGCCCAGGCTCCTCGGGCGTAGTGCCGGCCTCGCGGAGGATCTTCAAGGCGCACGAATACTCCTGCAGGCCAACGATGCCGGTGGTTCCTGGTTGTTGCGTGCCGACGCGGGCGGCATCGGCATCGTGGACGACGATGCCGCACCGGACGCCACGATTACGGCATCCACCTCCGATCTGCTGCTGGCGCTATGGCATCGGGTTTCGTTGTCACGCTTGACGGTCGATGGAGATGCGACCCGCGTCGAGCGGGTGCTGGATCTAGTCCGGATCTAAAACCGCAGGGATCGACCGCTGCACCAGCCATGCGGTGAACGTGGCGATAGCCAAGAGTGCCAAGCCGACCCATAGCGCGTCCAGCCCAATGCGGTGATACGTT
The DNA here is from genome assembly GCF_002013895.1 of Mycobacteroides franklinii. Classification (GTDB taxonomy): domain Bacteria; phylum Actinomycetota; class Actinomycetes; order Mycobacteriales; family Mycobacteriaceae; genus Mycobacterium; species Mycobacterium franklinii. The sequence continues at coordinate 109,229 of NZ_MAFQ01000012.1, read as the reverse complement.
GCGGCACCCAACACGGCGCCGACAGTCAACCCGGCCCACAACGTGATGTAACGCAGCCATACCCAGCGGGGTCCACCGAAGAATGCGTCGACCAGCCGCTGCCCGGCCTTGACCACCGTGCCGGTGATGTAGGTGAGCCCAACCTGGACCTCACCGGAGCGCTGGAAAACCGAATTCATGGCGCCCATCGCCAGCGCCGTGACGAGCAGTGCTGCGACACCCGCTCCCATCTCCTGCGTGATCGCCGCCGCCGCAACCGTTGTCGAGGTGACCGATAGCACGACCACACGTTCGTGTTCGCCGCTGACGCGTGAGGCGATGGCGCCGACCATCACGCCGATGAAGAACATGCCGATCAAACCGGCCGCCTTGTACGCGGATTCCCAGTGTTGGGTCGCAGTGGACGCGGCCATCCTGGTCGTATTACCGCTCATGAAGGACAGGAAGTACCCGCCCAGATGCACAAAGCCAATCGCATCGAGAAACCCTGCGACAGTGGACAGCCCAGCGGCGAGCACCATCTCCCGCCGCCGGATGGACCACACCGCGGATCAGTGCTTGTGGCCGGGGCTTTGGGCCCGCTTGTACAAGGTCTTGAGCAGGTTGTCGCGGAACGTCGCGTTGTCCATCAGCTTGATGCCCTTGTCGCACAGCCACGGATTGCCCAGCGCTCGGTGCATGATCCGTCCGCGCCGGTATTCCCGGCCCCAGGCGTCGTTCATCCGCTGCTGGTAGTTGGTGAAGTCCTGCGGGCCGGCGTTCTGCAATGCCGCCACCGCGCATTCGCCTGCGGCCAAGCCGGATTCGAGAGCCTTGGAGATGCCGGCACCACTGACCGGCTTGCCCGCGCCCAGTGCGTCACCGGCGAACAGCACACCCGGGCGCCAGGGCGGCCACGCGGTGAATCCCATGGGCAGGCGCCAGGCGCGCACACCCTTGTTCTTGCGCAGCTCGGCAAGATCGGGCAACTCCCACTCGCGCGGCAGCTTCTTCATATAGGTATCGAGAACCTGTGCGGCGTTGACGTCCTGCCACTTCTTGTAGCTGTTGACGTAGCCGATGCCGATATTGATTCGTCCCGCGCCGAGCGGGAAAACCCAGCCGTACCCGATCAGCGCGTCATTCTTATGGTGCAACCGCAGGTCGATGTCGAGCATGTTGGAGTCTTCGCGGTTGGCCTCCATCTCGGCACGGATCGCAATCGCGGTGTATCCCTTGACCTCCGAGTCGATGTTCATCGCGCGCTTGACGGGGGAGTAGGCACCGTCGGCGACGATCACCGCGTCGGCCGAGATGGTCTCGCGCGATCCATTGGCGGTCTTGACCTCAATGCCCTTGACCAGATTGCCATCGCCGATCGGACCGACTGCCTCGGTGGACTGGCGTACTTCGACGCCCGCGGACTCGGCGTGCTTGAGTAGCAGGGTGTCCAGCTCGGGGCGGCGCACGACATGCCCGTGATCGGGCATGCCGGGACGCTTGGGGAAGGTGAGCTCCCAAACAGTGCCGCTGTCGACGCGCACACCGTCGACGCGATGGAACTGGGCGACCTCATTGGCCAGGCCCATCTTCTGCAGGTAGCTCACCGCGCGGGCGGTCAACCCGTCGCCGCACGGCTTATCCCGCGGGAACTCGGCCTTGTCGACGAGCACCACGCTGGCGCCCGTGCGGGCGGCCTGCCAGGCCGCAGATGACCCGGCCGGGCCCCCGCCGACTACCGCAATGTCGTAGTGCTTCTCGCTCACATATCAAATAGTAAGGGCCGCGAGCGGGTCTATTCGCCGTCGGGTTTGGTCACACCCAGGCTCGAACCGGCACGGTTCTCGTACGCGCTGCGTGCGTTGGTGTCGATATCGAGGAACACGCGGTCGGTTCCGGCCTTCTTACTCATGAATCGGCGCACCGTGGTGGGCAGCGAATTGACGATCGTGGTCACCGCGCCGAGCGGCTTCGGGACCGTGACCTGGACACGCGGCTTCTCGATGATCCGCACCACGGCTGCGGCGATGTCTTCGGGTTCGACGGGTTTCTGCGCACCTGTCGAATCAGTGCCGGCGATCAGTTCGGTGTTGGTAAAGGTCGGCAGTACGGCGCTGACCTGGACTCCTTGCGGTGCGAACTCGTCGCTCAGCGCGCGGGACAGGCCGACCACGCCGAACTTGGATGCGTTGTATACCGCCATGCCGGGTGCCGCCATGAGGCCGGCCACGGATGCGATGTTGACGATCTGGCCGCCACGGCGCGCCACCATCTCGGGAAGCGCCAGGCGACACCCGTTGATGACGCCGTACAGATTGACCTCCAGCATCGAGCGGATCGCGCCGTCGCTCGTGGACAGGAACGGCCCAATCGGCATGACGCCCGCATTGTTGATGAGAACGTCGACCGAGCCGCCGGCGCCGGCAGCCTCCAGGAATCGCTTGAACGAGGCGGGGTCGGTCACGTCCACGGGATGGGCGTCGACGTTTCCTTCTTCCTTGAGGCCCTCGACGGCGGCTGCGAGCGCCTCGACATCACGGTCGCCGATCACCACCCGGGCGCCCCGGCGCAGCAGTGCGGTGGCGGTGGCGTATCCGATCCCGCGTGCGGCACCGGTGATGGCGATAGTTTTCCCGTAGATCTTGTCCCTGGATGAGCCCATGACCACGGACTTTACACGTGTCAAGTTTGCGTCACTGGAGATTCTTGCGATTGGGCTCGACACGCTTAACCACAACACGTTGTGTTGCGCCGTGATGTCTCACCCCAGGGGTAGTGTCTGTGGCACAGTCAGCGAATCCCGCGAATCTGTTTGACGTTCTCCAGGAGTGGTCTCGTGAGTGAAAAACTTAAGCTGGTCAGCCGCGTCTCGGCGATCAACTGGAACCGGGTTCCCGATGAGAAGGATGCCGAGGTCTGGGACAGGCTCACCGGTAACTTCTGGCTGCCCGAAAAGGTGCCGGTGTCCAATGACATACCGTCGTGGAACACCCTCACGGATCACGAAAAGCAGTTGACGATGCGGGTTTTCACGGGCCTGACGCTGCTGGACACCATTCAGGGCACCGTCGGCGCGGTCAGCCTGATCCCCGATGCGATCACTCCGCACGAAGAAGCGGTGTACACCAACATCGCGTTCATGGAGTCGGTGCACGCCAAGAGTTACAGTTCGATCTTCTCGACGCTGTGCTCCACGCGGGACATCGATGACGCGTTCCGCTGGTCGGAGGAGAACCCGAACCTGCAACGCAAGGCCGAGATCGTCATGGAGTACTACCGGGGGGATGAGCCACTCAAGCGCAAGGTTGCCTCGACCTTGCTGGAGAGCTTCCTGTTCTACTCCGGCTTCTACCTTCCGATGTACTGGTCCAGCCGCGCCAAGCTCACCAACACCGCCGACATGATTCGGCTCATCATCCGCGACGAGGCCGTGCACGGGTACTACATCGGCTACAAGTTCCAGCGCGGTCTGGAGCGCGTCGATGAGGCCAAGCGCGCCGAGATCAAGGAATACACGTACGACCTGCTCTACGAGCTGTACGAGAACGAGACCGATTACACCGAAGACCTTTACGACGAGGTCGGCCTCACCGAGGACGTCAAGAAGTTCCTGCGCTACAACGCCAACAAGGCCCTGATGAACCTGGGTTATGAGGCGCTGTTCCCGCGCGAGGAGACCGACGTGAACCCGGCGATCCTGTCGGCGCTGTCACCGAACGCCGACGAGAACCACGACTTCTTCTCCGGGTCCGGTTCCAGCTACGTCATCGGCAAGGCCGTGAACACCGAAGACGAGGACTGGAACTTCTGACGTCCGTTCCTGCTCAACAGGCGCTTAGCGCGCGCAAATCGCAGGTCAGGCGTGCGCTAAGTGTCTGTTCACCGGGTGCAAATGAACGACCGGTGAACTGTGCTCATGTCACCTCGCGCTGTGAACCTGCTGCAGGGACACTATTACCGTGACGAGCACATCGATTATTGGTTCGATTGTTTCCTGGCTGTCTGCGGGATACCCGGAGGGCGTTCCCCCCATTGATCGGTTTCCGCTGCTGGCGCTGCTGCGCCGCACGCTGACCGAGGAGCAGGTCAAGGAAGTCGTCGCCAAGCTGACCGACCCCCAGTCGGCCGCTCAGGTCGATGGTGTGGTGAGCAAGGACGAGATCGAGAAGTTCATCTCGGATGTGACCAAGGACGAGCCGACCACTCAAGACATTTCGCGTGTCGCCTCCCGCCTGGCAGCCGGCGGCTGGCCGCTCGCGGGTGTGGACGCCACCGCACTCAACGCGTAACTAGAACGCCCAGTTGCGTTCTGGGCTCATCACGAATCCGTGTGTCTGGGACGAAGAATCGAGAACACACGCCGTAATCGCCAGTTCCACCACGGCGCAGACGACATCTGCCGTCATCTGGATGGTGTGATTGATAGGCAGTTGCCGTACGCCAGTAGGACTCTCGGCGACCGGGCTGGCGTAGATCGTCGCGGGTAAATCGTCTCTGCGCGCGTAGGTGCTCATATCGAGGATCGCACGATTCGAGCCGACCGTCGTCCCAGCGCATCCCACGCTGTAGTAGGGGTACCGACCGCGCCCGAAACAGACCAGTCCATCGGGTGTGATGAATGAGTATCCGGTGTAACTGCGGTACTGGTCCGCGTCGACGGCGGGCAGACCGCTGAGGTCGGGGAAGCCCGGTGGTGGTTGGGCCGCAGCGCGAGAGGGGCTCGTGGGCATCAGGCACAGCATCGCCGCGCAGGCGATGAGCAGGCGCTGCGCCCCCTTCGTCATGCACGGAAATCTACCCCCGCGGGCAGTGACCGGTACAGGAGTTTCTACCGCCCGGACGTCGGTGCCGGCGCCGTGGACCCCGACGACGACGGCACGGTGGACGGCCGATCGATGATCGTCGACAGCGGGCCACCGATCCGGTACTTGGCGCCCCGATGTTCCTCCGGTAGGCGATCGCCATTGCCCAGCAGCTTGTGCCGCAATGTTCCTGGTGTATAAGAATTTTGATAGGCGCCACGTGCGGTCAGCACCGGTACCACGTACTCGATGAAGTCCTCGAAGGTGCCGGGCGTAATCGCATAGGCCAGATTGAAGCCGTCGACATCGGTTTCCTCCACCCACTCCTGCAGGGTGTCTGCCACCTCGGTGCCGGAGCCGACGACACGTGGTCCCATCCCACCGATCTCGCCCCACTCGGCGATATCACGCACCGTCCATTCCCGGCCATCGGCGGTGGCGGCCTGAAATGCCGCGACCGCCGACAGGATGGCGTTGGAGTCCACGTTTCCGATCGGTTCGTCAAGGCCGTAGCGGGCCAGGTCCACGCCCATCCAGCCGGACATGAACACCAGCGCGCCTTCGGCGCTGCCGTAGCTCAGCAGCTCGCGGTGCTTGGCATGCGCCGCTTCGGAATTCTCTCCGGTGACCACCGTCGTGAGGTTGAATATCTTGGCGGAGTATGGATCTCGTCCGGCAAGCTCCAGTTCGCGACGGATCGTGCTGACCGTCTGGCGCAACAGCTCCTTGGTGGGAGCCGCGGTGAACACCGCCTCGGCATTCTCCGCGGCGAAACGCACCCCGCGCGGCGAGGAGCCGGCCTGATAGATCACCGGAGTGCGTTGCGGTGACGGTTCCACCAGATGCACCCCGGGAACGGTGAAATGCGTTCCCTCGTGGCCGATGTGGTGCACCTTCGCGGGATCGGTGAAGACACCACGCACGGCATCGCGGACGACCGCGTCGTCCTCCCATGAGCCTTCCCACAGCTTGTAGAGCACCTCGAGGTACTCATCGGCGTGGTCGTATCGCGCGTCGTGCGCGGGCTGGTCGGTTTGACCCATATTGCGGGCCGCGGCGGGCAGGTACCCGGTGACCACGTTCCATCCGACCCGCCCGCCGGTGAGGTGGTCGAGGGTGGATAGCCTGCGCGCGAACGGATATGGATGCTCGAATCCGGTACCCGTGGTGACGCCGAAGCCGAGGTGTTCGGTGACCAGCGCCATCGCCGAGACCAAGAGCAGGGGATCGGCGACCGGGATCTGCGCGGCCTGTCGGATGGCCGCCTCATCGCTGGCGTCGTAGATGTCGTAGGTGCCAAGCACATCGGCGATGAACAGTCCGTCGAAACGGCCACGTTCGAGCAGCTCGGCCAGGTTTGTCCAATAGGACAGATCCTTATACCGCCAGGACTGGTCATCGGGGTGCCGCCATAGGCCGGGGGATTGGTGTGCAACGCAATTCATGTCGAACGCGTTGAAACGGATGACGCGTGTCATCCCCTCAGCATCGGCACCCCGACGACATCAGTCACCGGTTGTACTCGGGATGAAACTTACAAAGTGGCGGTGTCGATCACGAAGCGGTACCGCACATCGCTGGCCACCACGCGCTCGTAGGCCTCGTTGATGTACGAGGCATCGATGACCTCGATCTCGGAACCGATGCCATGCTTGGCGCAGAAGTCAAGCATCTCTTGGGTTTCCGGGATACCGCCGATCAACGAACCTGAGATGCTGCGCCTGTTGGTCAGCAACGGAAAGCCGGGGACCTCGATGGGGTGCTCGGGCAGGCCCAGCTCCACCAGGGTGCCGTCGACACCCAGCAGCCCCAGGTACTTGCCCATGTCCAAGTTCGAGGACACGGTGTTGAGGATGAGGTCAAAGCTGTTGCGCAGCGACTTGAAGGTGTCCGGGTCGGCAGTCGCGTAGTAGTGACTGGCGCCCAGGCGCAGACCGTCTTCCATCTTCTTGAGCGACTGGCTCAGCACCGTTACCTCGGCGCCCATGGCCTTACCCAGCTTTACGGCCATGTGGCCGAGGCCGCCGAGTCCGACGACGGCAACGCGCTTGCCCGGGCCTGCGTTCCAGTGCCGCAGCGGCGAGAAGGTGGTGATACCGGCGCACAGCAGCGGGGCTGCTGCGTCCAGGGGAAGGCTGTCGGGGATACGCAGCACGTAGTTCTCGTCGACGACGACCGCCTGGCTGTACCCGCCCTGCGTCTGGGTGCCGTCACGATCCTTGGCGCCATAGGTGCCGACCATGCCGCGCTCGCAAAACTGTTCCAGCCCGGCGACGCAGCTCGGACACTCACGGCAGGAATTGACGAAGCAGCCGACGCCGGCGTGATCGCCCGGCTTGAACTTGGTTACCTCGGAGCCGACCTCGGTGACGACACCGGCAATCTCGTGACCAGGGACGATGGGGTAGTTGGCGCGGCCCCATTCGTCGCGGACGGTGTGGATATCGGAGTGACAGATACCGGCGAACTTGATGTCGATGAAGACATCGTGCGGACCGACCTCACGGCGCTCGATCGTGGTGGGAACCAAAGGGTCCTTACCGGATGTCGCGGCATAAGCCGACACGGTGACCATATATGCATCCTTTTGCGATAGTTAACGAAGCTACCGATTCAAAGCCTACTCGGCCCGGCTTATTCCCGCGCCGGCTCATAGCGGTGACAGAGACCACTGACCTTCGGCCTCCAGCACCAGCTTCTGATCATGGTGCTGATCGATGGTGCTGCGGTGGCCGACGCTGATGAGTGTGCAGTTGGGCACTTCGGTGCGCAGGAGGCTGTAGAGCGCGAATTCCAGGCCCTCGTCCAGTGAGGATGTCGACTCGTCCATGAACACCGCCTTGGGCTTGATGAGCAGGATGCGCGCGAACGCGACACGCTGCTGCTCGCCGGGGGACAGCACCTTGGCCCAGTCGGATTCCTCGTCGAGCCGGTCGGACAAATGACCGAGTGCCACCTTGTCGAGAGTGGCGCGCAGTTCGTCGTCGGCGAACGTTCCGGACGGCGCCGGGTAGCTCACCGCGGCACGCAGATCGCCCAACGGCAGGTAGGGCATCTGCGATAAGAACAGCGTCTCGTATTCGCCGCCGGGGCGGGTCCAGTCGCCGTCGGTGTACGGCCACAGTCCGGCCAGTGAGCGCAGCAGTGTGGTCTTGCCGCCGCCCGACGGGCCCTTGATCAGCAGTGCGTCGCCCGCGGTGAGGCTGAGGTTGAGGTCGTCGATCAGACTGTCGCCGTTGGGCTTACGGACATAGATGTTGTGCAGTGTGACGCCGTCTTCCTGGTCGCCGGGCTCGAGCATCGGCAGTTCGCGTGACTGTGCGTCCGCTTGCAACAGCCCGTCCAGACGCATGACGGTGGCGCGATACGCGGCAAAGTTGTCATAGGCATTTCGGAAGAACGACAGAGAGGTTTGCAGTTGGGCGGATGCGCTGGCGCTCTGGCTCACGTCACCGTAGGTGATCTGCCCCGCGATCAGCCGCGGCACCTGCAACACGGAGTTGAAAACCGCCGCGGTTTGTGACACCGCAAAGTTCCAGCCGGTGAAACCCATGCTCCGATACACCAGCTGCCAGAAGTTGCCGATGATCGCGTCGAAACGGCCCTTGAGTTGCTTGGACTCGGCCTTTTCGCCGCGGTAGAAGGCGACGCTTTCCGAGGTGTCGCGCAGGCGTACCAGTGCGTAGCGGAACATGGCGTTGAGGCGTTCGTTGAGGAAGTACCTGCGGATCAGTGGGCGGCCGATCCGGAAGGCGATCAACGTGGTCACGATCACGTAGATATAGGTAAGAAACACCAGCGCTCGGGGCATTTCAAATCCGAAGATATTCAGCGGACCCGACAGATCCCACAGGATGATGGTGAACGACGGCAGCGAGATGCAAGCGTTGACGGCGCCGAATGCGAGATGCAGCGACGAGCTCTGCAAAGCCTCCGGCGCGCTCGACATGGCGACGAAATTGTTGATATCAGCCTGAATTCGCTGATCCGGGTTGTCGATGGTGTTGTCGATGAATCGCGATCGGTAGAACGCCCGCTTCGACAGCCAGTCCACGGAGATACGGTCGGTGAGCCACACGCGCCACCGAATGATGAACGCCTGCAACAGATAGAGGTCAGTTACGACGACCGCGATGTTGATACCTGCCAAAAGGCAGAACCGCCGGATATTGAGCCAGAAGAATGCCTTCGCGTCCGGCATACCCTGGCCATCGCGCGCCAGCGCCTGGACGATGTACTGAATCGACGCCGACATGTCGTTGTAGTAATAGGTGAATACCACCGACAGGCGAACATTGACCACCACGGAGAGCAGCACGAGCCCCAGCAGAACCAAGCCGCCCCGCCCCGCGCGGGTGGTGAAGTACTGGCCTGTGATGCGCCAGAATTGGCGTCCCCACTGGGTGAACTGAATGATCAAGAAGGCGATGGTCACGAAGACCGCCGCGGTGAGCGGCCAGACCCAACCGATCCATACCAGCGATCGCCATAGCTCGGTTCCCCAGTCGGTCGCTGTCTTCATCGATCAATGCCCTCCGCATCCGTCACTATCCAGTTGTTCGCGGAGTGTACGGGCACAGACTGAGCACGTCCTGGCAAGCGCGAAGAGCCCCGCTAGGCGACGGGTACGAACCTTACGAAGGGAATGGCCCGGCCGACCTCGCGAAAGTCCTCCGCGGAGCCGTCGACCTCAAAACCCATCAGGCGGCTTAGTTGCCGTGCCGAACGCGGGCGTTTCATCGCGTAGTGCGCCATGAGGTCACCGCCCTCTTCGGTGGATAGCGTGATCGCCCGTGCCCGGCGGACCCGGTTGCCGACTTGAACGGTGACCTCGGGTGTCTTGCGAACATTCTTGTACCAGTCGGCCGCCGCGCCGAAGCCCGATGCCGCGATGATGCTGCCGTCGTCACGGTGTTCGATCACCTCAAGCGCGGCCTGCCGGGGCTGACCGGAAGCCCGGCCGATATGGGTCAGCAGCATGATCCGCTTGCCCAGCAGAAATCCGAGGTGGGCCCGGAAGAGCCCGATGGGCAGGCGCCACAGCAGGCGCTGGAATCCGGTTGGCGGATTAGGCTTTTGGAGCTTCTTCATGAGTTACCTCCTCGTCTAGCAGGCTTTTGAGTAGTGAAAATGCCTCGGCGGTCTCGATATTGGGATCAACAGAGTGGTGTAGCACCAGGCCGTCCATGAACGCGATGATCAGTGTCGCCATCCCGGCGGCTCGGCGGCGGGACCAGTCGGGGTGCCGCAGCCGGATGTGGTCGGCGATCTCGGCGCGCAGCTCTTTGAGTTTTGCGCCGAGCACGGCACCCAAAGCGGGCTCGCGGGTGGCGCCGGCGATGAGTTCCACCGCCAGCCGCATCGCGTTCTCGTCACCGGCGGTTTGGGGGAGTGCGTCGCGCATCGCGTCCAGGGCGGTACGGGTATCGGGTGAGTCCAGGAAGGTGGTTACCAGCGGGCTGATGACCAGCTCGCACGCGTGCCGGGTCACCGCGGCATGCAGTCCGGGAAGGCCCCCGAAGTGGTAGTGGATCAGGCCCGGGTTGGTCCCTGCCCGGGTGGCCACGGCGCGGGTGGTGATCGCGGGCCAACCGCCCTCGCCGAGCAACTCGATACCGGCATGGACCAACTGCTCACGGCGGCGATCACCCCGTGCCGATATTGGTCGATCGGCCAAGTTGGTCATATGGCCAAATTACCATCACCGTTCGCCGGGGCTGAACGCCGCTGTGCGCACTCGACGAGAATCAGGCGGTACCGGTCACGCTTGGCGGTGAGTCCCGGCGCGCGGCGACGGCCACCACGATCGCGAGGATGCCGAGTAGCTCTGGTGTGCTGGGAATCTGGTGCAGGACGAGTACGCCGATCGCGGTTGCCGAGAGCGGTAGGAGCGCCAGCAACACTGCGAAGTAGCTTCGGCCGGCACGTCGCAGGATCACCTGGTCGAGCCCGTACGGGATGACATTGGACAGCAGGCCCATCAGTAATCCGAGTACGAGGATGTGGGCGATCGGAATGTCCGCACGCGCGCCGGCGATTCCATAGGCCAGGACCGGTGCGGTCACGATCATGCCGACGGTGAAACCGACCGCCAGAGATTCGGCCGGATTGCCTTGTAGTGCAACGCGTTTTCCCAGAACTATGTACCCGGCCCAGAACAGTGCGGCGAGCAATGCGAATGCCATTCCCGCGGGTTCGGCGGCGAGCTGCACATCGGCGATCAGGAGCACCCCGATGAGCGCCGCGAGCACCGAGAATCCTTCTCGGACAGAGCGAGAACCGATCGCCGCGACCGTGATGGGCCCCAGGAACTCGATCGCCACCGCGGTACCGAGCGGCAGTCGATCGATGGCCAGGTAGAACGCCATGTTCATCAGCGCGGTGACCACCCCGAAGCCGCCCGCCCACCACAGGGCGCGGCCCCGCCAGGCCGCGCGCCGAGGACGGGCGATGGCGAGGAAAACCAGTGCCGCACCGCATATCCGCAGCCAGGCCACGCTTGCCGGATCGAGCCATCGGAACAGGCTGACTCCGGCAGCCGCACCGATGTACATGGATGTTCCGCTGATGAGCATGAGCGCGGGTGCGAGGAGCCGGTGGCGACCGCGTTCAGTCATCGTGATGCCAACAGCGCGCGGACCGCCTCTGCCAGATCTTCTTCGAGCCATCCGGGCAACGCGGGCATGTGGCGACGTACTGCGGCATACGGCAGGTCCACCACGGCACGCATGAGCCGGTCGCGTGATCGCGCGTCATCGCGGCGGTAGATGGTTCGCGTCAGATCCTGCATGGCGGTGAACAACGGTGCGTTCAGCTTGTCGAGGGTGGAACTCGCTTCGGCGCCAAGGATGTCGGCACTACGCAGGGAGAGCAGCAATCGGGCGTCATCGGGATGGGCGCGCGCGAATGCGGGCACCGAAAGCGCCAGTGCCACGGCGATTTCAGTCGGGTCTTCGCCGGAATATAGTGCGCCAATGGCGTGCTCGTGAAAACGTTCGACCGCGCGCAGCCATGTTGCCGACATGATCGCCTCGCGATTACCGAAACGGTGGTTCAGTGTTCCGGGCGGTGCACCAGAGGCACCGGCAATGGCTGCGATGGTTGCGGCGCGAGGGCCGCCATCGAGCAGCAGCGACCGCACCGCGTCGAGAATGGCATCGCTGGTGTGTTTTCGTTCGGGCGCCATCTGGAATATTCGTCCTAGTTCTGGTAGACCATAAGATATGGAACATCTATCCTATATTGACGAGCATGCGATCCGCATCGACGCGCCGCGGGGCCGGGTGTGGGAGGGTCTGCAGGGCTACGTCGACGCGTTTTTGAGATCCGCTGAGCACAGTGCGCTCGGCGGGTTGCTGGGTGCGCATCCGCGCGCGGGGTTTGCAGTCGACGGTGTGGAGCCCGAACATCGGCTGAGTTTGGCTGGACAGCATCGTTTTTCGCGATATGAGCTGGTGTTCGAGCTTGGTGAAACCCGTGACGGCAGTACCCAGCTGCGTGCGCAGACCTATGCGGACTTTCCGGGGCTGCGTGGTCGGCTCTATCGGGCGCTCGTGATCGGCACGCGCGGACATGTGTTGGCGACCAATCACATCTTGCGCTCGGTGAAGCGCCAGACCGTGGGCTCACGCCAGCGCTGAACCCGACTCGCTACGAATATAATTCGCGCCGAGCCGATTCCGCGGCGAGGGCCCGCTGGAAGCTCCGGACAAATCCGACCTGAGTCTTCTTGAGCTGTCGCTCCAGCAGTCCCGGTAGTCGGATCTTGAGATCGAGGGAGATATCCGCGGTCAGCCGGGATTGGGGCTCATCGGGTACGACGGTGAATCGGCTGACGTTGTGGCGCAGTGTTCTGCTTTCCACCAGCGTTAGTCGGCACCCGTCGGGAAACCACTGGTACTCGGTCAAGGAATCGTCGGCGATTCCGAGTGTGGAACTCACCGTTCGCACCAGTCGCGGGGAGCCGTCGTCAAACGACTCGACGACGGTCATGGTGCTGGTGACTGGCGGCCATGCCGGTAGATGCGGGCGAAGCCAACCGTCGACGGATTCGACGTCCTTGAGTACCTCGAGGATGGTCTCCGGCCGTGCGGCGACGGCGATGTCGATGCGTTCCTGGATCACGTTCCATCCTTCCGCAGGCTGCGGAGAACATTAGCCCAGAAGCGGGGGAATTGAGGCACTTATGCAATTTTTGACGTGAAATACCAGTTCAAGACTGGTACCAGGGGTACGGATACTGCTCGTAACGGATAGCTTTAAGCGGTGCGCTCCAGGGCGAAAACCCTGATCTCCCGACCGGTGCGGCCCTTGTAGGCCGAGTACACCTCCAGCATCGCCTCGAAACGCCGGTAGTAGTCGTCGCGCTCGGGGCCCTCGAGGAGGGTTGCGACCACATCGATGGTTTGGCCGGCCAGCGTCACCTTGGCGCGGGGATTGGCCAACAGGTTCGTGGTCCATGCCGGGTGCTTTTCTTGGCCGAAGTTACTGCCGACCAGAGCGATTCGATCCCCATCGTGAAGGTATAGCAGGGGAGACACCCGGGGCTGGCCCGATTTGCGACCCGTCGTGGTGAGTAGCAATGTCGACAATCCCAACGGGCCCAACACGGTGTACCGGCTGCCCGTGCGCTCCATCACCGCACGGTCCAGCGGGGTCAGCTTGCGAATCGCCCACGAACCCGGCTTGGTGGCCGCGAACTTGGCGGCGATCCGGGACAGCGTGCTGTCGGGGTTGCCCCAACGATTCTCGGGAAAACCCCTGTCGCTCATGGGATTACCTCCGACTTGCGGCCCGCGTTGAAGCCGGTTCGGGTGTACTCGGCGACCCCGGCCGCGGTGTATGGATCGGCGGCGATCAGGGCCTCGGCCTGCTCGGCGCTGATGTCACCGGTGATCAGAATGCCGCCGGTGCCAGCCTCGTTGCGGCCGCTGATCAGCAAGGTGCCTGCCGCGATCTCTCCGTCGAGCCACTCCAGATGTGCGGGGCGGACACCGTCCACGACATCGATCGGTTGGGTGTAGGTCAGCTGCAGTACGTGGTACATGCCGGGAGCGTAGCGCCTGGGGCGGCGGGCAGGAGTAGTGCGCCCGGTGATCTAGTTGATGGGCGCGTTGACCCACTGCAAGTCGTCGAGAATCGCGCGCGCCGCGACGATTCCGTCCCCGGTCTGCCAGATCTCGTTGTTGACCGCGAACACCCGGTTGTCGTGTGTGGCGCCGAGCGCCATCCAGGGCTTGGTCCCGAAAATCCGCGCGGCGCGATCCTTGGCCGACGGGCTGGTGAACGAGACGTAGACGATGTCGCCGTCGGCCGCCGTGAAGTCCTCGGTGCTGATCTCTACGAACGGGGTATCGGTAAACCGTTGGGTGGCAGGGCGATCCAGTCCCACGGTGGCAAGCACCGACGCGGGGAAGTTGTTGGCGCCGTACACCCGCACCGTCTGATCGGTGAACTGGACAATCGAGGCCTGGAAATGGGCGGCGTCGTTCTCGCGTCCCACCTTTTTGGCGGCGTCGAGGAACCCGGCCCAGAGCTTGTCGGTGTCGGCGGTTCGCCTGGTGGCCTTGCCCACCAAGCGAACGTGCTCGGCAAGGTCGTGTCCCGACACGATCACGGTGGGTGCGATGGCACTCAGGTCGAGGTAGGAATTCTGATCACCGGCCGAACTCAGGATCAGGTCGGGCTTGGCGGCCCCGATCTTGGCCAGATCCGGGGATGCCATAGGGCCGATCGGGGGCAGGTTGTGGACCGTGGTGCCCAGGTAGGACGGGGGAGTAGTGGCGCGGTCCGCCAGTCCCACGCCGACAATCCGGTCTTGCAATCCCAACGCGCACAGCGTGTCGATCGCTCCGGCATCCAGCACCACGATGCGTTTGGCATCCTCGGGAACTTCGGTCTCGCCCTGGGCATGGCGTACCTCGCGCGGTGCGGACGGGTCGACAGCCGCGGCATCCTTCGCGCAGGACTCGTCGGGCTTACGCGCATTACCCAGCACTCCCGCGCCGGCGATCTTCGTCGTGCTGGTGGCCAGGGTGCTCGGGGTCTCATTGGTGGGTTTCTCGGTACAGCTCGCCACCGTCACCGAAAGGAGTGCTGCCAACGTGGCTGCGGCCCCCTTGAGCCTCACTGTCTGCACCCGTCTGAACTTACCGGGCGGGGTCGCGAACACGCGGGTAGGACCGCGAAAGGGCCCGGTGACCACGTTCGGATGGATCAGAATCGGCCCCAAGTACGACTCTGTGTAGGACCCGCTCCGCGATCGGGGGTGACGCGGGCTAGGATTCACGGCAGACATGCAGTCACTAGATCGACTGCGCGCTACAAGGAAACGGAGGAGCCGTGACCGCCGAAGCACCCCCGATTGGTGGATTGCAGGCCAGCCGCCCGTTCCCGCCCCGTATGGGCGCACGGGGCACGCTGATCTATCGCTTGCTCACGACCACCGATCACAAGTTGATCGGCATCATGTACCTGGTCGCCTGCTTCGCGTTCTTCCTCATTGGTGGCTTGATGGCGCTGTTCATGCGCGCCGAGCTCGCCGTGCCGGGGTTGCAGTTCCTGTCCAACGAGCAGTTCAACCAGCTGTTCACCATGCACGGCACTGTGATGCTGCTCTTCTACGCGACGCCCATCGTGTTCGGCTTCGCGAACGTGGTGTTGCCGCTGCAGATCGGCGCCCCGGACGTCGCCTTCCCGCGTCTGAACGCTTTCTCCTTCTGGCTCTTCCTGTTCGGTGCCCTGATCGGTATCGCCGGCTTCATCACTCCCGGTGGTGCCGCCGACTTCGGCTGGACCGCCTACACCCCGCTGACCGATGCCATCCACTCACCGGGTGCCGGCGCCGACTTGTGGATCATGGGCCTGGCCGTCGGTGGTCTGGGCACCATCCTGGGTGCCGTCAACATGATCACCACGGTCGTGTGTATGCGTGCCCCCGGTATGACGATGTTCCGGATGCCGATCTTCACCTGGAACATCCTGGTGACCAGCGTGCTGGTGCTGCTGGCCTTCCCGCTGCTGACCGCCGCGCTGTTCGGCCTGGCCGCCGACCGCCACCTGGGCGCCCACGTCTTCGACCCCGCCAACGGTGGTGTTCTGCTGTGGCAGCACTTGTTCTGGTTCTTCGGACACCCCGAGGTGTACATCATCGCGCTGCCGTTCTTCGGCATCGTCTCGGAGATCTTCCCGGTGTTCAGCCGCAAGCCGATCTTCGGCTACACCACGCTGATCTACGCGACGCTGGGTATCGCGGCGCTGTCCATCGCGGTGTGGGCGCACCACATGTATGCCACCGGCGCCGTGTTGCTGCCGTTCTTCTCCTTCATGACGTTCCTGATCGCGGTTCCGACCGGTATCAAGTTCTTCAACTGGATCGGCACCATGTGGAAGGGGCAGTTGACCTTCGAGACCCCGATGATCTTCTCGGTGGGCTTCCTGGTCACCTTCCTCTTCGGTGGTCTGACCGGCGTACTGCTGGCCATGCCCCCGGTCGACTTCCACGTCACCGACTCGTACTTCGTGATCGCGCACTTCCACTATGTGCTCTTCGGCACCATCGTGTTCGCGACCTACGCCGGTATCTACTTCTGGTTCCCGAAGATGACGGGCCGGCTGCTCGACGAGCGCCTCGGCAAGTTCCACTTCTGGCTCACCTTCATCGGCTTCCACTCCACGTTCCTGGTGCAGCACTGGCTGGGCAACCAGGGCATGCCGCGTCGGTACGCGGACTACCTGCCCACCGACGGCTTCACCTTCCTGAACTCGTTCTCGACGGTGGGTGCCTTCATCCTGGGTGCCTCGACGCTGCCGTTCCTGTGGAACGTCTTCAAGAGCTACCGCTACGGCGAAGTCGTCACGGTCGATGACCCGTGGGGCTACGGCAACTCCCTGGAGTGGGCCACCAGCTGCCCGCCGCCGCGGCACAACTTCTCTGAGCTGCCCCGGATCCGTTCGGAGCGCCCGGCGTTCGAGCTGCACTACCCACACATGTCCGAACGCATGCGTGCCGAGGCGCACGTGGGTGGCGGTCACAAATAACGGCCGCGATACTCAGCTGTGAGTGATCGCGTCACGGTTCTTGTCACCGTCACCGGGGCCGATAAGCCCGGTGTCACCTCGGTGCTCATGGCGGTGTTGTCCCGCCACGGTGTCGAGCTGCTGAATGTCGAACAGGTCGTCATCCGCGGCAAGTTGACGCTCGGTGTGCTGGTCAAGGCGCAGGGCCGCAGCGAGGCAATCGAAGCGCTGCAAGACGAACTCGAAGAGGCCATGCACACCCTCGGGTTCAATGTCGACGTCGAATTCGGCGGGGACAGCTCGGTGATCAAGGACCCCTCGACGCACACCATCGTGGTGCTCGGTCGGCCGGTGACTGCGCGCGCCTTTGCCGCGGTGGCTCGGGAGTTGGCCACTCTGGGGATCAATATCGACCTGATCCGTGGCATCGCCGACTACCCGGTGACGGGCTTGGAACTGCGAGTTACCGTCCCGCAGGACCAGCTCACCGATGTCGATCTGCACACCGCCATGGCCCAGGTGGCTGTTGACGAGCCGGTGGATATCGCGGTCGAACACAGCAGTCTGGACCGGCGCGCCAAGCGGCTCATCGTGTTCGACGTGGACTCGACCCTGATCCAGGGCGAGGTCATTGAGATGCTGGCCGATCGGGCCGGGGCACGTGAACAGGTCGCCGCCATCACCGAGGCCGCCATGCGCGGAGAACTGGACTTCGCCGAATCGCTGCATCAGCGAGTGGCCACTTTGGCCGGGCTCCCCGAATCGGTGCTTGATGAAGTCGCCGATGAGTTGGTGCTCACCCCGGGTGCCCGCACCACCATCCGGACCTTGCGTCGGCTGGGCTACTCGTGCGGTGTGGTCTCGGGTGGATTCCGGCAGGTGATCGATCCACTGGCCCACGAACTGGCTCTCGACTTCGTGGCTGCCAATGTGTTGGAGATCGTGGACGGCAAGCTCACCGGCCGGGTGATCGGGGAGGTCGTGGATCGTCCTGGTAAGGCCAAGGCGCTGCGCCAGTTTGCCTATGAGGCCGGCGTTCCGCTGGCGCAGACTGTCGCCGTCGGAGACGGTGCGAACGATATCGACATGCTTTCCGCGGCAGGACTCGGTGTGGCCTTTAATGCCAAACCGGCACTGCGGAAGGTGGCCGACGCCTCGGTAAGCCAGCCATATCTGGACGTGGTGCTGTTCATCCTCGGCATCACTCGCGCCGAGATCGAGGCCGCCGATGCCGTCGACGGTGGCGTGCGCCGCGTCAACATCCCCGACAACTGACCGCCCGGCGCGAGCGGGTCAGCCGCTAGCCCACCATCGTCGAATCGGTAAGCGGCAGAGCGCCGGTCACGGTGCGCCAGGCTTGAGCCAGTAACTCCACGCCGCGCAGTAACTCATCGTCATGTTGTGTGAACGGCACCCGCACAAAGCGTTCCAGCGACCCACCCACCCCAAATCGTGGGCCGGCGGCGATACGGACACCGAGGCGTGCGGCCGCGGCGGCAAGCGCGGTGCTCATCGGGGCCGGCAGCCGGGCCCAGATACATAGGCCGCCTTCGGCTTCCTGTAGCTCCCAGTCGGGGAGCCGACGGTGCAGCTCGGCCACCACCAGCGCGCGGCGCGCACGAAGAGTTCCACGCTGTAAGGCTTCCACCTCGTCCGCACGTTCCAAGAGCTCGGCGGCGGCCAGCTGTTCAAGGATCGGGGTTCCCGTGTCCATGGCCGCACGCGCCGCGGCGAGCCGGGCGATGGTGGTGCGGTCGGCGCGAACCCAGCCGACCCGCATGCCGCCCCAGAAGGACTTCGACATCGATCCGATGGTGACCACCAGATCGGGACGGGATACTAGCGAGGCCATCGGCGCGGGCGTCGGCGTCTCATGCCAGACCCCGACGAGGGACTCGTCCACAACCGTGCGGGTCCTGGTCTGGGAGATGATGTCGGCCAAAGCCTTTCGCTGCGCCAGCGGCATCGTCAGGCCGGTGGGATTGTGGTTGTCCAGCACCAAGTAGGCGAGATTTGGGGCCGTCTGTCGAATGGTGGTCTCCATGCCCGCCATGTCCCAGCCCGATTTACGCTCGTGCGTATGCATCGGTACGGGAACCGGACGTGCACCCCGTTGGGCGATTGCGTCCAGCGCGCCGTGGTAACTCGGCTGCTCTACCAGAACCCTGTCACCGGGATCCACGAAGGCGCCGAGAAGTAGTGCGATGGCCTGTTGGGCGCCGCAGGTCACCATGATCTGGTCCTCGGTCGTGGGCAGTCCGCGTCGTGTGAACTGCGCAGCGATCCGGGGGCGCAGCTCCGGAATACCCACCAATTCATGACCTATTCCCCGAAGATGCGCGGGCAGTTTAGTCAACGCCACCTGGTAGGCGTCAAGCACTGCCGCAGCTGGCGCAGCCGTGGCGGCATTTTGCAGATCAACCATGGGTCCTGTCAATCCCGTTGTGGCCGAATGTGATCGGTCAGGACCGGGGAGGGCGGTGGTGCTGCGTGCGCCCTGGCGGCCGCGCAGGTATCCGTTCTCACGCAGTTCGGCGTAGGCGGTCGTCACGGTGGTACGGCTGACATGAAGGGCGCTCGATAGTGCTCGTTCGCTGGGGATACGGGCGCCTAAGGGCAGCCGCCCGTCGATGACCAGAAGCCTGATCGCGTCCGCCAGGGCTCCATAGGCGGGACCCGCGGAGCCGGCGGTGCGCCATTGGCCGAGGTGACGGGCCAGGGTTTCGGCAGTAACCACGCGATCAGGCATAAAAGCCAGTGTGGCTCAACTGGCTATTGAATGACAAGCCAGTTGGCCGGGAAAATTGTGTCGTGACCGGGAAATGGATTGGTTGGAGTGCGCGCGGCACCGCGCTGCTGGTGGGTCTGTATCTATACGGGGTGTCGATGGCGCTCATGGTGCGCGCCGGGCTGGGCTTGGATCCGTGGGATGTGTTCCATCAGGGATTGTCGATGCGCACCGGAATGAGCATCGGGCTCGCCTCGGCGGTGACCGGGGTCGTGGTGCTTCTCATGTGGATCCCATTGCGCAACAAGCCTGGTATCGGGACCGTCGCCAACATCATCGTCCTTGCGATCGCCGTCGATACCACCCTTGCCTGGCTACCGGAGTCGCCGTCGATGGCGATCCGGGTGTCGTTCCTTATCGGCGGTGTCGCGCTCAATGCCGTCGCGACCGTGCTCTACGTCGGCGCGGGGCTCGGTCCGGGGCCTCGCGATGGACTGACAACTGGACTGGTGCATCGCACCGGTCGATCCGTGCGGCTGATCAGGACCGTCATCGAGCTGCTTGCGGTGGGGACGGGGTGGCTGCTCGGCGGGAACGTGGGCGTCGGAACCGTGCTCTACGCGTTGGGTATCGGGCCGCTCATCCAGCTCGTACTGAGGCTGGTGCCGCGGCGGCTGCTGGCCGTCAGCGGCTGGGGTTCGGTGTTGAATACGCAGCGCGATGCCGAGTCACGCTCCGCGCCGGTGGATTCGCCTCAGGGCGTCGCTGCCTGATTGCGCCGGTCGAACGACTCCGCCTCGGTGAGCAGTTGATCGCTGATGGTCGGCGGCAGCTCGAGCAGTTTTGATGTCAGCTCGGCCAGCGCCGGGTTCTGGGCCAGTTCGAGTGCCGCCAGATCTGCCTCAAGCTTGTCGGCGTAGCCACTATCGATGAAGTAACGGACATCGATCCGAAAGGCGTGGGCGATGCTTTCCAGCGCCTGCAGCGAAGGCCGCCCGCGCTGCCCGTTCCGCAACTGTGACAGATAGGGCGCCGAGACCACGGTGCCCCCGGTTCGCATAAATACTAGAAATTCGCTGTTCGAATATGGCCCGCGTCCGGGCGAGTGCAGTACCGCGAAGACCCGGTTAAGCCTGGATACGAACTCCTCCTGGGATCGCGAATCCTTGAAGGGATGGAGCGTATTGCGGTTGCTCTCTACCGAGAAATCAAGTTTTGAAGTGCTGCTATCGGTGTCTTGATCCAGTCCTCTTATTCGCCGATTGGCATCGATCAAGCGTCCCAGCGCTGTGGTATCGCGTCGCAACTGGGAGTGAAACGCATCAACTCGGCGACGCCATACCTTGAGGTCATCCCATATCCACGATCGATCTTCGCCATCAGATGCACGTTGCTGAATATTAGTTGCCTCGGCATCGAGCTGAGCGATGAGTCGATGGTTAGCAAGCCCGATGCTCTGCACCGTGTCCAGGTAGGGATCCGGATCGAAATCGTTTGTCATGTGGTTGCCTAGAGTCCCCTCCGAGATTGCTGACGTATGACTGAGGATACGCGATACGGGTTTGGGCGCATGTCGGAGACGACTCCCGAGATGGCTCCCGCTCACCGCTCGCCGGGCGCGATGCGGCACGATGGCCCAGTGGCCGATGAGCGCTTGCGCGAACAGCATGACCCCGAAATTGATCCGGACCTTCTGCTCGATTTCCGCGATGTGCTGCTGCGCCGCAATCGCAAGGTGCTGGTCGGCCCGGTCACGTGGTCGGTCGAGCTCGACGAACGATGGGTGGTTCTCGGCCCCAACGGTGCCGGCAAGACGTCATTGCTGCGGATCGCGGCGGCCATGGAGCACCCCACGTCTGGTTACGCGGCGATCCTCGGGGAGCGATTGGGCCGGGTTGACGTCTCGGAACTCAAGGCGAGGATCGGCCTGAGCTCCGCCGCGCTGGCCCAGCGGATCCCGGATAACGAGGTGGTTCGCGACCTGGTGGTGTCGGCCGGGTATGCGGTGCTCGGGCGTTGGCGCGAGGAATACGAGGAGATGGACACGGCGCGTGCGGTGGACATGCTCGAAACCCTTGGCGCCGAGCATCTGTCAGAACGTACGTACGGGACGTTGTCCGAGGGCGAACGCAAACGAGTGCTCATCGCGCGTGCGCTGATGACCGACCCCGAGTTGCTGCTCCTCGACGAACCGGCCGCTGGTTTGGACTTGGGTGGGCGTGAGGAACTGGTGGCGCGATTGGGTGAGCTTGCCGCCGATCCGGACGCGCCCGCCATGGTTCTGGTGACTCACCACGTGGAAGAGATCCCGCCGGGTTTCAGCCATGCATTGTTGCTGTCTGAGGGCGGAATCGTCGCTCAGGGTCTGCTGGCGGACGTGATGACCGGTGAGAATCTGTCCCATGCGTTCGGTCAGTCGATCGTGGTTGAGATGATCGACGGACGTTACTTCGCGCGACGCGCCCGCGCCCGGGCCGCCCACCGTGCGCACTAGCGCGCAGAGCAAGGAAGCCTCCCCATGACAGCAGTGACACCACCTGAGCCGAAACCCGCGGCCACCGTCGTATTGATTCGTGACGGCGCCGTTGGCGTCGAGGCGTTTCTGATGCGCCGCGACAACGCCATGGCCTTTGCCGGCGGGATGACCGTATTCCCGGGCGGTGGCGTGGACGCCCGGGATCTGCGCGCCGACCTGCCGTGGGTGGGCCCGGACGTCGACTGGTGGGCCGGGCAGTTTGGCGTCACACCGGAGCTGGCGTCGGCGTTGGTGTGTGCCGCCGCGCGCGAGACCTTCGAAGAGTGCGGAGTGTTGTTCGCGGGCACCTCGGACACCGAGATCGTCGGGGACGCGGCGGCCTACCGCCAGGCACGTCATGACCTGTCGGACAAGACGCTGTCGTTCGGCGAATTTCTGCAGCGAGAGGGTCTGCTTTTGCGGGCCGACCTGTTGCGTCCGTGGGCCAACTGGATCACCCCGGAGGCCGAGCCTCGCCGCTATGACACGTTCTTTTTCGTGGCGGCGTTGCCCGCGGGGCAGGACGCCGACGGCGACAACACCGAGGCCGTCGCCTCGGGTTGGCAGACCCCGGAGGCCGCCATCGCGGCATTTACCGAGCGGCGCAGCTTCCTGCTTCCTCCCACCTGGTCCCAGCTGGATGCCGTCTCATCCTCCGGTGCGACGGTCACGGAGGTGCTGGGCGTGACGCGGAGCATTGCTCCGATCATGCCGACGCTGACCGAGCAGGACGGTCGGTGGTTCGTTCAGTTCGATGACGTGGACCGGTACGAAGCGGCCCGGCAGGGTGCGGTCGAGGTTCCCGAGGCGACAGGGCCGGAGCTGTCATGACCGAGCCCGAATTCGTCTCGGTGCGTACCGCGGCCGAGCATCCAGGCATTGGCACCATCGCGCTGTCGCGACCGCCGACCAACGCCTTCACCCGGCAGATGTACCGCGAACTCGCGCAGGCCGCCGCCGAAGCAAACGCGCGTGCAGACATCAGGGTTGTGATCGTCTACGGCGGACATGAAATCTTTTGCGCCGGTGACGATTTAGCTGAGCTTTCGGAGTTGTCCGCCGACGAGATGGCGCGCAGTGCCGGTGACCGCCAGGCCGCGCTCACCGCGGTGGCGGAGCTGGCCAAGCCCACAATCGCCGCGATCACGGGATACGCGCTGGGCAGCGGCCTGGAACTGGCGCTAGCGGCCGACTGGCGGATCGCGGGCGACAACGCCAAGGTGGGTTCACCGGAGATCCTGGTCGGCATGATCCCCGGCGGGGGCGGCACCGTGCGATTAGCTCGGGTGGTGGGTCTGAGCCGGGCCAAGGAGATGGTTTTCAGCGGCCGCTTCGTGGACGCCAAAGAGGCCCACCGGCTGGGTCTGCTCGATCAGATCGTGGCACCCGACGATGTGTACACCGAGGCGGCGGCATGGGCGCGACGTTTCGTTGACGGACCGCCGGTGGCGCTCGCCGCTGCTAAACAGGCCATCGACCATGGATTCGACAGTCCGCTGGCCGAGGGACTGGACAGGGAACGTGAGCTGTTTTGCCAGGTGTTCGCGACACAGGACCGTGTGGACGGGGTGGCCGCTCAGCTGGAGATCGGCCCAGGGACGGCCCGGTTCAGGGGAGCCTAACCAGGCGTTAGGCTGACGGCCATGACGGAGATTTCCGAGCCGACGACCAAGGCGACTGCCGAGCAGGTCGCTGCCGCTTTTGAGGACAACAAACTCGCCCAGATTCTCTATCATGACTGGGAAGCGGAGACCTACGACGAGAAGTGGTCCATCTCGTACGATCAGCGCTGCATCGATTACGCCCGCGGCCGGTTCGACGCCATCGTGCCCGTCGAGGATCAGCGCGAGCTGCCCTATGACCGCGCCCTGGAGCTCGGTTGTGGCACGGGTTTCTTTCTGCTGAACCTGATGCAGTCGGGCGTCGCGCGCCGTGGTTCGGTCACCGATCTGTCGCCGGGCATGGTCAAGGTCGCGACCCGCACCGGCAAGGAGCTTGGCCTGGATGTCGACGGCCGGGTCGCCGATGCCGAACGGATTCCGTACGACGACAACACCTTCGATTTGGTGGTGGGCCATGCCGTGCTGCATCACATTCCCGATGTCGAGCTGTCGCTGCGGGAGGTGCTGCGGGTGCTCAAGCCGGGTGGGCGGTTCATCTTCGCCGGTGAGCCCACCACCGTGGGGAACCTGTACGCCCGCGCGCTCGCGAACCTGACGTGGAAGGCCACGGTCCAGGCGATGAAGCTGCCCGGATTGGAGAGCTGGCGGCGTCCGCAGGAGGAACTCGACGAGAACTCGCGCGCCGCGGCCCTGGAATGGGTCGTCGACCTACACACCTTCGATCCGGCCGACCTGGAGAAGATGGCCGCCAATGCCGGCGCCGTCGCGGTACGGACCGCCAGTGAGGAATTCACCGCCGCCATGTTGGGGTGGCCGGTGCGCACGTTCGAGTCGACGGTGCCCCCGGGCAAGTTGGGCTGGGGCTGGGCGAAGTTCGCGTTCGGCGGTTGGAAGGCGCTCAGTTGGGTGGACGAGAACGTGTGGCGTCACGTGGTGCCGAAGGGCTGGTACTACAACGTGATGATCACCGGGATCAAGCCGTCTTAATCTCGCGATAACCGCCGGTGTTCGACCTTTCCGACGTCGCATATCTGTCGTCGGGGGCGGGCGCCGCGGATCTGGCGTCCGCGTCCGCGTACACGTTTTCGGCGGGCACGCTGGTGGCCGACACCGCAGCACTGCGCTCCGAGTTCGGCGATCGGGCCGCGGTCTTGGCGCAGACGGTGCAGCTGCGCCGTAAGGCGGCAGCCAAGCTGGGCGCGGTAGATCACTGGCTGTTCACCGACGATGCGCTGCAACAGGCGACCCCGGCCGCGGTGGCCAGACACCGGGCTGCCCGGCTGGCCGGCTTGGTGGTGCACGATGTCACGTGTTCGGTGGGGGCCGAACTTGCCGCGCTCGATGGCGTCGCCGCGGTGGTGATCGGCAGCGACATCGACCCGGTGCGGACGGCGATGGCGCGCCACAACATGGGCGAACGGGTCCTGGTGTGCCGGGCCGATGCACTGGCGCCGTCCAGTCGCGCGCAGGTGGTGATCGCCGATCCTGGGCGCCGCTCCGGCGGACGCCGCCGGTTCGATCCGTCTGCGTACTCACCGCCCCTGGACGCGGTGCTGCGGACCTATGCCGATCGCGACGTGGTGATCAAATGCGCTCCGGGACTGGACTTTGTCGAGTTGCGCGAACAGACGGGCTTCGACGGCGAGATCGAGGTGGTCTCGCTCGACGGTGGTGTGCGAGAGGCATGCCTGTGGTCGGCGGGGTTGGCTCGTGTGCGCCGTCGTGCCACCGTGCTCCTGACAACAGGCGACGGTTACCAGCTGACCGATGCGGACCCCGATGACTGCGCGGTAGCCGAGGTAGGGGAGTGGATCATCGACCCCGATGGCGCGGTGGTACGGGCCGGTCTGGTACGGCACTACGCTGCACGACATAGCCTGTGGCAGTTGGATTCCCGCATTGCTTACCTGTCGGGGAATTCGGTACCACCCGGTATGCAGGGCTACCGGGTGCTCGATTCGCTGCCCTACAGCGAGAAGCGGTTGCGCCAGGCACTCGCCGCCCGCGACTGCGGGTCCGTCGAGATCACCGTCCGCGGGATTGATGTTGATCCGGCGGTGCTGCGCACCAGGCTGAAGTTGCGTGGCAGTGTGGCGTTGTCGGTCGTCATCACCCGAATGGGCAGTGGTGCTAAAGCTTTCGTTTGCGAGGCTAGGTCCCCGGGCGGAATCCGTACACCAAGCCCTCGCTCAGCGTGACGATGACGCGTTGGTCCGGTCCGATGGAAATCCCCACCGGGAAGCCTGCAGCGTCCGGCAGTGGATAACGGTTGATGGTGGCTCCGTCCGGGGTGTTGAACACCACCAAGGCCAAGCCCTTGTCTCCGTCCTTGACCACGGCATAGCCTACGTTTCCGGCTGCCTGACTCGACGTCGAGAGCGGAACGAGATCGTCACGACGCCAAGCAATCTCGCCCTTGCTGCCCGAGTCCTTGATGCCCACCAGGGTGGCCTTGTCGCCGGTTCCGGCGATGATGGTTCCGTCAGGAGCAACCGATGGAGGCGTCGTTGCGTTGAATCCCAAGGGAACCGACCATTTCTGGCTGCCATCGAAGGTATGCATCGCGTGTAGCGAGCCCTTGCGGTCGTTGATGTAGACCGTTTCGCCGTCGTGGGACATGACGGGGGAGCCGATCACACCCTCATCGATGATCTTGCTGGCCCACTTGTGTTTCAGGGTGATTCTGCCGTCGGCGTCGTAGGTGATTCCCAACAGCACCGGTACCGGCTTGTCCGGCTGCCACAGGGTGGTGACGATGGTGCCGGTGTCCGGGTCGTAGGCCGGGGAGGCCGACACCGGGCACTTGGGCCGCGCCGCTTCGCAATCCTCAAGACCACGACGTGGATCGGCCGGGTCGACCCCTTCGAGCAGATCCATCGGCGTACCCACGACGTCGCCGCGCTGGGCGTCGAAGATCAGTATCTGGCCGAGGTGGGTGACGATCAGCAGCCGGCCGGGCTCGACGATCTTGGGCGTGGTGGGGGCGCCGATAACGGGTTTGCGCCAACGGATCCACTGGGTGGGCGGGAACGAGACCACGGCACCGGGCTGGCCCATGTAGAGGTTGTTGTAGCCATCGGCGAGGGGGCCCGACCACGGGCTCCCGGTGATCATCCGGGTACACCAGCGCTGGCGCGCCGCCCTGTTGTTCTCCCACTCCATCAGCGTGCAGCCGGACGGGGTGTCGGCGCTGACCGCGATGAAATTGTCGATGCCGATCGCGGCGGCACTGCGTATCTGGCCCTTGGTGTTCCGGCTCCACTCCAGGGTCAGCTCGCGGGCCCCCTCGGTGGGGGTGTAGCTGCTGTTGTGCGCGTCGGCGTAGGTGGCAGACCATCCGGGCGCCGCCTTGATGTTGATCCAGGAATCGTCGCCGGAACAGCCGGTGACGGTGAGGAGCGCCGCGAGGGCAATGCTCGCGAGTACTCGTGCCCGGGAAAGCACGGTGAGGCACTCCTTCCTTAGGGGGCGGTCCGGCCCATCGCAGGGTAGCGTGTGCCCTCCGCCGCGTCCCGTAGGCTGTGCGGCCATGACGACGATGTGGGGCGCTCCCCTGCACAAGCGGTGGCGCGGACAGCGCCTACGGGACCCGTTGCAAGCCAAATTTCTCACCAAGGCCTCGGTGCGATGGGTGATCGCGAATAAGGCGTACACGCCGTGGTACCTGGTGCGTTACTGGCGACTGCTCAAGTTCAAGCTTGCCAATCCGCACATCGTCACGCGCGGCATGCTGTTCCTCGGCAAGAACGTCGAGATCCATTGCACGCCCGAGTTGGCGCGGATGGAGATCGGCCGCTGGGTGCATATCGGCGACGGGAACTCGTTGCGCGCCCACGAGGGCTCCTTGCGCCTGGGCGACAAGGTGGTCTTCGGTAAGGACAACGTCGTCAACGCCTACATCGACATCGAGTTCGGCGACTCGGCCCTGATGGCCGACTGGTGCTATGTCTGCGACTTCGACCACCGGATGGAAGACATCACGTACCCGATCAAGGACCAGGGCATCATCAAGTCCCCGGTGCGCATCGGGCCGGACACCTGGATCGCCACCAAGGTGACGATCCTGCGCGACACCATCGTCGGGCGCGGCTGTGTGCTCGGCGCGCACGCCGTGGTCAAGGGCGTCATCCCGGACTACTCGATCGCGGTCGGTGCGCCGGCCAGGGTCGTCAAGAACCGGAAGGTGGCCTGGGACGCCTCGGCCGCGCAGCGTGCGCAGCTGGCCGAGGCGCTGGCCGATATCGAACGCAAGAAGGCGGCCGCTAACTCACCGGAGTGAGCGTGAACAGCGGGAACACCCGAGTGGTGCGGGTCGTGTACTCCGCGTAGGGCGGGAAGGCCGCCACGGCACGTTCCCACCAGGTCGCGCGCTCGGCGTCGTCCGTGATTTCCTGGGCGCGCACGGTCTGCACGTTTTCACCGTCGCGCAGCTCGAAGACGGGGTTGGCGCGCAGGTTCGCGACCCAGGCGGGGTTCTTCGGGGCGCCGCCGATCGAGCCGACCGCCAGGTAGATGCCCTCGTGTTCGACGCGCATGAGCGGCGCCTTGCGGACCTGTCCCGACTTCGCGCCGACGGTGTAGAGGATCACCACGGGGATGCCCTCCAACGTGGTGCCCTCGACACCGCCGCTGGATTCGTAGACGTCGATCTGCTCATCGACCCATTGCGGGTTCTTGGCGATGTATTCGAAGGTGAATTGGTTGGTCACCGTGGCTGCAACGCGCACCGCGGGCGCACTATTTCACCGCCGTGGGCTAGGTGAGCTCGCCCAGCAGGTCTTCGATGCGGTTGTAGCTCACCTGCATGCCGACCTCCATACCGGAGGCGATGTGCCCGTCGCGATGTTCCTTGCAGCTGTGCTGCACCAAGACGCGCATCGTGGTGACGCCGTCACGTTCGTCCAGGGTGGTGGAGACGAGCGCCTCGCCGTCGGGAATTCCCTCGAACACCTCGGTGCTGACCAGCAGGCACGGCGCGTCGATCTCGCGATACTCGCCGTGGAAGGCGACTTCCATATCCGGCTCGGATTCACACGGCTGGCGCACCACGTACCGCCAGGTCCCGCCGACCCGCAGATCGATCTCGCAGACCTGCCACTGCGCGTCTTCGAATCCCCACCAGCGCTTGACCAGGGCCGGTTCGGTGAGCGTCCGAAAGATCAGCGCGGCGGGCGCGTCGAAGGCCCGGGTGATGAGAATCGTTGTATCTGAGGGTAATTCGACTGTGGCGCTGCCATAGCGGGTGCTCATGGGTGTTCCTCCTTGAGTTCGGTGAGAAGTGTGTCGAGCCGGTCGAGGCGCTCGTTCCAGGTGCGTTCGAATGCGGAGACCCAGTCATGGACGGGACGAAGGGCCGCGCCGTTCACGCGATAGAAGCGATTTCGCCCGTGTGAGCGCACCCGCACCAAGTCGACGGCGCGGAGCACCCCCAGATGTTTGGACACCTGAGGTTGACCCATTCGGGTTCGTGACACCAGGTCGTTCACCGTGGACTCGCCGGTGCCGATGGCGCTGAGGAGGTCACGTCGGCTCGCCTCGGCGATCGCATTGAATGCGTCTGCTGTCGTGGGGGTGCGGGCCATGAACAAAACATATACCGATATAGGTATATGTCAAGCCATGAGTCGTCGGAACGCCATCGGCTTGCGGTACCCTGAGCGACGTTGGCAGTGTTCAGTGGAAGGCCAACTGAGATCAGTCATTGCGGGGTAGTGGGAAGCTGAGTATGGACAGGCCTATCAAGACCCGCCGTATCAAGTTTCGCTATCAGCCGGGTTCGCTGGAACGTCATTTCGTGCAGGGCGACCTGGTATCAAGCCACATGATGGCGATGCTGTCGGCGGTGTTCCCTGAGGGTGAAGAATTCTTCATCCGCTCGGTCCGGCGCTATTCCGACCAGATCACCGATCCCGAGCTGAAGAAGCAGGTCGCCGGCTTTATCGGCCAGGAAATGACACACGGGCGCGAGCATCGTGAACTCAACGAGCGCCTACAGGAGATGGGTTATCCCACCGCCTTCGTCGAGCGCCTCGCCCGCCGGATATTCAACTTCCAGACCCGGAACTATCCGCCGATCTACACGCTGGCGGTCACCGCTGCGCTGGAGCATTACACCGCCGTACTCGCCGAGACCCTGCTGACCGATCAGCGTGCCCTGGACATGCTCGGTGAGGGCGAGGTGCGGTCCATGCTGCTGTGGCACGCCTTCGAAGAGGCCGAGCATCGCTGCGTCACGTTCGACGTCTACCGCGCCGTCGGCGGTAGCGAGCGGTTGCGTATCTGGGTGATGCGGCGCACAACCATCGCGTTCATCTACACCACATTCTTCGAGACGGTGATCTCGCTGTTGCGTGACAGGGCCGCCTACAACCCCGTTCGTTTGGTGAAAAGCATTGCGGCGTTGCGGCACTTGCCGTTCCTGAGCCGCGAGGTGCGGCGCCGCATCGGTGAATACAACCGCCCGGGATTCCACCCCAACGATTCCGACAACACCGAGCTCATCGAAAAATGGCATGCCGAACTCTTCGGGGAGAACGGACAGCTGACCGGCCATCTGCACTAGGTGAGTGACGGTGGAACGGGACATCAAGACGAGACGGATCACATTTCGCTATCCGGCCGGCTCCATGCGGCGCCACTATGTGCAGGACGACCTGGCGATGAGTCACGTGGTGTCAGTGCTGTCGGCGGCGTTCCCCGAGGGGGAGGCGTTCATGATCCGCTCGGTGCGTGCGGTCGCCGACCAGATCACCGATCCTGAGCTCAAAAAGCAGGTGGCAGGCTTCATCGGCCAGGAGGCCACGCACAGTCGTGAGCATCGCGAGCTCAACCAGCGTCTGCAAGAGATGGGCTATCCGGCCGCGTTCATCGATCGAGCGACCCGGCGGGGACTGGAAGCGCGCACCCGCTACTCGTCGGCCAAGTACTGCCTTGCGATGACCGCGGCGCTTGAGCACTACACCGCAATCCTGGCCGAGACGCTCCTGTCCGACGAATCTACCCAGCAGATGCTGGGGCAGGGCGAGGTGCGGTCCATGCTGCTGTGGCACGCCTTGGAGGAATCCGAGCATCGCGCGGTGGCGTTCGATGTCTACGCGGCTGTGGGCGGCACCCATCGCATGCGGGTACTCGTGATGTTGTTCACCACATTCGGGTTCTTTGCCCTCGCCGCATGCGCGTCGTTCATGTCGTTGGTCCGGGACCCGGATTTCTACAATCCCAGGATCTTCTTCCGGAGCGTTGCTCGATTGTTCCGATCGCCCTTCTTCTCGGGTGAGGTGTTTCGTCGACTAATGTCATACAGCCGCAAGGATTTTCATCCTGACGAGGTGGACAACACCGCGCTTATCGAGAAGTGGAACACCGTCTTGTTCGGCGAGCAGGGGCAGATCGCCGACCATCTGCACTGATCCTCAGTTCGTCAGGTCCGAGCTAGCCTGGCTACGTCGAATCAAAGGGGGGGTGCCCCTGGCATAAACCTACAGCCGTGTCGATCACGTCCCGCGAATTTCTGTCGTTCTGAGCCAGCTCCGTGCTCCACACCAGACAGGTTGGCAGGACGAAGTCGAGATCGTCTACAGGCAGGCACACTGTCTCTGCGGAGTGGTAGAGGTCAGAGGTCTCCCTGGCGCTTTCCGAGATGGGTGCTACCGCGAATGCTCTGCCGGTATTGATGGCTTCAGCGGCTGAAGAATGATCGGCGGGGTTGTAGCGTAGTCGCTTGAGAAGGCTTGTGGCCCTTAGTAGTCCATCGACCTGTCGTCGGTATTCGGTGTCGCTGTCACGTCGATCGGTGACGTAGTCGAGCTTGATGAGTTCTTCGAGGGAGATCGACGTACGCGCTCCGTACTCCGCTCTCGACAGCACCGCCCCTACACTCTCTTGCCGAACAACGACGCTGCTCAATGTGGTGTTGGTTGGCGCTGACCGCGCGAAGCCGAACACCAAGTCTCTTCGCACTACCGCACCGATGGCTTCCTGGCTCCTTCGCCGCCGCTTGATCAGCGTCAGGCGCTCGGCGTAGAGCTCCTCCAGGCGCTCGAGCCTGGAGGACAGTTCCGGGTGGAGCCAGGGCGGTACGCCGTACCTAATTGTCTGACGGCTAGAGGCGAGATTGTGTGACACAACATCCGGCAAGGCATCGAATTGGTGGAGGATCTTCTCGGCGAGGGGGAGCAGGTTGACGCCTGAGGGAGTGAGAACCACCCGGCGCGTATCGCGAATAAACAGCTCTGTTTTGAGTGTCCCTTCCATAGCGCGGATCCGCCGGCTAAGAGGGGGAACGGACATATGGAGATCGGCCGCAGCCCGGGTGAAATTTAGCCTCGCTGCCACTGCGACGAAGCAGCGCAAGTCATGTATCTCGAGGCCTCTCATGTCCACGTCGCCGATTATATCCATGTAACGGATAAACAATTTCGCGGGCTCCGGACGTGAGCATCGATGAGGGGCGGATCGATTGATTACGTGCCTCAATTATGGAGCGTTGAACGCGAGTTGACTTCTTGGCGATATCGAACCTACTTAGATACAATTTTGTTCGCCTAGTAATAGTCATTACTTATAAAGCAATAATGTCTGACCGAGGACACCGCTATGTGGTGACGAATAAAATGGGCTTTGACCAGCATGAATTCGTCGTATTGGCACCGCGGTGGGATCGTGAATTATGCCTATATGACCCTTGTCACATGTTGCTAATTTGCGGCCTCCATTGTCACTAGATAATGTCCTCGCCAGTTGCCCTACAGGATGAGTCGCGAGGTTCAATATGGTGACATTGCGCGCCTCAAACGTGTTGTAGATGCTGCAAGTAGATGCCTTAAGGGGGGGCAACGATCGTGCCATCATATTGAATGGCCATCTATTTCGGTTATGTGGAGAGATTTCCAGTCGAGAATTTCGGAAAGGTGACGATGAATCCGCTAAAGAATTCAACTTGGCGACGGGGATGGGCTCGCGCGATTGTCCGGGCGGTCGCGGGGGTCTTCGCTGTGTTTGCGATGCTCACCACGAGCGCTGCGACAGCGAATGCGCAAGGTCTACCTGATTCGAATTTGCTTGATCGGACCGAAGATGGCTGGGGCATTGAAGTAAGCACACTCGACGAGGAAGTTAACCCAGTTCCGAATCTGGCTGCGACGGCGTTTTCGAGGGAAGCGTTCGTGCAGTTCACGGGTGTTGGAAAGATCAACGGTCAGGGAAGTAACCCCGTGACCTCAGCATCGCTCACCATCGGCTACCAGATGGGATGCCAGATCGATCTAAGTCAAGGCATCACTTTGGGTGGGAGCGTAGGTGCTGGCGTGGGCGGTGGAGCCGGCGGAATCTTCGGTGGGCCGGGGCCGTTTGGTGCGGGCTTCGGTGCGGTGGGCGCGGGCGCAGGCATCAATGGAGGGCTGCAGTTCACATTGCGGCCCGGCGGAATTGTCGCCATTCCGATGGACAGCATGGCTCTCAGGGGCAGTGAGGCGCGGTTGCGGGTGCGGAACATGCATATCAAGATCGACGCATGCGGAGGCCCGGTTACGGTTCGGTCTTTCACGCTGCTGAGTATCACGACCGATTTCACGCACTCCTCGTTGGCAACTTATGGCGAGCCCATTCAGATCTAGTGTGGCCAAGACTTTGGTCGACAGAAGTTCAATTCCTGTAAAGCTATTAGGAGCACTATGCACAAGTTAGTAGTGAGGTCGGCGTTCGCGGTAGTGTCGGTGAGCTTGGTTGGATTAGGTGTTGGCTCGGCGCTCGCTCACGCGGACCCAATACCTGCGCCTGTGCCGGCGCCAGCGCCCAATCCGTATCTCAATCCGTACAATTCCAGCGCGCCTGGGGCAGCGATTTATGGCGAGACGAGCCCATATGCAGGGGGGCAGGCTCCAGGTGTTAGCTCGCCGCAGCCCGGCATCGTTCCGGGGTACGTGCCCGGTGGATTGGGCCCGCTGGCTAGCGAAATCAGCACGGGGTCAAGCGGATATCGCCCGGGGACGAATGCAATCCTTCCGGGATACATGACAGGTCTTCCTGTCCCGGACTTCCCTGCGAATCACATTCAGGCACCGCAGTTAAAGCTCCCGGGCAACTAATATGCGGCGCGTAGGCCGGTTGAGTCAGATGTTGGCCGACACCGTCCGTTGCATAGCGGTGTGTGTGGTTTCGCTTGCCTTAGGTGGTGTCCAGGTAGGGATTGGAGGCAACGTAGCCAAAGCGTCGTCTCCAACCCTCCGCGACGTGTCTGGCTGGTTGGCTGATCCGCCGATCGATCCTGTGCCGGATCCTAGTCCCGGACTGTCTCCTCCGGGAGGCTCGGTAACGCCGCGCGCCGAAGATGCTCCGGGGCAGCTACGGGAGCCTGTATCACCGGCGCCAGTTGATGATTCTGGTGCGCCACCGGCACCGGCTGACACTCGACCCGATGATCCGGCTTCGCCGCAGGATTGCCAGATCATTCGGTCCGCGTCCGGGAGAATCGACGCATTGGCGATCAGGATTGCTCCTGTCTCGGATCCTTTTCCGACGAAGGAATCAGGAGAGCTGGTTATCGACAGCGACCTTCGGCTGTTCAACAGCATCGTCAGCTTGGCGGTGAGCGCTAGCGTGAACCTTGAGAATGCTCGCGAGAAGAACAAGTTTGAAGTGTTCAAAAACGCGGTAATCGCGATGAGCACGCTGTACACCGAACGCCGCAGTCAGGACCTCACGAAGCCAGCCACCGCGGAATGGGCGGCTCGTCTGGCGCAGCTTCTGGATTCCTGGCCCAAGGCCTACGCTCCGATCTTGAACAGCTGTTATATCTGATGTGGTTGGTGGCTCTTCATCACGATGTGCCAGAGCATCGGATGATCTGGCTAGCTCTGTGGGGCCTGGGCCGAGAGTTGAGTGGATGCAGTCTTCGGCGACCATCGCCGGATGCATCTTGTGTGGTGAAAAATGGGAATGGGCACAACTTGCTAAGGGAACAAGATGTTTCGATACCTGTTGGCGCTGAACCAGGTCAAGAGAGCCATTCTGAAGTTCCCCGTGTCGGGCGAAGGATTCACGGAACTGGTTACCGGACTTAACGAACTGCCCGATGGCATAGCGGTCGATCCCGCTCGGGAGAATATTTACTGGACGAACATGGGCGTGCCCACACTCACAGACCCCGGTGAGTCACCGGCCGAGGAGAACCTCGACTTCTACGGCAAAGACGGCTCCATCGAACGGGCCGCAATCGACGGCGGTGGGCGTTCTTACCTCCTTCCGCCGGGAAGTTTCGTTACCGGAAAACAGCTTTCGGCGGCATGGTCACTCGGGCGCCTGTACCGGTCCGATCGTGAGGGAGCCGCCATCCGCAGTGTGCAGCTGGATGGCAGCGGCCTGCGTGACGAGGTGGTTGTCGCGGCGGCCGAACTGGACCGACATACTGTTCGCAATCAGTGCGTCGGACTGACGGTTGATGAGCGCAACGGGTCTCTGTACTGGACGCAGAAGGGCCCGTCAAAGGGCGGAGATGACCGAATTTTCCGGACTTCCTTGGAGATTCCCGACGGACAGACCCCGGAGAATCGTGATACCGAGGTGCTGTGGGCCGGCCTGCCCGAGCCGATTGACATCGAACTGGACCTTGACGGCGGAGTGATCTACTGGACCGACCGTGGAGCTCCCCCGTTGGGAAATTCGTTGAACCGCGCCCAGATCCCCGCCCAGGGACAGGCAGGCGGCGACGTCACGGTCCTCGCCTCCGGCTTCGGGGAAGCGATCGGTCTGGCGGTGGACAAGGAAGCCGGGATCGCCTACGTCAGTGATATGGCAGGCGAGATTCGTGCAGTCAACCTCGACGGTAGTGGCGAGCGCGCGTTGGCCAAGGTTGACGGGAACTTCACCGGAATCGTCGGAGTCTGAAGCGCTCGGCGTTCAGCTGATCTGCGCGTACGCGGTTACAGCAGCCCGTGCGCCCGCAAATCGGATATGTACTTGGCGATCAACGCGCGATCGATTTGCGGAATGTCGGCGCTGTCGCCACCGATGTTGTTTTCCTGCACGGCTTTCCGGAACACACTGGTAGGTGCCGTGGCGCCACGGCGGGGATTGCCCGGCACCTGGTAGGCATCCAGGAGCGGAAGCACCGAGGCGCGCCTCAGCTCGTCCGGCAGCCCGCGCAACGCCGTCTCGAATCGGGACAGCCATTCGTGGTAATCGTCGATGATGTCGATGGAATGCCCATCTTCCACCAGCCAGTCGACGAAGGTGTCCACGGAAATGCCGTCATCGTGAGGATTCATCACGTCGTATGACCAGAATCCCTCGGTGGTGGACAGGCCGAGGCTGGTGATGGCCTCCGTCACGAAATCGACTGGCAGCCCCTCGTAATGGGCACGCGGCCGAGAACCGCTGCCGTCGCCCTGATAGAAGCTCCGCGGCGCGATACCGGTGAGGACCAGGCTCAGCAGCATGCGCGTGAAGGCGTCGGTGACGTTGAGCTGACCGCTGTACCGGCGGTGGGTGAGAATCATGTCGGAGCGGAAGACACTGGCCGGCAGGCCGCACAGGTCATGCGCCTCCCGCAGCAGCACCTCGCCGGCCCACTTGCTGTTGGCATATCCGTTGGCGTAGCCCGTGTCGATGTGCCGGGTGGGGCTCACCGTGCGGATATCGCCGTCCTCATCGAAATCGGGCACGGTCATGGCAACGGCCATCGTCGAAAGATAGGTCACCGGCTTCATCCGTGTGGTCAGCGCCAGGCGGATAATCTCTGCCGTGCCAAATACGTTGGGTCCGAACAGCTGGTTGTAGGGCAACACGTGATTCACCAGCGCGGCCGGATGGACGATCTTGTCGACGTCGTGAGCCAGCTGCTCCCACGTCGCATCGTCCACACCGAAGCGGGGCTCGGCGATGTCGGCGGCGATCACTCGCAGATGGCGCCGGGCCAAGGCGCGGAACTCGTCCAGTAGCGCTTGATCAGTTTCGCCGTACGCGGCGTCAAGGCGTGCCAATGCCTCCTCGTCATTGTCGCCGCGCACCAGGCATATCAGCTGTCCATCCGTCTGCGTCAGACGTTGCAGCCACTCCAGGCAGAGGAATCTTCCGAGGTACCCGTTGGCACCCGTGAGTAAGACGGTGTTGAGGGCGCTCGCGGGCGCGTCCAGTTCCGTAGCCTTGCGGAGTGTTTCGGCATCGATGAACTTGTCGAGCGTGAGCTCTGCCGCGGTGATGACAGATGCGCCCGCCCCGTGCACGCTGGCGGCGGTGGCCGTACTGCTCTCGCGCTCGTGCTGGATGTAGAGGGCGAGCTTGCGCAGATCGGCCGCGGGGCCGGTGATCACGCCGACGGGAACCTCGACATCGAAGAGATCCCGGAGGAGGTTGGAAAACGTCAACGCGGACAGTGAATCCCCGCCGAGGTCGATGAAATGGTGCTCCGGGCGTACCGCGTCCGCGGACATGCCGAGGAGGGCCTGCGCGGCCTCGGTGACGGTATCGATGACCGGGCGTTGTTGCGCCGTATCGCGTAGTTGCCGTAGCTCTTGGACACGGGCCTCGGCGAGATCGGCATAGAGTTGCTCAAGCTGGTCCCCGTAGTGCTCAATCATCTTGGGGCGTATCGGCTTACCGACCGCCGCGAGCATCCCGCTCTCGATGGTGAACGGGGTGGTCTCGATGATCAAATCTGCCGGTATTTCATACGAATGCAAGTGGTTGGCGCGTGCGGTCAGCTGCAGTGATTCCCGGATTGAATTCTTCAACTCGGCGGGATCTGGGTGAACACGCA
Source organism: Mycobacteroides franklinii (assembly GCF_002013895.1). GTDB lineage: Bacteria > Actinomycetota > Actinomycetes > Mycobacteriales > Mycobacteriaceae > Mycobacterium > Mycobacterium franklinii. Next base: position 71,812 of record NZ_MAFQ01000012.1, on the reverse strand, counting down.
GGGCTTCTTCGGTAGGCACCACCACCGCGAGCAGGTACGAACGTTCACTATTGCCGTAGACGAAGATCTGGCGCACCAGCGGCGCGCCGACGTATACCGTCTCCAGGTTCGCGACCGCGACGAACTCGCCCTGGGCAAGCTTGATGACGTTGTTGCGCCTGTCCACGTACACCAGCTGATCTGGCGCGACCTCCGCCATGACATCGCCGGTTCGGTAGTAACCGTCGGCGTCGAACACCTCGGCGGTGACATCGGGGCGCTTGTAATACCCGGGGGTTGCCGTGGCGCTCTTGACCAGCAACTCGCCACGGGGATGCGGCTTGTCGGTGGTGTAATACCCGAGTTCGGGAACATCGACGAGCTTGTAGTCGAGCACCGGCGGTCGGGAGATCTTGCCATCCCGGAAGACACCGCCGACCTCCGTCAGGCCGTAGAGGTCAAGCAGGTGGAAGCTCAGCGAGGATTCCAGGAAGGTCTTCATCTCGGGCGACAGTGGCGCCGTCGCGAGCATCCCGGCGATTACCCGTCCACCCAGGACATCTTCGCGCAGTTCGGTTTTGGCCAACCGATCGGCGGTGTCGGCGTCGGCTCCATCGGCTACGAGTGCGTCCACCCTCGTCTGATAGTGCTGGAAAAGCATGTCGACCACTCGGGGAACCACGCCCATGTGAGTGGGACGTGCCAGCTGCCAATCCTCGAAGAGCGTGGACAGATCGCTCTCGGGGACGAAGTAGCAGGTGCCACCGGGGATGAAGGCTGTCAGTAGCCCCACTCGGCCGGCCAGGTGGTTGAGCGGCAGGAAGTTGACGTTGATGATCGGGGTGTCCCGGTTGGGTGCGGCACCCGAGGACCAGAAGCGGGTGACCGTCCACTCCGTGAACATCGCCCCCTTGGGGGCGCCGGTGCTCCCTGAGGTGTACATGATCAGCGCTGTGCTCTGATCGTCGCCGTCGGTGTACAGCACGGGCTCGGGCAGGTCCCGGCCCTTCGCGATGACCTCCGCGAGCGGCTCCACGACCACGTGCATGCCGGCCGCCTGCAGGCGTTCCTTTGCGGCAATGAGCTTTTCGCGATGATCATCGGTTTCGGAGCGATAGTCGAACACCACCACCCGCCGTAGATCGGGTAGCCCGATCGCGGCCTCCACAGCGAGCTCGAGACTGTCGGCGCTTGCCGCCACCAATCGTGGGCTGGTTTCCTCCAGCATCATGCGCAGCTGGGTTGCCGATGTGTTGTGTTGCAACGGAATCGATACCGATCCGTTCATCAGCGTGGCCAGGTCGAGGGTGACGTAGTCGGGACTGGAGAAGCCGATGGTGGCGACGAAGTCGCCGGCTCCGATGTCATTCTCGCCGTGCTGCCACTCGGCGAGAATTGCCGAGATGTCTGCTAGCAGTTGCCCGTAGGTGATGGTTTCAAAGGCCGGGAGGAGGCGATCGACCGTGCGCCCGGTGGTGGGGTCGACCACCGACTCACGAGACCGGAAACCCATGACCGGACGATCTGCGTAACCGGTCAGCAGAGCGTGGAGCACCTGCGACAAACGCAAGCCGGGCGCGAGCAGGGAGTCCATCACCTCCGCGTCGGGCATGGCGGCCCGGAACTGGGGGTCGGACTCGAACAGTTCAGCAGCGCGAGCCGCCGCACCAGCCGTCATCTGCCGCTCACTTTCTGTTGCTTGGGGATGGCCGGTTTACCTGTCCGGCAGTGGGCGCTCGACGATGACGCTGCGGCCCAGGGGCTCTCGCTCGCGGCGCTTGGCTGCCAAGTACACCTGGGCGGTTTCATCGGCGACGGTCGCCCAGTCGAAGTCCGCGGTGAGCCGGGCCCGCGCTGCTACGGCACGCTCGGCGGCGGCGGCGGGGTCATCGAGGGTGCGCTTGACGGCATCGGCGATTCCCGCCACATCGCGTGGTGCGAAGGACAGTCCGGTCTCACCGTCGATAACGGCCTCGCCGAGACCTCCGACGGTGGAGGTCACCAGGGGAGTGCCCGCGGCCGCGGCCTCCAGGGCCACGATGCCGAACGGCTCGTAGTGGCTGGGCAGCAGGATGGCGTCGGCGCGATGCAGCCACTCCAACAACCCCTCATGATCCAGGTTGCCCAGGAACTGGACGGACTTGAGGACCTTGTGCTTGCGTGCCTGTTCGAGCAGCCAATCCTGTTGCGTGCCATCACCGGCCACCGCCAGCACCGTTCCGGGGTGTGCGCGACGGATCTTGGGCAGCGCCGAGATGGCGTCGTGGATGCCCTTCTCGTATTCGAGTCGGCCCACGAAAAGTACCACCGGCGGAGTGCCGTCTGCGGGTAGCCGGGGAGCGAATACCCAACGGGTGACATCGATTCCGTTGCGGATAACGTGCACCTGCGGCAGTTCCGGGCCGAATAGTTGGGTTACCTCGTCCAGCATCGACGCCGAGCAGGTGATCAGCGAGTCCGATTCGCGAGCCAGCCACCATTCCACCGAATGCACCTGTCGGCTGATGCGCCCCGACACCCAGCCACTGTGTCGGCCGGCCTCGGTGGCGTGCAGCGTCGATACCAGTGGCACATCGAAATGCTCGGCGAGAGCGATCGCCGGGTGGGCCACCAGCCAATCGTGGGCATGGACTACATCGGGACGCCAATCGCCAGATCCCTTGAGGCCCAACGCCAATCCCGCACGAACCATGGCATGCCCCATGGCCAGCGTCCAGGCCATCATGTCGGTGCCGAAGTCGAAATCGTGTGGATCCTCGGCGGCCGCGACTACCCGGACACCCTCGGAGATCTCGTCGGATGTCGGGTGGCTGGCCGGATCGGTGCCCGAGGGGTGCCGGGTGAGCACCACGACGTCGTGCCCGGCCGCGGCCAGTTCGGTGGACAGGTGATGCACATGGCGGCCCAGCCCGCCGATCACCACCGGCGGGTACTCCCAGGAGACCATCAAGATTCTCATCGCGGAAGCCTCCTGGCATCGAGCGCGCCGAACAGTCCGTCCGCGCGGTTCCAACCGTCCGCCAGTCGAGTTGCCGCGTCATGGCGTCCGCTGGCCAGTGCGGCGGCGATCTCGCGGGTGGCGTGGGCGTGCAGGTGAGCGCGGTAGCGCGCGTAGTCGGCGGCCGAATCCTTGCTGACCATGAACGGCCAGTCGCTGGATACGGTCAACAGTGCCTCGCGCAGGATCTGATCTGCCACCCGATTGCGGGTATGCGGCGCCGGTTGTTCGTTCAGGGCCTTGTCCACCGCGGTGAGAGCGGTATCGACCACCTCGGTGTTCAGCTGCACCAGATCAGCGACCTTCTCGCCGTTCCACACGTGCCAGTCCTTGCCGGAACCCCATGAGCTGGCGGGCAAGTCGAAGGGCTGGCCCACGAAACCCTGCTCGCGGGCTTGTTCCAGCGTACCGACCTGTACGCCGGCTTCGGGCAGTGCGCGCAGCACGCGTTCGAGCCAGGTAGGCCCTTCGTACCACCAGTGGCCGTACAGCTCGGTGTCGAATGCGGCGATGACATGCGCAGGGCGGCCGATCCGGTCGGACTCATCGATCAGGCGCTGGCGGACGGTCTCGACGAAATCACGGACGTGGATATCAATGGCCGCATCGGCGCGCTCGGGGTCGTATGGCGCCTTCGATTCGGACGGCACATTGCGCCCCGTGACGCGGGCCGGCTTGAGACCGGTGTCATGGTCGTAGGTGTGGAAGTCGCGGTACGCGGCATTGCCGGGATACCCGGACTTCGGTGACCACACGCGGTAACTCACCGTCAGGTCTCGGCCGAAGGCAACCACGTCGGAGTCGCCCACCGGGCGGCCTAGTGACGTATCACCTTGCAGTGATGGGCCATCCACCATGAAGTGCTTGACGCCCGCCGCCGCGTAGCCTTCCTCCATGCCCGGGGCATACGCGCATTCCGGTGCCCAGATGCCGGTCGGGGCATGCCCGAAACGTTGTGCGGCATCGGCCAGCCCTTCATGCAGCGCGAATTCGCGCAGCCGGGGGTGCAGCAGCGGTTGGAACGGGTGAGCGAGCGGGCCGCCCAGCAGCTCAATGGCGTTTGCATCGATGAGACTGCGCAGCGGGCCGCTGCCGCCGTGGCGCCAGTGCACGTCGAATTCGTTGAGGGCGTCTGTCGCGGTTCGGTGTTCGCGAACCCCGAAAGCCCGCAACATTTCCGGGCTCGATGCGGTGCCCGGCTCGGCATCGGTGCTGGCGATGGTGGCAGCCTCGAACGCGCGCAGCTGCCAGTTGGCCAGCCAGCTATGCAGTCCGGTGAGGCAGTGCGGATCATCCAGTTGCGCGGCCACCACCGGCGTGATGCCCAGGGTAATCAGATTTTCCCGGCCTTCGGCAGCCAGTGTCCGCAGCACCTTGAACAGCGGCAGGTACGCGGCCGACCAGGACTGGTACAGCCATTCCTCGCCCACCGGCCAGCGTCCGTGGTTGGCGAGCCACGGCAGGTGCGTATGCAGCACCATGGTGAAGAGCCCCGGTACGGGCTTGGTGGATTCCGTCACTCGGTCACCGGCTATCACCGGGAATCTTGGCAATGGACACCAGATCCAGGCTCTGGTCGATATCGCGTTCCGCCGCGTCGACAATCTCGAAATCGTCGGTGGTCAAGCCCGCGATATCCGCCAGTAGGTCCTCCGGCCACGGAGCGCCCGCGACCGCGCGCTCGATCTGTGCGTCGATGATGGAACCGCCGTACTTCGCGTCCAGCTCACGTAGCCGTGGTGCGTGAAACACGCCATTCATCGACTGCACCGAAAAACCGTTCTCCTCAAGGAGTTCGGTGAGCTCGGCGCCATTGAGCTCGCGTGTGTGGAACGGATTGAGTGGGGTATCGCGGCCGGGGGAGAAGGTGATCCGATTCGGGGTACTGATCAACAGCGAGCCGCCGGGGCTCAGCACTCGAGCGCACTCACGGATGAACTGACCCTGATCCCACAGGTGTTCGATCACCTGGAAGTTCACCACCACGTCCACCGAACCGTCGGCGAGCGGAAGGTCCGCGAGATTCCCGGCGCGCATATCCACACGGGGGTAGCGGGCTTTCACATGCGCGATCGCGGACTCGTCGTAGTCCAGTCCGATGACATGCTCGGCCACCTGAGCCAGCATGTCGGCGCCGTAACCCTCACCACTGCCGGCCTCCAGCACCCTGCGGCCTGCGCAGAGGCTGCGCAGCCGTTCGTAGACGACCTCGTGGCGGCGGAACCAGTAGTTTTCCTCGGCGATGCCGGGCACGGTCCGCTCCCCGGTCAGCGCCAGGGTGGCGTCCGGATCGCCGGCTGATGGGCCGCTTGCGCGAAGAGGATCAGCCGGGTGCGGGTCGGTCAGGTGCGAGTTCATTGTTTGGCAGGCTATCGGGTGAACACCGTGTCTTAATACTGGTGGCCCAGATCACAGGCCGGAAACCAGGAGTGAACCGGTTATGGTGTACGGGCGAACTCCGTATGTTACCCGTGAGTAATAAGATCAGCCGGGTTAGTCACGAAAATGTGACAGTGCGACCGGCCGGCGTGGGTCCGCGGGGAAGCACAGAGCAGATGGCCAGCACACCGCTGGCAGACAGCGAAGAGGAAGGACGATCGGAGACTTATGACGAACATCGCGGTCCTGATCAAGCAGGTCCCAGATACCTGGTCAGAGCGCAAGCTCACCGACGGTGACTTCACGCTCGACCGGGAAGCCGCCGACGCGGTGCTGGACGAGATCAACGAGCGTGCCGTCGAGGAAGCACTGCTCATCAAGGAGCGCGAGGGCGGCGACTCGGTCGTGACCGTCGTCTCGGCTGGGCCCGAGAAGGCCAGCGAGGCCATCCGCAAGGCTCTGTCGATGGGTGCCGACAAGGCAGTTCACCTGCTCGACCCGGGCCTGCACGGATCCGACGCCATCCAGACCGGCTGGGCTCTGGCCCGCGCGCTGGGTCAGGTTGAGGGCGTCGAGCTGGTCATCGCCGGTAACGAGGCCACTGACGGCCGTTCGGGTGCCATCCCCGCGATCATCGCCGAGTACCTGGGCCTGCCCCAGCTGACTCACCTGCGCAAGCTGACCGTCGAAGGTGGCGTCGTCAAGGGAGAGCGCGAGACCGACGAGGGCGTGTTCGAGGTCGAGGCCACCCTGCCGGCCATCGTCAGCGTCACCGAGAAGATCAACGAGCCTCGCTTCCCGTCCTTCAAGGGCATCATGGCCGCGAAGAAGAAGGAAGTCGCCGTGCTGACTCTCGCCGAGATCGGTGTGGATGCCGACGAGGTTGGTGTCGCGAACGCCGGTTCCACCGTGCTGTCCTCGACCCCCAAGGCCTCCAAGACCGCGGGCGAGAAGATCACCGACGAGGGCGAAGGCGGCACCAAGGTCGCCGAGTTCCTGGTTGCGCAAAAGATCATCTAGTCGACCCCCTAATACAGAAACGAGAAAGCAAAGTTATGGCTGAAGTACTTGTGCTCGTTGAGCATTCAGAGGGTGCGCTGAAGAAGGTGAGCGCCGAGCTCATCACCGCCGCCCGCGTCCTGGGCGAGCCCTCGGCCGTCGTTGCCGGCCCCGCCGGCACCGCCGCGCCGCTGATCGACGGCCTCAAGGAGGCCGGCGCTGCCAAGATCTACGTCGCCGAGTCCGATGTCGTCGACAGCTACCTGGTGACCCCGAAGGTGGATATTCTCGCTAGCCTCGCGGAATCTGCCAGCCCCGCTGGCATCCTGATCGCCGCCACCACCGAGGGCAAGGAAGTGGCCGGGCGTCTGGCCGCACGCCTGGGCTCGGGTCTGCTGACCGACGTGGTCGAGGTCCGTGAGGGTGGTAAGGGTCTGCACTCGATCTTCGGTGGCGCGTTCACCGTCGAGGCACAGGCCAACGGCGACGCCCCGGTCTTCACCGTGCGTCCGGGTGCTGTCGAGGCCGCACCGGCCGCCGGTGCCGGCGAGCAGGTCACCGTCGAGGTGCCCGCGCCCGCCGAGAACGCCACCAAGGTCACCTCGCGCCAGCCTGTGGTCGGTGGCGATCGTCCGGAGCTCACCGAGGCCAGCATCGTCGTGTCCGGCGGTCGTGGCGTCGGTAGCGCCGACAAGTTCAGCGTCGTGGAGGCTCTCGCCGATTCGCTCGGTGCCGCCGTCGGTGCCTCGCGTGCCGCGGTCGACTCGGGCTACTACCCGGGTCAGTTCCAGGTGGGCCAGACCGGTAAGACCGTGTCGCCGCAGCTGTACATCGCGCTGGGTATCTCCGGTGCCATCCAGCACCGCGCCGGTATGCAGACGTCGAAGACCATCGTCGCAGTCAACAAGGACGAGGAAGCTCCCATCTTCGAGATCGCCGACTTCGGTGTGGTGGGCGACCTGTTCAACGTTGCGCCGCAGCTCACCGACGCCGTGAAGGCGCGTAAGGGCTAAGTAGCCCTATATGGAGCCTTGGAGCCGCCCCGACGGGGGCATTCAACCCCGGGGGGCGGCCTACGGTACGCCACTGGACTATCCAGAGCCTCGACCACCGCGTCGGGCGCCCTGGATAGTCCTTTCGGCGTTTATGGGGATTCTCGTCGTGGGGCTCGTGGCCGCGGTCGTCATCGTCGGATCCCAGCGCAGCATCACGGGTATCGCCGTCATGGCACCCGGAGAGTCCCCGCTGGCGCTGAGCCGTGCGACGATGCCTCCAGGGGCGACTCCGGGGGTGATTCCACCCCCTAACGGGTCGACGGGGCCGCTGGGTGGCCCGACATACAGTCCGGGCGAAAAGCTTGTGCCCATATCGATGCCCACTTACCTGCCGTTCGATTTCAACCTCCCAGATGGGTGGGGATGTACGCACACGGAGAACAAACCGTTGGACAAGCGCATCACCTGCATGGATGAGATCAACACGCCTGGAGCAGCCGGCTGGATCGGGTCCAGTCGGTGTGCCGACGGGTGCGCGCGGCCGGCGCAGGACAAGGTGCGCGCGAAGCTGCCTGTCGACGCTCAATTCTGGAAGCCTGTCGACGATGTCACGTCCTACGCCCGGGTGACGGGCACTCTGGGGAACGGCATGCGCGTGGTCCGGATCGCGATGACGTGTTCCTTCGCGTCTGCCTCCGGCGCGTCCCGCGATACGTTGGCGGTGGCCATGCTCACCGGCCCGCCTGAAACCGAGAACACCCTGCAGAAGATCGCGAACGAACTACGTTCACGAGTTCCGGCCTAGCCCGCTGGCAGCTGCCTGCGTGGGGTGATGCCCCGCCCTTCCTGAGATGCCACTGCTGCGCCAGCAGCGCGTGGGTCGAGATGGCAGTGAAATGACGGAACGTTTCCGAATTCAGCGCCGAGCTGCGACCGTGTATGCGAGACGAGAAAGGCAATCGCACAATGAAAATCACAGTCGTGGGTGCCACCGGCCAAATCGGTTCCCGGGTGGCTTCTTTGCTCACCGCCGACGGTCATGAAGTGGTGTCGGCGTCGTTGTCCTCTGGCGCGAATGTGTTGACCGGTGACGGTCTGGTGGAGGCGCTCACCGGATCGAATGTGGTTATCGACGTGGTCAATTCTCCCTCGTTCGAGGACGGACCCGTGATGGATTTCTTCACCGCCGCGGCACGCAATCTCATTGATGCGGCGAACCAGACTGGCGTCGGCCACTACGTCGCACTTTCCATTGTCGGTGCGGATGGCCTGCCGGACAGCGGGTACATGAGGGCGAAAGTGGCGCAGGAGAACATCATTACCGAATCCGGATTGCCGTACACCATCGTGCGGGCCACTCAGTTCCAGGAGTTCGCAGAGTCCATCACCGACACACTCGTCGTCGGCGACGAGGTTCGTGTACCTGATGCCAGAATTCAGCTGATTGCCGCAGACGACGTGTCCGCACAGGTGGCTCAGGCCGGGGAGGCGGAACCGCGCAATGGCATCATCAATATCGGCGGCCCAGAAAAGTTTTCGTTCGCCGAGATGGCACAGGCGGTGCTTGACGCGCGTGGTGACGACAAGACGGTGGTGGTCGACCCAGACGCCACCTATTTCGGGACACCCGTGGATGACTTCAGCCTGGTCACCGGTGATGACGGGGTGCTGACGCAGACGAGATTCGCCGATTGGATCGCCCGGCGATGACCTGCGAGCGAGCGTCTACGTAGCGTCTGTTAGCTCCGCGTTTGCTTTAGCGATTTACCTCCGCAAGCACGCATTTGGCGTACTGAACGCCGCAATTAACTGATCGTGCATGGACACGACACGCTTCCGATGCCGTTCCGCCGCATAACTCCGCGAATCTCGCAGTCATGAGTACCGCGTCAGTTCTCATCGCCGCAGATCAGTCCATGCCAGAGGTAGCGGGGAAAAACGGGGAAGCTCCGCTGGGCCCCCAGTACACCCTGCTGCTGTCGAACGATCCCGCCGATATCGATGCCGTGCAACGGCTTCGATACGACGTGTTCAGCAGCGAGCCTGGGTTCCAGCTCGCCAGTACGCCGGAAGCGTTCGAGGGACGCGATGCCGACCGTTTCGATGAGCACTGCGATCACCTGCTGGTACGCGAGGACACCTCGGGTGACGTGGTGGGCTGCTACCGGATGCTTCCTCCGCCCGGCGCTATCGCGGCCGGAGGGCTTTACAGCGCAACGGAATTCGATATCAGCGGACTGGACGCGCTGCGTCCTCAGCTGGTGGAGATGGGTCGCGCCGTGGTGCGGGGCGATCACCGCAACGGTGCGGTGGTGCTCTTGATGTGGGCGGGAATCCTGGCTTACCTCGATCGCTGTGACTACACGTACGTCACCGGATGTGTGTCGGTTCCGATGCAGGACGGTCCCGAACATGCGCCCGGTAGCCAGGTGCGTGCCGTGCGTGACTTCGTGATGAAGCGGCATGCCGCGGCCCCGGAGTACACGGTGCGTCCGTACAACCCGGTCGTTGTCGACGGGATGGGCCTTGACGACATCGCCCCGCCCGCCAAGGTGCAGGTTCCCGCGTTGATGCGCGGATATCTGCGGCTCGGCGCCAAGGTCCTCGGCGAGCCCGCGCACGATCCTGATTTCGGCGTGGCCGACTTCATGGCGCTACTCAACAAGGACGAAGCCGACGTGCGGTATCTCAAGCGACTGAGATCGGTTGGTGCGGCCTCCGAAATCGGCACTGCAGCGGTGTCCTCGGATTCGGAATAGCGATGGCACCCGAATACGCTCACGCCTGGTTGCCCAAGGCAACCTGTGACGACAGCTGCATGCGGGCCAATCCCATCGACGAACCCGGACCGGTAACGCGGACCGTCCGGACCACGACGCGTATTGCCATGGCGATCACGTTGTTGACACTCGCGCCACTGCTCGGGATCCCGCTTCCCGGGCGGGTGCGTTGGCAGCGCGGTTACTGCCGGCTGATGCTGCGCTGCCTTGGCGTACGCATCTCGGTCTCAGGCGGGCCGATTCGCGATATCCGGGGTTCTCTCGTGGTGGCGGGTCACGTGTCCTGGGTCGATGTCTTCGCCATCGGCGCGGTTCTTCCGGGCTCGTTCGTCGCCCGGGCGGATCTGATCGATTGGCCCGGTCTGGGCGTCATCGCCCGGATGATGCGGGTCATTCCGATCGAACGAGGAAATCTGCGGACCCTGCCCCGGGTGGTGGACACCGTTGCGTCGCGGCTGGAGGCCGGTCAGACCGTGGTGGCATTCCCGGAGGGCACCACCTGGTGCGGGCGTGCGTACGGATCATTCCGTCCCGCCATGTTCCAGGCGGCCATCGATGCACAGCGACCGGTGCAGCCGCTACGGCTCACGTACCACCATCGCGGTGGGGAGCTCTCGACCGTGCCGGCCTACGTCGGTGAGGACACCCTGATGGCGTCTATTCGCCGGATCACCGCGACGCGGATGACGGTGGCGCATATTCAGGTGGCCGGGCTGCAATTGCCCGGTGAGAGCCGCCGCGACCTGGCGGCTCGTTGTGAGGCCGCCGTGCGCGCCGGAGACCTCACGCCGCAGTTCCACAGCCACCCCGAGCACCCGGAGCCGATCGCAGCCTGATCGGCAGCCACCGGGCGTATCAGGGCGAATGCCAAGATGCCCTGATACGACCGACAACGCGGATTCGCGGGACAGTGTGTCGCTCAGAGGCGGGCGGACGGACGGTAGTCTGCGGCGGCGGGTCGGCAGCGGCAGGGCGAAGATGCTCCCTCCGCCGAATCTGACCTCGGGTGCCCGCCCGCTATCCTGGATGCGTTATGCCCCGATCGGTCTACTTGGACCATGCCGCGACCACCCCGATGCGCCCCGCTGCCATCGAGGCGATGGCTGCCACCATGGCGCAGACCGGGAACGCCGCCTCGTTGCACGGTTCAGGGCGCGATGCGCGGCGGCGGGTAGAGGAATCGCGTGAGTCGATCGCCGCGGCACTGGGGGCCCGACCTTCGGAGGTGATCTTCACCGCCGGCGGCACCGAGAGCGACAATCTCGCCGTCAAGGGCATCTACTGGGCCCGGCGCGACGCCGATGCGCGGCGCATGCGCATTATTTCCAGCGCGGTGGAGCACCACGCCGTGTTGGATGCCGTGCAGTGGCTCGCTGACCACGAGGGCGCCGAGGTGACGTGGCTGCCGGTCGACGATGCCGGCACCGTGACACCCGCTGCACTGCGCGCAGCCCTCGCCGAGCATGACGATGTCGCACTCATCACGGTGATGTGGGCCAACAACGAGGTCGGCACCATCAACCCGATTTGCGAATTGGCTTCCATCGCTGCTGAGTTCGACATCCCTATGCACAGCGATGCCATCGGTGCGGTCGGCCAACTCGACGTCGACTTCGCGGTGAGCGGACTGTCGGCGATGAGTGTGGCAGCGCACAAGTTCGGCGGCCCGATGGGTGTGGGCGCCCTGCTGCTGCGGCGTGAAACCACCTGTGTCCCATTGCTTCACGGGGGCGGCCACGAGCGCGACATTCGATCGGGCACGCCCGACACCGCCGCCATCGTGGCGATGTCGACGGCACTGGTCGCGGCCGTCGCGGAACGGTGTGAGGGTGCGGCCGCGCTGGCGTTACTGCGGGATGCCCTGATCGATCGAGTGTTGGCGCAGATCGAGGGTTCCACCCTCAACGGTGCGCCCGGCTGCGGCAGACTGCCTGGGAACGCACATTTCACCTTTGCCGGATGCGAGGGCGATTCCCTGCTGATGTTGCTGGACGCCAACGGTATCGAGTGCTCCACCGGCTCGGCGTGTACGGCGGGTGTGGCGCGTCCCTCGCATGTGCTCATCGGAATGGGAATCGACCCCGAAGCTGCCCGCGGCTCGCTGCGCTTCACCTTCGGCCACACCTCGGTGGCATCGGATGTGGACCGTGCGCTTGAGGCCTTGCATGCCGCCGTTCCTCGGGCCCGGGCCGCTGCTCTGGCGAGCGCAGGAGGGCGGTCATGAGAGTGCTTGCCGCGATGAGCGGAGGAGTGGACTCCTCGGTCGCCGCCGCCCGCATGGTGGACGCCGGGCACGATGTCGTGGGCGTGCACCTGGCGCTGTCGGCCGCGCCGGGCACCCTGCGCACCGGATCCCGGGGGTGCTGTTCGAAAGAGGACGCCGCCGATGCGCGCCGCGTCGCCGATATGCTCGGAATCCCTTTCTACGTATGGGATTTCGCCGATCGATTCAAAGAGGATGTCATCGACGACTTCGTCGAGGCATATGCCGAGGGCCGTACCCCGAATCCGTGCGTGAAATGCAACGAGAAGATCAAGTTCGCGGCACTTGCCGACCGGGCCATCGCCTTGGGCTTCGACGCGGTGGCCACCGGTCACTACGCGCGCCTGCAGGACGGTCGGCTGCGTCGCGCGGTCGACGCGGACAAGGACCAGTCGTATGTGCTCGGGGTGCTGACACCGGAACAGTTGAGCCGGGCGCTGTTCCCGGTCGGGGACAGCCCCAAGCCCGACATTCGGGCGGAGGCCGAGCAGCGTGGGCTGCTCGTGGCGAACAAGCCCGACAGCCATGACATCTGCTTCATCCCGTCCGGAGACACGCAGGCGTTCCTGGGCGCGCGCATCGGCGTGCGCCGCGGGAATGTGGTGGATGCCGACGGCAGCGTGCTGGCCACCCATGCGGGGGTGCATGAGTTCACCATCGGTCAGCGCAAGGGGCTGGGGCTAATGGGTCCGGCCGCGGACGGTCGTCCCCGGTACGTCACGTCGATCGACGCCGAGACGGCCACCGTGCGCGTGGGAACCGTTGAGGACCTTGAGATTTGGGAGTTTGGGGGAGAGCCGGTGGTGTGGACCTCCGGCCAGGTTCCGGCCGAGCCCATCGAATGCCAGGTTCAGGTACGCGCGCACGGATCGGTGGTCGACGCGGTGGTAGATCCCGCGGCCGACCGGATTCAGGTTCGGCTGCGCACAGCCCTGCGGGGTGTTGCTCCCGGGCAGACGGTCGTGCTGTACCGGCCCGATACCGAGGGCGATGAGGTGCTCGGCAGCGCCATCATCACGCGCGACTAGGCGCCCTGAACCCCCGCCGAGCGGATGGCGATGGCGACCCGCTCGGCGACATACTGGCGGCCGGGAGCGGTGGGGTGCATGGGAATTCCCTCATCGCCGGCACCGGTTCCGGTCATCGAGACGTAGCGCTGGAAGTCGGCGGCACACACGCTGTGGTCGCTACCGGTCGCCGGGATGACTGGTGTGAAACCTGCCTTGGAGGACTCGGCGATGATCGTGTCATTGAGCTGGCGCTGCAGGCCATTGAGGAAGGTGATGGTCTCTTGGGTGTTGATCAGCCCGACCAGACATCCCTTGGCATCCGCGGGCAGGATCGGCAAGTAGCCGACGGTGAAGACGCGCGCATTCGGCGCCGCCCGGCGTATTGCGGCGTACGCGCCCGTCAGTTTCGGGCCCACCGAGGCCACATTGGCGCTGAACTGCGCCTTCTTTTCCGGCGGGCAGCTCAACGCGAACAGGCAGTCGGTGGCGATCTGCTCGAAGCCGGCGTCGTTGCCGCCGATGGACACGATCGCCACCTTCGTGTCGGGGGACAGTCCAACGATCTGCGGGCCCCGGGTCGAGGTCGTGAACACATCGGTGGACAGTGCACCCACGCACGAGTAGTCGGCGAATGTCATCTGCGGGAACGACGAAGCCACCACATGCGCGACGTTGTCTGTTGCCTGGTTGCACGCGGTGCCGACGGGGCCGGTGATTGCGGCGGCATTCGACCCCGCAGCCATGAACGAATCCCCGATCGAGACCAGCTGGGCACCCGCGACGGGCTCGGCCGAAGCGATCGAGGGCACACCCGCGGTCGCCGCCACCACCGCGGCAATGCCGATCACCGCCGAGAGAATCCCCAACCCGCGCATGTGTTCCCTCTCCTGGCCGCAGGCCCGAAGATGGCCCGGATCAATGGTACTGAACGGCCTATCGCCGTTTGCCCACGTCGGCGTTACGTCAGAGGGTCACACCTTGGCGGCCCTTGGCGGCCTGGCGCTCGGCGCGCCTGGCCTGACGTTCCAGGTACTTGGCCTTGACCTCCTCGAAGTCGGAGGCTGTCTTCTTGAGGTCGGTGATGAGGCGGTCCAGGTCCTCGCGGTACCACTCGCCTTCGCCGCTGATGTCGTCGCGCTCGAAGATGCGCCACTTGCGCAGCACCGGCTGGACTACTTCGGCGAGGTGCTGTTGTGGGTCGTAGACCCCGCCGGTGGCGATGGTGACGGCGTTGCGTCGGAATCCCGGAATCGTGTAGCCGGGCATCGTGAAGTTGTCGAGCACCTTGTGGATCGACTTCAGGGCTTGGTTCGGTGCGATCTCCAAACCGGCCTCCACCATGTTGCGGTAGAAGATCATGTGCAGGTTCTCGTCATTGGAGATGTGTTTGAGGAGTTCCTGGGCGATCGGCTCGGCACATGCGACGCCGGTGTTGCGGTGCGAGACGCGGGTGGCCAGCTCCTGGAATGACACGTACACCACCGAGTCGAACAAGCTGTCGGCGAACATATGATCGCCGCCCTGGCGATTCTGGCCGGGAGAGAAGCCGCGGGTCATCTGCTCCACGCGCAGCTTCTCCAACTCGATCGGATCGACCGAGCGGGTGACGATGAGGTAGTCGCGGATGGCGATGCTGTGGCGGTTTTCCTCGGCGGTCCAGCGGTTGACCCAGGTACCCCACGGTCCGTCCATGGTGAAGTTCATCGCGATCTCACGGTGATACGAGGGCAGGTTGTCCTCGGTCAACAGGTTGGTGATCATCGCGATCTTCGCCAACTCCGACAGCTTGGACTGCTCCGGATCCCAGTCCTGACCGCCCAGGGCCTTGTAGTTCTTGCCCTCGGACCACGGGACGTAGTCATGCGGGTTCCACTCTTTGAACACCCCGAGGTGGCGATGGATGTTCTCCTCGACCACGGGTTCGAGCTCATGCAAAAGCTCAAGGTCGGTGAATTCCTTCTGCGGCATGGATGCGGTCCTCGGTTTCAGGGTTATCTGTGTCTAAAAGTGACACTTACATTTGATCGAGTGCCCGTATGACGCTGCTAGTGACGAAGGTCCTCTGCCGGGAGTGGAAAGTCCCGTATGTGCGCCAGAGCCCTGAACCGGAATCGAGTGCGAGCCTGACGCGGAAATCCCGGCGAAAACCCGCGCGGGGCTCGCACTCGATTCCGGCACCGCGCGGGCGGGTCCGCCTCGAGGTGTATGGATCTGCCGGGCGGTAGGTAGCCACGGCCTGTACGTTCAACGGCTATGACTGCGCTCCTGGACCGGTTCTTCCGGATAACTGAACGGCAGTCGACAGTCGGGCGCGAGGTGCGTGGCGGGATCGTCACCTTCTTCGCGATGGCCTACATCGTGGTGCTCAACCCACTCATCATCGGTGGTGAGCCGGGACGCGCGCACAACGTCGACGTGCTGGGTCACGTGCTGCCGGTAGGGCAGGTAGCGGCGGTCACGGCCCTGGCCGCCGGGGTCATGTCGATCCTGTTCGGATTCATCGCCAACTATCCGTTTGCGCTTGCCGCGGGGTTGGGTATCAACAGCCTTCTCGCGGTGTCGTTCGCGTCCCAGATGAGCTGGCCCGAGGCCATGGGCTTGGTGATTGTCGACGGCATTATCATTGTGGCGCTGGGTATCTCGGGCTTTCGCACCGCGGTCTTCCATGCGATTCCCGACGAGCTGAAGGCTGCCATCGCCGCCGGAATCGGGTGTTTCATCGCGTTCATCGGGTTCGTCGACGCGGGCTTTGTGCGGCGCATCCCCGATGCCGCCAATACCACGGTGCCCGTGGGTCTGGGCATCAATAACTCGGTGGCCACCGTCCCGACGCTGATCTTCGCCGTGGGTGTGCTGCTGATGGGAATCCTGGTGGTGCGCAAGGTTCGTGGCGGATTACTCATCGGCATCGTGGCGATGACTGTCGTGTCGATGATCGTGCAGGCCTTGTTCGACCGCGGTGCGCAACCCGCCGACACCAAGGGGTGGAATCTCACGGTGCCCAACTGGCCGTCGTCCGCGGGCGGTATGCCGGATCTGAGCCTGCTCGGCCAGGTGGACATGTTCGGAGCCTTCACCCGGGTGGGGGTGCTGTCGGCGACGGTGCTGGTTTTCGCGTTGGTGCTCTCGAACTTCTTCGACGCGATGGGCACCATGACAGGCCTGGGCAAGGAGGCCGGTCTGGCCGACCAGCACGGCACCCTGCCGGGAATCGGGCGGGCGCTCAGCGTCGAAGGGGTGGGGGCCGTGATCGGGGGTGTCTCCTCCTCGTCGTCCAACACCGTGTTCGTCGAGTCGGCCTCCGGGATCGCCGAGGGCGCCCGAACCGGACTGGCCAATGTGGTGACCGGACTGCTGTTCCTGGCGGCCATGTTCTTCACACCGCTGTATTCGGTTGTGCCGCTGGAGGCTGCCGCGCCGGCACTGGTGGTAGTCGGGGCAATGATGATCGGTCAGCTTCGCAGCATCGATCTCACCCGATTCGACTACGCGCTGCCCTGCTTCCTGACCGTGGTGACCATGCCGTTCACGTATTCGATCGCCAACGGCATCGGTGTCGGGTTCATCAGCTGGGTGGTCCTTGCCCTGGTGTCGGGGGAGCGCGGGTCTCGGATTCGTTCCGTGCACCCGCTGCTGTATGTGGTGGCGGTGTTGTTCGTCGTGTACTTCGCCAAGGGGCCGATCGAGGATCTCCTCGCACGTACCGCCTAACGTTCTTGTCTGTGACTACATGGGCGAACGGAACGGGTGTCGGGTCCTGGCCGGGCCAGCAGGTGCGGCCCGCGACCGAGATTGTGACGGCCGAGCTGCCGCTGGCCCATATCGTGGAGCTGCCGGCACGCGGGGTGGGTGCTGATCTGATCGGTCGGGCCGCCGCGCTGTTGGTAGATATCGCCATCGATGTGGTGCCCACCGGGTATCGGACCACCGCTCGCCCTGGTGCGGTGGTCAGGCGGGCGCGCGGATTCCTGGACGAGGACGTGGACGCGCTCGAGGAGGAGTGGGAACGTGGCGGCCATCGCGGCAGCGACCGCGCCGTCAAGGTGCAGGCGCCGGGACCGGTGACTCTGGCGGCACAGCTCGAACTGCCCAATGGTCACCGTGCCATCACCGACCCGGGCGCGGTTCGTGATCTGGCGGCGTCGTTGGCCGAGGGTTTGGCCATTCATCAAGCCAACCTTTCTCGTCGGCTCGGCGCACGCGTCGTGGTGCAGCTCGATGAGCCGTCTCTGCCTGCCGCTCTGGAGGGCAGGCTGTCCGGGACCAGCATGTTCTCACCGGTGCATCCGATCGATGTGCCCACCGCGACCTCGTTGTTGGATCAGTGCGCCGAGGCGGTCGGTGGTGAGCTGCTGGTGCATTGCTGCGCGTCCCAGCCTCCCTGGGAACTGTTGGGTAGAGCCAATATTCGTGGGATTGCGGTAGATGCAGCCTATCTGGCCGACGCGCAGGCGCTCGATGGTTTGGCCGCGGTGCTGGACACCGGTAAGGCCGCTGTGCTGGGCGTGATTCCGTCCAGTGCGCCGAGTGTGCCCGTTTCGGCCGAGGTGCTGGCCACCCGCACCGCCGGGCTTGCCGACAAACTTGGCTTCGGGCGGGCGGTGCTGCGCGATCGGATAGGCATCAGCACCAGCTGTGGTTTGGCCGGTGCCGACTTCGAATGGGCGCGTACGGCAACCGAATTGACGCGCAAGGTCAGTGACCTTATCGACGCGGACGCGGAGGCGCTGTGATGGACGTCTATCAGGCCATCGCCACTCGCCGGGACGTGCGGGCCGAGTTCACCGGGCAGGTCGTCGACGATGCGACGTTGATGAAGCTGCTGCAGGCCGCCCATCGCGCGCCCAGCGTCGGGAATAGTCAGCCATGGGACTTCGTGGTGGTGCGCGAGACCGAAATGCTGGACACCTTCGCGGCGCATGTCGCCGATCACCGCCAAAGGTTCGCCGACAGCCTCCCGGAGGAACGACGAAACACCTTTGATCCCATCAAAATCGAAGGCATCCGGGAGAGCGGCACCGGCGTGGTGGTCACGTATGACCACGGGCGGGGCGGCCCACACATTCTGGGGCGCCACACCATCTCCGATGTGGGCCTGTTCTCGGCGGTTCTTGCCATCCAGAACCTGTGGCTTGCGGCGGTCGCCGAGGGGATCGGTGTCGGTTGGGTGTCCTTCTACGAGGAACAGTTCCTGTCCGAATTAATCGGCGCGCCAACGCATATCCGGCCGATCGCCTGGCTGTGTGTGGGGCCGGTGCACGAGTTCGCGGAGCGGCCCGATCTGGAGCGATTCGGCTGGCGCAGTGGGCGTCCCCTGCAGGATGCCGTGCACTGGGGTAGGTATCGCCCCTAACGTCCCTTGAAGTCGGGTTCCCGCTTCTCGAAGACCGCGCCGATGGCTTCCTGGAGGTCCTCCGACGGCAAGAACGCGGCGTTCCAGGTCGAGACGTACTTCAGGCCGTCGGCGACGATGTTCTCGCGCTCGCGGCCCAAGACGTCCTTGACGCCCTGCACCACCAGCGGCGGATTGGCCGCGATCTCGGCGGCGGTGGCGTGTGCGGCCGCCAGGGTCGCCTCGGGGGTATCGAAAACGTCATTGACCAGACCGATCTTCTCGGCCCGGGCGGCGTCGATATCCTTGCCGGTGAACGCCAGTTCACGCAGGTGGCCGTCGCCGATGATCGGTGGAAGCCGGTGCAGCGAGCCGATATCGGCCACGATGGCGACCTTGGCTTCGCGCACGCTGAACTTCGCCTCGGAGCTTGCGTACCGGATATCGGCCGCCGCGATGAGGTCGACGCCGCCGCCGATGCACCAGCCCTGAATCGCGGCGATGACCGGCTTGCGGCACTCGGCGACGGCGGTCACCGAGGCCTGCAGCCGGCGGATCTCGTCGAGGAAGTCGGTACGCGGTTTGGCCAGCGCCTTCTCGGCCAGCAGCGGCATGAAGGTGCCTGCCATGGCCGGCAGGTCCAACCCGTAGCTGAAATGCGCACCCGCGGCGGCGAGAACGACCGCCCGTACCTCCGGGTCGGCATCCAGCTCGGTGAAGATCAGCGGCAGTTCCCGCCAGAAGTCCGGTCCCATCGCGTTGCCCTTGCCGGGGCCGATGAGGGTGACCTGGGCGATGTGCCCGGTGATCTCGACGGTGAAGGCTTTCCAGTCAGACATGGCCTGAGCCTACGGGTCCGGATAATCGACGCTCAGGCGGGCAGCAGGCCCGTGCGGTCCTCGCGCAGCTGCTTGATCACCGACGGCCACGACATTGCCCAGGACTGCACATCGTCGCCGGACTGGCTCGTCATGAAACCGCGAATGATGCCGACGAGCACCGTGCGGTCGCCGACGTGGGTGTAGACCGGGCCGCCGGAATCGCCCTTGCCGATCACCGGGCCGTTAAACCTGAACCAGCCGTTGCCAAGTCGTGTCACCGATCCGCACGCATCGCCCGTGGTGTGACCGGTCCGGCAGACGGGCATGCCGACGTCGGGAGCGACCGTGTCATCGCGTTCGAGGCGCTGGCCGTTGGCCAGGACGTCGTTCAGCGGCAATCCGTCATCGATGGAGATGGCCTCGTAGTCGATCGTGTACTCGTTCTCGTACACCGGGCCCTCGGGGGGACGGTTGTCATGTGCCAGCACCTTGTGTCCCACGGCGGCACCGTCGCCGTTGCGGATGATGCCGTCGCCGTTGAAGCAGTGCCCGGCGGTGATGCCCACACGGAGTCCAGGATCGACGTAACCGAGCGTGCAGCTGAGCGAGCCCTGGTAGATCAGCATGCCGGGATATACGAGCGGGGGATCGGCATGCGTTGGCGCTGGATACGCGGCGGGGAGCGCGCACAGCACCGCAACGATGGTGGCTATCCACAAAAACGGGCGCATGAGTGTTAGGGGACAACAATTCTCGCGGGACCGGACGGCCGGTCATCTGAGGGCGCGGGGGGCAGGACCATCGATGGTGCCTGCGGGTTGATCGCGACCGGACTCGCGACGCTGCCCTCGCCGGGGCGGCGTGAGGCCGCGATATCGTCCCGGATCTGTTGCTGCACCGTGGGCCAGGACAGCGCCACAGTGGATTCGCGATGGGTTTGGTTGGCCGTGAAGCGCGCGCTGACGATTCCGACGATGGCCGCGTTGCCCGGGGAGGTGACGGTGTACACGGCGCTACCGGAGTCTCCGTGGTCGGCGGGCAGGCCGTCCACCAGGAACCAGCCGTTGCCGAATCCGGCGATGGCGCCGCATGCCTCACCGGTGGTGATACCCACTCGGCACACGGGCAGGCCGTCCCGGGGCACGACCGCCGGATCAACTCCGAGTCGCAGCCCGTTGGGCAGCACATTGTTGATCGGTACGCCGTCGTCGAAGGCGATGCCCTCGTAGTCGATGCGGTAGTCGTCGCGCGACAGCGGTCCCTCGGGCTGGATGTTGGACTGGGCCACCGCGAGCTGTCCGATGCGGAGGCCGTCGTTGGTGAACACCGGACCGTTGCCACCGCAATGACCCGCGGTGACACCGACGCGCGCGGCGGGATCCACGAAACCGAGCGTGCAACTCAGTGATTCCTTACCGGGTGGGCGCTGGATGATTTCCATACCGGGGTAGATCAGTGGGTCCGCATGTGCCGCAACCGGGTTGGCAAGGCCAATGCCGATCAGTGCGGTGACGGCCGCGGCATACACCGTCAACCGTCCCCATGGGCCGGTTCGTCGACTCTCATCGCCGACACTGGTCACGCCGTAGCTCTCTGTCTGCCACGTTCACCGTCAATAAAGCCCGACCAGCATGAGGAGAGCACGCGGCACGACTCTCCGTGTCGCTACGAGCCTATGCGAACCGGGCGTCCTGTGGTGCAGGAAGTGCGGTTGGGGCAGGTGAATCCCCAGGTGGCGGGGTGGCATCGGGTGATTTTTCGAGGTCTTCCCGCAGTTGATTGAGCACAGTCGACCAGGAAATCGCGGTGGTCTGGACCACGCCGGTCTCGATGTTGCGAGTGATGCCGCGTGCGATTCCGACGATGGCGCCGTGCCCTGGCGAGGTGAGCGAGTACACCGCGCTGCCCGAGTCGCCATGGTCGGCGGGTAACCCGTCAATCTCGAACCAGCCATTGTTGACCGTGGTGACGGTGCCGCAGGCCTCGCCGGTCGTGACGCCGTTGCGGCAGACCGGCAGCCCGGTGTGCGGCTGGATCCCGCTGCCGCGTTCAAGTCGAATCCCGTTGGGGAGTATGTCGTTGATGGCCACGTCGTCACGGAATTTGATCGCCTCGTAGTCGATCACGTACTTGGTGCCGTCGATCCGGTCGCCGTCGTGCAGGTTGGAGCCGGCGATGACGAGGGCGCCGATGAGTTCGCCGGCCGAGTCGTATACCGGGCCGTCGGTATCCATGGCGCAATGGCCTGCGGTGAGACCGATCCGGGCACCGGGATCGACGTATCCGAGCGTGCAGCTCTGGGTTCCCTGGATGATCTCCATCCCGGGAAACACCAGAGGACCGTCGGCGCGCGCGCAAGGCGCCACGGCGATGGCGGTTAGTGCCGCGGCGGCCAGGGCACTGCAGAATCGATTGGCAACAGACACTGTGCGCCCCAGCCTGTCTCTGTGAGTGGTAGGCAAATTTTGAGGTAGCGCGGGGGGATTGTCAAAAGGTTCAGTCGTCCTGATCCAGCAGCTTGATCAGCCGTTTGGTGGCGATCAAGCGGTATGAGGCATCCAGGAGCTCGGCGACCTCGTCCCAGTCCACCTCGGAGGCGGTGAAATCCAGTCCGAGCCAGCCATAAGGCCCCATGTACGCCGGGTAGTAGAAGCGTTCGTCCTGTAAGAGTGCGGTGCGTTCGGAATCGTCCACCTTGATCAGCACCGAGTACGGGTAGGCGATCATCTCACCCTTGGTGGCGCCTTTTGCGTTGCCGCCGAACATCGCGAAGATCTTGCCCGCCTTGAAGACGGGTCGGCCCCACGAGATCTGTTCGGCCGCTTCCGGCAATGCGAGCGCCAGTTCGCGCAGTTCAGCCAGGCCGGGATCGTCTTCGGTGAACATAATGGGGTGTGTGCCCATGGGCACATCGTAGGGTTCGGGAGCTGTCGGGTGGGTCCGTTAGCCTGCCCGGTATGGATTCCGACATCCAGCGCCAATGGGGCGAGCTGGCCGACGAGGTGCGTGGCCATCAGTTCCGTTACTACGTCAAGGACGCCCCGGTCGTTTCGGACGGCCAGTTCGACGAGCTGCTGCAACGGCTGACGGCGCTGGAAGAGCAGTACCCCGAGCTGCGTACACCGGATTCCCCCACGCAGCTGGTGGGTGGTGCGGGTTTCGTCACCGAATTCAGGTCGGTCGATCACCTGGAACGAATGCTGAGCCTGGACAACGCATTCAGTTCCGAGGAGCTGGTGGCTTGGGATGCCCGGGTGCGCGGCGATATAGGAGAAGAGCCGGAGTATCTGTGTGAGCTGAAGATCGACGGCGTGGCGCTCGCGCTGGTGTACGAGAACGGCGTGCTGGTGCGTGGGGCCACCCGCGGGGATGGGCGCAGCGGTGAGGATGTCACGCTGAACGCCCGGACCATTGAGGACGTGCCGGAACGGCTCACGGAGTCAAAGGAATACCCGATACCCGCGCTCCTGGAGGTGCGCGGTGAGGTGTTCTTCCGGCTGGAAGATTTCGAGGTGCTGAACGCTTCCCTGGTCGAGGAGGGCAAACCGCCGTTCGCCAACCCGCGCAATAGCGCCGCGGGCAGCTTGCGGCAAAAGAACCCGGCGATCACCGCCCGGCGACGGCTACGGATGATCTGCCACGGACTTGGCCGCGCCGAGGGTTTCTCGCCGGAGAGTCTGCATGATGCCTATTTGGCGTTGGGAGAGTGGGGCTTACCCGTCTCGACGCACACCACCAAGGTGCGCGGTATCGCCCAGGTACAGGAACGCGTCAACTATTGGGCTGAGCACCGCCACGATGTGGAACACGAGATCGACGGCCTCGTGGTCAAGGTCGACACCGTGGCGCTGCAGCGGCGCCTCGGCAGTACCTCGCGCGCGCCCCGCTGGGCCATCGCCTATAAATACCCGCCCGAAGAGGCAACGACCGAGCTGCTCGACATCCGGGTGAGCGTGGGCCGCACCGGACGGGTCACCCCGTTCGCCTACATGACCCCGGTCAAGGTGGCCGGATCCACGGTGTCCTTGGCGACCCTGCACAACGCCTCCGAGGTCAAACGCAAGGGTGTGCTGATCGGTGACACCGTGGTGATCCGTAAGGCCGGCGACGTCATCCCCGAGGTGTTGGGACCTGTCGCCGATCTGCGAAATGGGTCCGAGCGCGAATTCATCATGCCCACAACATGTCCCGAATGCGGCACCACGCTGGCACATGAGAAGGAGGGTGACGCGGACATCCGCTGCCCCAACTCGCGTAGCTGCCCCGCGCAACTGCGTGAGCGGGTCTTCCACGTGGCGGGGCGTGGCGCGTTCGATATCGAGGCTCTCGGTTATGAGGCGGCGATCGCGCTGCTTTTGGCCGGCGTCATCGAGGACGAGGGCGATCTCTTCGGCCTTACCGCCGATGACCTACTGCGGACCGATCTGTTCAAGACCAAGAACGGGGCGTTGTCCGCCAACGGAAGTCGGCTACTGGACAACCTGGACAAGGCGAAACAACAGCCACTGTGGCGGGTGTTGGTGGCGCTCTCGATTCGCCATGTCGGCCCCACCGCAGCGCGTGCCCTGGCCACCGAGTTTGGTGACCTGGAGGCCATCGAGGGTGCGTCTGTCGAACAACTGGCCGCCGTCGAGGGCGTGGGAGCTACGATCGCCGCGGCCGTGGTGGATTGGTTCACCATCGACTGGCATCGGGCCATCGTCGACAAGTGGCGCACCGCGGGAGTGCGGACTGCCGATGAGCGTGACGAGTCGATACCGCGCAACCTGGAAGGGCTGTCCATCGTCGTAACCGGCTCGCTCCCAGGGTTTTCCCGTGACGAGGCCAAGGAGGCCATCATCGCCCGGGGTGGCAAGTCTGCGAGCTCGGTGTCCAAGAAGACGGCGTTTGTGGTCGTCGGTGACGCGCCGGGGTCCAAGTACGACAAGGCCGTCGAGCTAGGGCTGACCATCCTCGATGAGGACGGTTTCCGGGCCTTGCTGGCCGACGGGCCGCCCGCGTAGTACGGGTGGCCCGCCGACGCCTGGACCTCTACGGCTTCGGCGGAATCGAGAGATCGAACACTCGTAGATCACCGTAATCCTTGGAGGAGAAGTGGGTCTCGACCCACTTCTGAACCTCGTCGGCCACCCGCTTGGTGTCGTCGCCCTGTTGCGGTTGTTCCTTCTGCTTGTCTTTGTCCTGCTTGTCTTTGTCTTTGTCTTTGTCCTTGACGGACTCGGCATAGAACTGGACGGCGCCATCCTGGGTGTATTCGATGAACTGCTGCAGGGTGATCGGGTTATCGCGCCCGGAGAATCCGCCGATCGCCATCACCGGAGCATTGGTCTCCAACTGAATGGGCGCGGCCGTGCGGGTGTTGGTGGTCGCCACCGGCCATCGGGCGCCCGAATCCTTGATCTGGGCGGCCAATGCGGGATCTAGCGGCTCGGGTGGTTGACCGCCGAACTTGTCGTCCTTGGCGATCGCCGGTCCCGACGAGGACAACCCGCCCACCTTCGGGGTGGTCACATTGGCGATGGTGAAAGCGAACGAACCTCCCAGTGAAACCACGAGCGCCACAGCGGCGATGGCGTAGCGCAGCCGGGCGCTGCGCTCCAGTGCACCGAGTGCGAGGACAACCGCCACCACGAGACCGCCGATCAGCAGGACCCACCGCAGCCAAGGCAGCCAGGCTGGAATGCGCCGCAGGAGGACGAAGGCCATGACGGTGCCGCTGAGCGTGAGTGCGCTCAGCCCGAACTTGCCGATGCGCTCGGACCGATGCCGCCACAGCAGCACCGTGCCGATCGCCAGGGAGCCGGCGATGGCCGGAGCCATTGCCGAGGTGTAGTACGGATGGAACTGCTTGGCCATGTAGCTCAGGATCACGTAGTTGGACACCATCCAGGTGCCCCATAAAACGAGCCCTGCCCCGGCGGGATTGGTGGTGATGGCGCGCAGGCGGCCCGTCCAGCCCGCCGTCTGCGGTGTCTTGCCGACGATGATCAGCCCGAGGATCAGCGCGATGAACGCCGTGGGAAGCAGCCACGCGATGTGATCGGCCTGGGTGTCCTGGAACAGCCGGAAGATGCCCGGGGTGCCCGAGAATCCGGGCCCGCTGCCGCGGCCGCCGCCCATTCCATCGGAGTTGTCGCCGAGCAGGCGGTCCAGGCCGTTGTAGCCAACCGCCAGCGTCCACTCACTGTTGTCCGTGGAGTTGTCGACGTACGGGCGACTGGCCGCTGGGGTCAGCGCGACGGCGGCCATCCACCATCCCGACGAGGCCAACAGGGCGACGCCGGCGCCGATGATGTGCAGAAGTGTTGTCTTCCAAGGCCATTTCGCGGACACCAGGTAGGCCAGGAGTAGCGCGGGAGCTACCAGCAGACCTTCGAGGGTCTTGCACAGGAACGCGAACCCGATGCCGACTCCGGCCAGGGCCAGCCAGCCGGCGGCGCTCCGCGAGCGCTCGGAGTCGATGGCGCGCGTGGTGAAGTACGCGGCAACCACCATGCCGAACACCATCGGTGCGTCGGGGTTGGAGTGCCGGAACATCACCGAGACCACCGGGATGAGAGCGAACAGGGCCGCCGCGAGCAGGCCCGCGCTTGGACCCGCCTGCCGCCGCACCGCCGCGCGGATCAGGGCCGCGCTGGCGATCGCAAGGACAGCCTGGGGGATGAGCATGCTGGCGCTGGAAAAGCCAAAGAGCCTGGCAGACAATCCCATCAACCACAGACCGCCGGCCGGCTTGTCGACTGTCACGTAGTTCTGCGGATCGAAGCTGCCGAAGAACCATGCCTTCCAGCTCTCGCTGCCCGATTGGACGGCTGCCGCGTAGAAGGCATTGGACCACCCGTTCTGGCTGATGTCCCAGAGGTACACCACGGCGATCGTCAGCAGAATGGCGGCGAGGATGAGTCGTTCCCTTGTCCGGCTCATGGACGCGTCGATGTCAGTCACGTCAGTGAGTGTGCCGCGCGATTCAGGGAATTGGCTGTGCCGTTCCTGTGAACCGACCGCTACCGCACCAAGGTTGCGACGATCCCGGCCAGGTAGCCCAGACGCGCCACTTCCGAGGGCCGGAACTCCGGTCCGCCGGGACGGCCCAGCACCACCGCGGTGTCACCCGAACCCAGCGGCGCGGCCGCCAACGTGGTGTCCATGTCTTTCCACAGTTGGGGCACCCAATCTGCGGTGCTGTCGAGAACCTGCGCGCGGCTCAGCGGTAGCCAGGGGGCGGAGGTGGCCTGGGTTTCCGGGGCCCCCGCGCTGCCGGCCACCCGAATGAAGCCGGTGCCGTCTTGCCGCACCACCGTGCACCAATTCGCGCGGAGTACGTGGGGGGCCTCGTGGGCGAGCACCTCGAGGCGGGCAGACGCCCCGGCAGCGGCCACCCTGTCGATCAGTTCCAGCTCGCGGTGCGCTTCCAGCAGGCCGGTGTGTGGGCGAATGGAATGCACATGCACTCCATTCAGCGCCTCGGCGGCGGTGATCAATGTATCGGGCATGGAGCCCGGCGGAAGGTCGATGACCAGGTCGTCGATGGCGTAGCCCGGACCGCGTTCGACGACGTCCAGGGACAAGATGTCCGCACCCACCGTGCCGAGCGCGACGGCGACCGACCCCAGACTGCCGGGGCGGTCGGCGAGCTGTAGGCGCAGCAGATATGACGGCACGTCCAACACTGTGGCATAGGTCAGGCAGTGCCGCCCTCTAGGCTGTCTAGCCGTGAGCGCCATATCCCGTGACGAGGTCGCGCACCTGGCCAGACTGGCCCGGCTTGCGCTGACCGACGCTGAGCTGGACGGATACGCCGGGCAACTCGACGCGATCCTCGGCCACGTCAGCCAGATCAGTGCCGTTTCCACCGATGAGCTGGACGAGGTTGATGCGACGAGCTCCCCGCTCGATGCGGTCAATGTCACACGGCCTGACGTGATCGCCGATTGCCTTACTCCTGATGAGGCGCTGGCGCAGGCTCCTCGGGTGGCCGAGGGCCGTTTCGCGGTGCCGCAGATTCTTGGGGAGGAATGATGAGCCGACCGGCCTCTGAACTCATTAGGCAGGACGCCGCCGCACTGGCCGCGTTGATCCATTCCGGCGAGGTGTCATCCGTGGAGGTGACACGCGCGCATCTGGATCAGATCGCCAGCACCGACGAGACCTACCGGGCCTTCCTGCATGTGGCGGGGGAGCAGGCCCTGGCCGCCGCCAAGGACACCGACGACGCGATAGCGCGCGGTGATCAGCCCGCTTCTGCTCTTGCCGGTGTTCCGCTGGCACTCAAGGATGTCTTCACCACCCGGGACATGCCGACCACGTGTGGGTCGAAGATCCTGGAGAACTGGGTACCGCCCTACGACGCGACCGTGACCGCCCGGCTGCGCGAGGCTGGGATTCCGATCCTGGGCAAGACGAACATGGACGAGTTCGCGATGGGCTCCTCCACCGAGAACTCCGCGTACGGCCCCACCCGTAACCCCTGGGACGTTGAGCGGGTGCCGGGTGGTTCGGGCGGCGGTAGTGCTGCCGCGTTGGCGGCCTTCCAGGCGCCGCTGGCCATCGGTACCGACACCGGTGGCTCGATCCGCCAGCCCGCGGCGCTGACCGCGACGGTCGGGGTCAAGCCGACGTACGGCACCGTTTCCCGTTATGGGCTGGTGGCCTGCGCCTCCTCGCTGGATCAGGGCGGGCCGTGTGCACGCACGGTTTTGGATACCGCGCTGCTGCATCAGGTGATCGCGGGCCATGACCCGCGTGACTCCACCTCGGTCGACGAGCCGGTGCCCGATGTTGTGGCCGCGGCTCGCGCCGGTGCCGCCGGTGATCTCAAGGGTGTCCGTGTCGGTGTGGTGTCGCAGCTGCGCGGCGACGGGTACCAGCCCGGCGTGATGGCGTCGTTCGATGCCGCCGTCGAGCAGCTGACCGCGCTGGGCGCCGACGTGGTCGAGGTGTCTTGTCCGCATTTCGAATACGCACTCCCGGCTTACTACTTGATCCTGCCCTCGGAGGTGTCCTCCAACCTGGCCCGATTCGACGCGATGCGATACGGCATGCGGGTCGGGGACGACGGAACGCATAGCGCCGAGGAAGTCATGGCGCTTACCCGGGCGGCCGGCTTTGGTCCAGAGGTCAAGCGGCGCATCATGATCGGCACCTATGCGCTGTCCGCTGGCTACTACGACGCCTACTACGGCCGGGCGCAGAAGGTACGTACCCTGATCAAACGTGATCTGGAGCGCGCCTACGAGCAGGTCGATGTGCTGGTCACCCCGGCCACGCCTACGACCGCATTCCGGTTGGGGGAGAAGGTCGATGACCCGCTGGCCATGTACCAGTTCGACCTGTGCACACTGCCGCTGAACCTGGCCGGGCACTGCGGAATGTCGGTGCCCTCCGGTCTTTCCGCCGACGACGGGCTTCCGGTCGGGCTGCAGATCATGGCGCCGGCGCTCGCCGACGACCGGCTGTACCGGGTGGGTGCGGCGTATGAGACCGCCCGGGGCGCGTTGCCCGCGGCGCTGTAGGAACCCACAGCCAACTGGCAGTTGATATACGACGGTTATCGGCAGTCGGCTGCGTACCGTGGAGGCATGCCGCGCGTGCCTTCCTGCGTCGCCACCCTGGCGTTGTGTGGTGTGCTCGCGGCCGCACCGGCGGTCTGGGAGACTCCTGGCAGTGAGTCGGCGCAGCGGGTGACCTGCTCGGTGCAGACCGACAAGGCCTGCATCCACTCCAATGATCCGCACATGAGCTCGGC
Source organism: Mycobacteroides franklinii (assembly GCF_002013895.1). GTDB lineage: Bacteria > Actinomycetota > Actinomycetes > Mycobacteriales > Mycobacteriaceae > Mycobacterium > Mycobacterium franklinii. The sequence continues at coordinate 42,511 of NZ_MAFQ01000012.1, read as the reverse complement.
GCCCGATCCCGATAACAAGGCGCCGCTGGCAACGGTGCCGGCAACCAAGACGCGTCCCACGGTGATTCAACCGGGCCGCTAGCCGGCGGTGCTGTCGGGGCGATCATCCGCAGTGGGCAGGTACACCGTGAACGTGGTGCCCGCTCCATGTCCCGCGCTGTGTGCCTCGATGCGCCCATCGTGCGCTTCGACAAGCGCTTTGGCGATCGACAACCCGATACCTGCTCCGCCGTGCTGTCGATCGCGGGCGGCGTCGGCGCGATAGAAACGATCGAACAGTCTGTCCAGATGTTCGGCCGGGACACCGTCGCCGGTATCGGAGACGGTGATCGTCGTACCGGCGCCGGTGGCCACCGCCGTCACGGTGACGTGCCCACCCGGGCCGGTATGGCGCAGGGCATTGTCGAGCAGGTTGCTCAATACCTGGCCAATCCGCTCGGGGTCGGCCCATACGTCCGGTAGTGCGTCCTCGGCGTGGGCCTGCAGGACAACTCCCTTTGACTGGTAGCGCGGCACGAACGCGGCGACCGTCGTGTTGACCAAGTCGTTGGGTGACACCAACCGCGCGTCGATCGATGTGGTACGGCTCTCGGCCACCGAGAGAGCATTGACATCGATACTGAACCGCGTCAGGCGACGGGTTTGATCCCGCAGTGTGGCTACGGTCTGTTGATCCAGTTGCTGCACACCGTCTTCCACTGCTTCCATGTACGCCTCAAGCACCGCGACCGGGGTTCTGATCTCGTGCGCCAGGTCGGCCAGCATCTGCCGGCGCGCCTCGTCCACGGCGCCGAGTCGTTGTGCCATTTTGTTGAAAGCCGCTGCGACAGCGTCGAACTCCTTGCCCAACAGTGGCGGTGGCACCCGAATGTCGTAGTGCCCGTCGGCAACAGCGGATGCCGCCTGTGACAGCGAAGTGGCCGAGCGATGGACCCGTCGACTCAGATACCAACTCAGGGTGAGTGCGGCCAGGGCCGACACCACGACGGCGAACCCGATGGACATCGCGGTGGCATGGCGGAAGGCGCGTTCGTAGGGGTGATCGTTCCCGGCGCCGGGCGCTACCTGCTGATCCATCAGGCGGCGGAACATCGGGGGCCCCACGATGGCGGCGACCACGCTGGTGGTGGCGATCCCGGCGAGGACCACCACCGAGTTCACCACCAGCAGCCGCAGGCCGATGCCGTACTGGGGACGTGTCACGATCCAGAGCCCATGCGATAGCCGACGCCGCGCACAGTCGCCACGTATCGCGGCAGTGCCGGGTTGTCGCCCAGCTTTTGGCGTAGATGCCCGATGTGGACATCGACGATGTTGTCGTTTCCTACCCACGTATCGCCCCATACCGCATCGAGCAGTTGCTTTCTGCTCAGCACGATGCCCGGCCGGGAAGAGAGGGCGGCAAGTACGTCAAACTCGGTGCGCGTCAGCGTGACTGGTGCTTCGCCGATATGTACCTCACGGCCGTCCACGTTGATGCGCAACGCTCCGAACACGCGGGGCGGGCTCAGATCCGGAGCTAATTCGTCCGACGGCGCGGGCACGCGGCGGGGTCGCCTAAGCATGGCGCGCACCCGGGCTACGACCTCCCGCGGGCTGAAGGGTTTGGTGACGTAGTCGTCGGCTCCGACAGAAAGTCCGACGATGGTGTCCACCTCGGTGTCCCGAGCGGTCAACATCACCACATAGGCGTCGGAGAAAACGCGAAGCTGTCGGCAGACCTCGATACCGTCCACGCCCGGCAGGCCGATATCGAGGATCACCACATCGGGATCGACCTCACGCGCCAGATCGAGTGCGCGACGGCCATCGTGGGCGAGGTGAACCTCGAACGATTCCCGCCTGAGATAGCTTGCGACTACCTCGGCAAGCGGTACTTCATCGTCGACCACCAGGGCCCGATAATCCGGGGCAGGCACCGCCGCGGCATCGTGGGAGGAACCGTGCATGTGCCCATGGTGCACTGACCGACCCGTCCACGTCGAAGGTCGCTGCGTCTCGGGGGCACTTCTTCATCGAAACTTCAGAGTTTCCTTGGCGCACCGATAGCACCCGGCGGCGATTCGGGTACCGAAACCGCTGTTCATGGCCCTGATTGGGCCTGTGGTAGCCCGCCGATTTCTCCATCGAATCTTCAGTGGGCGCTCAAAGAACACATGCCTTTCGCGCCGAGCCTTGTGAAGTCGCCGGAAATGGTCCCGCGGCACGACTAGCAAGGAGCGTCATCATGAAGAAGTTCGCATTCGCGGCCATTACCGCTTCGGCTTTCGCGGCAGCTGCTGTGGGGTTGGCCGGGACCGCCGCGGCGTCCACGAGCACCGGCGGCGGTAACGCGGGTGACACGGTGACAAATCTGCAGAAGCAGGGGTATTCGGTGCAGATCAACGGCAGCGTGTCGGCGCCGCTGTCGCAATGCACGGTGACGGATGTGCACGGGGTGTCCGCCGGCCAGACCAGCGCGTTCTCGTCCACCACCGCGTACGTCGACGTCTCGTGCCCCGATTTGAACAACTGATGGAAAGTCGTTGCTAAGTGGGGAATTTGGCGTGCGACTAGCGCTGGGTCGGTGGCCCCGGCTAGGTTCGCTCCCATGGCACCGGCGCCCCTACGCGTAGCGACAACCAGTGGTGAAATCGAAGGTTTCGTGCGGCGCGGCATGCGGCGCTTCCGCGGTGTCCCGTACGCCGAACCGCCGGTGGGGCCGTGGCGGATGCGGGCGCCCCGTCCCGTCCACCCGTGGGAGGGGGTGCGTACCTGCCGACGTTTCGGTGCCGCGCCGATTCAGCCCAAGGTGTTCACGCCACAAAAACGGCGCAGCGAGGACTGTCTTACGCTCAATGTGGTTGCCCCCGAGGAGCTGCCCGACGGACCGCTGCCGGTCATGTTCTACATCTACGGCGGTGGCTACTTCCTGGGCAGTTCGAGCAGCCCGCCGTACGAGGGTTCGATCCTGGCGCGCCGTGGATGCGTCTATGTATCGGCGAATTACCGGGTGGGCGCGTTGGGGGCTTTTGATCTGTCGTCGTTGTCGGACGACGAACACGTGATCGAAAGTAACCTGTACCTGCGTGATCTCGTGCTCGCCCTGCAGTGGGTCCGCGACAACATCAGTGCCTTCGGCGGCGATCCGGACAACGTCACCATTTTTGGTGAGAGCGCGGGCGGTAGCGGCGTCGAGACCCTGATGGCGACGCCGGCCGCCGCGGGTCTGTTCCAGCACGCGATCATCCAAAGTACGGCCAGCGGCCTCGCCGCGAGCGCCGATGCGATCGCACACGACGCCCGGCGGTTCGCCGAATTGCTTGGTGCCACGGCTGATAACGCAGCCGCGACCGTCATGAATGCCTCACCGCGGCAGCTCCTGCGCGCACAGCGTAGGTTGATCGCGCAGGGTGGGTTCCCCTTCGGGCCGTCCGTCGACGGTAGTTATCTGCCGAAGCCTCCCGTGGAAGCCATGGAAAGTGGTGAAGCGCAAAGGGTTCCGTTGATCATCGGCAGTAACGCCGATGAGGCCCGGCTCTTCACCAAAGCCATCAAGGTGATGCCGCTGTCCGAGTCCGAGCAGCAGGAGATCCTCGGGCGCGGGGGGACCGGTTACCGGGAGCGGATCATTGCCGCCTATCCGGGATATCCCTCCAAGGAGGCGCGCCTGCGGTTGGCGGGGGACATGTTCTTCACATCGTCGGTATGGCGGATTGCCCGCGCCCATCAACACTTCGCACCGGTGTACGTCTACCGGTTCGACTATGCGCCCTGGACGGTGCGCGCGGCCGGTTTGGAGGGATCCCACGCCACCGAGCTGCCGGCGGTTTTCGGCAACTATCGGGGTCCCGCCGGCCCCATCTTGGCCGGCAGCTTTACCCACCGAGATGCCTCGCGGGTCGTCGATGACGTGCAACAACGTTGGGTCGCGTTCGCGCGCAACGGCGTTCCGAGCCAGGACTGGCCGCGATACTGCGGTCCGGACTGGCCCGTGATGGTCTTCGACCGGGAGCCGCGTGTCGAGCAGAATCTGGGCGCCGACCGCCGCGCGGTATGGGCCGGGTTCAGGCTGAACATCCAGAGCCGCCTGCCCAAGGCTTCGTAGCGCTGCCGTCTGACCGGCTCACGGGCATGATGGGGGCTATGCGTATCGGAGTGCTTACCGGCGGCGGCGACTGTCCTGGCCTGAACGCTGTCATCCGTGCGGTGGTGCGAACCTGCGCCAACCGCTACGACTCGCAGGTCGTCGGGTTTCAGGACGGGTGGCGGGGTCTATTGGAGAACCGGCGCATCCAGCTGGCCAACGACGACCGCAACGATCGGCTGCTGACCAAGGGTGGGACTGTGCTCGGCACCGCACGCACCAACCCGGACAAGCTGCGCGCCGGGCTGGATCAGATCAAGCAGACCCTCGATGACAACGGGATCGATGTGCTCATCCCGATCGGCGGAGAGGGCACTCTCACCGCGGCCAGCTGGTTGGCCGACGAGAACGTGCCGGTCGTTGGTGTGCCCAAGACAATCGACAACGACATCGATTGCACCGATGTGACTTTCGGGTTCGACACCGCGCTGACCATCGCCACCGATGCCATCGACAGGCTCCACAGCACGGCCGAATCTCATCAGCGGGTGATGCTGGTCGAGGTGATGGGCCGGCATGCGGGCTGGATCGCGCTGCATTCCGGATTGGCCTCGGGTGCGCATATGACCCTGATCCCCGAAGTGCCGTACGACGTGGAAGAGGTGTGCCGCCTGATCAAAGGGCGCTTCCAGCGCGGCGATTCGCATTTCATCTGTGTGGTGGCCGAGGGGGCCAAGCCGGCCGAGGGGTCAATGGAGTTACGCGACGGCGGAATTGACGAGTTCGGGCATCAGCGGTTCACCGGGGTGGCCCAGCAGCTGGGAGCCGAGATCGAAAAGCGCATCAACAAGGAGGTGCGCACCACCGTCCTCGGTCACGTGCAGCGCGGCGGCACCCCGACACCATTCGATCGGGTGCTCGCGACGCGCTTCGGCGTCAACGCCGCGGACGCCGCACACGCGGGGGAGTACGGCGTGATGGTGTCGCTGCGTGGACAGGACATCGGGCGGGTGCCGCTGTCGGAAGCGACCCGTCAGCTCAAGCTGGTCCCGAAGAATCGCTACGAGGACGCCGCCGCGTTCTTCGGCTGAGATTCCAGTCATTAGCACCGCACATGGTGATCTAATGCGCGCATGGAATCGTCAATTACGTATGTAATCGGGAGGGTGGCGATGGGGGCCGCGCTATGCGCCGGTCTGCAGCTGTCGGCGCCGGGTACTGCCTTTGCTGCCACATCGATCGAGTTCGAGCTGTCGGGGACGTTCGGCGAGGGTGTGATGGTCGGCTACAACGGACCCGACGGCGGATACGCCGTGGACACCGTCGGCTTGCCCTGGTCTACGAGCTTCGACTACGACGGTGACGGACTGTCATTGGTGTTCTCGGGTTCACACCCCGGGGACGATCCGGGATCGGTGACGTGCCGGGTGAAGGTGAACGGCCGCGTGGCGGTGTCACGCACGGACAACGCACCGAGGACCGCCGGGCACGGCGCGGTCTGTCATCTGATCAGGAGCGGCTCGAGCTACGTCGGCAACTAGCGGTCAGATCCACCGCTCGACGGCCGCGACCGTGTCCGTGGGCACGGTGTTGAAGCAGATTGTTGCCTGGGGTGCGTGCTTGTGGACGACGTTGAGCACTGTCTCGAAAAGCTGAAGGTTCGAGGGCATGGTGCGTATGCCGGCGCCGATCACCACGCAGTCCCGTGGCCGCGTCTCGAGGGCCTGTCTCACCTGCGCGGTGACTTCCCCGAGTGTCAGGCTGATGAGGCACAGTTCAGCGGCATAGCCCTCGGCATTCAGGATCGCCGCCGACTGTTCCAGACCGGACTGGATATCGTCTGCGGTCAGCTCCACTGTGGCGAAGTCCGGCGTGGTGAAATCGATCAAATACGGATCGATGCCGATGACCAACACGTTGTGGCTCATGAGGCGACCGTACCCGCGAACAGACATGTAGTGCGGGCGCTACCTGCGTTTTCTGTGCAATACATGTCTGCTCGGCCCGCAAAGCCGACCTATTAGGATCGCAGCATGACAGAACTGCTGGACTATGACGACGTGCTGACCCGATACGAGCCGGTGCTCGGCATGGAGGTTCACGTCGAGCTGTCCACGGCCACCAAGATGTTCTGTGGATGCCCCACCACATTCGGCGCGGAGCCCAACACCCAGATTTGCCCCGTGTGTCTGGGCTTGCCGGGCTCGCTGCCGGTGGTGAACGAAAAGGCCGTCGAGTCGGCCATCCGCATCGGTCTGGCGCTGAACTGTGAGATCGCCCCGTGGGGTCGGTTCGCCCGCAAGAACTACTTTTATCCGGACCAGCCTAAGAACTACCAGATCTCTCAGTACGACGAGCCGATCGCGTTCAACGGCTACCTCGACGTTCCCCTGGAGGACGGCACCATCTGGCGGGTGCAGATCGAGCGCGCCCACATGGAGGAGGACACCGGCAAGCTGACCCACATCGGCGGCGAGACCGGCCGGATCTCCGGCGCGACCGAATCTCTCCTGGACTACAACCGGGCCGGAGTTCCGCTCGTCGAGATCGTCACCAAGCCCATCGAAGGCACCGGGGAGCGGGCCCCCGAGATCGCCCGCGCCTACGTGACGGCTCTGCGGGACCTGTTGCGCGCCTTGGATGTTTCCGATGTACGCATGGATCACGGATCCATGCGCTGCGACGCCAACGTATCGCTGATGCCCGCCGGCGCCGACGAGTTCGGTACCCGCACCGAGACCAAGAACGTCAACTCGCTCAAGAGTGTCGAGGTGGCGGTGCGCTACGAGATGCGACGCCAGGCGGCGGTTCTGGACGCGGGCCAGGAAGTCATTCAGGAGACACGGCATTTCCTGGAGCAGGACGGCAGCACCAGCGCCGGACGCCGCAAGGAGACCGCCGAGGATTATCGGTACTTCCCGGAGCCTGACCTCGAACCCGTGGCGCCCAGCACCGAGCTGATCGAGCGGCTGCGTGGCACTCTTCCGGAGCTGCCCTGGCTGCGGCTGGGTCGCATTCAGCAGGAGTGGGGCGTCTCCGACGAGGTGATGCGCGACCTGATCAACAACGGAGCCGTCGAGCTCGTGCAGGCCACCGTTGCCGAGGGTGCCAGCAGTGAAGAGGCACGCTCGTGGTGGGGTAACTACTTGGTGCAACAAGCCAATTCGCGTGAGGTCGAGCTGGCCGAGCTCCCCATCACACCCACCCAGGTGGCTGCCGTTGCCGCCTTGGTCAAGGACGGCAAGCTGTCCAACAAGCTGGCGCGCCAGGTGGTCGATGGTGTTCTTGCCGGCGAGGGCGAACCCGAGCAGGTGATGAACGATCGCGGTCTGGTCGTGATGCGCGACGACTCGGTGATCCAGGCCGCCGTCGACGAGGCGCTGGCCGCCAATCCCGATGTCGCGCAGAAGATCCGCGATGGCAAGGTGGCGGCCGCGGGTGCCATCGTCGGCGCGGTGATGAAGGCCACCAAGGGGCAGGCCGATGCCGCGCTGGTCAAGGACTTGGTGCTCAAGGCCTGCGGCCAGGGCTGATTAGTCCAGGTCGTCGTTCGCGCGGGGGAATCCGCCGCCCTTCGGGAACAGCGGGAACACCACGTCCTCGGTGTCGGTGGCGGTTCCGAAGTCCTTGTTGATGGAACCTCCCCAGACATTGCCGTCGGGGGAGAGCTTCAGCGCCCGCACGTGGCCGTGCTGTTCCTTTTGCCGCAGCACCTCAGGATCGCCGGTAACCGCTCCTGTTTCGGGGTTCTGGCGCACCACAACGGTGGTCTGGTTGAACACCAGGTTGACCATCACCGAGCTGTCCAGTGCGGCGCATCCGGCCACCCCGGGCTTATCCGGCCAGGTCCACACCGTCGAGATCTTGCCGTCCTTGGTGAGCTTTTGCAGCCGGTCGCCCGCCGGTGATCGATCGGTGACATATAGCGTGCCGTTGGCGGCGTCCACGCACATGGCGCCGCCGTCACCCAAACCACTGATCGCGGTCGTCGGCGGCGTCTGCCCCACGGTGGTGGGTTGCTCGATGCGGATCACCTTGCCGGCCAAAGAGTTCGGATCATTCGCTGCACCCGCGTTGCCGCCGGTTCCGGTCTGGACGACCAGCGTGGTGGGGCTGGTGAACGCCAGTGATCCGGCATTGCCGGTGGGACCCTTGGGTATTCCGGTGAGAATGTCCTTGGGCACGTCACCGTCGGCGACGCGAACCACCCGGTTGTCGGTCGGGGTGCTGATGTAGGCGTACATCAGCCGGTCCTGTTGGTAGGAGGGGGAGAGCACGATATCGGACAGGCCGCCGTCGCCGGACGGGTCGACCGGGATGGTCGTCTTCACCTTCGGCTCGGCGCTCGTCGCGATCTCCTTGATGGCACCGGTCGCGCGCTCGGCGACTAGCGCCGTCTTGCCGTCGCTGCCCATGATGAGTCCGCTGGTGGCTTCCAGGCATCCCTGCATCACACCGTCGGCGGGGCATTGCTTGGGAAACGGCTTACCCGGTAACGGCGGCGGAGGGGTGGTTGTGGTCTGGGCTACACCGCGGCGAGGCACCTCGGTAAACGGCTGATCCTGGGTGGGATCGAACCGCACACAACCCGAGAGCAGCGTCACCGCTGCGGCCGCCGTCGCCATCGAACCGACTAGCAGTTTTTTCCCCGATGGCTCATTGGTCGGTCCCGTCACGGGGCTGGAGCGAATGAGCATGCCCGCAAGATTACGGACCTTACGGCGTTGCTCGCCACATTCGGGCCTCCAATGGACTTAGTCTGGGGCCCGTGACCGGTCATTCGGACGACCCGCAGGTGTGGCGCAAGCCGCCCGAATTGGTCGACCCTGAAGACGATGTGCCGTCGGCTACGTACGGCGGCGACTTCGAGACCACGGCAATCCCGCATTACCAGGCGGAGAGGCTGACGAGCTCCCACAACGTGAAAGAGGTTGGACCGTTGTACGATCCAGCGCCGCTGCCCTACGCCGAACCTGCCACTACCAAAATATCTTCCGAGGCGGTGCACGCGCGCCATGCCGCGCCGTGGGGCACCCAGGACCCGGCGGGCGACCGTCGCGGGACCCAGGATCTGGGGCTGTTTTTGCTGCGTGTCGGGGTGGGCGCGGTGCTCATCGCCCATGGTCTGCGCAAGGTTTTCGGCTGGTGGGGCGGGACAGGGCTCAGCGGGTTCGAGGCGACACTGGGTGACCGCGGCTTCAAATACGCCGACATCCTTACTTATGTCGGTGTGACGGCGGAGCTGGGCGCCGGGGTGCTGCTGGTTCTGGGGCTGCTGACCCCGCTGGCGGGTGCGGCGGCACTGGCCTTCATGGTCAACGTGTTGCTCTCGGACATGGTCTCCGATAAGGCCAACCGTTACGCCATCTTCTGGCCCGACGGGCACGAGTTCGAGCTGCTGATGATCGTGGCGATTGTCGCGGTGATCCTGGTCGGCCCTGGTCGGTACGGGTTTGACGCTGGCCGTGGCTGGGCCCGCAGGCCGTTCATCGGTTCCTTCGCCGCGGTGCTGCTGGGCTTCGGTGCGGCGGCCGCCATCTGGGTGTTCCTCAACGGGACGAATCCGCTGGCCTAGGTCTCCCGTCCTGCGCCGACACGCCGTATCGCGTGTCGGCTTCTCGGGAAATGCGTCGTAAACCGTAGTTTCGGCGGGTCGATCGCACTTCGACCCTGTTGCGGAATTCGGTGTCAGAACGCTTTACCTAAACGAATTCCGCTCATCTTGGGCAAAACTGCAACGGAAAACGTATTCTGCTGCCCATGAGTTCAGACATCCCCGTCGAGAGCAAGGGTCTTAAGGGCGGAGCGCTGGGACTGTTGTCCAGCGTCGTGGTCGGTCTCGCCTCCACGGCGCCCGCGTACAGCCTGGCCGCGACCCTCGGGTTGATTGTCGCCAGTGGGGGCGCGCTGCTCGCCGGGGTGAAGGCGCCCGCAATCGCGCTGATCTCCTTCATCCCGATGTATCTCATCGCGGTCGCCTACCAGGAGTTGAACAAGGCCGAACCCGACTGCGGCACCACCTTCACCTGGGCCTCGCGCACCTTCGGGCCAATCGTCGGGTGGCTGGGCGGCTGGGGCATCATCGCCGCCGACGTCATCTGCCTGGCCAACCTCGCGCAGGTGGCGGGGGCCTATTCGTTCACGTTCGTCGGCGACCTCGGCTGGTCGGCGGCGTCGGGCCTGGCCGACAGTGTGCTGTGGTCGACGGTGGCGGGTGTCATCTGGATCGTGATCATGACCTACATCTGTTACCGGGGCATCGAGGTGTCGGCGCGGCTGCAGTATTGGCTGCTGACCGTCGAAGTGGTGGTGTTGGTCGCCTTCGCGATCGTGGCGCTGATCAAGGTCTATACCCATAACGCCGAGGGCTACTCGCTGATGCCGTCGTTGTCGTGGTTCTGGCCGGGCGGCATGGATTTCGGCACCGTCATCGCGCCGGCGGTGTTGACGACGATCTTCATCTACTGGGGCTGGGACACTGCGGTGGCCTGCAACGAGGAGTCGGACGATCCCGGACGTACTCCCGGTCGTGCGGCGGTCATCTCGACGTTCTTGCTGCTGGCCACCTATGCGTTGGTGAGCGTGGCCGCGGTGGCGTTCGCCGGTGTGGGCACCGAGGGCATCGGGCTGGGAAACCAGGAGAACGCCGCCGACGTGTTCAAGGCCATCGGTCCGGCATTGTTCGGCAACAGCTTCCTTGGGCACCTCGGGATGCTCTTGCTGTCGGCATCCATTCTGACCTCGGCCTCCGCCTGTACACAGACCACGATCCTGCCGACGGCCCGCACCACGTTGTCGATGGGTGTCTACAAGGCGCTGCCGGATTCGTTCGCGTCGATTCATCGCACGTATCTGACGCCATCGACGTCCACGATCGCGATGGGTGCGATTTCGATCGTCTTCTACGTGTTGTTCACCGCCATCAGCACCAACCTGCTGACCGCGCTGATCGGTTCGGTGGGCCTGATGATCGCCTTCTACTACGGGCTGACCGGCTTCGCCTGCGCGTGGTTCTACCGCAAGACCCTTACGGACAGCTTCCGCGATCTCATGATGCGCGGCGTGATGCCGCTGGCCGGTGGGGTCACGCTGACCATCGTCTTCATCTACGGGCTCATCCAGTACGCCAAGCCCAGCTGGCTTATCGACGACGCCGGTAACAACGTCACCGTGTTCGGGGTTGGGGCCGTTGCAGTTGTCGGCGTTGGTGCCCTCATTCTCGGTGTGGTGCTGATGCTGCTGTGGCGGGTGGCGGCTCCGCCGTTCTTCCAAGGGGTGACGCTGCCGCGGCGCAGTGCCGACCTGGTGCTGGCGCCCGCCGCGCCGACAACCCATTTCGGGTTGCCCGACGCGGTCGAGGCGCAGCACACCGTGATCGCTGGCGATCTGTCCAATCTCCCGCATGGTGAGGTCGCGGTGAACCCGCAGACGGGTGAGGAATTCACCAAGGACTAGAGGGCGGCGAGTGCAGCCCCGGCGGCGTCATAGTCGGGAATCCAGTTGTCGGCAAGGATTTCGGTGAGCCGTGCCGCCTGCTGCTGCGCAGTCAGGTCGACGGAGCGATAGACGCGTCCCGATGCACGGGCATTGCGTTGCACCCGACTGGTGCGGTCACGGCGCAGTGATTCGTATAAGGACAGGCGTCGGGAAATTTCGGTGATCGGTGCGTTGGCGAGCACGGTGGACAGCACGACCCCGTCCTCAATCGACATGTTCGCGCCCTGGCCGAGGTGCGGCGTCATCGGATGCGCGGCATCGCCCAGAAGTGCAATGCGATCGGTGGTCCAGCGGTTCAACGGCTTTCGGTCGTACAGGCCCCACCGGAAGGTCTCCGTCATTGCCCCGAGAACTCTGAGCACCGGCTCGTCCCAGTCCTCGAACTGAAGCGCCAACTCCGCCACATCGCCTGGGGCGGTCCAGGATTCCTCGGCATCGAGATTGCTTGGGGTGAAGGCCACCACGTTGAGCAGCCGGCCCTGCGAGACCGGATAGATCAGGAAGCTGCGCCCCGGACCCAGCCACATTTGCATGGAATTCAGATCGATGGCGCCCTCGAGTCGCTCAACGGGGATCAGGCCGCGGTAGGCCATGACGCCCTCGCTGGACAGCTCGACCGGGTCTGCGACCACACGTTGCACCACCGAATGGATACCGTCGGCGCCCACGGCGACGTCGGCTCGTTCCTCGGATCCGTCCGCGAAAAGGATCCGTACCTCGTCGGCAGTCTCGACGATGTCGTGGCATGGACGCCCCAGATGGACGGTCCCCTCGGGCAGCGCCCCGAGCAAGGCCTGCTGCAATTCGCCACGGTGCACAGGCAGGGAGGTGACCGGGCGATCGGGGCTGACCGAGGGCCACGCCGGCGGTACCGGAACGCTTTCTCCCTGCCAGGTATGCCAGAGCGTGCGCCCGATCGGGGTGCCGACCGCACGCACTCGATCGCCCAGGCCCACTTCGTCGAGTGCGCGCAGACCGTTGCTTGCGACGACTACGCCCGCGCCCACTTCGCGTAGTTCGTGTGCCTTCTCATAGACAACGACGTCGATATCCTTGGCGCGCAACGCCGCTGCTGCGGTGAGCCCACCAATTCCGGCGCCGATGATCGCTACCCGCATGTGTCCGTCCTTCCGCTGGCTTCGTTTCACAACGTTAGCATGCTAACTATTATCATGCTAACCCTTACACTGTGGGTGTGCCAGGACAGCCGAGTGGGAACAGTGCGCGTGAGATCGAAGAGCTTGTGGCGGCCACGGACGCGCTCTACTTCGCGATGCGCAGAGGGCGGACATCGCCCGCGGGTACGCAGGCGGGCATGAGCCGATCTCAGCTTGAGCTGCTGGCGCCGCTGCTTGACCGGGAGCTGATGTCCGTGAGCCAGCTGGCCGGGACGGCGGGGGTCGCGGTGCCGACGGCCACTCGCGCCCTCAAGCAGCTGGAAGAGCGGGGAGTGGTCGCGCGCACCCGTTCGTCATCCGATGACAGACTGGTCTTGGTGGGCCTCACGACGGATGGGCGTGCACGGGTGATCAAGGCGCAGTCAGCCTTTCGGGCACGGCAGCACGAGGTCTTCGTGGAGCTGACCGGTGCGGATCGCCGTGCCATCACGTCCAGCCTTACCCGACTCGCGGCGATCATCAACCACAATCTGGACGCGCCTGCCTAGCGCTTCGCGAAAATTATCCGGTGCCAATCCTTGTCGGAGACGCCGGTGATATCGCTCATGACATGTTTGACGGTGAGGTACTCCTCGAGCGAGTAGTCCGACATGTCCTTGCCGAACCCGGACGCGCCGAATCCACCATGGGGCATCTCGCTGATGATCGGAATGTGGTCGTTGATCCACACGCAACCCGACTTGATTTCTCGGGATGCTCGCTGCGCGCGGTACACATCGCGTGTCCACGCCGAAGCGGCAAGGCCGTAGGCGGTGTCATTGGCCTGCCGTAGTCCGTCATCGTCGTCGGTGAACGAACGCACCGTCAGCACCGGGCCGAAGATCTCGTCGCGGTAGGCCTCGGAGGTCTCCGCGACATCGGCGATCAGCGTGGGCCGATAGAAGGAACCCGGCAGATCGGGAGAGCTGGCGCCGGTGACGATTCGGCCGCCCTGTGCCGGGGCGCGGTCCACGATGCTCGAAACCCTGGCGCGATGTGCGGCCGAGATCAACGGCCCGATATCGGTGTTGGGATCCAGGGGGTCGCCGACGACGACCTTGTTCATCACCTCGCCGACCCCGGCGACAAAGTCGTCGTACACATCGCGGGCGACGATGGCGCGGGTGGCTGCCGTGCAGTCCTGGCCGGAATTGATGATGGCCCCCGCGACGGCACCCTGGATCGCGGCGTCCAGATCGGCATCGTCAAAAACCACGAAGGGGGCTTTGCCGCCGAGCTCCAACTGTGTTCGATGGCCGTGAACTGCCGCTGCTGCCATGACCTTTCGGCCTACGGCGGTGGAGCCCGTGAAGGTCACCAGATCTACGTCGGGGTGGCCCACGAGGGCGCTGCCCACATCATCGCCGCGCCCGGTGACGACGTTGAGCACACCATCGGGCAGCCCGGCCTCGGCGGCCAGACGCGCCAGGGTGAGTGTGGTCAGCGGCGTCAGCTCGCTCGGCTTGATCACCACCGTGCATCCCGCCGCGAGCGCGGGCAGCACCTTCCACACCGCCATCTGCAACGGGTAGTTCCACGGGGTAATCGTGGCCACCACACCGGCGGCCTCCCGCCGGATGCTGGAGGTGTGGTCGGCCGAGTATTCGGCCGTCGCCTTGCCCTCCAGATGTCTTGCGGCGCCGGCGAAAAATTCGACGTTGTCGATGCTGCCGGGCACGTCGAACTCGGTGGCCAAGCGCACCGGTTTGCCGGTTTGCGCGACTTCCTCGGCCACCAGGGTGTCGGCATTGGCGGCCATGACAGTGGCCAACCTGGCCAAGACGGCTGAGCGGTCGGCCGGTGTCGACGAAGCCCAGGCGGGTCCGGCGGCCCTGGCCGCCGACACCGACGCATCCACATCGGCAGGAGTCGCCAGGGCCAGGTCCGCGATGGCAGAGCCCGTCGCCGGGTTGATCACACGATGCATTTCTCCGCTGGTCGCTACCGGGTGGCCGTTGATCCAACTGCTGGGAACGCTCACCCGGCCACCGTATCGAAAATCGGCGCGTGAAGCCACGGATTCCATTGCCGATTGTTCGTTTATCGTGGGTATCCGTCGTTAATCATTGCGAAAGACGATGGAATCCGTGCACAATCGAGCTCGTGGCCAATACGACACGAGGTTTGATGCGGGGCCAGCTACGGGTTGCAGACCCGAGTAGCGGGTCCGCGGCGTTCCAGCTCGACGATGCCTCCAAGGCGATCGTCGAGGAACTTCAGCAAGACGGCCGGCGTCCCTACGCCACGATCGGAAAGTCGGTAGGGCTCTCCGAGGCCGCGGTGCGGCAGCGTGTGCAACGCATGATCGACGCCGGCGTCATGCAGATCGTCGCGGTCACCGATCCGATGCAGCTCGGATTCAAACGCCAGGCCATGATCGGCATCAAATGCTCCGGCGATACCACCGAGGTCGCCGATCGACTGGCCGAACTGGCCGCCGTCGACTACGTGGTGCTGACCGCCGGGACCTTCGACGCGATCGTCGAGGTGGTCTGCGAAGACGACGACGACCTGCTGGACCTGCTCAACAAGCAGATTCGCGCGGTGCCTGGGGTTACCTCCACGGAGACCCTGGTCTATCTGAAATTAGTTAAACAGCAATATAATTGGGGTACACGGTGACATCCGTTGATGTAGCACAAGACGTTTCTGGCGACCTAGAGGCGAAGGCGTCTCGGCATCTATGGGGGCACTTCGCCCGGCACGGTGCCGGTATCGCACCACCCGTCATCACACGCGGCGAGGGGGTGAGGATCTGGGATGACCGCGGTAAGAGTTATCTGGACGGCCTATCCGGACTGTTCGTCGTGCAGGCCGGGCATGGCCGCGCCGAACTCGCGCAAGCGGCTGCGCGGCAAGCCGAGACGCTCGCGTATTTTCCGCTGTGGTCCTATGTCACCCCGCCGGCGATAGAGCTGGCCGATCGCCTCGCCGCATACGCGCCGGGTGACTTGAACCGCGTGTTCTTCACCACTGGTGGGGGAGAAGCGGTGGAAAGTGCGTGGAAGCTGGCCAAACAGTTCTTCAAACTGACCGGGAAACCCGGTAAGCACAAGGTGATTTCGCGTGCCATCGCCTACCACGGAACCCCGCAGGGCGCGTTGGCCATCACCGGATTGCCCGCGTTCAAGGCGCCCTTCGAGCCGCTGACCCCGGGTGGCTTCCGGGCGCCGAACACCAACTTCTACCGGGCGCCGGAGCCATATGCGCATGACCCCAAGGCCTTCGGCCGCTACTGCGCCGACCGGATCGCCGAGGCCATCGAATTTGAGGGGCCCGATACCGTCGCCGCGGTGTTCCTGGAGCCAGTGCAGAACGCCGGCGGTTGCTTCCCGCCGCCGCCGGGTTACTTCGAGCGGGTGCGCGAAATCTGCGACGAGTACGACGTGCTGCTGGTGTCCGACGAGGTGATCTGCGCCTTTGGCCGCATCGGATCGATGTTCGCCTGCCAGGACTTGGGATACCAACCCGACATCATCACCTGTGCCAAGGGCATGACATCCGGGTATTCGCCGATCGGTGCGATGATCGCCACCGACCGGCTCTTCGAACCCTTCAATGACGGAAAGACCACCTTTCCGCATGGATATACCTTTGGCGGCCATCCGGTTTCGGCTGCGGTGGCGCTGGCCAATCTCGACATCTTCGAACGTGAAGGTCTCAACGATCGGGTGCGTGCGAACGCGCCGGTGTTCCGCGCCACCCTGGAGAAACTCCACGACCTACCGATCGTCGGTGACGTGCGTGGTGAGGGGTACTTCTACGGAATCGAGTTGGTCAAGGACAAGGCCACCAAGGCCACCTTCAGCAATGAAGAAAGCGAAAGACTGCTGCGCGGCTTCCTGTCCACGGCGCTCTGGGATGCTGGTCTGTACTGCCGTGCCGACGACAGGGGCGACCCGGTGATTCAGCTTGCGCCACCGCTGATCAGCGGGCCGCACGAGTTCGACGCGATCGAGCAGATTCTGCGCGGTGTCCTCACCGAGGCCTGGGATCGGTTGTAGCGATGCGAGTTCTCATCGTTGGTGCCGGGGGAGTGGGCAGTGCCGCTGCGTTCATCGCGGCGCGGCGGGAGTTCTTCGACGCGCTGGTGATCGCGGATTACGACATCGCACGAGCGCAGGCGGTGGTGGATCGACTCGACGACCCCCGATTCACCGCGGCCCGCATCGACGCCTCGAGCGCCGATGATGTCGCTACGCTGTGTCGAGAGCATCGAATCACCCACGCGCTCAACGCCGTCGATCCCCGTTTTGTCATGGGCGTCTTCGACGGATGCTTCGCCGCGGGGGTGACCTACCTCGATATGGCGATGAGCCTGTCGCATCGCCACCCGCATAAGCCCTATGAGTTGCCCGGCGTGATGCTCGGCGACGAACAGTTCGCCGCCGCCGAAAAGTGGCAGGCCGCAGGGTTGTTGGCGCTGGTGGGCATCGGCGTGGAGCCAGGTCTCAGCGATGTGTTCGCGCGGTACGCCGCCGATCACCTGTTCTCCGAGATCGACGAGCTGGGTACCCGCGACGGCTCCAACCTGGAGGTGCAGGGGTATCGGTTCGCCCCGTCGTTCTCCATTTGGACGACCATCGAGGAATGCCTCAACCCGCCCCTGATCTGGGAACGCGGCAAGGGGTTCTTCACCACCGAACCCTTCAGCGAGCCCGAGGTTTTCGACTTCCCGGGCGGTATCGGGCCCGTCGAATGCGTCAATGTCGAGCATGAGGAAGTGGTGCTCATGCCGCGTTGGGTAAACGCCCGCAGGGTCACGTTCAAATACGGTCTTGGCGCCGAGTTCATCAACGTGCTGCGCACCCTGCATCTGGTCGGTCTGGACAGCACCGCCCCGGTGAGCGTGCACGCGAACGGCAGTAACGCGGCCGTCAGCCCACGTGATGTGGTGGCGGCATGCCTGCCGGATCCGGCCGGGCTCGGGCACTTGATGAGCGGGGCCACCTGTGCGGGGCTGTGGGTCACCGGCACCGGGAAGGACGGCAGGCCCCGGGAGGTCTATCTGCATCACGTCGTCGACAACGAATGGACGATGGCCCGCGACGGTGCGCAATGTGTGGTGTGGCAGACGGCGGTGAACCCGGTGGTGGCTCTGGAGCTGCTTGCCGAGGGCGCCTGGAGCGGTGCCGGTGTACTCGGGCCGGAAGCCTTCGACAGCCTGCCGTTCCTGGATCGGCTCAATACGTTCGGTGCGCCGTGGGGCATTCAGGAGCGGGCGGTCGCCGCCTAGCGCTGAACACCCTCATAGGGGTTGGGCACGCGGCCGTTACTGGCGGCCGACAGGATCGGCAGCGTCGAGAAGGTGACGCCGGGCAGTCGCATGGTGGTGCCGTCGGTCAGATTGGCCTGCGCCCATGCGTGCCTATCGAAGCTGAGTCCCTCGATATCCGACCACGGCACGGTCCGCGTGGACGTCAACGTGCGGACCTGTGCGGACTCGGTGTCGACGGCGGTGCGGTACCTGGCGATCGCGTAGGACAGGGCGATCGGGATGAGGAGCACCGGCGCCAGGATGGGGAGGGCAAGGACGAAGCTCAGCATGCCCAGCGCCAGAAACCCCGTGACGAAATGAGCCATCGGGGACGTGCGGATCACTGTGCGTTTCGCCTCGGCCATTCATCCATTGTCGCCGACAGTGAAGCGGTTGCGGAAAATCGGCCCGGATCCCGCAGTGGCTTCACGCTCGGCGAAGCCGCTCTTAGCAGGGATTTGACTCGGACCTCCAGAAACGGCTACCGTACGCGGTGTGAACAACCCCGCCTTGCTCGTAGTAATCGGTATGCGCGTCGACGCGTAGCCCGAGTCCAAGGCAACTCGCGCACACTCGACGCGCAACCCTCGTACAGCAGACCGCTGGCGGGGGTTTTTTGTTGCCACAGGTTTCAGTACGGACACAACAGGGTTTTAGAACAGTAAGGACTGAGCACCATGAGCGCACCCGCAAAGCCCAAGCCGGCTTCTGCTGCTGGGCCGGCCCCAGCAGCAGCTCCGGAATCGAACACCGTCGCACCCCAGCGCGTCACCGGCGCGCAGTCGGTAGTGCGGTCGCTTGAGGAGCTCGGCGTCGAGGTCATCTTCGGCATTCCCGGCGGTGCGGTGCTGCCTGTGTACGACCCGCTCTATGACTCGGTCAAGGTCCGGCATGTCCTGGTGCGGCACGAGCAGGGTGGCGGACACGCCGCCAGTGGGTACGCACACGCCAGCGGCAAGGTCGGCGTCATGATGGCCACCTCCGGCCCGGGTGCCACCAACTTGGTCACCCCGCTGGCGGATGCGCAGATGGACTCCATCCCGGTGGTCGCCATCACCGGGCAGGTAGGACGGGGCCTCATCGGCACGGACGCCTTCCAGGAAGCCGACATCTCCGGTATCACCATGCCGATCACCAAGCACAACTTCCTGGTGAACAACGCCGAGGAGATCCCCCGGGTCATCGCGGAGGCCTTCTACATCGCCCAGAGCGGTCGGCCCGGTGCGGTCCTGGTGGATATCCCCAAGGACGTCCTGCAAGCGCAGACGACGTTCAGTTGGCCGCCGCAGATCTACCTGCCCGGTTACAAGCCCGTCACCAAGCCGCATGGCAAGCAGGTCCGTGAGGCGGTCCGGCTGATCGCCGCCGCCAAGCGTCCGGTGCTGTACGTCGGTGGCGGTGTCATCCGCGCGGACGCAGCTCCGGAACTCAAGGAATTGGCCGAACTGACCGGCATCCCCGTCGTCACCACCCTTATGGCGCGCGGTGCGTTCCCCGACAGCCACGAGCTGCACATGGGTATGCCCGGGATGCATGGCACCGTCGGCGCGGTGGCAGCGCTGCAACGCAGTGATCTGCTGATCACCCTGGGTGCGCGGTTCGACGACCGCGTCACCGGGCAGCTGGATTCGTTCGCGCCGGACGCCAAGGTGATTCATGCCGATATCGACCCCGCCGAAATCGGTAAGAACCGCCACGCCGATGTGCCGATCGTCGGGGACGTGAAGAACGTCATCGCCGAGCTGACCGAGGCAATCCGGGCGGACCGAGCTGCTGGCACCGTGGCGGATCCTCTTTCCGAGTGGTGGGAGTACCTGGGCGGTATCCGCAGCACGTACCCGCTGGGATACGACGCACAGCACGACGGCAGCCTGGGTCCGGAGTTCGTCATCGAAACCCTGGGCAAGATCGCCGGCCCCGACGCGGTCTACGTGGCGGGTGTCGGGCAGCACCAGATGTGGGCCGCGCAGTTCATCAAGTACGAGAACCCGCGCACCTGGCTCAACTCCGGTGGTCTGGGCACCATGGGCTTCGCGGTGCCCGCTGCCATGGGCGCCAAGATGGCGCGGCCCGAGGCCGAGGTGTGGGCGATCGACGGTGACGGCTGCTTCCAGATGACCAACCAGGAATTGGCCACCTGCGCCATCGAGGGCGTGCCCATCAAGGTGGCGCTCATCAACAATGGCAATCTGGGCATGGTGCGTCAGTGGCAGACCCTGTTCTACGACCAGCGCTACTCGCAGACCGACTTGGCGACACACTCGCGTCGCATCCCCGATTTCGTGAAGCTGGCCGAGGCGCTCGGCTGCGTCGGATTGCGTTGCGAGCGTGAAGAGGACGTCGCCAAGGTGATCGAAGAGGCGCGGGCCATCAACGATCGCCCGGTGGTCATCGACTTCATCGTCGGTGCGGACGCCCAGGTGTGGCCGATGGTCGCCGCAGGCACCAGCAATGACGAGATCCAGGCGGCCCGGGGCATCCGGCCGCTGTTCGACGATGATGAAACTGCGGAGCAGGAAGGGTCACGATGACCAGCACCCATACCCTGAGCGTTCTGGTCGAGGACCGTCCCGGTGTACTCGCCCGTGTCTCGGCGCTGTTCTCGCGGCGCGGCTTCAACATCGCGTCGCTGGCGGTGGGCCCCACCGAAGCCAAAGGTATTTCGCGCATGACAATCGTCGTCACCGTCGACGATTTTCCGCTCGAACAGGTCACCAAGCAGCTCAACAAGCTCATCAACGTGATCAAGATCGTCGAACAGGACGAGGACAACTCGGTGGCGCGCGAGCTGATGCTCGTCAAGGTGCGTGCCGACGCGACGGTGCGCGCACAGGTCATCGAAGTGGTGAACCTGTTCCGCGCCAAGGTGGTCGATGTGTCGCCCGAGTCGGTGACCATCGAGGCAACGGGCACCCAGTCCAAGCTGGATGCACTGCTGCGGATGCTGGACCCGTACGGTATTCGGGAGATCGTGCAATCCGGTGTGGTCGCGTTGTCGCGCGGCCCGCGGTCCATCGCCGCCGCGAAGTAATACTTAAAAGAGAAGGTAAGAAGGGAAAAGCACTGTGGCAGTTGAGATGTTCTACGACGATGATGCGGACCTGACCCTGATTCAGGGACGCAAGGTCGGCGTTATCGGGTACGGCAGCCAGGGACATGCGCACTCGCTGAGCCTGCGCGACTCCGGCGTTCAGGTGAAGGTCGGTCTGCGCGAGGGTTCCAAGTCGCGCGAGAAGGTCACCGAGCAGGGCCTTGAGGTCGACACTCCTGAAGAGGTCGCCAAGTGGGCCGACGTCATCATGGTCCTCGCGCCTGACACCGCGCAGGCCGAGATCTTCACCAAGGAGATCGAGCCGCATCTCAAGGACGGCGACGCGCTGTTCTTCGGACACGGCCTGAACATCCACTTCGGTCTGATCAAGCCTCCGGCCAACGTCACCGTCGCCATGGTTGCCCCGAAGGGCCCCGGCCACCTGGTGCGTCGTCAGTTCGTCGATGGCAAGGGTGTGCCCGCGCTCATCGCCGTGCATCAGGACCCCAAGGGTGAGGGCCAGGCGCTCGCCCTGTCCTACGCCAAGGGCATCGGTGGCACCCGCGCGGGCGTCATCAAGACCGACTTCAAGGAAGAGACCGAGACCGACCTGTTCGGTGAGCAGGCCGTGCTCTGCGGTGGCACCGAGGAACTGGTCAAGACCGGTTTCGATGTCATGGTCGAGGCCGGATATGCCCCCGAGATGGCGTACTTCGAGGTCCTGCACGAGCTCAAGCTGATTGTCGACCTCATGTACGAGGGCGGCATCGCGCGCATGAACTACTCGGTGTCTGACACCGCCGAGTTCGGTGGATACCTGTCGGGTCCGCGCGTCATCGACGCCGGCACCAAGCAGCGCATGAAGGACATCCTCACGGACATCCAGGACGGCACGTTCGTCAAGCGCCTCGTCGCCAACGTCGAGGGTGGCAACAAGGAGCTCGAGGGTCTGCGCAAGGAGAACGCCGAGCACCCCATCGAGGTCACCGGCAAGAAGCTGCGCGACCTGATGAGCTGGGTCGACCGGCCGATCACCGAGACCGCCTAGTTTCTCGCTGTCTGAACGCAAGGCCCCCGCGCTCTCCGGAGTGTCGGGGGCTTTGTGTTTTCCGCGGTCGGCGTTCAACGGGAATAGTGTCCATCGAGTACCCGATTATGTTTGATTACACCCGACTCAGTAGCCGTCGTTCTACATGCCCGCCTAAGTCATGCCAACATGCGATCCGTGATATTCAACTTCGCCCAGACGTCCCCGTGGTGGATTCCGTGGATCCCCTTCCTGGGATCGCTTGTGGTCGCGGTCGGTGCTTTTTACGGCATCCGCAAAGCAACCGAGAACAACCAGAAGGCCATCGGAGCCTCGAACACTCGCGAGGTCGAGAAATGGCGCAGGGAGACGCTAATCAGGTTGTGTGAGGAAGCCTCGGCAGCACAGCGGGACATCGATCGAAGGTACAACCATGAGGCGATCAGCACCCCTAACAAGTGGGACGAGTATCAGAACGCTGTTTGGGTCGGAACGCGCAAATTAGGTTCGATCGCTGACAGCTTTACGATCCTCGGAGCGAGCGACCTGAACGACAAGTGCATCGCGATGCGGGAGGCGGCCTACGCAGTGGCGAAGCCCGCGAAAGCCCTTCGGAGCCAAGCCCAAAACAGTCCCAGCGAAAAGCTGGAAAGCCTTCCTGGTTGGCTAGACCACTGGAACGCTCTAGTAGCACTGTCCAATGCCCGCGAGCAACTTATCTACTCGGCGGCGAAGCTCAACGAAACGTTGATGAAGCCTAGCTGAGGCGAGGCAACGGTACCCGCGATCGCTTTCGCACAATGACGGACTCGGCGCGGGCCGTCCGCGTCGGGCCGTCGTAGATCACGGCGTCACCTTCGATTTGAATACGGGGCGGGCAATCCGCGACGAAACCGCTTGAAGCTGGGGATCATCGATCAGGTTGGGTAGGTTTGCATTTCTGGAGCGTGGAACGGAGGGGAGTGTGGCATTTGATCCACTACTCGAAGCGGGAACCCACCGGGTCACTTGGACCCTGTCCAAGCCCCCCGAGACCGACACATGGGATGTGTCGGGCGAAGTCGACCTCTTAGCTCTGCGTCAGCCACGCGGTTCGGTTTTTGGCACCGCGCCAGCGACTTGGAACGAAGGGCCCGGTAGCCAGCGTTCGGCAGGGTGGCCTCAACACTTTGAATACCCGCTTGTTTACGGCGAGATGAATGGTGGGCTCGACGTCGTCCTCCTCGACGCACACCTAACCGTCCACGGCGAGATGCCCCGATCCGGCTTCGTCAATTTCTCGGACGCGAATGCACATTTCGATGCGTGGGCTGCTCTAGTCGGTCGTGGCGCTCCGGCGACTGGTCCGCTGTTAGTTGACTCAGGGTTCATCCAGGTACCTCACCTTGAAGCGCTTGCAGGCAAAAGCCCGATCCTCCAGGTGATGTTTCCTGAAGGGAATATGTACGAGCAGGATGAGCCTCAATTCTCCGCCACCTTCGATAAGCACAGTCACCAGGAATGGCGCGACGACCGCGCGGAAGTTGCTCTCTCCTATGACCTCTCGGCGGACCTTTTTAGTTGGTATAGCTTCGGCCTGACCTTTAGCCCTATTGTCTCAGTAAAGCTCAACGAACCGGTTCCATTATCGGAGTTTTTAATTCAGTGGGCATGGCCACTGCGTCAGTTAGTCGCGGCCGCAACGGGCAGACGGGAGGACATTAGCTACCTGACGGTGTCACCCGTGTTCGCAGACGATGAACGTGAGCCCGAGAAGCGTCAATTCCAGGTGTTCAATGCCTCCATCTCGCAGGCGCGATACTCATCTTCGAGGTCACTGAGAGATAAACACATTTCCGCGATCCGCCTATCGGAAGGTGAGTCGCTTTTGGCGATGTTGAGGCGATGGCAGGATCTGAAAGATGAGCAGAATCCCATCCTGAACACGTACGACATTAGTGCGGTGGGACCGAGCCAACACCCGCGAGCGCGATTTCTGCTGCTACTTCAGGCGCTCGAAGGTCTTCACGGACATGAGCACCGTGACGAAATGGAAGAACGTCGGTCCAACCACAGCGCCCTTCGTGAGCCCATTCTGAGCCGCTGCAAAAGCGCGCTCACAGAGCTGCCGGATGACTTCAGGTTCATCAAGAAGTTCCTAGCGAGATGGCCCCCGGAGACCTCCGATGTAGCAATCCGAAAGATGCTCCAGATGTTGCCGATCGATCTGGAACCCGAGCTCGCGAAGAGCGCACTTGTCGAATCAGTTCGCATCGACAACGACCGAGTAACTTCAACACTCGACGCGATTAGAATCGCTCGAAACGACCTGTCCCACGGCACGAAGGCGTACGACAGGCTCGAACTGGCTGGGGTAGCCGACATTCTGGAACGGGCCGTACGTGGTCATCTACTTCGACTTCTCGGAACCTCGACTGACGCCATCACTCGTGCGCTCTCGCGAGAAGATTGATTAGAGTCGTTAACCCTTATGTAACCGCGCGGGATCGGGACCTCTGCCGGTTCCTGCTTGGGTGCTGCGCCCGCCTCGTAGGCAGTGCTGTCACCCACGGCTGGCCTCACGTTGCCGCGCTGCAATCGCCGGGGCCAGGATGTCCCAGCGCCCTGCAGAGCCTCGCGCGAAGCTCTCCGGCGAGTTCGCGTTGCATTTGCGAGATGGCGGGACGTACTGCCTGCATCATCACCGACGATCCGGAGTGCCGCGCGCAGGAATTCCAAGATGGAAGGGCCAGTCATTTCGTCCTCGACGGAGGCGCTTCCCCAAGATTTTGGTGCTCTCATCCGTGCCACCTCGCGTCGGCGGCAATCCTGCCGACCTGGCTTCGGGTCAGCTTGCCGTCGCCGTTGCACTCTTCGGGCATCCGTAGTGACTTAATCATTGACAAGAGCAGGCTTTGGCTCTTTCGGAGATCGTCCACCTCCTGCATAGGTACCGACTGTCCGTTGTAGCCCTTCACGCGAGTGTCTTCGCCGGCAACCTCGTAACCGCGCTGAGTGCACAGCTCGCGGCAGGTTTCCAACTGCCGCTCAGGCGACTCGACCGTGGCCATATCCGGAACGGTGGATACTGGAACGCGATGACCACCTCCCACGCGACGTCCGTCGCCTCCCGACTTGCCGCACCCGTCGCTGTGGGTGCGGTGGCGGTCGCGGGTTGTGCCGCGATCTGGCTCGGAGACCCGACGACGCCCGGGGGGGTGCTCCCGGTGTGTCCGTTCAAGGCGCTTACCGGTCTTGACTGTCCCGGCTGCGGCGGCCTGCGCATGGTCTATTCGCTGATGCATGGTGACGTGCTGGGCGCATTGCGCTACAACGCGGTTGGCTTGGTGGCCCTGGGATTCCTCGCGGTCTGCTTTTGGGCGTGGACGGCCAGCCGCTGGCGGGGCGAATCCGGTTGGAATCCGCCGTGGCTTCGCGGGTGGGTTCCGGCGATCACCTTGGTGGTCTTCGTGGCGTGGTTCATCATCAGGCTGATCCCCGTCGCGCCCTTCACCGCGCTACGGGTGTGAGGGGCTAGGCCGAGCGCTCCATGAGCTCTCGAGCGTTCTCTCCCAACGTAATACCGTCATCGCCGATGAATAGCCGAGAGATCTTGCGGGCCACCGGCTCGACTGTGAACGGAACAAATGCGGGTTGTGCCACTCGTAGCAGCATGGCCAACACCGGGTCGGCGATCCGTGGAATTCCCAAATGGCGCCGTACTTTTGGTGGCACGACCGCGACGGAGGGGACGGCGGTGACGAGGGTTATTGCGGCGACCGCGGCGGCCGTCAGTCCGCCGAAGCCTCGTGCGTTTCTGATCACCGACAGTGCGAACCGCACGCCGCCCGGTACGAAGCCTTTCACCATCCGGTACTCGGATTCGATCGAGTCGTAGTAGGCCGCCACCTCCTCGGAGGTCACCGGCACCGTGTCCGGGTCGGCACCCATCAGTTCGGCGAACGTCTTGACTTCCGAAAAGAATTGATCCCGTTCGGCTTTGGGGAGGCGCCGGGGAATGAGCCGTCCCGGTGCGGGTGTGTTCTCGTAGATCCGTAGTGCCGCATGCATGATCGTGACGTGTGCGAAGAGCACCAGCGCAGGGCCCTGGGCGTCATAGGTCCGGTCCGTGCCGGGAATGACACCCTTCATGTTGCGGTGGTAATGGCGCAGATGCGCCGAAAGGGCGTCGGCGCTTGCGGTATCGCCGAAGATGATCGGCATCGGCACGCCGGCGGTCCGCTGAATGCGTTTGACGGTGTCGTCGAAGTCGATCTGGTTGCTCTTGCTCTTGGTGAACACCGGATCGTTGTTGATCTCGACGGCTTGCAGTCCTTCGTGGCTGCCCTCCAGCAGTGCCGTGACCAGGACGATCATCGGGGCCACGGAGGGATGCAAAAACACCTTCCAGGTCACCGAGCCGGGGCCGAAGTAACCGTAATCCGGGCTTCCGTCGGGGCCCGTGCGTTGACCGGCGGGGGTGGCGCCGTCCCCGCGTCGCCAAATCCGGGTTTTGGCATCACCGCGTGGCGGCATACCTGCTGAGCGCGGTGTCGTGGTGTGTGCAGCTGTGCTTGGCATCGTTGCCTCCCAGGGAGCGATTTGCTACCTACCATTGGAGACGTTAACAACGCCAGTTGTCAACAGTGGCGCGTGCAACTGTTATCGAGGTGACCCCCTTGCCGTAATCGCCGCTGCTGGTTACCGGCGGTTCGCGTCGATCAGATCCATTCCCAAGGCGGTGGCATCGTGAATGACAGCCTTGCCGTCGCGGCGGCTGCGTACCAACCGGGCCTGCCGCAGCGTCGATGTGTGCTCGGAGGCCGACGCGGGACTGATGCCGAGCTCGCGGGCGATATCGCCGGTGGTGTGCTGCTGGGTCAGTGCGCGTAGCACGGCCGCCCTGGTCGATCCGAGTATCGCCGCGAGCGGGTCGGATTCGGAGTCAATATTGAGGGTCAGGTCGATGGGTGCGGGATACGCAAGGACCACTGGTTGATCGTCAAGCTCGCCGACGAGCGGTGGCCCCGCCCAGAAGACGCTGGGTGTCAATACGATGCCGCGACCACGCAATGCGATGGTGTGCCGTTGTGGGCTGTCGATCTCAAGGCAGTCGCCCTGCCAGCGCGCACCCGGGATGATCATGCTCAGCGCGGCCCGCACGCCGTGGCGTGCCATCATGCGCCCCTGCCTGACGAGTTCGATCTGATGGTTCGCCTGGATATCGGGCCAGTATGGTTCCAGCACCGCTCTGTATGCATCTTTTGTCATGCGCCCCAACGCCAAAGTGGCCTCACGGTCGCCTGCGATGGCATACCGCAGATAGTGTGGCGCGCCGGCGCCTTCGGTGGGGCCGCGCCCGAAGGCCGCCAGCTCAGCCCGCGCCTGCTGCTGGTCCAGTTCTTGCATGGACCGCATGCCCTCATCGAAATTGTCCCCCAGCACGGTGGGGGACAACGACCACGAAAAGTGACTCACCACTGTCCGTCCTGGCGCGGCCGCGATGGGGAAAGCGGCCAGCGCACGACAGCGCCACCGTTCACCCCATGGTGTGCGAATCCCATGCCGCAGTGCACGTGTCGCGAATTTCAGCTCCAGCAAGGGAGCAGGCATGGGGAGGAACCGAGTCAGAGCAAGGTCATTCGCGGTGAAATTGAGGCGCAGCACGCTGACCTACAACCCGCTGCGGACCAGGTGGGCGAGCATTCCCACACAATATGCCCTTACCTTTCGGTACGCCTATGAAACATTGCCTCGCGTGAAGCTGTCCGGAACGCACACAATGCGATGAACATTTCGGTGTCGGTCGAAAGGTTGTACCGCTCGCGGGCAGCGCGGTTCAATCGGGTCGGCGGGTACCGGCGGGCGAGGAAGTTGATCGGCGGCAATTCGGATGGCTGCTCGACCAATTGTGGCTCGCCGGTTGCCCCGACAGCTGAAGCGAGGGGCAGTCATGAGCGTCGATCCCAGCCGGACGTTGTCGTCGTTGGATCTGCTCGACGACGACGAGCATGCCCAGCTTGCTGCGTGGGGCAATCAGGCGATGCTGAAGGAGCGACCGGAAATTAAACGGTCGATCCCGGGGGTCTTCACCCAGCAGGTCGAGCGTGCCCCCGACGCTTTGGCACTGACCTTTGCGGGCCAGTCCATGACATACCGGGAACTGGACGAGGCTGCCAATCGGTTGGCGCACTTCCTCGCCGCCGAGGGCGTGCGGCCAGGACAGTTTGTGGCGCTGCTCTTTTCGCGATCGACCGAGGCCATCGTGGCAATACTGGCGGTACTCAAGGCGGGGGCCGCATACCTGCCGATCGACCCGGCCCTGCCAGCCGCCCGGATCGAGTTCCTGCTCGCTGATGCTTCCCCGGTTGCCGCGGTCACCACCGCTGCTTTGCTTCACAGGTTGGACGGGTTCGGTGTGCGGGTATTTGATGTCGACGACCCTGCCGTCTACGCGCAGTCCTGTGAGGCACCACCAGCACCATCCCCCGATGACCTCGCACACCTCATCTACACCTCCGGCACCACTGGTGTTCCCAAAGGTGTTGCGGTGACTCAGCACAATGTGGTTCAGCTGTTCGACGAGCTGGATATCGGCGTACAGCTAGCTCCGGATCAGGTGTGGACCCAGTTCCACTCTTATGCGTTCGATTTCTCGGTGTGGGAGATCTGGGGTGCACTCCTGCACGGCGGCCGGTTGGTGGTGGTGCCCGATTCGGTGGCGCGCACGCCAGAGGACTTCCATGATCTCTTGGTTGGTGAGGGAGTCACAGTGTTGACCCAAACACCCTCCGCGGCCGGGATGCTCTCACCGGACGGACTGGAGTCGACGTCGTTGGTGATCGGTGCCGAGCCTTGCCCGCCCGAATTGGTTCGTCGGTGGGCCCCGGGACGGCTGATGGTCAATGTCTATGGCCCGACCGAAACAACCATGTGGGCCTGCAAGAGTGAGCCGCTGCGTGCGGACACATCGGGTCAACCGGTGCCGATCGGCTCGCCGGTCGCGCACGCGGCGTTCTTCGTGCTCGACAGGTGGCTGCGCCCCGTGGCTGACGGTGTTGTCGGCGAGTTGTATCTGGCGGGTTCCGGAGTCGGATCCGGCTATTGGCGCCGTACGGCGTTGACGGGGGCGCGGTTCGTGGCTTGTCCGTTCGGGCAGCCGGGCGACCGTATGTATCGGACCGGGGATTTGGTGTCGTGGGGCTCGGACGGGCAGCTGCAGTATTTCGGGCGAGCCGATGAGCAAGTGAAGATTCGCGGATATCGGATCGAACTCGGCGAGATTGAGGCCGCACTGGTGCGACTGGACGGGGTGCGGCAGGCGGCGGTGATCGCCCGTGAAGATCGCCCCGGTGACAGGCGGCTCGTCGCCTACATCACCGGCACTGCGGACCCGCTCAGCGCTCGTGCCGCACTGGCCGAGCAACTCCCGGCATACATGGTGCCGGCAGCGGTGATGGTGATGGAGACGTTGCCCCTGACGGTGAATGGCAAGTTGGACAAGCGCGCGCTTCCCGCACCCGAATACCGCAATCTCGGTGCGGATTACCGAGCACCATCGACCCCCGTGGAGGAGGTGTTGGCGGGGATATATGCCCAAGTGCTCGGTGTTGATCAGGTCGGCGTGGACGACTCGTTCTTCGACCTGGGCGGCGACAGCATTTTGTCGATGCAAGTTACCTCCCGTGCGCGCGCAGCGGGTGTGTTGTGCCGGCCCCGTGACATCTTCGTGGAGCAGACCGTGGCCCGGCTGTCGAGGGTGGTGACGCTGGCCGACAACGACACCCGGAATGTCGATGAAGGCATCGGACTCGTCGAGACGACTCCGATCATGCACTGGCTCCACAGCGTGCAGGGCCCCGTTGACCACTTCAACCAGACGGTGGTGCTGCAAGCCCCGATTGGGGCCGATGAGGCCGACATCGTCGTTCTGCTTCAGGCGCTGCTGGACCGACACCCGACTCTGCGGCTGCGCGCCGAGAGCAGTGATGGCGGCTGGCTACTATGCGTGCCCGACAAGGGTTCTGTCGATGCCCGAGCGTGCATTCGCACCGTCGAAGCGCTATCCGATGAAGCGTTGGGGGCAGCGTGTTCGCGGTTGGACCCGGGAGCCGGAATGATGCTCAGCGCCGTGTGGGCACCCGGCGGAGGCCAGTTGGCGTTGACGATTCACCATCTCGCGGTGGATGGGGTGTCATGGCGAATCCTGTTAGAGGACTTGAATATTGCCTGGATGCAACGCCGCAACGGTCAGGACGTGGCGCTGGCGGGTTCAGGGACGTCGTTCGCTCGATGGGCGTCTCTGCTGCACGAGTACGCACGACGTGCGGGTGTGGTGGAGTCGGCGGATATCTGGCGATCGGTATCCGCGGTTCCGCCGGCGCTGCCTGTGGTGCGGCCCGGCGTGGACACCTACGTCACCGCCGGCTCGTTGTCGGTATCCCTGGATACCGACGTCACACGGATGCTGCTTAGCGAGGTTCCGGGGGCGTTTCATGCTGGGGTGCAAGATATCTTGCTCATCGCGTTCGGATTGGCGTGGAACGAATTCCTGGGCGCAGGGGGCGCTCCCATCGGTATCGACCTCGAAGGCCATGGCCGCGCCGAAGAATTGGTCACTGATGTTGATCTGTCTCGGACGGTGGGATGGTTTACCGCGAAGTACCCGGTGGCGCTTTCGATGGGCCAGCTCACATGGGCGCAGGTGATCGATGGCGGCCCGGCTCTGGGCGCCGTCGTGAAGGCCGTCAAAGAACAGCTTCGGGGCCTCCCGAATCCACTGACCTACGGCCTACTGAGGTATCTGAATCCGGAAGCCGACCTCCCGGATTCGGATCCGACCATCGGCTTCAACTACCTCGGGCGCCTCGGCGCAGGGGCGACGGGCATTTCCGACGACCTGTGGCGGATCAGTCAGGAGAACTTGCTATCGACCGGTGCATCCTCAGCGATCCCGATGCCGATGATGCACACCGTGGAGGTCAACGCCGGCATCCTGGAATCAAGTGCGGGGACGGGGCCGCGGCTACAGGCGGGCTGGACATGGGCGCCTTCGGCGGTTGACGCGGTTCAGGTCCAGCGTTTGAGCCAGTTGTGGTTCGAGGCTCTCGCGGGGATCTGCACTCATGTTCGCAATGGCGGCGGCGGACTGACCCCGTCCGACATCCTTCCCTCCCGCCTGACTCAAGATCAGATCGACGAACTGACGAAACGCCACCGCATCGCTGACGTGCTACCACTCACGCCGGTGCAGCAGGGTTTGTTGTTCCACTCCACCATCGCGACGTCCGCGGACGAACCCGTGGCGGGCACCACCCTCCGCGATGTCTATGCGGTGCAATTGGATATCACGATGATCGGTGCCGTTGACGTGCACCGGCTGTACGACGCGGTGCACGCCGTCGTGAAGCGGCATCCGAATCTGGTCGCGCGATTCTGCACGCAGTTCGGTGAGCCGGTGCAGGTCATTCCAGCGGACCCCATGATCTGTTGGCAACACTCCGAACTCGAATCCGCGGAGGAGATCGAGCGGCTGTGCGCCGCCGAGCGCATTGCGGTGTGTGACCTTCTGGCCGGGCCAACATTCCGGGCGGCTTTGGTGCGCACCGAAGGAAACAAGCACCGGTTCGTCCTGACGTTCCACCACGTCGTGATCGACGGGTGGTCACTGCCGATTCTGTTGCAGGAAATCTTCGCAAGCTACTTCGGACAGCCTCTCCCGCCGCCGCGGCCGTACCGCAGTTTCGTCGGCTGGCTGGCCGATCAGGATCGTGACACCGCACGTGCGGCGTGGGCCAAGGCTTTGGAGGGATTCGACACTCCCACTCTCGTCGCCTCGCCTGGCGCACCGGGTCCGCGCGGTGTCGAGTCGTATCGCGTGTCGGCCGAGATCACCCAGGCTCTGGGCGATCTCGCACGCTCACAACACACCACGGTCAGCACGGTCTTGCGGGCCGCCTGGGCACAGTTGCTCATGGTGCAGACCGGTGCGGATGACATTGCTTTCGGCACAGTGGTGTCGGGTCGACCGGCGTTGTTGACGGGGGCCGACGAAATGGTGGGTCTGCTGATCAATACGGTGCCGGTACGGGTCCGGGCCGGCGCGACGACCACGGTGGCTGAGCTGCTGGACGACATGCAGAGCACTCACAACGACCTTCTTGAACACGAACATTTGGCGCTCAACGAGATTCACCATCTCGCTGGTCATGATCGCTTGTTCGACACGCTTTTCCTCTACGAGAACTATCCGGTGGATGCCAGCACGTTCATCGGCGCGCATGAGTTGACGATCACCGAATTCGCCACCCGCGAATACAACCATTACCCACTGTCGGTGATGGCACTACCGGGCCATCAGCTCGGCCTTCGCGTCGAATACGACAGGGCAGCATTCGACCTGGCTGATGTCGAAGCGCTGATCGAGCGCCTCCGACGGATTCTGGCAGCCATGACCGCCGACCCGGCGCGGCGAGTCCAATCGATCGATGTGCTCGATATCGACGAGCATGAACGACTCGACGGCTGGGGCCATCGGGCAGTGGTGACTCGGCCCGCAGCGGCATCGGGTTCGATTCCGGCGATGTTCGCGCGACAGGTCGACCGTGCGCCGCACGCGGTGGCGGTGACGTTCCAAGGTCGGTCGACGACCTATCGCGAACTCGATCACAAGGCCAACCGGTTGGCGAACCAGTTGGCCTCGTTCGGTGCCGGGCCGGGAGGATCGGTGGCGCTGTTCATTCCACGCTCCGATGACGCGATCGTTGCGATCCTGGCGGTACTGAAGACGGGGGCCGCCTACGTACCGATAGATCCGGCGGTGCCGACGACACGGCTGGAATTCATGCTTGCCGACGCCGCGCCGGTCGTCGTGGTTACGACAGGCGAGCTCCGGACTCGCTTGGCCGGAACAAGTGTGCCCGTTCTCCGAATCGACGAGCGCGCCGTCGATGAGCCTGCCGGGGTGACATTGCGGGCACCTGGACCGGACGACATCGCGTACACGATCTACACCTCCGGTACCACGGGCGTACCGAAGGGGGTGGCCGTCACCCATGGCAATGTCACCCAATTATTGGAGGTGTTGCCCGTCGACCTGCCCTCGGGGCCGGGCCAGGTGTGGTCTCAGTGGCATTCACTCGTCTTTGACGTTTCCGTCTGGGAGATCTGGGGCGCGCTGCTGCATGGCGCACGGCTGATGGTCGTACCGGAGACAGTGGCGGGCTCGCCGCGGCGTCTGCTCGATCTCCTGGTCGCTGAAAAAGTCAGCGTCCTGCACCAAACACCTTCTGCGATAACAATGTTGGATCGGGATGGTGTGGACAACATGGCAGTGGTCGTGGCCGGCGAGCCGTGCCCGGCCGGAGTGGTGGACCGATGGGCGCCCGATCGCCTGATGCTGAATGCCTACGGCCCGACGGAGGCAACGATCTACGCCGCCATCAGCAAGCCTCTGCTACCCGAAACGGGTTCGGTGCCCATCGGCTCACCGGTCCGTGGCGGTGCGACGTTTGTTCTCGATGACTGGCTGCGGCCCGTGCCGCCCGGCGTCGCCGGCGAACTGTATTTAGCCGGCTCGGGGTTGGGAGTCGGCTATCTGCATCGATCCGGATTGACCGGATCACGTTTTGTGGCATGCCCGTTCGGCAACCCGGGCGCGCGGATGTATCGCACCGGCGACCGGGCGCGATATGGCGACAACGGTCAGCTTGAGTATCTGGGCCGCACCGATGAACAGGTCAAGATTCGGGGATATCGAATCGAGCTCGGCGAGATACAGTCGGCGCTGGCCGAGTTGGACGGGGTAGAACACGCGGCGATCATCGTCCGGGAGGACCGTCCCGGCGACAAGCGCCTCGTCGGTTACGTCACCGGAACCGCAGATCCAATCTCGCTGAGAACGCTCTTGGGGGAGCGGCTCCCGCAGTACATGGTCCCGGCCGCGGTGGTTGCGGTCGAGGCAATGCCCCTCACTGTCAACGGGAAGCTCGACAAGCGCTCACTGCCTGCGCCCGTATATCAGGACGCGGCGCGTTACCGGGCTCCGGCGAACGCCGTTGAGCGGACCATCGCCGACATTTATGTTCACGCACTTGGTATTGATCGAGTCGGGGTCGACGATTCCTTCTTCGATCTCGGTGGTGATTCGATCTCAGCGATGAGGGTCGTCGCCGCTATCAACACGGCTCTCGACGTTGACCTGGCGGTGTGGACTCTCTTCGAGGCGCCGTCGGTGAGAAGCCTGAGTACCCACGTGGATGGTGCCGCGTGCTCGGCGGCCGTCGTCGAAACCTCAAGAACGAGCTGTGCATCCGTGCATGGGAGGGGAGCAACTCGGGTGAGTGCCAGCGATCTCACGCTGGACAAATTCATTGATGTCGCGACACTGGCCACCAACCACACCCGACCACATGCGACCGGCGGCGCGGGAAAGGTGTTGCTCACCGGAGCCACCGGATTCCTTGGTCGCCATTTGGTGCTGCATTGGCTGAACGAGATGGCGCGGGTTGGAGGCACGCTGACCTGTTTGGTGCGGGCGTCATCCAATGAAGAAGCGCGTCGGCGTCTCGAGAAGTCTTTCGACAGTGGCGATCCAGAGTTGATGGCGCACTTCGACACGTTGGCTGTGGGTCGGCTGGAGGTTGTCGCGGGTGACAAGGGCGAGCCCGGTCTGGGGCTGGATACGCAGACATGGCAACGACTGGCTGAATCCGTTGACCTGATCGTCGATTCGGCGGCCTTTGTCAACAGTGTCCTGCCGTATGACGAGCTTTTCACACCCAATGTCGTCGGGACCGCCGAACTGATCCGACTCGCGCTGACGACGAAGCTCAAGTCCTACTCGTTCGTATCAACATCAGATGTCGGCCGTCAGATCGAGCGGCCAAAGTTCACCGAGGCAGCCGATATTCGCGATATCAGCCCCAGCCGCGTGGTGGACGCCAGTTATGCCAACGGCTACGCCAACAGCAAGTGGGCCGCCGAAGTTCTCCTCAGGGAAGCGCACGACACCTTTGGGCTGCCGGTCGCGGTGTTTCGTTCCAGTATGGTCATGGCCGATACAAGCTACGCGGGTCAACTGAACGTGGCCGATACGGTCAGCCGAATGGTGTTGAGCATCATGGCTACCGGCATCGTGCCCGGATCGTTCTATCAGCTTGATAGGCACGGCCATCGGCAGCGTGCGCATTTCGACGGGCTTCCGGTGGAATTTGTCGCGGCGGCGATTGCCACCCTGGGTGCTCAAGTGGTCGACGGGTTCGAGACCTATCACGTGATGAACCCGCATGACGATGGCATCGGGATCGACCAGTACGTCGACTGGTTGATAGAGGCGGGTCACCCGGTCGAGCGAATCGGTGACTTCGGAAATTGGCTGCAGCGGTTCGAGGCCGGTCTACGTGCGTTGCCGGACCGACAGCGCCAGAATTCCGTATTGCAGATGTTGATGGTGTTGAAACAGCATGGGCAGCTGCGGGCACCAGAGCCGACACGCGGGTCGTACGCCCCGGCCGATCGGTTTCAGGCTGCCGTGCGTCGTGCGAAAATCGGCCCACACCAGGATATTCCGCACGTCTCGGCGCCGGTTATTCTCAAATACGTCACCGATCTGCAGTTGCTCGGGTTGTTGTAGCTGCGCAGACGAAAGTGTGACGCGGGCGTCATCTAAATTTGGAAATGCAACGGAATGCTGCGTGGTCCGCGGATGGCGGGAGTGTCGCGCCAACTCACCGGACCGGTGATCATCGGTCTGCGCGCCAGGACCTCATGAAGGGCCACTGTGGTTTCCAGCCTGGCCAGGGCCGATCCCAGGCAGTGGTGGGTGCCGTATCCGAAGGCCAGCGGCGGGATGCTCTTGCGATCTGGCCGGAACTCAGCGGGTTCCACGAACACCTGCGGATCGCGGTTTGCGGCGGCGATGGCAATGAGAACGGTCTGGCCCTCTTGGATCGTGTGGCCGCCGAGATGGTGTTCTTCGGTCGCCACACGCGCGGTGGCCAGTACCGGACCGTCGAGTCGAAGCAGTTCGGTGATGACTGCGGGATCATCCGGGTCGATGTGGTCGGCCAGTTGGGAACCGTCTTCGCGTGGCGCCAACAGACGGACCATGCTTGCCCCCAGGAGATTTGCCGTCGTCTCGTGGCCCGCTATGGCAACCATGAAGGCCATGGTGACGACGTCTTCGAGGGACAGATTGGTATCGGATGCGATCAAGCTGAGGAGATCATCACCGGGGTGTGCTCGCCGATCCGCTGCCAGGGGCAGCAGTTCGGTGGCGAGGGTGGCCCCGGCTGCGGTGCCCGCCATGACGGTATCGACGTCGGCGAAGGCACCCAACATCTGGATGATGATGGGGGATTCCTCGCGCAGGACGGCTGACGACGAGTCGTCGAGGCCAAGCCATTCACCGATGATGGCGATCGGTAGCGGCAAGGCTATGTCGGCCATGAAGTCGAAAGATATACCTGCCAAGGGGTATTCGACGACGTGCGAGGCGATGGACTGCACGCCCTGGCGCAGACCGGCGATGAATCCGGGGGTGAATACGTCGCGGACCGCGCCTCTGAGTTCGGTGTGGTCCGGCCCGTCGGCGAAGAGCATGTTTCTACCGAAGTTGGACATGTCGAGGTATTCGGGGGCCGCGGCGCGCATCTGGGGGCTGGCCAGCGGGTCACTCGACCAGCCGCTGCCGCCCAACACCTCGCGGGCGGCCTGATAACCGAGAACCAACCAGGTACCGGCATTCTCGTCCCAGACCACGTCGCCACGCGACCGCAGGTTTTCGTAGTACTGGTAGGGATCCCTTGAATCCCAGGGGATCCGCGGTGCGATGGGGTTAGCAGTGGTCATGGCGATCCAATCCGAAGGGCAGGCCGCGGTCACGCACCCATGCGACATGCCGTTTACCTAATGGGGAAACGGGTTCGGCGACACCGTCGAGATCATCGAGCAGCGCACGAGTGTGCCCGGTCGCGTTGAGCGTTGCCGACAAGGCGCTGATGTTCAGGTTGATCCGAGCCAGGAACACCAAATCGCTCGGTATCGACATCTGATGCAGCGTCTGGAAATTCAGCAGGGACCGGGTCGCGTTGGTTGACACTTCACGGGTGAAGGTCACTGGTTGCGGGGCGCGGATGTCTTGCACGGTTGACCCAAGCCATTGAAAGACGTCTTGCGCCGACAACGGCGAATCGTTGGCGAAGTAGCCGGCCTCGACCATCAGTTGGCGCAGGTCCTCTCCGCGTTCATCCGCGGCGGCCCGAATCATCTGCACGAGCCGATACCGCAGGGACTCGGGGACCACCTTGATGCAACCGAAATCGACGAAACCGACCGACCCGTCCATCCCGAACCGGTAATTGCCCGGATGCGGGTCGGCATGAAACAGATTGGCGTGCCGGAACGATCCGGTGCTGAAACGCCAGATGGCCTCCACCCAGACATTTTTGAGGTCCTGATCGGCCTGTTGCGCCGCCGTCCAATCCAGGCCGTCGAGATATGTCATGGTGAGTACCCGATTGCCGGACGCTTCGGGGATCACCTCGGGTATCCGGATGAATGGATGGCCCTCATACAACGCGGCGAAGGCCTGGATATTGGCGGCCTCGTGTCGGTAGTCCAATTCCTCGGATATCCGCGCGGCGACCTCATCGGCCATCTGCCGGTGGTCCAACTGCGGCTTGGGGCCGGCAATCCCCGTCGCGAAGCGCAGGAAGGTGGCCATGAGCTCCGCGTTGGACAGATCATGCCGAATAGCATGTGCCACACCGGGATACTGGATCTTGACGGCAACCCGGCGGCCATCGTGCAGGATCGCGCGATGCACCTGACCGATCGACGCCGCAGCCATTGGGTCGTCGCTGAATTCGGAGAACAGCTCCTCGATCGATGTACCGAGATTCTCTTCAAGGGCTTGGCGTGCCAGGAGCGGATGCATAGGTGGTGCGTCGGCCTGTAACCGCGTCAACGCGTTCTGATACGGCGAGAGCTGTGTGTATCCGTGGGAGGCGATATCTGCGACCGAGAAGATCTGGCCGGCTTTCATGAGGACGCCTTTGGAGTGGCCCAGTAGTTCGGTGTAGCGCTCGGCGGTGCGTTCGTGGAAACGTTCGACGGCGCCGGCGTCGCCGGCCTTTTGACGTAGGCCTGCGACGAGTCGGCCGCCGGCGGCGCGGGCGGTGAAGCCCGCCAGGGGCATGGTGCGCCGGATTCGGCCGTGGGGAATCTGATTGTTGCTCATGGTCGGGCACCAACCTCTGACTGGCCCCGTGGTTCCAGTCCGAAGGGCAATCCGCGTTCACGCACCCACGCCACATGCCGAACGCCCAGGGGAGTCTCAGGTTCCGCGATTCCGATCATGTCTGCGGCGGCCGACCGCGCGCTGACTGTAGCTCCGAGCTTCGACATTGCGGACCGAACGCCAAGCGGAAAACGCACAAGATAGATCAGGTCCGGTGGAAGAGAGATCCGTCGTGAGAGGGAGCTGTCGAGCGCGTTGAGGTTACGGTCTATCAATTGAGGCGTGTAGGTGACCGGTTGCGGAAGCGTTGCGTCGGTGTTGATGTCATTCATCCACCGCAGAGCTTCTTCGTTGGACATAGTGGACTCGGCAGGGAGGAAGCCTGCTTCCTTCATCGTGGAATAGAGATCGGCTGATCGCTGCTGGATGCTTGCGGCGACCATTCGAATCCAGGCGAGACGATGTCTCTCGGAAAGGGTCTTCACAGATCCGAAGTCCACGATCCCGAGGCTGCCGTCCAGTCCGAACCGATAGTTCCCTGGATGCAGATCCGTGTAGAAGGCGGAGTCGTGTTGTAGCGGTGCGAGACTGAATCGCCAAAGTGCCTCCGCCCAAGTATTTTTCAGATCCTGGTCGGCTTGTTGCGCTTCGGCCCAGTCGATCCCGTCGACATAGGTCATCGTGAGGACTCGCCCCGTAGACAGTTCGGGCACGGCTTCGGGTACTCGGATGAACGGATGGCCGCAGAATAGTTGGTGGAACGCGGATATGTTTGCCGCTTCCTGCTTGTAGTCCAGCTCTTCCTTGATCTGATGTGAGATGTCGCGTGCGGTTGCGGGCAGATCGATTGCGTACCTACGGTCCAACAGTGCAAAGGTGACTCGCAGGAATGTAGTGACGAGCTCGGTGTTCGCGAGGTCGTCCTGAATTGCTTGTGCCACACCGGGGTACTGGATCTTCACGACGACATCACGGCCGTCATGAAGTGTCGCGCGATGGACCTGCCCAATCGAGGCCGCAGAGATCGGCTCCCCTGTGAACGTGGCGTATGCCTGACGTACCGGCATGCCGAGCTCCGATTCGAGGACGCTGCGCGCCAGTGCGGGCTCCATGGGTGGGGATTGGGTCTGGAGTCGAGTCAATGCCCGTTCGTATGGGGAAATTCTGCCGTCGTTGGCACCGCTCATGTCGATACTCGAGAAGATCTGGCCTGCTTTCATGAGGACGCCTTTGGAGTGTCCGAGCAGTTCGGTGTAGCGCTCTGCTGTCTTTTCATGGAAGCGGTCGACGGCTCCGGTGTCACCGGCCTTTTCGCGCAGGCCTGCGACGAGTCGTCCGCCTGCGGCGCGGGCGGTGAAGCCCGCCAGCGGCATGGTGCGCTGGATCCGTCCGTGTGGAATGTGTCTGTCACTCATAGTCGGGCACCAACCTTTGGCTGATCTCGCGGTTCTAATCCGAACGGGAGCCCTCGCTCTCGCACCCAGGCCACATGCTGGATACCAAGGGGAGTGGAGGGCTCGTCGACACCCGCCATGTCCGACAGGATCGCGCGCAGATTGACCGTCGCGCCGAGCGTCGTCATCGAGGAGGTAACACCCATGGTGATGCGGCTCAGCATGAACATTTCGGGTGGGATGGTCAGATGGCGCGATCCGGCATTGGGATTGGAGATATTCACCGCGGCAAGGAATTCCTCCATCAGCTCGGGTGTGTACCGCACTGGTTGTGCCAGGGACAGCCCCGGGCTGAAGCTGGTAATCCAGTGGTGCACCGCGTCGGCCGAAGCCTTGGAATCGGCAGGCAGGACGCCGTACTGGACTGCTAACCGGCGAAGCCCTCGCCTGTCGTCCTGGAACATTGCCTGACCCATCAATGTCCAGCCGTACCGCCCAAATTCTTGAAACTCTTTGACACAGCCGAAGTCGACGACGCCGATGCTGCCGTCTAGGCCAAAACGGTAGTTACCGGGGTGCGGGTCGGCGTGATAGAGCGATGAGTGCTGGAAGGACCCGTAGACAAAGCGCCACAGGGCCTCTGCCCAGGTGTCCTTGAGCTCTCGATTGGCGCCCTGCGCCTCGCTCCAACCCATTCCGTCCACGAACGTCATGGTGAGCACCTGGTCGCCGGATGCCTCGTCAACCAGGTCAGGCACCCGAATGAATGGGTGGTCGCGATATAGGTCGCCAAAGGCGCGGATGTTGGCGGCTTCATTGCGGTAGTCGAGTTCTTCGCTGATCCGGTCGGCGATCTCAGCGGCGATGCCCCGTAGATCGGCCTGGCTGTCAATCCCTGTCGCCGATAGGGCCACCCGTAGAAAGGTGGCGAGTAGCTCGGTGTTGGCAAGGTCATCCCGGATGGCCTGCGCTACACCGGGGTACTGGATCTTCACGACGACATCACGGCCGTCATGAAGCGTCGCGCGATGGACTTGGCCGATAGAGGCCGAGGATATTGGCTCGTCGTCGAAATCTGCGAAAAGCTCACCTAGACAGAGATTTAAGTCGTCCTCGAGTACCCGGCGGGCCAAGCTAGAGTCCATCGGGGGAGATTGCGTTTGCAACCTCGTCAGCGCGCGGGCGTACGGAGTCAGGGAGCCACTGAGGCTGGTGTCGAGGGTGGAGAAGATCTGGCC
The DNA here is from genome assembly GCF_002013895.1 of Mycobacteroides franklinii. Lineage (GTDB taxonomy): Bacteria > Actinomycetota > Actinomycetes > Mycobacteriales > Mycobacteriaceae > Mycobacterium > Mycobacterium franklinii. The sequence continues at coordinate 1,625 of NZ_MAFQ01000012.1, read as the reverse complement.
TGCTTTCATGAGGACGCCTTTGGAGTGTCCGAGCAGTTCGGTGTAGCGCTCTGCTGTCTTTTCATGGAAGCGGTCGACGGCTCCGGTGTCACCGGCTTTTTCGCGTAGGCCTGCGACGAGTCGTCCGCCTGCGGCGCGGGCGGTGAAGCCCGCCAGCGGCATGGTGCGCCGGATCCGTCCTCGGGGGACTTGACCGTCTGTCATGACTACCTCCTACCGGTGACCCAAACCAGCTGTTAAAGTACTCACTGAGTGACACTAAGTGATTACTTGGGAGACGTCAATGGTAGAGATTTCCACCAAAGAACGCCTGGTCGCCGAGGCCATGCGGCTCTTCGGCGAGCAGGGGTACAAGGCCACCAGCGTCGCGCAGATCGAGAAGGCGGCTGGCCTTACTCCCGGATCGGGCGGGCTCTATCACCACTTCAAGTCCAAGGAAGCGTTGCTCGAGGCCGGTATCGATCGCCAGCTCGATCGCCGTCGTGCGATGCGTGACATCCGTGCGCTCTTCGGTGGGCTCGGAGACCTGCGCAATGAGCTGACGATGATGGGCCGGTACTTACTGACAGTGCTCGATGAAGAGTCGCAGCTGCTGCAAATCGCGTCGAGTGTTCCTGCTGGCCATCTGGCCCGGCTCGACGACGCCTACGCCGCACTTTTCGACGGTCTCTATGCCGAGCTGACTGATTGGGTACATGGTTGGGCTCCCGGTATCGGCAAGCGGGAAGCGGAATCGATTGGGGCGCTGGGTGTCAACGCCCTCTTGGGGAAGCGGGCGACGAGCACGGTCTTCCGTGCGCCGACCGCCACCATCGCCGACGAGGACTACATCGCCGAATGGACGACCATGCTGGCTACGAGGATTGAATCGCTGCGCTGATCTTCGCCGGTGGCACACACGTCGGTCGGGACCACCGTTGGTGCGTTGAAGCAGGCGCCAACGCAATGGCCCTGATTCTCCTGGAGTGTGAAATCACTTCTGTCCCAATAACTTCATTGGTAACAAATGCGGCGGGTTTGTCGGTGGGCGTCCCTATAATTCGAACATGAGTTCGATCGGGGGGTTGGAGGCGGCGGTTGATGCCTTCTGCGCTGACTCGGTCGATGGGCTCACGGGCGCTGAGGCGTTGACGGTGTTGGCGCGCCTGGAGGTTGTACAGCGCCGATTGTCTGCCCGCGGTGTGTGTTTGATTCCGAAGGTGACGGGTGAGGCGTCTCCGGTAGAGCTTGGGGGCACGTCGTTTCCGGATGTGTTGTCGCGGCGGCTGCATATCGGTAAGGGTGCGGCGCGGCGCCGGATCGCCGATGCGCAGCAGTTGGCGCCGCGGCGGGCGATCACCGGTGAGGTGTTGGCGCCGCAGCTGCCGAATGTGGCCGCGGCCCTTGAGCGCGGCGATATCGGCGAGGAACATGTGCGGATCATTCGGCAGTTCTTTGACCGGTTGCCGGTGGTGGTGGATGCCCCGACCCGCGAGGCTGCCGAGGCGCAGTTGGCGGTCATGGCCGCGCAATTCAGGCCCGAACAATTACGCACCGGTGCCGACCGCATGATGGCGCTGTTGAATCCGGACGGGGAATTCTGCGATGTGGATCGGGCGCGACGCCGCGGGGTGAGCATCGGGCCG
>NZ_MAFQ01000011.1 GCF_002013895.1 Mycobacteroides franklinii | reverse complement strand
GGTTCGGTGCCCACCGTCAGGGTGGGGGACGTGCATGACAACGCGTAGGGCGTCGGGCCAGCTGTTATCGCGGCATTTGAGGTAGTGGTCGAAGAACTGCTGTTGTAGAGCAACGCTTTCGGAGAGGTAGCACCACTCGTCGTGGTGGCCGGGGGTGCACGTGCAGCCACCGTTGGGGGCGTGCAGAAAGCCTTCGGCGTTGCCCCGTCCGTGCAGGCCTTGGCCGAACCAGTTGGCCGGTGCGAGGGCCGGCACGGAGATGTTGGCTGGGGGTGCGGGCCTGGTGCTAGGTGTCATCGAGGGCGTGGTTGCGTAGCTCGGGTAGCGGGTCGGTGCGGCGGAAGGACCAACGAAATCCGCTGGAACGCTGCAAAGAAGGACGTCAAGAGATACAGGTGAACCCGTCAAAATCGGGCCCACGAGCGGTCAACTAGAGCGGCTGTCCGTCCGGATTTGGTTGGCTATTCCGTAAAGCGCCGCGCTGAAGGCCATTCTCAGCGGGGTCGGTGGCCGGCCGCGATCGATGCGGCGCCGATATTCGCCGACTCAGGCTGCGATTTAGGGCGATCTCGATCTCGTGTTCGGTCAGGGCTACTGTCAGCGTCGCTGGGCCTGGATAAGCCATTGCTCAGCGTCGTAGAACACGCCCTGATCGGTGAGATGTTCAGCGATGTTCACTCTCAACCTGTCCAGTGCGCGGCCGCGGGTTTGATCGTCAAGTGCGGCGAACGCTGAGGCCGAATGCGCGGCGATGAAGTCGAATGCGTCGTCGACGTCACGACCGTAGAACATCGGGGCGTGCATTTCGGTCATCTCGATGTCGACAAAGCCAGCCGCGCCCAGGAGTTGGTGCACGCGGGTCGGGTCGCTCAGGGAGAACGGGTTCGGGGTCTCAGGCGGCGGACAGGGTAGCTCGCGTCCGCCAGCGGAGATGGTGCGGAACGTGCGAATGCCCTCGTTGCGCTCGACGGATTGCCACACCAACTGTACGAACCGGCCACCGGGTCGGATCGCGCGCGCGATGTTGACGAAGGCCGCGCGCGGGTTACCAAAGAACATCGTTCCGTGCCGGCTCACCGCGACATCGAATCGTGATTCACCAAAGTCGTACACCTGCGCGTCTGCCTGAACGAACGACACATTCCTCAACTCTTCTGTTAGGGCACGTGTGCCCGCGACTTCCAACAGCGTTGATGACAGGTCGATCCCGAGCACCGAACCTTGCTGTGCGATCCGTGCGGCGTCGCAAGTGACCTGACCGGCCCCACAGCCAATGTCGAGGACAGCCGAATCTTTCATAATGCCCGCAGCGTCCAAGAGCCCGTTGTGGTACGCGGCCATGCCCTGATCAAATCTTTCAGCCCGATCAGACCAGAACAGGCCATTGGCGCCATCCCATGCGTGAAACTGATCGAGATTGGTCGAGTCAAGGGCCGGGATCTCAAGCAATGATCTCTCCGCATATCGGTTGAAGGTGTATTCGAACCTAGCGCGCAGATGGATCGCCCCACGTGAGGCAGGGCCCACGACGCGCGCAATCCGGTGAATTGGCGCACGACTGCCTGCGAATGCCGTCGGGGTGGTTATTGCGGCAGTGTGCGCAAGGGCGGCACCGTTGCCAGGGCAGCCTCACGACAGGCTTTAGTGTGCGGCAGCTCCAACCTGACCTGCGCGTATGGCCAAACGAGTCTGAACATGTCGTTGGGACAATTATGTCCACTGCATGAAAACTCCAGCGTAGCTGGGTTTTCGTCGTTTAGGGGCGCGTGGGCCCGTCCCGCCTTTTACGCAACCTGATCGGTTGCTGTGCATGACGGTTGCGCGGGTGCGACGATCCGCACGTGATGGAGGATGCGTCTGTGGCACAGGCTCGGACACTGCTGGCATCGTTGTAGGAGCATGTGCGCCAACTGTCGCAGACAGTCCGCAAAACTGAACTTCTCATCCGACATACGCCCGCTCACAACACCACTCAACGACATCATCGCCGTCGCATGGCGGCGATGCGCAAGGAGCTATACGAGGCGCACCGTCTCATCGACGGCCTGCATCACCGGTATCCAGCTACGCGCGGCGCGCAACATTTGGAGATTCTCAAGCACTGACTGTGGCGAGCTCGGCGCAAGAACGCCGTTCAACCAGTAGAGGTACGAACTCGCGGACTCTGCATTCGGCGAAACGCGCGTAGACACACTGGACCACAGACGCAATGTGTTCAGGCGATAGCCACGAGTACTTGCTCGCTAGGCGCTGCTGCACCGCGGCTAGCGATGTCTGCTCGCTTATGCCGGACATGACGTAAGGGTGAGTCAAATCAACCGTGCCGTCAACCGTTAGTTCACGCTGAATTCACTATTTGACGGCGGTGCTGCTGGCTTAGGTGGCTGGTGTAGCGGGTGCGTTGTATTCGTCGTCGGTGACATGCTGGCCCCAGTAGGCGTCGCAGTGGTCGTCGTCGGCTTCCTGGATCGCGGTGTGTGTCATAAATGTTGTGGGTGCGGCGCCATGCCAGTGCCATTCCCCGGGTCGGGTAACGATCGTGTCGCCAGCGCGGATCTCGTGTATTGGTCCACCTTTGGCCTGGATTCGGCCAACCCCTTCAGTGACATGCAGTATCTGGCCGAATGGATGCTGATGCCACGCAGAACGGGCAGCGGGGGTGAAATGCACGCTGAATGCGCGTAGCCGCGAGGGGGCTTGTGCTATCGCGAGCTCGTCGACAAAGACGATGCCGGTGAAGTTTTCGGCTGGAGCGCGGCGGCTGTCGGGATGGTGGCGGACAACAATCACGATGGGTACTCCTTCGGTGAGGTTCGACCGTGCTTGTCGGTCATCAGCACACGGTAGGAGCTCGACCTCACTCCAGGTCAACCTCCGGAGTTCCGGGCGGGAGCCCTGCGGCTGCGAGCCCTTCGTATTTGGCGATCTTGGCCTCGATCAGCGCGATGCATTCGTTCAGGGCGGCTTGCTGCTGCCCCATGGCATGGTGATGGTCTTTCAGGACCCTCAGGATTCCCGCGATACCGTCGACACCGCGACCACGGCACCGCAGGTATTCCTGAAGCTGGACGATGGGCATATTCGTTTCACGCATCCGGCGCAGAAAAACCAGCCAGAGCAGGTCATCGGCCGTGAAGACGCGCCGGCCGACGCCGTCTCGTGTGCTGTCCGTTATCAGACCTAATGACTCGTAATAACGGATGGTATCGATGGTCAACCCAGACATGCGGGCGGCGTCCCCGATATAAACGGTCATACCCGACAGTAAGAGCAGCAGCAACGAGATGTTCTCCACCCGCAGGTATGTGGATCGGCGGTGCGGTTACGGATTCGGTTCGCCAAACCGGCCGTAGGCTCCAGAATCGCGTGTTGAAGGGGGTTATTTGTCTGTGACTGGCGATGCCCCGGTTGCGGCCCAGAATGTCTACCGTCGACGAGTGCTACATGCTCCAAACGAGCTATTCGATTCAATCGTCGTGCAAGAAAGCGAGTAGGCAGCAGAATGCAAAGCGCACCAATGGCGGCGACTCTTATTTTGGCAGCTCTTATTGCATCAGGGTGTTCAGTCACGTCGACATGGCATGCTGGAACGATAACGCCTGAAACAACAGCGAACTCATCGGTAGGCACGCCACCGATTTCATCGGTACGACAGGTTCCGAAAGAACAGGCTGCCAAGATCGCGGCACAGCGTCTCGACGCTCAATTCGGGGGCAAGGTGGATTCGGTCATATGCGATGGGCCGCTTGACGCGACCGTGGGCGCTACCCAACGATGCGTGATGAGCGAAGCCGGTCAGAAAGCCGGTCTGACCCTCACTGTCACAAAAGTAGAGGGCGACAAGGTCGACTTCCGTGTGAAGGTCGACGATCAGCCACTCCCGGAATAGCCACGGAGTAGTCCGCGGTGAATCGCGAAGTGGCGACCCCGAAGTCTGGCGATTGTGTGGTCGGCGAGGTGGAGCCCAGCCACGGCAGTGCCGGGACGACGCATCAACTGTCGCATTACTTCTACGGAGGCTGTGACGGTAAGTCACCGGGCCAACCAACAGGGGATCCCTACTGGCTGTGGGGCAGAAGGTATCGTACGGCCACGGCACGTGTGCGGTTGATACCAATAGGACGGTGGCTTGCCTCGACACCATTGGTGGCGAGCATGGATTCGTTCTCAAACCTTCTGGCAGTTCGACGTTTTGAGGGCCCGATATAGGACAGGCAGAAGAGATCTTCAACTCTGTACGCCGCGGAGAAGTTACGCCCAAGCCGGCGGCTCCGGACGTCAGTGCCCACTCCGGACGCTATCCGCACCGCTGGCAGCCGGCTCAGCGGTCGGTACTTGGCCCGGTTCTGATGGTCTGCGTCGCATTCTCACGCGGCCGGACTGACTGGGTCCCAGAGCATCGGCCCCGGCGGTGAACCTGATCTGAGCAGATGAAGAGTCGTGTTGGATGCCGCCAAACTAGCGCCGGTCCAGCTCGGCCAGAAAGTTGTCGATGGCCGGCCACGTCTCGTTGACACCGGCCGACAATGCCACCAGCCCGAGATGGCTCGCCTCCACCGTGGTGAACCGAACGTCCGCCGACTTGAGCATTGCGACGCCGTTGTGCACGCACTGCCAGGGCGCGATGGCATCACGGTGGCTGCCGAATAGCCGGATCGGCAGTGTCAGCGCCGTCAGATCGAGGGTGTAACCCGCGACATTGACGACGCCAGCGGCGATCTCGTCGTGATAGATAAATCGGCCCCACATCTGCGACACCGCCCGCCCCGGATAGCCCGGGAAGGCGTCCTGAAAGCGGTCGATCACCTCAGCCTTGGCCAAAGCTTCGGTGTTGTCCAGATTGTTCAGGAGAAACCAGGGGCGTTTGATTTCACGGTCCCACGAGGTGGCGCGGTAGGCGGCCTGTACCACCGGAGCAGGAATACCGCCGAGTGCCCGCAACACCGTGGTGACGGCATAGCCGTTGGTGGGCTTGGTGATTCGGCGCGCCTCGGGATATCCCGGGATTTGTCCGTAGTCCAACGGGGTACCGATAGCAACGATCGAGCGGATTGGTAATCCTCGGTCGGCTGCGGCCGTCAAAAGGCTCAGGGTGCCGCCGAGGCTCCATCCGATCAGGTCGAGCTGCGGCTGTCCGGAATCGATGAGTACCCGCTCGATGGCCTGCGGAATGATATCGGCGAAGAAGGACTCAAGGCCCAGATATCTATCCGCCCAACCGATCTCACCATAGTCAACGACGTAAGGTGTGCGGCCTTCCTCGAGCAGGTGCGCCACCAGCGACTGACCCGGGGCAAGGTCGTAGCATGTCGCCGACGCGGCCAACGGGGGAACCAAGAGGACCGGGATGGCGCTGGAGTCGCGCGGATCGTCAGTGCCATAACGACGCAACTGGCGATGCGGTTCGTCGAACAGCACAACGTGGCTGGTCGGCCGGGGTGGGCGAACACCGTCGCCGAAAGTAATGGAGAACAAGTTTCTCGCCGACACCGGAATCGAGACCATAAGTAGTTCGCGCCCTCATTCTTGTTGTCACTGCCCGGCTCATCGGTTGGTTCACCAAAAGCCTTTCAGTAGACCGGTCGACGTACAACGGTTTGTGGCATGCATGACACATGGGTGCATTGGCCGCAGGGCCCGACGTAGTCCAGTCGTCGCGTTGTTGGTGACGGGGAGCGGCAACTGCGCAGCGGGAGAACTGAACGTTGACGAACGTTACTTGGGCAAGCCGAGTCCCGTCTTTGGCTTAGTGAGATGCTCAGCCCGATTCCGACGTCGATTCTGCGTCCACGGTGGCCGCGTACAGCGCCACCGCATCCGTCTTGCCCCGCAGCGGAATCGTCGGCCGCGCAGCGAAGATGGCGACGTCGGTGTTGTCAAGCCGTTGCAGGGTCTGTTCGCTCAGCAGAATGGCATCCCCGGTCAGCCGGGTGGCCGATTCGACTCGCGCGGCCACATTGACGGTGTCGCCAATTACGGTGAAGTCGAATCGCCCTGCGCCACCGATATTTCCGGCGACAACAGGACCCGAGTTCAGCCCGATACCCACTTGCGGCTCGTCGGGGCGCGCGGCCAGGGTCCGTGCGATCTCCAGGGCTGCCGCCAACGCCCTGTCGGCGTGGTCGCGGTGCGGCTGCGGGGCGCCGAACACGGCGAGAAGCCCGTCACCGACGAATTTGTCCACGTGGCCGCCATGCTTGCCGATGATGGGCACGACGATGCCGAACAGATCATTGAGCATCGCGACGACCTCACTGGCCGGGCGGTGCTCTGAGTAGCCGGTGAATCCGCGGACGTCCAGGAACAGGGCAGTGATCTCGACCTCCTGACCGAGAGCCAGCGCCTCGTTTCCGCTGGTCAGAATGAGATCGGCGATGGCAGGGTCCAAATACGTTCCGAACGCCGCGCGGATGCGGTCGCGTTCTCGAAGGCCACTGATCATGGTGTTGAACGACTGGGCAAGTACGCCGAGGTCGTCCGTGGCGGTTACTGGAACCCAGGTGTCGAGGTCGCCGCGGCCCACTCGATCGGCGGCGGCCCTCAGATCGCGCACCGGTTCGGTGACGGACCGGGTGAGCAGCAGCACGAGAACGCCGGCAATGCTGACCGCCACCGCGATCGAGACTCCCACCGCAATCGCGAGGCTGGCCACGGTGTGGGGGCCGACGATTCCCGCCACGACGGTTCCGGCGACGACGGCGATGGCCAGGGTGACGACGAACATCCTCTGGGTCAAGGGAATTCGTACCCGAACGGGAATCCTCTGGTCGCCGGCGGCGGTGCTGAGGTCGGCCAGCACCGGACGCAGCATCTGCTCGGAGAGCATGGCACGCATCCCCATCCAGTACAGCCTGGTCAACAGCGTGCCGGGAATGAACAGCACCAGCGTGAGGATCGGGATCGACTGCAGCCATCCCAGCATGCCGATCCAGCCCAGATTCAGAACCGCGACGAACAGCAGCCGGTCCCACTGCAACGGTGCCAGGGGAATCTGGGCGCCCACCTGCCACACCTGAACCGCGATGATGGGGTCCCGGTTTCGTGCCCAATCCTCGATTATCCGTAGCCGCGGTGCGATGGTGCGGAACGCCAGAAACCCGTCGACCAGGAAAATGGTGAATCCGAGGGCGATGAGCACGGCGACGTCCCGGAGTGTCAACCCAGGTACGAACAATCGGGCCAGCATCGTCCCGACGATCGCGAACAGCAGCGCAAGAGCGAACTGACAGAAAAGCATTGCGCGTCTGACGAAACCGACCCCCATGCGTGCATAGGCGATCTCGAACACCCTGATGGTGTCCGGATGCACGGTGTCATCCCGGTACACATCGCTCACAAGCGCAATGCCTGCACATTGACCTTCACGCAGTCAGTATTTCGCAACGCCGGCCTGGATAACCGGCATTTACGCCCTAACAGACCTGCTCGGAGCCGGTGCCGACCCCATTTGGGCACGGTTGTATGTCGAACCTGTATCGGCTCAGTATTTAGCGCACGTAACGATTGAGTCCTTTGATTCGATCTGTGATTGTGAAGATTCTCGTAGGTATTGCAGCATCAGCAGCGATTGCCGCCAGCGGTTTGGGCCTTGCGGCCACCGCCAACGCAGCCCCTGCTCCGGCCTTCCCGGCGCCGAGCTATCACTGGTGCCCAGGCGAGTTCTGGAACCCGATCTGGGGGTTCAACTGGTTTGATCGCGAATGCCACGACGACAACTGGCGCGACAGCGGCTGGGATCGAGACGGATTCGACCGTGACGGCCGCGACCGTGACGGCTGGGACCGAAACGGCTGGGGACGCGACGGGCGGCAGCGGGATTGGCGCGATGGCGATCGCCACGATGATCGCGGTGACCATCGTGACGATCGCGGCGACCACCGAGGTGACAATCGCGGGGACCACCGCGGCGACGACTGGCGCCGTTAACACCCGAATAGCAACACACCCGATCGGTAGCGTTCCCGGTTCCGCTGGGGACGCTACCGGGCAGGTTGGTGCCACCGCGCAGCCCGATCATCTTCGGCGCCACCAAGAGTTCACTTACGTCCTCGCGGTCACTGCGTCAGGATGGCGAGATGGCCGAGATCGACTTCTCGCTGTTGGATGTTCCGCGCGCTGGACCTGACGTCGACCCGGAGGCGTATCTGCGTGCCGCGATTGCGTGGCATTTCGGTGCGGACACCGGCTCGCCCTTTTGGTTGCGGACGGCGCGAGGCCTGGATTTCAACCCGCTGACCGACGTGCATGGTTTCGACGACCTGCGGCGTTTTCCCAACCTGGTCAACGAGCTACGGAACGCGCCCGTCGAGGACCTCATTCCGCGCGGTTACGGATCGCCGGCGCCCGTGCCGAAGGTGTTCGAATCGGGCGGCACCACCGGAGCGCCCAAACGCACCGCGCAGTTGCCCGACTGGGTTGAGCAGATCACCCTGTGGCAGATCGAGGACTTCACCGCGGGCGGCTTCGTGGACGGCCAGGGCCTGCTGTTCCTGATGCCCAGCGGTCCACATGGGGTGGGCCATTTTTCCCGCGCGGTGAGCGAACGGCTGGGTTCGGTGTTCTATCCGGTGGACCTGGACCCGCGGTGGGTCAAGAAGATCGCGGCGCGGGGCGCCACCGCGGAGGTGTCCGCATATGTGGAGCACGTGCTGGAGCAGGCAAGGTTCGTGCTGCAAACCCAAAATGTGGCGAATCTGCATACCAGCCCGCCGCTGTTGGGTGCGATTGCGCGCGATGACACCATGGCAGACCTGGTGAACCAGAAGATCCGCTACATACTGCTCAGCGGTGCTCATGTGGACCTGGACACCCTGGACCTGCTCCGCGAAATTTTCCCGGCGACGACCATCGCGATGGCGTTCGGCAGCACAATGATCTTGTCCCAGGCCAAGACCCGCGTCGACGGCGACATCTATGTCTTCGACCCCCGCACGCCCTATGTCGTGTTCTGGGTCATCGACCCCGAGACGGGGGAGCGGGTGCCGCATGGCCACCGCGGTCAGGTGGTAATGAACCACATCAGCAAGGGCATGTTCATCCCCAACAACCTCGAACGTGATAGCGCGATCCGTAGACAGGGGCCCGACGGCCAGATCGGCGACTCGGTCAGCGAGGTCGCTCCGGTCGCAACGTTCGAGGGTGAAGCCGTTATCGAGGGCGTCTACTGAGATGACGTCTGCGCTGCCCGAAAACGTCAGTGGGACAGCTATTTCCCTTGATGCGTTGGGCCCCGCCGGTGCGTACCGGACCCGCACGCGCGAGGTGATCACCGATATCGCGGGGACACCGGTCGCTGACTTGAGCATCGTGCCGCCGCTGTATGTCAGCCGCAGCATTCGCGCCCAACGCAATGTTGCGGCGTTGCCGGCCACCCGCCGGGAAGCTGCACTGGCCGGTGCTGCCGAGATCTTCTCCGACGCCGAGATCGCGGGCTACGGCTTTGATCAGTACGTCGACGTGGTCAGCCGGGTCTCAGGACTGCCCATCGCCGTGGCGCGCGCCAGCGCGATAGGCGTCGCCGAAGCTGTTCGCCACGCGATTGACGCGGTGACACCGGCCCGGCCGGTGGGCGCGACCCTGGACTGGCGCGATGAGCGCACCCGCCGGGGGAGCGCGGTCTGGACCCGGCGGGGTGAGGTGCTGGCTGTGCACGCGTCGGGGAACAGTCCGGGTGTGCACGGCGGGTGGGTGCAGGCATTGGCGCTGGGGTATCGCGTGGCCATCCGGCCGTCGCGGCGCGAACCCTTCACGGGTCACCGGCTCGTCAACGCCTTGCGTCAGGCGGGATTTCGGCCCGAAGATGCTTTGTACCTGCCCACCGACCATGCGGGCGCGGCCGAGATCATCGCCGCGGCCGATCTCGCTGTCGTCTACGGCGGGCAGGACATCGTGGACAAGTACGCGGGCGATCCGACGGTGATGGTGAACGGGCCAGGACGCACCAAGATCCTGATCACCGCTGAACAGGACTGGCGTGACTATCTGGATGTCATTGTCGAGTCCATCAGCGGGCAGGGCGGGATGGCGTGCACCAACACCACAGCCGTTCTGTACGAAGGCGATCCGCGACCGTTGGCGGAAGCCATCGTGGCCAGGCTTGAGGCGATCACGCCCCTGCCGATTTCCGACGAACGCGCCGTCCTGCCGGTCCAGCCGCTCGACGCGGCCAGACGGGTTGCCGAGTACCTGGCGGCGAAATCTCTAGGCGCTACGGCGCTGTTGGGTGCCGATCAGGTGGTTGCAGACCTCGGAGATGGTTCGGCCGCGCTACGTCCGGCCGTACATCTGCTTAAACGGCCCGACGTCGACAAGCTCAACACCGAGTTGGCATTCCCCTGCGTATGGGTCGCGCCGTGGGCGCGCGCCGACGGCCTTGCACCGCTGCGGCATTCGCTGGTGATCAACGCGATCACGAGTGACGGGGAGCTTATCGACGCCCTCGTCGACGATCCGACGGTGTCCAACGTCTACAGCGGTAGGCACCCCACCTCATACGCGGCCCCCGAAATCCCCCATGATGGATTCCTCGCGGATTTCCTGATGCGCACCAAGGGTTTCATCCGCGACTGAGATCAGACCCAGGCCCCGTTGCCGCCGATTGATTCGACGCGAATCCGGGTCAGGTAACCGTCAGGAGCATTGGGTGGCGGGAAATGCTCATCGGATCCCAGCAGCGCGGTAGCCAACTGTTTGAGCAGCTCCGGTGCCCCTCCTTCGACCACGCGCGCCGAGCCGGTGACAGCCAGATACTCGCGCTGTTGCCCGAGCTGGCTCGGGCCAAGGATCGTCACGGCGACGTGAGGATCGCGCCGGATGTTGCGCAACTTCTTGTAGTCGCCCGACAGATGGGCAGCTACCAGCTCGTCGCCGTCTGGTGTGGATTGCAGGGCGACCCACACCACGGACACCTGAGGGCTGCCGTCGGGGTTGATGGTGACGAGCGTGGCATCAGCGCCCGCTCCGATGAGGGCACGCGCAGCGTCGTTGAGTTCCATGTGGGAGTTCTACCCCGCGGCGCCCGTTTTCATTCCCGTATGGGAATTCGCGGCCATTGCTTCGGAAAGATGCGAGCGACGGACGCGCGCAGAGGCGCGGCCTCGAAGTCTTCGACAGGAAGCTAGCTGCTCCAGCACCGCGTCGTCATGCGTTACTGCAGAACGGTTGTGGTGTTGGTGCCGTATGGCACCTGCGGGTTGGTTCCCAGCGGAGTGCGCGGGTTTGCGCCCTCATGGGTGGGCTCGTGGAAACCGCGGTCGTAGAGATCGGTACCAGGTTGAGAGCAGGATCCACCCACGCGCGGGGCGCCGCCGGAGCATGCGGTGCGGCAGTTATGGGTATAGGGGGCTTCCCCTGAACCGCAGATGGGCGGTACCGGCGGCTGTGCAGCTGCGACCGGGGCCACGTACATCGCGGCCGAGGCACTCAGGGCCCCGGCGAACAACGCGATGCGAGTGGGCAGTGAAACCATGAGGTTCAGAGCTCCTAACAATGCATGAATCGAAGTTGAACAACAGGTTACACATCATAACGATTTGAAGCCCTGAAATTTTTGCTGTCAAAGGCGCATGACGTAATTTAAATGGCAAAAATGCAGAGAATCGCTCAATGTGGCGACACGCCAGAACATAGCTAGAGGCGACGCGCAGCTAACTCGTAGGTTACCGGGGGAGGGTTCTGCCGACGAATTGTGACGCGGTAGGAATCAGAGTGCGCTCAGATACCGCTGAGTTACCACTCGCTGCAGTTGCTTGACTACTACGTTGCCCGCTCTGACCCACCAGAATGACGGCTTCGAGAAAGCCGTAATCTCTACGGAAACAACGTCATTGGACGGGTCGAAGCGCACGATGAACGCCTCCTCGCCGGTTTCCGGGTGTCCGTGAAGCGTGCCGTATGCAAAACCGCGCCGGTTCGGCTCATCGACCACGTACACGATGCGGCACAACGCCCAGAACGGCCATAGCCGCGTCGCCACGTTCACGCCCACGGAGGCCTCGGGTGCCGACGTCAGAACTCGCAGCCCGATCCCGCGTTGAATGCCAAATCGCATCAGGCTTGCCGCGGCTTCCTCGAACCGGGCCTTACCCGTCCCGATCTGCCGAGATTCCCGCACATGGTGATATCTGGCCGGCAGTTCACCGGCCGTCGCACCGATCTCCGGGTAGGTGAACGGGAGCTGGCTCAGCCGTGCAATATCCACCCCAATAACGTAGGGGAGCATGACCACCGAGGAAGCACTAACTGCGCATGAGGGCGGCGGGTTCAACCCACCCGATCCCACCCTTAAGGGCGGCCCTGACTACGGCCGTTTCATCGACGCACTGCGGACCCTGCAGGACCGTGCCCGCGCCGCGCTGCCTCCCGACGAGGTGATCACCGAGTTGGCCGGCCAGCTCGAAGCCATGAACGCGCTGTTGGCTCCCTATGAGGTCTCGGAATGGGACTCGCCCTCGGGCCGGCGCACCGATCTGCCGCTGCGCGGCAACATCTTGCTGGTGCCGATGACCATCGACAGCTTCGATAACGGAGTTCTCGCCGGCACAGCCACTTTCAGTCGCTACCACCTAGGGCGCAATGGTGCGGTGCACGGCGGCTGCCTCGGGCTGCTCTTCGACACCATCTTCGGTACTGGCTCGCTGCTACTGACCGATCTACGTAAGTTGCGCACCGCCTACCTGAACATCAACTACCGCAAGATCACGCCCATCGAGAAGGAACTGCAGTACGACTGCACCTTGGATCGCGTGGAAGGGCGCAAGGTGTTCATGACCGGCCGACTGCTCGACGGGGATGATGTGCTCGCCGAGGCGGAGGCGCTCTTCGTCAAGCTCAACCCCGGCCAGCCGTGACCGAAGCTCTAGGAACTGGCGGCTGACTTTCTCCGCACACGGTCGATAACACTGGTCCACAACACTTTTGAGCCTGCCGTGAGTTCTGCGCTGGCCGCGCGTGCCGAGATCATGCCCTTCATCATGCGTGCGGCATCGGCCTTGTTTCGGGTGGAGGCCTTGCTCATGTGGCCCGTATCGAACGGTGGCTGCGGGTCGTATTCGATGCACAGTTGCGTCGCCTCGGCCCGTGGCCGCCCGGCGATCTCGCCCACAAGCCATAGTCCGAGATCGAGCCCTGCGGAGACTCCGGCGGCGGTGATCACCTTGCCGTCACGGACGATCCGCTTGTCCCGCTGGGGATTCGCACCGAAGGTGGCGAGCACCCGTTGTCCGGCCCAGTGACAGGTGGCGTCCTTGCCCTGCAGGATCCCGGCGGCGCCGAGAATGAGCGACCCGCTGCAGACGGATGTCGTCCACATCGTGGTCTGATGCGCCTGCCGGAGCCAATTCAGTACACCCTCGTCGGCGGCGGTGCTCATGGTGGCCGGTATCGAGCCGCCGACCAGGACGATGTCGGGCGACGGCGTCTCGGCGAAAGAGTGGGTAGCGCCGAGCGCCAGCACCCCGCTGTCAGTCAGTACCGGGCCGGATTCGTGCCAGACGAATCGAAATTCGGCATCGGAGAGCCCCCTGAGCACCTCATACGGGCCGATCGCGTCCAGTGCCGTCATACCCGGGTAGGTGAGGATCGCTATCTGCATGAACGCCATGGTTGCGCAGCGGCCACCTTCGCAGAAGTGGCCAGATAGCCAGCATCCAACGAGATATTGCCAATCGGGAGCTAGGCTGGTCGCGTGCATTCGGTACCCATGGGTCGTTCGGCCCAGCCTCACTCCGTGCCCAGGGGTCGTTCGGCCCAGCCTCACTCCGTGCCCAGGGGTCGTTCGGCCCAGCCTCACTCCGTCGTCGTTTTGGCGCTTCCCGAAACCGTCGGGTTCGATCTGGCCACCGCGGTCGAGGTGTTCCGGCGCGTCTATCTCGCCGATGGCACTCGGCCCTACCGTGTGCAGGTGTGCGGAACCGAGCCGGTTGTCTCCGCGGGACCGTTCGGCATTGCGACAGATCTTGGGCTTGAGGCGCTTTCGGAGGCCGACACCATCGTGGTGCCGGCACGCGACAACCTCACCGACCCCCTGCCCGAGGGTGTCATCGCGGCGCTACAGGCCGCCCATGAGCGTGGTGCCCGCATCGCCTCCATCTGTGCCGGCGCCTTCACGCTCGCGGAGGCGGGAATTCTGGACGGCAAGCGGGCCACCACGCATTGGCTGGCTGCCGATCTGTTCCGGGAGATGTTCCCGGCGGTGCGCCTGGACGCCGACGTGCTCTACGTCGACGAGGGTCAGGTGCTCACCTCGGCCGGCGCATCCGCCGGGCTCGATCTGTGTCTGCACATCGTGGCGCGCGATCACGGTGCAGCGGTAGCCGCGGAGGCGGCGCGGGTGGCTGTGGCGCCGTTACACCGCGACGGCGGGCAGGCGCAGTACGTCGTCCGGAACCGCCGACGCACCGAGGCCGGCCTCGGTGAGATGCTGGCGTGGATCGAGTGCAACGCCCATCGCGAACTGTCTCTGGAGGACCTCGCGGCCCAGGCGTCGACCAGTGCGCGGAGCCTCAACCGGCGGTTTCGGGCCGAAACCGGGCAGACGCCCATGCAATGGCTGACGGGAGTGAGGGTCCGCCACGCCCAGCAGCTGCTGGAATGTTCGGTGGATTCGGTGGAGCGGATCGGGCGCGAGGTGGGGTTCGGTTCACCTGCGAATTTCCGGGAGCAGTTCCGCCGGCTCACCGGGGTCTCGCCGCTGGCGTATCGGAACACATTCCGCGCGCGATCGGCCTGAGTGCTCACGGTGCCCATCGGGCTGGGAAGTGGCTGGTGTGGACCGATAGCATGAGTTCGCAAACCCCCCGTCTCTGAATTGGAGAACTGCCGATGACTGCGCCGAACCCGTCTTCCCTTGTGGCCCCTATCCGGGTGCCGGCCGGGACGACGGCGGGGACCGCGGTCCGCGAGGCCGGCCTGCCGGGCAAGGGTGAGGACGCCGTCGTCGTCGTACGCGTGGACGGCGCGCTGAAGGATCTGTCCTGGACCCCGGAGGTCGACACCGAGGTGGAGCCGGTCGCGGCCAACACCGAGGATGGTCGCAGTGTCATCCGGCACTCGGCCGCCCACGTGCTGGCGCAGGCCGTGCAGGAACTGTTCCCGAAGGCCAAGCTTGGCATCGGCCCGCCGATCACCGACGGCTTCTACTACGACTTCGGTATCGACTACGCCTTCACTCCCGAGGACCTGACCGCCCTCGAGAAGAAGATGAAGCAGATCATCAAAGAGGGACAACGCTTTTCGCGCCGGGTATATGCGTCGGTGGAAGAAGCGCAGGCCGAGTTGGCCAGTGAGCCGTTCAAGCTGGAACTGGTCTCCGACAAGTCGGGTGCCGATGATCCGGAGGTCATGGAGGTTGGCGGCGACGAGCTTTCCGCCTACGACAACCTGAATCCCCGTACCGGGGAACGGGAATGGTTCGACCTGTGTCGCGGCCCGCACATTCCTACCACCAAGCACATCCCGGCCTTCCGGCTCACTCGTAGCTCGGCCGCCTATTGGCGCGGCAACCAGGCCAATGCCAGCATGCAACGCGTCTACGGCACCGCCTGGGAGTCCCAGGAAGCCCTCGACAAGCACCTCGAACTGTTGGAAGAGGCGCAGCGGCGTGACCACCGCAAGCTCGGTGTGGAGCTGGACCTGTTCAGCTTCCCCGACGAAATCGGTTCCGGTCTACCGGTTTTCCATCCCAAGGGCGGCATCATCCGCAAGGAGCTGGAGGACTACTCGCGGGCCAAGCACACCGCAGCCGGATACGAGTTCGTCAACACCCCGCACATCACCAAGGAAAACCTGTACCAAACCTCGGGGCATTTGGACTGGTACTCCGACGGCATGTTCCCCCCGATGCAGATCGACGCCGAACTCAACGAGGACGGCACCGTGCGCAAGCCGGGGCAGAACTACTACCTCAAGCCCATGAACTGCCCGATGCACCACCTGATTTACCGGGCGCGGGGCCGCTCATACCGTGAATTGCCCCTGCGGCTCTTTGAATTCGGCTCGGTGTACCGGTACGAGAAGTCCGGCGTGGTGCACGGTCTGACCCGGGTGCGCGGTATGACGCAGGACGACGCACACATCTACACCACCCGTGAGCAGATGCACGAGGAGCTGACCTCGCTGCTGCGGTTCGTGCTCGACCTGCTGTCCGACTACGGCCTGGACGACTTCTACCTGGAGCTGTCCACCAAGGACGAGACGAAATTCGTTGGTTCCGATGAGGACTGGGAGGAAGCGACCAACACCCTGGAACAGGTGGCGCTCGATTCCGGGCTGCAGCTGGTGCCGGATCCGGGCGGTGCGGCCTTCTACGGTCCCAAGATCTCGGTGCAGGCCAAGGACGCGCTGGGCCGGTCCTGGCAGATGTCGACGATCCAGCTCGATTTCAACATGCCCGAGCGGTTCAACCTCGAGTACACCGCCGCCGACGGCACTCGTAAGCAGCCGGTGTTGATCCATCGCGCTCTCTTCGGGTCCATCGAGCGCTTCTTCGGCGTGCTCACCGAGCATTACGCGGGAGCCTTCCCGGCTTGGCTGTCGCCGGTGCAGGCCGTCGGCATCCCGATCGCCGACGCACACGCGCCGTACCTGAACGACATTGTGTCCCAGCTTAAATCGCAGGGCATCCGGGCCGAGGTCGACACCAGCGACGACCGCATGAACAAGAAGATCGTCAATCACACCAACCAGCGGGTGCCGTTCTTGCTGCTCGCCGGTGACCGTGACGTCGAGGCGGGTGCGGTGAGCTTCCGGTTCCGCGACCGCACCCAGGTCAACGGGGTTCCCCGCGACGAGGCCGTTGCTGCCATCGTCGACTGGGTGAACAGACGAGAGAATGTATCGCCGACGGCCGAACTGCTGAAGTTGGGTGCCAGTGACTGACGAGGACTCGACCATCATCGACCGCGGCGTGGGCGACCCGGATCACCTGCAGCGGCTGTGGAGCCCCCACCGGATGAGTTACATCGCCGAAGCGGTGAAGGCGCCCAGCCCGGATTCGGCTCCCTTCACCGAGATCCCGGAGATGGCTGATGAGGACGGTTTGGTCGTGGCCCGCGGCGAGCATGTCTACGCGGTCCTGAATCTTTACCCGTACAACCCAGGTCATCTCATGGTGGTGCCGTATCGCCAAGTCGCCGAGCTCGAAGACCTCACCGAGGGGGAGAGTCGCGAACTGATGGCCTTCACGCAGAAGGCGCTCCGGGTGATCAAGAAGGTCTCCCGGCCG
Organism: Mycobacteroides franklinii; assembly: GCF_002013895.1. GTDB lineage: Bacteria > Actinomycetota > Actinomycetes > Mycobacteriales > Mycobacteriaceae > Mycobacterium > Mycobacterium franklinii. The sequence continues at coordinate 213,903 of NZ_MAFQ01000011.1, read as the reverse complement.
CACGGTTTCAACGTGGGGCTCAATCTCGGCGCCGCCGCCGGCGGGTCCCTGGCCGAGCACTTGCATCAGCATGTGGTGCCGCGCTGGGGCGGCGACGCGAACTTCATCACCATCATTGGTGACTCCAAGGTATTGCCGCAGCTGTTGCGGGACACCCGCAAACTGCTGGCCGACGCGTGGGAGCAATTGCCGTGAGCGGCCTGCTGTCGCGGGAGACGTTCGCGAAGATCATCAACCCGGTGGCCAATGCGCTACTGCGCGCCGGGTTTACCCCGGACACGGTCACGATCTTCGGGACCGCGGCGTCGGTTGTCGCGGCGCTGACCCTCTTCCCGACAGGGCATCTCTTCTGGGGTGGCATGGCGGTATGGCTGTTCGCGATGTTCGACATGCTCGACGGGGCGATGGCCCGTGCACGCGGCGGCGGAACCAGGTTTGGTGCGGTGCTGGACGCGACGTGCGATCGGGTCGCCGACGGCGCGGTATTCGCCGGCTTGGTCTGGTGGGCCGCATTCGGTTGGGGATCAACCTCTCTGGTGGTGGCCACGCTGATCTGCATGATCACCTCGCAGGTGATCTCGTATGTGAAGGCACGTGCCGAGGCTTCCGGGCTTCGCGCCGACGGTGGGCTGATCGAACGTCCCGAACGGCTCATCATCGTGCTCGCCGGGGCGATATTCAGTGGGGGATTCGCGGTGCAGTGGCCGTTGCACACCGCGATGTGGGTGCTGGCCATTGCGAGTCTGGTCACGGTAGCTCAACGGATGCACGCCGTCCGCACGTCGCCCGGAGCGCTTGAGCTGCTGCCCAATTCCGATGCCGGACAGGACACTGCGGAGAAGAATCAGTCATGAGTGTGTGGGGTGAACGCGCTGCCGACTGGGGCTATGCCGCTGGTTGGAATGTGACGCAGGCTACGCCGGATCTGCTTGCCCGGGCCATATTTGATGTGGGTGCCATGGTCGGTGCTCGTAAGGGCGGACCCGAACAGCTGCGCAAGAACCTGGCGCGGGTGCTCGGTGTGCATCCCCGTGAGGTGCCCGACCGTCTGATGATCGATTCGATGCGTTCCTACGCGCGGTACTGGCGTGAAGCGTTCCGGTTACCTTCGCAGAACATGGAGCGTCTTGCCGCCCGCCTGGACAGTTGTTTGTTCGGTCGCCGAAACCTCGATGCGTCCCAGGCCGAGGGGCGCGGAACGATTATCGCGCTGCCGCACAGTGGAAACTGGGACATGGCCGGGTTATGGCTGGCACAAACCTATGGCACCTTCACCACCGTCGCCGAGCGTCTGAAACCCGAGTCACTGTACCGGCGTTTCCTGGACTACCGGGAGACTCTTGGCTTCGAAGTGCTTGCGTCGAGCGGTGACTCCACCGGGCCGTACGAGAAGCTGGCGACGCGGCTGCGGGAGAACCGGGTCGTCTGTCTCATGGCCGATCGCGACCTGAGTCGCAGCGGAGTCCCCGTCGACTTCTTCGGTGCAGAAGCCCGAATGCCCGCAGGGCCCGCACGTTTGGCCATCGACACCGGCGCGCGCCTACTGCCTGCGCACTGTTGGTTCGAAGCGCACGAACAATGGGGAGTACGGATTCAGTCGCCGATCGACACGTCGGCGGGCGATGTCGCCTTGGCCACCCAGGCGCTGGCCGACGCGTTCGCCGTCAATATCGCCGAGCGCCCGGCGGACTGGCACATGCTGCAGCCGCTATGGCTCGACGACCTGTCCGAGGAGCGCCGCACCCGGCTGCGTACGTCGCCGTCGCAGCCGGCTGCGCCGTCCGGCGAGGCTGAAACTGATGATTGTGCGGCCCCTCGGGAGACTGATCCTGTTGGTGGGCAGGCGTAATGCGCATCGGGATGGTCTGCCCGTACTCGTTTGACGTACCGGGCGGCGTCCAGTCCCATGTGGTGCAACTGGCAGAGGTCATGCGTGATCGCGGCCACCACGTCAGCCTGCTCGCACCGTCCTCATCGGATCTCGAGCTGCCCGAATTCGTGGTCTCGGGCGGCAAGGCTGTTCCGATTCCTTACAACGGATCGGTGGCGCGGCTGCGATTCGGCCCGGCGACCTATGCCAAGACCAGGCGCTGGCTCGTCGACGGTGACTTCGACGTGCTGCACCTGCATGAGCCGAACGCGCCGAGTCTGTCGATGCTGGCGCTGATGGTGGCAGAGGGTCCTATTGTCGCCACCTTCCACACCTCCACCACGAAGTCGTTGACGCTGAGCGTCTTTCAGGCGGTGCTGCGTCCCTGGCACGAGAAGATCGTCGGGCGGATCGCGGTCTCGGAGCTGGCCCGGCGCTGGCAGATGGAGGCGCTCGGGTCCGACGCGGTCGAGATTCCCAACGGTGTCGACGTTCGATCCTTCGCCGCCGCACCTGTCCTCGAGGGCTATCCGAGAGCGGGTAAGACGGTGCTGTTCCTGGGCCGCTACGACGAGCCGCGCAAGGGCATGGACGTGTTGATGGGCGCGTTGCCGAAGATCGCGACCAGCTTCCCCGATGTGGAGATCTTGATCGTCGGCCGCGGAGATGACGCCGAATTGCGCACGCAGGCAGGACCATTGGCCAAGCATCTACGGTTCCTCGGCCAGGTCGACGATGCCACCAAGGCCTCGGCGATGCGCAGCGCCGATGTCTACTGCGCTCCCAATATCGGTGGCGAGAGCTTCGGCATCGTGTTGGTGGAGGCAATGGCGGCAGGCACGGCCGTCGTCGCGAGTTCACTGGATGCCTTCCGCCGGGTGCTCTTGGATGGCACGGCGGGCCGGTTGACGCCGACAGGCGACCCGGATGCCTTGGCGGCAACCCTCATCGACGTACTCGGTGACGACGAGGGCAGGGCCCAGCTGGTCGCGGCCGGCACCGATGCGGTGCAGCGGTACGACTGGTCGGTGGTCGCCCAGCAGATCATGCTCGTTTACGAAACCGTCACGGCCTCCGGCGCACGCGTGAAGGTCGACAGTTGGTGAGCTTTATCCCTGCACCAAAACGTGGTGCTGATGGTGAGGGTTCGTTCGGCAGCCGAAGATCTGTAGATCGCCACCGCGACCTAGTGTGAGACCGGTGATATCTCTCAGGTCAACGTCACGTTCTGAGGGGTCAATGGCGTTCCAGTGGCCGGCGCCCTCGTCGCGCTCGCCAGTGTCGAAGGAAACGAGCAGCTCAAGCTCTCGTCCGCAGTCTGTGCATGGCATTGGGTATGGGTCCAGGGCGTGCCATCGAGGCCAGCCACCCACTTTGGTACCCGGTGCGACCGACAAGTCGTACTGATAGCACAGATTGGTTCCGTTCCACCCGAGTTCATCGAGGTCGCGGACTTTATCCCAGAGTGTGTTGTGGAGTTCCTGGCTGTATTCAACAATTTTCTCAGGATGCAGTGAACAGGGGACCGGAATCGACTCGTCCTCAAAGTCGATTGGGTTCGGGGGAGCACTAGATGCGACCCGTACGTCCATTGAGTTACGCCAGATCACCTTTACCGAAGGTGCATACGCATCTCGCTGTCCGGGGAGGTCTCGATGAATGACTGGACACCAAAGCAGCTGTAGCAGATCCGATCCCACCGGGAAACAAATCGTCGGTGCATCTGCGGCGAAGAGCTGGAGGACTGGGACCAATGGGTTCGGCGCGCTATGGGGCTGCCAGCCGGTCGGGCCGTTCCCCGAGTACCACGGTGTGACGCACGTCGGCCACGCCTCATTCTCAGGCCAGTACAACGGCCCACCAATCGAACTTTGATGAGCCCTCGGTGCGCCACGTCTCGGATGTAGCCGAGTGGTAGCCCGCGTCAGTTCAGCCAGTTCAGGAATAAACGCAGTTACATCGACGGGTCGGGGAGGTGTCCTGGGCTGACTAACCACATTTGGATAGTTGCACGCAACAGTCCAGTTCGCAGTGAAGTCCCGTATCCGCAAGCTGTGCACGTTCCGGTGTTGGGTCGCATAGATTGCTTCTCGTTAGGATCTGACCTGTAATTCGCACCTATCGCATCGGAGTGCTCATTGGTGACGTTCTCGGCGTTGACCGTCATCGTCATCGCCATCCTCGGCACGCTCCTCGCGTTTGGTCTGCTGTGGGCCTATCTGGTCGCCAACCGCCTCGACCGGTTGCACGTGCGCAGCGACCTGTCCTGGCAGGCGCTCGACGCGGCCCTGGCCCGTCGTGCCGTCGTCGCGCGCGCGATAGGGGACGCACTCAAGGACGACCAACTGATCAAGCTCGCGGCGAAAGCCGAACGTGCCGAACGTAACCGGCGCGAATATGCCGAGAACCAACTGGCCGCCGCGCTGTCCACCGTCGATCCGGAGCGGCTGCGCCCCGCCCTGGTGGCCGAGCTCGCCGATGCCGAGACGCGCGTGCTCATCGCGCGACGCTTTCACAATGACGCCGTGCGCGACACCCTGGCGCTGCGCGTGCGCCGCCCGGTGCGGTGGTTGCGCTTGGGTGGAACCGCGCCGATGCCAACGTATTTCGAAATCGTCGATCGAACGGGTGCGGGCACCGAAGATCCGGCACGGGCCAACTTCCGCACCTCGGCGCGCATCATCCTGCTCGACGAGGACGGTCGGGTGTTGCTGCTGCGTGGCTTCGACCCCGCGGCACCCACCCCGGCGGTGCATTGGTGGTTCACCGTCGGCGGACAAACGCTGCCGGGGGAGAAGCTGGCCGACGGTGCGGTACGCGAGCTGGTCGAGGAAACAGGACTGTCCGTTCCCTCCGGGCGTCTGGTGGGCCCGCTCTGGCGTCGGGTGGCCGTCTTCGACTTCAACGGCACCACCATCCGGTCCGAGGAACTGTTCTTCGTGCACCGCACCAAACGGTTCGAACCGGCCACCGATGGCCGCACCAATCTGGAGCAGCGCTATATCACCGGACACCGCTGGTGCGATGCGGAGGAGATCGCCGCCCTCACCGCTTCCGGCGAGCAGGTTTACCCGAATCAGCTGGGAGAACTGCTCGGTGAGGCCGCCGCTGCCGCCGATGCGGTTGCCACCGGCGCTCGGCGCGAGCCAATCCAAATCGGGTGAGTCTGGTCACCGCCCCTCCCGCCACAAAATCGCTGGTGTGGGCGCATTAGACTGGTTGCAGACCCCGAGATTCAGGAGCCCCCAGTTGACTAGCACGACCAATGGAACGTCCCCCGAGACCGGCACCGGTACCGCTCGCGTGAAGCGCGGTATGGCCGAGATGCTCAAGGGGGGCGTCATCATGGACGTCGTCACGCCCGAGCAGGCAAAGATCGCCGAGGATGCCGGCGCGGTGGCGGTGATGGCGCTGGAGCGGGTGCCTGCCGATATCCGTGCCCAGGGTGGGGTGTCGCGGATGAGCGACCCGGACATGATCGACGGCATCATCAACACCGTCAGCATCCCGGTGATGGCCAAGGCGCGTATTGGGCATTTCGTGGAGGCGCAGATCCTGCAGAGCCTGGGTGTGGACTACATCGACGAGTCCGAGGTGCTCACTCCCGCCGACTACACCAATCACATCGACAAGTGGAAGTTCACGGTGCCGTTCGTGTGCGGTGCCACCAACTTGGGTGAGGCGCTGCGCCGTATCACCGAGGGTGCGGCGATGATCCGTTCCAAGGGCGAGGCCGGCACCGGTGATGTGTCCAACGCGACCACGCATATGCGCAAGATCGGTGGCGAGATCCGTCGGCTGACGTCGTTGTCCGAGGACGAGTTGTATGTTGCGGCAAAGGAACTGCAGGCACCGTATGAGCTTGTGGTCGAGGTGGCCCGTGCCGGTAAGTTGCCGGTCACGCTGTTCACCGCTGGTGGTATCGCGACTCCGGCTGATGCGGCGATGATGATGCAGCTTGGTGCTGAGGGTGTGTTCGTGGGATCGGGCATCTTCAAGTCCGGTAATCCCGAGCAGCGCGCCGCGGCGATCGTGAAGGCCACCACCTTCTACGACGATCCGGACGTGTTGGCCAAGGTGTCGCGTGGTTTGGGTGAGGCGATGGTCGGTATCAACGTGGAGGACATCGCGCAGCCACACCGGCTCGCCGAGCGCGGCTGGTAAAACCATCTGATGGCCGATATCGAGGAGATCCTCACTCTCGAACAGCTCGAGAAGGACATCTTCCGGGGCAATGTGACCCCCAGCAATCTTCGTCGGACTTTCGGTGGACAGGTCGCCGGGCAGTCGCTGGTCTCAGCGGTTCGTACCGTGGAACCGCAGTATCTCGTTCACTCGTTGCACGGATACTTCCTGCGGCCCGGAAATCCCAACGAGCCCACCGTGTTTCTTGTGGACCGGGTCCGCGATGGCAGGTCGTTCTGCACCCGGCGCGTCACCGCAATCCAGGACGGACAAGCGATTTTCAGCATGTCGGCGTCGTTCCAGACGCTCGATAGCGGTATCGAACATCAGGACCTGATGCCGCCGGTGCCCGATCCCGAGGATCTGCCGGATGCGCAGGACCAGGACTCGTTCAACCGTGACCTGTTCCGGCAGTTCGCCGAGTGGGACATCCGGATCGTGCCCGACGAGCTCATGGACAGGAACCCGCGGCTGGCCGCCCAGCAGAGGGTGTGGTTCCGCTGCCGCAAGCATCTGCCCGATGACCCGGTGCTGCACATCTGCGCGCTGGCGTACATGAGCGACCTGACGCTGCTGAGCTCGTCGAAGGTGCCGCACCGGGATACGGTGCTGCAGACCGCATCGCTGGATCATGCGCTGTGGTTCCTGCGGCCCTTCCGTGCCGACGAGTGGATGCTGTACGACGAGACGTCGCCGTCGGCCGGGTTCGGTCGGGCGCTGACGCAGGGCCGCATCTTCAATCGCGACCGAACCATGGTGGCTGCGGTGGTGCAGGAGGGACTTACCCGCATCGAGCGCAACCCCGAAGAGGCGTCGGTAGCCCGAGGGAATATGGCGTGAGCCCTCTCGTTGGTGTGCTGGCGTTGCAGGGCGATGTCAGGGAACATGTTGCTGCCCTGAAAGATTCGGGCGCAGGCGTATTGGGTGTGCGCCGTCCCGAGGAACTCGGGAAGGTGGACGGGCTGGTCATTCCCGGCGGCGAGTCGACCACGATGAGCAATTTGCTGCGCGTGTTCGAACTGTTGGACCCGCTAACCGAACGCCTGCGTGATGGGCTGCCGGTCTACGGCTCGTGTGCCGGCATGATCCTGCTGGCCAGCGAGATATTGGATACCCGCCCGGACGCGGTCGCGCTCGGTGCCATCGATATGACGGTGCGGCGCAACGCATTCGGGCGCCAGGTGGATTCTTTCGAAGGTGATCTGGATTTTGCCGGGCTTGGCGATGCGATGCATGCGGTGTTCATCCGGGCGCCGTGGGTGGAACGCGTCGGTGACGATGTCGAGGTGCTGGCCAGCGCTCAGGGGCACCCGGTTGCGGTAAGGCAGGGGAGCGCGCTGGCGACGGCGTTTCACCCCGAGGTGACCGGCGACCGTCGGGTGCACGAGCTGTTCGTCGACATGGTGCGCGCGTCCTGATAGTTGCGGCGAGTGCCCACCTCTATGCGACAAACTGGGCGTACGGTGTTTTGTCGCATAGAGGTGGGCACTGGTGGGTGGTGTCTTCCAGCTGATCGGCGATCTTGACGCGTCGGCAGATGAGGCGCCGGAAGATCCGACACGCTGTACATCACCAGCGCAGCATGGGCATCGGTCGCAGCGGGTGCTTGAGCGTCCACTTTCCGGCCGTCCGCAACAAGAATCCGTGAAATCCGCCGTACGGCAACGCCTCTACGACCTCGCGTACATCCGAACGCTCCAGTCCGGTCCAGGCGTACAGCCCGTGGAACGCATCGACCCGGTCGCCCAACCGAAACATCTCGACCCATAGGTCCTCGGCCGACCTCAGCTTGTGGTGGTCGGCCACCATCGCCTTGACCCGACTGGCGTCGGTAATCCCGAATTCGGGTGCCAACTGCTCGGCCAGCGTGACCGACGGATCCAGATAGTCCCAGGTTCCGGCGGTCCAGATGCCGATATCGTGCGTCGCCCACGCCAACGCGATCTCGGGCGGAGCCTCGGTCATGCCGAGAAGCCGCAGCTGGTAGTTCATGCCCCGATAGAGATGATTGCGGTAATCGGTGAGGCTGTCGCCGATCATGGCCGCGTAGCGGTCCAGCACCGTGTCGATGATCGGGTCTTCCACCAGTACGGTCATGCAGTTCACCCTATGTTCCTGCCGCCGACCTGCTGCCCAGGCTGAGTCGCGCGACGGTTTGCGGCCGAAAAACGTCGTCAATTTCGGAGTTGGCACTCCCGGAAGCACTGGCCGTCCGGCACTCGCGAGTACACTCGGGCAGCGCAAAGGACGACGAAAGAGGTACAGGGGTACATGAGCGGCCATTCCAAGTGGGCCACCACCAAGCATCAGAAGGCCGTCAAAGACGCGCGCCGTGGCAAAGAGTTCGCCAAGCTGATCAAGAACATCGAGGTCGCCGCACGTACCGGCGGCGGAGATCCGGCTGGTAACCCGACGCTCTACGACGCCATCCAGAAGGCCAAGAAGACCTCGGTGCCCAACGACAACATCGAGCGGGCCCGCAAGCGCGGCGCCGGTGAAGAGGCCGGTGGTGCCGACTGGCAGACCATCATGTACGAAGGCTATGGCCCCAATGGTGTTGCGGTGCTTGTCGAATGCTTGACCGATAACCGCAACCGCGCCGCCGGTGAGGTCCGCGTCGCGATGACCCGCAACGGCGGCAGCATGGCCGACCCGGGTTCGGTGTCCTACCTGTTCTCGCGCAAGGGCATGGTCACCCTGGAGAAGGGGAGCCTGTCGGAGGACGACGTGCTGACGGCCGTGCTGGAGGCGGGTGCCGAGGAGGTCAACGACCTCGGCGAGAGCTTCGAAGTCGTCTCCGAGCCCACCGACCTGGTCGCGGTGCGTCAGGCGCTGCAGGATGCCGGCATCGATTACGACTCGGCGGAAGCCAGCTTCCAGCCGTCGGTGACCGTTCCGGCCGACGTCGACACCGCGCGCAAGGTGTTCAAGCTCGTCGACGCGCTGGAGGACAGCGACGACGTGCAGAACGTCTACACCAACGTGGACTTGTCTGACGAGGTGCTGGCGGCGCTCGACGAAGACTGACCGTGCTCGCCGACCAATCGCGTTGGCGCGCTAGTCCACGCCGACGGGCGTCTTCGTCTCCGTTACCCCGGCGGCCCAGAACGCCAACACCACCACGGCGGTGGTGACGAGCACCGCACCAATGGTGTCGGTGACGTAGTGGTACCCGCAGGCGACCTGTCCGAGCAGTCCGAGTGTGCTGATGATCCCGGCGACGATGTATGCCCATAGAGCTCCGCCGGCGACGAGCACCAGCATCCCCATGACGGCCACGACGAAGGTGGTGTGGCCGCTGGGGTAGGCGAGGTAACCGCTGCCCTTCTCGCGGCCAACCAGCATTTTGGTGCCTTGAGTGGTCCAATTCGCCACGAACGGGCATGCGAGCACGACAGCGGCGACCCGCCAGTGCCGTCGATACAGCTCGAACCCGAGGCACACCACGAGCACCGGAACAAGAAACTCCCAGTCGGTGAAGAACAGCAGCCAGCGCGGCTGCACCCCGAATACGACCTGGGTCACATCGAAAAACCGCGTGTCGAAAGGTGTTGAACCCTTCCCGACGGAGAATCCGAGCACCAGCATCGCGATGACGCCAAGGGGCGGCCACCACTGAATCGTTTTCTCGCTGGGCAGTTTTCCGGCAGACACTCCGACGACAGTAATCGGCGGCAGACGTAGACCCCGAATCGTGCCGGCCGACGGGAATCAAACGTCACTGAGCGTCGTTACTGTGATGTCAACGACTGTTGGTCAACAAGTGTTGACAGCGTATGTCAGGCAGGCGTACATCTAAGAGATCCACAAAAGTGAGGGGAGGCCCGTCATGGCCACACAAACCGTCGCCCCGGCGCCTGAATCGACAACCCTATGGCGCACCACGCGCGCCGTTCTCGCACTGCCGTTCACCGTGGCGGTCCTGGTTCCACTGGTCATCCTCTATGGAGTGGGCGTCGAAGTGCCCTCCTGGATGTCGGATCAGATGTCGATGACGGCAACCGTGATCGGCACCCTGCTGATCGGCGCGGGCTTGTTCCTGGTGACCCGCACCGTCGCACTCTTCGATCAGCCGGGCAGTCGACATGTGCGCAGCCCACTGGTCACCGGCGTCGTCGCCATCCTGCTGGGCGAGGCGTTCGCCGTGAACTCGGTGGGCCTGCTGATCTGGACCGCGGTGTTTGTGGTGATGAGCGCCCTCTACTTCGCGGTGGTCGACGAGCACGGGGCGTTGAAGGTTCGGTCCTGACCGCGCTGAGCGCGTGCTAGGGCGCCGGAGTGTCGACGTAGTGCTGAATGATCGGCGCCATCCAATTCACGATGTCCTGGTGCGTCATGTCGATGACGGGGCTGAGCCGCAGAATGTAGCGGCAGACGGCAAATCCGATCATCTGTGCGCCGATCAGCGCGGCCCGCTCCGCGGCGTGATCGGCCAAGAGCGCTTCGAATGCGGGGAGCGACTGGTCGGTGAAGATCTCGACCATGCGCAGTCTGGCCTCTTCGTTGGATACCGCGGCGCGCAGCAGCGCCACCATGGTGTCGTCCACCTCCCAGCGCTCCAGGAAGTGCTGAACAATGACTGTGCCCAGTTCCTTGTGGGGTACGTCGCCCAGTTCGGGGAGGCATAGATCGAAGTTGGCGGCGGCCGCGAACAACTTGCCCTTGTTGCCGTAGTACCGCATGACCAGTGATGGGTCGATGCCGGCGGTTGCCGCGATGGCTCGGATGGTGGCCTTCTCGTAGCCGACGCTGGCGAACTGCTCCTGAGCAGCCTCGAGGATGGCCGCGCGGGTGGCGTCCGATCGCCGAGGTTCGGGGGGCATGCGCTGAGCTTAGGCCAACGAGTGTTGACATTTGCAGTGCCCTCGCGTGTTGCTCGCCCGATGGCTCGGGCACCTCGATATGCTGATCGAACAACTGTTCTACAGCGAGAGGGCTAGCACGTGCGAGTAATGGGAGTCGACCCGGGTCTTACTCGGTGCGGTCTGTCCATGGTTGAGGCATCTTCGGGCCGCAAGGTGGTGGCTCTGGATGTCGATGTCGTGCGCACCCCCGCCAATCAAGCTCTGCCGCAACGGCTTCTAGCGATCAGCGAGGTCGTCGAACACTGGATGGATACCCATCGCCCCGATGTGATCGCCATCGAGCGCGTCTTCGCTCAGCAGAACGTGTCCACTGTGATGGGCACCGCTCAAGCCGGCGGGGTGATCGCGCTCTGTGCCGCCAAACGGGGGATCGAGGTGTATTTCCACACGCCGTCGGAGGTCAAGGCGGCAGTCACCGGCAACGGGCGGGCAGATAAATCCCAAGTGACCGCAATGGTCACCCGCATCCTCAACCTGCAGACTGCACCGAAGCCCGCCGACGCCGCCGATGCACTGGCCCTGGCAATCTGTCACTGCTGGCGTGCGCCCATGCTGGCGAGAATGGCCAAAGCGGAAGCGGCGGCGGAAGCGCAACGGAAGGCCTTCGCGGCGCGGATGAAAGCGGCGGTTCGGTGATGGCCGGCCGGCGCGAAGAACGGAGTGCGGCGTGATTGCATCGGTCAACGGCGAGGTCATCGACATCGCGCTCGATCACGTGGTGATCGAGGCTGCCGGGGTGGGATACCGCGTCAACGCCACCCCTGCGACGCTCTCGACGTTGCGGCGCGGCACCCAGATGCGGCTGATCACCGCGATGATCGTCCGAGAAGATTCGATGACGCTCTATGGCTTCACCGACACCGACGCCCGCGACCTGTTCCTGACGCTGCTCGGTGTCTCCGGCGTGGGGCCCAAGATCGCCATGGCCACCCTTGCGGTCTACGACGCGCCCACCCTGCGGCAGGCGTTGGCCGACGGGGATGTCGCCGCGCTGACCCGTGTGCCCGGCATCGGTAAGCGCGGCGCCGAGCGCCTGGTGCTGGAGTTGCGTGAGAAGGTGGCAGTTGCGCCCGGCGGATCCACCGAGCTGGGCCGCGGCACCGCGTCGCTGGTGCGCACCCAGGTCATCGAGGCGCTCATCGGTCTCGGGTTCGCTGCCAAACAAGCCGAGCAAGCCACCGATACCGTTCTGGCCCAAGATGATCGGGGCGAAGCGTCCACGGATGTTTCCGGCGTGCTGCGATCGGCGTTGGGGCTGCTGGGTAAGACACGATGAGTTCTTACGACGAGTTCGGCGACCTCGACAGTGGCGAGGACGACGGTTTCGACGACGCCCCCATGTCCGGTGCCCTCACCGTCGGGGAGAACGACGTGGACGCGGGGCTGCGCCCGAAATCGCTGCGCGAGTTCATCGGTCAGCCGCGCGTACGGGAGCAGCTGGACCTGGTGCTCTCCGGCGCCAAGAATCGCGGCGGCACCCCGGATCACATCCTGTTGTCGGGCCCGCCCGGATTGGGAAAGACCTCCCTGGCCATGATCATCGCCGCCGAACTGGGCTCCTCGCTGCGGGTCACCTCCGGTCCGGCCTTGGAACGGGCCGGCGACCTGGCGGCGATGCTGAGCAACCTGGTTGAACACGACGTGCTGTTCATCGACGAGATCCACCGCATCGCCCGACCCGCCGAGGAAATGCTGTATCTGGCCATGGAGGACTTCCGGGTCGACGTCGTCGTCGGCAAGGGGCCCGGCGCGACCTCCATCCCGTTGGACGTGGCGCCGTTCACGCTGGTGGGTGCCACAACACGATCGGGATCGCTGACCGGGCCACTGCGCGACCGGTTCGGTTTTACCGCCCACATGGACTTCTACGAGCCCGACGAGCTCGAACTCGTGTTGGCTCGTTCGGCGGGCATCCTCGGTATCGAGCTGGGAGCCGACGCCGGAACGGAGATCGCGCGGCGGTCACGCGGCACACCGCGTATTGCCAACCGGTTGCTGCGCCGGGTCCGTGATTACGCAGAAGTGCGCGCGGACGGTGTGATCACCGTGGACGTCGCCAAGTCCGCCCTGGCCGTGTACGACGTCGATGAGCTGGGACTGGACCGCCTGGACCGGGCGGTTCTCTCGGCACTGACCCGTAGTTTCGGCGGCGGCCCGGTCGGCCTGTCGACGTTGGCGGTGGCGGTCGGGGAGGAGTCGACCACCGTGGAAGAGGTGTGTGAGCCGTTCCTGGTGCGCGCCGGGATGCTTGCGCGCACACCACGCGGACGAGTGGCGACACCGTTGGCGTGGACCCACCTGGGTCTGACCCCGCCGCCGCAGCTGCTCGGGCAGGCCGGGCTGTTCGAATGACGGGCCACTAGAGCCCCGGCGGGCACGGGGTTCGCGTCGATTCCACAGAGTCGGATGGCACACTGGTGACTTGTCGCGTGCTCATTTCACGCTGACCGCGCTCCACCTCGTGAAGAACCAAACGGAAAGAACCCCGAAAGCCGCCATGGAATCGATCATCGTCTTCTTGCCGCTCATCCTCGTTATGGGCGCATTCCTCTTCTTCGCGAACCGGCGGCAGCGCAAGGCTCTCGACGCCACCATCGAGTTGCATGAGTCTTTGACGATCGGCGACCGGGTGCACACCACCTCTGGCCTGCAGGGCACCATCACCGACGTCAATGACGACACGGTGGATCTGGAGATCGCGCCGGGTGTTGTGACCCGCTGGATGAAGCTCGCCATCCGCGACAAGATCGTGGACCAGGTCGAAGACGGTACAGACGCCGACGAGGAGACCTCACGCGAGGTCGAGAGCAGCGGGGTCGAGCTGACCAAGGAGTAGCGGCTTTCGCCTGTGCTCCTCAATTCCTGAAAGCCCCCCGACCCGCCCTCGACAAGCAAGGAGACCGGAGACGTGGCCTCGCCATCGGCCCCTGTGCATCCCATGCGCTACCTGGCTGCCTTCCTGGTGCTGCTCATCGGCGCCTACCTGCTGGTGTTCCTGACCGGCGACAAGCAGCCCAAACCCAAGCTCGGTATCGATCTGCAGGGCGGAACCCGCGTCACCCTCACCGCCCGCACCCCTGACGGTTCCAAGCCGACCAAGGAAGCGTTGACGCAGGCGCAGCAGATCATCAACGCGCGCGTCAACGGTCTCGGTGTATCCGGGTCCGAGGTCATCATCGACGGTGACAACCTCGTCATCACCGTGCCCGGCAACGACGGCAGCGAGGCCCGCAACCTCGGTCAGACCGCCAAGCTCTACATCCGGCCCGTGGTGCAGGCAGTGCCGGCGCAGCCCAAGGAAAGCCCGGCAGGGCCCGGTGCGGGCGCAGGCGCGCCTCAGGGACGTCAGCCGGCTCCGGGGACCGAGGCAACGCCGCCGGGACCCGGCGCAGGAAAGTCCACTCCGCCTGCCGCGCCACCGTCGCCGAAACCGCAGCCACGGCCTTATCCGGCGCAGACGACCACGCCGCCAACGCCGCCGCCACCTCCTCCGGCGACGCAGCCGGCGACGCCGAATGCCACAGCGGCTCCCGCTCCTCCCGCCGATCTGCCGCCGAAGCCGGGCAGCGGTGAGGAACGCAAGCAGCTGATCGACTTTGAGAAGCAGATCAGGCAGAGCGAGGACCCGCGGATTCAGATGCTGGCTCTTCAGGTGCAGTCCTCACGCTGCTACGACCCCGACGACCCCCTCGCCGGTAACGACGACCCGAACTTGCCGCTGGTCACCTGCGGTGACGACAGCCAGGGCGGAAAAGCCGCCTACCTGCTGGACAAGTCGATCATCAGCGGCGAGGAGATCAAGGACGCCAGCTCGGGTCTGGATCAGCAGCGCGGCATCTACGTGGTGAGCATGGAATTCAAGCCCACCGGTGCGAAGGTCTGGGCCGACTACACCTCCGCGCACTGGCAGCAGGGCACCCAAACCGCATTCACGTTGGACTCCAAGGTGATCAGTGCGCCGGCGATTCGTGAGCCCATCCCCGGTGGCAAGACCGAGATCAGTGGCCAGTTCACGTCGGCTTCGGCCAAGCAACTCGCCGCCGCACTCAAGTACGGCTCATTGCCGCTCTCGTTCGAGTCATCCGATGCCGAAACCGTTTCGGCCACACTCGGATTAACCTCGCTCAAGGCCGGTTTGATCGCCGGTGGCATCGGATTGGCGATCGTGCTGCTGTACTCGCTGATCTACTACCGGGTGCTGGGCCTGCTGACCGCACTGTCCCTGGTGGCGTCCGGGGCCATGGTCTTCGCGATCCTGGTTCTGCTGGGCAGATACATCTCGTACACCCTCGATCTCGCGGGTATCGCCGGTCTGATCATCGGTATCGGTACCACCGCCGACTCGTTCGTGGTGTTCTTCGAACGCATCAAAGACGAGATACGAGAAGGCCGTTCCTACCGTTCGGCGGTGCCGCGCGGTTGGGCGCGTGCCCGTAAGACCATCCTGTCGGGCAACGCGGTGACCCTGTTGGCTGCCGTGGTGCTCTACGTCTTGGCCATCGGACAGGTGAAGGGCTTCGCCTTCACCCTGGGGCTCACCACCATCCTGGATGTCGTGGTGGTCTTCCTGGTGACGTGGCCGCTTGTCTATCTGTCCTCGAAGTCCGCGACCCTGTCCAAGCCCGCGTACAACGGGCTCGGCGCGGTCCAGCAGATTGCCCGCGAACGTAAGGCGGCAGCACACGCATGAGCACTAGCAACGGCACAGTGAGCAACGGAAACGGCACCGACAAGGACGTCGTGGACGACACCACCGAAGCCGCGGAAAGCACCGCGAAAGAACCCACGTCGACTGCGGTTGAAACCGGCAGCCCCGCACCGGAACACGGCTTCCTGTATCGCCTGTACACCGGTACCGGCGCCGTTGACGTCGTCGGTAAGCGCAAGCTGTGGTTCGGCATCAGTGGTGCCTTCATGGTCATCGCGATTGTGTCGATCGCCATCAACTGGTTTGCGTTCGGCATCGACTTCAAGGGCGGCACCAAGGTGTCGTTCCCGAAGGGCGAGGCCACCGTCCAGCAGGCCGAGGACGTTTTCAGCCAGGCGCTGGGTCGCGACGCCGAATCGGTGGTCATCACCGGCAGCGGGGCCACCGCCTCGATTCAGATCCGCACGGAGACACTCGACAACGACGAATCCGCCAAGCTTCACAAGGCGCTTTTCGACAAGTTCGCGCCGAAGGGGCCGGACGGTAAGCCGTCCATCAACGCCATCAGCGATTCCACGGTGTCCGGGACCTGGGGCAGCCAGATCACCAACAAGGCGCTCTGGGCACTGGGCGTGTTCCTGGTGCTCGCCGGCATCTACATCGCCGTGCGCTATGAGCGTTACATGTCGCTGGCCGCGCTGGCCGCGCTGGTTTTCGATCTACTGGTCACCGCGGGTGTGTACTCGCTGGTGGGCTTCGAGGTTACCCCGGCGACGGTGATCGGTCTGCTGACCATTCTTGGATTCTCCTTGTACGACACCGTGATCGTGTTCGACAAGGTGGAGGAGAACACCCACGGCTTCCAGCACACCTCGCGGCGCACGTTCGCCGAACACGCCAACCTGGCCGTGAACCAGACCTTCATGCGTTCCATCAACACCAGCCTCATCTCGGCCATCCCGGTGCTCTCGCTCATCGTGGTCGCCATCTGGCTGCTGGGTGTCGGCACGCTGAAAGACCTGGCACTGGTTCAGCTGGTCGGCATCCTGGTGGGCACGTATTCGTCGATCTTCTTCGCGACACCGCTACTGGTGGCGCTGCGTGAGCGCACGGATCTGGTTGCGGGCCACACCAAGAAGGTGCTCAGCCGCCGCAGGCCCGACGCCGCACCTCTGGCCGACACGGGTTCGGCACGCAAGGCCGCCACAGTGGCGACGTCGGCGACATCCGATGCCGCCACCACCGCAGTGCGTCCCGCCAAACCCAGGCCTGGTGCCCGCCCTCAAGGTAAGCGAAACGCACGGCGGCACTGATGGATTCACGGGTTCCAGCACGGGCCGGGGCAAGACGAATCGCGCGTATCGGCGCCATCGCGACCACGGTGCTGCTCGCGACGGGACTATTGACCTCCTGTTGGACCTCGGCGGCGAAAACGCTGGACTACGCCGTCGACGGTCGCCTCACCACGTACAACGTCAATAGCGTCGCGGGTAACGCCTCGGCCGGAGCGCAGGCGTTCAACCGTGTGCTCACCGGTTTCGGCTTCCATGGACCGGACGGTCAGGTGATCGCCGACCACGACTTCGGCTCCGTCGAGGTCGTGGGCCGGATACCGCTGGTGCTCGACTACACCATCAACGAAAAGGCCGTCTACTCTGACGGCAAGCCAGTGACCTGCGAAGACATGGTGCTGTCCTGGTTCGCGCAATCCGGCAGGCTGCCTGATTTCGATGCCGCGAGCACGGCGGGATACGCCGATATCTCCACGGTTGACTGCAAGCCAGGGCAGAAGACCGCCCGGGTCACCTTCGCGCCCGATCGCGCCTTCACCGACTGGACGCAGTTGTTCACTGCCACAACGATGTTGCCGTGGCACGTGATCGCCGACAAGCTGGGTGGGAACATCGATCTGATCGGTGCCATCGCCGCCAACGATGTGCCGACGCTGCAGAAGATCGCCGATTTCTGGAACAACCAGTGGAACCTCGGGTCCGATCTGGACCTGGCGAAGTTCCCGTCGTCGGGTCCCTACAAACTCGACGGGTACAACGACGACGGATCCGTGGTGCTCGTCGCCAATGACAAGTGGTGGGGCAACCCGCCGGTGACCAAGCGGGTCACCGTGTGGCCGAGCGGGATCGACGTGCAAAAGCGGCTGTCCGACGGTGATCTGGAGGTGGTCGACGTCGCCGCCGGATCGGCCGGGACCCTCACCGCCCCCGATGGCTTCGTACGCACCGAGGAGCCCGGTTCGGGTGTGGAGCAGCTCATCTTCGGTGCCGGCGGATCGGTCGGAGCTCCCGATCTGCGCCGCGCCGTCGCCTTGTGCACGCCGCGCGATGCCATCGCGGGAATCGCCGGAGTGCCGGTGATGAACGCGCGGCTGGATAGCAGTATCGGGGACTCGTTCGCATCGGTGGAGGCAGCCGCCGAGGCGGGACGGTTCATGCACTCGGACCCGATCGCGGCCCGTGCCGCCGCCGCCAACCACCCGTTGATACTCCGCGTGGGATATCAGGCGCCCAATCCGCGTCGCGCGGCGATCGTGTCCGCCATGGCGCAGGCCTGCGAACCCGCCGGGATCACCGTGCAGGACGTCAGCTCTCCCGAGATCGGGCCACACTCGTTGCGGGACAACCAGGTTGATGCGTTGCTCAGCTCGATCGGTGGTGCTCCCGGAAGCGGGTCGACCGGTTCATGGCTCATGGATGCGTATGCGCTGCGTTCACGCGAAGGAAAGAACCCGGCGAACTACGCCAACGGTCAGATCGACGGCATCATTGCCGCGCTGGCGGTGACCACCAATGCCAAGGACCAGAGCCGGCTGCTCGGTGACGCCTCGGCGATCCTGTGGAACGACCTGCCGACGCTGCCGTTGTACCGGCAGCCGCGTGTGTTGATTGCGCCGAAGTCGATGTACGCCGCCACACCGAGCGTCACCCGATGGGGTGCGGGCTGGAACATGGATCGTTGGGTGCTTCCCGCATGACATCTGCGGACGCCGTCACGGCGCTCATCGACAGGCTCACCCGGAAGGTCGCCGACTTCCCCGAACCCGGGGTGCAGTTCAAGGACCTGACGCCGCTGTTCGCGGACGCCGACGGACTGTCGCGCGTCACCGACGCATTGGCGGAGGCGGCGTCGGGCGCCACGCTCATCGCCGGGATCGATGCGCGTGGCTTTCTGCTCGGGGCCGCCGTGGCGATCCGGCTCGGCGTGGGCGTGCTGGCAGTGCGCAAGGCTGGGAAGTTGCCACCGCCGGTGCATTCGCAGACCTACAAGCTTGAGTACGGCTCCGCGGCGCTGGAGATCCCCGCTGACGGGGTGCAACTCGCCGGCCATCGGGTGGCGATCATCGACGATGTGCTGGCCACCGGGGGAACGCTGGCGGCAACCGCGAGGCTGCTGAGCACGGCCGGAGCCGAAGTGATCAGTGCGGGTGTGGTGCTGGAATTGTCGGATCTGGGTGGCCGTGCGGCCGTGGCGCCGCTGCCATTAACTGCGCTGCGCGCGATCTGAGAGATAATCTATTGCGGTAGGAGGTGAACCGTGGCTGACGAGCACGTGCCCAGCGAGAATCAGGTCGCGGTCGAATCCCTGCCTGCCCTGAACGATCCCGGTCCGGTAACCGAGTCTCTGCGGGCAAGCGGCACCATGAGCGCATCGCGCCGGGTGCGGGCGCGGCTGGCACGGCGGATGACCGCGCAGCGCAGCGGAGTCAGCCCGGTCCTCGAACCGCTCATCTCCGTCCATCGTGAGTTCTACCCCAAGGCCGACCGGGCGGTGCTGCAGCGTGCCTACGAGGTGGCAGAAAGCCGGCACGCCGAACAATTCCGCAAGTCGGGTGATCCCTACATCACCCATCCGGTCGCCGTGGCGAACATCCTGGCCGAGCTGGGCATGGATACCACCACGCTGGTAGCCGCGATCCTGCACGACACCGTCGAAGACACCGGCTACAGCCTGGAGCAGCTGACCGTCGAATTCGGCACCGAGGTGGCCCACCTCGTGGACGGTGTGACCAAGCTCGACAAGGTGGTGCTGGGCAACGCCGCCGAAGGCGAAACCATTCGCAAGATGATCATCGCCATGGCGCGCGATCCGCGGGTGCTCGTCATCAAGGTGGCCGATCGGCTGCACAACATGCGCACCATGCGGTTCCTGCCGCCCGAGAAACAGGCCCGCAAGGCCCGCGAGACGCTGGAAGTGATTGCCCCGCTGGCGCACCGGCTGGGTATGGCCACCGTCAAGTGGGAGCTCGAAGACCTGTCCTTCGCGATCCTGCACCCCAAGAAGTACGAAGAGATCGTGCGCCTGGTGGCAGACCGGGCACCGTCGCGCGATACCTATCTGGCCAAGGTGCGTGCGGAAATCGTTGCGACCCTCAATGGTTCGCGCATCAGCGCCACCGTTGAGGGGCGTCCCAAGCATTATTGGTCGATCTACCAGAAGATGATAGTCAAGGGTCGCGACTTCGACGATATCCACGACTTGGTGGGTGTGCGCATCTTGTGCGACGAGATTCGCGACTGTTACGCCGCTGTCGGCGTGGTGCACTCGCTGTGGCAGCCCATGGCGGGCCGATTCAAGGACTACATCGCCCAACCACGGTTCGGCGTCTACCAGTCCTTGCACACCACGGTGGTCGGTCCGGAGGGCAAGCCTCTGGAAGTGCAGATCCGCACTCGGGATATGCACCGCACTGCCGAATACGGCATCGCCGCGCACTGGCGATACAAGGAGGCCAAGGGCCGCAACGCGGTTCCGCCCACCCATGCCGCCGCCGAGATCGACGACATGGCGTGGATGCGTCAGCTGCTCGACTGGCAGCGTGAGGCGGCCGACCCCGGCGAGTTCCTGGAGTCGCTGCGCTACGACCTGGCGGTGCAGGAGATCTTCGTATTCACACCCAAGGGCGACGTCATCACCCTGCCCGCCGGATCGACACCGGTGGACTTCGCCTACGCGGTGCACACCGAGGTGGGTCACCGTTGCATCGGTGCACGTGTCAACGGCCGGTTGGTGGCACTGGAACGCAAGCTCGAAAACGGGGAAGTGGTGGAGGTTTTCACCTCCAAGGCCGCCAACGCCGGACCTTCGCGGGACTGGCAGACCTTTGTGGTGTCGCCGCGCGCCAAGGCCAAGATCCGCCAGTGGTTCGCCAAGGAACGCCGCGAAGAGGCGCTCGAGGCCGGTAAGGATGCCATCGCGCGTGAGGTGCGCCGCGGTGGTCTTCCGTTGCAGCGCTTGGTCAATGGCGAGGGCATGGCCTCGTTGGCCCGAGAGCTGCGCTACCAGGACACGTCACAGCTCTACACCGCGGTCGGCGAGGGACATGTCTCGGCCCGGCACGTGGTACAGCGTCTTGTCGCGCAGCTCGGTGGCGTGGACAGCGCCGAGGAGGAGCTGGCGGAACGCTCCACCCCGTCGACCATGCCTATCCGGCAGCGGCGTTCCGAGGATGTCGGGGTGGCGGTGCCCGGGGCGCCGGGCGTGTTGACCAAGCTTGCCAAGTGCTGCACCCCGGTACCGGGGGACCAGATTCTCGGGTTCGTCACCCGCGGCGGGGGGGTCAGTGTGCACCGCACCGACTGCACCAATGCCGAATCGCTGCAGCAGCAGTCGGAACGGATCATCGAGGTGCACTGGGCGCCATCGGCGTCCTCTGTGTTCTTGGTGGCCATCCAGGTCGAGGCGCTGGACCGGCACCGGCTGCTCTCCGATGTGACCCGGGCCTTGGCCGATGAACGAGTGAACATCTTGTCGGCCTCGGTGACCACCTCAAACGATCGAGTTGCCATCAGCCGGTTCACCTTTGAGATGGGCGACCCCAAGCATCTCGGCCATGTCCTCAACGTGGTGCGCAATGTCGAGGGTGTCTACGACGTGTACCGGGTGACCAGCGCCGCCTAACCGCGCGGTTAGGCGTTGAATGCCTTGAGCGCGATCCGGGTGGCCGCGGCGATGGTCGGCTTACCTTTCGTAGACTTCGGATCGTCAGGAATCGCCAGCACCGCAACGACAATCGGCGCACGTCCCGGCGGCCAGATCACCGCGATGTCGTTGGTTTCACCCTTGAACCCGCCGCCGGTCTTGTCGCCGACAGTCCATCCGGCGGGAACTCCGGCGCGGACCGACTGGTCACCGGTCGTGTTGCGCTTCAACCAGTCGGTGAGCAGATCGCGCCCCTGCGCATCCAACCCTTCGTCGAGGGCCAGCCTGCGCAGATTGGTCGCCAGCTGCAATGGCGTCGAGGTGTCCAAATCGCCGTCGGGGATGTTCAAATCCTCCTCGAGGCGATCCATGCGAGAAACGTTGTCGCCCAAGCTTCGGACGTATTTCTCCGTCTCCTTCGGGCCGCCGAGCTCGGCGATCAGCAGATTGGCGCCGGTGTTGTCGCTGTAGCGGATCGTCGCATCGCACAACTCCGCAATAGTCATGCCCTCGCCAACGTGCTGGGAAGCGATGGGCGCCCACTCCATGATGTCGGCCTGCGTGTACTGAATTCGCTTGTCCAACAGGCCCGGTTCGCTGAGGCGACGGTGCAAGATGGCCGACACGATGAACGTCTTCACCGTCGAGCACATGATGAAACGTTCATTGGTCCGGTGGCTCAGCGTGTCACCGGACCCGGTGTCCAATGCGTGCACGCCGAGGCGCCCACCGAAATCTTTTTCCAGCGAGGCCAGTTCGGTCGATTTCTGTTGGCGGTCGTCGGCGCGTGAACAACCGACGGCCGCCACACCGACTGCCGAGAGACCACCGACGAGCACCGCGCGACGCGAGATCATGTCAGTCGAGCTGCAGGTCGATGATCTTCACTTCCTGGGCAGGCTCGCCGTCGCTCGAGCCACGTGCGCCCGGCTTGATGCCGTTCTTGGCGATCTTGGCCAGGGTGTCCAGGCCGGTCTTGTCGATGGTGCCGAATTTGGTGTAGTTCGGCGGCAACTTCGAGTCGGCGTACACCATGAAGAACTGACTGCCGTTGGTATTGGGCCCCGAGTTGGCCATGGCCAGCGTGCCGGCCGGATAGTCGATGGGGCTGCTGCTCGAATCGCCCGGTGTCACCGGGTACTCGTCAGTGAACTGGTAGCCGGGGCCGCCTGTGCCGGTCCCGGTGGGATCACCGCACTGCAGGACCGAAAGCTGGCCGCCGCCGGTGATGCGATGACAGGTGGTGTTGTCGAAGAACCCCTTCTGGGCCAGGCTGACGAAGCTGTTGACGGTGCAGGTGGCCCGCGCGTTATCCAGTTCCAGACCGATGTTGCCCTGGTTGGTCTTCATGCTCATGCTGATCTGCGCGGGGGTGTTGGGGATCTTGCCCGAGCGCGGCGGGTCCACCTTCTTTGCGGCCGAACCGGCGGCCGGATACGTGCATTCGACCTCGCCGGCCGACGGGGCAGGCGCAGCCTGGGCGGTCGGCTTATCGCCCTTGTTGACGGCGAACCACGCGGTAATGGCTACCGCGGCTACGACGGCGACGACCGCGACACCGCTGATCGCCCAGATCCGCTGCTTGCGGGCGCGTTCGGCACGGTTTTCCAGCTGTCGCTCCAGCTTGCGCTTGGCAGTCTGACGTCGCTGCTCGTTGGTCGGCACCGTCTCTCCTTCTAGGGCTTCCGTTGAAGAATCAATGAAGAATCTAGGTCGCCAGAGAGTGTGCCAGCCACACCTGAGAGAAGGTGCAGGACCCGCCGCCTAAGCTGGTCGGGTGCTGATCACCGGATTTCCCGCGGGCATGTTCGCCACGAACTGCTACATCGTGGCGCCTCATGAGGGCGGCCCTGCCGTCATTGTCGACCCAGGCCAGGACGCCATCCCCGGCGTCAAGGAGATCCTCGCCGAACGCGACCTCACTCCCGCGGCCGTGCTGCTGACGCACGGGCATCTGGATCACACCTGGACGGCGCAGCCGCTTGCCGACGAATACGGGATTCCCGTCTACATCCATCCCGACGACCGAGCGATGCTCGCCGACCCGCTCGCCGGGATCGGCCCGGGGCTGGGCCAGTTCATTCAAGGCCAGGAATTCACCGAGCCCAAGGAGCTCGTCGAGATCGGTGACGGCGACAAACTCGAGCTCGCCGGGATCACGCTCACCGTCGATCACACGCCGGGGCACACTCGCGGCTCCGTCGTCTTCGGTATCGAAGTGGACAGCGACAACGGACCCATCGACGTGGTGTTCAGCGGCGACACGCTCTTCCAGATGTCGATCGGGCGCACCGATCTACCCGGCGGAAACCACCAGCAGCTGCTCGACTCGATCGCAGCCAAACTGCTGACCCGCGACGACTCCACTGTCGTGCTGCCAGGCCATGGCAACGCCACGAGCATCGGCGATGAGCGGCGCGCCAACCCATTCCTCGAGGAAATCCAG
This sequence comes from Mycobacteroides franklinii, assembly GCF_002013895.1. Classification (GTDB taxonomy): domain Bacteria; phylum Actinomycetota; class Actinomycetes; order Mycobacteriales; family Mycobacteriaceae; genus Mycobacterium; species Mycobacterium franklinii. The sequence continues at coordinate 189,955 of NZ_MAFQ01000011.1, read as the reverse complement.
TGAGCGAAAAGACCTTTAGTGCCCCCAAGGGCATTCCGGATTACACACCGCCCGATTCGGCGCAGTTCCTGGCCGTCCGCGACGGACTGCTGGAGCAGGCACGGCTGGCCGGATACGGCTACATCGAGCTGCCGATCTTCGAGGACACCGGACTGTTCGCCCGCGGTGTGGGCGAGTCCACCGATGTGGTCAGCAAGGAGATGTACACCTTCGCCGACCGTGGTGATCGGTCAGTGACGCTGCGTCCCGAGGGCACGGCGTCGGTGATGCGCGCCGTCATCGAGCACGGACTGGACCGCGGCCAGCTTCCGGCGAAACTTCGTTACGCCGGGCCCTTTTTCCGGTATGAGCGTCCGCAAGCAGGCCGCTACCGCCAGCTGCAGCAGGTGGGGGTGGAGGCCATCGGAGTCGACGATCCGGCGCTGGACGCCGAGGTGATCGCGATTGCCGATGCCGGGTACCGCTCCCTGGGCCTGACGGGCTTTCGCCTGGAGATCAGCTCGTTGGGCGACGCCTCCTGCCGGCCGCAATACCGAGAGCTGTTGCAAGAATTCCTCTTCGGCCTGGACCTCGATGAGGCAACGCGGGAACGCGCCCGTATCAACCCCATTCGGGTGCTCGACGACAAGCGACCCGAGGTACGCGAGATGACGGCCAACGCGCCGCTCATGCTCGACCACCTCTCCGAGGAAGCCAAGGCCCATTTCGACCAGGTCCTCGGTCATTTGGACGCGCTGGGGGTGCAGTACGTGGTGAGCCCGCGTCTGGTACGCGGCCTGGACTACTACACCAAGACCACCTTCGAGTTCGTGCACGACGGGCTGGGCGCCCAATCCGGTATCGGTGGCGGTGGGCGCTACGACGGACTGATGGCGCAGCTCGGCGGACAGTCGTTGTCGGGTATCGGGTTTGGGCTCGGTGTGGACAGAACTCTGCTCGCGTTGCGCGCCGAGGGTGTCACGGTGGGAGATGGCGGGCGCTGCGAAGTGTTCTGTGTCCCCCTGGGGCAGGATGCCAAATCGGTACTGGTGAAGGTGGCGGCACAGCTGCGGAGTGCGGGGATTCGCACCGATATCGCGTACGGAGACCGCGGACTCAAGGGTGCGATGCGCGGTGCGGACCGTTCGGGTGCCTCGATTGCACTCGTCGCGGGGGATCGGGAAATCGCTGAGGGAAACATTGAGCTCAAGACGCTGGCCGACGGCGTGCAGCAGCCCGTGTCGATCGGTTCGATTGTCGGCGAAGTAACGGCGCGGCTAGCATCGCGGATATGACAGGCATGGGACGTATCACAGGAGCACTGCTCGCCACCGCAAGTACCGCAACCCTGACGCTGTCGTCGATGGCCATGGCCCCGATGGCGGAGGCAGCCCCGCACCAGGTGAAATACGTCATCAGCTCCGATCGTGACTTCCTGTCGCAGACCCTGGTCCTGCAGAACGAGCCGCCGAACAAGGCTGCGTACGACTCGGAGTCGAGCAAGTACCTGGTGCGCAACTCGACCCGCATCGCACCCGACGCGCCCTTCGTTGTCGAGACCTCGCTGAACGACCCGACGCAATGGGCATACGTGAGCGCCAGCGCGGCGGCCAAGGCCGTTACCGGCGCGCCCGTCTTCCACTGCGAGGTCTACGTGGACGGCACTCTCGCCACCCAGGCTGATGGGGAGACCGCGGTCACCTGTTCACTGCGCAAGTGGTGACTCACTAGTTCCCGACTCGAAATCTCTGTCGCACCCCTGGCTTTGAGCACGACAACTGGTTCCTCAGTGCCGCACACACCGACGCCGACATCGATGAAGCATTCGAGTCATTGGCACGGAATCGGTGACCTCGATGAAGGTCACTGCCGCCATACTTGAATAATCCGGGCGGGCAAGGGCCTACACGGGAAGTGCGGTGACCGGCTGCCCGTCCCGGCGGCGCGGGTACGTCTGTGCGCTGACGCCGACTGTGGAAGCGCGCACCGTGGTGGGGAGCCACCAGGGGACGGCTGTGCCGTCCCGGAAAATTTCGGGCTGTGCGCAACTGTGGCGAGCGGGGAAATTGTCTGTGGAGAAACTTATTTCGCCCCGGGATGGAACTCGGACACATCAACGAGGCAATGGATCAGCGTGCCGACGGGCTGGCCATCCGTCAGGTGATCATGTTCGATCAGCCGGCGAATACGTAGACCCAGGCCGTCGCGCCGGAGCGCAGCGGCACCGAAATGCGCCGGTAGTCCTCGACTTCGTACTCGTCGGCAGCGGCGAGCTGTTCGGCAGTGATGGAGAAAACCGTCCCGGGAACCTCCGCCGCGGCATCGGCCGACGGGCGCAGGATGGGATGGCGATCGCTGCCACTGGTCGCGATGACATGCGGGTCGGTGATGGTCACGTAGTCCAGATCGAATCCCACGATGGCATCGGTATGCCCGTCGAGCTCCTGCCCGAAGGTGGTGCGCTGCACGTCGGGCTGTTGCAGGGTGCCGTAGGAAAACAGGAGTTCGGTCGCGGTATCCGTCACACCCTAAGTCAATCAGGCCGCCGTCGGGGACGCATATGGTGTCAGCCGCCGAACTGCCCGGGCTGCGGCGCTTTGCGGATCGTGCCGCCCGCGGCAGCCATGGTGCCGGCCAACGCGCTCACATCTGCCGCGGAATCGACGTCGTGCGCCAGCGTGATTCCCGAGACTTGTGCATGGTCGCCGGGCGTGGCGAGGTCCTCGTTGAACTTGTCCGCGAGGAAGAAGCCCAGCAATTGTCCCGGCGCGCGTTGGTAGAAGATGATTTCACCCTCGACATCCAGTAACGGGGCCTAGCCCAGCGCACCACAGAAATCGCGGGTGGCATCCAGATCCGTTGCGGCGATGGTGCCAAAGTGCAACTGCTGCTTCATGACACCAAGCCTAGATTCGTGTTCTGACATGACGCGGGGGATTGACAGGACATCGAACATATGTTCGCATAGAGACATGCGGTGGGACGGCCAGACATTGGGCGCTGAGGATGGCGCGCTCCCTGGCTTGGAGCGCATCGGTCTGGTGCGCAGTGTGCGCACACCCGAATTCGAGGGCATCACATTCCATGAGGTGCTGTGCAAGTCTGCGCTCAACAAGGTTCCTGCCGTGTCGATGCTACCGTTTCGGTTCACGGTCAATGCGTTTCGCGGTTGTGCGCATGCCTGCCGCTATTGTTTCGCCCGGCCGACGCACGAGTACCTGGAATTCGACAGCGGAGCTGATTTCGACAACCAGATCGTCGTGAAGACCAATCTGGTTGCGGTGCTGAGGAAAGAGCTGGGCCGCAAGTCATGGGGCCGTGAGACGGTCGCGCTCGGTACCAACACCGATCCGTACCAGAGGGCTGAAGGACGCTATCAGCTGATGCCAGGAGTCATTGCGGCGCTGGCAGATTCGGGCACGCCCATATCCATTCTGACCAAAGGCACCCTGCTGCGCAGGGACCTACCGCTGCTGGCCGGGGCGGCCCAGCAGGTACCGGTGAGTCTGGGGATATCACTGGCGATAGGCGATGAGGTACTACATCAGGAAGTCGAGTCGGGGGTGCCCTCGCCGCAAGCGCGACTGTCGCTGATCGCCGCGACACGCGAGGCCGGGTTCGAACCGCATGTAATGGTGGCGCCGGTGCTTCCGTTTCTCACCGACACCGTGGAACATCTCGATGATCTGTTGAGCCGCATCGCGGATGCGGGCGCGGCGGGTGTGACGGTCTTTCCTCTGCATTTACGCGGGACGACACGCGGCTGGTTCATGTCCTGGATATCGGATTCCCACCCCGAGCTTGTCAGCCGATATCGCGAGCTGTACCGCAAGGGTGCATACGTACCCGCGGAGTATCGGGCATGGCTGCGTGAGCGAGTGGCGCCGCTGGTGAACAAATACGGGCTGGCGTCACACCGGGAGGAAACTCCAGCGAGGACACCGAAAACGACGCCGGTGCTGGAGCCCACCCTGTTCTAGTGAGTCCCTGAATCTAGTTCAGGCTCTGGGCATTGAAGGTGTCGCAGGTGCGGTAATCGCCGGTGCTGTATCCCTGTGTGAACCACCGCTGACGCTGCCCGGACGAACCATGTGACCACGCCTCGGGGTTGACCCGTCCGGTCGCCCGCTTCTGGATGCGGTCATCGCCGACCGACGACGCCGCCGACAGCGCGTCGCGAATGTCCTGATCCGTCAAGGGCTTCAGGAAGGGGACACCGGTGCCTTCCTGGACGGTGGTCGACGCGTGCTTCGCCCAGACACCGGCGTAGCAATCGGCCTGCAGCTCGGTGCAGACGCCGCCACCGGCCTGTCCCTCCGCGCAGCGATGATTCTTGCCCAGCACGCCGAACAGGTTCTGGACATGGTGACCGAACTCGTGAGCCACCACATACTCCTGTGCCAACGGACCTCCGCTGGAACCGAACTGGTCAACCAGGACCTGAAAGAAACTGGTGTCGAAGTAGGCGGTGCGGTCGGCGGGGCAGTAGAAGGGGCCCACCTCGGTGGTGGCCGCACCGCATCCGGTGTCCACCTGGTTACTGAACAGCTTGACGTTCGGTCGCGGGTACTTCGGGCCGAGGATCTGTGTCCAGACGGCGTCCACCGAGTTGCCGGTGGCGATGATGCGGCAGTCCAATGCCTTGTTCGCGTCAGCACCTGTCTTGCAGTGGGTGAAATCCTGGGTCTGCTCTTGGGCCGGGCCCACCTGCTGTTGGCCCTGTTGCTGGAGAACCTGGCTGGGGTCGCCGCCGAGCAGCATGACCACCACGGCGATCAGTAACCCGCCCACGCCACCGCCGATGGCCATCTTGGGGCCGCGGCCCATGCCGCCGCCCGAGGTGGTGCTGGTGTCGATCTGCATGCCTTCGTTGAAGGTCATTGGTCTGCCACTCCCATGTGTTCCGGGGCGATCGTTGCTCGCGCTGCCGCCCACCTTTGCATACTCCAGCGACGCTCGGGTCGCTAGAGGGTCGGCGAGTTTTTCACCCACGGCTCGGCTTGTCGTCACCGGCGGCTCGCCCCCACCCGCACTACGATTCGATACGTGGCCGTTGACGTCGCCCTACCGACAATCGTCCGCACGCCATTGGGGGATCTGCGCGGCACCATCGACGGTGGGGTTTCCGTCTGGCGCGGGGTGCCGTATGCGCAGCAGCCCGTCGAGCAGCTTCGATTTTTGGCACCCGTGCCGTTGGAGCCTTGGGACGGCGTGCGCGATGCCATCGAGCACGCTCCGTTGCCCCCGCAAGGAAAATCGTTCGTGGGCGCCGGACGCGATGACCCGAAGATTCGCGGCGAAGAATGCCTGACTCTCACCGTATGGTCGCCGGACGTGCGTGCCAGCCTCCCGGTGATGGTGTGGATACCCGGTGGTGCCTTCGTGTTCGGCGCCGGCCAGCTGGAGTTGTACAGCGGGGCGCGGCTCGCCGCCAACGGCAACGTCGTCGTCGTCAATGTCACGTACCGCATCGGAGCCCTGGGCGGGTTGGAGCTCAGCGCGCTGGGAGAGGGCTTCGACGACAACCTGGCGCTACGCGATCAAATCGCCGCGCTCACCTGGGTGCGGGACAACATCGCGGCCTTCGGCGGCGATCCCGATCACGTCACGATCTTCGGTGAGTCGGCCGGGGCGACATCGGTGCTGGCGCTGCTGGCGAGTCCGGCGGCGGAAGGACTGTTCGGCCGTGCCATTGCGCAGAGTCCGGCACTGCCACTGATCGCCGACAAGGCACTGCGTGACAGGCGTGCGCATCGATACCTTGAGCTACTCGATGTCACCGACCCGAGCAGGCTCAAGGTCCTGCCGCAGCGCGAACTGCGCCGCGGTGCGGCCAAACTGCAGATCGAGAGCGCGACCGAGACCCCGGTCCTCGGATACGGGCTCGCGCACGGCACCGAGCTGCTGCCGCATCACCCGATCGAGGCGGCTCGGCGCGGTGAGGTGCACCAGGTGCCGCTCATCATCGGGTCCAACAGCCATGAGGCATCGATGTTCGCCCGCGTGAAACCGCCGATGCTGCCCACCACGGAGCCGACGGTCAACGGCTACTTCAACCGAGTGGGCCCGGAGTATCAAGACGCGATCATCGCCTCCTACCCGGGATATCCGAGCCGCCAGGCGCTCGTCGCAGTGGGCTCCGATGCCATGTTCGCCGCCCCCATGTGGGCTTTCGCCGATGCCTACAGCGCCTTCGTCGATACCTACATGTACCGCTTCGATCACACTGCGTGGGGACTCAAACTCCTTGGCCTGGGCGCCACCCACGGCAGCGAGATCGTGCACGTCCAGCACAGTTATGGATCCTTCGTGGGCATGTTGTTGAGTCCGTTGGGTGCGCGGATGATGCCGTCTGTCGGGCGTCGCATGCAACGGGCCTGGCTGGACTTCGCCACCGGAGCAGGGCCGCAGGACTGGCCCACCTACGGCGCAGACGGTCGACGAACCCGGATCATCCGGTCCCGATCCGATGTCACTATCGAAGACCCGGACTCGGTGCGCCGCATCGCCTGGGCTCAGGTGCACTGAGCCTCGAGCTTGGGTGCGAGCCTGGCGCGGAAATTCGGTCCGAAAGTCGCGTGAGGCTCGCACTCGTCAGGGCTGGAGACCCGGGCCGCTAGGCTCGGTAGCCGTAAGGGCTCGCCATCAGGGCAGGCCCATTGGTCCCATGAAGAGGGGATGTTTCGTGCTGCGCACTCATGACGCCGGTTCGTTGCGGGAGTCGGACGCCGGGCAGAGAGTGACGCTTGCCGGTTGGGTAGCCCGACGGCGTGACCATGGCGGCGTCATCTTCATCGATCTGCGTGACGCCTCCGGGGTCTCCCAGGTCGTGTTCCGGGATGACGCGGTGCTGGAGCAGGCCCATCGGTTGCGCGCCGAGTTCTGCGTCGAGGTCACCGGTGTCGTGGAGGTCCGGCCCGATGGCAACGCCAACGACGAGATCGCCACCGGTCAGATCGAGGTCAATGCCGCCGAACTGAAGGTGCTCAACGAGAGCGCGCCGCTGCCGTTCCAACTCGACGAGACCGCGGGCGAAGAAGCGCGTCTGCGGTATCGCTACCTAGACCTGCGCCGCGAGGGGCCGGGCAATGCAATCAGGTTGCGCTCCAAGGCGAACGCCGCGGCACGCACGGTGCTGTCCCGCCACGATTTCGTCGAGGTAGAGACCCCGACACTGACGCGTTCGACACCGGAAGGAGCACGCGACTTCCTGGTCCCGGCGCGTCTGCAGCCGGGCAGCTTCTACGCGCTGCCGCAGAGCCCGCAGCTGTTCAAGCAGCTGCTCATGGTCGCCGGCATGGAGCGGTACTACCAGATCGCGCGCTGCTACCGGGATGAGGATTTCCGCGCGGACCGGCAGCCCGAGTTCACCCAGCTCGACATCGAGATGAGCTTCGTGGACCAGGACGATGTCATCGCGCTGGCCGAGGAGATCCTCGTCGCACTGTGGGACCTGATCGGCTATCACGTGCCGACGCCCATCGCCCGCATCACGTATGCCGAGGCGATGCGCCGATACGGCAGTGACAAGCCGGACCTGCGGTTCGGGCTGGAGCTGGTGGAGTGCACCGACTACTTCTCCGAGACCAGCTTCCGGGTGTTCCAGGCTCCGTACGTGGGCGCGGTGGTGATGCCCGGGGGCGCCGATCAGCCACGCCGCACGCTGGACGGCTGGCAGGAGTTCGCCAAGCAGCGCGGGCACAAGGGGCTCGCTTACGTATTGGTGGCCGAGGACGGCACCCTCGGTGGACCCGTCGCCAAGAATCTGTCCGACGCGGAACGTGACGGGCTGGCCGCGCACGTTGGCGCCAGCCCGGGTGACTGCATCTTCTTCTCGGCAGGCGCCGCCAAGTCCTCGCGCGCGTTGTTGGGCTCGGTGCGTGGTGAGGTAGCGCAGCGCCTCGGGCTGATCGACCCCGACGCCTGGGCCTTCACCTGGGTGGTGGACGCTCCGCTCTTCGAACCCGCCGGTGACGCGACTGCCGCCGGTGACGTGGCCGTCGGCTCGGGCGCGTGGACCGCGGTGCACCACGCCTTCACCTCGCCGAAACCGGAGTCGGAGAATACCTTTGACACCGATCCGGGGTCGGCACTGGCCTACGCCTACGACATCGTGTGCAACGGGCACGAGATCGGTGGCGGTTCGATCCGTATTCACCGCCGCGACGTTCAGGAACGGGTGTTCCAGGTGATGGGCATCAGCAACGAGGATGCTCAGGAGAAATTCGGGTTCCTGCTGGACGCTTTCGCTTTCGGTGCGCCTCCGCACGGTGGCATCGCCTTCGGCTGGGACCGGGTGACCGCGTTGCTGGCCGGTACGTCCTCGATCCGCGAGGTCATCGCCTTCCCGAAGTCCGGTGGCGGCGTGGATCCGCTGACCGACGCACCGGCACCGATCACGGCGGCCCAGCGCAAGGAATCCGGGATCGACGCCAAACCCGACAAGGCCGACAAGGCCGACAAGGTGGATAAGCCGGCGGACGCGTAGCGCACGTGCTGCACGTCAGGGTGATCGCGCCTACCGATCTGTCGGATCAGGTGGTGGAATTCCTGTCCACCACCACCGGCGTCGCGCACATCGTCCGCGTGCCCAAGGCTGCGATCAGCCCGGCCGGCGACGTCATCACTGCCGATGTCGCTCGCGAGACCGCCAATGAGGTGCTCGACGGGTTGAAGTCGATCGATATCGACAAGCGTGGATCGATCACCGCCGAGGTGCTCGACACGGTCATCTCGCAGACCGCCTATGAGGCCGAGGACGACGCGGAAGGCGACCCTGCCGACGCCGTCATCTGGGACGAGCTGATCGGGCGCACCCGCGAGGAGTCCACTCTCAACCTGACATTTCTGGCCTTCTTATGCCTGGCCTGCCTGATCGCCGCTGTCGGTGTAGTCACCGATTCGCCGGTCACCATCGTGGGTGCCATGGTGGTCGGACCCGAGTTCGGCCCGCTTGCCGCGCTGGCGGTTTCAATTGTGCGGCGCACATGGTCGCTGGCCCGGCGGTCGCTACTGGCGTTGCTTGTCGGTTTCCCGGTGGCGATGGGGGTCACCGCCGTTGGCACGTTGGCGGCCGAGGCCGCCGGGTGGGTCACGTTGAAGAGTGTGCGTGAGCTGCAGCAGGTCGACTTCGTGTTTCAGGTGGGGCCGTTCTCTCTGGTGGTCGCGTTGTTGGCCGGCGCCGCGGGGATGCTCTCGTTGATGTCGGCGAAATCGTCAGCCCTGGTGGGCGTTTTCATCTCGGTCACCACAGTGCCGGCGGCAGGGCTTGCGGTGGTGGCGGCCACGGTGGGGGAATGGGATATCGCCGGACTTTCCGCGCTGCAGCTGGCGGTCAACCTTTTCGGCATCGTCCTGGCCGGGGTGTTGGTGCTACTGGTGCGGCCGCGAGGGCTGCGCTAGGCGATCTCGCCGATGTCGGTGACTCGCTGATCGAACTCGGCATCAGCATCGGTATGAGCCAAAGCGGGGTCACCGTATTCGTCCGGCCGTGAGACGAAGACGGTGCCCATCCCGATGTCCCGTGCGGCCCGCAGGTCATAAGGATGCGCCGCCACCATCGCCGCCTCACCGGGCTGCACCCCCAGGTAGCGCAGTGCATGCCGGTACACCACCGGGTGCGGCTTGAAGTGCCCGAACACCTCGGCGGTCAGCACCGCGTCCCACGAAATGCCCAGGCGTTTGAACAGATTCACCATGGTGGCCATATCGGTGTTGGACAACGTCGCGATGACGGCCCGCGACCGCAGGGCCGACAGGCCGGCGGGCACGTCGGGCCACGGAACCAGCCGTTGCCAGCTGGACGCGACCGCATTCGCGATGACACGCTCCGGGCGCGGCAGTCCAAATGTCCCGCAGACATCGGCGAAACCGGCCGCATACAGATCCTGCACCTGGGTCCAGTCGTCGACCGACTGGGTCAGACTCGAGACACGCTCGAAATAGTCTGTGCGCCAGGCCCGTGTGAATGCCGCTGCGTCAATGTCGGGGGCGTACTCGGCAACCGCGTGTGACACCGGCTCGAAGAAGTCGAGCAGCGTGCCCTGCACGTCGAACAGGTATGCCTTGTAGCGCAACGCGACTCCCTCTAGTAGGTGCTCTTGGGCGGATCGGTACGAGTTAGCCCGGTGACCTCGATGACGGGAATCGACGAGGGGCCGCGATAGCTCTGCCCGTCCGGTACGGTTCCGGTCACGGACACCCAGGTGTTCTCCGGAAGAGCAGACGCGGACACCGCCGCGGGCCCAGACATCTGCAGGCGCGCCAGCTGCGCATCCGCGGCACAACAGACGATGACGATCTTGGCGAGGTCGGTGCGTTCACCCTCTTTGAACGTGAACCCGGTGACGGTGATCGTGCGGCCCTTCAGGGTGTCCGAGGAGCCGGCGGCGATGCGCATCAATACCTCAGGCAGCGACACTGTGGGCGCGTCACCCGGCGGTAGTGGGGGAAAGGCACGCCGGGGCGTGTTGACGGACGCAGTGATGTTGGCCGGCGCGATGGAGCGCGCGCTGAGGGCCGGCGGCACGATGAAGATGAGCAGAACGACGGGCAGCACCAAAAACCATGTGGCGCCGTGCTTGTGGGCGTGACCATCGTGACCTTCGTGATTGTGGTCGGTGTGGCCGTTGCGGACATCGCGGATGACGGCGGCCAGCCCGAGACCGATCACGACGACCGCCGACGCGGCCAGCCACGGGAGTAGCCCGGGTTTGACGTAGCGGGTGAACGTTCCGGTCACCGCGATCATCGCCACGCTGACCCCCAACAGGATCAGCAGCGTGTTCTCGGTATCGCGTCTCATGAGGCCCCCAGCACCGCGACGCCGACACCCGTGGCGACGAGCGTGGCCACCACGAACGTCAGCGGCGCGAAACGGGCCGCGAAGGCCCGCCCAAACATGCCCGACTGCATCGCGATGAGCTTCACGTCGACGGCCGGTCCCACCACAAGAAACACCAGTCTCGGAATCAGCGGCATCATCGTGATGCTCGCGGCGACGAAGGCGTCGGCCTCCGAACACAACGCCAGCACCACCGCCAGCAGAGCCATGGTCACCACGCCGACCACCAGATTGCCCGCAAGATGCTCGAACACCCAAGTGGGCACCAGCACATGCAAAGCCGCCGCGGCGACTGCCCCGATGGCCAAGTACGAGGCCGCCTGCAGGAAATCGTGCCGCGCCGCCTCGGTGAAAGTCGTCCAGCGCGAAGAGGATCCGGCGTGCGCGGTCGGCAGCCTGCGCGTCACCCAACTGTCCCGGCCCCAGCGCGACCAGGCCATGCCCATCACCATCGCGGTCAACAGGGATGCCACCGCGCGTGCCAGCACCATCTTCGGCTGACCGGGGAAGGCCACGGCCGTGGCGACCAACACCACCGGATTGATGGCCGGTGCCGACAGCATGAACGTGAGCGCGGCCGCACCGACGGATCCGGGTCCGTACAGCCGGCGCGCCACGGGAACCGAACCGCATTCACAACCGGGCAGCGCGGCACCACTGATGCCGGCCACCGCGACCGCGGCGGCGGACCGATTCGGCAGCCACCGGGCCAGTCGTTCCGGGGTGACGAATGTCGCGACGAGGCCACTCACGATCACGCCGAGCGCAAGGAACGGGACGGCCTGGACGAACACCCCGCAGAACACGGTTCCGGCGGTGGCGAGCTTCTCGTTGCCGTCGACGATCCCGCGTAACCAGCCCGCTGCCAGGGCCATCGAGATGAGTGCCACCACCAGGACTTCGGTCGAACCGAACCAACGTCGATCCTGGGAAGTGGCCACCGTCACCCAGCCATCCTGACAGTGCAACCTGAGAACGCGGCGCAGCAGTGGCACTCTGGTGGGGTGACCGATGACACACCTTTCAACGAGCAGCCCGCCGCCGTGATCAACGAATTCAACGATGGGATTGCCCGGGAGTTCCATGCCAATGGCGGCGACGTCGGCGGACAGTTCGCCGGCGTGCCGATCTTGCTGCTGACGAACACCGGCGCCAAGAGCGGGCAGAAACGCCTAAATCCGCTGGCCTACTTCGATATCGACGGCAAGATCTATATTGTCGGTTCCTTCGGCGGCGCCGACAAAGACCCCGCCTGGGTGCACAACCTGCGTGCGAATCCACATGCGCATATCGACATTGGTACCGACGGATACGACGTCGCCGCGCACGAGCTTTCGCTTGATGAGCGCGATGCGCTGTATCCGAAGGTGGTTGAGCAGGTTCCCGTGTTCGCGGAGTACCAGGAGAAGACCGCCCGGGCCATCCCGATCTTCGAGCTGCGCCGCCGCTAGCCGGGAACTGTGGCACCGAGTGTGCGCATGGTGTCGGTTCTCGGCCGATTTTCGACCGAATTCGCACGCTCGAGCTACATGCCGTCGCCCCCGCACCATGCCGGATGGACGGTGATGGGCCGTGCCCTGATTCACTGACCAAGCGGGTGAGCCCAGGTTATGGTGGGATCAGCCGATGGGCATCAAGGTGGCGCTGGAGCATCGGACCAGCTACGCATTCGACAGACTCGTGCAGGTGCACCCGCACGAGATTCGGTTGCGCCCAGCTCCGCATACCCGAACCCCCATCGAGGCGTACTCGCTACGCATCGCTCCGGAAGATCATTTCATCAACTGGCAACAGGATGCCTTCGGCAATTTCCTTGCCCGCGTCGTATTTCCGAACCGCACCCGACAGCTGTCCATCACCGTCGGACTTATCGCCGATCTGAAGTCGGTCAACCCATTCGACTTCTTCATCGAGGAATGGGCCGAGCACATCGGATTCGGGTATCCGCCCGCGTTGTTGGCCGATCTCGAGCCCTATCTCAAACCGGTGGACGAATCCGATCCGGGCTCCGGGCCCGGTGAATTGGTTCGGGCCTGGGTCGCCAACTTCACCATGGCACCCTCCACCCGCATCATCGATTATCTCGTCACGCTCAACCAGGCGCTGTGTGCGGACGTCGGTTACGCAGTGCGGTTGGAGCCGGGGGTTCAGAGCCCCGACACCACGCTGGCCGTAGGCATCGGTTCATGTCGCGACACCGCCTGGCTGCTGGTGTCCATCCTGCGGCAGAAGGGGTTGGCCGCCCGTTTTGTGTCCGGGTATCTGGTCCAGTTGACCTCGGATATCGCGGCAATCGATGGGCCCTCGGGGCCGGTTGCCGATTTCACCGACCTGCACGCCTGGGCCGAGGTGTACATCCCGGGCGCCGGATGGGTGGGTCTGGATCCCACCTCGGGACTGCTCGCGGGCGAGGGTCACATACCGCTGTCGGCCACCCCACACCCATCGACGTCCGCCGCGATCACGGGCGCCACCGATATGTGTGAGTCCACCCTCGACTTCTCCAACACCGTCACCCGTGTCCACGAAGATCCGCGCGTGACCCTGCCGTACGCCGCATCGGCTTGGGAGGCCGTCACCGCGCTGGGAGCGGAGATAGACGCCCGGCTCGATTCGGCCGGGGTCGGGTTGACGATGGGTGGGGAGCCGACCTTCGTGTCGATCGACGACCAGGTCTCCGAACAATGGACCACCGCGGCCGATGGGGACCACAAACGGGTACTTGCCAGCGACCTTGCTGCTCGCCTCAAAGAGGTTTGGGCACCAAGGGGTTTGGTGCAGCGCAGTCAGGGAAAGTGGTATCCCGGCGAACCCCTGCCGCGGTGGCAGATCGGTTTGCATTGGCGTCGCGACGGCCAACCGCTCTGGTCTGACCCCGAGCTGCTGGCCGACCCGTGGGACGACGATCGCGAGTGGTCCACCCCCGAAGGGGCCGACCGCGCGCTGCTCACCGCGCTCGCAGGTGATCTCGGGCTGCCCGACAGTCAGGTACGCGCGGCATACGAGGACCCGCTGAGTCGGCTGGCCGCATCGGTCCGGCGCCCCGCGGGAGATCCGGTGACGGCGGTCGATGATCTTGCGCCGCACGAGGATGCGACGGATCGGCGCTCGGACCTGTTGCATCGATTGGATGAGCCCGTCACCGAGCCTGCGGCCTACGTGCTGCCACTGCATCGGGGCGAGGACGGCTGGGAAAGCGCAGACTGGAGACTGCGCCGCGGCCGGATCGTGTTGGCAGACGGCGACTCTCCTGCCGGGCTGCGGCTCCCACTGAAGGCGATCTCCTGGCAGCCGGCGCCGCACCCGGCCGAGGCGGACCCGCTCAGCGCCGCCGCGGAACTCGCGGCACAACGCCCCGGCACCGCGGCCGCGGTGGTGCCCGCCGAGGGCGCGCCCACCACCGCGCTGGTCGCGGAGATCCGCGACGGTCTGCTCTATCTGTTCCTGCCGCCGCTCGAACACGTTGACGACTTCGTGGATCTCATCGCACTTATCGAGGCGGCAGTCACCTGTCCGCTGGTGATCGAAGGGTATGGGCCACCGCCCGATTCGCGTCTGGAGACCATGAGCATCACCCCCGATCCGGGAGTGATCGAGGTGAACGTGACCCCGACCGCCAGCTTCGCCGAGCAGGCCGAGCAGTTGCGGGTGCTGTACGAAGAGGCACGCAAAGCGCGGCTGACCACCGAGTCTTTCGATGTGGACGGGACCCACACCGGCACAGGCGGTGGCAACCACATCACGTTGGGGGGTCGTACCCCGGCGACGTCACCGCTGCTGCGCCGGCCCGATCTGCTGGTATCCCTGCTGACGTACTGGCAGCATCACCCGGCGTTGTCGTACTTGTTCTCCGGCCGCTTCGTCGGCACCACGTCGCAGGCCCCTCGCGTTGACGAAGGGCGCGAAGAGGCGTTGTACGAGTTGGAAATTGCCTTCGCTGAGATCGATAGATTGACCAAGGCACCTGATCATGATGGTCGCTCCGCAGGCGACGCATCCGAAGATGGCCGCTCCGCAGGCGCCTCACCATGGCATGTCGATCGGGCGCTGCGGCACCTTCTTACCGACATCACGGGAAACACCCATCGCGCCGAGTTCTGCATCGACAAGCTCTACAGCCCGGACAGCGCTCGTGGACGTCTGGGCCTGCTCGAGTTGCGTGGGTTCGAGATGCCGCCGCATTTCCAGATGGCGATGGTGCAGTCGCTACTGGTCCGTGCGCTGGTCGCCCGGTTCTGGGAGCAGCCCTTGCGTGCTCCGTTGATCCGCCACGGGGAAAACCTGCACGGCCGCTACTTGTTGCCGCACTTCATTATTCACGACATCGCGCAGGTCGCCGCCGATCTGCGCGCGCACGGCATCGCCTTCGAGACCAGCTGGCTCGATCCGTTCACCGAGTTTCGGTTCCCGCGGATCGGCACCGCGGTGTTCGACGGTATCGAGATCGAACTGCGCGGCGCCATCGAACCGTGGCGGGTGCTGGGGGAGGAGGCCACCGCGGGAGGCGCCGCGCGATACGTGGACTCCTCGATCGAGCGCGTGCAGGTGCGGGTGATCGGAGCCGATCGCTCTCGGTACGTCGTCACCTGTAATGGCGAACCCATCCCGTTGCTCTCCACCGCCAACCCGGATGTGCAGGTGGCCGGAGTCCGGTACCGGGCGTGGCAACCGCCCAGCGCGCTGCACCCGAGCATCACCGTCGACGAACCGCTGCGCTTCGAGCTCATCGACACGGCCAACGCGCTGTCTCGCGGCGGCTGTACGTACCACGTGTCGCACCCGGGTGGCCGGTCCTACGACGACCCTCCCGTCAACGCGGTGGCAGCCGAAGCACGCCGTGGTCGGCGCTTCGATGCCACCGGTTACACCACCGGGCGCGTCGATTTGTCAGACTTGCGCGAGAAACAAGCGCGCATGTCCACCGATGCGGTGGCGCCCGGCATCCTGGATCTACGCCGTGCGAGAACCGTGGGACGCAGGTAGGACCGCATGAACGGGAAGGAAGGTACGGCCGGTGGCAGCACCTGCTTCGGGGGCTCCCATCGGACCCGGCTTCGGTTCGGACGATAACCCGTTGATAGAGCAGTACCGCAGTGCTCGTGCCCAGGGAGCACTGTTCGAGGTCGGGCGCCGGGGTACCCAGGCGGGCTATGACGAGTTCCTGGCGCCGGACGGCAGCGTCCGCCCGGGCTGGACCGACCTGGCTGACGCCATCGCACAGCGCGGCCGCCCCGGCCTGGACCGTCTGCTGGACCGGGTCCGCACCCTCGTCGACAGCGACGGCATCACCTACATGGATCCGCGGCGCGTCGCGGGGGGCGTGCCCGGACCCGACACGCCGGCGGTGCCGGTGCCCTGGCGCCTGGACGGGCTGCCACTGCTGCTGGACCCGGAGGACTGGAACCACCTGGAGGTCGGCCTCACTCAGCGGGCCACGCTGCTGGACGCCATCCTCAGCGACCTTTACGGTCCGCAGGAACTGATCAGTTCCGGTGCGCTGCCGCCCCAGCTGTTGTTCGCCCATCCCGGATACCTGCGTGCGGCTCACGGCATGGCGCTGCCCGGGCGGCATCAGCTCTTTTTGCTCGGGTCCGATGTCGGGCGCACCGCCGCCGGTGACTTCCGGGTGAACGCGGACTGGACCCAGGCGCCGTCCGGTGCCGGCTATGCGATGGCAGACCGGCGGGTGGTCGCACACGCCGCCCCGGACCTGTACGAGAAGGTGGCACCGCGGCCGACCTCATCCTTCGCGCAGACACTGCGGCTGGCGCTCATCGACGTCGCTCCAGAATCCGTGGAGGATCCGGCGGTGGTGGTGCTCAGCCCCGGTATCCATTCGGAGACGTCCTTCGATCAGGCCTATCTGGCGTCGGTGCTGGGTTTCCCGCTGGTCGAGTCCGCGGATCTGGTGGTACGCGACGGCAAGCTCTGGATGCGTTCACTGGGCACCCTGCGCCGGGTGGACGTGGTGCTGCGCCGCGTGGACGCCGACTATTCCGATCCGCTGGACCTGCGGGCCGACTCACGATTGGGAGTTGTCGGGCTGGTCGAGGTGATCCGTCGCGGCGCGGTGACCGTCGTCAACTCGCTGGGCAGCGGAGTGCTGGAAAATCCCGGATTGGCTCGTTTCCTGCCGGGTCTGTCACAGCGGCTGCTCGACGAGCCACTTGCCTTGCCCGGCGCTCAATCCTGGTGGGGCGGTATCGACGCGGAGCGCTCGCATCTGCTCGCGCACCTGGGTTCCTTGCTGGTGAAATCGACAGTGGGGGAAGAGGTCTACACGGGTCCATTGCAGTCTGTCCAGACCTTGGAGACACTGCGGGCGCGTATCGAGGCGGCTCCCTGGCGTTGGGTGGGCCAGGAACTCCCCGAACTGTCGGTGGCCCCCACCTATCTGCGCTCCGGCGCACTCACCGCGGCGCCAGTGGGTATGCGTCTGTTCACGGTCGCGCAGCGTGGCGGATACGCGCCGATGATCGGTGGTCTCGGCTATGTCGCAGCCACCGGTTACTCGGGTGCGACGCTCAATAGCTTTGCTGCCAAGGATATTTGGGTTCAACAGCCGGATCGTGATCAGACCGAGCGCGCGCTCACCGTCGCTCCGCTGGATCTGCCCGCGGGGCGATCGGTGGGATCGGACGCGGTCAGCTCACCGCGCGTGCTGTCCGATCTGTTCTGGCTGGGGCGGTACGGAGAGCGTGCGGAGAATCTGGTCAGGCTGCTGTCCGTCACGCGGGAACGCTTCCACGAGTATCGGTATCGGCAGTTCATGGAGGCCAGCGAATGTGTCCCGGTGCTGTTGAAGGCGTTGGGAGACATCACCGGTACCGACACCGCGGCAGAGGATCTGGGAACCCAGCTGTGGTCCTTGACGGTGGACAAGGAACGGGCCGGGTCGCTGGCGCAATCGCTGGAGCGGCTCGGACTGGCTGCTCGCGCGGTCCGCGACCAGATGTCCAACGACACCTGGATGGTGCTCGGCGGGATGGATCGGGCCATCGCGTCCGCCGCGGCGGAGTACGACGAGTTCACGCGATCCGGGGACACCCCGACGCGGATGGATGACACCGTGCTCGCCGCGACACAAACCCAGGTACTGGCAGGGCTGCTCGCGCTGTCCGGGCTTGCGGCAGAGTCGACGGTTCACGATATCGGCTGGACCATCATGGATATCGGTAAACGCATCGAGCGTGGCCTCGGTCTGACCGCCCTGTTGCGTTCCACTCTCACCGCGGTTCGCGGCCGTGCGGCCGACCAGTCGGTGACCGAATCCACGCTGGTGGCCTGCGAGTCTTCGGTGATGTACCGCCGCCGCACCCGCGGCAAGATCAGTCTGGAGGCCGTCGCCGATCTGTTGCTTTTCGACGCCGACAATCCCAGATCGCTGCTGTATCAAGTGGAGTCGCTACGCAATGACCTCAAATCGCTACCCAGTGCCTCGGGTACCTCACGCCCCGAACGGCTGGTGGAAGACTTGGTGACCCAACTGCGGCGAATTGACCCGTCCGATCTGGACACCGCGAACGAGGAGGGGCGGCGAGACACGCTGGCCGAAACTCTCGACAACGTTCACCAGGCGCTGCGCGAACTGTCGACCGTGGTCACCGCGACCCACCTGTCCATGCCGACTGGCATGCAGCCACTGTGGGGTCCCGACACGAGGCGGAAGCTGCCGTGACCGATGGTGTTGGCGGCGGCGGCTCATCGGTGATCCGTTATCGGGTGACGCACCGCACCCTCTATCGGTACTCCGATGACGTCACCAGTTCGTACGGGCGTGGCTACCTCACGCCGCGTGACACCGACTGGCAGCGTTGCGAATCGAGTGAGCTGATTGTCGAGCCCGAACCTTCGGACAGTTCGACCGGCAGAGACCTGTACGGGAATCTGAGCTCCTACTTCCACGTCACCACGCCGCACCGCGAGCTGAGTGTGACGGCGCACTCAGTTGTCGACGTCGAAAACCCGGCGCCGCCGGGAGCCGGGTGGCACCAGGCATGGGAGCTTGCCCGCCCGGCGTACGGGGAGCCGACCGGGGCGGCGGCGTTGGCCACAGAGTTTGTTTTGGACTTGGCGACTCCGGAGATCACCGATGAGGTATGTGACTACGCCGCAGTGAGTTTCACCCCCGGGCGGCCGCTCGGCGAGGCGGTCGTGGACCTGATGGGGCGGATCTATCGCGACTTCGAGTACCGCTCCGGGTCGACCACCATCTCCACCAAGGTCAGCGAGGTTCTGGCTGCCCGCGAAGGTGTGTGTCAGGACTTCGCCCGTATCGCGGCCACGGCGTTGCGAAGCCAGGGCCTGGCGTCTCGCTACGTATCCGGTTATCTGGCAACCAATCCGCCGCCCGGACAGGCCCGTCTTGTCGGCGCCGACGCCACTCATGCCTGGGCGGCGGTGTGGGTCCCGGTCGACGGCTGGGTAGCCTTTGACCCGACCAACAACACGGTTGCCGACGAACGGTATGTCACCGTTGCCTGGGGTCGCGATTACGCCGATGTTCCACCGCTGCGCGGGATCATCTACACCGACTCCGAGAGCAGCACCATCAAGGTGTCGGTCGACGTCGCCCCCTGTGAGGAGAGTCCTGCTCATGCGTGACTTCATCTGCCCGCAATGCGGCCAGCATCTGGCGTTCGAGAACTCGGTATGCCTGTCCTGTGGCAGTCATGTCGGTTTCTCGCTTGAACAGAAGGCACTGCTCGTCCTCGCCGAGGATGAGGGTCCCGGATTCGTCGATGCCGATAGTCATCAGTTGTGCGCAAATTTGCATGTGGCCGAATGCAATTGGTTGGTGAATGGCACCGGGGCAGGAACGGTATGTGTCTCGTGTGCGCTCACTCGCACCCGGCCCAACGACTCTGACACGATC
Organism: Mycobacteroides franklinii; assembly: GCF_002013895.1. Taxonomy (GTDB): domain Bacteria; phylum Actinomycetota; class Actinomycetes; order Mycobacteriales; family Mycobacteriaceae; genus Mycobacterium; species Mycobacterium franklinii. The sequence goes on along the minus strand of NZ_MAFQ01000011.1, from coordinate 170,258 downwards.
GCTATGCCGGCATTCGCCGACGCGGAGAAGGCAAAGCGCCGGCTCATCGCCGAGCTTGCCGAGCTGCGGCTACCCGTCACGGGCCGGGACGCGGATCCCCAGTTCGGATTGGCGTTCGACCTGCTCTCCAGCGAGCACGAGCAGGTGATGACCGGCCACCACAACGGGGTGATCACCCTGGACCTTGCCGAAGGGGATGACGTCCACCGCGAGCAGCTTCGCATCTCCATGGACGAGCCGTACCGCACCCTGCTCGGACATTTCCGCCACGAGATCGGGCATTACTTTTACTACCGGCTTATCGGGAGCTCACCGGACTACGCCGAGAGGTTCCGTGCACTCTTCGGTGATGCGGACGCCGATTACCAGGTGGCGCTCGATCGCCATTACCAACAGGGCGCTCCGGAGGACTGGGAGGCGAACTTCGTCTCTTCCTACGCGAGCATGCATCCGGCTGAGGACTGGGCCGAGACCTTCGCGCACTATCTGCACATCCGCGACACGCTGGACACCGCCGCATCCTTTGCGCTGGCCCCGGCCGGCGGCACCTTCGATCGCAGGGTGTTGGGGCCGAGCGGATTCGACACCATCATCGAGATGTGGCTGCCGCTGGCGTGGTCGCTCAACATGGTCAATCGTTCGATGGGACACGGCGATCTGTACCCCTTCGTGTTGCCCGGCCCTGTCCTGGACAAGATGCGGCTGATTCACGAGATCGTCATGGCCGCGGGGGATCCCGAGGGCTGACTACCCGCCCGGTGTGGCGAACACAAACAGGGCCATAAATGCCACATTGATGAAGAATGTCGCCTCCACCAGGCTGACGGTGATGAAAAATGGTGTGAATAACCGGTTCTGAGATTCCGGCTGACGGGCCACCCCGGCGATGAGCTGTGCCCCGGCCATGCCGTCGCCGATACCCGCCCCGATGGCGCCACCCGCCAGCGTGATCGCTCCAGCCAGCAGCGCGTTGCCCATCAGAAGTTCAGTAGCCATGATCCCCATCCTTCGTCGTGGTATCCAGCAGTGCGGCGATGACGGCCACCGCCGCCCCAGCGCCGTCTTCGTCACGAACGAGTCGTGAGAGACGTTGGGCTTCTTCGCGATACCGCGGTTCCCCGACCATCCGCGCGATTGAGGCCGAGAGCTCTTGGGCTCCCAGCGATGATCGGGGTAGGGGGGTGCAGGCGGTACCCAGTTGGGCCAGTCGATTGGCCCAGAACGGTTGGTCCATGATGCCGGGCACCGGGATAGAGGGGACCCCTGCTCGCAGTGCGGCGGCCGCGGTACCCGCCCCGCAGTGATGGATGACCGCGGCCATCCTCGGAAACAGCCAAGAGTGCGGTATGTCATCCACGCTGATGACGTTCTCGCCCAGGCCGACGAGCCCAGCCCACCCGCGTTGCACCACCGCGCGCACCCCTGCCCCATGTATTGCGGCAGCGATGGTCTCTGACAACTCGAGCCCCTTGGAAGTGGCGGTGCTGCCCAAACCGACGAAGAGGGGAGCGGGACCGCCGTCGAGGAAGTCTGCTAGTTCTTGTGGGGGAATCCAGGTTTCATCATCATCGGGCCACCAGTAACCGGTCAGGTGCCAGTGCGGCAGCCAATCGTCGGGGCGTGCGACGACGTGACCGCTATAGCCGTGTATTACCGGCCAGCTCTTGATGCGGGCTTGGTGATAGCTGCGCAGCGACGACGGAGCCAGGCCGAGGTTGTGGCGGAGATTATCAATGAGCGGGGTATAGATCCGTTCCCCGGACTCGGCAAGGCGCCACGTCAATCGGTTTCCGTACCTGCCAAACGATCGGGCCGTGAGTGGTGGCGGTGCGAAGTTCGCAGTGGGACAGGACGGTTGAAGGGATAGTCCGGCGCTGGGTACGCGGAGTGCTTCGGCCACGTGATATCCCAACAGGGTCCCCACCGGCCCCTCGGCCAGCAGCACGTCGGCGTCTCGCGCTGCTTCGGCCATGGCTTCGCCGACTCCGGCAAGTCCGGCACGCATCTCGGTGAGGGCCCCTCGTGAGGGTCGCATCCGCGTGCCGTCCACGAGTGCCTGGCCATATGCCGAATCTCGGGTTGCCGTCTCGGTGTCGCCGGGCAAGGGGCGAAATTCCAGACCGGCGGAACGCACCATCTCCGCATAGGGCTGCTGCGCGGCGATGACCACACGGGCGGGCAGGGTGTCGCGCAGCCGACCGGCCAGTCCTGTCAGGGGTGCCACGTCTCCGCGGGTCCCGTAGGCGCAGATCACGACCGTGGTCACGGTTCGCCACCAACAGCCTTGGTGAACATATCGACCAGCTGCTCGCCGTAGCCGACAGCGTCGTAGTCAGGGTCGCGTCCCAGCTCCCATACCGCCCCGTCCAATGCGGCGCGCAAGGCGTTCTTCATGAATCGCGGTGAAACCGGCTGGAACTCGCCGGATGTGACACCGTCGGTGAAGATCGACTCGGGATCCATCGCGGCGAATTCGGCGGGAGGCTCCGTACCCGCTGCTGCCTGGTCGAACCGCAGGCCGTCTTCACTGCGGTAGCCGGTGATGATCTCCAATAGGGCTATCGCGGCCACCCGGTTGTTTACGACGAACTCGATGTTCGCTCTGATGTACGCCGTGAGCCGTCTCGTCGGGGTGGGTTCTGCGTGCACCGCGGGCACGATCATGGCTGCGGCCCGAGTGAAGACCTCGAGCATCACGGACTCGATGACATCCGTTTTTGACGCGAAGTGATACAGCACCGCGCTCTTGGCTACCCCCACGTGCTCGGCGATCTTGGCCAGCGATGTCTGCGGATAGCCCGCGTTGGCGAGCACCTCGATGGCGCCCGCCACTATTTGTGCTCGCCGGGCACGTTCGGTGAACGTCAACGACTTCTCAGACCGCATGGTCATAAATTAGACCGATCGGTCAGTGAAGGCAATAGCAATCTTCTGTACGTGGACTGGCAAATACCGGGACGCGAATATTGTGATGAGTGTGTGCCGCCCCACAGTCTTATAAAGACGGGGTATGGTGAGACGGTAATGACGACATTATTGGCAGACCCCGTCGCGCAGGTTATCGCCACAGCCGAGGAGTTGCTCTCCAGGCGCGCGGGGGCAACGGTCACGCTTGCCGAACCGGAAGATCTCGGTGGCAGTGGGCCTGCGATCGTCATTCGGGTCCGCGCCGTGCAGAACCCGTTCGCGTTGCCGAAGTCCATGGTGATCAAGCAGGTCCCCGAGGGTGGATCCGACGCCGCGGTGCTCCGCGAGGTGGTGTCGTACCAGTTCGCAAACTCCTTGACGGCCAAGCATCGGCCTGGTCCGGAGCTGGTTGCCTATTCCATCGCCGACCGCCTCATCGTGCTGACCGACCTAGGTTCGGCTCCGACCATGTCCGAGCTGCTCGCGGAGCGCAATCGTGCGGCGATAAATCATGCGCTGATGGCATGGGCGCAAGCCCTGGGGCGCATGCATGTCGCCACGATCGGCCGGGAAGGCGACTTTGCTGCGCTGCTCCGCCGCCTTGATGTCAAGAAGATTGATGTGGACCCGGCGCAGCAGCGCCTGGGGGGAGCGGAAGCCATCTCGCCACTGCAGCAGATCCTGAGAAGCGAGTACTCCCTAGAGGTCCCGCCGGCCCTTATCTCTCGTCTACAGCAAACAGCGGAGCTTTTCGAGAAGGGCGGCGTTCGGGCCTTCAGTCCCTCCGAGGTTGCCCCCGACAACATCCTGGTCACCGAACACGGCGTCCGAATTCTTGACTACGAATGGGGCGGTTTCCGCGACATCGTGCTGGATATCGCGCACGCGCTCACCGTCTACCCGGAGTTCCTGGGCGCGACCGAGCGTGAGGAGGTCGCCGAGCTCGATGATGCGATGACCGAAGCGTGGCGGTCCGATGTCGTGTCGATCGCGCCGGGACTGGCCGACGACGACAACCTCGCGCGGCGCATTCTGGACGCGCGCCTGATGTGGGTGTGGCTCGCCACCCACGAATACTTCACGGTGGACGTCGACTTGGACGGCGGCACCGAAGATTCCGACGACACCGTCGTATTCGAGAGCTCCGCGCCCAGCCACTCCGCGCTGCTGGGCCGATGGGTGGCACTGCAGGCGGCCGCCGAGCGTGTCGACGATGACGTTGTGGCTGCACACGCCTCCGATGTCATCGGTGGGCTGCGCGGCGAAACCTTCACCGAGGACTGAGTTCTCCGGGTCTCTGTCGAGATGTAGCGGACATGCCATGTCTTGCTGGGTGCGTTGAGGATTGTTATTTTCTGCGGATGCATAGTCGGCGGGTTTTGACATATCCCGTTCCGGCCTGCTTGCACGCCGGAACGAAAAACACCGACTCCGTGGTGGCCACCCGCACCCACGCACACGCCATCCCGGTCACGGTCTAATCACGCGGGCGCGTCGTAGCCGGACGCGGCTCCGCCGCATTCCTACGATCGCCGGGTGGCTGATCGCTATGGCACCGATATTTTGTCCAACAACCCGCATTCCCCGCGGCGTCCTCAATCAACCGAGGTCGCGGCGATCAAGGGCTTGGTAGTCGAGGATGCCCAGACCGGGTTCGTGGGTGCCGTCGTGCGCATCGAGTATGGCCGGATGGACCTGGAGGACCGACACGGTCGGGTCCGCGGATTCCCGGTGGGCCCGGGATATCTCATCGACGGTAAGCCGGTGATCCTCAAGGAGCCACTGCGGCACACGCCCACCAAACAGACCCGAAGCGCATCGGGATCGGTTGCGGTCCATGGTCTTAAGGCGCGCACCGCGTTGGCCAGTCGGATCTACGTGGAGGGTCGCCACGATGCCGAGCTCGTAGAGCAAGTGTGGGGACATGACCTGCGCGTCGAGGGCGTCGTCGTGGAGTATCTGGGCGGGGTGGACGACTTGGCCGCCATCGTGAAGGAATTCCAGCCCGGTCCGGGCCGTCGGCTCGGGGTGCTGGTCGATCACCTGGTCAAGGGATCGAAGGAGTCGCGGATCGCCGAGACGGTGCAGAAGGGCCCCTACGGCGCGCACACCCTGGTGGTGGGGCACCCGTTCGTGGACATCTGGCAGGCGGTGAAGCCCGAGCGGATCGGCCTGCATGCCTGGCCCACCGTCCCGCGCGACATCGAATGGAAGCACGGCATCTGTCAGGCTCTCGGCTGGCCGCACGGCAGCCAGACCGAGATCGCCGAGGCGTGGCGCCAAATCCGCGGCAAGGTGCGCACCTGGACGGACCTGGAGCCGGCCCTGATCGGCCGTGTTGAGGAACTGATCGATTTCGTCACGCAACCGGCGGGCTGAACCCGTCGGCCCGACGTGGTAAGCCTGAGACGTGTCAGACAGCCTGTTCGACGTGCCCGGAGGCGATTTTGGTTCGACGCCCATAGACCCAGGGGTGCCGCCCAACGCGCCGCTGGCGGTCCGGATGCGCCCCGCAACGCTCGATGAGGTGGTGGGGCAGGGGCATCTGCTCAAACAGGGCTCGCCGTTGCGTCGTCTGGTCGACGGATCCGGGGCCGCCTCGGTCATCCTGTACGGCCCCCCGGGTACCGGGAAAACAACTCTCGCATCGTTGATTTCGGGTGCAACCGGGCGCCGTTTCGAGGCGCTGTCGGCGCTGTCCGCCGGAGTGAAAGAGGTGCGGGCGGTCATCGACGATGCCCGCCGCGCCGCGGTTCACGGTCGCCAGACGGTGCTCTTCATCGATGAGGTGCACCGGTTCTCCAAGACACAGCAGGATGCGCTGCTCGCGGCCGTCGAGAACCGGGTGGTGCTGTTGGTGGCCGCAACCACCGAGAACCCCTCCTTCTCCGTCGTGGCACCGCTGCTCTCGCGCTCGCTGATCCTGCAGTTGCAGCCGTTGGGCGACAACGATATTCGTGAAGTGCTCACCCGGGCGATCGCCGATGAGCGCGGGCTCGGTGGTGCGGTGGCGGTAGATCCCGAGGCGCTCGGCCTGCTGGCACAGCTCGCGGCGGGCGACGCGCGGCGAGCGTTGACGGCTTTGGAAGTCGCCGCGGAGACCGCGGGGGGAGCCGGCGGGACCGTGACCGTCGAGGTGGTCGAGCAGTCGGTGGATCGGGCCGCGGTGCGCTACGACCGCGATGGCGACCAGCACTACGACGTGGTAAGCGCCTTCATCAAGTCGATCCGCGGCTCCGATGTGGATGCCGCGCTGCACTACCTGGCGCGCATGCTGATCGCGGGCGAGGATCCGCGCTTCGTCGCCCGGCGGCTGATGATCCTTGCCAGTGAGGATGTCGGCATGGCCGATCCCACGGCATTACCGCTGGCGGTGGCGGCGGCGCAGACGGTGCAGCTGATCGGGATGCCGGAGGCGCAGCTGACCCTGACGCACGCCGTCATACATCTGGCCACGGCGCCGAAATCAGGAGCGGTCCCGGCGGCGTTGGGCGCCGCGATGGGCGATATTCGCGCGGGGAAGGCAGGGCTGGTGCCACCGCATCTGCGCGACGGCCATTACAGCGGGGCAGCCAAACTCGGTAATGCGGTGGGTTATGTGTATCCGCACAACGACCGCGATGGCGTGGTGGCACAGCAATACCCGCCCGATGAGCTGGTCGGTGCCGACTACTACCAGCCCACCGATCACGGCAACGAACGCGAGATCGCATCGCGGCTGGACAAGTTGCGCGCCATCATTCGGCGCGGCCTCAAGGGATGAACCGCACACTCGGCATACTGAAGGCATGACGTTACGTACGCGTTTGGCTGCGGGCGGATTACTCGTATCGCTGGCCGTGATAGCAGCACCCGCACAGGCCTGGGCGGATCCGGACCCAGATCCGGGACCCGACGCGCCCTTCGAAGACCCAGGCCCACCGCCACCTGCGCCGGTCGATCCATGGGTGGAGCAGTACGGACGCGATGTCGGGGCGGGAGCCGCCGGAAACGCCGCCGAGGCGGGTGCGGGCATCCTGCTGGGCCCATTCCTGGGGCCGTTCACCGGGTTGGCCACCGCGCCCATCGGTGGTGCCGTCGACAGCTCGATCCGCGACGCGCCGAGCGCCCCCTAGCGGCTGCGCTACCGACCGAACAGGCCGCGGATGCCCCGGCGCGTCGGCACCTCTGGGGCAGGGGTTGGGCGTTCCGCGTGAAGATTCATACGAGAGATTCGTCCGATGTCGTCGAATTCGATCGCGATCTCGCCGTCCGGTGCCACGAGATGCGCCAAATTATCTGTCTCCCAGCGGGTATCGAGACCGCGTAGCAGCGCGTACGACTGCAAGGCTTTGCGACTGTCGAACAGCACACCTTGATCGAGGGTTTCGGTGATCACCCGGGGGATTCGGATGACCGATGGGTCGGCAAGGGCCACCGCGGGTCCTTCCAGGAGCAGCCAGACCCGAGTGCGTCCGCCTGTCGGGCCTGAGTAATGGGCGTACTTGCCCGAAACCGATTTGGCAGCCAGCGTCAGTCGATGAGCGATATCGATCGCGGTGTCGTCATCGAGCGGGATCTGCGCGGAAGTGAGTTCGGGAATGCCGTTGGCTTCGCCATAGTCGCGGATCGTGCCTGCCAGTGCGATCACACCGTCAGGGAAGCCGTTGACGTTCTCCCAGCCCCATAGCCAGCTGCCGGCCTCCGGCGAGGCTGAACCGAGGAAGTCGCACGACAACGTGGTCGGCGGATCTGAGTGGAACACGAATGATTGGCTCGGAAGGTCGACATCCCAGGCAGCCTGACCCGGACCGTCGAGCAGCTCTTGTTGATGCTCGGTCGATAGGAAGGCCGCACGGTCGATCAGATCTTGCAGTCCGCTGCTCGATTCCACGTCGGAAGAATACGGTTTCAGCATGCCGGAACGGTTCGGGTCCGGTGGCGCACGCGAGCGCCTGACGACCACGTGCAGGGGCGCAATTGCTGCGCTCGTTGTCGATGCCCGTCCGTACCTATCAGAGGTCGATTTCCGGTTAGCTCGGCGCAGTGTGACGGATCAGATACTCGGTGGCGGTACCGCCTGACCTTGGCGTATACCGGCCATAGGCGGGCGCACCGGTAGGGTGGTCCGGTCAGATTCCCCAGCTACACGCAAGGACGACATGCAGACACACGAGATCCGGAAGCGATTCCTGGACCACTTCGTGAACGCCGGTCACACCGAGGTACCGAGCGCTTCGGTGATCCTCGACGACCCCAACCTGCTGTTCGTCAACGCCGGCATGGTCCAGTTCGTGCCGTTCTTTCTGGGGCAGCGCACCCCGCCGTACAACACGGCCACCAGCGTCCAGAAGTGCATTCGCACCCCGGACATCGACGAGGTGGGCATCACCACCCGGCACAACACGTTCTTCCAGATGGCCGGCAACTTCTCGTTCGGTGACTACTTCAAGCGGGAAGCGATCCGGCTCGCCTGGACGCTGCTGACGAACCCGGTCTCCGAGGGCGGCTACGGATTCGGTCCGGAGAAGTTGTGGGCCACCGTCTATCTCGATGACGACGAGGCCATCGAGCTGTGGCAGGAGATCGCCGGACTGCCGCTGGATCGGATTCAGCGCCGCGGAATGGCCGACAATTACTGGTCCATGGGCATCCCCGGCCCGTGCGGCCCGTGTTCGGAGATCTACTACGACCGCGGCCCCGAGTACGGCATCGAGGGTGGCCCGGAGGCCAACGAGGACCGCTACATCGAGATCTGGAATCTCGTGTTCATGCAGAACGAGCGTGGCGAGGGCACCTCCAAGACGGACTTCGAGATCCTCGGGCCGCTGCCGCGTCAGAACATCGACACCGGCATGGGCGTCGAGCGCATCGCGTGTCTGCTGCAGGGTGTCGACAACGTCTATGAAACCGACCTCGTGCGGCCGGTCATCGACTGTGTGGCGGCGGTTGCCCCGCGTGGGTACGGGCAAGGCAGCCACGAGGACGACGTCCGCTACCGGGTCATCGGCGATCACGCTCGCACCGCGGCGATCATCATCGGTGACGGGGTCAGCCCCGGCAACGAAGGCCGCGGCTACGTGCTGCGCCGCCTGCTGCGCCGGATCATCCGCTCCACCAAGTTGCTTGGCGTCGAACAGCCCATGATGGGCGAGCTGATGGCCGTGGTGCGTGACGAGATGGGCCCGTCCTACCCCGAGTTGGTGACCGACTTCGAACGCATCAGCCGCATCGCCGTCGCCGAGGAGACCGCGTTCAACCGCACCCTGGCTTCTGGGTCCAAGCTGTTCGAGGATGCCGCGGACAAGACGAAAACGGCCGGAAAGAGCACGCTTTCGGGTAGCGATGCGTTCACCCTGCACGACACGTATGGATTCCCCATCGAGCTGACCCTCGAAATGGCGGCCGAGGCCGGGCTTTCGGTGGACGAGAACGGCTTCCGGGATCTGATGAACGAGCAGCGGCAGCGCGCCAAGGCTGATGCTGCCGCGCGCAAGCACGCCCATGCGGACCTGACGGCGTACCGCGAACTTGTCGATGCGGGCCCCACCGAGTTCACCGGGTTCGACGAATTGGATTCCCAGGCAACGATTCTGGGCATCTTCGTCGACGGTGCCCGGGTTCCGGTCGCCTCGGCGGGAGTCGACGCCGAAATCGTGCTCGATCGCACACCGCTGTACGCCGAATCAGGCGGGCAGATCGCCGATATCGGTTCCATTCGTGGAGACGGGACCAACGCGACATCGCAGGCGAAGGTGTCTGATGTCCAGAAGATCGCCAAAACGCTGTTCGTGCACAAGGTCACGGTGGAATCCGGCGAATTCGTCGAGGGTGACCAGGTGGTGGCCTCGGTGGACCGGCACTGGCGGCACGGCGCAACGCAGGGCCACTCGGGTACGCACATGGTGCACGGCGCACTGCGGCAGGTGTTGGGCCCCAACGCTGTTCAGGCAGGGTCGCTGAATCGGCCTGGATATCTGCGTTTCGACTTCAGTTGGCAGGGCGCGCTCTCGGAGGCGCAGCGGCAAGAAGTAGAAGACGTTGCCAACAAGGCAGTCGAGGCCAACTACCCCGTCAATACCTTCGTCACCGATTTGGACCAGGCGAAGTCGATGGGTGCGATGGCACTGTTCGGTGAGAACTACGGTGATCGGGTCCGCGTCGTCGATATCGGCGGACCGTTCTCCCTGGAGCTGTGCGGTGGTACCCACGTCGCGCACTCCTCGCAGATCGGACCCGTCACGCTGCTGGGGGAGTCCTCGGTGGGCTCCGGTGTCCGCCGAGTGGAGGCGTATGTCGGCCTGGATGCGTTCCGGTATCTCTCGAAGGAACGTGCGTTGATGGCGGCGCTTTCCTCGAGTCTGAAGGTGCCCTCCGAGGAGGTACCAGGTCGAGTCGCCACGCTGGTGGAACGGCTCAAGGTGGCCGAAAAAGAGCTGGAACAAACACGTTTGGCCTCGGTGAAGGCCTCCATCGCGACATTGGTGGCCAACGCGGAACGCATCGGCGGCACCACCGTGGTGGCGCACCGGCTACCAGACGGAACCGGCGCGGGTGACCTGCGCAGTCTGGTGGGTGACATCCGCGGCCGCCTCGGCAGTGACCCCGCCGTCGTCGCGTTGATCGCCGCCGGCGACGGTTCGGTGCCCTTCGTGGTGTCGGTCAACCAGGCCGCGCAAGACGCCGGGCTGCGCGCCAACGACCTCGTCGGCGCTATCGGTCAGGCGGTGGACGGCCGGGGCGGCGGCAAACCCGATACGGCGCAGGGCTCGGGTAAGAATCCGGCAGGCATCGACGCGGCGCTCCATGCGCTGCGTGAACAGATCCGCCGGGCTTGAGCCGAGTGCCCGACAGCATGGATGAGCCGCTTGCGGAAAACCCGGCAAGCGAAACCCCAACCCCGGATCGTCCCGGCCCCGACGATCCGGGCCGAGGCCGTCGGCTGGGTGTGGATGTGGGTACCGTCAGGATCGGGATCGCATCGAGTGACCCCGATGGAATTCTTGCTACGCCGGTTCAGACGGTCGCGCGAGATGCTAAGGGCGACAGTGATTTCCGCCGTATCGTGGAAATGGTCGAGGAGATGAGCGTGGTCGAGGTCGTCGTCGGCCTGCCGCGCAACCTGCGTGAGGGTACTGGGTCGTCGGCGCGCGACGCGGTGGGATTCGCCCGCGCGTTGGGCGCACGGATCGCCCCGGTACCGGTGCGGTTAGTGGACGAGCGTTTCACTACTACTACCGCCCAGCGTTCTCTGCGTGAGGCAGGAGTACGGTCTCGTCAGCAGCGCGGCATCATCGACCAGGCGGCAGCAGTGGCCATTCTGCAGGATTGGCTCGAGCAGCGGCGCCGGTGTGGCAGTGAAGGGGACACGCGTTGAGCGACCGGCGCGACTGGGACGATCGCCAGGAGCACGTTGACGACGACTGGGGAGGCGGCCGCCGGGCCGTCCCGGTCGCTGTCGGCCCCCGCCCTCGAGAGACTCGCCGGGAACGGGCGCGGCGCAGGGCGGCGGCCCGGCGTCGTCGCAACGCCGGAATCCTAGGGCTGGCGGCGGTTGTCATCATCACGGTCGCTGCCGTCGTGGGTGGAGCCAAGCTGTGGGACAGCCTGTTCGGTGCCGACCACCCGGTCACCGATTACTCGGGGTCCGGGGTCAAGGATTTCGTGTTTGAGGTGCACCGCGGCGACACCACCAAGGTCATCGGTCAGCGCCTGAAGGATGAGGGTGTGGTGGCGACCCCCAGCGCGTTTACTGACGCCGCTCAGGGCAATCAGGCCATCGCCGCGATCCAGCCCGGTTTCTACAAGCTGCGCACCAAGATTCCCGGCAAGGACGCCGTCACGCGCCTTGCCGAGCAAGAAAACCGAGTCGGACTGCTGGTCATCCCGGAGGGCCGACAGCTCGATGACGTCTCCGCGGTAGCCAACGGCGCGGTCACCGAAGGCATCTTCACCCTGATCGCCCGCGCCTCCTGTGTGGACCTGGACGGAGACAAACACTGTGTGGCCGCCTCGGATCTACGGCAGGCCGCCACGACGGCGTCGCAGTCCGAGCTCGCCGTCCCGGAATGGGCATCCAACGGAGTCAACGCCGTGCGCGACGATCATCGCCGCATCGAAGGGCTGATCGCCGCCGGACGGTGGGATTTCGATCCGATGGCCGAGCCGGAGCAGATCCTGGCCTCCCTGATCCGGGAAAGTAACGCGCAGTACCAGCAGCTCGGACTGTTGAACGCCGAGGCGGCGGGATTGTCGCCCTACGAGGTGCTGGTGGTGGCCTCGCTGCTGCAAAGGGAAGCTAAACCTCGCGACTTCGCGAAGGTGGCGCGGGTCGTCTACAACCGGCTGGCCAAGCATCAGAAACTGGAATTCGACTCCACGGTGAACTACCCGCTGGACCGGCAGGAAGTCGCGACCACAGACGATGACCGCGAGCGTAAGACACTGTGGAATACCTATGTGTCGCAGGGCCTTCCGGTCACACCCATCAGTTCTCCCAGTCCGGAGGCGCTGCAGGCGGCCGAGCATCCCGAGGCGGGGGACTGGCTGTACTTCGTCACCATCGACTCCGAGGGCACCACGCTATTCACTGCCGATTACAACGAGCATCTGTCAAACATCGAGCTGGCCAAGAAGAACGGCATCTTGGACAGTGCGCGCTGACGTTCGCCGCGCTGCGGTCCTGGGCTCGCCGATCGGGCATTCGCGTTCGCCCGATCTGCACCTGGCGGCCTACCGCGAGCTGGGTCTGACCGGTTGGACCTACGAACGAATTGAGTGCACGGCCGCTCAGCTGCCCCATGTGGTCGGCGGCGCCGGGCCCGAGTGGGTGGGTTTCTCGGTGACCATGCCCGGTAAGTTCGCCGCGCTGGAGGTCGCATCGAGCTCTACCGACCGCGCACGGTCGATTGGCGCGGCCAATACGTTGGTGCACTCGGGTGAGGGCTGGCATGCCGACAACACCGATGTCGATGGAGTATCTGGAGCGTTGACGGGGGCCGGCATCGATCCGGCCGGTCAGCCCGCGGTGATTGTGGGTGCCGGCGGCACCGCGCGTCCGGCGATTGTGGCGCTCGCGGCGATGGGTGTGCAGTCCCTGACGGTGGTGGCCCGTGACGCGGGCCGGGCGCAGGGCGTTCTCGATCTTGCCGAGCAGGTAGGTCTGCCGGCCTCGGTGCTCGGATTCGAGGATGAAGCCCTGCCCTCGCTCTGCCGGGCGTCGGGAGTGCTGGTGAGCACGGTGCCCGCCGAAGCTGCCGCGCCGCACGTGCAGTCCCTGGCGACGGCACCGGCGATTCTCGACGTCATCTATCACCCCTGGCCCACCGCTCTGGCCGAAGCAGCGCGGAGCCGCGGCGCGACCGTGGTCGGTGGCCTGGAAATGCTGCTCAACCAGGCGTTCACCCAGGTGGAGCTGTTTACCGGGCGGCCTGCGCCACGGGCGGCGATGGCCGCCGCCCTGCGCTGAACGTTCGGCAATCCGGCGTTGTCGGCCAGTTGTCCTCGTGAGATTCAGACTCGTAAATGCCGGTAGGACCTGCGGGAATCAAATTCATGGGACTTTTGGTCCCATCAGGTGTTGCATGGGATGTCGCGTCCCAGTAAATTGGGGGGTAATTCGAGGAGGAAGCAATGCCGCTTTACACCGTCCCCGGGCCGAGCGATTTCGACGCGGAGTACTTGCAGACCCTGCACACGCTGTCCGAAGGCTCGGTGCGCCTGCACTTCGATCCCTTCACGGACATCGACTGGGATGCGCCCGATTACCAAATCGATCGCAACGATCCGCGCTGGGTCCTGAATCCGGAGCTGGACACGCTCGGCGCCACGCAGTGGTACCGGGATCTGCCGCTGGACCGTCAAATCGAGATCGGTCGCTGGCGGCTGGCCAATAGCGTCAAAGTGGGGCTTGCCTTCGAGAGCATTCTGATCCGCGGCATGATGCAGTACCTCATGAAGCTGCCGAACGGCTCGCCGGAGTTCCGCTACTGCCTCCACGAGATGACCGAGGAGTGCAACCACATCCAGATGTTCCAGGAGCTCGTCAACCGTATCGGTGACGATGTCCCCGGCATGCGCAAGTGGTTCCGCAGGCTGTCGCCGATCATCGGCGTGGCGGGTGGCTGGGCCCATGTGGTGCTCTTCATCGGCATCCTTGGTGGCGAGGAGCCCATCGACCACTACCAGAAGTCGTTGATCCGCAAGGACGTCGACCTACCGCCGGCTGTTCGCCGCACGATGGAGATCCACGTCGCCGAAGAGGCGCGGCACATCTCCTTTGCCGGTGAATTCCTGCGCGTGCACATGCCGCTGATGAGCGCGCGTAAGCGCGCGCTGTGCACCCTCTTGTTCCCGATCGTCATGAAATTACTGGCGAACGAGATCATGATTCCGCCACGGTCCTTCGCCGCCGAGTTCGGCATCCCCCGTGAAGTCTTCAAACAGGCCTTCTGGCGTAGTGCGCACGCTCGGCACACCCTTTCCGAGTACTTCGGGGATATGCGCAAGCTCACCGAGGACATCGGAATGCGTCCATGGTGGGTGCGCCCGCTGTGGAAGGTGCTGCACATCGACGGTCGTCCGTCGCGGTACCGCAGCGAGCCCGACCGCTCACACGCGGGCGCGCCGCTAGCGGTTGGCGCCTGACAGCTTGGCCAGTGCGGCCATCAGGTCGGTCGTCGGGTCCAACGACACGCCGACCGAGCCGCCCGCTCCGTCCAATACGTACCAGACATAGTTCGCCAGATCCTCGACGATCTCGGTGCGAGTGCGTACGGGTTCGGTTTCTCGTAGCCACCGGGAGAGGCTTCCTTCGACCATGGTCACCACGGCATAGGTGACCGATTCGAAGGGGCTGTAGTCAATTCCGAGCAGCTCGGTGATCGGAACCAAGACCCCGCGTACACGTTGTTCCATGCGCACCTTGACCGTGCTGATCGCGTCGACAGCCGGATCGTCATCGGTGGCCCCGGACCGCATGAACTCGTAGCGATGTGGGTAGTCGGTCATCCAATCCAGAACGGCCCGAATGGTTCTGGTGGCGATGTCGATGATCGAACCTTCGGTGACATCGAGCTGTGAGGAGATCGTCGTATCGAAGTCCTCGAGCAGATGCGAGCGGATCCGGCGGTCCAGATCCTCGCGGCCTTCGAACTGCCGGTACACCACGGACTTGGCCAGTCCGGCCCGCTTGGCGATCGATTGCACGGGAATCTCGGTGCCGGGCTGTGTTTCGTCGAGTAGCGCGACGGCAGACTCCACGATCCGGGTCTGTCGAGCGGAGTTATGCCGTTCCCAACGTGCCTCGTGCCCGGTTCGTGAGCGCTCTTGGGCATCGCTATCCGGCACCGGTTGAGTCTATCGACCCGAATCAGGCTTCGATGCCACACAGAAGATCCGGCGGAATCCGAACGGTGTCACATCGCCGGAGCGCGGGTAGGCGTGCCGAAGCAGCGTTGCGTATTCCACCTCGAACTCTGGGAATTCATCGGCCGTAAGTGCCGAGATGACGGGCCGTAGACCGGTGCCGTGCACCCACCGCAGGACGGGATCATCGCCGCCGAGCAGATGCACATACGTGGTCTCCCAGGCATCTGGAACCAGGCCGGCGGAAATCGCCAGGCGCGCATAATCTTCAGCGCTGTCGGTGCTCTCGGTCCCGCGCAGTACCCCACCCAGGCGGGCTGCCCAGCGCGGCGATTCGGCGACCTGGCGCATCAACGCGTGCGAGGGTGCGCCGAAATTGCCCGGAACCTGGAAGGCCAGCCACCCGCCGGGGTTGAGCTGCTGGGCCCATCCGGCAATGAGGTCGCGATGCTGCGGAAGCCATTGCAACGCGGCATTTGTGAACACCACGTCCACACCATCGGCGCGGAAGTCGGCGATATCGCCTTGTTCGAGACGCAGGTTGGCAGGTAGGTCTGCGGGGGCGGTGGCGAGCAGCTCGGCAGAAGAATCCAGGCCGAGTACCGAGGCGTTCGGCCAGCGGTGTGCCAACTCGACCGTCAGGACTCCACTGGCGCAACCCAAATCAACGACGGTGCGCGGATCAGAGGTTGGGATACGTGAAAGAAGTTCGAAGAACGGGCGACTGCGTTCATCGCCGAAACGGCTGTATTCCTGCGGGCTCCACTGGGTTTTCGGGGTACTCGTCACTGTTCCGAATCTAACCTCGCGGCGTTACATTCCCCACATGGTTTACGGGGCGGGGGTGGCGGTGCTGTGCTGGATGGCGGCATTGTCGTATTTCGATATCAGGTATCGGAGACTGCCGAACTGGCTGACCCTGCCCGCAGCGGTCGCGGTTGTCGCGGTGGCGTTGATCGAGCGCAGCCCGTCGATGGTGGCGGGCGCGGCAGTGCTGACGGGCCTGTACCTGGCCGCGCATCTGCTGTCGCCGCGCGCGATGGGTGCCGGTGACGTGAAGCTCGCCTTCGGGACCGGCGGCCTGACCGGGGCGTTCGGATTGGACGCGTGGTTCCTGGCAGCCATTGGAGCGCCGCTGGTGACTGGGCTGATCGGCATCGTGCTCATGGCCTTCGGGCGTCGGGGAGCATCGGTTCCACATGGGCCGTCGATGTGCCTGGCGACGGTTGTGGCGGTCGGGTTGTGCGCACTGGCGCCGGATATCTGACAGAGAAGCATCTGCTGTGCCGATCGATTTGGAGGACCGACCTGCCCGCATGGGACAATGGCGCACGTGTTGCGCTGGATCACGGCAGGTGAATCGCACGGACGCGCGCTGGTCGCGGTCTTGGAAGGCATGGTCGCTGGTGTCGAACTGACATCGGACGACATCGGCAGGCAGCTGGCGCGTCGTCGCCTGGGCTATGGCCGCGGTGCCCGTATGGCATTTGAGGCCGATCAGGTCACGATGCTCGGCGGCGTACGCCACGGCCTGACCTTGGGCGGTCCGTTGGCGATCGAGGTCGGCAACACCGAATGGCCCAAGTGGGAGACCGTGATGTCCCCGGACCCGGTCGACCCCGCCGAGCTGGAGAACATCGCGCGCAATGCGCCGCTCACCCGGCCCCGGCCCGGGCACGCCGACTACGCGGGCATGCTCAAGTACGGATTCGACGACGCCCGTCCGGTGCTCGAACGTGCCAGCGCGCGCGAGACCGCGGCACGTGTGGCGGTGGGCACCGTCGCCAAGGCGTTCCTCAAGCAGGCATTGGGCGTCGACGTGATCTCGCACGTCATCTCCATCGGTGACTCGGAGCCGTATGACGGGCCGGTTCCCGGCGCCGCGGATCTAGCCGCCATCGACGCCAGCCCGGTGCGAGCGTTCGACGCGCAGGCCGAGCAATCGATGATCAGCGAGATCGAGGCCGCCAAGAAGGACGGTGACACCCTCGGTGGCGTCGTTGAGGTCGTGGTTGCCGGACTGCCCGTCGGTCTCGGATCGTTCATCAGCGGAGATGACCGGCTGGACAGCCAGCTGGCCGCGGCCATCATGGGCATCCAGGCCATCAAGGGTGTCGAGATCGGCGACGGATTCACCACCGCGCGCCGCCGTGGCAGCGCTGCTCACGACGAGATCTACCCCGGCCCCGACGGCATCCTGCGCTCGACCAATCGTGCCGGTGGCCTGGAAGGCGGCATGACCAACGGCCAGCCACTGCGAGTGCGGGCGGCCATGAAGCCCATCTCGACCGTCCCGCGAGCGTTGGCGACGGTGGACATGTCCACTGGGGACGAGGCCGTTGCGATTCACCAGCGTTCGGACGTGTGCGCGGTTCCGGCCGCCGGAGTGGTCGCCGAGGCGATGGTCGCGCTGGTGCTGGCCCGCGCCGCACTGGAGAAGTTCGGTGGCGATTCCCTGTCCGAGACCACCACCAATGTCGGTGCGTACCTTGATGCGGTGGCGCAGCGGGAGCCACGCCGAGAATCCTCCACGGGATGAGCCCCAAAGCCGTCCTCGTCGGGCTGCCCGGATCGGGTAAGTCCACCATCGGACGTCGGCTGGCAAAAGCGTTGGACGTCAACATCTATGACACCGACGCCGGTATCGAAACCGAGGCCGGGCGCACCATCGCCGATATCTTCGCCACCGACGGTGAACCGGAGTTCCGGCGCCTGGAGGAATCGGTGATTCGGCAGGCCCTGGACCAACAAGATGGGGTCGTCTCGCTGGGCGGCGGCGCCGTGCTCACCCAGGGCGTTCGTGAAGCGCTCGCCGGACACACCGTGGTGTATCTGGAAATCAGTGCCGCCGAAGGTATTCGGCGCACCGGTGGCAGCGTGGTGCGTCCACTGCTGGCGGGGCCGGACCGCGCCGAGAAATATCACGCACTGATGTCGCAGCGGGTGCCGCTGTACCGCGAGGTCGCCACCATCAAGGTGAACACCGACAGGAGAAATCCGGGCGCGGTGGTGCGAATGATCGTCTCCCGGTTGGAGAACCCCGAGGGGAACGCCGGATCAGCCTCGTCCCGGCGACGACGTCCGCGTCGACGCCCCCGTTCACGGCGGCGTAGCTCGGGCGCCGCAGCGGCAGCCCAAACCAATACCTCCGAAACCAAGGAAAGAGCCGACAATGACTAGCGCCAACCCGACGACGATCAACGTCGAGGTGAACCCGCCCTACCCCGTCATCGTGGGGACGGGCCTGCTGGGTGAGCTGGTGGACGCGCTCAAGGGGTCCGACAAGGTGGCCATCCTGCACCAGCCGACGCTGGCGGTCACCGCCGAGGAGATTCGGAAAACTTTGGCCGAGACCGGAATCGAGGCACATCGCGTCGAAATTCCGGATGCGGAGGCGGGTAAAGATCTGGCCGTACTCGGCTTCATCTGGGAAGTGCTGGGCCGCATCGGGATCGGACGCAAAGACGCCGTCGTCAGCCTCGGGGGAGGGGCGGCCACCGACACCGCCGGATTCGCGGCTGCCACCTGGCTGCGCGGCGTGAAGGTAGTGCACGTGCCCACCACATTGCTCGCCATGGTGGACGCCGCGGTGGGTGGAAAGACCGGTATCAACACCGAGGCGGGCAAGAACCTCGTCGGCGCATTCCATCAGCCGGGGGCGGTGCTGGTGGACTTGGCGACTCTCGACTCATTGCCGCGCAACGAGATCGTCGCCGGAATGGCCGAAGTGGTGAAGGCAGGCTTTATCGCCGACCCGGCGATCCTGGACCTCATCGAGGCCGACCCGGAGGCGGCGATCGACCCGTCCAAGCCAGTGCTGCGTGAGCTCATCGAACGCTCTATCGCGGTGAAGGCCAAGGTAGTGGCGGCCGATGAGAAGGAAGCCGAGCTGCGCGAGATCCTCAACTACGGCCACACACTCGGTCACGCCATCGAGCGGCGCGAGCGTTACCGGTGGCGTCACGGCGCGGCGGTGTCGGTCGGGCTGGTGTTCGCCGCAGAACTGGGACGTTTGGCCGGGCGTCTGGACGACGAGACCGCCGATCGTCATGCGCGGGTGCTCTCGGCGCTGGGGCTGCCGATCAGTTACGACGCCGACGCGCTGGGGCAGCTTGTCGAATATATGCAGGGCGATAAGAAGACCCGTTCAGGCATACTGCGTTTCGTGGTGCTTGACGGGTTGGCCAAGCCGGGACGTTTGGAGGGGCCCGATCCGTCGCTGCTCGCCGCCGCCTACTCGGTGGTCGCGGGCGAGGCGCGTGGCGAAGGAGTGTTCCTGTGACGGTTCAGGTTCTCAACGGCCCCAATTTGGGACGCCTCGGCAAGCGGGAGGCCGCCGTCTACGGCAGCGCAACCTACGCGGACCTGGTAACTCTCATCGAGGCCGAGGCCGGCGCATTGGGTGTGGACGTTCAGGTGCGGCAGACCGACAGCGAAGCCGAACTGCTCGGCTGGGTTCACGATGCTGCTGATGCCAAGGACCCGGTCATCCTCAACGCCGGCGCATTCACCCACACGTCGGTGGCGCTGCGGGATGCGTGCGCCGAGCTGACCGCCGGATTGATCGAGGTGCATATCTCGAATGTGCATGCCCGCGAAGAGTTCCGGCACCACTCGTATCTCAGTGCGCTGGCGACCGGAGTGATCGTCGGGCTCGGTGTGCAGGGGTACCTGCTCGCCTTGCGCTACATCGCCGGAAATCTGACCGGCTCGTCGTAGCCTTCGGCGCGCCGCAGCCACGCCATGGGCTAGGAGACCGCCTCTTCTTCCTGAACAGCTTGGAACACGTCGGTATCGGACTGCTGCAACGCGGCGTGCTCTTTGTGCTTGCGGTCCACCAGTAGCCGGCCGACGAAGACGCCGACCATGGCGGTCATGAACACCAGCAGCGCGACGAACGCCGCGGTCGTGGTGAGTTCGGCGAGGATGCTCGCGGCATAGATGCCGTCGTTGAAGAGGCTGATCAGCCAGATCAAAAGACCGCTCACGACGCCGGCGAAGATACCGCCCAGCAGCCACCACATGGCCAGATCGTCGCGGCGGTCCGGGTCGGGGTTGCGCTGGGCATCGCCGCGGCCGTCGGCGATGGCCCATGCCGACACGGCCGCTGGGAACACCAAGACCAGCACGATGTTGATGGCGGTGCCGTGGGTCTCCCAGAGACTGATGGCCAAACCTTGCACCACACGGATCAACACCATGAGGACTGCGAAGACGGCACCGCGGGTGAGCCATCGGGTCGTCATAGAACGTGTTCCAGCCTCGGGCATGGGGTCAGCGTATCGCGGTAGCGTCGACACCTGTGAAGAGTGATGAGCCGCTTGCGCGAAGAACAGCGGGTTCGGGCCCCAGGCATATCGACCGCAGAGAGCGGCTCCGGGAGGAGCTACGTACGGACGGGCTCGATGCGCTCTTGGTCACCGATCTGCTCAATATTCGCTATCTGACGGGTTTTACCGGATCCGCCGCCGCGCTCTGGGTGGCCGCCGGTGATGGGCCGGACGAGACGGACACCGTGCTGTGCACCGATGGCCGGTATCGGACCCAGGCGGCCGCACAGGTTCCGGATTTGCGTGCCGTGATCGACCGCAGATACGGCGCGGCCTTGGTGGCCCTCGCCGCATCGGGGCGTGCGGGTTTCGAAAGCCACGTAGTGACGGTCGACGGATTCGACAGGCTGGCGGAAGCGGCCGGAGATGTTGAATTGGTGAGGGCCCCGAACCGAGTGGAAAAACTGCGAGAAGTCAAAGATGAGTCGGAGATTCTTTTACTCGAAAGAGCCTGCGCGGCAGCGGATACCGCGTTGTCGGCGCTGATCGAGACTGGCGGGATCCGGCCCGGGCGCACCGAGCGCGAGGTGGCACGTGAGCTGGAAAGTCTCATGGCTGAGCACGGAGCGGACGGCCCGTCCTTTGAAACCATCGTCGCCGCAGGGCCGAACTCGGCGATACCGCATCATCGGCCTACCGGCGCGGTGCTGGCTCGCGGAGACTTCGTCAAGATCGACTTCGGCGCGCTGGTTGCCGGGTATCACTCCGATATGACCAGGACTCTGGTGCTGGGGGCGGTCGCGCCATGGCAGCAGGAGATCTACGACGTGGTCCTGGCCGCGCAGGCGGCGGGACGCGAGGCCTTGGCGCCAGGCGCGTCGCTGAAGGACGTCGATGCCGCCGCACGGGACATCATCACCGTCGCCGGGTACGGAGAGAACTTCGGGCATGGCCTTGGGCACGGCGTTGGTCTACAGATCCATGAAGCACCGGGCATTGGATCGACAGCCACCGGTACACTGCTTGCTGGCTCGACGGTGACAGTCGAGCCCGGGGTCTACCTGCCCGACCGCGGCGGAGTCCGGATTGAGGACACGCTTGTGGTGCGGCCCGATGGGCCGGAGCTGTTGACCCGGTTCCCCAAGGAACTCACCGTTATCGACTGAGCAGTTACAAGAGGAGACTGAACACGTGGCTTCAACCGCCGATTTCAAGAACGGCCTGGTGCTCAACATCGATGGTCAGCTGTGGCAGATCACCGAGTTCCAGCACGTGAAGCCCGGTAAGGGACCGGCCTTCGTGCGCACGAAGCTCAAGAATGTGCTCTCGGGCAAGGTTGTCGACAAGACTTTCAACGCCGGCGTCAAGGTGGAGACCGCGACCGTCGACCGCCGCGACACCACGTACCTGTACCGCGACGGCGACTCGTTCGTGTTCATGGACAGCCAGGACTACGAGCAGCATCACCTGTCGCCGGAGCTTGTCGGCGATGCCCACCGCTTCCTGCTGGAGAGCATGACCGTGCAGGTCGCTTTCAACGAGGGTGCCGCGCTGTACGTCGAGTTGCCGGTCTCGGTTGAGCTGGTGGTCACCCACACCGAGCCGGGCCTGCAGGGCGACCGTTCCAGCGCAGGCACCAAGCCCGCCACGATGGAGACCGGCGCCGAGATCCAGGTGCCGCTGTTCATCAACACCGGTGACCGCCTGAAGGTGGACACACGCGACGCCAGCTACCTCGGCCGTGTGAATGGCTGAAACCGGCCCAGCCGGGCGAGTGTCCGGCAAGGGAGGTCGCCGAAAGGCCCGCAAGCGGGCCGTAGACCTGCTGTTCGAGGCCGAGGCGCGCGATATGACGGCCGCCGCGGTCGCCGACGAACGTCGTGCGTTGGCGGCGTCGAAGCCCGACGTCGAGCCGTTGAACCCGTATACGGTGACCGTCGCGCACGGCGTGACCGAGCACATTACGCATATCGACGAGCTGATCTCCTCACATTTGCAGGGCTGGACGCTGGCCCGGCTGCCCGCCGTGGACCGCGCGATCATGCGGGTCGCGGTGTGGGAGCTGCTGCACGCCGAGGACGTACCCGAAGTGGTGGCCGTCGACGAGGCGGTCGAGTTGGCCAAGCAGCTCTCCACCGATGAATCACCGGCGTTTGTGAACGGGGTGCTGGGTCAGCTCATGCTGGTGACCCCGCACATCCGCGGTGGCTCGGCATCCAGTTCGGCGGAGTAGTTCAGCCGAGCTGGATCTCGAACACAGGGATCACTCGGTCGGTCAAGGTCTCGTACTCGGCGAACCCCGGCGCGCGCTGTTTCACGATTTCGAATACGCGATCACGCTCGACGCGGGGCAGTTCCACAGCGGTGGCGTTCGTCTTGGGATGGGAGCCGATCTCCACCTCGACGCTCGGGTTGGCACGCAGGTTCGCGACCCAGGCCGGATTCTTCGGCCTGCCCGCCGATGACCCGACGATGTAGGCCTTGCCGTCGATATCGAAGTAGGCCAAGGGATTAACACGTTCTGCGCCCGACTTCGCCCCGGTGCTCGTGAGAAGCAGCAACGGAAACCCCTCGAACTGGCCGCCCACCTTGCCGTCGTTGGCCCGGAACTCGGCGATGTTTGCCTCGTTGAATGATTGCTCGGTGCCTGATGGTTCGCTCATCGTCATCTCGATTCGTTGGGTTGGACTGAATCCATTGATGTCAACGCCATTGACATCAATGGGTATTCCTGGCACCGTGAAAGCATGACCGAGAACTTGCAAGAAATGTTCGAATCCTCCTATCGCGGTGAGGCACCCGAGCAACTCGCCGCTCGGCCGCCATGGAGCATCGGGCAGCCACAGCCCGAAATTCTGACGCTTATCGAGCAGGGCAAGGTGCACGGTGATGTGCTCGACGCGGGCTGCGGTGAGGCCGCGACGGCTCTGTACCTCGCGGAACGGGGCCACACCGCCGTAGGCTTGGATGCCGCGCCCACCGCGATCCAGCTGGCCAAGGGTTACGCGGCCGAACGCGGTCTGACCAACGTCACCTTCGACGTCGCCGACATCTCGAACTTCACCGGGTATGACGGTCGTTTCGGAACGATCATCGATTCCACGCTGTTCCACTCGATGCCAGTCGGGTTGCGGGAGGGGTACCAGCAGTCGATCGTTCGCGCCGCGGCGCCGGGTGCCAATTACATCGTGCTGGTCTTCGACAAGGCGGGCTTCCCGCCGGATGTCGACGGGCCGTACCCGGTCACCGAGCCGGAGCTGCGGGGGATCGTGTCGAAATACTGGACCATTGACGACATCAGCCCGGCGCGGCTGTATGCCAATGCCGACGGTTTCCAGCGGGGCGGTGCGCAGAGCTTCGCCGAGGTCCGTGCGGAATCCAACGGCCGGGTCTCGATGGCGGGCTGGCTGCTCCAGGCGCACCTGGACTGACGCCGCAGCTACAGCGCGGCGTAGACCGCCTGCCCGAACTGCACGTGCAGCAGCTGTAGGCGGAGCGTCGAGGTGCGCGCCAGGGCAGCCTTCGGGTCAAGTTCGGGCATGCGCCACTGCGGCAGGAACATCAGGATGGCGTCGGCCTTCGGATCGGCATGCCACCAGGTGCCGAATGCGCCCGGCCAGCCGAAGGTGCCGGCTCCGCCGGGCCCGAACAGCGCGGCCTCGTTGGGATCCATGACAACCGACAGGCCGAGGCCGAACCCGCGTCCGGTCCAGTACGGCAGGCCGAAGGCCGGTAGTCGCCGCTGAGCTGGGGAGAGCCGGTTGGTGCGCAGCGCGCGGGTTGATTCGGGGGACAGGATGCGCACGCCGTCGGCCTGGCCGTCGCCCAGCAGTGCACGCGCAAAGGTCAGGTAATCGCGGGCAGTGCTGGCCAATGCGCCTCCGCCGCGGCACAGCGCGGGCGCTGACGTGGGCATAGCGGTGAGATAGCCGCTGTCTGCCACCTCGATCGTGTCGTCGTCGCCTATGCCGTACAGGCGTGCCAAACGGTTCGCCTTGTGCTCGGGGACGAAGAAGTCGGTGTCGTTCATGCCGAGTGGGTCCAGGATCCGTTGGCGTAGAAGCTTGTTCAGCGGTAGCCCGACCGCACGGGCGATGAGCAGGCCGAGTACATCGGTGGAATGGCCGTAGTGGAAACGCTCGCCGGGCGGATACACCAGCGGCAGTGCGGCGATGGCGGCGAGCCACTCGTCGGGCTCGCTGAACGCCGCGGTGTGCAGCGGGTGGTAGGCCTTGGCGATAGGCCCGGTGGAGATGAAGTCATAGGTCAGCCCGCTGCGATGGGTCAACAGATCCTCGACCGTTATCGTACGCGGCGCCCGGAACGTGTCCTCCAGGGAACCGTCCGGGTCCTTGAGCACCCGCATATCGCCGAACTCGGGCAGCCAGGTGGTGATCGGGTCATTCAAGTGAATCGTGCCCTCGTCCACCAGGCTCATGGTTGCCGCGCTGATCACCGGTTTTGTCATGGAGGCGATGCGAAAAATGGTGTTTTCGGCCATCGGCAGGCCCGCGTCGACATCGCGATAGCCGGTAGCGCCCAGGTGCCTGAGCTGCCCGCCCTGCCACACCAGCGTTACGGCTCCGGCGAGTATGCGGTCGTCGACCGCGGCACGGATCGGGGCGAGGGCGTGGTCGAACGTGTCGTCGAGGTCCGGCATCACTCCATCCTGTCAGCCGAGGCCGATGGGTGCCCGGATGCTAAGCTCCCTGGCGGTAAGTGACATCCTTTAACGATCCGTCCAGTGAGGCGGAGAAGGAGGTCTCGCGTAAGCGTGGGCGCAGTATCAGAAGGACGCGAGTTGTTGTCCGCCGCAGATGTCGGCAGGACCATCGCGCGTATCGCGCATCAAATCATCGAGAAGACCGCGCTTTCCGACTCCAGTGACGCCCCGCGCGTCGTACTGGTCGGCATCCCGACTCGCGGTGCCACCCTTGCCAAGCGGCTGGCCGCCCACATCACCGAATTCTCCGGTGTCGAGGTGCCCGCGGGATTCCTGGACATCACGCTGTACCGCGACGATTTGCGGAACAAACCGCACCGTCCGCTCGAACGCACCTCCATCCCCGAGGGCGGTGTCGACGGTGCGCTGGTTGTCCTGGTCGACGACGTGCTGTTTTCCGGACGTACCGTGCGCTCGGCGCTCGACGCGCTGCGAGACCTGGGTCGCCCGCGTGCGGTGCAGCTCGCGGTGCTGGTTGATCGTGGGCACCGGGAACTGCCGCTGCGCGCAGACTACGTCGGCAAGAACGTGCCGACCGCACGCTCGGAAGACGTCAAGGTCCTGCTGACCGAACATGACGGCCGCGACTCCGTGGTGATCAACAGCGGAGAGGGAGCGGCCTGGTGAAGCACCTGCTGTCCGCGGCCGACCTGACCCGCGACGAGGCCACCGCCATCCTCGATGACGCCGACCGGTTCCTGCAGGCGCTAGCGGGGCGTGAGGTCAAGAAGCTGCCGACCCTGCGCGGGCGCACCATCATCACGATGTTCTACGAGAACTCCACGCGGACAAGGGTTTCCTTCGAAGTTGCGGGTAAGTGGATGAGCGCCGACGTGATCAATGTCAGCGCCTCCGGTTCCTCGGTGGCCAAGGGCGAGTCACTGCGCGATACCGCGTTGACCTTGCGGGCGATCGGTGCCGATGCGTTGATCGTCCGTCACCCGGCATCGGGTGTCGCCGCCCAGCTGGCTCAGTGGACTGCCGAAGGTGAGGGTGGCCCGGCAGTCATCAACGCCGGCGACGGAACCCATGAACATCCCACGCAGGCGCTGTTGGATGCGCTCACCATCCGTCAGCGGTTGGGTGGGCTGGAAGGCCGCCGCGTCGTGATCGTCGGGGATATCCTGCACAGCCGGGTTGCGCGGTCAAATGCCCTGCTGCTCAATACTCTTGGTGCCGAGGTGGTGCTGGTGGCACCACCGACGCTGCTGCCCGTCGGTGTTGAGACCTGGCCGGTGACGGTCACCCATGACGTGGATGCCGAGCTGCCGGGCGCCGATGCGGTGCTGATGCTGCGGGTGCAGGCCGAACGCATGACGGGTGGATTCTTCCCGTCGGCACGCGAGTACTCGGTGCTGTACGGCTTGTCCGAGGCTCGACGGCGTCTTCTCCCCGAACACGCGGTGGTGCTGCATCCGGGCCCGATGCTGCGTGGCATGGAAATCGCGTCCTCCGTGGCGGATTCTTCGCAATCCGCTGTTCTGCAACAGGTATCGAATGGAGTGCATATCCGCATGGCCGTGCTGTTCCACCTGCTGGTCGGTTCCTCCGATGGCTCAGCGGCGGTGCCCGCATGAGTGTCTTGATCAAGGGCGTACTGCTGCACGGGGAGGGTGAGCAGGTCGACGTCCTCGTCGAGGACGGGCAGATCACCCGCATCGAGGCCGGTATCGGGCCGGGCATCGAGACTGAGGTCGATACCGCCATCGAGGCACCCGGTCAGGTGCTGCTGCCCGGATTCGTCGACCTGCACACACATTTGCGTGAGCCGGGTCGTGAAGACACCGAGACCATCGACTCCGGTTCGGCCGCAGCGGCGCTGGGTGGCTACACCGCGGTCTTCGCGATGGCCAACACCAATCCGGTGGCCGATAGCCCCGTGGTGACTGACCACGTGTGGCACCGCGGCCAGCAGGTGGGTCTCGTCGACGTGCATCCGGTCGGTGCCGTCACCGTCGGGCTGGAGGGCAAACAACTCACCGAGATGGCGATGATGGCCCGCGGGGCCGGCCGGGTGCGGATGTTCTCCGATGACGGTAAGTGCGTGCACGATCCGCTGGTGATGCGGCGTGCCCTGGAGTACGCGAAGGGCGTGGGTGTGCTGATCGCCCAGCATGCCGAGGAACCACGGCTCACTGTCGGCTCGGTGGCGCACGAGGGTGCCAACGCGGCCCGGTTGGGCCTGACCGGTTGGCCGCGCGCTGCCGAGGAATCCATCGTCGCGCGGGACGCCATCTTGTCCCGCGATACCGGCGCCCCGGTGCACATCTGCCACGCCTCCACCGCCGGCACCGTCGAGCTGCTCAAATGGGCTAAGGGACAAGGGATTTCCATCACCGCCGAGGTAACCCCGCATCACCTGTTGCTCGATGACGGTCGGTTGGCTTCCTATGACGGGGTGTACCGGGTGAACCCGCCGCTGCGCGAGTCCACCGATGCCGAAGCATTGCGCCAGGCCCTCGCCGACGGCGTGATCGACTGTGTGGCAACCGACCACGCACCCCACGCCGATCACGAGAAATGCTGCGAGTTCGCCGCGGCCCGACCCGGAATGCTCGGGCTGCAGACCGCGCTGTCGGTAGTGGTGCAGACGATGGTGAAACCCGGGTTGCTCACGTGGCGCGATATCGCCAGGGTGATGAGTGAGCGCCCGGCGCAGATCGTCGGCCTGCCCGATCAGGGGCGTCCGATTGCCGTCGGCGAGCCCGCCAACCTGACCATCGTGGACCCCGATGCCACCTGGACTGTCACGGGCGACGGATTGGCCAGCAAGTCGGCCAACACCCCATTCGAATCAATGACATTGCCTGCCACGGTGACCGCCACGCTATTGCGTGGCCGTGTCACGGCACGGGACGGGAAGGTGGTCGAACGATGAGCCGCTCGCGCGAAGAGGATTCACTATGAACCACGGGGACTTCATCGGTGCGCTCATCATGGCGGGTGCCTCACTGACCTTGACAGTGCTGCTCTTCCGCCTGATGTGGCGCGGCTGGCATGCCCGTGCGCAACGGCAGACCGATGCCGTCGGAGAACTGCCGGTCACCCCGGCAGACCGCGGTGACATGGTCATCGAACCCGTCGAAGGCCTCTATGTCGGCAGCACCATCGCGCCGGACTGGCAGGACCGCATCGCCGTCGGCGACCTGGGCTACCGGGCCAATGCCACTCTCACTCGATACTCTCAGGGAATCCTGTTGGAGCGCAGTGGAACCGGAGACATCTGGATACCGGCCGATGTCGTCACCGAGATCCGTACGGCCAAGGCGCTGGCAGGCAAGGTGCTCACCCACGACGGGATTCTCGCGATTCGGTGGCGGCTGCCCTCGGGCACCGAGATCGACACAGGTTTTTTGGCCCGACCGCGCAGTGAATATGAGGAATGGAAGCAGGCGTCATGAGTGACAAGGCGGTGCTCGTTCTCGAAGACGGGCGGGTATTCACCGGTAAGCCGTTCGGCGCGGTGGGTGAAACCCTCGGTGAGGCGGTGTTCTGCACGGCCATGTCGGGGTACCAAGAAACCCTGACCGACCCGAGTTACCACCGGCAGATCGTGGTGGCGACAGCCCCGCAGATCGGCAACACCGGGTGGAACGACGAGGATGACGAGAGCCGCGGCGGCAAGATCTGGGTGGCCGGTTACGCGGTGCGTGACCCCTCGAATCGGGTCTCGAACTGGCGCGCCAACGGGTCCCTGGACGACGCCCTCAAGGGACAGCACATCGTCGGCATCGCAGGCATCGACACCCGCGCCGTGGTCCGGCACCTACGCACCCGGGGGTCGATGAAGGCCGGCATCTTCAGCGGTACCGTCGCCGACGCGCCCACCGACTTCCTGCTGTCGCGCGTCAACGGCCAGCCCTCGATGCTGGGTGCGGACCTGGCGGGGGAGGTGAGTACCGACGACACCTACATCGTGGAACCCGATGGCGCGCACCGGTTCACCGTGGCCGCGCTGGACCTGGGGATCAAGACCAACACCCCCCGCAACTTCACCCGACGCGGTGTCCGCGTACAGGTAGTGCCCTCGTCCATCAGCCCGGACGAGCTGCTCGCACTCGCGCCCGACGGGGTGTTCCTGTCCAACGGGCCGGGTGACCCGGCCACCGCGGACCATGTGGTGGCGGTGACACAGGCGGTGCTGCAACAGCAGATCCCGCTGTTCGGTATCTGCTTCGGCAATCAGCTGCTGGGCCGGGCACTGGGCAGGTCCACCTACAAGATGACCTTCGGGCATCGCGGCATCAACATCCCGGTCATCGATCACGCGACGGGCCGGGTCGCGATCACCGCGCAGAACCACGGCTTTGCCCTCGAAGGTGAGGCGGGTGAGCAGTTCGATACGCCGTTCGGGCGCGCCGAGGTCAGCCACACCTGCGCCAACGATGGCACGGTGGAAGGGATCCGGCTGTTGGACGGATCGGCTTTCTCGGTGCAGTACCACCCGGAGGCGGCGGCGGGACCTCATGACGCCGAGTACCTCTTTGACCAGTTCGTCACGGCACTTGAGAATCGGGGTAACCGCTGATGCCACGTCGCACAGACCTCAACCACATCCTGGTCATCGGCTCCGGACCCATCGTGATCGGTCAGGCCTGCGAGTTCGACTATTCGGGCACGCAGGCCTGCCGGGTGCTGCGTTCCGAAGGGTTGCAGGTCAGCCTCGTCAACTCGAACCCGGCAACGATCATGACCGATCCGGAGTACGCCGACAACACCTATGTCGAGCCCATCACTGCCGAGTTTGTCGAGAAAGTCCTTGCCGCACAGGCGGAGAAGGGCAATAAGATCGACGCCCTGCTGCCGACGCTGGGCGGCCAGACCGCGTTGAACACCGCGGTCGCGCTCTACGAGAACGGTGCACTGGACCGGTACAACGTAGAGCTCATCGGCGCCAACTTCGAGGCCATCCAGCGCGGCGAGGACCGGCAGCAGTTCAAGGACATCGTCGCGAAGGTCGGTGGCGAGTCGGCGAAGTCGCGCGTCTGTTTCACCATGGACGAGGTCCGCGATACCGTTGCCGACCTCGGATTGCCGGTCGTGGTGCGCCCGTCCTTCACCATGGGCGGCTTGGGCTCCGGCATGGCCTACACCCCCGAGGATGTCGAGCGGATGGCGGGCGAGGGACTCTCAGCGTCCCCGTCGGCGAATGTGCTGATCGAGGAATCCATCTACGGGTGGAAGGAATTCGAGCTCGAGCTGATGCGCGACAGCCGCGACAACGTGGTGGTGGTGTGCTCGATCGAGAACGTCGACCCGATGGGTGTGCACACCGGCGATTCGGTGACGGTCGCTCCCGCGATGACGCTCACCGACCGCGAGTACCAGAAGATGCGCGATCTGGGTATCGCGATCCTGCGTGAGGTCGGTGTGGACACCGGCGGCTGCAATATTCAGTTCGCCATCAATCCGCGCGACGGCCGCCTGATCGTCATCGAGATGAACCCGCGTGTGTCGCGCTCAAGTGCCTTGGCCTCCAAGGCAACCGGTTTCCCCATCGCCAA
The DNA here is from genome assembly GCF_002013895.1 of Mycobacteroides franklinii. GTDB lineage: Bacteria > Actinomycetota > Actinomycetes > Mycobacteriales > Mycobacteriaceae > Mycobacterium > Mycobacterium franklinii. The sequence goes on along the minus strand of NZ_MAFQ01000011.1, from coordinate 139,509 downwards.
GATTGCGGCCAAGTTGGCCATCGGGTACACGCTCGACGAGATCGTCAACGACATCACCAAGGAGACCCCGGCCTGTTTCGAGCCGACCCTGGACTACGTCGTTGTCAAGGCACCCCGGTTCGCCTTCGAGAAGTTCCCCGGTGCCGACGCCACCTTGACCACCACCATGAAATCGGTGGGTGAGGCGATGTCCCTGGGCCGCAACTTCGCCGAGGCACTCGGGAAGGTCATGCGCTCCCTCGAGACGACCGCGGCGGGCTTCTGGACCGATAACGCCGGGCCCATGGAGGATCTGGACGCGTTCCTGCAGGAGCTGCGAGTGCCGCGTGACGGCCGGCTCTACGGCATCGAGCGCGCGCTGGCCGCCGGTGTTCCCGTCGAGCAGGTCGCCGAGATCACGGGTGTCGACCCGTGGTTCGTCGAAGAGATAGCGCAGATCAACCGTTTGGGCACCGAGCTGCGTGATGCGCCGATCCTCGACGAGGAGTTACTGCGCCGCGGCAAGCACTACGGGCTCTCCGATCGCCAGATCGCGGCGCTACGGCCGGAGTTGGCGGGGGAGAACGGCGTTCGATCGTTGCGCCACCGGATGGGTATCCGCCCGGTGTACAAGACTGTCGACACCTGTGCCGCCGAATTCGAGGCCAAGACGCCGTACCACTACTCCAGTTACGAGCTGGATCCGGCCGCGGACTCTGAGGTGGCCCCTCAGACCGAGCGTCCCAAGGTGCTCATCCTCGGCTCGGGCCCCAACCGCATCGGGCAGGGCATCGAATTCGACTACAGCTGCGTACATGCGGCAACCACATTGTCGGAGGCCGGATTCGAGACCATCATGGTCAACTGCAACCCGGAGACGGTGTCCACCGACTACGACACCGCCGACCGCCTCTACTTCGAACCGCTGACGTTCGAGGACGTGCTGGAGATCTACCACGCCGAATCCGAATCCGGTCGCGGCGGACCGGGTGTCGTCGGCGTGATCGTGCAGCTCGGTGGGCAGACTCCGCTGGGGCTGGCCAAGCGTCTGGCCGACGCCGGAGTACCGGTGGTGGGCACCAGCCCGGCGGCCATCGACCGTGCCGAGGATCGCGGTGTGTTCGGTGACCTGCTGGTGTCGGCCGGGCTGCCGGCGCCACGGTTCGGTACCGCAACGACTTTCGAGCAGGCAAAGCAGATCGCCGCCGACATCGGCTACCCGGTGCTGGTGCGCCCGTCCTACGTGTTGGGCGGACGCGGCATGGAGATCGTCTACGACGAGGACACCCTGCACGGCTACATTGCCCGCGCCACCCAGCTTTCACCCGAGCATCCGGTGTTGGTTGATCGCTTCCTCGAAGACGCCATCGAGATCGACGTCGACGCGCTGTGCGACGGCACCGAGGTTTACCTGGGCGGCGTGATGGAACACATCGAGGAGGCCGGTATTCACTCCGGCGACTCCGCGTGTGCGCTGCCGCCGGTCACGCTGGGGCGCAGCGATATCGAAAAGGTGCGCACGGCCACCGAGGCCATCGCGCACGGTATCGGCGTGGTCGGTCTGCTCAATGTGCAGTACGCGCTCAAGGACGATGTGCTCTACGTCCTGGAGGCGAACCCACGCGCCAGCCGCACGGTGCCGTTCGTGTCCAAGGCCACGGCGGTTCCGCTGGCCAAGGCCTGCTCCCGCATCATGTTGGGCGCCACCATCGCCGGTCTGCGTGAGGAGGGTCTGCTGCCCGCCGAGGGCGACGGCGCCACCTCGCCGCCCGGGGCGCCGGTCGCGGTCAAGGAGGCCGTACTGCCGTTCCACCGGTTCCGCAAGGCCGATGGCAGCCAAGTGGACTCCCTGCTCGGGCCGGAGATGAAGTCGACCGGCGAGGTCATGGGCATCGACGCCGACTTCGGCAGTGCGTTCGCCAAGAGCCAGACCGCCGCGTACGGTTCGCTGCCCAAGGAGGGCACCATCTTTGTCTCGGTGGCCAACCGCGACAAGCGCTCCCTGGTGTTCCCGGTGAAGCGGCTCGCGGACCTCGGATTCAAGGTGCTGGCTACCGAAGGTACGGCAGAGATGCTGCGCCGCAACGGAATACCGTGCGAAGAGGTGCGCAAGCACTATCAGGAGCCGGGCGGGACGCTGCCCGCGAAGTCGGCGGTTGACGTCATCAAGGCCGGCGAGGTTGCGATGGTCATCAACACCCCGTACGGCAACTCCGGGCCACGTGTCGACGGCTACGAGATCCGTTCCGCCGCCGTGTCGATGAACATCCCGTGCATCACCACGGTGCAGGGGGCTTCGGCTGCCGTGCAGGGTATCGAGGCAGGTATCCGCGGCGATATCGGCGTGCGTTCACTTCAGGAACTGCACGCGGGCTTGCGATGAGCCCCTTGGGTGAAGAGCGTGCGGTGGCGATGAGCCCCTTGGGCGAAGAGCGTGCGGTGGCGATGAGCCCCTTGGGTGAAGAGCGTCGAACTGCGGTGACATTCGGGGCGCGGTTGCAGGCGGCCACCGCATCCCGCGGTCCGCTGTGTGTGGGCATTGATCCGCATCCGGAGCTGTTGCGCTCCTGGGGATTCGATGCCGATGCCGCCGGCCTGGCCAGATTCAGTGATATTTGCGTGGAGGCCTTCGCGGATGTCGCGATCGTCAAACCGCAGGTGGCTTTCTTTGAAACCTACGGCGCCGCCGGGTATTCGGTCCTGGAGCGGGCCATCGCGGGATTGCGCGAGGCGGGCGTGCTGGTGCTCGCCGATGCCAAGCGTGGGGACATCGGATCGACGATGGCGGCGTATGCGCAGGCTTGGGTGGGCGATTCACCGTTGAGCTCCGATGCGGTCACGGCCTCGCCGTATCTGGGCTTCGGATCGTTGTCTCCGCTGCTGGACCTGGCGCGTGAACGTGATCGCGGCGTCTTCGTCCTTGCCGCGACCTCCAATCCGGAGGCGCCCCCGGTGCAGCGGGCACGCACCGGGGAGCTGACCGTCGCGCAGGCGATGGTGGACCAGGTGGCCGCGCTGAACGCCGAGGAGGAGGGGCCGGGCTCTGTGGGTGTGGTGGTCGGGGTCACCGTCACCGATCCGCCGGATCTGTCGTCGATCGGCGGCCCCGTACTTGTTCCGGGGCTGGGCGCTCAGGGCGGCAAGCCCGAGGATCTGCGTGGCCTGGGCGGTGCCCCGGGACCGCTGTTGCTGCCCGCGGTCTCGCGGGAGGTGCTGCGCGCCGGACCGGATGTCGCGGCGCTGCGTGCCGAGGTTGATCGCTTGCGCGACAGCGTCGCTTACCTGCTCGACTGAGCGGCCCTGGGTCGGTCGCCGATTCTCGTGCTGCGCGCGCAGGTCTGTGCGCTCATAATGCTGCAGAGACACGGCACCTGGCCGGCAGAAAATGGGGAGTGTGGGTGCCGACCGCATCGGCACACGTGACGGTGGTGTCGACGACCCCGACGCAAGGATCCACGGTCACCAGCGCGCCCACCGAGGTGAAGATGATCTCAGCGAGGCGCCCACCAAGCCCACCGTGAGCGTCGCGGGCCCGGACGGCAAGACGTATTCAACGGGAAGCACTCAAGCCACCGATGCGGTTGTCGGCATAGGGCTTTCGAGCGCAATACTGCCGTCTGGGGTCTACACCATGACCTGGTCGCTCACCGCTCCGGACGGAGACGCGCAGAACGGGACCTGGACATACCCCTACTAGCCGCCGATCCAACCCAAGCCGCCTATCCCGGCACCGCCTGCTTAGTCGCCACGCCTGCGGAATGATCCGGTGGTCGACTATTGGCCTTGCCGGACAACGGTTTTCGACACAGGAATCGGGCGGCGGCCAAGGGTACGAGCGAGGCCACAACGATCCATCTTCCGATTGGGGTGAATCCGCCCCAGTGCGGATCGATGACGTAGATCCGGGTGTAGATCAGTGTCAGCACCGCGCCGATCAGCACCAGTGCGCCGACCGCGATATCGCGCCCGCCCTTCATCGGTGGCACAGGGCGGTCCCACCACGGCAGCGGCCGGCGTTCGGTGGCTCGCAGCGGCACGAAGAAGACGGCCACGATGGCGCACACGATGGTCAGTCGCAGCATGTTTCCCGGCCAGTACCAAACATCATGCTGGCCCACCAGACCGATGCGAAAGGCCAGGTAAATCCCGTAGGACAGCAGGAACGTGACCACCCAGTGCCATAGGTAGATCGTCATGCTGCCGCTATTGCACAGCTCGAGGAACCGCCAGGTCCTGGCGCCCTGTGCCCAGCGATTGATGGCCGGCGCGAACACGATCACCGCCAGGCATTCCACGATCGCGCTGGTGGCCAGCAGCAAGGTTGGCGGCATGTTGGCGATCAGCCCCGACGGATACGGCCCGAGGGTGGCCAGCGCCGCGGTGGCGGCCAGAGCGGCGGCTGCGTACGCCAACGCAACCCGGCGGGGGACAAGCCTGCGCTGATAGGCGATGCCCAGCGCGGCGGGGATGAGCCACATGAAGATCATGTTGGTCCAGCCGGTCGTCACCCAGGTGTCGGTGATGAGGCTGACGGTGTCGATCAGGGCGGTGAACAGGCACATTGCCGCAACGAACCAGCCGAGTTGGCCCGCGGTACGGATGCGCGCCAGCCGCGGCAGGAACGCCAATGTCAGCAGATATGCCCCCACGTACCAGAGCAGTTCGATATGCCGCATCTCGAGGTACAGGAGCTGAGGGGAGTTGCCCATGGTGATGCGCAGCAAGGTGGTCACCAGCGCGACGAACGCCAGGAAATAGAACACGGGGCGAAAGAGCCGCGTCGCGCGGCCCATCAGGAACTGTCCCCAGGATCTGCCGGACTCCCAGGAATGAAGATTTGCCGCTGCACCCGCGAAGAAGAACAGCGGCATGAGCGGGATCAGCCAGAACAGCCAATGCACGTTGTAGTTGGATGCCATCGCCGGTTTGCCCTTGACGAGGGTGGGGCTACCCGCGAGGACGTGGTAGGCCACCACGGTGGCCAGCGACACGAGCCTCACGGCGTCCAATACCCGATCACGATCACGTGATGGGCGCAGCAGGTCACCCATATTTCGCACCCTACCCAGCAACTGGTGCGCCTTGCTAAGCAACTTCACGGGCACCCGGTCTGCGGTGCCCTCACCTGCGCCTCTTCAACTGAACGTTGACGGGTCGCGACACGCGCAACACGAGATTCACACAAGATTTTCAGTTTGCCCTCACGGCAATCACGGTTTGCTTGTCTCCGGTTCCGGCACAGGAATCGGTGGTGTTGTCAACTCTGAATGAAATACATTGTGCAACAGCATTATTCAATTGCGACCTGCGCAAATGCCGGGTGGGAACGCGCGGATGCGATGGTTGCTCGGCGGGATCGCTCGCGGCCCCTCTAGCAGGCGATTTTCACCGAGAAGAGGGGGGTGGGGTTCACATATGTCGGTTGGCGTGGGTACGGTCGCTGTCGCTGGCTGGTTGTTTTCCAGCCGTATAGAAAAACCGACGAGTTTCGTATGAGACGGAGGAATCGTGGCCCTTCCACAGTTGACTGACGAGCAGCGCGCCGCCGCGTTGGCGAAGGCGGCTGCCGCCCGACGCGCCCGGGCCGAGCTCAAGGAGAAGCTCAAGAAAGGCGGCACCAATCTCAAGCAGGTGCTCAAGGACGCCGAGACCGACGAGGTCCTGGGCAAGATGAAGGTTTCCGCACTGCTGGAAGCCCTGCCCAAGGTCGGCAAGGTCAAGGCGCAGGAGATCATGACCGAGCTGGAGATCGCTCCGACCCGCCGTCTGCGGGGCCTGGGTGACCGTCAGCGCAAGGCGCTGCTGGAGCGGTTCGACTTCTCCTGATCTTCTCCAGATGACAGCTTCGACGAGGGGCCGGGTAGTAGTCCTATCCGGCCCCTCCGCCGTCGGTAAATCCACCGTTGTACGCCGGCTACGTGATGACGTTGACGGCCTGTTCTTCAGCGTCTCGGCCACCACCAGGGCCCCTAGACCAGGTGAGGTCGACGGTGTGGACTATCACTTCGTCACGGCCCAGGAGTTCCAGCGGCTGATCGATACCGGTGCGCTGCTGGAATGGGCCGATATCCACCGCGGTCTGCAGCGTTCGGGAACGCCCGCCGCACCTGTTCGTGCGGCGATGGAGGCCGGTCGCCCGACCCTCATCGAGGTCGACCTGGCCGGTGCGCGCGCCATTAAGGCCGCACTTCCACAGGCCCTGACGGTCTTCCTGGCTCCGCCGAGCTGGGAGGCGCTGGTACAGCGGCTCACCGGTAGGGGCACCGAATCGGAGGACGTGATCGCTCGGCGATTGGAAACCGCCGAGGTCGAGATGGCGGCTCAAAGCGACTTTGATGTCGTCGTCGTCAATGACCAGTTGGAAAATGCCAGCGCACAGTTGGTATCGTTATTGGTCGGACGTTAATCGGCAGCGCAGTACGAACACGCAGTGCCAATACCGCGCCAGCCATATTCAGCGCCATCTACCTATCCAGGAGATTTCTTAGTGAGCACCTCCCAGACCGACGTCATCGTCGAACCGGGCACCGATAGCTACGACGCCGCTCTCGACACGCCGCTGGGTATCACCAACCCGCCGATCGACGAGCTACTCGCCCGGGCATCGAGCAAGTACGCGCTGGTGATCTACGCAGCCAAGCGCGCCCGCCAGATCAACGATTACTACAACCAGCTGGGCGACGGCATCCTTGAGTACGTGGGACCGCTGGTCGAGCCTGGCCTGCAGGAGAAGCCGCTGTCGATCGCGCTGCGCGAGATCCACGGCGACCTGCTCGAGCACACCGAAGGCGAGTAGAAGCTGCGATGAGCGGCTCGCGCGAAGAGCATCGGGCCTGAGGTCCGGGCTGTGTCGCGGATCATCGTCGGAGTGGGCGGGGGAATCGCCGCCTACAAGGCCTGCACCGTGGTGCGCCAGCTCGCTGAGGCCGGGCACAACGTCCGGGTCATTCCCACCGAATCGGCCCTGCAGTTCGTGGGGGCCGCGACCTTCGAGGCACTTTCGGGTGAGCCGGCCCGCACCGGGGTGTTCGACGACGTTCCCGAGGTTCCGCATGTGCGACTCGGACAGGACGCCGACCTGGTCGTGGTTGCGCCCGCCACCGCGGATCTGCTGGCCCGCGCCGCCACGGGCCGTGCGGACGACCTGCTGACAGCGACGCTGTTGACCGCGCGTTGTCCGGTGTTGTTCGCCCCCGCGATGCACACCGAGATGTGGCTGCACCCGGCGACGCAGCAGAATGTCGCGACATTGCGGAGCCATGGCGCAGTTGTCTTAGAGCCCGCGTCGGGCCGACTTACCGGCGCCGACACCGGTCCGGGGCGTCTTCCCGAGGCCGAGGAGATCACAACCCTGGCCCAACTGCTGCTGGCCCGCGCCGATGCGCTGCCGCACGATCTGGCCGGGGTGCGCGTTCTGGTGACTGCCGGTGGTACCCGCGAGCCTCTGGACCCCGTCCGTTTCATCGGAAACCGCAGTTCAGGCAAGCAGGGATACGCGATTGCCCGGGTCGCCGCGCAGCGCGGCGCCGAGGTCACGCTCATCGCGGGGCACACCGTGGGGCTACCCGATCCCGCTGGGGTCGAGGTGGTGCACATCAGCTCCGCGGCGCAATTGCAGGACTCGGTCACCAAACACGCCCCCGCGGCAGAGGCGCTGATCATGGCGGCGGCGGTGGCAGATTTCCGTCCCGCCCACGTTGCGACCAGCAAGATCAAAAAGAGCCACGGCGCCGACGGCGAAAACCCCGTCGACGCTCCCATCGAATTGCTGCGCAACGCCGATGTATTGGCCGGTGTGGTCCGTGCGCGCGCAGACGGGCAGCTGCCCAGGATGCGGGCAATTGTCGGATTTGCCGCCGAAACCGGCGACGCGAATGGGGATGTGCTGTTCCATGCTCGCGCTAAGTTGCAGCGCAAGGGCTGTGATCTGTTGGTAGTCAACGCGGTTGGCGAGGGGCGGGCGTTCGAAGTGGACAGCAATGACGGTTGGCTGCTTTCGGCTCAGGCCAGCGGCGAGGTCACCGAAGTTGTCCTCGAACACGGCACCAAAGTTCTGATGGCAAGCCGTATTGTGGATGCCGTTGCCGGGCTTTGTCAGAGAAACTGACAACCGGGCATGGCCCCGATCTTGGTTCGTCGGCCATAATGATTAGGTATTAAAACGACCTTAAAAGGATCTGAAAGGGGCTGCGCTGTGAGCTCAGCTGGACGGCTTTTCACCAGTGAATCAGTTACCGAGGGACATCCGGACAAGATCTGTGATGCCATCAGTGACTCGATCCTGGATGCCATGCTCGCGCAGGACCCGAAGTCCCGGGTGGCGGTGGAGACGTTGGTGACCACGGGCCAGGTCCACGTCGCGGGTGAGGTGACCACCTCTGCGTACGTCGACATCCCGCATATCGTCCGCGAGCGGGTGCTGGAGATCGGCTACGACTCCTCCTCGAAGGGCTTCGACGGCAACTCCTGTGGCGTGAACATCGCCATCGGTGCACAGTCGCCCGATATCGCGCAGGGTGTGGACACGGCCCACGAGGCGCGAGTCGAGGGTGCCGCGGATCCGCTGGACGCCCAGGGCGCCGGCGACCAGGGCCTGATGTTCGGCTACGCGATCAACGACACCCCCGAGCTGATGCCGCTACCCATCGCGCTGGCACACCGGCTGTCCCGCCGCCTCACCGAGGTGCGCAAGGAGGGCCTGCTCCCGTACCTGCGTCCCGACGGTAAGACCCAGGTCACCATCGAGTACGACGGCGACAAGGCGGTGCGCCTCGACACCGTCGTACTGTCCACGCAGCACGCCGCGGACATCGACCTGGACAACCTGCTGACTCCGGATATCCGCGAGAAGGTGGTCCAGGTGGTGCTTGACGAGTTGAACCAGGACGACCTGGACATCTCCGACTACCGGCTGCTGGTCAACCCGACGGGCAAGTTCGTGCTCGGCGGTCCGATGGGTGACGCCGGATTGACCGGTCGCAAAATCATCGTCGACACCTATGGCGGCTGGGCCCGCCACGGTGGCGGCGCCTTCTCCGGCAAGGACCCGTCGAAGGTGGACCGCTCGGCCGCCTACGCGATGCGCTGGGTTGCCAAGAATGTTGTCGCGGCCGGACTCGCTGAGCGCGCGGAAGTGCAGGTCGCCTACGCCATCGGTAAGGCGGCCCCGGTGGGTCTGTTCGTCGACACGTTCGGCACCGCCACCGTTGACCAGGTCAAGATCGAGAAGGCCATCAACGAGGTGTTCGATCTGCGTCCGGGGGCGATCATCCGCGACCTGGACCTGCTGCGTCCGATCTACGCGCAGACGGCGGCATACGGCCACTTCGGCCGCACCGATATCGAGCTGCCCTGGGAACAGACCAATCGCGTCGACGCCCTCAAGGCTGCCATCTAGCCCTTTCTGTCCAGCACACGTAAAAGCCCCCGACACCGCTGGGTGTTCGGGGGCTTTTACGTGTGCTCGACGCCTAGAGGACGCCGGGAATCAGTGCTTTCCGGTTGGCCGGGTAGTCGACGAACTTCTCCTGATACCAGCGGTGTGTGGCCAGCGCGCGGGGGATCAGGTTGCCGGCGGTGATCAGCAGGATGACGACACCGGGCAGTGCCCAGGTAAGCAGCGCGAAGCCGGACCAGGCGATGAGCTCGCCGAGATACGCCGGGCTGGTGACGAACCGGAAGCCGCCGCCGAGCGGAATGCGGTACTCGGATTCGCCACCGCCGGGGTTCTTGTCGCGGAGATTGCGCACGATCGACTCGGAGCTGAGTAGTAGCGCGAAGCCGCACAGGTAGAGCACCAGGCCCACCACGAAGCGTGGGTCGCGCAGCCACGCGTTGTCGTACTGTCCGAAAAAGTCATGACTGAACAGAGTCCCGTTGAGGTATCCGTGCATCGATGTCACCAGCATGCCCATCACGACCACCGAGACGTTGAAGGTGCTGCGCTTACCCGGCACCTGGCGAATGGAGAGCGGGAAGAACCAGCCGCGGTTGGCGTAATGCAGCATCCATATCCCGGCGAGCACCAGTGACACCGGCTCGAAGCGGGCGGGCCCAGTCAGGTAGCAGATCAAGAACACGACGGTCGCCGGGATTTCCATCAGCCACCAACCGAGCTTCGGATTCAGGTTGAGCCCGAGTTTTGTGGTGGAGAAACGCCCGTACGAGCTCTGGGCGAAAAAGCCCCCGATGATCACGAATGCCGCGAAGCCGAAGGCAGCCGTCAGCACGGTGTCGTAAACGGTGTTGCCGGTGTACCAGTGCATGACTTTCCCTTTACGTGAGTAGGCGGATCCGCCCGAATGCCGGCCGCAAAACTGTAACGTGTTCTACCACGTGCTCACGGGGGTCGGGCCACGTGGTCAGTCGTCGGGGTGCGACCGGCCGTTGTGCCGTTTGGCGCGCGCGAGGAGCGCCGTACGCATAAAGTCGGTCAATGACGGTGATCAGAGCCGCACTGACGCAAGCGACTTGGACTGGCGACAAGGAATCCATGCTCGTCAAACACGAGCGTTTCGTCGCGGAGGCCGCGTCCCGGGGCGCCCAGGTGATCTGCTTCCAGGAACTGTTCTACGGCCCGTACTTCGGCATCGTGCAAGACAAGAAGTATTACGGCTACGCCGAACCTGTGCCCGGACCGGTCACGGAGCGGTTCGCGGCGCTCGCCAGGCAACACCAGATGGTGATGGTGTTACCGGTGTACGAGGAGGAGCAACCCGGCGTCCTCTACAACACCGCTGCCGTCCTCGATTCCGACGGTACGTACCTGGGTAAGTACCGCAAACACCACATACCGCATCTCGATCGGTTCTGGGAGAAGTTCTATTTCCGGCCAGGCAATCTGGGCTACCCCGTGTTCGACACCGCTGTCGGCAAGATCGGCGTCTACATCTGTTACGACCGGCATTTCCCGGAGGGCTGGCGCAACTACGGGCTCGGGGGAGCGGAGCTGGTCTTCAATCCGTCGGCTACCAAACCGGGTCTGTCCAATAGGCTTTGGGAACTTGAACAGCCCGCTGCCGCAGCGGCCAACCAGTATTTCGTCGGGGCCAACAACCGGATAGGTAGCGAAACGGACGAGTTTGGGGACCAGGCGGTGACGTTCTACGGCAGTTCGTACTTCGTGGACCCGCACGGTAACTATGTCGGTGAAATCGCTTCCGAGAGCGACGAAGAGATCGTGATACGGGATCTGGACCTGTCTCTGGTCCGCCAGGTTCGGGATGACTGGCAGTTCTACCGGGACCGCCGTCCTGACACCTACGGCCCGATCGTCGCGCCGTAGGAGGCCGCCATGGCAACGACTTTGATCAGAGGCGGCACCGTGGTGTCGGCGACCGGGCGCGGCGCCGCGGACGTCCTGGTCGACGGTGAGAAGATCGCGGCGGTCGTGCTGCCCGGCAGCACGCTGCTCGGCATGGACCTGACCACAACCGTCGACACGGTGATCGAGGCGGGCGGCAAGTACGTCATTCCCGGTGGTATCGACGCACACACCCACATGTCGATGCCGTTCGGCGGCACCACGGCATCCGATGACTTCGAGACGGGGACGCGCGCCGCGGCCTGGGGTGGTACCACGACCATCATCGACTTCGCGGTCCAGAAATTTGGTGAGCGGCTGCAGGATTCGCTGCAGACCTGGCATGAGATGGCGGCCGGCCAATGTGCGGTCGACTACTCCTTTCACCAGATCGTGGGCGATGTCAACGATGCCTCACTGGTAGCGCTGCGGGGACTGGCCGACGAGGGCATCACCAGTTACAAGATGTTCATGGCGTACCCCGGGGTCTTCTACAGCGATGACGCCCAGATACTGCGGGCCATGCAGGTGGGGGCCGACACCGGGCTGATGACGATGATGCACGCCGAGAATGGCCCTGCGATAGACGTTTTGGTGGCCCAGCTGCTTGCCGCGGGCAAGACTGATCCTTACTACCACGGCATCGCCCGAGCCTGGCAGCTGGAGGAGGAGGCCACGCACCGCGCCATCATGCTGTCCAATCTGACGGGCGCACCGTTGTACGTCGTGCATGTCTCGGCCAAACAGGCTGTCGCGCAACTGGCCGCCGCACGTGACGCCGGACAGAATGTATACGGGGAGACCTGCCCGCAATACCTGTATCTGTCGCTGGAGGACAACCTGGGCGCGCCGGGATTCGAGGGCGCCCAGTGGGTTTGCTCCACACCGCTGCGGTCCAAACGCGAGCATCATCAGGATGAAATGTGGCGCGCGTTGCGCACCAACGACATCCAGATGGTGTCGACCGATCACTGCCCGTTTTGTATGAAGGGGCAAAAGGAGATGGGCATCGGGGATTTCTCCAAGATTCCCAACGGAATCGGATCGATCGAGCATCGGATGGACCTGCTGTATCAGGGAGTGGTGGACGGCCGGATCACCGTCGAGCGATGGGTGGAGATCACCTCGACCACGCCGGCCCGGATGTTTGGGCTCTACGGGCGTAAGGGGGTGATCGCTCCGGGCGCGGACGCGGACATCGTCGTCTACGACCCCAACGGGCACACCTCGATCGGGCTGGGCAAGACCCACCACATGAACATGGACCACTCGGCGTGGGAAGGGTACGAGATCGACGGGCACGTCGACACCGTGCTGTCCCGCGGGAAGGTGATCGTCGACGGCGACGAGTATCTCGGCAGCAAGGGGGACGGCGCGTTCCTGCGTCGCGACCTGTGTCAATACCTCATCTGAGGACGGTTGATGGAGAGGGCCCCACGGATGGATTTCGGAGTTGTCCTGCAATGTGATCCACCGGCGGCACGAACGGTGCAGCTGGCGAAACTCGCCGAGGCTCATGGCTTCAGTCATCTGTGGACATTTGATTCTCACCTGTTGTGGCAAGAGCCCTATGTGCTGTACAGCCAGATCCTGCACGAAACGCGGCGCATTGTGGTGGGCCCCATGGTCACCAATCCGGCGACGCGGGATTGGACTGTGACCGCATCGCTCTACGCGACCTTGAACGACATGTACGGCAACCGCACCATCTGCGGTATCGGTCGTGGCGATTCGGCGGTCCGGGTAACGGGTGGAGCGCCGACCACGCTGGCCACGTTGCGTGAATCAATACATGTCATCCGGGAGCTCGCGAATTCGCGCGCCGTCGAATATCAGGGTGCCACTCTGCAATTCCCGTGGAGCCGGGGCTCCGAGCTCGAGGTATGGGTAGCCGCATATGGCCCCAAGGCCCTCGCTCTGACCGGACAGGTCGCCGACGGCTTCATCCTGCAGCTTGCCGATATCGATATCGCGCGTTGGATGATCGGGGCGGTGCGGGAGGCTGCCGTCGCCGCCGGGCGTGATCCTGCCGAGGTGCGGATCTGCGTGGCAGCACCCATGTACGTGGGATCGGATTGGGCGCATATGCGCGACCAATGCCGGTGGTTCGGCGGCATGGTGGGTAACCACGTCGCCGATATCGTGGGCAGGTATGGTGCCAACGGTCAAGTCCCGCAATCTCTTACCGAGTACATCGCCGGTCGCGAGGGGTACGACTATAACCAGCACGGTAGGGCGGGCAACACGCACGCCGAATTCGTCAGTGACGACATCGTGGACCGCTTCTGCGTGCTGGGCACCGCAGACGATCACATTGCCAAGCTGTCCGAGCTCAAGGCTCTAGGGGTGGACCAGTTCGCCGGATACCTGCAGCACGACAATAAGGAAGAGACGCTGCGGGTCTACGGGGAAACTATGATTCCTGCTCTGTCGCAACAGATCACGGCGAAGAGCGACTGATGGTGGTGCAGGCCGAAGGCCCGGCGGAGACGCCGGGCAGATTGAGTAACGCGGACCTGGCACCCACCACGGCAGCGCAGGCCACCTGGCGCACCTGGGACATCTTCTGCCTGTGGATGACCTCGGCACACAGCCTGGGCAGTTACGGATTTGCCGTGGGGATGCTGGCGCTGGGGCTGACGGGGTGGCAGACCCTGCTGGCGCTTGTTACCGGGGTGTTGGTGCTCTGGGCGGGTAGCAATCTGATCGGGGTGGCGGGCCAACGGCTGGGAGTGCCCTTCCCGGTCTTCGCACGCGCCACCTTCGGGGTCTTCGGCGCCAACATCCCGGCGCTGCTGCGCGGGCTGGTGGCCATTTTCTGGTACGGCATCCAGACCTACCTGGCGTCCACCGCGGTCATCGTGCTGCTCTTGCGACTGGATCCGGGATTGCGTTCCTGGACGGAACCGACCTTCCTGGGCCTGCATGCGTTGGGATGGGCCGCGTTCCTTTCCCTGTGGACCGTGCAGCTGGTGATCCTGAACTACGGCATGGAGGTGGTGCGCAAGGTATCGGATGTGGCAGGCCCGGTGGTCTGGATCGGGATGATTGCCCTGGCGATATGGATGTTGGACGGTGTCGGCTGGAGCATCGACTTCGGTGCCCGCGCCGGAGCGCCGTTGTCGGCGGGCTCCGCGGTGTTGGCCTTCACCGGGGTGGTGTTCCTGATGGTTGCCTTCATGGCGGGCCCGCTGGTGAACTACGCGGATTTCGCAAGATTCGCGCCGAGTAGACGTGCGATTCTGCGCGGGAACGCCTTGGGTATCCCGTTCAACGAGACCGCCTTCGTGGTGATCTCGATCGTCATTTCGCTTGCCGCGCTCAAGAAGTACGGCAGTGCGATGACCGACCCGGTGGCGCTGGTCGCGGATATCGATTCGGATGCGGTCGTCGTGGTCGCCGCAATTCTCTTCGCGATCGCCACCGTCGGTATCAACGTGGTGCTCAACTTCGTCTCGCCGTCGTACGACATCTCCAATGTCGCACCGAAATACATCTCATTCCGTACGGGCGGCATCATCACCGCGCTGCTGTCGGTCGCGGTGCTGCCCTGGAAAATCTGGGGGAACGAGGCCGCCATCGTGTACTTCCTGGGTGGTGTGGGTGCCTTGATGGGGCCAGTCTTCGGGATTCTGGTCGTCGACTATTACCTGTTGCGCCGACAGCGCACCGATACCGCCGACTTGTACTCGGAATCCACCGGCGGCGCGTACTACTACACGCGGGGCTTCAATCCGGCGGCATTGATCTCGCTGGGCATTTCCGGTGCCGCAGCGGTCACCATCGCACTGCTGCCGCGGGCCCAGAGCATGACGGCACTCTCGTGGCCGACGGGCGCCGTGTTGGGCGCCGCCCTCATGTACGCACTGGGCCGCGGTAGGCGCGGGCCTAGCCGTGCAGCGCCTTCTTGAGTGCTGCGAGTGACAGATCGCGCTCCTCGGTGGCGGCGGGCACGATATCGGCGTACCCGAGGTAGCCGTGGATCAACGTCGGGGCGTTGTGCAGCTGCACCGGCACACCGGCGCCGCTCAGCAGCTCGGCGTATTTGGCGCCGTCATCGCGCAGGGGATCGAACTGTGCGGTGCCGATGAATGCCGGAGCCAATCCCTCAAAGCTCTCCGCCCGGGCCGGGACCAGCGTCGGCCCCGCGGTCGTCGGATTGGTGTCCCCGAGATACCACTTGCTCAGTGCGCCCACGGTCTTGAAATCCAGGACGGGTGCCTCGGCGTTCTCGACCATCGACGGTAGTGTCACGTCGAAGGTGGTGGCCGGGTACCACAGCACCTGGAAGGCCAGCTCAATACCGTTGTCGCGGGCCAGTTGCGCCATGACCGCCGACAGGTTTCCGCCCGCGGAATCACCGCCCACGGCAAGACGGCTCGCGTCGCCGCCGATCTCGGCAGCGTGCTCATGCACCCACTGCAGCGCGGCCCAGCAGTCCTCGACGGCGGCGGGGTAAGGGTGCTCGGGTGCCAATCGATAGTCCACCGACACCACCACGGCGTCGGCCTGTACCGCTGCGGCACGGGCCACCGCGTCGTGGGTATCCAGGTCGCCGATGACCCAGCCACCGCCATGGATCAGCATGAAGATGGGACGTACCCCGCTCTCGGCGGGGGAGTAGATCCGGACCGGTGTCTCGCCCGCGGGCCCCGCAATGGTGCGGTCTTCGACCTTGGCCACCTCGATCCACGGCGGGCGCGCCGTGGCGATCGCCCGATACGCGTCCCGGGATGCCTGGGGTCCGTCCGGCGAAACGAGTTGAATCGGAACAGCTTCCAGAATTTTGATGATGATCGGGTCGATGCCGGTTTCGGTGGCGGTCATGTCGTCACTGTATCGGGTGCTGACCTGCAAGTCAGGGGCGTCTGCTAGAACCACCAGGTGACTGCGACGCGGGTGGTGGCCGAACACGAGCCGGTTGCTCGGGTGCTGCCGTTGCTCACCGTGCCTCATCTGGATCGCGAATTCGACTATCTGGTGTCCGCGGAGCAATCAGACGATGCCCAGCCTGGTGTGCGCGTGCGGGTACGGTTCCACGGCCGCCTGGTGGACGCCATCCTGCTGGAGCGCCGTTCGGAAACTGACCACCCCGGCAAGCTCGGGTGGCTGGATCGTGTCGTATCGCGCACCCAGGTGCTCACGCCGGACGTGCGCCGGCTCGTTGACGCGGTGGCGGCGCGGTACGCGGGAAGCCGCGCGGACGTGCTGCGCCTGGCTCTGCCGCCCCGGCACGCGCGCGTCGAGAAGGAAACTCGTCCGACGGTCGTCGACGACTTCGAGGCGCCGGCGTTGGATGGCTCCTGCTGGGCTCGGTATCAGCGCGGCGAGCGGTTCCTGGAGGCGCTGTCGCACGGCCGTGCCGCGCGTGCGGTGTGGCAGGCGCTGCCGGGGGAGTCTTGGTGCGCGCGACTCGCCGAGGCCGCGGCGGCGACGGCGAGCACCGGCAGGGGAGTATTGGCGATCGTCCCGGACCAGCGAGATATCGATGCGTTGTCCGCGGAATGCGTGAAACATGTGGGCGCACATCGTGTCGTGGCACTCTCGGCTGAGCTGGGACCCGCCGAGCGGTACCGCCGGTGGTTGGCAGTCCTGCGTGGCGCAGCGACCGTGGTGATCGGTACCAGGGCCGCGGTGTTCGCGCCCGTGGCCGATGTGGGATTGGTGATGGTGTGGGACGACGGCGACGACAATCTCGCCGAGCCTCGGTCTCCTTATCCACATGCCCGGGATGTGGCGATGCTGCGCGCACATCAGCTGCGCTGCGCCGCGGTCATCGGGGGATACGCGCGCACCGCAGAGTCGCAGGCGCTCGTCGAGAGCGGCTGGGCGCATGACCTGGTTGCCGCCCGGTCCGCGGTGCGGAAGGCCTCCGCGCGCATCAGCGCTCTCGACGACAGCGGGTATGCGCAGGAACGCGATCCCGCGGCACGCTCGGCGCGCCTGCCGATGGTGGCACTCACGGCGGCCCGGGACGCGCTGAAGCGGGGGCACTCGGTGTTGGTGCAGGTGCCACGGCGTGGATACGTGCCCGCGCTGGCCTGCACAAAATGCCGGACCGTCGCCCGCTGTCGGCATTGCACCGGACCGCTGGCGCTGGAAGGACCCGGTGGGGCACCGAACGTCGTCAGCCCCAGCTGCCGGTGGTGCGGACGGGTCGATGCGGACCTGCGGTGCGCCCGCTGCGGTTCTACCTCCGTGCGCGCCGTGGTTGTGGGCGCGCGCCGGACGGCCGAAGAGCTGGGCAGGGCGCTACCGGGTGTTCCGGTGTTGACGTCCGGCGGCGGCGAGGTACATGCCACGGTCACCGGTCCGCCCACCTTGGTGGTGTGCACGCCGGGTGCAGAACCTTTGACGCCCAACGGGTATGGCGCGGCGTTGCTGTTGGACGCATGGGCCTTGCTGGGCCGTCAGGACCTGCGCGCCGCGGAAGACACCTTGCGCAAATGGATGGCAGCCGCCGCGTTGGTGCGCGGGCGTGAGGAGGGCGGAACCGTGGTGGTGGTCGCGGATGCCACCCTGCCCACGGTGCAGTCGCTGATCCGGTGGGATCCGGTGGGGCATGCCGCCGCCGAACTCGCGGCACGCGCCGAAGTCGGGCTGCCGCCGCACGTGCACATTGCCGCCATCGACGGGCCTTCTGCCGCCGTGGCCGCACTCATCGAGACCGCTGATCTTCCTGCGGGGGCCGAGCTACTGGGGCCCGTCGATCTTCCGATCGGGGCGCGCCGCCCGGCCGGAATATCCGATGGTGTCGAGGTGGTGCGCATGCTGGTCCGAGTCGAACGCGCCGCGGGCCTGGAATTGGCGGCGGCTTTGCGCCGGGGCGTCGCAACGCTGAGCGCGCGGCGCGACGCCGAGCCCGTCCGGATTCAGATCGATCCACTGCACGTGGGATGATCCGGCGAATTTCAGGTGTTTGCGGCGGCAAGTCGGGATCGGTCGCCGATGCCTTCGGCGAAGGTGTTGACGATGTAGCCGATGAGGTCGTCGCGAGTCATGGTGCGTGAGGCGCTCCACCAGTTGATGGTCATCAATACGCCGCCGACCGCGAGGCGCGACCAGATGGGTGCCAGCGGGATCATCTCGTCGCCAGGAAACTGGGCGTGCAAATGCTCCTCTGTTACTTGAGCGATGAGGTCGAAGACTCCGTGGTCGAGCTGTTCCTGGGCGGTGAGATCGCGGTCGAGGGCGATATACAGCTCCGGCTCCGCGCTGATCCAGTCGATCACCAGAGCGGAAAAGGCCCGGATCTGGTCGCGTGTGGTGCCGACCATACTGTGCTGCCACGCGCCCGAAATCAATCGGTCGGCATGGCGCCGACTCAACGAGCGCAGTAGGTCGGCCTTGGTGGGGAATATGGCGTAGCACGCGGACCTGGCGAACCCGGCCTCCCTGGCCACCTCCGCGATGGAGACGGCCCCGCCGCTGTTGCGAATCGCCCGTTCCGCAGCGTCAAGTAACTCCTCGGTTCGCAGTTTGCGATCGTAAGGAGCGCCGGTCGGCCGGCCTCGTCCTCTGGTAGCCATCGCGATTATGGTATCGGATGTAGCCAGACTTTTTCCCGCTATCCTCGGCGAAGCCGGTGCCCCGTCCGGGCCGCGCCGGTCCGAGCGGGATTCGATGTGTGCGGTGCATCCTTCCTAGACTGGCGCGGTGCGCATAGTGTTCGCCGGTACTCCGGCCCCGGCGTTGCCGTCGCTAGAGAGGCTGTTGGCGTCTCGTCATGAGGTGGTCGCGGTGCTGACCCGGCCCGCCGCCCGCGCGGGCAGAGGGCGGGCATCGGCGGCTTCGCCGGTGGCGGAGCTGGCGCGCGAACACGGGCTCCCGGTGCTCACCCCAGCGCGTCCCAACGATCCCGAGTTCGTCGGTGAGTTGGCGGAACTCGATGTCGATTGCTGCGCTGTCGTGGCCTACGGGGCCTTGCTCAAACCGGAGTTGCTGGCAGTGCCCAGGCACGGTTGGGTGAATCTGCATTTCTCGTTGCTTCCCGCCTGGCGTGGGGCGGCTCCGGTACAAGCTTCTATCGCCGCTGGCGATGAGATCACGGGCGCCACAACGTTTCTCATTGAGCCCGCACTGGACAGTGGACCCGTGTATGGGGTGGTGACCGAGCGAATCTTGCCGACCGACACCGCCGGTGCGCTGTTGGGCAGGCTAGCCGAGTCCGGTGCGGGATTGCTCGAATCGACAATGGACGGGATCGAGGATGGGGCGTTGGTGGCTGTGCCGCAAGCCGCGGACGGCGTGAGTACCGCACCGAAAATCACGGTGGAGCAGGCGCGCATCCGCTGGGAGCTTCCCGCACAGGCGATTGATCGCCATATACGGGCCATGACGCCCGAGCCGGGGGCCTGGACCACAATTGGCGAGACACGGGTCAAGGTTGGACCGGTCGGGATCGAGGCCGATGAGCAATTGCCGCCCGGCGCCGTTGCGGTTCGCAAACGTGACGTGTTGGTGGGCACCGGAACCGCCGCGATCGCACTCAATGAGGTACAGCCCCAGGGCAAGAAACTGATGAACGCCGCCGATTGGGCGCGCGGCGCGCGACTGGACTCGGAGGTTCACGCACTATGAGCACACGCCCGCCGCGTCGACGGCCCAATCCGGAATCGCGCCAGAGTCCTCGCCAGGATTCACGGCCGCCGGAGCGTGCGCGCAACAAACTCGACCCGCCGCGCCAGGCCGCGCTCGATGTCTTGCGTGCGGTGTCTCGGCAAGATGCGTATGCCAATCTTGCATTGCCCGCACTGCTGCGCGAACGCGGTATCACCGGTCGCGATGCCGCCTTTGCGACCGAGCTTGCATACGGAACATCTAGGGCCCGTGGGCTTCTCGATGCGGTGATCGCATCGGCCGCAGCTCGTCCGATCGACCAGGTTGACGAGGGTCTGCGCGACCCGCTGCGACTGGGCGCCTATCAATTGTTGCGGACCCGTGTGGAGCCCCATGCCGCTCTGTCGACCACGGTGGACGCGGTTGCCGTCGAATTTGACCAGGGCAGAGCGGGTTTCGTGAATGCGGTGTTGCGGACCATCTCCCGTCGTGATGAGTCGGGCTGGGTGGACGAGTTGTCCCCGCCGGAATCCGATCGGATCGGACGGCTTGCCTTTGCGACTGCTCACCCCCGGTGGATTGCACAGGCCTTCTCCGATGCGCTCGGACCGGCAGGTTCTGAGCTCGCTGACGTGCTCGCCAGTGACGACGAGCGCCCCGTGGTTCATCTCGCCGCACGTCCGGGGCATATCGACGCGGCAACGTTGGCCGAAGAGGTAGGCGGCACCGTCGGCCGCTACTCGCCCTATGCGGTGTACCTGCCCGGTGGCAACCCGGGGCGGCTGGAGTCGGTCCGCGACGGCCTGGCGCAGGTACAGGACGAAGGTAGTCAGCTGGTCGCCCGCGCGACCGCGCTGGCTCCCCTGGATGGCGCCGACGAGCAGTGGCTCGATCTGTGCGCCGGGCCGGGCGGCAAAACCGCACTGCTGGGGGCGCTGGCAGCCGAGCGTGGTGCCCATGTCACGGCGGTCGAGGTCGCTGCCCATCGGGCCCAGTTGGTGGCCACGGCCGCGAAATCCTTGCCGGTGACCGTGCTCACCGTCGACGGGCGCGAGAGCGGGCTGCCGTCAGCCTCCTTCGATCGTGTGCTGGTCGACGCGCCGTGTACGGGACTCGGAGCGCTGCGTCGTCGTCCGGAGGCTCGTTGGCGCCGGCAGCCGGGTGACATCCCGGCACTGGTCAAACTGCAGCGTGAATTGCTCTCCAGTGCCATCGAATTGACTCGACCGGGCGGCATCATCGTGTACAGCACCTGCTCGCCGCACCTGGCGGAGACGGTCGGGGTGGTCTCGGATGCGGTGCGACGTCATGCGGTGACTGCCGAGGATGCTCGCGCGGTGTTCCCCGGTGTGGACGGGCTGGGCGACACGGATGCGGTGCAGCTGTGGCCGCACCGGCACGGTACTGACGCGATGTTCACCGCCCTCCTGCGCAAACACGCATAAAGCGGCACATAAGCTGAACGACATGTCTCTTCGCGCTCCCATGATTGCCCCGTCGATCCTGTCCGCCGATTTCGCACGTCTCGCCGACGAGATGGCGGCCGTGGCAGGAGCCGACTGGTTGCACGTGGACGTGATGGACGGGCATTTCGTACCGAACCTGACACTCGGCCTTCCTGTTGTCGACAGCCTGCTGGCGGCGACCGATATCCCCATCGATTGCCACCTGATGATCGACAACCCGGATCGTTGGGCACCCGGATATGCGGAGGCGGGGGCACACAATGTGACGTTCCATGCCGAGGCCACCGAGAATCCTGTCGCCGTCGCCCGCGACATTCGGGCCGCGGGAGCCAAGGCGGGCCTGAGTATCAAGCCGGGTACGTCGCTGGAGCCATATCTCGAGGTACTGAAGGACTTTGACACGCTGTTGGTGATGTCGGTAGAGCCCGGATTCGGCGGACAGTCGTTTATCGCAGGTGTGTTGGACAAGGTGCGCACGGTGCGCAAGCTCGTCGATTCCGGTGAGCTGACCGTGCTGGTGGAGATCGACGGCGGTATCAACGCTGACACGATCGAGCAGGCAGCGGAGGCGGGCGTCGACTGTTTCGTGGCCGGTTCCGCGGTCTACGGGGCGCAGGACCCCCAAGCGGCGGTGCGGGCGCTGCGTGAGCAGGCCGCCAGGGCCGCAGCACATTTGGCTCGTTGATATGACCAACCCGATCGACCTCGGTGCCGCCATGGATCTGGCGATCAGGGCTGCCGAGGAGGTCAAGGGCAGTACATATCCGAATCCACCTGTGGGCGCAGTCATCCTGGATGCGGCGGGAGCGGTCGCCGGCGTAGGTGGCACCCGTCCGCCGGGGCAGGAACATGCCGAGGTGGTGGCATTGGCGGCGGCCGGCGCTGCCGCGCGGGGCGGTACCGCCATTGTCACCTTGGAGCCGTGCAACCACCAGGGCAGAACCGGGCCATGCGTGGATGCACTTGTCGCGGCTGGTGTTTCGCGTGTCGCCTACGCGGTAGCTGACCCGAATCCGCGGGCCGCCGGGGGAGCCGAGCGGCTACGCGCGCTGGGTGTTGACATCATCGATGGTCTCGCCGCCGACCGGGTGTCGGCGGGGCCGCTGCGAGAGTGGCTACACAAACAACGCACCGGACGTCCCCATGTCACATGGAAGTACGGTGCCAGTGTCGACGGCCGCAGTGCCGCCAATGACGGCACCAGCCAATGGATCACCAGCGAGGAGTCGCGGGCCGACGTACACCGGCGGAGAGCCTTCGCCGATGCCGTTCTGGTGGGCACCGGTACCGTGTTCGCCGATGACCCGCAGCTCACCGCCCGCACCCCCGATAACGAGCTGGTGGCGCATCAGCCACTGCGCGTTGTGGTCGGCATGCGCGAGGTATCCATGGACGCAAAGGTTTTGAACGACGATTCGCACACCATGGTGATCCGGACGCACGATCCGGCCGAGGTGCTCGCGGCCCTGGCGGATCGCACCGACATCATCCTGGAGGGTGGGCCCACACTGGCGGGGGCCTTCCTGCGCGCGGGCCTGGTGGACCGGATCCTGGCCTACCTTGCCCCGATGCTGTTGGGTGGCAACGTCCCCGCTGTGGAGGACGTTGGCGTCACCACCCTCTCACGCGCATTGCGCTGGGAATACGACCAGATCGAGCGAATGGGGCCCGACGTGCTACTGAGCCTCGTTCCCCGCCTTGCGGTGTGAGCCAATGAATATCGCGATGACCGCGGCGATCACGCAAACCACTGCCGTGATTGCGAACATCTCGCTATACATCTGGCTGTAGGCGTGGATGCTCCTGTCCAGGAGCTGCTGTTGCAGCACAAAGAGATTCGGCTTGCCTTCCGGCTTGGGCTCCTTGGCGGCCAGTGCATCGAAGTTCTGGTAGAAGCGGTGAATGCCCCAGCCGCCGAGCGCGGCCATGCCGATGAGCATTCCCGTCATTCGGGCCACCACCACAAGTGCCGAGGCGATGCCGTGCTGGGCGGCGGGTACCACGCGTAGCGCTGCCGAGGACAGCGGGCCGATCACCAGGCCCAGACCCACACCGGCGACCACCAGGTCCGTGTCCAACCGCGGCAGCGTGAAGAACCCGAAGTTGTGCACGGCCGACAACACGTCGACGGGCCAGCCCGAGATCAGGTAGTACCCGAACGCGGCGATAAGCAAGCCGATCACCGCGATGATCCGGTCGCCGAATCGGGTGGCCAGCCAGCCGCCGATGACCGCGCCGATCGGCAGCGCGACCAGGAACCTGGACAACAAGAAGACCGCGTCGGCCTTGTCCATCTGCAGCACGCCTTGCCCGAGCAGCTCGATGTTGACCAGTGTCACCATCAGGGCCGCGCCGGCGGCCAGGGATGCGGCCAAGGCCGCGAAGAACGGCCCGAACCGAACGCCTTCGGGTTTGATCAGCCGGGTCGTGGCCCGCGATTCCCACAGGATGAACGTCGCGAATGCGACGCCGGATCCGATCAGGACCGGCAGCGCCCATTCGGGTAGCGCGGACACCTTGGGGTCGGGGCTGTACAGGCCGACGACCAGCAGAGCCAGCGCGACGGCCAGCAGCGCGCCACCGACGACGTCGACCTTCGGACGATTCGGGTCATGTTGATGTGCCGGAACACTGAACTGCACCAACACGATGGCGATGATCGCCAGCGGCACATTGACCCAGAAGATCGCGGTCCATGAACCGAACAGCCAGACACACAGGACGCCGTAGAGCGGGCCCAGCACGCTGCCGAGCTCCTGCGCGGCGCCAATGCCACCGAGAACCGTCGCACGGTTGCGTTGCGACCACAGATCGGCACCCAGGGCCAGGGTGACCGGTAGCAGCGCGCCGCTGGCCACACCTTGGATGACGCGGCCGGTGACCAGCATCGTCAGATCGGTGGACATGGCGGTGACGACGGAACCGATCGCGAAGCCGGCCAGTGCCAGTTGCAGGATCAGCCGTCGACCGAATCGGTCGGAGGCTTGTCCGAGTAGCGGCATCGCGGCGATGTACCCGAGCAGATAGCCCGTGACGATCGGGGTGACCTGTTGGATGTTGTTGAGCGCGATACCGACGGTGGTCATGATGTCGGTGATGACGCTGACCACGACGTACGTGTCGAGGGCGCCCAACAGCACCGCCAGGCTTCCGGCGCCTATTGCGATGCTGCGATGCCGCAGCGGGAGCGCGGTGTCCTGGGCTGTGGCCGTCACGAGACGGGCTTGTCGACAGTGACCGGCTTACCCCAGTCGGACAGCGACATCTCGATGGTGTTGCCCGGGGAGGTGTCGACGCTGATCTTGGTCAGCGCGTGGTTGCCGTCCTTGGCGATCCAAGCTTTCGCGGGAATGTCGGCGGTGAGCTTGGAGCCGGCGAAGGTGTTCAGCGCGTCCTTGCTCATCGTTCCGCTCACCAGAACGGAGTCGACACCGTCGATGGTTTCGGTCTTCTCCGACTTGGCGTTGGTGATATTCGACAGCAGGTTGGCCAGGCCCTTGTTCGGGTCGAGGATCAGTCCTACGTCGTAGATGTCCTTGACGGGCCCCATGCTGGTGTAAGCGGTGCCGAGCTGGGCGAACAGCTCGCCGTCCACGACGACGAACGGCAGCTCCAGTCCGCCGGTCTTGGCGGTGCCCTTAGCGGCCACGGCGGGTGTGGTGGTCAGGTCGCCGGTGAGGTCGGAGAGCTTGAGCGTGGGCTTGTCGCCGGTGACCTTGAGCACGATGTGCGTGCTGGTCTGTGTCTTGGTGGTGGCCGCCGATTCGCTGAGTAGCGTGGCGGCCTCGGGCAGATTGGGGTCGGCCTTGTCGGTCTTGGAGCAGCCGGCCAATGCGATGGCGGCGACTGCGACAGGAATCAGAGCGAGGCGGATGCGGTTGCGCATGAGTCCGATCGTAGAGGCTGAGCGCGACACCGGGGAGGCTCGTGACACCTCGACGTTGCTGGCGATGAAATTGACACTCCAGCAATCCGCCGCCATGCTCGTTTGCAGGGCGGGATTGTCAACCGAGGGCTGGTTGTTGTGAAAAACGTGAGCAGAGCACTGGCATGTGGTGTGTCCGCTGTCGCCGCGGTTGCCGGCGTTCTTGTTGCTTCACCTGCGCTTTCGGCCGCCGATCCAGTCTCTGAAACTGCTCCCAAGATTGTCGCTTTCCCGGGCATGTCGATTGTTCAGGGGGACAGTCGGTGCACTCTTGGCTATGTCGACCCGGTATCCCGGATCGGTCTGACGGCGGGCCACTGCAATGCCACCGGATCGATTATCGATCTGGCAGGCAATCGCGTCGGCGAGGTGCTGCTGATGAGCCGGAACCTGCCGACCGGTGGTGCGATCGGCCCCGGCGACGTCGTCTCGGACTACGAGGGCATCGCCTTCGCGCCGGGCGTGGAGCTGAGCAGCAACTTGCCCAACGGACTGGCGCTGCGGATGGCGCAGAATGCCGGTCCCGAGCCCGGCCTGCCGGTATGTCTGATGGGATCGGTGTCCGGCGAGACCTGCGGCAAGGTTGACGCGATCAACAACGGTTGGTTCACCATGACGGATGTCGGTGGGCAGCATGGTGATTCAGGCGGGCCCGTGTACACGATCACCCAACCCGGCCAGGCGCTGTTGGTAGGTATCTACTCGCTGCGCTGGGGCGGGAGGCCCGCCGCCATGTCGTGGTCGGCGATATCGGCGCAGATGCAGTCGCAATTGGTGGCGCAGATGCCGGCCGCCGGGCCTGGCAACGGTGGTCCGGAACTGCCTGCCCCGCCGGCCCCGGCCGCCGTCCCCGCGGCTTCGTAGGTTTCGCCTACTCGTTTTCACGGTCTTCAGGTCGGGCGCATTGCGCTTTTCCTTCTGATATTGTGGCGCCGTTCTGGGGCCAAATAACAATTTGCTGAGCCTTCAGATATTGCACAATGTCAACCATTGTGATCACCCTGAATTTGAAAGGCTGACATGAAGCGCATCGCTATTTTTCTTACCGCACTCGCGACAGTCATGGGAGGTGTCGCGTGCTCTGGTAGCGATGGAGGCGGTGGAAACATCGTGCGTATCGGGACAACTGAGGCGGGGAAGGACTCGTGGGACGTCTTCGTCGATGAGGCAGGGAAGGCGGGAATCAAACTCGTCACCACTAACTTCACGGACTATGGCCAGCCCAACGTGGCACTGACGCAAAAACAGATCGATGTAAATTTATTTCAGCATCTTCGTTTCCTGGGTGAATACAACGTCGCCAGTAATGCAACGCTTGCACCGGTGGGTGCCACCTATGTGGTGCCGCTTGGTCTGTATTCGCAAAAGCACCGGGCACTCGCTGATATCCCTCAGGGCGGGCAGATTGCGATCCCCAACGATCCGCCGAATCAGGCCCGCGCGCTGTTTGTGCTGAAAGCGGCCGGACTCATCGCTCTCAAGGGTGGACGTGCGACACCAAGTGCCGCCGATATCGACAAGGGGGCATCGAGGGTCACGGTGGCACTTGTCGACGCGGCCCAGACACCGTTGTCGCTGAAGTCGATTGACGGTGCCGTCATCAACAACACCTATTTGGCGCAGTCGGATATCGATCCGAAGAGTGCGCTGTACGCGGACGATCCAGCAAGTCCGGGCGCCGAGCCCTACATCAACGTCATCGTGGCGCGCGCGGAGGAGAAGGACAACCCCACCTATCAGAAACTTGTCGATGTCTTCCATTCTCCGGCCGTCACCGAGGCATACGCCAAGGAAAGCAAGGGAACTCAACTGGCGGTGACCAAGAGTGGGCCGGACTGCGCGGCGATCCTGGGAAGGATCGAACAGCAGATCCGCGGCGAGAAGTGATCAGGGAAATGACCGGCACCGCACCGCTCATCCGGTTCGAGAATGTCACCAAGACCTTCCGGGTGGGCAAGAAAACGGTGGGCGCGGTTGGCGACGTATCCCTCGATATTGCCGGAGGCGAGGTGTTCGCCATGATCGGCTACTCAGGGGCGGGAAAGAGCACGCTGGTGCGCCTCATCAATGGGCTGGAGCGGCCCACCTCGGGTCGCGTCATCGTGGACGGCGCCGAGGTGAGCGCGCTGCGAGAGCGTGAATTGCGCCGCCTGCGTAGCGATATCGGCATGATCTTTCAACAGTTCAATCTGTTCCGGTCGCGCACGGTGGCGGGGAACATCGCCTATCCGCTCCGGGTGGCCGGATGGGCCGCCGAGAAGCGCAATGCGCGGGTCGCGGAGCTGCTCGAATTCGTCGGGCTCGGCGACAAGGCGAAGAGTTACCCGGACCAGCTCTCCGGCGGCCAGAAGCAACGCGTCGGCATCGCGCGGGCGCTGGCGACATCGCCTTCGGTTTTGTTGGCCGATGAGGCCACCAGTGCCTTGGACCCGGAAACCACCGGCGACGTACTGCGACTGCTACGCGCGGTCAACGCTGAGTTCGGGGTGACCATCGTGGTGATCACCCATGAAATGGACGTGGTTCGCACCGTTGCCGATCGTGTGGCCGTGCTCGCTGAGGGCAGGGTGGTGGAGACCGGAACCGTGTTCGATGTCTTTTCCGCACCGCAGAGCGAGGCGGGCAAGCGGTTCGTCGGAACGGTGCTGCAGAACACTCCGAGCGGTGCCGATGTAGAACGAATAACACAGCGGCACAAGGGAAATATCGTATCAGTCGAGATCAGTGAGGGTGTGCACATCGGCCCGGCGCTGGCGCACGCCACTGAACTGGGTGTGCGTTTCGAAGTGGTCTACGGCGGCATCACCACGTTGCAGTCTCGCTCCTTCGGCAATCTCACACTCGAGCTCGACGGCGCCGATGATCAAGTGGCTCAGGTTATTTCGGACCTATCCGAAGTGACGACGGTTCAACAGGTGGCACGATGACGACGAATTGGGAACGGTTGCGACCTCAACTGTTCGAGGCGTTTGGCGACACCTTGTACATGGTGTCGATCACCCTGGTGGTGGGCGGCCTCATCGGTTTGGGGCTGGGAATGTTGTTGTACACCACCAGGTCCGGTGGGCTGCAGCAGAACCGGGTATTACACACCCTGCTCAATGTCGTGGTGAACATCGTCCGGCCCATACCGTTCGTGGTGCTGATCGCCGCGCTTGGTCCCATCACCCTCGGGGTGGTGGGGACGACGATCGGTACCACGGCGGTGGTATTCGTGATGATCGTCGCGGCATCCTTTGCGATTGCCCGCATCGTCGAACAGAATCTGGTGACCATCGACCCTGGGGTCATCGAAGCGGCTCGCGCCGTCGGTGCCGGACCGTTGCGCATCATCCTGACGCTCTTGGTGCCGGAAGCACTGGGGCCGTTGATCCTTGGCTACACCTTCGTGCTGATCGGCATCGTCGATATGTCCGCGATGGCGGGGTTGGTCGGCGGCGGCGGCCTCGGTGACTTCGCCATCGTGCAGGGTTACCAGCGCTTCAATTGGCAGGTGACGATCGTGTCGACCGTCATCATCATCGTGCTGGTCCAGGCGGCCCAGTTCCTCGGAAACTATCTGGCGCGCAAGGCGCTGCGGCGATAGTTACCCGGGAGGCGCCGGCGCTGGAGGCGCCGCGGGAGGCGGGGGTGTGCCAGGTGCAGCTGGAGCCGCTGGAGCCGCTCCCTCGGAAGCCTCGGGGGGTGTCCAGTGCCATTGCTCGGGCGGAGGCGCCTGGGAGTCGTCGCCGAGGCCCGGAATCCGGGTGCCGGGCGGTGGGGCGGTGCCCGGGAGCGGCTCGTTGAGTGTCTCTTTGTTTCCGCGGTTGACGAAGCCGCCTCGATACTGACCGTTTTGGTATCCGTGCCAGAGGTGCTTGAGGGCCTCGGTCTTGGTCAGGTCGGCATTCTCCTCGCCGGGCTCGACGTCAAACAGCTGTCCCTGCCCGGGCGCCGCGGGCTTGATGTTCTGCGGCATCAGGTATTGGTTGTTGAGTGCATTCGTATTGGGCGCTTGTTGTGTGTCGGGCGATGTGCCGGGTGCGGACGGGGTGCTGTTCTGCGCCAGCACGAATTCGTTCACCGCACCCTGCTTGAGGTCCGGCAGCGGCGTCGGCAGGCCGGCAGGCCCCTCGCCGCGGCCGGTGCTCTGTTCGAGGGGAGAGAAGAGGCCCTGTTGCGGCGGCAGATTCGCCGGCACATCGGGCGAATAAGCATCGCTGGTACCGGTCATGCCGGGCACCGGGGCCGGCGGGGGAGCCGGGTCGGCGGACGCGACCGCCGGGAACGCGAATATCGAACCCAGGGCGAACGCCCCCGCCGCCATCCGTGGGGTAGGTGACTTCCTGGCTGAGCGGCGGTGACTGCCCGTCACTGGTTTCTCCTCTGGGTTCGATACACGCTGTGTCTTTTGTTCTCCGTGAAAATCGAAAGACGTTGTATCAGAACGTCTTTGTCACACCGTAGTAGGCGACGATGTCATCGTTGTCCTTCGATGAGCTGGTCATCACCGCGTAGGAACGCAGGAAGGACTGCCCGACGCAACCATCGATCTTGATGTGGACATCCTTCAGCGTGACGCGGGCTTCCTTGCCCTTGTACTTCTTCTTGTCGACGCTGACGTTGATGACCTCACCCGGCTGCGGGTGGACTTCGATGGAACCGGTGATACCGGCGCTCAGTGTGGGGACGCCGGCGGCGCTGATCGCCGGGGTGATGCTGGCGCCGCCGTTGAGCTTGACCCACGCCAGGCTGATACCGCAACCGATCTGGTAGCCGGCTTCCAGCGTGCCGCCACCCAGGGTGGTGCTACCCGCACCAGTCACCGACCCGGTGAAGGTGCCGCCCACCAGGTACTCACGCGAGGACAGCGAGGTGGTCAGCGGAGGGATCGGCAGCTGGGTCTCGTCCTTGGCGGCGACCTTCAGGTTCCAGCCGTCGGGCGTGGTGACGATGCCCGGGTCCTCGGAGGCGACGATGCCGTTGTCCGGTGGCGGACCGTCGGCCGGCGGCGCATCGGCGACCGGCTGCACCGGGGCCGGCGGGTCGCCGGGGTCTGCGAGGGCGAACGGCGCGGTAACGGCCAGCGCGCACACGGCGGTGGCGGCGGCAAGGCTCTTCAACATGGGGGTGGCACCTCTCGTGCTCAGGAATGAGGAGTTCTGATGTGTGTCGTTCATCTGTCAGACAGCCTTGGTGACGCCCATGTAGGTGACCACGTCGTCGGTGTTGTCGGTGGAGCTGGTCATCGTCGCGTACGAGCGGATGAAGGATTGACCCACGCAGCTGTCGATCTTGATGCGGAACCCGGTGATGGTGGTTCGGGTGGTCTTGCCCTCAAAGGTCTTCTTGTTGACCGGAACGATGGTGACCTGTCCCGGCTTGAGGTCGACCTTGACCAGGCCGTTGATAGGGAGGGAAACGCTGGTCAGGCCACCGGTTCCGAAACCACCGGAAAGACCGATACCGGCGGTCAGCTCGACGGGGCCACCCATGATGCCGCAGCCGATCTGGTAGCCGGCCTCGAGCGATCCGCCGGCAAGCTTGGTCTTGCCGGCACCCGAGACGGCACCGATGAAGCTTCCGCCCACGATGTATTCGCGGGAGGAGAGCGCGGTGGTCAGCGGCGCGACCGGCAACAAGGTCTCGTTCTTTCCGGCAACGGTAACGGTCCAGCCGTCGGGGGTGATCAAGTTTCCTGGCTCGGCAGAAGCAATGAAGCCATCCGGCGGCGGAGGCGCGTCATTGGCAACGGGCTGTGCGGGAACTGGGGCCGGATCTTCGGGATCGGCAAACGCGAGGGGCGCTGTCAGCGCGAGCGCGCAAACAGTAGTCAGCGAGACGAGACTTTTCAGCATGGGCGATAGGGCCTCTCAGGTCCGTTTGTCCGATATGGGAGCTGTCCCGACGAATGATTGGGTGGCTTTATGTCGGAACGGTAAAGGGACAGATAACAGTTAGCGCCCAATGTCTATCTATTTCGAACGTCTGCCCACACCGTTCGAACCGGCGTGATCAGAAGTTGAAAACTCATCTGCCTGGGAAATCGTATTCAAGGTGACAGATACCTCACTGTAAGCAATGTGACTGCTGAGGACGCTGGGGGTGCTAGTCGCAGATCACTTTCAACGCGTAGTGGAAATCCTTGCTGCCATCAGTTGTTAATTTGGCATTCAGGCTAGCGCCAGTCACGGCGCCGTGGATTCCCTATAGTCAGATCCGAACGGCATCGCGTCGGTCCCACTTATGTGTCTTATGGTCTGTGGGCGGCGAGGCCGCTGGTCTGTCACGCAGTGTCGCGGAGTCCGCCCTCGTGCAGCCGATCATCTGGAGAGGAATTGATGAGGCTACTAAATATCCGCCGCTACCTGGCCATTCCCGCCGTCGCCGCGTTTGCCGCGGGTCTTGCTGTAGCGCCCGGCTCTTACGCAGATCCCAACGACACCGGCCCCGGTGTGCCCATCCCGCCTCCGGCTCCCGCGCAGGTGGTGGATCAGCCCGTCGCCGCGGGGCAGCCACCGGCCAGCGCCGAAGCTCCCGCGCAGCCTCTTGAGGTTCCGGCCGGCGACAGCGACGCGGCCGTCATCGCGTGTTCGAAGATGTCCAACGCGATGGCCTACGCCGCCACCAACTACTCGGATTTCGCTAACGAGATGTCGGTAGCTCAGGGTGACTACTCGAACGCCATCGCCGCCAATACGAATGTGGTCGGTCGGACCGCTGTGCGTGAGGCCGCAGAGGTGGCCAACGACGCCGCTAATACGCCCGGATTGGCTCCAGAGCTTGCGACACCCATGCACGCGTGGTCCGGTGACGCGTACAAGCTCGTGGTCCTGATGGGGCTGCGCATTGGGCAGGACTCGGTCAACGGCAAGGCCGGCGACCTCAACAAGGATGCCAACGACGTGCAGGTTGCCTGCGCCGCGGCGGGAACCCGAGCCTGAACGGATTGCCCGATAAGGCCATCAAGAGGGGCGTGGCGGCAACGCTAGGCTTGTCGAATGTTCACAGGAATCGTTGAGGAGCTGGGCGAGATCCTGGGCAGGGAAGATCTAGGCGACGCTGCCCGTCTCACCGTGCTCGGCCCCCTCGTCGTCGAAGACGCGAAACATGGCGACTCGATCGCCGTCAACGGCGTCTGCCTGACGGTGGTCGACGTGCGCGAGGGAGGCGTGTTCACCACCGACGTGATGGGCGAGACGCTGTCGCGGTCCAGCCTGGACAAGATCGATACGGGCGCCAAGGTCAATCTGGAACGGGCGGCGGCGGTGAACAGCCGCCTCGGCGGCCACATCGTCCAGGGGCATGTCGACGGCACCGCAAACGTGCTGTCGCGCACACCGTCGGAGAACTGGGAAGTAGTGCGGGTCTCGCTACCCGAGTCGGTGGCCAAGTACGTCGTCGAAAAGGGCTCGATCACCGTGGACGGGGTGTCGCTGACGGTCTCGGCGCTGGGGCAGGACTGGTTCGAGGTGTCCCTCATACCCACCACGCTGGGCTTGACCACCCTGGGGGCCGCGGCGGTGGGAACCGCGGTCAATCTCGAGGTGGATGTGATCGCAAAGTACGTCGAACGCCTGCTCGAACACCGGTGAGGCGCCCAACCCCCGGCGCACGCGGAAAGCATCAAGCCCGCTGCTAGTTCCACTGAGTGAACAGCGCGCGAATCGACGAAACCGCGGTGGTTCATAATTGAGATGCCCACACGCCCCTAACGAGAGTGGTCCCCATGACCAGGTTGGACAGCATCGAACGCGCTGTCGCCGATATCGCCGCCGGTAAGGCCATCGTCGTCGTCGACGATGAGGATCGGGAGAACGAAGGCGATCTGATTTTCGCCGCCGAGAAAGCCACCCCAGAGTTGGTGGCCTTCATGGTGCGGTACACCTCGGGGTACCTGTGCGTACCGCTGGCGGGGGAGGATTGCGATCGCCTCGGCCTGCTGCCCCAATATGCGGTGAATCAGGACAAGCACGGCACTGCCTACACCGTCACCGTTGACGCGAAAAACGGTATCGGAACCGGGATTTCGGCTTCCGACCGCGCGGCCACCATGCGTCTGCTGGCGGATGCCGCAAGTGCCCCCGACGACTTCACGAAACCCGGGCACGTGGTTCCGTTGCGTGCCAAGGAAGGTGGGGTGCTGCGTCGCCCCGGCCACACCGAGGCATCGGTTGACCTCGCCAAGCTCGCGGGATTACGTCCGGCCGCGGTGATTTGCGAGATCGTCAGCCAAAAGGACGAGGGCGCGATGGCCCAGACCGAAGAGCTACGGGTCTTTGCCGACGAACACAACCTGGCGCTGGTGTCGATCGCCGATCTGATCGAGTGGCGGCGCAAGCACGAGAAGCACGTGGAGCGGATCGCCGAGGCGCGCATCCCCACCCAACACGGTGAGTTCCGGGCAGTGGGATACACCAGCATCTATGACGACGTGGAACACGTGGCCTTGGTGCTCGGAGATATCTCGGGCCCCGAGGGCGACGGAAACGACGTGCTGGTGCGCGTGCACTCCGAGTGTTTGACCGGTGACGTATTCGGTTCGCGCCGTTGCGATTGCGGTCCGCAGTTGGATGCCGCGATGGAGATGGTGGCCAAGGAAGGCCGCGGCATAGTGCTGTACATGCGCGGCCACGAGGGCCGCGGCATCGGCCTCATGCACAAGTTGCAGGCTTACCAGTTGCAGGATGCCGGCGAGGACACCGTGGACGCCAATCTGAAGCTCGGTCTGCCTGCCGACGCGCGCGATTACGGTTTGGGTGCACAGATTTTGGTCGACCTAGGCGTGAAGTCGATGCGGCTGTTGACGAATAACCCCGCCAAGCGTGTGGGGCTGGACGGCTACGGATTGCACATCATCGAGCGGGTACCGCTGCCAGTGCGGGCGAACTCGGAGAACATCCGTTATCTGCGCACCAAGCGGGACCGGATGGGGCATGACCTCGCCGATCTTGACGATCACCCCGAGGCTGATGGCGCGTGAGCGGCGAGGGTATCCCGTCACTGAAGGTCGGTGACGCGTCCGGTATCAGTCTGGCGATCGTGGCCAGCACGTGGCATGAGCAGATCTGCACCGCGCTGCTCGAGGGCGCACAGAGGGTGGCCACCGAGGCGGGTATCGACCGGCCGACCGTGGTGCGGGTGCTGGGCGCCATCGAGATTCCAGTGGTGGCGCAGGCGTTGGCGCGCACGCACGACGCGGTGGTCGCACTCGGAGTGGTGATCCAAGGCGGGACACCGCATTTCGGCTACGTCTGCGATGCGGTGACCACGGGTCTGACACGAGTCTCCTTGGACACCAGTACACCGGTCGCCAACGGTGTGCTCACCGTGAACAACGAACAGCAGGCGATCGACCGTGCCGGACTGCCGGGCTCTGCGGAGGACAAGGGCGCCCAGGCCGCGGCCGCCGCTCTGGACACCGCACTGACGCTGCGCCGGCTCCGTCAGCCCTGGGCGTGAGGCGTGGCCGACGCTGACTGGGACATCGTCCTCAAACCGCACTTGTCGCCGTATTTCGTATACGGTGCCGCCTTCATCATCGCGGCGGCGCATATCGCCGTAGGTGTGTTGTTGAAGATTTCGCCCAGCGGAGTGATCTTCAAGACCTCGGACCAGGTTGGCATTGCCCTGGTGGGCATCGTCATCGCATGTGTGGTTCTGATGTTCGCGCGTCCGCGTGTGCGCGCCGGGGCGCCTGGCATCGAGGTACGCAATGTGTTGGGGCCCAAGCTCATTCCGTGGCCCGAGGTGGTCGGGGTGTCGTTTCCGCCGGGTGCGCAGTGGGCGCGCCTGGATTTGGAGGACTTCGAGTACGAGCCGATGATGGCCATCCAGGCGATCGACAAGCAACGAGCTGTCGACGCCATGGATGCCCTCCGGGAAGTACTGAGCAAGTACCGCGGATAGCTTCGCGGCCGCCTTGTGCGGAGGTTCTCGTATCCGCGGCCGATCAGCTATCTCGTGCAGTTTCCCCTCCCGGCGCCGAGGGCCAAGTATCGTGTGAATACCGGCCGTGCCTGCAAGAATGACAACGGCAGAGAGCTTGGAGATCGTGGCGACTACGAGAACAACAGCGCGTCGTGGGTTTGCCCGCGCGTCGCTGACGTCCGTACGTGACGCGCACGACCTCTTCGTGGCGGGTCGGGTAGATGGTTCGTACCTCGAGTCGGTACCCCTGCCGCGTCTGGTGACCGAGAGCTGGCAGCGCAGCCTTGCGACCGGGGTCGATCCGGATCGCGGGCCTGGTGAAGCGGCCGCTGCGAGGCACCTGACCGAATTGCGCAGCAGTCATCCGCTCGCCGGTGCCCTGCCCGTCATCCGTCGCCTGCTCGTGGATCACGCCACCGATTCGGGTGTGCTTGTCGGGGTCACTGCTGCCGACGGTGCGCTGCTCTGGGTGGAGGGTGATTCCGGGGCGGGCCGTAAGGCCGCGGCGATGAACTTTGTACCCGGTGCCGACTGGAGTGAACGTGCGGTGGGCACCAACGCCCCGGGTACCGCCCTGGCGCTGGATCGCGAGGTACAGATCAGCGGTAGTGAACACTTCTGCAGGCTTGTCCGGCCGTGGTCGTGCACCGCGGTCCCGATACATGATCCGCTGACCGGAACGCCGCTGGGCAGTCTCGATCTGACGGGCGGCGTGGAGGTAGCTTCCGCCCAAACCTTGGCCCTGGTGCGCGCCACCGCGGTTGCCGTCGAGCATTTTATTGCCCTGGAGTATCCCCGAGGCAGCCGCCCAGAGGCCGAGGCCGGCCCCCGGCTGACCGTGCTCGGCGCCAACCGTCCGGTTCTGCATATCGCCGACGGCGGGCACGCGCATCGTCTATCCGGACGTCATGCCGAGATCTTGGCGCTGTTGCTCCGGCATCCCGAGGGGCTGAGCGCAGACCATCTCGCGATGCTGCTCGACGAGAACGATCTCGACGTGGTGACCATCCGTGCGGAAATGTCGCGACTGCGCCGCATCGTGGGCGATGAATTGATCGGGTCCCGGCCGTATCGGCTGCTCAAGCATGTGCGAAGCGATATGGGCGATGTCTTCTCGGCGCTCCGGGCCGGTGATATCGCCACGGCCATGGATCACTACTCCGGGCAGCTGTTGCCGCGTTCGGCGGCCCCGGCGGTGGGCCGGCTACGCCTGGAACTGAGTTCGAGCCTGCGCGGCGCCGTCCTGGTCAGCGGTGATCTGCATCTGCTGCGCCGGTGGCTCGATCTGCCTGAGGCGCGTGATGATCGTGAGGGATGGCAGGGGTTGTACGACCATCCCGGCGTCGGCGCGATCATGCAGTCGGAAGCCCGCGGTCACCTCATCGCCCTGGATTCCGATCTGGCCTGAGTGCGGGCCCGAGCCGGGCCTAAAAAGTTGCAACCGTGCTGCAACGGGCCAAAACCTACCTTCAGTGATCACCGACACATCTGTCGCTTGAAGGTAGGAGACCTCCGTGACTGTTTATGCCCGCCCGGGTGCGCAGGGATCGCTGATGACTTTCGCGTCCCGCTACGAGAATTTCATTGGCGGGCAATGGGTTCCCCCGGCCGACGGGCGGTACTTCGAGAACCGCACCCCGGTGACCGGGGAGGTGTTCTGCGAGATACCCCGCTCGGGTGAAGCCGACGTGGAGAAGGCGCTCGATGCCGCGCACGCCGCCGCACCCGGCTGGGCCAAGACCTCACCGGCCGACAGGGCGCTCATCCTCAACCGGATCGCCGACCGAATGGAATCCCACCTGGAGTCCATCGCCGTGGCCGAGTCGTGGGACAACGGCAAGCCCATCCGCGAAACCCTGAACGCCGATATCCCGTTGGCCGTCGATCACTTCCGATACTTCGCCGGTGTACTTCGGGCACAGGAGGGTTCACTATCGGAGATCGACGAGGACACCGTCGCCTACCATTTCCACGAGCCCCTCGGCGTTGTCGGACAGATCATCCCGTGGAACTTTCCGCTGTTGATGGCCAGCTGGAAATTGGCCCCCGCCATTGCCGCGGGCAACACGGTCGTGCTCAAGCCCGCCGAACAAACCCCGGCGTCGATTCTCTACTTGTTCTCGCTCATCGGCGATCTGCTACCGCCGGGTGTGGTGAACATCGTCAACGGATTCGGGGTGGAAGCGGGCAAGCCGCTGGCCTCCAGCAGCCGGATCGCCAAGATCGCATTCACCGGCGAGACCAGCACAGGCCGCTTGATCATGCAGTACGCCAGCCAGAACCTGATACCGGTCACCCTGGAGCTCGGTGGCAAGAGCCCCAATCTGTTTTTCTCCGACGTGATGTCGGCCAGTGACGATTTCCAGGACAAAGCCCTGGAGGGGTTCACGATGTTCGCGTTCAATCAGGGCGAGGTGTGCACCTGCCCTTCGCGCAGCGTGATCCAGGCCGACATCTTCGATGACTTCTTGGGGCTGGCCGCCATCCGTACCAAGGCCATCCGTCAGGGCAATCCGCTGGACACCGAGACCATGATGGGTGCACAGGCCTCTCATGAGCAGCTCGAGAAGATCCTGTCCTACATCGATATCGGTAAAGCCGAAGGGGCGCGGCTGGTCACCGGCGGTGAGCGCGCGGAGCTGGGAGGCGACCTGGCGGGCGGTTACTACGTCACGCCGACGGTCTTCGCCGGGAACAACTCGATGCGAATCTTCCAGGAGGAGATTTTCGGCCCGGTGCTGGCTGTGACCTCGTTCGCCGACTATGACGATGCCATCGCCATTGCCAACGACACCCCGTATGGGCTGGGGGCGGGCGTATGGAGCCGCAACGGCAACATCGCCTACCGCGCCGGCCGGGATATCAAGGCGGGCCGCGTGTGGACCAACTGCTATCACCAGTACCCCGCACACGCTGCCTTCGGTGGATACAAGCGGTCCGGCATCGGCCGCGAGAACCACAAGATGATGCTCGACCACTACCAGCAGACCAAGAACCTGCTGGTGTCCTACAGCTCCAAGGCCCAGGGATTCTTCTGATGATCGCCATGCGCGATATAGCCGGAAAGTGAAGTCATCCACCTGAATTGATGTGCAGAGAGCAAGGAAACAATATGGCGACCACCAGGAACGGCCTCGTCGAGGAGCATCTCGAGAGCGCGGACTATCTACGCAAGCGCCAACTCAAATCGGGTAGCGCGGGCTGGCTGCTGCTCGCCGGCCTCGGCGTGAGTTATGTGGTGTCCGGCGACTATTCGGGCTGGAACTTCGGTCTTGGCCAAGGCGGGTTCGGTGGGCTGGCCATCGCCACCGTGGTGATCGCCGGCATGTACCTGGCACTGGTGCTGGGCATGGCGGAGCTCTCATCGGCGCTACCGACTGCCGGCGGCGGCTACACGTTCGCGCGGCGCGCCCTTGGTCCGTGGGGTGGATTCGCCACGGGCACCGCCATTCTCATTGAGTACTCGATCGCCCCGGCCGCCATAGCCACCTTCATCGGCGCCTACGTGCAATCTCTGGGGCTGTTCGGCATCACCAACGGATGGTGGGTCTACCTGGCCGCCTACGCCTTTTTCATCGGGATCCATTTGTCGGGTGTCGGCGAGGCGCTGAAGGTGATGTTCGCCATCACGGCTATTGCTTTGCTCGGCCTGCTGATCTTCGCGATCGCGGCCGCCGCTCATTTCGATATCCACAACCTGACCAACATCGCGGTGGACGAAAGTGCGGCCGGGGCTTCCAGCATCCTGCCGCACGGATACCTGGGTATCTGGGCCGCCATTCCGTTCGCCATTTGGTTCTTCCTCGCGGTGGAGGGTGTTCCGCTGGCCGCCGAGGAGACGGCCAACCCGGAACGCAATGTGCCCCGGGGGATTATCGCGGCCATCGCGGTGCTATTGGTTACCTGTGCGACGGCGCTGGTGCTCACCACCGGAGCAGGTGGTGCGGAGCAGATGTCGGATTCGGGCAATCCGCTGGTTGAGGCGCTCGGTCACGGTACCGCTGCCAAGCTGGTCAACTACATAGGGCTGGCCGGGCTCGTCGCGAGCTTCTTCTCGATCATCTACGCATACTCACGGCAGCTGTTCGCGCTCTCCCGCGCGGGTTATCTCCCGACGGTTCTGTCGGTGACCAACTCGCGGAAGGCGCCCACACTGGCCCTGATCGTCCCCGGCATCGTCGGATTCGCGTTGTCCTTGACCGGACACGGTGACCTGCTGCTGAACATGGCGGTCTTCGGTGCCGCCCTCAGCTATGTGCTGATGATGGTCAGCCATATCGCGTTGCGGGTGCGTGAGCCGAATATGCCGCGGCCCTATCGCACGCCGGGTGGAATCGCGACCACCAGCTTCGCCCTCGTGGTCGCGGTGTTGGCCGTCATCGCGACATTCCTGGTCAATCCGGTCGCGGCGGGACTGTGCCTGGCAGTGTTCGCGGCGTTCATGCTGTACTTCGCCCTCTATAGCCGCCATCGGCTGGTGGCGAACTCGCCGGACGAGGAATTCGCGATGCTGGCGGAGGCGGAAAGCGAGCTCACGTGAAATACCGGCAGCAGGTCGCCGGGGCGAACTACGCCTTCGACGGGCTTGTGGATGTCATGGCCAAGGCGACGCCGCTGCGGTCGGGTGATGAGCTGGCCGGATGTGCGGCGGGCTCGGATGCCGAACGGGCCGCTGCGGCCTGGGTTCTCGCGGACCTGCCGCTCGACACCTTTCTCAACGAGGCGGTGGTGCCCTACGAAAGC
Source organism: Mycobacteroides franklinii (assembly GCF_002013895.1). Lineage (GTDB taxonomy): Bacteria > Actinomycetota > Actinomycetes > Mycobacteriales > Mycobacteriaceae > Mycobacterium > Mycobacterium franklinii. The sequence goes on along the minus strand of NZ_MAFQ01000011.1, from coordinate 99,626 downwards.
GATGAGGTCACCAGGCTGATCATCGATAGCCACGACCGCCGGGCCTACGGTGCCATCTCGCACCTGACGGTCGGTGGATTTCGGGATTGGTTGTTGGACAGCGCATCCCGTGATGATGGCGCCGAGCGGATTACCGCCGTCTCCGCGGGAATCACCCCGGAGATGGCGGCGGCGGTCAGCAAGATCATGCGCAATCAGGATCTGGTCGCGGTGGGCGCCGCCATGCACGTGAGCGCGGCTTTCCGCACCACCGTCGGCGGAAAGGGCACGCTGGCCACCCGACTGCAACCGAACCACCCCACCGACGATCCGCGCGGAGTCGCCGCCGCGGTGCTGGACGGGCTACTTCTGGGATGTGGTGACGCCGTCATCGGCATCAACCCGGCGACCGATTCACCGGAGGCCACATCGGATTTGCTTCATCTGCTGGACTCCATCAGATCGCGTTACGGCATCCCGACCCAGTCATGCGTTCTCTCGCACATCACGACGACGATAGGACTCATCGAGCGGGGAGCGCCGGTGGATTTGACGTTCCAATCGATTGCCGGCACCGAGGGCGCCAATTCTGCTTTCGGAGTGGATATTGCGCTGCTGCGGGAGGGGCGTGATGCCACCAGGGCCCTACACCGGGGGACCGTCGGGGACAACGTCATGTATCTCGAAACCGGTCAGGGATCGGCCTTGAGTTCAGGCGCCCACTTGGGTACCGGCGGTAAACCTGTCGACCAGCAGACCTTGGAGACTCGCGCGTACGCGGTGGCCCGCGACCTCGAGCCGTTCCTGGTCAACACCGTCGTCGGATTCATTGGGCCCGAATACCTCTATGACGGTAAACAGATCGTTCGCGCCGGATTGGAAGACCATTTTTGCGGCAAGCTCCTGGGCCTGCCGATGGGTGTCGACGTTTGCTACACCAATCATGCCGAGGCCGATCAGAACGATATGGACACGCTGCTGATCCTGCTCGCCGCCGCGGGCGTGGCGTTTGTCATCACCGTTCCGGGTGCCGACGACGTGATGCTGGGCTATCAGAGTCTGTCGTTTCACGATGTCCTGCAGGCGCGCCGGACGCTGGGCCTGCGCCCGGCACCAGAGTTCGAGCAGTGGCTGCACGCCATCGGAATGGTCGACGATGACGGTCGTCTGACACCTTTCGACGTGACCAGCTCACCGTTGCGCGCACTGACCATGTCGGGCGCTCGATGACAACCGGTGATGTTGACCGCCAGAGGTTTTGGACAGAGCTGAGACTGAACACCCAGGCCCGGATCGGTTTGGACAGGGCGGGCAACGCGCTGCACACTCGCGACGTGCTGGATTTGGCTGCCGCCCACGCGACCGCCCGAGACGCTGTGCACGTGCCGCTGGACACCGAGCGCCTCGCTGCCGAGGTGGCCGGTATCGGCGTGGGGACGCCCGCCGTGGTCACCAGCCAAGTGCGTTCTCGGGCAGAGTATTTGCGCAGACCCGACCTCGGCCGGTTGCCCGCCGACTTGTCTGCGGTGCCGCCTCAGGCGGCTGATATCGGAATCGTCCTGGCCGATGGTCTTTCACCCACCGCCCTCATGCGCCACGGGGTTCCGCTGGTGCGCGAGCTCGTACTACGGCTTGGCGACTCGTACACGCTGGCCGCACCGGTGATCGCGACCCAGGCCCGGGTCGCGCTGGGCGATCACATCGCCGCGCAAGGTCGGTACCGCACACTGATCGTCGTCATCGGGGAGCGGCCCGGGCTCAGCGTTGTCGACAGCCTCGGTATCTACCTCACGCATCTGCCCCGGCCCGGTTGCACCGATGCGGACCGCAATTGCATCTCCAACATCCACCCACCCGACGGGCTCAGCTATCGGGAAGCCGCGCACATCGCGGCCAGCCTGGTCAGCGGCGCACGTCAGCTGGGGCGCTCCGGGGTGGCGCTCAAGGACACCTCGCGCGCCTCGGCCATCGACGACGCCGGGCAGGGCGCGCTGGGCTGATCGGAGCGCTAACCGGTGTCTCCCATGACGAGGCCCTCGCGGCGAGGGTCCGCACCACCGATCCAGCCGGCCCCCCGCCGCACCAGCGCGGACAGACCGCTGGATTGATCGGCGACGTCGACGGTATGCCCACGCGCGCGCAGACCTTGGACCAGTGAATCGTTGGCGCCACCGTCATCGGCATCGATATTGGGGTGCTCACCGCCGACGTTGGTCTTGGGGGAGTTGTTGGCGCCGAAATCCACCATCGACACCGCCTGTTGAGGATCGAGTCCCCAGTCAAGAATGCCGACAAGGGTTTTCACGACAAACTGGATGATGACCGCGCCGCCCGGTGATCCGAGTGCCAACAACAGCGCGCCCCGCTTGCCGGACTCCGTGCGTTCGAAAACCAGGGTAGGCGCCATCGAACTGCGCGGCCGCTTTCCCGGTTGCAGTCGGTTGGCAACCGGAAGCCCGTCCTTGCCCACGGGCTCGACCGAGAAGTCGGTGAGTTGGTTGTTGAGGAAGAACCCGTCGACCATATGGAACGAACCGAACGCGGATTCCACTGTGGTGGTGAGTGATGCGGCGTTGCCCTGGGCATCGACAACGGTTACCTGGCTGGTGCCGTGCTCGGGGGTGGACACCGCGGCCGATGCCGGTACATCGAATTCACCAGGCTTGGCCACACCCATCGTCTTCTCGCCGGAGATCAGTTTCGCCCGTCCCGCCAGGTATGCCGGGTTGAGTAGCGTGGCTGGTGAATTACCGGGCAGTGCAACAAAATCGGTGTCCGCAACGTACTTGTCGCGGTCGGCATAGGCCAGGCGTTCGGCCTCGGCGATGTAGTGCACCCCGTCGACTGTCGGCTTGCCGCCGTCGAGGTCGATATCGGTGGGCCGAAAGGACGCCATCGGGAAGTTCTGCAGGATCCCCAATGTCGCGGCTACCGCGATACCGCCCGACGAGGGCGCCGGCATTCCACAGATTTCATGGTCGCGGTATGTGGTGCACAGCGCTTGCCGCTTCTTGGTGGTGTATCCGGACAAGTCGGCGGTAGTCATCATGCTCGGGGTGCGCCCCGACGAGGTGTCTGCCGCCGCGGCGACGATGCCCTCGGCGATGGCGCCTTTGTAGAAGGCGTCGGGGCCATTGGTAGCAACGGCGCCAAGGGTTTTCGCGTATGCGGGATTGGTGATTTTCGTTCCCGCGGACTTGGCCGATCCATCGGTGTTGAGGAAGTACGAGTCGGCTTCGGGGTCGAAGGCAAGGCTGGCGGCGGAATCTGTGATCGCGGCGGCGAGCCGGGGACTGATCTCGAAACCATCATCGGCCAACTGGACTGCCGGAGTGAACAAGTCGCGCCACGGTGTGGTGCCGTGCTCGGCGTGCACGTCGTGGAGCATCCGAAGGATTCCGGGTACCCCGATCGAACGCCCCGATGAGCGCACATCGGGCTTGGGCGGGGTCCGGTTGGCGTCGTCAACCCACCGCAGATAATTCTCGGTCGCGGCGGCCGGCGCGACCTCCCGACCGTCGTACGTCTGCACGGCTCCGGTGCCGGCGTCGTAGTAGACGAGGAAGCCGCCGCCCCCGATACCCGAGGACTGCGGTTCAACCAGTCCAAGCACCGCCTGCGCGGCGATAACAGCATCGGCGGCCGACCCTCCATCGCGCAGCACCTTGCATGCGGCCTGCGTGGCCAGCGGGTTGGCGGTGGCGACCGCATAACTCGCGGTACGTACCGCGGTCATCCCGGTTCGATAGCCGGTTGCCACTTCGGGATTGGTGGAGATGTCTCGTTCGGGAGTGGCCTGGGCCGCACCGGTTTTCGTGGTGGGAACACCGTTTGCGCTGATCCCGCAGGGTTCCGTCGTGCCACCCGGCCTGGTCTTCACGTCGCTGGCGCAGCCCGCGGACGCTAGGAGGGCGATCGAGGTGATGGCTAGCGCTCTGGTCAGGGCTCTCACAGTGCCATCACGTTATGCCATGGCCGGGTGAGTGGTCGACCTCCGTGATAGGTTCCGCGCGTGTTCGGAGGCGTGCCCCAGACATCCGGATTCTTCGGACGGCAGCGATCAGCGTCCATCGCTGCGGTGCTGGCGACGGCTCTCGCCGTCGCGGGATGTGGTTCGTCGCCACCGCCCGTCCCAACCACGCGCCCCGGTGATGCGGGCGAGGTCGGCGGTGCCGCGGTCCCGATGACGCTGCGGGTATCGGTCGACCAGCCGATGCGAGCCGTGTTCAGTGAGCTGGCCAAACGATTCCAGATCGACCATCCGGGCACCCAGATACAGCTCACGTTCAAACGCTCGCAAGAACTTGTCGACGCGCTAGACCAGGGCCCCGCCCCGGATGTGCTTGTCGTGGAAGACCCCGACATGAACAAGGCGGTGCACGCGGGTCAGGTGAGTGATCCGGCAGCGTTCGCCTCCAACAGACTGGTGCTGGTCACGCCGCCTGGAAATCCGAATCACGTGGCCACGTTCAACGACGTGGCCCGGCCCGGGACGCGGCTTGCCGTGTGTGCGCCGGAACTTGCCTGCGGCGCGGCCACGGCACGCGTTGCTTCGACGCTTGCGGTTCAGCTCGCTGCGGCGCTGACAGCGGATACTGCGAGTGCGGTGGTGGATGCGGTAGCTGCGGGGCGGGCCGACGTGGGGCTCACCTACTCGTCGTACGCCAAGGGCGCCGACACCCGCGTGACGACACTGAGTTTTCCCGGTGACGCGGTGTCGGTGGAGCGGTACTCGATTGCCGTCACCACCAAGTCGGAGAATCAAAACCGGGCCAAGCAGCTTGTCGACTCAGCGCGCAGCGGCGACGGCCACCGGTTCATGGCGAGCTTCGGTTTCGGTGCGCCGTGACCGGCGCTTCCGCGACGGACTCGGCTATGTCGCGACGTCCACGGGGTGGTAGGAGAAACCGATCTCAACCGGCGTGTTGACGAGTTCGGGGCTGCGCGCCGAAAGTCTCACCCCGGCATCGGAATCGATCTTGACGGTCAAGGGGATATCAGCCCCACGGTCGGTGGTGACCTTGGGCGAGGCGAACATTCCCACCAGCATTGACGGGTTTTCCCCCGCACCATCGGATTCGATCAGCAAGGTGGTGCCGTAGCGGACCCAGTGGGTGCCGGCGGGCAATCCGAGACGCAGGTTGTATTCGAAGGAATCGGTCGGGTTCTTCTTCACGATGGTGAAATACTCGCCGCCGTCGATCAGGGGTGTGATCGTGTAATCGGTGTCCGCCGACCGATACGTCGCCGCTCCGTCGGGTCCCCATTGTGCGGGCGACAGCGGAACGTCGTCGGGCAACTGGATCGTCAGCAGCTCGCCGGGCTTCCCGGTTCTCACGCGGATACCTTCCTGCGGAAATACCGGGAGTATCGCTGTCCGGGAGGCGGTTTCGGATGTCGGTGCCGGCGTGGGGATTTCCGGGTCGGCCGAACCGATCGCGGGGGACGCGACAATCCCGCCCATCGTGATCAGGGCAACTGCCAGTGAGCCAACGCCGAGTTTCATCCAACTTGTCCTTATCTGTCAGCACGCCAGCGTGACGTGAGCGACCTTGGTGGACACGGGAACCGATGTCGGTCGATTGCGCATATCGCGCGCGCCGGCCACATTGGATACGGGCGACTGCTGATTGACGGACTGGACGACGCAGTTGTCCTGATGTCCCGAGCCGATCCTCGTCACCGTCACGCGGTAGCCGCTGGCCTGCAGGCTGTTAATCACGGCGTCGGCATCATTCGACGGACGAGCCAGTGCGTCACCTGCGCTGATCAGGGATAGGCCGGCTGCCGCGACAAGCAGGCCAGGAATGGGCCACCTGGGCAATCTACGCACCGTCATAGCCCCATCGACCCTCCGTTGAAATATGCCTCCGAGGCTAGCCGATGCTGACGCGTGGCGCCGGGTGTTTGTCTACTCGGATCAGCGAACGGTACTCCAGTCGGCCACTGAACGTTCAGTTGACCGCCAGCAATGTCGCAGCAATCATGAGCGCACCGAGCCAATCAGGCCGCGCCACCGTAACTGTCACCGACCAATGCCACGGAACCGAAGGTAGCCAGGTTGTTTATCCGGACATATCGCGCAGTGTGCAGTATTCGCCATGTGCAGACGGCGGCATGGGGCGTTCCGCTAGCTGTAACGCTCGCAATAGCGGGTTGCGCCGGACCACGGGATCTCCCGGCGTTGAACACTCCCGTCAGAGGTGACGGCTTTCAATGCCAGGGAGTTCGGGTCGATAGTTATCCCCTCCGGGCCGGGGTGGATTTCGGCACCAAAGGATTGCCCTCACCTGCCGGCAGATGGACCGAAGTGGTCATCCATGTCGTCAACAAGGACGTTGTCACCAGAGAGTTCATCCCGCAGGATCAGGTGCTTAACACCTCGAGCGTGCCCGTGCATCCTGACCTCAAGGGTATGAAGCTCTACGACAACAATCCACAGATTTGGGCCGGTGACACCCAGGACTACACGCTTCCGTTCGAAGTTCCCTGGGGCGCCAATCCGCAGTCGGTAGAGATCCACTGCGGAAAAACTGTGTCGACCGTCGGAATCAAATAGCCCCTGGGGAAAGCCGGATCCGGCCGGATGGACGTTGCCATGGCACGGCGCATCAGATCATGCGCCGTCGGACCTCGCGACTAGCCTGGATACGTGCCCGATCCTTCGACCTATCGACCGGCTCCCGGCTCGATACCCGTCGAGCCGGGCGTTTACCGATTCCGTGACCCGCACGGACGTGTCATCTACGTCGGCAAGGCCAAGAGTCTTCGTAGCCGCCTCACCTCGTACTTCGCCGACGTCACCAGCCTGCATCCACGCACCCGGCAGATGGTCACCACTGCGGGCAGTGTCGAGTGGACCGTGGTGGGCACCGAGGTCGAGGCCCTGCAGCTCGAATACAACTGGATCAAGGAATTCGATCCGCGCTTCAACGTCCGCTACCGCGATGACAAGTCGTATCCGGTGCTGGCGGTCACCCTCAATGAGGAGTATCCACGGCTCTTCGTCTACCGCGGTCCCCGCCGCAAGGGTGTGCGCTACTTCGGTCCGTACTCGCATGCGTGGGCCATCAGGGAAACTCTCGATCTGCTCACCCGGGTATTCCCGGCGCGCACCTGCTCCAATGGAGTGTTCAAGCGACACAAGCAGATTGACCGCCCCTGTTTGTTGGGCTACATCGACAAGTGCTCGGCGCCGTGCGTGGGGCGGGTCAGCGCCGAGGAGCATCGCGAGATCGTGCTGGATTTCTGCGATTTCCTATCGGGTAAGACCGATCGTCTGGCTCGCGACATGGAACGTGAGATGAACCGTGCCGCCCAGGAGCTGAACTTTGAGCGGGCTGCCCGGTTGCGCGACAACATCTCCGCGCTGCAGCGGGCGTTGGAACGGCAGACCGTGGTGTTCGGCGATGGCACCGATGCCGATGTGGTGGCCTTCGCCGACGATGAGCTGGAAGCCGCCGTCCAGGTGTTCCACGTGCGCGGAGGCCGGGTGCGTGGCCAACGCGGGTGGATTGTCGAAAAGACAGGGGATCCGGGCGATTCCGATCTGGAGGGCCTGGTTGAGCAGTTCCTCACCCAGTTCTACGGGGATCAGGCCGACCTCGCCCATGCGGCGGACAAGGACGCCGATGTGGTGCCGGTGCCGCGCGAGGTCCTGGTCCCGGTTCTGCCGCGGGATGCCGACGGGATGGGCTCATGGTTGACCGGGCTGCGGGGTTCGCGGGTCTCCCTACGGGTGCCGCAGCGCGGCGATAAGAAGGCGCTGGCGGAGACGGTGGAGCGCAACGCGAAAGAGTCACTGGCGCAGCACAAGCTCAAGCGCGCGGGAGATCTCACGACGAGATCGGCGGCATTGCAGGAGCTTCAGGACGCACTCGGTTTGGAGCAGGCGCCACTGCGCATCGAGTGCATCGACATCAGCCACGTCCAGGGCACCGACGTGGTGGCCTCGCTGGTGGTGTTCGAGGACGGGCTGTCCCGGCGATCGGACTATCGCCACTACAGCATCAAGGAGGCCGCCGGTGACGGTCGCTCCGATGACGTCGCCTCCATTGCGGAGGTCACTCGGCGCCGATTTGCCCGGCACGTGCAAGACACACAGCTCGATGCTGCCGAACAGGCTCCAGAAGGTAGATCGCGTAAGTTCGCCTATCCACCAAACCTTTTCGTTGTCGACGGTGGGGCGCCACAGGTCAATGCGGCCGCCGCGGAATTGAGTGAGCTGGGAGTCACCGATGTCGCGGTGATCGGTCTGGCCAAGCGACTCGAAGAGGTGTGGGTACCTTCGGAAAAGGGATCGGTGCCGGAGCCGATCATTCTCCCGAGAACCAGCGAGGCGCTGTACTTGCTGCAACGGGTGCGTGACGAGGCGCACCGGTTCGCCATCACGTTCCACCGCAGTAAGCGGTCCAAGCGGATGACGGCTTCGGTGCTCGATGGCATTCCGGGGCTCGGGGAGGCGCGCCGGGCTGCGCTTGTCTCGCATTTCGGTTCGGTGGCGCAGCTCAAGAAGGCCAGCGTGGAAGAGATCACCGCGGTGCCGGGCATCGGCGAAGCTACCGCCGTCGCGGTGCGCGATGCGCTCGTCGGAACTGACAGCTCGGCGGCGACTTCCGGTGCAACCGAAGCGGCACTGCCCGTCATGGTCGAAAATGGAGTCGATGACACTCGATCCCCCTAATCTCGCCAGCGCACCCGCAAACGCCGATATCGACGTCGTGCTGGTCACGGGCCTTTCGGGCGCGGGACGCGGCACCACCGCCAAGGTGCTCGAGGACCTCGGGTGGTACGTCGCCGACAACCTTCCGCCGGAACTGATCACTCGAATGGTCGATCTGGGCCTGGCGGCCGGATCACGCATCACCCAGCTCGCCGTGGTGATGGATGTTCGATCCAGGGGCTTCACCGGCAACCTGGAGTCGGTGCGGGCTGATTTGGCCACGCGCGGAATCAGCCCCCGGGTGCTGTTCCTGGAAGCATCGGACGAGAGCCTGGTCCGGCGATATGAAAACAACCGACGCAGTCACCCGCTGCAGGGCGGTCAGACCCTCGCGGAGGGCATCGCCGCGGAGCGCGCCTTGCTCTCCTCGATACGGGCCTCCGCGGACCTGGTGATAGACACCTCGTCGCTGCCCGTCCCGGCGCTGCGTGCGGCGATCGAGCGCGCTTTCAGCAGCGAGTCCGTCGCCCATATCAGCGTCACGGTCGAATCTTTTGGTTTCAAGTACGGCCTGCCGATGGACGCGGATATGGTCGTCGACGTCCGTTTCCTACCGAACCCGCACTGGGTGGATGAGCTGCGACCGCACACCGGACAGCATCCGTCAGTGAGCCAGTACGTGTTGAGCCAACCCGGCGCGGACGAGTTCTTGGACACTTACCATCGGCTGCTGAACCTCGTGATCGACGGCTACCGGCGAGAGGGAAAGCGCTACATGACAATCGCGGTGGGCTGTACCGGCGGCAAGCATCGAAGTGTCGCGATCACCGAGGCGCTGGCCGCATCGTTGGCACCCGATCATGACTTGTCGGTGCGTGTATTGCATCGCGACCTGGGGCGCGAATGAGCTCCGATATCGATCAGAACTCCCAGCTGGCCCGGCGCGAGCCGCGCATCGTCGCCCTCGGCGGTGGGCACGGTCTCTACGCGACGCTTTCAGCGGCGCGGCGGCTCACCCACGACATCACCGCCGTGGTCACGGTCTCCGATGACGGCGGTTCATCCGGGAGAATCCGATCCGAGCTGGGAATCGTGCCACCGGGCGATTTGCGGATGGCGTTGGCGGCGCTGGCCTCCGACAGCCCCCGTGGGCGGATGTGGGCCTCGGCGATTCAACACCGGCTGGGCGGCAGCGGCGGCCTGGCCGGGCACCCCATCGGGAACTTGATTTTGGCCGGTCTCACCGACATGCTCGCCGACCCCGTCTCCGCGCTCGACGAGATGGGGCGCATGCTCGGTATCACCGGGCGGGTGCTGCCGATGTGTCCGATTCCCTTGCAGATCGAGGCCGATGTCTCCGGCCTGGAGTCCGACCCGCGGATGAGCCGGGTGATTCGCGGCCAGGTGGCATTGGCGACCACACCGGGCAAGGTACGCCGGGTGCGTCTGCATCCGGGCAATCCGCCGGCCACCCGGCAGGCGATCGACGCCATCATGGCCGCCGACCTGGTGGTTTTGGGGCCGGGATCCTGGTTCACAAGCGTGATCCCGCATGTCCTGGTGCCCGAGCTCTTCGCCGCGTTGCAACAGACACAGGCCCGCAAAGCATTGATCTTGAACCTTGCCCCGGAGCCGGGGGAGACGGCGGGCTTTTCCGCTGAGCGGCATTTGCACGTACTCTCGCAACACGCTCCCGAGTTCGGAGTGCACGACATCGTTGTCGAATCCGCATCGGCAGATGACACCGAACGCGATCATCTGACCAGGGCAGCCGCCTTGTTCAATGCGCAGGTTCAATTCGCTGACGTGTCGCGCCCTGGTACACATTTACATGACCCTGCGAAACTGGCGGCGGTCTTGGATCGGGTACGGATGGGTAGTGCGGCCGTGGGCACAAGAACTGCCGCTGGAACAGATGCCGAATCCACGGTGCGCCTGGCCGCGGGTGGCGGACGCACACAGCATGGAAGCCAGAGAGGGGACGCCACGTGGCGATGACCGCCGAGGTCAAGGACGAACTGAGCCGCCTGGTGGTGACTCAGGTCAGTAGTCGTCGCGCGGAGGTTGCGTCGCTGCTGCGGTTTGCCGGCGGACTGCATATCGTGAGTGGCCGCGTCGTCGTCGAGGCGGAGGTCGACCAGGGCAGCATCGCGCGCCGCCTGCGCAAGGACATCTTCGATCTGTACGGCTACAACGCCGTGGTGCATGTGCTGTCTGCCGGTGGTATCCGCAAGACAACGCGGTATGTGGTGCGTGTCGCCAAAGACGGAGAAGCGTTGGCGAGGCAAACAGGCCTGCTCGATCTACGGGGTCGCCCGGTGCGCGGACTGCCCGCGCAGGTGGTCGGCGGCAGCGTCGCCGACGCGGAAGCGGCGTGGCGCGGAGCGTTCCTGGCGCACGGATCGTTGACGGAACCCGGCCGGTCCTCCGCCCTGGAGGTCAGCTGCCCGGGACCCGAGGCTGCGCTGGCGCTGGTGGGCGCGGCCCGACGGCTCGGCGTGAGTGCCAAGGCCCGCGAGGTGCGGGGGAGCGATCGTGTGGTGGTTCGCGACGGCGAGGCCATTGGCGCCTTGCTTACCCGGATGGGCGCTCAAGACACCCGGCTGACGTGGGAAGAGCGCCGCATGCGCCGCGAGGTGCGGGCAACGGCGAACCGGCTGGCCAATTTCGACGACGCGAACTTGCGCAGGTCTGCGCGTGCCGCGGTCGCGGCCGCCGCGCGCGTGGAGCGCGCGCTGGAAATCCTCGGGGACACTGTCCCCGACCATCTGGCGGCCGCCGGGAAACTGCGCGTCGAGCACCGGCAGGCATCACTTGAGGAGCTGGGTCGCCTCGCCGAGCCGGTGATGACCAAAGACGCTGTCGCCGGCAGGATCCGGCGTCTGCTGTCCATGGCCGATCGGAAGGCCAAGACGGACGGCATCCCCGATACCGAATCGGCGGTCACCCCGGAACTGCTGGAAGACGCCTAACTGCTTGTTTTTTCGGTGTCCCTCGGGCGCTGTCGTGATCTTGTACTGTGTGGCGACGAAACGGTCGCCAAACCCGGGACGAGGCAACGGTCGCGATGAGATTGATCCTGGAACTGATCCGGCCCTATCGAAGGCTGATTGCCTGGATTTTCGCCGTTCTGGTGGTGCAGATCGCCGTGGGCTTGGCGGCTCCCTGGCCACTGAAGGTTGTGCTCGACAGCGTGGTCGGGAACCACCCGCTGCCGGGTTGGTTGCACGGCCTCCTGCAGCCGATGCTCGGCGGCGAGGGACGGATGCACGTCGCCGGGCTGGCCGCGATCATGTTGGTCGCCATTGCCGTGGTGGCCGCGATCGCGACATACGCGGCCAACTATCTGACCGAGACCGTCGGACAGCGCATCGGTAACGACCTGCGGACCCGGGCATACCACCACCTGCAGCAGCTGTCGCTGAACTACTTCGACACCCACCGCGTCGGACCCATCCTGAGCACCCTCACCGATGATGTCGACACCATCCAGGACTTCGCCTCGGCCTCCACGCTCGGCATCGCGACGGACCTGCTGACCATCGCCGGAATGTTGGTCCTGATGCTGTGGCTGCAGTGGGATTTCACCCTCGTCGCACTCGCGGTCGCGCCGCTGCTGTTGTTGTTCGTGTCTCGCATCCGCAAGTCCGTCAAGGCAGCCACTCATGAAGTGCGTCAACGGGAATCGGACATTGTGGCGGTTGCCGAGGAAGGCTTGCAGTCCATCCGCGTTGTCAAGGCATTCGATAGGGAAGAACTTCAGGAGCGTCAGCTGGCCATCGTCGGCCAGCAGGCGGTGAATGCGGCGCTGAACGCGCGACGGGTGAAGTCGGTGGTGTCGCCCATTGTCGCCGTCGTGGTGGCCGCCTGCACCGCACTGGTGCTGTGGCGGGGATCCGCTCTGATCCTGGCAGGGGTGATGACCGCGGGGACACTGACGGTGTTCATCGCCTATCTGACGTCGTTCTTCAAACCCGTGCAGGACCTGGCCAAGCTCACCAACACCATCGCCATGGCGTCGGTCGGGGTTGACCGCGTCAATGCCCTCCTCAACGCGGAGACGGCAATCGAGGAGAAGGCCGACGCGGTCGATCCGGGGCGTATCAGAGGCGCGCTCAGTTTCGAGCGCGTGGCATTCAGCTACGACAGTGCGACCCCGGTGTTGCGTGACGTGACCTTCGAAGTGGAACCCGGCCAGCTGGTCGGCGTCGTCGGACATACCGGAAGCGGAAAATCCAGTCTGGTCAGTCTGATTCCCCGTTTCTACGACCCGAGCATGGGCACTGTGCGGATCGACGGTGTCGACTTGCGCGACTACAAGCTTCATGAACTTCGCCGCCACATCGCCTACGTACTGCAGGACACGGTGCTGTTCCGCGGGACCATCCGCGACAACATTGCCTTCGGCCGGCCCGACGCAGATCACGAAGAGGTCGTCGAGATGGCCAAGCTGGCCAACGCACACGAGTTCATTTCGGAGATGGCGCAAGGCTATGACAGCCCGGTCGGGGAGCGCGGACTTACCCTCTCGGGCGGTCAGCGGCAGCGCATCGGTATCGCCCGGGCACTGATCCGTGACAGTCCGATCCTCATCCTCGACGAACCGACCGCCGCGCTCGACGCGGAGTCCGAGCGCCTGGTCATGTCCGCGCTACAACGGTTGATGCGAGACCGCACGGTGATCACGATCGCCCACCGCCTCAGTACGATTCGCGAGGCGGACAAGATCGTCGTATTGGAGGAGGGGCGTGTCGTGGAGCAGGGCACGCATAAGGACCTGCTGACCGCGGGAGGCAGATACGCTGACCTGCATCGCATCCAATACGAGGACGAAACGCCGTGACACGTTCGCTGATCATCCTGCCTGACGACTCCGCGAAGCCGGTTCTCGACGCGATCCACGCCTCCACCCGGTCGGTGCGCATCAAGATGTTCGCCTTCAGTCATCTGCCGTTGTTGGACGCGGTGGTCGCGGCCCACCGGCGCGGTGTTGATGTGAAGGTGATGCTCAATCCGGAACGCCGCGACGGCGAGACGGACAATGACGCCGCCCGGGATATGTTGCAGCAGTTCGGTATCGATGTGCGCGAGAGCAATCCCGCCTTCGATCTGACGCACGAGAAATCGATGGTCGTGGACGATGAGCATGCTTTCGTCGAATCACTGAACTGGACCGAGGAGAACTTCACCGTCACCCGCGACTACGCCGTCGTCACGCCCAGCGCCTACGAGGTCGCGGAGATCGTCGACTGCTTCGAAGCCGATTGGGCGCGTGAGGATTTCGATCCGGGCGCCGGGGCGCACCTGATTTGGTGCCCGTTCAACGGCAGGCATCGCATCGCGGATTTCATCGACAGCGCCAAGCACACGTTGTTCCTGCAGAACGAGCGTTACCAGGACCCGGTGATTATCGAGCGCCTAGTGCGGGCCGCGCATCGCGGGGTGAAGGTGCATGTCATGGCGCGCGCGGCGCATCACCTGAAGTCGGGAAAGCTACTCGAGGGCGTCAGTGGGATGCGGATCCTTGACGATGTGGGCATCAAGATCCACCGCCTCAAGCACATGAAACTGCACGCCAAGATGATCCTCGCCGATCACGAGCGGGCGGTGGTGGGTTCGATCAACTTCTCCCCAGGCAGTTTCGACCATCGACGCGAACTTGCCATCGAGGTGACCGACCACCACCTGATCAAGCGGTTGAACGAGGTGGCGCACCACGACTGGAAGTTCTCCGAGCCGATGGATCTGTCGGACGCCGGGTTGATCGCCGACCTGGTGGGTAGCGATTCGCATGATGTCGACCAGCTCGCCCTGCACGACCAGGGCACCGATGCGTGAGCGGCAACTAAAACTATTGGCGAATTGTCGGAGCGCTTTCGTACGCTGGGTTGATGGGCTCCGCCAAGCAGTTGAAAACTGAAGGGGTCCTTGGGGAAACCCCCGAGGGCTCTTCGGGCGAGGAGCCACACCATCAGACGTCTCGGCTCCCGCGCGCGTTGCGCCCCATGCGGCACCGTGATTACCGACTGTTGACGCTGGGCCTGGCGGTCACGCTGCTCGGCAACGGAATGTGGACGGTCGCGCTCGTCTGGCAGGTCATCCGAATGGGATTGGGGCCGGCGCAGGTGGCTGTTGTCGGGACCACGTTCAGCGTGGGCCTGCTGATCAGCGTGCTGCCCGCGGGTGTGGCGGCCGATCGCCTGCCCAAGCTGTGGGTGATGCGGTGCTCACTGGCCATGCAGACCGCGCTGATGTTCACCACCGCGACGCTCGCCCTGACCGGCGTGGCGCACATCTGGCATCTGGCTCTCAACTCGCTGTTGTTCGGTATCGCCGAGGGCTTCTACATCCCGGCCTACACCGCGTTGCTGCCGAGCTTGCTTCCCTCCGAGGAATTGTTGGCCGCCAACGGCATTGAAGGTGTTCTGCGGCCGGTGATGCAGTTGGCCGCCGGGCCCGCGGTCAGTGCGGCCATCGTCAGCGTGTGGTCGCCGGGTGGGGCATTTCTGCTGGAGGGAATGCTCGTCGCCGCGGGACTGTGCTGTCTGCTGCTGGTTCGGCAGAAGCACGAGCCACCGGCGTCGGCGGATGTGCGCCAGCATCCGTTGCGCCGGGCCCTCGCCGATTTGGCAGAGGGGTTCCGATACATGGTGAACACCACCTGGTTCTTCGCCACACTGCTGTTCGCGATCGGCTATGTGCTGGTGGTCGTCGGTCCCATCGAGATCCTGCTGCCGTTCGTCATCCGTGATCACGGCGGTGACCCCGGCACCCATGCCACGGTGCTGGCGCTGTTCGGTCTCGCGGGGGCGGTCGGTTCGTTCATCGTGTCGTCGCTGCCGCTGGCCCGCCGATACCTGACGGTGATGATCCTGATGTGGGGAGCCGGCTCGTTACCCCTGGTGTTCATCGGATTCACCGGACATGTCTGGATGATTGCCGCCGCCATGATCATCGTGGGCGGCACCATGCAGTCGGCCAACGTCATCTGGGGCACGTTGATGCAGCGCCGGGTGCCCGAGGAGATGCTGGGTCGTGCCGCCAGCATGGACTTCTTCGTGTCCCTGGTCGGTCTGCCCGCGTCCTTCGCGCTGGTGGTTCCCGTGGCACATGTCATCGGCAACACGACAGTGTTCTTCATCGCTGGAGCCGCGCCTCTGGTGTTGGCGGTCCTCGCCCACATGGTCGCGCGACTGGGCCGGGACGAAATGGCACACCCCCTGGGCTAATGTGAGTGCCGATAACGGGTACACCACATCTCACACCGACAAAGAGGGAGCGCTACGTGACTGTCCGGGTAGGCGTAAACGGGTTTGGCCGGATCGGCCGGAACTTCTTTCGGGCACTGGACGCGCAGAAGGCTCAAGGGATCAACACCGACATCGAGATCGTCGCGGTCAACGACCTGACCGATAACGCCACCCTGGCCCACCTGCTGAAGTTTGACTCCATCCTGGGCCGGCTGCCTTATGACGTCAGCCTGGAGGGTGACGACACCATCGTTGTCGGCGACCACAAGATCAAGGCCCTGGAGGTCCGCGAGGGCCCGGCGGCACTGCCCTGGGGCGACCTGGGTGTTGACGTCGTCGTCGAATCGACCGGCATTTTCACCAAGCGTGACAAGGCGCAGGGCCACCTGGATGCGGGGGCCAAGAAGGTCATCATCTCCGCGCCGGCCAGCGACGAAGACATCACCATCGTGCTGGGCGTCAACGACGACAAGTACGACGGCAGCCAGAACATCATCTCCAACGCCTCGTGCACCACGAACTGCCTCGGACCGCTGGCCAAGGTGCTCAACGACGAGTTCGGCATCGTCAAGGGCCTGATGACCACCATCCACGCCTACACCCAGGACCAGAACCTGCAGGACGGCCCGCACGGCGACCTGCGTCGCGCCCGCGCCGCGGCCCTGAACATCGTGCCGACCTCGACCGGTGCTGCCAAGGCCATCGGCCTGGTGCTGCCCGAACTCAAGGGCAAGCTCGACGGCTACGCCCTGCGCGTCCCGATCCCAACCGGATCCGCCACCGACCTCACCGTCGAACTCGCCAAGGCAGCCAGTGCCGACGAGATCAACGCCGCCATGAAGGCCGCCGCGGAGGGCAAGCTCAAGGGCATCCTGAAGTACTACGACGCGCCGATCGTGTCCTCGGATATCGTCACCGACCCGCACAGCTCGATCTTCGACGCGGGCCTGACCAAAGTCATCGACAACCAGGCCAAGGTGGTTTCCTGGTACGACAACGAGTGGGGTTACTCGAACCGCCTCGTCGACCTGGTCGGCCTGGTCGGCAAGTCGCTGTAGCCGCATGGGCATCAAGTCGCTCAACGACCTGCTGGCAGAGGGAGTTTCGGGCAAGGGCGTGCTGGTCCGGTCGGACCTGAACGTCCCGCTCGAGTACCTGGACGGCAACATCGCCCATATTTCTGACCCCGGCCGCATCGTGGCCTCGGTCCCGACCATCCGCGCACTCGCGGGTGCCGGGGCCAAGGTCATCGTGACCGCGCACCTGGGCCGCCCGGACGGCAAGCCGGACCCGAAGCTGTCCCTGGCTCCGGTCGGGGCCGCGCTGGGTGAACTGCTGGGTCAGCACGTGCAGGTGGCCGGCGATGTCGTCGGGACCGATGCGCTGGCGCGAGCCGAAGGTCTGACCGACGGTGATGTGCTGCTGTTGGAGAACATCCGCTTCGATCCTCGCGAGACCAGTAAGGACGACGCGCAGCGGCTGGCGCTTGCACAGGAACTGGCCGAGTTGGTCAGTGGTCCGACCGGCACCGGCGGCGCGTTCGTGTCCGACGGTTTCGGGGTGGTGCACCGCAAGCAGGCATCCGTGTACGACGTGGCGACCTTACTGCCGCATTACGCCG
This sequence comes from Mycobacteroides franklinii, assembly GCF_002013895.1. Lineage (GTDB taxonomy): Bacteria > Actinomycetota > Actinomycetes > Mycobacteriales > Mycobacteriaceae > Mycobacterium > Mycobacterium franklinii. Next base: position 82,114 of record NZ_MAFQ01000011.1, on the reverse strand, counting down.
GCGGCCTGGTGGCCGCCGAGGTGGAAGTTCTGCGGGTGCTCACGGCCAGTACCGAGCGGCCGTATGCGGTGGTCCTCGGCGGGTCGAAGGTCTCCGACAAGCTGGCTGTCATCGAATCGTTGGCCACCAAGGCCGACAGTCTGGTGATCGGTGGCGGCATGTGTTTCACGTTCCTGGCCGCACAAGGGCTGCCGGTGGGCAAGTCGCTGGTGCAGCCCGAACAGATCGAGACCTGCCGCGACCTTCTGGACAGGTACGCCGACGTCATCCATTTGCCGATGGACATTGTGGCTGCCGACGCGTTCGCTGCTGATTCGCCTTCGGAAATCGTTTCTGCCGATGCGATTCCGGACGGCAAGATGGGCCTGGACATCGGGCCGGAGTCGGTCAAACGATTTGCTGCGGTGTTGTCCAATGCCAAGACCATCTTCTGGAACGGCCCCATGGGCGTGTTCGAGTTCCCGGCATTCGCCGCGGGCACTCGGGGCGTCGCCGAGGCGATCATCGCGGCCACCGAGAAGGGTGCCTTCAGCGTGGTGGGCGGCGGAGATTCGGCCGCCGCGGTGCGCGCGCTGGACCTGCCGGACGACGGCTTCTCCCATATCTCCACCGGTGGCGGCGCATCCTTGGAATACCTTGAGGGCAAAGCGCTTCCGGGTATCGAAGTACTCGAAAGCTAGAGGAGCTCCGTATGAGCCGTAAGCCACTGATCGCTGGTAACTGGAAGATGAACCTCAACCATTTCGAGGCCATCGCGCTGGTCCAGAAGATCGCGTTTTCCTTGCCGGATAAGTACTTCGACAAGGTGGACGTGACGGTCATTCCGCCGTTCACCGACATTCGGAGCGTGCAGACCCTGGTCGACGGCGACAAGTTGCGTCTTACCTATGGTGCGCAGGACTTGTCGGTGCACGATTCGGGCGCTTACACCGGTGAGATCAGCGGTGCGTTCCTGGCCAAGCTGGGTGTCACCTACGTCGTCGTCGGGCATTCCGAGCGTCGGCAGTACCACGCCGAGGATGATGCGCTTGTCGCCGCGAAAGCGGCCGCGGCGCTCAAGCACGGTCTGACACCGATCGTGTGCATCGGCGAAGCCCTCGATATCCGCGAAGCCGGAGACCATGTCCAACACAACGTGGACTCACTGCGCGGGTCGTTGGCGGGGCTGAGCGCGGACCAGGTCGCGCAGGTTGTGATTGCCTATGAGCCGGTATGGGCCATCGGTACCGGCCGGGTGGCCAGCGCAGCCGACGCCCAGGAAGTGTGCGCGGCGATCCGGGCGGAGCTGGCACAGATCGCCAATGCCGATGTGGCTGCATCCGTGCGAGTCCTGTACGGCGGCTCGGCCAATGCCAAGAACGTCGGCGAGATCGTCTCGCAGGATGATGTCGACGGCGCGCTGGTCGGCGGTGCCTCGCTGGACGGTGAGCAGTTCGCCCAGATGTCCGCGATCGCCGCGGGCGGGCCGCTGCTGTAGCTCAGCAGTGCGGCAGATTTCGTAGGTGCGCGCTGCGCGCCAGCACCCCGTCGAGTGTGGTGAGGAAGGCAGGCAGATTCGCCGTGATGTCGGCGGCGTCTGCTGAGCGTTCCGCGTCGCCGGAAGTGATGTCGTACCAATCGATTCCGGGTGAACCGTCGGCGGCACTGTCTAGCGTTTCCATTGCCCGGAGCCACGGGCCGAGCTGCCCGAGGACGATGGCATAGGGTGCGGCCCGGGTCAGTACGATCTCGCGGTCGGCGGCCCCCAAGCCGTCAAGGTTGAGCTCGCCCAGGTAGCGGCGCAGCGCGGCCACGTGCGCCACCAGCAGATGACCACGTGCGGTGCGGACCGGAAGCAACATGCCGGCCAGCGCGCAGACGGTGCCCACTCCACACATCGCGACGCCGATCATGGCGTTGCCGATGCTCAGTGCCAACACGGCGGTGACCACGAGACCGGCGAGCAGCACGCCGATTCCGTAGCGGGTCAAGGTGCCCAGGTGTTCAGGTGCCCGGCGGAACCATCGATTGATTTGCGCGTCGGCATACATCGTCTCGGTGATGCTGCTGAGATCCAGTCGCGATCCCGGTACTTGGAGGCCGGACAGGAGCACTGTCGGGCGGTCGTCGGGAAGCAGTACACCCAGCAGCCGGGTCTCATAGGCGGTCAAGAGGCCGTCCGCCGCGGCACGGCGAGATATCTGCCAATCGGGCTGCGCGCCAGGGCCGGTGGTTTCGGCGATCCACAGATATCCGCGCACTGCCAGGTCGACGACTGTCGCGGTGAGGTCCACGGCATCGACGTGCAGATCGACGACGGTGCCCACCTGCCCGGGAAGAACCCCGTCGGGCGCCGCGAAGCGAGATCCGCTGTCGTCGTGAACCAGCGGATCGGTTGGGGTAATAGTGATCTCAGCGGCGTGCGCGTCCCGGCGGCGCGCGATAAGCACCCATCCTGCCAACGCGATCGCGATGACGCCGAGACCGGCCAGCGCCGCGGTCGCCGGACCTGTCAGCGCGAAGGGGCCCTGAGCGCCGGGGAGTGCGGTGAACGTAGCGCTCGGTGGGACGGTTCCGGCTGGAACCATGACGGTGAAGGTGACGATTGCATGCGGCGGCAGGCCATCCTGTTGGACGCGGACCACCCCGGTGTGATCGACCTGAGCTGCGGTGCAACGTATTTGAGAACCCGGCGCGCCGAGAGCGCACGTGGGGGAGCTGGGTTTGGTGCTCGGTGAAACGAACGAGGCGGTGACGTCCTTCAGGCCCGAATCCCAGCCGGAGGCAAACGGCCACGCCACCTGCTGATGATCGGCGGCATCGGCGACAGTGCCGCGAACCGTGTATGTGACGGTCGCCGGTCCGCGGGCGGTGATGGTCAGCGCGTTCCCGGCGAGTGCGGCCGTCCCGTCACCGGTACTGGCTACGGCGCCGACCTCAAAATGCTGAATCCTGGTGCCCTCAACCGGCATATCGAGGGGGAGGTGCCGTTGCAGCACATGGTCTTTCGCGGGCGTAATGGTCTCGGTGACATTCAGCGTGCCGTCGTCGGACAGGTCCATCGCGACAGCGACGGTGCCTTCGGGTCCGTCCGCGCCCGCAGGTGCTGCGGCGAGAAGCCATCCGACGCACACCGATAAACACAACGTCCACCGCAATGCCGCCCCGCGACTCATCTCTCCCACGGCGGTAACCCTAGGTCAGGGTCGATATGCTGGCGCGCATTCACAGAATGTGTTCGGGGGGTGAACGACGTGGGGCCGCAGCCGTACTACCAACCCAGGCCGGTACCGGCCTGGGCCGCGCCATTGCCACCGCCCGCCCGTACCCGGCTGACGCCACCTCCACGAGGTTGGCGTCCGCCGCCCGGATATCCAGCGCCGCCGGTGCGTCCGGTGTATCTGCCGCCTGTTGCGTACGGGCAGCGTCCGAAGGAGCGGTGCCGCTCGTATCGCGGTCTGGTTATCGGCGGCGCTGCCTTCGTGTTGGTCGCGGTCTTGATGCTGGGAACGGCGGTGGTCTGGGCTCTCCATTCGGGTTCCGGGAGACGCCAACCGGTGCGGGCCACCGCGACATGGCAATATCCCGCGACCACACCTCGCGGCGTATCCGCGTGGACCCCATCGCAGACCAGTCCCACCGTGGCGCCGACGGAGTCGGCGCCACCGCTGCCTCCGCCCGCGCAGCCGGTGTTTGCGCTCGGCGATCACCCGCTGTTCCGGGACCGGGACGCGGGATTCACCAACGCGCCGTGCTCGACCAGCACATGGCCGCAGAATGCCGCCCAGGGTGAGGTGTTCTACGGGGAATTGCGTGCCTGTCTGGACGTGGAGTGGCGGCGGCAGCTCGACGCACTCACGCTGCCGTGGTCACCGCCGGGCCTCGTGGTGGCGCAGGGTGACTACGTCGACTCACCCTGCGGGGGTAACTCCTTCGAACCGGGCGGTTCGGCGGGTTTTTACTGCTCGTCGAACAACACCATCTACATGTCGATTGTGGCGCTGTCGCCGGGCAGGTATGGAAATCACGATGGTCCCTATTTGGCCGCCTACGCCCACGAATACGCACATCACGGGCAGGAGTTGAGCGGGATGATGGGCGAGCAGTGGCGCCGGCGCAGAGCGGCGGGAATTGATTCGCCGGCGGGCCTGGAGCTGTCTCGACGGTTGGAACTGCAGGCTCAGTGCTTTTCCGGAATGTTTGTGGGGTCTCGGCGCGGGGGGACGATCACCGAGGACGAGTACCAGCGGGCCGGCGCCGATCAGTATCGGGGTGACCGTCCGGGGGATCCACGTGATCACGGCACCTTCCAGCACGGTTCTGATTGGTGGTGGCACGGGGCGATGAAGAACCGCAATTGGGAGTGCAACACCTGGATGTCGCCGAGCGACCAGGTGAGCTGACCCGGCGCCGTGATATCCCTGCGCGGTTGACCGGCGGGGAGCCGGTAGGCTAGCCCCCATGGAATTGGCGTTGCAGATCGTCCTGGTGATCACGAGCTTGCTGGTGGTCCTGCTGGTGCTGTTGCACCGCGCGAAGGGTGGCGGTCTGTCCACGCTGTTCGGTGGCGGTGTTCAGTCCAGCCTCTCCGGTTCGACCGTGGTGGAGAAGAACCTGGACCGGCTCACCTACTTCGTGACCGCCATTTGGGTGATCTCGATCATCGGTGTCGGGCTGCAGATCAAGCTCGGCGGATAGCGTCAGAACGTTTCACCACAGCGGACTACTGCACAGGTAGTCCGCTGTTTTGTCTCTGTGGCGGCTGTTCTTGCAGGTAATTGATGTTTCATTCATTTGCCGAGAAATTTCTTCAAAATTCATGGAACCGATTCACGTCCTCGACCCATCAATCTCTATGTATGGCACAGAAGTCGACAGATGCCATCAGCGATTGGTGGACCGGGGACGCGGAGGGGACGTTCCCGTTTCACCGATCGTGTCCCCGGAAAGGAGCCCCTCGTCATGTCGGAATGCCGTGGTGACCCCCGCCAATGGATTCGTGAGTATCAGGATCGCCTGGAGGTTCTTGGGCAACGTGCCCAGTATGTGCAGCAGACCGTGGGGTTGGTCCGCGGCCATGCGAAGGATGACGTGGGGGTAGCGGTGACCGTCGGGTCGGGGGGCCGCATCGAGGCACTGGACCTGGATGAATCGACGCTGTCGATGGATGCGAGGGACCTGTCGGCCATCATCACCAAGACGATTGCCGCGGCGCAGGTCAATGCCGCCAGCCAGATACACAGCACACTGCATGACCTCACCGGCGACGGGCCGGCGATGGACTACGTCAAGGGCTACCTGGACGGGGGGCACCTTGGGGAGGGTGAGCATCTGGGAACGACCTCATGAGCGATGAGACGAGTGGAACTCTCCGGTTTGACCGCGATGTGGTGTTGCGTGAGGCGGCGAATCTGGAAAGCGCCGGAGAATCGGTGCGGTTCCTGCTCGATCATCACGGAGAGGGGCTCGGTGAGCGAGATCTGGGGGCGGTCTCGTCGGATTTCGTGACGTCGGTGCGGGGGAGCGTTGACCAGCTGACCGATGCGATCCGGACTCTTGGCGACGTCATCGTGGAGACGGGGCAGCGTCTGCACGATCAGGCCCGGCGGATCGCCGAGAACGAGGATCAGGCGGTCGCCGCAATGACGAAGATTGGTGAAGGGTTCGGTGGACACCCTTGATGCCGAGCTGAAACCGCTCACTCGCCTGTACGACGCCGGGTTGGGCTTCGTGGTTGAGCATGTGCAGTTCCTCGAAGAGCCACTGGATGCGTTACGCGGTGATCCGGCCGCTGCTTCTGTCGAAGCAACCTTCTGGCGATACTGCATCGCCGACGTCACCAACGTCCAGCAGGAACTCTCCGCTGTTCTCAGTGCGCTCGGCGACGGCCACAGTGGCGCGGCGGCAACAGGATTCAGAGAAGCATCTGGTCCGATCGACGATGCTCTGCAGGAGCTGCGTCTTGTCGCGGCGAACATCAATCAACGCATCAACGTGGTGACGGATCTGGTCACCCACACTCGAAGCATGCTCGGGCAGTGGGTTGAAGGTTACGTCGATGACGTCATCACCGAGTTCACCGCAGCTCGTGCGGCATCGCCCATCACCCAGGGCGGCAGCGTCGCAACCACGATCGCTTCCGTCGTGGCCGACGCCTCCGAACTCGGAAACAAGATGGGGCGCACGCTCTCTCAGCTCCTTGACCGTCTTGACGAGCACGCCGCCGCGATCCGGGACGGCGTCGCCGAGTTCGCGATCAACGTAGAGCGCCTGCGCACCCCGGCGCCCGGGCCCGCAGTTGCCGCTCCGGTTCCGGTGGCTGCGGTCAGTCACTCACAGCCGGCCACGGCACCGACCGAACATGGTCTTTCCGTCGATCCTGATGCGCTGTTCGCGGCGGGCCAGGGGAACGAGAGCTAGATCGCCGCGCACAGGGTGTACGTCAGGATTCCGAAGACGACGATTCCCCAGGCGGCACACAATGTTTGCAGCCACCGCGGGGCACGGCTGATCTCCATGTAGGACGCGATGATCAGCGCCACCTTGATTGCGGTAAGCGACAGCACGATCAGAATCACCAAAGTCGAAGGACGGCCCGCGGGACTTTCGGACCACGACAGCACGGTGCAGCCCGCCAATATCAACCAGGTGGGCAGTGTGACGCCGCGCATACGTGTCGTAAGCGTAGAGATGATCATTGGTTGCTCACTATCTAGATCAGGTAGATCAACGAGAACAGCACGACCCACAGCACATCCACCATGTGCCAATACACGCCGATCCGTTCCAGCAGGGCAGTACCGTAACGACGCGGCGCATGGGGGCGCATCGATCGCGCGGCGGCGCTCAAGCCGAGCAGGCCCACCAGCACATGTAGCAGGTGGATTCCGGTGAAAACGAAGTAGTACATGAAGAACTCGCCCGCAAGCGCATGGGAGCCGACGCTCAGGTGGCGACTGTATTCAATGGCTTTCAAGATCACGAATACGGCGCCGAATCCGATCGCGGCCAGATAACTGCGATACGCGCGGGACCATTGTTCCCATCGTGCATGAGTGAGGGCGATCACCACCGCAGCGGAACTGCTTATGAGGGTGAGGGTTTCGGCCAGTCCGATTGATTGCGACATGCTCGCGCGGCCGAGTTCGAACAGTGCGGGATTCTGGGCATAGTTCCATCCCCAGATCGTGAAGAAGACGCCGAATACGGTGAGGTCTCCCAAGACGAAGATCCACAGTTCGGCTTCGCCGGGTACGTGGCCCGCGGTGCGGCGCCGGTGGGTGGACGCCCGCGGATCGGTCTCGACGGTCACGAAGCGTATTCCGCAGCCGGGCCAATTCCTGCCGACTCGGACGCCAGCCTCCGTACCGCGGGGACCAGGATTACCGGCGAGACGGCGAAATAGATGATGAAGAGGATCGCGGGAATCCAGAATCCCACGACACCGTTCCACGCGAACGGGCCGGTATGGAAGAAGAACACCAAAAGCTCAGGCAGATAAAGGATTGCGATCCACAGGTTCAGGTATCCGAACCAGCGGGGGACAATGGGATCATGGCGAGGGCTCAGTACGAGGACGGCGTACGCGGTCAGCACCCAGACCATCAGAAACATCGGGATGCCGCCGATGAACTGGAGAAAACCGTAATCGCTCGCGTACTGCACAAGCGCCGGGTCGCGCTCTGTTCGAAAGGCCGCCATGGCGAACGAGAACGGCGTGTAGAAGTTCATCACCAGGTACGTCGCCAGAGTCAGACCCATCATCACGGTCACCATGCCAACGTGGCGCTCGATCCTGCGCGCGATCATTATCAATAGTGCCGAGACCGGGAACAGGGCAAACGTAGAACACATCATCAGCACTGCCGCCAACATCAGCCAGACATGCCGCTGCTCGAACTGGGACGCCACTTCCGCGGGCCCGGCAGTGGGAGGAATCGGTGGCATGAAACGTGCGACGAACAGCCAGCCCGTGCCGAATAGAAACAGGTAAACGAGGCCAGACCAGGCGCTCGCGCGCTCCAGTATCCGGTTTTGCATCCGTCGAACTCCTCACCAGGTAGCCGCGATGGGCGCGGTTGTTGACCCGGCATGATCCGGTGATGGCGTCCGTGCCCGCAATGCGCCGTCGGAGCGACAGCGAATTGAACAACCGGTAATATATGCCGCCCGGCTTCGGCAGGTCAATACCCTGTTGCGGTGATTTGAGGACGCGAAATCTGCTGTGGGCGTGCTTACGGCACTCCTGGGACCGGCATTCAGCGCGGTGCGGGCTGCTCCGCGGAGGGGCGATCAGCGAGTGTGGTCGCCCGGGCTAGTCCAACTGGCTTGCTGCTGCGTCATCGAGCAGCCACACCGTGCGCTCGATGCCTCGGGCGCCGGCCGCGGGTACGTCGATCGGGTCGGCGCCGCCGATGGCCGCGGCCACCGCCTCGGCCTTGGCTTCGCCGGACACAACCAGCCACACCTCACGGGAACGCTGAATAGCAGGCAATGTCAACGTGATCCGCTGCGGCGGCGGCTTGGGGGAGTCAGGAACTGCCACCACAAGACGCTGCGTCTCCTTGACGGCGTCGGTATGCGGGAACAACGAATTGATGTGGCCCTCACCGCCCATGCCCAACAGGTGGACATCGAAGGCGGGGCAGTCCTGGCCGGGTTCGGCATTGGCCGCCAGCAGCTGTTCGTACGCGAGGGCGGCCGCGTCCAGGTCGGTGCCGTACTCGCTTTCGCTGTTGGGCATGGCATGCATGTTGCGCAGCGGGAAGTCCACGTGCTCCAGCAGGGCCTCCCACGCCTGCCAGGCGTTTCGTTCTGGATCGGTCTTGGGAACGTACCGGTCATCGCCCCAGAACACGTGGACATTGTCCCAGTCGAGATCGCTGGCGACATCACGCAAATGCTTGAGCAGGGCAATGCCGGTACCGCCGCCGGTCAGCACGATCATCGCCTTACCGCGTTCGGTGAGGGCACCGGCGATCGCCAATGCCAGCCGATCACCGGCTGCGGCCACCAAAGCGTCAGTGTCCGCATACTTTTCGATGATCGTCTCACTCATACGTATTGCACCTTCGCGATTCCCTCAAGCGCCGTGCGGTAGATCTCGTCTGGATCGAGGCGGCGCAGATCCTCGGCCAAACAATCTCGTGTCTCCCTGCGCGGCAACGGAAGTGATGCCGACGGGCGTCCGGTGCGGGCCAACGTTGCGATGGCTCCGGTCTGCGGACGGCTCAGCGTAACGATCTCGCTATCCCGGTGTAGCTCTACCTTCAGGTCGCCGACCAGCCGGGTGACGGGGCCGTTGATGCGTGAGGCCAGCCATCCCGCGGTGACATCCAACGCCGGTTCGGTGGCCAGGCCGGATACCACCGCCGAATTGATGCCCTCGTAGGGGGGCTGATCCAGCGCCGAGGCGAGCAAGGCCCGCCAGTAGGTGATGCGGCTCCATGACAGGTCGGTGTCGCCCGGGGTGTAGCCGGTGAGGCGGTTCTTGATGGCGTTCAGGGGATCCGGTGCGGTCGTGGCATCGGTGATCCGGCGAATCGCCAAACGGCCCAGCGGATCTTTCGCGGGAATGGCAGGAGCCTGGTTGGGCCACCACGCCACCACCGGGGTATCGGGCAGCAGAAACGGAATCACCACACTGTGCTCGTGGGCGGCGAGCGGACCACGCAGCCGCAACACGACGACCTCCCCGGCCCCGGCATCGCCGCCGACACGGATCTGTGCGCTCAATCCGGTATCCGGGGCAAGGGGATTGCGTTCCAGCACGATCACCCGGCACGGATGCTCATGGCTGGCGCCGTTGGCGGCCTCGATCACCTCTTCGACGTTGTCCCCGGCATCGGTGATGACGACGAGGGTCAGCACGCGGGCCATGGTGACGGCGCCGCCGGTCTCGCGTAGCTCCACCAGCTTCTTGTTGACATCGTTGGTGGTGGTGTTGGGTAGGTCGATGATCATGGCCGCCTCCATTCCCGGCCACTGCGGGCCAGCATTTCCACGGCCGACTGCGGCCCCCAGGTACCCGATTCGTACGTGTCCGGTTTGCCTTCCGATGCCCAGAAGTCCAGCGCGGGATCCAGTATCCGCCAGGACAATTCGACTTCGGCGTTGACCGGGAACAGCGACGGTTCTCCCAACAGCACGTCGAGGATCAACCGCTCGTAGGCCTCCGGTGACTCCTCGGTGAAGGCCTGTTCGTACGAGAAGTCCATGTTGACGTCCCGCACCTCCATGGCGGTACCGGGTACCTTCGAGCCGAACCGCAGTGTGACGCCCTCGTCGGGCTGGACCCGGATGACCAGCGCATTGGCGCCGAGCTCCTCGGTCATCGTGGAGTCGAAGGGCAGATGCGGCGCCCGCTTGAACACCAACGCGATCTCCGTGACCCTGCGGCCCAACCGCTTTCCGGTGCGCAGGTAGAACGGGACCCCCGCCCAGCGCCGGCTGTCGACCTCCAGGGTGATGGCTGCGAAGGTCTCAGTGGTGGAGGTCTTGGAGAAACCTTCCTCCTCTAAGAGGCCCGGAACCTGCTGGCTGCCTTGCCATCCCGGTCCATACTGGCCGCGGGCGGTGGTTTCGGCGAGCGGTTCGGCCAGTCGCGTGGCCGAGAGCACCTTGATTTTCTCGGCCTGCAGCTCGGCGGGGGAGAAGTTGATGGGCTCCTCCATCGCGGTGAAGGCCAGCAGCTGCAGCAGATGGTTCTGGATGACATCGCGGGCTGCTCCGATGCCGTCGTAATAGCCTGCGCGCCCACCCAGCCCGATGTCTTCGGCCATGGTGATCTGCACGTGGTCGACGAAGTGTGCGTTCCAGATGGGGTCAAACAACTGGTTCGCGAAACGCAACGCCAAAATGTTCTGCACTGTCTCCTTGCCGAGGTAGTGGTCGATGCGGAAGACCGACTCCTCGGGGAACACCTCGTTGACCACCGCGTTCAGCTCGCGGGCGCTCGTGAGGTCATGGCCGAAGGGTTTCTCGATCACCACCCGGCGCCAGGCCCCGTCTACTGGCTGTGCGAGGCCGGACTTGGACAGCTGCTCGCAGACCGTGGGGAAGGCCTTCGGCGGAATCGACAGATAGAAGGCGTGATTGCCGCCGGTGCCGCGCTCCTCGTCGAGTGTCTGCAGCGTCTTCTTGAGCTGTTCGAAGGCCGCGTCGTCGTCGAAACTGCCTTGCACAAAACGGATTCCCTCGGCAAGGCGATCCCACACATGCTGACGGAACGGCGTGCGCGAGTGTGCCTTGACGGCGTCGAGCACGATCTGCCCGAAGTCCTCGTTGGCCCAGTCCCGGCGGGCGAATCCAACCAAGGCGAACGACGGAGGCAAGAGCCCCCGATTCGCCAGGTCGTAGATGGCCGGCATCAGCTTCTTACGGGCCAGATCGCCGGTGACGCCGAAAATCACCAGCGAGCAGGGTCCCGCAATGCGGGGTAATCGCTTATCGCGCTTGTCCCGCAACGGGTTTTTCGCGGACGAGCCGTTCGCGGGGAGAACATCAGTCATGGATGAGCCTTTCGTGTGAAGACCGTCATCCACGCTCAGTCCTTGGTGGATACCGCGTCGAGTTGGGCTTGGGTGGCGTCGATGAGCTCGTTCCATGCGACCTCGAACTTCTCGACACCCTCGGTTTCGAGCACCTCGAACACGTCATCGAGATCGATCCCGGCGCGAGTCAGCTCATGGAACACCGCGTGTGCACCGTCATAGGTGCCGTGAATGGTGTTACCGGTGACAATGCCGTGATCGGCAACTGCCTCCAGTGTCTTCTCGGGCATGGTGTTCACCGTGTGCGGAGCCACCAGGTCCACGACATACATTGTGTCGTCATACTCGGGGTTCTTGACTCCGGTCGAGGCCCATAGCGGACGTTGCACCCGAGCACCGGCGCCCTTGAGCGCGGCGAAGCGGTGTCCAGCGTGGTGGTCCGAGTCGAAGACCTTCTCGTAGGCCTGGTAGGCCAGTCGGGCATTGGCGACGCCGGCCCGGCCGCGTAGCGAGAGTGCCTGACCGCTGCCGATGTCTTCGAGACGCTTGTCGATCTCGGTGTCCACCCGCGATACGAAGAACGAGGCCACCGAGTGGATCTTGGACAGGTCGCGGCCGGCTTCCTTCGCGGCCTCCAGGCCGGTCAGGTAGGCGTCCATGACTTCCTTGTGGCGGTCCACCGAGAAGATCAGGGTGACGTTCACCGAGATGCCCTCGGCGATCACGGCCGAGATCGCGGGCAGGCCCGCCTTGGTCGCCGGAATCTTGATCAGCACGTTCGGCCGGTCGACGATCTTCCACAACTCGATCGCCTGCAGGATGGTCTTGTCGGTGTCATGAGCCAGACGGGGGTCCACCTCGATGGAAACCCGGCCATCCACACCCTCGGAGGCCTCGTACTGCGGGGCCAGCACATCGCAGGCGGCGCGCACGTCGTCGGTGGTGGCGGTGCGAATTGCCGAATCGACGTCGGCGCCGCGCTCGGCCAGCTCCGCGATCTGCGCGTTGTAGGCGTGTCCCTTGGACAGGGCGGCCTGGAAGATCGCCGGGTTGGTGGTCACCCCGACGACACTCCTGGTCGCAATCAGCTCGGCAAGGTTGCCCGAGTTGAGCCGGTCCCGGGAGAGATCGTCGAGCCAGACGGCGACTCCGGCCTCGCTCAGTTCGGCGAGATTAGCGTTCTGATCAGATGTGCTCATGGGATTCATCCCTTCCTGATTCGGGGTTATTGAGCTGCTGCGATTGACCTTTCGGCGGCCGCAGCCACTGCATCCGGGGTGAAGCCGAACTCGCGGAACAATGTCTTGTCGTCGGCGGAAGCCCCGAAGTGCTCCAGGGAGACAATCTGGCCGGCGTCGCCGACGAACTTGTACCAGCCCTGAGCGATTCCGGCTTCCACCGAGACACGCGCGCGTACCGACGGCGGCAGCACGCTGTCGCGGTATTCCTGAGACTGCGCCTCGAACCATTCCACACAAGGGAACGACACCACGGACGCCGAGATTCCCTTGGCGGCGAGAAGTTTCTTCGCCTCCACTGCCAGTTGCAGTTCCGAGCCGGTCCCGATGAGCACCACATCGGGAGTGCCATCAGCGGCGTCCAGCACATAGCCGCCCTTGGCCACACCGTCGCGGCTGGTGCCCTCCAGGATGGGCACGCCCTGGCGCGTCAACGCCAGACCGACCGGGCCGGTGCTGGAACGACGCTCGAGGATGGTCGCCCAGGCGTAGGCCGTTTCGTTGGCGTCACCGGGGCGGACCACCGACAGATTCGGGATCGCACGCAGGGCTGCCAGGTGCTCCACCGGCTGGTGGGTGGGACCGTCCTCGCCGAGACCGATCGAGTCGTGCGTCCAGACGTAAATCGGGTCGATGTTCATCAGCGCGGCCAGGCGCACCGCGGGACGCATGTAGTCGGCGAACTGCAGGAACGTTCCGCCGTAGGCGCGGGTGGGACCGTGCAACACGATGCCGGACAGAATGGAACCCATCGCGTGCTCGCGGATACCGAAATGCAGTGTGCGACCGTATGGCTGGGCATTCCAGTCGGACGTCGCGATGGACCGCGGGCCGAAGGAATCGGCGCCCTTGATGGTGGTGTTGTTGCTGCCGGCGAGGTCCGCGGAGCCGCCCCACAGCTCGGGTAGCTTGGCCCCGAGCGCGGAGAGGGTGTCACCGGACGCGGCACGGGTGGCGACGCCCTTGGATCCGGGCTCCCAGGACGGCAGATCTGTGTCCCAGCCTTCGGGCAGAGCGCGCGCCTCAAGCCGGTCCAGCAGTGCCTTGCGCTCGGGCTCGCGGGCGGCCCAGGCGTCAAAGCCCTTGTCCCACTCGGTGTGTGCTTCCTTACCGCGCTGCACCAGCTCGCGGGTGTGGGCGATGACCTCGGGGGCCACATCGAAGGATTTCTCCGGATCGAAGCCCAGGATCTTCTTGGTGGCGGCCACCTCGTCGGCCCCCAGGGCCGAGCCGTGCACGCCACCGGTGTTCATCTTGGTGGGGGCGGGGTAACCGATGATCGTGCGCAGCGCGATGAACGACGGACGGTCCGTGACGGCTTTAGCGGCCTCGATGGCTTCTTCAATTCCTGCGACGTTCTCCCCGCCGACAACGGTCTGCACGTGCCAGCCGTACGCCTCGTAACGGGCTGCGGTGTCCTCGCTGAGCGCGATCTTGGTGTCGTGCTCGATGGAGATCTTGTTGTCGTCCCAGATGACGATGAGGTTGCCAAGCTGCTGGGTACCCGCCAGGGAAGATGCCTCGGAGGTGACGCCCTCTTCGATATCGCCGTCGGAGGCGATGACGTAGATGAAGTGGTCGAACGGGCTGGTGCCGGGCGCGGCGTCGGGATCGAACAGGCCGCGCTCGTACCGAGAGGCCATCGCCATGCCGACCGCGGAGGCCAGGCCTTGGCCAAGCGGGCCGGTGGTGATCTCCACACCCTTGGTGTGGTGGTACTCCGGGTGACCGGGAGTCAGGGAGCCCCAGGTACGCAGCGCCTCGATGTCGGAGAGTTCCAGGCCGAACCCGCCCAAGTACAGCTGCAAGTACAGGGTCAGGCTGCTGTGCCCGCAGGACAGCACGAATCGGTCGCGGCCGATCCAGGTGGTGTCACTGGGGTCGTGGCGCAGCTGCCGCTGAAAGAGCGTGTACGCCAGGGGCGCAAGGCTCATCGCGGTGCCGGGGTGGCCATTGCCGACCTTCTGCACGGCGTCGGCCGCGAGCACCCGCGCGGTGTCCACCGCACGCGTGTCCAGCTCTGTCCAGTCATCCGGGTGGTTGGCCCGGGTGAGGGTTGGGATATCGGTCGGGATTTCCGCCAGTTCATGCGAGATCGCGGTCACGGGCCCATCGTAGTGCTGCCGATTTCCCGCCGCTGCCTCAAGGCCGGGTGACGCCGCGCCAGCAATGTGATAGTTCGATGGTGGACAACCTATGTTCACTTCAATGGGCCGACCTTGGTTGTCGACGCCCGACCCTGGCGGTCTACCATCGTGTGTAGTAGAGCGCTCAGTGCCGCGGGTCGGCTGGCTCACCAGAAAAGCTACCCAGGAGGATCAGCGCGGTGCGGATGCGAGAGACGCAAGACGCGCAGGGTCATGGCCGTAACGCACCGCCCTTTCTCCGCATGATCCTCGCCTATGTTGCGCTGACCAAGCCGCGGGTGATCGAGCTGTTGCTGGTCACCACCATCCCGGCGATGTTGTTGGCCGATCGCGGTCACGTGAATCCGCTGCTGATCCTGAATACGCTGCTCGGTGGAATCATGGCCGCGGCCAGCGCCAACACCCTGAACTGTGTCGCCGACGCGGACATTGACAAGGTCATGAAACGCACCGCGCGGCGGCCGCTGGCTACCTCCTCGGTGAGCACTCGCAACGCCCTGATCTTCGGGGTTGTGCTCGGTGTCGGGGCGTTCGCATGGCTGTGGTGGACCGCGAACCTGCTTTCGGGCGTACTCGCGGTGGCCACCATCGCGTTCTACGTCTTCGTCTACACCTTGGTGCTCAAGCGCCGTACCGCCCAGAACGTGGTGTGGGGCGGGGCCGCCGGATGTATGCCGGTGATGATCGGCTGGTCGGCGGTCACCGGCACGATTCAGTGGCCGGCATTGGTGATGTTCGCGATCATCTTCTTCTGGACGCCGCCGCACACCTGGGCTCTCGCGATGCGGTACAAGGAGGACTACCGCGCTGCCGGCGTCCCGATGCTGCCCGTGATCGCCACCGAGGAGAAGGTCACCACACTGATCCTGGTCTACACCTGGCTCACGGTGCTGGCGACGTTGGCGCTCGCGCTGGCTGCCGGCGTCATCTACGCGGTGGTCGCGTTCCTGGCCGGGGTGTGGTTCCTGGCGATGGCGCACCAGCTGTACTCGGGTGTGCGCAAGGGTCAGCCCATCAGGCCGCTGCGTTTGTTCCTGCAGTCGAACAACTATCTGGCCGTCGTCTTCTGCGCGCTGGCGGTCGACTCCGTTGTCGGCTGGCCGACGCTGCTTGGCTACTAGATTCCAGGTCCCCGTCGCGGGCGTGACGCTCAGCGGCCCTGGGGAATCAGAACCACCGAGCCGGTGGTCTTGCGTGCCTCGAGGTCGCTATGGGCCTGCGCAGCCTGCTCCAACGGATAGCTGGCGCCGACGGTGATCTTCAACGTGCCGCGTGACACCAGGTCAAGGACATCATCGGCACGCCACGCGAACTCTTCGGGGGTCCGGATGAAATGGCCCATCGTGGGACGCGTCAGCACCGCCGACTTGGCGGTGAGGCGCTGCGGATCGAAGGGCGGCACCTGACCGCTGGCGGCGCCGTACAGAGCTATCAGACCGCGCACACGGACGGCTGCCAAGCTGGCTTCGAAGGTCGACTTGCCGACGCCGTCGTAGGCCACCGCGACGCCCTCGCCCGAGGTCAATTCCAGGATGCGTGAAGCGAATTCAGATGGATCGGCAGGATCGGGATAGGGCAGCACCTCGGCGGCGCCCGCTTCGCGGGAAAGTCTCTCCTTGGCCTCGCTCGACACCGTGGTGATGACCCGGACACCGCGATAGGTCGCCCACTGCGTCAGCAGCAAGCCCATGCCGCCGGCGCCGGCGTGCACCAGCACGGTGTCACCGGCCGCGACGGGATAGACCGAGGTGAGTAGGTAATGCGCGGTGATTCCCTGCAGCAGGGCGCTCGCCGCCACCTCGGCGGACAGTCCCTCGGGCACCTTGGCGGTGAAATCGGCTGGCGCGGTGGTCAATTCGGCGTATCCCCAGGCTGCGACCGGGCTGGCGACGCGGTCTCCAGGGGCTAGGTTCTCGACGCCTTCCCCGACCGCGCTCACCACACCGCTGACCTCCGACCCGGGGATATGGGGGAGCGGGGCCGCGTAGCTGCCGTTGCGCAGATAGACATCGCGGAAGTTGACACCCACCGCCTCGACGTCGATCAGCACCTCGCCGGGACCCGGTACCGGGTCTGCCTTTTCGACGAGGGTGAGGACGTCGGGTCCGCCGGTCGCAGGTACTTCGATGGCGCGCATAAGTACCAGTATCCAGGCCACGTACGCTCTACCTATGACCGACGAAGCTCAGCCGGCCGCTCAGGAGCGGAAGGTGTCTGTCCCGTCCACCGTGCACCGGGCGCTCACCGCATTCGTGAAGGCGCACCACAT
Source organism: Mycobacteroides franklinii (assembly GCF_002013895.1). Classification (GTDB taxonomy): domain Bacteria; phylum Actinomycetota; class Actinomycetes; order Mycobacteriales; family Mycobacteriaceae; genus Mycobacterium; species Mycobacterium franklinii. The sequence goes on along the minus strand of NZ_MAFQ01000011.1, from coordinate 64,989 downwards.
GCCCACCAAGGCGGTGTTGCAGCCGGTTGGAGAGGCCGGTGTCCGGATCACCCTCGTGGGCGCCGACGGGATCCTCGGTGATCAGGTTGTCGCCGATCTCGCCACCGCGCATGCTGCCGTGGCGGCGGTCGAAGGCATCGAGATCGCCGAGGGATGGGACCGTGAACTGGTCAGCACGGCCAACCCGGCACCGGGTCACGCCAAGAAGATGGCCGGGTGGGTCGCCCGGACGTAAGGCTGGGACGGCCGGATATCTTCCATCCGCGCATCGTTCTGGCCGGTTGTCCTCAGCTCGTCTCCGGTGACGGTGACGACGCCGAACTTGTTTCCGCGCTGCGTGTTCGCGATCTGCATGCACGGTGGCTGTCCTGGGACGACCCGGAGGTCGCACAGGCAGATCTGGTGATTTTGCGTGCGACCTGGGACTACCCCGAACGCCTGGATGAATTCCTGCGTTGGGCCGGATCGGTCCGCAACGTACTCAACCCGCTGCCGGTGGTGCGTTGGAATACCGACAAGCGTTACTTGAATGATCTTGCTGCCGCGGGTGTTTCGACGGTGCCGAGCACGTTTTTCGCGCCCGATGAGCCCATCGTGCTGCCCGACGGGGAACTCGTCATCAAGCCTGCGGTAGCGGGCGGTTCTCGAGGTGCGGGCCGCTTCAGCTGCCCGGAGGCCGCGCGCGATCACGCGGAGGCACTGCAGGACGAGGGCCGCACGGTGCTCATCCAGCCCTACGATCCGCGGGTCGATCAGCATGGTGAGACAGCACTGGTCTTCCTCAACGGTGAACCCTCGCACGCGTTCACCAAGGGTGCGCTGTTGCCCCCGCCGGGTACCGCGGCCGAGGTCGATGACTCTGGGCTGTTCCATTCCGAACAGTTGGCGCCGGTGAAGCCGTCGTCGGCGCTGTGGAAGTTTGGTGCTACCGCGCTGGCGGCGGCGGCGACGAAATCCGGTGTGGCCATGAGCGAGTTGCTCTACGCACGCGTTGATGTGATCGGTGGGGTGCATGACAACGATCCGCGACTGTTGGAGCTCGAGCTGGTCGAGCCGTCCCTGGGCTGGCGCCAGTTGGAGACCGAGGAACGTGACCTCGCGCAGCGAAAGTTCGTGATCGGTGTCGAGGAGGCGTTAGAGCGTTTGGGTCTCGGCCCGCTGGGGCAGGGCGGTCGCGGCTAGCTCCGGAGTGGTGAGCGCGGCCCAGAGCGCGGCGGTGGCGGCGGTGCAGGCTGCGGCACCCGCGACGTGAACCGCGACGAGCACGGCGGGCACCCCGGTGTAGAACTGCACGATTCCGATCAGCGCCTGCGCCGCGGTGAGCGCCAGCACTACCGTGAAGCGCGCCCACACATTTCGGGTCACGCCAACGGCCGCCAGACCGAATCCCAGGCCCAGCAGCAGCGCCAGGTAGGCGACGAGCAGGGTGCCGTGCAGGTGCACCAACGTGGTGATCTCGACCTGCAGCCGCGGAACCACGCGGGTGATGCTCTTGTCTCCGGCATGCGGTCCGGCGCCGGTGACCAGCGTTCCGGCCACCAGGACCCCGGCCAGCGTCACGCCGATCAACGCGGTGAGCCGACTCAGCGGTGCGGGAGGCGGTGGCACGGTGGGTAGATCGGAAACAACATCGGGCTCACCGACTTTCACGTACAGCAGCGTTGCCAACCACACCATGCCCATCGAGACGAGCAGGTGGATCGCGACAGTCCACCACAGCAGTCCGGTGCGCACCGTGATACCGCCGATGACCGCCTGCAACACGGTAGAGGCCGGCATCAGCCAGGCGTACACCAGGACCTCGTGACGGCGACGCGCACGGGTGACCGCGAGCACCGCCAGCGCCGCGGTGATAACGACCAGGAAGCTGATCATCCGATTGCCGAACTCCACGGCCTGATGGATACGTGGCACCTCCGCGACGGCGACGGGGGTGAAGCTCCCCGGGAAGCATTGGGGCCAGGTGGGGCAACCAAGGCCGGATGCGGTCACACGCACGACGGCGCCGGTGACGGCAATGCCACCTTGTGTGAGCACCACCGCGGCGGCAATGAGTCGCTGCGTCCGCAGGCTCGGCATCGGCAGCAGATCGACCACCCGCAGGAACGCTCGATATAGCACGTGCTGAGTCTATGCCACGCCCAACTACGTGCTGTAGTAGTTATCGATGGCACATGCGGGCAATGGATGCCCGGCTCAGGTGAATTTGAACCAGCGCAGTGCGCCGTAACTCGCGAGCGCACCCCATACCGCGAGCACAGCGATGGCGAACCAGTCCACCGACAGGGTCATCGCGGCGGCCAGCGCCTCAGAGAGGGCGCCGGAGGGGGACAGTCGTGCCAACAGCACCACGGCGTGCGGAATGGCATCGGTGGTGCGACCGTCTTCGAGCGTCAGAGCGCCCAGCCCGGCGAAGATGAACCACAGCAGATTCGCCAGCGCCAGCACGATTTCCGCACGCAGCGTGCCGCCCAGGAGTAGGCCCATCGCGACGAATGTCGCGGTGCCGATGGCGATGACCACCGCGCCGAGCAGCAGCCCGACCGGGGGCGGGCGCCAGCCCAGTGCGCCACCGATTGCGCCGATGACGGCGGCCTGCAACACCACGACCGTGACCACGGCCAGTGCCTTGCCGGCGATGATTCCCCACACCGGTAAGGCGGTGGCCCCCAAACGCTTCAGCGCACCGTATCGACGGTCAAACCCGACCGCGATGGCCTGTCCGGTGAAGGCGGTGGAAATGACCGCCAGCGCCATGATGGCGGGCACGAAGATATCGGTGCGCGAGCCGGGAAATTGCCCCAGCGGCAGCAGCGTCAATCCGATGAGCAGTGTTATCGGAATGAACATGGTCAACAGCAGCTGCTCACCGTTGCGCAGCAGCAGCTTGAGTTCCAGCCAGAACTGCGCGAAGAGCATGGTGTGCACGGCGCTTGGCCGGGGATCGGGGGCGAAGGTGCCCGGATCGAAGCGGGGTGTGGTGGTGTCGGTCATCGCAATTCCCTGCCGGTCAGATCGAGGAACACATCCTCAAGGCTGCGCTTTTCCACGCGCAGATCGGTGGTCAGCACATCCATCCGTGCGCACCACGCGGTGACGGTGGCCAGCACCTGTGGGTCGACGACTCCCTCGACCCGATACTCACCCGGAGTCACCTCGGCAACCTTGTAGCCCTCGGGCAGCGCGGAAGTGAGCAGGGTCAGGTCCAGTCGCGGTGGCGCGGAGAAGCGTAGTTGGTTCTCCGCGCCGGATTGCATCAGCTCTGCGGGTGTGCCGGCGGCGACCACCGATCCGTGGTCGATGATCATCAGCTGGTCGGCCAACTCCTCGGCCTCCTTCATGTGGTGCGTGGTCAGCACCACGGACACGCCGTCACGGCGCAGGCAGTCGATCAGCTCCCACACCACCAGCCGCGCGTGTGCGTCCATCCCGGCGGTCGGCTCGTCGAGGAAAACCAGCTCGGGTCGCCCCACCAGCGCGCAGGCCAGCGCGAGGCGCTGTTGTTGCCCTCCGGAGAGCCGCCGGTACGGGGTGCGGGCAGCGTCAGTCAGCCCCAGAGTGTTCAGAAGCCACTGTGGGTCAAGGGGATTGGCGGAGTAGGAGGCCACCAGTCCGAGCATTTCGCTGGCTCGGGCGGTGGGGTAGGCGCCGCCGCCCTGCAGCATCACCCCGATGCGTGCGCGCACCGCTGAGTTCTTGGCGACAGGATCCATCCCCAATACTTCGACGGTGCCCTCGTCGGGATGCAGGAACCCCTCGCACAACTCGACGGTCGTGGTTTTTCCGGCGCCGTTGGGGCCGAGCAGCGCGAAGACCTGCGCCTCCTGGACCTCAAGATCGAGGTTGTCCAACGCTGTGATCGGGGCCGTGGCCGTCCCGTATCGCTTCGTCACTGACCGCATTCGCACTGGTGGTGCTGTCCTGGTCGGTGGTTGCGTCACGGTCAGTCAGAGTAAGCGGCGCGTCTTGGTGACCGTTAGGCAGCCGACGCCATGGCAGATAGTCGTGCGTGATAGCGATGAGCATGACGGCGATGATCGCGCTGGCCACGGTGGCGTCGATGATCTGGAACAGAGCGAACCTGTCGCCGTTGGCGGTGGGCCCGAAAATGCCCACGAGCAGGGTGATCCCGATCGCGGTGCCGCGGAAGGCGGGCCGGGTGGCCCAGGCTGCCAGCGGGATGATCGCCCACAGCAGGTACCAGGGCTGTACCACCGGGAACAGCAGCACCGTGATGCCGAGGGCGACGCCCAGCCCGCCGACGGGGTGCAGCCGTCCACGCAACACGGCGAACAGCAGCCACGAGACCGCGATGGCGATGATGCCGATGCCGATGCCACGGGTCAGCGACAGGATGGCGGTGGTGTGATCGCCCAGCCCGAGCAGGATGCCGACCTGTCCGGTGCCCAGGGCGACGAGTGTCGGCGGTGACATCCAGCTACGCACCGCGTTGGCGGTGCCGAGCGTGTAAATCCAGCCGAAGCCCAGGCCACTGGCCCACCCGATCAGCACCGTGCAGGCACCGGTGATGATGCCCAGCAACGCTCCGGCTTGGAAGAGGCCGCGAACCCCGCCACCCCACCTGCGTGCCAGGGCCATCCCCACGAACCCCAGCGCCAACAGGGACGGCAGTTTGACCTGTGATGACGCGGTGATCAGCACGGCTCCGGCGAGGAGATTGCCCATTGGCGCCCAGCTGGCCCACTGCGCGCGGGTGCGTGGCTGCAGCGGGTTCAACCTGGGCGTGACGCCGGCGAGTGAGCGGGTGGAATCGATACCCCGCATGGCCAGTTCGGTGCCGGCCAGCATCAGGCCCAACATGAGGGCCTCGTTGTGAATCCCGGCGACCAGGTGCATCAACAACAGCGGATTGGCGGCTCCGAGCCACAGCGCACTGACCTCCGCGACGCCACAGCGCTGAGCCAGCCGCGGCGTGGCCCAGATGATCAGCAGCACGCCGAGAAGCTCGACGAGTCGATGACCGAGCGCCCCCGCGACGATGTCGTCGCCGGTGAGCCGCGAGATGCCCTTGCCGATCCACAGGAACAACGGACCGTAGGGGGCGGGTGTTTCTCGCCACAGGCTCGGCACCGACAGCGTGAACACGTGGTCAAGGCCAAGGGCGACCGCAGGCCCCTCGGTATACGGGTCCTTGCCCAGCCTCGCGATCTGGCTCTGCGCCAGATACGAGTACACGTCTTTGGAGTACATCGGCGGCGCGATGAGCAGCGGCAGGATCCACAGCAGCAGGGTCCGGTCGAGCTGGCCCCGCGACATCCTGCGTACCGGACCTCTGGGCCCATCCGGACGCCCGTCCGGACCTTTGTTGCGCAGGCTGCCGATCGCGAAGCGGCCCAACATGAGCCAGGCCAGCGTCATCATTACGGCGCCGGTGGTTGTCATCGTCAGCGACACCGTTTGAATCCGCGACGGCAGGTTCAGCAGCCGGACCCCGAAGATCGGATCCTGGATGACGGGGCGTGCTCCGGCCCCGAGCGCGCCGATGGCCATCAGGGCGGTTCCGGTGGCACCGAACAGTCGCGTTCGGTTCATGGCCGTGAGCTCGCGCTCATTGAGGGGAGCCGACGAACGCTCGTCGTCATGCAGATGCGAGAGCGACGAGCTCAGCCATTGCCCACGTACCGACACGCCAGCAGCGTATCGGCCCGTCGTGCCCGCTCCGTGGAACCGGCCGGGCAGGGCCTGTCCGGCCGGCACGGCGCCGCTCAACATAGGTAACCCTTGCTAGACGCGGCATTCCGAATTGCGTCACACTGGTGTTGTGAAATTCGGTTCGGGTGTCTCAGCTGGGGCTGCCGCCACGGCAGTGCCGCCGCTGGACGCTGCCCCGGCCGCATCCGCGGAGGGGCAGACCCGGGCCGCGGTGGTTCGTCTGCTGCTCGAATCCGGGCCCGTTACCGCAGGTGAGATCGGTGAGCGGCTCGGGCTGTCGGCCGCGGGTGTGCGCCGGCACCTGGACGCACTGATCGATGCCGGTGACGCGGTGGCCAATCCCGCGGCGGCTTGGCAGCACAACGGACGGGGACGTCCGGCTAAACGCTTTCAGCTCACTGCCGCTGGCCGGGCCAAGCTCAACCACGCTTACGACGATCTGGCCTCCGCGGCCATGCGCCAACTGCGCGAGATCGGCGGCGACGACGCGGTGCGCACGTTCGCGCGGCGCCGCATCGACGCGATCCTGGGAGATCTGACGATCGGAGCTGCCGATGAAGACCTGCCGGCGGCCGTCGGCCAGGTGGCCGAGGCGCTCACCCGTGCGGGATATGCCGCCTCTACCCAAAAGGTAGGCGGATCCGCTGGGTTTTTACAGGGCGTGCAGATCTGCCAACATCATTGCCCGGTGTCGCATGTCGCCGCCGAGTTCCCGGAATTGTGCGAGGCGGAACAGGAAGCCTTCGCCGCGGTGTTGGGAACACATGTGCAGCGTTTGGCGACCATCGCCAACGGCGACTGCGCCTGCACCACCCACGTCCCGCTGCAGACATCCTCCCCGGACAGCAGCCCAGATCCATCCCCCCTGCACGGCAGCCCCGAAACATCCCCCCTGCACGGCAGCCCCGTCCCGGTGCCCAGCCCGCACCAGATGTCTAACGAGTAGAAGGAGTCACGATGACCCTCGAACGTGAGGTCATGACCCAGGACGAAACCATTGCGTCTTTGGGCACGTACGGCTATGGCTGGTCGGACTCCGACGTCGCGGGGGCCAGCGCACAGCGTGGTCTGTCCGAGGCTGTGGTCCGTGACATCTCGGCCAAGAAGAGCGAGCCCGAGTGGATGCTCGATATCCGTCTCAAGGCGCTGCGCACCTTCGACAAGAAGCCGATGCCGAACTGGGGCTCGAACCTTGAGGGCATCGATTTCGACAACATCAAGTACTTCGTGCGGTCCAGCGAGAAGCAGGCAGCCACGTGGGACGATCTGCCCGCCGACATCAAGAACACCTACGATCGCCTCGGTATCCCCGAAGCCGAGAAGCAGCGCCTGGTGTCCGGTGTCGCCGCACAGTACGAGTCCGAAGTCGTCTATCACTCGATCCGCGAGGACCTTGAGGCCCAGGGCGTGATCTTCCTGGACACCGACTCCGGCCTGCGTGAGCACCCGGAGATCTTCAAGGAGTACTTCGGCAGCGTCATCCCCGCCGGCGACAACAAGTTCTCCGCGCTCAACACCGCGGTGTGGTCGGGTGGCTCGTTTATCTACGTGCCGCCGGGCGTCAAGGTCGATATCCCGCTGCAGGCTTACTTCCGCATCAACACCGAGAACATGGGACAGTTCGAGCGGACGCTCATCATCGTCGACGAGGGCGCCTACGTGCACTACGTCGAGGGATGTACCGCACCGATCTACAAGTCCGATTCGCTGCACTCGGCCGTGGTGGAAATCATCGTCAAGCCGGGCGGGCGCTGCCGCTACACGACCATCCAGAACTGGTCGAACAACGTGTTCAACCTGGTGACCAAGCGGGCCCGCGCCGAAGCGGGGGCCACCATGGAGTGGGTCGACGGCAACATCGGCTCCAAGGTCACCATGAAGTACCCGGCCGTGTGGATGACCGGCGAGCACGCCAAGGGCGAGGTGCTTTCGGTGGCGTTCGCCGGCGAGGGCCAGCACCAGGACACCGGTGCCAAGATGCTGCACCTGGCGCCGAACACGTCGAGCAACATCGTTTCCAAGTCGGTGGCGCGTGGTGGCGGTCGTGCCTCTTACCGTGGCCTGGTCCAGGTCAACAAGGGGGCACACGGCTCCCGCTCGACGGTGAAATGCGACGCGCTGCTTGTCGACTCGATCAGTCGCAGCGACACCTATCCCTACGTCGACATCCGCGAAGACGACGTCACGATGGGGCACGAGGCGACGGTCTCGAAGGTCAGTGACGATCAGTTGTTCTATCTGATGAGCCGCGGCATGACCGAAGACGAGGCCATGGCCATGGTGGTGCGCGGGTTCGTCGAGCCCATCGCCAAGGAACTGCCGATGGAGTACGCGCTCGAGCTCAACCGTCTCATCGAACTGCAAATGGAAGGCGCGGTCGGTTAGTAATGACGCAGTTGACTCAAGCTGTCGAAGGCTCCAACAAGGGCGAACTGTTCAGCTCCTACGACGTCGAGGCCTTCGAGGTTCCCGGCGGCCGTGACGAGTTGTGGCGGTTCACCCCGCTGCGCCGCCTGCGCGGTCTGCACGACGGATCCGCTGTCGCCACGGCAGATCCGGCCGTGGGAGTCACCGCTGGTGATGGCGTCACGGTCGAGACGGTTGATCGCGCCGACGAACGGCTCGGAAAGGGTGGCGTTCCGTCGGATCGCGTTGCCGCACAGGCATACTCCGCGTTCGGATCCGCCACCGTGGTTTCGGTCGGTAAGCAGGCAGTGGTCGCAGAGCCGATCGAGATCGCCGTGACCGGCCCCGGCGAGGGAGCGGTTGCCTACGGACATCTACAGGTACGAGCCGCTGAATTATCGGAGTCGGTGGTGGTCATCGACTACCGCGGCAGCGGAACATACGCCGAGAATGTGGAATTCCTACTCGAAGACGCATCGTGTTTGACTGTCGTCTCGATCGCCGACTGGGCCGACGACGCTGTGCATGTCAGTGCGCACCACGCCAAGCTCGGCAAGGATGCGGTGTTGCGGCATATCGCCGTCACACTCGGTGGCGATCTGGTTCGCCTCACCGGCACTGTCCGGTTCGAGGCACCAGGAGGCGACGCCGAGCTGCTGGGTCTCTACTACGCCGATGACGGTCAGTTCTTTGAGCATCGGCTGCTGGTCGATCACGCGCAACCCAACTGCCGTTCGCACGTCACGTACAAGGGTGCGCTGCAGGGAGACCCCGAATCTGGTCGAGCAGACGCGCACACCGTCTGGATCGGCGACGTGCTCATCCGTGCCGAGGCCACGGGAACCGATACCTTCGAACTGAACCGCAACCTCATCCTCACCGACGGGGCACGGGCGGACTCGGTGCCCAACCTGGAGATTGAGACCGGCGAGATCGCCGGTGCCGGACACGCCAGTGCCACCGGTCGATTCGATGACGAGCAGCTGTTCTACCTGCGCTCGCGCGGTATTCCGGAGGAGGACGCCCGCCGCCTGGTGGTGCGTGGTTTCTTCCAGGACATCATTGGCCGGATCGGGATCGAGTCGGTACGCGACCGGCTCACCGAAGCCATCGAACACGAACTCGCCCAGACCAATTCGTAGATAGAGAAAGCAACTCATGACCACGCTAGAAATCAAGGATCTGCACGTCAGCATCTCGCCGAACGAGGGCGAATCCATCGAGATCCTCAAGGGCGTCAACCTCACCGTGAACTCGGGGGAGACCCATGCCGTAATGGGCCCCAATGGCTCTGGCAAGTCCACGCTGTCGTACGCCATCGCCGGCCATCCCAAGTACGAGGTGACCTCCGGGTCGATCACCCTGGACGGACAAGATGTGCTGGAGCTGTCTGTCGATGAGCGCGCACGTGCCGGCCTCTTCCTGGCCATGCAGTACCCGATCGAGGTGCCCGGGGTATCGATGTCGAACTTCCTGCGCACCGCGGCAACCGCCGTGCGCGGTGAGGCTCCCAAGCTGCGCCACTGGGTCAAGGAAGTCAAGGAAGCCATGGGGGAGTTGGAGATCGACTCCGCCTTCGCCGAACGCAGCGTCAACGAGGGATTCTCGGGCGGCGAGAAGAAGCGCCACGAGATTCTGCAGCTGGGCCTGCTCAAGCCGAAGATCGCCATTCTGGATGAGACGGACTCCGGTCTTGATGTGGACGCCCTGCGGATCGTGTCCGAGGGAGTGAATCGGTACGCCGAGCGTGAGCACGGTGGCGTGCTGCTCATCACCCACTACACCCGGATTCTCCGTTACATCCAGCCGCAGTTCGTGCACGTCTTCGTGGGCGGGCGCATCGTCGAGTCGGGCGGCCCCGAGCTGGCCGACGAGCTGGAAGAGAACGGCTACGAGCGCTTTACCCAAACGGTGGGAGCCTGACCGTGACGGCCACTGTGCCGCTGAACACCACTCGGATCTCGGAGATCAGGGATGACTTCCCGATCCTGAGCCGGACGGTGCGCGGCGGTAAGCCGTTGGCGTATTTGGATTCCGGGGCCACTTCGCAGCGCCCCGTGCAGGTACTCGAAGCCGAGCGCCGTTTCCTCACCGAGCACAACGCTGCGGTGCATCGCGGCGCCCACCAGTTGGCAGAGGAAGCCACCGACGCCTACGAGGGCGCGCGCAATGCGATCGCCCGCTTCGTGGGTGTCGACGACGGCGAGATCGTCTTCACCAAGAACGCCACCGAATCGCTGAACCTCGTGGCCTATACCCTTGGCGACGAGCGGTTCGACCGTGCGGTGGGGCCCGGCGATGAGATCGTCATCACGGAGCTGGAACACCACGCGAATCTGGTGCCCTGGCAAGAGCTGTGCCGCCGCACGGGTGCCACTTTGCGTTGGTATGGCGTCACCGCCGACGGCCGTATCGATCTCGATTCGCTTGATCTCACCGAGGCCGTGAAGGTTGTTTCCTTCACCCATCAATCCAATGTGACGGGTGCGGTAGCTCCCGTCGCGGAGCTGGTGCGTCGCGCTAAATCCGTTGGTGCTCTGGTGGTCTTGGATGCCTGCCAGTCCGTTCCACACATGGCGGTGAACTTTCGGGAACTGGGCGTGGATTACGCGGCGTTCTCCGGACACAAGATGCTCGGCCCCTCGGGCGTCGGCGTGCTGTATGGCCGTCGCGAGCTGCTGGAGGCCATGCCCCCGTTCATCACCGGCGGCTCCATGATCGAGACCGTCACCATGGAGATCAGTACCTATGCGCCGCCCCCGCAGCGTTTCGAGGCTGGTGTCCCGATGACCTCCCAGGTGGTGGGGCTCGGCGCCGCGGTGGATTACCTGAACGCAATTGGTATGGAAGCTGTTGCCGCACACGAACATCAGTTGGTTGAGGCGGCGCTCGGCGGGCTCGGAAGTATCGAAGGCGTTCGCATCGTCGGCCCCACGGAGAACATCGACCGTGGAGGCGCAGTCTCCTTCGTGGTGGACGGCATTCACGCACACGACCTGGGCCAGGTGCTCGACGACGGGGGTGTGGCGATACGGGTCGGGCATCACTGCGCGTGGCCCCTGCACCGACGCTTCGGTATCGCGGCGAGCGCCCGCGCGTCCTTCGCGGTCTACAACACCCTGGACGAAGTCGACCGATTGGTGGCCGGCGTCCGTCATGCACAGGAGTTCTTCTTGTGAGGCTCGAGCAGATGTACCAGGAAGTCATCCTGGATCACTACAAGCATCCGCATCATCGCGGGCTGCGTGAGCCGTTCGCGGCCGAGGTGCACCATGTGAACCCCACCTGTGGCGATGAGGTCACACTGCGGATTTCTTTGGAAGACAACACGATTGCCGATGTGTCCTATGACGGGCAGGGATGTTCCATCAGTCAGGCCGCGACCTCGGTGCTGACGGATCAGGTGATCGGGCTGACGGTGGATGAGGCGCTCAAGACGGTGGCCTCGTTCAACGAGATGATCTCTTCGCGCGGCACCATCGACGGAGACGAGGACATCATCGGCGACGGCATAGCCTTCGCGGGGGTTTCACGCTATCCCGCCCGCGTCAAGTGCGCGCTCCTAGGATGGATGGCGTTCAAGGACGCGTTGGTACAGGCAACCGAACATCACGAGGTGAACCGATGACCGAGGTAACAGAAGAAGTAAAGCTCCTCGAGGATCTCGAGGAGGCCATGCGCGATGTCGTTGACCCCGAGCTCGGTATCAACGTGGTCGACCTGGGCCTGGTGTACGGGCTCAATGTCGAGGAGAGCGAGAGCGGCAAGGTCGCCATCATCGACATGACGCTCACCTCGGCGGCGTGTCCGCTCACCGATGTCATCGAGGATCAGTCGCGCAACGCCCTCGTCGGCGCGGGACTGGTCAAAGAAATCAAGATCAATTGGGTGTGGGTGCCGCCGTGGGGCCCGGACAAGATCACCGACGATGGTCGGGAGCAACTCCGGGCCCTCGGCTTCACCGTCTAGCGCTGGTGATGGCCTTCGTGGCCGCCTTCACATGAGCCATCCTTTGCGGCGCGCAAGGTGATTGTCGCGGCCTGAAGGTTTCCCGATGCGTCATTGGCACCGTGAGCGGCGATGCACTTGCCTGCGACGATGGCGCTCTGATCCGCCGGTGCGCGCTTGGCGTAGGCGGTCTCGTTGTTCACCGTCACGGTTATGGGGGCGGTCGTCCCGCCGTTCGGATCGGTACTGCTCACGGTGATGGAGTTACCACTGACCGAGGCGACCGTTCCGTGAATGGCCTCGTGCTCGGGCCGTTTACCGGATGACGGCGTGGGGGATGCGGACTGCTGTTGCTCCTTTGGGTGTTGCTTCGCGCAGTTACCGTCCTTGGCCGGCCAGATCATCACTCGCCGGGCGGTCGGTGGGTTCGAGTCTTGTTGCGCCATCGCGGCAATACAGCTGCCTGCGGTGACATCCGACAATTGTCCGGCCGTGATCTCGGAGACCTTCGTGGACTGGCTGAAGCCGACGGTCGCGTTGCCGTCCTTCTTGGTCACCTGGACGGTGTTACCCGATACGGACGCGATAAGTCCCGCGACCCGGTCCTTTCCGTCGTGTCCGTCGTGCTCGCCGTTGTGGGCTGCCGAAGTCGTTGGCGCGGCCGAGCTTGTGGAGGCACCGTTGGTGTCGTTGTGCGAGCCGCACGCGGCGACCGAGAGCGCGGTCAGTCCGGCGAGTGCCAACAGTGCCCCGCGGGCGAATCGTGGTTGGGCAGGTGTCTGAGTTGGGGACATCAATGTTCTCCATGGTCGACGAATAGGACACCTCAGCGTGCTCGCGTTGGCTGAGGTTGTGCTCCGGCGTGTGTGCGAAGTTGCTGTGTGTTGCGCAAAGTTCACGCCAAGTCCATCCAGGCTCACCGTAGCGGCGGTCCGCACTTGTCATCAGTGGCGGGACCGAGGTCGATCTTGGTGGCCTGCAGCACTCCCTGGGCATCCTTGGTGCCGCGGGCATCCGCGCATTTTCCGGTGGTGATCGCGATGGCCTCTGCGGGCTGGCGCTTGTCGTACTTGGTGTCGGCGGTCACGGTCACATTGGTCTGAATCTCCGCTGCGCCGCTGGGGTCGGTGTTGGCGATGACGATGGTGTTGCCGTTCACGGAGGCAACCGCGCCATGCGCGTTCGGCCCGCCGAAGGGAGGCGGCGCGCCGGGTTCAGCGGGCGGCGGCGGGCCGTCGGGACCGGCCGGTGGTGGTGCGCCCCCGGCGGGCGTATCCACCGCGCACGTGTTGTTCTCGGCGGCGCTGATCAGCACGCGTTGTGCCGTGGTCTGATCCGATGCCTCCGCACCCGGTGCCGCGAGCACGCTCACGCAACTGCCCACAATCACGTCCGAAAGCTCCGCGGGCTGCACCTCGGTGAGCTTGGTCATGGTGTTGAAGTCGATATCGGCGGTGCCTTCCGGGGTGTTTACCTGAACCGTGTGTCCGGTCACCGAGGAGATCAGCCCTCCGGCCCGGTCCTTACCACCGGCGTGCCGTGTCACGGTCGTCGATGCGGGGCCGGGCGATGATGCCGTGGGTTTGTCCGCGGATCCTCCGCATGCCGTACCGGCCAGGACGACTGCACCGGCGATCACCAGTAACGCGGGCCGGGGCCAGAGATTTGGTGACATGGTTGACCACGTTATCCGGAATGGATGCGGCCTCGGCGTAGTTTGACACCTCGTGACCGACGTGAGACCAGACGTAGCACCGCTCTTCGAGCCCTTCACCGTCAAATCGCTGACGGCTCCCAATCGGTTCGCGATGGCGCCGATGACGCGGTCGGCCTCGCCCGGTGGGGTGCCCGGTGAGAATGTGGCGGCGTACTACCGCCGCCGCGCGGCCGGAGGCGTGGGGCTGATCATCACCGAGGGCATCTTCATTCCTCATGATGCCGCCGGTGGACAGTCCAGTGTTCCCCGGTTGACCGGCGATGATTCGCTGGCAGGTTGGTCCTCGGTCACCGACGCGGTGCACCAGGAAGGATCGGCGATCGCCGCGCAGCTCTGGCATCAGGGTGTGGAGCGCGGCGTCGATCCGGAATTCAATCCAGACGTGGAGTCGGTGAGCCCTTCGGGTTTGGCCGGTGACGCATCTCCGCGCGGCCGCGCGTTGCAGACCGGTGAGCTGGCCCCGCTTGCCGAGCAGTACGGGACGGCGGCCCTCAACGCGCGGAATGCGGGCTTCGATGCCGTCGAGTTGCACGGCGCCCACGGCTACCTGCTCGACCAGTTCTTGTGGGAGCGCACCAATGTTCGGGCCGATGGCTACGGAGGCTCGGCGACCGATCGGGTGCGGTTCCCGGTCGAGGTGGTGCGCGCGGTACGCGCCGCTGTCGGGCCGGATTTCCCTATCTTGTACCGGTTCTCGCAGTGGAAGCAGGCCGATTACGCGGCCACGCTCGCCAATACTCCAGCGGAGTTGGAAGATCTGCTCGCGCCTCTTGTCGAGGCGGGTGTGGACGTCTTCCATCCGTCCACGCGGCGGCACTATGTGCCGGCGTTCCCGGATCTGGAGGGAGCCGACGGGCAACTGAGCCTGGCGGGTTGGACCAAACGTGTCACGGGGCTGCCGGCCATCGCCGTCGGTTCGGTGGGGTTGCAGACCGAGTTCAAGCCCTCCGAGGTTCGCGATATCGAGCCCGCGCCGGTGGAAGCGGTGTTGCGCCAGTTCGCCAACAGCGAATTCGACGTCATCGCGGTAGGTCGTGCCCTGCTGTCTGATCCCGAATGGGTCAATAAGCTGCGGTTTGGCCGGCAGGACGAGTTCGTCGGATTCAATATGGGCAAGGCGCTGTCCGCGCTCTACTGAGAACCAACGGAACATCGCGCATCCCGGCAACGTTGAGGACGACATGGCTACACGTGACATCAGTGCAGACGCATTCAATGACTTGATCCACGACAACGACATCGTGCTGGTCGACTTCTGGGCGTCGTGGTGCGGGCCGTGCCGTCAGTTCGGTCCGGTCTTCGAGGCGTCCTCGGAAGCGAACCCCGATGTGGTTCACGCCAAGGTGGACACCGAGGCGGAGCAGGCTCTGGCATCGGCGGCCAATGTCCGCTCGATTCCTACGTTGATGGTCTTCAAGCAAGGCCAGCTGGTGTTCAACCAGGCCGGTGCGCTGCCCCCGGCCTCATTGGCGGACTTACTGCAGCAGGTCCGCGATCTCGACGTCGAAGCGGCACTGCGCGAACAAGAGGTCTAGCCCGCACCCGAGGGGCACGTGGCAGGTAAGCCTAGGCTAGGCTTAGGTGTCGTGGCTGAGCATATTCCTGTCGATGGCGCTGACTCCTTGGGCGAAGGTGTTGACGAAGGTGTTGAGGCGCCGACCAGCCTGAGGGAGTACGTCAGGACCACCGCGATAAATACGCTGCCCCCGCTTATCGCGTACTACGCGCTTCGCGCGTTCGGGGTGACGCCCTACCTGGCCCTGGCCGGCGCGATCATCACGGCCGTCGTGCAGGGGATCTTGAACATGGTGATCAAGCGCAAGTTCGAGCCCGTGAACGGCGTGGTGATCGTCGCCGCGGCCTGTTCGCTGACCGTCGCGTTCACCACAAAGAATCCCCGCATAGTGCAGGTCACCGAGCTCATCCCGGTGTCCTTGATTGTGTGGTCCCTGGTGGTGAGTGCGCTTCTGCGCAGGCCCGCCTCGAAGAAGTTCGCGAGCGCGATCTCGCCGAATCTCGCGGATGGGGCATTGCCCCGGCGCGGGTGGACCGAGCAGGACGTCACGGACTGGCACACGCTGCACACCCGGATCTGCCTATGGCTGGGGCTGCTCTGCGGGATGTTTCCGGCCCTGGCGATCTTTCTGATCTTCACGCTGTCGGTCGATGTCTCGCAGATTCTGATAGTCGCTATCGGCCCCACACTGTTGGTCGTGTCGATCGCGAGCGCCGTGACGCTGCTGCAACAGTTCGTCCGCCGCCGCGATCAATCGGCGGCCGAGCGTGCTGCGGCGCTCGAGGACGGCGCTGAGCATGCGGTGGGGGCAGGCTAACCACGCGGATCGGGCGGCTGAACGCTCCCAGGCGCAACGATTTGGTGCAGCCCCGTGCGGTCGGTTATATGGACACATGAGTTTCGTCCTGGTGGACCGTCCGCGTCCGGAAATTGCCCTGGTCACTTTGAACCGGCCCGAGCGGATGAACGCCATGGCATTCGATGTGATGCTGCCCTTCAAGCAGCTGCTCGTTGATATCAGCAATGACAACGAGGTGCGCGCTGTCGTCATCACCGGGGCAGGTAAGGGTTTCTGCTCGGGTGCCGATCAGAAATCCGCCGGGCCCATTCCGCATATTGGGGGACTGACTCAGCCGACGATCGCATTGCGGTCGATGGAGTTGCTCGATGAGGTCATCCTCACCCTGCGCCGGATGCATCAGCCGGTGATCGCCGCCATCAACGGCGCGGCCATCGGTGGCGGTCTGTGCCTGGCGCTGGCATGCGATGTCCGGGTGGCATCGGATGACGCCTACTTCCGGGCGGCCGGCATCAACAACGGATTGACGGCCAGCGAGCTGGGCCTGAGCTATCTGCTGCCGCGCGCCATTGGCACCTCGCGCGCCTCTGACATCATGCTGACCGGCCGCGACGTCGATGCCGACGAGGCCGAGCGCATCGGTTTGGTATCCCGGAAGGTGTCCTCCGAGTCGCTGCTGGAAGAGTGTTACGCGATCGGGGAACGCATCGCCGGGTTCTCCCGTCCAGGAATCGAGTTGACCAAGCGCACCATTTGGAGTGGGCTGGACGCCGCTAGCCTGGAAAGTCACATGCACCAAGAGGGTCTGGGCCAGCTGTATGTCCGGCTGCTCACCGACAACTTCGAAGAAGCCACCGCCGCCCGCAAGGAGCGGCGCAAAGCGACCTTTAGAGACAAGCGCTGAAAGTGCGAGACACGCACACAGCATCCAAGGAGTAAGTAGTGATTACCGCGACGGACCTCGAGGTCCGCGCCGGCGCCCGCACGCTCGTCTATGCGCCGGGCCCCGCGTTACGTATCCAGCCCGGCGACCGCATCGGGTTGGTGGGCCGTAACGGGGCAGGCAAGACCACCTCGATGAGAATTTTGGCGGGGGAGGGTGAGCCATACGCCGGATCGGTTTCTCGGATCGGTGAAATCGGTTATCTGCCACAGGATCCCAAGGAAGGTAACTTGGATCTGTTGGCCCGCGATCGGGTGCTGTCGGCCCGCGGCCTCGACACCATCATCAGCGAGATGGAGAAGCAGCAGACGCTGATGGCCGAGCTGGCCGACGAGGAGCAGCGCGATAAGGCCGTGCGCCGCTACGGACAGCTGGAGGAGCGTTTCTCGTCACTGGGCGGGTACGTGGCGGAAAGCGAGGCCGCCCGGATCTGTTCGAGCCTCGGTTTGCCCGAGCGCGTACTGATCCAACCGCTGCGGACACTGTCGGGTGGTCAGCGCAGACGTGTGGAGTTGGCGCGGATTCTGTTCGGTGCGGCCGAGGGGGGTGCGGGATCGAGCATGACGTTGCTGCTCGACGAGCCGACCAACCACCTCGATGCCGACTCGATCGGTTGGTTGCGCGGCTTCCTGCAGAACCATGACGGCGGACTGGTAGTGATCAGTCACAACGTCGATCTGCTGGCCGATGTCGTGAACAAGGTGTGGTTCCTGGACGCGGTGCGTGGCGAGGTCGACGTCTACAACATGGGTTGGCAGAAGTACTTGGACGCGCGGTCGCTCGACGAACAGCGCCGCCGCCGCGAGCGTGCCAACGCGGAGAAAAAGGCCTCGGCCCTGCGCACTCAGGCGGCCAAGATGGGCGCCAAGGCAACCAAAGCTGTTGCTGCGCAGAATATGTTGCGCCGCGCCGAGAAGATGTTGTCCGGGCTCGATGAGGAACGCGTGGCCGACAAGGTGGCCCGCATCAAGTTCCCGACACCCGCCGCGTGTGGGCGAGTGCCGTTGGTGGCCAAGGGATTGACCAAGAACTACGGATCGCTGGAGATTTTCACCGGGGTGGACCTGGCCATCGATCGTGGTTCACGCGTCGTGGTCCTGGGGCTCAACGGTGCGGGCAAGACGACGCTGCTGCGGCTACTGGCGGGCGCGGAGACTCCAGACTCCGGAGAGCTGGAACCGGGCCACGGTCTCAAACTCGGATACTTCGCCCAGGAGCACGACACCCTGGACGATCACGCGACGGTCTGGGAGAACATCCGCCACGCCGCCCCGGACACGGGGGAGCAGGAGTTGCGCGGAATCCTGGGCGCGTTCATGTTCAGTGGCCCACAGTTGGAGCAGCCGGCAGGGACGCTATCCGGTGGTGAAAAGACCCGCCTGGCCCTTGCCGGACTGGTCGCCTCGACCGCGAATGTGTTGCTGCTCGACGAGCCCACCAACAACTTGGATCCGGCCTCGCGTGAGCAGGTATTGGACGCGCTGCGTAGTTACCTCGGGGCGGTTGTTCTCGTGACGCACGATCCCGGCGCCGCCGAAGCCTTGAATCCGCAACGCGTCGTGTTGTTGCCGGACGGCACCGAGGACTACTGGTCGGACGAGTATCGGGACCTCATCGAGCTGGCCTAACCTTTTCTATCCCGCCTTCCGCGTCTCGTGTACATGCGTGATCACATTTGCGCTATGGTGCAACCGGGTCGAGTTGCCCATAGGGGCTGTGGAGTGGAGTCGGGAGAGAGGTCGCGATGGCCAAAACGCGCGACGAGGAGCGTGCCGAGCTGAAGGCCGGATACGAGAAGGGTGCGAGCATTCGCACGCTCGCCGCGGCAACGGGCCGCTCGTATGGCTATGTGCATCGCGCTCTCGTGGAATCGGGTGTGGCCCTGCGCGGCCGAGGCGGGCCGAACCGGCGGAGCCGCAAGGCCGAGTAGGCGTTCGACACGCAGTGTGCGCGTTGAGCTTTCGGGCGACAATTGTTGCTACCGTGGTGCGATGCGAGGACAAGGCGGTATCCGGAACATCGGCGTGCTGGCGCTGGCAGCGTTGACGGCATCCGGATGTGGCGGTGAGGCACGCCAGTTGGGTGAGTTGGTGTCGCCGGTGGCGACGACGACGGCGCTACCGCAAACATCGACACCTGCCCCGGAAACCTTCCGTGTCACCGCCTGCGAGACGAGTAGCGGAGGTGGTGGCAAGAATGTGGCCACACTGCTGCGCGATGTCCGGGTGGGAAAGCAGGACGACTACGACAGGGTTACCTTCGAATTCGGGGCGGACCCGAAGATCGACCCCAAGAACAAGGTGCCGCTGGATGAGCTGGTCGTTCCCAAGTACTCGGTGGACAGCCCGGCGAGTGTTTCCGCGGGTCCCAAGGGGGACAACGTCGTAGTTGCCGGTACCGCGTTACTGGGAGTGCTCTTCACCGGCGCCTCTGCGCACGAGAGTGATAAGCCGATCCGGTCCTACCCGGGGCCCAATGAGATCACGCCGAAGGATTTCCCGATTCTCGCGGAAGCCAAGCAGGGCGAGGATTTCGAAGGAAAGGTGCGGTGGGCGCTGGGGCTGAATAAGCAGCGCTGTCCTCAGGTGAGCACGCTGACCAACCCGCCGCGTCTTGTGGTGGATCTACCGCACTAGCCACACTTGTGACCGATCACCATGCATCGGTACGTGGTTGACCACCGGAGACAATCCCTGGTCGAACGCCAGCGGGTGGGTGTCGGAGGCCGTACATTCGCTAACCATGCATCGATACCTGGTACCGCTTGTACTAGTAGTCGGCTCGTTGGTCCCCGTGCCGCAGGTGGCGGCCGCGCCGACGTGTCCCATGTTGACCGATGGCGGCGCCGAGAATTACGCCAACATCCTGCATGATGTGCGCATCGAATCCTTCGATGACCTCGACAGGGTCACGTTCACCTTCGGGCCCGACAGGCTGGCACCGCCGGTGGGGCCGGTGACCTACTGGCAGGCACCGCCCTTCTCGGTAACACCGGTGGACGGGGGATACGCGGTGGCCTTCCGCGGCGCCGCGGCACACAACACCGTGATGGGGACCTTCGATCGCCCGGAGAACAAGCTGGTGAAGTCGTTTCCGCAGCCCGACGAATTCGGGGCACCGGCCGGCTCCCCGGTGGTGCGATCGGCCCGTCTTCTGCAGGACCCCGATATTTTCAAAGACAAGAATGGCGTGATGGCGTGGAAGGTCGCCGCGCAAGCGTCCAAGTGCCCGGTGGCCTATGTCGACGACACGCCCTCACGGGCCGTGATCGACTTCCCGCACTAATCGGCCGGCTGGCGCGAAACATCGTGCAGATGGTGCACCGGGTCGTGCACGAAGTACAGCCCGAGCGTGGCGACGGTGAAAACCGAATCGTTACTTCGCCTTCCGCGACGTTCTAGCGCGCTCCGCGGCACCTGGGCGAAGTCGTTGGCAATGGCTTCGCCGGCCGACGCGAGTTCGGCGGCAACCGTCGCGGGGTCTTGCTGGCCGTAGTGATCCTCATCGGCCGTCTTGTCCTGGTCCCAGTTTTCGAACAGGGGGTCGTCCTCGTCGAGCATCAGGTGTAGTCGGGTCCGGAAGAGGCGAAACACATCGCGGACGTGCGCGCCGTATTCCAGTGGCGACCAGGTCTGCTCATCGGGGCGCGAGCGCACCTCGGGGCGGGCCAGCACCGGCTGCCAGGCCGCTAGATTCTGCCGCACGATGTGCGGTATCTGATCGAATGATGTTGCGGCGGGATCAAATCCGCATTCGCCGCACCGGTTGTCAAGAACCCAGGTCCAGTCTTTGGTATCAGGCGTGATCGGCACGGCGCACCGAGTCCTCCACGAGATCAAGCACGCGGCTGAGGCTTTCGGTCGACTCACCGGCGGCCAAGCGGGCCACCAGGCCATCGAGGACCAAATCCAGATATCCCAGGATGACCTCGCTGGGCACGTCCTCACGCAACCGGCCGGCCTTCTTCTGGCGTTGCAGCCGGGCCAGGGTGGCGGTGTTGAGCTCTTCGGAACGCTGATTCCAGCCCCGCCGGAACTCCGGATCGTTGCGCAGCTTGCGGGCGATCTCCAAACGGGTTGCCAGCCAATCGAATTGATTGGGATCGGCGAGCATGTCGCGCATCACCTGCACCAGACCCTCGCGGCTGGCGACATTGGCCATCCGCTCGGCATCCTCGCGCGCCAGCGCGAAGAACAGGGTGTCCTTGTCGCGGAAATGGTGGAAGATGGCTCCCCGCGACATGCCGATGGTGTGCTCCAGGCGGCGCACGGTGGCGCCGTCGTACCCGTATTCGGCAAAACAGCGCCGCGCGCCATCGAGGATCTGGCGGCGACGAGCCGCGAGGTGGTCCTCGCTAACGCGCGGCACTGTGTTGGCCCCTAGTCCTGGCGGAGTTAGCCGGCCAGCATGTTCCGCAGCACGTACTGCAGGATGCCGCCATTGCGGTAGTAGTCGGCTTCACCGGGGGTGTCGATCCGGACCACCGCGTCGAACTCGGTACGAGACCCGTCCTGCTTGGTGGCCGTCACGTGCACGGTCTTCGGCGTCGTGCCCTCGTTGAGCTTCTCGATACCACTGATGTCGAAGGTCTCGGTGCCGTCGAGCTTGAGCGAGGCCGCCGACTCCCCGGCCGGGAACTGCAGCGGAATGACGCCCATACCAATCAGATTCGACCGGTGGATGCGCTCGAAGGACTCGGTGATGACGGCCTTCACGCCCAGCAGACGTGTGCCCTTGGCGGCCCAGTCGCGGGATGAGCCGGAGCCGTACTCCTTGCCGCCCAGCACCACCAGCGGGATGCCGGCCTTCTGGTAGTTGACCGAGGCGTCGTAGATGAACGACTGGGGGCCACCCTCCTGGGTGAAGTCGCGGGTGTAACCGCCCGACACGTCGTCCAGCAGCTGGTTGCGCAGCCGGATGTTCGCGAAGGTGCCGCGCACCATCACCTCATGGTTACCGCGACGCGAGCCCAGCGAGTTGTAGTCCTTGCGGGCCACACCGTGCTCGTCGAGGTACTGCGCGGCGGGCGTGCCGGACTTGATGGAACCGGCCGGCGAGATGTGGTCGGTGGTCACCGAGTCCCCGAGCAGCGCCAGCACGCGGGCACCCTTGATATCGGTGACGGCCGTCGGCTCCAGCGGCATCCCGTCGAAGTACGGAGCCTTACGCACGTAGGTGGACGTGTCGACCCACTCGAAGGTATTGCCCTCCGGAGTGGGCAGGCCGCGCCAGCGCTCGTCGCCCTTGAAGACATCGGCGTAGGAGTCGGTGAACATCTGGCGGTTGATCGACGACGCGATGGTCTCCTCGATCTCGGACGCCGTGGGCCAGATGTCCTTGAGGAACACGTCGTTGCCGTCGTGGTCCTTGCCCAGCGGGTCGGTGTCGAAGTCGAAGTCCATGGTGCCCGCGATGCCGTACGCGATGACCAGCGGCGGGGACGCCAGGTAGTTCATCTTGACGTCGGGGGAGATGCGGCCTTCGAAGTTGCGGTTACCGGAGAGCACCGCGGTCACCGACAGGTCGTTGTCGTTGATGGCCTTGGAGATCTCGTCCGGCAGCGGGCCGGTGTTGCCGATGCACGTGGTGCAGCCGTAGCCGCCCAGGTAGTACCCCAGCTTCTCCAGGTACGGCCACAGTGCGGCCTTGTTGTAGTAGTCGGTGACGACCTGCGACCCGGGGGCCATGTTGGTCTTGACCCACGGCTTGGTGGTCAGGCCCTTCTCGACGGCCTTCTTGGCCAGCAGGGCAGCACCCAGCATCACCGACGGGTTGGAGGTGTTGGTGCAGGAGGTGATACCCGCGACCACGACCGCGCCGTGGTCCAGAACAAAGTTGCCACGCTCGGCGGACTGCACCTTGACCGGCTTGGACGGGCGACCCTCGCCACCGTTGGCCGCGGACGGGATGACGGCGTCATCCTCGGCGAAAGACAGCACGGCGGAATCGCTGGCCGGGAACGACTCCTCAACGGCCTCATCGAGGTTCGTGTGCGGTGCCGGGTGGTTCTCTTCCACGTAGTTGTGGATGTCCTTGCGGAAGGCGTTCTTCGCGTCCGACAGCTCGATGCGATCCTGGGGCCGCTTGGGCCCGGCGATCGACGGCACGACGGTGGAGAGGTCGAGTTCCAGGTACTCCGAGAAGGCGGGCTCGTGGTCAGCGTCGTGCCACATGCCCTGTTCCTTGGCGTAGGCCTCGACAAGCGCCAGCTGCTGGTCGTCGCGACCGGTCAGGCGCAGGTAGTTGATGGTCTCGTCATCGATCGGGAAAATCGCTGCGGTAGAACCGAATTCGGGGCTCATGTTGCCCAGCGTGGCGCGGTTTGCCAGTGGCACCTCGGCGACGCCCTTGCCGTAGAACTCGACGAACTTGCCCACCACACCGTGCTTGCGCAGCATGTCGGTGACGGTCAACACCACGTCTGTGGCGGTGACGCCGGGCTGGATCTCACCGGTGAGCTTGAAGCCGACGACGCGAGGGATCAGCATCGACACCGGCTGGCCGAGCATGGCGGCCTCCGCCTCGATACCGCCGACACCCCAACCGAGGACGCCGAGGCCGTTGACCATCGTGGTGTGCGAGTCGGTGCCCACGCACGTGTCGGGGTACGCCTGGCCGTTCCGGGTGAAGATGGTGCGGGCCAGGTACTCGATGTTGACCTGGTGCACGATGCCGGTGCCCGGGGGGACCACCTTGAAGTCGTCGAAAGCGCCTTGGCCCCAACGCAAGAACTGGTAGCGCTCGGCGTTGCGCTCGTACTCGAGCTCGACGTTGCGCTCGAACGCGTCGGCGGTGCCGAAGACGTCGAGAATCACTGAGTGGTCGATGACCATTTCGGCGGGGGACAGCGGGTTCACCTTGTCGGGGTCGCCACCGAGGGCCGCGACCGCTTCGCGCATGGTGGCCAGGTCGACCACACAGGGCACACCCGTGAAGTCCTGCATCACCACGCGGGCCGGGGTGAACTGGATCTCGACACTCGGCTCGGCCGAAGGGTCCCAGTTGGCGAGCGCCAGGACATGGTCCTTGGTGATGTTCGCACCGTCTTCGGTGCGTAATAGGTTCTCCGCCAACACCTTCAGGCTGTAGGGCAGTTTCTCGGTACCCGGCACGGCGTTGAGGCGGAAGATCTCGTACGACTCATCGCCAACCTGCAGAGTGCCGCGCGCGCCGAAGGAATTCACCGATTCTGTCTTGTTAGGACTGCTAGTCACATCAGCTCCAAAGCTCGAAGGTCACCCGCCGGCGGGCTGTGCCAGGCGGGGTTCCGGAGGCGCCACCGCAGATGGCTGCCTTCCATCGCTAGTCTAACAGTACGCTTGTCCCGTAATAAGGGGGATGTCCAAATTTCACTCGCCATTTCCACGGTGGCATTCGCCACTCTCGGAGAAGGCGGCGTTATGCACGTCAAATAGGGCGTGTCCGGGTGCACAACGCGGCGCTCGGGGCGGGTTAGATTGATCGCGTGACGCCGCAGCACCTGCCGACCTTCATCCCCGCTGAGTTGTGCCAGGCGGTGGGTGTGTCAATCCAGACGGCGGGAACCGATCCCATGGGGTGGTCGGCCAAGTGTCTGGAGATGGCGCGCGCGGATGTCAACAAAGACGGGATCGCAGCTCAGCCGGCCGACGTCCCCGGCCTGAAGGACGTCGTCGCGAAGGCGCACGCCAAGAACATCGATCTGAAGGTCATCGCACTTCCCGGCAATCCCTGGATTGACACCCCGCTGCGCGATATCGCCACCGAGATCGGCAAGGATCACCCGGACTCGACCATCCTTGTCATCAGCCCGTCGTACGCGGGTACCTACAGCGCCACATACGACAGGGTGACGCTGGAGGCGGGTCAGGACGTCGCAAAGACGGGAAACCCCGTGCTCTCGGCCAATAACTTCGTGGACGAACTAGGGCGTGAGCACTTCTCGTGGACCACGCTGACCATTGCACTCGTCTTGCTCGTCGCGGCCGTTTGCGCCGGAATTACCCTCGTTCGCGGCCGGTTCGCGAATGACTCGGTTAAGTAACGTTTTGCAAACCATTCGCACATCCCGTTCCACCGCGAAATAGCCGCGCGCACTATAGAACCCGGATGAACTGCCGGTATTCAATTCAGGTCAATTAACCGCCAGAAGACGTCTGTGGAATTGTCTGTCAGAGGGCAATTAATTACACATATGTAATTTGTGACTAAAGTTTCATTAGGTGCAAAAGTGACGTACGGTGCAAGTGGCGCCAATGTTGTTAGTGCGTCTGATGTGACTACTGGGAGCGCGTCGGGGAAGGGCCGCTGATGACCGAGAAGGCTCGACGAGCGCCGAGGATTGAGGAGGCGGCAGAAGCGATGAAGCGGACATTCCCGCAGAGTTTCGCGGTCGCTGGCAAACGAACCATGGTGGCCGCGCTGGTGGTGCCGCCGCTGCTGGCCGCCAGCCTGATGATGGTGCCCCCGACCATTGCCGTCACGTCTGCCGAGCCGAACGACATGGCCTCGTTGATCACCCAGCTGGCCGATACCAATCAGCAGATCGAGCAGCTCACCGCCGATGTCCAGACCCAGCAGGAGTCCATCAATAAGGGATTGGTCGATCTGCAGGCCGCCCGCGACAACGCGTCCAGCGCCGCCGCGGCGGTGGACGAGGGGCAGCGCGCTGTCGATATCGCCAACGGTGCCATCACTGAAGCGCAGGGCAAGTTCGACCGGATGGCCGCGGCAACCTATATGGCAGGCCCGTCGACCTCATACCTGACCGCGACCAACCCCGACGACGTCGTGCGGCTGGCCTCCGTGACCAAGAGCGTCGAGGCGAGCTCGCAGACCGTCATGGATAACTTGCGCCGGGCCCGTACCGAGCAGGTCAACAAGGAGTCGCAGGCGCGCGCCATCAAGGACAAGGCCGACCAGGCCGCCGCGGATGCGCAGCGGCAGCAGGACGACTTGGTGTCGGCGATGAAGGACGTGCAGACGAAGCTGGAGTCGCAGCGCGGTATGGCCTCGGATCTGGCTGCCAAGAAGAAGAGCGCGGAGGCGCAGCTCGCCGCGGCACGCGGCCCCGCCTACGCCGCCTCGACAGCGACGGCGCGGGTGATCAACCCCAGTGCCGCCATCGCGGGTAACGGCAATGAATGGACCGAGGGCCCGGCGCCGGTGGCGTCGGCCGGCGGCGAATGGGACACGACCCTTCCGATGATCGCCAGCGCCAACGTTCCTACCGACCCGACGCAGACGATCAATATGGTGTTGGGCATCGGCAACACCGCGGCCAATGTCGGCCAGTCCGCGGTGTGTGGTGTGATCGGCATCTTCTGCCCCAAGGCTGCCCCGGCGGCGGCATCTTCCGGCGAAGGTGGCGAGTACCTCCCGAAGGTCTACGGCCGGGAGAACGTGGAGCGAGTCATCGCCCGTGCCGGCAGCGCGATGGGCACGCCGTACTCCTGGGGCGGTGGTTCATACAATGGCCCGACGCGCGGAATCGATTCCGGCGCAGGAACTGTCGGCTACGACTGCTCCGGGCTGATGATGTACGGCTTCGCCGCGGTCGGCATCAGGCTGCGGCACTACACCGGTTACCAGTACAACTCCGGGCGCAAGGTACCCAGTGCCGAGATGAAGCGCGGCGACATGATCTTCTACGGCCCCAACGCAAGCCAGCACGTTGCGCTGTACCTGGGCAACGGCCAGATGCTCGAAGCGCCGAACACCGGCGACGTGGTCAAGGTGTCGCCGGTCCGCACCAGCGGCATGACGCCCTATGTAACCCGGATGATTGAGTGGTAGAAGTGGTGAAAGCGGCAAAGGTGCTAAAAGCGCAGGGGCTCTTCCTATTACGGTCGGCCATCGCAGTGACCATCGCGATCGCGTTGGTCTTGTTCATGGGTGTCCCGCGGGCCACCGCCGATGACAACCCGCTTGGACCCAATGTCGGAACGGCCTTCCTCAACGCGCTCGGTCTGAACCCGACGGGCGGCCAATACGACAACACGTTGCCGTTCTCCGGCCCGAGCCAGGGTGCGGATCCCACGAAGATCATGAACGGTGTCATGGGGGTCGGCCAGACCGCGCTGGGTGCGTTAGGAATCGGCGGTGCGTCCGCGGGTGCGGGGCGTCCGCTGGTGTACGGCCGCGCTGCCGTGGAACGCGTGATCCAGCGCGGCGGCACCCAACTGGGTGTGCCGTACTCCTGGGGTGGTGGCACGGTGCGCGGACCGAGCGGTGGCGTGGACTACGACTCTGGCAAGGTCGGCTTCGACTGCTCGGGTTTCACGATGTTCTCCTATGCGGCCGCGGGCGTGAAGCTGCCGAAGTACTCCGGTGACCAATACAACTCCGGCCAGAAGGTTCCGGTCTCGCAGGCCAAACGCGGAGACCTTCTCTTCTACGGGCCTGGTGGTTCGCAGCACGTGGTGATCTACCTCGGCAATGGTCAGATGCTGGAAGCCAGCGGCAGTGCGGCGAAGGTGACGGTGTCTCCGGTGCGCACGGGCGGTATGACTCCTTACGCGGTTCGTATCATCGCGTGGTAGCTCTTCTGATCCTGCGGGTCAGCTAGAAGCGGCGCGCCAGCGAACGGGTACGTGGACCAAATCCCGGGATGCTGGAATAGTGGACCGAAGGCGCCGCCCAGGGTTGGGTGCCGCTCGTATGAACCGCGCCACCAACATGGCATGAAATCGTCAGGCAGAGCCGGAGGGAAGTTGATGTCATCACCAGGGCAACCAGGGGGAGGTGCCGGGTACTCCGGCGGAAGCGCCGGCCCCGTGCCGCACGCCCCGCAGGGTGCGACGTCACCGGCCCTGGCCGCAGAGGTACAGAACCTTGAGCGCGCCATCTTCGAAGTCAAGCGCGTCATCGTGGGCCAGGACCGGCTCGTCGAGCGAATTCTGGTCGGCCTGCTCGCCAAGGGGCACGTGTTGCTCGAAGGTGTGCCCGGTGTCGCCAAGACGCTGGCGGTCGAGACCTTCGCCAAGGTCGTGGGTGGCTCGTTCTCGCGTGTCCAGTTCACCCCTGACCTGGTGCCCACCGACATCATCGGTACCCGCATCTACCGCCAGGGCAAGGAAGAGTTCGATATCGAGCTCGGTCCGGTGGTCGCGAACTTCCTGCTGGCCGACGAGATCAACCGTGCGCCGGCCAAGGTGCAGTCCGCATTGCTCGAAGTCATGGCCGAACGGCATGTCTCCATCGGCGGCAAGACGTACCCGATGCCCAAGCCGTTCCTGGTGATGGCGACCCAGAACCCCATCGAGAACGAGGGCGTGTACCCGCTGCCGGAAGCGCAGCGCGACCGCTTCCTGTTCAAGATCAATGTGGACTACCCGACGGTCGAAGAAGAGCGGGAGATCATTTACCGCATGGGTGTCACGCCGCCGGAGCCCAAGCAGATTCTGTCGGCCGAAGCACTGCTGCGCCTGCAGGACCTGGCTGCCAACAACTTCGTGCACCACGCACTCGTCGACTACGTGGTCCGGGTCATCTCGGCGACCCGTAATCCGGCTCAGTTCGGCCTCGGCGACGTTGCGAACTGGATCTCCTACGGAGCCAGCCCCCGCGCGTCGCTGGGCATCATCGCGTCGGCGCGTGCGCTGGCTCTGGTGCGCGGGCGTGATTACGTGATTCCTCAGGACGTCATCGAGGTCATTCCGGATGTGCTTCGGCACCGTCTGGTGATGAGCTACGACGCCCTGGCGGACGAGGTTTCCGCCGACACCGCGATCAACCGGATTCTGCAGACAGTAGGCCTACCGCAGGTGAATGCTGTTCCGCAACAAGGAAATTCGGTGCCGCCTGCGATGGTTGGGACCAACAATCCGGTCCCGGCCGCCCATAACGCCGCACCCAGGTGAGCACGCCAAGTCCGGCCAACGGCCGGCCGGTGGACATCCCGTCACTGCGTCGTGGCGAGATCCGTGATCCGCAGCTGTCGGCGGCACTGCGGACGCTGGAACTGAAGATCCGACGCAAGCTTGACGGGGTGCTGCACGGCAACCACCTCGGCTTGATACCTGGACCGGGATCGGAGCCGGGGGAGTCGCGGCTGTATCAGCCCGGCGACGATGTGCGCCGGATGGACTGGTCGGTGACGGCGCGGACGACCAGTCCGCACGTCCGACAGATGATCGCCGATCGCGAGCTGGAGACGTGGCTGGTGGTCGACATGTCGGCGAGCCTGGACTTCGGCACCACCAACTGTGAGAAGCGTGATCTCGCGGTGGCGGCGGCAGCGGCGATCATCTTCCTCAACAGCGGTGGCGGAAACCGGCTTGGTGCGATCATCGCCAACGGGGACAAGATTGTTCGGTTGCCTGCTCGCTCGGGTCGCGCCCATGAGCAGGACATTCTGCGCAGCATCGCGACCATGCCCAAGGCGCCCCAGGGGGTGCGCGGCGATCTGTCGGTAGCCATCGACGCGTTGCGCCGACCGGAACGCCGTCGTGGCATGGCCGTGATCATCAGTGACTTTCTTGGCCCCATCAACTGGATGCGGCCGTTGCGTGCGATCGGCGGCCGGCACGAGGTGCTGGGTATCGAGGTGCTCGATCCGCGCGATGTGGAACTTCCGGACGTCGGCGAGGTGCTGTTACAGGATGCCGAGACCGGCGTCACCAAGGAGTACCGGATCGACGAGAACCTGCGCCGTGATTTCGAACAAGCGGCGGCAAGGCATCATGAAGAGGTGGCACGCACATTACGTCGTTGCGGTGCACCGATTTTGAGCTTGCGGACCGACCGTGACTGGATCAGTGACATCGTGAGATTCGTCTCTCAACAGCGCCGCGGTGCGGTGGCTGGAACAGGGGCGGCGACGCGATGAACGACGTGCCATTCTTCGGGCCGATGACTCTGACGGGCTTCGCCCACCCGTGGTTCTTCCTGGTGCTACTGCTGGTGGTGGGCCTGGTCGCCCTCTACGTGGTGGCTCAGTATCTGCGCCAGAAGCGGGTACTGCGGTTCGCGAACACCGAACTGCTGGACTCGGTGGCCCCGACACGGCCCCGCACGTGGCGCCATGCCGCGACGGCATTGCTGGTGGTGGGTCTCATGGTTTTGACCATCGCCTTGGCCGGCCCGACACATGACGTGCGGATTCCGCGTAACCGTGCCGTCGTGATGCTCGTCGTCGACGTCTCGCGGTCCATGGAGTCGACCGATGTGGCGCCCAGCCGATTGGGCGCCGCGAAGGAAGCCGGTAAGGAGTTCGCGCGCAATCTCACGCCGGGTATCAACCTGGGTCTCATCGCCTACGCGGGCACCGCGACGGTGCTGGTCTCGCCGACCACGAACCGGGACGCCACCGTCAATGCCCTGGATAACCTGCAGCTTGCGGATCGCACCGCCACCGGTGAGGGCATCTTCACGGCGCTGCAGGCCATCGCCACGGTGGGTGCGGTCATCGGGGGCGGTGACAAGCCGCCTCCGGCGCGCATCGTCTTGATGTCCGACGGTAAGGAGACGGTGCCGTCGAACCCTGATAACCCGAAGGGTGCCTACACCGCGGCGCGCACGGCCAAGGATCAGCAGGTGCCCATTTCGACGATCGCGTTCGGCACCAAGGACGGGTACGTCGAGATCAACGGGCAGCGTCAGAACGTTCCGTATGCCCCCGACATGATGGAGAAGGTGGCCAAGCTCTCGGGCGGGGAGACGTACACGGCGTCTACTTTGGGGCAGCTCAAAGAGGTGTACGCCAATCTGCAGCAGCAGATCGGATACGAGACGATCCGCGGTGACGCAAGCGTCGGGTGGCTGCGCCTGGGTGCGCTGTTGGTGTTGGCGGCGGCCTTCGTCGGCCTGGTCATCAACCGGCGCCTGCCCAACTGATTCGGTACCTGGTCGGCGGGTTCGTTGAGCCTTTATGTTTGGGCCAGTCGGTTAGGCCAAAGTCTAAGAAGACGATAAGTTGACTCCTATGTCTGATGCTCTGGGCGCTAGCGTCGCCCGTCCCGACTTTGTCTCTCGCTCTGTTCTGGTCACCGGTGGCAACCGGGGTATTGGCCTTGCGATCGCGCAACGTCTTGCCGCCGACGGGCACAAGGTGGCAGTCACCCACCGTGGGTCCGGTGTGCCGGAGGGCTTGTTCGGCGTGGAGTGCGATGTCACCGATAACGACGCCGTCGACCGGGCCTTCAAAGAGGTCGAGGAGCACCAGGGCGCCGTCGAGGTGTTGGTGTCCAATGCCGGCATCGCGCAGGACGCGTTCCTGATGCGCATGACGGAGGAGAAGTTCGAGCAAGTCATCAATGCCAACCTGACCGGGGCGTTCCGGGTGGCTCAGCGGGCCTCGCGCAGCATGCAGCGCAAGCGTTTCGGCCGGATGATATTCATCGGTTCGGTCTCCGGTACCTGGGGAATCGGCAACCAGGCCAACTACGCGGCCTCCAAGGCCGGGGTCATCGGCTTGGCGCGCTCGATTGCCCGCGAGCTCTCCAAGGCGGGTGTCACCGCCAACGTGGTCGCTCCGGGTTTCATCGACACCGAGATGACTCGCGCGCTCGACGAGAGGGTCCAGGAGGGCGCGCTGGAGTTCATCCCGGCGAAGCGGGTGGGCACGGCCGCCGAGGTCGCCGGGGTGGTCAGCTTCCTGGCTTCCGAAGATGCCAGTTACATCTCCGGTGCAGTGATCCCGGTTGATGGCGGCATGGGCATGGGCCACTAGAACCCCCCACTAGGAACTTTGTCGAACGTCCCCCAGCGTGCGCACGAGCGCAGGCGAATTACCTAAGGAGAATCGTGGCAGGACTACTTGAGGGCAAGCGCATCCTGGTGACGGGCATCATCACCGATTCGTCCATCGCCTTCCACATCGCGAAGGTCGCGCAGGAGCAGGGCGCGCAGCTGGTACTCACCGGGTTCGACCGGTTGCGCCTGATCGAGCGCATCACCCAGCGCCTGCCGCAGCCGGCGCCGCTGCTGGAGCTGAACGTGCAGGACGAGGAGCACCTGGCCAGCCTGGCCGGTCGGGTCTCCGAGGTGATCGGGGAGGGCAACAAGCTCGACGGGGTCGTCCACTCGATCGGCTTCATGCCGCAGACCGGTATGGGGCTCAACCCGTTCTTCGAGGCCCCCTTTGAGGATGTGGCCAAGGGCTTCCACATCTCGGCGTTCTCGTATGCGTCGCTGGCCAAGGCATTGCTGCCCATCATGAATCCGGGCGGCAGCATCGTGGGCATGGACTTCGACCCGACCCGGGCGATGCCGTTCTACAACTGGATGACGGTGGCCAAGAGCGCACTCGAGTCGGTCAACCGGTTCGTGGCGCGTGAGGCGGGTGCTGCCGGTGTTCGTTCGAACCTCGTTGCGGCCGGTCCCATCCGGACGCTGGCGATGAGCGCCATCGTCGGTGGTGCACTGGGCGAAGAAGCCGGCCAGCAGATGAGTGTGCTGGAGGATGGCTGGGATCAGCGTGCCCCGATCGGCTGGGATATGAAGGATCCGACTCCGGTCGCCAAGACGGTGTGCGCGCTGCTTTCCGATTGGCTGCCCGCCACCACCGGCGACATCATCTTCGCCGACGGCGGCGCGCACACCCAGCTCCTCTAGCGGACTTCTGTGTTATTTGACGCGGTGCTCCTGCTGTCCTTCGGTGGACCCGAAGGGCCGCAGGAGGTTCGGCCGTTTCTGGAGAATGTGACGCGTGGCCGCGGGATTCCGCCCGAACGGCTCGATGAGGTCGCCGGACACTATTTCCATTTCGGCGGAGTCTCTCCGATCAACGGCATCAACCGGGCGCTGGTCGATCAGATCTCGCGCCAGCTCGAATTGACCGGGCATCCGCTGCCGGTGTTCTTCGGCAACCGAAACTGGTACCCCATGG
Source organism: Mycobacteroides franklinii (assembly GCF_002013895.1). Classification (GTDB taxonomy): domain Bacteria; phylum Actinomycetota; class Actinomycetes; order Mycobacteriales; family Mycobacteriaceae; genus Mycobacterium; species Mycobacterium franklinii. The sequence continues at coordinate 32,179 of NZ_MAFQ01000011.1, read as the reverse complement.
TGGAAGATACCGTCGCCGACATGCGGGACAAGGGAATTCGGCGTGCTGCCGTGTTCACCACCTCGGCGTGGGGTGGCTACTCGGGCTGTACACAGTACGTGGAGGACATTGCCCGTGCGCGCGCTGCGGTGGGTGACGGCGCGCCGGAGCTGGTGAAGCTTCGCCAGTACTTCGACCATCCGGCACTGGTGCAGCTGTACGCCGACGCCGTGTTGGCCGCAATGTCTGGCCTGCGGGGGGAGCCGCGACTGGTGTTCACCGCACACTCCATTCCCATCGCGGCGGACCGGAGACACGGTCCGGAGCTCTATAGCCGTCAGGTGCACTATCTTGCGCAATTGGTCGCCGCCGCAATCGGTCACCAGGATTACGACATGGTGTGGCAGTCGCGCTCGGGCCCGCCCCAGGTTCCGTGGCTCGAACCGGACATCGTGGACCATCTTGCTGCTCTGCGGGATCGGGGTATCCGATCTGTGGTAGTTGCCCCCATCGGGTTCGTCGCGGACCACCTGGAGGTGGTGTGGGACTTGGACAACGAGGCTCGTGAGTTCGCGGCCGAGCACGATATCGAGTTCACGCGCGCGGCAACCCCTGGTGCCGATGAGCGCTTCGCGCGCCTCGCGGTGGACCTGATCGCAGAGGTCGTGGAAGGTAGATCCCCGCTACGGGCCGACGGGGTAAATCCGGTCCCCGGGTACGGATTCAGCGTGAACGGCGCTCCGTGTTCACCCCTGTGCTGCGGTCGGCTGGAGATTTAGCGCGCGGCCTCGATGATGGCGGCCGCGGCCGCCATCCGTGCCTCACGTACCACGACGACGAGGGGCCGCAACGCGTCGCTTACGGCGCCATCGTCGAGGGCGCCGGGTAGCTCCATGATCTCGGCTGCCGCCGTCGCTATCGCTTCCACCTGATTGGCCGAGTCGAGCACCCTGATGGCCCGGTGCGGTGCGTAATCCGGCAGGCAGTGTCCGCGCAGCGTGGACAGCACCTCTTCGACCAACGCGCGGGGATCGGCCTCGATTGCGCCCACGGCCCGGTCCAGGCGATTGAGCGTTGAGGTAGCCGAACGAACCGCTTGACGCAGTTGGAACTCTGCCTCACCGAGGTCCGGCCCGGGTTGTAAGGGGATCTGTGCGGGCAGCGAATACACCGTCCAGGACAGTCCGACGGTTTCATCACGGTCCTCGTCGTACTCTACCGCGGGAACCAATCCTATTGCTGTGGAATCATTCTGGCGATCGCTGAGCACAATCGCCTCGCTGGCCTCGAGCGCGTCGCGCTGGAACTGGGTTCCGGCGGGCAAGCCCCGGGGGTCACCGGGTGCGGGCAGGATCACATGGATATCGGGTATACCGTGTGGTTGACCGGTTGCGGTGCGGATGGTCTGAAGTAGGCCGATGGGGCCGTTGTCGTCCATATCCGGCCAGGAGAGTCCGGTGTGGCCCGCCGCGACCGCATCATAGGCCGTGACTAAATGCCTTGGTGCCCAGGCAATGAGCGCGTCAATGACATCATCGGGCGCCGCGCGGCCCGCCAGCCACGCGCTTGCCCACACTGCCAGGGACACACTCGGATTCGCCATGATGATCGCAGTGTAAGGCGCCGCATCCGCCCCCACCAGTTGCCCACGCGGGCTAGTGTGGATACATGCCGATTGTGTGGCTCGTGGCAGGCATCTTGCTCGCGGCTGCCGAGCTGATGACAGGGGACATGTTCCTCTTGATGCTGGGCGGATCGGCCCTGGTTACGGCGGGTGTCGGGTGGGTCTTCGGCATGCCGCTGTGGGCCGAGGGGCTGGTCTTCGTCATCAGCTCGGTGGTTTTGCTGGTCGGTGTGCGGCCCGCGCTGCGCAAGCGGCTGACATCCGGCCCGATTCTGCATACCAACGCCAGGGCGTTGGAGGGTAAGAGCGCCATTGTGATTGAACCCGTCGACGATATCCACGGGCTGATTCGGCTGGGAGGGGAGATGTGGTCTGCCCGCAGCCTGGAGAAGTCGGGTCGATTCGAACAGGGCGAGACGGTGACAGTTGTCCAAATCGACGGCGCCACGGCGGTTGTCGAGAAGATCTGAGAATCTCACCAAGGGAGTACGGATATGGGAGTAGCGGCCGGAGCCTTCGTGCTGATCGTATTGATCATCCTGGGCGTCACCATTGTGCTGAAATCTGTGGCACTCGTTCCGCAGGCAGAGGCTGCGGTCATCGAGCGGTTGGGCCGGTATTCCAAGACCGTGAGTGGGCAATTGACCATTCTGGTGCCGTTCGTCGACCGCATCCGGGCCAAGGTTGATCTGCGTGAACGCGTCGTGTCTTTTCCGCCGCAACCGGTGATCACCGAGGACAACCTGACGGTCAACATCGACACCGTTGTCTATTTCCAGGTCACCAGCCCGCAGGCGGCGGTGTATGAGATCAGCAACTACATCGTGGGTGTCGAGCAGCTCACCACCACCACGCTGCGCAACGTCGTGGGTGGCATGACCCTGGAGCAGACCCTCACGTCGCGTGATCAGATCAACGGTCAGCTGCGTGGGGTGCTCGACGAGGCCACCGGCCGCTGGGGGCTGCGGGTGGCTCGCGTGGAGCTGCGGTCGATCGATCCACCGCCCTCGGTGCAGGAGTCGATGGAGAAGCAGATGAAGGCCGACCGTGAGAAGCGCGCCATGATTCTGTCGGCCGAAGGTGCCAGGCAGGCGGCGATTCTCTCGGCTCAGGGGCAGAAGCAGGCGCAGATCCTCGCCGCGGAAGGTTCCAGACAATCTGCGATCTTGGCTGCCGAAGGTGAACGCCAGTCCCGCATCCTGCGTGCTGAGGGCGAGCGGGCCGCACAGTATCTGCAAGCACAGGGTCAGGCGAAGGCCATCGAAAAGGTCTTCGCCGCAGTGAAATCCGGTAAACCCACGCCAGAGTTGTTGGCCTATCAGTATTTGCAGACGTTGCCCAAGATGGCCCAGGGTGAGGCGAACAAGGTCTGGCTTATTCCGAGTGACTTCGGTTCTGCTCTGCAGGGATTCACCAAGCTGCTGGGCGCGCCAGGGGAAGACGGTGTATTCCGCTACCAACCGTCTCCGGCCGACGAACCGGCGGAGCGTCCAGAGGACGACTCTGCGGATGTCGCTGGATGGTTCGAGACGAAGACCACTCCCGAGGTCGCCGCGGCGGTCGCCGAGGCACAGTCGGCCGCCCAGGAGATCGGCCAGTTCGATCCGGCGAGCCGCCATCAGCTGCCCGACGCGTGACACGGGCATTGCCCGCTTGACAAGGCGATTCCCCAGGCCCATCATGGGTACCGGTTCAGCACCTTGCTAGGTGAGGCTCCTACGTGAATACAGGCCACTGATCTGACGACGTCGAGAGACGCCCAAGGTTAGGACAGGTCTTCCCGGACTAAGGGATGACCCGAAGTGGCTTCCGCCCGCGGACACGTCACGTAGTGCCGAAGCCCTGACGAGAGGGGTGCGCTCCGGTCAGTGTCGCTGTCCGGCAATTCCTTCTCGTGGTCGCTGCTCCTACAGCTGGCGCCCGCGTGCGCCCCGACGGCAAGGAGGTGAGGCACCCCCGTGATATCCGGCGAAAGTCCGCATAGACAACAGCTGCCGCATACCTTGTCGTTTGTTCGAGGGTGAATCCTCGCTCTAGTCAACGTTTTTGACACCTGCGCTCGGGTATGCGGCTCTCCCCAGAAGGAGCCTCATCATGACCACAACATTTAACGCAGTCCGCCGGATGTGGATTCGGCACCGGCTGACCCCGCAAGAGCGCGCCAATCTGCAACTGGCGTACTCACCGCTTGCCGTTGTTTCGGCATCGCTCGGGGCGCACCCGCCGCGGTAATCCGGCGGATTCACCATCGCGACCACGCACAGCTGATTCACAGTGGGTGGTCATTCGGAATTCATTCGAGGCCAATACGCTTCGCCCGCCCAACCGGGCGGACGGAGCGTATTGGTTCAAACGCTGAGGAGTCGGCATGGCTACTTCCAATAAGGCGGCTAAGCCGCGAGTAATTCAATTCTCGGATCTATTGAAAGCTCCGGTCGTCGCGCGTTCCGGCGACACCATTGGCCGGTTGGAGGATGTGATCGTTCGGCTCCGTGGATCGGATGAGTATCCGATCGTCACGGGATACGTGGTGGACATGGGTGGGCGCACCGTCTTTGTCTCCTCCGATGTGGTGTCCGCGGTGGGGCCGCATCGTATTGAGTTGAGCAAGAACAAGGTTGACCTCCGGGGCTTCGAGCGTCGGGATGGCGAGTACCTGCTCGACGAGGACGTGCTCGACCACCGGTTCATCGATGTGGACAACGCCGAATTGGTGCATGCCTATGACATCGAGCTGGTGGAATCGGCTGAGGGGTGGGTTCTGGCCCGCCTCGATACCCGGCGTCCCGCAAGGTTTTTCGGTCTGATCAAGGCCGGCGCGGGCCAGGCAGGCAGGGACTGGAAGGCATTCGAGCCGATGATCGGTCATGGCGGGTCGCTGTTGGCGCGCCGTGTCGGGGGACGAGTGAACACGCTCAAGCCCGCCGAGATCGCGGATCTGCTGGAGGAGGCCACCAAGGAAGAGGGCGGCGAGATCCTCGATCGCGTTCGCGCCAACCCCGAGCTTGAGGCCGATGTGTTCGAGGAACTCGACTCGGAGAAGGCCAGCAAGTTGTTCGAAGACATGTCGGACGCAGATGTCGCGGCCCTCCTGGGCCGCATGCGTGCGGATGACGCGGCAGATGCCATCTTCGACCTGCGGCAGTCTCGTCGCCGTGCGGTGCTGGACCTGATGCCGGCACCGCAACGCACCAAGGTGGTCACCTTGATGGGGTTCAGCCCCGAATCGGCCGGCGGCCTGATGAATGTCGACATCGTGTCCTGTGTGCTCGGCAGCACCGTTGGCGATGCGATTGGGGTGATTTCGGCGGCGAAGTCCCTGCAACCGGAGGCGCTGCTGAAGGTGCATGTGCTCGCTGACAATGGCGAACTGGTGGGTGTGGTGTCGGTGATCCGGCTGCTGCAGGCCGACCAGGCCGCCGTTGTGGAATCGATCATGGATGACGACCCGGTGCGGGTAGCGCCGGAGGCCGATCTCACCGACGTCGCCCTGCTGATGGCCGACTACAACCTGGCTCTCATTCCGGTCGTCGACGAAGGCGAAAAGGTACTTGGCGTAGTGACCTACGACGATGTGCTGGCTGCGCTCATTCCCGAGGATTGGCGCCGTCGTGAGCCGGCGCCTCGTCCGGTGCGCCAGGTCGCGTCGGGCCCAGACGGGGTCACGCCATGAGTGAAAACGGAATCGCCGGCGGTCCCGTGAACGGGACGGAAACTGTGGCCACGCCGCTTAAAGCGGCACCCCCACCACCAAAGAGCGCTGTACTTGATTCGGCGCATCTGGGTGACATCGAAGGTGCATTCGGCAAGATCAGCGTGAGCGATCCCGGCCAGGCGCGCACTTTCAAGACGCGGATGGCGACGATGGCCGCCATTCTTGGGCCGGGCATCATCGTCATGGTCGGCGACAACGATGCGGGTGGTGTCGCCACCTACGCTCAAGCCGGTCAGAGCTACGGGTACAGCCTGCTGTGGGTGTTGTTGCTACTCATTCCCGTTCTGATCGTGAACCAGGAGATGGTGGTTCGGCTCGGCGCCGTCACCGGGGTTGGGCATGCCCGGTTGATCAACGAGCGGTTCGGCCGCGGCTGGGGCTGGTTCTCCGTCGGCGACTTGTTCATCCTGAACTTCCTGACTCTGGTCACCGAGTTCATCGGTGTCGCACTGGCTTCCGAGTATCTGGGAATCTCGAAGTACTACACGGTGCCCTTCGCGGCGATCGCGCTGATTTTGATCATGGCCACCGGGAGCTTCCGGCGCTGGGAGCGCGCCATGTTCGTGTTCATTGCGATCACGCTGCTGCAGATCCCGATGTTCTTGATGTCAGATCCACAGTGGGGCAGGGCCGCACATGATTTCGTGATTCCGGGCATCGACGGCGGCATCACCTCGGGTGCGGTGTTGCTGATTATCGCCATGGTGGGAACCACCGTCGCGCCGTGGCAACTGTTCTTCCAGCAGTCCAATATCGTCGACAAGCGCATCACGCCGCGGTTCATCGGGTACGAACGCGCCGACACCGTCATCGGTTCGCTCGTCGTGGTGATCGGTGCCGCTGCATTGGTGATGACCGCCGACTACGCCGCACGTGCGACGGGCAACTCCGGGCCGGACAAGTGGGGCGACGATGGCGACGCCGGCATGATCGCCCATTGGCTGGGACAGGTTGAGCCGCTGCTGGGCAAGGTCTTCGCAATCGTCCTGCTGGACGCGTCGATCATCGGCGCTGCTGCCGTCACCCTGGCCACCAGCTATGCGTTCGGTGACACCTTCGGGCTCAAGCACTCCTTGCACCGCAGCTTCAAGGACGCCAAGCCGTTCTATCTGTCCTACACCGTGATGGTCGGAGTAGGCGCCGCCATCGTGCTGATCCCGAATGCGCCGCTGGGGCTCATGACCACAGCGGTGCAGGCACTGGCGGGTCTGCTGTTGCCCAGCGCCAGTGTGTTCCTGCTGTTGCTGTGCAACGACAAAGCGGTGTTGGGCCCGTGGGTCAACAAGACCTGGCTCAACATCGTCGCCGGGCTCATCGTCGGTGTGCTGCTCTTTCTTTCCGGCATCCTGATGGCCACCACGTTGTTCCCGGATTTGGATGTCGTGGAGGTCTCCGGTTATCTGGCGGTGGTTGTCACAATTCTCGCGATACTGATCGGGATCGGCCTGTGGTGGGTTTCGAGCAGGCAACGCACGGATCCGGCGGTCGCCGCACTGAACAAGGCTCTCGAAGGCGTCGATGCGCGCACCTGGCGCATGCCGCCCCTCGCCTTGCTCGAACCGGTCAAATGGAGTCCGGGAACCAAACTGGGCATGCTCGCTCTTCGCGGCTATCTGGTTGTCGGTGCCATTCTGTTGGTGGTGAAGGCAATTCAACTCGCACACGGGAGTTGATCGAACCTCTCCGGATGGCCGTGATGAGAATGCGTATTGAATTCGTTGGGATATCGCGGCCGCGCTGGTTAATGTCGGCGCGGCCGCGTCCAATGGAGACATGAGTATTCGCGCGTTGCGACGTTTCTGGGAACGTCGTCGGCTTACCCCACAAGAGCGCGCCAACATGCAGCTGGCTCTGTCACCGTTGGCCGTCATCTCTGCGTCTTTGGGTGCGCACGCGCCGCACTAGCGGGAATCGGTCGTGCCATCGTCGGCCCGGCGCAGTAGTGGTTCACTGGAGTGATGAGCAATGACGCTTTGGTATCTCCCCGAGTTTTGGCCAACCCTAAGGTCCTGGCGGCGCTGGCAGCCATGCAGGTCGCCGACGCGGCGGCATGCGTCGGTCCGATCAAGCCTGTCAAAGAATCGCTGGAGACAGTCGGTCTGCCACAACGCATCTGGTGGGTGCTTCCCGTCGTGAAAACGGCGTCAGCAGTGGGACTCCTCGGTGGAATCCGGTGGTCGGCATTGGGTCGGCTGACGACATTCATGTTGGCCGTCTACTTCACCTTGGCGGTCGGTGCGCATGTGCGGGTACACGACAAGGTGCTGCATGCCCTGCCGGCGGCGGGTCTGCTCACCCTGTTCGCCGTGCTGGCGAGCAAGGGATTCGACGAACGGAACCCCTCGTAGGCCTAGCTGCCGACGCGTTCGGGCTCGTCGGAGATTTCCGGGCCCGCGATCTCGGTGTGGGTACGTTTGTAGCGCCGGATCTCGTAAAGGATTCCCAGCACTCCGAGCGCCGAGGTGGTCAGGGAGACCGCGAAGAGCGTGCCACTGATGTGTCCGGTGAGTGCATCGCCGAGTACGACGACCGCCAGCGTGCCCGGAAGCAGACCCGCGAAGGTGGCCAACGTGTACGGCACGACGCGCACCGCGGAGGCTCCTGCCGCGTAGTTGAGAACCGAGAACGGCACCGCCGGGATGAGCCTCATCGACATCACCGCGATCCACCCGCGGCGGCGCAATTGATCGTCGACATTTTTCACACCGGGGCGGTGGTGCAGCGTGCTGAGTTTCCATCCCAACGCCCGCACGCCCCACAGGGCCAACACGGCGCTCGCGGTGCTCGCGACGACGGCCAGCAGCACGCCGAGCTGGGTTCCGAACAGCAATCCGGCGGCGAGGGTGAACGCGGTCCGCGGGAAGGGCAGCACCGTCACGATCGTGTGTGCCGCCAGGAAAGCAAGTGGGAACCACGGACCGAGGTCACCGGCCCAATCCCGCATCTGGAGGGCGGTCGGCAGCGGCAGGAACAGCAGGGCCGCAGTCACAATAAGAACGGCCACACCGGTCCACAGCAGCTGACGGCGCGGGAGCCGTCGCAGTGCCGCGGCTCCCGTTCTCCCTATCTGCCGGATCCCCATGGTGCGCAAGCCTACGGAGCCTGCGTGAATGGTGGACATCAGGACGCGGAGGCCGCGGTGGCGCCGCCCCCGTACTGGGCAGTAGTAGACGGCGTCATTTAGCCTGATGAGTAAGTGTGATAGGCATTTCGGCATGGAGTGCCATATGTGTCGCTCGATGACGAGCAGCTGGGAGCAGTTCTGTGACTGTTGAGGTACCCGAAATTCGGCGTGACTTCGCGCGATGGCAGCAGGGTGTAGCCGGCGTGCTGGCGAAGTCCTCCCGCAAGGCGGTCGAGGATCTGCCCGCTGCCCCGGAGCGCCTGCTCGACTCGCCCACATACGACGGGATCGCGATTCGCCCGTTGTACACGGCACTCGATGAGCTTCCCGAACCCTCGCTGCCCGGGCAGTGGCCGTTCGTACGTGGTGGAGATCCGCGCCGCGACGTGAACAGCGGGTGGAAGGTGGCGGAGGTGTTCGGCGGCGCGGCCGACGCCGCGCTGGTGAATGAGAGCATCCTGGACGCGCTGGGGCAGGGGACCAGCGCCATCGTGCTGGCCGGCGTGCAGCCGGCGGCGGTGGAACGGGCCCTGCAGGGTGTCTACTTGGACTTGGCGCCCATCCAGGTGGAGGCCGGCGCCGAGCTGACCGCGGTGGCCGCGGCCATTCTGGCGACCCTTGATGACTATGAAGGAAACGCCGCCGGGGTTGTGGTCGACCTCGGTGCCGACCCGCTGGGTGATGCCTTCGCCGACCGCGCCGGCGTTTCGGTTGACGAGGCTGTTGCGTTGGCACGGCAGGCGATGGCGCGCACCGAGCGGATCCGCGCCATTACCGTCGACGGTACGGTTGCGCACGATTTGGGTGCCAGTGACAGCCAGGAACTCGGGGTGGCGGTGGCCGCCGGAGTCGCGTATCTGCGGGTGTTGCAGAACGCGGGCCTGAGCGTGGCGGAAGCGCTGCAGCAGATCAGCTTCCGATTCGCCGCAACCGATGATCAGTTCCTGTCCATCGCCAAGTTCCGGGCCGCGCGGGTGCTGTGGGCACGGGTGGCCGAGGTGGCGGGCGTGCCGGATGCTGGTGGCGCCGTGGTGCACGCGGTGACCTCCGAACCGATGATGGCTCAGCGTGATCCGTGGGTGAACATGCTACGTACCACCTTGGCTGCCTTCGGCGCCGGAGTCGGTGGCGCGGACAGCGTTCGGGTTCGCCAGTTCGATGACGCGATTCCCGGCGGTCTGAGTTCGGTGTCGCCTGCGTTCTCTGCCCGTATCGCACGCAACACGCAGCTGCTGCTCATCGAGGAGTCGCATGTGGGGCGGGTGCTCGATCCCGGCGGCGGCTCATGGTTCATCGAGGACCTGACGGAAACCCTTGCGCAGCAAGCGTGGTCTCTGTTCACGGAGATCGAGGGCGCGGGTGGATTCGAATCCGCCGGCGCGCTGATCCGGGAACGCGTTGCCGCGACCCGTGCCTCGCGCGCCGATGACATCGCCCATCGGCGCACCTCGGTGACGGGGGTGAACGAGTTCCCGAACTTGGGGGAGGAGCCGCTGCCGCCGCATCCCAGCACGGGCTACCGGTACGCCGCCGATTTCGAGGCGCTACGGGACCGCTCGGACGCCTACTTGGCTTCCTCGGGTGCGCGTCCGGCAGCATTGCTCCTTCCATTGGGCCCGCTGTCCGAGCACAATGTGCGCACCACCTTCGCCTCGAACCTGTTGGCCTCCGGCGGTATCGAGACCGTCAATCCCGGTGTGCTGGATGCCGGCACCGTCGCCGGCGCGGTGGCGGATGCGGGGGCACGCATCGCCGTGATCTGCGGCACCGATGCCCGGTACGCCGCCGAAGTGGGTGCCGTCGTGGACGCGGCTCGGGCGGCAGGCGTCACCGATATCTACCTCGCCGGGCCGGAGAAGGCCGTTGCCGAGGTCGCGGAGGCTTCACGGCCCGACGGCTACCTGACCATGAAAATCAATGCAGTCGAAACGCTTTCGGCCATGCTGACCAAGTTGGGGGCGTGACATGACTGACCTCACGGATCTTTCGGTATCCGAGGCTGTTCTGGGCAGCTTCGCCGACGTGCCGCTCCATGGTGACCGCGCATCAGTCACACCGGATGCCGCAGCCGTGGCGGCGGCGGTGAGTGAGGCAGCGGACGCCCACGGATACACCCCCGAGCAGCTTGACTGGGAGACGCCGGAGGCGATCACCGTCAAGCCGATCTACACCGCCGCCGACCGTGAAGCGGTGCGGGCGCAGGGATATCCGTTGGATACGTTCCCGGGCCAGGTGCCTTTCCTGCGCGGGCCGTACCCGACGATGTACGTGAACCAACCGTGGACCATTCGCCAGTACGCCGGCTTCTCCACGGCCGCCGAATCCAATGCGTTCTACCGCCGCAACCTCGCTGCCGGCCAGAAGGGTCTGTCGGTCGCCTTCGACCTGGCGACTCACCGTGGGTACGACTCGGACCACCCGCGGGTGCAGGGTGATGTGGGAATGGCCGGCGTGGCCATCGACTCCATCCTCGACATGCGTCAGCTGTTCGACGGTATCGACCTGGGCTCGGTGTCGGTATCGATGACCATGAACGGCGCGGTGCTCCCGATCTTGGCCTTGTATGTGGTGGCCGCCGAGGAGCAGGGCGTCTCGCCACAGCAGTTGGCGGGGACCATCCAGAACGACATCCTCAAAGAGTTCATGGTCCGCAACACCTACATCTATCCGCCGAAGCCGTCGATGCGGATCATCTCGGACATCTTCTCCTACACCAGTGCCAAGATGCCGAAGTTCAACTCCATCTCGATCTCCGGTTACCACATCCAAGAGGCCGGTGCCACAGCCGATTTGGAGCTCGCGTACACCCTGGCCGACGGAGTCGAGTACATCAAGGCAGGCCTGGAGGGTGGCCTGGACATCGACGTATTCGCCCCCCGTCTGTCGTTCTTCTGGGCCATCGGGATGAACTTCTTCATGGAGGTCGCGAAGCTGCGGGCCGGGCGTCTGCTGTGGAGCGAGCTCGTCGCGCAGTTCGACCCGAAGAGCTCCAAATCGCAGTCCCTGCGCACGCATTCGCAGACCTCCGGGTGGTCACTGACGGCGCAGGATGTCTTCAACAACGTGGCCCGCACCTGCATCGAGGCGATGGCCGCGACCCAGGGACACACCCAATCGCTGCATACCAACGCCCTCGACGAAGCGTTGGCGCTGCCCACAGACTTCTCGGCACGCATCGCTCGTAACACCCAGCTGCTCATCCAGCAGGAGTCGGGTACCTGCCGCCCGATTGATCCGTGGGGTGGCTCCTATTACGTGGAATGGCTTACCCACCAGCTCGCTTCCCGCGCCCGCGAACACATCCGTGAGGTCACCGAGGCCGGCGGGATGGCGCAGGCCATCGATCAGGGCATTCCGAAGCTTCGCATCGAAGAGGCCGCCGCACGCACCCAGGCACGGATCGACTCGGGCCGTCAGCCGGTGATCGGCGTCAACAAGTATCAGGTCACTGAGGACCAGCAGATCGAAGTCCTCAAGGTCGAGAATTCCCGCGTGCGCGCCGAGCAGCTGGCCAAGTTGCAGCAACTGCGTGCCGAACGCGACAACCAAGCAGTGCAGCGCGCACTCGATGAATTGACCCGGGCGGCAGCCGATTCGAGTCGCGTCGGAGAAGACGGCTTGGGTAACAACCTGATGGCGCTGGCCATCGACGCCGCGCGGCACAAAGCCACCGTGGGAGAGATCTCCGACGCGTTGGAGAAGGTCTACGGGCGGCATCAGGCCGAAATCCGTACCATCAGCGGGGTGTATCGGGACGAGGTAGGGCGTGACGGTCCTGTCGGAGCTGTCGTTCAAGCTACCGAGCTCGTGCAGAAGTTCGCCGACGCCGATGGCCGCCGGCCCCGTGTGCTGGTCGCCAAGATGGGTCAGGACGGACACGACCGCGGACAGAAAGTGATCGCAACGGCCTTCGCCGACATCGGTTTCGACGTTGATGTGGGTCCACTGTTCCAGACACCCGAGGAAGTCGCGCGGCAGGCTGCCGACAACGATGTGCACGTGGTCGGGGTGTCCTCGCTGGCGGCGGGTCACCTCACCTTGGTGCCGGCGCTGCGCGAGGCGCTGACCGGGGTGGGCCGCCCGGACATCATGATCGTGGTGGGTGGCGTGATTCCGCCCGGCGATTTCGATGAGCTGTATGAGGCGGGCGCCGCGGCCATCTTCCCTCCGGGAACGGTGATTTCGGAGGCCGCCATTGGCTTGTTGCACAAGTTGGCTGAGCGGCTCGGCTACGACCTATCCTGATGCCGGAAAAACAGTCATCTGATGATTCGGCGGCTCTGATTCGATCGGGGGATCGTTCGGCGCTCGCCCGAGCGATCACGCTGGTCGAGTCGACGCGCCAAGACCACCGAGCGCAGGCCCAGCAGTTGCTGCTGGAACTGTCGCCCGAGGGCGGAAACGCGCTGCGCGTGGGGATCACCGGCGTGCCTGGGGTGGGCAAGTCGACCACCATCGAGGCACTCGGGATGTATCTCATCGAGCAGGGGCATCGGGTGGCCGTGCTGGCGGTGGACCCCTCATCGACGCGCACCGGCGGATCGATCCTGGGCGACAAGACGCGAATGGGCCGGCTCTCGGTACATCCCGACGCGTACATCCGGCCATCGCCGACGTCGGGCACGTTGGGCGGGGTGGCCAGGGCGACCCGGGAGACGGTGGTGCTGCTGGAATCGGCCGGGTTCGACGTCATCCTGATCGAGACCGTCGGAGTGGGGCAGTCAGAGGTCACCGTCGCGAACATGGTCGACACCTTTGTCTTCTTGACGCTGGCGCGCACCGGAGATCAGCTGCAGGGCATCAAGAAGGGTGTGCTTGAGCTCGCCGACATCGTGGTGGTGAACAAGGCCGATGGTGCGCATGCCATCGAGGCGCAGAAGGCGGCGCGAGAGTTGTCGGGTGCGCTGCGCCTGATCTACCCGCACGACACCCTATGGCGCCCACCGGTTCTCACCATGAGTGCGTTGGAGAACAGCGGGGTCTCCGAGATGTGGGGCACGGTGCTGAAGCATCGCGCGGTGCTGACCGAGGCGGGGGAGTTTGAGGCCAAGCGCCGCCGTCAGCAAGTGGACTGGATGTGGGCGATGGTGCGCGATGCCGTCCTGGATCGGGTGCTCAACGCACCCGATGTGAAGGCGTCGCGGGCGGATATCGAGCAGCAGGTGCGCGAGGGCACCCTGACTCCGGCGCTGGCTGCCGAGCGGCTACTCGACCTCAGCCGATAGGCCCGAACGCCAGGTTGCGTATGCACACCCACCGGTATGTGGGTAGGTAAGGTGTCGGGCGCGAGAGGATGTCTTCATGGCGCTGGTTTTTCTCGATACCGAGACCACCGGGCTTCATCGCGAGCGCCAGCCGTGGGAAATCGCGATCATCCGGCGGACCGATGAGGGGCAGCGGCAACTGCACCTGTGTATCGACGTCCAAGACCTGGATCTGGATTCGGCCGATCCGGCGGGGCTGGAAATCAGCGGCTTTCACAAGCGTCATCCGCAGGTTCGCCTGAGGCCATTGCAATTCCCACGTGTTTTCCGTGCCGTCGAGGCTGTTTCACTCATCGAGGAATGGACATCCGGGGCCACCATTGTCGGGGTGATCCCAACGTTCGATACCGAGTGTTTGACCCAGATGTTTCTGTCCCATGGCGTCAGTCCGGCATGGAATCCGGAGCTCGTCGATGTCGTCACTGCCACCGCGGCACGGATCCGGGAACGCGGGTTGATACCGGATGCCGACTATTCCAATCTCTCATTGCAATTCGGTGTGAAAACCCCGAGTGCCGGCCAGCGGCATACGGCCCTGGGAGATGCTCAGTGGGCGATGCGGTGGTACGACCGCCTATCGGAATGAGGATGTCGACGACAGGTAGATGAGTTTGCGCCTGATGCCGGCGATCTCGCGCGCGATACCCCGCAACACCGCACGTTCCTGCGGGGCCAGGGCAGACAGCGAGACAGTGTCGGACGTCTGCTGTCCGTGTAATGACGCCGCACCAGAGCGCCACCGAAATCGCAGTAGCCAGTCGAAACAATCGTGCAGCGTCGAGGCGTCATCCGGATCCAGAACGTCGGCTGCTGCCGCCGCATCCAGCCGAGCCGGTGTGGCGAGCGCGTCCGAACCGGCCGACAACGCAGCCCAGCGCGCGATCTTGACCACCGGGTCGATCGCGGCGACCTTGAGATCCACGGTGTCGGATTGTGTGGCGAATATCCTTAATCGCGAAGGGAATCCGGCGCGCACCGCCACCGCGTCCTGCAACATGGCCAGCCGGATGGGGTAGTGGCGCTGTGCGCAGCGGGCGTTCTCGTGGCGAAGGGCGTTGTCAGGTAACAACGCCCCTGTTCCCACTCCTTGAGAATCGGCCAGCAACCCCGTCATGACGACTCCCCGGTCTTCCGGCGGATTGGCGCACCAGCGTTCGATTCCCTCGTACCAGTTGGTGGTTCGGCGACAGAATCGGCCACGACTTGCCAGGACCCCGTTGGAATCGCTGCCGATGCCGGCGCGTTCGAGCATCGCGTGGACCTGGGCCGCCAGTTCCATGAGGCGAGCTTTCCCGTCGCCGTCGACCTCGTCGTCAACGGCGAGCAGGGTTTCGATATCGGAACCAGGTGCGGCCTCGCCGCGGGCCACACTTCCCGAAACGAACCAGGTCCAGCCCGGGTTCACCTCATCGGTGAGTAGTTGTGCCGCCGTCCGGACGCTGTGCCGCAATGCCTCCGACCATGCGGCGGCAAGTGCCGCCTCAGGGGTGCGTGCCCTGGCCTCGCGCGCTATCACCGTCCGGGCCGCCCCCACCGCCGCGTGGAACGCCGATTCATCGGCGGCGGTGTCGATCTGCCCGATGGCATGGGCTATCCCATTCTCGGGCGGCACCTCGGCAGACATGCAGATGATTGTTGCCTACGTGGACGCAACGGCGTGGGATATGAAATCTCGGACGGGCCGTGACAGCGGCTGCCCGGAGCTCCAGATGATGCCGACATCCCGGTGCGCGTCGGCATCGACGAGACGCAACATCTGCAGGTCCGACGGGTACGTGGTGGCATCGACAGGGAGCACGGTGATGCCCAGGCCCGCCGCCACCAGGCCCGCGACCGTCGTCAAATTGCTTGATTCGAGCACGATGCGTGGCTGGAATTGCACAGCGGCGCAGAGCTCTTCGAGTAGGCGGCGCATACCGAATCCCGGAGGCATCGCGACAAACGGTTCGTCGGCAAGATCGGCCATGGACACGTCTTCGGCCTGCGCCAGACGATGATCGGTGGGTACGGCGACACCGAGACGCTGCCGGAAGAGGTTGCGCCACCCAAGATTTGCGCGACGAGGGCGAGGAGAGACGATCGCGACGTCAAGATCGCCGTTCGCGACGAGATCATCGAGGCTGCCCGCGGCGCCCTGCTCCAGTACGAACCGCACATGCGGTGACGTCGCCGCGAATCCCGCGATCAACCCAGCGACCAGCGTGGGGCCGAAGGTGTGCAGGAACCCGAGGCGGATCTCACCCTCTGCGGGGTTCGCGAGGTCGTCGATGGTGCGGCGCGCGGAGTCCAGCTCCATTTGGGCGCGCCGGGCGTGCTGATAGAAGATCCGCCCAAACGGATTCAAGGTGATCCGCTTGCCGTGTCGGTCGAAGAGCTGCACGTTGAGGCGGTGTTCCAGACGGGCCAGCATTCGGGTGAGCGTCGGTTGTGCGATCTGGAGCTGGTGGGCGGCGGTGGTGACGTTTTGTAGCTCGGCGAGTGTGATGTACCACTCGTAGTCTCCGTCTGCCATGCCGTCACCTCCATTTATGTCTTTTATGAATTATAAAGCGATAAATTGCTCATTTCCGCAATATGCAGGGTTCGGAGCAACATTGAGACCCATGGCGATGGCTCCGATTACCCAGGGCACTCCGGCGATCTGCGGCGCAGACCCGGTGCCGCACCAGACGGGCACTGCCGGATATCGCCGTCTGACCGGTGCGCTCTTCGCCGCGGGGCTTGCGACGTTCGCGGCGCTCTACGGAACGCAGGCAGTGCTGCCGGCGCTCTCCGCGGACATGGGGGTCAGCCCCGCGGCCGCTGCCTTGACGGTCTCGGTGACCACCGGAATGCTCGCGCTGTCCATCATTCCGGCCAGCGCGCTCTCGGAGCGGTTCGGCCGCACCCGCGTCATGCTGGTTTCGGCTATCGCCACCACCATCATCGGGCTGCTGCTTCCGGCCAGCCCCACTTTCGCGGTGCTGCTGATCGGCCGCGCGGCCGAAGGTGTTGCCCTGGCCGGAATTCCGGCAGTGGCGATGGCATTCCTGGCCGAGGAGGTCCACCCTGGATCGCTCGGCTCGGCGATGGGCAGATACATCGCGGGCACGACGGTGGGTGGGCTCGCCGGACGGCTGGTGGCGTCCTCGGTGCTCGATGTGAGCAACTGGCGGATCGCATTACTGGGCAGCGGTGCAATGACTTTGGTGTGCACTGTGCTGTTCGCGGTGCTGCTTCCGAAGTCGCAGTTCTTCGTGCCGAAAAAGGTCAGGGTCGGCACCACGATGCGGATCCTCGGCGTACACCTGCGAAACCCGGTCCTGCTCATCATGTTCGGACTGGCATTCGTGCTCATGGGTGGGTTCGTCACCGTGTACAACTACCTGGGCTATCGCCTCGTCGCGCCGCCCTTCGGGTTACCGACGGCCATAGCCGGGCTGCTCTTCCTGCTCTACCTGGCCGGAACCGCGTCGTCGGCGGTGGCCGGTCGGCTGGCGGACCGCCGTGGCCGGGGACTGGTCCTCATTTGCGCGGTCGTCATCACTGCCGTCGGGCTCGCGCTGACCATCCCGGATTCACTGGTCACCGTGATCATCGGCGTGGGTGTGTTCACCGCCGGCTTCTTCGCCGCCCATACCGTCGCGAGTGGATGGGTTGGCGCCGTTGCGCAGCGTGACCGGGCCGAGGCGTCGGCCCTGTACTTGTTCAGCTACTACCTGGGCAGCTCGGTGGCAGGCGCGGCGGGTGGACTGGCGTACCAGGCTGGTGGGTGGGGGCTCACGGTGCTCTTCGTGGGCGCGCTGTTGGCAATGGCCCTGGTCTTGGCCGCCGTGATGATGCTTCGAAACCGGTTTGTCCATATCAGCGCACCCGAATAGAATTGCCGTCACAGACACCGATCCGGCCATCACCGGGGAGTCTCCGGAAGAAAAGTTCCGCGCCGAGCGCGGATAACCCAGTAGAACCGGACGGGTAGGCCCGTCACAGCCGTTGCGAGAGGCCCCGCGCAGGTCGGGGCAAGCGGGGTGGTACCGCGGAGGTACGCCGACGGCGTCCCATCGTCCCCGTGCCAGCGAGCACAGGGAGATGTACCGATATGTCTGATGGTCTTCGCGCAAGCGGCTCATCCACAGACGCGTACCCGCGGACCGAGCTAGGCGCTGATCAGCGCAGCGGATCGCCGAATCTTCCCGAGCTGGAAAAGCAGGTGTTGCGCTACTGGGACGAGGACGACACGTTCCGCGCCAGCATCGAGAACCGGGACGGATCCCTGGAATACGTCTTCTACGACGGGCCGCCGTTCGCCAACGGGCTGCCACATTACGGGCACCTGCTCACCGGCTACGTCAAAGACATCGTCCCGCGCTACCAGACCATGCGCGGATATCAGGTGGATCGCCGATTCGGTTGGGACACACATGGTTTGCCCGCCGAACTGGAAGTCGAACGACAACTGGGCATCACCGACAAGTCCCAGATCGATTCGATGGGTATCGCCGAGTTCAACGAGGCCTGCCGCGAATCGGTGCTGCGCTACACCAAGGAATGGCGCGAGTATGTGACTCGGCAGGCGCGCTGGGTGGACTTCGACAATGATTACAAGACGCTGGACCCGACCTTCATGGAATCGGTCATCTGGGCGTTCAAACAGTTGTGGGACAAGGGCTTGGCCTACGAGGGCTACCGCGTGTTGCCGTACTGCTGGCGCGATGAGACGCCGCTGTCCAACCACGAACTGCGCATGGACGACGATGTGTACCAGAGTCGTCAGGATCCCGCCGTCACCGTCGGCTACCGGATTGCCGGCAACGAGGGCACACGGTGGGCCCCCCTCGACGGGGCGCGGCTGCTGATTTGGACCACAACGCCCTGGACGCTGCCATCCAACTTGGCGGTCGCGGTGAACCCCGAGGTGACCTACGTGGTCGTGGCGACCGAGGGTCGTGATGGCACTACGGACCGTTACGTGTTGGCGCAGGCACGGGTTGGCGCGTACGCGCGGGAACTGGGCGAGGAGCCCACCGTGTTGGACACCTATACCGGTGAGGACCTACTGGGTCTGCGGTACCTTCCGCCGTTTCCGTACTTCCAGGAAGGCAACGCGCCCACGGCTTTTACCGTGTTGCCCGCCGACTACGTCACCACGGACGATGGCACGGGCATTGTGCACATGGCGCCCGCCTACGGTGAAGAGGACAAGAACGTCACCGACAAGGCGGGGATCACTCCGGTCACCCCCGTGGACTCCAAGGGCCGATTCGATGCCACAGTGCCCGACTACCAGGGGCAACAGGTATTCGATGCCAATGCGCAGATCATCAAGGACCTCAAGCAGGGGACCGGGGCCGCTGCCGCCAATGGCGCGGTGCTGTTGCGCCATGAGACCTATGACCACTCGTATCCGCACTGCTGGCGCTGCCGCAACCCGCTGATCTACCGGGCGGTGTCATCCTGGTTCATCAAGGTGACGGAGTTCCGGGATCGGATGGTCGAGCTCAATGAGCAGATCACCTGGTATCCGGAGCACGTCAAGCACGGCCAGTTCGGTAAGTGGCTAGAAGGCGCGCGCGACTGGTCGGTCTCTCGTAACCGCTACTGGGGCAGCCCCATTCCGGTGTGGAAGTCCGACGATCCGGCGTATCCGCGGATCGACGTCTACGGCAGCCTCGATGAACTGGAACGCGACTTCGGGGTTCGGCCGACCAACCTGCACCGGCCGTACATCGACGAGCTGACCCGGCCCAATCCCGATGACCCGACCGGCAAGTCCGTCATGCGCCGCATCCCGGACATCTTCGACGTCTGGTTCGACTCGGGTTCAATGCCTTACGCGCAGGTGCACTACCCATTCGAGAACGCCGAGTGGTTCGAGAATCATTTCCCGGCCGATTTCATCGTGGAGTACATCGGCCAGACTCGTGGCTGGTTCTACGTCATGCATGTGTTGGCGACCGCGATCTTCGACCGTCCGGCGTTCAGAACCTGTGTGTCCCATGGCATTGTCCTGGGCAACGACGGCCAGAAGATGAGCAAGTCGCTACGCAACTATCCAGACGTCAACGAGGTGTTCGACCGTGACGGATCCGATGCGATGCGCTGGTTCCTCATGGCCTCGCCCATCCTGCGCGGCGGCAATCTGATCGTCACCGAGCAGGGCATCCGAGAAGGCGTACGGCAGGTCCTGCTGCCGCTGTGGAACGCGTGGAGCTTCCTGCAGTTGTACGCACCCAAACCCGGGACCTGGCGTACCGATTCGACGCAGGTCCTCGATAAGTACATTCTGGCCAAGTTGGCTCAGCTGCGTGATGACCTGACCAAGGCCATGGATGACTGCGATGTCTCGGGCGCCTGCGAACATTTACGGCAATTCACCGACGCCCTCACCAATTGGTATGTGCGACGGTCGCGATCGCGGTTCTGGGATGAGGATGCCGATGCAATCGACACCCTGCACACCGTGCTGGAGACGATCTGCCGCCTGGCCGCGCCGCTGTTGCCGCTGACCACCGAGGTCATCTGGCGGGGATTGACGGGGGAGCGGTCGGTGCATCTGACCGATTGGGTGCCCGAATCCGTACTGCCCGCTGATCCGGATCTGGTGGCAGCCATGGACGAGGTGAGAAAGGTCGCCTCCACCGGGTCTTCCTTGCGTAAGGCCAAGAAGTTGCGGGTTCGGCTGCCACTGCGCAAGCTCACGGTGGCGGTACCCGATCCGAAGCGTTTGGAGCCGTACACCGCACTCATCGCCGACGAGCTCAATGTGAAATCCGTTGAGCTGACCGATGACATCGCTGCCTACGGCAAGTTCGAGCTGACGGTCAACGCACGCGCCGCAGGCCCGCGGTTGGGCAAGGACGTGCAGACGGTCATTCGCGCGGTCAAGTCCGGCGACTGGGAACAACGCAGCGACGGCACCGTTGTCGCTGCGGGTATCACCCTGCAGGAAGGCGAGTTCGATTCAAAACTGGTTGCCGCTGAGCCGGATTCGACAGCAGCGCTTCCCGAAGGCGGGGGACTGGTCATCCTCGATGACACCGTCACCGAGGAATTGGAAGCAGAGGGCTGGGCGCGCGATCTCATCCGCGAGCTGCAGGACCTACGCAAGTCCACCGGCCTGGAGGTGTCGGACCGCATCGAGGTCGTCCTCGACGTGCCTGCCGAGCATCGCGCCTGGGCGGAACGCCACCGCGATCTGATCGCGGGCGAAATCTTGGCCACCACACTGGAAATCGGTGAAGCCGCTCAGAATGTGCGGACGCCCGCTACCGATCTCGGTGACGGGGTCCGGGTGTCCTTGAAGAAGGCGGCGGGTTAGGCCCGCTCCGGTTGATGCCTCCTGTGCCCGGCTGGGAGCGACAACGATGCGACGCCAACGCGTTGGTCGCTCCCAGCCGGGCACCCTGGCAACCTCTGCGCCAAGCCCCCGGTTCTATGCGGCCTTGACCGCGCGCCAGCGCTGATTGCCGCCGTCGAGATGATGCTCGATATCGGTGAAGCCCGCGGCGCGCAGGCGATCCGGCAACGATGTGGTCGGCACCGGATTGTAGGTGTCGCCGATGTGCAGCAGCCGGAAGAACGTGGAGTGCACGCCATCGCTACCGGCGAAGACACCGCCCGGGGCCAGCACCCTATGCGCCTGTGCAAACAGCTGATCCTGCAGATCAGACGTCGGCACATGATGCAACATGGTGAAACACACCACGGAGCTGAAGCGGTCGTTATCGAACCCCAGCCGGGTGCCATCGCCTTGGATCACGGTCGCCTGGCCGCCGTAGAGCCGCTGGAGCCGCGACGCCATGGTTTCATCGATCTCCACCGCGGTGAGCTGCGGAGTGCGCTTCGTCAGCACCCGCAGATTCGCGCCATAACCGGGACCGATCTCCAGAGTGTCCGCACCGAGCTCAACCCCCTGCAGCGCCCACGGGAGGAGCTGCGACTCGGTCTTGCGTGCCCACATATCCGAGCTACAACACCACCGGTGCACCAAATTCATTGCCATAACCCCAGGCTAAGAGGCTTGCAGGTGTGCGACTACTGGGATTCGGCCAATCCATATCGAGCTTCCGACAGACTGGATGGAACGGCATCCGCGATCGTGCCGCCGTATCCCGTTCACGGAGAGTTCTGACCGGTCAGTAGCCCGCAATACGATGATCGCGTGTGTGCTGCCGGTCGATGGGTTCTGCACCTCGACATGGATGCCTTCTTCGCCTCTGTCGAGCAGTTGACCAGGCCCACCCTGCGTGACCGGCCGGTTCTCGTCGGCGGTGCCGGAGGCCGCGGCGTTGTCGCCGGCGCGAGCTATGAGGCCCGGGTGTTCGGGGCCCGGTCGGCCATGCCGATGCACCAGGCGCGTCGCCTGGTGGGCATCAACGCCGTTGTCTTGCCGCCCCGGGGCTCGGTATACGGAGTGGCCAGCAGGCGGGTATTCGCGACGGTGCGGTCGATGATCCCCATTCTGGAGCAGCTTTCCTTCGACGAGGCGTTCGGAGAGCCTGCCGAATTGGCCGGTGCCGCAACAAGTTCAGTTGCGGAATACATCGAGGAGCTTCGCTCGCGTGTGCTCAGCGAGACCGGGCTCACCGCATCGGTTGGAGCGGGTTCGGGGAAACAGATCGCCAAGATCGCCTCGGGACTGGCCAAACCTGACGGCATGCGGATCATCGCACCGGATGAGGAACGGTCGCTGCTCGATGACCTTCCGGTGCGTAAGTTGTGGGGCATCGGTCCAGTTGCCGAAGAGCGCCTGAGCAGGCTGGGAATCAACACCATTGGTCAGTTTGCCGCATTGCAGACCAGCGAGGCCGCCTCGGTATTGGGCGGCACGATCGGCCCTGCGCTGCACCAGCTTGCGCGCGGTATCGACGAACGTCCGGTGGCCGAACGTGCCGAAACCAAACAGATCAGCGCGGAGTCCACCTTCCCGGATGATCTGACGACCCTGGATCAACTGCGCGAGGCCATCGAACCGATCGGTCTGCACGCCCATCAGCGCCTCATCAAGCACGGTCGTGCTGTACGCACCGTCACCGTGAAACTGCGGCGCTCGGATATGAGCATCCTCACCAGGTCGGCGACCATGCCGTACGCCACCACGGAACGCGCTGTGCTGATGTCGGCGGCCCGCAGGCTGCTGCTCGACCCCGTAGAGATCGGTCCCATCCGTCTTGTCGGCGTCGGATTTTCGGGATTCTCGGATGTGCAGCAGACTTCGCTGTTCCCCGATTTGGATCAGACCGAGCCCGTTGCCGAAACCGACGAGGCGCCGTCTATGGCGAAATCTGCTCCAGGCAAAGCCAGTTGGGGCGTAGGCGACGATGTGGATCATCACGAATTTGGCCACGGCTGGATACAGGGCACTGGCCATGGCGTGATGACGGTGAGATTCGAGACACGCAGTAGTGGGCCGGGTATCGCACGTACCTTCGCGGTAGACGATCCCGGTGTCACCCGCGCCGACCCGGTGGCGAGTCTGGATTGGCCGGGGGAGTCAGCCGAGCCGCTCGATGACGGAGACGAGATCGGAGCCGGTGGCTAGCGCCGCCATCAACAGCACGCGTGCCTGCCCGGCGCGTAGGTGAGGCACCATCACCGCGCCGGAATCGACCAGTTTCTGCCCCGGTGCGTAGCCTGCAGCCAGTGCGCCACCCGGTACACGGGTAGTCACCACGACGCGGATGCCATTCTCGATGTGGCGGGAAACCGATTCGATGACAACGTCATTGGCATTTCCTGCCCCCATGGACTCCAACACCAGGCCCTGCGCGCCGGCCCGTGCGTAGGCGTCCAGCGCCACGCCATCGGTGCCGGGATAGAGGCTCACGACATCAACGCGTGGCAGGGCCGGGCGGGTCACGGTGCCCAGAAATGCCGAGGGCGAGTCGGCGAGACGTACGAACTGGCCGTCGCGTACCTGCCCGACGGGGGACACGCCGGCGAACCCGTTCGGGGCGGTCAGATCGACCTTGCGGATGCCCACGGCCGGGTACACCTGTCCGGCGAAGCACACCACGACGCCCAGCGCCTCGCCGCTCGCGGCCACCGTCAAGGCATCACGCAGATTGCCCGGACCGTCGGATTCGGGGTGGTCGCCGCTGCGCTGCGCCCCGGTGAGCACCACGGGTACCGGCACCGCGCACGTCAGCGCGAGCCACAAAGCTGTTTCCTCGAGGGTGTCGGTGCCGTGCGCGATGACGATTCCGGTCGCGCCGCGCGCCACATGCCCACGAACGGAAGCGGCGATCTGCTGCCAGCGCTGCGGTGTCATCTCTGCGCTGTCGATCGTCATCAGGTCATCGACCAGGACCTCCCCGTAACCGCTCGCCGCCAGCAGATCGTCCCCGGAACTGGCGTGCCGGGCGATGCCGTCACCGTCCACCTCGGTCGCGATGGTTCCGCCAGTCGTCAACAGCACGAGAGTCGGTGATGAGGCTTTTGGGCCAAGAGCAGGGGACACAGCCGCGATCATCGCAGACACGCTGCGCAAAGCGCCCGGCCGAGTAAGGGATGATGGGGGACGTGAGTGATGAGCCCGAGACCGCCCCGAAGCCCAAGCGGCGGATAAAACTGCTGCTCATCGTGGCGGCGGTGGTGCTTGTGCTGGATGTCGTCTCCAAGGTGATTGCCGTCAGGCTGTTACAACCGGGCAAACCCGTGCCCATCTTCGGCGACACCGTCAGCTGGACTCTGGTGCGCAATTCGGGTGCGGCGTTCTCGTTCGCGACGGGCTACACCTGGGTTCTGACCCTCATCGCCATTTCGGTTGTGGCGGGAATCCTGTTCATCGGTCGCCGGTTGGTCTCGACGTGGTGGGCGATCGGCTTGGGCATGATTCTTGGCGGGGCGTTGGGCAATCTGGTCGACCGGTTCTTCCGCGGACCCGGGCCGCTGCGCGGCCATGTGGTCGATTTTCTGTCGGTGGGCTGGTGGCCGGTCTTCAACGTCGCCGACCCGTCGGTGGTGGGTGGAGCGATCCTGCTGGTGGCGCTGTCGCTATTCGGCTACGACTACGACCGGGAAGGACGCTCGCAGCCGCAGGGATCGAGCAGCGAGGACGCGACTCCGGACCACGACGTGAATCCGGACCATAAGGATGCCGAGAGCGCGGACGCGCAGTCTTCCCAGACCAAGCCGTCATGACCTCGCGTTCCCTGCCCGTTCCCGATGGCTTGTCCGGTATGCGCGTCGACGCAGGATTGGCTAGGCTCCTGGGACTTTCACGGACCGCCGCGGCGACCCTCGCCGAGGAAGGTGCCGTGCTCCTGGACGGCGTCGTTGTCGCCAAATCCGAGAAGCTGACCGCGGGCACCTGGCTGGAGGTCACGCTGCCCGAACCCAAGGCCCCTCCGGAGAACCGGGTCGAGGCCATCGAGGGCATGAAGATCCTCTACGCCGATGACGACCTGGTTGCCGTCGACAAGCCGGCAGGTGTCGCCGCCCACGCCTCGGTCGGCTGGACCGGCCCCACTGTGCTCGGTGGGCTCGCCGCCGCCGGGTTCCGGATGACCACCTCCGGTGTTCCCGAACGCAAGGGGATCGTGCACCGTCTGGATGTCGGAACATCCGGGGTGATGGTCGTGGCGCTGTCGGAGAAGGCGTACACCGAGCTCAAGCGCGCCTTCAAGTACCGGCGCGTCGAGAAGCGGTATCACGCTCTCGTGCAAGGACATCCGGATCCATCCAGCGGCACTATCGACGCCCCCATTGGCAGGCATCGCGGGCACGACTGGAAATTCGCCGTCGTCGAAGACGGTCGGCACTCCATTACCCACTACGACACGCTCGAGGCGTTTGTCGCGGCCAGCTTGCTCGATGTACACCTGGAAACCGGTCGCACCCACCAGATCCGGGTGCACTTCTCGGCCATCAAACATCCCTGCTGCGGGGACCTGACCTACGGTGCGGATCCAACGCTGGCCGCCAAGCTCGGGTTGGAACGTCAATGGCTGCATGCCAAATCGTTGGCTTTCGCCCACCCGACAGACGGGCGCTGGATGGAGATCACCAGCGAATACCCGGAGGATCTGGCCCACGCGCTCGACGTTTTGCGATGAGTGGGGCTACCACTCCTGAGCAGAACCGTCGTCTGAAGTCGGGCTATCTGTTCGGCGCTGCGGCCTACTTGATGTGGGGATTGTTCCCGGCGTTCTTCCCTCTGTTGCAACCGGCGAGCGCGGTGGAGATCCTGGCGCATCGCATGATCTGGACCCTGCTGCTGATGGTGATTGTCGTTGCCGTTTCTCGGCGGCTGCGTGATCTGGTCACCATGGGCACACGCAACGGGGGGCTACTTGTCGGTGCCTCGGTGCTGATCGCCCTCAACTGGGGTGTCTACATCTACGCCGTCAACTCCGGGCATGTGCTGGACGCCGCACTCGGGTACTTCATCAATCCGCTGGTGACCGTGTTGTTGGGTGTGCTGATTTTCCGGGAGCCATTGAGCCGATGGCAGATGGTGGCTCTCGTGCTGGCCTTCACCGCGGTTGCGGTGCTGACCGTCAATTACGGGCAGCTACCCGTCATCACCTTGATACTTGCTGTTTCGTTCGCGGGATACGGCGCCATCAAGAAAACCGTCACCGTCGACCCGCGGGTGAGTCTGACCGCCGAGGGGATCGTCGCCGCACCGTTCGCGATCTCCTACCTGGTGTTCCTGGGCGCGACCGGGCAGCAGCACTTCCTCGGCTACACCCACGGTCATACCGCGCTGATGGTGCTCAGCGGCGTGGTGACGGCTCTCCCGTTACTGTTATTCGGCCTAGCGGCACAACGCATTCCGCTGGTGACCCTCGGGCTACTGCAGTACCTGACGCCGACGTTGCAGATGCTGTGGGGTGTGTTGGTCAAGCATGAGGCGATGTCGCCGGAGCGCTGGGCAGGCTTCGTCCTGATTTGGGTGGCGCTGGCGATCTTCACGGTCGACACCGTGCGCGGCTCGCTGATCTCGCGGCGCCCGGCGGGCCGGCAGGCTACCGTTTCGCAGAGCGATATGGCATCGATCAACGGGAGGGATTGAGTGTTGCGACACATGATCATCGGGGCGGCAGCGATCGGCATGGCGCTGGCCGGCTGTGCTTCGGCCACGGGGCAGCCGAGCGCAGAGGAATTGAGGGCCGCGGACGCGAACATCGCCGTTGCCGCCGCGGGCGCGATGCCGCCGCAGAGAACGGTGAAAGCGCTGAGGACCGGCGGCGGGCACCCGAACATCATCCAGTCGGGCACGGCCAGGGTCACGGTCGACGGCACGTTATTGGACATGCCGGGCCCGGTCTACTGCTTTACCCACCAAGGTGTGACCCAGCTGCTCATCAACGTCGGACCGAAGAAGGTCTCCGGGGGGCACGCGATGGTGAAGCTTGATTCGAATTCGCTGGCGGTCCAGATGTTCGATATTCAGACAGCCGAACTCATCATTCTGCTTAACCAGGAAGACAACGTCGGTGAGCAGATCACGGCGACCAGGAGCGACGACAGCTTTCATATCGAGGGGGAAGGCTCCGGCCACGACAGCGGTGTCGAGAAGACCATGACCTACGTGGTCGACGTCGACTGCGCGCCGGGCTGGGCCTCGGCATAACCGTTGCTGGCGGGGCTTTTGTGACCGCTGTGAATCGGGTTGCTGGATGAGCGCGACGACACACCCCCGACACGCCCGGGTCTGTCGGACCCTCGCAATAAACTGACCCCTCTAGCGATTGACGCCCCCATCGTGGGTCGGTACGAAAGGCACGTGTGAGCTCCTCGAATTCTTCGTTCGTGCACCTGCACAACCACACCGAGTACTCGATGCTCGACGGTGCGGCGAAGATCAAGCCGATGCTTGCCGAGGTGGAGCGCCTGGGCATGACGGCGGTCGGTATGACCGACCACGGCAACATGTACGGCGCCAGCGAGTTCTACAACGTCGCCACCGCCACCGGGGTCAAACCGATCATCGGTATCGAGGCCTACATCGCCCCGGCGTCGCGGTTCGACACCAAGCGCGTGTTTTGGGGTGATCCCGGCCAGAAATCCGATGACGTGTCCGGTTCGGGCTCCTACACCCACATGACGATGGTGGCCGAGAACGCGACGGGCTTGCGCAACCTGTTCAAGCTGTCTTCGCTGGCCTCCTTCGAGGGTCAGCTGGGCAAGTGGGCGCGCATGGACGCCGAGCTCATCGCCGAACACGCCAGCGGTGTCATCGCCACCACGGGATGTCCGTCCGGTGAGGTGCAGACCAGGCTTCGCCTCGGGCAGGAGAACGAGGCAGTGGCCGCGGCGGCCAAGTGGCAGGAGATCTTCGGCAAGGACAACTTTTTCCTGGAGTTGATGGACCACGGGCTGTCCATCGAACGCCGGGTGCGCGAGGGTCTGCTGGAGGTCGGCAAGAAACTCGGCATCCCGCCACTGGCCACCAACGACTGTCACTACGTCACCAAGGACCATGCACACAACCACGAGGCGTTGTTGTGTGTGCAGACCGGCAAGACGCTGTCGGATCCCACCCGTTTCAAGTTCGACGGCGACGGCTACTTCCTCAAACCCGCGTCCGAGATGCGGGAGCTGTGGGATGACGCGGTCCCCGGAGCCTGCGATAACACGTTGCTGATCGCCGAACGCGTGCAGTCGTACGAGGATGTCTGGAACTTCAAGGACCGGATGCCGGTCTTCCCGGTACCCGAGGGCGAGGATCAAGATTCCTGGCTGCGCAAGGAAGTGGACCGTGGACTGGAGCGCCGTTTCGAGGGGGTTCCGGGGGGAGTGCCCGATGAGTACTTCACCCGTGCTCATTACGAGCTGGATGTCATCAAGCAAAAGGGCTTCCCCGCATACTTTCTCGTCGTCGGTGACCTCGTCTCGCATGCGAAGGAGGTCGGCATCCGTGTCGGCCCGGGCCGTGGTTCGGCCGCGGGTTCGCTCGTGGCCTACGCGCTGGGTATCACCAATATCGACCCCATTCCACACGGCCTGCTGTTCGAGCGATTCCTCAACCCGGAGCGGCCGTCGGCTCCCGATATCGATATCGACTTCGACGACCGCCGCCGCGGTGAGATGGTGCGCTACGCCACGGATAAGTGGGGTAGCGACCGGGTCGCGCAGGTCATCACTTTCGGCACCATCAAGACCAAGGCGGCCCTGAAGGATTCGGCGCGAATCCACTACGGGCAGCCTGGTTTCGCGATCGCGGACCGCATCACCAAGGCACTTCCGCCGCCGATCATGGCCAAGGACATCCCGGTGTGGGGTATCACCAACCCCGAGCACGAGCGGTACAAGGAGGCCGCCGAGGTCCGCACCCTGATCGATACCGATCCGGATGTGCGCAACATCTACCAGACAGCGCTCGGCCTCGAGGGCTTGATCCGCAACGCCGGCGTGCACGCCTGCGCGGTCATCATGAGCTCGGAGCCGCTGACCGAGGCCATCCCGCTCTGGAAGCGCGCCCAGGACGGCGCCATCATCACCGGCTGGGACTATCCCTCGTGTGAGGCCATCGGCCTGCTGAAGATGGACTTTCTGGGCCTGCGCAACCTCACCGTCATCGGGGACGCACTGGACAACATCAAGGCCAATCGCGGCATCGATCTGGACCTGGATCATCTGCCGCTCGACGACCCGGCAACCTACGAATTGCTTTCTCGGGGTGACACTCTCGGCGTGTTCCAGCTCGATGGCGGGCCGATGCGAGACTTGCTGCGGCGCATGCAGCCCACCGGGTTCAACGACATCGTCGCCGTGCTGGCCCTGTATCGCCCGGGCCCGATGGGCATGAATGCGCACAACGACTACGCCGACCGTAAGAACGGTCGCCAGCCGATCAAGCCCATCCACCCGGAGCTTGAGGAGCCGCTCAAGGAGATCTTGTCCGAAACCTACGGCTTGATCGTTTACCAAGAGCAGATCATGTTCATCGCCCAGAAGGTCGCCTCGTACTCGATGGGTAAGGCCGACGCGCTCCGTAAGGCCATGGGTAAAAAGAAGCTCGAAGTGCTGGAGGCCGAGTACAAGGGTTTCTATGAGGGCATGACCAACAACGGTTTCTCCGAGAAGGCCGTGAAGGCGTTGTGGGACACCATTCTTCCGTTCGCCGGTTACGCGTTCAACAAATCGCACGCCGCCGGTTATGGTCTGGTGTCTTTCTGGACGGCCTACCTCAAGGCCAACTACCCGGGCGAATACATGGCGGGCCTACTCACGTCTGTCGGCGACGATAAGGACAAGGCCGCCGTCTACCTGGCCGATTGCCGTCGTCTGGGCATCACCGTGCTGCCTCCGGATGTCAACGAATCCGTGCATAACTTTGCCTCTGTGGGGGAGGACATCCGCTACGGACTCGGCGGTGTGCGAAATGTCGGTGCCAACGTGGTGCAATCGCTCATCGCCACGCGCGAGGAAAAGGGTGCCTTCACCGACTTCTCGGATTACCTGCACAAGATCGATATCGCGGCCTGCAACAAGAAGGTCACTGAATCGCTGGTGAAGGCGGGTGCCTTCGACTCACTCGGGCATCCCCGCAAGGGGCTTTTCCTTGTGCAGTCCGACGCGGTCGATTCGGTGCTCGGCACCAAGAAGGCCGAAGCCATGGGGCAATTCGATCTGTTCGGGGGCGGGGACGACCCGGCCACCTCGGAAGTCTTCGCCATCAAGGTTCCCGACGACGAGTGGGAAGAAAAGCACAAACTCGCCCTGGAGCGAGAGATGCTGGGCCTGTACGTGTCCGGGCATCCGCTCAATGGGGTGGCGCACCTGCTGGGCCGTCAGACGGACACGCAGATTCCCACGATCCTCGAGGGCGATATCGCCAACGACACCCAGGTGCGGGTGGGCGGCATCCTGGCCTCGGTCAACCGCCGCGTCAACAAGAACGGCATGCCCTGGGCCTCGGCTCAGCTCGAGGACCTCACGGGTGGTATCGAGGTGCTGTTCTTTCCGCAGGCCTACTCGGTGTACGGCGCCGAGATAGCGGATGATGCCGTAGTTTTGGTCAACGCGAAGGTGGCGATCCGTGATGACCGGATCTCCCTGATCGCCAATGACCTTGTGGTGCCTGATTTTTCGCAGGCATCCGATGACCGTCCCGTTGCCGTGACACTGCCCACGCGGCAGTGCACCATCGATAAGGTGACGGCACTCAAGCAGGTGTTGGCACGCCATCCCGGTACCAATCAGGTGCATCTACGGTTGATCAGCGGCGAACGCGTCACCACGCTGGAGCTCGATCAGTCGCTCCGGGTGACCCCGTCCTCGGCACTGATGGGGGACCTCAAGGCCCTACTCGGGCCTGGCTGTCTCGGGGGTTAGCTCGCTGCGTCGGTGCCGTCGAGCCATTCGGCTTGATCGGCCACGACACCGGTGAGGATCTTGCGCGCGGTCACCAGCAGTTCTGCCACACGGGGCGAGGTCAAGGTATAGAGCACCGACTGCCCCTCGCGCCGGGCAGTCACCAGGCCTGCGCGGCGCAGCACGGCCAGCTGTTGTGAGAGGTTGGCTGCCTCGATGCCGACTTCGGGCAGCATCTCCGACACGGCCTGATCGCGCTCGCTGAGCAGTTCCAGTACGCGTATGCGCACCGGATGGCCCAGCGTCTTGAAGAAATCCGCCTTCATCCGATACAGCGGCTGACGTGCATCCATATCGAGTCCATCCCACCACATGACAACTTGCAAAGATTAGCAACCCGGCAACAGTGCTGGACAGGGGCACGTCTATAGTTCCTGACGGCTCTCGCCGGGGCCTTACCTGTATTCAGCAGGGCTGTCTGCTGCCCACTCCGGCGAGAGCCGTCTAGCGCCCAGGAGCTTTGTATGACGACCGACCGGCCCAGCATCGGGCAGTTCATCACCTACGCCTATGGACGGCGCTTACCGGACTCGATGCGGGATTGGGTGGCCAACGATCTGTCCGGGCCGGGCGCCGTCCGCCGGCACATGATCCGGTACGTGATCCCGCCGCACTTCATCCTGGCGCCCTTCTGGCTTCTGCCCGGGGGAATGGCTCCTGCACGTGGCGATTACCCTGCCCATCTACGTCTGGGCAATTCTGATGACCCACGCCCTCAACAAGATCTGGCGCCGTTACCGGTTGGCCCAGCACGATCTGGATCCGAAACTCGCGGACATCGGCAACCGCGAGAAGCACGCGCGCAAGCACGAGGCGTACGCCCAGCGCTACGGTGCCCGTCCTGAGTCGAACGACACCTACTCCAGTAGCGATCCCATCTGATAGACGGTTAACGCCTCACCGCAGACCACGGTTCTTCGTTTTTCTTGCGTCGCGCGGCTTCATCGCGCCGATCCTTGGCCCACTGCTCCTCGAAGGTCAGCCCGGGGCGTGCGCCGGGAATGCGATTCATCGCTCGACTGAGCCAGCGCGGCGGGGTGGCCGGCTCCCATTGCGGGAAGGTGGCGCTCAACGAGTACATGGTCTTCAGGGCAACGAACACTCCGAATAGGGCGGAGGGCGCATCGGTGACCGCGACCGCGAACATCCCCAAGATCAGGGTGAGGTGC
>NZ_MAFQ01000010.1 GCF_002013895.1 Mycobacteroides franklinii | reverse complement strand
CCTGAAGACATCCGAATCCCACACTGTGCCAGTCGATACCGATCAACGCGGCCTTACCGTTATGGGTGAGTAGAAACAGAATGATCGCCAGGAAGAAGCCGTGTGCGGCAGAGAAGACGAGGGTGGTGAAAAGGAACCCCTTGGCGAAGGAATCGCGCGAGCGGCTACGGTTCGGTCCCGGGACCTGGTATTGGAAATGCCCCCGACGTGGACTCCACCGTTTGTGAACGACGGTCCGAAGGGCGACGAACAGTGAGGCCACCACGGTCTCGAACCAGTAAACCGCGAGTGTGGTGCCGGCTGACCATCCTCCGACGAACCAGCCGGCCAGAGGAATGGCATTGACCACGATCATCGTGGCCAGATGAAGGATGCGATCGAGGGTCTCGGGTGCGTCCGAGGGTGGATCGGAATCCCGGGCGATCACCGCTAGCTCAGAATGTTCACGGCGCGGGCGAGTACCAATGCGACAGTGGAAAGCGCCACCATTGACTGCACGGTCATCAGCATCTTCGCCCATCGCGACAGCGGCATGGTGTCCGTTGGGGAGAAGGCGACGACGTTGGTAAAACTCACGTAGAGGTAGTCGGGGAACTTCGGACGCCAATCCGGCGGTGCGAGTTCGGGATTGGCCATCTGCGGAAACATGAAGTCCGGATGTGGTCTCTCCGTGGTGCGGCGCGCGAATGGACCGCCCCGGTCAAATTCCCAGTACCACATGCCGAACACGATCACGTTGGTGATGAAGATTGCCAGGCCGCTGCCCAGGAGCACACGCGGATTGTCGCCCATCTGCCCCGACACGATCTTGTAATCCAGCAGGGCTGCCGAGATGGTGTTGTCGACGGTGATGGCGGCGATCAGTAGATACGTCGCCCAGCGCCCGAGAGTCGTTGAACGCGTGAACTTTATCGGGTTGAGGACAACCAGGACCACCAGCAGCGCGGACTCCAGGACGGGCAGCGGCCAGCGCGGAGTGAGGTTGAACTGGGCCGGGATGGCCAACTGCAGGCAGATCGCCGCGACAAGAGCGACAAGAACCGGTATCCGGCTTTCCGGAGCGCCGGGACGCAGCCAGGACGGCAGGTGTTTCTCGGCGGCCAGTACGTCGTCGGACATCTCGTGGGCGAGTCGTTCAATACGGTGCCCGGCCGGGTGCCCGGCGGCCGATTCGGTTGGCGAAGACATGGGGATGTATTACACCCCGGAGCGAGCTTCTGCTCAGTGAATGAGCGAGCCTGTGAGCCAGGCAAGGCTGGCTACCGCAGAAGCGGAGAACAGTGCGGTCGACATCGATGCCACGACCATGAGCGTGACCAGGAAGACTGCCGTGCCGATTCCGAGAGCGAGCAGTTTGTAGGCGGGCGATGCCAGCGCGGCGACGTCCAGGGACCGCACCTGATCTGCTGCGCGCTCGAAGGTCGTCATGGAATACAGGATATGCCTAATGAGGAAGTTCGGTCAACCGAACACGCGGGTGCGGGTGCAGAAAAACGGACTAGCTGGTCTTCCTCATCCCACCCCGGTAATAGTCGATCAGCTCCGATTCCGATATCGACTCCGGCGCCTTCCGGCCCAGGAAGAAGACACTGCTGGCGCCGTCCAAACTGTGCCCTGGATCGAGGATGCGATCGATGTAGCTGAGCCAGAAGAACACCAGCGATGCCACTCGGCCAAGACGAACGGATCGCGTCAGGGCGCGTACGAAGTAGTCGATCGACCATCGCAGCGCGGTTCCGGCGCCCGCCACCGCTCCGGAGTCGATCCGTTCGAAGGAGCGGAACAAATATCGATGCCCGCTATCGGTGAAGCGGGTGAAGTCGTAGGGCCCCTCGTGTACCTGCTGCAGGAACGGGGTGTCGGCATAGACGATTCCGCCGCTGCGCAGCACCCGGTGGATTTCCTGGGCCACCTGCGGTGGCTCCACAACGTGTTCGAGCACGGCCTGCACGATGACGCCGTCCATCGACCCGTCGGCAAGCGGAATCGCGTGGCCATCGCCAACGAACTGCACCACCGGGCTGACGTAGACGTCGAAGGCGATCAGATCGATTGCCTCGTCGGCATACAACGCTTCCAGGCCGCCGCCCACGGTGCCACCGCCGATCACCAACACCCTGGGCCGGCGGCCATGCGCCGACTGGTCGGCGCGAAGGGCCTGCAGCATGCGGGCGACAGCGGTCGGCGCCACCGTGTTGTCGGGGTGTACGAGTCGCTGCGCCACCTGAAACAACCCCGCCCGTTTGAGTGCGGATGCTCCATCGACGGCCTGGAGTCGATCGGCGTTCAGAACGCTGCGGGTGAAGTCGACGAGCGCGGGCAGGCCGCCCACCACCGGGAAGGACGCCGTGTGGAGCTCGCACGCCGAACTGGCGCAGCGCCACACATTCTCCGCACTGTCTATCGACGCCCCGCAGCGCGGACAGATGAAGAGATTCTGGTTAACCATCGTCTCCAAAGAAAGCACGGCGCAACTATATGCGTGGAAGTCCGTCGCAGCGCGGCGATACAGTTGTCGGCATGCCATTAACCGGTGAATACGAACCCAGTGGACTCGATTGGTCGCAGAAGCAGGTGACCAAGATTATTGAGAGCGGGACCACCGATGGCATCACCATCGCTGATATGCCGGTGATCCTGCTGACCTCGCTGGGCGCCAAGTCCGGCAAGCTGCGCAAGATCGCCCTGATGCGGGTCGAGCACGATGGCGAGTACGCGATTGTCGCTTCACTGGGCGGTGCACCCAAGAATCCCGTGTGGTATTACAACGTCAAAGAGAACCCACTCGTGGAGCTGCAAGACGGCAGTACCACCAAGGACTACCAGGCGCGCGAGGTCTTCGGTGACGAGAAGGCGCCGTGGTGGGATCGTGCCGTCGAGGCCTACCCGCCGTATGCGGAGTACCAGACCAAGACCGACCGTCAGATCCCGGTTTTCGTGCTGACACCGGTCTCTTGAGCGCGCCCGAGGTGGTGACGGCCGCCGATATCGATGCCGCGGCCAAGCGCATCGACGAGGTGGTGCGCCCGACTCCCGTCCAGCATGCGGATCGGCTTTCGGCCCTCACCGGCGCCAACGTGTACCTCAAACGTGAAGATCTGCAATCGGTCCGGTCATACAAACTGCGTGGAGCCTTCAATCTGCTGATGCAGCTCAGCGATGAGGAAAAGGCTGCCGGCGTGGTGTGCTCCAGTGCCGGCAATCACGCCCAGGGCTTCGCGTTGGCGTGTAAGTCGATGGGCGTGCATGGCCGGGTATACATCCCGAGCAAGACGCCCAAACAGAAGCGGCAGCGAATCATCTACCACGGCAACGGCTTCGTGGAATTGATCGCCGTCGGGCACGGTTACGACGATGCTGCGGCCGCGGCCAAGGCTGACGCCGCACGTACCGGTGCCACTTTGGTGCCGGCCTTCGACGATGTGCGGACCATCGCGGGGCAGGGCACCATCGCCGCCGAGATCCTCGACCAATTGGACAGTCCGCCGGACGTGGTGGTGGTGCCGGTCGGCGGTGGTGGCTGCATCTCGGGAATCGTCACCTATCTGCGGGAGCGTGCCCCGCAGGTTCGCGTGGTGGGCGTGGAACCTGCCGGTGCCGCCTGCATGGCCGCGGCCATGCGCGCCGGTGGCCCGGTTCCGCTCGACCATGTGGATCCGTTCGTCGACGGCTGCGCCGTCCGGGTCGCCGGGGCTGCCCCGTATCGGCTGCTGGCCGCGGCGGGGGAGATGCTCGCGCTCACCACGGTTGATGAGGGCGCTGCCTGCACTGCGATGCTGGAGCTCTATCAGAACGAAGGGATCATCGCAGAACCCGCCGGTGCGCTGTCGGTAGCGGCGTTGGCCGACATGTCGATCGAGCCGGGATCCACCGTGGTATGCCTGATTTCCGGTGGCAACAACGATGTTTCGCGATACGGCGAGATCCTGGAACGCTCGTTGGTGCACTTGGGACTCAAGCACTACTTCCTGGTTGACTTCCCGCAGGAGCCGGGTGCGCTGCGGCGTTTCCTCGGCGAGATACTCGGCCCCAACGATGACATCACCCTGTTCGAGTACGTCAAGCGGAACAACCGTGAAATGGGCGCCGCGCTGGTGGGTATCGAACTCAGCAACCCCGACGATCTAGCGGGCCTGCTGGATCGGATGCAGGTCTCGGATCTGGATATCGAACGGCTGGAACCAGATTCGGCGGCCTTCCGCTATCTGACGTAACGGCGGCTAGCCGCTCTTGCGCAGCACCACAAGGGCGCGGTCCTGCACTCGCACCGGCTTGCCTGCATCGACCACAGCCGAGCATTGGCCGTCGGGCTCGGCGGTGTCGAGTACCGCGGTCCACTGGGTCGCGTGATCGCCGTCGGGTGTCACGAAATCCAAGGGTTCGTCGTAGGCGTTGAAGCACAACAGGAACGAGTCGCCGGACACCCGTTCGCCACGGGCGTTCGGCTCTGGAATCGCGTCACCGTTGAGAAATACGGCGAGACTCTTGCCGAACCCGCTATCCCAGTCGGCGGTGGTCATTTCCTCGCCGGCCGGGGTCAGCCACGCGATATCGCGTACTTCCTCGCCCTCACGGATCGGGCGCCCCGCGAAGAACCGACGGCGCCGAAACACGGGGTGTTGTTTGCGCAGCGCGATCACCGATCGCGCGAATTGAAGGAGATCGGCGTTGGTCGCGGCCAGTTCCCAATCCATCCAGGACAGCGGCGAATCCTGGCAGTAGACGTTGTTGTTGCCCTGTTGGGTCCGGCCGATCTCGTCGCCGTGGGACAGCATGGGAGTGCCCTGGCTCAGTACCAGGGTCGCGAAGATATTGCGCATCTGTCGGGCGCGCAGCGCGAGTATTCGCGGGTCATCGGTGGGCCCTTCCACACCGCAGTTCCACGAGCGGTTATAGGTTTCACCGTCCTTGTTGTTCTCGCCGTTGGCCTCATTGTGTTTGTCGTTGTAGGAGACCAGATCTCGCAAGGTAAAGCCATCGTGTGCGGTGACGAAGTTGATGCTCGCGCTGGGGCGGCGCCCGGTGGCCTCATACAGGTCGGAGGAGCCGGTAAGCCGGGAGGCGAACTCTCCGAGAGTGGCGGGCTGTCCGCGCCAATAATCGCGCACGGTGTCGCGGAACTTGCCGTTCCATTCGGTCCACAGTCCGGGGAAGTTGCCCACCTGATATCCGCCCTCGCCGATATCCCACGGCTCGGCGATCAGCTTGACCTGGCTGACGACCGGATCTTGCTGGACCAGATCGAAGAACGCCGAGAGGCGGTCGACATCATGCAGTTCACGGGCCAGGGTCGAGGCCAGATCAAAGCGGAATCCGTCGACGTGCATCTCGGTGACCCAGTAGCGCAGCGAATCCATGATGAGCTGCAAGGTATGCGGATTGCGGGCGTTGAGGCTGTTCCCGGTGCCGGTGTAGTCGGTGTACCGGGCGAGGTTGTCGTCGTTGAGCTTGTAGTAGGCGCGGTTGTCGATGCCGCGGAAACTGAGGGTCGGGCCGATGTGGTCGCCCTCGGCGGTGTGGTTGTAGACGACGTCGAGGATGACCTCGATACCGGCCTCGTGAAATGCGCGCACCATCGCCTTGAACTCGGCGACGGCGCCACCGGCATGCGGAGAAGACGCGTACCCCTCGTGCGGCGCCAGATACCCGAAGGTGTTGTACCCCCAGTAATTTCGCAGCCCTAAGGCGATCAACCGGCTGTCATGGAAGAACTGGTGCACGGGCATCAGTTCGATGGCGGTGACGCCAAGGGAACGCAGGTGGTCGATGACGGCTGGATGGGCCAGCCCCGCGTAGGTTCCTCTGAGCTCCTCGGGCACCCCGGGGTGCGCCTGCGTCATGCCCTTGACATGCGCCTCGTAGATGACGGTCTCGTGATACGGGGTGCGCGGACGGCGATCCGAGCCCCAGTCGAAGTACGGATTGATGACGACGGTGTTCATGGTGTGGCCCAGGGAGTCTCGCGCAACGAGCGCCTCGGTGTCCATGGGATCTATCTGATAGGACAGCAGTGGCGGCGCGGTGTCGGGGCTGTAGTCGAATTCGCCGTGGAAGGCTTTGCCGTACGGATCGAGCAGCAGCTTGTTCGGGTCGCAGCGATGCCCGTTGTCGGGATCCCACGGCCCATGTACCCGGAAGCCGTAACGCTGGCCGGGGGAGATGGTCGGCAAGTAGCAGTGCCAGACGTACCCGTCGACCTCCTCGAGGGGCACCCGGGTTTCGGTGCCATCCTTGGCGATCAGACACAGCTCGACGGACGTGGCCACCTCGGAGAACAACGAAAAGTTGGTACCGGCCCCGTCGTAGGTGGCGCCCAGCGGATATGGGTTACCCGGCCATACCTGAAGCGGTGGCAGGGTCATGGTGAAGACCCTATCGGGCGCAGGCCCAGATCGCGCGCCTCACTGGCCCGGTTGAACCGGGCGCCACCATCCGGTGGCCAGAGCGATCTGTCGCCCCAGCTCCCGGGTCATGGTGCGCATGTAGGTGGCCGAGATGTGGTGAGAATCGTGATACACCAACACGTTTCCTTCCACAACGCGGCATTTGTCGGGTCGGCAGACGGCGCGAGTCATATCGAGGATCTTCAACAGTGGGAACCGGTTCGCAATGGCCAGGGTGGGGTTCACATCGTCGAGCGCGCGGTTGCGATCCATGGCGCACGAATCGGCGTTTCCGCCCGCGGAGATGCAGTCGGCCGCGGTGTAGGTGGTGCCGTCCTTGTCGATGAGCCATGGGGTGTCGCGCATCCCGAGGACCGGGATACCGGCCTCATCGAATGCCGACCAGATTCCCATGTAGCTATCGGGCATCACGTCGCCGGTGCCAAGAGCCGAACGGGGGCGGGTGGTCGTGGTGAACACGTAATCGGGATGCTCCTGGATCAATCGCGACATCACCTCGTCGACCCATTTCTTACAGTCCGGGTACGGGTCATTGGACCCGGCGATACGGGGGACCTCTTCGGTGCTGAGCGGGCAGCCCATTTTCAGATACGTGGTGATCTTGAAGTTGTGCTGGCGCCCCAGGATGTCGAGTGCGGTGATCCAGTGCTCGGCATGTGAGCCGCCGGCCAGCGCGATGGTTCGGGTGGCGTGCGGGTTGCCGTACGTACAGGTGATTACCGCGCGGTTGCGGAAATCGCTGATGCAGTCCTGCTCGGTGGTGATGGGCAGATCGTCGGAGGCCTCGAGTGTGGTGGGCCGCATCGGCAGCTCCGGTACGCGGTCGCCGTACAGGAGTGCCCCCGCGCCTGGGTAGTCCCGCGGGCGCAGCCCTGAGAGTTCCTTGCCGTTGGAACGCTGCACCGTGACGTGCTCAAGCCAGGTGAATGAGGTCGCGGTGAGGGCCACGGCCATCAGCACGATCGCGGTGCCCAGCGCTAGCGTGGGGCGGCGTAAGCGGGTCCACAGGGACGAGGACTTCGGTGAGACCTTCGGGTACCGAAGGGGAGTCTCGACGTACTTATTGGTCAGATAGGCCAACGCCAGCGAGATGCCGAGGATCGCGGCGCCCTCCCAGAGGGAAACCTTGGGTTCGCCGCTGTACACCAACCAATAGACCAACAGAGGCCAGTGCCAGAGGTACAGCGAGTAGGCCAGCGCCCCCAGCTCGACCAGCGGGCGGGAGGCGAGGAACCGGTTGGCCGCCGGCTGTGAGGTCCCCTCCGGCAGGTTCGCCGCCGACAAAATGAGAACGAGGGTCGCGACGACGGGCACCAGGGCCAAGGGGCCGGGGAACTCGCGTACACCGTTGATGAGCGCGCCACAGGACAGGATCGTCGCGACGGCCACGACGGCCAGGAGCTGCCGCAGCCACATCGGCCAGCGCGTGCCGGCGACCAGTGCGCCCACCAGTACCCCGAGCAGTAACTCCCACGCCCGGGCAAAGGTGTTGTAGTAGGCGATCGACTGGAAGTCGAGATGGGCGTAGATCGCGTACCCGAAGGATGCCAGCGACAGGGCTGCGATCACGGTGATGAGGACGGTGCGCATGTGCCGGCCGAGCGGTCTGCGCAGCAGGACTGCTAGGAGATATACCAACGCCAGGAAGCCGACGTAGAACTGTCCCTGCACCGACATGGACCACAGATGCTGTAGCGGGCTCACCGACTCGCTGGCCGCCAGATAGTCGGCGGCGGTGTTGGCGAGCTCCCAGTTCTGGTAGTAGCCCAGGCTGGCCAGACTCTGTTCGGCAAACGTCTCCCAGCGGGTTTCCGGTTGCACCAGCACAGTGAGTACGGCGCAGGCCGCGAGTACCAGGATGAGTGCGGGCAGCAGCCGTCGGACTAGTCGTTTCAGGACCGGCACCGGGTTGAGCGACGCTCCCTGTGTAGTCGCTGTGCGTAGTAGCTTGCTGCCGTAAAAAAAGCCCGAAAGGGTTAAGAAGACGTCAACTCCACCCGACACCCGGCCGAACCACACGTGAAAGACGGCGACCAGAAAGATTGCGATACCGCGCAGGCCATCGAGGTCGTAGCGATAAAATGCCTTGTCGCCCTTGGTTTTTGGGGCGGCGTTCATCGCCGCGGCGGGTGGCACCTCGGGATCGGTCATTGGCTTAGTTGCTGAGACGAAGAACATTTTCGGCCCCCAATGTACCTATGGTTGCCGAGAGTCTTGGCAGATGCGCGCTAACGGCGTGTGCGCATGATCCGAATGGCCCCGATCGGAGGGTCTGTGACAGGCTCCCTGACTGTGCCGAAGTTGACACCGGAAGAGATCGGAGCTGTCGATGCCGCGCACTTGTGGCATCCGTACAGCGGGATCGGCGCCCCCGACACGGCCCAGAGACCGCTGGTGGTGACCGGTGCGGATGGCCCGAACATCACCGTCGTGCGCGACGGGCAAACGACCGATGTGCTCGACGGAATGAGTTCATGGTGGTCCTGCATCCACGGCCACGGTCACCCGGTACTGGACCGCGCCGTGACCGAGCAGGTGGCGTCGATGAGCCATGTCATGTTCGGGGGACTCACCCACGAACCCGCCGCCCGGCTGGCACAGCTGCTGGTGGAGGTGACGCCACCGGCGTTGCGGACGGTCTTCTTCTGTGACTCGGGATCGGTGTCGGTGGAAGTGGCGATCAAGATGGCGCTGCAGTATTGGCGCAGCCTCGGGCTGCCTGCCAAACATCGCCTGATGACCTGGCGCGGCGGCTACCACGGGGACACCTTCGCGCCGATGAGCGTCTGCGACCCCGAGGGTGGCATGCACTCGTTGTGGACCGACGTGTTGGTCCAGCAGATCTTCGCCGATCGGGTCCCCAGTGCGTACGACGACGAGTACATGCGGCGTTTCGAAGCCGAACTGACAGAACACGCCGCCGAGCTCGCGGCCGTCATCGTCGAACCCGTGGTCCAAGGCGCCGGAGGCATGCGATTCCACGACCCGCGTTACCTGGCTGAGTTGCGCGCCATCTGCGATCGCCATGGGGTGCTGCTCATCTTTGATGAGATCGCGACGGGATTCGGGCGCACCGGTGAGCTCTTCGCCGCCGATCACGTCGGGGTCAGCCCCGACATCATGTGTGTCGGCAAGGCCATTACGGGCGGTTATCTGACACTGGCTGCCACGTTGTGTACCGCCAAGATCGCGCAGACCATCAGCGACGGCCCGGCGGGCGCACTGATGCATGGTCCGACCTTCATGGCGAACCCGTTGGCATGCGCGGTGGCGGTCGCGTCCATCGAACTGCTGCTGTCCGGGGATTGGAAGTCCCGGGTCTCGCAGATATCGGCGGGTCTGAGTGAGGGCTTGGCGCCGGCCGCCGATCTGAAGGGTGTCGCCGATGTGCGGGTTCTCGGGGCGATCGGTGTCATCGACATGGATCAGCCCTTGGGTCCGCAGGGCATGCGGATCGCCACTGATACGGCACTCGATGAGGGCGTGTGGCTGCGTCCCTTCCGGACATTGATCTACACGATGCCGCCGTACATCTGCGATGACGAGGAAATCCGCCGAATCACCCATGCGATGGTGCGCGCCGCGGCGGCGGTAGGAGCCGCTTCGGCGGTGCGCTAACCTGAACACCGTTCAGGAGAGGAGGCACCGGTGACCGACGCATCATCACCGCTTGCCTGGTTGGGTGAGGTCGAGCGGCAACGGGAAGTTGCCGGACTCCGTCGTCGGCTGCGTACCCGCAGCGCTGCCGAGCCCGAGATCGACCTGGCATCCAACGACTACTTGGGCTTGTCCCGGCACCCGCAGGTCATCGAGGCCGGAGTCGAGGCCCTACGGATCTGGGGTGCCGGATCTACCGGCTCGCGCCTGGTCACCGGCAATACCGAGCTGCATGAAGAGCTGGAGCGCGAACTCGCGACCTTCATGGGCGCGCAATCGGCGCTGGTGTTCTCCTCGGGATATACCGCCAATCTCGGTGCGGTCGTGGCACTTTCCGGTCCCGGCACGCTCATAGTCTCCGACGCGCGGACCCACGCCTCGCTGATCGACGCGTGCCGCCTGTCACGGGCGCGCGTTGTCGTGACGCCGTACCGCGACACCCAGGCGGTGGCGGCGGCCCTGGCGCAACGCCCCGAAGAACGCGCCCTGGTGCTCACCGACGCGGTCTTCAGCGCCGACGGTGCGCTCGCACCACTGACCGAGCTACACGCGGT
This sequence comes from Mycobacteroides franklinii, assembly GCF_002013895.1. GTDB lineage: Bacteria > Actinomycetota > Actinomycetes > Mycobacteriales > Mycobacteriaceae > Mycobacterium > Mycobacterium franklinii. The sequence continues at coordinate 286,291 of NZ_MAFQ01000010.1, read as the reverse complement.
GTGTCGCAGCCACGGCGCGGTACTGCTGGTCGATGAGGCGCATGGGCTTGGTGTGCGTGGACCGGGTGGCCGGGGTCTGGTCTCCGAAGTCGGGCTCGCCGGCCTGGACGATCTTGTCGTCACCGTCACGCTCTCCAAGGCCCTGGGCAGCCAGGGCGGGGCCGTCTTGGGTTCCGAGGCAGTTCGTGCGCACCTGATTGACGCCGCGCGTCCGTTCATCTTCGACACCGGTCTCGCTCCCGCCGCGGCCGGATCGGCCTTGGCGGCGCTGTGCCTGCTGGCCGTCGAACCGGAACGAGTGCGTGCGGTCCTTGATCACGCGGCGGCGCTGGGGCAGTGGTGTGGTGTGGCGGAGAAACCGGAGTCGGCGGTGGTACCGGTGATCCTCGGGGATCCCACGGTCGCGTTCAACGCTGCCAAGGCATGCCTGGAGCAAGGTGTCAGGGTGGGCTGTTTCCGTCCGCCGTCAGTTCCCGAAGGGCAATCCCTGCTGCGTCTGACGGCCCGCGCCTCACTGACCGAGGCGGATCTGGATCGCGTGCGTGAGGTGCTCGCCGGAGTGTTGGCGCTGGCCCGCCAGTGACCATCCTCCTGGTCACTGGAACCTCGACCGGGGTGGGAAAGACGGTGGCGACGGCGGCCCTGGCCGCGGCGGCCGTCAGCCAGGGCATCGACGTGACGGTATGCAAGCCGGTGCAGACCGGTGACGACCGTGATGCTGATGAGGTAGCGCGGTTGTCCGGTGTGCGGCGGGTTCAGACACTGGTGCGTTATCCCGAACCGTTGGCACCGGTGGCGTCGGCGTCGCGGGCCGGTCTGGCGTTACTGGACCACGTGCAGATGGCCACGGCGATCTTCGCTCTCGATCGTCCCGGCGCATTGACGTTGGTTGAGGGCGCCGGTGGTCTCCTGGTGGAGCTGGCGGCCGCGGGTAAGACCCTGCGCGACCTCGCGATCGTGCTCGACGCGCCGGTTCTGGTGGTGACGACCGCCGACCTGGGCACCCTCAATCACACCGCCCTCACCTTGGAAGCCCTTGATGCGCAGTCGGTTCCGTGCGCGGGACTGGTGGTGGGAAGTTTTCCCGCAGAGCCCGATCTGGCGCAACGACTCAACCGTGAGGATTTGGCGGGTCAGTTCCAGACGTCGGTGCGTGCGGTGATTCCTGAGGGCGCCGCACGGCTGATGCCTGGGGTGTTCGCCGAGCTGAGCGTCGCGCTGTTCGACCCCCAGTGGATCGCCGAGCTGGTGTCCTAACCGATCGGGCTGGACTGGCGGGCCAGCTGGTCGATGCCGTCGACAAGTAGGCGCGTGCCGAAGCCGAATTGCGCCGTGGGATCGGTGAGCCCTGCGCCGTCCGCGAGGAACGACTGACCGTCTTGGAGAGCACCGGCGGAGTCCCACTGCAGCCGCGACTGTTCGTCGGCGACGTATCCGAGTACGTAATAGACGATGCTGCGGGCGGCCAACGCGGCGGGAACCGCGCCCAGACCCGCGGTGACGGCGGCCTCGGCCAGCCGATCGAGCACGGTGATCATGAGTGAGGTCTGGCCGGAGGCGAAGCTCGCCGACACCAGCTCCGCGCCGTCCTTGTGGGATAGCAGCGCGTCGCGAAGAGCCGAGCACAGAAAGTCGATGCGTTGTTGCCAGGGCACATCGCGACGGTCGGATTCGGCCAGCGGTGCCAGTACGTGATCGGCGACTGCGCCCAGCAGCTGCTGCTTATTCGCGAAATGCCAGTACAGAGCGCTCGGCGCGATATCGAGCTCGCGGGCCAGCCGGCGCATCGTGAGATCCGCGATCCCATAGTCGTCGAGAATCGCGGTGGCCCGGCGCACCAGGTCATGTCGGTTCAGCGCCCGACGCTCTTCACGCAGGCGGCTCATCGGTGGGACGGCACGCCCCTTGTTTGGCTCAGTGATGGCCATACTCTAACCTGAACACCGTTCAGGATTGAGTATCAGGTTTGTACCTATGTGAGGAGCGCTGCGTGACTGAGACAGCTGAGCTGACAGCCGCGACTGACGCCGATGTATTGGCCGTCGCCCGTGAGCAGGTTTTGGAACAGGGCGTGGGCCTGACGCAAGAGCAAGTGCTTCGGGTCTTGCAGCTGCCTGATGATCGCCTGGAGGAGCTGCTTGCGCTCGCTCATGAGGTGCGGATGCGTTGGTGTGGCCCGGAGGTCGAGGTCGAGGGCATCATCAGCCTCAAGACCGGTGGCTGCCCCGAAGACTGCCACTTCTGTTCGCAGTCCGGTCTGTTCGCCTCCCCGGTGCGCAGCGCGTGGCTCGATATCCCGAGTTTGGTGGAAGCCGCCAAGCAGACCGCGAAGTCCGGCGCCACCGAGTTCTGCATCGTGGCGGCCGTCCGTGGCCCCGACGAGCGGCTTCTCGCGCAGGTTGCCGCCGGTATCGAGGCGATCCGCAACGAGGTCGACATCCAGATTGCCTGCTCGCTGGGCATGCTGACGCAGGAACAGGTCGACCGTTTGTCGGCGATGGGTGTGCACCGGTACAACCACAACCTGGAAACCGCCAAGTCCCACTTCCCGAACGTGGTCACCACGCACAGCTGGGAGGAGCGCTGGGACACCCTCAGGATGGTCCGCGAAGCGGGCATGGAGGTGTGCTGCGGCGGCATCCTCGGCATGGGTGAAACCCTCGAGCAGCGCGCGGAATTCGCGGCGAACCTGGCCGAGCTGGAGCCCGACGAGGTTCCGCTGAACTTCCTGAACCCGCGTCCCGGAACGCCCTTCGGCGATCTCGAGGTGCTGCCGGCGTCGGACGCGTTGCGTGCCGTGGCGGCATTCCGGCTCGCGTTGCCGCGCACCATGCTGCGTTTCGCCGGTGGCCGCGAGATCACCCTCGGTGACCTCGGCGCCAAGCAGGGCATCCTGGGTGGCATCAACGCCGTCATCGTCGGCAACTACCTGACCACGCTGGGCCGCCCGGCCGAGGCAGACCTGGAACTGCTCGACGATCTACAGATGCCGATCAAGGCTCTGAACAGCAGCCTGTGACCAATAGTCTGTACCTCATGGGTACCGAACCGGTGGCTGCCGGTAAGTACAACGTGTACACGGGGATCGAAATCGATGGTGGGGCTGCCGGTTCGGCGCTTCCGACGGCCGCTCATCTGGGGCTGGAGCCACCGCGGTTCTGCGCGGCCTGTGGGCGGCGGATGATCGTGCAGGTGCGTCCGGATGGTTGGCACGCGAAGTGTTCGCGCCACGGCGAGGTGGACTCCAAGCAGCTCGAGCAGCGATGAGCGCAAGCGAAGAGCCGTTGGTTCCGATGAGCGCAAGCGAAGAGCCGTTGGTTCCGATGAGCGCAAGCGAAGAGCCGTTGGCTGCCGTGAACCGTCCTGGCGCGCCGCGGTTTTCACATGCTCGTGCGGCAGTAGTCGTCTTCGGCGCGTTGGCCGCGGCCGGGGTGCTGGTGGGGGCGCTCTGGAGCGTCATCGCACCGGGTGTGCATGGCGCCATCGCCGACACCCGGGACAACGGCCGGGTGTTTGTGCACTTGGGTAATCAGGCCGATAACTTCTTTATCGGCACCACCATGCTCATGGGTATGGCTGCGGTGGTTGCCGTGATCGCATCCGCGGCAGCCTGGCAGTGGCGGGCTCATCGCGGCCCCATCATGGCGGGCGCGCTCACCCTGGGCGCCCTGGCGTGCTCGGCGGTAGCAGCGGGAGTCGGCGCCGTACTGGTCCGGCTACGTTACGGCGCATTGGATATCGCGGGTGCTCAGCTCGACGAGGGCCACCGGATCAAGTATGTCGTCCAGGCTCCGGCGGTGTTCTACGGTCATACGGAGGCTCAGATCGCCGTCACGCTGGCACTGGCTCCCTGCCTGGCCGCGGTGGTGTACATGTTCTGTGTAGTTGCCTGCGCCCGTGACGATCTCGATGCGTGGCCGCCTGCGCCGACACCCGTCTACCGGGCGCCCGTGGCGGCGCCGCCAGTCGAAGGCGCTAACTCGACGGCGTAGATCCGTCGAGCCGCAGCGAGTATGCGGTGGTACGTGCCGAGTTGGTGACTGCCGCGGCGTCCCAGGTGATATCTCCGGCGCCGGGGATGGCATCGGTAATCGTCTTATGCCAGGTGGCGTGCCATTGTTCGGGAAAGCAGCGCTGGAGCGCGTCGATCATGATCGGCGCCGCGGTCGACGCCCCCGGGGATGCGCCCAGTAGTCCGGCGATGGTGCGATCGGCACTGACGACGAGCTCGGTGCCTTGTTGGAGCACACCCACCCGTCGCGGATCGGGCGTAATGAGTTGTGCACGTTGGCCTGCCGGGACAAGTTCCCAATCGGCGGTCTTGGCATGGGGGTAGTACCGCCGCAGCTGCCGGAATTGTTGTCGCGGACCCGCGATGAGCTGTGTGATCAGATATCTGATTAGGGTGAGGTTCTGGACGAGTGCGGCCGCGATCACATGCACGTTGTGCCAGCGCACCGTGGTGAAAAAGTCGACCCACCGGCCCTGCTTGAGCAGCTTGGTGCTGAATGTCGCATATGGCCCGAACATGAGATATGGCCGCCCGCGGACCACGCGTTTGTCGAGATGCGGCACCGACATCGGTGGCGCGCCGACCGGGGCTTGCCCGTACACCTTGGTTGTATGTTGCGCCGCGACGGCGGCATCCGCGCACCGCAGGAACGCCGCGCCGACGGGCAGGACAGCGTATCCGCGGACCTCGGGAAGATTCGCGCGCTGCAGGATTCGCAGGGCGTGCCCGCCGGCGCCCACGAACACCTTGTGCGCGCGTATCGCGAAGTCTCCATCGGAGTTTCGGCCGCTCACTAGCCACGGGCCATCGCTGTTCTGGCTGAGCGCGCGAACCTCGTGGCCCAGCCAGACCTGCCCGCCGCGATCGGTGACGATGCGTGTCAGTGCCCCGGTGAGTGCACCGAAATCGATGTCGGTTCCGTCGGGGTGCAGGGTGGCGGCAATGGGTTCGCCCGGTTCTCGGCCGCGCATCACCAACGGAGCCCACCGCTCGATGATGGCCGGGTCATCGGTGTACCGCATTCCGGTGAACATCGGCTCGGCGGAGAGGGTTTCGTACCGTCGTCGCAGGTAATCCACGTCGCGGCGCCCGAAGACCACGTCCATATGCGCGGCGGAGTGAATGAAGGCATCGGGCTGCAGCAACCCCGTGTCGGCGAGGTAGGCCCACCATTGACGACTGATGTGGAACTGCCGAGCGATGGTCGCAGCCTTCTCACCGTTCGCGGGATTCGGCATGTAGTTGAGCTCGCAGAATCCGGTGTGCCCGGTGCCGGCATTATTCCAGGGGCCGCTACTTTCCGTGGCCAGCGCGCTAGCCTTCTCCAGCACGATGATTCGCCACTCGGGTGCCAGTACAGACAGCATCGAGCCCAGCGTCGCGGACATGATTCCGCCGCCGATCAGCACGACGTCGGCCTCGGTGGGGGACGTGTCGGACGCGCTCCGGTTTCTGCTCATACCGTTCACGATCCGTCCCTGCCAATCATTCCGTCCAATGAATGATTGAAGCAGTATCATCCGATAATGGATCGATGGACATCGCAGCTGGCTCCGCAGCTGCGGGCCTTGGTGGAGCTGGCCGCCCACGACGGGCACATGACGCAGGCTGCGCTCGCGTTGGACATTCCGCAGTCGTCAATGAGCCGCCGGATTCACGCATTGCAGGAGGCCCTGGGGGTGCCGCTGCTCATTCACGACGGGAGGACGGTGCGTCTTACCCCGGAGGCACACCGGCTCGCGGCTCGCGCGCGTGAGCCGCTCGCCGAGCTCGACCACACACTTGCCGAGCTCACCGGGGACGCGGATCCGGAGCACGGCACCGTCCGCTTCGGGTTTCCTCTCACGATGGGTTCGGGTCACATCCCCGATCTTCTTGCCGCATTTCGATACCGGCACTCAGGCATTCGTGTGCTCCTCAAGCAGGCGCACGGCACGGAACTCGGCGCCCAGTTACTGAGCGGGCACCTTGACCTTGCCGTCGTGATTCCAGCACCAGAACGGTTGCACCACAACGTGATAGGCACCCAACATATTCACATCGCGCTCCCTGTGGACCACCGATTAGCAGGCGCCGCACAGCTGCGGCTCGACGAGTTGTCCGGCGAGACATTCATCGCCAACCCGCCCAGTTACAACCTGCGCCAGCTCACCGAGAAGTGGTGCCGTGAAGCCGGATACATCCCCAACATCGCGATCGAAGTTACCGAGTTCAGCACCATCCGCGAACTCATCAGTCGCGGGCTGGGGATTGCGCTCTTGCCGCATGACGACCGCACTCCACCGGGGATACGCGAAATACCACTGGCGGGAGGCGGCTACCACCGCTCCATCGCCCTGGCCTGGGGGACCGCCACCCGCGCGGCGCCGACCAGGTGCCTGAATGGCTTTTTACTCCAACACTTCTCGCCGGCCGCCGTCAACAGCGTGGTTGCTCGCGACGCCTAGTCGTGGCCACCGCCGTGTGAGGTGGAGCCTTCTCCACCGGATTTGGATGAGCTGCTTGCGGATCCTGCGGACTTGCTCGTCGAATCGTGCGCGGAGGCGCTGGTTGGCGATTTTGTCCCGGAAGTCTTGGACTCGGGCTTTGTCTTGGCGTCCGGCGTTGTGGGGTTGGTCGCCTTGGTGTTGGTGGTCTTGGTATCCGGCGTCGCGCTATCCGGTTTGACGGAATCGGAGGCCTTGGAATCTGAAGTCCTGGAATCGGAAGCCTTGGAATCGGAAACCTTGGAATCGGAAACCTTGGAGTCCGACGTCTTTGAGGCTGAGGTCGATGGCCCGGACTGTCCCGATGTCGACTGTGAGACAGGGCCGCGGACTATGCCCTGAGCGCTGATGGCGCCATGCTCGGTTGTGCTGGCGGTGGGAATCTTCGGCTTGATCGTCTTGTCGGGCTTGTCGGCCGGCGCCGCGTCGGTGGATGACTTGGGATCCTTCGCCGAATCCTTCAGGTTGACGGTGTCTTTCGCTGGCTTGGTGGCCGTTGTTCCATCGCCGGAAGTCCTGTCGGCATCGGTAGTGGCTGCCGGCGTGGTGGCGTCCTTGGGGGATTCCTTGGTGCCCTCGACGGTGGTTTCCTTGCCATCTGTTTTGGTGCCATCCGTTTTGGTGCCATCTGTTTTGGTGCCATCCGTTTTGGCCGTGTCGCCCGCCTTCTTGTCGGTGGCGGTGGTGACCTTATCGCTGGCGGGCACCTTGCCTTCGGCGGATACCTTCGAGTCCTGGGCTTCCTTGGTGTCCTTGACGGTGTCCTTGACCCCGACAGTGGCACTTGTGTCGGTCGCCTTGCCGTCTTCCTTCGGGGATTCCTTGGTCGTATCCTTGCTCGATTCCGCGGTGGTTTGCGCTGCGGTGCCGGCTTTTTCGAGGGTCGTCAGCTTCGGATCCGTCTTCGTCAGACCCAGCGCCTCGGAAAAATGGGCCTCGGCATCCTTGAAGGCCTTGGTGAACGGCGCCAATGCCTCGTGGACAGAGGCCGGTAGCGTGCCGTCGGCGTTCGGCGTCGCCTGAAGGGCCAAGCCGGGCAAGGGCGGCAGCGGTGGTAGCAGGTAACGCACCTCAGCCCAGGCGAAGTTGATGACGGAGTTCACGATGTCACCGCCGAATCGCCCGAACGAGTTCACGATGTTGGAGAAGCTGGGGTCGTTAATGATCGGGTCGACGAGGTTGTAGACAAAGCTGTTGGCAATGGGCCGAACGAGATTGTCATAGACGATACCGATCTGCGCACTGACCAGGCCGCCGATGACGGGAACGAACCCGGCGCCCCATTGGGCTAGGTTGACCCCGTAGTCGACCCAGTACTGGACGAATTGGTAGGCCTGGTCGATGCCATTGGTGATGGAGTTCGCGACGGCGGGTCCTGCGGCGACCGAGGCGGATGCGCCGGACCGCGCCGGGACGCCGACGGGCGCGGGGGACTGCACTGCCGCGGCCCGTGGCTGCACCAACGGGGTGAGCTGGGTGATCGATGCAGGCCGGGATGGGCTCGTCGGCGCATTGCCGGCGTCGGGTACAGCCAGTGACAGTGGGAGTTTCAACGCGGTCAAGGGGCTCACAGGGGCGCTGGCGGCCTGTGGCGTGAGGGTGAACGCGCTCAGACGTACAGAGGCGGACCGGATATCGGGCAGTGAGATTGCCTGCCGCGTGGGCGGAGCCACCGTGGGTGCGACCACCAAGGTGGTTGCGGTGATAGCGGCCAGACCCGCCTTGAACAAGGGATTGGCGGTCCGGTCCATCTCACTCCTATGTGTTCTGTTGTGACGACCCGGACGTCAGCCTACGTGGTGTGCTGCCCGTGCACGGCACTCGCGATGAGGGTGTGTTGCACAGCAACGTGACAACTACTGTCTCCAATGATGTTCTGGCTCTTGTTGATCCGTACTCTGGCTAATGTACCTTCGGTCGGCTACATGCTGGTAGTCGCAGAGGGTGAAGGTGTCGTGGATATTCAATCGGCGCGCCGCCACGAGCCGGGACAGCGTGTGCGCCAGTGGTGATGGCAAATGCTGCAGGATGCGTGCACCGTGAACCAGGGCCAAAAGGCCCAGACGGCTCTTGGGTACCAGGGTGCTGGATGCGGTAAGGGCCAGCTGTCGACTGCGGTGCACGTAGTCACGCAGTGCTGCTTCGTATGCGAGGTAGCCGCGGGTGTGATCCCCTTCGGCCGCCGCGATTTCCCCGGCGAGCACGTATGCCCCGACCACGGCAATGCTGGTACTTCCGCCCACGGCCGGGCCCGGGCAGTACCCCGCGTCGCCGACGAGGGTGATGCGGCCCTTGGACCAGGTGTCCATGCGCAGTTGCGTGATGGAGTCCATGTAGAAGGCGTCCGTGGTGTCCAGCTCGGCGAGCATCCGCGGTACCTCCCAACCGAAGTCCGCATACAGGTGTTTAAGGATCTGCTTCTGCCGGTCAACATCGCGGTGGTGATAGTCGAGCGGTTCTGGCGTGCGGAAGAGAAAGAACGCCCGTGCATCCTGAAGTTGCTTGGCGCTGTAGATGCCCGCCAACCGGTCGACGCGCGGGAACATCAACGCGCGATCCTTGAGATCGAGATAGTTCGGTATGGACGCGACGGCGAGATACTCGCCGAGCCAATGGGAGTAGCCGCACTCGGGACCGAATACCAGACTGCGAACGTTCGAGTGCAGCCCATCGGCGCCGATGACAAGATCGAATCGACGATCGGGGGCCTTGCCGAAGGAGACGTGTACACCGGTGGATTCTTCGGTGAGTGCTGTGATGGAGTCACCGAAGATGTACTCCGCGGTGGGTGAGCTGGCTTCGTAAAGGATTTCGCTGAGATCGTCCCGCATGATCTCGATGTGGCGTTGCGACACGGCGGAGGTGATCAGTGCCTCCGGCAGCTCGACCAGGCCACGTCTGCCCCCGCGCTGAATGGAGATGATGTCGGTGCCGGCCTCGTGCGCTTCGATGCGGTCCAGGACGCCCATCTTCTCGACGATGTCCATCGCGGGCTTGAACAGGTCCACGGCATGCCCGCCCGACTTTCGTGGACTGGGCGCGCGCTCGACCACGGTGACGTCAAAACCATAGCGTGTCAGCCAAAAAGCCAGGGTAGGTCCTGCGACGCTTGCTCCGGAAATGAGAACCCTCACGCCAACTCCTTACTTAACGATCGGTAAGTATACCGAGCATATTGCTTACCTATCGGAAAGTCAGGGGCTAATATCGAGAAATGGTTCCCGAGGCAAGCGCCGCAACCAACACCAGGGAGCGCATCCAGCTGGTGGCGCGCGACCTGTTCGCCGAACATGGACTACGCAACACCAGCCTGCAAGACATCGCAGCCCGGCTGAAGATCACCAAACCAGCTCTCTACTATCACTTCTCGTCGCGTGATGATCTAGTCCGGAGCATCGTCCAGCCGATGGTGGATGACCTCGAGGCGTTTTTGTCCACGAGCGATGCGGCGGATACGCGTCAATTACTTGAGGACTACTTCGACGTGCTGTGGGCCCATCGGGTTGTCATGGGCATCATCGTGCGCGATTTGGCCACGCTGGGGCAGCTCGAGCTGGGCGAGTGGATGATGGAATGGCGCCGCAAGCTGATCGGGCTGTTGGTAGGCAGTAAACCTTCTGGGGTGCAGATGATCCGGGCCACGGTGGCGCTCGGCGGATTGTCGGATTGCACCATCGAGTACGCGGACCGTTCGCATCGGCAGGTCAAGAAGACCGCGGTGGGTGCGGCGATCGCGGCACTGAACAGCTGAGTCGCGTTAGAGAGAACGTCCGCCGATCACCTTGGCGCTGATCCAGCCGAGTTTGAGCAGGCCGACGTAGGTCGAGGGTTGGAATGCCAGCGGCCAGCTCGTGCGGCGTGATCCGGTCGGGAGGGCTTCGCCCCGGAACCGGGCGCTGAGCCATTCCATAGACATGGGCGCGGACATGGGGTGCAGCAGTATGTGCTCGTTGAGCAGGTCGCGGTGATACGCCACGTTGGCACCGCCGCCGCGGTAGGTGTCGGCAAGTTCGTCGATGCACGACGTGGAGATGATCTCGTCGTGGACGGCCTGAATGATCAACGTCGGCGGGGTGGGGATCGTCTTGCCGAGCTTGATGCTGTCGAAGACGTGCTGTACCTCGGGTGTCTCCAGGAGCTGATCGAGCGGCTGGTCCACCAAATCGTCCATGTCCTTGAAGGCCATGGCGATGATGGCACGGAAGGTCGGAATGTCCTCGAGCCGTCCCAGGACCTCCTTGCCCTTGGGGGTCGCGTGCTCCTCGATCACGTGCTCAAGGCCGGGATACACGTGGGACAGTGCGGCGACGACCAGGGCGGGCAGCGCGGCGAACAGTCCACCGTTGAGACGACGGAAGGTATGGCCCAGATCGCCTACGGGAGATCCGAGTACCGCGCCGGCGATCTCGAGCTCGGGTGCGTAATCGGCGCTGACCTCTGCCGCCCACGCGGTCGCAAGCCCTCCGCCGGAGTAGCCCCACAGGCCGATGGGTGCCCGACGGGACAGTCCCAGCCGGTCGCAGTTGAGGGCAGCGCGAAGCCCGTCCAGGGTGCGATAGCCCGGTTCCTCCGGCGCGCCCCAGATCCCGTCGACACCCTCGTGATCGGGAATGGAAACGGCCCAGCCCTTGGCAAGCAGCGCGGCGATGAGCAGCAGTTCGAACTGGGTGAAGGAGCCGAGCGCATGCGCGCCGCGCCGCAGGGCATACGAGGGAAAACAGCGGTCGGTGACGGCATCGATGGCGCACTGGTAGGAGACGATCGGCACCGGCGTTGCCGGGTCGCTCTGCGCGGGCGTGAGAACTGTGGTCACCGCGGCGTCGGGGCGCAGGTTGAGGTCATTGGTCCGGTAGAGCAGCTGGGTAGCGGTGAATCGCTGGGGGATGAGGCCGAGGAACGCCATCTCGACGTCGCGGGTGCCTAGCACCGTGCCCGGCGCGGCGTGCTCGAATCCGAGAGGGGGCAGGTAGAACGGGTCCTTCGTGGGCAGCAGCGGGCGTGTGCCGCGCTCGATCTCCTGGTGAGGTGCTTCGCCGATCCATTTGACGTCACCGGATACCGCGAGGTCGTGGGGTGCCATGCCTGCGCTCCCTTCAAGGTCCCACGCATTCATACCCTAAGAAGACTCTAAGAGGCTAGTCGGGTCAGCCGGGAGGGCGGAGCGCGGCAAACTCGTCAGTGACCCGATACCGATCATCGGTGAATCGATAGAGGGCGCCGGGGCGGCCGCCGCTGCGGCCCGATCGTGCGGTGGTTCCGGTTGGGGTGAGCACTCCACGTCGGACCAGCACGCGCTGCAGGTTGGTGGCGTCGACCGGGTATCCGAGGGTGGCGTAGTAGATGTCACGCAGCGTCGAGAGTGTGAATTGCTGTGGCGCCAAGGCGAATCCGATGTTCGTGTACGACATCTTGGCCGCCAGCCGGGTGTGTGCGTGCGCGACCATGACGTGATGGTCGAAGGCCATCGCGGGCAGATTGCTCACCCGGTGCCACTGGGTGTCGGCAGGGAGTTCGGGTGTGGCGGGGAAGGGCACGAGCCCGAGGAACGTCGAGGCGATCGTGCGTGGGCCGGGCACGCGGTTCGGTTCCGAAAACACTGCCAGCTGTTCGAGGTGTGCCAGCTCACGCACGTCCACCTTCTCGGCGAGCTGTCGCCGGATGGACGAGGGGAGGTCTTCGTCGGTGCGCACTCGACCGCCGGGAAGGGCCCAGGAGCCGCGGTGTGGTTCGAGCGCGCGTTGCCACAGCAGCACCGCGAGCTCGGGCACCTGACTGGCGCCAAAGTGACGTACTTGGAACACCACGGCTAACACTTCATGTTCGGTGCTAGTATGGATCATGTTTTCGATCATAAGTCGAAAACCTCGGTCGTCCAACCCCAGCCTGGCGGCGGACCGAGACCCGAGGCGCGAGGAGGCGGCCATGACCGCAGCTGACGTAGTACTTGACGGCGTGATTGACGGCCCCGGCGGATACACCGGGGTGGAGGGCGATGCCCGCTGGGCCGAAAAGGTGCGCCGGCTTGCCGACCAGCGCGGCGCCACACTGCTCGCGCACAATTACCAGCTTCCGGCGATTCAAGACGTGGCCGACCATGTCGGCGACTCGCTGGCGCTGTCCCGAATCGCCGCCGAGGCGCCCGAAGACACGATCGTGTTCTGCGGGGTGCATTTCATGGCGGAAACGGCCAAGATCCTCAGCCCTGAGAAGACGGTGCTCATCCCGGACCAGCGGGCCGGATGCTCACTCGCCGACTCCATCACCGCCGAGCAGCTAGGGGATTGGAAGGCCGAGTTCCCCGACGCGGTCGTCGTCTCCTATGTCAACACCACGGCTGCCGTGAAGGCGCTGACCGACATCTGCTGCACCTCCTCCAACGCCGTCGATGTCGTCGCGTCGATCGACCCGGACCGCGAGGTGCTGTTCTGCCCAGACCAGTTCCTCGGCGCTCACGTCAAACGGGTGACGGGTCGACAGAACCTGCAGATCTGGGCGGGTGAGTGCCACGTGCACGCCGGTATCAACGGCGACGAACTTGCCGGGCAGGCACGTTCACACCCGGACGCCGAGCTGTTTGTGCACCCCGAATGCGGTTGCGCCACATCGGCTCTGTACCTCGCAGGCGAGGGGGCAGTGCCCGACGATCGAGTGAAGATCCTCTCGACGGGCGGAATGCTTGACGCGGCTCGCGCAACGAGTGCGCGGGAAGTGCTGGTGGCCACCGAGGTTGGCATGCTGCACCAGCTGCGCAAGGCCGCCCCCGAGGTGAATTTCCTGGCGGTCAACGACAAGGCCTCATGCACCTACATGAAGATGATCACCCCGGCTGCTCTGCTGCGCTGCCTGGTTGAAGGGCGCGATGAGGTGGATGTCGATCTGGACACCGCACGCCTGGCGCGGCGCAGCGTCCAGCGGATGATCGAGATCGGACAACCCGGCGGCGGAGAATGACGCCACCGGCGGGGACCACCTGGAGTGCTGATGCAGATGTGGTCGTCGTCGGTGCGGGTGTAGCCGGACTGGCGGCCGCGCTGGCAGCGCACCGCCGTGGCCGAAAGGTCTTGGTACTGAGCAAGATCGGTGCTACCGCCACGCATTTCGCGCAGGGCGGTATCGCTGTGGTGCTGCCGGATTCGGAAGATTCCGTCGAAGCACACGTTCGGGACACAGTGACGGCCGGGGCGGGCCTGTGTGATGACGAGGCGGTGCGCTCGATCGTTTCCGATGGCTACCGGGCCGTGCGCGATTTGGTGGCAGATGGCGCGCGATTCGATGAATCACGCTCGGGACAATGGGCATTGACGCGCGAAGGCGGGCACAGCACCCGCAGGATCATCCATGCCGGCGGCGATGCGACGGGCGCGGAAGTGCAGCGGGCGCTCGATCACGCCGCGGCGACGCTGGACATTCGCCGCAGCCATGTGGTGTATGAAATCCTCATCGGTCCGGGCGGCGTGGGTGGCGTTGTCGTCGGAAATGGCGACGGCCTCGGTGTGATCAATACGGGTGCGGTGGTACTTGCCACCGGCGGTCTGGGACATCTGTATTCGGCCACCACCAACCCCGAGGGCTCGACCGGTGACGGCATTGCGCTGGCGTTGCGCGCGGGTGTTCCGGTAGCCGATATCGAGTTCATCCAGTTTCACCCGACCATGTTGCATACCCCGCGCGGGACCGGATGTCGACCACTGATCAGCGAGGCGGTTCGTGGTGAGGGCGCCATTTTGGTTGATGCGCATGGGGATTCGGTTACCGCTGGAGTGCATCCGCTGGGCGACTTGGCGCCGCGCGACGTGGTGGCCGGGGCAATCGCCCGGCGGCTGCGTGAGTCCGGAGATCAATGTGTCTATCTCGATGCACGCGCCATTGACAACTTCGCCGGCCGTTTCCCCACCATCACCGCGGCCTGCGCGACGGCGGGGGTCGATCCGTCGGTCCAACTGATTCCGGTGGTGCCCGGCGCCCACTACAGCTGCGGCGGCGTTGTTACCGATCCGCACGGCCAGACTGAGGTGGCGGGATTGTTCGCCGCGGGCGAGGTGGCGCGCACCGGGATGCATGGCGCAAACCGCCTGGCTTCCAACAGTTTGTTGGAAGGTCTGGTGGTGGGCAGGCGTGCGGGGGAGGCGGCGGCACAGGTGACAGACCGGGCTGTCGTGGTCGAGGAGAGCGATCGCAGGCAACCCCGAATGGACCGTCGGCGGCTTCAAGCGGCGATGACACAGTGGGCGTCGGTGCTCCGCGACGCCGACGGACTCGGCATGCTGGATGCCGAATTGCGTTCGGGCACTGTGGTGGCGGCCAACTCGGAGCAGGCAACACCACGTGAGGTCGAGGACGCGGCGCTTACCCTCACCGCCCAGGCCGTGGTCGCCGCGGCGACGGCACGCACGGAATCTCGGGGCTGCCATGCCCGCTCGGACTGGCCGGGAATCGATCCGCTGTTCGCCGTCAGCCTTCCGGTGCGCCGCGACACCGATGGCTGCGAAGTTGCGCTATCGTCGGGGGTGCCATGTTGACCGGGAATCTCACGGAAACCGAACTCGCCGAGGCACGTTCGGTGATAGAGCGTGCTCTTGCCGAGGACCTGTGTTATGGGCCGGACATCACGAGTCAGGCGACGGTGCCCGCAGATGCCGAATGCACCGCATCGATGGTGACCCGATCCGGTGGAGTCATCGCCGGAGTCGATATCGCCCTCATCGTGCTCGATCAGGTCGTGGGTGCGGGGAATTACCGGGTGGAAAACCGTCTCACCGATGGCGCTCGGGTCGGCACTGGTACATCGCTGCTCACCGTCACCGCCCCGACCCGCGCTCTGCTGACCGCGGAGCGCACCATGCTCAATCTCGTATGCCATCTCTCGGGTATCGCCACCACCACCGCCGCCTGGGTGGACGCGGTCGACGGTACGAACGTGCAGATCCGTGATACCCGTAAAACCCTTCCAGGACTGCGTCTTCTGCAGAAATACGCTGTCCGCGCCGGAGGCGGGGTCAACCATCGACTCGGTCTCGGAGACGCCGCACTCATCAAGGACAATCACGTGGTGGCCGCGGGCTCGGTGGTGGCGGCGTTGCGGGCGGTCCGCGCGATAGCGCCGAATATCGAATGCGAGGTCGAGGTCGACTCGCTGGAACAACTCGACGAGGTCATGGCCGAGGGCGCCGAGCTCGTGCTGCTCGACAACTTTCCGGTCTGGCAGACCCAGGTGGCGGTGCAGCGGCGCGATGCGCGCGCGCCTCAGCTCAAGCTGGAGTCCTCCGGCGGGCTATCGCTGGAAACCGCTGCCGCATACGCCAAGACGGGTGTCGACTACTTTGCCGTTGGGGCGTTGACCCACTCGGCGCGGGTGCTCGACATCGGTTTGGATATGTAGCTCACTCCAGGAACGTGACGTTCTCGGAGAGCGGATTGCGCGGGGAGCGCACCGAATTCACCGGCGCCGACGGGTCCCGGTAGCCGATGGCGACCGCACACACCAGGTCGATCTGATCGGAGAACCCGACGACTGGTCGTACCACTTCGGGAAACATGACGGGTGCCACCTGTATGCATGTATCGACTCCGCGCGCAGCGAGCGCCAGAGCGAGCGTCTGCAGGTACATGCCGACGCCGGCGGCATCCGCGATGCCGAGTCTGCCGTCGAGCCCGACCATTGCGGCGGTCGGCGCATCGAAGAAATTGAAGTTGCGCAAGGTGGCCAGGAAGCGGGCCTCGGAGTCGTACCGCTCGATGCCCATCGAGCCGTACACCTGGCTGCCCAGCGCACGCCGTTGTGCTTGGAACTCTTCGGGTAGGTCGATGCGGGACAGACCGTGTTCCCGGACGTACGACGTCAGCTCGGCTGCCAATCTGTCCCGGGTACGGCCCGCGACGATGGCCACCCGCCATGGCTGAATATTCGAGTTCGACGGAGCGTGCTGGGCCGACTCCAGCGCGGCCAGAAGGATCTCTCGCGGAACCGGTGTTGGCAAGAACGCACGTATCGCCGATCGCCCCCGGACCAGACGATCGAAGTCGGGGGGATCGGACACCGGCTTACTCCGCGATATCGGCCACGAAGACGCCTGCACGCTTGTTCACCTGGCGGGTGGACCGTGTCAGCGCGGGGTCACCCTGACCCTGCTCCACGATGCGCGGGTTGACCACGTGGATTTGCTTACCACCGAACAGCCTGATGTCGGCGCCGCCGGCGGCAATCACGTTCTTGGTCCAGTTGGTCTTGCCGTGGATCAACCCAATGGAAACTGCATTGCCTTTGCGGAATGCGTTTACCGTGGTCTCGTACTTGGCGCCAGAGGTGCGGCCGTAGTGCGTGACGGTGGCGAATGAGGGAAGAAAACGCGCGATGGGGGCCACGAGGGGATTGATAAACCTGATCTGCGCTCGCTCAAGCCACTCGGGCAGGAGCATGGGTACGCCGGGCTGGTTGTTTGCTGACATCGATATTCCGATCGTTGTGGGTCGTGGCGGGAGTCCTGGTGATGAGCTTCGGATGAGTCTAGTTAGACATGCGTCACACACAACCGGTGACTGCCTGGTAAATGGTGTTGAGCAGCTCTGGGACAATGGCTTATGTGAATGACGCCGCACCCGTTCTGCTTCGCCGTATCGACATGCGTGGTGCGAGCTTGTCCCCATCCCATCTGCGCTCGGCGCTGCCGCGGGGAGGCACGGATGTCGACGCGGTGCTGCCGAAGGTGCGGCCCGTCGTGGAGGCCGTTCGGGACCGCGGCGCGGAGGCGGCGCTGGATTACTGCGCCGAGTTCGATGGCGTGCGGCCCGAGACTGTGCGGGTGCCGGCCGCCGAGCTGGAGCGCGCCCTGGCCGAGCTGGACCCCGCTGTGCGTGATGCGCTCGAGGTCGCCATTCTCCGTGCGCGGGCAGTGCATGCCGATCAGCGCCGTCAGGACACGGTGACCACGGTCGCCGACGGCGCTACGGTCACCGAGCGATGGGTGCCCGTCGACCGGGTGGGCCTCTATGTGCCCGGCGGTAACGCCGTATATCCGTCGAGCGTTGTGATGAACGTCGTCCCGGCGCAGACGGCCGGGGTGGGATCGCTTGTCATCGCCTCGCCGCCCCAGGCGCAGTTCGGCGGTCTGCCACACCCGACCATTCTGGCGGCGGCGCAATTGCTCGGTGTCGAAGAGATCTGGGCGGTCGGCGGCGCGCAGGGAGTGGCGCTGCTGGCACACGGTGGCACCGACACCGACGGCGCCGAACTTGCGCCGGTCGACATGATCACCGGCCCGGGCAACATCTATGTGACCGCGGCCAAGCGGATGTGCCGCTCGTTGGTGGGTATCGATGCCGAGGCCGGTCCGACCGAGATCGCGATCCTCGCCGATGAGACCGCCGATCCGGTGCACGTGGCCGCCGATCTGATCAGCCAAGCCGAACACGATGTGCTGGCGGCGAGTGTCCTGGTCACTACTAGCGAGGCGCTTGCCGACGCGGTGGTCAACGAGACCGCGACCCAACTGCAGACGACGGTGCACGCCGAACGTGTCACCGCCGCATTGACCGGCACCCAATCCGGGATCGTGCTCGTCGACGACATCGACGCGGGAATCAAGGTGGTGAATGCCTACGCGGCCGAGCACCTGGAAATTCAAACGGCCCAGCCGGTGCCGGTCGCGGCGCGGGTACGCAGCGCCGGTGCGATCTTCCTGGGGCCATGGTCACCGGTGAGCCTGGGTGACTACTGCGCGGGATCCAACCACGTACTGCCCACCGCCGGGTGTGCCCGCCATTCCAGCGGACTGTCGGTGCAGACCTTTTTGCGCGGTATCCACATCGTGGATTACACCGAGGCGGCCCTCAAAGAAGTCTCCGGGCATGTGATCACGCTCGCCAACGCCGAGAATCTGCCCGCGCACGGTGAGGCCGTTCGACGTAGGTTCGAGCGATCATGAGCGATGCAATCGGGGGTTCGGCCCGACTCGAGGATCTACCGCTGCGGGACAGCTTGCGCGGTAAGAGCCCTTATGGCGCACCGCAATTGACGGTGCCGGTGCGGCTGAACACCAACGAGAATCCACACGAGCCTTCGGTGGGGTTGGTCGATGATGTCGCCGCGTCCATCCGTGAGGTAGCCGCGGAACTGCACCGCTACCCGGATCGGGATGCGGTGGCCCTGCGCGCTGATTTGGCCGCGTATCTGACGGAGCAGACAGGTGTGCGCGTCGCCACCGAGAATGTATGGGCGGCAAACGGTTCCAATGAAGTGCTGCAGCAACTACTACAGGCATTCGGGGGGCCGGGCCGCACCGCGCTGGGGTTCACGCCGTCCTATTCGATGCATCCCATCATCTCCGACGGAACCCAAACCGAGTGGCTGCAGGCGCAGCGTTCGGAGGACTTCGCCCTGGACGTCGGCACCGCGGTCGGGGCGGTGCGTGAGCGCCGGCCCGACGTAGTCTTCGTGACCAGCCCTAATAACCCGACGGGACAGTCGGTTCCGCTGGATGATCTGCGGCAGATCCTGGATGCTGCTCCCGGGGTGGTGATCCTCGACGAGGCATATGGCGAGTTCTCGGCGGCCCCGAGTGGCATCACGCTCGTGGACGAGTACCCGGCGAAACTGATCGTGAGTCGCACCATGAGCAAGGCGTTTGCCTTCGCGGGCGGACGGCTCGGATACCTGGTGGCGGCGCCCGCGGTCATCGATGCGCTGCTGCTGGTGCGGCTGCCGTACCACTTGTCGGTGCTCACGCAGGCTGCCGCACGCGCCGCGGTGAAACATCGCGCCGAGACTCTCGGTAGTGTCGCGACGTTGGTTGCCGAGCGCATTAGGGTGTCAGAGGCGTTGTCGGCCAGTGGGTTCCGGGTAATTCCCAGTGACGCAAACTTCATCCTGTTCGGTCGGTTCGCAGATTCCGCGGCGAGCTGGCAGCGGTACCTCGATGCGGGCGTTCTCATTCGGGATGTTGGCATTCCGGGTTATCTGCGCGTCACCGTCGGGCTGGCGAGCGAGAATGACGTGTTCTTGAAGGTCAGCGACAGCTTGGCTGCGACCGACCTAGAAGTGGAGGCATCATGACGGTTCCTGTGCAGGCACGTGTTGCACGAGTGGCGCGGGCCACCCGTGAGTCGGACATCGTGGTGGAACTGAATCTGGATGGAACCGGCCAGGTGCACATCGACACCGGCGTGCCGTTCTATGACCACATGCTCACCGCGCTAGGCACGCACGCCAGTTTCGATCTGAAAATCACAGCCAAGGGTGACACCGAGATCGAGGCCCACCACACAGTGGAGGACACCGCCATCACCCTGGGGCAGGCGCTTGCCGAGGCCCTGGGCGACAAGAAGGGGATACGCCGCTTCGGCGATGCCTTCATTCCGATGGACGAGACCTTGGCCCACGCCGTGGTCGATGTCTCCGGCCGTCCCTACTGTGTGCACACCGGCGAGCCGGACCACCTGCTGCACACCACAATCGCAGGTTCTTCGGTTCCGTACCACACCGTCATCAACGCGCACGTGTTCGAATCGTTGGCGCTCAACGCACGGATCGCGCTGCATGTGCGCACGCTGTACGGTCGTGACCCGCACCACATCACCGAGGCCCAGTACAAGGCCGTGGCCCGTGCGCTGCGCCAAGCCGTCGAACCCGATCCCCGGGTGACCGGCGTGCCGTCGACCAAGGGCAGCCTGTGACCGGTGCGGGACCGAAAGTTGTTGTTCTCGACTACGGTTCGGGCAATCTCAGGTCAGCGCAGCGCGCGCTGGAACGGGTAGGCGCCGATGTCACGGTGACCGCCGATGCCCACATGGCGCTCAACGCCGATGGGCTCGTGGTGCCCGGAGTCGGTGCCTACGCGGCGTGCATGGACGGGCTGCGCGGCATAGACGGTGAACGCATCATCGACGTCCGCCTCGCCGGTGGCCGTCCGGTGCTGGGTATCTGCGTGGGTATGCAGATCCTGTTCAGCCACGGTATCGAGTTCGGCGTCGACACCCAGGGGTGCGCGCAGTGGCCCGGTGTGGTCAGCCGCCTCGATGCGCCGGTCATTCCGCACATGGGGTGGAACACCGTTGACGCGGCGGCAGGATCCGAACTGTTCGCCGGGCTGGACGCCGATACTCGCTTCTACTTCGTGCACTCGTACGCCGTGCAGAAGTGGGAGTTGGAAACCCCCAGCGATTCGCCGATCGCGCCGCCGCTGGTGACCTGGGCGACCCATCACGTGCCGTTTGTCGCGGCGGTGGAGAATGGATCACTTGCTGCCACACAGTTCCATCCGGAGAAGAGTGGCGATGCGGGGGCCGTGTTGTTGAGCAATTGGGTGAAGGGAATCTCTTGAGTCTCGTTCTATTACCGGCGGTTGATGTCGCGGACGGTCAGGCCGTGCGCCTCGTGCAGGGTAAGGCCGGCAGCGAAACCACGTACGGCTCACCGCGTGACGCGGCGCTGGCGTGGCAGAACGACGGCGCCGAATGGGTGCATCTGGTGGATCTGGATGCGGCCTTCGGTCGCGGTTCCAATCGTGAGCTGCTCGCGCAGGTTGTCGGCGAGCTTGATGTCAAGGTGGAGCTCTCAGGCGGTATCCGCGACGACGAGTCGCTGAGTGCGGCGCTCGCCACCGGTTGCGCCCGCGTCAATCTGGGCACCGCCGCGCTGGAGGACCCGCAGTGGTGCGCCTCGGCGATCGCGCGGCACGGCGAGCGTGTGGCCGTGGGGCTGGATGTCGAAATCGTCGACGGCGAACATCGTTTGCGTGGCCGTGGCTGGGTCAGCGACGGTGGTGACCTCTGGGAGGTACTCGAACGGCTGCGCGGACAGGGGTGTTCGCGGTACGTCGTCACCGACGTGACCAAGGACGGCACCCTCACCGGACCGAACCTTGAACTGCTGGCGCAGGTCGCCGGAGTGGCCAACGCGCCCGTCATTGCCTCGGGCGGGGTGTCGAGTCTGGACGATCTGCGCGCGATCGCGGAGCTGACCGGAGCAGGTGTTGAGGGCGCGATTGTCGGAAAAGCGCTTTACGCAGGGCGCTTCACCTTGCCTGACGCGATAGCCGCCGTTTCCTGACATGACAACGACCGCTGAACTGGAAGCGCTGGTACGCGAGGCGTCCGTGATTCTGGATGCGGCGGCCCAGCGCTTCGTGGCGGGCCACGGCGCCGATGGTGTGGTCTTCAAGGGCGGTAAGGACTTCGCCACCGAGGAAGACCTCGCCATCGAGCGGATGGTCGTGCAGGCACTGACCGAGCGCACCGGAATCGGGGTGCACGGTGAGGAATTCGGTGGCCCGGCAGTGGATTCGGGACTGGTCTGGGTTGTGGACCCCATTGACGGCACCGTCAACTATGCGGCGGGTTCGCCAATGGCCGCGATCCTGTTGGGTCTGATGTCTGATGGCGTTCCGGTGGCCGGGTTGACGTGGTTGCCGTTCATGGGGGACAAGTACACCGCCGTGGCGGGGGGCCCGTTGATTCGTAACGGCGTGCCGATGTCTCCGCTGCCGCGAACGGATCTCGCGGATGTGGCGGTTGGCCTCGGTACCTTCAACGTCGATTGGAAGGGCCGGGTTCCGGGCCGCTATCGACTGGCAGTGGTGGAGAAGCTGAGCCGGGTCACTTCGCGCCTGCGGATGCACGGCAGCACAGGAATCGATTTGGCATTCACCGCGGGCGGGATACTGGGCGGTGCGGTGAGCTTCGGTGCGCACGTGTGGGACCACGCTGCCGGTATCGCACTGGTACACGCCGCGGGCGGTCATGCGACCGATCTGAGTGGCGCGCCCTGGACACCGGAATCAGCCTCGGTGCTGGTAGCCGCGCCCGGCGTGCATGAACAGATCCTGGAAGTGCTTGCTGAGGTCGGAGATCCGGAGGACTACCGATGAGTGTCGCCACCCGTGTCATCGCTTGCCTCGACGTCGACGACGGTCGGGTGGTCAAGGGCGTGAACTTCGAAAATCTGCGCGATGCAGGTGATCCGGTGGAGCTGGCCGCGGCATATGACGCGGAGGGCGTCGACGAGCTCACCTTTCTTGATGTCACCGCTTCGTCCTCGGGGCGCGCCACCATGCTGGATGTGGTGCGGCGCACCGCCGAGCAGGTGTTCATCCCGTTGACCGTGGGCGGCGGTGTGCGATCGGTGGATGATGTCAACGTCCTGCTGCGTGCCGGTGCGGACAAGGTGGGTGTGAACACCGCGGCGATCGCGCGCCCAGAACTATTGGCCGAATTGGCGCAACGTTTCGGGTCACAGTGCATCGTGCTGAGCGTCGATGCCCGCCGCGTCCGTGAGGGCGACAAGCCGACCCCGTCCGGGTGGGAGGTAACCACACACGGCGGACGCCAGGGCACTGGGATCGACGCGATCGAATGGACAAGTCGTGGAGCAGAATTGGGCGTGGGGGAGATCCTGCTCAATTCCATGGATGCCGACGGCACCAAGGCGGGATTCGATCTTCAGATGATCGCGGCCGCACGGGCCGCGGTTGACGTCCCAGTGATCGCCAGCGGCGGTGCCGGCGCTATCGGGCACTTCGCGCCCGCGGTGAAGGCCGGCGCTGATGCGGTGCTGGCGGCCAGTGTCTTCCACTTCCGGGAGCTGACCATCGGTGAGGTGAAAGCGGCGATGGCGGCAGAAGGGATCACGGTGCGATGACCGAACTGGATCCGGCCATTGCCGGCCGCCTGAAGCGCGATGCGGCAGGTTTGGTGACCGCGGTGGTGCAGGAACGCGGCACCGGAACCGTACTCATGGTCGCGTGGATGAACGACGAGGCATTGGCCCTGACGTTGTCCACGCGCCAGGGCACCTACTTCTCGCGGTCCCGACAGCGTCTATGGGTCAAGGGTGAGGAATCGGGGCACACCCAGTACGTGCACTCGGTGCGGTTGGACTGCGACGGTGACACGCTGATCCTCGAGGTCGATCAGACCGGACCCGCGTGTCACACGGGCGCCCACAGCTGCTTTGACCGCGATGAACTCCTGAGTGAAGCGCGTTAGGTAGCGCGCTACGTACGGGCGCGCAGGAACTCCAGGGCCTTATCCGCGTGCGCGTTCATGTTGAGCTCGCTCGAGAAGACTTCGAGAACCGTCTTGTCGGTACCGATGATGAACGTGGTCCGCTTGACGGGAGCGAGCTTGCCCAGCAGCCCGCGCTTGACACCGAAGGCAGTCGAAACCTTGCCGCCGCTATCCGATAGCAGTGGGTAGTCGAACTTGCGCTTGTCGGCGAAATCGGCCTGCTTCTCCACGGAATCGACACTGATGCCCACTCTGGAAGCGCCCAAATCCTTGAATTCGCTTGCCAGATCACGGAAATGGCAGGCCTCGGCGGTGCAGCCGGGGGTATTGGCGGCCGGATAGAAGAACAGCACGACGGGCCCGTCGGCGAGGAGGGCGGACAGGCTGCGGGTGGTTCCGGTCTGATCCGGGAGCTCAAAGTCCGCGACGCGATCACCAGGTTTCATGAACCGAACGCTACCCGTGCGCGGTGGTGTGTCGCCATACGATCGGTGACGTGGACGTATATGACGCGGTGACGTCCCGGCACTCAGTCCGGGACTTCCTTGATCGCCCGGTGGATCATGAGACGCTCACTCGGGTGCTGACGGCCGCCTCTCGGGCTCCGTCGGGAGGGAATCTGCAGCCATGGCATGTGTACGTACTCAGCGGCGCACGCCTCGCGGAGCTCAAGAACCGGATTGCCCAGCGGGTGAGCGCAGGAGATCGCGGGGACGCCCTCGAGGTGGCGACGTACCCGGAGCCACTGGGCGGCCCCTATCGGCAAAGACTGTACGACTTTGGGCGACGACGTTACGGCGCCCTGGGTATCGATCACGACGATCAGGCGGCCCGGGCCCGGGTCCGCGCCGGCAACTGGGATTGTTTCGGCGCCACAACGGCCCTGTTCTGCTACCTCGATCGCGATATGCCACCGCAATGGGGTGATGCGGGCATGTACCTACAGACGGTGATGCTTCTGCTTCGGGCAGAAGGGCTGCACAGCTGCCCGCAAATCGCCTGGGCGGAGTATCACCGCACCGTCGCGCAAGTCATTGCGCCGCCGCCGCAGCGAGTCTTGTACTGCGGCATGTCGATTGGTTACAGCAATCCGGCGGCGCAACATCCGGAGATGCCGCGGGCAGCGCTGTCCGAGACCGTCACATTTCTTTAGCGGCCAGCGCCGCACACAGGGTGTTTCCCAGGGCGGTGATCGTGCGCATGTCGCCACGGACGCCCGGCGCCCACGGCAATCGCAGGCCGTCTTTGGACTTGTCGGCATATCGGGGAATCACGTGAAGGTGGAAGTGGAACTCCGTCTGCCACGCGTGCGCACCGCAACAATTCAGCAGGTTCACGCCGTCGGCCCCGAGCTCGGAGACCACCGCCTTGGCGATGCGCTGCGCCGCCACGGCGACGGCTCCGAGGTCATCGGCGGGTATCTCGAGCAGATCCCTGCTGTGCCGCTTGGGAACCACCAGCAGATGTCCGTCTGAGCCGGGGTTGATGTCCATGAACGCGTACGTTTCGGCGTCCTCGGACACCCGCACGCTGGGCACCGCACCGGAGATGATTCCGCAAAACAAGCACTCGTCGGCCACCGTCCCACGCTAGATGCGTTGACGGCTCGAATGTATGTTCGATACGATCGGCCGGTCTGGATGGCTTCGAGGTGATGAGGTGTGCGGTGCCATCGAAGAGCGTGACGGTGTTCCTGCCCGGCGGTACGGTGTGGGAGTTCCACTGGAATTTGTACCGCCGAGCCAAATCAACTGGTGTGCAATGTGTTTCACCGATACGTTGCGGGCTTCGGGCGCGCCGGGATCAGCCGCGGCCACCAGAACAGTGGTCCAAGCAGCCGGGCGATCGCGGGAGTGATGAACGAGCGCACGATGAGCGTGTCCAGCAGCAGGCCAAGGCCGATGATGGAGCCCAGCTGCCCCACCGACAGTAGGTCGCTGGAGAGCATGGCCATCATCGTGGTCGCGAACACGATGCCCGCGGTGGTCACCACCTTGCCGGAGTTGGCGACGGCCCTGATGAGTCCGGTGTTGAGCCCGGCCTTGCTTTCCTCCAGATATCGGGCGATCAACAACAGGTTGTAGTCAGACCCGACGGCCACCAGGATGATGAAGGTGATGGGGAGGTTCAACCAGCTCAGCGGTATGCCCAGGAAGTGCTGCCAGACCAACACCGACAGCCCGAAGGCGCCGGAGTATGAGAACGCCACCGTGCCGATGATGACCAGTGCCGCCACCACGCTCCGGGTGATCAGCAGCATCACCAGGAAGATCAGGGCGAATGCCGCGATCGCCGCGATCAGGAGGTCGGTCTTGGTGGCGTCCTGGATGTCCCAGTAGGTTGCGGCCGCGCCACCGAGATAGACGCGCGACCCGGCCAGTGTCGTGCCCTTGAGTGCCTCTTTGGCCTTGGGGAGGTACGCCTGCGCGTGGTCAATGCCTTCCGGGCTCAGGGCCTCGCCGTCGTGATAGATCATGTAGCGGGCGGACTTTCCGTCCGGCGACATGAAGTACTTCAGGTCGATCTGGAAATACGGATTGGCGAACGCGTCGGGCGGCAGGTAGAAGAACTCGTCGTTCTTCGAGCTGTCGAATGCGTATCCGAGGTCCATCATCTGGCGGCCCAGCTCATTCATCTGGGTCAGCATGGGCCGCATGGTGCTCTGCTCGGTGAGCACCACCTTTCTCATCTTGTCCAGTTCGGCGGCGCTCTTG
Source organism: Mycobacteroides franklinii (assembly GCF_002013895.1). Lineage (GTDB taxonomy): Bacteria > Actinomycetota > Actinomycetes > Mycobacteriales > Mycobacteriaceae > Mycobacterium > Mycobacterium franklinii. The sequence goes on along the minus strand of NZ_MAFQ01000010.1, from coordinate 260,081 downwards.
CCGATGACCTCGACCAGTTGGGGGGTGACGGCATCCTGAATCACGGCGGCCTTGAGGCTGTCGTCCGCCGCATCGGTCATCGCGTCGACCTGGTCGGTCATGTCGAACAGTGATCTCATCGCCCAGCACATCGGGATGTCCGCGCAGTGCGGTTCCCAATAGAAGTAGTTGCGCAGCGGTCGGAATTGGTCGTCGAAGTTCCCGAGGGTGTCCCGCATGCTGACGGTGGCATCCTTCAACTCCTGTGCACCCTTGAGGGAGATGTGCGCAGAACCTGCTTGTTGCCCGGTGAGCTCCTGCTGTTGGCGCATCAGGGCGGCCATCCGGTCGGTGATATCGGCCATCTGGGTGAACCGGTCGGTGAGATCGGTGAGGAAGGGCAGTATTTCGTTGATCTTGGTGCCCATCGTCCCCATCGTGTAGGTGAACGACGAATGCTCCAGTGGTGTGCCCAATGGTCTGGTGACGCTTTGGATCATGGCGACGCCGGGAGTGTGGAACACCTCGCGCGCCACCTTGTCCAACGCGATCATGTCCGTCGAATTGCGCATATCGTGATCGGACTCGATCATCAGCATGTCGCTGTTGAGCTTGCTCACCGGGAAATGCCTGTCTGCCGCGGCATACCCCTGATTGGCCGGGACGTCGTCGGCGATGTAAATCCGGTCGTTGTAGTTGGGGCGGTAGGACGGAAGCGTGATCGAGCCGATCATCACCACCACGCTGCTCACCACCAGGATCCGGCCCGGCCACCGTACCGTGACGGTAGCCACCTTGCGCCAAATTCCAGTGCTGGCCTTGACTTTCGGTTCAAACACCCCGAATCGGCTACCCAGTGCCAATACGGCGGGCCCGAAGGTGAGAGATGCGGCGACGGCGACGAGCGTCGCGGCCGCGCACGGGATGCCCATGGTGTTGAAGTAGTTGAGTCGGGTGAACTGAAGGCAGAATGTCGCACCCGCGATGGCCAGCCCCGACCCGAGAATGACATGCGAGACACCCTTGACCGCAGAGTAATACGCGGTCTCGCGGTCCTCGCCGGCATGGCGTGCCTCTTGATATCGGCCGATCAAGAAGATCGCATAATCGGTTCCGGCTCCGAGGATCAGCGACACCAGGATGTTGGATGCGAACACGGAGATGCCGATGAACTTGTGATAGGCGAGGAAAGCGACAACGCCTCGCCCACAAGAGAGTTCCACCATCACCATCAGCAGCGTCAGAAGTGCCGTCGCCACGGACCGGTAAACGATGAGCAGCATCACCGTGATGATGATGATGGTCACGTACATCAGGCGGATCATGCTTTGGTTGCCCACTTGGAGCATGTCCGTGGACAGCGGGGCGGAGCCAGAGACGTACACCTTGACCCCGTTGGGGGGCTGCACCTCGGAGACCAATTCGCGCACCGCGCGGATCGATTCGTCGGAGACTGTCGAGCCCTGGTCACCGGCAACCCGCACGAGTGTGTAGGCCGCTTGCCCGTCGGAGCTTTGTACGCCGGCGGCGGTCGTGCCCTGGCCCCACAGGTTCATCACGTACTGGACATGCTTCTTGTCATTTTCAAGCTTGCTGGCCAGTGTGTCGTAGAAGGTGTGGTCGGCATCGTTCAGCTTGTGGTCACCCTCCAGGATCACCATGGCCAAACTGTTGCTGTCGGATTCCTGGAACGACTCGCCGATGTGAATCAGCGCCCTGGAGGACGGTGCGTCGAGTGGCACCAGTGGGCCCTGATTCTGATCCGTGACCGGTTCGAGCTGGGGTACCACCACGTTGATCACCACGGTGAACGCCGCCCAGGCGAGCACCACGAGTATCGAATACTTGCGAATTATCTTGGCGAACAACGGTTTCTGTGCGGAGTGTGTGCTCATGCGGACAGCACCTGGCACCAGACCCCGGCGTGCTCGCCGGTCGCGGTGTGCTCCGAGCGCACCAGTCCGTCAACAGTGATGCGGCAGCCGACGTTTTGACCCGCTACCTGTGCCGTGATGTCCCCGGTCGCGGTGGTCAAGACCGTGGTCTCCGTATGCGTCCAGGGCAATGCGGTCGGCTCAATATCGACCGGTCGGTTGTTGGTGTCCCAATAGCTGATCCGCGCCCAGCCGCCGTAGTCGCCGAACACTTCGTAGACGATGTTCTTGGGATTGAATTGGACAACCGCGAAATTGCCTCCAGGACTGCGTGTTCGGTCCTCCGAGCCGAACACCCCGTGCGCGAATTTGATGGCCAGCCCTGCGATCAGAAGTATGACGATCGCCAACACGGGCAGCCAGATCTTGTTGACCACGCGACGGCTTCTGGAAACGCTCATGGCTGCACCTTTCGAGGTTCAATGCCCGCGGAACCCGCGACATCCGGGCGACATCGGCTTGCCCCGTTGCTTGCCGAGCGGTGTGGAACGTGGTCGTCACTGGTGACGGCGGTAGAGCCTGCCGCTCGGCGCGTTCACCGTTGTGGCGTTTGCGACTGTGGAGCGGAACTCATGCGTGACAGATACTATACAAGTTATGTATTAGGTGTGGATCTGGCGAGTGAGACGCTTGTCTCAGGGATCGGCACGGGCCGTAGGGGAATAAAATGACCGCACCGCAGATGGTTGTTTCCGAGCTCCGGATAGCGACGTCGCGGTTTCGATAGCCTGGGTCCTACCCGCGTTTACCTGAAATACCTGGACCGAGAGGCATGATGGCCGTCCACGAGAGCTCGATCACCGCACGCGACTGGACGCTGAACAGGCCGGAGCTCGACACATCACCGATGGAGGTGATCGGCGCGCTGAAGCGTGCGTCGGGACTGCTTGCCCGGTTGCTTGAGCCTCTCTATGCAACGGCGGCCATCGCCGAGCCCGAGCACGATGTTCTGGTGGTGCTGCGTCACCGCAAGGGGCCAGTGATCGCCCGTCACGTGGCCGAAGAGCTTGGGGTATCACAGGCCTGGGTGTCCAGAATGCTGCGCAAGCTCGAAGAGCGTGGGTACGTGCGCCGGGAGGCGAACGCCAACGATCGGCGGGCCGCGATCATCAGCATGACCGATAGCGGGCGCTCGGTAGTGGACGAGCTGTTCCCGGAGCGGCTGCGCATCGAAGCCGAAGCGCTTGCCGGGCTCGGCGACGAGCGCGCCACGGTCGTCGCCGGACTGGAGCGACTGGTCGCCTCGCTGAAGGCGTACGAGGGCTAGGCACACTCAGCGTTAGCGACGCGGCCAAATCCCCTGGCGGGGGTCTGGGAGAATGGCTCCCATGCATAGCACCGTCAGCGGCGCCGCCACCACGACCAGGGAAGAATTCAACGCCCTGGCGGCGGTGCATCGGGTGGTGCCGGTGACTCGAAAAGTACTGGCAGATAGCGAAACCCCACTCTCCGCGTACCGAAAGCTGGGCGCAAACCGCCCCGGCACATTCCTGCTCGAGTCGGCCGAAAACGGCCGATCGTGGTCGCGGTGGTCGTTCATCGGTGCGGGATCGCCCTCGGCGTTGACGGTGCGGGACGGTCATGCCGCGTGGCTGGGAGCGACTCCGGAAGGCGCCCCCGTCGGCGGAGACCCGCTCGACGCGCTGCGTGCCACCATGGATCTGCTGGCGGGTGAGTCGCTCGAAGGTCTCCCGCCGCTGTCCGGCGGCATGGTGGGCTTCCTGGCCTACGACATCGTCCGGCGGTTGGAGAAGCTTCCGGAACATGCCACCGACGACCTCGGACTGCCGGATCTGCTGCTGCTGCTCGCCACCGATATGGCGGCGGTCGACCACCACGAGGGCACCATCACGCTGATCGCCAACGCGGTCAACTGGGATGACACGGCGGAACGCGTGGCCGAGGCGTACGACAGCGCGGTCGCGCGGCTGGACGTGATGACGGCGGCACTGGGGCAGCCGCTCCCGTCGACCGTTGCCCACTTCGATCGACCGGCGCCCACTTACCGCAGCCAGCGCACCGTCCAGGAGTACAGCGCAATCGTGGACAAGCTGGTCGGCGACATCGAAGCCGGCGAGGCGTTTCAGGTTGTCCCGAGCATGCGCTTTGAGATGGAGACCGATGTCGACCCACTCGAGGTGTACCGAATCCTGCGGGTCACCAATCCCAGCCCGTACATGTATCTGCTTCATGCACCGGATTCCGATGGTGGAACAGCATTTTCCATCGTCGGGTCGAGCCCGGAGGCGCTAGTCACCGTCAAGGACGGGGTGGCCACCACCCATCCGATCGCGGGAACGCGCTGGCGCGGGGCTACTGCCGAGGAGGACATCCTGCTCGCCAAGGATCTTCTCGCCGACGAAAAAGAACTCTCCGAGCACCTGATGTTGGTCGACCTCGGCCGCAATGACCTCGGGCGGGTGTGCACCCCCGGCACCGTGAAGGTCAGTGATTACAGCCATATCGAGCGCTACAGCCATGTCATGCATCTGGTGTCGACAGTGTCCGGATCGCTTGCCGACGGCAAGACGGCGTTGGACGCCATCACCGCGTGCTTCCCAGCGGGAACGCTGTCCGGGGCACCGAAGGTGCGCGCCATGGAACTGATCGAGGAAGTCGAGCTCACCCGCCGCGGACTGTACGGGGGAGTCCTGGGCTACCTCGACTTCGCAGGCAACGCCGATTTCGCCATCGCGATCCGCACCGCGTTATTCAAGGACGGCCGCGCCTATGTGCAGGCCGGCGGGGGTGTGGTGGCCGACTCCACGGGCGAGTACGAATACAACGAGGCGCGCAACAAGGCCACCGCCGTGCTCAACGCCATCGCGGCCGCTGAAACCCTCACGGGCGCCGCGGATGTCTGACCCGGGCCCGCCGAACCCGGGCCGCAGACAGCTCCTGACGGGCGCTGGACTCCTCGTCGTCGCCGCGGCTGCGCTGTGGGTGGCCTCGAAATTCACCTGGGTTCGGCTGCGTTCCTTCGACGGTCTGGGTGAACCCAGAACGCTGCTGGTATCCGGCGCCGATTGGTCCGCCGCGTTGGTGCCGCTGGCCGTCGCCCTGATCGCAGCCGCGATCGCCACGCTCGCGATACGCGGCTGGGCCCTGCGCATCTTGGCCGTCCTGGTGGCGGTCATCGGAGCCGGCGCCGCCTATCTCGGTGTCAGCCTCTGGGCGGTTCGCGATGTCGGGCCGCGCGCCGCGGAGGTGAAGAACGTCGCGGTATCGACTCTGGTCGGCGCCGATCGCCTTTCCGGTGGTGCCACCACCGCCGTCCTTGCCGCCGTGGTGGCGGTGTTGGCCGCCATCACGCTGCTGCGGGCCGGGCGGGGAGTCACGGCCTCCAAGTATCAGACCCCGGCCGCACGACGCTCTGAGGCCGCGAATCCGGCCGATAAGAAGCAGAGTGAGCGAGTGATGTGGGACAGCCTCGACGACGGGCAGGACCCCACCGCCGGTCCGGCACGTCGGTAGTTCGGTTCGACAGTCCGGTTCGATGTGACCCGGTTTTCTTGTGTGAGCCCGCAGCGGCTACCCTTCTGTGAAGTTCGAGTGCGCAGGCGCGGGGGCGCTGCAAGAAGGGAATCGTCGAGGTCATGAGTTCGGGAACCGTACTCGATTCGATCCTCGATGGCGTGCGCGCTGATGTCGCGGCTCGCGAAGCCGTTATCGATCTCGCCACCGTCAAAGCGGCTGCCAAGGCCGCGCCCAAGCCACTCGATGTGATGGCCGCTCTGCGGGAGCCCGGTATCGCGGTAATCGCCGAGGTCAAGCGGGCCAGTCCGTCGCGCGGCGCACTCGCCGATATCAGTGATCCCGCCGAGCTTGCCAAGGCCTACGAGGACGGGGGAGCGCGCATCATCAGCGTGCTCACCGAGGGGCGGCGGTTCCATGGCAGCCTCGATGATCTGGACTCGGTACGCGCCGCGGTGTCGGTTCCCGTGTTGCGCAAAGACTTTGTCATCAGCCCGTATCAGATCCACGAGGCGCGCGCGCATGGCGCCGACCTGATCTTGCTGATCGTGGCGGCACTCGAGCAGACCGCGCTGGTGTCGCTGCTCGATCGCACCGAGTCGCTCGGCATGACCGCGTTGGTGGAGGTGCACACCGAGGAAGAGGCCGACCGGGCTCTGTCCGCCGGGGCCTCCGTCATCGGAGTCAACGCACGTGACCTGAAAACTCTTGAGATCGACCGGGATTGCTTCTCGCGCATCGCGCCGGGGCTGCCCAGCGGAGTGATCCGTATCGCCGAATCCGGTATCCGCGGTACCGCCGACCTGCTTGCCTATGCCGGTGCCGGAGCCGACGCCGTGTTGGTCGGCGAGGGGTTGGTCACCAGCGGCGATCCGCGGGGGGCCGTCGCTGATTTGGTGACTGCGGGCACGCATCCGTCCTGCCCTAAACCGGCCCGCTAGACAATGCCCGAAAGCTTTCACACAGGCGGCTCATCCAGCATGAAGAACACCGGTTTACCGCAGATGAGCGCTGCGATCGCCGAACCCACCGCGCACGATCCGGACGCCCGCGGCCATTTCGGTCCCTACGGCGGTCGCTACGTGGCCGAGGCGCTGATGGCCGTCATCGAGGAAGTGACCGCCGCCTACGAGAAGGCGCGGTCCGATCGATCCTTCCTCGATGAGCTCGATCGGCTGCAGACGCACTACGTGGGCCGCCCGTCCCCGCTGTACGAAGCGGAGCGACTCAGTGCCCACGCGGGTGGCGCGCGGATCCTGCTCAAGCGAGAAGACCTGAACCACACGGGTTCTCACAAGATCAACAACGTTCTGGGTCAAGTCTTGCTGGCCAAGAAGATGGGCAAGACTCGGGTCATCGCGGAAACCGGCGCCGGGCAGCATGGCGTCGCCACGGCCACCGCCTGTGCGCTTCTGGGCCTCGAATGCGTGATTTACATGGGCGCCGTCGACACCGCACGGCAGGCGCTCAACGTCGCGCGGATGCGGCTGCTCGGATCAACTGTGGTGTCGGTGGAGTCCGGGTCGAAGACCCTGAAGGACGCCATCAACGACGCGATGCGCGACTGGGTGACCAATGCGCACAACACCTACTACTGCTTCGGTACCGCCGCCGGGCCGCATCCCTTCCCGGTGATGGTTCGCGATTTCCAGCGCATCATCGGTATGGAGGCACGCGCCCAAGTTCTCGCCCAGGAGGGCAGATTGCCGGACGCGGTAGTCGCCTGCGTCGGCGGGGGCTCGAACGCCATCGGCCTGTTCCATGCCTTCATCGACGATCCGGCGGTGCGCCTCGTCGGATACGAGGCGGCGGGCGACGGTGTCGAGACCGGCAGGCATGCAGCCACATTCAGCGGCGGGACACCAGGCGCCTTCCAGGGCTCCTACTCCTACCTGCTGCAGGACGATGATGGTCAGACCATCGAGTCCCATTCGATCTCAGCGGGTCTGGACTACCCGGGAGTCGGTCCTGAGCACGCTTGGCTGCGTGAAAGTGGACGTGCGGACTACCGCCCCGTCACCGACAGTGAGGCCATGGATGCCTTCCTGCTGCTCTCCCGCGCCGAGGGAATCATTCCCGCCATCGAGTCGGCCCATGCCGTCGCGGGCGCACTCACGCTCGGGGTCGAGTTGGGTGCGGGCGCTGTCATCGTGGTGAACCTGTCGGGTCGCGGCGACAAGGACGTCGAGACCGCCGCCACGTGGTTCGACCTCTTGGACAAGAACGGCAGCCAGTCATGACACAGCCCGGCCGTCTGACCGAAGTCTTCGACAAATGCCGCGCCGAGGAACGCGCCGCGCTGATCGGATACTTACCCAACGGGTATCCGGACCTGGACACCTCGATTGAACTCATGACCACCCTGGTGCGCGGCGGATGCGACATCATCGAAGTCGGGATCGCGTATTCCGATCCGATGATGGACGGCCCGATGATCGCCGCCGCCGCAGAGACCGCGCTTGCCAACGGGGTTCGGGTGGCGGACGTGTTCACCACGGTGCGCGCCATCACCGACGCCGGCGGGCATGCTGTCGTCATGTCGTACTGGAATCCGGTGCTGCGCTATGGAGTTGACGCGTTCGCACGTGACCTCGCCGCCGCGGGCGGCCTCGGCATCATCACTCCGGATCTGATCCCCGATGAGGCCGAAGACTGGATCGCCGCCTCGGACGCACACGATTTGGACCGCATCTTCCTCGTCGCGCCGTCATCCACGCCCGAAAGACTCGCGAAGACAATTGGCGCCTGCCGGGGATTCGTGTACGCGGCATCCACTATGGGCGTCACTGGCGCCCGTGATGCGGTGTCGAACGCCGCACCCACCCTGGTGAGCAGGGTCCGCGAGGTCTCCGATATCCCGGTGGGGGTGGGTCTGGGCGTGCGCTCCGGTGCACAAGCGGCTGAGATCGCGGCATATGCCGACGGCGTGATCGTCGGTTCGGCATTGGTGGCGGCAGCCCCGCAGGGCCCCGCGGCCGTGCGTACGTTGACTGAAGAGTTGGCCACCGGAGTCCGAAGGGCATGAGCTCAGGGACAACAGGGAAAACAGGTAGAGCACAGTGACTATCGTGAATCTGGCATACATCCCCAGTCCGCCCCAAGGAGTCTGGCATCTGGGGCCGATCCCGATCCGCGCATACGCACTGTGCATCATCGCGGGCATCATCGTCGCGCTGGTCATCGGTGATCGTCGGTGGGAGCAACGCGGCGGCGAACGCGGCGTCATCTACGACATCGCTTTGTGGGCAGTGCCTTTCGGGCTGGTCGGCGGCCGGCTCTATCACGTGATGACCGACTGGCAGACCTACTTCGGACCGCATGGCAAGGGCCTGGGCAAGGCGATCGCAGTCTGGGAGGGTGGCCTCGGCATCTGGGGCGCCGTTGCCCTCGGTGGCGTCGGAGCCTGGATCGCGTGTCGCCGGCGCGGGATTCCGTTGCCGGCCTTCGCTGATGCGATCGCTCCCGGCATCGTGCTGGCCCAAGCGATCGGCCGATTGGGCAACTACTTCAACCAGGAACTCACCGGCGGACCGACCACGCTGCCGTGGGGGCTGGAACTGTTCTACCGCCGCTCTGCCGATGGCACGGTGGACGTCCTCAACCTCAACGGTGTGTCCACCGGCGAGGTAGCCCAGGTCGTCCACCCGACTTTCCTCTACGAATTGTTGTGGAATGTCTTGGTTTTCGCACTGCTTATTGTCGTGGATCGGCGCTTCAAGATTGGGCATGGGCGGCTGTTCGCGATGTACGTCGCGGCGTATTGCGTCGGGCGCTTCTGGGTCGAGCTGATGCGCGTGGATCCGGCGACACAGTTCGGTGGAATTCGAGTCAACTCGTTTACCTCGACGCTGGTGTTCCTCGGTGCGATTGCCTACATTCTGCTGGCGCCCAAGGGCCGTGAGGATCCTGCGACTCTGGGTGGCACGCCGGCGCCGGCCGGCGCCGGGGAATCTGCCGCAGAGCCCGCTGCCGATGACACCGAGGAGTCCAAGACTCCTAACGATTCCGAGGATGTCGCGGAGACAACCGACGAAGGCGTCACGAAGAATCCAGGGGAAGGCGCCGCGGATAAGCCCGCGGACGAACCCGCCGAAAATTCTGGCATTGTGGAGAAATGACCGAGAGCACTCCGCCTCCTTTCGGAACTCCTCCGCCGGTACCACCGCCCGGCATTCCTTATCCGCCGCCGTATGTGGATCCCGCGGCCCCTTATGGACGCGACCCGGCCACCGGGGCGCCGTATTCGGACAAGTCGAAACTCGTCGCCGGTCTGTTGCAACTGCTGGGCCTGGTCGGATTCCTGGGCTTCGGCCGCATCTACCTCGGCCAGACCCTGCTGGGCGTCATTCAGCTGATAGTCGGCTGGGTGACATTCGGCGTTGGAGCACTGATCTGGGGAATCATCGATGCGGTGTTGATCCTCGGCGGCAAGGTCGGCGACAAGGCTGGTCGCCAGCTTAGGGATTGACGTGTGAGAAAATGGGATTGACCGGGACGGCCCGGTCATTCTCTCGCCAGGGGACGACCTCACCGAAACACGGAGGTATCTCTCATGGTTTGGCTGGTCCTCATTCTTGCGGGTCTTCTCGAGGTGGGATGGGCCATCGGCCTGAAGTACACCGAGGGTTTCACTCGGTTGTGGCCCACGGTCGGCACCATCGGATCAATGATCATCAGCATCGCGCTGCTGGGCATCGCGATGAAGAACCTACCGGTGGGCACCGCCTACGCGATCTGGGTGGGCGTGGGAGCCGTCGGTACCGCGATCCTAGGCATTGTGCTGTTCGGCGATTCGGCCAACATCTGGCGCCTACTGAGCCTGGGATTGATCGTGGCAGGCATCATCGGTCTGAAATTGGCCTCCTGACAACGTAAACCGGCCAAGGTAACCGGCGGGTGAATCGTGCTCGCGCTGACTCGTGAGTAGGTAGCACCCCGACTATGCTCAAAAGTCGTGACGAGACGCGGAAAAATTGTTTGTACCCTCGGCCCTGCGACCGGTTCGGCCGAGCTTGTACGTGCGCTCGTCGACGCTGGTATGGACGTCGCGCGGCTGAACTTCAGCCACGGTGAGCACGCCGACCACGAGCAGAACTACCGTTGGGTGCGCAGAGCCTCCGACGAGTCCGGGCGGGCGGTCGGCGTGCTTGCCGACCTCCAGGGACCCAAAATCAGGCTGGGACGGTTCGCTACCGGATCTGCCCACTGGGTGACAGGCGAACTGGTCCGGATCACCGTCGAGGACGTCATCGGAACCCCCGATCGGGTTTCCACCACGTACAAGCAGCTGGCTGTGGATGCCGCCGTCGGCGACAGGCTGCTGGTCGATGACGGCAAGGTAGGGCTGACCGTAGAGGCGATCGAGGGCGACGACGTGGTATGCCGGGTCACCGAGGGTGGGCCGGTCAGCAACAACAAGGGATTGTCGTTGCCGGGGATGAACGTCTCGGTGCCCGCGCTGTCCGAGAAGGACATCGCGGATCTTGAATTCGCCCTGCGCCTCGGAGTCGATCTCATCGCGCTGTCCTTTGTGCGCTCGCCCAGCGATGTCGAGTTGGTGCACGCCATCATGGACCGCGTCGGACGCCGCGTGCCGGTGATCGCCAAGCTGGAGAAGCCCGAGGCCGTTGCCAATCTTGAGGCCATCGTCCTTGCCTTCGACGCGATCATGGTCGCCCGCGGTGACCTCGGCGTGGAACTGCCGCTCGAAGATGTGCCCATTGTGCAGAAGCGGGCGATCCAGATCGCGCGTGAGAACGCTCGTCCCGTCATCGTGGCGACCCAGATGCTCGAATCGATGATCGAGAACTCCAGGCCCACCCGTGCCGAGGCTTCCGATGTTGCCAACGCGGTCCTCGACGGCGCCGATGCGGTGATGCTGTCGGGGGAGACCTCGGTGGGCAAGTACCCGCTCGAGGCAGTGCGGACCATGGCTCGCATCGTGTCCGCGGTGGAAAGCCACTCCGTGAGCGCGCCGCCGTTGACACACGTGCCGCGGACCAAACGCGGAGTCATCTCCTACGCAGCGCGGGATATCGGAGAACGCCTCAACGCCAAGGCACTCGTCGCGTTTACGCAGTCCGGTGACACCGTGCGTCGCCTAGCGCGGTTGCACACCCCACTACCCGTGTTGGCGTTCACCCCGCTGCCCGAGGTGCGTAGCCAGCTCGCGCTCACCTGGGGAACGGAAACCTTCATTGTCCCGGTGATGGACACCACCGACGGCATGATCCAACAGGTGGATACGGCATTGCTGGCGATGGAGCGCTATCAGAGCGGAGATCTCGTGGTGATCGTCGCGGGCGCCCCTCCCGGGACAGTAGGCTCGACCAATCTGATCCATGTGCACCGGATCGGCGAGGACGACCACTAGGAGCTCAGCATCAGCATCGATGAGCCGCTTGCGCGAAGAGAATCAGGCAAGGCCGACTTTGAACAGCTTCTTGCGCTGCTGGAACTGAAAAATCCCGAGACCGACGTCTTCATCGGCGGGCATCCGACCGTCAATCCGCCGCGCACCTTTGGCGGTCAGCTGATGGCGCAGTCCGTGGTGGCCTCCGGCCGCACCGTATCGGACAGGCTGTCGCTGGCCGCGATCTCGACCCATTTCATCAATGGCGGCGACCCCGAGCGGGACATCGAATTCCGGGTGCAGCGGTTGCGGGACGAGCGTAGCTTCGCCAACAGGCGGGTTGACGCGGTCCAGGGTGAGCTGCTGTTGTCCTCGGCGTTGGTGTCGTATCTCAAGGATTCGCCAGGGCTGGAGCACGCGGTGAAGCCACCGACGGTGGCCGATCCCGAGACACTGCCGTCCATCGACGAGCATCTGGTCGGCTACGAGGAGACCGTGCCGATGTTCGTGGCCGCGCTCAAACCGATCGAATGGCGGTACGACAATGACCCGGCGTGGGTTCTCAAGGCGAAATCTGAACGGCTGGAACATAATCGGGTTTGGATGAAGACCCATGCGGCGCTACCCGATGACCCGGTGCTGCACAGCGCCGCACTGGTCTATTCATCGGACACCACCGTGCTGGACTCGATCATCACCACCCACGGTCTGTCCTGGGGCTATGACCGGATTTTTGCAGCGACCATCAACCACAGCGTGTGGTTTCACCGTCCGCTGCGGTTCGACGACTGGGTGCTCTACGCGACCGAGTCGCCGGTCGCCTCGGCAGGTCGCGGAATGGGCGCGGGGCGCTATTTCGATCGCGAAGGAGCGTTGCTGGCCAGTACCATTCAGGAAGGCATTATCAAATACTTCCCGGGGCGGTCATGATTCGTATTCTTTCTCTGCTGGTGCTGGTCCTCACCGTTGTCACCATCATTTCCATCATCAAGGACCCGGCGAAGCCCAATGGCGAGAAGCTCCCATGGGCCATCATCGTGCTTGTGTTTCCGATCTTCGGACCCATCTTGTGGTTTGCCATCGGAAAGAGTGATCCCTCCGACCGCTGGTAGTCGCAGGAGTATCCTGGGAGGTGGATGCGAGCTCCCGGGGAGGTGGCTGGATGCTAGAACCATCAGCGACTACCACCCGTGTGCGCATTGCTGAACGCATTGCCGTTCATAGTGATTCACGATCAGCGCGTTTGGTAAGCGCCGGTACGCTGCTTTTGGTGACCGGGTGGCTGGTGCTTTTGGTCGCCCATGCCGGATACCTGAAACACCCCGATTTCGACGAAATCCTTTGGCCTCTGACCGTTCTTTTCTGTGTCGGTTTTATCGCGCGCGGAATCTTCCTTGGCCGGCCGGTCACCTACGGTCATGCGGCGTGGGCGGGGGTAGCGATTCTGATCGCACTGGGAGCCGACGTCCTGCAATTCGAGCGCACGGGTGACGTACTGGTCGTCGCCGCCGGTCTCATCCTGATGTGGCCGACATCGGCGGCGCCGCAACCGGAGGCGCTGGCGCAGATCTGTGCCCTGGTCGCCAAGACCAGCGACGATCCGTTGGCGGTGTTTGCCATGCACTCGCTGAAGTCCTATTACTTCAATGCCGACGGTAGCGCGGCGATCGCGTACCGGACCCGGGCGGGTTTTGCGGTGGTCGGCGGCGACCCCATCGGGGACGAGTCCGGGTTCCCGTCCCTGGTCCGGGACTTCGCGGCGATGTGCCGCTCGCATGGCTGGCGCATCGCGATTCTGGGATGCAGTGAGCGCCGCCTGCCACTGTGGGGCGACTCCCGCGTAGTGGGTCACCGGCTGCGCGCCATAGCCGTGGGTCGCGATGTCGTCGTCGACGTGCAGACCTTCGACATGGTGGGCCGCAAGTATCGCAACCTGCGCCAGGGCATGCAGCGCACCCACAACTCGGGGGTGACCACCGAGATTGTCGACGAGCGCAGTCTCGATGGTGCGCTACGCACCGAACTGGAACAGGTGATGGAACTTTCGCACGGAGGTCGATTCGAGCGGGGCTTCTCGATGATCCTCGACGGCGCGCTACTCGGTCGCTACCCCGGCATCCGGCTCATCATCGCCCGCGACAATCGTGGTGTGGTGCAGGGCTTTCATCGGTATGTCACCTCCGGTGGCGGCACCGATGTCTCCCTCGATGTGCCATGGCGGCGCCCCAGCTCGCCCAACGGGTTGGACGAGCGACTCACGATCGACATGATCACGTGTGCGAAGGCAGAAGGCGCGCGCCGGTTGTCGCTCGCATTCGCGGCGTTCCCGGAGATCTTTGCCGAGAGGGACCGCACCCGCGCGCAGCAGATCTGCTACTCGGCGATTCACATACTCGATCCGCTGATCGCGCTGGAGTCTCTGTACCGGTACCTGCGCAAGTTCCACGCCCTCGGTGCGGCGCGATACGTGCTCGTGCAGATGTCGACGGTGCCGCTGGTCGCGTTCGCGTTGCTGAGCCTGGAATTCGCGCCCAGGATGCGCCCCAAAGTGTCTGCTGGACCTGCCACGTAACAGGACATTAACGTCCGGAAAACGCGCTCGAATTGGGCGGTGGACAGGCTGTCCGCGTGACCGACACTCTCGATACGACTGCATCCGCACCCGTTTCGTCTGCTCCGTCCACCCACGACGCCTCGGAAAGCGCGGCACTGCGGGAGACATTGGAGGACTACACACTCCGGTTCGCTCCCAGGCGTTTTCGGCGCTGGAGCCCCGCCGTGGTTGGTGTTACCGCCTTGGGCAGCATCGCCTACTTGGCAGACTTCGCGATCGGTGCCAACATTGGAATCTCCTATGGCACCGGAAATGCGCTGTGGGGCATAGGGGTTTTTGCGGTCATCATTATTTTGACCGGAATCCCGTTGTCGTACTACGCGGCCCGTTACAACATCGACCTCGACTTGATCACGCGTGGAAGCGGATTCGGCTACTACGGCAGCATCGTCACCAATGTCATCTACGCGACGTTCACGTTCATATTCTTCGCGCTCGAGGGCTCGATCATGGCCCAAGGACTCAAGCTCGGGCTCGGCGTACCGCTACCCGTGGGCTATGCGACGTCCACGATCATCATCATTCCGCTGGTCATCTACGGGATGAAGGCATTGTCGGTGCTTCAGGTGTGGACCACCCCGTTGTGGCTTGTCATGATGGTCATCCCGTTCGTCTATCTGGTAGTGCGTCACCCGGATTCCATCGGCACGTTTTTCGCCTACGGCGGCAAGGACGCGCAGGCCGTCAATCTGGGCTCGATCATGCTGGCAGCGGGGGTGTGCCTATCCTTGATCGCGCAGATTGCCGAGCAGATCGACTATCTGCGCTTCATGCCGCCGAAAACCCCTGAGAACAGCCGCCGTTGGTGGACCGCCATGTTGTTGGCGGGACCCGGCTGGGTCCTGTTCGGTGCCATCAAACAGGTGATCGGGCTGTTCCTGGCCGTGTATCTCATCGCCAACGTGGCGGGCGGGGCCGCGGTGGCCAATCAGCCGGTGCATCAGTTCCTGGAGATCTACCAGAACATGATGCCGCACTGGCTGGCGATCACCCTGGCGGTGATTCTGGTGGTTATCAGCCAGATCAAGATCAACGTCACCAATGCCTATTCGGGTTCGTTGGCATGGACCAACTCCTTCACCCGCATCACCAAGCACTACCCGGGCCGTCTGGTCTTCGTGCTGTTCAACCTGCTGATCGCGCTGGTGCTCATGGAAGCCAACATGTTCGACTTCCTGAGCACCATCCTCGGGTTCTACGCCAACTGCGGTATGGCATGGGTCGTCACGGTGGCCTCCGATATCGCGGTCAACAAGTACCTGCTCAAGCTCTCGCCCAAGGAGCCCGAGTTCCGGCGGGGCATGCTTTACGACATCAACCCAGTCGGATTTGTATCGATGCTGTTCTCGGCAGGTATCTCGATCCTGGTCTTCTTCGGGGTGTTCGGCGAGGCGATCCGTCCCTACTCGCCGATCGTGGCAGTCGTGATCGCCTTTGTGCTGCCGCCGATCCTGGCCGTGGCGACGCGCGGAAAGTACTACCTGCGCCGGACCGACGACGGTATCGACCTGCCGATGTACGACGAGTACGGAAACCCGTCCGATGAGCTGCTACGGTGCGCGGTCAGCGGCATCGACTTCGAGCGCCCCGACATGCTCGCCTCGGCGAAGCCCGGCCCCGACGGGCAGCTGCAGTACATCTCGTCGCTCAGCCTGGCCACCGACCGGCTCGGTGAGCATGTGCTGCCTGCCGATCCGCCCACGCGGTAGCGATCAAGGCTTAGGCGTACTCGGCGTACCGGCCTTCTCGTTCATCCGTTTCTCGAAGTCGTTCTGGCATTGGGTGGCCTTTGCCTGATCACCCTTGACGTCGGCCAAACACGTGATGAAGTCGCTCAAACCGGCCGACTTCATGAAAACCAGGGTAAACACGACGATCAACGTGGACAGCAGGATTGCGAGGCCGCCCAACGCGATGCCCCCGATGGCCACGCCGCGATTGTCGGCCTCGGCGCGTTTGACCCTGAGTAGGCCCGCGATCCCGAGCCCCACCGCCACGATGCCCCCGAAAAATCCGCCAAATACCGTGCACGACAACAGGATGGCAACGATTCCGACAATCAGTGCACTCAAGCCGATGCCGTTCTTCGGCGCCGGTGGGGGAACCGGAGCGCCGGGCGCGCCGTACGGATACGGATAGGGGAAGGGCGGCGGGTAGCCGCCGGCCGGCTGGTATGGCGGCGGCGGAGGTGGCGTTTCCGTCATACCTGCACTGTATCGCCGAGTTGGATACGAAGGCATGTCACGGAATCGGGCAGGTGGTGGGTGGCGACCACGACGGTCCGCCCCGCCAGCAACGAGCTGTCGGCGTCCAACAACGCCCGCAGCATCGTTTCGGAGGCGTGACCATCGAGATGTTCGGTGGGTTCGTCCAAGAGCAGCACCGGAACCGTGGACAGTATCGCCCGCGCAAGGAGGAGTCGTCGCCGTTGCCCGCCGGATACCGAGGCCGCACCCGCGGTCAACACCGTGTCCAGTGCCTGTGGCAGCGACTCGATCCAGGAACCGAGGCCCACGGCGGACAAGGCGCCCATCACGGCGTCATCGGTGGCATCACCGCGGGCGACCAGGAGGTTGTCGCGCACCGTGGTGGCGAACAGGCGCGTGTCCTCGGCGAAAAACCGGATGAGTGAGGGCAGTTCGGCCGCAGGCAGATCGGCCAGGGGATCGCCGCCGACGCCGATGCTGCCCGAGGCCGGCGAGGACAGTCCGGCAAGGGTGGTGAGCAATGACGTCTTGCCGATGCCGCTGGGGCCGGTGATCGCCAGCCGGGCACCCGCCGGCAGCTGGAACGACAACGGACCCGATACGGAACATCCGGTGCGCCAACGGAGTTCTGAGCACTCGACAGATGCGCCGGAGCTCGCCGCGCTCGGCATCACATCGACAGGCACGGCCATGTCGATGCCGGTCGAGACCAGCTCCTGCAGATGCCGCGCCGATGCGCGTGAGCGCGCGATGCCGATGGCAGCGGCGGGCAACGCGGTGGAAGCCTCGAATGCCGCCAGCGGTAGCAGCACCAGGATGGCAAGGGTCGTGGGCGCGATATGCCCTGCGAGTTCTACTGCCGAGGCCAAGGTCCCGACGGAGGCGGCGCCGACAGCCAGCGTGGGAACCGCTGCTGCCCAGGCCGCCGGACTCGCGGCCGCGTCCTGGGCAGCCGCCCACTCCATCCGGCGTCGGCGAGCCGATTCAAGCTGACGCGGCAGCAAGCCCCCCACCCGGAGCTCGGGTGCGTGGTCGAGGATCTCGACGGTTGTCTCGGCGTGCAGTGCCCGTGCCCGCGCGCCGCGTGTCTGTCTGGCCCGGGATGCGCGCGCTGCCAACATCGGCGCCAGCACATCGGCGATCAGTAAGGCACCTGCCATCACGGCGGCGGCAGGCAGTGATATCAGTGCGATGGCGACTGTCGCCGCGACGCCGAGCACGGCGGCGACCGCAGCGGGAATGACGCTGCGAACCACGGTCTCGGCCAGCTCGTCGATGTCTGCACCGATGCGGGCAAGCACCGCACCCTTGCGCAGCGTTCCGGCAGATCCGCCGACCAGCCGCGCGTACACGTGCGCACGAACGGTGGCCGCGCCGCGCAGCGCGATATCGTGGCCGGCGAGCCGCTCGCAGTACCGCCAGATGCCGCGCGAGATTCCCAGTGCCCGCACCGCCACCACGGCAACCGACAGGTCGAGTACGGGTGGCATCTGCCAGGCACGGGCGATCAACCACGCCGACAGGCCGGCGAGAGCCAGGGCACTTCCCAGCGCCAGGACACCGTATGCCACGGCCACCGCCAGCCGTGCCGGTCGCACCCGCAGCGCGACCAGCCAGTGCCGTAAGGGCTCAGTGGTGCGTGGCATGTCTTGCCTGCACAGTGAAGACTCTGTCGGCCGCAGCCAAGACCGGGGCTCGATGGCCCACCACCACCACCGTCGCGCCCTTTCGTGCACGGGACACCAGCGCCGCCAGCACGGCGGCCTCGGTATCACCGTCGAGATGCGCGGTGGGCTCGTCGAGAAGCAGGATCGGTCGATGGGTGCCGAGCGCCCGGGCCAGGCCCAGCCGTTGCCGTTCACCCAGCGATAGCCCGGCGCCACCGGTACCGAGGCGGGTATCCAATCCTTCAGGCAGCGTCGCCAGGGTCCTATCGAACTGGCTCTCGGCAAGCACGGATTCCAGATCGTCGAGCGTTCCGAAGATCTCGAGGTTCTCGCGTACGGTGCCCGCGACCAGCACCGGCCGTTGCGGCAGCCATCCGATCATCGACCACCAGGTGTCGCGGTCAATGTCGTCAAGTGCCACCCCGTCCACGAGAACGCGGCCGGCTGTCGGCATCGTAAGACCGGTTATCGCGTGCAGCGCGGTGGACTTCCCCGCACCGTTGTCACCGGTCAGCACCGTCACGGTGCCGGGCCGAATGGTTGCCGTCAATTCCCAAGGCGCATAGCCGCTTCGGTCCATGACGCTGATGGCGTCCAACTGAATGGTTGGCCGAGGGTGCGGAGCCTTCGTATCCCCGGCCACGGACAAGGAGGCCTGCGGTGTGAGGGTATCGAGCAGTTCGAAGGTTTTGTCCGCCGCCGCCTTTCCATCGGCGGCACTGTGGAACTGGATTCCGACCCGCCGCAGGGGCCAATACACCTCCGGGGCAAGGATCAAGACGGTGAGCGCGATAGTGAGATCCAGATGTCCGAAGACGAGTCGCATCCCGATGCTCACCGCGATGAGAGCGACACTCAGGGTCGCGATCATTTCCAGCACCATCGCCGACAGGAAGGCGACCCGCAACGTTGCCATCACCGAACGTCGCTGAGCGGCGCCGAGTTCGGTGATTCGGCGCAACGGTGTCGCGGTGCGGCCCAGCGCGCGTAACGTCGGGATGCCCGCGATCAAATCGAGAATCTGACTCGTGACCGCCGTCGATGCGTTCAGTGCCGCCTCCGCGCGATCCCGGGTGAGCAGGCCGATGAGGATCATGAACACCGGGATCAGCGGCAGGGTCACCGCGACGATGATGGCCGATCGGATATCGGAGAACGCGATCACCAACGCGGCGGCGGGCGTGACGATCGCGGCACTGAGCACCGCGGGCAGGTATCCCGCGAAATAGGGCCGCAGGTCGTCTAATCCGCGGGTCAGTACCTCGGTGGCCGAGTCTCGATGTTGCTCCAGATCACGCGGTTGTGCTTGTGCGAGTGTCGACAGCAGCTGATCGTCGAGGTCGGCGATGACAGCTGTCGCGCCCCGTTCGCTGAAGCGGACCTGCACGCCATGTGCTGCGGCCCGAAGGATCCAGAGCACCGCCAGGAGCGCGAGCGGTTGTCCCATATGAGCGATATCGCGCGCGGGCGGATCGGTGATCAGTCGGGCGAGGGCGTGCGCCAGCACTATCGCGATCAGGAGCGTGCACGCGGTCATCACCATTTCGCAGAGCACCGTCAGAATCAGGTACCGGCGCACAGGAGCGCTGCGGCGCCACAGTCGGGGATCAACCGGGGCGCTGCGCAATTTCGTCATCGCACAGGCAACCCGACCGGATCGGGAATCTGCTCGGCCGAGATGCGCTGTCGGAATACCCAGTACGTCCAGCCCTGGTAGATCAACACCACCGGCGCGGTGATAGCCGCCGCCCAGCTCATTACCTTGAGTGTGTAGGGGCTGGAAGAGGCGTTGACGACGGTCAAGTTGTAGGCCGGATCAAGGCTGGACACAATGAGATTGGGGTAGAGGGAGCCGAACAGCAAGACGACGACCGCAACCACTGTCAGGCATGTGCAGGCGAAGGCCCAACCGTCCCGCGAGACCCGTGACGCGGCGGCCGCACCGATCAACGACAATGCGGCGATCACGAGGGCGATCCACGTCCAACTCTTGCCGTAAGCAAGCTGTGTCCACAATCCGTATCCACCGGCGGCGACGATCACCGGGATCGCCAGCTTGCGCGCCCAGGACACGGCATCTTCGCGGACCACTCCCGCGGTCTTCAGGGAGATGAAGAGCGCACCGTGAAAGGCAAAGAGCCCCACGAAAACCACGCCGCCGAGGAGGACATACGGCCGGAGCACATCTCCGACGGTAAGCGTGAGCTGTTTGGCGCCGTCCACCGGAAGCCCGGCGAGCATCGAGGAGAAGGCGACACCCCACAGCAGTGCGGGTATCCACGAACCGATGGCTATCCCGAGGTCGCAGCGGGCACGCCAGCGAGGGTCGTCGATCTTTCCGCGCCATTCGATCGCGACGATTCGGACAATCATGGCGACGAGAATCAGCAACAGGGGGATGTACAGGCCTGAGAACACGGTCGCATACCAGTGGGGGAAGGCGGCGAACATCGCGCCGCCCGCGGTGATCAGCCACACCTCATTGCCGTCCCATACCGGCCCGATCGTGTTGAGAACGGCCCGTCGCCGACGATCGTCGCCCCGGCCGAGCGGGTGCATCAGCATTCCGACACCGAAGTCGAAACCCTCCAGCACCAGGAACCCAAGGAACAGCGCCGCCACGACGATGAACCAGAACTGCTGCAATGCCGTCGGATTCATGTTCGGAACCTCCTTACGTAACTGGTCGGATCAGTAGGCGAAGGACAGCGGTTTGGGGCTGTCATCGTCGGTAACGGGCGGTGTTGGTTCGGTGTCGTGTTCGAGCGGTCCTTCGACGGTGTATCGGCGGATGAGCCAGAACCACACCACGCCGAGCGCGCCGTACAGCAGCGTGAAGGTGACCAGCGACAGCCATACCGTCGCCGCCGAATGGTGAGAGACCGCCAGGTCCACCGTGAGTCGAATCTGTTCGACGCCTGTGGGATTGGGGGCTACTACCCAGGGCTGCCGACCCATCTCGGTGAACACCCATCCGGCGCTGTTCGCCAGGAAGGGGGTGGGGATGGCCAGGATCGAAAGCCAGGCGAACCAGCGCTGATGGGGGATTCGTCCCCTGCGGGTGACCCATAGTCCGGCCAACGCCAGCAGGGCCGACCCGGCGGCAAGTCCGATCATCGCGCGGAAGGACCAGTAGGTCACAAACAGATTGGGCCGATAATTTCGCGGACCAAACTTCTGCTCATACTCCTTCTGCAGGTTCTCTACACCCTTGAGGGTGACGTCGGTGAACTTGCCTTCCGCCAGGAATGGCAGGACATACGGCAGCTCGATGGCATGCGTCACGCTGGCACAGTTGTTGTGGGTTCCCACCGTCAACACCGAAAACTTGGGGTCTTTTTCTGTGTAACACAAGGATTCTGCGGATGCCATCTTCATGGGCTGCTGCTGGAACATCAGCTTGCCCTGGACGTCGCCGGTGGCAGCCAGTGCGACCCCGGACAAGATCATCACCGCGCATGCGCCAATGGCGGCGGGCCGGTACATCGTGCGGGCATCTTCCAGGGTGCCGAGCTTGTGTGAGCGCACCATCCACCAGCCGCAGATGCCGGCAACGAAAGTGCCCGCCGTGAGGAGGGATCCGGCGACGGTATGCGGGAACGCGGCCAATGCCGTGTTGTTGGTGAGGAGTTCGGTGATGCTGGTCAGCTCCGCGCGACCGGTTTCCGGGTTGTAAATGGCACCGACGGGATGCTGCATGAAGGAGTTGGCGGCGATGATGAAGAAGGCCGAGGCATTGACCCCGATGGCCACCATCCAGATGCACGCCAAGTGGACCAGTTTGGGCAGCCGGGTCCACCCGAATATCCACAAACCCAGGAAGGTTGATTCCAGGAAGAAGGCCACGAGGCCTTCGAGCGCCAGGGGAGCACCGAATACATCACCGACGAATCGTGAGTACTCGCTCCAGTTCATGCCGAACTGGAACTCCTGCACGATTCCGGTGGCGACACCCAGCGCGAAGTTGATGAGAAACAGCTTGCCGAAGAACCGGGTGAGCCGATACCAGGAGTTGTTCCCGGTTACGACCCACACCGTCTGCATGATGGCAATGAGGGGCGCGAGCCCAATGGTCAACGGCACCAAGATGAAGTGGTACACGGTGGTGATACCGAACTGCCATCGGGATACGTCCAGGGCGTTCATCGCCACCTCCTACGACACAGCGTAGTAGTAGTAGTAATCCAAGATCAACGCGATACGGGCCACATTTACTAATACGCCAACGAGACGAACGTGGGGCGGTAAACGCGTGAACCCGCCCGGTGCGCGCGGTTAGGAGATCCGTCGGGGCGCGGCCAGTGACCGCAGGGCCGGCGCGACCGGCGGGCCCAGTAGGAATCCATCGGTGGTGCCGGCCTCGAGTGCGCGCCGATAGACCTCGGCCGCCCCGCGCACCGCATCCACCGTCACCTCGATATCGACGGGGGTGTGTGCGGCGGAGATGACGAACGACTGCCCCAATACGCCACGACGCAGGAGTTCCTGGAGCAGCAGTGCCCGATAGGCCTGCGAGGGAATCCCGTCGGGATCGAGGCTGGTGAAGGTCAGACAGGACGGCCTGCCAATGGTCCGGATATGTTCGCTTACACCGAGTTCCGTGGTGACCTCGGCGACACCGGCCGCGAGATCGCGCCCCGCGGCCTCCATGGCACGTATCGGGGCGTCATCGCGATAAGCCTGCACGACCGCACGAAACGCGGCCAGTCCCACCGCCTCCGGACCATTCGTGGTGGACAGCAGAAAGGTTCGCGGATCTTCGGTGCGCAGGCCACCACGTTCCATGTACTCGCGCCTGCCGGCCAGCGCGGCAATCGCGAAACCGTTGCCCATCGCCTTGCCCCAACAGGACAGATCAGGGGTGACGCCGTACACCGCTTGGGCACCCGCCCGGGACCAGCGAAAGCCGGTGATGATTTCGTCGAAGACGAGCAGCGCACCGTGCTGCGTGCACAGTGTCCGCACGGAGTCCAAAAAGCCCGGCTCGGGTTCGGCCGCGGCGCTGGCGGCCTCCATGATGACGCAGGCGATCTGGCCGGGCTGCTCTTCGAAAAGCTTTGTCAGCGAGTCGAGATCGTTGTAGTCGAACCTGATCACATCATCTATCGCGGTTTTCGGGATTCCGGCGTTCATCTCAGTGGTACCGATGAACCAGTCATCGGTGGAGAAGAACGGCTGCAGGCAGGCCGCGACCTTCGGGCGTCCGGTTACGGCGCGGGCCAGGCGAAGGGCTGCGGTGGTGACATCGGATCCGTTTTTGGCGAACTTCACCATCTCGGCGGTGGGTACTGTCCGCAGGAAGTCCTCGGCGGCCTCTGCTTCGAACACTGTTGGTCGACTGAAACTCACTCCCCACTCCAGGGTTTCGCGAACGGCCGCGACGACGGGCGCGTACGCGTGGCCCAGGGTTATCGCGCGCAGTCCCATGCCGTATTCCACGTAGGCGTTCTCGTCGACATCCCACACGCGTGCGCCCAATCCGTGGGTCAGTACTGGGGCCATGCCCAACGGATACTGGTCGGCGCCGCGCGCGTAAGTATGCGCACCGCCCGGCACTGCGTGGTGGAGCCGTGCCTGCCACGCGTTCGATTGGTCGAAGCCTTTGTGCGTCACGTCAGTGCTTCCTCGACTTCCTCGCTACGTTTGACCAATGCCCATGCCGCACCGGCCAGTACGATCAAGAGGTACCGGACCATGGAAACCTGTTGGAAAGCAGATACATCCAGCACCGTACTGACGACAGTGAGCGCGACGAGTGCGCCGAGAACGCCGTTGATCAGTTCCGTCGTGGCCACGTCCCCGCAGCGATTACGTGCTTTGGCGGCGTACCCGACCGCAGTGATCATCAGGAAGATCAGCGCGAGCAGGCCCAGGATCCCACCTTCGATGAGTCGGCTGAGGTACTCGTTGTCGAGAACTGGTTGTTCGGGACCCAGCGGATAGGTGAATGATCCTTGTCCCAGCCAAAAGTGTTCGGTCCAGTGCGCCGTCACGTAGTCGATTCCGCGTGCGCGAGACTGCAGCGACGGATCATCGGCGCTACCCATGAAGGTGCTGATGATTGCGTCGAAGACACCGAGCCCGCTCACGGCGGCAAGCGCTGCCGCGCCGCATGCTGCGCCGAGCAGCCCGGTAAGGCGACGGACCGGCCAGCGCCACGACATCACCAGGACCGCGGCGGCCAGTCCGACGAATGCCGATCGGGAAACCGTCACCACGGAACCGGCGATCACCATGGCGGTCAGGATCGCCCACGGCCACGTCTTTCTGCCGCG
The DNA here is from genome assembly GCF_002013895.1 of Mycobacteroides franklinii. Taxonomy (GTDB): domain Bacteria; phylum Actinomycetota; class Actinomycetes; order Mycobacteriales; family Mycobacteriaceae; genus Mycobacterium; species Mycobacterium franklinii. The sequence goes on along the minus strand of NZ_MAFQ01000010.1, from coordinate 235,579 downwards.
TGCCTTGGCGCTGTATACGAGCGCCAACCCGATGGGCGCGATGGTCGTCAACACCGCACTGAGTTCCAGGGCGTGCCCCGCGGCGCCCTGGGCGCGAACGACGCCTTCACGGACGATGTCGTGTGCGACACCGGTATCGCGAAACTTCATGATCCCGGGGATGCGAATCAAGGCCGCGATATCGAAGCCGGTCGCGAACTGAATCAAAGCAAAGGCGGCTGTGATGGCGCCGCCGATCAGAAGCGCCTTCAACAAGATTTCGATGATGCGCGCGGAGTCACCGGGATGGGCGGCGAAAAGGAAGACGAATCCTATGAGCACCACCGCCGTTACCGCGAAAGCGGCGATGCCCTGCCCGGCTTGGATCAACGCGACGTGTGGCAACACGCGTGTGGTCACCACGTTGAAGGACACCACGGTGGTGAGTAGCGAGGCGAGGATCGCGATGGACAGCCACCGCGCACCGAGAGTGAGTCTGTGCCCTGACAGCACCCAGTAGATGCCGAGCGCTCCGATCAGGGTCAACGCGACCTGGGCAGGGCTCAGTCCCTTCAACGCGTATGTCGCGTAGGCCTGCCGCGTACTCAGCAGCACTATCAATGCCAGCGCGGCGAACGTGACGATATCCGGGCCGCGGCCGGACACCGCTGCGCGTGAGCTACCGGTCCGGGGAAGGCTTGTCGTCACGCCAGTTACGAAAATCGGTGAGTCGGGGTGGAGTCCAGTTCAGCACCGCTTGAGCCAGTGCCTCGTCGTCAATCTCGACGTTGTCCAGGTCATCGTCGATGGTCATGGGCTTCTTGATGTTTGCTGCTGGTTGATCTTCGTCCTCCGCTTCGTGCGCCACCGGCTCGTCGGCGAGTGCGGCCTGGGTGGACGACCCGGCTGCACTAGTTGGCGCCGCAGTCTTCGCTTGGATCTGTTCCTTATTCTTCTTGGTGGCGGACTTTTCTTTGCGGTGACGCACTGCGAGGGCGTCGTATATCAACACCAGGATGAGTCCGGCCAGCAGTGCCGCGACCGCCATGGAGCCTGCTGATTTCATCGCGCTGGTCGACGTGACAACGGGTGCGGTGGGTTCTTGCAGGACCGTGAGGCTGGCCCAGTTCTCGGGGGAGACGGAGGCGCCCACCTGCAGCTTGATCAGATTGTCACGTGCGACGTCCAGCAGTGCTGACGCGCCTGCCTGGCAATCCGATGTCGCGCTGCACAACACCAGAATCGACACCTGGGGCGACGGCTGTTGGTTGTTGGGCCCCAGGTCAATGGTGTTGGAGACCTTGTAGTCCACGCCGGGAGCGACTGCCGCGATGGCGGCCTGCGCGGGCTGGCTGGACAGAGAGGTGGCCAGGATGCCGGCGAGCTGTGCTTTCTCCGGGGATAGATTCAGCATCGGGTTGGCGCCGAGCGTGTCGCCGGTCGAGGAGTAGGTGGGCGGTGGCACCACCACGGCCGAAGCCGTGGATGCCCGCACCGTGACGCCGGTGCTGTAACCATATGCGCCCGCACCGCAGGCCAGCAGGACCACGAGAAACAGCGCGATGCGCCGATTCAAGATCCGCTTGACCAGGTCGTTGACGTTCACGCGCGCTCCGACTCTCGCTATCGTCCGGACTATCCGCGGTAGGCGCACTGTCCCATAACCAGCGTTATTGGTCACGAGCATAACCCACACTTGCCAAGCCCTCGGAATCGCGGGACTAGGCTGTCCGCCGTGTCGACAGAATCGCAGGGCCCGCCGGCCCGAGTGATGATCTCAGGGGTGAAGGTAGATCTTTGCTCCGTGCGGGACGTGCTTGCCGCGGCGGCACGGTATGCAGCGGTGCGGGGCGATAACCCGCTGGTGATCGGCTCGGTGAACCTGGATCACCTGCATCACTTCGGCGCGGGGCGTGCCAACCCGGACTGTGCGGAACTCGGACCGCGGCTGCGTTGGTTGATGCTGGCCGACGGTGCGCCGATTGTGGCGCGCGCCCGACTCAGGACGCGGCGAAACTGGCCGCGGATTACCGGAGCCGACTTGCTGCCTCTCGTGCTCGAACAGGCGATGGACGCAGGTCAGCGAGTTGGTTTCCTGGGCGGGCTGCCACAGACTCACGACCAGTTGCGCGGAGTCATCACAGATCGCTATCCGAGTCTTGAGGTCACGGATTTCTGGGCGCCTGATCGTAGCGATCTCACCGATCCGGCTCGTAGCGATGCCCTTGCCCGTGACATCGCCGCCACGGATACCCACATTCTGGTCGTAGGCCTTGGAAAACCATTGCAGGAGTTGTGGATTGCGCGTCACGGTGTTACCACCGGCGCTGCGGTCATGTTGGCCTTCGGCGCGTCCGCGGACTTTCTGGCCGGCGCCGCCGTGCGTGCGCCGGAGTGGATGCGGCGCTGCGGCCTGGAATGGTCCTACCGATTGGGGCGCGAACCGCGGCGGATGGCGCGAAGATACTTGGTGCAGGGGCCCGCATCCGTGATGCGGTTGCGGAGGGCGAACGTCGAGCCCCCGCAACCTTGGCACGCGTCGTAGCTAAACCCCATGCATAATGCTCGCGAAATGCTCAGCCATTCGTTCGGAACTGAAGTCCGTCCGCGCCCGCTGCGCTCCGGCCTGGCCGAGCGCGCGTGCTCGGTCGGGATCGTGCGCCAGGTCGGAGATCGCTCGGGCAAACGCGTCAGGATCACCAGGGGGAACCAGCACCCCATCGATATCGTGGCGGACGTAATGCGATATCCCCGGGTTGTTGGTCATCACAACCGGACGCCCACTGGCCATCGCCTCCAATGCGACGGTGAGCCCCGAACCCGTAACTACATTGGGGCGCACCGCGATCGCCACGATGGCGGAGCGTCGGTACAGGTCGCGCATTCGTCCGTAAAGACGCTCGGTACGCAGCGTGACAACCTCGGACGGCGCGCTGACCGGCAGCGCGGTGGCCAGTTCCAGCGTGAGGCCGGGGCAGTGTTCGCGGGCGGTCAACACCGCCTGGACCAGCAGCGCGTGATCCCGGTGAACGTCCTCGCCCGCACTGACTACCAAGGGAGTGCTCGTGTTCTCCCACGGTTGCACCCGATAGAAATCGGTGTCGATGCCCACCGGTGCGAAATGCAGCCGCGAATCCTCGACGCCCCAGGCGCGGGACAGCAGTTCGACCTGGGGCGGGGATTGGGAGAATACCGCCGCACTGCGGGCCAATCCGTACCGTGCGAGTACGCGATGAAGCGGCGCCGAGTCCGCCGGCTCGGTCAGCCACCCCACCCCGGTCACCACGGGTGGGCTCATGCCAATGGCCGTGGCGGCGGCAGCCGGCACCCCGGTGCGCTCGTCGTAGCAGAACACGATGTCGCTCTCGCGTCGCGCCGACCGGTCTGCGACGGTCTCCAGAATTTCCAAATTGCCGCTGCGATACCGAATTTGCCCGGCGATTCGCTCGAAGCGGCGAGCCAGCGAGAACTCACTGAAGGTGGGCGTCACACCGTAGTTCGACAACCGATGCAGTCCATAGGGCGCGCGATCCGGCACTTCATCTGCAACGTTCCGTGCCTCCCACTGCGAAGCCGAAACGCCGTGCGACAAAGCCACATACGCGCGCAAGTGTTGGTTCGGTTGCATTGTTCCCATCCCGTACCGGCGCAAGGTATCACATGACTCCCGAACGCACCCAGGGTTCCCCGGTGACCGAGCCGGCATCCGGGCGCCGCATCGCCAGCGCAGTCGCATGGCAGCTGGGCGGGCGCATGCTGGGGACGGTTGCTTCCATCGCGGCCATCGCCCTGACCACCCGCGCGCTGGGCCCGGTGTCCTATGGGCATTTGAATACTGCGATTTTCTTCATCGGACTGTGGACCAGTCTGACTGAGCTGGGTATCGGCGTCGTGATCGTGCGACGTGTCTCGGCAAGTGAGGGCGACCTGCAACGGTTGGTCGGGATCAATCTTGCTTTCTCACTGAGCTATTGCCTGCCGCTCGCCGCGCTGGCTGCCGTATCGGGCTGGCTGGTCTACTCCGACCAGCCAGAGGTGCAGTCGATGTTGTTGATACTCAGCGCCGGCCTCACCTTGACAACACTGTCGAGCTGCCTCAACCCCATATTCATGTCCGCGGTGCGGTTCTCGGCGGTGGCACTTGCCGACACGCTGTCCCGTGTCGCGATGCTAGTGGTCACCATTGTTCTGGTCACGGTTCGTGCCGACCACGTGTGGTACGTGCTGCCCCAGGTCGCAGCGCCGGCCACGCTGTTGTTGGTGCAGGGCATTGCCGCACATCGCATCATTCCGCTGCGAATCGTCATGTCCGTCAAAGAGACCTGGGGATTGGTGCGCGAGAGTCTGCCGCAGACCATGGTGCTCATCATCGGGGTGCTCTATTGGCGCATCGACGGTGTGATCCTCAGCCTGCTGAGCACTCCCGCCGAGGTCGGTCGATACGGCCTGGCGTATCAGACCGCTTTCACGTTGTCGCTGATGGGGAACTTCTTCTTGGGTGCAACCCTTTCCACGATGACGGGGCTGTTCGCGTCGTCGCGGGAGAGGTTCGCGATCTTCATCGAACGGTCGATGGGATTGATGATGGCCGTTGCGGTCCCCATTGCCGTGGTCGGGTTCTTCGTCGGCCGTGATCTGGTGGCGCTGCTGGGCTCGGAACAGTTCGTCGACAAGTCGAATCTGGTGATGCCGTTGCTCCTTGTCGCCGTCGGTTTGACCTTCCTCACCGGGACGGTGAGTCAGGCGCTCTTTGCCGCGCATCATCAGGCATTTCTGTTGCGTCTCAATGTTTTCAATCTCGCCTGCAATATCGTTCTCAACGTGGTGCTGATCCCGCATCTGGGTTCGCTGGGTGCGGCGATCGCGCTGGTGACCAGCGAGGTGGTTGGTCTGGTTGTCGCCACCGTCAGGCTGGCCACCTGTAGTGGCTATCGCACGCCGTGGACGTTTCTGCTCCGGCTGGCCATACCGACCCTGGCGGCGGTGGCTGCGCTCGTCCTTGCCGCACTGTGGGTGCCGCCGTTGATCGCGGCAGTAATCGCCGCCGCCGTGTACGTAGGAATGAACCTTTGGGTAGGCCCGGTACACCTGCGCGATGTACGGGAAATTCTCCGCAAGGAGGCCTCAGATGGGTGATGGACATGGGTAGGAACAGGAACAAGGAACTCAACCGGGCCTACCTGCCATCGCCCCGGACAAGTGGGGTGCACGGAGGCACCGTCGTCTGCATTGTGGCCTACCGCCGCCCCGACCTACTCGACGACTGTCTGCGGTCCTGTCGCGAACACCTCGTTGATCTGCCGGTACACGTGTGGGACAACTCCGAATCGGAATTCCCCGGCATGACGGCAATCCGGGCGGCCTACCCGGAAGTGAGTTGGCACGGCACGGGTAAGAACCTGGGATTCGCCGCGGCCGTCAACACGTTGGCCGATCTGGCGCCGGGTGCGCATCTGTTGTTGCTGAATCCCGATGCCGTTGTGAAGAGTCCACTCACCCAAACACGCGCTCAACTGACGACGGATGTCCGGGTGGGAGCGGCGGCACCGCAGATCGATTCCGTCACCGCTCACCCTGGCGAGCGTCCGTGGGACAACGGGCATCGGGCCCCCAGCCTGATGAGAGCACTCGTCTCGCGCACGGGCTACGCGCCCGCGTTGCGCGGCCGCGCGATCTCCGATCTGTATCGGACGCCACCGCCGGATGTTGACGGATACCTCACCGGTGCTTGTCTTTTGATCAACCGTCACGCCTGGAATGAGATAGGTGGATTTGACGAAGAGTTCTTCTTGTACGGCGAGGAAGCCGATTGGCAACAACGGGCACGGTTCGCGGGTTGGCGATTGGTCCTCGTCGACGAGCCGGGTGTCACGCACAGCGCCAAGGGGACAGTCGCGGGAGATCACCGGCGCAGCATGCGGTCCGACGATCTGCTGCGGGCCAACATCGCGTTGACACTCGAGCATGCGCAGGGCGTACGGACTGCCGATCTCTACCTGGCCGGCACATCAGTGCTGGACCGAGTGCAGCCCGCAGCACGGCGCGCCCGGGCGGCCCGTATCGCCTCGTTCCAAGGACACCCGCAGGTGGTGCTGACCACCAATCGGTTGGTCTATGGGGGAGCGGAACGCCAACACGTGCTGTTGGCAACTGAGTTGGATCGGCGCGGCTACTCCGTGACCATCGCGTGCATGCAGCGATTCGGCCCACTGGTATCCGAAGTTCCTGCGACGGTGCGGGTCGTGCGCCAGCCCTGGTGGTGTCCGACCTTCGAGGTGGGCGGCGGGCCCGCGATCCTGGTCTCGGGGGATACCAATACCGAAACCGGGTGTGCGACCTTGTGGCGCGCAGCCGGGCGCGATCGTAGATGGCTTGTCGCAGCGCACATTCCACCCGTGCTCAACACGGGGACCTACTCGGCGCCGCTGGCGGCGGCCATGAGCAGGGCCGACGGGTTTATCGCGCTGTCGCGGCGGCACTGGGATGAGGTGTCAGCGCATCAACGCGTGGGCAACCGATTCTTCACCGCCCCCAATGGGGTCGTGAGCCGCGCCGACCTGCCCGAGACCGCACCGCACCGCACCGAACCGCGTGGCGCCGTGCACTTCGTCATGCTGTCACGCATTGTGGAGCACAAGAACCCGCATCTCTTGGTGGAAGCACTGAGCGGATTGCCCGAATATGACTGGAAACTCTCCATTTTCGGTGACGGACCTGATCGTGAACGGTTGGAAGCGCTCACCCCCGATGCGGTACGCGGCCGGGTGCACTGGCGTGGTTGGTCGCCCGGGCCGGAGCATGCGCTGGCCGACTGCGATGTGCTCTGTGTGCCGAGTCGCAGTGAGGCGTTTCCGCTGGTGATCCTGGAGGCGATGGCACGAGCGGTCCCGGTCATCGGCTCGGCGGTCTGTTCAGTGCCCGATATGCTCGGCAACGACAGCGGCGTGGTCGTGGACCCGATTGACGTACAGCACTGGCGTACCGCGCTTGAGGGAGTGCTGGCCGCCCCTGAGCGCCTCACCGCATTGGGGCGGCGCGGTTTTGACCGAATGCGTGATCTCTACACGATTGAGACCATGGCGGACTCTTACGAGGAGGCCTTTACCGCGGTGCTGAAGGGCTGACATCGACGATGCGGATTCTCTGGTTATCGCCCTGGATGCGCCCGCTGGCGCGCGTACAAGCGGAGGCCCTGCAAGATCGGGGCGCCTCCATATTGTTGGTGACCACCGACGATCATCCAGAGTCCGGGCCGGCACGCGATTACGAGCTGGTCCTGAAGACCGCGCTCGCTCAACCGGCGAGTTGGGCCTCTTGGGCGCGTGCGGTACCGAAAGCCCGCGCGTTCCAGCCTGATGTGGTGATCAGTGAGCTGGTGCGTGACCCGCGATGGCAGGCATTCGGCCAGGGCCGTCCGCGGGTGCTGCTCATCCACGACGATCGACCGCATGATGTCGTCGAAGAGCGCCCCCGGTGGAAGGATGTGGCGTTCCGCGGGTGGGAGACGGGCGCGGCTCAGCGCGTGGTCTTCAGCGACTATGTTTCACGTTCGATTGCCGCGCACGCGTCATCGCCGGTCGGCGTGGTCCCATTGACGAGTGATCTTGATCCGGCGCGTGTGCCTCCTCTCGTACCCGCGGCGCGGCGGCGTGACTTCGTCCTGGTCGGGCGGCTCTACGGTTACAAGAACGTCGATGTCATCCTGCAGGCATGGCAGGCGCATAGTGCCGGACCGGCCTGGCGTGGAGACCACCTGGTGATCATCGGCGACGGAACCATCACCGGCCCACTACCGGAATCGGTGCGATGGATTCGCGGACGGTACAGCTATAGCGAGGTACTGCAACGGCTTTCCGCTGCCAAGGCGTCGGTCGTGCACTACCGGCAGGCCTCGCAGAGCGGTGTGCAAACACTCTCGATGCAGCTCGGCGTGAACGTCATCGTTTCCTCCGAGGGAGCGTTGCCGGAGTTCCAACCGCCCGGGGAACTCCCGCTCGGCCGTGATGACGTGCCGGGGCTCGCCGCGGCATTCGACCGCCACGCCGATCCCGTCGTCGCGGCGCGTCTCGGCGCGGCGGCACGCGAGCACTACACGCAAAATTTCTCCGCGGATCACGCCGCGGCGAGGCTGCTAGCGATCTGCGAGCGACTTCCACGTCCGCACTAGTTGCGCTTCCCAGTCCGCGATATCGAGGCCGCGCACCGTCTCTCGCGCGGCCTGTGCCAATGCGCGGCGCTCCTCCGGGCCGGTGGCGAGCCGGGTGAGAGCCGCCGCCAGGGCGTCGATATCGCCCGGTGTAATCAGGATGCCGTTCTCATTGTTGTGCACAACCTCGGCAATTGACCCGACCGGTGCGGTGATGACGGCGACGGCCGCGGCCATGGCCTCCAGCAGCGCCATGGGTAGGCCCTCGGCATAGCTGGGTAACACGAAAATATCAGCGCCGCTGAGGAGTTCAGCGCCCGCGGCAGCATCCAGCCAGCCATGGACGGTGATCACGTCGGCGACACCGGCCGAGGTGACCGCGGCGCGCACCTGCTCGACCTCGCCATCGCCCGCAAGGTGGATGCGTAGCAACGCACGAACATCGGTCGGCAGAATGGATACCGCTCTGACGATGTCGTACGTGCCCTTGCGGTGGCCCAACCTGCCCAGGCTCACCGCGGTCACGGTGGCTGCCGCAGAGAATGCGGGTTGTTCGGGAATTCGTACCGGGTTCTGCAATACGGCAACATGATTCGGATCGAGTTGCAGGCAGGCGGTGTACTCGTCAGCGAGGCCGCGACCCAAGATGATCCACCGATCGGCACGCAATCCCCACCGCACGCCGTACTGCACCGCGACGGGCTGCTGCCGATACCACCCGGCGAAATCAAAGCTGTGGGCATGGATGAGGGAAGGTACCCGCCTGATCCGAGCGGCCCAGAGCGGGAGTGCCTTGCGCGCGACACTTCCGCCGTGGCCCAGGTGAACGTGCAGAACGTCAACCTGTCCGGTGAGGACCCACCACGATGACACCAGCATTCCGCGCATACCGACCCACAGCCAACGCCACCGTCCGGCGTCGACGTAGGTGGGCACGACCCGCACGGTCACATCCGGGTCAGTCAACGCCGCCATATGCGACATGACGGTTGCCATACCTCCGCGGCTCTCCGGACCCGCCGGGGCCGGCCCGATGGCCAGCACACGCACGGGTGCGGGCGTCGAACGGACATTGGACACGCGCCAAGTGTAAAGCTCAGCGGCTAGGTATCGTTCCTCGCTGTGACCTCGGACCAGACCGGGCGACACCGCCATCCCTCGGTGGCCGGTGCCGTGCTGTTGACCGTGCTGGCTCTGATAGCTGCGGTGGTGCTGACGCGCGACTCCAGCAAGTTCGTGCATCAGCGCGCCGCCGAGACCGTCATGCACCGGCTCGAGACCGGCCCGCTAGTACCGAACTCTCTTGACGTCGCGTGGTGGGTACGTGATCACCCGGACGACCCCCGTGCGCCGGCCATTCGGGAGAGGATCGCACGCTACCCGATCGCCATGTGGGCCACCGGAAACGATGAGGACGACGACCGCAACATTGGCGACATCGTCGGGCGCGCGCGGCGCGCCGCAGGTACCGCGCAATTGGTGCTGTACAACATCCCGGACCGCGATGACGGATTCTCCGGCCCACACCACGCCGTGACCCCGACGGTGTACCAGGCCTGGATCGACAGAGTGTCGGCGTTGGTGGGAGACGCCCGCATGGTGTTGATCGTCGAACCGGATGCACTGTGGTTCGCCGATCGACAATCCCTGCAGGGCACCGATTTCGACGGTCGTATCCGTTCGCTGCGATATGCGGTTGACACCTTCTCGGCGCGGAATCTGAACGCGCGGGTGTACGTCGACGCCGGTACCTCGTCCGGTTCGGTGACCCCTGAAAGGATGGCGGCCCTGCTCGCTCTGGTCGGCGTCTCCGATCATGTGGGCTATGCCGTCAACGTCTCTTCCTTTGCGCCTCCCTATGAGATATCCCGCTACGCCCAACGCATCAGGGCCGCCTTGCAGCAGTGGTTCGGCGTGCGCGATCCTCGCTATGTCGTCGACACATCTCAGAACGGCAATCCGGAATGGAACTTCGACTGGTGCAACCCGTCCGGCCGCACGCTCGGTACGCCGCCGGCCTTAGTGGGGTCCCCTGTCGGTCTGGACATGAACCTCTGGATATTGGCACCGGGCAGCTCCAACGGGCCCTGCGGTGCCGCCCCCGATGCACCCGGGGGAGCGTTCAGCCCGACGTTGGCCGCAGCGCTACTGCGTTAGCACAGTCCGGTCATCCACCGACCGTCCAGTTCCGGAAAGCGCCGGTGCACTTCGGTGTAAAGGTCGGGCAGGGTAAGCAGGACCTGGTCGGGACGGGCGGCCATCAAGTCGGCCGGCGACACGATCGGGATATCGGTGCCGGGCATGCGCCGGCCCTGTTTGGCCGCAGAAGCGTCGGCGACCGCGACCACAGATTCCGTCGTCAGCCCCGCCCGGTGGAAGAGCGCCACGGCGCGGGACGGTGCGCCGTACGCATACACCGAGTGTCCGGCCGAACGCATTTCACTCAGCCACTCGGCAAGGCGCCGCACCTGTTCGTCGACGGTCTGCTGCAGCCCCACGAATCCGGCGGGATCGGCGGCGCCGATTGCCTTCTCACGTGCCAGTGCCTGCCGCACCGACGGCGCAGTCGGATGCTCGCCGTGCCGGGCGGCGACCAACAGGGTGCCGCCGTATAGGTCGAACTCCCATACCGCCACCGCGGACATACCCACATCGGCAAGCATCCGACACACCACGGTCAGCGAGTAGTAGGCAAAGTGGCCGTGCCGCAGCGCGTTCCACTGACCCAGTGCCAAGATGGTAGCGATCGAATGGAATTGCAGCAGCAGCACGCCGTCGGTACTGGTGCGGCGGGCGCGCTCCCGGATGGCATCCGCTTGATCCGGATCGTGCATCATGCCGAAACTGTCCAGCACCAGATCCGCGGGCTCATCGGATGCGATCTCAAAACCCTTGGGAATGACAAGATCGAGCCAGCTACCGCCGTGCGGACTGGTGAATTCGTGCACGGTGTCTCCGGTGAGGAGTCCGGCGGCTTCCACCGCACGGACCGCGTCGGCTGCCTGGTCTCGGAGGGCTTGCGGCTCGACAGCCTTGGGCTCCTCGGTATGGGTGTCGTCGACCTCAAGCTGCGCCAGCGCGCAGTCCGCACACAGCATCATGGCCAGCGGGTACACCGCGTCATCGAAGGGCCCAGTGGCAGCGAGCGGGAAGAAGTCCGCGGCGGGAACGCTGCCCACGTCCAGAACCCGGCTCAGTCGGTGGCCGCGGCAATATCGGCAGGCGATCACCGTTGCCACCCCAATCCTCCCGCGGTACGGCAGGATGGCGTTGTGCGTATCCATACCACCGAGATTGACGGCGTGCTGCTGATGGAACCCACACCGCACCATGACGACCGTGGATTCTTCACCCGGACATTCGACGCCGCGGTATTCGACGAGTACCAACAAGCGGCCGGCGCTGCGGTGCGCGCCGCCGGCTTTCTGCAGGACTCCCAATCACGTTCGCGCCAGGGTGTATTGCGCGGATTGCATGGACGGTCGGGCAGCGGTGAGAGCAAGTTGATTAGATGTGCCCGCGGCGCCGTCTTCGACGTGCTGGTGGACGCGCGGCCGGGCTCACCGACCTTCGGGCGCTGGCAGAGCTTCACTCTCGATGACTGCACCTTTGCGCACCTATTCGTCCCGGCCGGCATACTGCATGGCCATCAAGCGCTGACAGAGTGGGCCGACCTCTGCTACCGCATCGACCGGCCGCACAACCCGGCCGAGGACGTCTCGGTCGCTCATGACGACCCCGATCTCGGCATCGACTGGCCGCTGCCGGTCACCGTCGTGAGCGCCAAGGACGCCGCCGCGGGCAGCTGGGTGGCACTCACCAGTCGGTGACCCGTTCACCGCGTGACCGGCCGCAGACTGTCGTCGACTGCCCCGGATTCACGAAGGCTCTTCAGATGCGCCAGGCGGGTGAAGGACTGGCGGAACATCGATTCGGTGAGGTTTCCGGCAACGCACTGCTCGTAGAGCTCCTTGGCACCGGCCGCTATAGACCATGTCGCGTGGTATCCGGGCAGTGCGGCGCGGATCGCCGAGAAGTCAACGCGGTAGGACCGGGGATCCGCACCGGTCTCGCCGGTGATGGTCAAGGTCGAGTTCGGCACCGCAGCGACGGCGGCCTCCGCGATCTGGGCGACCGTCTGATTGTTCTCTTCGGTACCGACATTGAATGCCGCACCATGGATGACGTCCTGTGGGGCGGTGAGGCATTCAAGGAAGGCGCCCGCGATGTCTTGCGCATGCACCAAGGGGCGCCATGGTGTGCCATCGGAGAGTACCCGGACCTCCCCAGTGAGCACCGCGTTGCCGACGAGGTTGTTCAGCACGATATCGGCGCGAAGCCGGGGCGAGTATCCAAATGCGGTGGCGTTGCGCAGGAATACCGGCGAGAAGTCGGAATCGGCGATGGCGGCGACGTCATCCTCGACCCGAACCTTGCTCTCGGCGTACGGGGTCAATGGTTTGAGCGGAGCACTCTCGTTCACCAAATCCTCGCCGGCGGAGCCGTACACCGAGCAGGTCGAGGCGTACAGGTACCGGCTCACACCGGCTTCCTTGGACAGCCGTGCCAGCCGCACCGAGGCGTGATGGTTGATGTCGTAGGTGAGGTCGGGAGCCAATGCCCCCAATGGATCGTTCGACAGGGCGGCCAGGTGAATCACGGCGTCGAAACCGGCCAGCTGATCGGCCGTCACGTCCCGCAGATCGACGGCGATGGACGGGGGATCTACGACGGGCGGGCCCAGCACGCTGTCGGCGAAAAGGCCCGAATCCAAACCGACAACCTCGTGACCGGCTCCGGCGACCATCTGCGCCATCACGGTACCGAGATAGCCCTGATGGCCGGTGATCAGAACCTTCACTGCGTTGCTCCTAACGAGATTGTGGCCTTCTCCAGTACAAACCCCTCCGCGTACCGATGGCGGCATTGCACACCGCGTACGCGCGCCAACGCCAGAAAGGTCTCGTGGTCGAACCAGTCATGCGGCCGTTGCGACGGGTAGTGCGTGTAGATGAGGTCGGCCTTGCTGGTGGCGATTTCATCGCTGAGTGGCTGAAACACCGTCGGTGTCGGGGTGTCGGTTTCCCACTTGATGATCTCGTAGCCGAGGATCAGGTGGTCGCGGAACTCGGTGGGCGCCAAGAATGCCAGCAGCCGGTGGTCCTGGTGGGCGTCATGGCGCTGCGGGGTGAACACCAGCGTGGCCGCCGACTGGCGGCGAAAGGCGGCTAGGGCGTCCTTGATCTCGTCCCAACGGGCGGGAGCTCGTCCATCGGGGAAGTCGAGCACATCGATGGTGACCTCGGCTCCGGGACACAGGGCAGCCAGTGCGGCGCGTTCCTCGGATTCCCGCTCGGTGTTGGCACCGGAGAGCACCAGGGCCCGCACGCGCAGGCCGGGATGACGACCTGTCATGGTCAACAGCGTGCCGCCCATGCCGATCGCGATATCATCGCAATGCGCTGCCAGCAGCGCGATTTCGTCAACTGGCCCGGTACCGAGTTCGATCACGCGGTGGCTTGCTCCTGCTCCCAGACCATCCACGGTCGCACGCCCTTGCGATACCCGTCGTCGAGCTCGGCGCGTTCCTTGAATGTGTCGGCGGGCTTCCAGAATCCATTGAACTTGTAGCCGAACATCCGGCCCTCTTTGGCCAGCGATCCGCAGGCATCTTCGACCAGGTCACCGCCGGCAGGCAGGTAGTCGAAAACGTCTTGAGAAAGCACGAAATAGCCGCCGTTCTCCCACATGTCGAGCTTGGAGACGGCCGTGATGTCGGTGATGGACCCGCCGTCGTTGACATCGACGGTGTGGAACGACGATTGAGGCGGAACCAGCAGCATGGACGCGGCCGCGCCGGAGTCCTGGAACTTGGCCACCAGGTCATCCAAGGGGGCGTTGGTGAGAACGTCTGCGTAGTTGGCCAGGAAATAGGGGTCGTCGCCGAGATGGTGGCGGACGCGACGCAACCGTTCTCCGATGGGAGATTCGGCCCCGGTGTCGGCGAACGTGATGGTCCAGTCCGCGATATCGGATTTCAACAGTCGTACTTGGCCCTCAGCCAGGACGAAATCGTTGGACTGTGCCTCGTTGTAGCTCAAGAAGAAATCTTTGATGGCCTCGGCACCGTAGCCCAGACACAGAATGAATTCCTTATGCCCATGGTGCGCATAGTATTTCATGACATGCCAGATGAGCGGGCGTGGCCCGACCATCTGGAGGGGCTTGGGGATCACGTCGCCGGCCCCGTTGCGCATGCGCATTCCGAAACCGCCGCAGAAAAGCACGACCTTCATACCGATGCTCCTTCGGGCTCGACGTGGGGTTCGACAACATGCAGCCGGGGCAGGGGGTAGACGAGCCGCCCGCCCCACTCACCGATATGCCGCAACTGTCGGGTGATCTCGGTTTCCAGGTTCCATGGCAGCACCAGCACCACATCGGGTTTGTCCTCGTCGATGCGGTCGGGGGAGTGCACCGGGATGCGGGTGCCGGGGCTGAACATGCCCTGCTTGTAGGGGTTGCGATCGACGGTGTACTCAAGGAGGTCGGTGCGAATGCCGCAATAGTTCAGCAGCGTGTTGCCCTTACCGGGCGCCCCGTAGCCGACGACGGACTTGCCCTCGGCCTTGCAGGTAAGGAGGAACTGCAAGAGTTCCAAACGAATTCGTTCTGTCGTGGCGCGGAATCGCTCGTATCCGGACAATTCGTGCAGACCCGCACGCCGTTCCAGCTCCAAGACCTCGGCCACTGATGGCGCGATCTGGGGATTGCATTCGCGCGGGCGGGCCCAGACCCTGATCGAACCGCCGTGCGTATCAAGCAGTTCGACATCGACAACTTCCAGATTGCCTACCGCGAGGGCTCTTTGGGCCGCGAGCACGGTGTAGTACTGGAAATGTTCGTGGTAGATGGTGTCGAACTGGCCGAGCTCGATGAGGTTGAGCGCGTGATGCACCTCGATGCTCACCCAGCCGTCGTCGGCAACGAGTCCACGCAGGGCACGGGTGAACCCACGCAGGTCGGGGATGTGTGCGTAAACATTGTTCGCGGCGACCAAGCGTGCGGGACCGTGCTCGGCGCGGACCCGGGCGGCGGTGTCCTCGTCGAGGAAGGCCGTCAGGGTCGGCACACCCTTGTCGCGTGCGGCCTGTCCGACGTTGACCGAGGGCTCGATACCGAGGCAGCGAATCCCCTCGGCGACGGCATGCTGAAGGAGGTAGCCGTCGTTGCTGGCAACCTCGATGATGAAATCATCGCGACGTTCGGGGGAGAGCGCCAGTCGGGCGATCGAGCCGGTGACATATGAGCGTGCGTGGTCAACCCAGCTGTCCGAATACGACGAGAAATAGGCGTATTCGGTGAAGTTCTCCTCGGGGCTAATCAGCGCGGGAATTTGCAGCAACATGCAATCCCGGCAGAGCCTCAGGTGCAAGGGGTAGGTGGGTTCCGGGAGGTCGAGCTCGTCGGCATGCAGGAACTTCTGGCAGGGCGGGGTGGCGCCCAGATCGACGACGCTGAGCAGCTCCGTCGAGTCGCACAGACGGCAGCGCACCGGTTTCTCCTTCGCCAGCTATGTGGAGTACGGATGTCTCCAGACCCGGCGATAGGGTACCCGGTTATGGGTCCTACTGCGACCAGCGGTTCGCGATCAGGTTGAAACCGATGTCCTTGGTGTTCTGCACCGCCTCGTAGAGGCGGTAATAGGAGATGTGGCTGATCCGCCATGTCCCATCGGCGTCACGGCGGTACCGGTCCGTGTAGTACGAGGTGCCGGTGATCAGCACGCTGTGCGCCGGGACGATGACGACATCGCTCATGGCCCAGCTGCCTGTCGCGGTATCGCCGCTCACGTGGATCTCCGGATGCGTCATGGTGTGAACGCTGGTGATATCGGTCGTCAGTGAGGACCGCATGTATTCGACAACACCTGCGCGCGACGTGAACTCGAGGGGAGCTCCGTGTACCGCGGTGCCGTATGTCGCCTCAACATCCTCGGTGAGCGTGTCGGCGAACGCATCCCACAGCTTGTTGTCGAGGGTGCGGGCATAGCGGTACTTGAGCTCGGTGATCTCGTGGATGTCGACGAGAGTTTCAGGGGTCGGGCGTTCCATGCAGCCAGTCTTAGCACGCCCAGTCCCGCCCGGGGCCTGGTCTGCTCGCATCAAGATCATCCACACACCCCTGCTTGGGAATACATTTGTCGTACATGCATCGACCACCCCTGAAGAGGTGCCCCATGAACGCATTCACCCGTCTTGTCGTGGCGCCCGCGGCAGCTGTTGCTTTCCTCGGATTCGGTGCCGCCACGGCGTACGCCGAGCCGACCCCACCGCCGCCGGTACCCGGTTCACCGAATGCGCCGTCGCATGGGTCGTTGGTCGACCAGCCCAACGACTCCGGGGACACGGGCTGGGGCTACTTACCAAACGGCGCCGGCGCCCAATGTGAGAACGCCTGGGTGGTCTGCGGTTCGGACGAGAACCCACCCGCTTCCAACTTGGGACCAGGGCGCGATGATGCCGGTGGCTGGGTAAGTGCACCCGATCAAACCGGTCCCGACTGCGATAACCCCGGGGTGAACTGCACCGACGTCGGTTAGGGCCGCCGGCGAGCTGTGGTGCCCTCGGTGAGATTCGAACTCACACTGCACGGGTTTTGAATCCGTTTCCTCTGCCAGTTGGGATACGAGGGCCTGGCGTTTCTCGCGTTTTCGTGGCCGTCGGCCGGTCGCGCGATCTCCCACCTTAAAGGATGGGGAACGTCACTTTCACCACGGTATGGCCGTGCGCACGACCACATGCGTCACAATGGTCGCCATGACCGGCCCTCAGAACACCGAACCGGCGGCACCCGCGCGCCGCGTGCTCGTCGCCGAAGACGAAGCCCTCATCCGCCTCGACCTTGTCGAGATGCTCCACGAGGAGGGCTATGACGTGGTGGGGCAGGCAGGCGACGGGCAGGAAGCCGTCGACCTCGCCGTGGAGCTCAAACCCGATCTGGTGATCATGGACGTGAAAATGCCGCGCCGCGACGGGATCGATGCTGCCGCGGAGATCGCCACCAAGCGCATCGCTCCGATCGTGATCCTCACCGCGTTCAGTCAGCGCGACCTGGTCGAGAAGGCTCGGGACGCCGGTGCGATGGCATATCTGGTCAAACCGTTCTCCAAGACCGACCTTGTGCCGGCTATCGAGGTGGCAGTGAGCCGTTTCGGCGAGCTCACCGCGCTGGAGAAGGAAGTTCAGACCCTGGCCGACAGACTGGAGACCCGCAAGCTCGTCGAGCGCGCCAAGGGCGTCCTGCAGTCCACTCAGGGCCTCACCGAACCCGAAGCGTTCAAGTGGATCCAACGCGCCGCGATGGACCGCCGCACCACCATGAAGCGCGTTGCCGAAGTGGTGCTGGAAACACTCGACACCGACGCGCCGAGCTGAAACTCGGGTAAGCACTGCGCGTGGCCTCCCGGTTGGCTATGTTTTCTCATCAGCGTTTGGACCAGTCCGCCCCAGCGATTCGGAGGTAATCGTGCGTGCTCGCGCGCGTGTGTTCATGCTGGGCGCGGTGGCCCTCGTCCTGGCGGGCTGTCACGCCGGTGCGCAGTCGGCCGACTCCAATCAGAGCAACCTGAAGATCGTGCCGCTGGTGCAGATCGCTCAGGACGGGACCGAGGTGCCCGCGTCCAACACGCAGTCAGCTGCTGATCCCGCAGGAGACGGAAAAGCCCTGTGCACCAATGTTTCCCTGGCCATGGCCGGTGCGCTCAACGGCCCCGACGCGGCACTCGGGACCAACATCCGCAACGGGGCGCAATTGGCTATCGACAAACACAACGCCGCTAATCCCGGATGCCAGGTCAAACTCCGCGAATTCGACACCGAGGGCCTGCCGCAGAACGCAAGCAATATCGCCCCGCAAATCATCGGAGACCAGTCAGTCCTCGGGCTCATCGGGCCGGCTTTCTCTGGTGAGACCAAGTCGACGGGTCAGATCTTCAGCGAGGCAGGTCTGGTTTCCACTACCGCCTCGGCCACGAACGTGACGCTGACACAGCAGGGCTGGAAGACTTTTTTCCGCGGTCTGGCCAACGACGGGGTACAGGGGCCCGCGGTTGCCAACTACCTCAAGAAGACGCTCGGGTACAAGAAAATCTGCGTCGTGGACGACAGCACCGACTACGGCTCCGGACTGGCCAACGCGGTGCGCGGAACACTCGGAAATGACTGCAACGCCTCGGTGAAGAAGGGGAACAAGGACTTCTCCGCGGCCGTCACCCAGCTCAAGAACGCCTCCCCGGACGCGGTGTTCTTCGGTGGGTACTACGCCGAAGCGGCCCCCCTGGTGCAGCAGCTGCGCAATGGCGGAGTGGCCGCGACCTTCGTGTCCGCGGACGGCACCAAGGACGTGGAGTTCGTCAAACAAGCCGGCGACTCGGCCAAGGATGCCTTGCTCTCCTGCCCGTGCGGGCCGGCGTCGAATACGTTCGCCAAGGACTACACCGCCAAGTTCGATCAGGAGCCGGGGACATACAGCACCGAGGGGTATGACCTAGCGACGATCCTGATCAAGGGAATCGACGCGGGAAAGACCACCCGTGCGGGATTGCTTGACTGGGTCAGGAACTACCAGGGGCAGGGCGTGGCACGCGAATACAAGTGGAACGAAAATGGGGAGCTAACTTCCACACTTATCTGGGTGTATAAGGTCACGTAGGACAAACGAGGGGACTAGGCTCAGCCGCAAATGATTTCGGGGTGGATGGCACAGACGGGTGTGCAGACCAGCACAATTTCGTTCGATCTGCACGGATTGTGGAGCAGCATCGGACAGCTGACGATTGACGGTTTGGCGTGGGGCGCCATCTACGCGTTGGTCGCTGTCGGGTACACGTTGGTCTTCGGGGTGTTGCGGCTCATCAACTTCGCGCACTCCGAGGTCTTCATGCTCGGCATGTTCGGCGCGTACTTCGCCCTCGATGTCGTGCTCGGCTTCTCGCCCAGCGGCAATGCCTACAACAACGGTGTATCGCTGACCGTGCTGTATCTCGGCGTCGCCATGCTCATCGCCATGGTCGTGTCCGCTACCACGGCAATAGGCCTGGAGACGGTCGCCTATCGCCCGCTGCGCCGCCGCGGTGCGCGCCCACTGACCTTCCTGATCACCGCTATCGGCATGTCCTTCGTCATCCAGGAGTTCGTGCACTGGGTGCTGCCGAAAATCGCCAAGGGTTATGGGGGGAGCAACGCTCAGCAGCCGATCATGCTGGTGACGCCCAGGCCGGTGTGGACATTCGGTCCGTTCGACGTGAGTGGTCACCACATCCCGTTCCAGGCCACGATCACCAATGTCACCGTCGTGGTGGTCGCGGCGGCGTTGGTGCTGGCCTTGGTGACCGATGTCGCGATCAACCACACCAAGTTCGGGCGCGGCATTCGGGCGGTGGCACAGGATCCCACGACGGCGACGCTCATGGGGGTATCCCGCGAACGCATCATCATGACCACTTTCATCATCGGTGGCCAGCTGGCCGGCGCGGCGGCGCTGTTGTACACCCTGAAGGTGCCGCAAGACATCATCTACTCCGGCGGATTCCTGTTGGGTATCAAGGCATTCTCGGCCGCGGTACTCGGCGGGATCGGCAACCTGCGCGGTGCGCTGCTGGGCGGCTTGATTCTGGGCGTGATGGAGAACTACGGCCAGGCGGTCTTTGGCACCCAATGGCGCGACGTCGTGGCGTTCGTTCTGCTGGTGCTGGTACTCATGTTCCGCCCCACCGGCATTCTCGGTGAGAGCCTAGGGCGGGCGAAGGCATGAGTGCCCCACGTGCCCTGGCACCGGGCGACTCGATACGCCGGTGGTGGGCCGAGCTGGCCCGTCCCATGCAGTGGGTGTACGGAATCGTCGGATTCGCACTCCTGGCGCTGCTACCGGTGTGGAAGATCCCGTACCTGGACACGCCCAACACCAGCTTCGGCGGGGTCATGGCCCAGTTCGCCATGGTGGCATTGATCGCTATAGGCCTCAATGTCGTTGTCGGACAAGCCGGATTGCTCGACCTGGGATATGTCGGGTTCTATGCCATCGGCGCATACACGGTCGCCCTGCTCACCAGTCCCGATAGTCCGTGGAATCGGATGGGCACTTCGGCATTTTTCAGTTCGGACTGGGCATGGCTGTCCTGCCTGCCCATCGCGGTGGCCATCACAGCCTGCTTCGGCCTGATCCTCGGCACCCCCACGCTTCGGCTTCGGGGTGACTATCTCGCCATCGTCACACTGGGATTCGGCGAGATCATTCGTCTGCTCGCCGACAACCTGGACGTCACGAATGGTCCCCGCGGTCTGCACAAAGTCGCCTACCCGCACGTGGGGGAGCAGCACGTCCACGGCGGCGGTGTCTTCTCCAGTGCCAATTCAGGCGGCCATCTGAACTATGGCGTGTGGTGGTACTGGTTGGGGCTCTGTCTGATCGCGGTGGTGCTGGTGTTGATGGGCAATCTCGAGCGCAGCCGGGTGGGTCGCTCGTGGGTGGCCATCCGCGAGGACGAGGACGCCGCGGAGATGATGGGTGTTCCCACATTCCGGTTCAAGTTGTGGGCCTTCGTGATTGGGGCAAGCATCGGTGGACTTTCCGGTGCCCTGTACGCGGGTCAGGTCCAATACGTGGCGTCGCCGACCTTCAACATCATCAACTCGATGCTGTTCCTGTGCGCCGTTGTCCTGGGCGGGCAAGGCAACAAACTTGGCGTGGTCGTTGGTGCGTTCATCATCGTCTACCTGCCAAACCGTCTGCTGGGCGTGCACGTGCAGGGAGTCGATCTGGGCAACCTGAAGTATCTGTTCTTCGGTCTCGCACTGGTTGTTCTGATGATCTTCCGCCCACAGGGCCTGTTCCCCGCGCATCAGAAGTTGATGGCGTACTGGCGCACGACATCTGAGCGCTTGGGTGCCAAGAAGCCCGACGAAGCCGAGGCCGCGGCATGACCGAACACGACAACACCGTTCACGACGAGGACGGCGCCGCCGAGCCGCGCGAGTCCGAGACCGCGATCGACGTCGAGGAGGGGACCGACGCCGAGGACACCGAGTCCGAAGCTGATCGGGACGAGGGCGAAGTCCTGCTCGAGGTCAAGGAACTGACACTGAAATTCGGGGGTCTGCAAGCACTCGATGGGGTGAGTTTCGACATCCGCCGCGGCGAGATCCTGGGTCTGGTCGGGCCCAACGGCGCGGGCAAGACCACCTGCTTCAATGCCATCACCGGGATATACAAACCGACGTCCGGCAGCATCGTTTTCAACGGCAAGCCGTTACGCCGACTGCGCCGCCATCAGATCACCCGCCGCGGTATCGCCCGGACATTCCAAAACATTCGGCTGTTCGGCGAGATGACGGCACTGGAGAACGTCGCCGTGGGAACCGATGCCCGGCACAAGACCTCGGTCCTGGGCGCCCTGCTGCGCACACCGCGGCACCGCCGCGAGGAACACTATGCCGTCGATGTGGGGATGGGGTTGCTCGATTTCGTCGGCATCGCCGACGTCGCGGACGTTAAGGCCAAGAACCTTCCCTACGGCAGCCAGCGCAGACTCGAGATCGCGCGCGCGCTGGCCACCGAACCCAAACTGCTGTGCCTGGACGAGCCGGCGGCCGGCTTCACCCCCAGCGAGAAGGAATCGCTGATCGAGCTCATCCAGCGCATCCGGGACTACGGATACACCGTGCTGCTCATCGAGCACGACATGACGCTGGTCATGGGCGTGACCGACCGCATCGTGGTCCTCGAATTCGGCAGGAAGATCGCCGACGGGTTGCCCGCCGAGGTCAGAAATGACCCAGCCGTCATCGAGGCATACCTAGGAGTGGCCGATGAGGACCTTCACGGACCCGGATGGCTCGAGTCGACAAGTACCGGTCCCGCTGAACCCGATGCCGAAGGCGAGAGGTGAATGCCTCCCGTACAGCTGAAACTCAACAACGTCGGGGTCCACTACGGACCCATCCAGGCGGTGAACACGCTCTCGTTCGACGTGCGCGAGGGCGAACTGGTCACGCTGCTGGGTTCCAACGGTGCCGGTAAGTCGACCGCCATGCGCGCCATCTCCGGCCTGGTCCCGCTCAGCGCCGGCACCATCTTCTTCGAAGGCCAGGACATCTCGAAGATGAAGGCGCACAAACGCGTCAAGGCAGGAATCGTCCAGGCGCCGGAGGGGCGGGGCATCTTCCCAGGCATGACGGTCGCCGAGAACCTCGAAATGGGCTGTTACGGGCGAAGATTCAAATCCCGCTCGGAACGTCGGGAGCGTCTCGACTGGATCAACGCACTGTTCCCGCGACTGGCCGAACGCCGCCATCAACCCGGCGGCACCCTCTCCGGCGGTGAGCAACAGATGCTGTCCATCGGACGCGCCCTGATGGCCAGGCCCAAGATCCTGCTGCTCGACGAACCGTCGATGGGCCTGGCACCGTTGTTGATCACGAAGATCTTCAACATTATCGAGGAGATCAACGCCTCCGGAACCACCGTGGTGCTGGTCGAGCAGAACGCGCAGCAGGCACTGAGCCGTTCGGATCACGCCTACATTCTGGAGACCGGCTCGGTCGTCAGATCCGGCCCTGGACGAGAACTGTTGCAGGATGACAGCATTCGCTCGGCCTATCTCGGCGTGGTCTGAGGTTCTGCGGTTCGGCCCGCGGATCGTTCCCACGGCCACGGGCCCATGACGTCCAAAAGGCTTGCCGTGGAAGGTTTCCGGTTCAGGAATCCATAGTTGGATCCGGCTACGGCGTTGAACACCATCGTGACGATCGCCCAAGCGATGCTGACGACGGTCACGATCCGATAGCTGCGCCAGGTCGGCCGCATGCCCAGCCCCCAGGTGAGGTAGATGGCGGCCCAGACGACCAGTAGGTGAATCGACCAAAAGGCGAGAAACCCGACGCTGGGGAAGTCCGGCCCCGTCAGGACCGGGGAGATCAGCGCTTGGCTGCTCAGCACCAGTCCCCAGTAGTACGTCAACGCATACGCCCAATGTCGCTGGGACCACAGGGCATACGCGCAGACCATCGTCGCCAGGTCGGTCAGACGCAACGGCACGGACACATCGAGGCGCGGCGGATTGAGTCCGGCAACCAGTATCGCGACGTAGATCGCGGCGGTGGCGGCCCCGAGGACCCGTCCGAGTAGGCGGGCCTGGAATTCAGTTTGTCTGCGCCCCAACCACACCAGGATCACGGCGCCGCATACGAAAAGTGTGATCGCTGCGATATGGGATGGGCCGTGCTGGTGGAACTCCCGTAGCGCCGCCGGTGCCATCGGTTGAGGCTATCGCCAGCAGATGACCGCCGGGCGCGGCTAGCGCGCGACGATGACCGAGGAACCGTTGCCGAACAGACCCTGGTTGGCGGTGATACCGACCCGTGCACCCTCGACCTGCCGTTCCCCGGCCTGCCCACGCAGCTGCCAGGTCAACTCGCATACTTGCGCGATGGCCTGGGCCGGAATGGCTTCACCGAAACACGCCAGGCCGCCGGAGGCGTTCACCGGAACCCGGCCGCCCACCGTTGTGGCGCCACTGCGCAGCAGCTGCTCACCCTCACCCTTGGGGCACAGGCCCAGGTGCTCATACCAATCGAGCTCGAGGGCCGTCGAAAGGTCATATACCTCGGCAAGGCTTATGTCCTCGGGTCCGATACCGGCTTCGGCGTACGCGGCGTCGACGATCTGATCCTTGAACACCCGTTCCGGCGCCGGCACCACCGCGGTGGAATCGGTGGCGATGTCCGGCAATTCCGGAAGATGCTGTGGGTACTTCGGAGTGATGGTCGCGACCGCACGCACCGACGGGACGCCCTCGACCGAGCCGAGATGCTTCTTCGCGAAATCGGCGCTCGCCACGATGAGGGCCGCGGCACCGTCGCTGGTCGCGCAGATGTCCAGCAGCCGCAGCGGGTCGGACACGACCGGGCTCGCCAGTACGTCCTCGACGGAGGACTCCTTGCGGAACCGGGCATTCGGGTTGTTCAGGCCGTGCCGCGAGTTCTTGACCTTCACCTGGGCGAAGTCCTCGGCGGTCGCGCCGTAGAGGTCCATCCGGCGCCGCGCGAGCATCGCGAAGTACACCGGGTTGGTGGCCCCGATGAGGTGAAAACGCTGCCAGTCGGGGTCAGCCTTGCGCTCGCCGCCGACAGGGGCGAAGAAGCCCTTCGGGGTGGTGTCGGCGCCGATGACGAGCGCCACATCACAGAACCCGGCGAGGATCTGTGCGCGGGCACTCTGCAGCGCCTGGGAGCCGCTGGCGCAGGCCGCGTAGGTGGAACTGATCGGCACACCGTTCCAGCCCAGCTTCTGGGCGAAGGTGGAGCCGGCGATGAAGCCCGGGTAGCCGTTGCGAATGGTGTCCGCTCCGGCAACGAATTGAATTTGGCGCCAATCCAATTCGGCATCCTGCAGCGCGGTCCGAGCGGCGGCGACACCATACTCGGTGAAGTCCCGTCCCCACTTGCCCCAGGGATGCATCCCCGCGCCAAGGATATAGACCGGATCCGGAGTGCGGCTCATGCGGAGACCTTCTTCCATGCGTAGACCAGGCGCTCGACGCCCTCGTCGTCGGTGTAGAGCGGCTCCAGCGCGAGTTCCATCGCCTGACCCACCTTCAGATCGGCAGCGCCGGTACCGGTCACCACCTTGCCGAGCACGATGATGCCCTCGGCGGCCAGCTCGACCGCCGCGATGGCGTAGGGCTGGTATGGGTCGGACGCCGGGTAGGGCGGGGGCGGCGCGTACTGGTTCTCGGTGTAGCTCCAGACCGCGCCACGCGAGGAGAGTGGCACCTGATCCAGGACGTCGCTGTCACAGGCCGGGTTGGGGCAGTTGTTGGCACGCGGCGGGAACACGATGGTGGCGCACTGTGTGCACTTGCCGCCGATCAAATGTGGCTGGCCGGATTCATCGGTATCGAACCAGCCGTCGACGGCGGGGGCTTGGTCTGTAGGCACCCGGTCAGATTACCCATGCCGATGAACGAATTGAAACGTGTGTCAGTTCAGTGGGACATGGAATGTCAGATGGTAGGCATACCCTGGACTTATGGGTATCGCGTTCAACCATACGATCGTTCATTCTCGGGACCGCGATGAGTCCGCGCGGTTCTTCACCGAGATCTTCGGCTTACCTGCCGCGCAGGAGTTCGGACATTTCCTGAACGTGGAGCTGGAGCACGGCGGCAATCTCGATTTTGCGACCATTGCAGCCGGCGATATCACCCCGCAGCACTATGCCTTCTTGGTCGACGAAGACGCTTTCGAGGCGATCTACGGCCGCATCACCGAACGGGGTCTGGAACATTGGGCCGATCCGCGCGCCCAACATCCGGGCGAGATCAATCACAACGACGGCGGCCGCGGGGTGTACTTCCAGGATCCCTCGGGCCACTACCTGGAGATCATCACCCGGCCGTACGGATCAGGGGAAGTGTCGGGGTCGTAAACGCTGTCGCACCGGTTGCCTAGGGTATGGAGTGTGACTGCGCCTGCGACGAAGACCGGAACCAAACAGCCGACCCTCCTGCTGCTCGACGGTAACTCGCTGGCCTTCCGCGCGTTTTACGCGCTCCCGGCCGAGAACTTCAAGACACAGTCCGGTCTGACCACCAACGCGGTGTACGGGTTCACCTCGATGTTGATCAATCTGCTGCGCGACGAGGCGCCCACGCATGTGGCGGCCGCCTTCGATGTATCCCGCAAGACGTTCCGTTCCGAGCGATACCCCGAGTACAAGGCCACGCGCTCGGCCACGCCCGACGAGTTTCGCGGACAGATCGACATCACCAAGGAAGTGCTCCAGGCCCTGGGCATCAAGGTGCTGGCGGAGGAGGGATTCGAGGCCGACGACATCATCGCCACCCTGGCAACCCAGGGGCAGGCTGATGGTTTCAAGGTCTTCGTGGTGACCGGTGACCGCGACTCACTACAACTCGTCAACGAGGACGTGACGGTGTTGTATCCGCGCAAGGGCGTCAGTGATCTCACCCGGTTCACCCCGGAAGCCGTGGTCGAGAAGTACGGCCTCACGCCGACCCAGTACCCGGATTTCGCGGCGCTGCGCGGCGACCCGAGCGACAACCTGCCGGGCATTCCCGGTGTGGGTGAGAAGACGGCGTCCAAGTGGATTCTCGAATACGGGTCGTTGCAAGAGCTGGTCGATAAGGCCGACACCGTGCGCGGAAAGGTCGGTGATTCACTCCGTGCCAACCTGGGCGCCGTGATCCTCAATCGCGAACTCACCGATCTGGTGCGCACGGTGCCGCTTCCGTATGTGCCCGGCCAGCTGGCTTTGGCACCGTGGGATCGCGACCAGATTCACCGCCTCTTCGACGACCTCGAGTTCCGGGTGCTGCGCGACCGGTTGTTCGAGACTCTTGAGGCCGTCGAGCCCGAAGTGGACGAGGGATTCCAACTCGCCGGACAGGTGTTGGAGCCCGGCACCGTCGCCGAATGGCTGTCCCGGCACACCGGAGATGGCCGCCGCAGCGGCCTGGCGGTGGTCGGGACGTACACGCCCTACGACGGTGATGCCACTGCCGTGGCCGTCGCCTCCGCTGATGGGGACGGTGCGTACATCGACACCACCACGGTCACACCGGAGGATGAGGCCGCACTTGCCGAATGGCTCGCCGACGAGGCTCGTCCCAAGGCCTTGCATGAGGCCAAGCAGGCCATGCACGCGCTGACCGGGCGCGGCTGGCGGCTCAACGGCGTCACCTCGGACACCGCTCTCGCCGCGTATCTGGTGCGCCCCGGACAGCGCAGCTTCGCGCTCGACGACCTGTCGTTGCGGTATCTACGCCGTGAGCTTCGCGCTGAAGATGATGGGGAACAACAGCTTTCGTTGCTTGACGAGGACGGCGCGGGTGACGCGAAGGCCGCACAGGCTCAGATGCTGCGTGCTCGGGCGGTCATCGACCTCGCCGATGCGCTCGATGTCGAGCTCGAACGCATCGAGTCGGCGACGCTGCTCGCCGATATGGAACTACCGGTCCAGCGGGTGCTCGCGGGCCTGGAATCGGTCGGTATCGCCGTCGACACCGACCACCTGACCTCACTGCAGAATCAATTCGCCACCGGCATCCGGGAGGCCGCCGACGCCGCGTACGCGGTGATCGGTAAGCAGATCAACCTGGGTTCACCCAAGCAGCTGCAGGTCGTGCTGTTCGACGAGCTGGGCATGCCCAAGACGAAGAAGACTAAGACCGGTTACACGACCGATGCGGACGCCCTGCAGACGTTGTTCGACAAGACCGGCCATCCCTTCCTGGAACATCTGCTCACACACCGTGACGTCACCAGGCTGAAGGTGACCGTCGACGGTCTGCTGAAATCCGTTGCCGCCGATGGTCGTATTCACACCACCTTCAACCAGACGATCGCGGCGACGGGCCGCCTGTCATCCACCGAGCCGAACCTGCAGAACATCCCGGTGCGTACCGAGGCAGGTCGCGAAATCCGCGATGGCTTCGTGGTGGGTAAGGGTTACTCCGAGCTGATGACCGTCGACTACAGCCAGATCGAGATGCGCATCATGGCGCACCTGTCGGCCGACGAGGGGCTGATCGAGGCATTCAATACCGGCGAGGACCTGCACTCGTTCGTGGCAGCACGCGCCTTCGGTGTACCCATCGACGAGGTCACCGCAGAGTTGCGTCGCCGGGTCAAGGCGATGTCCTACGGCTTGGCCTATGGTCTGTCGGCCTACGGACTGGCGACCCAGCTCAAGATCTCCAACGACGAGGCCAAAGAGCAGATGGACCAGTACTTCTCGCGGTTCGGCGGTGTGCGTGACTATCTGCACGCCGTGGTCGATCAAGCACGCAAGGACGGATACACCTCGACAGTGCTCGGCCGTCGCCGATACCTGCCCGATTTGGATAGCGGCGACCGGCTGCGGCGGGAGGCCGCCGAACGGGCGGCACTCAACGCGCCGATCCAGGGGAGTGCGGCCGACATTATCAAGGTTGCGATGATTACGACTGATAATGCCTTGCGCGACAAGGGCTTACAGTCGCGAATGCTCCTACAGGTGCACGACGAACTTCTCTTCGAGGTGGCCGAGGGCGAGCGGGACAGCCTGGAAGCGCTGGTGCGCGAAACCATGGGCTCGGCGTATCCGCTGGATGTGCCGCTTGAGGTGTCCGTGGGCTATGGGCGCAGCTGGGATGCCGCGGCCCACTGATCCTCGGCGCTAGTGCACGTTGGGAGTAGGCACGTTCCGGTCGAAGACCCCTGCCGACGGCAATCGGGGGATGAACCTTGAGCGGACCGCGCCCAACGAAGAAAGGCAGCGTGATAGGGGACAGGCCGCCGGTGAGGATCACGTTGTTCTGGACCAACACCTGAAACGCTTTGGTCGGTAGTTCACGTCGGCGCCGGACCTTGGCTGGGTCTTCGTCCGTGACATGCCGGTTCTACCAGCATGTTTGTGACGCGTAAAACTATTGCAGCACAAGTGATTTAGTGCAACGGGCCACTGTCGAACGCGTCATGCGCTCGTGCCCACAACGACGGCGAGCCTGTCCAGCGTGTCCCGCATAGCTCGGCGATTCACCGAAGGAAATCGTGCCAACTCGAGCAGCCATGGCGCGATATTCGTTGAATAATCGAAAGTTTCCCGCACCAAGGTGCGCGTGGGCGTCAGCGGCTCCAACTCGTACCGCCACGTATGCCGACCGAAGTTCCGCCAGGCGATCCTGCGCGGTTCATCGAACTCTCGCACCACATTCGTGAGCCGACCGCGATGGGTCAGCGCAACAGTCACCTGAACCACCGAGGAGAGGGCCAGGTTTGGCAGCCGGGTACGCATGCGCATGGTGAACGTGGCGCCGAGATGGAGCCGCGTGGGCGCATCGAGCACCGGATCGTGTACCGCCCCCGTGCCGTCTATGGCGGCATGGTTCGCCGGATTGGCCAGCACATCGAATATTTCTTGTGCGGCGCTGTCGATGACCCGCTCGACGACTACCGCGCGATCCTCAGTCCGTGTCATGCCGTTTATCGTAGGTGTCTGCATATCATTATGCAATCAATACGATCGCGGACCATCGTCTATTCTGATGTCCGTGGCGCAACAGAATCCCGATGCCCGGCCGGACCTCGCGGCCCTGATGGTCCCGCTCGGCCGGTCCTTGATGCGCGCGGAACTGCCGCTTCTGGAGGCGCACGGCGTGTCTATGTGGGCGTACGCCGTGCTTACGGCGCTGCGCGACAATGAGGCGAGCAGTCAGGCCAGTCTCGCCGACACCATCGGCGCCGACCGCACGCGCATCATCGCCGTCTTGGACGATCTCCAGGAGCGCAAGCTCATCAATCGGCAACCGGACCCGAGTGACCGGCGAAGCAATCTGCTGTCGCTAACCGCCGCCGGGCGCAAAACTGTTACGGCAGCACAGAAAGCGATTCAAGAGAACGAGAAGCGGATCCTCGCCGGCGTGCCCTCAACGGATCGCGATGCGTTCCTGCGGGTGCTCACGCACCTGGCAGACCTTGAGGATTCGGAGATCGCCCCCGGCGATTAGGCCGCCGAAGACACCGCGTTCGACTTGGCGGTACCGAACTCCATGTTCTGCTCAATTCGATCCCGGTGGAACGCAAGGAAATCCAGCAGATAGTTGTGCCGGATGGCCCATGGCCCCGATGTCCCGGAGCGCGGCATGTGGGCATCACCGCGGCTCACGTAGCCGGACGAAAGATTGAAGAACGGCCGCGCCTCGAGTTCTTCGCCGTGCCGATCTGGATAGGCGTGGGTATATCCGCGCTGATCCATGTAGTCGAGGAGACGCACCACGGCCCGCGCGCTCAGGTCGGCACGCAGCGTCCATGATGCGTTGGTGTATCCCACGCTCCACGCGGCGTTCGGGACTCCCTCGATCAGATATCCCTTGTAGATGAACCGGCTCGGGGAATCGACGGGGGAGCCGTCCACACTCAGTCCGATGCCGCCGAAAATCTGCAGATTCAGCCCGGTCGCGGTGATGATGACATCCGCACGTAGTTCTTCACCGGATCCCAGCCGGATTCCGGTTGAGGTGAACGAGTCGATCGTGTCCGTGACCATGCGGACGCCGCCCGCGTTGATGGCCTCGAAGAGGTCTCCGTCGGTATCGGCGCACACGCGTTGGTCCCATGGGTTGTACCGCGGCTTGAAGTGCACGTCGACCGGATAGTCGGCGGGCAACAGCTTGGAGATTCGGCGCCTGATGAACCATTTGGCGAATCCGGGCGCCCGACGGCAGACGTGGTACATGATCCAGCTGAACCCGCCCAGCCAAATGCGTGCGAAATGCTGAACAATGTTGGCCGGAAGTACTTTTCGCACCAGGCCGATGATCGGATCGGCGCGGGAGATGGGGTAGACGTAACTCGGGGAGCGCTGCACCATGCTCACCTTGGCGCCGGCACGCGCCAAGGACGGCACCAACGTGATCGCGGTGGCGCCGCTGCCGATGACCGCGACCTCCTTGCCGGAGCAGTCCAGATCCTCCGGCCAGTGTTGCGGGTGGATCAGTTGCCCGGCGAAGTTCTCCACCCCCGGGAAGTCGGGGGTGTAACCGTCGTCGTAGTTGTAGTAGCCGGTGCACAGGTACAGAAACCGGGCCCGGTAGGTCGTCCGCCCGGCCGGGGTATCGACGCCCACCGACCAGGTGTCGGTGTCGGTTCCGAAATCCGCGCCGGTGACCTTGGCGGAGAAGGTGATATGGCCGTCGATGTCGTAGTCCCGCGCGGCATGCTCCAGGTAATCACGGATATCCGCACCATCGGCGATGGTGTTGCGTTCATGCCAGGGGTGATAACCGAAGCTGAGCGTGTAGATGTCGCTGTCGGAACGAATCCCCGGATACCGGAACAGATCCCAGGTTCCACCGATGCGTTCTCGGCGCTCGACGATGTGGAAACTACGGCCCGCGGCGCTCAATCGAATAGCGGCGTTGATGCCGGATATCCCGGCACCCACGATGAGAACGTCTACGAGCTCGTCCTTCGACATGTCCGACATGATGCTCCTGATCGTCATTGATGAGACAACATCCGACTCATCACGCTACCCCGTAAGGGGCGCACGGTAACCCGAGAGTCCTTGCAAGACCGGAGCGGCGGCTCGCGCGGCCATCACCGCATACGCCTCCTCGGTCTGCATCGCGATATCGCGCGGGTCCCGGGAGCCCTGCTCGATGCGCTCTCGCACGAAGGCCAGTTCCACGACCTGTGCCGCGAAGTTCTTCACCGCGACACCACTCGGGGCCCCGCCAATTCGCCTGGCCTCCGCTACCGCGTGCTTGCGCTCCTTGAGCGAGCCCAACCAGGTGGACTCATTGGGCGTGACCAGCCCGGCTGCCACCATCCCCGGCAGCTTCTCGGCGACGACCTGCTGCTCTTTGCGCCGGCTGCGCACTCCGACGACGATCATCAGCGCGAACATCGGCACCATCCAGAACGCGTATACGGCCAGGTAACCCTCTAACCCGAGGAACGACGAGCCATTCCACAAACCGTGCATGAGCACTGCGGCCAGATATCCGGCCACAATGCAGAAAAATTTGGCGACGGCGCTGCGTTGCCGAAACGAGTAGTACACACCGACACCGGTCATGCTCGTGAACAACGAGTGCGCGAACGGGCCAAGACCAAGCCGAACGATCGCGGTCAGCACTGACTCGCCGACAGTGTTGCCACTGCCGATATAGGCGATGTCTTCGAGCCAGGCGAATCCGGCGGCGGTGATACCCGCGTAGACGAGGCAATCGGTGAGCGAGTTGAGCTCCAGGCGGCGGCGACCCGTCAGCATCAGTAGCAGGAAA
This sequence comes from Mycobacteroides franklinii, assembly GCF_002013895.1. Lineage (GTDB taxonomy): Bacteria > Actinomycetota > Actinomycetes > Mycobacteriales > Mycobacteriaceae > Mycobacterium > Mycobacterium franklinii. The sequence goes on along the minus strand of NZ_MAFQ01000010.1, from coordinate 203,606 downwards.
GCTCCTTTGGCGGCCTCTTCGATGAAGGGCGCGCGGATGGCCACTGACGCGAAGGAGGTACTGGAGTCCGGGCCGTACCCCGCACCAAAGGCCACTTCAAGGATGATCGACACCACCACCGCGAGCGACGCGCCCCAGACAAATGCCAGTACAAGGAGCCGTGAGGGCTCCGGCTCCCACCGGTCCAGCCAGAGATAGCACAGCACCACAATCCCGATCGCGATGCTCGATAGGACCAAGCCGATCATTGCGCCAACCGGATTCGCGAGAAGTAGACCCGCGATGATCAATCCCGTCACCAGCGCAAGAGCGATGATGAGGCCGATCGGCGCCCCTACCTTCTTGATCCGCTGAGGGAATCCTGGCATCGGTGGCATGGGGGCGGGCGCGGGTGCGTAGGACACCACCGAAGAGTAGCTGTGAGCCCTCGGGAGGGTGCGGCGATGGCCCGCCGGCAGCACCCACCGAGTCGACCGGGTTTGTGCTGGTGGAGACCGGTCTAGTAAGGTGAAACACATCTCTGCCGCACGTGCGGAGGTATCAGCACGCCCGCAGCTGAAGCTAGCTGCACCAGCACTGTCCCTACTACACAACCTGTCCGGAGCAACCCCACACATGCCAAGTCCCACCGTGACCTCGCCGCAAGTAGCCGTTAACGACATCGGCTCGGCCGAGGATTTTCTCGCCGCTATCGATAAGACGATCAAGTACTTCAACGATGGCGACATCGTCGAAGGGACCATCGTCAAGGTTGACCGCGACGAAGTTCTTCTTGACATCGGTTACAAGACCGAAGGTGTCATCCCGTCCCGCGAACTCTCGATCAAGCACGATGTCGACCCCAACGAGGTCGTTTCCGTGGGCGACGAGGTCGAGGCCCTGGTTCTCACCAAGGAAGACAAAGAAGGCCGTCTGATCCTGTCCAAGAAGCGCGCTCAGTACGAGCGGGCGTGGGGCACGATCGAAGAGCTCAAGGAGAAGGACGAGGCCGTCAAGGGCACCGTCATCGAGGTCGTCAAGGGCGGCCTCATCCTGGACATCGGCCTGCGCGGCTTCCTGCCCGCATCGCTGGTCGAGATGCGTCGTGTCCGCGATCTGCAGCCGTACATCGGCAAGGAGATCGAGGCCAAGATCATCGAGCTCGACCGCAACCGCAACAACGTGGTGCTGTCGCGCCGGGCCTGGCTGGAGCAGACCCAGTCCGAGGTCCGCAGCGAGTTCTTGAACCAGCTCACCAAGGGCGCCATTCGCAAGGGTGTCGTGTCCTCGATCGTCAACTTCGGCGCCTTCGTCGATCTCGGTGGGGTTGACGGCCTGGTGCACGTGTCCGAGCTGTCCTGGAAGCACATCGATCACCCGTCCGAGGTGGTTCAGGTGGGCGACGAGGTCACCGTCGAGGTTCTCGACGTCGACATGGACCGCGAGCGGGTTTCGTTGTCGCTCAAGGCAACCCAGGAAGACCCGTGGCGTCACTTCGCCCGCACCCACGCCATCGGCCAGATCGTGCCCGGCAAGGTCACCAAGCTGGTGCCGTTCGGTGCGTTCGTCCGCGTCGAAGAGGGCATCGAGGGCCTGGTGCACATCTCCGAGCTCTCGGAGCGCCACGTCGAGGTGCCGGACCAGGTTGTGGGTGTCGGCGACGACGCGATGGTCAAGGTCATCGACATCGACCTGGAGCGTCGCCGGATCTCGCTGAGCCTCAAGCAGGCCAACGAGGACTACACCGAGGAGTTCGACCCCTCGAAGTACGGCATGGCCGACAGCTACGACGAGGCCGGGAACTACATCTTCCCGGAGGGCTTCGACGCCGAGACCAACGAGTGGCTCGAGGGCTTCGACAAGCAGCGTGAAGAGTGGGAGGCCCGGTACGCCGAGGCCGAGCGCCGTCACAAGATGCACACCGTGCAGATGGAGAAGTCCGCGGCGGCCGCCGAGGCAGAGGCCGCGGCCGCTTCCTCGAGCAGCTCCTCGCGGTCCGAGGATTCGGCTCCGCAGGGTGGCTCGCTGGCCAATGACGAGCAGCTCGCCGCACTGCGCGAGAAGCTGGCAGGCAACGCCTAAGCACGCGTTCTCACGACGGAAGGCCCCGGTCCTGCGACCGGGGCCTTCTTCGTCTTCACAGCAGCTGTTCTGGCACGTCGTCGCCGAATCAGGGCCTCGCCCAGGAGAATTCGATGTCAACACGGGTAGCGGGTTCCCGGGTGCTGGTGATCAGGCGGAGCCGGCGCTGTGACAGACTGCGGACATGTTGCGCATTGGCCTGACCGGAGGAATCGGCGCGGGAAAGTCCACGGTCTCGCGGACCCTCGCCGAATGTGGGGCCTTCATCGTGGACAGTGACGTCATTGCGCGCGAGGTGGTGGAACCCGGAACTCCCGGCCTGATTGCACTGGTCGAGGCCTTTGGGGAATCGATCCTGCGCCCCGACGGCGCCTTGGATCGTCCAGCGCTGGCGGCAATTGCGTTCCAGGACGATGTGCACCGCGCCACCCTCAACGGAATCGTGCATCCTTTGGTCGGCGCCCGGCGGGCCGAATTGATGGCCGCCGCGGGCAAGGATGCCATTGTGGTGGAAGACATTCCATTGCTCGCGGAGAACTCGCTCGCGGCCTTTTACCATCTGGTGCTGGTTGTGCACGCGGATATCGAAACCCGCGTCACACGACTCGTCACGCATCGCGGGATGGATGAGCAGGACGCCCGCTCACGCGTGGCCGCCCAGGCATCCGATGAGCAGCGCCGGGCCATCGCCGATGTGTGGCTGGATAATTCAGGTGACTCCGACGCACTCGCACAGACGGTTCGTGACCTGTGGGCCGAGCGGCTGCAGCCGTACGCGCATAATCTGCGCACTCGTCAACGGGCGCCATGGAAGCCAGAGCTCGTTCCCGCCGACCCGACGTGGCCGGTTCAGGCCCAGCGCATCATCAACCGGCTGGCGGTGGTGTGCGGTTCGAAGGCGCTGCGGATCGACCACATCGGTTCCACCTCCATAGCCGGACTGGACGCCAAGGATGTCATCGATATTCAGGTGACCGTCGAATCGCTCGATGTGGCCGACGCTTTGGCGGATCCCTTGGCCGATATCGGGCTACCTCAAATAGTGGGTATCACCGCCGATGATCCGCATGACGCCGACATTGCCACCTGGGGCAAGCGCATCCACGCTGCAGCGGACCCGGGTCGCGCCGCCCTGGTACATGTGCGGGTGGACGGTTGGCCGGGTCAGCGATTCGCGCTGATCTTCCGCGATTGGCTGCGCTCGGATCCGCAGGCGCGCGCCGAGTATCTTTCGATCAAGCAAGCGGCCGAGCGAGCGGCGGCGGAGGCCAACGGTGATCTCGGCGCCTACGTCGACGCCAAGGAACCCTGGTTTGCATCGGCGTATCCACGCGCGCTTGCCTGGGCGGCCGAAACCGGATGGACTCCGTAAGACGCGCGCGTCACCGTTGTTGCGTGACGATACCGATGCAGGTCGCGGTCAACAGCCTGGTCAATGCCGGCTCGAAGTCCAGGCTCCAGTCTGGTGGGACGCCCGGCTCACTCCGGTAATCGTGTTCAAGTCCCTCCGGGGGATGTGCGATCTGCCAGAGCATGGCGGCGAGCGAGAACGCGGCGACAAGGATGTCGAGCGAGCCCTTGCGGCCGATCTCCGGGAGGGTGCGTTCGATCGACTCTGCGATCGACATGACGGCGACGTTGCTGATCTGCTTCACCTCGGCGACGCGTTCGACGTCGACTTCGTGCTCCAGGTGTAGATGCTGATTGGCCAACAGGTCGCAGAACAGGGGATCGTCGACCAAGCCGTGCACCAGCGACTCGGCCACGCGGGCGGGGGAGCCGGGGCCAGGTTCGGCCAGCGCTGCGCAGACCGTGGCCGACCACCGGGTCCAACCCTCGGCGGCCAGGTGCAACAAGACTTCTTTGTGGGAGCTGAAATAGCGCCGAACAGCCGAGTAGTGCACCCCGGCGCGATTCGCGACCGCGGTCAGCGTTACGGAGGTGACACCGGATTCCACAGCCAGCGACCGCGCAGCTTCCACGATTGCTGCGGCCCGTTGACGTTTCTTCTCGTCAGTGCGGGCGCGTTGAAATGTCAGTTGCGCCACGTGCCGAGGATAACGCACGGCGTGTGATTTGCGACGTAACGAACCACCCGGTAGCGTGCGTTACGCACGTGGTATGCGTTAAAGATCCTGATGAAACGCGCTGGAAGGGAGCCAACTGTTCCGACCTTAGGCATGGTTTACTTCGAGAAATGTGCGGGCATGCGTGCCCGGGCACCGCAGGCTTGAAGCAACCAGCACGCGGCGATTGCTGCGCCGCCCTTTCGAGTGGGGCGGTCGGGTGCGGAATCCGATCGGTAGTTGAGCCAGGTTCGAGCAAGCACGTGCTATCGGCTTGCGAAACGCCAAACGGGTGAAGGGGTTTTACGATTCTTAGCGCATTGAAGCGGGCTTGGATCCCCGTGGTGATGGTGCTCGTGTTGGCCATCGCGGGCTTCGCGGTATGGCGGATTCGCGGCATCTTCGGCTCGTCGCAGTTGCCCACCTACGCCGGCAGCATGACCGACGACAAGAACAACTCCAAGCCCAAGCATGTGCTCTACGAGATCTTCGGCCCTCCCGGCACCATCGCGGACATCAACTACATCGACAAAGAGGGTGAACCGCACCAGATCAACGGGGCGGTCTTGCCGTGGTCGATTGAGATCGTCACGACCGCACCGTCGATGACGGGAAACATCCTGGCCCAGACCCGCAATGCCGATGGACTCGGTTGCCGCATCACGGCCAACGATGAGAAAAAAGATGAAAGGTATACCAACGAGGTGAGCGCCTACGTCTACTGCTTTGTGAAGTCCGCATGAGCGGGGCGCACACAGGACGTGCGGCAGGGGAGCCCACCTTTTTGGCCAAATGGATTCGCCGCCTGTCGATCCCCATCGTCATCGGCTGGCTGGCCATTGTCTTCGCCCTCAACACGTTCGTCCCTCAGCTGGAGCAGGTCGGCAAGGAACACACCGTTTCGTTGAGCCCGCAGAGTGCGCCGTCGATGCAGGCGATGAAGCACATGGGCAAGATGTTCAAGGAGTCCGATTCCGACAGCGTCGTCATGATCGTGCTGGAGGGACAGGAACGACTGGGCCCCGGCTCGCACAAGTTCTACGACGAAATGGTGGGCCGGCTGCGCGCCGACACCAAACACGTTCAGCACGTTCAAGACTTCTGGGGCGATCCCCTCACCGAGGCCGGCGCCCAGAGCACCGACGGCAAGGCCACCTACGTCCAGGTAAACCTCGCGGGAAACATGGGCGAGACGCTGTCGAACGAGTCCACTGAGGCGGCTCGCAACATCGTCAAACAACTCGAGGCCGACTGGACCAAGAACGGCACCAAGCTGCCCGACGGGCTGACCGTCTACGTCACCGGCCCCGGCGCATTGCAGACCGACATGAACCACGCCGGCGACGGCAGCCTCCAGCTCATCACCGGATTGACCTTCCTCGTCATCGTGGTGATGCTGCTGTTCTTCTATCGATCGATCTTCACCGTGATCATGGTGTTCATGCTGGTGGGTATCCAGCTCAGCGCCGCGCGCGGTGTCATCGCCTTCCTCGGTAATACCGAGATCATCGGGTTGTCGACCTTCGCCGTGAACCTGTTGGTGATGCTCTCCATCGCCGCGGGAACCGACTACGCCATCTTCCTGATCGGCCGTTACCAGGAAGCCCGAGCCATGGGCGCCGAAAAGGAAGCGGCGTACTACGAGATGTTCCACGGCACCGCGCACGTCATCCTGGGATCGGGTATGACCATCGCCGGTGCCATGTACTGCCTGAGCTTCACCCGCATGCCGTACTTCCAGACTCTGGGCGTGCCCTGCTCGGTGGGCCTGCTCGTGGGCGTGCTGGTGTCCCTCACCTTGGGACCGGCCCTCATCACCATCGGTAGCCGCTTTGGACTGTTCGAACCGAAGCGCGCCATGCGGATTCGCTCCTGGCGCAAGATCGGGACGACGATCGTGCGATGGCCGGGCCCGGTTCTCGCGGCCGCTTTGTCGATCGCCATCATCGGTCTTGCGGCACTGCCCGGATACCGGACCAGCTACGACGACAAGAAGTACATCCCGAAGGACATTCCGGCCAACGCGGGCTTCCAAGCCGCCGACCGGCACTTCTCGCAAGCCCGGATGAACCCGGAGATGCTCCTCATCGAGTCCGATCACGACATGCGGAACTCGGCAGACTTCCTGGTCATCGACAAGGTCGCCAAGGCCGTGTTCCGAGTGCCCGGAATCGCACGCGTGCAAGCGATTACGCGCCCACAGGGCACGCCGATCGAGCACAGCTCCATTCCATTCCTCATCAGCATGCAGAGCGTGGGTCAGCTGCAGAACATGAAGCTGATGAAAGACCGCATGGCCGACATGAAGGTCCAGGCCGACAAGATGGGCGAGAACGTCGTCATCATGAAGCGCACGCTCGCCAACATGACCACCATGGCGGGCATTACGCACTCACTCGTCGGCGATATGCACACCCTGCAGGGCACCATCCACGATATGCGGGACAGCATCTCGAATTTCGACGACTGGTTCCGCCCGATTCGCAACTACTTGTACTGGGAAAAGCACTGCTTCGACATCCCCATGTGCTGGGCGATGCGCTCCATCTTCGACACTCTCGACAAGATCGATGAGATGACCGAAACCATGGACGGCATGGTCGTCAACATGGAGCGGATGGACCAGCTCATGCCCAAGATGGTCTCGGACATGTCGGCGATGGTCCCGATCATGGAAGACATGCAGCAGATGATGCTGACCCAACACAGCACCATGTCCGGTTTCTACAACCAGATGGACGAGATGAGCCAGAACTCGACCGCCATGGGTAAGGCGTTCGATGCTGCGAAGAACGACGACTCGTTCTATCTGCCACCGGAGATCTTCGATAACGCCGACTTCAAACGGGGAATGAAATCGTTCCTGTCACCGGACGGCAAGGCGGTCCGGATGATCATCTCGCACCGAGGTGATCCCGCGACACCTGAAGGCCTTTCGCATGTCGAGCCGATCAAGCAGGCCGCGATCGAGGCGGTCAAGGGCACGCCCCTGGAGAACGCCAAGATCGAACTGGGCGGCACCGCGGCCGTGTTCAAGGACATGTCCGATGGCGCCCGGTACGACTTGATGATCGCCGGCATCTCCGCCTTGTGCCTGATCTTCCTGATCATGCTGCTGATCACGCGGAGCTTCGTGGCCTCACTTGTCATCGTCGGCACGGTGGCGTTGTCGCTGGGTGCTTCATTCGGTCTGTCGGTGATCATCTGGCAATACATCTTGGGCATCGAATTGCATTGGCTGGTCATGCAGATGGCGATCATCGTGCTGCTGGCGGTCGGCTCCGACTACAACCTCTTGTTGGTGTCCCGACTCAAGGAGGAGCTGCACGGCGGTCTGAAGACCGGCATCATCCGCTCGATGGGTGGTACCGGCAGCGTGGTGACCTCGGCCGGCCTGGTCTTCGCGTTCACGATGGCTGTGATGGTGGTCAGTGATCTGCGCATCATCGGCCAGGTCGGTACGACCATTGCGCTGGGTCTGCTCTTCGACACCCTCATCGTGCGTTCCTTCATGACACCGGCCATCGCGACCATCCTCGGTCGTTGGTTCTGGTGGCCGCTGAATGTGCGGACGCGGCCACTGCCTCCGCCCAGGACGCCGGCAGCTTCGCAGCCCGTGCCGCCCCCGCCGGTGCCGGTGACTCCGGGACACGGCGATGAGCCCATCACCACGGAGTTCCCCCGGCCTTCGGTCTGACTCCCGTAAGCGCGGGTAGCCGCACGCGAGATTTCCCGTCGGGTAAACAGTCCTATTGCCAAGGCATCGTTCATGATGCCTTGGCAATATCCGAGGTGTTTCACTCGTCATCGGCACGCGAATTCGGCTGCGATGTGTTGGAGTAATGAGATCCACCATCGCAGCAGGGCTCCAAAAGCCGTCGGAAAATATTTGCTGGTTGTATGGGTGGCGCTGAGCCGTGCGCGGCACCACGTCCATTGGATGACGACTCACCGACCTTCGTGACCAACGACACGCCCGGCGTGTGCCCTAGCTGCCGGTCACTTTTTCGTCCCGCCGCGCGTGTACCGCCCACGGCCGTTGCGAGCATCAAAGCCGAGGGAACCGGCCCGGCGGAAAATAGCACTGGCAAACACTCGGTGGGTCCGGTAGCTGGTGCGATTCTTAGATCAGTCACTAACTCCGATGTGCACGCAGGCGCTTTCGTTACATGGAGGAAAAGAAACGGGGAATAGATCCGTGTCACCGGTTGTTGACATCCGCTTGTAGCTAACTAAGCTATTGCGGGTGCTCAGGGGAGCGAACGGGCAAGTTGTGACTGACAGCACATGTACAGTTCCCTGACAAACGTATGTAGTATCCCTTACGAATTACTAAGAAATCGGCATGAGCGGAGCCACGTGGGATGAACCGACGATATGAGCGGGTGCCCCATCAGCTCACGGACTCCGCAAAACAACACGGTGTCGTACTGGCTGGTAACTGTTTGCGCGCGAATCGCGCCGCCGCATAGCCGGACGCGATAAGCAGAGTCGAGTTGTTGGCCCCCGGGCCACACGGGTGAAGGGGATTGGACCATTTTCAAGGTATTGAAGCGGGTATGGGTCCCGCTCGTCGTTCTGGTGGTGATCTCGGCCGCCGCGTTTGGTGTCTATCGGCTTCACGGCGTGTTCGGCTCGACCAGCATCAACTCGGCGGTCGGCATCAAGGATGACTCCAAGAACATCATCCCGAAAGACATCGTCTATGAAATCTTCGGTCCCGCAGGAACAAGGGGCGAGGTCAACTATCTCGACGACCGGGCGCAACCGCAGCGCGCCCAGTTCACCACACTGCCGTGGACGTTAACCATCACGACGACGATGACTTCTGTCTTCGCCAATGTCGTCGCGATGGGGGATAGCGATGAAATCGGCTGCCGCATCCTGTCCAACGGCGAAGTAAAGGACGAACAGACCGTGTCCAACCACAACGCCCAGGTCTTCTGCATGGTGAAATCCGCATGAGCACACATAGCGCTCCCACGAATGGCGCAACCCAAAAGCCTTCGCGCATAGCGCGGTTCATCCACACGTTCTCCGTACCGATCATTCTGGCCTGGCTCGTGTTGACGGTCATCGTCAACGTCGTCGTGCCGCAGCTCGAAGAGGTCGGTAAAGAACACTCGGTGTCGTTGGCGTCGAAGGACGCACCGTCCTACCAGGCCATCAAGCGTCAAGGTGAGCTGTTCCAGCAGTTCAAGGACGACAGCATGGTGATGGTCCTGCTGGAGAGCGACACCAAGTTCTCCACCGATATGAACGACAAGGCGCACACGTTCTACCGCGAGTTGGTCAAACGACTGCGTGCCGATACCAAGCACGTGGAATACGCCCAGGACTTCTGGGGCGACCGCATCACGGCCGGTGGCGCGCAGAGTGTCGACGAAAAATCTGCGTACGTTCAGCTGAATCTCCGTGGAGACCAAGGCACGACGGAAGGCAAGGAATCCGTCACGGCGGTCCAGGACATCGTCGCCAAGCTCATCGACGAGAGCAAGAAGAACAGCACCTATCCCGACGGGCTGAAGGTCTTCGTCACCGGCCAGGCCGCGCTGACGATGGACATGAACGACGCCGGCGACAAGAGCATGCTCAAGATGACGGGTATCACCTTCATCGTCATCGCCGTGATGCTGCTCCTCATTTACCGATCCATCACGACGGTGCTGCTCATCCTGTTCATGGTGTTCGTCGAACTGGGTGCCGCTCGTGGCGTGGTCGCGATCCTCGGCAATGCCGAAATCATCGGCCTGTCGACATTCGCGGTGAACCTGCTGACCTCTCTGGCCATCGCGGCCGGGACAGACTATGCGATCTTCCAAATCGGCCGCTATCACGAGCTACGGGCCGAGGGCAGGGACCGGCTCGAATCCTTCTACATCATGTATCACAGTGTCTCGCACGTGATCTTGGGTTCGGGCCTCACCATCGCGGGCGCAACGTTCTGCCTGAAATTCACTCGCCTGCCGTACTTCGAGTCGCTGGGTGTGCCCTGCGCGATCGGCATGCTGGTGGTGGTGGCCGCCTCGCTCACCATCGGTCCGGCGGTGATTCTGATCGCGACAAAGTTTGGGCTGCTGGAGTCCAAGCGCACCATCAAGAGCAGAGGATGGCGCAAGATCGGCACCGCCATCGTGCGCTGGCCGGGACCGATCTTGGCGGTCACGATGATCATCGCGATCGTCGGCTTGGGCATCCTGCCCACGTACTCGGTCAACTACAACGACCGGTACTACATCCCGACTGGTCTGCCGTCGATTCAAGGCTTCCAGGCATCCGACCGGCACTTCTCGAAGGCGAGAATGAACCCGGACATCCTGATCGTCGAGGCGGACAAGGATCTGCGGACCCCGGCCAACATGTTGGTGCTGGACCGCATCGCCAAAAACGTCTTCCGCACCGAGGGCATCAACAAGGTGCAGAGCATGACCCGCCCGATGGGCGCTCCGATCGATCACAGCTCGGTGCCATTCCAGGTGAGTATGCAATCGGTATCGATGACCGAGAACATGAATTACCTCAAGAACAGCATGGCGGACATGTTGAAGATGGCCGACGATATGGGATCGATGGTCGCCATCATGGAACGCATGTACAGCATCATGAAAGAGCTTGTCGGTGTAACACACCATATGGCGACAGTGACGGTGCCGGACATGATCAGTGTCACCAATGAAATGCGGGACAATATCGCCAATTTCGACGATCAATTCCGCCCGCTGCGCAACTATTTCTATTGGGAAAAGCATTGTTTCGATATTCCGATGTGCTGGTCCATGCGCTCGCTATTCGACACCATTGACGGGATCGATAAGTTAGCCGAGAGCATGCAGGGAATGCTCGGTGACATCACCAACATGGACAAGCTGATGCCGCAGATGGTGGAGCAGCTTCCACCGATGATTGCCATCACCAAGAACATGCGGAACACCATGCTGACCATGTACAGCACGATGAACGGCATGATCGGCCAGATGGACCGCATGACCGACACCGCAACGGTGATGGGTCAGGCGTTCGACGAGGCGAAGAATGACGACTTCTTCTACCTGCCGCCGGAAGCCTTCGACAACGAAGACTTCAAGAAGGGCGTCAAGCTGATGATGTCGCCGGACGGCAAGGCTGCGCAGTTCATCATCACGCATGAGGGCGACTACGCCAGCAAGGAGTCGCTCGCCAACACGGAAGTCGAACTCAAGGCCGCCAAGAACGCCATCAAGGGCACCCCGCTGGACGAGGCCAAGCTCTATCTCGGCGGTACGGCGCCGACCTATCACGACATCGGCGAGATGGTGAAGTACGACCTGATGATCGCAGTCATCGCGTCGCTATGCCTGATCTTCGTCATCATGCTGGTCATCACGCGAAGCATCGTGGCGGCGTTCACGATCGTCGGGACCATCGCGATATCGCTCGGGGCGTCCTTCGGCCTATCGGTGTTGCTGTGGCAGCACATTCTTGGCCTGCAGCTGCACTGGTTCGTGCTGCCGTTCACCGTCATCATCTTGTTGGCGGTCGGCTCGGACTACAACCTGCTGCTGGTATCCAGATTCAAGGAAGAGCTACATGGTGGCCTGAACACCGCCATCCTGCGTGGTGTGGGCGGTTCCGGAAGTGTGGCCACCCAGGCGGGTCTGGTATTTGCGTTCACCATGGGCTCGATGATCACCAGCGACCTGATCGCGATCGGCCAAGCGGGGTCGGCCATCTGCCTGGGTCTGCTGTTCGACACCTTCATCATCCGGGCGTTCATGACGCCGGCGATCGCCGCCCTGATGGGCCGGTGGTTCTGGTGGCCCATGAAGGTGAGCAAGTACGCGACGGATCCGCCGCCACCGCCGGTGCCCGTCGAGCAACAGGCTCCGCCACCACCGGCGCCTGTTCCCGTCGGGGCGGGTCCTGGACCCGCACATGATGACCCGGTCACCGCGGAGTTCCCACGACCTCAGGTCTGACGGCTAGTACAGTTCGGCCCCCGTGCTCATGGCATGGGGGCCGAATTCGTGTATGGGATCGGCTGACTAAGCCTTTCCAGGTCTTCCCAGCTGGCACAACTGTTTCCCGACAGTCTTCCAGGATAGAAAAACGCCCCGCGGTGTGATGACCACGGGGCGTTTTTCTCTGCGCTTGGTTAGGGGCCGTCCCATACCGACATGTCGGAGGGGTACTTGCTGCAATTCTCGGTGCCCTTGGCGACGACACCCTTGTTGTTGAAGAAGATCTTGCCCCAGTTGGGCCACTGAGACGTCAAGGCCTCCGGCGGGTAGTTCACCGCGAAAACCTCGGACTCCGCGCGGCGACCCGTGTAGTCCTTCGAGAAGAACTCATGAATCCGGTCGATTGTGGCCTGCTGCACATAATCGGGCTTGTTGTTCTTATCGATCATGTACCGGGTGTAGTAAACCGGGTCATAATCGCGGACTGCGGCCAGATACTGTTCGGCCGTACACGTGGTCTTCAGCATTCGACGAGGAATTGGGTAGTCATCGGTCGAGTCTGCGGAGGCAATCGCGGGGATTGTGCTCGCGGCAATTCCTGCGGCGACTAACGCAATTCCCGCGCTGCGAGCGGGACCGCGCAAATGGGTACGAATGGAGTTCAGGCGCATGGCGCTATTGTAGCGGTTTTCGTACAGGTCCGGGGTGCGGAAGTGACTAATTTGACTGGTGATTACGAGTTGAAGTGACCGCAGGTGACGGTGTCGTTGACGGGCCCGTTGAAGATCCCTAGAGCCGGGGGGACCGTCAGGTCCTGAGAATCGGTGACCACATCGTCGACCTGCACCTCACAGTGCAATGCGACGCCGTAGGGAGGCAGCACCCGAACGGTCATCCCCGCCTGCTGCGGATCATCCATCACCAGGTTGACCTCCCAGTTCTCGCCGGGTCCGAGACGAGGTTGCTCGGTACGCCGATCCACCGGATCGGTTTTGAACGTCACGGAGATGCCGCGTCCCAGCCCATCGACACGGGCGATGTAGCTGATGTTGTGCAGCTCGGCTGCGGAGGCTGGTGCTGCTAGAAGAGCGAGAGTTACCGTCGCTGTCCCGACAGCGCCAACCCCTCGATGGAGAGGACGCATATGGGCATCCTACCGGGGTCCCAGAGACAGCGGCAATGTGATTAGTCCAGGTCAGCGTGGTCTTCGGAGTGATCAACCCCTAGTTGTTCGCAGGCCGTATTGAGCACCCGCTGTACCGCCAACGTGTCGGCCAACGGCATCACCGTGCTCTGCGCTCTACCCTCACGTAGGCACTCGGTCACCTCGGCGAGTTCGTGGCTGTAACCACCCCCAATCGGGGGCCGCACCATCGGCTTGGGGTCAGATCCCTTGCGGTGCACCACGATTTCGCGCGGGTGGTGGAAGCGGGGGAGGATATCGATCCAGCCCTCGGTGCCAAAGATGCGCGCCTGACCAGGGGTGTGGTGCAGAAGCGAGCACAGCAGAGTCGCGGTACGACCGTCGTCGTAGCGCAACAGCAGCCCGGCCTCGGCGTCGACGCCGGTGGGAAACAACGAGCCGTGCGCCACGACCGCCGCCGGATCTCCGAGGAAGTATTGGGCCAGCGAAACCACGTAAACACCCAAATCCAGCAGCGCCCCGCCACCCAGTGTGGGATTGAACAACCGATCCTGGGGATCGAACGGTCGATCGACCCCCAGGTCCGCCTGAACCTGGCGCACCTCGCCGATGACCCCGTCGTCGACAAGCTGCTTGGCCGCGACGATGGCCGGCTGGAACCGGGTCCACATCGCCTCCATCGCAAAAACGCCTCGGGCTCTTGCGATATCGATAATCTCCTGTGCCCCGGAGACGGTCGCGGTGAACGTTTTCTCCACCAGAATCGCTTTCCCGGCGGTCAGTGCCGCGACGGCGGCCTGTCGATGCTGGGGATGTGGAGTGGCGATGTACACGGCGTCGATATCCGGGTCGGCGAGCAGCTCACGATATGAACCGAAGGCCCGGTTGATTCCATGCGCCGCGGCGAAGTCTTGAGCGCGCCCGATGGACCGGGAGGCAACGGCCACCAGCTCTGCCCCTGGTGTCAGCGGAAAGTCACGGGCTACGTTGCCGGCGATACGGCCCGGCCCGATGATTCCCCAGCGAATGGCCTCAGGCATGTGCATCTCCGCATCTGTCGAGCCAGGTCAAAGGCATCCCGGCATCGGCGAGCCAAGCGTTCAGATCATGTCCGTGCTCAGCGAGTCCGTCAATGGCGGCAACTGCCCGACGAATGGCGAGTTCTGTTGCAGTAGTGGATAGCAACCCCAGTTTGTGCGCTTCGAGCAGCTCGTCGACGTCCGCCAGTTCGGTTTCTCGTCCGCCGCGCACCACTAGGTCAAGATAGTGGTCGGTGGCCACCCACTGCGATTCCCCGGCGATGAACTCACCAATATCGAGGTAATAGTCCTGATCGCGCTCATGGCCCGGGTTGAAGTGGAAGATGTTCGCCCGCAACCCCAGCGTCGGAAGCAACCAGGACTCCAGATAGTGAAACTGTGCCCGGCCGGGCGTCGGGCGCGCCATGTACAGCCCCCACGGCTGCACCCGGTACTGGTCCACCAACCGCACGATTCCCTTGGGGTCGGTGTTGGTCAGCGCATCGACGTCGAAGATCTCGCGTTTGGGCGGGTGCACGCTGGTTTCCTTCCGCCTTCCTCACTGGTACTGGAGGGGATGTCAGACCCTCGGCTTACTCTGGGCACATGGCTTTCGCAACAGAACACCCCATCGTTGCGCATTCCGAGTACCGCCCGGTCACGGACGTCCTGCGTGCCGACGGACAGTTCGAGGTCGTCAGTCAGTACGAGCCCGCGGGCGATCAGCCGGGTGCCATCGCCGAGCTCGAACGCCGGGTTCGGGCAGGGGAGAAGGACGTGGTGCTGCTCGGTGCCACGGGTACCGGCAAGTCCGCGACGACGGCCTGGCTCATCGAGCGATTGCAGCGACCGACGCTCGTCATGGCGCCGAACAAGACCCTGGCCGCGCAGCTGGCCAATGAGCTTCGGGAGATGTTGCCGCACAACGCCGTCGAGTACTTCGTTTCGTACTACGACTACTACCAGCCGGAAGCGTATATCGCGCAGACCGACACCTATATCGAAAAAGACAGCTCCATCAACGATGACGTGGAGCGCTTGCGGCACTCGGCGACATCCAATCTGCTGTCCCGCCGGGATGTTGTGGTGGTGGCCTCGGTCTCGTGCATCTACGGTCTGGGTACCCCGCAGTCCTATCTGGATCGTTCGGTGCAACTGGATGTGGGACTGGAGGTGCCGCGGGATGCGCTCCTGCGGCTCTTGGTCGACATGCAGTACAACCGCAACGACATGTCCTTCACCCGCGGCACGTTCCGGGTGCGCGGCGATACCGTCGAGATCATTCCCTCCTACGAAGAGTTGGCGGTTCGCATCGAATTCTTCGGCGACGAGGTGGAGGCGCTCTACTACCTCCATCCGCTCACCGGAGACGTTGTGCGGCAGACTAATTCGCTGCGGATCTTCCCTGCTACGCACTACGTGGCGGGACCGGATCGGATGGAAAAGGCGCTTGTGAGTGTCGAGCAGGAGCTCGAGGAACGCCTGGCCGAGCTGGAGGGGCAAGGCAAGCTGCTGGAGGCCCAGCGCCTGCGGATGCGGACCAACTACGACATCGAGATGATGCGCAATGTCGGCTTCTGTTCGGGCATCGAAAACTATTCACGGCATATCGACGGCCGTGGTGCAGGGACGCCGCCCGCCACCCTGCTGGACTATTTCCCGGACGACTTCCTGCTGGTCATCGACGAATCGCACGTGACGGTTCCCCAGATCGGTGCCATGTATGAGGGCGACATGTCGCGTAAACGGAATCTGGTGGATTTCGGATTCCGGCTCCCGTCCGCCGTCGACAACCGGCCCCTGACCTGGGAGGAGTTCGCCGAACGTATCGGCCAGACGGTGTATTTGTCCGCCACCCCCGGAAATTACGAACGCAGCGCGGCCGGTGGAGAGTTTGTGGAGCAGGTCATCAGGCCGACCGGGCTGGTGGACCCGAAGGTGGTCGTCAAGCCCACCAAGGGCCAGATCGACGATCTCATCGCCTCGATTCGGCAACGGACCGAGGTCGACGAACGGGTGCTGGTCACGACGCTGACGAAGAAAATGGCCGAGGACCTGACCGACTACCTGCTTGAGATGGGCATCCGGGTCCGTTATCTGCATTCGGAGGTCGACACCCTGCGGCGAGTCGAACTGCTACGCCAGCTCCGGCTTGGCGAGTACGACGTCTTGGTCGGAATCAACCTCCTGCGGGAGGGACTGGACCTGCCCGAAGTGTCCTTGGTCGCGATTCTCGACGCCGATAAGGAAGGGTTCCTGCGGTCCAGCAGAAGCCTGATTCAGACGATCGGTCGTGCCGCGCGCAACGTCTCGGGCGAGGTGCACATGTACGCCGACACCATGACGGACTCCATGAAAGAGGCCATTGACGAGACCGATCGTCGACGTGCCAAGCAGGTCGCCTACAACGAGGCGAACGGGATAGATCCACAACCGTTGCGCAAGAAGATCGCCGACATTCTCGACCAGGTGTATCGGGAAGCCTCCGATACAGAGAGCAGCGAGGCGATTCAGATCGGCGGCTCCGGCCGTAACGCCAGTCGCGGCCGCCGCGCTCAGGGTGAGCCGGGTCGCGCGGTCAGCGCCGGAGTCTTCGAGGGCCGCGATACCAAGAGCATGCCGCGGGCCGAGCTGGCCGACCTGATCAAGGATATGACCGAGCAGATGATGTCCGCGGCACGTGATCTGCAGTTCGAGTTGGCGGCGAGGTTCCGTGACGAGATCGCCGACCTCAAAAAGGAATTGCGCGGTATGGACGCCGCGGGCTTGAAGTAATCAGCCCGGATCGGCGAGCAACAGCGCACCGGTAGAACCGTCGTCTGCGAGGACGTCGCCGGGATTGAACAGGGTGCACTTCGTCATCGACAGACAGCCGCAACCGATGCATCCGGTGAGCTTCTCCTGCATATCGGCGATGGCGTTCTTGCGGGCCTCCAGATGCGCATGCCACTGGCGGGAGATTCGTTGCCAATCACGGGTACTCGGCGCCCGATCATCGGGCAGGCTCGACAGCACCTCCGCGACTTCCGATAGCGGGATACCGAATCCGGTCGCCACCCGGATCAGCGAAATGCGCCGTAAGGCGTGGCGGCGGAAGACCCGAGCGTTCCCGGACGTGCGCTCGGACGGGACCAGACCGATATCGGCGTAGTAGCGCACCGCGGACACTGCGATTCCGCTTCGCCTGGCCACCTCACCGATCGGCAGCAGCTCGGCCTTGCCCTTCATCGGTCTCCTTGGTGCAGTTCGCCATGCCGAGTTGATCTCAAGTGCACTTTAACTCATACTGTGTCGGCATGACTCACGGACCGGACACCGGTAGTTGGCGGGATCTGTTGGGTGGGCGGCAGCTCGGGATCGTCACGGTGCTGGCCGGCGGGGTCGCGCTGTACGCCACCAACGTGTATCTCACCACCAGTCTGTTGCCGAGTGCTGTCGCCGATATCGGCGGGGAACGGTTCTACGCCTGGGTGACAACGGTGTACCTGATCGCCTCGGTGAGCGCCGCCACGGTGGTGAGCCCGCTTCTCGGCTGGGCCGGTCCACGCGGCGCCTACCTGCTGGCCTTCGGTGCATTCGCGGCCGGCACGCTGGTGTGCGCAGTTGCTCCGGGGATGCAGGTCATGCTCGCCGGACGCGCCGTGCAGGGCGCAGCGGGCGGCCTACTGGCCGGTCTTGCCTATGCGGTCATCAATCTTGCTTTACCACAACGATTATGGGTACGGGCTTCGGCACTCACCTCGGCAATGTGGGGGGTCGGAACGTTTGTGGGGCCTGCGGCCGGCGGCCTATTCGCGCAATTCGGGCTCTGGCGATGGGCGTTCGTAACATTGAGCCTGATGACCGTGGGCATCGCCGCGATGGTGCCCGCGGTGTTGACGCGAACCGAGACCGCGGACTCCGAGGCCGCCCGGCGCCGAGTTCCGGTGCGGTCGCTGCTCGTGCTGACGACGGCGGCCGGCCTGGTGGCCGTGGCCGGACTGCAGTCGGCACTGCCCGCTATGTCCGGCCTCATCGTTGGCGCCGCCGCCTTGACGGTCCTGTTCGTCATACTCGATCGCCGCTCAGGCGCGCCGGTATTGCCGAGGACGGTCTTCGCGCACAACCCGTTGAAGTGGATTTACCTGACGATCGCGGTGCTGGCGGTGGCCTCGATGGTCGAGACATACATTCCGTTCTTCGGCCAGCGCCTGGGGCACCTGATCCCGCTGACCGCCGGATTCCTCGGCGCCACCCTGGCATTCGGCTGGACCGTCGGTGAAATGATCAGCGCATCGGCGCACACGCGCGCCGTCTCACGCGTGGTGACGCTCGCTCCCGCCGTGGTGGCGGCGGGGCTGCTTCTCGCCGGAGCACTGCAGCGCGACGGCGCCTCCGCACTCGAGATGGCTTTGTGGGCGCTCGGTTTCGCCGTCACCGGCGCCGGTATCGGCATGGCGTGGCCGCATCTGGCGGCCGCAGCGATGTCGGTATCGACGGATGCAGCAGAGAGCGGTGCTGCCGCTGCGGCCATCAGTACGGTGCAGTTGATCGCCGGGGCATTCGGTGCCGGTTTGGCCGGTGTGCTGGTCAATCTCGGCGGATCGCCCACGCGCGGAGCACATCTACTGTTCCTGGGGTTCGCCGCGATTACGATTGCCGGTGTTGCGGTGTCTTCCAGGGTATTTCGCGGAGATTCCAGACTGGAAGTGACGGATAAGGCAGGGGAAGAAGCGGTTCAGGCCCCCCTATAGCCGTCACGGGTGTATGAACGGAACCATGCACCGGATTCTTGCGCTCACCGTCGCCGTGCTCACCCTCAGCTCCTGCGGGGCGACGCAGGAGCTGAGCTCACCGGCGACCACTGCCCCTGTCACCAACGACGACCGTGGTGCGTTTCGGGACCTCTACCGGGAATTGATCGAAACCAATACGACGGCATCGCAGGGGAGTTGCACCGAGGCGGCACAAAAGATGGCCACTCGGCTCAAGACCGCCGGCTATGCCGACAAGGATCTGGTGTTGTTCAGCCCGCCCGATCACCCCAAGGACGGCGGCCTGGTCGCCACGCTTGCGGGATCCGATGATGCTGCCAAACCGATCCTGCTGCTGGCACATATCGACGTCGTGGAGGCCAAACGCGAGGACTGGAAACGTGATCCATTCACGCTCGCCGAGGAGAACGGGTACTTCTACGCTCGTGGTGCTGAGGACGACAAGGCCATGGCAGCGATATTCGTGGATAGCCTCATCCGGTATCGCACGGAGAACTTCGTCCCCAAACGTCCGATCAGGGTGGCGCTCACCTGTGGTGAAGAGGGCGGCGGGCAGGTGAACGGTGCCGAGTGGCTCCATCAAAACCGGCCCGAGCTCGTTGATGCCGAATTCGTCATCAACGAAGGCGCCGGCGGCGATCTCAACAAGGACAACAAGCCGATCCTGCTCCAAATCCAGGCGGGCCAGAAGATCTATCAAGACTTCACCCTTGAGGTCACCGACGAGGGCGGTCACAGCAGCCAGCCCGGGCCGTTCAACGCGATACAGGCCCTCGGCGCCGGGCTCAACCGGCTCGCCGCCGCACCCTTTCCCGTCCAGCTCAACGACGTGACCCGGGCCTATTTCACGGCACAGGCCGCGCTGCAGCCGGGAGAGGTCGGTCAGGCCATGTCGACGATCGTTGTCAATCCACAGGATCCGGCCGCCATATCGGTGCTATCGGCCAGTCCGCTGTACAACGCCATGCTGCGCACCACCTGTGTCCCCACGAAAATCGAAGGCGGACATGCCAACAATGCGCTGCCTCAACGCGCCACCGCCAACGTGAACTGCCGAATATTGCCCGGTGCCGGGACCGTGCAGCAGAGGGTTCAAGACGCGATCGTCAAAGCAGTGAATGACCCGAAGGTGACGGTGAAGCCCGCCACGGCGTTCCGCACCAACGTCGCGACTGTCCCACCGTTATCTGCGCAGATCGTCGATCCCATCAAGGCCGTCGCCGGTTCGATGTGGCCGGGTGTGCCTTTGGTGCCGACCATGTCGACAGGAGCAACAGACGCCATCTACTTCGGAACGACCCCGGTATATGGCCTCAGCGGGATATTCGCCCAGCCCGGTGAGACACACGCACACGGTCTGGACGAACGTATCCAGGTGAAATCCCTCTATGACGGACGGGCATTCCTCTATCAAGTCGTCAAGCTGTATGCGAACGGAGCCTGACGCTCTTCAGGCGCGCTGCTCATCGCCGCGTGATCGTCCTCATATCCAGATTGAGGCGCAGGCCATATCGACACGCGGACCCGACGAGGGAAAATCGCGCGCAGAGCGCGACACAATCGGCCAAATGACGCATGGCCGGGCCCCTTCCCGGCTAATCTCATCTGGCCTGGTCAAACGGAACTGGAGGACCTTTCATGAGTGCATACAGCACTGTCGTTGTCGGTACTGACGGATCAGATTCGTCGTACCGGGCGGTCGACCGCGCTGGAGCGATCGCGGGCGCCGCCGGCGCCAAGCTCATCGTCGCGACCGCGTACTTCCCGGAGAACAACCCCCACTCTGCCGATGTGCTCAAGGACGACGCGTACAAGGTCACCGGCAAGGCACCCGTCTACGACATCCTGCGCACCGCTCGCGAGCGCGCCGCCGCGGCCGGTGCGACGAGCGTCGAAGAGCGTTCCATCGAGGGCGCCCCGGTGGATGCGCTGCTCGACCTGGTGGTGGATTCCAAGGCGGATCTGCTGGTCGTCGGCAATGTCGGCCTCAACACCATCGCCGGACGTCTACTGGGATCGGTTCCCTCGGATGTAGCCCGTCGCTCCAGGTGCGACGTGCTGATCGTGCACACCACCTAGATTCGGTACGCGCGAACGGGGCGGGTTCACCAGCCTCGTTCGCGCCATTCTCCGAGCGATCCGCGCTCGGCACCCAAGGTGGTGTCGTCCCCGTGTCCGGGGTACACAACGGTGGAGTCTGGGTACGCGCCGAAAAGTCTGTCGCTGACATCATCGAGCAGTTGGTTGAAGTCTTCGGGGCTGAATGTCTTTCCGATGCCGCCCGGAAATAGCGAATCGCCCGTGAACACGTGGGTCACACCGTCGGCGTTGAATGCCAGCGCCACCGAGCCCGGCGTGTGTCCGCGCAGGTGGACGACGTCGAAGTGCAGGTCACCAATATCGAAGCTGTCGCCTCCGGCCAATAGCGTCGTCGGCGGGACGGGAAGTGGGCCGGCGTCCAAGTCGTGTGCGGCACTGGGGGATTGGGTCTTGTCGACGATCGCTTCGAGAGCCTGCCAATGATCGAAGTGCTGATGTGTGGTCACGATGAGCTCGATGTTCGGCGCGTTCTCATCCAGCAGGGTTGCCAGGCGCTCGGCGTCGTTGGCGGCGTCGATCAGCAGCGATTTGCCGGTGTTGGTGCACGTGACGATATAGGCGTTGTTGTCCATCGGACCCACCGAGGCCTTGATGATGGTCGCACCGCCCACGGTGCGACGTGCCACACCGGAACCCGGTTCGATGTGTCCGGAGTAGTTGTCGTCGACGGTGATCGAGGTCATACGTCAACGGTACTGACCTGTCTCGGCGCGAAGGTTGTCGGTGCCTCGCCCTAGCATGGAGTCGACGACTCGGTCGGCCTGGATTCCGCATGGGAACGCAGCGGCTGAGCTGTGCGAAAGACCTGCATGGGCAGTGTGAAGGGAGACAGGTGGCCGACCGTCTGATCGTGCGGGGCGCGCGTGAGCACAACCTGCGCGGTATCGACCTGGACCTACCCCGAGACAGCCTCATCGTCTTCACGGGTCTCTCCGGATCCGGAAAGTCCAGTCTGGCGTTCGACACCATCTTCGCCGAGGGGCAACGCCGGTACGTCGAATCACTGTCCGCGTACGCCCGCCAGTTCCTGGGGCAGATGGACAAGCCCGATGTCGATTTCATCGAGGGGCTCTCACCCGCGGTATCGATCGACCAGAAGTCCACGAACCGCAACCCCCGATCCACGGTTGGCACCATCACCGAGGTCTACGACTACCTGCGCCTGCTGTACGCGCGCGCCGGTACGCCGCATTGCCCGGTATGTGGGGAGAAGATCGCCAAGCAGACACCCCAGCAGATCGTCGATCAGGTGCTGGACATGGAGGAGGGCCTGCGCTTCCAGGTCCTCGCTCCCGTGGTGCGTACCCGCAAGGGTGAGTTCGTGGACCTGTTCGAGCAGCTGAACTCGCAGGGATACAGCCGCATTCGAGTCGATGGCGTGGTGCATTCGCTCACCGATCCGCCCAAGCTGAAGAAGCAAGAGAAGCACGATATCGAGGTGGTCATCGACCGCCTCAGCGTCAAGGCAAGTTCCAAGCAGCGCCTCACCGACTCGGTGGAGACCGCACTGCGCCTCGCCGACGGGATCGTGGTGCTCGAGTTCGTTGATGCGGACGACGACTCCCCGCAGCGAGAACGCAGATTCTCCGAGAAACTCGCCTGCCCCAACGGCCACCCGCTGGCCGTCGATGATCTTGAACCACGCTCGTTTTCGTTCAACTCGCCCTACGGCGCCTGCCCCGAGTGCACCGGTCTGGGCATCAAGAAGGAGGTCGACCCCGACCTGGTGGTCCCGGACCCGGACATGACGCTCGCCGAGGGCGCGATCGCCCCCTGGTCGATGGGACAGAACGCCGACTACTTCGTTCGGCTCATGTCCGGTCTCGGCGACGCGCTCGGATTCGACGTGGACACCCCGTGGAAGAAGCTTCCCGCCGCGGCCAAGAAGGCGATCCTGGACGGCTCCACCGAGCAGGTCCATGTGAGATACAAGAACCGGTACGGGCGCACCCGCTCGTACTATGCGGAATTCGAAGGTGTGCTGGCCTTTCTGCAACGCAGGATGGAACAGACCGAGTCCGAATGGGCGAAGGAACGTTACGAGGGCTTCATGCGGGACATCCCGTGCCCCGAATGCAACGGAACCCGCCTCAAGCCCGAGATCCTCTCCGTCACGCTTACCGCGGGCCAGCACGGCACCAAATCAATCGCAGAGGTCTGTGAGCTGTCGATCGCCGACTGCGCACAGTTCCTCAACGCCTTGACTCTGGGGCACCGTGAGCAAGCCATCGCCGGTCAGGTTCTCAAGGAGGTCCAGTTCCGGCTGGGATTCCTGCTGGATGTCGGACTGCAGTATTTGTCGCTGTCGCGTGCGGCAGGCACATTGTCCGGCGGCGAGGCACAGCGAATCCGGCTGGCGACCCAGATCGGCTCCGGGCTGGTCGGCGTGCTCTATGTTCTCGACGAGCCCTCGATCGGCCTGCATCAGCGCGATAACCGGCGCCTCATCGAAACACTCACGCGGCTAAGAGATCTCGGCAATACGCTCATCGTGGTCGAGCATGACGAGGACACCATCAAACATGCCGACTGGGTGGTGGACATCGGCCCGGCCGCGGGGGAGCACGGCGGCCAGGTGGTGCATAGCGGCACCTACGCCGAACTGCTGAAGAACAAAAACTCTGTCACCGGCTCCTATCTGTCGGGGGCAGAAAGCATTCCGCTGCCGCTGATACGCCGCACAATCGACCCGAAACGTCAGGTCACTGTCGTCGGAGCACGCGAACACAATCTCAAGGACATCGACGTCGCGTTCCCGCTCGGGGTGCTGACCTCGGTCACCGGGGTGTCAGGCTCGGGGAAGTCGACCCTGGTCAACGACATCCTCGCCACCGTACTGGCCAACAAGCTCAACGGGGCACGCCAAGTACCCGGCCGGCACACCCGAGTGACCGGACTGGACAAGGTCGACAAGCTGGTGCGCGTCGACCAGTCGCCGATCGGGCGCACACCGCGTTCCAATCCGGCCACCTATACCGGGGTCTTCGACAAGATCCGCACGTTGTTCGCGGCGACCACGGAGGCCAAGGTGCGCGGCTATCAACCGGGCCGGTTCTCGTTCAACGTCAAGGGCGGCCGGTGCGAGGCGTGCACGGGCGACGGCACCATCAAGATCGAGATGAACTTCCTGCCGGATGTTTACGTGCCCTGCGAGGTATGTCACGGCGCCCGCTACAACCGAGAAACGCTCGAGGTTCACTACAAGGGCAAGACCATCGCCCAGGTACTGGACATGCCCATCGAAGAGGCCGCCGAGTTCTTCGAACCCATCACGTCCATCCATCGGTATCTGAACACCCTGGTGGAGGTCGGCCTGGGTTATGTGCGGCTGGGGCAACCGGCTCCAACCCTCTCCGGCGGCGAGGCACAGCGCGTCAAACTGGCAGCCGAACTCCAGAAACGATCGACGGGCAAGACCATCTACATCCTCGACGAGCCCACCACCGGACTGCATTTCGAGGACATCCGCAAGCTGCTCACGGTGATCAACGGTCTGGTGGACAAAGGCAACACCGTCATCGTCATCGAGCACAACCTCGATGTCGTCAAGACGTCGGACTGGGTCATCGACATGGGGCCCGAGGGCGGATCGGGCGGTGGCACCGTGGTGGCGGAGGGGGCACCCGAGGCCGTCGCGCAGACGCCGGGCAGCTACACCGGCGAATTCCTGGTGGACCTGCTGCCCAAGCCCGGGCGCAATGGCAAGACCCCGGCGAAGGCGCCGGCCAAGACTGCCGCGAAGACAGCTGCCAAACCACGGACCAGGAAGGTTGTCACTCCGGTCTAGGGTGGCACTCATGACTGACGCGGCCGTTGGTGAACCGTTCGTTCGTATCCTCGCCCACCTCGCGGATGCAGAGCCCGACGCCCCGGCCATCACCTGCGGTACCGAATCAGTCACCCGGGCCGAGCTGGAGCGGCGTGCCGGCGCCCTGGCACACTCCTACCAACGGCTCGGGGTACGGCAAGGGGATCTCGTCACCATCGGGTTACCCAACTCGGTGGAGTTCTTCGCCGCGCAAATCGCCGTATGGAAGCTGGGCGCCACCCCGCAACCGGTGTCATGGCGTCTGCCACTTGCCGAACGGCGGGCGATCGTCGAACTGGCCGACTCGGCGCTCGTAGTCGGGGTAGACCCGGCCGATCACCCCGACCGGGTGTGCGTGCCAGCAGGATTCGAACCCACTACCGAAGATCATGCCGCCGAGCCACTGCCTGAGGTGGTGTCGCCCGCCTGGAAGGCACCCACATCCGGAGGCAGCACCGGACGACCCAAGATCATTCTCGCGCCGAGCCCCGCGGTCATCACCGGACCGGCGGCGGGCGAGCTGATGGGCATGCAGCCCTCGGACGCCCAACTGGTCGCCGGTCCGCTGTATCACAATGCCCCGCTGATGTTTTCGTCATATGGACTGCTACTCGGTCACCATCTGATCGTGCAGCCGAAGTTCGACGCACTTGAGGCGCTCGAACTGATCGGCACGCACAAGATCACGTGGCTTCAAGTCGTGCCCACGATGATGTCGCGGATGCTGCGCGAGGTCCGTCAGCACCCGGGACGGTTCGATCTGTCCACCATCCGGGTCCTGTGGCATATGGCCGCCCCCTGTCCGGTATGGCTGAAGCAAGCATGGATCGACCTGCTGGGCCCCGATGTCATCTGGGAGTTGTACGCCGGCACCGAGGCCATCGGCGGGACCATCATCACCGGGCAGGAATGGCTGGCGCACCGCGGCTCCGTCGGCAAGCCTGCTCTCGGCGAGCTCGCCATCCTTGATGAGGCCGGAGACCCGTTGCCCGCCGGGGAGGTAGGGGAGATCTTCATGCGCCCATGGGACGGCATGCCCAAGCCGTACAAGTACCTCGGCGCGGAGATCAAGCGGTTCGGAACCTGGGAATCCATCGGCGATCTCGGCTGGCTCGATGACGAGGGCTATCTGTATATGAGCGATCGTCGTACCGACCTGATCGTGACGGGCGGTGCGAATGTGTTTCCCGCCGAGGTGGAATCGATCATGAACGGCTACCCGGGCGTCATCGATAGTGTCGTTGTGGGACTACCCGATGACGACCTCGGGCAGATCGTGCACGCTGTCGTGCACGCCGAACAGAATGTCACCGAGGGTCAGCTGCACGACTATCTGCTCGATCAGATCGTCCGATATAAGGTGCCGCGCACCATCGAATTCGTCACCGAACCGCTGCGGGAGGACTCCGGCAAGGTTCGGCGCAGCCTCATCCGTGAGCAGGCGATTGTCCGTCGGGCGGCGGGCGGCTAGCCTCATCGCGCATCGATTGACGGATTTCTTCGAGCTTCTCGGCGGCCGCGCGGCTCCTGGCCTCGAACTGTTCCTCGATCGCGCGGCCCTCGTCGCTCTCCGCATCCAGCTCGGCGGCCCCGGCGGCCGTGCCGGAACGAGTTTCGATCCTTTCGCGCACCGAATCGAATGTCGGTACACCGCTGTCGTCGTATCCCGGATCTGGTGTATCGGCCATACCGGTCGAGGCTACTCCGGGCGACTAGCGCGGCAGCGGCAGATCGGGCACCGCCGGCGTGCCGATCCGGCCCGCCATCCACGGCAGCGCCGAGGTGAACGCGGTCTGCGCGAACGGCCATTTATGCTCGCCGGGCTTGTGCTGCACCGTGCATGAGATCCCTTGTGCTGTAGCCACCTCGCACAGTCGGTGCGCGGCACGATCCTGATCGCTCAGCGGCGCGGGGGCTGCGGCCCCGGGGGCCGCTCCCGTACTGGTGATCGCACCGGATCCGGCGTGGTGCAGGCCATTGACGTCGAACCAGCCCGCGGTGTGCGCATAGCGTCCGTGACGGGCCATCACCGTCGCCGGGTCGAACTGCTCCCAGGCTCCGGCGTCTCCGCCGAAGAGGCGGGAGATCGTCTGCGCTTTGTTTCCCGTGTTGGGCGACATATCACCGGCGATATCCTCGAAGGCGCTGAACAGGTCGGGATGTTTGGCAGCGAGCGTCACCGCACACGTGCCGCCCATCGACCAGCCCACCAGGCCCCAGTTCTGCGGGCGGGGGCTGACCCCGAAACGTGACACCATAAACGGGACAACGTCTTTCGTAAGGTGATCGGCGGAATTACCACGCGGGCCATTCACGCATTCGGTGTCATTGTTGAACGAGCCACCGGCGTCGACGAACACCATGACGGGCGCATTCCCGCCGTGCTGACTGGCGAAGGCATCTGCCACCTCGACCGCGTTCCCGCTGCGGATCCAGTCGCTTGGCGTGTTGAATTCGCCGCCGATCATCATGATCGTCGGCAACTCGGTACGCGTCGAGTCGAACCAGGCCGGGGGCAGGTAGACGATCTCCTTGCGGTGCCGGAATCCGCTGGCATCGGCCGGGATGTCGACCGGGACGAGCTTGCCCTTGGTCATGGTCGGACCACGGCGCTGCTCGCGTGCAGCGGTCACCGTGGCCATATCGGCCTGATTGGGTAGCGGGCCCGCGGTTAACTGCGCCCAGCCGGACTGGACGCTGCGCACGTAGCCAACCCATTGGTTCAGCATCAGCGAGCCAGAAAGGATAGCCAGCGGTACCGCGGTGAACGCGACCGCACGACGCCACCAGTGCGCCGTGCGCCAACCCACTACCAGGACTGTGGCGGCCACACCGGTGAGCGCGATCCACACCCACAGCATCAGCGGAGCAGGATTGCCTCTGTCGGCCCAACCCTCGGATTGGATGTACCAGTAGGCCCATGCGGCCAGGGCCACGCCGATACCTACCGCAACCGGCACCCAGCGCCGAAACCATCCGCGAGTACGCAGCCCGATCGCGAAAACGAGCGCAAAGCCGGCGATGACCTGCATGGAGACGGGAAAGTTCCCATGTAACAGGGAGATGTCATGACCGGACACGGCACTCATGATGACCTAGATTTCTGTGAATTGTCTGTCAGCTGTCCGACGAGTCCGGGTACGGAACGCCAACAATTCCAGACTACTCAGTGCCGGCCCGGCTACCGGGGTTTGGCCAACGGGAACGGCAACGTCTCGCGGATACTGCGCCCGGTGATCAGCATGACCACCCGGTCGACACCCATTCCCATACCGCCGGTCGGCGCCATCGCGTACTCCATAGCGCGCAGGAAGTCCTCGTCGAGTTCCATCGCCTCGGCGTCTCCGCCCGCAGCCAGCAGTGATTGCTCATACAGGCGCCGACGCTGCTCTACCGGATCGGTCAACTCGGTATATGCGGTGCCGAGTTCGACACCCCAAGCCACCAAATCCCACCGCTCGGCGAGCCCGGCGATGCTTCGGTGCGGGCGAGTGAGCGGGGAGACCGAGACTGGAAAGTCGCTATAGAACGTGGGTGTGGTGGTGTGCTTCTCGACAAGCCGTTCATAGAGCTCCAGGACCAGGTGCCCGGCATCCCACCGCGGATTGAACTGCACCTCGACGGACTGGCAGAACTGTTGCAGCGTCGGCACCTCCGTGGTCGCATCGACCTGTTCACCCAGTGCCCGCGAGACCGCCTCGTGCACCGGGATGATCGGCCATTCGCCACTGATATCGACCGGCGCCAGTTTCCCGTCATCTCCGCCGGGTCGCAGGACTATCTCGCTGCCGTGCGCAGCTTTCGCGGCGTTCTGGATGAGTAATTGGGTTGTCTTGGCCCAGGTCAAATAATCGGCGTGCGCCTGATAGGCCTCCAACAGCGTGAATTCGGGATTGTGACTGAAATCCACACCCTCATTGCGGAAGGCCCGGCCCAGTTCGAAGACCCGTTCCACGCCACCGACGCAGAGCCGCTTGAGATAGAGCTCCGGGGCGATACGCAGATACAGGTCCATGTTGTATGCGTTGATATGCGTCAGGAAGGGACGTGCGTTCGCTCCGCCGTGCACCTGCTGCAGGATCGGTGTCTCCACCTCGAGGAACCCTTGGGACAACAGGGTATGGCGCAGCGATGTGATGATCGCGCTGCGTGCGGTGATCTGCTCGCGGGCCTCGGGGTTGATCGCCAAATCGAGGTATCGCGCGCGCACCCTGGCCTCGGGATCGGTAAGGCCCTTGCGCTTGTCCGGGAGCGGGTGCAAGCACTTGCCGATGATTCTCCACGAGCGCACCAGCACCGATCGAGTGCCGTTGTGTGATTGACCCATAGCGCCGGTGGCCTCGATCAGGTCGCCCAGGTCGACGGCCGCGGTGAAATCTTCATGCAGGCCCGGATCGTCGATGAGCAACTGCACCTCATCCGACCAGTCGCGCAACTGCGCGAACAACACGCCACCGTAGTCACGGATGCGCAGCAAGCGGCCGCTGATGACCACCAGACTCCCGTCGGCCGCGGCCAGCGCCTCGGCGACGGTGTGGGACGGCGGAGACCCCACCGGATAGGCGTCTATTCCCTTGTCTTGCAAGGCCGCCAGCTTGCCAAGACGAACCTTGACCTGCTCGGGCACGCGCTGCGGAGATGTCGCCTGTGGCAGCAGGTCCGGGGTGCTGCCGTCATGATGCAACAAGCCGGTGGCCACGATGGCCTGAGGAACCGCGCTGTACTGACCTGTGTGGCGCGGCTTGTCGCGGTTCCCGAAGGGCAGCACCAGGAAGCCCTCCGCGATCACCGAGGCGATGCCGATCCGGGGAATCAGCCGGGCATCCTCGTAGCAGGCGAACCGCGGCACCCATTCCGGCTGGTACTTCACGTTCGAGCGGTACAGCTGCTCGAACTGCCAGAATCGGGACGCGAACATCAACACCGAGCGCCACAGCCGCAGGACCGGACCCGCGCCGATCCGGGACCCATCGGCGTAGACCGAGCGGAACATCACAAAGTTCAAGGAGACCCGGGTGATTCCCATGCCCTCCGCCTGGGTGAGCAGCTCGGTAACCATGAATTCGATTGTGCCGTTGGGTGATTGACGCGAACGGCGCATAAGTTCCAGGGATACCCCGTTGGTTCCCCAGGGCACGAGCGACAGCATGGCGACCGGGTTGCCACTGGGGTCCACTGCCTCTACCAGCAAGCAGTCGCCGTCGGTGGAGTCACCTAATCGCCCCAGCGCCATCGAGAATCCGCGTTCGGTGTTTCCATCACGCCACAGGTCGGCATTGACAATGATCTGTTTAGCCTCTGCCGCACTCAGTTCGCGATGACGACGGATACGCACCGTGAGCCCCGATCGCCGGGCACGGTTGACCGCCTGCCGGACCGCCGCCATATGCGGGCCCGATATCGAGAAGGATCGGGGGTACAGGATGGCCTCGTCGCCGAGTTCCAGTGCGTTGAGGCCATGTTCGCGATAGGCGAGCGCGCCTTCGGCGCTGGCTCCCATCACCGCGGGAGCCCAGCCGTAGGCGTCGCATACCTGCAACCATGCGGCAATGGCTTGGCCCCAGGCCGATTTGTCCCCGATCGGATCGGCGCTGACCAGGCAGACGCCAACCTCCACTCGATATGTCACGGCCGCACGACCGTTGGGCGCGAAAATGACCGCCTTATCGCGGCGAGTCGCGAAGTACCCCAGAGAATCGTCCTGACCATAACGCTCCAGCAACCCGCGGATGAGTGACTCGTCATCACCGGTCAGCGCGTTGACCGCGCGCTGGGAGCGGAACAGCACGATGGCCGCGGTGATCAGCGCCAGCGCGCCGAACAGACCAAAAAGCCAGTTCAGGAAGTGCGGCGGGAGGCCGTCGAAATCACGATGTGAAGCGATCGAGAAGCCTGCAACACGGTTGAGCGCCCACCAGAAGCGATCGCCGGGGACCAGGGTGCGTGGAAAGAGCTCCAGCAGGCCCCACGCGACGAGCGTTCCCGCTGCCATACCGGCGATCAGCACCAGCGCGGCCTTGACGGTCGCGCCTCGCCGGACCTTCGCGTAGAACTCCTTGCGCGCCAGCAGCAGCAGCAGGATGAACGCGCCATGCACGACGAGACCGATCAGCTCGGTGGAGTCGCGGTGCTCGATGAAACCGCCGACATTGAGTGCCGACCGCCCCACCAAATCGATCAGCAGCACCCACCACGCGATGCTCTTGCGCACTGCGAGTGCGGCGGCCAGCAACGAAAGCACGAATGCCCAGGACAGGCTGCCGTCGGGCCAGCCGAACAGGTACTCATCGACGAATTCCCGCGGCAGCCTCGTCACCATCCGAATGAATGGCGAGATGCTCGAGAGGAAGTTCAGGATCGCCTGGATGCCGACGAACCAGCCGAAGAACGCCGGAACCCAGCGCCACAACGAGGTTATGGGCGGTCGCGCTGCTGGGCGTGCGCCGATTCCCGGGAGCGCCGTGACAGCGGGATGGTCCGGGGCGGGTGGTTCAACTGCCGGTTTGGTGGATGTCACCTTGCGAGAATAAGTGGCACGCCTTGGCATTCCCTGCGAGTTTGGGTTCCCGGCGTTTTATCGCAGGTACTTTTCGCCGGGACCCTGCCCGGGTTCGTCCGGGACGGCGCTGGCCTCACGAAATGCCTTCTGCAGGCTCTGCAATCCGTCGCGAATGGGTGCCGCGTGCGGACCTAGGTACTCCACCGAGGCGGCCACCAAGCCGGCGAGTGCGGTGATCAACCGGCGCGCCTCATCCAGGTCGCGGTGCGGACTTTCGTCCGGATCGGGGGAGGACAGCCCCAATTTCTCGGCACTGGAACTCATCAGCATCACAATGGCCTTGGTAATTACTTCGATGGCCGGGATGTCGGCGAGCTCGCGGACACTGTCGGCCGGGGCCTCGTCGTACTGATCATTGTCAAGGTCATCGGTCACGGCTGCTAGACTGTCATGCACGACCGTTCCCGGCTCCGTCGGGGACATCAAGTGGAGTCCCGCTCCCACCGCTGGCCACAAGGTACAGCGGTCCGGTCCAGCCACCTTTGGGTGGGTGTTCTGCGCTATGCAGAATGGCGTGTTTTCGTCATGACCGGTCGGCTTCGGGCCCTGCTATACGCAGGGCTTTCTTGCTGATGGGCGCCGCTTTTGTCCCCGTCGAACCGAGCTTCGGTTACGACAGTATGAGGACGAGCCAGGGAGGCCACATCAGCACTGAGACCCGCATCAACGAACGTATCCGCGTACCCGAAGTCCGCCTGATCGGCCCGAAAGGCGAGCAGGTCGGCATCGTGCGGATCGAAGATGCGCTTCGCGTCGCCGCAGACGCCGATCTCGACCTTGTCGAGGTAGCCCCAGACGCCAGGCCCCCGGTCTGCAAGATCATGGACTACGGCAAGTTCAAGTACGAGACGGCTCTGAAGGAGCGCGAGTCTCGCAAGAACCAGCAGCAGACCGTTGTCAAGGAGCAAAAGCTTCGGCCGAAGATCGACGATCACGACTACGAAACCAAGAAGGGCCATGTGGTCCGATTCTTGGAAGCCGGATCCAAGGTCAAGGTCACGATCATGTTCCGCGGACGCGAGCAGTCACGGCCCGAGCTGGGCTACCGGCTGCTGCAGCGGCTCGGCGCAGACGTGGCCGAGTACGGCTTCGTGGAAACCTCCGCGAAGCAGGACGGCCGCAATATGACGATGGTGCTGGCGCCGCACCGGGGCGCTAAGACCCGGGCCAAGGCGGCCCAGCAGGCGGAGGCTCCTGCGGGACCGGCCCCAGCCCAGGCGGCAGCGCCCGCCGAGCAAGCGCCCACCGAACAGACCTAGTACGGAAAACGAAGGACAGGGACACCAAGATGCCTAAGGCCAAGACCCACAGCGGTGCGTCGAAGCGCTTCCGCACCACCGGCAGCGGAAAGATCGTGCGCCAGAAGGCGAACCGTCGCCACCTGCTGGAGCACAAGCCCACCAGCCGCACCCGCCGTCTCGACGGCCGCGTCGTGGTAGCGGAGAACGACGCCAAGCGCGTCAAGAAAATGCTGGCCGGCTAGCCGCCGACACCACGACCACCCCAACACTGCATCACTAGAAGGAACGAATTTTATGGCACGCGTGAAAAGGGCCGTCAACGCCCAGAAGAAGCGCCGGACAATCCTGAAGGCCTCCAAGGGCTACCGCGGCCAGCGGTCGCGCCTGTACCGCAAGGCCAAGGAGCAGCAGCTCCACTCGCTCACCTACGCCTACCGGGACCGTCGCGCCCGCAAGGGTGAGTTCCGCAAGCTGTGGATCGCGCGTATCAACGCCGCAGCTCGCGCCAACGACATCACCTACAACCGCTTCATCCAGGGCCTGAAGATCGCGGGCGTCGAGGTTGACCGCAAGAACCTTGCCGAGCTGGCCGTCAGCGATGCCGCTGCGTTCACCGCGCTGGTTGAGGTCGCCAAGGCTGCTCTGCCTGAGGACGTCAATGCTCCGGCCGGGGAAGCCGCCTGAGCGTTCTGCCTGGCTCAATGGCACTGACTGAGCGATCACAAACCGTGATCGACGCGGTCAAACTGCACCGGCCCGCCGCCCGTCGGCGGGCCGGTCTTTTTCTCGCCGAAGGCCCCAATCTGGTCGAGGCCGCCCTGCGATCCGGGGCGGTCGAAAACGTCTTCGCGACCGAGACTGCGCTGGAACGATTCGCCGATCTGTTGGCCGATGCTCCCGTGCGCCTGGTGACCGAACGGGCCGCGAAAGCGTTGTCGGACACCGTCACTCCGGTCGGCCTGGTGGCCCAATGCCGTTCCGTCGCGGCCACCTGGACCCAAATAGTCGCCGACTCGCCTCGATTTATCGTTGTTGCCGTTGATATTTCGGAACCAGGTAACGCGGGCACCCTCATCCGGGTTGCCGATGCGATGGGTGCCGATGCCGTCGTACTGGCCGGCAATAGCGTCGATCCGTTCAACGGCAAAAGCCTGCGCGCCTCGGCGGGAAGCATTTTCAATATTCCGGTGGTATCCGAGGGGGATATCGCGGCGATCGCCGGTGACCTCGCGGCGCTGGGTGCAGCGGTACTGGCCACCACACTCGACGGTGACCTCTCACTCGACGAGGCAGACTCGATCCTTGCCGGACCCTGCGCCTGGATCTTCGGAAACGAGGCGCACGGGCTCGACGATGCGACCGCCGCCCTGGCGACGCATCGGATCAGTATCCCGATGCGCGGGGGAGCGGAGAGCCTGAACCTGGCCAGCGCCGCCTCGATTTGCCTATACGCCACGGCGCGGATGCATCACCGTCAATAGCCTCCAGTACTATCCGACAAAACCGTAACAACGAGTACTAGTAACTTCCACGGATTGAGGAACCTCATGCCCGCACCCCTGCAGATCAGGCATTTTCGCGAGTCGGACGTTCCCGACCAGACCGGCAAGACGCACGTCATCACCGGTGCGAACAACGGCCTCGGTCTAGTCGCCGCGGAGGCACTTGCCCGGGCCGGCGCCCGCGTGGTGCTTGCCTGCCGCAACCAGCAGACAGGCCGTGCGGCGCTGGACAAGGTGCGCGCACTGGGCCCGAACGCTGACCATGCGCTCGTCGAGCTGGACCTCACCAGCCTTGCGTCGGTGCGGTCCGCTGCGGACGCCATTCGTACCCAGGCGCCCACCATCGACGTGCTGCTGAACAACGCGGGGGTCATGGCGATCCCGTTGCAGCGCACTGCCGAGGGGTTTGAGATGCAGATCGGCGTGAACCACCTCGGTCACTTCGTGCTAACCGACGCGCTGCTGCCTTCACTGCTGGCCGCCAACGCGCCACGGGTGATCTCGCTGGGTAGCGTCGCGCACGCGCAGGGACGCAACAACCTGAAGGTCGATGACCTGAACTTCACTCAGCGCCGGTACAACCGCATGACCGCGTATCGCGCCTCGAAGCTGGCATGCATGCTGTTCGGCTCGGAACTGGCCCGTAAGTCCGCTGCCGCCGGATCCTCGCTGCTGTCAGTGAACGTGCACCCCGGAGTGGCCGCCACCAACCTGTTCGACTCCATGATCCCGAAGATCCCCGGGCTGCATAAGGCCTTCTACTTCGGCATGGGCCTGGTCCTCCAGGACGAGCGTCAGGGCGCCGAGGCCGAGCTGTACGCAGCATCGATGCCCGATGTTCAGCCCGACGACTACCTCGGCCCCACACAGCTGACAGGTGCCCGCGGACCGGTGGCACGCGCGCCCCGGAACAACGAAGCACGTGACCCCAAGCTGGCGGCACAGCTGTGGGAGAAGTCGGTGGAACTCACCGGCGCGGATTACTCCCGCCTCACCGGCTAGGCACCCTGGGATCACTCTGAGTCCAACACTCGTGTCGCGCACCGTACTTCGGCATTATCGGTGCTCGACGCGGGTGTGGCTGAGAGGCTAGGCACCGGCCTGCAAAGCCGTTCACACGGGTTCGAGTCCCGTCACTCGCTCTATTTTGCCGTCGTCGGTTCGAAGCCGCGGGTTATCGGCGGGGCCCAGGAGTCACTTGGCCCCGCCCAACTCCGGGTTGTTCGCGATCCCGCCCTCCGTTTTCGCCATCGCGTCTGCGGCGGTGCTGATGATCGATCCGAGTTTCGTCGCGGCTGCCAGAAATGCGTCCGCCTTTGTCTGCCAAGCTTTTTGTTCTCGACAGATTCATCCCCGCCCCTCGTTCTTGGCCTGAAGCTATCAGCGAGCGATCGACTGGGCGTACAAGAAAACGGGATCACCCCGTGGTGGAGTGATCCCGTTTTCTTGAATCAGGCCTAACCGCCGGCCGGAGCCTCCGCAGGCTTCGGTGGCTGACCGTCCGGTGATTCCAGCACCGGCGGCGTGGGTGCACCCGGCATCACCGTCGGAGCGGTGGCCTCGATCGCGGCGACGCTCTGCGGCGCCTGACCATGCGCATCCTCCAGTGCGGGACTCTCGTTACCCGCACCGAACTGCACGCCAGTGGTGCTGGCTGGGGCAGCGGGAGTGGCGCCGCCCTGGATGCCATACCGGGTACTCGACGAAGTCAGCACGTTGGCCGGATGGGCACTGTTACCCAACTTGCTGCCCGGGAGACCGGCGGCACCCGCCGCCGGGTCGGCGTTCGCCGCGATCTTTACCCCGCGGGCGTCGACCGTGGCCGGCGCCACCGCCGGGAAGTTGTTGTAGATGTACGTGTAGCTACCCGGAGTGGCTGGCAGTGGCGCAGGCACGCCGGGCACGAACGGAATACCCGGCGGGTCGGCGGCTGCCGTGGGGGCGGCGAATCCTGCCAAAGCGAGAGCTCCGGCCACACCGGCCGCAGTGGCGGCGATCTTTCTCTTCGGCATAGAGATCTCCTCCTTAAATCTTCATCGGGTCGCCGTAGATGGCGAACTCAGTATGCGCGGAAGCGGTCGAGATTCGCAGATAGACATACGAGCGGATGGTGA
Organism: Mycobacteroides franklinii; assembly: GCF_002013895.1. Classification (GTDB taxonomy): domain Bacteria; phylum Actinomycetota; class Actinomycetes; order Mycobacteriales; family Mycobacteriaceae; genus Mycobacterium; species Mycobacterium franklinii. The sequence goes on along the minus strand of NZ_MAFQ01000010.1, from coordinate 167,301 downwards.
CATCTCCACCGCAAGCATCCGCCTTGATGTGCAGATTGTCTACGTCCAGCATGGCCTTTCCGCTATCGCTGAGCGCCATGTTGGCCAGCGGCAGGTCCGTGATCACTCCGGGCTGCAGAATGGTCTGCACGAAACCGGCGAGACCACCGGAACCTCCGACGCTCGGTCCACCGCTGTAACCCACCGACCCGGCAAGACCACCGGTACCACCGATCTGCAGACCGCTGGAGACGTCCGTCTGGCAGCCCAGTTGGTAGCCTGCGATGAAAAGGCTGTCGGTGATCGGGGCCGATCCGCCGGTGGCGATCGCTGTCGCGTCGAAGGTCACGAACGCCTCGCGTGAGTTGGAGGCCTCTGCCAGGTTGGGCACCGAGTTGATGGTCTCGTGGTCGATCCGGATCACCAGAGTCCAGCCGTCTCGAGTCACCTTCGTATATGTCTGAGGTGCCATCGTGACGGGATCGGCGTTCGCCGGTGCCGTTGCCAGAGTGCAGATCGCAGTGACCAGCGCCATGACGGCGCCGACGCGCTTACGTACTGCCATGTGGATGCCTCGTTTCCACTTGCGGATGTGAAGAGTGGTGGACCAATACCTGAAGTTTTGGGAGCTGTGCAGCGTCGTCGATTACGTGTCGGTGTGATGAGTCCGTTATGTGAGCTGACGGAAAGATACGCCGACGGAATCGTCGCCGCAGGTCAGTTTTCACAGGTTTTTCACAGAATCCGGCAACTGGGACACGGAAGCTCACTTTCGAGTTTCGTTCAGTGTGAGTTGATGCCGCGTTGCTAGACGTGGCTAATTAACAAAGGTCAGGCTGTCCAAATATGTTCTTATGCTGGGAGAATCACCCGGTGAACAGAGTGTGTCGAACCTCCCACGGCGGAGTTAACCCATAGCCCGAATTGCTGATTTCGTCTGTCAGACGACAGAAATACTCCTTCCGAAAATGTGTCCTACGCCATAGTAAAGGCCTGTAAAAGCTGCGTAAACAGGTGTTACAGGACGTCGCGACCCCCTGATTCGCCCACATCGGGCCAATCAGCGAGACAACAGAGTTGAATAACTCGACCATCCGCGCGAGCGATCTTGGCGGAACCGGCGGCGGTACGTAACACATCGGATGCCCCGCCTCTCCCTGGACGCAGCGGTGGTCTTTGAGGCTTCGACCAGTGGTGCATCAGTCGACAGCTGGCCGCACACCAGCCGCACCGCCTTGCCGAACAACCGAAAGAACACTGCCCGAGCGGGTGTCCACGTCGGGCGCCAAAGAAGGTCGGGGGATTAAGACGTATCGCAGCTTCGGAATCTGGATGTGGAAGATATCGAGCGCCGCGCGGTTGATCTCCCAGTCGTCGTCGCAGACGCGGTCCGCAGATTCGCGAAGTACTTGCACGTCAGCGAATCCGGGCCGGCAGTGTTGGATGTCATCATGGGCCCCCTGTGTGGCGGCTATCACGCACGCTGCGGGCGATCACCAGCGCTCTCAACGGCCACGTCGCTGGTGATGACAACGGTTTGCCAAACGTGTCCGACGCTCCACGCCGCTACTACCAGCGCCAATGGGCGATGAGCAGGACCTAACGTGCCGCGCGCGAACCTGGCGACACTGGCAACCACAAGATTGCCGCCACACACACCAGCACATAGGCTGAGCCCGTGGATGTCGAGCCGTCAGGCCTCGATGCCGAACCGGACGGTGAGTACGACACTGGGATCCGTAAGCGCAGGCGAGGCCGCACCCGTGGACCTGTGCGGCATGACCCCGCCCTGGAGCCAGACGGCGCCGCGAAGACCGAGGATGACATCGAGCCAGTAGAGCCCGCCGCCCGCCACATCGCACGCGCGTCACGTACCGCCGGTAGCTGGTTCCGTAAAATGGATCGCGACCCTGCGGTCGTGGCCGCAGTGCGCCGTGCGCGACGGTCCCTACCGGGCGACCCCTACTTCGGTGACCCGTTGTCCACCAGTGGTTTTGGCGGGGCAAGTGCAGTCGCGCGCGCCGCCGACCGGTTGGTGACCGACAGAGACACCGCGGTCCGCGAGTTCGGGTTCGGCGCATTGCAGATTTGGCAGGCCTTCACCGAGAAGGTCAGCAAGCAGCCGGCCAATCGCGAAGTCACCCTGGTCTTCACCGATCTTGTCGGCTTCTCCGGATGGGCACTTGAAGCCGGTGATGAGGCAACTCTGAAGCTGCTGCGCCGGGTGGCGTCCGTCTCTGAGCCGCCGATGCTCAGCGCCGGGGGACAGGTCGTCAAGCGCATGGGCGATGGCATCATGGCGGTCTTCGATGATCCGGTAACCGCACTGCGTGCGGTCATTCCCGCCCGCGAGGCGTTGAAAAACGTTGAGATCCAGGGATACACGCCGGTGTTGCGGATCGGTATCCACACCGGCATGCCGCAGCGTATCGGGTCGGATTGGCTTGGTGTCGACGTGAACATCGCGGCCCGCGTCATGGAGAGTGCCGCGAAGGGCGGGCTGGCCATTTCGCAGCCCGCGCTGGCGAAGGTGCCGCTGGTATTTCTCGACCACATGGGTCTGACGCCCACGCCGGTGCGACGGCCCTTATTCTCCAGCCGACCCGCCGGGGTGCCGGAGAATATGAAGATGTACCTGCTCGAAACTCGCAGAGAGCTGCCAGCCTCGGGAGATGACGGTCGCATCTAGACGGTGCGATCATGGGTCATGCGGAGAGTGTGGGCCGCGCTAGTCCGGCTGCGCGTGACGATTGGCTATGCGGCGGCCCTGGTCGTGGTCGCCACCGTATTGGTCGCGGAGGGCCCGCGGATGCAAGACAGGGTCATCGCCCATGCGAGCACCAACCTGCACAATCTCCACCAGGGACACCTGGGCACTCTCATCGGCAGCGCGTTCGTGACGGATGCCGGGCCGATCTACCTGTGGCTCCCTGGCCTCGTGAGTATCCTTGCGCTTGCGGAACTGCAATGGCGCAGCGGACGACTGGCGCTGACATTTGTCTTGGGACACATCGGGGCCACGCTCATCGTCAGCTCAGGCCTCGCATTGGCCATCTGGCTTCATTGGGCCCCCGTGTCCATTGCGCGCGCCAGCGATGTCGGAATGAGTTACGGAACCGCGGCCGTCCTTGGAGCGCTTACCTACTCGATCTCGCCGCGGTGGCGGGTGTCCTGGATATGGGGATGGATCACCATTGGGGTCGTCTCCATCGTGTGCAACCAAACCTTCACCGAGGTTGGCCACCTCACGGCGTTATTGCTGGGCATGGTGGTGGGCCACCTGGCCCCCCTTCATACGCCGCGTTGGTCGCCCCTTCGGCTGTCACTCTTGGCTTTTGGTGGTCTTTTTGCGCTGATGTTGTTCTCCGAAGATGGCCAGACGCTTGCCGTCGCTCTGCCCGCCGGCGCCGCGGCAATACTGATCACTCACTGGGTCAGCGAGCGCCGGCGGCCTCATGGTCAAGTAGCCATTGCTTGATCGGGAGGCCGTAGCGAAAGCCACCCAACGCACCTCCGATCCGAAAGACCCGATGGCACGGGACGAACAACGCCGCCGCATTGCGCGCGCAGGCGCTGGCGGCGGCGCGGATGGCGGCGGGACGTCCCGCGCGGATGGCGAACTCGCTGTAGGTGATGGGCGCTTGCGGATCCACCGTCCGCAGCACATCCCAGGCGTGCCGGATGAACTCTCCGGAATGTTGGGCGACCGGGATCGAATCGATGCTGGTCAGATCGCCCGCATGATAGTCAGTGATCGCCTCGGTGACTTTCCCGAGATCACGCTTGCGTGTCAGTGTCAGTGGACGCAATGACGGGTGGATCAACGCACGCAGCAGTTCGGGCGAGTCGGTCCATCCCGATGCTAGAACGGCACCGGCGTCGTCGACGATGGCGGTGAATGGCCCCACCGGAGTGGTGAGAGTCGCATGATCGGTCACGAGATTTCCTTCGGTTTTCGAGTGTGCTGCCGGGATTGTGCGGCGATTCCCTTGCGCCACAGGTGCATGGAGACATAGGACCGCCACGGTGAGCTGGCACGGGCGGCCGCGAGGTCGATACCTTCGGCGGCCGCGCCACGCCGCAACACCAGATCATGCTCAAGCAGGACATCGGGATCGGCCAGTTGGCGCATCACCACGTAGTCCGCGGTCCAGGGCCCAATTCCCTTGATGTCCAGCAGCTGTCGACGCAGATCGGTGGCGGTCATCCCGTGATGCAGTTCCAGCTTTCCGGTCGCAAGTCTGTCGGCCGCCCCGACGATTGCCGCGATCCGCGCCGCAGGGCCGGACATCACCTCTCCGCCTGAGGCGGCAACAGATTCCGCGGTCGGAAACAGGTGGGTCACCCGCCCCGTCGCATCGGTTACTTCCTCGCCGAGGGCGGCCACGAGGGATGCTGTCGCGGTATTGGCTGCAACAACCGAGATCTGTTGACCAATCATGGTGCGCAACAATAGTTCTGCCCCGTCGACGGTGCCGGGAACCCTGATCCCAGGCGCCTCGGCCACGAGTGGAGCCAGCGCGGGGTGAGAGAGCAAGGCGTCGTCGACAGCCGCGGGATCGGCGTCGAGATCAAGGAGATGACGCAGACGTGCGACGGCGGGGGCCAAGTCGCGCATGTCTGTGAGCTGCAGGTCGGTCCGCACCTGATCGGCGGCGACCGTCAAAGTCGCGATGACTGGGCCATGCGGCATCCGCAATGCCCGGGTATAGCGACCTTCGGAAAAATCCTCCACACCACGCGCACAGTGATGCTCGAGGAGCCAGGTTGACCATGCAACGTTATGAGGCTGTCGCAGCGGGAGTTTGAGGCTGACGGCGCCAGGGATTGGCGCCGGCGCAATGCCGCCTCTGCGGGGGAGTTCGGTACGCAACTTCGATGGAGTCGTCGCAAAGACCGCCGCGATTGTGTCGTTGAATTGCCGGATGCTGGAAAACCCTGCTGCAAAGGCGATATCGGACATGGGAAGTTCGGTGCGCTGGATGAGCAGACGTGCGGTGGTGGCTCGATTGGCCCGTGCCAGGGCAAGTGGGCTCGCGCCGAGCTCGGCCAGCAGCACCCTATTGAGCTGGCGACTGGAATACCCGAGGGCGCGTGACAATCCGTCCACACCCTCGCGTTCAACGACACCGTCGCCGATGAGGCGCATCGCGCGGACGGCCAAATCGGACTTGATATTCCACAACGGAGAGCCGGGTGCCGCGTCGGGCAGACACCGCCGACAGGCCCGATATCCCGCGGCCTGCGCGGATGCCGCGGTGGGGTGGAATGAAACGTTCTGAGGTTTCGGCGTGAGCGCCGGGCAGGATGGCCGGCAATAGATCCCGGTGGTGCGCACCGCGGTGAAAAACTGCCCGTCGAATCGTGTGTCGCGGGACTGGACCGCTCGGTAGCAGGCCTCCGCGTCAAGTTCCATGTGTTGAGCATGCCCCTGCCGTTGCGGCAGTGCTAGCGGAAATCGGACGCTATCGTCCGGCTCCGGTAGCCTCCCAGATTCGGGAATACCGGCCCCACGCCAGCAGTGTGATGACCATCGATATCACGGTTCCCGCCATCGCCCCGACCCACGAACGCCGCCACGAGGCAGTAAGTGCCGACATCAGTGCCGCGCTGCCGAGCAGGCTCAACGCGGTGATCGCGGGATCCGACGTGGGTCTGGCCATCCAGATCTCCTCACCGCGAATGGCCCGGGTGGCGAACGAGCTGTCGTCACGCGGCGGCGGCGTCATAATGGGATTGATAGCCAGCCAGACACCGATGGGGATTCCCGAACGCCATCGTCTGGTCCAGACCGGGACGAGCAATAGCGGTGTCGTCGCCCAACGTGACCATGCGCTCACCGGGTGGCAGTGCCTTTCGAAGATCCAGCGGCGTGCTGCTGCGCCATTCACATGTTCGAGATTAGGCGCGTGCTGCGGCGCTGGTCCGGCACGACGGGAAGTGGTTAGCCCGCTTTACCCTATGATCGGCTTCCGTGGCCGATCACACCCAGAATCCTTCGGTGGAGTCTTCAACGGAACCTTTGACTGCTGCCGTTGACGCTGCCCGTGCTGCATTCGACGCGGCCGCCAACCTGGACGACCTCGCGCAGGCGAAGATCGATCATCTGGGGGAGAAGTCGCCACTGGCCCAGGCTCGACAAGCACTGGGGTCACTGCCCAAGGATCAACGGGCCGAGGCCGGAAAACTCGTCAACACCGTTCGCACGCAGGCGCAACAGGCATATGACGACCGGCTGGAAGCCTTGCGTGCCGAACGCGATGCGGCGGTACTCGTCGCGGAACGCGTCGATGTGACGCTGCCCTCGACCCGGCAGCCCCTCGGTGGGCGTCACCCCATCACAATTCTGTCCGAACACATCGCCGACACCTTCATCGCCATGGGGTGGGAGGTGGCCGACGGCCCCGAGGTCGAAACCGAGCATTTCAACTTCGATGCCCTGAATTTTCTCCCGGACCACCCGGCACGCAGCACCCAGGACACCTTTTATATCGCTCCGGAAGACTCTCGGCAGGTGCTGCGCACGCACACCTCGCCGGTTCAGGTCCGGACCCTGCTGGCACGCGAACTGCCCGTCTATGTGATCTCCCTGGGGCGCGCCTTCCGCACCGACGAGATCGATGCGACCCACCTGCCGGCCTTCCATCAGGTCGAAGGACTCGCCGTGGACCGCGGGCTGACCCTGGCCAATCTCAAGGGCACGCTCGACGCCTTCGCCCGGGCGATGTTCGGGGCTCAGGCACACACCCGGATGCGTCCACACTTCTTCCCCTTCACCGAGCCTTCTGCCGAGGTCGATGTCTGGTTCGAGAACAAAAAGGGCGGCGCGGGTTGGGTCGAATGGGGTGGTTGCGGCATGGTGAATCCGAATGTTCTGCGGGCCAGCGGCATTGACCCCGACGAGTACAGCGGTTTCGCGTTCGGCATGGGATTGGAGCGCACTCTGCAGTTCCGCAATGGGCTTCCGGATATGCGCGACATGATCGAGGGCGATGTGCGCTTCAGCCTTCCGTTCGGAGTGAGTGTCTGATGCGTGTTCCTTACAGCTGGCTGATCGAGGTCCTGCGCGTCGGCGCACCGGAGTTCTCCGCCACCGCCGCCGATATCGAAGAAGCCCTGATCCGCATCGGCCACGAGGTCGAAGAGGTGGTGGTTCCGGGCCCGGTGAGTGGACCGCTTGTGGTGGGCCGGGTCGCTCAGATCACCGAACTCACCGAGTTCAAGAAGCCGATCCGCTTCTGCCTCGTGGATGTCGGCGAGGCAGAACCTCGTGAAATCGTTTGTGGCGCATCGAATTTTGCCGTCGACGACCTAGTGGTGGTAGCACTGCCGGGCGTCACCCTGCCCGGCGACTTCACCATCGCGAAGCGAAAGACTTACGGGCACAACTCCGATGGGATGATCTGCTCGACGACAGAATTGGGCCTCGGCGCTGAATCGTCGGGCATCTTGGTGCTGCCGCCGGGTACCGCGGCCCCCGGCGCCGATGCCGCCGATGTTGTCGGGCTGGACGACGCAGTCTTCGATCTGTCCATCACCCCGGATCGCGGATACTGCCTGTCCGTCCGTGGCCTGGCTCGCGATCTGGCCTGCGCCTACGACCTGAACTTCGTCGATCCCGCTGCGGTGCAGCCTCTCCCAGCGGACGGGCCGTCACTGCCCGTGCATATCGACGGCGGTACCGGAGTCAAGCGCTTCGGGCTGCGTCCGGTGATCGGCATTGATCCGGCCGCGGTCTCCCCGTGGTGGCTGCAACGACGCTTGATGCTGTGCGGAATCCGCGCGATCTCGCCAGCTGTGGACGCCACCAACTACGTGATGCTGGAGATCGGGCATCCGATGCACGCGCATGACAAGGCACGTATCCGTGGCGATTTCCGGGTACGGTTCGCGACACCGGGCGAGACCGTGGTCACGCTCGACAACCTGGAGCGCAAGCTAGAGCCCGGCGATGTTCTGATCGCCGACGATGCCGCCGTCACCGCCATCGGTGGTGTGATGGGCGCCGGCAGCACCGAGATGCGCGACGACTCCACCGATGTGCTGCTGGAAGCCGCGGTATGGGACCCGGCCGCGGTGTTGCGCACCCAGCGCCGGCTACACCTGCACAGCGAGGCGGGGCGTCGCTATGAACGCTCCGTAGACCCCGCAATATCCGTTGCCGCACTTGATCGTTGCGCTTCTCTCTTGCGTGACATCGCCGGCGGGACCACACCCGCCGAGCTCACCGACTGGACCGCCGACAGCGAAGTTCGGCCAGAGATCGTCATGGCCGCCGACCTGCCGGCGCGGATCGCCGGAATGGACTACGCCGACGGCGTGGTGGAACGCCGGCTCCGTCAGATCGGTGCCGAGGTTGTCGTCGAAGGTGACGAACTCCGCGTGGCGCCGCCGAGCTGGCGCCCCGACATCGCCGAGGGCGCCGACCTGGTCGAAGAAGTGCTCCGGCTCGAAGGACTGGGTGACATCCCCTCGGTACTGCCCGCGGCGCCGCAGGGCGGCGGTCTCACCCCTAGGCAACGCCGTCGTCGCGCGGTGGGGAAGTCATTGGCGCTCAGCGGTTACACCGAGATCCTGCCAATGCCATTCCTCCCAGCCGGTGTATTCGACACGTGGGGCCTGGATGTCGATGATCCACGTCGCCGGACCACAAAGGTGCTCAACCCGCTGGAGTCTGATCGCCCAGAATTGGCCAGTACCCTGCTGCCCGGCGTGCTGGAAGCGTTGTCCCGCAATATCGCACGTGGAACCACCGATGTCGCCCTCTTCACCATCGGCCAGGTGGTCCGGCCAACGGAGGCCACCCGGGCGATCCCGCTACTCGACCTGAGCGAACGCCCCTCCGAAGCCCAACTCAATGCGCTGCTCGAATCGCTACCGGCACAGCCGGTGCATGTCGCGCTCGTGCTGACCGGAGCTCGCGAGCCCAGTGGGCCCTGGGGACGTGGGCGCGCTGCTGATGTCACCGATGCGTTGGAGGCCGCCCGGATCATCGGACGTGCCGCATACGTCGATCTGACGCTGCGCGCCGGCGACGAATTGCCCTGGCATCCGGGGCGTTGCGCGCAGATTGTGGTCGACAATCAGGTCATCGGCCATGCAGGTGAGCTGCATCCCGCCGTCATCGAACGCCTCGGGTTACCCAAACGCACCTGTGCGCTGGAGCTGAACCTCGACGCGCTTCCTGCCACCAATCCACTGCCGGCGCCAAGGATTTCGCCCTTCCCGGCGGTTCACCAGGATGTCTCACTGGTGGTCACCGACACGGTCCCGGCCGATGCAGTCACCAACGCCCTCCGTGACGGGGCGGGGGAGTTGATTGAGGATGTGCGGCTTGTGGAGGTCTATACCGGACCGCAAGTTGGCGAGGGTAATAAGTCCTTGAACTTCCGGTTGCGCTTCCGGGCAGCGGATCGAACCCTCACCGAAGACGAAGCCACCGCCGCCCGGGTGGCGGCGGTGGCTTCTGCGGCCGAGCGCGTCGGGGCTACCCAACGCGCCTAGCAGGTCTTACTGTCCTCGACGCTGGTCAGCCTGCTCGCGGTGCTGCTCCTGGCGCTGACGATCGGCACGATCCGACATGGAAGGCTCCCTTCTCGTACTCGTTCTCGCTCGTTATCAACTGCCGACGCTATTCGCCAGCTACCTCACCGTAACTGTGGGCACCCAGCATTACACCGTTTAGCTCACGTTGAGGTTGAGGACGGGCCAACAAAGATATTGCGAATATATTTGCGCTCTTCTGCATAATGATTCAGAATTGATTCCATGACTACTGGGTTCTCGGTCGCGGTCGCCGGTGCCAGCGGATACGCAGGCGGGGAGATCTTGCGCCTGCTGCTGTCGCATCCGGCATATGCCGCGGGTCGCCTGCGCATCGGAGTACTGACCGCCGGTTCCAACGCCGGAAGCAACCTCATCGAGCATCACCCGAATCTCACACCACTGGCTGACCACAAACTACAGCCCACCGATCCCAAATTGTTGCGGGGTCATGACGTGGTGTTCCTCGCGTTACCCCATGGATCCTCGGCAAAGATCGCCGACGAATTGGGACCCCAGACCCTCATCATCGACTGCGGTGCAGACTTCCGGCTGACCGATGCCACGGCATGGGAGCGGTACTACGGGTCAAAACATGCGGGAAATTGGCCATATGGACTGCCCGAGCTTCCGGACGGACGCGCTGCTCTACATGCCACAAGGCGCGTGGCAGTGCCCGGGTGCTACCCCACAGCGGCGCTGCTCGCATTGTCGCCCGCGGTGGCTGCGGGGCTTGTGGAGCCGTCGGTCACCGTTGTGGCGGTCAGTGGCACCACGGGCGCGGGACGCGCCGCCAAGGCCGACCTGCTCGCCTCCGAGGTAATGGGATCCGCACGGGCCTACAACGTCGCCGGGGCCCACCGACATACCCCCGAAATCGCTCAGGGGCTCAAGCATCCGTCGGGCAAGCCGGTGAGCGTCTCGTTCACTCCTGTGCTCGTCCCGATGCCTCGTGGCATTCTCGCCACCTGCACCGCACCGACCACGGCCACCCTGGCCGAGATCCGCGATGCGTACGACGAGGCCTATCGCACCGAAGAATTCATCCATGTGCTGCCCGAAGGGCACTTGCCCACCACGAAGGCGGTATCGGGGAGTAACGCGGCACATATCGGCCTCGCCGTCGATCCCGATGCCGGCGTGCTGGTGGCCATCGCGGCGATCGACAACTTGGTCAAGGGCACCGCCGGAGCCGCCGTCCAGTCCATGAACCTCGCGCTCGGCTGGCCCGAGGCCGACGGCCTTTCTATCGTGGGAGTAGCACCGTGACCACTGAATCCGTGACCTCACCTCTCGTGCGCACGCAGGGTGTCACCGCGCCCGCAGGTTTCAAGGCCGCCGGAATCAGCGCCGGTATCAAGGTTTCCGGAAGGCCGGACCTTGCGCTGGTGTTCAACGAGGGGCCCGATTACGCCGCGGCAGGGGTCTTCACCCGAAACAAGGTGAAGGCCGCCCCGGTGCTGTGGTCTCAGCAAGTGCTCACCACGGGCCGTCTGCGCGCGGTCATCCTCAACTCCGGTGGCGCCAACGCCTGCACCGGTCCGCAGGGATTTCAGGACAGCCACGCCACCGCGGAGGAGGTCGCCAAGACCCTCAGCGACTGGGGAACCGAGACCGGCGCCATCGAGGTGGCGGTGTGCTCTACCGGATTGATCGGCGACCGGTTGCCCATGGACAAGGTGCTGACCGGAGTGCAGGAGATCGTGCACGAACTGGCCGGGGGACTTGGAGGCGGAACCGACGCCGCGCATGCCATCATGACCACCGACACCGTGCCCAAAGAGGTTGCACTGCACCATAAAGCAGGTTGGACGGTAGGCGCCATGGGCAAGGGCGCGGGCATGCTCGCCCCCTCTCTGGCCACCATGCTGGTGGTCATCACGACCGATGCCGCGGTATCGGCCGAGCAGCTGGATTCGGCGCTGCGGGCCGCCACCGCCCGTACCTTCGACCGGCTCGATGTCGACGGCAGCTGTTCCACCAACGACACCGTGCTTCTGCTGGCCTCAGGGGCCAGCGAGATTACCCCCGACCCAGCAGAATTCGCCGAGGCGGTAGTGCAGGTGTGCGACGACCTCGCCGCCCAATTACAGGCCGATGCCGAGGGCGTCACCAAACGGGTTCTGATCACCGTCGCCGGCGCCGCCAGCGAGGACGACGCGGTTGCCGCCGCGCGGACCGTCGCGCGCGACAGTCTGGTCAAAACAGCACTGTTCGGTTCCGACCCCAACTGGGGCCGGGTGCTGGCCGCGGTGGGTATGGCTCCGATAGAGCTCAATCCGGATCGAGTTACGGTGTCGTTCAACGGAAACCTGGTATGCGCCAATTGCACCGGTCAGCCGGGCGCTCGTGATATCGATTTGTCCGGACCGGATGTCGAGGTACTCATCGACCTCGGCGCCGGGAATCACACGGCGACCATCCGGACCACCGATCTATCGCATGCGTACGTCGAAGAGAATTCGGCGTACAGCTCGTGAAGGCCCCGAAGAAAGCGCGCGTACTGGCCGAGGCTCTGCCGTGGCTCAAGAAGCTGCACGGCACCATCGTCGTGATCAAATACGGCGGCAACGCCATGACCGACGATGCTCTCAAGAACGCTTTTGCCGAAGACATGGTGTTCCTGCGTAACTGCGGTATCCATCCTGTCGTCGTGCACGGTGGCGGCCCACAGATCACCTCGATGCTGAAAAAGCTTGGCGTGTCCGGCGAATTCAAGGGCGGTTTTCGGGTCACCACCCCGGAAGTGCTCGACATCGCACGCATGGTGCTGTTCGGCCAAGTGGGCCGCGAGCTGGTCGGGCTGATCAACGGACACGGACCGTACGCCGTGGGAATCACGGGAGAAGACGCGCAACTCTTCACCGCCGTTCGGCGGACCGCGACGGTTGATGGCATCGAGACCGACATCGGTCTGGTGGGCGATGTGGCACAGGTGAATCCGGAAGCGATCCTCGACCTGATCGATGCCGGGCGCATCCCGGTGGTATCCACCCTCGCCCCCGATGCGGACGGCGTGGTGCACAACCTCAATGCCGACACCGCTGCCGGCGCGCTCGCCGAAGCCCTTGGCGCCGAACGGCTTCTGATGCTGACCGATATCGAGGGTCTGTACACCGACTGGCCCGATCGGGAATCGTTGGTCACGGAGATCGCGGCCGAAGATCTGCGCGCGCTCCTTCCCAGCCTGGAATCGGGCATGATTCCCAAGGTCGAAGCGTGTCTCCGTGCGGTGGACGGCGGAGTGCCCAGTGCCCACATCATCGACGGGCGCGTCGAACACTGTGTCTTGGTCGAGCTATTCACGGACGAGGGCGTCGGAACGATCGTCAGGAGCAGCCATGAATAAAGCGAGCATGAGTAACACCAGCCAGACTCAGCAGCGCTGGGAACACGTCATGATGAACAACTACGGCACACCGCCTGTTGTCCTTACCGAAGGCGACGGTGCCGTCGTCACCGATGCCGACGGCAAGCGATATGTGGATCTATTGGGCGGCATCGCCGTCAATGTGTTGGGTCATCGGAACCAAGCTGTCATCGATGCCGTCACGCAGCAGCTCTCCACGCTGGGGCACACGTCGAATCTGTACGCGACAGGGCCCGGCATCGAACTCTCCGAGGCGCTCATCGCACGGCTGGGCGTTCCCGGCAAGGTCTTTCTCTGCAATTCCGGCACCGAAGCCAACGAGGCCGCATTCAAGCTCACTCGGCTCACCGGACGGACCAAGGTCGTAGCGGCCGAGGGCGCGTTCCACGGCCGCACGATGGGATCGCTCGCGCTCACCGGCCAGCCGACAAAGCGAGCGCCATTTGAGCCGCTACCCACCGGAGTGGTCCATGTGCCGTACGGAGACCTGTCCGCCATTGCGGCGGTGGTCGACGGTGATACTGCCGCGGTCTTCCTGGAACCGATCATGGGCGAGGGTGGAGTAGTTGTCCCGCCGGAGGGCTATCTCGCCGGCGTACGTGAGATTACCGCCCGCCACGGTGCGCTACTGGTACTCGACGAGGTGCAAACCGGAATTGGCCGCACGGGTACGTTTTTCGCACACCAACAGGTCGGTATCACGCCCGATGTGGTCACCTTGGCCAAGGGCCTCGGCGGTGGGCTACCCATCGGAGCCTGCATCGCGACCGGAGCCGCCGCCGACTTACTGACCCCTGGCATGCACGGCAGCACGTTCGGAGGCAATCCGGTCTGTGCCGCAGCGGCACTGGCGGTGCTTCGGGTGCTCGACGACGAGAACCTCATCGACCATGCTGCCGCCGCGGGGAAGTCGTTGAGTCACTCCATCGAAGAGCTCAACCATCCCTTGGTCGACCGCGTCCGCGGTGCGGGATTGCTCCTGGGCATCGTCTTGAACGAGCAACGCGCCAAGGCCGCCGAGTCGGCCGCGCGCAAGGCCGGCTTCCTGGTGAACGCCGCCGCGCCCGACGTGCTCCGGCTGGCGCCTCCGCTGATCATCACCGACGAACAGATCGGGGAGTTCGTCGCCGCATTGCCGGCAATCCTCGACACCGCCGCAGAACAGGAGCAGGCATGATTCAGTCGAAGTCACTTCGCCATTTTTTACGAGACGATGATCTCTCACCCGCGGAGCAGGCCGAAGTCCTTGCGCTGGCAGCTGAACTCAAGAAGGCGCCATTCTCGCGGCGCCCACTGGAGGGTCCGCGTGGCGTCGCCGTCATTTTCGAGAAGAATTCCACTCGAACCCGGTTCTCCTTCGAGATGGGTATCGCGCAGCTGGGCGGTCACGCGGTGGTCGTCGACAGCCGTACGACTCAACTCGGTCGCGAAGAGACGCTTGAGGACACCGGACAGGTGCTGTCCCGATACGTCGAAGCCATTGTGTGGCGGACCTACGCGCAGGAACGCCTGACCGCCATGGCAAGCGGTGCCTCCGTCCCTATTGTCAATGCCCTGTCCGACGACTTTCACCCGTGCCAGGTGCTCGCCGATCTGCAGACACTCGCCGAACGCAAGGGCTCGCTGGCCGGTCTGCGTCTGACGTATCTCGGTGACGGTGCGAACAACATGGCGCATTCGTTGATGGTCGGCGGGGTTACCGCCGGTATCCACGTGACGATCGCAGCACCCAATGGGTTTGCGCCGCACGTCAAGTACGTGACCGCCGCCGAGAAGATCGCCGTGAACACGGGAGCTTCGGTGACCGTGACGGCCGACCCGCGGGCCGCCGCGACGGGCGCCGACGTCCTTGTCACCGATGCCTGGACGTCTATGGGGCAGGAGAATGACGGGCTCGACAGGGTCCGTCCGTTCCGGCCGTTCCAGGTAAACCAGGAGCTACTTGGCCTGGCAGATTCCGAAGCCATTGTCCTGCACTGCCTTCCCGCCCATCGTGGAGAAGAGATCACCGATGAGGTGATCGACGGGCCGCGCAGCGCCGTCTGGGACGAGGCCGAGAACCGGTTGCACGCCCAGAAGGCACTGCTGGCGTGGCTGTTGGAGCAGCGATGATCCGCCTCGAGTGGGCGGTACCCCCAGTCTGCGCGAAAAGCCAAGGGCACAGACGATGACGGCGGCGCACGCGGCCGATACCCGGGCAGGCCGGCAGGCCCGCATCGTGGCGCTGCTGTCCACTCAATCGGTACGCAGCCAGGGCGAATTGGCCGCACTGTTGGCCGCCGAGGGCATCGAGACCACTCAGGCCACCTTGTCCCGAGATCTCGACGAGCTTGGGGCCGTCAAACTCCGCGCCGCCGACGGCGGAGTGGGGGTGTATGTCGTGCCCGAGGACGGCAGTCCCGTTCGTGGGGTGTCCGGCGGCACCGACCGGCTATCCCGGTTGCTGGGGGAGCTGCTGGTATCCACCGACGCCAGCGGTAATCTCGCGGTGCTGCGAACACCGCCTGGTGCCGCTCACTATCTCGCCAGCGCGATCGATCGCGCCGCGTTACCCGACGTTGTCGGGACCATCGCGGGGGATGACACCATTGCGGTGATCGCCCGCGAACCCATGACCGGAGCCCAGCTCGCCGCACAGTTCGAACAGCTTGCTTAAGAGAGAGATGACATGACCACCCAATCGACAACGTCTGACCGCGTAATCCTGGCCTACTCGGGCGGTCTCGATACCTCCGTGGCGATCAGCTGGATCGGTAAGGAGACCGGCCGCGAGGTCGTGGCCGTCGCCATCGACCTCGGTCAGGGCGGCGAGGACATGGAAGTGGTGCGCCAGCGCGCACTCGACTGCGGCGCGGTCGAAGCCGTCGTCGTCGATGCCCGCGACGAATTCGCCGATGAATACTGCCTGCCCACGATCCAGTCCAACGCGCTGTACATGGATCGGTACCCGCTGGTGTCGGCGATCAGCCGCCCGTTGATCGTCAAGCACCTGGTTGCTGCGGCGCGCGAGTACGGCGGTGGGATCGTCGCCCATGGCTGCACCGGCAAGGGTAACGACCAGGTGCGATTCGAGGTCGGCTTCGCCTCGCTGGCACCGGATTTGGAAGTGCTGGCACCGGTCCGTGACTACGCCTGGACCCGTGAGAAGGCCATCGCGTTCGCCGCGGAGAACGCGATACCGATCAACGTGACGAAGAAGTCGCCGTTCTCGATCGATCAGAACGTGTGGGGCCGTGCGGTCGAAACAGGCTTCCTGGAGGACCTTTGGAACGCGCCGACCAAGGACGTCTATGACTACACCGAAGATCCGACCCTCAATTGGGGTGCGCCCGACGAGCTGATCGTCAGCTTCGACAAGGGCATTCCGACCGCGATCGACGGGAAGCCGGTCACCGTATTGGAGGCCATCGTCGAGCTCAACCGGCGGGCGGGCGCGCAGGGTGTGGGTCGTCTGGACGTGGTGGAAGACCGGCTGGTCGGCATCAAGAGCCGTGAGATCTACGAGGCCCCGGGGGCGATGGTCCTCATCACCGCGCACGAGGAACTCGAACACGTGACCCTGGAGCGTGAACTCGGCAGGTACAAGCGCGGCACCGATCGCAAGTGGTCGGAGTTGGTGTATGACGGCCTGTGGTACTCCCCGCTGAAGCGCTCGCTCGAGGCATTCGTCGCCGACACCCAGCAGCATGTCTCGGGGGACATCCGGCTGGTGCTGCACGGTGGAAACATCGCGGTGAACGGTCGTCGCAGCGCCGAGTCTCTGTACGACTTCAACTTGGCCACCTACGACGAGGGCGACAGCTTCGATCAGACGAGCGCCAAGGGCTTCGTACACATTCACGGTTTGTCCTCGAAGATCTCCGCGCAACGGGACCTCGCAGGGAAGTGAGCACCAACGAAGGCTCCCTGTGGGGCGGCCGGTTCGCCGGCGGTCCGGCTCCCGCGCTGGCGGCGTTGAGCAAGTCCACCCATTTCGATTGGGTCCTGGCGCCCTACGACATTCGGGCATCGATCGCTCATGCCCGGGTGCTCCGGAAGGCGGACCTACTCACCGACGATCAGCTGTCCGCGCTGGTCGACGGCCTGCAACGGTTGGACCGCGACGTCGCTTCGGGGGCGTTTGCCCCGGCCGACACCGACGAAGATGTGCACGGTGCACTCGAACGCGGGCTGATCGAACGAGTGGGGCCCGATATCGGCGGCCGCTTGCGTGCCGGTAGGTCCCGAAATGATCAGGTGGCCACACTGTTTCGGATGTGGCTGCGCGACGCGGCCGGACGCGTTTCCGAAGGTGTGCTCGACGTTGTGCAGGCACTGGCCGATCAGGCCGGTGCGCATCCTGATGCGATCATGCCGGGCAAGACCCATCTGCAGGCAGCTCAACCGGTACTGCTGGCGCATCATCTGCTGGCACACGCGCAACCGCTGCTGCGTGATGTGGATCGTCTCGTCGACTGGGACCGGCGCACCGCCGTCTCACCCTACGGAGCCGGGGCACTGGCGGGGTCCTCGTTGGGACTGGACCCGGACGCCATCGCGTTGGATCTGGGTTTCAGCGCGGCTGCCGATAATTCGATCGACGCGACGTCGGCGCGTGATTTCGCGGCCGAGGCCGCCTTCGTTTTCGCCATGATCGCCATCAATTTGTCGCGACTGTCGGAAGACATCATCTTGTGGGGCACCACTGAATTCGGATACGTCACCCTTGATGACTCATGGTCCACGGGTAGTTCGATCATGCCCCAGAAGAAGAACCCGGACATCGCGGAGCTGGCGCGCGGTAAGTCGGGACGACTGATCGGTAACCTCACCGGCCTGCTCGCCACCTTGAAGGCGCAGCCGTTGGCGTACAACCGGGACCTGCAGGAAGACAAGGAGCCACTGTTCGACTCGGTGGCCCAGCTGGAGTTACTTCTGCCCGCGATGGCAGGGCTGGTCGCCACGCTGCGATTCCACACCGATCGCATGGCACAGCTAGCTCCCGCGGGATTCACCCTAGCCACCGATCTGGCGGAATGGATGGTGCGTCAAGGCATTCCGTTCCGCATCGCGCACGAGGCAGCGGGGGAGGCGGTTCGTGTGGCCGAGGCCCGCGGCGTCGGTCTTGAAGACCTCACCGACGACGAGTTCGCGGCCATTCACCCTGAGCTGACCGGCGAAGTACGTGACGTACTGACCACCGCCGGGTCCGTCGCCTCACGCAGTGCGCGCGGCGGCACCGCCCCGGAGCGGGTTGCCGAGCAGCGTGAGCTGGTATTGGCGCGTCTGAACGTGCTGCGCGGTCCGAGCGGCAATCAACCAGGCTAATATCCAGCCATGGACGGTGAGCCGGACCCGACGTCATCGGGCCCCGGTCCGGGGGGTGGGATACCGGACGACCCAAACGCGGTGTGGCGCCGTCCCGGTGCCGCGGAACCAGTGGAGGCTGGCTCCACCGTCGCGGAAAGCGCTGTACCGCCTGCGCCGCGAGGTGTTGTCGGCCGGTTGACCGCGTGGGTCCGCTCGTGGTGGAACGACCTTGAGTTCGTCCAGATGTGGCACGTCGTGGCGGTTGCGGCGATACTCACGACCGCGGGTTTCGGCGGTCTGGATCAGGTCAACAAGACGCCGCAGACTTTTGTGCTCGGGGAGCCTTTCGATAACGGTGAGTTCACCATCACGGTGCACAGAGCGTCTTTGGTGCAACAGATTGTCGGCGGTGGATCGGTGGTGGCCAAGCCGAAACCTGGCCGGATCTATCTCGGTGTGCTGGCAGATATCACCAATCAGCAGGATTCACCCGACGTGGCGACTTCTATGTTCGTGCTCTCGAAGGTTCCGGACGCACAAAATCCGGTCGTACCTAATGAAGGTGTACCAGTCATCTATCGTGTTTCGGACGGTAGCCAATTGAACCTCTTGCAGCCCGGCCTGACCGAGAAGGTTGCGGTGGTATGGAGCGTGCCCGATACGGTCACACCGGGGACGAGTGTGTCGCTAGAACTGCCGTACCGCCTGTTCAGTCGAGGTTTCGTGCAGTATGGCGAGGGTTGGGTGGGCAAGGACGATTCTGCGAAAGCTGATATATCGGTGGGGGTTCCGTCATGACATTCGCGCGGATTGGGGATTCGCTATCGCCGTCGAAGATCTCATCACCGCTACTGCGGGTTTTTTGCGTAGTAGTCGTCGCCGGTGTCTTTATGAGCGCAGCGGTCTACGTGTGGAGGCGGCTTCCGACCGCGCCGGTGATACAGAACGCCTTCGACGTTCACGGCACTGTCGGGAACGTCGTGTCGGGCAGGCTCTTCTCGATATCGGTAAGCAAGGTCGCGGTGGCGCCCGTCGTCAAGCACACCGGCTATTTCCCGAAGCAACGCAACATCACATCGCTGGGGCAGTGGGTGATCATCAAGGCCACGGTTACTTCACTCGTCGATGCACCAATGGCCAATGCGTCACTGCAAATCGGAGATAACGCGTACCGCCCCGACAATCGGCTACAGATTTCAACTCTCGATGGTGCTGCGCTGACTCCGTTGATTCCGCAGACGGGCGTATATGTTTTCGAGGTTGGAACCGATGACCTCAACCGTGCCTCGTCGGGCGAGCTGTATATCTCTTACGGCGAATTCAAATGGGATTCGCGACTCGTCGTCGAGGTCCCCTTAGATCCAGAGAATGCGCCCCGTGCGTCCGTAGTAGCGCTCCCGAAAACAGTGGTAGGTCAGACATGACGGTGCTAGAGGACGGCGCTCGGCACCGGCGTATTGGTTCGGGGCTCTGGTCGCAACTGTGGTTTAAGAACACAGTGGCGGGGTTGATTGTGGTGGCAGCTTTCACTGGCCTTGCCGTGGTCTCCTTCCGCGGTCCGTGGCGCACTTACCAGGACAGTGTCAGGCCCGCTCACGTCGTCCAGGCGGGGCAGACCGAGACCATCGACGGACAGACATGGCAGCTCGGTCAAATCAGGCATTTCGGAAAGTTGCCAGGTGCCTGGAACTCGGCGATACCGAAGGGCACTCAACTTGCGGTGGTGACCATCGAGCGGTCGGGCACACCACAGCCGGACATGTACTGCCAAGCCCTGCTGACTGACGGCGTTCGCAGTTGGAAGGGCGACCAAATCGAATACACGGTGCCGCTTCCCGATGGCACCTCCAACTCCTGCAGAAAGCCAGGCCCCCTGCAGTTCACTTTTCTGCTGCCGGAGGATTCGCACCCGACGGCGGTGGACATCATCGAGGCATACGGAACTCAGATCTTGATCAGATTCGAGATACCGGGGGCGTAAGTCAGCGCTGCGGCGAGTTTATGTCGATCGGGTCGGCTGGTGTTCCAGGAATCTCTTCGGGATAGTCGACAACATCGCCAGCAGCGGATTCGGAGGCGTCAGCGTCGATCACTTCTGCTTCGGCCCGCTCTACACAATGCGCGAAGACTGATGCGATCAAGCAGATGCGAAGCGAACCGATCAAAACGCCCGTTAGTGCGACCAACACCGGACTCACTGCATCCCAAAAGTAGGCAGGATGCGGACCAAAGAGCCAGGCAAACCCGCGGGTTAGATATCCGCCCTCTTGACGCTGCGCACGGAGGAAACTGTCCGACATATCCAGCCACGACAAGCACATATATAACAATATGTAGGCGGATAACATGATCAGTCCGCCATGAAGCACCAACCGCGCCGAGTCGATGATTGGGCGGGCCCGGCCGAACTGCGACAGCGCCAGCTCTTTTGTCTTGCCTTTGGTTTGGTCAGAAAAAACGGTTAATCCGCTCTGCACACGCTGCCGGGCAGGGAGCAATCGATCCACGACGAGGTCGCCGCGTGCTCCTGCCACGCGTCTGAGCACGCCACGCCAGCTTGCTTGGCTAGATGAGCCGTAGATGATTCCGGCGATGGCAAGCCAGATGAGCGGTACGGCGGCAGCGCCCCACGCGATATCCCAGACGCTTGTCAGTAAGTTCCAGGCAATCTCAAGCGGTCGGAAGTGAGAAAAAAGCTCGGCCCGCATGTTTTCCGCCCAGACCACGATCCGACGTTCCTTGAACCATCCGGCCGGGTTCAGGAAGAAGGTGACTCCGTTACTTGCAGCGAAGGAGAGCGCCAGAAACACCCAGAGGGCATCCAGATAGACCTGGATGAAAACGAACCATGACGGGGTATGAGCCTTCACCCATTTGAGTTTCATCAAATAGCGGACGGTGAATGCGCCAACGATGAGATACCACACCGTGTCGGTCAGGGGGAGGTGGCCGAGCTGATCTGACACGGGTTGCCCGGTCCAGGCCGCGGCCATTCGGTACGGCATGGCACGTCGTTCGTAGGCCAACCAGTCGTCCTGAAACATCTTCCAAGCCAGATAGATGACAAAGAAGGGCAGCACGATATTGGCGAAGATGTCCATGCTGCGCAGTGACGCCTTAGGCAGCGTGGCTAGCACTGGGATCGCCGATTTCAAGACCAGGAACATTGCCACGATGGACCCGAGGCGAATGATGCCAGCGAATGGCATCAACAGGTCGACAACGAGATAGTTGTTCCAGCCGAATTTCGCCGCCAGTTCGATGACGATGTTGCGCCCCAGCAGGCCCAACAGATAGCACGCCGCCAGTTGCGGCAGATACATCACCCAGAGGCGTAGCGGCCTCAGCAACAGATTCCCCACCGCGTCATCGTAGAGGCTCGTACCACGACATCGCTTCCGATCAGGGTGACAGGGATTTGGTCGGGCCGACGCGCCCATTGTGACAGGATGAGCGGGCCCTCACCTGGGCATCCCGGGTGGACGATCGGTATCTAAGGAGCAGCAGTGGCCTTCAATCTCTCCTCCTTGACCAAGCCTGTCGCCCGCCTGGCAGCCACCGCGCAGAACGGGCTTGAAGTCCTGCGCCTCGGTGGCCTCGAGACCGGCAGCACCGCGTCATCGCACCAGATCGTCGAGAGCGTGCCCATGTACCGGTTGCGCCGCTACTTCGCGCCGGGTGCGGCCGGGGCAGAAGACGCCGGGCCCGTCGTCCTCATGGTTCATCCGATGATGATGGCCGCGGACATGTGGGACGTCACCCAGGACGGTGGCGCCGTCGGCATGCTGCACCGGGCCGGTATCGACCCGTGGGTCATCGACTTCGGCAGCCCCGACCGGATGGCCGGAGGTATGGAGCGCACTCTGTCCGATCACGTCGTCGCGATCAGTGACGCCATCGAGACCGTGCACCGCATCACCGGCCGCCAGATACACCTGGCGGGCTACTCCCAGGGTGGCATGTTCTGCTATCAGACTGCGGCACTGCGAAAGTCGCGCACCATCGCGAGCATCATCACCTTCGGCTCGCCGGTCGACGCCAACGCCGCGATGCCCATGGGTATGCCGGCCGGGCTTTCGGCCGACATTGCCGAATTCATGGCCGACCACGTATTCAGCCGATTCTCCATTCCGGCATGGTCGGCACGGCTCGGGTTCCAGATGCTGGATCCGGTCAAGACCATCAGGGGCCGTCTCGACTTCCTGCGGCAGCTGCACGACCGGGACGCGCTGCTCCCACGCGAGCAGCAGCGTAAGTTCCTGGCCAATGAGGGCTGGATCGCATGGTCCGGTCCGGCGATCGCCGAACTGCTGCGTCAGTTCGTGGTGCATAACCGCATGACCACCGGCGGCTTCACCGTCAACGACCGGGTGGTCACCCTCAGTGATATCACCTGCCCGGTTCTGGCGGTCGTCGGCGAGGTCGACGACATCGGACAGCCCGCTTCGGTGCGCGGCATTCTGCGCGCCGCACCCAAGGCTGACGTCTACGAATACCTCATCCGCGCAGGTCATTTCGGTCTGGTGGTCGGTTCGACCGCAGTCGCTCAGACCTGGCCGACGGTCAGCCAATGGGTGCAATGGCGCGAGGGCGAAGCGTCGAAACCCCCGTCCGTGGATCTCATGTACGAGCACGAAGCCGGCCAACTCGACGGCGGCGGTGTCCCGCTCGCTTCCCGTGTGGCGCATGGCTTGAGCACCACCACCGAGGTCGCCATCACGGCTGCCCGCACCGCGGGAGCGGCCGCAGCGGCGGCCAACAAGTCGGTGAAATCCATTGCCGTCGAGGCGGTTCGCACGCTTCCGCGGTTGACACGCCTGGGGCAGATTCACGATCACACCCGAATCTCCATGGGCCGGTTGATGACAGAACAGGCGCGTCGCACCCCGCACGGCGAGTGCTTCCTCTTCGACGGCCGCGTACACACCTATGAGGCTGTCGATCGCCGCATCAACAACGTCGTCAAGGGTCTTATCGAGGTGGGAGTCCGCCAAGGCGTGCGGGTGGGCATTCTCATGGAGACCCGCCCCAGCGCCTTGGTCGCCATCGCCGCGTTGTCACGTCTGGGTGCTGTCGCGGTTCTGTTGCCGCCGGATGCCGATCTCGAGGTCGCCGTCAAGCTGGGGGAGATCTCCGAACTACTCACGGATCCGCCGAATCTTCCTGTCGCACAGAGCCTTCCGGTCCACGTGCTGGTACTCGGCGGCGGCGAGTCGCGCGACCTGGCCATTCCCGATGACGGCTCAACCATCGACATGGAAAAGATCGATCCTGACGCCGTCCAATTGCCCGGGTGGTACCGGCCAGATCCCGGTCAAGCCCGTGACCTTGCGTTTGTGATGTTCAGTGGCACCGGCGCCAAGCTGCTGCCGAAACAGATCACCAATCATCGGTGGGCGCTGTCGGCGTTCGGCACCGCGTCGGCCGCCGCGCTCAGCTCCACCGACACCGTGTACTGCCTCACGCCGCTGCATCACCAGTCCGGGCTGCTGGTCAGCATCGGTGGAGCAGTGGCCGGCGGTGCGCGAATTGCCTTGTCGCGCGGGCTCGATCCCGATCGATTCGTCCAGGAGATCCATCAGTACGGCGTCAGCGTGGTGTCCTACACCTGGGCCATGATGCATGAGGTTATCGACGATCCGGCGCTGGCCCTCGGCGCGCATCATTCGGTCCGCCTGTTCATCGGATCGGGCATGCCCGCGGGTCTGTGGCGACGGGTCACCGAGAAGTTTGAGCCCGCTCATGTCGTCGAATTCTTCGCGACGACCGACGGCGAGGCGGTGCTGGCCAACGTGTCCGGCACGAAGGTCGGCAGCAAGGGTCGCCCCCTACCCGGCGGTGGCAAGGTACGGCTGGCCGCGTACGACCCCATTGAAGACGTGATCATCGAGGGGGAGGACGGCTTCGTGCAGATCGCCGAACCTGGGGAGGTCGGCCTGCTGTTGGCGAAGCCGCCGGGAGACGTTGACCCCACCGCCGCGGTGCGACGCGGCGTATTCGCCCCCGGCGACACCTGGGTGTCGTCTGAGTTCCTGTTCCGCCGTGATGAAGACGGCGATTTCTGGATGCTTGACGGCCGGGGCACCGCGATCCGAACGACGCAGGGTGTTGTGTATGCCGAGGCCACCAGCAACGCGCTGGGCGCTCTGGGTGCCATCGATCTGGTCGCGACGTATCCGGTGGAATCGGGCGAAACCACGCTTGCGGTGACGGCAGTGGTGTTGCGGCCCGGCGAGGCGCTATCGCCCGCGGATCTGGCCGAAGCATTTGCCGCCGTCCCGATCACCGAACGTCCGGACATCATCAAGGTGGTTCCGAATCTGCCGTTGAGTGCCTCCTACCGGCCGTCGACAACACACCTGCGGGATTTGGGCCTGCCGAAGCCGGGCCGGCAGACGTGGCACCTCGATCCGGAATCGGGCACCTACCACCGACTCACTGCCGCGACGGTTGAGGCGCTGCAGGGCGCGGCCCGCTAGGGCCCGGCAGGGCGTCCACCCACACGCCGCCGCCTCGCCTTCTGCTGCTGATGTGGCGGGGTGTTGTTAGGCTGGCGTCCGCGATACCGGAAGGAACTCGTCATGCCGACACGCCCACGTGCCCTCGCGGGTACCGCGCTGGCCACGGTCGGCCTCTGCGCCGCCCTGGCGTTCGGGCCTGGTGCCGGCACGGCCCGCGCCGACGTACTGGATGACATCGCGCACGAGTACTCGACGGGTACCAGTGGTGGTCAGGTCTCCAATCTGGTCCGCACCTCGCTGCAGCTGCGCGCAAAGGGCGCCCAGGTCAGTTCGGCACAGAACGATGCCCTCAAAGCCGCCCTGGATAAGCGTCCCAGCCAAATGCCGCTGATCAACACACTGAAGTCGGTCATCGCAGTGCAGACGCAGTTCCTCAGGGCCGCCCAGAAGCCGCAGCAGCCTGTCCACATCGGCATCAGCGGCACCAACGGAACCAACAACCCGAACGGTGGGCCTCCCAACGTCAATCCCGGACCAGGTATCGGCGTCAGTGGGGGCGGCGGTCAACAGATCTTCAACCAGAACATCCCGCTGGGCTGATCGCACCGATATGCCTCTTGACGCCGCACTCTTAGCCATCCTGGTCTGCCCGGTCGACCGCGGGGCACTCCTGCTCATCGGCAGCGATACCGACGGCCTCCTCTACAACCCCCGCCTGCGCAAGGCCTACCGGATCGAGAATTCGATCCCTGTGCTGTTGCCGGACGAAGCGCGCGAGGTGTCCGACGAGGAGCACCAGCGCTTCACTGCGTGATGCTGGGCAGCTCACCCGTCAGATATCGCTGAATGTTCGGCCCCACGGTCAGGGCAATCTGCTCTGACGTCAACGAGGCCAGCGGTTCGATCGCCAGGATGTACCGGCCCACCAAGATGCCGGCCATCTGTGTGATCGCGAACTCGGCCCGCAGCACGCCGCCGCCGACTGGATTGTCGACGCGCTCAGCGATGATGTTGACCAAGACCTCGCGGAAGAAGACCCGCACCAACCCGTCGTCGGCACCCGCCAGCGCCGAGCGGAACACCGCCAGCACGTTGGCGCCAAGGTCCGAGTCCCACAGCGCGACGATCAGTCGGGGGATCGCGACCCCCAGTTCGTCGACCGGAACCTCGCGGAGGGGTTGCAACACCACACTCGGATCGACCGGCAGCTGCACCACCTCGCGGAAAAGATCGAGCTTCGTCCCGAAGTAATGGTGGATGAGCGCGGGGTCCACTCCGGCGTCGGCGGCAATGGACCGCATCGAAGTCTTGTCGATTCCGTTGACCGAAAACAGTTTTCGAGCGCTCGCGAGGATATCGTCACGGGTGTTGCTGGTACCCGGACGACGCCCGGGCCGCTTTGAACTCACCGACATCACGTTACTGAACTATCGCGCGCCCCAGGTAGCGCCGCGCGGGGGCCGGCAGAGAGCCCGCGACGGTCAAGCACAATCGGGGAGTGAGCGCCGAGATTCTCAAGACCCACCCGGTAAAGGCAGCGCAGCGCCTGCTCGGCGCCACCATCGAGTCACGTGGCGTACGGGCGCTGATCGTTGAGGTGGAGGCGTACGGGGGCGTGCCGGACGGCCCGTGGCCTGATCCTGCCTCTCACTCGTTTCGCGGCCCGACGAACCGCAACCGGGTGATGTTCGGGCCTGCCGGCCACCTGTACGTGTACCGAAGCCACGGAATTCACCTGTGCGCCAATGTGGTGTGCGGCCCGGACGGTGTCGCCTGCGGTGTCTTGATGCGTGCCGCGGCGATAGTCGATGGTGCCCCGATCTGTTGGCAACGACGTCCGGCGGCGCGCAACGACGCGAGTTTGGCCCGCGGCCCCGGCAACTTGGGTGCCGCGCTCGCAATCACCCAGGAAGACAACGGCGTTGACGTCTTCTCCGCCGCCAGCCCGGTACGCATCGTGTTGAATCGCACACGGAAGGCACAGTCCGGGCCACGCGTGGGTGTCAGTCTGGCAGCGGATCGTCCGTGGCGGTTCTGGCTGCCCGAATATCCGGAGGTATCTGCGTACCGGCGCAGTCCCCGTGCACCACAACCGGATACTGGTGAACATGGGTAGCGATAGTCGTTGCGGGAGCACCTGCGGTGATCGTCAATCGCTTGGCGGCCGATCTCATGCTGCCCGACGCGGTCCCGTCGGCGCTGGGTCTTCTCATCACGTATCCCCGGCATGAGGAGACCCACGACACCCTCAGGCATTGCCGCCGGATTGGCTGTCCGAGCTCGAATTGCGCGAGCTCATCATGGCGATCTCCGACGACTTAGTCGGGCCGCCGGGACAGGACTGGGACGAGCGGTATCCCGCACGCTGAACCCGATAAGGGATGATCGTCTCCGTGGCTTCCCCGACTAACGATCCTCGCGCAAGCGGCTCATCCATCCTCGACGAGCTGACCTGGCGCGGCCTCATCGCGCAGACAACCGACCGCGACGCGCTCGCGGCCGATATCGCGAAGGGCCCGATCAGTGTCTATGGGGGCTTCGACCCCACCGCGGCGAGCCTGCACGCCGGGCATCTGGTTCCGCTGCTCACACTGAGCCGATTCCAGCGCGCGGGGCACCGGCCGATCGTGTTGGCCGGGGGAGCGACGGGGCTCATCGGAGACCCGCGAGACACCTCCGAACGAAGCCTGCATGGCGCCGACACCGTGGCCGAGTGGGCGGGCCGAATTCGCGGCCAGCTGGAGCGTTTCGTCGAATTCAGTGACAGCCCAACCGGAGCCATCGTCGCGAACAACCTTGACTGGACCGGACAGCTCACCGCCCTGGAGTTCCTGCGCGATCTTGGCAAGCACTTCTCCGTCAACGTCATGCTCGACCGCGACACCATCCGCCGGCGCCTGGAGGGCGACGGCATCTCCTACACCGAGTTCTCGTACATGTTGCTGCAGGCCAATGACTACGTGCAGCTGCACCGAAAGTACGGCTGCTCGTTGCAGATCGGTGGCTCCGATCAGTGGGGCAACATCGTGGCCGGAGTGCGGCTCGCCCGCCAGCTCGATGGCGCCTCGGTGCATGCCTTGACCGTTCCGCTGGTGACCGCGGCCGATGGCACCAAGTTCGGTAAGTCCACCGGAGGCGGCAAACTCTGGCTCGATCCGGAGATGACGAGCCCCTACGCCTGGTACCAGTACTTCATCAACACCGCTGACGCCGACGTGGTGCGGTACCTGCGCTGGTTCACGTTCCTCTCCGCCGACGAGGTCGACGAGCTGGAGACGGCGACGACGGAACGGGCACATGAGCGTGCCGCGCAGCGCCGATTGGCCGCCGAGGTCACCACGCTGGTACATGGTGAAAGCGCCACTCAGGCTGTCGAACACGCCAGCGGTGCGCTGTTCGGCCGTGGCGAGCTGGATCGCCTCGACGAGGGCACCCTGACTGCCGCCCTCACCGAGGCGGGAAACGGGGAACCCGCCCGGCTCGCCGACGGCGAACCCGACACCATCGTGGATCTCCTGGTGAGTAGCGGACTTTCGGAAAGCAAGGGCGCCGCACGCCGCACCATCAAGGAGGGCGGTGTGTACGTCAACAACACGCGGGTCGACGCCGAGGACTGGGCGCCAAGTGATGGCGATTATCTCACCGGGGGCTGGTTGGTACTGCGCCGCGGCAAGCGGAACATCGCCGGGGTTCAGCGAGTCCGCTAGTTCTAAGGCCCACTAGGTCCGCTATGCCCACTGGGGTTCAACGGATTCCTTCACCTTGCCGTCCTCACCGAAGATGAGGAAGCGGGTGAAGCTCCGCGCAAACCATCGGTCGTGAGTGACCGCGATGACCGTGCCGTCGAAGGCCGTCAGTGCGTCCTCCAGCGCCTCCGCCGAGTGCAGGTCGAGGTTGTCGGTCGGCTCATCGAGCAGCAGCAGCGTTGAGCCCATCAGCTCCAGCAGCAGGATCTGAAAGCGGCCCTGTTGTCCGCCGGACAGCGAGCCGAAGGTCTGCTCGGCGGATGCCGCCAACCCGTAGCGGTCCAGGATTCGTGACGCCTGCTCGCGCCCGTATCCGGCGCGCCTCTCGTCCCCGTGATGCAGGATGTCCAGCAGTGTGCGGTCCATCAGTCCCACATGATGGTGCGTCTGCGCGAACCAGCCGGGACGTACCCGCGCACCCAACCGGAGTCGTCCGCCGTGGCGCACCGGTTCGGGAATCATCTCGCCAACCGGCAGCTGATCCTGCTCCGGGTCGGTGCCGCCGCAGGCCAGCAGCCGCAGGAAATGTGACTTGCCGGTTCCGTTACCGCCCAATACCGCGACCCGGTCGCCGTACCACAGCTCGGCATCGAATGGGCTTGTGAGGCCGGTCAATTCGAGATTGTCCGCGATCACGGCACGTTTGGCGGTGCGTCCGCCTGCAAGACGCATGCGCACGTTCTGCCGCAATGGCACTGCTTCGGGCGGCCCCGCCTCGTCGAACCGGCGCAGCCGGCTCTCGGCAGCCTGCAGCCGGCTGGCCATATCGGAGTTGTAGGCCGCCTTCTGCCGGTACATCAGCACCAGATCGCGCAGCGCCGCCCGCTGTTCGTCCCAGCGGCGATGCAATTCGGCGAGTTTGGCATTGCGGTCCGCGCGGGCCTGGTGGTACGTCGCAAACGAACCCGGATGCACCCACAAGGTCGATCCGGACCGCGTGGGTTCCAGCGTGGCGACCTGTCCGGCCGCGCGATTGATCAGCTCGCGGTCGTGGCTGACGAACAGGACGGTCTTCGGAGACTCGGCGAGCTTCTCCTCGAGCCAGCGCTTGGCCGGGACATCGAGATAGTTGTCGGGCTCGTCGAGTAGCAGCACCTGGTGGGGTCCGCGCAGCAGCGATTCGAGGACCAGCCGCTTCTGCTGACCTCCGGAAAGCGTGTTGACCCCGCGAAATCTGGCCAGCTCGTAGGGAATTCCGAGCGCGGCCATGGTGTGCACGTCACATTCGGTCTCGAACTCGTAGCCACCCACATCGGCCCAGTCGGCTAGTGCTTGCGCGTATTTGAGCTGATCGGGCTCGCTGTTGCGCTCCATGAGCACCAGCTCCGCACGGTCCAGGCGCTCGGCGGCCAACCTGACGCGATCGGGCGCCACCGATAGCAGTAGATCGCGGACCGTCGAATCGTCACGAACCGATCCGATGAACTGCCGCATCACCCCGAGCTGCCCGCCACGGGTTACGGCTCCGTCGTGTGGATCGGCATCGCCGGCGATGATGCGCAACAGTGTCGTCTTGCCGGTCCCGTTGGGGCCGATCAACGCCGTTTTACTGCCCTCACCCACGCGCAGGCTGACGTCGTGAAGTAGTGCTCTGCCGTCCGGGAGGTGGTAGCCGATGGCATCGAGCTGCACATGGCTCATGACGCCTAGTCTGCGGAACCGGTCACATAGATCGCCACCGCATTTCCGGCGGAGGGCTCGCTACCGGCATACTCGCGCTATAGAAGGAGGTGCCCGTGGACCAGCGAGGACCCAGGCAGCAGGGCCCGAGAAGGCAAGGCCCGAGTCGGCCCGCACGCGATTCGGGTGCCCAGCGCGACGACCGCGGCGGTGGCTCTGCACGTCCACACCGGTCGGATGAGCGCGGCGGCGAGCGCCGTCAGCGTTCCGACGAGCGCGGCGGTGACCGCCCGCGGCGCGATCAGGGACCGCGCCCCCGGCGCACCGATGACCGACCGGCTCCACGAAACTTCGGCCCCGTCATTCCCGACGAGGTGGAGGCCAAGCAGCTCGCTCCGGATGTCCGCGCCGAATTGCTCAGTCTCGACAAGAACACCGCGGAGACGGTGGCCCGGCATCTGGTGACCGCCGGGAACCTGCTGGACGAGGACCCCGAGACCGCTCTTGCGCATGCCAAGGCCGCCAAGAGCCGTGCGGCCCGCATCGCGGCTGTCCGTGAGGCACTCGGCATCGCCGCGTATCACTGCGGAGATTGGGCGCTGGCGTTGTCGGAACTGCGTGCGGCCAAGCGCATGGGCACCCGCTCACCGCTGCTGGCGCTGATCGCCGACTGCGAACGGGGAGTGGGGCGGCCCGAACGCGCTCTTGAGCTCGCCCGCGGAGATGAGGCCAAGGCCCTCACCGGCGACGCCGCCGACGAACTGCGCATCGTCACCGCCGGAGCGCGTGCCGATATGGGGCAGCTCGATCAGGCGCTGGCGGTGCTCTCCACTCCGGCACCGGATCCCAAGCGTGTCGGCGTGGTCGCGGCGCGGCTGTTCTACGCCTACGCGGACATCCTGTTGGCACTGGATCGCAAACCCGAAGCAGTGCAATGGTTCTTGCACGCCGCCAATGCCGATGTCGAGGGCCACACGGACGCCGAGGATCGGGCCGCCGAACTTGCCTGACACACTCGCCGGCTCGTACGACTGCCTGCTCCTTGACCTTGACGGCACCGTGTTCCGGGGTGCCGAACCCACCCCCAACGCGATTGCGTCCTTGGCGGCCGCAGGCGATGCCCGGCAGCTGTACGTCACCAACAACGCCAGCCGGTCCGCACCCGAGGTGGCCGAACACCTGACCTCTCTGGGTTTCACCGCGGCCCCGGGCGACGTTGTCACGAGTGCGCAAAGCGCGGCCAGACTGCTCGCCGAGACACTCGGGCGTGATGAGGCGGTACTCGTGGTCGGTACCGACGCGCTGGCGGCCGAGGTGGCCGCCGTCGGCCTCACGCCGGTGCGCAGCTTCGACGAGGACCCCCGTGCTGTCGTGCAGGGACATTCGCCGGACACCTGCTGGACGACCCTCGCTGAGGCCGCCCTGGCCATCCGGGCGGGTGCGTACTGGGTAGCGGCCAATGTCGACGCGACGCTGCCGACCGAGCGGGGTCTGCTACCCGGAAACGGGTCGATGGTCGCCGCGCTGCGCACCGCCACCGATGCCGATCCGGTAGTGGCCGGCAAGCCGGGGCGCGCACTCATCCAGGACGCGTTAGCGCGCGGCAGCTTCACCCGGCCCCTCGTGGTCGGCGATCGCCTCGATACCGACATCTCCGGGGCCAATGGTGCGGGCCTGCCCAGCCTCATGGTGCTTACCGGTGTGAACAGCGCCATCGACGCGATCTGGGCGGACAGCACGCACCGGCCCACGTTCTTGGGAGCGGATTTGAGTGCTCTGCATCTCCCGCTGGCCGATGTGCGAATCGAGTCGAAGCCGTCGTGGCAGGTCTCCGTGGCGGCAGATCAGGTGTCGGTCGGGTCCATCGACGCCACCGGATCACCTTTGTCGCTGGCCCAGGCGCTGGCGGCTGCGGTCTGGGGGACCGCTCCAGCCCCTGCCATCAGGCCTATCGTGGCCACCGATGACCTGGCTGAACACGCCTTGCAGCAGCTTTCTGCCGGATAGTGTGTCGTCGGCCCGGCCACGTCGGGGAGATCCACTAGCCTTGAGCGCGATGACCACCCCAAACGATGTCGCGCGCCAGACCACCGGACCTGACCCCGATGAGGTCAGGTCTCAGGTAGAGGCGCTGCTGGCTCAGCTCGACCAGCACACCGGCGCGGGCGAAACCGAGGCCGAAGTGGACCTGGAGAACCAGGCTCAGGTCCTTGAGCAAGCCCATGAGGTGTTGGTCCGAGCACTGGAATCCGCGGAGCAAGGATAGCCATGGCCCGGCACGCCAGGGTCGACGCAGAGTTGGTGCGCCGCGGGCTCGCTCGTTCTCGTCAGCAGGCTGCTGAACTGATCGAGGCGGGCCGGGTCCGTATCGATGGCATACCTGCCGCCAAAGCTGCCACCGCGGTCCCCGCGACGGCTTCCCTTGTGGTGCAAGGGGAGTCCGAGGACCGCTGGGTCTCGCGTGGTGCCCACAAACTCCTCGGAGCTCTTGACGCCTTTGGGCCACAAGGACTTTCCGTCGACGGCAAGCGATGCCTGGATGCCGGCGCCTCCACCGGCGGATTCACCGAGGTGCTACTGCGGTCCGGCGCCCGCGAGGTGGTCGCGGCCGATGTCGGATATGGCCAACTGGCGTGGTCGCTGCAGTCCGACGACCGCGTCACCGTTCTCGATCGAACCAACGTTCGCACCCTGACGCCCGAATTGATCGGCGGCCCCGCGCAGGTAATCGTCGCCGACCTGTCCTTCATATCGCTCGCACTGGTGCTTGATGCCCTGATTTCCTGCGCCACATCCGATGCCGACATTCTGCCGATGGTCAAGCCCCAGTTCGAAGTGGGCAAGGAGCTCGTCGGTACCGGCGGTGTGGTGCGCGATCCGCAGTTGCGCACCGATGCCGTCATCTCCGTCGCCCGTCGTGCTCGGTCCCAGGGCTGGTTCACCGCGGGTGTGACGGCCAGCCCGCTGCCGGGGCCGTCCGGAAACGTCGAGTACTTTCTGTGGCTGCGCAAGACAGATTCCGAGGTGGATGTCGAGGCAGCCGTCGCCGACGCCGTGTCTAGGGGACCTCAGTGAACGATCGCAAAATCCTGCTTGTCGCACATACCGGCCGCGATGAGGTGACTGAAACCGCCCGCCGTGTCGCGAAGATATTGGGGGAGAACGGCATAACGCTGCGGGTGCTCACCGCCGAGGCCATTGATCGCGGACCCGTGCACTTGGACCCCTCCGAGTTCCGCTCGCTCGGTGTCGATGTGGAAGTCGTCGACGCCGATCAGGACGCGGCCACCGGCTGCGAACTGGTACTGGTACTGGGCGGGGACGGCACCTTCCTGCGGGCCGCCGATCTCGCGCGCAGTGCTACCGCCCCCGTGCTCGGTATCAACTTGGGCCGCATCGGTTTTCTTGCCGAGGTCGAGGCCGAGGCCATCGATGCGGTGCTCAATCACGTCGTGGAAGGCACGTACCGCGTCGAGACCCGGATGACGTTGGACGTTCAGGTCCGTATCGGCGGCGAGGTGAAAGAACGCGGCTGGGCGCTCAACGAGGTCAGCATCGAAAAGGGTCCCCGGTTGGGGGTGCTCGGCGTGGTGCTGGAGGTGGACGCCCGCCCGGTCTCGGCCTTCGGATGCGACGGGGTACTGGTCTCGACGCCGACAGGATCAACCGCGTACGCGTTCTCGGCGGGCGGACCGGTCGTCTGGCCTGATCTGGACGCGATCCTTGTGGTGCCCAACAATGCGCACGCCCTGTTCGCCCGGCCCATGGTGATCAGTCCCGCGTCCACCGTCGCCGTCGAGATCGAAGCCGATGGGCACGACGCACTCCTGTTCTGTGATGGCCGCCGAGAAATCAGGGTGCCCCCGGGGGGACGCGTCGAAGTTGTCCGCGGTCATCAGCCGGTGCTGTGGGCACGCCTGGACAGCAAGCCTTTCGCGGACCGGATCGTCCGTAAGTTCCATTTGCCCGTCAAGGGCTGGCGGGGAAGGTAATCGTGCTCACCGAGATTCGCATCGAGTCCCTCGGCGCCATACCGGCGGCCACCGCGGAGTTCGACAGTGGGCTGACCGTGCTGACCGGCGAGACCGGCGCCGGCAAGACGATGGTGGTCACCAGCCTTCACCTGCTCGGCGGGGCGCGCGCCGACGCAAACCGGGTGCGGGCGGGCGCCGATCGCGCCGTGGTCGAGGGCCGATTCCTGACCGCCGATCCGCTGGGTGCCGAGCCTGTGGACGTCACCGAGGTACTGGATTCCTCGGGGGCACAACGCGACGACGACGGCAGCGTGATCGCCGCCCGGTCGGTGACCTCCGATGGCCGCTCGCGGGCATATCTTGGCGGGCGCAGCGTGCCCGCCAAGTCGCTGGCCAGCTTCACCGCGGGGCTGCTCACGGTGCACGGCCAGAACGACCAGCTGCGGCTGATGCGCCCGGAGCAGCAGCTCGCCGCCCTCGACAGGTTCGCAACGGAGAGCATCGAGGCGTTGCTCACCACCTACCGCAAGCGGCGGGAGGAATGGCTCACCGCCCGGCGTGATCTGATCGACCGCACCAACCGAGCGCGTGAACTCGCCCAGGAGGCGGATCGGCTAGGGTTCGCGCTCAACGAGATCGATACGGTCGACCCCAAACCGGGGGAGGACGACCAGCTGACCGCCGACATACATCGGCTGTCTGAACTCGATGCCCTGCGTGATGCGGCGGCCTCGGCACATGGGGCGCTGGCCGGAGCCGATACGGAGGGTGAGGCTGGCGATTCCTATTCGGCCATCGATCGCATCGCGAAGGCCAAGGCGCTGCTGGATGCCACCGACGACGCGGCCCTGCAGGCGTTGGCGCCACAACTTGCCGAGGCGCTCGCAGTGGTCAGCGACGTCTCCCGCGAGCTGACCGCCTTCACTGACGAATTGCCCAGCGATGCAAGCACGCTCGAAGAGAAGCTGGCCCGCCAGGGGCAACTTCGCACGCTGACCCGCAAGTATGCCGCCGACCTCAACGGAGTGATCGCCTGGGCGCAGGAAGCACGCACCAGGCTCGCCGAGGTCGATACCTCCGAGGAAACGCTAGCCGCCCTCTCGCAACGCGTAGATCGGCTCGCCGGTGAACTGGCTACCGCGGCAACGGGTCTGACCAAAGCCCGCACCAAAGCCGCCAAGGCGTTGGGTAAGGCAGTCACCGCCGAGCTGGCCGGTCTGGCGATGGACCGCGCCGCGTTCACCATTGCCGTCGAGCCGATTCCGGCCCGGGCCGACGATTCGGCGCCGCTGACGCTGCCGTCCGGGCAGGCTGTGCACGCCGGATCATCGGGTACCGACGCCGTCGAGTTCGGGTTCGCCGCGCATCGCGACAACCCCATGCTGCCGCTGGCCAAGAGCGCCTCCGGTGGCGAGCTGTCCCGCGTGATGCTGGCGCTGGAGGTGGTACTTGCCGCCTCGACAGTCGGCACCACCATGGTGTTCGACGAGGTGGATGCCGGTGTTGGCGGGCGCGCGGCCGTCCAGATCGGGCGACGATTGGCCAGGCTGGCCCATACCCACCAGGTGATCGTGGTGACCCACCTGCCGCAGGTGGCGGCATTTGCCGATATTCACCTCACCGTTGACCGTGTGAGCAGCAAGGGCAGCGGTGTCCGCCGCCTCGACGACGAGGACAGGGTCGCCGAGCTGGCCCGCATGCTTGCCGGTCTGGGCGACTCTGACACCGGCCGAGCGCACGCTCGCGAGCTGCTCGACGCCGCCCGTGCCGAGCGCGCCTAGTAGCACTGTTCGCACCCCGCCCGAACAGGCAATACGTCCTATTCGCGGCGATAAACCAGGGGTGCTGGAGTGACTAATGTGACAGGTGTTACGGCGCGCCTCCACAGGCTAGCGGGGGCTCGGCGTCATGATCACCCCTATGAACTTGACCACGATGCTCACTCGAAGCAGCAGCTCCCGGCCTGGCATCGTCGGAACGGTACGCACTGACAGGGACATCAACCGGCTGCTGCAGCGCCTCAACCCAGGCGATATCGCCGTCATCGACATTCTCGATCTGGACCGCATCACGGCGGACGCCCTGGTCGATGCGCGCGTCAGCGCGGTGGTGAACGTCTCACCGTCGATCTCGGGCCGCTATCCGAACCTCGGCCCCGAGGTGCTCGTGGCCAACGGCATCACCCTCATCGACAGCATCGGGCCCGATGTCTTCAAGAAGGTCAAGGACGGCTCGACGGTCCGGGTGCACAACGGCGGCATCTACAACGGCGACCGGCGCCTCATCGCCGGAACCCCGCGCACCGACGCGGACGTCCACGATTTGATGACCGAGGCCAAGACCGGTCTCGTCGCCCACCTGGAAGCATTCTCGGGTAACACCATTGAGTTCATCCGCAGCGAAAGCCCGCTGCTGATCGACGGCATCGGCATCCCGGACGTCGATATCGATCTGCGCAACCGCCATGTTGTCGTCGTGTCCGATGGTGTTGGCGCCGCGCATGATTTGAAGAACCTCAAGCCGTTCATCAAGGAGTACCAACCGGTTCTCATCGGCGTCGGGACCGGAGCAGACATCCTCCGCAAGGCCGGGTACCGGCCACTCATCGTGGTGGGGGACCCGCTGCTGATGAGTAACGACGTACTGAAATCCGGTGCGCAGGTTGTTCTTCCCGCCGATGCTGACGGGCACGCCGCCGGCCTGGAGCGCATCCAGGACCTGGGAGTCGGTGCGGTGACATTCCCGGCTGCCGGTTCTGCCGCCGACTTGGCGCTGCTGCTGGCCGACCATCACGGGGCATCTCTGATCGTCACCGTGGGGCATTCGGCATCGATCGAAGAGTTCTTCGATCGCGAACGCCAGCAGTCCAATCCGTCGACCTTCCTGACTCGTCTCAAGGTCGGCGCCAAGCTGGTCGATTCCAAAGCCGTTGCGACGCTGTACCGCAACCGGTTCTCCGGCGGGGCGATTGCCCTGTTGATCCTGGCGGTGCTGGTGGCAGTGATCACCATGCTGTGGGTCACCAGCGCGGGCGACAGTGCAGCCGAATGGCTGCTTGCCTACTGGAACCGGTTGACGATCTGGGTGCAGAACCTGGTCAGCTGAGTTACTCGTGATTACCCTGCGTCAGCACGCGATATCTCTCGCTGCGGTTTTCCTCGCCCTTGCGGTGGGCGTCGTACTCGGTTCCGGTCTACTCAATGACACGTTGCTTTCCGGTCTGCGCGAGGACAAACGCAGCCAGCAGCGGCAGATCGAAGACCTGAACCAGGCCAAGAACGCACTCAACGAAAAGCTCAACGCGGCAAGTAATTTCGATGCCACCATGGCTCCCCGCATGGTTAAGGACGCGCTCGTCGATCGCAAGGTGGTTCTGATCACCACGCCGGAGGCCGACCGCTCCGATGTAGACGGCATCGCCCAGCTCATCGCGACCGCCGGCGGCTCGGTATCGGGCCGGATCGGGCTGACCGATCAGTTCACCGACGCTAATCAGGGTGAACGGCTGCGCACCATCGTGAACTCGTCGATCCTGCCCGCGGGAACGCAGCTGCGCACCGATGTGGTCGATCAGGGATCGCAGGCTGGCGACCTGGTGGGCATCGTGTTGCAGGTCCCCTCGCATAAGCCAGAAGAACCGGTACCTCCGGTGACCGATGAGCAGCGGAACACCGCGCTGTCGGCACTACGCCAAAGCGGATTCATCACCTACACCGATGGCCAGGTGGCAGCGGGGAACCTCGCAGTGGTGGTAACGGGGGGAGCACTACCGGACGACGCCGGGAACAAGGGCTCCACCGTGGCGCGATTCGCCGCCGCATTGGATCGGCGGGGCTCGGGCACGGTACTGACCGGGCGCAGCGGCTCCGCCAACGGCATCGCGGCGATCGCGGTAACCCGTGCCGACGGGTCCATGGCTTCCGCGGCGAGCACCGTCGACGATATCGAGATGGCCTCGGGCCGCATCACCGCCGTTCTGGCCCTGCGTGAACAGGCCGACGGGCACTCGGGCCGGTACGGGCTTGGTCCGGGAGCTACTTCCATCACCGTCCCCTAAAAGGGATCTAGCCCACACTGCGCGGCGTGTTCGCCGCCGGTTGTCGGCGTATTTGTTAGGGTGAGGTTCCGTGGGTCAGCAGGGCCCCGAGCGAGTCAGAATTGCCCTGCAGCAGTCGTCACGGGAGCCTTCTTGCCAGGTCTACGCAAGCATCCTCAATCCGCCACTCGGCATCTGTTTGTCAGCGGCGGAGTCGCCTCCTCGCTCGGCAAGGGGCTAACCGCCTCCAGCCTCGGGCAACTTCTCACCTCGCGCGGTTTGCAGGTGACGATGCAGAAGCTCGACCCGTACCTCAACGTGGATCCGGGCACCATGAACCCGTTCCAGCACGGTGAGGTCTTCGTCACCGAGGACGGTGCGGAGACCGATCTCGATGTCGGGCATTACGAGCGTTTCCTGGACCGCGACTTGTCCGGGTCGGCGAATGTCACTACCGGGCAGGTCTATTCGTCGGTGATCGCCAAGGAACGGCGCGGCGAGTACCTCGGCGACACCGTCCAGGTGATTCCGCACATCACCGACGAGATCAAGAGCCGCATCCTGGCCATGGCCGAACCCAATGAAAAGGGAGAACGGCCCGACATCGTCATCACCGAGATCGGCGGCACCGTCGGCGATATCGAGTCGCAGCCGTTCCTTGAGGCGGCGCGGCAGATCCGCCATGACGTCGGCCGCGACAACGTGTTCTTCCTGCACGTCTCGCTGGTGCCGTATTTGAAGCCGTCCGGCGA
The DNA here is from genome assembly GCF_002013895.1 of Mycobacteroides franklinii. GTDB lineage: Bacteria > Actinomycetota > Actinomycetes > Mycobacteriales > Mycobacteriaceae > Mycobacterium > Mycobacterium franklinii. Next base: position 128,531 of record NZ_MAFQ01000010.1, on the reverse strand, counting down.
GCTCAAGACCAAGCCGACCCAGCACTCCGTCGCCGCCCTGCGCAGCATCGGTATCACCCCCGATGCCTTGATCTTGCGCTGCGACCGGGAGGTGCCCGAGCCACTCAAGAACAAGATCGCCCTGATGTGCGACGTCGACGTCGACGGTGTCATCTCCACGCCGGATGCCCCGTCGATCTATGACATCCCCAAGGTGCTGCATCGCGAGGAGCTCGACGCCTACGTGGTGCGCCGGCTGAACCTGCCCTTCCGCGACGTTGACTGGACCGAGTGGGGCGATCTGCTGCAGCGCGTCCACGAGCCCAGCGAGTCGGTGCGAATCGCCCTGGTGGGCAAGTACATCGACCTACCCGATGCGTATCTTTCGGTCACCGAGGCGCTCCGCGCGGGCGGTTTCCGGCACCACACCAAGGTCGATATCAAGTGGGTGCCGTCGGACGACTGTGAGACCGAGACCGGCGCGCAGACCGCGCTCGGAGATGTCGACGGGGTGCTGATTCCCGGTGGTTTCGGTATCCGGGGTATCGAGGGCAAGCTCGGTGCCATCCGGTACGCCCGCAAGCGGCGCATCCCGATACTCGGTCTGTGCCTTGGATTGCAGTGCATGGTCATCGAGGCGGCACGGTCGGCGGGCCTCGCCGATGCCAACTCCGCCGAGTTCGATCCCGACACCCCCAGCCCGGTGATCGCCACCATGGCCGATCAGGTGCGGGCCGTCGCGGGCGAGGCGGACCTGGGCGGAACGATGCGCCTCGGTGCCTATCCCGCCGTCCTGGAGCCCGATTCCATCGTGGCCGAGGCGTACGGCAGCACCGAGGTATCCGAGCGGCACCGGCATCGCTACGAGGTGAACAACCCCTACCGCGACAAGATTGCCGAGAGCGGTCTGCGGTTCTCCGGGACCTCGCCGGACGGGCACCTGGTGGAATTCGTGGAATACCCGCGCGATGTCCACCCCTTCGCGGTGGCGACCCAGGCACACCCGGAGCTCAAGAGTCGCCCCACCCGTCCGCACCCCCTGTTCAGCGCGTTCATTCGCGCTGCCATGGAATACAAAGCGGCCGAACGGCTTCCGCTAGAACCGGACATGGATCCCGACAGTGAGTAGCAGGACTTCCGGGGAGGGCGAACGCCACAATTTCGTCACCCTGGAGTCCGAGCCCATCTACATGGGCGGCATTCTGGCGCTGCGCCGCGATCGGGTGGCCATGCCAGGGGGCGGTAGCGCCATCCGTGAGGTCATCGAGCACTACGGGGCGGTGGCGGTCGCTGCCATCGACGAGGTCGGCCGGGTCGCGCTGGTGTATCAGTACCGCCACCCGCTGGGACGCCGTCTGTGGGAGCTACCCGCCGGGCTGCTCGATATCGCGGGCGAGGACACCCAGCGGGCCGCCGCACGCGAACTGCTGGAGGAAACCGGTGTCGAGGCCACCACCTGGCGGGTGCTCGTGGATGCCGCCGCGTCCCCCGGATTCACGGACGAGGTGGTCAGGGTGTTCCTGGCAACCGGGTTGTCGCACCCGGGTCGTGGGGAAAGCCATGACGAAGAGGCCGACATGACGGTGCATTGGGTGCCGCTGGCGGAGGCGGTGTCCATGGTGCTCGCCGGCGAGGTGGTCAATGCCATTGCGGCGGCGGGCATTCTGGCCGCACACATCGCACTGGAGGGTCACCACACCCGCCCCGTGGACGCCCCGTGGCCGGACCGGCCCACGGCCTTCACGGAACGCAAGGAACGTAGTTGAACCGCGCGCTTGCCGCCGACTCTTCGCCCGAGGTGGGGGTGGTACCTCCCTGCGGGGGCCTCGTCGCTGGGCTCCTTGACGGCGAGATCCAGTCCTACCTGGATCACCTCGACGTGGAACGCGGCGTAGCCGCCAACACGCTCAGCTCGTACCGTCGGGACCTGCGCCGCTATCACCAGCATCTCGCCGATCGCAAGATCGGCCGACTTGCCGACGTATCCGAACCCGATGTCAGCGACTTCGTGGTGACACTGCGGCGGGGTGATCCCGAGAACGGGGTGCCGGAGCTGTCCGCCTCTTCGGCGGCCCGCGCGTTGATCGCCGTGCGGGGGCTGCACCGGTTTGCGGCCATCGAAGGGCTCGTACCGACCGATGTCGCTCGGGCCGTGAAACCGCCGACCCCCAACCGGCGGCTGCCCAAGAGCCTGACCGTCGAGCAGGTGGAGGCGCTGCTGGCCGCGGCAGGTGGCGGTGTCGGAAGCGCCTCTGACGGGCCTCTTGATCTGCGCAACCGTGCGCTGCTTGAGCTGCTGTATTCCACCGGTGCGCGCATTTCCGAGGCGGTGGGGCTCGATGTCGACGATGTGGATGTCCAGGCCCGTTCTGCGCTGCTCTGGGGCAAGGGCGGTAAGCAGCGGCTGGTGCCGGTGGGGCGGCCTGCTGTCGAGGCACTTCAGGCCTATCTGGTGCGAGGTCGTCCAGATCTGGCGCGCCGCGGTCGTGGTGGTGTTCCCGCACTGTTCCTGAACTCGCGGGGCGGGCGATTGTCCCGTCAGAGCGCATGGCAGGTGTTGGCCGATGCCGCCGAGCGGGCCCAGATCAGCGCGGCGGTTTCCCCGCACACCCTGCGGCATTCCTTTGCAACACATCTCCTGGAGGGCGGTGCCGACGTCCGTGTGGTCCAGGAGTTGCTCGGCCACGCCTCGGTGACGACCACTCAGATCTACACGCTGGTCACGGTGAGCTCGCTACGCGAAGTGTGGGCAGGTGCGCATCCCCGTGCCCGTTAGTGGCCACCGCATGGTCTTCAGACAGGCTCCTCAGCGACCACATGCGCGGGTTGCCGCTACCGAAGGCCGCAACCCCACTAGACTTGCCCGAATGCCTTCGATAAGGCCCCCACAAGTGGGCGAGACCCCCAGCGTTCGCGCACAGGGTCGAGTAGATGACCGGGAGGTGACGTGACAGACGGCAGTCTCGACTCTGACTTCCCCGCCGAAGACGGCGACCTTGATCTCACCGGTCGTCCTCCCAAAGACATTCCCGAGCCGAAGCCGCTGACAACTCATGGGCCGGCCAAGGTCATCGCGATGTGCAACCAGAAGGGCGGGGTGGGTAAGACCACGTCGACCATCAATCTGGGTGCCGCATTGGCCGGGTACGGCCGACGGGTACTGCTCGTCGACCTCGACCCGCAGGGCGCCCTGTCGGCCGGTTTGGGAATCGCCCACCACGAGCTGGAAACCACGGTGCACAACCTGCTGGTGGAGCCCAGGGTGTCAGTCGACGATGTGCTGATGCGCACCCGCGTCGAGGGACTGGACCTGATTCCCAGCAACATCGACCTCTCCGCGGCCGAGATTCAGCTGGTCAACGAGGTGGGCCGGGAACACTCGTTGGCCCGGGCGCTGCACCCGGTGCTGGACCGCTACGACTACGTGCTCATCGACTGCCAGCCGTCGCTGGGGCTGTTGACGGTGAACGCGCTGGCCTGTTCCGAGGGCGTGGTCATCCCGATGGAGTGCGCGTTCTTCTCGCTGCGCGGGCTGGCCTTGCTCACCGACACCGTGGCCAAGGTGCGTGACCGGCTCAACCCCAAACTGTCGGTGTCCGGCATCGTCATCACCATGTTCGATGCCCGCACCCTGCATGCGCGTGAGGTGATGGCCAGGGTCATCGAGGTGTTCGGCGATCAGGTCTTCCACACCGTCATCACCCGCACCGTCCGCTTCCCGGAGACGAGCGTGGCGGGGGAGCCGATCACCACGTGGGCCCCTAAATCCTCCGGCGCACAGGCATACATCTCGTTGGCTCGCGAGGTAATCGACCGGTTCGAATCGTGACTGCTGGTGTGGACCAGGAGCCGGATGTCGTCGAGACCGCTGCGGAGCCTGTGGCGCCCGACGCCGCACCGGTGCCCGATGCCGCTGACGCGCGCGGTTTCCGCATTCGACTCACGAACTTCGAGGGCCCGTTCGATCTGCTGTTGCAGCTGATCTCTCAGCATCGGCTTGACGTCACCGAGGTGGCGTTGCACCAGGTGACCGACGAATTTATCGCGTACACCAAGACGCTGGGCGATACCTACAGCCTCGATGAGGTGACGGCTTTCCTGGTGGTGGCGGCCACACTGCTGGATCTCAAGGCGGCGCGGCTGCTGCCCTCGGGCCAGGTGGATGACAACGACGACCTGGCGCTTCTGGAAATCCGGGACCTGCTGTTCGCGCGGCTGCTGCAGTACCGGGCCTTCAAGCACGTGGCAGAGATGTTCGCCGAGCTCGAGGCTGCGGCCCTGCGCTCGTACCCGCGCGCGGTGGCGCTGGAGGAGCGCTTCAGCGAGCTGTTGCCGCCGGTGCACCTGGGGCTCGATGGGGATCAATTCGCCCAGCTCGCCGCCGGTGCGTTCAGCCCGCGACCGGTGCCGACGGTGGGACTGAGTCATCTGCATATTCCCCGTGTCTCGGTGCCCGAGCACGCCAAGCGGATGGTCGAGCTGCTCGCCGAACGTGGCGCGGGACAATGGATGACGTTCACCGAGCTGGTGGCCGAATGCTCGGTGCCCCTCGAGATCGTGGCCCGCTTCCTGGGCGTGCTCGAGCTGTACCGCTCCAAGGCGGTACTATTCGAGCAATCCGAACCGCTTGGACCGCTCCAAGTTTCATGGACCGGTGAGCGCCCGGCGCAGGATGATCTAGAAAAGGCAGTGGACTACACATGAGCGAGCAGACGATCGCTGTCGAAGACCCGGAAAAGTCCACCGAACCCGACACCCCCGAGGAGTCCGGCCCACAGGAGTCCGTCGAGGACGCATCTGGTGAGGTGGAATCAGGCGATGACGAATTCGTCCCGATGGGCGAGGACGAGCTCATCAGCACCCTCGAGGCGCTGCTGCTGGTGGTCGACACGCCCATCACTGCCGCATCCGTGGCCTCCGTCGTTGCTCAGCCGCTGGACCGCGTAGCCGAAGCCCTGCAACGGATTTCCGAGATTCTGACCGATCGCAGTAGCGGCATCGATCTGCGTGAAACCGCCGATGGCTGGCGCATGTACACACGCGCCCGGTACGCCCCGTATGTCGAGAAGCTGCTGCTCGACGGGGCACGTTCCAAGCTCACCCGCGCCGCGCTGGAAACCCTCGCGGTGGTGGCCTATCGGCAGCCGGTGACGCGATCACGTGTCAGCGCGGTCCGCGGTGTCAATGTCGACGCCGTCATGCGGACCCTGCTGATGCGCGGGCTGATCGCCGAGGCCGGCACCGACGACGACTCCGGTGCGGTGATGTTCCGCACCACCGAGCTGTTCCTGGAGCGGCTCGGGTTGACGTCGCTGTCCGACCTGCCTGATATCGCGCCGCTCCTTCCCGATATCGATGTGATCGATGACCTATCCGAAAACCTCGGCGACGAGCCGCGGTTCGCGCGACTCAACCGGACACCCGGCGAGGGCGCTGGATCTGATGCCGCGCCCGCCTTTACCGTTGATCAGGACTGAAATCATGAGCGAAGAGGGTATTCGGCTTCAGAAGGTGTTGTCGCAAGCGGGAATTGCGTCACGCCGGGTGGCCGAGCGGATGATCTACGACGGTCGCGTCGAAGTAGACGGCGTGATCGTCACCGAGCAGGGCAAGCGAATCGATCCGGCTGTCAACGTCGTTCGGGTCGATGGCGCACGCGTGATCATGAACACCGACCTGGTGTATCTGGCGCTCAACAAGCCACTGGGCATGCTCTCGACCATGTCGGACGATCGCGGCCGCCCCTGCATCGGCAAGTTGATCGAGGAGCGCGTCCGGAGCAACCAGGGTGTCCGCAACGTGGGACGCCTCGACGCTGAAACCGTCGGACTGATCCTGCTCACCAATGACGGGGAGCTGACCCACCGGCTCATGCACCCGTCCTACGAGGTGCCCAAGACGTACATCGCGACCGTGGCAGGTTCGGTTCCGCGCGGCTTGGGCAGGCAGTTGCGCGACGGCGTCGAACTCGCCGACGGCCCTGCCAAGATCGACGAGTTCAAGTTCCTGGGCACCACCGACGGCCAGACCATGGTGCAGCTGACCCTGCATGAGGGCCGCAACCGTATTGTGCGCCGGATGATGGACGCCGTGGGCCACCCTGTGGTGGAGTTGGTGCGCATCAAGATTGGCGAGGTCACGCTGGGCAATCAACGTCCCGGCAGCCTGCGCGCCCTGGGCCGCGACGAGATTGCCTCGCTCTACAAGATGGTGCGGCTGTGACGCGCCTCGTGGTGGCCATCGACGGCCCTTCCGGTACCGGAAAGTCTTCAGTGGCCAAGGAATTGGCGCGCCAGCTGGGCGCGGCCTATTTGGACACCGGGGCGATGTACCGGATCGTGACACTGTGGGCGCTGCGGGCCGGGGTCGATCTCACCGATCCCGCGGCCATCTCCGCGGCCACCGCGCAGGTCCCCATGTCCGTGGGCTCCGATCCCGACGAACAGACAGCCCTGCTTGCGGGAGAGGATGTTTCGATCCCGATCAGAGGCACCGAGGTCACCGGCGCGGTCTCGGCAGTGTCCGCGGTACCGGCGGTCCGTGAACGATTGGTGCGGCAGCAGCGCGAGCTGGCCGACGGTAGTGGCGCCGTGGTGGTTGAGGGCCGCGATATCGGCACCGTGGTGCTGCCAGATGCTGACGTGAAGATCTATCTCACCGCATCGGCACAGGCGCGGGCACAGCGCCGCAATACCCAGAACGTCTCCGGCGGCGGCGCCGACGAGTATGAACAGGTGCTTGCCGATGTGCAGCGCCGGGACCATCTGGACTCCACCCGAGCCGTGTCGCCGCTGCGTCCAGCCGAGGATGCGGTGGAGGTCGATACCAGCGATATGACACAAGAACAGGTCGTGGCCCACCTGCTGGACCTGGTGCAGACTAGGGCAGGGGCGTCTCGATGACCGATGGCACGTGGGAAGACGAAAGTGAGTGGGAACTCACCGAATTCGACACAGACGAGGGAGCCGACGAACCCAGCGCCCCGCCCGCGGTGGTAGCGGTGGTCGGTCGGCCGAACGTGGGCAAGTCGACGCTGGTGAACCGGATCATCGGCCGGCGCGAGGCCGTCGTCCAAGACATTCCCGGTGTGACCCGGGACCGCGTCTCGTATCCGGCCGAGTGGCTCGACCGCCGCTTCACGGTGCAGGACACCGGTGGCTGGGAGTCCGATGCAACCGGGCTACAACAGCTCGTCGCCGAACAGGCGCGCCACGCCATGGCCACTGCGGACCTGATCATCCTCGTGGTGGACGCCACGGTGGGCGCAACCTCTACCGACGAAGAGGCCGCCAAGCTACTGCGCCGCTCTGGTAAGCCAGTCTTCCTGGCGGCCAACAAGGTTGACAGCGATCGCGCCGAGGCCGATGCCGCGGTGCTGTGGTCGCTGGGACTGGGAGAGCCGTCTCCGATCAGTGCCATGCACGGCCGCGGAGTGGCGGACCTGCTCGACCGCGTGGTCGCCGATCTGCCCGAGATTTCGTCACGAGGATCGGGGGAGGGCGGCCCGCGACGGGTCGCTCTGGTCGGAAAACCGAACGTGGGCAAGAGTTCTCTGCTGAACCGCCTCTCGGGCGATCAGCGGGCGGTGGTTCATGACACCGCGGGTACAACCGTCGATCCGGTAGATACCTTGATCGAACTCGGCGACAAGACATGGCGTTTCGTCGATACCGCGGGCTTGCGCCGCAAGGTCGGACAGGCCTCCGGGCACGAGTACTACGCGTCGCTGCGTACTCATGGCGCCATCGAGGCGGCCGAGGTTGCCATCGTCCTTCTGGATGCATCCCAGCCCATCACCGAACAGGACCAGCGCGTGCTGTCGATGGTGGTCGAAACGGGGCGGGCATTGGTACTGGCGTTCAACAAATGGGATCTCGTGGATGAGGACCGCCGCGACCTCCTTGAACGTGAAGTAGACCTTCAGCTTTCGCAGCTCAATTGGGCGCAACGCGTGAACATTTCAGCCAAAAGCGGACGGGCCGTCCAGAAGCTTGTACCGGCGCTGGAGTCTGCGCTGGATTCCTGGGACAGGCGAATTTCCACCGGTCAGCTCAATACCTGGATCAAGGAAGTGGTTGCCGCTACACCACCTCCGGTGCGCGGAGGAAAGCAGCCGCGAGTGTTGTTCGCCACCCAGGCCACTTCACGACCTCCTACATTCGTGTTGTTCACCACCGGCTTCCTCGAGGCCGGGTACCGCAGATTCCTGGAGCGCAGGTTGCGCGAGACCTTCGGCTTTGACGGAACCCCCATCCGGATCAATGTCCGAGTGCGCGAAAAGCGCAGTCCCAAGCGCTAACTGACAGTGAGATGGCAACGGGCACAAGCTAAAAGACCTCTTGCACATTGCCTTCTCAGGTTCCGTTCACCGAATATTCGCGCTCGTGTTGTGATCTACCCGATCCGAATCGCCCACTTTTTCGGTTTGCCGACCTAGGCTGGTTTCACCGTCTACCATCCTGCGGCGGTATCAAAACCACCTACCGAAAGGCGCAACACAGTGGCGGACACACTCACCCAGGGCCAGAAGCTGGACTCGGGACAGAGCCTCACCTCGAACAATGGCGCGTACACCCTGACTCTGCAGGATGACGGCAACCTCGTGCTGACCGACGGCGGCAGCCCCGTGTGGGCTTCCGACAGCAGCGGACACTCCGCTGGCCGCGCAGAGGTGCAGAGCGATGGCAACTTCGTCGTATACGACAACGGTGGTGGCGCGCTGTGGAGCAGCAACACCGAGGGTCGCTCCGACGTGAAGCTGGTTCTGCAGGACGACCGCAACCTGGTGCTGTACTCGGGCGCTGACTCCGTGTGGTCCTCGGGCACCCAGACCGACACCCCGGTGGCCGCGGCCCCCGAGTCCGTCGAGGTCGCTCCTGCGGCCGTGGAGGAGCCCGCTCCTGCCCCGGAGCCCCGCACCTACACCGTTGAGTCCGGCGACACCCTGTGGGCCATCGCCGAGCGCTTCTACGGCGACGGAAACCAGTACCAGAAGATCGCCGACGCAAGCGGCATCGACAACCCGGATCTGATTCAGCCGGGTCAGGTTCTGACCATTCCGGAGTAGTCTCGCCGGCTTGAGCGAGAAGCTCGATCTAAGCCTCTTGGCCCCATCGGCCCCGTCGGATTAATCCCTGGCGGGGCCGATGTCGTTCACTCCTGCCGGTAGCTGTCCCGGTGATGGAACCAATTGATACGGGGGATAGGGGTCCCGCACCGGCCCGAAGGTTCAGCGCTCAGCACGGAAGTCGGGGCCAGCTCCGCCACATCCCGTACGCGCCCTAACATGCCCCGCCGCAAGCTCATTGACGAGTCCGTGGGTTGCCGCGGGAATACACCGCATGACGGTTTCCACATCACGCAGAATGGCGAGGCGCTCCTAGCGGGTGAGCATGTACACGTCGAGATCGGACAGGGCGGCGACCGCAGCGGCGAGGTCCGCAAGGATACGGCTCGCGCCGGCGCCCATTGTCGAACCCATGTTCGAATTCAGTTCCGCCACTCCGACGAGTAGATGTCAAATGTTTTGGATCATTCGCTTGTGACACAAGTGATTTCGAGAATCGCGTGCAGCTGGGGGGAATCCGAGTTCAGAATCCGGCCAGACCTACGGTAGGCTTCCGTCTGCTGCTCATAGCGGCGGCGGGCTGTGGCGCAGCTTGGTAGCGCACTTGACTGGGGGTCAAGTGGTCGCAGGTTCAAATCCTGTCAGCCCGACAATAAAACCACCTGGTGACAGGTGGTTTTACTGCACTTTGGGGATCTGCCTGGCGCTCTTGCTGACCACCACTGAAATCAAGGGCATTTCGTGCGCCCCTGTTTCACGGTCGGCTAAAGCCCCAGGCCCCGTCGGCGCGCAGAGATTGCCCCGGCGATCGTGCGGCGCTCGATGAGATTGACTCCTTCTGATGTCACGCGTCTTTTCACGGCGTACATGGCGCTGTCGGCCTTGACGAGTAAGTCCGCAACCACTGCGGCCAGCGACAACGGCGCGCTGTCGTCAGCGCGCGAGAGTTCTTCGGATGCGACCCCGACGCTGGCATCCACCGGGGGCGCATCGTCGGCGAGAGCGTCTTCGACCGCACGTTGGTAGTCCAGTACACGGTTTGAGTCGACAATGGCGACAACACTGAACTCGTCTCCGCCAAGCCGGACCAGCCATGTGTCGGGACCAGCCAATGTCTGCAGTAGTCGAGCCGTTTTCCTCAGTACCTGGTCACCTGCCTGGTGACCGTGATTGTCATTGATCGATTTAAATCCGTTCAGATCGATCGCGGCGACTACGGCGTGTTTGCCGATTGTTCCACCAGCCCAGTTGGCACAGGCTTGCTGAAGGCCACGGCGATTGAGGAGGCCGGTCAGTTCGTCGTGGCGGGCGAGGCGATCCTTGTCGCGGGCGGATTCGGTGAATTGAGCCATTCCCGCGTAGATAGCCCAGGCGGCGACCGCGTTGACCAAGATCACCGTCGCTACGGTCGTGATCAGTGCAGGAGTGCTGGAATCTCCGCGAATAATCGCGCCACCTACCGTCAGGCCCGTTGCAAGCGCAGTCGCGGCCGCTTGTAGCGCCATCGCCAGCCGTCCGTGAAACGCGAACGCGTAGGTGTTAGCGGCCACCAGCCACACCAGCTTGAGAAACGCGATGCCCGTTTGGGTCACGACGCAGACACCAACCGTGATGGCTACGTCGCAGTACACGACGTAAGCGACAGACTCCGCGTAGGTGATGGGTCTTTTGAGGGCGTACCGGATGCCCCATGCGAATGCGGGAATCGAAATAGCAAGGCAGACGACCGGGACTGTGGACATGCCTTCGAAGGCCAGCGTTATCGCCGCCGCACCAATACCCGGCGCGCAGATCGCCGTGAGGAGCCAAACGGGGCGCAGCAGCCGAATCCCATCCAGGGTCTCGGTACGGGCCGCATAAATCTCTTCCGCCCGATCGCGGAAGCTCATGACATGGCTAGACATGTATCCGCCTAGAAATCGATACTTCGTTTACTGACCGCCGGCCACCCGAACCGGACTGTGGTCATCCGTCCGAGTCAGCCAGCGACATCGTAACCATGTTCCGTGTCCGCGCGCTCTGGCACCGTCGCTGCACGTGAACGAGGGAAACCGGACCAGTGACGCAGGATGAGGCGGGCATCGAGCGCAACGGAATGAAAATAGAGCGGCCAGCCCAGGTCTTCCGTAGTTCGTAGTTAGCCTCAGTCACAGCGGCACCGCGAGGACGAAAGGGCGACCGTCATTGCCAGAGCCCCACCACGACGCCATCAACGTGAACTTTGAGACATCCCGGCCCTGGCCGCCTGACACGGCCAGCCGGCGAAGATCCAACGAATAGGCAGTTCCCACATAGTCGACAAACGGGACCACCGGCACGGAACACACTGCGGACGTGGATGATTCCCCCTCCAGTACCGCGTGTCAAAGGCATATGCCATGGGTATCAGGGAGTCACGGAATGAGCGCTCTGCACTCACGGACATCGAATAGCGTTCTCTCGCAGCAGCTTTTATGCGTGAAGATATCTATCGCATTTCATCGGGCCTGCCAATGCTTGAGGTTGTTCTCAGGGGACTCACAGCCGCATGCCTGCAGTATTCAGCCCATGGGCACGAGACCTGGGTCGGAATCCGTCAAGCAGTGGCTGCTTTTGGCCGCTATCACTGCGGCACTGACATCGGTCTTCTCGATAGCGAATGTGCCGGCCGCGCCACTGGTCGCCGGTACGCTTTCGGCTGCCGCGTTGGCGCTATTGTCACGGGGACCGAACGTGCTAGCTTCAAGCATAGTCCAAGTGACACAAGGCATTTTGGGCATACATTTGGTGACACTGGTTCATCGGGATCAACTGATGACGGTCTTCCCGCAATTGCCGTGGATAGTCACTGGGGCCATCGCAACGCTGGCGATATCTGCTGCCGGCGGCTTTGCGCTGCATCGCGTGCACCATGCCCATGTGGGTCGACCGACCGCCATCTTGGCGAGTATCGCGGGCGGTTCAACCAGCCTGACCACGCTGGCCAAAGATGCTGGGGGAGAAGCCAGCATCGTCGCCTCTCTGCAGTACCTGAGGGTGATAGCTGTAACGCTCAGCCTTCCTGCCGTCGTCTACATTCTTTCTTCAGGAGCGAGCGCAGACGGCGGATTGGTGTCGGGCGGAAATCCAAACCGCATGAGCTTCAGCGATTTTGCGTTAGCAGCCGCGGTTGCAAGCTGCGGTTACGCGCTGGGCAGGGCGGCGCGGCTGCCATCTGCGGCCTTGTTGGGGCCGATGATTTTGGGTCTGACGTTGGAAATCGTCGGCGTAATACCAGAATTGCGGCTGCCCGGATATGTTGCAGTCCTCGCGTTCGGGGTGATTGGCTGGCAAGCAGGCCTGAGGTTCACGGTCAACACGGTAAAGAAGATCGCGGCAATGCTGCCGACGGCTACCGCGCTAGTCGCTGTCCTCATCGTAGCGAGCTGCATCATCGGCTGGCCGTTGGCGAGACTAGACGGCGGGACGGTACTGGATGGATACTTGGCGATGTCGCCGGGTGGAATCTACGCCGCCACAGAGACTTCCGCGAACTACAGCGGCGACGTGGCGGTAGTCGCAGTCGCCCAGGTGACACGAATCTTCTTGATCACATTGCTCACTCCACTCATCGCCGCGCTGTTGTCTCGGCTAAGTGGCCGAAAACGGGCCACCTTGACGTCTTTCCCCACAATGCCCCCAGTCGGTCGCCGGCCTCAGGCGCCAACTCGCCCTGCTTCGCCGGCATGGAGCAGCAAGTAAGTATGTACTGCCTTGCTAGACAACACTGTTCATAGCTGTTTAGGTGGCGGTGTGGCCAAGTCATTGATCGCCCATTCCGCCGAACCTCATGTCTCGGGCGCTGGCGGCAAACTGAACTGGTTGCGCGCGGGTGTATTAGGTGCCAACGACGGCATTGTGTCTATTGCGGGCATCGTGGTCGGGGTTGCGGCAGCGACGCTCGAACGAGCGCCCATCTTCACCGCGGGTGTCGCCGGAGTTGCGGCAGGAGCTGTCTCGATGGCCCTCGGGGAATACGTCTCGGTCAGCACTCAACGTGACACCGAGCGAGCGTTGTTGGATAAGGAACGCCAGGAACTACATGAGCTGCCGGACGAAGAACTCGATGAACTCGCCGCGATCTACGAGTCAAAAGGTCTGTCGCGCGGAACGGCTCGGCAAGTAGCAACCGAGCTCACCGCCCACGATGCGTTTGCCGCCCATGCCGAGGCTGAGTTGGGAATCGATCCGGATGAGCTCGCCAACCCCTGGCAGGCCGCGCTATCGTCGGCCATATCGTTTCTGACCGGCGCACTGCTGCCGCTGATCGCGATCTTGGCTCCTCCGCCGGCGTGGAGAATTCCGACCACTGTGGTAGCAGTCTGCTTGGCGTTGGTGTTGACCGGCTGGATCAGCGCCACCATCGGTCACGCCGACCGCACCAGGGCAATACTGCGGGTCACAATTGGCGGGTTGATCGCCATGGCGGTCACCTATCTGATCGGAACACTCGTCGGTCATACCGTGACGTAAGCCCGTGCCTAGGACACAGTCATGACGCGGTTTTCGACACCCTGTGAACCACCTTCTGAATCCCACTGATTCTGTGCTGCGAATGCGTCGGCTCGCTGCAGTACATCCGGGGTGTCCACGGATAGCAATTGATTGACAGTCTTGGTGTTTCCTGGGGCTGCTGCAGTCATCATACTGGTGTGGGCGGCGTACGACTCGGTCTCGGGAGGGACAACCAACAAGGTCAGAACAGACCCGTGTTCTCCTTGGACGCTAATGGTGTTGCATGGTTGGTGCAGTGACCAGTTCAGACGTGCGAGATTGTCGGGAAACAGCATGCGCCGCGAGCCCGACCTCCATTCTGAAACGCGATAACCAACCCGGTCGATCGAACCCAAGCGGACACTGAGAACTCTCAACAGTGGAGGCAATTCCACCATCAGGTCGGTGGAATACGGCCACCATGCTCCATCTACGTGTCCAGTGGTAGGCGCCTTCGGCTTTAACCGAAGACGAACCGCTGATCCGCTTTGCGGCTTTGAAAACACTCGATGCGTCATCGGACGCTCCTCATCTCGGCCCCGCATGCGGAGTCGAATACTTCGACGCGGCCGCGTCCATCGATGAGCGAGTGCCAAAATACCGTCGTGCCACCAGCCTACTCCGAATCTGCGATATGGACGTGGCGAAGCTAGCACTGGGCACGCGCGGCATCACGCCTCCAGAAATTCTTGCACCGCTACGGATTTCACTAATGAGAGCTTCCCAGGTTGGTATCTCGGCGGAAATGGGGGAGTCGAGACGCTCAGCGAAAAGCAAAGCTTCCGAGGATGTCTGTGACTGCAACGCGCCGCTATCCCGTCAGATTTCCGAACGAGTTGGGCGACACCGCCCCATGGTCGATCCGACCGACGTGACCGACACGGGCATAGGCGTAGCGTAGAGGTTGTCGGCCCGAGTACCGCTGTGGTGCTCGAAACGGGCCGACTGAACAGGACAGAGATCATGGAATCTACGATCACGTTCCGGACTCCCTACGAGAAGCGCGTCGAATTGGTAGCCCAGGCGCTCATGGCGTCGTCGACGCTCGAGGACGATGCCGCCAACTCGGCGGCGATCTACGTTTTGCATGCACTGGAATCGATCCCGGAAACGATCCGATAGCACTCGCTGGCCAATATCCGGCGCGGACGAGATGTGTTTCAGGTGGTTTCGCCTGTGCGGTCGGGGTCGGCGCGAGGTGAACTAAGGCCGGGTAGAAGCAGGTCGAGCCCGTGATCTAGCTCTGCGGCACCGTCGTAAGACGCCAAGGCCGGCGCCAAGGAGCGCAGTAGCGGGAACTCGGTGATCGGTAGTCGGTGCAGGCCCAGTTGGAGCACCTGGTCGGTCTCCTCCGGGCGTTCGAGGACTTCCTGAAGCTCGTTGAGGATGTGCCCGTGTAGGTAGCCAAAAAGCACTCGATAGACGTGGAGGGCCTCCTCACCGCGGAACCCCGTGGACGTGAGCAGTCGGAGGATATTCTCAAGGGGCCGTACCATTCCTGGTGGCCGTTGCCCGAGTGGAGTAGACAGCGGGCGAGTCACAAGTAGCGGCACGGCGTTGGGGTGCCGTAACGCCAGCCGGCGGAAATCGTGTGCGACAGAACGCAGTTGGGCTTCCCAGTCGGGGTCGTTGGTGTCCACCACGAGTTCTGCAAGCACCATCTCTGCCACTCCGTCGAGAAGCGCGGCCTTACTTGGGATATGGCGGTACAGCGTCACTGGATCGCGACCCAAGGCCTCGCCAAGGCGTCGCATCGATAGGCCATCAATCCCGCTTCGATCGACGATCTCGAGGGCCGCTTGCAAGATCATTGCGCGAGTCAGCCGGATGTCGGTTCGACCCGCAGGACTGCGAATAGTGCCCTGACCGTCGTGAGCGGCAGGCCCGGCTGGCTGTTTAGGCATTTTGCTGTGACACCTTCATCTCGGGAAGTTCGTCCCGTCGGTCGGCTCAGTCTGAACCAACCTTACATTGCTGGTCAACGCTGTTATCTACAGTGTTGACAAACGATGATGACAAGCGTGTACTGGACTTATCGCATCAGGATCAGAGGCAAGATGATGACAATCATCGGATTAACCACTCTGGTCATCGCGATGGTCGTTGGGTTCACGGCAGTGCTGGTTGCTGCTGACGATGTTGCCCTTGTCCTTAGAGATTTTGCTGATTTCGACCGTCACGTCATAGGGGAAGGAGATGCTCCATCGTCGGTCATACCGTCGACGGTGGGGTGGTGCGGGGCATACCGCGCAGTCTCGCTTGCGGATGTGAGCCCGTTACCTTCGGCGACGGCGAAGGAATCGCACGATGAGTACTAGCTTACGACGCGAAAAGCGTTCGACGACTACGCCCCACAAGGAGCGCATCGTCCACTATCTGGAACTACTGATACTCAGCTGGCTCATCATGGGCGCCATTGCGACCGGCCAACGTGGCTATTTTGCGAACACACATAGTTGTGGAGGCATTGCGACGATTGCTTTGACGGTTGTGGCCGGTCCGCTCAACTACGCCGGTCTCGATTCGAAGGCGACGGGCTGCAGCGGTCCCGCGCCCAGTGGCTGATACCCGTAAACCCGTGGGTGATGACCCGAATCACCCATCTATGTAACAACTTTAGGAGTCTATATGGCTACCAGCGCTATTTTCTTGATCATCCTCGTCGTGCTCGCGGGGATTCTCCTCTTCGCCGCCATCGCACTCATGGCGTACAACGAGCACCACCGATACGGGCAAGCCGAAGCTGAACAGATCCGCAAGGCTGCGGAACAGCACGCATTGGTGAAGCAGAACGAGTCGGCAATTGCACTCGGCCGGAATGATGGCCACAGAGAATGAGATTGGTTGCCGGTAAACATCATACGTGAGAGCCTGGCCGCGGTTGCGAGCGTCAGTGCAGATCTATTTTTGACAAGAAGGTGAGGAGCGGATGGCCGTTACAGACGTCGCGGCATTTGCACACTTGACCGACTCCGACATCGAAAATCTCATGGCAGAACTTGATGAGGTCCGCCGCGAGGTCGAATCGTCTCGTGGTGACCGGGACGCGCGGTACATACACCGGACCATCGCGGCTCAGCGAGCGCTGGAGGTGGCAGGCCGGGCGATCCTCTTCCGGAGCGCGTACCGGGCAACGTGGTGGTCAGGCGCTGCCGCACTGGGTGTGGCCAAAATTGTGGAGAACATGGAGATCGGCCACAATGTCATGCACGGCCAATGGGATTGGATGAATGATCCCGAGATCCACTCCTCGACGTGGGAGTGGGACATGAGCTCAGTTTCCAAGCATTGGCGTCTCACTCACAACTTCATGCATCACAAATACACCAACATCTTGGGTGTGGACCATGACGTGGGCTTTGGGCTTTTGCGGGTCACCAGAGATCAGCGGTGGACACCATGGAACCTGGGAAACCTGTTTCTCAACGCAGTCCTGGCCCTTGGTTTCGAGTGGGGAATCGGATTGCAGCCCTTAGAGCTTGAGAATTTCTTTGCAGGCAGGACAGACCGCAAGGTGTCGCTGAAACGCATACGTGAGTTTCTCGTCAAGGCCGGCCGGCAGGTGTTCAAAGACTACGTGGCCTTTCCGATGCTTACCATGCTGTCTCCTGGAGCTTCCTACAAATCGACCCTTACAGCCGATTTTTTCGCGAACATGATCCGCAACCTGTGGTCGAACGCCGTGATCTTCTGTGGCCACTTCCCCGATGGCGCAGAGAAATTCGCGATGACAGCGGTATGTGGCGAAAATAGAGGGCAGTGGTACCTGCGGCAGATGCTCGGAGCGGCGAACTTCGAAGCCGGGCCGCTCCTGCGATTGATGAGCGGCAACTTGTGCTATCAGATTGAGCATCATCTGTTTCCCGACCTGCCGAGCAACCGGCTCCACCTGATATCGATTCGGGTCAAAGGGATTTGCGAGAAATACGACCTGCCCTACACAACGGGATCATTTCCGGCTCAGTACGCCAAAACGTGGCGCACTATCGCCAAGCTCTCACTCCCCGACAGATATCTGCATGACACGGCCGATGACGCACCCGAGACCCGAAGCGAGCAGATGTTCCTTGCGACGGCGCCCCGCGTTGCGCCTGTTGATCCCGCCACCAACCGGAGACTGGGGCTGAAAACAGCGATCGCAGATGTGCATCAACGGCACCGTGCTCGCACAACAGTTGGGCGCCTGCACCAGTGAAACAGCAGATGTCCGTGGAACGGAGACTCTGATGAGCGAGAACGAACTAAATGGCCCCGTGGTGGTCGGGATCGACGGATCACGGGCGGCGCTTTTCGCCGCGGAATTGGCGGTCGATGTGGCTATCAGCCGTGATGTACCGCTGTGTCTTGTCCATGTGACGAGGACTGCGGTCACCGCCAGATCTTTCGTTGACGAGTATCGAAAAGATGGGCAGTATGCCGAGACAGTTCTGCGGTCAGCGGCGGCCGCGATCGAAGGTTTGGGCAAGCCGGTGAAGATTGACTCTGTTGTCCTCAGAGGTCCTCCTGCTGAAGCGCTTATCGTCGAATCACGAAGCGCGAGTCTTGTTTGTGTAGGGACCGGGCGTTTCGCAGCGGCCGTTCTGGGCTCTACAGCGACCGAACTGGCCGAGCATGCCCACTGCCCGGTCCTGGTAGCCCAAAGGCCTGATGTGGACGGCTCTTCAGAGCCGACAACGCTGGAGAGCCCAGCGGCTGGACGGAGCTGGAACAACCTCTCCCAAAGGTGGATTGCGCTGTCCATCAACGGTACAGACGACAACCACCGTGTTGCTGATTACGCAATGCGCGAGGCGCGCTTGCGTCAGCTACCCGTACTTGCCATAAGCCCCTGGTCGCATAATCTTGCCGACGGAATGCACCATGAACTAGATCGCCGGATCGCGCGCCTGCGTGAACAGTATCGGGACGTTCATATGTATCCGGTGACTACACGTTCACGTATCTCCCGGTTCATTGCCAGATGTCAAGAACCGATTGCTCTTACGGTGATCGGGGCCGCAGAGGGGAACCAGACGGCGCGCCTATCTGCATCATCCGGTGGGGCGGGAAGCTCAGTTCTTGTGGTCCGCCATCGATAGACATGCACGCCTCATAGCGTGCAGCGTCATGCCTTGAGGAGCTCGAGCAGCGGGAGCAGGTCAACGAAGGCGAACCGGACTGAGGAGTCGCTGCAACCGTAGGGCAGGACCAGTACGTCTCGATGAACCAGCGCGCCGCAGGAGTAGACGACGTTGGGCACGTAGCCGTCCCGCTCGGATTCGTTGGGCACCAGCAATGGTTCGCGCAGCACTCCGATGACCGTGGTGGGGTCATCGGAATCTAGCAGAATCGCACCAATCCCGTAGGTGCGCATCGGGCCAACGCCATGGGTCAGCACCAGCCAGCCTTCAGCCGTTTCGATCGGAGGCCCACAATTACCAAGCTGGATCAGCTCCCACGGCTGGCTCGGTCGATAGATCGTGATCGGATCGCTCCAAACCAGGGCATCCGGTGAACTGGCGAGGCTGATACTTTCCCGATCCCAGCGGGACAGCATGAGATAGGTGCCGTGTAAACGGCGGGGGAACAACGTCATGCCTTTGTCTTTAGCGGCGGACCCAGTCAGCTGGTTGCTGTCGAACGTGACAAAGTCGCGGGTATGTAAAAGCCGCGGAACGACTTTAGAACCGTTGAATGCCGTATAGGTCGCGTAGTAGCTGACGGAGCCGTCATCGTCACGGAATCTGGTGAAGCGTGCATCTTCGATCCCGCGGCTTTCGTCGGGGCTTGCGGGAAAGATGACACGCTCGGATAACGGGCGGTCGGCCGGATACGTCAGCCGGTAGTTGCAGGAAGCAATCCACCGGATGTGGTCGGTCACGGCGTCCGTGCTGCCACGAGTCAGGCGATCGCGGCCGACGGAGGTCAGCGCCTCCTCGAGAGTGGCCGCGTCGAACTTCTCCGGCAGCAGGCCGAGTACATGTGTGGCGGCCTCGGCGTCGCCGCGCTCGGCAAGTGCCGCCCCCAGGAAGTCGCGAGATACCACGGCGGCGGAGTGCTCGCCGGCGTTCGCGAAGTGGCCAGGTGCATCGATACGCACGGAATCATTGGGTGCGAGCACGCCCGTGCGAAACTCGATGCTCGAGATATGTCCTTCGCCGATAGCTCGCAGGCTCATGACAAAGCGGCATTCGCCGGCTTCCAGCCCTGATTGGTCGGGGTGCGCGACAATCGACGGATTCAGCAGTGCCGCAGCCTCGATGGCGTACTCCTGGGTGAAACAGGCGCCGATCAGCTGCTGGCGTTCGGGTGTCAGTGATGCCCCTTGCGGGAGGCGGTGCTGCACGAGGGCAAAATGCGCTGCGAATATCGCGTCGAGCCCGCGGTGTCGGTCACAGAATCGGCCTGCGGTATCGGAGAGGGTAGTCCGGACCTCCTCTTGGGTCAGCCTCAGCACGCGGCCGATGATTGTGTCGGCGCGCGAAATGCCCTGAGCCAGAATTTCTTGGCCAGGAAGAAACAACTTCGCCAAGACGCGCCGAGCGTCGGGGGAGAGGACTTGCGAGCCACGCCGCACTGGCTCGACCAATGCGGTGGTGGCTTTGTCCGTCATGGTCTGGGCTGCCGGAGGCGGCGTGCTTGTTGGAGGGTGGAAATCAGGGCCAAGGTCGACTCGGCCCCTTGGTTCTCGTTTCTGCCGTATTGCTCGAGCCCGTCGCAGCCGCCCCCGCTGACAGAGTCGAACATCGGGATACCGACGTCGTTGGCACCGAGAAACCATGCTTCGCAGAGCATCACGGCGTCATACCAGCGGTGGTCGCCGGTGTCGTCATAGGCGCGAGCGCAGGCGTCGGCCAACGTCGACACCTCGATAGGCTGCTGATCGAAACCGGGCCGCGGATCGCCGGTGGCCCACCCGCCCACGGGGGTGACCGAAAGATGGCCCCCTGAGGTCTCGATCGCCAGCAGCCAGCGCAGCATCACGAGCCCGTCGGCATAGGTCCGCCCTAAGCCCAGTCCGGTGCCTACTGCCAGCAACCCCTCCGCCAGTACCGCGTTGGCATAGTGCAGGCGTGGCTGTGGCCAGCGCCAATCCGATCGGCGGGTCGGCGCCCCGATCAACGCGCTTGCGCTGGTGAGCAGGGCCCTGGCACCTTTGTGGCGAGGGCGTGTGCGCAATACTTCAGCTGCGCCGAGCGCCGCGAAAGCCATCGGCCTCGGCCACGGTGAGCGGCGGGCGATGCTGATATCGAAGTACGTCAACGCTTCCTGAGCTAGCTCGGGGATCTGGTTGGCGACTGACCCCAATGCCCAGATGGCGCGGCCCCAATGATCGGCAACTCTCGGATCGTCCTCCCAAACGAGGTCGACCGAACGGCGGTTTCGGAATTGCCCATCCGGGCTCTGCGCATCTACGAGGAAATCCAGGTAGATCCGCGCAAGTGCCCGCTGTTGCTTGGTGCGCTCGGGCTCGCGTGCTATGACAACGAGTGCGCGCGACACGTCGTCGACGCAATAGCCGTGATCGATCCGGGGCTCGACGAACTTCGCATGCTCGAAAATCCCGTGTGCATCGCTGAGGCGCGTTAGGTGCGCGTAGGAGATGGCGATGGTGCTCATGCTGAGGCCATGACGGAATCGATATCGTGCATTTCGGTGGCCAGCTCGCGGTACTTTCGGCCAATCGCTGGCCAAAATAGTTCTGGGGCAATGCGATTTGCCTCCGCGCTCATGCGGGCCGACAGGTGCGGCTCGGTGAGGACGAGGCGCAGTGCGGACGCTATCGCAGAGGGGTCTTGTCGGTCGACCAATAGACCCGCGCCGGTCGACAGCAGTTCCATTGCATGCGGGAACGCCGTTGATATCACTGGTTTGCCCGCTGCGACAGCTTCGATCAATACGCCAGATGTGACCTGCTCGCGTGAGTCATACGGGAGCAGTACAACATCTGCCTGACGAATCAGCCGACGCAGTTCTGCTTGATCAAGGTAACGCGCATCGAAGTGCACCGCATGGGCGACTCCACGGCGTTGGGCGCGCGCGATGAGACCAGCGCGATAGGAATCACCTTGCCGTTCTGCGACTTTCGGGTGAGTTTGGCCAACTACCCGGTACAGCGCCGCGGGCCGTAAGTCGGCGATCAAGGCCATCGCATCGATGGCCCATTCAATACCTTTGCCTTCACCGAGGAGTCCCCACGTCAAGATCACCGGTGTCCGTGTGATCGGCTGGTGTGGGTCCGTGGGCTGAGATCGTATGTCGGCCGCACCATGCGGTATGACCCGAATCTTCGTCGGGTCCACAGAATAATGATCGATCAGACGTTGACGAGCGGTGTGTGTCATCGTGACGATCGCAGTGGTCGCCTCGGCGAGCTTCTCCAGGATCATCCGCTGGTGCGCGGTCGGAGTGACCAGCACGGTGTGGAAAACGGAAATGGTCGGAACCCTCAGGGCTCGAACAATTTCCAATACATCTGATCCGTCTCGGCCGCCAAAAATCCCGTACTCGTGCTGGATTACGACCACATCGTGGCGATTAAGTACGGCGGCTGCCGCCGTTGCACCCTTCCTGGCGCTGCGTACCCATTGATGCACGACACCAACCGGGGCGGTCTCGGAAACCGCATCCACCAGCGCGACCACCCCCACGGAGTCCGCCCCTTCACTCGACGGGCGATCGCAATTCCCTGGGGCAGAGACGATGTCGCTGTCCATGGCGATCGATTCGACCAGCGACCGGGTGAACGTCGCCAACCCACACTGGGTCGGGGGATAGGTGCTGAGAACTCCGTAGGACAGAACTGGCACGTGCCGGCCTTTCCGCTTCGGGCAGCTCACATCTAGTTGCCGCCTGCCGCCACTCAATTGGCCGTCTGTGCCGCGCTGAAGCGCTTGAGAATCCGCCTGAGCGTCACACCCGGCAAATCGACCACCACAATTTGGGAAAATACCAAAAATTGTTGCTCCACAAGGCGGAGTAACAATCGTTAGTCTAGCATTTTTTCGGGAAATATTCAGACCGTGAGACTACTGAGATGGAGGTCAAACCGGGCTCAACGCTTAAACATTTTCCCTGATACAGTGAATTTGGCACTAGCTGTCGGATCAATTTCTCGATAGACGGAATCGCGCCGGAAATTGAGGATCTGATGAAGATAGGTGTCATCGCGTCGGTGGCTCACCGATTGCCGCCGCTGAATTACGGCCCCTGGGAACAGATCGCGTCTACGCTGACCGAGGGGTTTGTGGCCCGTGGGCATGAGGTCACCTTGTTCGCCACCGCGGACTCCATGACATCGGCGCGACTGTTCGGCACGGTGGAATCGGGGTACGAGGAATCCGAGGGGGCCGACGCCAAAGTTTGCGAAGCACTCCACAATTCGAGCGTTTTCGAGCGCGGCGATGAGTTCGATGTATTGGCCAATCACTTCGACTTCATGCCGCTGACCTACAGTCGTCTGGTGTCCGTCCCGATGGTCACGACGATCCACGGCTTTTCATCACCAAAGATCGTGCCGGTCTATCAAGCCTTTGATGATATTGCGCATTACGTAGCGATCAGTAATGCCAACAGACATCCGGCGCTGCGCTATGACTCGACGATTTATCACGGTATTGACTTATCAAAGTTTACATTTGTTCCTACGGTGGGAAAATATCTGTTGTTTCTCGGCAGGATTCATCCCGACAAAGGGACCCATGTGGCGATCGATGTGGCGAGGCGTGCCGGTCTACCGCTCATCATCGCGGGGATAATCCAGGACGAGGAGTATTTCCGTGCAGCGGTCGAACCGCATCTCACCGGCGCGGAAGTGACCTACGTGGGGCCGGTGGGGCCCTTGAAGCGTGACGAACTACTGGGCGGTGCGCGAGCGCTGCTTCACTTGATCAGTTTCGCTGAGCCGTTTGGGCTGTCAGTTGTTGAATCCCTCGCGACCGGCACTCCGGTGATCGCGACACCGTTGGGGTCCATGCCGGAACTGATTCAGCACGATTCGACGGGATTCCTTGTGGTCGATACCGGGAGCGCCGTGGCCGCGGTAGCGGATATCGAGACGCTGGACCGCTACGCATGTAGGGCAGACGTGGAGAAGCGTTTCAGCGCAGACCGATGCGTCGATGCATATTTAGCGCTCTTCGAGAGGATTTGCCTGCCGCGCTCATAGAGGCTTCAGCGAGTGGGGCCGTCAACCGGCCCTGCGTGCCGCCGACAAGGGTTCAGTCGGTAACAGTGCCGTTGGGGCGGAAATGTTTCCCGGGGTCGCTGCCTTCGCCATCGCGTCGTGGGCGACGTGCGGGTCGGTCATCGGGGGGATGACCAGGAGCACCAGTTGACGACGATCCAGATCGCTGATGTAGACGGTGTCCGCCCGCTGGTAGCGGTATCCGTCCAAAGACACCATGCGATCGCCGTAGCCCAATTGCCTGGGGGCCGCATCCCATTCCTGGATACGGTAGATCACCCGTTTGACGGTTCCGAGTCGAGATGCCGCAGCATCCAAAACCGTTGGCAATTCTTGCGCTAAGTCTCGCGAGTGCGGCCACCAGGCGCCGTCGACATACCCGCTCCAATCACCGTCGGGCTTCAACCGAAGACGTACGGGGTCGCTACTTTGGAACGTCACCGGCGGCACTAATGTGGCCGCGCGCGTCATGATGTCCGCCTAGTTGATCTTGCGGCAGGCTTCAGCTGGGCTCCGCCGTCGGAGTCCCATTGGTTCTCAGCTTCAAAGGTGTCGATCCATCGTGTCAACGCCGTGATGTCGCGGGGCGCCAGCTGAGCGATGGTTTCCGTGCTGCCCGGGGTTGCTTCATCCGCGGTGGTGTTTTGTTCGAAAGGAGACACACTGGAGGGTGGGACAATCAATAAGGTCAGATGCAACCCGGTCGTCCCTCGGACGCTGATGGTGTTGGCTGGCTGCAGAAGCGACCAACCCAGATGCACCAGCCGGTTGAGAAAAAGTACCCGCCTCGAGGTTGGTGCCCATTCTCCGAGTCGATAGGTGACCCGATCAATAGGGCCCAAGTCGATGCTCAGCTGCGTGAGCAGCTGTGGTAGCTCGATCGACAGGTCGTTCGAGCGTGGCCACCAGGACCCGTCGCTGTGTCCGGTTTTCGGATCCAGGCGAAGACGTAGCGCCAATTTGGATCGTGGCGGAGAAAAAATCTGATGCGTCATCGACGCTCCTAGCCTCGGACCCCTGACCGGCGCCGAATAACCAGACGGAGCCTCGTCCGCAAGATGGGCAAGTGCAAGAGACCGTCTGCACTCAGCCTACTCCGATTGGCGACTCGCGCAGCGCTAGTTGTCAGTGAAACCCAGAAATTGGGTTGATGGCTTGGGTGCGAGCAAGAAGGAAGGGGCGTGATGGCCAAAGCGGTGGGGCTCACACAGCAGAATTCGCCCAATACTGCTGAATTTGTTGTGGTGCAGTCTGATCCGGCAGAAGCCCGCCACAATGACGAATCGATCCGGGCCGTAGGGGAGTGCCAACGCGCTTGCTTCGCGTAATCAACATGACGCGGCACACGCTGACGGAGATGAGGTCGTCCTCAACTGCGCGACTGAAAAGCATTCAGCCTCCCCGGCGGACCGGGCCTAGTGCGCTGGTTTAAAGGCGATGCCTGCAAGAGACTGCAGGACTAGGGGTACAGCGCACACCCCCGGTGGATTGCACGCCGACTCTGCCAGGTCCTTAGCTTCAAGCCCAGCGTTCCCTGCGCCAGTTACGGATCGCTTCCGTGAACTGCTCGGGTGCGTCAGAAGGGACGAAGTGGCCGGCGCCCTTGACGCTGACGGTCTGGTGATCGGTGAAAGTGTGTTCCCACCGTCGTAGTTCGTTGTTGCCGAACGCGAAGTCGGCGTCACCCCAGATGATTAGCGTCGGTAGTGCTGCGATGTCGGTCAGCCCGGCTTCGACGTCGGCGAGAAATGCTCGGCTGGCGGTGATTTCGCGAGGGAAGACTGCCGAGGGTTCCCGCCGCGCGGGACTTCCGAGCGGCTTCCGGTAGTGGGTCATCCGCTCGACGGTGGGCTTGTTAAGTCGGTGCCCGATGGGGATCATGAGATTGACGAAGAGGTTAAGTTGCCGGATCGCCAGGCGCCCGATCGGGCTGCCCATCACGTAGGACATGATCTGTATGAGCGGGTCACTGACGGGCCATGCCCAGGTGTTGGTCAGGACCAACCGGCTGAAGACTTCGGGGCGTTTCTGCGCAGCTGCCAAACCGATTGGGCCGCCCCAGTCATGGGCGACCAGCGTCACCCCGCTCAGCCCCAACGCGTCCACAAAAGCGCCGATCACTTGTGCATGTTCTGCGGGCAAATACCGGTATCCCGGCGCTGCTTGTGACAGCCCGAATCCGGGGTAGTCCACTGCTATACAACGAAATTCTTGCCGCAGGGAGTCGATGACCTCGCTGTAGTCGAACGACCAGGTTGGATTGCCGTGCAAGAACACCAGTGTGGGTCCCGATCCAACATCCACGTAGTGGATATGGTGCCCGTGGATGCCGATGAATCGGCTCTCAAACGGGAACAGCTCGTCATCAACCCACGCCGGTCTTCCCGGGACTGTCATGGTTACCCCTTGCTCGATACTTGATATAATCAAATATACTTTATATTTGCAAGTATCTGAAGGGTGCGAACTGCGGACGTGCGCGATGCAGAACTGCAGTGTTGATCGCGCTCAGCAACAGGCGCGGTCAAGGGTATGCAGGCCTCGACTCGGGGTGTATGCGGTGACAGCGGGCGAGTCGCCGCGGTTGTCCAGGCGGCTAGGAACG
Organism: Mycobacteroides franklinii; assembly: GCF_002013895.1. Lineage (GTDB taxonomy): Bacteria > Actinomycetota > Actinomycetes > Mycobacteriales > Mycobacteriaceae > Mycobacterium > Mycobacterium franklinii. The sequence continues at coordinate 102,203 of NZ_MAFQ01000010.1, read as the reverse complement.
CTAAAAACCCAAGGAGTCTAGTTCGATCGCCAAGTGAAGTACGGCGCCATCGGTGTGGTCGATCTTCTGTGGCAGTTCTAGTTCACGCAGCATCACGAGGAGCGCGTGGTTTTCTGCGAGGACATCCGCGGTGAGCCGTGTGATCCCGTTCCTGACGGCGTGCTCGGCGAGGCATTTGAGGAGCATTGTGCCCACGCCGCGCTGATGGTCGGCGTGCGCGACGAGGATGGCAACTTCGGCGCTATGTCCGTCTTGATTGATGACGTAGTTTGCCGCACCGACCAGTCGCCCACGCTCTAAGGCTCCGATTGACAGTTGTTGGTTGGACTGCTGAGTCAGTGATTCAGCAAGTGCTGTAACACTTTTTGGGTTGGTGGTGAAGAATCGGAGATAGCGGTCTTGGTCGTTGAGCTCGCAATGAAGAGCAGTGACCGATTGGATGTCGTCACGATCCAGTGTTCTGACGGTGATCGTCGAGCCATCGATGCTTTTGCGCGCCCGCTGTCCAAAATCGGAGACGATGACGCTCATGGTTGCCGCGCCACGATTACCGGAACCCGCGTGGCTTGAGCGACGGTGGAACTGACTGACCCGAGCAACATTCCGGCGAAGCCACCGCGGCCGTGACTACCGACAACGACAAGCTGGGACTGTGTGGATTCTGCGGTGAGGTAGGGGGCGGGGTAGTCACAGACGACCCGGCGATCGACTTTCACGTCGGGGTAGCGTTCCTGCCATCCCGCCAGTCTTTCGGCGAGCGTTTGTTTTTCTTGGTTTTCCGTGGCCTGCAGGTCAAATGCGGGTTCGAAGAAGTCGGGCATGTGCCAGGCGTGCACCGCGATGAGTGCAACCTTGCGATGTGATGCTTCGTCGAAGGCGATGGCCGTCGCCTTCTCCGATGTCGGCGAGCCATCGACACCCAGCAGGATGGGCGCGTGGTTATCGAGTATTGCCTCGTCATGGATCACCGCAACGGGACAACGGGCATGGTGAAGGACGGCGGTGCTGGTCGAGCCCAGCCTCAGGCGGTCCAGGGTATGCAGGCCCCGGCTGCCGACCACGAGGACCCGAGCGTTTTGTGCCGCGTCTACCAGCGTTGGTACCGGATGCCCAAAGGCCACCTGGCCGTGTGCACGGCTCAACGGGCCGTCCGCGGCCTCTTCTGCGGTTCGCCAAGCGTTCTCCAGGATCAATTGTGCGTGCCGCTCACGTGATTGATAGATCCGCTCGCGTAGCTGCTGGTCGTACACATGGGTCTGCTCGATGTCAAACGCACTGACAACGGTGAGTGACTCGTTGCGCATCCTCGATTCCTTTGCAGCCCAACGAACTGCGGCATCAGAGCAGCTGGATCCATCGACCCCGACCACGATCCCCGAATGGTGCGTCTCGGATAGCATTTCTTTTTCAACCTCTTTCGTCTCGTACTGAGGAATCCGCTAGTCGCGGACGACCAGGATCGTGCGGTCGCCACGATCGACTGAGGGCCGTATGCGGATAACGTGTGGAATATCTGCACGTCCCACCACTGCGAGTTGGATCGGCTCGTCACAGTCGGCAAGAAAATGGCCGATGTCGGCGCGCGCTGCGACGGGGTAGATGTGGATATCCGGATAGCGTTCACGCAGGCCGGCGACACGGCGATCGAGTTCCTGGTAAGGCGATTGGCCCATGTCTTCTTGCCAAGTACCCACCGCAAGAACAGGCAGATTGCGCAGTCGCGCTTCCTGGATCGCGTGGTCGATGACTATATCCGTGTCCTGAGGACCGTTGACGGCCACAGCAATCCATACGGTGCGATCATGCGCCACGAATTCCGGTCGGTGGACTATCGCGACGGGGCAGTGCGCGCGGTTGGCGATTTCTTTGGCGGTCGAACCCCAAAAGGCACCTGCCAATCGTCCGAACCCCTCAGAGCCAACGCACACCAGGCTGGCGGTACGCGATTCTGCGGTCAAGGCATCCGAGGCTAGCCCGTGGCGGATCACGCAATCGACTTTGACAGCCTTTCCAGTCGCCTTGACGGCCGCCGCGGCATCGCGCAGCGATGTTTCTGCGTATTCCTTGTCGATGTTGTACTCGTCGACAAAAGACTTAGCCGTGACGACGGGCCTGGTCACGTGAACCAGGCACAGTGGCACGTCTCGGCTGATTGCTTCATCCGTGGCCCATTCGGCCGCGTGAACAGCGGCGCGCGAACCGTCGATGCCGACGACCACGGGTCCGTGCCGGGCATTATCAGTCATGGGACTCTCTCCTTCGGATGATCGAGCGCGGCCGGCCGTTTGATCGGCTGAATTGACGGTAAGCCTGGTTGCTTGTGCTGGGCGGAGTCGTAAGTCCCCGATTCCTTGCCAGTGGTATACGGCCCGTCGTGTCAGAAGGTTGACAGGCGCCGTGACCAATGACCTGCTCAAGTGGAGGCCGCGGTCTCTGCGGCACCGGCCCCACCCGATGCGAGGATCAGCTGATCAGACCTAATGCTCAGCCTAGGAGATGTCATGAATGTCTTGGTGTTTGGCTACTGGCAGGTTCTGCTCATCAGATTGTTCCGGCGCCATCCCTTGGTCCGGGGCTGTGACCGCGCAGAGGCCATGGTGCAGTTGCTGGGCTGGCTCTCGGTGTTGGTGATGCTATCGGTGGCAGGTGCGGCCGGCACAGCCTTGTACGACGCCGGAAGCAGAAGCAGCAGTGAACAATTGCATTCACGCCACCAGGTGCAAGCGGTCGCAATCGGCGAGAGTCACGCGGTGGCTCCCCGCTACAGTGCAGTTGTTCTGGTGCCAGCCCGGTGGAATGTCGGGGCCGTGGAGCATCACGACACCGTGCGGTACGGAGCAGATCTCAATACGGGAGACAGGTTCCCGATCTGGGTTGATTCGACTGGTCGCAGTGTGTCGGCACCGACATCACGAACGGATGCCGCAGCCGATGCCATAGTCGGCGCGGTTCTGTTGTGGACTGCCGTTACGAGCCTCGTCGTCGGAGCGGTCGGATGGACGCTGCGGCGGATCCAACGGATCCGTTATGCGCGCTGGGAATCAGACTTCGACGCGCTGGTTGATCGCGGGGGTCGCCGGAAAAGTGACCATTGAGCTCGTAGGCTTGTCGGCGAGCAGAAGGGACGAAGGCGGTCATGGACTCAGAGATGCTGGCCTGGCAGGTGCAGCGGCCGGGTCCCATAGCGAGCGGGCCCCTGCGTCGTGCGTACGTCCCGGTGCCCGCGCCCGCCCCCGGTGAACTGTTGGTGCGAGTGCTTGCCTGTGGGGTGTGCCGGACCGATCTTCATGTCTCCGAGGGCGATCTGGCCGTGCACAGGCCACACGTCGTGCCCGGACACGAGATCGTCGGGGAGGTCGTTGGACTGGGCGATAAGCCCGAGACCGTTTTCACGGTAGGTGATCGAGTGGGCATACCCTGGCTTCGGCATACGTGTGGTACATGCAGATACTGCGAACGTGGCAACGAAAACCTATGCCCTCTATCGTTGTATACGGGCTGGGATGCAGATGGAGGGTATGCGGAATACGCGGTGGCGCCGGTCGCCTATGCGTTGAAGCTGCCGGCAGGCTACTCCGACGCCGAACTTGCCCCGCTGCTGTGCGCCGGCATCATCGGCTACCGCTCGCTCCAGCGTGCAGAGCTGCCTCCGGGTGGGCGCCTGGGACTGTACGGCTTTGGCGGCAGCGCACACATCACCGCACAGGTGGCCCTGGCCCAGGGTGCCGAGGTGCACGTGATGACCAGAGGGGAGGACGCTCAGTTACTCGCCCTCGAACTTGGTGCCAGCTCGGCGCAGGGGCCGGCTGATGCGCCTCCCGTTGCGCTGGACGCGGCGATACTTTTCGCACCCGTCGGTGAGCTGGTGCCGCCCGCGCTCGCGGCGCTTGACCGGGGAGGCACGCTCGCCATTGCCGGCATCCACCTAACCGACATTCCAGCGCTCAACTATCAGCAGCATCTGTTCCAGGAGAGGCAGATTCGATCGGTTACGGCCAACACCCGGGCCGACGCACGGGCATTCCTGGAGTTCGCCGCGACACATCGGCTCCATCTGGCGGGCCCCCGATACGACCTGCGACATGCGGACCGTGCTTTGTCCGATCTGGCTGCCGGCCGCATCAACGGCGCCGCCGTGCTCCTGCCTTAGCGCCTGCGGGCGGTGCTCGGGATAATAGTCACCTGCCTGTGAATTCGAGGACCGCAGACAGGGGACGCCGTGGCGTGGGTGCCGGTATCGGTTCCAGCGGGGGCGTCGCGCCGATCCGAACCACCGCCTGCGGGTAGTCGCGGTCGGTTAGTCCCTCGATGATCTGGCGGCTCGCGGCGAGTTCGATGACATGGGTCAAGGTGCAGGTGGCCAAACCGGCAACTGTGGCTTCAATCAACAAGGCCGACAAGGCTTCACCGCATCTCAAGAAATCCTGTGCGGAGTCATCGGCGGTTGAGAGCACCGCCAGAGTTGCTCTATCCTGCGGCACAGTCGCGCGGCGCTCCTGATGTCGCGCGAAAGGAAATCCGCGCCCGATGTCGACTCGGTTCCTTTCTTCCTCCGAGGGCAACGAGCTGCTCGGGATGCCCTCGGAGAGCTTGAAGGGGGCAGTCCACCAGTCGATCTCGGATTTGTACTCCGGATCATATTGGCGAAGACCTTCACTGAGCTGAGCCGCCTCCACGACGCACGGACGCGCCTCGTCGGCAAGGACGTCGAGGAAGGCTCGATCGCTGACGGCTTGCCGGAGCAGCTGCTCGGTCACCGCCCACCGGGGCGGCGGCAGAAAGGGGAGTCGATCGGTGTACCGGCGCTCCAGGGCATGCAGGCGATCACGGTGGGCATCCGTGACGTACTGCATCTTGGTGAAATTCATGGTCGCCAAATGGGTGAGGTCATTAGGGTTTGGGAAGTACTCCGGCTGCACCAGCCAACCAAAGGCAGCCGCAGCGGCACGAAAGTGATCGAGCACGGCGCCGCAGCTGATCAACGCCTCCCGCCGCGAGGGGTCCACGCGTAGCACGCGATTCACGTCCAGATAAAGCTTGACCTCGTCATCCATCACCCAACGCCACGGCTGACTGTTGTGGATCGACGGCGCCCGGCACGCGGCCTGGATTGCCTTGACGACAACGTCACGGGCTAGCACTACGTGAGTCACAGCCATACCTCCGCCTCGGCCCCTCTAGCAAGTGTCAACCCGAGGTCCGCGGAAGGTGAGAGCAATTAGTCCCGGTTTGGCGGTGCATTGGGACCGAGGAACCCTACTGCCTTGTTCACCGGGGACGTGCTGCCCGGCGGAACGGGACCTTTGACCGTGGGAGGCCGCGTGACGGCTCCATAGCGTTGTTGTCACCAGCTACTGGTAACCGACCAATCCGGAGGACAATCATGAACACCACACCACGTCCGTACATCTTGGTGGGCATTGATGGATCAGCGTCCGCGCTGCATGCACTCACGTGGGCGGCGGACGAAGCCGAACGGCGCAATCTGCCCCTTCGGCTCGTGCACGCCGTCGATTACGGCAGCTTCGGCTATGGCTTCAACCTGTCGGCGTCCGGGAGCTTCTACGAACATTTGGACGCCGACGGTGTGGAGTTCCTCGCCCGGGCCAAGGACCACGTTGCCGCACTGCACCCGAATCTGGAGGTGTTCACCGCCACGGTCAAAGCCCAACCCGTGCCCACTCTTGTCGAGCTGTCCAAGAACGCACTGATCACCGTTGTGGGTTCCAGTGGCCTTGGCCGATTCACCGGCATGATGGCCGGTTCGGTATCGGTTTCGTTGACGGCGAAGGGACACAGTCCCGTGGTGGTCGTCCGGGAGTCGGGAACCCCGGGTGATGGCCCGGTTATCGTCGGTATCAGCGGAACCCCCTCCAGTGAGGAAGCCATCGCATGGGCCTTTGAAGAAGCCTCGATGCGCGGCGCCGAGTTGGTGGCCGTGAACGCCGCAGGTGCTGTGCCGCCGAGCTATGTGTATGCGTACACCGCCTGGAACATGATGGACTGGGATGTCGCCGAGCAGCAGCAGTCCGAGATACTTGCTGAGAGGCTCGCTGGCTGGCAGGAGAAATACCCCGACGTCACCGTGCGCCGGGTGGTTGCGATGGGTAACCCTGCCGACATCCTGCTGGAGCGTGCTCAGCACGCACAGCTGCTAGTGGTCGGCAGCCGCGGCCGCGGCGACGTTGCAGGTTTCTTCCTCGGCGCCACCAGCCATGCACTGATCCATCAGGCGGTGTGCCCCGTCTTGATAGCCCGACCGCACGCGGGCGACGTGAAATGATGAACACCACAACGCAGGCAGCCACCCGCCATCGCCGGGGGCCGTTACCGGCCGACCAGCTTGAGGCAGTTGACGCGCAGTGGCGGGCCGCGAATTACCTTACCGCCGGCCAGATTTACCTGATGGACAATCCACTCCTTGCGGTGCCGCTGGATGCCGAGCACATCAAGCCCCGCCTGCTGGGGCATTGGGGCACTTCACCCGGATTGAATTTCATCTACGCCCACATGAATCGGGCCATCATTGCTCACGATCTGAACGTCATGTATGTCATCGGCCCCGGGCATGGCGGGCCGGCGCTGTTCGCGAACACGTGGTTGGAGGGCAGCTACAGCGAGATCCGGCCCGATGTTCCACGTGACGGGCAGGGCATGCGGAAGCTGTTCCAGGAGTTTTCATTTCCGGGAGGTGTACCCAGTCACGTAGCTCCGCAGGTGCCTGGATCGATCCATGAGGGCGGGGAACTGGGCTACAGCCTGGCCCACGCGTACGGCGCGGTCCTGGACAACCCCGACCTCATCGCGTTATGCGTCGTCGGCGATGGTGAGGCCGAGACAGGGCCATTAGCTGCCAGCTGGCACGCCAACAAGTTCCTTAGCGCGGCGACGGACGGTGCGGTGCTGCCGGTCCTTCATCTCAACGGCTACAAGATCGCCAACCCCACTGTGCTGTCGAGAATTACCGAGGAAGAACTTGAAAGCTTGCTCCGCGGATACGGTTACAGTCCCATCTACGTCACCGGCCACGAACCTGAAGATATGCACCAACAGATGGCTGCCGCACTGGACCGGGCGGTCATGGAGATCCGCGACTTCCAGGTATTGTCCCGCTGCGAGGATCCGGTGTTGCATCGCGCTTTCTGGCCTCTCATCGTTCTACGCACTCCGAAGGGCTGGACTGGGCCTGTAACGGTAGACGGGTACCAAGTCGAGGGCACCTGGCGATCACACCAAGTGCCCATTGCCAACGCGAGGGAGAACCCGTCGCATCGGGCCCAACTTGCGCAGTGGTTGCGGTCTTATCGCCCCGAGGAACTCTTCGATGAAAACGGCGCTCCCAATGAGCTTGTGACACGGCTTATTCCGTCCGGGCGAAAGCGCATGGGATCAAACCCGCACGCCAATGGCGGCACCCTCTTGAAGCCGCTGGCCCTACCAGATCCGGGGACCTTCGGTGTCGTGACCGGCCAGCCAGGCGCAGTGGACGCGTCGCCGACCAGGGTTCTGGGTCGCTACCTTCGAGAATTGTTGATCCGCAACGCCGACAGCAGGAACTTCCGGCTCTTCGGGCCCGACGAAACCGAATCGAACAAACTCGGGGACGTCTACGACGTGACGGACAAACAGTGGAGTGCGACGATCTTGCCGACCGATCAGCATCTGGCGCGAGACGGTCGTGTTCTTGAGGTCTTGTCCGAGCACCTGTGCCAGGGCTGGCTGGAGGGCTACCTCCTCACCGGCCGCCATGGCCTGTTCTCTTGCTACGAGGCGTTCGCCCACATCGTGGATTCGATGGTGAACCAGCACGCCAAATGGCTCAAGATCAGCAGGCGCCTACCGTGGCGCCGCCCCATCGCGTCACTGAATTATCTTCTGACATCCCATGTCTGGCGTCAGGACCACAACGGCTTCTCCCACCAGGATCCGGGCTTTATCGACAACATCGCGAACAAACGCGCCGAGGTGGCGCGCATCTACCTGCCGCCCGATGCCAACACCCTGCTGTCGGTCGCGGCCCATTGTCTGGCCAGCCGCGACTACATCAATGTCATCGTCGCCGGTAAGAACTACACGCCGGTATGGCTCAATCCTGAACAGGCGGCGCTGCATTGCGCACGGGGTGCCGATATCTTCGAATGGGCCAGCAGCGATGCAGGCGCCGTCCCGGACGTCGTTCTCGCCTGTGCCGGTGACGTACCCACCATTGAGGTGTTGGCCACGGTATCGATACTGCGAAAGCATCTGCCACAGTTGAGGGTCCGAGTGGTCAACGTGGTGGATCTGTTTCGTTTGCAACCCGATAGCCAGCACCCACACGGTATGTCCGACGTCGATTACGACACCTTGTTCACCGCGGACCGTCCCGTGATCTTTGCGTTCCATGGATACCCGGCGCTCGTCCACCGGCTCACCTACCGCCGGGCGGGCCACGCCAATTTGCATGTTCGTGGCTACCTGGAGGAGGGCACCACCACGACGCCCTTCGACATGCTGGTGTTGAACAAGATGGATCGATTCCAGTTGGTGATCGATGTGCTGGAGCGGACACCGGGGCTGCTGGAGTGCGCGGAAGCCCAAGCACTGAGGGAAGAGATGCTCTGGATGCATGAACGCCACCACGACTGGATACGTGCTCACGGCGAAGACCTACCGGAGGTGCGGGACTGGCGCTGGGAAGGAGACCAGACGAGATGATCACCGTGTTCCTGGTCGATGACCATGAAATCGTACGTGGCGGGGTTGCCGATCTCATCGACGACGAAGACGACCTTGTCGTCGTAGGGCAGGCTGGCTCGGTCGCCGAGGCGATGACCCGCATTCCTGCAGTCAATCCCGACATCGCCGTGCTCGATATACGCCTGCCCGATGGGAATGGGATCGAACTCTGCAGGGAGCTACGTTCGCGGTGCCCTGCGCTGAACTGTCTGATGCTGACCTCGTTCACCGATGAGCAGGCCATGCTGGACGCGATCCTGGCCGGTGCCGGCGGATATGTCATCAAAGACATCAAGGGCATGGAACTGGTATCTGCGATACGGACGGTTGGTTCTGGCCGGTCGCTGCTGGACAATCGGTCGGCAGCAGCTTTGATGGATCGACTGCGTGCGGCGACTCAGTCATCGCCCGTTGCTTCGCTGACATCACAGGAGCAGATACTGCTCGAACTGATAGGCAAGGGCCTTACCAATCGGCAGATCGCGGGGGAGATGTTCCTGTCGGAGAAAACGGTGAAGAACTACGTCTCGAGGTTGCTGGCCAAGCTCGGCCTGGAACGTCGGACACAGGCAGCGGTGCTCGCCACCAAGGTCGCCGGTGATCGTACTGCCGCCGGGGGCCGCTATACGGAGTATTAAGACTTGGCCCGTGATGAGGCGATACCGGCCGGTTGCGCCATACTCAATAGGTGACGGATCGGTCGGGCGCCGATGAGTCGGTGACCAAGGAACTCGCGCATATCCAACTCAGCGAGCTGCTGGCGGAGGTCCAGGGCCGTATCGAACGCATCATCACCGAGACCAGGGGCCGGGTCGACGCGCTGCTGGATGCCGTGATGGCGGTCAGCGCCGGTTTGGAATTGGATGTCACGCTGCGGCAGATCGTCAGGGTAGCCATCGAGCTCGTGGATGCCCAGTACGGCGCTCTCGGTGTCCTCGGGCAGGACGGCATGCTCACTCAGTTCATCTACGAGGGCATCGACGATGCCACGCGCGAGCTCATCGGACCGTTGCCCACCGGCCATGGCGTCCTAGGGGTGGTCATCGACGATGCCAAACCGCTCCGGCTCAGCGAGATCATGCACCACCCATCGTCCATCGGTTTTCCACCTAACCATCCGCCCATGCGTACTTTTCTGGGCGTGCCGGTGCAGTTGCGCAACGAGGTATTCGGGCGCCTCTACCTCACCGAGAAACGCAACGGTGAGGAATTCAGTGCCGATGACGAGGTGGTGGTGCGGGCACTCGCCGGCGCAGCCGGGATCGCAGTAGAGAATGCCCGCCTGTACGAGGAGGCTCGCCAGCGGCAGCGCTGGCTGCAGGCGATTGAGGAAGTGACGTCAAAGCTACTTGCTGGGGTCGAACCCGCCGAGGCGCTGCAGCTGATAGCCATCCGCGCTGCCGCATTGGTTGATGCCGATTACGCCTTGATCGCGGTGCCCTTGGAGACCGATGACGACAGCGACATCGGCGAGCTCGAAGTGGCGATCTGCGCCGGTACCTCGGGCCGAGAGCTCAGCGGAACACGCATTCCGCTCCGGGGGTCGACTTCCGGGGCGGCATTTCGAGATCGCTTGCCGCGCCTAGTGACCCAGCTGGAATTTGATATCGCAGCAGACGCGCACGTCGCATTCGGGCCGGCGATGGCGTTGCCGTTACGTGGACGTGATTCAACTACCGGTGTGCTCCTGCTGATCCGCCCACCCGAGGGTGCCCCTTTCGGGGACGGGCAGCTCGATATCGCCGCGTCCTTTGCCGACCAAGCCGCGCTGGCCCTTGAACAGGCGCAGACCCGCACAACGATGAACGAACTGCAACTGCTGGCCGACCGTGACCGCATTGCCCGTGATCTTCACGATCACGTCATTCAGCGACTGTTCGCAGTCGGATTGGCCATGCAGGGAACGCACCGGCGCGCGGCCAAGTCTCCGCGAGTCGCCGCCCGGCTTGCCGAACACATTGACCAGTTGCACAACGTCATTCAAGACATCCGCACCGCTATTTTCGACTTGCACACTGTGGCCACCGACGGTCCTTCGCTCCGTGCGACCCTGCGCGCTATTGTCGCCGAGCTGACCGATGACACGTCGCTGCAAGTCTCCGTGCGTATGAACGGGCCCCTCGATGTCATACCGACGGATATCGCCGAGCACACCCAGGCGGTGGTGCGCGAGACCGTGAGCAACGCTGTCCGCCACGCCAAAGCATCGGAAGTAGTGGTGTTGGTTGCCGTCGGTGACGATGTCATTGTGGATGTCACCGACAACGGGGTAGGCATACCGGAAGGTGCTACCCACCGGGGTCTGCGCAATCTCAGTACCCGAGCCGCAGCACTGCGAGGGAATCTCACCATCGCTGAGCCGGACGGCGGCGGTACCCAGGTCTCCTGGTCAGTGCCGCTGCCCTGACTATTTGGGCGGATGTGCGGCAAGAAAGCTAAACCAGCGCGGCAACGGATAGCGGCCGAACGCCCCTACGATCGTCATCTTGATTCCGGCCAGAACCAACACCCAGAGAAGCACCAACTCCACCGTGGAGGCACGTTCTGTCTTGTCCATCAAGAACAGCACGCCCGTCGCCAGCACAATCACACCCATGATCAGCCAGCTGAATCGTTCCATCGGCGTCGTTTTCACGATCCGGAACACCGGCGTCCTCGAAGAGTCCATTGTCGTTCCTGTCTTTCGGTAGTGACACCGCAGAGCGTCGCACCGCGCTGCGTCCTCTGGTAGAAGAGTTGTGCTCGTCGCAGCTGGGTCCTTGGTCATCAGGTCTGTTCAGCTGCGTGAGAACCGCTGACGCACGATGATCTTCACCATGCGTTGGATGAACTACGCACCGAATCTGGCGCAGCTGCGCACATACCAGAAACGGTGGCTGCGGGGGGATGTCCTCGCCGGAATCACGGTGGCCGCGTACCTCGTCCCGCAGGTCATGGCATACGCCACGCTGGCTGGTTTGCCAGCGGTGACGGGCTTATGGGCGGCGCTGGCCCCATTGGCTATCTACGCGGCGCTCGGCTCGTCCCGGCAGCTGTCCGTGGGCCCGGAGTCGACCACCGCATTGATGACCGCCGCAGTATTGGCTCCCTTGGCCTTTGGTGACGCCGCGCGTTATGCGGCGCTAGCGGCTGCACTGGCGTTGCTCGTCGGGGTGGTGTGTTTGATCGCAGGGCTGGCCGGTCTTGGAGTGCTCGCCAATCTGCTCTCGCACCCGGTGCTTGTCGGCTACATGGGCGGTGTGGGCATCACAATGGTGGGCAGTCAGATCGGTAGCATCACGGGCACGGTCAGTTCCGGTGACGAGTTTATCGAGCAGATCAGGTCATTCTCCGATCACGTCGAGCAGATCCGTTGGCCCACCATCATTGTTGCGGCATCGGTGCTCGCATTACTTGGCGTGCTTGGGCGATGGGTTCCGCGGGCACCCGGGCCGCTCATCGCGGTGTTGGTTGCCGCGACAGCGGTGGCGCTCATACCGTCTGACGGTTCCGACATCGACCTCGTCGGCCAAGTCCCCGCAGGACTGCCACACGCCGGGGTACCTTGGCTGGGCCTCCACAGTCTGGGCGTCCTCGTCCTACCCGCGTTAGGTGTGGCGATCGTGGCGTTCTCCGACAACATTTTGACGGCACGCGCGTTCGCCGTTCGCCGTAATGAGGACATCGATGCCAACGCAGAACTACGCACACTGGGGCTGTGCAACTTGGGCTCCGGTCTTACGCAAGGTTTTCCGGTCAGTTCCAGCGGTAGCCGGACCGCGCTGGGTGACTCGGTGGGAAGCCGCAGTCAACTGCATTCCCTGACGGCGCTCGCATTGCTCCTGATGGTACTGATGTTCGCACACGGAACCTTGGCGCATTTTCCCCGCGCGGCCCTCGGGGCACTCGTGGTGTATGCGGCTATCAAGCTGATTGATGTTCCCGAGTACCGTCGATTCGCCCGCTTTCGTCGCAGCGAGTTCATTATCGCCCTCGCAACAACATTCGCCGTTCTCGGGGTCGGAGTGCTCTACGGGATTCTTGCCGCTGTGGCCTTGTCGATTCTCGACCTGCTTCGCCGCGTCGCTCACCCGCACGACAGCGTGCTGGGCTTTGTACCGGGAGTCCCGGGAATGCATGACCTTGATGATTACCCTGGCGCACATGCGGTACCCGGCCTCGTCGTCTACCGATACGACGCGCCTTTGTGTTTCGCCAACGCAGAGGATTTTCGTAAGCGGGCAATGGCGGCCGTGGCTGCGGGCCCCGCACCGGTCGAGTGGTTCATTCTCAGCGCGGAGGCGAATGTCGACGTGGATCTCACCGCCCTCGACGCACTTGATCGACTCCGAGAAGATTTGGGCGACGCGGGAATCGTCTTCGCGATCGCACGAGTCAAACAGGATCTGCGCGATGCGCTTACTGCGGCCGGATTGCTGTCCAAGATCGGTGAGGGCCGGATCTTCGTGACACTGCCGATCGCCGTCGATGCGTTCAACGCCCGCTAGTCGGTATTCGGGCTATCTCACGATATGACGTGCCCGACGAGGGTGCCGATCAGATAGGTGACGGCCATGGCTGCGAGCCCTCCGACGGTGACGCGCAGGATGGCCCGCGTCCGACTGGCCTGGCCGACGGCGGCACTGATCCACCCCGTCGCAATCAGAGCCAGGCACACCGCGACTGCGGTCACGGGGATTCTCCACGCCGCCGGCGGCAGGAGGATCGCCACCATGGGCAAGATGGCGCCGGTCAAGAACGAGATGGCCGACGAGAGAGCGGCATGCCACGGGTTGGTCAATTCGTGGGGGTTGATTCCCAACTCCGCGTCAGCGTGCGCAGAGAAGGCGTCATGGGCAGTGAGCTCAACTGCCACTTGCCGGGCGGTTGTTGGCGACAGCCCCTTTGATTCGTAGATCGAGGTGAGTTCGGCGAGTTCTTCGGCGGGCAGGTCCTTAAGTTCCTGCCGCTCCTTGCTCAGAAGGGATCGTTCGGTGTCTCGCTGCGTGCTCACCGAGACGTACTCACCCAGCGCCATGGAGACTGCACCGGCGGCCACACCGGCGAGACCTGCTGTGAAGATCGGTGCACGCTCGACCGTGGCCGCTGCGACACCGACAACCATCCCCGCCGTCGACACGATGCCGTCATTGGCACCCAAGACCCCCGCGCGCAGCCAGTTCAGTCTGCTGCCCGTCCCGGACTGATGCGGCTCGGCGGAGTGCGTTATTGGCTCATTGGACATGGCTCACCCAAACAGACCACGAACTATCTTGTCTAGCAAGGCTGTACACACTGACCCGCGACCATTTCCGGAAGTCCATGGGTGTACAGCTTCTCGGAGCGAGCGTAGGCACGACGGGCTGCTGTAATCGTGGCCAATGCAGACAGCAGGATCGTGGCCGCACTCAACTCAGCAAGCGCCACTATCCGGCTCGATAGGCATACCCGTCGGTCGGGTGTGCATATCGAGCGGACTAGGTAGCGGCCGATTTCGAGCATCAGCATGTCCATGGTGAACTCCCGGTATCATGAAGGCCGGACTATGATGATCGGTGAGTGTGCTGCTTGCACAACGCTTCTACTCACCGAGCCGAGTAGCATTCCCGCAAACCCGCCGCGGCCATGGCTGCCCAGTACGACAAGCTGTGCGTGCCGGGAATGCTCGATCAGCCAACGGCCAGGGTTACCCTTCACCAGTTTCCGGACGACGCTCACGTCTGGATACTGCTCCTGCCAGCCCGCGAGCCGCTCGCCTAGGAGCTCATTGGCTTGTTCACGCTCAGCGCGCCAGTCGAATTCGGGTGCTGTGTCGAGGACATCAACCCAGGCGTGCATGGCGACCAAGGGCACCTTGCGGTGAGATGCTTCGTCGAATGCCAGCGCGATGGCAGGCTCGGAAACGGGGGAGCCGTCGATGCCTACGATCACTGGATCGTCTCGGTCGAGGTGGGGCACTTCGTGAATGACGGCTACCGGTGAATGTGCGTAGTGCACCAAACCCGAACTCACCGATCCCAGCACAAGGCGATCAAATGTTCCTAGGCCGCGGCGCCCGACAACGAGTATGCGGAATTCTTTGGACATATCGGCAAGTAGAGGAACTGGTTTGCCGAAAATCAGATCGGTACATATCTCGGGAAGCACACCGGCGCCAACAGTGTCTTCGGCGACGTGCTGAGCCCGGCGAAGCACGGTTTCGCCGTGATGGCGTTGCCATTGGTGAACTCGGTCCTGTGTTTCTGGATCACGAATGTAGAGGTACTCCCTGGTAACCACCGTGACGATCGTCAGACGATCACGGCGCATGGCTGCATGTTTCGCCGCCCAACGCACGGCCACATACGATTCAGGTGAGCCGTCCACCGCGACAACAACACCCGGCTTTGGGGTAGTTTCTGTCATCTCGATTCTCCTTCTTGCTGGACTCGTACACGCAGGCTACGAGTCCGCCTACACGCCACGATGTGGTCTGCGGTCCCCGTATTGGCGCCATTGGTCCTTCTGAACGGCGCCGTTGTCGTGGACTTTTTGCTCTCACCGAGTCGACGACAGGCACTGGCGTGGACGGAGGGCGGACAGCGAGTATTGCCTGTACAGCACCATATTTCGGGAAGATCCCTCGCAGAAGGAGAGCACGATGGACGAAGACCTCGACAGCGGCTGCTCCGGCGAGGGCCAGCTGGCACAGGATCAGGACAAATCTGCACCAGCAGTGGTTGTCGGTATCGACGGATCCCATCGAGCTCTGGCAGCAGCGCTATGGGCAGTCGACGAAGCCGTGAGCCGAGACATCCCGCTACGGCTCGTCTACGCCATCGAACCCCGCCAGCAGTCGCGTGATGACATCTACGGTGCATACGATCTCGCGACAGCTGAAATCGCCACTCAGGGCGCCGTGATCGCCGTGCAATCGTGTGACAAGCCCGTAAAGATCGAGGTCGAAATCCACCAGGGTTCCGCGCTGGATGTGTTGATCCGTGAGTCACATTCAGCCGCCTTAGTCTGCCTGGGAGCATTGGGGCGGGACCGTGCAACTGCCCGCCGCGCTACATCCACGGCCGCGGCCCTGTCTGCGCACGCTCACTGCCCCGTGGTGATTGTTCGAGGACGCAGGCCATGCCAAGAGCCGCGCGGGACAGTACTCATCGAATTCGGCGACTCTGCGGACTTCGATGACGTGATGACCCAAGGGCTGAACGCTGCGGCAGTGGGCGCTGCGACAGTTAGGGTCGTGGCCTGTTGGTCACGCCACGGCAGCGATACCTCCAGGCCTTCGACGGATGTGAACACATTGCGAGCGCATATGGAAAAGCTGCTCGAACCGTGGCGACACCAGTATCCCGACACCGTCATCGACAGTGTCGTCTGGCAAGGCAACATTGCTGAATACCTTGCACAGGAGCGTGATCCCATTCATTTACTGGCGGTCGGGCGTCACCGGAAACAGGGCCTTGTCGCGCTGATCGACCATGATCAATCCAGCACAGCCCCCGACATCGCCTGCTCCATCATGATCAGCGGTCATCGCCGCCCGCTCTAAGATTCGTCTGTATACAGAAAAAAGGGGGAGATCATGATGTCCTGGTGCGGCCACGAAACGAGCTGGTGGACTAGACCGGAATGAGCATCGGCACTGCCGCGGTGTCTACTCGCCGACAGTAGAGACACGTCCGTACAGGACCCCAATACTGTTGCAGCAGGGTGAATTTTCGCGAATCTCCGACCATACGCCTAGGGAAGTGCGGTGCTGAAGCGGGCCGCACGACGTTGGACGTGGCGCTGTCGGCCGTGTTGTGGCAACGCGGGAGGCGATGTCTGTGCCGCGCTGTAGAAGAGTTTCTTCCCCATCTCGATGAGGCCGAGATAGCACACGACCATGAGCACCAGTGCGGCGAAGAAGCCGAGGGGCAGCGGGTGAAAGCCCAGGCTGTTGGCCAGAGGTGTCGCCGGGAGCAGTGCACCGATCACAACAACACCGAGTGCCGACAGCAGCAGCGGCATGCTGGGGGTGCTGCGAAAGAATGGGATCCGCCTCGTGCGGATGGCGAAGATCACCAAGGTTTGGGTGGCGAGCGACTCGACGAACCAGCCAGATCGGAATTGTGTGGGCCCAGAATGGAAGACCCACAACATGACTCCGAAGGTGGCGAAGTCGAACAGTGAGCTTATCGGGCCGAAGTACATCATGAAGCGGCGGATGAAACTGATGTTCCACCGGGACGGCCGGGCGAGTTGCTCGGCATCCACCTCATCGGTGGGGATGGCGAGTTGGCTCGTGTCGTAGAGCAGATTGTTGAGCAGAATCTGCGAGGGCAGCATGGGCAGAAAGCTCAGGAACAGCGAGGCGCCGGCCGCACTGAACATGTTGCCGAAGTTACTGGAGGTGCCCATCAAGATGTACTTGATGGTGTTGGCGAAGATTCGCCGGCCTTCTATCACTCCATCCGCGAGAACATCAAGGTCTTTTTCCAGCAGGATGACATCTGCGGCGTCCTTGGCCACATCGCTAGCCGAGTCAACGGAGATCCCAATATCGGCGGCGTGCAAGGCAAGCGAGTCGTTGACGCCATCGCCGAGGAACCCAACATCGAAGCCGGTGCGACGCTGGATACGCACAATCCGTGCCTTATCTTCGGGACTCACTCGGGCGAAAATCGTAGTGTTCTCGATTATCGCGCCGAGCTGTTGATCGTCGAGGACATCCAGCTCGGCTCCAGTCAGCGTGCCAGTGACGGGCAGATCGAGTTCCTGACAGATTTTCAGCGCGACGGCCGGACTATCCCCGGTGACGATCTTGACTGCTATATGCAGGCCTGCCAGCCGTTGTAGCGCTGTGGCGGCGCCAGGCTTCGCGGCGTCCAAGAAGACCAGCAATCCGACGAATCGCAAATCGTGTTCGTCGTCGGGACTTGGCGTTGCCAGCGCGGTTGCGGAGCGGGTAGCCACGGCCACCACACGATTTCCCGCGGCGAATTCGGCGGCGAGGGCTGCCCGCGCCTGTGCTGGAACATCGACACACCGATCAAGAACGGTTTCCGGTGCTCCCTTGGTTACCAGGGTCCGTTGACCGGCTGAATTGTCGACCAGCACAGAGGACATCCGCCGTTCGTGGTCGAAAGGAATAACTGCCTGTACTCGATAGCCAGCCACGTCACTTCGAAAGCGGGCAGATTGAGAAGACTCCCACAACGCCACATCCAGCGCGTTTCCGCCGAGCACCGCAGAGCCTTCCAAGTGCACCTCGGTACAGACCAGACCCCATGTCAACGCCTCGTCGGAAAGACTGCCATCAGGGCCAAGTGCCCGCATGAAGCTAATCCGCCCCTCCGTCAGAGTGCCGGTCTTGTCGGTGAAAAGGACGTTCACATTGCCTAAATCTTCAATGCACACAAGCCGTTTCACCAGTACCTTGCGCCGAGCCATTCGTCGGGACCCGGCGGCTAGGCACGTGGAGACAATCGCCGGGAGCAGCTGGGGAGTGATCCCGACCGCGATCGCCAGAGAGAACAGCAACGCGTCGATAATCGGCCGGTGCAGCATGAGATTGACGACGAAGATGAAAGTTGTCAGCACGCCCGCTACCTGCACCAAGAGCATCGAGAAGCTGCGCAGCCCAGCCTGAAACTGTGTTTCCGGGTTGCGGATATCCAATCCAGCGGCAATACGGCCGAACTCCGCTCCCGCACCGGTCGCGACGACAATGCCACGCCCGCTGCCCGCGTGCACCACCGTGCCCATCAGCGCGCACCCGGACAGCTCCGCAAGCGGTGCTCCGACGGGGCTCTCGCCCACATTCTTCTCGACAGGCATGGACTCACCAGTCAGCACCGACTCGTCGCATTCCAATTCGGTGACCGACAACAACCGGATATCGGCAGGCACAATGTCGCCCAGCCGCAGCTCCAACACATCTCCCGGCACCAGCTCGGTGACATCCACCAGAACCTGATGTCCGTCACGCACAACCAACGCACGGTGGTGGATCTGGGAGTGCAACGCCTCAGCCGTTTTCGCCGCACGGTACTCATTGCCGAACCCGAGACCGACCGACAGTGCCACGATCACGCCGATCACCAGCGCATCGGTGCGCTCTCCCACGAAGAACGACACCGTCGCCGCTGCTACCAGCAGACCGAGCAATGGGGACCGGAGCTGACGCCATAGCACCGCGGCCATCCGTGCCCGGTGTGAGTACACCGCATTCGGCCCGTGCCGGAGTAACCGCTGACGGGCGTCTTCCTGTGTCAATCCGTGTTGACTGGCAGCCAGTCGAGTGAATACTTCCTCGGCAGACAGCGCACTGGCCGCGCCAATACCCAACGCTGAGGCGTCCGCAGTCCGTGATGTCTTGGTAAAAGAGCTCATTGACACGTCGTCCCTCACCTTCGGTGCAGCTGTTTGTTGGCATCGTCGGCTCCCGGCCAAATGCATCATTTGTACTATCGGGGCAGTCCGGACTCAGCAGAAGAGGCTTTCGTCCCGGTCCTGGGGAAAGAGAGCACACTGGCGGCGGTTAAAGAGTCTCAATGCCTCGATATCTGCGGCGTCGCCGACGAACATGGAGCTGTGGACGCAAACCAGCTGGGCGCTCACTGCGGTGCCGCCCCACAGATCCATGAGACGCACACCGGAATCGTGATCTTGATTGGCAGCCGCGCGTACAAGGTGAAGAAGGCGGTGACGACCGATTTTCTCGATTTCAGTACGGTCGAATTACGTGAAAGGGCCTGTAATCGAGAGGTTTTCCTGAACCGCAGACTGGCTCGCGACAGCTATTTGGGCGTGGCTCATCTGACTGACCCTGCAGGCGGTTCCAGCGAGCCCGTAATAGTGATGCGTCGGTACCCGGACTCGGCACGGCTCGCCACGATGGTGAGAGCCGGAGTGGATGTGGAACCGAATCTTGCCGCAATCGCCGAGGCGCTGGCGGTTTTTCACGCTGCCGCCGACCGTGGTGCTCCGATCAGCGAATCAGGCACAGCCAATGCCGTCTCGGCCCGCTGGGAAGAGAACCTCACTGTTCTTGCCGGCTTCGTCGGATCCGTGCTTACTGACCAGACTCTCCATGAAATACGCTCACTATCAAACGAATTCATGCGCGGTCGGCACTCTCTCTTCGCGGAGCGTATCGAGAAGGGGCTTATCGTCGACGGCCACGGCGACCTAATGGCCGAAGACATCTTCTGCGTGCCCGGGGGAGCCGTCCTCCTGGACTGCCTTGAGTTCGACGACCATCTGCGCTACGTCGACTGTGCAGATGATGCCGCGTTTCTGGCAATGGATCTGGCGTCCCTGGGGCGAGACGATTTAGCCGAATACTTCATCGATCAGTACACACAATCATCCGCAATCGATACTCCACAGTCGCTGTGGCATTTCTACGTCGCTTATCGCGCTGTGGTGCGTGCAAAGGTCGACTGCATTCGATTCACCCAGGGCCGTCCCGCGTCGGCGGACGCGGCAATAGCTCACCTTGAGCTGGCACATCGGTACCTTCGTGCGGGCGCGGTGCGGCTTATCCGCATCGGAGGCGGGCCAGGAACCGGAAAGACGACCCTCGCCAAAGCGCTGTCGGAAAGAACTGGTGCGCAGGTAATTTCCACCGACGCTGTGCGCCGAGAGCTGCAGGAGCAAGGCGTCATTGCCGGCGAGCCCGGAATTCTGGACGGCGGGTTGTACTCCACGCAGAATGTCGCGGCGGTGTACGAGACCGTGCTACAGCGCGCGCGAAAATTCCTTGCGTGGGGCCAGTCGGTGATTCTTGATGGAACATGGCGCGACCCCCATCAGCAAGAGCGAACACGCGATCTCGCCTGCCAGACGCACGCCGTGCTTCATGAATTCGAATGTCACGTGCCGCTTTCTCTTACCCAGAACAGAATTGCTCACCGTGGGCCCACACTCTCCGATGCCACTTCTGACATCGCCGCGGCCTTAGACGTGACAGCCCGTACGTCAGACACGGTGCTTCGCATCGACACCAACCGGCCAGTCGCAGAGTCGGTAGCTCAGATCGAGGCCGCGTTCCGCTTGTCGTAGCCACATGGTTGAGATAGTTCTCGGCCTCTGTAGTTTTCCACCACTGCTGTGGCGCGTTCAACGTCCAATACTGGGTCGCCGATTTTGTCAAATAAGTTGTGGGGCAGAAGCATTCAGGACATATTCGTCACAGTGACGTAATAGGTATGGCTTACGGGGGAGAGGTCGGGCAGTGGGGGTAGCGTTCGGTAATGGCGCAACGGAACGTTAGCGGCAGACGAGTCGGTTGGCCGAAGGAAGTTGGGGCCGCGAACAGGTTCGTCATTTCACACTTAGTGAGAACCGAAATGAGCATCAGAGCCGTCGGGCGAGCTCGGACGCGATTGTGTTGCTTGCGAACCGGCCGGGCTAGACAAGCCGCTCAACACACACATAACGTCACAGTGACGTTATGTGTACGCAGACTGGGAAGCCCCAAGAGCGGTCGGATCAGCCAACTCGGTTGTCCAGCATGGGTTTATGACTACTAAGAACGTCTCGATCGGCGCCAACGTCGCCATCCGGCCGCAACCCGCATGTGTGGACCGCGGCAGTTTCACCGCGCCGGCGCACCCGAGGGGGTGGGTGGGGCGGGTAGATCAGCGGGGCCGAGAGAATGCGACATTCGTGCAGGTCTGCGCCATGCGTTGTCCGGCCTGCAGATATCTAACGCCGATAAGACACATTATGTCAGTTAACCTCGCCGTGTTCATCTGATGAATCAGATCGGCCCCCACTCGTCCTCTGTCGATTGACAAGAGACTTGAGATCTACTCGGTCTTCTTGGGACTGAGGGACAAAAAGTCGAGACTCCGTCGGCCGCCGAACGGCTACTCACGAGTTCTCGTCGTGTCCCACGCTAATCTTGCCGCCACCGTGGTTACGGTTAGGTGATCCACGGTTTTTGGTGTCGACCAGCATCGAGTCGAGCTGGCGTTCCATCGGTGAAGGGGTGGTAATGGCGTACAAGCAGTTGCCTATGGTGGAAGTCGACCTTGATGGGTTATTTCTAGATCTTGAGAACTACCGCATCCCCACTCGCCGCGACGACGAGGCCGGAGCGCTTAAGTACCTTTTCATGTCCGAGGATGTTCTCGGTGCCGCGAGGCTTATCCTTCGCGACGGCTACTTCGACAACGAGGTGCCAATCGTTATCGCCGTCTCAGACAAGGATGGCGGACCGCCTTACATCGTCCTGGAGGGAAACCGGCGGGTCAGTGCGTTGAAGGCTCTGCGAGACCCCTCCATAGTGCCCGGTCATGAGAGCGAGCTCCGGACCCTGTTGAAACGGTACGAAGTTGAATCAAACGACCTTCCCGAACGAATCCGCGTACTCGTAGCTCCAGATCGAGCTATGGCTGCGCCTCACATCGCGCGGCTTCACACGGGCCTCTCGAAGAAACGCTGGAGCCTGGATCAACAGGCGACTTTCTACTATTCCTTAGTAGATGACCTGACGACTGTTGAGGATGTCAAAGCACAATACCCCGATGTGACTATCCCACGATTTATGAAGATGGCAGTCACGCGGCGTTTTCTGGTCGCCGTGCCGTTTGCAGATCACAGCCTGCGCCAGTACGCCGCAAGTGATGACTTGGCCATGTCGGCATTCGAGTATGCGTACAGGAGCAAGGACATCGCGTCCGCAATCGGAATGGAGTTCGACACCGACGGCCTACTACTTCCCCGCTCCTCGACTCCTGCGAAGATCGGGGCAGACTTGCCGAAGAGCAAACTCAGTGCGCTGGAGTATCTGGTCAGCGAGTTCCGGGCTGGTCGGTTGAATACGCGGTCGCCGGAGTTCAAGAAGCGCAGCGACCCATATCAGCGACTTGTGGATCGGCTCAACGGTGTTTCGGGCTCCCCTGGAAATCCTGAGTCGTCGCAACCGTCGGCGCCGACACCTCCTTTTCCTTCTCCATCCACTTCGCCAACGCCGACGACTATCACCGGGGGAAACGCGCCAGCATCTAGCGGAGGCGACAACTCGCCATCACAGCCCGCCACATCGGGGACGCGCGGGCCGAACCACCCCGATACAAAAGACACCCTTGACCTATCGGGTCTCGAATACGAGAGTGCGCCATTAAATTTGAAGCTCCGCTACTTCGAGCTCCGCAAGGTTAGCCTTTCGAACCTGCCCATCTCGGCGTCTATCTTGCTGCGATCGGTTCTTGAGTCAACGATCAAGGTCCACTTTGAATCATCCGCTACACCCGTCTCGGGAGAGCTGAGCGCCGTCTTTCGGCAGATTGACCAGTCCTACGGACAGATCAAGGCGCTGAGAGCCACGATCAGCGCTATTCAGTCAGGAAATGCGCACAAGCATGGGTCCATCCAGTGGTTCAATCTCACCGCCCACAGCGCGGATGCTTCGGTTACCGCGGAAGATGTCCGCCAAGCATGGAAAGTTGTGAGTCCGCTGCTTAGACATCTCCTACGGCAATCAGTTCAGCCCTCTCCTGAAGGTGAATAACTGAATCAGCCACCGATGATGAGGCAACGAGCAGCTCCTCTGCTTGGCCTGGATGGCGCGCAGAGTATGTGAGTTCCAGGACGCACTGAAACTGTTTACGGTAGAGATTGGCGATTAGCGGCGCTGTGTCATATGTCATTAGCCAATGCGCTCCCTCGATAGCATTGACCACGGCAGCGAGAGCCTTGTGGTCGCGTCCGTCAAAGGCATTTAGGTAGAGCTGTGATCCGGCCTCAACATACGGCGGATCAATGTACATGAACGCGCACTTATCTTGGGCGTACTGCTGGATCACGGTTCTACCGTCTAGATCAGATACGGTAATCCGCTCGGACAATTCACCAATGGCAGTCAATCGCTGGATCAGTGTTTCGCGGTTGAATCTGGCATCGATCTTGTACGCCCCTTCTTGGCGTTGCCCGCCGATGACACCCGCGTTTAGTATTCCCGAACGGTTTGTCCGATTCAGAAAGAAGAAGGCAAAACCGAGGCGCAACATGTCACTCTCATCTCGCATTCGGTAAATGTCGCGCTGCTTCTGCCATTCACTGATGGTCAATGGCGTTGACGAAACCAGCTCGATCAGTCTGGCGTTCTCGTGAACGGCCGAACGCCAAAATGCGTGTACTGCAGGGTCGATATCATTCACAACCAGAGTCTCGACTATTCCCTGCCGGAGTAGCGCAACCCCCGCACCAACGCCGCCTGCATACGGTTCGATGTATCGCGGATTATCAATCTCGAGTAGCTCGATGATGTCTCCGAAAAATCCAGCGAGAGCGGCCTTTCCTCCGGGGTATCGCAAGGGTGACAGAGTGCCGTAACGGCGCGAGGCGAGAACGCGTATCCGGTCCTTCATTATTGAGCCCCTCCTGCTCTGTGGGAGGCGACTCGACAACGTGCAGAACAGAAGCGAGCGTCGCCGCGGCCAAGAAACCTCTCACGACAGCGGTCGCATTCTCGCCATGCTTTACGGCGGCGTAACCGCTCACTTCGCAAGGCATGGTCGAGTTCTGTTAGCCCAGCATCACTGAGGGCGGCGAGATCGGACATGTTACAGATACTAACTGTAACAGAAGATAGTACTACGGCGACACGCCGTAGTCTCTGTCGCTCTTTATCCGCTTCAGCGCTGTGAAGAACTGGATTTGCGTGAAAGCTGCTCGGCGACAAGACGCCAACGGCGAATCAACCTGGTCGGCCGAGTCTCATTGGACGTCTTGAATCCTGCGGTGCGCCCTTGTGCGCTTCCGCAGTGCTGTTACCAGCGGGAATTTTCGTTGCGCCAACACTGTCGTACCTCCCCTCTACGGTTCCTATTGCCGCTGCGAAGGCGCGCAGCATGGCGCGCCTGCCAAACCAGACCAGGGAGGGGCTCACATTGAAAGTCACGACGGCCATGGGCGTTTCAAGGCGAGGAACCGCCGATCCCGGGGTCGGCACAGTTCGATGGCGTACACACGACGGTCGTGACCGGTCGGAAATTGCTTCACAGTTCCTGCTTCATGAGCCGTTCGACGAGGCGATGCCTCTTCGTGTGGGAGTCCAGTATCAGAACCGATTGAACCGGCATTCGCGACAGTTCTTCTCGCCGCAGGGTTCTCACGTGTGGTGCGAGTCTGCACTGGAGGCAGAGGCATAGCTGGTACTCGCGTTCGAAGGTCGTGTCCGTCGGATCGCGGCCCAGCCGATGATGATGACCTTTTCCGATGGCACGCGCCACTACCCTGACTTCTTTGCGCTGCACGGCAACGGCGACCGGTTCGTATATGACGTTAAACCGTCCGGGCGTATGAATGACACTGCGGCTACACAGTTCGAGAAGACCGCGGATGTCTGCGCGCATATCGGCTGGCGCCACGAGGTGCTACATGAAGCGCATCCCACGAAAGTTCGTAACCTTGAATGGTTGCGCTCTGCCCGCCATCCGCGCTATCACCCTGCGCAGAGCGGGTTCGAGCAAATCAGAATGCCCCCATGGGAGTTCGTAACAGCGCCCTAAAGCAGCTCACGACCGAGGTCCGCCCGCTCCCCCTCGTCGCAGAAATACTCGCCAGGTCGCGCATCTGCACAGTCAAGGTGAAGTGGCTGTCTGAATAAGGAGGATGTCACACGTGCAGGTCCCAGTAGTTTGTCCCACGTGCCTCATTTGTTGGTCTCCGGCCTTGCCAACCTCCGATTACGTTGTCGTGAATGATAGTGGTGCCGGTCGCACTAATTTGTTGTGTCAGAATGGGTTTGACGATCGGCCATACACAGTATTTGAACACTGCGGGATGCTCGTCGGGGTCGCGACAGCAAACCGCTCCAGCAACGCGGAGTATGAGTTTGACGTTCGGCAGACCTAACCCTGCTGTGATCGCTGCCGTGATTGCTTTAGCGAGCTTGCCTGCGGTGACGTCGATTATGAAGTCCAGGAGCCGGTCTGCGACGGTTCGGCGCCGCTGGGGGTAAGGGCGCACGATTATTGCCGCACCGGCGATCCCATCCTTGATTGCGTCCTTGAGTGCGGCCGTTGTGTACTTTTCGATTTCATCGAGGGCTTTGCACAGAGCGGCGAGGATGCCACACCAGACGTGTCCAGGATTATCCGCGGCCTCAAATTGTATCTGGCCCAGAGCAATCATCTCGTCGGTGATTGCCTTCGCGAATTCGTTTGCGGCGCAGCCGAGATTGTCGTTAGCTAGCGCGGTAACGATTCCCTCACGTGAAACCGTGCCGGCCGAGCCAGGTTGGAGCATTCCGTGAACATGTGTTACCTGCCGTGCCCTTACTGTCGCAATGTCGGCGTCGGTCACACCAACCTCAGCGACACCGGCAATCACTTGGGCTACTTGTTCAGTCGAGATACGAGTACGAATCAGTTCAGCTAAGGCAACCTCGACGGCCAACTGGTCGAAAGCATCAATTGCGATGTTTACAGCAACAGCTAATGCCTCATCTACGCCGCGCCCATGACGTATTGACGCCCGCCTGCCCGGGCCAAGTTTGGTCTCAGGGCCAGCCTTAGGGATACGGCGAGGACTGTACGCGTCGGGGTGAGGGTTCCCACCGCCACCTAGAGCAGTTCTAGTCCATTCCCGGGCCGCCGCACGCTCCTCCGGCACCGCGCTCACAACCTTGTATAGCCGTTCCGTTCCATGCCCGCGGCCGACACACGAACACCTACACGTCAGCCCCGCCGCCTTGCTGCAAACCGGATGCAAATCGCACACAGGTTCAATGTAACCGCCATCACACGATGCGGCAAAGAACCTTGAACCTCATCGTCTGTCAACTGCATTGAGACCGGACAGGTGCTAAGACGAGTTAGCCGCACTGTCGCTGGCCAATCTGGGGCCATGGATGGCTAGGTGTTAGCCAGCCCGGGCAGCGCAAGCAACGCCGAATCGATAGGCGGGTGCACCGGGGCGTAAAAGTGTCGAGCCCACTGTTTGATCGTCGGCCGAAGCCGATCCGGATACAGCGGTTTTCGTTGCGTCTTGGGTATTCGTTGCTGCGCGTGTACTTCGAACAACGCGACGGCGCATTCTGCCATCCCGACTGCGATGCTGACCCCGTCCACGATCAGGCGTGACATGTCCAGTTCGCCGCTGGGCATGTAGTCCAGCGGCCATTTGAGACCGTGCATGATGGCGGAACTGGTCAAGTAGAAACCCGATGCCGTGTCTTCAAATCCGAACGCTTTGCGGCCGTATGGCTCACCCTCTGCCGCGTGGGCAGGTGGATGTTTGACCAGCCACTTCGCCGCGAACCGCACTACCCCGTCGCTGGTGCGTACGGGTGCTTTGGGTGTGATGTTCTCGCCCCGTCGCAGCATTTTCACGCGATTGTCGAACAGCCGAACGTGCTCCGCAAAGTCCTTATACTGTTGGGTATCAGCATGATTGGGGTCAGTGTTGAACCACTTGGTGGTTGACGCGTGGTAGGAGCGCTGAGCATTCAACTCCGAGGTCGTGAACCGCACACTCAAACCGCGGCGCATCTGACGATCACGGTCGGACAGTAGCCATATCGTCGTCGCCGCCGACTCAATCGCAGTACGACACTGGGCAAGGATTGACGTTGTGTGACTGTCACGCGACTTTGGTCGCCACTCAATCAGTTCTGCTGTCGCGCAAAGGCAGTCGATAGCATTCATGATCGGAAACAGGGCTGTCGCGCTGACCATGTCGCCCGTGTACTCGTTCATGAACCCGGCGTCATCGGCGGCCAGGCTGCTGTTCGGATCCGCGTACTGGGGGTTGAGCCCCCAGGTATACAGCTCCTTGCCTCGCTGCGCTCGTATCAGTGTCCGACGCATCGCGTCGGCGGTCGTCAGCTTCTCGGACAGCCGAGTGAACAACTCCGTAGGGTCCATATCGGCCAGCCTCGGGTCAATCGTGGCGCCCTCCCCGTCGCATTGCGTGATCCATCCAAGCGAGGTCAACCTTATGCGTGAGGGCAGATACCCTCACCTGGCGGCCAGGTATCCAAGGGGCGGGATCGCCAGTAGACCCCGACCCGATCCAGCATTCAGCCAGCCCAGATGAACTGACAGGCTGGGGCGGCTTTGCAGCAAACAGAATATGCGCATCCGGATCATCTCGGACATAGCTCGCAATAGCGCGCCGCCACTATGAAAATCCAGAGGTTTCGCTCACTCCTTGGGCGCGCATCGCCGCTAGGCCCAGGAAGAATATGGCGGGTTGCCAGTAAACTCCCTGCATATCGCATCCAGATGAATCCTCACCCGCCTACCTGCCGGCCACCGCTCATCCCATCGTCTTCGGCTGCGGTGCAAGGCTTTCCGCCTGCCGTGCCTACGCTGTGGACTCGCGCCGCTTGCGGCGACGCCAACTGTGCACCGTCAGTTCCGCGACGCGTCGCAAGCCAGATATTTCTGCCGGTGGGCTCCATCACCAAGGATATTGGCCAGCAGACTCTCCAAAGTCGTCACTGCTCCATTGCGGCACAGCGCTGCGATAGCGAGGGCGACATCCACGCTAGCTACAAAACGGGCCGGTTGCACCAAATAATTACTTAACGCCCTTGCAACGCAATGTTTTTGGTCGTGCTCCGGATCGGTAAGCATCGTCTCAACACAGGTTGCTCCTTCAAATGGATCCCGGTGGCCGCAGGGACGGTGAAGGAGTGGTTAGGGTAGCGATCATGACTGTGCACGACCGGCTCGCTGAGCTTTCCCAGCGGATCACCGCGCTGACGGGGCAAACCATCAGCCGCGACCAGGTGATGGCCGTGGCAGACCAGGCCTGCAAGCAGCAGATCGATCTCGACGACGATGGCCAGCTGCGCACGCTGGTAGCAGAACTCTCTGCGCCGCTGGCTGTCGGTGGACCCGCAGTGCCGGGCATACAGTCTGGCCAGCCTGCTGAATCGGAGAACGCTGCCTCAACTTTGCCGGCACCCAGGCCTTCAGCCGCGGCGTCCGGAAACCGCCAGATGCGATGGGCGGTAGTCGCAGTTGTCGCAGTACTAGTGATCGCGGGGGGCATCACCGCCTACTTCGCGATCCGACGCGCCTCGAACCACTGCGACACTACGGTCGCCGCCGCCGAGGAGGTCGCCCACCTGAGCCTCGAGTTCACCGGTCTCGCAGAGCAGAACCTGCCCGCGCTCAAGGAGCGTCTATCCCCTGAGGTTTACACACAGTCCGAAGAGGCATTCCGCTCCGTCAGCACGATTCCGGGCGCAGATCGATACATCTCGCATATCGCCGAGCTGACCAGCAAGC
The DNA here is from genome assembly GCF_002013895.1 of Mycobacteroides franklinii. GTDB lineage: Bacteria > Actinomycetota > Actinomycetes > Mycobacteriales > Mycobacteriaceae > Mycobacterium > Mycobacterium franklinii. Next base: position 73,275 of record NZ_MAFQ01000010.1, on the reverse strand, counting down.
AGGTCGAGTGCTCCGGTGCCAACGCCCGCGTTGAGTCACAGATCGCCTGGTCGGTAACGACACCTAGAAACCCTGCACCGCAGACCACGCACGGGACCTGGGCCACCACTCTCGAGTACCAGAAGAACCGGTGGATCGTCACCAAGGTCGAGTACGCGTCTAAGCACTGATGTGGCCGGTCCTGAGCGGTTTCGCCGCGAAACGCCCACAGGTACTTGTTGTAACTTGCTCGCTGCCGCTCGAGTCACGGGCCGACCGCCGGGGCCGGTTGACAACCACGCCAGAAATCCAGGGGCGTCAGCGTTTTTGCTCAGCGGAAAAAAGGTTCAACCGTGCCACTGAGCTTGACGACCATCGGATTTCCGCGGCGATCCTTCGCGGTGGGGACTTCAACACGCACCCAACCCTCGGCCACGTTGTATTCGTGAACATTGGTTTTCTCGACACCATTAAAGCGAATACCCACGTCGCGGCGAAGCACCTCTTCGCTATAGAAGGCGCTACGCGGATCGATGGAGAGGTGATTCGGTGGAACGTCTGTGTTCTGATCCTCGGACATGATGGCCTTCGTTGAATGCTGCGTTAGGTGCTCGGATTGTTCTCGAAGAATCTACGCGACCCTGCAGTAGCGGGTTGCGCGTAGGTCTAGGAGGACCGCTCTCCCCTGCCGCTTCTGATGAATTCCGCACGTTCGTATCGGGAGGAATGCGCCACTCTCCCATCGTGCGCTTCCACCAAGCTGAGTACCGCGTCTTCGTAGGCGATCAGCGCCTGCGCCATCGACGTACCCCACTGTTCCTGCATGGTTGCGTGCCTGGGTGGCTGACTCGAACTGGCGTCTGGCTAGGCGTCGTGACCACTGAATGCGACCTGACTGCTCGGGGGGCACCACTTGGGTGGACACTATGACGTGGCCCTTTCTGCAACAGTTTTCAAAGTCGAACTTGGCGTCTCCGATGTCGATCACGGTTACTACGCCGATCACGCACTGACCGTGGCCCGTCATCCCAGCGAGACCGATGAGCGGATGGTGGTGCGCTTGTTGGCTTTTGGGCTTCGTGCACACCGACTCAGCGACGTCGACGGCGAGTTGGCGTTCGGGCCAGGCCTGTCCACTCCTGGTGTACCGGACTTGCGGCTCGCCGACTACACCGGCCGGATCCTGGAGTGGGTCAACGTCGGCCAGCCCGATGAACGCGCATTGGGCAAGGCAGCCAGCCAGGCCGACCAGGTGCTGCTCTTCCCATTCGCCGCCGGCGTGGCCACCTGGTGGCGCACCGTCGGCCCCAAAGTGGCGGGGCTGTCGAACCTGTCGGTAGTTCAGATACCGCATGCAGCGGTGCAGCAACTGGCCCAGACTGTCGATCGACGGGTCTCGGCGCAGGTGATGGTGATCGAAGGTCAGGTGACGATGACCATAGGCGGGGTCGACGTCACCTTCACGCCCGAGCCATTGGAGTGAACGTCTGAGCCCTGGCCGCACCGAATAGTGCGAAATCGAATATGCAGAGTCACCAGTATATGCATTGCAACGGATGCACGATCCGCCACTGCCCTTGTCCGTTGTCCTCTCCGGATTTAGTTGGCCATTTTCCGGATAAAGATGGCCGCATACGGACTCGACTGCGGTTTCCGTGCATTGATAGCGGAGGAACTCCGGCAGCACATCGAGTTGCGTGAGCGCGCCACGTCGTAAGTTGACCGTTTGGGGCGTCCTGCAACGTATCCCGATCGCAACCGAGCTCGGATGACTAAGCGCCTTGTCGCTTCGCAGCCTTTCGGCTAACTAATCCTCACCCGTCCGGCTAACGATCAGCTTTCGCCGACAGTGTGAGATTGCCTTAGGGAGGCCGCTCCCCCTATCCGAGCTCAGTTCCGAATGATTATTGCAGCGCATGGGCCTGCACCTCTCTTGCCATGCCCCAGCGGGTAGCCCATCGCTCTGCGAGTGATCAAGCAAGCAAGGGACTGTCCCGTTCTACAGCAATTGGGGACGGACCTAACTGTCTCCCGAAGGGGCGACGCCAAGTTTTGTCGGCTCGTGTGCTGCTGGCGGCAGCATGGTTGACAGGATCGCCAGGAACAACCCGGTGCAGTCGTTGAGTAGTTCGTCGCGGGTGGCACTGGTGGGGTTGGCGATCCAGTTGGTGAGGATTTCAGCGAACCCGCCGACGACGAATCGGGTGGCGGTCAGTAGCTGCCGCCGGTTGGTGCCGGGGTGAAGGTAGCCGCTGCCGAGGTCGGCGATCATGGTGGCGATGCGTTCGGCAACGTGGCTTCGGCGCTGAGCCAACGGTGGGCTGGCGAGGGCGAGGCTCAGGGCGACGCGTCCCTTGCGGGGATCGTCGGCGGCGAGGTCGATGGCGCATTTGAGGTTGGCGCGGACTTGCGTGGCGATGTCGGGCGGTGTGTGTGCCAGCGTGTCACGGCCGAGATCGATCAGTTCATCCATGATGCGGTCGTAAACGGCCACGGTGAATGCGTCGATATCGGAGAAGTTCTCGTAGAAGTATCGCGAGGGCAGGTCGGCGGTTTCGCAGACCTTGCGCACTGTGGTGGCTGCCAGCCCATGGTTGCCGAGCAGCTCAAGGCCCGCGTCGAGCAGCCGGGTGCGCCGTTCGGCGCGGCGCTGGTCGCCGGTTTTGCCGCCATACACCCGAGCTTCGGTTGTCACTCGAATATCTTGACACACTTGTGCGCAGATAGTATATCTGTCTACAGTCGTGATCAGATGAAGGAGGCTCGAATGGCCGATCTCGTCGGGGAGGTTCTGTCCAAGTTGGTACGGAATCGAGGACGGCGGCCCCCGGTGTTTGGGCCGGGGACCATCTTCAGCGCAGCGCGCAAGGAGAGATGAAATATGACCGCTTCACAGCAGGAGATTCAGCCCGGGTTTAATCCGGCGGCTGACTTCAATCCCGAGGACTACACAACGGGGATCGCCGCATTCGTCAATGGAACAGCCAATGTGATCATGCAGTTAAGCCAGGCGCCGATCGGCTACGGGGTGATCGAAAGCCCCGTGCACAGCGGGAGCGTCATGTTGCACCCGATCAAACGGTTGCGGACGACGCTGAGCTACCTAGCGGTTGCCATCCTGGGCACCGACGAGGAACGACGCACATACCGCAACGCGGTCAACGTCTCACACCGACAGGTGCGGTCCGGACCCGACAGCCCGGTGAAGTACAACGCGTTCGACAAAAATCTGCAGCTCTGGGTCGCAGCGTGCCTTTACAAGGGCGTCACCGACACCACCACACTGCTATACGGGCCAATTCCCGACGCAGAGGCAGACGCGCTCTATCAACATTGCGCGCGACTGGGCACAACACTGCAGCTTCCACCGGCTATGTGGCCGGCAGATCGTGCCGCCTTCGCGAGGTACTGGGACGAGAACCTCGCACTCGCCTCAATCGACGACACAGTGCGCGCCTACTTCAACGCCCTGATCGACCTAGAGATGCTGCCACTGCCGCTGCGCTGGGCATTCGCGGGTAGCCACCGCTTCTTCGTCACCGGGTTCCTGCCGCCGCAGCTGCGCGCACAGATGCAAATGTCATGGACCGATTCTCAACAACGCCGATTCGAGCAGGTTACGCGCACCGCTGGCACGATACTCAGCCGGTCGCCCGCATTGGTCCGCATGTTCCCGTTCAACTACTACCTGTGGGACCTTCGTCGCAGAATCGCCCGAGGCAAACAACTTGTCTGACCATCAGTCTCATCTACCGCCAGGGCTGAGATGATTTGCCCGGGAACGCCTTTCATACCACAAGTCCCACCGCTACCCCAGCACGTGCGTTAGCGGTGCCGCCCCCGTTGAAACAGGTAGAACCATATGGGAAACATTGCACCATCCCGGAAAGCGTCGGAACCGCACATGCAATATCGCATACAGGTGTGGTGTGGGGTCGCGTTAAATATCTGCGGAGCACTCTATGCATTCGGGCTCATTATTGTTGCGCGGCTTCTGTTCCCGGCGCCAAACCCCAACGCTTCGGCAATCGAGATAGCTGCGTTGTTCGCGCAGAACAGTCATCGGATCCGACTCGGTGCCCTCATCATGGTGATCGGCATAGGATTCTTCGCGCCGTGGGGCGCGATGCTCGTGGCCAGGACCAGACTCCTTGAGGGCAGGCTCCCCATCTTCACGTACATGAGCGCAACAACCTTCGGCGCAACGCTACTGGCGACCTTCCTTGTTCCGGCCTGCTTTGCGATCGCCGCATTCAGAACTTGGACCAGCCCTGAAATTCCGCAGATGCTGAACGATGCCGCCTGGTACCTCCTGCTATATATCTGGCCACTGTTCACTGTCTGGATATTCTCCTTTGGGATACCCGTTCTCACGGCTCCCCAACACCGGCAGCTACATCCACGTTGGATCGGATACTTCAGCCTCCTTTGCGGAGCACTGTTCGGCACCTCATTCCTGGTAAATCATCTCAAGACCGGACCATTCGCATACAACGGGTTCTTCGGTGTTTACGTCCCGGCAGCGGCGCTCGGCCTCTGGGGAACGGTGATTAGCATTGAACTAATCCGCGCTGCACGGGCCGAACTGCACGCAACGATGCCCAGCGTTGGAAAGCACGGTAACTTGTCGCGGTCAAATCCCGGTCGCGGACAAGTTGCCTGACGGGGATAACCAGGTTCGCGGCGTCGTTGACGCCCGCTTGGACCGCTCTTCCACACAAGACGTCTCAGGAACCTGGCGCCGTAGTTCAACGAAGTGCGCACGCACAACCGTTTCGCGGCAGTTGACAACATAGCTTTTCATATTTGCTGCGGGTCTGTATGGTGCCGTCACAGTCAGTACAGGGGGCCTCATGGATGAGAAGCTGGCACTTAACACCACACGATGGAAGATCCTGCCAACCACAGCGGCCTCGCCGCGGTTGCCGTCGCGCTGTACTCCGCGACAGGTCTCCCCTCAGTGGCGCCAGCCTCCACACTCGCCGACATGTTGCTGTACGCCAGGCCAAAAATCATGGGCCGCAGGGGATGCAACGCCCATCTGGCACCGGAGTGCGGGCAACGTGACCGAAGCTCCGTCCACGGTGCAGATCAAACCGGCTGATTGCGCGTTCGCTACCAGCGGGTGCTGGTCTTGGCAGCAAGTCGGATGATGGCCGACGACACATCCGTGGCCCAAGCCCGCGTGCTGCTCACATCGCTGCACGAGCATGTCGATGAACTGACGCGCACGATCTCAGAAACCGAACATCAGATACGGCGCGCAAAGCACGGGTCCACGCTACGAAACAAACATCTGCGGATACGCCGGATGCGTCAAGATCTCTACGAGGCTTACCGTCTAATCGACCAACTGCACCACAGGTTCCCAAGCATCCGCAGAGAAAAGCCGCCAGCGCGAAAAACACCGTCCCCATGTGCTGATTGATCTACATACGGTCTCGGAGCAGGACATACATGTCCATGTCCCGCCCCGGCGAGGCCTAGGAGGCCAGCGCAGTCAACTCGTCGACAGCGTGCTAGCGGCAATGGATCTGACGGAGACAGCGCAGAGCTTTCTGCGGAACTGGTTTCCGGCCTATATGCTTTCCACCGACGCCGAGGCAGTCGGTCCCTTTCGCAAAGATCTGTTGGCCACCAGCAGCTTTGGACTGGCCCGTTGTTATGCGGCAGTTCGAGATGCTGCTCTACACCGCGTGATCTCGCTCATTGATCGCCCCACCTGGTGATCGCAGGCTAATTGACACGGCGACCTCGCTGGCCCACAGCCAGCAGATCGCCGCCGCCATTCCGGGCGCTCGCCTGCTCGTGCTGCCGGTGGTGCATTTGAGCAACGTAGAGCGCCTGCCAAGTTCGCGTGTGCGGTGCGCGAATTCCTCAGCTAGGCCTAGTTGTTCACCCTAGCTTGGCAAGACGCTCAAGGTGGGTTCGATAAGGGCCAGGAGCCTGCGCCGAGGTATGGCGTCGCCCGCCTGGATCGATAGGCCGTTGAGGGCAGTGGCCAGGTAGTCACCCAGCTGCTGGATGTCAGTTTCGGGCGGGAGCTCGCCGCGACGGACGCCATTGAAGGAAACGTCACCGTGGCCGCCCTCAACACCAGCCCTTCGAGCGTCATACGGAATGGCCAACATCATCCGGACAGACCCCACCCAATACTCCGGGAAGATGGCCAAATACCTTGTTGCGCTGGTCAACTAAATCCGGAACCGACATCCGTTCTCACTCAACATGGCAGCATTCTCAATCAGCGTGTCAGATGTCTGTAGCAGGGCCGTTGTCTCTGAGTTCCTGTCAGTGGGAGTGGAAGGTGACGTCTTCCCCCTTTCGCAGGTCGAGTACTTCGCATCCGTTGTCTGTGACCGCGACGACGTGCTCCCAGTACACGGCGAGCGACCCATCCGCGGTGACGGCCGGCCGTGTGGGTGTGTCAAGCCTCTTACCTTCTCCAGATCCCGCACATATGAACGGCTCCACAGTGATAACCATCCCCTTCTCCAGTACGCGCCCTTCGTTGCGTGGGTCTTTGTAGTAAGGGATGAGCCATCCGTCGGCGTGCACCTGACCCGTCGAATGTCCGGTGCCGCTGGGTACCCGGAGCATGGAGAAGCCGAAGGACTCGACGTAAGTCTGCACGCGTTCTGCGATGTCCTGGATCTTCGCCCCTGGTTGCACCAGGCTGATTCCCAGACACATGGCCTGGTAGCCGACCGCGTTGAGTAGTCTTGCCTCCGAAGAAGTCTCGTCGCCGACGATCCACATCCGTTGCGTGTCCCCGCACCAGCCATCTTTCTTCAAGCTGACATCGACGCCGAATAGATCACCGATCCGCAACGGGGCATCTGTCGGCTCGCCGCTGAACGCGACATCGTTGTGCGCGATGGAGATTGAAGCGTACTGACTCGCGTCATAACCACTCAGGTCCTCGCGATCGATCTCCGCCCCATACTTGTCCACAATCAACGAGTGTGCGATCGCATTGATCTCGTTGGTGGTGACACCAGGGCGCACGTGCGGCGATATCTCTTCAAGGACCTTCGCGGCAATGCTTCCCGCGACCCGGAGTTTCGCGACGTCTTCGGGAGACTTGATTGAAATCGTGTCATAGTCCACACCGTGACCCATAACAGCCCTCTCCTCACATTAATTTGTACAACTCTTTTCGATACTGATTCGCGATCAACTCGAATTTAGTCGGAAGCGTCCGTCAAATCGAACGAAAGTATTTCAATGGGACTGTGAATAGATTTTGTTGACGAATTCTGATCAGGGTAATATTTCAGGCGGTTCTGCCGAAAAAGTCGTTGACTACAGTCAACGCAGGGCCTGCAGAGGAGTCCAGATGGTCCCGCCGGTGAACTACGCGAGCCTTCGGGCCCTGGAGGCCGCAGAGCGACGCAGAAGCTACTCGCTCGCTGCCACCGAGCGCTACGTCACCCACAGCGCAATCAGCCACCAAATCCGGCAGTTGGAGTTGTCTCTCGGGATCACCTTGTTCGTTCGATCAGGAACGCAGATGCTGCCAACCCCGGAATGCAGCCGCTTGGCCTCACGGATCCGAAGGGCCTTGAACGAGATCGATCAGGCGCTCGCTGAAACGAGCGCGCGGCAAGGCGCCGCGGTCACGCCTTTGCTTCTTAGTGTCATGACGGACTTCGCCATGTTCTGGCTCATCCCCCAACTCGGTACGTTTACAGCCCAGTATCCCGAAATAGAGTTCACAGTGGCCCCGCACACCGATATCACGCCGCCTGACCCTCGCACCGCCGACATCGGGATCTGGCACCAGAAGGCCACCGCTCACGGGTATAGGAGTGTGCGCCTGACCGAAGACAGCGTCATCTGTGTCTGCAGCCCGGACTTCGCCGCCCGCTACCCAGATTTAGGCAACAAACAACTAGTTGACGTCCCACTGCTCCGCTTCGGATCCCGATCGTGGCGGGAATTTTTCGAAGCGGCCGGAATCGAAGATGCCCCTCCCGAAAAAGGCCCGGTTTACCGTGACGCGGGCGCTCTGCTGCAAGCAGTGATCTCGGGACACGGGGCGGCGATGATCCGCCGCCACATGGCAACGCCCTTTCTGGCGCGCGGCGAGCTCGTTCGCATTGGGACGGCCGAGGTACCCGCGCAGCTTGATTATTACGTCACATGGATGGAAGACCACCCACGAAGGAAGGACATCGACACGTTCGTCACATGGCTCCGCGAGAACCTCACTGCGAAGAATGGAAAATAGGCCATTTCGAAAACGACAAGCCATTGCTGCGGCGACCTGATCGCATTAATCGAATATGCGGGTTATTAGTAAACTATTCCGCTTTCACGTACCGAATCGGGCCAGTCCTCCACTTCATAGAACTGACCAGCCACAGTTAGGAAATCAGTCAGGCTGCGTGTCCGATATAACTGGCGGAATGGCCGATGGTTGCGTGGCCGACGGTACTGAGGCCGTGCATGAATTCGTATTGCCGACGTAGGCCCCGCGACATGTCGTCGCACGAACGCGTGGATGAGCCGCACATGCAGAGTCGATCCGTAGTCCGGCCCCTGCGGCAGCAGACCATCATCGGTGATGACGCTGAGCGCCCACTGCATCGTCTCGGCGAACCGTTGTGCGCTACCACTTTGCCCGTTCTGGCCCGTTTTTGTGAGGAGCAATGTCCGGTTGATCCCGCACGCAAATAAGCGACATGTTCTTCGGTTTGATGCGTGCGCAAGCCGCTTCCAAGTCGGTGGTGCACTACCGGACGAGCTGGACGGCAAGATCAGATTCGCCGGTGTCCACCTGTTCGGTGCACTGATGGAGTGCACAACCACTTGGCTAGCTGGCGACCTACCCATAAACAAGGCCGAACTCATTCACCAAAGTGTCGACCTCCTGCTGGCGGTGGGCAATCACGTCCTACCTGCCACGCAACCACTCAAGGCGTAGAGCCTCTTGAGTTCCCCTGCCGCATTGGCATTCACGCCGTCATAGGCGTACGTGCCAATGTTGCACGACATCGTTTTGGTTAGGGCCGAAACCATGGCGCAGCACCAGCTCGCTGTTGCATCGTGCAGACATCGATGCGGTCGGCTATCGAGGCTCCGCATGGTCTAGCGCGAGGAGCAGATGTCCGATGCACATCGAAAATCAAATTGCCAACGAGCCAACAGAATCCGTCGATAAATATCTAGGCGACAACGCGAGAGTCCACAAGACAGATACCGTTGTCAGGGTCGAAAAGCTCGAGCACGACGCATCAGATCTGCACCGCGAATTCCTGACTGCCGACCCATTTCCGCACCTGGTGGTCGACGATTTTCTCCGCTTGCCTGCTGAGGCCGCCGATACCTTTCCCGGTGTCTCGTGGCCCTGGTGGAACCAATGGGACGACGGATACATCCAGAACAAGCGGTTCTGCGCGGAAATCGATCTCATCCCAGAACCTTTCAAGGCTGTGATCAGAGAGCTCAACGAACCGCGCTTCCTGAGCGTGCTCGAAAAAATTACCGGCATCCAGCAGCTACTCCCCGATCCTTATCTGTTTGGGGGTGGCATCCAGCTCAGCGGCGCGGGCGGCATCCTGACTCCCCACACCGACTTCCACTATCTTCGCGCGCTAAACCTCTACCGCCGCATCAACGTCATCGTCTATTTGAATGAGATCTGGTCGTCAAACGACGGAGGTTGCCTGTCGCTCTACGACACGGAGGGCCGGGCCGTTCAGACTGTCGTTCCCGTGTGGGGCAGGGCCCTCATCTTTCGCACCGATGACGAGTCGGTGCACGGATTCCCTCTCCCCGTCGCTGAAGGCGCGTGGCGACAATCCCTGGCGCTGTTCTACTACACAGCTGCTCCCGCTGAGAGTTTCGGAGGTGACGAGACGACGTACTACCGGGCGCATGGAGAGCAGCGTGGCATCGCTCGCAGGGCTCGACTGCGCGCCTATAGGGCTCTCCTGAACCTCAGCCGCAACATCAGCATGATTGCGTATGTCGTGAACCCCAATCTCGGTTTCCCCTCTGTCAAGGCTCATTTCGCCTACCTCCGCAAGGCCAAAGTCCGCGAGATAGCCAGAAAATTGCTATACGAGGATCTAAGCCAAGGACGCGCCCCTCTACCGGATAACGCCCCGAACCGACAGGGAGACAGGAATGGACGGCTTTAGCGGAAAGGTGGCTGCGGTCACCGGCGCAGGATCGGGCATCGGGCGCGCTGTGGCGATCGAGCTGGCCCGCTCGGGCGCCAAGGTGGCCATCAGCGATGTCGACGCCGAAGGTCTGGCCGAAACCGAACGCCAGGTAAGGGCACTCGGCGCAGAGGTTCATTCCGCTCGACTCAATGTCGTTGAGCGCGAGTCCTTCCTGCTCTACGCCGACGCCATTAAGGATCATTTCGGCACGGTCAATCAGATCTACAACAACGCCGGCGTCGCGTACTCGGGTGACGTTGGGGCGAGCCCATTCAAGGACATCGAGCGCATCTTCGATGTCAACTTGTGGGGTGTCGTCAACGGCACCAAGGCCTTCTTGCCGCACCTGATCGCCTCCGGCGACGGCCACGTCATCAATGTGTCCAGCCTGTTCGGCCTGATGTCCATGCCCGGCCAGAGTGCCTACAACGCAGCGAAGTTCGCGGTACGCGGCTTTACCGAGTCTCTACGTCAGGAAATGATCATCGGCAAGAAACCGATCGCCGTCACCTGCGTACACCCTGGCGGCGTGAAGACTGCAATCGCCCGCAACGCCACCGCTGCGGAGGGAATCGATGTGCAGGCGGCGGCCGCCACGTTTGAAAAGTATCTGGCGAACACCAGTCCAAAGGCTGCCGCGCGCATCGTCCTCACCGCCGTGCGCAAGAAGAAGCCACGCGTACTCGTCGGACCCGATGCCAAGGCTCTCGATGTGCTCGTCCGGGTCATGGGAGCTCGCTACCAGGACCTTTTTTCGGTGTTCACGGCTCTCTCGGTGCCCAAGTCACACTAGTTCGGCCACGGCAATATCCGCGAACTAGGTGCCGCGCCGCACCCGATGAATCAGGTGTGGTCCTCCACCGGTGGATGGTCCGGGGCATCGTCGAGCTGATAGCCGATGAGGCGCGAGCTGTTGGTCACTACCGCCACCGATGACGCGTTGTGCAGAATGGCCGCCAACACCGGGGATAGCGCGCCGCCGGCCCCGACCACGAGCCCCATGGCGTTGACCGCGATCGACATCGCGTAGTTCTGCCGGATCACCGCAACGGCCCGCCCGCCAAGCCCGCGAATATCGAGCAGCTTACGTAGGTCATCGCTGGCTAGCGCGACATCAGCGGTCTCCACCGCTACGTCGGTTCCGTTGAGACCCATGGCTATTCCGATATCGGCGGCAGCCAGTGCCGGGGCGTCGTTGACTCCGTCGCCCACCATGGCCACCACATATCCCTCATCGCGCAGTCGGCTGACCGCCTGGAGCTTGTCCTCGGGCAGGACTTCGGCCTGCCATTCGGTAATGCCCAGTTCCTCGGCCACCGCCTGCGCGGTCTCGGCGTGATCGCCAGTCAGCATCACCACTCGATGTACTCCCGACGAGCGCAGCGCGTCGAGTACCGCAGCTGCCTCCGGACGGATTTCATCGCGCAGGCTAATGAGCCCGACGAGGGCGCCGTCGACGGCCAGCAGCAAGGGGGTCTCGGCGCGGCGGCGCAATCGGGCCACCCACTCGTCAGCCTCATCGGTGACGTGCACCTGTTCCTTGAGAAGCAATGCCGGGCTCCCTAGCAGTAGCGTGCGCCCGTCGGCACGAGTGCGCATCCCCAGACCCACCAGCACTTCGCACTCCTCGTGCGGGGGGATGGTGATGTGGCGTTCTTCGGTCGACCGGATCACCGCTTCGCCCAGCGGATGCCGTGCGTGGATCTCTGAGCTGGCGGCATAGGCAAGCACCTGCTCTGGTTCCCAATCAGTATCGAATGCAACGACATTCGTGACCACGGGCCGCCCGACGGTCAAGGTGCCGGTCTTGTCGAACACGACCGCATCGACCCGACCCGCCAACTCCAGATGCGAGCCTCCCTTCACCAGGATCCCCCTGCGGGCCCCGTTTCCAATGGCGGCACTGATCGCGGTGGGGGTTGCCAGACCGACGGCGCACGGGCACGCCACCAGCAGCATCGTCATCGCGCGCCGTACATCCCCGGTCAACGCCAGGGTGACAGCCGACAGTAGGAATGAGGCAGGTACGAAGCGCCGGGAGAAGTTCTCGCCGATGGTTTGTATTGGCGCCCGGTCTTGTTGGGCCTCCTCCACGCGCGTGATGATCCGGCCGATTATGGTCTGACTTCCGACGGCGGAGGCGCGCACGACAATACGGCCGCGCATCACCACAGAACCGGCGTGCACCATGGCGCCGGTGGCGACGCTGACCGGCAGAGTTTCGCCGGTGATCGCCGACTGATCGACGATGGCGTCGCCTTCCACGATCTCACCGTCGACGGCAATTGCCACCTGTTCGTGTGCGATGACTTCGTCACCCACAGTGAGGGAGTCGGTGGACACCTGAACCTCAGAGCCATCGGCGAGGCGGACCCAGGCCGTGTCCTGTCCGCCCGACAGAAGGTCCGTGATGGCACGCCGGGTGCGACGCAGAGTGAGGTCCTGTAGGTACTCCCCTATGTTCAACAGCCACAGCACGGTAAGTGCTACGACGTTCTCACGCAGGACCAGGCTGGCTACGGTAGCTGCCGAGACCAGGAGGTCGGTGCCTGCCGATCGCCCACCGCGCAGTGAGGCGAGTGCCCCCTTGAGGAACGGGTACCCGGTGAAAATCGTCACCGCAGTGGCCGCCACCCTGCTCGCCGGGCCCAGCAGTGGTGGCCGCCCCAGCGGATAGCGGCGGATGCCCAGGAACACCAGGGCCAGACCGCCGGCGGCCATTCGGATCACATCCGCGTTGCGCACGTCTGCCGAGTGAGGCAGACGCGAAAGCGTTTGCGGCAGAGACAATTCAAGGGTTTCCTTGAGCGCTGCGAGCATGTCGTCGATCGTGGTGCGCTTCGCCGAGTACCAGATGACCACCGAGGCTGTTCGGGGGTACGCGTGTACCGCGCGAACGCCCGATACCTTCGCAAGTGCGTCCTCGATTGCCACTGCCCGACGTGAGTCGCCTCGCAGCTGCGCGGCGGTAACCCGGAGCCGACCGGCCGCATTCGACTCGATGGTGACCATGCGTGGCTCAGTGTTCGTGGTCGTGCTCGGCATCCACCGCCGTGGGTGGCGGCGCCTCCTCACCTAGACGTTCACGGGCCTCGGCGACAACGTCTCCGACAGCAAGTCGCGCGCGTTCGGCGCCTTCCTCGGCTTTACGTACACCGCGCAAGGACCACTCGGCAACGGTGACGCTGACGTCGCGTACGGGGACCTTCGCGGCAGCCTTGCGAACGACCTCGTAGGCCGCGACTCCAACAGCGCCGGTAACCACCGTCGAGGCGGCCTTGATCAATAACCCATGCCATGCCATATGCCAGTCACCTTTCCGCCCTTGGCGTCCCATCTGCGCAGACTTGACATCAAGTTACGCCCATCGTGGTCCGGGTAGGCGGTTGTTCAATAATGAAAACGATTATCGTTACCGCTAATGTATAGCAGACCGACCGCCGCGCCACCGGGCAAACCCCATCGCCGACGACCTCGAACTCAGGAACGCGAATGACCGACAGTCCCCGATCAGCCCGTCGAGCCATCGGACTGCTTATGCAGCTGCAACATTGCACTGAGGCGGAGGCGCTCGCCACGCTTGCCGCGCTGTCGACTTCGCCCTCGCAAGTATCGGCACACCCGCCGTCTGCGACCACCGTGCACGACGGAAACCGTCACTCCTGCACGCGGAGTGGCGCCTCAGAGCCCGATGCCGTGGGTTACCCATCGACATCTTTTTCCCACCCTCCGATGGACCACCGGCGACCCGGCGAAGTCGTGAAGACGCCGCCAAGGAGCTGCGCGGATCGTGCCCTGTGCTGGCCCAATGCCGTGGCTACGCACTGGAGTCCGGCGAGCCACACGGTATCTGGGGAGCGACCACGCCTGAGGAGCGGACCGTCGGAAAATCGCGGTAGTCAGATATTCCGTGATTGACGCCCGAGTTGGTCGGCATGGATTGCCGACTCGTCGTCTCCCCTCAAACACGTTGGCCATAAAGGTTTTTAGAAGCGCGATGGGGGCGGTGCTTCCCTAACCGCTTGTTCGTGGCCGGCTGAGTCCGATCATGGTTGTAGCGACCAGTAGTGGACGAATATCATCGGGATCGTCAGCGGCTATCAACTGCGATGCGGCACCCGACTGAGCTGCCATGACGGCACGGGTGAAGGTGATCGTGTCGGTGGTCAATTCCCTACCAGCACAGTCGATTACATCCAGCAGGTACGGCTCTAGCGTCTGGCGAAGGTGATCTCTCTGCACGGTTAGCTGATCGGCCAGATGTGGGTTGTGTTGTGCGCGTGCGGTCAAAGCCGACTGCAAGGCAAGGCGGCCTCGATCGACTGCGATCGTCGAGATGAACGTGTTCACGAATGTCACAAGGTCGCCCGTGTCGCCAACAACACTCCGCGCATGGGCCAGCGCTGCCGCTACCGCTTCGGTCAGATCGGCATTTTGGCGTTCGTGGACTGCGACAAGATGATCATCCATCGACGCAAAACTGGAGTAGAACGCGCCTCGCGTGTACCCGATGGAGTCGCACACGTCTTTGACGGCAAACTTGGTTCTGCCGCTGCTATCGATGAGCCGGCGGGTGGCGTCGATCAGCTCAATTCGTGTTCGGTTGCGATCTCGCAGTGTGGTGGCACTCACTCAACTCTCCCGGTTCGACAGGTTTCGCGACTCGCCCACGTCGCTATAGTATCGGCGTTGAGCTTCGATACATAGTGTATCGACACTGGTAAGGCGTGTGGACGCTTGGTATGGACTGTTGCGCGAGGAATGGAGGCTGTGGACGTGAGAGATAGCGAAGGGTCTGCGTCCATCATCACCGCCGATCAGATCGGTCAGGAGGTGGCGCTGCTGAACCGCCTGAAGAGTCGGGTCACGGGCACTGTCGAGCACGCGGAACTGATCAAGCACATCGAGGAACAACTCATCGACGCGGGACTCGATGTGCATAGCGACGTGCTGCCCTTCACCCGCTGGGCACCCGAAGGCGACACGGATCCAACCCTTGAGTTCGCCGGGCATCCTGTTCCGATTGCCTCTGTCGTTCCGTACTCGGGAACTACTGGCCCTGGTGGCGTATCTGGGCAGTTGGTCCGGCTACGCGGACCAATACCGGCCTGGGGCAAGGCGCGAGGAAAGATCGCCGTTCTCGAGGTCAACAACTTCAGGTTGCCTTTTGCCGCGGTCATCGATAGGTGGGGAAATGATGCGCCATGGCCAGTGATACGCAACCCGCTGATCGCCGCTACGCTCGCTGGTCTAGGCCTGTCACGTGCGAGGAAGGCGGGCGTCAAGGCGGTTGTCTTCTTGTGGCGCAACATAAGTGACGATCACGCGCGTGGCCAGTACCTCCCGTTCACAATGGACTATCAGGGCATCCCTGCCGTC
Organism: Mycobacteroides franklinii; assembly: GCF_002013895.1. Taxonomy (GTDB): domain Bacteria; phylum Actinomycetota; class Actinomycetes; order Mycobacteriales; family Mycobacteriaceae; genus Mycobacterium; species Mycobacterium franklinii. The sequence goes on along the minus strand of NZ_MAFQ01000010.1, from coordinate 57,745 downwards.
TTCGTCAGCGGCGAAGGCGCCGCTACCGCACGTGCGAGCGCGACCAGCCACGAGCACGCGACGCTGGTGCTGAACTATCGGCTCACCCCTGATTCGTCCGCCCGGACCATCTGGACGACGGTCGAAGGAACCACCAGGCCGGATGAGACCGTCTTTGTCGTGACTCATACCGACGGCGTCAATGCCGTTGAGGAGAACGGCCATATCGCCGTGGTCGCTATGGCCCGCGCCGCCGCACTCGATCCCCCCGATCGCACGACTGTCTTCGTCTTCACCAGTGGCCATATGCGAATCCCTGCGGTCACCTCCGAGGGGCAGGCAACCCAGCGCTTCCTGGCCGACCATCCAGAATTGTGGGCCGGCGGCGCAGGCCAACGGCGAGCGGTTGCAGGCCTCGCTATTGAGCACCTTGGTGCTCGGGAATTCATCGACGACCCCGACGCCAACGACTTCCGGCCGACCGGACGGATTGAACCTGAACTTCTGTATGCGACCACGCCCGAGCTGGCACATCTCGCGCGGGCAGAGTGGCTGGCCGAAGATGCTGCGATCACCCGTGTTTCGAGACCGAGCGCCCTCGTTCACTTCGGCGAGGGCGAGCCTCTCCTGCACGCCGGTATACCAGCAATTTCCCTCGTCACCGCGCCGCTGTACCTGCTCGCCGAACTGCCGGGCGATGAAACGGAACTGATTGATATGGCTGCGCTGCAACGGCAAGTGAACAACTTTGAGCGCCTCTACCGGCGGATCAGTTCGGTGCGCACCGTTGGCTTCGGTCACGCCGAGAAGCCCACCAAAACCGCGCAGCTCCTAGGTCTCGCTTCACTCCTGAAGTCAGTCGCGGTCGCGAACCTGGCGGAGGTTCGATTCCGGCTGAGTTAACCCGGCCCCGCTGCCCAGACACCCCCGCTCAGGGGAACAACGTCGACGGCCCACACGCATGACTGCTCGCCAGGCAACTCGCCAATCTCATATTCACAGCCGCGACATCGGCCCGCTGCAGCGGGCACAATCACCAGATGACGCAAACGCGGACAGGGACCGCGCGCGACCGTAACGCCTTAGCTGCGGCCAATTTTTTCATGGCCGATGTGCAGGCGGGTATCGGTCCATTTCTTGGGGTCTTACTGGCGGGGCGTGGCTGGGCGACAGGTGCCATCGGTGCAGTCACAGCGCTGGGCAATGCCGTGGGGCTGGCGTCGACCACACCGGCGGGTGCCCTCATCGACGCAACAGGCCGCAAAAGGTTCTGGGTTGTTGTGGCGGCGATATGCACTGTCGCGGCGTCGACCCTCGTACTGGTTTCCGGAGGATTCTGGGTGGTGGCCGCTGCACAGGCCGCGGCGGCTGTTGCCGCGGCTGTCCTTGGCCCCGCGGTCATCGGGATCACCCTGGGAGTGGTGCGCCAGTCGGGCTTCGTTGAGCAAAACGGCCGCAATCAGGCCTACAACCACGCCGGAAACATGGTGGGCGCAGCGCTTTCCGGAGTTCTTGGTTGGTACTTCGGATTCGCCGCGGTCTTCGGACTGGCGGCACTGTTCGCAATAGCCGCGATCATCGCCATCCTGTCGATACCTGCTGGCCACATCGATGACCGGGCTGCGCGCGGAGCCACCGATGAAAATCAGGGCGCTGCAAGCGGTTTACAGATTCTGGCGCGCTCTCCGGTGTTGCGTGCTGTGGCGGCCGCGGTCCTGCTGTTTCACCTGGGGAATGCGGCAATGCTGCCCCTGTACGGGCTGGCCGTCGTTGCCCACCGGGCCGACCCGTTCCTCACCGTAGCCGCGACGGTGGTTGTCGCCCAAGCGGTGATGGTGATCGCCTCGCTGGCCGCGACCCGGATGGCCCGCACACGCGGTTACTGGACGGTGTTTGCCATCGCCTTCGTCGCCCTACCCGTACGTGGACTCGTCGCCGCCAGCGTTGTCACTACCTGGGGAATAGTGCCCGTGCAGATCCTGGACGGCATCGGGGCAGGGATGCTTTCCGTAGCGGTTCCTGGGCTGGTGGCACAGCTGCTGGAAGGGAGCGGACACATCAACATCGGACAGGGAGCGTTGATGGCTGCTCAAGGCGTCGGAGCGTGTCTGAGTCCCCTGCTCGGCGGCTACATCGCCCAGGAATTCGGGTTCCGGGTTGCGTTCGCATTCCTCGGTGCGCTTTCCGCGGGCTCGCTTCTTATCTGGCGAAAGTACGCCGCAGCCATACACGCCGCGGCGCCCAGCAGCTCAGAACGTTAGTGCTCCTCGGCGACCAACGATGCCGCACATCTTCGGCGTAAATCGCCGTTGTTACAGCCCAGAGGGCACAGCCTTGCCATTGACCGTCACCTCGACCTGGTCGGTCTTCGCGTCGTATGCGATCTTGCCGTGCTCGAAGGTCGACACAATGAGGTCGCCGACGGCGTTCTCGTCACTGGTGGGCAGGCCGAGCGGACCCGCCGAGCCGTTCTCGCCAGTGATCGACGGTGTGCCGTCCGGGGCGCGTTGGATATTCCAGGCATCCCGGATCTTGCCCACAACGATGTATGCGGGTGTGCCTGCCTGGTTGTCCTTGGCGATGATCGCGCCGCCCTGGAACTGCTGGAACACCGCGCCACTCTCCCGAGTGCCGGCGTTGCGGTCACCCGTCAGCGCCTTGCCGAGAGCCTGCTTCTGATCCTCGGTCGCCGACAAATACTTGGCAGCGATCGGGCCAGTCAGTGTTACCTCGACGTCCCTGTCCCCGATCAGTTTGACCTCGGCGGGCTGCGCCGGCGCTGCAGACGAGGTGGTGGCGATCAACCCGACCTGAGGCGACGACATGTCGACGCTCGGGCCATTGCTGCAGCCGACGGTCATCAGCGCGACGGCGGCCAGGCCGACGACTGCCTTGTGGCGATATGCGATCGTCCTCATGGACTTCCTCTCGCGTCTTCCTGCGGTAGTGGTCAGGTTGCGGCTGAACCCCTCGCCCGGCCGGACTATACCCAACCAGGTGCACCGACAAAGCGATCGGGACGAGTGAGCGCCCATAGCTAGACAAAGAGTCCAGTTATCCGCTCCGCTCCTCACCACTTGGTTCGGGACGACATCTTGGTTCGGGACGACATCGCAATCAAGCTGTTAGCGTGACAGCCGTGAACCTCTCGCGTGTGTCCCCTTCTGTCACGCTCGCGGCCTGTGCCGCCTCATTCGTCGTGGCGCTCGCAGCGTGCGGATCCGATACGGAAGCCAAATCGGAACCTGCTGACCCAACCACCACAGCCAGTGGGTGCCCCACGGCCGCACCGCAGGCCGGTGGCACCCCCGAGTGGACGCTGGCAGGAAGCACCGGCAATGTCGCGGTGATCGGGTCCACGGATGCTGCGGCGCCGTCCGTCAACGTGACCGCTCCGTTCAGTGTGACAGAGACTCAGGTGCACACACTGCAGGCTGGATCCGGACAAACCGTCGGAGACTTGGCCACGGTTTCGGTCTGTTACATGGGTGTGAATGGACGCGACGGGTCGGTGTTCGACAGCAGTTACACACGGGGCACGCCGGCTCAGTTCCCGCTTGGTGGAGTCGTCCCGGGTTTCAAGAAGGCCATCGCGGGACAGCGCGTTGGTTCCACCGTCGCTGTCGCGATGACCTCGGCCGACGGGTATCCGGCCGGCCAGCCCAGCGCGGGCATTCGTGCGGGAGACTCGCTCGTCTTCGCGATCAAGATCCTCAACGCCACCAACTGATCAACCAAAGTGCGCAATCGCCCTTAACTGCAAGCATATTGGCGGTTGAGCACACAATTCAGCGGTGGCGTGTAGGAACCGCTCAGTACGCCTCGCAGGCCACCGGTGGCCGAACCACCCGGCGGAATGATGCGATTCCAGTTCGCCGGGGTGAGCACATAGTGTGTGCCCGATTGGGTGATGGTGCTACTCCATGTGTGCCGGATGGACTCTCCCACCGGCAAGTCGAATTCAAGCGCCCAATCAGATAGTGGCACCGTGCTCAAGTTGGTGATGGTGAAACTGGCGATGAAACCGGTCTGCCACGTCGATGTCACCGACAGTGTCGCTGTCGCCGCGGCCGCGTGGGCGACAGGCGCACCGGGGACTCCGAGTGGAGCAAGCACCAACGCTGGTAGAACTACGTAAAGTGAGACGCGCCAACGCTTCACGTAACTGTCACGTCCTGCCATAACGGCCAACACTAGAGCCAGTCAGGCCATACAGGTCCACGCCTCGCGGTTACGCTGCAGTACCTTTGCTCAACTGAGACCTTCGTGAAATTTGACCGCAGTCCGCCACAACGTCATTCCGCATCGCGGTCCCGGCCTTCGGGCCGCACAGGTTCTTGAGGGTCACCCGAACAAACACCATGTTGATGACATCGGCTAACGAATTCGGCGTCAGCGTGCTGGTTGGATCTGTTCGGCATCAAGCCTGGGTGCCGGTACTTGCGCCTGGGCCAGTAGAGGTTTGAGGAATCTGGTGACGGCGGCTTCGGTCTGGGCGGGATGGCTGATCATCGGGAAGTGCCCGGCTTTGTCCAGGATGACCACCTCTGCCGAGGGAAAGGCGTCGAGTTGCTGATGCGCATGTTTGACGGGCAGGAAGTGATCGCGAGCACCCCAGATTACCAATGCTGGAATAGCGTGCTGGCGCAACAGATATGCCAGGGCGGGCCCGAACTCACCCATGTTGCGAGATGCGCGGTACAAGTGCAGCACCGCGTCACGTGTCTCGGCGTCGAAATCATGGGCCATGTGTGCCAGGAAATCGGCAGGCAGCGGTGTGGGCCACGGTTTGAGGGCATAACCATGTTGGATGATGAGTTTGAACGCTGCGGTTGTGGTGAGACGCATGACGAGTTCCCCGATTCCGCGCACAAGCCACAGTCGTGCGGGCCAGTGCCAGCGGTGCTCGGAGATCGCGCCGGTGTTCATCAGCGTGATAGACGCGACCTGCTCCAGGTGTGCAGCAGCCCAGGTGAGTCCCCACAGCCCACCGAAGTCATGCAGCACGAGGTGAACATCGGAAATAGCCAGCTTCGCGAGCGCACCGTCAAGATGACGTGCATGTCCGACTGCGCTTTGCGAGAAGTTGCGCGGCTTATCTGCCTGCCCGAAGCCGGGCATATCCAGCGCCACCGCGCGCGTGTGGTCACCAACCGTGGCCAGCAGTCCTCGAAAATCATGCGACGAACCCGGATTTCCGTGAATGAAGACCACGGCTGTTGAGTCGTGATCGGGCCCGGTTGCCAACAGTGGAGACCGCACGCCGTCGACGATCACTTCGCTGGTTCGTATTTCTGCCACGTCGTGTCTCCTTAGTTGTTCGATCTGGTGCGTGCCGCGCGTGCAGCCCGTTTCCGCAATCTAACATATGGCCAATACCATAATCCATAGGTTAGATAGACTGCCGGCCGAAGGTGAAGCAGAAGGGATGATCGCCGGTGGTTGGCATAAAAACGCCGCAGAGGTCAGGCAAGGGAAAGACCAAGGAGCGGATGCTGCACGCGGCCGTGGAGCTCATGGCCGAACGTAGTGCGGCCGGCGTCACTGTCGATGAGGTCATCGCGCGCAGCGGCGCGCCGCGAGGTTCGGTCTACTACTACTTCCCTGAAGGGCGCGCTCAATTGATCGCCGAAGCCCTCGATCTGGCCGGCCACATCACGGAGACCAAGGTCGCCGAAGCGTTCGCTGTCGATCCGGCCAGCGGAATCAGCCGTTATATCAAGTTTTGGGTAACGATCTTGCAGCATAAGGACTTCGGCGTCAGCTGCCCGATTGCTTCCGCAGCGATCGGCGGCGGCGACATCGACGAGGGTTTGATTCCCCAGGCCGATGCCATCTTCCAAACCTGGCAGGACCTTATTGCCGCAGGTCTCGTGGAGATGGGAATCAAGCAGAAACGCGCGGGCAGCCTCGCCACACTCATCGTCACATCGATCGAAGGCGGGCTGATTCTCGCCCGTGCCAACCGCGATACCGCGCCCCTGCAAAACGTCCAAAAAGAACTCGAACAGATACTGCAACAAGCACTTAACGGCCGCTGAAGTGTTCCCGCCCTGACGGCCGCAATGGCTCGACGACGTCGGGTGGCCGACATCGTCCCGCCCCGTTACGGATACATCTGTTGGATAAGCTCGCCGTAGCGCGCCTCGATTGTTTTGCGTTTGAGCTTATGCGTCGGCGTCAGGTACTCCCCACCGGGCTCCCATGTTTCGGACAACACGGTGAACCTCTTGATTTGTTCGACGCGCGACAGCTTCGCGTTTGCCGCGGCAACGCCGGCTTCGACTGCTTGTCCGATGGCACCATCTGACGTGTACTTCCCCTTCACATCGGGATCCAGACAGATCAGCGCGGTGTTGTAGGGGCGCGCGTCCCCGATCACCGCGACAACCCCGATTAGTGCGCAATTGGCCGCTACCGTGTTTTCGATGTTCGTGGGAGACATATTTTTACCGGCCGCGTTGATGATCAGTTCCTTCTTCCGATCGATGATGGACAGGAAGCCGTCCGCATCGATGCGGCCAATATCGCCGGTATGCAGCCAGCCACTGGAATCAATTGTTTCACTGGTCTTTTCGCAATCCTTGCGGTAGCCGCGCATTACCATCGGACCGCGCACCAAGACCTCGCCGTCGGCGGCCAGTGCGATCTCTGCGCCGGGCACCGGGCGTCCTACGGTACCGATCTTGATGCGGGTCGGCAGATTGACAGTCACCGCGGCAGTGCATTCCGACATTCCCCAGCCCTCGCACAGCGGGACACCAAGCCCGAGAATGAACTCGTGCACCTCGGGCGGGATGGGTGCGGCGCCGGTGACCGCGAGGCGTATCTGGTCCATGCCGAGTTGTGCGCGCACCTTCGACAACACCATCCGATCCGCGAGTTCGTATCGGAAAGCGCCCAAGACGTGAAGACGTCCGCCGGCCGATTCGATGCGAGCCTTGGCTTGCCCGGTCGCGAATGCCCACTGTGCAAGCCGCCGCTTCATGAGATTGGGTTCGTCGGCAATCCGCTGTTCGAGTGCCGCCTTGAGCTTCACCCAGATGCGTGGCACGCCGAGGAACGCGGTTGGCCGCACGACGGTCAACGCGGCAAGCACCTGTTTGACGTCGGGCACGGTCGTCACGGTGACGCCGTGCAAGAGGTTTGTGTAGTGCGCGAACCAGCGGTTGGCCGCGTGGGCGTCCGGCAGGTAGGAAATCACGCGATCCACCGCACCGATTCCGCCGAAATCATCGGTAATACGTGCATTCTCGATGAAGTTGGTATGTGTGAGTTCCACCCCCTTCGGTGGACCCGTGGTGCCGGACGTGTAAACGATTGTCAGCAGGTCATCGGGCCGCACAGCCTGCCAGGAGGCGTCGAAATCGAAGTCGCTGGCAGAGGATGACTCAAGCGCACTCAGACTGATGACGCCGTCGGCCTCCCCGTCGACACAGATCACATGTTCGACCTTGCTGTCTTGTGTTACTGCGGCGAGCACCGTTGACAGAAAAAGCTTCTCGCAGATCACCACGCGGTTTCCGGCGTTGTCGAACTGGTACGCGAGCACTGCTGCGGGATTGGTGTTGTACACGGAGAAGGGCGTCGCGCCGGTATGCAGGACCGCTGTGTCGCAGAGATGGAATTCGGGCCGGTTTGTCAGCATCAAGGCGACGGTGTCTCCCGGCGCGACGCCGATAGCGGCCAGGCCGGACGCTATTGCGCGGACCCGCTGCGCGTACTGTCGCCAGGTAAGGGCGGTCGCACCGTCCGCGCTGCGGATCGCGACCACGTCAGGTTGGCGTGCGGCAACGGACTGGAACGATTCGACCAATGTTCGCGGCGTCATATATCTGCCTTCACCTTTCACCGCGGGCGCGGTCCTCATACGCCTTGCGCTGCGCCGTGTCGACGTTGTCAGTGAAGACGTGATCTCCGCCAAAGAGCGTGGTGAATCCTTCCGCAATGACGCGCGGCATGAATTTCTGCGATGAAATGAGTGCGCCAGCCAACCGAGTGACTCGTACCTTGGGCCGCGGGTTGATAATGAGATCGACCATGGCGTCGGCGATATCGCTAGGCTCGGCGTTCTTGAGGCCCTTGATACCCGTTGTGCCCGAGGTCAGTTCGGTATTCACGAACGATGGCAGCACCGTCGAGAAGTGCACTCCCGTCTTCCGGTTTTCTACGCGCACCGCGTCTGTGAAGCCTACGACCGCATGCTTGCTCGCGCAGTAGGTGGCAAGCCCGGCAGTGTATGTCTCACCAGCCAGCGACGCGACGTTGATGACATGACCCGATGTGCGCGGAACCATGCGCTGCGCAGCAAGTTTGGTCCCGATGATGACCCCGTAGACGTTGATGTCCAGGATGCGCCGAGTCACCGCATCTGGCTCGTCGGTCAGCAGCCCGACAGGCATGATGCCCGCGTTGTTGATCAACACGTCCAGTGGACCGAGCTCGTGTTCCACGTCGTCCAGGAATGTTGTAAATGACGAGAAATCGGTGACATCCAGCTGGCGTGGAAACACGTCGATATCGGCACCGGACTGCTTGGCCGCGACCTCGTCGACATCGCCGATGGCCACCTTGGCGCCCAGCGCGCGCAAGGTCGAAGCGGTCGCGAATCCGATACCGCGCGCTCCACCAGTGATTGCTATTACCCTGCCGCGCAAAACATTTGAATTATTCTTCATCGAACTTTCTCCTTTGATAAGCCGATTCGACGCAGGCCCTGTGCACCAATAGCACGCATGGCACCGAAAGCGAGTCGGATCCGGGTCTTGGAATAGGGAAACCACATGGGTTCGTTGATCACAGGTGGCAGACGTGGCTCCGTAATAGCGGTCTGTCGGCAGTACTTACGCACGCCGGCCGCCCCGCCCCAGCGTGACCCGACACCGGATTGCTTCCAGCCGCCCATCGGCAAGGCGAAACTGAACAAATTCGCGATGGTGTCGTTGATGTTGACCGCGCCGGCATCGAGCTTCCTGGCGACCCGACGCCCGCGCGCCTGGTCGCGAGTCCACACCGATGCCGACAAACCGTAGCGTGAGTCGTTCGCAAGCCGGATCGCCTCGTCCTCGTCGGCAACCTTAATTACCGGAATCGTCGGGCCGAACGTCTCCTCTTGAATGCAGGACATCGATTGGTTCACGTCGATGAGCACCGTCGGCTCGAAGAATGTGCCGCGGCCAGTGGGCTTTCCGCCAATAGTCGCGCGTGCGCCGGCCGCAATCGCCTCATCGACGTGTCGCTGGACGATATCGCGCTGAGTCATGTTCGCCATCGGCCCGGTGTCGAAGCGGAAACCTCTGTCATCCTGGCCCTGACGCAGTTCGCGGACACGCTGCGTGAGTTTCGAGACGAACTCGTCGTAGACGGGCGCCTCGACATACACGCGCTCGACCGACACACAGACCTGGCCGGCATTGAACAACGCACCCCAGGCAATACCGTGTGCAGCGCGGTCGACGTCTGCATCCGCCAGTACCAGAGCGGGATCCTTCCCCCCGAGCTCCAGACTGTACGGCTTCAGCTGCTCGACACATCGCCGCGCGATACTTCGACCGGTGCTCGTCGAGCCGGTGAACTGCACGTAGTCGACCGTATCGACCACTGCCCCACCGGTATTGGCACGCCCTGTCGCGACCGCGAACACCTTCGGTGCGCCGATCTCATCCCACCCCCGTGCGAGCTCAAGTGCGCTAAGTGGGGTTACCTCGGACGGCTTCAGCAGTACGGCGGCACCCGCCATGAGTGCGGGCGGAACATCAAGTCCAGCCATAGCGAGGGGAAAGTTCCACGGGGCGATGACGCCGACTAGCGGATAGGGCCGGTACGTGGTTGTGAGCGTCTTCGTCCAGCCGAGTGGGCTGTGCGGTCTTGGCCGCTCGTCGGCCAGGAACTTGCCCGCATTGCGAGCGAAGTAGTTGATCAGGTCGACCCATGCGGGGACTTCGAATTCTGCCTCGGCGCGCGGCTTGCCGGTCTCGGACTGCAAGACATCGGCGATATGCGCCGAATGGTCGAGAAGCCATGACTGAAACGTGAAGAGCCAGCGGGCTCGGCCCTGGTGTCCCAGGGCTTCCCACTCCCCCTGCCCCTGCCGCAAGGCGAGCGCCTTTTCGGCGACCGACTCTGCGGACTCGTCGATGACCTTGCCGACCAATCGACCGTCGGCCGGGTTGTGTACATCGATGGTGGGCCGCTGATCCAGAGCCCGGTTTGTGCTTGCCTCCATGGCGAGTTCCTTCATGATGGTGTGGATTCGCCGGAAGTGCGGATCTGATAGGTGCCATGCGTGGTGGCCACTGTCGCGCCGGAGTTATCAGTCAGGACAGCATCCAGCACGAACTCGGTTCTGCCGGTTATCCGGACTTCTTGTTGCATGCGGTCGATCGTGGCCGCGTCCAGTGACGCCCGCGCCCGCACATCGGTGGTCGCGGGCCGTCGATAACGAATCTGAAGGTCCTTCACGGTCGGGTAGAACCGTGCCGCATCGAAATTCGGAAAGAACAGGGCGCCACCGAGCAGCTCTGCGGCACCGAATAGTGCGCCCGCATACATGGTGCCGATGTGGTTGCTATTGCCCGCCAGTGGTACCACAGTGACCGCGTGTCCGGGCCCGACCTCGAGAACCCGGATGCCCAGTTGGTGCATCGCCGGGACGGCGTGCTCCATCCCGGTATTGATCATTGCGGCCAGTGCATCCATATCGGAGTGGATGCCCCCACCCGCACTTACCTGGTCTGCTATCGCCATTGGAGACTCCTTCGAAAAACAGGGCACGTGCCCCGCAACTAACCTAGGCGATGTTACGGGGCACCTGCCCCGTTTGGCTAGAGTGGAGTCATGCCCAGGTCCAGCGCGCAGATTCCGGCACCCCGCACGCAGGCGCAGCGCCGCGAACAGACGCGTGCCGCGTTGATCACCGCGACGATTCGCAGCATTGCCGAGCACGGCTATCTCGCCACCACCACCCGACGTGTGATCGAAATGGCCGATTCCTCGCCAGGCGCCCTGGCATACCATTTTCCGTCCCGGCTGGATCTGATTGCGGCCACGCTGGACGAAGTCGGCCGACTGGCCGTCGACGAGCTGCGAGCCCGGGTGGCGGATCTGCCGGCTACTGGCGATACCCGCACGGCCGAGGCACTGGACGTCATGTGGGATTACTTCACAAGTGAACTGTTCCAGGTGTGGATCCGGGTATGGTTCGCCGCCAGCGAAGACGCCGAACTCTACGAACGGCTCGCCCCACTGGAGCGAACCATGAACGCCGGGATAACTGCAGCGGCAACCGATCTGATACCGCCCGACCTGCCTCGACCGGTGTGGAATCGCCGTATCGGCGTAGCGCTGGACACCATGCGCGGCCTTGCTCTGCGCCTGAGTATCGAACCCCGCCAACGGCCGAGAAAACCTGACCCCTGGCCTGCAACCAGGGCCGAACTCAGTCACCTATTGGACCGCCGATCCGGTCAGGGCTAACGAAAGATGCCGGCACAGGAAATGTGATCAACGACTGCTCACCGGCCCGTCTGTGTCACGCCGGCCTGGATTGATCGGCATCTCCCGCGGTTAGCCCGCGGGAGATGCCGACGATGTAGTCAGGCTCATCCAGCTGCGGACAGTGGCCTGCGTGGTCGAGCACCACCAGCCGACTCTGTGGAATGGCTTGGTGCCAGCCCTGACTCGACGCGAGCGCGACAAGTCGATCCCGGCGCCCATGCACAAGCACGGTAGGACACGAGATACCGGTAATCGCCGGCTCGCCATCGACTTCCGCCTTCATGCGAAGTCCCTGCACCAGCAGCTTGTGGGCGTCGCCGCGGCCGTACAACTGAGAACTGAGGGTGCGCACCATCTTCTTGTCCCGCGATGCCTGGTTTCCGTAGATCAACCGCCCGATGACCGCGTCGGCAAGATAGGCCCGAAGGGGCCGAGGGGTACATACCGTCGCCCGCGCGAAGAAACGTGCGGCACCCAGTTGACCGACCCGGACCAGCCGCGTCCACCCCATGCCGGGAGTGCCCGTGGGCACAATGCCCCGGATGGGAAGCCGCTGGGGTGAGGCCGCGGCGCGGAGAGCCAGATACGCGCCGAGCGAGTTCCCGACCAGGACGACCGAAGTGTTCCGACCATGCTGCGCGATCACCTCCCCGACGAAGCGGTCGCCCTGTGGCAGCCATGCGCCGGGCCGGGCGGAGTCGGCGGCACCGAAGCCGGGCAGGTCAACCGCGACAGCGGCCTGCCCGGCTTCTTCGAACCGGTCCAGAAGCGGACGCCACGCGTCCGCAGAGTGGGAAAACCCATGCAGAAGCACGACGGCCGGCCCCTCCCCCGCGACGAACAGTTCGCGCGTGCCCACACCGGCGTAGACAGCACGTCGCTCATCAATCATGCGTTCAGGCCCCAGCCGCCCAATGGTCCAACTGAGTGGGCAGCTCGTCGAGAACCCACGGACCTTCGGTCTCGACGGTTTCCCGTGACGTCCAGCCCTCCAGCAAGGTGATGGCACCGCCTTGGACCGCGAGAACAGCGCCGTTCAAGGGGCATTTCTCGCCGGCAAGATACGCCACCACGGGTGCGATGTTCGCGGGGCTGAACGCATCGAACTCACCCTCAGGAACCTCTTCGGCGAAGATCGCGCTCATGCCCGGCGTCGCGAGGGTCAACCGAGTTCTCGCCACAGGAGCGATGGCATTCACGCGTACCCCGTAACGCTCAAGCTCGAGAGCTGCAACCTGAGTGAGGGCGGCGATACCTGCCTTGGCGGCGCCGTAATTGACCTGGCCCGCGTTCGTCAGGAAGGTACCGGACGCAGACGCGGTGTTGATCACGGCAGCGTTCACCGGCTTGCCCGCCTTCGACTGTTCCTTCCAATACCCGGCGGCATGGCGTAACACCGCGAAGTGCCCCTTCAGGTGCACCGCGACCACGCTGTCCCACTGCGATTCCTCCATGGCCGCAACGAAACCATCACGGAGAATGCCAGCGTTGTTGACGACGATGTCCAGGCCACCGAATTCTGAAATAGCCTGATCCACAAGGCTCTTCGCACCAATCCAGGTCGCAATGTCATCGGTATTGGCAACCGCATTGCCGCCCGCGGCGACGATCTCGTTTGCCACTTCCTGGGCAGGACCCACGTCGGCGCCACTCCCGTCGTTGGCGCCTCCAAGATCGTTGACGACAACACTCGCGCCCTCTTCGGCAAGCAACAGCGCGTGCTCACGACCAATGCCGCGACCCGCGCCGGTCACGATCGCGACACGGTTCTTCATTGAACCCATATGAGTTTCCTTCTGTAAGTGAATGATCGAACGTCAGGCGACGAGGGCAGCGAGCTTGTCGAGGGACTCGTTGAGTTCCTTCGTCGATGCGCGTTCGATCGCTCCCCCGATGGCTCCCACCATCATCTGGCTGATGAACTCAGCGTCGACAGTTGCGATGGAGGCCTCATCGCCGTGTGGCTCAACGGTCAGCCGGAAGCTGATCTTCGCTCCGGCCATGCCAGTGCCCGAAAACGTGGTGCTGTTCGGGGCATCGAACTCGTCAACGGTGAACGTGATGGTGTTGGCCATACCCATGATCGTGAGAATTTCGCTCATGGTGGCGCCCTTGGACAGCTGCGCCGGTGGAGCTTCCTTCCACTTCGTATGCACAGTCAGCCATTCCTCGAAGCGCGCAGGGTCGGAAATGGTGGCCCACACCTTTTCTTGCGGCGCGGCGATCTCTTTGGAAACGTTGGCCTTGGCCATGATGCATTACTCCTCTTTTATATGGGGAATTGTTGTTGGATAACAGGATTCATCGGTTAGCAGGCTGGTACGCGGTGACAACGGCGGACCCGCCGAGACCGATGTTGTGTTGCAGTGCGGCCTTCGCACCGTCGACCTGACGTTGGTCCGCCGTGCCGCGCAGCTGCCAGGTGAGTTCGGCGCATTGTGCGAGACCAGTAGCGCCCAGGGGATGCCCTTTGGAGATGAGACCACCGGACGGATTGACAACCCAGCGACCGCCGTAGGTGGTGTCGCCGTTGTCGACGAGCTTGTGACCTTCACCCTCACCGGCAAGCCCCAGCGCCTCATAGGTGAGCAATTCGTTAGGCGCGAAGCAATCATGTAGCTCGATCACATCGATATCGTCGGGAGTGATCTGCGCCTGCTCGTACACACGGTTCGCAGCGGCGCGACTCATATCGGCACCGACAAGGGTCGCCATGCTGCCCGCGCCGAATGTCCCTGGCACATCGGTAACCAGAGCCTGGCCGACGATCTCGATCGCCTGCGCCGCGAGACCGTGCTTCTCGACGAATGCCTCGCTGGCGAGCACAGCTGCGGCTGAGCCGTCGGATGTCGGCGAGCACATCGGGCGAGTGAGTTGCCCTGGGGCGTAAATCATCTTGGCGTCCAGGATCTCTTCCTCGGTGTACACGTCCTGAAACTGCGAGTACGGGTTGTTCACCGAATGGCGGTGATTCTTGACGGCAATCCGGGCGAAATGCTCTGGGGTTGAGCCGTACTTCTGATTGTGCTCCACACCCGCCGCACCGAACATCCACGGCGCGACGGGGAATGCGAATTCCTGAAGTTCGGCCATCGCTTCCAGGTGCTTCTGCATCGGCTGTTCGCGGTCATCGTAGGTGGAACCGAGTGACCCCGGCTGCATCTTCTCGAAGCCGATCGCCAGCGTGCAGTCCGCTAGTCCGCCGCGAACGGCCTGCGCCGCAAGAAATAATGCACTCGAGCCCGTCGAACAGTTGCTGTTCACGTTGAAGACGGGGATGCCGGTCAGGCCCAGTCCATACACTGCGCGATGTCCGGAGCATGATTCGCCGTAGCAGTAACCGGCGTAGGCCTGTTGCACCAGGTCGTATTCGATGCCCGCGTCATCGAGCGCGTTGGTGCCCGATTCCAGGGTCATCGCCGGGTAGTCCCAGCCCTCGCGCCGTCCGGGCTTCTCGAATTTCGTCATGCCGACGCCGACCACAAATACTCTCTTACCCATAATTCCATTGCCTTTCTAGGCGAACTCGGCCAAGCCATCCGTGATGACGAACTTGCCGGGCTTCTCGTCACCGACGGTCTCGAAGGCATAGGTACCCTCGCCCGTGTTCCAGAACCTGCTGGTGATCGTTTCCTTCGGTAGTGCGGGCTTGCTGAGCCGCACCGCGAGCCGCTTGAGACGACCGGGATCATCCGGGCACAGCTGCGATAGCAGCGCGTGCGAGGTGAAGGCGATGGTGCACAGACCATGAATGATGATGCCCGGCAAGCCCATTGCCTTGGCGAAATCGTCATCTAAATGGATCGGCATCGGATCGCCCGCAGGCTCGCTGTAACGGAACGTCTGGTCCTCGTCGAACGTCTGGACCGCGCTGAAGTCCGGCTGACGGTCACGCAGCGACGCGTCAAAACTATGCTCAGGGCTTCTCTCCCCCACGGTGCCGTCGAACGTACCGCCGCGGAAAAAGCCGATGAAGTACTGCTCGTTGACCAGATCGCCCCGATTGCTGCGGGTTTCCATCAGTGTTGTGACGACAACGCCCGAGTCCTTGCCCTCGATACCGATCGGCTTGGCGCGTACCGTCAGGATTTCGCCGGGCTCGATCGGCCGGTGGATGCGGAAGTCGTGCTCGCCATGGAGGATTCGCATCATCAGCTCATCGGGAACCACCCCCATGGTTGCGTCGGCCATGATCGCGGTGACTGGCACTACCGCGAAGACCGGAGGCGCGTAGGTGCCTTCCAGGTGGGCGGCGATTGGGTCGTTGGTTGCCTTTGCGTAGGCAATCGTCTGCTCCCGCTCGACCTTGAACTCCTGCTCTTCGGTCCACTGGCCCAGGCGGTCCAGGTTGAATCCCTCACGGTTGGCCATGCATTCTCCTTGCGCAACATCGAATCTGGTTGATGACGTTACGAACCCGAGGCCTGGCCCGCGATGACCGAACTTCTCGCCTTCTTGACTGAACTGCTCGCGTCAGCACGGTAGCGTCGTCTACGTGCCTCCTCATGACGCGGCGACCGCGTACACGATCCCGATCCAGCGGGTTCAGGCCTTCGCTGGGCTGGCGTTGCGCTGTGGCTGGGACGTGGAGACGATGCTGGGCGCCGCCGGAGTCTCGCCGACGCTGCTGGCAGAGGGCCGTTCCCGGGTGACGACAGATCAAGCAGGCGTCCTGTTTCGGGAGCTGTGGCGCCAAACGGATGATGAGCTGCTGGGACTCGGGCTCACGCCCGTCCCCCGCGGCACGTTTCGGCTTCTCTGCTACGCGCTGATCAACGCGACAGATCTCGGTGCGGCGATGCAACGGTTCGCAGATTTCAAACGGGCAGTGCCCGGAATTCCACCCATCACGATCACAGTTCGGGGCGCCACCGCCGCATTATCGATTGACCTCAGCAAGATCGAGCAGCCGGTGGACCTTCTGATCGACACCTTGCTCGCCATGACACACCGGTTCCTGGGATGGGCCATCGGAAAGCGGATACCGCTGCGTCGGGTTGAAGTCCCGTATGCCGAACGCGTGGAGGTAGACGACTACGACCTGATATTCGGTGCGCCCATGGTTTTTTCAGCCGATCACCCGACGCTGGTGTTCGACAGAGATAACTTGTCGGCGCCCGTTGTCCGTGACGAAGGTTCATTGGACGACTATCTTCGTCACGCGCCGGCAAGCGTGATCACCTATCGCAGCTACGCGACGTCCACGGCCAGCCAGGTACGTCTGCTGCTTGCCCAGGGTCTGACCGGAAACTGGCTGAGCTTCGACGAGATTGCAGCGACGTTGACCATGAGCCCTCAAACATTGCGGCGCAAACTCCGCGACGAGGGCACGTCGCCGCGCGAGATCAAAGAAGAGATTCTCCGTGATGCGGCGATCACGAGCCTGGTGCGCGGCGAGGAAACCGTGGCCGCGCTGTCGCGCCGACTTGGATTCTCAGAGCCCAGCGCCTTTTCGCGTGCGTTTCGTCGCTGGACCGGTAGCCCGCCAGGGTCGTATCAGCACTAACCGGTCAGCCGTTTGAGTTGATCATCGGCAATCCCCCAGTCGGACAGCATCTTTGCGAGCACGGACGAGTCCGCGGTGTGCGGTTCGGGACGAGGCGCGGGGGTCCGGCTGAAGCGAGGCGCCGGGGCGGGCTGACGCAGTCCGCTGACCTCGATGAATGCCTCACGAGCCTGGTTATGTCCGTGCTCATGTGCCTCCCAGGGACTCAGCACCGGTGTCACGCAGGCGTCGGAGTTCGCGAACACGGCAGCCCACTCGTCGCGGGTGCGTTCTTTGATCTTTGCCCCGATCACCTCCTTGAGCTGCGCCCACCCCGATGTGTCCAACTGGAACGGCAGGTCGGGATCGTCGATGCCGAGTGCGGCCAGAAGCTGTACATAGAAGGGGAATTCCACGCATCCGACGGCGACGTAACGGCCGTCCGCGCACTCGTAGGTGTCGTAGAACGGCGCGCCGCTGTCCAGTGCGTTCTCCCCCCGCGGCTGGTTCCACAAACCGACCGCGTGCATTCCGTGCATGAACGCCGTATACAGGGCGGCCCCGTCGACCATGGCAGCGTCAACGACCTGCCCCTTGCCGGACCTGTCGCGTTCGTAGAGCGCAGAGACGACGCCCAGTGCCAGCAGCATTCCACCACCGGCGAAGTCGCCGATGATGTTGCCCGGCGGTACGGGCCGTTCCCCCGAGCGTCCAATGAGATCGAGCGCCCCGGACAACGCGATGTAGTTGATGTCGTGACCCGCAGTGCTGGCGAGCGGACCCTGCTGCCCCCAACCAGTCATTCGCCCGTACACCAAACGCGAATTGCGGTGCTCCAGGTCCGCCGGCCCGATGCCGAGCCGCTCGGCGACCCCGGGCCGGAACCCCTCGACGAACACATCAGCCTGCTCGACCAGTGCGTACAGCGTATGCAGGTCGTCGGGGTCCTTCAGATCCAGTTTGATAGTGCGTTTTCCACGGTCAAGAGGACCATCCGGCGGTGCGATTCCGTCACCGGGCGCCCCGGCGCGCTCTACTCGCAGCACGTCGGCGCCCAGATCGGCCAGGACCATACACCCGAATGGAGCCGGTGCAAGGCTGGCGATTTCGACGACCTTGACCCCGTGAAGTGGTCCCATCACAGTGCCTTGGCGATGATTGTCTTCATGATCTCGTTGGTGCCGCCGTATACCTTCTGGATGCGGGCATCGGCGTAGAGCCGTGAGATCGGATACTCCTGCATATAGCCGTAGCCGCCGAAGAGCTGTAGGCATTCGTCGGCCACCTTGCATTGTTGCTCGGTGAGCCACCACTTGGCCTTGGCGGCCGTGGGCACATCGAGCTCTCCGGCCAGGTGCTTGGTCACGCAGTCATCGAGGAAGCTCCACGCGACGGACTTGATGGTGTCGCTCTCGGCGAGGACGAACTGGGTGTTCTGGAATTTGAAGATCGGCCGCCCGAATGCCTCACGTTCCTTGGTGTATGCGACGGTGAGATCAACGGTCTTCTCGATCGCGGCCGTTGCGGCGACAGCGAGGACCAATCGCTCCTGGGGCAGCTGCTGCATGAGTTGAATGAACCCGAGGCCCTCGACCGTGCCGACCAAATTGCATTGCGGTACCCGGACATCGTCGAAGAACAGCTCGCAGGTGTCCTGACCATGCTGGCCGATTTTCTCCAGATTACGTCCGCGCCGGAAGCCCTCGCGGTCGGTCTCTACCAGGATCAGTGAAACACTGTCTGCGCCACGGCCTTCTGGGTCGGTCTTGGCGACGACGACCACGAGATCGGCGAGCTGGCCGTTCGAAATGAAGGTCTTGGCGCCGCTGATGAGGTAGTCGTCGCCGTCTTTGACCGCCTTGGTCTTGATGGACTGCAGATCCGAACCGGTGCCGGGTTCGGTCATCGCGATCGCGCTGACTACATCACCCGATGCCATCCTGGGCAACCAGGTCTTCTTCTGTTCCTCGGTGCCATAGGCATTGATGTAGTGCGCGATGATCGCGCTGTGCAGCAGCCCGCCGAAACTTGGTGCCAGCGCGCGGACTTGTTCGATCGCGACGACCGCTTCGTGCGCAAAGGTCCCCCCGCCGCCGCCGTACTCCTCCGGAATGCTCAAGCACAGCAGCCCTAGTTCCCCGGCGCGCTTCCAGACGTCACGGTCGACGGATTGCTGCCGGCCCCAGCGCTGCTCATTCGGGGTGCACTCCTTTTCGAAGAACCGGCGTGCCAGCTCGGCAAGCGCGTCAAGGTCCTTGTCCATCCAGCTTGAGCGATGCAACGCCACAACAGAACTCCTTCGTCCATGTTCGGTTTTCACCGACGCTATGGCGAACTGTCCGCGCGGCCAATGACCGAGACGGCCACAAGTTTGACCCGACCGCTCACGCATCCGACATCTCAACGGCCTTCGGCAGGACCTCCTCTGGAGATTGATTCCGCGATTGCCTGCGAGGCATGGCGATGCCCGATGAGCTCGAATCCGGCCACGGTGACAAGGGGCGCGCCGGTGAGGATAACCAGGCATACCGCCATCGGCACTCCCCCTGCGGCCAACCAGACTGCCCCGCCTAGCACCACCGCGGTGAGCACAACCAGGAGTACGTGGAAAGGATCCCACAGCCGTATGAGTATCGCGCCCAATAAGTAAACAGTGCCGATGTAGGCAGCGACCGGGATTGCGACCGTCAATACGGTTGCAAGCGATTCTAATTCGGTGTGATGTTCGATGTAGTAAGCGGCGACGTGGAGGCCCGCACCGGTCGCGACAATCGAGGCGAAGATCCCGATGTGCATGAGCGCGAAAGGGATAGCCCGTGAACGGTGCGCGTGCAGCAAGTCCCCGAAGGGAAGCACGAAATAGATCCACCACATGCCGAAGGTCAACCCGACGCCCGCGATGATCACGAGCACCGCATCCGTCGACCAGCCTTGGGCACCGACTACTGCGGACAGCGATGCAACTGTGCCGGCTATGCCTTCCCCGAGCGCGATGATCGCCAGCAAGCCGTAACGCTCAGCGATGTGGTGCGGGTGCCACGGCGTGCCTCCCCGCAGGGTTTCGGCGATCAGGGGGCCGATCATCTCAACGGCCGTAACAAGAAGAACCAGCACGAACGTCACCGGCACCGACGTGTGGATGATGATTACACCGACCCATAACACCTGGGCCACACCGATAGTCAATGCGTAGGTAAGGCACGCGGACCGGCGCTCTGGATTCTGCTGTGCGGCCCGTAGCCACTGCACAATCATGGCGGCACGTATCACGACGTAGCCCGCCACCATGACTTGGTTGTCCACATGTTCGCCCTTGGCGATCGATGCGTACAGCTGCGGAATTCCGAGCGCCAGGACGATGACACCGGCCATTTGACCCATTGTCAGGAGTCGATAGGCCCAGTCGTCGGTGTCATACGCCGATGCGAACCAGCTGAAATTGACCCAGGCCCAACAGATCGCGAACGTCGCGAATCCGAATCCCACTAGCCCGGCGCCAATGTGGCCCGCCGATAGCGAATGAGCGAGTTCGTTCGCAGCGGCGCTGAAGGCCACGACAAAGGTCAGGTCGTACAGAAGTTCAAGCGGCGTCGCGACCCGGTGAGATTCATGCGGGTCACGCCCAGCCATCGCACGAAGCCTGTGCGCCGGTGCTTTTGCGCGGATAGTCACCCTGGCCTCCTCACACGAACCTAGACGGCGAGATGGCTGTGAACTCGCACCGCCAATCATCACACCGATCGATCATCTTGGCTCGAAGGTGGTCCGACCGCCCCGGCCACAGGAATCGCTAGTGGCCTGGCTGGGTGAGCAGGGTGCGGAGCATGGCGGCCTGTTGGTCGACGGCTTGGGGGCCGTTGCCGGTCAGGATGCGGACGCTTGGCTCCCAGATGAGCTTGGGGGCACCGGCATTGGGGAAAACGCCCTCGAATGTGAATCCAGCGTCTTCGAGGGCCTCGTCCACGTAGTAGGTGGGTCGGGTCTTGTGGCCGGGCAGTTTGAGGAACGCGGTTTGGCAGGCAAGGATTTCGGCGTATTTCGGCACGGTGGTCACCGTGATGCCCGTGAACGGGTTATCCGTGTTGGGTGTTGGGTTGCCGTCCTTGTCGACCCGGTACTTTGCGGCCGAGACCATGGCGACCGGGGCATGGCAGATCAACGAGACCAGCACACCCTTTTCATGCAGGACGTTGATCAATTCGCCGAGCCATGGATTGTCGACGTAGTCGACCATCGGTGCGTGCCCGCCGGGGATATGGGCGAAGTCGTAGTCGCCGAGGTCGAAAGCGTCCTCGGGGTCGCGGTCGCGCTCGACCAGTTGTTGCGCCGAGAAGTACGTCTTGGAAGGCAACGACGCGAAGCGTGCGGCGATCTCATCGCGAAGCGGCGCGACCTCCTTATCTGTTCGGGGCAAGACTTCGGAAACCGGAACGTTGCCCAAATAGCGGTATGCCAGATCGAGCTCGGCGTCACGGCGGGCGATCAGTTCAGGGCGACGTGCACGGAACTTGTCCACGTCAAATCCGAGAGCCTCCTCCGCGGTGGTCGCGAGCATGGCGGTCGTCAGCTTCTCGACCGCTTGCCATTGCAGCGCAAGGCCGTTGATGTCGACCTGCGGCAGCTGGCCATCGGTCGTCGCGAAAGTGAAGTCATAATCCGGACCGAACTCCTGCAGGATCTGACCCAGTTCGATGAAGAAGACCCCTGTGGAAACACCAGGATGCCCGGCCGGCTCCGCGAGCGGCAACACCTTGTTCGACGACATCAGCACCAGCGCCTTGGGCCGCTGCCCGGCACCTGGCGTCACCGATTTGCTGGTTGTTTGTTCGGACATACCTGATACTCGCTTTCGATAGTGATGGCCCTGGCGTAGAAAACTGTCCTGTGTTGGCCTTTTGGCGGCACCGCACCGGACATCCACCTACGCGGCGGCATCGATGTACCGCGGGCACGTCAATAATTCCTCGGGCCGTACGCAGGTGCCTGTGCTGAGCACCTGCGTACGGCCAGTCTGTCTACCGGATAGCGCCGCGCGTTAGTAGGTGATGACGGCGCGGAACCGTACGTCGCCCGCGATGACCTTGGCCACGGCAGTGCCGACTTCCTCCTTGGGGAAGGTCTCGATCATGGGGACCACCTTCCCGGCGGCGGCGAATTCCAGGGCCTCGGTGAGATAGCGCAGCCCATTGTGCGTTGATCCAATAACCTTCTGCCGCTGGGCGAAGAAGGGCCGCTGCCGATCGGTCGGAATGACGATATCGGCCAAGGGGTCGAGTCCCATCGATATCGCGCGGCCGTCGTGGCGCAGGCCCTTCAACGCGTCGGCGCCCTGGTCGTAGGAGTTGCTGCAGAGCAAAAGCACATCGGCTCCCCCGGCGGCCAACAGCTCTTCGCCGCTCGCGACTACCTCGTGTGCCCCGAGCTTGCGGGCCAATTCCTGCTTGTCAGGCGAGTGGGTGACGGCGATGGTCTCGAGTCCGGATGCCGCCGCGAATTGCAGTGCCAGGTGCCCCAGGCCGCCAATACCGACAATGGCGACGCGCTCGTGAAGTGCCGGCTCGGCAGCGCGCAGACCGCTCCACGTGGTGTAGCCGGCGCAGAAGATCGGTGCGGCAAGCTCGAAGGACAGGCCATCCGGGATCAGCACGGTGCCCGTCGCGGTGACGGCGACGTATTCGGCGTGCCCGCCCTGGGCGTTGAAGCCGGTCAGGCGGGGCGCTGCACAGTTGACGGCCGCCTGACCCGACAGTGGCAGGTTCTCCTTGCAGTAGTCGCAGCGGCCACAGGTGGACTGCACCCAAGTGGTGCCGACACGATCGCCCACCTTGCGCGTGCTGACACCGGCGCCCACCTCGACAACCTCGCCCACAACTTCGTGGCCGGTGATCAGTGGGAAGAGGTCACCCGCGGCACCCCGCGTGGTCCACACGTCGGTGAAGCAAATCCCGCACGCGTGCACTTTGATCAGCACCTCGCCGGGTCCGGCGGTCGGTGTCGGGACCTCGCGCAGTTCCCATGTGGCGTTGATCTCCGGGATAACGGCGGCCTTCATCTATTAGCTCTCCTTGTTGAGTTTCTTGGGCGTGCTTGGCGCCCACGCTAAGTGGAGCGGACTGCCGTGTCACTAGCAGATCGCGCCATATTAGGTGGCGTGCATACCCCGTAATATGTTGACGATGGCTACGGACTCGGGGACCTTCACGCTTTCGCCAGCGATCAAACCGCTACTGGATAACCTGGGCATTCAGTCCGATTACGTGTTACGGCAAGCGGGACTGCCGACCGACCTGTTAACCCGCGGAACTGCTGACCTCTCGAGCGAGGCCTACTTTGCGTTCTGGAGTGCGCTCGAGCAGGCGAGCGGACACGACGCACTGCCGGTCGCCATAGCCCGCACGCTCACGGCGGAGGTATTCGATGCGCCACTATTTGCTGCACTGTGCAGCCCGAACCTCAATGTCGCGGCTCACCGAATCGCCAAGTTCAAACATCTCATCGCGCCGATCGACATCAGGGTTGAGGAGGACAGCGAACGTACCCTGCTGACCTACACCTGGCTTACCGAGACCTCGCCGCCGGCCGTGTTGACCACCAGCGAACTGCTCTTCTGGACGGCGTTGGCACGTCTCGGAACCCATAGGGACGTTGCACCGATGCGGGTGTACGCCACCGAGCCGCCGCCGCGGTCTGCCATCATCCGTGAATATTTGGGGACCGATATCGAAGCGGGACCGGTCGATGCAATCGTCTTTTCCGCCGAAGATTCGGCACTGCCCTTCCTGACCGAAGACCTCCAGATGTGGAATTACTTCGTTCCGCAACTCCGCGCTCGCCTCTCCGAGCTGACACAATCCTCGCCGATGACGGAGCAGGTGCGCACCGTCCTGCTGGAAGCGCTGCCTGCCGGTCAAAGTGACATCGGCACGGTCGCCCGAAAATTGGCCACGAGCACCCGGACACTGCAGAGGCAGCTTCAGCTCGAACACAGCAGCTTTCAGTCGGTGCTCAACAGGACACGAGAGAACTTGGCCCGCCACTACCTGTCACGGGGCGACACCAGTATCAGTCAGATCGCGCTGCTACTTGCCTACGACGACACCAACTCGTTCTACCGCGCCTTCCGCGGCTGGACTGGCCAGACCCCCGAACAAACAAGACACCCAGCCCACTAGACCACGGCGGCCACCGCGAATGATGGCGCTTTGACCTCTTTTTGCCCCAAAGACGACGGCAATGTTTGAACGCCGAGGCGGAAGAATGCACGGGCAGTGAAAGTTGAAATCAATTGGCGCGGTGGTTGATTCGTTCTATCCGCACTGGCTTGACAGTTACCGCGCAACCTCCAGGTGCTCGAGGCGCTGGCCGATCCAGACGTTCACCTTCGGGATAGGTCAGTATGGCGATTACTCCCGCGTTCTGGTCATTAACCCAAACCTCTGATATGGTGAAAACGGTTGATTTTCTTACTGACACGCTCGCGAAGATTTTCCGCGGCGGACACACACCAATCTCCGTGACTTTTACCGGTTGCCTGATTTCGCGTACCTCCGCAGACCCAGGATCGAACGTCGATCCCGTATTTAGATACTCAGGAGAGTTATCGCATGGCTCAAGGCATCGTCAAATGGTTCAACGCCGAAAAGGGATTCGGGTTCATCACCCCGGACAGCGGCGGCAAGGATCTCTTTGTCCACTTCTCAGGCATCCTCGGCAGCGGCGGATTCCGCACCCTCAATGAGAACGACCGCGTCAGCTTCGAAGAAGAGGCCGGCGATCGCGGCCCCCAGGCCGTCTCGGTGCAGACTGTCTAAAGTTTCACCGCGCTAGACAAAGAATTAAGGCTGGCTGTCCAGGAATCCTGGGCAGCCAGCCTTGTTTGTGTACCGTCAGCTATATCTGAGCCGCTTTTCGCGAACTCGCCGCCGGTGAATGCAATCCTCACTAAAGTGCTCGGCCATGAAGGGAATCAGCAAGGGCAGTCGCGGGCTTTTGGAGGTGAGCATGGCAGCAGGACTCTCCTGCTTTGCTGTTGCGGTAGCAGGTCAGGCACATGCTGACGATTTGAATACCACCACGTGCTCCGAGCAGCAGGTGATGTCGTCGTTGCAGCAGAATGATCCATTGATCTGGCGCAAGATCAGTCGCGATCCAAAACTCGAGAATGAGTTGCGGCTCGGGCTTGCCGGGGTTCTGGCCGCCCCGTCGGGACAGCGTCAGCAGCAGTTGAATGCGTTCGAAGAAACCCTGGGCCACCAACAGTGGACGGGTATCAGCGATGACATCATGAGCTCGTCTTCCGGGCCAGTGGGCAGAGCTGTCAACAACTGCCACAACTACTGAGCGACCGGGCGGCTCGTCCATACGGTTGGGTCCGCATCACCTGCGCCGGACGTCCTAGTAGACGTCGCGGAGATAACGCTTGTTGGCCACCAGTTCGCGTTTGTAGTCTCGGGCCTGCTCGGCCGAGAGCTGTCCGTGCGTTTCGATGATCGTGGTCAGCGCGCTGTCGACGTCTTTGGCCATTTTGCTCGCGTCGCCACAAACGTAGAGGTGCGCGCCGTCCTGCAGCCAGGACCACAGTTCGGCGCCATTTTCAATCATTTTGTGCTGCACGTAGATCCGCTTCTTCTGATCACGGGAGAAGGCAAGCTCGAGCCTGGTGAGGAATTTGTCGGTGACCATGGCGGTCAGATCATCGCGGTAGTAGAAGTGTTGTGCGGCATGCTGATCGCCGAAGAACAGCCAGTTGGGCCCGGTATGTCCGAGTGCGCGACGTTCATGCAGGAACCCGCGGAACGGCGCGATACCGGTGCCCGGACCGACCATGATCATCGGCGTACGGGAATCCTCGGGCGGCCTGAAGTGAGGCGACCTCTGCAGGAAGACCGGTGTGGGCGACTCCCCCGCGCGGTCCGCGAGGAAAGTCGAGCACACACCGCCACGCTCGGCCCCGTTCGTCCCCTGGTAACGCACCACCGAGACAGTCAGCTGCACTTCATCCGGACTGGTCAATGGGCTCGAGGAGATGGAATAGGAACGCGGGGTCAGCCGCACCAGAACGTCCTGCCACTGTTGGGCGTCGGCCCGAACCGGAAAGTCGTGCACCACGTCTACCCCATTGCGGCCGAACGCCCACGTTCTCAGGTCGGCGCGTGCGGCGCGCAGTGTCTTGGCGGCCGCGGAGTCCTTGGTTGTATCGGCCAGAAAGCTCAGGAGATTTGGGGTAATTCGGCCGATGTCATAGGACGTGGTCAGCGCATGGCGCAGCGTTTGTTCGGTGCCATCGACTTCGATGATCTCCTCTGCCCGTAGGCCGGTCGCGGCAAGCCACGCGTCGACGGAGCTAACGCTATTGGTCGGATAGACCCCGAGCGCGTCACCGACTCCGTAACTTACGCCATACCCCGAGATATCAAACCCGAACTGGCGCACTTCTTTTACCGAAGACCCAGGTGTCAGCACCATGTTGCGGCATAGCCGCGCCGTGACCGGGTTCGCGCGGGTGAACATCTCGACCGTGACGGTGGACGCACTGGACGGTGAGGCTGCGACGGCCACCTCTGCCGTAGGGGTGACGGCAACGTGTGAGGCGGACTCATCGGGCCTGTGCCCCGGCGTCGTGATCAGCGTGCTGACTTGTTGGGCCCACTGCGTGAGCGGTTCTTCGTCGTAGATTTCGCAGTCGAGCCGATCCATCAGGCGGGTGGCGCCCAGTGCCGCCATCCGCTCGTCGATGGATTTTGCGTGACCGCAGAAGTTTTCGTAGGCGCGATCCCCAATTCCCAGCACGGCAAAGCGCATACCGTCCAGCGAGGGTGCCTCAGGTGCGTGCAGCCGGTCCCAGAAGTCGGCGCCATTGTCCGGTGGGCCGCCGTCGCCGAAGGTACTAGTCACCACCACAACGTCACGGACCGCGGCCAGATCGTCCAGCGCGCACTGGTCCATGTTGACGACCTTTGCCGCGGCTCCGGAGGTATTGACCTGGGTGGCGAGTCGAGCCGCGAACTCCTCGGCATTGCCGGTTTGTGACGCCCACAGCACCAACAGCGTTGGTCCGACACTGTCAGCTGGCGAGGTGGCGATGGGGGCGCTCGTAGTCCCGTCGACGCGGGAATACATCCCTGCCAACGCTCCGTCGATCCACAGCCGGACCTCGGCGCTCAGCGGTGCCGTGTGCGGCAAGACCGGAACACCGACGGCACCACTATCCACAGTGGCGAAAAAGCCTGAAAGATAATGCCGCTCATCGTCGGAAAGCGTTGGCTGGGCTGTCAGACCAATCGCCTCGGCGACGGGATGCGTGGATGGCGCCTCCGGCCGTGTAGGTCGTTGGACAGAGTTAGTGGGACGCATACTGACGGCGCAGACCTTCAGTTCGGGCTGCAACGAATCGGGATCCACCGCATCGGTGGTCAAGGCATTGACGGCGAGGTACTCGCCGTGTTCGTCGTTCCAATGAAACGGCACAAAGCAGTTCCCAGGCCGCACCCGATCGGTGACGACGGCGGGCAGCACCGCTCTCCCCCGTCGCGACTGCAACTCGATGGGTTGTCCGTCAGTGATGTCGAGTTCGGCGGCATCATCGGGATGCACTTCAACAAACGGGTCGCTGTTGAGTTTGTTGAGCTTGGCAACTTGTCCGGTCTTGGTCATCGTGTGCCACTGATGTTGCAGTCGGCCAGTATTCAGGATGAACGGGTAGTCATCGTCGGGCAGTTCACGAGCATCCATGTGTGGGCGGGGGTGGAAAATCGCTCGGCGCGATGGGGTGGCAAAGGCGAGCTGTGGTTGCATGCCGTTCTCGTCGACGAACAGATTCTGGCTGATTCCGTCGTTCAGGTAACGGATCGGATGCCGGTCATCGGAGTCATCCGGAGGGCAGGGCCACTGCAGCGGGGTCTGGCGCAACCGTGCATAGCTGGCACCGCGAAGGTCGTAGCCGGTCTTCGGGTTCCAGAATAGCTTGATCTCCTCGAAGACCTCCTCACTGGACGCATACGTGAAGTGGTCCCCGAAACCCATTGCGGCCGCCACCTGGCAGATAAGCAGCCAGTCCGGCCGTGCCTCGCCGATCGGCTCGACGGACTGCTGGAGCAAGGTGAGGTTGCGTTCGGAGTTGATCATCACCGCGTCGGCTTCGGCCCACAAAGTGGCCGGCAGCACGATATCGGCGTACCGATTCGTCGCGGTGGCTTCGTAGGTGTCCTGTGTGATGACAAGCTGGGCTGTTTCCAACCCGGTGATGGTGTTTGCGCGATTGGCCACTGTCGCAACAGGATTGGTGCAGATAATCCAGCAGGCCTTGATGTCTCCTGCCGCCATCTGCTCGAACATGGCGATAGTGCCGGGACCCACATCGGTGCGGAGAGAGCCCGGCGCCAATTCCCAGATCTCTTCCACAAATGCTCGGTCATCGGCGCTGACCACTGACCGTTGCCCTGGCAGCCCGGGTCCCATGTAGCCCATCTCGCGCCCACCCATCGCGTTGGGCTGTCCTGTCAGCGACATCGGGCCGCTGCCTGGTCTGCAGATCGCGCCGGTCGCCAGATGCAGATTGCAGATCGCGTTGGTATTCCAGGTGCCATGTGTGCTCTGGTTCAGGCCCATTGTCCAGCACGTCATCCACTCGCCGGCGTCCCCAATCATCGTGGCGGCGGCGCGGATATCGGATTCGGGAATGCCGGTGATCTCAGCCACCACGGCCGGTGGATAGTCCGCCAGAAACTCGGGCATCGCCGCCCAGCCCTCGGTGTGCTCGGCGATGAATTCCTCATCAATCGCCCCGGATTCCACCAGCAGATGCAGCAGCCCATTCAGGAGCGCCAGATCGGTACCGGGGTTGATCTGTAAGAACAAATCCGCTTTATCGGCCGTGGCAGTACGGCGCGGATCTACGACAATCAGCTTCGCGCCCGCCTTCATTCGATCAGCCATCCGCAAGAACAGGATCGGATGACAATCGGCCATGTTGGCGCCGATGACGAAAAACACGTCGGCGCAGTCGAAGTCGGTGTACGAGCCAGGCGGTCCGTCGGATCCCAAGGACTGCTTGTACCCCGTACCGGCGCTGGCCATGCAGAGCCGCGAGTTGGACTCGATGTGCACCGTGCGGATAAACCCTTTGGCCAGCTTGTTCGCCAAATACTGGGCTTCGATCGACATCTGCCCGGACACGTACAGGGCAATCGAATCTGGCCCATGCTCATCGAGGATCGCGCGCAGTCTCTGCCCGGCCTCGGTCACCGCGGCGTCGACGGGCGTCGCCACGAATTCGGCGCCGCCCGAGGGACGCACCAAAGCGTTTGTCATCCGCCCGCCCACCGCATCCATCAGTTCGGCATGGGTGGCGCCTTTCGTGCACAGCCGACCGAAGTTCGTCGGATGAAGCTTGTCCCCCGACACCCGGGCGATGACGGTGCCCGTCGGGGTGGCCTTGGTGTGGACTTCGATTCCGCAACCCACACCGCAGTACGAGCACGCTGTGCGCGTGGAATTGCCCGTATCGCCTGGTGCTGCCATGTCACAACACTCGCCAGTCTCTGTTTCCCAGCGGTTTCCGGCAACGTTAGGGCGAGGAAAAACTCCCCTCACAACGGCGCTAGTCCGACTGTAAGGATTGACCTGGGTGAGGCTGCAAGGTGATGGGATGTGCCGTTTCCGCAGGTAATCGGGCGGTGCGGCACGCGACGGGGTCGGGGGGGGTCGTCGTCGCGTGCCGCATCCTGCACGATGGCTCACACTGCGGGATCTCCCTGCGAGCGAAAGCCGTGCAACCACCAAATTAGAGTCTCAAGGTTTGGATGAGCTATCGGTAGCCTGTGTGTTGACTGTGAGGCATTCCTCCGTGTGTCGAGTTCCGCGGTGTCCTAGTTTGTCAATGTTTGTCAATGAAGACTGTCTGCCCGATGAAGCGGCGGCTCTGGGCATCGACCAATAGCCTTCGGCTGAAGACCGGGAGGAGACGCTGGCCCGGATCAGGGCACGCCGAGATCAGCGCTCCGCCGTGATTGATCGCCTCACCACGGAGAGGGCCAACGTCGAACGGATCTACGCCGAAGTCGCTGATTGACAAGGTCGGTCCCCGGGACTCAGGATTTCTCGACCACCGTCGGACTATTGCGCGGACGGTTCTGGGCCCACGGGCGCATGGTTTCGAACGCCGCCGCTGCACATAGCACGTCGGCATCGGCTCGTAGGCGACCGACAATCTGCAGTCCTACAGGCATACCGTCCGAGGTGAATCCGGCCGGGATCGAGATCGCGGGATTCGTCGTCATATTGAACGGGTAGGTCAGTACCCACCCCATAAGACGTTCGAGCAGAGGCTCGTTCGCAAGTGCAGGCGGGCAGAACTCGTCGTGGCCAAAGGTATGCAGAGTGGTAACAGGGGTGACGAGAAAGTCAAACCGGTGCAGAAACTCTCGTAGTTCATCGACCATCTTGCCCCGGGCGGCATCGGCACGCTGAACCTGAATCGTGGTCAGTCGCGCACCGTCACGCATCACCTGGATGAGTTCCTCGTCGACATGACCGACGTGGTTATCCCAGTCGACGGCGTCCAGCTTCGCGGCGTAGAGCGGAGCCCAGACGCCCTCCCACATCGCTCGCGCAGGGTCCTTCCACGCGGGACGATCCTCGTCGACGGTCCAGCCCATCTCCACGAACGCTACGAGTGCACTCTCACAGATAGACCGGATTTCGGGATCGCATGTGGTTATGCCGAGATCGGGTGACCACGCGATGCGCGCAGGTCCGATCGGACGGTCCAGGGCTGCGAGATAGTCGACTCCGTCCGAGGGCAGCGACAACGGATCCGCGTCGTCAAAACCGGCCATTGCGGTCAGCATCAGCGCGGCGTCGGGTACGGTTCGGGCGATCGGACCATGGAAGGCAAAGGTGTGAAAACGGCCTGCAAGTCGAGTCTGAGGAATCCGGCCGAGGGACGGTTTGAAACCGACAACACCATTGACAGCCGCGGGAATACGAATGGATCCGCCACCGTCTGTCCCCTGCGCGAGTTGGCCCATCCCGGCCGCAGTCGCGGAGCCCGCACCGCTGCTCGAGCCTCCCGCCGTCTTGGTGATGTCCCAAGGATTACGGGTGGGCCCGTACAAATGATTGTTGGAACTGGCCTTGTAGCCGCCCTCCGCCACATTGGTCTTTCCCAGAAACAGGCCGCCGCCCGCTCGCAAGCGGGCGGCTACGGGTTCATCGTGATCGGCGATCTCATCTTTGAAGGCGACGATGCCGGAGGTGACCGGCGTATTGGCGACGGCACACACCTCTTTCACGCTGTAGGGGATTCCGTGCAGCCGCGATAGCGGTCTTGCGCCGGCGAGATCCTCCGTCAGCTTTTTGGCATCACTGAGTACTTGGTCCGGGTCGTGATACACGAACGCGTTGAGCACGGGGTTCAGCGTTTCGATGTGCCGCAGAACGGCTTCGGCGATTTCTGTTGGCGTGACGTTCCGCCGGGCGATCTGCTGGGACAACTCGACCGCCGACATCCAGCACAAGCTTTCGCTATGGGACATTGGTTATTCCTCTCGTTCGGTTCGATGCACGACGGGGCTCACGGCAGGGTTCTGGACCCGGTGACGCGGGCTCAGGCCATGTCCAACTCCCTGACGGCGCCTCGGTCGGCGGAGGTGACCAAGGATGCGTATGCGCGTAGGGCCGGGGAGACCTGCCGATCGCGTTTGGCGGGCCGGTACCCGAGTCCGGATTCCAAGAAATCCCTTCGGATTCGCAGTGTCTCGCCGTCGACCTCGACGGTGATGGTGCGTCGGGCGATGTCGATACTGATGACGTCCCCGTCCTCGACGAGCGCGATCGGACCACCGGCTGCCGCTTCGGGTGAGACGTGACCGATCGACAGTCCCGATGTTCCTCCCGAGAAACGCCCGTCGGTGATGAGCGCACAGCTGGCTCCGAGGCCGCGTCCTTTGAGAAAGGCTGTCGGGTAAAGCATTTCCTGCATACCCGGGCCGCCGCGCGGACCCTCATAGCGGATCACCACCACGTCACCCGGTTGCACGCGATTGTTCAGGATGGCATCGACCGCCTCGTCTTGGGATTCGAGAACGATCGCGGGCCCGGTGAAAGTGTGGATCTTCTCATCGACACCGGCCGTCTTGACGATGCACCCGTTCGGTGCCAGGTTGCCGGTAAGCACAGCCAGGCCGCCGTCGGCGGAATAGGCATGCGCGGCATCGCGAATACAGCCGCTCGACGCATCGAGATCGAGTGTGTGCCAGCGGCGGGACTGCGAGAAGGCTTGCGCTGATCGCTCGCATCCGGGCGCGGCGTGAAACAGCTCGACAGCATCCGGCGAGGGCGACGTGTCCCGCACATCCCACTCGGCAAGCCAGGACGACAGATCTGGTGCATGGACGCTGTGCACCTCACGGTGCAGCAGTCCGGCCCGGTCCAGCTCGCCGAGCAGCGCGGGGACACCACCCGCGCGGTGGACATCCTCGACCAGATATGAGCCGTTCGGGGCGACCTTGCACAGGCACGGGACCCGCCGCGAGAGCGCGTCGATGTCCTCCAGGGTGAAATCCAGTTGCGCTTCGTGCGCGGCTGCCAACAAATGCAGAACGGTGTTTGTCGAACCGCCCATGGCGACGTCCATGCACATCGCATTTTCGAACGCCTTGCGCGACGCAATCTGTCGCGGCAACGCCGCGATGTCGTCGTTGTCGTAGTACCGGCGGGCGAGCTCGACAACCAGGCGTCCGGCGTGCTCGTACAGCTCTCTGCGGGCGGTGTGGGTGGCCAGCGTCGTACCGTTGCCCGGGGGTGCCAGCCCCAGCGCCTCAGTCAGGCAGTTCATGGAGTTGGCGGTGAACATCCCCGAGCAGGATCCGCACGTCGGGCACGCCTGCTCCTCGATCCGGGTCAGATCCGTGTCGGAGACGGACATGGATGCCGACTCGGCCACCGCGGTGATGAGATTCATCCCCGTGCGTACGGTTCCGTCCTGCAGAGTGGTGCGTCCACCCTCCATGGGCCCGCCGGACACGAACACCGTCGGGATGTTCAGGCGCAGAGCCGCCATCAGCATCCCCGGGGTGATCTTGTCGCAGTTGGAAATGCACACCAGCGCATCGGCGCGATGTGCCTCGACCATGTACTCGATCGAGTCGGCGATCAGGTCGCGCGACGGCAGGGAGTACAGCATCCCGGCATGACCCATTGCGATGCCGTCGTCCACCGCGATCGTGTTGAACTCGCGGGGCACCGCGCCTGCCGCCGTGATCGCGTCGCTGACGATGCGCCCAACCGGTTGCAGATGGGTATGTCCCGGAACAAACTCGGCGAAGCTGTTGGCAACAGCCACAATTGGTTTGCCGAAGTCGGAAGCGGACACCCCGGCCGCGCGTAACAGTGCACGGGCTCCGGCCATGTTGCGGCCGTGGGTGACGGTTCGTGAGCGCAATGCAGGCATGTCATCCATTGGCCCACGCGGGGGCCGGGAGTTGGAAGACGGCACTACTACTAGTACTGAGACTAATAGGATCAGCCCATGGCGGGAATGGATGAGCGGCGCAGGGAACTCGGCGCGTTCTTGCGTACCCGTCGTGAGCATCTGGTCCGTGTCGACCACGGGTTACCTCCCGTCGGCCGCGCACGCACCAGTGGATTGCGCCGCGAGGAGATCGCGGTGCTGTCAGGGGTGAGCGTGACCTGGTACACGTGGCTCGAGCAGGGGCGCGATATCAACCCCTCCCGGCAGGTGCTCGAGGCCATCGCCCTGAACATGCGACTTTCCGCGGCCGAGCGCGGCTACGTGCTGGAGCTGGCAGGTTTCGCGGCCCTGCCGACCAATGCCGCACCCGATCCGGCTCCCCTACCCGATCACCTGTCGAGATTGATCGACGGTCTGCTGCCCTCCCCCGCCTTTGTCGTATCACCGGACTGGAACATCGGCGGGTGGAACCGCGCCTACGAGATCCTGTACCCGAACATCGCCGAGACACCGCCGCAAGATCGAAATCTGTTGCAGTTCATCTTCACCGACCCGTACGTGCGGCAGATGTTGCCCGATTGGCCGACGACGAGTAGGCGGTTCCTTGCCGAGTATCGTGCCGAGGCGGGCGCGCTGCTCGGCGACCCGGCGCATGTCGCGTTGGTGGAGCGCCTTCGCGAACAGAGCACCGAATTCGCACAAGCATGGGCACAGCACGAGATTGGGCGATTCACCTCACGGGAACGGCGATTCCACCACCCTGACGCGGGCGAATTAACCTTCGAACATCACCGACTCACGCCGTCCGACGTCCCCAATGTGCACATCGTTATCTACTTCCCGTTGCATGACACAGATACCCGCGACAAACTCGAGGCGCTGCTGTCGCGGGGCACCGAGTAGCAACCAACCAACGCCGGGTTAGGTGACCGTGATGCCGAGCTCGGTTAGCAGGTGCCGGACCCGCCGCTCAATGTCATCGCGGATGGGGCGGACCGCTTCGACGGACCGTCCGGCTGGGTCCGGCAGCTCCCAGTTCTCGTAACGCTTTCCGGGAAAGTATGGGCAGGTGTCTCCGCAGCCCATGGTGATCACGACGTCGGCAGTCTGCACGGTCTCGTCAGTCCAGGGTTTGGGATATTCATGGGTGATGTCGATACCGACCTCACCCATGGCTTCAATTGCCGCCGCGTTGATTTCATCGGCGGGCTCTGACCCGCCGGACAGCCCGATGGCGTTGTCTCCGGCGAGCCGGGTGAAGAATCCCAGGGCCATCTGCGAGCGGCCGGCATTGTGGGTGCACAAGAACAGCACCGTGGGCTTTCCGTCGATCATCGTTCGGTTACTTCCTCTGGGGCGGCCGGAGATGAAACGTGGTGGAGTTCATGATCGAATCGGTGCCGCAGTGCCAGTGATACATACACCAGTCCAACCAGGACGGGGACTTCGATGAGGGGGCCCACGACGCCTGCGAGGGCCTGGCCGGAGGTTGCGCCATAGGTGGCGATTGCCACGGCGATGGCCAGCTCGAAGTTGTTGCCCGCCGCGGTGAATGCGAGCGTAGCCGTGCGCGGATATCCGAGCCTGAGGGCCGCCCCCAACAGATAGCCGCCGCCCCACATGATCGCGAAGTAGGCCAGCAGCGGCACCGCGATACGGGCCACATCCCATGGGTGGGAGGAAATTGGGGAACCCTGCAGGGAGAACAGGATCACGATGGTGAACAGCAGGCCCCACAACGCCCAAGGGCTGACGATGGGTAGGAAGCGGGTTTCGTACCACTGGCGCCCCTTGGCGCGTTCCCCGAAGCGCCGTGAGAGGTATCCCGCCGTAAGCGGGATGCCCAGGAAAATGAGCACGGATGTGGCGATCTGCCAGGGCGAGGTTGCGATAGTGGTTTGCGGCAGGTGCAGCCAGCCGGGCAGCACCGACAGATAGAACCAGCCCAGCACCGCGAACATCACTACCTGGAACATCGAATTGAGTGCCACCAGCACGGCGGCGGCTTCGCGGTCCCCGCACGCCAGATCGTTCCAGATGATCACCATCGCAATACATCTGGCTAGGCCGACGATGATCAGGCCGGTACGGTACTCCGGCAGGTCTGCCAGCAGCAGCCACGCGAGGGCGAACATCAGTGCTGGGCCAAGCACCCAGTTCAAGACCAAGGAGCCGATCAAGAGCTTGCGGTCGCCGGTGACGGTGTCGAGGCGGTCGTAGCGGACCTTGGCCAGCACCGGATACATCATGACGAGCAGACCTATCGCGATCGGCAATGAGATCCCTTCGACCTGAACCTTTTCCAATGCTGAGTTCAAGCCGGGCATCCAGCGCCCGAGCAGCAATCCGGCGGCCATCGCCATTCCGATCCACACAGGCAAGAACCGGTCGAGGGTCGACAACTTGCCCGGCGCAGCATCGGTGACAGCCCGAGTCATTGGGGAGTGCAACACGATGCGGGCGCCGGCACGTCGAGGGGCAGGTCGGGGTTATCGGCGTGTGGCTGAGGGGTGGCGCCGAAGGTCTCCGAATCGGCCAACACCGTGTAGATCTCCCACTTCTCGGCATCGGGCGCGGTGACCCACACCTTGTCCTGTGTGGCGAAACAGCACGTGGTGCCGATCTCTTCTTCGGTGAACATTCCCGCCCGGGTCAGGCGAGCGATCTCGTCGTGCACTTGTTCGCTGGAGTCGACCTGGACCCCGAGATGGTTGATGGTGCCGCCATGACCCGGATTCTCCAGGAGCACCAGCTTCAGCGGCGGCGAATCGATCGAGAAGTTGGCGTAGCCCGGTTTCCGTTTTGCCGGTTCTACACCAAACAGTTTGGAATAGAACACAATTGATGCGTCGAGGTCGTCAACATTCAACGCCAGCTGCACACGAGACACCAAAGCCACCTCCACAACTAATGAGATATTTATCGAACCAGTCGGCCAATGGCCAGTGTGCCACGTCTTTGACATATGTCAAAGCATTGGGGATGCTGGAGCCATGCCCAAGGCACTCCCCCTGGTGGATACGTCCGCGCCCGTGTGTTGCGCGCCCGTCGCGGCAGGCCCGATGTCCGACGAACAAGCCCTTGAGGTCGCACTGCGACTCAAGGCCCTCGCCGACCCGGTGCGGGTCAAGATCATGTCCCAACTCTTCAGCGCCCCCGACCGCGAGATCATCAGTGGCGACCTTGCCGGACTGCTTGGACTCACTGAATCGACCGTCAGCCACCACATGGGCCAGCTTCGCAAAGCGGGCCTGATTGAGTCAGATCGACGCGGTATGAATGTCTTTCACCGACCGGTGCCCGATGCGCTCACCGCACTCTGTACCGTCCTGGACCCCAGCTGCTGCCAGCAGCAGTAGCACTCCCATGCGTGCAGTACTCACGCGAAGGTCTGGAGGCCGAGCGCGGTGAAGTCGACCTCGACCTCGTCACCGTCCCGCTCAATCTTGCAATAGCCACTGCGGCGCAGCTCCTCCAGCACATGCCACGGCGGCTCGTCGTCAGGCAGGTACCAACCGATCGCGGTAGGCCACTCTCGGTCATGGTGGTGGTCGACGAGTTGGTCTACCAACGCGCTGGCGTCGGGACTGAGCTGAGCGGGCGCTTCCTTCTTGCCTCGCCTACGGGAGAACCATGTCATTGCGGCAGTGTACGTGGCGGCGCCGTCGCGATTCGCTGCCGCAATAGCGTGGGGCGCGGGCCCACTTGCCCCTCGCAATATACTTGGAATTGTTGCGGCCCAACGACATAATGCGGGTGTGCCTTCACGTGCCCGACTCCGATTGTGGGCGCAGGTGCCGCCGGCACTGCGGGACGTCATTCTGGATTTCCGCTGGGATCACGCGCGGTTGCACACATTGGATCTGCCCGTACACACCGTCGCGCACGCCGGGCTGGCCTGGCTCCTGGACCTACCGTTCTGGTCGGCCCGCGGCGTCAGCCGTCGATCTAGCCGGGTTTACTAGCCTGAACGGACATCCCGACACCGACGTAAGGACATGTCATGCGCCTGTCTACCCGCAATCAGCTGACCGGAACGATCACCGAGGTGAACGTTGGCACCGTGATGGCCATTGTGAAGATCCGGCTCGACGGAGGCGATCAGGTCGTCACGTCGTCGATCACCAAGGACGCGGTGGCCGACCTCGGGCTCACCGTTGGCCAGGCGGCCACCGTGTTCATCAAGTCCACCGAAGTCACCGTGGGAGTCGAGTAACTCGGCTTGGCGGACGGCCCGGTCACTCCCCTGCCCGGTTACGTTGTTCTCAGCGGGATCTCAGCGGCTTGCGGGCATTCTCACGTCATGTCCGATACATACACAGCAATCGGCACCTGCGGGCAGAACCAGATGATCTCTGCTGTGAACAACTGTGTTTCGTGGACGCACGAGGTCATTGAGCAGGCTCCGACGCCAGCGCCTGGCTGTTCTCGGCCGCACCGAACACTGCTACGGCTACCGCGGAAACGACCGCAGCGACGAACGCGACGGCAACGAGCCAGCCCATTCCGGGGCGCGCGGTGTCGCCCAACAGCACGACGCCGATAACACCGGGCACTACCGTCTCTCCGACGACCAATGCGGCCGCTGCTCCGTTGACCGAACCAATCTGTAGCGCGACGGTGAATAGGTAGAACCCACCCACGCCCGCGATGACCACCGCATAGGCCGCGGGATCGGCGAGTAGCACCTTCGGGCTCAGCGGCTCGATACCGTTCACCACCCGCACCGCGATAGCCATCCCTCCATACAGGATGCCCGCCAACGACCCGGCGGGAATCGCAGCCCGGGTTCCGAGTAGGCGAATCAGCCCAATTCCTGTGAGCAGTACGGTGATTGAGGTGATCAGTACACCCCAGTGAAATGCCGGTGGCGCAGAGTCGTCGCCGAGCGGACCTGCTGTCGCGCCGAGCACACATAGCGACAACAGGACGGCGGTGATCGCGAGCCAGTCCCGCCGCTGCAGACGAACACCCAGGACCGCGATGCCGAGCACCGCGGTGACCGCCAGGTTCGCGCTCATGATCGTTTGGGACAGGAACAGCGGAATCAGCCGAGCCGAAACCAGACTGCCCGCGAAGCCGACGAGATCGAGAACCATGCCGGCAATAAACGCGGGAGTCAGCGCGGCGGCGACGGTCGATCGAAGTGTCGGCCCATGGTCACCGGCCGGTTCGTGAGTCTTTGCGCCGGCTTGACGGGCACCGTAACCCTGCAACACCGACGCTGTTCCGTATCCGAGGCACGCGAGCAACGCCGCCGCGATGCCGATCAGCATGGGACAGTCGCGTCATAACGGGGTTCGGTTGTCGGCATCGGACGATTGTATTTGCCGAGTCCAGCTGGTGGGGTTGGAGATCCGGTCTTGGCTGAACCCAGCCCGGATATCAGGCCTGATCAAGATCAGTGTGACGATATGCTCGTCGCGTGAGTGTGCGAAGCCTAAATCTGGATGATTTGCGCTGCTTCGTAGCGGTCGCACACAGATTGAGCTTCTCCCAGGCGGCACGGGAGCTGCATCTGACGCCTTCTGTTCTTAGTAGACGGATAAGCAATGCAGAGCGGGTTCTCAGCGCAAACCTGTTTGTTCGCGACACCCGCTCGGTCACGCTCACCCATGAGGGCGCCAGGCTGCTTCCTCTTGCGCAGGAAGTGATTGAGAAGTTCGACAGGATGCCTGATGAGATTTCTAAGGGGCCGCTGCCGGTCAGAAAGATCCGCTGCGGTATCCCCCCATGGCTTCCTCCGGTGTTGCAGGCCAAACTGACCGGTTTCGGGGAGAGTAATACCGAGAAATTCAAGCTCACCCAGGCGCCCCTGGTGAGTGCCGACATCATCGACGGGATACTGCACGAGAGGCTGGATTTCGGGTTCGTCAGGCCGAACTCTCAGGCCACGGTGCTGTCCTACACCACTGTCTGGAAAGAACGAATCGGCGCGGTGCTCTCGCGAGAGCAGTTCGCCTCTCGCAAATCGATCGCTGTAGCGGAGCTTCTCGCGCTGGATTACATCGGCGATCGGCGTGACAGTGACACCGAGTACCGGCGCGATGTAGAAACAGAGTTGGACAAGCATGGGCAGCTCAAACGGGCAGAATTTACGCTCGGCGACGGCGCGCGGGTCAAACATGGCATTGCGGCAGGTGAGGCCTTCAACCTGGCTCCGATGCCTTCAGCGGGTGAACCCAACACGCTGGAATACGACGAATTGGTCCTTGTTCCGATATCAGATCTGAGTTTCCGGCTCTTGACGTGCTTGACGTACCGGGACGACACAGCCAGGCGCGATCGCGGGTTACAGGACGTGCTCGACACGATCATTCTCATGTTCCGCGAGTAGTTCTCTTGTCTGCGAACCCTCGCGGAGAAAGTCACCGGACGGGTTGTAGATGGCCTTGCTACGGTCGACCGGGCCGATGGCATATCGAGTCATCGCCGGATCTCGTACCCAAGAGACAAGGGCGGGATCGACGCCGGTGGCCCGGTATCGACTTCGCTTGTGGTCGCCGGTATCGCTGACTGCGACTGCGCCGTAAGCAGTTTGAAGTTCCAGAAGTCGCCTGATGGCACCAGGATCGTGGCCCACATCGCTGCCACCGCCGCGAGCACCGTCGGTATCTGTGTTGCGGACACCCGGTGCTCGGTGATCGGCGCGCTACCAGGCTCTCCCAGTGCGTCCGAGGGAAGTGACCCGTAGCCGTTGCCAACTAGATCCGCGAGATGGCCAGTGGACAGTCGGGCATTGGTCTGGAATCGGAATGGCGCATCTCCACGCGGAAATGCCTCGCCGGCGATGAGTGTCGATGAGGCCATCAATCTCGGTGCTGATCGATCGATGAGGTCGACGCGGACCTCTACGGGCTCACCCCTGGCGACCGTGGTTCGCGACCGCTCGATCGCTCCCGCGACGAGACCGAAGCCGATCAGCGTGGGTAGCACCGCTACCAGCAGGAACCATCCACCCGAGTAGGCGCCGAGAGCAACACCGGCACCCAGGCACGCACCGCCGCCGATTCCACGAATAATCGGCTTCACCGAAACCGTTGCTGCAGAAGACATTGAGGTCACCCTACGCAACTGATTCTGTCGGCGAATCACACGGTAGCGTTCCTGTCATGCGTTGCAGGAGCCGGCAGTGATGAGCACCGCCGATGCCCGGGTGCACGACTCATTGGCTCTGGTTACCCGCACCGAGTACGTCAGCGGCCTTGCCCGTGCGCGGGTTCCGCTCGGCGCGGTCCTGCTGGTCGCGGCGTTGGTATTGCTGCCCGTGCTGGCTCTTGCGGGAGTCGATGCCCTGGTTGTCGTACTGGTGGTGGGTGGACTGTTGAGCGGCTCGTTCGCGGTGGCAGCGCTAGGACCGTTGGTGCAGCGGCGGTCTGCGGTGCGGCTCGGTGTGGTGGACGGTCAGATCCTGATCGGTACCGAGGACAGCAAGGATGTGGTGCGGCCACTGAACGAACTCGTCGACGTGGCGCTCTCCCTCGACCAATCCCCCGACACCCGCGTATCACCCGTTGACTGCGATCTACGAATTCGAGGGATCCGTTACCTGCAGTTGACATTCGACGACGGCCTGGCCTATCACGTGGCGTTGTTGGAGACCGATCCGGTGGCCGCTGAGATTCGGAGGCGGCTCGAACGTGCGCAGCCCAAAGCACAGTCAGCGTCGACGGACTCCAAACCGTCTGAGCAGCAACGCACAAGGACCGAGCGACCACCGAAACCCGTGAAACCACGGCACACGGCCGAGACCGAGGACCGGGAGCTGATCACGCCGGCGGCATCTCCGGCAGCCGACATTCGGCTGTGGGAAGCAGCGCGTGTGGCGCATCGCCGGGTGCTCTCCGAATACGGCGCCTATGAGCTCGAGCCGGAGCGATATTTGCGCTACCCGGGTGTCACCGACATCGGGCGGGTGCCGGTGATGGACTTTCATTCAGCACTGGGCGAGGCACAGGCGCTGGCCACGGACGAGTATCCGAATGATGCCGCCTACGCAGGCAGATACCGCGCTGCGGTCGAGGCACTGCGGCGTGCGTGGGTGCGTTGTGAACGCGATGGCAAGGCCGCGGGCACAAGCTATCTGGACGGCGACGACCAAGCCGACCTCTGTACCGCCGCGAAGCTCTATACCCACGCGCACGCGACCGATCACCCGGGCGAGAAACACTCCTATCTGCGTAAGGTGCAGCAGATCCTGGTGGATTTGGATGAACGTGGATGTGTGCAACTGCCGCGGCCTATGACTGCAGCGATAGAGGCGCAGGCACTGCTGGCACTCGAACCCGGCACCCGCTGAGGGATCCCACCACTAAGCGCGGCCGCCGAAGACGTTTGACGGGCACCGGCAGCAAATGAGCCCTTAGGCGCCGTCTTTCACCTCAAATTTGCCGCCGTTAGCTAGGGCGCGAAAACCATTCACGTCGATAACAGCGGGGATCCCATCGGACCTCGCACTGTTGAATATGGCTTCCACGTGCAACGTCCACGTTGGTAAAGCATGTTGTGTAACTACCGGCATTCGCTCATTTGATTTTAGAAAAGCCCGACGTATTCGTAAACAACTTGAGTGTTGGCGTTGTCATGATTTCCGAGGTGAGGCGGCACCAGCGCCACACGCGATTGTGCAGTATGTTCTTTTAACAAAAGTAAAGACACCGCATCGGCGCCCAAGGAGGTTTATGAAGCTTGGGCAGGTATTTGATCCGCGCCGCAACGCTCTAACCTCATGGCGTCTCATTCTCGCTATTGGCGTGGTCTTCTGGCATTCGTGGCCACTTACCGGCCGTGAAATCGGTTACGAACCAGTGGCCCGATTGCTTGGCGATATATTTGCCGACGGCTTCTTCGTCATTTCCGGGTTTCTCATCACCGCAGCCTGGATACGTCGTCCGAACTTGAAGGAGTATTGGTCGTCGCGTGTCCTGCGGATCTTCCCCGGCCTCTGGATATGCCTGATGGTGATCGCTTTCGTCATCGCGCCGATTGCGGCGAGGGTTCAGCACACCTCCCTCGCCTTCTCGTCGGAGCTCGGCTACGTGGTCAACAACGGCCTTCTCAATGTGGCCTATTTCGATATCGACGGCACCCCCACCGACGTGCCGTATCCCGGAGTGTGGAACGGCTCCATCTGGACGTTGTTCTTCGTGCTGCTCTGCGACGTGATGGTCTCCGTACTCGGAGTGACAGGTCTCCTGAAGCGGCGGTGGGTGATTCTCATCCTGCTGGTCGTGGCGCTGTTCTGTTCCGCCCACTTCTCGTACACACCCGATTCGTACACCTGGCCGCAGATGCTGTCGCGTTTCTTTGTCGTGTTCCTTGCGGGCGCCTTGTTCTACCAGTACCAGGACAAGATTCCCGTCCGCTGGTGGTTGGTCGTATTGAGCGTCGCGGTTGTTGGGGCGTCGGCTCTCATGCAGAACTACCGCGTGATCGGCGCCCTGCCGCTCGCCTACGCCGTCATCGCCTCCGGAGCACTCATCCGGAGGACGCGACTACGCAACGACCTGTCATATGGCGTGTACATCTACGCATTCCCGATTCAACAGTTGCTGGCCGCCTTCGGGCTGGCGAGGTTCAATCCGTTCTTGTTCTTCATCCTCGCTACCGCAGCCACCCTCCCCGTTGCCGCATTGAGCTGGTTCGTCGTGGAGAAACGCGCCATGGCACTGAAAGCCCGGATTTTTCGCAGAGTCGTTGTCTCGCCTAGTGCGCAGCGGTCGACGGTGCCCTGAGGGCAACGCGAGCCGCGTTGGCGTCGAGAGTTCTGTTGCGGACAGCAATTACGAAGGCGCCGCTGGACGTGTCAGGCCTGCGGAATTCTCAGGCAGCCATAACTATTCGGAGCGCGGTGGTGACTTCGCCCTCCTTGGGAGAATCAAGCAGGGGCATCTGCGCAGCCAAGCGCATGACAGTCATTGCGAGAATCTTGTTGGTGTGCGACGGCACCATCAGCATCCTGATCGTCCGGTGTTCACCCCGGAGCGTGATCACCCAATGAAACGGCTGACCCGCGAGGTGCGGAGGCATAGCGGCCGACCTCATGCTCGATCGAGGTGAGCCGGCCTTCCAGTTCAGTGATACCTGGCTAACCGCACCGATGTGCGCGGCTAGCCCCTCAATCAACGGTGACAGCTCTCGCGCGATCAATCTGTCGTCCTGCGGCCACCACGCGCCGTTCATCCTGCCGGTCTTACGAGGGCCCAACGTGAAGCGGATCGGCGGTCCGGGGTACTCCGTCTGTCTCTGTGCCTGTGTCTGTGTCATACGTACTCTCTGTCTCTCCGCGGGGCTCAGACAAAGGGATTTGTATGAGGCAAACAGTTAGGGCCAGGTTTATGCCGTGGTGATCGGTATGTCACGGACATTACCCCCATTTACGGGACATGCCAGCGGTGGTTTGTAACTGCCTGGGGTGCAATGATTTTAGATGCCGCGTACCGCAACCTGCGGGCCGAACCGGCGATTGCGGAATCTGCCGGCCATGTTCGAGTGCCGATTCGGGATGTTACGAATTGGACGCACGATTGCGCGTAACGGCCCGCGGCCGGCTGCGACATGATAGATTTCTGTAACCGCTGGATACGGGTACTGGTAGT
The DNA here is from genome assembly GCF_002013895.1 of Mycobacteroides franklinii. Lineage (GTDB taxonomy): Bacteria > Actinomycetota > Actinomycetes > Mycobacteriales > Mycobacteriaceae > Mycobacterium > Mycobacterium franklinii. Next base: position 13,716 of record NZ_MAFQ01000010.1, on the reverse strand, counting down.
TGCAGTTTCTGTCTGGCTCCCCGATCTGAGGAACGTATCCATGCAGAAGGCCTTTACCGACCTGGAGCTGCTCCACGCGCTTGAGCCTGTGGTCGAGGAGAATGTCCATCGGCACCTCGGGGTCACCAAGGACTGGAACCCGCACGACTACGTCCCGTGGTCCGAGGGCAAGAACTACAAGGCCCTGGGCGGTCAGGACTGGGATCCGGAGCAGTCCAAGCTGTCGGAGTTGGCGAAGATCGCGATGATCACCAACCTGTTGACCGAGGACAACCTGCCCTCGTATCACCGTGAGATCGCGATGAACTTCACCATGGACGGACCGTGGGGTACCTGGGTCAACCGCTGGACCGCGGAAGAAAACCGCCACGGCATCGCCATCCGCGACTACCTGGTGGTGACCCGCTCGGTCGATCCGATCGAGTTGGAGAAGCTGCGCATCGCGCAAATGACCAGCGGGTTCTCCCCCGGCCAGAACCGTCAGAACATACCGTTCTCGGACAGCCTATTCGACTCGGTGGTCTACGTGACGTTCCAGGAGCTGGCCACCCGCGTCTCGCACCGCAACACCGGTAAGGCCTGCGCCGAGCCCGTCGCCGATGAGCTGCTCAAACGCATCTCCACCGACGAGAACCTGCACATGATCTTCTACCGCAACATGGTCTCGGCCGGCCTGGAAATCGCCCCCAACCAAGCGGTCCAGGCTGTCCATAAGGTGCTCGACAACTTCACGATGCCCGGCTACACCATCCCCGGATTCCGCCGCAACGCCGTAGCCATCGCCACCGGCGGCGTCTACGACCCGCAGTCGCACCTCGACGAGGTCGTGCTGCCGGTGCTGCGCAAATGGCGCATCTTCGAGCGCGACGACATCAACGGCGAGGGCGAGTGGTACCGCGAGGACCTGGCACGCATCATTGGCGAGCTGAAGAAAACCTCGTCCGACTTCGAGGAAGTCAAGGCCAAGTACCTGGACCGCCAGGCCAAGCGCGCCGAGCGCAACGCCTCCAAAGTGCTTGTTTAAGTTGAGAACTGCCGGGTAAACGCGTCCCCAGATTAGGGCCAGCCGAATCCGGGTGTACCAAATCCCATTCCAAATCCGTCGTCGCCGGGCCACATCCACGGTGATGTGACGTCGTCGTCATCCCGGGATTGTGTGCATGCGGCATCGGGTCCCAGGCCTCCGGAGAACTGACATGGTGGCTCTGCCCAGGCCGGTACGGCCAGTGCGACCATGGCCATCAATATTGCTGAGGCGCACGCGCGGTAATGCATCTCCTAGACCCCTTCTTTACGTCAGTGACCTGCGGGGTTGCCATTGAGATTAACACCAGAATCGGCGTGCGACCGGTTATCCAGTGATCGGTTCACACATGCCGACCTGCGCCCCTTGCGACAATGACTGCATGGTTGAACAGAGCCTCTGGATGCAAAAGGTCGCGGCCAATCCAAACCATTCGCAGTGGTACATCGAGCGCTTTCGCTCGATGGCCCGCGAGGGGGCGGATTTGGCGGGTGAGGCTCGGCTCGTGGATGCGCTGGTACCTCGTGGTGCCCGGATTCTCGACGCAGGCTGCGGCTCCGGCCGAGTGGGCGGATTCCTTGCTGCGGCCGGTCACGACGTGGTCGGTGTCGACGTCGACCCAGTGCTCATCGCGGCGGCCGAACATGACCATCCGGGCCCGCGTTGGCTCGTAGGCGATCTCGCCGAACTCGATCTGCCCTCGCGTGGGATCGCCGAACCGTTCGACATCATCGTGTCGGCAGGCAACGTCATGGCTTTCCTTGCTCCGAGCACCCGCGCGCAGGTATTGGGCCGATTGTGCGCGCATCTGTCGACCGACGGTCGGGCCGTAATCGGATTCGGCGCCGGCCGCGACTACGAGTTCAGTCGGTTCTTCGACGACGCTGCGGAGGCCGGCCTCGTCCCGGAACTGTTGCTGTCCACGTGGGACCTGCGGCCGTTCACCGACAAGTCGGACTTTCTCGTCGCGCTGCTTCGGGTCGCATGACTCGTTGACAGTCACTGTCATATAGTCATATGGTGCCAGCGGGCCGGCACTGCTGAAGGGAGCCCCCCATGGGTGACTCCGGCGGCTCCTTGCGTGACCGGCAGCGCACACAGATTCGAGCGGACATCAGGCGCTCTGCGTTTCGATTGTTTGTCGAACGCGGGTATGACGCCGTAACCACCGAAGAAATCGCCTCAGCGGCAGGAGTTTCGGCGCGCACCTTCTTTCGGCACATTCCGACTAAAGAGGAGCTACTCCTGGGGCCGGTACGTCACGGCGGCGCCGCGATCGTCGATCTTCTGGAGCGCAGACCCGCGCGGGAGTCTCCTGACCTCGCGATGATCAACTGCATCGTCGAGCACGCCCGGCTCTTTGATGAGGACGATGTCGAGGAGTGGCGGCAGGCTCTGTTGGTTGCCCCGGAATTCCTTCACAAGCTGACCCTCAATACGCCCGCGGATCGGGAGCGCGCCGCGAAGTTGCTCGCGGCACGGATGGGTGTTGACACCGACGCCGACATGCGACCTGGTTTGTTGGCTCAGCTTGCCTTTGCCGCAGGCGACTATGGATTTCGGCAATGGGTGAAACAGACCGGACACCGGCAGCCTCTCGGTCGGTTTCTCTCCGAAGCTCTGGAAGCAGTCAAGAGCCCGCATTGGAAGGGAAACCACGGTCGTGACTTCTAGGTCTAGGGGGAACGGCGCGACCGCTATGCGCGGCAAGGCGCAATCGCTGGCCTTGGTGGGCGCGGCCTACCTCGTCGCCGTGGGGGTGGGCGCCGCATGGCTGATCTGGGGTCCGAGTACGGGACGCATGTGGCTGGATACCTTGATCGCCGACGTCTTGGCCACCGTCGCAATATTCGTGTTCAGCAGGCTGTACCGCAATTCGAGCTTTTATGACGCCTACTGGAGCGTGATACCTCCACTGCTGCTGATCTATTGGTGGAGCCAATCCGGTGTGCACGAACTGCGCTGTTGGCTCCTCGCGGCGGTAGTCGCCCTATGGTCCGTGCGTCTCACGGCCAACTGGGTGTATTCGTTTCCTGGTCTGCACCATGAGGATTGGCGTTACCCCATGCTGCGCGCCAGCGCTGGGCGATGGAGCTTCCTGGCCGATCTGGGGGCGATCCATCTCATTCCCACGTTACTGGTTTTCGCCGGGATGCTGCCGGCATATGCCACGGTGACGCGCCCCGGAGGAGATCTGCGCTGGCTGACGGCGATCGCGTGTGTCGTCGGTCTTGGGGCGGTTGCCCTGGAGCTGGTCGCCGACACACAGATGCATCGGTTTACCCGTGGTCGTCGACCCGGTGAGGTGATGGACCGCGGCCTATGGTCGTGGTCCCGCCATCCCAACTACTTCGGAGAGTTCAGTTTCTGGCTTTCCGTGGCGCTCTTCGGTGTTGCGACATCTCCCGCTGACGCGTGGTGGCTGGGCCTCGGCGCGGTGGCCATGTTGGGCATGTTCCTGGGTTCCAGCATCCCGATGATGGAACAGCGCAGTCTGCAACGGCGACCCGAGTATCAGGACGTGATCGCGCGGGTGTCACGGTTTGTGCCGCGCCCGCCGCGGATATCAGCGTGAGCCGCCGACGAGTCGTCGTCGCCGGGCTCGGCGACAGCGGCCTACTGACCGCGATCCGGCTCGCTCGGCACAACGATGTCGTGGGCATCTCCGCCAAGCCCGGATTGGTCAGCGGGCAAGAGCTGGGTGTACGGCTGTCGCGTCCCGACGAGTGGACACGCAACTATTGGATCCCGTTTGAGCGGTTCCGCGCACTGGACGGCGTGCGTACTGTGCACGCCACGCTTACCGGTGTCAACCTTGGCGCCCGAACGGTTTTCGCCCAGAACCCGGACGGCTCAGCGCTAACCGAACCGTATGACACGTTGATCATCTCGACCGGAGTCAGCAACGGGTTCTGGCGACAGCCGAGTCTGCAGTCGAGCACCGATGTGGCCGAGGACCTGCGTGCGGCGCACCAGCGGTTGATCTCGGCACGCTCGGTCATCGTGATCGGCGGAGGGGCCGCCGCCGTGAGCAGCGCCGCGAACCTGGCGATGACATGGCCGAATCTACGAGTTGATCTGTACTTTCCCGGCGAGCGCGCGCTGACGCAGCACGCGCCGCGAGTGTGGGACCGGATTCGTCGGCGACTGAACGAACTACACGTTGGATTGCACCCAGGACACCGGGCACTCATCCCCGAGGGATTCGCGTGCGACCGGATCACCGACCAGCCGGTTCAGTGGAGCTCGGGGCAATCGCCGGCGTCCGCCGGAGCGGTGGTGTGGGCAACCGGTCGCGTGCGCCCCAATACGGATTGGCTGCCTCCTGAGCTACGCGATGAGCATGGCTTTGTGCGGGTGACGCCCCAGCTGCAGGTTCCCGGCCATCGCAATATCTTCGCAGTCGGAGACGTCGCGGCAACGGACCCGCTCCGGGCATCCGCCCGTAATCGTGCCGATCACCTTGTGGCTCACAATGTTCGGGCCGCGGCCTCCGGCCGGCCGATGCGGACATACCGTCCAGCGGCACATCGTTGGGGCTCGGTGCTCGGGGCGCAGCCCGACGGACTGGAAGTTTTCGCTCCGTCCGGTCACGCATTTCGCTTCCCCGCGTGGTCGGTCGAACGTGTACTGCAGCCTTGGATCGTCAGCCGCGGTATCTACCGCGGCATCCGCGATACTCCACGGAAGGACTCACCCGCATAAGTCTCGGCAGCACGGTCCTTGTGGCCTACGCCGACTTGCAGCGTCACGATCTGAGCGGCCTGAGCGATCAACCCTTTCATGCACCCGGTGGGCGCCAGTGCGTACTCCCCCGTATGAGGTGCGCAAGTGCACCCAGAATCAATCTTGACTGAATTTTCAGTTTGTTCTACCGTCGCTGTAGTGAGTGATCACCTCAGGAGGTAATGCAATGCCCACATCGGCATTTGTCGTCGAAACCGCATCCACACCGCCAACGTCGCCGGCACGTGTACGCGACCCACAGCGTGCGCCGCTGCGAGTCGGCCTGGTGCAGCACCGCTGGCTCGCCGATCCGCAGCACCTGCGCGACCAACTTTTTGAAGGCATCCGGCTGGCTGCCGCAGAGGGCGCAAAGGCGGTGTTCCTGCCGGAGCTGACACTGTCCCGTTACCCCGCGGATGTACGGGCAGACGCGAACCCGGGTACAAGTGCCGAGGACCTGTTGTCCGGACCGACATTCACCTTTGCCGCGCAGGCCGCGAAGGAGAACGGCGTGCTGGTGCACGCCTCGCTGTACGAACGCGCCGATGCCGCCGACGGGCTCGGCTATAACACCGCCATCCTGGTATCACCTGGCGGTGAGCTAGTCGGGCGCACCCGGAAACTGCACATTCCCATCACTACGGGTTATTACGAGGACACCTATTTTCGCGCCGGACCCGCCGAAGATGCGTATCCGCTGTACCGCCCGGCCGAACTCGATGGCGCCGCAGTCGGTATGCCTACCTGCTGGGACGAGTGGTTTCCCGAGGTCTCGCGGATGTACTCGCTGGCGGGCGCGGAGATCCTGGTCTACCCCACAGCGATCGGCTCGGAGCCCGCGTTCCCGGCATTTGATACTCGACCACTGTGGCAGCACGTGATCGTCGGGAACGGGATCACCGCGGGGACATTCATGATCGTGCCCAATCGCTTCGGCGATGAGGGAAGCGTGAACTTCTATGGATCTTCGTTCATTTCCGATCCATACGGCCGGATTCTCGCACAGGCCCCGCGTGATGCGGCAGCGGTGTTGGTGGCAGATTTGGACCTCGAGCAGCGCCAAGATTGGCTAGATCTGTTCCCGTTCAACATAACTCGTAGACCCGACACCTACGACCGGCTGGCAGTGCCGGTCGATATGGCGAACCCCTACGGTTCACAAGCATGATGAACTGGCGGATGCCGTCGGAAACAGCCGCGCAGGAACGTATCTGGATGGCGTTTCCGCCGCAGGGTGCCACCGTCTTCGAGAACGCGGAATCCGCGCACGAGGCACGCACCGCATGGGCCGCGGTCGCACACGCCATCCTCGACTTCGAGCCGGTCTCGATGATCGTCGACCCGGCCGATCGTGCCGCCGCACGCACGTATCTCTCGCGGGAGATCGAGCTGTTCGAAGCGTCGCTCGACGATGCCTGGATGAGAGATATCGGCCCCAGCTTTGTGCGCGGCGCAGACGGTCGGCTGGGTGCGGTGGACTGGGTATTCAACGGATGGGGTGCCTGCGACTGGGCGCGCTGGGACAACGACGCACACATCGGCGGGATTGTCGGCCGGCTCGCCGGAGCGGAGATTGTCTCCTCCCCCTTGGTCAACGAGGGTGGCGGCATCCAGGTCGACGGCGAGGGCACGGTGCTCGTCACCGAGACCGTGCAGCTCGATCCCGCACGTAATCCCGGACTGGACAAGCCTGCGGTGGAAGCAGAATTGGCACGTACGATCGGCGCGCGGCATGTGATTTGGCTGCCCCGCGGGCTGACTCGTGATGCCGAGCGGTTCGGCACGAATGGCCACGTCGACATTGTGGTCGCCATCCCGTCGCCGGGCCGGCTGCTGGTACACGCACAGAACAACGCCGCGCATCCGGACCACGAGGTCACCAAGGAGATCGTCGACCTGCTGGCGCAGAGCCATGACGCTCGGGGAAAACCGTGGGAAATAACGCGAATCCCAGCACCGGAGGTACTTCGCGACGGCGAGGGTTGGGTGGATTACAGCTACATCAACCATCTTGTCGTCAACGACGGCGTGATCGCCTGCAAGTTCGGCGATCCGGCCGACGACACCGCCAAAGACATTCTCGCCGAGGAGTACCCGGGCCGCCGAGTGGTGACGGTGGATGCGCGCGAGATCTTCGCGCGCGGCGGTGGTATCCACTGCATCACCCAGCAGCAGCCAGCCCTGTCCTGATGGCTGGGGGCGGAAGCATTCCCTAGCATGTAGCGAGTTGTTCAGCGTGGAAGGGAGTGTGTCGGGTGACCAGTCGACAGGATGCGATCCTGCAGGCCAGCGCCGCCGCCATCGCCGAGAACGGTGTCCGAGGCCTGCGCGTCAGCGACATCGCGCGAGTCGCTGGGGTCTCGTCGGGCTTGCTCTACTACCACTTCAAGGACCGTGATGGCCTGCTCGCAGCGGCCCTCACCTACATCAACGACCAGGCGCGCGCGTACCGACAGGCTGCCAGCGGTTCCGGTGTATCGCGCGGCCAGCTCATTGAGCACATTCTCGGAGAGATCCAGGACTCCGCCGCGGTAGTGGAGAACTCGTTGGTCTGGAACGAATTACGTGCTTGCGCGGTCTACGAGGAACCGATGCGCGAACCCCTTGCGCGAACATCCGAAGAATGGACACGTGAAACCGCTGCCGCCATCCGTGCCACCCAGGACATCGGCGAGGTATCCGAAGTTGTGGACGCCGAGCGCACGGCATCGGTCCTCAATGCGCTCACCGAGGGTCTGGTGTCCCGCTGGCTCTCCCGCGAGCTCACCGCTGAAGAAGCGCGGGGGCACCTGCGCACCACGGCCGAGATGATGCTCCCTGCCGGTGACCGCAGCCCAAAGAGGACTGCCAGGGTCCGGAAATAGCCGAGCCCACTACCCGTTCGTCGGATTGGAGTAGACGCGGCGCGCTGTGATGAGGACAGCCGCCCGTCGTTCCTCTGCCATCACACGGTCGTAGGTATCCCAGTCGTCATGTGTACCGCCGGCTGCTTGAAAGATGTTGCGCAGCAGGAGTCGTAGCGCCTCGCCGTCGACACCGGGCTGTGGGTCATCGGGACCGATGATCTCGGTGTCGCCTTCCACGGTTACCCACCGCCAGCCCGCGCGCACGACGATGGTGGCGCGCGGATCGGCACGCAGATGGTCCAGCTTTCTGGTGCCCCCTGCCGCTACCAACGCGACGACCGGTTCGCCCGTACGCGGATGTGGCATGACGCCGGCATTGATCACCGACGACTGAACACTGCCGTCGCCCCGAACCGTGCTCAACACGCAGAGGCCGTGATCGAGGTCGACCAACTCGGAGAACGCGGATATGTCCGTCATGACGAGGAACTCCTTACGTGAGCTGTTCGAGCGCCCTTCCAACTGTAAGCCTCCCCTGCATCACCCAGTCTGGCGTGATACCCGGTAGCCGACCGTGAGCAACAGCAGCCAGGCTGCCCCGACGAAGAGTGCGACTCGGGTATCCGCACTGAAGCCCAGCAGGATCATGACGAATACCAGGAACGCGGTCGCGAACACCTGTAGGTACGGCCAGCCAGGTACCGGAAAGGAGGGGGCAGCAGATATATCGGTGGGTGCCGATAGCGCCCGGAACCTAAAGTGCGACAAAAGGATCATCAGCCAGACAAAGATCGTCGCGAAGGTGGCGACCGAGGCGATCATGACGAAAACGCGTTCCTCAATCGCATAGTTCAACACCACACCGATGAGCAAAGCCACCGTTATGACCACCACGGTCATCCACGGGACACCGTTGCGCGATACCTGCCGCATGATCGCAGGAGCCTGGCCCCGCTGAGCCATCCCGTAGATCATCCGCCCGGCGGCAAAAATGTCGCTGTTGATCGCGGACAGCGCCGCGGTGACCACAACGACGTTCAGCACGGTCGCGGCCGAATTGAACCCCAGCCCTTCAAATATCTGGACGAACGGGCTGCTGTTCGAATCGATCGACCGCCAGGGATACAGGGACATGATCACCGCGAGTGTCAGAACATAGAACAGGATGATGCGCACCGGAACCGTGTTGATGGCCTGGGGAATCGTGCGCGCGGGATCTTTGGCCTCACCCGCGGTGACCCCGATGATCTCGGTACCACCGAACGCAAACATCACGATCATGAAGCTGCCCACGAACCCTGCCAGCCCGTGGGGAAAGAACCCGCCGTCGTTCCACAAATTTGCGACGCCTTGCGGTGCACCGCGATCGGTGGATGTCCCCCACAGCAGGATTGCGATACCGCCACCGATCATCGCCACGATGGCCAAGACCTTCACCAAGCTGAGCCAGAACTCGACCTCGCCGAACACTTTGACACTCAGGAGATTTATCGCGCCGATGAAGAAGATGATCGACAACACCCAGATCCAGCGGGGCACCTCGGGAAACCAGAAACCCATGTAGACACCGAACGCGGTGACGTCAGCCAGACAGACGACGACCATCTCCAGGGCGTAGGTCCAGCCGGTGAGAAACCCGGCCATCGGCCCCATGTATTGCGTCGCATATTCGCCGAATGATCCGGCGACTGGGCTGCGTACCGCCATCTCCCCCAGGGACCGCAGCACCAGGTAAATCACGGCCCCGCCCAACAGATACGCCAGCAGTACCGAGGGGCCCGCTTGCCGGATAGCTTCTGCCGATCCGTAGAACAGCCCCGTCCCGATGGCCGAACCCAACGCGATGAAGCGGATATGGCGAGCGGAGAGCCCCCGCATGAGCGTCTCCGACGTGCTGTTCACGGGGGCGAACTCCTATCGCGTGGCAGCACGCAGGTGTAAGGGACAACAAGCAAGTTAGCTGAGTCTAGGTGCTCTGCTGGTGGCGATTACTTGCCGTTGCGCTCGCGGTGCTTGCACCCAGGCCAGCAGCAGGGTCGGCGCTTGCCTTCTTCCAGTTCTTCCTGGGTCCGCCGAATGCGGCGTTCCCGGGTGGCCTCTTGCTTGGCATCTTCGACCCAGCAGATGAACTCGTTGCGCCCCAGCGGCGTGATGTCCTGCCACAAAGCCAGCGCCGTGGGGTTCTCGATCAACGCCGTGCGTAGATCCGTAGGCAGCTCGTGCACCACCCCACCTGCGATCTTCGGGCCGCTCACGGTGTGGTGCCCGCCGGAGCAGGACCTGTCGGCTCGTATCCGGGAGGCGGGGGCTCGTTCAGGGAGTGATACCCGGGCGGCAGCGGCGGTCCGGACGGCTCCGGCGCCGCATATGGGTCCCGGATTCTCCCGGGGTTCGAGGACTCCGGTGCGTTCGTGGAGATGTACCCCGGTGGCAACTGAGGTGCCGGGCCCGCGCCCGCGGGACGTCCGGCCACACCCTCGGGCGTATCGAGCGGACCGTCATGGGCCTGATGCCAGAGGTCGCGAATGGCACCCAGCGGACCCCCGGACCCCGAGCCGTACGTCGGGTTGGCGATCTCTGGCACCAAGGGTTGTGCTGGCGGTGGCGGCGGTGGACCCAGAGGTTGCGCCGCGGACGCAGCCGCATCCGGAGTCGCCGGCCCGGGCGGGGGGCCCGGCACCACGGGATCGGCCCCGGATGGGGCCGACAGGGATAGCGCGGCGCCGGCGACGATTACGCCAGCGACGAACAGCTTGGCTGCGTCCATCGAGCCATCGTCGCATAGACAATTTGCAACCGCTGGTCAGTGGCGGTGCGACGATATCCAAACTCCATGTCACGCGTAACCCGGGCGCGGTAAAGTCCCACGCCGTCGTCACCTGGTGGTCGACGCCAACAGGCCACTTACAGAATCGGTTCCCTGACATGATCAGCAGACGCGGATTTTCCAAGGTGGCACTTGCCGCAGCGGTCGGTGCGACCACCCTTGGGGCATGCTCGAACGGCGCCAGTGTCGACACGACGCGCCCGCGGACAGAGTTCCCGCCCCTCAAACAGATCGATGCCGGGCTGCTCACTGTGGGGTACGTCGACGAGGGCCCGGCCGACGGGCCGCCGGTAATCCTGCTGCACGGCTGGCCGTACGACATTCACAGTTATCTCGATGTGGTACCGCTGTTGACCGCCAAGGGTTTTCGGGTGCTGGTGCCGTATCTGCGTGGCTACGGCAGCACCCACTTCAGGTCCGGCGACACATTCCGCAACGGGCAGCAGGCCGCACTTGCCACCGATGTCATCGATTTCATGGACGCGCTGAAGATTCCGGCGGCCATCTTGGGCGGGTTCGACTGGGGTGCCCGCAACGCCGATATCGTCGCCGCCATCTGGCCCGAACGAGTCAAAGCGCTCGTCCCGGTGAGCGGCTACGTCATCGTCAACCTGGAGGCCAACCAGCAGCCACTCTCGCCGCAGGCGGAGCTGGGCTGGTGGTATCAGTACTACTTCGCCACCGACCGCGGCCTGCGTGGCTATCGCCAGAACACCCGCGACTTCAACAAGCTCATTTGGCACAACGCCTCACCGACGTGGAAATTCGACGATGACACCTATGACCGCTCGGCCGCCGCATTCGACAATCCCGACCATGTCGACATCGTGATCCATAACTATCGGTGGCGGCTCGGCCTGGCCAAGGGCGAGCCGCGCTATGACGCCGTCGAGGGCAAGCTGGCGGCCAAGCCCACCATCGGCGTGCCAACCATCACGATCGGCAGTGATTTCGATGGGCCGGCTAAGGATGGAGCGGCCTACCGAAAGATGTTCACGGGCAAGTACGCGCACCGTGTACTTGACGGGATCGGACACAACGTCCCGCAAGAAGCGCCCCGGGAATTCGCCGCCGCCATCATCGATGCAAGCGCCCTCTAGGCGTCTGCCCTGTGATGGCCCGCCTAGAATCACCAAGGAACAGGCGAACAGGTAGGGAATGAACTCACTCGGAATGTCGATCGGGGCTACACAGCTGGTTGCTACCGATGGGGACCCGGGCGGCGTTCCCGTCGTGCGAAGTTCACTGCTCACCCTGCATGAGGACCGGCCCTCGGAGGTTGGTGTCCCGAAGGAGCCAGGTCTGGGGCTCGCCGGATTCGTCGACCGCGTTGGTGATCCGGTGGGAATCGTTGGCGCCGATGGATCCGTGCACAGTGCCGACTGGGTCATGGCCGAGGCCATCAGAGTCATGATCGCCGACGCGGCCGTGGTCGCGAACTTCGACAGTCCACCGGCACTCGCGGCTGCCGTACCCGCGCATTGGGGTGCGCCCGCCATTGCCGCGTTGCGTGCCGCCATAGACAAGGTGCCCGCGCTGGCGCCGGGCGGTCAGCCCATGAAGCTGGTGCCAGACGCACGCGCCGCGCTGTTGAGCGTGCGTGATCGTGTCCCTAATCATGGTGTCGTCGTGATCTGCGATTTCGGCGGAACCGGTACCAGCATCACGCTGGCCGATGCGGCAGGCAGCGGTGCGCCGATAGGCCAGACCGTTCGCTTTCGTGACTTCTCCGGGCAGCGGATCGACCAGGAACTTTTGGCGCAGGTCTTGACCGGCCTCAATCAGGATCCGGATCGAACCGCCTCGCTGGGAGCGTTGACGCGCTTGCGTGATCGCTGTCGCGCCGCCAAAGAGCATCTGTCGACCGACACCACAACGGTTGTTCCGGTTGAGTTGCCGGGGCTGTCCGCCGATGTGCGGCTCACCCGCAGCGAGCTGGAAGAGCTTATCCGCGAGCCGCTTTCGGCATTGATCGGCAAGATCCAGGAAACCTTGGAATCTCACAACATCACACCTGCCGGCGTCAGCGCTGTCCTCACCGTTGGCGGTGGCTCCGGTATCCCCCTTGTCACTCAACAGCTTTCAGAACGACTGCGATGCCCGATCGTCGCAGCACCACAGCCTCAGCTCGCCGCAGCCTACGGTGCCGCGCTCATGGCCGGTCAACCCGACGAAACGCCCCCTGCGGACGCAACAATGCTGTCGCCCGAAGCGACCATGATGCGGCCGGTGCCTGCGGGTGAGGAAACCGCCAAGAGCCCGGCATCGGCGCCCATCGACACCGTCGAGTCCGGCGGCCTGGCCTGGTCCGAAGCCGATACATCTCCGGAACTAGAGGAGTACCAGGACTACTCGGCGCCGACGACGGAAGCACGGCCCGAAGTGATGTTCAGCCCGGCGCCGGGTGACTATCGCGATGCCGAACCGGTGCATTGGTTCCAGCGGCCGATCCTCTGGTTTCTGGCCGCGGCGGTGTTCTCGGCGGCGGTGTTCACCGCCCTGTTCATCGCATGGCAGGACCGCGACGAGGCCCCCGCGCCAAGCAACCGGACGTCGACCACGACTACGGCTCCTACGACGGCAACGAGTACGCCGAACCCCTAGTAGGACTTGAATCCTGGCCCAGGCCAATCGGTGTGAGTTATTAAGTAAGAGCGAGAAGGCATGATGTGCCTTCCGTTTTTCGTGTTCGCGCTGTTGGATGTCGGGATGACGGTGTTCTTGCGGGAGCGGTTATGACCGGGGCCAAACGATTCTGGATTGCGCTTGTGGCGGGCATGACCGCAGGCGTGTTGACGTGGGTGTTGTTGCAGCGTTGGCAGGTTGGGCTGCTCACCGTCGCCATTGTGACAGCGGCCATCAACGTAGTGTGGTCGCTCGTTGTGTTGTGGCCCATGGATCCCGACGAAACGCGCGCCCGCGCACGTAGCGAGGATATGGACGACGAGCTCGGTGATCTGGCGATGCTGCTGATTCTGGTGGCCAGTCTGGCGGCAATCGGAATACTCCTGATCTCCGCCAACGATGAAGACAAGGGCGCCTACGCCGGACTGTGCATCGGAGCCATCCTGACGGTGTGGGCGATGCTGCACACGATCTACGCCGCCCGATATGCGCGCATCTACTATCAGGGCACTGTCGGCGGTATCGACTTCAACTCCGACGTCCGGCCTCGCTATGTCGACTTCTACTACTTCGCTTTCAACCTCGGCATGACCTATCAGGTGTCCGATACGGCCGTCACCGCGTCCCACATCCGCGACGTGGTGTTAAAGCACTGCCTCTTCAGCTAC
>NZ_MAFQ01000009.1 GCF_002013895.1 Mycobacteroides franklinii | reverse complement strand
CCCGGCCGGGTAGCGCCACGGTCCTACCTACACGCCGACGGGCAGCGTTACCAGACCTGGACGCCGGGCTGCAAGAAGCTCTACGCCTACGACGACGTAGTAGCCAAACTCAACGAGAAGCAATCCGAGAAGGTGACCCATCGGCGCTGCGAACGAGTCCGGCGCGCCGGGTGACCGACCAGCACCCTCCTCTATTTGATGTTTGCTATCCAAGTAGACGACTGTCAGTTGATGCCGGTACTGTTGCGTCCAGTTTCTTTGCCTAGACTTGACGGAGAAGATTGTGGCCGGTTACGACAGATCAACAGAACACCTGACTGCCGTAACCAATTGCCGCACCTTGACGTCAACTAGCGCTGGGGCCGCCGAATTTCCTGAAAGCAGCCGCGAGCTGCATTCGAGTCGCGCCGGGGACGCTGGTCACCGTCTGGCAGCTTTCGCTGCCGGGGCCGCCCTGGTGCTCGCCAGTGTGGCTGGCATGCATAGCTTGTACCGGGCCGGCGACCAGGTAGGGGACTGGCTGGTATGGGTCGGCGCGTTGCTGCTGTGGCTCTCGGCCTTGGGCGGCGGGGTCAAGCTGGCCGCCTGGGGCGCCAAGCCGCTCATCGACGCCGCATTCGAGGCGGGCAATCAGCGGTTGCCTGAGCCGGCGCAATCTACGGTCGCGGCGCTCGGGATTATCGTCGGGGCGGTCGGCTTGTGGTGGGCGCTGCGCGGCGGATACACCCAGTGGTGGGAGTCGACATCCGGTGAGTCGGGGTGGTCGCTGGCACTGGGCGCCGGGCAGATGCTGGTCGCGGTCCTGGCGGGGGCGACACTGATCACCGGCGGTAAGTATCTGGCCGGTTTGACCGGGGAGGTCCTTGCCGATGCCGGACTGATGAGATCCGAAAGCCCTGCTGCACATCGCGACCCAACCACTGCCGACAAGAACGCGCAATCACATCCCGCGCTGGTCGCCGCCCTTGTAGCCGGTGGCATCGCTCTAATCATCATGGCGGCGTGGCTGACCCCGAAACTGGCCCCCACGATCATGGGCGCCAACACATTCGCCGCGGCTGCAGCTATCGCTGCTGTGCTGGTGTGGGGTGTGGGGGCGAACCTGGGCTGGTGGAAAGGCCTGGAAGGGCTGTACGCCTGGGCCACGGCGGCGTCTGAAAAGACTGCCGCTGTCGCCGGTGTCGTTGCCGTGCTGATGTTCTCGGCCAGCGGGTTGGGCTTGGGCTGGTTTACCCCGGCCACGGTGCCCCAAGCGCACGCCCAGTGCCCACCAGATTGCGGGGGTGGCTCCAATGGGTCTAATTCGTACGGGCCCAATGCTTCCCAGTTTCAGCCGCCGCAGATGCCCAACCAGATGCCGGATTATCAGGGCGGTAACTACGGCTCTAACCAAGCCCCGCTAGATCAAAATTCGGGAATCTCGATCTACAACACCCAAGCGCCCTCGGTGAGCCAAAGCACTGGTGGTCAAGGTGGACAGCAGGGGCCTCAGCAAGGCTGGGACCAGCCCGCACACGGCACCCAAATCCCGGACTACCAAAACGCCACCCCGCACACCCAGGGGCCGGGCAAGCCGAACCCGGATTTCAACCCAGGATCGCAAGGCGGGCAAGCCAACCAAGGCGCGCAGAGCGGTAACCAGGGTGCTCAACAGCCCCAGCAGCAGCCATCCCAAAACCAGCCGCCGCAGAACAACACCGGGCAGCAACCTGATCAGCAGTCGCCGAATAAGTCTGATCAGCAGCGTCTTGACGAGTTGACCCGGCAGCTACAGGACCAACAGCAGCAGGGCACCCAGGACCGCCAACGCATCGACGATCTGACCAAACAGTTGCAACAGCAGGGGCAGCAGAAACAGAACGGCAACCAAAAACTGCCCAAGACCCCGTCCAAGGACAAAAAGAAAGGCGACAAAGACCAGCAGCAGGATCAGGACAACCAGTCGAGCAATAACGACCTGTCCGCGTTGTTGATGGGTGCGGCCTCGACACGACGCCGTAAGCAGGACGAACAGCAGGGGCCCGATACTCAGGCGTTTGGGCAGGATGCATCCCAAGCGGTGCAAGGCCTTCCCGGTGATGTGCAGACCTATGTGCAGTCGGGGCAGCAGATCGGCGAATCATCTGGGCAGGCCGCGCAGGGCTTCGGGTCGGCCGCGCAGGCCGGTGCTTCCCTGGCGTCGTCGGCGCAGTCCGGAGCGGTCAACCCACAAGACGCCATCACGCTGGTTCAAGGTGTCTCCCGAGGTGTGCAGGGCACCGCAGACGCTATTAATGCAGGCAGCCAGATTGTGAAAACCGCTCAGGGCGAAGCTGATCAGGTCGCCCAGGCGGTCGGCGACGCCAACCCACAGCTGAAACCCCAGATGCAGCAGCTCGCCCAGCTCGACCAACAAGCCGAACAAATCACCGGCGCAGTGGGACAGGTGGCGAACTTGACCTCGCAAGGCGCGGGCGCGGTCAACACCATCTCCAGCCTCGGCACCAGCGGAGTGCCCGATACGTCCAGTGCCAGCGATCTGCTGTCAGAAAGCGGTACGACGGTAGCCATGAGCGGTGGTTCCGGGCCCGGTGGTCACCTGGCGCCGGCACCAATGGATCCGCCTCCGCCACCCCCTTCACCGACTCCACCCAACTACCCTGAGGTGCCCAGGACGATCACGCCGACGACACCATCGACTATGCCGCCGGCGCCACCTCCGACCAGCTCATCAACGCCGGAGCCTCACCTGACTCCGCCAGTCACCGCGCCCGGACCGGTACCCGAACCGCCAGCGCCGGGCCCGGAGACGCCCCCGGCTCCACCGGCAACGAGCACGCCAACGACGGAATCACCGGGTCCGCCCTCAAGTACTCCCGCACCCTCGCCGTCAACCGCTTCCGCGCCGCCTACGATGTCCACGTCACCACCGGTCGACGTGTCGAAATTGCGGGACTTGGGCTACGACGACACACAGATCGGCAATATCCAGAAGATCATCCAAGCCGGACAAGGTATGTCAGATAAGGGCGTCAACCGCAATGCGATTATCACCGCGCTGGCTGTATCCCTGGATGAGAGCAGCTACTACAACCTGCCCAATGATGGCTCGTACTACATACCTGGTTCGCCTGTCTGGAACCAGTGGACGAAAATGGCTGCTAACAACCCGAATATCGCGAACGGTGGCCACGATCCAATCGCGTCAGGGATGAGCGTGGATCGGCTCCGCGAATCCTTGAATTTCCCTGGCGCGCAGACATACCCAGATGGTCATGTGCCTAGTGATCACGCGTCACTGGGTCTGTTCCAGCAGCAGTTGGACATGTGGGGCACTATGCCGGAGCTGCTGAACCCCACCACATCAGCCCAAAAATTCTATTCAGCGTTGTTGAAAGTTCCCGGCTGGCAGGACATGAGTAACCTCGGCGTGCTTGCTCAAAGAGTGCAGGGATCGTTCTCCACGGACGGGAGCGTTTATACGCGGTACATCACCGATGCCACGAAAATCGCTGACGCGCTCGGTGTCCAATGACGCGGACACACGTCCTGGCGGCGTTTCCTTTGGCACCCCTGCTGGTCGTGGGCGTGATGTGTACTGTTCCGGTCACCGCTCATGCCGCACCGGAGTTGTGTGACACCGGACAGGACACCGTCAGCAGCTTCGAAACACCTCGCCTGGCGGTGGCGATCTGCGAGTCAGATAACGCCTTTCAGTATCGCCAACTGACCAAACAAGACCAAACCAGGCTTGATCTACCCGCTCGCGAGTTCCCGATCTACGGCAAGTGGGCAGCAGGCAGAGCGTTCGAAGCCCAAGACGACGGGTGCACTTACCAGATATTCACCTTTAACGAACATGTAGGGAATTTCGGCGCAAATTGTCCTGTGCCGTTGTCTGAAGACGGATTGCCGCCGTCGAGATGACGATGTGTGTCCAGCTCGACCGGGCAGGTGGCCCAACGCCTTTGTCGACGTGCTGTGGGCTTTGCTGCGCGACAACCGAATCTGGCAACCCGCCCCACCAGGGGTTATAGCGGCTGCGGCTTAACGCAGTTCGGAAGGCGCTGTATGAACAACGCGCGTGACGCTGTCTTGATGGACGGCCTGGATGATTGGGTTTACTTCTACCGTGTGCATCGGCTGGTCTATCTGGCCAACCCAGACGCGTCGGTCGGCGAACTACAAGCCGAGTCGCTCAACATTGTGGCCGACCTTGTGAGTGCGGGGCTATACCAAGTCGGCACCGTAGAACGCGGCGCCGGCTTCGTCCCGTGGGACATTCCCATTGATGAAGCACTAGACCGTATCCGGGCCGAATACATCGGCCACTACGACGAAAACGGTGTCTGGGATTACGTGGCCTGGCTCAACCTCACCGACAAAGGAAAGCAACTCGCTGAATCGCTTCTACCTAAGGTGTAGCCGAACAGGCCTACGGCGACGTCGTCGCCAAGCTGAACGAGAAGCCGAACCACGCAGGGTGGAAGAGATGCAGGCGCGCCGTGGATCCGATGTAGATGGTGCTCTATTGCCCGCGCTGCAACGCCTCGATCCCGTGCACCGGCTTGATTGACGGTGTGGGGCAGATCAAGCCGCAGCCCGACGGCACCGCGACGACTGAATACGACGTGCGCGTGCCCGATCTCGCGCAACGGTTCGCCGCGCACTACAACGCCAAGCACTTGATAGTTGAGGGTCAGCGTGCGCTTGCTGCGAGGTTTTCGCTAGGCGATTCGCGCGGCGCAACCTCACGTTGAGAAAACCCGTGACTGCGGTTTGGTTAGCCGTTTCCGGTTAGCTTGTCCTTGACGGCCTCAACACCGTCTTTGACTTTATCGGCGGCGTCAGCGATCTTTTGCTTGGCAGAGGCGATACCTTGCTCGGCTTGTCCTTCAGCTTTCAGATCATCGTCGTTGGTGACGGAACCGGCGGCTTCCTTAGCGCGGCCCTTAAGATCATCGAACTTGTTCTGGGCGTCATCAGCAATCCCCATGTTTTCCAACCTTTCTCACAGTTTGTAGAACGAAGCTACCGACATAATTCTGAAGTGCGACCGAGGAAGGGCGATCAGCCTGTCCTGCCCGGTCGATTCCGCTGTTGTCAGCAGCGCGGCTCGTCGGCGGTGTTTTCGGCGGCCTCCGACGACCCGCGCCAGTGCTGACGTTCTGCTAGTTACTCAGTTTGTAAGTGAGACTTTCGCGGTGGCATCGCCGGTTTTGAAAGTGATCGTTCCGTGCTCGAAGCTGGACTTAAACGAGCCGTCGGCCTCGGTCACCTCATCGGCGGTGGGATAGCCAAGTTTGCCTTGTGAGGCTTGATTGTCATTCCATGCGTCTCGGATCTTGCCCCACACGAAATAGACCGGTTCTCCGTTGCGGTAGATCAGCACGCCGCCGTCAAACTGCTGATAGACGCCGCTACGGTCCAGGGTGTCCTTCTGGTTGTCATACGGTGCGCCCAAGTCCTTCTTCTGAACATCGTTCAGAGTGTTCCACTTGGCTAGGATCGGCCCCTCCACGGTGTAAGGAGTGCCGTTTTTGCCCGGAATCTGTGTGGTGCTGGGCTTCTCCGAGGGTGGTGCGCTGATGGACGAAATCGCCGACGAAGCCGCCGAGCTAGCAGAACTGAGCGAAGGCGCGTCACCAGTCTTGTGTGAGCAGCCCACCGCGGCTAGGGCGACGATACCGACTGCCACGGGCAACGCGGTGGCATGCAACTTTCTCACGCGCATCTACTTCTCTCCTTGGTTGTGTGATCGATCTTTTGCAACAAACACGCACTGCAATCACGCCGATCTTGCCCGGCAAGACATTTACGCAGCGAATAAACCTCCGGCGTCCGACGATGCTAGCAATTGTTTACAGAATAAACTAGGGTTTGTTGCTATGAGAGGTGAGTCTTCACGCCACATAGACCGCCACCGGGTGTTGGGACGAGCGCTGGTGGTGTGCGGGGTCTTGACTCTGTTCGTCGGCGGGGCCGTCGCCACCAACCACGGCAGCCGCGGCGGCGTCCTTTCCACGGTGGTGGCGCTCCCCGGCGGTTCCGAGGTGGCTGATCCTGACGGCGATTCCTCCGGGGTTTCGGACGTGACAGGTCCCATTGGAACCTCTGACCGCTCCGACGTGACCGGTCCCATCGGTGGTTCACCAAGCGGTCCCATCGGCGGTTCCGCCGACATGAATATTCCTCCCAGCGGTGGTCCGGGCGGCGATTCGGCGGGAGGTTCCTCCAATGGCCCCGCCGGTGTCAACGGGGCCGCCGGCGGTTCACCCAGCGGCCCCGCCGACATGAACGGGCCCGTCGGCGGCGGCCCCGGCAGATCTTGAGCATGGCCAGGGAACGCTTCGCAGCCTAAGCAATTCAAGAGTGGACAGACCAAGGATTATTGACCGTTTTGTGTCCACGCGACTCAAGGCGTAGTCGACGAGGTGATCAGCATGCCGAGGGCTCCGCGTCCGTGCCCAGTGTCCGGATGTCCCAATCTGATCCGCTTCGCCCGTTGCTGCCCTGAGCACACGCAGGCATGGAGCGGGCCACGCGCAGCCTCCAGTGAAGTCACACGTCAGCGCCGATAGCGAGAGCTCGCCTCGAAGATCCTGGACCGAGACCGCTGCCGGTGCCGCATCCAGTACGAGGGCATCTGCACAGGGCGAGCCACCGTGGTGGACAAGGAGCAGCCCGGGTTGCGCAGGCCTGATCTCGCGTTCGACCCGAAGAATCTGCGCGCCGCGTGCGGGCCGTGTAACGACCACAAGGCCAGAACTGAGGACCGCGGGTAGTGCTGCGAGTGGACTCGCACCGCCTGACTGTCCGACCTACCCGCGACGCAGCGTCCGATCTTCGCGCATCTCGCGATTGAAGCGCCATCCGATTCCATCGAACGGATTCCACGATCGGCTGCCCACCACCCGGTGACGGTAATAGGCAGGACCTGCAAGGATCATGTACACAGCACCATTGGTACTAAACCCACCAAAACCCAGCCCCGGGAACGTCAGGTACACGGCAACTCCCAGAAGCAAACCAAACAGCATCACTGTTATGGCCTTGCGCCACATGCCTTTGACAACGAAGTAGATGGGTCCAAAGAACAGGGCTGGCAGGTTGATAAACGAGCGCATTCTGACCGCGAAGGGCCGCGCCTTGGCTGCGGCAACTGCCTCCGGGGTGAATCTGGTGCCGTAGCGGTCATAGAAGTCGAACTTGAGCCGCCAGTATGCCGACAAGTCAGTGCGATCATCCGTCACGGTCAGTAACCTAGCAAACTTCCACGTTGACGCGATCAGCGCCGACAGCCATGCTGACGATATGGCGCAGGGCATCGTGAAGTTCTTCAGGCCCGAGAAGGGCTGGGGTGCGATCACGTCACCTGCGCTGCCCGACGGGCTGGACGCGTTCGCGCACTACACGGCGATCGAGGGTGACGGCTTCCGGATGCTCAGCGAAGGGGAGCGCGTCGAGTTCGACTACGAGCAGCGGCGACAAGACAGCTTCCAGTACGTCGCAACACGCGTGCGTCAGCTCTGACCGCCGTCGACCCGATGGACTATTGCGAACCAGCGCGCATACATCCTCGTAAGGAACACCTCGGTGATCGGATATCCCGAATCCTCGGCGAGCACGCTATCGATTCCACACTTCGGGCACAGGGCGGAATCGTCGTAGTCGGTCCACTCCGTGATCGCGCTTGGTGAGTAGATTGCCAGACAGTAGAAGCAGCCGCAGACGTCCGACCTGCTCAGTGCGACGCGGTTGTCCCTGCAGTGAGCATGGGCCTTCTCGACCGACTTTCGTCCCCACATGGGGCGATCGTTGCACACGCTGAGGCACACCCCAGGCCACCACCCCTCCCCGGGCCACCCTGGACAGCCGGAACGCATTGTGAAATCCGACGTGTACGGATCCCCACGTTTTCCGGCTCTGCCTAAATCGCGAGCATTCGCTTGTCGCGCAATGACATTCCCGACATAGGAGTTCGGCCGAGGGGAGGGTGACCGCTGCCCTGGCAAAGACCGGCGTTTATCGGACCGGCAAACGGAGGCTGCTCGCTGAGTAGCATCCGGCACATGCCCATCAAACTTGAGAACGTCGGTATCGCCGTACGTGACCTCGAAGCGACGATCGCATTTTTCACCGACCTCGGTCTCACGGTCGTCGGCCGTGCCACCGTCAGCGGCGAGTGGACCGAGACCGCCGTCGGCCTTGACGGCAACCACGCCCATATCGCGATGCTCCAGACACCAGACGGTCATGGCCGCCTCGAGCTTTTCGAGTACATCCATCCCGCGGCCATCGAGTCGGCGCCCACTCGACCCAACGAGATTGGCATGCACCGTGTCGCGTTCTCCGTCGACGACATTGACCAAGCCCTCGAGATCGCCGCGAAGCATGGTTGCCATCCGCTGCGCGGGGTGGCGACCTACGAGGACATCTACAAGCTCACGTACGTTCGCGGCCCCAGCGGCATCATCGTGATGCTCGCCGAGGAACTGCAGAGCCAAACATGAGGCATCTGTACGGCGCTGACGCAGAGCAGCAGTACGTGGATACCTGGACGTCACCGTCTGCCCGCGGTTTGGCGATCCTGGTCCACGGCGGCTATTGGAGATCAACCTTTGGCGCGCAGGTGATGGAGCCACTGGTTGCCGATCTGGTGGGGCGAGGCTGGGATGTGGCCAACGTCGAGTACCGGCGGGTCGGGTCCGGCGGCGGTTACCCGGTGACGCTTGAGGATGCCGCCGCGGGAATCGAGTATGCGTCGCGAACTCGTGCAGAAAGCATCGAACGCGTTGTGCTGGTGGGCCATTCGGTGGGTGGGGAATTGTCGCTACTGAACGCCGCCCATGCGGATCTGGTACTGGCGCTCGCGCCGGTAACCGATGTCCTGCGCACGTACGACGAGGACTTGGGTGAGTCAGCTGCCGCGGCTTTCATGGGCGCCTCACCGGCACAGAACCCGGATGGATACCGCGCCGCGTCGCCACGGTGGCAGCTGCCGGTTGCGACACCCGTGCTCATCACCCATGGAGTCGACGACGCACGGGTCCCTGTCGAACACTCTCGCAGCTATCGGGATGCGGCAATCGAGAGCGGCTGCGACGTTGAGCTGCGTGAGTTCAGTCGCCTGCCGCACGGCGACCAAATTGATCCGGCAGGCCCACACTGGCTCGACGCTGTTACGTGGCTTACCGCCAAGTCGCTGTGATTCGACCGACATTGCGTCCGGGGCGCGCGGATCTGTAATTCCCAAGGCGGAGTAGGACTATCCTGGAGGCATGAAGCGACCACATAATGTGGCGCGAATTCTCTGCTCCGTGTTTATTGCCGGGGCTCTGGCTTCAGCGCCATTTGTTCTGTCCGCCCCGTCTGCGGGCACTGCCCAGGCGACCGTCTGCGCCACCGCCGGATACACCACCCGATGCGAGGGTGTGCCGGCCTCGGCGGGATACGGCTACGGCTACTACCCGCCCGGCGCGTACTGGGGAGGCCCGGGATACCCGCCCCTAGCCGGAGCAGGCATCCCGATACGCCCTATCCCTTAACGGCGTTGACGGCCTTGACGAAGACATCGGAGAGGTCGTTGCGGTCGACATCCCCCATGCCTGACACCGAAACGGCGTGGTGCTCGTCCAGCTGAGCGGAATAGGCGACCTGTGCCATTTCCTTCTCCATGCCGGGCGCACTGATCTTGATGTTGGTCGAGGTGCCCGTGGTCTTCACACCGTCGATGGCGGGCGCGTCGATCTTCTCGCCGGTGCCCTCTGCCATGCCGGCGATCGACAGGGTGAACTTGTCACACGCGCCGCCGGTGGTGTCCGCGGGAATCGCGTTAACCGTCTCCATCGCCGCGGCGATGATCATGGTCTTCGACATGGGGTCGGCGCCGCCCTTGGAGCCGGTGACGCCCTGCATCGAGGTCCCGGTCACCTGCGGGAAGGCGCCCAGCATCTTGTCGGCGCACTCCTGCGGGGTGAAGGTGGCCTTATCGAAGATGCCCTTCATCTGATCGAGCATCTGCTGGGTCACCGTGGTCTTGGGCTGTACCTCGACGGTGTACCCGGCGGGGAACTGATCCTTGATGCTGTCGATCTTGGCGATGTCGAAGCTGCTTGCTGCCGCCGCGGAGCTGGTGGCGCTGCTGCTGCCCGACGTGCCCGCGGACTCGTCCTTCTTGTCGTTGTTCGAACACGCCAGCAATAGCCCGCCGGTCGCGAGCACCGTGCCGAAAACAGTCAATGAGCGATTCATGTAGGTAATTCCCCTCTGAGCAGTGCGTTTTCAGCAACCTGGAAGTAGATTCAATCATCGTGGCAATCGACGGCTCTACGGGATCTGCCGAACTACCGCATGAATTTGACCACACGCACCCGGACGTGTCCGGGGGATGGTTGCGTGCAGCCACGTTCGGCGCCATGGACGGCCTGGTAACCAACACCGCTTTGGTTGCCGGCGTGGGTGCCAGCGGGCTCGACGCGCACGCGATTGTGCTGACTGGGGCGGCCAGTCTGGTGGCGGGTGCGTTCTCGATGGCACTGGGGGAGTTCACGTCGGTATCGACGTCCAATTCGCAGATCGAGCATGAGGCGAGCGTTGAGCGTCGGGCCATCCAGCTGCATCCCGACGCCGAGAAACAAGAGCTGATCGCCATGCTCGGCGATATCGGTCTCTCGCCCCAGACCGCGGCGGCCGCCGCCGACGAGATTCATCAGGACGAGAACACCGCGGTGACGATCCACCTCACCCGGGAGCTCGGCATCAATCCCAACGACACCCCGTCGCCGTGGGTGGCGGCCATTTCCTCCTTCGTGACGTTCTCGGTGGGTGCGGTGGTTCCGCTGATTCCCTTCCTGCTGGGATTCGCATCACTGATGGCCGGGCTGATCTGTGGCGGCGTGGGGCTGCTGATCGCCGGATGGGTCGCGGGGAGTTTTACCGCGCGCCCATCGTGGCTGAGCGCGTTGCGGCAGTTGGCGTTTGGTTTCGTCGCTATCGGCGCCACCTATGTCATAGGTCATTTCATCGGCGTCGCGGTGAGTTAGCGCCCGCCGCGCGAAGCTGAGAATTTCCTGAGAGCGCGTAAAGGTGCTGGCAGAATTGTTGAAGTGAATTTCACCAGGGTGCCCCTGAAGCCCGATGAACTGGCTCAGGCCGCCGTCATGTCCGCGCTCACCGCGGCCATGGTCATCGTCGGAATCACCCTGCCGATCTTCGGTGCCGTGCAGCTGCTCGGCGCCGTACCCATGGGTCTGCTGGGCTATCGCTACCGCGTGCGGGTGCTGCTGGCCGCCGCCGTGGCTGGTGGAGTCATTGCCTTCCTGCTGGCCGGGCTCGGCGGATTTATCGCGATGTGTCAGTGCGTCTATATCGGCGGGCTCACCGGTGTGGTGCGCCGCCGCGGTCACGGCATGCCCCTGCTGACGGTGCTCGGGGTCATCTGTAGCGCGATCATCGCGGCCCTGGCGGTCGGTGCGCTGACGCTCCTGAACCGGATGCGCACCCTCCTCTTCGATGCGCTGCGCGCCTCGCTGGAGGGTCTGTTCAAGATGATCGGCAACATCCCGCATCTCGAAGCCGTGGGTGTCAACGCGACGAGTGCCATCGACTTCGCGATGCGTAACTGGATGTGGTTCATCGCCGGCATCGTCTTCACCTTCGTGCTGTTGAATACGATGTTCGGCTGGTGGGTGCTTTCACGGGTGATCCGCCGCCTCGCGGTGATTCCGGATGTGCACCAGCTGGATCCGCCGCCGGTGGCGGGGGCGGTGGGCCCGGTGCCGGCCCGGCTGCACGATGTGCGATTCCGCTATCCACGCAGTGAATCCGATGCACTGGCACCGCTTTCCATGAACATCGAGGTCGGCGAGCACGTCGCCATCACCGGCCCCAACGGCTCCGGCAAGAGCACGTTGATGCGGATCCTTGCCGGTCGTGAACCGACATCAGGGCAGATCGAGCGGCCGGGCTCGGTGGGCCTTGGCGCCATCGGCGGCACCGCAATCGTCATGCAGCACCCGGAAAGTCAGGTCCTGGGCACCAAGGTCGCCGACGACGTGGTGTGGGGTCTGCCCGCCGATCACGAGGTTGATATCGACGGCCTGCTGCGCGAGGTCGGTCTTGAGGGCATGGGTGATCACAGCACGTCCTCCCTTTCCGGCGGCGAGCTGCAACGCCTGGCGGTGGCCTCGGCCCTGGCGCGCGAACCCGCACTTTTGGTAGCCGACGAGATCACTAGCATGGTGGATCCGCAAGGGCGTCAGGATCTGTTGGGGGTGATCTCCCGGCTCACCGCGCAGCACCGAATGTCTTTGGTGCACATCACGCATTTCCAGTCCGAGGCCGCGGCCGCCGATCGTGAGGTCGCCTTGCGCACGGTCAACGGCAAGACGGCGCGCACCGCGATCCAGACCGTGCCCGTGCCGACCACCACAGCCGCACTACCCCATGCCGAGTCCCCGGTAGTGCTGGAATTCGATTCCGTAGGCCACGAGTACGCCAGTGGAACACCTTGGGCGAAAACGGCATTGCGCGATGTGTCGTTGACCGTGCACGAGGGCGACGGGGTTCTCATCCACGGCGGTAACGGCTCGGGCAAGTCGACGTTCGCGTGGATCGCCGCCGGGCTCACCAAACCGACAACCGGGCAGTGCCTGCTGGACGGCAAGCCTGTTTCGGATCAGGTGGGGGCAGTGGCCATCAGCTTCCAGGCCGCCCGTTTGCAGCTGCTGCGCAGCCGGGTCGACTACGAAATTGCCTCGGCAGCAGGGTTTTCTCGTCGTGACACCGACCGAGTGGTGCGAACCCTGGCCAGCGTCGGACTGGATGCGGACCTCGCCAAGCGTCCCATCGACCAGCTCAGCGGGGGCCAGATGCGCCGGGTGGTACTGGCCGGACTGCTGGCCCGCTCGCCGCGTGCCCTGATTCTCGATGAACCGCTCGCGGGCCTGGATGCCGAATCACAGGCGGGCCTGTTGCGGCTGCTGATCGATCTGCGGGAACGCGACAGGCTCACCGTCGTGGTCATCTCGCATGACTTCGATGGCATGCAGGATCTGTGCCCGCGCACGGTGCATCTGCAATCCGGCGTGCTGCTGCCCGAATCGGTGGGGTCGGGGAGTCGCTCATGACCAATACACGTGCCCAGCGTCGTCCGGTGGTGCTGCTGCGTCCGGTGCCAGGCACCTCACCGATTCACGAGTTGTGGGCCGGGACCAAACTTCTGGCGGTCTTCCTTATCTCGGTGCTGCTGACGTTGTTCCCCACCTGGACGGCGATCGGCGCGGTAGCGGCCCTGGTGATTCTCACCGCGTGGTTGGCACGTATCCCGCGCGGTGCCGTGCCCACCATTCCGATCTGGTTGGTGGCGTTGGTGATCGGTGGCAGCCTCACGGTGTTCTTCAGTGGCGGTCCGCCCTTCTGGCATATCGGCGGTCTCACCATCGGATTCCACGGTGTGCTTGCGGTGGCCCGCACGACCGCGGTCGCAGCGGTGCTGCTCGGCACGGGGGCCATGGTGTCGTGGACCACCAACGTTTCCGAGATCGCGCCCGCGGTCGCGGTGCTGGGTCGGCCCTTGAAGGTCCTCGGGATTCCTGTCGACGAGCGGGCGGCCACCCTGGCGCTGGCACTGCGCTCGTTCCCCATGCTTTCCGACGAATTCCGGATGCTCATCGCCGCCCGCAGGCTGCGTCCGCCGCAGGTGCGTGACGGCCGGCGTGGGTTTCGGTGGATCACGGAGGTGGTCGACTTGCTCACCGCGGCCATCACCGCAGCGCTGCGACGTGCCTCGGAGATGGGCGATGCCATCACCGCGCGCGGCGGCACCGGACAGATTGCGGCGCATCCGGCCCGGCCCGGCCTACGGGACGCCATTGCGTTGTCTTTGGTGATTGCCGTGGGCACGGCCGTCGTATTGTTCGAGGTGCTGTAGCCAAACGTGCCGGAACAACGGTGGTCGACCAGATAATAAACAGGTCCAGGCCGAGCCCGAGTAGCAGCGATGCCATGTAGGTGTTCATCAAGGGTTGTTCCGCTTCTTCTGGTTGTGCATATCTTCTAGCGTGGATGGCGGTGGCGCGGCAGGACCGATGAACCAAGTGAGCCATGCGGCCCCCTTGAGTAGCCGATGCCACCAGGGGATATCGGCTTTTTGCTCCCGTGGCGTATTAGGAATTGACTGAGGGGCTGCAGCCTTGCGTATCTGCTCGGCCGAAAACGGTTCACGAGGAACGCTTCTCGACTTCTCGCTCTCATCCACGTTTGCGTATGCTCCTTAGTTCGCCGTTTTGCTCAGCTGAACAAGCTCTTGACGCCGCTCCGGCGCGGAACTACCGCTCAATAGCCTTATTGGCCGCCCGCTGCGCCTGCTGCAACGCGGTGTGCACATCAAGACGCCCCAGGAACATCTCGGCGAAATACGGCTTCAGCGCCGCGAATCCGGCCCCGAAACCCTGCCCGCCTGGGGCGGAGATCTGCTGGCCGTTGAGCACCTCGAAGAACTGTGCGACGTCGACGCCCTTGCCCGCCCAGTGCTGAAAGTACGGCGCACGCGCGGTAAGCACGGCGGGGATCGCCGAGCCGCTGCGGCCCAGGAAGGAGTTCCCGTCGGCGCTGCCCATCCAGGCCAGCACCTTCTGCGTCTCATCCGGATGGGGCGACGACGAATTCGCGGCGGCCACAATCCCGTTGGTGACACTGACCCTGCCCTCCGGGCCTGCCGGCATCATGGCGACTCCCCAGGGGAAGGTGGCGTTCGCTTCGATCTGTGCCAGGTTGTAGGTGCCCGATTGGAACAGCGCCATCCGCCCCTGCAGAAACTGGTTGCGGGAGAAGTCGTTGTTGTCATTGGTGTCGGCGGCCGAGGGTGCCACCTTGTCGATGTTGATGAGATCCACCAGGTACCGGAACGCCATCTCGGCCCGGGGATTGGCGAAGGCGAACTTGTTGTCAGCCTGGAATATCGCACCCGCCGACCCGAGGTAGTTCAGGTAGATGCCTTGTAAGTCGTTGGCGGCGTTATACCCCCAATGGCCGGGCCCGGTGAGCCGGTGCAGCATGGGGCGCAGGGTGTCGACCCCGGGATCGGGGTCCCAGCGAAGTTCGGACAGCTCAGCCGGGTCCACCTGGGCGTCGTCGAGCAGACTCTTGTTGTAGTACAGGGCAATCCCAGCGTCACTGAGCTGCGGCACGCCCCACAGCTTGCCGCCCCGGGTGAACTGCGCGACGACGGACGGGTCCCAGTCCGCCTGCGGTTTCACCGGGACGAGGTTCCCGGTATCGGCGTAGTCGGACAGATAGGCGTTACTGAGCCAGAAGATATCGTCCGCGCCGTGCCCGGCCACATCGGTACGCAGGCTGTTGAAGTAACTCGCGTACGACGTCACGGTGACGGCTACCTGGATCTGCGGATTGCG
This sequence comes from Mycobacteroides franklinii, assembly GCF_002013895.1. Lineage (GTDB taxonomy): Bacteria > Actinomycetota > Actinomycetes > Mycobacteriales > Mycobacteriaceae > Mycobacterium > Mycobacterium franklinii. The sequence continues at coordinate 287,883 of NZ_MAFQ01000009.1, read as the reverse complement.
CCGGCTGAACTCGTCGAACGAGCTGCGGTACGCCTCGGCCACCTGCTGATCCCAGACCCGAACGGTGACCACCGTTTTGCCGTGCGGATTCTTCGGAATGCCGAGCCACGTCGCAACGCCGAATAGCAGCAGCGTGATCAATCCGAGGGTCAGGGCCGCGCGGGTGGACGCCTTCATCACTTGAGTCCGCTCAGGGTGATGGAGCGGACGATGTATTTCTGGAACACCACGAACAGGATCACCAGCGGCACGATCGCCACGGTGGTGGCAGCCATGACGATGGGCCACTGCGCGTTGAACTGAGACTGCAGCCCGGCGGTCGCGACGGTCAGCACCCGCCAGTTGCCGCCGCTGGTGATCACCAACGGCCACATGAAGTTGTTCCACTGCGACACCACGGTGATGAGGGTCAACGTGATGAGGATCGGCCGGCTCACGGGCACCACCACATGCCACAGGATGTCGAGGGTGTTGGCACCGTCCAGGCGGGCCGCGCGGATCAGGTCGTCGGGGATGGTGCGGAAATGCTCACGTAGCAAGAAGATCGCATAGGGCGATCCGAACATGAACGGGATGACCAACGCCCAGAACGTGTTCCTCAGCCCGATCTGCGTCAGCATCAAGTACATCGGCACCACGGTCACCGTCGCCGGAATCATCAGCGTCGCCAGGTACACCCAGAACAGTCCGTCGCGGCCGGGAAACTGCAGCCGCGCAAAGGCATACGCGGCCAGCACCGAGAAGGTCAGCTGGCCGATCACGATAATCGCCGTCATCAACACGGTCACCAGCGCGGCCCGTTCGAATCCGGCATCGGCTAGCCCCGTGTAGTTGGCGAGTGTGAACGGATTCGGCGGCGCTATTGGAGAGTCGGCAGAGAACTGACGTGTCGTCTTCCATGATGCCGACAGGGCGAACACAAACGGAGTGAGAGTGATGGCTGCGCCGGCTATCAGCAGCAAATATGCTGCCATGTTTCGAGAGCCGTTCCCGAGCACTGCTAAGGCGCGGGGACGGTGATACGCTCTCGTCGCCGACATTCCTGTTGGCCTCATATGGAGGGGATTTCCGATGTTGTTCTGGGGGTGGGGTGGGCGCTCGAAACAGCTCGAGCTGTCGCCGACACAAGTGCTGTCATTCGCGTACCGCTACTTTCACTTGTTCTTCGTTTTCTCGGTGACATTCGGTGGGAGCTACTCTCTACTCACGCTGACCGAGCACGGCTGGGCTGCCGCTCCGATCGCCCAGGAGCAGGCAGACGAGATTCTCGCTGGTCGCTCATTGCAGCCGAACCCATGGCGTCGCTTCAGCCTGTATGGCTTCTTGATCGTGATTGCGCTGTTCGTGCTCGTGAGCAAGCTGCGGCACGGAGCCTGATACGCCTTCCTAGACCAGGTCATAGCTCACCCGCGTCCGGAAGTAGCGGTGCTGAACAACCGTGATGACAACCAGGATCAGAAACAGAATCAGCGACATCGCCGCCGAGCGCCCAACGTGAGCCGACTCGAATGCCTCGGCGTACACGCGGTGCGCCGCCAAGTCGGTGCGGTTCTGCGGGCCACCGCTTGTCAGGGCGTAGACGGTGTCGAAGGTCTGCACGGCGCTCACCACCCCGGTCACGAGCACGAAGAAGAAGGTGGGCCGCAGCATCGGCAGGGTGATGCGGCGGAACCGCTGCCAGGGCGTCGCACCGTCCACCCGTGCCGCGTTGTGCACGTCACCGGGAATGGCCAGCAGGCCGGCCATGAAGAACAGCGCCACGTAGCCGACGTTGGTCCACACGCTCACCGCCGCCACCACCGGCAGCGCCAGCGAGGGGTCGGTGAGCCACTCGATGCGTTGCCCTAGCAGTGCATTGACGGCGCCATCGGTGGGCGCCAGCATCCAATGCCACAGCACACCGATGGCCAGCGGCGCGCAGATCCACGGGATCACGTAGATGGTGCGGAACAGCACGGTGCCCGGCAGTCCACGCACCAACAGTGTCGCCGCGCCCAGTCCGAGGAGGGTCTGCGTCGGAATCACCAGCGCCACGAAGATCAGCGTCACCAGCAGGGAATGGCCGAAGGCGCCGTCGGTGAATATCGAACGCCAGTTGTCCAGGCCGACGAATTCGATGGGGCCCAACAGATCCCAGCGGCACAGGCTCAGCCACACCACCACCAGGATGGGCAGCAGCAGAAACGCCGCCACCCCGAACAGGCTCGGGGCAAGCAGCCCGTAGCCCAGCGCTGTCTGCCGGGAGCGTTGCACTGGAACATTAAACCGTGGACGTCGCCGGTAGCGTTGGGCACGTGACTCGGTCCGTAGATTCCGATTTCCTGGCGCTGCCCCGCGCCGAACTCGCCGACGCCGCGTTGAGCGCGGCGCGCGCCGCCGGTGCCAGCTATGCCGACTTGCGCATCCATCGGCTCGTCAACGAGGAGCTGATGCTGCGCGACGAGCAGGTCGAGACTGCCGTCTCCGGACGCACCATCGGTGTGGCGGTACGGGTGATTGTCGACGGCACCTGGGGATTCGCCTCCCACGTCCAACTCGATACGACGGCCGCCGCCGAGACCGCGCGCCGGGCCGTGGCGGTCGCACGCGGGCTGCGCAGCCTGAACCGCGAGCGCGTCGAGCTGGCCGATGAGCCCGTCTACGCCGACGCCCACTGGGTGTCCGAGTACGAGATCGATCCGTTCCGAGTGCCGCAGGTGGAGAAGATCGCGGTGCTGCAGGAGTATTCGGCGCGGTTGCTGGCCTCCGACGGGGTGGATCACGCCTCGGCCTCGCTGACGGCGGTCAAGGAGCAGACCTTCTACGCCGACACCTTCGGCTCGTCGATCACCCAGCAGCGGGTGCGGGTCATGTCGCAGCTGGACGCCATCGCCGTCGACGCCGCCACCGGATCCTTCGAAACCATGCGTACTCTGGCCCCGCCGATGGGACGCGGCTGGGAGGCCGTCGGCGGCGACGGGGTGTGGGACTGGAGCACCGAGCTGCGTGAGATCCCGGAGCTGCTCACCGAGAAGGTCAAGGCACCCGGCGTGGTCGCCGGTACCACTGACCTGGTGATCGACCCGACCAACCTGTGGCTGACCATTCACGAGTCGATCGGTCACGCCACCGAATACGACAGGGCCATCGGCTACGAGGCCGCCTATGCGGGCACCTCGTTCGCCACGCCCGACAAGCTCGGCACCATGAAGTACGGCTCACCCGTCATGAACGTGACCGCCGACCGCAACGAGGTGCACGGTCTGGCGTCAGTCGGATACGACGACGAGGGTGTGGCCTCGCAGCGTTGGGATCTGGTGCGCGATGGCATCTTCGTCGGCTACCAGCTGGATCGGGTGTTCGCGCCCCGCCTCGGCCAGGAACGTTCCAACGGATGCTCGTACGCGGACTCGCCGCATCACGTGCCCATTCAGCGGATGGCCAATGTGTCGCTGCAGGCCTCGCCGGATGAGCGCTCGACCTCCGATCTGATCTCCGGGGTGGAGGACGGCATCTACATCGTGGGCGACAAGTCATGGTCAATCGATATGCAGCGCTACAACTTCCAGTTCACCGGGCAGCGGTTCTACCGTATCCGCGGCGGCAAGCTGGACGGGCAGCTGCGCGATGTCGCCTACCAGGCCACCACCACCGATTTCTGGGGGTCGATGGAAGCCGTTGGCGGGCAATCCACCTGGCGTCTGGGCGGCGCCTTCAACTGCGGTAAGGCCCAGCCCGGCCAGGTCGCGGCGGTAAGTCATGGCTGCCCGTCGGCACTGTTCCGTGGCGTCAATGTTCTCAACACCAAAGAAGAGGGCGGTAGCAGCCGATGAGCCGCTTGCGCGAAGAGGAGACAGCACAGTGATCCCCGCACAGCAGGTCGCCGAGGGTGTACTCGCCGAGGCCGCGCGGCGCGGTGGCGCCGACGACACCATCGTCCTGATCCAGGACAGCAGCGAGGCGTCGCTGCGCTGGGCGGGCAGTTCCATGACCACCAACGGTGAATCGGTGAAGCGCAGCATCGCGGTGATATCGATACTGCGGCAAGGAGATCAGACCCGGGTGGGCTCGGTGCTCACCGAAGACGCCGACCCGGCCGCGCTCGCCGATTTGGTGGCAGCCAGCCAGGCCGAGGCCGCCTCGGCACCGCCGTCGCGCGACGCCATGCCTCTGCTGGGACCCGGCGAGGCCGTGGGGGAGAGCTGGGACGCGCAGATCTCGCGCACCGGCGCCGACGTGTTCGGCTCACTGGCCGCGGATCTGTCGACCGGCTTCGACGGCCCCGACACCCTGTACGGATACGCCCGCCACGAACGGCAGACCACCTTCCTGGCCTCATCGACGGGGCTGCGCCGCCGGTTCACCCAGCCCACGGGGCAGGTGGAGATCAACGCCAAGCGCGGTGTGGGCAGCGCCTGGGCCGGGGTGTGCACTCCCGAATTCGTGGACGTGCCCACCGAATCGCTGCTGCGCCAGCTCTCCGAAAGACTCACCGCCGCACAGAACCAGATCGAGCTCAAGGCCGGTCGCTACGAGACGCTGCTGCCGCCGTCGGCCACCGGTGACCTGATGCAGTACCTGGTGTGGACCATGGGCGGACGCGGCGCACACGAGGGACGCAACGCCTTCGCGGCGCCGGGCGGCACCCGCATCGGGGAACGGCTGACCGAGCTGCCGGTCACCGTGTACTCGGACCCGTCGTACCCCGGACTGGAGAGCAGCCCCTTCGTTGCCACCCCGATTTCCCGGGAATCGCTGTCGGTTTTCGACAATGGGGTCGGCATCGAGCGCGTCGACTGGGTGCGTGACGGGGTGATCAACGCGCTGAGCTACTCACGCGCCGACGCCGCCGAGTTCGATGCCGCGCCCACGGTGGGCGCCGACAACCTCATCATGACCGGGGGCGGCAGCGAGACGCTGGAACAGATGATCGCCGCCACCGAGAACGGTCTGCTGCTCACCACGCTGTGGTACATCCGCGAGGTGGACCCGACCACCCTGCTGCTGACCGGGCTGACCCGTGACGGGGTGTATTTGGTGCGCGACGGTCAGATCACCGGCGCGGTGAACAACTTCCGGTTCAATGAGAGCCCGATCGATCTGCTGCGGCGGGTATCGCAGGTGGGTGCCACCGAGTACACGCTGCCGCGCGAATGGAGCGACTACGCGACGCGGCAGGCCATGCCGGCGCTGCGCATCCCGGACTTCCACATGTCGTCGGTCAGCGCCGCGCAGTAAGGGCAGGGTGCGGGGTCTCCACAGAACCTTCACAAAAGGCTCCAGCCATCCTCACAACCGTCAAATAACCTGTTCATGTGCCCAGCCAGCGAAGAATCTTGGTCGTCGACGACGAACCCACGATCTGTGCGTCCATTTCCGCACGGCTGCGCGCCGAGGGATATGCGGTAGACACCGAGGACAACGGCCTGGACGCGGTGCGGCATTGCCGCGAAAACCCGCCGGACCTGATGGTGCTGGACGTCATGCTGCCCGGGCTCGACGGGCTGGAGGTCTGCCGCCAGGTGCAGGCGCACGCGCCCATCCCGGTGCTGATGCTCACCGCGCGCGGCACCGAGACCGACATGCTGGTGGGGCTGGGGGTGGGTGCCGACGACTACCTGCCGAAGCCGTTCAGCATGCGGGTGCTGGTGGCCCGGGTGGCCGCGCTGCTGCGCCGCACCGATCGCGTCGCGGCGCCGAGCACCGATGTGCGCGTCGGACAGGTGCGCATCGATGTGTCCGAGCGCCGCGTATATCACCGCGACGACGAGGTGCACCTGACCCGCACCGAGTTCGACCTGCTGGCCTATCTGGCCGATAACCCACGGGTGGCGATCAGCCGTGACCGTCTGCTCGATCAGGTGTGGGGCTGGAGTGAGGGGCTGCCCTCGGGGCGGCGCACCGTGGACAGCCACATCAAGGCGTTGCGCCGCAAGCTCGGTCAGGAGTTGATCCGCACCGTGCACGGCATCGGATACGCGTTGGAGGCACCGCGATGAGCCAACTGCTGGAACTTCTGCCGCGTCCGCTGGATCCGTTGCGCTCCTTCAAGTTCAAGACGGCGGTGCTGGTGGGGGTGGCGCTGCTGATCGCCACCTGCCTGCTGTGGATCACCGCCGAATGGAAGCTGCGGTACGCGCTCACGCTCGCGTTGTTTGTCTCATTCGGGGTCACCTGGTTTCTGGCGCACGGCATGACCTCGCCGCTGCGCGATATGACCACGGCGGCCCGCTCGATGGCCCAGGGTGACTACTCGCGCCGGGTGCGTTCGACCTCCCGCGATGAAGTAGGCCAGCTGGCAACGGCTTTCAATCACATGGCCGCCGAACTGCAATCCGCCGAACGGTACCGGCGCGAACTGGTGGGCAACGTCTCGCACGAGCTGCGCACGCCCATCACAGCGCTGCAGGCGGTGCTGGAGAACATCGTGGACGGGGTGGCCGAACCGGACCCGGCGACGCTGAAAACCGCGTTGGCGCAGACCGAACGGCTCGGCAGGCTCGTGGACGACCTACTTGACCTGTCCAAACTGGAGAACGGATCGATTCCGGTGCAGCGCGAATCGTTCGCGGTACGCGAGTTCGTCGATGACGCGGTGGCCCAGGCGAAGACGACCGGGCGCCAGGTGCGCTACCACGTGACCGTCGAACCCTTCGACCTGGCGGCGGTCGCCGATACCGCCCGGCTGCATCAGGTGGTGGCCAATCTGCTGGACAACGCGTCGCGACACAGCCCTCCCGGGGGACAGGTGTCGGTGTTCGCGCGCACCGAGAACGATGCGCTGCTGCTGGAGGTCGCCGATACCGGCCCGGGCATTGCCCCGCACGAAAGATCAAGAGTGTTCGAGCGATTCACCCATGGGGGATCGCGTGATGGCGGCACCGGCTTGGGGTTGGCCATCGCGCAGTGGGCCGTCGATCTACATGGCGGCCGCATCGAAATCGTGGACGCGCCCGGCTGCCGGGTGCGAGTCACATTGCCGCAGTTTGACAATGAGGAGGGGAATTCATGACGTCTATGTCGCCGTACCCATATCCGATTCCGGGGGCTCCAGTACCCGGCGCACCCGCCGCACCCGCCGCGCCGCCCGTGCCGCGCCCGCCGGTGCCTTTCTTTGGGCCGCCGACGAAGTTCCTGACGGCGTGGCCGCGGGATATCCGCTCGAAGATGACGCAGGCAGCTCTGCTCAGCGGCATCGGGGCCGGACTGGTCGCGGCGCTGTGCTGGCGGTCCTCACTGCCGGGCCTGGGCTGGACGCTGACCGCGCTCGCGGTGGCAATCGCCGCCTTCGCGACGCAGAAGGTGCAGTGGACACCCACCCGCATCGGCGCGCTGGTGCTGGCGCTGTGCCTGGCGGTGGTGCCGACCGTGCGGGATGCCGATTGGCTGGTCGCCTTATGTGTGCTGACCTCGCTGGCGCTGTTCATCTATGCGCTGGCTCCGGCGCGGACGTGGACGGGACTGGTGTACGGGCAGCTCGTGATGCTGAGGGTGCCGCTGCGGGTGGCGGGTTGGATGCGTCGCGGCACGCGCACGATGTCGCGCGGCCGGAAGGTCAGTCCGGATCGGGTGGCCATCGTGGTGCTGGTCACCGTGGCTCTGGTGGTGGCGTTTGGGGCGCTGCTGGCCGATGCCGATGCCCGGTTCAACGCGCTGATCACTGGGGTTCTGCCGTTCATGTCCTTCGGCGACGTGATCGGGCGGGTCATCGTTGGCGTGTTGGTCGGCGGGTTCGCGCTGGGCTCCATCTATGTGCTGGTCAAGCCGCCGGCCTTTGACCGGCTGGCGCCGACGGAGCCCAAGCGGCTGCCGCGCTGGGAGTGGAGCCTACCGCTGGCCGCGCTGAACCTGTTGTTCATCGCGTTTGTGGGCGTGCAGATTTCGGTGCTGTTCGGGGGAGACGAGCATGTGCAGGTCACTGAGGGGTTGACCTACGCAGAGTATGCGCGGCAAGGCTTTTGGCAGCTGCTGTTTGTCACCATCCTGGTGCTGGGGGTGATCGCGGTGGCGATCCGGGTGGCGGGGCGCGAGGAGGCTCGTGACCGGCTGTTCCTGCGGGTGCTGATTGGTGGGCTGTGCCTGACCACGCTGGTGATCGTGGTCTCGGCCATTCACCGGATGTCGCTGTATGAGAACGCGTACGGATACAGCGTGGAGCGGCTGCTGGTGCGCTGGATCGAGCTGGGCCTGGGCCTGGTGTTGGTGCTGATCCTGGTGGCGGGCATTCGGATGAGTGCCCGGTGGCTGCCCACCGCGGTGGTAGCTGTTGGTTCGTTCGGGATGCTGGGGCTGGCGATCTTCAACCCGGAAAGCTATGTGGCGCAGCGCAACGTGCAGTTCTTTGAGCAGACGGGCACGATCGATCAGTGGTACATGGGGAGCTTGTCCGCCGATGCGTTCGCGGCGACGAACTCGCTGCCCGAGGATGTGCGGGTGTGCGTGCAAGGGCGGATGAAGGACCGGTTGCGGCCGACGGCGCCCTGGTACGAGTACAACGTGAGCCGGGCGACCCTGCGATCTGCCGAGGTCAAAGAGACCTCATGCAACGTGGATCGCGACCACAGGTGACCTGGGTTCCTGGGGCGCGGCGGGGGATCGGCTAGAGTCGTCACCTGCTGGGGGCGGTAGCTCAGTTGGTTAGAGCCGTGGACTCATAATCCATTGGTCGCGGGTTCGAGCCCCGCCCGCCCTACAAGAGGATTGTATGACGTTGGGTGATGCTTGACGTTTTGTCTGCGGTTGATGGGCGACAGTGTTTCGGCTGATGCCTTACGCCTGTTTCGGTTGATCCTTGACACTCCCTAGATGAGGGAGTTGAGCGTGGTCGAGCAGAGGTATCAGGCCGTGTTGGCTGTGATCAGTGACGGGTTATCGATTTCGCAGGTGGCCTCCAAGGTGGGGGTGTCGCGGCAGACGCTGCATGCGTGGTTGGCCCGCTACGAGGCCCAGGGGCTGGAGGGGTTAGCGGATCGGTCGCATCGGCCGGCGTCGTGTCCGCATCAGATGCCGGCGCAGGTGGAAGCGGCGGTGTTGGAGTTGCGGCGCTCGCGTCCGTATTGGGGTCCGCGCAGGCTGGTGTTCGAACTCGCTAAACGCAATGTGCGGCCGGTGCCGTCGGAGTCGGCGGTGTATCGGGCATTGCTGCGGGCCGGGTTGATCGATCCGAGCCTGCGGGATCGGCGGTCGCGTAAGTGGAAACGCTGGGAGCGCGGGACTGCGATGGAGTTGTGGCAGATGGATGTGGTGGGCGGGTTCCCGTTGGCCGATGGCAGCTGCGCTAAGGCGTTGACGGGGGTTGATGATCATTCGCGGATGTGCGTGTGTGCTCGGTTGATGGCCCGGGAACGCACTAAGGCGGTCTGTGACGGTTTGCGCGAGGCGATCGCTTCTTTTGGTGTGCCGCAGCAGATTCTGACCGATAACGGGAAGGTGTTCACGGGCCGGTTCAATCATCCGCCGGTTGAGGTGCTCTTTGATGCGATCTGCCGCGAGCACGGCATCGAGCATCTGTTGACTCGGCCTCGTTCGCCGACCACGACCGGCAAGATCGAGCGGTTCCACCGCAGTCTGCGGGTCGAGTTCCTTTCCCAGGCGAAACCTTTCGTCAACCTCAACGCTGCCCAGCATGCTTTGGACGAATGGGTGCTCGATTACAACACCAATCGCCCACATCAGTCCTTGAGGATGGATACCCCGGCCCAGCGTTTCACCGCGCGATCCCCGGTGCCGCCGTCCTGGGCACCGGCAGCAATGGCCAGTGCCGCCGATCGCGGTGGCCGCGATTGGGTATCGCGGACAGTGACCACTAACGGGGTGGTGTGTGTTTCCTGGCAGCAGGTCTCGGTGGGCCGCCACCACGCCGGATCTCGGTGCGATGTGCACGTCGACGGAGAACTGCTGCGGTTCTGGATCGGTGACAACCTGGTCAAAACCGCCGCTCGCGCCAGCACCGGCGCGGTAAGAAACAAGAAGGCCTGCCGCACCCGCGACCAGACCTGAACCACAACACGAGTGTCAAGGATCAACCGAACTAGATCCGTCAACCATCAACCGACTCTGTACAGCCCTACAAGAGGATTGCGGGCGGGGCTTGACGCAGACACGCCAATCTTTGAATGCCTGGCTGTCACCTCCTGAAAGACGATAGGCTGCCTCCCCAAGGTTCGGGTGGCGGATCTGGCGCCAGTCCGGGCAGCCTTCTTCTAGGAAAGTGCCAACACCATGTCCGTGAGGTACGAGCAAGGCCGGGACACGCTGCTGGCGTTAGTGCAAACTACTAAGGAATTCGACGGCAACGAAGCGACAACTAGGCTTCGGCTCATTGACCATATGTTTAAGGATGTCCTTAGTTGGTCGCCTGAAGAAATCGAATGTGAGGTGCACGTAGAAGGCGATTACCTAGACTATGTACTGGGTAATCCAAACCGATTAGCAGTCGCGGAGGCAAAAAGGACTTCGAGGACTTTCGATGTACCTGCCGGAGTGGATACTGGGTTAGTAGATATTTCAACGGTTCGTAATTACAATCCGAGTAATAAAGAGGCAGTAGATCAAGTTTTGACTTACTGTCAAGAAGCGGGTATTGGCATTGCCATGCTGTGTAATGGTCATCAGTATCTCGGCTTTTTGGGAAGTCGCTCAGATGGCCGTAAGCCAATCGATGGAAAAGCTGTGTATTACGCCTCGCTCGAGGACGTGTATGCCGATTTTCCGCAATTCTGGGACTATTTTTCGCGCGACGGAATGGCTCGTGGTAATTTGGCTGGTGCACTCCAGCGACGTTCTATGGCTCATCCTCCGCCACCGCCATTGTCTACTAGGATACATGACTACCCGGGCTACCGGATTGGGTCCGAGATGGAGACTGACCTGCGGATTCTTGGTGAACTATTCATTCAGGATATTGCTCGTGAAGAATCCATAAGTGACGAATTCCTGAGAGAGTGTTACTGCTCAAGTGGGGCGTTGTCGCAATATGCGGTGGTCAGCAAAGAAATCCTTCGATCGCGATATAGCGTGCTTAGTCAGCAAGTTAATGCTGAAAGCGCCAGTACTAAGAAGGGTCCTAATCCGCATATCAAGGAAGACCTTCTCGCAAGTGCGCTTATTAAGCGTCCGATTATATTGCTTGGCGATGTTGGAGTCGGGAAAAGTATATTTCTTAAACATCTCCTACGGATCGATGTCACGGAACTGCTTGATCGTACGGCCGTTATTTACGTAGATTTCCTTAAGCACTCCGGGCTTTTCGACGATGTTTCGAGTTGGATAGTCTCTGCAGTCTCGGGCACTCTCGATTATTTGGCTCAAGTAGATATGTTGGAGCGAGATTTTGTGCGCTCTGTCTACAATCATGAGATTAACAGCTTCAAGCGGGGAATATACGGCTCACTTGAGTCAGAAGATCCGCAGGAGTTCCGTAGGCGGGAAATTGATATGCTCGACAAACATATTTCTAACGAATATGAGCATGCCCGACGCTCTCTTCAGTTTTTGCAAGGCTCACGTTCGATGAATTTTGTTGTGGTTCTTGATAATGTAGACCAGCATTCCCCAGCTTTTCAAGAGCAGATATTCGTAGTGGGCCAGTCTCTGGCGGAGACCTGGCCTGCCGCAGTATTTATGTCGCTGCGGCCAGATACATTTCATAAGTCTCGTCGTTCGGGAGCGCTCGCGGCTTACCAACCTAGGGTTTTCACGGTTTCCCCGCCTCGTGCAGATCACGTAATACTGAAGCGGCTAAAATTTGCAAGAAATCAGCTAGTGGAATTTGGTCGCCTGCCGGGGTTTCCGGAAGGGTTAACGCTTGATTCGAGTAGCTTGCTGGTGTATATCGACGTTTTGTTGACAGCGTTTGAATCTAATGAAGATCTTATAGGGCTCGTAGATAATCTCAGCTCAGGCAATACGCGTACCGCGCTTGATTTTGTTTCCAAATTTGTGGGCAGTGGTTATGTCCAAACTAGACGTATACTGCAGGTTCATGAGGAAGGGCATAAGTACGTAATTCCCTTGCACGAGTTTCTCCGCGCTATTTTGTATGGTGATCAGAAATACTATGATCCTGCGAGATCGTCAGTTTCCAACCTCTTCACAATTTCGCGGAACGATGCCAAGGAGCATTTCCTGCTTCCAATACTTCTCTCGACTACTGAGCGTATCGGGGAGCGGGAGTCGGCCGGCTTCGTAGAGCTCGTTAATATTTACAAAGAACTGCAGGGAATCGGGTACTCGGGCGACCAAATCGATTTTCACTTACTGAGGGCTCAAGATCGCGATTTAGTTGAGGTCACTGAGCATGGTGACAGTGGTAGGTTGGTTCGAATCACAGCTGCTGGTGGATATTTACACAAGGTCTTAGCGCCTAAATTTGCTTACCTCGATGCGATTGTGGTCGACACTCCGATAGTCAATCCAGCTATACGATCAGAAATTAGGGATGTGCATGATATTCATGATCGAGCTGATCGTGCTCAGCAGTTTGTTGAGTATCTGACTGATTCATGGCCATTCGGAGCAGACGATGTCGCATACTCCTGGGACTGCTTCTGTAGCGATTGGGCAAGAGAGCTTGATCGGGTACGGCATGGTGCCGATCGAGCGTACGACCGAAAGATTGCCAACGGTACGTCCGGGAGTGCCTCAGATCGGGCTTCTCGAAGATAGCGACAGATTCCAGAGAGGTGGCGGTTTGCGTTTGTGGCTGTAGGGGTGCGAGTAACGTTCGTTTCTCACCGATAGCCCTGCTATTTACATCGAATCCTCCTCCAATGCCTGCTGACTATGCGAATACACCCGCGCCTTCACAACCCGGGCACGGGAATGACTCTTTGGGAACCGAGATTCGAGAGCCCTACGCGATCATCGGGTCAATCGCCGACCGCGGCACCAGCACCTGCAACGCCCCGTACGAGTCGGGCAATATCGCGCCCTGGTCGAAGAAGAACCGAACCCCGTCGTTGACCACCGCGAAATTCTGGTAGTTGGAGGGGTCGTAGAGCGTCGCCGGTGAGAACGGCAGCGGCGGCGGGGGAGGTGGTGGTGGCGTAGTAGTCGTGGACGTCGTCGACGTGGTGGTAGTCGGCTGCCCCGAGGTCGTGGTCGGCGTGGGCGTCACCACCGGCGGCGGTGCCAGCTGCTGCTGCAACTGCGCCTGCACAATCGGCGCGACGGTCTTCAGTGGATCATCCACCCGCCACAGCGGCGCATCGTCTTTGTCGTCCTTTGGAATTGTGTAGAGAATCGGCTTGCGATAGCTCTGATCCCAGTTGAACGCCTTGTACCCCGTCTGCGGCTGCCCGCTCCCGTTGCTTTGGTACACCTTGAACACCACGGTCTGCGTACCGCGCGGGGGCAGGTCGGAGTTGTATTCCGTCGGCTTGATGCTCAACTGGGCCGTCGTACTGCGGGCCCCGCCAGACTTGGCGGCGTTGACGAAGGCATCGCGCGTCTTGGCCACGTATTCGGCGATCGGCTTCTGGTCCGGGTAGTTCAGCGGAATGGTGACGTCGACGCTATATCCGGTATCGGAGAGGCGGATCTCACACGTCTTTCCGGTATTGCTGCCCTTCAGGTCGCCGCAGTAATCGTGCGGAGCGGCCCCCGCCACGCCAGCAGAACCGAAGAGGGCGGCAGTCGTGACCAGCACGGACACGCTTACCGAGCGCATGGATAAATAGGGCACGCCTGCACTCTAACTTCGCAAGGTGAACCAAATGCCCGGACCGGCGTGATCAAAGCCCTCTCGGCAGCCCCCTCACCTCGCTACGATCACACCGTCCTTGGATCGTGAACCCCTACTAGGGAGCAGCCATGACGAGATCGCCAGAGGCCGGTTTCAACGGCAAAATCGCCTTGGACATAAGGGATTCCGAGCCGGATTGGACGCCCTACGCGGCACCCACGGCCCCCGAGGGCGCGCCCAACATCCTGTACCTCGTGTGGGATGACACCGGCATCGCCACCTGGGACTGCTTCGGCGGATTGGTTGAGATGCCCGCCATGAGCCGTATCGCCGAACGCGGCGTGCGCCTCTCGCAGTTCCACACCACCGCGCTCTGCTCACCCACCCGAGCTTCGCTGCTCACCGGCCGCAACGCCACCACGGTCGGCATGGCCACCATCGAGGAATTCACCGACGGCTTCCCGAACAGCAATGGGCGCATCCCGTTCGACACCGCGCTGCTCTCCGAGGTGCTCGCCGAAAAGGGCTGGAACACTTACTGCGTGGGCAAGTGGCACCTGACCCCCTTGGAAGAAGCCAATCTGGCCGCCACCAAACGGCATTGGCCACTGAGTCGAGGCTTCGAACGGTTCTACGGATTCATGGGCGGCGAGACCGACCAGTGGTACCCGGACCTGGTTTACGACAACCACCCCGTCGAGCCGCCCGCCACCCCGGAAGAGGGCTACCACCTGTCCAAGGACATCGCCGACAAGACCATCGAGTTCATCCGCGACGCCAAGGTGATCGCGCCCGACAAACCCTGGTTCTCGTACGTGTGCCCGGGCGCGGGACACGCGCCGCACCACGTCTTCAAGGAATGGGCCAACAAGTACGCCGGCACGTTCGACATGGGTTACGAGTTGTACCGCGAGATCGTGCTGGAGAACCAGAAGAAGCTCGGTATCGTCCCGGCGGACACCGAATTATCGCCCGTCAACCCGTATCTGGACGCCAAGGGCCCCAACGGTGAACCCTGGCCGCTGCAGGACACTGTGCGCCCCTGGGACTCGCTGAACGACGAGGAGAAGCGCCTCTTCTCCCGGATGGCCGAGGTGTTCGCCGGATTCCTCAGCTACACCGACGATCAGATCGGCCGCATCCTGGACTACCTGGACGAGTCTGGCCAGCTCGACAACACCATCATCGTGGTGATCTCCGACAACGGCGCCAGCGGCGAGGGCGGACCCAACGGCTCAGTCAATGAGGTCAAGTTCTTCAACGGCTACATCGACACCGTCGAGGAGAGCCTGCGCTTCTACGACAACCTCGGTGCCCCAGAGACGTACAACCACTATCCCATCGGGTGGGCAATGGCCTTCAACACGCCCTACAAGCTTTACAAGCGCTACGCCTCCCACGAGGGTGGCATCGCCGACACCGCAATCATCAGTTGGCCCAAGGGAATCGCCGCACACGGCGAAGTCCGCGACACCTACGTCAACGTCTGCGATATCACCCCGACCATCTACGACCTGCTCGGCATCACCCCACCCGACGCCGTCAAGGGCGTCGCGCAAAAACCGCTCGACGGTCTGAGTTTCAAAGCGGCGCTGCAGGATCCGAACGCCGACACTGGCAAGGATACCCAGTTCTACACGATGCTCGGCACCCGCGGCATCTGGCACAACGGCTGGTTCGCCAACACCGTGCACGCGGCGACACCGTCCGGTTGGTCCCATTTCGACAAGGACCGCTGGGAGCTGTTCCACATCGAGTCCGACCGCAGCCAGTGCCGCGATCTGGCCGACGCACACCCCGAGAAACTCGAAGAGCTGAAACAACTCTGGTTCGACGAGGCCGCCAAGTACAACGGCCTGCCGCTGGCCGACCTCAACATCCTGGAGACGATGACGCGGTGGCGCCCCTACCTGGCGGGAGAGCGCACCTCGTTCACGTACTATCCGAACAGCGCCGAGGTGGGTCTCGGTGCGATGGTTGAGATTCGGGGACAATCCTTTTCGATCCTGGCCGAGGTCACCGTCGACACCGGAGCCGAGGGCGTGATCTTCAAACAGGGTGGCGCCCACGGCGGCCACGTGCTCTTCGTACAAGGCGGGAAGCTGCACTACGTCTACAACTTCATGGGGGAGAAGGAACAGAAGGTCTCCTCCGAGGATGCGGTCCCGTCGGGCGCCCATGTGCTCGGCGCCCGTTTCGCCAAGACCGGCACCGTAACGGGCAGCCACACCCCGGTCGGCGACGTGACGCTGTTCATCGACGAACACGCCGTCGGCACGATCGGCAGCGTCGAAATCCACCCGGGCACATTCGGTCTCGCCGGAGCCGGCCTGTCCGTCGGCCGCAACAGCGGCTCGGCGGTGTCCTCGGACTACCAGGCTCCCTATCCGTTCACCGGCGGAACCATTGCCCAAGTCGTGGTCGACATCTCCGGAGAGCCGTACGAAAACCTGGAGAAGAAGCTCGCGATCGCCTTCGCCAAAGACTAAGGACTGGGCGGGCCAACTCGGCCCTTGACCAATGCCGTGTTGGTCTGGCGGCACCCAAAGGCATTGCGCCCGCGTTACCTGTCGTTCGAATGGTCTACTATGCCTGAATTGGGGATTGACGGTGACCACAGTTGGCTAGCCGTCGATGGGTCGGGCAATGTCGGTTTGCGGTGTGTCGATAGTTGCTTTGGTAAGGGCGATAAGTGAATACCACATATCCGGGTCGGGCTGACGCGGACGGGGAACAGTGCGGCCGGGGTAGGCGCATCTATCAGGCCAACAACGAACTCCTGGAACAGGTTCGGCTGCATCGTCCGGTCTCGCTGGTCACGGCCATCGTGATCAGTACCATTGGCGCTTCGGCCATTCTTATGGCATCGGAGGGATTGTCGATCATTCCTGCGCTGTGTATCTGCATTGCCCTTCCGGCATTTGGATGGGGAATCCGCTATTCCCTGAAAAAACAGGTTAGCTACGCCGAGTCAATCGCATACGTCGCGTATTGCGATATCGCCATTCTTGTTGGCATTTGCGTGGTGACGACCTCCGGTGCCGCCTTTGTGAAGCTGGCCTGGTTATTAGCTGCCAACACCTATGTGTCGGTGCTGCACGGTCGGGTGGCGGTCGTGGTGCAAACGCTGGTGACCACACTCGGGACCGTACTGGCGGTGAGCGGAGCCGTCGTTCGCCACGATGTAAGTGCCACGGTGCTGACCTCGGTGGTATTCACCATGCTGCTGGCCAATGTGATTGCCGGGTGGCTCATCTACCTCGGCAAGGCGCAGTTCACCGAACACGCCGTCGGCAGAGACCATCTGTCCCGTCACGATGATCTGACGGGCCTGCTGAACAGGCGAGGCCTACAAGAGGCTTATGCGGCCAGGGTTGGCGTGCCCGGCATGCAGGTGGTTGTCGCGGTCGTCGACCTCAATTCGTTCAAATCGGTCAACGACACCTTCGGCCACCACGTGGGCGATGAGGTGCTGCAGCGGGCCGCGGACCGCCTCCGCGCGGTGGCCGGGCCGGATGCGTTGTTGGCCCGGCTCGGTGGCGACGAATTCGGCATCGTGGCGCTCACCGATTCGCCGCGCGATATCGACTATCGGACCGCGGTGAGCGAGGCACTGGGCGGAGAAGAACCGTTACCCGTCACCGCCAGCGTCGGGGTGGCCAGCACCGTACTGCCGGAATCGGACCGCACGGTGACGCATTCGCTGGCCTCCGTGGTCCCGTACCTGCTGGTGGAGGCCGACGGCGCGATGTATCACGCGAAAAAGGACACCGGGATCGAGCAGTGCCCACCTCGCTAAAAGTTGGTCATTCAGGCTCGCGCTTGTCTCTGGCGGTGGGAGGATTGGTCCACGCCAGGGCACCTCTGCTTGGCATTCGATTCACATGAAGGGCGCGGTCTCATGACCGAGATTCCGAGCAGCAACGAAGTGCCCGATAAACCTCCCGCCTCCTCGCCGCGCAGGCCGGCGTCAGACGACACGTGGGAGCCGTGGGGCACTAGCGAGAAGCAGAAATTCGGCCAAGCCGATGGCAGCAGAGACACCCAGCAGTTCTAGTACCGCAGACTCCGAATTCGTCTCACCCGCGGGCAAGGTTTATCAGTTGATGGTGGCCAGCCTGTTGGCCACCGAGTTCGATCGAAAGAAGACGCTCGAAGCCAGGGGCGCGATCCTGGTGACATCAAGCGTCTCCTTGTTGACCCTGGTGACGGGTGTGACGGTGCTGGTGATGGGGAAGGAATACGTCTTCCGGGACCACTGTTCCTTCATCATCCTGCTCGGTGCGCTATTGGCGTTCATTGCCTCGGCCACCTGCGTGATCTTTGTGCAGACATATGGATTCGGCTACACGGTCATGGACCGCGAGACGCTGAAAAGCCTTGAGAACAACAGCAACTGGTCCCGAACGGCAGACGATGCCGCCCGCAATTGGGTGCATTGGCAAGTCATCTCGATCGGCTCGTTGCGTGAAAGCAACGGCATCAAGGCGAATCTCGTCGTATGCGGCCTGGCGCTTCAGGTGCTGGCAATCGTCCTGCTGTCAGCGGCGGTAGGCCTCGAACTCTCGAGCAGGCTCTGAATTGCGCTCGTGCGCGCCTGATTACCAGACGCGCACGTAGTCGACGAGCATCTCCGCCGGGTACGAGCCACCCGCCGGGTCGCCGCCACCCGAGCCTGACACCGCCAGGTTCAGCATCGGCTGCAGCGTGTAGCCCGGATCGTTAAACGGCCAGTCATCAAGGGAATTCGCGTCGACCGTCAGGTACGGCTCCATGCCGTCGTGGTAGTCCATCCAGAAGTACAGCCCGGCGTCGGTCCAGGTGCAGCGCCAGGTGTGCCAGTTGCTGTCGATCGGCATCGGCAGCGTCTCGAAGGAGGTGCCGTCCAGCCGCGCGTGCACCGTAGTGCCCGACGGCCAGTCGCGGTTGCCGTACCACTCCGCCAAGTCGACTTCGCCGCCACGCTCGGGGTTGTCGTTCAGCAGCCACCACGCCGGCCAGCAGCCGTCGGTCAAGCAGTTGAACTTGATGCGTGCCTCGAAGGTGTGGCCGATGCCGCCGCGGAAGGTGCCGTGCAGCTTGCCGCTGAAGTACTTGTTGCCTTCCTTGGTCGCACGGATCACCAGGTTCGAGTTTCCGTCGAGGAAGATGTTGGTGCGGCTGTCGCGGTACTCGCCCATGTTCTCGGGGCGGTCCCAGAACACCGGATTCTTGATCTTCTCGCGGAATTTCGCGGCCACCCACTTGGAGCCGTCGGGGGCCGAGCCGGCGGGGCCGTCGAACTCGTCGCGGAAGATAAAACCAGTGGACTGGGCGTCGGGCGGTGCCGCCGGCGGATGCACCCGATCGGCCTGAGCCGTGGGGAGAGGCAAGGCAGCTGCGGCCATGCCGAAGCCCATGGTCAGTATCAATTTGCGGCGATCCATTTGAGGCACCCCGAAACGATAATGGTTGTTCCTGGCGCACGGGCGCAGCCCCGGCCATATTGGCTGCTAGTGGCGCGGCAGCATCCTGGCGAGCAGTTTGTCCCGCAACCCGATGGTGTGAAACAGCACGGCGCTGACATGGGCAACTATGCAGGCGAGCAACGCATACGCCACCCACGCGTGTGCCTCCCGCAGTAAGCCGTACCACTCGACGCTGGTGGGGGCGATCGACGGCAGACGCAGTCCGGCGATCTCCACCGGCACCCCCGAGGCCGACACCAGCGCCCACCCGATCACCGGTTGCGCCAGGAAAAGCGTGTACATCGCGAGCTCGGACCCGGCCGCGATAAACCGCTCCGGCCCCGCCAAAGACAGCGATGGGGGTTTGTGCCAAATACGGTTCCCGATGCGCAGCAGCGCCAACACCAGCACCAGCACGCCGATGGCCTTATGCCAGGCCAGCACCATCGGATAGTCGCCGAGCGACCCGACCAGCAGCGCCCCCAGCACCAACATCGAGATGATCGCGACCGCCATCAGCCAATGCAGCAGCTGCGCCGCCAACCCGAAACGTTCGTCAACAGTGGACACGGTGGTCTCAGTCATCAGATGTCCTGTCCGAACTGTTCCACCGGTGCGGGCGTCTCCCGCGCCCGACGCCGGAACGACTCCGCGTAGATCGGCGCCCGCGCCGCCAGAATCGGATCATCGGATAACTCAATTCCCTTGGGCAGCACTGTCGGATCGAAGTTGGTATCCCGGATGTGTTCCTGCTCTTGCGGTATCGCATGCCCGAGTACCAGTGTGCCGGCATCGATCTGCATGCGGTCCGACGGCCACGGCAGCGTGGGATCGTTCGTCGGATCCTGTCCGGGAACGCCGAGCTGCAGCAACAGCCGGTACCGCAGCTCGCCGCGACGTACCCGCTGGGCCAACGCCTCGAACATCCAATTGGGGCCGTTTTTCGCCGGGGCCCCCGCCACGTCCCCGTCGGGAACCACGCGCCACCGCACCGGAGTCCGCGCACCGTCTTTCGAGACGAAGATGAAGGCGTTGAGGCTGGAATAACTCGCCTCCGCGAACGACGACGCCTTGGGCGCGACCTCGATCAGCTTCTGCGCGGCGGCAGCCGGCGGGTTATCCCGCAAAAACGCCGCCGTAGCGTCCTTGCCTGAACTTCGCGCCGAGAGCAGCCCGAAGAACATCTCCGGTGTCGGGGCCATGAACACCGGGGCCGCCGCCATCGCCGTGCGCCACTGCTGCCCGCCGGGAAGCGAAAACTCAAGGGCCAGGGCCTGCCCGGAACCGGTATCGGGCTGATGCGGGTTTTGACCGCCCACCGAGAACCGTCCGACGACGGGATATACGCCCTTGGCGAAAACCGACGCCGACGACACCTGCGCGCCCGTGCCGTTACTCTCGAAACGCCCAGAAACGGCAAGGGCTTTGGCGTGATTGCGGCGATACCCGACGAACTTGCCGCCCGTCGACTCGAAAAGGTCGATGAACGAGCGTCCGGTCAACCGGGAGCCGACCCGGCCCTCCAAAGCCAAGAAACCACCCAGCCCCGTCACAGTGACGGCTCCGGCAGCGACCAGACCCACAAACATGCGGCGATCCAGCTTCTGTGCGACCACGAATTGAGCGTAATACCGGATTCTGAAGGTTGAATGAAGACAATGAAGAGATGATGAAGCGTCTTCTTCTTGTTGCCCTCGGTATTGGGTGTGCTCTCAGCCAGGTCGCGCCCGCCAGTGCCGACCCCGGTGTCCCGCCCGTGAGTGAGGCCGCCCGCGCCGCCGGACTGCTCGACGTGCGCACCGTGGTACCCGATGCGATCATCGACCTGCGCTACGCCACCACCAACAACTTCACCGGCGTGCAGCTGTATCCGGCCGACGCCCGGTGCCTGGTGCACGAGTCGATGGCGCCCGGGCTCAAGACCGCCGCCGACACGCTTCGTGCCAACGGCGAGCGGCTGGTCTTCTGGGACTGCTACCGCCCGCATGACGTGCAGGTCCGCATGTTCCAGGTGGTTCCCAACCCCAACTGGGTCGCCAAGCCCGGCCAGTACGCCCGCAGCCACGAGGCCGGGCGTTCGGTGGACGTGACCCTGGCCGATGCGCGCGGTCTGGTCGACATGGGCACCGGATTCGACGACTTCACGCCGCGCTCTCTGGCGTACGCCACCGACGGGGTGAGCCCCGAACAGCAAGCCAACCGTGCGCGGCTGCGTAGCGCCATGCAGGCCGGTGGACTGCAGGTGTACAACGGCGAGTGGTGGCACTTCGACGGCCCCGGCGCCGGGGTGGACCGGCCGATTCTGCAGGTTCCGGTCAACTAGACCGAAAACCCGTTGCGGCGCATGGTTGGCCGTACGTAGTGTGGCTGGCGTCCTCGTCCCCGACGAAAGGTACGACATGGATCTGTGAGGTCTGGCAATCCGCCGGCGCGCCATCGCGCGATTTCGGCGACCCCACCTCACAGGAAGGCTCTTCCATGTCTGCTGTCATCTCCTGCGGCGCACTCACCTACATCCACCCCGACGGTGCCGTCGCCCTTGATGGGCTCGACATGCTGGTGCCATCCGGGCGCTCCGGCTTGGTCGGAGTCAACGGCTCGGGCAAGTCCACCCTGCTGCGGCTCATCGCGGGGGAGCTGTCCCCGACGTCGGGGACAGTCCATGCCTCCGGTCAGATCGGTTATCTGCCACAGGATCTCACCATCCGTGCCGATGAGACGGTGCCCGACCTGCTCGGGCTCACACCGGTGCTGATGGCCATCGAGGCTATCGAGAACGGGTCCACCGACCAGCAACACTTCGACACCATTGGTGACGATTGGGACCTGGCAGAGCGGGTGACCGCCGAGTTGGAACGTCTCGGGCTGCCAAAGGCCGTGCTGGAGCGCACTCTTGGTGAACTCTCCGGCGGCGAGGTCATTCGGCTGGGCCTTGCCCGGCTGCTGCTGCGCCGCCCCGACATCCTGTTACTCGACGAGCCCACCAACAATCTGGACGGCGAATCCCGTGCGCATCTCTACGAGCTCGTCGAGACCTGGCCGCGCACCCTGCTGGTCGTCAGCCACGACCGGGAGCTCCTGGAGCGCGTCGAGCGCATCGGCGATCTGCGCGATGGTTCCGTCGCCTGGTACGGCGGCGGCTACAGTGCCTACGCCGAACAAGTGGCCGTCGAGCAGGAGGCTGTCGCACAGGCTATTTCGACGGCCAAGGCTGAGGTGCGCCGTGAGCGGCGCGACCTGGCGGAGGCCGAGCGGGTGATCGCCCAGCGCAAGCGTTACGGCGCCAAGATGCAGGCCAACAAGCGCGAACCCAAGATCGTGATGGGCCTGCGCAAACGGGCCGCGCAGGAGTCGGCGGCCGCGCTCAAACAAACCCAGACCGACAGGCTGGACATGGCCCGCGAACACGCCAACGAGGCGCAATCCAGGCTGCGCGTTGATCGCACCATCCGCATCGACCTGCCCGACACCGAGGTACACACCGGTCGCGTCGTGCTGACCACCGAGAACCTGGTGCTACGTCACGGTGCGGCCGCACAACTGGAGCTGCATGGCCCGCAGCGGGTGGGGCTCACCGGCCGCAACGGCTCGGGTAAGACCACGCTGCTGCATACGATCGCCGGGCGCATCGCCCCCGTCGAAGGCGTTGTGACCGTGCATGTTCCGATGGGGCTACTGCCGCAGCGGCTCGACGTGCTGGCTGATGATCTCAGCGTCGCCGACAATGTCGTGCGCCGGGCACCGCACGCCGATATCAACACCATCCGGGCACGGCTGGCGCGCTTCCTGTTCCGTGGCAACGCGGCCGATCGTCTGGTGGGCGCGCTGTCCGGTGGGGAGCGGTTCCGCGCGACACTGGCGGCGGTGCTGCTGAGCGACCCGGCGCCACAGCTGCTACTGCTCGACGAACCGACCAACAACCTGGACTTCGCGTCCTACGACGCACTGGTCTCGGCGCTCGCCGACTACCGGGGCGCGCTGATCGTGGCCAGTCACGACGCGACATTCCTCGAGGACATCGACGCCGCGCCGGTCAACTGGCGGGCGACGTCCGGGAACGGCTAGTCGTCCTGCCAGAAGTCGGGGCAGGAGATATCGACATAAACGGTGGTGAAGGTGTCCACCGGCTTGCCCGAACGGTTCGGGTTGTGGACGGCAAGCACCCTGCACATATCCAGCGGGGTATTGCTGTTGCCCATCACGTAGTTGATTTGGACGTCGTACCCTTCGTCCTCCAGATCAGAAATGGTTTGCGACGGTGACTCGCCGCCGACCGGCAGCATCGGTGCGGCCTGGGCCACCACCGGGAGGGAAAGGGACGCCGCAATAGCGGCCAGCCACAGCGGCATTAGTGCGATACGGACCACTGGCGACACCATGGCAGACCTCCAACGGACGGCGACGACGGCCGTCCTCCATCATGTTAGCTCGCTCGGCTGAGGCAAGATGGCTTGGAACACCGACACAAGGAGAGACCGATGACGTTCTCGTCCGAACACGACGATTTCCGCAGCACCATCCGCAGGTACATCGAGGAAAAGATCAACCCCCGCGTCGACGAGTGGGAACGCGAGCAGATGATGCCGCTGCACGACGTGGTCGCCGACATGGCCAAGCTCGGATTCGTCGGGCTGGAATATGACCCCGAGTACGGCGGCCAGGGGGCCGATCATCTCTTCACGCTGGTGCTTGCCGAAGAACTGGGCCGGGTGGACCACGGTTCGTTCCCGATGGCGTTCGGGGTTCATGTGGCGATGGCGACCCCGTCGCTGCACAAACACGGCAGCGATGAGCTCAAGCGCGAGTTCCTGGCCCCGGCGCTCACCGGCGAGCAGATCGCGGCGATCGCGGTGACCGAGCCCGATGCCGGCTCCGATGTGGCCGGTATCAAGACCCATGCCCGGCGCGACGGTGACGACTGGGTGATCAACGGCTCGAAGATGTTCATCACCAACTCCGTTCAGGCCGACTGGCTGTGTGTGCTGACCCGAACGTCCGGCGAGGGCGGTTATGCCGGGATGAGCCAGATCATCGTGCCGACCAAGACACCCGGATATGAGGTTCGCAAGCTCGACAAACTGGGCATGCACGCTTCCGATACCGGGCTGATCACGTTCGACGATGTGCGGGTGCCGGTGGCCAACACCATCGGCGAGATCGGCCGAGGGTTCCAGCAGCAGATGTCGCAGTTCGTCATGGAGCGCATGTTCGGCGCCTACGGCATTCCCGCCGGTGTGAACCGGGCGTTGCAGCGCACCAAGGAATACGCGTTGGCGCGCCAGGTGTTTGGCAAGCCGCTCACCAAGAATCAGCATCTGGCCTACCAATACGCCGGATTGGCGGCGCGGGCCGACATGCTGGAGACCTACAACCGCGACATCGCCGGCCGGTACATGGCGGGGGAGGACGTGACCCGCAAGGTCACCATCGCCAAGCTTTCGGCCGGGCCGCTGGTCCGCGAGGTCGCCGACTGGTGCCTGCAGGTCCATGGCGGCATGGGATACATGACCGAGACGTGGACCTCGCGATTCTTCCGGGATCAGCGCCTGCTCAGCATCGGCGGCGGCGCCGACGAGGTGATGATGCGGGTGCTATCCCAGATCGACGGATTCTCCTGAGCCCAACAGCTCTTTCTCCACCGACGCGACGTCGGTCACGGTCACCCCGATAAGCGTCAGGTCGTGCAGCCGTTCCGGCGTGACCTGCGAGGTCGCGTCCTCGACGATCACCGCGCGGTAGTCCCGCTCAGAGGCGTCGAACAGTGTGGCGCGCGGGCAATTCGGCAGATTGCAGCCCGCCACCACCACGGTCGAGATGCCCCGTTCGCGCAGATGCCGCTCCAGCTCGGTGCGGTAGAACGCGCTCCAGCGCGGCTTGAACGCAATGTGCTCGGCGGGACCGACTTCCTGGAATCCGCCCGCCAACAGCAGCTCTGGATCCAGCTGCGCGCCGGCGGGTAGGAGCTCGGCGGGAATCTGTGAACCATCACTGCCCGGCGCGGCGACCTCGCGTCCGGCGAGAATCTCTGCGCGACGGGGTAAATCGGTATCGGTGCCGCCCGGAACGTAGAGCCGCACCACATGCACGATCGGGCGCCCGGCCTTACGGAATGCCGAGACCAGACGACTGAGCGCCGGAATCCGGTCCGCGGTCCCCGGCACCGTCATGGCGCCGGAGACAAACTCGGTCTGCACATCGATGACTACCAGGGCTGAGCTGTCCCACTCGGGAGCGACGAAGCTAGTCACCCCACCACAGTAGGTGCCCAATCCGGTGAGCGGCCCAGATGGCGGAGGATGAGATCGACATCGCCCTGGCCATCGGTTCCGCTCAGCGCGCGTGCGAATACCGACCCCTGGGCGGTACGAAAGTCGCCGTCGGGCACGGCCAATGCGATCGGGACGGCCGCGGCAATCACGTCGTCGGAAAGCTCGAACGGCGCACCGATGCTGCGCGCCGCATCCCATCCGTGCACCACGTAGTCGATGAAGTGAAAGCCGATGGCCGTGGCACCGGGAAAGGAGGCCTCCGGACCCAGCTCACCCAGCGTGAACGTCGCCTCCAGCACCCCGTCGGCGCCGAACGCCTCGAGCACGTCCTCGACCGCACGGCGATAGGCGCCCGCGGGATCGGCGATCACCGCATCGGCGACGGTGTCGGGGTTCCAGACTGCTGGATCGGCGCCGGCTCCACGGGCGGCGGCCGCGAAACCGTGATGCTGGACGGTCATGTGTATCAGCAGGTCGGACAGCGTCCACCCCGCGCACGGGGTCGGGCGCTGCAAGTCGTCCCGGGTGACTGCCGCGACGATATCGGCGGACGCCAGGACGGCGGTTCTGTGCACATCTCGAAGATCAATAGGCGTGTTCATGCACACATCATATGTTCACGCATATGATGTGCCAAGGCGTATTTATCTACACCTGGACGGTTACCGGCTGCACACCCCAGATCTCGTCGCAGTACTCGGCGATGGCACGGTCCGAGGAGAACTTGCCGCTGCGGGCCGTGTTGAGGATCGACATCCGCGTCCACGCCGTCGCGTCGTGCCAGGCCTCGGACACGCGCTGCTGACATTCGATGTACGAGGAGTAGTCGGCCAGCACCAGGAACGGGTCGTGGCTGCGCAAGGAGTCCACAATCGGGGCGAACACCGACGGATCCCCGTCCGAGAAGTGGCCGCTGGCAATCAGATCCAACACCGAACGCAACTCGTCGTTCAGTTCGACGAAGTCTTCGGGCCGGTATCCCTCGTGCACCAGGCGCTGCACCTCGTCGACGGTCAGCCCGAACAGGAAGAAGTTCTCGGCCCCGGCCTCCTCGCGCATCTCGACATTGGCGCCGTCGAGCGTGCCGATGGTGAGCGCCCCGTTGAGCATGAACTTCATGTTCCCGGTGCCCGAGGCTTCCTTGCCCGCAGTGGAAATCTGCTCCGACAGGTCGGCCGCCGGGTAGATCAGGTGCGCGCTCTTGACGTTGAAATTCGGCAGGAACGCCACCTTGATGAACTGGCTGACGTGCGGGTCGTTGTTGACGGCCTCGCCCACTGCGTTGATGAGCTTGATGATTCGCTTGGCCATGAAGTATCCGGGCGCGGCCTTACCGCCGAAGATGAAGGCGCGCGGCGCGATCCGCAGATCCGGATTCTGCTTGAGCCGGTTGTACAGCGTCACGATGTGCAGCACGTTGAGGTGCTGGCGCTTGTACTCGTGGATCCGCTTGACCTGGATGTCGAACATCCAGTTGGGGTCCAGGTCCACGCCGGTGGTCGCCAGCACATACTCGGCGAGCCGGGCCTTGTTGAGGCGCTTGACCTCTCGCCACTGCATCCGGAACGACGAGTCCTCGGCGAATGGCTCCAGCTCGCGTAGCCGGTTCAGGTCCGTGATCCAGCCCTCGCCGATGGCGTCGTCGAGCAGCTCGCGCAGCCCCGGGTTGGCCAGTGCCAGGAAGCGGCGCGGAGTGACACCGTTGGTCTTGTTGCTGAACCGTTCCGGCCACAGCTCGAAGAAGTCCTTGAGCACGCTCTCCTTGAGCAGCTCCGAATGCAGCGCGGCCACACCGTTGATGGCGTGGCTGCCGACGGTGGCCAGGTGCGCCATCCGCACACTCTTGCCGCCGTCCTCACCGATGAGTGACATGCGCCGTACCCGGGCTTCATCGCCGGGGAAGCGCGACCGGACCTCGTCGAGGAAGCGCCGGTTGATCTCGTAGATGATCTCCAGGTGCCGGGGCAGTGACTCGGCGAACAGTCCCAGCGGCCAGGTCTCCAGCGCCTCGGGCAGCAGGGTGTGGTTGGTGTAGCCGAAGGCGGCCACGGTGATCTCCCAGGCCTCATCCCAGCCCAGCGCGCGCTCGTCGATCAGCAGCCGCATCAGCTCGGCGACACCGATGGATGGGTGAGTGTCGTTGAGCTGCAAGGAAAACTGTTCGGCGAGCTCGTTGACCGGCCGCTCGGCGACGTCTTCAAGGATGTGCAGCACCCGCTGCAGTGAGCAGGAGACGAAGAAGTGCTGCTGCAGCAACCGCAGCCGCTTACCGGCCTCGGGCTCGTCATTGGGGTAGAGCACCTTGGTGACGGTTTCGGAGGACACCTCGTCCTCGACGGCCTTGTAGTAATCGCCGGCGTTGAAGGCGTCCAGTTCGAAGGACTGCACGGCACGCGCGCTCCACAGGGTCAGCGTGTTGCAGGTGTTCACGCCGTAGCCCTGGATCGGGGTGTCGTAGGGGATGCCCTTGAGGAAGCGCCGCGGGACCCAGCGCGCCCGGAAGTTTCCGTGCTCATCCAGGTACTGCTCGGTGTGACCGCCCCACCCGACGATGAAGTTGAGGTCAGGTTTCGCTATTTCCCAAGGGTTTCCGTTGTCCAGCCAGTTGTCGGTCGTCTCGACCTGCCACCCGTCGCGGATCTCTTGATCGAAGATCCCGTACTCGTAGCGGATGCCGTAGCCGATAGCGGGACGATCCAGTGTGGCCAGCGAGTCCATGTAGCACGCGGCCAGGCGACCCAGTCCGCCGTTGCCCAGACCCGGCTCTTCCTCGCACGCGAGCACCTCGTCGAGGTCCTGGCCCAGCGCCGACAGGGCATCACGCGCCTGCTGCTCGATCTGCAGGTTCAACAGGTTGTTGCCCAGCTGTGGCCCCATCAGGAACTCGGCCGACAGGTACACCGCCACCTTGCGGCTCAGATCCAGGTAGGTCTGCATGCTGGCGATCCAGCGCTGCTGCATGCGATCTCGGGTCGCCAGGGCCAATGCGCGGTAGTAGTGGGCGGGGGTCAGCACGCTTGCCGGACGCCCGATCGAGTACCGCAGGTGGTCGATGATGGCTCGCTGCAGAGTGTCGGCATTCAAACCGGTGCGGGAGTGCTCGCGAAGACCAGAGTTCATGGGTAACACCGTGCCATCGAATGGCGCACGGGAAAACCGGAAACAGGCGACCGGCAGGTTACTGGGGAGTGACCACCACCCGCACCCCGGACGGCTCCTTTGCCGCCCATACGGCTTCGATATCAGCCAGCGGCCGCGCCAACGTCTGGAGCTGCAGCTCTCCGCTGTCGACCATGGCGAACAGCTTCGGCAGGGCCTCGGTACGAGCCTGCAACAGGGCCTGCGGCGGCACGCTGCCGATCCCGACACCGGCCAGGGTGATACCGGTGCTGCGCAAGGTGGAGGCATCGACACTGACGGTCTCCCCGGTCATCGCGCCGATCTGCACAAACCGGGTGGCGTGGAAGTGTGCCGACGGGTGGCTGGCGGCCAGCGCCTTGAGAGTCTGCTCGGCGGGGGAGCCCCACAGGTAGTCCAGCACCGCGTCGAAGGGTCGCGCCGCGTGCCGCGCCGTGATGGCCTCGGTGAGGTCATCGTTGCCCAGGGTGATGACGTCATCGGCGCCCACCGTGCGCAGCCAGTCCAGCCGCTCGGCATTGCGGCCCGCGACCGTCACCTGTCCGGCGCCGAACACCGATTTCGCCAGCTGGACGGCGAGTGACCCGGTGACACCGGTGGCTCCGAGCACCAGCACGTGCTGGCCGGGCTGCACCGCAGCGCCATGGGAGAGGGCCAGCCACGCCGATATCCCCGGATTGGGTATCGCGGCGGCGGTCACCGAATCGACGTGCTCGGGCACCTCGACGGCGCCGGCCGGGTACACGACGGTGCGTTCGGCCATCATCCCGTACGGTGCGAGTGACCCGGAGTACACGCGCTTGCCGTTGGCGAGCCGGGCCACGCCGTCGACTCCGGCGATCGCGGGCAGGCCGATCTCCTTGCTGCTGTAGTGCTTTCCGGAGATGACGGCCCGGGTCAGGTTGGTCAGGGCCGATGCCTCGACGGTGGCGACCTCGGTGCCGTCGGTGGGCTGCGGGTCTGGGAAGTCGGTGTAGGCGGGCTGCTGCCCCCATTCGTGCACGACTGCTGCCTTCATAGCGTACTCCTCAAAGTTTCTGTAGAAATGGTTTCCATCGAAACCATATGAACAATGTACGGCGCCCGCCGCCGGATGGCAATATGGTTTCCATGAAAACCAAGTCGGCCTTGATTGCCAGCATCAACACGCTGGTGGGCGCGGTGGGGGACAAGTTCGAACCGGACGAGGATTCCGATGCGGAGCGCGATTTCATGGCGCAGCGATGCCCACGCCGGATGGAGCATCTTGTTAGAACGCTGCCGACGCTCTCGCTACATCTGCTGGCGGCGATTGCCGAAGGGCCGGTCAGTGTGGTGGGTCTGGCGGCGCGCTCGGGCCAGCTCAAGGGCACGGTGTCCAAGCACGTACAGCGGCTGGTGGATGCGGGCTGGGTTGAGCGTGTACCGATTCCCGGTAACCGTAAGGAGATTGAGCTCATCCTGACCGCCGACGGCGGCATCGTCGTCGACGTGCACAGCACCCTGCATGAGGAGATGGAGCATGGCGTGCGCGACTTCTTGCAGCGTTACAGCAATGCCGACCTGCAGGTTGTGGAGAAGGTGCTCCAGGACCTACTGGCCTCCGGTAGGGACGGAGTGCGGATCGTGGCCAAGAGCGGCTAGGCCGGGATCCAGTTGCCGTGGAACTGGAAGGGTATCCGCGCCGGAAGATGAACGGTCGCAACCTTTTCCATCGACTGCGCGTCGACGATCAACATATTGCTCAGCCGGGTACTGCGATCGTATTCATATCCGATGAGCACCCCGTCGCCTTCCTCGGCGTCCTCGGAACGCGGCACGGGCGAGAACTCGCCCGGTATGTGTCCGGCCTCCAGCTTGTGTTCGGTGCTGCCGCCGCCGGTGAGGTCGTAGCGGATCAGTGAGGCACGTGCGTCATCGAGGCTTTGCAGGGTGTCGATGTCGGTGTCGCCGACGCTCGTGGTGAAGCCGTATCGGTGCGGCAGGCTGACCCGGCGCGGGTCGACCATGGGGAACTCCTGGAGCCGTTCGTCCGTCCATGATTCCTTGACCACGCCGGTCTCCAGGTCGACCTCCCACCGGTGCAGCCGTGGGCGCCCCGTCCCCAGCACGTCGGCGATGTTGTACTCGGAATCGTCGTCAGGCCCGGTGATCCGGCAGGCGTCGATGACGATGCTGCCGTCCTCTTCGTGTGCGTTAAGCGTGTGGAACACGTAGCAGGGCTCGATCTCGAACCAGCGGACCGTCGCGGGCCCCTGGCGGGGAATCACGCCAATGCGGCTGGGATGGGAGGCTTTCCAGCGCAGGGGGACCTCGGCAGTCTTGGGTAGGGGTGCGCGGGCCACCAGCGGACCGAGCAACGCGGGTGGCTCGAATCGGCCGAGGAGCCCTGCCGCCATCCGGGTGATGAACGGCGGTGTCGCCGCGGGCGCGACCTTGCGCGTCAGGAGGTTGAGGTCGATCACCAGCGGGCAGTCGAAGATCATCACGTAGTTCTCGCTGAGGGCGATGTCGTGCAGCAATGGCCTGCCCGGCACGTCCAGGGGCACACTCTTGCGCACCGCGCCGTCCGGGCCGATCACCACATAACGCGCCACCGCCGGTCCGACGAGTTGGTAAGTGACCGCGTGCAACTCGCCGGTGACCGGATCCAGCTTGGGATGCCCGGTGTATCCGCCTTCCAGCGTGCGGCCGAAATCGCAGGTTCCGACGGTCTCCAGGTCATCGTTCAGCTCGTACGGCGCCAGACCGCCCTCGGCGCTGACGATCGTCTTGCCGGCAAAGCCATACACATTCGTCTGCGGAGACACGGTCGTCACACCGGCGCGATAGTTGGCCGGTTTCGGTTTCTCGCCGAGCAGTCTGGAGACCTTCGGCGTGCGTACCCACCGGCTCCGATACCACTCGGCGCGGCCATCGCGCAGCCGCACGCCGTGCACCATGCCGTCGCCGGTTGCGCCGAATACCGAGTAGTTGTTGGGGTCATATTGCCCGGGAAGCGGATTGGGGCCGGTGCGGACGTAACGTCCGTTCAGGAACTTCGGTATCTCACCGGTGACGTGCAGGGCGGTCGCCATCGTCTCTCGATCGACCGGGAGCACGTGCTCGTCCGAAAGTAGATCTATTTCCATGTCGACATCCTTCGGCTGCATCATCAGAGCTAGAACGTAGAGTCAAGCTCGACGGTAGACCGCATGAATGGGTATGGCAAGAGCCAAATTCGGTGGCGCGCCGCGAGAGGGGTGTGGGCTAGGTGGATTCCGGATAGGCGGCGCTGACGCCGGCGACGATGTATGCCGCGCAGGTGCGTACCGAGACCTCGGGGTCGATGTGGTGAGCGATGGCGGTCAAGACTCCCGACCTGATGGCTTGCGCGCTCATGGTCGCCAGCAGCAGCCGCCGGTGCGTCTCGGCCTCGTCATGCACCGGTTCCCAGAGGTCGAGGATGCTCATGATTCGGGACACCGCGTCGGTGAGCACCTGCTGATCGAACCCGGGGACCTGTGGCGCGGTGGAGTCGGCCAGTAGCCGCATGCCCAGTGGGCGGGTGGCGGCGTGGATGAAGAATGGCTTCAGGGCATCGCTCAGCGATGCGGCCGGGTCATTCAGGTCGACGTTCTCCGGCATCGACACGTCGTCGAAGATCGCGCGCATCAGGGTTGCCTCGCGTCCGACGAGTCGGATGAGCAATCCGTCCTTGGAGCCGAAGTGTGCGTAGAGCGTTTGTTTGGTCACCTGGCCAGACGCCACGATCTGGTCCATAGTGACTGCCCCGCAACCCTGTTCGGCCACAACGGGTAACACCAAGTCGAGTAGCTCGTCGTCGGTGGGCCGATAGCCGGGGCTGCGTGATGTCACGTCAGTACCGTAACCGCTGGCGGTGGCAGTTAGTCGAGCACTTTGATGGATAGCGTGGGTTTCGGGGTGTCCCCGTGCTCCAGCCGGTCCCACACCGCGTCGATCAGTGGTTGTAACAGCAGGGCGCCCATCTGCCGAACCATCACGGACACAACCTGAGTGGATTCGGGACGATCGGTGGGGGCCATGCCCTCTTTGCGGAGGGTGGCCACCTCGTCGCGGGTCAGCTGAATCAGCGCGGTCAGCATGCTGAGCTGTTCTTCGGAAGGTTCGAGCACGGCCCGGCGTACGTAGTTCACGATCGGGGGATTGGCCTTGAGCATCGCGATGACGGCGGCGTCGCGGGCCGCGGCGAGCTTGCGCGGGTCCTTCTCCGCGTCGACCGATCGCAGTGCCTCGATGTGGTAGTCGACGACCAGCTGATCGACGGCCTCGCGCAGACCGGCCTTGGTCTTGAAATGGTGTTGCACCAGGCCGAGTGTCACCCCGGCCTCGGATGCGACCGCGCGCAACGAAATTCGTTCCTCACCGTACTGGGCGTACAAATCCAGTGCGGTGTTGCGAATGCGCGCCTTCGCGGTCAAGTCCTCGTCGGTCGCGCGTGGGTTTGCCATACGCCGCATCGTACCGCACCCCTTTACAAACGAATCTGAAACGATACACTTGTATCGTCTTGACGAGGAGGTCAATGAAGATGTCCGCACTATTCCCGTCCTATCGCGCGTCCTGGGAGACCGATGCGCACCGCGAGCTGCGTAAGCACGCCGCCGAGTTTCTGCGCAAGGAGTCCACGCCCAACCAGGAACGCTGGAGCGCGCAGCACCAGGTGGACCGCGAATTCTGGAACAAGCTGGGCGATGCCGGTCTGCTCGGACTGGACCTTCCTGAGGAATATGGCGGCGCTGGAGGCGATTTCGGATTCTCCGCGGTGGTGGCCGAGGAACTCGCGCTTGCCCAGGACACCGCGACGGGCTGGGGCGTGCACTCGCCGATCGTCGCGCACTACATCAATACCTATGGCAACACCGAACAGAAGGACCGCTGGATGCCGGGCATCATCAGCGGCGACTTGGTTCTGGCCATCGCCATGACGGAGCCCGGGACGGGATCCGATCTGCAAGGGGTGCGCACCAGCGCGGTCCGGGATGGCGACCACTACGTGATCAACGGCTCGAAGACGTTCATCTCCAACGGCACACACTGCGACTTGCTGGTGATCGTGGCCAAGACCGATCCCTCCCAGGGCGCCAAGGGCATCTCGCTGATCGTCGCGGAAACCAAGGACCTGCCCGGATTCGAGCGTGGCCGCGTGCTCGAGAAGGTGGGGCAGCACGGGCAGGACACCCGCGAGCTGTTCTTCAGCGATATGCGGGTACCGGTGGCCAACCGGCTCGGCGAGGAAGATGGACAGGGGTTCATCCAGCTGATGACCCAGCTAGCGCGCGAACGCCTCATCATCGCCTCGGGGAACGCCGGCATGGCCGAGGCCGCCGTGCTGGAGTCGATCAAATACACCAAAGAGCGTGAGGCATTCGGCCAGCCGCTCATCAAGTTTCAGAACACCAGGTTCCAGCTGGCCGAGCTGAAGGCCGAGGTGCTGTCCATCAAGACAACCGTTGACTGGTGCATCCAGAACTACATCGACGGTGTCAACGATCCCGCGACCGCGTCCATTGCCAAGCTGGTCGCCACCGACAAGGGGGTCGCGGTAGTCGACCGGTGCGTTCAGTTCTTCGGTGGATACGGCTACATGATGGAGTACCCGATCGCCCGGGCGTACGCCGCCGCACGCGTCAACAAGATCTATGGCGGCACAAGCGAAATCATGAAAGAACTCATCTCTCGGTCGCTGTGACGAGCCACGATAAGGAGCCCGCATGTAGCACAAGTACAAGGCGTTCGTCATCGGTGTCGGCATGACAAAGTTCGAGAAGCCCGGGAGCCGGGAGGGTTGGGATTACCCGGCGATGGTCAAGGAGAGCGGTACCAAGGCACTCGACGATGCCTCCGTGCGCTACGAACAGGTTGAGCAGGCTTTCGTCGGAAACGTCTACGGTGACTCGTGTTCCGGGCATCGCGCGCTCTACGAGCTGGGCCACACCGGAATCCCGATCTACAACGTCAACAGCAACTGCTCCACAGGATCGACCGCGCTGTTCATGGCGGCCAACGCCATTCGCAGCGGCCAATCGGACGTCGTGATGGCCGCGGGTTTTGAGAAGATGGAGCGCGGCTCGCTGAGCATGAAGTTCACCGATCGCGAGTCGCCGCTGCTACCGCAGCTCAACCGCCTGGGCGAACTGACGCCGCCGCAAATGCCCATGACCGCATGGATGTTCGCCGCTGCCGCCGAGGAGTACATGCGCGAATATGGCCTGACCGCCGAACAGCTGGCCTGGATCGGCTACAAGAACCACAAGCATTCGGTCAACAACCCGTACAGCCAGTTCCAGGATGAGTACTCGCTGGAAGACATTCTCTCCTCGCGGAGCATCGTGGCGCCGCTGACCAAGCTGCAATGCTCACCGACCTCGGACGGGTCGGCCGCGGCCATCGTGGCCAGCGAGGAGTTCGTCGACAAACATGGACTCGCCGACCAAGCGGTGGAGATCGTCGGACAGTCCACGGTCACCGATCGGGCCGACACCTTCGACGGAACCGCGGCGGGAATCGTCGGCACACACATGAACAAGGCTGCGGTGCACGCCGTCTACGAGCAGGCACAGATCGGTCCCGAAGACATCGATGTCATCGAGTTGCATGACTGCTTCTCCGCCAACGAAATTCTGGTGTACGAGGCGCTGGGCCTGTGTGAGCAGGGCGAGGCAGGAAAGCTGATCGACAACGAGGACACCACCTTCGGTGGCAAGTGGGTGGTCAATCCGTCGGGCGGGCTGATCTCCAAAGGCCATCCGCTGGGTGCCACCGGACTGGCGCAATGCGCCGAACTGAACTGGCAGATACGCGGATTGGCCGACAAGCGTCAGGTGGCAGGCGCGGCGACCAAGGACGGCGTTGCGCTACAACACAATATCGGGCTCGGCGGTTCGGTGGTCGTCACCGCCTACCGGCCCGCGCAGCGCTAGGCGGCACGCACCAGATCAGATCGCGCGAACCGGCCGGCGGGGGAGAACCGCCCCAGGATGTCGTCAGCCGGCTCGCCCGCCCACTCGGTGATGAGAGCCTTGGCCGTCTCGACCGACGTGACCTTCTCGAAGGGCTTCGGATTGTCGAGCAGGCTGAACAGTTTCGACGCGAAACCCTCGTGGACGTGTGCCGCGGCGAAGAACAGATCGCCATAGTCGTGCAGCTCGTCGTCGCCCAGGTAGAGCCTCGTCACCAACTGCGCGGCGCGTGCCCGACGGTCGTAAAACTCGTCGAATGCGTCGGTGAGCCAGGCGCTATCGAACGGACCGTCGTGTGCGGCAGCCTTGTGGACCAGGGCGGCTGCCTGAACGAGGCCGCCCTGCGCGCCCTGCCCGGCGATAGGGTCGTACGCCACCGCCGTGTCGCCGAGCGCCGCGACGACGTGCCCGCCGGCCGTGTGGCCCACTCCGCGCCGCACCAGCTGTGTCACCGCGCCGGTGATCCAGGAATGCGGATCCTCTTCGATCACCTTGAGCGACAACACTTCCGGAAGGTCCCAGTCGAGATAGTCGCGGTGTACATCGATGACTGCCTGGAGTGCGGAGGCCGCGCTGTCGACGTCGGCGTACCGCCGTTCCCACTCACTGCCGGGTTTGGCCCACGTCAAGAACGACCACGAGGGTCCGGCGTCCTTGTGCAAATAGGGCCCCCACCAGGCCTCGCCCTGATCGGTGATGAACGAGAAGGCGCTGTGCCGCCCACCCGCGGGCCCTCGGTGCGCAAAGACCTCCGGTCCGTGACCCAAACCTGCGACCGTCAGCATGAGCAGCCGCCGCTGTGGGCGGTCATACACCGTGCGCGTGGCATCCACCGGAAACAGCGAGGACAGACCACTGCGGCCGGTCGCCACCAGCGTCAGGTCGTGCTCGCCCGCGATGGCGTCCAGCCGTTCCGGGTCCACCTGCTCCACGCGGAAGCGGCCACCCCGCTCCTGAAACCGGGTGAGCCGGTCGTCGGCCTTGAGTCGGGTGTCGACGGCGACGCCGCGGGTACCGCCGTCGAAACCCGCGTCAAAGGCGATGACCTCGGGACGAGCAGGTTCGCTGCCGTCGACCAGCCGCACACTCAGCCCGGTCGAGGTGGGGCCTGGTTCCAGGTAGCTGGTGAGCCCCAGGCTGGCCTCGGCGCGCTGCGATTCCCCGAAAATCAGTGCGGTGCCGGTCGCGGGCACGTCCTCGCGCAGACTGCGCTGGTTGCGGTCGCTATAGAGGGTGACGTCAAAACCATTCTCCAGCAGCCCCACTGCCGCGGTGACCCCAGTTTGGCCCGCACCGATGATGGCGGCCTTACGTCCATGTTTCGTCGGCATGCTCGCCACTATCGGCGTGTGAACTTGTGCGCGAAAGGCACCCGCTCACGGTGATTACAAGGTCCATAATTCCGGTGTGCAACCTCCGCCGCATGCAGAGACGGGCTTCCAGTACGAGCTCGTGACTAATGCTCTGCGCGATACCGGCCAGCTCGACCGGTTGAAGAACGCCATCGGGCTGCTGTGCTTCCTTATCGTGGTCTTGGAGGTGATCACGCAGTTCTATCCCCTCGGCCCGCACGGCACGTTGCCGCGGGTCGTCCATGGCGTTGTTGGCGCATCTGCGGTGATTGTGGGGCTGTGCTGGATCAACTTCTCCTGGCCGAGCCGGGGCGCCATGACAGCGTTCGTGGTGTGGGCCGATGTGGCGCTGGCCATCGGGGCCGTGCTGCTTTCTGATCCCACGGCCAGGATCAGCGCGGTCGTGTACCTGGGACCCGTGGGCCTGCTCCCCACCTTTTTCCTCGGCAGACGGGCATTCGTGGTCCATTGTGCGTTCGCCACGTCGCTTCTCTGCGTGCTGGTGGCGGTGAATGTGCTGGTCGACGCGGCAAGGCTGCCCGAGCAGTTCTTCTACGGCGCCCCGGTGATCTCGGCGATCGTACTGGTGCCCGCCATCATCCAGCTGGTGCTCGAGGGAGGGCGCGACTCAATTCTCTCCGCGGCGTTGGCTGCCGACAGGGACCCGCTCACCGGGCTGCTGAACCGGCGCGGGGTGATGACGGCGGTGGACCTGCTGCACCGTGGCCGCCTCGATGCCGTCGACATCGTCGTGGTCATGATGGATGTGGACGGGCTCAAAGAACTCAACGACACCCACGGCCACGGCGCCGGCGATGTGATCTTGAAGCAGGTGGCCGCCATGCTGCGAGCGAGTACCCGGGTCGGTGAGATCGCTGCCCGGATCGGCGGCGACGAGTTCTTGGTGGTGGCGTTTCCCGGCCGTGCCGAGAACATCGACAGCACCATTCGCCGGGTGAGCACTCCGCGTTCGGGAATCGATACCTGGAGTGTCAGTGTCGGCGCCGCGTGGCAGTCCCAGACGGGTCGCAAGATTGACCTGGAGTCGCTTGTGCAGCAGGCAGATTACGAGTTGTACAGGGTCAAGAACGCCCGGGGAATGTTCGATCCCCAGCACTGAGGCGCACCGGGTATCAGGACTCGGGTGTGGCGTAGGTCTGCCGCCCGGCGAGGTAGGTCGCGCACACCGTGATATCGCGCAGGGCATCCGGATTCACCGCGTGCGGATCGGCCGAGAGCACCACCAGGTCGGCGTACTTACCCACCTCGAGGCTGCCGATTTCGGTATCCAGATGCAGTTGCCAGGCCGCGTCGATGGTGTGTGCGCGCACGGCCTGTGCAACGGTGAGCCGCTGCTCGGGGGCCAATACTCGACCAGAACCCTTGGCCTTGCGCGTGACGGCGGTGGCGATATTGCCCAGCGGATCGGGTGGCGAGACATTGCCGTCGTTGTGGAAGGAGACACGCAGCCCGGCGTCGACAGCCGACTTCGCGGACATCCAGTGGGCACCGTGGTCCGCACCGAACAACTCGTCCATGAGCGGGTCTCCCCAGAAGTACACGTGCTCGATGAACAGGCTCGGATGGACACCCAGCTTCGCCGCACGCTGGAACTGGGCGGGGGTCATCGCGCCGACATGCTCCAGACGAGAACGCACCGAGGCCGGAGACCGCGCTTTCTCGTACGCGTCCAGCACGATGTCGATCGCTGAATCGCCGTGCACGTGGCAGGACAGCTGCCAACCCTGCTTGATGAACGCCGTCGCCAGCTCGGTGATCTGCTCCGGCGTGTAGTTCATGCCCCCGTGGTGGTGCGGCTCCAGTCCCATTCGCCGTGTCGCCGCGGTATCCAGATAGGGGAATGAGGTGAAAATGTTTCCCTGCCAAGGTGATCCGTCGGCCCAGAGTTTCATGCCGATCTGGGCGAACAGCTGATCCGCCCCTGCCGGGGTGCCCGCCCGATGCGCCGGGTCCTTGGCGAGGTCTGGCGTGCCGATCTCATAGGCGCGGATTCGGAGCTTGACATCCGGATCCGCCGCCATCTTGCGGTACAGGTCGCCCTGTTGGGCCGCGGTGAAACTGTGCTCGCTGGAGGTCGCGATACCGGCGGCGGCCAGCTGACCAAAGGCCCACTGCATGTTCTCGAACGCATTGGGTTGGGCGACCTTCAGCAGGTAGGGCATGGCCAGCGTTTGCAGGGCCGCGGCCTCGCGCACCTCTCCGGTGAGCTCACCGTCCGGACCGTGGACGTACTCCGCACCGGTCGGATTGGGTGTGTCATTGGTGATACCGGCGAGCCGGAACGAGGCCGTGTTCGCGTAGGCAGCGTGCCCACTGTTGGCGACGATGATCACCGGATTGTTCGGGGCCAGCGCGTCAAGCTCTGTGCGCGTGGGCAATTGGAGGTCGGGCTGCAGCAGGACGTCGATGCCGTACAGCAGCACCTGAGTGCCGTCGGTGCTGGCGTTGACTGCGTCGGCGAGCTTCTGCATCACCTCCTTGCCGCTCGACACCACAAACGGGCGGACGTCGATCGCGGGCGGGCCGAGTGTCAACGCAACCTGCAGCGGATGACTGTGCGGTTCCACGAACGCGGGCAACACCGCGCGGCCGTCGAGCTCGATGACCTGCGTACCCGCGCTGCGCCGCTGCATCACGTCCTGCCGCGACCCGACGGCGACGATCCTGCCCGCCGACACGGCCAGCGCCTCGGCCGTGGTGCTGTGGCCGTCGACCGTCACGACCGGACCGCCGACGAAGATCAGGTCCGCACCGGAGCCGGGTGCGGTGTCATCGCCGCACCCTGCCAGGGCGGCCAATCCCGTTGTGGCAGTGGCCGCCGCGGCACCGCCGATCACAAACTGCCTCCGGTTGATCACAACGGGCTGCCCGGCTACAGCACCACGACAGAGCGCAGGACCTCGCCGTGGTGCATTTTTTCGAAGGCGGCCTCGATGTTGTCGATGCCGATGCGTTCGGTGACGAAGCGATCCAGCGGTAGGCGGCCCTGCTGGTACAGCGATACCAAGGTCGGGAAGTCGCGTTCGGGGAGGCAGTCCCCGTACCAGGAGGACTTCAGTGATCCGCCACGGGAGAAGAAGTCGATGAGCGGCATCTCCAGTGTCATATCCGGTGTCGGGACACCGACCAGGACCACGGTGCCTGCCAGATCACGGGCGTAGAAGGCCTGCTTCCAGGTTTCCGGGCGTCCCACCGCGTCGATCACGACGTCGGCGCCGACCTCATCGGTGAGCTCTTGGACCGCGGTGACCACGTCCTGGACCTGTCGTGCATTGATGGTGTGCGTGGCACCGAAATCCTTGGCCCACTGCAGCTTTTTGTCATCGGTGTCGATGGCGATGATGGTGCGCGCCCCGGCGAGTCGGGCGCCGGCGATCGCGGCGTCCCCGACACCGCCGCAGCCGATGACCGCCACGGTGTCATCACGGCCCACGTTGCCTGTGTTGACCGCCGCGCCCAGCCCGGCCATCACCCCGCAGCCCAACAAACCGACAACGGCCGGATCGGCGGACGGATCGACCTTGGTGCACTGCCCGGCGTGCACGAGTGTTTTCTCGATGAACGCCCCGATGCCCAGGGCGGGGGTCAGCTCGGTGCCATCGGTCAACGTCATCTTCTGCTTCGCGTTGA
This sequence comes from Mycobacteroides franklinii, assembly GCF_002013895.1. Lineage (GTDB taxonomy): Bacteria > Actinomycetota > Actinomycetes > Mycobacteriales > Mycobacteriaceae > Mycobacterium > Mycobacterium franklinii. The sequence continues at coordinate 247,401 of NZ_MAFQ01000009.1, read as the reverse complement.
ACGTGTCGAAGCAGTACTGCGGGCGGCCACGCTTGCAGGCACGGCACACCCCACACACCGCGCGCCAGTTCAGGATCACGAAATCGCCCGGCGCTACGGTGGTTACACCCTCGCCGACGGTTTCCACGATCCCAGCCGCCTCATGACCCAACAGGAACGGAAACTCGTCGTTGATGCCGCCCTCGCGGTAGGTCAGATCGGTGTGGCACACCCCGCACGCCTGCACCTTCACCACAACCTCACCGGGGCCCGGATCGGGGACGATGATGTCCACCAATTCCACCGGAGCCTTCACCGAACGAGCGATCACACCGCGCACAGTTTGAGACATGCGCATGACGCTACAGTCCCAGCCATGGGTGCTCTCGACCTCGTCGCCGACTGGCCGGTAACGACTGTCGCTGCCGCAGTGGTGGGGCCGGAGGGCATCAGGGCCCAAATCGGCCCTGTGACGCAGCAATTCGCACTCGCGTCGGTGACCAAGCCGCTGGTGGCCCGGGCCGCGCAGGTGGCACTGGAAGAAGGTGCCATCGAACTGGCGGCCCCGGCCGGTCCGCCCGGCTCGACCGTCGAGCATCTGCTGGCGCACGCGTCGGGACTGTCAATGCTTTCCGACGCGGTGATCGCCAAGCCGGGTACCCGTCGCGTCTACTCCAACTATGGCTTCGCCGTTCTTGCGCACACGATCGAGGACGCCGCCACCATCGAGTTCAGTGCATACCTACGCGAGGCCGTACTCGAACCGCTCGGCATGGGTAACACCACGCTGCCCGGTGGGGCAGACACGGCGGGGTATGGGGCCACGTCCACGGTGCTAGACCTCGTGGCCTTCGCCGGTGATCTGCTGCGGCCGCGCCTGGTCAGCGCCGAAACACACCACCGCGCGACGAATGTCGTGTTTCCGGGGCTGGACGGGGTACTGCCGGGATATGGCGTGCAGCGCCCCAACGATTGGGGCCTGGGCTTCGAGATCAAAGGAAGCAAGATTCCGCACTGGACGGGTGCCGAGAACTCGCCGGCCACCTACGGGCACTTTGGGCAGTCCGGCACATTCATCTGGGTGGACCCGACCGTCGATCTGGCGCTGGTCGTCCTGACGGATCGGAACTTCGACGGCTGGGCCAATCAGGTGTGGCCACAGCTGTCTGACGCCGTGCTGGCCGAGTTCGGCTAAGAGACGGTCCCAAACTCTCAGGAAGCCGTTACCTCAAATTCGGTCTCAGGACTGGCGCAACACGCGCACCACGGGGCACAATGGTGTCACAAGGCACATTGATGTAATTCGGTAACACGCTCTGGAAGCTTCGCGAGTCGTTGGGGAAGACGTCCTCGTCGAAGACAAAGGAGCACTACGAATGCACGCGTCGCCTCAGTTCGCCGACTCGACAACCGGCGTGGTGTATGTCCATGCCTCACCGGCCGCGGTATGCCCGCACGTCGAGTGGGCTTTAACGTCAACGCTGACGTCGGCTCCTTCGGCCCGTGGCCTGGAGACGCTCAAGCTGCGCTGGCAGGCCCAACCGGCCATGCCGGGGCAGCTGCGCGCCGTCACCAACTGGGTGGGCCCGGTCGGTACCGGCGCACGCCTGGCCAACGCCCTGCGCTCATGGCCGGTGCTGCGCTTCGAGGTCACCGAGGATCCCAGCGAGGGCGTGGACGGTCAGCGATTCAGCCACGTCCCGCAGCTGGGCATGTGGAGCGGCGCGACGAGCGCCAACGGCGACATCATGGTCAGCGAGATGCGTTTGCGTGGGCTGATGGAATCCGACGCCGGCAGCATCACCTCAGAGCTCGACAACATGCTCGGCACCGCGTGGGATGACGCGCTGGAGCCGTACCGCAGTGGCGGCGACGGCGCCGAGGTGACCTGGCTGCGCGGAGTCGGCTAAGAGCGTCAGCTCTTGCTGGCGTTACCGATCACACGGCTGACGAGGAACGCGACGTAGGCGAGGCCGCCGAGGCTGCCCACGATGCGGGTGCGCCGGAACGCCAGCGCCAGTCCGAGCAACAGCTCGGTGAAGCCGTTTTGGTAGACCCAGCGGCGAGTGTCCTCCGGGAAGGCGACCTTGGAGATGGACTCGAACGGCTGGGGTGCGACGAAGTGTGCGACACCGGTGGCTGCCAATCCTGCACCGCCCGCGCGGAATCCGATGCGGATCAGGTTCGCGATGAGCACCGACAGCCGCTGGAAAAGACTCGGGCCGACCTTCGTCGTCACGAGCGTCGCGGTCGGCTGACCGTCGACAAGCAACTTGAGTGCCTTCTTGCGCCGAAGTGCCATTCCGCAGACTCCCTTGTCAATTATGTGAATGAAGCGTCACTCTAACAGTAGGGGACGGGGACGCAGGCCGTCCATGAGGAGATTCAGCAAGCGACTGGCCTGGGCCACATGCGCGGGCCGGGGGCCACGGTGAAGATGCCGATGAGGGAGGCGGCGATGTCTTCGGCGGTGACATCGGAGCGGAGATCACCCGCCGCGCGGCCGGCGTCGAGAATTGTGGTGATGGCAGCCAGCAGTTTCGGTCCGGGTCTGGACGTGGGCGATCTTGCCGGACTCGATCATCGCCAGCAGCGTGCAGCTGGCCCGCATCGCCGGAGCGCGCGTGATCGGGACCGGATCGGAGACATCCTCCGATTCGCTGCGCGGTCTCGGGGCGGAGCCGGTCGCCTACGGTGACGGCCTGGGGGAGAGGGTTCGAGCGCTGGCTCCCGGCGGTATCACCGCAGCCATAGACCTGCACGGAGTTGAAACAGTGCACGCCGCAAGGGAACTCGGTGTCCCTGACGGCCGCATCTGCACCATCGCCACACAAATCGAGGGCGTGTCTGCGGCCAATGGCGCGAACGCCGCGCAGGGCGCCCTGGAAGAACTGGCCCGGCTGGTCGCTGCGGGCCAACTCCGGGTGCCCATCGCGGCGAGCTTCCCGATCGACCAGATACGCCGCGCGGTCGAGGTTCAGGCCGGGCGGCATGTGCACGGAAAGATCGTCATCGACCTCTAGGCATCGGCTTGCCGGGCGGTGACATCGATGCCGAACGTCTCCACCAGGAAGCTCACGATCGCGGGTGTCACCCGCCGCGGCCAGAAGCGCAGGGTGGCCAGCGTTCCGGCCGAAATTACCTGTGCGCCAACGATATCGATGGCGAGATTGTGTGCGTCTGCCGCCGGGTGCAGCGGGTCGGCGGTCAACGAGAGAATCATCGTCGGCGCGTTTACCGCTCGGCGTACCGCCCGCGGCGGAGCCATCCGCCCCACCAGCATGCCCCTCATGAACGCCGCGGACCGTGATGGCGGCGCGATAAAGAATTCGCGGAGCAAGCCCAAGGTCGGCTGTTCGGTCTCGGGGAACGATCGCGCCACCGCACCGGCCAGCCAGATCAGCGGCCGACCGAGGGTGAACAGCGTGAGCCCGGCCGGCCACAGATAGCCGGCGGTGCCGATGCCCCGTTCCAGGAACGGTCCCTCCAGCAGCAGCCCGGCAACCCGTTCGGGTGCCAATGCCGCTGCCTCGATGGAGACGTTCGCGCCGACGGACGTGCCGCCGAGCACTGCACGCTCGATGCCGAGGGCGTCCAGGGCGCCAATGAGCTGACGCCCCAGGGCCTGCGAGTTGTAGCGGTCGGGTTCCAGCGGGCGCTCATCGGCGGTGGTGCCCAGCAGATCCAGGCAGATCACCCGGAAGCCGCGCGCGGCCAATTCCTTGGCCCAGGCATGCTCCAGGTAGTGCGAGGTGAGGAACGCATGAGACAGCACTACGACGCGGTCCCCGGAACCGAACTGGCGATACGCCAGCCGGTGCCCGTCGACAGAGATTGACGTGCGACGGTGCTCCGACATGCAGGGTCTACAGCGGGATGTTCTTGTGGCGGCCGCGGCGTGAGGGGGCCTCGGCGAGTGCGCGGGTCAGTACCGCGCGGGTCTGGGAGGGCTCGATTTCCTCGTCGACCACGCCGATCTCGATGGCGCGATCCACACCACCGGCGATGCGCTCGTGCTCAAGGGCCAGCTCCTCGTGCAGCGCCTCGCGCTCCTCGGGTGCGGCGGCGGCCAGCTGCTTCTTGTGCAGGATGCCGACGGCGGCCTTGGCGCCCATCACGGCGACCTCGGCGTCCGGCCAGGCGAACACCTTGGTGGCGCCCAATGAGCGCGAGTTCATGGCGATGTAGGCGCCGCCGTAGATCTTCCGGGTCACCAGCGTGACGCGCGGAACGGTGGCCTCACCGAACGCGTGCAGCAGCTTGGCGCCGCGCCGCACCACGCCGCCCCACTCCTGGCCGACACCGGGCAAGTAGCCCGGCACGTCCACGAGCACGATCAGCGGAATGCCGAAGGCGTTGCACAGGCGCACGAAACGCGCTGCCTTCTCGGCGCTTTCGGAGTTCAGGCAGCCACCCAGACGCAACGGGTTGTTGGCCAGCACGCCGACGCTGCGCCCGGCCAGCCGGCCCAGGCCGATGACCATCGACGGTGCCCACTTGCCCTGGAACTCCTCGAACGGGTCGTCCCCGTCGAGCAGCGCGTTGACAATGGGGTGCACGTCGTAGGCACGCTTGGCCGACTCGGGGAGCAGCGCGCGCAGGTCGGTGTGATCGGCCTCGGCGCGGTTGCGATCGAAAACGCCCTGCTGGCAGAAGAACCCGACCAGCTTGCGGCCGCGGGCGTAGGCGTCCAGCTCATCGTCCGCGACGATGTGGCACACACCCGACTTCTTGTGGTGGGCTTCGGGGCCACCCAGGGTGGCCATGTCGACGTCCTCGCCGGTGACGCTGCGGACCACATCGGGTCCGGTGACGAACACGCGGCTTTCCGGCGCCATGATGATGACGTCGGTCAGCGCGGGGCCGTATGCGGCACCGCCGGCAGCGAATCCGACGACGATCGAGATCTGCGGGATGTAACCCGAGGCACGGATCATCGCCTCGAAGACCAGCCCGACCGCGTGCAGGGCCGAAACCCCTTCGGCCAGACGGGCACCGCCGGAGTGCCAGATACCCACGATGGGGCTCTGTTCCTCGATGGCGGTGTCGTAGGCGTTGACGATGTGACGGCAGCCCTCGATTCCCATGGCGCCGCCCATGACGGTGCCATCGGTGCAGAAGGCGATGGTCCTGACTCCCTTGACCGTGCCGGCAGCGGCGAGCACGCCCGAGCGGTCACGCTCGTGCAGCAGCTCGACGGTGCCGTCGTCGAAGAAGGTGGACAGGCGCAGGAACGGATCGCGCGGATCGAGCGATTCGTCGATGGCCTCGGGAGCCAGGATCGTCATCTTGAGCCTCTCTGGTTCTAGTGCTTGACTTCAGTACTTACCGAAGGCAAGCGCGACGTTGTGCCCGCCGAATCCAAACGAGTTGTTGATCGCGTATTTAAAATCCCCGTGTCGCGGCTCGCCCGCAACGACATCCAGGTCGATTTCGGGATCAAGGTTGTCAAGATTGAGCGTCGGGGGGATAACGCCGTCGCGCAGAGCAAGCACAGTCAACACGGACTCGAGCGCGCCGACGGCGCCGATCGAGTGGCCGAGCGCCGACTTGGGCGCGTAGACCGCGGCATGCTGCACACCGGCGACGTGAATCGCGTTGGCCTCGGCGAGATCGCCGATCGGGGTGGCCGTGCCGTGGGCGTTGATGTGGTCAATGTCCTTGGGGGACAAGCCTGCTGTCTGAATGGCGCGTGTCATGGCCGCACCGGCGCGCACGCCGTCGGGGCCGGGAGCCACCATGTGGTACGCGTCGGAGGTGATACCGGCGCCCATCACGCGGGCGATGATCTGTGCGCCGCGGGCCTTGGCGTGCTCTTCTGTCTCGATGACCATGAGGGCACCGGCCTCGCCGAACACGAATCCGTCGCGGTCCTTGTCGAACGGACGAGAAGCCTTCTCGGGCTCGTCATTTCGCGTCGACATGGCGCGCATCATGGAGAACGCGGCGATCGGCAGGGCTTCGATCATGCCCTCGACACCACCGCAGACGATCATGTCGGCATCGCCCATCACGATCTGACGCCATGCGTGTGCGATGGCCTCCGAGCCGGAGGAACACGCCGACACGGGCGTGATGACACCGGCGCGGGCGCCGATCTCCAGGCCCACCACCGCGGCGGCACCGTTGGGCATGCACATCTGAACGGCGAGCGGTGAAACCTTGCGAATGCCATGCTCATTCATGGTGTCGTAGGTTTCGACGATGCGCTCGCCACCGCCGAGCCCGGTACCGATGACGACGCCGAGGCGGTCCTTGTCGATGTCATCGGGCGTGCCGGCGTTCTGCCACACCTGACGGCCTACGTGCAGCGCCATCCGCTGCACGTAGGCCATCCGGCGAAGTTCCAACCGGGTCATGTGGTTGTCGATGGGCTCCTTGAGGTGCCCACCGATCCACACGGGCAGACCGAACTTCTCGACGAATTCGTCTTCGAGAACCTCGATACCGCTCTCCCCGGCGATCAATCCCTTCCACGTGCCCTCGATGTCAGGCGCGATAGAGGTCGTTGCGGCGAGAGCCGTCACAACGACATTGGGGAAGCCACCGTTGGCAGTGGAAGGGGTTGTCACTGGTCCTAGCCCTCCAGCTGCGCGCGGATGTTGGCTGCGGCCTCGGGGTTTTCCTGCTCAAGCTTCTCGATGTAGTTCACGACGTCACCGACGGTGCGCAGGCCCGCCAGATCCTCATCGGGGATCTTCACGCCGTACTTGTCCTCGGTCTGGACAGCGATCTCAACCATCGACAGCGAGTCGATGTCCAGGTCGTCAACGAACGACTTCTCGAGGGTGACCTCGGAAGGCTCGATACCGGTGACCTCTTCGATGATCTCGGCGAGACCGGCGACGATGCGATCTTTTTCTTCTGCGGTGGCCACTCGGTGGCTCCCTTCGGTGTTGTGGACTGCGGATGCAGCCCGGGGTGAACTCTGTTTTTTGGAACTGGACGAGAGGGCAGCTCTGCCCACTCCATCCGGGGTACTACTTTTTGGTGGTTTGGCCGCTTACAGCTCGGCCAGGCCGTCTAAGTCGTCGATGGTCTTCAGGGCGTGGTTCGCGACGCCGCGCATCTCACGCTTGGCGATGCCGGACAGTGCACCCGAGGGCGGCAGTTCCACAACGGCACTGACGGCCTCTCCGCCATTGGCCGTCTTGAAGTACTCGGTGCACAGATCCCAGCGCACCGGGGAGGTGAGCTGGTTGACCAGCTTGTCCATGGCGTCGGCACCGGAGGTGACGGGGGAGCCGTCGAAGTTGGACAGCAGGGTGGTGACGGGCTCGGCCGGCAGGATCGCGGCCGCAGCGGCGGCGTAGGCCTCTTGCGCGGGGGCCATGAAGTGCGTGTGGAAGGCACCGGCGGTGGCCAGCTGGCGCACGCGGGCCTTGGCCGGGGGATCCTCGGCCAGCTTCTCCAGCGCCGTGATGCGGCCGGCGGCGACGATCTGCCCGACGGCATTGCGGTTGGCGGGAATCAGCTCGAGGGCTTCCAGGCGCTCCAGCACCTCGGCCTCGTCGCCGCCCAGCACGGCGGACATGCCGGTGGGGTCCAGCGCGCAGGCCTTGGCCATCTCGGCGCCACGTGTGGCGGCCAGGGTGATGGCATCGTCGGCGGAGATGACCCCGGCGATGGCGTAGGCGGCGATCTCACCCACCGAGTGGCCGGCGACGATGATTTCGCCGCTGGCGGTTTTCTCGTTGAGGTGACCGCGCTTGGTCAGCTCGTCATAGGCCAGCAGGGTCAGCGCGACGACCAGTGGCTGGGTGATGGAGGTATCGGTGATCTCCTCGGCGGTGGCCGTGGTTCCCAGGCGCACCAGATCGAGTCCGCTGGCCTTCGACCACTGCTCAACCTGATCCTTGACACCGGGCAATTCGAGCCACGATGTCAGCATGCCGGGGGTCTGGGATCCCTGTCCGGGAGCGAGCAGTGCAATCACGTGTTTAAGAGAACACTGTGAAGGGCTGTTTCCGCCGTGTAAGAGAAAATGAATCTTGTCTTAACTATTTGTGGGAAGCCTACAAAAAGGCATCCGTTGCGACCCGATCTATACCGTCCCGCAATGTGGGACCTCGCAGGTGACCGGCTAGTAGCCCTTCTAAGTCTTAATGACATTGATTGTGACGGGTGTGACTCCTGGTTCAGGAGTGAACGCACCGGCGTGGTCCTGGACCAGTCTGCCGACAGTTGCCGCGACGCGCAGCACATAGGCATCACGCGGGGACGTTGGGTCTCTTCCGGTGAAATCGGTGATTCGCTTGAGTCGATAACGGACGGTATTTGGGTGAACAAAGAGGGCGCGCGCGCACGCCTCGATGGCGCCGCCGGAATCTAAGTAAGCGTCCAGCGTTTCTGTGAGCGCCGGGCCGGCGTCCGCCAGCGGCCGCATTACTTCGGTATTGAGCGCCGCGATGGCGGCCTTGTCGCCCAACAGGGCACGCTCCGGCAGCAGCTCGCGTGACGAGACCGGCCGCGGCGCGCCGCGCCACCCCGATACCGCATCCATGCCCGAGAGCGCCTCGACGGCGCTCGTGTGCGATGCGCTCAGAGTTCCGGTCGTGGGGCCCACGACCACCGGACCGTCGGAGAAAACCTTGATCAGGTCGGCCAGGAACTTGTCGTGCGCGGTGATCGGGCCCGACACGATGGTCAACAGCCGGGTGCCCTGGATGACGGCCAGTGCCCCACGGCCATGGCGCTGCGCCACCTCGTGCACCAATGTTGTTGCCGTGGCGATGATCTCCGGTCGCGGAGTGCCGACGATGACGGTCGCTGGCGCGTTGGTGTCCCAGTTCAGGGCCGCGGCGCGCGACAGCATGTCCGGTCCGGTGTCGCCGCGCACCACCGCGTCGACCACCGTCGCCTCCAGGCGGGAGTCCCAGGCGCCGCGGGTCTCGGCGGCCTCCGCGTAGGCGCTGGCGGCCCCGAAGGCCAGGTCACGGCTGTAGCGCAGGATGCCCTCGGTGAGTGTCACCAACTGCTCGTCATTGCGGGCGAGCAGGGGCAACACCTCTTCGAAGAACTCCATCGCGGTGCGCACCATGTCGACGGAATGGCGCAGCGCGATGCGTTTGGCCAGATCCTGCGGCACGACCTCGAAGGCCTGCATGGTGAAGCCGACGGTGCCCTCGGGGTCACGGATCCATTCGACGAAGTTGTTGATCGCCGTCTGGACCACCAGTGCGACGCTGGAGCGCTGTGAGGCCTCCAGGTCGGTGAAGAACGGCAGTCGGTCCTCCATGACGTGCACGGCCTCGGTGGACAGCCGCCCGGAGTACTGCTTGATCCGGTGCAGCAGTGCCTCGGGGACCTCGGCCCGCTCCCGCGGCTTGGGTGCCGCACGAAACCCGCGGGGAGAGGTGGCCAGATTGTCGGGCATCCCTAAAAGATACCCCCGAATCCTAGTGGGAAGCTGCTAAATCTCTGCTCTCGGAGACTGATTTTGCAGTCTGCTTCGAATACCGTCGAGCGCCAGATCGAGGCTGTCCCGCAGGACGGTGATATCCATGGTCGCCCGTCCCATCAGCATGCCGCCCTGCAGCGTGGCAAGGACCGTCGCGGCCAGCCGTTGCGGATCTTCGCGCCGGTCGAGGTCGCCGCGATCCTGCATCCGGGTCAAGCCGTCGGCAAGCAATGACTGCCATTGTCCAAACGCGGCGGCAAGTGCCGGCTGATATGCCGGATCGTTCTTGAGCTCGGCGGCCATGCTGCCCAGGGGGCATCCGAACGGGCCACCGGGCACTTCGTGGTTGGCCAGGATTGCTTGGGCCCATCGCTCGACACCCTCCATCGAGTCGATGTGGGAAAGCGTCGGCTGTGCCTGCAAGACAAGCTCGGTTTGACGTTCCACGACCGCTTTCACTAGATAGGACTTGTCCTTGAAGTAGTGGTACAGCTGCGACTTGCCGGTGTTGGACGCGGCCAGTATGTCGTCGAGACTGGTTGCGGTAACACCCTTTTGGTACATCATCTGCGCCGCCGCATCCACGATGGCCGCGCGGGTACGGCGGCCGTGCGCGGTCGCGGGCAGCTTGGTGGCACTTGTTGGTGACGACTTACCTACCATCCTGAACAACATTAGCTGTGAGTTTGGCGCGTCTGAGCCGCCGTATCGAGTAGTGGCCGCTCGCTGCCGGAAACGCGATGATGATCGCCGATAGCGCCGCCATCACCGGATACTGGGTGATCAGCTGGTCCGAACTCCAGTACGTCAGCAGGGTCAACAGCGAGATCATGGCCACGGGTTGGGGAAACAGTCCCACGATCAGGATTACCCCGAGCACCGTCTCCAACAGGGGTATGGCCACGCCGAAAAGTCCCGGCCACGTGCGGAGCACGCCGTCGGAGAAGAGGGTGAAGTACTCCGGCACGCGGGTGTTGGTTTGTGCGCTGTGGGTGATGAGCAGAATGTCCGCCCGGCCAAAGTGTGCGCTGTACTTGAAGATTCCCTCGTGCAACCACAGCGCGCCCAGTGTCACCCTTGCCGCGCCGAGGACGACCGGCGCGGCAAGAGCGATCCATCGTGCGTGAGTTCTCACATCAAGGCTGCCGCGCCGAAGGCTTCCTTGGCCTTGTCGCAGTTGATCAGAACGGTGTCGTACATGGAGGTGTCGACCCCGCCGACGTCGAATGTCTGTGATGCCGTGTCGGAGGCGACCATGCCGAGCTCCTTGCCCGCGCTGACCGCGTTTTGATCCGAGCCCTTCGTCAGGTAGATGTGCAGGTCGGGGCCCTTATCGGAGGAGAACCCGGTCAACTTGAGCTGCCCGTTGGCGATGGTGACTGTTCCGGAGACGTGCTTGCCGTCGACCCCGGTGAACGATCCGGTGCGCGTGCTGGCCTGCGATGTCATGGCTTGTGAGGTCATTGCCTGCGGCGACTGGGTGCTCGGTTGAGCATCATGAGACGGTGCGTTACACGCGGCAACGGCGAAGCCGATGCTCAGAAGTGCTGTGCCAGTGAGAACTTTGAACCGCATGGCGGATTCCTTCCGGGAGGTTTGAGCGGGCGTCCTCGACTGTACCGATTAGTACAATTGGTGTCGACAAAAAAGCGCGAGCATGCCCAAATGTGCGGAAATCGGCCCGAAAACCGCACATTTGAGCAGGCTCGCGCGGGGCGAACTAGGCGCTGCCGGTGTCCTTGAACGAGACGTCGGCGGCCGACACATCGTCGATCTTGTACTGCGCGGCCGCCCTGACGGCGACCTCGCGGTCGAGGGCACCGTCGTCGGCCAGTGCCTCCAGCACCGCGACGACGACGGACTCGGCGTCGGTGTTGAAGTACCGTCGCGCCGCCGGACGGGTATCGGAAATACCGAACCCGTCGGTGCCGAGCGTCCGGTAGGTCCCGGGTACCCAGGGCCGGATCTGCTCGGGCACCGCGTGCATCCAGTCCGAGACCGCCACCTTCGGGCCCTGGGCGCCGTCCAGCGCCTTCGTCACGTACGGAACGCCCTTGGGGCGGTCCGGGTGGCGCAGCGCCTGATGGTCGATGGCCAGGCCGTCGCGGTTGAGCTCACCCCACGACGTCACCGACCACACGTCGGCCGCCACGTCCCAGTGCTCGGCCAGCAGGTCCGCCGCCCGCAGCGCATCGGGCACCGACACGCCGGAGGCCAGGATGTGGGCCTGATGCGTGCGGGCCTCGGGTGCGGCCCGGAATTTGTAGATGCCGCGCAGGATGCCTTCGACATCGACGTTGTCCGGCTCGGCCGGCTGCACATACGGCTCGTTGTACAGCGTGATGTAGAAGTACACGTTCTCGCTGTTCTCGCCGTACATCCGCTGCAGGCCGTGCTCCACGATGTTGGCGATCTCGTAGGCAAACGCCGGATCGTAAGCCACCACAGCGGGATTGGTGCTTGCCAGCAGCAGTGAATGGCCGTCGGCGTGCTGCAGACCCTCGCCGGTCAGGGTGGTGCGCCCCGCCGTCGCGCCCAGCACGAAACCGCGGGCCATCTGGTCGGCGGCGGCCCAGAAGCCATCGCCGGTGCGCTGGAACCCGAACATCGAATAGAAGATGTACAGCGGGATCATCGGCTCGTCGTGGGTCGAGTACGCCGTGCCGACCGCGGTGAACGAGGCGGTGGAGCCGGCCTCGTTGATGCCCTCGTGCAGGATCTGGCCCTGCGCGCTCTCCTTGTACGCCAGCATCAGTTCGGCGTCCACCGAGGTGTACAGCTGGCCGTTGCGGTTGTAGATCTTCAGCGACGGGAACCACGAGTCCATGCCGAAGGTGCGGGCCTCGTCGGGAATGATCGGAACGATGCGGTTGCCAATGTTCTTGTCGCGCAACAGTTCCTTGAAGGTACGCACCAGTGCCATGGTGGTGGCCACCTCTTGCTTGCCCGAGCCCTTCTTCACCGAGTCGTAGATCTCCGAGCTCGGCAGGGTCAGCGGACGCGACGTGTTACGGCGCGACGGCACGAATCCGCCCAGCGACCGGCGTCGATCCAGCATGTATCGGATTTCCGGGGACTCGGGGCCGGGGTGGTAGTACGGCGGCAGGTAGGGGTTCTCTTCGAGCTGGGCGTCCGAGATCGGAATCCGCTGCTTGTCGCGGAAGTCCTTGAGGTCATCCAGCGTCAGCTTCTTCATCTGGTGGGTCGCGTTGCGGCCCTCGAAATGCTTGCCCAGCGTGTAGCCCTTGATGGTCTTGGCCAGGATGACCGTCGGCTGACCCTTGTGCTCGGTGGCCGCACGGTAGGCGGCATACACCTTTCGGTAGTCGTGGCCGCCGCGCTTGAGGTTCCAAACCTGAGCGTCGGTAAGGTCTTTCACCAATTCCTTGGTACGCGGATCGCGCCCGAAGAAGTGCTCGCGGACGTAGGCGCCGTCATTGGCCTTGTAGGTCTGGTAGTCGCCGTCGGCGGTGGTGTTCATCAGGTTCACCAGTGCGCCGTCACGGTCGGCGTGCAGCAGGGCATCCCACTCGCGGCCCCACACCACCTTGATGACGTTCCAGCCGGCGCCACGGAAGAAGGACTCCAGCTCCTGGATGATCTTGCCGTTACCGCGCACAGGGCCGTCGAGACGCTGCAGGTTGCAGTTGACGACGAATGTCAGGTTGTCCAGGCCTTCCGTCGCGGCGATATGCGCCAGGCCGCGTGATTCGGGCTCGTCCATCTCGCCGTCGCCGAGGAACGCCCACACCCGCTGATCGGAGGTGTCCTTGATGCCACGGTCACGCAGGTAGTGGTTGAACCGTGCCTGCATGATCGCGTTCATCGGCCCCAGACCCATGGAAACCGTTGGGAACTGCCAGAAATCGGGCATCAGCCGCGGGTGCGGGTAAGAGGGTAGACCGCCGCCGGCGTGGCTCTTCTCCTGGCGGAACCCGTCGAGCTGATCGGTGGTGAGCCGGCCTTCCAGGAAGGCGCGGGCGTAGATACCGGGGGAGGCGTGGCCCTGGATGAACACCTGGTCGCCGCCGCCGGGGTGGGCGTTACCGCGGAAAAAGTGGTTGAAGCCGACCTCGTAGAGGGCAGCCGAGGAGGCATAGGTCGAAATGTGGCCGCCCACACCGACCCCTGGCCGCTGCGCGCGATGGACCATGATCGCGGCGTTCCATCGGATCCAGGCACGGAAACGGCGCTCGGTGTCCTCGTCACCGGGGAACCAGGGCTCGTTCTCGGTGGCGATGGTGTTGACGTAATCGGTGGATGTCAGCGCTGGAATGGCGACCCGGCCGGCGTTCGCTCGTTCCAGCAGCCGCAGCATCAGGTACCGGGCCCGCGCCGGACCCGAGCGGGCCAACAGGCCGTCAAACGACTCCAGCCACTCGCCCGTCTCGTCGGGGTCGATATCCGGCAGGTACGACGCGACACCTTCGCGGATGACCCGTACACGTCCTGGATTCTCGGATGGACTTGGCGCACTTGAATTTCCGGCCAGATCCTGGCGAGCGAACTCCGTGGTCAACTTTTCTGCTCCTTAGGGGTGGGGGTGCAGATCTCAGTCACAATCAGATCGGTATCCCCATCGTGCCCCAAGTCACTTGCTACTAGCGAGTCTGGTCTCTCAACATGCGGTCTACCGGCCCGCGGGGCCCCGTAGCGGGTACCGTCATGAGATGCGTATGGCGGCGCTTGTGATCGCGCTGGCGGCCATCTGTGCCGGGGTTGTGGCTGGCTGCACCGTGACCACGGGAGGGCAGGCATCGGCGCCGAGCGAGTCGGTGTCGGAGTACCGCACGTACGTCTCACAGTCCATCGAGACGTCGAGGTCCGAGGAGTCCAAGCGTCAGGAGACATCGCGTGCGCAGGCCATGTCCGATGTGTGTGAGACGTTCGCAATGACGTCGAACGCCGCCGTTTCGGCAGGTAATGACCTGATCTCCGTCATGAACGACGAGGGTGGGTACGGATCCAGCGCGGAGGCCAAGGTGGGGCCGGTGATCAATGCGCTCAACACCAGCGCCGGGCAAATCGACTCCATCAAGGCGAAGGCTCAGACGGACGATCTGCGCGATGCGCTGACGCAGTACGTCGAACAGTCCCGAAAACTGGCCGGTGCGTTCGATAATCGGCTCAGCAGTGGCACTCTCAACGCTGTGGTGCGGACCTTCAACGACGCGCGGGAGCGCGCCGGGAAGATCTGCGAACCGCTTCTACAGACAAAAGGCCGATAGTGCCTGACGAGGATTGCCACTGGCATGCGACGATGTGAGCATTCATCCCAAGTGCGCAAGCACGCACCCGTGAATAAGGAGGGGCCGAACGGTGGTCGCGGCGGCTGACGCCTCGAACTATGCCCGCAAGTTGGGTATCCAGCGAGATCAGCTTGTGCAGGAGCTGGGCTGGGATGAGGACACGGATGACGACATCCGGGCTGATATCGAGGACACATGCGGTTCGGAGCTTCTCGACGAGAACTCCGACGATGTGGTCGATGTAGTCCTGTTGTGGTGGCGAGATGACGACGGCGACCTGGTCGACGCGTTGATGGACGCCATCACCCCCTTGGCAGAGGACGGCGTGATCTGGGTGTTGACACCCAAGACCGGCAAGTCGGGCCATGTGCAGCCGTCGGAGATCGCCGAATCGGCGCCGACGGCGGGCCTGGTGCAGACGTCATCGCTGAACCTGGGGGACTGGAGCGCGACGCGTTTGGTGCAGCCCAAGACTTCGCGTGGCGGGCGGCGCTAATGCTGCCTGTTGGCACCGTCGCGCCCGATTTCACCCTGCGCAACCAGAACAACCAGCCCGTCAGCCTGAGCGATTTCCGGGGCAAGAAGGCCGTGCTCCTGGTGTTCTTCCCACTCGCCTTCACCGGCGTGTGCCAGGGCGAACTGGACCATGTGCGCGACCATATCGGCGACTTCGAGAACGACGATGTGCAGATCATCGCCTTGTCGGTGAGTGCGGGCCCGATCCACAAGATCTGGTCGAGCTACAGCGGCTTCACCTTCCCGATCCTGTCCGATTTCTGGCCGCACGGGACCGTCGCCGAGGCGTACGGGGTGCTCAACGAGAAGGCCGGGTATCCGAACCGCGGAACTTTCGTGGTGGATGCCGACGGAATTATCCGATTCGCCGAGATGCTGGACCCCGGGCAAGCCCGTGACCAGGCGGGTTGGGTAGAAGCGTTGGCCGCGCTACATTCGTGAGCTGATTCCCACGTTGGCGACGACGTGGACCGGGCGTGTAGCTCAGTGGTAGAGCTCTGGTTTTACACACCAGCGGTCGGGGGTTCGAAACCCTCCGCGCCCACCGTTTAACCTGCGGAAACGCGACGCTATTTTTCTATACAACACTTTATCCAACAGTTTTTCTGTTTAGGATGCCGTTCCATGGCATCTGTTCGTCCCCCTCGCACCCTCAAAGACGGCACCCAGGTTTGGGATGTGAGCTTCCGTATCGATGCACGCCAGGCGTCCGCCACATGGGAGTCTGAGAGCGCCGCTGAGGCCTTCAAGGTCGCAGTGAACGCCCATGGTGCGAACCGCGCCTGCGAGTTGTACAAGATCGAGTCAAGCCCGCGCGGCCGAGCCGTGGCGGGTATGACCGTCTCCCAGTGGATCAGGCATCATATTGACCACCTCACCGGAGTCGAACCTGGCACGATTGCCAGCTATGAGCGTTATCTGAAAAATGACATCGCCCCGAGTATCGGCAAGTTGCCGCTCACGGCGCTCACGCATGAGGACATCGCCCGTTGGGTTCAGGACCTCGAAGAGGACTTTGCGCCGAAGACTATCGCCAACAAGCACGGCTTCCTGTCCGGCGCGCTCGCGGCTGCAGTACGCGCGAAGAAGATCCCCGCAAACCCCGCCGTGGGCACCCGCCTACCCTCTGGTGAACGCAAGGAAATGGTGTTTCTGACCCGCGAGGAATTCGCCCGTCTGCTAGCCGAGGTACCCGAGCAGTGGCAGCCGCTCGTCGCATTTCTGGTTGCTTCCGGTGCCCGCTGGGCTGAGGTAACCGCGCTCAAGCCGGCAGACGTGGATAAGGCTGCTGGGACGGTGCGGATCGTGCGTGCGTGGAAGAAGGGCAGGGACACCCCTGGGCCGCCGAAGACGAAGAAGTCGCGACGCACGATTAACGTGCCGGCCTCGGTGCTGGAGCAGCTCGACTTCACAGGGGAGTGGCTGTTCACCAAACCGGGCCGGGGTGGGCACTCTAAGGACGGCCCGGTGCGCGGCCAGAGCTTCCGCATCAATGTGTGGAATCCGGCGGTTGCACGCGCGGGACTCGACCCACGGCCCCGGATTCACGACATGCGGCATACCTGCGCGTCGTGGCTCATCCAGGCGGGTGTTCCGCTGCCGGTGATCCAGCAGCACCTGGGTCATGAGTCGATCCAGACGACCGTGGACATCTACGGGCACCTCGATCGGCGCAGCGCGAAAGCGGCAGCAAAGGCGATCGGAAAGGCGCTTAAGCGGGCGGGTTAGTCACTTGCTCAACGGGCGTAGGCGACGGTCCTCGCTGTCGAATGTGGGGCACTCGAACATCCAAATCACTGTTGACACATACGGAGACGTCGATCGGGCCAGTAACAGGGCCGTTGCCGATTTCATGACCAAGACTCTCCGCTGAGACCGGATCGTTACCTTCGTTTCGAGATTCCGGTCGGGTGACAGGGTGTAACGTTTCGTTCACTCCGGGGTGGTTCTGACTTTCAATTCCTTTATTTCGCAAAGGTTTTCGCTGATGCCTGCTGCTCTAATCACGTTTACCCTCATCACCGTCTGTTGGTCTCTATGGATCAGGCGCGTGACGTGGACCCGTCGCATGGAAGTCGCTGCGACCCTCAACATTGCGTTGCAGGGCGTGGCGATTTTTCTTATGTCCCCGTTGGCGTCTCAGACGCTCGGGGTCTGGTTGCACGCGCCGACCGGGTGCTGGAATCTTGAGGATCTGATCGGCCACGATTGCTATGTTGTTGCTGCATCGGCGTTTTGCTATCACATGATTATCCGATTGGATGAGGACCGACTGATCCGCCGGTTCAAGCTGCACGTAGAACTACCCGCGACTCTTTGCCTGCCAATCATGTTGGTGCTGTTCATCATCGGAAACAGCGCCAACGTCTACCACGATGACTTCTTCCGGGTCGTCGCAGACATCTCACTGACCGCATACTGGATCGTTCTCTGCGGAACGCTCATGTACCTACTCGGCTACAGCATCTACTCGCTGATACCGATGTGGCGGGACCGCCCATCCATCCGTGGGTTGTGCAGCTCGTACATGCTGGCCGCCGGTTTCGGTTTGGTCGCGTGTGTGGTTCGTATTGCGACGACGTTGCTTCCGCCCGAAATGCAGGACTCTGCAGCAGCTTCGCTGCCGGTGTGGTTCTTCGCGTGCTCGTGCGGATTGGGTTTCGCTGCGATCTCGGCCCATTCGTGGATGGAGAAGAACCGGCTTACGGGGCGGGTGTATTAGGACTGAACGTGTCGGGGTGGATGGGCGCGCGCTTGGTCGTCTTGGCGGGCCGCGCCTTGGTTTTCGTGCGGCCCTGGGCTTTTGGGCTGACGAAGCCCCCGGTGAATCCGGGGAAGCCTGGTTGCGGCTCGGTGATGCCGAACTCGACGAGCAGATTGAAGTAGCCCTCGTCGCTTAGTTGGTAGTGGGTGGCGATGAGCCTGAGTTCTTCGGCGTTGGGGAAGTCGTCGCTGTTCTTCCGGCCGGGGGTGCGGTTGTCGCCGCGGCGACCACATCGAACGCCGCCTTGAGTAGTTCGAAAAACCCACCGGTCACGTCGTTCTGGATCCGAAGCGCCGCCTTCGTCTTACCCACGTAGTCCACACCGTAGGGCGGGTCTGTCCACACACAATCCGGCTGCACGCCGCCACACAGCGCCCGCACACCATTGAGGTCCGTCGCCGACCCCACCAACAGCCTGTGATCACCCAACGACCACAACTGCCCCGACCGCGACACAGACGACTCCGGTGCCGGCGGAACATCATCCGGATCGGTCAACGGCTCCGGCGAGAACAGATCCCGCTCCATCGCCAACAAATCGTCCAGCCCGTAACCCGTACCGCCCAAGTCCTCGATCGACGACAACAGCTGAAACAGATCCGAAGTGTCGTACTCGCCCAAGTCGGCCAGCCGGTTATCGGCCGCCACGATCGAACGCGCAGTGTCCTCGTCCACATCCACGATCCCGACATCGATCACCTGCCAGCCGAGCGACCGCGCCGCCATCAACGTGTGATTCCCCGCCAACACCTCATTACGCCTACCCGTCTGGCTGCCCCGGTTCACCACGATCGGCCGATACTGACCGTGCTTGGTCAGAGAGACGGCGATCTGACTGACATCGCCCCGGCGCGGGTTGCCTTTGAAGGTGTGCAGGTCATTGACGGCAAACTGCGTGTATTCGGGCACGCGCTGCAGTCTGGCAGGAGACGATGAAATCAGAAGAAAGCCGCGTTATGTCGATTGCGATCGGCGTCGTGCGGTGAAGGTACCGTCGCGGTTGTATCGATGCCGAGCTCCGATGATCGCACTTGCGGTGCGGTTCAACATCTTCGCGGCATCAACGGCACGGACGCTCGGATCGCAGGCGATCGCGATTTCCTCATCCGTCCACCGGGTGCCTCGCCTGGTCGCGGTCGGAATCGTGGTGGCCTGTGATTGCCGAAAGTAGCTGCGGGCGCGGGCGTTGTCCTCACGGGGGTCACGCGTGCGCGCATAAAACTGTCGGCCGAAACCCTGACACGGCTCACACGTACAGCCGTGGAACCGCCACGCCAACAACGTCCCATGAGCATCAGCAGGCACCTGACGGCCATAGCGGCGGCGGGCGTAATACACCGTCCCAACCGAACGATTCAGCCGCTGCGCGACTTCGGCGGTGGGTAGAGAGGCATCCAACAACACCTCGATATCGGCTGGAGTCCAGCGGCGACGCCGACCCGATTCACCGGTGCGGCCGTGTGAATACAGCGCCCGCGCTGAACGCACCGCCCCCACAGTACGACCCAACTGTTTGGCGGCCTCGGACATCGTCAACGACCGATCCAGAGCTACCGCCAGATGGTCATCGGACCAGGGTTCTGGGTTGCGCTCTGCGTCGGGGTTCACCACGCCCTCGGCATACGCAATACGGGCCTGCTCAACCGCGCTCACCGACCGACCTAGGCGTTCGGCGATCTGGCGTGCTGTCAATGACCTATCCCGCAACACTTCTAGATCAACTTCTGACCACCGTCGCATTCCGCGCCGTCCAGCCATAAGGGCGGAACCTTACTTTTGAGTCTCGGTGCATACCGTGAACCGGCGCACGGTGTGGGTGTAGCCACCTGAAGGGCAACCGGATGTGTCGGTTGCACTAGTCAGGATTTTTGTAGCCTTTTCCCGTTTGTCAGCTGATTGATCTGAGCAGGATACCTTCTGCGGGATGGGTGCGACCATGCTGATGCATGTCTGTTCATCCCAGTTATAGTCTAGGCACGCAGTGTATTCGCGCCCTTGGGAGTTCCGATAATAACGGCGGTCGACGTCCTGAACGCATTCATTTGGAGTATTAGCAACCTGCATTATTCGGTAGTTCGCCTTAAGGTTGCTGCAGTCCAACGCATCGAAGGTAGGATTGGCTGGCGTTCCTGCTAGCTGCCCGCAATTTCCCACATCAGCACTCGTGGCATTCGCAGTGCGGACCTCGAAACCTGAAAGTATAGAAAAGAAAGTGCCGCTCTTAGCTTCGGTAGTAGTAGTAGTAGTAGTAGTAGTAGTAGTAGTAGTAGTAGTAGTAGTAGTAGTAGTAGTACACGCCACCATCAGTAATCCGATCACGGCACCACACGCAACCAGTGTGGTCTTGGCGTGCTTTTTTACACCTAATCGCATAATTGTATTCACGCTCTCCAGCTTGTTATGCGGCATTGAGGTCAAGAGATTCTTTAGTGACATCGCAGTCCGGGCCCAGATCGGCCACTGACGAGTGATTCAGCGAGCGAACCCCGGCCACCCAAGCTTCGTCGCGCCACACCGGATCATTCTTGGGGAAGTACCTGAACATCACCTTGCCGGGCTTCGCCGTAGAGAAACAGGCTGCATCCACGGTCCACGAATCGTCCAGATTCATCACTTCCTTGGCGTTCGGATCAGCCGTCCATCCGCCTACTTCAGAAAGAGTGACCTTCAACCTTCCCGAGTTCAGGAGCCGAATGGCATCCCCCCGACTCTGCATGACTAACTGTTCCCGGCGCACAACCCCTGGCTGTGCAGCAAGGTCCCAACGGGCAGTTGGGGTCGAAACAGGCCCCTGGGTGACCTTCCACGCGGGCTGGGCGGGATCTGCGGCAACCGGTTTGATGAGTTCCTCGTTATGCCTAATCCAGCTCGAACGTGCCACGCAGTAGCCAATCAGCGCCACACACAGGCCAGCCGCCAACACGATACTAATAATCACACGTTTACGAATACGAGTATTCACTTGAAATGCTCCTATGGGCATTTTGCCGGGATCTGGTTTCCTGCGGAATCCAGAGCTGGAAGCCATGCCCAAGCCATACCGGTGGCCTGGCGGACCACCGTAGCTACTGGATCGGAAGGGCCGCCGTTCGTAATCTGGTCGCCACCAAGAAGGGAACTGTGGATACTTCTAGTCATCCTAACCACATTCAACGGAGTCTCCGTGTACTGCGGATAGAGCTCATACAGCAATCCTGGCGGTGCATTCAGCGGCAAGTTTTGTGAAACAACATCAGTGACGCCTTTCGCTGTGCTTCCACTGACATTGCCACTGATTGGGCCTAACGAACCGCCACCTTGCGCAGTAATGGTTGTAGTCACGGTATCCTGCACACCCACCTGAGCACTCGGCGCAGCTCCTCCCGGAATTATCGGGCAGGAGTTTATTTGTTGTGGATGATTTGCATGGACGTCCGGACCGTAATTCTGCGACGTAACTGGACCGTTACTCTGCCCACACAACCAGGACTGCGTCGTATCCCAAGAGAACAACCCCTGAGTCGAAGCTGATTCCGCGGCCCCGAGGTATTGGAATCCCTGAGGGCACAAATTGGAATCGTTAGCTTCCCTATTGAAATCATTCTGACCGTCTTTGCTTCTGAATTGCTGGTCGCAACCCTCACATTCGACCACGCCGCCGTCACGACCTGGTTTGATCATCCCCGCCAACACAGCTCCACCGGCACCAACCGTTTTAATTCCCATTTGAGCAAGTTGCATTTGACTACCGGAATTTTGGCATTGCCGCATCATGTCATTATCGTCTTGCTTCTCAGGCTCCTGAGTTTGCGTGGGAGCCTGACTGGGCTGCTGCTGCTGTTGCCCCTGCTGAGGCTGTTGGGCCTGGTTCCCCTGTTGCGGCGCTTGGTAATCGGGATTCGCCTTACCAGGGCCCTGCGTGTACGGTGTCGCCGTCTGATAGTCCGGGATCTGAGTCCCATGAGCGGGCTGTTGCGCTTGCTGGGCCTGCTGTCCAGCCTGCTGACCTGGAGCTTGTTGCCCGGCCTGCGGGGCGCCGCTGTTGTAAATTGAGATCCCGCTATTTTGATCTAAGGGCGGCTGATTATTACCGCCCTGATAATCCGGCATAGAGCTGGGCATTTGCGGAGGCTGAAACTGTGAGCCGTTCATACCGCCATCCATCCCGCCGGTGGGTCCCGGAGGCCCTGTTGGATCTGCGGCTACCGTCGCTATCGCGGAGAAGCCGCTGCCGGGGAGGGCGTGGCCATCGGCGATCTTCGCTCCACCGACAGCCATGGCGATAATCGCCACCGTGGCCGACGCCCGTCGCAAACCCGTCGACATCGTCCAACGATTCTTCTTAACCATGAAAACCGCCGCCCCTTTCAGCTGACGCTGTGCGTGCCTCTGGACAGATCATTACACACACATGGTTGCCATGTCGATAAAACACCAGCTAATGAGTTTGCCATATTAGCCACGACGTACATCACCCCTGGTAGACGCAACGTAAGGGCCCCGGCCAGCTCCACGATCTTTGGAGCAACATCGATCACGTGGCGCCAGGCCTCGCCTGGCGCATGGGATCACGTTCGCCAGATCTCCACGTCCCGACCGCATCACCCGTCAACATCGGCGCCCCCCGGTGTAGAACTGGCCAATGGACGCACGCAAGGCCATTTGTGAGGTCATTGAGAGCATCCCGAACCTGTTCGGCGTGACCCGCCAGGATCACGATCGGCGCTGAAGGCGAAACCGAGACCATCGTCCACACCCAAGCGCAGATCGCAGACCTGATCGCCTGGGCTCGCTTAACACAACCCCAGAACTAGATCTCGGCCGCCCGTGCCCGCACGTTGTAGACGGTGGCCCGCGACACCCCGAACTCGCGCGCTAAATCCGCCGGATGCTCACCCGCCGCGAGCCGCTCCAACACAATCGCCGTCTGTTCATCGGTCAGCGCTGGCTTGCGGCCCTTGTAGACACCCTTGGTTTTCGCGATCTCGATGCCCTCCCGCTGACGTTCCCGGATCATCGACCGTTCGAACTCCGCGACCGCGCCCAGCATTGACAGCAGCAGCGTGGCCATCGGCGAATCCTCGCCCGTGAAAGTCAGGTTCTCCTTGACGAACTGGACCTTCACGCCGCGGTCGCGGCTTGCTACACGTACGACTCAAAGACCAACGCGGATCTGGCATCGAACGGCCACGGCACCCCTATGGCATCAGAGGTAACGTTCGCCCTCCGCAAATCCACCGACTGGCTCGTGCAAAGCATCACCAACGATCACGTAGTGCAGGACTGCCAGAGCAACAAGGCGTGACCCGAAGCGGCGCGCGCCGACCGTTGCGGCCACTTCCCGGGGTCGTTCTCTGCACTCTAGTATCGAACATGTGTTCGATAGATGGGCCGGCAATCCGCGGTTCCCGACGCTCAAGCGGGTCTACCGCCTGGTGTACGTCAACATGCGCCGGGCGCTGCCCGAGAGCGTTGGGGGAGCTGCCCGGGGGTGCAACATCACCGTCCGGGCCGAGGGGTTGCGCATCGAGGAGTGGATGCGCGGGTACCAGATCGCATGGATGCGCACTCACGACGCCCATTGGATCGGCGTGGTGCAGATCGACTTGCTGAGCGACAACGAAATATCGAGCGTGACGATGACCCTCTGGCTGGCGCCGAGCATGTTCCAGGTCGACCGGCCGGACGGTTTCTACGAGAGTCCGTACCGGCGCCGACATCGGTGAGCGCCGTGGTGGGCGTGTTGGATCATCCAACACGCCGATAGGTTCGTGC
The DNA here is from genome assembly GCF_002013895.1 of Mycobacteroides franklinii. Lineage (GTDB taxonomy): Bacteria > Actinomycetota > Actinomycetes > Mycobacteriales > Mycobacteriaceae > Mycobacterium > Mycobacterium franklinii. Next base: position 223,739 of record NZ_MAFQ01000009.1, on the reverse strand, counting down.
AGGTCGCATCAGGTTTCAACAGGTCCGTTCCTGGCCACGAAACAAGGTCTGACCTGCATAAATGCTCATGCCGCAAGGGGTTCGAAACCCTCCGCGCCCACCGAAAAGTGCAGGTAGAAGAGCTTTCCGCTCTTCGTGGGCTTTATATTGACCCACGGTTGACCCATTTCTGGCTGTCCATGGTCTCTATGGAGTCCGTGTAGTCACTCTGGTACCAGGGCAAGTTGGGCGGGGTGGGATTCGGTCCTCACGGTCCGGAGTGAGACGTTCGTGTGTGCTGTCTGGTTCCGAGTAAGCGTGCCAGGTGGCCGGCTTGGCAGCAGAACGGTGGTCCGCCGAGATCGGGCGCCTACCTAGTGTGACTTCGAATGCCATCCTTGGGTTGGGTGATAAGCCACCGCGGGTGCACATCACCGGAAAACAAGCGCCGGCCGCCGGTTGAATTGGTGGCGACGGTCAGAGCCGAGGGCGGTAGGCGCGCCGTGGTTAACCATGCGTCAGGACGTTTGGTCAGAGCTGTTCCAGTATCGTCAGCACCCGGACTGTCGCGGCGAACCAGTGATGTGGCGCCTCGATGCTTTCTCGAGAACCCAGGGCATTGCCGAATCGGCGCAGCACCGAGGCTGTTTGATGGAATCCAGTACTTGCGAGTTCATCTGCGCAGGAATGTATCTGTCGCTGCATGCCGGCGCGGCAGTGGTCCAGCCCGGTGTGCGCGGCCTGCGACAGCAGTGACTGCGCTGCCAACACCGGGCGGTGTAGCGGATCGGCGGGGGTCTCGCGGTGCTCCGGTAGCGCTCCGGTCTTGCCCGGCGCGAAATCGAATACGGACACCGCGGCACCCAGCAAGACCGCCAGCGGTTCTACGATCAGGCACCCGCGTGCGCGTCGCATGATCCCGCTGAGAAGTGCCGGTTGGGCTTGGTCGCCGATCGCGTTCAAGGCGTGGTGCAGGGCATCGAGCGCTCCCGGTGCCACCGAGCGATATTCGTCGGCAATGAGTGCCCGGCCGTCGTGAGTGTCGGCAACCTCGGCCACCAAGCGCTGATCGCCGGGGGAGTAGGACATGGACACCACCCGGTGCACCGCGAACACCCTGACGAACTCGGCCTCGACCCGCGGCCTGATGAATCGCGGTGGTTGTGAGGTGATTTCGCGTTCCGCGAGGGAAAAGCTGTGGTGGACCAGATGATCGGGCAGCGATTCCCAGGCCCGGCCCAGCTGGAGGACAGATGTCTTGGCGACGGCGGAGCGGGTGAGTTCCAGTGCGCGATTGGCCTGCCGCACCGCGGATTCGGTCACCACCGAAGAACTGGCGAGTCGTTCAAGAGTGGTGCCCGCGATGCGCCGCCGTCCGACCACCTCCCCGGCGAAGCCCGGATCGTCGTCGACGGGCCAGCTGCGGTGTATGACCATCGGGATCGAGTCGCCGACCAGATAGACCGCTGCCGATACCGCGTCGTCGATCCGGGTGAGACGCGCGCCGAGAGCGGTGAGACGGGTCAGGCGGACCCGGGTGGACGCCTTTTCGCCGGTGCCCAGGATCTGTGCCCGGGTCAGGCGTGGGCCGCTGGATGCCAGACTGCGCGCATGCACCTCGGCCAACAGCTCGGCCACCCGCAGATCGGAGAACGCGGCGTGGCGGGTGCGATACGCGCCTAATTGGGTACGCAGGTCTTGCAGTGTGTCGGCAAGCCATCGAATGTTGTCGCGGTCGAGGTCTGCCGCGGTTCGATCGAGCTTCCCCGACAGCACGTCGGTGACGTTGACGGTTCCGGAGCGCAACAGTTCTATGGCGAGATCGCGGGTTTTCGTGGTGGGCTTCTCGTCCCGCTCGGCGGTCGACGCGACCTCGATCTCTACTCGTGTTGCGCCGCGATCGGTCGCGTCCGCGAGTCGGAACGCCCACACCGCCAGGACAACGGTTACCGCGGACGCCTGCTTGTCCGCATCGGTGAGAGCGAAGTCGAGGTGTTCAGGAACCATGAAACGAACTGTGCTGGAGGGCAATTCCACCGTGGGCGGTTGGCCCCGTCGAACCGTTGCCGGATAGCCGGCGGCGCGGCGGCGCTCGGCGGCCTTCATGGTGGCCGCACCGAACGCCGTGGCCAGTTCGGCGTCGGTGAACATCGCGGGCGACCAGTCGGAGGCCGCCGTGGCACCTTCTGTGTCCTGAGCGACCCGTTGGTATCCGAGTACCAGGCCGATGCGGTGCCGGCACAGTGTGGTTGCCCCGCAGGTGCAGTCGGCCTGCGTGACGGCTCGGTCTGCTGCCAGTGTCGAGACGTTTCCGTCCTGCCAGCGGGCGGTGACGGTGCCGTCAGGTGCCTGTGATATTTCCGGCGGCGTCTCCGAATCCAGCTCGCGCTGAGCGCGTTTCACTAGGCCTCTGTTCGTTAGCCCGATGAGCGCCGCCTCGGTGATGATGTCCAGGTCTGGACGGCACGGTTTTTCAGCCATGCGCGGCCAGGCATTCGGCGAGGAAATTGACCAGATGCCCGGGTGTGAGGGCGCCAACCTCGACGCCGAAGGAGGCCAGCAGCTGGCCGACCGCGCGGTCATAAGACGGCTCGGCGTTCTCATCGAGCGCGGCCAGTGCAAACACCTTGCTGCCCTGCTCGACCAGGGCACGGAGTTGGCCGGTGAAGTTTCGCGGGTCACCACCCTCGAACAGGTCGCTGATGAGCACGAAGATGGTGCGCTGCGGGTTTTCGATAAGCCCCGCACCGTAGGTCACCGCCTTGGCGATATCGGTGCCGCCGCCCAGCTGCACCTTCATCAGCAGCTCCACGGGGTCGGTGAGGTCCCTGGTGAGGTCGACGATCGAGGTGTCGAAGGCGACGAGATGAGTCTTCACTCCGGGCAGGTTCCACAGGCAGCTCGCGGTTACCGCGGAATGGATGACAGATCCGAGCATCGAACCGGACTGATCGACCAGCATGATGATCTGCCACTTCTCGAGATGGCGCCGACTGCGAGAAGTGAACAGCGGCCGTTCGATCACGATTCGCCGCTGCTCGGTGTCGTAGTGACGCAGGTTGCGTCGGATGGTGGCATGCACATCCAGATCCCGTGAGCTGCCGCGAATGCTACGCCGGCGCAATCGCGGACCCGAAAATGCCTCCCGCACTTCGACGGACAGCTTGTCGATGAGATCCTGCACGACGGCCGCTACGAGCCTGCGGGCCATGTCGAGCACGTCCTGGTTCATCAGATGCTTCGTCCGCAGCACGGCGCGCAGCAGGGTCTGGTTGGGGCGGGCGCGGGCAAGCACGTCGGGATTGGTCACGATCTCTTGGATCTGATAGCGCTCCAGGGCGTCTCGTTCCAGACGCTCGACCGTGTCGCGGGGAAAGAGCCGGTGCACCTCGTTGATCCACTCGACGGTGCCGACGAGCGACTCTCCGTCGCCTCCGGCGCGTTCACCCGAGGGCCGGGTGCCGCGCGCCGCCAGCTCGTCGTCGCGTCCGTATAGCCACGACAGCGCGGCATCCTGGCCAGCCATATCGCCGGTGAGCCGGGCGCAGTTGTCACCCGGCTCACCCAGGATCAGGCGCCAGCGTTGCAGCACAAGCTCGTTCGGGTCTTCCGGCTGGCTCACGGGTTCAGCCCCGCCTCCGACAGCAGGCTTTCGACGCGCTCCTCGATCGTCGCGGCATAGGCCAGCAGAGCGGGATCGGACTCGGTGCGTACGAATGCCCGGCCCGCGGCCGTCCGGCCACGCGCCACCAGTATCCGGTCGGCGATGCGGGTGCGCTCGCGCGGCGGAAAGTATTCGAAGGCTTGGCGCACGGCCGGTAGGGCTGAAAGGAAATCACGTTCGGTCATGTCCTCGACGATGTGATCGACGGCGGTGAGTACGTCGAATCCCGAGCCGTCCTGAGTGTGCAGAACCTGTTCTCGCGCAAGACCGAACACACCGATGAGAAAGTCCCCGAGGGTTTCGGGCATGCTCATGGCTCGCACCATGTCCACCGGATCGACGGCAGCTTCGTCGTCCAGCCGCCAACGGGCGCCCAGAGCCGCACCGCGCAGATCGGGTGGCGCCTTCGGGTCTCGGCCGATGCGTTCCATGGTGCCCAGGAAGGCAGGTCTATCGAGGGCGGCCGTCTCACCGGCGTGCGTCAGTGCGTCGCAGACGGCCGACAGGGCGGCGACTTCACTGCGATCGGCGTCGCGCGTACGGGCGCGGGCCGACTCGGCGAGCCATTCGATCCGGCGCACCGCCGCCGCGATCAGCGGAGGAAACCGATCGTGCTGGCGGACCTGGTAGATCCAGTCGTGGCGCCACAAGGCCAGCAGTGCGGACAGGAAGGTGCCGAGCCCGCCCAGGTCGTAACTGTCGGCGATGGCCTGGGCGGCAGGTGGAACGAGCTCGCCGAGCACCTCGTCGCTGCCGCAGAGCACGGCATCGAACAGCGCCGGACCGAGCGTGGCCGGTGTCGTGCCGCCATCGGCCACCGATTCGCGCAACACATGTGCCACAGCAGCGCCGAGGGTGGCGCCGTGGGCGCCGGCCTCCAGAAGTTTGGGAAGTTGGGTCTCTCGCACCTGCAATTCCCAGCGTTCCGTGGTCGCCGGATCGGTGCCGACGGTGGGCCCCGAGCTGCGCTCAAACCCCGGGATGCCGAGCACCCGAAGACGATTCAGGATGCGGCTGCGGTCCAGGTCGGCCTCGACGGTCAGGTTCAGCCGGACGTCACGAGGCGGCGTCAGATCGTGTTCGGCGAGCAGTCGCTCGACATCGGGTATCAGCGGCGGCAACGGGGTGTCGGGATGAAGCTCGCCGTGAGCGGTGCCGGTGAGGGCCGCGAGCATTTCCAGGACGGCGGGATGGGTTCCGGTCTGCAGCACGCCGCGGGCGGCCCACGGCAGCGGAGACGGTAAGTCCTCCGTGATGAGGGCGACCGCCAGCCCGTCGAGAATGTCGGTGCGGGCGCGCACGGAATGTCCGCGCAGCCGGGCCAGCCCCTCGGAGAGGGACTGGGCCGCAATCAGATCCGCGGTAGAGACTGGGACGTGACGTTCACGCAGCCGGCCGGCGACATCCGCGATGAGCCGCTGGCCGGCCGTCTCGGCGCCGTCGTGCCACACGTGGTGGTAGTAACCCGGCGAGGGCATACCCGACTGATAGCCGGAGAACGCATCGAGGCGCCGGTAGGAGTAGGGGATGAGGTAGTTGCCGACGCGATGGCCCGCCGGGGGCGCGGGCACCGCGGGCCATTGCGTCAGATCATCGCGTTCGGCGGTGAGCGAGATGAGCGCCGGTCGATGAAACCCTCCGGTCACCACCACGATGGGGCGTCCACCGGCGAAGTACTGTGCGGCGCAAATCCACTGGGCCATGTACTCCTCGCGGGCCGCATCTGAGTCCCCAGCCCGCGCGTCCCCGCGCAGGGTGTCGAAGTATCGGGCCAGGGTGTGGTGCTCGGCTCCGGGTACCTCGACGAGGTGATCCCACAGCACGTCGTTGTTGTCCATTCCGAACTCCGCACACAGCCGGGAGGTGACGGCAACATGCCGGGCATCGGCATCGGAGTAGCGGTTGGTTCTTTCCTCGAAGGCGTGATGCCAGGCCGGAAGGTCGATGAACCGGAACTCGGCGCCGACCGCCTTGGCCGCGGTCAGTGCCACCCATTCCGGGGAGTAGTCGCAAAATGGCGCCCAGATCATCCGGTGGGCGTCGGGACCGGTAAGGAAGCTGAACAGGGCGATAGGCAATCGGTGTCCCAGCAGCAGTTCGTCGATTCGATCGTTGAAGTCGGCGCTGCCTTCGACGAGAACGTAAGCCGGAGAGACGTTGTGGATCACGTCGCTTACCAGCCGGGCACATGCCGGGCTGTGGTGGCGGACCCCGATGAAGTGGACGGTCAATCGGCGCTCAGTAAGTGTCGGGCCTGATAGAAGTCCTTCCAGACCTTTCCGTTTCGCCGGGCGGCGTGGTGGTCGATGTAGGTGCGCACCTTGGTCAGGTCGTCGGCGTTGTCCTTGACGGCGGTGCCGGAGATGGCCTCCACGATATCGGCGGCCGACCCGGCCTCGTGGCGCAGGAACCAGCCCCGGATACCGACGGCATGCGCCACTGACACGGCCTCGGCGGTGCTCATCACCGAGCTGAGCGATTCGATGGGGGTGCCGTCAGCGGTTCGACCCGTTCGCAATTCGCGGAATATCGTTACCAGGACCTCCAGGACGTCGGGGCTCTGAGCGATCGTGACGCCGGACTCCGCGAGCATCCGGGCGGACTCGGCGGTGACCAGGGCCAGCTCGGTCTCCATATCCCTGATCGGAAACACCGTCTCGAAGTTGAAGCGCCGCTTGAGCGCGGCACTCATCTCATTGACACCGCGATCGCGGGTGTTCGCGGTGGCGATCACGTTGAAGCCGGCCCGTGCGAAAACCAGACCATCGGAGCCGTGCAGTTCCGGGATGGCCAACACGCGCTCGGAAAGTACCGAGAGCAGACTGTCCTGAACTTCCAAGGGGCAGCGCGTGATTTCCTCGAAGCGCACCACCTTGCCGGTGCGCATGGCCGACAGCAGCGGGGCCGGTACCACCGACTCCGGGCTGGGCCCCTGCGCCAGCAGCATCGCGTAGTTCCACGAGTACTTGATCTGGTCCTCGGTGGTGGCGGCGCCGCCCTGGATGACCAAGGTGGACTCGCCGCTGACGGCGGCCGCGATCAGTTCGGACAGCCAGGATTTCGCGGTTCCCGGATCGCCCACCAACATGAGACCGCGGTTGGTGGCCAGGGTAACCAGCGCTCGATCGATCAGGGAGGGATCGCCGACGAATTTGCGTTCGATACCGAGCGTGCGGTCGCCGAGAATGAAGGCTCTGGCCGTTCGCATGCTCAGCGCCCAGCCGGGCGGCCGGTCGTCGGGGTCATTGTCGCGCAGCCGCCGCAGTTCCTCGGCGTACCGGATCTCGGCCGGCGGCCTCTGCAGGTCGCTTGTCACAGTCGTCCTCTCGCGTGAGTCACGGTCGGTGCCGCTCCAGTTCCGTCAGGTCCGCCAGGATCTCGGAGATGAGTACGGGGTCGATATCACCGTAAGTCCCGGACGACAGCCAGACCCGCTGGATGGTCTGGTCTCCCAGCATGTCGGGCTCGCCCACCGGGATCCCCGGATCGAGGTCGATGCTCACCTCGGCACCGGAGGGCAGGGTCTGGATGACGCTGTTCTGCACCCCCGCGTCGGCGGGGGTGTCACGGTTCCAGCCCTGTTTGGCCAGCCCGAGCAGCACGCGCGACGGCACCGTCAGCTTGTCGAACCGGGGTAGGACGTTGGTGGACTTCTCGGAGTCGGTGAGTCGGTATACCGGACGGCTCAGTTGCGGAAATGGTTGCAGCAGTTCGTATTCCGCGAACAACTCGGACCAGGAGGCCAGCAGCTCGGCGGACAGCTGGGCGGGATGCACCACACCGACGACAGCGTCTTCGTCCAATTCAAACGGATTGTCTTCGGCGTCGGCGAAGGAGTTGTCCTCGGCAACCCGGAAGCTTTGCAGCAGTGGCGAATTGGGCTCTGCGGTCTCGTAGGTGCCCCAGGCCAGTCGACGTACCAGCACGCCGACCAGGGGATGGGATACGAAGTAGGCGCGGAAGTCCGCGGCATCGAACCGGCGCTGATATCGCATGGCGCGCTGCAGCCGGACGATCTGATCGGAGGCCGCGCCCCGCACGTCCTTCTTCAGGGCCGAGAACTGTTTGGTGGCTGAGGCCGCCAGGTCCGGGTCGTCGGTGGCCGCGGGCTTGGGCAGGGCCTTGCGCGGCTTGCCGTCGGCGTCGGTGAGGTAGGGCTTAAGGCTCTCGTCGAATCCGACGACGAACTGCCGGGGCCCGAAGTCGAGCGTGGCCGTACCTTGCGGGGACAAACCGAAATCCGGGACGAGCCGGTCGCCCAGTTGCTCGGGGGTCAGCTCCAGTTCGTCGGCGATCTGCTCGATCTTGTCTGCGGCCTTGGCCCGCAGCGCTTTGAACGGCACCTTCTGCGAAATGCGGTAGAGGTGCATGAGCGCCACATCGGTCCCGATGTCGGAGAGCACGTCCAGGCCGGCAACCGCGCGTTGGTGTGCGCTTTCTCCCGGCCAGGCCTGGATCAGGGGTGAGAGGGAACGCACCGTGTCGTCATCGCCCAGCCGACCCTGCAAGCGCAGCACCCACACGTCCTTGCTGGGAAAGTCCACCCGGCGGTACTGCTGGAAGAGCGCCCACGCCCATTGCGCCAGCGATCCCGGATCACACAGTGTCGCCACGGTTTCCAGCCCGGGGTAGGGCGCGTCGGCGTCGCCGAGCTGACACATGGTGACCAGTGCCGGAACCAGTTCCCGCGGTAACGCCGATTGCCGTCCGGACAGCGCGATCTGCGGAAGCAGTTGCGGTGCAAGCCAAACGGGAAGTGCGGGGATTCTGGCGGGCAAGATGGTGAGTGGGTTGGTGTCCAGCAGCACGGCGATGGCGGCGGCGGGCTCGTCGCCGTAGCCGCGCGCATGGTCGACGACCTCCTCCCGAGAGTGATTCGCCGCCAGTCGGCGCAATGCGGCCTCGGCACCCCGGCGGTGCGTTCCCGCCTTGCCCAGCGCAGCCGGTACCAGATACGCCACGGCTTCTAGTGCATGACGCCGAAGCCAATCCAGGGCGACGGTGCGGAGCTTGCCGCGGCGAAGCAGGAATTCGGCCATCCGGGGCGCAACTTCGTGACTGCGCACCGGAATCAATGTGTAGGCCGCCGCCACCGCGCTTTTGTCAAGCGCGCGTACGGCGGCGGGGTAGGCGTCCGCGCCGAAGCGCGCCAGGGCATAGGGCAGCCATCCGGCATCCCAGTATCGGGCATCGGGCTTCCAATGGCGGACCAACGCCAACGCATCATCGCCAGAAAGCTCGACCAGTGCCCCTTCCATCTGCCATCCCGAGTAACCGCCTTCGGCGAGGCGTTGCCACGACGGCATGTACTGCGGTGTGAACCGGAAGGTTGGTTGCTTGGCCAGAAGACGCTCGCGTTCTCCTGCTGGCCAGTCGAAGGCCACGGGCAGCTCGATGGGCAGCTCGAACACCGGCGGTTTGGTCGCCTTCTGCCGGCCGATCCACGGTGGGCTCAGGAGAATCGCTGGTGGCGAATCGGATTCGGGCAGGGCATCTTGCGTCGCCGTGATCTTCTCGATGGCCGCCCTGGTCGCATCGTCCAGCCCGGGCGACACCGCGGCCACCTGCTCGGGCTGGGTGAGCACGAAGGACCGCAGCTCGACTGCCGCGGTTTCGCTTCCCGAGCGCGCCAGTTCGGCCAGGCCGACGCCCGGATGGCGCGCTAGTGCGGACCGGATGGCGTCATATCCGCCGCGGGTGCCGGCATACCCGAGGAGCTGCCGGAACGCCCCGGGTGTCGGACAGTAAGTCAGCAGGTCCATCAGCTCGACGCGCCCGTCGGTGTCCGCCTCGTTTTTGAAAGCAGCCGCGATCACCTCGATTACCGCGGTGCCGGCGCGCACCGCGGCGGTCGCGAAGTTGGGCATGTCGTACGGGCGGGTATAGATGGTCGGCGTGTTTGTCACCAGCTCGCGCATCTGCGATTCCGTCTCCACCGTGCACAACAACAGATCGAAGCCCATGTGGTCGATCGGCGTGAGGGCCAGAGCGGCGGCGACCAGGTCCGGTTCGGTGGGTGCGAGATAGGCCGCGTGCACGGGGTGAACCGCCGGATCGCGAAGCTCGGCGACGGCGAGGCCGTATTCAGCCTCGGGCAGCGCAGCGAGGGTCCGGCGCATGAACTGCGGTAGATGGGCTCGCCAATCGACTCTGGGCTCTGGCTGGTAGCTCAGATGCCGTGAGTACCCGCCGTTGAAATGCGTGGACTGAACCCAGATGCGCAGTGCCGGGATCGTTCCGTAGGTATCCAAAATCCACGCGAGCAGCTCGACCGACCCCGAGAACCCCAGTAATGCCGGCAGTGCGAGGTCGAGATCGGGTTTTTCCCAATCACATTCGCCGATGACATCCCGGAGGCGATCCGTGACATACGACCGGGTCAATGCCTTGTCGATCTCCTCCGAATGGGCCTCGAAACAATCTCGCGCGCTGACTTTCCCGATCGGTTTGACGGGCTGCGGCCGGTCCCATCCACGCCACGGGATCACCCGGTCGAGCCACTTGTCCGGCAAGGAAAATTGGGTCATTGTGCAGTTGCTCCCGTTACGTCGGTGATGATTTCCGAGGCGAACACCAGGCCCGCGTCGGCGAACGTGCCTCGGTCCAGTCGTACCGATATTTCTTGGGTTTCGATCTCCCGTGGGTCCGGAGGGATGCCCGGGCTGAGCCAGATGTCGACCATGCGGCCACCCGGCGCGGACCGCGAGATCTGGTGGCGGGCCGGACCGTCGATCATCTCGCCGATCTCCCATCCCCGGCTGCTGAGCGCGGTGAGCGAGAACGTCCTCGCCGTGGCCTGCGCGAATCTGGAGAGTTCCTGCTCTCGCAGATCCTGCCCGGTAGCTTTGATCACCGGCCGGCTGATCTGCGGGAAGGGCTGCAGCAGTTCGTAATCGGCGAACATCCTGCCCCAGGTGGCCATGTGCTCAGGGGAGTGGAGTGGATGCGCGATGCCTACGGTGTGGGACGGGGCGAGGGATGTCAGAGCGTCGTTGTCGTCGGCAAGGGTCCGGTCCTCGGCTACCCGGAAGAGACTGATTTCCCCGGTTGGTGAAAAGGTGGCCCACAGCAGGCGTCTGACGACATGGATTAGCAGCGGATGCGACACGAACAATGACTCGAATTCCTCAACACTCCAACGGCGTTCGCGGATCATGGCGTCCTCGAGCCGGCGCAGCTGTTCCTTGGCCACGGTGCGGACCTGCCGGCGCAGCGCGGAGAAGCGACGGTAGGAGTCCTCGGCGCGGGCGGCGTCGTCGCCTTTACCGGGTTTGGGCAGCGCCTTCAACGCGGCACCGGATTCATTGGTCACGACGGGCTGCAGCCGCTCGTCGAACTGGACCGTGAACACCCGGCTTCCATAGTCCAATGAGAGGGCCGAGGCGTCGTTCAGGCCGAGGTCGGGCACCAGGCGGTCAGCCATCTGTTCGGCCGACAGTGACCGGCTCAACGCAATCTCTTGTATCTTAGCGTTTGCCTTATCTTTCAATGGCTTTGAGCGCTCGCGCTGAGAGATCCGATAGATGGTGAGCAGGGCGTGGTCGGAGCCGATGTTGGCGAGGACGTCCAGTCCATGGGGGACTCTGGCGCTGCGTCCCAGTCCGGGCCAGCGCCGGATGATGTCGTTGAGCCGATCAACCGTCTCGTCGTCGGCAAACCAGGCCAGGGCGTCGAACGCCCACGAGTGCCGGGTGGGTGCACCAATGCGGTCCCATGCTTCGTACAGCGACCAAGTCAGCGCGCGCAATGTCGCGGTGTCGCAGCTCTCGGAGATAGCGGTGAGCCCGGCGTATGGATTATCGGGGCTCGACATCATAAGCATGACGACGATGACGTTCAGGCTTGCGGCCGGTAGAGGCGTTCCGTCGGTGAGCGTGACGGGTGCCAGCAGCGCCCCTGCGGCCCAATCCGGTACGGAAGGAATCCGTTTCGGCAGGACTAGCAGGGGATCGAGTTCGACGATCTCAGTGATGGCGGTAGCGGCGGCATCGCCGTAGTGACGGCTTGATTCGATGACCGCAGTCGAGCTGTCGGTGCGAGCCAGGTACCGCAGTGCGAGCTGGGCACTGTCGCGAAGGGCGCCCAGCGGCCCCAGGGCCGCCGGTACCAGCATGGCGGCCACGGCGGCTCCATGCCTGCGGAAGTAGGCCCGCGCGGCAATGGCCAGGAGTCGGCGTTTCCCGGCGAGCCAGCGGGCGTGCGTCTCGGCGACCTCGCGAGTTATCAACGGTCCCAAGGCCGCCGACGCGGACTCCGGTTCCTTCTCGGCCAGCAGGGCCCCGAGACCGCCGAGCTCCGGTCCATGCCGGTGCAGGGCCGCCGGAAACCAGTAGCCGAACGAGAAGCTCCAGAGCGGGATCCAGCGGTTCGCGATGAGCTTGTGGGCCAGCTCCAGCGGCCCGCTGAGCAGAATCGACTGGAAGTCGGTGCCGGATAGCTTGCCGTGCTTGCCGTCAGCTTCCAGATCACCCCAGGTCCGCGGGCCCAGCCACGGGGTATGTTCGGCGAAATTCCGTAGCTTCTCCAATTCATCTGGGGTCCAAGATAATTCGGCGTACGGAGGTGCGGGTAGCTCATCCAGTACGACGGGTTTGACCTTCGGCCGCTTCGCGGTCCAGGGCGGCGAGACCAGCAGCTCGGGCAGTTCAGCGGCGTTGGTGGTCGCCCCGGCACTCGGTACGGGAGCCGTGCCTTGCGGCAGGCGGGCCGCGAGCTGTGGGCGTAGCGCCAGATGCATGGCAAGCAGCTCAACCGATACCGGGTCGTCGCGTCGGGCCAGCTGGTCGGCGGCGCACATCGGGAAGCGGGCCATCGCGAGCTCCACCGACTGCCGCACCCCTGGCTTGTTCGCATGCCGCAGCAGCGTCGCGAAGGCGTCGTCACTGGGCAGACAGGCCAGCGCCTCGGAGACCACCCCAGCGCGCCCCTTCGACAGGTAGCCGTCGAGGATGCGGTCGAGGACGGGCACCAGGGCCGGTCCGAATCGATCCACCAGTGTGGGCAGAATGCGCCGGTAGTCCTGATAGAACGAGTCCCAGCCGGTGTTCTGGAAGAGCAGCTCGGAGACCATGTCGATTGAGGAGACACTTGTCAGTAGCTCTAGCCGGGAGCGATTCTCAATAAGCCCGATGGGCTCCTGGCAGGCCTCGAAAACCCACTGAGCCTCCGTCGGGAACATAAATGCCGCAACGCATTTCGTCTTGTCCGAGATACGGGCCGAGAAGATCGCGTGCACCGCCCGCCGGTATTCGTCGTCGTCCACGAGGGTCAGGCGCTCACGAAGCCGGAGCGCCACATCGAAACACTCGATCCGGACGTGGCTCCATACGTCGGGAACGGGCGTATCAGTGGAACTCCACATGCTGAACAGCGGGGGCCCGTCGGCTAGCTGGACCGCCGTCCACAGAGCGAACGAGAGACCGTGCTCGGAGATCCACATGTCCGCGTAGTCGGCCGGCTTGATGCCGTCCACCAGGTTCAGGCGTGCCACCACAGCAGCGCCCAGGGGGTCTGGCTGTCCAGCGAGATAGCGTTGCCCTGCCTTGGCGGTCTCGGGAAACATCCGGTGGTACGCGAGCATCGCCTCGACGTCCCTGCGCCTGGTCTCGAAGGTCGTTTTCCGTATCCGGGCTATGGCGTCCTCGTCGACGGGACGTATCGGAATCGGCGGGCCGCCGCGCCGCGGCAGGATGAGTTTGCGCCAGGACGGCGCCATTATCACCGCCGACTCATCAGTTGCCGAGCAGATATCTCCCACGGCATTGCCCCCTAGTCTGATTGCCCGTGGGATTGAGGATAGCTGTACAGTCGACGGAGCTCTTGTGGGCACGGTGAACAGGTAGCTGTGTAACTCGCGCGGCACGCTCGCGACATGGCGCGGCGACCGACAGCGAACGGTTTTTTTACGACGCCCTCATCACCGTCACAATTTTTCACTCACAAAATTGGAGACTCTGCCGCCGGCTGGTTTGGTGGCGACGGTCGAAACCGGGCTGACGTTGAGTCGTGGCGTGTGCCGGGGGGCGCAGCAGTGTCGGGTGCAAGTTGAGGTTGCCGTGATCTTTAGGTCGGCCCATGTATCGAGTGATCAGTCACCACCAACTGGGTCCGGCGCCGCCATCCATCACACCCGCACGCTGAACCTAACCCTCATCCGGCTAGATGCTCGGCTGCGATCGGTCACGCAGGGTTTTGCGTCGGATGTACTCGCGTCGAGCCCAGGCGATGGCGATTGCCCATCCGGCTATGCCCAAAACCGTGGCCGCGAAAGCCATGATCCGGTTGTAGGTGCTCTGGCGGTGCATGTCGTATCCGGTGCTGGGCACGTGGCCCGGGGAACCAGTGAGCAGTTGTTCTTTGGTTTTTCCGTAGTGGTGGCAGCGATCCCACTGGCTCATGGGTTTGTGATCGCAGGTCGCGGGGTGGAGGTATATGGTGGGTGCGATTGCCAGAAAGAGTGTGCACATGGGTACTGCGATTATCAGGCGCCAGTCCGCATAAGGATTCTTTGACAGTGGCGCCTGCCGCCTGCCGTCTTCGGAATGTTTGCCCACCATCGCCGGCTACCTGGGCCCAGGCGGGTACGGATACGGATTGCCGTATGGGTGTTGTGGTGTGGCTTTGCGTCGTCGTGATGCGGTGATGATGAGCACGATTATTCCAGCGCTGGCAAGCGTGAGACCGGCGATGGGGCCTGCGAAAGTGGCTGTGATGGCGCCGGTTCCGGCGCGCGGACCTAGTCCGTAGGTGATGTCCGAGTAGCCGGCGCAGCTGATGGTGTAGTTGCCTGCCTGCTGGGCGCGCACCACGTAGAGCGCATGCCATTGGTTGATGCTCAGCGAGCCGTCGTATCGGCTGACAGTGGCGGCGTTGTTGTTTTCGTCGCGTGCCACGCAGCGTGTGTTCTGGGTCAGCTTCGGTACGGGTTCGACATCGGCGATGTAGATGATCATCTCGTCGCCCGAAGTGAATTGTTCAGTGGCAGAACCGTTAGCGTCGAACTGGCTCGTGGGTCCTTTGAGGGCATAGACGAGTCCTGTGACGAATAGGCCGATGCCGCCGACCAGGCCAGCTGCTATCAGCGCTGCGCCGACGGCGTACCAGTAGCTCGGTGTTGGCCGGTGTGGCGGGACGGGAGCAGGTGCGGGCCACTGCGGAGGAGGCGTCTGGCTCCAGGGATATGCGCCGGTGTGTGGCGGCGGTGGCTGCGTCCACGAAGCAGCAGGATCGTTGTCTTGCATCGTGTAACCCCCGTTTTCATCCCGCCTGTTCAGAACATGTATGTCAGTAGCTGACAGGTTGCTACGCGGTCATGGTTGAACAGTGCCGTAGTTCGGTGCGTGTGCGGATCCCGCGAGAAGTCGTGCTCGGGCTTCGAGCAGTGGGGGATAGAGCCACCAGAACACGGCCATTGCCGCGAATATAGTGGCGCTGCTGAGCGTGGTGAAGGTGATTTTTGAACCGAAGGCTGAAGTGCTCAGTTGGATAAGGGCATCGGCAACCATGATCCACATCAAGGTCTTGCGCAGTTTGGGCGACATCGAGGTGCGCTGACGTTCGGCCAGACGCGCAGCGGCGTGTCGGATCGCCGGATCGGTCGGTATCGGCCCAGACAGTACGGCTTTGGCGGCCTGTGGATACTGGGCGGGTGTCAGGCCGTCGAGTAGCTGGCGCAGTTGCGGTGCCCTGGATCGCGCGGCCAATGACCACACCAGCCCGACGAGGAGTGCCGCGACGGCTATGCCGATCCACCAGCCGGGCCATTGGCCGGGCTCGTTGCGGTTGATGACCGCTACGGGGATACCCGCTGCGGTGAAGATCAGGGCTGCATAGACGGGCCACTGTATCCACCAAGGGGCAAGCGCAAGTCTTATCCACACCAGCACAGTGTAAGCAGGCAGCAAACCGGTCATGTGGGAGGATGAACCGAAGGTTGGGCGATTTACGTGGAGGGGATTCAGATGCGAATTATTGGCGATGTGGCGACTCCGGAATTTGGCGATTGTGTAGTCGGCTCGGTGGGGCCCGGCGACGACAGTGCCGGGGCGCCGTATTAACTGTCGCATTACTTCTACGGAGGCTGCGACGGTAAGTCACCGGGGCCAAACAACAGGGGATCCTACTCGCGGTGGGGCAGAAGGTCTCATACGGCCACGTCACGTGTGCGGTCGATACCAATAGGACCGTGGCTTGCCTCGACGATGTCAGTGGCGGGCATGGATTCGTTCTCAAACCTTCTGGCAGTTGGACATTTTGAGCACCAGAACTGCCGTCCTCACAGTCTTGGCGTGCGCGGCCGGCCTCGGGTTGAGCATGCTGCTGTGGATGCTGTTCCGCGCCCACCATTACTCACGGGGGCATTTTGTCTCCAGTGCAGCTTGTTGGAGTTGTGCCGCCTCCCAGGGGCGCTGTAGTTCCCAGTTATCCATGATCCGGGTAACCGCTTCGGCGGCGGGCTTGCGCTGGAACTTCGTCAAACACGATTCAGTGGCGACTGCCTCAAGCGCGCTCCTGTACAGGGTGACTGGGGTGCCCTGGTGGTCAATGGTGATGTTCATGTCGGCGGATTCGGTCAGGGTGACCGAGTCTTGTTCGCTGAGAAGTTCCACTGCGCGCCGCCAGTATGCGCGGTTGCTCTCGTCGGTGTTGAGATAGACAAGAGCCAAGCGGGATAGCGCGGCGGCGGTTTCGAGAACGTTCTCCGAGGCGGTTACTGCAGTGGTCGCCGTCGGTGGTGCTGGCGTGGTCGCTGGACGATCACTGTTCTTGATCGACGAGAGCGCGACAACGATCACGATGACGGCCGCGACGACGACCAGGACCTTCCATCCGACGATCCTTGGTTTCTCGGACATAGCTCCCCCGTGTGGCGGCTGCCCCCAACCGTGGTTGCAGCGTATAGCCTCAGTGGCTAACTTGAGAAGACTCTCCTGCGCCGAAAGTGCAGGGTGTACGCAGCTGTTATGTCGAGCGTAGATGGGAACAGGCAACCGCCCCACGGAGGTGAATCGTCGTGAATCTCGAATTTGATGAGCCAATTGCCGAACGGGCCATCGAAGGCGTTGGCGGCCGAGAGGTCGTCGTGAAACTCGGCCCGCCGCGTGCGGAGGGACCAATGTGGCTGTGTCCCTACCGGATTGAAGGGTTGGACGCGCCATACGCCATGTTTGGCGCAGGGGCCGACAGCATCCAGGCGCTGGTCGTCGCCCTGGCCAACATTGGCGCCTACCTCAACGCTCAGGCCGAGCTCGGCCTGAGCAACGGGTTGGACTTCCTCGGATTCCTCGACGCCACGCGACTCCCTCGAGTGATCTAAAGACGTTGCAGGACAAGGATCTCAATCCAAGTCGGAGAGTGCCTTACGCGCCGCTTCGAGCTCGGCCTCGAGCGCGGCGACTTTGGCTGCCTGCTGGGATCGCGCTTCCTCGATAACCGCGTCGATCGGGGTGGAGAGGTCCTCGTGTAGTTCCTTGGCCGCGCGGGAGACGGCGGCTGCCGCAACGGCGAGGTTGCGGGCCAGATAGGTACTGCCCTGCTTCAGCTCGGCGTGCCATTCCCCGTCCGCGGTGCCGGTGACGGTGAGGGTCAGTTGCAGAGTCTTGGTTCTCTTCTGAGTCGCCTTTTTGACCGCCGTCTTCTCCGGCTTCTCTCCGACAGGAGTCTCGGGGGCCTGCACCTCAGGGGTATCGAACTCGGTGGATAGCGAGGCGTCTGCGGTCGTATCTGCGGTCGTCGTCACGGTGAGAGCTCCTTCTCAAGTTCATGGACGGTGTCAGGTATTAGAACACACGTTCGACACGTTGATGGCATTGATGTATCGCCTCGCTAAGTGCGTGTCCGGCGTGGCGTGCCGCGGATTTGGAGCCCATCATTCTTGCGATGCCGGTTAGCGGGCAAACGTCCGGTCATTGCCCGTCAGCAACTTTTGACGAGTCTCGCGGTGAGCGTCCGTCGCGCAGAGTCACTGATCGCGGGTGCGCTTTCCCCAGATCTGGCGACTGCGGCCGGGTGCATCCCCTGGCATTGGGGCGTTGCGCAGTCGATGAGTGTTTCTTGTTGCGCTGACAATGTTTCCTGGCATCGTTCGAAGTTCCTTTTGCCAGCTTTCCCGGTCATCTCTGCAAAGTTCGCGATCTTGAATGTGCAAACTGTCACAAAACGGTCTCCGTGTTGACAAGAGAAGGTCTCGGCCTTAGATTCTCCAGCATTGCCATGTGATGTGTTTTCGCAGTAAAACGCGATTGATGGCATTGCCTAAATGAGGGCAAATGGACGGGGGTCCGGCCGGTGTCGGCCAGGACGAGACACGGAGGGGTTCGGTTTCATGAAGTTGCCAGATCTGGCACGTCGAAGCTGCATCGCCGCGATCGCAACATCGATGACCGTTGCGACGGCGATCTTGATGAGCGCTTCCGATGCTGCTGCCGATCCGCAGGGGATGCCGGATCAGTATCAGCAGTTTGTGACGGACGACGGCTGGACGGTCGGTTTGACATTGACCAATGAGGTCATTGATCACATCGACAACATCGCGGGTGCGAGCAACTCCTGGCAGGCGCGCGTGTCCTATCGGGCCGAGGCGACGATCACGGGTTCGGGCTCCGCGGTGATTCAGGACGCGCAGTTGGAGACGGGGTATTTCGTGGGTTGCCGCACCGACTCGTCGTCGGGCGTGGAATTGGGCGGTGACCTCGGGTTGACGCTGTCCCAGTCGGTGTTCGGACAGGGCTATGCCGGCGGTTACGGCGGTGGCCAAGGTGGCTCAGGTGGCGGTGGCGGCCAGGGTGGCGGCTTTGGTGGTGCATCGGCCGGTGGCTCGCTCGGAGCTCAGGAGCACATCGGCGGTTACATGCGTGTGCTGCTCAAGCCGGGTGGTTTGGCTCAGCTGCCGATGGACCGGATCAACTTCCGGAACATGCGTGCGGTCTCCCAAGTGCGCAACCAGAACGTCGAGGCTGACGGCTGCGGTGGTCAGGTGAAGATCCAGTCCTTTGCGACCTTCCGGATCCGCACCGAGAACGGCAACGACACCCAGACCATCTACGGCGAACCCAAGGACCTGTGATGAATACCCGTACTCGTGGTGCCGCGTTGTTGGCCGCGCTAGCGTTCGTTTTTGCGCTCGTTATGGGTTCTGCGCCAAGGACTTTGGCGGATCCGGTGCAGCCGCCGCCCCCCAAGCCGATCCCATATGCGGTGCCGCAACCCGACGATCTTCCGCGCATCGCGCCCATAGGTGGGGCACAGGTCAAGACCAATACGCCGCTGGGTCTGGGGCCAGGTACAGGTCGGCCGCTGGCGGCGGGTCGGGAACGGTCCAACGCCACCATCTCGCCATCGCCGACCGATGGCACTCATCTGCCGACAGCGATCGCCGGTAAAGATGTCGTACTGCACTTGCCGCAGGAGCGCGACCTGACACCGGCGCAGTGGGGCGATGGCGGGTCGGCCACCTTTACCTCCCATGACACCGATTATCGGATTTCGCCGTTCGCCGGTGGCGGTGCTGACGTGAATATCATTCGGCGCACCATCTTTACGCCGGATAACTTCACCTTTGGCCTACGGGTTCCGGAGGGAACGCACGTGCGCCAGGGCAGCAATGTGGTCTTGGTTGAGTCCGACGCCGCGCCGGGCCTGCCCGCCACGACGATCGCAACGTTGTCGGTGCCGGTTGCCCGCGATGCCAAGGGCAATCCGGTGCAGGTGACTCCGGTGATCCACGGCGACTACATGTATCAGCAGACCAACCTGGCGCTCGATCTCGGTCCCGCAGACATCTTCGCCTTCCCGATCACAATCACGTTGTCGTACCGCGCATCGTCGATCCCGGCGAGTGGACAGCTGGCCAGTGACTGGGACGGCTTGCCCGAGGGCGGCGGCCCGCCGGAGGCCAAGAAGGCTGCCCAGATCATCGGTGCGCCGGGGGATTACGTAGTCGATCCCGGTGGCGCGCACCGTCCGGGGAATGTTGATCCGGTGCTGTACGCGCAGCGGCATGCCGATCGCTGCCTTTCCGGGCCCAACGAATTCCGTTCGGAAGACGGCCGGACGGCTGACTTCTTGAGCTCGTGCCAACGGCAGGCGATGTGCCTGGATGTCACGCCGGCGCAGATGTCGGTGGATGTGTGCAAGAACCAGGCGTTCGCGAACATGTCCGCGCAGTGCACCGCAACGTTCGGTCAGACGGGGCCCGACTACGAGGCATGCCTGAACGTCGCCAACGGGCATGCAGCCTGGTCCAAGGAGAACCTGCTGGGTGGGGGACTGTGCCAGCCCGTGGGGCCGGGAACCAATACCAAGTTCTTGCCCTCGAACAACAACCGCTATTGCACTAGCTGATTGAACGGGGCAGTGGCTACAGACACCCATACCGCCGGTTCACTGTTTGCACGCAGTCATTGCCTTAGTCTGAGCTGGTGATTCGGGCAACTCGATGGATGCTGGCCGCGATGTGCACTGCGACGATGCTGGCATCGGGGTGCACCGCCGTGGTCGACGGAGACGCTGTTGCCACACCGGGCGAAGAGGGCAAGCGGCTCACCAACCCGAAGTGTAGTTCGGTATCGGTGCCGCTGCTGGAAGTGCCGCTGGACAACGACTCTGAGCCACGGGTAGAGGTACCGCAGCCCTCCGGTTGGGAACGCGTCAACCGATTCGAAAGTGGTGTGGTTCGTGTCTACCTGGCCGCCCCGGACCTGCAGGCCGGCGGGTTTGTCCCGAACACCACGGTGGCAATTGCCAACCTGTCGGGCAAGGCGAGCACCGAGGACGATGCGTTCGCCGCTGAGCGTGGCGGATTGGAGTCCTTCGGTGTCACCGATCTGGTCGAGGCTCAGGGCACTATTTGTGGATATCCGTCGAAGACGTTGACCTACAACATGGGATTAGGGAACATCCCCGTCCACCGGGTGACGACCACGATCGTCGCGGTCAAGAACAACACCAAGATGTTCACGGTCGGGGTGTCGGTTCAGGCGTTGGACGACACCGTGCGCGGTTTTGACAGTGCACGGGAAACGATACTGGCCGGGCTGCAGGTCAGCCCGCCCGTTACATCCTGATATCAGTTGCCGGACTGGCCCATTGGGCGTCGATGATGGTGGTGTGCTGCGGTAGTGCTGGCCGGTAGCTGCCATCTTCGGTCATCCGGTCGGCGACGCTGGCATGGATCCAGGCGCCGTCGGGGATGCGGCGGCGACGGAATATCAACAGCGCCCAGAGCCAGCTGACCCGATGAATCTCGCCCATGGCATAGGTGGGTTCAACGGAGCAATACCGTTGATATTTCTTGGTATCGAGCAGCAACCCGTGTTCTGTGGCGCCTTCAATCACCCATTTCAGTGCGATATCCGAGAGTCTGTCGTCGTCGGGGTAGTCGCCGCCGATGTCGGAGTGGATGCCGGCGAACCACGCCTCGTCGACAAGCCGTTGATCGCCGAGGAATTTGATGAGGTACTCGCGATAGGGTCGGCGCTTTTCGTCGATGGCTACCGCGTGCCTCCCCGAGAGAGCGTTGGGAACGCTTGGGGCGTAAGGCCATTGCATGCTCCGCTTGAAGATTCCGGGAGCGCTGACGGTGTCCCAGAGTCCGAGGTATGCGACGGGAATGGAGAACTTCCCGTCTTCGCGACGGGCCACAGTGCGTGAGAATGAGTGCAGCTGATCCCATCGCTCGGCGGACCAGCTTGCGCACGATTGCGCATACAGACTCACCGCGTAAGGAACCAGGTTTTGTGAACCGGGACGCAGCATGCCGACCGAGTTGAGCAGCCCCGCAAGGCCTCTCGCGCAGAATGCGCCGCGGCTGAATCCGAAGATGAAGATGCGGTCTCCGGGTTGCCACCGCTCGATCAGATAGGTGTAAGCCTCGGCCAGCTTGGCGCGCAAGCCAATCCCGAACGCGATACCCAGAACTCGGGCGACGAACTGACCTCCCGGGGCGTACGTGCCGATGACTGGATCGGTGCCTACACCCGGGTCGTAATACGAAATCTGACGGTCGGTCAGATCGTGGAGCACCATGTCGTAGCCGCGAACCACATTGGTGTTCCCCGCGGCACGGATCTGATTACCCGTGCCGTCGAAACAGATGACGATGTTCTTGGCCATCGCCGTTCGGTTTAGTCTTCGCCGTCGTATGGCTTCGGGTCGTACGGCGAGGCGTGTGGATTTTGATAGGCCACGTGCTCTTCGTTCCACACGCCGATGACGGCGGGGGACACCTTGGGCAGCGGGCCGACAAGCTCGTTGCCGTTGTCCAGGCTCACCAAGAATTCCGGGGTGAAGTGCTGGTCCTCATCTTCCTGGTGATGTTGTCCTGCAGCGCCAGGCGTCATCATGGTCGGCGGCTGGGCAATGCCCATGCCCGACATCGGCGAAGCTGTCGGTGCGGCCGAAAGCCCCATGCCCGCGCCCGCTGTGTACGAGCCGGCGATGATCGGCCCCGCGGCGAGGGGACTGATATCGGACTTGTCGTCCTTCTTCTCGTCCTTGTTGGTGGTTGGCTTGCCCCATCGCCCGATGCCGTAAGTGCCGGGGACCGAACCCGTGTTGGGACCGGTCGCGGTGGTGCTGCCACCCGACGACGGCATGGTGCCAGCCCCGCCGCCCGCACCGGCAGCGGCGGCTGCTGCGGCCGCGGGGCCACCAGCACCGGCTCCGGAGCCACCACCCGCCGCACCCGCTGCGGCCGCGGCAGCGCCCGCTCCACCGGCGCCGGAAACGGATGCTTGTGACGGATCGGCCAGGGCGGCTGCGGCAGCCGCGCGCACCGCGGCTTCGTCGATGGGCTTGATCTGGTCAGGCTTGATGTCCTTGCCGTTCCCCAAGCCAGATAACGATGACGCGGTGTTGACCGCAGCGGCCGCGGCATCGGCCAACTGTGGAGCCGGGGGGAGCGCCGGGAGTCCCGAGCCGGCCTGCTGGGCGACAGGGGACCAGACCTTCCGCATGATCATGCGGGCCTCGTCCTGCTTTTGGTCGGCGAGGGCTTGTTGCGCGTAGTAATGCTCGTAGGCAGCCTGAGTATGTTCCTGGGGTTGCTGAACTTGGACGACATCTGGCATAAGGCCCTTGACCTGTGTCATCGCCGTTTCGACCTCGGTAGGCTTGGTGGCCATGAGTGAGAGGCCGTCACTAACTTTTTCGGCGTGACTATTGTAGTCGGAGATGCCTTGCTTGGCGGCTTCGGCGCCTTCGCCGGTCCATTGCGCGCCCACCGCGGCGTCGAAAGACCGCTTAAAGTCGTCTAACGCCTTGCTGAAACCGGTAGCCAGCTTTTCCCAGTCTTTCGATACGGCGAGTGCCTTGTCCGGCTCAAATGCATCGGATGCGGCCTTGATTCTCGCGTGAGACCAGCCGTTGAAGTCCTCTGTGGGGACGCCGACGGACTCGGTTCCGCCATCAATGTTCGAGCCATGTAAGCGCTGCTTGGCGTAGACCGCTTCGCGCTCGCGGTTGCCTTGAGTCCACTTGTCTTCGCTCATGGCCGCTCCTTCGTGTTGTGGCGTACAACTCGCTCTTTAGGGTGAGACGCGTTCGGTACCGGTTCGGTTCCATCTTTTGGAAAGATTTCAAAGTGGGAGATAGGGGACGAGCCCTTCTGCGTTCTTGCGGGCTGCGGTTAGGCAGTCTGGGTACGGAGCGAACTCGCCAGGCGACGAGCTGATGAGGACGCCATACACACCGGTTGTTGCAGATATGTTGAGAGCGCAGGAGTCGGTTTCTGGTTGTTTTGATCGATACCCGAACAGTGCCTTCCGGCCTCCGATTTCGAGCTCCTGATAGCCCCACTCGTTGTTGGCCTGTCTCAGCATGTCCAGGCTGTAATTTGATGCGGCCAACGTAAGTAAGTACTCGCCGCGCGGATAGTACTTACAGAACACGTTCTCGGTATCGCCATCGGACTGGGTATCTGACCGCGGCGGTTTGGCGTCGAGCTGCAGTTGTTGGACGACCGATGACGGTATGTCTTTACAAGGATCGAATGTGATGTGGACACGGCCCTTGGCATTCGTGGGCAATTGTGATGTGGCGGGTGGCTCTGATGATGGGACCGGTGCCCCCGGAACTGAGGGCGAGCAGCCAGTTAAAACAAGGATGAAGGTTACCCAGACAGCGATCCGAGACATATGCACGGTGACTGTTACTTCGTGAACTGTCCGAAGTTGCTCGCGGTGTTCGCCTCTGTTGTTCTGTAGCCATTGCGCACTGCAACAAAGAGTGTTTTCATCTCTTCCACTTGTTGCTTGTGTGACTCAAAGGTATCCGCAGCGGTCATTCGTCCACCGTCGGCCTTCTTCTGGAATGCCTCGGCCAGGGCTCTTCCGGAGTCAAGTTTCAGCTCAGCGAACCCCAATGGATACGTGCTGAGATCTTGTGCGTCCCGTTTGAGATCCTTAAGGGCACCAATGTACGCATCACATGCGCTAATGATGTGGTCGATCGCGCTGTCCTCGAGGTGCAGAACCAGTCGGCCGTCCTTGGCATTCTGCTTCAGGTTCTCCAACGACATAAAGCCCCCTCAGGTCGTGGCCGAGTCCGGCCAGGTGAGATTCATCGTATGTGGGTTAGACGTCAGGCATCCCAGATCGGTTCCATCAAGTTTCCGCCAGTTCACCTGCTACCCGCCCCAACGCCTACGCACGCCCGTGTACCTCCAGCCCAGGGCCGCCACCGCCCACGTCACGATGAACAGCCCCACGATCACGTAGCCCATCGCGGCCAGATCCAGTTCACCCACCGCCGCCAGCGGCCCCGTCGTGATGTCCAGCTTCTCGGTGAGAATCGAGATGATCTCCTGCGCGCCGATCAGCACGGCCACCGCCACCGACAGTCCCGTCACCACCAGGTTGTAGTAGATCTTGCGCGCCGGCTCTTGGAACGCCCAGTCGTAGGCGAAGTTCATCAGCGATCCGTCGAGTGAATCGAACAGCGACATCCCCGCGCTGAACAGGATGGGCAGCACCAAGATCGCGTACCAAGGCAGTCCGGTCACCGCCGCACCGCCGGCGATCACCAACAGCGATACCTCGGTCACCGTGTCGAATCCCAACCCGAACAGCAGACCCACCGGGTACATCTGCCAAGGCTTGCGAATCGTCGACATCAACGGCCCGAAAAGCCGATTCAGTCCGCCGCGATTGGACAGCTCGCGCTCCAGCGCCGCCTCGTCGACCTCGCCGCCACGCATTCGCTTGGCAATCCGGTAAATCCCGATCAGCGACACCAGATTGAGCAATCCGATGAGCAGCAGAAAGCTCCCCGAGACTGCGGTCCCGAACACGCCGGTCCACTGCTGCAGGGATGAGTGTTCGTCGGAAACGTTGGCCGCCAATGCCTTAACGCCAAGCGCCAACAACCCGACCATGATGAACACGATCGAGGAATGCCCCAGTGAGAACCAGAAACCCACCGACATCGGGCGTCGACCATCGGCCACCAGCTTGCGGGTGGTGTTGTCGATGGCCGCGATGTGGTCGGCATCGAAGGCATGCCGCATGCCCAGCGTGTACGCGGTGACACCCAGCCCGACCCCGAAGACGCTGCCCTGCACCGTGAAATGCGCGGGAGCAACCAGGAAAACCAGCATGCCCCACCCGAGAACGTGCAGCGCGATCACCGCGGCACTCATTCCGATGACACTGCGTCTCTGACCCTCGTCCAAACGATGCCACGCGGTGAGAATCTGCACGTCTGCGAGCTTAAACGACCGGCTTACCCATGCGCTCGCGCAATCGCATGTCCCAGATGAGCACGGCATACGACAACGTCCACAGCGGCTCGGGCACCACCCGATCGACGACCCGCAGCGCACCCAGCAGCGTATTGAACAACCGCTGATCGCGATCCGTCCACGAAACCTGCAGTAGCTCGCGGAACTGTGGAGGCAAAAACCCTTTGGTCGCAAACAGATTGAACCGTCCGGCCATGCTCAGCGGCCACGGCAGCATCTTGAACGACGCCACCCCCAACAGGTGCTCGCGTACGGGCGGGTCGATGCGCAGCTCATCCAGCGATCGCTTCCAATAGTCATTGAAGGCATCTCGGTCCGGTGGCCACGCCTCCGGCCGCACCTGCAGCGCCGTGCCGATGCGCGCGCCATCCCGGTAAATCTCGTCGGCCGTCTCCTCGTCGAGCGGACCGTGCAGCGACTCATAGGCCTGCACGTAGTACTGGTACAGGCACGCCGCCACCCACAGCTGCAGGTCCGGGTTGAAGGCGTTGTACTTCACCGGGCTCGTGGGCGTCGAGCGCACCTGCCGGTGCACCGCGTCGACACCACGCTTCATCACCTCGCGGTCACGGCGGCTACCCATGGTGGCGACCGCCAGGAACATCCCGGTGGTCCGGGCCCGTTTGAACGGATGCTTGTAGACGTTGCCGCTGTCCACGGGGCTCTCCAGCACTCCGTATCCGACACCCGGATGCGACAGCTGCATGATCACGTTCGAGGCAGGCAACAACAACGAAGCGGGGTTTACCAGGTCGACGAGCCTGGCAGGCGAGTGCTTCATTGCGTAGCAAATTCTATAGGGTTACGTCGTGTCGCGCCGAGGATTCCGCGCCGCGGGTATCGCCCTCGGCTACGCCCTGGATCGTTGCTTCGCCGACCCGCAGCGGTTCCATCCGGTCGCGGGATTCGGGCAGGCCGCCGCCGCGCTGGAGACGTATACCTACCGTGACTCCAAGCTCGCCGGCGCGGCCCACACCGCCGCATTGCTGACCGCTGTCACCGTCGCGGGATGGGCCGCCGAACGCGCCGCACGTCGATCCGCGACGGCCACTGTCGCCGTGACCGCCGTCGTGACCTGGGCTGCGCTCGGCGGGACGTCTTTGGCCCGGGTGGGCGCCGATATGTCAGAACATCTCTATGACAACGACATCGATGACGCGCGCGCGTTGCTTCCGTCGCTCTGCGGCCGTGACCCGAATCTGCTCGATGTTGGCGGCATGGCCCGCGCCACCGTGGAGTCTTTGGCAGAGAACACCTCCGACGCCCACACCGGTCCGTTGGTATGGGCGGCCCTAGGTGGGGTGCCCGGGGTGCTGGCCTATCGCGCCGCCAACACACTCGACGCGATGATCGGCCACAAGTCGGCCCGGTACCTGCGATTCGGCTGGGCGGCAGCACGGTTGGACGACCTGATGAACCTGCTTCCCGCCAGGGTTACGGCATTGGCCACGTCGGTGGCCGCCCCATTTCTCGGAGGCTCGCCGGTCGCCACGCTGCGTGTCTGTCTGCGCGACGGCCGTAGCCACCCCAGCCCCAATGCCGGCGTCGCGGAAGCGGCCTTCGCGGGAGCTCTTGGTGTGCGGCTCGGAGGCCCCCTGCGATACCCCTACGGCGAAGAGATACGTCCGGTGCTCGGCAATGGCGCACCCCCACGGATCGGGGATGTGTATGAGGCCGTGCGGCTATCGCGCGCGGTCCAGAACCTGACTGCCGTCGCCGCGGTGATGACGGCGCTGGGTCAGCGCCGTCCGTAACGGTCGGCCAGCCGCTCCTGGGTGGTCTGTGGCGTTCCGGGTTTCACTGCTTTCACCGCAGCGGCGGCGGCGCGGCGCTGTCTGATCTCGGAGAACACGAAGTACCCCAAGCCGATTGGTGCCAGAATTCCGAACGCGATCCACTGGATGCCATACGACAGGAACGGCCCGGCATCGAGCTGCGGCAGCGGGATCGCTCCTAGTCCGCCTGGCTGACTCTCGGAAAGCTGCAGATAGGAGCCGGCGAGCGGGGTCTTCAACAGCGTCGAAACCTGAATCGGAACAATCGAATACACCTGGTATTGACCGTTTTCCAGGAACGGCGCCTTCTCGGATTGCTGCTCGGGTTCCCGCAGCCGCGCGTTGATGGTCACCCGCTCTGTCGGTGCTGCGGGCACCGCGGGCACGCTGGTGCCTTGTTCCGGGCGCACATAACCGCGGTCCACCAGAATCGCGGGGCCGCCGTCCACCTGAAACACCGTCAGCGCTTCGTAGGCTGGCTTGCCGTCGACCACTCGCAAGCGGGCGAGCACCTGCTGATCCGGTAGATAGTGGCCCGTCGCCGTCACCCGCCGCCACTCGGAATCCTCGGGCATTGAACTGTCGGGCCGCAGCTCGTCTTTCAGCGGCACCGGATCGGCGCCCACCGACTGGGCGATGCGGTTGTTCTCGCGAGAGGTCTTGGTGTTCTTACCCAGCTGCCACGGCGCCAACACCGTGAAACACAGATACGCGAACGCGACGACCACCAGCGCCAGGGCGATCCATCCGGGGCGCAGCAGAAACGCAAGCCGTCGCATCAGCTGTTCTCACGCTCCGCGAGGGTCTTGTCGACCCACTCGTGCAGACCGGGCATCGCCGCCT
The DNA here is from genome assembly GCF_002013895.1 of Mycobacteroides franklinii. GTDB lineage: Bacteria > Actinomycetota > Actinomycetes > Mycobacteriales > Mycobacteriaceae > Mycobacterium > Mycobacterium franklinii. The sequence continues at coordinate 195,742 of NZ_MAFQ01000009.1, read as the reverse complement.
CGATGACCGAGAGCACGTCCACGAAATCCTCGCGGCTGCCGTAGTACGGATCCTCGACATCCATCGCGGCGCGGCCGGCCCGAGGATCGAAGGACCGCAGCAGCCGCACCCGCTCGGGGTCGGCCCCCAGATGCAGCAGCATTCGGGAGTGATTGCGCGCCAAGGCGATGATGAGATCGGCGCTCAGATGATCCTCGTCGACCTGGGCGGCCGTGTGAGCCGTCGGATAGCCGTACTCGGCCAGCACGCTGGCCGCGCGTTCGTCGGCAGGCTGCCCGGCATGCCAATCGCCGGTGCCGGCGCTGGTGACGCGGACCCGATCGCCCAGTCCGCGTTCGGCCAGCTGATGGGCCAACATCTTCTCGGCGATGGGGGAGCGACAGATGTTTCCGGTGCACACGAAGGTGACATGCAACTCAGACATGAAGCTCCTCCAACAGCTGCTGAGGAGTGCCCACGCGCCCGATGATCCACTCGGCTAGCTCACCGGAGTCACCCTCGAAATCCGTTGCACCGTAGCCCCAGTCGACAACGACGGTGCCGATCCCGTGGGCAGCCGCGCCTTCCACGTCATGCACCCGGTCGCCGACCATCACGACACCGGTCGAGGGAACATCGTCCAGCTGGGACAGCGCATGCTCGATCACGTCGGCCTTGCTGGAGCGGACACCGTCGGGGCTCGCACCGGCAATAACCTGGAAAAACTCGGCAAGCTCGAAATGCTCCAGGATGCGCGCGGCAATCGGTTCGGACTTCGACGTCGCGACCACCATGGGCACCCCGGCCTCCCGCAGCCGAGTCAGCACATCGCGAATGCCGTCGAACATCTCGTTGACGGCCCAGCCGCGTTCGCCATAGTCGGCCCGGTAGGCGGCTATCGCGTCATCGGCGCGCTCACCGAGCCCCATGGAACCGAGTGTGATGTGCATGGGCGGCCCCACCACCCGCGACGCGATGTCGCCTGCGGGTTCGGGGGCGCCGACGTGACTGAGTGCATGGCGGAAACTGGAGACGATCCCCGGTGCAGAGTCGGTCAAGGTGCCGTCGAGATCGAAGATCACCAGCATCGGAGGAGCCACCCCCCTACATTAGTGTCGAGACATGACTGGGCCGCGAAAGGGAGTGCGCTATCACGGCGACCAGGCGCTGGCACCCGGCGTCCTGGACTTCGCTGTGAACGTGCGCGCCGCGTCGCCGCCGCAGTGGTTGCGTGACCGGCTCGTCTCCCGGCTCGACGAGCTGGGCAGCTACCCGCGCCGCGCCGATGAGGAACGTGCCATCGCCGCGATCGCCGAACGCCATGGTCGCGGGCCCGATGAGGTGCTGCTGCTGGCTGGGGCCGCCGAGGGCTTCGCGATGCTCCCGCGGCTCAATCCTCGACGGGCGGCCGTGTTCGCGCCGGGGTTCACCGAACCCGAAGCCGTCCTCGCCGAGGCCGGTGTCCCCATCGATCATGTGGTGTTGCCGCCGCCGTTCACCTTCGACGGCGCTCGCCCTCCCCGGGTGCCCGCGGACGCCGATCTGGTAGTGGTGGGCAACCCCACCAACCCGACCGGGGTGCTGCATGCACGCGAGCAGCTACTGGCATTGCAGGGTCCCGGGCGAATCGTGGTGGTCGACGAGGCCTTCATGGATGCGGTGCCCGGCGAACCGGAGTCGGCGGCCCCGGTGCGCCTGCCCGGTCTTGTGGTGCTGCGCAGCCTCACCAAGACATGGGCGCTTGCCGGATTGCGTGCGGGCTATGCCGTCGGCGATCCGGAGGTGCTGCGCAGGCTCGCACGGGGGCGTGCGCATTGGCCTTTGGGCACATTGCAACTGGAGGCGCTCGCGGCCTGCAATACCCCGGAAGCAGTGGGGTATGCCGCCCGGGACGCGGAGCGTCTCGTCGAGACACGACGCCAGCAGGCTGATGCGCTACGCGGGTTGGGGTTGACGGTGACGGAGGGCGTCGCGCCGTTCCTGCTGGTGGCCGTGCCCAACGCGGATTTGATGCGAAAACACTTGGAGGCCAAGAATATTTCCGTTCGACGCTGCGACACCTTTGTGGGTCTGGACGAGGATTACCTGAGGGTGTCGGTGCGGCCCGAATGGCCGGAGTTGGTGCAAGCGATGAAGGAGATCTTGTAGTGGGTGTGCGGCTCGCGGACATCATCGGCGCGCTCGACGCGGCGTATCCGCCGGCATTGGCCGAATCATGGGATTCGGTGGGTCTGGTCTGCGGTGACCCGGACCAACAAATCGACGCCGTGACCGTCGCCGTCGATGCGACGGCCGCGGTGATTGACGAGATGGATAGCGCCGGTTCGCATCTGCTGCTGGCACATCACCCGCTGCTGCTACGCGGCGTGGACACGGTGGCGGCCAGCACGCCCAAGGGTGCGCTGATCCATCGCCTCATTCGCTCGGGCGATGCACTGTTCACCGCGCACACCAACGCAGACTCGGCCAATCCTGGTGTATCCGACGCTCTGGCGGAAGCCCTTGGGCTGAAGGTGATTTCGGTGCTGGCCCCGCAGTTCGCCGACTACGACAAGTGGGTGGTGTTTGTGCCCACCCCATCGGCGGACGCCGTGCGCCGCGCCATGTTCGACGCCGGCGCGGGGCATATCGGTGCCTACTCGGATTGCTCGTGGAGTGTCACCGGCACCGGCCAGTTCCGGCCGCTGGAGGGCTCCGATCCGACGATCGGTGCGCACGGTGTCGTGGAGCAGGTTGTCGAGGAAAGGGTGGAAATGGTTGCCCCGTCGCGGCTGCGCTGTGAGCTTTTCGCGGCGATCCACGCCGCCCACCCGTACGAGGTGCCCGCCATTGACGTACTGCCCATGGCGCCGGCACCGACCGGCACCGGTCTGGGCCGGGTGGGCGCGTTGTCCGAACCGGAGTCCTTGCGGGACTTTGTATCCCGCGTCCGGTCCGCACTACCGGCAACAGTGTGGGGGACCCGTGCCGCCGGTGACCAGGATGCTCTGATCCAGACGGTTGCCGTCTGCGGTGGTGCGGGTGACTCGCTGTTGAATACCGCGGTCAGATCCGGGGTCGACGCGTACGTCACCGCCGACTTGCGGCACCATCCGGCGGACGAACATGCCCGGGCAAGTAGCGTAGCGCTTGTCGACGTCGCCCACTGGGCCAGCGAATTCCCGTGGTGCGCGCAGGCGGCGCGAGTGCTCGACACCGAATTCGGAGAGAAGTTGACGACACGCATCTCTCCAGTTCGCACAGACCCTTGGACCCTGGGCGGTCCAGAGAAAGAAGAACAAGTATGAAAGCAGTTGCGGCACAGCAGCGCCTACTGGTCGACCTGGCATCGGTGGATGCCGAATTGACACGCATAGCGCACCGGCGCGCTAATCCACCCGAACGCCAGGAGCACCGCGAGCTGCAGGCGCAGCAGCGGAGCATTCTCGATGAAGTGGGCGCACTCGGTATCGCGTTGGAAGACCTGGATGCGCAGGTTGCCAAGCTGGACGCCGAGGTGACCGCGGTGCGTCAGCGGGAGGACCGTGACCGTTCCCTGCTGGCTTCAAGCAGCACGAACCCCAAGGAACTCACCGAGATTCAGCATGAGCTGGACACCCTGGAGCGTCGTCAGACCAGTCTGGAGGACTCCGAACTGCAGCTGATGGAGCGCCGCGAGGAGCTCCAGGGGCAGCAGGCCTCGGCGCAGGCCAAGGCCGACAAGATCGCCGAGAGGGTGGCGGAGATCGAACGGATCCAACGTGCGATCACCATCGATACCGACGCCGAAGAGAACCAGGTTCGGCAGCGTCGCGACGGCTTGGCGGCCTCCATTGATGGGCCACTGCTGGAGACCTATGAACGGCAGCGTCGCTCAGGAGGCCCGGGTGCCGGTCTGTTGCAGGGCAATAAGTGCGGCGCCTGCCGTATCGAGCTGGACCGCGGGGAACTGGCCAGGATCTCGGCGGCCGACGCCGACGAGGTGCTGCGGTGCTCTGAGTGCAGCGCGATTCTGGTGCGCCTGTGAAGGTTCTTGTCGAAGCCGATGGTGGTTCACGCGGTAATCCAGGATTGGCCGGATATGGCGCGGTGGTTTTCGCCCCAGATCACGAGACCGTGCTGGCGGAGGCGTGCGAGGCGATTGGCCACGCGACCAACAACGTCGCTGAATATCGCGGTCTGATAGCGGGATTGGCCGAGGCGGCCCGGCTGGGCGCGACCGAGGTGAGCGTCTCCATGGATTCCAAACTCGTCGTCGAGCAGATGTCCGGACGCTGGAAGGTCAAACATCCCGACCTGATTGTGCTGTACCAGCAGGCGGTCACCGCGGCGATGCAGTTCGAGTCCGTGGGCTACAAGTGGATTCCGCGGGAACGCAACAAGCACGCGGACCGGTTGGCCAACGAGGCGATGGACCGCGCCAGTGGCATCGAACCGAAGGCGCCGAAGAAACCCAGGGAAACCAGGGAAACTGGGGATGCCAAGCCTGCCGATACCGCGCCGGGCTGGACCGGGGCGCGGGGCAAGCCCACCCGAATGCTGTTGTTGCGGCACGGCCAGACCGAACTCTCGGTGCAGCGCCGGTACTCCGGCCGCGGAAACCCCGAGCTGACCGAGCTGGGTGTTGAGCAGGCCGCGAGGGCCGCGCGCTACTTGGCGGGCCGCGGTGGTATCGCGGCTGTCGTCAGCTCGCCGTTGAGCCGCGCGAAGGAGACTGCCGCGGCGGCAGCCGGCGCGCTGGGTGTTCCGTTGACGGTCGATGACGATCTGATCGAGACCGACTTCGGCAAGTGGGAAGGCTTGACGTTCTCCGAGGCTTCCGTGCGTGACCCTGAGCTACACGCTCAGTGGCTCAGCGATACCTCGGTGACTCCGCCGGAAGGGGAGAGCTTCGACAGCGTGCATCACCGGGTGCGGCGCGCACGCAACCGAATCATCGCGGAGCACGGTGGCGCAACGGTTTTGGTGGTTTCGCACGTCACGCCCATCAAGACGCTGCTGCGTCTGGCACTCGATGCCGGGCCTAGTCTGCTGTACCGGCTGCACCTTGATCTGGCGTCGTTGAGCATCGCCGAGTTCTATTCGGACGGGCCGGCATCGGTGCGACTCGTCAATGAGACCTCGTACCTGACTTAGGCTGTCGCCATGGCTTCTCGCGATCACGGTGATCCGGGCGATGCGCCCACCATTGCTCCGCCCCTGACGGATGTCGCCAATCCGGCGCGTCCCTCAGCCGCTGAGGAGGCCAGGACGGTAGCGGCGTCGACGAACACCGCGACGTTGGCAAGTCTGTCCGCGGACGGCGACCCGTGGGCTTCGCTGGTCACCTATGGGCTGCTGGGTGGGGCACCGGTGCTGTGCGTCTCGCAAATGGCCGAGCACGGCCGGAATCTGATACGTGATGCTCGGGCAAGTGTTTCCATTGTGGCGCCAAACCCACCCGACGATCCGCTGGCCAACACCCGGATCACCCTCGCCGGGAAGGTGCGCCGGCCCAGTCCGGAAGAGCTGCCGGCCGCGCGTGAGGCACATATCGCCGGCGTGCCGGCCGCCCGGTATTACATCGACTACAGCGATTTTTCGGTGTGGATTCTGGATGTCGAACGGGTGCGTTGGGTCGGCGGCTACGGCCGCATGGACTCGGCCAGCGGCGCCGAATACGATTCGGCCGCACCTGATCCGGTCTCGCCCAAGGCCGCTGGCGCTGTCAATCACCTGAATGACGACCACGGGCGGGCGCTGCTCGCGATGGCACAGCGGCTGGGTGGCTATCCGGACGCCACCGAGGCTCGATGTGAGGGAGCGGACCGGTATGGGCTGGATATTCGGGTGAGCACTCCGCGGGGCTGGTCGGTGACACGAGTCGGCTATGTCGAGCCGATCGACTCGATCGAAGAGTTACGCGGTGCGACCGTGCAGTTGGCTCGGCTCGCGGCTCCGAGCTCCTAGCGCGTTCAGATGTCGATGTCGACCAATCGGCAAGATTGTGGATAACTCGCCGAGCGCTCCAATGGTTGTGGATAACAACCGAAATCAACAGCTATCGAACTGATGTGCGATTAATGTTTGTGGTGTGTCACTGAGAGATCCCGCAGCCCTCGCGACTCGGCTCGTCGAACGAATCGCCGAGTTGGAGCGTGTGAAGGCCAGCGCCGCTGCGGAGCAGGCTCGTGCCACGGTGCAGCTCGACCGAGCGCGCCGCGAGGACGAGGCCGCCAACGGGGTGACGCGCCGGCGGCAGGGGGCGGGCGTCGCGGCGGAGGTCGCCCTGGCACGACAGGACTCGCCGGCGCGCGGCGGCCGTCATCTCGGCCTCGCGAAAGCGCTCGTGAACGAGATGCCCCACACCCTTGCCGCCCTGGAGTGCGGTGCACTCAGCGAATGGCGCGCAACCATCCTGGTGCGTGAAACCGCATACCTTGCCGTCGAGGATCGGCAGAAGATTGATGTCGAGATGTGCGCAGACCAATCTCGAATCCGCGGATTGGGCGACGCCCGGCTTACCGCGGAGGCGAAGCGGCTGGCGTATCGACTGGACGCCGAGGCCGTGGTGCGCCGAGCACGCCGGACCGAGAACGAAAGCCGGGTATCCATCCGTCCTGCGCCCGACACCATGACGTATCTGACGGCATTGCTTCCGATGAAGCAGGGCGTGGCCGTCTATGCCGCTCTCAAGCGAGCCGCCGACATGTCGATGGATCCTGTTCGGGGCCAAGGGCAGATCATGGCCGACACCTTGGTGGAGCGCGTGACGGGAGTGGCATCTGCAGAAGCGGTTTCGGTGGGCGTGAACATCACGATCTCCGATGAGGCGCTGCTGGGCGGCGGCGATGAACCCGCCGTTGTCGCGGGTCATGGACCCGTCCCGGCGGCGGTGGCGCGCAGGCTCATATCCGAGGCGGTGAGCTCGGGCGCCAAGGTTCTGGCGCGGCGGCTGTATCGGCGCTGCGGCAGTGGCACGCTGGTGAGCGCGGAGTCACGAAGTCGGTTATTCCCCAAGGGATTATCCGAGCTGATCGATGTGCGCGATCAGACATGTCGGACGCCGTACTGCGATGCGCCGATTCGTCACCACGATCACGTGGTGAGTAGCGCAGGGGGAGGCGCAACATCACTGCACAACGGCCAAGGCCTGTGCGAGCGATGCAATTACGTCAAGGAGACGCTGGGTTGGGCCGCGGTACCGGTGCCCGGCTCAGACCGGCATACCGTCGAGATCACGACACCGACGGGGACCGTCTACCGCTCTACCGCACCACCACTGCTCTGAATGAATGGTCGAAGGGCCAGAACGTAGATGAGTACGACGGCGACCGGCACCGCCAAAGGCAGCCACGACGAGCGCCCCGCGGGTATCGCCGCCGCCAGCAGTGCCGCGCAGCCGAACATCACGGCGGGAATGATCACCTCAAATTTGAGGGCATTCACCTGGGGTGGCCAGTGCAGGGGATAGGCGGCAAGCAGATACAACACCGCAGCCAGCCCGGAGAGCATCGCCAGCGCCGGGGACGAATCACCGAAAGCCAGGACGCCGATGACGAACAGCACGGCCAGCGTCGCGAACGTCCGCCACCGAAGGCCGACCAGAACCAAAACCGCCGCACAAGCCGAGACCAGAATCCCGTCAACGGCTGCCAGCACCATGAGAAGCCCGAGAGCGGCGGCCAGTATCACGCGCAGGTTCATCGGCGTCGTCCCCTGCGCGGGCGCCGAGGCAGCAGATGCATCGCGTGATTGAGTCCGGAGTCGTGGCTCCAGCCGACAACATCAACCCCAGTCACCGCGATATTGCGGTACATCCGTGAGCGTTCCAACCGCCACCATCGGGCCACGATCGGATCGGGGTCCTCGCGAAAGGGCAGACGGTCGAGCACGTCGACCACCAAGACAGGATGCCCGCGCCGCCGCAGGTCGGTCAGTGCCAAACCAAAGTCGGCATTCAGCAGGGTCGAAAACGCCACCACGATCGCGTTGGGCGGTACGGCGGCGCGCGGTGCAAGGGCACTAGCGCTCTGCGAATGCCATTCTCCGGCATCAAGAATGGCGTCGAGCAGGCGGTAGAACTGATGGCGGCCTATGTCCGGAGCTAGGCAGCGCGGCGCACTGCCCAACAGGACGACGCCGGCGCGGTCACCACGCTGCAACACCGACTGCACCAGCTGAGCCGCACCACGCGCGGACCGCTCGGTCGCCACCGTCGCCGGACCTGACGGCTGCGCATAGGTGTCGATCAACACGACAACATCGGCGGCCCGATCCGTCAGCCGGTCGGTGACATGCAGGCGCCCCCGTCGCGCACTGACCCGCCAATTGACCGTGCGCAGCGAGTCACCCGGGACGTACTCGCGAATATCGGCGTACTCGACTCCGGGTCCGTGATGTCGCGTCAGGTGCGTGCCAATCCGGTCGGGCAGATCCGCGGGTGGCACCGCGACGTCTTGCGGATCCGACAAGGGATACACCCGCACCTCTGCGGCAGGCAGCGTCGCCGCAGAGCCAACCCACAGGCCAGATGTCGAGACCGTCTGAACCTCAACCGGAATGATGTACCGGCCCCACCGCTCGGCCGATACCCGCATCGCCACCTGATGAGGCGCCGTCGTCCGCCCCGCGTCGATCTGCAGACCGGCGACGGGCGCCGGCCGCACCCGGTACACCACGGCCGGTTCTGCAGATTCGACCGACGCGGCAACGGCGACCTCCTCAGACTCCAAGCATCGCAATGGCTCTGGCTCGTCGGCGACCCACACCCGCGCGCCCGACGGTCGGCGGCCGCCCGCGGCGAGCACGCCGATGAATGGCGCCGCGAACACGATCAGTTGCCAGCGGCCCGTCACCACCGCGAGTACCAGCGCGACACCGGTGCATGCGGCGAGCGCCGAAACCAGCGGGGATGCGCGCCAGGCGATCATCCGGATGCCCGCGGTACCGGCAGCCGGTGCAACAGTTCGTCGACCACGTGCGCGCCGGTGATGCGGCGCACCCACATCTCGGGCCGCAGACTGATTCGGTGCGCCACCGCCGGCACCGCGAGCGCCTTGACATCCTCGGGGATCACGAAGTCGCGGCCGAGCAGCATGGCGCGGGCCCGCGACATCTGCACCAGGTCGAGTTCGGCGCGCGGGCTGGCTCCAACCTCGACATGTGAGTGACTGCGCGTCGCTGCGGCCAGGGAGACGATGTAGCGCAGAACATCCGGATGCACCGAAACCTGTTCCACTGCTTCCCGCATCGCGATGAGGTCTTCGGCGGCGACCACCTGTGACACCGTCGGCGGCGTCGATCCCCGGTTCAATCGGCGTTGCAGCATTTCTATCTCAAGGTCCTCGGGCAGGTACCCCAGTTGCAACCTAACCGCGAACCGGTCCAGCTGGGCCTCCGGCAGGGGATAGGTTCCCTCGTACTCAATCGGGTTGTCCGTCGCCAGCACCACGAATGGGGAGGGGAGTCTGCGAGTTTCACCGTCGATGCTGACTTGTCCCTCAGCCATCGCCTCCAGCAGTGCCGACTGCGTTTTGGGTGGGGTGCGGTTGATTTCATCTGCCAGCAGCAGATTGGTGAAGATGGGCCCGGTCCGGAATTCGAACAGGCCCGAAGACATGTCGTAGATCGTGGAGCCCAGCAGATCCGCGGGTAGCAGATCGGGAGTGAACTGCACGCGGGCGAAATCCAGCCCCAGCGCGGCGGCGAACGATCGGGCGATCAACGTCTTGCCCAGACCCGGCAGATCCTCGATCAGCACATGCCCGCGGGCCAGGATCGTCAGCAAAATGAGTTGCAGCGCATCGCGTTTACCGACGACGACCCGCTCGATCTCGGTCAGCACCGCATCCGCGTGCTGGGTCGCGACGGAAACCGGAACAGTTGTCACATCCGCTCCAATCGTTCGAGGATCGATTGCAGTACCGCCCGGCCGGGCGCGGGTTCGGATCGGTCCGCGTCCGAGGCCCCGTTCGGATCGACCCAACGCCACAGCTCGGGGCCAAAGGTCATGCGGCCGGTCGCCGCGAGCGCGGCGCGATCCCTCGACTGCCGATGGCCCGCCGCCGTCTCGAAATCCGCCGCGATCAGGGGGCGAAGCTGCCGGTCCCAGTCGCCGCGCGTCCGCTCGGCCCAACTGATTCTGGCTTCGGCGCGGGCATGCCACCGTCGCAATGTCTCGTCGGCCGGAAGGCTGAGTGGGGGAGACGGGCCGGGGTCGCGCGCGTCGCGCAGGTATCTCCACAGCAGGTACAGCGCGATCCCGACGACCACGCCGCTGATCGGCAGAGTGAACGCGCGTATTGGACTGGCGGCGACACCCGCTTCGGTCAAGACCACCATCAGTAGGACGGCCGGGACGAGCCATTTCATTGTCGGCTCCGTAGATCGTCCAACACGGTCTGCAACCAGCGCGCCGCGGATTGGCGATCGGCCTGCGTCATCTCATGCGGGCTGAACCGAGCCTCCGAGAAAAGCGAGACAAGCTGAGTGCCGGCCTGCGATTGGAGGGCACCGATATGGACCGCTCGCTGCAGAACTTCCGATGGGGTATCCGACACCAGCGGTGCGGCCTCGGGCGCCGCGGTAAGTCCCTGCTCCATGGCCGCGTAGCAGGCAATGATCGATGCCCGCGGATCACGGCCCGGTTCGGCTACCTCGGCGAGACCGAGTTCCACCAGGTGAGCCAGCGATCCGGGTGTTGCATCGGTGCCTTGGGGTTGCGTGGATTGATCGGTGCCGCCATCGAAGGTGTCCGGATCGCGGCGCCTGAGCACGAAGATCGTGGCAGCGATACCGATCAACACCACACCGAGGATGACCATGGTCAGCTCGGGCTCCTCTCGCCGCGGTGCGTCGCCTGGTGTCTTACCCGGCTCGGCGTCGGCCTGGCGCGATTCGGCGCTGCGCGAGGTGGACTCGGGTGGGGCACCTTCCCCCGTCGTCCCCATCACATAGAGCGAGGTCCACACCGCAGCCAATAAGCCAAGTGCGGTAGCGACGGCAATAATCACTTCGCGTCGGGTCAAACCCCGCAACCGTAAATACGGTGGACTCTCGGGCGGCAGCGGCATTCTGGGCCGTTGCCGCCGAAGGCTCAACAGTATGAGGATGGATGCAGCGCCACACAGCAAGAGCTGCAATGCTATTGAATGATGCTGAGTGCGAGGTTCTGCGGGCCGCGAGAGGACCGACGGCTCCGGCAGATAACTGCGTAGCGCCACGACGGACAGCGCGACCAGGACGATGAGCCCGGCCGCTCGTAAGAACAGCCTGTCCGCACTGTTCATGCCTCATCGTTGCACGATGACGGGTCTGAGCGCTCCACCATTGACCAACCTTGACCGTGATACGTGGGTGGCTTACAGTTCGGCTGTTAGCACCTCGCTAGGCGAGGCTCCTGCGCGAACATAGGCCACTGATCCGACGACGTCGAGAGACGCCCAGGGTTAGGACAGATCTCCCCGGCCTAAGGGGTGATCCGAAGTGGCTTCCGGTGTAGCCGGATTACGTCGTGTAGTGCCGAAGCTCTGACGAGAGGGGTGTGAGCCTGTTCTTTTGAAGAGATCGGCTTTCCTTCTTGTCGTGGGCGCACCTGGTGGTGTGGTGGAGATGACGCGATGCGTCCTGGCGTGAAGGAGGTGAGGGGACGGTATGACGTCCGGCGGAAGTCCATATCACAGTTCATATTCCCCAACAGCCTCCTGGACCAGGCGTAGTTCGTAATCGGTTGACGAGGCTGGGTTTTCGTTTGAGAAAGCAGCTTCGCTATGAGCCTTGCCCTGTCCCGTCACGTCGCGGTCAGTCCGAATGAACGATGAACATCCGCTTTTTCGGGCCGATGACGCTCTCGGGTTTCACCCATCCGTGGTTCTTTCTGGTATTGCTAATTGTCCTCATCTTGGCCGCGTTATACGTTGCGGCACAGCGCCTTCGCCACAAAAGGGTGCTGAGATTCGCCAATACCGAGCTGTTGGACTCGGTGGCCCCACAACGCCCACGTCTGTGGCGCCACACATCCGCAGCACTACTACTGACCGGGTTGATTGTTCTCACCATCGCGCTGGCCGGACCGACCCATGATGTACGGACTCCCCGCAACCGGGCCGTCGTCATGTTGGTGATCGATGTCTCGCCATCCATGCAATCCACCGATGTCACACCCACGCGGTTGGCCGCCGCCCAAGAGGCCGCCAAAGGGTTCGCCCAGAAGCTCACCTCCGGAATTAACCTGGGGCTGATAGCTTTTGGTGGTACGTCGACAATATTGGTATCGCCCACGACCAATCATGAAGCGACTGTGGACGCCATCGCGAAGCTGCAGTTCATCGAACGTACCGGTACCGGTGAGGCGATCTTCACGGCACTTCAAGCAATAGCCACCGTTGGAGCGGTGATAGGTGGTGACAACAAAGCGCCCGCGCGCATCGTCCTGATGTCTGACGGTAAGGAAACCGTGCCGTCGAATCCGGACAATCCCAAAGGCTGTTACACCGCCGCCCGCACTGCCAGAGAACAAGGTGTGCCGATCTCGACCATTGCCTTCGGCACCGCCGACGGCACCGTCGATATCAATGGGCAACGCCAACCCGTTCCGTGGGCGCCGGACATGATGGCCAAGGTCGCAGAGCTATCGGGTGGCGAAACCTACTCGGCCTCATCAGTTGGTGAGCTCAGGCAGGTGTACGCATCACTGCAACAGCAGATCGGATACGAGACCATCAAGGGTGATGCCAGTGCAAGCTGGGTACGACTGGAAGGAATGCTGATACTGGCAGCGGCATTTACCGGACTACTCCTCAACCGCCGCCTTCCCAACTAGCTCGATGCGTGACGAGGCTCCGATGATCAGTGATGGCTGCGAGCGCTTGCGGGAGTTGAGCGCTGCGCCACTGCCCACGGTTTTTGACCAGGTTTGTGGATCTCCGCGTGGTCTTACCGAGGCGGAGGCCGCCGACCGCCTCCACCGCTTCGGGCCGAACAGCCAGACTCCTGCTCGTGACGACGGGTTCATGACCGGTGTCCGCACCTGCTTGCGGAGCCCATTCCTGGCGCTGCTGGCCGGTTTGTGTCTTGTGTTCGTTCTCGTCGGCGATCGCAAAGCCGCGGTGACCGTTGCGGTAATGATCGCGCTGGCGGTAGCCCTGCGCCTATGGCAACGGACCCGTTCGATGCGGGCGATCCGAGGTGTGCGTGAACTCGTCACGGCGACAGCAACGGTGCGCCGGCGGGCCGATGAAGACGCCCCATCGGTAGCGCGCGACATCCCGGTCGCTGCGCTGGTGCCAGGAGATGTGGTGGTGCTCGGCCCTGGCGATGTGGTGGCGGCGGATTTGCGGATCGCGTCGGCCACCGACCTCGTGATCGATCAATCGGCGATGACCGGGGAATCGTTGCCGGTGTACAAGGACGCCACTGCGACACAGCGCCGGGCGCGAGGCTTGGTTGCGGTCGTGGATTCCGTGAACCTCTGCTTGTCGGGCACAACAGTGGTGGCTGGGGCGGCTACTGGGATTGTGGTCGCCACCGGCAGCCGCACCTACTGCGGCGCGCTGGCCCGCCACGCTGTTGACCCGCGGTCGGAATCCAGCTTCGATCACGGGGTTCGGGCGGTCAGCTGGACGCTCATTCGTTTCATGCTGGTGCTGGTGCCCATTGTGTTTGCCGTGAATGGGTTGGTCAGCGGCGCGTGGGGGCAGGCCGCGATGTTCGCGGTGGCGGTTGCCGTAGGTTTGACGCCGGAAATGCTACCGGTGATCGTCACCTCCAATCTGGCACGCGGCGCCGTGCTGTTGGCTCGCGAACGAGTAGTTATTCGTCGCCTCAACGCAATTCAAGATCTCGGAGCAATGGACGTGTTGTGTATCGACAAAACCGGAACCCTGACTGAGGACCGGGTTGTCTACGCGCACAGCGTGGATGTGACCGGGCATGTCGATGACACGGCCAGCGAGTTGGCCTACCTGGCGATGCACTTTCAGGATGGACCCCACAGCCGGCTTGACCAGGCCATCGCGCAGTGGGCAGACGAGGAACAGATGCCGGTGATAGCCGAAGCGGCGTACACCGGGGTCGCTGAGATCGCTCCGGAGCAGTCCCGCCGGAAACAGACAGTAGTGGTCTCCCGCCTGCATGGTGAGCACATGTTGCTCTGCAAGGGTGACCCCGACGAGGTCCTGCCGTGCTGCACCCGCGCTCGCGTGGGCGACGAAGTCGTCGGCTTTCACGATGAGTTGAAATCCGAAGCCCGCGACCTGATCTGCGCATATCGAAAGCGCGGAATGCAAGTGATGGCTGTGGCGGCCAAGAGCCGCGCGGCGCACTCCGGGCGGTATCACAAGACGGACGAAAACGGCCTTGTCCTAGTGGGTTTCGTGGGGTTCGTCGACCCGGTCCGCGACAGTGCTTCCTGCGCGGTGACGAGCTTGTCGCAGCACGGCGTCCGGGTGAAAATCTTGACCGGTGACGACGGGCACGTCGCTCAGCAGGTGGCGACCCAGGTCGGGGTGACCTCTGACCGCGTCCTGCGCGGAAAGCAGATCGACAAGCTCGCCGACAGCCGCCTCCAAGCACTCGCGATGCGGACAGCTGTATTCGCCGAGCTGACTCCCGGGCACAAGGCGCGCATCGTCGCCGCGCTACGGGACGCGGGATGTGCTGTCGGGTTCCTTGGTGATGGAGTCAATGATGTTGCGGCCCTGCGTATTGCCGATGCCAGCATCGCTCCCGATACCGCGACCGGCGCGGCCAAACAGGCCGCTGACCTCATCCTGCTGGACAAAGACCTGGCTGTGATCGCACGCGCTGTCATCGAGGGGCGCCGGACGCTGGCGAACACGATGAAATACATCAAGATCACCGCCAGCTCGAACTTCGGCAATGTCTTGTCCGTCATGGCCGCCAGCATGCTGCTGCCGTTCTTGCCGATGCTGCCCAGTCAGCTGATGATGCAGAACTTGCTCTACGACATCGCCCAGCTCGCACTGCCATGGGACCGGGTAGACCCGCAGTACCTGCGCCACCCGCGGCGCTGGCAGTCCACCGGCATGGTCCCGTTCATGCTGATCTTCGGCGCGCTCAGTTCGGTGTTCGACCTGGCCACTTTCGCTGTGTTGTGGTGGGCATGTGGCGGTAGCGATTCGCCTTCGGTCTTTCAGACCGGTTGGTTTATCGAGGGATTGCTGACGCAGCTGGCCGTTGTGCTCGCGCTGCGCTCACGCGCACTGCCGTGGCGCGGGCCCCGGCCGGCCCCGGTTGTCGTGCTCGGCGCGGTGGCGGTAGGCGTTGCCGGCGTGCTGTTGCCGTTCGGCCCTTTGGCGGAGCCATTACAGATGACGGCCCCGCCGCTGGGCTACCTGCTGTGGCTCGTCGTCGTGACATCCGCCTACGTGGCCGCAGCGTATGCGATGAAGCGGTGGTATCAGCGGTGGTATCTACGCCGCCGAGTCACGAATAGGTGCCCTCGGGAATCATGTTGGTGATGCAGAACGGGTGGCCGGCCGGGTCGATAAGCACCCGCCATCCGCTCGGGTTCGGCTGGGTGGCGGCCTTGGTCGCCCCCAACCCGAGGATGCGCGCCTCTTCCGCGTCGAGGTCTGACGCCGCGAGCTCAAGGTGCAGCTGTTTCGGCACCCCACCCTCGGGCCACTGCGGCGGTTGATGGTCGGCTACCCGCTGGAATGTCAGCAGCACGCTCGCGCCCTGCAGCGCGGCCATATCCGGACTCTCGAACATCATCCGCAGGTCAAGGACCTGCTGCTAGAACCGGGCCAGCGTCACCGGATCCGAACAATCGATCGATATCGCGCCAAGTCGAGCCGTTGTCGTCATGGAGACGAGCTTGTCACGAGTACGATGACCGCGCGGACGAGTTGGCCGGGCGGCCGCGGGCTGCGGGAGAAATCCCGTGGTTCGAGGAAAGTCCGGACTTCACAGAGCAGGGTGATTGCTAACGGCAATCCGAGGTGACTCGCGGGACAGTGCCACAGAAAACAGACCGCCACCGCAAGGTGGTAAGGGTGAAACGGTGCGGTAAGAGCGCACCAGCGGACCGGGTGACCGGTTCGGCTCGGTAAACCCCACCCGAAGCAAGGCCAAAAGGCTGTGCGTGCACAGCTGCGGAAGTGTTCGAGGGCTGCTCGCCCGAGCTTCCGGGTAGGCCGCTCGAGGTACCCGGCGACGGTGTACCCAGATGGATGGTCGCCGCTGCGTGGCCGCGGCTAGCCCGTGGCTGTGCGGAACAGGATCCGGCTTACAGGCCAACTCGCCCGCCTCTTACCCTGAACCGGTGACGGTGAAGCGGCTGGTCGCCCGCGACCTCAGCTTCGACGGCATTCGTGCGGAATTTGCGTTGCCCGCCGAATTCGGTGCCGACGCCCAGCGCGACGCGGCTCAGGCCGTCGACCGCCATCACGCGGAGCGCGTCGACCGCACCGATCTGGGGCTGGTCACCATCGACCCGCCCGGATCCCGTGATCTGGATCAGGCCCTGCACCTGGAACGCACCGCCAACGGCTATGTGGTGCACTACGCCATTGCCGACGTCTCCGCGCAGATCGAGCCCGGCAGCGCGCTGGACGCCGAGGCACGCCGCCGTGGCGAGACCATCTACCTGCCCGACGGGTCGGTACCTCTGCATCCGTTGGTGTTCTCGGAGGGCTCGGCGAGTTTGTTGCCCAATGAGATTCGTCCCGCCGCGTTATGGCGTATCGAAACCGACAACGACACCAACCCGGTGAGTTGGAGTGTCGAGCGCGCCCTGGTGAAATCGGTGCGGCAGCTGACGTACCGCGAGGCGCAAGACGCGGCCGACGCCGGCAACCCGCATCCCGCAATCGCTGTGCTCCCTGAATTTGGGCGCAAGAGAAGAGATCTCGGGCTCGCCAGGGGCGCCATCGAACTGAATCTGCCCGAGCAGGAGGTAGTGCGCGGCTCCGCAGGCGATTGGGAGCTCGCCATCGAGGCGCGCACCGAAACCGACGGGTGGAACGCGCAGATATCGCTGCTCACCGGGATCTGCGCGGCGCGGATCATGCTCGACGGCGGAATCGGGATGCTACGCACCCTGCCGCCCGCGGATGGTGACGTGCGCCGGTGGATGCGCCGCACGGCCGAGGCCCTCGGGGTGCCCTGGATGAAAGACACGCCGATCGGGGCGCAGCTCGCCGCGCTCGATCCGGGCGCCACCACGACATTGGCGATGATGACGCAGGCAACCACGCTGCTGCGGGGTGCTTCCTATTTGGTTTTCGATGGGGCGCGCCCGGACGATCAGGCTGCGCAGCATGCCGGTATCGCTGCTCCCTATGCACATGCGACCGCGCCGTTGCGCAGGCTGGGGGACCGGTTCGTCACCGAGATCTGCCTGGCGCTGTCCGCGGGCAACGCGGTGCCGCAGTGGGCGCGTGAGGGGCTGGCTGACGTCAGATCCTCGTTGCTGAGTTCGAATACGTTGGCCAACAAGGTGGAACAGGCGTGCGTGGATCTCGCCGAGGCCACCATTCTTGCTCCGCAGAAGGGGCAGACCTTCGATTCGGCGGTGCTGCGAGGCGCCGAGAAGAAGCGGGCGGCCGAGGTCTTCGTGACCGACCCGCCCATTCTCGCTCGCTGCGAAGGCGATCCACCCGAAGGTCGACGCGCCAAACTTGCACTGCGCGAAGCTGATCCGGATACCAGGAGCGTGCTGTTCGGATTCCCGGCCGACGGCAGCTGATCACTTCTTGTGACGCACTGCCTTACGTAGGGCCCTGAGAGTCGACTCGACCTGGTGGCGGGTGGCCTCTGCCGCATCGTGCTCACGCTGGTACAGCACCCCGTAGGTGAAGGTGTCTTCACCCGTGCCGTGTGCCTCTGCGGCCTGGGTGGCCAGATAGGCGCGGCTGACGGTGCTGTCGTGATGTTCGCCCAGTAGCTCCTGAATGTCCCTGGCTGCCCGGGATATTTTCTTGGCACCCTCCGCGCTGGCCACGTAGCGCAGTCGCTTGGCCGACTTGCGGATGCGGTGCAGGGCCTCGTCGCGGTGCTCGCCTTCGGCGCGCGCGGCCGCCCGCGCCGCACGGCGCACCTTGCGGTACGCGGCGTCGAGCGTGCCACCCTCCTCCGAGTGGTGGGTGTCCGATGCCGGCCCGGCCGACGCAACCAGCTCATCCAGGGCAGCGAGCAGCCGGAAGTAGCGGTGACTGCGCATCGCCGCCAACGATCGGCGCAACCCGTTGTCGTATCGCTCCCTGGCCGCATCCACGAGCCGCTCGCGCACCGGACCACGGATGAGTGTCTCCGGCAACTCGGTGAGTGCCGCGGCATACCGCTGGGCGAGCACTTCGGCATCACGCGCCACCCCGAGGATGTTGGCCAGCAGCCGGAGCTCGTCGAGCGGTTCGGGATTGGTGTCCAGGCCGAAACGTTCGGGATTGGACTGCAACAGGCTGCGGATACGCCGAATGGTGACCCGCATTTGGTGCACCGAGTCGTCGGTGTCCACCCGGACCGCACGATCCCAGCCCTGCAACTGTTCCAGCTGCTCGAGCAGCGCGCGCTGGATGGAGTCCTTGCCCTTGGGGCGCTCGCGTTCGGGTACGTCGAGAACACGGGCCAGTTTGGAGCCGTGCCCGGCGGGGGCCGCCCCGGCGTCGAGCAGACGCGCGGTGATCCGGTCGAACAGTGCGATGTCGGGGCCACCCGAGTCGCCGGAGCCCGGCGACAGCTCCAGCTCCCATTCGCGCCAGCTCAGGTCTCCCGCGGTGACGTGGTCGTCGCAGAATTCGGCGAGATCTTCGCCGTCAGCGCCGATCAACCGTGACACGGTGCGCACGGTGCTGATCCGCGCCACCGGAGTGAGGTCGTCCTCACGCACCACTGCCAGCACGGTGTCCCGGAGCTCTTCGGGGACCACGTCATCGCTCTCGGTAAGGGGAAGACGCAGCTCGGTTCGAGTGTCCGGTCCCGCGGGCAGCTTCAGATGCCACCCCGCGTCGGTACCGCCGGTCCGACGCCGCAGCGTGATGCGGTGTTGCGCCAGCCGCTGATCGGGGGTGTCGAAGTACACCGCATCCAGATTCTGCTGAGGTTGCTGCTCCACCCGCGCGACGGCGGAAATGCCCTCGAATGACGGGTTGATCGTCGCGTCGGTGACGTCGAACTTCCGCTCGACCTCGACGTGTTGAGATGGCATGGGGTGTGTGCCCTGACGGTCGAAGGGACGGGATGCTCGGAGTGTGCGGGCTATGTGAGCACGCGACACGGTGCCACATTCAGGTAAACAATGGTCACGACTTGTCACCAGGTAATCTAAGATTCTCTTAGGGTTCTCATAAGGTCGGGGTATCAGATTGGGACGCGATATTCGCTTCGCACCGCGTGTGGTGCCGAGTGCCGGTGTTGCCTGGTCGGTATTGTCCCCTTATGGGACGCCAGCCGTATCCACAGCTAGACCGAGGTCGACATGAAGTTACTTGTTGAGGAGTACCTGAACGGCAAGGGCGAAATCGTCTTGCCAGACGGCTATACCGTCAACTACTACCTCGAGCGTGCCATCAGCGAGCTCGGCGACACCTTCGCCTACCGCTACCTGGACTTCAACACCAACTCCGATGGCGAACCCAACGATCTCAACTGGACACAGCTTGGCCAGCGCTCTCGCGCGGTCGCGGCGCGACTCCAGCAAGTAACTCAGCCCGGCGACCGCGTCGCCATCCTGGCCCCTCAGGGCATCGATTACGTGATCGGTTTTTTCGCCGCCATCGAAGCCGGAAACATCGCGGTCCCGTTGTTTGCTCCGGAGCTGCCAGGACACTCCGAACGACTCGATGCGGTGCTCACCGACGCACAGCCGACTGTGGTGTTGACCAACAACGCCGCCGCCGAATCCGTCAACCGATTCGTCCGCGGGCTGCCCCGTGACCGCCGTCCCCGTGTGGTCGCCGTCGACAGCGTCCCCGATTCGGTGGCCGCCACCTACGCCAAGGTGACGCCGGATACCGATGACATCGCGTACCTGCAGTACACCTCGGGATCCACCCGGGTGCCCGCCGGTGTCGAGATCACCCATCGCGGGGTGATGACCAATGTCCTGCAGATGATCATCTCGGTCGGTCTGGACGACAGCATCCGCAGCGTCAGCTGGCTGCCGCTTTACCACGACATGGGCCTGCTGATGATCCTGTTCCCGCTGTGCGGTGGCCGGATCACCCTGATGTCCCCGGTGTCGTTCGTGCGACGGCCCGGACGGTGGATCAAGGAGCTCGCAGCTGAGGGGCACCTGGGCCGAACCTTCGCCGCCGCACCGAATTTCGCGTTCGAGTTGGCTGCCGAGCGGGGTCTGCCCAAGGACGGCGAGGAACTCGACCTCAGCAATGTCGCGGGCCTCATCAACGGATCCGAGCCCGTCAGCATCTCCTCGATCCGCAAGTTCAACGACGCCTTCGGGCCGTATGGGCTGCCGCCGACCACCATCAAGCCGTCCTACGGAATGGCCGAGGCGACATTGTTCGTCTCCACCATTCCCTCCGATGCCGAGGCCTCGGTGGTGTACCTGGACCGCAGGGAGTTGGGCAATGGACGCGCCGTGCGCGTCGACGCGGACGACGAGAACGCCGTCCCGCAGGTGTCCTGCGGCAACATCGCGCGCAGCCAGTGGGCGGTGATCGTCAACCCGAACGCCGACTCCGAGCTGGCCGACGGTGAGGTCGGGGAGATCTGGCTGCACGGCGACAACATCGGCCGCGGTTACTGGGGCAGGCCCAAGGAGACGGACTTCTCGTTCCGCAACAAGCTGCAGGCACGGCTGGACCACGGCAGCCACGCCACCGGTACCGAGCCCGGCGCCACGTGGTTCCGCACCGGCGATCTGGGCGTGTACCTCGATGGTGAGCTCTACATCACCGGGCGGGTCAAGGACCTGGTCATCATCGACGGTCGCAACCACTACCCACAGGACATCGAGGCCACTGTCGAAGAGGCCTCGCCCGCGGTGCGCCGTGGTTTCGTGGCGGCATTCTCGGTGCCCGCCGAAGGATCTGGGGAGCAGCTGGTCATCGTGGCAGAGCGCGCTGCTGGTGCGGGCCGGGCCGAGCCGGAGCCCATCGTCGATGCGATCCGCGCTGCCGTCTCGCGACGCCACAACTTGCCCATCGCGGATGTGCAGCTGGTACAGGCGGGTGCGATTCCCCGCACCACCAGCGGAAAGCTCGCACGTCGAGCCTGCCGCCAGGAGTACCTGGACAACAAACTCGGCGTGCGCGCCTGACGATCTCGATTTAGTACGAGTGCTCGGGAGCGGGGAACACCCCGCGAGCCACCTCGTCGGCATACTGCTCGGCGGCCTTGCGTAGTTCCGCTCCCACCTGCCCGAACTGCTTGACGAACTTGGCGGTCTTGCCGCTGGTCATTCCGGCCATGTCCTGCCACACCAACACCTGCGCGTCGCACTCGCGGCCCGCGCCGATACCGACGGTGGGGATGGTGAGCTTGCCGGTGATCTGTGTCGCCAGATCTGCCGGCACCATCTCCATCACGACGGCGATGGCTCCGGCCTCCTGGACCGCGATGGCGTCGTGGATGAGCTGTGCGGCAGCATCGTCGCGTCCCTGAACCCGGTACCCGCCAAGGCCGTTTACGCTCTGCGGAGTGAATCCGATGTGCGCCACCACCGGAATCCCGGCGGCGGTCAGCGTCGCGATCTGCTCGGCAACACGTTCTCCGCCTTCGAGTTTCACCGCGTGCGCACCGGCTTCCTTCATGAAGCGGGTGGCGCTCGCGAGGGCCTGGGCGGCGCCGCCTTCATAGGAGCCGAAGGGTAGGTCGGCAACCACCAGCGCCTCGGGCGCGCCACGAACCACGCCGCGCACCAACGGAATCAGCTCGTCGATGGTGATCGGCACGGTGGTGTCATACCCGTAAACCACATTCGCGGCCGAATCCCCGACCAGCAGAACGGGAATCCCGGCATCGTTGAACACTCGCGCGGTGGAGTAGTCGTACGCGGTAAGCATCGACCACCTGTGACCCTCGGACTTCCACTTCTGCAGGTGGTGCACGCGGGTCTTGGTGCGAGGCTTGGAGGTTGCTTCGGAAGCAGCGCCATACAAGGCAGATTCAGACATCTCGGACATAACGGAGTCTCTTTTTCGTCGATTTCCTCAAGGCCCATCCGGGTCCCTGGGTTTCTAACGATGTTCAGTCTGCCACCGCGTGGCCACGAGATGAATATCCGATCGGGTGGACTTGGTCACACCGGCAGTCACGGCATTTGGTCGCCGTTTGGGCACGGGGCACTATCCGACTCGCCTAGCATCTGCGGCATGCAGCGGCTTTCCGGACTCGACGCCAGTTTCCTGTACCTGGAAACACCCACTCAACCCATGCACGTGTGCGGAATATTGGAATTAGACACCACAACCATTCCTGGTGGCTACTCGTTCGAGAAACTGCGGACCAAACTGGCCGAACGCGTCGAGGGCATCCCGTCGTTCAAGGAGAAGCTCGCCGACAGCCGACTGAACCTGGATCACCCGGTGTGGGTGGACGACGACGACTTCGATATCGACCGTCATCTGCACCATGTCGGCCTACCGTCGCCCGGCGGCAAGGCCGAGATCGCCGACATGTGCGGACACATCGCGTCGCTGCCGCTGGATCGCGCCCGTCCGCTGTGGGAGATGTGGGTCATCGAAACCGGCGCGACGGGCGGCGGAACTCGCTTGGTGGTCATGACCAAGATGCACCACGCCTCCGTCGACGGGGTGACCGGCGCCAATCTGATGTCGACGCTGTGTGCGTTAGAACCCGATGCCGAGGCGCCCGAACCCACGTCCGGGGTCGGCGGTGCCAACAGCATCGAGATCGCGGTAACCGGAGCGCTCAAATGGGCATCGCGGCCACTGAAATTCGCCAAGCTCCTGCCCGCCACGATCGGGGTGATCCCCGCTTGGCTGGAGCGTTCCAAGCGCGGCGAGGCCATGTCCGCGCCCTTCTCGGCGCCGCGCACCTCGTTCAATTCCACGATCACCAGCCGTCGCAATGTCGGGTACGCCCAGCTGGATCTGGAAGATGTCCGCGCGGTCAAGAACCATTTCGGCGTCAAGGTCAACGATGTCGTGATGGCCATCTGTGCCGGTGCGCTGCGCAAGTACCTGGACGATCGTGGTGAGCTGCCGGACAACTCGTTGGTCGCCATGGTTCCGGTTTCCGTGCACGAGAAGTCGGACCGGCCGGGCCGAAATCAAGTGTCCGGCATGTTCTCTCGGCTGGAGACGAATGTCGATGATCCAGTGACCCGGCTTCAAGCCATCGCTGCGGCAAACAACATCGCCAAGGATCACACCGCAGTGCTGGGCGCCACCCTGCTGCAGGATTGGAGCCAATTCGCGGCGCCGGCGGTATTCGGTACCGCCATGCGCGTCTACTCGCGCATCCGGCTCGCCGACCGCCACCCGGTGATCCACAATCTAGTGGTTTCCAACGTGCCGGGACCGCAAGTGCCGCTGTACTTTTTAGGCGCCCAGGTCATCGGGATGTACCCGTTGGGCCCGATCTTCCATGGCGCCGCGCTCACCGTCACGGTGATGTCGCTGGACGGGAAGCTCAACGTCGGCCTGATTTCTTGCCCGGATCTGATGCCGGACCTTTTCACCCTGACCGACGATTTCGGCGTGGCGCTGCAGGAGCTAAAGGACCGGATCTGAGTTCGCATGGCAACATGGCTGACATGATGTTGCGTGGGCTTGGTCGCCCTGGGCTGTTGCCGCTATTGGCTCTTGCCTCGGTGGTAGCCGTCGTCTCTGGTTGTGTGCGGTCGGTCGAGGGTGAGGCGACGGCGGCACGACCGTCGGAAACCTCGCTCAGTTGGGGCGATTGCGACGGCTTCACGCCCGAGAACGTCACGATTCCGGCCAGCACCGTGTGCTCGGAGCTTGAGGTTCCCGTCGACTACACCAAGCCCGACGGAGCCAAGGCGCGGCTGGCGATCATCAAGTACCCGGCCAAGGGCGACAGGATCGGGTCGCTGCTGATGAACCCCGGCGGTCCGGGCCAGTCCGGTATCGAGGCCGCGACCGCCATCGTCAAGCAGGTGCCCAAGGACATCCGTGACCACTTCGACTTCATCGGATTCGATCCGCGCGGCGTCGGGTACTCGACTCCGGCGATCGAGTGCAACACGGACAAAGACGTCGATCGGCTGCGTGCGCAGAACGACACCGACTACAGCCCCGAGGGCGTGGCCCGGATGGAGCAGGATTCCAAGGACTTCGTGAAGCGCTGCGTGGACAAGGTGGGGCTGGAGTTCCTCGCCAATGTCGGCACGGTAAACGTCGCCAAGGACATGGACCGGCTCCGCGCCGCGCTGGGTGACGAGAAGCTGACCTACCTGGGCTACTCGTACGGAACCCGGATCGGCACCACATACGCAGAAGAGTTCCCCCAGAACGTGCGCGCGCTCATCCTGGACGGGGTGATCGATCCCAACGCCGATCCCACCCAGGCCGATATCGACCAGATTGCCGGATTCCAAAAGGCTTTCGACAACTACGCCGCCGATTGCGCGAAGAGCCCGACCTGCCCGCTGGGCACCGATCCCGCACAGGCGACCGCGCGCTATCGGGCCATGATCGATCCATTGGTTGATCACCCGGTCAAGACCA
Source organism: Mycobacteroides franklinii (assembly GCF_002013895.1). Classification (GTDB taxonomy): domain Bacteria; phylum Actinomycetota; class Actinomycetes; order Mycobacteriales; family Mycobacteriaceae; genus Mycobacterium; species Mycobacterium franklinii. Next base: position 171,167 of record NZ_MAFQ01000009.1, on the reverse strand, counting down.
AGGACGGTCGCGGTCTGTCGCATAGTGACGCGATCATCGGCACCATCATGGTGATGTACTCGCCCACGCTCTGGGAGGCGTTCACCAAGGCGCTCCGCCAACTCAGCGAGGGGTCGGGCGACATCCTGCAGCTGCTCGCCGATGCCTACATGAAGCGTGACGAGGACGGGCACTACAGCCACGCGCAGGACGCGCAGACCGCCATCAACTGCGTCGACGAACCACCGGAGAAGGATCGCGCCAAGGCCGTCGAGAAGGACCGGCGCATCCGCGAGGTGGCGCCGTTCCAGGACTACGGCGAGTTCACCGGCAATGCCCCGCTGGGCGTGTGCGCGTTCTGGCCGGTACCGCCGACCAGCAAGCCGCACCCCATCCACGTGGCGGGTCTGCCCAAGCTGTTGGTGGTTTCCACCACCTATGACCCGGCGACCCCGTACCAGGCGGGCGTTGAACTGGCCAAACAGCTCGGTGGAGGCTTGCTCACCTACGACGGGACCAAGCACACCATCGTGTTCGACGGCAACCAGTGCGTCGACAAGGCGGCCGAGGACTATCTCATCAAGGTCACGACTCCGCCTGAAGGCGCCCGCTGCTGATCCCTTTTGGTACGCGACATGGCACGATGTGGCCCATGATGCGGATGCGCCGGGCGTTACCAGTGATTTTCTTGATGTTGACGGCGGCCGTCCCTGCGCTCCCTGCGGCCGCGGCGCCGCTGCCGGCTCCCAGCCCGTCGCTGCAGGCGTTCTACGACCAAAAGGTTGTCTGGGGCAGCTGCGCGGGATTCGTTGGTGACACCAGCCGCATCGCGACCGCGCGCTGCGCCAAGGTCAAGGTGCCCGTCAGCTACGACAAGCTGATGGGCGCGGTGGCCGAGCTTGCCGTGCTCAGGGTGCCCGCCTCCGGCAAGCGCGTGGGCGCACTGCTGGTCAATCCCGGCGGCCCGGGCGGATCGGGTGTGGACCTGGCGGCCGGTATGGGCGCCAAGCTGGGTGATTCTGAGGTGGGGAAGAGCTTCGACATCGTCGGGTTCGACCCGCGCGGTGTCGGCGGCTCCACGCCGACCCTGCGCTGCCGTACCGACGCCGAGTTCGACGCCTTCCGCCGGGAACCGCTGGCCGATTACAGCCAGGCCGGCGTGGCCCACATCGAAGACGTGTACCGCAAGTACGTCAACGAATGTGCAAACCGGATGGGGCTGGACTTCCTGGCCAACGCCGGAACTGCTTCGGCAGCAAGGGATATGGATATCGTCAGGAGCATTGTCGGAAATGGGGCGGCGGACACCAGGCTCAATTACCTGGGTTACTCCTACGGCACCGAGCTGGGCACCCAATATGCCGAATACTTCCCGCAGAACGTGCGCACCATGGTCTTGGACGGCGCGATCGACCCGACCATCGACCCGGTCGAGTCCAACGTCAGGCAGATGACCGGATTCCAGGTGGCCTTCAATGACTACGCGGCCGACTGCGCCAAGGACGCCAAGTGCCCGTTGGGGGCCGACCCGTCGCAGGCCGTGAAGCGTTTTCACCAGCTGATCGACCCGCTGGTGGCCAAGCCGGCCAAGACCAATGACCCGCGCGGGCTGAGCTACCAGGACGCCATCACCGGCACCATCCAGGCGATGTACACACCGCGCTACTGGAAGTTCCTCACCTCGGGTCTGTCCGGCCTGGCAGATGGCAGCGGGCCCGATGACCTGCTGTGGCTGGCCGATCAATACCAAGAGCGCGACGATCACGGGAGCTACGACAACCTGCAGGACGCGTTCAATTCGATTCGGTGCGTCGACGGACCGACCCCGAAGGATTCCGCTCCCTGGGTGGCCGCCGACAAGCAGCTGCGCGAGCAGGCGCCGTTCTCGAGCTACGGCCAGTTCACCGGATACGCCCCGCGCGATATGTGTGCCTTCTGGCCGGTGCCGCCGACGTCGACACCGCACACCCCGTCGACTCCCGGCCTGCCGCCAGTGGTGGTCATCTCCACGACCCACGACCCGGCGACTCCCTACGAGGCGGGAGTGGCGCTGTCACGGCAGCTGGGCGGATCGCTCATCAGCTATGAGGGCACCCAACACACCGTCGCGTTCAACGGCGAGGCATGTGTCGACGATGCGGTGACGCGTTACTTCGTCGACGGCACCGTGCCTCCTAAAGACGTGCGCTGCTGACCTGCGGCATACTCTCCCCATGGATCGTCAGAAGGAATTCGTGCTGCGCACGCTGGAAGAACGAGATATCCGTTTCGTCCGGCTGTGGTTCACCGATGTACTTGGTTACCTCAAGAGTGTCTCCATCGCGCCCGCTGAGCTCGAGGGTGCTTTTGAGGAAGGCATCGGCTTCGACGGCTCGTCCATCGAAGGCTTCGCTCGTGTCTCCGAATCGGACACCGTCGCGCACCCCGACCCGTCGACGTTCCAGGTGCTGCCGTGGACTACCAGCGCCGGTAAGCACCACTCGGCTCGCATGTTTTGCGACATCAAGCTGCCCGACGGATCACCGTCCTGGTCGGACCCGCGGCACGTGCTGCGCCGCCAGCTCGCCAAGGCAAGCGATTTGGGCTTCTCCTGCTACGTGCACCCGGAGATCGAGTTCTTCCTGCTGAAGAACATGCCGGACGACGGGTCGGCGCCGATCCCGGCCGATGACGCCGGATACTTCGACCAGGCCGTGCACGAGGCGGCGCCGAACTTCCGCCGGCACGCCATCGATGCGCTCGAATCCATGGGTATCTCCGTGGAATTCAGCCACCATGAGGGCGCACCGGGTCAGCAGGAGATCGACCTGCGTTACGCCGACGCCCTGTCCATGGCGGACAACGTGATGACGTTCCGCAATGTGGTCAAGGAAGTGGCGATCATCGACGGCGTGCATGCCACGTTCATGCCCAAGCCGTTCACTGATCACCCCGGTAGTGCGATGCACACCCATATGAGCTTGTTCGAGGGTGACACGAACGCCTTCCACAACCCCGATGACCCGCTGCAGCTGTCCGACGTCGGTAAGTCGTTCATCGCGGGAATCCTGGAGCACGCCAACGAGATTAGCGCTGTCACCAACCAGTGGGTGAACTCCTACAAGCGGCTGGTGCACGGTGGCGAGGCGCCGACCGCGGCGTCGTGGGGAGCGGCCAACCGCTCGGCGCTGGTGCGCGTTCCGATGTACACGCCCAGCAAGTCGTCCTCACGCCGCATCGAGGTGCGCAGCCCCGACTCGGCCTGCAACCCGTACCTGACGTACGCGGTGCTGCTGGCCGCCGGTCTGCGCGGTGTCGAGCAGGGCTACACATTGGGACCCGAGGCCGAGGACGACGTCTGGGGCCTGACCCGGGCCGAGCGCCAGGCCATGGGCTACAAGGAGCTGCCCAGCACGCTGGAGAACGCGCTCATCGCCATGGAGCGTTCCGAGCTTGTTGCAGAAGCCTTGGGAGAGCATGTCTTCGACTTCTTCCTGCGTAACAAGCGGGCCGAGTGGGCGCGCTATCGCAGCAATGTGACCCCGTTCGAGCTGCGGGCCTACTTGGGTCTGTGACTCGATCTTCTGAGCGTTCGAAGGTTCCCGGCGTCGGGCGGCTGGGGCTTGTCGACGCACGGGCGGCATCACTGCTCGAAGAGCTGGGCTGGACCACCGAGGCGCATGTCCCGCTGCTGTGGTCGCTGTCGCGTTCTCCCGACGCCGACGCGGCGCTCCTCACCCTGATACGGCTGCGCGAGGAGATGGGCCCGCAGTGGGCCGTGCTGGATCAGGAACTCGGCACCGATATCGCCCTGCGGGGGCGGCTGCTGTCGGTGATCGGCTCCTCGCTGGCGCTCGGCGACCACTTGGTGGCGCATCCCGATCGTTGGCGGCTGCTGGTCGGGGAGATTGAACTCGAGACCAAAGCGGCTCTGCAAGAACGCTTTTTGGAGGCCGTCGGCGCCATTGACGGGCGCGCCTCGGTGCCGGAGGGCGCGGCGATCTCGGCATTGCGGGACGCCTATCGGGACCGGCTGTTGGTGCTGGCCGCACTGGATCTGGCGGCCACCGTCGAGAACGAACCGGTATTGCCGTTCCCAGTGGTGGGCTGTCACCTGTCGGATCTGGCGGATGCCGCGCTGACGGCGGCGCTGGCCGTGGCGGTGTCACTGGTGGTCCCCGACGGACAGGAACCACCCCGGCTCGCGATCATCGCGATGGGTAAATGTGGTGCGCGCGAACTCAATTACGTCAGCGATGTCGATGTCATCTTCGTGGGGGAGGAGGCGGACTCGCTGACCACCCGCCTGGCCGGGGAGACGATGCGCGTCGGCTCCAGCACCTTCTTCGAAGTGGACGCGGGACTGCGGCCCGAGGGTAAACGGGGAGCGCTGGTGCGCACCTTGGAATCTCACGTCGCCTACTACCGGCGGTGGGCCAAGACCTGGGAATTTCAGGCGCTACTCAAGGCGCGCCCCGCCGTCGGCGATGCGGACCTGGGCAAGGCGTACGTGGACGCGCTCATGCCGATGGTGTGGACCGCTTGTGAGCGTGAGGATTTCGTATCCGAGGTGCAGGCGATGCGTCGCCGGGTGGAATCGCTGGTGCCCGCGGACCTGCGCGAGCGTGAGATCAAACTGGGCACCGGCGGGCTGCGCGACGTCGAATTCGCGGTACAGCTGCTGCAGCTGGTACACGGCCGTGCCGATGAGTCGCTGCATGTCGCGTCGACGGTCGATGCGCTGACGGTGTTGTCCACCGGCGGCTATATCGGACGTGACGATGGCGCCAATCTCACGGCGTCCTATGAGTTTTTGCGGCTATTGGAGCACCGGCTGCAGCTGCAGCGGCTCAAGCGCACCCATACCCTGCCTGCGCCGGAGGACACCGAGGCGATGCGCTGGCTGGCCCGGGCCGCGCATGTGCGCCCCGATGGGCAGAACGATGCCCTGGGGGTGCTGCGCACCGAGATCAAGCGGCAGGCGGTGCGGGTGTCTCGCCTGCACACCAAGCTGTTCTATCAACCGCTGCTGGAATCGGTCACCGAGTTCGACAAAGAAGCGCTGGGGCTGTCCAACGAGGCGGCGGTGCGTCAGCTAGCGGCCCTGGGATACCAGCAGCCGCAACATGCCCTCAGTCACCTCTCCGCGCTGACCAAGGAGGGTGGGCGCCGCGGGCGCATCCAATCCATCCTGCTGCCAACGCTTTTGGATTGGCTTGCGGACACTCCAGATCCGGATGCCGGGCTGTTGGCATATCGCCGGGTGAGCGAGGCGCTGGTCGACCAGACCTGGTACCTACGCACCCTGCGTGACGAGGGTGCGGTGGCCAAACGCCTCATGCAGATTCTGGGGACGTCGGCCTATGTGCCGGACCTGATCATGCGTGCCCCCGAAGTGATCCAGTTGTATGCCGACGGCCCGAATGGATCCAAACTCCTTGAGGCCGAACCGGTGTCGGTGGCCGGGGCGCTTGTCGCGTCCTCGGCGCGCCACGCCGACCCGGAACGCGCGATCGCGGCGGCACGATCACTGCGACGACGGGAGCTGGCGCGGGTGGCCTCGGCCGATCTGCTGGGGCTGCTGGACGTCGTCGATGTCTGCGGCGCACTCACGTCGGTGTGGGTGGCGGTGCTGCAGGCGGCGCTGGACGCGGTGATCAAGACGGGCACTCCAGAAGACGAGGAGGCTCCCGCGGCTATCGCCGTCATCGGCATGGGGCGCCTGGGCGGGGGAGAGCTCGGCTACGGATCCGATGCGGACGTCCTATACGTGTGTGAGCCGCGCGGCGGCGCCACCGAGGCCGAAGCGGTCCGGTGGTCGGCGACCATCGCCGAGAAGGTGGGCAAGCTGCTCGGCGCCCCGAGCACCGACCCGCCGCTGCAGGTCGACACCGGGTTGCGGCCCGAAGGGCGCAACGGGCCGATGGTGCGCACCCTGGGCGCCTACGAGACCTATTACGCGCAATGGGCGCAGCCGTGGGAGGTGCAGGCCCTGCTGCGGGCGCACAGCGTCGCCGGCGATGCCGATCTGGGACTTCGGTTCCTGCACATGATCGACAAGACGCGGTATCCGGCCGGCGGTATCGCCCAGGATGCGGTGCGCGAAATCCGCCGGATCAAGGCGCGGGTTGATGCCGAGCGGCTACCGCGCGGCGCGGACCCGAACACCAACACCAAACTGGGACGCGGCGGACTGGCCGATGTCGAGTGGACCGTGCAGCTGCTGCAGCTGCGCTACGCGCACGAACATCAGTCCCTGCACAGCACTTCGACCCTGCAGACACTGCGGGCCGCGGCGGACGCCGGGCTCCTCGAGGCCGACGATGCCGAGCTGCTGCGTCAGGCGTGGCTGACCGCGACCAATGCCCGTAATGCGCTGGTGCTGGCGCGCGGCAAGCCCACCGACCAGCTGCCCGGCCCCGGACGGCTGCTCAACACGGTGGCCGCCGCCGCCGGTTGGCCGGATAACGACGGCGGCGAGTTCCTGGACAACTATCTGCGGGTGACCAGGCGCGCGAAAGCCGTCGTGCAGAGGGTGTTTGGGGAGTAGCTTTCTGCTTCATGCGGATAACGGTCCAGATCGTCGTGGGTCTCGGTGTTGTCGTCGGTGCGCTCGGCGTGGCGGTACCGGCTCAGGCGAAGCCGGGCGATTGCACCGTCTCCGAGGAGGCTCGGCTCGATGCGGTGGCGGCCACCAAGCGTGCCGACTACCTCGAGCGCCATCCCGACGTCAACGCCGGGATGAGCAATGCCCTCAAGAACACCCCCGGCGACGGCGCCGCCAAACATGAGGCGGTGCAGGCCTACTTCGATGCCAATCCGGCGGCGAGGGCCGATCTGGATGCGATCCGTCAGCCGGTGCAGGACTTCAAGAACCGGTGCTGGCCGGACGGTTAACCCGTCAGGCGCGGTCGTGGAGAGTCACCTGGTATCCGTCGGGGTCGGCGAAGGTGAATGTCCGGCCGAAGGGGCCGTCGATGGGCGCGGAGACGATGGTGTGACCGTCGGCGACCAGAGCATCGTGAATGACCTGGACATCGGTGGCGTGCAACCAGATTGCCGCGCCGATGCCCGGCTGAGCGACTGATGCCAGATCGGTGCCGGGAATGACGTCGCGCAGCGCGAACGCGATCGGTTGCGTCTCGAAGACCACGGCGTGCGGAGGTCCTGCCGGCGAGCGGACGAGACCGAGGTACTGCTCGTAGAAAGCCTGCGATGCGTCGAGGTCGCGCGCTTGCAGTGAGATGAAATCGGGGCCGGTGACGGGCATGATGATGGCCTTTCTGATGCATGTCAGTTTTCTGACATGCATCAACTTATGTCAGAATACTGACATGAGTCAAGACGGTGTCGACCTGGAGACGTCACTGGGCTACCTCCTGAAGGAGGCATCGAGCACCCTGCGCGCGGCCATGGAGGAGGTGCTGCGGCCGCTCGGCATGAGCGTGACGCACTACTCATGCCTGGAGCTGTTGGCTCAACGCCCGGGTCTGTCGAACTCCGAGCTTGCGCGGGGCGCGTTCGTGACGCGCCAGACGATGAATGTGCTGCTGCAGAACCTGGAACGGGACGGCTACGTGACCCGGCCCGCGGAGGCTTCCGTCGGGAAGGTCCTTCCCGCCCGACTCACGCCGCGCGGGCGGCGGAGCCTGGAGAAGGCGACCGTCGCGGTCCGGTCCGTCGAAGTCAGGATGCTGGCCGGTATGACCGATTCCGAACAGTCGGGAGCGTTCCGGATCCTGCAGAGCATGATTCGTTCCCTGCGCGACGGGGGTGTCTGACCTCGGTGAACTACCCGAATGTGATTTTGGCCCCGCTTCTCATGGTTTCTTAACGTTCAGGCCATGACCGTCCAACCAACTGTCGATAGCGTCCCGGACGGGCCGGCACGTCGTCGGCTGTAACGCTGAACAAGGAGTTACTCCATGAAGTTCACCTCTGCTGTCCTCAGCGGTGTTGTTGGCGCCGGCGCAGTGGCCAGCGCCCTGGCATTCGCGGGCGCTGCCGACGCAGCCCCGGGCAAGTGCACCGCCGCCGAGTTCGCCCGCACCCACTCGACCGTCTCGAGCCAGGTCGCGAGCTACTTGGACAAGAACCCCACGATCAACGACGGGATCACCAACGCTGCCAAGGGTGCTCCCGAGGGCCAGCGTCATGAGGCCATCAAGACCTACCTGGACGGTCAGCCCGCCGCCAAGGCCGAGCTGGACAAGATCCGTCAGCCGTTGACGAGCCTGAAGAACAGCTGCGGTGCAGACACCGATGACGCCGCCCCGGCCGCGCCGGCCGGTCTGGTGGGCCAGGCGCCCGCCGAGCAGCCCGCCACCGAGAACGCGCCGGCCGAGCAGCCGCAGCAGCAGCCGTGGAACCCCTTCGCGCCGCAGCAGCAGGCTCAGGAGAACACGGAAACCGCCAACACCCAGCAGGCCGCTCCGGCCAAGCCGGCTGCGCCGAACGTCACCGCGGTGGTTGATCAGCAGGACGTGTAACAACACACTCAGGCGAGCGGCATAGCCTTATGCAGCGATGACACAGGAAAATGCCGCCCGTCACAAGGTGTTGATGGTCGATGACGACCCGGACGTCCGGAACTCGGTAGCCCGCGGGCTACGCCACTCGGGTTTCGACGTCCGGGTCGCTGTCGATGGCCGCGATGCACTTACCCAGCTTGCGGCCGATGAGCCCGACGCCCTGGTGCTCGATGTGCAGATGCCCGAGCTGGACGGGGTGGCGGTGGTGACCGCGTTGCGGGCCCTGGGTAATGACATTCCGATCTGCGTGCTCAGCGCACGCGACACCGTCAACGATCGAATCGCCGGCCTGGAGGCCGGGGCCGACGACTATCTGACGAAACCCTTCGACCTGGGCGAGCTGGTGGCTCGCCTGCGCGCACTGCTGCGCCGCCGCGGCGCCGGTGCCGGCGGTCTCGCGACGTCCGCCATCACCGTCGGACAGATCACCGTGGACGTCTCGCGCAGACTGGTCTTCGTCCACGGAGAACGCGTCGAGCTGAGTAAGCGCGAGTTCGACCTCTTGGTGGTGCTGGCCGAGAACACCGGTGTGGTGCTGAGCCGCACCCGCCTGCTGGAACTGGTGTGGGGGTACGACTTCGACGTCGAGACCAATGTGGCCGATGTCTTCGTGAGCTACCTGCGCCGCAAACTGGAGGCCGGGGGAGCCTCCCGGGTCATCCATACCGTCAGGGGTGTGGGATACGTGATGCGGGAAGAGCCATGAAACGCTCACTGTCCCTACGTACCCGCGTCGCGGTCGCGGCGTTCCTGGCCGCCGGCCTGATGGTCGCCCTGATGGGCGTCGTCGCAGGTATTGCATTGGTGCGCAACGATACTCGACAACTCGATCGGCGTCTGGACATGCTGACCGATGCGGTACAGGCCACCACGCGTCATGGCGAAACCACCTTTGTGCTGACCGTGCGGGACAGCAAGAGCGGAGGATTGGTGATCTTCCGGGGCGTCGAGCTGCCGCGGATGCCGTTGGGGACGGGGAATGTGACCGTCGGTGACGTGAACTACCGGGTGCGGACCATCGAGAACCCGGAAGAACAGACCGTGATTTCGCTGGGTACGCGGTCGGACACCGTGTTGGTCAATCACCGCGGAATTCCGGTATTCATCGCCTTGGGTGTGCTGTCGATGCTGCTGGCCGGTGGCTTCGCCTGGCTGTTCGCCGGGCGTGCGATGCGGCCGCTGCATCAACTCACCGAACAGACCCGTCAGCTCGATACCGACGGTCTGCAGGTGGCGGCGGTGCGCGGAGCCCGCGAATCCGAGGAGCTTGCCGAGGCCATGGCCGCCATGCTCGGCCGGGTCTCGGCGGCGCAGTCCGAAACCACCAAATCCCTTCTGGCGGCTCGCGATTTCGCTGCCAGTGCGGCCCACGAGCTGCGCACACCGCTTACCGCGATGCGCGCCGACCTGGACACCTTGCGCGCACACGACCTGTCGAACGAGGAACGCATCGAGGTGATCGGCGACCTGCAGCGCGCTCAACGGCGTGTCGAGGCCACCATCACCGCGCTTGGTCAGCTGGCCTCCGGTGACCTCGCCAGGACCGAGGATCGCGAACTGGTGGATATCGCCGACCTCCTGGACCGGGTGGCGGGGGATGCGCTGATGCACCGTGCCGACGCGCCGGAGATCACCGTCCACGCCGACGACGGTGGCGTGGTGCTGGGCTGGCCCGACGGACTGCGGTTGGCCGTGGACAACCTGGTACGCAACGCCATCAACCATGGCGACGCCAAACATATTGTGCTATCGGCAAATCGGCTGGATAACCGGCTGGTGATCGAGGTCGACGACGACGGTAACGGCCTACCTGAAGCCGACCGCGAGCGGGTGCTCGGGCGATTTGAACGTGGCCCCGGTGCCAAGCCCGGCGGGCTGGGGCTGGGGCTGGCACTCGTCGCGCAGCAGGCGGCGCTGCATGGGGGAGAGGTGGTGCTGTCGTCAAGCCCACTGGGCGGCTTGCGGGCGACCCTCACGATCGTGGCCGACAGACCCGCCGGTTAGTTCTTGCGCGACCCGTACTTGGCCAGCCACTGGCTAGCCTCCTCGGGCAAATTGCCCGAGGCCTCGGCCGCCTTGCACCAGCGCCGCACCATCTTGACCATGTTGGCGGGGTTGTAGGCGTCCTCCTGCTGCGACCACAGCCCGTTCCCGGCGTAGTGCAGCACCGTCAGGTTCGGCTCGCCCCAATGTTGGCCGTCACCCGGATCGCTCATCACATTGTCGATTTCGCAAACCACCCAACCCTTTTCGGGGTCGAACACCGTCCAGGTGGCGGGCAGGCTCGGCATATGGTTGCCGGGGAACTCCGCCATCACCGCGGTGATGTACTGCCGAATGGCCTCTTTGCCCTGCAGGCGACCTACCACGTGCTCGATGTAGAGCGCGTCCTCGGTGTACATCTCTGCGTAGGGGTTCCAATCGCCGGTCTCGATGCAGCGATGGACGGTGGCCTGGTGTTGCGCGAACGCTTCCTCGAGCTCGGCGCGACTGAATGATGGCATCAACATAAGGTACCGTCCCTGAGGTGCGAGGACGGACCGCCGTGGGGGCGCTGGGTTGGCTGCTGGCCATCGTCGCCGTCGTGGCCATTGCCTCGCGTTGGGTGCGGTCCAGCTGGTCGCCCCTCATCGGGCTGACCGCCGGTTTTCCGCCCACCTGCGTGCTGATGATCCTGGGGCTGTTGCTGTTCCTAGTGGTACGGCAGTGGTGGGGTGTGCTCACCGCGGTAGTGGTAATCGCGTTACAGGCGCTCGCCATCGCACCGATGTATTTGCCCGACAGGGCCCCTGCCGGAACCACGGTCACCGTACTGCAGACCAACCTGCGGGTGGGGGCCGGTGATGCCGGGGCGGTGGTGGCCGCGATTCACGAACACGATGTGGGTGTGGTGACAGTTGACGAACTCACCCCCGAAGCGCGAACCAAACTCGTTGCCGCGGGTATTGATTCGGCCCTGCCGTATTCCTACACCATCGCCGAACCGCTGGCCCTGGGCACGGGAATCTGGAGCCGGTATCCGTTGACCCCGGTGCATCAGGACGACCAGGCTTTCGCCATGCGGCAGATCTGGGCGGAGGCCGAGATTCCCGGGGTGGGGTCCGTCATGCTCGTCGCGGCGCACACCCGCCCGCCCGAGAAGGACATGAGTTCACCGGGCTGGCTCACCGAACTGGACACCACGGGACGGCAACTGCAGGCGCTGCGCCCCGACGTGAAAGTGATTGTCGGCGGGGATTTCAACGCCACCTATGACCACTTCGCGTTCCGGCAGATTCTCACCGGCGGATTCGCGGACGCCGTGGACCAGGCGGGCGGCGGCTGGCTGCCCACCTGGCGCGAAGGACGCTGGTACACCAGGTTGATCGGGATCGATCACGTGCTGACCCGCGGTGCGACCGCGACTTCGGTGAGTACCGAGCAGATCTATGGCAGTGACCACCGGGCGCTTATCGCGACGGTGGTGGTGCCTAACTCTTCTTCTTGAGCGCCGCGTCGATCGATACGGATCCGCCACCGGTGAAGACCAGGAGGAAGAAGCCCCAGCAGAACAGGGCAGCCAGCTCGCCGTTGTTCTGAATGGGCAGCAGCCCGGTGGGTTGGTGCTGGGTGAAGTAGGCCACCGCCATCGTGCCCGAGGCCAGGAATGCGGCTATCCGGGTTCCGGCGCCGAACAGAATCGCCACACCGGTGAGGAATTCGATGGCGCCGGCCCACCAGCCCAGTGACCACGATTCGGAAACCGGCATCGGAGGCGTTAGTTCGGGCCAGCGGAACAGGATTGCGGTGCCGTGGATGGTGAACAGGAATCCGAAGACGATGCGAAACAGGGAGAGGACAACGGGTGTGGCGCCGTCGAGCTTGGCCACTGAGCTGGACGTACTGGAGGAGACCATGGCCAGGATGCTAAACCAATTCTCGCATAACGACTTAGCGCTTAGCGCGGGTAACGAGTCGATCCAGCGATAACGATCCGCCGCCCGTGAACACCAGCAGGAGGAAGATCCAGCTGTACAGCGCGGCAGCCTCGCCGTTGTTCTGGATCGGCAAGAGGCCCTCGGGTTGGTGATACGCGAAGTACGCGACGGCCATCGCGCCGGAGGCCACGAAAGCGGCCAATCTGGTGCCAAGCCCCAGGATGATCGCCGCTCCGCCAACGAATTCGATGATGCCGGCCCACCAGGGCAGAGTGCCCACGGGTTGCAGGAACGAGGCCAACGGCCAACCGAACAGGTGCGAGGTGCCGTGTAGGAAGAAGAGGAACCCGACAACGATCCGGAATGCCGACAGGGCAATCGGAGTCAGACCGGTGAGCTTGTTTTCGATATCGACGAGAGCCATGCGTCTAACAATAGGACCATAGTCCGCTTTATTCCTGTCTACCCATCGGAGATCGCCTTGACCAGGGTCTCCGCAGCCAGCAGTCCCAGGTTGTTGGATGCCAGCGGGCTGTCGTCGGTGAGCAGCTTGCGATCGGCGTGTGTTTGCCCGCTGATCCCGGTATTGAGGATCGTGATGCCCAGGAGCACACCATGGCCGCCGGGGGTGAACACCGCGAGGTAATTCGAATCGCACCCCAGGGCATCGGCGATGACATGTGAAAGCTTCTGGGGTTTCTTGAGTTTCGCGGAAAGCTCGGAATAGGTGTCCAGCACGGCCTGGTCCTCGCGCGGCATCGCCCACAGTTCGAGTTTGGCCGGGTTGCCGGAGACTGTGACGACGTCGACGCCGGATCCGGGACGGGGGTTCTGCCCAGTTCGTTGGCCGAGTCAGGTATGAGACTCCACGCTTCTTGAAAAGTTAGACGGGACATCTACTTTCAACGTACGCCGGGCCGAGGTACTCCGTTGGGTGATGCGAAACGATGAGGCCCCCGGGATTTCTCCCGGGGGCCTCATCAGCACAACGATTTAGACGTCGAAGTACAGCGCGACCTCGTACGGGTGAGGCCGGATGTTGATCGGCTCGATCTCGTTCTCCCGCTTGAACGCGATCCAGGTCTCGATCAGATCGGAGGTGAAAACGCCACCTTCGGTGAGGTATTCGTGATCCTTCTCGAGGTTGTCGATCACCGTGGCCAGGTTGGTCGGGGCCTGCGGGATGTTGGCGGCCTCCTCCGGAGGCAGCTCGTACAGGTCCTTGTCGACCGGCGCGAGCGGCTCGATCTTGTTCTTGATGCCGTCGATACCGGCCATCAACATGGCCGCGAACGCCAGGTACGGGTTGCCCGAGCTGTCCGGGCAGCGGAACTCGAGGCGCTTGGCCTTCGGGTTGTTGCCGGTGATCGGGATGCGCACGCAGGCCGAGCGGTTGCGCTGGCTGTACACCAGGTTGATCGGGGCCTCGTAGCCCGGCACCAGACGCTTGTAGGAGTTCACCGTCGGGTTGGTGAACGCCAGCAGCGACGGGGCGTGGTGCAGGATGCCGCCGATGTAGTGACGGGCCACGTCCGACAGCCCGGCGTATCCGGCCTCGTCGTGGAACAGCGGCTTGCCGTCCTTCCACAGGGACATGTGGGCGTGCATACCGGACCCGTTGTCACCGAACAGCGGCTTCGGCATGAACGTGACGGTCTTGCCGTTCGCCCAGGCGGTGTTCTTGATGATGTATTTGAACAGCAGCACATCGTCGGCCGCGGCCAACAGCGTGTTGAACTTGTAGTTGATCTCGGCCTGCCCGCCGGTGCCGACCTCGTGGTGACCGCGCTCCAGGGTGAACCCGGCGTTGATCAGGTTGGTGGTCATCTCGTCGCGCAGGTCGACGAAGTGGTCGTACGGGGCGACGGGGAAGTAGCCGCCCTTGGGACGGACCTTGTAGCCGCGGTTGGGGCTGCCATCCTCTTCGTAGGGCTCGCCCGTGTTCCACCAGCCGGCCTCGGAGTCGATCTCGTAGAAGGTGCCGTTGATCTTCGAGTCGAAGCTGACCGAATCGAAGATGTAGAACTCTGCCTCGGCGCCGAAGTAACAGGTGTCGGCGATGCCGGTGCTGATCAGGTACTGCTCGGCCTTGCGGGCCACGTTGCGCGGGTCGCGCGAGTAGGCCTCGCGGGTGAACGGGTCGTGCACGAAGAAGTTGACGTTCAGCGTCTTGGCGGCACGGAACGGGTCGAGCTTGGCCGTCGAAATGTCGGGAAGCAGCAGCATGTCCGACTCGTGGATGGACTGGAACCCGCGAACCGAGGACCCGTCGAAGCCCAAACCGTCTTCGAAGACGCTCTGATCGAAAGCCGAAGCCGGGATGGAGAAGTGCTGCACGACGCCCGGCAGGTCACAGAACCTGACGTCCACGTACTCGACCTTCTCGTCGGCAATGAACTTGAATACTTCCTCGGGGCTACTGAACGTCATGCTTCTCCTTATTTCTTTTCCTCTTGGGTCCACTGAACCATGACCGCGCGACTGAACCTATGGATCCGGTGTTGCCCGCCGGTCAACCATATGTTGCGCGGATGTTACGCGTAAGCACAGATTGGTCGGCATTTACGCTGTGAGTATGGCGCGAGACCTGGGTTCATGGTTGTCGGGGCCCGGCTCGGTACAGGGCGCGGGCAACTCTCGGTATCCCGGAGAGCAGCTTGGCCTGCCCGAAAACGGGCCCGGATCGGCGGCGTCGCTGTCGCGACGGCTGCTGGCTCTGCTGATCGACTGGCTTATCGCCGGTGGCCTGGCACTGCTGTTCGTCAAGGGAAACCTGTTGTCGCCCACGCTCTCCTCGGCCCAGCTGCTCACCTGGCTCGGCATCGGCGTGCTGGCGGTGCGGCTGTGGCGATTCACCCCCGGGCAGTACATGGCGGGCCTGCAGGTGGCGCCGGCCGACGGGACCAATTCGATCGGCATCGGCCGGGCGTTCATCCGGAATCTGCTGATCGCGCTGATTGTGCCGCCGCTCATCACCGATGTCGACGGCCGCGGTCTGCATGACCGGGTGACCCGCACCGTCGTGGTTCGTTCCCGCTAGATGATCCTGCTCGTCGTCTGCATGGCGGTGTTCATGCTGCTGCTCGACATGACGATCGTGTCCAGTGCGCTCGCTGACCTGCAGGCGTCCTTGGGGGCCGACCTCTCCGACCTGCAGTGGGTGATCGACGCCTATGCCCTGCCGATGGCCGGACTGCTGCTCACCGCGGCCACCCTGGGCGATCGGCTCGGCCGCAGGCGGCTGTATCTGCTGGGCATGGTGGTGTTCACCACGGCCTCGTTGGGCTGCGCGCTCTCGGGCAATGCGGCCACGTTGATCGGGGTGCGTGCGGTGCAGGGGATTGGCGGCGCGATCCTGCTCGCGGTGTCGCTGCCGATCATCGCCGCCGCGTACCCGCAGGAGCGCCGCGGTGGTCCCATCGCGATCTACGGCGCGGTGATGGGCGCGGGTAGCGCGGCGGGCCCGCTGCTGGGTGGATTTCTCGTCACTCACTTCGGATGGCAGTCGATCTTCCTGGTCAACCTGCCGGTGGGGGCGGTCGCGTTGGTGATCGCGGCCCGCCACCTGCCCGAGACGCGCGCCGAAGAGATGCGGCCCGTGGACTGGGTGGGCACGGTGCTGCTTACCTGCGGGCTGCTGACCGGCGTTTTCGCGGTGATCTCCCTGCACGACGGGGGAATTGGAGCACCCGCTTCCGGTGCTCTCGCGGCGTGTGCCGCGGTGGCCCTGGTGTCGTTCTTCTGGTGGGAGGGACGTGCCCCGGCGCCCATGCTGAGCCTGCGGCTGGTCACCTCACCCGGTTTCGCCGGGGTGTGGGTCGCCGCGGCGGCGGCTTCGGGCACGCTCATCGGAGCCACCAACTATCTGGCGTTGTATTTCATGAACACCCTGGGTTACAACGCCTTTGAGACCGGGTTACGCGCTGGGCCGCTGACACTGGCCACCATCGTGGGGGCGCCGCTGGGGATCTTGGTGGGCAAGCGTCTGCCCACCATGGTCACCATTCCGGGTGGTGTGGCGCTGGTGGCCGTGGGGTTATGGGCCGCCTCGGGTGCACACGCCGGCACGGTCTGGACCCACTTCATCTTTGGTTCGGTGCTGGCCGGACTGGGGCTGGGAGCGCTCTCGGCGGTGATATCCGATGCCGCGCTGCAGTTTGTGCCGTTGAACGATGCCGGAATGGCGACCGGCTCGGTGAGTACGGGCCGCCAGATCGGCATCCTTTTGGGTGTGGCGGGGATGGGTGTGGCGTTTGGTCATGCCGCCGCCGGTAAGTCCGGGGCCCGCGCCGCCGGCGCGGCGGCCATCGACAGCGTGCTGTCACTGGGGGCGCTCGCGGCGGCCTGCGCGGCATTCGTTTCGCTGATTCTGCTCGGTGTGGCTACGATGAATCGCTCGCACGATCCGGTCACCGGTGAGTCGCTAGCTATCTAGCCATCGGTGATCGCGCCTGCCTGCACGGATGCCCAACGGTATTTGTGCATTGCGGTCGTAAGCCCCAGCCAGAGGGAGTAGTTTTCGATCATGGAGAGCGCGGCGGTTGCTGTCGCGGCGCCCGGGGCCAGTTCCGATCGGGGGACGGACCCGAACCCGAGCCCACGGTACAGCATTGTCATGTCTACCGACCCGGCCGAAATTGAAGCGGCGCAACGGCTTCGGTATCAAGCATTCGCGGATGAGATGGGAGCACCACTCCCGCACGCTGTTTCGGGCCCGCTGACGGGGGAGCTGATCGATCTGGATCGGCTCGACCAGTTCTGCGATCACCTGTTGGCCCGCGAAGTGGGCACCGGCAGAATCGTCGGATGTCTGCGGCTGCTGCCTCCCGAAGGCTATCGGGCGGCGGGCGGGACGTTCACCGATTCGATGTTCGACGCCTCGGCGCTGGCGCCGCTGCGACCCGGACTCGTTGAGCTGGGCCGCGTTGTCGTCGCGCCCGAGCATCGCAACGGCGCCGTGATGGGGCTGTTGTTTGCGGCGATTCTGCGCTACCAGAAGATGACCGGGCACCAATACATCATGGGCTGCCTGTCGGTGCAGATGGAGGACGGCGGACCGCGCGGCTCTTTGGTACGTGCGGTCTACGACTTCACCAAGGACTTCATGACTCCGGAGTATCGGGTCACCCCGCGGAATCCGGTGTCGGTGAACGGATTATCGATCGACGAGATAGCGCCCGCCATCAAACCGAAAATTCCGCCGCTGCTGCGGGCGTATGTGCGGCTGGGCGCGCGGATCTGCGGGGCGCCCTCCTATGACGTCGATTTCGACATGTCCGATTTCCTGGTGTTGTTGAGCAAGGATGGCGTCACCGAGCGTTATCTCGAACGGTTGGAGGGGTCTCTTGCGGTCCTCTAATGACGTGCTCGGCGTCGGGTTCGGTCCCTCGAACCTCGCGCTGGGTATCGCACTGTCCGAGCACCCCAGCGGTTTGACGGCACAGTTCGTCGATGCGCAGGACAAGTTCGGGTGGCATCGCGGCATGCTCATCCCCGGGACGCGCATGCAGGTCTCTTTCCTTAAAGACCTCGTGACCCTGCGGAACCCGAAGAGTCACTACACCTTTGTCAACTACCTGACGGAACGTGAACGGCTTCCGGATTTCATCAATCAGCAGAGTTTCTTTCCGACTCGGCAAGAGTTCCACGACTACCTGGATTGGGCGCAACAGGCGCTTGATGCCGATGTCCGCTACTCCTCGAGGATGACCGGAGTCAAGGCCGCCGCCGACGGATTCGAGGTGCGTCTGCAGGACACCACGGGGGTACGGCCGGATCGTCTGACGCATGCGCGAGCCCTCGTTCTGGGCTGTGGAACCTTTCCGGCGATGCCTTCCGGCATCAATCCCACTGCCCGGCAATGGCATAGCAGTCAGTTGCTGCACATGCTCGAGGCTTCGGATAGCTCTCCCGCTCGCGTCGCGGTGGTCGGCGCCGGACAGAGTGCCGCGGAGGCGGTCGCTTATCTGCACAGCCAGCATCCCGGCGCCCAGGTGCACGCCATTTTCGCGCGCTACGGATACAGTCCGGCCGACGACAGCCCCTACGCCAACCGGATCTTCGACCCGGCGGCGGTCGATGACTTCTACGGCGCGCCCCCCGAGGTCAGGCGCCAGCTGGTCGACTACCACCGCGACACCAATTACGCCGCAGTCGATTCCCCGCTGATCGCCGACCTCTACGACCGCGAGTATCAGGAACGGGTCGGCGGAGAGCGGCGGCTGTGGATGCACAACGCCTCGAGGATCGCCGCCGTCGACGAGACACCCGAACGGGTGCGCCTGGCGATTACCCATCTGCCGTCATCGTCGACCGAGCTGCTGGACTGCGATGTGGTGGTGTACGCCACCGGATACCGGCCGTTGGACGTGCGAGCCTTCCTGGGCGCATTGGCCTCGTGTTACGAATTCGACGAGGACGGTCGGCCGGTGGTCGAGCGTGACTATCGGTTACGGCCGCGGGCGGACGCCCCGGGGGACATCTACCTCAACGGGTCGGTGGAGCACACTCACGGACTGTCGTCGTCGCTGCTGTCCAACGTCGCGGTACGGGCCGGGGAGATCGTGGATTCGCTTGTCGCCGAGGCGGAGACCCGCGAATCGTTGGCGTCCTTCAAGACCGGGTAGACGAACCGCTCGATCATCTCCGATTCCTGAGCCGGGTCTGCGGTGGGCCAAAACAGGAACGCCATCACCACCCGCGAAATCCATTGCGCGGCAGTGTCGTCGGCAAGCCCGGTGAACGCGGATGCCGAACGTGGGATTTCTGAGGATGCGGTCAGGTAGGACCCCAGCGAAGCGGGGGACATCGTCGCGACCATCGCGCTGACCACCGGGTCGTTGCGGATGGCGGTCAACGACGCGGTAATGGCGGTGACGGCCCGCCGCCGCGCGTCCGCAGACTCGACCGCGCGCTGAATGTCCGAGGTGACTTTTCGGATGTTCCGGGCCAAGACAGCGTCGACAATCGCGGTCTTACCGCCGACGTGGCGATACACCGTCGCGCGGGAACATCCTGCCGCGCGAGCAACGTCATCAAGGCTCAGCCGGTCCAATCCGTGGCGCGCTATCTGCGCGGCGGCCACCGTCACGAGGCGATCGGCGGCCACGACGCGCCGATCGCCTCCGTGTAGCCAGTCTGAGTAGGGTGACATCGTCCGTTGAATCTATCGCAGTATGAGACAAAATATCGTGAAATTCTCACCGTTCGCGCAGGTGGGAAGGGTGTCGTGAGACGGCGCAGATGATGCCTCCGAACTGGGTTTTCTCATTTTCGCGAATGCCTTGACGTGCGGTTTTGCGGTCTGCCAGCCTCGTTGGTGATGAGCACCGTTGAATTGTTCGACCCGCAGGTCCTGGAAGACCCGTATCCGTTCTATCGGCGGCTGCGCGAGACGGCACCGGTGTGGCCGGTGGCAGACTCCGGCTTCTACTTCGTCTCGCGCTGGGATCTGGTGGTGGAGGCCACCGAACGCACCGAGGATTTCTCGTCCAACCTGACCGCCGTACTCATGAAATCCGACGACGGCCTGACGGTCGCCGCGATGGGACCGCCCGCCGATCCCACGCACGTGCTGGCCACCGGCGATGATCCGGTCCACCATGCCCACCGCAAGCTGGTGCTGCCCACCTTGGTCGCCAAGCGGATCACCGCCCTGGAATCCACGATGGCCGACACCGCCGCGCGACTGTGGCAGCGCGGCGTCGACGGGGACGGCATCGACTGGATGGCTGCGATGGGCGACGCGCTGCCGATGACGATGGTGGCCCGACTCATCGGGCTGCCGGACGAGGATGTGCCGCAACTGGTGCAATGGGGCTACTCCAGTACCGAGATGCTCGGTGGGCTCAATACCCCGCAGCGGCAGGCCCAGGTCGTCACGGACACCATGTACCTGGTGCTGCACCTGCGCGAACATCTGGAGCAGGAACTGGCG
The DNA here is from genome assembly GCF_002013895.1 of Mycobacteroides franklinii. Taxonomy (GTDB): domain Bacteria; phylum Actinomycetota; class Actinomycetes; order Mycobacteriales; family Mycobacteriaceae; genus Mycobacterium; species Mycobacterium franklinii. Next base: position 150,825 of record NZ_MAFQ01000009.1, on the reverse strand, counting down.
GCACCGGGCGATGATCTGCTCGGATATCTCGCGCAGGCGTGCAATCGGGCCGACATCACCCTGGACATCGGGGTGATGATCCTGGTGCAGCTGGTCGGCGCGGGCGGTGAGTCGACGGCCGGCCTGATGGGCAATGCGGTGCGCATACTCGGCGAGAATCTCGCATTGCAGCAGCGCATCCGGGATGACCGGACGCTCTTGCCGACATTCTTGGAAGAGGTGTTGCGGCTCGAGTCGCCGTTTCGCGGACATCATCGCCACGTGCTGACGGACACCACGCTGGGCGGGGTCAGGCTGCCCGCGGGCAGTCACCTCACGCTGTTGTGGGGTGCGGCCAATCGCGATCCGGCGATCTTCGAGGAACCCGATGCGCTACGTCTTGATCGGCCGAGCCCCCGCAGCCACATCGCCTTCGGCAAGGGGCTGCATTTCTGCGTGGGGGCGGCGCTGGCGCGCCTGGAGGCGCGCACCGCGATCAACGTACTGTTGGACCGAACGCGTGAGTTCACCGTCAAACCCGATGGTGCGCAGTGGGTTCCGAGCATCATGGTGCGTCGGCACCAGAAACTGGAGCTGCAGCTCAGCGTGGGAGCTAACGCCGTCTGATAGTGCGCTGCATCCCGCCGCGCGACTTCGCCTGACCGGGCATCGGACCCTTCGGCATGGCCGCGGCACGCGAGCCCAGCGCCGCCAGCCGCGACTCCAGGGAGTCCATCTGCTTAGCGGTGATATTGGCGGGGAGCTTGGTGAGGTGACGCTCCAGCTTGGACAGCGGCACCTGGCCGTCCTCATTGCCGACGATGACGTCATAGATCGGGGTATCGCCGACGAGGCGTGCGGTGCGCTTCTTCTCCTGGGCCAGCAGCGGGCCGAGTCGACCGGGTGCACCCTCGGCGACGAAGATGACGCCGGGCCGTCCGATGACGCGGTGCACGACATCGAGCTGCGTGGTTCCGGCGACCGCGGTGGTGACGCGCCACTTGCCGCGCATGTTGTCCAGCGCCCAGCCGGCCGCCCCCTTCTGGCCCTCGGCCTTGGTGAACACCGACTTCTGCACGCGGCGGCCGAAGATGATGAACCCCACCAACACGCCGAGCACCACACCCAGGATCGGGAACAGGAAGGTGCTGATGCCGCCCGAGAAGTACCCGGCGACCGCGAATACGGCCACGATCAGCACGAATGCGCCGATCATGTACGGCAGCAGACGCTTGTCTTCCTTGCGCTGAATCTGGAAGGCCTGCCACATCTGGGCGCGGCGCGCCTTCGATTCGGCCTTGCGACGCGCCTTTGCCTCGGCCTTGGCAGCCTTGGCCTCGGCGGGACTCAGTGATTTAGGCATGGCTAGAGAATATCGCCGTCCGCACCGTGCCTCTTACCCGATGAGGTTGATGGCCTCTTGACGGGCCGAGCCCGCCGAGGCCAGGTGCTCCAGGGTGGCGGGCAGTGGCCGTCCGTGGTGGGCCATCGCCTGCGTGTACAGCCGCCCGGCCCGGTAGGAGGAACGCACCAGCGGCCCGGCCATCACACCGGCGAAGCCCAGCCCCTGCGCGAAATCCGAAAGTTCCACGAATTCCTGCGGTTTGACCCAGCGGTCAACCGGGTGGTGCCGCGGTGAGGGCCGCAGATACTGGGTGATGGTGATGATGTCGCAGCCCGCCTCGTGCAAATCAACGAGCGAATCCTGTATTTCTTGGTTGGTCTCACCCATGCCGAGAATCAGGTTGCTCTTGGTCACCAGCTGCGCGTCACGGGCGGCGGTGATCACCGACAGGCTTCGCTCATAGCTGAATGCGGGCCGGATCCGGCGGAACACCCGCGGCACCGTCTCCAGGTTGTGTGCCAGCACCTCGGGGCGGGATGCGAACACCTCGGCCAGCTGCTCGGGAACCGCGTTGAAGTCGGGGACGAGCAACTCCACACCCGTGGCCGGGTTGAGCTCCTTGATGTACCGCACGGTTTCGGCGTACAGCCAGGCGCCGCCGTCGGGCAGGTCATCACGGGCCACTCCGGTGACCGTCGAGTACCGCAGTCCCATTTGTTGGACGCTCTCGGCCACCCGGCGGGGCTCATCGCGGTCCAGGTCGGCGGGCTTACCGGTGTCGATCTGGCAGAAATCGCAGCGACGGGTGCACTGCTCGCCGCCTATGAGGAATGTGGCTTCGCGGTCTTCCCAGCATTCAAAGATGTTGGGGCATCCGGCTTCCTCGCACACGGTGTGCAGTCCGCCGGAGCGCACCAGCGACTTGAGTTCCTTGTATTCGGGGCCCATCTTGGCCCGGGTGCGGATCCAGTCCGGCTTGCGTTCGATGGGAGTTTGGGCGTTGCGGACTTCCAGCCGCAGCAGCTTGCGCGGTTCGGTCATGCGGTCGCCCCGACCGGAAGCCGCCCCTCGAGCGCATCCACAAGCGAGGAAACCACCTGGTCGTGCACTTCCTCGACGGTCACATCCCGGCCCAGCTCGGCCGACAGGGTCGTCACGCCGGCATCGCTGATGCCGCACGCCACGATCGGCAGATAGGCATCCAGGCTGTTGTTGCAGTTCAGCGAGAACCCGTGCATGGTGACCCCGCGCTGCACACGGACTCCGATCGCGGCGATCTTGCGTTCCGGCTTTCCGCCGCCCGCAGCCAGCCACACACCGGAGCGGCCCTCGACGCGCATCGTGTGCACACCAAGCCGCGCGCACACCGCGATGATCGATTCCTCAACGCGCCGAACGTAATTCAACACGTCGATCGGCTCGGCCAGTTGCACTATCGGGTAGCCGACCAACTGCCCGGGCCCGTGCCAGGTGATCTTTCCGCCCCGGTCGGTATCGATGACGGGGGCCCCGTTGATCGGCCGCTCCTGCGGTTCGGTGCGCCGCCCGGCCGTGTACACGGCCGGGTGCTGCAACATCAGCAGGGTGTCGGGGCCTCCGGCGACACGCGCCTCGACGATATCGCGCTGCAGCTCCCAGGCAGCCTCGTAGTCGATGACGCCTAGATCCCGTACATCGACGGGATCGGCGCTGGACCGGATGGATCCATGAGAGCGGTGCACAGGTTCCATTATCTCACTTCATCGGTCGACTGTTATTGGCGTAGGCCAGCGCCTCGCCGATGGTGTGATGCTCGAACTGGAATCCGTGCTGCTCCAGGACAGCGGGGATGACGCGCATGCTGCGGGTCAGTTCGGCATCGGCGAATTCCCCGAGGACGGCGCGCAGCGCGAACTGGGGTGCCACCAGCAAGGTTGGGCGATGCAATGTCCTGCCCAGCGCGGTGGTGAACTCGGCATTCGTCACCGGCGCCGGGCCGGTCAGGTTGACCGGGCCCGACAGCGTCGATTCGGCCAAGGCGAATTCGAGGGCGCGGATCTGATCCTCGAGGCTTATCCAGGGCATGTACCAGCGCCCGTTGCCCAGCCGGGCGCCCAGACCGAGGGAGAACACCGGCCGCGACCGGCCGAAAAGCCCGCCGGCGGGGGAGAGCACCAGGCCGGTGCGCGCGACCACGACACGGGTTTCGGCCTGGACGGCCTCCTCGGTTGCCGCTTCCCAGTCGACGCACACACGGGCAAGGAAGCCCGTACCGCTGGAGGCGGTCTCGTCGATGACGCGGTCCCCACTGTCGCCGTAATAGCCGACCGCCGAGGCGTTGATCAACACCGGCACCTTGGCATCGGCGACGGCGCCGGCCAGCACCTCCGTCGGGATGATGCGGCTGTCGTAGATCTGCTGTTTGTAGGCGCCCGACCACCGTTTGTCGCCGACACCGACCCCGCACATATTGACGACGGCGTCGGCACCATCGAGGGCGCCCGGCTCGATCTGTCCGCTTGCCGGATCCCAGCGTTGTTCGTCGGGACCCATCGGGTCGCGGCGCACCAGGCGAACCACCGTGTGGTCCTTGGCGCGCAGCGACGCGACAAGCGCCGACCCAATCACCCCCGACGACCCGGCGATGACGACCCGCTGAGATCCCATAGGCCTACAGACCTAGGTCCGCCTCGAAAGCCCCCTCTTCCAGACGGTGTTTGATGGTCGTCAGGAACCGCCCCGCGTCGGCTCCGTCGATCAGGCGGTGATCGTAGGTCAGCGGCAAGTAGCAGACCGACCGGATACCGATCGACTCGTTACCTGCATTGTCACGAATAACCCTGGGACGCTTCACAATCGCGCCGGTGCCCAGCATGGCGGCCTGCGGCGGTACCAGGATCGGTGTGTCGAACAAGGCGCCCTGGCTGCCGATATTGGTGATGGTGAACGTGCCACCGGCCAGCTCGTCGGGCTTGAGGTTCCCGGAACGGGCACGTGCCGCGATGTCGGCGATGGCTCGTGCCAGTCCGGCCAGCGACAGGTCGCCGGCGTTGTGGATCACCGGCGACAGCAGACCCTGATCGGTGTCGACCGCGATGCCCAGGTGCTCGGCGTCGAAGTAGGTGATCTCCTTGGAGTCCTCGTTGTAGCTCGCGTTGACGTTCGGATGCGTCTTGAGCGCCTCGACAGCTGCCTTCGCGAAGAACGGTAGGAACGTCAGGTTCACGCCCTCGCGCTCGGCGAACGCCGCCTTGGCACGAGCCCGCAGTGCCGCAATCTTGGTGACGTCGACCTCGTGGGTCTGCGTCAGCTGGGCGGTCTCCTGCAGCGATTCGCGTGTCTTCTTCGCGGTGATCTGTCGAATCCGGTTGGCCTTCTGCGTGGTTCCGCGCAGGTGTGCCAGCGACGGTGCGGGGGCCGCGGGTGCGGACGCGACGGCAGCGGCGGGTGCGGCAGCCGACGGTGTGGGAGCCGCGGGTGCCTTCGCTGCTTCGGCGGCCGCGAGCACGTCCTGCTTGCGGATGCGTCCGCCCACGCCGCTACCCGTGAGCGCGGACAGGTCCACGTTGTTCTCGGCGGCGAGCTTGCGCACCAGCGGGGTCACGTACGGGTTGTCGCCCGCGGCGCCGTTGGCCACCGGAGCCGGAGCCGGGGCCGGGGCAGGTGCGGCAGGCGCGGGTGCGGCCGGGGCCGCAGGCGGTGCGGCAGGAGCGGGCGGTGCGGCAGGGGCTGCCGCGGGGGCAGGAGCGGGCGCAGGCGCCGGCGCCGCGGCGGGGGCAGCACCAGCGGTCCCTACGACAGCGAGCTCGCCGCCCACGGCGACGGTGTCGTCCTCGTTGGCCGAGATGCTCAGCAGCACACCAGCCACCGGCGACGGGATTTCGGTGTCGACCTTGTCCGTGGACACCTCGACAAGCGGCTCGTCCACGCCGACCTCGTCGCCGATCTTCTTCAGCCAGCGGGTCACGGTGCCTTCGGTGACGGACTCACCAAGCTCGGGCATCTTGACGGAGGTGCCGGAGCCGGCTGGCGCGGCAGCAGCTGCCGGGGCAGCAGCGGGTTCGGGAGCAGAGGCCGGGGCGGGTTCAGGGGCAGCAGCGGGTTCAGGTGCCGGTTCCGGAGCCGGCGCGGCGGCGGGCGCGGCAGGTGCAGCAGCCTCCCCGGCCTCGCTGATCACACCGAGCTCTCCGCCGATCTCGACGGTGTCGTCCTCGTGGGCGACGATCTTGCTCAATACACCCGAAGTGGGAGCTGGGATCTCGGTGTCCACCTTGTCGGTAGACACCTCAAGCAGTGGCTCGTCGACTTCGACCGTGTCGCCCTCTTGCTTGAGCCACCGTGTCACCGTCCCTTCGGTCACGCTCTCACCGAGGGCGGGCATCTGGACGGAGAAGGCCATGGTTTCCACTCCTGAAAACGGTTCGGACAGCGGCACTAACAATGCGGACACTTCATGGCTTACCACAGCTGAGTGGGAGCCGGGTCAATCCTGTCACTGTGTGGAACGACGCGCCTGCCCGGGTCCAAGATCTACGAGTGAGCGAGCGCACAGTCGTCTGTGTCATCAAACCCGGCAGTCGTAAGGGCCCCGCGGTGGAGGTTGCCGACGACGGCACACTCACACTTTTCGTCCGGGAGCCGGCGATCGACGGCAAGGCCAACAAGGCCGCGGTGGCGTTGCTGGCCGAATACCTTGACGTCCCGAAGTCCACGGTGCGCCTTGTCGCGGGGCAGACCAGCAGACTGAAGAGATTCTCGGTCGGATGACAGCACGCTCTCAGAATTAGCTGGCACCATGAGCCAATGGCATGGATTGACGCCTTCCGCGGCAAGCGAGAGGGGCAGACCAAACAAGGCGCAAACGATGACTTGCGCTACCTCGGTGCGTGGGCCGCGGTACGCACGGGCGTGGAGGCCTTCGTCGAGCCGCAGACCAACTTCTCCGATGTCACCGTGATTCTCATCGCAGGTGACGGTGAGTGGACCCGCCGACGCGTCGGCGGTGTTGCGGGTGCCCGGCGGATCTCAGAGAAACTCAAGATCCCGGTGTACGACGTGCACCGCACCGGATACCCGCAACGCAAACGTGATTACGACGCCCGGCAGAGAATCCTCAAGCGCCGCGCGGCCGAGGAAGGCGCCTGACGGGCTTTACCCGTTGGTGACGATGTCCTCCAGTACTCCGAAGATGGTTCGCACCGGCACACCGGTGCTGCCCTTGGGCGTGTAGCCCCACGGCCCGCCGGTGTTGAACGCCGGGCCCGCGACATCGATATGCGCCCACTGCACCCCGTCCGCCACGAATTCCCGTAGATACTGCCCGGCCGCCAGCATGCCGCCGTTGCGGTGATTGGTGACGTTCGCCAGGTCGGCCACCCGGGACTTGAGATCGTCACGCAGCTCCTCGGGGAGCGGCATGGGCCAGCCGTTTTCGCCGACAGACTGCGAGATGGTCGACACCCGGTCACGGAACTCATCGGTGCCCATCACGCCGGGGGTGCGGGTGCCCAAGGCCACCACCTGCGCCCCGGTCAACGTCGCGGTGTCGATCAGATAGTCGGGCTCGTCCTGGCAGGCCCGCACGATGGCGTCGGCCAGGATCAGGCGGCCCTCGGCGTCGGTGTTGATGACCTCCACGGTGGTGCCGTCCAGATGGGTCAACACGTCACCGGGACGCTGCGCCGTCGACGACGGCATGTTCTCGGCCATCGGCACGGTCGCGATCACGTCGATGGGCAGTTGCCGGCGAGCGGCCAACAGGGTGACGGCGATAACCGCTGCCGCCCCGCCCATATCGGAGGTCATGTTCTCCATACCGCCGGCGGGCTTGATCGAGATGCCGCCGGTGTCGAAGGTGATGCCCTTGCCCACGAGCGCGACCGTCTTGGCTTTCTTTCCCTTGGCGCCGCGATAGGTCAACCGCACCAGCCGCGGCGGGCGCGAGGAGCCCTTGCCGACTCCGACGATGCCGCCGTAGCCGCCCTTGGCCAGTTCCTTCTCGTCCAGCACCTCGACCTCGATGCCCTCGGTCGTAGCCAAAGCCTTTGCACGTTTTGCGAATTCGGCGGGGAACAGGTGGCTCGGCGGAGTGTTCACAAAATCCCGGGCCGTCACGACGGCGGCCGCGACGGCGGCACCGCGCTCCATGGCTTCCTTCTGCGCGCGGCCCTTGTCGCCGACGAGCAACGTAACCTTCTGCAGCCCAGCGTCCTTGGGTGCAGTCTTGGCGCTACGGAACTCCGCGAAGCGGTACCCGCCGAGTACCAGGCCCTGCACGGTGGAGTCGACATCACGCTCTGACAGCGTGGTCACCAGGGTTTCGACGTTGTCGAGCGAGCGGGCGGCCACACCGGCGGCACGACGGATCGTCTCGGCGCTGTCGCCCTTCCCCAGCCCGACGGCGAGCACACTGGCCACCGGCAATCCGTCCACCACCACCCGGCTGAGCTGTTCGGCCGAGCCGGTCGCCCCGACCGCCTTGAGTGCGGTCTCGATGGCCTTCACGGCCGCCTTGTCCAGCAGCTGGGCGTCCACCACCTTGGGGCCCTTGTCGGACTCCTTTTCGCTGGGGCGTACACCCACCAGCAGCACCGCGGCGGAGACTCCGCGCTGCGGAATGGAGGTGGCCAGGGTGAACGAAGGTGCCGTGTATGCGCTCATAGGCTCACAGCCTAGTGAAAGCGAATGATGAGCCAATTAGGGTGAACGCCATGACGCCGCCGACTGCTGCTCCGATTCCTGGCCCCCTCCATGACCGGCACGCCGCACAGGGCGCCACCTTCGCCGAATTCGGCGGCTGGAACATGCCGGTTTCGTACGCCGGCACGGTAGGGGAGCACACCGCCACTCGCGAGGCAGTCGGCCTGTTCGACGTGAGTCATCTCGGCAAGGCGCTGGTGCGCGGCCCGGGCGCCGCCGCGTTCGTCAATGCGTGTTTTACCAACGATCTCAACAAGGTTGGACCGGGCAAGGCTCAGTACACGTTGTGCTGCACCGAGACCGGCGGAGTCATCGACGACCTCATCGCCTACTACGTATCCGACGACGAAATCTTCCTGGTGCCCAATGCCGCCAACACCGCGGCCGTGGTCGCCGCCCTGCAGGAGCAGGCCCCCGCGGGAATCACCGTCACCGATCAGCACCGCGACTACGCGGTGCTGGCCGTGCAGGGGCCCAAATCCGCGGAGGTGCTGCAACAGCTCGGCCTGCCAACGGATATGGAGTACATGGCCTACGCCGACGCGATGCTGAACGGCCTGCCGGTGCGGGTATGCCGCACCGGATATACCGGCGAACACGGCTACGAGCTGCTGCCGTCCTGGGATGACGCCGGTGCGGTGTTCGATGCCCTACTGCCGGTGATCACCGCGGCGGGTGGCCAGCTGGCCGGTCTGGGCGCGCGAGACACGCTGCGCACCGAGATGGGTTATCCGCTGCACGGTCATGAGCTCTCCGCCGATATCAGCCCCGTACAGGCACGGGCCGGATGGGCCGTCGGCTGGAAGAAGGACGCGTTCTGGGGGCGCGATGCGCTCACCCGGGAGAAGAGCGAGGGCCCCACCCGCACCCTGCGAGGTCTGCGGGCGACCGGCCGGGGTGTGCTGCGCCCCGACCTCACGGTGCTTTCCGACGGCCAGCCGGTGGGGGTGACCACGTCGGGGACCTTCTCGCCGACCCTGAAGACCGGAATCGCGCTGGCCTTGCTGGACACCGCCGCCCAGATCCCGGACGGATCCACCGTCGTCGTCGACGTGCGCGGCCGCGAGATCGAATGCGAGGTCGTCAAGCCGCCATTCGTCGACGTCAACGTCGGGTAATGGGTTCGAATTTGGCGACGGCGGACGGCTAGACTGCCGAGCATGAATCCGCTTCCCGAGTTCACCCGGCAACTCAACCCGTCACCGGCCAGCCCGGCGCGTCGGGCTGAGGTACTCGCGGCGCCGGGATTCGGGAAGTACTTCACCGACCACATGGTGTCCATCGACTGGAACGCCGAAAATGGCTGGCACAACGCGCAAGTGATGCCGTACGGCCCCATCACGCTCGACCCGTCGGCCATCGTGTTGCACTACGCGCAAGAGGTCTTCGAAGGGCTCAAGGCCTACCGCCAGCCCGACGGAACCATCGCCGCTTTCCGTCCCGAGGCTAACGCCGAACGGCTGATCCAATCGTGCCGTCGCATCGCGATCCCCGAGCTGCCGCAAGAGCTGTTCATCGAGTCACTGCGCCAGCTCATCGCGGTCGACGCCGACTGGGTGCCACCGGGTGGTGGGGAGGAATCGCTGTACCTGCGTCCGTTCATCATCGCCACCGAAGCCGGTCTCGGCGTGCGGCCCGCCGACGAATACCGGTACCTGCTCATCGCCTCACCCGCGGGCGCCTACTTCTCCAAGGGCATCAAGCCGGTCAGCGTGTGGCTGTCGCATGAGTACGTGCGTGCCGCACCGGGCGGGATCGGCGCAGCCAAGACCGGTGGCAACTATGCCGCCTCGCTCGTCGCCCAGGCGCAGGCCGCCGACGAAGGCTGCGATCAGGTGGTGTGGCTCGACGCCATCGAGCGCCGGTACATCGAAGAAATGGGTGGGATGAACCTGTTCTTCGTTTTCGGGCGCGACGGCGAGGCACGCCTGGTGACCCCCGAGCTGTCCGGTTCTCTGCTGCCCGGCGTCACGCGGAAGTCCTTGCTACAGTTGGCCTCCGATGCAGGCTTCGCCATCGAGGAACGCAAGATCGACGTCGACGAGCTGGAGAAGAAGACGGCCTCCGGGGAGATCACCGAGGTGTTCGCCTGCGGGACGGCCGCGGTCATCACGCCGGTCGGGCGCGTCAAGTACTCGGGTGGCGAATTCACCGTCGGCGAGGGGGAATCCGGTGAGGTCACCATGGCCCTGCGTGACACGTTGACCGGAATCCAGCGCGGCACCTTCGCCGATACGCACGGCTGGATCACCAAGCTCGGCTAGGACGCTCCCGCGCGTACCCGGCGGCGATAGGTTACCTTGTCGAACTCGCGGCCGTATTCGTCGACCGCGGTGACGTCCATCTCGCTGACCAAGGTTCCGGGACGCACGTCGACGCGAATGAAGGCGTAGTTGCGATAACGCACCCGGGACCACGTGACAGCTTCGGCATGCTTACTACCGTCGGGCGCCCACACAAAACTATTGGGTACCAAGGTGTCTGCGAGCTCGCGGCCCCGATACCCCTCCGGCTCACCCGGCTGAAAGTCATACCGCGGCCGGCCCGCGGAGCCCACCGTGTAATACACGGTGCCATCGGTCTCCGGGTCGACGGTGGCGTTGTCCCCGGCCTCTCCGGTCGGCCGTCCCGCACGAATGGGATCGGTGCGTTCGAAGACATGATTGTGGCCTTGTAGCACCAGATCCACCTGATAGCGATCGAACAGTGCACACCACGCGTCACGTACGCCACCGTCGCTGGCATGGGACAGCGTCGTGGAATAGGCGCAGTGGTGGAAGAAGCAGACGATGAAGTCGATATTCGGGTTGGCTCGGTACGCCGCTAAAGTTCTTCCCACCCAACCAGTTTGGGCTCCGCCGGAGTAGCCGGTGTTCGCCCGGATCTCGTAGGACACGTCGTTGGCATCCAAGGAGAGCACGGCGACATTGCCGTACGTGAACGAATATGCCGACGGGCATCCGGCGGGGCCGTTGCCGGGGAACCCGAGACGAGCCAGGTGGCCACCGTAACCGTGGTGGCCGTATGCCGCCTCCATGTCGTGATTACCCGTGGCGAACATCCACGGTGTGGTCGAGGAGCTGGGTTCGATGGACGTCAGGTACACATCCCAGACGAAGGGGTTGTACTTGTCGAATCCGGCCGGGGCCTTGCCGCCACCGGACACGAATTGGGGCGACTTACCCATCCCGGAGGGGTCGGCATAGGCGATATCGCCGGCCAGGATGTGGAAGTCGGGCCGGCTGGCCACGATCTGGTTCATGACGTTCAGCGTGTGCGGCATCGTGGGGTCGTTGTCCGCGCTGTAGCCGTTGTCGTCGTATTCACCGGGTGTCAGGTTTGGTGGGAGTGTGGGGGTTTCATCGGTGCCCTGATCGCCCATCATGGTGAAACGGAAGGGCGCGAGCGCGTTTCGCGCGGACGGGATTGCCGTTGCGGCCGACCGGATGTCGCTCAGGAAGCCGTCCGCGGTACGCCAGCGGTAGAAATGCTCGGTGCCCCCGGCGAGCCCGTGCACGGGTGCGTGGACGTAGAACTGTTCGGCCGCCAGCACTCCGTGGTCGCTGGACGGAATCTGGGTGACCAGGTTGCGCACCTCGGCCTCCAGGGAGGCGCCCAGGTCGGGCGTCGGGCCATGGTCGAGAAAGATCTTGGTGCCGTGTGGATTCCTGGACAGCTGGCCGGAGAAGCCGAGCTGGCTCGAGGAGTCCGCGCCATATCCCACGCGCCTACCAGCGACCCCCAGCTGCGCCTCGTCCGCATACGCCCGTCGTCCGAACGGCGATACCCCCAATGCGGCGACCGCGGCGGCCGCCGCCGAACCCCGCAGGAAGTTGCGGCGCGAGACTGCGTGACGGCGCAGGTACCCACGATGCCATTCGTACTGTTCGGCCATCGACATCGATCCGGCGATCGACTGCGGGATTCCCATGTCCGGTGTCTCACCGGCGGGGTTCAACGGGTTGCGCGGCATAGATTCGAATGGTGGACCACGGCGGCCGGTAACGCGACCGCACAGGCCGATGTGGCCACGAACTCCTGGTGAAATTTTCTCGGTCGCATCAGTACGCCGCCAGGCCCAACGCGGCCAGGGTCGTGGTCACCTCGATGCTCGCGCCCAACACGTCACCGGTGATGCCGCCGAACCTGCGTACGCAATGACGGACCAGTAGCGCCCCGGCGATCAGTGCCACCGCCACCGCCACCGGACCCTGCCACGGTCGCCAAGGCAGTGCCAGCACCCCCACGGCCATCGCGGCGAGCACCCATGTCCCCGCCAGCCACAGCGGCTGCGATCCGGCAACCCGAGTGCCGAAACCGCTCTGCGCGGCGCCGGGTACACCGCGCCGGCAGGCCACCACTGCGCTGACCCGTCCCACCGTGACCGCCAGCGCGATGGCCAGCCATTCCTGCCTGGAGGCCAGCACCCCGAACGACAACGCCTGGGCCAGAAGGGAGATGACCACCGTGACCACCCCGAACGGTCCGGCCGAACCGTCGCGCATCACGGTCAGGGCCCGTTCCGGTGGCCCATAACAGCCCAACCCGTCGGCGGTATCGGAGAGCCCGTCGATATGCAGGCCCCGCGTCACGAGGATCGTCGCCGTCACCGCCGCCAGTCCGGCCAGCGGAGCCATGTACGCGAAATGCATGATCCAGGTGACGAACGCCGCGAGCACACCCAAGGCGGTACCCACCACCGGCAGCGCCCCCAGCACCGGGCCCGAAAGCGTCCCCGCGAGCCGCGCCGGAACCGGTGTCACGGTGGCGAATTCGAAGGCGCCACCGATCGGTCGCAGGATCCGCAGGAACGCGTTCACACGCTGTCCACTCCGGCCTCGTCGAACGTCGCCATCTGAGCCAGCGTGCCGACCGCAGCCTGCAGCACCGGCAGTGCCACGAGTGCTCCGGATCCCTCGCCCAATCGCATCTGCAGATCCAGCACGGGCTCCAGCCGAAGGCGTTTGAGGGCAAGAGAATGCGCGGGCTCGGTGGAACGATGTCCGGCGAGCCACCATTGGCGTGCCCCGGGTGCCAGCTGTTCGGCCACCAGCGCGGCCGCCGTGACCACCACCCCGTCCAACAGAACCGGCGTGCGGCGCACCGCCGCGTGCGCCAGGAAGCCGGTCATTGCCGCGAGATCGGCGCCGCCCGCCCGGCCCAGCAGGGCGACGGGGTCGGTACGCACATCCTTGGTGCGGCGCAGCGCGTCACGGATTGCGGCGGTCTTGCGTATCCATCCGGCGTCGTCGACCCCGGTGCCCCGGCCCACGACCGCCACCGGTTCGCTCCCGGTGAGCGCCGCCACCAACACCGTTGCCGGTGTGGTGTTTCCGATGCCCATATCGCCGGCGATGAGCAGATCGGCTCCGCTGTCGATCTCGGCGTCGGCCAGGGCGATACCGGCGGCCAGCGCGGCGTGCGTCTGCTCGGTGGTAAGCGCATCTTCGATGGCGACGTTGCCGCTGGAGCGGCGAATCTTTTGGGCAGCAACGGTTTCTGTCAGAGACGCGTCGGTGTCCACGGCAATGTCGACCACCCGCACGCTTGCGCCGGCCAATGCCGCCAGCACATTCACCGCGGCCCCGCCGGCATCGATGTTGCGCACCATCTGCGCGGTGACCGACGGGGGATAAGCCGATACGCCACCGGCGGCCACTCCGTGGTCGCCCGCGAAGACGACGACCCGGGGCCGCTGGAATATCCTAGGGGGGCACTGGTTCTGGCAGGCCGACGCCCAGATCGACAGTTCCTCCAGCCTCCCCAACGCGCCGGCCGGCTTGGTGAGCCGCTGTTGCCGTTCGCGTGCGGCGTCGGCGATATCCGGATTGGGCGCCGAGACCGGCGCGAATCGTGGCGCTTCGGCTGTGGTCATGTGCAGGCTCCCTTGATGGCCAGCGGCTGACCCGCCACCACCAACAGCACCCGTTCGCTGCGCCCCGCCACGGCCTGATTCAGTGTGCCGAGCTGATCGGCGAAGAGCCGGCCGGATGCGGTGGCGGGCACGACGGTCAGTCCGACCTCCGGGCTCACGATGACCAGGTCGCTGGGGTAGGTGCCGATGGCATCGATCAACGTGCCGACATCGGCGGCGATCATCTCGCCGCCGCGATCCCATGCGCCGCGGCTGTCCAGCATGGCGGTCAGCCAACCCCCGAGATCGTCGATGAGTGTGGGCACCGCGTCACCGGTGCGCAGCTCGGTCGCGATATCGGTGGTTTCGGCCGTGGCCCAGTGACCGGGACGGCGGGACCGGTGGGCGGCAACCCTGTCCGCCCACGCCGCGTCCCCGGGAACCGACGATCCGGTGGCCAGGTACCGCGCGGGTCCTGCGGCGGGCAGTAGTGATTCGGCGAAACGCGACTTCCCCGAACGAATTCCACCAAGAACCAGCGTGGTAGGCACGTCCGGCTAAACCGGCTCGCCGCGGTTGACCCGGGGACGCGGCGCGCGCATCCTGCGCAGCTGTGACGCGCGGCTGGCGGCGTACCAGCCGAGCTTGAATCCGCCCTCGTCGCTGGTCGGGAACCGTTCGTAGACGCGTTTGTTCACCAGTCGGCCTACAAAGATGCCGTCGACGATCATCACGATCATCAAAACCAGCATGGCCGGGGTCATCCACATCTGCACCTGGACGGACGGCACCGCGAACATGGAGAAGATCAGGAAGAGCGCCAGTGGCATGAACAGCCCCAGCACATTGCGCCGCGAGTCGACGATGTCGCGCGCGAATGCGCGCACCGGACCCCTGTCGCGGGGCAGCAGGTACGCCTCGTCCCCGGCCATCATCTTTTCGCGACTTTCGGCCATCCGGGCGCGCCGCTCGGCGGTCTCCACCTTGCGCTCGGCGCGCGACAACTTCGGCCCGCGCATCGCCTTGCGGCGTTGCCGTGCCTCGGAACTGGTCAACGGTGCCGGCGCGACAGGTCCGCGGCGCTTCCCGGCGTCCCGCTTGGGGGTGGGGCGGCCCTTTCCCGACTGCGACGGCTCGGAAGGTCCTGTGACGTCCGTCTCACCGGACGGCGAAGTGGACGCCGCGGCAGTGTCATCGGTGGGGGCGGATTTCTTTCGGCCGAGCAGATTCACCAGCCCAGATTATCCTGCGCGAATGAGTCAGATTCTGGTGGCGCCCGACAGCTTCGGTGACACCCTCACCGCCACCGAGGCCGCGAGCGCCATCGCGGAAGGCTGGGGCAGAACTCGTCCCGGCGACACGGTCATCCTCAGCCCACAGTCCGACGGCGGACCCGGGTTCGTGGACGTGCTCGCTACACAGCTGACCTCGGCGCGCCGGCACGCGGTGCGGGTGCGCGGACCCCTGGACGAGGAAGTCGACGCCGAATGGCTGGCGGACGGAACGACCGCCTATGTCGAATGCGCGCAGGCCTGCGGGCTGCCGCTGCTGCGACAGTCGCCCTCGATCGACACCGCCTGGCGTGCGCACAGCACCGGGGTCGGGCAGCTGATCGCGGCCGCACTGGACACCGGGGCGACGCGGATCGTCGTCGGCCTGGGCGGCAGCAGCTGCACCGACGGGGGCGCGGGGCTCGTCGAGGGCCTCGGAGGGTTGGAGCGGGCGCAGCACCGGTTGGCCACAACAGAACTGGTGGTCGCCAGCGATGTGGAGCATCCGCTGCTCGGTAGCAGCGGTGCGGCCGCGGTGTTCGGTCCGCAGAAGGGGGCAGACCGGGACACCGTCACACGCCTGGAGGCGCGGCTCACCGAGTGGGCCGCGGTGCTGGAGGCCGGAACCGGGCGTTTCGTCCGGGACGTCGCCGGAGCCGGGGCGGCGGGTGGCATCGGGGCAGCCCTGCTCGCGCTCGGTGGCCGTCGGGCGTCGGGAGCACGGATCGTCGCCGAGCACACCGGCCTCGATGCCGCGGTCGAGCGGGCCGACCTGGTGATCACCGGAGAAGGGAAGTTCGACGACCAGACGCTGCACGGCAAGGTCGCCGGGGCGGTAGCGGCCCGCGCCACGACATCGGGCATTCCGGTGCTGGTGTTGGCAGGGCAGGTGGCACTGGACCGTGCCGAATACGAACGGGCAGGTATCGCGCGCGCCGAATCGATTGCGCAGTTCGCGGGGTCCGTGCAGCGCGCCATGGACGATGCCGCCGGTCAACTGGCCGGGCTGGCGGCCCACGTCGCACGGGACTGGCCGCCTCGCCAGAGCCCGGATAGTTGGGCACAGATGTAGGAATAGCCGTACACGAGGTACCGTTGACATCAGAAGACGTGCCTGAAGTGGACGTCCGCCCGCGAGCTTCGACCCAGGGGAGATCCCACCATGACTGTCCAAGACGAATCGACCGCCACCAGTACCGATGAGGGCACGCATGGCGCCGTCTTGACCGATGCTGCTGCCGCCAAGGCCAAGGCGCTGCTGGACCAGGAAGGCCGCGACGATCTTTCGCTGCGCATCGCCGTCCAGCCGGGTGGCTGCGCGGGTCTGCGGTACCAGCTGTTCTTCGACGACCGGACCCTCGACGGAGACCTCGTCACCGAGTTCGACGGTGTGAAGCTCACCGTCGACCGCATGAGCGCTCCCTACATCCAGGGTGCCTCCATCGACTTCGTCGACACCATCGAGAAGCAGGGCTTCACGATCGACAACCCGAACGCCACCGGCTCCTGCGCCTGCGGCGACTCCTTCAACTGATCAGAACGCACTGATCAGTAAGCGTTCCCGCCGCGCATGTAGGCGGAGCACACGTAGATCTTGCCGTCGTTGAGAAGCAGCTCGGCCTGGCCCTGCGGGGCGTCCTTGCGCTTCTGGCTTGTCGCGGTGAAGAGCACCTTGAGTTGGTACTGGGAGAAGTAGACGACCTTGTCGATCGACTTCACCGTGGCCGTTCCGAAGGTGGCGACGAACTGTTGGGCGTTGGCACGCACAATCGTGTCGTCGGTGTCCTTGTCGCGCACCGCGTCATACAGGCCGCAGCCGGCGTTGCGTGCCAGCGTCACGGTGTCGAGCCTGGCCATCGCATCCAGGTAGCCCTGAATGGTCTGCTCGATCTTCGCCTCACTGGGCCGTTGGGAGACACCCGAATTCTTGGTCAGGAATCCGAGGATGAGCGCCAGCACCAGCAGCGCGGCCACCACGGCGACGGGTGCGACCCAGCCAGGCACCTTGCGCTTGCGTTCGGGGTAGTCGACCGGTGGCGGCATGGGCGGTAAACCAGGGTAGGGCACCGTCGAATAACCTGGTTCAGCCATTAATTCTCCTGAAAATCGTGTCCCCGATCTCACTCCCCAACAAACCAGGCTAGCAATCGGAGACAACCGCCCGAACAGTTACGTTAGGTAAGCTTTTGGGGTTGTCTCTCGACTGCCCAACCCGCCCGAATCCTACGAAGGGTCTCACGCGTGTCCATCATCGTCACCGGATCCATTGCGACCGACCACCTCATGAACTTCCCCGGCAAGTTCTCCGAACAGCTGTTGGTTGAGCACCTGCAGAAGGTGTCCCTGAGCTTCCTGGTGGACGATCTGGAGATCCGGCGCGGCGGCGTCGCAGGGAACATCGGCTTCGCCATCGGCGTGCTCGGCGGCAAGCCGACCCTGGTGGGTGCGGTGGGTGCGGATTTCGCCGAATACCGTTCGTGGCTCGAGGACCACGGCGTCAACTGTGACGCCGTGCTGATCTCCGAGACCGCCCACACCGCGCGCTTTGTGTGCACCACCGATCAGGACATGGCGCAGATCGCCTCCTTTTACCCCGGCGCCATGTCCGAAGCCCGCGACATCTCGCTGGCTGATGTTGTGTCCCGCACCGGCACACCAGAATTGGTGATCATCGGGGCCAATGACCCCGATGCCATGTTCCGGCACACCGAGGAATGCCGGAGCCTGGGTCTGCCGTTCGCCGCGGATCCGTCGCAGCAGTTGGCCCGTCTGTCCGGAGAGCAGGCGCGCGACCTCGTCGGTGGTGCGGCCTACCTGTTCACCAATGACTACGAGTGGGATCTGCTGCTGTCCAAGACGGGATGGACCGAGGCCGATGTGCGCGAGCGCGTCGAGCTGCGCATCACCACTCTCGGTGCCAACGGTGTTGAGATCGTGGAGAAGGACGGCACATCCCTGAAGGTGGGGGTGGTTCCGGAGAAGGGGCAGGTCGACCCCACCGGCGTCGGCGACGCGTGGCGCGCCGGGTTCCTTTCCGCCCGCAGCGCCGGCCTGAACCTGGAGCGCTCGGCGCAGCTGGGATCGCTTGTGGCCACGCTGGTTTTGGAGACCGTGGGCACTCAGGAATGGCTGTGGGAGCGCGACGAAGCGCTGGTCCGCCTTGCCGACGCCTACGGCCAGGAAGCCGCCGACGAGATCGGTGCCGCTCTTTAGAGCTGCACCGGGTAGTGCGGCTCCTGGATCTGGGGCCGCACTGACTGCTCGACGAAGATCGCGTGCCACAGCATGAAGATCAGCACCGTCCACAGCCTGCGGCTGTGATCGCTGGCGCCGGCGGCGTGTTCGGTGAGCATGCGGCCGACGGCGGGCACGTCGATCAGGTGCCCTGCCTGTGTGGTGGAGAGCATCTCGCGGGCCCAGTCGTGCAGTAGCCCGTCGACAAACCAATGCCGGATGGGCACCGGGAAGCCGAGCTTGGTCCGGTGCAGAACATGCGCCGGCACAATGGGTTCCAGTGCCTTGCGCAAGGCGTACTTGGTCGTCCTCTTGGTCGGTTGCCCGTTGATCTTCTCCCGGTAGGGCAGCCGCGAGGCCACCTTGAACACCTCGGGGTCGAGGAACGGTACCCGCAGTTCCAGCGAGTTGGCCATGGTCATCTTGTCGGCCTTGACCAAGATGTCGCCGCGCAGCCAGGTGAACAGATCCAGATATTGCATGCGGGCCACGGGATCCCATCCCGCACACCGCTCGTACAGGGACGCCGTCACGTCCTGGTGGCCCCATTCCGGGCGGTAGTGGGGGAGCACCGCACGCAACTGCTCATCGTCGAAGCTGCGGGCGTTTCCGTAGTAGCGCTGCTCCAGGGTCATCGATCCGCGGTGTAGCAGGCTCTTACCGCGCACTCCGTCCGGGATGGCGGCCGACAATCGCGCCGCGCCGCGCCGTAGTGCGCCCGGCAAGTATTCGAAAGGTTTGAGCGACAAGGGCTCCCGGTAGATCGTGTATCCGCCGAACAGCTCGTCGGCGCCCTCGCCGGAGAGCACCACCTTGACGTGTTTGCGGGCCTCGCGTGCCACGAAGAACAACGGCACCAAGGACGGATCTGCCACCGGATCGTCCAGGTACCACACGATTTCCGGAAGTGCGGAGACGAACTCCTCCTGGCTGACCACCTTGACGATGTGGCGGGCGCCGATTGCCTGCGCCGACTCCACCGCCACATCGACCTCGGAATAGCCTTGCCGCTCAAAGCCTGTCGTGAAAGTGATGAGCTTGGGGTTATGCCGGATCGCCAGTGCGGCGATGGCCGTCGAGTCGATGCCGCCGGACAGGAACGAGCCCACCGTCACGTCCGCGCGCATATGCTTGGCCACCGAATCGGAGAGCACCTCGGTGATCTCGTCGTACCGGGACTGACGCGTGGCACGCGTGAACGGGGCCACCTCGAATCGGGCCGGGAAGTAGCGCGTGATGCGCGGCTCCTGTCCGGGGGCGATGCGGGCGTACGAACCGGATTCCAGGCGGCGGATCTCGGTGTGCAGGCTCTCGGGCTCCGGAACGTATTGCAGCGTCGTGTAATGCTGCAGCGCGCGCAGGTCCAACTCGGTCCCGATGCCCAGCTGTTCGACGAGATCCAGCAGGCATTTCTTCTCGCTGCCGAGTGCGGTGCCGCCCGGGCCGGTCGCCATGAAGAGCGGCTTGATACCGAAAGGATCGCGGGCGCAGAACAACTCGCGTTCCACGGTGTCCCAGATCGCGAATGCGAACATGCCGCGCAGCCGGTGTAGCGCGTCCGGCCCCCAGAAGTGGTACGCCGCCAGGATCGCCTCGCCGTCGCCCTCGGTGGAGAATACGGCGCCATGTTCGGCGGCCAGTGTCGCCCTGAGTTCCAGGTAGTTGTAGATCTCGCCGTTGAAGACCAACACATACCGGCCCGGCGCGTCCGGGGGACCCCAGCGCAACGGCTGATGTGAATGCGCGATGTCGATGATCGACAGCCGGTTGAAGCCGAAGAGCACGTTTCCCTCGTGCCAAACGCCCGGTTCATCGGGGCCGCGGTGGCGCATGTGCACCATCGCGGCATCCACCGCCGGGCTATGGGATTCGAGGGAAGACCCGGGCGGGCCCAGCCACGCCACCAGTCCACACACGCGGCCAAGTATGCAACATCACGGGGACCGTCTCAGGACCTAGGTCCCGATACCGGCCCCGTCGCAGCCCTGATGCGACCGCGTGGTCTACGCTGCGTAGTATTCGATTGCTGCCACTGGTCAGCGATGGATTCTGCAGGCGAAACAGGAGGCTAAAAACGTGACGTCACGGTCCGGCTCACGGCCGTCCCTGCTGGCCACTGTGGTGCTGTTGGGCGCGGCGAGCTTCCTGCTCAGCGGTTGTAGCGTCCAAGAGGTGCTGCGGTTCGGCTGGCCCGAGGGCATCACCCCCGAAGCACACGACTACATGGCCCCCTTGTGGACCTGGGCGGTCGTCGCCTCGCTGGTCGTCGGCGTCATCGTGTGGGGTCTGACCTTCTGGACCGTCGCGTTCCACCGCCACAAGCCGGGCGACACCGAGTTCCCGCGTCAGTTCGGGTACAACCTGCCGCTGGAGCTGGTCCTGACGGTGGTGCCCTTCTTGATCATCGCGGTGCTCTTCTACTTCACCGTCGTGGTGCAGAACAAGGTCATGCACAAGGACCCCAACCCCGAGGTCGTCGTCGACGTCACCGCATTCCAGTGGAACTGGAAGTTCGGCTACCAGAAGGTCGCGTTCAAGGACGGAAGCCTCAACTACGAAGGCGCCGACCCCGAGCGCAAGAAGGCCATGACCTCCAAGCCCGAGGGCAAGGACGCACACGGCAACGAGCTCGTCGGCCCGGTGCGTGGCCTGAACCGTGAGGACCGCACCTACCTGAACTTCGACAAGATCGAGACGGTCGGAACCTCTTCGGAGATCCCGGTGCTGGTCGTGCCCAGCGGCAAGAGCATCGAGTTCCAGCTGGCCTCGGCCGACGTCATCCACTCGTTCCGGGTGGTGCCGTTCCTGTTCACTCGCGACGTGATGCCCGAGCCCAAGGCCAACAACTCCGACAACGTCTTTCAGGTCAGCAAGATCCTGAAGGAGGGCGCGTTCGTGGGGCGCTGCGTGGAGATGTGCGGCACGTACCACTCGATGATGGCCTTCGAGCTGCGCGTGGTCAGCCCCAATGACTTCAAGTTCTATCTGAAGGCGCGTCAGGACGGTAAGAGCAACGCGGAGGCACTGGCCTCGATCGGTCAGTCACCCGTCTCGATCACCACCAGGCCGTTCGATGGTCGTCGCGGCGATCTCGCGCCGGTAGACAACAACGCGGCCAAGAACTAGGCGAGGGAGCGCAGCATGCATATCGAAGCCCGACTCTTCGAGATCCTCACCGGATTCTTCGCCCTGGCCACCGTGGTGTACGCGGTGCTGACCGCCATGTACGCCAACGGCGGCGTGGAGTGGGCCGGTACCACCGCCATGGTGATGACCACGGGTCTGTCGCTGATCATCTCCACGTTCTTCCGGTTCGTGGCCCGTCGTCTGGACACCCGTCCCGAGGACTACGAGGACGCCGAGATCGCCGATGGCGCCGGAGAGCTCGGCTTCTACAGCCCGCACAGCTGGTGGCCGATCATGATCGCGCTGGCCGCCGCCACCACTGCCGTGGGCGTGGCGCTGTGGCTGCCGTGGCTGCTCGCCGCCGGTGCGGTGTTTGTGCTGAGCGCGGTCGCCGGCCTGGTCTTCGAGTACCACATCGGCGCGGAGAAGCACTAGCTCATCTCGCATTTTGCCCGTCAGCCATGGCCGCTCCCGTACTTTGCGGTGGGACGGCCGTGGCTGGTGGGACATTGCCGTGCGCACCATCACGTTTTCGATAACAATCCGGTGGTCAGTTTGTTTTTTCTGGCCTTCGGGATTCGTCGCCCCGGATTGCGTTGGCTATCGTTGCCATGGCCCCTCAGGCAGGTGGCTCGCCGGGGAGCGGGAAGTGACGAAAAGGAACTTGTGTAGATGAGTGGGACGGACAACCCAGGGTCGGGGAATCCCGGGGAAGTTCCGGATCTGGACGGTCCGAATGAGGAAGCTGCGGCTCCCGACTCTTCCGGGGCGGATTCTGCCGCGTTTCATTCTCAGGCGTACTCGGCGCCCGAATCCGAGCAATTCACCAGCCCATACGTGCCCTACGACGAGTACGAGACCCAACTCGTCGATGGCGAGGAGCCGCCGCCGCCGCGGTGGCCGTGGGTCGTCGGCGTGGCAGCGATCATCGCCGCCATCACCCTGGTCGCCTCCGTTGCTTTGCTCGTCGCGGGCCGTTCGGATGAGACCAACGGTGCGGCCAAGAGCAGCACGGTGATACCAACGCCGAGCACCACGCCGTGGAACGAGATCATCACCACCACGACCCCGCCGCCCCCACCGCCGCCGCCTCCACCGACCACCGAGCCGCCGCCTCCTCCGCCTCCGCCGGTGGTGACCGAGACGGTGACGGTGGAGCCGCCACCGCCGCCCCCTCCGCCGGTGACGACGCATGAGGCGCCGCCGCCGGTGACTACCACGACGACACCGCCGCCGCCTCCGCCCCCGACGACCACGACACCGGCCGGGCCACGGCAGATCACGTACTCGGTGACCGGTTCCAAGGCTCCGCTCGATCGCATCTCGATCACCTGGACCGACGGTTCGGGACGCACCCGGGTGAACCCGAATGTGTACATCCCGTGGTCGATCACGGTTACCCCCATTTCGAATTCGGAGATCGGATCGGTGTCGGCGAGTAGCTTCCTGCGGCTGAGTCAGCTCAACTGCACGATCACCACCAGCGACGGTCAGGTTTTGTCCTCCAACAACAACAATTCGGCGCAGGCAACCTGCTGATGCCAGCAGGTCGATTGGCCAAGCCACTGGAGGCAATCGCGGGCCCGCTGCGGCGGTCATCGCCGGAGTCCGTTGACCGGATGCTCATCGGCTTGTGCGCGGTCATCTGGTTGGCGTTCGTCGGGATGTTGGTCGGTGCCATCGTGGTGATCGCCGGAATGGGGGACAGCTCGACGGGCTCCTCCGGTACTTCTCTGGGGATCTACATCGTCATCGGGGTGTCGCTGGCCGTCATCGTCGGCGCGGTGCCGCTGTTGCTACGCGCCCGCAAAACCGCTGCCCAGCGCGCCACGCGCGGCGCGTCAAAAGCTGCGCCTAAATCCAAGGGTGCCAGCACTTCCCGTGAGGCGGCAGCGTTGCCGGGTCCGCCTGCCGCGGAGGCATCGACCGAGAAGCTCAAGACCTTTGGCGGCCTCGCGGATCATGTGAGCCACGTGCCGACGGACTACAACGGTCCCGGGTCCGCGGCATATCGGGCCGCCGCCGAGGCCGCCGTGAAATCGGCGGTCGTCGATCGCATGTGGCTGCGGGCCGCGGTGGGGATCGCCGGTGCTATCGGCTTGGCGCTGCTGGCCGTGGTGACGGGCACCTATCTGCTGGCGGTGGACAGCGATACCGCCGCCATCGTCGCGTTTGCGTTCGCCGGGGTGATCACCTGCGCGATGGGGGCCATTCCGTGGGTGACGCTCAAGAAGCTGCGCGAGCTCGGCTCGTCAGGGTCTTAGTCCGCGATGCCGGCGCGGGCGATCACCTTGGTGATTTTCGCCCGGACGAGTGACTCCTCGGGCACCGCGTTGCGCCGGCCGAACTCCTCGGCTTTGTCGGCGCCCATGTAGCGTCCGCCGATGGCGGTCGCCCAGGCGAGCATCTCGTCATGATCGTTGGTCAGCCGCGCCTCTGCGGTGAACTGCACATAGGAGAACGGCGGCCGCTGATCATCGACCGCCAGCGAGATGCGTGGGTCGCGCCGAATCGCTTTGCCCTTCAGTGTGTTGGTTCCCGTGTTGAAGATCAGCTCGTCTCCCTCGGGTCCCTCATGCAGTACGAACCAGACAGGTGTGACGATGGGTGCGCCGTTGGCACGGACCAGGCCGAGCATTCCGGTACGGGTTCCCGCAGAGGCGAAGGCCCACCATTCCTCTCGGCTCATCTCACGCATACAGCCACCCTAAAACAGGTGCGCCCCGCACGCTTTCGCATGCGGGGCGCACCTGTCAGAGCTGCCTTCTAGTGGCCGTGACCGTTGGTCGACGGCTCGCCGTCCTGGTACTCCTTCAGCGCGAGTAGTGACTTGTGGTGCGCCTCGTGTTCGGCTTCGGCCAGTGCGTGTTGTTCGTCGGCGGGGTCGGCGAACAGGAACGAGCCGGTGCCCGGTGCTCCGGCGGACCCGAGCTTGTTCATGCGCTGAGGCACCGGTGCCCCCTGGTACTCCAGCGGAATCGCATGGCCGTGCTCATCGACTCCGGCCAGCGGCTGGTGGATCTCGATGTACTCACCGTGCGGCAGGCGCTTGATGATGCCGGTCTCGATGCCGTGCTCCAGCACCGCGCGATCGCTGCGCTGCAGGCCGATGGCCCAGCGATAGGCGATGTAGTACACCACCGCCGGCAAGATGACCATGCCGATACGACCGATCCACGTCGTCGCGTTCAGCGAGATGTGGAACTTCAGCGCGATGATGTCGTTCATACACATGAGCGTGAACAACATGTAGAGCGAGATCGCCGCCGAGCCGATGGCCGTCCTGACCGGAGCGTCACGCGGCCGCTGCAGCAGGTTGTGGTGGGCATCATCACCGGTGAGCTTCTTCTCGAGGAAGGGGTATGCGATCAGCAGACCGAACACCAAGCCCATTCCGACCGCAACCCACACGGCCTGGGGGATGGTGTGGCCAAACGGGTAGATCTCCCAAGCCGGGATGATGCGCAGCAGGCCGTCGGTCCACATCATGTAGAAGTCCGGCTGGCTACCCGCGGAGATCTGTGAGGGCTTGTAGGGGCCCAGCACCCAGATGGGGTTGATCTGCAGCAGACCGCTCATCAGCGCCAGGATGGCGGTGGTGAAGGCGAAGAAGGATCCACCCTTGAGGGCGAACACCGGGAGGATGCGCACACCCACCACGTTCTTCTCAGTCGCACCCGGGCCGGGGAACTGGGTGTGCTTCTGGTACCAGACCAGGGCCAGGTGGATACCGATGAGCGCCAGGATGATCGCGGGGATCAGCAGGATGTGCATGGCGTACAGACGGGGGATCAGGATGTTGCCGGGGAAGTCGCCACCGAACAGCGCCCAGTGCATCCAGGTGCCGATCAGCGGAAGGCCCATGGTGATGCCGGAAAGCGCCGCGCGGATACCGGTGCCGGAGAGCAGGTCGTCGGGCAGGGAGTATCCGAAGAAACCTTCGAACATCGCCAGGATGAACAGCAGCGCGCCGATGACCCAGTTGGCCTCACGGGGACGCCGGAACGCACCCGTGAAGAAGATACGGGCCATGTGCACCATGATCGACGCCGCGAACATCAGCGCCGCCCAGTGATGGATCTGCCGCACGAACAGACCACCACGTACCTCGAAGCTGATGTTCAGGGTGGTCTCGTAGGCCTTGGACATCTGCACGCCGCGCAGCGGCTGATAGATGCCGTTGTAGGTCACTTCGGACATCGACGGGTCGAAGAACAGGGTCAGATAGACACCCGAAAGCAGCAGAACGATGAAGCTGTACAGCGCGATCTCACCGAGCATGAACGACCAGTGGGTCGGGAAGACCTTGTTGATCTGCCGCTTCATACCGGCAGCGAGGTGATACCGCGAATCCATCGCCTCGGCTTGTTTGGCTGCGCGCGAGGGCTTTTGGGCTGTGTCGCTCATGATTTGCGCTCCCAGAATGCGGGTCCGACGGGTTCAACGAAGTCGCCGTTGGCGACGAGGTATCCGTCCTTGTCGACGGTGAGGGGCAGCTGTGCCAGCGCACGAGCGGCAGGCCCGAAGATGGGCTTGGCGAAGTGCAGTGCGTCGAACTGCGACTGGTGGCACGGGCACAGGATGCGGTAGGTCTGCTGCTCGAACAGCGATGTGGGGCAACCCAGGTGCGAGCAGATCTTGGTGTAGGCGAAGAGGTCTCCGTAGTTGAAGTTCTCTTGCCCCTTGCGCTTGACCACCTTGGGCATATCGGTGGGGCGCACGCGGATCAGCATCACGGGGTTACGGATGCCCATCTGGATATGCGACAGCTTCTCGTGCGATTCGACGGTGGTGCCGTCGCCATCGGACTCGCGCCACGGGAACACGGTCTCCATGCCGCCGGCGTCGATGTCCTCGGGGCGGATCTTGAGCAGCACGTTGGAGCTGCTGCCGACGGCGCGGCCCAGGTAGATGGTCTCACCGTGGTAGCGCGGGGTCCAGCCACTGGTGAGCAGCACCGGCTGCTTGCCGTTGGCGGTGGGAACCACCCTGGCCCACGGGTTCTTGATCATGCCGCCAATGAAGGCGACGGCGGTACCGGCACCCATGGCACCGACGCCGAAGCCGAGGGCCCGGACGATCATCTTGCGGCGCGGCAGGGTCGAGGTGTCCAGGGTGTCCTGCAGCTGGGCGACGATGGTCTTGCGATCCACCTCGGCCGAGCCGGGGCCGTCGTGACGGTCCTGGATGGAGATCTCCTGCGGGATGAACTTCTTGGTGTACAGCACGGCACCGATACCCAGCGACAGCACCGACAGGCCCAGCGTCAGACCGTAGAGCGGAGTCGCCAGGTTGTAGAGCGCGTTGCCCGGGTCGCCGAAGGGCTTGTACTCCCAGGGCCAGAACAGGAAGACCCCGAGCAGGGCCAGGCCGAACACGCCACCGAGTGCGAACCACAGCGCCACCAGACGCTCGGCACGCTTCTCGGCCTTGGTGCCCTCGACGGGCCAGCGCGGCTCGCGGTAGACAATCTCGACGCCGTCGAGGTTGGTGCCGAGCTTGACCAGCTCGTCACGGCTCATGGCCGCGAGCTGCTCGTCGCTCGGGATCTCTGGCTTGTCAGCGTCACTCACGCTCACGCGCGTGCTCCAATCCACAGTGCCGCGGCGATGGCGGCGACGATGCCGATGATCCACATGGCCATGCCCTCGGACGTCGGTCCGAAGCCGCCCAGGCCGTAACCGCCCGGGTCCGGGGTCTCGGACGAGGCGCGGACGTAGGCGATGATGTCCTTCTTCTCATCAACGGTGAGCTGGCGATCCGAGAACTTGGGCATGTTCTGCGGTCCGGTCAGCATCGCGGTGTAAATCTGCTGCTCGGTGGCGGGGTCGAGCTCGGGGGCGAACTTGCCCGACGAGAGTGCGCCACCGCGGCCGGTGAAGTTGTGGCATGACGCGCAGTTGAGACGGAACAGGTCACCACCACGGGCGATGTTGTTGCCGCGCAACGACTCCTGGGCCACTGCGCCGTCGCGGTCGCGGATCACCTGGGGGCCGCCGCCGTTGGCCTGGATGTAGGCGCCCAGGGCGTCGGTCTGTTCCTCGTCGAAGATCGGGTCCTTGCGCTGGGCCTGAGCCTCATTACGCATGGCCGGCATACGTCCGGTGGAGACCTGGAAGTACACCGCGGCCTCGCCCACGCCGATCAGGCTGGGCCCGCGGTCCGGCACACCCTGGAGGTTTGCGCCGTGGCAGGTGATGCACGAGGTCTCGTACAACTGCTTACCGGTGCGCAGCAGAGCCGACTTGTCCTCGTCGGCCACCGCGACCTGCGGGGTGGGCGTGAAGGTAGAGGCCAAGCCGCCGGCAACCACCAGCGCGATCAGCAGCAGCAAACCTGCTGAGACGCGACGGCGGAACTTGCGGCGTGCGCGATTCTTGGCGGCTGTGTCCTTTACGGGCTCCACGCTCACCTGTTGTGCTCCCTTCACCGGGCTGGGCTGGGTCTTTGGGCCGTCGGGCATTTAGCGGACAAAGTAGATGGTGGCGAACAACGCGATCCACACGATGTCGACGAAGTGCCAGTAGTAGGACACGACGATCGCGGAGGTCGCCTGGGCCGGAGTGAACTTACTCATCCGGGTGCGAATCAGCAGATAGACGAAGGCGACGAGACCGCCGATAACGTGCAGTCCGTGAAAGCCGGTGGCCAAGTAGAAGGTTGAACCGTAGGCGCTGCCCGCGATAGTGGTGCCTTCCTTGACCAGGTTGGTGTACTCGTAGCCCTGGCCCAGGACGAAGAAGGTGCCCATGATGAGGGTGATGACGTACCAGCGACGCAGCCCGAAGACGTCACCACGTTCTGCGGCAAACACGCCCATCTGACAGGTGAAGGACGAGGCGACCAGCACGGCGGTGACGGGGATGGCAAGACCCAGGTTCAGCTCGGTGGGCTCCGGTGGCCAGTTACCGCCGGACTGGGCCCGGGCGGTGAAGTAGAAGGCGAAGAGTCCAGCAAAGAACATCAACTCACTGGAAAGCCATACAATGGTGCCAACACTCACCATGTTGGGCCGGTTCAGTGAATGAACCCGCTGGG
This sequence comes from Mycobacteroides franklinii, assembly GCF_002013895.1. GTDB lineage: Bacteria > Actinomycetota > Actinomycetes > Mycobacteriales > Mycobacteriaceae > Mycobacterium > Mycobacterium franklinii. The sequence continues at coordinate 122,300 of NZ_MAFQ01000009.1, read as the reverse complement.
TAATGGCGGTTCCCGCCGGCGATCCTGGGGCTGCTGCGGTCGTCACGTCGTAAGTATGACGCTTTGTAGTTGTCGAGAGCCACTCGGGTCCGACATTGATTTGTGACCGACTCTCCACAACACGTGTGGCCTCTGATGAGAGTGGTGTCGATGACCTGCGTACGGCGTGTCGCGCCAGGCCTGGAAGGCATTTAGTCCTTTGTTGTGGCCGCCTGGTCCATGGGACCATTTGCGGCGTGCTGGAACATTCGTGGCCCCGGGTGCTGGGGGAGCTGACCAACCGTCGCGACCTGACGGCGGGGCAGGCGGCCTGGGCCATGGACGAGATCATGACGGGTGCGGCTACCCCGGCCCAGATCGCGGCCTTCGGAGTGTCCATGCGGATGAAGCGCCCGACCTCAGCTGAGGTCGGGGAGCTGGCCGACACCATGCTGGCGCACGCGCTCCGGTTCCCGCAGGACGCTGCCGACGCGATCGGCACGGACGCGGTGGACATCGTGGGGACCGGGGGTGACGGGGCCAACACGGTGAACCTGTCCACCATGGCCTCCATCGTGGTGGCGGCGTGTGGGGTGCGAGTGGTCAAGCACGGCAACCGGGCGGCGTCGTCGCTGGCCGGTGGAGCGGACACGCTCGAGGAGTTAGGGGTACGTATCGACCTGGGTGCCGAGCAAGTGGCGCGCAGTGTTGCGGAGGTCGGCATCGGATTTTGCTTCGCGCCGCACTTCCACCCGTCGTATCGGTATGCGTCGTCCGTGCGCCGCGAGTTGGGCGTCCCCACGGTATTCAATTTGCTTGGCCCGCTGACGAATCCAGGACGTCCGCGGGCAGGTCTGATCGGCTGTGCGTTCGCGGACCTCGCTGAGGTGATGGCCGGGGTGTTCGCGGGGCGTGGGTCCAGTGTGCTGGTGGTGCACGGTGACGACGGGCTCGACGAGCTGACCACCACGACGACCAGCACCATCTGGCGGGTGCAGGCGGGCACCGTCGACACACTGCGATTTGATCCCGCGGCCTTCGGTTTCGCGCGCGCTCGGCTGGAGGAGCTGGTCGGGGGCGATCCCGCGTTCAACGCCGCCGAAGTCCGGACGGTGCTTGCTGGTCGCGCCGGTGCCGTACGGGACGCGGTCCTACTCAACGCCGCGGGCGCCATGGTTGCCCACGCCGGGCTGGCCAGCGACGCCCAATGGGTACCTGCCTGGGAGAACGCGCTCGCCCGGGTATCCACCGCCATCGACTCGGGGGCGGCCGCGGCGCTACTGGACAACTGGATAGCCGTCAGCCAGCGGCTCGGGGCACAGTAGGTCGTTGAGTAGGGTCGGCGATCTTGATCAGCTCGGCCATTCCCCAGTCATCCCGCCGCGGACCGTGCGCCATGCGCGCACTGCGTGCCGCCGCCGCCCAGTCCCGCAGCGATCCGGCACATCCCGCCGCCTCGGCATAACCGTCCGTCGATGACACGATGCGCACCCCGGGCTCGGCCAGCCAGCGGGTGATCAGCCCGGTCTCCTCGGGTGCGGCCCCACCGAACGGCTCCGGGGTCGGCAGCACCACCTGCGCTGACGCCGAGGCCGCCGCCACTACCGGCATCGGCGGCACACCCCGCCTGGCGACCGCGGCCCCGGCGAGCTGGCCATGTCGCACCACCGCAATCTGCCATCCGCCCTCGCCATCGGGACGGGCGGCAATCAGCTCCTCGAGACGTGCGAGCGCGTGCAGCCGATGCTGACGGGCCAGTGCCTCCATGAGTGCGGCCGTCGCATCGCGTTGTCGTGCGGCGGTTTCGTAACGCCGCAGGCCGCCCAGTTCGGCCACTCGGTCGCACATCGCGTGCAGCGGCTGTCCCTCGGTGCCGGCGAGGACAGCGAGCGCGGTGCCGAGCCCCTCCCGGTATTCGACCGCGTCCACCCCGGCGGGGGTGGGGCAGGGCGAGGCGGTGTCGTGTGGATACGACTGCCCGTCACAGGCGGGGCCGTGCCGGCCGTTGGCCCCGATGCGGGTGGCGCACGTACGCACCCCGGTGAATCGGGCAAGGGTCAGGGCGGCGGTGGTCGCGTCGCCGCGTGCGCGAAACGGTCCGAGCATCGGGCGCCCGTTGGTGCTCCGCACCACGGCGAACCGGGGGAACGGCTCCTCGGTGAGCACCACCCACCACCAGCGGTGCGGAAATCGGGATTTCCGGTTGTACGGCGGTGCGTGCGCACCCAACAACCGCAGCTCGCGCACCGCCGCCTCCAGGGGGTGCGCACAGGTCACGTGGTCCACCCCGGTCGCGATGGTGACCATCTCACGCATCCGGCCACGGGGGTCGGCGCCGGTGAAATACTGCTGCACCCGCCGATGCAGATTGACCGCGGTACCCACATACAGCACCTCGCCCGACGGTCCGCGGAAAAGGTAAACGCCTGGGGCGTAAGGCATTCCATCGGCCAGAGTGCGCTTGTCGCGTAAGGCGTTGGGCACGTTGGTGCGATAGCGCCGCAGCTCGCCCATGGTGTCGACGCCTTGGTTGCCCACCCGGCCGATCAGCGCGTGCAGGACATCGACGGTGGCCCGGGCATCGTCGAGTGCCCGGTGATTCGGGGTGGTGGACGCACCGAGCAGCTGAGCCAGCGCGCCCAGGCTGACCCGGGGAGCCTCATCGCGCGACAACACCCGCCGTGCCAGTCGCACCGTGCACAAGACGGTGGGCTGGGGCCAGTCGATTCCGCATTGCCGTGCGGCCGCCTTGAGGAACCCGATATCGAAACCGGCGTTGTGAGCGACCAGCACCGCGCCACGGGCGAATTCGAGAAATGTCGGCAACACCTGTTCGATCGGCGGTGCGTCCACCAGCATCGCCGAGGTGATGCCGGTGAGGCGGACGATCTGCGGCGGTATCGAGCGTTGCGGATCGACCAAGGTGGCCAGTTCCCCGAGCACCTCGCCGCCGCACACCTTCACCGCGCCGATCTCGGTGATCGCGTCGTTTTCCGCACTGCCCCCGGTTGTCTCCAGGTCTACCACCACAAAGGTGGTGTCGCGCAGCGCTTGTGCCGCCGACCCCGACGAGGAGTGCACCTCGTCGAAGGTCAGCTGCGTCATGACGTGACCGTAGGCCTCAGGACTGACATGTAGAGATCACGCCACGGGGGTGCAGATCAGTGCGAGTGCGTCGTTCTTGGTGTCGACGCCGTCGTCTCCGATCGTCTCTTCCAGGCGGGACCGCAGCACGCCGCGTGCGGCCGGGTCGAGCGTGAGGTGATTGGAGTAGGTGAACACCATGTCCAGGTACGCCTGGGTGGAGAAATGCTTCTGCTCCGCGAAGCGCAGATGCCGCACCTGGTATCCGGATTTCTCGATGATTGGAGTCACCGTGTCCTCGGTGCCGATGGACGGGCGCTTCGCGGTGTCCATGAAATCGGCGTAGATGGCGTCCAAGTCGGCCTGGGCCGGCGCGGTGGGTTCGATGCGGTTCCACACCAGCGCGAGCCGGCCACCGGGGACAAGCACCGTCAACACCTTCTGTAGCGCAGCGGTGGGCTCCACCCAGTGAAAGGACTGGGCGAAGAGCACCAGGTCGAATGTGCGGCCCGCCGGCTGCCAGTCCTCGAAGGTGGCCACCTCGACGTCGATGCCCTTCCCGGCCGTTATCCGTGCCATCCGGGCGTCCGGTTCGACAGCGAGCACCTGGGCGCCGGCGGCGACGAGCTGTGCTGCCGCGATGCCGGTGCCTGCTCCGACGTCAAGGGCATGCGGGCGCCCTCCGGAGATCAACTCATCGATCAGTGGCTGTGGATAGCGGGGACGGTGACTGTCGTACGCGTCGGCGGAGCCTCCGAACGACTCCGCCCGGCGCCGGTCGGTGTGCACTGGCTGCTGCTGTTCGGTCATACCGCCAGCGTGCCAGGGAACGCCTACTTGTCGGTGGGCGCGGTTACCGTCCGCTCGAACCTGAAAGAACGACTCAAGGGATAGGAGGAGCCATGCTCATTGATTGTGACGATTGCGCTATGCGCGGCCCGGGATGCGAAGACTGCGTGGTCAGCGTGCTGTTAGGAGTGCCCCAGACACTCGCCGATGACGAGCGCGCCGCGCTGGCCGTATTGGCTGACGCCGGGATGGCACCCAGGCTGCGTTTGGTGCCGATTCAGCGCACCTACGACACGCCTGTTTCGGCGAAGACGCCCGATGCCGGAGTCGCATAAGGCACACTCGAAAGAGGTACGTGATGGCCCGCCCCGGGAACGGGGAGGAGAACCGGCGCTTACGCGACGTTGACGTCGTTCCACACTGCGGTGGACAACGCCGATGCCATTTCGTAACCTATCTGAGACCTATCAGCGCCGTGGTTCGTGGCGATCAAATTGCAGTAAAGGGATGTAGTCAGTGAGTGTCGGGCGTCTTCTTCGAAATCATTCGGATCGACTGACGCCCTCTCCGCTGCGCCGCACAATGCTCGCGCTGACTGCTGCCGCGCTGGTCGGAGGGGTATTTGCGGGCGGACAGACCGCCGCCGCCGACCCCAACAACGACGCCGTGAAGAAGCTCAACGAGCTCTCTCGCCAGGCCGAGGCAACCTCTGAGGCAGCTAACACGGCGAAAATCGATCTCGATGCCAAGCTGGCCGCTCAGCGCGATGCCGAGAAGTCGGTTCTCGCCGACGAGGCCGTCGCGAAGGCCGCGCGCATGGCGGTGTCCACCTACCAAGTTGATGTCAACAAGGCCATGGTCGCCGCCTACATGGGTGGTACCACCAGTGGTTACGGCGCCGTGCTGACGTCCAATTCGCCGCAGAATCTGATCGATCAGCTGTCCGTGCAGCGCACGGTGGGCGGCGAGATGCGCAGCCGGATGGACAACTATCGCTCTGCCCAGGCTTCGGCCGACGAGGCCGAGCAGCGGTCCCGTGACGCCGCAGAGGCGGCGCGGGTGGCCGCCGAGCAAGCCAAGAACGTGCGTGCCTCGCTGCAGGCCAAGCAGAGCCAGCTGCAGGTGCAGATCGCGGTCGTCAAGTCGCAGTACAACACCCTGAGCCCCGGTCAGCGTGCGCAGTTGGCGGCACCGGCGCCCGTGCCCCCACCGCCTCTGGCGGAACCGGGCGACGCCGATGCGCCCGAGCCGTTGATGCAGGCCGCTGCCGCGGCACCCGCACCGGAAGCCGCGATCGGCGGTGGCGGATCCGCGGTGGGTGCGAACGCCGTCGCGGCCGCACTGACCCGGATCGGCGCGCCGTACTCATGGGGCGGTTCGGGCCCCAACGCCTTCGACTGCTCGGGCCTGGTCATGTGGGCCTACGGTCAGCAAGGTGTCTCGCTGCCGCATTCCAGCCAGGCGCTGGCGCGTGGCGGTACGCCCGTTTCGCTGAGTGAACTGCAGCCTGGTGATGTCATCAACTTCTACGGGGATGCCTCACACACGGGTATCTATGTCGGCAACGGCATGATGGTGCACGCCTCCACCTATGGCGTTCCGGTCGCGGTCGTGCCGATCACGTCGTCCGGCCCGATCTACAACGCGCGTCGCTACTGAGGCGCTGCGCACCGCTCTTCGCGGTGGCCCTGCTGATCGTGTGCGGGGGTTGTCGGGCGCAACCTGCCGTACCGGCCGATGATGCGCGCACATCGATTCAAGCGCTGCTCATGCGCTATTCCCAGGCGCTGCGTGCCAACGATGCCGCGGCGCTGCGGGCCGTGCTCGCCCCGGACAAGCCCGCGTTCATCGAAACGCAACTGACACTGCAGGCGAATCTCTCGCAGCTCAAGACCGATACGTTCGAATACCGAACTGCCGCCGAGGTTCCGGCCGATCCCATTGCCTCGCAACAACAATGGAAGCTCGACGCGTCGCTGTTCTATGCGGTCAGCGGGGTGGACAAGGTTGCTGTCCAGCGCCCCGTCACCATCGGGGTGTCGCGTGACAACGATGCCTGGCGGTTGTTCGACGCCAGCGACATCGCCGTGCCGTGGCAGTTCGCGCCGGTGGTGGAGACGCGGAAGAGGTCGGGGGACAGGGAAGTGGTGGTGCTCGGGCATCCCAGGTCGGCGGTCGCGCCGCGGATCGTCGCCGAGATCGACGGCGCCATGACGTCCCTGTCGGCGTTTTGGGGGTCGCAAGGATATTCGGGGATCCTGTTCGTCGCGGTGGGGACCGACGCAGAGTTCGCCGCTCTTGTCGGCGGCGAACGTACCGACGGTATAGCCGGGGCGGCCGTCGCCGACCGGGTCGACGGTGGAGTCGCGGTAGGGCAGCGGGTGATATTCGCCCCCGGATCTGCCGGATTGCCGGCCGATCAGTTCCGTGTGGTGCTGCGCCACGAGCTCTTCCACGCTGCCGCCCGCACGGTCACCGGAGACCATGCGCCGCTGTGGCTGGTGGAGGGAGTGGCCGACTACAACGGCCGTCGCGGTAGCGGTACCCCCTTCCGCAACGCCGCGCCGACGTTGGCGAATGCCCTTGCCGCGGGTCGGATTCCGGATCATCTGCCCACCGACGAGGACATCGACAGTCCGGGGGAGCGCCGAACACAGGCCTACGAGGAGGCCTGGTCGGTGGCGCAGTACGTCGCCGAAACCTTCGGCGAGCCCAAGCTTGTGCAGCTGTACCGGTACGGGGCCGGGATTGTGCCGGAGGCGCAGGGCGAGGCGATCAAGCGGGTGCTGGGCATCGACGAGACGACGCTGGTACGTCAGTGGCAGAGCTGGCTCGGCACCCGTCCACTACGGTAGGCCCAGTACGGTAGGTGCTGTGACATTTCACCCTGGCGGCCAGCGGCAACGGATCTTGTTGGTCACCAACGATTTTCCGCCCAGGCCCGGCGGTATCCAGTCGTACCTGCAGGAGCTGGTGACCCGTCTGGCCGGATCGCACGAGGTCACCGTCTATGCACCGCGGTGGAAAGGGTGTGAGCGTTACGACGCCGCCGCGGAGTACCAGGTGGTGCGTCATCCGACATCGCTGATGCTGCCCAGTCCCGGTGTCCGCCAGCGCATGGTGGACCTCATCACGTCACAGCGTTCCGATGTGGTGTGGTTCGGCGCGGCCGCGCCGCTCGCGCTGTTGTCCTCGGCGGCGAAGGCGGCGGGGGCCTCCGTGACGGCTGCCAGTACGCATGGGCACGAGGTGGGCTGGTCGATGCTCCCGGTTGCGCGGTCCGCGCTGCGGCAGATCGGGGACACCACCGATGTGATCACCTACGTCAGCCGCTACACCCGCGGGCGTTTCGCCTCAGCTTTCGGCCCGCGCGCCGCCCTGGAACATCTGCCTGCCGGTGTCGACACCGATAGGTTTCGCCCGGACCGGGCCGCACGCGAGGAACTGCGAAGTCGCTATGGGCTCGGCGACCGGCCGACCATCGTGTGCGTCTCTCGGCTGGTTCCGCGTAAGGGGCAGGACATGCTCATCGAGGCGCTGCCCGCGATCCGGGAACGTGTGGATGGAGCGGCACTGGTGATCGTGGGCGGTGGGCCGTACGCGGAACCGTTGCGGGCATTGGCCAATCGCGTCGGCGTCGATGAGCATGTGGTGTTCACCGGCAGCGTGCCATGGGAGGAGCTACCCGCTCATCACGCGATGGCAGATGTCTTCGCGATGCCCTGCCGCACGCGCGGGGCGGGGCTGGATGTCGAGGGGCTGGGAATCGTCTTCCTGGAGGCCTCGGCCTGCGGTGTGCCGGTGGTGGCCGGAGATTCGGGGGGTGCACCGGAGACTGTGCGCGATGGCGAAACGGGAATCGTCGTCGACGGCAGATCGGTGCGCGCGATCACCGACGCGATCGTCCAGATTCTGTCCGATCCGGCGCGTGCCGCCATGATGGGCTCGGCAGGGCGCACCTGGGTGACCGAGAACTGGCGCTGGGATCACCATGCCGCCCGATTCGCGGAGCTGGTCAGCGGGTCCGCATAACCTGGGTTCGTGGACCCGGCAGAGCATCGATCAGGCTCGTCAGCGCTGCGGTTCCCGGGCCAGTCTGCCGGTGGCCGATCTGGCCGAAGTCCTCACGCCGCAAGCGCGACGGCGTGACATGTTCGCTCGCCTCCTTCGTGCGGGTCCCGCGTCCTGGAGGATGGGTGGTCCTCGCGCGGGACCATCCTTTTGGCGCCCCGCTGCCCGATCAGCGCCAGCTGGTCAGTGATACCTGGACCTAGGCCGGATGTCTGGGTGACTCAGCACTTTTGGAGACGCCCGCTCGCCCAGGTGGAGCTGCGCAACGTCGTCGACTCACCCAGCTTCATCGTGTACCGACTTCGTTATTCGGGTGACCCCGAGTAGATCGCGTCGATGTCGGCGGCGAACTTCTCGGCCACCACATTGCGCTTCACCTTGAGTGTCGGCGTCATCTCGCCGGTGGCTTCGGTGAAGTCGACCGGCAGGATCCGGAACTTCTTGATTGCTTCGGCATGGGAGACAACCTGATTGGCCGCCTTCACGGCGGTCCCGATCTCCGCGAGTAGATCGGGATCCTCAACCAGGTCGGCGACGGTGGCGTCGGCAGGCTTGCCGTTGCGCTGTTTCCAGCCGTCGATGGCCTCCGGGTCGATGGTGATGAGAGCGCCGATGAAGGGCTGCTTGTCGCCCACCGCCATGGCCTGGCTGATCAGCGGGTGAGCGCGCAACTGGTCCTCCAGCACCGCGGGTGCGACATTCTTGCCGCCGGCGGTGACGATGATTTCCTTCTTGCGACCGGTGATGGTGACGAAACCGTCCTCGTCGATGGCCCCCAGATCGCCGGTGTGGAACCAGCCATCCACGAGCGACTCGCTGGTGGCGGTCTCGTTATTCCAGTAACCGCTGAACACCACGCCACCGGATATCAACAGCTCGCCGTCCTCGGCGATCTTGACGGCGTTACCGGGCAATGGCCTTCCGACACTGCCGATCTTGAGACCACCGATGACGTTCACCGCGCAGGCGGCCGTCGTCTCGGTGAGGCCGTAGCCCTCGTAGATTGTCAGGCCGACGCCGCGGTAGAAGTGACCCAGCCGGGCGCCCAGCGGGGCACCGCCGGAGATCGACGCCACGCATTCGCCGCCGAGCGCGGCGCGCAGCTTGCCGTAGACCAGCTTGTCGAAGGCGGCCCGTTTGGCGCGCAGCACGATGCCCGGGCCGCCCTTGTCCAGCGCCTCGCTGTATTCGATGGCGGTATCGGCGGCGGCATCGAAAATCTTTCCCTTGCCGTCGTTCTGGGCGTTCTGGCGAGCGGTGTTGTAGACCTTCTCGAAGATGCGGGGGACCGAGACGATGAAGGTCGGCTTGAAGACCCCGAACGTCGGCACCAGGGTTTTGATATCGCTGGTGAATCCGACGCTGACCTTGGACTGGAAGCAGGCCATCGCGATGCCGCGTGCCAACACGTGAGCCAGCGGCAGGAAGATCAGTGTTCGGCTGCCCTTTTGCAGGTAGTCGGGGAAAACCGCACGCGCACCACGGGTTTCGTACACCAGGTTGGAATGGGTGAGCTGGCAGCCCTTGGGGCGTCCGGTGGTGCCGGAGGTATAGATGAGTGTCGCCGGATCGGTCGCCTTGATGGCGGCCAGCCGGCCGTCGAGTTCGGCGGGGTCCACCCCGGTGCCCGCCGCGGCGAGCTCGTCGAGGGCTGCGGGTGCGCTCGAGTTGGCGATGTGAAACACGGTGCGCAGGTTGGGCAGTTCCGGTGCCAGTTCTTCGGCGATCTTGGCATGGGCATCGGATTCCACGAACAGCACCACCGCGGCGGAATCTTGGAGCACCCAGCGGACCTGATCGGCCGAGGATGTCTCGTAGATCGGCACGGTGATGGCACCGATCGACAGCACCGCGTAGTCGATGATCGTCCACTCGTATCGTGTCGCGGAGATCAGGGCCACGCGGTCGCCGGGCGCCACGCCCTTGGCGATGAGGCCATTGGCCACCGCGCGGATCTCCGCCGCGGCCTCCGCGTAGGTGACGGGCGTCCAGGTGCCGTCGACAAGACGGGAGAACGCCGCCTGGTTGGGGTCTTCACGCTCGTAGTCGTAGACGGCATGAACAACCGATGCGTTGTCTTCGACGGTGAATGGGGCAGGAACGCTGAACTCTCGCACCCGCCTAGACTAGTCGTGGCCTCAAGATCGTCGAAGGCGTTGCCGTATTTCCCTCGACGGCGGGGCTTAAGCTTGTCGGCGATGAACAGCATCCAGGTCGCCGATCAGACCTTTATCGCCGCAGATCCCGCGGACATCGGCCGCGCCATCTCCAGCCCCGCGGATTGGCGCCGTTGGTGGCCTGACCTGCAGCTCAATGTTGTCGAGGAGCGCGGCGAGAAGGGCATCCGCTGGACGGTCGCCGGGCCGCTCACCGGCACGATGGAGGTGTGGCTGGAGCCCGTCCTCGACGGGGCGATCCTGCACTACTTCCTGCATGCGGAGCCTGCCGGCGCCAATGCCGCGCAGGCACGCAAGCTGAATCTGGCCCAGCTCAATCATGCCCGTCGTGTCGCCGGGAAACGGTTCGCCTTCGGGGTCAAGCAGCAGCTCGAGGCCGGCCGGCCGATCGGTGAGTCGTGGGTACCCCAGGCCTGATCAGGCTGGGGCGAGCACGACCACCGGGATGGGGCGGGAGGTTGCCCGCTGATACGCGCTGTAATGCCCAGAGTTGTTGGTGTCGGCCAACTTCCACAGCCGCTCATAGTCGGCGTCGCCGGGTAGTAGGGCGCTGGCCCGGACCCGGCGCTTATCCCTGCCCAGCTGCACCTGCACATCGGGGTGAGCCCTGAGGTTGTGATACCACGCGGGATTGCGCCGAGCGCCGCCGTTCGAGGCCACGATGACGAGATTGTTACCGTCCCGCACATAGGTCAGCGAGTTGATCCGCTGCGCTCCGGTCCTGGCGCCGATCGAGGTCACTAGCAGGCTCGGCGCCATCCCCGGAACGCGATGACCCAGATAGCCTTTCGAAGCGATGTAGATCTGCTGGTGCACACCGAGCACCTTCGCCACCAGACGGCTCATGGGCGTCTCTCCTTCGTGGGGCCGCAGCGAATTGCCAGGATGGGAGTATCCGAGCGCCAACGAGAAGGGTAGCGTCTGTCAGGTGGCTGAGAAGACTACCCAAACGATTGCCATCGATGCCGAGCCCGGCAAGGTGATGGCGGTGATCGCCGATATCGGCGCCTACCCGGAATGGGTGTCGGAGTACAAGGAAACCGAGGTGCTCGACACCGATTCGGAGGGCAGGGTCAAACGGGCCCGGTTGGTGTTGGACGCCGGTGTTCTCAAGGACACCCAGGTCCTGGAGTATGTGTGGTCCCCGGATGGCCGAAAGGTCAGCTGGACCCTGGCGGAAAGCTCCCTGTTGCGTTCGCTGGAGGGGACATACCTCTTGGCGGCCAAAGGGTCTGGAACCGAGGTGACCTATGAGCTCGCGGTCGACCTTCAAATTCCGATGATCGGAATGCTCAAGCGCAAGGCCGAACGCAAGATCACCGATTCCGCGCTCAAGGATCTGAAGAAGCGAGTCGAATCTGACCGCTAGCGACGTCGGGGAGGAGCTCATGTCCCGTCCCGAAGACGTCGCCCCCGAAGTCCACGCGCCGTTGACAGCCACCATCGGCCTCTTCGTTGGCAAGGGAGGCGTGGGCAAGTCGACGCTGGCCGGTGCCACCGCGGTGCGGTACGCGCGTGCCGGCCGGCGGGTGCTGGCGGTTTCCACCGACCAGGCGCACTCGCTGGGCGATGTCTTCGGCGTTCGTGTCGATCCGTCCCCGGGTGCGCACTGCGTGCGGGTGATCGAGGATCCGTACGGGGGCCAGCTCGACGTCATGGCGCTGGACACCCTGGGCCTGCTGGAGCGGCGTTGGGCAGACATTGCCGGGACAATCGCCGCGCAGTATCCCGAATCGGATATCGGATCGCTTGCCCCAGAGGAGCTTTCCGCGTTGCCCGGCGTTCAGGAGATGCTTGGGCTGCATGAGGTCCAGCAGCTCGCCGAGACGGGTGAATGGGATGTCGTCGTGGTCGACTGTGCCTCGACGGCCGACGCGTTGCGGATGCTGACCCTGCCCGGAACCTTCGCGATGTATCTCGAACGCGCCTGGCCGCGGCATCGCCGGCTCGGCGGTATCGGCTCGCCGCGCGCCCTGATACTGGCCGAACTGCTGGAACGCGTTGCGGCGTCGGCGGATCGGCTCGCGGGCTTGCTCTCGGATCCCGAGCGGGTGGGGGCGCATCTGGTGTTGACACCGGAACGCGTGGTGGTGGCGGAAGCTGTCCGCACCGTGGGAGCGCTGGCGCTCATGGGTGTGCGCATCGACCAGGTGATCGTCAATCAGGTTCTTATTCAAGATGATTCGTACGAATACCACAATCTTCCTGACCATCCGGCCTTTGGCTGGTACATGCAGCGCATCACCGATCAGTCGGCGGTTCTCGACGAGATGGGGGAGGCGATCGGGGATGTCGAGATGTTGTTGGTGCCGCACCTGCCGCGTGAGCCCATCGGTCCGGATGCGCTCGGAGAACTGGCCGAGGCGGTGCGACGCCGCGATGGCGCCAAGCCCCCGGCCCCGCTGGCCACCGTCGTCGAACACGAATCCGGATCCGGCGCGGACGCCGTTTATCGGTTGCGGCTAGAGTTACCGCAGATCGACCCGGCCACATTGAGCCTCGGCCGGGTAGGAGATGACCTGGTCATCGGCGCAAACGGGATGCGCCGGCGGGTCCGGCTGGCCTCCGTGCTGCGGCGCTGTGTGGTTGTCGACGCCCGGCTCGTCAGTGGCGAGCTGACCATACGGTTTAGAGCGGATCCGGAGGTGTGGCCTACGTGACGGGTACCCATCCGGAGCTCGGCCCCGAGCTGCGGGCGTTGGCCACCTCGATCCTCGACAAGCTTGATCCGGCGCTGCGTCAGGCCGCACGTGCCGCCGCCGATGGTGGCACCCCCGGGAAATGCAATCAGCTGTTCTGCCCGGTGTGCGCACTGGCGGCCCTTGTCGAGGGTGAGCACCATCCGCTGTTGGCGACGATCGCCGAACACAGCCTGGCACTGGTCATGGTGGTGCGGGCGATGCTGGAGGCCGAGGGTGCGGGCGGTCCGGACGGTCCCGACGGCGGCGCGCCCGGTCCCGAGTACCGCAGTCCCTTCCCGCCCCCGCCGCCCAGCTCGCAATCGACTGGCTACCAACCAATTCCGGTTGACATCGACGAGTAGTGCGCATCCGTGTCTGTTCTGGGACATGACGTCCCATTTTTTCGGGACCTTAAACACTCCACGGAGTTTCGCCGTCGCCGAGGGTAAGCTCGGCGCCAGCCCCATGGGAGTTCGGGATGGGGATCGGGAGAGGATGGGCGATGTTCTATTGGCTGCTGAAGTACATCTTCATGGGGCCGATCCTGCAGCTGATGGGCCGGCCGAAGGTGGAAGGTCTGGAGAACATCCCATCGTCCGGGCCGGCAATCTTGGCCGGTAACCATCTCGCCGTGGTCGATAGCTTCTTTCTTCCGCTGGTCTCCCCGCGTCGGGTGACGTTCCTGGCGAAGAGTGAGTACTTCACTGAGTCCGGTTTCAAGGGCTGGCTCAAGAAGGTCTTCTTCGGCGGATCAGGACAGGTGCCGATCGACAGAACCAGTGCCGACGCCGCCGAGAATGCGCTGGGCACCGCGAAGCGGCTGCTGGGTGAGGGCAAGCTGTTGGGCATCTATCCCGAGGGCACCCGCTCACCGGACGGACGTCTGTACAAGGGCAAGACCGGACTGGCGCGCATGGCGCTGGCAACGGGCGTGCCGGTCATCCCCATCGCCATGGTCGGCACCAATGTCATGAACCCGCCGGGAACCGCTCGCTGGCACTTTTCCAAGGTCACCGTCAAGATCGGCAAGCCGCTCGACTTCGCGCGGTTCGACGGGATGGCCGGCAACCGGTTCATCGAACGTGCGGTCATCGACGAGGTGATGTACGAGCTGATGCAGCTGTCCGGGCAGGAGTACGTCGACATCTACGCGGCCTCCCTCAAGAAAGACGCAGCAGACAAGCCGAAGCCCGCCGACCCTGCTCAGCAACCCGATCGCATGCCGGAGAGCGCTGCCGGTTAATTCGGGGTCGGCACATCTTCCCTGCATCTGAGGTGGCGCCTCGTCGTGGGGCGTGGGTCAGCTATCCGTGCCGGTACCGCTACTCTTGACCCCACCGGCGGGAGAACTGAGAGATGCGAGGGCCGTGCCGAATTCAATAGACGAAACCACCATCGCGGCCGGCGGCTCCACTCGTCGAGTCGCCGGATGGATTGCGTGGGGTGGCCCGCTCGTCCTCGCGATCGCCCTCTTGCTGCACGCGATCGTCTTCATTCACTGGCCGACGTACGCGCTGCAGATCGACGTGCTGGTTTATCGATTTGGCGGCACGCGGGTGCTGGACGGGCTGGATCTGTACTCGATCGGACGCAACGGCGAGATCGACGATCTGCTGTTCACCTACACCCCATTCGCGGCGCTGGTCTTCACCCCATTGGCTTTCATCACCGACTTCACGGCTCAGGTCCTGTCGCTCGTGGTCTTCCCGGCGCTGCTGGTCTATTCGGTGTGGCGCATGCTGCGTTGGCTCAACGTCTCGGTCAAGGCGGGGCTATGGGGGCTGCTGGCGCTGCTGATCGGATTGGTTTCGTGGCTTGAGCCGGTGCGGCTCTCCATTCAGCTGGGGCAGATCAACCTGCTCATCCTCGCCGTGGTGGTGACGGACATCTTGGCGCCCAAACGGTGGAGACTGGCCGGGGTCGGCATCGGCATTGTCGCCGGCATCAAGTTGACCCCGATGATCTTCATCGTCTTCCTCTTCGTGGTGGGACGGATTCGCGCGGCCGTCGTCGCCACCGTGACGCTGATCGTCACCATCGGCCTGGGCTTCATATTCCTGCCGTCGGCGTCGCATTACTACTGGGTGGACCGTTCCTTCGAAAAGATCAGCCGCATCACCCGCGATCCCACCGCCAGCACCAGCATCAGTGGGCTGTTCCTGCGACTGAACCTGTCTGCTGGGACCGCTACGGCCTTGTCGGTGCTGGTGATCGTGGTGAGCCTGGTGGTCGCGACCGTGGCATACCGGCGAAACCAGCTGTTGCTGGCGATCTCGATTGTGGGCATGGCATCGGCGGCCGCCTCACCGTTCAGCTGGAGCCATCACTGGGTGTGGTTCGTGCCCTTGGTCGTGCACCTGGGCTACCGCGGCTACGTGCTGGGCAAGCGGGCATCCGTGGTCACCATGTGGGTGTTCTGCGTGGTGTTCGCGGCCTGGTTCACCAGTCTGAGTGGAAAGACACCGGACTCCGGTGCGCTGACATTACGGCCGGGAGGCGTCCTGAACGACGTGATTCCCAGCTTGTACGTGTTTGTCCATCTCGGGGTGCTCGTGACCAGTTGGATCTGGCTGCGGAGAGACCCAGGGGAGGCGAATGAGGCTGTGCGGAAAGATGAATCAGTGCGGGCCGATGAGCTGACGCCGGCGACTCCGGCACACAACTAGGCGGCGTGCGTGCGCTATTTCTACG
The DNA here is from genome assembly GCF_002013895.1 of Mycobacteroides franklinii. GTDB lineage: Bacteria > Actinomycetota > Actinomycetes > Mycobacteriales > Mycobacteriaceae > Mycobacterium > Mycobacterium franklinii. The sequence continues at coordinate 106,828 of NZ_MAFQ01000009.1, read as the reverse complement.
ACACCGAGTTCATCGACGACGGCCGCACCATCGAGCTCATCTCCATCGGGATGGTCTGTGAGGACGGCCGCGAGTATTACGCGGTATCCACGGCCTTCGATCCGCAGCAGGCAGGCCCATGGGTGCGTCAGCACGTGCTGCCCAAACTCCCGGCGCTCTCATCACCACTGTGGCGCTCTCGTGGGCAGATCCGCGACGAGCTGGCCGAATTCCTCGGACTGAACGGTGGCGGACCGGCCGACCCCATAGAGCTGTGGGCCTGGGTGGGTGCCTACGACCACGTCGCGTTGTGTCAGCTGTGGGGGCCCATGACGGCGCTCCCGCGCCCGATTCCGCGGTTCACCCTGGAGCTCAAGCAGCTGTGGCAGGACCTGGGCCGGCCGGATGTACCGAAACGCCCTGCCGACTCGCACGATGCCTTGGTCGATGCCCGATACAACCTGGTCCGCTACCGCGCGATGGCTCCCGACGGCGGGTAAAAATCCGCTGGTGAGGGCCGGTTAAGATGGTGTGGTGAACTGGACAGTCGACGTCCCTATCGACCAATTGCCGGAGCTGCCGCCGCTCCCGGCTGATCTGCGTGACCGCCTCGCCGCTGCGTTGGCCAAACCCGCTGCTCAGCAGCCAAGCTGGCCCGCGAATCAGGCCGCAGCCATGCGGACGGTGCTGGAAAGCGTGCCGCCGATCACCGTTCCCGCGGAGATTCAGCGTTTGCAGGGCCAGCTGGCTCAGGTGGCCCGTGGTGAGGCATTCCTGCTGCAGGGCGGCGACTGCGCCGAGACCTTTGCCGACAACACCGAGCCGCATATCCGGGCCAACATTCGCGCGCTGCTGCAGATGGCGGTGGTGCTGACGTACGGGTCCAGCATGCCGGTGGTGAAGCTGGCCCGCATCGCCGGCCAGTACGCGAAGCCACGCAGCTCGGATACCGACGCGCTGGGGCTGAAGTCCTACCGCGGTGACATGGTCAACGGTTTTGCCCCCGATGCCGCGCTGCGCGAGCACGACGCGTCGCGGCTGGTGCGCGCGTACGCCAATGCCAGCGCCGCGATGAACCTGGTGCGTGCCGTGACCGGCTCGGGACTGGCGTCGCTGGCCTTGGTGCACGATTGGAACCGCGAATTCGTCCGCACCTCGCCTGCGGGTGCGCGGTACGAGGCGCTGGCATCCGAGATCGATCGCGGCCTGAAGTTCATGAGCGCGTGCGGCGTGGCGGATTCCAACCTGGACACCGCCGAGATCTACGCGAGTCACGAGGCGCTGGTGCTCGATTACGAGCGGGCGATGTTGCGTTTGGCCGAGGACGAGAACGGTGAGCCCGCGCTCTACGACCTGTCGGCCCACTACCTGTGGATCGGCGATCGCACGCGGCAGCTCGATCACGCGCATGTGGCCTTCGCCGAGATCATCGCCAACCCGATCGGTATGAAGATCGGTCCGACGACCACGCCCGATCAGGCCGTCGAATACGTGGAACGCCTTGACCCGCACAACAAGCCGGGCCGCCTGACGTTCGTCTCGCGGATGGGCAACTCGAAGGTGCGCGATCTGCTTCCGCCGATCATCGAGAAGGTGCAGGCCACCGGCCATCAGGTCGTCTGGCAGTGCGACCCGATGCACGGCAACACCCACGAGTCGCCCAGTGGTTACAAGACACGGCATTTCGATCGGATCGTCGACGAGGTGCAGGGTTACTTCGAGGTGCACAACGCACTCGGCACCCACCCGGGCGGTATCCACGTCGAGATCACCGGTGAGAACGTCACCGAGTGTCTCGGTGGCGCACAAGACATCTCGGATGACGACCTGGCCGGTCGCTACGAGACGGCATGCGATCCGCGGCTCAACACCCAGCAATCGCTGGAGTTGGCGTTCCTCGTCGCGGAGATGCTCAGGGACTGAGGCCGCGCCTAGAACAGGTGGGTGATGTTGGCACCCAGTGACCAGCATCCCGCCGCGACGGACCCGGTGAGGATCAAGACGATCACCAGCCAGATGAAGATCGCGCGCCGGCTCTGTTGGCGTTCGTATCGGTAGTCGGAGTCGTCGACGCCGGCGAAGAATGCCGAGTCGTCTGCCTCGCTGTCGAATTCCCGATCGTATTCATCGTATTCGGGGTCGTAGGAGGGCACCGGGTCCATCATCCGCGTGGGATTGGGCACCCTGGGTCGCGCCGAGGTGCCCGGGCGCGGTGAAACGCCCAGGGCCGCCGCGGCCGAGGCGGCGTCGGCCGCTTCGAACTTGTCGGGGGCGCTGAGGTTGCCGGTGGTACTACCGCCGGCGTCGATCAGTCGGCTGCGGTAGAGCTGCTCGGCGACGTGCTGTTTGGAATCTTTGGGCGCGGGTACCCGAAAGGGTGGCAGCCGCAGCTCCGAGGCGATGGCGTCCAGTTCGGCGCCGAACTGCGCGGCATCGGCATAACGCGCGTCCGGGTCGCGGGAGGTGGCGCGCAGCACCAGCTCATCGAACTCCTCCGGTACGCCGTCGATAGTCTCGCTGGGCGCGGGCACGTCACGATCGATGCGTTGGTAGGCCAGCGCCAATGCGGTATCACCGGTGAATGGTGTTACACCGGTGAGCAATTCGTACATCAGGATGCCTGCCGAGTACACATCGCTGCGCGGGCCGGCGGATCCGGTGCGCACCTGTTCGGGGGACAGGTACGCCGCCGTACCCAAGATCACGCTGGTTGAGGTGATTCCGGCTTCGGCCACGGCGCGCACCAGCCCGAAATCGGCGAGCTTGACCTCGCCGTCATCGGAGATCAGCACGTTCTCGGGTTTGACGTCGCGGTGCACCAGGCCCGAGCGGTGTGCGACCGCCAAACCACCCAGCAGCGGGTTGAACACCGCGGCCACCGCGTGTGGCGGCATGGGCCCGCGTTCACGCAGCAGCTCGCGCAGGGTGCCCCCGTCGATCAGCTCCATCACCAGGAACGGGTGCTTACCGTCCATGCCTTGGTCGAAGACGGCGACCAGGCCCGGGTGACGGAGCCGTGCCACCGCCCGCGCCTCGAGCCGGAATCGTGCGAGAAATCCGCTGTCGGAGGCGTAGCGACTGTCCATCACCTTCACGGCCACCGGGCGGTCCAGTCGGGTGTCGAGCCCGCGGTACACGGTCGACATACCGCCCGTCGCGATCGGAGCCTCGATGCGATACCGACCGTCGAGCACCGTGCCGATCATCGGATCGAGACGGCTGGCCGGGGACTTGGGCGATGTCATCGCATCGATCGTATCGAGTGATGCGAGGACACCCCGCCGTCAATGTCGCTTGTCGAGCATTTCGCGGACGGAGTTGAGCATTGGCCCGGCCCCGGAGAACAGCATGGTCCGCCATTGACGGTGCAGGGGGATGGCGGGGTCGAACCGGCTGTACGTCACGCGGAGCCGGGTGCCGCCGGGCTCGGGGAGCAGATTCCACCGCGAGGTCACTTCGATGCCAGGGGCGGTCAGCACCTGTTCGATGTGGTCGCAGGGCACCACGCTGGTGTAGGTGGTGCGGAGCACCCCATCGAATCCCACCGTGGGCTGGGGATGGGTGATGAGGACGCGCGTCGCGCCGACCTCAACCGGTGCATCGTTCACTTCTTTCACCTGTGAGGCGGTGAGCTCTAAGGAGATGAGGACATCCCAGACCTTCTCGACGGGGTAGGGGTAGTACTCACTGTGGGTGACCGATGTCGGATCGCCGGAACTCGTCACCGTCCGAAGGTTACGCGTGTCACCACACCCGGAGGACACTTTTGGGCGACGGTGACGCGGCGGACGACTAGCGTCATTCGTCATGAGCGCAATTCCATACGTCGCCGACACACTTGACGCCGATGAGCCACTGTTCTCTCTCAAAGAGGTGGCGGTGCGTCTACGGGTAACGGTGAGCAAGGTCCAGCAATATCTGCGCGACGGAGAGCTGATCGCGGTGCGGCGCGATGGTGAAATCAAGGTTCCCGTCATCTTTTTCAGCCCGGAGGGGCCGGTCGTGAAACATTTGTCCGGGTTGCTGTCCGTGCTGCGGGACGGGGGATTCCACGAGCCCGAAATCATGCGCTGGTTGTTCACCGGCGATGAGTCGCTCACCGTGAGCCGGGACGGCACCACGGAACGAATCGAGGCGGCCCGCCCGGTTGATGCGTTGCACGGCCACCAGGCACGCGAAGTGCTGCGGCGGGCGCAGGCCATGGCGTACTAGGCGGCGGGCGCCGGGGCTGGCGCTACGGCCGGTTCCGGATCATGCGGTTCCGGCGCGGTATTGATCATCCGCCAGGCGACGGCCGCGCACGTGGCGGCGATCAGCACATGGATCCATACGTACATGCCGTGGGAGCCATCGGGTTTGAAAATCACCATGATCCAGGTGGAGAACCCGGCGATCGCGGCGATCGCGGCGCGCGATTGCAGCAGTGGCCCCGCGATCGCCAGCGGCCATGTGTAGTACCAGGGCAACGCGGCCGGTGCCATGAGTACCACGATGACCATCGACCACAGGATCCCGCACATCGCGTCACGGTCGTTGTGGCGATGCCGCCACCACACCACCGGCAGGCTGACGGCTATGACGATGACACCGATGATGCGGGTGATCTCCAGTAGCGCGTCGAAGTTCACGGTGACGAACAATCCGGCGACGACGTTGATGATGTTGGCGACGGCGGTCGGCACGGTCAGCCAGTTGATGATCTTCACCGAACCGGCCAGCGCGGTCAGCCATCCCAGGCCGACTCCGGCGATCCAGGACAGCACCGCGAACACCGCGACGACAATCGCGACCGAGGCCGCCGACGCCATCACGAACGCGGCTATCGGGCTCCGCCGTTTTTCTTGTGGCGGCCCCTCATCGGTGTGGTCGATGAGTCGGCGCATCCAGATCCACACCAAAAACGGTAGGGCCAGGCCGGCTGTGGCCTTGACGGCGACCGCCAGGGCCACCACCGACATACCCCAAACGTGATGTCGCTCAAGGACAAGGGCGATGCCCGCCATCATGAGGCCGACCATCAGCATCTCGTTGTGCACGCCACCCATGAGATGGATGATCACCAGCGGGTTGAGGACGCAGATCCACAAGGCCTTGCTGGCGTTGGCGCCGAGGTGTTGGGCGACTCGGGGTGTGGCCCACACCAGCAATGCCAAGCCGGGCAGCATGCACAGGCGTAGCAGCATGGTTCCCGCCACCACATCGTCGCCGATTACCTGGGTGACGAACCGCGCGATGAGGATGAACAGTGGCCCGTACGGTGCCGTGGTGGTGGACCAGATCGGACTGACGTTCTCCAGCAATGGATTCGGGTTTTCGACCGGGCCCACTACATAGGGGTCGAACCCGTCGCGGAGCAGGGCGCCCTGCGCGAGATAGGAGTACGCATCCCGGCTGAACACCGGAACCGAGGTGAGCAGCGGCAGCAACCAGCACGGGATGACGATCATCAGGGACTCTTTGGTTACCTTGCCCGCGATGACATGTCGGCCGAGTCCGAGCCAAGCCAGCAGCATCAGCACAACCCCGAGCCACATGAGGACCGAGGACACCACCAGGCCGTGGCCGAAGCGTAACCAGGACAGCCCCGCGGATTCCAGTAGCGGGTCGTGCTGGCGGGTGCTGCCCGCGCCCAGGCCGCCGATGGCGATGAGAACAGCACCACCGAATCCGGTGATGGCCGCGCGTCCGGCGGCGGACCGCAGGAAGGACGACACCCATCCGGCGCTTTCCAGGGGAGGCTCCACGGCCTTTGACGATGTGCTCACGTGATCATGCGCTCCGGTTGGACACCAATCGGACCAGGTCAGATAGCGCGTCGCGGGCATCGTCGGCGATATCGGCGCTCGCCAACTGGTCCAGGGCGCGGTGCGTGTGCTCCTCGATACGGGATTCCACCGCCGCCAGTGCGCCCAAGTCGACTATGAGCGAACACATTTCGGCGACCTGCTGATCGGTGAGCGGGGTGCCGATCCAGGAGTGCAGCAGATCCTCGGCGGCGCTATCGCTTCGGCGCGCCAGCTGCAGGGCCTCGGCCAGCAGCACGGTGCGTTTGCCCGAGCGGAGGTCGTCCCCGGCCGGTTTCCCGGTCACCTTCGGGTCGCCGAATACGCCGAGCACGTCATCGCGAAGCTGGAACGCGACGCCTATATCCAGTCCGACATCGCCGAGAAGTTGTGAGATTTCCGGGTTCTCGGCAGCGATCGCGACACCTAGCTGCAAGGGACGCTGCACGGTGTAGCCGGCGGTCTTGAATCGGATCACGCGCAGGGCGGTTTCGACGGACTCGTCACCGGAGGATTCGGACAGAATGTCCAGATACTGGCCGCCCAAGACCTCGCTGCGCAGAATCGACCAGATGCCTCGTGCCCGTGCGTGAGCCTGCGGGGAGAGCTGTGCGCCGACGACCATGTCGTCGGCCCAGGTGAGTGCCAGGTCACCGAGAAGGATCGCGGCGGATATTCCGAACTGCTCGGGGGAGCCCGACCAGCCGTTCTCGCGGTGCATGGCCGCGAACTCGACATGGATGGTGGGTTCGCCGCGCCGGGTGGCGGAGCTGTCGATGACGTCATCATGGATGAGCGCACAGGTGTGTAGCAGTTCGAGCGCGGCACACACCCGCAGCACTTCGGGGTTCCACGGGTCCGGGTCGTCGGTGATCGCGCGCCAGCCCCAGTAGGCGAACGCCGGACGCAGCCTCTTGCCGCCGCGCAGCACAAACTGGTCCAGGGCGGTGATGGCGTGCTCGTAGTTCTGCCCGATATGCGCGGTGTGCTCACGGCATTCGGCCAGGAACTGGCTCAGTTGGTCGCTCACCGCATCGGTCAGGTGCCGGGCGTTGGCAGCGGCTACATTGACGCTCAGCGGGGGAGTCCTTTCACGGTGCGTAACTGGGTCCCGGATGCGTGCAGGGTCTCCGGGAGTGAACTCAGCCTAATCCCACCTATCCTGGACAAGTGACAACTCACCCGCTCGACCGTGATGGACCGGTCGCCGAGCTGCAGGATCCGGGGTCGATCGCCGATCGACTGGCCGCGGTTCAGCCCGGCGAGGTCCCGTTCTCGGTCGAGTTCATGCCGCCCCGCGACGAGGCGGCTGAGGCTCGTTTGTGGCGGGCGGCAAGAGTTTTCGAACGGTATCAGCCGGTGTTCGTCTCGGTTACCTACGGTGCAGGTGGTTCCACCCGGGACCGTACGGTGCGGGTGACCGGCGAGCTCGCCGAGAACACCACGTTGTTGCCGGTCGCGCACCTGACCGCCGTCGGACACACCGTCGATGAGCTGCGCGCCATGGTGGGGGCGTATGTGGATCGTGGGATCACCAATATCCTTGCGCTGCGCGGCGATCCGGCTGGAGATGTCAATGCGGAATGGATTCCTCACCCCGGCGGGCTGACGTACGCGACGGAACTGGTGCAACTGGTTCGGGACCTCGGTGATTTCCATGTCGGCGTGGCGTCCTTCCCCGAGGGCCACCCGCAGGCGATCGACCTGGAAAGCGATACCGCCAATCTGGTGAACAAGCTCCGCGCGGGAGCCGAGTACTCCATCACCCAGATGTTCTTCGATGTCGACGACTATCTGCGGCTGCGCGACCGGGTGATCGCGACCGACCCGGAGCAGGGCGCCAAGCCGATCATCCCGGGGCTCATGCCCATCACCTCACTGCGTTCGGTGCGCCGGCAGGTGGAGCTTTCCTCATCGACGCTGCCCGCCGCCTTGGAGGAACGGCTACTCAGGGCCGCCGGGGACGGTCCGGACGAGGACCGCGACGAGGTGCGCAAGGTCGGTGTCGAGGTCACCACCGCGATGGCCGCCCGGCTGCTCGCCGAGGGTGTGCCATGCCTGCACTTCATGACTCTCAACTTCGCCCGGGCGACATCCGAGGTGTTGGAGAACCTCGGGGTGCGGGTTACTCCGGGAACTGGTCGGGCGTAAACCGCGGCGACTGGTCACGGGCCAGCCAGGCCATGGAGGCGACGAGCGCCCCGACCAGCAGCGCGGCGATCGACACGAAGATCGCGGCACCGTTGAACGAGCGGGTACTGGGGTCGGTGTAGCGAGCTGTAGCGGTAAAGGTGCTGACCACACCGGGATTGAGCTTCCACTGCACGGCGTCGGAGCCGAGCATTTCCCCGTTGGTGGATTCGATATCACCGGGAAAGGACACGGCCAGCGACACATCGGCGTTTGAGTTGTCGCCCAGTGCGGTGAGGTCGGCACGGCCTTCCAGGACGACCGCGTCGCCATTGCGTCGCAGGGTCAGGTCGAACCCGGCGGCGTTTTTGTTCATCCCGGCCAGCTGAGGGACCTCCGCGAAGGTCAGGTCGTTGAAGATGGCCCGGGACCCCACCATGCCGTTCTCTTCGTAATCGCTCACCTGAACCTTCTGGGCGAAGGACATGTTGCGATCGAGCTGGGGGCCCTTGTCGTTCTTGCCCTGCGGTTTGGCGACGGCGATCAGTTGGCCGGAGACGTGATCGTCGGTGGTGACGGTCATCGAGGCCTTGACGCGCACGCATCCCGACAGCAGCGGCAGCGTCGTCAACAACAGCACAGCGGTGATCCGCGCCACCCGCCCTCGTTTAGTCATCGCGGATTATCGTGCCAGACGGCGGACATGTCCGGCTGTCGATATCCGGGCTCCAGCGGTAAAGGGCGGCCAAGCACCGCGAATCGCCGGGGATCTCCCGCGAACTGGTGTTGCCGGATGACATCGGTGAATCCCAGTCGGCGGTACAACCGCCACGCGCGGTTGGATTCGCCGGTGATTTCCGGGGTGGACAGCAGGACATGCGACTCGGTGCGACGCGAGAGCAGCCGCCGTGCCAATGCCTCGCCGTAACCGTGGCCCTGTAGTTGGGGATCGACATGCAGTTCGGTCAGCTCGAAGTACTGCTCGAGCAGGGTATTCACCTGGTCGCGCGGTCGTCCCGACTTGCGCAGACCCTGGCTGACCTGTTGATGCCACCACTGGTCGGCGGCGCCGCGGTAGCCGTACGCGATTCCGACCATGCGGGCCTGCTCAGGGTCCAGAACGGGCGGGGCGCCCTGGTCCGGCGGGAAGGCCGGAGCATCGAAAATGGCCGCTGCCTGCCACCCGTGCCTGCGACTGTGCTCGAGCCACATGGGCGCGCGCTGATCCTCGGTGCCGTGTGGGTAGCCCATGGCGATGACGTAGACACGAAGCGCTTCGCTGAGCCGGCGCTGCATATCGCGTTGCGACAGATCGGCCAGGAATGTCGTCAACGTGCGTCCTTCGGGTTTCCGGTTGGGCTTCGTGTACTGCCCGGGTCTATCACGCGCGGCGGGTTCCCGGGTGCTGTCGCGGCTTTCGCCGGGTCCGTCGGCGCGCCGTGGTGCGGTGTTGCCCGGTGGGCGGTGGCTGTGAGATTGGTGGGTGAACCGGGTGGTATGGCGGGTATTCACCTCGTATTATGAACGTGAGGGTGTTGTAACCACGGCACCCTTGATAAATAGACATCAACAGATATTGAGTGTCAGCGCTCCCCGGCGTTGATGCCGACACGACATAGCCAACCGGTAGCGGTGCGCCAGAGGGAGGGACAGATGCCACTCTCCGAGCACGAGCAGCGCATGCTCGACCAGATTGAGAGCGCGCTGTACGCGGAGGATCCCAAGTTTGCGTCGAGTGTGCGCGGAGGACGGCTGGGTGCGACCTCCAGCCGCCGCCGCCTGCAGGGCGCGGCGCTGTTTTGCATCGGATTGGCGATGTTGGTGATCGGTGTCGCGGTACCCGCCACGCAGATCGGAAACTTCCCGGTCCTGAGCGTCATCGGATTTGTGGTCATGTTTGGCGCGGCGGTCTTCGCGATCATCGGAAGCCGGCGCTCCGAGGCCAGCCCGGTCGGTCAGGGGGGACAGGGTGGGGCCGGCGGCCGTGCCCGTAAGCCCCGCGCAGCCGGGTCGTTCGCACAACGCATGGAAGAGCGGTTCCGCCGCCGCTTCGACAACTGACAAACACCTTCTAAACCGGTCACGAAACACAGACCCGCGCGATCAGCGCGGGTCTGTTGCTATGTGCGTTGCTGCTTGACCCACTCATCCTCACCACTGCGCGTCGTGGAGTGACCGCGCGCAAGCCCGGCCGGACGGGCAGGCCAAATCGTTATCAACTCGCCTGGGTAACGGCGCCCCACTCATCCCCACTGGGTTTACCTGCGTAAACAGTGCGTCGACGGCGCTCCTCAGCCTCATCGTGGGTGCACGGTGGGGAGACACGCGGCAAATCAGATTCAAAGTGGGGGATTGTGGGGTAAAGTGGCGGACATCGGAGGGAAGGGTAGCTCCGAAGGGTTTGGGCAGGGAGGTGTCGGGATGTTTCTCGGTACCTACACGCCCAGGCTCGATGACAAAGGGCGGCTCACATTGCCCGCCAAGTTTCGGGACGCACTAGCGGGAGGGTTGATGGTTACCAAAAGCCAGGACCACAGCCTCGCGGTGTATCCACGGGCCGAGTTCGAGCAGCTGGCACGCAAGGCCGCCGCGGCTTCTCGGAGCAACCCGGAGGCTCGTGCCTTTCTGCGCAACCTGGCGGCGGCCACCGACGAACAGCATCCGGACGCGCAGGGCCGCATCACCCTGTCCGCCGACCATCGGCGGTACGCGGATCTGTCCAAGGAGTGTGTCGTCATCGGATCCGTTGACTACCTAGAGATTTGGGATGCCACCAAGTGGCAGCAGTACCTCGAGGAACACGAAGAGAACTTCTCGACGGCCAGCGATGAATCTCTCAATGGCATTTTCTGAGCGGATCCGTGCAGCGCGGCCTCTGTCCGATACGACCCTGGCGTACTTCCCCGACGCCAGGTTCGCACCATCGGGCAGGGACCGGGCTGCGCGGCTCCGCTGCATCTCCCGCTCCCGGAGGGGTATCGCCGTGTCTGACAACGATTCTCGATTTGGTCACATTCCGGTCATGCGCGACCGCTGCTATGAGTTGCTTGCTCCGGCACTGACCGTCAGCTCCGCTGACGGGTCGGGCGCCGTTCTGGTCGACGCCACGCTGGGTGCCGGTGGGCATACGGAATATTTCCTCACCATGTTGCCGGGCCTGACGGTTGTCGGCCTCGATCGCGACACCAATGCTCTTGATATCGCCCGGGCGCGACTGGCGCACTTCGGGTCGCGTTTCATCGGCGTGCATACCCGTTACGACGGCATGGCCGATGCTCTTGACGGGCTGGGTTACCGCGCAACGTCTTCGGTCGACGCGGTGCTTTTTGACCTGGGTGTGTCCTCCATGCAGCTCGATCAAGCCGAACGTGGATTCGCCTACTCCGTGGACGCCCCGCTCGACATGCGGATGAATGCGCAGGACGAGCTGACCGCCGCCGATATCCTGAACACCTATTCGGCGGTGGAGCTGTCGAGGGTGCTCAGCAGATACGGTGAGGAGCGCTTCGCGCGCCGAATCGCTGACGAGATCGTCCGGCGTCGGGACGCGGAACCCTTCACGCGCAGTGGGCAGTTGGTCGAATTGCTGTACGCGACCATCCCGGCGGCCACTCGTCGCACCGGCGGCCACCCGGCGAAACGGACCTTTCAGGCGCTCCGGATCGCGGTCAACGCCGAGCTGGAATCCCTTGCGGGGGCGATACCTACCGCGATGGCCGCGCTGCGCCCGGGCGGCCGCGTCGCGGTCATGGCGTACCAGTCGCTGGAAGACAAGATCGTCAAGGCGGAGTTCACCGCTGCCACCGCGTCTCGGTCGCCTATCGACCTACCGGTCGAATTGCCCAGTGATGCACCGGAGTTCAGGGCGATCACCCGTGGCGCGGAGCGCGCCGACGAAGCAGAAATAGAAGTCAATCCGCGCAGTGCACCAGTGCGGTTGCGGGCAGTCGAACGAGTTGGGGATAGGAGGAAGTCATGATCGGTGTGCGCAAGAATGTCGGCGAGGCGCCCAAGAAGACCAAGCCCGCCAAGCGTCGAACCGGGGCATCCAAGGCTGCCTCGGTGGGTCCCTCGGCACGTCCGCGACGTTCTGCTCCGCAGACCATGCCGATCCCGGTGCAGCGTCAGGCTCCGGAGAAGATCCGCCCCGCCGCCAGCACGCGACAGGCAAAGGCTCGGGCAAAGGCACGCAAGGCCAAGGCCCCCAAGGTCATCCGGATACCACTGCGTGAGCGAATTCTCACCCGCCTGTCCGAGGTGGACCTGCGACCGCATGTCTGGGTCACCAAAGTCCCCTTCGTCGTGTTGGTGATCGGCGCCCTCGGTGTCGGCCTGGCCATCACGCTGTGGTTGTCGACAGACGCCGCGGAACGCTCCTATCAGCTGGGTAGCCAGCGGCGCACCAACGAGGAGTTGCTGCAACGCAAGGAAGCCCTCGAACGCGATGTGTTGCGTGCGGAATCGGCGCCCGCGCTGGCCGATTCGGCGCGCGATCTCGGCATGATCCCGTCCCGCGATATCGCGCATCTGGTGCGTGACCCGCAGGGTAACTGGCTGCTGGTGGGCGCCCCCAAGCCCGCCGAAGGTGTTGCACCGGCACCCCTGAACTCCGTGATCCCGGATGACGCCGATGCCGTTCCGAAGGCCGGTAATTCGGTCGAGGTACCTGTGCAATTGCCTCCGGTACCGCCCCCGGTGGCTCTCGTACCGCATATGGCCCCGCCGGCGGCGGTTCCACCCGTGCCCGTAGTCGAAGCTCCCGTCGGGCAGGATCCCGCGGCCGTGCCGCCGGCGCCACCGGCACCCGTGCTCGAGGTTCCGCCCCCCGTGGCCGACGCGCCGCAAGCATCAAATATCACGAATTCTCCAGTAACCGGGGAACAATTCAATCCCGTGGCAACAACGAGTCCCCACCCGACGGCGTGAACCGGCAGGATCCGTCCCGGCCGGTCGGTGCCCGTCGCACTCGACGGCCCGCGGCTGCCATTTCACGGACGGCAGGATTCGCCTTTCGTCACCGCACGGGCAACATCGTCATCTTCGTGGTGTTGGCCATCGCGGCCATTCAGCTGTTCACTCTCCAAGGACCGCGCGCCGCGGGGCTGCGCGCGGAGGCTGCGGGGCAGCTGAAGGTCACCGACACCGAGAAGGCGCTGCGCGGCACCATCGTCGACCGCGCGGGCAACAAGCTGGCGTTCACCATCGAGGCCCGCGCTCTCACCTTCCAGCCCAAGAAGATTCGCGAACAACTCAACAAGGCCTGGGAGAAAAGCGAGCAGATCCTCAAGGACCCCGGTAAGAGCGATGCCGATAAGGCCAAGGCGGCGAAGACACGCGCCGTCGAACCCGAGCGGCGGCTGCAGGACATCGCAGCTGGAGTCTCGGCCAAGCTGGGTAACAAGCCTGACGCCAAGAGCCTGTTGAAGAAGATCCGCAGCGACGACACCTTCGCGTACCTCGCGCGTTCGGTCGATCCGGCCATCGCCACCGAGATCGTCAAGGAATTTCCGGAAGTGGGCGCCGAGCGGCAGGACATCCGCCAGTATCCCGGTGGCTCGCTGGCCGCCAATATCGTCGGCAGCATCGACTGGGAGGGTTACGGCCTTCTCGGCCTTGAGGATTCCCTCGACAGTTCGCTGGCAGGCAAGGACGGGTCCGTGACCTACGACCGCGGCTCCGACGGTGCGGTGATCCCCGGCAGCACCCGCGACCAGCACAATGCCGTCAACGGGTCCACGGTCGAGCTCACCCTGGACAACGACATTCAGTTCTACGTGCAGCAGCAGGTCCAGCAGGCGAGGGACTTGTCCGATGCGCGCAGCGTTTCCGCGGTCGTGCTCGATTCCAAGACCGGTGAGGTCCTGGCGATGGCCAACGACAACACCTTTGACCCGTCGCAGAACCTCGGAAAGCAGGGCAACCGTGAGATGGGCAATCTCTCGGTCTCCTCGCCGTTCGAGCCAGGATCGGTCAACAAGGTCATCACCGCTTCGGCTGTGATAGAGAATGATCTGTCCAATCCCGATGAGGTGCTGCAGGTTCCGGGCTCCATCAATATGGGTGGGGTGACCGTCCGGGACGCGTGGGCCCACGGGACGGTGCCATTCACCACCACCGGTGTCTTCGGAAAGTCTTCCAACGTCGGCACTCTCATGCTGGCCCAACGGGTGGGCCCGGAACGCTTCATGGATTTGGTGGACAAATTCGGGCTGGGCCAGCGCACCGGAGTCGGCCTTCCAGGTGAGAGCGCCGGTATCGTGCCGCCGATCGAGCAGTGGTCCGGCAGCACGTTCTCGAACCTGCCAATCGGCCAGGGCCTGTCGATGACGCTGCTACAGATGACAGGCATGTACCAGGCCATCGCCAACGACGGCGTGCGGATTCCGCCCCGCATCGTCAAGAGCATCACGGCACCCGATGGCACCCGAAAAGAGGAGCCACGCCCGGAGCCCGTGCAGGTGGTCAACGCGGGAACCGCGCGCACCGTCCGGAACATGCTGCGCGCGGTGCTGCAACCGGACGCGCGTCAGATTCAGAACGGCACGGGCGCGTCCGGCGCGGTCGACGGCTACCAACTCAGCGGCAAGACCGGCACTGCCCAGCAGATCAATCCCGCCTGTGGGTGCTACTTCGACGACGTCTACTGGATCACCTTCGCGGGAATCGCCACGACAGACGATCCCCGGTACGTCATCGGTATCGAGATGAATGCGCCGAAACGCGGCTCGGACGGCTCTGCGCACATGACGGCGGCGCCACTGTTCCACAACATCGCGTCCTGGTTGATGCGGCGCGAAAACGTGCCACTATCACCTGATCCCGGGCCACCACTGATCCTGCAGGCGACCTGAGCCCATCCTCATCCGATCGGGGTACGACGGCGCGCCCGGTAGTGTCGTTTGACGCCCGAGGGTATGGGCGGCAGAAATACGGCAGGAGGTGATCGCAGGTGGCGGCATCCGGAACCCACCGGTTCCTTCCCCGGACGCACCCGCACCCGGTCTCCGATCTGGCCTCACTGGTGTCGGCCGAGCTGCGCGGACAGAACCCCGCCACCGTCTCCGGAGTCACGCTCAGGGCGCAGGATGCTCGCGCGGGTGACCTCTTCGCCGCGCTGCCCGGCACCAGTACACATGGTGCGCAGTTCGCTTCGGAGGCCGTCGCCGCGGGTGCGACGGCCGTGCTCACGGATGCTGCCGGCGCGCGACTACTGGAGGATCAGGGCCCGGAGCTCTCGGATATCGCGGTATTGGTTCACCCCTTCCCGCGTTCGGTGCTGGGTGAACTCGCGGCGACCGTTTACGGAGAGCCCTCTCGCCATCTGCGGGTAGTCGGTGTCACCGGCACCTCCGGCAAGACCACGACCACCTACCTGGTCGAGGCGGGGCTGCGGGCCGCGGGTCGGCGGGTCGGTCTCATCGGCACCGTCGGTGTCCGGATCGATGGCGAGGACGTACCGAGCGCGCTGACCACCCCCGAGGCACCGGCGCTGCAGGAACTGCTGGCCGAAATGGTCCAGCGCGGGGTGGACACCGTGGTCATGGAGGTATCCAGCCACGCGTTGGCCCTCAATCGCGTGGACGGCACGCGCTTCGCGGTAGGGGCCTTCACCAACCTGTCGCGAGATCACCTGGATTTTCATCCCGACATGGAGGACTACTTCGCCACCAAGGCGCGGTTGTTCCAGCGCGATTCGCCTCAGCGAGCGCAGCGCTGTGTCATCTGTGTCGACGATGATGCCGGGCAGGCCATGGCCGCGCTGGCGCGCGAGGCGGGCCCCGGGGTCGTCACGGTGAGCTCGCGTGCCGGTGGTGCCGCGGACTGGACCTGTTCGGGTGTGGCGGTGGGTCACGACGGCGGTCAGCGGTTCGTCGCGAATGGTCCGGCGCACAGCATTGAACTCGCGATCGCCTTACCCGGTCACTACAATGTTGCCAATTGTCTTGTGGCCGTGGCTATTTTGGAGATGCTTGGCGTTTCCGCCGCGACTGCCGCGCCGGGGATCGCGCCCGCGGGCGTGCCGGGGCGCATGGAGGCGGTGGTCGCCGGTCAGCCATTTCTCGCCGTCGTCGACTATGCCCACAAGCCCGGCGCATTGCGTGCTGTGCTGGAAAGCCTGCGCGCCCACCGCGGCGGCCGCCTGGCGGTGGTGTTCGGTGCCGGCGGTAACCGCGATCGCGGTAAGCGCGCCGAGATGGGGGAGGTCGCCGGGGAGCTGGCCGATCTTGTGGTGGTCACCGACGACAATCCGCGAAATGAAGAACCGGCCGCGATCCGCGCCGAGATCATCTCCGGCACAGCTGGTTCGGATGCCGAGGTGATCGAAATCGGCGATCGGCGAGCCGCTATCGACTTCGCCACGCTATGGGCGCGCCCGGGGGATACCGTCCTGATCGCGGGCAAGGGGCATGAGAGCGGTCAGAAGACGGGCGATGTCACGGTGCCCTTCGACGACCGCGTGGAGCTGCGCTCCGCCCTAGAGGCACTTGGGAGTCTGGATGATTGAGATGACCGTCGCCGAGATCGCCGAGATCGTCGGTGGACGCCTCGACGGGATCAGTGCGCAGGAGGCTCGGCGGACGCGGGTCACCGGCACCGTCGAATTCGATTCGCGCCAGGTGGCGCCCGGTGGGCTGTTCCTCGCCCTACCGGGAGCCCGGGTCGACGGCCACGACCACGCCCAGGGTGCGGTCGAGGCCGGGGCCGTCGCGGTGCTGGCCGCCAGACCGGTCGGTGTGCCCGCCATCGTGGTGTCGCCGACCGGGGTAGCGCGGACCGAAGTTTCTGCGCTGGAACATGATTCAGATGGATCGGGTGCTGCGGTGCTGGCCGCGACGGCCGCGCTGGCAGCCGAGGTGGCCCGTCGGCTGGCGGCCCAGGGACTACGCATCGTCGGCGTGACCGGCTCGTCCGGAAAAACGTCGACGAAGGATCTCATCGCCGCGGTACTCAGCCCGCTGGGCGAGGTGGTGGCGCCTCCCGGATCCTTCAACAACGAGCTCGGTCATCCCTGGACCGTCCTGCGGGCGACGGAATCGACAAAGTTCCTGGTGCTGGAGCTTTCGGCCCGGCGTCCCGGCAATATCGCGGACCTGGCCGCCATCGCGCCGCCCTCGGTCGGTGTCGTGCTCAATGTCGGCACCGCTCATCTGGGTGAGTTCGGCTCGCGGCAGGCCATCGCCGACACCAAGGGTGAACTGCCGCAATCGCTTTCCGCTGACGGTGTGGCGGTGCTGAACGCCGATGATTCCGCGGTGGCCGCAATGGCCGCCAAGACCTCAGCCCGGGTGGTGCGCATCAGTGCGCATAATCCCGCCGATGTCTGGGCCAGCGAGGTGAGCGTCGACGACCTCGCCAGGGCCCGGTTCACCCTGCATGTCGGGCAGAGTTCCGCGCCGGTTCAGCTGGCGGTGCACGGTGAGCATCAGGTAGGCAACGCGCTGGCCGCGGCCGCGGTAGCGCTGGAATGCGGCGCCACCCTTGGGCAGGTCGCGGCCGCGCTCGCCGAGGCAGGCCCGGTCTCGCGCCGCCGCATGGAGGTCAGCACTCGACATGACGGAGTGACCGTCATCAACGACGCCTATAACGCCAACCCGGATTCGATGATGGCAGGGCTGAAGGCACTGGTCTCGATGGCCCGCCACGGAGCGCAGCCCCGTCGCAGCTGGGCGGTGCTGGGCGAGATGGCCGAGCTGGGCCCCGATGCGATATCCGAGCATGACCGCATCGGGCGGGCCGCCGTGCGATTAGATGTCAGTCGATTGGTAGTCGTCGGGACTGGGAGGTCACAGCGGGCAATGCATGCGGGTGCGGTGATGGAGGGGTCGTGGGGGTCCGAGGCGGTGCTGGTGGACGATCCTGCGGCGGCCGCCACACTGCTGGCCGACGAGCTGGCCGCGGGCGATGTGGTGCTGGTCAAGGCATCGCAGTCGGCCGGGCTCTGGGTCGTGGCCGATGAGCTGCTTGCGCGAAGAGGCGACAGTTCCGATGAGCTGCTTGCGCGAAGAGGCGACAGTTCCGATGAGCTGCTGAAGGTGGATGACGCATGAGGCAGATCATCATTGCCGCCGGGATCGCGATCCTGGTCTCGATCATGCTCACGCCGGTGCTCATCCGGGTGTTCTCGCGGCAGGGCTTCGGCCAGGAGATCCGGGACGACGGCCCGCAGCACCATCAGAAGAAGCGTGGCACTCCGTCCATGGGCGGCGTCGCGATCCTGGCCGGGATGTGGGCCGGATACTTCGGGTCGCACCTGGTGGGCATCGCGTTCGGGTCTGATGGCCCCTCGGCGACGGGCCTGCTGGTGCTGGCGCTGGCGACGATGCTCGGGGGAGTCGGGTTCATCGACGACTTCATCAAGATTCGCAAGGCGCGCAACCTCGGTCTGAACAAGACCTCCAAGACGGTCGGCCAGATCCTGTCCGCGCTCGTCTTCGGCGTGCTGGTGCTGCAGTTCCGCAACACCGACGGGTTGACCCCGGGCAGTCCGCAGCTCTCGTATGTCCGCGAGATCGCCACGGTCGCCATGCCCGCCGTGATCTTCGTGCTCTTCTGCGTGATCCTGGTGATGTCCTGGTCCAACGCCGTCAACTTCACCGATGGGCTCGATGGGCTGGCCGGTGGCTGTATGGCGATGGTGACGGGCGCCTATGTCATCGTCACCTTCTGGCAGTACCGCAACGCGTGCTCGACGCATCCGGGCATCGCCTGCTACAACGTGCGTGACCCGCTGGATCTCGCGGTGATCGCCGCGTCGACCGCGGGTGCCTGTATCGGGTTCCTGTGGTGGAACGCCGCGCCCGCCAAGATCTTCATGGGCGACACCGGGTCGCTGGCCCTGGGCGGCGTCATCGCCGGTCTGTCGGTGACCACCCGGACCGAGCTGCTGGCCGTGGTGCTGGGCGCGTTGTTCGTCGCCGAGATCGTGTCGGTGGTTCTGCAGATCGCCGCGTTCCGTACCACGGGCCGCCGGGTGTTTCGGATGGCGCCGTTCCATCATCATTTCGAGCTGATGGGCTGGGCGGAGACAACGGTGATCATTCGGTTCTGGCTGCTGACGGCCATCGCCTGCGGCCTGGGTCTGGCGCTGTTCTATGGCGAGTGGCTCGCCACGATCGGTGACTAGGCGATCATGACTGCTTCTGAAGTCACCGAATTGGTCGGCGGCGCAAGGGTCCTGGTCTGCGGTGCGCGGGTCACCGGCGATGCGGTGGTCACTGCACTGGCCGGGTTCGATGTGCGCATCACCGTCTGTGACGACAACGAGGATGCCCTGCGCCGTCATCGCGATGCGGGGCGTGGGGCGCTGACCACCGCCGAGGCGCAACGCGGCATGTCGGATCAGGACCTGGTGATCGTCAGTCCCGGGTTCGGTCCGTCCTCACCCGTTGTGCTGGCCGCGGTGCAGGCCGGGCTGCCCATCTGGGGTGATGTCGAATTGGCTTGGCGCCTGGATGCTTCCGGCCGGTATGGTCCGCCTAAGCGGTGGCTGGTGGTCACGGGAACCAACGGAAAGACCACCACCACGGCGATGGTCCACGACATGCTGACGGCGGCGGGCGGCACCAGTGCGCTCTGCGGGAACATCGGCGACCCGGTGCTCAATGTGCTGGAGCGCGATGTGGAGTTCCTGGCTGTGGAGTTGTCGAGTTTCCAGCTGCACTGGGCGCCTTCGGTGCGGCCGGCTGCCGGTGTGGTGCTCAACGTGGCCGAGGATCACCTCGACTGGCATGGGGGCATGGAGGGCTATACGCGGGACAAGGCCCGCGCGCTCGACGGTGAGGTTGCCGTCGTCGGTCTGGACGACGCGGTGGCCGGCGGGCTACTTTCCGGTGCCGCGGCGCCGGTCAAGGCAGGATTTCGCACCGGCGAGCCCGCACCGGGCGAGCTCGGGGCGCGGGACGGTTGGCTGGTTGATCGGGCTTTTGGCCCCGACGTGGCCCTGATCGAGGTATCGAAGCTTCCGGTGGCCGGCCCCATCGGTGTGCTCAATGCGCTGGCGGCCGCCGCGCTGGCCCGGGCCGTGGGCACGCCTGCGGCGGATATTGCCAGGGCGTTGGAGGCCTTCCAGGTGGGGCGGCATCGGGCCGAGCTGGTTGCCCATGTTGCCGACGTCGCCTATGTGGATGACTCAAAGGCCACCAATCCGCATGCCGCCGCGGCGTCCATCGCGGCGTATCCGCGGGTCATCTGGGTTGCCGGGGGGCTGCTCAAGGGCGCTGCCGTCGATGACCTGGTGCGCGATTCCGCTGACCGGCTAGGTGCGGTTGTGCTGATCGGCCGTGATCGGGGGCTGATTGCTGAGGCATTGGCGCGACACGCGCCGGATGTACCCGTAGTTGCGGTTGTGACGCGCGAGGATGCTGAGGTGCAAGAGGCAAATGTGGTTTATGTGACTGATGAGGCGGATGGGGGTGGCGTTGATTTGGGTACCCGAGTCATGGCCGCGGCCGTCCGGCACGCCAGCACATTGGCCCAGCCTGGCGACACCGTGCTACTGGCTCCGGCCGGCGCGTCCTTCGACCAATTCAGCGGGTACTCCGAGCGTGGCGATCGATTCGCCGCGGCGGTGCACGCACTTACCGGTTAGGTGACTGCCTCGTGTCAACCCTGACCGCTCCGTTCGCCAGGTTTTTCCGCTCCGCGAAGCGCGCAGAATCAAAGGCCTCCTCCAAGCCGGCCAAGAAGCCCGATGCCAAGACCGATGGGCTGATCGCGCGTACTCGTCTGGGCGCCTGGCTGAACCGGCCGATGACATCGTTTCACCTTGTCGTCGCGACGGCCGCGCTGCTCACCACACTCGGCCTCATCATGGTGTTGTCCGCGTCGGGCGTCGAGTCGTATTACGACGACGGATCCGCCTGGACGATCTTCGGCAAACAGGTGCTGTGGGTCTGCGTGGGCCTTGTCGGTTTCTATATCGCACTGCGCACCCCGGTATGGGTGATGCGTAAGTATTCGTTCCCGGTTTTCGTCGTCACGGTCGTGTTGATCACCCTGGTGCTCATTCCCGGAATCGGCACGTACTCCAACGGTTCTCGCGGTTGGTTCGTCTATGCCGGGCTATCCATGCAGCCCTCCGAGCTCACCAAGGTCGCGTTCGCGATCTGGGGCGCACACCTGCTGGCCACGCGCCGCATGGAGCAGGCGACCATGCGCGAAATGCTGGTCCCGCTGGTGCCCGCGGCGATGATCGCGTTGGTGCTGATCGTCATCCAGCCCGACCTCGGGCAGACGGTTTCGTTGAGCATCATCTTGCTGGCCCTGCTCTGGTACGCCGGCCTGCCGCTGAAGGTCTTCCTCAGCTCGGTGGTGGCCGCCGTGATGGCAGCGGCCATCCTCGCCGTGTCGGCCGGATATCGCTCCGACCGCGTGAAGGCGTGGCTTGACCCGTCCGCAGACCCGCAGGCGACGGGATATCAGTCCCGGCAAGCCCGGTTCGCGCTCGCGCAGGGCGGTTTCTTCGGCCAGGGCCTGGGACAGGGATCGGCCAAATGGCATTACCTGCCGAACGCCCACAACGACTTCATCTTCGCCATCATCGGCGAGGAACTCGGGTTCGTCGGATGCCTCGGCGTGCTCGCCTTGTTCGGCGTCTTCGCCTACACCGCCATGCGGATCGCCAAGCGCAGCGCCGATCCCTTCCTGCGCATGATCACCGCCACGGCTGGGTTGTGGATGATCGGACAGTCGTTCATCAACATCGGCTATGTCATCGGCCTGCTCCCGGTGACCGGTATTCAGCTACCGCTCATCTCTTCGGGCGGGACGGCGACGGCAACTGCGCTGTTCTTCATAGGTTTGATCGCCAACGCGGCCCGTCACGAACCGGAAGCGGTGGCAGCCCTACGTGCAGGTTCCGGTGACCGGATGAACCGGCTGCTACGGCTCCCGCTGCCGGAGCCCTATGTTCCGCCGAGGATCGACACCGCGCGCGACCGGCTTCGCGCCAAGTCGGGCGCACCGAACGCCGGGGCCGCCAAATCACAGTCCGAGCGCAAGCGGCAGTCGGAGTCCGTGGAGGGGCCCAAGCGCAAGCCGCGTGCACGTACCGATAGCGAAGCAGGGCATCATAGGCAGGTGCAGCAGGTGCGCCGGGGCTCCGCGACGCGTGCGAGTGGCAGGTCTCGTGACCAATCACGGACCGGGGGCTCACGCGCCCGAAGCTATCGATAGCTGCTGATATCTGATCGTTGCCAGACCGAAAGGATGCTCCCGGAGTGAGTGATGAACTTCGGCCGCTTTCGGTGGTGCTGGCCGGTGGTGGTACCGCGGGACACGTCGAGCCGGCCATGGCGGTCGCCGATGCGCTGCGTGAGATCGATCCGTCGGTGCGGATCACCGCGCTGGGCACCGAGCGCGGCCTGGAGACGCGACTGGTTCCGGCCCGCGGGTACGACCTGGAGCTGATTGTCCCGGTGCCGCTGCCCCGGCGCCTCACGGGCGACCTGGTGAAGCTGCCGTTGCGGGTGCGCCGGGCGGTCCGGCAGACGCGGGCGGTGTTCGACAGTGTCCAGGCCGACGTGGTGATCGGTTTCGGCGGCTATGTGGCCCTGCCTGCCTATTTGGCAGCTCGCCGCGGCCCGATGCGCCGACCCCGCGTTCCGGTTGTCATTCATGAGGCTAACGCCCGCGCAGGCCTTGCCAATCGGGTCGGGGCGCGCCGCGCGCAGCGGGTGTTGTCGGCGGTGTCCGACTCCGGTCTGCGCCACGCAGAGGTGGTGGGTGTTCCGGTTCGAGGGTCGATCACGTCATTGGATCGGGCCGCGCTGCGGCGCGAGGCACGTGCTCATTACGGTTTTGACGACAACGCCCTGGTGCTCTTGGTGTTCGGTGGTTCGCAGGGGGCCGTCTCCCTGAACAATGCCGTCTCGGCTGCAGCCAATGACCTTGCTGCTGCCGGTGTTTCGGTGTTGCACGCGCATGGCCCCAAGAACACCGTCGAGCTGCCCGAGCGTGCGCCCGGCGCCCCCAAGTATGTGGCGCTGCCGTACCTGGATCGCATGGACCTGGCGTATGCCGCGGCAGACATCGCGGTGTGCCGATCCGGTGCGATGACCGTCGCCGAGGTCTCGGCGGTGGGACTGCCCGCCATCTATGTGCCGCTGCCCATCGGCAATGGCGAACAGCGGCTCAATGCGCTTCCGGTTGTCGAGGCCGGTGGCGGTGTCATCGTCGCGGATCGCGACCTCACTCCGGAGACATTGGCGCATATGGTGATTGAGATAGCCTCCGATTCGGCCAAGCTTGCCGATATGACGTCGGCCGCGGCACTGTCCGGGCACCCGGAAGCGGCACGACAGGTGGCCCAGGTGGCGCTCGAGGTCGCTCGTGCGGGGCGGTCCCATGGGCGAGGTGCGCGGCGATGACCGTCGGTCCACTCCCAGAGCACCTGCGTCGCGTGCACATGGTGGGCATCGGTGGTGCCGGAATGTCCGGTATCGCCCGGATTCTGCTGGATAGGGGAGCGCTGGTATCCGGCTCCGATGCCAAGGAGTCTCGCGCGGTGCTGGCCTTGCGTGCCCGCGGCGCCGTCGTCAACGTGGGCCATGACGGTGACGCGCTGGATCTGCTGCCGGGTGGTCCGACGGTGGTCGTCACCACTCATGCCGCCATTCCCAAGACGAATCCTGAATTGGTGGAAGCGAATCGGCGTGGGATACCGGTCCTGCTACGACCCGTGGTGCTCGCGGACCTGATGGCCGGATACCGCACCCTGATGGTGACCGGGACGCATGGCAAAACCAGCACCACCTCCATGCTCATTGTGGCGCTGCAGCATTGCGGTTACGACCCGTCCTTTGCCGTCGGCGGTGAGCTCAACGAAGCCGGCACCAATGCCCACCACGGCAGCGGCGATGTGTTCGTGGCCGAGGCGGATGAGAGCGATGGCTCCCTGCTGCAGTACCGGCCCAACCTGATCATCGTCACCAATATCGAGGCCGATCATCTGGATCACTTCGGAAGTGTCGAGGCCTACACCGCGGTGTTCGACCAGTTCGCCGAAACCCTTGGTTCCGATGGGGTTCTGGTGGTGTGTCTGGACGACCCGGGCTCCGCGGCGCTGGCGCGCCGTGCGCATGAGCGCGGTATCCGGGTGCGGGGCTATGGCAGCGTCGACCAGGCTGAGGCGGGCGATGTCCCGGTGTCCGGGCGGCTGAGGGATTGGCAGTTCAAGGACACCGGAGCCACCGCGCAGATCCAGCTGGCGGGGGAGAATGCCCCACGCACCATGCGATTGTCGGTGCCGGGCCGGCACATGGCGCTGAACGCGCTGGCCGCCGTGGTGGCGGCCGCCGAGATCGGGGCATCCGTGGACGATGTGCTCGACGGGCTGGCCGGCTTCGAGGGTGTGCGCCGCCGGTTCGAACTGGTCGGTTCGGTGGAATCGGTGCGGGTATTCGATGACTACGCGCACCATCCGACCGAGGTTCGCACGGTGCTACAAGCGGTTTCCGGAATCGTGGCGCAGCAGGGTCACGGTCGCTCGGTGGTGGTGTTCCAGCCGCATTTGTACTCGCGCACAGCAGCTTTCGCGAGGGAGTTCGCCGAGGCATTGAGTATCGCAGATCTGGTGTTCGTGCTTGACGTCTACGGGGCGCGGGAAGCGCCCCTTCCGGGTGTCACCGGCGCGTTGATCGTCGAGCAGATATCCGGGGTGCCGGTGCATTACCTGCCCGATCTATCGACGGTGGCCCAACAGGTCGCTGCGGCCACCGCGCCCGGCGATCTGGTGGTCACCATGGGCGCAGGCGATGTCACGTTGCAGGGCAAGGAAATTGTGCGCGCGTTGCGCGCGCGTGCCAATGACTGGCCGCCGCCGGGGAACGGTCGATGAGCGATCCCGACCACACCGCAGAGGGTGCGGACGAGGAGGCGGCGGTACCGGCCGATGGCGACGAGGCCACCGAGCCCGGCGATACCGACAAGCCCGGCGAGGACGAGTCCGCCGAGGGGCCACGGATGCGGGCCAGGCGCGAGCGGGCCGAACGCCGGGACGCGCAACGGCGCGCGATCGCACTGGAGCAGGCCCGGCGCGAGGCGAAGGCCGCGGCCAAGGGCAAATATGTCGATCAGGGCAAGGGCGACGGTCGCGGGAAAGTGCAGGGTCTGCACACCCTGCTGCTGGCGCTGCTTCTCACCCTGATCACGGTGGGCCTGGGGGCGATCCTGTACTTCACGCCGCTGATGTCGGTCCGCCAGACGGTGGTGACGGGCACCGGGGTCATCACCCAGCAAGACGTTCTCGGTGCGCTGAACATCGCGCAGGGAACTCGGTTGTTGCAGATCGACACCGCCGCGGCCGCGGACCGGGTGGCCAGCATTCGGCGGGTGGCCAGCGCCCGGGTGCAATGCGAGTACCCGTCCACGCTGCGCGTGACGATCGTCGAGCGGGTTCCGATCGCGGCATGGACCGGCGCCGACGGCACGCACCTCATCGACCGCGACGGGGTGGATTTCGCCAACGAGCCCCCGCCGCCGGGTATCCCGGCACTGGACGTGGTGGCTCCGGGGCCGCAGGACCCGACGACCAAGGCGGCGCTGCAAGTGCTCATCTCCTTGGCGCCCGATCTGGCACGGCAAGTCGCCAAGGTCGCGGCGCCGTCGGTGTCGTCGATCACGCTCACCCTTGACGATGGACGCACCATCGTGTGGGGGACCACCGAGCGCACCGCGGAGAAGGCCGAGAAGCTGGGGGCGCTGCTGACCCAGCCTGGCCGCACCTATGACGTGTCCAGCCCTGACCTGCCCACGGTCAAGTAGGCGGCCCTTCGGCGCGAGCATGCCGATATGTGCCCATTTCGTTCGGAATTCGGCACATTCGAGCATGCTCGCCGCGCGGGACTCATGAAATAGCCAAGGAAATTCGTCATGCGCTCTCGGCGCGCCTGCGGCATGACAACCTTGACGCCCCCTACCGTTCTGTTTCAGCGGGACAACCTGACATAACTCTAAGCCTGAGGTAGAGGTTGAGAGTTTGCAGAGAGCCCCAGAATTGACAGATCTCGGCAGCAACCAGGGAGGAAGGCGACCATGACGCCTCCACACAACTACCTCGCGGTGATCAAGGTCGTCGGCATCGGTGGCGGCGGCGTGAACGCCGTCAACCGCATGATCGAACACGGCCTCAAGGGGGTCGAGTTCATCGCGATCAACACCGACGCGCAGGCGCTGTTGATGAGCGATGCCGACGTCAAGCTCGACGTCGGCCGCGATTCCACGCGCGGTCTGGGTGCCGGTGCCGACCCCGACGTGGGCCGCAAGGCTGCCGAGGACGCCAAGGATGAGATCGAGGAGCTGCTCAAGGGCGCCGACATGGTCTTCGTCACGGCGGGCGAGGGCGGTGGCACCGGTACCGGTGGTGCACCCGTGGTCGCCAGCATCGCCCGCAAGCTGGGCGCGCTGACGATCGGTGTGGTCACCCGGCCGTTCTCCTTCGAGGGTAAGCGCCGCAGCGGCCAGGCCGAGAATGGAATCGGCTCGCTGCGCGAGAGCTGCGACACCCTCATCGTCATTCCCAACGACCGTCTGCTGCAGATGGGCGACGCCGCGGTATCGCTCATGGACGCCTTCCGCAGCGCCGACGAGGTGCTGCTCAACGGAGTCCAGGGCATCACCGACCTGATCACCACCCCGGGTCTGATCAACGTCGACTTCGCCGACGTCAAGAGCGTCATGTCCGGGGCCGGTAGTGCCCTGATGGGTATCGGCTCGTCGCGCGGCGACGGTCGTGCGCTCAAGGCTGCCGAGACTGCGATCAATTCGCCGCTGCTGGAGGCCTCGATGGAAGGCGCTCAGGGCGTGCTGATGTCGATTGCCGGTGGCAGCGACCTGGGTCTGTTCGAAATCAACGAGGCGGCGTCGCTGGTGCAGGAGTCGGCGCACCCCGAGGCCAACATCATCTTCGGTACCGTGATCGACGATTCCCTCGGCGACGAGGTGCGGGTCACCGTGATCGCCGCCGGCTTCGACGCCGGTGGACCCAGCCGCAAGCCGATCAGCGGCACGGCGGCGCCCGGCACTGTCGCCCCCGGCAAGGCCGGCGAGGTCAACGGCTCGCGCGCCAACGGAACCAGCATCTTCGACACCATCGATGCGCAGAGCTTGCCCAGGGACACCAACGGGTCCACGGTGACGCTCGGCGGCGGCGACGAGGATGATGTCGATGTGCCACCCTTCATGCGTCGGTAGCGGACGAACTACGCTCTGACGTATGGGTTTTCGAGTTCGGCGCGTTACCACCACCCGCCGTGGCGGGGTGTCGCGCGCGCCGTTTGACAGCTTCAATCTCGGCGATCACGTCGGCGATGCCCCGGATGCGGTGGCAGCCAACCGATCACGGCTCGCCGGCGCCATCGGGGTACCCGACGATCACCTCATCTGGATGCAGCAGGTCCACGGCGACCACGTGCACCGGGTGGAGGGACCCGGGACGTCGGTCATTCCGGAGACCGACGCGTTGATGACCACCGAGCCGGGTATCGCGCTGGCGGTACTCAGCGCCGACTGTGTCCCGGTGCTCTTTGCCGATGCCGCCGCGGGAATCGTGGCCGGCGCCCATGCCGGACGAGTGGGCGCCCAGCTCGGTATCGTGCCGCGCACCATCGACGCGATGGTGGAGGCCGGAGCACAGGTGGGCCGCATATCGGTCTTTCTCGGGCCGGCCGTGAGTGGTCGTCACTACGAGGTGCCCGTCGATATGGCCGCCGAGGTGGAGCAGACCTTGCCCGGCAGCCGCACCACGACAGCGGCCGGAACTCCTGGCCTGGATTTGCGTGCCGGAATCGCCCGGCAGCTTTCCGGATTGGGCGTGACCGCGATCGATATCGACCCGCGGTGCACGGCGGAGGACCCCGATCTGTTCAGTTATCGCCGGGAGCCGCGTACCGGCCGACTGGCTTCGGTGATCTGGCTCAGCTGATGACACGCGCCGAAGAATTGAGTGCGGCACTGTCCTCGGTGCGGGATCGCGTCGAGCGCGCCGCGCAGGCGGCTGGCCGCGACCCGGAAGAGATCCAATTGCTGCCCGTCACCAAGTTTTTCCCTGCCAGAGACGTCGAGGAGCTGTACCGATTGGGTTGCCGCGCTTTCGGCGAATCCCGAGATCAGGAGGCCGCGGCGAAGGTCACGGAGGTTGGCCACTCGGATATTGAGTGGCACATGGTAGGCAGTCTCCAGCGTAACAAGGCGAAATCGGTTGCCCACTGGGCGTATTCGGTGCATTCGGTGGACAACTCACGGCTGGTATCGGCGTTGGACACCGCACGTGGGGCGGGGGAGAAGCGCGAGCCGCTGCAGGTGTACCTCCAGATCAGCCTCGACGGTGATACCGAACGCGGTGGTGTGGATGTCGCCGACGCCGCCGGGGTGGATGAGCTATGTACGCAGGTGGTCGCCAGCGAGCATCTGGAGCTTGCCGGACTGATGGCCCTGCCGCCTCGAGAGGCCGATCCCGACCAGGCCTTTCGTCGGCTCCAGCAAGAACATGAACGCGTCCAGCAGCGTTATCCGCAGGCGAGTCGCTTATCGGCGGGAATGTCCAACGACCTGGAGACCGCCATTAAATATGGGTCCACTTGTGTGCGTGTCGGAACGGCGTTGATGGGGCAACGACCGCTAACGTCACGGTAGATCGTCACTCCAGTCACATTTGCAACACAGCTGTAGAGACCGAGCGAACAATTGAACTCCATTTAGCCCACGCACGGAAGGTCACGCGATGAGCACGCTGCACAAGGTCAAGGCCTACTTCGGCATGGCTCCAATGGACGACTACGACGACGAGTACTACGACGATGTCGACGCTCCCGCGCCCCGCCGCGCGTCCGCCGAGGACCGTCGGTACCCGCGTCGTGGCGAGCGGTTCGCCGACGATGCCGAATACGGCTACGACGAGCCCGGCTACCGCCCGGCTGGTCCGGCGGGCTACGCCGAGGAAGACCGCTTTGCCGCCCGCCATCCGGCACCGCGCGAATTCGATCGTCCGGCACCGCGTTTGGGCTCGCTACGGGGTAGCGCTCCCACCCGCGGCGCGCTGGCCATGGATCCGCGCCGCGCCGCCATCTTCGAAGAGGGAAGCCCATTGTCGAAGATCACCACGCTGCGCCCCAAGGATTACAGCGAGGCCCGCACCATCGGTGAGCGTTTCCGCGACGGCACCCCGGTGATCATGGACCTGGTGTCGATGGACAACGCCGACGCCAAGCGAGTCGTGGACTTCGCGGCGGGGCTCGCGTTCGCGCTGCGCGGCTCCTTCGACAAGGTCGCCACGAAGGTGTTCCTGCTGTCGCCGTCCGATATCGACGTCAGCGCCGAGGAGCGCCGCCGGATCGCCGAGAGCGGCTTCTACTCCTACCAGTAAAGAGCTTTGGCCGAGTGCGAGCCTGGCGCGGAATTCGATACCAATTCCCGCGCCAGGCTCGCACTCGTCGTTAGTGGCACGCCTTGGTGGGCCGCGGATCGTGTGGATCGTCGGGATCAGGGTCGCCGAACCATCGTGATGGCTCCTGCGTGCCATATTCGTCGTGCCAGGCCCACCATTCGTATGCGGGGGACTGCGGGTAGCCCTCCGGCGAGTCCTCCCATGTCTCCTGGCGCCCCAGTGCGGTCATGTCGAGGAAGGTCCAGGTGTTGTTGAAGGCCTCGTCGCCCCGGTTGTTGATGAAGTAGGTGCGGTACACGCGGTCACCGTTTCGGATGAACGCGTTGTGGCCGTGCCAGTTGTGCACGCCGAGGTCCCGGTCGAAACTGCTCTCGGGAACCATGGTGTACCAAGGGATCTGCCATCCCATCCGGCTCTTGATGCGCTCCAGGTCGGCCTGGGACCCACGCGAGACGTACACCAGTGTGGTGTCGCGTGCGTTCAGATGAGCCAAGTTGCCGATGTGGTCGGCCATCAGCGAGCAGCCGATACATCCGTGGGTGGGCCAGTCGCCGGTGCCCGGGTCGACGAAGGCGCGATACACGATGAGTTGCCGCCTGCCCTGAAACAGATCGAGCAGGCTCATCGGGCCCTCGGGTCCCTCGAACCGATACGAGGCGTCAACCTCCGTCCAGGGCATGCGCCGGCGTTTGGCGGCCAGCGCGTCGCGGGCCCTGGTGAAGGCCTTCTCCTCGACGAGCATCTCCTGGTGTGCGGTGTCCCATTCCCGCGCCGACACGATCGCGGGTGTCCTCATCACTGGCTCCATCGTTTCCTCCTATCTATTCGGCCTTCTCGATGTTGTGCAGGCTCTCGGCGATCTGCTTGATCCGTGCCAGTCGTCGATCCCATGCCGCGCCCACCGCGGTGAGCTGCCCGGCGATGCGTGCGACCTGTTCGGCGTTGGCGCGATACTGCTTCTCCCGCCCATTGGTGGTGGCGTGGACCAGACCGGCCTTGTCGAGGACGGAGAGGTGTTTGGTCACGGCCTGGCGAGTGACCGGCAGACGGTCGCTCAATGTGGTGGCGGTGGCCATACCGTCGGTCAGGATGAGATCGAAGACCCGCCGCCGGGTTGGGTCGCCGACCGCGGCCCACAGGTCGTCGTCGATGACTGCCGTCATGACCGGCCTGCCAGTGCGGCCACACACGGTGTGAGGCGGGGTAGGTGCCGTGCCCAGCCCTCCTCGTGCGCCTCGTACTGCTCGATGACCTCGGCCTCGGTGTGGTTCTGGTCCCGGAAACCGACCTCGGTCATCCGCACCAGCGTGCCGGTGCCCGATGGTGTGAGGACAAATGTCACCAACAGCGAATTTTCAGGGTTCGCGGTATCTCCCTCCGGATAACACCAACGGAACGAGAATCGCCGCGGCGGATCCACGTCGACGAGCGTGAGCCCGAAGACGTGGATCTGTCCGGGTTCGTCGCCGTGGAAGGAGATCTCACCGTTCGCGCCGGGAGCCAGGGCGAACTCGGCGTCGTCGGGCCACCATTGCTTCATATGTTCTGGACGGCTGATGACGGAGAAGACGACCTCTGGGTCCGCCTCGATATGAAGCTCCCGTTCGATTCGTTCGTATGACATGTCTCTCCCTATTTGCAACGATCGGTTGCGTTTCACGTTAACGCCTGTTCCCCTTATGTGCAACCATTAGTTGCGCATAAGGAGGCCGCGTCGCTTGGTCCAGGGGATTCGTTGTGCGCCGGGCGGTCCGATGGGGCCTGCCGGTAGGCTGGGGCTGCTGTTATCAGAAGCCCGCGCGTGGTTGTTCACGCTTGGCCGGTGAGGGGTCCGTTGTCGCTCTTCTTTGAGATCATTGGCTACGCGCTTTTGCTCTTCTGTTTGCTGCTCTTCGCGCGCATAGTGATCGAGACCATTCAGTCCATTAGCCGTGATTGGCACCCGAGGGGTGCCACGGTGGTGATTCTGGAGCTCATCTTCACCATCACCGACCCGCCCGTGCGGTTATTGCGTCGTCTCATTCCGCCCCTCTCTCTTGGTGCGGTGCGATTCGATTTGTCCATTACTTTGCTGCTTTTGGTCGGATTCTTTGGCATGAAGGTGGCCTTCGTGATGGCGGCTGGCTAAGCCGCCAGCGACGCAGAATTTCGGTATTCAACTCACATCGATCTGGATACGAAAGCGCGTCATATCCAAAGCCTCAGAGTATTTTTATGCACGTCAGAGGGATACTTAACGCGCTCTGCTGCGACCGGCGGGTCGGATGTGACAGGATGGACGCCAGTTACAGTGAGACGGCATGTTCGTTTTACACTGCAATACGATTCCAGACGTCGAGACTTGATAGGGGCAGGCAATGCCGCTTACACCAGCTGATGTACATAACGTCGCGTTCAGTAAGCCACCCATCGGTAAGCGTGGATACAACGAGGACGAGGTCGATGCGTTCCTCGACCTGGTGGAGAACGAGCTGGCCCGCCTGATCGAGGAGAACTCGGACCTGCGCCAGCGGGTTCAGGAGCTGGATCAGGAACTGGCCGAGGCCCGCAAGGGCGGTGGCGCTGCCCCCGTCTACGAGGCGCCCAAGCCGGAGAAGAAGCCCGAGCCCGCTAAGCCCGAGCCGGTACCGGCACCTGTCGTGGCGGCCGCTCCGGCCGCAGCGTCGACCGAGGAACATCACGTGCGCGCGGCCAAGATCCTGGGTCTGGCACAGGACACCGCGGACCGTCTGACCGGGAACGCCAAATCCGAGTCGGAAAAGATGCTCGCCGATGCTCGCGCAAATGCGGACCAGATTGTCGGCGAGGCTCGCGCCACCGCCGACAAGACGGTCACCGAGGCGCGCACCAAGGCCGAGGCGCTACTCTCGGATGCTCAGACCCGTTCCGAGACCCAGCTGCGCCAGGCGCAGGAGAAAGCCGATGCCCTGCAATCCGACGCCGAGCGCAAGCACTCGGAGATCATGGGCACCATCAACCAGCAGCGCACGGTGCTGGAAGGGCGTCTGGAGCAGTTGCGTACATTCGAGCGCGAGTACCGCACCCGGCTCAAGACCTACCTCGAGTCTCAGCTTGAGGAGCTCGGCCAGCGCGGTTCCGCGGCACCCGTCGATGCGGGCGCCTCGAACGAAAACGCATCCAAGGAAGCCGGTTTCGGCCAGTTCAACCGTGGGAACAACTACTGATCTAGATCGGTCTATGCTCGCGGCACGTATGAGGAGTGATTCGCGATGCTGATCGTCGCATTGGTGTTGGCCGCCGTCGGCCTGGCTGCTCTGGTGACAGCGGTGGTCACCAGTAATGAAGTTCTCGCCTTCGTATGTATCGCCGCGGCCGCTGTCGGTGTGGTGCTGATGATCGTCGATGCCATCCGGGACCGGCATGCCGGCGCCCTGGAGTCCGACGAGGAGTCGGACGAAGACGCCGAGGTGCGCGAGGGTGAGCCTGTCGGCGCGGATTCCGATGATCATTCCGCCGAGGTTGCCGGCGTCGACGCGAAAGCCGATGTGGCGGAAGCTGATCCCGCCGAGACGTCGGTGATTCCGCAGGTGTCCGAGAACGCGGTCCCCGTCGCCGCCGCGGTGAGCCTCAAGGAGGCCGCCACGGCGGCCCATCATCACCCCTCCGCCGAGGAGACATACGAGCAGTTCGATGTCGATGACGAGGACGAAGACGAGCCGCATCGGTCGTGACGGGATTCTCTCTAGATGTCACGTAGTGCACTCGTGAGCGTGGCCGCTGGTGCGGCACTCACCCTGTCGGCATGCCACGGCGCCGGCCCGGCTACGGGCAGTCATGCGGAGGCTATGGCGACCATCGTGCTGGTGACGGCCCAGGCGACCGTTCCGCCGTCACCGACGCCCAGCACGCTCGGCGAGGAGCCCGACGGCGGCGCACTTTCGGCTCCCGTCAGCCCATTCGACACGTCGTCCTTGGCGGTCATCCGATTGGATCCTCCGCTGCTGCGTGCGGTCCAGGACGCCGCGACCAGCGCGGCGGCCGACGGTGTGACACTTCTGATCACGTCGGGCTGGCGTTCGCGGGCCTTCCAGCAGCAGTTACTCGATGATGCGGTACAGACGTACGGGAGTCTGGCAGTCGCCCGGCAGTGGGTAGCCACCCCCGATGAATCGCATCATGTGCAGGGCAAGGCCGTCGACATAGGCCCTGCCGCGGCCTACGGGTGGATGCTGGCGCACAGCACACAGTTCGGTCTGTGTCAGGTCTTCGCCAACGAGAAATGGCACTACGAGCTGACCGCGGATGCCGAGGGGCAGTGTCCGCCGCTGCGTGTCAACGCGGCGGGTTGACCGCTGCCCTGCGCGGAAAGCTATTGAGCGAGGGTGATGGATATTGTTTCCTCGCCGGTAATTTCGGCTTGGTAGGTGTTGATGGCGTCGATGTGGGGTGCGCTGCAGGTGCCGTCCGTGAGGCTGAACGCGTATTGGTGCAGCGGGCAGATTAGCGTCAAGGTATCAACTTGTCCGTCGGCTAGCGGTCCGCCGCGATGGGGGCATACCGCGTCCACGGCGCGCAATGTTCCATCGGTGAGCAGGAATACGGCGATCTGCTTGCCGTCGACGACGTAGGTCTTGCCCTCGCCGGGGGTCAGGTCGGCGACCGATCCGACAAGTTGGGTAATGACGCCGGTCATGTCCGCACCGGCACCTGTGGTAGTGGCAGCAGCGGTAGTGACGGCGCGAACTGCGCTGGGGATGCTGGGGTTTCGCGGTCTTTCCATGGGTCTCGGTAGCTGTCAACCGATAGTTGTAGGCGTTCTTGCAGCTCCGGGCACACACCGTCCTCGTCGTCGACGAGGATTCGTTGGAGTTCGTCGATCCCGACCCGCGGGACGAAGTCGTAGGTACGCTCGAGCCAGCGTGCGTTCTCCCGGTAGAACTGGATGAATCTGCCTGCCAGCGTGAGGACTTCGTCGGTGGATTCCACGGTAGCCAGCACGTCGCCTTTGCGGATATGAGCTCCTGCTGCGCCGCCGACGTAGATCTCCCAGCGGCCATCGCCGATACTGACGACACCAAGGTCCTTGCACAGTGCCTCAGAACAATTCCGTGGGCAGCCGGCGACGGCGAGCTTCAGCTTGGCCGGGGTTTCCAGCCCCTGGAACAGTTCTTCGAGCGCTATGCCCAGAGACGTTGAATCGCCCAGCCCGTATCGGCAGAAGTCGCTTCCCACACAGGTTTTCACAGTACGGAAGCTCTTGCCGTAGGCGTATCCGGATGGCATGTCCAAGTCTGCCCATACTTTCGGCAGGTCTTCCTTCTTGATCCCGAGCAGGTCGATTCGTTGGCCGCCGGTTACTTTGACCAGAGGTACTCGATATTTATCGGCGACGTCGGCGATCGTGCGCAGCTGTTCGGGTGTGGTGACACCGCCCTTCATCTGCGGAACGACCGAGAAAGTGCCGTCTCGCTGGATGTTGGCATGTACCCGGTCGTTGATGAACAACGCCCCCTGTTCCTGGAACCAGTCACGCCCCCAGATGGTGCGCAGCAGTGACGCCAGCGCCATTTTGTCGCCAGCAGTCTCGCCGCTCGGTGCCAGTTCGGTAAAAACGTCTGAAACGGAGCGCAATTGGCGGTCGATGATGGTGGCGATCAGTTCCGGCTTGGGCAGTGGGATGCTCGGCACGTACCAATTTGTCGACGGGTCCTCGGCGAGAGTGCCGCCCGCTGCGCAACTGACGATGTCGGTCACCAGGCCTTTGCATGTGCCGCAGCCCTTTCCGGCTCGGGTGCTAGCTACCACCTCGGCCACTGTGGTGGCGCCGCCGTGCACGCACGAGACGATGTCGCCCTTGGTGACGCCGTTGCAATTGCACACCTGCGCATCGTCTGCCAGTTCGGCTGCTCCTGTGGCCGCCGATGGGGTGCCCAGGTCGAAGAGCATGCTGATGCGCTCGTCGGGCAGCGCGACCTTGTCGTCGAACGCCTGGGACAAGAAGCCGATCTTGCTGGTGTCACCCAACAAGGTCGCGCCGATCAGCTTGTTGTCACGTACGACGACGGACTTGTAGATGCCGTTCTTGGGCTCGTAGAACTGGACGAATTCGTCATCGTCGCGCTCGGGTCCCTTGACGCCCATCGCGGCGACGTCGACTCCGGCCACCTTGAGTTTGGTGGTCAGCCGCGAACCATGGTATGCCGCTTGAGGATTCGCCCCTGTCAGAACGTCGGCAAGGACTACAGCCTGCTCCCATAGCGGTGCGACGAGCCCATATGTCTCACCGCGGTGCTGGCAGCATTCACCCAGGGCGTAGATGGAACCTTCATCTTCGCAGCGCATTTGGTCATCGACAACGATTCCACGCTCGACCACCAGCCCGGCGCGTCGCGCTAGTTCCACATTGGGCCGGATCCCTGCGGTTACCACCACCATGTCTGCGGTCAGTGAACTTCCGTCCTGGAACCCGACCCCGACGACGTCGCCGGGGTCGTCCCGAAGCACCGCGGTCGTGCGTTTGGCGGTGTGCACTCCTACTCCGAGTGATTCGATCTTGCTCCGCAAGATATGTCCACCGCGCTCGTCGAGCTGCTGGTTCATGAGGTGGCCGGGCGAGTGCACAACGTCGACGTCAACGCCCTGGGTTCGCAATCCGTACGCGGCCTCCAGGCCGAGCAACCCGCCGCCGATCACGACGGCTTTTACCTTGTCGCGTGCTTGGGCCATCTGCAACATCCCATTGGTGTCGGCGATCGTCCTGAAGCCGAACACGTTGCGGCCCAGTCGCCCATCCTTTTCGCGCAGCCCGTCCATATTAGGGAAGAACGTGTTGCTGCCGGTTGCGATGATGAGCGTGTCGTAGGCCAGCTCGCGCCCGCTTTCGCAGCTGATGGTCTTGCCGAATCTGTCCATGGTGACCGCGCGGTCGCCGGCGAACAGGGTGATGTGGTTCTGCCGGTACCAGCTCATGGGGTTGAGCATCAGATCGTCATCCACCGACGCTTCGCCGGCCAGCACGTGCGAGAGCATGATTCGGTTGTAGTTGCCGTACGGTTCATCACCGATCATCGTGATGTCGAAAAGCTCCGGTGCGCGGCTCACGATCTCCTCGACGGTGCGGGCGCCGGCCATGCCGTTGCCCACGACGACTAGACGGCTCATATCTCCACCAGCCCGAAGTCGATCACAACCTCACCGGATGCCCCCGGCGGTGCGGCCACCCGCAGCTCCAGGCGAGTGTCGGGATCAACATCTTCCACCACCCGCAGCGGCACGTTGATCGATGCGCGGGCACCCATCGGAAACATTCGCATCGGGAGTCCGTCCCGCGTCAAGGTGACCACGATCAGTTCGTCAGACGAGTTGCCTCCGCGCAGATACAACGGCTGCGCGACCGCACCCGAGCGCACCACATGAACCATCGAGTCGTCGATGAGCTCCGGCTTGTCCAGCCCGTTGCCGTGGAAGGGGAACACTCCCTGAAGAAACGTGTATGCGCTGGCCATCACTCGAGATTCGGCGCTTGCGATGACCGAACAACTACCTCCGCATTATCGGCATGTCAGCAATACCTCTCAGCCTCGCTAAAGCGGTAGGTGAGTGGCCCCATCGGCCGCGAAATGAACAAAATGTTCCTTTCGCACGCCCTGGCTGGCGAAGGTATGCCCCGGTATGAAGGGGGCGTCAGTCAGGCCCCGCCGGCACAGCATTCTCCGGGTACCGGGCATACCGGGGCGATTCGCAGAGACTTCACAGGATTGGTCTAATCTTGCGCAGATGATGCGGTTACACCACTGCGGGCTGCCAAATTACAGGGGGATGGTCAGGGGTTTTGGTGTGGGGGCGGTAGTGCTGGTGTCGCTGGCGACAGGGTGTTCGTCTTCACGCCAGGTGTCTTCTGAGGCGGCGGGTGCACTCGCGCAGGATGCCGGGTCGATCCCGCAGACACAGCTGGCTGCGCCGCCGCTGACTGTCACCGCCGATGCGCCCGGTTCGGATCCGGGATTTGTGTTCATCAATGGTGGCGGCGCGGGAGCGGCCAATCTTTTTGGCAACGGGATCCCCGAAATCGCGTCCGGCCCGCAGATTCTGGACAAGAAAGGCCGGCCGGTCTGGTTCCTGCAGATCCCGAATGACCAGGACGCGGGGAACTTTCAGGTCCAGACGTATCAGGGTAAGCCTGTTCTGACCTGGTTCCAGGGCACCAAACTCGCTGGTGCCGATTACATCGCGGATACCAACTACAAGATCATCAAGAAGATCACTCCGCACGGTACGCCGTCGGACTTTCACGAGTTCCGCATCACCCCTGACGGGCGGGCGTTGATCACGTCAGTGAAGACCATTGATGCTGATCTCACGGGCATCGGCGGACCCAAGAACGGGAAGATCAACAACAGCATCGTCAATGTCGTCGACATCGCATCCGGTGACACTGTGCTGGAATGGGATTCGGCACAGCATCTCCCGGTGACCGATAGCGCACTCAGTTACCGTGATCTGTCCAACATTCCAGGGCAAGCTGCGGTGGCTCCCCTGCACATCAATTCGGTGGCCCTGGACCCCGACGGTGATCTGTTGGTATCGGTGCGCGCGGCCAACGAGCTGGTCGCCGTCGACGCACACACCGGCGCCGTCAAATGGAAACTCGGCGGGAAAGACTCGACCTTCACGCTCGGCCCTGGGGCGGACTTCGCAGGCCAGCACGATCCACAATTCGTGGACGCAAACACGATCACGTTGTTCAACAACAACGTGGACCTCGGTGGGACCCGTCACGGCCCGTCCAGTATCAAATGGATCCGGCTCGACCACCAGGCCCGGACGGCGACCCTGGTCCGCGAGTGGACCCAGCCGGACAGCCTGGGAACGTTCACCCAAGGCAGCGTGCAAAGCCTTCCTAGTGGCAACACGTTCACCGGCTGGGGTGATGCGAACCGGATTACCGAATTCGCCGCCGACGGCCGAGTCGTATGGAGCGCCAGCCAACCCGAAA
This sequence comes from Mycobacteroides franklinii, assembly GCF_002013895.1. Lineage (GTDB taxonomy): Bacteria > Actinomycetota > Actinomycetes > Mycobacteriales > Mycobacteriaceae > Mycobacterium > Mycobacterium franklinii. The sequence goes on along the minus strand of NZ_MAFQ01000009.1, from coordinate 68,598 downwards.
ATGCTCCACAAAAACTAGAGGGCAACGTGGGAAGTGGTGGGGTAGGAACCTACCGCGCGTTCTTGCAGCCCTGGACCGGACACCCCACCCAGAAACCAGAACTGGCCATAACCAGCAGCAATGCCCGGCCCACCTTGCACGCGGTCTGGAACGGCGCCACCGAAGTCACTCACTGGAAAGTCCTCACCGGGCCCACCCCTGATGCGCTCAAACCCCTGCTAACTGCCCCCTGGAACGGACTCAACACACCCATCCCCATACCGGCCACAACACCCACCGCAGGCACCTATTTCCAAATCCAAGCCCTCGACAAAAACGGCACCACCATCGGCAACAGCGACCCAACCAAAACATAGAACGAGAGTTGATGACCCCATTTGGCGTGTCCAGATGATGCATGCGCTGAGGACGACGTCGGCGCGGTGACGCATCCGGCTTTCGTTTCTCGTGCTTCTCGCGTTCAGCCAGAAAGCAAGCTGAGATGGTCTACGGCTGCCGATGGCAGCGTGCCACGGATCGGTGTGATCGCGGCTTCGCCGCTCAACACACTCCATGGGTTCGGAAATGAACACGAGAGTTCGATTCGCTCGCCTCAGTGTTGTGTCCGAGGGGGGACTTGAACCCCCACGCCCGTTAATAGGGCACTAGCACCTCAAGCTAGCGCGTCTGCCATTCCGCCACTCGGACAAGTGCGGGCACTATGGCCCGTGGTCGCCGTCATAGGCTAGCGGAAACCCCGCACAGAGCCCAAACCGGTCGTCGGAGCCCGGTGCGTCGCTATCGACGATGGTAGGAAAGGTAGTTGTGACTTCTGTGAACCCGGCGCCCGAGGATGAGGTCGTCGATCTGGTCAGCACGCTGATCCGTTTCGATACCTCCAACACCGGAGAGCTGGAGACCACCAAGGGCGAAGCCGAATGCGCACGGTGGATCCAGCAGCAGCTGGAGGAGGTTGGATACACGTGTGAGTACGTCGAGGCGGGTGCGCCCGGGCGTGGAAATCTCTTCGCGCGGCTGCCCGGGGCGAACGCGGACCGCGGTGCCCTGCTCATCCACGGCCATCTGGATGTAGTCCCCGCCGAGGCCGCCGATTGGAGCGTGAATCCCTTCTCGGGGGCGGTCACCGACGGCTACGTGTGGGGCCGCGGCGCCGTCGACATGAAGGACATGGTCGGCATGATGGTCGCCATCGCCCGGCACTTCAAGCGATCGGGGACGGTCCCGCCCCGCGATCTCGTCTGGGCGTTCGTTTCCGACGAGGAGAACGGCGGCAAGTGGGGCTCTCAGTGGCTCGTGGACAACCGGCCCGACCTGTTCGAGGGTGTCACCGAGGCGATCGGTGAGGTGGGTGGCTTCTCGCTCACCGTGCCTCGCAAGGAGGGCGGAGAACGGCGCCTGTATCTGCTCGAGACGGCGGAGAAGGGCATTGCGTGGATGAGACTGACCGCCAAGGCCCGGGCCGGTCACGGCTCGATGGTGCATGAGGACAACGCCGTCACCGCCGTCGCCGAAGCCGTCGCCAAGCTGGGCCGGCACAAGTTCCCGCTGGTATTGACGGAGGCGGTCACCCAATTCCTGACCGCGGTGGCCGAGGAGACGGGCTACGACTTCGACGCGGACTCACCGGATTTGGAAGGCACGGTCGCCAAGCTGGGCTCGATCGGCAAGATTGTCGGTGCCACCCTGCGCGATACCGCCAACCCCACCATGCTCAAGGCCGGATACAAGGCCAACGTCATTCCGGCGACCGCCGAGGCCGTCATCGACTGTCGCGTGCTGCCCGGCCGGTTGGCGGCCTTCGAGCGTGAGGTCGACGAGATCATCGGACCCGATGTCGAACGGGAATGGGTGCAGCTGCTCCCGGCCTACGAGACCACGTTCGACGGCGATCTGGTCGACGCGATGAACGCCGCGGTACTCGAATTCGATCCCGAGGCGCGCACGGTGCCGTACATGCTTTCCGGCGGCACCGACGCAAAAGCGTTCGCCCGATTGGGTATTCGTTGCTTCGGCTTCGCGCCGCTGAAGTTGCCGCCGGAGCTCGATTTCGCCTCGCTGTTCCATGGCGTGGACGAGCGGGTGCCGGTCGACGCGTTGACGTTCGGCACCAAGGTTCTCCAGCATTTCCTGCTCAATCACTGATCACGCCCCGAAAGGATCCCCATGCCCTCTCCGTACGATGCCCTGCCACCGCTGCCGACCTTCACCCTGACCTCCGAGAGTGTCACCGATGGACAGCCACTGGCGAATGCTCAGGTCAGCGGAATCTTCGGCGCCGGCGGCCAGGACGAATCACCCGAGCTCAGCTGGTCCGGATTCCCGGAGGAGACCCAAAGCTTCGCCGTCACGGTGTATGACCCGGATGCGCCGACCGTCTCCGGTTTCTGGCACTGGGCGGTGGTGAACCTGCCCGCGACGACGACGCAGCTGCCCGCGGGAGTCGGAGATGGCAGTGGATTGCCCGGTGACGCAATCACCTTGGCCAATGACGCCAGCCTCAAGCGTTTCCTCGGCGCCGCCCCGCCGGCCGGGCACGGCCCGCACCGCTACTACATCGCCGTGCATGCCGTCGACGTCCCCAAGCTGGAGATTCCCGAAAACGCCACTCCGGCATTCCTGAATTTCAACCTGCTCGGGCACGCGATCGCCCGCGCCGTCATCGTCGGCACCTACGAGCAGCACTGAGGTGTTCGCGCCTTCAGGAGGCCGTGCCGACGGCTTCCTGAAGGCTGCGGAATCCGTTCGCGCGCAGCCGCTGGGCGATACCGTCGTGAATTCGCTTGGCGTAGAAGCCACCCCGATAGATGAAGCCGGTGTAACCCTGCAGCAGTGATGCCCCGGCGGTGATCCGTGCCCACGCATCGTCGGCGTCCTCGATGCCGCCGACGCTGATGAGCACCAGGCGATCTCCCACTCGGCGGTACAGCCGTTGCAGCACCTCCAGCGAGCGTGCGGCCACCGGCGCTCCGGAAACCCCTCCCGCGCCTAGGTCTGCCACATCCGGCGTCTTCAGTCCGGCGCGGCTGATGGTGGTGTTGGTGGCGACGATGCCCGCAAGGCCGAGTTCTGCTGCCAAATCCGCGATCTCGTCGATATCGGCGTCGGAGAGATCCGGGGCGATCTTCACCAGCACTGGCGCGGTGGTCTCCTCCAAAACCGCGGAGAGGATCTTGCGTAGTTCCCCGATGGCTTGTAGATCGCGTAGGCCGGGGGTGTTGGGGGAGCTCACGTTGACGACCAAGAAGTCGGCGGTGGGCCCCACCAGCCGGGCGCTCACCCGGTAGTCCGACGAGGCGAAGGCAGCTTCGACGATCTTCGACTTGCCGATGTTGGCCCCGATGGGCACCGTGACCTTGCGTGCCGCCAGCCGGGGTGCCAGCGCCGCCGCGCCGTGGTTGTTGAAGCCCATCCGGTTGAGCAGGCCGCGGTCGGCCTTGAGCCGGAACAGCCGAGGTTTCGGGTTACCGGGTTGGGCGATGGCCGTCACCGTGCCCACCTCGGCATAGCCGAATCCCAGTGGGCCCCACACCTTCAAGCCTTCGCCGTTCTTGTCGAATCCGGCGGCCAGTCCCAGCGGGGCGGGGAAGGGCACCCCGAACACCTCGCTGGCCAAGATGGGATCGGTCGGGGCACACAGCCGATCCATCAGCCACCGGGTCGGTGCGAAGGCGGCAGCGGCGCGCAGCACCGCGAAGGTCAGGGTGTGCACGCGTTCGGGCGGCACCAGAAAGAGCAGCCGCAGCAGGATGGTGTACAGCATCACAACACCGGCGCCGTCATCGGAGCGCCGGCCAGGGCGCCACGTAACTTCTTGCGGCGCAACAGAACCCGGCGACTACCATCGGTGTAGAGCCGGACGCGGGTGAGTTCCCAGCCGCCGAACTCGGCCTGAATCGACAACCGCAACGAGGCCGTGATCCGGGTGATTTCCGGTGGCAGCCGCAACGGGTAATAGTCGTAGTCATCATCGGATTCGCTTTCCCAGCCCGCCGGAAAGCTACTACGCGCGGCGCGGCTCATCCGATGCCCCTGATGTCGATCGCCTGTATCCCGTCACCCGCGCCGGACGCCACAAACAACGTGGATCCGTCGCTGACCAGTGAATTAGGTTGCCGCACAGTTGCGAATCGAGCCCTTTCCTCGGGGATGCCGGTAGACAAATCGTAGCCAATAACTGTGTTTGACGCCGTCTGTGACACCCAGATCAGCGCGGTCGAGTACGCGAGCCCGTACGGGGCGCCGGGCACGGGGTAACGCTGGCGCAGGATGAGTGAATCCGCGAGCCCGAAGACCAGCAGGGCGCCGCCGCGGGTATCGGCCACCAGCAGACGCCCCTTGTCATCGGCGAGCATCGTGGTGGCGCCGTCGCCGGCCCGCAACGCGTGCGCGGTGCCGTCACCGGCGTTCGTCAGCGTGGTCACCGAGCTCTGGGCGCGATCCAGGGCGGCGACGGTACTCCCTTGGTAGGCAAGGGAATCAACATGCGCGAAACCTGTGGCGTGCGCGGTGACCTGGTTCTGGGCGTCGAGGGTGAAGACGGATCCGTCGCCGCCTCCCAACACGATTCGGCCGTCCGGGCGACGGGCGATGGCCGAGAATTCGCTCTGTTCATGGCCCGAGATGTTGACCTTGTCGGCGCGCCCGGAGGCGATATCGAGGGTGTAGTAGCCACCCTTCGTGGACAGATACAGCGTGCCGCGACCGTCGTCGATGGCCGCGGTGGCCGGCGAGGGCAGCGCGACGGTGTGACGTGGCACATCCAGGTTCTCTCGCGTGAACAGCGTCACTGTGTGGCCGTCATGGGTCAGAATCGACACCCCGCGGGTCGAGGTGTCGAACAACACGGCGCCGGCTGAGCCGGCGAATCGGTGCACTGTCCCGGCCGGAACTGTGGTCACCGGAGGTGACTGTGCCGCCGAGGCCGGGGTGATGACGCGCGGATCGGTGGAATTTTCGCTATCGCTGCCGGATGAGCACCCCGATAGGGCGCCCGAGGCCACCGACATGACGGCTGCTAACGCGACGACTGTGCCCCTTATACCGCGCACATCGCGGCCCCGTAAACGGTTCATCGTGTCCATCATTGCAATTGACCTGGGATTGCCGAGCAGGAGATGACTTTCTCGGCGCGTTCGGTGCTAGCAATCGGTAGCTGAGGGCTATCGTAAGGACCATGACGCTTGCCGACAGTCCGGTCTTCACCGTTGAGGTCCTGGTAACGGGCGTGCACGCGAATGGGTTTGGTGAGGTAGGCGATGGTCGTAGCTTCGCTTTCCGCATCGAGGACTCGTTGCTGCGTGTCGAGATCTACCGAGCCTTCCTTACCGAGCTGGTTCCCGACGACAGCGATGTGGTGGCGGTGGGAACCCGGCCGATCACCGATATCGACGTCACCGATGAACGCAGCGTTGTTGCCGCGGTGCGCGATCTGGTTGCCGACGCGCAGCCGGTGAGCACCAGCCGGGTCGCCCGGCTGCTGGCCGGCTAGGGCGATCTGCCGGCGCGTCCAGTACGGTCGCTGTCGTGGATTCGGCTGTAGCGGCAATGTCCTGGTTGCAGGTGATCGTGCTGGCGGTGGTCCAGGGGCTCACCGAGTTCCTGCCGGTCTCGTCGTCCGGTCACCTGGCCATCGTGTCGCGGTTGTTCTTCCACGAGGATGCCGGTGCGTCCTTCACCGCGGTCAGTCAACTGGGTACCGAGGCGGCGGTGTTGCTCTATTTTGCCAAGGATATTTGGCGCATCCTCCGTGCCTGGTTTGACGGGCTTTTCGTCAAGGCGCACAGAAACTTTGACTACTGGATGGGTTGGTACGTCATTGTCGGCACCCTGCCTATCGGGATTCTGGGTCTGGCGTTCAAAGATCAAATCCGTTCCGGTGCAAGGAATTTGTGGTTGATCTCGGCCTCTCTCGTTATCTTCGCGCTGGTCATCGCTGCCGCCGAGTACTACGGGCGTCAGGTGCGCCACACCGAACAGCTGACCATGAAGGACGCTGTGATTGTCGGCAGCGCACAGGCTTTGGCGCTCATTCCGGGCGTGTCCCGGTCGGGCGCCACCATTAGCGCGGGGCTGTTCCTCGGCCTGGATCGCGCCGCCTCCGCCCGATTTGGATTTCTGCTGGCGATTCCCGCGGTGCTGGCTTCCGGTCTGTTCTCGCTACCCGACGCCTTCCATCCGGTCACCGAGGGCATGAGCGCGACGGGCCCGCAGTTGCTGGTGGCCACACTGATCGCATTCGTCATCGGCTACGCGGCCGTCGCCTGGTTACTGAGGTTCATCAGTAACCACAGCATGTACTGGTTCGTGGGATACCGCGTGGTCCTGGGTCTGACGGTGATGGGCCTGCTGGCTACCGGTGTGGTGAGCGCGTCATGACGGTAATCCTGTTGCGCCATGGCCGATCCACCTCGAATGTCGCCCACACTCTGGCCGGCCGAAGTCCCGGTGTCGAGCTCGACGAGAAGGGGCAGATCCAGGCCCGTGGCGTGGTCGAGCGCCTGGGCGCGGTGACGGTCCAGGCGATCGTCACGTCGCCCCTGCTGCGGTGCGAGCAGACCGTGGCGCCGCTGGCGGCGGCGTTGCACCTGACACCGATCGTCGAGGACCGGCTCGCGGAAGTGGACTACGGGCAGTGGACGGGCCGCCAGATCGCCGAGTTGCTGTCCGAACCCCTGTGGAAGGTGGTCCAGCAGCAGCCCAGCGCGGCGCGGTTCCCGGACGGTGAGGGCCTCGCGGAGGTTCAGGCGCGGGCGGTGGCCGCCGTGCGCGAGCACGACCGGAAGCTGTCCGAGGAACGTGGCGGCGACTGCGTCTGGGTGGCGTGCACTCACGGAGATGTCATCAAGTCGGTGTTGGCCGATGCGCTCGGCACCCACTTGGACGCCTTCCAGCGCATCGTGGCCGATCCGGCATCGATGAGTGTGGTGCGCTACACCGAGCTGCGGCCCTTCGTCGTGCACATGAACCACACCGGTCAAGACCTGTCCAGCGCGCTGGGCGCCCGGCCGCCCGAGAAGCCCGCCGGGGGGGCCTCCGACGCGACAGTCGGCGGTACCACCGACTAGCGGTATTTTTGGAGGCATCATGCCGCGATCGATTCACGTATTCCGCAGCCCGGACCGTTTCGTCGCCGGAACAGTCGGGGAGCCGGGGAACCGTACGTTCTACCTGCAGGCTGTCCACGAAACCCGGATCGTCAGCGTGATGCTGGAGAAGCAACAGGTGTCGGTGCTCGCCGAACGCATCGGAACGCTGCTATCGGAGGTTAATCGCCGATTCGGAACCCCGATTCCGCCGGAACCGGAGGTGGTTGATGACCTCAATCCACTGGTGATGCCAGTGGACGCGGAGTTCCGGGTCGGCACCATGGGACTGGGCTGGGACGCCGAGGCCAATTCGGTGGTTGTCGAACTGCTTGCCGTCAGCGAGCAGGAATTTGATGCCTCAGTGGTGCTGGACGACTCCGAGGACGGCCCGGACGCCGTTCGGGTGTTCCTGTCGCTGGAAGCGGCACGACAGTTCGCAACCCGCTCCACCAGGGTGGTTTCCGCGGGCCGGCCCCCGTGCCCACTGTGCGAGGAGCCGCTCGATCCGGCCGGACACATCTGCGTGCGTACCAATGGTTACCGCCGCGGAACGGTGCCCGGGGCGACAGATGACACCGAGTCCTGAGTATTACGCCGCGATCCGTGACGGTGAGCTCACCGTCATCGGGCGCATCCGGTCGGCGAGTAACGCCACGTTTCTGTGCGAGACGCAGTCCCAGTCGGGGGACAGCGTGCACTGTGTCTACAAACCGGTCCGGGGGGAGCAGCCGCTCTGGGACTTCCCGGACGGCACCCTGGCCGGCCGCGAGGTTGCGGCATATTTGATCTCGGCCGAATTGGGCTGGAATGTGGTGCCGTACACGGTATTTCGCGACGGCCCGGCCGGGGTTGGCATGGTGCAGCGGTGGATCCACGAGCCGGAGTTGCCCGACGGTGTTCCGGACCTGGTCGACATCTGTCTGCCCGATACCCTGCCGCCGGGCTACCTGCCGATCTTGCGGGCGCTGGATGCCGATGGTGCCGAAATCGTGTTGGTGCACGCCGATGACGCGCTGCTGCGCCGGATGGCGGTGTTCGACACCTTGGTGAACAACGCCGACCGCAAGGGCGGTCACGTCTTGCGGGGCGCCGACGGCGGCGTCTACGGCGTCGATCACGGCATCTGCCTGCATGCCGAGGACAAGCTCCGGACCGTCCTGTGGGGTTGGGCGGGCAAGCCGGTCGAACCCGAGTTACTCGCCGATGTGGTTCGCCTCGAGGAGGTATTGCGCGGGGAATTCGGTGCTGCCCTGGCGGCCCACGTCACTGTGGACGAAGTGACCGCTTTGCGGCAACGCGCTGCGATGATGCTGGATGAACCGACGATGCCGATGCCCGATCGCAACAGGCCCATACCGTGGCCCGCCTTTTGATTGCCGATCGTCTAGCCTGGTCGGCACAGCGCGCACCGCGTCGGTGCGGATCGGGTTAGCGGGGGTGCAGACATGACAGGACCGAACGACCCGTACCAGTACGGGGGAGCGGCACAGTGGGGCGCGCCCGAGCAGCCGACTCAGGACCACTGGCAGGCAGCGCCGCCGCCGGACCAGTTCGGATATGCGCAGCAACAGTTCGGCCACGCACCCGCGGACTACCCGGATGATTCGATCGGCCGTCTGTACGACGGGGTCCCGCAGGGGTATCCGGTTCCGCCGATGTATCCGGGACTTCCTGGGCAGGACCCCTATGGGCAGCAGAAACAGTCCAAACCATGGATTCTGATCGCCTCGATCGCGGGCGCCGTCGTCGTCGTGCTGGCGTTGGTCCTGGTGCTGATCATGAGTAGGGATAGCGATCCGAGGCAGTCGGCCAGCTCGCCGACCAGCACCACGGTTTCGTATGCGAACCCCGAATTACCGACAGCCGGTGGCGCGCCGACATATCTGACGCCGCCCGTGCAGCCGCCTGCCGCGCCGATGCCCGTCCCGCCTCCGGCACCGACGGGCCCGCCCAAGGCTGCCGGGCAGGTGGCCGCCGTCGGTGACTGCATCGCGCTGGCTGCCCCCTCGGACTACAAGGCGGTGGCGTGTACCGACCCCAAGGCGGCATGGCGCGTGATCGAAGTGGTTCCGGGCGGCAAATGCCGAGCGACGTACACGGGATTTACCGCTGGTGATTTCTCCTACTGCATTGCCCCGCAACTGCGGGTCGGCTCCTGCTATCAGACGGCTGTGGTGATGGGAAGCACCGTGTTCGTGGCGGCCGATTCCTGCCAGTCACCGAAGGCTTTCCCGGTGTTGTTCGTGATCCAGGGGACGAAGGAAGCGGCGCAATGCAAGGGCAAGCCCGGTGTTGTTCATTCCTTCGCGTTCCCTGATCCGCCGATGGCGATCTGTACGGGCGAATTCGCGCCGTGATCTTGGAATCTGGGATCAGTCGACTCTAGGGAAATCGCTTCCCACCAGGGAGAACGAGACCATAAAATCGTCTCCTCATCAGAGGGGACATCATGATCACACATTTCCGCCGGCTTTCGGCTGCCGGTTTTCTTGCTGCTTCGGTCGTGGCGGGGATCGGCCTTGCCGCACCGGCGCACGCCGACGGCGAGGTTGAGTTTCTGCAGATGTTGAACGACACCACGCCGGGTACCGCGATCTTTGGCGGTGCCTCTGCCCGATACCTGGCCAGCGGCTACCGGGCGTGTGATGCGTTGAGGTCGGGGGCGTCCAAAGACGACGCGATTGCCGCCGCCACTGTGTTTCCGGGCATTCAGGCTCGATGGGAAGTGGCCTCAATTGTGGATATCGCCCCGAAAACCCTGTGCCCTGACGTCAAACACTGACGTCTAGCGCGGTGGTCCGCTCTCGATGCGGGCGCGCAACGCGGCCAGTGGATTCTGGTGTTCGGCGTGCCAATCCGAGTCCAGGTACCAGGTGTAGCCGACATCGCGTAGGGTCGCGACCTTCTCGCGGGTGACCTCGAGATCGTTCCAGTCGGTGGTCGTCTCGTACACCACGTCGTAGTTGTTGTCGTACCCCAATTCGCCTCGCAGCGAATGAATTTCGCGTGCGGCGTCGAGCCAGCGGTCCACTGGTGGATGGAAGTCGAATTGTCCGTCGGCGGTGGTGATGTTGGGCAGCAGTCCGTCGCAGCGGGCGGCGCGGGCCATGGACCTATCCGCTCCGAGCAGACCCACACACCAGGTGGTGATGCGTGGCCGCTGTGCCGGGGGATCTGGTACCAGATGCGTCGTCGGGGTGACCTGGTAGTGCTTGCCCTGGTAGCTGAAGGGTTGGCCTTCCCACAACCCGAACAGGACGTCGAGGCCCTCGTCGAGTAGCTCGGCACGGGTCGTGCGGCCCTGGTCGCGCTCGAAGGCCAGCCAATTGTCATGCAGTGCACCCATTCCCACGGACAGGATGACTCGTCCGCCGGAGAGTCGGTCCAGCGTCGCGGTGGTCGATGCCAGATCCCACGGTTTGCGGCGCGACAGGGGAGTAAGCATGGTGCCGAGCTTGATCCGGTTGGTGCGCATGGCCGCGGCGGTCAGTGCGACCCAGGCGTCGACACCCCAGACCGGTTCCCAGCCGAAGATCGCATCCCACCCCGCTTCTTCGGCGAGGGGCGCCAGCTCGGCGACGTCGGCGGCGTCTCCCGTTGTCAGGACGATTCCGTATTGGATGCAGGCGGTCATGGGCGCGAGTATGCCGACGGGGTGTGACAAATCCTGATCGGGTAATACTGACCGGGTGACTCTTTCCGATGCCGCACTTGCCGCAGAACTTGCCCACGACGCCGGACAGCTGTTGTTGCAGGTGCGTGCCGAGATCGGGTTCGACGACCCCAAGGCGCTCGGCGCGGCCGGTGACAAGCGGGCGAACACGCTGCTGTTGGAGCGGCTGGCGGCGGAGCGTCCCGCGGACGCGGTGCTCTCGGAAGAGGCCGTGGACGACAAGGCACGCCTTGGCGCACAGCGCGTGTGGATCATCGATCCGCTCGATGGCACCCGCGAATTCGGGATCGAGGGTCGCAATGACTGGGCGGTGCATGTGGCCCTGTGGCAGGCGGACCCGGAGGGACAACACGGGGGTGGTTCGATCACCGATGCTGCCGTGGCGCTGCCCGGTGCGGGCACCGTTTTTCGTACCGACGAGACCCGGGTGGTGCCTTCGGCGCGTGCTGAATCGGACCCGATCCGGATCGTGGCCAGTGCCAGCCGCGCACCCAAATTCCTGACCGATATGGCCCAGCGACTCAACATCGAGCTCATCCCGATGGGTTCGGCCGGCGCCAAGGCCATGGCGGTGGTGCGCGGTGAGGCTGACGCCTATTTGCACGGCGGCGGGCAATGGGAATGGGATTCGGCAGCTCCGGCCGGGGTGGTGCTGGCTGCCGGGCTGCATGCCTCACGGCTCGATGGCTCTGCGCTGCGGTACAACGAACCGCATCCGTACCTGCCGGACCTGATCATGTGCCGTCCGGACTTGGCGCCGCTGCTGCTGGACGCGGTCGCCGGGCGCGTCTAACCACCCCATAAGGTGTGGGTATGCAGTCGTGGGCGTCGGCGCCGGTTCCTGAACTCGACGGTCGTGGTCCGCAATTGCGGCTGTACGACACCGCCGACCGTCAGGTACGGCCGGTAACGCCCTCATCGGGTCCGGGGGCGGCCGCGACCATGTATGTATGCGGGATCACCCCGTATGACGCCACCCACCTGGGCCATGCCGCAACGTATCTCACGTTCGACCTGATCTATCGGCAGTGGCTCGACGCGGGCCTGGATGTGCACTACGTGCAGAACGTCACCGATATCGACGACCCGCTCTTCGAAAGGGCCGATCGCGACGGAATCGATTGGCGCGAGCTGGGCGACCGGGAAACCGACCTGTTCCGCAGCGATATGACCGCGCTGCGGGTGCTGGCGCCGCGAGAGTACGTGCGTGCCACCGAGTCGATCGCCTGCATCATCGAACTCGTCGAGAAGATGCTCGCGTCGGGGGCCGCGTATGTGGTGGACGATCCGGAGTATCCTGACGTGTACTTCCGTGTCGATGCCACCGAACAGTTCGGGTACGAGTCGGGCTACGACATCGGGACCATGTCGCGCCTTTTCGCCGAGCGTGGCGGCGACCCGGATCGTCCCGGTAAGGCCAATGAGCTCGATGCTCTGCTGTGGCGGGCCGCGAGGCCCGGGGAGCCGAGCTGGGAGGCGTCATTCGGGCCGGGCCGTCCCGGCTGGCATGTCGAATGTTCGGCGATCGTGCTGCGTGAGCTCGGCGCCGGTATCGACATCCAGGGCGGTGGCAGCGATCTGATCTTCCCGCACCACGAATACAGCGCCGCGCACGCCGAAGCCGTTACCGCACAACGCCGATTCGCGCGGCACTACGTGCACGCCGGAATGATCGGGTGGGACGGGCACAAGATGTCCAAGAGCCGGGGAAACCTGGTGAAGGTATCGGGACTGACGGCCCAGGGGGTGGATCCCGCCGCGATCAGGCTTGGGTTGCTGGCCGGCCACTACCGCGCCGATCGTTCGTGGAGCGATGCCGTGCTCGGCGATGCCCAGAGCCGGTTGGCCCGCTGGCGCCATGCGGCGGCCCTCCCGACCGCACCGAGCGCCCGCGATGTGGTGTCGCGGGTCCGGCGCTATCTGGCGGACGATCTTGATACACCGAAAGCCCTTGCTGCCCTGGATAACTGGGTGACCGACGCCCTGGCTTATGGTGGCCACGATGCCGCGGCGGGCACCCAGGTGCGCGATGCGGTGGATGCCCTGCTGGGAGTGCAGCTGTAGCGTCGTCGCATGGGTTCAACGGCGAACAACATCGCAGGCAAGACCGTGATGATCACCGGCGGTGCCGGCGGTATCGGTGTGGAAGTCGCACACAGGCTGCATGCCAAGGGGGCCAACCTTGTGCTGACCGATCTGGACGAGGCCAAACTCGACGCGATTGCCAACGAACTGGGCCGTGACCGCGTGCAGGTGGCCGTCGCCGATGTGTGTGATTTGGCTGCCATGGAAAAGGCCGTCGCGCGGGCCGTTGAGCGGTTCGGTGGGATCGATGTGCTGCTGGCCAACGCGGGCCTGTTGACGTTCGGTTCGGTGCTGCAGATCGATCCGGCCACCTTCAAGAAGCTGATTGATGTCAACGTGCTCGGGGTGTTTCACACGGTGCGCGCTGCCCTGCCATCGGTGATCGAACGGCAGGGGTACGTGCTCGTCGTGTCCTCGCTGGCGGCCTATGCCGCCGCGCCGGCGGTGACGGCGTACAACGCATCCAAGGCGGCCGCCGAGCACTTCGCCAACGCCCTGCGCCTGGAGGTGGCACATCACGGTGTCGACGTCGGATCGGCGCACATGTCGTGGATCGATACCTCGATGGTGAATGACCAGAAGGCCAATCTGTCGGCGTTCTCGGAGATGTTGACCCGGCTGCCACCGCCGCTGGACAGGGTGACCTCGGTCGAGGCATGTGGCAAGGCGTTCGTGAAGGGTATTGAAAAGCGACGTAGGCGCATCAACTGTCCCGCATGGGTGGGTGTGACGCGCTGGATCAAGCCGGTGATGTCGACGTCGCTTGGCGAGATCCCGCTGCGGGGCATCGCTCCCGAATTCCTGCCACGGATAGACGCCGAGGTCGCCGCCTTGCAACGCGCCGCACGCGACGGCGCCGATCGGGGATAACGAAGCTTTCCACCCGCCTGGATACCCACTTTAATACCCACTACGGGTATGGGGTGTGAGTGTAGGGTGGCCCCATGGCGCTCAATGGTGATCGTGTGGTGGGGCGTGGGGCCCCCATCACCGTGTCGGCATTGCTGAGGGCGCTGCTGATCCTCGCGGTCTTGCTGGTAGCGGTGCTGAAATGCCCGCAGACCAGCGACGCGACCACCGGAATCACCGGCGGTGCGGCGGCCGTGTCGACGCACATCGCCGAAATTCCGCACGTGCTCGCTGCCGCCGTTGACGGGGGAAATCATCACGAGTGCCGTACGCCGCCGGTAACCGCGGCAATTGCCGCCGTGGGCAGCGCCCCGCATGGCTGGGTCATCGCGCCGGCGATGATGTCGTTCGTCGCACTCGCTCTGTGGGTGGCATGGAGTCCGCGCAAGCGTGGCCCACCCCGGCAACGTCCCCATTGGTTGTTGAGAAGCGGCCGTGACCATCTTCTGCGTTTCTGTGTGATGCGGCGCTGATTGGCATTCGCGTGTGCCTTTTCGACATGGCACCGGCCCGATAGTCGCTCTGCGCTGTCGGCCGCCAATCAGTCATGGCTTCAACACCTTCCACTCAAGGACACGATCATCGTGACTTCATCATCTTCATCTTCTTTGTCTTTGCCGTGCTTCCGAGTTACCGGATCCATCGGCGGCCTGGCCTTGGCGGCGGGGCTCGCCGCCGTCGTATTTTCTGCTCCGGCCGCCGCGGGTCCGGCACAACCCGGGCCGCAAGCCCCGGGTAACGCCCAGGCCATGGTCGCCGAACTGAAGGGGCGCGGGGACCAGGTCATCATCAACCGCAGCGGGCCCGCCAAACCGATGTCCCAATGCCGGGCCACGTCGATACGTGTCGGTCGACATATCTACAAACAGGTGCCGCAGCGCAAGGGGCCGCCGACCAGATCGCTGGACTCGCACGTCATGTACCTCATGGTGCAGTGCTAGGGATCCTCGTGTACCGCATACAGTTTCCGTGCCGTGCAGGTCTGGCGGCAGCGTTCCTGGTGGCGGCGCTGGCCGTCGTCACGCCTCCAGCGGCGTCGGCAGGCCCCGCGGCCCCCAATGCACTGCAAGTGATCACGCAGTTGCAACGCCAAGGCGACAAGGTCATCGTCCACAGGACCGGCGGCAAGCCGTTGCAGATGTGTTCCGTGACGTCGGTGCGCGAAGGCAAGTCCGAGTACTGGTGGACCTCTCCCCGGGTGGCGGACCCCAGTCCCAAAAAACGCGCCAACGGGGTCGGGTCCCAACTGATGTATCGCACCATGGACGTCGACGTTCAATGTTGACCGAGGTGAGCGACCCGTTGACGGGTACCCCTAGGGGGTATTTAATGGCGGTATGAGCTCGCATTCGGATCACCCGGAACATCCGACCGGGCACGATGCTTCACACGAGCATCACGGCCATGCCGGACACGGCGATCATGTCGGGCAGTTCCGTCGGCTGTTCTGGATCATGCTGGTGCTCTCGATACCGGTGGTGGCGTTCAATGACATGTTCGCGATGGTCATCGGTTATCAGCTGCCGGCCACCGGATGGGTTCCGTGGGTATCGCCGGTGCTGGGCACCGTCATCTATTTCTGGGGCGGCAAACCCTTCCTGGAAGGCGCGGTCGCCGAGGTCCGCAGTCGTAAGCCCGGAATGATGCTGCTGATCGGGCTGGCGATCACGGTGGCCTTCACCGCGTCATGGGGCGCCAGTCTCCGGTTCCTGGATCACCAGCTCAATTTCTGGTGGGAACTGGCGCTTCTCGTGGTGATCATGTTGCTGGGTCACTGGATTGAGATGCGGTCGCTGGCGCAGACCACGTCCGCGCTCGATTCCTTGGCGGCACTGCTGCCGGATACCGCCGAGCGGGTCGAAGGAGACACGGTGGTGCCGGTGCCGCCTGCCGATCTGCGGGCGGGCGACATCGTCGTCGTCCGCCCGGGCGGCTCGGTGCCCGCCGATGGCCGGATCACCGAGGGCAGTGCGCATCTGGACGAATCGATGGTGACGGGGGAGTCTCGCCCGGTGCGGCGTGCGGTCGGCGATCAGGTGGTCGCGGGCACGGTAGCCACCGATTCCGGTCTGCGCGTGGAAGTCACGGCGGTGGGTGCGGACACCACACTCGCCGGAATCCAGCGCCTGGTCGCGGATGCTCAGGCATCCAGCTCACGCGCTCAGCGGATCGCCGATACGGCCGCGGGCTGGTTGTTCTGGTTCGCGCTCGGCGCGGCCGTGCTGACGGCTGTGGCCTGGACGATCCTGGGGGCGCCCGATACCGCGGTGGTTCGCGTGATCACGGTGCTGGTGATCGCCTGCCCGCACGCGTTGGGCCTGGCCATTCCGCTCGTCGTTTCCATCGCCACCGAACGCGCGGCCCGGGGCGGGGTCTTGGTGAAGGACCGTCTTGCCCTGGAGCAGATGCGCACCGTGGACGTCGTGCTGTTCGACAAGACGGGCACGCTGACAAAGGGCGCCCCCACGGTGACGGGTGTCGAACCCGTCGCCGGGCGCGACGCCGATACCGTGTTGACGCTTGCGGCCGCGGCGGAAACCGACAGTGAGCATCCGCTGGCGCGCGCCATCGTGGAGGCCGCCCGTGGCCGGGGATTGCGCATCGCTGCGGCAGCTGGCTTTTCCTCCGAGCCGGCGCTGGGTGTCACCGCTGATGTTGATGGGGTGCAGGTCGCGGTCGGTGGCCCCGCCTTACTGAAAAGACATGGGATACAAGAGCTGCCGATCGCACAGAGATGGCGCGGCGAGGGCGCCATCATTCTGCACGTGCTCACCGATGGGCGGGTTGCCGGCGCGCTGCGGTTGGCCGATGACATCCGGCCGGAGTCCCGGGACACCGTGGATGCGTTGCACCGGCTGGGCATATCGGTCGTCATGATCACGGGCGATGCGCATGCCGTGGCGAACACGGTGGCAGCCGAGCTCGGTGTGGACCGAGTGTTCGCCGAGGTACGGCCCGAGGACAAGGTGGCGGCGGTGGCGCAGCTGCAGTCCGAGGGACATATCGTGGCGATGGTCGGCGACGGTGTCAACGACGCTCCCGCACTGGCGCAGGCCGACGTGGGCATTGCCATCGGTGCGGGAACCGATGTCGCCATCGCCTCCGCGGGTGTCATCCTGGGCAGCTCGGACCCGCGGTCGGTGCTCTCGGTCATCGAATTGTCGCGCGCCAGCTATCGCAAGATGAAGCAAAACCTTTGGTGGGCAGCGGGGTACAACCTGATCTCGGTTCCATTGGCGGCCGGGGTCCTCGCCCCGATCGGATTCGTGCTCCCGATGAGCGTGGGAGCCATCCTCATGTCCGCGTCCACCGTGGTCGTCGCGCTCAACGCACAACTGCTGCGCCGCTTGGATATCCGACCGGAACAATCCGTGCGGCGAATCCTCACCGCGTCTGGGCGGTGAGCGCGTCGATCACATGATCCACCGAGGCGCCGCCGAGCAGATCTTGCACGGGCAGCTCGAAGTCGAGCTCGGCCTGCACACGCCGGCGAAATTCCAGTGCCTGCAATGAATCCAGGCCCATCGCGACCATCGGCATGGCGGTGTCGATGGAGTCGGCGTGATCGGCGCCGATGACCTCGGCGAGTAGTTGTACCAGATGTCCGGATCGGTTCTCGGGCACCACCACGGCGGGGCGAATCACCTCGGCGGGAGGCACCGGCGCGCTGTTCTCCTCAAGCTCGGAGAGCAACGGTCCGTAGCCGAACACGCCCAGCATCGCGCGGGCCTGGGTCAGGTCGAACGCGCCGACAAGAGCGTTGTCGGTGTGGTGTCCCATGCCGACGGCAAGGGCGTCAGCGGGGCGCATCGGGTGCACTCCCGCGGCGGCCAGTTTCGCAATACCCGTGTCATCGAGATCGAGGTGCACGGTCCACTGCCCCCATTGCACGGAAACGCAATCCAGCCCGGCGGCCCGACGGCGGGAAGCGAGCACGTCCAGCATCCGGTTGCCCGCGGCATACATCAGCTGGCCCTTACCGCCGATCGTCGCGGCCAGGGAGGAACACAACATGACGCGGCAGGAATCGGTGCGGGGCACGGCATCGAGCACATTCACGATGCCGCCGACCTTGGCGCGCAACGCCTCCTGGAACTTGGCGGCAGTAACCTCGGCGAGCGGGATATCCGAATAATCCACCGCCGCATGGATGATGAGGTCCGCGGGTGCTTCGGCTAGCTGAGCGGCGAGCTCGGCGACGGCGCCCGGATCGGTCACATCGCAGCGGAGCGCACGAACCGTGGCGCCGGAGCTGCGCCGGATGGCATCGAGGCGTCCGGTCACCGCGTCGGTCTCGCCGGAACGGCTGATCAACGTGATCTGACGGGTGCCCAGACGGGCATAGTGCTCGCAGAATTCTTGGCCGAGTTTTCCGGTGCCCCCGGTGATCACGACGTGCTCGGGTACCGGGGCGGCGGTCTTGGCGTCACCGTCGTGGTCTGCGTCCTGGATGCGCTTGGCGTACATGCCGTCCGCGCGCAAGGCCAGCTCCGATTCTCCGGCCGATTGCAGTGCGGCGAGGATGGTTTCGGCGCTGTCCGGGTGTGCGATATCGGGCGTGATGTCCAGATGCCGGAAGGTGACTCCGGGATGCTCGGTACCCATGCAGCGGAACGCGGCGGCGATGGCGGCGGGTACGGGATGCGATGACGCGTCATCGGCGATGACCTGCTCGCCGCCGACCGTGACGAGCCAGCATCCGGTCACAGAGCTCGACAGCTCGGGCCACCACGTGCGGTTGCCGAAGAACTGTGCCACCGCATCGGAGGCCTCATGATCACCATGCTGAGCCGACGTGGGCAACACGATGACCACGGTGTCGCCGTCGCCGGTACCGGATTCACGGGGGTCGGTGACGATCTGGGCCGACGAGCCGAAATCTGGAGCACCGTCCCGGAGGGCATCGACCAGGGGTCCAGCCTCGCCGGTGGCGTCGATAAATGCATAGGACCTGGGAGGCATCATGGAGCGCCGGGTCACCTTGGTCCATGCCTCGCGCAGGAGCCGCGGATAGGCCCGCGAGTCGATATTGTCTGGCGCGGGTTCAGGCTTCGGCGCGGTCGCGGGTTGGTTCGGCGCCGAAACCGCACCTGCCGAGCGGTACGACAGCCACAGCGCAATGTCGTTGTTCTGCACGTTCGGGAAATCGCGCAGCGGCAGCGAAACGGCGGGGGATGTCTCGGTGCGTAGTGCATCCCAGTTGTAGCCGAGATCGTGCACGGCGAGGTTGGCCAGATTCGCGGTGAACTCGGACAGATCTGTTGCGTTCCGGTTGGACGTACCCACCACGCAGGCGGTGCGTTCGGAGCCCAGCGCCGCAAGGTTCTCCCGGATCGCCAGCTGCAGCGTGGGGTGCGCGGCCAGCTCCACGAAGGTGTCGATGTGAGCCGCTGCTGCGGTCGCGATGGCGCGGTCGAAGCGCACCACATTGCGCAGATTCCAGAACCAGTACTGATCGACGGGCAGGTCGCAGTTGATTGCGCTGCCGAGTGTCGCTCCGATGCAATCGATGTCCGAGGCGGCGAACTCGCCGGCGCCGAGATGCCCGACAAGTGCCTTGCGAATCTCGGTACCGATCGAGGCGATCATGCTGGTATGTGCGGGGTAGCGCACGGGAATCACTCGCGCGAAGACCCCGTCCTCGGTGAGACGTTCGACGATCTGGTGAACGGTCGCGTGTTGGCCGGAGATCCCCACCATCGAGGGAGAGTTGATCACCGAGAGCTCGGCCCAACCGGATTGCCGGGCAAGAAGTTCCTCACAGGTATCGCGGTCGGCCGCGATGACCGCCATGGCGTAGTCGTCCGCGGGGAACTCGTCGGCGATTCCGGCTCGGGTACCGACGACGGTCACTGCGTCGGCAAGAGACATGATGCCGGCGACGTATGCCGCGGCGATCTCGCCCTGACTGTGCCCGATGGCCGCGTCGGGGGTGACGCCCACCGAGCGCCACAGCGCCGCCAGGCCTGTCATCTGAGTGAACAGGGCGGGCTGGACGACGCGCGCACTGTCGTCGTTGGTCAGACTTTCGTCGAGCAGATAACTCAACGGTGAGCGGCCGAATTGTCTCTCGAACTGTTCTGCGCAGCGGTCTACCTCGGTGCGGAAGTCGGGGAATGCGTCGTAGAAGAGCCGTCCCATTCCGGGGCGCTGTCCGCCCTGCCCGGGAAACACGAATCCGTGGCGGCGCGTGGTTGCGGGTTCGGTGTTGCGGACCACGAGCGGGTGTTCGACGTCGGTGACCACGGCGCGCAGCGCGGTGACGAGTTGATCGTGGTCCACGACGGTGGCCAGTGCCCGGTATCGGCGCGCGACGCGGGTCCGAAAGAGCATGCCCGCGATGCGATGTGGCGCGATTCGCGGGTGATCGACAACGTACGCGAGAAGCGCCGACGCCTCACGGCGAAGCACCTCCGGGGTGTCCGCGGAAAGCAGGACGGGGATGGTCCCGTTCGGTAAGCGGTGGCTAGAAATCGTCGCCGTCCTCTCCCTCGGTGTCCATAGCAGGCATCGCGATGATGGCGTGCGCATTGGCGCCCCCGGCTCCGAAGGATGAGACGGCGCCGTATCGGATGCCGTTCCTGGGTTCCCAGGGGTGCAGTTTCGTGGCCAGGCGAATGCCGGTCATCGACCAGTCGATCTTGGTGGTGGGGTTGTCCGCGAAGAGCGTCGGCGGGATGTGCCCGTGCTGTCCGGACAGCAGGAGCTTGATCAGGCCCACCATTCCCGCTGCGGATTGTGCATGTCCGGCATTGGATTTCGCCGACCCGAGGAGTGCATTCGAGCCGCCCGCGCCGTACGTGCTCTGCAGAGCCATGATCTCCAGCGGATCGCCGGCGCGCGTACCGGTGCCGTGTCCCTCGAGCATCCCGATATCGGCGGGGTCGACACCTGATGCGGCGATGGTGGCCGCGACGAGTTTCGCCTGCGCACGTCCCCGGGGCACGAGGATGGGCTTGCCTCCGCCGTTGTGGTTGGTGCGGATAGCCATGATGCGTCCATACACCCGGTGCCCCAGGGCGCGTGCGCGCGATTCACGTTCCAGTACAACCATTCCCACGGCCTCACCCCAGAGGGTGCCATTGGCCTCGTCGGAGTATGAGCGGCAGTGTCCGTCGGGGTCGAGTGCGTGCATGCGTGAGAACTCGTAAAACCCACCGGGTGAGCCCATGACGCAGACGCCACCCGCGATAGCCCACTCGCATTCCTCGGCGCGCACCGCGGCGGCCGCGATATGCAATGCCGCCAGTGAGGACGCGCACGCCGAGTCGACGCACACCGAGGGCCCGATCAGACCCAGCCCATGCGAGATTCGGCCGGCGGCACCCAGCTGTCCACGGCCGACCACCCGCATTCCGTTGTGCGCGTTGATCTCGCCGGTCGGCGGCCCGTATTCGTTGGGTGATATGCCGATGAAGCAGCCCGCTTCGGAGCCATCGAGTGAACCCGGGTTGAGGCCGGTGTTTTCCAGGGCCTTCCAGGCCACCCGCATGGCCAACCGTTGCTGCGGGTCCATGGCGACGGCTTCACGCTGGGTAATGCCATAGAAGGTGGGATCGAAAGCGCTTGCATCGGTGAGGAATCCGCCGGCATCGGAAACACGGCCCCAGCCCTCGAGGTTGGACAGCGACAGCAGCTGTTCGATGGGCCAGTCCCGATCGCGGGGGAACGGACCGATGAGCTCGCTGCCGTCGGCCAGAGCGTTCCAGAACGCCGTGGGGGTGTCTATTCCACCGGGCGCCTCGATCGCCATTCCGGAGATGACGACGGGATCGGCGTCGGCGGCGCTCATCGTTGTGGTGTGGCCGCGTGGGCGGTGTTCGCGGTGAGGAGTTCGGCCAGGGCCTCTGTCTGCGCATTCAGGAAGAAATGTCCGCCGTCGAACAACGTCACGTCCAGTTCGTCGGTGTGCTTGCCCCAGCCGTACAAATCGCGCATCGTGATCATGGGGTCCTGGTCGCCGCCGATCGCATGGATACGCGCCGCGATCTTGACGCCGTCGGCGCATTCGTATGTGTTGAAGGCTCGGTAGTCGCCCTTCATGACGGGCAGCGCCATCCGCATCACATCGAGGTTGCCCATCACGGCGGAGTTGGTGCCCTCGAGGGCACCCATATGCGCGAGCACCGCGTCGTCATCGGTGGGCAGGGCTGGTTTCTCGGCGATATTGCACGGCGCCACCGCCGAGGAAACGGTCAGCTGCTGCACGTCCAGACCGGCAGCCTGGGCCAGCCGGGCGAACTCGAACGAGACCACCGCCCCCATGCTGTGGCCGAAGGTGTGGAGGGGAGCGCGGCGATTGTGCTCCGACGACTGGAACTCGGTGAAGGCTCCCGCGGCGATTTCGGGGAGAGTCGGTAGGGCCGGTTCTCCTGCGCGATCCTGTCTTCCCGGGTATTGGAAGATAAGGACATTGAAATTCGCTGCGGATGCTTTGGAGAGCGTGCGATACGCCGAAGCGCCGGCACCGGCATGCGGAAAGATCAGCAGCAATGGTGCGTCGGGTGACTCCGGCTTGTGGAATTGCCTGATCCATCCGAGTTTGCGATCCACGTCGAGCTTCCTTCCAGCTTGCGGATAGTTAGATTAGCCTAACGTAACCCGTGATGGCGGCACGCGGCCCGCACTCTGGGCGGGGTGATGCACGGCACCCATGGGGCGTCACGCGGCGTGCCCGGCAGATATTAAGGTAAGGCTAGGCATAGTTCCCAGATTGAGGTGGTTCATTTCATGCGCGCGGAGTCGTTCGGATTCCAGGCTTTTGTCATGAGCGGAGACGCTCGGTGACCGGCGACCAGCTGTCTGCGATGGATCGTCGGCGCGAGCTGTTGCGCAGACGACTTGCCGATAGCGGGGTCGCGGCGCAACCCGCCGACCAGGCCCCCCGGGTCCAGGCCGGTGAACGGCGTGAACTCGCGCCCGGCCAGCGGCGTATGTGGTTCATGCAAACCAAAGATCCAGCCGATACCTCGCTCAATGTCTGTCTCGCGCACCGCATGCGGGGTGCACTCGACGAGGTGCGTTTGCGCGATGCCCTTGCGACGGTAATCCGGCGCCACGATGTACTGCGGACCACCTATGGTGTTGACGCCGCCGGTGAGCCTTATCAGGTCTTTGCCGATGACGTCGAGGTTCCCTGGGCTGCAATAGATTTGTCGGACTTGGCTGGTGATGCTCAGGATCGGGAGATTCGGGCGTCGGCCGACCGGGAGTTCGCAAGGCCGTTTGACCTTGCTGCCGACCTGCCGCTGCGGGTCACGTTGCTGCGGGTGGGTGCCGACGACTTCGTCGTGTTGTTGGTGGTGCACCACATCTGTTTCGATGACAACTCTTGGGAGATCTTCTTCACCGAGCTGAGCGAGTGTTACAACGGGCGCTCGATCGAGGGTGATGCGCCGCAGTTCATGGTGGTAGCGGAGGTCGGCGATCCGCCCTCCGGCGCGGACCTCGAGTACTGGCGCGAATCCCTCACCCCGCTCCCGGACCCCTTGGAGCTTCCGGGGCCCGCGAGCACGTATTCCTCCCGGGGAGCCAGGCGCCGTGCCGTGCCGATGCCCGCCGAGACCGTATTTCGGATCGAGGAATTCGCCCGTGAACGCTCGGCGACGCCGTTCATGGTGCTGCTGGCGGCGTTCGGGACCCTCATCCATCGGTACACGGCGGCCTCCGACTTTGTGATCGCGATTCCGGTTGCGGAGCGAAAGGCCAATGCGGAAAAGGCAATTGGCTACTTCGGCAACACCTTGTTGTTGCGCACGGCGGTGGGCTCACGCGATACCTTCGCCTCGTACCTGGCTGAGGTGCGCGAGATGTGTCTGGCCGCCTTCGGTCACCAGAACGTCGGTATCGACGAGGTGGTGCGCGCGGTCAATCCGAGCCGCACCAACGGCCACGACGGAATGGAAGAGCTGGTCCGGTTGGGCTTCAGCATGCGCAAGGGCGCCAACGGATATCGGTTGGACGGCGTTCAGGCAACCCAACTCGACCTGGGCGCCGTCAGCGCGCAGGTCCCGCTGGCCCTGGCGATCGCCGCCGAATCCGATGGCACGCTCGTCGAAATCGAGTACCAGACCGATGCACTGCCGGAATGGCTTGTCGACCAGCTCCTTACGCACTACCGACGGCTACTCGAGGACGGTTTGAGTCGTCCGGGAGAAGTCCTCGGCCGATTGGATCCCCTTGGTGCCGAGGAGCGTTCAGCGGTACTGGAGCATTCGCACGGAGTGTTGGCCGAGGTTCCGGGCACCACCCTGGTGGATGTGCTGGACGTGTCCGCCGAGACCAGATCCGACGCGTTGGCGGTGGTGGCCGACGACGAGGAGCTCACCTACCAGGAGTTGCATCGGCGCTCGAACAGGTTCGCGCGTTGGCTCATCGCCCAGGACGTCGGTACCGAAGACGTCATCGCCCTGCGGATGTCGACATCGGTCGAGTTCATCGTCGCGATGCTCGGGGTTCTCAAGTCGGGCGCGGCCTACATGCCCATCGATCCCGCATTGCCCGAGGAACGCATCGAGTACCTGATCGCCGATGCCGGCCCACGGATGGTGTTGAGCCTGAAGGAGTTCAGAGATGCCGAGGCGCTGGCGGCCGATCTTGACGGCGCCCGGATCACCGATGCAGATCGGTTGCGTCCGCTGCTGCCCGAGAACCTGGCATACGTGATCTACACCTCGGGATCCACCGGCAGGCCGAAGGGCGTCGCGGTGGCACACGCGGCGATCGCCGAACATGTGGTGTCCTTCACCGCCGACTGGAGCATGACCGCGCAGGACCGGATGCTCCAGTCGACCTCGGTCAGCTTCGATGCCTCCCTCGCGGACATCCTGTGCCCGCTGACCTTGGGGGCACAGCTCGTCATACCGAAGTCGAATCCGTTCTCCGATATCGGATATGTGATCGATCTGGTGCGGCGCCGCGGTGTGACCGTGCTGCACATGGTGCCGGCGCTGCTCGGTTCGGTGCTGCTGTTCCCCGAGGCCCGCGAGCTGCGTGGGCTGCGGCATGTTCCCGTCGGCGGTGAAGCGCTGCCGGGGGAGGTGGCCGACAAGTTCGCGACCGTGTTCGACGCCGAATTGCGCAACCACTACGGGCCCACCGAGGCCGTTGTCTGTTCGACGCATATGTCCGTCGACGGGCCTCAGGGCAACGCGATTGTGCCGATCGGTATCCCCAACCGGAACGTCTACGCGTACGTGCTGGACCAGGCGCTCGCGCTGGTGCCGGCAGGCGTCGTCGGGGAGTTGTACCTCGGGGGCACGCAGCTGGCCCGCGGCTATCGGGACCGGCCTACGCTCACCGCGGAGCGGTTTGTCGCGGACCCGTTCAGCCCCGGAGGTCGGCTGTACCGCACCGGTGATCTGGTGCGCCGCAATGCTTCGGGGCAGCTCGAATTCGTCGGTCGTGCCGACGAGCAGGTCAAGGTGCGCGGATATCGCATCGAGCTCGGTGAGGTCGAGGCCGTCATCGGTGCCGACCCGCGGGTCGGGCACTGCGTGGTCACCGTCGTGGAGGATCCACAGGTCGGACCGATGCTGGCCGCCTACGTAGTACCTGCCGCGGGCAGTACCCCGGAAATCGATCTGGACGAACTGCGCGCCCGGGCCCAGGAGATGCTGCCCGGGTACATGGTGCCCACCGCATTCGCGGTCATCCCCGAGATTCCGCTGACCACAAGCGGCAAGCTGGACAAGCGCGCGTTGCCCGCCCCCAACCCGATGGCGGAGAGGGTATTTCGGTCGCCGACCACCCCCACCGAATACCGGATGTGCGCGATCTATTCGGAGCTGTTCGGGCGGGAGGAAGTCGGCCTGGATGATTCGTTCTTCGAATTGGGCGGGCACTCGCTGCTCGCGGCCAAGCTTGTCGCGCAGATCCGTGCGCAGTTCGGCGTCGACCTGACGGTGCGCGCGGTGTTCGACAGTCCCACCCCGGCGGGACTGGCCCAGCAGCTCGGCACCGCACAAGCACCCCGGGACGACCGACCGGATCTCGTGGTGGCCGTGCGTCCCGAGCGCTTGCCCTTGTCCTCATCGCAGCTATCCGTTTGGTTCGAATGCCAGATGGAAGGCGTCACCGATATCGCGAACATGTGGCTCGCCTTGCGTTTCGACGGCCCGCTGCAGACCTCAGCACTCGCCGCGGCCATCAACGATGTGGTGGCTCGTCACGAGTCGCTGCGCACCAATTTCGCGATCCACGAGGGTGCGCCGTACCAGTTTGTGCGGCCGTCACGAGAGCTGGAAGTGCCGATCGTGCGTGTCGGGCCGGATGACCTCCGCGACACTCTTGCCGAGCTACGCCACCATGTGTTCGGGCTGGAATCGGAGTCGCTGATCCGCCCGACCATCGTCGAACTGGGTTCCGAGGAACACGTACTGTCGCTGGTGGTGCACCACATCGTGGCGGACCACGCGTCGTTCACCGTGGTCGTGGACGACCTCGTCACCGCTTACCGCGCGCGCATCGCCGGGGAAGTCCCGCAATGGGATTCGCAACAGGTGCAGTACGCCGACTACGTGATGTGGCAACGCGACGCCTTCGGTCCCGACAGCGAGTTCGGGCAGACTGAGGTGACCTACTGGCGCGAGGCGCTGGCCGGAATACCCGGTGAGATCGCGGTGGCACATGATCGTGTCCGTCCGCAGATCCTCGGAAAGCGCGGTGAGGTCGAAAGATTCACCGTGTCGCCGGAGCGCAGGCAGGCACTGACCCGCATGGCCGAGCAGCGCGGTGTGACCGAGTTCATGGTGTACCAGGCGGCTTTGGCCATGGTTTTGCATCGATGTGGCGGTGGCACCGACATTGTGATCGGCAGCCCGGTCGCGGCGCGCGTGCATCCAGATGTCGCGCATCTCGTCGGGCTGTTCGCCAATATGGTCGCGCTACGCAACGACCTGTCGGACGATCCGACGTTGCGCACCGCGCTGGAGCGGAGCCGTGATGCGACGCTGAACGCGCACGCGCACCAAGAGTTACCCATCGAGAAATTGGTGGAGGCCATCAACCCTGCCCGTTCCCTGTCGTGGAACCCCCTGTTCCAGACCATGGTCAATTTCCGTGGTGCGGATTGGGGAGCAGACACGCGGGATCTGACGGGCTCGGGCCAGACGTGGCTGTCGCCCTTGCCCATGGAGGTGGATGTCTCCTACCTGGATCTGAACTTTGCGCTGAACGTGACTCCGGCGGGTGGGCTCGATGTCACCGTGGTTACCAACGCCGACCTGTACGACGCCCAGACCACGGTGCTGATCGCGCGGGCTCTGGATGCGGCATTCGATGCGTTCGTGAACGACCAGGACGCAAGGGTTTCCGACGTTGTGCTGGTTCCGGCCGATGCCATGCGGCGGCTGCTGGCCCCACCGGCGGCCGCGGTCGAACGCGTCGTGGCGCCGGCGGTCGAGGGCTCGCAGGAGACCACGCGCGCGCTTGTCGCGATTTTGGAGGAACTCCTGGAGATCAGCGATGTCGATCCCGAGGACAATTTCTTCGCGCTCGGTGGCGACAGCGTCATCTCCATCCAATGGTCCACGCGGGCGGCCGAACGGGGATTGGCGATGACTCCACAAATGGTGTTCGAATGCGCGACGATATCGCAGCTGGCGGGAGCGGTGGATGCTGCTGACCAGATTGTCGCAGAGAAGAACTCGGATGCCGCCGCGCAGGCAGAGCAGAGTGCTCCGATGAGTGCCTCGGGTCTGAGTGCCGACGCGCTGGCCGAGCTCACCGCATCATGGCAGGCACAGTCGTGACGGGGACCGAGCAGCAGCCCCAGATCGAGGACGTGCTGGCGCTGAGCCCGCTGCAGGAGGGTTTTTTCGCGCTATCCCAGCTTGCCGACGAGAGCGTCGATCTGTACAGCATGCAGTTCGTCGCGGATATCGACGGCGGGCTGGACGTCGATCTGTTGCGCCGCAGTGCACAGGCGCTGCTGACGCGCCATCCCAATTTGCGTGCCGCCTTCTGGGACCGTGGGCTGCCCAAACCTGTGCAGATCGTCCCGACACACGCGGACATCCCCTGGGAAGAACGCCACGCACAGCCAACGGAATTCGACGAGATCGCGTTGAGCGAGCGGCTTCGCCCCTTCGATCTGGGCAAGGGCCCGGTGATCCGTATTGTGTTGCTCACGGTCCCCGGAGAATCGCGGCACCGAATGATCGTCACCAGCCACCACATCCTGATGGACGGTTGGGCGATCGCGATCTTCTTCAGCGAGTTGCTTGCCGCCTACCAGGCGGGCGGATCGGTCGACGGGCTGCCCGCGGTGCGTCCGTACCGCGACTACATCGCATGGCTCAATGCGCAGGACACCGCCGCGGCGACCGCCCGGTGGACGCGCTACCTGGGTACCGTGTCCGGGCCACTGATGCTCGCCGAGGGCGCCGTCGCCGCGCACGACAGTGTGCCCGAGAAGTCGCAATTCCTTTTGACGCCAGAGGAAACCGTACGACTTCGGCACTGGGCGGCAACCAACGGACTCACCCTCAACACCGTGACGACGTTCGCCTGGGCGCTTGTTCTCGGCAGGTTGACCGATCGCACCGACGTTGTCTTCGGCACCATCGTGTCCGGGCGACCCAAGGAATTGCCCGATGTCGAGCGGATGGTCGGGCTTTTCATCAACTCGGTGCCGATGGTGCATCACATCGACTACTCGGCCTCGGTGGTCGAGCAGTGTGCGCAGATGCAGCGCGAAGCGGCCGCGATGCGTGATATCGGATACCTGAGCCTGTCGGCACTGCAGCGGGCCGAGGGTAGCGCCGCGTTGTTCGACACCCTGTTCGTCTTCGAGAATGCGCCCATCGGCGACGCGGCTCAAGAAGTGCAGCTGGCCGACGGGACGCGTTTCCGCCCGGTCGAGATGGAAAGTCTGGCTCACTATCCGGTGACGGTGGTGTCGCATATGCAGGGCGACGCGTTGTTGGTCCTTATCGAAGCGATTCCCGAGGCATTGCCCCATATTTCGGGTGCCAGCATCGGTGAGCGTCTGCTCTCGGTGCTGCGTCAGATGCCGGATATCGGTGACCGGACACCGGATGCGCTCGACGTTTTGACCGCGCATGAGCGGGCCGAGATCGTCGTTACGGCCTCGGCGGCCGATCGGTCCGTCACCTCGGTATGGGACCTGTTCGAACGAGAGGCGCAGGCTCACCCGGAGACACTCGCGCTCGTGGCGGGTGCGGAGTCGCGCTACACATATGCACAGTTACACGCCGAGGCGTCCAGGCTGTGTGCGGAGCTGATCGACGGCGGGGTGACTCCGGAAACGACAGTGGCGCTGGCGCTTCCGCGCTCGGCTGATTCGATCGTCGCCATCCTCGCGGTGCTGGCCGCGGGTGCCGCCTATGTCCCGGTGGACATCGATCTGCCCGCCGCGCGAATCGAATCGATTCTGCGGCAATCCAATCCGAAGATTGTCATCACGCTCGACAGGCATCGCGAGATCGGTGATCGGGGTTATCGGGCCCTGGTGCTCGATGATCCGGAGATCATTGAGCGGATCGCCGGGCGCGCCGCGGTGGCCCCCGGGATCGGCGTACATCGCGATCAGAGTGCGTACCTGATCTTCACATCCGGGTCGACGGGTGAGCCGAAGGGCGTCATCGGCACCCACGGTGCGCTGATGAGTTACTTCGCGGACCATCGCGATCGGGTGTATCGACCGGCCACTGCGCGACTGGGACGCACGCTACGGATCGCGCACGCCTGGTCGCTGAGCTTCGACGCCTCCTGGCAGCCGATGATCGGCCTGTTGGACGGGCACACCGTGCACCTGTTCGATGCCGAAGCCATGCGGGATGCAACCCGATTGGTGCGGGTCATGACCGAGCACGGTATCGACATGATCGATACCACGCCCTCGATGCTGGCGCAGTTGTCTGCCGCGGGACTGCTCGATCGCGAGCTCGCCGTGCTGGCACTTGGCGGCGAGGCGATCGAAACCGCGTTGTGGGACCGGCTGCGATCGTTGGGCGGCACCGCCGTCTACAACTGCTACGGTCCGACCGAAACGACGGTCGAGGCCGTGGTCGCGGCGGTGAAGGACTATGCGACACCCACCATCGGCACACCGAATCAGGGCATGGCGGGGTACGTGCTGGATTCGCGTCTGCGTCCGGTACCGGATGGCGCCGTGGGCGAGCTGTATCTCGCAGGCGCTCAATTGGCGCGCGGATACGCGGGTAGGCCGGCAGTGACGGCCGGCGCCTTCGTGGCCGATCCGCAGCGGCCGGGCCATCGGATGTATCGCACGGGGGACTTGGTGCGCCGGCTACCGCACGGCGGCTTCGCATATCTGGGCAGGGCCGACTCTCAGGTCAAGATCCGTGGCTACCGGGTCGAGGTCGGCGAGATCGAATCGTCGCTGCGGATCCAGCCGGGTGTGCACACCGCGGCGGTATCGGTGGTTCGTCGTGCGGGTGGCGCGAGCCTCGTGGGTTTTGTTGTCTCCCAACGGGGTGTATCGGACTTCGACCCGGTTCGCACCTTGATGAGGCTGGCCGAACGGTTGCCGTCGTACATGATGCCTTCGCGTCTGGTCGCGCTTCCGCGGCTGCCTGTCACGGTCAACGGCAAGCTGGATGGGGCCGCGCTGGAGCGACTCGCACTGGAGGCGTTGTCCGGGGGCGCCGCCGAGGGCGAGGCGGCACAACCGAGCAGCGCCACCGAATGTGCGCTGTGTGAATGCTGCGCCGAACTGTTCGACGGCACTGCGCCGGGCATCGACGAGGACTTCTTCTCGCTTGGGGTGGACAGCATTGTCGCGATTTCGTTGGTCAACAAGGCGCGCAAGCGCGATCTGATGATCACCCCGCGCATGGTGCTGGCCGCGCCGACTATTCGGCAGCTTGCCGCCTTGATCGACGACAGGGCCAACCGCGGTGAGGTGGATTCCCTTGCGGAAGAGGCCGACTACGGTGAGGTGCCGCCGCTCCCGGTGGTGTCGTGGATGTTCGAAGGCGGTAGTTACCGGCGATTTGCGTTGTCGGTATTGCTGAGACTCCCCGCCGGGATCGGCAGTGGGGATCTCGAACTGCAGTTGCAGACGCTGCTTGATGGGCACGACATGCTGCGCTCGACGCTGGCGGACACCCCCGACGGCCCTCGTGTGGTGACGCGCGAACCGGGAACGGTGCGTGCCGGATCCATTTTGAGGCGTGTGGAATTACCCGACGCGGACCACGCCGGCGAGGTTGTCACCGCTACCGCGCGTGAAAACTTCGACAGGTTGGACCCCCGCGCCGGCGCCATGGTGCAGGCGGTGTGGTTGGCGAGTCCGGACCAGGAGGACATGCTGCTGCTGTCCGTTCACCATCTCGCCATCGATGTCGTGTCCTGGCATATCGCGCTCGCCGACCTGGCCGAGGGCTGGCAGACCGTCGAGGCAGGGGGAGTGCCCAAGGCGTCCGTGGAGTTCACGTCGTATCGACACTGGAGCCAGTTGATGGTGCAGCGCGCAAGCACCGATGAGGTACATGCCCAACGTGCGTACTGGGCCGCGCAAGTTTCCGGGCCGGACCCGGTACTGGGGGCCCGCAGTGTCGATCCGGCACGCGATACCTGGGACACGCTGCGAACGACCAGAGTTGCCACGCCGGTGGAGGTGACCGGCCAGCTCCTCTCCTCATTGAGTAACCGGGACGGCGTGCGTGGATTCTTGTTGGCCGCCTTGTCGATCACGGTGGCCAGCTGGCGCCAGGAGCGTGGGCAAGATCCGGGAGCGGGCACATTGGTGTCGATGGAGGGACACGGTCGCGTCGACGGTGTGTCGGACACCGACACCACCGGCACCGTCGGCTGGTTCAACAACATCTTCCCGGCCCGGATCGGCGCAGGCGAGTTTGCCTACGGGATCGATCACATCGAGCAACACCCGGAGTCGGCCCGCGTACTTCTCGATTCGATCGCCGATCATCTGGCCGGAATACCTTACGAGGGCCTGGATTACGGATTGCTGCGTTATGTCGAGGGTTGGGAGACGCTGATCCGCGCTGCGGACCCGCAGATCCAATTCAACTATCTGGGGCGCATGGACATGAGTGGGATCTCCGATCAGCCCTGGTCGGTCATCACAGATTCGCGAAATCTCGCGGTGCCCACCAATTCGGAGCCCGACCTTCCGCTGCGATTCGGCATCAACATCTCTGTCGCCGTGACTGGCACCGCCGATGGCGCGCAACTCGTGGCGAATTGGCTGTGGAGTTCGGCCCTTTTCAGTACATCAGATGCCGAACGGCTGACGGAGTTGTGGCAGCGCAGCGTGACCACGCTTGCGGCCGTAGCAGCCCGATAGCGGCATTTCTCGTATTACTTGCAGAAGACGAAAGAAGCGACGTAATGAATTCAGAAACGGCCGGCCAGGACATCAGCGGTGTGGTCTTGAGTAAGGACGAGATCAAGGCCACGATCGCAGATCTGGTGGGTATCAGGCTGGAGCAGATCGAGGACGGGGCCGACCTCATCGCCCTCGGACTCGACTCGATCCGCATGATGACACTGGCTGGTGGCTGGCGTAAGCGTGGTAGCCGCATCACCTTCGCAGAGCTTGCTGCCGCCCCGTCCGTCGAATCGTGGTATGCCCTGCTCAGCGGTGCAGGTGTCACCGAACCGTCGGCTCCCGCAGCCGGAATCGACGGCACAGATTCCCGCGAGGATGATACCCACGAAGCCGATGCCCACGACGAGGATGAGCCTTTCCCACTGGCCACCATGCAGCACGCGTACTGGATCGGCCGATCGGAGGACCAGGAACTCGGTGGGGTCGCGGCGCATCTGTACGTCGAGTTCGACGGCGGAGTAGTCGATCCCGCGCGCCTGCGGCTGGCCGTTGATCGATTAGTGGCGGCACATCCCATGCTACGCACCAGGTTTCTGCCCGACGGCACCCAGCAGACCCTGGCGGCCCCGGGACGCGATGTGTTCAATGTGGTGGACCTGCGCGGACGTACGGCCGACGCGATCGACGAAGCGCTGGCCGAGCTCCGCGAGCGCAAGACGCATCAGCGCTTGGCGATCGAGGATGGCCAGGTACTCGACGTCACCCTGACCCTGCGCGACGAGAAGAGCAGCCGGCTGCATCTAGACGTCGACATGCTGGCAGGTGACGCGATGAGCTACCGGGTTCTGGTATCAGATCTTGCGGCGCTGTATCACGGTGCCGCACAACCGGAGTTGCACTACACCTACCGGCGATACCGCACAGAGAATCAGAGTGACACGTCGGTCTATGAGCGTGACAGGCGATGGTGGAATGAGCGGCTGGACGATTTGCCGGGTGCGCCCGAGCTGCCTACCGTGCCGGTCAGCGAACGTGCTGAACCGCATCGCACTGTCCGATATGACCATTGGCTTGAGCCTCAGGCGAAGGAACAGCTGTTGACGGCCACCCATCGGCGGGGCATCACCCCCGCGATGGCGATGGCAGCCGTGTTCGCGGAGACTATCGGCGGATGGTCGGCGCAGAGCCGGTTCTTACTGAACATTCCTCTGTTTCAACGTGAATCGACGCACCCCGATATCGATCGGGTCATCGGTGACTTCACCTCATCGATCATGCTCGAGGTTGACCTGACCGATGACATGTCGGTGGCCGATCGTGCCCGGGCTTTGCAGCACAACATGTATGAGAGCGGAGCACACTCGTCGTATCCGGGACTGAATGTGCTGCGTGATCTTGGTAGGCATCGCGGCGAGCCGGTGCTGGCGCCCGTTGTGTACACCAGCGCACTGAATTTGGGAGAACTGTTTGCCGAGACTGTCAGGGAAACGTTCGGCGAACCGGTCTGGATCATTTCCCAGGGGCCCCAGGTGCTGCTGGACGCTCAGGTGACCGAGGTCCGTGGCGGGCTGCTGCTGAACTGGGATGTACGCGAAGCCGCCTTCCCGCAGGGCATGGTTGATGCGATGTTCAACCACTATATCGACGCCGTCGCCGCGCTGTGTGACGGCGACGAGGGCTGGAATGCTGATGCGGCCGTAAGGATTCCTGCCTCGCAGGCGGAGGTTCGAAGAACTGTCAACGCGACGGACGGTCCGGTCAGTGGCCGTTGCCTGCACGAAGGCTTCTTCGACAACGCGGCCGCCCATCCTGAGGCGCCTGCGGTGGTCTGGGGATTCGGTGATGACGACGGCGTGTGGACGTACGGTGATCTAGCCGCGCAGGCACTGACGGTGGCCGGTGCCCTGCAGGCCAGAGGCGTTCGGCCCGGCGATGCGGTGGCAGTGCAGCTGCCCAAGGGGCGCGATCAGATTCTCGCGGTCCTGGGGGTGCTCGCCGCCGGAGCGACCTACATCCCGATAGGCTTCGACCAGCCTGCCGTTCGACGGGCCAGCATTCTGGAGACCGGTGGCGTGACCATCGCGATCACTGTCGAAGGCTCGGATATTCCGGTGCCTTCGTTGTCGATAAACGTTGCCGTTGAACACCCGGAACCGTTGGCAGCGCCGGTGATCCCGCCGACCGACACCGTCGCATATGTCATCTTTACCTCGGGATCCACCGGCACGCCCAAGGGTGTGGACGTGCTCCACCGCGGGGCAATGAACACTATCGATGCCGTCAACGATTGGTTCGATGTCGGGTCCACTGACCGGGTGCTTGCGCTGTCGGCCCTGGAATTCGACGCCTCTGTCTACGACATGTTCGGAATGTTCTCGGTCGGTGGATCGGTGGTGGCCGTCGATGCCGAACAGCGCGCTGAGGCCACAACGTGGGTGGATCTATTACGGCGCCACAAGGTTTCGATCTTGAACTGTGTGCCGAGCATGTTGGACATGATTCTGGAGATCGGCGGGCATGGCCTGGGTGATTCGCTGCGGGCCGTCACCCTCGGGGGTGACTGGGTGGGTGCCGACTTGGCCACCCGCCTGGCCGAGCAGGTGCCGGGATGCCGGTTCTCCGGATTGGGTGGAGCCACAGAGACGTCCATTCACAACACCATCTGTGAGGTGGTGGGTACTCCGCCCGCACATTGGGCGACAGTGCCTTTCGGTGTGCCATTGCGCAACGTCCGATGCCGGGTGGTGTCACCGGCGGGCCGCGATTGCCCGGACTGGGTAGCCGGTGAATTCTGGGTGGGTGGTGCCAATGTCGCAGCCGGATATCGCAATGATGCCGAGCGCACGGCGGAGAGATTTGTCGAGTACGACGGACTGCGGTGGTACCGGACGGGTGATATGGCCAGGTACTGGCCGGACGGAACCATCGAGTTTCTCGGCCGCGCGGACCATCAGGTCCAGATTCGTGGATACCGAGTTGAGCTGGGTGAGGTGGAAAGTGCCTTGCGGATGGTGCCCGGCGTGCGCCACGCCGTCGCCGCCATCGTCGGCGGTGACGCGCCCATTCTGGTTGCGGCGGTGTCGGGTACACCTGATCGCGCCTTGGGCTTTTCGACGCAGCTCGCCGACCTGGTTCCCAGCTACATGGTCCCGAATCGGGTTGATGTTCTCGACCAGATGCCGTTGACGCCGAACGGGAAGATCGACCGGGGCGCCGTCACAGCAATGCTTGAGCAGATGAGTACCGCCAGCGTCGATGCCACACCCCGAGATGATCTGGATGCTGCCCTGGTGGATCTGGTGTCAGCAGTGTTGGGCGTGGAATCCATAGGAATTCACGACGATTTCTTCACCCAGGGCGGCGATTCGGTGCTGGCCACGACCGTGATTGCCCGGGTCCGTGACTGGTTGTCCGCGGATCATGCGCTGGTTGGAGATTTGTTCGCCACCCGGACTGTTGCCGGACTGGCCGACAGACTCAAGCAGCGGGAGGCAGAGCTTGGTACTCCGGATCGCCTGATCGTCGTCGCGGGACACTATCTGGAGATCGCGGCGATGAGCGATGAGGAGGTCCTGGCCGGTACCACCTGATCGGTCGGGTGCGGGCGGTGTGCCCAGTACGCTGAACACCCAGCGAAAATCCGAACGGTGAGGGGTGCACGATGAACTTCGGCGATTTCCAGCTCCAGTTCTATGCGGCGGGTGCGCTCGGCAAGGTCTCAACCCTTCCGTTCACGTTCGCCGAGCTGGAGAGCCGCGCCGAACAGGTGCTGGGCGAGGGGATCTTCGGCTATGTGCGCGGCGGCGCCGGCGATGAGCACACCCAGGACTCGAATGCCACCGCGCTACGCCGCTACGGGTTGGTGCCCCGGATGCTGCGCGACCGTACGAATCGGGACATGTCGACGTCATTTCTGGGGCGCACGTTCACCAGCCCGGCCTTCATCTGTCCGGTGGGTGTGCTGGGCGCGGTCCGCGACCGTGGCGACCTGCTGACGGCGGCCGCCGCTCGTGAACTCGATATGCCCGCCATGTATTCGACACTGTCGGCGGCCACGCTTGAACAGGTTGCCGCCGAGCGTGGCGATTCCTACGGGATCTTCCAGCTGTACCCGTCGTCGGATTCTGAGCTGACCGATAACTTCATTCGGCGCGCCGAGGCAGCGGGATACGACGCCCTCGCGGTGACGCTGGACACCGGCACGCTCGGCTGGCGTCCGCGTGATCTCAAACATGGATATCTGCCGATGCTGCACGGGCACTGCCTGGCGAACTACACCTCCGATCCTCGATTCCTGGAGATTGCGGGGGTGCGCTCCGCCGGGGAACTGACGCCGATGCATGCCGGTTTGGTGTGGGCGTCGTTGTTCAGCCATCCCGGGCTTACCTGGGCGGACATCGACCACTACCGGTCGATCACCAAACTTCCGATCATCCTGAAGGGCATCTGCGATGTGGCGGATGTGCGGGAGGCGGCGGACCGCGGCATCGACGCCATCGCCTACTCCAATCATGGTGGGCGGCAAGCGAATGGGGGAGTGCCCGCGATCGACGGACTTGCCGCTGCCGTCGAGGCGGCCGGGCCTGTTCCCGTGACGTTCGATTCCGGGGTTCGCGACGGTATCGATATCTTGCGGGCCATGGCACTCGGCGCCAGTCTGGTGGGCATCGCCCGTCCGTACGTCTACGGGCTCGCGCTTGACGGAACCAACGGCGTCAAACATGTCATTCAGTCGCTGCTCGCCGAAGCCGACCTGACGATGGCCGTGAACTGCTACCTTTCGCTGAACGAGTTGGCGGTGCAGCGGCTTTCCTAAGCGCGCGATAACTTCAGTCGGGGGGTCTGATGATTCAGCAGTGGCCTCAAGAGCCCGTTCCGTATCCGCAGTACCCACCGTATTCGCCGTACCCACCGCCCGCGCCCAGGCCGGCCCGGTGGGCAACGGTCACGATCATCGTGGTCGCGGTGGTGACCGCGTTCGCCGTGGCCGGGTGCGGTCTCCTGGGATGGAAATTGGTGGCGGATCGGCGGGCAACACCCGACTTGTCGGGAGAATGGCGCACCACACTGATTCGGGATCGCGAGGTGCACGAGGCCGGCAGGCAAGCGCAAGACGCGTCTGCCGACTTCATCCTCGCATTGACGAACGTGGACTACCGAGATCTCGATCGACAACGGTCCGCGGTACTCGAGAAGTCCACCGGCCAATTCAAGAAGACCTATGAGAACTCCAGCGCCCAACTGAGACAGGTCTTGGCCGAGAACAAGTCGAAGGCCGAGGGCAAGGTGACGGCCTCGGCGATTCAATCCGAATCGGTGGACAAGGTTGTCGTGTTGCTGTTCGTCGATCAGAGCGTGAGCAACGTCGCGGTTCCGGATCCCCGCCAGGACAAATCGCGGGTGAAGATCACCATGGAGAAGGTCGATGGTCGTTGGCTCGCAAGCGATGTGGAGCTGATATGACCGGCTATCCGGCACCGCACGGTGCGCAACTGCGAATTGTCTTCGCCAGTGTGCTGGTTGGTGTAGCGCTGGTCGCGCTGTGTATATGTGGATTCTTGGGGTGGAAGCTGGCCCACGACGGTCCCATTCTGGCCGCGCAGCGCGACACGGTCGTACAGGAACGGGCAGAGTTCGACCGTGATCGGCGTGTTCGCGAATCTCGCGGCGAGGCGCGCGAGGCCGCCGAGGCGACAGCCGTCTTGATGACCTCCATCGATTCGGGACATCTCGACCAGAGCTTCGCGCAGATCCTGGAGCACAGCACCGGCGAACTCAAGGATCAGTTCGCGAAGAACTCAGTGCAACTGCGGCAGTTGATGATTGACAATCAGGCGACCGCAGTGGGCAAGGTGGTCGCCTCGGCGGTGCAGTCCGACACCGTCGGTGAACCCGAGCAGAAGGTGGTCGTGCTGCTCATGGTGGATCAGTCGATTGCCAATAACACACGCGGGGATTCGCGAATCGACAAGTCCCGGATGAAAATGACCATGGAACTGGTCGACGGCCACTGGCTGGCGAGCAAGCTCGAATTTATTTAGGCGGTCGGTTCTCACCGCCGTGCTTTACCGGGGCCACCGGTGCGGTGCTGGTGCGAGCTGTTGAGTGCGCCTCGGGGGGCTAGCCCCCGAAACGCGGCCCACGACGGCGCAGATACCGCTCGAACTCGGCGGCCAGCGCGTCACCGTCGATCTTGCTGAGAATCTCGGTGGTATCCACTTCGGCGTCGCCACGCTCCTCGAGAGACTGCACGTATTCGGAAATCTCCTCGTCCTCGGTGGTCATCTCGCTGACCGCCTGCTCCCACTCCTCGGCCTGCTCGGGTAGATCCCCGAGGGGGACCTCCACGTCGAGCACGTCTTCGACGCGCTGCAGCAGCGCGACGGTTGCCTTCGGGTTAGGGGGTTGCGACACGTAATGCGGTACCGCGGCCCAGAACGCGACAGCCGGGATACCGGCGTTCACGCAGGCGTCCTGGAATACCCCGGCGATACCGGTGGGCCCCTCGTATCGGGTCTCTTCCAGACCGAAGAACTTGGCAGCGTCGGGGGAGTATGCGGTGCCGCTGACCGGCACCGGCCGGGTGTGTGGAGTATCGGCCAGCAGCGCACCCAGGATCACCACCGTCGACACGTTGAGGCGGTCCGCAATGGCCAGCAGGCGGTTGCAGAAGGTGCGCCAGCGCATGTTCGGCTCGGCGCCGTGCATGAGGACCACATCGCGCTGCGAGCCGGGAGGCGAGCAGTAGGAGATGTGCATCCCCGGCCATTCCAGCTCACGGGTGACGCCCTCGACCAACCGCACGACGGGGCGATTGACCTGGTAATCGTAGTAATCCTCATCGTCGATGGTCATCAACGGAGTGGCCTGCCAGGTGGTGTCCAGGTGCTCCAGCGCAGCGCTGGCCGCATCGCCGGCGTCATTCCAGCCTTCGAACGCGGCAACCACTATCGGGTCGCGCAGCACGGGTAGGCCGTTCTGGGCGTTATCCGACAGCGTCACGGTGCCAGCGTAAGCCCTGCGTGACGGGGACGAGCCGCGGCGGGCGGAGAATGGATTGGATAGCCGGATCACATTGTTGATATGACCGCCCTAAGAGAAAACCGCACGAGACATTAGGCGTTCGCACGACTGTCGGGTGACGACGTAGACTTCATCTGGTCGAGAGGCGTTGCAACGGTTCCGGATCACAGCCCGTGACCGCCACGCTCGGCAGAGTTAAGGACGCCTTCCGCTCTGGAAGGAATGCACGTGGCCAATCTGCAGCCGAATATCCGGCCCGACTGCACGGACCCGCTGACAACTGCTCTCGGACAGCGCATCCTGGTGATCGACGGCGCGATGGGCACGGCGATCCAGCGTGATAGGCCAGATGAGGCCGGATACCGGGGCGAACGGTTCGCCGACTGGCCGAGCGACCTTGTCGGCAACAACGATCTGCTCACTCTGACGCAGCCGCACATCATCGAGGGCATCCACCGTGAATACCTCGAGGCGGGCGCGGACATCCTCGAGACCAACACGTTCAACGCGAACGCGGTGTCGCTCTCCGACTACGGTATGGAAGAGCTGAGCTACGAGCTGAATTACGCCGGTGCCGCGCTGGCGCGGGCGGCTGCCGACGAGTACAGCACCCCCGCCAAGCCCCGTTATGTCGCCGGAGCGCTGGGGCCGACCACCCGGACCGCGTCGATTTCGCCGGACGTCAACGATCCCGGAGCCCGCAATGTCTCCTACGACCAGCTGGTCGCCGCCTATCTCGAAGCAGCCAACGGCCTGGTCGACGGCGGTGCCGACATCATCCTCATCGAGACCATCTTCGACTCGCTGAACGCCAAGGCGGCGGTGTTCGCCGTGGAGACGCTGTTCGAGCAGCGCGGGCGGCGCTGGCCGATCATCATCTCGGGCACCATCACCGACGCGTCCGGACGGACGTTGTCCGGCCAGGTCACCGAGGCATTCTGGAACGCGATCCGGCACGCCAAGCCCCTCGCGGTGGGTCTCAACTGTGCCCTGGGTGCCCCGGAGATGCGGCCGTACATCGCGGAGATGTCGCGCATTGCCGACACCTTTGTCTCTTGCTATCCGAACGCGGGCCTGCCTAACGCCTTCGGCGAGTACGACGAGTCCCCTGAGCACCAGGCCGGCTACCTTGCCGAGTTCGCCGAGGCCGGCCTGGTCAACCTGGTCGGTGGGTGCTGCGGGACCGCGCCTGCGCATATCGCGGAGATCGCCAAGGTTGTCGAAGGCAGACCGCCGCGTGCATTGCCGGAGATCCCACTGGCGACTCGCCTCTCCGGGCTGGAGCCCCTCAACATCACCGACGACTCCCTGTTCGTGAACATCGGTGAGCGCACCAACATCACCGGTTCGGCCAGGTTCCGCAACTTGATCAAGGCCGAGGACTACGACACCGCGCTGTCGGTCGCGCTACAGCAGGTCGAGGTCGGTGCGCAGGTGATCGACATCAACATGGACGAGGGCATGATCGACGGCGTCGCCGCGATGGACCGGTTCACCAAGCTGATCGCGGCCGAGCCCGACATCAGTCGCATTCCGGTGATGATCGACTCCTCCAAGTGGGAGGTCATCGAGGCGGGCCTGAAGAACGTGCAGGGCAAGCCGATCGTCAACTCGATCTCCATGAAGGAAGGCGAGGAGAAGTTCATCCGCGAAGCGCGGCTGTGCCACAAGTACGGTGCCGCCGTCGTGGTGATGGCCTTCGATGAGAAGGGCCAGGCCGACAATCTGGAACGGCGCAAGGAGATCTGCGGACGCGCCTACCGGATTCTGACCGAAGAGGTCGGCTTCCCGGCGGAGGACATCATCTTCGACCCCAACTGCTTCGCGCTGGCGACCGGTATCGAGGAGCACGCGACGTACGGGATCGACTTCATCGAGGCCTGCGCCTGGATCAAGGAGAACCTGCCGGGGGTGCATATCTCCGGCGGTATCTCGAACGTGTCGTTCTCGTTCCGCGGTAACAACCCCGTCCGCGAGGCGATTCACGCGGTGTTCCTGTTCCACGCCATCAAGGCCGGCCTGGACATGGGCATCGTCAATGCCGGTGCGCTGGTGCCATATGACTCGATCGACCCCGACCTGCGGGAAAGGATCGAGGACGTCGTGCTGAACCGGCGCGCGGACGCGGCCGAGAGGCTGCTGGAGATCGCGGAACGGTTCAACAGCACGGAGAAGGAGACCGGCCCCTCGGCTGTTCAGGAGTGGCGGAGCCTGCCGGTCCGGGAGCGGATCACGCACGCCCTGGTGAAGGGTATCGACGCCGATGTCGAGACCGATACCGAGGAGTTGCGGGCCGAGATCGCCGCCGCCGGGGGTCGCCCGATCGAGGTGATCGAGGGCCCGCTGATGGACGGCATGAACGTTGTCGGTGACCTCTTCGGCGCGGGCAAGATGTTTCTGCCCCAGGTCGTGAAGTCGGCCCGGGTGATGAAGAAGGCCGTGGCGTACCTGCTGCCGTTCATCGAGGAGGAGAAGGCCGAGAACACAGCGAACGGTGCCGCTGGGTCTTCCAAGTCCAAGGACACCAACGGCACCATCATCATGGCCACGGTGAAGGGCGATGTTCACGACATCGGCAAGAACATCGTCGGGGTTGTGTTGCAGTGCAACAACTTCGAGGTAATCGACCTCGGGGTCATGGTGCCCGCCGAGAAGATCCTGGCTGCGGCCGAGGAATATGACGCAGACATCATCGGATTGTCCGGCCTGATCACCCCGTCGCTGGACGAGATGGTCAACTTCGCCGTCGAGATGGAGCGTAGGGGGCTTCAGATCCCGCTGCTGATCGGTGGCGCGACCACCTCCCGAGCCCACACGGCGGTGAAGGTGGCGCCGCGTCGCAGCGGTCCGGTCGTGTGGGTCAAGGACGCGTCCCGCTCGGTCCCGGTCGCCGCGGCGCTGCTCGACGACAAGCAGCGCCCAGGGTTGTTGGAGGCAACGTCTGCCGACTACGCGGCGCTGCGGGAACGGCACGCTCAGAAAAATGAGCGCCCGATGCTGACCTTGGAGAGGGCCCGGGCGAACCGAACCCCCATCGATTGGGACGGTTACACGCCACCGGTACCCGCGCAGGGTGTCGGAGTGCGGGAATTTCTTGACTACGACATCGCCGAGTTGCGCGAGTACATCGACTGGCAGCCCTTTTTCAACGCCTGGGAGATGAAAGGTCGTTTCCCCGACATCCTGAACAACCCGGCGACGGGCGAGACCGCCCGCAAGCTGTACAACGACGCGCAGCAGATGCTCGACTCCGTGATCGAGGAGAAGTGGCTGACGGCCAACGGGGTGATCGGCTTCTTCCCGGCCAACGCGGTTGGTGACGATATCGAGGTCTACACCGACGACACCCGCACCGAAGTGCTGACCACGCTGCACAATCTGCGCCAACAGGGCGAGCACCGCGACGGCATCCCGAACCGGTCGCTGGGCGACTACATCGCCCCCAAGGACACCGGCCTGGCGGACTATATCGGCGCCTTCGCAGTCACCTCGGGACTCGGCGGCCAGGACAAGATCATGGAGTTCAAGGCGGATCTGGACGACTACAGCGCGATCCTGCTGGAGTCGGTCGCCGACCGGCTGGCGGAGGCATTCGCCGAACGGATGCACCAACGGGTCCGCAAGGAGTTCTGGGGTTTCCAGCCCGACGAGCAGCTGGACAACGAGGCGCTCATCGGTGAGAAGTACCGGGGAATCCGCCCGGCGCCCGGTTACCCGGCCTGCCCGGAGCACACCGAGAAGGTGACGCTGTTCGATCTGATGGACGTGACGAAGCGCACCGGCATCGAGCTGACCGAATCCATGGCGATGTGGCCCGGCGCCGCCGTCAGCGGCTGGTACTTCTCGCA
Source organism: Mycobacteroides franklinii (assembly GCF_002013895.1). Lineage (GTDB taxonomy): Bacteria > Actinomycetota > Actinomycetes > Mycobacteriales > Mycobacteriaceae > Mycobacterium > Mycobacterium franklinii. The sequence continues at coordinate 25,695 of NZ_MAFQ01000009.1, read as the reverse complement.
CCCGCAGTCGCAGTACTTCGTGGTCGGCCGGATCGCCCAGGACCAGACCGCCGACTATGCCAAGCGTAAGGGCTGGACGCTGCAGGAAGCCGAGCGCTGGCTCGGCCCGAACCTCGGCTACAACCCTGAGGACTGAGCACCAGCATCGTGCGCAGCGGGCGACCTCTGACAGAATCGGTCGCATGCGTGCGGTGCTGTGGGACATGGACGGCACCCTCATCGAATCGGAGAAGCTCTGGGACATCTCGATGGGAGAGCTGTGCCGCAAGCTCGGCGGCGAGATGACTCCCGAGCTGCGCGCCGCGCTCGTCGGCGGAGCGGCGGACGCCACCATGCGGATGATCTTCACCGCACTGGAACTGGAACCAGATCCCGAGCGGATGGCCAGTGAGAACGATTGGCTGCACGAATACACCGGTGAGCTCTTCCAGACCGGTCTCATCTGGTGCGATGGCGCCCAGGAGATGCTGGCACAGCTTGCCGCCGCGCAGGTGCCCATGGCACTGGTGACAAACACCATCAGGTCGCTCACCGACCAGGCACTCAAGACCATTGGCACGCACTGGTTTACCGAGTCGGTCTGCGGTGACGAGGTGCCGGCGGGCAAGCCGGCCCCCGATCCGTACCTGCGCGCCGCCGAACTGTTGGGCGTCGAGCCACGCGAATGTCTGGCCATCGAGGATTCGGCAACCGGTGCCGCCGCCGCCGAGGCCGCGGGGTGCGCTGTGCTGGTGGTGCCCAACCATGTCGAGGTGCCCGCCAATGATCGGCGCAGGCATGTCGCCACCTTGTTGGGGCTGACGGCGGACGACCTGCGGCTTGCGCATGCCGACGTGCTGACGGCCACGACCTGCAAACCCATATGACTCGCCGGGCCAGGTCGTGACAGAATCGCCACCCGTGAAGACCTTCGAGGAGCTGTTCGCCGAGCTCAGTGACCGCGCCAGAACCCGGCCCGAGGGCAGTGGGACCGTTGCCGCCCTCGATGCGGGTGTACATACCCTGGGTAAGAAGCTGCTCGAAGAGGCAGGCGAAGTGTGGCTGGCGGCCGAGCACGAGAGCGACGAGTCGCTTGCCGAAGAGGTCAGCCAGCTGCTGTATTGGGCGCAGGTACTGCTGATCGCCCGCGGGCTCACCCTCGATGACGTCTACCGGAAGCTCTGACATGACTGAGTCAAACGCGGGCACAAAAGTGCCCCTGCGGGTTGCCGTCCCCAACAAGGGTGCGCTGAGCGAGGCCGCGTCGGAGATTCTGTCCGAGGCCGGCTATCGGCGGCGCGGCGACGCCAAAGATCTCACGGTGCTGGACCCGCAGAACGATGTCGAGTTCTTCTTCCTCAGGCCCAAGGACATCGCGATCTATGTGGGCTCGGGCGAACTGGATCTCGGCATCACCGGGCGCGATCTGATGATGGACTCCGATGCGCCGGTCGTCGAGCGGCTCGCGCTGGGATTCGGCGGGTCGACCTTTCGGTACGCCGCACCCGCCGGGCGCGACTGGAGCATTTACGACATCGCGGGCAAGAGAATTGCCACCGCGTACCCCAATTTGGTTCGAAAGGACCTGGCCACCAAGGGGATCGAGGCCGACGTCATTCGGCTGGACGGTGCCGTGGAGATCTCCATCCAGCTTGGCGTGGCCGATGTGATCGCCGATATCGTCGGCACCGGTCGTACCCTGCGCCAGCACGGCCTGGTCGCATTCGGCGAATCTCTGTGCGATTCCGAGGCCGTGTTGATCGAGCGGGAGAACGCCGATCCGGCAACGGAAACGGCGCGCACGCAACTGACCACGCGCATCCAGGGTGTGGTGTTCGGCCAGCAGTACCTGATGCTCGACTATGACTGCCCGCGCGAGGTGCTGGACGAGGCGCTCAAGGTGACGCCCGGTCTGGAATCCCCGACGCTGGCTCCGTTGGCCGACGAGGCGTGGGTCGCGGTGCGTGCCCTGGCGCCACGCAAGGGTGTCAACACCACCATGGACGCACTGGCCGCCATCGGGGCGAAGGCCATCCTGGCCTCCGAGGTCCGGTTCTTCCGCGCGTAGTCCCCCCATGGCCTAGCATGGCCGTATGGCGCTGCACGTCCTCGTCTACAGCGATGACATCACGGTCCGGCGCAAGGTAATTCAGGGAATCGGCACGCGACCGGATTCCGCCCTGCCGCCGCTGGAGTTCGTCGAGGTCGCCACCGGTCCCATGGTCATCGAACGCCTCGCGGCTGCCGGTATCGATCTGGCGATCCTTGACGGCGAGGCGACTCCCTTCGGTGGGATGGGTGTGGCCAAGCAGGTCAAGGACGAGGTCGAAGCGCCGCCGCCGATCGTGGTCCTGACCGGTCGGCCGCAGGACAACTGGCTGGCGAGCTGGTCACGCGCGGAGGCTGTGGTGCCGCGGCCGATCGACCCGATGCGGTTGACCGCCACGGTGATCGATCTGCTTGGCTCGGCGGCCGCAACCCGCCGCTGACACTGCCGCAACATTCCGCTGACTTCAGCTTCCACAGACCTTTCGGCTCGGTACTTAATTGTGCAAAACACCGTCAAACGGTGGCATGGATCAGGCGCCAACCGATAGTGTGTTTGTTAGGTCACATCTGTACTGGTCGGCAGCCCTCGACCACAAACAGCACTGACACGGCAATGTTGCCGATCCAGCACAGGGACCCGATGGATCTATTCGGGAGGCTGTTCTGCCATGGATGCATATGTACCGATCTTGGTACTCGGCGCCATTGCGGTGGCTTTTGCCGTTTTCTCCGTTGGGATTTCGTCGTTTGTCGGTCCGCGCCGATACAACCGGGCCAAGCTCGAGGCGTATGAGTGTGGCATCGAGGCCACCCAACACTCGATGGGGCGCGATCATCACGGTGCCGCCGTGGGTGGACACCGGGTGCCCGTGAAGTACTACCTCACCGCGATGTTGTTCATCATTTTCGATATCGAGATCGTCTTCTTGTATCCGTGGGCGGTGCACTTCGACGCCCTCGGAGTGTTCGGACTGCTGGCAATGGCCCTGTTCATCGTCAATGTGTCGGTGGCGTACGCGTACGAATGGAGGCGCGGTGGCCTGAGCTGGGATTAGCCCCGCGCGATTGATGGGGCAGCTGGAAGTCCTTGCAACATCACGAATATGCACGCCTGTCGGGAGAGCCATGGGTCTTGAGGAAAAACTGCCTAGCGGATTTCTGCTGAGCACCGTCGAGACGCTGGCGGGGTATGTGCGCAAAGGTTCGTTGTGGCCCGCCACCTTTGGGCTGGCGTGTTGTGCCATCGAGATGATGTCGACGGCAGGCCCGCGATTCGACATCGCGCGCTTTGGCATGGAACGTTTTTCGGCGACCCCGCGACAGGCCGACCTGATGATCGTGGCGGGCAGGGTGAGCCAGAAAATGGCTCCGGTACTGCGCCAGATCTACGACCAGATGGCCGAGCCGAAATGGGTGCTGGCCATGGGGGTCTGTGCCTCTTCGGGCGGCATGTTCAACAACTACGCCATCGTCCAGGGGGTCGATCACGTTGTCCCCGTGGATATCTATCTTCCCGGTTGCCCGCCCCGACCGGAAATGCTGCTGCATGCGATCTTGAAGCTGCACGAGAAGATTGCGCACATGCCGCTCGGGGCGAACCGCGAGGAAGTCATCCGCGAGACCGAAGCGGCCGCACTTGCCGCGACGTCCACCATCGAGATGAAGGGGCTGTTGCGGTGAGCGACTGCGAGCAGAATCCGAGTGAGGTCATCGGGGTGCGGCGCGGGCTGTTCGGGGTGCGCGGCAGTGGGGATACCTCCGGCTATGGCGGACTGGTCCAGTCAATCTCCTTGCCGGCGAGCTCGAACCGTCCCTACGGCGGGTACTTCGACCAGGTCGTCGATCGACTGGAATCGGTTCTCGCCGAGCAAGAGCATGTCACGTACGAGGATGCCATCGAGAGCGTGGTCGTCTACCGTGATCAACTGACGATTCATGTCAAGGCCGAACATCTGGTGCAGGTCGCCCAGTCCCTGCGCGACGACCCGCAGTTGCGTTTCGAGCTCAGCCTGGGCGTCAGCGGCGTGCACTATCCCGATGACACCGCGCGGGAACTGCATGCCGTCTATCCGCTCATGTCGATCACCTGGAACCGCCGGATCATGCTCGAAGTAGCTGTGCCGGAAAGCAATCCGCATATCCCGTCGCTGAATGCCGTCTATCCGACCACGGACTGGCATGAACGAGAAGCCTACGACTTCTTCGGCATCGTCTTCGACGATCACCCCGCGCTGACCCGGATAGAGATGCCCGACGACTGGGAGGGGCATCCGCAACGGAAGGACTACCCGCTCGGCGGTGTGCCGGTCGAGTATCACGGGGCGACCATCGCGCCGCCCGATCAGCGGAGGTCTTACAACTGATGACAGCGCAGCCCGAACTCCATCTCATGGCGGGTGGCCAGGATTGGGACGAGATCGTCACCGCCGCAGCGCAAGCCACCGACGAGCGGATCGTTGTGAACATGGGTCCGCAGCATCCATCCACGCATGGCGTGTTGCGGCTGATCCTGGAGATCGAGGGGGAGACCGTCACCGATGTGCGCTGCGGTATCGGCTACCTGCACACCGGTATCGAGAAGAACCTGGAATATCGAACCTGGACGCAGGGCGTCACATTCGTCACCCGAATGGACTATCTGTCCCCGTTCTTCAACGAGACGGCCTACTGTCTGGGCGTCGAAAGACTGCTCGACATCACTGACGAAATCCCCGATCGTGCCAACGTGATTCGGGTATTGCTGATGGAGCTCAACCGCATCTCCTCGCATCTGGTCGCGCTGGCGACCGGAGGCATGGAGCTGGGGGCGATGACCGCGATGTTCCTCGGTTTCCGCGAACGCGAAATGATCCTGAAGGTCTTCGAGGCGATCACCGGACTGCGGATGAACCACGCGTACGTGCGGCCCGGCGGGCTCGCGCAGGATCTGCCCGAAGGCGCCGAGCAGGAAGTCCGGGACCTGCTCGAAATCCTGCCCGGCAGGTTGCGCGATATGGAAAACCTGTTGAACGAGAACTACATCTGGAAGGCGCGTACTCAGGGCGTCGGATACCTGGATCTCACCGGGTGTATGGCGTTGGGTATCACCGGTCCGGTGCTGCGGGCGACCGGTCTGGCGCACGACCTACGGCGCGCACAACCGTACTGTGGTTACGACTCCTACGATTTTGATGTCATCACCCACGAGGACTGCGACTCCTACGGCCGTTATCTCATCCGGGTCAAGGAAATGCACGAGTCCATCAAGATCGCTCAGCAGTGCCTGGACCGGCTGCGGCCGGGACCGGTCATGGTTGACGACAAGAAGATTGCCTGGCCCGCCGACCTTGCCTCGGGGCCAGACGGTTTGGGTAACTCGCCCAAGCACATCGCCAAGATCATGGGTACTTCGATGGAGGGACTGATCCATCACTTCAAACTGGTCACCGAGGGGATCAGGGTTCAGGCCGGGCAGGTGTACGTCGCCGTCGAGTCGCCGCGCGGCGAGCTGGGAGTACACATGGTCAGCGACGGTGGAACCCGCCCCTACCGCGTCCATTTCCGGGATCCCTCTTTCACGAATCTGCAGTCCGTATCGGCCATGTGTGAGGGCGGGATGGTGGCCGATCTGATCGCCGCCGTGGCGAGCATCGATCCGGTAATGGGAGGGGTGGACAGGTGACGGAGATATTCGTCGAGCTCGGTCATCGTCCGCCCGAGGACGAGGGTCGCTTCGCGGGGCGAAAAAGCTATCCGGCGGAGGTGGTTTCACGGTTGTCCATCGACGCCAAGGATATCCTCGACCGTTATCCGAGCCGTCGGTCGGCGTTGCTGCCGCTGTTGCATCTGGTCCAGTCCGAAGACGGGTACGTGACCATGGCGGGAATTGAATTCTGCGCCGGGCATGTGGGATTGACGTCCGCCGAGGTGACCGCGGTGGCGAGCTTCTACTCGATGTACCGCCGCGAGCCCACCGGGGACTATTTGGTCGGCGTCTGCACCAACACGCTGTGTGCGGTGCTCGGCGGTGACGCGATCCTGGCCCGATTGGCCGACGAACTCGGCGTACGGCCCGGTGGCACGACCGAGGACGGCAAGGTGACGCTCGAACATGTCGAGTGCAATGCCGCGTGTGACTATGCGCCCGTCCTGATGGTCAATTGGGAGTTCTTTGACAATCAAACCCCGGATGGGGCGGTAGATCTGGTGGAAGGGCTGCGTGGGGGCCGCGTTCCCCAGCCCCGGCGAGGCGCGCCGCCCTGCACGTTCAAGGAGACAGCCCGGATCTTGGCCGGGTTCGCCGATGAGCGGCCCGAGGCGGTGGCGGCGGCGCGGCCGGGCGACCCGACGCTCGCGGGGCTGCGACTGGCCCGGGATGTGCAGCGGAACGCAGGGCAGGAGTCAGGGGGGACAGCGCTGTGACATCCACGATCCTCACCCCGGTCCTGTCCGAACATTGGGACGAGGCCGATGCCTGGACTCTTGACGGGTATCTGCGTCATGACGGCTATCAGGGCCTGCGCACCGCGCTGAGCATGGAACCCGACGCGGTCATCGCGTTGGTCAAGGAGGCGGGGCTGCGCGGGCGCGGAGGCGCCGGATTTCCGACCGGCACCAAATGGTCCTTCATCCCGCAGGGCGGTGAAGCCGGGGCCAAGCCGCATTACCTGGTGGTGAACGCCGACGAGTCCGAACCCGGCACCTGTAAAGACATTCCGCTGATGCTGGCGACGCCGCACACCCTGATCGAGGGCATCGTCATCGCGGCCTATGCGATCCGCGCCTCGCACGCCTTCATCTATGTGCGCGGCGAGGTCATCTCGGTGATCAGACGGCTGCAGGCGGCGGTGGCGGAGGCCTACAAGGCCGGATACCTGGGCCGCAACATCCTCGATAGCGGCTTCGATCTGGAGTTGGTGGTGCACGCCGGCGCCGGCGCCTACATCTGCGGGGAAGAGACCGCACTGTTGGACTCGCTGGAAGGACGGCGAGGGCAGCCGCGATTGCGGCCACCGTTCCCGGCTGTGGCCGGTCTGTATGCCAGCCCGACCGTGGTCAACAACGTCGAGTCCATCGCCAGTGTCCCGGCAATCCTGCGGCGCGGTGCGGAATGGTTCCGCACGATGGGCTCGGAGAAGTCACCGGGATTCACGCTCTATTCGTTGTCCGGGCATGTGCGTACTCCGGGCCAATACGAGGCCCCGCTGGGTGTGACGTTGCGACAGCTCCTGGAGCTGGCCGGAGGTGTGCGCGACGGGCACGGGCTCAAGTTCTGGACGCCCGGTGGCTCGTCGACACCGCTGTTCACCACCGAACAGCTGGACGTCCCGCTTGACTACGAGGGGGTGAGCGCCGCCGGATCGATGTTGGGCACCAAGGCATTACAGATATTCGATGACACCACCTGCGTGGTGCGCGCGGTACTGCGATGGACTGAGTTCTATGCGCACGAGTCCTGTGGCAAGTGCACGCCGTGCCGTGAGGGCACCTACTGGCTGGTGCGGATCCTGCAGCGACTCGAGGCCGGCGAGGGCGCCGCCGAGGATCTGGACAAACTCCTCGATATCTCGGACATCGTGTTGGGCAAATCCTTCTGCGCTCTCGGCGACGGTGCGGCGAGCCCGATCATCTCCTCGCTCAAGTACTTCCGCGGAGAGTATGAAGCGCACCTGAAGCATGGGTGTCCGTTCGATTCGGCAGCCAGCACCGTCTTCGGAGAGGGGAACCGATGACTGCCACGGAACCTGGGACCGCGACGGAGATGGTCACCGTCAACATCGACGGCAGCAGTGTTTCGGTTCCCAAGGGCACGTTGGTGATCCGCGCCGCTGAGCTCATCGGTGTGCAGATTCCCCGATTCTGCGATCACCCGCTGCTGGAACCCGTGGGTGCGTGCCGTCAATGCCTCGTCGAGGTGGAGGGGCAGCGCAAGCCGCTCGCGGCGTGCACCACCACGGTCACCGACGAGATGGTGGTACACACCCAGGTCACCTCCGAGGCGGCGCAGAAGGCGCAGAGCGGTGTGATGGAACTGCTGTTGATCAACCATCCGCTCGACTGTCCCGTCTGTGACAAGGGCGGGGAGTGTCCGCTGCAGAACCAGGCGATGTCCACTGGGCGTACCGAAACCAGATTCACCGAGGCCAAACGCACCTTCCCCAAGCCGATTCCATTGTCCACCGAGGTGTTGCTGGACCGGGAGCGTTGTGTCCTGTGTGCTCGCTGCACCCGGTTCTCCCAGCAGATCGCCGGTGATCCATTCATCGAGCTGCTGGAACGTGGTGCGCTACAACAGGTTGGCATCGCCAGCGACGAACCCTTCGAGTCCTACTTCTCCGGCAATACCGTGCAGATCTGCCCGGTGGGTGCGCTCACCGGTGCCGCGTACAGATTCCGCGCCCGCCCCTTCGATCTGGTCTCCACGCCCAGTGTGTGCGAGCACTGCGCCAGTGGATGCGCACAGCGCACCGACCATCGGCGGGGAAAGATACTCAGGCGCCTGGCCGGCGACGATCCCGAGGTCAACGAGGAATGGAACTGCGACAAAGGACGCTGGGCGTTCACCTATGTCACGGCGGCTGACCGCATCACCAACCCGATGATTCGCGACGAGTCCGGAAACCTGGTGGCGGTGTCGTGGCCGCAGGCGTTGGAAACCGCGGCAAAGGGTTTGGCGGCTGCGGGCGCCAACGCCGGGGTACTCACCGGCGGGCGGTTGACAGTCGAAGACGCCTACGCCTATGTCAAGTTCGCACGCATGGTGTTGGGCACCAACAACATCGACTTCCGCGCCCGTGCGCACAGCGCTGAAGAAGCAACGTTCCTCGGCTCGGCGGTCGCCGGGCACGGGATGACAGAGACGTATGCGGCGCTGGAGTCCGCGCCGGTGGTCCTGCTGGCGGGATTCGAGCCGGAGGAGGAATCTCCCATCGTCTTCCTGCGGCTGCGCAAGGCAGTGCGCCGGCGGGGACTCAAGGTGCTCACCGTCGCACCCTTCGCGAGCCGGGGATCGGCGAAGCTTTCCGCCGACGTTATTGCCACCGTTCCCGGCACTGAGCCGGAAACCCTTGCGGACCTGGCCAATTCGGAGCTGTTGCGCGAACAGGGCGCCGTGATCATGGTGGGAGAGCGGCTGGCGTCGGCACCCGGGGGGCTTTCGGCGGCAGCAGAACTGGCCACCATGACCGGCGCCACCCTGGTATGGATTCCGCGCCGGGCGGGTGAGCGCGGCGCGTTGGAAGCCGGGGCGCTGCCGCGGCTGTTGCCGGGCGCGCACCCCGTGGCCGACAGCGCGGCGCGCCGCATCATCGCCGAAAAATGGGGTGTCATCGCGTTGCCCGATGTGCCCGGACTCGATGCGGCCGGCATGCTGGACCCCGGCAGGGGGCTCGATGCGTTTCTCGTCGGCGGCGTCGAACTGGCTGATCTGCCGTACCCCGCCGCCGCCGTCGGTGCGCTCAAGACGGCATTTGTCGTGAGCCTGGAGATGCGCCACGGCGCTGTCACGGAGCTCGCCGATGTCGTCCTCCCGGTAGCGGCAGTTGCGGAGAAGTCCGGCAGTTTCCTGAATTGGGAAGGCCGGCTGAGGACTTTCCCTACCACTCTCGACGTCAGCGACGCCCTGGACGATCTCAGAGTTCTTACCGCGCTGTCTGAGCGGATGGATCGCCCGATCGGCCTGAACCATGAAAACCAGGCGCTTGCCGAGCTTGCGGACATCGGCCCGTGGGAGGGCGCGCGGGAGCCGATGCGGCCGGTCCACGCGACCGCCAGGACCCAGCCAGAGGCGGGTGAGGCGGTGCTGGCCTCGTGGCGGATGCTGCTCGATACGGGCCGTCTCCAGGATGGCGAGCAGTACCTCGCCGGTACCGCGCATCCAGCGCAGGTGCGGCTCTCGGAGGCGACCGCCAATGAAATCGGGGCTACCGAAGGTGAATTGGTGACCGTGCGCAGTATGTCGGAGTCGATCCTGGGTTCGATCACGTTGCCGTTGCTGATAACCGAAATGCCGGACAGGGTGGTGTGGGTGCCCATGCGCTCGGCGGGTTCGGAGGTTCATCAGCAGCTCGGTCCGGCACTCGGGCACGTGGTGCGGATCGAGGTCGCGCCGTGACGGGCAAAACAGACTTGTCGCAGTTCGGGACCGATCCGCTGTGGCTCGTCGTCGTGAAATGCGTTGCGGTATTCGCCTTCCTGGTTCTCACTGTGCTTGTTGCCATCCTGGTCGAGCGCAGGGTATTGGCCTGGATGCAGCGCCGCATAGGCCCTAACCGGGTGGGCCCGTTCGGCCTGCTGCAGAGCCTTGCCGACGGTGTGAAACTGGCACTCAAGGAGGGCTTGACTCCGGCCGGCGTCGACAAGCCCATCTACCTCCTGGCGCCCATCATCTCGGTGGTGCCGGCGATCGTCGCCTACGCGGTCATCCCGTTCGGGCCTGTCGTCTCGGTTTTCGGCCATCGCACACCCCTGCAGCTGACCGACCTGCCGGTGGCGATCCTGTTCGTACTGGCGGTCACCTCGATAGGTGTGTACGGGATCGTGCTGGGGGGTTGGGCATCCGGATCTACCTACCCGCTGCTGGGTGGATTGCGGTCCTCCGCGCAGGTGATCTCATACGAGATCGCGATGGGCCTGACATTCGCGGCGGTGTTCCTGCTGGCCGGAACCATGTCGACGTCGGGAATCGTGTCGGCACAGGAGGGACGCTGGTATGTCTTCCTGCTCTTGCCATCATTTCTCGTCTACGTCACGGCGATGGTCGGCGAGACGAACAGGGCACCGTTCGACCTGCCTGAGGCAGAGGGCGAGCTGGTGGGTGGATTCCACACCGAGTACTCCTCGCTGCGCTTTGCCATGTTCATGCTCGCCGAATACATCAACATGGCAACGGTTTCCGGGTTGGCGGCCACGATGTTCCTGGGCGGCTGGCATGCGCCCTGGCCGCTGAGCCTGATCGATGGCGCGAACACCGCCTGGTGGCCGGTGCTGTGGTTCGTGGCGAAGATCTGGGGATTCATGTTCCTGTTCATGTGGCTGCGGGCCACCTTGCCGCGGCTGCGCTACGACCAGTTCATGCGGTTGGGCTGGGAGGTCCTGATTCCGGTCGCACTGGTGTGGATCGTCGTTGTGGGTGCGGTCAAGGCCATGGCGCTGTACGGATACGGAAACCCATCGATCATCCTCGGGATCACCGGGGTGATGGTTTCGGTCGGCAGCATCGCCTTGGTGGGCGTCCTCTCCCGACGCACACAGCCGGCAAAACCTGTGCTGCGCGCACGCTTCGATCCGATGGCCGGAGGATTCCCGGTGCCGCCGCTGCCCGGGCAGCGGCTGGACACCAACCCGCGCTCCACAAAGGAGGACGCACATGCCTGATCTGCTGCGACGCTCGGTCGAGGCCCTGGCGGGGTTCTGGGTGACCTTCTCGTCCATGTTCAAAAAGCGGCTCACCGAGCAGTACCCCGAGAAGAAGCAGCCCACCGCAGCCCGCTATCACGGGCGCCATCAGCTCAACCGCTACGCCGATGGGCTGGAGAAATGCATCGGCTGTGAGCTGTGTGCCTGGGCTTGTCCGGCCGACGCGATATTCGTTGAGGGCGCTGACAATTCCGAGGAGGAACGCTTCTCTCCGGGCGAGCGGTATGGCCGGGTGTACCAGATCAACTACCTGCGGTGCATCGGTTGTGGGCTGTGCATCGAGGCGTGCCCCACGCGGGCGCTCACCATGACGAACGACTACGAGATGGCCGATGACAACCGGGCCGACCTCATCTACGGCAAGGACAAGCTGCTGGCACCGCTACAGCCAGGAATGGCGTTACCGCCGCACGCGATGTACCCGGGCACCACCGATACCGACTACTACCTGGGCAACCTGCCGAAGGCAGGGGAGGACGTCAGGTGAGTCTCGATCTCGCGGCCAGCCAGCTGACAGTGCTTGTGGCTGAGGGGCTCTCTCGTACCCCCACATGGGAGGGGGTCACGTTTTGGGTGCTCGGTGCGATCGCGGTACTGGGTGCGCTTGGGGTGATCGCCGCGCCGAAGGCGGTGTATTCGGCGATCTTCCTTGCCATGACGATGGTCATTCTTGCGGTGTTCTTCGTAGCGCAAGGGGCGCTGTTTCTGGGTGTCGCTCAGGTGGTGGTGTACACCGGCGCGGTCATGATGCTGTTCTTGTTCGTCCTGATGTTTGTGGGTGTGGACTCCTCGGACTCTCTGGTGGAGACCCTGCCGGGGCAGCGGGTCGGTGCCATCGCGGCGGGACTGGGATTCGGAATACTTGCCCTCGCGGGCATCGGAAATGCCTCCACCACAGCCTTTGTGGGGCTCGACCAAGCCAACAGCCGCGGAAACGTGGAAGGTCTGGCGGAGCGTATCTTCATCGACTACCTGTGGGCGTTCGAACTGACCGGTGCGCTGTTGATCACCGCCACGATCGGCGCGATGGTGCTGGCGCACCGCGAGAAACTGGGGCAGACCGGCGGCCAGCGCGAACTGGTCATTCGACGGTTCCAGCACGGAGACCGTGCCACGCCGTTGCCGAACCCCGGTGTCTATGCCCGGCATAACGCGGTCGACGTGCCCGCGCTACTTCCCGACGGGTCGTTCTCGGAGCTGTCTGTCAGCGGTGTACTGACGCCGCGGGATATGGAGGCGCGATGAACCCCGGGAACTATCTCTATCTGGCTGCGCTCATCTTCACCATCGGAGCCGCCGGCGTGATGTTGCGCCGCAACGCAATCGTCGTCTTCATGAGTGTGGAGCTCATGCTCAATGCCGCCAACCTGGCATTTGTCACCTTCGCGCGCATGCACGGAAACCTGGACGGCCAGGTCATCGCATTCTTCACCATGGTTGTCGCGGCCACGGAAGTGGTTGTGGGACTGGGGATCATCATGACCATCTTCCGTACCCGTAGGTCGGCTTCGGTCGACGACGCCGATTTGTTGAAGTTCTAGGAGGGGAGTACCCGTGACGTGGCTCATGCCGGCGCTGCCCCTCGCGGGTGCGGCCGTCCTCCTGCTCATCGGCCGCCGGGGCGACGCCTGGGGGCACCTACTGGGCTGTGCGATGGCCCTCGGGTCTTTCTTGGTGGCCGGCGTCGCCTTCCTCGGCATGCTCGGCCGAGCCGGCGGCGAGCGAGTGGTGCACGAAACATTGTTCAGCTGGGTTCCCGTCGGGGCGCTGCACGTTGATTTCGGGTTGACCCTCGATCAGCTGTCCGTGTGCTTTGCACTGTTGATCACCGGGGTCGGTTCACTGATCCATATCTACTCGATCGGCTACATGGCGCACGACGCAGACCGGCGACGGTTTTTCGGATACTTGAACCTCTTTCTGGCGGCGATGCTGCTGCTGGTGCTGGCCGATAACTTCCTTGGTTTGTATGTGGGCTGGGAGGGCGTCGGCCTGGCGTCCTACCTGTTGATCGGCTTCTGGTACCAGAAGCCGTCGGCCGCCGCCGCGGCCAAGAAGGCCTTCATCGTCAACCGGGTCGGTGACATGGGGCTGGCGCTGGCCATGATGCTCATGTTCGCGACATTCGGCTCTGTCGGCTTCATACAGGTGCTGGGCTCGGCGAGCGCGGCCGGCGAGAGCCGCAATACCGCAATCGGATTGGCACTGCTGCTGGCAGCATGCGGAAAGTCGGCCCAGGTGCCGCTGCAGTCCTGGCTCGGCGATGCGATGGAAGGCCCCACTCCGGTCTCCGCGCTCATCCACGCGGCCACCATGGTGACCGCGGGTGTCTACCTGATCACCAGATCGGGGCCGATCTTCGAACACGCTCCGTACGCCCAGATCGCGGTGGTGCTCGTCGGCGCCGTCACGCTGCTCTTCGGGGCAATCATCGGTTGCGCCAAGGATGACATCAAGAAGGCGCTCGCCGCGAGCACGATGTCTCAGATCGGGTACATGGTGCTGGCGGCGGGCCTCGGGCCCGCAGGCTATGCGGTGGCGATCATGCATCTGCTCACCCACGGATTCTTCAAGGCCGGGCTATTCCTCGGAGCCGGTTCGGTCATGCACGGCATGAATGAGGAAACCGATATGCGTCGCTATGGCGGGCTGCGCACCGTCATGCCGATCACCTTTGTCACCTTTGGGTTGGGATACCTTGCCATCATTGGTGTTCCACCATTCGCGGGCTTCTACTCGAAGGATAAGATCATCGAGGTGGCGTTCGGCCACGGCGGCGCGGGCGGATTCCTGCTGGGATCGGCGGCACTGTTGGGGGCAGGGATCACCGCGTTCTACATGACCCGGGTCATGCTGTTGACCTTCTTCGGGGCGAGACGTTGGCACGAGAACGCGCATCCACATGAGTCGCCGTCGGTGATGACCTGGCCGATGATGGTGCTTGCGGTCGGGTCGGTGGGGGCCGGATTTGCACTCAGCTTTGGTGGCGCCCTGCAGAATTGGCTGGAACCGGTTGTCGGCGCCCATCATGGCGAGATGCCTGTCCCGGCTTGGGGCATCAGTGTCGCCACCGTCGCGGTGGTGCTTTGCGGCGTGGGTATCGCCTACCGGATGTACCGGGGTGAGGTCGACGAAGCGGCGCCGCAGGGTTCCGTGCTCACCGTCGCCGCGCGGCGGGATCTTTACGGCGACGCGTTCAACGAGGCGGTGTTCATGCGTCCCGGCCAGCGGCTTACCCGTGGCCTGGTGTTGGCCGACGACCGGGCGGTCGACGGCCTGGTCAATGGTGTGGCCTCCACGCTCGGCGCCGTATCGGGGTGGGTACGGCATCTGCAGACAGGTCACGTCCGCTCTTACGCGTTGTCCATGTGTGCCGGTGCGGCACTGGTGGTCGCGGTGTTGATGGCAGTGAGGTGGTGAGTGTCGTGGGTGCCGTGACAGCGCTGTGGCTCATTCCATTGCTAGGCGCCACCGTCGTATTGGTGATGCCGACCCAGCGGCGGGTGTTGGCGAAATACGTCGCGCTGGGCGCCTCACTGCTCGTGTTGATCGTCGCGATCGGACTGGCGGTTGCGTTCGATCCCACGGGCCCGCAGTACCAGTTCGTCGAATCTGCCTCCTGGATACCGGCATTCGGGATGAAGTATGCGGTGGGTCTTGACGGGATCGGCCTCGCGCTGGTGCTGCTGACCGCGGGGCTTCTTCCTGTGCTACTGCTGGCCGGATGGGATGACGGAGCAGGAGTCCCGGGGTACGGCAATCGCCCCTTGGCGCAACGCTATGTGGCGCTGATCCTGATCGTGGAATCCATGGTGCTGCTGTCCTTCTCTGCTCTGGACGTGCTGCTGTTCTACATATTCTTCGAGGCGATGCTCATCCCGATGTACTTCTTGATAGGAGGATTCGGGAGCACACATTCCGATGCCAAGCAGCGGTCGCGTGCGGCGGTGAAGTTCTTGATGTACAACCTGTTCGGTGGTCTGATCATGCTGGCGGCCGTGATCGGGCTGTATGTGGTGACCGCGCGGGGCCAGGCCGGAACGTTCGATCTGCGGGACATCACCGAAATGGTCGCGACCGGCACGTTGGGCATCGATCCGGGTGTGGCGAAGGCGCTTTTCCTGGGGTTCATGTTCGCGTTCGCCGTGAAGGCTCCGCTGTGGCCGCTTCATACCTGGCTGCCCGATGCCGCTGTGCACGCAACACCCGCCAGTGCGGTGCTGATGATGGCGATTGTGGACAAGGTGGGCACGTTCGCGATGCTCCGGTATTGCATCCAGCTGTTCCCCGATGCCAGTAGGTATTTCACGCCGCTGATCATCACGCTTGCGGTCATCGGCATCATCTACGGTGCCGTCGTGGCGATCGGTCAGACCGACGTGATGCGTTTGATCGCCTACACATCGATATCGCATTTCGGGTTCATCATCCTGGGTATCTTCGCGATGACCAGCCAGGGTCAGTCCGGTTCGACGCTGTACATGGTCAACCACGGCATCTCCACCGCGGCCCTGATGCTGGTGGCAGGATTTCTGGTTTCCCGCAAGGGATCTCGACTCATCGCGGAGTACGGCGGAGTGCAGAAGGTGGCGCCGGTCCTTGCCGGATCGTTCTTGGTGGCGGGTCTGGCCACCTTGTCGTTGCCCGGCTTGGCACCGTTCATCAGTGAATTCCTGGTATTGGTGGGTACTTTCACGCGCTACCCGGTGGCCGCGGCGTGCGCGGTCATCGCATTGGTGCTGGCGGCGATCTACGTGTTGTGGATGTACCAGCGGATGATGACCGGGCCGTTGGCGCCGGGTAATGAGACGATCGGCGATCTGAAGCGTCGTGAGCTGGTGGTGGTAGCGCCGTTGATCGCGCTTCTGCTGGTATTGGGCATCTATCCCAAACCGCTGTTGGACATGGTGAATCCTGCCGTCGAGCAGACGCTGCGGACCGTCAACGAAAAAGATCCGCCGCCCGTCGTGGCCGATATTGCCCTCCGACACGGTGAAGGCGAGCAACGATGACCGATATCGGGATTCTTCCGGCCCCGCCGGTTGCGTACGGCGCGCTGTCTCCCATGCTGATCATGTTCGGGGTCGCGGTGGTATCGGTGCTCGTGGAGGCATTCGTGTCGCGGCGGCACCGGCTCAACACTCAAGTGATGCTGACGACAGGCGGAATCCTCGGTGCCCTGGTGGCCGTGGTGGCCCTGGGTGGTTCGCATCAGGTCGTCATGAACGGTGCGGTGGCGATCGACGGCCCCACGCTCTTTCTGCAGGGACTCATCCTGGTGGCGTCCGGGCTGGCGCTGACGGTCATGGCGCAGCGCAGGACGATCACGGTTGTCCCGAGCGCGGTTTCCGCCGGGGCCAGCAGCGGATTGGATGCCTTCGCCGCGCAGGCGTCCAGCGTTCCCGGCAGCGAATCGGAGCGGGTGCTCAACCGCACCGGCATCACGCAAACGGAGATCTTCCCGCTGACGTTGTTCGCGATCGCCGGAATGATGCTCTTTCCCGCGTGCAATGACCTGCTGACGATGTTCGTCGCGCTGGAGGTGTTTTCGCTTCCGCTCTATGTGATGTGCGCACTGGCGCGGCGTCGCCGGCTGCTGTCCCAGGAATCGGCGCTCAAATACTTTCTGCTGGGCGCATTTTCCTCGGCCTTCTTCCTGTTCGGATCGGCTTTCATATACGGATACGCCGGAACGGTCGAACTCGGCGCCGTCGCGCGAGCCATCAACGCCGATGCGGGGGAGCGATCCTTCCTGCTACTGGGTGTGGCCATGCTGTCGGTGGGGTTGCTGTTCAAGGTGGGGGCGGTACCGTTCCATTTCTGGGTGCCCGACGTGTACCAGGGAGCGCCGACGCCGGTGACCGCATTCATGGCGGCCACCACCAAGATCGCGGCCTTCGGCGCGCTGTTGCGGGTGCTGTACGTCGCGCTGCCGGGAATCACTGCCGATTGGCGGCCGGTACTGTGGGCGGTAGCGATTGCCACCATGCTGATCGGATCGATCGGAGCGGTCACGCAGGCCGACGTCAAGCGCATGCTGGCCTATTCGGCAGTGGCACATACCGGATTCCTGCTCACCGGGGTGGCCGCGGCCAATGAGCGGGGTGTGTCATCGACGTTGTTCTATTTGGCCGCATACGGTTTCAGTACCGTGGGGGCGTTCACCATCGCCGGTCTGGTGCGCTCGGGTAACGCAGATGACGGCGCTGACGGCGACTTCAAGGATGACGACGAGGTCACCGAGCTGAGTCGATGGGCCGGAATCGGTCGCCGTTCACCGGTGCTGGGCATCGTGTTCGCGTTGTTCCTGCTGGCATTCGCGGGGATTCCGCTGACGAGCGGATTCGTCAGCAAGTTCGCGGTGTTCGAGGCCGCCGCATCCGGAGGTGCCGTGCCGCTGGTGGTGGTGGGTGTGATGTGCAGCGCCATCGCGGCGTATTTCTATGTGCGCGTCATCGTGGTGATGTTCTTCGCCGATCCGGTGGAGGACTCGGGGGTACTTCGCTTCCCCGGCCCCGCGGTGACCATATCGATCGGAGTCAGCGCGCTCGTCACCGTTCTGCTCGGTGTGGTGCCCCAGCCGTTGCTTGATCTCGTGGGGAATCTCGCCATCTTCGCCAAGTGAGTCCGGTCACCGTCGGTCGGTGTTCGACACGCCGTCCTGGGTGCCGACACGCCTCCGATTTGGGTGGAATACGGCGTGTCAGCGCATGTCGTGGCCGGGATGTCACCACCTGTGGCGTGTCCATTTACCGACGAGTAACCTACGGGACCGTAGGGTGAAGGTATCGTGGGCGCGAAAGGAGGCCGATGGCAATCACGGACATCTCGGCATTCGCGCATCTCACCAGCGAGGACGTCGAGAACCTGGCCGTCGAGCTCGATGAGCTGCGACGTGAGATCGAGGAGTCGCGCGGTGCACGCGACGCTCGGTATATCCGCCGCACCATCGCAGCGCAGCGTGCCCTTGAGCTGAGCGGCCGTGTGCTGTTGGCCGCGAGCAAGAAGCGCTCCGCGTGGTGGGCCGGAACACTGACATTGGCTGTCGCCAAGATCATCGAAAACATGGAGATCGGCCACAACGTTCTGCACGGTCAGTGGGACTGGATGAACGATCCCGAGATCCACTCCTCGACGTGGGAGTGGGATATGGCCGGTGCCGCCAAGCACTGGCGCGTTACGCATAACGTCGAGCACCACAAGTACACCAACATCCTCGACATGGATGATGACGTCGGCTACGGGATCCTCCGAGTCACGCGCGATGAGCCGTGGAAGGTGCGCAACCTTCTGAACATGCCGCTCAATTTCATTCTCGCGGCGGGGTTCGAATGGGGAATCGCTCTGCAGCACCTGGAGTTCCGGAAGATCTGGACAAAGGAAACGCGTGCGTCGACCATCCAGCGAGTGCGTGAACTGGTCATGTCGGCGGGCTCTCAGGTCTTCAAGGACTACGCCGCATTCCCGGCGCTCACCGCACTTTCTCCGGGCGCGAGCTATCGGTCGACGCTCACCGCGACGGCCACGGCCAACCTGATCCGAAACTTCTGGTCCAACGCCGTCATTTTCTGCGGTCACTTTCCTGATGGGGCCGAGAAGTTCTCCGTGACCGATATGGAGAACGAGACGCGGGGCCAGTGGTATCTGCGCCAGCTGCTGGGCAGCGCGAATTTCAACGCCGGGCCCACCATGAGGCTGATGAGCGGCAACCTGTGTCACCAGATCGAGCACCATATCTACCCGGATCTGCCGAGCAACCGTTTACACGAGATCTCGTTGCGGGTACGAGAGATTTGCGAGCGCTACGACCTGCCCTATACGACCGGTTCGATGTTGTTCCAGTACGCCAAGACGTGGCGCACGATCGCCAAACTGTCACTGCCGGACCGATTCCTGCGTGCCACGGCGGACAATGCGCCGGAAACCCGCAGTGAGCGGATGTTCGTGGTCCTGGAGCAGCCCTCGACTGCCGAGTCGGATTCGGTGCCACGGCGTGGGCTCAAGACCGCCATCGCCATGGTTCGGGAACGCCGTCGCGCCAAGGTTGCGGTCTAGCCCGCCAGCCCTGTCGTGGTGAGGTTCTAGCTAAATCTGCCGGTCACGTCGCGTTCGTCGATGTTGATGATTCCCCCGCGGAGACGGGCGGAACGCGATATGTAGAGATGTGTGACCACGTATGTAGCGGCCCCGGTAGTGACTCAGGCGGGCCCGGGGAACGGCCCGGTCGTGCCCCCCGCGGACAGGCCCACCCGCTCATTTGTCGGCTTCCTGACGATGGCGCGGGATGCGTTCGTTGCCATGCTGACTCGCCCACCCGCAGTGCGCGAGTTCTTCCGGCAGGCGGCGGCGATAGCCAGAGTGTCGGTGTTGCCGATGTGCATGGTGGCGATACCGCTGGCGGTGGTGATCGTCCTCGTCCTCGAGGCGTTGGTGTTTGGTCCGACAGGATTCCCGACGCACGCGATCTTGGTGGCCGCGGCCACCGCTGCGACAGTGGTCTTCGCCGAGGCCGACTCCGCGCGAATACAACAGGACATTGATGCCATGCGCGGCAGAGGTATCGATATCACGCACGGATACGTTGTCCCGCGTGTCCTCGCCACCGCGGTCGCCGCGGTGCCGTTGGCATTCATAGCCGTTGGGGCGGCGGGTGTTTACTTCTTTTCGGCCTTCGGTAAGCACACCCCGTTGAGTCTCTTCATCGGGAACTTGATGCAGCTCATGAGCCCAGTGAATGTCCTGATCGTGGTTATCGAGGCTGCGACTCTGGGTCTCATCGCGGGGCTCATCGGCTGCTACCGAGGTGCCACCGCGGACAGCGGGCCCGCCGCATAGGCACCCGCGATCACCGCGTGGTCAGCAGGGTCGCCAGCCGAAATGCGGGTACGACCAGGCTGGCGGCGCGTAGTCCGAACCTCTGCAGGCTGCGGCTGCGTACCAGGGGCCCGAACCCGGCGAGCTGCGCGGCGCCGTAAAGCATGTCCCAGTCGGTATCGATGTGGGTGATCTTGAAGTCCTCGGTCAATGTATAGCGGTCGATGCCAATGAAATCCAGGCAGCGGCCCGTTCCCTTGAGTTTGGCTCCGGTGTTGGGCTCGATGGTCTGGCCGATCATGCGGCCGATGCCGCGCCACGGAATGGTCACCCGCCACTGGCCGTCGAAGTAGTCCCAATAGGGCAGTGATCGGTTGGTCCCGTCCTGTGGGTAGAAGGCGAAATCGGGAAAGACGTCAAAGGCGGCCTGGCAGTTGTCGATCGTGAACTGGCGTCCGAGCCGATTCTCCTGGAACGTCGAGCTGTCGATGTAGCTACAGTCTTCGGCAAGGCAGTAATCTATCTTCTTGATGTCCTGTTCGGCCCAGGCGTCGAACCAGGTGTGGGCGAACTCGGTCCGGCCCTCAGCGGGCAGCCCGCGCTCGATATCGTTGTTTTCTTGTTGCTGAACCTTTTTCCAGAAATCGGGCATCAGTGCTTGGTGCTTCGCGTGCTCCGGAGAAGGGCCCAACTGTTCCAATCGGCTCATCGTGTTCCTTTCGTGGTGGGAAATGTGTTTACTCGCGCCAGGTTTCAACGAGCGAACAGCCGTGTCGGGAGGCCGCCGGCAAGGCCGGTGGATACTCGTACGCGGTGTCTCGGTGTCCAGCCGTCGCGGATTTCGAATGCGTAGCGCTGCAGGATGGCCCCCAGGACCAGGGTTCCCTCGATATAGGCCATCCGGGTTCCCATGCACTTGCGGGGCCCGATGCTGAACGGCAGGAATGCATTTCGGTTGATCTTGTCGGTCAAGAACCTGTCGGGATTGAACTTCTCGGGTTCTGTCCAGAACCGCGGATCGCGCTGCAGCGCGTACTGCGTGATGATGACCTGTGAGCCCCGCGGGATGAAGTAGCCACCGATCTCGTCGTCCTCGACGGCGGTTCGGACATTGGCGGGTGCGGCCTGAAAGCGTTGCGCCTCATCAAAACAAGCCCTCAGATACTTCAGGTTCTCCAGGTCGTCGTACTCCAGCGTTTTGCCGCCGAGGGCGTCGATCTCCGCGTACGCCTTACCCAGTGCGATCGGGTTGCGGCAGAGCAGGGCGATGGTCCACGCAAGTGCGGCGGCGGTCGTCTCGAATCCGGCGAACACCAGGCCGGCGGCCTCGGAGCGTCGTCGCCGCTCCTGCGTCTGGGGGCAGCCGTCGAACTCCAGCCCCACCAAGGCATCCACCAGGTCTGGTGTGTCGGACGCCGGGCATCGCCTGCGCTCGTCAACGAAGCGATCGAGGATGCCGAAGAGCTCCTCCTTGGCCTCTTCGCCGCGGCGGCGCAAGGGATTCGGTATCCAACTGGGCAGGAAATGCAGGGCCACCCGGCTGATGACGTAGACGCCGTAGCGGCGCGCGCCGTCGCCGGCATGATCGATCTCGTTGGGGCTGAGCCGAACCTTGAACATCGAACGCATCAGCCCGTCCATCACGACCGCGCCGAGTTCGTGCTCGAGGTCCACCAGCTCGCCGCTATTCGCGTGCCGTGACCAGGCATCGACCCGGTCGGTGATTCCCTCCATCATCAGCGGGGTAGCACCTGCCAGCGCGCGTTCGCCGAAGTATGGGTTGAAGGCGGTACGGACTCGTTTCCACTCCTGCCCCTCAAGCAAGGGAAGTGCGACGGGCTCACCGGAAACCAGCTCGATGGTGGCCTCGTGCTTGACATAGCGGTCGTGGTGCCGGGTGAAGACGTGGTCGACGTAGTCGGGATGGTTGATCAAGGTGAGGGTGAGAGATGGCGTGGGGCCGGTGAACAGCCGGACGATGTCGCCGTACTGGTTCGCGATCTTGGGTAGCAGCAGATAGGGCAGGCGAGACGGGTCGCCCATGCAGCTGAGCCCCAGTAGCGCCGCTCGATGGATCGGTAGCCGTGGCAGAAGCCGGGGCCCTTGAGGCGACGGTGTTTCCTCGGGGTGGACGTTGATGTCGATGACGTGCATGCGCCTGTCCTCTTCGGTCGGTCACGGTTCTGGTGGCGAAGTGTATGGCGGATTCGAGGGGTATGCAATACTGAATCAAAATTAGTTCATTGATTCAAACCCCAGGTAGAGTCCTCGAAGGGAGTGGTCGTGAGTCGCATCGACATGGCAACGAACTCCGCGGCTACTATCGGCTCCGTGGGAGAGCTCGACTCATTGCTGCGGCAGCTGACCACGGGAACCCTCTCGGAGACGAATGTGGCGACGTCCCGCTTGTTAGACGCCGCGCGCGAGGAGTTCATCGCCCATGGCATCGCCCGCACCGCGGTCGGCGATATCGCTCGGCGCGCGGGCGTGTCACGTCCGACGCTGTACCGCAAATGTGGTGACAAGGAAGATATTGTCGCGGCCGTATTGGTCCGGGAGACAACGGAATTCTTTGTCCGGGCGCAGGCGGTGCTCACGCCGTTGTCGAACGCGGAAGACAGGATGGTCGAGGCGTTCGTCATGGGAATGGGGGAGGCGCGTGACCATCCTTTGGTCATGGCGTTGAAAGAATTCGACGCTGAATCCTTCTCGCGCAACGTCTTCGATGTGAACACGGCCGGATATCAAGGCCTGCTGACGGTCATCGCCGAGTTGTTGGCCGACGGCGCCTATCCCGTTCCGGCAGTGAAACGGGCACTGGACTTGGCGCTTCGGCTGACCTCGACGTTCTTGGTCAATCCCTCGGCCCTGCTGCCGACCGATACCGACGAGAACACCCGGGAGTTCGCGATCAGGTACCTACTGCCGCTTATGCGCGCGGCCCGCTAGCGTTTCGTGGCGAGGACACTTCGTATCCTGTACGGGTGGCAACAGTCTTGACGGTGAATGTGGGGGAGCTGCGGTCGAATCCCACGGGCGGGCCGGTACCGACCGGGATCGACAAGCGTCCAACGGATTCGGCGATCGCTGTGCGTGCACCTCTCGAAGGCGCGGGCAGCGGACTGGCGGGTGATGCCATCGGTGACCACGGCGTGCACGGCGGTGACGATCAGGCCGTATATGCCTACGCCCGGGAAGATCTCGACTGGTGGCAAGGCGAACTGGGCCGCGACCTGGGCAACGGGCAGTTCGGTGAAAACCTCACCACCCGCGATATTGACGTGACCGGTGCACGGATCGGCGAGCAATGGCACATCGGTGCTGACGGGCTCGTGTTGGAAGTTTCGTCACCGCGGATACCGTGCCGGACGTTCGCGGCCTGGCTCGACCAGCAGGGTTGGGTTAAAACCTTTACCGTACAGGCGGTTCCAGGTGCATATCTACGGGTGATATCTCCCGGGGCGGTACGTCAGGGCGACTCCATCACCGTACGGAACAGCCCGGATCACGAGGTAACCGTTGGACTGGCATTCCGCGCGCTGACTCGTGAACCCGCCCTACTTCCGCAACTTTTGGATGTACCCGCGTTTCCGGAGCACATCAAGGAAACCGTGCGTCGCAGGAGCGGTGCGTAACGCACTGTGGCACTTATCGCCGCTGAACCAGCACCGTTTGCGCGCTGGAGCCGATGTAGCCCCGGCGGTCAAAGATTTCCGCGGTGGTCACGCCGATGCCGTCGGGCCCTACGGACATGCGGGCCCGTACGCCGAACTCGTCACCCTGGGGGATTCGGTGTACGTGCATCACGGTGTCGGTGTTCATGTACACAAATCGCAGCGGGTTCAGCACCGCTCCGATCCCGTTGGCGGAGTCGATCACCGACGCCAGGCGCTGCCACGGCGTGGTGGGTTCGGTATCGACGATATGCACGTGCGGCCGCATCCAGGCCACCTGTGCTTCACCGTCGGGTACCGAAAACCACTGAAAATCAACAGATTTAGCGTATCCGGAGCCATCGAATCCGGGTGGCTTCGGAGCGGCGGGATAGTCGGGCAGCGGCGGGTATCGGTCACTTGCCTTGTCGGCCGTGACCGAGGTCGCCAACAACCACGCGCTGGCGCGGGCGACCGCGCGGTATCCGCCACTGGTGTAGGCCTCCATCTCGGCAACCGCCAGTGCGATCCGGCGGCCCGGCCGCTCTATCCATGCCCGTACCCGCACCGGCTCCAGCGGAACCGGGCCCAGGATATCGAGTGCGACGCGGCCGATCCGCAGGCTCTCGCGCGCCTCGGGCAACTCTTCGATGGCCTTGAGCAGCAATGCCATCGGGGGCGAGCCATGCTGCAGATTCGGGCCCCAGCCGCTGGCAGTGAGTTCGGTGGACTCGAACACCTGCAACTCGCCGTCAGCGTCCAAGCGCCGGTAATAACAGCCCGTCGGGTCCTTCGTCATGCGGCATCTCCCGGAATGGCGGTCGCGGCGTCTTCGATATCCGCTTCGGAGACACCGTAATCAGCGGGCCACCCCGGGTAGGGCGGAGGCGTGCCGCCGAATGCTGGGCACAGCGACTGGTGGGCGCACCAAGCGCACAACCTGGATGGATTGGGGCGAAAATCGCCTGTGGCGCCGATGTTTTGAATCGTCCGCCAGATGGCCATCAGGGTCTTCTCGAACTTGAGCAACTCGGCTTCGTCCGGTGAGTAGTCGAGAACCTCGCCATCGGACAGATACAGCAGCCGCAACCGCCGGGGCACCACGCCGCGAGTGCGGTACAGGGCGACGGCGTAGAACTTCATTTGAAACAGCGCCTTGGCCTCGAACAAGGCACGGGGTGCGCGCCCCGTCTTGTAGTCGACCAGTCGCATCGCGCCGCCGGGTGCGATATCGATGCGGTCGATGAAACCGCGCAGCATCGTCCCGTCGGCCAGCTCTACCTCGACGCGTTCCTCACAGCTGTCGGGATCGAACCGGGTGGGGTCTTCGAGTCGGTAGTAGCCAGATAACAGGTCCCGTGCCTCGTCGAAGAAGCCGGGAAGGCGCTCGGCCTCGACCACCTCGGCCAGCTCGGGATTCGATTCCACCAGGCGGTCCCAGGCCGGCTCCACCAGGCCGGCAGCGGTGGCGTACTCACGCTCGGCGGCAGGCCGCGCGTACAAATCCTCCAGGGCCGCGTGTACGAGGCTGCCGCGGACCTGTGCCGTCGAGGGTGGTTCGGGGAGCCGATCGATCGCACGGAAGCGGTACAACAGTGGGCACTGTTTGAAGTCGCTCGCCCGCGAGGGAGACAGCGCCGGACGGCGCGTCGGCCGGTCCTGCGCGGAGTCACTCATAGCTGGCAGCCTAGGCACGGAGTCCGACAGGTGCCGACGCCACGCCGCGCACAAAACCGGTGGGCGTTGTTCAACACATGTCACAAGTCGTCCCCAAAATATCCGTACTGCCAGTAACGTGCACCTC
>NZ_MAFQ01000008.1 GCF_002013895.1 Mycobacteroides franklinii | reverse complement strand
GTGGGGTGGGGTTAGGTGCAGGTGGCCGCGTGGACGAGGGCCGCATAGATGTCGGGGTCGAAGCCGCGAGCGGCGGCGTCCTCGGCAATGCCCGCTTTCACCTGGTCGGGGGTGGAGCCCTTCACCATCGACGCCAGCTCAGCGGCCCGCGCCTTCATGGCTTCGGCCTTCGCGACGGACTCAAGCTCAGCCTTCGTGTCGGCGAAACCGTGTGGCAATTCCAACTTCTCCACGTCCAGGGTGCCCTTGAGGCGGGTAGCCCACGGAGCGGGCACGTCCAAGAGTGCGGTGCCGACCATCGCCAGCGCGGCGGCGTCGCCGTGCTTGACCAGCCCATCGGGGCCGAGAGCACCAGCAGCGCTCGCCCTCATCTGCTCGGCTGTCTGCGGTGTGCCGTCAGGTGCGCCAAGCACTACCTCGCGGAGGTTCTTTGCACCGATGAGCACGACGTTCACGCCACGGCTCACCAGCTCGGAGACCACCAGCACCCCAACGGCGTACGACCGACGCGGCGCGATGCCCGAGTTGCCGCTCAGCACGATGCTCTCAGGCGAGGACATCACCACAATGTCGGGGGTGAACTTGACGATGGACTCTGCGATACCGTCCGCGTGGTCACGGTAACGCTGGTACTGCTGCTGCAAGGGCCACTTTGAACTGCCAGCAGCGGCGGGGGTCTCGATGTCCACTCCTCGCACGCCCTTGACGGTGGCAGCCACCATCGACGGAGCGCTGATGCTCGGGTTCAATCCAATTACGCGGGCCATGTTTCTCTCCTTCTACAGTCCCGCGAACGGGTCGTCGGTGGGTACTTCTTCCTCGGCCACAGTGACCGCAGGTTCTTGGGGTGGTTCGGGTTCGGACGCGGTGGGTGTCTCGGTGGTCTCAGGCGCTTCCGGTTCGGGGGCCGGTTCCGCCACCTCGGGAGCCTTCGCCTTCGGCGTCGGCGCGGGTTCGTCCACGTCGAGCACCACGTCATCGACGGAGATACCCGCCCGACGCAGCAGGTCATCGGCCAGGTCGGACTGGTCAACTACAGGGTTCCAGCGCTCCATGATGGGGAGCGCTTCCTTACCTGGGAGGAAGAACGACTGGCCGAGAACCGCCACACCACGTTCGGTGTCGTCATAGACGAACCGACCAAGCTGTCCGTTCTTGATGTCCCGCTCAGGTGACGGGGCACCGTCACCGCGACCCGTACCGAGTACCGCAATCGCGGCGGCGGAAGACCGCACGTAGTAGCTCAGGCGCAACGCGGCGTTGTCCCTGATGATGGTGGGGATGCTCTCTGACGTGGGCTTCTGCGTGATGAGGATGACGACCACACCAGCAGAACGGCCCTCCTGCACCATCTCCCTGATGTACTTCCTATTCGCGGCGACAATGGCCTTCTCGTCCTTCTCCATGCCCGACCAGTCCAGAAATTTTTGGCACTCATCGAGAATGATGAAGACGGGGGTGACGCCCAGTTCGCGGCGCTGCTGACGGTTGAGGAGCCAGAAGTTCGACTCACCCGTGAGGCGATAGACGGCCTCGCCACGGCGCTTCGACGCTGCGTAGACACGTCGCAACATCTCCTGTGGGGCATCGGGTTTCCCGCTGCGTATGTAGGTGCGGCAGATAGGGCTGATGCCCTCCCAGTCGAACATCGCCTTGCCATCGACCAGGTGAATCTCGGCCTGTCCCGCCATGCCCGCCAGGACGGGCAGCAGGCTGGCGGTCTTTCCCGTACCGGGTGCGCCCGCGATGACCAGTCCCGCATTGCCCGCCCAGGAAATCCACACTTCGCGGCCATCTGTTCCGACGCCCAGCAGTGAGCGGCCCGCGTCAGCGTCATAGCGGTGCGGCCCTTGGAGGCGGTAGTCGCGTCCCTTCAGCGGGTCGCGGTCGTTGAACGCCAGAAGGTATGTACCGCCCTCGGGCTCGCTGACGCTGAGGTTCTTGGCGTTCCATGCGGTGACGAGATGCGGCAAGGCACCTCGGTATGTGTTGAGCGTTTGTCCAGGTACGCCTTTCAGCGCCACCAGCAGACCAGTAGGACTGATGTGGAGATGGGTGAAGCCTGGCACCGTCCAGGTGGTCACGGTGCAGGCCGACCCGTCAGGGTTCGGCTCTTTCGTCACGCTCTTCACGGCAAGTCCCGCCGTGGTGAACACCTCCACGTAGCTGCCAATCGAATCGGCGAAGCGCGGGTACCCAGCGGCTAGTTCGTCCACGGCATCGCGGCCGGATTCGTGGTGTGTCACCCGCAGGTCGGCATCGACACCATCGACAGTGGCGTATTCCTCACGCTCACTTGGGAAATCGCGGTCGGGGCCAATGGTCAGCAGAACGTGACCACCTCGACGCTTGATGCCGTAAACACGGTCATGGCCGAGGAAACCCGCGATGAGGTCACCACGGGCTTTGACGGTGTTCAGGTCAGCACCGCTGTGCATCGACAGAACGATGGTCTGGGTGCCGTAGGCACCGTTTTCGACACCGACGCAGCGGATGCGATGCTCGCCCGCTTGCTCCAGGGCACGCTCGACGTACCCAACGTCGCCACGGAGCTTGCGGGCGATGGTGCCCGTGACCAGTCCACCGTTTCGGTCGAAATGCCGACCTATCGCCTGCCCGATGCCCATTACTTGTCCCCGCGCATGTACCAGGGGATTTCGGGCTCAGGTTCGGGGTTAGGTGCGGCCGGTTCCTCGGCCGGTACGGACTCGGTGTAGGCGTCGTAGTCCTCGACGGGGGCAGTGGTAGACGCAGCGGGGGGAGTGGGTGGTTGTGGTGCCTGCTGGGCTGCGTAGAACGCGGCCCATGCCTGCTGGCGCTTGCGCTCCCGCACTGCGGGGCTGGAGTTGTAAGCCACGGCACCTGCGACTCCAGCGCCAGCGGCCCCGAGGAGGGAAAACACGGAGAGGGTCACCAGCGTGGTGGATGTGGTCTTGGCTTGCGCCTGGCACTGGCGGTAGATGCGCTCTTTGCCTGGTCGGTCAGTGCCCGTGGCATATGTGGACTCGATGTAGTCCCGCTGTTCGGCCTTGCACGGGTCTTTCGCCACCGAAGCGCCCCCAACGCCCAGCAGCGCCCCCAGCACGACGAGACCGATTGCCACCCAAGCGAAAACATGGGTGGGAGTCGATGGCCGAGGCTGGGGGTGCTGCGGGTACGTCATGGTGTTACTCCTTGGTGTCGATGGCGGTGGGGCGGGGGTCATACACCCCGAACAGGTCGGTGCCGACCGTCTCGATAAGGTCGATGCTGGCGGTATCAGCTGACGCGGCGAAGTACCCGTCCCGCCACTTCCGAAATTCCTGACGCATGTCGAGCCAGCCGTCCCGCAAACCCTCGCGGTAGAGGCCACGGGCACTGCGCGCAGATGCGGCAGATGCGATGGCCAGGGCCACAGCCATCACCACGATGACCAGTCCTACAGCGACGGCGAGGTGAACCCAGCCACGGTCGAACGTGTAGACCCCGAGTGCCTCGTCCAGCATTGGCGCATAGCCGCTCATCACTTCACCGCCTTGAGGGACTTGGCGTACGCCTCTACGGCGTCGGCCACAGCGCCGAGGTTGACCAACTCCTCATCGGCGAAAATTCCAGCGGGGATGGTGTGCTGCTCGATGAGAGCCGCGAGGTCGAAGCGCGGGATGTCGTAGACCCCTGCCAGGGTCGGCTTGATGACTGCCATTGTTCTATCTCCTAATCGGATGTTGTTATTACGGTTTGCTGATGGGCGTTATATAACCCCTCACCGATGGCTGTAATAATAACGCTTAATGCCCATATCACCAGGGGATATGCGTATAGGTGGGCTATACGCGATAGGGGAACTAACTACGTTGCTAACGTCGCATTAACACCGTGGCGGTGTCATAGCGGGAGAGGATGATGTGGGAATGCAAGAGGTGGACGACCTGCTCGCGGACATCGCGGAGCTGGAGGCCGACACCTTCTCATGGGCCGACGCAGCGAGATGGTCACCCGGTGGCCGTGTTGAGCTGCCCGATGACCCCTATGACGTTTTGCCCCTGGTGGATGACGGCTGCGTGGTCATCTGCGACCCTGCCCGTCCATGGGTGGTCACGGCCTATGACCCGCCGTGGTGGGCGCGGGACTAGGCCAGGCAGCGGGGGAGGCCGTACGTGATGCCGTCAGCGAAGGCACGGGTGCGCTCGGGGGTATCACGCCACATGGCCGTTGCGACACCGCCAGCCTGGGCTTCGGTGACGGACACCGATGGGCTCTGACCTGCCACTACCCACTTGAAGTAGGCCCCAGCGGAGCAGTCGGCCCGCTTCTCCTCGGTGTCGTTGTCGGTGTCGGTCGAGCGGTCGAGCATCGGCAGCCCGAGGTGTGCCTGTTCGTGTGCCACGACGATGTAGGTGCCGACATCGCCGAACTGGTCTGCGACCTTGGCGTCCAGGTTCTCGACGTTCACCACCACGCTGGGCGGCGTGGTCATGTCACACGCCCACGCGACGGCGCTAGCAGCCTTTTCAGCGTCCCGACTGGGGGAACACGGAGCGTCAGCCTGGTCGGTGACGACGGTGGCTCGGACAGGAACCACCACACCCTCGGTAGCCCAGAAACGGCTCACGTCAGTCATTGCCTCGTTGACGACCTCGACCAACGCAGCGTGGGGGTCAGGAGGGGTTGTCGTCGGCCTCGGTGTTGAGGTCGGACGCTGCTGGGTGGTGCTCGCGACGGTGCGCTCCGAGGCGGAGACGGTGGGCTGTCCCGAGGTGGTGGAGGTGCACGCGGACACGGCGATACTCGCGGCCACCAGGGCGGTGGTCACGGCAGTTACTCGACGCAGCGGGTGCATACCATGAGTATCGCCGTCAGGCGAGGGGTCAATACCCACCAGTTCGGGACGTGACATCTCAGTTCCCCAGCGGTCTTTTGGTCGTGAGCTGTGTGTCCACCTCATCGAGAGCGGCGGCGTTTTCCTCGTCCACAGCTATGGCATCCGCTACCCGACGCTCCAGGGTGCGGGCCTCGGAGCGGATGGACTCAGCCAGGTCTTGGGCTTGCGTCGCCACGGTGGTGATTCCATCGGCCAGCTTGGCGGTGGTCTCCTGGTGGACACCCTCGGGCTTCCACTCCTTGGCCCAAGATGCTTGGTCAGCGGCCAGCGTTTCGGCAGCCTCGATGCACGCATGCGCGATGGCCTCGGCGTCGTCAGCCAGGGCGGTAAGCCTCGCGGCTTCGGCCTGGGTGGCGGCGTAGTCGGTCTCGATGATGCCTGTGGTCACGACTTCTTCTCCTCGGTCGGGATGGTCGGGGGTGTCCAGTCCAGGTCGTCAGGGTCGGCCTTCAGGGGGTCAAGGCTGGGGTCGATTTCAGCGGCGACGATGGTGGGCGAGGGCGACGATGATGTCGGTGCCACCGTGGAACCCGAACCCATCGCGCGGGCCATCGGGCCTCCACCCATAGGGCCTGTGCCCTGACCGCCCGAGGGCGCGGCGGCGTTCGGGGTGCTGGGCGCGGTAGGTGCGGTAGGTGCTCCCGAGGTGCTCGTGGACGGCGTGCTCGGCAGACCGGCCGAGGAACCGGATGCGGAAGCCGTACCCGTGATGGCTCCCGCTATCGGCGCAACAGCCGCGTCGAAAGTGGTGTCCCTGGTCGGCTCCCTACTGTCCTCTTTCCGTGTTTGTGCAGGTCGGCGGCCTGTGACCCCCTGCCGCACGCCGTTTTGAGGCTGCCCAAGTTGCGCAGTAGCGCCGCCAGTCGGCCCTGTGACCGTGGGGGATGGCTGCCCTGCGGCGGTGGACGGGGCGGAGGTCGCGGGGGCGCTGAACAGGGTTCCTGTACGGGCACCGCTGTCAGCGGACAGGGAGTCAGCGGAGAGTGAGGTGCCAGCGGCGGTGTCGGACACCGTGGGGGTACTGGCCGACGCAGCGGGGGAGTCACCCGTGGACATCACGGTGGGGCTGCCCTCGGCCGGGTCGGTCATGGTGACGGGTGTGTCAGCCTCGGACTGGGTGGGGTCTTCCACGCCCTCCCCGCCGAAACCGTCACCGATGGGTCGGTCGTCCACACCGCAGGTGCTGGGCATGGGTGCGGGGGTGACGGCCTCGGGCCAGGTGGTGGCGGAGGTACTCGCTGCGTGGGCTTTCTTCGCTGCCATGCGCTCGGCCCCCGCCTCCTGATACGCCAGGAGTGCAGCGGGGTCGTTGCCCGCTGTGGAGTGGCATACCTGCGCCAACGCGGAAATGGTGGCGGGACTCGGTGCCCGCTCCAGTCCCGAGTCGATGTCGGACTGGTCTCTGGACGTGGACGCGGCGGTGTATGCCCAGTCGGCCAAACGATTGGCGGTGATGGTGCGGGCCGCGTTGCGCTCATCGACGGCATCGACGGTGGCACCACGTCCAGGGGTCGGTTGGGTCAGCGCCGAGGCAAGGTCTTGGAACCGTGAGGAGATGTCGCTCAGCGATGGCGCAGCGGGGGTGAACGGGCTCATCGGGTGACCTCGTTCCAGGCGCGGGTGTACACGTCGCCAAGCGCGCGGCGCTCTTCGTCGGTCATCCCCTGCGGGGCAGGCGGGATGGGCGCACACGCTGCCACGGGCTTGGGGCACTCGTCAGCCTGCACGACAGTGCGGGGCGCGGGGGTGGTCGTGGTCAGGGTGGCGGTGGCCGATGTCCCGATGAGTACCAGGAGGGCGGCGAGGGCCAGTCGCACGGGCATGGTGGTCATCGGGTCGCCTCTCGCACTCGACGGGAGAGATGGCCCACGGCCCCCGTGGTGATGCCCAACCGCTGGGCTATGACCCATTGCGGCACACCTGCCGCGCGGAGGGCTGCGACTTGAGCGGCCCGCTGGTCGGCCAACGCGGAGACGAGAGTCTGAGCACTCCCCAACTCCCGCTGCGTGGTCACGAGCTGGTCGAGCTGCTCGCGGAAAGCCGACACCCTGGTCGGCATTTTCGTTGCTGTCATAGGTCGATGATAGCCCCGCTAGCGTATAGGGAGGCTATATCTGACCTGTTCACGAACGACTTATGCACTCGGCTGCCGCTGCGCTGAGCAAAGGTCGATAGTTTGCTACGTGGACGTAACACCCTTGACCTGCGGATATTTTTCTGGGGTTCGCGGGAGGCGCTCATGGGCGCAACGCTCTGACCTGCGGGTATTTTTCGGGGCAACCTCGCGATAAATCCCTGACCTGCGGATATTTTCTGCGGGCAGCGGTGGCGCGGTACACGCGGCGTGTGAGCCCATTTCGGGCGACATCGGCTCGGGCGTGATGGTCTCTCGGCCCTCGGCTGGTGGAGTTGGGCGCTCCCTACGCGTACGCGCACGAGGGGCGCGAAACCCCTTCGGCTGAGGCAACCGGATGCTGAAATGGCTCATTTCGGTGTTTGTGCAGGTCAGCGCGTTTTGCCTACGGTTGGCGGCGTCCCGCGCTTTCGGGCATAACCGCAGGTCAGATGCGGTTTCTGCTCCCCGGTTTTCTGGAACCCCGTGGACGGGGCGGGGAGCGCTGGACGCGGGTAGCGGGCGGCGATGCGTCGGCCCTCGGCCCGCTTGGAGCCGCTCAGGGGCTCTCTGGCGGGGTTTTCGGGCGGTCGGGGTGCCCGTGGGGCGGGGTGGTGCGGGAAATCGGCTCTGAGAGCCCCTGAGAGCGTTTCTGGGGCCTCGGTGGGGTCAGTGGATGGGCGCGGGGCTCTGAGGGGCGCTCAGAGGCGCTGGGGCGGCGATTCGACCGCCCAGCGGGCAGCCTGCTCAGCGCGCCAGGCTTCGAGGGCCTGGGCGGGGTCTACGGGCTCGGGAGCGGGGTTCTGGGAATCGGGCTCGGGGGCCAACGCAGCCCGAGGCGAGCATGCGAACGGTGGGGCATGTGGTCGGGTGTACCCCGCTGCCGCATCGGGTGACGCGGAAACGTGGGCGGGGGTACACGCAGCGGGGTGGTGTGACGGAGGGGTGCAGGGTACCCGTGGCTAACGTTGCTAGAGACTGACAACACTGGCGACACTGACAACACCTAGTGTCGCCAGTGGTTCACGCAGCGGGTGCCTCGCAGGTAATGACGGATTATTTTTTTACATAGGGTATATATACATGCTGGTAGAAGACTTATTACGGTAACCGTAATTAGGGTGACCTAATTTCGGGTTTGAAGGATTTCCCCGAGACTGGCGACAAACGTGTTGTCAGTGTCGCCAGTGTTGTCAGTCTTCGGCTAACTTCGCTGGGGCATGGAAACGGCCTCTGTCCAGCTCGGGCAGAGGCCGTTTCCAAGGTGTTCCCCGCTGCGTCACATGACTAGTCGGAGCGGTACCGCGAGCCCCTTAACGGGGAGCAGTTCCACCTTGCCCATCTTCACCAACGCCGCCTCGGCATCCACATAGGCGTCGGCTTTACGTCCCACTGCGCGCTTGGCTCGGTTACGGGTGGACTCGCCACCCTCCTGGGCCAGGTGTCCAAGGATCTTGTCTATGGCTTCCTCGACCCTTTCATGACGGGCCGCTTTCTCGGCGGTGAAGACCGCCGCTCGACGCGTACCGACCTTCTTGTCTTCCTCGGCCTCCGCTGCGTCGGCCATCGCCAGCAGCCACGCACGCACGCGACGGTGGTGCTCGATGACGTATCCAGTCCAATTCCAGATGTCCTCGGATACGACCATCGTTCCGAAGCGCAGGGCCGCGAGGCAGGCCACCCGCAGACGAACCTGGATGAGGTGTGACTCCCAGGCGTCATCAGCCTCGGTGTGCTCGACCGCGGCCAGTTCGGCATTGCGCTCCACCGCTGCGTGGATGGCGGGGCAAAGCACGAACTCGGACGGGTGCCCGTTCTCTCCTGGTGTGGGGAGCAATGGTGGCGTCCATCCTGCTGGAGGTTGCCCAGCGAGCCCGTCAGGGGTGAGACGCCAGGGGTCGCTGACACCCGTCAGGAGGGTGCGCTGTAGGAACCCGGTGGTCTCTCCCATCAGCGCCAGCCACACCTGCGGCTGCATCCCGCCCGTGAGGAACATGAAGAAGTCATACAGTTCCGTCCACCCGTGGGTGCGGGTGTCCGCGAGGGGGTTTTCCCCCGCCCAGAGCGCGTTGTAGGCGTCGAAGATGGTGCTGGTGTCGCGACCACCTCGCTTGAGGGTGGCTCGGAACTCGCCCTCTTCCACCCACGCGACGGGATGCTTCTTCTGCTCCTTCCATGTGCGGGTGCCCTTGCCGTTCTCCTTGGGCTCCTCGAAGGTGTCCGTCAGGAGGTCGGGCATCTTCTCACCCGACCCGACCGAGCGGTGCGAGTCCCACGGGATGTTGTCGCTGACTCCGAACACACCGTTGTGGGGCACCCCCGTCACCTTCTCGGCCACCGAATCGAGACCAGGGAGCACCGTCCACTTGGTCCGCTTCATGGCGAGGCTCTTACCCTTGCCTGACCCACCGATACGAAGTGAGCTGATGGACAGCGGGGTGCCAGGCCCCGCGCCGATTTCCGTGGGCCACCGCATCCCGCCACGGATGAGTTCCGTGATGAGCAGGGGCATCGGCCCCGTGGGGTGGGGATTGTTCGCCCTAGCGTTGCGCAGTACCGCCCGCGTGAAGTCGTTGAAATCGAATATGGCGCGGTACAAATCGGGTGCGGCAGGGTGCCCGAGGGGGAACGCCTCCCGATCCCATGGGTCGAACTTGTCCACGGTGCCGTCATCCTTACGAACGACTGGTGTGTGGTACCCCGACTTCGCTGCATCCGCAGCGGTGTAAATCCAGCCGGGTTCGGTGGGTGCCTGCACCAGGGGTGCCACCAGGGCATCGAACTCACCCTTCACCCACGCCTCGCTCCACGCAGCCTCTGCCATCACCTGCTCCTCGCTGAGTCCACCACCAAACGTGTTTCCACCCGACAGGCCGAACGGCCAGCGGGACGCTGACGCCATGACCTCGATGTCGGCGGGGTCGAAGGCTTCGCCGCCCGTGGAGAACGAGTCCTCGTTCGGGATGCCCTCGGCCTCACGGCAGGCGGCATAGTCGCCGTCGTACCGCGCGATGGTCATGTATCGGTACTTGGTGATGCTGTGCTGCCCATCGAACCTGTCGGCCACAGTGGTGCTCCAAGCGTGCAGCACTCCGCTCTCGCCTGAGCGGCTGGCCTCGCAGCCAGGCTCATGCGCGGTCGCTGAGCGGGGCGTTGATGCCTCCCACGGATGCGTCCAGAGTGGGCAGCCGCAACGGTCGGTGTCGCCCGTGTCAGTCCAGCCATCCTCGGCCAGGAGGTCACTCCAGAGCTGGTCGTTCTGCCACTCGTTGAGGTTCGGGTAGCCCGTGACCGCGTGGGCCGCACGTCGGGCCGCTGCCGCCGCCCGCTTCTCCTCTTGCTCCCGCTGCTGCTGCTCCACGACATCGGCCAGCCAGGTGAGGAACGGGTGGCCTGACGGAACGTCGTGGGAGTCGCCCACGGTCTGGTATGCCCTGCCGTCGTACTGCCGCAGCGTGGTCGGGGGAGCCACGACATATGCCCCGCCTGACCCCGCCCCGATGAGGTCGAGCCCGTGGCTCTTGGCGCTGGCGATGGTTGTGCCCTCGGGGAGCGTCACGCCTTCGTCCAACCACAACCACCAGTGACCACCCCCCTGGTGTTTCCCGGCTGCGTGACCGGCCGTCAGAACCGTGGGCTCACCGAACCAGGCGCGCATCATGTCCGCGCCGTCCTGGGTGTCCGCGTCCACCACGAGGAGCCCGCCGCTGAGCATGGGCACCAGGCCGATGCCCGCGCCCGCTGGGGCCGCTGCCCACATCTTCCGCACGGTGTCGGGGTCGCTACTGGCGCTGTAGAAACCGTTGGCGGTCGCGGGCGCTTTCTCGCCAGGCTTGAGGGGGAAAACGGCGTATCCCGCCGTGGCGTATGCCACGGCATCGTCGGTGAGGTCAGCGGCCACAGGGGCAGTGTCAGGTGCTATACTCATGTAATTCCTAATCGGTAAGCCGAAGTCCCCGCCTCCCAGGTAGGGGACTTTCGGTTTTCTTGGGGTTGGTGGCCCTCGATTGGTCTCCGTAGTGCCGCGCGTGCGGCAGGGTGCTATTTGAGGGTGAGCGCGTCGATGGCCCCGTGAGACCCTGCCCACTTCAGCTCGTCGGGACGGAACACGAAACTGTATTCCCAGGATTTCCGCACCCCGTCACCGAATTGGTCGCGGCGGGACTCGTACCAGCACGTGGTGTCCACGTTTCGCATTACCATCATCCCCGCCACCCCGATGTCTATGAGTCGGTCGAGTTCGCCGTCGCCTGACTCGTGCAGCACCTGGGGGAAAGCCACCCGCGAGACGTTGATCACCGCAGCTACCGACACTTCCGACCCGGCGCTCTGTGCCACAGCGAGTTGCGCCACGTGCGCAACCAGAGCTTCCATCCGCTTGTAGATGAGCAGCGGGGGCTCTTCCGCCAGAAAGGTGGCGCTGTCCACCACCTGCTTTAGCACGCCACGGTCGGGGCGGGACGACAGATACGGGGTGTTGTTAATCCCCTTCGAGTAGTTGTCGCGGTCTTCCCAATAATCCAACCGCGCTTGTGCGCGCTGCGGGATCGACGCCAGCAGAGCCTCCCGCTCCTCGATGCGCTTAGCTGCCGCTGCGCGCGGGTCTTCCCGTACGGTGACATCAGGGGTCAGTCCTGGGGTCAGTACGGGGGTGAATGGTGTTGTACTCATTTGTTTCTCCGTTTCCTAATCGGTGATTTCTGTAGTGCCGTGCGCGGCGGCGGGGTGGTTAGCGCATCCAGATCGTCTGCACAGGCGACACATCGTCGGGAGTGTCCAGCACCCACGGGTAGAACTCGGCCGGGGTTTTCAGGCCATCGCCGTTCCAGGCATCCCACACCGTCCACGCGAGGTGGCTGTATCCCATCGCCGCCATCACCAGCACCAGCAGTGGGATGTCCCCTTCGCACGGCCCCGCCCACTCGATGACATCGGGGCCGCGCAGCCAGGAATGGCTCATATCCGTGGTGTACCGCAGCGTGTTGACGATGGCCGTGGCCGATGCCCACTGGAGAGCGCTATGTCGGTGGTTCCCACCATCACGCGCGAAGAGCCAGACCTGTACAGCCCGCAAATTGGCCTCGAGCGAGGATGTGGAGTGCACCCCAGCCGCGTCGAGCAGGTCGAGCAGCGCATCCGCGACTTCACCGTCCAGGGTTTGACGCACGTGGCGCGGGATGCGGGCGACACGGCGCTCAAGCGCGGCCTCGCTGAGGGCGTCGGTGCCGTCGATGGCACCATGGTCGCCCGTGCTCGCACCGATGCTCATGCCGCCATACGTGAAGGTGCGAGTGCTCGCCTTCTCGGGAGCCATTGGTGGTACCAGCGGGGGCACCAGGGGTGGGGTGAAAGATGTCATTTGTTTCTCCGTTTCCTAATCGGTTTCTTCTGTATTCAGTTGTGAGGTTCAGAAACTCGCGCCGCAGGCCGAGCACTCTTCGGTCTCATGCCCGCAGTCGGGGCACTCATATGCGTATGGCGGAGTCGGCTCGGAGTCGAACAACTCGCCGCACTTCTCGCATTCGAGCCACTCGCCGCATTCGATGCAGTCCACGTCAGCACGCCCTCTCGGGCAGCCCCACAGCGCCAGTGAATGATCGGCGCAGCGCCGCCTCGAAAATCGGCATGTCCCCAGCCCCGTCGCGACGTACGGCGGCATCGAAATCGGCCATCGTGACGAGTCGCAGGATCAGCGGGGACAGCACCGAGGCGGTCTCGGGCATGCCTGCATCCACCAACGCTGCGTGTGCCTTGATGTACTTAGGGCCGAACACCGACACCAGTTGCCCGCTGGTTACAGCGGCGCGAACATCAGCGGCCAGTCGGCCCATTTCCTCTGGACTCATGCCGACACCGCCAGCACGCGCTGGATTTCCGAGGCCGGAATCAGCGTGCGACGCGGGACGGCAGCCGTACGCAGCACCCCGTCCGAGATGAGCTTGTAGACGGTGCTTCTGGACACCTTGAGCAGCCCCATCGCTTCCTCGACGGTATAAACCACGGGCACCTGCTCAGCGGACTTCTCCTTGAGTCGCCGTTCGACTTCAGCCTCTATTGCCGCCTCGATGGTGGCGATGGTTTCAGTCACGGTGACCTCCTCTCGTATCTATCAACCCACTGTTTGTGGGATAACCCATACACTACCATCAAATCGGAAAATAGACCCGACACGCCGTATGTACTTTCCAACTGTCCGTCCGATAGCGCATACTCGGCCAATGGCGCGGGCAACGGGGGACACCCACGACAACGTGAGGTACAACGTGGCCCGCATCAGGACGCAACGGCGGCTGAGCCTCCGTGACCTGGCTGGGATGATGCCCCCTGGCCCTGGTGCTCTTTCTCATTCCTCCATCGGGGAGATAGAGCGGGGTGTCCGCAGGTGTGATGTGGATGAGTTAACCGCTCTCGCAATCACTTTGGATGTTTCACCCGTCACGCTGCTCATGCCGTACACCGAAACGGTCAACGACGAAGTGTCGGTGACTGGCATGCAGCATGTGGCGGGTGCACGGTGGGTGCTGGACTGGCTGCGTGGTGACGGGCCGATTGAGCCCGAGCGGGCGGTCGATGAGCATGAGGTCGAGAGTTTCCGCCGCAGGTCGCTCCCGCACTGGGCCTGGTAAGCGTGGCCCGCCGCGAGGAGCCAGGGGTCAAGCCCGTCACTGTCAGTGACCGCAAAGGCGGCACGGTGCAGATGTGGCAAGCCGTGGCTGATGTGGGCGAGCAGCACGGGAAACGTCAACAGAGTCGAAAGAGGTTCCCCACCAAGGCCGAAGCGGTGGCGTGGCGCTCAGGCATCACTGCTGACCGCGCCCGAGGCACCCACGTCGCCCCTGCCAAGATGACGATGAAGCAGGGCGTTGAGCAGTGGCTACGCGGCCTCCGCAAAGAGCAAACGACGATAGATGCCTACACCGCCGCGTTGCGCCCCGTCATCGAAGTGCTGGGCGACAAGCCTGTTCAGAGGGTCACGAAGGCCGACATAGAGAGCCTGGTAGACGCTCTCATTGAGGGCACCACGCCGCGTGGGAAATGGGCCTCGACCTCGATAAACCCGATGCTCAGTCGTCTCCGCAGGGTGTTCGATGACCTCATGGGGCAGGGGATAGTCCCGAGGAATCCGGCCAAGTTGGTGTCCAACGTGAGGCGCGAGGACACCCCCGACCGACCGCCGCCCGAGTACGAGACGTTCACCCCTGACCAGGTGAAGCAACTTATGAAATCCGTTGCAGGTACGGAGGATTCGGTGTTGGCGGTGTTCTCCCTGCTCGGTCTACGCCGCGCTGAAATTGCTGGAATGCGGTGGTCGCATCTGGACATCGACGGCCCCGTGCCCCTTCTCACCGTCACTCGCACCATCACGGTGTCGAGCAAGGGGGCGTCTGACCGTGCCCGCACCAAGACCAAGACCAGCCGTCGCGAGTGGCCCCTGCCCAAGGTGGCCGTGCGCATCTTGACTGATGCCCGCACCCGAGCCCGCCGTGACCGCCTGGCCGCTGGCTCTGCGTGGCTCGGTCATGGTGACGGCCACGTGTACAGGCAGCCCCTCGGGGAGCCTTACCATCCGCGAACGGTCAACGCCCGCTGGAACGCCGCCCTCGACAGCGCCAGCCTTCCCCATATCCGACTCCACGACGGCAGACACACAGCGGCCACCTTGTTGCATCTCGATGGAGCACCCGCTGCCGTGGTGGCCGCGTGGCTCGGCCATTCATCACCCGCGACCACCAACAGGCTCTACATCCACACGCAGCGTGAGGCTCTGATGAAAGCGGCCAGTCAGTTCGACGCGATGTTCGGCTAGCATCGGTGTCACATCCTCGGTGTCACACCATCTCTCACCTGCACCGATAAACACATTCCGTGTCACGTCAGTGTCACACACTGGACGGAATCGGGGGACTCGGCGCACATAAATCCGCTGTTAGCAGGAAATCTCATACATCTAGCGACCTGGGCAAACGCCCATGCACTCGCCTTGAAAGCGAGAGACGGCTAACACCGTCCGGGGGTTCAAATCCCTCCGCCACCGCTCTTCAGGGCGTATTTCCGGGAGTCTGTATCAGGTCCCGGAATTCCGCCACATGACACGACGTGACACATGAGCTCCGGTATCGGTTCCACGGAACAGTCGGCGTGTCGTTCACCGCGGTCGGTCTCACCGAATTTCAAGGGTGAGGTGTACGCATGAAGATTCCGAGTTATGTGACGGTGCGCGAGTTCCCGTCCGGTCGGCGTTACGAGGTGCGGCTGGAGGTGACCGGCCCCGACGGCGTGCGGCATCAGCGACGCCGTCGGTTCAGGACCGTGAAGGAGGCAATCGACGCTCACGCCACCGTTACCGCGGAACGCGCGGCCGGAACTTTCACGGCGCCTTCGGAACTGACGGTGAAGGCGGCGTGCGAAGCGTGGCTTGCCGGCAAGCGGATCAAGCCGACGACGCACGCCGCGTACTCGGCCGCGCTGGCCCCGGTCATCGACAGGTACGGCGACCGGCCGGTGCAGAAGATTGTCAAGAGCGACGTGGAGAAGTTGGTTGTCGAGCTCCGCGACGGAACGGGTGGGCGCGGCAAGTGGGCGCGCACGTCTATCAACCCCATGCTCGCGCGATGGCGGTCGGTGTGGAAAGACCTGCAGGCTCAAGGAGTTCTTCCGCGCAACGTGGTCGATCTCGTTGAGCCGCTTCGACGGCCGTCTGGTGCACCGGACCTCAAGCTTGATGATGTCCTGTCCGAGTACGAGGTCGAGCAGTTGGTCGACGCCCATGCGGTGCCTGCTCTACCGCCTGACGCCGATTTGAAGACCGTGCGCGAGACCGAGCACGCACAGCTGCGGGAGTCGTTCGTTCATCTCGCGCTGCTTGGTCTGCGACGCGGTGAACTCGCCGGGTTGCGGTGGTCCGCGGTCGACCTCGATGCCGAGACACCGACTCTGGCGGTACGCGCAACGAGGGTGTCGACGGCGGCCGGTGTGATCGACCAGGACGACGCCAAGACACTCGCAAGTGCAAGGGAACTCGACGTGCCACCGCACCTGATGCCGATCCTTCGGCGGACACGGCGGGAGCAGCGGGTGATGCGGCTGGTGGCGGGTCACCTGTGGGAGGGACCGGCGGACGGCTACGTGATCGCGCATCCGTACGGCCAGCCCGTCAGTCCGCGCGCCCTTCATTAACTAGTCCGCCGCAGACAGCGATGTAGCTCCTCACGTGGACGAACTGCTCCGGGAGTTGCACGTTGACGACGGGGGGCGCGCCTCAGGCCCAGTTCTTCATACGTCGCGTGATAGACCGCCGCGTATGACCACTTCACGCGGCATCCCAGGCCGCGCTTTCGAGCACAAGATTCCCAACGCTGAGGGCCGCCGGCAAGTCGCCGCGTTGGTCGCCAGCGGCCAGCTGTCGGTTCCGCAGGCCGCTGAGCGCTACGGCATCTCGGCGGCCACTGTGCGGCGAGATGCCGCCGAGTTCGGAGGCGACCGATGAGCGAGGAACCGTTGGATGTGGAGACCGTCGATTCATCCGAGTCGACAGTGAAAC
Source organism: Mycobacteroides franklinii (assembly GCF_002013895.1). Lineage (GTDB taxonomy): Bacteria > Actinomycetota > Actinomycetes > Mycobacteriales > Mycobacteriaceae > Mycobacterium > Mycobacterium franklinii. Next base: position 291,533 of record NZ_MAFQ01000008.1, on the reverse strand, counting down.
CCGAGGAGACGAAACCCGCAGCCGAACCCAAGGCAGCCGAGAAAGCCGATGGCGCGCAAAAGGCTGCATCGGTGAGCGGCGAGGATGCGCACAAGGGCGGCGGTAGGAGCTGGACCCCTGGCCGGGTGGGTACTCAGATGGGTGTTCCACCGTCCGCATTGCGGAAATTCAAAACAGAGCCGGTCGCCGGCATCAAAAATCTGGCGGCAGCACAGTGGAATTCAGGGCAGCATTGGGCGGGCATGCTGGGCGGCACCGTGGCCAAGAAGATGCCGACTGCAGGTGGCAAGGCCCTGGTCAAGGGGGCTGCCCGGCTGATTCCTGGTGTCGGCTCGATCGTCGCGGGTTTCGCTGCGTGGAAGTCGTTCAAGGACGGCGATTATGTGGCAAGCGTGCTCAACCTTATCGGTGTGATCCCCGGGCCTATGGGCTGGCTCGGTATGGGTGCCGCAGCCGCATGGGATTTGAGCGGTGTGGGGCACCCCGGCGTGTGGGAGGCCCCCGATGGCGTGGCGACATTCATGCTTCCCGGCTCGGCAAAAGATTCTTCTGGTGTGAAGGAGCTAGATGCGTTGTTCCGCGAAGCTCAGCAGGAGAAGGTGTTTGGTTTCCAGGACGGACCTGAAGGCACGGTGTGGAATGCAAGCCCACCGGCGGCTTTGAAGTTGGACACCCCGGAAGTGGAGAAGGCGTTCACTAACTGGCTTCGGGGCGTCTCTGAATTGTTCGCCGAGATCGACAGGACGATGAGCCAGTCCGATGAGCCGTACTTTCATCAGTACCGACAAGAACTCGCACCGCATCTGGCGGCGATGGCTGAACTCAAAAGCCAAGTCGAGCCGCTGATGACACAGCTGTCCGCAGTGAGCAAGAGCGGCGCCGACATGTACAGGGCGGTACTGGATGCCAATAAGACTGCACGCCAACAGCTTGCCAATGACGGGCATCTGTCGGACCAAGGACCGGCGAGCGCGATGAAGGCAAAGGCCGACGCCGCGCAGACTCAACTCGATGCCGCCAACGACAAGATCGGCAAGCTCTTCGACGGAGCTCCGGCACCGATCGTCACCGCGAAGTCACCGACACTGGCTGCCCCGTCGGCTCCCAGCACCAGACCCTCGCCGCTGCCGTTGTCGGCCAACCCGACCCCGTTGGTGGCCCCGGACAAGAAACTGGAGTCCAAGGGCGACGATCTGGGCAAGCTGCTCTCAGGCCTGGGAAACAAGGGACTTGGCGGCACTCCTGGCGGATCGCCTTTGGGCGGCAGCCCTCTCGGCGGCGGCCACGGTGGAGGGGCCCCGCTGACGTCCCCGACGGCCAAACCCGCTGAGAGCGAGCCCAAGAAGCTCGTCGAGGACAAGAAGGACGACACCAAGAAGCGCGAGGAGAAGTCGCTTCCCAAGCCGTTGCCGACCAACAACCCTGTCGTGGCCGGCACCCCGGTCCCCGCCACGACTCTTCCCGGGACCGCAGCGCCTGGGGTTCCCAAACCCGCTGCGGGACCGCCGGACACGACCGTCGACGTCAAGGGCAAGAAGACCAAGTTCCCCGACGCCAAGACCGCCAAAATGGCCAAGCTGCTTGCCGCGGCCGACCCGAACCATCCGGTATCGCTGGCCGATGCCGCGGCGCAGTCGGGTCTGACCCCGCCGGTTCCCGGCCAGGACCCCGGCAAGCAGATCCCGCCGGCGGACGCCAAGCCCGGGGATTTCCTGGTGGCCGGCGACAAGCACTTCATGGTGCTCGGCGACGGCAAGTTCTACGACCTGAGCCAGTACAAGAACATCGACGCCTCCGAGCTGCCGCATGACATGGGTTCGCGCGCAGGCTACTTCCGTCTATTCAGGAAATCGACCCATTTGACGAATCAGAGGCCGGGTTTGTCGCACGCTGGATCGGGTGGTTCGCCTCTGCGGCCGCCGGCACCCTTGAGCACCCGACGAGAATGCCCGAACACTCCACCGGCGGCACCTGGCGCAAGAACTAGAAGCCGATCAGCGCCGGCTCCGCCCCGTCGCGGCTGAGAACAACGAGACAAACCGGCGATGATCGGCATCCGACCACCCGAACCCGTCCAACCCAAGCCGCACGGAGTCGACGCAATCGCGCGCCAACCACAAAGCCCATCCCCGGGTCCGCTGCAAGGTTCGCACGCGTCTCCAGACCGCCACCGCGACATCAACTGCGGCCTGATGCTGGCCACCGCTCCACAGCCACTTCAGGCCGATCGAGGTGTCCCCGAGATGGTAGGCACACCCGGTCGTTCCCGATCTGCGCTCGCTGTGTCTCAGCATCGGCGATGACCGCCGCAGCGCACTGTTCCACCCTCAGATCGCGGTAATCTCGCCACACCGTGGCCTTGCTCATAGCGCCGAACGTCGGCAGCGGCACGTCCAACGGATTGCTGATCGTCATGGTGAACTTCTCCTCTTCTCGGTGTGCGAGCCCAAATCCGGGCCCTCACCCCTCCAGTCCCTACGCGACTGACGTTTTCCGTCACATCCCTCTAATACCGACGCCAACAAAGATTTCCGTCATCGCCGAGCCGAGATTTTTGACCCTGTGGTTTTGGCATCACCGCAGGCCCAGACTCGGCATGACCGTTGCGAAACAACGCCAGCGCCGGTCGTTATAAACGCGCCGCGCTGGCGTGGGCTGCCCGCAATGCTCGGGTGCAGCTGTTGCCAGGCGTCGTGCTCACGTCTGCGGTCACTTGCTCGTCACTGCTGGACGATTCTTGCGCTCAAATGACACCCTCACATTTTTGGATGTTTGCTATCCGCGTGGACAGCGGTCTGCGGGTAGGCGTAGTGTCACGTCCCTGAAGGCTTTGCGGAAGTTGACGGAGGCGATGTGTCGGGGACCGAACGATCAACTGAACAGCTGACGGCGGTGACGGACTGCCGCGATTTGGCGCGTTCAAGTGCGGCGACGCAAGAGTTGCCCGCGCGTGATCGTGCTCACCAATCCAGCCCCGAACACGACACGGGTCGCCGGTTGGCTGCTTTCGCTGCTGGGGGTGTCCTGGTGGTTGGTGCGGTGGCCGCGCTGCACCACCTGTACCGCAGTGGTGATGGTGCCGCAGACCTGATCAGCTGGGCCGGGTTGTTGCTGCTGGGTATGACGGCCCTCGGCGGCGGAATCAAGCTCGCGATGTGGGGTGCCCGACCGATCATCGCGGCGCTGTTTGATGGGGCGAAGGAACGTTTGGCGGAGCCGGTGTTGGCGGTGGTCGCGTCGGGGGCGGTCATCGTTGGGGCGCTGGGCATGTGGTGGACCTTCCGTGGGGGTTACGCCAGCTGGTGGCGGGACCTGACCGGTGAAAGCCAGTGGTCGCTCTCGCTCGGAATTGGTCAGATGCTGGTTGCGGTGCTGACTGGCGCTGCGCTGTTCACCGGCGGCCAGTACCTGACCGGGTTGGTTAAGGAAGCCCTCACCGACTCCGGTCTGCTCGTTGAGCGCGACCGCGCAGCCGGCAAGCGCGGGGCCCAGGACGGGCTGTGGCATCCGGGTCTGGTGGCTGCCCTTGTTGGCGGTGGTTTGGGGTTGGTGCTGCTGACGGCTGGGATCACTCCGCGGCTGTATGTGTGGATCACCGGCGCGGAGGTGTTGCCCGCTGTCGCCGCTATCGCCGCGGTCCTGGCGTGGGCTATCGGGTCGAACTTGGGGTGGTGGAAAGGTCTTGCGGGTCTGTGGAAATGGGCTACCGATGCCTCGCATAAGGCGGCTGCGACCACGGGTGTTGTCGCGCTATTGATGTTCTCGGCCGGCGGTCTGGGCCTGGGTTGGTTCACTCCGGCGACGGTGCCGCAGGCGCATGCGCAGTGCCCGCCCGATTGCGGGGGCGGGTCGAATGGATCGAACTCGTATGGGCCTGATGCTTCGCAGTTTCAGCCGCCGCAGATGCCCAACCAGATGCCGGACTATCAGGGCGGTAACTACGGCTCCAATCAAGCCCCGCTAGATCAAAATTCGGGTATCTCGATCTACAACACTCAGGCTCCGTCGGTCAGTAACAACGGTGTTCAGGGGTCCAGTGGGCAGCAGGGGCCGCAGCAGGGTTGGGATCAGCCGGCACACGGCACTCAGATCCCGGATTATCAGAACGCCACGCCGTATACCCAGGGGCCGGGTAAGCCGAATCCTGATTTCAACGGTGGACAAGCCAACCCCGGATCGCAAGGTGGTCAACCGAATCAGGGCGGGCAGCAGCCGGCGCAACAGCCACCTCAACAGCAGCCGCCGCAACAAGATGCGGGGCAGGAGCCCAATCAGCAGCCGCAGCAGTCGGATCAGCAGAAGATCGATGACCTGATGCGCCAGCTGCAGGAGAAACAGCAGCAGTCCGGCCAGGATCAGCAGCGCATTGACGATCTGACCAAGCAGCTGCAGCAGAATAAACAGAACCAGAAGCAGCAGCAGTCGACGAAGTTCCCGTCGAAGGACAAGAAGAAGGACGACAAGGACGAGCAGGGCGACCGCGACGATCAGTCGCAGAACACCGACCTGGCTTCGCTGCTACTCGGTGCGGCGTCGACGCGGCGGCGTAAGCAGGACGAGCAGGAGCAGGGCCCGGATACTCAGGCGCTCGGTAAGGATGCATCCCAAGCGGTGCAGGGTCTTCCGGGTGATGTGCAGACCTATGTGCAGTCCGGGCAGCAGATCGGCGAGTCGTCGGGGCAGGCCGCTCAAGGTTTCGGTTCGGCCGCGCAAGCGGGTGCCTCGTTGGCCTCGTCTGCGCAGTCTGGTGCGGTGAACCCGCAAGATGCGATCACGGTGGTGCAGGGTGTCTCGCAAGGCATTCAGGGCACTGCCGATGCTGTGAATGCGGGTAGTCAGATCGTGAAAACTGCGCAGGGAGAAGCAGATCAAGTCGCCCAGGCGGTCGGGGACGCCAACCCGCAACTGAAACCGCAAACCGAGCAGTTCACCCAGCTCAATGACACTGTGTCGAAGGGCACTGAGGGGGTCGGGCAGGTCGCTAGCGGTGTCTCCCAGGTATCCGGTGCGGTGAATTCGGTCAGCGGCATGGGCTCGGGAGGAGTGCCGACGGAGGCGGCAGGTGAAGCGCCAGCTGAGATGGTCGGGTGGGAAGTCGCTACGAGCGGCCCCGCAGACATCGGCGGCGACCCTGGTGGTCAAGGCGTGACGCCGCGGTTCATTGATCCGAATGCGCTGCTGGCCAAGGCTCCTGCACCACCTGAGCCAGCTCTAATTACACCTGAGCAGCTACACGAGATCTATCCGACGCTTCCGATGGAGGACGTTAACCGTAAGGTTGGTCCGCTCAATGACGCTATGCGGAGCGCGGGAATGACTTCAAAGGAATCGCGCTCTGCGTTCCTTGGTACCTTCGCGGTGGAGTCGGGAGAGTTCAAATTCGATTACGAGTTACGAGGTATGCAGTCGGCGACGGAGATGTATGGGCCGGAATACGCCGGGGTTACGTTTGGGCCCAATGCTGCCCACGACCCTAATACCCCGGATGGATATACCAACTCCTCAGCCACATTGGGTAACACCCAACCTGGCGATGGGTACCGTTTCCGGGGACGGGGCCCTATTCAGCTCACAGGCCGCGGCAACTATCAAGCAGCGGGGCAGGCACTGGGGCTTGACCTCACTGGCGACCCTGATTTGGCTGCCTCTCCCGAGCACGAATTCGCTGTTGCCACCTGGTTTTGGAACAACCACGCGCCGGTCGGTGCAAACGGCCTAATACTCCAGAATCCTGATGGCACCAATATGACCCTCAACCAGGCAGCCGAGGCGGGAGACTTCGCTTCCGTTACGCGGGCCATCAATGGTGGTCTGACAGGTTTCGCCGAGCGTCAACAGTACTTCGACACTGCAATGGCCACCCTGCAATAGAAACCATGTCTATGGAACACAACCGATTTCGCTTCCGCGCCATGCCCGCCGTAACGGCTTTGTTCATGCTGTTAATCAGTTGCGGCGTTCCCCAGGAGCGCTCGTTGCTGTCGACTGAGCCAGCTGCACCAGCCTCGGACGATGTCTTTGCGTACACAACCGCCGCTGAGATTGGCATTGTGCGCAACGGCGTGGTGGTGAATACCGCCTCGACACCATCTACGCCGGGCCAGCCGGTCTTCACCTCGAGCGGCAATTACGTGGCCGCCGCTATCCCGAATAGGCAGATCGTGGCGGTAGGGATCGCAGGGAGTACGCGGGTCATCGAAGCTGCCACGGACCGTGTGTTCTCAGGCGGCGGAGATAAGGTCTCCTGGTGGCAAGCTCCTAATCGGATAGTCTCGACTGACCTGTCAATCCCGAGTGCCCCCTTGACGGTTGACGAGGTCGACCCACTGATTGATCCCAGCCGGGCACCTCAGCTAATCAGTTACCACAATGGCATTGCAGTCTTCGCGCAGTCCGCCGTAGCCCCGCAGCAGCCTCACCCGGGTTTCGGCGCCGTTCCGGCGCCGAAAGAAGTCATGGTGACCAGGGATGGTCACACTCAATCGGCCGGCGTAGTAGATGGTGCACTCTTTGCAGGGGCGATCTCTAGCAGCAACGGTCGGCAAGTGGCGTACCCGGTGTTTCGGGCGGGCGCATGTTCCACCGGAACGGTCGGCGTCGTCACCACAGGCACTGCGACATCAACCGTGTTGCCGCCCGTTGGTGATCCAGACACCATGACCACGATCAAGAATCTATGGTGGGACACCGACGATATGCTTCGCGTCACCACCTACTCTCGCGCCTGCAAACACCCCGATGCTGTTGGAAAACTATCGATTTGGCAGTTCGGTAACGAAAACTGGACCCGTGTGGACTCTGCCGACTCGCTGGTCTCCCGTCAACTGCCGAATAACTCCACAGCCCTCGTGACATCAATGCCTGACGCACAATACGGAGAACTCTCAATCGAACACGCTGGAGAGCGCCACCAAATCAAAGATAATGTCACCGATCTCGCAGCACCCACCGGAAGCGCAGTTTGAAATCGCCCAGCTTGCCGGGCATTCGATCACTGCTATGCCGCCGGGTTCGTCCGGGCGGCTGCGATCACGCGGTCTAGTTCAGCGGGCTCGACTAAAGTCCGCCGGCCGAATTTCACCACGGTCAGCTGTCCGCGCCGACGCATCCGATACAGGCATTCCCGACTCACCCGCAACTGTTCGGCTGCCTCTTCCAAGGTGTACAGGCGGACTTGCTCTGCACTGTTTTCGTTCATGGAAGTGAGCGTCTCGCGGACATGCGCTGTGTGCCAGTGACCTATCGCGACACGCCGAGACAGGCGGGTGCACCGTGGGTATCGCGGTGGTGGACCTTGCCACACTCCTGCCACTATCGCGTCCGGCATGCACCTTCAGCGGAAGGCTGTAGCGCTCGTCAGGACGTCCCAGGCGACGCCACCTTACTGACGGACACCCAGTTCGAGGTATCTTGAAAGCGAGAGACGGCTAACACCGTCCGGGGGTTCAAATCCCTCCGCCACCGCCATAAAGTCCCTGCTAGAGGGAATTTCAGGGCACATTCTCGGCGTCAAGCGAGATGCCGGAAATACCGAAATGCCACACCTTGCCACTTAGGGTCGGGAATGGGTACGCCGCTCGGGCGGCGTGTCGCGCGCTGACTGCCTAACCTGGTGGGGGCGACGGGATGTGGCTTGGCGCCGCGTGACGTTTACGTCCAACACTACGGGGTTGCTGTCGCCGATCTCGTCGTCTCCGGGCGGGTACTCCAGATTCGGGGTGCCAAGAATGGACACCTATCCGAGCTGCAAGGCGTCCCTGAGATCCTGTGCAGGTGAGCACAATGCGCTACGGTCCTTTGGCGTTCGTCGTGGATTCTCTGGGCTGGGCATATATCGCATTGCTTTTGGTCTGGATCATCAAATGCCGGGTGGACAGCGAGGCGTACAGCCCCCTCCAGGCGGCGCGGCACACGACCCGTATCGGAGTGACCTTGCTGGGGGTCGCTGGGGTGGTGTTTAGCGTCCTGATCGGTCTCACCCAGGTGATCCCCGCCGGGGTGGCCACCGCTCTTGGATCCATACTTGCCGTGGCGGTGATCGGTGCTAGCCGGCGCCTACCCATCTGCGGGCGTGGCCCTGACGCCGGGCGGCGCAGGGTGCTGCGCTGGCTTCTGTGGGTGGTGTGGGCAGTGCTGGGGCTCGCACTCCTGACCGTCTTCGGCGCGCTCTCCACCGCATTCGGGGGAGTTCTCGATCGGCCGGGCCGACCACTCCTCTGACATTACGACCGCGGGCGGGTGACCAGCGTGGTGTGCACGGGGGTGGAGCCGGTGGTCAGATCCAGTACCGGGCAGTGGGCGTCGACAGTCTCCTGGAGTTCGCGGTACCGCTCGTCGCTGTCCGGTCCGGAGACCGTCACGGTGACACGGATCTGCTGGAAGCCGGGCCGGATGGTGTCGTCCAGGCCGAAGAAGCCGCGCACATCCAGGTCGCCCTCGGCGCTTGCGCTCAGCGAATCAACCTGAATCCCAAGCCTTTCAGCCCAGAATCGGTAGGTCACTACTTGGCATGACAACAGCGAGGCGAGGTAGTACTCGACAGGGTTGGGTGCGGTGTTCTGCCCACCGAGGCTTGGCGGCTCATCGACGTGCACGCGGTACTTACCCAGGGTGATCTCACTGCCGACCGTGCCCTCCGGTTGAGCGGATGCCTTGAAGACCACCGTCGCCGCGGCCGGTTTGTCGGCGACAGCCGCCCGGGTCGCATCGGTAATCGCATTGAGAGAGGTTGTCGAGGCAGTCACGGGTAACAACGGTAGCGGCATCGACATCCTGGGTGGAGGGTTGCGTCCGCGGTGAATCCAATCCCCGGGGACGTAGTCCTATTTAGTAGTCATGGAGGTCATCTCGATAACGGCCCTGGGTGATGAGCGGGTGGACGCTGCGCGGAACGCGGCTAGCGGCCGGGCGGCACAGTGCATGGCGGCAGCGGGCACGTGCTGAGGCAGCAGTACTGGCGCTTGCGGCCGGCCGCAAGCTTGCCGAACACGAAAACCCGGGCGAGGCAACCTTGTTGGTACTGCGTGGGCGAGTTGAGCTCGCGACGGCAGCCGTTTGCGTTGCGGTCGCCGCCGGTGACTATGTGGTCATTCTGCAAGAGCGCCATGACCTTACGGCAGTTGAAGACTCTGCGGTGTTGCTGACTGTGGTGGGCGGGGTGAGGTAGTCATCGACACAAGCGGTGGTCGCGGAACCGGGCACTGCGCTCCGGGTCTTGTACGCTGCGGAAATGTCATACCCAGACTCTGCAGAACACCCAGACTTCGATGACCAGAAGTCCGGGCGAGAAGCCGACGAGGTAGCACCCTGGTACCGACAGCCCCCGGTACTGATCGCTCTAGTAGGCGCGGCGGTGGCCATTATCGCGGTCGGCGCGGCCCTGGTGATCAGGAGCGGCGACAGCTCAGCTCCGGAGCCGGCAGGCAGCACCGCGCCGAGCGCTACGACGTCGAGCAGTTCGGTACCCGCGCAGCCTGGTAGTGGGGAGCGCATCGCCACTGTGCCGTCTCAAGCGCCTGGCCAAAGACCCGGGACGTCGACGGTTGTCCTGATCCCCAACCCGAATGGTGACGGTTCGATGGTCCCGTGCGAGGGCACGATCTGCACCAATCCCAACCGTGGCGCTGGAGATCCGTCGGACCCGGTACCTGGACCCGGCTATCCGGCCCGCTCCGCGCCGTACCCCACCCCGGGAGACGCTCCCCCGGAGCCTGGGCAATCCACGTTCAGCGGACCTTCACCCACCGCTGGGCCTCCGGAACCCGGACAAACGACTTTCAGTGGTCCTTCGTCCGGCCCCGCCAATGCACCTGCCGACGGGCCGCCGGAGCCGGGACAACGTACCTTCAGTCCCGCAGGCTGACAGCGGAACCCCAAGGCCCTAGGCCTTGGGGCCACCACTTTCCGCGAGCCGCCGCACGGCATCGATGAAGACGTCGATCTCGTCGAAGGTGTTGTAGAACGCGAACGATGGCCGCACCGTCTGCTCCAGCCCCAGCCGGCGCAGGATCGGCTGCGCGCAGTGGTGCCCGGCACGCACCGCGATGCCGTCGGCGTTCAGTGCCTTGCCGACCTCCACCGGATCATGCCCGTCGAGGACGAACGACAGCACGGACGCCTTGTGATCGGCCGTCCCCACCAGCGTCACGCCGGGGATCGCGGCCAGCCGTGGCGTCGCGTACTCCAGCAGTGCGTGTTCGTATTCGGCGATCCGGTCGATGCCGATGCGCTCCACATACCGCAGTGCCTCACCCAGTCCGACGGCGTCGGCGATGTTGCCGGTGCCGGCCTCGAACTTGTTGGGCGGACCCTGGAACACCGCGCGCTGCAGGGTCACGTCGGCGATCATGTTGCCGCCGCCCTGCCACGGCGGAGTCTCCGCCAGCGCGTCCTCGCTGCCGTACAGCACACCGATTCCGGTGGGCCCGTAGATCTTGTGGCCCGAGAAGACGAAGAAATCGGCGCCGAGCTCCTGCAGGTTGACGGCCAGGTGCGGTACCGATTGCGCACCGTCGATGAGCACGCGTGCGCCATAGCGGTGCGCGATCTCGACGATCTGCTTGGCGGGTGTCACGGTGCCCAAGGCATTGGAAACCTGAGTGGCCGCAACCAGTTTGGTGCGCGGACCGACGAGGTCCTCCAGCTCGGACAGCAGCAGGTTACCGGCATCGTCCACCGGGGCCACCTTGATGATGGCGCCGGTCTTCTGCGCAATCAATTGCCACGGAACGATATTGGCGTGATGCTCGAGGTGGGTGATGACGATCTCGTCGCCGTGCCCCAGGTTCTTGCCGCCCCAGGCGTGCGCCACCAGGTTGATGGCCTCGGTGGCCCCGCGCACGAAAATGATGTTCTCGTCCGCCTCGGCGCCCAGGAACTTACGCGCCGCACCGCGGGCGTCCTCGTAGGCATCGGTGGCGCGTGCTGCCAATTCATGTGCGGCACGGTGGATATTCGAGTTCTCGTGCTGATAGAAGTGCACCAGGCGATCGATCACCGACTGCGGTTTCTGGGTGGTTGCCGCGTTGTCGAACCAGATCAGCGGCTTGCCGTTGACGGTCTCGGACAGAATCGGAAAGTCGGCCCGAATCGAGGCGACGTCGAAGGCGCGCGCGTCTTCATGGATCGGTGCCGCAACCGGTGCACCGCCCAGGAAGTAGTAGTTCGACTCATCGCCGCCAGTCGGTGCGGCCGGGCTCGTCCAACCCAGGTCCGGTACGGCCGGTGCCTGGGAGTGCGGAGCCACCCGGGGTGACGCGGTGGCCGGGGCCACCGAGTTCACCGAAGGGGTGGCGAGTACCCCGGGGATCGTTGGTACCAGCCCGGCAGGAACCGCGAAGTCGGACAGCCCCGTCGTCGGATAACCCGTTGCCGCGGTATGCGCCGCTGATGTACCCGAAGTCAGATCGCCACCGCCACCACGCGGAGCCACCGGTACGGCACCGGGAACGCCGTCGGGCGCGGCCGAGCTGAAGGCCGCGACCGGTGGGGCCACCGTGGCGGTCGACAGCGCGTCCGCCACAGGTGCCGGTGCGTACGGACTGGCCAGGGAACCTGCCGTGGCCGCCGCGGAGGATCCGGCCGTCGCGTCCGGGACGTTGCCCCGGGGTGCGACGGGTACCGCCGGGCCCGGGGTGTCGATACCCGGAGCGCCGGTAGGTGTTGCTTCCCAGAACAATTGGGTCGCCAACGCCGACAGCTCCGCCGCAGATGGGAAGCCAGGTGGGCTGTCGGTTACGGGAATCGCGTCACTTGTAGACATGGAACTTGTCCACCTGCACATCGTCGAGAACGGCCAGTGCGTCATCAGTCAGCACAGCCAGCGACGAATACAGGGTGACGAGGTACGAGGCGATAGCCGACCGGTTGATCCCGGTGAACCGCACCGACAGACCGGGTGCCTGCTCGCCGACCAGGCCGGGCTGGAACAGACCGACGACGCCCTGGCGCTCCTCGCCGGTGCGCACCAGCAGGAACTTGGTCTTGGCGTCCTTCACGGGAACCTTGTCCGACGGGATGATGGGGATGCCGCGCCACGTGATGAACTGGGCGCCGAACAGGCTGACGACCACGGGCGGCACGCCGCGGCGGGTGGCCTCACGGCCGAACGCTGCCACGCCCAAGGGGTGCGTCAAGAAGAAGCCGGGGGTCTTCCAGACCTTGGTGATCAGGGCATCCAGGTCATCCGGGGTGGGGGCGCCACCGAGCGTCTTGATGGTCTGCTCCGGGGTCGCCTGGGCCAGCAGGCCGTACTCGGCGTTGTTGATGAGCTCGCTTTCCTGACGTTCCTTGATGGACTCGATGGTCAGGCGCAGCTGCTGGGCGATCTGGTCGTGCGGGCTGGAGTACAGATCAGAGACCCGGGTGTTGATATCGAGCAGCGTCGAGATGGTCCGCAGCGTGTACTCGCGCGGGTTGGTCTCGTAGTCGACGTAGGTCTGCGGCAGCGGGGCCTCACCCTCACCCTGCTCTTCGCTGTGGATCGCGACCTTGTCGGGATTGATCACGCGGTTGACCCGGTAGATACCGGCCTCGACGGGGACCCAGTTGAGGAGGTGAAGCAGCCAGCGCGGGGTGATCGTCGAGAGCTGCGGGACGGTCTTGGTGGCATTGGCTAGCTGCCGTGCGGCGAGATCGCCGAGGGCCTGGGATTCATTCTTGGCAGCGGGCACAGCGGTTTCCTCCTCGGCTAATGGGGATCAAGACCTGACTGCTGAAATCCTAATCGCGATTGGGGCGGCGCATCAGGTAACGAACCCCCGTGCGCGAAACTCGCCGGGGCCGCTTTTTGCCGACACCCCGCCTTGTGGCGGACCGGTATTTGGCCCGTGTGGCAGGAGTCGGCTTGTCGACGAAAACCCGTCGTACCGCGACGCGTACGTAGACTGGATGCATGCAGCACGTCGCACCGTCGCACCGACTCCGGGCGATCCGCGGGCTGCGCGCCGACATCTTCGGGGCGCGCAGCGCCGCCGTGTGTTGCTGTTGTTGTTGATTCCCTAACCCCGCCCCTGGCATCCCGGCTCGTCGTTTTTCGATGTTATCGAGCTACTGGGCTGCAATCCGCCGGCATAAGGATCAATCAACCCATGACCACTCATTCTTTGCTATCACTCGTCGAATGGCCATCCGCCCGCATCACTGGCAGGCGCCGCGGTCATAACGTCGGGGTGCTCCCTCAGCGCCTGACGAGGTACCGCGGTGGCACCTATTCGTCCACGGTGGACGAGGTTGTGTTCACTGACGGAACTTCTGCTCGCACAGATTTAATTCGCCTCAACCCCACCATCGCGGCGTACTCACTCGATATCGCCGGCATCGCCCCCAATCTGCCCTCCGGCTATGCGGTGGCGGACTGGCTGTCGGTGGCGAATCTGCGGGCGCGCACCCGTGAATCGCAGGTCGCGTGGATTCTGGCCAACTCGTTCCCGGCGCTGTCCACGGCACAGCTGAGCCGTCGGTTGCGCGAGGCCGGATACCTGGGTGAGGCGAACATCAAGGACCACGAGGCCATCGCCGGAACTCAGGCGGCCATCTGGTTTCTCACCAACGGGGTGGAGCTGGACACCGCGGCGCGCAATGTGCCCACCGCTACCCGTAAGTCGCCTTCCTTCATCGAGTTTGAATTCAACGAACGGCCGCAGCTGGGCGGTCTGGCAGTGCGTACCGGCGCGGGGCAGCGGCCTGCCAGCGTTCGGCTGCACGCATCCGTCAACGGCGCGCTCTGGCGCGAGGTCTCGTCCTCGGAGCTGAGCTTCACAGAAGGAGAGGCGCGATACGTCAAGGCGCTGGGCGTGGGCGCGACGGTTGCCGAAACCCAGCACGGTGCACCGGATCTCGGGTACCGGTTTTACCGCCTGTATGTACAGGGCGGCACCGCTGACGTCGAGAGTGTCGAATTCTGGTTGCACGATGCGCGCAACCACCGCAACGCCGACCGCGTCGTGCGGCTGTATCAGTACCTGCTGGAGCAGTCGTTACTCTCCACCGGCCAGGCGGAGCATGCCCCCACGATCGACGACTCGCAGGCGGTCATGGCCGCCGGTCTTATGGGCCCGTTCGTGGTGGATTCGCAACGCCCGGTTCTGCTTTCGATCTCCGAGGGAGCCAAGGCGATGGACATCTCCGGCGCTGAGCTGACGGGGCCGGTGCAACCGGGTACCCGGTTCTATGTGCGCCCCGCGGAGTGCGTTGCGGCGGTGACGGTCTCGGTGATCGATCCAGCAGCGACCGCGCGTGTGCTCACCGGGGTGGCCGAGGGGCCGTTGACCCCGCTGGCCCTGGTGCACCCGGGTGCGCAGGACGTCGTCGAACTGACCGTCGAGTGGGCCGCGGCCGCGGAACTATCGCGGGTGAGCTAGCGCCAGGCGCGTGCGAACTTCAGGAACGCGTCGTTTTCGTCCGGCGCCCCGACGGTGACCCGAACGCCATCGGTTCCGAAGGGACGCACGATGATCCGAGCCTCTGCTGAGGCTTGCGCGAATTCGGTGGAGCGCTCGCCCAGCGGCAGCCACACGAAGTTCGCCTGCGACGGCGGTACGTCGTACCCCGCCTCCCGCAGTGCGCCGGTTACCCGGGTGCGTTCGGCGACAACGTCGTTGGTTCGTGCGAGCAGCTCCTCCGCGGCACCGAGCGAGGCCACCGCGGCGGCCTGCGCCAGGCTGGACGCGCTGAACGGCACGTACACCTTGCCCAGTGTGGTGATGACGTCGGGATCGCCGACCGCATAGCCCACGCGCAGTCCCGCCAGGCCATACGCCTTCGAGAAGGTGCGCAACACAACCACATTGGCGTGTTCGCGAACCAGGGCGAGGCTGTCGGTGAAGTCCTCGCGCACATACTCGATGTAGGCCTCGTCGATCGCGATGAGGATATGGGGCGGCACCGACTCGACGAACTGCCGCAGATCGGCCGGCGGCACCACAGTGCCGGTCGGATTGTTCGGGTTGCACACAAAGATCAGCCGGGTGGCATCGGTCACCGCGGCGGCCATGGCAGCGAGGTCGTAGGTGTAGTCGGTCAGTGGCACCTGTACCGGAGTGGCCCCGGCCACCCGGACCACCAACGGGTAGGTCTCGAAAGACCGCCAGCCGAACAACACCTCGTCGCCCACGGTCGCGGTGATCTGGACCAGCTGCTGGCACAGGCTCACCGACCCGCAGCCCACCGCGATGTGCTCCGGTGGCATGTCCACGTGCTTGGCCAGGTGCGAGCGCAGCTCGGCGTATCCGTTGTCGGGGTACCGGTTGATCAGCGAGGCCGCATCGGCGATGGCCGCGCGCACGCTCGGGAGGGGCTCCTGCACGGTCTCGTTACTGGCGAGTTTGATGGCGCCGGGGACGCTGCGGCCCGGGGTGTAGGCCGGTACATCGGTCAGCTCGGGGCGAAGTCGTGCAGGCACGCCACCAGACTATCGGGGCACGTGAGGCCGGATGACGACCAACGGCTTTGCCTTTCGGGCGCGAGGGCCTGTACTCTGTGCCCTCGGCGGTTCGGGATCCATTTTTATGGGTTCGGAGTACCGTTCGGGAAGTTCAGGAGGCGTGCCAGAGCGGCCGAATGGGACTCACTGCTAATGAGTTGTCCCCTTTACGGGGGACCGGAGGTTCAAATCCTCTCGCCTCCGCGTCGGTCTGCAGGCCAAACCTGTTGACCTGCAACAATTGAATAGCAAGCGCCCGTAGCTCAACGGATAGAGCATCTGACTACGGATCAGAAGGTTAGGGGTTCGAATCCCTTCGGGCGCACATATCCGCAGGACGGAGAAGATGACTCGGGTCGAGCGTTATTTCCCGCATCCTCCGCGCCGTGTGTGGGACGCGATACTCAATCCGAACAGCTGGTGGGAATCACCCGACAAACCCGCCGAGATCGCCATCGGTGCCACGTTCGAGATGAAGACGATCCCGGTGATGGGCACTCGATTCAGCGGCCTCTTCCAGATCGAGATTCTCGACGTGACTCCCTACGAACGATTGACGACGAGTCTGGTGGCGCTGGCACATCAGGGTGAGCCGACCCGCTGGGAGCGCCGGACGACGTTCCATGAGCACGAAGGCGGCACGCTGCTGACCATCGTGAATGCGGGCGTGAACACGAGTGATTCCGGCGAACGACTACTACTGCGCGCCGTCAAAGATCTGCAGGAGTGGGAGCTGCACGGTGTGGCCGAGCTCCTGGACCGGACCCACCTCTAACCCTTCACGAGACTGTCCACGGGCACGGTCAGGCCAATCCGTCACGGAGCCGCTGAAAACCCTGGGCGACAAGCGCTCCGGGATCTTTCGAGAGCGTGGAACCGGAAACCGCAAGTTGGATGACCGTGGCGAGGACCGCATAGGCGGCGTTGCAGACCAGCCGTGGATACAGGTCAGTGTCGGGATCCAGCCCGGCGCGCCGGCTGACCTCTGTGAGCACGACGGTTCCCACGTCGTCGGACCGTGCGGCGTCGTGTGCCGCCAAGCTGGGATTCTGTGCCGATAACCGGGTGACCGCCACGGTCGTGCTGAAGGACTCGGAAGTCGCCAGATCCAGCATGACGGCCTCCAGGGAATCGAGGACATGCTCGTCGACGGGGCGCTCACACAGCAGCGCGACGGCGTGGTCCTCGATGCCGCGCAGCGAGAACAGCACAGCGTCTTCCTTGCTGGTGAAGTAATTGCGAAATGTGCGGGGAGTGACACGTACCGCGTCGGCGATGTCGTCCACCGTGACTGCGGCCAGGTCTCCCCGGTCCAGTGCGAGCTCGACGGCGGCGCGGCTCAACGCCAACTTGGTCTCTGACTTCTTCTGCTCACGCAGGCCGATGGACGGTGGCATGTGGCCATAGTAACAACCTTTCTGTTTAAGGAAACTTTTCCAAAAACGGAAACGTTCTATGGGTATATCCGGCGTCACCGTGAGGCCGGAGCACCAAGAAGAGGCAATTGACATGCGGAAACTTCTAGCCACTGTGGGTGTCGCTGCGGTTCTGGCAGCTGGAAGCGTCGCGCTGGCCGGACCCGCTTCGGCGGCGCCGTGCGGCAAGGTCGTGGTGTGGGGAAACGGCGGCGGGACCTGCGAGTCTGATTTCTCGTCCGACGGCAGCTTCACCCGCTGCGACACCGTCTACGTGTTGGGTATCGGTGGGACGAACTGCTACCGGGTGTACCCGTAGGCCCCGAACGATGGGCCGACTCGGCCACAGCCGTCACAAGTGGGACGTCCTGTACCAGAACCTTCCCGACGTCATGTCCAGTCCGCTACCGTCCACCCCATGGTTGACGACCTGGCTGCTGATTTTGTCATTGTGGGCGCGGGATCGGCGGGGGCACCCCTGGCCACCCGGCTCTCCGAACGGACCAACGATCAGGTGTTGGTCCTGGAGGCGGGGCCCAAGGACAAGGACATGGGAATCCACATTCCGGCCGCGTTCTCGAAACTGTTCCGCAGCGACGTCGACTGGGACTATCTGACCGAGCCGCAGCCCCCGTTGAACAACCGTCAAATCTATTGGCCGCGAGGAAAGACCCTCGGCGGCTCGTCGTCCATGAACGCGATGATGTGGGTCCGAGGATTCGCGGCCGACTATGACGACTGGGCCGCGCTCGCAGGCGATCAATGGTCCTTCGCGAACGTCGCCCCCTATTTCAAGCGCATCGAAGCGGTGGAAGGCGCGACCGAAAGCGACGAGGGCACCGATGGCGCGCTGAAGATCTCCAAACAACGCAGTCCGCGGTCCAGCACCGCGGCGTGGTTGGAGGCGGTGAAGGAAGCCGGGTTTGACGTCGAACGGGCTAATACGCCTGAACCCAAGGGCTTCTCGGAGACCATGGTGTGTCAGAGCGGCGGCCGCCGGTGGAGCACCGCGGATGGTTATCTCAAACCCGGTCTGCGGCGGCGGAATCTGAACGTCGTCACCGAGGCCCAGGTGCGCCGTGTGCTCTTCGACGGGACTCGCGCCGTGGGAGTGGAGTACGTGCGCGACGGCATCACGCACACGGTGCATGCGCGGCGCGAGGTGATTCTGTGCGGCGGCGCGATCAATTCGCCTCAGTTGCTGATGCTTTCGGGGATTGGCGATGCCAAGCGTCTTGGTGAGCTGGGGATTCCGATCGTTCACAACGCTCCGCAGGTGGGCCAGAACCTGCTCGATCACCTGTGTTGCCCCGTGGGTTACGCGGTCGAGGCCGACTCGTTGTATGGCGCGGAGAAGCCGCTGCAGCTGGCCAACTATTTCCTGCGGCATCGCGGGATGCTCACCTCGAATGTTGGTGAGGCCTATGGGTTCTTACGTAGCCGTACCGATCTCGCGCTTCCCGACCTGGAGTTGATCTTCGCCCCAGCCCCGTTCTTCGACGAGGGCCTGGGTGAGGCCACCGAGCACGCGATCGTGATGGGCCCGATCCTGCTCAAGCCGGAAAGCAGCGGCGAGATCACCCTGACCTCACCCGATCCGCTGGCCAAGCCGCGCATTGATCCCCGCTATCTGAGTGATCCCGCCGGGCAGGACCGGGCCGCGATGATGTTCGGGCTGCGCACCACCGCCCGCATCGCCGAGACGCCATCGATGCGCGCGATACTCGGCAAGATTCTGCGGCCGAGGAACCCCGGCGACGACCTTGAAGAGACGCTCGTTGCCGCGCTGGAGAACAACTCGCACACGCTCTACCACCCGGTGGCCACGTGCCGAATGGGCGCAGATGAGGACAGCGTGGTGACGCCGGATCTCACCGTCCGCGGTGTGCAGGGGCTGCGGGTGGTCGATGCGTCCGTCATCCCCAGTCTGATCCGCGGGCATACGCACGCTCCGTCGGTGTTGCTCGGCGAGAAGGCGGCAGATCTCATACTTTCTCCACAATGATGAAACCGAATCTCGCCCGCCCGCGTCTAACTCGATAAAGTTGCTGCCAGGAGTTAGCGGAGGGGAACCATGACCGATCCGTTCGGGGTCCGTATCGAGGAGCTCGCGGGCATCTCGAAGGCGTGGCTGGGTGAGACGCTGCACATCAATGACATGCCGTGGTCGGCATTCGAGGATGCCTCGGGTGCGGGCAGCGAGGTGCTGGCAGCCATCCGCGACACCGCGTCGCCCGGCATCAAGGCGATGTCCTCGATCGCGCGCAGGTTCTCGGATATGGCGGGACTCGTCGACACTTTCGCCGCCAATGTCACTGCGCAGGATGAGAAGACGGCCACCTCCTTCGACGCGCTCAAACCACGCTGATGCGCCCCACGATCAGCCAGCTCCGGGGCTGGAATCTCGATGCGCTGGGCAAGGCGGCCGATACGGCACGGGATAACGCGCGGACCCTGGATGCGTCGCTGGACTCGTGTGACCGGGTGTTCAACGACGCCACCGGCTGGTTCGGAAAGACTCACGACGCGGCGAAGATCAAGGTGGACCAGGAACTGGATCACGGTCGCGAGATCCGCAATGTCTTGAACCGCATCTCCGATGATGCCGAGGACGCGGCGCGAACGCTGAAGCACGCCAAGGAGTTCACGCTTCAGGATGTGGATGCCGCGGTTTCCGAGGGATTCACGGTGACCGATACCGGCGAGGTAAGCCACCCGGATGCCAAGAAGGCACAAGCCGCCGCCGACCACCAGCGCAGGATTCAGTCCGGGCTCGACGAGCTCGCGCGCCTCGACGACATGTATGGCAAGAAGCTGCGGGAGGCCGTCAACGATTTGGAGAGCATGCGCGACGGGCACCAAGACGTCACCCTGCCTTCGGGGGAGAAGGTCGATCCCGACGCCCTGGTGGACCGCGTCGCGAAGATGAGCCCCGACGAGCGCGCTGCGTTCATGGCGACGTTGTCGCCCGAGACGGTGGACGCCATGGTGATCGCCAACCCCGAGGTCATGGGCAACAAGGACGGGATTCCGTTCGAGACCAGGATCGCGGCGAACGAGATCAACATTCGCAACGCGCTGAGCGACGAGCTGCAGAAGCAGCCGCCCGACCAGGCGCGGGTCAACCAGCTGCAAGACATGCTCAAACCGATGCAGGACCCGTTGGTCACGCGGCCGGCAGATGCCGGGCCCAGGGACTATTCGGTGGACCGGAAGTACGTCATGTTCTCCACCGAGGGCAATGGCCGCATGATCGAGATGATCGGCGATATCAAGCCGGGCATCAAGGGTGTCGGCGTGATCGTTCCCGGCACCAACACCAACCTCAACGGCAGCGGCTCCAATCACGAGTCGGCGCTCAAGCTGGCCAAGGAGAGCGGATCGCCCATCTTCCTGTATCTGGGCGGCGACTTTCCGCAGGGGCTGGACAAGGCGGCCGACCCCTCCTATGCGGCGGCGATGGCGCCCAAGCTGGTCGACTTCGGGCATGAGGTGGACCGTGCGGTGGGTCAGAGTGCCCCGGGAACACCGGTGACATACGTGGGGCATTCGTATGGCGGTGCCATCGTGGGAACCGCCGAGCAGATGGGCCTGCGTGCTGACCGCATCCTGCACGCGTCGTCGGCAGGGACGGGTGTTCTGCCCGGTGGGTATACGGACCCGAACCCCAATGTGCAGCGCTATTCCATGACGGCCCCGGGCGATCCGATCGCGCTCGTCCAGTCTCTGCCGCGCGATATGCGGCTCTCGGATATCCCTGGTGTGGATCAGATTCCGGGGATTCCGCACAGCGTGGACGGGCGGATCGGCAACCCGTTGGGCGGGCTGCCGTCGGCGACGGACCCGGACAAGATCCCCGGTGTGACTCGGCTGGATACCGGGTACTACGGAGAATTCGGCAAGCATCCGAATCAAGTGATCGTGGGGCCCGACGGTCATGGAAGTTATTGGGATGACCCGAATTCGGATGCCTTCCACAATATTGCGGCGGTCATCGGCGGCGGCGAGGCGACGGCCTACGTCGAGCGGGGAATCGAAACGAATTACGTCGACATCAAGGTCGGCGACGATGGGAATTTCCGGGCTGAGGCGTGGGATCAAGCGCGCGCAGGTGCGGCCCCCAAGGTGCCCGACCTCCCATGGGATGACCAGGGGACCATCGACCGCCGTCATCACCCATGGGACAACCCACGGGTGACCGATCATCCCGAGCATGGCCAGAGGATTCAGGTGAGATGAAGCGTCTGACAACGATTGTGGCCCTGCTGGCGCTAGCGGCCGCAACCGCATGTGGAGGACCGGACACCCGGGCGACGAAAACGACAAGTGAGGACACGATGCAACCCACCACGCTGACGGTGACCGAAGCCGCGCGCATCACCGCCGGCTATGTTTCGCTCGTTTCCGGGCAGGACGTGGATCCTGGCCCCGATAGTGTGGAGAAGGTCGGCTGCCTGACCAACAAGGAATCGTTGATGAGTGAGGGGCCGCCGTGGAAGGTGCGCCGGCAGTGGTGGGTGGACAACCCTCCCGCGGAGTTGGTCAATGGTGCCATGGGCCGATTGGATTCACTTGCTGCCCAGGGATTTAAGCGTCAACCCTGGACTCGGCCGGAGCCAGAACCATCGAACACCAAGACCTATCAGGACCCCCGGGGTTATGTGGTGGGCGCGCGGGCCTACACCACTGCCGGTGGACGGGATCTGTTCGAGGTCACTGCGATGTCGCCGTGTGCCGGCGAGGGCTAGCGGTAGGTCACCAGATCCCGATTGCCGCCGTCCCCGATCAGGTGGGTGTGGTCATTGAACGCGAGCAGGCTCACCCCGCGTTTGCCGTTGACCAGCGAAGTGATTGACGAGTTGATGACAACACGTTGTGCGGTAAGCCAATTCGAGACGCTTCCGCCCCACAGATCCGCGACGATCATGCCGATGACACCGGCCGAGGTGGCCACCACGGTGTCACCGTCGAGCGTGGTGGCATCGGCCATGGCGGCCAACACCCGCTGCTGAAAGCGGGTGTAGCTCTCGGCGTACTCGCCGGAAGAATCGGTGCTGGCCCATTGCGCCAGCCCATCCTCCAGAATGGCCTGGGTGTTTCCCTTGGCCAGACTCTTGACGGTGCTCACGGATGCCAGCCGCCGCATCCGTGAGTTGCCGACGATCTCTTTGTAGTCGTATTCGTCCCAGCGGTCGTCCTGCTGCGGCTCGGATCCCAGGGCCACCGCGATCGCTTCGGCGGTCTGCCGTTGCCGCTTCATCCCCCCGTGCAAGATCCGGGTACCTGCCAGTCCACGGCGGGCTATCTCGGCCGACACGGCGCTAGCCTGTCGTTCTCCGGTGCTGGTCAGTGGGCTATCGGGACTGCTCGAGTAATTGGCAGCCTGACCGTGCCGGACCAGGTAGATGACGCCCATACCGAGAATCGTATCGACTAGCCGCCGCCGAGGACCCGGCGCTTCTCGGCTTCGAACTCCGAATCGGTAAGTGCTCCGGACTCATGCAGGGCGGCAAGGGTTTTCAGTTGTTCGATGCGCACGCCGTCATCGGTGGGGAAGTGTGACGAGTACGTCCGAGTCTCGGTCGGCGGTGGCGCGGCGAATTTCGGGGTCTTACTCGCGCGGCCCCGCCAGAATCCGGCCAGCACGGTCATGGCCAAGCCCACGCCGAACAGCACACCGAACGTCACCGGCCACAGTGCCGAGGCGGTGTTGTTGCCGAAGGCCAGCCGTGGCCGGATATACCCGTTGACATCGCCTTTGGTGGTGACGGCGTATGTGCCCGCTGTGGCGATCTGCGCCACCCACACCCGCACGTGGGCGTCGTTGTTGATCGTCGTCGAACTGCCCATGTTCTCGGTGACGTGCGGATCCTCAACGCCATCCGGCGGAACGAGGTCCATCGTCAGCGGCGGGACGGGCAGGCTGCTGCCCTTGCCGCCCGTGACGCGCGCGTGGAAGCTGATGATCACCTCCCCCTTGGGGAGCACGACGGTGCCAGTGCCGGGGATGGGAACCTCGCCGTACGCGGTGTATCGGTCCAACACGAATGAGTTCATGAATATCGCCGCAATGAAGCCGAGAAGGCCGACGACCAGGGCCAAGATCCCGGCCACCCTCACGATGCGCGGGGCCCGCGGGCGGGTACTCATGCAGGAAGTCTGTCACCGATGGATTGCGCTCGTCGTAGCATCGGACAGATGGACTTCGCCCCGTCTGACCGTGCCGCCGAACTGATCACCGCTGTCCGCGAGTTCATTGACGGGGAGGTCATGCCGGTGGAACGTGCGGTCTTGGCCCATCATGAGGAGTTGTTGGGTGCGCGCGCGGGCACGACGGCCGAGCTGTGGAAAGTGCCCCCGGAGCTGGATACGTTGAAGGCGAAGGCGCGTGCCGCGGGATTGTGGAACCTCTTCTTGCCCGATCCGGAGTTGGGTGGGGGACTGTCGAACTCCGAGTATGCGCCGCTGGCCGAGCAGATGGGCCGCTCGTTGTTCGCGCCTACGGTATTCAATTGCAACGCACCGGATTCGGGGAACATGGAGGTGCTGCACCGGTACGGCAGCCAGGAGCAGAAAGAGGTGTGGCTCGAACCGCTGCTGGAAGGTGACATTCGTTCGGCATTCTGCATGACCGAACCCGATGTCGCGTCCTCGGATGCCACGAACATGGCGGCCACTGCCGTCGTCGAGGGTGACGAGGTGGTGATCAACGGGCGCAAATGGTGGAGCACCGGTGTCGGTCACCCCGATTGCAAGGTGATCATCTTCATGGGGCTGACCGACCCCGATGCGCACCGGTACGCCCGCCACTCCATGGTGCTTGTCCCGATGGACACCCCCGGCGTCACCATCGACCGCATGCTGCCCACCATGGGGTTCTATGACGAGCCGGGTGGCCACGGGGTGGTGTCCTTCGACAATGTTCGTCTTCCGGTGGATGCCTTCATCGCGGGGCCGGGCAAGGGATTCGAGATCGCACAGGGCCGGCTGGGGCCGGGCCGGGTGCATCATGCGATGCGCCTGATCGGGCTGGCCGAGGTGGCATTGGAGCACGCGTGTCGGCGCGGCCTGGAGCGCACCGCGTTCGGAAAACCGTTGGTAAACCTGGGCGGAAACCGAGAACGCATCGCAGACGCCCGCATCGCCATCAATCAGACCCGGCTGCTGGTGTTGCATGCCGCGTGGCTGCTGGACACCGTGGGCATCATGGGCGCGCTATCTGCAGTGTCCGAGATCAAGGTGGCCGCGCCCAATATGGCCCAGCGGATCATCGATATGGCGATCCAGATCCATGGCGGTGGAGGGCTTTCCAATGACTTCCCGCTGGCAGCTGCCTGGGTTAACGCGCGCGCTCTGCGACTGGCTGACGGCCCCGACGAGGTGCACCGTGGTGTGGTGGCCCGCATAGAGCTGGCGAAATACGCTAGCGAGTAACGGTGAGCGCGTAGCGCATTCCCCGGTGCAGACTTGCCCCCACCAACAGCCCTAGGGCGATCGAGAAGATCGCCATACAAGTGTCAAGCAGTGCGGTGAGGTTCGCGTGCCCGGTGGCGGCGACCTCGCTGACATTCACAAAACTCAGTGCGCCCGGCACCAGGCACCAGAAGGCGGCCAGTAGCAACACAATTGCCGACGGTGCACCCTTGAATCGGGCGGCGAACAGGGCGAAGGGAACGACGGCGACCGCGCCCACGAAACCCGTCATCGCCGGTGCCAGGAACAGGCCACCGAGGCGTTGCCCGAGCATGGCGACCCCGATCGCCAGCACCAACCACATCAGCGAGCCGCGCGGCGCGGACTTGTAGAGGTAGAAACCGACGGCGATCACCGGCACGGCCAGCGCGATCGTCCAGCTGCCCAGCGGCGGGCCCAGCGGCGAGGGCTCCGGTGGCCCAGCCACTTTCACGCCGATCACCACACCCAATGCCAGCAGCATCAATTGCGCGATGCCGTACACGATGCGGGTGGAGCCGGCCATCAACTGGGTACTCGTCAGTTCCAGCGCTCCGATGGTCAGCGTGACGCCGGGCAGCACGGCGATCAGGGCGGGTGCCAGCACGCGCGCCAGTCCCTCGCTGGGAACATTCGCGACAATAAACGTGCTGATCACCGTCACCACGAAGGCCGCCACTGCCGGCATGGTGGCGGCCAGGGTGGGCATCGGGTTGGTGGCCAGCATGAGCACCCCGACGATCAGGCCCAGCACCAAGTACGCGGGCAGCGCGGAGGAGGTGGGGGCCAACGCCAATCCGAAGCCTAGGGTCAAGATGGTGTGTCCGATAACGGTGACGATGGTTCCGAAACGGGGCTTCAGGCACCTGATCTCGTAGATGCGTGCGATCGCATCGGCGGGCGCGATGGCACCGGCGACGGCCATGTCGGCAATGGTGTCGATATGGCCGGCCTGGTCCAACTGCGCAGTGCTGCGGGTGGATTCCTCGACTTCGAGCTGCCCGGTGACACCATCGATCTGGATGATCAGCACCGTTGGCAGCACGACAGCGCGTAGCTCTTTGTCGGTGTATCGCGGTGCAATGTCATGCAATTTGGCGAGCACGAGGTTGGTGGGCTGGCCCACCTCGAGCATCGCGATGCCGAGCATCCGCAGCATCGTGACAACCTCGGCGTCGTCCGAGAAATGCTTCGCGTCGGCCAGCGGTACGGGCTTGTCCTTGAGAGTCTTCCGGACAAGCGCAGAAAATCTAGACATCGGCCATATTGTCCGCGTACGCGGTGTTGTACGCCGACTGAATCTGCTTATTCGTCTAATTCACGGAGCCTGCGCTCGAAGGCACTTGAGCAGGCGTCAATCGCTGCCAGCATCCACGGAAGACCTTGGTAGTCGGCGCGGGCACGGTCCAGCCAGGCGCGGACGTCGCTGTCTTCGTGGTCGCTGTAGGTGCTGGGATACCGACAGGCAGTCGATCCGGGTGGGTTCCACGCCATCCCGTACTTCACGAGAAATGAGTCGACACGGGCAAGTTCATCTATTCGTACGGTGAGGTCGGCAATCTGACCCCCATAGATCTGCCGTGACGCCGAGTCGTGGAGCACATGTGAGAACTGCTCCTCGGCCGATTGCCAGGGCGCCTCGTTATAACGTGCAATCGCATCCCACACCGGTTGGGCGATGAGCGCATGCACGATGAAGTCGCCGTCGAGCAATGTGGAGGGCTTGTGGCCACCACCGCCGGGCCCGAAAGAGGTGTTCACCTCGGAACACGTTGTGGTGCGCTCGATGACGTCGACGAGCGACTGAATATGGTCTCTTGTCGGCGGGATTCGATACTCGGGGCGGGTGGTGTCGTCGGCGGCGATGAAGCTTCCGTCGTCGTAACGGTCCATGAAATATTCGAGCACTAGCGCGCTATGGGCATCCGCGTCTGCGCTGATCGTGCCTTGCATGTCATAAGTGCCGTGCAGGGCCAGCGTGATTGGCGTGAAGGTCTCGCCGATTCGTCTCAGGATCACCAGTGCGGCATCCTGATACAGCAGACTGACCCCCGTGACCAGGCAATTGCAGTCGTAGAATCCCAATGGCAGTTAGGCCCGCAGGTTCTTCTTCGCGGCACGTCGCAGCTGGATGATTCGCACCCCACCGACCAGGGCGGTGAGCGCTGCACCGGTGATGGCCGCGAACAACACGGTGATGCCCAGGGGCATCTGGATCTCCCACGAGAGGAAGTGGGTGGTCGTGTCCGTCAGGTTCTGCAGAATGAACACCAGCAGCAGAATCAGGATCAACAGGCCGAGGATGACGCCCGTCCAGGTCGCGGCCGCGCGGGTCCGCTTGACCGCATCTTCCTTCTTCACGGGCTCGGTCTTGGCAGGCAGAGGCGGCCGCTCCCCGACGGGGACATCGGTCGACGAGTCGGCAACCGGAGAGTCCGGTGTGGTACCGGGGTCACTGGTCATGGGTTCATCATTTGCTACCTAGGCGCTGAATGCAAGCGTATGAGGCCGACTTTTCGCGGATGAGATCAACTAGATACCGCGAAAAGACGGCACTCAGCGCAGGTCAACCGCGGATAGTGCCTTGGCCTGCAATCAACGGAAGATCCAGTGGCGTCAGGAATCCCGGCTTAGCGTCGATAACCGCTGGTATGGCGTTGATCGCTCGCATCCCGGTGGCCAGGCAGCCGCCGATGGCGCCGTCACCGGAGCGTTCGTCGCGGAAGACGGTCTCTTGGGTGATGTTCGGGCTGCCCTTGATCTCAATGCGGTACGCGTCATTGTCGACGGACTGTGCCCGCGGCCAATGTGGAGCGGTGTCGTTGGTGATCCGATTGACATGCTCGATGATGATCTTGGGCTTCCCACCCACCCAGCCGCGAATCTCGAAACGCACGGCAGCGCAATGCCCCGCAGCGATGGTTCCGGTATTGGGCTCGGCCCCGTAAGCGATCTCGGTTGGAGTGGCCCACTTTTCGTAGACGGTGTCGATCTTGTCGAGTTTCACGCCGACGGCGTCGGCGATCATGGGAATGGTGTGGCCCCATGCCAGGATCAGCACCTCGGGGATCTCCAGCACCGCCTGCTGGTCCATAGGTGCACCCAGGCCCATCGGTGTGCTGAAATCGCCGTTATAGTACTGATAGTCCAGAAGCTCTTGTACCAGTACAGAATCCACGCGCCCGCCCACGCCGAGCAGCGTCATCGGGAACAGGTCGTTGGCGAAGCCGGGGTCGATTCCTGTGGTGAAACAGGATGTCTGGCCGTCCTCGCAGGCCTGGTTGATATCGGCGAGCATCTCTGGCGGACACACCTGCGGATACACCCACGGGGTCATCGCCGTGGAGACGACGTTGTGCCCGCTGCGTAGTGCGCGAGACATGTTGTCGATGTTCTCCAGGGCGTATTGCGCGGTCGGCCCGAAGTACGCGACGGTGCCCTCGGTACCCAGTGCGGCGTCGATGTCGGTGGTGGCCGCCAGTCCGATCGGATGACTGTCGACCAAGGTTCCCACGTCCACGCCGTCTTTGGCCGGATCGTGCACCAGGACGGCGGCCAGTTCGAAGACCGGATGATCCAGGAGTTCGCGGATCACCAACTTGCCGACAACCCCTGTGCCCCAGACGATAACGGGATACTTGTCACTCATGCGAAATACTCTCCTGCGTTGACGAATAGGGTCTGCCCGGTCACCATCCGGGCCCGGTCGGAGGCGAAGAACACCACGGCATCGGCGACGTCCTCGTCGGCGGGCATCTCACCCAGGGGGAATTTGGCCGTCAGTTCCGCCAGCACTTCCTCCTGGGTGATGCCGCGCTGCTGGGCGACCAGACCGATGTACAGCTGGATGGGCGGCCCGTACATCCAGGTCGGTACCACCATGTTGAGACGAATCTTGTGCGGCCCAAGCTCCTTGGCCAGCTGGTACATCGCGTTCTGAAGCGCGCCCTTGGATGTCGCGTACGCGGATTGGGGCAGCTGCGGGTGGAAGGCCGATTGCGAACCGATGAAGACCACCGATCCACCGTTCTTCTTCAGTTCCGGCACGGCCGCCTGAACGAGCTGCAGGGTGCCGACGACATTGGTGTTGAGCATCGCCTGCCACTGCGCCAGATCTGCGCCCTCGATTCCGCCGAACACATCCTCCTTGGCCGCGACGTTGACCAGTGCGTCCACTGCGCCGAATTTCTCGGCGGCGGTATCGATGAGGCCCTGGCACGCCGACGCGTCGTTGATGTCGGTGACGGCCCAGGCGGCGGTGCCGCCGGTGTCGTCGAGTTCGGTGGCCAGTTTTTCCAGGTTCTCCTGGGTTCGGGCGCCGAGCACGACGTTCGCGCCGTCCTGGTGTGCCTTCAGCGCGACCTCGCGCCCTAATCCGGTGCCGACACCGGATATCACCACCGTTTTTCCGGAAAGAAGTCCTGTCATTGGCCGCCCTTCTGTCTGTGACCCACGCCTCAACGTTACACAGTGTTACGATATTTGCAATGAGTACCGACGAGTTACCTCTGGGTAGGGGCCGGCGCCGCAGCTCCGATATCGACGTCAAGGCGCTTGCTGCCGCGCGCGAGCTTTTGGTGGAGCAGGGATGGGAGGCGACCACCATGGTTGCGATCGCCGAACGTGCCGGCGTTGGTAAGCCCGCGCTGTATCGCCGGTGGCCCTCCCGTGCCCACCTGGTGTTCGAGGCGGTGTTCGGGTGGACTGCCCCCACCCGGGAGATGAGCGCTGCGGCGGGAGTCGGCGATTGGGTTCGTCAATCCTGCACGTACACAGCGGAACTGTTCGAGCGGCCCGATGTCATCGCGGCAGCTCCTGCGCTGCTCGGTCAGATGCGCACCGATCCTGAACTAGGGCAGGCTCTGTGGGGAAGCTTCGGTGCGACGGGTGCGGAACTGCTGTCGAAGGTGATGCGTGCGCAATGCCCGGAGATCGATGAGCGGGAGGCGCAGGATCGAGCCAACGCCACCATGTTCATGATCATCGGAGCGAACATGCTCGCGCGTCAGTTGCTTCCCGACGAGCAGGCGGACGCAGTGATCAAATATTTGCCAGAACTGCTGGCAGGGCCCGGCGAGAGCGCCGGATCCGCCGACTCTTCTGGTTAGCCACCGGAATCTTCCTGACGGTAAAGCCGGGCGAGGCGCCGGTTGCCCGGTTAGTGTCGAAGGATGCGCAGGGCCGCACAATTGTTCGCTGCCGTCATGGCGGTGGTTGTCGTCGGCGGCTGTGGCAGCGCCAATCCCCTGGGTGGAGGCCCGCTTTCGGGTGATCTCAACACGTTGATCGTCGGTTCGGCGGATTTCCCGGAGTCGAAGACCGTGGCCGAGCTGTACGCGCAGATATTGCAGACCAACGGCTTTCAGATCACCAGGCAGTTGGGCATCGGTAGCCGCGAAACGTACGTTCCGGCGGTCAAAGACCATTCGATAGACCTCATCGCCGATTACACCGGAAATCTGCTGCGCTACTTCGACCCGGCGGCCACCGCTACCAAACCCGATGACGTTGAGCTTGCGCTCGTGCGCAAGCTGGACGGCGACCTGGACATCCTGACTCCGTCGCCGGCATCGGATGCCGACACGTTGTGCGTCACCAGAGCGACCGCGAACAAGTGGAATCTGCACTCCATCGCCGACCTTGCCGGGCATTCGGGGGAGGTGACGGTGGGTGCACCCTCGGAGTTCTTGCACCGCAGCGTCGGACTGGCCGGACTCAAGGCCAATTACGGGTTGGACATCCCGGAATCACGCTTCGTCGCGATCAGCGATGGCGGTGGCCCGGCGACGGTCAAGGCGTTGTTGGACGGGACCATCACCGCGGCCAATATTTTCAGTACGTCGCCGGCTATTGCCGAGCATGATCTGGTGGTCTTGGACGATCCCAAGTTCACCTTCCCGGCCGGCAATGTGGTGCCATTGGTCAACGCGCAGAAGAAGTCCGACAAGTTGAAGAAGGTGCTCGACGCGTTGTCGGCGCGACTGACCACCGAGGACCTCACCACGCTCAACGCCGCCGTGTCCGGCAACAACGGCGTCGACCCCAAGCAAGCTGCGCAAAAATGGTTGACGGACAAGGGCTTCGACAAACCGATGGGCAATTGATCGCGTGATCACTTTTGAGAATGTCACCAAGAAGTATCCCGATGGGACCACGGCGGTCGACGATCTCAGCATGCACGTGGACAAGGGATCGTTCACGGTATTCGTGGGGCCTTCGGGGTGCGGGAAGACCACCTCGATGCGGATGATCAACAGGATGACCGACCCCACTTCGGGTGTCCTGACGGTCGACGGCGCCGACGTCAGGACGGTGGATCCCGTCAAATTGCGGTTGGGCATCGGATACGTCATCCAGAACGCGGGTCTCATGCCGCATCAGCGTGTCATCGACAACGTGGCGACGGTTCCGGTGTTGCGTGGTGAATCCCGGCGCACCGCGCGCAAGTCCGCACTCGAAGTGCTGGAACGCGTGGGCCTCGATCCTCAGTTGGCCACCAGGTATCCGGCGCAGCTGTCCGGTGGGCAACAGCAGCGCGTCGGTGTGGCACGTGCGTTGGCGGCGGACCCACCGATCCTGTTGATGGACGAACCCTTCAGCGCCGTTGACCCGAACGTACGCGATGACCTGCAGGCCGAGATGCAGCGACTGCAGGCCGAGCTCAACAAGACCATCGTCTTCGTCACACACGATATCGACGAGGCAATCAAACTTGGGGACAAGGTGGCGGTCTTCGGGCCCGGCGGTGTGCTGCAGCAGTACGACGAACCCGAGCGTGTGTTATCCAACCCGGCAAGTGATTTCGTGGCCGGATTCATCGGGCGCGATCGCGGCTATCGCGGTCTGCAGTTCCGCGACGCGGGTGAGGTGCCGTTGTACGGGGTCAGGCAGGTTCTGGAGTCGCAGATCGGTGACCTGATCGTTGCGCCGGGCGACTGGGTGCTTGTCTGCAATCCCGACGGCACTCCGTTCGGGTGGATGGACGACGCCGGGGTGGATGTATACCGATCGGGGAAGTCTTTGTACGACAGCGTAATTGCGGGCGGGTCGCTATTCGGTCCGGACGGGACGCTGCGGCAGGCGCTCGATGCTGCGTTGTCTTCGCCGTGTGGGCTGGGTGTGGCGATCGGCGCTGATGGGCGGGTACGTGGCGGTGTCCGGGGTGACGATGTGTTGGTGGCGCTGGACCGTCAACGCCGTAACGGTCAGCGGTGATATGCGCTATCTCTTCACCCATCTCGGCGACGCGTGGCAGCTGTCGATGATTCACTTGCGGCTGTCGCTGGTACCGATTCTCATCGGCCTGGCCATCGCGATCCCCTGTGGCGCACTGATTCACCGGCACCGGATGGTGCGGCGGGTGACGACGGTGATCGCCAGCATCGTATTCACCGTCCCCTCACTGGCGCTGTTCGTCGCGTTGCCGCTGATCATCCCGACCCGGATACTCGACGAGGCCAACGTGATGGTGGCGCTGACTCTCTACACGACTGCGCTGCTCATTCGTGCGGTACCGGAGGCGCTCGACGCGATCGCGCCGAACGTGCGCGACGCGGCCACCGCGGTGGGATACCGTCCCTTGGCCCGCCTCGTCAGGGTCGAGTTACCGCTGTCCATACCGGTATTGGTTGCGGGCTTGAGAGTGGTTGCCGTCACGAATATCTCGATGGTCTCGGTGGGTTCGGTGATTGGCATCGGCGGGCTGGGCACCTGGTTCACCGAGGGGTACCAGGCCAACAAGAGCAGCCAAATCGTCGCGGGGATCGTCGCGATCTTTCTGCTGGCCGTCATCGTGGATTCGCTGCTGGTGATCCTCGGGCGCGCTGCCACACCATGGACCAGGGCGACGAAGGCCGTTGGTGCCGCGTGAATTTTCTCTCCGACGCGCTCGGCTACATATTCACCGCGTCCCATTGGACCGGCAGCAGCGGCCTGGGAATAAGGATCGGCGAACACCTGGAGTACACCGTGATCGCGGTGCTGGCGGCGGTGGTGATCGCCGTGCCGATGGGTCTGTTCATCGGACACACCGGTCGTGGCACCTTCCTGGTGGTGAGCGCGGTGAACGCGCTTCGGGCGTTACCGACACTGGGTGTGCTGCTGTTGGGTGTGCTGCTGTGGGGTCTGGGCCTGCTGCCGCCGACGGTGGCGTTGCTGCTGTTGGGTGTGCCGCCGCTGCTGGCGGGAACCTATTCGGGTGTCGCGAACGTGGACCGCACGGTGGTGGAGGCGGCCCGGGCCATGGGCATGACCGAACGCCAAGTGCTGTTCGGCGTCGAGGTGCCCAATGCGCTGCCGCTCATGCTGTCCGGGCTGCGGACGGCGACATTGCAGATCGTCGCGACCGCCACTGTCGCTGCCTACGCCAGCCTTGGCGGGCTCGGCCGGTATCTCATCGACGGCATCAAGGTTCGGCAATTCCACCTGGCCCTGGTCGGTGCCATCATGGTCACCGCGTTGGCCCTGCTGCTCGATGCGTTCCTTGCTTTCGCGGTGTGGCTCTCGGCGCCGGGGACCGGACGGCTGCGGACCGTTGCCGCCCTTACCGCCGGCGCCGGCCGGGTCAGTTCGGGTGGTAGGGGCTCAAGAGGAACCCAATTTGCGCGGTCGCCTACGGTAGACGGGTGAATACCCCCGAGGCGACTGGGCCTGCCGTGCTGACCTGGCGGGCTCACGACGCATCGCGCATGGAATCCACCAGGGTCCAACTATCTGGTCGGCGTATCCGTGCGCACGGCCGTTTCGTGGCCGGTGCGTCCGACGCCCACCCGGCGTTCAGTGCTTCATACGACCTGGTCACCGACGAGACCGGCTCCACCAATCGGCTGTCCTTGTCCACCACGGTCGCCGAGCGGGAACGCCAGCTGTCGATCGCCCGGGACGAAGAGGGCATGTGGACGGTGCAGAACCATGAGGGTGCGACGCGCGCCACGTTTGACGGCGCGCTGGACGTCGATGTGGTGTTCAGCCCCTTCTTCAACGCACTGCCGATTCGCCGGACGGGCCTCTACCAGCAGGAAGGCAGTGCTGTACTGCCGGTTGTGTACGTGACCCTGCCGGATCTGGCGGTCAGTCCCGCCACCATCAGCTACCGCAACGACGGCAAGGGCATCAAGGTGGTCTCACCGGTCGCCGACACCACCGTCACCGTGGATGACGAGGGATTTCTGCTGGAGTACCCCGGACTCGCCATCCGCATCTAGGGCACGTTCCGCAGCACGCCTCCGGCACGACCCGCTTCGGTCAGCTGTTCACGCCAGTCGGCGTCCTGTCGGCTGATGCCGGTGATATCGAACCGCTTGTGTGCCTCGTATCGCTGCCGCGCGGCGTACCCGGCCTCCACCAGCAGCTCTACCGAGTCTTCGGCATTCAAGGTGTTCCAGGTCGCCGCCAGCAGCGCCATGGCCTCTTCCAGGGCCGGCAGCACGCCATGTGGGTTCGATTCGCACATGGCGCGCACCAACGATGGATCTGTGGCGGCAACCCTGGTGCCGTCCCGGAATGATCCGGCGGCCAGCGAGTAGGCCAGGGGGATCCCGTCGGCGGTGACGGCGAGCGCCTCGGCGAGTAGGTGCGGCAGGTGCGAGATAGCTGCCGCGGCCGAATCGTGCTCGTCGGAGCGCGCCGGAACCACGACGGATCCGCAGTCCAGCGCCAGCTGGGTCACCTGCGCGAACACGTGCGGATCGACACCGTCGTCGACGCTGACCACCCAGGTCGCGTCGTGGAAAAGCTTTGCGTTCCCGGCGTTCCAGCCGGATTCGGTCGTTCCCGCCATGGGGTGGCCCCCGACGAATCGCGCCGTCAATCCGTGTGCCGATACTTCTTGCAGTACAGCGGATTTCACGCTGGTGACGTCGGTGATTGGACACTCCGGAGCCAGTTCCGCGATGCGGGTGAGCAGTGGTGACAGGGCCGGCACCGGCACCGCGAGCACGATGAGAGCCTGGGCATTGCGGGCTCGCCGCAGCGCCAGGTCCAGGTCGGCGGTGGCGTCGTAGCCGGCGGCACGTGCGGCGTCAGTGCCCTCGGCGGAGCGGTTGTATCCCCAGACGTGCCGCCCTGCGGCGGTGGCCGCGCGCACGAGGGAGCCACCGATGAGTCCGAGGCCAAGTACGCAGATCGGGGGGCGTTGGTGGTCGTGTTCGGCGGCGTTCACTCCATCAGGTTTGCATACGTGACCAAATGGATTGTGGTCACAACACGGTGTGTGGCACTACCGTATTGCCCATGGACGCACAGCGCGCAAAGGCCGTAGGGCCCAGTGCCGAGAGCCTGGAGGGCTTCGGCGTAGCCGTCGTGCGCGAGGAAGGCCGCTGGCGGGTGACATCGCTGAAGGCCGGAGCGCTCACCGATTTGGCGGCTGCCGAGACCGAGCTGCGTGAATTACGTAGCGCCGGTGCGGTCTTCGGTTTGCTGGATGTTGACGAGGAATTCTTCATCATCATTCGGCCGGCCCCCTCGGGAACGCATCTGCTGATCTCCGACGCCACGGCGGCCATCGATTACGACATCGCTGTCGAGGTGCTCGACAGACTGAATGTGCCGGTCCCGGAGCTCGATCCTGATGAGCTCGACGAGGTCGATCCCTGGGAGGAAGGCGATCTGGGCTTGCTTTCCGATATCGGGCTGCCCGAGCCGGTGCTCAGCGTGATCCTCAGCGAGAGCGATCTCTACCCCGACGAACAACTCGGCATGATCGCGGCCCGCATGGGCTTCGCCGATGAGTTCGGTGCGGTGCTCGACAAGCTGGATCGTTGACATTCCCAGACGATGAATCGCTGATTCGCGCCGCGCTGGTCGCGGCGGGTGAGGCCGGTGCGGAGGATGTGCCGATCGGTGCGGTGATCTACGCCGCCGACGGAACAGAACTTGCTCGTGCTGCGAATGCGCGTGAACGCCTTGGCGATCCGACCGCACACGCGGAGGTTCTGGCGCTACGGGAGGCCGCTGCCAAGCATGGTGACGGCTGGCGGCTGGAGGGTGCGACGCTGGCGGTGACCGTCGAGCCCTGCACCATGTGCGCCGGGGCCCTGGTTCTTGCCAGGGTGGGCCGGGTCGTGTTCGGGGCCTGGGAACCCAAGACCGGAGCCGTGGGATCGCTGTGGGACGTGGTGCGAGATCGTCGTCAATCGCATCGTCCCGAAGTGCGCGGCGGGGTATTGGAGAAGGAATGCGCGGCGCTGCTGGAGGAGTTCTTCGCCGCGAAAAGGTAAGTGACCCGCCCGGCGCGATCGGGGGTCGGGGTCTCGCGCCGGACGGGCCGTATTTAGGGGGCTTTACCGGTGCCAGTCGTTACCGTGGTCGGGCCCGCGATCGGGTCCTCGGTCGTCACGATGATCATCGGCGTGCCAGTCACGCCCGTGGTCGTCTCCGTCACGGTCGCGGTGGAAGTCGTCATGGCATTCGCCCCCTTCCCAGTTGAATCCCCAGATGGGGTTCCAGAACTCGCCCGGGCACCAGTGGTAGGCGGGAGCAGGTAGGGCCGGAGCAGGTGCGGCGCTGGCGGTGGCAGCCAACCCGAGCCCACTCGCGGCGATGGCAGCGGATGCGGCAATTCCAACGAGGATTTTCACGGGAACAGCAAAACATTGCTAACTGGCAATACGAACCCTCTATTCGTACAGAATGCTGTAAATACGCTGTTAGTCATGCAATTTCATGCATACGACGAGCACTCTTGATCACGGAAAGGCGTCAAACAGCAAACAATCTCACTCACCGGGCGTGCCGGTGGGCGGGATTGTTTGTGGGCTAGATGCGGCTACGGCCTCCAGTCACGATCGTGGTCGTGCCAGTCGCCGCGGTCATGGTCGTGCCAGTCGCCACGGTCGTCGCCGCGCCAGTCGCGGTCATGCCGGTCGCCATCGCGATCGCGGTGCCAGTCGTCGTGGCACTCTCCGAATTCCCAGTTGAATCCCCAGATGGGGTTCCAGAACTCGCCCGGGCACCAGTGGTAAGTGGGTGCGGGTATGGCGGGCGCCGCGTTGGCTGTGGCCGCCAGGCCGAGTCCGCCGGCCGCGATGGCTGCGGACGCCGCGATTCCTACGAGGATTTTCATTGGTCAGGGCCTTCCAATCTTGATTGTGTCGATCTCTGCCGTACCGACCTCGTCGTGGCGTTTGACCGCCGCGCAGCATCCGCCCGCCCCGACGGGGCGGCCGCTGCGATGTCAACGAGAACCTGCACAAGCAAGATGGAAAGCCACATTCCTGAGAGCAGCGCCGCTGTATTCGTAGAGGGCGCTGGGAGTTCTCTGTCAGTCATGCAATCTCACGCATATGGACGGTGTGTTGCTAACACTGCCGGTCGGTGGCGCGATATAGCACCTTCACCCGTGGTGGCGCGGGGGTCGTCCCGGATAGCTGGGCCAACCGATTGGGGGATAGGGCCTTGCTGCCTGTAGTCTTCTCGGCGGTGGCGTGTCCGAGCGGCCTAAGGAGCACGCCTCGAAAGCGTGTGACGGGTAACCCCCGTCCGAGGGTTCAAATCCCTCCGCCACCGCCATTACCCTCTGACTGCTAGAGCAGATCAGGGGGCGTTTTTCGGCCGAGCGCCGCTCATCCTGCGGGGCATAGCTGTTGCAGGCGGGAGTTGGCGGAGGCTCCGTGGGAAAAGCTCTTCTCCAGCCGAGAGCGAACTTCTGGTGGGGCGGGAGCGGCCAGGTCTGTTTGACCGCGAGAGTCCAAGCTGACGGTCATCTCGTTCAACGCATTGCGCTGATCAAACATGGCAGTGATCACGTCGATGTCGGATACCCGGCCCTGCGCCATCGTGAAAATGATGGCGTGCTGGTTCAGCATGTCCGCCCAATCCTTCACCAGGCGAGGTGATAACCCGCCGTCGAGTAGTTTGCCAATGAGCTCACGGTCGCCAACGCCCTGGCGCTCCTCATGGAATGTGGCGGAAGCCTGCGTGAGCTGCGGGAGAATCGCATAGTACTGCCGACAACTGTCCTCATCAGCTGTTGCGGTCGGTGCGGTTACGACGACGGACACCGCGACGGCGACGCCGACAGCGAGTTTGGTGAACATACCCCCCCTTTGATCTGTCCTGGTACAAGTACAGCACGTATTAGCGGGCGGTGCGCCCACTCAACATCTCCTGTAGCACGTGTAATGACCGCGCCGTGCTGTCGGTGACGACGCGCAGGAGCACCTTCTCGGAGTGATCATTGATATCGACCCCGTCGAGATACGTCGTGAGAAGGGTGCCGCCGTCCTCAGCGGTAAGGCGGTGGCTGATGGTCCAGCGGGCCGGATTGCCTTCGCGCACCGCGCCCACGAAGTCGACGGCCAGCAGCTCACCCGGATCCGCGGCGACGACGGTGCAGTCACCGGTGCCGAGCAGTCGGGTGCCCATGATGGCCGGATGAGTGATCCGGTACTGGCAACCGACCTCCGGTCGGAACCCATCGGTCTGCAGGGACCACAGGTCTGGATCGACCATCGCCCGCCACACCTGCTGCGGCGGGTAGGCGAAAGATCGCTCGAACAAGATCATTTCGACGCCCTCACGCGGGCAGCGTAGGCGCTGCGCGGCGCCAGCGCTCAGTCTCGGCGCAATGTGAAGAAGTAGGGCTGGTCCATATCGCGCAGATCCATGATGCCCAGCAGCGTCGCGTCGTCGACCTTGCGGAAGTGGTCGATGATCGCCTTGTGGTCGTAGACCATGGCCGCACTGACGGCGCCGCGGAACTCGATGTTGCGCAGACGGGCGCGATGCTTGTTGGTCCGGATCAGCGGTTTGAGCGCGGCCAGTGCGGTCGGCGACGTGCGTTTGACCATCGGGGACTCAGTCAGCCCACTGATCCGGCCCGCGAGTCCCATCGGCGCCAGCATCGGGTCGACCGCGAAGATATCGCCACCACCAAGGCTGAAAAGCAGCGGATGCACATGATCGACATCGTCGAACTGCTTGCCGTACCAGCCCGACACAGTCAGGATGCCGTCCATCGAATGCCCGGTAGGCACCTCACCGCCATGCCAGCGCTGGCCGATCAACTCTTCGGATCGCACGGGCTCCAAATTGTCGAAGAAGACCAAGGCCTCTGCAGTGGTGGTGCCCTGTTCCAGCGCGAGAAGATCCGACATCGTTGTCATCAGCCGAGCCTACGACGATGATGAGCCGCTTGGGCGAAGAGCCGAACGCCGGGCGCGCGACGCGCCCAGGGCAAAATAGCCTCCGATGACTGACCAGTACTTCTCCATCGACGCCACCTTGCCCGGGACTGCGGGCCGGGCAGGTGTCATTCATACCCCGCACGGTGACATCCAGACCCCGGCCTTCATCGCCGTCGGAACCAAGGCCACCGTCAAGGCGGTTCTGCCGGAAACCATGGCCGCGCTCGGGGCCCAGGCGGTGCTTGCCAACGCCTACCACCTCTATCTGCAGCCTGGACCCGACATTGTGGACGAGGCCGGCGGACTGGGCGCCTTCATGAACTGGCCCGGGCCGACATTCACCGACAGCGGCGGGTTCCAGGTGCTCTCGCTGGGTTCCGGGGCGCGCAAGGTGATGGCGATGGACGTCGACAGAGCGCGTGCTGATGACCATGTGATCGCAGGCAAGGACAAGCTCGCCCACGTGGATGACGACGGGGTGACCTTCACCTCGCATCTGGACGGTTCCACACATCGGTTCACTCCAGAGGTGTCCATGCAGATCCAGCATCAGCTGGGCGCCGACATCATGTTCGCCTTCGACGAACTCACCACCTTGATCAATACCCGTGAATATCAGGAGGATTCGGTACAGCGCACCCACGAGTGGGCGCAGCGCTGCCTGGACGAGCACGAGAAGTTGACGCGTGAGCGCGCCGACAAGCCGTATCAGGCGTTGTTTGGTGTGGTGCAGGGCGCGCAGTACGAGGATCTTCGGCGCCAGGCCGCGCGGGGACTGGAATCCCTCGTGAGCAGCGGGGATCGCGGCTTTGATGGCTACGGCATCGGCGGCGCGCTGGAGAAGCAGAATCTCGGCACCATCGTCGGCTGGGTGACATCCGAACTACCCGAACACAAGCCGCGCCATCTCCTCGGGATCAGTGAGCCCGACGACCTCTTCGCGGCGGTCGCGGCGGGGGCGGACACCTTTGATTGCGTGTCCCCGTCACGGGTCGCGCGCAACGCCGCCGTCTACACCCGCGATGGTCGGGTCAACATCACCGGCGCCAAGTATCGCCGGGACTTCACCCCCATCGACGCCGAATGTGACTGCTACACCTGCGCGCATTACACGCGGGCGTACCTGCACCATCTGTTCAAGGCCAAGGAGATCTTGGCCTCTACCTTGGCCACTATCCACAACGAGCGGTTCACCATTGGATTGGTCGACCGCATCCGCGCCAGCATCGTGGACGGGCGCTTCGACGAGCTGCGGGACGACACGTTGGGCCGCTACTACGGTTAAATTCCGGCGGCCGGACGCCGTTGCCTCAGGCGGATCTCAGAATCTCAACGCACACTGGACGCATGCCTACTACGACCGATCCGGGCACCCTGCTTCTTCAGGTGCTCGACCCGGCCAATCGTGCGAATCCGTACCCCGTCTACGGCCAGTTGGTCGAGCAGACGCAGACCGGTCCGGTGCATCCGCCCGGTATGGCAGTGAGTGTGCTGGCGACCTTCGCGGACTGCAACGCGGTGCTGCGCCACCCGCAGGCGTCATCGGACCGCCGTAAGTCGAAGATCGTCCAACGACAGCTTGCCCAGAATCCCAATCTGGTCGGCAGGCCCTCGTTCTTGGGGCTGGACGCCCCCGATCACACTCGGTTACGTAAGTTGGCTTCGAAGGCATTCGCCCCCAAGGTGATCAACGCGATGGCGGGAGACATCCAGGCCCTGGTGGATCAGCTGGTGGAGAACCTCGCCCGGCGCGGAACCTTCAATCTGGTCACGGATTTCGCCTATCCGCTGCCCGTCGCGGTGATCTGCCGCATGCTGGGGGTCCCCATCGAAGACGAGCCGGAATTCGGCAGGGCCTCGGCGCTTCTCTCCCAGGGATTGGACCCGGTGTACGCGTTGACCGGACAGTCTCCGGCCAACATGGACGAACGGTTCCAGGCCGCTCACTGGATGTGGGACTACTTCATCGACCTCATCGCGGCCCGGCGGCGCAATCTTGGTGACGATCTGCTGTCCGCGCTGATCCAGGTGGAGGAGGCCGGTGATCAGCTCACCGAGGAGGAGATCATCTCCACCTGCACCCTGCTGCTCATTGCCGGACACGAGACCACCGTCAACCTGATCGCCAACGCGTCGCTGGCGATGCTGCGTGATCCAAAGCAGTGGAAACTGTTGGGGCAGAATGCTGATCGCGCACCACTGGTTGTCGAAGAGGCGCTGCGCTACGACCCGCCGGTGCACATGGTGGCCCGTGTCGCCGACGGGGACATGACCATTCGCGACTTCACACTGCCGAGCGGCGAGTGGGTGCTGTTGATGCTCGCTGCCGCACAACGTGATCCGGAGGTCGGTCCCGACTTGGACGTCTTCAACCCCGACCGTGCCGAGATCAAACACCTGGCCTTCGGGCACGGACCACACTTTTGTCTGGGTGCTCCGCTGGCCCGGCTGGAGGCCAAGCTGGCGTTGAGTTCGATCACCGCTCGGTTCCCGGAAGCCCGGCTGATGGGTGAGCCCACCTACCGGCCGAATGTCACGCTGCGCGGGCTCGCCGATCTTCCGGTGAGCATCGCCTAGCGCGCGACCGACTTCTCCAGACGCTGTTCCAGCCGGTCCTGTACCACCGACATCGCCATGCAGACGATCCAGCAGTAGACCCCGGCGGTGACGTAAAGCGTGAAGAACTGGAAGGTCGGTGCGGCGGCGACCTGCGCCGTGCGCATCACGTCGGTCACCAGGATCGCCGATGCCAGCGAGGTGTCCTTCACCAGCGAGATCAACGTGTTCGACAGCGGCGGCACCGCGACCCGGCTGGCCTGCGGAATGACGATGCGCCACAACGTGGTGCTGTAACTCATGCCCAGGCTGGAGGCGGCCTCCCACTGCCCGCGCGGAATGCTCAGGATGGACGAGCGGATGATTTCCGCGGCATAGCCGCCCACGTTGAGGCTGAACGCGATAACGGCGGCGGGGAAGGGACTGATCTTCACTCCGAACTCGGGCAGTGCGAAGAAGATCAGAAACAGCTGAAGCAGCAGCGGCGTACCGCGAATAATCGAAATGTAGATGCGGGCGAGGCCGGATAGCACGCGATGATCCGACATGCGGGCCAACGCCACCCCGAGGGCGATCACCAGTCCGATCACGAAACTGATGGCGGTCAGCGGCAGGGTGACGGTGACCATGGCGCGTGCCATCGGCCACAGATTGTCCAGTACCAACTGAGTGTTGGATCTGACCTCACTGGAATCGTTCTGGCCTGCTTCGGTTTTGGTTGTTCCGCTGGCATCGGCCTTCAGGTATTTCTGGGAGATGCGGGTCAATGTGCCGTCGGCCGCCAGCTGATCCAGCGCCCTGTCGAGGTCGGGTAGTAGGCCGCTGTTCTTCCGGGCCGCGAACCCCTGCTCACTGCGCTGTCCGGTGGTCCCGGCGATCTTCACGGCCGGATCGCCGGTGCTGGCTAGGTAGGCGTAGACGGCGATGCTGTCGTTGATGACGACGTCGACCCTGCCCTGGCTCAGCAGGGTGATGGACTGGGTGAAGCCCTCGACCGTCTCCACCCGGGCGCCGGCGTCGCGGGCGATCTGCGACCAGTTGCTCGTCGCGTTCTCGGCGGCCACCTTGCCTCGGACATCGGCCAGGCCGTGAATGGTGTCGTCGTTGGCGCGGGTGACGATCACGCCCTCGCCGATGGCGTAGGGCGTGGACAGGTCGTACTTGGCTTTGCGTGCCGGGGTGATCGTGACTTGGTTTGCGACGATGTCGAACCGTTCGGCGTCCAATCCGGCGAAGATCGCGTCCCAGGGGATCTCCACGAACTCCACCGGGCGGCCCAGTTTCTCACCGACGGCGCGAGCCACATCCACGTCGTAGCCCGTCAACTCCCCGGTGCGCCCGTCGTGAAAGCTGAACGGCGCGTACACGCCCTCGGTGCCGACGCGTAACGGTTCCTGTGCCGGGGCCGCGCAACCGGCTACCGCCACCAGTGCGAGAAGCGCAAGCATGACGGCACGAAGCACCGCGGGAGGCTAACACGATTCGGCCGCCTTCAGGTCGCTTCGAATCAGCCCGGGTATATCCAGGGCTCACGCGGGATGCGCCCGGAATCGAACTGGCTCAGCAG
The DNA here is from genome assembly GCF_002013895.1 of Mycobacteroides franklinii. Taxonomy (GTDB): domain Bacteria; phylum Actinomycetota; class Actinomycetes; order Mycobacteriales; family Mycobacteriaceae; genus Mycobacterium; species Mycobacterium franklinii. The sequence continues at coordinate 248,999 of NZ_MAFQ01000008.1, read as the reverse complement.
ATCGGCGGCGTCGGCGGCCCGGTACCCGAGCGAATCACAGATCAACGCGAACGCCCGATCCGCACCGAGATCGGCGAGGGTCACCGCGCCATCGCGTTTGGCCAACCGTGCCCCCGCGGTATTGAGAACCAATGGGACATGGGCGTATGTCGGCACCGGATAGCCCAGCAGCGCGGCCAGATAGGCCTGCCGCGGCGCGGAGGCCAACAGGTCGTCGCCACGCACCACCTGATCGACGCCCTGCTCCTGGTCGTCGATCACCACCGCGACGTTGTAGGCGGTCACACCGTCACCGCGGCGCACCACGAAATCATCGACGAGGCCGGTGTATTCACCGTGTAGCAGGTCGTGCACGGTGAATGACGAGTTTTCTGTGCGCAGTCGTAGTGCGGGCGGGCGCGCGGCGCGCCGTTGCTTTCGTTCGGATTCCGGCAGCTCGCGGCAGGTGCCCGGATACGCGCCCGGCGGTGAGTGTGGTGCCGTCGGGGCTTGGGCGATGTCTTTTCTGCTGCAATAACATTCGTACAGTAGGTCGCGAGAGTCTAGCGAGGTGATCACCTCTCCGTAGGCGGTGGTCCGATCGGACTGCCACATCACGGGCAGCTCCCACCGCACACCGATCGCGGCGAGGTCGGCCAGCTGGCGCTGCGCCACCGCGGAGTTGGTCCGGGTATCGAGGTCCTCCACTCGCATCAGGAACCGGCGCCCGCTCGACTGCGCGAACAGCCATGCCAACAATGCCGTCCGTAGATTTCCTATGTGCAGGTCGCCCGAGGGGCTCGGTGCGAACCGCCCCGCACCCGTCATATGGTCTTCGCGCAAGCGCTCATCCGTCACACCAAGCCCGGCACAATATCGTTGAGACTGAACGCGATTGGTCGTTCGAGCTGCTCGTAGGTGCAGGAATGCGGATCGCGATCCGGGCGCCAGCGGTTGAATTGGGCGGTGTGCCGGAACCGCACGCCCTCCATGTGGTCGTAGCGCACCTCCACCACCCGCTCGGGGCGCAGCGCGACGAAGGACAGGTCCTTGCCGGCATTCCACCGAGAGCCCGCGTTCTTCTGCGGTGTGCGTTCGCCCGCCTCGTGCGCGGCCCAGTTCCACGGGTGCCCGTCGAGGGAGGTGACCAGTGGTTGCAGTTCCTGGAAGAGGCGCTTGCGTTCGGCCATGGGGAAAGCGCCGATTACGCCGACCGATGCCAACACGCCGTCGTCCTGATACAGGCCCAGCAGCAGCGACCCGATGGTGTCGTCGCCCGATTTGTGTAACCGGTACCCCGCGACAACGCAATCGGCGGTCCGTTCGGGCTTGATCTTGAACATCACGCGCTTGTCGGGTTGATAGGGGATCGCCAACGGTTTCGCGATGAGCCCATCGGTACCGGCCCCCTCGAACTTCTCGAACCAGTGCTGCGCCAGGGTCTGGTCGGTGGTCGCGGGGGTGAGGTGAATGGAGTTCCCGGCACCGGACAGTGCCTCGGTCAGCGCGGCACGCCGCTCGCTGAACGGCCGGGCCGTGTAATCCTCGTTACCCAGCGCCAGCAGGTCGAATGCGATGAAGGAGGCGGGTGTCTGCTCGGCGAGCAGCCGCACCCGCGAATCTGCCGGGTGAATCCGCTGTTGCAGCGCCTCGAAATCCAGCCCCGCATCGGTGGCGATCACGATCTCGCCGTCGACGACGCATCGCTGGGGCAGCTCGGCAAGAATTGCCGCCACCAACTCGGGGAAGTACCGGGTCAGGGGCTTCTCGTTGCGACTGCCCAGCTCTACCTCGTCGCCGTCACGAAACACGATCGACCTGAACCCATCCCACTTGGGCTCATAGGAGGCGTCGGCCGGGATTTTTGCGACAGGTTTTGCGAGCATTGGCGCGATAGGAGGCATGACGGGCAGGTCCATTCCCATATGATGACGGTAATGCCCACGCCCGCCGAGGAACTGGATGTCGACGGCATCGCCGTCCGGCTGAGCAACCCTGACAAGGTGTACTTCCCCCAGTTGGGAGCCGAGGGTGGCACCAAACGCCACCTCGCCGAGTACTACCGCACAGTGGCTGTCGGTCCGATGATGAACGCGGTGCGCGACCGCCCCACACATCTGCAGCGTTTCCCCGACGGCATCGACGGCGAAGAGATCTACCAAAAACGGCTGCCGAAGCACTATCCGGAGTACCTGGACAGCTGTGAGGTCACCTTTCCCTCTGGTCGCACCGCGGAGGTGCTGCGGGTGACCAAGCCCGCCGCGATCGTATGGGCAGCGCAGATGGGCACGGTGACGCTGCACCCCTGGCAGGTTCGTTTCCCCGATCTGGATCATCCCGACGAGCTGCGCATTGATTTGGACCCGCAGCCGGGAACCGGTTTCGACGAAGCCAAGTCGGTTGCGCTCGAGGTGTTGCGCCCGCTACTGGACGAGCTGGGGTTTGTCGCCTACCCGAAAACATCCGGCGGTCGCGGCATCCACGTCTACCTACGTATCGAGGCCCGTTGGGACTTCATCGAGGTGCGCCGGGCCGGGATCGCGCTGGCGCGCGAGGTGGAACGTCGCGCGCCCAAGCAGGTGACCACCTCGTGGTGGAAGGAAGAACGCGGGGAGCGCATCTTCATCGACTTCAACCAAAACGCGCGTGATCGCACCATGGCATCGGCGTACTCGGTGCGGCGCACGCCCATCGCCACCGTATCCACGCCGTTGACGTGGGAAGAACTGGTGGACGCCGAACCCGATGATTTCACCATCGCTACCGTGCCCGATCTGCTGCGGAAACGACCGGACCCCATGGCGGAGATGGATGATGCACCGCAGTCGATCGAGCCGCTGCTTGAGATGGTAGAACGGGACGAGGCGGACGGATTGGGGGATATGCCGTATCCGCCGAACTACCCGAAGATGCCGGGAGAACCGAAACGCGTTCAGCCGTCCCGGGATACCGATAGGAAGCAGTAGTGACAGTCCGCAGTATGTCGTGGCGGGCGGCTGGTGTGTGGTTGGCGGCCGGACTTGTGGCCGTGCTGCTGCAGCATTGGCTGATACCGCTGAACGCCCCGAACAGCTTCGGGTTGTTCACCAACGGTGGCGATCTGATGACCTACCGGTTCGGAGGTCTGCGGGTTCTGCACGGTGAACCGTTGTACGCCAACGAGATACCGGATGCAGGATGGTTCACCTATACCCCGTTCGCGGCAATGATCTTCGCGCCATTGGGTTTTGTGTCGTTGGGAGCTGCGAAGGTCATCTGGTTCTTGATAAATCTGGTGGCCCTGTTCGCCATCATCTGGCGCTGCTGGCGGGTGCTCGGATACTCCGCGAATGCGCCCCTGGCTGTCGCGTGCGCGGGAATGAACTTGGTGGCCTGGGATATTCAGCCGATCCACGGCACCCTGTGGCAGGGGCAGGTGAATCTCGTACTGGCCGCACCCATCATCTGGGATCTCACCCGACCCGAAGGGGCCCGGTGGCGCGGCTGGTCGGTGGGTGTCGCCGCGGGTGTCAAACTGACGGCCGTCATCTTCGTTCCGTACCTGCTGATCACTCGACAATGGCGCGCCGCGTCAGCGGCGATGGTGACGGCCATGGGCACCGTGCTACTGGGATGGATTGTGCTGCCCTCTGATTCGTCCGACTATTGGTTGGGTGCGGTGCGGACGACGGGCCATATCGGCTCGCTGGACCATCCGGCCAACTCGTCGATAGGCGGCGTCCTGGCGAATATCTACACGCCGCAGCAGATGCCGACCTGGTTGTGGGTTCTACTCGCCGGCTGCGCCGCCCTGTGGGGAATGGCGGCCGCGTGGCGCGCGCATTCGGCGGGCCACGAGCTGCTCGCGGTCATCGTCGTTGGGATGGTCGGCTGCGTGGTCTCGCCGTTGGCGTGGACTCACCATTGGGTGTGGACGGTTCCGCTGATGGTGTTGTTGGTCAACCACATTCTGACGACGAAGGGCAGGGCCCGGTGGCAGTGGGCCGCGGCGTCCGCCGTGATCGCGCTGCTCGTGTCCATGTGGTGGTATCTGGGACTCTATGTGCGCGCGATGCGGCTGAATCCTGATTTCGAGTCCTACATCACCGGCTGGGACGCGGTCATCGCGCACATGTCGCGCGCGGAAAGAGTCTTCGACACGGCGCTCTATCCGTTGCTGTTTCTTGCGGTGGCGATTTGGGTACTCGCTACCAAACGCTTACGGGCCGGTACCGTGCAGTAATGAGACATTGGGCGGCGGCCTGCGCCGTCGCGCTGTTCACGGTGAGTGGTTGTTCGTTATGGGATAAGGCTGGGTCCACCCAGATGTCCTACACACCGCAACAGACCGGCGCGTCGCCGGTTCGCTACGACTCGGACCCGCTGGAGCAGCGTTTCCCCAAGCTGCCCAAGCCGGTTACCGGTGAGTGGGTGCAGGGCTTCTTCAGTGACGAGCCCCTGCCCGGCCCCGACACCACGTATTGGGTGGACGCGATCATCGAGATGCCGCCGCAGCAGCTGGCCGCGTACGTGGCGCCCTTCCGTTCGAGCATGGTGCTCGCATCCAGGCCACGCCTGTGGAAGACCCTCGATGCCGGGGTGCCGTCCACCGCGCAGTTCGAGCGCAGCGATGAGCTTGACCGGATGTTGTCCACCAAGACCGACAAGGGTGGCTGGGAGGTCAAGGCGTTCGCACCCAATGACGGTTCGGTTCTCGTCCTGTCGGCGCGAGGTAAGGACGCGAGTTAGGACCGTCGGGTGCGACGGTTGCGCAGGCCGCGGGCCGGTTCGAGAACTTTCTTCACGGTGTCCTCGTCCTTGCCCTCCGCGTCCGGGGTCTCTTCGTCCTTGAGGTCGGTGTTCTCGGCGTCTTCGGCCGCGACGGCCTCGTCCGCGTCGGTGTCCTCGGGGGCCTCAGTGTCCTTGGTGTCCGGGACCTCAGCGTCCTCAGTGTCCTCAGAGTCCTCGGAGTCCTCAGAGTCGGGTGTGGCGGGCTTCTTCTTGGCCGGGCGGGGCGTGCGTTCCGGCGCGGGACGCTCGGCCACGAAGGCCAGGTGATAGGCCGCGAACGCCAGGATCCCGATCGCCGCGGCGGCGCCGTACACCCCGAACTCCCAGATGCCGAACCGGTCCAGGTTCAGCCAGATCTCGGCGATCGCCGTTCCGGTCACCAGTGCACCGGCCAGGAAGCTGCCGGTGAAGGCGGCGGCACGCAGCGTGAGGGCCAGTTGTGGCGTCGCGAACTCGGGCCGACGGGTCTGCCGCCAGGCGGCGAGGGCCGGTACGCCCGCGGCCGCCAGCAGCGCGCCGCTGATGATGCGCATCCACGTACCGAAGGTGTGGCCGGTTGAGCCGTTCAGCTCAGGCCAGCGGGGCAGGGCGAAAAAGAAAAAAAGCAGTCCCGCGATCAAGGAGAGAGCGGCATGGCTGCTGGTCAGAACGATGGTCGCCGTCCGGCGTCCGGCAGCCATTGCCCTCCTTGATGCGGTCCTGCAGTGGCGGAGGATAGGGGATTTGAACCCCTGAGGGCTATTAACCCAACCCGCGTTCCAGGCGAGCGCCATAGGCCACTAGGCGAATCCTCCGTCGGTCATGGTAGCGGACTGGGCTGGGTGCTTATGTCCACCGTCGCCGTGACCGGCCCGGATGCACGTCGTGAGCTGGCCACGAGGGCCGCGCCAGCGATCAGCGCGACTACGAGAGCACCCAGCAGCGGCCGGAACCCGAGAGCACGCGCGAGGTAGGGCGCGGAGCTGGCGCCGAGAAAGACCGTGAATCCGTACAGGGCCGTACCCGCACCGCGTCGGGGAGCGGCCCGATCGCCGAACATGGTGACCATTGCCGTGGAGGCGACCGCGATCCCGGCGACGAAAATGTTGCTGCCGACGATGATGACCGGAATCGATTCGGCGCCGAGCGCCTCGACAGTCAGCCCCACGGCGGCCAGCAGGTAACCCACCAGCGCCCCGGTTTCCGTGCCGACTCTGCCCACCCATGACCCGACAAACGGGGCCACCAACATTCCGGGAATGCCGGCCAGCCGAATCGTGGTGCCCATGGATTCGGGCAGGTGCAACGCATCCACCAGCTGAGTCGCCAGGCTCGTGTACATCGCGACGAACGACAACATCAGCACGAAGACGGCCACCAGCGGCACCGCGATATCGGCACGGGTGAGTAGGCGAGCTTGTGCGGCGAAGCCCGACCTCACCCGCGCCGACGGGTCCCCGCTGCGCTCCTCGCGCATGACGAGCGCCAGGAGCGCGACATTGACCGCGAGTCCGGCGGCGCTCACCCGGAACAGCCACTGCCAACCCCACGTGTCAGTGATGATTGAGGCCATCACCTGGCCGAGGACACCCGCCATCAGGTACGCGGTGGATACCGCGCCGATCGCGGTGGTCGCCGTCCGTCGCGGCAGCGCCTCTCCGAGGTAACTCAACGCGGACGGCGAGAACGCGCCTCCGGCGAAACCTTGCAGCACGCGGAGCGAGCCGAACAGCGCGGGTGTCGGGGCGAAGGGAACCAGAAAGGTCAGAGCGGCCATGACGGATACCCCCGCGAGCAGCACAGGCCGACGGCCAAAGCGGTCGGTCACGGGCCCGAACAGCAGGAAACCCGCCGCGTAGCCGAAGAGTGCCGCGGACAGGGCGGGCGTCATGTTCTGCCCGCCGTAGGACGCCGACACCGCGTCGTGGATCGGAATCCACACGTAGAGCTGCATGGTGACCTGCAGCGCGCACAGCACGATCAGGACAACCCGCGTCATTTCTGCACTATTGGCCGGGCATAGGTGCACCGGCAACCAGCGGCCGCATTGTCCGTCACCTCCGAGATCGGCTGATTCCCAGCGATTCTCCAGAGTGCCCGGGGATGTTCTTCAGGAATCGCGGGGACAATCAGGGCGTGCCGCCGTCGGGGACATTGGTGTTGGCCGAGCTGCCCGCCTATGCGCGAAACAATCCGCTGTACGCAGGCCCGTCGCTTATTCACGGCTGGCTGCCGGTGGCGATTCAGCTTCTGGCCGCGCTGACACTGGTTGCCGGTCTCTATGGCAGGCCACCGAGCTGGCTCCGGGTGTGGGTGCCCAGTGCCCTGCTGTGTGGTGTGGCCGTGGGTTCATCGGCGTACTGGTACATCACCTCGCAAGGGATGGCCGACAACCCGCCACCGCTCCTGCTGTGGACGTGGATCGGTTTGGCCGCAGTGGCATTGGTTGTCCTGATCGCGGGCTGGGTACGGACACAGTGGATACGGCGGGGCGCGATGATGCTGGCGGTGCCGCTGTGTCTGCTGGCCGCTGCCACGGTGCTCAATCAGTGGATCGACTACTACGACACGTTGCGCTTGGCGTGGGCGGCGGTGACCGCCGGCCCCTTGCCCGACGAGGCCGACCTGGCGACGGTGCAGGACCTGAAGGGCAAAGGATCCACGACAACGGGGCGGGTCGTTCCCGTCGATATCCCTTCGGACGCTTCGGGATTCCATCACCGCGCCGAGTACGTCTATCTGCCGCCCGCCTGGTTCGCGCGGCCCGCGACCCCGCAACTTCCTGTCGTCGTCATGATCTCCGGGGCGTGGTCGACGCCCGCCGACTGGGTACGCCAGGGCAACGCGGCCGGTGCCATGGACCGCTTCGCGCAGTCGCATGACGGGGTCACTCCGGTGCTGGTCTTCGTCGACACCGGGGGTTCGTTCAACAACGACACAGAATGTGTCGACGGACCGCGCGGCAACGTCGCCGATCACATCACCAAAGAGGTTGTTCCATATGTGAATTCAGAATTCGGAACGAGGCCTGGCAACTGGGGTGTGGTTGGCTGGTCGATGGGCGGAACCTGCGCGGCCGACCTCACGATCACCCACCCGGAACTCTTCCACGCCTTCGTCGACATGGCGGGCGACCTTTCCCCCAACGCGGGCACCAAGGACCAAACGGTGGAGCGGCTGTACGGCGGCGACGAGGCTCAATGGGCGCGGTTCGACACCTTGTCGGCGATGCGCAGCCATGGGCGGTATCAGGATGTGGCGGGCTGGCTGGACGTATCGACGACCGCAAAGATCAGGGCAGGGCAGGAGCAGTTCACCGGCCCGATCGCGGCGAGTCGGCTCTGCGCGGCGGCGCTGCCCGCGGGCATCGAGTGTGCGGTCGTGCGGCGCACCGGCAACCACGACTGGGCGTACGCACAGGAGGCCTTCGCGCAGGCGTTTCCGTGGATTGCCGGGCAGTTGGGCACGGCCGGGGTGGCGCGGACACCGCTGCCCGCGCAGGAGCCGTGAATTGCAATCATTGGCAACGTAATCCGTCACGTTGTGACGGTCTCCGGCATGCCGCAAGATGTGTGCATGCGCGCCGCCTATATCGAGCAGCGAGGACCCGCGGAAAACATCCGATACGGCACGCTTCCCGAACCTGTGGCGGGGGCCGATGAGGTACTCGTCCAGGTCGGCGCGGTAGCCGTCAATCCGGTCGATACCTTCGTGCGGTCGGGTGCGTACCCCACGTCAATTCCGCTGCCGTTCGTGGTGGGACGCGACCTTGTCGGCACGGTTGTGCACGATGCTGGGGGATTCCGTGCCGGCGATCAGGTGTGGTGCACCAGCCTCGGATACGACGGAAGGCAAGGTGCTACAGCGGAATTGGCCACAGTTCCGGCCGAAAGACTGTATGAGTTGCCGGCGGATGTCGATCCGTTGGCGGCCGTCGCCGTGGCCCATCCTGCCTCTACCGCGTATCTGGCAACCGTCGAGTATGGGGAAATCAGAGCCGGGGAAACGGTGCTGATCGTCGGTGCCGGTGGAAATGTAGGGTCGGCGGCCGTCACCCTCGCGGTCCGATGCGGTGCGCGGGTGATCGCGGTCGCTTCCCAGCGCAGCCTGGACAGATGCCTGCAACTCGGCGCCCATGAGGCGTACGACCACACCACGGACTGGCTCGGGACGGTGGGTAAGGCGCACCACGGCGGCATCGACGTCTATGTCGACACTTCGGGCGTCAACGATCTTGTCGCAGCGGTGGATCTGCTTGCGCCGCATGGCCGCATCGTCCTGCTATCGGGAGACGGAACCCCGGAGACCCAGCGTCCCGTCCCGCTGGGGCCGCTGTACCGCAAGAGCGGATCCATCCGCGGATTTGTCATGTCCAGGGCGTCGGCCTGTCAGCTCGCCAATGCGGCCCAGCGCACCGCGATTCTGTTGGCCGCCGGTGACCTGACTCCGAATACCATTGATGTGATGCAGTTTTCGGAAGCGGCGCGGGCGCACCGGCGTATCGAAACCGAGGTCATGGGGGGCACTCGCCTCGTACTGCTGCCCGCGTGATTCCCGGCCGCAACCAGGGCTTTTACCGTCTGCGGCGCATCGACTTGACGGACCCGGAAACCAACTTGACGGACCGTCCGCGGATACATCGCTGCACCCCAGCGCCGATGCCAGCCTTTTATGCGTGACCCTCTTCGAAATCGAAACCAGCGCCTTCTCCACCGCAACCCCTGACGAGCTGTACGCCTTGGTGAGCGACCTCCCCGAGAGTGGTCGCTGGAGCCCTGAATGCATTGGTGGACAGTGGATATCCGGTGAACCGGGCCAAGTTGGCTCCCGCTTCCGCGGAAACAACAATCGTGCGACCGATGTCGTTGCCTGGGCGCCGGTGGTGCGCGGCGGCTGGCAGACGGAGAGCGAGATCGTGGCCGCCGAAGCGCCTAGGCAGTTCAGCTGGTCCATCCTGAATCGATCGGGCGAATTGCAGGAGAGCGTCTGGAGCTACTTTGTCGACGCCGCCGAGGGCGGATCGATCCTGCGGCACCACTACCGGATGGGTAAGCCCACCGAGGGCATCACCGAGATCATGTCGCACCTCGACGAAGAGGGTAAGCAGCGGTTCGTCAGTGAGTGGGGCGACAAGCTCCGCGCCGATATGCAGGCCACCGTGGACGCCATCGCGCGTATCACCGAGGAGTCGCGCGCTACCCAGGAAGCCGGAGTACCCCAATGATTCTGCAGCGCATCGGAAACCGTGGTATCAAGCTGGGCACGCTCTTCGAGCGCGCGGCACGCAGGCACCCCTCCAACACTCTGACGCTGGATCACCGGCCTTCGCTGGCTCCCCAGCTGCAGGGCACCGCGACCATCGCCGCGGTGGCTGCCGCGGTTGACGATATCGCGCGACGGCTGCGTGCCGCCGGTGTCGCTCCGGGCGAAAAACTGGTCATCCACAAGTCCGATGGTTTCGATATCACGTTGGCGGCATGTGCCGCCGCCCGCGTGGGTGCGGTACCAGTTCTGCTGTCCCCCAAGCTCGACGGCCCGACGGTGGCCACCCTCATCAGGCGGGTCGGCAACCCGACGCTGTTGACCGACGCGGCCAAGCTCGACGGTGAGCTGGCCGGGGAGCCCATCGCCGAAATCACCTCTCGCGTCTTACTCGCCGAAGGCGAACACCCCCAGGCCGTCACACTTTCAGGGCTGACTCCGGCTGCTGCGGCGCCCGCCGCTATACCTAGTCCGCACGATCCGGCACTGATCACGCACACCTCCGGTACCACCGGAGTGCCCAAGCTTGCGGTGCACACCAACTTCACTTTCGAGGCGCGCTATCGCCCACAAGCCGCCGTGGCCGCACTGGTGCGCCGCCGCGAGCCCGTCGTCATCCACGTGTCCTTCGTGCATTCGCGTCTGGTGACAGCACTGGCGATCGCGATCCTGCGCGGCTTCCCGGTGGTGGTACTCGTCGACGACGAACCGGAGCACGCCGCGGAGATCTTCCTACGCGTGAAGCCGGGAATCCTTGAGGCCCACCCGAATACTTTCATCAATTGGGAGGTGCTAGCCGAAGACCCGCGACGCCCACTGGCCTCGGTGAAGTACTTCAGCAGCACCTTCGATGCCATTCATCCTCGCACCGTGCGCACGCTGCTCGCGGCCTCGGGTCGGCGGCGCCCGCTGTTCGGACAGCTCTACGGACAAAGCGAGGTTGGTCCTATCGTTGCGCGCGGGTTCAGCCGCTTCCGTTCCGCGGACTCCGATGGGCGTTGCGTCGGTTACCCCTTCCCGGGCATGACCGATGTGCGGATCGTGTCGCGCAATGGGCAGCCGCCGTCGTCGGAAAACCCCGGCTACATCGAGGTGCGCACCGACGGCCGGATTCGTACCTACCTCGGCGAGCAGGAACGCTACGACAAGCAGCTCGATGACGGATGGTGGCGGATGGGTGATGTCGGCTACCGCACCCGCTGGGGTTGCATCCATCTGCTCGATCGCGAGGTTGACCTGATCGACGGTTTCGGCAGCACCCTGGCCGCCGAGGATCGTCTGTTCCTGGCGGTCGATGAGCTCACCGAGGTGATCATCGTCGCCGGCCCGAATGGTCTCGCCCAGCCGGTTGTGTGCACGAAAAACGATGTGCCACTGAATCTTAACGCGTGGGACGCGGCGGCGGCGCAGCTGCCACCCATGGCGCCACCGTTGCAGCTGCGTCTCGATGAACTGCCGCAGACGGCCACCACGAAGATCAAGAGGCTGGAACTGTCGGCGCGCATCGGAGCCGGGGCCTTCTGATGAGCCGCGTGCGCGAAGAGAATGGAGCCCAGTGATGAGCCGGCTCATTGTGGTTGGTGGCGGCATCGGCGGGCTTGCCGCCGCGTTGAGCGCCGCCTCCTCGGGTAACGAGGTGATCGTGCTGGAGCGGGCCCGTGAGTTCGCCGAGATCGGGGCAGGTATCCAGCTAGCACCCAACGGATTACATGCGCTGGACCTGCTGGGTGTGGGTGACAAGATCGCGCGCATCGGAGTCCAGGTGGACTCGCTGCGACTGTTCGACGCCACCGTCGATCGCCTGATCAACACCATGAGCCTGGGCGCGGACTACCAGCATCGGTTCGATAGTCCGTACCTGGTGGTGCATCGCGCCGAGTTACATCGCATCCTGGTCGACAAGTGCGCCGCGGACGGCCGCATCGAACTGCGCAGCCGTAGTGAGGTATTCGGATATCGGCAGGACGCCGCGGGAGTGCGCGCGCTACTTAGCGACGGCACCAGCGTGGAAGGCGACGGTCTGATCGGCGCCGACGGCATCAACTCAGCCATCCGGCGCACCCTGCTGGACGACGGAGAACCGCGGGTCGCCGGGATCACGGTGTACCGCACCACGGTTCCGATCAACCGTGTCGACGAGAGTCTGCAATCGAATTCGGTCACGTGGTGGACCGGGCCCGGATGCCATCTGGTGACCTACCCGATCGCCGGCGGCGCACTGCTCAATCTGGCGGCCAGCCGAACCGACGGCGCCGTGGAGGCGTTCTCGGGAGTCTCGGTAAGTGAGGCCCGGGTGCTCGGCGAGCTGGCGCCCTTGCGGGGGACGGCCCGCAGTCTGCTTGAGCTGGGACGGGACTGGAGGTCCTGGGCACTGGTGGATCGTGACCCGGTGCGGCAGTGGTCAGACCGGCGGGTGGTGTTGTTGGGTGACGCGGCACATCCCATGCTGCATTATGCGGCGCAGGGTGCCAGCCAGGCACTCGAAGACGCCGTCGTCTTCGGCGCGATCATCGGTGCCGATCCCGACCGTATCCCCGGCAGATTCGGCCGTTTTGTCGAGGCGCGGCGCGACCGCACCGGAGACGTGACATTGGCGGCCCGGGACAGCATCGGCATCTGGCACGCGGCCGGGCACGCGGCCGTAGAGCGCAATGAAAAGCTGGGCGCCATGCACGATTCCGATCTGCATGAGGCATTGGCCTGGATGCACGGCGATACCGATTTCGGTCTGACAGCGGTGGCATCGACGGCGGGAGTGCGGTAGATGTCGGATCATCAGATTTGCATCATCGGTGCCGGCCCTCGCGGACTGGCGGTGCTGGAGCGGCTGTGCGCCAACGAACGTCACGCACCCACTGCGGACCGGATCGTCGTGCACGTGGTCGATCCGTACTCACCGGGAGCCGGATCGGTGTGGCGCACCGATCAGTCCTGGCATCTGTTGATGAACACCGTGGCCTCGCAGATCACCGTCTTCACCGACGACAGCGTGGCCATCGCGGGCCCCATTGAGCCTGGGCCGACACTCTACGAATGGGCACAAAGTCTTGCATTGCTGGGTGATCCATCCCGCAGTGGCGAGAAGGCCATCGCCGAGGCACGCACGCTGCGGTCCAATTCGTACCCGACGCGCGCACTCTACGGGCACTATCTCAGCGACAGTTTCGCGCGCGTCGTCGGATGGGCGCCGGAGCACGTGACGGTTCGTGTGCATCGTTCCCGCGCGGTGGCGCTGGCCGATACTCACGGTGATATCGATGGGCCCCAGGGGGTTCGGCTGGAGAACGGAGCCCGTTTACACGATCTCAAGGCCGTCATTCTGGCTGTCGGACACGTGCCCGCGGGGCTGCGTCCCGGCGAGGCGCGCGCAGCCTCTCTCGCCCGTATCCACGGGCTGACCTATGTCACGCCGGCCAATCCGGCGGACATCGACCTGTCGGCCATCACAGCAGGTGAGCCCGTGGCAGTTCGGGGACTGGGACTGAACTTCTTCGATTACATGGCGTTGTTGACGGTGGGACGGGGCGGGAAGTTCCTGCGTGAGGGTGCGCGCCTGGTGTACCGCCCGTCGGGGCAGGAGCCCGTGCTGTACGCCAGTTCGCGCCGTGGCATCCCGTACCACGCCCGCGGCGAGAACCAGAAGGGATCCTCCGGGCGCTACTTTCCGCGGCTGCTCACCGTCGAGCGGATTGCCCAGCTCCGCGCGGATCTCGGAGGGCTGCTGCAGTTCCGCCGCGACCTGTGGCCGCTTATCGCGCGTGAGGTGGAGTGCGTTTACTACGAACGGCATTTGACTCAGCGCGGTGCACCGGTACAGGAGTTCGCCGAGAGTTACCTCCATGCCGCGCAGGACGCGCTGCCTGCGGTTCTGTCTGATCATGGGCTGGGAGATATCGTCTGGAAATGGGATGATCTCGACCGCCCCTGGGGCGACCGTGAGTTCAGTGGCCCCGAGGATTTCACCGCGTGGATCCTTGAGCACCTGCGGGCCGATGTCGTGATGGCGCGCGAGGGCAATGTCGACGGGCCGGTGAAGGCGGCACTCGACGTACTGCGGGACCTACGCAACGAGATCCGGCTCGCAGTGGATCACGGTGGTCTGGACGGAAAGTCATACCGGGACGAACTGGAGAGCTGGTACACGCCGCTCAACGCCTTCTTGTCTATCGGCCCTCCGGCCCAGCGGATCGAGGAGATCATTGCGCTGGTGGAGGCGGGCGTCATGCATTTGGTGGGGCCGCAGATGCAGGTGCGCTTCGACACCCACGATCCCGCGGTGGTCATCGAGTCGCCGCTGGTGCCGGGATCGGCGGTGCGCACACGCAGTCTCATCGAGGCTCGACTGCACGAACCGGACCTGCGCCGCAGCAGCGACCCGCTGCTGGTCTTCCTGCAGGAGACGGGGCAATGCCGCCAATACGAGATTCCCACAGACGATCAGAAGGCCTACCAGACAAGAGGACTGGCGGTCACGGAGCGTCCGTATCGGTTGATCAGTGCGGACGGGAGAGTGCATCCGCGACGGTTCGCCTATGGGGTTCCCACCGAATCGGTGCATTGGGTCACCGCGGCGGGGATCAGGCCGGGAGTGGATTCGGTGACACTGGGTGACGCCGACGCGATTGCTCGTGCCGCATTGGCGTGTGCGCCCAATCCTTTAGCGGATGTGGGTGATCACGGGGTGTTGGTGTGAGCGGTTTCTTGGATACCGGGCTGCTGTCCCCGGTGAGTGCCGGCACCAACGCCGAGGCCGAACTGACCGATGCGGCCTGGTTGCAGGCAATGCTCGATGCCGAGGTCGCGCTGGCGGCCGCCCAAGCGGATATCGGCGTGCTGCCGAGGGATGCGGCCGATGTCATCGCCAGGGCAGCGGCCGCGCACGATATCGACGTCCGTGCGGTGGCTCTATCGGCTCGGGAGACCGCGAACCCCGTCGTCGGGCTGATCAAGGAACTGACCCGGATCGTGGGTGAGATCGAGCCGAGTGCCACGGATTACGTGCATCGCGGGTCGACGAGCCAGGACATTCTCGATACCGGGGCGATGATGCTGACGAAGCGGGTTCTGGAGATCATCGCCACGGACCTGGGCCATGTGGCCGAGGCGCTTGCGGAGCTGGCCGCGCAGCACCGTGACACCGTGATGGCCGCCCGCACGCTGGCCGTGCAGGCCGTGCCGACGACGTTCGGGCTCAAGGCATCCGGGTGGCGTGCGCTGGTTCTGGAGGCACACACACGGGTGTGCGCGCTGGCGGATGCGCTTCCGGTATCGCTCGGCGGTGCCGCGGGAACTCTTGCCGGATACCTCGAATACGCGGGGCAGGAGGGGATCGAGCCCGGGGCGTTCGTCGAGAAACTGAACGCGGCATTCGCGCGCAGAACGGGGCTGGCCGAGTCCGGCTTGCCGTGGCATGCGCTGCGCGCTCCCATTGCGGATATCGGCAGTACCACGGCCTTCGTGGCGGGAGCTCTCGGAAAGCTCGCGGTCGACGTACTGACGTTGAGCCGCACCGAGATCGCCGAAGTAGCGGAGCCGGCCCCACCTGGTCGCGGGGTGTCCTCGGCGATGCCACACAAGCGAAATCCAGTGCTGGCAACCATGATTCGATCGGCGGCGCTCCAGGTTCCGGCCCTGAGCATCGTCCTGACGCAGTCGTTGCTCAGCGAAGACGAGCGCTCGGCCGGTGGCTGGCACGCGGAATGGTTGGTGTTGCGGGAGTGCTTGCGCCTCACCGGGGGTGCGGCCCAGACCGCCGTTGAACTGAGCCGCGGACTGCAGGTGCGCGCCGAACGGATGTCGGAGAATCTTGCCCTGCTCGGCGGTCAGCCGTCGGCGGAGCGGCTGTCGGCGGCACTCGCCCCACGGCTGGGCAAGGGGCCGGCCAAAGCCATCGTCACCGCCGTGGTGGATGAGGCGGTCACGCGTAACCTGAGTTTGCGTGAGGCAAGTCTGGCCCGGCCGGAGATCATCGAGTGGTTGAGCGAGGCCGAGATCGATAAACTGCTGGACCCCACCACCTACATCGGAGCGGCAGGTCAGCTGGTTGCGGAGGTCATCGCGCGCCCTTGCTGAGGAAATCACCTGCGCGAACTTTCACTCAGGTTGATTCTTTGCGAACTGTTCGCGCGCAAGAGTCTTGACGGTGCCCTACCCCGCCCATACGGTTGCCACGCACACACGGCAGACGGGGTTGTTGGGATTGACTGAGATTCAGGCGAGTGGGGCGCGCGATGCGGTGCCGAGTGCGGGCCACTCAGCGTTGGCCGTGCTGCGGCTGCTGGCCTCCGGAACGGCTCCCGACGTGTTCGAGGCCCGGCTCAAAGAGATGGCGCGTGAGTCCTCGCCACCGTGGAGCGCCGCCGATCTACACCGGGCCAGGGGGTACGCCGAGCGCATCTACGGCCTTATCGAGGGGCAGAATCAGCGTGAGGCACGGCTGTCCAACTTGGTGGGCGTGGGAATCGACCTACTTGGCTGCCATGACCTCGACGAAGCGTCGACGACCCTGGTCAAACGTGCACGGATCATGCTCGACGCCGACTTCTCCTTCATCTCGGTGCGCGACGACTCGGCTCCGGAGATGCGGCACCACGTGCGCTACGTCGACGGGCCCACCACCGCCATAAACCACGGGCTCTATTTCCCGATCGGAGACGACGTCGGGTTGGTCAGCCTGTACCGCGCGGGACAGGGCCCGGTGTGGACCGCGGATTACCCGTCCGACACCCGATTCAGCCGGGCCAGCGACGGCGATGCCGCCATGCGTTCTGAGGGTGTGCACAGCCTGATGGTCATGCCGATGGAACATGAGGGACGGCATTTCGGCAACCTGTACGTCGGTTCGCGGACGGTGCGCAGCTTCACGGCCGCCGAACGGTCTCTCTTCGCGAGCCTGTGCTCGTTCGCGGGGATCGCTCTTGCCCGAGCCCGTGAATTCTCCAGCAATACAGCGCAAATCAGCGCATTGGAGCGTCGGCTGGAGCTGCGGACCACGCTGTTGGACACCGGAGCAGGTCCCGGAGGCATGGACGGCTTTGTCCTCACGGCCGGGGAGCAGCTCGGCGTCGCGATGCGGGTGACGGGACATGACGGAGGCGAGATCGCCTCCTATAAGTGGAAACCGAACGCGCGCAACATCCTTACCGCAGCGCTGACTGTTGGTGACGACTTCCACGGTGAGCTGTCCGTCGCGAGTCTGGGCGACGGGCCGGTCTCGTTGTACCCGTTGAAAATTCAGGATCTCGCCACGACCGCCGCCGTGGTGCTGTGCGGTGACAACCGGATGTCGCTGTCGGTATCGCAGCTGCGCAATGACCTGTTGCGCGACGTGCTGGACTACCGTCAGCGTGACAGTCGGTTGGTCCAAATCTATGCCCGTCGTTTGGCTTTGGACCTCAACCAGCCACACATCGTCGTCATCGTCAGGCCTGAACGTGGTGGGCTGGATCGCGCGTCGCTGTGGTCGGCATCGTTCGCCTCGCGGGTAGGTGGCTTGCGCGCCACGCAGGATGAGGTGGTGGTGCTGCTCATTCCGGGATCCGACGCGGGGCGCGCCGCCCAGACGGTATGGGACGAGACGACGGCACACCTCCGGATGCCGGTGACGGTGTCCTCCGCCGGACCGTCGGACCGGATCGAGTCCATCGAGGACACCTACCAGGACGCGATGCGTTGCATGGATGCGATGAGCGCGCTGGGTGCCCTTGGAACAGCCGCTGCCGCAAACGAACTAGGCTTCCTGGGGGTGCTTTTATCGCGCCACCAGGACGTGGAGGGATTCGTCAGATCGATGGTCGGCCCCGTCATCGACTATGACGAGGACCGCGACACCGACCTGCTGCAGACACTCGACGTGTATTTCACCGTCGGTGCCAGTCCCACCCGCGCCGCGAAGATCCTGCACACACACCCCAACACGGTGGTGCGCCGACTCGATCGGGTAAATGAGCTACTTGGTGACGGGTGGCAGGATGCCGAGCGGCTCCTGGACACGCAGCTCGCCATCAAGCTGTGGAAAGTGAGAGGTTCGCTGCTCACTCGCCAGACCGGGTGACACCAGGCAGCCGACTGCCGCCGCGATGGACACCAGGGTGGCGTGCCGGTGCCATCCGGTGAACGACCGTCCTGCGAAGTCCTGCATGCCCATCCGGTTCGCCAGGTGCAGATATCCCTGTTGCACGTGATCGGCCAGTGCCACCTGATGCGCCTGTGACGAGGTGGAGAACTCGGGGTCATTGGTCAACCAGAGTTCGGTGCGCGCACGGGAATGGTCCAGGGGAGTCATCCCGACGAGCGTCAACGGTGTCCGCGATCGTGGCGCACCCGGGTCGGCCAGCTGTACCTTGGCGATGCTGATCAAGTGGCGGCGTCCCTGGTAGACGTACTGCTCCGTGCGGCGCGAGCCCTTGGTGGCCTGCACGATCTGGGCAGCCGGCAGCACACGCCCCTGGTAGCCCGCGAATGCCGGGTCGACGACCTGAAGCTGTAGGTCGCTGGGTACTCGGGTGGTCGCGACCTGGTGTGCGAGTGTCCCGAAGACCTGTGCCAGGTCCGCGCCACTGGCGCCGAGCAGATCGAAGATGACTGGTGCCTTCGCGGGGCGCGCCACCCGGGCGAACTCTTGGAACGACGAGAGCGCGCAGCCGCTCACCGACTCCAGCGGGTAGTCCTCGGGGATGGAGGTCTTCGACTTCTTGGGGGTGGACTCCAGCCAGGGCTGCGACAGGTGCAGCCGCCAGCTCACCGGCACCGCGAAGCCGTCGGCAGCGAGCCACACGCTGAGGGCCAGCTGGCCGTTGACCGCCCGGCCGGCGCGAGGGCAATACCGTCGGTCCACGCCCACCGAGTGCACACCGGCCTTGGGGATCAGCATCGGGGTCACCACCCATGCCGCCGCGTGGTACGCGCTGGTGAGATAGGACGTCAGGTCCCGGCGCACCGCCCACCAGTCCCAGGTGGAGCTGTTCACGAAGTGATGCAGATTCTGCTCGCTCACCTCGCGACCCGTCGATCGGCCCATGCTGGCCGCCATGTTCCGTGCCGACTTACGTCCGCGCACCTTCAACAGGCCGGTGACATAGTCCTCACCCTTGGCGCGCTGATCGCAGCGTGGCAGCGATCGCAGCACTTCGGGGCATACATGCGAGGCTACGGACGCCATCGCGTCGACCGAGTTGACGCATGGGCGCGTATCGAACAGTTCGGTCGCGGCCTGGGTCTTGGTCGCAGATGTCATGCTGAAGCACCTCGATGAGTTAGCGGATGTTCAATGTCGACCCAAGAATGGGCGAGACTCGGGCTGAGGGCCAGGTATTGGCACCACACAAAGTGACGGACTATGCGGGTGCCCCGCTACACCGACGTTGGTGGACTAATGCGAGATGACTGATTGGTGAACAACCCTCTGAACTGGGACTTGTTGTTTGCGGCCTGAGTGCATAGGTGGCGCAATGGGGTGGCTAAGGGGTCAACTTGACGGATTGTCTCCGAACTGACGAATTGAATTCGCGATTGTTTGGTGCGCGATGCCGTATCCCGAAGATGGAGAGGTGATTACCCGGCGGGAATTGCTAGGAACAGCCTTTACGTTGGCTGGAGCGGCGGCGATTGCCGGTTGCGGCTCGCAGGCTCGCGCGGCAAACCCGCAAGTTACGGTGACCGGCGGCGCGATTCGGGGGCAGACCGCCGGCAAGGTGCACGTGTTCCGTGGCATCCCCTACGCGCAGCCGCCGACGGGAGAGAATCGTTTCCGATCCCCCCGCCCGGTGACTCCGTGGGGAGACACGTTGAACACCACCCGGTTTGGCTCTGACTTCATTCAGCCGACCGGTGGCGATCCGGTGCGCCAAGAAGATGCGCTCTACGCCAATGTGTGGACGCCGTCGGTCGACGGCGCAGCGTCACTGCCGGTGATCGTCTACATCCACGGTGGTGGCTGGTCCCGGGGTGCGGGCAGCCTGCCGGTGTACGACGGGGCAGCGCTCGCCGAGCGCGCCGGTGCCGTCGTCGTCAACTTCAACTATCGGTTGGGTGCGTTCGGGTTCTGCGGTCATCCGGCCCTGGAAGACCCCGCTACCGGGCTGCACGCCAACTGGGGGCTGCAAGACCAGATCGCGCTGCTGCACTGGGTTAGTGAGAATGCCAGGGCATTTGGCGGCGATCCGGGAAACATCACGCTCATCGGCACCTCCGCGGGTGGTGCGAGCACGTGGCAGCTGGCCCTGCATCCGCAGACGCGCCCGCTACTGCGCCGGATCATCAGTATCAGCCAGGCGCATGTGTGGAGTCCGTACCTCAGTCTCACTCCGGACGATGCCACCGCGGTGTTCGATGCGCTGGCCGCCGCTCAGGGGGTCGCGGTGAAGAATCTGAAAAACATACCGGCGGATCGGATCCGCGATTGGTGGGTTGCGCAATTCGCCCTGCCGAAGCAGCAGCGGGTGGTGAAGAGCGGTCGTCAGTACCGCGGTCCGGTGCTGGATCCGGTGCTACTTCCGGCCTTCGATGTCAATCAGCCGTTACCAGACATCCCCACCATCTCCATCTATACGAGCACCGAGGGAGCCTTCTTCACCGGCCCCAATGCGCCCGAGCCACAGGCGCAGCCCACCGATGCGGCCTCGCTGCGCGCCGCGTTCCGCGACATCCTGGAGCAGGGGGTGCCCTCCGTGTCGGGGTCGACTGTCTCCGATGCCGTTGCCTTGTACACGGATTCGGCGAAGCAGGACGGCAGGCCGACGGATCCACTATCGCTGTGGACCGAGCTGTGGGGCGATGCCCTGATCCGTCACGACATCCTCGCGTTCACCCGTCGTGTGGCGGTGGAGCGACGCGCACCGCTGTACCTGATGGAGTACGCGCACCCCGTGAGGCCGCCGTACTTCGGTGTGCCGCACGAGTCGACATCGCCGTTCCTGTTCGGTACCTACGCACACCCGACCAACGTGGCCAAGTTCGGCGACGGGCCGAAAGAGCAGGAAACCTCGGCCGCCTTCATGGATCTGGTGGCGGAGTTCGCGCACGGCAAGGCGCCGACAAGTCCGCGGCTGCCGCAATGGGATCCGGTGGGCCAGGACGTGCGCCAGCTCGTGCTGCGTGACGGGGCCGGAACCATCACCACCCCTCCCAAGACCACACAGCTGGGCGTTCTCGACGCAGTCCAGTGGGGCAAGTGAATCGGAAATCAAACGAATGGAGATCACGAGAATGACTGCGCCATCACTGCTGCTCAATACCGGACGGGCTGTACAGCAGCCGGTCTGGGAGAACAACGCACATCTGGAGCGGGTGCGCTCGGAGCTCAGCGAGCTGCCCGCACTGGTCGGATCCGACGAGATCAGGACTCTGCGCACGCTGCTGAGCACTGTCGCTCAGGGCCGGGCCACCATCATCCAGGCGGGTGACTGCGCAGAGGACCCGCAGGAGTCGACCGATGCCCACGTGGCCCGCAAGGTTGCGCTACTCAACATCCTCGCCGGCACCATGCGGATGAAGACGCATCGTCCGGTGCTGCGCGTCGGACGCATCGGCGGGCAGTATGCCAAACCGCGGTCCAAGCCCACCGAGACCATCGACGGTGTCGAGTTGCCCTCATTTCGTGGGCATCTGGTCAACGGTCCGCAGCCGCATCCGGTGCATCGGCGCGCCAATCCGGACCGGATGCTGGCCGGATACTGGGCCGCGAACCGGGTGATGAGTCACCTTGGGTGGCGGGTACCTTCCTCACTGTCGGTCATCGAACCGCCGGTGTGGACATCCCATGAGGCGCTACTGCTCGACTACGAGGGGCCCCAGCTGCGTCGCGACGGTGAGAACCGCATGGTGCTCACGTCCACACACTGGCCCTGGATCGGCGACCGGACCCGGCATCTCGACGGGCCGCATGTCGAATTGTTCTCCCGCATCGCCAATCCCGTCGCGTGCAAGGTGGGGCCGTCGATGACGACGGAGGACCTGCTCGCGCTATGCGAAAAACTGGATCCGGAGCACGAGAGCGGCCGGCTGACGCTGATCGCACGGTTGGGTGCCTCGGCGGTGCGGTCCAAGCTCCCCGATTTGGTTGCCGCCGTGCGCGATTCCGGCCACCCGGTGATCTGGCTGTGCGACCCGCTGCACGCCAACACGGTGTCCACAGATTCGGGGTACAAGACTCGGCACGTCCAGACGGCCATCGACGAGGTACGTGGTTTCCGCGAGGTGCTCGCCGATGCCGGTGTGCACGCGGGTGGATTGCACCTTGAGGCCACTCCGGACGACGTCATCGAGTGCGTTTTCGACGGCTCCCAGAATCACGAAGTGGGCGAGCGGTATTCAACGCTGTGCGATCCGCGACTCAACGCCGCGCAGGCGACCGAGGTGGTGTCCGCATGGTAGCGGTGGTCACCGGCGCGGGCGGCGGAGTCGGTTCACGGGTGGTGACCACGCTGGCACGCCGGGATGAGCGGGTGGTTGCGGTGGATATCGATGAGGTGGCTATCAAGCAGCTCGTCGAATATGCCGCCGATGAGGGGCTAGATGTCATCGGGCAGGTCCTTGACATCACCGACGACACCGCCGTCGCGGTGGGGGTGTCCGATATCGAGTCCCGTGTGGGGCCGATAACCTCGCTGGTCAACGGCGCGGGCGTACTGAGGACGGGTGCGGCGGTGGAGTTTTCCGACGCAGACTGGGCACGCACCTTCGATGTCAACGTACGTGCGCCGTTTGTGCTGAGCCGGGAGGTGGCGCGGCACATGATTCCGCGCCGCGCGGGATCAATCGTGACGATCGCCTCTAACGCGGCATTGGTGGCGCGCAAGGGAATGACGGCGTATTCGGCGTCCAAGGCGGCCGCCAATGCCTTCACCAAGAGCCTCGGGCTGGAGCTCGCCGAACATGGAATCCGTTGTAACGTGGTGGCTCCGGGATCTACGGACACCCCCATGCTGCGGGCCATGCTCGGTGATTCCTCCGACGCTGGACTCATCGCCGGAAGCCTTGACGACTACAAGCCGGGGATTCCGTTAGGGCGCGTTGCCCAACCACAGCACATCGCCGACGCCGTGGCCTTCCTGCTTTCCGACCAGGCCGCCCACATCACCATGCATACGCTGGTGGTCGACGGCGGCGCGACGCTAGGGGTTTGACCCATGACCACCGTCGATGCTCTTCGCGTAAACGGCTCATCGCCAGCCACACGCGGCATCCCGATCATTGCCGAATACGACCTGCCGACCGTCGATCTGCTACCCGCCAACACCGCGACCTGGCAGATCGATCCCGACCGCGCTGTGCTGCTCATTCACGATATGCAGCGCTACTTCCTTGCTCCACTGCCTGTTTCATTGCGTGCGGAGCTGGTGAGCAACGTCGCCGCCATCCGTGACCGGAGCGTCGCGGCCGGAATCCCGATCGCCTACACGGCCCAACCCGGCAGCATGACCCAGGAGCAGCGCGGTCTGCTCAAGGATTTCTGGGGCCCTGGGATGCGCGTCGACGAGGAACATCGCCGGATCGTCGATCCGATCGCTCCCGAGGCGGGCGATTGGGTTTTCACGAAGTGGCGCTACAGCGCATTCCATCGCTCGGCGCTGTTGGAGCGGATGCATGCGACCGGGCGGGACCAGTTGGTGATCTGCGGTGTCTACGCACACGTCGGAGTGCTGATGACGGCGGTGGACGCGTTCACTCACGATATCGAGACCTTCCTGGTCGCCGATGCGATTGCCGATTTCGATGACGAATCGCATTGGATGGCGCTGGAATACGCGGCGCGGCGGTGCGCCGTGCTGACCGTTACGGACGAGGTGCTGACATGAGTGACCTGCTGGGGCGGGTATTGGCCGGAGAAGCCGGACCGTTCGCGCTGTTGTACCGGCCCGAATCCGGTGCGCCGGAGACCGTCGATGTGTTCACCGGCGCGGTGGCCTCCGTCGAAAGAATCGCCGACCTGCCATTGCGTGACCATCAGATTGGGCATGATCTGCTGGCGTTGGTGCCGTATCGGCAAATCGCCGAGCGCGGATTCGTGGCGCCGGATGACGGTGCTCCGCTGCTGGCGCTGGCGATCGAGCAGCAGGAGCTGGCGCCGCTGCCCGAGGTGCTGGATCGAATCCCCGAGCATCCGGTAGTCGTGGGCCACAGCGATTTCGACATCGACGACGAGGAATACGCGCGGCTGGCGTCGGGCATCATCTCCGAGGAGATAGGTCAGGGTGCCGGCGCCAACTTCGTGTTGAAGCGGAACCTGCTCGTTCAGTTGCACGATTATTCGATCAACACCGCGCTGACGCTCTTCCGCCGGCTGCTGGAGCGTGAGAAGGGAGCGTATTGGACGTTCCTGGTGAGCACCGGGGAACAGGTGTTCGTCGGTGCCACGCCCGAACGTCATATCAGCGTGCAGGATTCGTTGGCGGTGATGAATCCGATCAGTGGGACCTACCGGTACGGCGCCAATGGTCCGAGCCTGGATGCCGTCATGGAGTTCCTTGCCGACACCAAGGAGTCCGATGAGCTCTACATGGTGGTCGATGAGGAGCTGAAGATGATGGCCCGCATCTGCCCCGACGGTGGCCAGGTGCAGGGACCGTATCTGAAGGAGATGGCGCGGCTCGCGCATACCGAGTATTTGATCTCGGGTGTGACGAACCGCGATCCACGAGAGATTCTGGCCGAGACCATGTTCGCGCCCACTGTGACCGGAAGTCCATTGGAGAACGCGTGCCGGGTGATCCAGCGCTACGAGCCCAAGGGCCGCCGGTACTACAGCGGTGTCGCCGCGTTGATCAGCACCGACCCGGCTGGCGTGCGCCAATTGGATTCGGCGATTCTGATTCGGACCGCAGAGATTTCGCCGGATGGAGCACTGACCGCCGGTACCGGCGCCACCATCGTTCGGCATTCCGATCCTGCGAGTGAGGCTGCCGAGACCCGGAGCAAGGCAGCGGGACTGCTCTCGGTGTTGACCACTCGCCGTGAGCTGCGCAGTCATCCACGGGTAATGGAGGCGCTCGCGAACCGCAACACCGGTATCGGAACCTTCTGGCTAGGGCACGGTTCGGGGGAGAGCGCCACGAACTTGGCGGGCCGTACCGCGCTGGTGGTCGACGCCGAGGACACCTTCACCTCGATGATCGGGCTGCAGCTGCGAGCCTTGGGATTACGGGTGGAGATCCGCCGGTTTGATGAGCACATCGATCCCGGATCACATGACTTCCTGGTGCTCGGCCCGGGGCCCGGAGACCCGACGGCGATCGATATACCGAAGATTTCCGCCCTCACCGCATTGACGAAGACGGCTTTGACTCGGCGCGTACCGTTTCTGTCGATCTGCCTGAGTCACCAGGTGCTGTGCCGGCAGCTGGGCCTGCCTGTCCGGCGCAGGGAGCAGCCGAACCAGGGTGTGCAGCGGCAGATCGATCTGTTCGGTACCGAGCGGTACGTCGGGTTCTACAACACCTTCGCCGCGGTGACGGGCGGGGAGTGGGTGGACACCGCGGCGGGCCGGGTGCAGATCAGCGCGGACGCGGTCACGGGTGAGGTGCATGCATTGCGTGCGAAGCGATTCGCGTCGATCCAGTTCCATGCCGAGTCCATTCTGACCCGGGATGGCGTCGGGATCTTCGGTGAGCTGTTGACGCCGCTGGCGACGGGGGTTCCGGTACTAGCATGACGAGTGTGCGCATCGACATTCACGCTCACCTGTGGTCCGATGACTATCTCTCGTTGCTTGACGGTTACGGGCGCCCCGGTACCGATGTCCATCGCGGTCTCGGAGCCGGGGCTACGCGGGATGATCTGGATGGGCGTTTTGCGTTGATGGATGAGGCGGGCGTGGACCTGCAGATCCTCACCGCGACACCGGCATCGCCGCATTTCGAGGATGAGGTTGCGGCCGTGGCAAGTGCGCGGTTCGTCAACGACGAGTACGCGAAGCTGGCGACGGAGTATCCGGGGCGGTTCCGTGCGCTGGCATCATTGCCGCTACCGCATATCCCGGCCGCGCTGGAGGAATTGACTCGGGCGATCGATGAGCTGGATATGTACGGCGCGGCGATCACCACCTCGGTGCTCGGGCGTTCCATCGCCGATCCGATCTTCGATCCGCTGTATGCGGAGCTGAATCGCAGGGGTGCAATCCTTTTCGTACATCCCGCGGGGTGTGGTGCGGAATCCTCACTGATCACTGATCACTCACTGACCTGGTCGATCGGGGCGCCGATCGAGGACACCATCGCGATCATGCATCTGATCGTCGCGGGTATCCCGTCGCGGTATCCAGACATGAAGATCGTGACCTGTCATCTGGGCGGTGCGTTGCCCATGGTGTTGGAGCGCGCGAACCGGCAGGTCACCGAGTGGGAAGCGACGCATTGCCCGGAAGCGCCCAAGGATGCGGCCCGCCGGCTTTGGTACGATACCGTCGGACATGACCACACGCCCGCATTGCAGGCGGCTGTCGCGTCACTGGGTGCGGACAGGCTGATCTTCGGATCGGACTTTCCCTACCAAGGGGGCGCCAGGTACATCAGCTCCGCGAGCTATATCGAGGATGGTCTGCCGGCCGAGGATGCGTCGTTGATCCTGGATCGCAACGGCGCAGAGTTATTGGGGTTGAGCGGCGCTAAACATCTTCTGCCCCAATAGTTTCAACTGTCACAAACCGGACTGTTCTGTCGGTGGATGTCGTTATTATTCGAACATGAGTTCGATCGGGGTGTTGGAGGCGGCGGTTGATGTCTTCTGCGCTGATTCGGTCGATGGGCTCACGGCCGCTGAGGCGTTGACGGTGTTGGCGCGCCTGGAGGTTGTGCAGCGCCGATTGTCTGCCCGCGGTGTGGGTTTGGTTCCGAAGGTGACGGGTGAGGCGTCCCCGGTAGAGCTTGGGGGCACGTCGTTTCCGGATGTGTTGTCGCGGCGGCTGCATATCGGTAAGGGTGCGGCGCGGCGCCGGATCGCCGATGCGCAGCAGCTCGCCCCGCGGCGGGCGATCACCGGTGAGGTGCTTGAACCTCAACTACCGCGCACCGCCGAAGCGTTGGGGCGCGGCGATATCGGCGAGGAACACGTGCGGATCATTCGGCAGTTCTTTGACCGGTTGCCGGTGGTGGTCGATGCCCCGACCCGCGAGGCAGCCGAGGCGCAGCTGGCGGTAATGGCCGCGCAATTCAGGCCCGAACAGTTGCGCACCGGCGCCGACCGGATGATGGCTCTGTTGAATCCGGACGGGGAATTCTGCGATGTGGATCGGGCGCGGCGCCGCGGGGTGAGCATCGGGCAACAAGGCTTTGACGGCATGTCACCCATCTCGGGACTACTCGATCCAGAGACCCGGGCGTATCTGGATGCGGTGTTTACGAAACTGGCCGCACCGGGCATGTGCAACCCGGCCGATCAAAGCCCACAAGTGGATGGTGAGCCGTCACCGGAAGCTGCCGAACACGACACCCGAACCAGTGCCCAACGCAACCACGACGCCCTGCGCGCGTGCCTGGGCTCAACACTGGCTTCCGGGAACCTGGGTTCACACCACGGCCTACCGGTCACCGTCATCGTCACCACCACACTCAAAGAACTGGAATCAGCAGCCGGTATCGCCATCACCGGCGCCGGCACCCGCCTGCCCATGCCGGATCTGATCCGCGCCGCATCGCATGCTCACCACTACCTGAGCATCTTCGACGACAACGGCAGACCCCTATATCTCGGACGCACCAAACGGATCGCCTCGCCCGATCAGCGGATCGTGTTGCACGCCAAGGATCGCGGCTGCACCCACCCCGGCTGCAGCGTGCCCGGATATCTCTGCGAGGTCCACCACATCGACGAATGGGCCCACGGCGGGGCCACCGACATCGACAACCTCACCTTCGCCTGCGGACCCCACCACCGCCTCCTGGACCACGGCTGGACCACCCGAAAACGCGCACCGACGGCACCACCGAATGGACACCCCCACCACAGCTGAAGCTGGGTGAGGAAAGACCGCTGACCCCCGCCTACTAGACTGGTCGCTGGACCCCGCGCGGCGTCTATCCTGTGAACTCCCCCAGGGCTGGAAGGCAGCAAGGGTCAACGGGCTCTGTCGGGTGCGCGGGGTCCCCTTTCCGAAGATCGCGCCCTCCGGATGCCCCTCAGGGGCGAATAGGGGAAAGTCGTGTCGTTCCTGTCGCTTGGACCCGACGAACTCGCAGCTCAGCATCGGTTGCAGCAGGAGAATTACACCCAGCTCAAGGCCAAGGGTCTGTCGCTGGACCTCACCCGGGGAAAGCCCGCGCCAGAGCAGCTCGATCTGTCCAACGGTCTGCTGTCCCTACCCGGCGCCGATGATTTCCGCGACGGCAATGGCACCGATACGCGCAACTACGGCGGCGGCAATGGCCTGCCGGAGCTGCGCGCAATCTTCGGCGAGCTGCTCGGCGTCCCGGCGCCCAATCTGATTGCCGCCAACAACGCCAGCCTGTCGCTCATGCACGACGTGATCGTGTACTCGCTGTTGCACGGCAACGTCGACTCGCCGCGTCCTTGGTCGCAGGAGCCATTGGTCAAATTCTTGTGCCCGGCGCCCGGGTACGACCGCCACTTCGCGATCACCGAATCCTTCGGCATCGAGATGGTTCCGGTCCCGCTGCGTGAGGACGGCCCGGATGTCGACCTCATCGAGGAACTCGTCGCCTCTGATCCGACCATCAAGGGCATGTGGACCGTGCCTGTCTTCTCCAACCCGACGGGCACGGTGTACTCCTGGGAGGTCACCCGTCGCCTCGTCCAGATGAATACGGCCGCACCGGATTTCCGGTTGTTCTGGGACAACGCCTACGCCGTGCACACGCTCACACACGATTTTGTCCGGAATGTGGACCTGCTGGGTCTCGCCGAAACCGCCGGGCACCCCAACCGCCCGTTGATCTTTGCCTCCACCTCCAAGATCACCTTCGCCGGTGCGGGCGTCAGCTTCATGGGCGGATCGCTGGCCAACATCGCCTGGTATCTGCAGCATGCCGGTAAGCGCAGCATCGGGCCCGACAAGGTCAATCAGTTACGACACCTACGCTTCTTCGGCGATGCCGAGGGCGTCAAGCTGCACATGCAGAAGCATCAGCAGATCCTTGCGCCCAAATTCCAACTGGCACTTGAGATCCTGGACGATCGGTTGAAGGAGAGCAAGATCGCTTCTTGGAGTGAGCCCAAGGGCGGCTACTTCATCAGCCTTGATGTGCTTGATGGCACCGCCAAGCGCACCGTCGCCCTGGCCAAGGAGGCCGGCATTGCGCTCACGGAGGCCGGGGCTACGTTCCCATACCGAAACGACCCGGACGACAAGAACATTCGGTTGGCGCCGACATTCCCGCCGCTGGAGACCGTAGGCGCTGCCGTCGACGGTCTTGCGACGTGTGCACTGCTGGCGGCGACCGAAAAGCTGTTGGAGCGTGGCGCCTAGGGTGCGTTTTGCACCTTGCTGACCTGCTTGTTGAGCAGCGTCAGCGCCAGCTTGTCGTCATCGCTGGTCCACGGCTCCATGGCGTGTAAGACCTTGACGGTCACCGTGGTGCCCCGCGGCTGTGCGGTGAGCGTCTTGATGGTGATCGGGACGGTCTGTTCACCGTCCACGCCCAGGTTGCCCGTGAAGACGGTCGCGGTCGTGTCCACAGTGGTCGCGGAGACCTTCTCCACTTTCACGCTGCCCCTTCCGCCCACTCCGTCGAGATCCAGTGTGACGGACGCGCATCGCCCGGCCTTCTCCTGCAGCGATGCGAAAGAGTCGGCAATGCCCTTGCCGACCACCACGTCCACGCGGATGGCTCCGTCCTCGTACTGCGCGGCCGCTTGGTCAAAGGTGACGGTGTCGTGATTGACGAAGATGTTGCACTCGACGGGGCTTACGGTGGGGCCGTCTTGGCCCGGCTGCTTGAGCACCTCGTAAGTGCCGGAACCGTCGGGGAAGTCCTCGCGCGGCAGCAAGAGACTGGTGGGATCACCCTTGGGCAGTCCGGGTGAGCCATCTGATTTCGCTTCACCCTCGACGACATTGGAGCACGCGGAGACGATGATCAGCGCGGCGGATATCGCTGCGATGGACAGTGTGCGAGTCACAGGATTCCCCAACCGTTGCGTGCCTAGCTGCCTATGGCGCGTTCTGCACCTTGGCGATCTGCTTGTTGAGTAGATCCAACACCAACGTGTCCTGCTCTGGTGTCCACGGATCTATGAATCGGTCGACCTCGATCCGCACGGTCGTGCCTCGAGGGTGTGCGACTGCGATATGCGACTCGACGCCGATCTGATCTCCGTCGGGCCCGAGAAGGCCGCCAATCTTGACCAACTTGGTCTCCACCGCGGCACCAGGCAGGTCGGCAATGGAGACTTTCGCCTTCATGGCCACCCCGTCGCCCTCCATTTGCACCGACGCGCATTCTTGTGCCCGCTTCGCGAGATCCTCGAACGACTGCTTGATCCCGAGCCCGACACTGCTCTCCGCCGTCACGGTGTCCGCCTCGTACTTGGCTTGCGCTCTGTCGTAGTCGCCGTCTCCCTCGGAAATGAACTCGTAGCATCCGGGCGGATTGACCTTCTCCGGCTTGGGCTTGCCGGTCTTTTCCTTATCCAGCTGGCCCTTGTCCTCGACCGTGAACTTCCCATTGCCTGCGGGAAAGTTCTCACGGGTGAGCAACAGCGCGCTCGCCGGGCCCGTGGGCAACTTCACGGTCGGCTCATCCGGCTGCTGCGAACTTGACGACGGCACCGGTGGATTGTCCGGCGATTCCTTAGATTCCTTGGAACAAGCGGAGGTAAATGCGAGTGTGATGACACTCGCGCCCACCGCCAACACAGTGCTCATATCAACGCGACGTGTCCTCATGGCCGGACTTTAGCGAACAAGATCACCCGGCGTGGCGGTTTGTTCGCCGGATGGCCCGGGGAGGGGAGCTGGGTAGAACAGTCTGTGGTCGCCGGTACCCTTGCTCTCCGTGGCCCTGTACCGCAAGTATCGCCCGGCGAATTTCGCCGAAGTCGTCGGCCAGGAGCATGTCACCGGACCGTTGACCACTGCCCTGGACGCTGGCCGGATCAACCACGCCTATCTGTTCTCGGGGCCCCGTGGCTGCGGTAAGACGTCCTCAGCCCGTATTCTGGCCCGCTCGCTGAACTGCGCGCAGGGGCCCACCTCGACGCCCTGTGGCACCTGTGACTCATGTATCGCGCTGGCTCCCAATGGTTCGGGCAACGTCGACGTCATCGAGCTCGACGCTGCCAGCCACGGTGGTGTGGACGACACCCGCGAGCTGCGCGACCGCGCCTTCTACGCGCCCGCTCAGTCGCGCTATCGCATCTTCATCATCGACGAAGCGCACATGGTCACCACCGCGGGTTTCAACGCGCTGCTCAAGATTGTCGAGGAGCCGCCTGAGCATCTGATCTTCGTCTTCGCGACCACCGAACCGGAGAAGGTGTTGCCCACCATCCGGTCGCGTACCCACCATTATCCGTTCCGCCTGCTGGCACCCAGGACGATGCGCGCGCTCGTCGAGAGCATCTGTGCGCAGGAGAACGTGGCCGTCGACGATCCGGTGTATCCGCTGGTGATCCGCGCCGGTGCGGGGTCCCCTCGCGACACCCTGTCGGTGCTCGATCAACTTCTTGCCGGCGCCGACGAAGAGCGCGTCACCTACCAGCGGGCGCTCTCGCTGCTGGGTGTCACCGATATCGCGCTGATTGACGACGCGGTGGACGCACTCGCCGCCGGTGACGGCGCCGCGGTGTTCGGGGCCATCGAAGGCGTGATGGATGCCGGGCACGATCCGCGGCGATTCGGCACCGATCTGCTTGAGCGTTTCCGCGATCTGATTGTCCTGCAGGCTGTTCCGGATGCCGCGGAGCGCGGCGTGGTCGATGCGCCACAGGATGTGCTCGAGCGCATGCGGGAGCAGGCCGAGCGCATCGGTCCTGCCACGCTGACCCGGTACGCCGAGGTGCTGCATGCCGGGCTGGGGGAGATGCGTGGTGCGACGGCGCCACGGCTGCTGCTGGAAGTGGTGTGCGCGAGACTGCTGTTGCCGTCGGCCGCCGATGCCGAATCGGCTGTGCTGCAACGTGTCGAGCGTATCGAGAAGCGTCTGGACATGTCGGTGCCGGAGGCCGGTGGAGGAGGCGCGGCACCGCGTTTCGTCCGTAAGTCGCAGGCGCCCGCTGCCCCAGCTGGGGAAGCACCCACTGTCCCGGCCGCGGAGGCGCCCGCGCCACCCGCGGCGACTCCGGCGCCCGAACCACCCACGCCGGCACCGGCTCCCGCATCCGAACCTCCGGCACCAGCACCAGCACCAGCACCAGCACCGACGCCTGCGCCCGCGCCGAGTCCGGAACCGGGACCCGCTCCTGAACCAACACCTGAGCCTCCCGCGCCGGAACCCGTTCCCGAACCGGAACCTCCCGCGCCGGAGCCAACTCCCGAGCCTGAACCGGAGCCCGCTCCAGAACCCGAGCCCCGCCAGCCCGGTGCCCTCGATACCACCGCTGTGCGCAATGCCTGGGCGGAAATCCGGTCCAAGGTCAGGGACCGCAGCCGCACCACGGAGGTCATGCTCTCGGGCGCTACCGTGCGCGCCATCGAAGGCAAGACCCTGGTGCTGTCCCATGATTCGCCGCCGTTGGCCAAGCGCATCACCGAGTCGCGCAACGCCGAGGTCATCCGAGAGGCGCTGAAGGATGCGCTCGGCGTGGACTGGGAGATCCGCTGCGAGGTGGGCAGCGCCGAGGCGACGGCGCCTGCGGCAGGTACCCGACCGGCCAAGGCTGCCCCCCGGGTGGTGACCCGTCCGAGCCGCCCGACGGCTGCACCCGAGCCGGCTTCCGAGCCGGAACCAGAGCCGCCGTCGCCCGAGGAGGAAGAGGAGCAGATGCTCGCCGAGGCCGGGCAGGGCGAGGCGGGGCCGCGGCGTGACCCCGAAGAGGTTGCGCTGGAACTGCTTCAGACCGAGCTGGGCGCCCGCAAGATCGATCCCAGCTAGGGCTGCCACCACGGGCGCAGCGGCAGCGAGGAGCCGCCACGCTCATCAAGCTTGGTGGCCAACACCTGGTGTAGCTGAACGACGTTGCGTTCGAAGCCCAGTCGCGAACCGGCCATGTACAGGCCCCACACCTTCGCGGTGGCCTCGCCCACTTCACGCACCGCCGCATCCCAGTGTTCGACGAGGTTGGCGCACCACTCCTTGAGTGTCAGCGCGTAATGATGGCGCAGGTTCTCCTCGTGCAGCACCTCGAGACCGACGTTCTGTATCTCGGTGATGATCCTGCCGGATCCGGTCAGCTCCCCGTCGGGGAACACGTAGCGGTCAATGAAATACCCTGCGACGGCAGAGGTTCGGTTGTCGGGACGGGTGATGCAGTGATTGAGTAGCAGGCCACCGGTCTTGAGCCGCGACTGCAGGAACCGGAAGTACGCCGGATAGTTCGCGATGCCGATGTGCTCGGTGAGCCCGATGGACGAGACGGCATCGAACTCGCGTTCCGTGATATCGCGGTAGTCGGCATGACGAACCTCGGCCAGATCCGAGAGCCCCTCGTCGGCAATGGCTTTCTGTGCCCAGGCCGCCTGCTCCGCGGAGAGTGTGACACCGGTGGCCCGTACGCCGCGCCGCGCCGCGTACCGGACCATCGACCCCCACCCGCAGCCCACATCGAGCAGCCGGTCACCGGCCTTGAGCCCCAACTTGTCGAACACCAGCCGGTACTTGTTCTCCTGCGCCTCCTCCAGGCTGGCATCGGCGTGGGGATAGCAGGCGCACGTGTAGGTCATGGACGATCCAAGCACCCACTCGTAGAACGTATTCGAGACGTCGTAGTGATGATGGATGGCCTCGGAGTCGCGTGTCTTGCTGTGACGGAATCCTTCGACGATCCGCCGCCAACGGGGCAGGGCCTCCTGCGGCGGTGGCGCGATGGGACGCAGATGCTCAAGACCGATCGATCTGACGATGTTGGCCAGCACCCGCGCGGGTGGACGTTTGAAGTCCAGCCTTTCGGCCATGGCCTTCAGCAGCTCGTACGGGTCTCCCGGATGAACTCCCTGCATCTCGATATCGCCCGAGACGTAGGCCCGCGCCAGACCCAAATCACCTGGAGCCGTTGCCAAATATGTGGTGCCGCGTGGAGTCAGCAGGTCGAGTCCCAGTTCCGCGTTCTCCGGACCAGCCTTGCTGCCGTCGTATGCGCTGAACCGCAACGGCAGATCACCGGCTGCCATGATTTCCAGGATCTCGGCCAGCGAGAGCTTGCCGCTCTCGCCTCGGTCATTCTTGGCTTGTGTGGTTGTCATTGTCGCCGTACCGCCTTCGCATAGAGATCCAGCAATCGGTTATCCGGGTCGTACGTCTTCTTCAAGGTCCGGTAGTGCTCGCCGCCGTATTGCGACTCGAACTCGTCGCGCGAATAGAAGGAGTCTGAGTACAACGACTTGTGCCCACCCAGCTCACCCACCTTGCGCTCGATGAGCCTGTTGGTTGCGCCCTCGACGGGACCGACGGGCACGGAGGACCAAAACCCGATGTTGACGTACGTCTGTCTCGACCGTATCGGATACAGCGGCCAGCCCTGGTCATCACGTAACCGCAAGGGACACAGCCACACCGGTTCGATCGGGATCTCGTCCAGGAACCAGCGCAGGAACTCCGCGGTCTGCGCGATCGGTACCTCGACGTCTTGCACGACACGTTCCCGGGCCGGACGTCCGTTAAACCGCTCGATGCGGTCGGCGATGTCATAACGCTGGTCCAGACCGATCATCTTCCAATACACGCTGCTGCGCCGGTACTTTCGCGGCCACAGTCGCCGGATGCGCGGATTTTGCGCACCGAAGGCGCGTGAACACCAGAACCAGTCCGTGTCCCAGCGCCATAGATAGTCGTGAATTGTCAGCCGATCGTTGCTGATTCCGTCCGCGTGCTGGATTGACCGGTAGTAGATGCGTTGCCCGGTGTAATCGCTCACCGGTCCCGCAGTGGCCGTCTGGGTGCCCAGACAGAGGTAGGACTCGTCGGTGCTGAACACCACGCCGTCCACGTAGTCCACGGGTTCGCCCTGATAGGTGGCCGAGTCCACGACTGTGTCCATCGCCGTCACCAGTTCATCGACGCTGTGGAATCGAATGTGTCGCAAGGCGACGAATGGTTTGACGGGTTCGAGTTCGATGCGCAGACGCACCGAGTAGCCCAGCGTGCCGTACGAATTGGGGAAGCCTCGATACAGATCCGGATGCCGATCCGGCGCGGCGGTGATGATCTCGCCGGCGCCGGTGAGAATGTCCATCTCGACGACGGATTCGTGGGGAAGTCCGTTGCGGAAGGATGTGGATTCGATGCCGAGTCCGGTGACCGCTCCACCCAGCGTGATCGTCTTGAGCTGTGGCACCACCAACGGCGAGAGCCCGTGCGCAAGTGTTGCCTCGACCAGGTCTTCATAGGTGCACATGCCGGCCACATCGGCCGTCCTCTTGACGGTGTCCACGTCGATGACACCGGTGAGCCCGGAGGTATCCAGGCCCGGTGTGGTCGACTTTGCCCTTGCGCGGAACAGATTTGACGTGGGCTTAGCCAAACGGACAGTCGCCGTCGTGGGAATGGCCCGGTAACTTCGCAGTAGCCGGTTCACTCCCTCGGCGTGCGCCGATCCCAATGTGATAGGCACAATTCCTACGCTAGCCCGGTTCCGGGCGGGGCGCATCCGAGATCTTGATTCGGCGACTACGCGCGACTAGCGGGGACTAACCGAGGGTCAATCGTCCTAACCGAATCGGTGCTCCGCCAAGCTGTTCGTCGATGCGGAGCAGCTCGTTCCACTTGGCGGTGCGTTCGGATCTGGTGATCGAGCCCACCTTCAGTTGCTCAGCGCCCCAACCGACCGCCAGGTGCGCAATGGTGACATCTTCGCTCTCACCGGATCGCGCGGAGACGATGGTGTCCCATCCGCAGTCGTGAGCGGTATCGTGCGCGGCCTTGGCGGCACTGAGCGTTCCTGCTTGATTCGGCTTTACCAGCAAGCCGTTACACGCTCCGGTTTCGGTTGCTCGTCGCACGCGCTCGGCGTTGGTCACCGTGAAATCGTCTCCGACAACCAGGACACGATGTCCCACTGCTTGAGTGAAGGCCGCCAGCGCCGCGGGGTCGTCCTCGGCGAGGGGATCCTCGATGGAGGCGATCGGATACTTATCGATCCAGCCGATCAGAACCTCCGACCACGCGTCGGAGTCAAGCTCGGTGCCATCGAGCCCCAGGCGGTAGCGGCCGCCACTGCCGAACTCACTTGATGCGATGTCCAAGGCGATCGTTACCTGGGCGCCGGGCTGCAATCCGGCGCGCTCGATAGAGGCGACCAGCAGCTCCAAGGCGTCCTCATTGCAGTCCACCACCGGCCACCAACCCCCCTCGTCGGCCACCCCGGCAAGCCTGCCCCGTTCGGAAAGTATTGCCCCGCAAGCGCGATGGATCTCGGCCACCCAATTCAGGCCCTGCTCGATGCTGTCCGCAGCGGCGGGAACCACCATGAAGTCCTGGACGTCGGTGCGACGCGCGGCATGGGCGCCGCCGCCAATCACCTGAATCTCCGGCATCGGCATTGCGGCCGTTCGATCGCCGATCAGATACCGCCACAAAGGTATTCCATGTGCGGCCGCGGCCGCGTGTGCGGCTGCCATCGATATCGCCACCGCGGTATTCCCGCCGATGTCCGCGAACTCGGCCGAGCTGTCGGCCGCCGCCAGCGCCGTATCGACGGCCTGCTGGTTCGTCGCATCAACGCCGACGAGATGCTGGGCCAGGCCCCGGGCCGCGGCCACGGCTGTCGTCACGTCGTACCCGGCGAAGGGCCTGCCGCCGTCCCGCAAGTCGGTCGCCTCACCGCTGCCCCGAGATGCGCCGGCCGGAGCGATCGCGCGCCCGATGCTGCCATCGCCGAGGAGCAGCTCCGCTTCGACGGTCGGCCGTCCCCG
Source organism: Mycobacteroides franklinii (assembly GCF_002013895.1). GTDB lineage: Bacteria > Actinomycetota > Actinomycetes > Mycobacteriales > Mycobacteriaceae > Mycobacterium > Mycobacterium franklinii. Next base: position 212,053 of record NZ_MAFQ01000008.1, on the reverse strand, counting down.
CGAGTCCCATACCCGTCGAGCGTGCACACCGCTGATCTGTGTTCCGGTCATAACCCCTCCAACTGTTGTGCGACGGCCAACGGATCGGTGGCGGATTCATGCAGGGCCCGTCCGGCGCGCACGCGTAATGAATCACGTTGTGCGTCAGACAAATAGTCGACTGGCGAACGCCCGTCGACGCGGGCCAGCGCCAACGCGGGCAGGAGCCGCGCGGTGCGAGCGGCAACCGCATCCGGGGACTCCCAGGAGACGTCTCGCAGGTATGCGGCGAGGAGGTGAGTGCTCGTCTCCTGCAGTAGATCGCGATGCTGCGGCGTCCATATCCGCTTGAGCAGCAGGTGATTGAGACAGAATGCGAGGTCGAAGGCGGGGTCGCCATACCAGGCGCATTCGGCGTCGGTCAATACCGGCCCGTCGGCGGTGACGATGATGTTCTTTGGACTCACGTCTCCGTGTACCAGCGCGATCCGAGTGTTCGCAAGATCGTCGGCAAGCGTCGACAGGACGGCGGCGTGTTGGGGGAGGCGCTGTGCTGGATAGCGCAGATATGGCTCGATCCGCAACGCCTCGAACAGGTCATCGGAGGCGAATTCGCTTGCCGCCGTGTCATCACCGGCGGTGTGGGCATGCACGGCGGCCAGGCGCGCGCCGAGTACCGCGCCGACCTCCGGATCGATGCGGCCGGCGGCCAGATCCTCTCGCCAGGACGGGACAGATCCCAGATCGACCATCGCGAAAGCGTGCAGACCCTCGTCAGCCACCACAACCTCCGGGACGAAGGCCGGAACGATCTTCGACACGGCCGTCAGATAGCGTGTTTCGAAGGCGTTGCGCGCCACCGGTACTACCCAGTGTGCTGCTACGCGTAGCCGCTCGACGGCCCGCTTGACCACGACCGATTCCCCGGAACTCAGCCGGACGCGCCATACATCGGAGGACACCCCTCCGGTGAGCGGTTGCGCCTCCAATGGCACGAGTTCGGCGCGGTATAGAAGTGTCACCACCCAGTCAGGTGGCGCCATGCGCGCCTTCGGATTTCCACCACAGCGCGTTGAACCAGATGCGGGCCAGTGTGTCGATGGCTTCCTCATCGGTGACCGAGCTGCGCACGGTCTCGCCGCCCTCGACCAGCCAGACGTAACAGAAGTAATCCATCATCGCGCCGATCGCCGATGCGGTGATATCGGGATCCATCCCCGGGCTGTACCCGCGTGTTTGTAGATGTCGAATGTTGTTGGCGATCATCGTGCGTGCGGGGGCCCGCAATTTTCGCCAATAGTCCACGAAGGTGGGATCGATCTGGGCTGCCTGGAACACCCCGGAAAGCACCGGCGCATGTTCCCGATAGGTGGTCCAGTACACCGTGACGATGTCTCTGATCACGTCGTACGGTGCGCGATCGCTGGTTGCGACGGTGTCGCCGCGCGCGTACGCGTCGTCGCGGAACTCATCGACCATGGTGCGCAGCAGCTCGGCCTTGTCGGTGAAGTAGTTATAGAAGACTCCGACGGATTTCCCGGCCTCGGTGGTGATGTCGACGACCCGTGTCTCGGCGTAACCGACTCGGGAGATGACCTCGCGCGCGGCGTCCATCAAGGCGCGGCGGGTGCTGCGCCCGCGCTGTGTCGAGGGCTGATCGGCGGCTGTGGGCCGGATCGCTGAATCGCTAGACATCACCACTCCGCCAAGGCTACATTAAACCTGAATCGAGATTCAGTTTTAATTCGATCGTGTGTCATCCACTAATGATTGCGCAGGTTGCGAGGTTTTGATGACGAGTTCGACAGCAGTGCAGCCCGATGCCGTTGCGCGTGCGCGTGAGCTTGCGCCCGCCATTGGCGCCAGAGCGCTGGAAGCAGAGCGTCTGCGGCGGATGCCCGACGAGACCATCGCCGAGCTGTCCCAGTCGGGGCTTTTCAGCCTGATGGCGCCGAGGCGATACGGGGGCGATGAGGCAAGCCTGGAGACCCTGGTCAGTGCGGTCATCGAGGTTGGCAAGGTCTGCGGATCGAGCGCCTGGACGTTCTGTATCTACGGGATTCACAACTGGCTCGCCGGCTTGTTCCCCGAGAAGCTGCAGGACGAGATGTTCGGGTCCGTGCCCGCCGGGTCTCCCTTGCTGTTTCCGGGCAGCTGGTCGCCGTCGGGTATCGCCACCCCGGTCGAGGGCGGCTACAAGATAACGGGGCGTTGGCAATTCGGTAGCGGTGTGTGGCACTCGTCATGGGCGTCCGTCGCCGCGGTGGTGCAACATGATGAGCAGCCGAAGTACCCCGACCTGCGCACCTTCATGATCCCCCGCTCCGACCTGGAGGTCATCGACACCTGGTTCACCTCGGGCTTACGGGGTACCGGAAGCATGGATATCGCCGTCAACGACGTCTTCGTTCCTGAGCACCGGGTGCAGGAGTTCGGTCCGCTGGCACGTGGGCAGTCGCCGTCGGCGGAACTGCACGGGTCTGCCATCTACCGGATACCGCTCTTCTGTGCTCTGTCCAATGTCGCGGCGGCGCCCGCGGTCGGGATGGCCCTGGGCACGGTGGAGCTGTTCACCGAGAAGATCAAGACCAGGGTGATGCGGTACTCGATGCAGGAGCAGTCCAAGCTTGCCACCGCGCATCGCCGCATGGGACATGTTGCTGCACAAGCGGAATCCGCCCGGGCTCTGTTGCTGGACACAGTGCGGAATGTGGAGGACAAGCTGCGTTCGGGCGCGGGACTGACGACGGAGGATCGGGTGGCCGTGCGCCGCAACTGCGCCTACGTGGTGGAGGTGTGTAAACATGCGATCGCCGAGGCGGTCGAGGCGTGCGGCGCTTCAGCGCAGTACGAGGACTCACCGTTGCAGCGTCACTTGCGCGATGTGAACACGTTGTCCACACACGTTGTGTATGACACGGATTCGGCCTACGAGCTGTTCGGGCGGGTAGAACTCGGCCTGCCGCCGGGGTCTGTCGCGTTCTGATGAGTGCAGTCTGGTGAACGCCGAGGTGCCCGAGCTCACCGGGTTACGTTGCGCGCTCGATGATCGCGTCCTGACCGTGCTGTTTGACCACGGCCCGCTCAATCTTCTCGACGGGCCACTCATGTCGAGTCTGTCGCGTCTGGCTCGATGGCTCTCGGATCGCGACGATGTGCGGGTGGTGCTGTTCGGCAGTGCCAATCCGGACTTTTTCATCGCCCACCTGAATGTCGAGATTCTGCAGACGGATTCGGCTCGCACGGAGGAGTCGGTCGAATCCTTTCAGCGACTGGTCGGCAGGTTTCGGGCGTTACGGCAGGCGACCGTCGCCCTCGTGGAGGGCAGGGTCGCTGGTGGCGGCAGCGAGTTCCTACTCAACCTGGACATGCGGTTCGCGGTGCGCACCAAGGCGGTCTTCAATCAGGTAGAGACCGGATTGGGCATCGTCCCTGCTGGATCAGGCCCCCAACACCTGGTCCAGACCATGGGCCGGGCGCGCGCCCTTGAGGTGATTTTGGGTCACCAGGATTTCGGCGCGGATCTGGCGGAGCGATACGGCTGGGTGAACCGTGCCCTGGACCCCGATGAGGGGTGGCGGTTCGTGAATCGGCTCGCCCGGCGTATCGCTGTCAACCCGCTCGAACTGATCGCCGGAGCGAAGAGCACGGTCGATGCGCTGGCCAGCGACCTGGAGCCGGGATTGGCCGCCGAGCGCACAGCCATTGTTGCCGCGTTCGCCGACGCCCACAGCACCCGCCGAATCGAGCGCTTTCTGCAACGGGGCGGCCAGACGGTGGAGGGGGAACGTGGCCTCGGCGATCTGGTGGGCGACCCCTAGACTGCGACTACAACCAGTAGTAGAACCAAGTAGCAGCGAGGGAGAACTCATGGGTCAGGTCAGTGCGTCCAGTTCGGTGTTGATCGACGCGGCGCCCGAGGCAGTGCTCGCGGCTGTCGCCGACTACGAGAACGTGCGCCCGAAGATCCTGTCCAGCCACTACCGCGACTACCAGGTGCTCGAAGGCGGTCAGGGTGAGGGCACCGTGGCGTCCTGGAAGCTGCAGGCAACCGAGTCGCGGGTCCGGGACATCAAGTCCAGCGTTAGCGTGGCAGGGCACACCGTCATCGAGAAGGATGCCAACTCGACGCTGGTGACCAGTTGGACCGTCGCACCCGCCGGAACCGGCTCCACCGTCACCACCAAGACCGCGTGGACCGGTGGCAGCGGTATCAAGGGATTCTTTGAGAAGACCTTTGCGCCGTTGGGGCTCAAGAAGATTCAGGCCGAAGTTCTGGCCAACCTGAAGCAGGTCGTAGAAAAGGGTTAAGTCGGCTAGCCGCCGGGAGCGGCCTCGGGTGCCGGGGCCGGTTCCGCGGCGGGCGCGGTACCGCTGAGGTAGGCGACGATGCCCTGAACCACGGCCTGTGCGTACTTGGACCTACCCTCGGGGCTCGTCATCATCGCGGCGTCCTGGGCGTTCTTCATGTTGCCGAGCTCGACGAGCACCTTCGGGTGCTGGGCAAGGTTGAGGCCCGCCAGATCCGAGCGGCCGTAGAGTCCGCCGGTGCCGATGTACGTCGCGGGTGTCAGGCCGGCGGCCTGCAGGCTGTCGCGCATGGTCTTGGCAAAACGCAGCGTCGGCTCACCCTGCACGGCGTTCACCGGCGGGCTTGAGTAATTGACGTGGAAGCCGTGGCCGCCGGCCGGGCCGCCGTCGGCGTGGATGCTCACCACCGCGTCGGGGTTGTAGCCGTTCTCGATCTCGGCGCGCTTGTCGATGCACGCGGCGAGCTTGTTGTCGTCGCCGCGGGTCATGGCCGTACGCACACCCAACTGGGTCAGCTGCTGGCGGATGAGCAACACGGTGTTCCACGTGAAGGTGTGCTCGGGGTATCCGCCGTCGGTGGCGGTGCCGCTGGTCTGACAGCTCTTGGTGCCGCCGCGGCCGTCGGGCACCTGGTTGTTGATCGAACCGTCATTGGCGCCGTTGTGTCCGGGATCCAGCACGACGATGCGTCCGGCGACACCGGGTGCCGCACCTGCGGTGACGATGGTGGGGGCCGAGGACGCCACGATAGGCAGCACCGTGACCGATGCCGCCGTCAGCAGCGCTGTCCCGGACAAGCCCAGGGCGCGACGGAGTGGCAAGGCCCACGACATTTGGCGTCCGAAACTCACTCGCACCTGGCCACGGTAGCCCGGACGGCGGCTACCCTTGTTGACGACCCGCCGAGGCCCGGCGAGCGTGACCAACTTGATATCCGCCACGAAGGAGACACATGCAACCCGGAGGCGCCCCGGATATGTCGGCCCTGCTCGCGCAGGCACAGCAGATGCAGCAGCAGCTGATGGCTGCTCAGGCGCAGATCGCGGCGGCCGAGGTCGTGGGCGAGTCCGGCGGCGGCCTGGTGCGTATCACCGCTAAGGGCAGCGGTGAGGTGACCGGCGTCCAGATCGATCCGAAGATCGTCGATCCCGAAGACGTGGAGACGCTGCAGGACCTGGTCATCGGCGCGCTTGCGGATCTGTCATCGAAGACACAGGAGCTCGCAAGCCAGCGGCTGGGGCCGCTCGCGGGTGGTCTCGGCGATCTTGGTGGAGGGCTGGGATTGCCCGGTGTTTGAGGGCCCGGTCCAGGACCTCATTGACGAGCTGGGCAAGCTGCCCGGGGTAGGGCCCAAGAGCGCGCAGCGCATCGCCTTCCATCTGTTGGGGGTCGAGGCCCCTGATATCGATCGACTGACTGCGGCCCTGACGCGGGTACGCGACGGTGTCCAGTTCTGCGAGGTGTGCGGGAACGTCTCCGATAAGGAGCGCTGCCGCATCTGTTCCGATCCGCGCCGCGATATTGCCCTGGTCTGTGTTGTCGAGGAGCCCAAGGACGTGCAGGCGGTGGAGCGCACCCGCGAGTTCCGCGGTCGCTATCACGTGCTCGGCGGCGCGCTGGATCCGCTCTCGGGTGTCGGACCCGAACAGCTGCGTATTCGGGAGCTGTTGAGACGCATAGGAACCGAGGAGGATGGTGTCTCCATCTCGGAGGTCATCATCGCCACCGACCCGAACACCGAGGGCGAGGCCACGGCGACCTATCTGGTGCGGATGCTGCGCGATTTTCCGGGGCTGACCGTCACCCGGTTGGCCTCGGGTCTGCCGATGGGCGGGGACCTGGAATTCGCCGACGAACTGACCTTGGGGCGCGCCCTCTCCGGGCGGCGTCCCCTCTAGATCATTTGGCGGACAACCGCTCTCGGCGCAGTCGCGCCACCTCATCCAGATCCAGTGCAGTCAGTTCCGGCACGTTCATGGCGCGTGCCAGCAGGAGATCGGCCAGCTCGGGATTGCGCGCCAGACACGGACCGTGCATGTAGGTGGCGATCACGCTGCCCTGCACCACACCGTCGGTGCCGTCGCCGGCCCGGTTTCCCGCTCCGCGTGACACCCTGGACAACGGTGCCGCTGCAGGTCCTAAAATCGTTCCGCCACGGTGGTTCTCGAACCCGGTCAGCGTGTTTTCGAGCTCATCCATGATGGGCACGCCGGCCAATTCTCCGATGGTGCGCTTGTCCTGGGGACTGGTGGTGACATCCAGCAGGCCGACGCCTTCGACGCGTTCACCCGATGACGTTTCGTACCAATGCCCGAGCACCTGGATGGCCGCACAGATCGCCAGCACCGGTGCACCGCGCTCGGCGGCGCGCTGCAATCCCGGGTGGGCGATGAGGTGACGAGTGGCAAGGCGCTGGGCGTAGTCTTCGGCGCCGCCCAACGTGTAGACATCGAGGGAGTCAGGCACCGGATCGGCCAGGGTGATCTCCACGATCTCGGCGTCGATACCGCGCATCCGCAACCGCTGCCGCAGCACGACGGCATTGCCCGAATCGCCGTAGGTGCCCATGACGTCGGGCAGGACCAGGCCCACGCGGACGGTGGATTCGCTCATACTGCACCACCTTTCGCCAGCGCGCGATTGAGATTGAGGAAGGCCGTGTAGTTCGCGATCACGTCGACCCTTCCGGGTGGGCAGGCTCGGATCGCCTGTATGGGGTCGTGGTGCAGGGTGTGCGTGACGCTGGCGTAGGTCAGCCGGACCGCCAGATCGGTGCCGCGCTCGCCGGACGCGACGACGGGAGGCACGGGGGAGTCCGCGTTATCGCAGGCGAAATGCTCGAAGTTGACGTCCCACAGCCAGGACAGGTCCTCGCCGTCGGGCACTTGTCCGTTGACGGCGATGACGAGCCCGTCGGCGTCGGTGTCCACCATCGACAGCGCCTCCTGCCAGCCGGCCGGGTTCTTGGCCAGCAGCAGCCGCACCGTGTGATCGCCGAGCTCGATGCTGCGATAGCGGCCCGCGACCTGATCGACGGCGGATACCGCATCCACGGCAGGACCGGGGCGGGCGCCGAGCTCGACGGCAGCGGCCACCGCGAGGGTGGCGTTTCCACGGTTCGCGGTGCCGGGCAGGGTCAGCGACATCGGCAGGCTGATACCGCTGGGGCCGTAGATGCGATCGTCGTCGAACCACCAGTCCGGATCGGGGCGGGAGAAGTCGGTTCCTGTGCTGTACCAACGGTTTCCGTCCCGCATGATGAGTTCGCCGCTGCGCGGGCAGCTCACCGAGTCGCCGGCCCAGCCGCCGCCCGCTGCCACCCAGACCACATTGGGGTTGTCGTAGGCGGCAGATGTCATGAGGACGTCGTCACAGTTCGCGACGACCACCGCATCCCGGTGCCGGGACAGCCCCTTGCGCAGGGTGCGTTCGATGTTGTTGATCTCGCCGACGCGATCAAGCTGATCCCGGCTGAGGTTGAGCAGCACGATGACCGCAGGGTTGACCGCATCGGCGACATGCGGAACGTGCATCTCGTCGACCTCGAGCACCGCGAGTTCGGCCTCCCGTGTCCCGGCCAGCGCGGCAACCAGACCGGCATCCATGTTGGAGCCCTCTGTGTTGGTGGCCACCGGTCCCACGGTCGCCAGGGCGGCCGCGGTCATCCGGGTGGTGGTGGACTTGCCGTTGGTTCCGGTGATCAGGGCCGTGCGGCGACCCCGGCCCAGCTGCGCCAGTACCGAGCCGTCCAATTTGAGGGCGATGAGCCCGCCGATCATGGAGCCCGCGCCGCGACCGCTGATCCGGGATGCCCAGCGTGCCGACCTCCCGGCGGCCAGTGCGATCCGGCCGCGCACGGATAGGTGGTCTTGGGTCACTCGCGGAGTTTATTGGAGGCGGTCGGCAGGACACGATGTCACCGCCTTCGAGTACGCGTTCACCGTCCGTGCGACCCGAGGGGAGGGCCGCACGGACGGGGATGAACTACGCCTAGGCCAGGGCGCTCTGGAGCGTCTTCTTGACGTCGTTTACTGAGGCCAGGAGGGTCGCGCTGGCCTCGGCCAGCTTCTCCTTCTGGGCGTCGGTGCCGGTCAGGGCGATGACACGCGCCAGGCCGGCGACCTCGGCCAGCCCCGAGCGGAGCTTGAGGATGTTGACGAGCTTCGGGAAGAGCTTGGCCCGCAGTGCCTGCGCGGTCTGGCTCGTGATGCCCCGTTTTGCGAGCAACTTGGTGCCGAACTCGGTCAGGGTGGCTACGCCGTCATCGGTCTTGACGACGCCGCGATGGGCGAGGCGTTCGAGGACGCGTTCCACCACGGGCTCGGGAAGCGCGATCTCGCCCTCGGTGGCATCCGAGACGCGCTGCACGATCTCCGCGGCGCTGGCCGGCCCGTCGAGCAGCAGTGAGGCGGTGACCGCACGCTTGATGCGGTGACCGAAGCCGACGGGGCCGAACCCCGGGCCGCCAAACCCGGGTCCACCGAAGCCGGGACCACCGAATCCGCCGAAACCGCCGCCGGGACCTTCGGGGCCTGCAAATGAATCAGACATCTAAATCTCCTTTTCTGATGATCAGGCAGCTGATCTGTCGTCGACAGAACCTGTATCAACATCCTTGATACCCGCGCCGAATCGAGCATGTCAAGGTGCTTGATATGAATCAGCTGAGAATTTAAATAGAAGTGGTAATCCATTGCACGGCAATGGCTCCCCGGCCAGTCCTATGTCGGACGCCCTCGTGAACTCGGTAAAAGGTGGTGGGCCGGTGGGTTTACCGCCCGAGCGCACGGAGTCAATGGGCACGAGTCTGCGCACATCCTGGGCGGTTCATGCCAGGATGCTTCCGATGAGTCAATCCGATGAGGTCGAGCCGCTCGGGTACCTGATGTTCCGGGCCGGTGCCGTGATGCGTCCGCAGGTCCTTGCCGCGCTGAAGCCGCTCGGGCTCGGGATGCCGGAGTTCATGTGCCTGCGGATGCTCAACGAAAGCCCCGGGCGCACCAGTGCTGAGCTGGCGCGCGAACACAATGTCTCGGCCCAGGCGATGAATCAGGTCCTCAACGGATTGCAGAACGTCGCCTTGGTGTCCCGGCCGACGGTGCCGGCGTCGGGACGTGCCTTGCCGGCTCGGGTGACCGCCAAGGGCAAGGCACTACTCAAGCGCGTGGAGTCGGCCATCTGGGCGGCGGAGGACGAGATGTTTGGCCGGTTGGATGCCGACGATCAGCGTGAACTCAGGCGAATTCTCGGGCGGCTGATCGACGCTGCCGGCGAAAACGAGTGAGCGTCTCCCCAACCAACCAGCCGGTTGGGTGAGCGGCTAGGGTAACGCCTGTGTTCCGGGCCACAGCTGAGACCACGCCGCAGAATTGGGCCGCGCTGTCGGCCTGGGTGACGCGGCAGGGTCACGTTCTGGACACCTCGGCGGCGCGACAGTTCGCCGGCGGCAAGGCCAATCTCAACTACTTGGTGTCCCTCGACGGGCAACCTGCCGTTTTTCGGCGCCCGCCCGCGGGGCCGATCGCCGAAGGCGCCAACGATATGGCCCGTGAGTGGCGGGTGCTGTCACGCCTGAACGACGGCTTCGCCTTGGCCCCGCGCGGCCTGCTGTACTGCGACGACCTGGACATCGTGGCCGCCCCCTTCCAGTTTTTGGAGTACCGAGAGGGGCTGGCGATCGGTGGCGAGCTGCCACAGGGCCTACCCGCCGACGCGCCGGCACGCATCACCGCCACTCTCGTCGAGGCCATGACCTCTCTGCATCGGATCGCGCCCGAGAATGTCGGATTGGGCGAGCTCGGCAAGCCCGGCGGGCTGCTGGAACGGCAGCTCACCGGCTGGACGCGCCGTGCTCACGCGGTCTGGCCGGACGGCCTACCTGCCGTCGTCACGAATCTGACCGCGCGGCTGCAGCAGCAGATCCCCGAGCCGTCGGGAGTCTCGTTGCTGCACATGGATCTCAAGCTCGACAACATGCTTGTCGACGAGGAAACGTTGGCCCCCAACGCGATCATCGACTGGGATATGACCACCCGCGGCTGCCCGTTGTTCGACCTGGCGATTCTGGTGTCGTACTGGATGGAGCCCGGCGACCCGGCCGAGGTACGTGCCGTCAATCAGATGCCCACCACCGCAACGGGTTTTGGAACCCGGCGGGACATCATCGATTCCTATTTCGCCGCGGCCGGAACAGATCCCCGCCCGCTGCACTGGCATGTTGCCTGCGCGCGGCTTCGATTGGCGGTCGCGTGGATGCAGCTGTACCGCAAGTGGCAATCCGGTGACCTGGTCGGAGCGGATTATCCAGGCTTCCAAGACATCGCCATCGCCGTCCTTGACTGGGCGGCAACACAATTCACCGAGGGAGAAATATGATCGACTTCAGCATTCCGGAAGAGTTGGCCGCCAAGGCGCAGCGGGTGCGCGAGTTCGTCACGGAGACCGTGATCCCCTACGAGCGCGACCCTCGCCTGACCGCGCACGGACCCACCGATGAGCTGCGCAACGAACTCGTCGGCAAGGCCCGGGACGCCGGACTGCTCACCGTTCAGGCACCCGAATCCTATGGTGGCTGGGGTCTTTCACATATCGGTCAGGCAGTGATCTTCGAGGCGGCGGGCTGGTCGACCCTGGGCCCCATCGCCATGAACTGTGCCGCGCCCGACGAAGGCAACATGTTCCTGCTCGGCAAGATCACCAACCAGGAGCAGTCCGAGAGGTTTCTGCGGCCTGTCATCGAGGGACATCAGCGCTCGGCGTTCGCGATGACCGAACCCGACGGCGCCGGATCGGACCCGTCTCAGCTCAAGACCTCGGCGACCTTCGACGGCCAGAACTTCGTCATCAATGGGCGAAAGTGGCTCATCACCGGCGCCCGCGGCGCCAAGACCTGGATCATCATGGCCAATCTGGAGGCCAATGACCATCTGCCCGAGGGGCCGACGCTGTTCCTGTGTGATGGCGACACCGAGGGAATTGTCATCGAGCGAATCATGAACACCATGGACCGCAACTACGCCGAGGGGCACGCGGTCGTTCGGTTCGACAACCTGACCCTGCCGCGCGAGGCACTGCTCGGCGAGACCGGCCAGGCCTTCCGGTACGCACAGCTGCGGCTGGCCCCGGCGCGGTTGACGCACTGTATGCGCTGGCTCGGTGCCGCTTCCCGCGCTCAGGACATCGCGGTCGAGTACGCGCGCACCCGGACCTCATTCGGCAAGACCATCGGTGAGCACCAGGGCGTGTCCTTCATGCTCGCCGACAACGAAATCGCGCTGCATCAATGCCGTCTGACCATCTGGCATGCCTGCTGGATGATGGATAACGGTGCCAAGGGCCGGCACGAGAGCTCGATGGCCAAGTCGTTCGTGTCCGAGGAGCTCTTCAAGGTGACCGACCGGTGCGTGCAGGTACTGGGCGGTATCGGCATCAGCGACGAGACACCGGTGGAGATGATCTTCCGCGATATGCGCGCCTTCCGCCTGTACGACGGCCCCACCGAGGTACACAAATACGCCATCGGCCGGCAGGTACTGCGAACCCCGCGCGCCTAGAACGGGTTGTCGGTCCCACATGCCATCCTTCAGTTATGCCGATCTGGGGGCAGACGCCCGACCACAGCCCCAAGTGGGTGGTGGTTGACCTGGAGACTTCCGGTTTTCAGCCGGGTCGGGCGCGTGTCATCAGCGTCGCGGCACTGGCACTGGATGCGGACGGGACCATCACAGACAGCGTGGTGAGCCTGCTCAATCCGGGCGTTGATCCGGGTCCGACGCATGTCCATGGGCTCACCCCGGAGATGTTGGAGGGCCAGCCGGAGTTTTCCGATGTCGTCCCCGATCTCATCGCGCTCCTGCGGGGACGCACGCTGGTGGCCCACAATGTCGGCTTTGACTATTCGTTCCTGGCGGCCGAGGCCGAGCTTGCCGGTGCCGAGCTGCCCACCGACGCCGTGATGTGCACCGTCGAGCTGACCCGGCGTCTGGACCTGGATACTCCGAACCTGCGTCTGGAAACCCTTGCGGCGCACTGGGGTGTCGAGCAACTCAAGGCCCACGACGCCTACGACGATGCCCGAGTGCTGGCCGAGGTGCTGCCGAAGGTGCTCGAACGGGCGCGGGAACGCGACACCTGGCTGCCGATTCGCGAGACCACCCGCAAGCGTTGGCCCAATGGCCGGGTCACCCACGATGAGCTGCGCCCGCTCAAGACCCTGGCATCTCGCCAACCGTGTCACTGGCTCAACCCCGGTCCGTACACCGCGGGACAACCGCTGGTGCAGGGCATGCGTGTGGCCCTCAGCTCCGAGGTCACCCGCACGCACGAGGAGCTGGTCGAGCAGATCATGCAGGCCGGACTCGCCTATGCCGATACCGTCGACGAGGACACCTCGGTGGTGCTCTGCAATCAGGCAAACCCCGAGCAGGGTAAGGGATTTCATGCACGGTCGCTCGGTGTGCCGTTGCTCGATGACGAGACATTCATGACCGAGGTGCGACGCGTTGTGGGTGGCACCGATATCGAACAATTCGCGATTCCCAGCCGCGCCGGAGCACAGTACTCGCTGTTTTGATGAGCCCAGCCTGATGCGTCGAATCCTCTATGTAGTGCTGACGGTTGTGCTGCTCGTCAGCGGGTGCGGGAAACACTCGGCCATCACCGCCGCGGACCTGGACGCGCAGACTGCCACCACACTGGACGCTGCCATCAACGAGGTGCTGACGAGCACCGCGGTCCCGGGCGCGATCGTCGGGGTGTGGGGGCCCAAGGGCAAGTACGTGCGGACCTTCGGCGTCGCGAACACCACAACCCGCGCGCCGATGCAGACCGACTTCTTTCACCGGATCGGCAGTGTCACAAAGACCTTCACGGTGACGGCGGTGCTGCAACTCGTCGACGAGGGCAAGCTCGGACTCGACGATCCGGTTGCCAAGTACGTCGACAAGGTCCCGAACGGTAACAAGATCACCCTGCGGGAGCTTGCCCGGATGCAGAGCGGGCTCTTCAACTATTCGATGTCGCTGGCCTTCAACCGAGACCTGGAGACCGATCCACGGCGCCGGTACAGCACCCAGCAGCTGCTCGACTACGCGTTCGCGCAGCCGCCCAATTTCCCGCCGGGTCAGGGCTACGAATACAGCAATACCAACGCCGTGCTGCTGGGGCAGGTGGTGGAGAAGGTCAGCGGGCAGACGCTGCCCGCGTTTGTGCGCGAACACATCACGGAGCCGCTCGGCATGAGCCACACCAGCTTTCCGGATACCAATACCCTTCCCGATCCGCACGCCCAGGGCTACACCCAGCTGACCCCCGCCGGGCCGCTCACCGATAGCACCGACTGGAGCCCGTCGTGGGCGTCGTGGGCGGGTGCCATGATTTCGACGCTCGACGACCTACGGATCTGGGTGCCCGCGTTGGCGACCGGCGCGCTGCTCAAACCCGCCACCCAGGAACAGCGACTCGATGCGACGGCGATGCCTCCGGTGCCCGATGATATCCGGTACGGCCTGGGTATTTTCGATGCCCGGGGGTGGATCGGTCACAACGGCAGCATTCCGGGCTATCAGACGCTCGCCATCTACTCGCCGGCCGAACAGACCACGGTGGTGGCACTGCTCAACACCGATGTGGCCAAGCAGCCCGCGCAGCCCAGCACGCTGTTCGGCACGGCGATCACCAAGGTGATCAGCCCGGAGCATGTGTTCCTGCTGGAGAACGCGATTCCGCAGCCGCGCTGATCAGGCGTGAGGTTGATCAGGCGTAGGGCAGCAGTGCCATCTCGCGCGCGTTCTTGATCGCGGTGGCGACCTGACGCTGCTGTTGCACGGTCAGGCCCGTCACGCGGCGCGACCGAATCTTGCCGCGCTCGGACACGAACAGTCGCAGGGTGTTGGTGTCCTTGTAGTCGACCGTCTTAAGGCCAAGCTTGGCAAAGAGATTCGGCTTGGCGGGCTTGGTGTCGACAAGTTTGGCGCGACGATTGCGCGTGGGCTTGGTGGCCATCACCAGCTCGCTTTCCGCACGCCGGGCAGCGACCCGTCGTGCACTAGTTCACGGACACGTACTCGGGACAGGCCGAACTTGCGCAGGTAACCGCGCGGCCGGCCATCGACGGCGTCGCGGTTGCGCAGCCGGACCGCACTGGCATCGCGGGGCTGACGGTTCAGCTCGGATTGCGCGGCGACGCGCTGCTCGTGGCTGCTGGCCGGCGAGCGGATGATCTCCTTGAGCTCGGCTCGTCGCTCGGCGTAACGCGCGACGAGGGCGCGGCGTTGTTCGTTCTTGGCGATCTTTGATTTCTTGGCCATCTCAGCGCTCCTCGCGGAAATCGACGTGCTTGCGCACCACTGGGTCGTATTTGCGCAGCACCATCCGGTCCGGGTCGTTGCGCCGGTTCTTGCGGGTGACGTACGTGTAGCCGGTGCCCGCGGTTGACCGCAGCTTCACAATGGGGCGAATTTCGTTGCGTGCCATCAGAACTTCCGTCCTTGCGCGCGCAGCCGGGCCACCACGGCCTCGATCCCGTCACGGTCGATGACCTTGATGCCCTTGGCGCTCACCCGGAGCTTGATGCGCCGATCCTCAGAGGGCAGGTAGTAGGTCTTCAGCTGGATGTTGGGCGACCAGCGGCGACGGGTGCGGCGATGCGAATGCGATACCGCGTTGCCGAAGCCCGGTGACCGTCCGGTCACCTCGCAATGTGCGGACAAGGGAACTCCATTCATACCTATTTGATAATGGGAATCATTTTCGACAAGTGCTGTCCGGGACTGTACCGTGAAGGCGGTACTAATGAAAATCGTTTGCATTTAGCTGCACAAGGGCTGGAAAAGGGAGATTCATGCGCACGCCGGTGCTACTCGTGTCCGGGCAGACCGATACCGATGCGGTCGTGCAGGTCATGGCGCGCGACCCGGGAACGGTCGTCGTCACGCACCGGTTTGACGGGCACATCGTCAAGCGGTCCGTCACGGGTGTCCGCGGTATCTCCGAAACCGTTCTGGAGCTGGCTCATGGCTGTGTGTCGTGCACGGTCCGCGACGATCTACTCGTCCTGTTGCGCAAGCTGCATCGCCGTGACGATGTGGGCAGGATCGTGCTGCACCTGGAGCCATGGTTGGAGGCGGACCCGATCTGCTGGGCGATCAACTCCGTGCCCGTTCGGGTGGGGCCGGGATTCGTCGATGGACCGGCGGCGCGCGATGTCGAGATCGCCGGCGTGGTCTGCTGCGTCGACAGCGTGCACTGGCTGGAGCAGGCGCTCAGTGACGACGAACTCCCGGATGGCCGGACGTTGGCGCAAGTGGTGATCGGTCAGGCGGAGTTCGCCGACGTGCTACTGGTGCGCAATCCCGAACCCGAGGTGCTGTCGGTGTTGCGGCGCCTGGCACCGCGCGCGCGGATCACCGCACGCACCGGCCGCGTCGAGCAGGCCCTTGACCATCTGGAAGTCGACGCGCGACGTGGCCGGGCCGATGACCCGCACGGCGCGTTGCTCGCCGGGCAGCCTTCCCTGGTCGCCGACGGTCGCGTCGCGCTGGTGGAATTCAACGCGCGCAGGCCCTTTCATCCGCAACGGCTACATGCCGCTATCGACATGCTGCTGGACGGTGTGATCCGCACCCGCGGCCGGCTCTGGCTGGCGACCCAGGACAAGCAGGCGATGTGGCTGGAGTCTGCAGGCGGTGGGCTCAGGGTATCGGCCGCCGGAAAGTGGCTGGCAGCAATGAATTCGATCGAAGCGCAGCGGGCCGACCCGGAGCGCAGGGCATTCGCCGACCTCATGTGGGATTACCGGTTCGGCGATCGCCATAGTGCGATGACTGTCTTGGTGTGCGGTGCCGACACTGTCGAGGTGCTCGACGCATTGCGGGGTGCGCTGCTCACCGACGATGAAATGGCAAGCCCCGCAGAGTGGGACGAGTTTGACGACCCATTCGGTGACTGGCATGAGGATCCATGCGAGCACGCGTCCGAGGTTGAGGCATTCCTTTCCTACGGCGAACACAACACAGAAGGGAACCACTGATGAAACCCGGAATTCACCCCGACTATCACCCAGTCATCTTCCAGGACACCACCACCGGCAAGATGTTCCTGACCCGCTCGACGGCGACGAGCACGCGCACCGCCGAGTGGGAGGGCCAGGAGTATCCGCTGATCACTGCCGAGGTGACCGCGGACTCCCATCCGTTCTGGACAGGCGATCGCCGGATCGTCGACACCGCCGGTCAGGTGGAGAAGTTCCGGCGCCGGTACGGGACTCGCTAACCGGATCGAGTGCGAGCCTGGCGCGGAAATTCGACTGAGAATCCGCGCCAGGCTCGCGTTCGATGTGAGCGCTAGCGGGTACGGGCAGCGCGGTTGACCGCCGACACCACGGCCCGCAGCGAGGCCGTGGTGATCGACGGGGCGATACCGACACCCCAGACCGTCTGGGCCTCACCGCCGTTGGGGCCGACGACCATGGCCTCCACATAGGCGGCGGCCTGGGCGTCGTCACCGGCGCTCAGGGCGTGCTCGGAGTAGTCCAGGACGTTGACGGTGTAGCCCACGGTCGACAGCGCATCCACAAATGCGGCCAACGGGCCGTTGCCCGTGCCATGAACTTCGGTTTCCTTGCCATCGATCTTCACCACGGCGGCAATGGAATCCGTTCCGCCATCCTCTTCGGAGGCGGTCACCTTCTGACGGATGCGCTCCAGCGGGGTGATCGGTGCCAGGTACTCCTCGGCGAAGACGTCCCAGATCTCCTTGGGGTTCACCTCGCCGCCCTCGCCGTCGGTGATGCGCTGGATCGACTGCGCGAACTCGATCTGCAGACGGCGCGGCAGCACCAGTCCATGATCGGACTTCATGATGTAGGCGACGCCGCCCTTGCCGGACTGCGAGTTGACGCGGATCACGGCCTCGTAGCTGCGGCCGACATCCTTGGGATCGATGGGCAGGTACGGCACCTGCCACAGGATGTCGTCGATATCCGAATCTGCTTCGTCCGCATCGCGTTTCATCTGATCCAGGCCCTTGTTGATGGCGTCCTGGTGGCTGCCCGAGAAGGCGGTGTAGACCAGGTCGCCGCCGTACGGGTGTCGCTCGGGGACCTTCAGCTGGTTGCAGTACTCGACGGTGTGCCGGATCTCGTCGATGTTCGAGAAGTCGATCTGCGGATCAACACCGCGGCTGAACAGGTTCAGCCCCAGCGTCACCAGGCAGACGTTTCCGGTGCGCTCGCCGTTGCCGAACAGGCAGCCCTCGATGCGATCCGCACCCGCCTGGAAGCCCAATTCGGCTGCCGCGACGGCCGTTCCACGGTCGTTGTGCGGGTGCAAGCTCAGGATCACCGAGTCGCGGCGCGCCAGGTTGCGGCTCATCCACTCGATGGAGTCGGCGTACACGTTGGGGGTCGTCATCTCCACCGTCGACGGCAGGTTGAAGATGATCGGGTTCTCCGGTGTCGGCTTGATGATGTCGCCGACGGCGTTGCACACCTCCAGCGCGTACTGCAGCTCGGTGCCGGTGTAGGACTCGGGGGAGTATTGGAAACGCCAGTGCGTGTCAGGGTATTTCGCGGCTTCTTCGACACACTTGTGTGCACCGTCGGTGGCGATCTTCTTGATCGCATCCTTGTCACCGCGGAACACCACGCGCCGCTGCAGGATCGAGGTCGAGTTGTAGAAGTGCACGATCACCCTGGACGCGCCCTCGCACGCCAGGAAGGTCCGCTCGATCAGCTCCGGACGACACTGCGTCAGCACCTGGATCGTGACGTCTTCGGGAATGGCGTTCTCGCTGATCAGTTCGCGGATGAAGTCGAAGTCGGTCTGGCTGGCCGACGGGAAACCGACCTCGATCTCCTTGAAGCCCATCCGGATCTGCAGATCGAACATCCGGCGCTTGCGGGCCGGGCTCATCGGGTCGATCAGCGCCTGGTTGCCGTCGCGTAGATCGACGGCCCCCCACTGCGGTGCGCGGGTGATCACCTTGTCGGGCCAGGTGCGGTCAAAGGACTCAGTCGGCTCGCCCCCCGGAACTTCCAAGGCGAAGGATCGGTACCGGTGTACCGGCATCGAACTGCTCTTCTGGGTGTTCCAGGCAGGCTGGTCGGCGGGAATGGGCCCGTTCGGGGTGACGACGCTGCGGGGGGTGTAGTTGAACTCGTCTGAGGAAAAGCTAGTCATGGGAAGGCTCCGGGAGTTTGAGGGTTATCTCGACCGGCACGCCAACAACCCGCGACAGGAAGCCGGTCTGGATCAGACCCTGTCGCGGCGTCGGAGGAGGAGCGTCCGCTGCATAGGACGGGACTCTACCAGCCGCGGGGAGCCCGCTCATCTGGCAAGCTCGCAGAGCATGTGGGTACGCAGGGGGATGGGGGCGCTGGCGATTCTGCTGGTCGCCACCGGCTGTACGCGCACCGTCACCGGGCAGGCGCAGGGAGTCGAACCCGGGCCCGGAGCCGACTCCTTCTTTCAGGGTGATCAGCCGGATTACGGCCAGAGGCTGAATGCTCAGGAGAAGGCGACTCTCACCTATGCGCGCGCGCTGCGGCGTGTGGACCCCTGCGGCTTCGCGGCCGGCCTCAAGGAGTACGGCGACCCGGGACAGGTCGTCGGCGACTTTCAGATGTGTTATGCCAGCGTGAAGGTTACGGGTGCCCCCAGCCCCACCGAGGTGTCCTACGAGTACTCGATGCAGGACAAGCACGACGCCGTCGCCGCGTTCCGGGTGGGGTCTGTCCCGGTTTATGAGACGGGGGAGGAGTGCGAGTATGAGATCCCTCTCGGTCTGGAGCGGTTACCTGGAGCACCATCGAGTCCCCCGCTGCAAGCGATGTTGTCGGTCTCTGCGTACCTCTATGGGTCGGACGAGCACTCGGATCCGGACTGCCGAGTGGGTAAGCAAGTGGTGACGTCGATTGCCAAGCAAGTTCCCTCGGGACTGCAGCCGCGGTCCGCGCTCAGTGCCTATCCGATCAAACTGGCCGAGCGTGATCCGTGCGAGATCCTCAGGGAATACCCCGGTCAGGCGCACGAGGTGTCGATCGACCTGCTGGGAGATCCCTTCGGTTGCGACTTCTCGCTCTCGGATTCCGATATCGACTACACGGTGCAGCTCACGAGTAGTGTGGACGACTTTCCGGATGAGTACACCAAATCCAAGCGTGATGGCGTGACGTACTTCCACAACGAGGACCCGTCGCGGCCAACGGGCTGTCATGCTCTGGCTTTGGTTGGAGATCCGTTATACCCCAAGGATATTGGTGGTGGCGCGGCGAATACCGACGCCGACGCCTACTTCCCTGCCGTTGTCGCCAGTGCCTTCATCGGAAGGGATCGGAAGGACTGTGGGCACATGCGGGAGATTCTCGACAAGGCGGTGCGGTTATTCGCAAACTCCGCTCGGTAGTGCTGCTTATCGCCACGGTGTGGGCGATCGGGGCGTGCTCCACCGTTGTTTCCGGTACTGCGACCGGACGTCTGCCCGCGCCGACCGGCCAGACGTTGTTTGACGGTCCGGTGCCCACCTACGGTCAGACCTTCACGGAGAAGCAGACCACGCTGCTGGCCTACCTGCGGGCACTACGCCGGGTCGACCCTTGCGGTCTTCTGTTGATGCTGAAGGACATTGGTGCGCCCACGTACATTTCCGGAGATGTGGGGGGTTGCTTCGGATCCGTCAAGGTCGCGGGTTCGGCGAGCCCGTCGAGCGTGGGGCTGTCGCTGATATTGGGCGACTACTCGCGGGAGAAGCCCGAATTCGGGGTCGATGGGACGCCGGTCTTTCACACCGCGGGTACCTGTCTGTACGAGTTTCCGATCGCCTTGGACAAGCTGCCGAATGCGCCGAAGTTGACCAGGGGGGCGGGCACGCCGGCACTGCGGGTCGTGGTCGTTGACGGTTCACGGAGCGGGCTGGTGCCGAACTGCAAAATGGCACAACCCGTTATCGGCGTGCTGGCCAAGATGAACCCCGCCGATATGCCCGTGCGTGATGCGTTGAGCGCATATCCGATCAAGATTGCCGAACGCGATCCGTGTGAGATTCTCGGTGAGTATCCGGGCCAGGCGAATGAGGTGAGACAGTCGCTCTTCGGTGATCCGTACGCGTGCCGATTCTCTTTGCAAGACAATGACGCTCAGTTCGAACTGACCATCAGAACCGGCGTCGATCCGCCGTCGAGATTGCGGGGGGAAATCCGCGACGGTGTCGAATACTTTCATGGCCGCGACGGCAGCATGTGCACCAGCATGGTGCGTCTGGGCAAGCCGCTGTACGCCCGGGACGTTCCGGGTGGCGCGGTCCAGGAGAGCAGTACTCCCGAGCGGGTTTTCATCGAGGTGCTCACCTTTTCGCTGAAGAACAGCGACTGCGGATCCACCCGCGAGATGATCGACAAGGCGGTACGGATCTTCCGCGGTTCGTTCGACTGAGGCATGAGCCACGACACCATGGCGGAATGGATACCGACGAGAGGTGGGACGCACCACCATGCGCGCGGTCAGCGCGGAGGCAGGTGTCCCGTGGGGAACTCTTCAGTACGTCTTTCCCAGTAAGCAGGGTCTGCTCAAGGCCGTCATCGAGGACGTCGCCAACTAGCCGCCGTACGCGTTCCCCCAGCGCTCGGCGAAAGCGATATCGCTGAGTGCTGGGCGCTGCCGGGGAGCGTGGTCGCGTTCGACTGTCGATTCCTCAGCGTCCGCGTAGCTGTCCAGGACGGGTCCGATCGCGACGACCGCGATGGGCCGCACGTTCTCGGGGATATTGAACACAGCGGAGGCCTCCTGCACCCGGAAGCCCGCCATCGGATGGGTGTGCAACCCGTGGGATCGGGCCTCGACGCCTAATTGGGCGATAGCGAGCCCGGCGTCCACGGTGGCGTAGACCGCGGTGTTGTCGTCGTCACCCAGGTCGGTGCCCACCAGGACGAGTGCCGCCGCAACTTTTGCGTAAGAGTTTCCGCGATTCAGCACGTTGGCGAGGGCCTCATGGGTGGCCTCCCCGCGACGTCCCACGATGTATCTGACCGGGAAGCGCTTACCCCAGCTCGCCGCCCAGCGACCCGCTTCGAGCAGGGCTGTCAGGGTTTCGGGAGCGAGGCTCGCGTCCGGATCGAAGTTTCGCGGACTCCACCGTGAGGCGATCAACGGCTGAATCGGAACCGCGGTGTCAGCAATGCGTTCGGTGGGGTTGCCCATGAGGGCCAGGTTATCGAGTTGTCCGACCCTCTATCCTGATGACCGAGGTCGGACCGACCTTGACCGAACTGCAGGAAGGTATGCCGTGGCGCTCGTCGTCCAAAAGTACGGCGGATCGTCGGTCGCAACGGCCGAGCGTATCCGCAGGGTCGCTGAGCGCATCGTCGAGACAAAAAAGAATGGCAACGATGTTGTCGTCGTCGTTTCGGCGATGGGTGACACTACCGACGAGCTGCTTGACCTGGCCCAACAGGTCTGCCCGGCACCCCCGCCCCGTGAGCTGGACATGCTGCTGACCGCGGGCGAGCGGATGTCCAACGCCCTGGTCGCGATGGCCATTCACTCGCTGGGGGCCTCGGCGCGCTCGTTTACCGGCTCGCAGGCCGGCGTCATCACCACCGGTAGGCACGGCAGCGCCAAGATCATCGACGTCACCCCCGGCCGGTTGCGTTCCGCCCTCGACGAGGGCCAAGTGGTGCTGGTCGCGGGATTCCAGGGAGTGAGCCAGGACAGCAAGGATGTCACCACGCTCGGACGCGGTGGCTCCGATACCACCGCCGTCGCGCTGGCAGCCGCCCTGAAGGCCGATGTCTGCGAGATCTACACCGACGTCGACGGGGTTTTCACCGCCGATCCGCGGATAGTGCCGAATGCGGCCCGGCTCGACAAGGTCAGTTTCGAGGAAATGCTGGAAATGGCGGCAGCGGGAGCAAAGGTGCTCATGCTGCGCTGTGTGGAATACGCCCGGCGATACAACGTTCCGGTTCACGTGCGCTCGTCGTACACCGACAAGCCGGGCACCATCGTCAGCGGATCAATGGAGGACATTCCTGTGGAAGAAGCGATTCTCACCGGTGTCGCACACGATCGTGGCGAGGCCAAGGTCACCGTTGTCGGAATCCCCGACGTGCCGGGCTATGCCGCCAAGGTCTTTCGTGCCGTGGCCGATGCCGAGATCAATATCGACATGGTGCTGCAGAACATCTCCAAGGTCGAGGACGGCAAGACCGACATCACCTTCACCTGCCCCAAGGAGAACGGGCCCACCGCGGTCGAAAAGCTGGACTCGCTGAAGAACGAGATCGGCTTCTCGCAGGTGCTCTACGACGATCACATCGGCAAGGTATCGCTGGTGGGCGCGGGTATGCGTAGCCACCCGGGTGTTACTGCAGGCTTCTGCGAGGCGCTGGCCAAGGCCGGGGTCAACATCGAGCTCATCTCCACCTCCGAGATCCGGATCTCGGTGCTGGTCAAGGACGATGAGCTGGATACCGCGGTCAGGGCCATCCACGACGCCTTCGAGCTAGGCGGCGAAGAGGAAGCCACCGTGTACGGGGGCACCGGACGATGAGGCGAGCGCAGCGACGGGGGATCCAGGCATGACCTCGATAGCGGTCGTCGGTGCCACCGGTCAGGTGGGCGCCGTGATGCGAAAGTTACTAGAGGAGCGCGAATTTCCGGCCTCTTCGGTGCGCTTCTTCGCCTCGGCACGCTCCGAGGGCAAGAAGCTGACGTTCCGCGGCCAGGAGATCGAGGTCGAGAACACCGAGACGGCCGACCCGACGGGCATCGACATCGCGTTGTTCTCCGCCGGGGCCACCATGTCGCGGGTACAGGCCCCGCGCTTCGCCGAGGCCGGCGTCACCGTCATCGACAACTCGTCGGCCTGGCGCAAGGACCCGGACGTGCCGTTGGTGGTGTCGGAGGTTAACTTCGACCGCGATGTGCGCGGGCTGAAACTGCCCAAAGGCATTATCGCCAACCCGAATTGCACGACCATGGCCGCGATGCCGGTGTTGAAGGTGCTGCACGACGCGGCCGGGCTTACCCGGCTCATCGTGTCGACCTATCAGGCGGTGTCGGGTAGCGGCTTGGCCGGCGTGGAGGAATTGGCCACCCAGGTGCGTGCCGGTATCGACGGCAGTGAGCAGCTGGTGCACGACGGTTCCGCCGTCACCTTCCCCGATCCGGTGAAATACGTTGCACCCATTGCCTTCAACGTGATCCCGCTGGCCGGCTCATTGGTTGACGACGGTTCCGGCGAGACCGACGAAGACCAGAAGCTGCGCAACGAGAGCCGCAAGATCCTGGGCATTCCCGAGCTGCTGGTGAGCGGAACTTGCGTGCGAGTGCCGGTCTTCACCGGACACTCGTTGTCGATCAACGCCGAATTCGAGCGCGAGCTGACCGCGGCACAGGCCAGGGAACTGCTCGGCGCGGCGGCGGGGGTCACTCTTGCCGACGTGCCAACGCCTTTGGCTGCCGCGGGTGCCGACGACTCGCTGGTGGGGCGCATCCGCCAGGATCCGGGCGTTCCCGGTAATCGTGGTCTGGCACTTTTTATCTCCGGAGACAACCTTCGGAAGGGTGCGGCGCTCAACACGATTCAGATCGCCGAACTGCTCGTCGCGAGCTGACTCACGGGAGGTTCACAGGGTTTTCCTGCGGAGGGTCCAGGCTTATCGAGTCATTCTCGAAGCATGACAAATGCAGAAAAACCCGAAAACCCAACCGAACCGGTTTCTACCGCGCCGCCGGTTGTCGCCGCCGGGCCGTCACCAAAGAAGGCCCGCAATGTCGGCAAGGTGCTGTCCATCGCGACGGTGGCCGCAGGCGCTGCCTGTGTCCTGGCCGCCACCTTCGGCGCCGGCTTGGCCGTAGGTGCGCATACCCATCACCACGGTGAGCACCGGGACCGAGCGGCCATGATGTTCCACCCGGGCGGGCCGGATGGTGGCCAGCCACGCGGTGGCGGCGACTGGAACAGGGGCCGCGACCGAGACTGGAACGGTGACCATGGTCGCGATTGGGGGCGCGACAGAGACCGCAGTGGACACGGAGACCGTGATCAGCGCGGCGATCGTGACAGCGACAATCCCGCCAACCCGAACTGGCAGCGCACGCCTCCCACGGGACAGCCCCCGGGCTTGACGATTACGGTTCCGCCAGGGCCAGGCACCGCGTCGCCGTTGCATCCGTAGTCGGCCCATCGCGACCTGCGCGCGGTGCCACTGACTACCCTGTGAGCTTCGGGGCTTGGTGGCACCGTGCGGTGCTGGACAGGAGATGCGCGTGCGGCTGGTTGCGGTCTTGGTAACCGCCGCGTCGCTGGTTGTCTCCGAATTGCTAAGCGGCACTTCGGCATTGGCGGACCCGCTGCGGCCTGCTGCGCCGCTGCTCGATCCCGGTGAGGTGGTGCGCATTGGGCCGGTCGCGGGCACCGGGACCGCTACCGCCGAATACAATCTGGGCGCGACCGATCTGTGCGAGTTCATGGTTTTCACCGGCGGCATGCTGCAGATCTGCGGTGACAGCTTCGCCGGTCAGGGGGTGGGATACGGCGGCTGGCATTCACCGGTCGCGCTGCGTGTCGATACCGAGTCGGTGCCGGATGCTTCCGGTGTCCGTCACTCCGGCGTCCTGGGCACCGACCGGCCGCTGCTGGCTGATCCGGCTCCGCCGGGGTACTCCCAACTGCCCTCGGGCGTGGTCGACATCAACGGCACCAACTGGCTGCTGGTGGCCGTCACCAAGAATCTGATCCCGCAGTCGACGCGTCTGGTGAAGCCGGACCCGTTCCGTGCGGGGTGGGCGACAGTGCCCGGATCGGTGCGTCCGGGCGATTATCAGGGCGGCCAGCAGACACAGATCAGCGGCTACTACGACCCACTGTGGACTCAGGAATCGCCGAAGGGCTGGGTGTACATCGTCAGCGACGCGTTTGATCGCTCTCGGCCCGCGGTGCTGTACCGGGCCAAACCGGACACCTTTACCGACCGTGCTACCTGGCAGGGGTGGGGCGTGGACGCCCAAGGCAGGGGAGCCTGGGGCCGTCTCCCGACGCCCTTGTGGGGAGACCATCTGGGTGAGATGAGCATGAAAATGGTCGACGGGCAGGCGGTGCTGTCCTACTTCAACCAGACCACTGGCAACGTCGAGGTGCGGGTTGCCGATAGCCCGACGCGGCTCGGTGCGGTACCGGTGACGACGGTGGTCAACGCCGGGGCATGGCCGGCTGTCGCCGACGAATTACCGGAGTCTTGGGATAACACCTTGGCCCAGCCCTACGGCGGCTACATCGGTCCTGACTCCACGCTGGATCGGCTCAGCATCTACGTCAGCCAGTGGAACACCGATTCGCGCGACCATGCCCCCTATCGGGTGATCGAATTCGCGGTGAACCCGTTGCGGGCGGGTGTGGGTTAACTAACACTCGCTTGTTACCAGATTTGTCGACGTCCGAATGACTGCTGGTTATGATGTCTATCGATGATTGCTAGCGGAACCTTGATCGACATCGCCGCCGGTGAGTGGATAGCCGGTGGACAGGGTTCGCGTACCGTCGATTCTGTGGACGCTGAGGAGCTGGCAACCCGCGCAAGCGAGGCGCTGGCGTCTGGAGACGATAGCGAGGCGATGCGTCTCGCCAACGATGCGTTGGAGCTCGAGCACAAAAATGCGCTGTCATGGCGGATCTTGGCCTACTGCCTCGGCAGCATGGGACGACATTTCGATGCGATCGATTGTGCGCTTTCCGCGGTGCGGTACGGCAGCCGTGACGCCGTCAATCACTACACCCACGCGTGGACCCTCAAGGCCGCTAGCAAACCAAACGAGGCGCTGGCGGCGATCGATGAAGCGCTCGATATCGATCCCGAATTCGCCGATGCGCTCGCGCTGCGTGCGGTGATCCGCAATGAGCTGGGTGATCGTGCCGGGGCCATCGACGATATGCGCAGGGCGCGGTCGCTCTAGCCGGCCACGTGCCTTCAGTCCTCCAACGCGTGCCGCTTGAGGAAATCGTCGATCAGGGCGTTGACCTCGTCGGGGCGTTCCAGCGCCGCCAGGTGCCCGGTGTTCTCCATGACGACGAACTCGGCCCCGGGAATCGCATCGGCCATGAGTTCGGTCTCGGCGACCGGAAAGGTCGGATCCTCGCGCCCGGCGACAACGAGGACGGGCGTGGTGATGCGTCCGAACAGCTCACGTTGATCGGGCCGGGCGGGAACCACGCTGTTGACCGCCCAGTACACCGAGTCGACGTTGAGATCGCCCAGTTCCGCGCGGATGGCCTGCTCGACGTGGGGGCGCTCGCGCAGGATGGTGGGCCCCACAAATGCCTTGACGGCGCGGGTGGCGAAGGGTTCGCGGAACCTGCCGAGAATCCGGACTATCTCGGTGAGTAGCCGAAATTCGACCTTCTGGCGTGTGCTGGCCGGTGAGGCTGTGGCGTTCATCAACACGGACGCTCCGGCCCGGTGCGGATAGAGGGCGGCGAAGGTACCGCCGATCATTCCGCCCCAGGAGTTGCCGACGACGTGGGCCCGCTCAATGCCCAAGGAGTCGAGGATTTGTTCGATGCTGTGCGCGCAGTCCTCGAATCGGAACATGCGGCGCAGCGACTGACTGTCACCGTGGCCGGGCGGGTCGACGAGGATCACGGTGTGGTGATCGGCGAAGTATCGCGCCTGGTCGGCCCACATGGCCCCGGTCATCAGCAGGCTGGGCCAAAAGAGGATGGCGGGCCCTTGGCCGGCGATCCTCACGTGCAGCCCGCCCAGGCAGCTTTGGATATATCGGTCGTGCAATGCGGCGCCGCCCATGCGCAGCAGGCTAGCGGCTGTGGGCAGCTGACAGGGAAGAACTGCAGAATGTGGGACATGCTCACCGCGCGCCTGTTGCCGCCTCTGCTGTTGATTTGCTCGAACGTCTTCATGACTTTCGCCTGGTACGGGCATCTCAAGTTTAAGGATCAACCGTTGTGGCTGGTCGTACTGGTCAGCTGGCTCATCGCATTCTTTGAGTACTGCCTCGCGGTTCCCGCGAATCGGCTTGGTAGCGAGGTGTATTCGGGCGCCGAACTCAAGGCGATGCAGGAAGTCATCACCTTGACGGTGTTTCTGGGCTTTGCGGTGTGGTATCTGGGGGAGAAACTCACGCTGAATCACCTAGTGGGGTTCGTGCTGATCGCCGCCGGGGCCTACTTCGTGTTCAACGGCCCTTTCGGGTAAATAAGCCATTTCTTGACTCATTCCAGAAAAGGCGCATACTGGTGGAGTGACCGCAGTACAGCCCCTCGCCCCAGACGCAGCGTTGCGCCGGGCGGGACTGCGTGTCACCGCTCCGCGCGTTGCGGTTCTGAACGCGATTGCGGCCCATCCACATTCGACCGCGGACATCATCGCGATGGTGGTGCGTGCCGATCTTGGGAAGGTGTCCACACAGGCCGTCTATGACGTGCTCAAGGCCTGTGTCAGTGCCGGGCTGGTGCGACGTATCGAGCCGGCAGGTTCCGCGGCGCTTTTCGAGACGCGTATCGGCGATAACCATCACCATCTGGTCTGCCGCCGTTGCGGTGCCGTCACCGATGTGGACTGCACCGTTGGGCATGCGCCGTGCCTGGAGCCGTCACATACCGCGGGGTTCGTGGTCGACGAGGCCGAAATCGTCTTCTGGGGGCTATGCCCCGAATGTCAGCCCGATTAGTTCAGCCCAGTTAGTCAGGTATCGAGGAGGTTTTCATGTCCATCCGAACAACCACGAACACGGGAATCGCAGTGGAGAGCGACGACGAGTCGTTGACCGCAGGCATCCAGGGCCCGGTTCTGCTGCACGACCACTATCTGATCGAAAAGCTTGCGCAGTTCAACAGGGAACGTGTTCCCGAGCGCATCGTGCACGCCAAGGGCGCCGGTGCATACGGGGAGCTCGTTGTCACTGCCGACGTTTCGAAGTACACCAAGGCCAAGCTGTTTCAACCGGGCGTGAAAACAGAGTCACTGGTTCGTTTTTCGACGGTGGCCGGAGAACAGGGGAGCCCCGACACCTGGCGCGACCCGCGTGGTTTTGCCATCAAGTTCTATACCGAGGACGGTAACTACGATCTTGTCGGCAACAACACCCCCGTCTTTTTCATTCGTGATGCCATCAAGTTCCCGGACTTCATCCGCTCGCAGAAGCGGTTGCCGGGATCAGGGTTGCGGGACCACAACATGCAGTGGGACTTCTGGACGCTGCGTCCCGAGACGGCACACCAGGTCACCTGGTTGATGGGCGATCGCGGGATCCCGAAGAACTATCGCCACATGAATGGATACGGTTCGCACACCTATCAGTGGGTCAATGCCGAGGGCGAGCGCTTCTGGGTGAAGTATCACTTCCGGACGGATCAAGGTCAGGATTTCCTGACCCAGCAGGAGGCGGACGCACTCGCCGGATCTGACGCCGATGCGCATCGCCGCGATCTGTGGGAGGCGATCGAGCAAGGCAATTTTCCGAGCTGGACCCTGCACGTGCAGATCATGCCGGTGGACGAGGCTCAGGGATACCGATTCAACCCGTTCGATCTGACGAAGGTCTGGTCCAAGAAGGATTACCCGCTGATCGAGGTCGGCAAGTGGACGCTCAATCGCAACCCGCGCAACTATTTCGTCGACATCGAGCAGGCTGCCTTCGAACCGTCGAATATCGTTCCGGGAATTGGCTTCTCGCCCGACAAGATGCTACTCGGTCGGGTCTTTGCCTACGCCGACGCGCATCGGTACCGGATTGGCACCAACTACGCGCAGTTGCCGCCCAACGAGGCACGGGCCGCGACCGTGAATTCCTACTCCAAGGAGGGCGCGATGCGGTACCACTTCAATGATCCGGAGGTTCCGGTTTACGCCCCCAACTCCTTTGGCGGTCCGCATGCTGATCTGCAGGCTGCGGGCGACGGCGGCGCATGGGATTTCGAGGGCACCGCGGTGCGTGCCGGGTACATCCAGCATGCCGAGGATGGCGACTTCGTTCAGGCCGGAACCTTGGTGCGTGAGGTGCTGAACGACGATCAGCGTGCGCGTCTGGTGAGCAATATCGTCGGCCACGTGCTGGGCGGCGTCAGCGAACCTGTGCTGTCCCGGGTGTTCGAATACTGGAAGAACGTCGACTCCGAGCTGGGCAAGGCCGTCGAAGAGGGTGTTCGCGCCGGGCTTGAAGGTCAGTAGGCAGTTCTTGGATGACGCCGGTTCTCTCCAAGGGGGCCGGCGTCATCCGTATGCTGGTCGTATGTCCAATGAGGCCGTCTACACAGCAGAAGCCACGTCGACCGGGGGAGGTCGTGACGGGCATGTCCGCTCGTCGGATGGCCGGATAGATCTAGACACCCGAATCCCAAAGTCGATGGGCGGCAACGGGGAAGGCACCAATCCCGAGCAGCTGTTCGCGGCGGGGTATTCGGCATGCTTCTTGAGTGCGCTCAACCTGGTTGCCCGGATAGCGAAGGTGCAGCTTGATCCCGCGACATCGATCACCGCCAAGGTGGGGATCTTCAAGACCCCCGAGGGTGGATTCGATCTGTCGGCCGAGCTGGACGGGTACCTTCCCGGGCTGTCGCAGGAGGTCGCCGATGACCTGTTGGAGCAGGCCCACGAGGTGTGCCCGTACTCCAACGCCACCCGCGGCAACATCGAGGTGACGGTCAAGGCGCGCGTCTGATGCGAGCTCTCGTCGTCATGGGGGTGTCGGCGATTGCGCTGGCGTTCGCGCCGTCCGCGCTGGCGGTCGGCCCCGAGGTATTGGATAGCGTTCTCCAGAGCCCCGCAACAGTCAGCACGTTGGTCGGGACAGAACTGCAAGCCACGCGCACCCTCGACGCCCCGACGGGCGGTGTTGAGCTGAGCGAGCCCAACTGTGTGGACTTCGCCGAGGTCGGTCTGGATCAGGTGTTCAATGGAAACCAGGGAACGCTCGTTGCGTTCCGGGGCCAGCTCGCGCAGAAGTCCGGATCGGATGCGCGGTATTCGGTGAGACAGGCCGTGGGTGTGTTCAACAGCCCCACGGCGGCCGTTGACCCGGTGGTGGCGTTGCTGTTCATGTCGGACTGCTACGGGCACCCGATCAAGATCACCGATGACCAAGGTGTCACGGACACATGGACATTCACCGAGGGGAGTTCCGGCGGTGGTGCGGCCAGCTGGTCGATGACCAATAGCGCCCACGACCGCAGCTGCTATGTCCAAATGCGGGCGCGACACGAGGTCATGTTCCAGGTGAAGGTGTGCTCGCCAAGGAACGGGGAACGCGCCGCGAACCGTATCGCCGACGCGATGGAAGCTGGTTTGTGATGGGAATGGCTCGGATTACGCTGATTTCGGTGGTAGCCACCACCCTGGGTCTGACATCGGCCCCGGTTTCGGTTGCCGGTCCGTCAGATCCGGGCGTCGTCAACTATGCCGTGCTCGCCCGTGGATCCGTAAGTAATGTCATTGGCTCGCAACTGGGTTCGCACAGCGAGTTCACTCAGCCATTCCAGGCGTTCTCGGTGGACATCCCGGTGTGTAACAACTGGTCCGATATCGGGCTTGACGAGGTCTACGCCGACCCGGATTTGGCCTCGTTCCGCGGGGCGACGACACAGGACTCTGCCACGGATGCAACGCATTTGGTGAAGCAGGCGATTGGGGTTTTCGCCAACAACGATGCCGCCGACCGCGCGTTCCATCGGGTGGTGGATCGCACCCAAGGGTGTTCCGGGCAGACCGCTACGTTGATTCTGGACGACGGCCGGCGTGAGGTGTGGACATTCACCGGCCCGGCGGCCGGTGCGTCGGATGCCGCATGGGTGAAGGAAGAGGCGGGCGTCGACCGCCGCTGCTTCAACCAGACTCGCAGGCGCGAGAATGTGCTGCTGCAGGCGAAGGTCTGCCAGCCGGGCAATGGCAGCCTCGCGGTGAATGTGCTTGCCAACACCATGCAGAACGGCCTGGGCCAGTAGAAGATTGGCCCAGGCCGCTACCACTCGATTCGGTGTCTAGACCGAGGCGGCCTCGTTGAGTTCATTGAGCGTATTGGTGGCTTCCAGGTACTCCTGCACCCAACGCTCGATAACGGTCGCCGACTTCTCGACCTTGGTGAACTGCCCGACGACCTGACCGATCGGGTTGAACGCGACATCTATGCTCTGATCCGGATACTTATTGGTCGCCGCTACTGCCATCCCGGAAACCATGTACTGCAACGGCATTCCGAGCGGTTCGGGGTTGCCTTCGGTCTCCCAGGCCACGGTCCAGTCGTTGCGCAGCATGCGTGCGGGCTTGCCGGTGAAGGACCGGCTGCGCACGGTGTCGCGGCTGCCTGCCTTGGCATACGTATCGCGCTGAACGTCGGTGGTGTGTGCCTCCTCGACCATCAGCCATTGCGAGCCGGTCCAGGCTCCCTGAGCACCCAGCGCGAGGGCCGCTGCAACCTGAGCGCCGCTGCCGATTCCGCCCGCGGCTAGCACGGGTACCGGCGCGACTGCCTTGACGACCTCGGGCCACAGCACGATCGAGCCCACGTCGCCGCAGTGACCGCCGGCCTCGCCCCCCTGGGCGATGATGATGTCCACCCCGGCGTCGGCATGCTTGCGGGCCTGTTTGGCCGAGCCGCACAGTGCCGCGACCTTACGGCCCGCGTCGTGGATCGTCTGGATCATGTCGGCCGGAGGTGTGCCGAGCGCGTTGGCGATCAGCGTCATCTTCGGGTGCTTGAGCGCGATTTCCACCTGCGGAGTGGCGGTGGCCTCGGTCCAGCCCAGCAGTTGCAGGGCGTTGTCGTTGCCTTCTTCCATCGGAACGCCGTGGTCAACCAGGAGCTTGCGGCCGAAATCCAGGTGCCCCTGCGGAACCATCTTCTGAAGCATCGCGGTGAGCTCGTCGGCCGGCATGTTCGCGTCCATGCCCTCGTACTTGTTGGGGATGACGATGTCGACGCCGTAGGTGTGGTCGCCGATGTGCTCGTCGATCCAATTGAGCTCGATCTCGAGCTGTTCAGGGGTGAATCCGACGGCACCCAGCACGCCGAAGCCACCGGCCTTGCTCACCGCGACCACGACGTCGCGACAGTGGGTGAAGGCGAAGATCGGGAACTCGATGCCGAGCTCGTCGCAGATAGGGGTATGCATTGCCGCTCCTATAGGGGTGATGGGGCGCATCGAAAAACTGGAACATGTTCTAGTTTAGATGAGGTCCTGCACGCGCCAGTAGTGGCTTCCCTACACTCACGCTGACCTAATCGCACGAGCCGGGAGTAGCCAGCGCATGTTTCCGCATATGGGAGTGCCGGACGCGGCCAATACCGCCTGGGTGCTGACGAGTGCCGCATTGGTGCTGCTGATGACCCCGGCACTGGCCTTCTTCTACGGCGGCATGGTGCGCGCCAAGAGCGTCCTCAACATGATGATGATGTGCTTCTCGGCCGTCGCCGTGGTGTGGGTGCTCTGGGTGGCCTTTGGCTACTCGATGGCGTTCGGCACCGACATCGGTGGCGGCCTGCTCGGCGATCCCTTCCAGTTCGCGGGGTTGCAGCACTTGTTCGAGGGTGACTACAAGGCGTCCTCGGTGCCACTGTGGGGGCCGACGAACATCCCGGCGCTGGTGTTCGTCATGTTCCAGGCCGGATTCGCCATGGTGACCGTGGCGCTCATCGCGGGCGCGGTGGCCGACCGGATGCGCTTCCTCCCGTGGATCGCCTTCACGGGACTGTGGGCGACCCTGGTGTACTTCCCGGTCGCGCACTGGGTGTTCGCGGTTGAAGGCACCACCGCCGACAAGGGCGGATGGCTTGCGAACCTGGGCGTCCTCGACTTCGCAGGCGGTACCGCCGTGGAGATCAACTCGGGTGCCGCGGGCTTGGCGCTGGCCGTGGTCCTCGGTAAGCGGCGTGGATGGCCGCGTGAGGCGATGCGCCCGCATAACCTGCCTGCCGTCATGCTGGGCGCCGGACTGTTGTGGTTCGGCTGGTTCGGTTTCAATGCCGGATCGGCGTTGGCCGCCGACGGCACCGCCGCATTGGTCATCGCCAATACCCTTGGTGCGGGCGCGATATCGATGGCGAGCTGGCTGCTGGTGGAAAAGATCCGGCATGGCAAGCCGACCTCGTTCGGCGCGGCCTCGGGCGTCGTGGCGGGGCTGGTGGCCATCACACCCTCGTGTGCGGCGGTTACCCCTATCGGCGCGTTGGTGATCGGCGGGGTCACCGGTGCGGTCAGCTCCCTTGCCATTGAGCTGAAATACCGACTGGGATACGACGATTCGCTCGACGTTGTGGGCGTGCACCTGGTTGGTGGCGTGGTCGGCACGTTGATGATCGGTGTGGTCGGCAGTGCCGCGGCGCCTGCGGGTGTCAACGGACTGCTGTACGGCGGTGGGCTGCATCAGTTCTGGCTGCAACTTGTCGCTGTCGTCACGGTGCTGGTCTACTCGGTGGTGGTGACCGGGCTCATCGGGATGAGCTTGCGGCATTCCCTGGGTATCCGATCGCACCCGCAGCACGAGTCCGACGGTCTCGACGACGCCGAACATGCGGAATCGGCCTACGAACTGGCCACCACACGCGGTGGTGGTCTCATCAACCCCGGGCGTTGAACCTGCCGATTCCGGGCAGGAAACGCCCGACCCGGGTTCCGTATTCGCGATAGGTCGCGCCGTGCGCCGCGAGCAGGTAGGGCTCCTCGACGGCGCGCACCTGCAGCTCGATGGATGTCGCTAGTAGGGCAAAGCCACTGAAAGCCAAGGGGTTCGGCGTCATCAGCGCCGCCCCGGCGGCGAACGTCAGCATTGCGGTGAAGATCGGATTGCGTACCCATCCGAAGACGCCGGTGCTCACCAATGTGGTGGTCTCCCGGGTGTCGACACCCACCCGCCAGGATTCGCCCATCGTTTGTTGCGCGCCGATTGTCGCGACGATTCCCGTCACGGCCAGTGCGATTCCGGCAATGTGGACAGGCCGGTTGTCAAGGGCGGCAAGGGGGCTGACCAGTCCGGTCAGCTGCAGAACAGGCGCGAGCAGTGTGACAGCTATCGCGGCGATGAATCCGATGCCCGCAAGCCATTCACGTGAACCCGGGCTGCCGTGGAATCCGCGGAACCCGGTGGACCCTGTCGCACGCCACTGGTGATAGCTCTTCCAGCCAAGCCCGGCCGCGATGAAGACCAGATACAGGGCGAGCGCTGCCATGGCCATGGGCACCCTCTCTATCGATGCATACATTCGCATAGAACAATATATGAGCGCGAGTGTCAACACCCCGAGTGAGCCGGGCAGGGGCGGTGTCTACTCGTCTAGCGGGACCACAGCCGCCACATACTTGTCGCGCCGTCGTATCCACGTGCGCGCTCCGCGGCCTCGGCCACGGTCTTGCCTGCGGTCAGCTCGTAGAAGAACAGCACCGCGACAAGAAACGCGGCATGCCCGTCGGGTGCTTCTTGTGGCGCGAAGTAGCCGCCCGCGCCGGCATCCAGGAACGCATCCGCGAGTTCTGGACTCCCCGTTTCGCGCCCGATGGATACCACGAAACTTCCGTTGAGCCGCAGGTGCCGGCGTACCTCGTCGGGCCCCAGCAGTCCGGTGAACGGTTGTTCGGAAGCTATAGGTTCGCCAAGCTCGGGGAGCAAGATCCGGCCCTCGTCGCCGTGGCAGCCCAGGATCACAAAGGGCGCGATCTGCCGGGCACTGCCCAGTGCCGCGACAATGTGACGGGGCTGCCCGATGGGGTGATAGTGCACCCTGATCCCGAACTCCTCCAAGGCATCCCGCAAAGGCCGGGCAGAGGAATCGTCGATGTCGACGAGGTCGACCTCCGTCCACGTCAGCGCGCCCCCGACCACATCATCGATTCGGGACTGTGACATGCGTGGCAGCGTAGACCTTCGGTGCCGAAGCGGGCCAGTGAGTTTTGGTTCGAACGCCACCGAAAGATGCTGCGATAAAACCAGTCTCGGGTAGCCTCGATGCGTGCCTGACACCGACGGTCTCATCGTCTGCGGCGAGACCTTGGTTGACGTGCTACCGGCTGGCGTTGGGCTCTGGCGATCGGTGCCGGGCGGAGGTCCGTATAACACCGCGATCACGGCGGCCAAGCTCGGCACGCGGACTGCTCTTCTCACGCAGGTATCTCGCGACGCCTTCGGGCGCCAATGCGTCGAAACCCTGGCCAGGGCGGGTGTCGACGAGTCATTGGTGATGCATCAGGACGTGCCCACCACCCTGGCCGTCGCGGACATCGATGAACGCGGTGTCGCCCAGTATCAGTTCTACTGGCGGGGAACAGCTAACGATGTTGTGCCACAGTCATTTCCTGATCCGGTGCGTCCTCCGGCGGCAATCTGGGCGGGGTCGATCGCCAGCGTGCTCTGGCCGGCTCGCGAGGCGCTGCGGGCCTGGATCGCCGAACACTATCCGGACACTCCGCTCACCTTCGATGTCAATGTGCGACCGACGCTCATCGCCGACCGGCAGACCTATGCCGAGCGCATTGCGCCGTGGCTGTCCATCGCGGAAGTAGCACGGGCCAGCACCGACGACCTTGCCTTCCTGTATCCGGACACGTCCATCGAGGGCGCAGTGGAGGGTTGGTTCGGCGATTACCCACGCGTCGACATCGCGTTGATCACCTGTGGGCAGGCGGGATCGCTGGCCTTCCGCCGGGGCGACTCATCGCCGCTGCGCATCCCGGCCCACAAGGTCACCGTTATCGACACCGTCGGTGCCGGTGACACCTACACCGGGACCTTTCTCGATGGGTTCTATCAGCGCCGACTCGATCTGCCCGAGGCATTGCGCCGGGCAGCGGTGGCATCGGCGCTCACCTGCACCCGACCCGGCGCGCAACCACCGGATGCCGCCGAGCTGGCCAACGAGCTGCGCCGCACCGCGTCCTAGAGTTCAATACACAACAATTGGGGCCGAGCCGAGGGGGACGCACATGCGATCGGTAGTGGGAGCATGGATGGTGGTGGTGGCGATCGTCGCCGTGCATCCGGCTGTCGCGTTCGCCGAACCTGCATCTACCGTGCCGCCGTCGGCGATCGACGGCCTGATGCTCAGCCAGCCGCAGGCCGAACGCGTGATGGGTGTGGCGCTGCCCAACGTGCAGCGGCAGAGCGCCACGTTCTCGTTGGATACCGATCGGCCGGACTGCGGAAGTGTTGTGTTGGCGTCCGTGGCAAGTTACGACCGTGCCCCCTATGTGGCGGCGCATTCTCAGGCGCTGTGGGATCACCCCGGCTGGTTCACCCTGGTCGACCAAAGCGTGGCGGTCTTCAGCACCGATGATGAGGCCCGCGATTTCACCCTCAGCGAGGCCGACCGCTGGCGCAAATGCGAGAACCAGACCGTCAACGTCTCCGAACTGGCGATCGATGGTTCCACTCTCGCCTCCACCGCGGAGATCCGGCGTGTAACGCAGGTCGACAACGTCATTGCCGTGGGTTACTCACGCAATGATGCTGCGTATGCGTCGTGCCAGCACGTGCTTCTCGGAGAACGCAACGTAGCGATTGATATACGCACGTGCTCAACGGTTTCCAAGAGCAATGGTGAGCGTGCCTTTGATTTGATGAAGATCGTCGGTCCGCGGATCTGGCAGGCCTAGAAACCTACCGCGCGTCGGGGATTGACCGACGTTTGTAGGGAGGCGATCTCGGCGTCCGCTTGGGTCGCCGCGAACCCGTACAGGTCGGCCATGCTCGCGGTGCTGCCCGCGATCGTGCCATCGGTCAGTCGTGCCTCACCGGAGGTGACGGTGACCGGTAGGTGGCCCAACTGATATGCGCCATCCGGCATTCCGGCCGCACACATCGCGTCGGTGACCAGTGCGATCCGGTCGGGGCCGACGGCCGCCAGCACCATGCGGTAGGTCGCGGGGTGGATATGCACGCCGTCTGCGATAAGTTCGATGGTCACCGCCGGGCTCTCCAGGAGTGCCGGGATAGGGCCGGGTTCACGATGATGGATCGGCCTCATGGCGTTGAAGAGATGGGTAGCGACAGTCGCCCCAGCCGAAATGGCCTGCAGGGTCTGCACGTACGTGGCATCGGTATGCCCCACCGCGGCCACCACGCCCCGCGCGGTAAGCAGCTCGATGGCAGGCATCGCGCTAGGAAGTTCGGGTGCGATGGTGACCATCCTGATATGCCCGGCACCGGCGTCCAGCAGTCGCTCGAGCTCGGCGAGGTCAGGGTCGCGCAGCAGTCGTGGATCATGAGCACCGGCATATCGCGGTGAAAGCCAGGGGCCTTCGAGGTGAATGCCGGAGATGCCCTGGGCGCCGGCCATATCGGCCAGCACACGCACGGCATTGAGCATGTCATCGGGGGCGAGGGTCACCAGACTGGCCAGCATGCCGTCGGTGCCGTGGGACCGATGCCACGCGGCGGCAATCCGATTCGCCTCGACGTCGTCGCCGAATGAGGCACCGCCGCCGCCGTGTACGTGCATGTCGAAAAACCCGGAAGCGGTCACTGGCACTTCACAATGTCTCGGTCACCTTGGACAGACCTCGTGGCACATCGGGGTTTTCACCGCGCCCGATTGCCAACTGCATGGCCAGGAGCTGTAGCGGAATGATGGCCAGCATCGGCGAAAGCTCCTCGAGGGTGGGCTCCAGGGTCACGCCCAGCCCCGTCGCCGCGACCGCGTCCGCCGACCCGATGCAACACACGTCGGCCCCACGCCCGGCCAGTCGATGCAGCACATCGTTCATGGCCCGGCCACCGACGCCATGGGGCACGATGGCGATCACCGGCACCTGGGGGTCGACCATCGCCAACGGGCCGTGTAGCAGGTCGGCTCCCGAGAACGACTGGGCCGAAAGATAACTCGTTTCCATCAGTTTGAGGGCGGCCTCACGCGCCGTCGGATAGGAGTAGCCGCGCCCGGTGGTGACCAACCGCGAGGCGAATCGGTAGCGGGTGGCCAGCTGCTGCACGACGGCGCTGTGCAGGATCTCTTCGCCGCGTTCCGGGAGCAGGCTGGCAGCCGTGTTGTCGCGACCCGCCACGTCGGTGAGTAGTAGGTACAGCGCCAGAAGCTGCGCGGTGTACGACTTGGTGGCGGCGACAGCGAGTTCGGGTCCGGCCAGTATGTCCACGTGGTGCTCGGCGGCGGTCGCCAGCGGAGACCGCGCGGCATTGGTCACGGCCACCGTGAGCGCGCCCTGCTGGCGTGCGACCGTGAGCGTCTGCACCAGGTCGGGCGAGCCCCCGGACTGGCTGACCCCGATGACCAGCACGCCCGCAAGATCCGGCCGCGCACCGTAGGTCGTCATGGTCGACGGCGAGGCCAGCCCGGCGGGAACCTGCCAGATGATCTCGGTGAGGTACTTGCCATACAACGCGGCGTGGTCACTGGTCCCGCGCGCGACGAAGAGTACGAAGCGAGGCTGGTATTCGATGATCTTCGCCGCTACCTCCGAAATCGCCGACCGGCCGTCCGAAAGGAGCCTCCCCCATACGGTGGGCTGTTGACGGATCTCGTCAGCCATATGTGTACCGGCGGTCATGCCTTCTCCAATCCCTCGACGTCGACCCCGGCCAGGGCCAATGCTCCGAATACCGGTTCACGTTGCAGCACAGCAATATCCGAAACCCCGGTGGTCCGCGTGTGTTCGATGATATCGGCGACAAGGCCCGGTTGGTTGACCAACAGACCGCCGCCGAGCACCACCGGCAGCCCTGGGCCCAATCGTAAGCAGACGCCCTCGATCAAGGCGGCCAAGTCGATGGCTGTTTGCCTAGTGATCACCTGAGCGGCCTCGTCTCCGGTGGCGGCGAGATCGAAAACCAACTTCGCCATCGTGGCCCAGTACCGCCGCTCGGAGTGAGCGTAGAAATGGTCGAGCAGCTGCGCGGGTTCGGTGACACCGCATTCGGAGGCGAACTTCTGCGACAGCGCGTCCGGCGCGTCCCCTCTGTCGGAGAGTGAGAGGGCATGCCGCACAGCGGATCGCGAAACGCCGTAGCCACTGCCGTCGTCTCCGAGTAGATACCCCCATCCACCGACGCGCGCCGTGACGCCGTCGGCACGCTTTCCCCAGGCCACGGACCCGGTGCCGGAAATCACCGCGATACCCGCCGACAAACCTCCCGCCGCCAGCACCAACTGGGTGTCGTGCACCGCGGTGATCTCGGCCCGGGGCGCATACGGTCGCAGCAGCCGGACCAGGGCTTGGGCGCCCTCCGCGGTGTCCACACCCGCGGATCCGGCGCTCACTCGAGTGACATCGTCGCCGCCGAACGTGGAAAAGATTTCAGCGAAAACGGTTTTCGCCTGTTCCTCGGTGACAGATTGCAGGTTTGCGCTGCTGCCCAATGCGTCACCGATCACCTTGCCGTCCGCGACGGCCACCGCGCGGGTCTTGGACCCGCCGATGTCGATCCCAACTATCACGTCTCGGGCCACTTGCCTCCGCTTTCCCAGAAGTGCCGAATCTCTTCAAGGTTGCGCCCCTTGGTTTCCGGTGCCAAGAGATACACAAACACCAGAGCCGCCACCGCGAGCACCCCGAAGACTCCGAAGGCCGCTACACCGCCGAGTGTTGTCAACAGAGTGAGGAAGTACATGGAGACAACGGCGTTGGCCACCAGGTCCGATGTCAGCATGGCGCTGGCCCCGTAAGAGCGCAGCCGCGCGGGAAAGCTTTCGCCGGCGTACACCCACACCAACGACCCGAATCCGAAGGTGAACCCCACCGCGATGAGCACGATCCCCAGGAATCCGAGGACCGTCAGCACCCCACCGAATGATGATCCGCCGACCGCGAATACGCCCACCAGTAATGCGTCGGCGACGATCATGATGCCGATCCCGATCATGAGGATGGGCCGCCGACCCATCCGGTCGATGCTCGACATCGACACGAACACCGCCAACAGTGCCGCCACCTGGACGAGCGCCGGCAGGCCGAGCTTGGCGAAGTATCCCGACATGCCCATGGCCTCGAAGATCCGGGGCCCGTAGTAGACGACCGCGTTGATACCCGTGATCTGGATGAAAAACCCAAGGCCGACAACGAAAAAGGTGGCTCTGCGGTATGGCGGAGTGACCATTTCCCGTAATCGCGCCAGCACCGAGCTTCCGCCTTCGGCGTGCAGCGCCTCGGCGATCTCCGCAAGCTCGTGGTCGACGTCGATGTGCGGATCCACCATGCTCAGCACCTCGCGTGCTCGTGCGTGGTCACCACGCATCATGTACCAGCGTGCGGTATCGGGGAGCCGAAGCAGTGCTATCAGCACCAGTGCGGCCGGTATGGCAGCCAGGCCCAGCATCAGGCGCCAGCTGCCGGTCGACGCCAATGCCCAGGCGATGAGATAACCAGCGATGATCCCCGTCACGCAGGCCAGCTGGTAGAGCACCAACATCGAGCCCCGGATCTTGGTGGGCGAGGACTCCGCGACGAACACCGGAACCACCACGACCGAGACACCCACCGTCACCCCGAGGAGAAATCGGGCGGCGACAAGAGTGTTCAAGTCGACGGCCAGTGCGGACAGCAGTGAGAAAACACCAAACGTCGCTGCCACCAAAACCATTGACCGCTTTCGGCCGATCTTGTTGGACAGCGGCCCACCGATGAGTGCGCCAAAGATCTCTCCGATGACCACCGCGGTGGCGGCCACCTGCTGGTCGTGGGTGGAAAGGTGCAGGTCTTCGGTGAGGAACAGCAACGCTCCCGCGATATTGGAGGAGTCGTAGCCGTAGATGACCCCCACCGCGGCGGCGGTCACCGCCACCATGACGCCCAAACGGGACGTCGACCGGAGGTCGGTGATCAGGCTCATTCGCGAGATCCTATGGTGACAGGTGATGTCAGGAGGCTGCTTGTGAAGATCGGTGTCGTCGCTCCAGTGGAGCTCGGAATTACCGCGGAGCCCGACAAGATCCTCGAATTCGCGCATGCCGCAGAGCAGCTGGGATTCAGTGAGATCTCGGTGGTGGAGCACGCGGTCGTCATAGGAAACACGCAGAGCACGTATCCCTACTCGCCCACCGGGCAGTCTCACCTGCCCGACGACGTCGACATCCCCGACCCACTTGAGCTGCTGTCCTTCGTCGCGGCGGCTACCACGACACTGGGGCTGTCCACCGGTGTGCTGGTGCTACCCGACCACCATCCGGTGGTGCTGGCCAAACGCCTGGCGACCGTGGACCGACTCAGTCGTGGGAGGCTGCGGATCTGTCTGGGTGTCGGATGGATGCGCGAGGAGATCGAGGCTTGTGGCGGCGATTTCGATCGTCGTGGTCGCGCTACCGATGAGGCCATCGCGGTGATGCGAGCGTTGTGGTCCGCCGACGGTCCCGCGGCGTACGACGGTGCGTTCTATCGGTTCCAGGAAGCCTATTCCTACCCCAAGCCTGTTCAGCCACAGGGTGTTCCGCTGTATGTCGGCGGGCATAGCAAGGCCGCCGCGCGAAGGGCCGGACGGCTGGGGAGCGGATTTCAGCCACTCGGTCTGGTCGGGGAGGACCTGACGGCCGCAGTGAGCATCATGCGGACCGCGGCAGTCGATGCCGGCCGTGATCCCGCAAGCATCGACCTTGTGCTCGGGCATGGTCTGCACCGGGTAGACCACGCGGCGCTGGATCAGGCGGCTCAAGCGGGTGCGGGCCGGATGTTGCTCTCGGCCTCGCGGCGCGCCACCACCCTGGAAGCAGTGCTCGACGAGATGGCGCAGTGCGCTACCCGACTCGAACTGGCCGGTCCTCGCTGAACACCACGACGGGTTCGCGGCGGGTGAAGACCCAGCCCGCGGGTTCGCGCTCGTAGTTGTCCAGGTACCGCACCGCCATCGTGTTATCGCGGTACTCGTCGCCCCGAAGGTAGATGTGGTGTGCCATGCAGTAGACCTCCCCCGTCCCGATATCACCGTCGACTGTGGCCGTGTGCTGCCCGATGAGGTGATACGTCGCGTGCAGCGGCGTGAGCGCCGCGACAATCGAACCCGCGATGGCCTCACGACCCTGCAGGACAGCCGAATCACCCTTGCGCAGGAGGGCAGGCGGGCGCACCAGCTCGGCGTCTACGGAGAACAGCGCGACGAGCCCATCGACGTCACAGCGGTCGGCAGCACTGGCATACCGGGCGACGAGATCGTGGATGGCGAGTCGGTCATTGGTCACGGATACGAAGCCTATGGGGCCTGGATCTCCCAACCAACCGATCGGTTATGGTGCGGCTCATGGATATCAATGGTGTGTCTGCAATCGTCACGGGTGGTGCCTCGGGTCTTGGTGCCGCAACTGCTCGCCTGCTCGCTGCACAGGGTGCAAAGGTCGTCATCGCCGACGTCCAGGACGAAAAGGGTGAGGCTCTGGCCAAGGAACTCGGTGGCGCGTTCGTGCACACCGATGTCACCAGCGAGGCCGACGGTATCGCTGCCGTCGACGCCGCCAAGGAGCTCGGCCCGGTGCGCGTCCTCATCAACTGCGCGGGCGTCGGCTGGCCCGGTCGCACCATCGGCAAGGACGGCCAGTACGCCTCGGCGCACTCGCTGGACATCTTCTCCAAGGTCATTGGTATCAACCTGATCGGCTCGTTCAACCTGATCCGTCTCGCGGCCACCGCGATCAGCCAGGAAGAGCCTGTCGACGAGTTCGGCGAGCGCGGTGCCATCGTCAACACCGCATCCGTGGCGGCCTTCGACGGCCAGATCGGGCAGGCCGCCTACTCGGCCTCCAAGGGTGGCATCGTCGGCATGACTCTTCCGATCGCGCGCGATCTGTCGGTCGTCGGCATCCGGGTGAACACCATCGCACCGGGTCTGATCGACACCCCGATCTACGGCGAGGGCGAGTCCGCGCAACAGTTCAAGGACCGTCTGGCACCGAACGTGCTGTACCCGCAGCGCCTGGGTAACCCCGAAGAATTCGCCTCGCTGGCCCTGGAGCTTGTCACCAACAGCTACATGAACGCCGAGACGATTCGGATCGACGGTGGAGCCCGCCTCCAGCCGAAGTAGCGCTACTTGTCGGTGGCCTATGGAACATTGGAGAGATGGCCACCACGGCGACAGTGGGAACACTGTCGAACGCGGACGAGGCTGCCGAGCACATTGCTCGGCAGGCCTTCGCCGACGCACATGTCGGCGCGGTTGGGCTGGAGCTGGAATCTCATACCGTCGAGCTGACGGCTCCGTACCGCCGAGTCACCTGGAACCGCCTCCATGAAGTCGCTGAGTCGGTTCCTGACCTGCCCGGATCCAGCGCGATCACGTTCGAACCGGGCGGTGCCGTCGAACTCTCCGGCCCC
This sequence comes from Mycobacteroides franklinii, assembly GCF_002013895.1. Lineage (GTDB taxonomy): Bacteria > Actinomycetota > Actinomycetes > Mycobacteriales > Mycobacteriaceae > Mycobacterium > Mycobacterium franklinii. The sequence goes on along the minus strand of NZ_MAFQ01000008.1, from coordinate 168,526 downwards.
CCGCATGCCGATGTGTGGTCCGCTATCTCCTCGATGCGGGCCGACCACGAGATCCTGACCTCGACTTATCGTGACGCCGGGATCGCGCTCGCCAGCCTGGGCACCGACCCGCTGCGCACACCCGAGCGCGTCAATCCCGGCGCCCGATACGCGGCCATGGCCGGCCATTTCGGCGCCGCCGGATACGGCGAAACCGCGCTGCAGATGATGACCTGCACGGCGTCATTGCAGGTCAATGTGCAATCCGGGACTCCGCGCCAGTGGCGGGACAGGCTTGTGTTGGCGCAACGGATCGGCCCCACGATGGCGGCGCTGTCGGCGTCCTCACCGATGCTTGCCGGTCGTCGTACCGGTCGGCAAAACACTCGACAATGGATCTGGGACAACCTGGACCCGCTGCGCTGCGCTCCCGTTGAGATCGGCGCCGATCCGGCCGAGTCCTGGGCCAAATATGCGCTGCGCGCGCCCGTCATGTTGGTGCGAAACAAGGACGGCGCCGACGCGGTTGTCACCCATGTGCCCTTCCAATCCTGGGTCGACGGGACCGTGCCGCTGGGCGGGCGGGCTCCGACGACCGAAGACCTCGACTATCACCTGACCACGCTGTTTCCTCCGGTGCGGCCGCGCCGCTGGTTGGAGCTGCGGTATCTGGACGCGGCACCGGATTGGTGGTGGCCCGCGCTGGCATTCACGGCGGTCGCCGCGCTCGATCATCCGCGGGTTTCCGACATTGCCGCGGAGGCCGTCGAACCGGTGGGTGAGGCGTGGGACGCGGCGATACGAATCGGTGTGGAGGATCCTGACTTGCTTGCGGCGGGGCATCGGCTGGTGTCCGCGGCCTGCGCGGTGGCGCCGCCGGAGTTGGCCGCGGATATGGAATTCCTGCTGGAGCGCGTAGAGCAAGGCCGATGTCCGGCAGACGATTTCACGGATAATGTCGTGGAATACGGTGTGGAGAGGGCTTTCTCTGGAGCATCGCAATGAGCCGTGACGAGTTGGCGCGCGACCTTGAGGCCGCGCGGGTACGCACGCTGACGATCACCGATCACGACGACGCCGAGCTGCACCGTCAGTACGACCCGCTGATGAGTCCACTGGTGTGGGACCTCGCGCATATCGGACAGCAGGAAGAGCTGTGGCTGCTCCGTGACGGAGATCCGCGCCGGCCAGGGATGCTGCCCGGCGAGATCGAGTCCCTCTACGACGCGTTCCGCCACACCAGGGCCAGCAGGGTGCAGCTGCCGCTGCTGTCCCCGGCGCAGGCGCGGTCCTTTTGTCACGAGGTGCGCGGACGAGTCTTGGATCGGCTGGCGGCGCTGCCCTCCGATGGTTCGGCCCGTGCGGATGAATTCGCGTACTCCATGGTGCTGAGCCATGAGCATCAGCATGACGAAACCATGTTGCAGGCCTTGTCGATTCGCCGCGGGGCCGCTCTGCTGGAGCGTGCCGACTCGCTGCCGCCGGGACGTGCAGGTGTGGCAGGAACCTCGGTGCTGGTGCCGGAGGGACCGTTCGTGATGGGCGTCGACGCGATCGACGAGCCGTATTCGCTCGATAACGAACGACCGGCACATACCGTTCATCTCAACGGATTCCGGATCGGGACTGTTCCGGTAACCAATGCCGAGTGGACGGCATTCATCGCCGAGGGTGGATACGGGCGTCGGGAATTCTGGACCGAGATCGGGTGGGCGCACCGGTGTGCAGAGGACCTGACGGCCCCCAAGTTTTGGAACGACGGCGGCACTCTCACCCGGTTCGGGCGCGTACTGGAGATCGTGCCCGAGGAGCCGGTACAGCACGTCACCTTTCACGAGGCGCAGGCCTACGCGACCTGGGCGGGTGCGCGACTGCCGACCGAGGCTGAATGGGAGAAGGCCTGCGTCTGGGATCCGGAAATCGCTGCACGGCGACGTTTTCCGTGGGGAGGGCAGGCCCCGGGCAGTGATCTGGCCAACCTCGGTGGCGGTGCCCTCGGACCGGCACCGGTAGGTGCCTACCCGGAGTCGGCATCGGCTTACGGTGCCGAGCAGATGCTCGGCGATGTCTGGGAATGGACCACATCCCCGCTCCGGCCATGGCCCGGTTTCACACCAATGATCTACCAGCAGTACAGCGAACCGTTCTTCGAAGGTTCTGGGGCCGGCGACTATCGGGTGCTGCGCGGCGGCTCATGGGCGGTGGCCCCGTCGATCATGCGACCCAGCTTCCGGAACTGGGATCACCCGATCCGGCGCCAGATCTTCAGCGGCGTTCGTCTGGCCTGGGACATCTGACATGTGTCGTCACCTGGGCTGGCTCGGTGAGCCGAGGTCGTTGTCCTCGTTGATGCTGGAGCCTCCGCATGGTCTTCTGGTGCAGTCATATTCGCCGCGTCGGCAAAAACATGGTCTGGTGAACGCTGACGGGTGGGGCGCCGGATTCTTCGCCGACGGGGCACCGCACAGGTGGCGCGGCGCGCGCCCGCTGTGGGGTGACGCATCCTTCGCCTCGGTGGCTCCGGTGCTGCGCAGCGGATGTGTGGTGGCGGCCGTTCGCTCCGCCAGTGTGGGGATGCCCATCGATGAGTCGGCGGCCGCGCCGTTCACCGACGGGACATGGTTGTTGTCGCACAACGGGATCGTCGATCGCGGTGCGGTAGGTGCGGTGTCCGGTGCCGAATCGATAGTGGACAGTGCGATTCTCGCGGCACGGGTATTCGCGTCGGGCCCGGAGAACCTGGGTGAGACGGTGCGGCAGGTGGGAGCCGCAGACCCGGGTGCTCGACTGAACGTCTTGGTGGCCAATGGAAACGAATTGATCGCCACGACGTGGGGCGACACGCTGTCAATTCTGGAGGCCGCCGACGGTGTGGTGGTGGCGAGTGAACCGTATGACGACGACCCGTCCTGGGTCGACATCCCGGACCGGCGATTGGTACGGGTACGTGATGGGAAGGTGGAGGTGGCGTCACTATGACGATGACTCTGGAGAATCACTTGGCGTCTGGTGCGGCGGCGCAGGCTCTACGGCGCGATGTGCTGCAGGGGCTGACCGCAGACGCGAAATCGCTTCCTCCCAAATGGTTTTACGACGAGGTCGGTAGCGATCTGTTCGATGAGATCACCCGGCTTCCGGAGTACTATCCAACCCGCACCGAGGCGGGGTTGCTGCGTGCGCACGCCGTCGACATCGCGGCGGCTTCCGGTGCCGACACCCTGGTGGAGCTGGGCAGTGGCACTTCCGAGAAGACGCGGATGCTGCTGGATGCGTTGAACCCGAGCACGTTCATTCCCTTCGATGTGGATTCCGGGGTGCTGCGCGCCGCGGGCGACGCGCTGGTCACCGAGTATCCGGGGATGCGCGTGCGTGCGGTGTGTGGCGACTTCGAGAAGGACCTCGTGCGCATTCCGCGCGAGGGGCGGCGTCTGGTGGCTTTCCTCGGGTCCACGATCGGGAACCTGACCACGCAGCCGCGGTCGCAGTTTCTGGCAGATGTCGCCGCGACGCTTCAATCTGGTGAAATGCTGTTACTGGGAACGGATTTAGTCAAGGACACCGAACGCCTGGTGCGCGCCTACGACGACAGCGCCGGGGTGACCGCAGCCTTCAACCGCAATGTGCTGGCGGTGATCAACCGTGAGCTCGACGCCGATTTTGAGCTAGACGCATTCGAGCACGTCGCGCAGTGGAACGGCGACGAGGAACGCATGGAGATGTGGTTGCGGTCGGTGCGTGATCAGCGAGTTGCCATCGAGGCTCTGGATCTGACGGTCGAATTCGAGGCGGGGGAGATGATGCTAACCGAGGTGTCCTGCAAGTTCCGTCGTGAGGGTGTGGCGCGTGAGCTTGCCTCTGCTGGTCTGCGTCAGACCCATTGGTGGACTGACGATTCCAACGACTTCGGGCTGTCACTTGCGGTGAAGGAGTGAGTCTGCGCGAACAGTGGCGGCAGGCCCGGCCGCCGGTACTGGGTGTGCACCTGGATTCGGCCGCCTGTTCGCGCCAGAGTGTCGAGACCATCCGGGCGGTGGCTCAGCATGCCGAGCATGAGGCGCAGATCGGCGGGTACGTGGCTCAGGAGGCGGCGGCACCGGTTCTGGATGCGGGCCGTGCCGCAGTGCGTCAGCTGACGGGCATGGCCGAGGCGCAGGTGCAGTTCACCACCGGCGCGGCAGACGCATTGCGCACGATTCTGCAGGGATGGCCCGCCCACGCCGGACGCACTATCGCCTGCCTGCCAGGCGAATTCGGGCCGAACCTGATGATCATGCACCACTTCGGATTTACTCCGGCGTGGCTGCCGGTCGACGGTGACGGCCGGGCTGATGTTGACGGGATTGAAGCCTTCCTGCGCCGCGAGAAGGTCGACCTGGTGCACTTCACCGTTGTTGGCAGCCACCGCGGCACCGTGCAACCGGCCGCCCAGGTGGTGGCGTTGGCGCGAGCAGCCGGGGTTCCGGTCGTCGTGGATGCTGCACAGGCCCTGGGGCATATCGACTGCACTCATGGCGCCGACGCGATGTACGCACCCTCACGCAAGTGGTTGGCCGGACCGCGCGGTGTGGGTGTGCTTGCCATCAATCCTGCTCTTGCGCATGTGATTCCGCAGTGGGCAGGGCACGTCGAGGCACACGTCGCGGGCTGGGTAGGTCTGTCGGTCGCGGTGGGCCAGCATCTGGCGGCTGGCCCCGCACAGGTGCAGGCCGCGCTGGCAGAACGCGGGCGATCGGCCCGAAAGATCCTGGGGGATCTCAAGGATTGGCGGGTTGTGGAATCCGTGGACGAGCCCAGCGCCATCACGACACTGGAGCCGGTTGTCGACGTCGACGTCATCGCGGTACGGGCGCGTCTCATCGAGGAACACGCGATTGTCACGACGGGAGCGGAGACGATTCGGGCACCGTTCGAGATGACCAAGCCGGTGTTGCGGATTAGTCCGCATGTCGACGGCACGGACGAGGAGCTGGAGCTGGTGGCGCAGGCGCTACGCAGCCGCAAGAGCTGAATCTCGCAACGATCCTTTGCCCTCGTATACTGCGCCGTAGTGCTGATAGCAACATCATGAATGTGGGGGTTGAAATGCGTAAACCGATCGCTTTAGCGGCTGGCGCGCTCGCAGTCGGTGGACTGCTGGGAGTACCCGTTTCGGCCAACGCTGAACCGGCCAAGAGTCCGTACCCGGATATCAGCCGCTACGCAAAGGTCGACTTCGAGAGTTACAGGCTTTCGCCCAATGACGACGATTTCTGGTTCAGTACACCCGCCGGGCTGAACTGTGGCATCTGGGCAGACGGCAGCTTCGGTTGCACCGGCTCGATACCGGGTGCTCCGGCGGGCACCAATCAGATTGGCTGGTTCAACGGGGATTCATTGCCCCACTTCGATCAAACGCAGCAGCCCAGATTCACCAACCCCGGGGGACTTGCACAACGAGTCATCGCGCGCGACAACTACATAGCGGTGGTGCAGGGGACGGGCACCGGCGATACCACTACGTGTGCGGTCACAGATTCCGACAGCGTTTACTGCTTCAAATCTGGGACCTGGAAGGGCGCCGGCGGAGCCTACGCGGCGGTTCGTTTCATTGTCGGCCCGTCGGTGACGTATATCGGTGAGGCGACCACAAGCTAGATCAGCTCCCAGGTATGCACCGGTTCATTGGAATGCATGTGCCCGCAATATATTCGGAGCATCTCGCGGAGTGCCTCCCTTCGATTCAACCCGCGCCTCTCTAGGGCGCTGACGGTTCGGGTCTGCCAGGCCGCACCGTTGATCCCGGACTTCGCCCGCGCCTCGATGACGCCGAGGTAACGGTCACGCACCTCCGGCGCAACACCCCAGCGCCGCAGTCCCTCGTGGGCCAGGGGCAGCAGGTGTCGCAGGGTCAGTTCGTCGGCGGTGATTTCGCCGACCCCGGGCCAGTAGATCCGGGCCGTCGCACCGTGCTGTGCACCCGCGAGGAAATTGTCATGTGCCGCAGCGAAAGTCATCTTCGTCCACACCGGTCGGTCATCTTCGGACAACGCCCGTAAGGCCCCGTAATAGAAGGCGGCGTTGGCCATCACATCGATGACCGTCGGCCCCGCGGGCAGCACCCGGTTCTCCACGCGTAGATGTGGGGTGCCGTCGACGACGTCGTAGATCGGCCGGTTCCAGCGGTAGACGGTCCCATTGTGCAAGCGCAGCTCCTGCAGCCTTGGCGCCCTCCCTGCCGCGAGCTCGGCGACGGGATCCTCGTCGGAGATCTCTGGCAGCAGCGACGGGAAATACAGGACGTTCTCCTCGAACAGGTCGAAGATCGAGGTGATCCAGCGCTCGCCGAACCACACTCGAGGACGCACCCCTTGCACCTTGAGCTCCTGGGGGCGGGTGTCGGTGGACTGAGTGAAGAGCTCGATCCGAGTCTCCGCCCACAACGACTTACCGAAGAAGAACGGTGAGTTGGCGGCTAGCGCCAGCTGCGGACCGGCGAGCAGCTGGGCAGCGTTCCAGTTGGCGGCAAAGTCGTCGGGGGCCACCTGTAGATGCAGCTGAATGCTGGTGCACGCCGATTCCGGGGCTATCGACGGCGACCTGATACTCAGTCGCTCGGGGCCGGTGATGTCGATCTGCATGTCCTCACCGCGGGCCGTGAACACGGCGTCGTTCAGGGCCCGGTATCGGGAGGAGGGGCTCATCCACGCGCCGTCGAGATCTTCGGGCATCACCGTCGGCAGGATGCCGATCATGACGATGTGCGCTCCCCGCTCACCGGCCCGTTGCTCGGCGGCGTTGAGACTGGCACGCACGTCGTCCTCGAGTTCGACGGCCGCCAAGCCGGCGAGTGCGCGGGGCGGCACATTCATCTCGATGTTGTAGGCACCCAGCTCGGTCTGAAAAGCGGGATCGGCGATCGAGGCGAGGACTTCGGTATTCGTCATCGCGGGTTGATAATTTCCGTCGACGAGATTGAACTCGATTTCCATCCCGGTCAGGGGCCGCTCGACGTCGAAGCGGGACTCCGCGAGCATGGTCTCGAACACGTCCAGACAGTTCTGCACCTTGGTGCGATAGGCCCGGCGGTGCTCACCGGTGAACTGGGTGCCCGCGACTTCGTCGCCCATGGGTCGTATTGTTCCTCAATCAGGGGGTTGGACCTGGCGGTTTGCCCGCACGCGGCCGCGGCGGACGGGCGCGAAAAAAGGTAGAAAAACATGGAACCAAATCGGCACCAGTGCCGTCGTATCTGATCAGAGGCACATTCCGGCGATGAACCGCGCCGTCACGTGCGCGCAGGACCGGTTCCTTGGGGAGGTATCTATGAACGACACCATGAAGGCCAACGGTGCTGAGATGGCACGGCTGGCGAGTCGTGTGGCAGGACGCGCGAAGGACGCATTCCCCGAGGTCGACTTCGAGGCGGCGGCCAACGCGGTGGCCGGCACCGAGTTCGCCGAGGTGCTGCGTGCGGTCAGTGCGGCGCTCAAGCGCGCCGGCGGCGGAGCATCCGACCGCATCGAGAACATCTCTAACTTTGTGCAGAGCAGCTCGGGCGCGTTGACGGGCCAGGACGCCGTCAACGGCAAGCGGGTGGCCAGGGCCGGGGAGGTCCGGCTGTGAGGCCGACGATTTCGCAGCTGCGCGGGTGGGATGTCGCCAACTTGGACGCGGCCGCCAAGGCCATCGAGGACGCCAGCAAGAACCTGGACCTGTCCATCGACGGGGTGGTCCGCGATCTGGACTCGGCTGAGTCGTTCTGGAAGGGCAAGGCCTTCCAATCCGCCTACGACCAGGCGTCGAGTGAACAGTCTTCGACGAACCGGCTCTCGTTCGCGATCAGTAATGTCGCCGACGCCGTCCGCGGCGGGCATTCCGCGCTCACCGCGGGGCGTGACAAGGTGATGGCGCTGGTGGACGAGGCCACCTCCAAGGGCCTGCACGTCGCCGATGACGGCACCGTGACCGCCCCTGAGGGCAATCGGGATCTGCAGGCAGAGGCCAGGCGGTTGACCGACGCGATCCGGCAGGCCCTGAAGTCGCTGGAAGAGGCCGATCGCGCCTCGTCAAACGATCTGCGGAAGGCATCGGCGAGCGTCGACGCGGAGCACAACTCAGCCAGCACCCAGCCCGCGGCATTCATGCCCGCCAGTAGTGGCGGGGGCGCGGCAGCCGCGTCTATGAAGGCCGGTAGCGGTGGATTCAGTGGCGGCAGCGGGGGCGGCGGTTTTGGTGGTGGCAGCGGAGGCGGCCACGGCGGTGGCCATGGTGGCGGGGGCCACAGCGCGCCCGACGGCAGTTACTCCAACACCGGAGCGCCGTCGCTGCGCCCGTCGGGTCCGTCGGTCTTCATGAACCTGGACGCCGGTCAGATGGAAGTCGCTCGCAAGATCATCGAGGAAGGCCTGCGCCGCGGGCTCTCTCCCGAGGCGATTCAGATCGCGCTGGCGACCGCGCTCACCGAGTCGGGTCTGCGCAGCCTCGCGAACTCCTCGGTGCCCGACTCGTTGATGCTCGCCAATGACGGTGTGGGACATGACCATGACTCGGTGGGTCCGTTCCAGCAGCGCCAAAGCTGGGGCGCCACAGCTGATTTGATGGATCCGTCGCGGTCTGCCGGCAAGTTTTACGACCAGTTGGTGAAGGTGTCCGGCTGGCAGGACATGAGCGTTGCCCAAGCCGCGCAGGCGGTTCAGCGGTCGGCTTTCCCCGACGCCTACGCCAAGTACGAGGCGCAGGCCGCGCAGATTTTCCACCAGGTCAGCGGCCGATAGCCGCGCTTGGTCTCGACTGACTGTGGTGCAATGTGGGCATGCCCACGCCGCGACGCACTCAGGAGGAGCGTTCGGCGGCGATGCGGGCCCGGTTGCTCGAGGCGACCATCGATTGCCTCGTCGAGTTCGGGTACTCGGGCACCACCACCTCGCGCATTGCAAGTCGTGCTGGTGTCACCCGCGGCGCGTTGATCCATCATTTCCAGTCCAAATCGGAATTGATGGCCGAATCGGTGCGCCACCTCGCGTTCAAGCGCACCCAGGCAGTGCTCGAAGAGCTGATGGCCATGGATCAGTCCGCGGATCCCATCGCGCGGTATCTCGATGTGCTGTGGCGGATCCATCAGGGGCCCTTGTTTATCGCGGTGGTGGAACTGCTTATCGCGGCGCGGACCGAACCTGATCTGCGGGTGCACCTCGATCAGTTCGAGAAGATGGTGCTGCACAATCTGTCGGCGCTCAACGTGCTCGACGACGATGACCCGGGCTCGCCCAAGGATCGGCGTGACTTGGGCCTGCTGGCCATGGACATCATTCGCGGTCTCCTCGTCAGCAGCCTGACCGCCTCCCAGGAAACCCGTGACCGTCGCTGGTTGCGGGCCAAGCAGATGCTGGAACTGCGGCTACGCGCTCCGCTGCCCGATACGCAGAAACAAACCACCCTGTAGGTAAACGACCTGGGTGTTCCGGGCACGTTTGACGGGTGTTCACCGAGCGCATTGTCCGTTATGCCCGCCTTTTCGCTCGTTGGCGATACATCTGTATCGCACCCTTACATTCAGGATGGAACGTATGTTACGTTGGCGGAGCCCCCATTGAAGTGCGCAAAAGGAGCTTGGAAGATGCCGCGTAAGGCCCCCGAGAAGGTATTTGTCATCGGCGTCGGGATGACGAAATTCGAGAAACCCGGACGACGTGAGGGCTGGGACTACCCGGCCATGGCCAAGGAGTCGGGCACCAATGCACTGACCGACGCCGGCATCGATTACGACAAGGTGGAAGCCGCGTATGTCGGGTATTGCGCGGGGGAGTCGACCTCCGGCCAGCGCGCGGTGTACGAGCTGGGCATGACCGGCATCCCGGTCACCAACGTCAACAACAACTGTTCGACGGGCTCGACGGCCTTGTTCAACGCGGCGCAGGCCATCCGCGGCGGGCTCGCCGATGTCACGCTGGCGCTGGGATTCGAAAAGATGCAGCCCGGTTCGTTGGGTGCCACCTTCACCGACCGCGAGCAGCCGATGCAGCGGCACATCGAAGCGCTCGCCGGGTTGTTCGATTTCGCTTTCCCGCCGGCGCCCTGGATGTTCGGTGCCGCAGGCCGTGAGCACATGCAGAAGTACGGCACCACCGCCGAGCACTTCGCCAAGATCGGCTACAAGAACCACAAGCATTCGGTGAACAATCCCTATGCACAGTTCCAAGAGGAATACAGTCTGCAGGACATCTTGGACGCCAAGATGATCTACGAGCCGCTGACCAAGTTGCAGTGCTCACCGACCTCCGATGGATCGGGCGCGGCCATCCTGGCCTCCGAACGGTTCGTCGAGGGGAACGGGCTCGGCGATCGCGCCGTGGAGATCGTGGGCCAGGCGATGACCACAGACACCCCCGGGACCCTGGAGTCCAAGTCGGCGATCACGCTTGTCGGCTTCGACATGGCCAAGCTCGCCGCGCAGAAAGTGTATGAGCAGGCGCAGATTTCGGCCGATGACGTGGACGTCATCGAGTTGCACGACTGTTTCTCGGCCAACGAGCTGATCACCTACGAGGCGCTGGGTCTGTGCGCCGAGGGTGAGGGCGGAAAGCTCATCGACAACGGCGACACCACCTACGGTGGCCGTTGGGTGGTGAACCCGTCGGGCGGCCTGATCTCCAAGGGGCATCCACTCGGTGCCACCGGTCTGGCGCAGTGCGCCGAGCTCACCTGGCAGCTGCGCGGCGACGCCGACAAGCGTCAGGTGGCGAGTGCGTCCGAGAAGACCGGAGTCGCGCTGCAGCACAACCTTGGCCTCGGCGGTGCCTGCGTGATCACCGCCTACAAGCCGGCCAATCGCTGAAAGGGGCTGGCAGATAATGGCTGACACCAAATACCCCTTCAACAACGACGGCCTGGATCAGTGGGGCGCCGAGGAGACCATCGAGGTCGACAAGGACCGTTTGATCGCCTACGCCGAGGCCACTAATGATCCGATCGAGGAGCACCGCAAGGGCGAGGTGGCAGCTCCGGTCTTCGCGATCGTGCCCATCTTTCAGTCGCTCGTCGGCACCACGATGAGCGTCGTTCCCTACCAGCTGATTCCGCGTGTGGTGCACGGTGAGCAGTTCTTCAAGTTCCACCGACCCATCAAGCCCGGTGACACGCTGGTGGCCAGGTCGAAGATGACCGGCTATGAGGGCATGGAGAACGGAACCCGCGGCACTGTGTACGCCGAAACACGGGATGCTGCGGGCGATCTGGTGAATGAGCAGTACGTCACGTTCTTCTTCCGCAAGTACGACGTGGGTGAGACACGTGGCGAGCTGGGTCCGAACTTCGTGCTGGACGAGACGGTCAAGGCCAACTCGCCCACCGCGACGCTGACGCAGCACGTCGACGACGACCAGACGTTCCGCTACGGCCCGGCCGCCGGCGACCCCATGCCGATCCACCTGGACAACGATGCCGCGGTCGCGGCCGGACTGCCCGGCATCATCGCGCATGGGCTGTGCACCATGGCATTTACTTCGTGGGCGGCCCTGACCGAGCTGGCCGACTCGCGCACCGAGCGTCTCAAGGAGCTTGCCGTCCGGTTCGCGAAGCCGGTGCTGCCCGGACAGGACATCACCACCAATTTCTGGGGCAACGGTGCCGCAGGCGCCTTCTCGTACGAGACCAACGTCGGCGAGGACCTCGTCATCAAAAACGGCCACGCCGTAATCGCTTAAGTCATCGCATCAGGAGAGGGAAAGACATCATGGGACAACTTGACGGACGGGTCGCGGTCATCACCGGTGCCGGACGTGGCATCGGTCGTGAGCATGCGCTGCTCTTCGCCAGGGAAGGTGCGTCGGTGGTCGTCAACGACCTCGGCGGCGCCAACGATGGCTCAGGTTCGGACGCCGGGCCCGCGCAGGAAGTGGTCGACGAGATCACCGCTCTGGGCGGAAAAGCCGTTGCGAATACGGACAACATCTCGACCTGGGCCGGCGCCTCGAACCTGGTGAATCAGGCCGTCGAGACCTTCGGTCAGCTGGATGCCGTCGTGAACAACGCGGGCATCCTCCGCGACGGCTTCATCGCCGGTCTCGAAGAGGACCAGTGGGATGCGGTCATTCAGGTGCACCTCAAGGGGCACTTCTCGGTGCTGCACCACGCGGCGGTCTACTGGAAGAACCAGGCCAAGGCCGGCGCCGATGTCAAGGCCACCGTGGTGAATACAGCGTCGGATTCCGGTGTGACACTGCCTAACCCGGGCCAAGGCAACTATGGTGCCGCCAAGGCGGGTATCGCGGCGCTGTCCTGCGTCGCGGCCGCCGAACTGGAGCGTTACGGGGTCAAGGTGAATGCGATCGCGCCGGTCGCGCGTACCCGCCTGACGCTGGCCACACCCGGTATGGGGGCGATCTTCGCGGCTCCGGTCGACGAGGGCCAGTTCGATATGTTCAGCCCCGCCAACATCTCTCCGTTGGTGGCGTACCTGAGCACCGAGAAGAACCCGTGGACGGGCCAGGTGTTCAAGGTGACGGGCGGATCCATCCAGCGGCTCAAGGGCTGGTCGGTCACCGACACCGCCGAGACCGACGGGCCGTGGAGCATCGACCTGGTGCGTGACAGCGTCGAGCCGTGGAAGTAACGCACCGCTAGTTTCCGCGAACAGACGCTGACTGCACGAAAACGCCAGAAGGCACGTGCAGTAAGCGTCTGTTCGGCGTTTCCGGGTGTGCCTGGCGCGGCCCGCCCCTAGATTCGGTGATATGCGGAACATGGGCCAGCTCGCCGCGGAGTTCGTCGGCACGCTGATCTTGATCCTGTTCGGGGTGGGCGTCGTCGCCCAGGTGGTCACCGCGGGGGATGAGGACTACGGCAATCACAACTCCATCGCCTGGGCCTGGGGCATGGGCGTCACCTTCGGCATTTTCGCCGCCGGACGGATATCCGGCGCGCACCTCAACCCGGCGGTCACGGTGGCACTGGCGGCCTTTCGTGGATTCCCATGGAAACAGGTGGTTCCGTTCATCCTCGCCCAGACCGCCGGAGCATTCGTGGCGGCACTGCTGGTCCGGTGGAATTACGGAAGCGTACTGTCGGCCGTTGATCCCGGGCACACCCTCGCGACGCAGGGCGTCTTCTCGACACTGCCGGGTAACGGCGCGCTCGACGTCAGTCTGTGGGGCGGCCTGCGCGACCAGATCATCGGCACGGCCATCCTGGTGTTCCTGATCTTCGCCATCTCGGATCGGCGAAACGTGCGCATGCCCGAGAGCCTCACACCGCTCGCGATCGGCGGGGTGGTCGTCGGTTTAGGTATGGCGTGGGGGTCCATCGCCGGATATGCGATCAACCCCGCGCGCGACTTCGGTCCCCGGCTCGCCTCCTATCTCACCGGTTTCGATACGGCCTTCCTGGACCAGCACGGGGCACAGTATTGGTGGGTGCCCATCATCGGGCCGCTCATCGGTGGCTTGTTGGGGGCCGCGTTGTACCGGTCTTTGGTGGAACCGTTCTTGCCCGCAGATGATCTTGTAAACCAATCACCGTCGCATACCGAGGAGTTCGCCAATGGCTGATTTCGTGGCGTCGATCGACCAGGGCACAACCAGCACGCGTGCCATGATCTTCAACCACCGGGGCGAGGAGGTGGGTCGGCACCAGCTGGAGCATCAGCAGCTGCTGCCGCGGGCAGGCTGGGTGGAACACAACCCGGTGGAGATCTGGGAGCGCACCTGGTCGGTGCTGGCCACGTCTCTGAATGTGACCGGACTGTCGGCCGGGGATCTGGCCGCCGTTGGGGTGACCAATCAACGTGAGACCACGCTGGTGTGGAACCGCCACACCGGCAGGCCGTACTGCAATGCCATCGTGTGGCAGGACACCCGCACCGACAAGATCGCGTCGGCGCTGGACCGGGACGGGCGAGGTGACGTCATACGGCAGAAGGCTGGATTGCCGCCCGCCACTTACTTTTCCGGCGGCAAGCTGCAGTGGATTCTGGAGAACATCGAGGGTGTGCGCCGCGACGCGGAGAACGGCGATGCGCTCTTCGGCACCCCTGACAGCTGGGTGATCTGGAACCTCACCGGCGGCATCCGGGGCGGGGTGCATGTCACCGACGTGACCAATGCCAGCCGCACCATGTTGATGAACCTGGAGACCTTGGACTGGGATGACGAGCTGCTGTCGTTCTTTTCCATTCCGCGTCAAATGCTTCCGCCGATCAAGGCGTCGTCACCCGTTGAGCCGTTTGGATTCACGACGCATATGGGGCCGCTCGGTGGCGAAGTACCCATCGCCGGGGACCTCGGTGATCAGCAGGCGGCGATGGTGGGGCAGGTATGCCTGAGTCCCGGCGAGGCCAAGAACACCTATGGCACCGGAAACTTCTTGCTACTCAACACCGGTGAAGAACTGGTTCACTCGCGCAACGGGCTGTTGACCACCGTCTGCTACCAATTCGGCGACAACAAGCCGGTCTACGCGCTCGAGGGTTCCATCGCGGTGACCGGCTCGGCGGTGCAGTGGCTGCGCGATCAGCTGGGCATCATCAGCGGGGCCGCGCAAAGCGAGGACCTGGCTCGCCAGGTTGAGGACAACGGCGGAGTTTATTTTGTGCCGGCCTTTTCGGGTCTGTTCGCGCCGTACTGGCGCTCGGATGCGCGCGGCGCGATAGTGGGCCTTTCCCGGTTCAACACCAACGCACATTTGGCGCGGGCAACGCTCGAGGCGATCTGCTACCAGAGCCGCGAAGTGGTGGAGGCCATGGAGGCCGACTCGGGTGTGCACCTGGAGGTGCTCAAGGTCGATGGCGGTATCACCGCCAACAAGCTCTGCATGCAGATCCAGGCCGACATCTTGGGTGTAGACGTCGTCAAACCCGTTGTCGCTGAGACGACTGCGTTGGGTGCGGCGTATGCGGCGGGACTGGCCGTCGGGTTCTGGAAGGACGCCGACGACCTGCGGCGGAACTGGCTGGAGGACCAGCGCTGGAGCTCGTCGATCACCGAACAGCAGCGCGCCGAAGGCTTCGCGGGCTGGAAGAAGGCCGTACAACGCACGCTGGACTGGGTCGACGTGCACTAGACCCCCGCCAGTGCGGCGGGGGCCTAGTGGTGGAACCTATGGACGGTCTCAGTCGGTTTCGCCCAGGATGCCGTAGACCTGCTTGCGGGCCGCGTTAACGATCTCGATGATTCGTTGCTGCTGCTCCGGTGAGGCGGCGTGCGCCGACTGCGCAACAGCGCCCATCAGCTGGCCGAGCGCCGAGCGAAGATCGAGCACCGACGGGTCGGCGTCTTCGTTGATCTTGTCCCAGGGCGGGGTGTCCAGCTTGTCCGCGGCTTCACGGCCCTCGGCCGTGAGCTCGAACTGCTTGCGGCTGCCGCCGTCCCCGGACTGCGCTTGCTCGGCGATGAGTCCCTCATCGACGAGCAGTTGCAGTGTCGGGTAGACCGAGCCGGGGCTGGGCCGCCAGATGTTGTTACTGCGTTCGGCGATCTCGCGGATCATCTCGTAGCCGTGCATCGAGCGTTCGGCGAGCAGTGCCAGGATGGCGGCCCGGACGTCGCCGCGCTGGCCACGTCCCCGTCCGCGTCCGCGCGGCTGGTCACCGAAGCCGAACCCGAATCCGGGGCCGCCGAATCCACGTCCGAACCCGGGCCCGAAGCCGCGATCCATGAAGGCGCCGGGGCCGCGACGGCCCGCCCATGCCTGCTCGTGGAATTCACCGCGGGGATCGCATTCCTGCTGACGGCCGCCGTGGCGGCGTCCGCGAAAGCCTGGTCCGCGACGGGTGGGGTCGAAACCGAAGCCGAAACCAAATGGTGTGTCGGGCCGAAACTGGTCGGCCCTTTCTTCGTGGGAAGTCATGTGTCTCTCCTTGAGTATTTGGGGAGAGGCTGTATCGCCTCTCGATAGATAACGATATATCGGAATCGATCGAGATGCAACGAAAACTTTCGGCGGCGATTCGCGGGCATTCCGGGGCTCCTCCCAGCCAGCCGCCGTATGGTGACCGCCATGACGGTGAACTGGCTGGATGAGCCCGAGGATCACGACTACGAAGCGGCCGCGGACTACCTGACGTTGGTCGGTGAAGCGGACACAGTGACCCGCACGGTGGAGGCGCTGCGCGGCGCGGCGGTCGAACACCGCAAAGCCAAGGACATCCTGCGGGCCGCGCACCTGGACATGCTGCCCAAGACCAACGCCCATGTGGCCCGCGACCTGGCGAAGATCGCCAAGGACAAGGCGCTGTCGCCCATCCTGTTGGTGCGCGGCGATGCGCGTAACGGGGCCCGCCTGGAAATCGCGGACGGTTACCACCGGGTGTGCGCGAGCTATTTGACCGACGAGAACACCGATATCCCATGCCATCTGGTCTCCTGGGCCTAGCTTCATGAGCGGATTTGGATTCCCGACCCTGGCGATCATCGTCGTCGTCGGACTCATCGGACCGCTGCTGGCGCTCAACACCCGACTGCGGATTCCCGTCGTCATCGGTGAATTGCTTGCCGGAATCGTGATCGGGCGCACCGGATTCGGATGGATCGACGCATTCGACCCGACATTCAAGATGTTCGCCGACGTGGGATTCGCGCTGGTCATGTTCGTGGCGGGCACCCATGTTCCGGTGCGTGACAAGACCATGAGGGCGTCGCTCCCCAAGGCGGTGTTGCGCGCCATCGTGGTGGGCGCGGTGGCCGCCGCGTTGGGCGTGCTGCTGGCCAACGTGTTCCACACCGGACACGCACCGCTGTACGCGGTGCTCATCGCCTCCTCGTCGGCGGCGCTGGTGCTGCCGGTCATCGACGCGCTGGGCCTCGCCGGCCCCAAGGTGCTCATCACCACCGCGCAGGTGGCCATCGCCGACACCGCGTCGATTGTCTTGTTGCCCTTGGTTATCGACCTCAAGCATGCACCCCGCGCGGCCGTCGGTGCGGTCGCCGTGGCCGCGTGCGCGGGCATCGTCTTCGTGATCCTGCGTGCACTCGATCAGTCCGGACAGCTGGATCGTTTCCATCACTACTCGAAGCAACACCGAGTGGCGATGGAACTGCGGATCAGCCTGTCCATCGTCTTCGGGCTCGCCGCGCTGGCGGTGGGAACCCATGTATCGATCATGCTGGCGGGGTTCGCGCTGGGCCTCGTCGTCGCAGGCATCGGCGAGCCGCGGCGTCTTGCCAAGCAGCTCTTCGGATTCACCGAAGGCTTCTTCTCGCCACTGTTCTTCGTGTGGCTGGGGGCCTCTCTGCACGTGCGCGAGCTCGGCGAGAATCCCAAGCTCATCCTGCTGGGACTGGGCCTGGGTGCCGCGGCCGTGCTGGCCCATCTGGTTATCCGGATCTTCGGTCAACCGCTGCCACTGGGTGCGTTGGCTGCTGCGCAGCTGGGGGTGCCCATCGCGGCGGCGGCGATCGGCGAACAGCAGCAGTCGCTGATTCACGGTGAGGCTTCCGCGCTCATCCTCGGGGCATTGGTCACGATCGCCGCGGCGACAATCGGGGGCTCGCTGTATGCGCGGACGTCCCCCGGGAATCAGCCAGGCGTGGCGAAACCCGAAGTTCCGCTGGGTGACTCAGAAGGCTCCGGCGGCACGGGTGGACCGGCAGGTGGACCGGCCGAGGCCACCGGCGCTACCGGGTAGGCCGGCCGCATCTGTTCCAACGCGCGGCGGTGACGTTCGGCCAACACCGCGGCAAGCATGAACTGTGGCGGAGTGCCCGGCGGCGGCGGTGGCGCGATGCTGGCGAGCACATCGGTGGAAATCTGGTAGAGCATCTGGTCCCGGGTGTGCGGCGCCAACTGCCCTGCGCGGTTGAGGAACTGGCGCGCCAGGTTGGCCTGATCGGTGGTGAGCCCGGACAGCTGCAGGGACTGTGCCCACACCGCCAGCTGCGGTGGCATCACCGGTGGCGGCGGGAGCTTGGGTCCGCGCTCGCTGATCACCATGGTGCCCGCGAAGATATCGCCGAGGCGTTTGCCTTTCGACGACGCCATGCTGGTGATCACGGCAGGCGCGCCCATGAACATGAAGATCTCCACCACGGCCGCCAACGCACGGATGATGGCCTGCCGCAGCCGTTCCGGGCCGCCATCGTCGGATACCACGCGCAGCCCCATGGCCATCTTGCCCAGGGAACGTCCGCGGGTAGACATCTCCCAGAGGACCGGATAGCCCACCAGGGCCAGCACGGAGTAGATGATGCTGAGCGCTCCCACCAGTGCCTCGTCGAACTGCGAGAGCGAGAACGCGACGACGAAGATGCCGGCGTACAGCACGATCACCTGGACGAAGATGTCGATGAACGCGGACACCACCCGCACCGGAAGCTGGGCCACCTTGACGTCCAAGACAACCGCGTCACCCGTCACCAACTCGGACATCACACGAACCTTACTCCCGGTCTTCGCGCAAGCGGCTCATCCGAGGATGGTGGTCTTCGCGCAAGCGGCTCATCCTTACTAGTATTTGCCAGATGGACGTGGACGCATTCGTCGCCACCCATCGGGGGACATGGGACCGGCTCGAAGAGCTGCTCAAGCGCAGGCAGCGGCTGAACGGGCCCGAGATCGATGAGCTGGTCGAGCTGTACCAGAAGGTGTCGACGCATTTGTCTACCGTGCGCTCGGCCTCGGGCGATCCCGCGTTGGTGGGGCGGCTGTCGACGCTGGTTGCCCGCGCGCGTTCGGCAGTCACCGGGGAACACGCCCCGCTGTGGCGGCACTTCATCCGGTTCTGGACGGTGTCCTTTCCGGTGGTCGCCTACCGCAGCTGGCGTTGGTGGCTGGGCGCGACGGTCGCATCGATGGTGATAGCGGTCGCCGTCGGCGTTTGGGTGGTGCATTCACCCGAGCTGCAATCGGTGATCGGAACGCCCGATGAGATCGCGCACCTGGTCAACGAGGACTTCGAGAACTATTACAGCGAGCACCCGGCCGCAGCCTTCGCGCTACATGTGTGGATCAACAACTCCTGGGTGGCGGCGCAATGCATCATCTTCGCCGTGCTGCTAGGCCTTCCGATCCCGTACGTGTTGTTCATGAACGCGGCGAACGTGGGTGTGGCAGGCGGCTTGATGTTCGCGGCGGGCCGCGGTGATGTGTTCTTCGGACTGATCCTTCCGCACGGACTGCTGGAGCTGACGGCGGTTTTCCTGGCCGCGGGCGCCGGAATGCGCTTGGGATGGAAGGTGATTGACCCGGGTGATCGACCGCGTGCGCAGGTGCTCGCCGAGCAGGGCCGCGCCGTCATGGCGGTGGCAGGCGGGTTGGTGGCGGTGCTGCTGGTGAGCGGTCTCATCGAGGCGCTGGTCACCCCGTCGCCGCTCCCGACATGGGCCCGCATCGGCATCGGGGTAATCGCAGAGGCGCTGTTCCTGGCGTATGTGGTGATCCTGGGCCGGCGCGGGGTGGCTGCCAATGAATCCGGTGATATCGAGAACGCTCCCGACTACGCGCCGGCTGCCTGAGCGTCAGAGGCGACCGGACGCCTTCAGCGACAAGTATCGGTCGGCGAGCGCCGGGGCGATCTCGTCGGGCGGCGCGTCGACCACCTCGACACCCTGGCGCCGCAGCAGCGTGACGATGCGCCGGCGCCCACCGCGGGTCCGTTCGGCTGCGGCGGCGTCGTACACCTGCTCGACATCCAGAGACCTGATATTTCCTGGCCCCGTGGAGTTCGGGGGCATCGCCATGTCCTCGACGCGTGGATCGCTGACCGCTGCCACCAGCAGGTGGTGATGGCTGGTCAGCTGAGGAAGCAACGGCAGTAGACCTTCCTCCAACGCCGCCGGGTTCAGGTCGGTGAGCAGCACGATAAATGAGCGATGCCGGGATCTGCGACGGATGGTGGCCACGAGATCGCGGGCATCGGACTCGACGAGAGACGGTTCCAAGGGGGCCATCGCGTTGACGACCAAGGACAGGAGTTCGTTGCGCGATGCTCCGGATACCTGGGCGCGCACCGCGCGATCGTGAGCCAAGAAGTCCACCCGGTCACCCGCGCGAGATGCCAATGCCACCAACAACAATGTGGCATCCATCGCCCAATCAAGCCGGGGCCATCCCGACGGATCGCCCGACGTCGGGTCGACGCCGATCCGCCCGGCAGAGGTACGGCCGGTGTCCAGCACGACAAGAATGCGACGGTCGCGTTCTGGGCGCCAGGTGCGCACCACCACGTCGTTGCGCCGCGCGGTGGCCCGCCAGTCGATGGACCGGACATCGTCTCCAACCACATACTCACGCAGAGAGTCGAATTCGGTGCCCTGGCCGCGAATCAGGACCGGGATGGCGCCCTCGAGTTCGCGCAGTCTGGCCAGCCGGGACGGCAGATGCTTGCGACTCAGGAACGGCGGCAGTACGCGCAGCTGCCACGGCACATCGTGGCGCCCCTGCCGTCCGGCGAACCCGAGCGGCCCGACCGTGCGCACCGTGACGGTCGCGGGTTTGTGGTCGCCACGGCGCAAGGGCCGCACGGAGGTAACGACCTGGGTGCGTTCGCCGGAGCGCAGACTCACGCGGTGCGCGCGCGGCGTGGCACGCATGCTCGGTGCCCAACTGTCGCGTACCCAACCGTGCACCCGGCGGCCGGGATTCTGGATCAGCAATGCGATATCCGCGGATTCGCCGAGCCGGATGGAGTCGGGGCCCGACCGGGTGAAGGTGAGCCGGCGCGGGCTGGCAGCGGCCACGATGTCGACGACGATCGCGAGCGTAAGAGCCAGGAGCAGCAGCCAGAACAACTTAACCGGCCACGGCGACACCAGGATCAGCAGCGCGGCGAGCAGCGCCGCCAATCCCGCGCGTCCGGTCAGAATCACTAGCGCGGCACCGGGACGGTGACGAGTATGCCGTCCAGAACCCGATCGGAGGTCGCCCCCTCCAACTCGGCCTCGGGACGCAGGCCGATGCGATGGCGCAAGGTGGGGCGGGCCATGGCCTTGACATCGTCCGGGGTGACGTAGTTGCGGCCGGAAAGCCAGGCCCAGGCGCGCGATGTCGCCAGCAGCGCGGTGGCCGCACGTGGGGACGCGCCGAGTTGCAGGGAGGGTGACTGGCGGGTCGCACGGATCACGTCGACCACATAAGCCAGTACCTCCGGAGCCACCAGCACCCGGCCCACCGCGGCCCGGCCCGCCTCCAGATCTGCGGCGGTGGCCACCGGAGTCACATGGGAGAGGTTCCGGGGGTCGAAGCCATGGGCGTGCCGCTCCAGGATGGCGATCTCCTGATCACGTTCGGGCAGAGAGACGTTGAGCTTCATCAGGAAGCGGTCCAGCTGAGCCTCGGGCAGCTGATAGGTGCCCTCGTATTCGATGGGGTTCTGGGTGGCGGCGACGATGAACGGATCCGGGAGCGGGCGCGCGGTGCCGTCGACGGTGACCTGACGCTCCTCCATGGCTTCGAGCAGTGCCGCCTGTGTTTTCGGTGGCGTGCGGTTGATCTCGTCGGCAAGCAGCAGATTGGTGAAGACCGGACCGGCGCGGAATTCGAAGGCCGCGGTGCGCGCGTCGTAGACCAGGGACCCGGTGACATCACCGGGCATCAGGTCCGGGGTGAACTGCACACGCTTGAATTCCAGGGACAATGCCGCCGAGAGTGTGCGCACCAAAAGGGTTTTCGCGACGCCCGGCACGCCTTCTAGCAGCACGTGTCCGCGGCACAGCAGCGCGACAACCAGGCCGCTGACCACCGAGTCTTGCCCGACGACCACGGTGGCGATTTGTTCACGGAGCGCGGCGAGCGCGTTGCGTGCGGCGTCCTCGGAATTCCCGGTGGTGGTTGCCTGTGTCACGATTCGCGGACCTGCCTTTCGATGATGTCCAGCTGTTGCGTCAGATTGGTGAGCTGCTGATCGTCCGAGGGAACGGGACCGAAGAGCACATGGTGTATATCCGTGGGGTTGCGGCCAGTTCGGTGCGACACGGCGGTGGTGATGACCTGTGGCGTCTCGTCGACCGGGAGGCCGAGCCGGCGCACGATTCGGTAGCGGGCGGCCTCCCGCAGCGATTCGGAGGCGAGGTCGCGAGCGCGGCGGGATCGGTAGAGCCGACCGCGTCCCTCGGTGGTTTCCGAGGCACGCACGACGACCGGAAGCTTCTCGGCGACAACGGGGCCCAGTCGGCGGCCGCGCCACATGGCCAGCAGCAGCACCACGAGGCAGAGCTGCCAGATGGCCATGCTCACCTGATCGGGGATCAGGTCGCTCATCGATTTCGGTTTGGCGCTGGTGCCGACCTTCGGTCGCTCGGGGACGTACCAGACCAGCTGGGAGCTTCGTCCGGCCAGGTTCATGGCGAGCGCCGCATTGCCCTGCTTGGCCAGTTGTTTGTTGGAGAGCAGGGTGTCGTCGCCGAGCACGGTGATGGTGCGGTTGCCGTCCTGGTAGCGCAACAGTGTTCCGCCGTAGCAGCTGATCTGTCCGGGGCCCGGGTGGGTGAAGGTGTAGGTGGGGCCTATATACGTCTGAATCGCACCGGCCTGCTGGGCTTCCCGCAGATCGCAGTCGGGCTCGACAAGCTCGTCGCTTTCATACGAGCTGACGCGCACCTGCGAGGCCAGCCGCTCACGGGTGTCGGAGTAGGGAGCCAGCATCAGGCGATCACCCGGCAGTGTTCCCAGGGCATCCAGGATGGCGTCGGAGAGATTCCCGTTGTCCAGCACCATGAGCTGGCTGTCGGCGTGCATGGCGTCACGTACTTCGTCGATGGTGGTGGCGCGTGTGACGGTGACTCCGCGGTCGCGCAGCAGTTGGGCCAATGCATGCCCGCCGCGCAGGTTGACGGCTTCCGGGTCTAAATACCCCTCGGGCCGAGGCGATTTGGTCATGATCAGCCCGGTGACGACGATGGCGACCACCGCGGCCAGGACCCACGCCCAGGTACGCCAACGGTCCCGCAGGCGCGGTGATGTTGCGGTGTTGGTCGTCACCGCACCGCCTCCCAACCCGTCGTTGTACCGGGTTCTATGGATGACACGAGGACCGGAGCATCGCGGATGTGGTCATCCAGATCGGCGATTTTGCGGTACGACTGCTCGGTGCCGGGTCTGTCGCCGTAGCTGACGTCGTTGAAGATCTCCGCACTCGATCGGAATTCCGTTGTCAGTGAGGGCAGTTCACGCGCCGCATCGGTGGACAACTCGTTGGCGGTACGGCCCGGCACGGGGGTGAGGATCATGCGTTCTTCGAGCTGGCGTGCCACGGCACGCAGTCGATGCCGGATCGCCGATGCCCAATCACCCTGGGATGCGGCGAGTTCGGCGGCTGCCCGATGTTCCGCCGCGGTGAGCTCGCCGGACTCGAAGAGCCCGAAGTCGGTGCCGCCCTTGGTCCGGACCGCGCGGCGCGCGATGCGAACCAGCAGCACCACGGCGGCGATCACGATGAGCGTGGTCACGAGGATGGTGAACCAGCCTCCGGGCAGCTCACTGGCCCGGAACTCCAGGTAACGCAGATGCTCGAGAAGCCAATTGATCAGACGGTCGGGCGGCGAGGGATGTTCGTAGATCGGTTTGGCAAGTTCGCGCTGGGCGGCCTCGGCCGCCGAGTCGCGGTCGATGTCGACGGTCGGCATTACACCTGGACCGGGGGACGCGCGGGCAGCCACAGGGAATCGGGGTCGATACCCGGCTGGCCGAGGCGTTCTCGCGTTCTGGTCTCCGTCTGTAGCACCAGGTCCAGTGCCTCGGTGCGCATCCGCTGATCGGTGTACAGCAGCACGTTCACCGCTGCCTTGAACGGCAGGGAGATGATCTGGGCGATAACGGCACCGACAGCGGCCAGCGCGAAGATGATCAGCATCTTGGGGCCAAGGTTGCTTGGGTCGCCGCCCGCGAAGGCCGCGACCTCCCCGACGAGGATGAACGGCATGCCGATGATCATCGACACAAACCCCACGATGACGCCGGTGAGCAGCAGGATGCCCAGTAGCCGCCAAAAGCCCGTGCGTACCAGGGAAACCGAGCGGCCGATCGCGCCGAACACGCTCTGGTGTTCCAGGATCAGAACGGACGGAACGAGACTGAACACGGGTATCAAATAGAGGTAGAACGCAAAATAGCCGAGGGCCAACAGGAATCCGGCGGGGATGGCGCCCGCGGGGCCGATAGTCAGTGCGAGGCCGACCACCACGGCCACCCCGAATCCGAGAACGACCGCGAAAAGCAGCAGCTCGACAAGGGCCACACCCAGCAACGCCCAGATACGAGGTTTCGCGCGCTGCCAGGCTTCCTTGATGGTGGTGCGTTCACCGAAGACAGAGCGGCCGATGGTGACGGTCAACATTCCGCTCAGGATGATGGTGACCAGTGAGGTGACCACCGCACCGATCAACTGGCCGCCCACGTAGCCGAGACCGAAGGCCGCGCCGAATGAGTCCTGGGTGTTCTTGTCGAAGGACGCGGCACCCGTCAGGATGGCCGTCGTCGGTGCCGCCTGGATTCCGAAGATCAACAACTGGCTGACGATGACGACGATGGCGGTGAGGCCGATGGTGGTCTTGGGGTTGGCGCGGATTGCCGCGATGGCGCCGTTGTAGAGCGATGAGAGGTCGAGCGGCCGTAGCGGGATGACACCCGGCTTCAGGGCCGGTGGCTCCGGTGTCACCCAGTGGGGAACCGCCGGCGGATTTTGGTATCCGGGCGGCGGGGGCTGGTATCCGAACCCGGGCGGCGGATACCCGGTCGCGCCCACCGGGGGATAGCCAGGGGCGGCAGGAGGGTAGGCGGGCGGGGCTACCGGGGGTAGCGGAGTCGGCGTGACGTCCCCCTCGTCGTTGCTCATTTCTCCATTTTGGCGGTTGAGGACGTTTCTGGCAATTGCCTCCCGATTTTAATGTCAACACCCTTGACATATGTCAGGCGAATTGACATTCTGGAGTCATGACTGAGAAGAGCGCTACCGAGGAATTCGATCTTGCGTTTGAGGCCGCGTACCGCGGCGAGAGCCCCGAAGGTCTGGGTGTGCGGCCGCCGTGGAGCATTGGTGAACCGCAGCCCGAGATCGCGACACTGATCGCCGAGGGCAAGGTGCACGGTGAAGTGCTCGACGCCGGCTGTGGCGAGGCGGCGACCTCGCTGCATCTGGCCGAGACGGGGCACACCACCGTCGGGCTGGACTCGGCGCCCAAGGCCATCGAGTTGGCGAAAGGTTATGCGGCCGAGCGTGGTTTGACCAATGCCAGTTTCGCGGTAGCCGACATCTCGGCGTTCACCGGGTACGACGGACGCTTCGACACCATCATCGATTCGACGCTGTTCCATTCGATGCCCGTCGAACTGCGTGAGGGCTACCAGCGTTCGATTGTCCGGGCCGCCGCGCCTGGGGCGCGTTACTACGTGCTGGTTTTCGATCGTGCGGCGTTCCCGGCGGAGTCTCCCGTCAACGCCGTCACCGAAAACGAACTGCGGGATGTGGTGTCGAAGTACTGGTCCATTGACGAGATCCGCCCGGCAAAGATCTACGCGAACTTCAACGGATTCGAACGCGGTGTTGCGCAGGGCTTCGCGCGGCATCAGATCGAGCCGGATGGGCGGGCATCTATTGCCGCGTGGCTGCTGTCGGCGCACCTGGCCGGGTAGAGGCCGCGGATGAACCGCTCAGGATGGTGGTAGTCATTCGTGCGGGACTGGCCGGTGTCGAGGTGCGGCGGCGGAATCCATTCGGTAATCCCGTCACTGCGGCGTTTTCGGGCGGTCCAGCCCCGTTGGAGCATCCGATGGTGTGGGCCGCAGGCGAAGGTGAGATTGTCGATATCGGTGGGCCCGTCGTCGCGCCAATCGTCGACGTGATGAACCTGGCAGAGGTAACCGGGCACAGTACATCCGGGTGCTGAACAGCCACGATCCTTGGCGTGTAGCACAATTCGTTGATCGGGGGTGGCGATCCTTTTGGACCGCCCGAGGTGGAGCGGGCGACCGTCGTCGCCGAATATTGTGAGGTAGTGGAAGGCGTGGGCAGCCATCCGGATCAGATCGGGGATAGGCACCAGGTTGCCGCTGCCCGATATCGCCCGCCCGGCCGCGCTTTGCAGCTCACTCAGCGTCGTCGAGACCACCACGGTGACGGGTAGTCCATGGTGTGCGCCCAGCTTGCCCGAGGCCAAGGTGCTGCGCAGGCACGCTCGTAGCCCATCGTGGTTTCGTTGGGCGGAAGTTCGTGTATCTCGCTCGGCGGCGGCCGATTCGGGTACACCTTCGGTCGTGGGGGATTCATCGCGAGGATCACACATGCCTGGCGCGGCGAGCTTGCTCAGCACCGCGTCGAGGTAGGCTCGGGTCTCTGGATCCAGTATGCCGCTGACAGCGCTCATCCCGTCTGCTCCCTGGCGTCCGATCGATATGCCCCGCCTGCGGGCGCGGTCGATGTCAGAGAACCGCCCATCGGGATTGACCAGAGCCGCGATCCGATCGGCGCCTGCGCGGAGTTGTTCCGGGCCGAATTCGGTTCCCATGGATGCCAGCTGCTTCTCGGCGGCCTCGCGGGTGTCGGCGTCGACCGCGTCGGGCAATACATCGAAGAACCTGCGGATGATCCGCACGTGCTCGTCGCCGAGGCGGCCCTCTCGCAATGCGTGGGCGACATACGGAAGTACAGGTTGCAGGGGCTCGCCGGTGAATGCACGCCGCGGGCCGAGATGTGCGGCGTCGGCGAGGCGGCGCCGGGCGGTCGCGGTAGTTATCGAGAGGTGCCGTGCCAGCACTTCCGCGAACGACGTACCGCCCAACGCGGCCGGTGAACCGCGTTGCACTAGCCGGGCGGTGAGTGTGTGTGAGGCCGCAGTGATTTTGCGCTGTGCGATCTCCAGTTGCCTTAGTGCCGACAGCAACTCGGGATTGTTGAGCTCATCAAACGACGACTCGACGACAGCCGTTGCAGCCGTCAGCAGATCGTCGATTGGACTCACACCTGCAGGCTATGCACGACGACCGACAGCTGGCCGGGGTTATCCACAACGACGATGGCTATCCACAAACTCACCGAACCGCTTGTCGGATCTTAGAAGTTGCGGTAGTCGCGCACCGGCATCCGTGATCCGCGCCGGGCGGGTTTCGGAGCGACGAGCTCGATAAGCCTGATAATTCGATAGCGTTGCCCGGCATAGGGTTCCAAGAGATCCAACATGCCGGCGTCATCGGTTTTGTGGCCGGTGAGTGCGAAACCCACCTGTGCTGGGATGTGGTAGTCGCCGACGGGAACAGCGTCGGGGTCGCCGAGCGCGCGGATCCGTATCTCGGCCTCGGTCCATGGTCCGATGCCGTGGATCGAGGTCAGGTGTTCGGGTTTCGTTTCCACGTCAACGGTGGCGGCGGCCCGGATGGTGCGCATGCGGACCGGTTCGGCGCCGGACTTGTGCCACTCCCACGACGGGATGTCGAGCCATTCTTGTTGCGACGGCGGCACCTTGGCGCCGCCGAGATCGACGCCGACGTGATTGAGCAGATACCGCCAGGCACGCCAGGCCTCCGCGCCGGGCACCTTCTGTTCGAGCACTGCGGGTACGAGGGCCTCCCAGACGCGATCAGTGGCACCGAGTCGGACGCCCGTGGCGCCCTGGATCAATCGGGTCACGGCATCGTGTTTGGGTGTGAGCGCTTCGGGCTCGTCGTCGGCGCCGAGGAGGCGTGGTAGGCGGTCGAGTAGCCATTCGGCACCGTCACCGTATGCGCGGCCGATGACGGTCTTGTCTTTGCGTGAGATCGTCAGCACCCCGGGGCCGTCGGGGGTGTTGGAGCCCCGGGTAATGGATCCGCCCGGAGACACGCGGTACGTCGGGTCGCCCGCGCCACGGCGGTGGATGCCGAGCGTTCGGGCAATATCCAACGGCCACGGTGGAATCCACTCACGGACGAGTGGAGCTGTTAGGCCCTGGGGCAGAACTTCCAGCCGCCGGTCTCCTTCTTGAACTCGATATCGTGCTTGCCTTTGGCGTCGGTGATGTGAATGACCGCCGTGTCGCCGTTGATGTCCAGGCCGGTAATTTTCGACGGGCCGTTGTCGGACTTGGTCAGGGCGTTGAGATCGGGTGCCTGACCGCTGCCGGCGATGTCCTTGAACGCCTCGCGATACTTGGCGCAAAAGAAGGTGAGCATCTTCTTGAAGTCGTTCGCCTTGGCGGCCTCGGCCATCCCGGAGATGGTCTGCTTGATCGCCTTGATGTCCTGCTCGTCATTGGAGCCGGAGGAGCGGGGCAAATCGATGATCTGGTCGCTGGCATGCGTCCGGACACTCTCGGTGCTGGAATTGTCGGTGGTGAGGCCCAGGACGAGCAGGGCGATCAGGAAGACGCCGAGCGAGCCGCCGACGATGGCCAGAGCCTTCTGCTGCGGGGTCAGCGGCGGCCGGGGCGGCTTGGGGGCAGGCGCGTAGCCGCCCGGAGGCATCCCGTACGGGCTGGGCTGCTGATATGTGGGGAACTGCTGGGGCTGAGTCTGCTGGAACTGGCCTTGTGGGTACTGCGGTTGCGTCATCTGTGTATCTGTCCTAGCACGGCTGCGGTCATGGCTTCTATGCCAGTGTGCCGGATGGAGGAGGTGGAGGTGGCCGCATGCGGCTTCTCTGCCGTTCTGTTGGCATGTTTCCGACGGCATATGTAGTGGTCATGGTGTCGTGGTTACGCCTGCTAATGGTTGATCGGCCCTAAGTCGTTTCCCCAACCCCGACGCCCGGACCGCCTGTCGCTGGATCGCAGTCCGCACCTCGGCCTCGGACCCGACTACCCGCACGCGCTGCTTGGCCCGCGTCACTGCGGTGTAGAACAGCTCGCGCGTCAGCAGCCGGGAATCCTCAGAGGGCAGCAGCACAGTCACTTCATTCGCCTGGCTGCCTTGTGACTTGTGAATCGTCATGGCGTGCATGGTCTCCACCTCGACCAGGCGGCTGGTCGCGAAGGACGCCCCGCCGAATACGGCGCGCAAACCGTCAGCCCCGGCCACCGTGACGCCGGTGTCGCCGTTGTACAGCCGCAGCCCATAGTCGTTGGATGTCACCAGAATCGGCCGCCCCGCATACCAGGCCGCCCAGTGCGGCTCGCCTGTCTCCTCGGTGATCCAGCGCTCCACTTGACGGTTCCAGTGCGTCACCCCGAACGGCCCGTGCCGGTGTGCGCACAGCAGCCGGTGCTCGTCGAGCACCCCCAGCGCCGCCGGTACGTCACCCGCCAGACTCGTCGAACGCAACGCAAGTGCATGGGGGACAAGCACATCGCGCAGTCCATCCGAATCCGTCGACCATTCGACATGCGGATCTCCAGAAGCCAGCACCTCCAGCGCACGGTCGGCGTCCCCGTCGCGTACCGCTGCTGCCAACGCGCCTATCGCCGCACCGAACCGGTGCGATGTGCGCAGCGCCGCCACTCGCGCGGACCCCAGGCCCTGCACCAGATCGGCCAGCACCGCTCCGGCCTCCACCGATGCCAGCTGATCCGGGTCGCCCACCAGCAATAGCCGGGCCTGCGGGCGCACCGCCTCCAAGAGTCGCGCCATCATGGTCAGCGACACCATCGACGTCTCGTCCACCACAATCACGTCGTGCGGCAACCGATTTCCGCGATGATGCCGAAACCGGGACGACGTATCGGGCCGTGATCCGAGCAGCCGATGCAGCGTGGTCGCCTGCAGCCCAGCAAGCCGCGATTGGTCGACGGGATCCAGCTTGCCGACCTCCAGCTGCACCGCTTCCTGCAGCCGGGCCGCCGCCTTGCCTGTCGGCGCCGCCAGTGCGATACGCAGCGGCGACGCGGTCGCTGATGATGCCTGTTCGGCCAGCAGCGCCAACAGCCGCGCCACCGTGGTGGTCTTGCCGGTTCCCGGTCCGCCCGTCAGCACCGTCAGGCCCTGTGACAGCGCTATATCGGCAGCCGCACGCTGCTCCTCGAACCCGGGTGGGAAAAGTCGCTCGTAGGTGGGCACTTCGGAGTGTGGTTGTGCGGCGGCCATCAAAGCCTGAACATCCGTGCATACCTGCTGTTCCTCGCGCCAGTACCGATCGAGATACAGCAGCTCGCCGAAAAGCCGTAGCACGGAAGGCTGACCGGCCAGCGGACTTGCCCGTACCGCCGCCAACCACGCATCTGTGGCAGGCCAGGGCAGCGACGGTGCGTCCACCTGTGCCGCCACCGCAGCCAGGTCCACACACACCGAGCCGCCGCGTAGCGCCCGCACCGCGAGTGCGACGGCCAGTTCCACCGACTCGTCAGTCTCGGCGGCCAATGTTGTCAGCCGCTGCGCCACAAGCACATCCGCCGATTCGAGAATGTCGCCGAACTCCTCTATCAACCTCATGACAGCAGCTCCGACAGTGCGACCACCAAGGTCGCCGATGGCTGCCAGCTGAATACCCCGGCCGGATGTCCTTCTACCACCGGTGTATCCGCCCCGCACATGCCGCGCACGAACAGATACACCGTGCCGCCCAGATGCTCCTCCGGTCGATACTCCGGCAGTCGCCAGGACAGGAACCTATGTAACACAACGCTGTACAGCAGCGCCTGCAGCGGATAGTCCGAATGCAGCATGGCCTCCACCATGCGCGGCCTCGAGTAGTCGGCCGCCGTCAACGGTGTGTCGCCGGTGCCCAGCCAGTTGGTCTTGTAGTCCACCACCACGTACCGCGAGTCGACCCGCAGCACCGCATCGACGGACCCCGAGAGATACCCGCGCAGGCTCTGCCCGCCCAACCCGGGACCCGTCAGCCGTGACGCGTACACCGCCAGTGGGTCATCGGCCGCAAGGTGCTCTCCTAACAGCGCGCCCACATCGGCCAGCCGCGGGAACGATCCTCCGGCCGCATCACCACCCGCCAGCGGAAACTCGAAATCGAGCTCGCATAAGCGATCCCGCAATCCGATCTCGCGCAGTGTCGCACCCGGGAGCAACGGGCCCAACGGGGTGTCATGCATGGGCTCCAGGGCCGCGGCCAGCTCCGGAGCCGGAACCTCGACGGGCCAACGCTCTGCGTGTTTGACCACCTGCGCATGAAGTTCCCCAACCAGGTCCGGTGAGAACGGATCCGTGGTTTCCAGCACGGCGTGCACCAACGAACCGAAGGCCGCCCCGGCTGGCAGCTGCGCCATCGGGGAGGGCACATCGGTGCCCGTCGGTGTCGACCGCAACGGAATGTCGTCCACCTCGTCGTCCAGCTCGACGGCCTCTGGCTCGCTCGACACCCCCGACTCCTCGACGGCACGCAGCAGACCCGAATACGAGGTGCGTCGCCACGCGGTATCGATCGGCCGATCAAACACCCGCACCGCCAGATCCCCGGAAATCGACGGCGCCGCCGCCGGAGCAAATCCGGCGACCAGTGCCTCCTCGATCACGGGGCCGCCCTCGGCTTCCCATGCGCGCAGCCGTTTGAGCGCATCCACATCGGAAATCTTGGCGGGAGCACACTTATCGGGCACCGAGGGATTTCCGGGAGCACGCCCGCGCAACAGCCGAGACAGGCCACCATTGGGCTCGTCGAAGGACGGTGCCCACCACGCCACCACTTGGGACTGCGCCCGCGTCAGGGCCACGTATGTGAGCCGACTGGCATCACGGGCCGCCTCGGTGCGGCCCGCCAGATCGGCCATCGAGTAGTCAGGATCGTCTCTGCCGCCGATGTGCAGACAACGCACTCCATCCTCGTGATACAGCACGTAATCGCGTTCCGGGGCATGTCGATTGAATGAGAACGGCAGATACACGATGGGGAACTGCAGCCCCTTGCTTACCCACACCGTCATGATCTGCACGGCCGCGGCATCACTGTCCAGCCGCCGGTTGCGTTCGGCCTCGGCCCCGCCCTCCGAGCACTGCGTACGCAACCAATCGCGCAGCGCGGCCAACCCGAAGCCATTGCGGTGCGCCGTGTCCTGCAGCAGCTCCGTCAGGTGGGAAAGATCGGTCATCATCCGCTCGCCGCCCCGCCAGGACAGCACCCGGCTCCCCATGCCGGCCAGTTGCGCGGCCTCGAGTACCGCCGCGACTCCGCGCTCGCGCGCTCGTCCCGCCCACGCCCGTAGGGTGGCCGCGATCTCATCGGTCAACGATTCGCCGCCCGCGGCAAGAGTTTCCGCCGTCTCACCAAAGAACACCGTCGCCGCGGCCGCGTGCACCAGACCGGGTCGGTGCGGCTGATCGAACGCCTCCAACAGGTACAACCAGTCCTGTGCCGCATCGGAACTGAACACGTCGGTGTCGCCGGTATAGACAGCGGGAATCCCGGCCTCGGCCAATGCCGTGTGACATGCGCGTGCATCCTTGTGCGCCTCCACTATCACCGCGATGTCCCGGGCCCGGACCGGTCGGCCGTCGAAGGTGGCCCCGCTGGACAACAGCGCGCCGATATCGGCGGCGAGATCCTTGCCGATGCTGCGCCGCAGCTCGGCGATGGGAATGACCTTGATGCCGTCCCGATTTCGCGACACCACCCGCAGCCGAAAAGGGTCGTTGTGCGGGGCACCTACCAGCCGATGCCCCTGGTGGTACGCCTCGACGTCATGGACCACGATGTCCGGGCCGCCCAGCTGCGCACCCCGCAGCACCGCCTGCAGCCGGTCCACCAACGCGGCATCGCTGCGCCAGTTGGTGCCCAACGTCTGCTTGTCGCCGGCAGTGGCCGCCGCACGCAGATAGGTGTCGATATCCCCGCCCCGAAACGCGTAGATGGCCTGCTTGGGGTCACCGATCAGGATCAGCGTCGAGCGCCCGGAGAAGGCCCGCTCCAGGACCTGCCATTGCACCGGGTCGGTGTCCTGGAACTCGTCCACCATGACGATGGGCCAGCGCTGGTGCATCCGTGCCCGCGCCGGGGAATCCGGGGCGTCCAGCGCATCAGCCAGGCGGGTCAGCAGATCATCGAACCCGAGAATGCTGCGGCGGCGCTTACGAATCTCCAACTGCTCCAGTACATCCCGGGCGAAGGTCAGCGCGGCCCGTGCGTACGAGTCGGCATCCGGCTCCAGCGGACGCAGCTGGGTTGCCGGATTGCGTACCACCTCCCTGGCCAGGCGCAACGCTGCCGGGTGGCTCAGCGGAGGGTTGTCACGTTCCTTGCCGAAATGCGTCAGATACCGGTCGTTGACGATCTCGCAGACCAGGTCGTCAAGGTTCTCGACCAGCGTCACGCCGGAATCGCTATCCCCAGCCACACCCAGGGATTTGAGCACGATATGGCAGAACTGATGCGTGGTGGCAATGGTCGCCGCGTCGAAACCTGCCAGCGCGTCCCGCAGCCGCCGCTGGCGCACCTCATGGTCGGCTGAGATCAGATACCGCGTCAGATCCGTGCGCGCCGTCGATGGATCCTCGAAGGCCCGCAACGCATCCACGATCTGGCCGCGAACCCGGTCGCGGAGTTCCTGGCTGGCGGCGCGGCCGAACGTGATCAGCAGCATCTGATCCAGCGTCGCGACACCCTCGGCGACGTACCGGGTAACCAAACCCGCCAATGCGAATGTTTTTCCGGTTCCGGCGCTGGCCTCCAGCACGGTGGTGGAGCGCTCAACGGGCAGCGGCCCCAACAGGTCAAAGCGTTTCATGAGCCCCGCTCCGCGCGCAGCAGCGGTAACCACAACCGCGCGGAATACGCACCGAGACGGTTTGTTTCGCCCTCGGTCTCTTCGCCGGGCCGCAATGGCTGCATCAGATGGCGCAGCCAGACACCCTTACCGAACGCTCGCTCGACGGCCGGGTCCGCGTCCTCGCCGGGAAAATTGCCGGAGCGCCAACGATATCCGGCCTGCAGTTCGGGGTCATCGCGTGTTTGACGGGCGTCTGCCCATGCGTAGGAGGTCTTGAGTGGCAACGGCAGCGGCTCGCGGCGCCCTGCGTCGTAGATGGCCACCAAGTCACGTAGTACGCCTACCGGATCGGTGGGCCGCCCGAGCGTCCGCGCCAGTGGTTTCGGGCCACGTCGGGCGCGGCCGATGCACACCGCCGACCAGTCCTGCTGGGGATCGTGTGCCGTCAATGCCGCCAACGGAATCCACGACTGCAGCAGATGTTTGGCATCGAGCCGCGAATAGGTGACCGACACCAGTCGCTCGCCGAACACGGGGGAGACGGTGCCGGTGAGCCGGCGGCTATCGCCGAGATCGATATCGATATCGAAGGCTCGAGTGTCATCGGTTCGGTAGCCCCTGGTCTCCTCGGCGAGAGCGGCGCAACGGTCCCGCAGTTCGGAGACCCGCCGCCAGCCCAGCTGGCCGGGGGGCAACGTGCCGCGCCGCCATTCGGCCTGCTGGGCGTCGGCTGGCGACATACCGCGCAGCATGTCGGCCAGCATGCGGTCACCCACCGTCCACTCCTCGAGCGCGTCGATCTCGACGGGCATGTCATCGGACACGCCGTCCACATCCCACGGCAGGGTGTAGTCCAGGGCGCGGAAGAATCCCTTGATGGGGTGGTTGAAGAATGCGACGAGGTCCGCCAACGCCACGTCGGTGACGGACGGTGCTGGTAGCGGACCCGAGATGAACGAGGGCCGTTCGGCGCGCGCACCCGCGGCGGCGCGGGCGGCGATCAGGGCGGTGGTGTCGAAGGTGAAGGGGTGCCCGGGGATCACGCCGTCCGGTGTCACGTTGCGAATATCGAACGGCTGCAATGGGTGCACCACGTGCACCCGCGAACGCACCGGCCGCGCCGTGGTGATGTCCAACGCGTCCAGCAGCTCGGCGAGCGGCACCGCCGGGGGCCGGGCCTGCCCCGAGTATTCGTTGGCGCCGGTGTAGGTGAGCACCAGGGTTTCGGTGGCGGCACCGATGGCGTCGAGCAGCAATTGCCGGTCCTCGGAGCGGATATCGCGTTCACCCGTCATCGGATCGCGGGCCAGCGCGTCGTCCCCGTCGACGGCGCCGAGCCGCGGGAAGACGCCGTCATCGAGCCCGACGAGGCAGACCACCCGATGCGGAACCGAACGCATCGGCACCATGGTGCAGACAGTCAAAGTGCCGGTGCGGAAGTTGGCGCGCGTAGGTCGACCGGCCAGATGGCGATCCAGAAGTGCGCGGATATCACTGAGTCGCAATAAGACCGGATCGGCGTGCGCCTGGATCTCCGCGAACTCACGCAGCATCTGGGCGCGGGGCCAGTCCTCCGCATCCTCGGACAGGGCATCGATACCCGTCGACAGGGCGGATAGCCACTCATCCAGGGGCCGGGTGCCGGTCAGTGAAGTCACGGTGGTGTGGAGTTGGGCAATGAACTCGGCAAAGCGGCCGGCCAGCTCGACGCGGTTACTGCTCACATCGTCGAGCGGCAGCGTGGCACCCAGCCAGGCGTGTGAATCCTCGGACATCGCCACCCCGGCCAGTACCCGATCGATACCGAAACGCCAGGTGTTGTGCAGGAAATCGACTCCATAGGGTGCGCGATGCTCGGGGTCGAATCCCCAACGGATGTTCGCCTCCCGCACCCACGCGGTGATCGCGTCCAGATCGTCGTCGGTGAAGCCGAATCGCATGCGCACCGGCGCCGACTCCGCGAGATTCAGGACCTCGCTGGCGGTGGCCCGCCCACTGGCCAGGCCCAGCACCTGTGCGGCCACCGTCAACAGCGGATTGGTTTGCACCAGAGCACGATCGGCAAGTCGTACCCGCAGTTGATGAGCCGGATGGGCACCGGGCACCGACTCGCCGAGACCGAACCTGGCCGATATCAACGGTGCGTACGTCTCGATGTCCGGGCACATGACGAGGATGTCGCGCGGCTCCAGCGTCGGATCGTCGGCGAGTAGTCCCAGCAGGACCTCGCGGAGCACATCAATCTGCCGGGCGGGGCCGTGGCAGGAATGCACCTGCACCGAGCGGTCACCTACCGCGAGTTCCCGCCCGTGCGGACGTGTCTCATCGGCCGCGAGATCGGATTGCAGCCAGCCCAGTAACGTATCGGAAAATGTTGTCCCACTGAGATATTCGTCGGACGCGGGGTCGGGTAACACGTGTTGCAGCTCACGCACATCCCGGCCCAGCGTGGCCAGCAGGGGGTGGCGCACGGCGCGATGCCCGGTGTCCGCGCGCCGCGGAGCCGGGCCACGCTCGTTGCGCAGCGTGTGCCAGAGCGTGTCACTGGGGTGCGGCAGCCACAGGTACAGATCGTGGTGCGTTGACAGCGCCTCGAGCAGCTCGACATCGGTGACCGGAAGCCGGGTATGCCCGAACAGGGATATCCGTTCCGGCAGATCCGACGGCGCCTCCCGCAGGCGTGCCAGAACCTGACGGTGCCGAACATGCGGGGGGACTGCCTTGACCCGCGAAACCAGCGCCCGCCACAGCGGCGGCTGCCACGCTAGATCCGGCTCGACCGCGTCACCGTCGAGCCAGGAGATCAACAGCTGCGGGCGCTGCCGTGCGTAGGACGCGAACAATCCCGCAAGCCGCCGCGCCACGGCATAACGCCTGCCTTGGCGCAGCTCACGTTCTTCACCGGCTTCGAAGAGCCCGAGATGTGTGGCCAGTGGTGCGGCCCAGGGCCGGTCCAGGTTTTCGTCGATCGCCGAGAGCAGCGGCCAGACCAGCGCATCGGGTGACCAGGGATCGTCGTCGAGCGTGCCGGTGAGCTCGGCGACGAGCGAGCGCGGGCTCCGGAACTGCACCGCCGCGCACACCCCGAGCCGGTCCGATAGCCGTTGGCTCAGCCACCGTTCGACACCCTTGGCCGGCACCAGCACCAGCTCTTGGGCAAAGGGATCCAGGACGGGTTCAGCCAGCAGCCGGGCGAGCCCGTCGGCGAGCGTGTCGGTCCGCTCGGCCCGGCGCAGGTGAAATGCCATCGCCGCAACGATAGAACCCAGGGGTTCGAGATTCAGGCTTTGGCAGGTTGCGCTGTTAGTCTCCGAAGAACGCCGGAATTGGGTCGCGGGGAGGCGTGCTCAACCGGTTGATCGCAAGGAAGCGCGAAAGAGCTGGTAGCGAGCTTGACGGAGAGAGTTGTGCGCGGCGGAGAGATCAAGGCCCTCACGGGACTTAGGATCGTTGCCGCCTTCTGGGTGGTGCTCTTCCACTTCCGGCCACTGCTGGAACAGGCCGCCCCCGAATTCCGGTCCGCGCTGAACCCCATCCTCAACTGCGGCGCCCAGGGCGTCGATCTGTTTTTCATCCTCAGCGGATTCGTGCTGACGTGGAATTACCTGGACAGGATGGGCCACCGCTGGTCAACCCGGGAGACGCTGCACTTCCTGTGGCTGCGCCTGGCCCGCGTCTGGCCCGTCTACCTGGTCACCATGCACCTGGCTGCGCTGTGGGTCATCTTCACCATGCACGTCGGGCACGTGCCCGAACGTATCGACACCTTCGACGCCACCAACTATGTGCGCCAGCTCTTCATGGTGCAGCTGTGGTTCCGTCCGTACTTCGACCTGTCCAGCTGGAACGGCCCGGCCTGGTCGATCAGCGCCGAATGGCTGGCCTACCTGCTCTTCGGCGGCCTGGTTCTCGTCATCTCCCGGATGGCGCACGCGACGCGTGCCCGCAGCCTCGTGGTACTGGCCGTGCTGGCCTCGCTGCCGCCGGTGATGCTCCTGCTGCTGACCGGGCAGTTCTACACCCCATGGAGCTGGCTGCCGCGCATCGTCATGCAGTTCACCGCCGGCGCGCTCGCCTGCGCGGCCGTGAGTCGGCTCAAGTTGTCGCACCGTTCCCGGCATATCGCCGGCTACGTCGCACTGCTCATCGTCGCGACCATCGTCGGCGCGCTGTACTTCCTGGACGCACACCCGATCTCCGGCGTGGTCGACAGCAGCGGGGTAGTGGACGTGCTGTTTGTGCCGTTGGTGATGGCGCTGGCCGTGGGTATCGGCCCGCTACCGACAGTGCTCTCGACACGTGTCATGGTCTACGGCGGCCAGATCTCCTTCGGGTTGTACATGATCCACGAGCTCGTGCACGTGTCGTGGACATGGGCAACCAAGCAGTTCGAACTTTCGCTGCTCGATCCCGGCGGCGGCTGGATTGTGATCGGGTTGCTGGTGCTGGCCGTGGCGTTGTCCATGGCGCTGTACCACTGGGTGGAAGAACCGGGACGACGGTGGATGCGCCGCATGATCGGCGTCACCAAGCCCACCATCACCGACCATCACGCCACACACAACGGCCACAAACATCGGGTGCCCGAGAACTTGGCCGAGCCCGAACGGGAGCCGGTCGCTGTTAGTTCCCTGGGAGTAACGACTCGTTAGTTTCAAACGAATAACGCTGTGCCGCAGCCGGGTTTGAGTGCCCCTAAAATGCTGGGGACAGTGGAGGTAGCAGTGGTTCGTCTGGCCGCGTTCATCATCGCATTCGGGTTTCTGATTGGTTTTCCGATCGGTAGGGCTGCGGAGCACCCGCAGCCGGTGCGGCCGTACCGGCTGGCCTACTCCGGATCAGGCTTGAACCATGTCGCGGTGGTCAGCGATTCCTACACCACCGGCACCAGAGAAGGCGGCCTGGGAGCCAAGTCGTGGACGTCGCTGGCCTGGCGGATTCTGGGCCGAGAAGGGGTCTCCGTGAGCGCCGACGTCGCCGCCGAAGGCCGCGCCGGATACGGCGTGCGCGGAGATCACGGCAGCGTGTTCGCCGACCTCACCGGCCGGGTGGTGCATCCCGACGACGAGCTGGTGGTGTTCTTCGGCTCGCGCAACGACCAGGGCGTCGACCCCGATGCGTACGCCGAGGCAACGCGCAGCACGTTGGAGTCGGCGCGGCGCATGGCGCCCGCGGCCAAGCTGCTCGTGATCGGTCCGCCGTGGCCGACGGCCGACGTCCCCGATGTGGTGACGCAGCTGCGGGACATCCTGTACGGCCAGGCCCGCGCGGTCGGGGCAGCCTGGGTGGATCCGCTGGCCGAACGCTGGTTCGTCGGGCGCCCGGAGCTGATCGGCTCGGACGGGGTGCATCCCAACGACGCCGGGCACGCCTATCTGGCCGACAAGATCGCTCCGCTCATCGGTACCCGGCTTACCCGCCGGCTCTGACCGGCGATCACGTCGAAGGTGCCGAACAGGGTGAGCCCTGCGGCGGGAGCCAGCGCGCTGGACGCGGTGTTGGTCACCTGGCAGCGGTACTGCGGCTCGTAGCCCTGCGCGCAGGCGTATCGAAACACCGCACGCACCAACCGTTGGGCATGTCCCTTGCCCCGGAAGATGGGCAGCGTCAGCACCCCCAGATCCATGATCGCCGCGTCCTCCCACTGGTAGATGCTGGAGACGGCGACCAGGCGGCCATTGTCAAAGGAGCCGAACACGGCCCAGTGGTCCAGTTCCACCTGGGCATCGTCCAAATCCTGTTCTGAGGCAGCCGATTCGAAGGCTTGGAAGATGGCTTCATCGTCATCCGTCAGCTGACGGATGTCCCCGGTTGGGGCCGTGGCGACGAGTGCTTCGCGGGCGTCGTCGGTGAAGTAGAACAGGTTGTCCGCGCCGTGCATCGAAATCCCGGCCTTATCCAGGCAGGCCCAGAAATCTTCTTCCGAGATGGATTGGGCACCATCGAATCCCGCACGCTCGGCGAGTTCGGGCACAAGGGAGACACCGGCCTTACCGTCGACCGTGCGGAGCACCATCAGCTGTCCGTCGTCGTCGAGGTCAGGGTAGGCGGCGAGCTGGAAGTCCGCGCCGTCGTGAAGCACGGTGCCGCGACGGAAGTAGGTGCGCCAGAAGTCGGTGACGATCGGGGAAAAGTCGGGCATCGGCTCTATCTGCTCAAGGTAATCGGTTATGGCACAAACGGATCCAGAGTAGAAGCCGGGTCGAAAGGACGCCACCAAATAATCGGGGTGCGCCGTCATGAATCAGGCCGCCTGCATCCCGAAGGACACAGGCGGCCTGATCTACGTTCTAGAAGCGTCAGTTCATCAGCGACGTGAGCAACGGGTTGCCCGAGGTCTGGGGACGCTTCTCCGGGTCGGTGCAGTCCTTCCACTTCCCGTTTTCCTGCACGAACTCGCGCTCCTGGTTGGCGGTGACATCGTGGCCCTGCGCGGTGACAGCCGCAGTGGCCGTCGGCGGGGTGACATTGATGTCGGAGACGTTGTAGGTCACGCTGGCCAGCACCTCACGGGCCGCGTTGTGGAACGAGGACCGGTAGGCCTTGTCGTCGTTGTTCTGGATCGCGGTGGTCAGTGCCTGTGTGGTCGGAGCGGAGACACCGGCCGCCGACGCCACGGCGTTGATCATCCCGGGCCCGTAGCCGGAAATCTGGCTCAACGGGGGGATCTGGTCATCAGCAGTCTTGGATGCCACCACGCCGCGGAACTTGTCGCAGAAGAACGTCGAGAGCTTGGCGTTGTCGAGCGACTTGATAGCCGTCGCCTCTCCGGCGACGATGTCCCTGATCTGCTGCTCGTCGGCAGGGGCCGCGGCGGCCAGGGCGGGCCCGCTGAGTGCGGCGGCCAGCGCGATCACGCCAGCGCTCACGAGGCGTTTCTTCATGTAGAGCTCCCATTCGTCGGGTTTTGACAAACCTTACCGAAAGAAATGTCGCGTGCCCCCGCTTAGCTGTTACCGATATAGAGCAACCAGCAGCACCAGCGCCGCCAACACACCGATCAGCATCACGGCCTTGCGCAGCTTCCAGGCGAGAAGCAAACCGATGGCGATGGCCGCAAGGGCGACGGGATGCGACGCGAGCGCAGAGACGTCCATGCCTCCACCATGTCACGGTGCCGGGGCCACGTGCCGATCCGCCATACGGATGAAAAAGGCCCCGACCGAGTCATCTCCGGTCAGGGCCTTACTTCTAGCGGCGGGGTACTCGGCGCTATGCGCCTCCTACCCTCTCCCTCGCCTCGGGTGAACGAGCACGCTCGCTCACCTCTCAGCTCAGTCGGGGTGGCGGGATTCGAACCCACGACCTCTTCGTCCCGAACCACGCCACCTGGGGTTTTGATGACGTTGGGTACGTTGGCCCGCGTAAGTTTTCCCAGCTCAGCTGCATTGGGTGGGTTGGCGCGCGCAGGAGTCGCGAAAATCTACTGCGGACTGCCTGCGGACTGAGACACCTTGGTGGTCAAGGCCGCCTTTGATTTACCGAGAGCGGGAACCTTGAAATCAGGATGTCAGTTTGGACGCTTACTCGACGGGCTTGCAACACCAGATCACGACGGATCCGCAACCAAAGATCACGTCTGCGAATGGACCTCGCGTTCCTCGCATTCCTCGCTTCCACTAGTAGTGCGTTGCTCCTTATTTCTGCGTGGCGGTGTCAGCTACTGGGGTCCGCGTTGCTTTGGAAGGCCACCAGCTGGCTTCGCGTAGAAGTGTGGCGATGGCGGGCACGGTGAGGGTGCGCACGAGGAAGGTATCGAGCAGCAATCCGAAGCCGATGATGAGGCCGGCTTGGATCATGATTGCGACTGAGCCGACCATGAGGCCGAACATGCTGGCGGCGAATATCAGACCAGCTGAGGTGATGACGGCTCCGGTGTTTGCCACGGTGCGCAGGACGCCGACGCGGATGTTGGTCCCGGATTCTTCGCGGAGCCGTGAGACGAGCAGCATGTTGTAGTCGGCGCCGACGGCGACGAGGATGATGAATGCCAGTAATGGTACGGGCCAAGCGATTTCGTAGCCCAGTCCCCATTGGAATACCACAACGCCGATGCCGAGCGAGGCGAGGTAGTTGAGCACGACGGTGCCTAAGAGGTAGAGCGGTGCCAGGAGTGCGCGCAGCAGTAGGACCAGGATGACGCCGACGATGATTATGGTGGCGACGGCCAGTTGTGCGAAGTCGGCCCATAGGAATCGTTGGATATCGGAGTTGACGGCGGGGAAGCCGGCGACGGATACGGTGGCGTCGGCGAGCGACGTGTTGGGTCGTGCGGTGTTGGCGGTGTCGGTGATGCGGCTGGCGAGCTCCATGGCTTCGACGCTGTAAGGGTCGTGGCTGCTTTCGATCATGAACCGCGCGGTCTTGCCGTCCGGTGAGAGGAATTGCTTGGCAACATCGGTGAATTGCCGGTTCTCGAATGCATTAGCGGGCAAGTAGAAACCGCTCGAGGAGTCGGAGTCCGCCGCTGCGCGTGAGGAATTCTGTAGTTGGGTGGCGATCTGGCTCATACCGGACAGCATTTCGATGTTGCTGTCGGCGAGGGTGCGGACACCGGTCGCGAGTGCTTGAGCGCCGGAGGCGAGCTGTCCGATTCCCTCCTGCAATCGGCGGAGATTGGTGGCTAGGTCGGCGGGGTCACCGAGGGCTCCGAATGCCTTGTCCAGCGAGGCGACTGCGTTCTGGACGTTGGAGAGGGTGCCACCAACGGTGGCATTGGTCGCGGGATCGTAGCGGTCCCCGAGGTCGGCGATCTGGTCGAAGAATCCGCTGTCGCGCAGGCTGACCAAAATCTTCACCTGGTCACGAATTTGGGCGCACTGCGGGGTGGCGGCACACCACGGTGAGGTGTTGAGCGCGCCCACGAGTGGATCGAGCTGGGTGATCGCGTTCTGCGCCTGGTTGGCCAGCGGTCGCAGTCCTGGGCCGGATTGGATGGCTTGGTCGACGGCGGGGGCGGTGGCGGAAAGTTGTTGCAGCAGTGGGCGGAACTGGTTGACCTGAGTTCCCGCGGATTGAGCTTGGGTGAGGATTCCGGCCAGTGGCGCGAGGGCGGTGCGCACCGTGCCATCGAGTTGGGCGAGGCCGTCGGCGAGCTGGTCGGCGCCGCCGGTGAGTTTGGCGAGGTCGTCCTTGCGTGAGTTGCCCTCGGCGACCGCGCCGGCCATTTTCTCGCCGATCTGGCCGTTCTGCCAGGCCAGTTCTGCTTGGTCGAGGCGCTCCCCGGTGGGGCGGGTGACTCCGGACACCCTGGTGACGCCGGGGATCTGGGAGACGCGAGAGGCCATCTCGTCGAGATCGGCCAGCCCCCTCCCGGTCCGCATGTCGGTCGGGTTCTCTACGACGAGGAACTCGCTGATGACGACGTCCTTGCGGAAGTGGCGGTCCAGAAGTTGGTAGCCCTGGTTGCTGGCCGTGGTGTCTGGTTGTCCCTTGCGGTCGTCGTAGCTGATTTTGATGGTCGCAGCGGCTGCCGACAGGGCGAGCAGGATGGCCAGGCTGACGATCAGCAGTGGCACCGGACGGCGGACCACGGCGACGGCGACGCTGTTCCAGTAGCGGCGGGTGCGATCGGATTTGGGTTCACCGATGCCGCGTTTGGCGGCTAGCGACAGCACGGGTGGCAGCAGGGTGACGGTCGCCAGAAATCCGAACAGCACGGCGATGGCACACGCGGGGCCCAGGGCGGCGAAGACGCTGAGCCGCGCGAAGACCATGGCCAAGAACGCGAGTGCCACGGTGGCGGCGGACGCCAGGATGACGCGCCCGATGCTGGCGGTGGCGTGGATGATCGCCTGATCGGCGGGTACTTGGGCGCGGCGCTGCTCGTGGTACCGGCTGATCAGAAAAACTGTGTAATCAGTTCCGGCGCCGAGCAGGATCGCCGTCATGAATGCGACGGTGAACTGGGAGACCGGCATGCCCATCTCGCCGAGGGCGGATAGCACGCCGCGCCCAACCGCCAGGCTCAACCCGATTACCAGCAGTGGCAACAGCGCGGTGAACACTGACCGGTAGACGATCAGCAAGATCAGGGCGATCACGCCGGCGGTAGCGATCGAGATCAACAGCAGGTCGTGCTCGGCGGAGGCGATCATGTCGCTGAAGGTCGCCGGTGGTCCCGTCACTTGGACGGTCGTGGTCGATCCGGTGAACACCTCCGCGGCGATGTCGCGCACCGCGTTCAAGGATTCGGCTGCCGTGGGGTCTCCGAGGGTGCCGGTGACACCGACGGGCAGATACCAGGCTTTGCGGTCGGCGCTGACTGCCTGAGCTTCGGTAATCGGATCGGCCAGCAGGTCCTGCACCAGCAGGACGTGGTCGCCCTCGGCCTGCAACCGGCGCACGAGTTCGCCGTAGCGCTGCCGTGCAGTTGGAGTCAAGCCAGTGGGGTCTTCCATGGCGACGAACACCATGGTTTTCGAGCCTTCTTCGCCGAACGCGGCGCTCATGCGGTCAACCGTCTGCAAGGACGGGGCGTCGCGAGGAATGAGGTCCACCGACTGTTGGCGCACCACGGTTTCCAGCTGTGGGAACAGCAGCGCGAGAACCACCGCGGCGCCTAGCCATACCCCGATGACGAGCGCTTTGTGTCGGAGGGTGAACCGGGCCAGGGTCGCCAACCGTTCGCTGTACTCGCGAGTGTCGGCCGG
Organism: Mycobacteroides franklinii; assembly: GCF_002013895.1. GTDB lineage: Bacteria > Actinomycetota > Actinomycetes > Mycobacteriales > Mycobacteriaceae > Mycobacterium > Mycobacterium franklinii. Next base: position 124,437 of record NZ_MAFQ01000008.1, on the reverse strand, counting down.
GTCGGTGGATCCGTTGGCGCGCCGACCAGGCCGCTTGGCCTGGCTTGGGGCATCTGCACTGCCGTCGGTCACTTGGCCTCCACTGGTAGCGATACTGCCGGTATCGGTACCCTACCGCACGTAGTGCAAGTGGTGACGGCGACCGGTGGGGGCCTCGCTCAAGAGCGTCATGAGTCGACTCCCTACGGGATTGCGGCGGGCCAGTCGGCCGCGAATACCTGCACGGCGTGCAGGGCGCCTCCTACCGCCACCGTCGCCAGTGCCGCACGATCACTGCTGGGGGCGGGAATGACGACAGCCGCTGCCACGTCTCTGAGAACTCGAAGTTTGAGCGTTCTGATCGTCAATCGCTGCCCTCCGCGGAGTCCTATGGTGGCACGCGCCCCCATTGGGGGCGGATGCTACCAAAGTGTTGCGACCTACTGTGGCTTGCCAAGATGGACATGTGCGGACGCGGTCGAAGAGATGGGGCGGGCGTACCGGTGCTGAACGCCGGGCGGAGCGCCGTCAGCGCCTCATTGATGCCGCGACGGAAATCTGGAGTGAAAGCGGTTGGGCAGCAGTCACGATGAGAGGAGTGTGCGCCAAAACCGGCCTGAACGACCGTTACTTCTACGAAGACTTCAAGACCCGCGACGAGTTACTTGTCGCTGCATGGGACGGCGTGCGCAACGAGATGCTCGGTGAGGTTTCTGCGACGCTCGCAGAACGCATCGGGCAGCCGCCGATGGAGACCATCCGCGTGACCATCGCCGCGGTGGTCGACCGGATTGCAGAGGATCCGGGCAGGGCGAAGATTCTACTGGCTCAACACGTGGGCAGTTCCCCGCTTCAGGATCGGCGCGCTGTCGCACTGCAGGAGGCGACACACCTGGTGATCGCAGCCAGTGAGCCACACCTGAGGCCGGAAGCCGATGAAACCGCCCTTCGGATGGACACACTGGTGGCCGTTGGTGGCTTCGTCGAATTGATCACCGCATGGCATGCAGGTTTGCTTGACGTCATCCAGGGGGAGATCGTGGAGCACACGAGTCGGCTTGCCGAGACGCTCGCCGAACGTTATTTGGTCGACGACGCTGGCCTCTAATGTTGTACAGCGGCGTTCATGTGTTCAGTCCGGAATGAAGCAAGCGGAGGCACCTCGACATTCGCGAAGCGCGGCCGGGAGGCGCCAGAAGCTAACTCTGAGGTTTGGCTTTGGTCGTGGCCGACTCGACTGCGTTCTGCAGCAGCACATAGCTGCCGAGGCTGCCCAGGAAACCTGCGCAGTGCTGAACGAGTTCATCGGTGGTGAACTCGAGTTCTCCGTCGAGCCAGCGGCGCAAGACTTCGAATAACCCACCCACACCCAATGTCGAGGCCAAATGGGCAACGCCCACTGCGGAGTCGGCGATGTCAAGGTGAAGTCTGGCCTCACGCAATACGAGGTCGGTGAAACCGGTCATCATGTCGCTGCGTAACTCCCGAAGCAGCGGCTCCGTTGCAGATTCCACGAACAAGATCCGACCCAGTCGAGGATCATTGTTGATCATGCTGACCAGCCCGCGGATCGGCGCGTACGCGAGCACCTCGGGTGGGGCGCCGGCATCGGGGATCGCGTCAACTATCACCTCCTGGAAGGTTGCGTAGAGCTGCTGGTAGACAGCTCGCAAGAGGGCGTCTCTGTCAGGGAAATGCTGATAGAAGTAGCGTGACGTCACGCCGGACTCAGCGCATACGGCAGTCACCGTGGCGGCGGCAACGCCGTGCGTGCCGATCAACTCCATCGCGGCCTCGATGAGACGCGTGCGCCTGTTCCGGTGACGCTCCTCGGCGGACATCCCGCTGTACACCCGCACCGATCGCACAACGCATAGCTTGCCATCTAATTCTGACTAGGCGTAAAGTCAGATCATCAGTGCCCATGACAACAGGAGAACAACATGAGCGACGATTCGTCCACACGGCCCACCACGCGGGTCGTCCCGAAGCCCCGCCGTGTCCGATTCGACATGCCTGCTGAGACCAGTCGGCAGCACTTCGTCGATGGCGACTTGGTGATGAGCCACTTTGTGTCCACCTTGTCGGCCACGTTCCCCGAAGGCGAAGACTTCTTCATCCGGTCAGTCCGCGAGTACCGGGACCACATCAGCGACGCTGACCTGAAGGAGGCGGTCAAGGGATTCATCGCTCAAGAGGCCACCCACCGGCACCAGCATCGGCTGCTCAACGATCGCCTTCAAGCGATGGGCTATCCCACCGAGGGGATCGATCGGCATATCAAGAAGTTGGTTGGCCGACTCGAGAAGCGTTTTTCTCCCAAGATGCGCCTGGCTGTGACGGCAGCCCTCGAGCACTACACGGCGACATTCGCCGAGATCATTCTCACCAGCGACGAAGCTCAAGAACTGATCGGCTACACCGAGGTGCGGCCGATTCTGCTTTGGCACGCACTGGAGGAATGCGAGCACAAGGCCGTCGCTTTCGATGTCTACGAGACGGTCGGTGGAAGCGAACGCACCAGGGTCTGGGGAATGCGGATCGCCAGTCTCCTATTGTTCACCGAGTTGGTCATCCAGACCACCCGCTCTCTGGCCGGCGATCGTGCCGCCTACAACCCGGTGCGGTTGCTGCGCAGCCTTCGAGCCTTCCGTCATAACCCGCTGTTCAGCCGAGCAGCGATTGAGCGCTTCCGTTCCTACACCCACGCCGGGTTCCATCCCGACGACTGGGATAGCGCAGAAATCCTCGAACGTTGGACCAAGGAACTCTTCGACGCCGATGGCGGCCAACAGCTACGGAGTAACGTGTAGGTCGACAAGTACTTTTGTGGTGAAAGCCGCCATATGGAACGACCTCTTCACGAAGAAGTGCGTTGCGCCGTGGCCGCATCGCGCGTTCAGGCATTCCGCTGATGCGGGCGGAAGGGCCATTACCGCCGTCCCGTCAGCGTCCGAAGACGTCCCGGCAAATCTGCACACAAGTTGGCGCCGTGTCAGCGAGCGCGCATGTCTTCTACGAATTGCTGTCCGGAGTTGCGATGCCGTTCGCGTCGGTGATTGGTCCGGTGCCGGCAGCGACGGGTTGGGGCATGAGCACCGCAGTAGTACTTCGCATGGCGGAACGTGCCGATAAGCGTCACGAGGCTGTCCTCGGTGTTGTGAACGGCCTGTTCCTGACGACCGTGTTGGCTCACTTCATACACTGGCCGAAGCGCTGGAGATTTGGTGTGCCAAGCCTGTCCGAGTGCGAAGGACTATGCGGCCCAATCCTGGTGCCTTACAACGGTATTCTTTACATTTCGGGGCTCAGTGCTGTAGCCGGATTGCTGGAGAATGGTCGCCGAGGTGCGGTCCGTGGTGCGATCGTCCCGCTGCTGGGTGTTCCAGTTCTCCTTCGACTGCAGCGGATGGAATTCCGTCGGCTCAGTCTTCAGGCCCGGCGCAATCCTCGGTGGTGGAATCGCCGTCTGCAGATGCAACCGCCCGACCGTTCGACATCGTCAGATCCCGACCAACAGGTGCTAGGGGCAGAGTCATAGCACGGAGTCGACATGGCGAGCCGATCACCCTTCAGTCAACGGAGGGTCGAACTCCGTCAGGGGGCCATCCTTCGAGGCCGTCTTCTAGCGGCACGTGCAAGGACCGCAGCAGCGCTGAGAACAATCTCCAATTCCCGATCGCGGCGACGAGTTCGACGAGGACGGCCGGGTCCCCGTGCAACGCGCGCTGACACTCAGCCCAGGTTTCATCCGAGATGGTGCCGTCACGCAACGTCTCGTCTGTCGCCGCCAGTACCGCCCGCTCGGCTTCGCCGAAGTGGCCGGCGTTCTGCCAGTCGCGCACCCCGAGCAGGTCGCGTTCGGGCACATCGAGCAAGCGGGCAACCCTCCAGTGTTGCGTCCACTCATAGACCGAATCAGTGACCCAGCCGATTCGCATGATGATCAGCTCCCGTAGCCGCGCATCCAGCGCGCCTTTCCACAGCAACGCCTCCAGCATTCCATGCAATGCGACGGCTACAGGGGGCTGATGAAGCGCGATCCTGAAAACAGACAGTTCAGCCATGGCGTCCGGAATCCCGCATTGAGCGGCGCGCTCGCGGGCATCTGTCAGGGCAAGCATGTCAACCCGGCTTTGGCTGCTCACGGTGGATCCTTCCGGTTGGGCGCTAGTTGGCGCTGTCAGGCGATCGGCACAAAGACGTTGTGCAGAGCGGGGACCCGGTCCGGCTCGTTGCCGGCCAGAAGGTCGAGCAGCCCGGGCAGGCCGGCGAAACCGGTGATCTCGCGGTGCAATTCTTCGAAGGGCCAACGCCTAGAGACCAGCAGCTCGATGGCGCTCTGGTAGGCGGGGTAGTCGACCCCCAACGAACCGAAGATGCGTAGTTCCTTGAATACGAGCAGGTCTGGCTCGAAGCCCGGCGCTCCGCCGCCGCCGCGTGTGCCCGCGACCACCACGCGTCCGCCGGGCTGCGCGAGTGCGACGGCGTCCGCGAATGCGGCTGGCGCCTTCGCGGTGACGTCGACGACGACATCTGCGAGCCGGCCGGTCGCCATTTGCAGGGCCTGCGCCGGGTCGTCTTCGGTGACGTCGATGGTCAGGTCCACGCCGAACTGGTGGGCTGCGGCTAGCCGAGTTCGGTCGCGAGGGCCGACCCCGGTCATCGCGACGAATGCCGCTCCGGCCTCCTTGGCGGCTACGGCAGCACAAATCCCGCGGATCCCTGGTCCGAGGACCGCGACGACGTCGCCCGGGCTTGTCTCGGGCAACATGGCAGCCCATTTGATCCCTGCCCCAAGCGGATTGAACAACGTCGCGACGATCGGGTCGAGTCCGTCCGGGACCGGCAACGGCATGGAATCGAACGGCAGATGCAGGTGGGTTGCATAGCCTCCCCACAGGCCGGGCGGGATGTTCACGTCGACGAAGCCGAACATGGTGGCGAGGCCGTTGCTCGAGCACCTGCGATACTCGCCGCGGCCGCACGAGTCGCACTCCCGACACGATCGGAACACCTCGACGGCGACTCGCTGACCCACCGAGACGCCCCAACGCTCGCGCGCGGCGTCACCGATTCCCTCGATGACGCCGATGATCTCGTGTCCGGGGATGAAGGCGAACCCCGTCGGCAGGTGTCCGCTGAACTGCTCGTGGTCGGTTCCGCAGAGCCCGCACGCCTCGATCCGCAGGAGACCGGACTCGTCGTCGATGCGCGGCACCGGAAGATGCCGCCGTTCAAGGGTGCGCGGCTTGGTCAGCACGAGCGCGTCGGCGTTCACGACAGTTCGAATTCGACGTGTCCGTCCGCCTGCCGCACGGCGACTTGGTGTCCGACGCACATGTCTCGTGACATTGCCACCGCCACCTCGGCATCGTCACTGCGCGCCGCGACGCGGCGGCCGTCGGTCATGCGCGCGAAAATCGGCACCCAGGAGGGGCCTTGGTCACGGTCGTGCACGACCGTGTATCCATCTATGGTCGCCTCTCCGGATGCGTCGGCGGGAGAAGCGACCGGGAGGGAGGTGCCGTCGATCGCAGACTGCGCATCGGCCATGTCCGGAGTCTGCCATCCCGTTGGCGGTGGAGTCGCCGACCACAGACCCAGCGAGTGCTTTGTGATGTACCAGCCCAGTCCGGACACGAGCCCGACGGCGTCCGGGTCGCTCCTGCAGCGTCGCACCATCTCGACGATCGAATGGCTGACATAGTTGTTACCCGGCCCTCCGTGGTAGGGCAGTCCGCCGGTCACCGTGAACCCGCGGTCATCCGCCGGGTCGAGATCCAAGGCGTCGATCGCCGCCTCGACCGCGGAAGGAAAGCAAGAGTAGAAATCAAACCATCTAATGTCGTCGATGTGAAGTCCACTGGCCGCCAATACCGCCTTGCCGGCGGCCCTTATTCCGGCGGAACGACCCAGATCAGGCCGCTGAACCGGGAAATACACGTCGTTGCATGTGGCCGACGACCACGGGAAGACCCAACGATCACTGGGCACTCCGAGTTCCTCGGCGACTTCGGCGGCCATGATCACGAAAGCGGCAGCCATATCCACGGCGATGATGCTGTTGAGCAGCTTCGGATACGGCTCGCACACCATCCGGTTAGCCGGGGAGACCGTGCTGAGCTCGTCTGCGCTACGGGCACGCGGAAACCAGGCCTGCTCGAGATGTCGGGACGCCTCAACCGTGAACGGAGCCATCAAGTCACCCAGCCAGCGGCGCTGTTCGTCGAATGTGCGGCCTGATCGGGCCGCGATCGCGGATTCGAAGATCGGGTACACCTCGTGCGGCCAATGTAACCCGGCGCCCACCTCGGCTTCGCTCAGTCCCGGGCGGGTGTCACCGAGTGACTCGTCCTGTGCTGCGATGGGTTTGGGCTCCAAAAGTGCGCTACCGGATGCGACTTTGCGTGCTGACGCGCCGCTTTCCGCTCCGACGATCAGAGCCCCGTCGCTGACGCCGCGCCAAATGCGGCGGCCGAGGACCTCGACCAGATACTGGGGGGTGTTGCCGCCGACCGGACAACTGATGCGATGATCCGGCGTCAGCCCAGTCGCTTCGGCAATCCTCGACGCGGGGTTGTCGCGTGGGATCATCAAGATTCCGGGCGTCGCCACGGTATCGATGCGATGCCCGATCGCGGCCGAAGCATCATGCAGCGCTCGACGCGCGGCCTCGGCGGCCAAATCGATGGGATCGACGGTGCCTTCACCGCGATGTGTCAGTTCACCGACGCCGACGACAACCGGAGTGCGTGGTGGGATGGCCAACGGTCAGATCACGCTCATCGTCGAGGTCTTCTATGCGACACGACTGCGATATTGTCACATCCGTTTCCATGCGACAACCGCGGGTGTTCGACAGAGCGGGTCCCTTGACAGGGCATACTCGTACCCGTGACGAAGAGATCGTTGCGGCGGGGCGACGCGACTCCTGGGCGAAACCGCGATATGGCGCGCGATCGCCTACTCGACGCCGCCGAAACGTGCCTGCAAGGCAAGGGGCTGTCGGGCACCACGATGGAGGATATCGCCAGGCATGCGGGCGTATCGCGCGCCACGGTCTATCGCTACTTCGCTAGTCGCGAATCCGTCGTATCCGGTGTCATCGTCCGCGCAGCGGAACGCTACCTGCACCGCACCAGCGGACGGATCTTGGCGCACACCGACTTGGGCTCTGCCATATTGGACTTCGTTGCAGTCACGGTGCGCGCGGCACGCCGCGAACCGATAATCGGCATGCTCTTCGCCAGCGACGATGAACTCGCCGGCGTGGGACTGGCCGAGGGAACGTCGGTGGCGCTGTTCGAACTCGTCGCCGAGTTTCTGCGACCCGTGTTCGCCGCACACTGGCATCAACTCGAAGCCGGCGTTTCGGTCGATGACGCCGCCGAATGGATTTTGCGCATCATCCTCAGCTTGCTCGCGGTTCGCGGCCCCCGGCACCGCAGCCCCGAAGGAATCGATGCTTTCTTGCGCCGATTCCTGCTTCCCGCGCTACTGGCCGACACTCACAGTTGCATTGCTGCGACAACTGCGGAGTAGTGTCTCAGCGATGGCATCGGTATCGCTGAACGAAACGAGGCGCTGACCATGGACTTCCCCCAGTTCAACAAGCAAATAGCCGAGGAGCTCCAGCACGCGGGGGGAACCTCGGGAGGGCTCGCCAAGTACTTGGACTTCCGCCACATCGAGTTCTCCGCCGGGAGACTGGTAGTGGAAATGGACGCCCGAGCCGATTTGTTGACTCCTTTCGGCACTCTGCATGGCGGATGCCTGTCAGCGATGGTCGACCACTGCTTGGGCGTGGTGTTCTATCCGGTGATCCCACCTGGGTCATGGGTGGCCACAACCGAATTCAAACTGAACCTCCTACGTCCGGTGTCCAGTGGAGTCTGCGTTGCGGTCGCCGACATCATCGCGCTGGGGAAGCGTAGCGGCGTCGCCAGGATCGACATCACCAATACGGGACGCCCGGTATGCGCCGCACAGGGAACAGTGACCGTCGTCGCCCAGAGCGCCTCGTGATCCGGTCGCGGAACGAGAACGCTGCCCAAGGCGACCATCGAGGACACAGCAAATGACCTCAACGTTCGAGCGCGTCCGCAACGAAGACGGAACCGCCCTTGCAGCCGATGTCTACCGACACGAATCCGCCCGCGCGGTCGTCATACTGCTGCACGGCGGTGGACAGAACCGCCATGCCTGGGCGACTACCGCGCGCCGCTTACACGCGCGCGGGTATACCGTCGTCGCTTACGACGCCCGCGGTCACGGCGACAGCGAGTGGGACCCCGATGGTCGATACGATCTCGACCGACTTGCATCCGACCTGCTGTCGATTCGCCGATATGCCAGCGATGGCCGCCCGCCAGCTGTCGTTGGCGCATCCTTGGGCGGCATGACGGTGTTGGGAACGCATTTGGTGGCGCCTGCCGATCTGTGGGGAGCCGTCGTACTGGTCGACATAACTCCGCGAATGGAGTTTCACGGAGCACGCCGCGTCGTGTCTTTCATGGGCGCCCATCCCGACGGATTCGATACGCTCGACGCGGCCGCGGACGTCATTGCCCAGTACAACCGGCATCGCGCTCGGCCCAAGAACTTGGACGGTCTCCGAAAGGTCTTGCAGCAGCGCGACGACGGTCGGTGGATCTGGCGATGGGATCCGGCGTTCATAGCTTCCAACTTCGAGTTCCTGCAGGGCGACCCAGCAACTGGTGCCAAAGAATTCGGCGCCATAAGCGACCTTCTCATCGAAGGGGCCCGCCGCGTGCGAGCACCAACGCTTCTCATTCGCGGCGTTCACTCCGACGTGACGTCGCAGCAGTCGGTCGAGGAGTTCCTCGAAGTCGTACCGCACGCCGAGGCTGTCGACGTTTCGGGCACGGGCCACATGGTTGCGGGCGACGACAACGACGCCTTCACTTCGGCAGTCGCAGATTTTCTCGACCGCACGCTGAACGACTCGTCGGACTGAGCGTCTTTCAGGGCCCTGCGATGGCCGCGGCCCGGCCACTCTGGTTCGTTGTCGAGGTGTCAGAACTACCTCCATGAACGGAACCCCGGCGGCGCAGTATCGGCGCATCCGAAGGCAGCGATGCCAAACCGTATGGTTCGACCATCGCCTGGGCCGAATTATCATTCGAACCGAAGCATTTTGCTGGTGGGCGCTGTCCAGGTCGGATCGAGCGGTCGGAGTTCTCCGAACCAGTGCCCGCACACCTTGACGAACACACCCGCCGCCGGGGCGACCCGGATCAGATCGGCGCTGCTGTTGGGATCTTGGAGTCAGTCGACGGCCGGGGGCGAGTCCAGAGGACAGCCTACTGCTATCCAGGCTTCAGCTTCGGTATGCGGGAGGCGGGCGGGCATATCCGGCGCCCGATTCGACCACCTCGTCAGAGCGGCGGGCGTTCCTTCGCATGAGCAGTTCCGGAAACTTCGTGGCCGAAACGATCGAGAAAGTCGTCTATTGCGGCCAGGGCGGTGCTGATCGTTCCTCGCAATGGGGCTGCTCCGGCCGCGAAGGCCGCAAACAAGGTTATTGCGAGCAGACAACTCATGCCTCCGCCTTCCTCTTCACGCGCATCCGTTCGCCGTGGCCCACAGCAATGCCTCGTTCGGCTGCTGAAATGGTAAAACGTGGCTCACCGCTCCTTAACAGCGTAGATACCCGGATCCGCGATCGGTATGTCTCGAAGGGTCGAACCTGCGGGCGTCTGTTGTCTCGCAAAGACAAGTAATCGAGTACGGTCGCAGCTGTGCTTGATTCATCCGAAGTTCAAGACACCCCCGGTCACGCGGTTCATCACCTATTCCGAGACCTCGGCGACCTCGTCAGAGAATTGCCCGAGTCCATACATGGCCTTCTGATTGAGCAAGTTGCCGAACTCGCTGCCGATCAACAGCTCAAAGAGCTACTGAGTGACACCGTCGCCGCGAACGTAGACACTTGGTTCTCCGTCGTCCGTCACTCGATCCCGTTCGACCGCATGGAGTCACCGACGGCCGCCCTTGAACACGCCCGGAGGATGGCGCAACGCGAGGTACCCGTCAACGCGCTGCTGCGGGCATACAGGCTCGGGCACCAGTATGGATTGAACCTCATCATCGCTGGCCTTCGGAGCGCGGACCTACCGCCCGAGGAGAAATTGGCGCTCATTGAACACATCACCCGTGTGTCTTTCCGCTACATCGACTGGATGTCTGAGCAGGTCTTGGAGACATATCAGACTGAACGCGCGGAGTGGGACGAGCGCCGACGAAGTTTGCGTGCACAAGCCATTCGAGACATCCTCAACGGACGCGACGTAGACCTGACCGAAGCGTCGTCGGCTATGAGGTACTTCTTGGGCGCAACGCATGTGGCTCTCATGGTATGGCTCGACCGAGATGCGGGCGCCGACACCGACGAGTTCATCGCCATGGAGCGCTTCATGCAACACGCGGTCTCCGCCACTGGAGCGAAGCAATCGGTCTACTTCTCCATCGACCGCCTCGTCGGATGCGCATGGATGACGGTTCACCGCCCGTCGGACTATTTATCGCAGCTGCGCGACTTCGTCCGGGCTCAACCTGACGGCCCAAGACTTTCCGTCGGTGAACCACTTCCGGGGATTGAAGGCTTCCGCCGCACCTACCGACAGGCTGAGCAGGCCCGTGTGGTCGCGGTGGCAGCCGACGGCTCCTCACGGCACCGGATCGTCGCTGCACGAGATCCCGGTGTGGCCCTGGCCTCGATGCTGATGACCGATGACGCGACTCTGAAGGAATGGATTTACGATGTGCTGGGCCCGTTGGCTCAGAACACTGCATCGGACCAGCGTCTACGAGACACGTTGAGGGTGTTCTTGCGTGCCGGTTCCAGCTTCAAAGCCGCCGCCAACGAATTGCAGATACACGCCAATACCGTCAAGTATCGCGTAAATCGAGCACTCGAGCGCCGCGGTCGCCCGATCGCCGCGGAACGATTAGACGTCGAGGTCGCCCTACTGATGTGCTATTGGCTCGGCGAAGTAGCACTGAACCCAACACAAGCCTTGGGGCGGTCCTAGTCGTTCGTGTCCCGCGAACGCCCTTGCTGCGTAACTGTGCCGTCTACTGACGAACACGCCGAATCTGAGGATGGTCAGCGCGACGATCCGGCGCCGCCCGGCCTGATAATCCGAGTTCGATTCATGTTTCGACGCTGCCGCGGGGCTCTGCTGCGGGCAGGCTGATCGAGTGGAGTCGTCGATCGCCGCCGTACGGAGCTGAAGCAACCCATTCACCGAAGCTCATCGACGTCAGACACGCTCAAGCACCCATCGCGCAAGGCGACAGGCGAGTCGTGGCGCAGGTTGCGACTTGTCGGCCCAGACAACCAGGAGGCATAAGCCTTGATCCACCGATGAGCTGTCGTGGCTGAGGCTGGAATGGTTTGGTGGTCGCTTGCTGGCTGTGAGCAGGGGGTATCGGCTGGTCTGTCCAGCTTTTTCCTGTGTGCTCCGGTCGTGGCCTTTCGGCGGATTGGTCAGGTGGGGGCGGTTGCTGGCGGGCTGTGGCCGATGGTGTTGCGCCACAATCGGAGCCAGTGCGTCGCCCACGGCCAGTGGGCTGGTAGGTGCAGGATGGGTCGGCGTTGGGGGCGGGCCAGTCGGGCCGGGATGGTGATGAGGCGTCGGCGCAGGGTGGCGCCGCGAGCCACCGCGTGTGCACCGCCGGCCAGGATGCCGGCGGCGCGCTGCAGGTTGTGGGCGATGGCCGCGCACAGTATCCAGGCAGAGTTCGCCCCGAAACGTCCCGAGGGCATGTGGGCCAGGGGTCCGTCGATGAGGTCGGCGAACACGGTTTCGATGATCGCGTGGCGGCGGTGAGTGATGTCAGCGACGTCGACGGGTTCGTCGGTGTCGGTGAAGAACGGGTGATATCGCCAGACCGGGAACAGGGCGTCGGGGTATCGGGCGTCTTTGACCCGGCGCACGATCAACCGTGCCGTGATCGGAGTCTTCGTGGAACTGAAAGCGGTGCAGGTGGTTTCGGCGACTTCGGCATCGGAGATCCAGGCACCGGTGTCGGGATCGCGGCGGGATAGCACACCGGGATCCACGCGGTGTCATTGATGTCGGCGATGGCCGCGACGACTGCGGCGGTCTTGGTCAGCACCAGCGAGAACCGGGCACCGGCGCGGCGGCAGGCGGTGACCACGCTGCTGTTGCCGTAGGCCGAGTCGCCGCGCACCAGGATGCGCCCGGTGACACCGGCGCCGCGGGCGGTGGCGACGGCTTGGGCGATCATGCGGGCCGCGCCTTTGCCCGAGTTGGTCTTGCCCGCCCGCAGTCGTGCTCCGGTGATCACCGGAGCGCAGTGTTCGGTGCTGATGGTGGTCACCAACGGGGAAAGACCCTTGCGCAGGATCTGCTTGCCGGCGATTTTGGTGTGGCCGTAGCTCGCACCTTGTTTGGCCTGGCCGTAGACCGGGCGCAGCAGTGAGTCGATGTCGATGAACACCCGCCCGTCGGCGCCGGGCAACAGATCGACACGCTCGCACAGAGCGCCCACGTGCTCACTGAGCACCGACTCCAGTTGCCGGGCATGGCCGAAGGTGAACTCCCGCAACAAGGTTCCGATGGTCGACGGGGCGTACACCTCGCCGAACAGGGTCTTCATCCCGCCGCTACGAACTACGTCGAGGTCGTCGATGCTGTCCGCGCCGGTGCACATCCCGGCGATCAGCGTGGTCAGCTTCGGCGACGGATTGGCCGCACCGGACTTGACCCGCTCGCAGCTGAACCGAACTTTGTCGGCCAATGACGATGACAGTCCGGTCTGCTCGGCAAGGGCCATCACCGGTACCAGGCCTGCGCACGACACCAGACGCTCATCATCGAAGACCGCCGACGATGCGGCGAACCTATGGGACACTTGCACCGGAAGTGCCTTTCCGAGTTGTGCCGATAAGTGCGTAGAGAACACTCATCATCGCAGCTCAGAGGGCACTTTCCTCATTCCGACACCCCACGACCAGCCAATTCATCGGTGGATCGAGGATAAGAACATCCGACAAGTGGCGCGCGTGGTCTTGCCACGCGCTAGACGTTAGCGACGATTAACATCTTCAGCTATTTGCAGCGGCGACCGTGGCTACTCGTCGTGACAACACTTCCCAAACCCGCGCTCCGCCTCCGGTGTCGTGCCTCAGCGCTGGACGACGCCGCCCTCGACGCCGGTGAATCGCTTGCGCAGCTCGGTCTTGAGGAGCTTGCCGGTGGCGTTGCGGGGCAGCTCGGGAAGGAGGTGCACTTCGCGGGGGCACTTGAAATGCGCCAGCCGTTCGCGGCACCAGGCGATCAGTTCGTCGGCGCTGGGTTCCTGCTCGGCGGCTGGGTCGGCCACCACCACCGCGACGACGCGCTCACCCCACTTGTCGTCCGGACCGCCGACCACCGCGGCGTCGAGCACACCGGGGTGACGGAACAGCACCTGCTCGACCTCGATGGGGTAGACATTTTCCCCGCCCGAGATGATCATGTCCTTCTTGCGGTCGACGAGCGTGATGTAGCCGTCGGCGTCGATCCGGCCGAGGTCGCCGGTGTGGAACCAGCCGCCCCGGAAGGCCTCGGCGGTGGTCGCCGGCTTCATCCAGTACCCGACGAACACGTTGGGTCCGCGCACCAGGAGTTCGCCGACGGTGTCGGCCGGGACGTCCCGGTCGTCGGCGTCCACGATGCGGGCATCGACGTGCATGGCGACCCGGCCGATTGATCCGGCCCGCGTCGTGATGTTGGCGGCGTCCAAGACCGAGACCATGGGTGCAGTCTCGGTCATCCCAAATCCCTCGGTGAAGGGGACGCCACGTTGCTGCATGAAGTCGATGACAGTCAGCGGCATCGGTGCGCCGCCGCCCATGGCCAGACGCAACGCGGAGAGATCGTAGGAGTCGAAGTCGGGCACCTGGGTCAGCGCCGACCACATCGCCGGCACCATGAACTGGACGGTGGCGCGGCTTTCGGCCATCGCCTTGAGCGTGCTCACCGGGTTGAACGACGGGAGGATCACGCTGGTCCCGCCGACGTAGAGCAATGGCAGCGTATGTACCCCGAGCCCGCCGATGTGGAACATGGGGGCGACTGCAACAGTCACGTCGCTGCCGGTCAGGCCTTGTTCGGCGCCCAGCACGTTGATGGCGTTCCACAGTAGGTTGTCGTGGGTGAGGATGGCGCCCTTCGGGCGGCCGGTGGTGCCCGAGGTGTACATGATGAACGCGGCGTCGCGGCCCTCGACGTCGCTGTCGAGAGGCTCGGGGGCGCCGCCGGAGAGCAGGTCTGGGTAGGCGATCTCGCCGTCGGCCGGGGCGCCCCCGGCCCGGACCGTGTGGCGGACCCGGACCCCCGGCTCGGCCAGCGCGCTGACCGCCGCCGCCGCGAGCGGCTCGTGGAACACGAACACGTCGGCGCCGGAGTCGGCGAGGATGTAGCCGATCTCCGGGCCTGCGAGTCGGACGTTGATCGGGATGGTGATGGCGCCGATCTTCGCGCAGCCGAGGAGGACCTCCATGAACTCGACCGAGTTCACCAGCAGTATGGCCACCCGGTCCCCCTTGCGGACGCCGAGACGCAACAGGTTCGAAGCGACCTGGTTGGTGCGCCGATCGAAGTCGGAGTACGTGAAGCTGGTGTCACCGCAGACGAACGCCGTGCGCTGCCCGTTGAGGAAGGCCCGTTTGGTGACCCACTGACCGATACCGCGATCCATGTTGATTTGCCTCCTCGGCAGTTTTGGTTGACACATGCTCGGTAAGGCAGGACCCGGCCCCGGCGGGCGACCGATCACCACCGTCCGTCTTGTAGACCGAAGCGGACACGAACGGATGAAGGATGCTCAGTATGAGCGGGGCAGGTTCAGGCTGTGCTGAGCCACATAGTTGAGGATCATCTCTCGGCTGATCGGCGCGGTGCGCATCAGCCGCACCGGGCCCCAGAGAGTGGCCAGCCCGTACTCGGTGGCCAACCCGTTGCCGCCGTGGGTCTGGATCGCCTGGTCGAGGGCCAGGATGCCGGCCTCCGCCGCAGCGTATTTGGCCATGTTCGACGCCTCCGCGGAACCGGGGTCGCCGGCGTCGTGCAGTGAGGCCGCCCGCTGGGTCATCAGCCGGGCCAGCTCCAGCTGGATCTTGGCGTGCGCAAGCGGGTGGGACAGGCCCTGGTGGGCTCCGATCGGCACGTCCCAGACCTTGCGCTCGCGCGCGTAGGCCGACGCCTTGTCCAGCGCGTAGCGGCCGATGCCGTTGCCCAGGGCGGCGCCCATTATGCGTTCGGGGTTGAGGCCCATGAACACCTGACGCAGACCGTCGTTTTCCGCGCCGATCAGGTTCTCGGCCGGCACCCGCACGTCGTCGAAGAACAGCGTGAACTGCTTCTCCGGTGTCACCGCCTGCACCGGGATGAGGGTCTTGGTCAACCCGGGCGCGTCGGTCGGGACCACCAGCAGGCTCAGCCGTCCGCGGCCGCGGTCGTCGGTCGCGGTGCGGGTGACGACCAGGATGGCCTCCGCCTCGTCGACGCCGGAAATGTAGTACTTGGTGCCGTTGAGCACCCAATCCCCACCGACGCGCTTGGCGTGGGTGGAGATGTTGTGAGAGTTCGAGCCCGCATCCGGCTCGGTGATCGCGAACGCCATGATGATCTCGCCGCTGGCGATGCCCGGCAGCCAGCGCGCCTTTAGCTCGTCGCTGCCGAAAGCCTCGATGATCGTGCCGCAGATGGTGGGGGAGACCACCGTCATCAGCAGCGGGCAGCCGGCCGCGGCCAGTTCCTCACCGACGATCTGCATGTCGTAGATGCCGCCGCCACCGCCGCCGTACTGCTCGGCGATGTTGACCCCGAGGAACCCCTGCTTGCCCACGGCCTGCCAGAGTTCCGAACTCTTCTCCCCGCCGAGCGACTTGGCCACGTAGTAGTCGTGCCCGAAGTCCTTGGCGATCTCGGACACGGCCTTGCGCAGCGCTCGCCGTTCCTCGGTCTCGTGCAGTTCCATACCGCTCTCCTACTTCGAAGTCACCCGCCACCGGGGCCGGTGACGGGTCTGATGGTGCTCAATCCTCGTCTGCACTGTCGGCCGCTCCGACCACCGCGAGGGCATCGCCGGTGGACACCTGCTGACCCACCTCGACCGAGAGTTCGGCGACGATCCCGTCGATCGGGCTGGCGATGGTGTGTTCCATCTTCATCGCCTCCACCACGACCAAGGCCTGCCCGGCCGTCACGACGTCGCCCGCGGCGACGGGCAGCCGGATCACCGAACCCGGCATAGGCGCCGTCAGCGAGCCCGCCGGCTTGAGCGTGCTGGGGTCCAGGAACCGCGGTACCTGGGTGAACGCAGTGGACCCGGCAGGGCTGTCAACGTAGGCGATGTCGCCGTCGAGGACGACGTCGTAGCCGCGCCGTACCCCGCCGGTCTCCAGGACCACCCGGTCCGGCCGCTGCACGAGCACCCTGACGTCCTCGACCGGTTTGCCGTCGACTTCGACCTCGACGCCGTCGCGGAGCAGCGCATAGCCCACCCGACGCTCGCGGCCGTCGGCGGTCAGCCATCCGGTGGACTGCAGTTGGGACGGGTTGTTGCGCCACCCGGCAGGCAGCGTCGGCTGGACGGGGGCCGCCGCGCGGCGTCCCGCGACCTGGGCGAGTGTGGCCGCGATGGCGTGCAAGCCCTCCCCGTCGCGGTCGATGAGGGCTGCGCCGAGGTCGGCCACGTCGTGGCGGTCGAGGAACCCGGTGTCGGTGCCGCGTCCGGCGAACTCGTCGTGGCGCAGAACGCGAACCAGCAGATCCCGGTTGGTGGTGAGTCCGTGGATCCGGGCGCCGGCGAGCGCGGCGGACAGCGCGCCGAGCGCCTCGGCGCGGGTGGGCGCCCAGGCGATCACCTTGGCCAGCATGGCGTCATAGTGGTGGCTGACCACCGAGCCGTCGCGCACGCCGGAGTCCACCCGGACCCCGACGTGGTCGGGGATCTGCATCGTGCGCAGCGTTCCGGTCTGCGGCAGGTAGCCCTTCGTGGGGTCCTCGGCGTAGAGCCGGGCCTCGACCGCGTGGCCGGTGATCCGCGGCTTGCTCACCTCGGCAGGCAGTGGCCGACCCATCGCCACCAGCAACTGCAGGCGCACGAGGTCGAGCCCGGTGACGAGTTCGGTGACCGGGTGCTCGACCTGCAGCCGGGTGTTCATCTCCAGGAAGGCGAACGTCCCGTCGTCATCGCCGCCGTTCGCGTCGAGGACGAACTCGACCGTTCCGGCCCCGACGTAACCCACGGCCTGTGCCGCCGCGACCGCCGCCGCGCCCATCCGGGCGCGCAGGTCGTCGTCGACGACGGGCGAGGGCGCCTCCTCGATGACCTTTTGGTGGCGGCGCTGCACCGAGCACTCCCGCTCGAACAGCGAGACAACCGTGCCGTGCATGTCGGCCAACAGCTGGATCTCAACGTGGCGGGGACGCTGCACGTACCGCTCGAGGAACACCGTGCCGTCCGAGAACGCCGACATCGCCTCGCGCGAGGCCGAGGCCACGGCTCCGTCGAGGTCGTCGGCCGACTCGACAACCCGCATGCCGCGCCCGCCGCCACCCGCGCTCGCCTTGACCAGCAGCGGGTAGCCGATCTCGGCGCCGAGCTTGCGCAGCTTGTCGGGGTCCAGGCCGGTCGCGTCGCCGCCCGGGAGAACCGGCACGCCCGCATCGGCCATCATCGCCTTGGCCGTCAGCTTGGAACCCATCGCGTCGATGGCATCCGGCGGCGGGCCGACGAACACGAGCCCGGCGTCGGCGCAGGCCCGCGCGAAGCCGGCGTTCTCCGACATGAAGCCGTAGCCGGGATGCACGGCGTCGGCGCCGGTGAGGAGGGCGGCGGCGATCACCCGGTCACCGTCGAGGTAGGTCTCCGCCGGCGAGGAACCCGGTAGCCGGACGGCCTCGTCGGCATCGTCCACGTGCCAGGCGTCGGCGTCGGCGTCGGAGTACACGGCGACGGTCGCGATGCCGAGTTCGCGACAGGTGCGAAACACGCGTCGGGCGATCTCTCCCCGGTTGGCCACCAGCAGCTTCTTGATCACGGGCATCGCCATCACATCCGGAACACGCCGTAGCCACGCTGGCCACGGATCTCGCTGTTGTGGACCACGGAAAGGCAGAACCCGAGAACGGTACGGGTGTCGCGCGGGTCGATGATCCCGTCGTCGTAGAGCCTGCCGCTGTTGGCCAGCGCCAACGACTCACGCTCGATCTGGCCCTCGACGGCAGCGCGCATCTGGGCGTCGGCCTCCTCGTCGAACGGGAGCCCCCGGTCGGCGGCCGACTCGCGGGCCACGATCGACAGCACGCCCGCGAGCTGGGCCGGGCCCATGACGGCCGAACGCGAGTTGGGCCAGGTGAACAGGAAGCGGGGAAAGTAGGACCGCCCGCACATCCCGTAATTGCCCGCACCGTAGGACGCGCCCATCACGATCGTCAGGTGTGGGACAGCGCTGTTGGAGACGGCGTTGATCATCTTCGCGCCGTCCTTGATGATGCCACCCTGCTCGTACTCCGCGCCGACCATGTAGCCGGTGGTGTTCTGCAGAAACACCAGTGGCGTGTCGATCTGGTTCGCCAGCTGAATAAACTGGGCGGCCTTCTCCGCCTCCTCGCTGAACAGGATTCCGCGCGCGTTGGCAAGGATCCCTACCGGGTATCCGTGGATCGAGGCCCAACCGGTGACCAGCGAGGTGCCGTATAGCGGCTTGAACTCGTCGAAGGCGGACCCGTCCACGATTCGGGCGATGACATCACGTGGGTCGAAGGGAACCTTCGGGTCCACCGAAGCGATCCCGAGGAGTTGGTCGGGGTCTCGCAGCGGGGGGGTCGGTGGCTGTGTCGGGCCGGGCCCGAGCTTGCGCCAGTTCAGTCTGGCCATGATGCGCCGCCCGATCCGGATGGCGTCCTGCTCGTCCTCGGCCATGTAGTCGGCCAGCCCGGAGGTGCGGGCGTGCATGTCGGCGCCGCCGAGCGACTCGTCGTCGGACACTTCGCCGGTCGCCATCTTCACCAGCGGCGGACCACCGAGGAAGACCTTGGACCGGTTGCGGACCATCACCACGTAATCACACATGCCGGGGATGTACGCGCCGCCTGCCGTCGAGTTACCGAATACCAGCGCCAGTGTCGGCAGGCCCTGCGCGCTGTGCTGGGTGAGGTCGTTGAATAGCTGGCCCCCGGGCACGAAGATCTCGGCCTGCGTGGGCAGGTCCGCCCCGCCCGACTCGACGACGTTGATGATCGGAAGCCGGTTCTCGCGGGCGACTGCCATGCCCCGGAACACTTTTCGGAAGGTGTAGGGGTTCGAGGCTCCGCCGCGCACCGTCGGGTCGTGGGCAATGATCATCGACTCGACGCCTTCGACGATGCCGATGCCGACCACAACGCTGCCGCCCACCGGAAACTTCGTGCCCCACGCCGCGAACGGACAGAGTTCCAGGAAGGCCGTGTCGGGGTCGATGAGCAGCTCGACGCGCTCCCGAGCCAGCATCTTGCCGCGGCTACGGTGCCGCGCAACGTATTTCTCCCCGCCACCACCATTGGCTAGTGCGAGTTGCGCAGCGATCGCATCGAGTTGTCCGGTGAGCCCCTCGCGATTCTCGATGTATTCCGGCGCGCGGGTGTCGACCCGGTCGGGCAGGACGTCAACCAACTTTTCCTCCAGGTGACATCGACGTCGATCTCCTAACAGGTTACGTTATCGGTCATTAACATTCGTGGACAATGGGGTCGCCCGGCAGGTCGTGCCGACCCTGCCGAACGGTGACGACCAGGAGCTCACATGACTCAGACGGATCAGCGCGAAATTGGGTCCGCCTCAGCGGACCCGTGGACTACGCCCGAGCGCATCTCGTTGCGCAACCTCGCGATGTCGTTCACCCAGAAGGAGATCGTCCCGCACCTGCAGGACTGGGAGGACGCTGGCGAGTTGCCCCGGGAGCTGCATCGCCATGCAGCCGCCGTAGGCCTGCTGGGCATCGGCTTCGCGGAGGAGGTTGGTGGCTCCGGCGGCGACCTGCGCGACCTGGTGCTGCTCACCGAAGCCGTGATGGAGGCCGGCGGCTCCTCGGGCGTGCTGGCCAGCCTGCTCACCCACAACATCGCCGTGCCGCACATGGCCGCGCAGGGCGATCCCGAGCAGATCCGCAAATTCGTCGCGCCGACGCTGGCCGGGGAGAAGATCGGCAGCCTCGGCATCACCGAACCCGACACCGGTTCTGACGTCGCCGGCATCCGCACTACCGCACGGCGCGACGGCGACCATTACGTGGTCAACGGTGCGAAGCTCTTCATCACCTCGGGTGTCCGCGCCGATTTCGTCACCACCGCCGTGCGCACCGGCGGCCCGGGTGCCTCGGGAATCTCACTATTGGTGATCGAGCGCGGTACCGCGGGTTTCGCGGTTTCGCGCACCCTGAAGAAGATGGGCTGGCTGTGCTCCGACACCGCCGAACTCGGATTCACCGACGTGCGCGTGCCGGTGGTCAATCTGGTTGGCCCCGAAGGCAGCGGATTCCTGCAGATCATGCAACAGTTCCAGGTCGAGCGCGCCTTCATCGCCGTGCAGTGCTACGCCACGGCCCAGCGCTGCCTCGACCTGACGCTGGAGTGGGTCAAGCAGCGCGAAACCTTCGGTCGACCGCTATCCACCCGACAGGTGGTGCGGCACAAGATCGTCGACATGGCCACGGCCGTCGACGTCGCCCGTACCTATACCCGCGCCGCCGTGGACCGCATCATCGCGGGCGACACCGACGTGCGGATGGTCTCGATGGCCAAGAACCAAGCCGTAGAGGCCTGCGCGCTCGCCGTTGACACGGCCGTCCAACTATACGGTGGCATGGGCTACCTACGCGAGACCGAGGTCGAAAGGCACTATCGCGATTCGCGCATCCTGGGTATCGGGGGCGGCACCACCGAAATCATGAAGGAGATCATCGCCAAGCAGATTGGCCTCTGAGTGAAGCCGCCATTCGACAGCAGGAGCGTCGGCTTGGCAGGTCGACGAGACGGACCTTCCACCGTTTCTAAGGTAAGTCAACGGTGTGTCACGACCCCTGCGGCCAATGCAGCCTCCGCCACCGGGAAATTGCCTCCGGAGTACCAGCTAGCCAAACTTATCAACCACGTAGCGGCGAGCCAGCGTCTCAGCAAGTCTACTCGTATGTTCGACGATGTCGACCTGACTTACATCGACCAGTAGTCCTGCGTGCCAAGCGCTGATCAGTTCGACGAAGCCGCCGACCGCTACAAACGTGTCCATACGCAGAGCCATTTCGTCTGCGTCAGGCTTCAGATGCGGCTTGCTGGCGGCCATGACGAGCTGGGTTGCTTCCTGCAAGGCCACCGCTCGGCGATCTTGCAATGTTGAACTGCCGACGTGCTGTGTCAGCAGGATCTGTGCTCGCCCGGCATCCTGCGCGATGCGGAGAACAACGATCGAGATTGCGGCGCGAATGGTTTCGATCGGTGGTTGACCGACGCGTTCGGCAAATGTTGCCGAAACCTCGCCGAGCATCTCGTCCCGCACGTTGTCCCACGCTGCTACGAGCAACTCATCGCGCGTCTTGAACTCCTCATAGTAATAGCGGTCGTTCAGCGCGGCTCTGGAGCAGACCCCACGCATTGTCACGGCAGCCCATCCGCTTTCCGTCCAGATCTCCGTCGCCGCGTTCACTAGGCGCCGCCGCCGGTCAGCCCGTCGTTCGGCGCCAGTACGCCCGCCCCACCTTGCTGCCTTTGTCCGCACGAATACATCTTGACAAAGGCAGGAGCGCCGCATCAAACTGGTGGCAGGCGACCACAATTGTGTTCGCCGCCACCAGATGGCTGCAGGCCGGCTTGTCTCACAGGTCAGGCGTCGCCGTAATCTGCAAAGGATTCAGTAGTGATGGATATCTTGAGGTGGGACAGACCGCCTCGCCTGAGCCGCCGCGCCAACGCGGTCGTAACGGGAGCGGGCAGCGGAATTGGCCGTGCCTTCGCGGTGGAGCTCGCCCGTAGAGGTGGACGAGTGGTGTGTGCCGACATCGACCCGGTGCGTGCCAAGGAGACGGTCGGGCTCGTCGTCCAAGCCGGCGGCGAGGGGCTCGACATCGCATGCGATGTCACGGACGAAGAGCAGGTCCGCGAACTCGCCGACAGCGCCGAGAAGTGGTTCGGCGCGGCAGCCAGCCTGGTGATCAACAACGCGGGCATCGGAATCGGTGGCAATGTCATCGGCGCGACGCCCAAGCGGGACTGGGAAGCGACACTTTCAGTCAACTTGTGGGGAGTGATCTACGGCTGCGAGATCTTCGTACCGCGACTTCGCGCGAAGGGCAGCGGCGGAATTATCAACGTCGCATCGGCTGCAAGTTTCGGAGCAGCGCCCCGGATGGCTGCCTACAACGTCAGCAAGGCCGGCGTGCTCTCGCTATCCGAGACTTTGGCGGCCGAACTGAGTGGTACCGGTGTGGCGGTGACTGTACTGTGCCCGACATTCGTCAAGACCAACATCGTCGATAACCCTGGTATCGAGGAGTCGGCCGCCAAGCTGGCAACGAATTTGATGAAGTGGACCGGCGTGTCGGCGGAATCGGTGGCACGCAAAACGTTGGACGCGAACGACCGCAGTCAGTTGCACGTCCTACCCCAAGTCGACGCGAAGATTCTCTGGTTATTTAAGCGGGCAGTGCCTGCCACGTATACCCGTGCGCTCGGCTTGGTCGAGCGAATCGCGCGCTAAGTCATAACAGACAAAGACAAAGGAGACTCCAATGGCATTCAAATACAGCGATATGCTCGAGACGATCAAGAATCGGCAGTGGGCGCTGGCCGACATCGATTGGGACGCGCCGGGCGCCGATAAAATCACTGATGAGCAGCGACCCGAACTGAAGCAGTTCATGGCTGACGTGGTGTGGATAGAACACGTCGGCGCACGCGCTTTCGCCGCCATGGCGCCGAAAGCGCCGTTCGAGGCTCTAGGTGACATCTACCGGTATTTCCATGCCGAGGAGCAGCGGCACGCCAACGCGGAGCTGGCGCTCATGCAGCGGTGGGGGATGCTCGAGGAAGGGGAAATCCCGGTGCCGAACAAGAACATTCGACTGGTCATCGAGTGGATCGACCGATACGCCGAGGCCCTCCCGCTGACGGTGATCGGAGCGGCGATCCCAGCCTTGGAGACTGCGCTCGACGGAGCATTGCTCAAGTTCCTTCTCGACGAGGTGCAGGATCCGCTCTGCGCCGAGGTCTTCAACAAGGTCAACAACGACGAATCGCGGCACTTGGCAGTCGGATTCCAGGTTCTGAACGACCTCGGCGCCAGCCCCATGCGCATTCATGCGACTCAGACGATGGGAGCGCTCATCGACCCGAGAATCCTTCTCGGCGGCGTCCTCTACGTGCCGTTGCTCACCAGGATGTTGACCAATCTCAACGCCATGGGATTGTCGGAGGAGAAGCTCTACAACGCGGTGATGCGGTACGAGAACGTCGGAGATCGTAGTGAGTTCACGCGCCGCGTTCCGGGCTACCACATCTTGAAAGCTCACATGTCCGCCAGCATCAAGCGTTCTCAGCCATTGCATTTCATTTCGCAGCGGCTGGGTACCGCGATCGACCACTTCCCCACCGAGGTGCTCGGTAAGTCACCGACGTGGACAGAAGAGCTGACCTACGAACCGGTGGCCAGATGAGCGACACCACGACCGTCTTGATCGTCGGTGCGGGTTTCGCCGGCCTGGGAACCGCAATCCGGTTGCTACAACAGGGTATCGACAATTTCGTCGTACTTGAACGCGCCGACGAGGTGGGTGGCACCTGGCGGGACAACACCTATCCCGGCGCGGCGTGCGACATCCCGTCGCTGCTCTATTCCTACGGGTTCGAGCAAAATCCGAACTGGTCCCGCGCGTATTCGGGCAGCGCCGAGATACTCGGCTACATCAAGACGATGGTCGACAAATACTCGCTGTCGCGTTTCATCCGGTTCGGAGTGAACGTCACCGGTCTGGAGTTCGACGAGGAAAGCGCACTGTGGACAGCGCAGACAGCTGACGGCTCGCAGTTCACGGCGCGCACCGCAGTGATGGCCAGTGGGCCGCTGGCGAATGCGAGCCTGCCGGACATCCGCGGACTGGACACCTTCGATGGTCACAAGATCCACAGTGCGCGTTGGGATCACGACTACGACATGAGCGACAAACGTGTCGCCGTGATCGGCACCGGAGCCAGCGCTGTTCAGATCATCCCCGAACTGGTGAACACTGCACGCTCGGTCAAGGTCTTCCAACGCACCCCCGGCTGGGTCCTCCCTCGGCCCGACTTCTCCCATCCGCAGTGGGCGCGCACGGCGTTTCGTCGAGCGCCTCGCGTGCAGAAAGCCGCACGGCAGGCGTGGTTCTGGGGCCACGAGCTCATGGCCGTCGGCATGGTCTGGGATACCCCGGTCACCACTGGCATCCAGCTACTGGCGAAGGCGAATTTGCGGAGGCAGGTATCGGATACTTGGCTCAGGCGCCAGCTGACGCCGAACTTCCGTGCCGGCTGCAAACGGATGCTGATGAGCAGCGATTACTACCCCGCTCTTCAGCGCGACAACTGCAAGCTCGTCTCATGGCCGATCGCGACCCTGTCGCCGAATGGCATACGGACCGCAGATGGCATCGAACACGAACTGGACTGCATCGTCTTCGCCACCGGCTTCGATGTATGCAAGGCTGGCACACCTTTTCCCATCCGAGGCGCGCATGGTCGTGAGCTCTCCGACGAGTGGTCCCAGGGCGCCTATGCGTACCGGAGCGTCACCGTCGCAGGCTATCCCAATCTTTTCTTCACCTTCGGACCAAATTCAGGGCCCGGCCATAACTCGGCCCTCGTGTACATGGAGGCCGAGATCAACTACATCGTCAAAGCCATCGGCGCGATCATCGCGAATGATCTCAGTACGCTCGAGGTCCGCGAAGATCGGCAAAATAATTACCACGGCGAGGTACAGCAGCGGTTGGGAAGTACGACTTGGAATTCGGGTTGCAAGAGCTGGTACCTCACGAATGACGGATACAACGGCACCATGTACCCCGGTTTCGCCACCCAGTTCAAGCGCGCACTGTCCAAGGTCGACATGGGTGATTATGTAACGACCCCGACAACCGCACGAACTGAGCACCACCCAACCGAACACGCCCAAAACGGCTCGAATGTGGCCAAGGTTGCCCAGGGCCGCAAGGCCAAGGTAGCCCAGGGCCGAAAAAGCGCAGGCGCCCTGCCAACGCGGTCTGACGTCAAAGCCGACATCCTGGACGTGGGCGTCGGGAAGGTACCGCCTAAGCGCGCAGCCTCGAGAGTGAGGAAAGACGCTTGAGTGTCCATGTTGCGGGCGACGAGAATGCCCCCACCTCCGGAGCCCCTACGTACGAGGTCCCCACCCACGAGATATTGGTCATCGGAGCTGGATTCTCCGGGATCGGAGTGGGCATCAAGCTGCTGAAGGAAGGTTTCTCGGACTTCCTCATCGTTGATGAGGCCCAAGGGGTGGGTGGAACCTGGTACTGGAATACCTACCCGGGGATTGCAGTAGACATTCCGTCATATAGTTACCAATTCTCCTTTGAGAAACGCCCGTCGTGGTCCCGTACCTATGCGCCGGGGATCGAACTGAAGAACTACGCGAAGCATTGCGTGAAAAAATATGGCCTCGCGTCGCGCATCCGCTTCGGAGTCACGGTTGTGAGGGCTGAGTTCGACGAAGAATCGACATTGTGGCGTTTGTTTACCTCGACGGACGAGGAACTGACAGCCAGGTTCGTCATCAATGCCTCCGGGGTTCTCACGCGACCAAAATCGCCGGACATACCGGGGGTCGGGGACTTCGGCGGGGTCACGATGCACACGTCGCGCTGGGACCACCAGCAGACCCTCACCGGAAAGAGGGTCGCCGTCATCGGGACGGGCGCCTCGGCGGTGCAACTGATCCCCTCGATAGCCAAGGACGTGGACACACTCACCGTCTTTCAGCGCACCCCGATATGGTGTCTGCCGAAATTCGACTTCGCGGTGCCCCGCCCGCTGAGTGCTCTTCTCCGGCTCGCACCCGGAGCGCAGATCGCCGCGCGGGCAGCCAGCCAGGCCTTTGTCGAACTCACCTTTCCCGTCGCAGCGCACTTCCATACCGCCATACCGCTGGCGTCGGCGATCGAGCGTGCAGCGATCAGCTATATGCGTCGGCAGGTCACCGACCCGGTCGTTCGGGAGAAGCTGACGCCGCGTTACGCGCTGGGCTGCAAGCGACCAAGCTTTCACAACGAATATTTGAAGACGTTCAACCGCGAGAACGTCCTTCTTGAAACCAACCCCATCACCCGGGTGGATGAGACCGCGGTAATTACGGCCGATGGCGTCAGACACGAGATCGACGTGCTCGTCCTGGCAACGGGATTCAAGGTCATGGAATCGGACAGCATGCCCACCTACTCGCTCAGAGGTGTCGCCGGCCGAGACCAGGCACAGTGGTGGGACGAGAACCGACTCCAGGCATATGAGGGAGTCAGCGTGCCAGGATTCCCGAACCATTTCTCAGTGTTTGGCCCGTACGGATACAACGGCTCGTCCTACTTCGCACTCATCGAGGCACAGGCGGGTCACATTCTCCGTTGCCTCCGGCATGCCAGGACGGCCGACTCGAACTACGTCGAGGTACGCGAGGAGGCGAATCAACGCTTCTTCGCGGAGATGCTGGCACGGCGGCATACGCAGGTCTTCTGGCAGGACAGCTGCGCGGGCGCGAACAGCTATTACTTCGACAAGCATGGGGACGTGCCTCTGCGTCCCACGACGACGGTCGAGTCGATCTGGCGCAGTCGACGATTCGACCTGGCCGACTACCGTTTCGAACGACGACCGGCGAAAAAGGCGGACACTGCCCCACAGAAGGTGGACACCGCCGGATGAGTTCACCTGCCAGGCCGAATCCGAGCATGGCGAGCCACCTGGTCGCGGCAACGGCGCGACGCGTTCTTCGACCTCTCACGCAAGTGATTCCGGCCAACGAGCATGGCTTCGCGGTCATGGACCGCGTGCTACGGGGAACACTCGTGGTGTCGCGGCCAAGGCGCGCAATCAGTGTCGAGAAGGTAGACACGCCCTTCGCCGGTGAACGTGTGCGAGGCGACTGGGTCAAGGCGGCCAACGTGGCCTCGGATGCTCCGCCGATTCTTTATATACACGGCGGCGCATTTTCTATGTGCTCTCCCGAGACCCACCGTGGCCTCATCAGCGAACTGTCCGCGGCCGCCCGCAGGCCGGTATTTGCCGTGCGCTATCGATTGGTCCCGAAATATCCCTTCCCGGCGGCCGCAGATGATGCACTGATCGCCTATCGATGGTTGACAGAGGGAAGCGCGATCACCGCGTCTTCTGGCACGGTGGCGCTCGCCGGCGATTCCGCAGGCGGCCAGCTTGCTGCGGCGACGGCGCTTGGCGCTCGGGAACATCGACTGCCGACGCCGGATGCCATGCTGCTGATGTCGCCGGTGCTGGATTTGACATGCCAACTCGCGATGGACCGTGATCTGCGCAGACGGGACCCCTTTGCGTCCGCCATCTCTGCGTCGAGAACAATGGGTCTGTACGTGGCGGGCGCCGATCCAGCCGACCCGAGGATAAGCGTGCTCGACGCTGATCTCACGGACATGCCACCAACTTTGATTCAGGTCGGCGGACGAGAGATGTTGCTCGACGACTCCAGAGTCTTTGCCAAACGTCTGCAGACTGCAGGGGTCTCCTCGCAGTTGCAAGTTTTCCGCGGCCAGATCCATGTCTTCCAGGCGATGTTTCGCCTACTGCCAGAAGCACGTGAGGCCCTCAGGCTCGGTGGCGAGTTCTTGGCTACTTCGGCCACCGTCCGTTGACAGCGTCCCTGCGCACGCCTTGACCACGAGGCGCCCCAGCACGAAGGTTGTATGAGCTAACGATGAAACCCGTGAAACGTGAACCAACCCAGGACAATCCCCCTGGTAACCCCTCGATCGTCATCATCGGCGCTGGCTTCGCCGGAATTACCCTTGCACTTCGCCTCAAACGCGCAGGGTTCGACAGGGTCCTCATTGTCGAAAAGGGCGATGGTGTCGGGGGAGTCTGGCGGGAGAACACCTACCCAGGGGCGGCCTGTGACGTCCCGTCGCAGTTGTACTCGATCTCCTCGGCGCCGAATCCCAGGTGGGGTCGGCGTTACGCAGAACAAGGTGATATCCTCGCCTACCTTCGCCGCGTCGCCGAGGAAAGTGGTTTGCTGTCCCTCCTTCGGACCAAAACCGAAATCGCTAAGGCGGCCTTCGATGAGCGCACGAACACATGGCGTCTGACCACGACTACCAGTCAGGAATTGGAGTGCGATGTCGTCATTTCGGCCGTGGGCCAGCTGTCCCGACCCTCAGTTCCTGATATTCCTGGAATCTCGGGCTTCGCGGGCCCGTCGTTTCATTCCGCGAATTGGGACCACGATCTGAATCTCAGCGGCAAGCGGCTTGCGGTCGTCGGCACCGGCGCTAGTTCGGTGCAGTTCGTCCCGGTGGTCGCCGCAGGCGCTGAGCACTTGGACGTTTTCCAACGGTCAGCCCCATGGGTGCTGCCCAAATTCGACCGTCAGTACGGTGGGCGGCATCACCAACTGCTGCGCAAGTTGCCCATTCTGCGGCTCAGCGAACGTCTGATGATTTGGACGATATTCGAGTTCTTGGCGTTGGCACTCGTCGACGCGAAGCCAGTAGCGCGAGTCTTGGGAGTCATCGCCCTCCGGCACCTAGGTCGCCAGGTGTCGGATGCCCGGCTGCGTTCCCACCTGACGCCGGACTATGCGCCCGGGTGCAAGAGGATTCTGTTCTCCAGCGACTATTACCCCGCGCTCGCACGTCCCAACGTTTCATTGGTCACCGACGATATCCGGGCAGTAGAGCCTGGCGGAATCCGCACGGTGAACGGCGACTTCCATGCCGCCGACGTGATCATCTACGGCACTGGCTTCAGTGCCACCGAGTTTCTTTCCCCGATGGAGGTCTACGGCCGCTCGGACCGGAAATTGTCGGACGTGTGGGCGGATGGCGCGCACGCCTACTACGGCCTATCGGTGCCAGAGTTTCCGAATTTCCTCATGATGTACGGGCCCAACACCAACGTGGGATCCGGGTCCATCGTCTACATGCTCGAATCGCAGGCCCGACACATCGTCAGGTTGATGAAGGTTCTCCGTGCCCATCCAGGAAGTGTTATCGAGGTCCGTGCAGATGTGGAGAAGCGCTTCAACGACCGGTTGAGTCGCCGCCTGGACAGATCCGTGTGGACTATGTGCACGAGCTGGTATCGCTCGGCGCGGGGGTCGATCTCTACCAACTGGCCCAGCCCGACCTTCTTGTATCGCCTTCGTGCGCGCAGGCCGAAGCGGCGCGCTTACGTCCTGTCGCGTCCCGCGCCCGCGAACTCGTCGCGCAGGGGGACCCCCGAGCCGGCCAACACCCATCTGGCCGACATGCCCTATGCCCCCAGCGGGGCCGATAGCGTCGACTAGTGGCGGCTCTGTTCAGTGACGGGTATCCGAGGACGGCGGGGAGTCGCTGACATTCGAGCGGCAACTGTGATCGCCGTTGACAGGGTGGTACCGGTGTAAACGATGGGTGAAATCCTTCCGATAATGCGAGAAACAACATCAAGGGGGCACTCGATGACCAAATCGCCGTCCGGTTCGGCAAGCAAGTCCCGTGACCGGCTGTTGTCGGTACTACTGAATCCCCTCCCGCAGCGCGTCGAGCGCGCTATCCAGGAGTGAGTCGACGATGGCCGGTTCGCGAACTTGCCGCGCCGCCGACCGGTAGCGGATTGAAGCCAGTTATCGGCGATCAGGGATTGCCTCTCGTTGGCCTTCGCCCGGAACTTACCGGCGGCACGCTCGGGGCAGAATGGTGATTTACTCGCCGCGCTATGTGAGGCGCGCGCCAGGACGGCGAACGCTTCACTGATGCGGACAGCATAAATCAAATGATCTTTCTGATGATGGCCGCTCATGACACGTCAACGATCACCACTGCCGCTGTGGCGTACTTCTTGGCGAAGAATCCTGAATGGCAGGATCGACTTCGTGCTGAGTCTGACCGTCTAGGCGACGATCTGTCGGACATTGAGGACCTGGAGGGGCTTACGGCGATGGACTTGGTCATCAAGGAGTCGCTCAGACTAGTTGCACCGGTACCGTTGGTTATGCGTAAGACGGTGACCGACACCCTAATTGATGGCTACTACGTCCCCTCCGGAGTGCTCGTCGTCATCACGCCTGCGGTCAACCACTTTGCGCCCACAGTGTCGACCGAGCCGGACCGGTTTGACCCAACGCGACTCGAGCCGCCACGGCGCGAGGATCAGGCCCACCGCTTCGCCTGGCTTCCGTTCGGAGGAGGCGCGCACAAGCGCATCGGGATGCACTTCGGCACCTTGGAGGTGAAGGCAATACTGCACGAGATGCTGCGGGAATTCACCTGGAGTCTGGATGACGGCTACCGCGTTCGGTGGGACAATACGTCCCTGCCTGTTCCCTGTCGACGGCCTACCTATTACGTTGTGTCGCCGATGATATCTAGGTCATTCCACGAGACTTTTGAGTGCTTAGCCGAGCACATCGCCCTTACAGGGCGCCGGCGGAATCGACGCAGTCCTCCAAGTGGCCTCGGAGATCCTCAACAAACCCCGGCGAACCGTAGTCGGCAAACCTACGCAAACTGCCGGAAAGGATGGTCATGCTAGAACCATCAACAGCCGTCGTCACAGGAGCAGGTCGAGGGATTGGTCTGGAGATCGCGAGACAACTCGCCGCTGCCGGTCACAAGGTTTTGCTCACGGATGTGGATGGCGACGCAGCGGAGCGCGCTGCCACCGAGGTCGGCGGTGGCGCTTGGAGCGCCACGCACGACGTACGAGATCCGTCGGGTCATCGGGAAGTCGCTGCTCAGGCTTTAGCCGCTGGCCCTCTGGCGGTGTGGGTAAACAACGCTGGGATCCTACTCGCGGGTAACAGCTGGAGTCACAGCGATGCCGAGATTGCGTCGATCCTCGATGTCAATGTACGAGGTGTCGTTGCCGGCTCACACGCGGCAGTTGTCGCTATGGGCGCGGGTGGGGGCGCGATCCTCAACATCGCGTCCCTCTCGGCTCTGGCGCCCATCCCTGGATTAGCGATGTACGCAGCAACCAAAGCGGCCGTATTGTCGTTCACCACATCGCTGCAGGGCGACCTTGACCATGCGGGATTGCCAATCCACGCACGGGCGCTATGCCCTGACGTGGTAAGTACGAAAATGGTCACCGACCGGGTTGCCGACCCTGGGGCGGCGCTTCTGTTCGCCGGACCGCGTCCAATGGATGCTGCGGCCGTGGCCCGCGCGGGACTCGAGTTGCTGGAGAGTCGCCAGATATTCCGGGTAGTTCCTCGGTGGCGTGGCGTAGTTGCGCGCACTAGCGATGCTGCGCCGTCGCTTGGATTGAAAGCTTTCGCGTTGATGCGCGGCGTCGGTGAGCGGCGCCAACGCAATCATCGTTGATGGCGGTGTCGAAGACGGAGGGTTTAGCGTGGGGAGGCTCGAATTGTACCTGGTCAGGTTTTCGGTTCGCAGAGTGGTAAGTGGGGATCAAGCTGGAATCCCAGTTCCTGCAGCCTGTCATTGATTATCAACCAGGTTTGCCGTGTCAACCGAATGACGAGTTCGTCACGAGTGGAGTCGCGATGGTCCAGCCACCATAGGACCGAAGCGTCCATCAAGCCCATGATGGCGGCGACATTGCGGTCTGCCGCCTCTGAGTCCTCGCCGTAGCGAGGAAAGTAACGGGCACCCGCGACGGCGAGTTCAGAGGCGAATGCGCTGCTGCCGGGCGCGGTCTTCTCGGTGCTGCGCCGATAGTGTCGGTTCACCAGGAACCGATAGAGGTTGGGGTGTTCGTCAGCCCACATGACGTGCTGAGTGACCGGCGCGCGTATCACGTCTAGCGGCGATCCCTGGACATCCAGAGTTAGGCGAATCTTCGCAGTGAGTTCGCGGTGGACGTGACGAGCCACGGCAAGATCGAGTTCTTCTTTACTTGCGAAGTGGCGGTAGAAGTGTGTGCGTCCCAAACCGGCCTTGTCTGCGATTTGGCCCGTGAGTGCGTGGGGCCCGTTCTCTTCGATTGCGCTGAGCGCCGCTTCGATGATCTGTTCACGACGTAGTTCACGGCCCGGCAACCTACTGGCCGCGCGGCGTACCGCTGTGGTGTCCACCCAGTGCTGTCGCTCCACGATGTCACCGTAACGCCCCGCGCTCTGGAAAGTTCTGGGTACGTGTTGTACCCGGCGTGCGATTCGTGGTACACCATGTACCCACAGGCGAAGCGAGACCATTGCGGGATCGGTGCGCAAGCAAACACAGTGAGGACTTTGTAATGGCAGCCAACCGCTCTAGCTGGATGGACGACGACCTCGACGCACTGCGGGATTTGGCACGTACGTTCTGTGAGAAGGAGGTCGCGCCGCACAGTGCCCGCTTCATCGAGCAGCACCACGTGGATCGGGACCTGTGGACCCGGGCGGGTGATCTTGGGTTGCTGTGCATGTCAATCCCCGAGCAGTACGGCGGAGGTGGGGGAACGTTCGCTCACGAAGCAGTCTTGATTGAGGAACAGGCCCGCATCGGCGATTCGGCATGGGGCGCGCCGCTTCATAGTGGAATCGTCGCCCACTACCTGCTCGAGTACGGCACCGATGAGCAGAAGGAACGCTTTCTTCCCAGACTGGCAACTGGTGAGATGGTTGGCGCGATTGCGATGACGGAGCCGGGCACTGGCTCCGATCTCCAATCTGTCACGACCAAGGCATCGCGCGTTGGAGACGAATACGTTGTCAACGGTTCCAAAACGTTCATCACCAACGGCGCTCAGGCCGACCTCATCATCGTCGTTGCGAAGACCGACCCCAGTGCCGGAGCGAACGGAATCTCGTTGGTTTTGGTCGAAGGCGATCGACCGGGCTTTCGGCGGGGTCGGGTGTTGGACAAGGTCGGTCAGCGCGGACAGGACACCTCCGAGCTCTATTTCGAAGATGTGCACATTCCGGTTGAGAACCTCCTGGGTACGACTGAAGGCCAGGGGTTCATTCAGTTGATGCAGCAACTTCCCCAAGAGCGATTGATCCTTGCGCTTGGTGCAGTGACAGTACTAGAAACAGCGCTCGAGTTCACTGTGGAATACACCAAAGATCGGCATGCCTTCGGCAAGCCCGTCTTCGCCTTCCAAAACACCAAGTTCAAGCTCGCCGAGGTCGCCACCGACGCCCACATCAGCCGCGTTTTCATCGACGACTGCGTCGCCCGCCATCTGCGCGGTGAACTCGACATCCCCACCGTCGCGATGGCGAAATGGTGGACTACTGAGCGTGCGATGGTCGCCCTTGATGACTGCTTGCAGCTCCACGGCGGCTACGGCTATATGACCGAGTATCCCATCGGCAGGATGTGGGCCGATGCTCGCGTTCAGAAGATCTACGGTGGGACAAACGAGATTATGAAGGAGATCATTGCTCGGTCGCTTTAGATCGAATTCGACCGCTAGATTGGTTACGAGGGGCCGCGATAGCGAGGTGGCGTTCGCTTATCAAGTCGGTGGTGACTGTTCATTAGGCGGTCACTGTTCACTAGGCGGATACCCGGCGAGCTCGCTTCAAACGGGGGCCTTACTCGGCCGGCCTGGGCGCGCCGCGCCCGAGACAGGTTGACCTTGCTGCTGACGCCCTTCAGACGGTATGCGCCGGCGGACGACCACCGGAGGCCTGCGTCGTCGTCGACGATCGCCCGCGTGGAGTCCCACCAACACTGCGCCTGGCCGCGCCGCCGCGCTCACTCGGCTGGCCAGGTTCACGGGGTTGCCGAACCAGTCGCCCGCGCGCGAGACCGCTGACCCGGACGCCACGCCAATCCTCAAGGAAGGCAGGTCATTTGCTGACGCGCTGTCGATCAGGTCCAGCATCGTCGTTACCAGCGGCGTCGGTCGTGATGAGACCAGCATGACCGCGCCCCGAGGGTTTCACGAATCTCACCGGTGGGTTGGCTGCATCGCGCGCAGCAGTCGCGAGTCGATTCGCGAGCCTCTCCAAATCGTCGGGCTGAAGCTTTCAACATGTTCAGCGCGCGAAGCCACGCATCATCTCCGTGGCCTGCCCGATGCCTTCCGTGAGGGCCCGCAATATGGCGACTGTTTCGTCTGGATTCCGGTTTCCGTGCTCAGCTCGCGCAGAGAGACGTACCGTCCCTCATCACCCAGTACGCGGCTTGTAGGAAGAAGGAGAGGGGTTGGGGCCACCAGTCGGCTTTGATCAATCGTGAAGCCCTGGGCATGCAGCCAGGCAATTAGATGAGTCCTTTCCTGGCGGCTGTCGCCCTCAAGACCGTCGTGCAGACATACTGAGCGAGGTCGTCTTCGTGTGTTGCTGACACCCTGGACCTGCTTAGTGCTGCGGCGTACCGGGACGCGGACAGGATGGTTCAGTGTTCACGCCGCGCACCTGGTGACTCGACGCGGGGACGCCGAGCACGGCGTGACCCATCGCAACGAGCAGCGCAGAGGTCTGTTCGGGAGCCAGGCCAGTGCCGCGGTAGTGCAAGATCGATTGAATGGCTCCGATCGCTCCATGAACCATCGCCCGAAGTTCAATCTCATCGACCGCGGGCCGCAATTCTCCGACGAGGTGTACCCACTCTTCTAGATAGAGTCGCTGCTTTCGGCGCAACCGGCTCTGGTGCTGATCCGACAGATTGTGCACTTCGCGGTAATACACCATTGCCAGCTCGCGTTGATCCATTACCAAGGCGACTTGGTCTGACACCAGCAGGGTCAGCGCCTCCGCCTCGTCGCGGGACTGCTCGACGATCGCCGTCGCACGCTTAAGGAGTTTGTCCACCACTCGCTCGAAGAGGGCCGCCAGTAGATCGCTCTTACTGTTGAAATGGCGATAGATGGCCGGCCCGACAACCCCTGATGCAACGCC
The DNA here is from genome assembly GCF_002013895.1 of Mycobacteroides franklinii. Classification (GTDB taxonomy): domain Bacteria; phylum Actinomycetota; class Actinomycetes; order Mycobacteriales; family Mycobacteriaceae; genus Mycobacterium; species Mycobacterium franklinii. The sequence goes on along the minus strand of NZ_MAFQ01000008.1, from coordinate 89,376 downwards.
GATGTCGGCCATGGAGACAGCGTGGTAGCCCCGCTCGGCAATCAACTCGGTGGCAGAGGCGAGAATCCGTTCCCGACGTTCGCCGCCGACCCGGGTACGTCCGGCAACGACCACCTTGTTCACTACTACCTTCCTTCGCTCGCAACCAGGGCTCGCGCAGCACTGCAGCGCCGGGAGCTACACTACGAACGTTAACACCTGCTCACAATCCCAGGTTGAGTTGAAATGTAGACGCCCAGTGGCAGGTGGCTGGCGCCTGCGCGTGTGATCCCCATTCGTGGATGTGCCCGCTCATTGGCCAAGATCGGCAACCGCGTGGGCAGATCGCTGCGCCCTCTTTGGATGTCCAGTTCGGCAAGGAACTGGACAAAGCCATCTCTCCGTCTGCCGGACGCTGTTGGCGTCATCCGATCGTCATCACATCGTTCGGCAACACGGCTTTGGCAAAGGGGCTACGTCAAGCAGCAGGCAGAGGACGGCGACTTGATTGGCGATACGTCGACAGAGTGGCCCGGCTACTCCAAATTCGGGATTTGTCAGGTCGCGCCGACAAGGGATTGCGGTATGTCCACGATGCGGGAGCGCAGGTACTCGCACAAGCCCTTCGCCTGGGCATCCGGCCGGGTCGAGGATGCCACGCCTTCCCCCAGCAGCCCGTGCACCACAACGTTGAGCGCACGCAGGTTGGGCAGCTCGAATCGCTCTATGCGCAGCTGCGCAGCCTCCGGGCCGAGCAGCCCGCGCAGTCGCTCGACGGTTAAGTGCTCGCGCACCCAGGCATAGCCGGCGTCGTCGCGGGCCCAGAGACCAATATTGGCGTTGCCGCCCTTGTCGCCGGACCGCGCGCCCAGAACCGCGCCCAGCGGCGCGCGGCATGTCGGCTCGGTCGGCGGCGCGGCTGCCGCGCTGCCCCGGACCTTCGCGGCCGGCACGCTACCGGTCGGCGGATCGGCGATCCTCCGGCGCTCACCGTTGGGCAGCACCACGACCTGCGTCACGCTCGACCGGGGCACGGTCGCTGGGCGATACACGCCGAACACTGACTCCGACGTGGGTGGCGTGGTGGTGTGGAAGCCGGCATACCCGGCCAGAGCGATCTCCATGATTGCGCTCGAGAACGCCCGGCCGACCTTGCGCGGGTCGGTGTCCTTGACCGTGATCCGCAAGTGCGCGCACGCCTGGTCGTTGGTGGGGGCGTCCGGTGTGTCGAAACGCAGAAACCGGACGTCGACCTCGGCGAAGGATCCCCGGCCGCCGAGGATGTCGAGCAGCTGCTGCTGCGCGAACGCGGCTTTCGCCTCCAGGTCCAAGCCGGTGAGCACCATCGTCATGGTGTTCCGGTAGCCCCCGACCTCGTTCAGCGCCACCTTGAGCGTCTCCGGTGGCGGGCTGCCGGTGACACCCGTGATCGCCACCCGGTGCTCGGCCTGCTGGGCCAGCGAGATCGTGTCGAAGTGAGTCACCACGTCGGGCCCCAGATAGGCCGGCTCGGCGATCTCGTAGAGCAGCTGGGAGGTGACCGTACCGACCGACACCAGCCCCCCGGTGTCGGCGTGCTTGGTGATCACCGACGAGCCGTCGGCCGCCACCTCCGCGATCGGGAAGCCCGGGTAGCGACGGTCGGTGATCTCGTCGAGGAAGGCGTAGTTGCCGCCCGTGGCCTGTGGTCCGCATTCGATGACGTGGCCGGCCACGACGGCACCGGCGAGCCGGTCCCAGTCGGTGCGCTCCCACCCGTGCCACCAGGCGGCCGGGCCGACGACCAGCGAGGCGTCTGTCACCCGTCCGGTGACGACGACGTCGGCGCCCGCACCCAGCGCTTCGGCGATACCCCAACCCCCGAGGTAGGCGTTGGCCGAGACCGGCTTGACCTCACCGACCGCAGGGGTGATCGCGGAGAGGTTCCCGCGCAAGTCGTCACCTTCGATGTGGGCGATCCGGACGGTGATACCGAGCCGGTCCGCAAGCTCGCGCAATCTGACGGCCAGCCCGGCCGGGTTGAGCCCACCGGCGTTGGCCACGATCTTGATACCGCGGTCGGAACAGGTGCCCAACACCTGCTCCATCTGGGTCAGGAACGTGCGCGCGTAACCGCCCGCCGGATCCTTCGCCTGGGCCTTCGCCAGGATGAGCATCGTCAGTTCAGCGAGGTAGTCCCCGCACAGCACGTCGATGCTCTGCTCGCCCGTCCCGCCCTCGACCATCTCCCGCGCCGCGGCGATCCGGTCGCCGTAGAAGCCCGAGCAATTTCCGATGCGTACCGGGTCCCTCACGACACACCTCCGTCGAACTGTCCTGCGGTGCGCCCGCCACCGGGAGGTCCGGCGAAGGCCTGCGCGATGGAGAGCCACTGGTCGGCGAGCGGACCGGTGACGTGCAGTGCGGTGTCGTCGCGATGCCTGCGCTGGGTGACGAGCAGGCAGAAGTCGTGCGCAGTGCCGGTGACCCGGTTGGGCACGCCGTCGGGGCCCCAGGTCCACAGCGTGCCCCCCGGTGCGGTGAGCTCGACACGGACGGGTTCCTCGGGCACCTCCAGGCCGTTGGCCATGTAGCTGAACGCCCGCGCTCCCACGCCGATGTGGGCGACGTGGCGCAACCGGGCCGAGGGCACACGGGTCACTCCCAGCGCGTCGGCGATGTCCTGACCGTGCGCCCAGGTCTCCATGATCCGCGCGGTCAGCGAGGAAGCCGCGCTCATGGGGAGGCCGAACCACGGCACCCGCATCGAGGGGTCGATCGCTGCGAAGGCAGCGACGAGGGCGCGGCGCGCGCCGTCGAACCAGGACAGCAGCTCCGCTGTCGGCATCGGCCGGTAGCGCTCGGCGATGGTGTCCGGGGAGATCCGGCCGTCGGCGAGCATGGGCAGCACCTCGGCCGTGAACCCTTCGGGGTCGGTGGCTGAGCGCACCGCGGCGTCGTCGAAGAACGCAAGATGGCTGATCTGATCGCGGACCGCCCAGCCTGCCGCGGGGGTGGGCGCGTCCCACCCGGCTTGCCCCTCGGGCAGCTCGGCGATCAGTGACCACAGCTCGGCCGTTTCCGCCCCGATGTCGGTGATCAAGGACTCCATCGGCACGGCCACGTCTAACGTCCCTTCCAAACCGGTGTGCGCTTCTCGCGGAACGCGGCGGGACCCTCTAGCGCGTCGGCGCTGAGGTACACCGGCTCCCATATCTGGTCGGCGTGGGCGTAGGCCTCCGTCAGGTGGTGCGCTGCGGAGAGGTATACGGTCTTTTTTGCCGCGAGTACGGACAGCGGTGCGTTGGAAGCGATCCGCAGGGCGATCTCCTGAACTCGTACCCGCAGCTCCGCTGCGGGCACGACCTCGTTCACCATGCCTACCTCGCGGGCGCGCTCGGCAGTGATCGGGTCGCCGGTCATCAAAATCTGCAGCGCAATCCGCGGCGGCAGCAGCCACGACAGCGGGACAGCCCATGGCGAGCCGCGGCCTACCTTGACCTCGCTGACCGCGAACCTGGCGTGCTCGGCTGCGATGACGAGGTCGCACTGCTGGGCCAGTAGGAATCCGCCGGCGAAGGCGACGCCGTTCACCGCGGCGATGGTCGGCTTGGCGACCTGGATGTTGCGCCCGAATTGCGGCGCGAAGTCTGGCGGCGGAACCGTGAGCGCCGTCTCCGCCATCTCTTTAAGGTCCCCTCCGGCGCAGAACGCCTTATCGCCTGCCCCGGTCAGCACCAGAACCTTGGCGGAGTCGTCGGCGTTGAAGCGGTGAACGCTGTGGAACAGTCCCTGCCGGACCGCCCCGTTGAGCGCGTTCCGTGCCTCGGGGCGATTGATCGTCAACCAGGCCACCCCGTCGACGACCTCGTAGGTGATCGCTTCCTCGCTCATCAATCCCCGTCCTGATCGGCACCCGCCCTCCCGATGTGAGGGCTCGTTCACTCGCAGTACGTTACCCGGCAGAATGTCGCGAGGACCAGTTGGTGAGCGAACGCGTTGCGTCCGGCGGCGCAACCCGACCGGCGTGGCCAGCTCCGTAAATGTTGGGTTCGCCACCTCGTCGGCCGCATTCGGTTCGAGCGATTGACGAGATCGGATCCCAAGGCCGCAACACGGGGTTGCATTCGTACGTCAAGTCCTCGGCAAGAATGTGGCCCTCTTCGGCCTTTTGGGATTGGCACGCCGGAGGTGCTCCTTGCCACCGTTTCACCCTTGGCTCCCAGAAACAATCGGTGCCAAATGCTGTGAACGCATGCGTCGCCGCGGGGAACCGCTCGTCAGCGTCCGAGGACTTGAAAACCTTCCCATGCTTTCCGGCGGTCGGCGTGGGGGTCGTTGTCCACTCGCGAAGCGCGATCGAAGACGAGGACCGGACGGGCGTCGCTGGTGTAGCGCGGCCAGCCGTCTCCTGGAACTCCGGTGCGTGCGAAAGCATCCCAGCGCCCTTGCATGTCGTCGCTCACGCGTAGGGCCGAGCGGCGATCGGCTCCGGCGCTGAGTAGCCGACCGAGCGGCGTGCGGTAGGCGTCGAACACCGCAAGAAGCTCCGTCGCATGGGTGGCACCCAGCCCGGCCCATTGCAGAGTTCGCGGGGCGAAGTCATAGCGGTACAGATATGTGGGGGCGTGCCGACTGTGGGAATCCGCGAGCTGCCACAGTGTCGATCCGAATGTGAAGTCGGCCCCCAGTCGGATACAGGCATCGGGGGCCGGATATTCGGGATAGGCAGCAGTAATTCGCTCGCGACAGGTGGGTTCCGCTCCCGCTAGTAACGCTTCGATCTTGGCTTCGTTCGTCGGGAGGAGTTTGAGGAAGCGAGTGAACAACCGGCCCTCGTCGGCGTTCGTACCGACGATCAGCGGCACACGGTACGCCTTGCCGTCGCGCATCGCTTGAATGGGCTCGGACGGTAGATAGTCGGTTCCGAATGTGCATCCCACCGGGTAACCGCCAGCAAGGTCCGATGCACTCGTGGTGAGCAAGCGATCGAATGCATTCACCAGTTGAGCCGGACGCGCCGCCAACAGGAGGCGGGCGGGCTCCCGCTCGTCGGCGCAGAGAATGGATGCGAACTTGGCGGCGAACTCCGCGGCCAGCTCCTGGGAGCGGGATAGCGCGCCGGCCGGACTTTGTGAGATAGCCTGTGCGAAAAGCCCTTTCGCCGCTGGCACGGCCAGCAAAGTGGTAACGGCGTGCGCGCCCGCGCTCTCTCCGAAGATCGTCACGTTATCGGGATCGCCGCCGAATGCCGCGATGTTCTCGCGTACCCACCTGAGCGCCGACACGAGGTCACGCAAGTAGAGGTTGTCGTCAATATGGATGTCTGCGGTGGACAGCGACGACAGGTCGACAGCCCCTAGCGCGCCGAGGCGGTAGTTTGCCGATACGTACACGCAACCGCTGCGGGCAAGCGACGCGCCATCATAGATCGGTGTCGCGGAACTGCCCAGGAAGTACGCCCCGCCGTGAATGAAGAACATCACGGGCAGAGGTCGGTCCGAGCCGCCGTCGGGTGCAACGACATTGAGGGTGAGGCAGTCCTCGCTCATGGGCTGGAACTTGCCCGGACCGACGATGGTGTATCGGCGGGGCTGTGGAGCGCAGTAGCGGAATCGGTGGCAGGGTCGGACGCCGTCCCACGCTTCGACCGGCTGGGGAGCCTTGAACCGCAGCGCGCCGACTGGTGGCTTGGCGTAGGGAATGGAACGCCAGCGATTGACGCCGTCCCGCGTGAATCCTTCGATGGCGCCCGAGGTGAGTTCGGTGCGGACTGTCTTCGCTGGCATGTATCGACAATAGCGAATGACTATTCACACCAGCGCCCGGCTCTGCCGTTCAGTCGCCGTGTCGGGCACGGTTTGGCCTGCTACTGATGACTCACTCGACTTCGGTCAGCGGCCTCCACGGCCGTTCGGTGACGTCGTGGCTGATTCTTAAGCACCGGTTACTTCTTTTCAGAAGAAGAAGCTACCCATGACCGGCTATCTCCGGGCGTGCGGGGACATCCTCAGCGTTGTGAGCGTCGGTACTCGCTCGGAGAGCGGCCGGTCCATCGCTTGAAGGCGTGTGAGAAGTTAGCAAGATCGCCGTATCCGAGCTCGGTCGCGATCTGGCTTGCCGACATTGATCGGGTGATTAACAGCATCATCGCGCTCTCCCGCAGACACGACTGGCGCAACTCGCGAAACGTGGTGCCCTCTTCGGCGAGCCGGCGTTTGAGTGTGCTGGTGGATACCGAGAGTTCGTCTGCGACCCGCTGGCAACTTCGCTGTCCGGGATCCTCGTCCAACAACCGTCTCACCTTCTTGGAGAAGGACGTGGCTCCGCTCTGCTCGTCGAGGGTCCGCCTCAGCTCGGCGACGGCGAGTCGATACGCAAGGGGATCGGAGAACCGGCACACTTCATTGAGCGCGTTGACGGGAACATGAAGGTAGGACATCGGTGCGTCAAAGAACAGGCGCCCGGCTAGTACCATCTCTGCCGCGAGTTTGTTCAGGGAGACCGGCGCTGACCAACTCAAGTGGAGCGTGACGGTCAGCGCGTCACTGACGAGCATGTCCAGCAGTCGTAACAACGCCGAGCCGGTATATGTGACTGCTAAGCAGTCCAGGGCCCGATCGCCTGTGTGCCCCCAGAGCCCGACGGTGAGACCTTGGTCGTTTGGACGGAATTGTGCATTGATCGCCGTGGTGATCAACGGTAGATAGGTGAGCAGCTCGACGATCTCGGCTACCGAGCCTGCGCTGACCAGCGGGACGCTCAACGGGCCGAAAGATGTCAACTGTGCCTGTCCTGCAAACGAGAAGCCGAGCAGGGTTGCCCGGTCGACGTCTAGATCGGGGTACAGATCGCGAAACCACCGCAGTGGCGCCTGGACATCGTGCTGCATCAGCGTCGCCTCGTCGGTTCCCTCGCGCGCCATGATGGTGCGAAGCCGCGCGACGGCGTCCGGGTCGAGTGCCTGGCTCTCCAGCATTTGCACGAACGCGACCGGAGGCACACCGGCGTTGCTGAACTTCACCGATCGTGCCCCCTGAGCCCAATCCACAAGTTCCTGATCCGCGCAAACATAGCGGAAGCGCTCGGATTGGACAATCCTGTTAACAAGTATTCACATTCAGGGCAACTTAAGAGGAGTCGGTAATGGCCGTTGTCACTTTTGTCTCCCACGACGGCGACAAGCACCAGGTGCCTCTCGATGAAGGCCAGTCACTCATGCAGGTCGCGACCAACAATGCAGTGCCTGGCATCGACGGCGACTGCGGAGGCGAAGCGGCGTGCGGTACCTGCCACGTCGTCGTCGATCCGCAGTGGTCCGATCAGGTCGGCTCCTCCGGCGTCGGCGAAGAGGAGATGCTCGCGATGAACCCCGAGCGTCAGCCGACCTCTCGGCTGTCCTGCCAGATGACGGCCTCCGAGGCATGGGACGGCTTGATCGTCCATCTGCCGGAGTTCCAGATGTGACGACGAAGGGAAGTGGTCAAACATGGTAAAAATCTCTGAAAAGGTCGCCGAGAAAGTTCAGGCGACCATCCCGATCGACCTGCAGATTCAAGGTGCACACGCCTACGACAAAACTCGGCGTTGGGTGACCGGTACGAACGGGAAGAAACTCTTTGTAGAGCGTCCTATTCCGCCGGCCGAGGAGGTCGAACTCGCCGACATCGATCTCAGCAATCCTTTTCTCTATCGCCAGGGGCGCTGGCAGTCATACTACGAGCGCCTGCGTAACGAAGCTCCGGTCCATTATCAGCGGCACAGTGCCTTCGGCCCGTTTTGGTCCGTCACCCGGCATGCCGACATCGTGGCCGTCGACAAGAATCATGAGGTCTTCTCCGCTGAGCCATTGATCGTCATCGGGGTGCCGCCCCGCTTCCTGGATATCAAGATGTTCATCGCGATGGATCCACCACGCCACGACCTGCAGCGGGCGGCTGTCCAAGGGGTGGTCGCACCCAAGAACCTACGGGAAATGGAGGGTCTGATTCGCTCGCGCGTAAGGGAGGTGCTGGATAACCTCCCCGTGGATCAGCCGTTCGACTGGGTTCACGACGTCTCGATCGAGCTGACCGCTCGAATGCTTGCGACCCTGCTGGACTTTCCGTACGAGCAGCGTCGCAAGCTTGTCGAGTGGTCGGATCTGGCAACCTCGATGGAGCAAACCAACGGCGGTCCCTCGGACCTTGACGAGACGTTCGTCGGCATGCGCGCCATGGCCCGAGATCTCAGCCGGCACTGGCACGACAAGGCGGCCCGGACCGGTGCCGGAGAAGAGCCTGGGTTCGATCTGATCACCATGCTGCAGAGCAATGAAAGCACCAAAGACCTGATCGACCGGCCGATGGAGTTCTTGGGCAACCTTCTGCTGCTGATCGTCGGAGGCAACGACACGACCCGGAACTCGATGAGCGGCGGCGTTCTCGCGTTGAACCGCTACCCGGACCAGTTCGAGAAGCTGAAAGCAAATCCCGACCTGATCCCCAACATGAACTCCGAGATTATCCGATGGCAGACGCCACTCGCCTACATGCGCCGGATCGCCAAGGCCGACACCATGCTGAATGGTCAGTTCATTCGCAAGGGTGACAAGGTCGTGATGTGGTACGCATCGGGAAACCGCGATGAGCGCGTATTCGATCGGCCCGACGACTTCATCATCGACCGGGACAACGCCCGCAACCACATCTCTTTCGGGTTCGGCGTCCACCGCTGTATGGGCAACCGGTTGGCCGAGATGCAGTTGCGGATCCTGTGGGAGGAGCTGCTTCCTCGTTTCGAGAAGATCGAGGTCATTGGTGAGCCCGAATACGTGCAATCCAACTTCGTCAGGGGAATCAGCAAGCTGATGGTCCGCCTCACCCCGAAAGCCGGCGCATGACTTTGCATCGAGCGGTCATCGTGGGCGCCAGCCACGCGGGCGCCCAACTGGCGGCCAGCCTTCGTCAAGAAGGATGGGACGGCGAGATCGTCCTCGTCGGCAATGAATCGGCAGCGCCCTACCAACGCCCTCCGCTGTCGAAGGCATATCTGGCCGGGAACTGCACAGTCGACAAGCTCGCGATCCGCAGCGCCGAGTTTTACACAAAGCTGCGAATCGAAGTTCTGGATGCGACGGTGGAGGCAATCGATCGCGCAGCGGGTCACCTCTCGCTGAGCACCGGCGAGGTGCTGCCCTACGACAGGCTCGCGCTGTGCACGGGCGCGCGCCCCCGTCGGCTCTCCACCCCAGGCGCCGACCTGGCCGGAGTCTTCTACCTACGCACCGCGGCGGACGTCGAGATGATCCGAGACGCCACCAGACCGGGGCGTCGAGCCGTGATCATCGGCGGCGGTTACATCGGATTGGAGACGGCTGCCTCCTTGCGTGCGTTGGGTCTAGAGGTCACCGTGCTCGAGGCGACGGAGCGCGTCCTCGAACGGGTGACCGCCCCGGAGGTATCGGCGTTCTTCGACCGGATCCACCGGGAGGCGGGCGTCAACATCCAGACGGGCGCGCGGGTCGAGGCTCTGTCTGGCGACGGCAAAGTCGGCGAAGTAGTCCTGGCCGGTGGCGAATCGATTTCCGCCGACCTCGTCATTGTCGGCATCGGCGTTGAGCCGAACACCGAGCTCGCCGCTGCCGCGGGCTTGGTCGTCGACAACGGCGTCGTGATCGACGACCAAGCCCAGACCAGCGACTCCGCCATCATGGCCGCCGGGGACTGCGTCAGCCACGACATGGCTCGTTACGGCCGCCGTATACGTCTGGAGTCCGTGCCCAGTGCGGCCGAGCAGGCCAAAGTCGCGGCGGCGACTTTGTGCGGGAAGTCCAAGAAGATATCAGCGCTGCCTTGGTTTTGGTCAGATCAATACGACCTCAAGCTCCAGATCGCGGGTCTCAACACCGGGTACGACGAGGTGGTCCTCAGCGGCGACCCGACCCGCGACCGCGACTTCACCTGCTTCTACCTGCGTGCCGGCGAGCTCATCGCCGCCGACTGCATCAATCGCCCCCGCGACTTCATGTTCAGCAAGCGGGTCATTACGCAGCAGGTCCCCGTCGAACGGGCCGAACTCATGCTCGCCGGCTCGGTCTGAGGTCATGGCTGCATGGGCGATGGGACGGCGACTGCGATTGCGACGCGTGTGTCGGAGACGAACGTCAGCGAGAACCGCCATCCAACTCCGCTGGCCGCGGGGACTGGCTAGCGGATGCCGCCGGGCACCTCGGCGGTGTTACCGCAGCGCATCAGAAGCTAGTGGAGGTCGCCAACAGGCGTGACGATTTTTGCGGGGGGAGCATCGTCTTGAGTCGATGCTCGCGACTGTTCTGTTCTGACAACGAGATTGGTGGAGATTGACGGTGGCGGTATTCAAGGACGAGGACGAGGTCTATGCCTTCTTGGGTGGGATCTTTCAACGGGGCTTGGAGAAGGAGGGACTGGCGGACAAGCTCGCAAATTCGGGTGTGGTGTTACGGGTGCACTACACCGATCCGGACGCGGTGGTAACGGTGGACATGCCGAAGAAGGTGGTGGAGACCGGAGCGGCCAGTACCGCGGTGCCCAACGTGGAGTTGTTCATGTCGGCGGACACTGGAAACAAGTTCTGGCTGGGCAAGGTGAACCTGACGATGGCGATGGCCAAGGGGACGGTGCGCGCAAAGGGCCCGGTGCCGAAGTTGATCAAGTTGATTCCGCAGGCCAAGAATCTGTTCCCCGAGTACCGGTTGATGCTGCAGAGTCAGGATCGGCAGGACCTCATCGATGCGTGACCGTCGCCTCATCAAGGGTTGTCGGGCGGGCTCTCGATGAGGAGCACGATGCAGGACGTTGCGTTGACGGTGCCCGCGATCGTGGCCCATGCTGCGGCAGTCCATGGCGATCGCGAGGTGTTGACCGCACGCGGACCCCAACAGATCTCTGGGGTGTCGTATCATGAGTTGGGGCAGCGTGCGGCGCGGTTGGCGAATGCGTTGCGCGAGATAGGCATTTGTGGAGACGAGCGTGTCGCGACGCTGCAGTGGAGCAACCAGGAGCACCTGGACTGTTACGCGGCGGTGCCGTCGATGGGTGCGGTGCTACATACGTTGAATCTGCGGCTGCCACCTGAACAGCTGACGTGGATCGCCAATCATGCCGAAGATCAGGTGATCATCGTCGACGGTACGGTGCTGAACCTGTTGGCGGCGGCGTTGCCGTCGATGACCTCGGTGCGCACGGTGCTGGTGACCGGCACGGGTGATCTTACCGCAGTGCAGGGCTGCGGAAAGGACGTCCTTCGCTACGACGATGTGGTGGCAGCCCAGCCGAGCACGTTCGACTGGCCCGACGTCGACGAGCAGTCGGCCGCAGCGATGTGCTACACGAGCGGTACTACCGGGCACCCGAAAGGCGTTGTCTACAGCCACCGTTCGACGTGGTTGCACTCTCAATCGGCGTGCACCTCGAACGCCTTGGGCATCGGTCATGACGACACGGTGTTGGCGATCGTTCCGATGTTCCACGCTAATGCCTGGGGGTTGCCGTATGCGGCGATGATGGCGGGGGCGCAGCTTCTGCTGCCTGACCGTTTCCTGCAGGCGGGGCCATTGGTGGAGATGATCGAGGCGGCCCGGCCCACGATGGCGGGCGCTGTGCCGACGATCTGGACCGATGTCTTGCACTACCTGCGCGACAATCCCGGCCACGACGTGAGTTCGCTGGAGATGGTGGCGTGCGGTGGTTCGGCGGTTCCGAGGTCGTTGATGACTGCCTATGACGAACTGGGCATCCGAATCGTGCAGGCCTGGGGGATGACTGAGACCTCCCCGCTGGCTGCGGTCGCTCTGCCGCGGAACACCGACACCCCGGAGAGGTCCCTTTACCTGCGGGGAACCCAAGGCAGGGTAGTGGCCGGTGTGCAGGCGCGCATCGTTGATGACAGCGGTGCAGAACAACCTTGGGACGGACTGTCGGTGGGGGAGATTCAGATCCGCGGCCCGTGGATCACTCAGTCCTATTACGAGCATGACAGTCCGGCGGTGTCGCCGGACGGTTGGTTATGCACCGGGGATGTCGGGACCATCAGCGCCGATGCGTTCATCACTCTCACCGACCGCGCCAAAGACGTGATCAAGTCTGGAGGGGAGTGGATCTCCTCGGTGGAATTGGAGAACGAGTTGGCCGCTCACCCTGCAGTACGCACCGCCACGGTGATTGGAGTGCCCGACGACAAGTGGCAGGAACGGCCGCTGGCAGTGGTGGTCCTGGCCGCTGACTGCACCGCCACCGCTGCGGAGTTGACTGAGTTCCTGCGTGCACGGGTGGCCAAGTGGTGGCTACCGGAACGGTGGGCGTTCGTCGCCGACGTTCCGTTGACGTCTACTGGCAAGTTCGACAAGAAGAAGCTGCGCCGCCAGCATGCCGACGGTGAGCTCGCCGTCGAGACGCTGGCGTGAACCATCCACTGCTACGGAAGCACCGACGTTGAGGAGAGGACACACATGAAAACACGCGCTGCCGTGCTCTGGGGCTTGGGAGAGAAGTGGGAGGTTGATGAGATCGAGCTGGATCCGCCCGGTGCGGATGAAGTGCTGGTCCGGTTGACCGCCAGCGGGTTGTGCCATTCAGACGAACACCTGGTGACCGGTGATCTGCCGTTTCCGCTGCCCGTCGTCGGTGGTCATGAAGGCGCCGGCACCGTGGTCGAGGTGGGTGCAGGTGTCGAGGACCTGGCCGAGGGCGATTCGGTCATCCTGACGTTCCTGCCGTCTTGCGGGCACTGCTCTTACTGCGCGCGCGGGATGGGAAACCTGTGCGACATGGGTGCGGCGATCATGATGGGACCCCAGATCGACGGCACCTACCGCTTCCATGCCCGCGGCGAGGATGTCGGCCAGATGTGCTTGCTGGGCACGTTCTCGGAATACACCGTGGTGCCGAAGGCCTCCTTGGTCAAGGTTGACCACGGGACACCGTTGGACAAGGCGGCCTTGATCGGTTGCGGTGTCACGACCGGTTACGGCTCGGCGGTACGCACCGGTGACGTGCGCGCCGGGGATACCGTGGTCGTGATCGGCGCCGGCGGCATCGGCATGAATGCGATCCAAGGCGCCCGCATCGCTGGCGCGTTGACCATCGTGGCTGTCGACCCAGTGGAGTTCAAGCGCGAACAAGCTGGCGGTTTCGGCGCGACGCATGCCGTTGCCACCATCGATGAGGCCTGGTCACTGATCAGCGACATCACCCGTGGCAAACTCGCCGACGTCTGCGTCTTGACCACCGACGTCGCCGAAGGGGCCTACACCGCTGAGGCGCTATCACTGGTCGGTAAACGCGGCCGTGTGGTCATTACCGCGATCGGACACCCCGAAGACACGTCGATGTCGGGCTCGCTGCTGGAATTAACGCTGTATGAAAAGCAGATCCGCGGTGCCCTCTACGGCTCGTCCAACGCCGCCCACGACATCCCGCGGCTCGTCGAACTCTACAACTCCGGACAACTCAAACTCGACGAGCTGATCACCCGTGAGTACACCCTCGATGAGATCAATGAGGGCTACGACGACATGCGGTCAGGCCGCAACATCCGAGGACTCATCCGATTCTGACAGAGCACCGAAAGCAGGGAAGCGCAAAACGGCACCAAGCGAGCTCAGTACAACGATGGCGATGCTGCGGGTCAGGGGCTCTCACCGTTGACGCTTTGATGCGGATAGCGATCGAAAGCAATGTTTCCCATAGTCATAGGCGGTCGAGCTGCGCGGGTGAGATTGGCTGCGGTCGACCAGTTCTGGCACCTACCGCCAGCCGCGACGCCTTGATGGAACGTAGCTTTCGATGAGTCTTAACAGTGCTATTGGACAAGAGAGGAAGCGGCGATGGCGAGGATTGAAATTCCCTATCCCCACAGGAGAGGAGGGCACTGTGGTTCCGGTGCGCTGCGTGACCTTACTGAATGGGCACAACTAGGATGGGGGACAGAAACACTCAGTGAAGGATTGGTCTTCACCCTCGGCGGAGCCTTGGACTTCTCGTACGTCCGCTCTACGCAATTGTTTCCCCAGATCTACCTGGTAGGACGAGGAAGCGACCTGGAAAAAGACTACCTCTCCCGAGTTGGTGCAAACTGCGTAGTGCGATCGACCGATGACGCAGACGTGGGATGGTCATTTGTTACCGACGAAGTCGACAAGGGCCGACCCGTCATGGTCTGGGCTGACATCGGCGAACTTCCTTACCTGCGCGTCCGATTGCACATGAGCCGTCACGACATCGTCATCACCGGATATGATGACGAACAAGGGGTTGCCTATGTGGTCGATAATGACCGCGAGACCACCCAAACGGTGGCTTATGACGACCTGCGCCGGGCGCGGTCCTCGGTAGGGTTCCCTACACCGACCCGGCACACCACATATCACGTCGACTGGCCGGAGCGAGTGCCCGACCTTGGGCCGATTGCCGCCACTGCATTAGCCGCGAGCGCAGCTTTCATGCGCGGCGGTGCCGTAGGTGCGCCGCTACTGCGCATCGAGGCAGCTGAAGTCGAGGCCTCCGGTTTGAAGGGTGTGCAGGAGTTCGCCGATGACGTACGGCATTGGCCAACGGTGTTTGATGACGACGCCCTGACCGCGGCATTGTTCGGGCTCGGGGCGTTCATCGAGAAAGCCGGAACCGGTGGCGGGCTCTTTCGTATGCTGCAAGCACAAGGTTGCCAGAATATCGCCGATCTCCTCGGGGACGCCGCCGCAGCCGAAGCGGCGGCCGCGGCCCGACACGCTTCCCAAGCGTGGTCTGAGCTTGCGGCCGCAGCCACCGATGCCGGCACATCGCTACGGAGTCGTAGTCTCGCTGCGGCCAAAATCGCCGCGACGATCCCGGACTCCGAAACACGCCTCGTCGAAGCCCTCGAAACGGCCAGTCGATCCGTTGGCACTGTCGATACCGGCCTCGAGGCTTATCTGAAAGGCTATCTGTGAGCGACACTTCAAACGAATCGAGTTTCCTGGAGACAACTGGGTTCCTCGATTGGCAGCACGACGATGTACAGCGCTTCACCGAGGACGCGGTCGGTGACGTTCGTGACCCTGTGCAGAAGGCGAGGTTGATCTTCACCGCTGTGCGGGACAGGATTTGGTACGATCCCTATAGCACCGACGACGATCCCGAGCATTATCGGGCGAGCTATGTAGCGACAGCGTCGAGGGCGTATTGCATACCGAAGGCGGTGCTGCTGACCGCGGCAGCTCGTGCGGCGGGCATTCCGGCCCGGCTCGGATTCGCGGACGTGCGCAACCATCTGCAGACCACCACATTGCGTGCCCGGATGGGAGGTACCGACGTGTTCGTCTACCACGGATATAGCGAATTACAACTCAACAACCGCTGGGTGAAGGCCACTCCGGCGTTCAATGCCGAGCTCTGCGCGCGATTCGGTGTACCTCCGATCGACTTCGACGGCCACACCGATGCGCTCCTCCATGCCTACGACGGTGGGGGAAGCCAACACATGGAGTACCTCAACGACCGCGGTTGGTACCACGATCTCCCCTTCACCGACATCGTTACAGAGTTGCATCACCGGTACGGCCCGCTCATGGCTGGCGCTGGAGCCCAGCGTGACGCCTTCTCCCAGGAGTTGTGAGGCGCTGCGGACTGTGTGCCAGTTCATTGTGACGCGATCTGGCCGGCTATGAATACACTGCAGTCCAAGGGATTACGGGCAGGACCAGATAGCCGACAGTGTCCTAATCGGAAGGTGTGTCGCAGCGATGATCTCGGCGGGCTAACGAGTCCTACATACATATCTACCGGCGATCAGCCCAGTCGACGCCGGCGCAATTCTTCAGTCGTGTGGTGAACCACGCGCTACGAGGGTCTATTTAGGAGGGTTTCGTCATCGAAGAGCAAGCGGAAGAAGATTCGGCCATCGCATGGTGGCATAGCTTTCAGGATCGTGCTGTCGCCGCCGACGGCGACTACCTTGATGCGCACCACCCGTGGTGCCTTGGTTGCGGCACAGACAATCCGCACGGTCATCGCCTGCGAGCGCGTCGGCATGGCGACGGGGTGGGTGCCAGGCATATCTTCGACGGCAGACATCGCGGCGCACCCGGTATCGCACATGGCGGCGCAGTCATGACCGTACTCGACGACATGGTGGGCATGTTGCTGTACGTCGTCGGTGAGATGGCCGTCACCCGCAGGTTCGATACCGAGTTCTACGCGCCGGTGTTGCTGGGGGTCCCCTACGAGGTCAGCGCGGAGCTGGTGTCCAAGACCGGCCGGAAACTCGAAGTCCGGACAGAATTGCGCGAGGAGACTACCGGTCAGCTAGTCGCGTCCGCCTCAGGGTTATTCGTCGTCGTCACGATGGCGCACTTCACTAGTTCCATACAGAAGGCGACTTCGACACCCTGCATTGTGCGGTCACCCAGGGAGGGAAGATGCTGAGCACCAGCCTTGGAGGTGGCGCACGGCTGGCCGCGCGCGTTCCACGTCTCTTACCCCGCTCGACGCAAACATCATCAACGCACTCATGTACCTGGTCGCCGAGGATCACCTCCACCAGACGGCGGCCACGGGTCAGCGCCGTCGTATTCGACGGCCCGCGCCCGCGCACAGGAGACCGGTCATGAGCACCTACGGCCTGTCGGTTCTCGGCGCGGATTTGAAGTCACTGGCCCAGACCGCACACGCCGCCGATGCGGCCGGGTTCGACGCCGTATGGGCCTCGGAGTTCTACTCCCGGTCGGGTTCGATCTCCATGGCCGCGATGGCCAACTGCACACAGAACTGCCGGATCGGTTCCTCCATTCTCTACGGCGTCGGCCGAAGCCCCCTGGTGCTGGCCACCGAGGCGCGTGATCTCGACGAACTCTCCAACGGACGGCTGGTGCTGGGCATCGGCAACGGCACCAAGCGGATGATGAGCGACTGGCACGGCGTGCCCGACACCTCCGCGCCCGCGCTGCGGATGGAAGAACTCGTGATGCTGCTGCGCCGGATATGGAACCTGCATGAAGGCCCGATCCATCACGAGGGTCGTTTTTACAGAATGAATCTCACGCCGACCGGCGACGTGGGACCCTCCAGCCGGCCGATCCCGATCGTCACCGCCGGTGTCCGGCCTCGGATGTGCGAGGCGGCCGGGCGGGTGGCCGACGGGCTGGCCGGACATCCCCTGTTCACCACCACCTACGTCGAGGAGATCGTCCGGCCCGCTATCGCCAGGGGTGCCGCGCACACCGGCCGCGACCCCAATGACGTGGAAATCATTTCCATGGTGATGTGCGCCATCCACGACGACGCCGAGGTCGCCAGGCGCGAACTGGCGCAGCAGATTGCGTTCTACTCCTCGGTCAAATCCTACGAGACGGTACTTGATGTGAACGGCTTCGCCAGCGAAGGCCGAACCATCCGGGAAGCATTCGCCCAGCGCGATTTCCCGGCGATGTTCGCCGCGGTGTCCGAGGAGATGATCGACACCATGGGCGTCGCGGGGACGGCACACGAGGTCCGTGAACAGCTGAGACGCTACGACGGCGTCCTCGACCACATCATGCTGTATTCACCATCGGTTGGCATCGCTCCCGAGCGCGTGCAGCAAAACCTCGACAGCATCATTCGGGAATGCTCGCCCGCCTCGATGTCGCCAGGGCAGTCCGGTCCACGTTCAATCTGATCCACGCATTGCCGCCGAAGTTGACCCGTCCCCGTCCGCGGTCGCATTTAGTGCGTCTGTCGCGCCGACCCCGCCGACGGTTGTGCGGCGTTGTTGAGGATGTTGGCGTCGTCGCTGTCGGGGAGGTCGTGGCGGACCACGCGTACCCGCCCCCGGGGTAGGCATGCCATGTAGCCGTGGCGCTTGCCGTACAACTCCCATGCCGTTTCCTCGGAATCGGGGTCGACGTCGATGCTGTGTCCACGCGAGAACCTCAGGTGTAGCCCTCCATCGTCGCCGGACCAGGCCTGAGTGCACACCGCGCCGGCGAGGTTCAACAACGGGCGTTCGTCAGTCGCGATCTTGAGTGGATCGATGCGTACCGCTTCTGCGGGATACGGGTCGACCGCAGGCAGTGTCAGCAGCAAGGGGCACGAGATGACAATCTCGTTGTAGTCGTCCAGGTCCAGGACCAGGCCGTCGCGCACGGAGACGCGTTGCACGACACAATTTTCGATCCATTGGGTATACATGGCACTCTCCTTCGCCGCGTCATCGAGCCTCGCCCTAAGGGTACTTCAGGTAGCGCTGCGATACTACTAGTATCGTTATGCGGTTTCCGCGGGTCGTGCGCGGCTGGTCACCACGCGCCGAGTGGCCAGGTCGATGCGTTCGCGAGTATCGGCGGCCGACGCTCGGTGGCCACAAAAGGCCACGAGGTTGGCCAGCCACACGTCGGAGATGATCGCGGCGATGTGTAAATCGGCTGGAGTCGGTTCGCCGCCCCTGAGCGTGCGGGCCAGCAGGGTCTGAATTTCGGCGGCGGCGCAGTCTAGTTCTGCGGCTGCCCGGGTGTCTGCAACGGCGAACGCTCGTGTCATGGCTGATGTCAGCCAGGGATCGCGCTGCCAGCGGTCATGTAGGTGTGTGGTGAGACGTTCGAGCCGTTCCAATGGCGTGCCGTCACCGCTAGCCCAGTCGTCAGCCGAGTCGAGTCGGCGAAACTCGCGCGATAGCGCCGCCACCAACAAGTTGGTCTTCGCCGGGAAGTGGCGGTAGAGCGTGCCGACGGCGATACCGGCCCGCTCGGCGACCGACCGCATCTGAACCGCCTCATAGCCACCTGACGTGGCCACGAGCAGGGCCGCGTCCAGAATCGCTTCCCGGCGCTGGGTGGATGAATGCGAGGCGGGCGCTACAGCGGTCCGCGTCCGGCCGCCGGCTGATTTTGCCTCCAGCGGTCGGGTTTTGCCATGGCTGCGAGAAAGGGGGAGCGTCATGGTCGCCCGTCGTCGAGGCCGCCGTGACGTGAGAACTGTTCGAGAAGGCCGCCAAAAGCACTGACGTCGCCGTGCGCAGCGAAGTGATCCTGGCTGACCGCGACAAATACCGCAGTGGCGGTGAAGCGGTTGGCCCCATCGGAATCAGTGCCCGTCGCCATGACGTGCAGAGCCCGTCCTTCGCGGCACCGGATGTGGGCGGTGATCCTGTGGGGTTGATGCAGAGGTACCGGCCGCAGATACTCCACTGTCAGGCTGCGAGTCACCGCTGGTGTGCCGGCGATCCACAATGTGAATCCCAAGACGTCATCGCACGCCGCCGCAACTGCTCCGCCATGGGCCAGCCCAGGAGCCCCGATGTGGCGCTCGTCGAAAATCACGTCGGAGTACACCGCGTCGCCGCGGCGGTGCACCACCAACTGCAGTCCGTGGGGATTGTCGGGGCCGCAACCCATGCACGTTGTCGTGTGCGAAGGTAACCGCTTCGGCAGCGACGCGCTTTCCGGCACAATCACGCTCCAATACTATCGGTTTCGCTTCGATACCGTTAGTACCACACTGCTAGACTGCCAGGACAGCATCGCGTGAAATCGACCGCCGAGGTGAATGAGTGAGCGACAGTCAGCCAGCGCCGGTCCCTGACGATGACGTGGACCCGCGGCGAATCCGGTCTCGAAATCGACTGCTGGATGCAGCCGCGACCCTTCTGAGCACTGGCGGCGTGGAAGCCGTCACGATCGATGCCGTCACCAAAGCGTCCAAAGTGGCCAGAACCACGCTTTACCGCCATTTCCAAAGTTCGTCGCACCTGCTCGCAGCCACGTTCGAACGCTTGCTTCCCCAGGTGGCGACTCCGGTACCGACCAGCGGCCCTCTGCGTGACCAGTTGATCGAATTGCTAAGCCGCCAAGCCGCTCTTTTCAACGACGCGCCACTGCATGTCACGACGCTGGCATGGCTGTCCCTTGGTCCCACCGGCCCGACGAACGAAGCCGATGATCGACACACATCCGGCGCGTTGCGGGCCCGAGTCGTCGACCAGTACCGGCAACCGTTCGACGCCATACTCTCTAGCCCGACGGCGCAAGCCGAGTTGGAGAACTTCGACCGAGAACTGGCGCTGTGCCAACTGGTCGGCCCACTGGCGTTTGCCCGGATGACCGGGATTCGCGGCATCACTCACGACGACTGCGAGAACCTCGTCGATGGCTTTCTCGCCGCCCACTGCAAGAGCGACGATGGCGAGACCAAGCGCGTGAAGGCCGCCAGTCTGCATGCAGGGCGACCGCTCGCATAGCCCTCTAGCGGCAACGAGTTTCACTGCGCCCAGTCTGGCTGGTCTTCGAACTTTCCTCTGCACTCCAGTCACGTCGGCGATGGCACCGGCGAAATGTTCGCCGTCACTCGCTAGGGGCCGTGCACGCAGATCGCAGGCATGCCCACGACGACTATGTCGGGCCAGGCGACGTGAACCGCCTCAGCGTTCGCAGTGCGGTTGCTCGCGTTGAGACCCCGTAGCACTTTCGTCAATGGCATTGCGGATCGATGCGTGTTTATCGTCCGACGAAAAGTGATCGTGCTGGCCCCAGAGTGCAAGAGGTGTGTCGGAATTGGAGGAACTGGCTGGCAGGGATGGCTTGGTGGCAAGCGGGGCGGGTTACTCGGCAGTGACGACAGCGGCCGGGGCGCGCCATCGGAAGTGACGCTGAGCGACGCGCGGAACTGAGACGAATGTGGCTGTGGTCGTGGACGAAACCTCGTGTTGCTTCGTAGGTTGTCGACATGACTGCTGTGTCGAAACTGGAGGCGCGTCGTCGCGCCGTCGAGGCGCAACGCCGAGCGAACGAAGTGCGAGCGCAGCAGGACCGTGCCAACGCCGATGACGCGACCGCCGTTCGGGCGTTGATCGGACGCCTGCAGGATGTGGACGAATGGCAGGCCCGTCGCGTCGCGCAGTCTCGCCAGCAAGCGGAGGCGGAGGCGCAGCGCAGGCGCAGCCGCTATTACGCGGAAGCCTGTGCATCGATCAAGGACATGCGGGAACGTGGCGCGACGTTGGCGGCTATCGCCGAGCTGGTCGGTGTTGATGTCAGAGAGATACGCGCGCTGCTGCGCAGCAAGGCGGCGAAAGCCGTTAAGAAGCAACCGGCTGCGCGCGCTGATGCATGGCGCGACGCTCGTGTGGACACGGAGTGGCCGCGGTGCGTGCGATGCGATGTGTTGATGATGGATCCTGAAGACAGGCCACGTCGCGGACGCTGCCGGCTCTACTGCTCGGACACGTGTCGGCGCGACTCATCTGCTGCACGCATGGCTGCCGAGCGCCACGGAACGCCGATCCGCGTCGTCGAGGTGCCGAGGGCCGGTTCCGCGACCGACCTCGCCCTGACGCCTGAAGATTCACCGGCTCCTGTCCCTGTCAGCGCGCTCGACGCCGCAGACATTGCCTCCCGGGACGAGCGGGCGCTGTGCACGCTGCTAGCGAGGCTCACGGAACGGGCACGGCACAAGGACCTCGACCGAGCGACTCTGACGGCGGCGCGTGATCTCGCCAAAGCTGTTTATCCGTATCGCGCCTGAACGGCTCAGCAACCGTATCGATCATCTGGTCGTCAACGCCCGTTGTGCCCGCGTGATGCGCGCTGCGTAACCTGGGTCACGTGGCAGATAACCCGCCAGGCAATCGATGTGCGTCCTGCGCAACATCGGCATCGGCGTTGCCGAGCGCCCTAGGGCGGATCCGTCGCCAGTGAGCGCAGTCGCTCGTAACCTGCCTTCTGACTCCGCGATCCGGCCGGGAGCGGACCGCGGCGTGCTTCGATAGGTACGTGGGGCCACCCTGTCCGAAATCAGCTGTGCGATTGGTGAGGCGGACACCCCGAGTGGGTCTATGCAAACCGTCCGCGCTCGAGAGTCGGCGCTTCGATGGGTACCGACGCGCGATAGAGTCGCACGGGGCATTTGTCGACCGTGAGGAAATGGATTGGTTCCCAAGTAATCCCGGCGGCGTTCAATGACTTCCGATGGGACTTCCATTCGTCGCGAAGCGGTTTCTTCTCCGACGGTCCGAAGCGGACGTCTGTCAGCACGAGTAGTCGCACACGCTTCGGATACAGTGTGGTCCCCTCGACGATCTCCAAACGAAGCTGTTCGACGTCATCGCACCAGTCCTGCGACTTCTTCGCCTTCGAAATGAGTTTGCGCAGAGCTTCGAATACCGGACCGGCAAGCGCATCGTGCACAGCAGGCCGGCCAAGTTTGCTGGCAAGGCGCTGTCCGAGAATGAGCTCGTCCTCAATCGAGGCGAACCCCACGACCGGTTCCTGCGCAGCGAGCAAACCCTTGCTGACCGGAACGATCGCGCGCAGGTCCACGGCCCAAACCGCTCCAGGAACCGGAGGCTCACTTAGCCAGACGTAGTCGGAGAGCTGATGGTCTTTGATCTGCTGGACCTTCTCCGTCGAAAAGACTGAGATGTCGCGTACCGGGCATGCCTGCACCAGCGGATGCCGCATCCCGGGACCGCCCGCAATGTCGCAGGTCTGTGACACCACCGCGGCATACCCGCTGTCACTCAATGGTGCTGACCGAGCACGCACCTCACCCAACGCTCCATCGGCAGCGGGTTCTCCGGTTACAGGGTCGTCTACCCACGCTGGGACGATCCATGCGCCGCGATCCATCGGGAGAAGATGCCCTTGCCGCCACCGCTCCAGAGCGAGAAGCGTGTGCGGGGGCCATCGCTCCGGCAGGAGTCGATCAATAGTCACCGGGCGAATCCGTCCTCGACGTTCTCGGTCACCACCGGACCACCGGTTCGAATGATCGGTGTCTCGACGTGTTCGGCGATCCCCTCGTATACCGAAGTGCCGATCTCTCGCCGAGGGAACGGCGTCCGATCCACAGCCAGGTCAACGAGGTCGTCGAACCGGCCGTCGAGTAGTGCGGAGGCTCGCTTCTTGTCGGCACGCAGCCACCTGTTCATCGGCTGGTCCAGTGTGCTGCGGAGGTCGTCGACGGCGTCCGCCAACTCCCACAGTCCACCCAAGCTGGCTACACGGGGCCGGCTGGCGGGGGGCTTTGCCGCCCACGAGTGGAACGTGCGCTTGTTGATGCCGGTGGCCTTGAACATCTCCTTCTGCGTTAGGCCCAGTTCGGCTCGGATTCGTTCGAAGGCATCAAGAACATCGACCGTCTCGTCGACCTGTTGCTCGTCGGACAGCACCGTATCGATGAATGTATACGGCATCGTCAACCACAGCGCCGAGCCCGGAAGGTTCATCTGCCCGTCGAGACTCTTGAAAACTTCGACGCGAACCTGATCCCATCCGCACGGGTCGAGGGCTCCAGAGAAATGCGCGACGACATCCCGCAACCCCGGCGATGAACTCATCTCCACGAACGTGCTGGACCAGAGTCCGTCCTCGCAAGGGGCCGGGTACAGGCCCTTTTGTGCTCGGGCCCAGGAAGGTGACCGGAGCACGCGGGAGCCGGTCGGCTGCTGCTCCATGATCGTCATTTCGCGCTCCCTTCTCGAAGCTCTTTCAGGTAGGTATCGGTAACCGACGCCTGAAAAAGTGACAACGAAGTGCGGTTCAGCCGCTCCGCTGAGATGACGACCTCTCGCACGTCGAACGTGAATGAGGAGTGGCGGAACACGTCCGTATCGAGTAGATACTGCACGCACTTGCCCGAATCATCGCGAACTGGTCCATGCCGCAGCAACGCGCCGTGATGATCATCAAGCCGGATCTCCACCTGCTGTTGAGCACCTCGAACACTGCCGCCGAACACTGGGTTAAGCACAGGGCCCAGAAGGGTGTCGTCGATCCGGCCACGCCAAGCCTCTGCAGAGTTGAACCCACTGTCATGGAAGCGGTCGACGTACCGCAGACCGATGCGGTGCACCAACGATGGCTTGACTAACCGTCCGAGAGATTCGACCAGAACGGTTAGCGGAGCCTTCATGCTGGTACGCCACCGCTCGTAGCGGTTGACCTGCATGATCAGGATGTCGGGCATGAGCGTGACGTGTGCTCCGTCCGCGGAAGCAATTTGCCACCCACTGGACTCCGCTGCCACCTGGGAAACGCCGTTGGCCCCGAAGTCGATCCTCATCTGCTGTTGGACGGTGGGTTGAATGCTCGGGAAGTCCACCCCCGTGTTCTCCACAAGGTCGTCCCGGAAAGCAGCGGCGACCTCCGGTGTGATCTCGTCGGTACGGGCGGTATACCGGATCTCGATCACTGCGACTTCGAGGGGAGCGTTTCCGAGCAGGGTCGGATCGGCCGAGGGCAGCCCCCCCAATGGAACGTCCTCAGCTGGGCGAAGTGTGTGTGGATCGATGGTCATACTGTCCTGTCCATAGAGATGCACCTTAGATGCACCTACCGACAAGTGTAGGCGCTATCGTCAGAGATGAGGAGCAGGAGAGGCAGCGGCCCCCGGTCCGGAAATAGCGAACGCGGCTTCAAGGGATCTATGCGCCGCTCGATCGCATCTCGTCTGTCGACACGGGAGTGCGAAAGGCCATTTCGAAGCGGATGGTGCCGCCGCAAAACGGAACCTACCTAAGGACGGCTTAGGCGCAGTGTGCTGCTCTGCCGCCGTTGGGCCGGCCCGCACGCCGTCAGAGAGCCATTTGCCCTTCCAACACCGTGGGCTGTCAACGCGGCGATCTCGGCAGGTAGGTCAGCCACGAAGCGGAGCTCCAGTTCGTCGATTGCGTCTCGTCGCGCCGCTTCGAGAAGCAGGGTCGCATCGTCACGATGGGGGAGAACTCCGTGATCGCGCGCATAGCGATCTGTGACGGTATCGATGAGATCGTCCAACGAGGTGGTGAGAAGAAGCGCATCGTCGCCGGCGTGGCGCTCTGCGAACTCCTCGCGGCGTTCGCTGGACCATGTTGCTGGATAAGAAAGATCTGACAGATACAGCTGCTTGATGGCCGCCTCCAACTGGCCTGACCACCCGTAGTCAGGCCAGTCGTGGATGACCGCCTGGACGATCGCGTCGAATTGCGTGCTCACGAAGACCACTCCTCCCGTTGAGGGACCTGGTCCAGATTCTGCCCGATGGTGCCGACGCCGCTAGCCCGACAAGCGCGGTCACGACGCCTCGACGTCTAGATCGTCGGCTGAATGACCCTTCGGGACAGTCTGGCGGTGCGCGGGCAGCTCTTGAACAGAGGACGACTGCTCCCGCGGAGCCGAAATGCGCGAGGGACGCGAGGATTGCGAGTGTTGTTTGGCCGACACATCTTTGTAGGGCGGGTAGACGGTCCACAACAGGACATTCCGATGATTTCGAGCGCCATCGTCTTCGATCGCCCAACCCAGACTCCGTAGCGCGGGTGCGTGCCGTCGTAGGACGGCCGTGACATCCCGCCCGTTCCGGGGCCACTCCTTCGGCCTGCGCCAGGTGTCGCCGGTTGGCGTGACTGTCGCCAGCAGGTCGCCTCCGGACTTTGCGACGAGCGGTTCCCGGATGTGCAGCCGTAGCTGTTCGATGAACGGGTCGGCGGACAGGCTGTCTTCGGAGAGTTGATTGGCGCGTGACAGGTAACGCCGGAAGCCATGGGTCGACAGAATCTCGTCAACGGCCGCCAGCGTGCGACTGAAGTCCGCCATCCGTGGCGACACGTCGACCGAAATGGTTTCCAGCCGTTGATGGACGACGGCGGCCAGATCGAGAAGCCCGCCCAAAATCCCTGGTAGAGCCGTGCGCCACTGTTGTCGCATCGTGGCTTCCGGTTGTCGCATGTGGCGATCAATGCGTCGCAGGTCGACAGTCGCCAGTCGCTCCGCGAGGTCGGGCCGCACTGCTCCGACGTCGATGCCGTTGATGATGACGCACCGCCGAAATTTGATGACTGCGAGATCGGAGTCTGTGTACAACGCCCGTTTGACGTTGCCGTCGCCGGTGGCGGCGCGGCACAGAGAATCCGACAACCACGGCGAGATAGTCGACAGGTTGTCCAAGGCAACGACCCACGAACCGGAGGCTGCAGTGACCCACGAGTCGGCGTCACGCGGTGCCTGCCGCAGGGGGACCGGTGACGGGTCGATGAGATCGACCAGCATGCGCGTGGTTGTGCTCTTGGCGCTGCCCTGCTCGGCGAACAGCGCCAAGATCGGGTGGGGGACGTCCGTCTGGACAAGAGCGGCAACGAGGGCAGCAAGGAGGACCGGTCGGTCTTCAAAGTCGACGTTGACGAAATCCCAGAGCTTCTCGACATTCCCGCCCTGAGCCGGCAGCGGCATCGCCCCGGTCAACTTGGTACGCAGAAAGCGCACAGGTGCCCGTTCGGTGAGCGTCCACCGGCCCTGTCGGATACGAATCGTCTGGACATCGGGCCGTCCGGTGTCGATGTAAATGGTGCCGTCATCGTCAGCGACGCGGAGGTTGAGGCGTTCGGGCGGCTTCGTGGCAGCCAAACCTTCGAGGATCAGGGTGGCGTCAGTCAGCGCCTGGCCGCCGGCGACCGCGCCGGTTTCGGCGAAGTACCGTGCGGCGAGGTCGGCGCGTAGACCGGCCTTGCCGGCGCGGAGCAGCATCACCAAGTGCGGGCGGTCGCGGTCAGCGCCGAACGGCTCGCCCTCTTCTGAGAGCCCGAGCAGGTAGCGTTCCTGTGCCATGCTGACCAAGCGTGCGGCTACCGACTTCTTGTCCGTCTCGGTGTTGTCGCTCATAGGATTTCCTGCATACGGTGCTTATGCAGGCTGCGTTGACGAGCTATTCTCATGTGGAACTTCCGTGTCGGATGATCAGGTGGTTCGAACAAAGACCTCGGCTAGGCCCCGGGGTCTTTTTCGTGGGTGCGGTTCACGCGGCGTCTCCGCCTCCGCGCCGGGTTGCGCTTTCTTGCTCCGAGATCCATCGCAGCACTTCGTCGCGCCGGTAGACGACTCGGCGGCCCAAGGTGAAACTGGCCGGTCCGATGTCGCAGTGGCGCCAGTAGCGGAGAGTTCCAACGGGAATGCCGATGATGTCTGAAACCTGTTTGGCACTCAGTAGATCCATGTAGCTGCTCCTCAATAGTGGGTTCTGTCAACGAATCCAACGGTGGTGGTGGCGCCCTGCATTTGTCCACCAGTACCCTCAACTTCGCCTATAAATTGGCTCCAGTCGAACGATTTCGTCGGCTGTCGGTGGTCGGTGGGAATCTGGCACCCAACGGAGGTGGCTCACATGCAGCGACGAAACCGCCGCGCCGGCGTCGAGGACAGGTGGCGTCGATCGGACGGGACCCCTGCCGCGCGCAATGGCAAAGGGCGCCGATGGTTGGCCCGGTATGTCGATGATCAAGGCGGTGAGAACACCCGTTCGTTCGACCGCAAGGTGGACGCTCAGGCCTTTCTCAACGAGATCACAGCCGCGCAGACGATAGGAACCTATGTCGCGCCAAAAGCCGGGCGCATTACCGTCCGTGAATTGCACGCCAAGTGGCTTGGTACCCAGGGCCATTTGAAGGAGACGACGGTTGCGACACGCGCGTTCGCATGGTCGGGCTACGTCGAAGGCCGGTGGGCCGCGGTCGCAGTAGCCGACGTGCAATCGTCGGATATCAGGGCGTGGGTGCAGCAATTGGCGGCGGGTGGAGCCAAACCGGCCACCATCGAGAATGCGCTTAGCGTCCTGAGACAGATTCTGGAGATGGCCGTCGACGATCGACGGATCCCCCGCAATCCGTGTATGGGAGTGAAGTCGCCGCGACGACAGCACCGAGCACGGGGCTACCTGACGCACCGGCAGGTGGAACTTCTGGCCCGCGAGGTCGGCGAGTACGCCATCGTTGTTCGATTTCTGGCCTACACCGGGTTGCGCTGGGGCGAGATGGCAGCGCTGCGGGTGGAGTCATTCGACATGCTGCGTCGCAGGGTGAATATCCGTGAGGCGGTCGCCGAGGTGAAGGGACGTGTGGTGTGGTCGTCGCCGAAATCCCACGAACGTCGCTCGGTGCCGTTCCCGGCGTTCCTGGCCGAGCCGCTGGCCGTGCTCATGATGGGTAAGCGGCGTGAGGACTTGGTGTTCACATCGCCAGGAGGAGCACTGCTGCGAGTGTCGACGTGGCGGCCGCGGGTCTTCAACGTGGCCGTCCAACGTCTCCAGGCAGCAGACCCGGCGTACCCCACCGTGACACCGCACGACCTTCGCCACACGGCGGCGTCGCTGTCGATCAGCGCGGGGGCCAACGTCAAGGCCGTCCAGACGATGCTCGGGCACGCGTCCGCAGTCCTGACCCTGGACACCTATGCAGACTT
The DNA here is from genome assembly GCF_002013895.1 of Mycobacteroides franklinii. Lineage (GTDB taxonomy): Bacteria > Actinomycetota > Actinomycetes > Mycobacteriales > Mycobacteriaceae > Mycobacterium > Mycobacterium franklinii. The sequence continues at coordinate 61,247 of NZ_MAFQ01000008.1, read as the reverse complement.
GTTCCCGGACGACCTGGAGCAGGTTTCGGTTGCACTAGATGCGGCGCGGATGCGGTCTTTGGAATCCACTGCGGACCAGCTGCGGACTGGGAAGTAAGAAGGCCCCGACCAGAATTCCCGGTCAGGGCCTCTACCTGCGAACACACCAGTCGGGGTGGCGGGATTCGAACCCACGACCTCTTCGTCCCGAACGAAGGTTACACAGCTTGAACTGGGGAAACATCTGATTTGTTATCACAATATGAAACACGTGTTATAGCAGTTAGATAGGCATTTTCTTCTTCCAATCTGTCCAACGAATTCAAGGCGGACCAAAACTCTTGCCTACCCACTGCCTACCCGCCCCATCGACTCGACGGCAGCGTGCAGGGTGGCGGCGACTTGCTCCAAGTCCTCAGGGAACAGCTCGGCGTAGGTGTCCAGAGTTAGTGTCGCGGACTTGTGGCCGAGCATGATTTGCAACGCCTTGACGTTGGCTCCAGCTTGGACAGCCAGCGACGCCGCCGTATGGCGCAGATCGTGCGGGGTAGCGTCCGGGAAGTCCGTATGGGTAACTCCCTGCTCGTCCACTTCACGCAGAGACTTCACGCAGGGGTTCCAGATGCGGTCGCGCCACGTGTTGAGACGGAGTACCCCGCCCTCGGGAGCGGTGAACACCTGGTCGGCCCGCTTCTTCCCTTTGCACTGCACGCTCAGCGGCTCAATGAGGAACTTCGGCACAGGCACATGTCGCCTCTGTTTGCCTTTGGTAGGCGTCCAGTTGAGCTTGCCTTCGACTTCCGAGACCTGCTGGCGGACATAGACCTGGCGACGCAAGAAATCGACATCCTGCACAGTCAGCGCTGCCGCTTCCCCGAACCGCAGGCCGGTATAGACGAGGAACAACACCAGCGTGCGGTAGCGCTTGTCTATGACTCCCGCGAGTACCCAGGCTTGTTCATGGCAGAGGTACACCTTGGGTGGGTCGGTGCGGGCGGGGAGCTTGTGATTCCTGGCGACGTTCTCCGCCAGGCGTTTGTCGTCCACTGCCACTTGCAGTATCCCGCGCAGCACTTCCATCGCGGACTCGATGGTGGTGGGTTTTGCGCCCTTGTCCTGCATTTCGACCATCCAGGCTTTGACACCCGAACGCTGGACATCGCGGACAGTCCTATTGGACCACTTCGGTGCAACCCATGTGCGCCAAGCGGATTCGCGCCTGGCGCGTGTCCCGCCTGGCTTCTGGTGGGACAGATACTCGGCGTAGACATCGGCCACCGTGACCAGTCCAGCCTTCTCCGTGACGTAAGTGCCTGTAGTGAGCCGCGTAGTTGCGGCATCGCGGTAGGTCTCGGCATCGACTTTACGGTCGAACGCTTCGGTCTCACGCTCGCCGTCTAAGCCGATAACTGTTACACGCCAACGCTTTCCGCGACCATGGCGGGGCTTCTTCTCACCCGCCTGCTGCCCCCGTGTGTAGAACCATAGGTCTTCCAGGGCCACACCTGGCTTGCGCCGCTGTGGGTCAGCCATCCGTACCCTCCGTCGCGGGGGAGAGGGTCACCAGGCTCACATGCACCCGTGCGAGCACCTGCTGCAAGACGGGCGCGACCTCGGCGGGTGCTCGCAGTGGTTTGTAGTGGTCTTGAGTGTCCCAGAGGTATTCTGCCAGGTCAGAGGGGGTTTCCAGGTCGTTCCAGCCATCCCCGACGAACGCGCCATCCGCGACTACGGCAGCCGCCGCTTCGGTGAACGCCGACCCGTAGTCGCGGAGCGCGGATGCGGCGGCGTCCCGCTGCATGACGACGCGCTGCACCAGCTCCTCTGCAGTCACGGGAGCTATTTCGTCCAGTAGTGATCCCATGTCCACGCCGAGGGCACGAGCGATGTCGCGGAGTTCGGTCGCCCGCACCGGGCGGTTCCCTAGTTCGATGCGCCCGTAGATGATTGAGGCAAGCCCTGCCGCCGACGCGACCTCTCGCTGTTGAAGTCCGAGTGCTTCGCGTCGGCGGCGGAGGGCTGCGCCGAGGGCGCGGTCTTGAGGGTCGGCCATGCCGACCAATCTATACCCAATCATCCAAAACGGACAGCACGTCCAAAGCGTGTGCTACTATCTAAAATAGATGGTTAGTCCACAACGGATTTTCAAGGAGGTGAGATGGCACGGAACAAAGCAGTGCTAGCGGAGGAGTTTCTGACTCCCGCCCAGGTGGCAGGCCGGTTGCAGGTAAGCCGCCAGACGCTCTCGTACTGGCGTTCGCGGAACACCGGGCCGCTGAGCATTCAAGTCGGCTCCAGCGTGCGGTATCCGAAGGACGAATTTGAGGCTTGGCTGGCCATGCGCACTGAGCGGTCGGCTCGGGGCGAGCGGGTCTCGGCATGACCACACCACAGCTCGACATCGCGACCGCCGCGCTCCACGGCCTGATCGTGTCCGCGCGGCACGAGAACTCCGGCGGCATCGCCGCCGACCTGCTGGCGCAGCAGCAACAGGGGGGCGTCGAGGGCCAGAAGCCTGAGTTCGTCGCCGTGGAGTACCGCCTGTGGCAGAACAACAAATATGCGAGCAGTGGTAGGACACCAAGCACCGCAAGGCATTTCAAACACGGTGATGCTGTCAGCAGCGACATCAAAGATGTGCTGCGCGAGTCTGGCAGCCTGGCCGAAGTGCTGTACCGGGGCCGCGACGCCGAGCTGGCCGAACGGACGATGATGTCCCACCGGGGCGGATACGAGCTGGCAGGGGCACACGGGCACGAGCGTCTGCTCAAGCACCTCACCCCGCAGGGTGACATTGATCTGCTGTCGGACGTGACGCCCGCGCACCTGCGGGAAGCCGTGCGGCGAAAGACCACACGGACGGGCTGGGTGTTCGAGGCGCTTAGTTGGTGGACAAAAGACAGGATGTTCGGGCCTGCTCGTCAAACCGTGCTGCGCGGTGTCACACGGACGGACACCCTCGCAGTGATCGGCGTGCTGGGCGACTCGATGACCGCCGAAATGACTGGCACTGAAGCCCAGCAGCTCGTGGACCGCGCGGTGGAGACGCACCAGCTCGTGGAGGAGCTGGTGGGCAAAGGTCATCCTTCCCCATGGGCCTCGAAGATGGCACGGAACAAGACCGGCGTCGAGATGCCCGAGCTGGTCGCGGCCGAGATGGTGCGCCGCAAGAACATCGAGAACGTGCGGGTCTCAGCCTGAGTAAGGGAGGGTGTTGCCGACCCGACAACGGGTGCGGCACGCGGGGCTCGTGACCCTGGCATCCACGACGTATCAACGCTTTTGATGCACAAGGAGAAACACATGTCTGTCGTCGTGTACACAAAACCTGGTTGTCCGCAGTGCACTGCGACGAAAAGGAAACTCGCGGGTCTGCATGTACCACATCGCTCTGTGGACGTGACTGGTGATCCCGCAGCCCGCGCCACGGTGGTGTCGCTCGGGTACACGTCGCTTCCGGTGGTGCTGCTTCCTGACGGTCGGCACTGGAGTGGCTTCTCTCCGGACAGGATTGCCGAGTTGGCGAACGCGAAAGCTGCTTGACCACAAAAGACTTCCCATCAATCCCGATGGGACAGAAAGAAGAGACCCGCCGCTGGGAGGCAACCCAAGTGCGGCGGGTCTCAACAAGAAGATAGGAGCAGTCTACATGACTGTATTGGCAGAAACCATCACCGACCTGGACTGCGAGGTGGAACTAGACCCAGCTCTACGGTCCTACCGGACGATGCAGGAGCTATTGGATGACCTGCGTGCGCGGGCAGACGAAGCACGTCGCGCGGCGGGAGCACTGCCCTGGACAATCACCAGCGTCGTGAACGGGAACAACGCTGACCTCATCGCTCACATCGCCCCGCTGTACATCCCACCGGGAAGTCTGGTCAGAGATGTCACGTGGGGGAAGGGCGCGTTCTGGAAGAAGATGGATACAGGCTCGATCAGCCTGGTCGGCAGCGACATCGCGCCCCATGTTGCTGTGGGCGACGTGCTCTTGGCTGACTTTCGAGCACTTCCGGATGCCGACGAAAGTGCTGACGTGGTGGTGCTCGACCCCCCGTACATTCATAACCCGGGCAAGCACCAGACCGACTCGCGGTACAACAACGCCGCGACGACCGGGGGTATGAGCCACAAGGATATTCGCGCCTTGTACGGCGACGGTATGGCTGAGGCGATGCGCGTTCTCAAGCCCGGTGGGCGCTTGCTGGTCAAAGGCAAGGACGAGGTGGAGTCCGGGCGTCAGTGCTGGTCTCATGCCGAACTCCGTGGGGACGCCGAGTCGATGGGTCTGTACGCGCGGGACTTCTTCATCCTCGTGCCTCCGGCACGCACGTCGATGAACCGTTGGAGCACGCAGAAACACGCTAGGAAGGTTCACTCGTTCCTGTGGGTGTTCGAGAAGAAGGTACCGAAGCGGGCGCGGCGCGCCGCGTGACCGGGAGGGTGCTGCCGACCGTCATGGTGCGGCACGTGGGGTTCGTGACCCTGGCATCCACTGGGTGCACTGAAAAGGTTGGTGCACAAGAAGAAAGGAGAAATGTGATGCTGGAATGTCCAAGATGCGGCGATGAATGTGATGCGAGAGACATGGTGGAAGTTGCCTCGGTTATCGTATGTTCCGAATGTCGTGCGATGCGGAACTGTCCAAGATGCGGCGACGAATGCGATGAGAGAGACATGTCGGAAGTTGACAAGGCTATCGTATGTTCCGAATGTCGATTTGACGCAGAGCTTGAAGATTTGAGTCGATGGGAAGAGGAACTCGCAGAGGGAGCGCACTGATGCCCGAAAACACCTGCGGAACATCGTGTTCCGAATGTGAGCAGTCCAACGAAGCCATCGTCCGGCTGGTCGATGTGCTGATGCGGATGGGAGTGGATTTCGAGCTGCACCAGACCGCCGCGTGATCACACGCTAGAAACCCCGGAGGACTTTCCTCCGGGGTTTCTTCATGTCTCTGACCTGCGCGGGGACGTGCACCCTTCTCGATTGCCCTCCCTGCCCAATCCACCTAGCTTCAGAGCATGTCCGAAAACCCCACGCTCCGAGGTCATCTGATGGCACTCACGGAGCTGTTCGATGAACCGCAACACGCCCGTGGCCCCGACGCCCAGCGGTGCTCGGCAGGCGACCATCCCGCCGAGTGGGCAGAACTGACGTTGGGTTGGTCTCGGGTTCTCCAGGCGGCTCGAACCCTCCAGTCCCGCCACGAGGAGGACGGCGGGGATCAGGTGCTTGCCCTGTGTGCCGACACCTCACGGGAGGCATCTGTCGCCGAACTCCGTTGGTACTGGGCGAGGCTCGTGCACAAGTACGTCGAGGGGGTGGTTATTGATGAGTGATGCCGAGCCACCCTTGACTCCCGTCGAGCGGCTGACCATCGTCGGTCTGTACGCCCACCTCACCGTGTCCCAAAACCGTTCGGTTCCAGGACAGCTCGGCTCCGAGCGCGCGTGTTACGCCGACCATGACATTCACCGTCCCGAAACCTTGTCCCACAACAGGATTCCCGTATCTCGGGCATCGGAGGGTTTAGAGACATGTTAATTGGTTACGCGCGGGTGAGCACCGCCGAGCAGTCCGTGGGGCTCCAGCTCGACGCTCTCCAAGCCGCTGGCGTCGAGCGGGTGTTCGTGGACGAGGGGGTGTCGGGCTCGGTGTCGAGCCGACCCGAACTCGACCGCTGTCTGGAAGTGTTGCGCGAGGGTGACACCCTGGTCGTGTGGAGGCTCGACCGACTCGCTCGCTCCCTACGGCACCTGCTGGAACTCGTGGAGAGCCTCTCGCAGAGGGGAATTCATCTTCGCTCGTTGACCGAATCCATCGACACCAGCTCGGCGTCGGGGAGGCTCATCCTCTCGGTGTTCGGGGCGCTCGCGGAGTTCGAGCGGGGACTGATTGTCGAACGAACCCAGGCTGGGCTGGCGGCAGCTCGGTTGCGGGGAGCCAAGATTGGGCGTCCCACGGCGATGAGCGCTGGGCAGGTCGAGCAAGCGAAAACGCTTGTGTCAGCAGGTCATCGAGTGGGCGACGTGGCTCAAAGTCTGGGTGTCGGACGTTCCACGCTGTATCGGGTTCTCGGGGAGACGGGATAGCCCGTGAGAGCCGCCGTCGTCGGAGAGTGGGTCATCGTCACGGGCGGCTGGAATCTCTTCCGCTCGATGCGAGAGCAAGTGTTAACGCCCGAAACGGCGCGACAGGCAGCCACATGGTGCGAGGGGTTTGGTGATTATGATTCGGCTAGCGAATTGCGTTGGGCTGCTGGGGAAGCCGAGAAGTGGATGCCCGAGCGGGAGTGGGTCGAGCCCGAGCCCGACGACATCATTGCGCGGATTGACGAGCTGCTCAGTGCGCCGTACGCGGGATTCGACGCGATGAACTGGAGTCCGATGTCCGAGTCCGAGAAGGCGAGGATCCTCGCGGGTGAGCAAGACGAGCGTCCGAGAGAGTGGATTCATCAGCAGATTCACGCCATTCCCGTTGAGCAAGTGTCCGAGTGGACGACCTGGTGGGACGGGTTGAGTGAGTCCGACCAGCACGACACTCCGTGGTACGTCGTGTGTTTCACATGCGGCGCGGTCGGGGAGCGCTCTGTGGATTACGGGTGCGGAAATCCCAGTAGTTCCAACGATTTCCGGTAACATCTCGCACGTGGTCAAGAGTCCCGTGCCGTACTTCGGCGGAAAGAGCTGGCTGGCCCCGCGCCTGGCGGGCGTGTTACCCCCGCACAAACACTACATCGAAGTCTGCGGGGGCTCCCTGGCAGTCCTGCTGGCCAAGAAGCGGAGCAGGCAAGAGACGGTCAACGATTTGGACGGTCATCTGATGACCTTCTGGAGGGTGTTACGTGACCGACCTGATGAGCTGGAACGGGTGTGCTCCCTGACTCCGCACAGCAGAACTGAAAGGGCGTTGGCGCAAGAGATTTCGAGTGAACTGGACGAGCTGGAAGTCGCGCGGCGGGTGTTCGTGGCGTTAACACAAGGGAGGTCGGGAAGCCTCACGCGCACGGGGTGGAGGCATGACTTGCGGCCCGTGTCCACCCCGATGCCTGTCGTGTTGCAAAGGTATGCGGGTCGAATAGCGCAGGCAGCCAAGCGGATTCAGAAAGTCAGTCTTGAGTGCCGCCCCGCCGTCGAGCTGGTTTCGGCGTACGGTGGTGACCGTGGAAACCTGCTGTATGTGGACCCTCCGTACATCGTGGATAAGGGGGTTCGGCGCGGCGGGGAGTATCGGGTGGAGATGAGGTCGGAGAAGGCTCACCAGGAGTTGGCCGAGGCGTGCGTCGGGGCTGATGCGTCGGTCGTGGTGAGCGGATATGCCAGTGCGCTGTGGGACGGGATGCTGGATGGCTGGTACCGCTACGAGATTCCGATGTTGACGGCGCAAGGCAGCGGTGACGGCCGGCGGATCGAGGTGGTGTGGAGTAACAGGGCTCTGGAGAGTCTGGGCGGCGAGGGGGAATTTCCGTTACAGGAGGGGCCTGGTGTTACGGAAACGCAGCACCGTTGTGTGGGGTGCTCAGCGGTGTTGCGGCACCCGAAAAGAGGCCGTCGTCGGGTGTGGTGCAGTGAGGCTTGTCGGGTCGCGGGGTGGCGTGCTCGACGGGAATCCGAGGGTGTGGGGGTCGTGGATGGCGAGGTTGCGGGATGACGGAGTTTCGCACTGTCGTCGCTGATCCCCCGTGGAGGTACGAGAACCGAGCGTCACGTGCCGCTGCGGAAAATCACTACGAGACGATGACCACGACAGAGCTGTGTGAGCTGCGGGTGGTGCGCGAGCATGCGGCTCGGGACTCGCATCTATATCTGTGGGTGACCAATAGTCACCTGGCGGATGGGCTAAAAGTGATGTCGGAGTGGGGATTTGAGTACAAAACGACAATCACCTGGGTGAAGCCACAAATGGGCATGGGTAACTATTTCCGTAGCGGCACGGAGTTGGTGTTGTTCGGTGTACGCGGCGGACTACCGACCCTGCGGCGCGACATCCGCAATCACTTCACCGCTCCACGCCGCGCCCATTCGCAGAAGCCGAGGGAGTTCTTGGAACTGGTGGTGGCGTCCTCGCCGGGTCCGTACCTTGAGTTGTTCTCTCGGTGCTCGGAGGACGCCTCCTGCGCCGCCACTACCGCCAGCAACGCACTACCGGCGGTGATGCCGGCCGGGTGCGCACCCACCGCGACGGGCACCAGGTGCCCATGCGGTCCCTGCCTGATTACGACGACCTCTACGGGGTCGATTTCACCACCATCGGAGAATCCTCATGACTACCCACAACACACCAAACATGCACGGCGGCAATGAGATCGGTAAACACATCGACTACCTGGCCCGAGTACTCAAGACCCCGACGATCCGCCGGATGTGGGCCGAGCTGGCCGATCGTGCCCGCACCGAAACGTGGAGTCACGAACAGTACTTGGCGGCGGTTCTGGAACGCCAAGTCAACGAACGCGAAGCCAACGGCACCGTCATGCGGATCGCCGGCGCCCGGTTCCCGGCGACAAAAACGTTGGAGGACTTCACTTTTGACCATGTGCCCACGTTGCCGCGCGAGACCATCGCGCATCTAGCGACAAGCACATGGATCACCAAGGGCGACAACGTGATTCTGCTCGGACCACCCGGAGTCGGCAAAACGCATCTCGCGATCGCGCTGGGGATCAAAGCCGCCCAGAGTGGCTATCCGGTGCTCTTTGACACCGCAACCGGCTGGGCGGCCCGGCTCACCGACGCCCACAACGCTGGCCGCCTGCCACAAGAGCTCAAACGGCTACGCCGCTACCGGTTGCTGATCCTCGACGAGATCGGCTACCTACCGTTCGATTCAGACACCGCCAACCTGTTCTTCCAGCTGATCGCCAGCCGCTACGAACAAGGCTCGATCCTGATCACCTCGAACATGCCGTTCGGCCGCTGGGGTGAAGTCTTCGCCGACGAGATCGTCGCCGCAGCCCTCATCGACCGGCTGGTTCACCACGCCGAAGTCATCACCATCAACGGCGACTCCTACCGAACCAAAACACGCCGAGAACTGGTCAAAACCAACAAATAACCACAACCAAGGGGGTCAAAATTCAACCGACGCTACGGGGTCAATTTTCGCCCGTCGTTGACAGAGGGGTTTCACCAGCTCACTGATGTTGATTTCTAGCCCGATGGCCAGGCGCAACAGCGCCTTGGCGGTGGGGTTCAGCTTTCCATTTTCGTACCGGTGGATCGTGTTGCGGGGGATGCCCGTGCGTTCGGCAAGCTGATCCAACGTGAGTCCTGCGGTGACACGCTGCTTCTGAATCTCGACTGCGAGTGCGGTGATGTCGATGGTGTCCGGGTTGGGGACGGGGGACACCTTTTCGCTCGGCACCCGTTAAGACTGGATGGCGCAAACCCCCAGGTCATCGACCTATAAGTAGACAAATCAACTTATCGGTTGATACGTTCGGCGCAACACCACGGACTCGTGACACCAGGAACGGAGGGGGCTGGGATCGGCGGATACAAAGCTGTCTCGCTGCTGGCGGGTGGTGCGGGTTTGGTCATCGCGGTGGCGGGATTTCAGACTTGGGTCGAAATACCCAGCGTGGGAGTGAGGGTCTCGGGGACCGGCGCGTTCAGCTCCGTCGTGGCGTGGATGGCGGATACACCCGTCATGGAGCACGGCTATCCCATCGCGTGGGTCACGCTGATACTGGGTCTGGCCATCATCGGTGCGTCTGCGTTGCACTACACCGAGTCTCTCGATTCCGACTCGGCTCTGAAAACCGTTGCACTACCTGGTTTTCTGGGCGTGGCGCTCGCCGTGCTCGCGATATTCAACAAGGCCACTCTCATCAAGGCGCCCGAGGACGAGTTGCAGGGCGTGTCGCTGGACACGGGCAGCGGGGCCATCGAGGTGCTTATGGCCTCCATTGCCGTCCTGGTGCTCGGGTTCGTGTTGTCGGGTCTTGATACATCCACCTATGTGCCTCGGCGTCCGAGCGCTCCTTCACGCCCAGCGAGCACAGCATCAACGACGCAGAACAGGTCCGCTAAGAAGAAATCCACCTCCAAGAAAAAGAAGAAAGCCAAGAAGAAGCCACAGAGCAAGACGGCGGTAAGTGCGGTCGCAGCGCCGAACGCTGATCACGTCACCGCAGCGCCCGAACGGGACATCGCACAGGCAACCGAGGAGTCCAAGACGGTCGAGGTCGCCGAACAGGTGGTGTACACGGGCGGTTCGGACGGGCAGCCGCCGATCTGGGTGACGCACTGGTGCGCACAGCTCCCTGTGTCACTGCGTTCCGCTTTGGCGGTTCCTGGTGTCACGGACAGTGGCCCGGTTCTGCTATTGCATCCCGGTGGCGGTGTGGCAGAAGAAGACCTGCTGTCGTCGATTGTGCGCGACGAAAAGCCCTGGCTCCTTGACGATTTGTCGTACGTCTCCTGGGAGGCCGGACTCGGCCCCGTAATCGTCGAAATCGGACGACGGTACACCGTGCTTGAACTGGTCCGTGACGATGAATGGCTGGCTCCGTTGATGGACGCCGCTGGCATCACAATAACCAGTACCCGTGTGGAGTCTGGGGGCGACGAACACGGATTCTACGAGCGGCACGTGACGACCATCGACCTACCGGTGCTCATCGGCGCTGCCGTAGACGAGAGCGGTCTGGTGTTGCGGTTCGCTTCGCGGGCAGGTGATTCAGCCGACCGTTGGGGTGCGGGGTTATCGGCGCTGCGCGAGGGATTCTCGGCGTCGGGCATGGACGCGGCCAATCTGCTGGTGGTGGATGGTCCCGAGGGCAGCATTGAGCTGCGATTCAACGACACCGGTATTCGACCCGTACGTCCTGGCGGTGTGACCGATGCATAGAAGAGGGTGTTTATGGGCATGAATATTCGACTGATCGGTGCTGCGGTGGGCATTGCCGCTGTGGTGGCCGCAATACCCCTGACGATGCTCGGCGGCGAGCCTGCCACGGGAGGCGCGGTGCCAGTGGCCCAGGCCGACCCGACGACCTACTACCCCGGTGACCCCGACTATGAGCGGCAGAAGCGGATACAAGACGAGTGGGAGCGCGGTATGGATGACTTCAACCGTAGCCACCCGCCGCAGACCTATAGTCCCACCCGCACGGTCACGGTCACGCCGACCACTGCCCCCACCAAACCCGCAACGACTAAGAACAACAAGGACAGCGGCGGCGGAATCCCCTGGTGGGGCTGGGTTTTAATCGTTGTGGGAGCCCTTCTCGCATGGGCATTCGTGATGGCGGTGAAAGACACATCGCAAGAAATGCGCGACTACACAAGCTCACGCTCTGACGACGATGACGACGATGACGACGATGACGACGATGACGACGATGACGACGACGACACCGCGTTGCCGGAGAACGACATTCGGGCTTCACGGGAGCACGCAACCGTGCCGCGCCAGCGCGGGTTCTTGAGCGGTCTCGGAGACGGGACCTCACTTCCGTACACCAACGACCGATAGGTGCCGTGATGAGTCAAAAACTGTTCTGCACAGCGCTATTAGCGCTCGCGGTAGCTCTGAGTCTTGGACTCGCTCCTGCAGCTAGTGCCCAGCCTTCTCCGCCGTATCCCGCCCCGCCAGGACGGCAGTGGGCGTTGTTCGGCCCGTATCACTCCTCGTGGGTGTGCGGACAAGGCGGTGACACCTGGCCTGCGGCGAAATCCGAATGCTTCCAGGGAAGCGGCGGCTGGTACTGGTACGGACTGCGGCAGGCGGGCTGACCCATGAAATATCGGTTGTGCAGCAGTGTATTCGGGGTGTTGGTCGCGACCAGTGTTGTGCCCGCGCCATCTGCGGACGCGGATCCTGGGCAGTTGAGCGGGCATTACATCGAGACCAGCACGAACCGTGAGGGTGGCGGAACAGTGACCAACCATTGGTTTTTCACGTCGTGCGGCCAGGACTGTCGCACGGTGCGGGTGTGCGACAACGAGAAGCATGAAGGCTGCACCTCCGCGCAGGCGAGGCTCACGAAGGGGCGGTGGGAAATGGATGTCACTCACATGGACATAGCCTGCCCAGATGGCTCAATCATCCCCGACGCCACGAGCTTTCACTACACGTGGAACCCGCAGACTCTGGAAGGCGTGGGGGAGGGAACCCGCTACGGTCCGGGCTGCCCGGTGGGCATCACGCCGCCATCCGCGACCGTGGACTTCACGCTCAAAGCTGCGTGAGTGATGGTCAGTGCCTGCTGATGTATTCCGCGAGTGCGGTGTGTAGCCGGTGCTGGGTGTGGACACCAATTTGAGCCGGCGATGTCTCGTCCAGCGTGCGATTAGCAAGTTTGAACACGGACTCCATGAACTCCCCGTAATCCCTTGGTGTGGTAGTCCTATCTGCGATGGGGGCTTTTACCGGATTGTGCTGTCGGTCGGGCCTAGCACGAAGCTCTTGGTCCGGTCGTCTTCGGGCAAGGTGGTGTGCACCGTACAGCTGGTGGTGTCAACGTCGACCGCGCAAGTGCCCGACCAGACGCTGCTGGTGTAGGTGATACTGCTACCTACAGGCAGCGGGTAGAAGGCTGATTCGCCGGTCGGCTCGCTGGCCAGGTAACCGCTTGCCGTCTGTTCGGCGAGGAAATCAGCTTTGGTGGTGGTGGTGAATATGCCCGATCCGCCCGATGTGGTACTGATGTCCACCTTATTACTTCCCTCGGCACCGGGCAGCTTACCGAAACACTCGGCGTAGGCGAACATTCCACGCGAGATGACCACGATCCGGCATAGCAGCCCGGTCGGTGAGGTGAACTGCACACCCCCTCCGCCGTAGGTGCTATAGGTCTGAAAAGGTTTCGGGTCGATAGCCCGATATGCGGAGTAATCAGGAGGGTCGGCAGCGGCACACGGGGCCGTGATGGTTGCCAGCAAGATCGCAGCACCGATACCGCGCGCTGCCCGGAGTGTAGGTGCCATGGGTGGTAAGGCTACGGCCTCGGGTCTGACCTGTGGCGAGTGAGCAGCCCGAACGGTCAGCGATCATGCGGGCGTCGTTCACCGACGCTGTGCCGCTGGTGATCAACGGGAGCGGGGGCATTGAAGCGTACAAGTCAGGAGGGGAGAAGCTGCGGACGTACGCGGGCTCATGGTCGTGATTGTCTGACCCAGCGGCGCGCAGGGGACTCGATACTCCCAGCTCAACGGCGACTCGACAGGCCATGGGTGTTGGGCCAGGGCATTGCGGGTTGTGTTGGTGCACTCTTGGATTGACGGGCTTTGAAAATCTCGTCTCGGACACAGAGCACGATGAAGATGACGAATCCGATGACGGCGGCACCCAGTGCTGTTACCTCGGCAAGCAGGATCGGTACCGGCCAGAATCCTTCGAGGTTCCATGTGGACGGGTCGTTATCCATGAGGTTGTGCATCCCGTGTCCGATGATGATGGGTAGCAGGCTCTTAGTCCAGTACAAGACGGCCAGGCTGATGGTGGACCACACTGCACACCAGGCGAATTCAGCAGAAACAGTTCCCAGAGTGTTGCCTTGACCGGAGCCGTAGTACACGTGCAAGAGGGTGCGTGCCATCGAGGTGACGGCAGCGACGGTGGCGAACGACTTCCAGGAGCGGCCCGCTCGGGGGAACAGCAGGAAGGCCACACCGATGTAGACGGGTTCTTCTTCAAGGCCCGCGACGGCCAGGTCGAGTGTCTGCGCGATCCAGCCGCCCGTATCTCCTGTGTCCGGGTGCATGTCGGCGTTTAAGGAGGCCCCCGTGAGTGCGAGGACGATCTGACGGGGGATCAGGGCGAAATAGGAGGCATAGGCCACGAGGAGTACGGCTGCAGATGTCATTGCGTACTTGCGCAGTGCAGACCTCGAATCGGTTCGGGGCGGTAGGTGTTCTCGGATACCTCGCGATAGCCAGGTGCGGACCATCATGAATGCCCACAGTGACAGCGCACCTGTGGCGAACGAGCAGATGACTGAGAGGGCGGTAGGGGCTGCTGGTGCACCAGGACCACGGGGGAACGCCAGGCTGAAAATCGCCCCGAGCATTCCCACCGCTTGAGTAGAGAGGACGGCGCAGGTGTAGACCAGGAATCGTCGGCTCATCGTGTGGGGTACCGGGTGCAACAGACACGCGACGAAGCCGCAGAGGCTGATGATCTCGACTGCCAGTAGTGTCCAGCCGCGCCAATTGTGGATGCCGTCGATAGTGACGATGGGGACCACGAGAGCGAGAACTGAATAGACACCGAGCTGGAGCGGGAGCCTCATTGTCCACCACCTTTCTGCCCAGACGGGCGTGATGGACGCAGTATGTCGAACAGCTCTGACACTTCGAGCCCGACGACGGCGCGCCGAGAGCGATTACGCACACCGAGGCTGTTCGGGTGGGTAGCGTCCAGTGCAGGCGGGGACGCGACGGCGTTCCTGGAATCGGGAGGGGATCTGATGTTGGGTGTGCGCGTTGTGACGCGGAGGGTGGCTGGAGTAACCGCGCTTGTGCTGGTCGGGTTGGGAAGCGCGGCGTGTGATTCCGAGAAAGACCCGTCATCTGTCGATTTCAAAGACCCCTTCTGGTCGAGTCCTCCTTTGGTCGATTACACGGCGCAGGACTATCAAGACAAGGTGGACTTGGACAGCAGGAAGAGCGGTGGATACACCTGGGAGCAGGCAGTTTCACGCTGCTTCACCAGCGTGGTCGAGCGTAATCTCGCCGCTGTGCGCGTCCAATCGGCTATTGACCGCGACGACCAGGCACGCAAACTCAAGCAACTACCGTCGCAGACGGTTGCGGAGGTGCCGATTCCGACACCGAGTCTGCATGCTGCCATCGCGAGTGACCCGGGTGTGAGCGGTCATGATCTCAACCTGTGTTTCACGGTTGTCTACACGAACAAGTCACTCGCTAGTCCCCGATAGCACCCAATCCAAGGACATTGGGGGGGGGGCTCGACAACGCCAGGTCGGCGGGCACAGTCGGCGTTATCGGACAAATCGGACATTCTCACGGAAACTTGAATCGACCCCTGGAACGCACGCGGACTGATGGGATAAATCCGCAGGTCGCCGTCTTCTTTGGTCCGAGAGTCCGTGATACCGCATCTCTGAGCGGCTGCACAGAGTCGAATCCGGCAGTCCATCAGCGACCTACACGTCCTTTTTTCGCAGTTCAAAGGCTAGTCGGACAAATCGGACATTTCTGGCTCAAGTTACACAGGGTCTGGAAATTCTCTCTCCCTAATGCGACACGCCGCACGACACGCCGAGAATCGAAAGAGAGAATTTCCAGACCACATGTAACTTCGCTGAATCTTGTCCGATTTGTCCGACTCTCGGGCTTGCGACCTACCGGCAGCAGTGCGGGCATCCGCACGAGCACGTTGGTGAGATGAACTTGTGGTTCTCGACTTTCGGCGAGGTGAGGTTTCTCAGCGCCTTGCCCGTCTGGGCGTCGAGCGCCGTGGCGTGATCGTCGGTTCGGCAGATGCTCCCTCCGCGCACCACGCCGTCTTCGTAGTTCCACTGATTGTCTTGAGGCATCTTGGTCCTCCTGGGTCCGGGCTTTTCGAGCCCACGCGGTGTCTCCGCGCGAGTGGATGGTGGACTGCGCTCCGTCCTGGCGACGAACGCGGCGCGTGTTGCACGCCCTCTAATACAGGCATGTGACCAAGGTCACATTTAATTGTCTCGCGATACGAGGTGTTAACACTCGGCACACCCTTGCGGAACCTCGGATTTGGTGTCTTCCAACGGGTTCGCGCGGGCACTGTTGCACTTCGTCTGGCTGACCTGCGCGTTTGCCGATGGGGACACCACTTCTTGCCGCACTCGGATGCGCGACGCGGCAACGTCTAGCTAACTCGAATGGGAGGAGTGTTCGAGCGGTCAACAATACACCTATATGGGTGTATTCCTAAGCGTAACAGTTGATTTAGTGAGGATTCCGCGTCACAGTGTGGTTACGTGAGACGTGCGAAAACCGTACGACTAGCAACTTGAGAGGAGGCGCTCTATGAGCACTGTGCTGGAGATAGCTCTGCGAGACCGCGAACGTGCTGCTCAGTACCTGTCCATGACCGTGCGGCGGCTCGATGACCTGCGCCGCAGTGGCGCGGTCAAAGCGGTGCGCGATGGCAACAGGTGGAAATACACGACCGAAGCCCTCGATGCCTATGTCGAGAGCTTGCCGACCAACGCCGCTTAGACCCTAAAAAGCAACAGGCCCGACTCCGTTTTCGAGGCGGTGAGGTCGGGCCTGTCATCGAAAGGAAATCGACATGTCAACTGTAACAGTTGAATCGCGTGAAATCAGCCCCTTGGCGAGGCTCGCCTTTGCGCCCAAGCCCGAGTTGCGTTCTCTGGCCCTTGAACTGCCCATACTGCCGATGGCATTGGCACCGGAATCTCGAACGTCCTGGGGAAGGCTGGCTTTCGAGATTCTCAGTGATGCTCACGGCTGGCTGCGTCCGCTCTACCAGCTCGTCCAGAACGCGCAAGCGCTCGAACCCATCACCGAGTACCTGGAGGAGCACCCGCGCCTGGGTCGCTCGTCCCGACAGCTCGCGGCTGACATCCAGCGCCTCATCTCTAGCACCGCCCCGGCCGACCCGTACTTGCGTGAAACTCTGACCACACTGATCCAGGCGGCATGGGGCGCGGCGGTGGACCGTTTCGAGAACGACCATCTTCCTGCGTTCCGTCCGCCGGACGCCGAGGAGCAGCTCGTGGCCCTTGCGTCGGCCATCGCTCAAACCCGTTCGATGGCGTTGAGCTTGCGCGCCGACGAGCATCGCGGATTCGCTGATGCGCTTGCCGCGATGTTGACGGAAATCGGCTTCCCGCTGGGTGTGCGTGACCTCGTGCTGGAGTCGGTGGCGTCTGGTGAGCCGATCAACCTGCGCTCCGACATCGAGGGCGAGGAGAACTGATGAGCGAGAACAACATCGAGCTTCCCGGCCAGGAGCTGACCGCCGCGCATCGCGAGCACTTGGCGGTGCGCGGGATCCCCGACTCCTACTTGGACTCAAACCCCGCACCGCTCATCCGTTCGTCGGTGCTCACTCTTGACCTGCCCGAGTATTTCCGTGAGCGCAGCGACATCACCTCCCCGCGCGGGCTGTTGTTCGGTAGTCGCCACATCGGCAGTGACAGGGTTCTGTGGCGTTTGCGTCTCGATAACCCGCCCGTGGGAGTCGGCAAGTATCTCTCGGAGAAGGGCGACGCGCCGAACCACAATCTCATCACCGAGGTGTCGGACGAGGACGCGCCTGTCTGGATTGTCGAGGGAGAGCAGCAGTCTCACAGTGTCGCCGCTGTCTTGAGCGACACGGCCACGGTGATTGGCATTCCCGGGTGCTCCGGGTGGTCTACGGGGGACTGGTCACCGGCGCTGGAACTCACCGCGTACTGCGATGACCGTGACGTGCTGATCGCCCTGGACGCCGATGCGTTGAAGAATCCGAGGGTCTACGAGGGCGGTGAAATGCTCAAATTGGCGCTGTCCGGGGCGCGCTCGGTGAAGTTCATCCCATGTCCTGGCGGCGCGAAAACGGGCATGGACGATTATCTCGGGAAGCTGCCCGCCGAGAAGCGGGTGAGTGTTCTGGCACGCCTGGCGGACAAGGCCACGCCAAGACCCGCCGCTCGTCGCCCGAAGCCCCAGAGCGCCAAGGACGACCCCGGCCACGCCGCCGAGCTACGGGAGAAGAACTACGCGCAGCGCCGCGAGGCAGCTGCCAAGGTGATGGCCGACATCGACCGGGGCGACATCATCTTGGACGAGGCTGGGCTGCCGAAAGTCACGGGTGCGGTGGCAGACGGGAGCATGTGGTTCGACCCGGTGACGGGCGAATTCGAGCCTGAATCGACGGCTCGCGAACTCATCTCGGCACCCGATTCCGAGGTTGCGGCCATCGCCACCGGGGCCGATGATGGTGGCGCTCTGGCGGTTTATTCGCGCGGCGTCTGGCATACCGGACGCTCCGCATTCATGGCAGTCGTGCTGTCGTTGCTGGGCGACAAGTTCTCCCTGCAACGCTTGGCGACGGTCGAGGCGGCGGCGCTCACTTTGTGCATCAGGCACCGCCGGGTGCTGCCTGACCGCACGCCGTTCAAGGGGATGATGAACTGCCGCAACGGCATGGTTGACCTGACCACCTTGACCCTGCTGCCGCACGGATCCAAGTACCAGTCCATCCGGCAGCTCGCAGTCTCGTGGGACGAGGACGCGACCTGCCCGAAGTTCTCCGCGTGGCTGGAGGACCGTGTGGGCGCGCAGCAGGTGCCCGCGTTCCTGGAGGCGTTCAGCCAGTTCTTGGACGAAGGCAGGGTTCCCAGCAAGGCGCTGCTTCTGTTCGGCCCGAACAGAAGTGGCAAGAGCACGGTGCTGCGTATCGCTAAGGAGCTTGTCGGTAACAACGTCTCGGCAGTGACCTTGCAGCAGCTCGCGGATGGTCAGGGCGGGGGAGGATTCGCTGTCGCGGAGCTGTTCGGTCGGGCACTGAACGTCTGCCCGGACTTGCCGAAGGATCACATCGCGGACCTGTCGGCGTTCAAACGGGTCACGGGTGACGACCCCATCACGGCCAGCAAGAAGTACGGGGCGATGCTCACGTTTCGGGCCAATTCGCAATTTATGCTATCGGCGAACACCCTGCCGACGGTGCCTGCTGCAGAAGGGACTTCGTACCTGAGCAGGGTCGTGCCGGTGGCGTTTTTGAAGACCTATCTGGGCTTCGAAAACCCCGCCATCGAGGACGAGTTGTTGGAGGAATTACCAGGAATCCTGGTAATGCTCGCTAAAGCGCGTCAGGCGCGCTTGCAGCGTGGACCCGGCTGGGAGCCAGTGCATCCCGCCGTCGCGCAGCACTTCGCCGCCGAATCCGACCGGGTAGCACGCTTCATCTCGTCGTGCTGCGTCGTTGGGGTGAAGACAGCCACCAAAGAGGCCAAGGCAGCCGCCGCCGCTTCGGCGACGGGAACCGATAACACGCCCAGGCGCAGCTTCGGCCCGACCGTCGTTAACATCTCGATGCCGACGTGGCCGAGCTTCCCGGCCCCGGCCACGAAAACCAACTTGTTCGATGCATTCCAGGCATGGACCACTGACGAACAAGGGAAGGGGATGAGTAAGTCGCTGTTTTTCAAGCGGCTGGAGCAGATTCCCGGTGCGCGGCTCGATCGTTCCGACGCGAATTCAAAGCCGGTGACTAACATTTCCATCCAGGCGAAGGACGCGTGGTCGAACGCCGACAACGCCACCGGACTCAGGGAGCAGTTGTTCCCCGGGTGGACGCCGCCAGGTGCAGAGGCCGAGCCAGCAGAGCCCTTCACGGTCACGGAGGGCGCGGTGGCCGAGACCGCCACCGGGAACGTGAGGCCGCTGGCCGACGCGCGACGGAAGTACATCGGCAAGACCGCGACGACGAACAAGTATTGGAGAAGTTGATCATGTCTACCGACGATTACCCTGAACTGCCCGCCCTCCCGCGCGCCGTGCAACTGGCCTGCCAGCGCCTTGAACCCGAACATCTGCTGCTCCCTCTGGAAGACCTGCGCGTGGTTGTCGAGGTCAGCCAGACCATCCATCGTTTCGTGTCACATTGCACACCGAACTTCGACACCGAGACGGTCGGAATGACCACCTACCGAGCCTTGCTCGCCGTCCAACAGTTTGTCGAAGAAGCCCTTAACGCCAGAGGGGACGTGACAAGCCGTGAGTAGTCAAATGCTCTCCAGCTCAACGATAATCAGTTCTATGAGCCTGATGACAACATCTGCCGAACTCGCTGAGGCCGAGTCCGACCGTCAGTGTGCGCGGAGGTTCTTTTGGTGGTGGCTTGGGTCCGCGACGGTGCTCACTTTGGTGGGCAACACCGTCCATGCTGTGTTGCCTGTCATCTCGGCTACGGCGGTGAAAATCGGTGTGAACCTCATCCCGCCAGTCATCGCGTTCGCAGCCATCCACGGGCTTCAGGCGCTCGCCCGTGCGGGTTCAGTACACCGCGCCAGGCGAGGATCCTTCTCGCTGCGTGAGTCCGGTGGACCCTATGTTTTCGCTGTCTGCGTGACCGCGTTGTTGGCGCTGGCGGCGGCGATTCTGAGTTACGCGGGCTTGTACGCGGTCGCGGTTGCGGGTGGTCTCGGCCCGCGCTTGGCGGCGCTGTGGCCCCTGACGATTGACGCGGGAATCGCGGTCAGCACGATCTCTTTGATGGTGCTGCGGCCCGCCTCGGGCGCGGATCTGCGTGCCGCGCGCACAGCTGCCCGCGCGGTCTCAACGAGGTCTGCGCGGGAGACATCCACCACAGCTCCGCAGGTCAATACCCCCGCGCGGGGTGCGCGCACTCAGCCCGCGCAGTCCTCCAAGACGGATACCGCACCGCGTTCTCCAGGGCCGTTGTCCGCGCCCGCGCAGACTGAACGCGCACCACAGGCTGCGCGCACCGCGCTGATTGCGCCCGACTTCGCGGTGACTGACGCGCACCGCGAACGCGCTGCGAAGTTGGTTGCGGAGGGGATCACGCAGAAGGACGCGGAGTCGGTTGCGCGGGTGCTGGCGCTGGCCGAGTCAGGGGCGTCGGTGACTCGAATTGAGCGGGAGACGCGGGTGCACCGTGACGCGGTGAAGAAGATCCTGTCTGCTGGCTCCGAGGTTCCGATGCCGGTGCTGGCGGCGGTGTGATCGCGTTAGGCTCCGTGCATGCGTGGATGGGGGTTGGCGGTTCTGCTGGTGGGAGCGGTGGGTTGTTCGTCGCCTGTCGAGCAGGTGTCGCCGTCTCGGACGCCGGTCTCTTCTCCCGGCGCGGACGTGGTGGCGACGGACTTCGATAACGGTGGGCGTGTGCAACTTCGGGTCGGTCAGGTTTTCGACATTGTTCTGGCCGATGACTACGAAACCACGAACTGCCAGTGGCACGACAAGAATGGCTACGACTGGGCGGTTCTGCAACCTTTGGGCTCCCTGTATGACCCGCACAAGAAGCCACCGGACGGTTCGCAGAACGCCACCTACACAAGCCGCTTCACGGCAAAAGGTCCAGGGGCCGTGCATGTGACGCTCAGCGAGGAGGACAACGCCTACCCACCGCGCGTCGCCCGCAGCTTCTCGATAGATGTCGATGTCACCACAGAATCCGTCAATTCGTAAGGCCGCGTGGAAGATAGCCCGTAAGACAGGCTGGAAGATGGCCTGTAAGACGCTCCGTAAGATTTCCCGCACCCTCGATTCTCGGCACGAGCACCCCCGCATATAGCCAGCTAGAGAACACGTTTTACGGCCTCCCGAGCGCCCCTCGCCCACCCGCTCCCGAGCCGCCTCGGAACGCCCGCCGTAAGACCCCCCGAACCCTCATTTCCCCCGCCCCAGCACGCTTCTCGGACACCCGACTCCCCATTCCGTAAGCCACCCAGCATCCCGCCCAAGCTCGCTGCACACCGAGTCTCCGACTCGGCGCACACCTCGCGGCGAACCTTCTGACCACACGAGAACCCCCACCACCTGGCCTTTTCCCTCCCGCTGCACCTCATTCCCAACCCTTCTGACCTGCGAGAACACCCATCTCCCCGCACCTTCCACCCCCTCCGCACCTCTCGTTTCCCCAGTTCAACGGGCTTTTCTGACCCGATAGCAAAGTGTGGTGTTAATGCCAGAGTAACGGGAAGTGCTGGTGCACACCGGGATTCGTAATACAGGGAGTTGACAAGGCAAAGAATTGGATTAGACTTATTAACGGCGGAACTCCCTTAATTCCGTCCGCCGAATTAAGAGGTAGGGGCTCGGCAAAGAGCCCTTCGGGAGACCAAGGAGGTGAGCGCGATGGGCAAGTACGTCGGAGCTGCTGTCTTGGCCTTCCTGGGCCTCGGGACTATCAGCGAGTACCCGCTCATCGGGTTTGGAATGCTGGGTGTCGCTGGACTCCTCGTGTGGATGGCGATGCAGGGCCGACAGGCCGTACGGGTCGAGCGGAGCCGTCCCGTGGCCGCGCGTTCGGCCCGCGCCGACGTTCAGGCCGAGGTCAACCGCGCCCAGCGTGCCGCGAACCGCGAGGTGCGCCAGCAGGTTGCGCGCGCCCGCCGTCAGGCCCAGCGGAACGTCGATGGCGCGGTAGCGCGCGTCCGCGCCGAGCAAGAGCGGCGGTGGGTCGCGTGAGTCGCCAGCAAAAGCGAGCTTTGGCCGCTAGGCGCGCCGAACGGCGCGAGGACTTCATGTGGCAGAGGAGCATCCGTCAGTCGGATGCGGCGCTCGACGCCATCGAACGTGACCAGGATCAGGCCGAGAAGGAGTACGAGCGGCTCTCGGAGAAGCTCGCGTCCATCGAGTCGCGGATGGGCCAGGACATCGAGAAGGCGCTGAGCGAGATCACGCGCCAAGCCACGTCCGAGGAGCGCCGCGTGTTGAGCACGCCGTTGGTGAGGTACACGGGAGCTGGGTTCAACCGTCCGCCGCTCTGGGTGTGGCATGTGAAAGCGGGCATGCCTGTGGGGCTCGCGCGGAGGGTTGGCTTCGAGTCCCGTGACGGCGGGCCGCTGCTCGTGTTGCGTGAGGGCGGCGGCGTTGCTGAGTCGGACTTGGCTCCCAGCGTCATCCGCGCCGAGATGCCCGAGCTTTCGGGTGACGCGAGCTTCATCGGTTGGGCCGATCAGGTGGCCGCGCTGCTTCCGGAAGTTGCTCAGCGGTACGCGGTCTTGGAGCTTCTGCGCAACGATGACTGGTTGTCGGCCTTGCTGGAAAGCGCGGGAGTCACCGTTTCGAGCACGACGACGGAATCGGTACAGGGTGTTTATTCCGTCGTGGAGCGGAAAGTAACGACCACGATCGTCCCTACGGTGCAAGACGTTCGCATCACCCGTACGGGCCTGCGGATCGTGTTCGGCCACCAGCCCGGAAAGAGTGCGAAGGATTGGGTGTCCAAGCTGGACGCCCTGCGCGCGGGCTTGAAGAATGCGGGGCTGGATGCCTCGAATCTCACGGTATCGGACGGGCAAGACGGTTCGGTCGTTCTCTCCCTCAACGACATTGACCCGCTGGCTGACCCGCTGCCGTCCGAGATTCACACTTACGACCCCGAGAGCGCCCGCTCTTACTTGGGTCGCTCAGCGGATGGTGATGGGGTCTACCTGACACTTAAGAACAACTCGTGCGTGATCGTCGGCGGTATGCAGGGTGGCGGTAAAACCGCATCGCTGCTCCCCGTCCTGACAGGGATGGCAGGGCATGTCGAGTTGCACGTCCTCGACGGCGGCGCATCGGGTGAATGGTATGTGCTCCGCCCGATTTGCGCAACGTACGACGACTCGGGCGACATCGAGCGCTGCGGGGAACTGATGTCCGAGCTGCTGGAGATGCGCGGTGAGCGCATGGCTCGCGTCGCCCGTGTGGGTAATGGGGCCAACAACTTCTGGGACATTCCCGCCACTCGGCGCGAAGCCGCTGGGCTGTTCCCCATTGTGGTGGTGCTGGAGGAAGCACCGCAGTACATGGCGAAAGCACAGGACACCACGGAGGAGAAGAAAGCAGCCGAGGCCAACCGTGGACGGGTGGGCAAAGTGGTGAAGTTGCTCCGCAAGGCGGGAGTGACCGTGTTCGTCGTGGCGCAGAAACCTACGGGTGATGAAGTGCCAACCACCGCCCGCGACATGGGCTCGCAGAGGTTGTGCTTCCGATTGGACAGTGATGTCGCCGCCGCCACGGTCTTGGGTGACGCCGCTTATGTGGAGCCCAAGCCCACGAGCATCCCGGCCGGAAAGCCAGGACGCTTCGTCGCTCGGGTGGACTCCAGAGGCTCAGTGCTGGGACAAGCCGTGTATGTGCCTGTCTCCGACATTCGTTCCGCACTGGCCGATTCCAAG
Organism: Mycobacteroides franklinii; assembly: GCF_002013895.1. Classification (GTDB taxonomy): domain Bacteria; phylum Actinomycetota; class Actinomycetes; order Mycobacteriales; family Mycobacteriaceae; genus Mycobacterium; species Mycobacterium franklinii. The sequence continues at coordinate 37,450 of NZ_MAFQ01000008.1, read as the reverse complement.
CCCGTTCCCGACCAACGGGGCATCCGAAAAGTGGTGTCACGTCCCACTGCGGTCGAGCTGGTCGAGGAGCCCGAACGGGCTGTCACGCCCCCTGTGGTCGAGCGCGACGAGGAGACGGGAAGCACTGGAGTGGAAGGATTTTCATTGTGAGCAAGTTTGTTGTCGGCATTGACGCTGTGGTCACAGGAGTCAGCATCGCCGCATTCGTTGACGGTGCTTCGAGCCCCGTCACGAAGTTCATCCGCGCACCGCGCATTGACAAGTACAACGCCGTGACTGAGACGGCGCGAACAATCGTCACTGCCAACGAAACGATGGAAAGCGTTCTCAAATCGGGTATCCCAGCGTTCGTCGTGATGATGAAGCCGAGCATCAGTAAGAGCAAGGACGACTCGGCTCCACGCAGGATGATGCTGGCTGGCGAGATTCAGCGCCAGCTCATCGAGGTGTCCATTCCTTTCGCCGAAGTCAGTTCGATGACGCTCGTGGACTGGTTGATGGGCGCGGGACGGAAATACCCGCCGCGAGATTTCAGCGGCTTGGAGCAGGCTGTGCGCGATGCCTGGCGACCAGGTGAGGTAGACGACGGCTTCCGCCTGACGACGATTGGTGTCGCGGCTGCGGCTGCTGTCATCGCGGGGATCCCGACCCGCAAGGCCGTTGAGAATTCGTCTCTCGCGGCGCTGAGTGAGGTGCGCCTACCTGATGGATGGGAACTCCCAGAGCGAGCCAGTGAGTGGAACTCGTTGTACGTGAAGAAAGAAGAAGCGGCATGAGTATCAAGAGAATTGGTGCAGTGATTGTGGTGGCGGGAGCCGTGATGTTCCCGCTCGCCGCGTGCGGGAGCAGCAGCACTCCCGCGCCCACGGTGACAGTGACCAGCGCGCCCTCGACGCTCTCGCCGGGCTTCAAGGACAGCTACTGCAACATCAACTCGGCAACAAAAGCTGCTTGCCAGCAGTCCGATGCGACTGCCAAGCAGCGGGCCGCGACGGCTCAACCCGCACCACGGGACAGCGGGTTGCCTTGGTGGGCCTGGTTGCTGATCGTCCCCGGAGGACTCGTCGGCGCACTCATCGCAGGAGTCAAGCTCATGGAGTGGAACGACGACCGAGCCTCCGAGCGCGCCTCCGCTCGGCTGGCTGAGCTGGAAGCTCGCTATCCCGACCGCGACGATGACGTTGAGGATTACCCGGACGGTGAGGACGACGAGCTGGATGAGGCGGACATGGATTTCCTCGACAAGGTGACTGATCCTGCCCCGAGTGCGCCAGCCCAGCCCGCATCACCAGCGGGCGGTGGACTGCTGAGTTCGCTGCGCCAGCAGGGAGGTGTCCAGTGAAGCCTCTCGTCATCGTGGCGCTGGTGACCATCCCGCTCCTGGCAGCCTGCTCGAACGCCGAGGCCACCGAGGCTGAGCAGGCACGGTGCGCGCGTGCGGCTGCCGCTGCTCCCGAGAAGTACAAGAACGTCAGGGTGCCATTAGAGCTGGCTGTGCGGTCGGGAATCCCCGCAATTGTCAGGGTGGGCGACGAACAGCTCCTCGCTGCGGGAGAACTCTTGGCCGACGCGGAACCATGTGAAATCGACGGCTTGTCGAAAGCCTGGCACCTCGATTTGCGGGGCTGGGGCCAGCCACCGCCACCCACCCAATAGACCGTCTACACGGACAAATCAATCAGACCGACCAATGACGAAAGGAACACGAGAAATGAAGAAGAACATCGTCGTGGTCAGCGCGACGCTGGCGCTGTCGGTCGGTCTGGCCGCGTGCGGGACGAGCCACCCTGAGGCGCAGCCCATCCCCGCCGACAAGGGATGCACCGAAGTCGCCCGCCCGAGCGACCCGCACGGTCTCATCGGGAACGAGTGGCCGTGGATGTCAGCCTGCAGTGCTCTGAGCGACGTGCAGCCTGCGGTAGATCAGGCCAGGGCCGACAGCATCGTGTTCGACGCGCGCCAGCACGTGGATGAAGCCAAGCGCCACATCTCGATTCTGTCCACCATGGGAAACAAGGAATCCGACCCCGAGGTGCAGGCGGACTATCGCCACCGTATCGAGGTCGTGCGGGGGCACTTGGCCGAAGCACTTATGGACTCCAGCCTGGCTCTACGGGGAACTCCCCCTGCGGGCTTTGCGCTCGGCTACACGAAGAACTGGGACGAGAGCAAGACGTGCTCGGGTGCCATGGATTTCGACAAGTGCATCTCCGAGCGTCCCCACTCGGCCAGCCCTGGCCTGACGGGAAGTGGGGGACGATGAAGCTCCTCGTCATCGCGGGTATCACCGTGCTCGGACTGCTGAACGCGCCCGTCGCGGCAACGGACCCATCGGGCTGGTGTGAATGGACTCCCGACCTCGACATGAGCCAATGCGGCCTGGTCGTCGGCGTTCCTCCGAGCGGCCAGCTCATTGACGGACCAGGCGACTGGTCCACTGGCGAGACACGGACGAAGAACTAACGTGTCCAGCATGAAGAACAACAATCAATCCTGGCCGGGTTCAACGCTTCTCGCGGCCCTGGCCATCGCGCTCGGCGTGTCCATCGGGGTGGTGGGGTGTGGCTCGACGCACCCCACCACCTCGGGGTCGAGCAGCGCGGGGGAGACGAGCAGTTCGGCGTCGGCTCAGAACATGGTGGATGTGTCGGCTGTGTGGGTGACACACCCGATGCCCGATTGCCCACGTGTTGTTATTGGAAATGCAACAGCGTCACCAGGATTGGTGCTTCCCGACGATGCGAGCGTTGCGCGGCAGCTCGCGGGTGTCCGTAGTCCAGGGAGCGAGAGCTGGGTGAGAGAGAAGCTCGGATGGGTGACCAAATGGCTGGGTAAGACCAGGGCGGACATCATCTCTGACCCCAGCTCGCCAGGAGTTCCCGCACAGTCCAAGCGATTCAGTCAGTACGTCGAACACATCAGAACGGAACTCGAAGCTGGGAAGGACATTTCAGATTCGGCACTTGATGGCCGATTTCCAGAGGGATGTGCGTAATGGCACCACAGGCCGATATTGAAAAGCCAAGCGATGACCCGTTTTCACTGATGGGCTCCAACTGGCCCTCTGAGTCCGAAGGTGCGTATCACGCAGCGGAGCTAAACGCCGATGCACTATCTACTGCGACAACTACTCAAGCGGAATCCGCTGATGATGCAGAACGCAAGATGGCGAGCGAGTCGGGGAAGACCGCCGAAGCGGTCGCGGGAGGTTATGGCGCTGTCGCAGAGCGGCTTCGCGGGCAGAGTCGGGACTACACCACCATTAGCTCTTGGATGCTCGACGCTGGAGGAAAGGTCGGGAAGGCCAAGAGTCAAATAGCAGACCTCGTGTCCACGGGCACAAATGAAATCCGCGAGGCTCTCGGCAGCGAACTGGCTGGAAAATCCGTATCCCCGTCATCCTCTGACCTCACAGCGAAGTACCGAGCTGACATCGCCCATGCTGCCAGCACTCTCACTGCTGACCTCGACGGCATTGGACATTCCCTCCAGGGAGACCCTGGCAGTTCTCGCACGCCGAGCTACACCAGTGTTCCCGCGATACCCAGCACCGAACGGCCTGATCCTCGCGCAGTCGTGACGGCCTATAACTCAGGCCAACACCCCGTTGTAGAGCCGCAGAAGCTCCCTGAGATGCCCCGCGCGAAGACCGCCGAGCACGTCGAGTCACCCAGCGCAACAACTACTCCCACCTCCACGGTGAACCCGACTCTTGCAAATCTCATCGGTGTTCCCCAGGGGAACGCCAGCCCATCGAGCACTCCTGCATCCCCGAGCGCCAAGTCTTCGAGCGCCACCACGGGCACCCCCGCTGCCCAACAGCAGGCACACCAGCAGACCGAGCAGCACCAGCCGACCAAATCCCACGGACTGCCCAACATCCCGTCCATCCCACTGCCTGACCTGCCCACTGCGGCTCAGAACATCACTACGGCAGTCACCAGCGCGGTGGGTTCCCAGCTCCCTGCGGCTGCCCCTGCCACGAGCACGCCAGGATCCTCGGCTCCCGCTTCGACTGGCATCACGCCTGGTGTCAGCGGAACCCCACCCGTGACCCCAGTAGGGCTCGCACCAATCGGAGGGGTGCCGACCCCCACGGTGCAGGCCCCTCCCGTGCCACAGGGGACACCAGGCGCTCCCGCGCCGACTGGACTCCAAGCTCCCAGTGCGACCCAGGCCCCAACTCCAGCAGCTCCACGCGGCCCAGTGGCCGATGCAGCGTGGATTCAACGGGCATACGGGTTGGCTCCTGGCCTCGATGTTCCGAGGAACGAGTCTCCTGTTGCGCCCGTGTGTTTCATCGTTGGCCTTCCCGAGCCCGAAGTCCACTTGCACAAGGTTCTCGCCTCGTTGCGCCATGTGTTCGAGCAGTCAGGCTGGAGCCAGCCACTCGCTGTGGCCAGCATTCGGCGGGGGTTCGAGACTCGCACGGTGTTCTGCACGTCGGACGCCCTGAGCATCCACCCGCACGGTGTCTCCCTGCCCGCTGGGGTGAGCCCGTTGGACGAGATGTCAGGTTCCCCAAATCATTCCGAACTCTCAGGTTCCCTCATGGTCACCGACAAGCTCACCTCCCTCATCCCTCGTGGATGGGAGGTTGAGGGTGTTCTGAGCACCGTGCCCTCCGACGAGAACAGCCAGTCCGCCGAGCAGTACCAGGAGTTGGTGCAGGGTGAGGAGCTCTTGCCCTGCACGGTGTCTCGTGGTCGTGATGACGTGGAGGCAGGAGAAGCCATGTCGGTGTTCGCCCGTGTGGCGATTGGAAGCGGGGGCTGCGGAGAGTTGGACGTGGAGGGCGCTCGCCTCCGAGCTGCCAGGTGGGTCGGTGTCCAGCCCTCGGGATACCAGGGTCTGCTGGCTCGGTGGTACCTCTCGGACGCAGCGGACTCGATGAGCCGTGGAGCGTGGGGTGAAGCGGTGTATTCCAGCGAGAAGTACCTGGGTGTCATGCAACCGAGAAGTCAAGCGGCATAAGGAGGAAAGGTGAACGAAGAGCAAGAACTGGAATACTTCGATGCTCACGTGCGGCATGCCGAGCGGGCTGAACACATCGAACGGCAAATCGAGATATGGAAGTCGGAGCTGGGTCCGACACTCGCGTTCTTGCATGTGTTGAATGTGCTGTCGGAGGTCCGTGAGGCGAGCAGGGCTCGGTGCCAGCGGGAGGCGCTGGCGGCGCTGGGGAAGGACCAATGACCCCCGACCCGATGGAGCACGGGGCAGACCGCCGTCCGACGAAGGAGGCGGCGGGCACAGCGGCACCCGACAACCAGAGGTCGGGGAGCCCGTGGAGCACCGATTCGGTGATGTCGTGGGTGAGTCCGCACCACCAGAAGAAGAAGGAGAAGTGATGTCAGGAACGGTGGCGACGAGCGGAGCCCCGATCATCCAGGTTCACAAGGCTGTCGCGCAGTCGGCGCGGGAGGCGGCGTCGGGCTTGCCCGTCGTGAGCGCGGAAGGGATGCGTCCGGGGCATGCGGAGATTCTGGAGAGTGCGCTGGCGGAGACCAGGGCGGTGCTGGGAGAGTTGGCGCGTGTGGGAGACGTGGGTGCCTCGGGTGCGGGTGCGCTGGGAGATCAGGACCACGAGAATGGCCAGAAGTTCGGTGGGGTGCAGGGGGTCCGACGATGACCGACCTGTTGCTGCAGGTAGACCCCGAGGCGCTGTTGAGCTTTGCGCAACAGTTGGAGGGGCGTGCCGATGACTTGGAAGCGGGCCTGGCAGCTCAGCGGATGAAGGTGGAATCGGTGGTCGCGCGGGCTGGCTCGATGTACACGAAAGATGGTCGAGTGTCGCCCGTGTTCAAGCCGATGGGCTCGGCGGTGGACAAGGCGCTGGACAAGGCCGAGGAGAACGTCTCGGCGCTGACGAAGACGCTGAGGAACGACGCCGAGCTACTGCGGGAGTTCGTCGCGGCCCACGAGGAGGCCGAGCGGAGGGCGGTTGACGGGTGGGAAGCGGGCGAGCTTCAGGTGAAGCCCCGTGGAGCTGTCGCCTAGTCCCTCCTGTGCCCGAGAGCCCCCGACCCATCAGCGGTCGGGGGTTTCTTCGTGTGAGGGGCGATTCTGGGGGAATCGAGGGGACTGAGAGGCACGCTTGGCGTGAGAATCGGCGCTGGTGGGAGTCTCGGACTTTTTCTGCTGCCTACCCACTGCCTACCGAGCTGTTCGACCTCGGAAACGAAGAAACCCTCCCTCACCTGTCTGACCAGGTGAGAGAGGGTTTCTCAGCGTCGGGGTGGCGGGATTCGAACCCACGACCTCTTCGTCCCGAACGAAGCGCGCTACCAAGCTGCGCCACACCCCGCTTTGAAGCCAGGCAAGGGTATCGCATCGAGGCCGTTGGTCGCGAATGCGTTGATCCGCGGGCCGCAAAGCGGGTGTGACGTGCCGTTATCGACGGGTGCTGCGTAGGACTGTCAGTCGGTCCCGATATTCGGCCTCGGTGATCTCTCCCCGCGCATAGACGTCTCGCAACGTGCCCTCGCCCTGGCGGCCGATCCAGCGGCGCCGCGCGGAGACGATCGCGACGATCACCAGGGTCCAGAACAGGATCGGGAACACTACGAACCAGGGATGCCAGGTGGGATCGCCCCAGCGGTCCGTGTGGTCGGCAAGGAATGTCGTTGTGGTGGTGGCAATCTCGTTGATGTTCATGCTCTCAGCGTGCCTGCGTGTGTGCCGGGAAACATCGGCCTAGCGGCGGTAGTTCGGGTACGCGCCTGGGCGTAGGTTTCAGTCTTGCCAGCGGGGGCGCACCAGCCCCGACTCGTAGGCGATGACCACCAACTGGGTGCGATCACGTGCGCTCAGTTTGGTCAGGATGCGGCTCACATGGGTGCGTGCCGTCGCCGGGCTCATGAACAGCCGCGCCCCGATCTCGGCGTTGGTCAGCCCCTCGGCCACCAGCGCCATCACCTCGCGCTCACGATCGGTGAGATCGTCCAGCCCGGACTCGGCGGGCTGTTTGGCATGGGTGGAGTACTCCGCCAGCAGCCGGCGGGTCACCGACGGCGAGAGCAACGCATCTCCCTCTGCAACCACACGCACTGCTCTGACCATCTCCGATGGTTCGGAATGCTTGACAAGAAACCCGCTGGCACCGGCCCGCATCGCCTCGAAGACATACTCGTCGAGCTCGAAAGTCGTGAGCACCACCACCCGAACATCTGCCAGGTCGGGATCCGCGGCGATCTGCCGTGTCGCGGCCAGGCCATCCAACTCAGGCATGCGGATATCCATCAGCACCACATCGGGACGGTGCTCCCGTGCCGCCGCCAGCGCCTGTGCACCGGTAGCGGCCTCGGCCACCACCTCGATGCCGTCCTGCGCGTCGAGCAGTGCGACGAAACCTGCCCGGACCAGGGCCTGATCGTCGGCCACGACCACCCGGATACTCATTGGGGCGCCAGTGGCAGCTGTGCGCGCACCACGAACCCTCCGTCGGCCGCGGTCTGTGCCGTCAATGATCCGTTCAGCGCGCGCACTCGTTCCCGCATTCCCGCGATCCCGGTCCCTCCCGACATGGCGGCTCGTAGCCGGGCAGGCCCGGGATCTTCCACGGTGACGTCGATCGTGTCCGCGTGATAGCCGACCGTTACGACGGCCTCGATGGCCGACGAGTGCCGTGCCACATTGGTCAGCGCCTCCTGCACAATCCGCCCGGCCGCGACATCCACTACGGCGGGCAGCGGCACCACGGACCCGTGCACCCGGGTGTTGACCGTGAGCCCGGCGGCGCGCGCGGTGGCCACCAGGGCATCTAGATCCGTCACTCCCGGTGTCGGCGTGACGGGAACGCCCGCCTCCGTCCGGAGCGCCGCCACCAACGAATGCACATCTGAAATCGCCTGTCGGCTGACCTCTTTGATCGCTGCGAGCGCGGGCATGGCGCCCTCGGGCTGATCGTCGAGGAGCTCCAGTGCCACCGACGACTGCACATTGATCATCGACAGGCTGTGTGCCAACACATCGTGCAGCTCCCGGGCCAATGCCAGCCGTGCCTCGGTCTCCCGGCGCTCGCGGTCGGTCTGTGCCTCCCGCGCGATCGAGGCGCGGCGCTGTTTGCGCGCCTCCAGTGCCAGCCGCCGTTGACGGATCGCCTCGGCGACACCGACCAGCACCAGCAGCCAGGCCGCGGTGGCCGTCACCGCGATGGACGGCGGCGGGTTCTCGCCGCGAAGCCACGGCACACCCCACATCACGGCCGCCCAGCCGAGGAAGGGCAGGGGATAGGTCAGCCAGCGTGGGCCCTGTGTCGCCGCGGCCAGAAACGCCACCACCAGGGAAATGAAGATGGGCCCGAAGCCGAATCCCGCCAGCGGGTAGGCGACGGTTACCGCGAGCACGATGAGCAGCACTGCGTGCGGATGCCGGCGACGGGCCAGTAGCGCCAGTGGGCCGGCCACCAACAGCAGATAGGCGAACCAGTCCAGCTCGCGCCATCCCACGTCGGGGTGCTGATAGCGCGCGCCGGTGCTGCCGACCACCTGGATCACCGCGATGACGAGCGGCACCAGCCAGGTGGTCGGCGAGCGCATCGCGTCCATGTACCGAACCTAGTGGCGGGTGGTCCCGACGGGCGTCAGCTTCACGCCGTAGTCGCCGCTACGTCGCATGGACTAGTCCCAGCGGCCGGTGTCCTCGAACTGCGCAAGGCGTACCGATGGCCCCAGCAGATCGAATTCCTGCTCGGCGACCCAGTGATCGTCGAAGTAGGTGTCGGCGTACCGGTCGCCGCTATCGGCCAGCAAGGTGACAACGGAGCCACCAACGCCGTTGCTGGCCATTTCCGAGATCAGCCGGAATGCGCCGCACAGGTTGGTTCCCGTCGACGCGCCCACCCGTCGGCCCAGCACCGCGCTGGCATGGCGGGTGAGGGCCACCGAGAACTCGTCGGGTATCTGCTCCATGCGGTCCACCACCGTCGGCAGAAACGACGGCTCCACACGGGGGCGCCCGATGCCCTCGATGCGCGACGAAATCCCGGTCACCACATCATGTCCCGAGAGATATGACGGGTAGAACGCGGAGTTGTCGGGGTCCACCACGCACAGTTTGGTGGGGTAGCGCCGGTACCGGATGTAGCGACCGATGGTGGCGCTGGTTCCGCCCGTGCCCGCGCCGACCACGATCCACGTTGGCAGCGGATGCTTTTCGTGATGCATCTGGTTGAAGATCGATTCGGCGATGTTGTTGTTTCCGCGCCAGTCGGTGGCCCGTTCGGCATTGGTGAACTGATCCAGGTAATGCCCACCGGTCTCGCGGGCAAGCCGCTGCGCCTCGGCGTACACCTGCTGCGCCTCGTCAACGAAATGACAACGGCCACCCTGGGATTCAATCAAGGCAATCTTGCTGGGGCTGGTCGACGCCGGCATCACCGCAATGAACGGCAACCCCAACAGCTGCGCGAAATAGGCCTCGGAGACCGCCGTGGAACCCGATGACGCCTCCACGATCGTGGCGTTCTCACGAATGAATCCGTTGCACAGTCCGTACAGGAAAAGCGAACGCGCCAAACGATGTTTGAGGCTGCCGGTGATGTGCGTGGACTCGTCCTTGAGGTACAGCTGCACATCCACGGTGTCGGCCCACGCCGCCGGTAACGGATACCGCAGCAGGTGAGTGTCGGCGCTACGACGGGCATCGGCCTCGATCAATCGGACCGCGTTATCGGCCCACGCACGGCTCACGTCACTGCACGGTAGCGCTGGGCGACCGGTCACCGGATTCGGCATCGGCCCCTTGGCTGCCGACGCGCGCCGGCACCAAGGTCAGCAGCGTCGCCTCCGGACGGCAGAAGAACCGCATCGGTGCGAACGGTGACGTCCCGATACCCGCCGACACGTGGAGCTGCATGTGTGAACCCCACTGCGATGGGCCCTTCACCCGGGAACGGTCCAGCTCGCAGTTGGTGACGATCGCCCCGTAAAACGGCAGGCACAGCTGCCCGCCATGGGTGTGACCGGCCATCACCAGCTGGTAGCCGTCCTCGGCGAAACGGTCCAGCACTCGCGGTTCGGGTGAGTGGGTCAGCCCCAGCCGCAGTGTCGCCAGCGGGTTGGGCATCCCGGCAATGGTGTCGTAGCGGTCGCGGTGCAGATGCGGATCGTCCACCCCGGCGGCCGCGATCCGTACTCCGGCGACCTCCAGCTCGTGTCGGGTGTGGGTCATATCGTGCCAACCGCGCTCGGTGAACGCGGCGCGCAGATCCTGCCACGGCAGTGGTTCGCCGTGCTTGCGTTCATCGCTCTTGTACAGGTACTTGGCCGGGTTCTTGAGCCGCGGTCCAAAGTAGTCGTTGCTTCCGAAGACGAAAAGTCCTGGGACCGAAAGCAAGTCACCCAACGCCTGCACCACCGAGGACACCGCCCTGGGGTGCGCAAGATTGTCGCCGGTGTTGATCACCAGGTCCGGCTGCCACTGTGCCAATTCACGCAACCAGGCCTGCTTGAGGCGCTGGCCGGGCCGCATGTGGATGTCGCTGATGTGCAGCACGCGCAACGGCGAGGCGCCGGGATCGAGTACATCCATCGTCGCTTCGCGCACGGTGAACGCGTTGCGTTCGATGATCGACGCGTACCCGATGCCAAGCGCGGCCGAACCTGCCGAGTAGGCGGCCGCCCGCTTGATGACCGTGTTCAACGACGTACTCATCATCCGAGAGTAACTCCGAAAGCTGAGGTACCCCTGATCACCACCGCAAAACGTGGCGAATTTCTCGTCTAGATCACGGGGGTGGCGCCAGCACCGGCACCGTGATGGGCGGCAGGCCGGGGATGTTCACGATCGTGGTGGTCATCTCGCCAGGCGGCATACCGGGCATGCCGGGAAAGACAATGGGCGGCGGAGCCGGCGGAATGCCGTTGCTCAGCATGATGGTGATGACGGAACCGGGAATGGTGGTTCCGGACGGGCTGGTACCCACGACCTCGTTGAACGGCGCCGTGCTGTTCACCGAGCTGGCTTGGTCGGCCACCCTGAAACCGGCCTTCTTGAGGATATCCCGGGCCTCGGACTCGCGCAGACCGTTGATGCTGGGCACCTTGGACCCCGGACCACCTTCCACGTACCGCGGCTCGGTGGGCGGCAGCACGGTCGGACCGTAGTTGTCGGCGATCGGTTTCATCGCCTCGAACCAGGCGCGCGCGGGCTCGTTGCCGCCGTAGAGGTTTCCGTCTCCGCACTTGCGTAGCGGGAAGGAGCACAGGTCGCCCGGTGTGGTCGAGTCGTCGTAGATGTAGCTCGCTCCGGCCAGGTTGTTGGTGAACCCCAGGAATGCCGACGAGCGGTGCGCCTCGGTGGTCCCGGTCTTGCTGGACAGCGGCAGGCTCCACCCGACCGATCCCGCGGAACCCGCGGCCGTACCGCCGGGCTGATCGTCCTTGCTCATCGCGTTGGCCAGGGTGTTGGCCAATCCCGTGGGCACCACCTGTTCGCAGGCCTCGACCGTCGTGGGCACTTCCTTGCCGTGGCGGTCGAAGACCTTGTCGATGGGGTTGGGTGGGCACCATTTGCCACCCGAAGCCAGAGTGGCTGCCACATTGGACAATTCGAGTGGGTTGATCTGAATCGGGCCGAGAGTGAACGAGCCCAGGTTGTATTTCTTGATGTAGTCCGCCAGGCTCTCGTCGCCCTCGGGGTCGTATGGCTTGGCGGTGCCCGGTTCGGCGTAGGAACGCATACCCAGCTTGACGGCCATATCCACTGCCTTGGACACGCCAATCGACTGAATGAGCTTGGCGAACGCCGTGTTCGGGGAGGTCGCGAGGGCGTCGGTGATGCTCATCGGGGAACGGTAATTGCCGACGTTCTTGACGCACCAGTTGTCCTTGGGACATCCCTTGGAGCCGTCACTGCTGCCCAGGCCCTTGGCCGCGAAGGTGGGCGGCACATCCAGCACGGTGTTGATGCCCATGCCCATATCCATGGCCGCAGCGACCGTGAAGATCTTGAAGATCGAGCCGGCGCCGTCGCCGACGAGGGAGAAGGGTTGGGGCTGCATGGTCTGGTAAGTGTTGGCGTCCAGGCCGTACGTACGACTGGAGGCCATTGCCAAGATGGGGTGGATGGTCTGGCCCGGCTTGATGATGCTCATGACGTTGGCGATGCCGTTGAGACCCGGATCGGCGATGTGCGATACCGCCTGCTTCACGGAGTTCTGCACGTCCGGGTCCAAGGTGGTGCGGATGAGGTATCCGCCCTTCATCACCTGGTCCTTGCTGATACCTGACTTGGCCAGGTAGTCGAGCACATAATCGCAGAAGAACGCGCGGTCACCTGCGGCGATGCACCCGCGGGGCAGCTCATTGGGCTGAGGCAGCACGCCTAGGGGCTGTGCCCTGGCGGCCAGCAGCTCGTCCTTCTTCTCCGGGGCGTTGGCAATCATGGTGTCGAGCACCAGGTTCCGACGTGCCAGTGCGCCTTCGGGATTGACGTAGGGGTTGAGTCCGGAGGTGGACTGCACCATGCCCGCCAACAGGGCGGCTTGCTGCCAGTTCAGATCTTTGGCGTCGACACCGAAGTAGGTCTGTGCGGCATCCTGCACACCGAAGGAGTTGTTACCGAATGACACCAGGTTCAGGTACCGGGTCAGGATCTCCTGCTTGGTGAAGGTCTGATCCAGCCGCAGCGCCATCCGGATCTCGCGGAGCTTGCGGGCGGGGGTGGTCTCGATGGCTGCCTTGCGCTCCGCGTCGGTCTTGGCCACCACCAGCAGCTGGTAGTTCTTCACATACTGCTGTTCGATCGTCGAACCACCGCGCGTGCCTTCGTCGCCGGAGGCGTATCCGGCCAGGCCGCCCAGTGTGCCCTTCCAGTCGACACCGTTATGCGAGGTGAAGCGCTTGTCCTCGATGGACAGGAGGGCCAGCTTCATGGTGTCGGCGATTTGGTCGGCGGGCACCTCGAAACGTCGCTGTGTGTAGAGGTACGCAATCTTGTTGCCCTTGGCGTCTTCCACCGTGGTGACGGCGGGCACCTCGCCCTGAAGCAACTGGGTGGAGCCGTTGGCTACCACGTCGGACGCACGATTGGATGCCAGCCCGAATCCACCCGCGAAGGGGAACATCAGCCCGGCCAAGACCACCGCGGCGACAAGTCCGCAGCCCGCAAGCTTCGCGAGAGTCGTGGCGGGGGGGTCAGGGGGGGACAGCCGTTCTGGCATACGCACAGGGTACGTGGCGTCCTCAGAGGTGTCTGCGGGGTAGTTGGTTGGTAACGCGGGGCCTCCGCGGGGCGATGAAAAGACGTTGTCGGCACAACCGTCCCAAAAAATTCGATTCAGATGTTGCGTTGAAGATCTCTGACCACTAACTTGATCTCACGGTGTGATTCAAGTTACACACCAAGCGGACTGTGGCCCACACCTCTCGAAGGGCCGCTCGTGATAGAAGGGATTGCCTGTGTCAGCTTCACGGCCAGCCATGAGTGCTTTGCAGACGGCGGTATCGATCGATGGTGGAGAAGCACGCATTGCCTGGGTTTCTCAGGCCAGATGCAGACAGGGCGACCCTGACGAGTTGTTCGTACGCGGAGCGGCACAGCGCAAGGCTGCGGTCATCTGCCGGCACTGCCCCGTGATGATGGAATGCGGCGCCGACGCGCTGGATAACCGTGTGGAGTTCGGGGTCTGGGGCGGACTGACCGAACGGCAGCGTCGCGCGATGCTGAAGGCTCATCCCGAGGTGGAATCCTGGGCTGACTTCTTCGCCGCGCAGCGCAAGCACAAGAGCGCCGTTTAGACGCTTAAACACTTAAGACGCCGAGCGCGCACATGGGCACCGAATCCGCGAAGATTTCGGACACCCAAGTGCGCGCTCGCTGCGTTGTAGGGATAGCTCCCTAGGAAGCGACGCCGGTGATCTGGTCGGCGATGGCGCGCAGCGCGTCCACATCAGAGACATCGAACGGCAACGAGGGCACCCCGACGATCGGGACCGACGGGTTGGCGCTCGTGAACCGCGACAACAGCCGGATCTCCCGCTTCGCGGTGGCCGCGCGCTCGGCGTGAACCCGTAGCACCGCCGCGGGCAGGCTGTACTCGCCCGATTCTTCGATGTTGTCGGCGACGTCGACAGCGCGCTCGACGGTCAGGCTTGAGAGCGTGGGATGGGTGCGGTTGAGGATGAGCCCCGCCAGCGGCATGCCCTCCTGAGTCAGCCGCTCGACGAAGAAGGTGGCCTCACGCAGCGCGTCGGGCTCGGCGGCCGACACCACGATGAATTGGGTGCTGCGCCGGCGCAGCAGCTCGTAGGTGCGGTCGGCCTTCTCGCGGAATCCGCCGAATGTGGAGTCCAGCGATTGCACGAACATCGAAGCATCGGAAAGCAATTGCGAGCCGAGCACCGTCGACAACGCCTTCATGGCCAAGCCGACGGCTCCGGTGACGATGCGCCCCAGACCGCGGCTGGAGCCCAGCAGCATCTTCCAGAGTCGGCCATCCATGAAGCTGCCCAAACGCTTTGGCGCGTCCAGGAAGTCCAGGGCATTGCGAGACGGCGGCGTGTCCACCACGATCAGGTCCCACTTGTCTTCGTGCAGAAGCTGGCCCAGCTTCTCCATGGCCATGTACTCCTGCGTGCCCGACATGGAGGTGGCGACGGTCTGATAGAACTTGTTGTCCAGAATCGATTGTGCGCGATCGGATCCCGCGTGCTGGACCACCAACTCGTCGAAGGTGCGACGCATGTCCAGCATCATCGCGTACAGCTCACCCTTGAGACCCTCGATGTGCACCTGCTGTGGGGTATTCCCCAGATCCTCGATGCCCAGCGACTGCGCCAGCCGGCGCGCCGGGTCGATGGTCAGCACCACCACGGTGCGGCCGTACTCCGCGGCGCGTAGCGCTACGGATGCCGCGGTGGTCGTCTTGCCGACACCGCCTGCGCCACAACACACCACGACGCGGTTCTTGCGGTCTTCGAGGATGGCCGCCATGTCCAAGACGGCAGGTGTGGTGCTCATCGGACTCCCTGTTCGGCCAGGCTCTCGGCCAGTTCGTAGAGGCTGCCCAGGTCGACACCGTCGGCCAGGGTGGGCAATTCCAGCCGAGGTATCTGCAGTTCGCCGAGCAGTTCCTCGCTCTCGGCGCGCGCCCGCATCCGCGTCGCGTGCTCGATGGTCTCGGTAAGCAGACCGGCGAAGTCGATGTCAGAGAGGGTTACGTTGTTCTCGGTCAACGCCTTACGCACCGCGTCGGCGTCGATCACGCCCTCGGCCGCCTTGTCCAGATCGGTGGGGGACAGGTGCGGAACCACAGTTCGGTTGACGATGACACTGCCCACCGGCATACCCATTGCGCTCAGTTCGGCGATGGCCTCGGCGGTTTCCTGCATGGGCAGCGCCTCAAGCAGGGTCACCAAGTGGATGGCCGTCTGGTCCGAGTGCAGCAGCCTGCGCACCCCCTCGGACTGCGAATGAATCGGGCCGCCCTTGGCGATATCGGACAGCGCGGACGTCACATCCAGGAAGCGGGCGATCCGGCCGGTGGGTGGGGCATCGACCACGACGGCGTCGTACACGTGGCGCCCCGACTTATCGGTGCGGACGATGCACTCCTTGATCTTGCCGGTCAAGATCACGTCACGCAGACCCGGCGCAATGGTGGTGGCGAACTCGATGGCACCGATGCGTTTCATCGCGCGCCCGGCCAGGCCCAGGTTGTAGAACATCTCGAGGTATTCCATGAACGCCGTCTCGATCTCGATGGCGAGCGCGTTCACGACTCCGCCGCCCTCGGCGGTGGCGATCTTGAGTTCCTTGGGCGCCAGCGGCGGCACATCGAAAAGCTGGGCGATGCCCTGGCGGTTTTCGACCTCGACCAGCAGCACCTTGCGACCGCCCGCCGCCAGCGCGAGGGCCAGCGCCGCGGCGATGGTCGACTTTCCCGTCCCGCCCTTGCCGGTCACAAAGTGCAGCCGTGCATTCGCGACTCGCGCAGGCCACGCAGTTAAGGGGGGCCCCGCAGCCGCGTCGCTGGGGGAGTCAGGGGAAGTGTTCACCACGCGAGCATGCTAACTGTCCGGCATCGACTGGCAATCCCGAACGCCCTAGGGTGCGTATATGACCGAACGCACCGCGTGGGAGTACGCGACCGTCCCGCTGTTGACACACGCCACCAAGCAGATCCTGGACCAATGGGGAAGCGACGGATGGGAGCTGGTGAGCGTGCTGCCAGGGCCCACCGGTGAACAGCATGTCGCCTACCTGAAGCGGTCGAAGTGAGCACGCACAGCGCGCGGCTGGCGGAGCTGGGAATCGAACTGCCCGCCGTCGCTGCGCCGTTGGCGGCGTATCAGCCCGCGGTACGCAGCGGTAACCACGTCTACACCTCGGGGCAGCTGCCCATGGTGAACGGCAGCCTGGTCACCGCGGGCAAGGTCGGTGCAGAGGTATCCCCGGAAGACGCCAAGGCGCTCGCCCGTACCTGCGCCCTCAACGCGGTGGCCGCGGTCGATGCCCTGGTCGGGATCAACAATGTCGTGAAGGTGGTCAAGGTCGTCGGATTCGTCGCGTCGGCGCCGGGATTCACCGGTCAGCCCGGCGTGGTGAACGGAGCCTCGGAGCTGCTCGGTGAGGTGTTCGGGGACGCCGGGGTGCATGCGCGCTCGGCCGTGGGTGTCGCCGAGCTGCCGATCAACGCCCCGGTCGAGGTCGAGATCATCGTGGAGGTCCGCGCGGAAGTCTCCGCCTGATGACCCATCCCGCTTATGGGCAGCTGCGTCCGGTCACCGAGACCGCCTCGGTGCTGTTGGCCAATAACCCAGGGATGATGACGCTCGAGGGCACCAACACCTGGGTGCTGCGGGCTCCGGGCAGCGACGAGATCGTCATCGTCGACCCCGGCCCGGGCGTCGCCGCCGGTGACCCCGATGTGCACGCCGAGGAACTCGCGAAGATCGGCAAGGTGGCCCTGGTATTGCTGAGCCATCGACATTTCGATCACACCGGTGGCGTCGATCGGCTGGTAGAGCTGACCGGTGCTCCGGTACGCGCCGCGGATCCGGCCTGGCTGCGCGGCGATTCGGTGGCGCTGGCCGACGGCGAACGCATCGACGTCGCGGGGTTGTCGATCTCGGTGCTGGCGACTCCTGGCCACAGCGACGATTCGGTGTCCCTAGTTCTGGATGACGCGGTGCTGACCGCCGACACCATCCTCGGACGGGGCACCACGGTCATCGCGCAGGACGGCGGCGGTCTGGGCGATTACCTGGAGTCGCTGAAACGCCTTGAGGGCCTGGGTAAGCGCACGGTGCTGCCCGGACACGGCCCAGAGCGAAGCGACCTCTCGGCGGTCTCGGCCGAATATCTGGCGCACCGGGAGCAGCGGCTGGACCAGGTACGTGCGGCGCTGGCGGCACTGGGTGACGAGGCCTCGGCGCGGCAGGTTGTCGAGTTCGTGTACACCGACGTGGACCCGTCGCTATGGGGCGCCGCCGAATGGTCGGTGCAGGCGCAGCTGGACTACCTGCGCGCTGATTAGTCGGCGGTGAATTCCATCCCATTGGCCCTCGCGGGCTCGCTCAGTTGGGGCATCAGCGACTTCATCGGTGGCCACGCAAGCAAGCGGCGATCGACGCTCGCGGTACTGACGCTGAGCCGCCCCGTCGGGCTGGCGGTGGTGAGCCTGGTCGCGCTGATCACCTCGTCATCGCATTTCGACGGTCGCACGCTGCTCGGAATGCTCTCCGGCCCAGCAGCTTTCACTGCTCTCTATGCGCTCTATCGCGCTCTTGCCATCGGCCCGATGGGCGTGGTCTCGCCGATTGCCGCGGTCGGTGCGGTGGTCCCGGTGCTGTGGGGCGCCATGATCGGGCAGTCGCTTTCGGGCCTGACCTACCTGGCGCTGGCCGGCACTCTCGTCGGCGTCATGTTGGCGTCGGCCTCGGAAGGGCTGGACGGGCAGCGACCGGGACGACGAGTGCTCGCATGGTCGTTTTTTTGCATGGTGATGTTCGGGGTCTGCATGATCCTGCTCGCCGAGGCCGGCAGGTATCACCCCGTCGAGGCGGTGGTGATCTCTCGCGCCACCGAGGTCATCCTGATCCTGATACTCGGAGCGTTCAGCTGGAAGAGCCTGCGCGAGAACCTGCGCCCACCGTTCGGGGTGGTGCCCTTCGCGGGTGTGCTCGACACGTCGGCGATGCTGCTGTTCACCTACGCCTCCGCGCACGGAAGCCTGGGCGTAGCGGCCGTCCTGTCCTCGCTGTACCCGGTGGTCACGGTTCTCATCGCCCGGGTGGTGCTGCATGAGCGGCTCGGTCGAGTCCAACAAGCCGGTGCGGTGCTGACGCTTGTGTGCGTGGCGTTGGTGGCATTCAGCGCATCACGCTGACGCGCGGGGAGCTAGCGCGCGCGACGGGCCAGACGCTCGGAGTCCGAGATCAGGACGCTCTTGCCCTCCAGCCGGATCCAGCCGCGGTGCGCGAAATCGGCCAATGCCTTGTTCACGGTCTCGCGGGATGCACCCACCAGCTGAGCGATCTCTTCCTGGGTCAGGTCGTGCGTCACCCGCAGGGCGCCGCCCTCCTGGGTGCCGAATCGCTGGGCGAGCTGCAGTAGCTGCTTGGCCACGCGGCCGGGCACGTCCGTGAAGATCAAATCGGCGAGATTGTTGTTGGTGCGACGCAGGCGGCGGGCCAACACGCGCAGTAGCTGCTCGGCGATCTCCGGGCGGTCGGCGATCCAGGCGCGCAACGCGTCCCGGTCCATCGACACCGCGCGTACCTCGGTGATGGTGGTGGCGCTCGACGTCCGGGGACCCGGGTCGAAGATCGACAGCTCACCGAACATGTCCGACGGTCCCATGATGGTCAGCAGGTTCTCACGGCCATCAGGAGACCGGCGACCGATCTTCACCTTGCCGGTGATGATGATGTACAGGCGGTCGCCAGGCTCGCCTTCGGCGAACACCGTGTGCCCGCGCGGAAAGTCAACCGGCTGCAGCTGCTTGGTGAGCGCCGAGACGGCGCTCGGTTCGACACCCTGGAAGATTCCGGCCCTTGCCAGGATCTCGTCCACGTTTGCCCCTTACCCAAATTCGTTAGTCATGCTTACGCTGGCCTGCTCACGTCGCTATGAGTCTAGAGGCCAGGTCGCGAAAGAACGTGATCCAAGCTACACCGCTGCGCCACCGGCACGCAGTGAATCCACCACCGAATGCCGCGAACGCATGGACGGTACGGCCTCTTCGCGCAGGCTGGGGGTACCGAGCGTGCGCGCGGGTCTCATGGACGGACCGTTGATTCGTGGCTGGTTGTGGCCGTTCGTGGTGGCCTGATAAACCGCTTCCAAAGACGGCTCGATGCGTTGCAGTTGACGCCGGTGCAAACCCTCGATGGCCGACGGCATGCCGTCGCGGGCGAGGCGATTCATATCCGACGGACTTGCCTGGTCCAGAAAATCGGCGACCTCACTTGGTTGCAAGGTATGCCGCATCAACCCGGCTTCCAGCTTTCCCAGCCCAAGGCTGGCAAGCATGAGAAGTCCGGGTACCAACAAACCGAATAGGCCCGACACGGGTTGAAGTAAACACGTTCAAGATCTCGGCGAGGTCACGAAAAACAACCGGTTTGTCCTGCGCAAGGGTGTAATCGGTGCCCTGGGCCGCAGCGGCCGCCGGTTACGCTGGGATTGTGTCAACGACCGGATCCACCTCTAAGCCCAGAGCGAAATCGTCGGCGAAGACCCCAGCCCCGATCCGCGCCTGGAAGCCCGAGACGCACATCGGGCTGGTCCGTCGTGCACGACGGATGAATCGCACTCTGGCGCAAGCATTTCCGCACGTCTACTGCGAACTCGATTTCACCAACCCGCTGGAATTGGCGGTGGCCACCATCCTGTCGGCCCAATGCACCGATGTCCGGGTCAACATGGTGACGCCCGCGTTGTTCGCCAAGTACCGCACCGCCGAGGACTATGCGGGGGCCAATCGAGCAGAGCTCGAGGAGATGATTCGCACCACGGGCTTCTATCGGAACAAGGCGAACTCGATCATGGGTCTGGGTGCGCAGTTGGTGGAGCGCTACGGCGGCGAAGTACCGCCGCGGCTCAAGGATCTGGTGACCCTCCCCGGCATCGGCCGCAAGACCGCAAATGTTGTTCTGGGCAACGCCTTTGACATACCAGGCATCACCGTTGACACACATTTTGGCCGGCTGGTGCGTCGCTGGCGGTGGACCGAGGAAGAAGATCCGGTCAAGGTTGAGCACATTGTCGGGGAGCTCATCGAGCGCAAGGAATGGACCCTGCTCAGCCATCGGGTGATCTTCCACGGCAGGCGTGTGTGCCACGCCCGCAAGCCCGCCTGTGGTGTCTGTGTGCTGGCCAAGGACTGTCCGTCCTACGGGCTGGGCCCGACCGATCCGGAGCTGGCCGCACCACTGGTGAAGGGTCCGGAGACCGAGCACCTGCTGGCGTTGGCCGGGTTGTGACGTGGCTCGACTCAACACCGGGGCCCGGTGGACGATCGTCGGGGTGGTGCTGATCGCGGCGCTGATCACTGTCATGTTGTCGCAGCAGCACGATCAGCAGCGGCGTGGATCGCCGGGCCAAGAGCCCGTCGCCTCGCGGGAACGCCGAGACGCCGATACCCCGGAAGCTCTCGCGGAGCTGCGCCGTCAGGCGCAGTTGCCGGCGTGCCCGACCGCGAGCACCAACCCGGGCATGCCCGAGCTTGCCGGGATAACGCTGGACTGCAGTGGGGTTCGGGTGCCGGTCGGTTCGGTACTCGCCGGGCATCAGGTGGTGCTGAATCTGTGGGCCTACTGGTGCGGTCCCTGTGCCGATGAACTGCCCGCGATGGCCGAACTGCAGCAGCGTGCGGGGGACAAGCTCACCGTGATCACCGTGCACCAAGACGAGAACGAGGCGGCCGGGCTGAACAGGCTTGCCGAGTTACACGTCCGGTTGCCGATGATCCAGGACGGCGCCCGGCGGATCGCAGCCGCGCTGAAGTCGCCGAATGTGATGCCCACGACCATTTTGATCCGCCCGGACGGTAGCGTTGCCCGAGTGCTACCGCGTTCGTTCACTTCGGCGGATGAGATCGGTGCCGAAGTGGAGCAAGCGTTGGGAGTGAGGTTCTAGTCGATGACCGTCGCCCCCTTGGCTCCTGATGCCGCCCCTGACTGGATGCGACCGCTGGTGGACAACGCCGCCAGCGTCAAGGACATCTATGGCCGGGGTGTGCACCCAGCGGTCAAGGCGATACTGCAGGCGCGCAAGCTGCCTTCTTCCGGCCGGCCGGCTGCCGTACTGGTGCTGGTGTCTGCCGACGGCGCGGTGACCGACCCGACGGAGGCGGATCTGTTGCTCACGGTGCGTGCGTCGACGTTGCGCCAGCACAGCGGACAGGTGTCGTTTCCGGGCGGCGCCACCGACCCAGGCGACGGAGGACCGGTGGGTACCGCCCTGCGCGAGGCGCAGGAGGAGACGGGACTGGACCCCGTTCGCGTACAGCCGCTGACGGTGATGGACTCGCTGTTCATCCCGCCGTCCGGTTTCCACGTCTCACCGGTGCTTGCGTACTCGCCCGATCCCGGCCCGGTGCTGGCCGTCGATCCCGGCGAGACCGCTGAGGTATCGCGAGTGAAGATCGGTGACCTTGTCGATCCGGCGAATCGGATCATGGTGACCAAGAAGACATTTGGAATTCGGTACAGCGGTCCGGCGTTCCTGCTGCCGGGCATGCTGGTGTGGGGCTTCACCGGACAGATCATCTCGGCGATGCTGGAGGTGTCCGGCTGGGCGCAGCCGTGGGACACTCGTAACCTTCGTGATCTTGATGAGCTGCTGGCCGAGCACCTGGGAGGGTCGGTATGAATCTGAATCCGTCGCAGTGGCTCGATATCGGCGTCATCGCTGTCGCGTTCATCGCGGCCGTATCAGGCTGGCGTTCTGGCGCCCTGGGCTCTCTCATGTCCTTCGTCGGAGTGATCCTGGGTGCGGTGGCCGGCATCATGCTGGCTCCGCACGTGGTGGCCAACATCGAAGGGTCTCGCACCAAGTTGTTCGCCTCTCTGCTCCTCATCCTGGTGCTGGTGGTCATCGGCGAGGTCGCCGGCGTGGTGCTGGGCCGGGCCATGCGTGGCGCCATCAAGAACCGCGCACTGCGTGCCGGGGACTCCGTGGTGGGGGTGGTGCTACAGGTGGCCGCCGTGCTGGTCGCCGCGTGGTTGCTCTCCATCCCGATGCAGAGCTCCAATCAGCCGAACATCTCTGCGGCAGCGCGTGATTCAAAGGTATTGAGCCAGGTCGACAAGTACGCGCCAGACCAGTTGCGCAAGGTTCCCAACGACCTGTCGAAACTGTTGGACACCTCGGGGCTGCCCAGTGTGTTGCAGCCGTTCGGCAAGACGCCGATCGCCGCGGTGGACGCACCCGACGTGACGCTCGCCGACGGCCCGGTGGTGCGCGGCTCCGAGCCGAGTGTCGTCAAGATCAAGGGCATTGCCCGCAGCTGCCAAAAATCGCTCGAGGGAACCGGATTCGTTATCGCGCCGCATCGGGTGATGTCGAACGCTCACGTCGTGGCCGGCACCAACAGTGTCACCGTCGAGTCGGCGGGACAGACCTTTGACGCCACTGTGGTGTCCTACGACCCGGGCGCCGACATCTCGATCCTCGCGGTTCCTGATATGCCCGCGACGCCGCTGGTTTTCGCGCCCAAGCCCGCCAAGACCGGTGACGATGCGATCGTGCTCGGCTACCCGGGCGGCGGGAACTACAAGGCATCACCGGCGCGGGTGCGGGAGATCATCGAATTGAATGGTCCGGACATCTATCGATCCACCACCGTGACCCGCGAGGTGTACACCGTGAGGGGTTCGGTGCTGCAAGGCAATTCGGGTGGCCCGTTGATCGACACCGAAGGCCGCGTGCTTGGTGTGGTCTTTGGGGCCGCGATCGACGACGACGACACCGGCTTCGCACTGACCGCCAAGCAGATCAAGGATCAACTCCCCAAGGCGGAGCTCGCCGATCCGGTGAGCACCGGCAGCTGCATTTCCGCACCCGAGGCCAACAAGTCGCCGGAGCAGCCCGTCAACGGGCCGCAGTCACCGCCGCCCGGTAAAACGCCGTAGATGTTCGTTGACGGTCACGGGGTCTTCCTCGTGGCCGTAGTGACCCACCTCGCGTAGCGCCACGAACTGCCCGTTGGGTGCGTACGGCAGCGAGCGGTGTACCGGGTCGGCGAGCACATACGGATCTGCCTCGCCGCGCATGTGCAGTACCGGGATGGACAGCTCACGATTCATCGACCGCATGAAGCGCCAACCTTCGCTGCGCAACTGGCTGCGCACCGCCCAGCGCTGATACTCCAGCGCGCAGTGGGCCACACCGGGAATCGCGATAGCGGTGCGTAGATGCTTGATGGTTTCTGCGAAATCCTCGGTGGTGGTCCACTGCGCGCCCGCGCGCGAGCGCATCAGGTTCTCCAGCTCTGCGGCGCGATGACCTGTCAGGGTGCGCTCGGGCAGGATCGGTACCTGGTAGCGCATCAGGGAAGGCAACAGCGCCCGGCCTTGGCCGGTCCCGCGGAACATCGAGGTGCACAGCGCGATCGGGTGCGGTGAGCTGACCACCGCGATGGCATCGACGAGGCGAGGATGCAGATTGGCGGTGGCCCAGCAGACCAGTCCGCCCTCGGCATGGCCGACGAGTGTGGCCGAGGTGTGGCCCAGGGCGCGAATCAGTCCGGCGGTGTCTCCGGCCAGCGTCCACCCGTCGTATCCGCGCGGGGGTTTGTCGCTGCCCCCATAGCCGCGCAGATCGACGGCCACCACGCGGGCATCGGTCAGCGCGCCCAGCTGATGACGCCATGACCACCAGAAGGAGCCAAATCCGTGTAGCAGCAGTACCAGTGGCCTGCTGGTGACGGCCACGGTCGCCGCGTCGGGAGCCTCGGCCTCCACCACGTGGAACCGAATTCCGTTGGCGTGTACGTCAAAATGGCGCCATGGGCCGACGATGCGGACCACGGACGGATCAGGGTGTCGGGCCGTCTGGTCAAACAGCATGGTGTGTCGGTATCGAGCCGACGGGATCGACTACCAGCCCGACGGGTCTGCGGGCTTGATGGCCTTAGGGCTCGAGGGTGCTTCGTCATCGCGGCTGAATACGTTGGCCGTTTCCTTGACACTCTCGATGGTTGCTTGAGGTCCACGTATGCGTCTGACTTGGAGATAGCCGATCAGTACCGCGAGGATCGCGACGAACACCATGGCGCCGAAGATGATCAGGTACGCGGCCCAGGCAGGCAGCCAGATCTTGAGCACCTCGGCGGCGAAAAAGAAGAAGAAGAACGTCGAGTAGAACAGGACGACGAGAGCCGCGATGAAGAAGATGCTGCCCGCGACGCCCTTCTTGACGTCCCGGACGACCTCGGCGCGGGCGAGTTCCACTTCGGCACGCACCAGCGCGGAAACCTGGGCGGTGGCATCACGGACGAGATTGCCGATGGTGGGTTCGCCGGTGCCGGTCGCGTTCGGATCGGACAGCGGGATGGCGGCGACGGTGATCGGAACGCCATTGCTGTCCGTGCGGTAGTTGCGGCTTCCAGGGCTGCTCACTGTGCTCCCTCCGTGTCCCTTACGGGTCCGGTGTGATTCCGGTGAAAACTAGTGCGGCCTATGTTGCCACGTCGGCGGCGCGGTGGCTGCGGCGCGTCTGACCTGGGGGCGTTGTTACCCAATCGATAGCACTGTGACAGAAGTGACCAGTGTGAATCTTGATTAGAATGGGGATATGCGTGGCCGACGGGGGAGAGATGCGGCCGGAGTGAGAAAGGCTGCACCGATGAGCCGCATGTGCGAACAAGCTAGAGCGCCGATGAGGTCGCCCCGGCGGCGGATCCGGTACGGGCTACCGGTTCTGATAGCGCTGTTTGGCCTCGTCGCGGGCGCGATCCCGGCCATCGCGGCTCCCGCAGCCGGCGCCGATGACAAGGTGCCGATGGGCGGCGGCGCCGGGTTGATCATCAACGGTGACACCCTGTGCACGCTGACGACCATCGGTCACGACAACAAGGGCAACCTGGTGGGCTTCACCTCGGCGCACTGCGGTGGCGCGGGGTCTCAGGTGGTCTCGGAGGACTTCCCGAAGAAGGGTGTGCTGGGCAAGTTCGTCAACGGCAACGAGCAGTACGACTACGCGACCATCCAGTTCGATCCGGAGAAGGTCCAGCCGGTTTCGACCTACAAGGGATTCGCGATCACCGGAATCGGCCCGGATCCCCAGCCGGGCGACATCGCCTGCAAGCTGGGACGCACCACCGGCAACTCATGCGGGGTGACCTTCGGTGCCGGAGCCGAACCTGGCACGTTCATCAACCAGGTCTGTGGCCAGCCGGGTGACTCGGGTGCGCCGGTCACCGTGAACGGACAGCTGGTCGGCATGATCCATGGCGCCGCCACCAAGCTGCCCGTCTGCGTCATCAAGTACATCCCATTGCACACGCCGACCACCACGTACTCGATCAACACCGTGCTGGCCGATATCAACGCCAAGAACCGCACCGCCGGAGTGGGCTTCACCCCGGTCGGATAGCGGCAGGGAGCCCCGGCCGAGTGCGAGCCTGACGCGGATATCTGCCCAATTTTCCGCGTGACGCTCGCACTCGACTCGATGCGCTATTCCCTACTTGCTGGCTCTGATCGCCTCGAAGACGCTCGGATCGACCAGCGTGGAGGTGTCACCCAAATCGCGACCCTCGGCCACATCTCGCAGCAGCCGCCGCATGATCTTGCCGCTGCGGGTCTTGGGCAGCTCCGGCACCACGTGAATCTCGCGTGGTTTGGCGATCGGCGAGATCTCCTTGGAAACCTGAGCTTTCAGATGCGACACCAGCTCGTCGCCCTCGACGGTGTGGCTGGCCTTCAGGATCACGAACGCCACGATGGCCTGCCCGGTCGTTTCATCGGAGGCGCCGACGACGGCGGCCTCGGCGACCCCGTCATGCCCGACGAGTGCGGATTCCACCTCGGCGGTGGAGATCCGGTGCCCGGAGATGTTCATCACGTCGTCGATCCGGCCCAGCACCCAAATGGCGCCGTCGCTGTCATAACGTGCGCCGTCGCCGGCGAAGTACCAACCCTTCTCGGCGTAGCGAGACCAGTAGGTCTCCTTGAACCGCTCGGGGTCGCCCCAGATACCGCGCAGCATCGAGGGCCACGGCTTGTCGAGCACCAGGTATCCGGTGACCGGCTCGTCGCCGCTTGCGGGTTCCAGCTGATTCCCGTCGTCGTCAACGATTTTCGCGGAGATACCGGGCACGGCGCGCATGGCCGAACCAGGTTTGGTGTCGGTGACTCCCGGTAGCGGGGAGATCATCGCGGAGCCGGTTTCCGTCTGCCACCAGGTGTCGACGATGGGGGTGCGGTTGCCGCCGATGACCTCGCGGTACCAGCGCCACGCCTCGGGGTTGATCGGCTCGCCGACGCTGCCGAGTAGCCGTAGGCTGGACAGGTCGTGCGCGAACGGGATCTCGCGGCCCCACTTCATGAACGTGCGCACCAGGGTTGGGGCGATGTAATAGATGGTGACACCGTACTTTTCGATGATCTCGAAATGCCGGTGCTCGTTGGGCGACGTCGGCGTGCCCTCGTACACCACTTGGGTGGCGCCGTTGGACAGTGGGCCGTAGACGATGTAGGTGTGGCCGGTGACCCAGCCGATATCGGCTGTGCACCAGTACACGTCGCTCTCGGGTTTGAGGTCGAAGATGTTGAAGTGCGTGTATGAGGTCTGCGTCAGGAACCCGCCCGAGGTGTGCACGATGCCCTTGGGCTTGCCGGTGGTTCCGGATGTGTACAGCAGGAACAGCGGATGCTCGGAATCGAACGGTTCAGCGGTGTGCGTGGTGTCGGCCTTGTCGACCGTCTCATGCCACCACAGGTCGCGACCCTCGGTCCATTCGACGGGAATCTCGGTGCGGCGCACCACCAGAACATGCTCGACGGCACTCGGCTCGCCACCCAGATCGGATGTCGCCGGCCCCGCGGCTCCAAGGGCCTCGTCTACCTGACTCTTCAGCGGGGCCGCGGCGCCGCGGCGCCATTGACCGTCGGAGGTGATCACCAACTTGGCCTGCGCGTCGTCGATGCGGGCGCGCAACGCCGCAGCCGAGAACCCGGCAAAGACGACGCTATGCATCAGGCCCAGCCGCGCGCAGGCCAGCATCGCCACGATGGCCTCGGGCAGCATCGGCATGTAGATGGCCACCCGGTCACCGGAAACCAAGCCGAGTTCGGTCAAGTAGTTGGCGGCCTGGCTGACCTGAGCCAGCAGCTCGGCGTAGGTGATGGTGCGGGTGTCTCCGGGTTCGCCCTCCCAGTGGATGGCCACCCGGTCACCGTTGCCGGCCTCCACGTGCCGGTCGACGCAGTTGTAGGAGACATTGAGCTTGCCGCCCACGAACCACTTCGCGAACGGTGCGTCAGACCAGTCGAGGACCTCGCCGAAGGGCTCGTGCCAGTGCAGGCGGCCCGCCTGTTGCGCCCAGAACCCGAGTCGATCTTCCTCGGCCTCCTGGTAGAGGTCGGCGGTCGCATTCGCTGTCGCTACGAATTCCGGCGACGGCGGATAGCTATCCGGCTCGATGCTGGTTTCGGTCATCTGATCTGGCCTTTCTGCCCTAGACAGGTCCGATGCAAAAGCCTAGTGGGCGCCCATGGTTACCGAGAAGTAATTGGGGCTGTCGTTCAGATCCGGGCACGCTGGTGTGTCGCTGGAGAGACATTGGCGCGTTCCCCGCCTATGGTTCGTCCTACCTGTTCAGCTACCGAGGGAAGGGTGAGGATGAGGTTTCGCCGACTGGCGGTCGCGTTGCTTGTCGGCCTTGCCGCGATCCTGCCCGCTGGCTGCGGTGACCTTGTCACGCCGGCACCCCCGGGCTACTTCAGCATGTACATCACCGAACCCGAGCACACTCTGATACCGGGTAACACCACAGAGAATCAGGGTGGCCGGATCCTGCGCTCGCTGTTTACCGCGCTGGTCGAGTTCAACAACGACACCGCCGCGGTGGAGTACACCGGAGTGGCTCAGTCGATCACCAGTCCCGACAACATCAACTGGACGATAAAGCTCAAGCCCGGGTGGACATTCCACGACGGTGAACCGGTTACCGCACAGTCCTATGTGGACGCGTGGAACTACACCGCCTTGAGTACCAACGCCCAGGGATCATCGAGCTTCCTGGCCAATGTCGACGGATTCGATGAGCTGCAGGGAGATCCGAAGAACAAGATTCCACCGCGGGCGACGCAGCTGCGCGGACTGCATGTCGTGGATGATGTGACGTTCACCGTGCGACTGAACACCCCATTCGCGATCTATCCGATGACATTGGGGTACACCGCATTTCTGCCCTTGCCGAAGGCCTTCTTTCGGGATCCGGTCAAGTTCGGTGTGCACCCGATCGGCAACGGCCCGTTCAAGGCCGACGGCGACTGGGTGCGCGGTGTCGGGTTCACGCTGAGCCGGTACGACCAGTACGCCGGTGAGAAGAAGGCCAAGTCCAAGGGCTTGATCTGGCGGGTGTACACCGAAGGCCTGACCGCCTACACCGATATGCAGGCCGGGGCGCTGGACATCCAACTCGACCTGCCCGACGCTGCCTATGAGAACGCCAGGGCCGAGTTCGGGTCGGCGTTCTTGGAGCGGCCCCGCCCGGACATCACCTCGCTGGGTTTCCCTATGTATGACCCGCGGTATCGCGATGTGCGTGTGCGCCAAGCGATTTCCATGGCCATCGATCGCGAGGCGATCACCCAGGTGATCTTCTCCGGCACTCGTACTCCCGCCACCTCGTACGGTTCGGCGGTGGTCTACGGGTACCGCAAGGGGGCGTGCGGCAAGCTCTGCGAGCTGCATGTCGACGAGGCCAACAAGTTGCTCGACGATGCCCACTTCGATCGGAGCAAGCCGATCGAGCTGTGGTACAGCTCGTCGAGCACCGGTGCGCTGGCGTGGGTGCAGGCCATCGGCAATCAGCTGCAGTCGAATCTGAAGGTGCCGTACTTACTCAAGAGCCTGCCCTGGTCACAGTTCTTGCCGCTACAGGACAGCAAGGGGATGACGGGGCCCTTCCGGTCCGGCTGGGTGATGGATTACCCATCGATCTACAACTTCCTGGAATCGCTGTACGGCACGGTGGCCCTGCCTCCGAACGGTTCCAACTACGTCTTCTACAGCAACCCGGCGTTCGATGAGCTGCTGCGGCAGGGCAATAACCAGCCGACGGTAGAACTCGCGACCAAGGCGTATCAGAAGGCGGAAGACCTGTTGTTCAAGGATCTTCCGGCCGCGCCGCTCTTCTATGAGGTCAACCAGGCGGTGCATTCCAAGCGGGTGCGCAATGTCAAGATCGGCATCCAGGACTGTATTGAGTACGCAGACGTGGAGGTGGTGCAGTGACCACCGTGTTGGGCAACGTCCGACAGTTCTGGCAGAGCGCCGGTCTCTTCCGCTACATCGCCAAGCGGCTGCTGCTCGCGATACCCGTTCTCATCGGGACGTCGCTGCTCATCTACAGTCTGGTGTACGCGCTGCCGGGTGATCCCATCCGGGCATTGGCCGGTGACCGTCCCTTCACTCCCGAAGTCATGGCGCAGCTGCGCGAGCGGTTCCATCTCAACGATCCGTTCTTGGTGCGATACGGTAAGTACATCGTCGGGTTCCTACACGGCGACTTCGGCACCGACTTTCAGCAACGCCCTGTCGCACAGACTGTTTCGCAGCGTCTGCCGGTGACCCTGCGGCTCACCGTGGTAGCCGTGGCGTTCGAGACGATCATCGGTATCACCGCCGGCGTCTTGTGTGCGGTGCGCCGGGGATCGTTCTACGACAACCTGGTCCTGGTCACCACCACGCTCCTGGTCTCGATGCCGGTGTTCGTGCTGGGCTTCCTGGCGCAGTACCTATTCGGCTTCAAACTCGGCTGGTTCCCCATTGCCGGCATCCGCGACGGGTGGTACAGCTTCCTGCTGCCGGGATTGGTGCTGGCCTCGCTGTCCATGGCGTACGTCGCCCGGCTGACCCGGACATCGATGCTGGAGACGATGGATGCCGACTTCGTCCGTACCGCACGTGCCAAGGGCATTTCCGAATCGCGCATCCTGCTGCGGCACACCCTGCGTAACAGCCTGATTCCCGTCGTGACCTTCATCGGTGCGGACGTGGGGGCGCTGCTGGCTGGCGCCGTCGTCACCGAGTCGGTGTTCAACATCCCCGGGCTGGGCCGTGCGACATTCGACGCGGTCCGAAACCAGGAGGGCGCCGTAGTGGTGAGCATCCTGACCCTCATTGTGTTTTTCTATATCTTCTTCAATCTCGTCGTCGACATTCTTTACGCGCTGCTGGATCCGAGGATTCGCTATGAGTGATCCCGTAAACACCCCGGGCCCGGTGTCCGGCCCGGACGCCACCGCCGAGTCCCTGGTGGAACAGGCAGACCTATGGGGCAACGCCTGGAAGTATCTGCGCCGCAGCGGCTTCTTCATCACCGGGTCGATCCTGCTGACGATCCTGGTGTTGATGGCGCTTGCTCCGCAGCTGTTCACCTTTGGCAAGGATCCCCGCGCTTGCGACCTGTACCAGGCGCGCAAGGGGATCAGTGCGGCCCACTGGTTGGGCACCGATCTGCAGGGCTGTGACTACTACGCCAATGTCGTGTACGGGGCCAGGGTCTCGCTGACCATCGGGCTCATCGCAATGGTGGGTGTGTTGATCATCGGTGTCATCGTGGGGGCGCTGGCCGGATACTTCGGAGGCGTCGCCGATTCCGCGCTCTCCCGGCTGACCGACGTCTTTTATGGCATTCCAACGATTCTGGGCGGGATGATCCTGCTGTCGGTGGTGGGGCATCGCACGGTGTGGAGCGTCGCCGGTGCGCTCATCGCCTTCGGCTGGATGACATCGATGCGGTTGGTTCGCTCCAGCGTGATGAGCATCAAGCAGAGCGACTATGTGCAGGCCGCCATAGCTCTGGGTGCGCCGACATGGCGAATCCTGCTGCGGCACATACTTCCGAATGCGTTGGCCCCGGTTCTGGTGTACGCCACCATTGCGGTGGGCAGCTTCATCGCGGCGGAAGCCACTCTGACCTATATGGGCATCGGGCTGGAGCTGCCTGAGATCTCGTGGGGATTGCAGATCAACGACGGGCAGTCGCGATTTGCTTCCACGCCGCGGCTGGTCATCGTTCCGGCGTTGTTCCTCTCGGCGGCCGTGCTGGGCTTCATCATGGTCGGCGATGCCCTTCGCGACGCACTCGACCCCCGGAGAAGGTAGGTGGAGGTGCCCACAAGTGATTCCGTGGTCGACATCACGGGCCTGACTGTCGATTTCGAGGTGGACAAGCAGTGGGTTCCGGCCGTCAAGGCCGTCTCGTTGTCGGTCGCCAAGGGTGAGGTGCTGGCGATCGTCGGTGAATCCGGGTCGGGGAAATCGACTACCGCCATGGCCATCCCGGCCTTGTTGCCGCCCAGCGCGCGCGTTCGCGGCAGCGTGAAGCTCAACGGTGCCGAGCTGCTCGGAGCCACCAACGACGAGTTGCGCGCTGTGCGCGGCAAGGACGTCGCCGTCATCTTCCAGGAGCCGATGACGGCGCTGAATCCGGTGTACACCATCGGTTGGCAGATCGCCGAAGCCGTTTGTGCACATAAGAAGATGTCGCGCAGGCAGGCGCGCGACCGGGCCGTTGAATTGCTTGATCTGGTCGACATGCCCGAGCCGGCTAAGCGGGTCAAGCATTACCCGCACCAGCTTTCCGGCGGGCAGCGGCAGCGTGCCATGATTGCGCAGGCCCTCGCGTTAGATCCCGGGCTGCTCATCGCCGATGAGCCGACCACCGCTCTCGATGTGACCGTGCAGGCCGAAATACTGGATCTCATGCGTGATCTGCGCCATCGTATCGACGCCGGCATCATCCTGATCACCCACGACATGGGCGTGGTGGCCGATATGGCCGACCGGATCATGGTGATGAAGGACGGTGAGGTCGTTGAGCAGGGCGATGCCGAGGGTATTTTCCATCGGGCTCAGCAGCCGTACACCCGGCAGCTGCTGGCCTCGGTGCCGCACCTGGGCGCCACCTTGCATGGTCGCGACGAAAGCAACCCACCACCAACAGATCTGGCGCTGAGTGTGGAACACGCGGTCATCGAATATCCGGGAAAGAGTGGGAGCTTCCGGGCTGTCGATGATGTGTCGTTCACCATCGGTAGGGGTGAGGTGGTGGGCCTCGTTGGTGAGTCAGGGTCCGGAAAGTCCACTATCGGCCGGGCGGCGGTAGGTCTACTGAGGGTGGCATCCGGAACTATTTGTGTTGCTGGACAGGATATTTCGACTGCCAACCGCAAGCAGCTGCGAGATATTCGGAGCAAGGTGGGGGTGGTCTTCCAGGATCCCGGATCCTCGCTGAACCCGCGATGGCCGATCGGCCAGTCGATTGCCGAACCATTGACCCTGCACACCGATATGGATCGCACCCAACGAGAGGGCAGGGTCAAGACGCTGTTGGAGCAGGTGCAGTTGCCGGCCGCTATGCGAAACCGCTTCCCCCATCAGCTCTCGGGTGGGCAGCGCCAGCGTGTCGGCATCGCGCGGGCGCTGGCGCTGGAGCCAACGCTGTTGATCGCGGACGAGCCGACCTCCGCGCTGGATGTATCGGTGCAGGCGACGGTACTCGACTTGTTTGCCGAGCTGCAGCGCGAGCACGGGTTCGCCTGCCTGTTCATCAGTCACGACTTGGCGGTAGTCGAGTTGGTGGCGAGCCGTATCGCAGTGCTCAACCGCGGCCGGCTTGCCGAATTCGGCTCGGATACACAGGTATTGACCGCGCCCAAGGACGACTACACCAAGCGCCTGTTGGCGGCCGTGCCAGTGCCGGATCCGGAGCAGCAGCGGATCCGGCGCGAGGAGCGCCAGGCACTGCGCTGAGCATGTGAGTACTGTTTATCGATCATGACTGACCCACTCGCACCATTGGCTTCCCTGCCGGGAGTGCCCGAAGCCGCCGAAGCCGCCCGCGACGCGTTGAGCAAGGTACATCGTCACCGCGCCAATCTGCGTGGCTGGCCGGTGACCGCGGCGGAGGCAGCGGTACGCGCCGCCAGGTCTTCGTCGGCACTCGATGGCGGCACGATGAAGCTCAGCGCCGATGGGGCGGTGGAAGATCCGATACTCGCCGGCGCGTTACGGGTGGGTCAGGCGCTCGATGGTGACGCGCTGACTCAGCTGGCCGCGGTATGGTCACGCGCGCCACTGCAGGCGCTGGCGCGGTTACATGTGTTGGCGGCCACCGGCATGGCAGATGAGGACACCCTCGGGCGGCCTCGCCCCGGCGCAGACACCGATCGGCTGGAACTGCTGGCGCAGCTGATCTCGGGGGGGACCTCGGTGCCCGCGCCGATTCTCGCGGCGGTGACGCATGGTGAACTCTTGGCGCTGAACCCATTTGGATCTGCCGATGGTGTCGTCGCGCGTGCCGCGTCCCGATTGGTGACGGTGTCGCGGGGTCTTGATCCGCATGCGCTCGGCGTGCCCGAAGTGATGTGGATGCGTCAGTCCGGGCGCTACCGGGAGCTATCCTCCGCCTTCGCCCAAGGCACACCCGAAGCCATCACCGCGTGGATTGTCTTCTGCTGTCAGGCATTAACTGCAGGCGCGGCCGAAGCGACATCGATCGCCGATACCGCAGCCGGATGATTCGAACTCGGCTGGGCCGGACATAAAAACGGGCGACGGTCCGAGTGAATCGGCCCGCCGCCCGTTAGCACGGATCCTCCGGTTACCAAGCGTGCAATGTGGGTTGTGTGGGTGGCCTCGGCGCTTTCACGACGCATCTAACTCGGACTTCACCCAAGAAGTCTGATGAGTTTTCTCTCTTCGCGATTACGCAGGCCCACAACGCTTCTGCCCTTGTCGCGGCGTGCTCCGCGTGGGTGCCGTGGTCCGTGCTGGGACTCCCGCTTCGGGAGATCGGTCCTTCTCTTCCGGATCGACCTTGGCCTCGTCGGGCTTCCGTACCTACTTTCTACACTGAGCGGACGGTCACATCAAGGGGCAATTCTCAAGGTCATTACATTGTTACCTGCGCGCCAAAAGTGACACGTGTGCACTACTACGGACGTAGCTTGCGAATCAGTGAATAGGTAAGCGCCCCAGCAGCTATCGCACTCAGGCCGACGGCCGCCGTGGTGGCGGCCGCGGCGCCGGAGGGAACGGGTATCCGATCGCCGAGCGATACGGGTCGTGAGAATGTCAGCACTGGCCAGCCGCGTGCCATGGATTCCTTGCGCAGCGCGCGATCTGGGTTCACGGCTGTCGGGTGACCGACAGATTCGAGCATCGGTAGATCGGTGATCGAATCGGAGTAGGCGTAGCAGTGCTCCAGCGGATACCCCTCGCGCTTGGCGAGTTCCTGGATCGCGGCTACCTTCCCTGCTCCGTAACAGTAGAAGGCGACATCGCCGGTGTACTTGCCGTCCTCGACGACCATGCGCGTGGCCATGGCGTGGGTGGCTCCGAGGGCGCGCGCGATGGGTGCGACGATCTCTTCGCCCGAGGCGGAGACCACCACGACGTCGCGGCCGCAGAGCTTGTGATCGGCGATCAGATCGGCGGCCTCGGCGAACACCAAGGGGTCGACGATGTCGTGCAGTGTCTCGGCCACGATCGCCTTCACTTGTTCCACATCCCAGCCTGTGCACATGTTGGTGATGTGTGTGCGCATCCGATCCATCTGGTCGTGGTCGGCGCCGGACAGCAAGAAGAAGAACTGTGCATAGCTCGATTTCAGGACCGCGCGTCTGTTGATCAGGCCTTGATCGAAGAACGGCTTGCTGAAGGCGAGGGTGCTCGACTTGGCGATCACGGTCTTGTCTAGGTCGAAGAAGGCCGCTGTTTTGGGGGCCGGTCCGGCGCTCGCGGGTTGTGTGCTGGCCGCGGCGTCCCGGTCTTCAATCGAAGGGGAGGACCCGGGTGCCGTTGCGTGATCGGTCACAGGTCGAGGATAGATCTAGCCGCCTGTGTCGTCGTGTCCATCTGGAAAGTCGCAGCTCAGCCGGGGTGGTCTGGTAACGCGGCGGTGCCAGAAGAAGGCTTGCCTTTCTTTCCCTTTTTTCAGCCGATTGGTCTTGCCACCCTCACCCGGTTCGTGTGTATAGTGGGGTTACTCGGCTATGCCGAGTGTGTCTCAGCCCGACCCCCCGGGGCTGATGCACGACGACCCTCGCCTCCTCCCCCCCTGGCGAGGGTCGTCCTCTTTTCTGGGGACGTTCATCACCGATTTTTGCGGTCACCTCAGATCTATCCACAGAGTTGTCTCCATCCCCAATCTCGATATGACCTCTGGCTCGTCGGCGGTGCAACGCCGATGGTGGAGTTGTGGAGGCAAACACCGGGCAGCCGATCGTCGTCGCCGTCGGTGATCGGCAGCTGAGCAATGAGATCGAACGAATCGTCGCCGCGGCCGGTAAGCCGTTGGTCCTCGCTACCGATGCCGGTTCCATCAGCAGGCAGGCATGGACCCGGGCGGGCGCGGTGGTTCTTGATGGTGCCGATACGTCGATGGCTGCCCTTGCTCAGTTGCCGCGGCGTAGCCGGGTCCTGCTGATCTGCAGAGACGAGCCGACCAACGAGGTATGGCGCCGGGCGGTCGAGGTGGGTGCCGAGCAGGTGCTTGCCTTGCCGGAGGATGAGGCCACACTTGTTGCTGCTTTGTCGGCGATGCCCTCCACCGCCTCGGCGGGCCGTGCTCCAGTGATTGTCGTAGTAGGGGGATGCGGTGGGGCGGGTGCTTCTGTCTTGTGTGCGGCGATCGGTCTTCGCGCCCCGAGTGGGGCAATGATCGTGGATGCCGACCCCTATGGCGGCGGTATGGATCTGCTGCTCGGCTGGGAGGACATTCCGGGTCTGCGCTGGCCGGACGTAGATATGCGCGGCGGCAGGGTGAGCTTCGATGCCCTTCGCCGTGCGTTACCGCACCGGCGCGGACTTGTTGTCTTATCCGGGGATAGGACAGGCGGCGGGGGCAACGTTGAGACGATTGCGGGGGTAATCGACAGCGCGCGTGAGGCCGGAGTTGCGGTCGTCGTGGATCTCCCGCGGCGTCTAGGGGCAAGCGGTGTGGCAGCGCTGGAACGCGCCGACCTGGTGGTGGTCGTGACCACCGCTGAGGTACGTGCGTGTGCAGCGTCGGCACTTGTGGCGCGTGCGGTGCGGACCACCAATCCGAATGTCGGTGTTGTGGTGCGTGGTCCGGCCCCTAGTGGGTTGCGTGCACCAGAGGTCGCCGAAATCGTCGGAGTTCCGCTCATAGCGGCGATGCGGCCGGAACCAAATCTGGCCAGTCGCCTGGACAACGGCGGCCTGCGACTGTCACGCCGCTCACCCTTGGCGGCCGCCGCGCAGTCCGTGTTGTCGCTGGTGTCGCAGGATGGGAAGGCGTCGGCGGCATGACCGGATCATTGATCGATCGGGTACGTGAGCGCCTTGCCGCGGACAACGTGGCGCTGCGCCCCACCGCGGTCGCGGCCGCGATACGCGCCGAATCCGGTGGAGTGCTTGGCGATAGCGATGTGTTGCACAACATAAAGGAACTGCAGAGTGAGCTGTCCGGTGCGGGCATTCTGGAACCATTGTTGTGCGCCGACGACACAACGGACGTGTTGGTCACCGCGCCGGATCGTGTCTGGGTCGATGACGGCCACGGATTGCGTCTCACCGCGGTGCGCTTCACCGACGAGGCC
Organism: Mycobacteroides franklinii; assembly: GCF_002013895.1. Lineage (GTDB taxonomy): Bacteria > Actinomycetota > Actinomycetes > Mycobacteriales > Mycobacteriaceae > Mycobacterium > Mycobacterium franklinii. Next base: position 695 of record NZ_MAFQ01000008.1, on the reverse strand, counting down.
GCGGTACGCCGACTGGCACAGCGATTGGCGCTCGCGGTGGGACGCCGTCTCGACGACGCGCAGCCTTTTGTCGACGGGCAGCTGCTGGACGTGGGTCCGCCGCGCTCGGTGGTGCGCCTTCACGCGGTGCTCGCCCCCATCGCCGCAGCTGGCACATGTATCTCGCTACGTGTGTTGCGCCCCATGGCCAAAGGCCTGGACCAGCTGATCGCCGACGGCACCGTCCCCGAGGATGCCGGCAGATTACTGCGCGGGATGCTGGCGGCCCGGCTGGCCTTTCTTGTCACGGGCGGCACGGGCGCGGGCAAGACTACGTTGTTGTCCGCGCTACTCGGGGCGGTCGACCCGACCGAGCGCATTATCTGTGCCGAGGATGCCGCAGAGCTCGCGCCGCGTCACCCGCATGTGGTCAGCCTGGCCGCGCGCGCTGTCAACATCGAGGGTGTTGGCGAGGTGACGTTGCGTCAGTTGGTGCGTCAGGCATTGCGGATGCGTCCGGACCGAATTGTGGTGGGTGAGGTGCGTGGTGCCGAGGTGGTTGAGCTGCTCACCGCACTCAACACCGGCCACGACGGTGGCGCGGGCACCGTTCACGCGAACGCCCCCGCGGAGGTGCCGGCGCGGTTGGAGGCCCTCGGAGCGCTCGGTGGGCTCGACCGCGCCGCACTGCACTCGCAGTTCGCCGCGGCCATTTT
>NZ_MAFQ01000007.1 GCF_002013895.1 Mycobacteroides franklinii | reverse complement strand
CCACCGAACCCGCACATCGGACCAATGGTCCCGACGCCGACCTGTTCCGGACGGTGCGAATCCTGAACCCTGAAGGTGTCCAAGTCACCTTCATCGGCGTGATCGCCCGGCACTCCCCTCGCCCCCAAAAAACAGCATCTAAAGCTTCAGCCGGGTCACCCTGGTTCGAACACAGCAGAAGAACTAACTGCACGAGCAATCAAGGTGTATGTCGTGCCCATCGAAACCGACCAAGGGCGTCGTGGGTGGAACCAGAATCCCTGTCCAGTGGCCTTCGTAAGTTGCCCCTGGCGGAACGTCCGGTCCCAGAGCCGCCGAAGCCCCTTAAAGCTCCAAAACCGCTACGGAGGAAGCGGGTTCCAACAGATCAGCAATGCTCGGTTGAGGGCTGCACGTCCGTAGCCGCGTTCAGAACCCGATCGAAGCCGACATGGTGCGAGGAGCACATTGGCGAGCTACAACGACGTGGCGGGATCGCGCCCCTCGAGCCATTTACCCATCCGAAGGATTGGCAACTAACGGAGTGCCTGACGTGCACCGTCCGAGCGCATTACCGCTTTGAGTACACCCTCGACAAGAACCGCCTCGATGAACCAACATGCAGGGCCTGCTATTGGCGCCGTTGGGCCGCCCACCAACGGGCACTCCTCGGGGAGTGGGCCAGTGCAGAATCGATGTTCTACGACGAGGTCAAGGCATTCGTCGGGGAGCACGGGTTTGATTACCTGGGCCCGTTGACAGCTCCCTCACTGCGCGACGACCCGCACCACACACAGTGCCGAAGATGCGGCAAGATCAGCGCTGAAACGCCTGGGCGACATAGCTTTCGGCTGCACCTGCACACGCGCTTGGCGACCGGCCGGCGCATTGCTCGGGAACGTAGAACCCTGCGCCTCGAGCGGCTTCATAGCCATCCTTGGCTGAGACAACCCCTTGAGGCCGCTTCGAAGATCAGCAACGGCGCGGGAACCGCACCTGAGACCGGTCCAACACATGACAGGCCCGCATCCCCACAACCCACAGTTGATTTCGCTACAGCATGCTCCACGGAATCCACCGGCCCGCCGAAGGCGGCTTCACTTTCGCACCCGAGGAAGTCAAGAATCATTCTTGCATCGCCGACCACCACACGGGCGCTTGACGGAGTCTCGGTGGAACCGCGCTGTACTGAACTCCGCCGAGTCATGCCGACCGGCCACTCCGCGCGCACGGAGCTACGCAACCAGCTGCAGCGTTCTGCCCTTGGAAGACAATGCCTCACCGCAGGGAACCTCCACCATCCCAGGGCTGGTGCCTGCATAGTCCGGACGGAGCAAAGCCTCGTCTAGCGCCCGCGTTGCAGGGTTTGTACGTGCCGAGTTCTCGCGAGTTTAGGACGTGCCTTCTCCCCCGCCTCGCGTCAGTTGATCGCTAACGCACCGTCACCAGGTCGAATGGATAGCCCAGACTGGGTCATAAGTGGGTCAGCTCTTTATCCGCTCTTAATTAACGTGGAATTCGGCTGAGCAGAAAAACCCTTCTGCCTGTACTTATACGGTGGTCCCGGCTGGGTTCGAACCAGCGACCCCTCGCGTGTGAGGCGAGTGCTCTTCCGCTGAGCTACGAGACCGCGCACCGGTCGTGGAGGCTGACCGATCGAGGTGAAAGGCTAGCACGAGCCGCCGGAAACACCGTAGTCCGGCGGCTTAGAGGCCGCTCACGCAAGGGATTTGTGAATAAACCTCCCGTTCGACTACTGTTTCAATTCGCACCGGATGACGATCTCATCCGTTGCGCGCGGATGTAGCGCAGTTGGTAGCGCATCACCTTGCCAAGGTGAGGGTCGCGGGTTCGAATCCCGTCATCCGCTCGAAGGGTGGACAGTCATCCCTAGCGGTGGAGTGGCCGAGTGGTGAGGCAACGGCCTGCAAAGCCGTGCACACGGGTTCGATTCCCGTCTCCACCTCCATAAAGACCCGCGCGATTAGCTCAGCGGGAGAGCGCTTCCCTGACACGGAAGAGGTCACTGGTTCAATCCCAGTATCGCGCACCACAGTTTTCGCAGGTGAGAGCATTGCAGAGATGCATTTCACGATCCCCTTCCTCCCTCGCCAGAGGGATTCTCACCAAACCACCGACCCATCCGTGTCTTCCACGCAGAGGGCTCGTCTACGTGAGAACAACCACATCCGGTACAACGAAGCCCGCGTAAACCACGCTTGCCCGGTCACTGATCGTGCAACAAACCGTCTGTCGTCGGGGCAACCAGAGGCGAATTCAGATCAGGACGCAGATCGGCCAGGTAAGGGTTGGCCTCTTGCGCTCGCCGCACCACCTCCGTGTCGATCTCGGCGATGATCGTGCCGTTCCCCGATTCGATGCGGTCAAGCACGCCCCCGTCGGGACCGACGATGCTGCTGCGTCCGACATAGGTCGTCGCGTTCTCGACGCCGTCGTGGTTGATATACGCCACATAAATCTGGTTCTCCCAGGCGCGGGCCCGGATCACCACGTCGGCGACGAATGCGAAGGGCGTCATCTGAGCCGTCGGCACCGCGAGCAGATGCGCCCCCGCAAGGGCGCTCATCCGGACGTTCTCGGGGAACTCGATGTCGTAACAGATCATCACGCCGATGTTGACGCCGCGGTACTGCACCACGGTTGCCGGCTGGCTTCCTGGCGTGAAGTACGCACGATCGATCTCGCCGAACAGGTGAGTCTTTTGGTGCCGCCCACGCACCGCGCCCCGGTCGTCGATGAAGACAGCGTTGTTGTACAGCGCCCCGGCCGCGTCATATTCGGCCAGCCCCACGACGATCGCGATCCTGTTCCGTTCGGCGATGGAGCAGACCGCGTCCAGATGATCGGCGCGCACAAGTTCCCGTAAGCGATCTCCGATGTCGTATCCGGTCACGAACAGCTCGGGCGTGATGAGTAGATCTGCCTGTCCTGTTAGTCTTTTCGCGACCTGATCGAGCTCGGCAAGGTTGGCGTCCGGATTGGCGGGGTTCCCGGCGGACTGCAGGCCCGCGACTCTTAGTTTCGTGGAAATGACAAACCTCCGGCTGACACGGCGTTCTCACCACTGTGAGGCACACGCGCCTCTCACGCATCCGGGACAACGAAATTACGGACGCTGACCGCGCACCCACGGCAGCGAGGCGGCTCTAGTCGACTAGGACGCCTCGGTGGGACAGCTCGGCGAGCGTGGAGTCCGGTAGTTGGAGTTGACGGGCTTGTACGCGAGATATCGAGGCCGGGATTGCGTGCGTGAAGCTGAAGATGCTGTTCGGGTCGTAGCGGTGTTTGATCTGAACCAATCTCGCATAGCTGTCGCGGTATAGCCGGTGCGGCCGCGATTCGATGTCGGTGTTGGTCCAGTTGAGATAGGCACCGCAGGCGTACGGCTGCATCAGTTCGTAGAGGCCGCTGACCCATGCGATGCAGGCGTCATCCTCGCGTACGTCGGTCCAGTCGGATCGGATGAGCATCAGCTGCTGCATCTGGCCGTGAGCGAACGATTGCATTCCCCGAGCGGCGGCGGTTGCGAGTTCTGCCCCACCGGGAAGACACCACACAAACGAATTACCTGGCGCTCCGGTATGCCAATCACGAAGTATGCGCATGAGATTCCGGTCCAATGGTCGGTCAAAGAACGGCGATGCGGTCACCGCCCGCGTGCCGACGCCAAATGACTCACCGCCAATCTTCTCCAGTAGCGCCGCCATGGCGGCAACAAATGTTGTTGGCGTTATTTGCCTTTCACTCGGCGGCGGTACCGACTCGAGTAGCGGCTCCAACAAATCTTCGAGTTGTTCAGGAGTGCCCGGAAAGATGCCGGCCACATCGACGCGGTTGGCCGACGTTGTCGGCCACATCACCAGTAGCGGTGTCAGCCGACTATCGGCGGTCGGCGCCCACTGCTGCCACGCTCCATATACGTCCTTGAACTGACTCCAGGGCCACGACAATCGGTACCAAACAGCGGCAGATAGCGGCGTCATCCGCAGCGTGAAAGCGGTGATGATGCCGAAGTTGCCTCCACCGGCGCCAAGACAGGCCCAGTACAAGTCCGGGTGACTGTCGGGCGTCACGCGGTGGATCTCACCTTGTGCGTCAACCAGGTCGAATGAGACGACGTTGTGAGCCAGTGCGCCCAGCCAGCGCGTCAGTCCGCCCAGTCCCCCGCCGGTGATCAAACCGCCCATACCCACCGAACGACCTACCCCGCCCGGTATTACCCGGTCGATCTGACCTAGCACTTCATAGACGTCGTGCAGATGTGCGCCAGCACCCACCCTGACATGCGTGCGGTCAGCGCTGATGTCAACGGTGTTCAGATCTCTGAGGTCGATAACGATGCCGTCCGCAATCCCCGAGAAGCCGTCTACTGAATGTCCACCCGAGCGGATTCGAAACGGTATTCCCCGCTCTTGCGTCTCCAACAGAGCCGCAGCCACCTCGTCGGTGCTGGCCGGAAACACAATCTCCAGGGGGTCCGCGTGAAATCGCCGGTTCCATCCACGACACAGAGCTTCGAACTCACGATCGGACCGAGTGATACGCCTGAGAATACGAGCAGCTGGCATGGGACTCCCTCACCGGGGCTGAAACCGTATAGAACACAACGAGTATGACAGTTCATCAACTCGCACACGCCAAAACCAACACCACGCCCCTCTTTCGTCTTGCCTCCGGGTACGCCCGTGCCCCTTATCGGTGGATCGGCCCGTCGAGGTCATTCAAGGCGCGCCCGGAACCTCCGGCGGTTTCGGCGATGATCTGTGCCGCAATGGATATCGCGGTCTCCTCGGGTGTTCGGGCGTTGAGATCCAGTCCCACCGGGCTGCGCAGCCGCCGCAGCTGATCGTCGGTCATGCCCTCCTCACGCAGGCGCGCCACCCGATCTGTGTGGGTGCGTCGCGAGCCCAGTGCGCCGACAAATGCCACCGGCGCCCTCAGCGCCGCCGCCAACATCGGGACATCGAACTTCGGATCGTGGGTCAGCACGCACACCACGGTGCGCCCATCGACACGCCCGGCCGCCGCCTCGGCGCACAGATACCGGTGTGGCCAGTCGACCACCACCTCCTGTGCGTGGGGGAATTGTGCCGGGGTCGCGAATACCTCGCGGGCATCGACGACCGTCACCCGGTAGCCGAGCTGGCTGCCGGTGCGGCTCAAGGCCCGTACAAAGGCGTTGGCCCCTGCCAGGATCATCCGTGGCGGGGCCGCGAACGCCTGCACGAACACCCGCGGCAGGGCGGATTGATCGGGCTCGCAGCGGTCGGCGCCTGCCATCGCGCTGCGGCCCGCCCGCACCCGCGATGCGATATCGCCGTCGATAGGCGGCCACGGTGACGGTTCGCCCGGGCGTACCAGCGCCCAGTCGGGTACCCCCGACAGTGTGCTCACCAGAGCCAGCGACTCCCCCACCTCAAGCCCGTGCCGCAACTCGTGCAACAGCGGCAGTCGTTCGGCATCAACGCTTTCGGTGACGATTTCGATCTCGCCTCCACAGGTGAGGCCCGGCGCGAACCCGTCGTCGACGCCGAACCGCTCGCTGACACACATTCCGGTTTCCATGACCTCACGCGCGGTCTCGATGATCGCCGCCTCCACACATCCACCGGACAGTGATCCGATGACCGCTCCACCGGCTGTCACGATCATCGCCGCGCCGGGCTCCCGCGGAACCGCGCCACTGACCTCCACGACGCGGGCCAGCGCGACGCGGCACCTACTGTCCAGCAGGGCGATGAGATCGTCGAGTATGTCTTTCACGATGACGCTCCTTCCGCCGGCTCGTTGATGGCCTGCCACACCCGCGCGGCATTCATCGGCAAGCGATGCATCCGTACACCGACGGCATCGCGGATGGCATTGGCCAGCGCGGGCGCCACCGGGTTGTACGGGGACTCGCTCATCGACTTGGCCCCGAGCGGCCCGAGGGTGTCATAGGTGTCGGCGAAGTAGACCTCGGTCTCGGGCAGGTCCACCGACCGCGGAATGTGGTAGTTGCGCAGCGTCGTGGTGCTGACGAGGCCATCGTGCACCAGCATCTCCTCGTACAGCGCCGAGCCGATTGCCTGGGCGACACCACCTTCCACCTGGCCACGGCATTGCTGCGGGTTGATGACCACTCCGGCATCGGCGGTCTGCACCGACTGCAGGATAAGCACCGTGCCGGTTTGTGGATGGACACCGACGCGAAATGCCTGGACGTTGAAGGCAACCGACCGAGGCGTGCCCTCGTGGCGGCCCACCGCGGCCAGCGGGAGCGCCGCCGAGCGTGCGATATCGGCCAAGCTCAACAGATCCTCGCCAATCCGCACGCCGTCCCGTTCCAGCACACACCGCGATTCTGGCACCGCCAGTTTCGCCGCGGCGAACCGGATGATTTTGTCCCGCAATAGCTCTGCCGCGCGATGTACGGCCAGGCCGGCGACGGTGGTCCCGGCCGAGCCGAAGGCACCCGTGTCGTGGCCCACCTCGTCGGTATCGGCCTGCCGAATGTCGATCTGGTCCGGGGCACACCCCAGTACGGCCGCGGCGAGTTGTGCGTGCACGGTGGTGGTGCCGTTGCCGAATTCGGCCGACCCCACCGAGATCCGGTAGCGGCCCCGCTCGTCCAGCGTGGCGCGGGCATCGGCGACGTGCCCACGCGGGGGCACCGTCGCGATCATGGCCATCGCCGTGCCCTCGCCCACCTGCCAGCCGGCGGGCAGGGCCGATCCGTTGCGTGCCGGGTCCTCGGCACCGTGAGCCAACGCATCCTGCGCCAGGTCCAGGCACTGGTCGAGCCCGTAGCTGCCGAACTCCAGGTCGTCCTCCTCCACTTCCCAGCTGACGAAGCGGTCCCCCGGCACGATGACGTTGCGGCGCCGGAACTCGAACGGGTCGATGCCAAGTTCGCGTGCCAATTCATCGAGGGCTGACTCGATCCCGAACAGCACCTGCCCCAGCCCATAGCCGCGGAACGCGCCGGACGGGATGTTGTTGGTGTACACGGCCTGCGCATCGACTCGTTTATTGGCGCAGCGGTATTGGGCCATGGATTCGTTGCAGCCATGGAACATGACCCCCACGCTGTGATTTCCGTAGGCACCCGCGTCGGAGAGCACGTCGACCGATAGCGCCGTCAACACACCATCCCTACCCGCTGCCGCGGTGACATTCACCCGCATCGGATGGCGGCACGGGGCAATGGTGAACTGGTCGCTGCGCGTGAATTCGTAGACCGCCGGCGCACCTGTGGCGCGCACCGCCAGCAGCACCAGATCCTCGGTGAGCATCTCCTGTTTGGCCCCGAACCCGCCACCGACCCGCGGTGCGAACACCCGGACCTGTTCGCGCGCAAGGCCGAACACATGGCAGAGCTCATCGCGCACCAGGAACGGCACCTGACTGCTGGTGCGCAGGACATAGCGTCCACGCTCGTCCTGCCAACCCACTGATCCGTGGGTCTCCAGGTGAACGTGCTGTACCCGCGCGGTCTGCCAGCTGCCGCTGACCACCGCGCCCGATTCCCTGGCCCGGTCCACCGCCGCCGCGATATCGCCGACCTCGCCGTGTACCTCGGCCACCAGGTTGCGTGCGGAGTCGGCGATTCGGGCGCCGGGGCCCTTGTCACCGTGCACCAGATGCGCTCCGGGCCGCTGCGCCAGCACCGGATCGAATACCGCTGGCAGCACCTCATATTCGACGTCGATGTGCTCCAGTGCGCGGTGCGCGATGGTCGGTGAGTCCGCCACCACGGCCGCGACGCGCTGTCCCGCGAACCTCAGCACACGATCGAAAACCAGTGTGTCGTCGGGGTCGTCGGCGCGCTCATGGTGGCGAGCGGTGGAGAACTGCACCCCGGGATCGTCGCGGTAGCAGAGCACCGCGCGAACCCCCGGTAGGCCGAGGGCCCTCTCCGTGTCGATCCGGCTGATGCGGGCCGACGGATGCGGGCTGCCCAGTACCGCGATATGTCCCACACCGGCAGGCAACTGGTCCATGGTGTACGACTCGGTGCCGGTGACCACCCGCGCGGCGGCAGGGGCACTGACGGTGCCTTCTGGCGGCGCGACGCCACAGATGGCGGCACGAATGGGCCGGTAACCCGTGCACCTGCACAGATTGCCTTTCAGCGCGTTGTCCAGATCTTCAGTCTGCTCCGATGTAAGAGTGGCCGCCGTCAATACCATTCCAGCGGTACAGAATCCACATTGGAAACCGGCATGGTCGATGAAGCCGCGCTGCACGGCATGCAGATTGCACTCATCTCCCAGGCCCCGGATGGTGAGGATCTCTGCCTCGGTAACACGGTGCGCGGGAACGATGCACGAATGCTGTGACGCCCCGTTCACCAGCACCGTACAGGCACCACAGTCACCGGCGTCGCAGCCCTTCTTGACCTCGATGTGCCCGTGCTCGCGCAGGAATGTACGCAGACACTGCCCGGGCCGCGGGCTGGCATCGATGATCTGGCCGTTGACTTTCATGGGCGCCCGCCCATCAGCTCCTCGGTGACCTCGCGGGCGAGCTGTGCCGTGACCTTGCGGCGCCACTGAGCGGTGCCGTGGGCGTCGGTATGGAACTGCGCATCGGGAATCCCCGCAGCAGCCTGCACAGCGCGCTCGGCGTCGGCAGGTACCCGCAACACGATCGGTCTGCGGGTGGCCGCGGTGATACCCAGCACAATGTCTGCGCCGTCGAGCCTTCCGGTGACGAGCGCACCGGAGCGGCCCAGAGCCGAGTAGGCGATCTTGCGCAGCGCCGTCGGCTGCGACAATGCCACTGAGGAAAAGGTGATGGCGCGTAAGACATCACCCGGGTGCAGGACCGTCTCGTTGATGTCGGTTACGAATTCGGTGATGGCGCAACGCTCGTCGGTGCCGTCACGGCGCCAGATGAGCAGCTCGGCATCGAGGGCGGCACACAACGAGATCATTGCTCCCGCGGGCAGACCCAGGCAGATATTGCCGCCGACCGTCGCGGTGCGCCAGATCTTGAACGAGGCCAGCAGGGCACGCGCGCACTGCCCGAAGAGGGCGGTGGCCCTCCAGTGCGGAGGGTATGGGGCGTTGATGAGCCGTTCGATGCTGCAGGTGGCGGCCACCTCCAGACTCCCGGTATCGACCACTACGTCGGGCCACCGCATACCGGTCAGGTCCACCAGACGCCTCAGCCCGGGCTGAGGCTCACTCATCAGCCAGGTGCCGCCCGCCAGCACTGCGTCCTGCGGCCCGAGGCCGCTGAGGTCAGCGCGGTCCCGGAGGATCAGCACCGAGTCGATGGCGTGCAGATCCATCAGCGCACCCTGCTCATCAATCCATGATGCGCCGCCTCGACGGCAGCGGCGACCCGGCCGGTATCCACGGTCAGCATCTCCCCGTTCCTGACCACAGGTCTGCCGTCGACCCACGAATACTTGATCGGCGGCACCGCGCCCAGCACCAAGGCGGCCACCGGGTCGTCGATTCCGCTATGGCTCAGCGTGCTCAGATCCCACAGCACCAGATCCGCGCACTTGCCCACCTCAATCGAACCGATCTCGTCGGCACGGCCCAGCAGGCGGGCGCCCCCCAGCGTCGCCAGCTCGAGTGCGGTACGCGTGCTCAGCGCGGTAGGCCCGCCGACGGCGCGTGCCAGCAGCAGCGCCTGGTGCGCCTCGTCCAACAGCCGCCCCGACTCGTTGGAGGCCGCACCATCCACCCCGAGACCCACCGGCACTCCCGCCGCCAGCAGCTCCCGGGTGCGGGCGATACCCGCACCCAACCGGCCGTTGGAGGTCGGGCAGTGCGCGATGCCGGTTCCGGTGCCAGCCAGCCGGGCAATGGCCGCGTCATCGAGGTGGATGCCGTGCGCGAACCACACGTCGGGGCCCAGCCAGCCCAACTGCTCCATGTAGTCAAGCGGGCTGCAGCCGAAACGATCGGCGCAATATCTACCCTCGTCCTCGGTTTCCGCCAGGTGGGTGTGTAACCGCACCCCGTGCTCACGGGCCAACAGCGCGGACTGACGCAACAGCTCCCCGCTCACCGAGAAGGGCGAGCAGGGTGCCAGACCGATGCGGACCATGGAACCCGGCGCCGGGTCATGCCACCGCGCGATGGCCGCGGCACTGGCGTCCAGGGCAGTATCGATCGACTCCACCAGGCTGTCGGGCGGCAGGCCTCCCGCAGACCGTCCCAAATCCATTGAGCCGCGGGTGGGGTCGAACCTCAGCCCGACCTCCCGCGCCGCCGCGATCTCAGCCTCCAACAGATCGCCTGCCCCGGAGGGAAATACGTAATGGTGATCGGTGGTGGTGGTACATCCCGACAACGCCAGCCAGCTCAGCGCGCCCTGGGCCGCCACATGTAGACCGTCCGCGTCGATGCCCTCCCATACCGGATACAGCGCGGTAAGCCATTGGAACAGTGTGTGATCGGCCGCGAGCCCGCGGGTGATCCACTGGTACAGGTGGTGATGTGTGTTGACCAATCCCGGTGTGAGCAGGCAGCCTCGGCCGTCTACGCGTTCAACGTCCGACAACCCGCGCCACGCGTTGTGCTCGCCCGCGCTCAGCACGGCTGCGATGCGACTTCCCTCGACGACCACCGTCGCACCGTCGAGCTCTCGCCGCGCGGGGTCGATGGTGGCCGCGAATACGTTCTCGATCAAGGTGATTGGGCTCAAGACACCACCTCGCTACCACATCTCGTCCTGCGGCCACGACGCGCGGTGTGCACTATGGAGCCATGGACCCGATCGCCGCTGCCGTATACCGCGGGCACATCTTCCACATCGCCGGATCCCCCACGGTGGCCGACGCTGCCACACATCTGCAGTCGATTCCCGACGGCGCACTGGCGGTCGGCGCCGATGGTGTGATCGCTTATTGCGGCCCGTACACGCATCTGCCCCAGGCGTATTCCGCGTGGCCCAGTCACGATCATCGCGGCGGGTTCCTGCTGCCCGGATTCATCGATACCCATATGCACTTCCCGCAGGTGTACTGCACCGATTCCTATGGCGGCGGCCAGCTGTTGGAATGGCTGGAGCGCTGCATCTTTCCTGCAGAGGCCCGCTTGGCAGACCCGGTACTGGCGCAGCGCGCGGCCGCAGCATTCTGCCGCCGCCGAATCGCCGCAGGCACCACCGCCGCGATGGTGATGGGCTCGGCCTTCCCGCAGGCACAGGAGGCGTTGTTCACTGCGACCCGTGCGGCGGGATTGCGGCTGGTCACCGGGCGCGGAGTGCAGACCGTGGGCCCCGAGAGTGCCCAACCTCTGCTGACCACAACAGAGTACGCAATTGAGCTGTGCTCCAGGGAAATCGAAAGCTGGCACGGGGACACTCTCACCGACGTCGCGCTGGTGCCCCGGTTCTCGCTGTCCGTCACCGCCGACACCCTGGCGGCCCTCGGCGAACTCTACGACGGCGTGCGGGCCGACGGTGTCTACTTCCATTCCCACCTCAATGAGAATGCCCGGCCGGGCACCGGCGAGGTGGACACCACCCTGTCTGCGTACGGGGTCAAGAGCTACCTGGATACCTATGACGGTCATTTTCTGCCCGGCTCTCGCAAGGGCGGCGCAACCCTGTTGGGCCACAGGAGCATTCTGGCGCACGCCGTGCACTGCCAAGATGCGGAACTGGCCCGTCTGGCAGAGACGGGCAGTTCCATCGCGCATTGCCCCACCTCGCAGCTGTTCCTGGGCTCGGGCACCATGCCGTGGCGCCGGACTGTCGCCAGCGGAGTCAACATCGCGCTGGGCACCGATGTGGGCGGCGGCGATGAATGGCTGTTGACCCGCGTACTGAACGACTGTTTTAAAGTCCACATGTCCGAACCGGCTTCGGCGGCGGTGTCGCTGCATCCCGCCGAGCTGTTGTTCACCGCGACGCTTGCCGGGGCGCGCGCACTCGACCGGGAGGACACCTTCGGAAATCTGGACATGGGCAAGGATGCGGATTTTCTGATCATCGATCCGGACCGATGGGAACCCTTGGGCGACAGTCTGTCCCACGGCGTCCAGTCCGATGACGAGCAACTGGCGGCCGAACAGACATTGTTTCGCCTGTTGATGGGGCTACGAGAGCCCGCCATCAGCTCCGTGCTGGTGCGGGGGCGCGATCTCACCGGCTACCTCGACGGCGACCGCTAGACCAACCACGACAGATGCGGGGACCATGCCGGTCCGGCATCCGGGGCATCCTCTCGGGTGACGGTGGCCTGTATCAGCCCGTACGGACGATCATCGGCATGAAAGACCTCGTTCGGATTCTCCAATCCGAACGGCGATAAGTCATAGACGAAGTGGTGCTTATTCGGCGCCGAGAGCCGGACCTCCACGATTGGCGGATACGTCTCCAGGATCGCCTTGCCGACCTCATACAACGTCTGCTGCAGAGCAAGCGAATGTACGGTGGCGAACCGTTCCAGAATAATCGCCTTCACCCCGAGATATGTTTCATCCCAGTCGATGTCGGTATCGGCAAAACGCCACTTGGCCACCAGCGAGGTAGCCATCACCCGATCCGAGGTGGGCTGCAAGATGGTGTACTTGTCCTCGAAGAAGTCGTGGAACTCCGAACCGGTCGACTTCAGCACGACGAGGTCCTTGAGCCCGCCGATCACCCATGTCCGCTGCTGGGCGCCGACACCGTCCACGGTGATCTCGGCGGTGCGCACCTCCTGGCCCTTGCGAACCCAGGTGTGGTCGTGTTCGCGTCCCCCGACAACGACTCGCTCCCAGGCATACTCGTCAATCTCGATACGCGCCCCGGTGACCGGTCCGTATTCGTCCACGAAGTGGTGTGCCAGATCCAGACCGTACTGCTCGATGGTCTCGATGCCCTTCTCCTTGGCATAGGCGTAGATCGTCTGCTTCTGGCTGTCGGTGGGCAGTACCTTGCGCTGGTCCCCGTCGGTGTAGGCCGCGGCGAAATCTCCCCGCAGTGCGCTCCCGACGTTCAGGTCTTTGATTTCGTGGCGTGGGTTATCGCGATAGATCCGCACCACCCGGTTCTCGGCCTTGCCGTACTGGTTGCCTCCGAGGACGATTCCCATTGATGCTTCCTTTCTCAGCTGCCGCGATAGGTCGAATAGGCGTACGGACTCAGCAGCAGCGGAATATGGAGACGTCCCGCGGTGCCGTCGGCGACGAAGCTGATGATCACCTCCGGGTAGAAGCCCTCGATCGCGTTGTCGCTGAACCAGGTTCCGGTATCAAACACCAGTTGGTATCGCCCGGCAGCCAATACCGACCCGGCGAGTTCCGCAATCCGCCCGTCGGAATCGGTTGTCCCGCTGGCTAGCTCAGATCCGGTGGCATCCAGCAGCGTCACCCGCACGCCCCGCGCCGGTCGACCCGTCACCGCGTCCAGAACATGGGTGCTCAGACCCGTCACAATTCATCCTCCGTCTCGACATCGTCGGCGTGCCTGCCCGCCGGACTGAGCATCCGTGCCAGGCGGCTGCGGTTGATCTTGCCCAACTCCATTCTCATGACCCGACGTTCGTTCTGCGGATCGTTCCTGAGCCGTTCCTCCAGGATCGCCAGCAGTTCCTCGGCGGGCCGACCGTTTGCGAACACCAGGTACACGTAACCGAAGCGCTTCTCGTACTCGGCGTTGCGTTCCCGCAGCCGATCCAGGATCGCGGTATCGGCCCCCGTCACACCCGACTGCTCGCGGCGCGAGGCCGCATTGTCGGCCCGCTCCCCGATCCGCGGGTGACCGTCGAGCGCCTCGTCCAGGTCGGCGTCGGTAAGTTCGGCCAGGATCAGGTCTGCCCGGTTGAACAGAGCCTCCTGGTCGCGGAAGGGCCGCCCGGCGGCCACCCGTAGTGCCCAAATTCTCGATGAGCAGCACTCGTACAGCCAGTGGATCGCCTGGGTATCGCTGAGCTCGTTGAAACTCTCGATTCCCCGCCAGTCAACGCGCCGCATGGAAATCCTCGTAACGCCCAAAACGTGCCGCGGTGATGGGGTTGGCGTCGGCCACCAAGTCATCGAACCGGTAGTTGGCGATCTTCGCGATCTCGATGAGCGCGAAGGATCGCTCACTCGTGGTGGAATTCTCCATGCGGCTCCACCCGTTGCGCAGCAGCCGCTCGTAGCGCTCGGTCTCGCGCGCACAGATCACCAGCGGGAAACCGAAATGCTCGCGGTAGGCATTGGCCAGGCTCACCACGTTGTTCAGCTCACTCTCGTCGAGAGTCTGCAAAATGGTGTGATCGACCGCCGCCATCTCTCCAGCTTCGTCCTCGGCGCCCAGATCCGGGAAAGATCTGATGAGTTCGAGCTGTTCCTCGTCGCTGCCGGTAAGCATCGCCTCCTGGAAAGCGCTGCGCAGATCGTGCGCGTCGGCGAAGGGCCGTTGCCGGTAGGCGCGGTCTACCACCCAGTTCACGTTCTGGACCAGGCCTCCGAAAGTGTGGCGAAACTGTTCGAGAGTCATCTCGTTGACCTGCGCGAGCCGAATGGTGCCTCCCCCGGCCACCGCCACGCCACGGCTGCCGGTGTGGAAGAACAACAAGTTCAAGACGATTGCGGTGATGGCACCCATGGTGATGCCGGTGCTGAACGGGATCTGCAGCAGGCCGGGTACGGCCTGGTCGATTCCCGGTAGTGCGGGAACCGCGATGCTGCGCCCCTTCTCCAGGACCGTCGACGGGCCCGAGGACTGAGAGAACTGCACATACATCCCCATGGCCAACGAGGTGCTGGCGATGATCAAGTTACGGTGGTCGTTGAAGTCCACCTTGCCCAGTGTCTGAATACCGACCACCGCCACCGTCGCGAACAGAGTCATGGCGGCCCCGCCCAACACCGGTGCCGGGATGGACTCCACGATCTTGGCGGTCTTGGGCAGCACACCCAAGACCATCATGATCACGCCGGCGGCCGCTACCACCCAACGGCTCTTGACACCGGTGAGCCGCACCAGCCCGACATTCTCCGAGAACGCGGTATAGGGAAAGGAGTTGAAGGTGCCGCCGATCATGGTGGCGATGCCGTCGGCACGGACCGTTGCGGCGATGTCCGCTCCGCGCACCCTCCTACCGACGATCTCCGCGGTGGCGAAGACCGCGCCGGTGGATTCGACCGCGGTCACCATCAACACCACGATCAGCGATACCACCGCGATGACGTCGAAGCGCGGCGCGCCGAACGCGAACGGTGAGGTGAAACCGATCCATGCCGCCTCACCTACCCGGGTGAAATCGGTGTCGCCGGCAAGCCAGGCAGTGGCGGTACCGGCCACCAGGCCCAGGAGCACGGCGATGGTGCTCCAAAAGCCCCGGAAGAATCGCTGCATCAGCACGATCGCCGCGATGGTGCCCACGGCATACAGGAGCCAACGCCCATTGCCCGGATCGTGCGCGGCTACCGGGCTGTGCGGGTTACGGACGGCGTCGCCGATACCCACCGGCAACAGCGATACCCCGATGATCGTGATAACCGAGCCGGTCACGATGGGCGGAAAGAACCGGATGAGGCGGGCGAAGAACGGTGCGATGAGGAAGGTGAACGCTCCCGCGGCGATCACGGCGCCGTAGACGGTGAGCAGTCCCACCCGGCCCCCACCGTGATCGTTGGCGATCTTGATCACCGGCGCCAGGGTGGCGAAGGTGACCCCCTGCAGCAGGGGCAGCCGCACACCGATCTTCCAGAATCCGACGGCCTGCAGGATCGAGGCGATGCCGCAGGTGAACAGGTCGGCGGTGATCAACATGGTCAACGCCTCGGCGTCCAGACCGATCGCACGCGCGATGAGCAGGGGCACCAGCACCGCACCGGCGTAGAACGCGATCACGTGCTGGATGCCCAGCGTGACGAGCTTGCCCGCGGAGGGCACCTCGTCGACGGGATGGACCTTCCTCGTCACGGAACCTCCCTGCCTCGGTGCGGCCGCCCGGACCCGCCGGACGCGCAAAGCGACGCTAGATCGATCGTGTTGCCGCCAGGTTGCCGGGTGCCTATATTTTCCCGTGGTCTTACGTTGTCACGCTTCGGCGACCACATCCAATTGTCCTGCGGCAGCGACTATCACCGATTCCAAGCGGTCGTGGTGGGTGGCCGCGACGGCCAGTAGGGCCTCGGTATCGCGACTTGCCACTGCTGTGATCATCGCCTCATGATGGACATGTAACTGCAGCTGATCTGACGCGGACACTGTCCGCATCACCTGGAACGGCTCGGTCAGATTCCACGTGGCCTCGAACATGTGCAGCAGGCGGTGCATGCCGCAGGGCAGCACAAGGGCACGGTGAAAACGCCGTGAATGCAGGTGAAATGCCCGCGCGTCGCCCTCGACGGTCGCCTGCTGCAGCAGCTCGTGTTCGGCGAGCGCGCGGTCCAGGTCCTCGGACGTTGCGAGCGTCACGGCCTGTGCGAGCGCGGCACGCTCGAGAACGCCTCGGGTGAAATAGATCTCGCGAAGCTCCGGCAGCGTGAGCTGGGCTACCCGATATCCCCCGTTGGCACGGTGGTCGACAAGCCCTTCGGCGACAAGGGTCTTGAGCGCTTCCCGTACCGGGATGGGGCTGATTTGGTAGGTGTCGGCCACCTCACCGATGGGGATCATCGAACCCGGCGGCGCGGCGCCATCGAGGATGGCGCGGCGCAATCCATCGAGCACGCTCGTCTGATCATGCCCGGAGCGGGTGGCGCGCAGCTCGTTGATCAGCCTCCGGTAGCGGAACGTGCGTGACATTCGCCCTCCATCGCCGTCGGCCAGACCCTGATCTTGTCAGTGGTAGCGCCTGGCCGCCATCGCTGGCGACACAGAGTTAACGCGAACGTTTCATTGAGGGATGCCCTGTGAAGGCACGATCACCCGCACCGCCGGTCGCCGACGTACCCTGTCGGCCATGCGCATACGCGTGATCAACCCCAACACCACCGAGGCCATGACGAAGGCCATCGGGGCGGTGGCGCAATCGGCGGCCTGGCCGGAAACGATCATCACGACGGTCAATCCCGCGATGGGACCAGTCTCGATCGAGAGCCACTACGACGAGGCGTTGAGTGTGCCCGGTGTGCTGGCCGAGATCCGCCGCGCCGAATCCGAAGGCGCCGACGGGTATGTGCTCGCGTGCTTCGGCGATCCCGGCCTCGACGCCGCCCGGGAACTGGCCACCGGGCCCGTGCTCGGTATCGCAGAGGCGGCCATGCACATGGCCAGTCACCTCGGCAGGGGCTTCAGTGTGGTCACCACATTGGAACGTGCCGCGGGACGCGCGTGGGACCTGGCCGAACGCTATGGGATGTCACGCTTTTGCCGAGGGGTCCACGGTTGCGACATTGCGGTGCTGGACTTGGAACGCAATCCGCGAACCCGGGAAATTCTCGTTGAGCACTGCCGACGCGCAGCCGACGATGACGGCAGCGACGTGATCGTGCTGGGTTGCGCGGGGATGGCCGGTCTATGCCGGGATGTCTCGTCGGAAATCGGATTACCGGTGGTCGACGGGGTGGCCGCCGCGGTGAACCTGGTGCAGTCGCTGGTGTCGATGGGCCTGCGCAAATCGGGGCAGGGTGAGTTCGCCGCCCCACCCGTCAAACGCTATGCCGGACTGCTCGATTCGTTTGGATCTGTGCCCACGGGGTGAACTGCGCGCCAATGCTCGGCGATGTCGATGCGTTTGGCGATCCACACCCCGTCATGGGCCTGCACATGGTCGAGAAATCGTTCGAGCGCAACGGTCCGCGCCGGGCGGCCCACCAGCCGGCAGTGCAGGCCGACCGACAGCATCTTCGGGCTGCCCGCCTCCCCCTCCGAATACAGGCAGTCGAAAGCATCCCGCAGATGCGTGAAAAACTGTTCACCACTGGGGAATCCGGCGGCCGAGGCAAACCGCATGTCATTGGTATCCAGGGTGTAGGGCACCACCAAGTGGTCGGCCACACCCCCACCGGCAGGCACCCGCACCCAGTACGGCAGGTCATCGGCGTAGGAGTCCGAATCGTAGGTGAATCCGCCGTGCTCGACCACCAGCTGCCGGGTCTGCGGGGAATCCCGCCCGGTGTACCAACCCAACGGGGCCGCGCCGGTCAGGTCACGCAGGATCTGCACCGCCTGCGCCATGTGCTCACGCTCGATATCCGGCGACACCAGCTGATAGGACTGCCAGCGCAGCCCATGACAGGCAATTTCGTGCCCAAGTTCACCGAATGCGGCCACCGCCTCCGGATTGCGCCGTAGCGCCTGCGCGACCGCGAAGATCGTCAGCGGCAGGCCGCGGCGCTCGAAGACACGCAACACCCGCCAGAGCCCTGCACGCGAACCGTACTCGTACAACGATTCCATGCTCATGTGCCGATTGGGGAACGCTTCGGCCGGGACCATCTCCGACAGGAACGTCTCCGAGGCCGCCGACCCATCCAGAACGTTATTCTCAGCGCCCTCTTCGTAATTGAGCACAAACTGCACCGCAATCCGCGCGTCGCCAGGCCACCGTGGGTGCGGTGGCCTGCGCCCGTAGCCCACCATGTCGCGGGGTTCCGCCGGTCCAGTCTCGTGAGGAGCCATCGTGGGCACGATAATAGGCCGCCCCGCATCACCGCATCGAATCGCCTTCCAGCGGAGGAATTCCGAGAAAGGAAAATATTCTTTCCGTGCAACACGGCGGCAATACCGGCCGCTTAGCTTCGGATGTCACCAGCATTTCCCTGCTGGCCGACAATTCGCAGGAGGTTGCGTGACCGGCGTACTCACGGCTGATGCCATCGCCCCGCCCAGCGGGCATGGTGCCGCAGGCGCCAGCGTGATCAAACCCGGGTACGACCCGGCACTGACCAACGACGACCTGGCGCCGCTGCGCACACAGACGTGGACCGGCTACAACTTCTTCGCGTTCTGGATGTCCGATGTCCATAGTGTCGGCGGCTACGTCTTCGCGGGAAGCCTTTTCGCGCTAGGCATCTCGGCCTGGCAGGTGCTGCTGGCGCTGGCGATCGGCATTGTGGTCGTTTACGGGCTGTGCAACCTGGTGGCGCGGCCGTCCCAGCAGGCGGGTGTGCCGTACCCGGTGGCAGCACGGATCGCGTTCGGTGTACGTGGCGCCAATCTGCCCGCCGTGATTCGGGGCCTTATCGCCGTTGCCTGGTATGGAATTCAAACCTATTTGGCCTCATCGGCCTTCGTGTTACTCGCGGTGAAATTCGAGCCCTCCCTGAGCCGCTACGGCAATGGCGATGACTACGGATTTCTGGGTTTGTCACTGCTCGGCTGGGGCGGCTTCCTGCTGATGTGGGTGCTGCAGGCCGCCGTCTTCTGGAACGGTATGGAGGCCATTCGCCGGTTCATCGACTTCTGCGGACCCGCGGTGTACGTCGTGATGCTGGCGCTGGCCGCCTACCTGATCGCCGAGGCCGGCTGGCAGAACGTGCATTTCAACCTCACCTCGGGTGAGCCCAAGAGCGGCCTCGCCGCGGCGGCAGCAGTGCTGAGCGCGATAGCGCTGGTGGTTTCCTATTTCTCGGGGCCGATGCTCAACTTCGGCGACTTCTCACGGTACGGACGCAGTTTCGACGAGGTCAAGCGCGGCAATTTCCTGGGATTGCCGTTGAATTTCCTGTTCTTCGCGGTGCTGGTGGTGTGCACGGTGTCCGCAGGCGCAACAGTGATCGGCCGCGGCCCGGATGGCACCGTCATCACCGACCCGGTGCTGATCGTGGACAAAATCGACAACGCCACCGCGGCAGTGCTGGGAGTCCTCACCTTTGCGATCGCCACCATCGGGATCAACATCGTGGCCAATTTCGTCTCGCCCGCATTCGATTTCTCCAACCTCGCGCCGACACGGATCAGCTGGCGGGCCGGAGGAATGATCGCGGCGGTTGGTTCGATTCTGATCACCCCGTGGAATCTCTACAACAACCCGGGCACCATCCACTACACGCTGGACATGCTGGGCGCCGTAATCGGCCCATTGTTCGGAATCCTCATCGCCGACTTCTACTTCGTGCGGGGTCGCATCATTGAGGTCGACGAGCTGTTCACCCTCTCCGCCGAGGGCGCCTACTACTACCGGGGTGGCGTCAACCCGGTGGCGATCGCCGCGACACTCGTCGGTGCGCTGATCGCTATCGCAATGGTCGTCTGGGGCAGCACATACCTGGCGAGCTTCACCTGGTTCGTTGGCGCGGGAATCGGCTTCGGGATCTATCTGCTGGGTATGCGACACATACCGCCGCACCTGATCTACGGCCAGTCCCGGTCCACGCCGTCACTCAGGTGATCGCACGGCACCTCGATCACATCGGTACGTGCGGCCAGGTATGGTCCGGCTCCCTGGTCGCCTGCCAGCGCGCCCAGCACCAGGCCGAAATGTTCCGAACCGATGTACACGGGATGGCCCGGCCTGCCCCCGAATGTCGCGCGGACAAGTGCCGAGCGACGGCGCCCGCCGGCTCGCAACACGGCACACACCGCCTCCGGCCCCACCGACGGCAGGTCCACCAGATGGATGACGATCCCCGCCACGTCCGTTCGCGAGCGCACACGTTCGAGCACCGCCCGCACCGATTCCGATACGCCTTCCTGCCATCGAACAACGTCGATACTCCGTGCCGGCAAGGGCATCTCGGCTCGCGCAGCGCCCTGCGTCACGTAGATCTCATCGCAGCCGCCACGGTCCAGCGCCGCGACCGCCAGTTCGAGCCAGCGTCCGTTCTCGGCGAGGATCTTGGGCCTGCCGTAGCGGGTGCCGGCTCCTGCCGCGAGTACCGCGCCGGCAACGACGTCCGCCGTGGCACCAGACGCGGCGGATGGCATAGCCCTATCGAACCCCATGACCGCAGCCCGCGTAATACGTGCTGCATCCCACGTTCACATTCGTTAAACAGGCCGTCGTTACGGTCGCGCGCATGACGGCCGCGATCGAGGTACCCGCCAGCACGACGGCACGCTTAGCGAGCAAGCCGCCCTGGTACCGGTCGCTGTTCCTCCAGCTGCTGGTGGCGATCGTGGCGGGCGTGATCATCGGCTGGCAGTGGCCAGGCTTCGGCGCCGATCTGCGTCCCCTCGCCGACGGTTTCATCAAGCTGATCAAGATGCTGATCGCACCGATCATCTTCTGCACCGTGGTGCTCGGCATCGCTCACGTCGGGGATCTCAAGTCCGTCGGCCGGATCGGCATCAAAGCCCTCGTCTACTTCGAGGCGGTCACCACCTTCGCGCTACTGTTCGGCCTGCTCGTCGGCAACGTCGCCAAGCCTGGGGCGGGATTTCATATCGACGCCGGGACGCTGG
The DNA here is from genome assembly GCF_002013895.1 of Mycobacteroides franklinii. Classification (GTDB taxonomy): domain Bacteria; phylum Actinomycetota; class Actinomycetes; order Mycobacteriales; family Mycobacteriaceae; genus Mycobacterium; species Mycobacterium franklinii. Next base: position 304,745 of record NZ_MAFQ01000007.1, on the reverse strand, counting down.
CCACCGGCGCGGATGCCATCGCCAAGAAAACCAACAACGGTGAGCTGCCGCACACCGTCGAGTTCCTGCTCGGCATCATCCCTTCCTCCATCGCCTCGGCCTTCGCCGAGAACGCCCTGTTGCAGGTGTTGTTCTTCGCGGTGCTGTTCGGTCTGGCACTGGCCAAGTTCGGTGAATCGGGGCCACCAGTGGTGTTCGAATTGATCGACCACCTCAGTCACATCTTCTTCACCATCATCGGGTGGATCATGCGGCTGGCACCGCTCGGCGCGCTCGGGGCGATGGCCTACATCGTGGGCCAGTACGGCATCGGCTCATTGAGCAGCTACGGCAAGCTCATCGCAGCCTGTTATGCGGCCGCGTTGCTGTTCATCGGTGTCCTTGCGGTCATCGCGCGACTCTTCGCGGGAGTAAATCTCTGGAAATTCGTCGTCTACATCAAGGACGAACTATTTCTGGCCCTCGGCACTGCCTCCACCGAAGTGGTGTTGCCGCGCATCATGACCAAACTGAACCATGCGGGCTGTTCGAAGACGACGACAGGACTTGTCATCCCCACCGGGTACTCCTTCAATCTCGATGGAGCCACCCTGTACCTGTCGATATGCGTGCTCTTCCTCGCCCAGGCACTGGGGGTCAATCTGACCATCGGCGAACAGATCACTGCCGTGCTGGTGCTGATGCTGACATCCAAAGGCATGGCAGGCGTGCCGGGTTCGTCCTTCCTGGCTCTCTCCGCGACCGTTGCCGCCATAGGCCACGGCGCCATCCCGGTGGCCGCCGTGGCTCTGCTACTGGGCGCCGACAGGATCATGGACTCGATGCGGGTCTCGGTGAACCTGCTGGGCAATTGCGTGGCGACGCTGGTCGTGGCCCATTGGGAGGGTCAACTGGACAAGGACCGCATGCACAAGGTTCTCGCTGGTGAAGCGCCCGAGTCCGAGTCCGACGAGGAGTCCGCCGCTGCACACGATTGAGCGCTGCGGTAACGCGTCTGCGAGCATGGGAGCCGTGTCAGCGGCATCCCCATCGAACCCATCAGATGCCGGTAGCCCCGGCTGGCTCGCTCCTATCGTGGAACTGGTGGCGGCCGCCGACGCCGATCTGGCATCTGCCTACCCCGAGGGCCCCGGTGAACCACAGCCCATCCACACCGTCTACCTCAGCGCGGCGCTGGCCGATGCCCAGATACCCGGCCAATGGGGGGTATCCGCGCTTGCCCTGGCCGAGCACCATGATCAGGTGCTGGCCGCCCTCGACGCGCACGGTGCGCTCCCCCGCGTCAAGGAACGGCTGGCCATCGCCCCCATCCAGGATCTGCGACTGGACTTCGAGGACGGCTACGGCTGGCGCGAAGACAGCACCGAGGACATCGACGCACGCAGGGCAGGACGCGTGCTGCGTGCACTGTCCATCGACGCGAATCCTCCTGCGGCACTGGGAATCCGAATCAAGGGCCTTACCTCCCTGCATCTGCGGCGCAGCGTGCGGACTCTGGAGCTGGTACTGGACGGCGCGTCCGGGGTGCCGCGAGGATTTGTGACCACCATCCCGAAATTCCGGTCGCTGACTCAGGTCGAGGCCGCGCTCCGACTGTTCGACACACTTGAGCAGGTACACGGATTACCCAGCGGCTCACTGCGTTTCGAACTCCAGATCGAGAGTCCGCAAGCCGTGCTGGGCGCCGACGGCACGGTCCCGCTGGCCAAGGCCATCCACCTGGCGCGGGGACGCCTGACCGCATTGCATTACGGAACCTATGACTACAGCGCGGCCTGCGGGATAGCCGCCGAATACCAGTCACTCGAGCACCCCGTGGCCGACCACGCCAAGGCGGTGATGCTGGCGGCCGCGGCACAGACGGGTGTGTGGGTATGCGACGGCTCCACCCAGGTGAATCCCGACGGCTCCCCCGAACAGCAGGCCGCGGCGCTCACCCGTCACCACCGGCTGGTCACCCGCGCGCTCGAGCGCGGCTATTGGCAGGGGTGGGATATGCATCCGGGACACCTGGTCACCCGATGGCTGGCGACCTACGGGTTCCACCGACGCGCGTTGGCGGTGGCCGGCCCCCGCATTGTCGCCTACCTGCAGCGCCAGGGCGGTGGTGTCGTCGATGAGCCGGCGACGGCTCAGGCACTTGCGGCCGGAGTCCTGCGCGGCCTGGACTGCGGCGCCTACACCGACGATGAGGTTGCCGCGCTGATGCCTGGTTGCAACCGCGCGGTCCTGGACCAACTCGTGCAACGCACGACCATCGGTGGCATGACAGGAGGAACCGACCAGAGATGACCGGCAACACACCCGCGGGGCTGCCCGACTTCACCATGCTGCCCGACTTGGCACTGCGCCCCTTGGGTGGCGCGGTGATCTGGGCCAACGACGACCTGTTCGCCGAGAAGGAAAATCTGATCAAACCCGGGCCGGCCGATTACCGGCCCGCGACCTTCGGGCACAAGGGGCAGGTCTACGACGGATGGGAGACCCGGCGCAGGCGCGATCCCGTCGGCGAGCCCGGCCACGACTCCGCCATCGTCCGCTTGGGTGTGCCCGGAGTGATCGCCGGCATCGTCGTCGACACCGCGTGGTTCAAGGGCAACTATCCGCCGGAGATATCGATCGACGCGGCAGAGATCGACGGGTACCCGTCCGCGGACGACATCGCCCGTGATACCGCCTGGCAGAGCATCGTCGGCCGCACGAAGGTCTACGGCGACAGCCGGAATGTCTTCGATGTCGATTCGCCGCGACGGTGGACACACGTGCGGCTGACCATGCATCCGGACGGCGGTGTCGCGCGGCTGCGTGTGCACGGCTATGGGCGGCCCGACCCGCGATTCCTCAATGCCGGACAGTTCGATCTTGCCGCCATCGAAAACGGCGGTCTGGTGACCGACTGCTCCAACCGGTTCTACAGCTCACCGCAGAATCTGCTGTTCCCCGGGGTTGCGCGGGTCATGGGCGACGGGTGGGAGACGGCGCGCCGCCGCGACGGCGCCAACGATTGGGTGCAGGTACGGCTCGCCGGCGAGGGCGTGCTCCGGCTGGCCGAAATCGACACCTCGTATTTCGTCGGCAATAGCCCCGGCGCGGCAGGCCTGCAGGGCCTGACCCCGCAGGGTGACTGGGTGCCACTCTTACCGCGCACCTCGCTGCAGCCCGACACCCGCCACCGCTTCCTGCTGGCGGGCCAGCAGCCCGTCACCGACGTACGCCTGGATATCTATCCCGACGGTGGGCTCTCGCGTCTACGCCTCTTCGGCGACCTCACGGCAGCGGCGCGGGCCCAGCTCCAGAGCCGTTGACATCTGGCATAAGCGCCACGCGATGGGGCTTCGGACCGCGGATACGTTCTCGCGCCGAGGCCTTTTCCGTACTCACCGTGTAAGGATCGTGTAAAACCGAAAGCCTCTACAGCTCCGAAATCCCTTGCTGTTCAGCGGTTTCAGGAACTTCACAGCGATCATGTGAGCCGCGTCATAGATGCCGATTTCAACTGACAGTTCTACAGTTTCAACTGTCACAAGGACGTGTCGTTCCCGGGTATCAATTCCACTGCTCCTTCAGCCGCAGAGTGATTGGAGTCCCTCGTGCAACCATGCACTGTCCCCAATGTTCGCTTCCACAACGGTGTCGACATCCCCCAGTTGGGCCTGGGTGTCGCTGCCATACCCGATGTCGAGGCGGAAGTCATTGTGCGGCAAGCACTTGATACCGGATACCGACATATCGACACCGCCACCAGATATGGCAATGAACGCGGGGTTGGTCTCGGCATTTCCCGCTCGGGCGTGCCCCGGGAAGAAGTTTTCGTCACCACGAAGCTCTGGGTGGACGATTTCTGTGACGCCGCCGGCGCTTTCGCACGCAGCCTTGACATGCTAGGCACCGACTACGTGGATCTGTTCCTGATCCATTGGCCTGCACCGGATAACGGCCAGTACGTGACCGCCTGGCAACAGATCGTCCAGCTCTATCTCGCCGGCGACATCCGCGCCATCGGGGTATCCAACTTCGAACCCGAGCACGTACAGGCCATCGTCGACGCGACCAACGTGCTGCCGGTGATCAATCAGGTGGAGCTGCACCCGTACTTCCAGCAGCGACAGTTACGGCAGTTCAACTCCGAGCGGGAAATCGTCACGGAGGCATGGAGTCCCCTCGCCCAAGGAATCGGCGCCACCGACGATTCCCCGCTTGCTGCGTTGGCCGCCAAGCACAACAAGACCCCGGCGCAGCTGATCCTGCGTTGGCATATAGAACTGGGGCACGTGGTGATACCCAAGACCTGCTCGCCCCATCGATTGGCCGAGAATCTCCAGATCTTCGATTTCAGTTTGTCCGCAGAAGATCTCGACACGTTCGTTCAGTTCGACCAGCCCAACGGCAGGCTGGGGACACACCCCAACGAGGGGTTCTCGGCACACCATTCCGCGCGAAGCAGATGGCACCGGGAGCGCCTGTCCAAGCGAGCCGCCTAGCGGGGCGGCCGTAGGAGCGCACCCGTCATCGCGACGGCCGGGGGGGACCGCCCGACGCCGCTTCCGTGTGGACGGTGAGCACCACTGATCGGCCCACACCGCGCACGCATGTATCGGACGTCAATAGACTCTTTCGACGTGACCGAACGAGACAAGACGGAATCCGCACCGGCTAGAGACGCGGTGCCCACGCTCGACGTGGAGGGCTCCGGAGTTCAGCCCCCGGTCTCGCCCCGCATACGGCGCGCGTTCTGGTGGCTAGAGCGCCTCGCGCCGGCGATCGGATCGCGCTGGGCGGTCGAACTGTGGTGCACCCCGCCCGTCATCGAGTCGAGTCTGCGCATGCCACCCGGGGTGCCTCCCGGCAAGCCTCTGGAGGCTCACTGGAATGGGCACCGGATTGCCGGAGAGTCCTGGGGTGAAGGGCCGACGGTCTACCTCGTACACGGCTGGGGCGGGCAGCGCCCGCACCTGGGGATCTTCATCAAGCCGCTTCTGCAGTCCGGTTACCGCGTCATCGCCTTCGACCTCCCCAGCCACAACGAATCCGACCGCGGTGCGCTAGCACCCGGACGCACCACGCTGATCGAATGCGCGCACGCCGTGGCCGCCGTCATCGAGGAGCACGGGCCCGCCCACGCGGTAGTGGCGCACTCCCTGGGGGCCAACGCGACCACGTTCGCCGCTTCCTATGGAGCATCGGTGGGCCGGGTGGTCTACCTGGCACCGATGGGTGATTTCCCGCTGTATCTCGACCTGTTCGCCGCGCGGCACGGGTTCGGCCCACGGATACGCGCGGGCCTGCAAAAACAGCTCGAACGACGGATCGGTATGACGCTGCCGCAAACCGAGCTGGTTCGGGTCGCCGCCGATGCCGGCCACCCCCCGCTGCTTCTCATCCACGACCCGGACGACCCCGACACCCCCTACGCATCAAGCCAACGGCTGGCGGATTCCTGGCCCGGCGCGCGTTTGATGGCAACCAAGGGACTGGGACGGCTCGCGCACTACCGAATCTTGAGGCACCGGCCGGCGATCAATGCCGGCCTCGAATTCATAGGCCCCGCTTCGGATTAACCGATACTGGAAGCGGCAGTAGGCGCCGGTTCCCTCTTCCCGCCCCGCGACGAATTCCAACGGTAATAGTCGTTTTGCACCCGGCTGACGATCCCGGGCGCGACGCGATACGAGTCGCGGTACAGGATGCCCAACGGGTTGTTCACCTCACGACGCTGTCGCCGGATCGCATCGACCCCCACTCCGGCCTTCGTTTGCTATCGTGACTGGTAGGTGCAATTTTTGGGGAACGTATGCGGTTCAGCGCAATAGTCTTTCTCACCGCAGCGCTGCTCTGCGCCTGCGTCTCCCCCAGTAGCTCTGCCCGGCATGACGAATGGTCATCACTGGTATCGATGCTCGGCGACCAGCAGAAGGCCCTGCACGACAAGGACCCCCACTACGATCTGCCCGGCACAGCCCGGCCGACGACACACGACGACATTCGTGCCACAGAGCGACAATGGGGCCTCTACCTCGATGCCGACCACCGCGACCTACTCCAGATCTCCGATGGCATGCGCGCCTTCTGCGGTTTCGATGATTTGTTCGCACTCGCGGACTCGGGGCCAGGCTCGAAGAATTGGGAGGGCATGAAGGCGTACATCGAAGGCGCATCCCTGACTCCCGAGTACTTCGGCGCCCACTCCTTCAATCAACTCATTCCCGTCCTCGGCACCGAGAATGACTACGTCATGGTCATTGCCGTTGCGCATTCATATTTCAGCGATGAGCCGGGGGTTGTCTTCGAGCTCGGCGGAGCCGGACCCCACGGGATCGGCCAGTACCCCACCTTGATGGAAGCGGTGCGAAGCAAGGCGGAGTCGTACCAGAAAGAGCTCAAGAACCTCAACGCGTAGGCATTGTGCGGAACCAAAACAAGCGCACAATCGTCTGACTTTGCAAGAGGCACCTCCGGGGGGACACATGACATCGGCGCCGGCACGACGGCCATGCATTGGGCTAACAAATGCCAGAGTCCACGATCCCGTTGTCCTCGCACATCCGACCCGGTGACCAGATAGGTTGAATATCATGTCCGATCTGCCCACTCGCACATATACAGAGTTTCCCGGAATCAGCACACGAGCCTGGGAACACCCCGCCGATCGGGCTGCGCTGCAAACGCTGCGGAGCCTCAAGGGATTCGACACGATCCTCAAGGCGCTGGCGGCGTTACTGCGGGAGCGCCAACACCGACTGATGTATCTGGCGACCGCAATCCGGGCCGACGATCGACAGTTCAGCACACTGAACGACACCCTCAATGACTGCGCACGCATCCTGGACGCACCCGAGGTCCCGGAGCTGTACGTCATCCAGGGGCCGTACGCCAACGCCTACACGATCGGGATGGATCGCCCGTTCATTGTGCTCACGTCCGGTCTGTTGGATCTGATGAACGAACAGGAACTGCGCTTCATCGTCGGCCACGAACTCGGGCACGCCCTTTCCGGGCACGCGGTGTACCGCACCATGCTGATGCACCTGATGCGCCTGGCCGGGAACCTGGGCTGGATGCCGATCGGTGGATGGGCGCTGCGGGCCGTCGTCGCCGCGCTCATGGAATGGCAACGCAAGTCCGAACTGTCCGGCGATCGCGCTGGAATGCTCTGTGGGCAAGACGTGGACACCGCGATCCGCGTGGAGATGAAACTGGCCGGTGGTTCCCGGCTGGACGAGATGGATACGCAGCGCTTCCTGGCCCAGGCAGCCGAGTATGAGCGCACCGGCGACATGCGCGACGGAGTGCTCAAGTTGCTCAACCTCGAACTGCAGTCACATCCGTTCTCGGTGATTCGAGCTGCCGAGTTGAGCAAGTGGATTGACCGTGGCGAGTATGGCGCGATCCTCGGCGGCAACTATCCGCGTCGCGAAGATGACGCAGAGACCGACCTCGGCTCAGAATTCCGATCCGCGGCAAGGTCATACAAGGACAGCTTCGACTCATCGACCGACCCGCTGATCACCGCGCTGCGCAACTTCGGGTCCACCCTCGACGGCGTCGTAAACGTCGTCGGACAGGGCGTCACCGACGTTGCCACCGATGTTCGGCGCCGATTCTCGGAGTGGCGCAACAATTCTGATGAAGAACCACGCGACGGCACCTAGGCGCGAGCACCGGCCATACCGACCAGAACTACATGAACTTCTTCGTGGAGCGGCCCGCATCCCACAGCGCCGTGATCAGGGCCTGCGGGATCGCACTGAAGACCCACGGCCATCCCGTCGACGACGTGGACGGCTATGTCCAGATCACTTAATACACAGACGGATTCGAGATGGGGCGGTGTATCACCTGGCCACCCAACTCGCCGATGACACCCCCAGGAGGTCGTGACGCAGACCTCGCCCACGAACTGCGACAGCGAGCGCTCTTTGACATCGAGGACCCGAGCTCGGATTCTGGCGAGCGATGGATTCTCGCGATGCCCGGCGGCGCGGTCTCGAAAGTCGATGTCACGGAGTACGACGACGGCGTCGGTCTACCCGAATCTCACTGACACCACTGGTTATTCGGTGGCCGGCATCGATCCCCGCCGTTACGCTCGTGATCCCATGACGTCGAACCACGACCCACACGCACTGCGCGCCACCATGCGCACCGACCTCAGCGTCGCACTGAAGGCCCGCAACAGCGAGGCCGTCAGCGCGCTGCGCACCGCGATCGCCGCGATCGACAATGCCGAATCGGTGGACAGCACCGTGGACACCACCCTGAACAGCACCCATATAGCCGGTGCGGCCACGGGCCTCGGTGCGACGGAAGCTCCGCGTCGCACGCTCTCCCCCGCTGACGTCCGCACCATCGTGCGAACGCAGGTGGACGACCGGACCGCCGAGGCCGATCGTTACGACGCACTCGGGCAGCCCGGGGCCGCCGCAAAGCTGCGCGTCGAGGCGACGATTCTCTCCGAATACCTATAGCTTCTGGTATCGCCGTGCGATGCCGTCGCAGAGGATTTCCACGCCCTTGACGATCACTTCACGCGGGTTGGTTACCTGTGGCAGGTCTCCCAACCCCACCAGAGCGGCCAACCGTGGAGACTCCGGCACATCGGCGGTGCCGGCGATCAATTCCGACAACCCCGAGAAATCGGTACGCGTCCCCGGCGAGACGAGCTGCCCGCCGACGGCACCGAGGCCCACGCCCTGTGAGTAACTCCATACCTGGAACGCCAATTCCGCGGCCTCGGGTACGGGAATCCGTAGGTGACCGAATGCCTCGAGCAACCAGTCGAAACACACCAGGGTTTCCGGCTGCATCCCATTGCGTGGCACCGCGTATGCCAGCAGCACCCAGGGGTGGGTGCTGTACAGGTTGAAGTCGTACTCGACGGCGACACGCACCCGGGCGCGCCAATCCGGATTGCCCATCATGTCGTCGGGATAGGCGAATCGCCGGGTCACCTCGGCCGTCATTTCGACCAGGAGCGCATCCTTGTCGGCCACGTGGCGGTACAGCGACATGGCGCCCACCCCGAGCGCGTCGGCGATCTTGCGCATGGACACTCCGGATAGACCATCCGAATCCGCGATCTCGATGGCCTTGGCAACAATCGACTCCAGCGTCAGGCGCGGTTCCGTCACGACGCTCCCTCCACACTCGATTGACCATTTTAGCCGATTTGCGTACAGTGTACCCAGTCTGCTGCGTACGCCGTACGCGCCTCAATATAACCGGAGCGATACCCCATGACCAGCTGCAAGTCCACCGCGCCAGAAAACGCGACCGCCCCCGAGGGCGACCGCGTTGGACGCCGCACGTGGTTCGGTCTGGCATCCCTGCTGCTACCCGTGTTCCTGGTGTCCATGGACGTCTCGGTGCTGTTCTTGGCCATACCGCGACTGTCCGAGTCACTCAATCCCTCAGCAGCCGAACAGCTCTGGATCCTGGACGTCTATGGGTTCCTACTCGCGGGCCTGCTCATCACCATGGGCAACCTGGGCGACCGCTGGGGTCGACGTCGCCTCATGCTCTGGGGCGCAACCCTTTTCGCTGCCGCCTCAGTGCTCGCCGCATTCGCACCCACACCGCTGGCACTTATCGCCGCCCGGGCGCTGATGGGCGTCGGCGGCGCGACGCTGCTGCCCGCCAGCCTCTCACTCATCGGGGTCATGTTCCCCAACGCCCGCCAGAAGGCGCTCGCCATCGGCATCTGGTCGGCGGCGTTCTCCTTTGGTGCGGCCGTCGGGCCCGTCATAGGCGGCATACTGCTGCATCACTTCTGGTGGGGCTCGGTGTTCCTCATCAATGTGCCGGTACTGATCGGGCTGCTGCTGACCGCGAACACGCTGATCCCCGAGTACCGCAATCCGGTGCGCGCGCCGTTCGACCTCGCCGGCGTCGCGTTGTCCATGGTCGGCATCATGACACTCGTCTATTCGGTGAAAGCCATGGCCACACACGGATTCTCGACGGCCGTCGCCATCACCGGCGCGATCGGCGTGCTCACCCTCGCGGTGTTCGTCCGCCAGCAGATGCGCAACCCACATCCGTTGCTCGCGCTCGATCTGTTCCGGAACCGCACCTTTACCGTGGCGATCGTCGGCACCGTGGGCGCCATGGCGACTTTCGGCGCCACTACCTACCTCACCGGACTCTATGTGCAGTCCGTTCTGGGGTTCGATGTGCTCGCCGCGGCATTCCTGGGACTGCCGATGGCCGTGACCGTCGCTTACTTCTCCATGGACGCACCGCGTATCGAACGCATCCTGGGTGAACGCTGGACGTTCGTGGCATCGCTGCTGTCGATGGCCATCGGCAATGCGGTGCTGCTCGCGCTGGGGCCGCACGGACCGGTCGGCGTCTACATCGCTGCGACGGTGATCGTCGGCGCCGGTGCCGGGGTGATGTTCACCTTCGTCTCCGCCATAGCGCTCGGCGCGGCCCCGACAGAAAGGGCGGGACAAGCCACGGGCATCTCCGAGATGAGCTTCGAGCTCGGGACCGCCTTCGGGCTGGCCTTGTTCGGCGCACTCGCCTCGGCCGTCTTCACGGCGCACACCCATGTCCACGAGACGCTGGGCCAGGCCATGGCACGCGCCCAGGACATCGGCGGCGAGGCGGGCGCTGCCGCGGCCGAGCTCGCCCGCACCGGATGGACGGACGGCATCCACGCCGTGGCCAGCGTTTCGACGCTGCTGCTGGTGGCCATCGCCGTCGCCGCCGGCGTAGTGATGCGCCGCACCCAGGACTGACGGACAGTCCAGCCGGGAACCTTCCGCGGCCCGGACTCGTAGAGAACATATGACCCGCGAGATCCGAGAGCTCGACTCCACCAATGAAGCCGTTGCCCACCGCGTGATCGCCACGGCGTTCGCCGAGGATCCCGTCGTCCGCTGGGTGAACTCCGATCCTCGACGCGACGAGACGATCTTCCGCGGCGTCTCGCTGGCCTTGCACGGCTCGGGCCAGGGCGAGTACCTGCTGTATGAGGATGGGGTCGCGGTCGGGGCCGCACATTGGGATCCCCCTCGCTGGGAGCCGCCCGCCGCACAGCGGATGCGGGCAGTCCCGCTGCTACTGGGCGGGCTGCGGCTGGGCATCGCTCGCGGTGTCGCGCTGGCGCGCGCCGCCGCGGCGGTTCGCCCTACTCACCCGCATTGGTATCTGGCGACCATCGGCGCCGCCGTGCCCGGTCGGGGCATCGGCAGCGAGCTCCTCAAACACCAGATCGATCAGATCGAGGGGCCTGCGTATCTGGAGAGCTCAAACATCCGCAACAACCCGCTCTATGAACGCTTCGGCTTCAAGGTGGTCGAAGAGATCAGACCCACGGCCAACGGCCCATCCCTGTGGGCGATGTACCGGGACTGATTGCGCCCCAACGTCGCTGATCGTGGTACTGCCGGATTACTGAGAATCGGTAACGACCGCGACTAGGCTGGCGATGGAATACCTAGAGTTCGGTGTGCACTTAGTGCTGGTAGTTGTTCCCGCGCGACTCGGCGGGGGCACCGGTAGTACAGAAGGTTGAGATGACGATTGTTCCGCCTCCTACCGAGGACACGGCAATGCGGTCCTGGGAGTTCCCCGAGGAGAATCCCGAACCGCCCGCACGATGGAGCAAGTACGTGCCCGGCGAGCCGCAGCTGCGCGCAGCCGCCTTCGGCACACTGGTTGGCCTCCTGTTCGCGGTTCTCATGGGCGCGGCCTACAGCGCGCAGCCCGGCGCTTCCCTGTGGTCATTGAATAAGACCGTCTTCCCCACCCATTCGCAGGACATCGCCGTGCGCGCGGTGGTCTCCGACCTCAAGAACGCCCAGGACATCCTCGGCAACGGCAAGCAGCCCTCAGCCGATCAGCTCACCGACGCCCGCAGCTCACTCAATGACGCCAAACAGGGATTGGAGTACGTCTCCACCTCCGATGAGCGCACCTCATTGCAAAATCTGTATCTGCAGCTCAACCAGCAGCTGCGCCAATACACCCCCGAGCAGGCCCAACAGCTTCCCGCGCTGCCGGCACCTCCCGGGGTGAACACCGACACGAACCTGGCGGCCAACGTGGGGCCCGCGGCACCGGCCTCATCCCCTGCGCCCAGCTGGGGATACACCGCCGCGGCGAACGCTCCTGCCGCCACACCCGAGTCCTACGCGGTTCCCCCACCGCCCGGTATTCCGGTTGATCCGGTCGCCGACTGGCCGGCGCCCATTGCGCCGCCATTGACACCCAACCTTCAGGATCTGGGCGGCTATGACCCGTCGTGGTCGCTGCTGTACGGATACAACGTCTTGGACTGGTTCAATTGGGGTCTCTCCGGTTTCAACCGGTACGGATACGACTTCACCGGCTTCGATCGGTGGGGCTATGACCGCTGGGGTTACGACCGATGGGGTTACGACCGCTGGGGCTACAACTGGGACGGATACAACTGGTCCGGATACAACCGCGACGGACGAGATCGCGGCGGCCGCAATGAATGGGGCCAGGTCAACGACAATGATCCCCGCGACCAGGGCTGGTACGACAAATACCACCCGTATCGGCAGTACTACGACTGGAAATTCCAGAACACCAATCCGGTGTACAGCCGGAGTCTCTGGGATCAGTCGCACGGAATCGATCCCTCTCAGTACCGGGATTGGAACCTGAATCGCAACTGGGACAACCCGTTACAGCGGGACTGGTCGCCGGTGGCCCGTATCGCCGACCGGCCAGTGCTGGCCGAGCCCGTAGTGAACCTGGACGCGTCGCTCGCGCAGTTCATTGCCGATGACAAGTCGGCCCGCCCGTCGAAGGATCTGATCAAGGATCTGTCGACCAAGTCGGCCCGCAACTTCAGCAAAGAGCTCGCGGCCCAACCCCAGGCGCCGGAGAAGTCTTCCGGACCGGAGTCACCTGCCGCCATAAAGCCTTCCGCTCCACCGGTATTGACCGCTCCGGCGCCGACAGTTCCGCCGAAGGAGGTACCCGCGGACTTCACACCTCCGTCGCTGCCCACTGTTCCGCCGGTGACGCCGGTGCCGACGACCGAGCCGCGCGCGACATCCAGCACCGCGGCCCCGGCCCCGTCGACCGAACCGTCGCACACACCGGCGCCATCGTCCGAACCTCCGGCCAACGCCACCACAAGCACCCCGGGGCCCGCACCCACCTCGGTCGCGCCGACGCCCACACCCAAAGAGGAGACCTCCGCTCCGGTGACGACGCAGCCGGCTCCGACGCACGAGACACCGGCGACGCCGACTCCCCACGAAACGGCCACGGTGGCACCGTCACAGACGGTGGAACCCACCACGGCTCCAGAACCAACCAAGCAGCGCAACACTCCGACGCGCGAGGTTCCGACCTCCGAGGCGCCCGCGCCGCGCGCAACGGCAGAGCCGGTACCCGTCGAGACAGCCCCGTCACGCGCACCGGCAGCTGAACCGGCCGCGCCCACCCGGGAAGCACCCAGCCGGGAGGCACCGACGCGCGAAGCACCCACGCGGGAGGCACCGACATACAGCACCGCCACCCAAGCACCCAGCGCCGGCGGAGGTAGCAGCGGTGGCAACAGTAGTGGCAGCAGTAGTGGCAGCAGTAGTGGCAGCAGCGGCAGTGGTGGTGGCGGCCACCACTAGCGAAGGCCCCATTGCGGCTGAAGTAAGGTTACCCTTACTTCATGCCTACAACTTGGATGGACACCGTGGTACGTCAGGTGCGCCGGGCCGGCGACTTTCCGTTCCCGCACCAGGCGGCCTTCATGCTCGACAATCCAATTCACCGAAAATTCGTGAACCCCACCGGGGTCGCCCAGCAGTTAGCGCTACGCGGCGACGAATGGGTGCTGGAGATCGGCCCGGGCCCTGGCATCTTCAGCGTTCCCATCGCAGCGCGACTTCCCCGCGGACATCTGGACCTGTTCGATGTGCAGCCAGAAATGCTCGACAAGGTAAGACGCAAGCTTCAGCGGGCCGGACACCGCAACGCCGGGTTCTACTCGGGCGATGCGAGTGGCGGGCTTCCCTTTCCGGACAACACCTTTGATGTCGCCTTCCTCGCCAGCGTGATCGGCGAGGTCCCCGATAAGGAGGCATGCATCCGATCGCTGGGGCAGGTGCTCAAACCCGGCGGGCGATTGATCTTCCACGAGATCTTCCTCGATCCCGATCGACTAGGGATCAAGGAACTCCGCGCCCTCACCGAGCCCCAGGGATTCGCGTTCGCGTCCGCGACCGGCAGCCGATGGCGCGACATCGTGGAGTTCACCCGAACCGAAGACGCCTAGCACACAGCAACATTGGGACGGTCTGAATCCACAGACCGCCCCAATGCTCTTGCTAGGTGCCCTTGACGTTCAGGATCTGGCGCAGCTGATGCAGCACAGTCACCAAATCCCGCGCGTCCTCCATCACCTGATCGATGTCCTTGTACGCGTCCGGGATCTCGTCGACGAACTCGGCGCTATCCCGATACTCGATACCTGCCATCCGCTTGCGCAGATCGTCCTGCGTGAACCGCTTACGCGCCTCGGTTCGGGAGAACCTACGCCCGGCGCCATGCGGTGCCGAGCACAGCGACTCCGGATTCCCCTTGCCCTGCACCACATATGACCGCGTTCCCATGGATCCGGGGATGATCGCCTTCACGCCCTCATGCGCGTCGACGGCGCCCTTACGGGTCAGCCACACCTGCTTACCGAAGTGCTCCTCACGCTGAGTGTAGTTGTGGTGACAGTTAATGGTCTCCACTACCTGCGCGTCGGCAACGCCCATCCACTCGGCGAAAACCGAAGCGAACCGGTCCATCATCTCGGCCCGGTTGAGATAGGCGAATCGTTGCGCCCACTTCAGGTCCAGCAGGTAACGCCGGAACTCGTCGGTACCCTGCGGCAGGAATGCCAGATCCTGGTGCGGCAGCGGCACATACCAACGCTTGCACAGCCGCTGGGCGATCTTGATGTGCCTCTGCGCAATCTTGTTGCCGACACCCCGACTACCGGAGTGCAGGAACAGCCACACCGCATCGGCCTCATCCAGGCACAGCTCGATGAAATGGTTACCACCACCGAGCGAGCCCAGCTGCTCACGCCACTTGGGCGAGTGCGACAGATCGACCTCAGTGCTTGCGGCCAGTTCGGCCAGCTCCTCGTATCGACCGCGAGTGAATGCGAATCGATCGCGCCCGGTGTTGTAGTTCCCCGGCGAGAGCGGAATCGCATCCTCGATGGACTCCCGCAGGGCCGCCAACGTGGTACCCACAGTCGCGATCCGGCGATCTATATCTGATCTGGAGAAGCCGGTACGCATGCCGATCATGCCGCAGCCGATGTCGACTCCGACCGCCGCCGGGATGACCGCGTCGACGGTGGGAATCACGGCGCCGACCGAGCTACCCATGCCGACGTGAGCGTCGGGCATCAACGCGACAAACGGCGCGACGAACGGCATGGCGGCCACTTCCTCGGCCTGCCGCAGGGTTCCGGGCTCGATCATCGATGCCCAGTTCTTCACCCGCCTACCGGAGCACGTGGCGCCCCGAAGATTCTGACTAGCAACCTCTGGATGTGTCATGGCGCCTCCTTTCATGGCTCGTGGCGCTGGACAATCCTGTGCGTCGAGGGACTCTTGCGCAACTGTTTTATGGGCGACTCAATGCTGGATTTACATCCCGAATAGCGGGAGACTGAGTTGTGAGGAATACCATATCCGGATATATCGTTAGTTTAGGTAATCTACTTTTCAGACTTCCAAAGAACACCCTGTTGATGTGAGGCTGCCCATGACCGTGACCAATGAAACCGACCCGCAGCAGGAGCAGCTGGCCCGTCGTATTGAGAAGCTGCGCGAGAGCGATCCCCAGTTCCGCGCCACCCAGCCCGACACCGCGGTGGCCGAACGAGTACTGCGCCCCGGCCTGCACCTCTCCGAAGCGATCGCGACCTTGATGACCGGATACGCCGAGCGGCCCGCCCTGGGCGAGCGTGCGCGCGAGCTGGTCACCGACCATAACGGCCGCACCGTGCTGCGCCTACTTCCCCGCTTCGACACCATTACCTATGGCGAATTGTGGTCCCGCACAACGTCAGTAGCCGCCTCCTGGCATCATGACACCGGGCATCCCGTCCGGGGCGGCGACCTGGTGGCGACCCTGGGGTTCACCAGCATCGACTACACCGTGCTGGATCTGGCGATCATGATCCTCGGCGGCGTCGCCGTTCCCCTACAGACCAGCGCACCGGCTTCGCAGTGGACCACCATCCTGGCCGAGGCAGAGCCCAACACACTTGCGGTAAGCGTCGAATTGATCGGCGCTGCACTGGAATCCGTGCGCGCCACACCGTCCATCAAGCAGGTCGTGGTGTTTGACTACACCCCCGAGGTCGATGACCAGCGTGAAGCCTTCGAAGCGGCCAGCGCAGAGCTCGCAGGATCGGGTATCGCCATCGAAACCCTCGACGCCGTGATCGCCCGGGGCGCCCAGCTTCCCGCGGCTCCGCTCTACGCGCCCTCCCCCGGAGACGATCCACTGGCGCTACTCATCTACACCTCTGGCAGCACCGGGGCCCCAAAGGGCGCCATGCACAGCGAGAACATCGTGCGCCGCTGGTGGATTCGCGAAGACGTCATGGCCGGGACCGAAAACTTGCCCATGATCGGGCTGAACTTCATGCCGATGAGCCACATCATGGGTCGTGGCACGCTCACCTCCACCCTGTCCACGGGCGGCCTCGGATACTTCGCCGCATCCAGTGACATGTCAACGCTTTTCGAAGACATGGAGCTGATCCGACCCACAGCGCTGGCCCTCGTTCCCCGCGTCTGCGACATGGTGTTCCAGCGATTCCAGACCGAGGTGGATCGCCGCCTCGTCACCGGCAACTCCTCCGATGCCGACGCGGTTGCCGCAGAGGTCAAGGCCGATATCCGCGACAACCTCTTCGGTGGCCGCGTGCTGGCGGTCATGGTGGGCTCCGCCCCACTCTCTGAAGAGTTGGGCGAGTTCATCGAATCCTGCTTCGAGCTGAACCTGACCGATGGCTACGGATCCACCGAGGCCGGCATGGTGTTCCGCGACGGCATCGTGCAACGCCCGCCTGTCATCGAATACAAGCTGGTCGACGTGCCCGAACTGGGCTACTTCTCCACCGACAAGCCGCATCCGCGCGGTGAGCTTCTGCTGAAGACCGACGGCATGTTCCTTGGCTATTACAAGCGCCCCGAGGTGACCGCCGGCGTCTTCGATGAGGACGGTTTCTACATGACCGGCGACATCGTCACGGAGCTAGCCCACGACAACATCCAGATCATCGATCGCCGCAACAACGTGCTCAAGCTCTCCCAGGGCGAGTTCGTCGCGGTCGCCACCCTGGAAGCCGAGTACGCCAACAGCCCTGTGGTGCATCAGATCTACGTGTACGGCAGCAGCGAGCGGTCCTACCTGCTGGCCGTCGTGGTGCCGACACCGGAGGCGGTTGCCACGGCCAAGGGCGACGCCGCGGCGCTCAAGGCGACCATCGCCGACTCGCTGCAGGACATCGCCAAGGAAATCCAGTTGCAGTCCTATGAGGTTCCCCGCGACTTCATCGTCGAGCCGCAGCCGTTCACCCAGGGCAACGGCCTACTCACCGGCATCGCCAAGCTGGCGCGCCCGAACCTCAAGGCGCACTATGGCGAACGGCTGGAGCAGATGTACGCCGATATCGCCGAGCTGCAAGCCGCCGAACTGCGTGCGCTGCACGGTGTCGATCCGGACAAGCCCGCGCTGGAGACGGTGCTCAAGGCCGCGCAAGCGTTGCTTGGGGTCTCCTCCGCCGAGCTCGCCGCGGACGCGCATTTCACCGATTTGGGTGGCGATTCACTATCCGCACTGTCCTTCTCTGATCTGCTGCGCGACATCTTCGCCGTCGAAGTACCCGTCGGCGTGATCGTCAGCGCCGCCAACGATCTCAGTGGTGTCGCGAAATTCATTGATGAACAACGCCATTCAGGTGGAACTCGGCCGACCGCCGAGACAGTACACGGCGCCGGGCACACCGAGATCCGGGCGTCCGACCTGACCCTGGACAAGTTCATCGACGAAGCCACCCTCCAGGCGGCCCCGTCACTCCCCCGATCCGCCGGCACCCCGAACACCGTGTTACTCACCGGATCGAACGGCTATCTGGGCCACTACCTGGCGCTGGAATGGCTTGAGCGCCTGCACAAGACAGACGGCAAGCTGATCGTCATCGTTCGCGGCAAGAACGCCGACGCCGCTTACCGGCGCCTCGAGGAGGCCTTCGACAGCGGTGATGCCGAGCTGTTGGCACTTTTCCGATCACTGGCAGAAAAGCACCTCGAGGTGCTGGCAGGCGATATCGGCGACCCAGACCTGGGGCTGGATGTCGATACCTGGCAGCGTCTGGCCGACACCGTGGACGTCATCGTGCACCCAGCCGCCCTGGTGAACCACGTGTTGCCCTACAGCCAGCTCTTCGGACCGAATGTCGTTGGCACCGCGGAAATCATCAAACTGGCGCTGACCACCACGATCAAGCCCGTCACCTACCTCTCGACGGTCGCGGTCGCGGCGTATGTCGATCCGACGACATTCGACGAGGAGTCCGATATCCGGCTCATCAGCGCGGTGCGTCCCATCGACGAGCTGTACGCGAACGGCTACGGCAACAGCAAGTGGGCCGGAGAGGTGCTGCTGCGTGAGGCACACGACCTGTGCGGCCTCCCGGTCGCGGTGTTCCGCTCGGACATGATCCTGGCCCACAGCCGCTACACCGGACAGCTCAACGTCCCCGACCAATTCACCCGCCTGATCCTCAGCGTGATCGCCACCGGCATCGCCCCCGGCTCGTTCTATCAAGCACAGGCCGCCGGCGAACGCCCGCGGGCACATTACGACGGGCTGCCGGGTGACTTCACCGCCGAGGCGATCACCACGCTGGGCACCCAGGTGACGGAGAGTTACGAGACCTACGACTGTGTGAATCCGCATGCCGATGGGATCTCGCTGGACAACTTCGTCGACTGGCTCATCGAAGCCGGATACCCCATCGCGCGCATCGACAACTACAACGAATGGTTCAGCCGCTTCGACACCGCCATCCGCGGCCTACCCGAAAAGCAGAAGCAACACTCACTGCTACCGCTGCTCCACGCGTTCGAGCAACCCTCCGGCGCCGAAGACCACGGGGTCGTCCCGGCCAAGCGGTTCCAGCATGCCGTGCAGGCGGCTGGAATCGGCCCGGCCGGGCTGGACGGCACGACCGATATCCCGCACCTATCGCAGCAGCTGATCGTGAAGTACGCCAAGGACCTCGAACAGCTCGGGCTGCTGTGACCCGCGCGCTTACAGAATCCAGGGTTTCGTAAGCTGCCGATATGACCATTGACGCCGCCGCTAACAACACCAAGGAAGCACGTCGTCAGCGGTTGGGAGACCGGGTCAGACGCCTCTTCACCGAGGATCCGCAGTTCCGTGCCGCCAAACCCGATACCGCGGTAGACGCTGCCGTGGCCGTTCCCGGACTACGGCTCGCGCAGGTGGTCGCCACGATCATGGACGGCTACGCCGACCGTCCGGCGCTCGGGCACCGGGCGCAGGAACTCGTCACCGATGACGCAGGCCGCTCGACGCTACATCCACTGCCCGAGTTCGAGACCTTGACCTACGGCGAGCTGTGGGGCATGGGCCGCGCGCTGGCCTCCGCCTGGCATCACGACCCTGTCACCCCGGTCCGGGCCGGGGACTTCGTCGCCATGCTCGGCTTCACCAGCGTCGACTACACCGCGATCGACCTCGCGTGCATCCACCTTGGCGCGGTGGCGGTTCCGCTGCAGACCAGCGCGCCGGCCTCCAACTGGACCGCGATCCTGGCCGAATCCGAACCCTCCGTGCTGGCGGTAAGCGCCGAGTTGCTCGATGCGGCGATGGAATCGGCACTCGCCACACCGTCATTGCGGCATATCGTCGTCTTCGACTATCACCCCGGTGTCGACGCACAGCGCGAAAGCCTCGAGTCCGCACAGCACCGGATCGTTGAGGCGGGCGTGCCCATTTCCGTCGACCCGATATCCGTGGTCATCGGGCACGGGCGTGCTCTCCCGGACGCCCCCCTGTTCACCGCGGCGGAGGGCACCGACCCGCTTGCGCTGGTCATCTACACCTCGGGCAGCACCGGAACTCCCAAGGGCGCCACGTACACCGAGAAGATGGTGGCCAAGCCCTGGTTGCGTGCCGACACGCTGAGCTCCAAGGCTGAAATACCTTTGATCAACCTCAATTTCATGCCGATGAGCCATGTCATGGGACGCGGCAGCCTGGTCACGGCGTTGGCCTGCGGCGGCCTGGCGTACTTCGCCGCATCCAGCGATATGTCCACTCTGTTCGAGGACATCACCCTGACTCGCCCCACCGTGGTGACTCTTGTTCCCCGTGTGTGCGACATGCTTTTTCAGCGCTACCGCAACGAGGTCGAACGCCGCGTCGCGGTGGATTCGGCAGCCGATCTCGCCACCCTTGATGCCGACGTCAAGGCCGACATCCGTGAAAACCTCTTCGGCGGGCGTGTTTTGACGATCGTGTGCGGCTCGGCCCCACTCTCCGAGGAGTTGGCCTTCTTCATCGAATCCTGCCTGGATGCTCGTATCACCGACGGTTACGGTTCCACCGAGGCCGGTGTGATCGTGCGCAACGGCCGGATCCAGCGCCCGCCCGTCATCGACTACAAGTTGGTCGATGTTCCCGAGCTGGGCTACTTCTCCACCGATAAGCCGCATCCGCGTGGCGAGCTACTGGTGAAGGCGGAATCGGTGTTCGGTGGCTACTTCAAGCGCCCCGATGTCACCGCCGACGTCTTCGATCCCGACGGGTATTACAAGACCGGGGATATCGTCGCCGAGCTGGAGCCCGACAGGATCCAGATCGTGGATCGGCGCAACAACGTCATCAAACTGTCGCAGGGTGAATTCGTAGCAATCGCCAACCTGGAAGCCGAGTACGCCAACAGCCCGCTGGTGCATCAGATTTGCGTCTACGGCAGCAGTGAACGGTCGTACCTGCTGGCCGTGGTGGTGCCCACTTCCGAGGCTTTCGAACAGAGCCGGGGAGACGACGATCTCCTCAGACGCCTGATCGCGGAGTCACTCCAGCAGGTTGCCCGCGAGGCCGAACTGCAGCCCTACGAAGTGCCTCGCGACTTCCTGGTGGAGACCGAGCCGTTCACGGCGGCCAACGGACTGCTGACCGGTATCGCAAAGCTGGCCCGCCCCAAACTGCATGAGAAATACGGCGCCCGCCTGGAACAGCTCTACTCCGATATCGCGACCGCTCAAGCTCTTGAGTTGCAGGCCCTGCATTCTGCCGGGTACGAGGGCAAGCCCGTCCTGGACACCGTGCAGCGGGCGGTCACGGCGCTGCTGGGATTGTCCGCGTCCGAGGTGAGCCCGGATGCGCACTTCCTCGACCTCGGCGGCGATTCACTGTCGGCCCTTGCCTTCTCGGATCTACTACGCGATATCTTCGCCGTCGAGATTCCGGTCGGCGATATTGTCAGCGCCGCCAACGACCTGAACGCCGTCGCACGCATCGTCGAGACGCGCCGGGACTCAGGGTCTGCGCTGTCCCTACGTCCCAGCGCCGAATCGGTGCACGGCGCGGGCCACACCGAGATCCGCGCGGCCGACCTGACCCTGGACAAGTTCATCGACGAAGCCACCCTGCGGGCTGCGCCCTCGGTACCCCGGGCCGTCGGTATCCCGCAGACCGTGTTGCTCACTGGATCCAACGGCTACCTGGGACGGTTCCTGGCGCTGGAATGGCTTGAGCGCCTGCACAAGACAGACGGCAAGCTGATCGTCATCGTTCGCGGCAAGAACGCCGACGCCGCCTACCGGCGCCTCGAGGAGGCCTTCGACAGCGGTGATGCCGAGCTGCTGGCGCACTTCCGCGCGCTGGCGGAAAAGCACCTCGAGGTGATCCCCGGAGACATCGGCGACCCGAACCTCGGGCTGGATATCGATACCTGGCAGCGTCTGGCCGACACCGTGGACGTCATCGTGCACCCAGCCGCCCTGGTGAACCACGTGTTGCCCTACAGCCAGCTCTTCGGACCGAATGTCGTTGGCACCGCGGAAATCATCAAACTGGCGCTGACCACCACGATCAAGCCCGTCACCTACCTCTCGACAGTTGCCGTGGCAATCTCGGTAGATCCCAAGGTGTTCGACGAGGAGTCCGATATCCGCATCATCAGCGCGGTCCGTCCCATCGACGATGGCTACGCCAACGGGTACGGCAACGCGAAGTGGGCCGGAGAGGTGCTGCTGCGTGAGGCACACGACCTGTGCGGCCTCCCGGTCGCGGTGTTCCGCTCGGACATGATCCTGGCCCACAGCCGCTACACCGGACAGCTCAACGTCCCCGACCAATTCACCCGCCTGATCCTCAGCCTCATCGCCACCGGCATCGCCCCCGGCTCGTTCTATCAAGCACAGACCACCGACGAACGACCACTCGCCCATTATGACGGGCTACCAGCTGATTTCACGGCGTCGGCCATCACCGCCCTCGGTGCCATCGAAGGATTCCACACCTACGATTCGGTGAATCCGCATGCCGACGGAATCTCGCTGGACAACTTCGTCGACTGGCTCATCGAAGCCGGATACCCCATCGCGCGGATCGACAACTACAACGAATGGTTCAGCCGCTTCGACACCGCCATCCGCGGCCTACCCGAAAAGCAGAAGCAACACTCACTGCTACCGCTGCTCCACGCGTACCGGTATCCGCAACACGCACACAACGGCGCTTTCCTGCCTGCGATTAGGTTCCGTGAGGGTGTCCAGTCCGCGCAGAACGCCGATATCCCACACCTCACACGGGATCTCATCGTCAAGTACGCAACCGACCTGAAACAGCTCGGCCTGCTGTAGCCGCGCGAATTTCTGTGCGCTGCTTTCAATTTCACGCCAATACCAAAGAAACCCCGGAAGCCGAACGGTCGGCGGTGTTAATGTCCCCGCCATGGGACAGTGGTCACGCGACGAGCTGCAAGGCATGTTCGATCATCACCTTCGAGTGGTCGACGACATAGGCCCCAAGGGCGACTGGGCCAAATACGCCGATCTATTCGCCGCGGACGCCACCTACATCGAACCGACCTATGGCACCTTCGAGGGCCGTGAGTCCATTCGCGAATCCATGGTCAAGACGATGTCGGAGTTCCCCGGGGTGGAGATGCCGCACTACTTCTCCAACTGGCACGTCGTCGACGAGGAACACGGTTGGATCATCTGCGAGCTGGTCAACAGAATGAGGGACCCCGGCGACGGAAGCATCTGGGAAGCGACCAATATCAGCATCTTCCGGTACGCCGGCAACAACGAATGGGCCAACGAGGAAGATGTGTACAACCCCATGCAATTCATGATCGCCATTCAGGGTTATGTACAGCGCAGCAACGAGCTGGGCTCGCTCTCCCCTGCGGCCGAGACCTTCGGGAAGAACATGGGCTGGCTCGGCTAGCCCGCGGCCAGGAACCTGCCTGCCTTGACCGTGCTGCCGAAGCCCTCGACGAAGGTGCCGTAGGAGTACACCCGCTGCCCGCCGACAACCGTGGCCGCAATCGCCTTGTCATTGCGACATACCTGACGAGACACCCCGAACTCCTCCATGTACTGCTCGTGGTATTCCTCAAGCGAATCATCAAGGCCCGCAGGGTCAATCACCGCGATATCGGCAGTATCGCCGATACGTAGCCGCCCCGCGTCCAGGCCGTACCATTCACCGAGCTCGCCGGTGAGTCGATGCACCGCGGCTTCCAGCGGCATGAACGGAGCCCCTGCCTCGCGGGCCTCCTTCACGCGCTTGAGCAACCGCAGCCCGGCGTTGTAAAAGGACATATTCCGCAGGTGGGCACCGGAGTCGTTGTTACCCAGCTGGAAATGCCGGTACTTGATGGACTCGTTGAGCACGTCGGTGCGGTCATTGGCGATGGTGGTGTGCCAGCGGACTTTCCCGGGGTACTCCGAGACAAGGTCCAGGAAGGCATCCACCGGTTGCACACCGCGAGCGTCGGCCACCTGCCCGAATGACTTGCCCACCACCGATTCGTCGGGGCAGCCGACGATCTCGGTGTCGTACATATCGCGGTTCCAGGCCACCACCCCGTACTTCTGGGCCATCTCCTTGCGGAACCGTCGCCGATATCCCTCATCCTTGATCAGGTCGACTCGCTGCAGCTGATCGCGGATATCCAATGCCGCTGTGCCGGAGGCGAACTCCTCGAAGATAACCAGGTCCATGCCGTCGGAGTACAGATGGAAGGGCACCGCCAGCAGCTGGAAGTTGACCTGGGACCTCAGCAGCGGGTTGAGGGCACCAGTGGCGGCCTTGAGAAGTCTGATGACCGAACGGTTGCTCTTCAGATCGAAGGCGGCCAAGAGCGTCGTCTTGAGTGAACGCCGCCAGGGCCGGGCACCGCTGAGCAAGAAGTGCATGACCGTCTCGGGCCTCTTCTCGACGTCGAGATTGGACTGCACCACGGCCCCGCGCCGGCGCACCACGTCGTAGAGGGCGCCGTATTCGCGCCAGGTCGCATAGGTGGACGGCAACTGGCGGCCCGCAAAACGCGTGCCTTCGAGCTTGGAAAAGCGCAGCCGGTCGGTGGACAGGCCCACGAAGCCGGCGTCCAGAGCGTCGGTCACCATCGCACGCATCCGGGCCAACTCCCCGGATGTGGGGCGCTCGGCGTAGTCGGTCGCGCGTGCGAGACCCATGACCGCGGCACGGATATCCGAATGCCCGATCAGCGTTGCGACGTTGGCACCCAACGGAAGTGACTCGACGACCTTGCGATACCCGCGTGGCCCGTCCCAGTCCTTGTGCTCCTTGAGCGCCGAGTGGACCGCATCCCACGGCAGGGCCTCGACTCGGGCGAAGAGATCGGCGACATCCTCAGGATCGGCATACACCGCCGACATCGAGCAGTTGCCATAGATGACCGAGGTGACGCCGTGACGCACCGATTCCCCGAGCCCCGGGCTGACGAGCACCTCGGCGTCGTAATGGGTGTGCACATCGACCATGCCCGGGATGACCCATTTACCGTCGGCGTCGATGACCTCGTCGGCGTCGGCACTCGAGAGGTCGGGCGCCATTGCCACCACTTTGCCGCCGCGGACCCCGACGTCCACGGATCGGCCGGGTGCTCCGGTCCCGTCGAATACCAGGCCGCCGCGCACCAGCAGGTCGTATGTCGCCATAGTCGATACACCTCATTCGATCAGCAGATAGTCAGCTTATCGCTGCCCATTCGTGCCTATCGGGAAGGCCCGGCTGCCTGTTCACAGGTATTCCGCAGCTGATGCTTCGCTGCAGCACGAACTGGGTTGACCATATCGACCGACTCCGCGCCGACCGTCACCCGTCGAAAAAGATCTGCACCCGATCTGATTCCGGCAGGGTCTGGCAAGCGAGCGTGAATCCGTCGGCCACCTCACTGTCGATGAGCGACTCGTTCATCAGCATGCGCGTCTGTCCCGACTTCACCGAACAGATGCAGGTGGCGCAGGCCGATTCCCGGCACACGTAGGGCGCGTCTATCCCCGCATCGAGTAGCACGTCGAGCAGCTTCTTGCCCGGCGGCCAGTCGAGAACATGTGTGCTGCCGTAAATTTCGACCTCCAGCACCGTATTGCCGGTGGCGTCGGTACGCGCGACTCGGATGGCCTCAGCTGTCACTGGCCCACCGCGCGACGTCCCGGGAGGCGGTCGTTGAGCTCGCCGTCGGCACCGAACAGAATTGCCTGCCAGTCCTCGAGCAGCTCTTCGGTGTCGATGTCGTCGGGGTGGAAACCGGGCCGCATGTATTCGGCGATATCGCGCATCAGCCCCTTGACCAGCGGGCCGCGGTACACGTCGATGGTCTGCCGCAGCACCGCCAGCGGTTTCCAGCCGCTCGGGTCGGTGAGGATCGAGGCCAGTACGGCAAGGGTCATGAACGGCAGCGTTCCCGCCCAGATGAGTGACATCACGCCGATGCGTACCGACTCGGGGCCGCCCACCGCGCGGTACACGTCGAAGGCGACCGACTTGTGTTCCATCTCCTCCATGGCATGCCAGTTGAGGAGATGGTGGATCTCTTTGGACATCGGAATCTCTTGCAGCTCAGCACTGGAAAGCACCCGCTGGGCCAGAACTGCCGTGTAGTGCTCGGCGGCGGCCGTCATCGCCAGATGCGCGATCCGGGGAGCACGCTTCTCCAGCGCGATGACCAACCGCTCGCGCCGACTCCCCTCCTCGAAGTTCATGATGCGGACCAGCGGGTAGCCCATATCGATGATCTTCTCGTTGAGCTTGCGGTGCTCGCGGCCGTGCATGGCCTCCTGACCGATGAAGCCCGCGACCCGCTTCTTCAGCACCGGATCGGTGATCTGGTCGGAGTAATTGCGCACGGACCGGATGAATGACTCCTCACCGGGAGGGAACGCCCCGGAAAGGAGCGAGACCAGGTGGCTGAAGACGATGTCGCCCTCGACGTAGTGCTTTTTCATGGGGGCCGGTTCACCGAACCGAAAGTTCATCCGGCGCACCTTGGGCAATGCGCGTGCCGCGACTCCACGCCGCCCCTGCTCCACAACAGCCATGACGGGACTCCTTCCTGCGACGTCTTCATTGACGTCTGACCTGGCGATTTATTACTAGTACTCCGAGTACTACTGTTAGTATCCATACCGCACGGCACGAGCACAATAGGGAGCATGAACGTGTCGCCCGAAGCGGACAGCAAACGGCCGGGCACACGTACCATCACTGGTGATGAGAGGCGTGGAGAACGTGAGCACAGCCGTCGCGTCCAAGGCAGCCCCGGTCGCAGCGAAGCGTGGCGACCGGCGCAAGATTGCCCGAGAAGAGTTGTTGGATGCGGCATTTCGTGCCATCGACAGCCTGGGCGCCACCGTCAGCATGGACGACATCGCCCGCGAGGCGGGCGTTGCAAAGCCCAAGCTATACCGGTACTTCGAAGACAAGGCCGACCTACATACCGCCGTCCTGGAACGCGTGCAGGCCATGGTCTGGAACGCGGCCATGGCGCGTATCAACCTGATGACCGATTCCGCCCGCGAGTTGGTTCAGCACGGTGCCACCGAATACGCGCAGATGATCTCGGATCACCCGAACGTGTTGCGCTTCATCGTGCATGGTCACTTCGTCAATTCCAGCGATGGCACTGAGCGGCTGGTGGCGACCGCGCAGCAGATGACGCACGATATGGCCGAAATCCTGTCCAGTGCGATCGACGACGAGACGGTGGACATCGACGACGCCGACCTCGCGGTGAGCTCGGCCGCCGGAGCGATCGGCACCGCCACCGAATGGTTCCTGGGCCCTAATCAGCTGCGCGCCGAACCGATGTCCATCGAGACCTTCGTGGAGTACCTGACCACGGTGCTGTCCGGCCTCGCCGCATCGATCGCGGAGTTCAACGGACTAACCCTTGATCCCGACCAGCCGTTGCACCTGGCCTTCACCAGCGCGCGCGGCAGCACCTCATGACCGACGGAATCCCCCTGGCACGCATCACCCGTGGCCGGGCACTCGGCAAGTTGGCGGCCGGACAGGCCGTGCGCACCGCCGGCAGCCGGCTCTCGATGATCGGCCGGTCGGAGCAAGCACGGGCACTACTCGCGGAGCGCTCCACGCTGCAGGCAGCCGACCAGCTCGTGACCGTCCTGGGCAGCCTCAAGGGTTCGGCGATGAAGCTCGGTCAACTGCTCTCGATGCTCGAAGTGGATATGGTGCCCGAAGCTCACCGCGAGCGCTTCCGGCAGAAGCTGGCCCGGTTGCGGGATCAGGCCCCACGCGAACCGTTCTCGGTGATGCGACCGATCATCGAGTCCAATCTGGGAAAGCTGCCGAAAAACTTCCGCGATTTCGACGAGGCTCCCGTCGCTGCCGCATCCATCGGGCAGGTGTACCGCGCCGTGCTGCACGACGGACGTGAGGTGGCGGTCAAGGTGAAGTATCCGGGAGTGGACGAAGCGGTGCGCGCAGATATGCAGAACCTGGCGCTGTTCACCAAGTTTTGGCGTAAAGCGCTTCCCACACTGTCCAATTCCGCATTCATGGACGAGATCTCCATGAACTTGGAAAGCGAGCTGGACTACCCCCGGGAAGCTCGCACCCAACACGAGATCGCCGAACGTTACCGCGGGCACCCGTTCATCGTCATTCCCGATTGCATACCAGAACTGTGCACATCGCAGATCCTGGTGACCGAATTCCTTGACGGCCAACCGTTCCCGTATATGCAGACGCTCGCCGACGAGGAACGTAACCGCATCGGCGAGCTCATTTTCCGCTTCTATATCGGGTCGCTGTTCCAGGACAACGACTTCTGCGGTGACCCCCATCCGGGGAACATCCTGCGCACATCCGATGGAACCCTCGGATTCGTGGACTTCGGGCTGTACAACCGGATGGACCCCGAACATGTGGAATTCGAGCGACACATCATGCGCGCCGCCGCCGAAGGCCGTGCCCAGGACACGTACGACGCGATGGTCGCGCGCGGCATCATCGATCGCCACGGGCACGTCAGCCCCCAGGACTGTCTGGAGTATTGCCATGCGGCGTCCGGCTGGAATCTCGTCGACGAGGAAATGACCATTACTCCGGAAATCGCCTCCAGCGCAATGATTCTCGCGGTGGACCCGCGATCCAGCGAGTTTGCCGGTATGCGCCGTCAAAACCTGCCGCCGGAACACATCTTCTCGCGTCGCGCCGACTTCTATACGTTCGGCGTGCTGGGCCAGCTCAATGTCACCGGCAATTGGCATCGCATTGCCCGCGAGTGGATTTACGGTGAGCCGCCCGCCACCGAGATCGGAATCGCCATCGCGCAGTGGCGCGCCGCCCGCTAGCGCAGCATGCGGTCGATCGCGCGGCCGAACATCCACTGGCCGCCGGCCTTGGCCAGCGGGTCCAAGACGCGTGGCACACCGCGCACACTCACGTGCTCGGTCCAGATGACGCGCGAACCGGCGCCCTCGGTGCGCACCTCGATCTCCGCCCACCCCAAGATCAGCTTTCCCGTCTTCTCCAGCCGACAACGACCGGGATCACCGCCGCGCGGCGGCTCCCACCGGGTGACCGTCATCGGGTCCTCGAAGCCGATACGCCCCAGCCCCGTTCGCCCCACGAATGTGGTACCGACGCCAGCCGGCGGGTCGCTGGTCACGACGACAGTCGTCAACGGGATGTGCGCACTGTGCCGCGGCCAGTCGGTGATCCGCGCAAATGCCTCGTCGCCGGGCAGCGCGCTGAGCCGCTCTATTCTGAGAAGGGCCATAGTCCGAACAGTTTCGAGTTTGCTTTCCCCGCGCGCAAGGCAACGATGGTCTCCGCCAGCGTTTCCCGCGGGTCACGATAGGTGACGCCGAGTTCGTGCTCACTGGGTGAGTCATCGGAGGCGGGCATCTGCGTGTAGTACTGCATACCTGCCTCGGTGACCGGGGTTCCCAGTGGCACATAGCGGCCAATCTGATCCATCACCGTCCCCGCCGCGCGCAACACCGAGTCCGGTACCGGAACAGCCAACACGGTGCTGTCCGACGCGTCGGCCAGCAGATCCACCAGCTCGTCGACCTCCAGCCGATGACCACCCGCGGTATAGCGCCGCGGTCCGCGCCCGGGTTCCAGAAGAGCGGTGTGCAGAGCCGCGAGGTCCCGGACGTCGACCACCAACCATGCCGCGCTGCGCCCCGGGACCGATCGCATCAACAGCACCCAGCGCACACCCTCGGCGGCCTCACCGAATTGATCGCCGACGGGCGGGCCCAGCACCATGCCGGGATAGGTGATGGTGACCGGCGCGCCGGAGTCCTGCAATGCGCGCACGTACAGCTCGACCCGCGCCTTCGACTGGCCGTATCCATCGCTGCCACCGGCCGCGGGCAGGTCCGCCTCGAAGGTCTGCAAACCCGGCCGAAAAAGCGCGGTGATGCTCGAAACATGCACTATCGGATCGAGGCCACGCTCGACCGCCGTCCCCAGCACGTTGCGCGTGCCCGCGAGGTTGATGGCCATCATCCGTTCGGCCTCTT
This sequence comes from Mycobacteroides franklinii, assembly GCF_002013895.1. Lineage (GTDB taxonomy): Bacteria > Actinomycetota > Actinomycetes > Mycobacteriales > Mycobacteriaceae > Mycobacterium > Mycobacterium franklinii. Next base: position 274,674 of record NZ_MAFQ01000007.1, on the reverse strand, counting down.
TGGGGTCCGTGCTGACCATGGCCGCGCTGTGCAGCACCGCGTCGCATCCGTCGAGCGCAGCCAGGACCGATTCCCTGTCGGTGATATCCCCGACGGCGTAATCGGATACGTCGACACCCAGCGTGGCCACCGTGGTGTGCAGACGAGCTTCCTTACGCACCAGAAAGCGGACCTGGTGCCCGGCGTCAGCCATCGCCTTCGCGGTCCACCCACCCACGAATCCGGTACCGCCAGTGACCAATACGCGCATTCCTCACGTCCCCTCCGGCCGGGCCGCACGCTCCGATCAGGTCATCGTAGGTCGTCGGGGCCACTGTGCAGGCCGAATATCGAAGAGCCATGCGGCACCGACCCCCATGCGGGGTGTGCCAAGATCGCTGGGTGCGTCTACGCCCCGCCTTACCGCTCATCGCCGCTCTCACCGCCATTGCCATGACCCTGGCGCCGGCGGCCTCCGCGCTGCCCGATCGCGTCACCCCCATCGGGCACATCGGCGAGACACTGCATTTCGACTACGGCACCATCGGTGCCGATGTCACCGTGCACAACATCGAGCCCACCGGTGTCCCGGCCGGCATGGCCACCCCGCGCGGCGTGATCTGGAAGGCATACGTCACCATCCGGCCGACCACGGTGCCCAACGCGTACGCACTGTTGATGGCACTCAAGCTTGGCGGCATCTCACCGGAAACCGGGGATGCCTACGAGCCGCAGCGCACCGACGAACCCGACGACCTGAACTACGCGCTGCGTAACGCGCCGCAGGGGTCGACCGTGAACGGCGCGGTGTACTGGGATGTCTACCGCGGACCGGTGCGCCACATCGTGCTGCGTTCGGCGCAGACCCAGGTCCACCTGGCCCAGTGGGACCTCTGAGTCCCGCGAGCAGACGTCAGCGAGGCTGGAATAGGTAGTTGCGGAAGGTTTCGGTGACCTTGTCCACAGGCCGCCACGCGTCCGCACTCCACACCGACATCCGGTAATCCCGCGCCGCGAACCACGCGACGATGTCCTCGGCGGTACGCCCGAAGCGCTCCATGTGACGGTCCTCGACCTCAAGCATCATTGCCGGACGGGTCCGCTCGATCGTCTTCTCGCCGCTGACCAGCACATCGAGTTCGGCACCCTCGACGTCGATCTTCACGAAGTCGATCCGCGTGATGTTCAGCCGCTCACAGAAACCGTCGAAGGTCTCGGTGTCGACCACCACCCGGATGTGCTCATGGAACTCGGCGTTGGAACCCAACCCGTCGGCACCCGCATCGACGAAAGACCGTCCGGTGATCGGCTTGCCGTTCCGCAGCGGCACGCTCATCACCTGCTCACCGACATTGGTGCCCAGTGCGACGGCATGGCGGCGCACGTTTTGCGCGCTGCGCAGGCCCAAGGCCGCCGACGAGGTGGCGTGCGCGAACCGCAGCGGCTCCAGGCTGTACACCAGGCCGTCGGCGCCCACCAGACGTGCCAGCTCCGCGGTGTAGAAGCCGGCCGCCGCGCCCACGTCGATGCACACATCGCCCGGCTTGACCACCTGGGCGATGCCGACGAGTTCGGTTTCCACCCACGGGGTGGCGCGGGCCAGCGTGCGCAGGCCGTGTCCCACCACCGCATCACGAATCTCGCCAAATGCGGTAACGCGCCGCGATGAGCCTCTTGGGCGAAGAGCCTCAGGCTCGGTCATGTGATGCTCCTCGGGATTGATCGTCGATAGGGCCGCAGAGTCTGGAACCGGGGCCAAGTATAGGTAGCCTGCCGGTCATGCCGATTCAGGTCAGCATCGCGACCGCCGACGACAGCACCGAACTGGCGACTGTCGCCGCCCGCACCTTCCCGCTCGCCTGTCCCCCGTCGTCCACCCCGGAGAACGTCGCGGCATTCATCGCGGCCAATCTCAGCAGCGGCAAGTTCGAGGAATACATCCTCGATAACCGGGTGCTGGTGGCACGCGAAGACGACACCGCGATCGTCGGGTACGCGATGCTTGTGGACGGCGTCGCCGAGGACCCCGACGTGCAGCGTGCGGTGACGCTGCGGCCCGCGGTACAGCTCTCCAAGATGTACGTGCTGCCCGAGTTCCACCAAGCCGGCGTCGCGGCGGTGCTGATGAGTGCGGCGCTTACCGAGGCAGCCGCGTCCGGCGCGTCCGGGGTTTGGCTCGGTGTCAACCAAGAAAATGAACGCGCGCAACGCTTTTACACCAAGCACGGCTTTACCCGCAGCGGCACCAAGACCTTCCGGGTGGGTGAGCGACTGGAAAGCGACTACGTCATGCAGCGTTCGGTAGCGCCGCCGCGCTGAGCGCCAGCAGCCGCGAGGTGGCACGCAGATACTTCTTGCGGAAACCGCCTGCCACCATCTCGTCGTCGAAGATCTTGTCCAGCTTCATCCCCGAGGCCTGCACCGGGATGCCGGCGTCGTAGAGCCGGTCCGTCAGGGCCACGATCCGCAGCGCTACCGACTGATCGTGCACCTGCTCCACCCCCGCGACGAAGACCGCGGTCACGCCTTCGATGAGGCTCAGATACCGGGACGGATGCATGCTCGCCAGGTGGCGGCACAGATCGTCGAACTGGTCGAAGGTCGCGCCGTCGATGGACGCCGCCAGTTCGCGAAGCTGCTCGTCGGAATGCGGTTCGGGAGCGGGCGGCAGGTCACGGTGCCGGTAGTCCGGGCCCTCCACCCGCACCGTGTTGAAGATCGCCGACAGCGCGGCGATCTCGCGCAGGAAGTCCTGGGCCGCGAACCGGCCCTCGCCGAGCTGCTCGGGCAGCGTGTTGGAGGTCGCGGCGATCGAAACCCCGCGCGCCACCAGCTCCGAAAGCAGCCGCGATACCAACGTCGTATTGCCGGGGTCATCCAGCTCGAACTCGTCGATGCACACCACCGTGTAGTCGGCCAACAGCTCGATGCACTCCAGGAAGCCGAAAACACTTGCCACCTGAGTCAATTCACCGAAACTCGCAAACGCCTTGGGGCCGGGCACCGTGTGATAGATCGACGCCAGCAGGTGGGTCTTGCCCACACCGAACCCGCCATCGAGATAGATGCCCACTCCGGGCAGCACTTCGCGCTTTCCGAACAGCTTCTTCTTGCCCGCCCGGCGGATCGTCGCCTCCTGGGCGAAGGCCCGGCACGATTCCACGGCCGCCGTCTGCGTCGGCTCGTTGGGGTCGGGCCGGTACGAGTCAAAGCTCACCGAGGTGAACGTCGGCGGCGGCACGAGCTGGGCGATCAGCCGCTCGTTGGAGACGGTGGGGTGCCGGTCGGCAAGGTGCTGGGGGAACCCGGGCGAACGAAGCGACGGGGATTGGCCCGTAACGGCAACAGATTGCGGATCAGTCACACGGGCAGCGTAACGGCGTGCTGAGATCTCCTTGTGGCCGACAGTGACGATGAACAGGCGATTCCGGGCCCTACTGGGATACAGCTCACACAGCTGACAACCGGGGCGCCGGTGGGTTCCAGCGAGCTGGTCGATCTCTACGACTACCCCGCGAACAATGAAATCTGTCTGCGCGCCAACATGATTGGCAGTCTGGACGGGGCGGCGACGGTCACCGGTTTGTCCGGTGGGCTCGGCGGCGACGGCGACCGGGCGGTATTCGCCGCGATGCGCGCCAATGCCGATGTGATTCTGGTCGGGTCCGGCACCGCGCGCGCCGAGCGCTATCACGGCGCACATCTACCGGTCAGCGTGCGCCAGCGCCGTCAGGCCCGCGGGCAGGGCGAGGTTCCGGTGATTGCGGTGGTCACGGCCTCAGGAGCCGTGGATCCGAGCATTCCCCTGTTCAACGAATCTGAGGTCACCCCGATCGTGGTCACCACGGCGTCCGGAGCGGCGAACGTCGCTTCCCGGGTTCCGGGTGCGCAGATTCTCGTCGCCGAGAACCACCTGCACACCGGGAAGGTCGATCTGCGTGCGGCGCTGACCGGGCTACACAGCCGGGGCCTGTCTCGAGTGCTGTGCGAGGGGGGCCCGTCACTGCTCGGCACGCTGCTTGCGGCACGTCTCGTCGACGAGCTCTGCCTGACCGTGGCGCCCACCACGGTCGGCGGCGACGGGGGCCGGATCGTGTCGAGCCCCACCGAAGCACCCACGGCGTGGCAACGGGTGTTGCTGCTCGCAGACGGGGACGGCTACCTGTTCACGCGGCACGTCCGGGCTTAGCCAATGTTCACCCGATACTGTGGTCGGCATGCGTGCACGGCTGATGGGGGCGATGGCGGTTGCCCAGCTGCTAACCGGGGTACTGGCTGGGTGTGCACCCGGCCCCTCGGCCGGACCGCATTTCGCGATGGACGAGGGCCACGGAAATGTGGGTCCCGCCATGGCACCGCCACCGAGCGGTCCCCCGTCGATCGACAAGCCCAAGGTCGATCTGTCCTGGCAGGACTGCACCCGTGAGGTGCTCGCCAGCGCCAACATCACCACCTCGCCCACATTCACACTCGAGTGCGCCGAGTACAAGGCGCCGCTGGACCCGATCAACGGTGCGCCGGGCAGCGTGACGCTGGGCGCGGTGCGCGCCAAGACTTCGCAGACACCCGCCGATGCCGGCCCGCTCGTCTTCACCACGGGCTCCGATCTCCCGTCCTCGGTCCAGCTGGCCACCTGGCTCAACGGGCCGGGCGCGCAGGTGCTCAAGCAGCGCCCTGTGGTGGCCGTCGACCGCCGCGGTATCGGGCGATCCGATGCCATCACCTGCCGCGATACCTGGGATACGCGCGACATGCGGGACCAGGCGCAGAACCGCGGCGGCGACGACCCCGTCGCGAGCCTGGGCAAGATCGTCGAGACCGCGACCACCAACTGCACCGACACCATCTCCCCCGGTGACTCCGCCTACAACGACGCGCATGCCGCCGAGGACCTGGAGGCGCTGCGCGCCCAGTGGGACGTGCCGGCCCTGGCGCTGCTCGGCATCGGCAGCGGCGCGCGGGTCGCGCTGGCCTACGCCGGATCCCACCCCAACAAGGTGGCCCGGCTGATGCTCGACTCCCCGGTGGCCGCCGACATCGCCGCCGAGGCTGCCGCCGAACAGCGGCTCAAGGGCCAGCAGTCCGCGTTCGACGCCTTTGCCGCACAGTGCGTCGCCAACAACTGCCCGCTGGGACCCGATCCGGCCGGGGCCGTCGGTGACCTGCTGAACCGCGCACAGAACGGCGGCCTGCCTTGGTCACGGGCGACGGTCGTCAGGGCGATCACCACGGCGCTGGCATATCCGGTCGGCGACAGCACCGCCGTCGTACAGAATCTTGCGAACACACTCAACGCCGCGCGCGGTCCTGACAGTGGCGCGTTGACCCCGCTGGTCGACCGGGCCAACGCGCTGCGCGATACCGATGGGCAGTTCGTCAACTCGTGCAGCGACGCGCTGGCCCGCCCCACCCCCGACCGGGTCCGCGAGCTGGTGGTGGCCTGGGGCAAGCAGTACCCCCTGTTCGGGCGCACCTCCGCCCTGGAATTGGTGAACTGCCTACAGTGGCCCAGTGGATCCAAGCCGAACCCGCCACAGGATCTGAAGATCAACGTGCTGATCCTCGGCGGGCAACACGATCCGATCTCCGGCAGCGAGGGTGTGTCGGCGACGGCCGCGGTGATCATCAACGCCAAGGCGGCCAGCAAGCGCGTCATGTGGCAGGGCATCGGCCACGGTGCCATCGTCTACACCGCGTGCGCGCAGCCTCCGTCCCTGGCATACCTGAACGACGGGAAGCTCCCGGACACCGACACGTTCTGCCCGGCCTAGTCGTACTTGCGGTAACCGCACTGGGCACGCAAGGTACGGTGCCTGCGTGGTGTCAGTCGATACGTCATTTTCACGCCTGATCGAGGGCTTCAAGAACTCCGTCGCACAGGCTCTGAAACCGCCGACCGCACCGCCGTCAGTCGCGACCATTCTGCGTTCGGTGCTGTGGCCGGTGGCCATCATGGCGGTGATCCATCGCAGCTACGTGCTGGGTACCAACGGCTACATCACCGACGACTTCGGGCCCGTCTACCGCGCCGTCATCGCCTTCAAACGGCACCAGCCGGTCTACAACGAGAACTTCTCCTACGTAGACCCGCACTACATCTATCCGCCAGGCGGCACCCTGCTGCTGGCGCCCTTCGGATATCTGCCCGTGGATGCTTCGCGGTACTGGTTCATCACCATCAACGCCATCGCGATCGTGCTCGCGGCCTACTTCCTGCTGCGGCTTTTCAACTTCACGCTGGCCTCGGTGGCCGCACCGGCACTGCTGCTGGCCATGTTCTGCACCGAAAGTGTCACCAACACAATTGTTTTCACCAACATCAATGGCGTGATGCTACTGCTGGAGGTGCTGTTCTTCCGCTGGCTGCTGGATGGGAACAAGAACTCCGAATGGCTATCCGGCGTCGCGATAGGCCTGACGCTGGTCATCAAACCACTGCTGTTACCGCTGCTGTTGCTGCCGCTATTGAACCGGCAGTGGCGGGTTTTCGCGGCCGCCTTCGGTATCCCCGCCTTCTTCAACGCGGTGGCGATGTTCGGCCCGCACAAGGTCCGGATCGTGGACGGCTGGGACTATCTGCGGCGCACCGTCAGGTACCTCGGTGAGACCCGCGACTACTTCAACAGCTCCATCGCCGGCAATGGCGTGTACTACGGGCTCCCCGTACCACTGATCGGCTTCCTGCGCATCGCGTTCCTGCTGATCGCCCTGGTGAGCGTGTGGCTGCTGTACAAGTACTACCGCCGGCGCGACCCCAGGTTCTGGGCATTGACCACCGGCGGTGTGGTGCTGACCGCGTCATTCCTGCTGCTGGGATTGGGCCAGGGCTACTACTCGATGGCGCTGTTCCCGTTCGTCATGACGATCGTGCTGCCCAACTCGGTGCTGCGGAACTGGCCGGCCTGGCTGGCGATCTACGGTTTCTTCACCATGGACCGCTGGCTGCTCGTGCACTGGCTGACGACCGGCCGCGCCCTGGAGTACCTGAAAATCACCTACGGGTGGTGCCTGCTGCTCATCGTCGTGATGATGGTGCTGGTGCTTCGATACCGGGCTGCCAAGGCCGCTGGCACACTGGAGCATGGGCTGGATCCAGACTGGATGAGGGCTGCGATAGGCACTAAGGAGTCAGCAGACGATGACGACATCGAACGACCCGAAGGTGAATCTGACCGACGAGCAGTGGCGGGAGAGACTGACTCCTGACGAGTTCGCGGTGCTGCGCCGCGCCGGCACCGAACGACCGTTCGTCGGCGAGTACACCGACACCAAGACCGAGGGCGTATACGCCTGCCGGGCCTGTGGCGCCGAGCTGTTCCGCAGCACCGAGAAGTTCGAATCCCATTGCGGCTGGCCGTCGTTCTTCGACCCGGCCGATTCAGACGCGGTGATCCTCAAGCCCGACGACTCGATGGGCATGCGGCGCGTGGAGGTGCTGTGCGCCAACTGCCACAGCCACCTGGGGCACGTGTTCGAGGGAGAGGGATATCCCACGCCCACCGACCAGCGCTACTGCATCAACTCGATCTCACTGACGCTGCAGCCGTCCTGACCCCGCGTGCCGTCGACACGCCGCGTTGCGCGGGCGTGTCTCGGCATGTCACGGCGTGTCGGCGCGGGGTTTTCGCGCGGGTTTTCGCCTAAGGCAGGCGGGCGACGAGCTCTTCGGCCGAGATCCGCGGGCCGGTGAAGAAGGGCGTCTCCTCGCGCACATGCAGCCGCGCCTCGGTGGCGCGCAGGTCGCGCATCAGGTCGACGATGCGGTACAGCTCGGGGGCCTCGAACGCCAGCAACCACTCGTAGTCGCCGAGCGCGAACGCAGGCACGGTGTTGGCACGCACATCCTTGTACGCACGCGCGGCGATACCGTGATCGGCGAGCATCTTGCGCCGCTCCTCATCGGGCAGCAGGTACCAATCGTAAGACCGCACAAAGGGATACACGCAGATGTAGGCGCCCGGCTCCTCCCCCGCGAGGAACGCCGGGATGTGGCTCTTGTTGAACTCGGCGGGACGGTGCAGGGCCGCGTTGCTCCACACCGGAGTGCTGGCCCGGCCCAGGGCGGTGGTGCGCCGGAAGTCGCTGTACAACGCCTGGAGCTTCTCGATGGATTCGGCGTGCGACCAGATCATGAAGTCGGCATCGGCACGCAGGCCGGCCACGTCATAAATGCCACGCACCACGACGCCGTCATCCTCGTGCCGCTTGATCAGGGTGGCCACCTCGTCGGCGGCGCCGTCGCGATCCTCGCCCAACCCTCCGTCGCGTACCTGGAATACCGAGAACATCAGGTAGCGGATGGTGGAGTTGAGGGTGTCGAAATCGAGGCTAGCCATGCCTCCATCGTGCCACGCTGTCCCGCGCGGCTTGAGAGGCGGAGGCCACACAGGCCGGCACCCCTATCCCGTCCAGGTAGGAGCCCGCCACCGCGATTCCTGACGGCAATCCGGCGCGGACGGCATCCACGACATCGGCATGGCCGGGCCCGTACTGCGGCATGGCGTCAATCCAGCGGGCCAGCGCCGAATTGATCGGAGCGACGGGAGCACCGAGGACGGTTTCCAGATCCACGACGGCCCAATGCCGCAGCTGGTCGTCACTGGTGGCGCGTGCCACCGTGTCACCGAAGCGTCCGTAGGACAGCCGCACCACCTGGGTGCTCCGTCCACGCATCCCCCACTTGCTGGTCGAGAACGTTATGGCCTTGGTATGTAACGATTCTGCCGACGCGACAAGCACACCGGAATTGGCCGGAAGCTCGACATCGCCGGGCAAGGTCAGCGCCACCACCACCGACGAAGCCACCGGGATCGTGCGCGCCGCGGCCGCCGACTCGGGTGCCACCGCATCCAGAATGGCCGCCGCGCGGGGTGCGGGTACGGCGACAATGACCGCATCCACACGATCGGACACGCCCGCTCCGGTAACGGTCCAGCCGTCCCCGTCGCGTTCGACACCCGTCACCGCGAGTTGCCGATGTTCGGCGCGCGCGCGGCTCCAGAGTTCATCCACCAACACCGCGTACCCGCCGTCGACGGCACCGAAGATGCCGGTGGCAGATATCGGCGGCAAGGCCTGCCGGGCCGCCGCGAGCAGACTGCCCGCACCCTCGTCGAGCGCCCGGGCGATACCGGGCGCCGCCGTGCGCAGACCCGTCGTCGCGGCAGAGCCCGCGTACACACCACCGAGCAGCGGATCAACCAGCCTGGCGACGACCTGCGGCCCGAACCGCAATGCCACCAGGTCGGCGACGGTGGGGTCGGCTCCGACGGTCCACGGCATATCGCGCTGAGGTTCACTGTCGATGCGGGCGACGGTCTCGTCGTCTACCAGGCCGATCACCGATGATGCCGAGGCGGGGATGCCGTTGACGGTCCGCGTGGGCAGCGGATGCAGGCTGCCGCCGGCGTAGACGAGTGGCCGCGCACCGGTGGTCTCGAGCCTGCGGTCCGCCAAACCCAGCTCGTCCAGGAGGTCCAGCACCTCCGGGCGCCGGGTGATGAACGCTTCCGCACCGATATCGATGCGGTGCTCACCCAGGGTGATGGTGCGCAGGATGCCGCCCAGCTGCTCGGCGGGGTCGTACACGGTGATGCTGGCTCCGCCTACGCCGAGGCCGTCGAGTTCACTGCGCAGTCGATATGCCGCCGTCAGACCCGAAATACCGCCCCCCACAATGGCGATGGAGGGAGAATCCGACGGCGGCGGCGTCATCCGGATATCACAGACATCACAGGGAATGCACCAGCGCCACCGCATCGGTGAGCACCGCGGGATCGGTGTCCGGCAGCACTCCGTGGCCCAGATTGACGACATGTCCGGCTGCCCCGGCGGCCACCGCCTGGCGCCCCTCGGCGACGATGCGGCGCACCTCGCGCTCCACCACCGGCCAACCGGCGAACAGCACGGCCGGATCGAGGTTGCCCTGCAAGGCTTTTCCGGAACCGACCCGGGCGGCGGCGACGTCCAGCGGGGTCCGCCAGTCCACACCTACCACCGTGGCTCCTGCCTCCCCCATCGCACCGAGCAGCTCGGCGGTACCCACCCCGAAATGCGTCATCGGCACACCAACGCCCGCAAATTCCTCGAAAATCCTTGTGCTGTGCGGCAATACGGCGGAGCGATACTCGGCAAGGGACAGTGCGCCCGCCCACGAGTCGAACAGCTGCAGTGCGTCCACGCCGGCATCGAGCTGTGCGCGCAGGAACTCGATGGTGATATCGGTCAGCGCGGTCATCAAGGCATGCCAAGTCTGCGGATCACCCAACAGCAGGGCCTTGGTGCGCTGATGATGACGACTCGGGCCGCCCTCGACCAGATAAGAGGCCAACGTGAAGGGCGCACCCGCGAAACCGATCAATGGGGTGGCGCCGAGTTCGGTAACCAGCAGTCGTACCGCGGCGCTGACGGCCTCGACCTGACCGGGCTCCAAGCGCGGCAGCCCCGCCACATCGGCGGTGGTGCGCACGGGGTTGGCGATCACGGGCCCGACATCGGGAACGATGTCCAGATCGATTCCCGCGGCCTTCAGCGGGACCACGATGTCCGAGAACAAAATGGCAGCGTCCACGTGGTGCCTGCGGATCGGCTGCAAGGTGATCTCGCAAACCAGTTCGGGATTGAAACAGGCGTCCAGCATGGCGTGATCCGCGCGCACCGCGCGGTACTCGGGTAGCGAACGTCCAGCCTGTCGCATGAACCACACCGGAGGGTGGCTGGGCACCCCACCCGCAGCGGCCACCAAATATGGCGAAGTTGGCAGGTCACGCCGCGTTTTCGAAGGGGTTTGCGCCGTCGTCGCGCTATCTTCGTTCAATCCGGTCATCACCGCCCATGCTGCCATGGCTGCGATGAGCCGTACACGCCAAGAGCCTCAGACACCGTCGCACGGCGCGCCTGCGGGAGCATGTCGGCCCCGCGCGCTACCGTCCATTGCTGTGACGTCTGCCGAACCAGCCCCGTTCCGCGCGGCGGTCGACGCGATGAACTCCGTGACCGCGCGTCCGGAAATCGAGCTGGGCACTATTCGTCCCCCGCAACGGCTGGCCCCGTTCAGCTACGCACTCGGCGCTGAGATCAAACACCGCGACACCGATAACGTGCCCGAACAATCCGAGGGCGATGCGTTCGGCAGGCTAATCCTGCTGCACGATCCCGACGGTGACGAGGCGTGGAACGGCACCATGCGGCTGGTCGCCTATATCCAGGCCGACCTGGATTCCTCCGAAGCCGTGGATCCGTTGCTGCCGGAGGTTGCGTGGAGCTGGCTTGTCGACGCCCTCAACACACGCACCGCGGACGTGACGGCGTTGGGCGGAACCGTCACCGCCACCACTTCCGTCCGCTACGGCGACATCGCCGGTCCTGGACGCGCCCACCAGCTGGAGCTACGTGCATCCTGGACCGCCACCGGCGCGGATATCGGCACCCATGTCGAGGCGTTCTGCGAGGTGCTGGAGCATGCGGCGGGCCTGCCGCCGGTCGGTGTGACGGATCTGGGTTCGCGCCACCGCGCTTAGCGCATACGCTGCTGACTCAGATATGAAAACCGAAGATATGGACGCCGACTTCGAGCTTCCCGAGCCAATACCGCTGCTGCGTCCCGCCGAAGGGGTGCCGCCGATCACCGCATCGACGGATGAAATACGCGCGGCCGCACAACGTTTGACTTCCGGCACCGGCGCGTTTGCCGTCGACGCCGAACGAGCCTCGGGGTTTCGCTACTCCAACCGGGCCTATCTGATCCAGATTCGCCGCCGCGGCGCGGGGACAGTGCTGCTGGATCCGACCAATGTTCCGGATGCCCTCGGGCCGATCGTCGAGGCGCTGGGCGCCGACGAATGGATCTTGCACGCCGCCGACCAGGACCTGCCCTGCCTGGCCGAATTGGACATGAAACCGCCGTCGCTCTACGACACCGAATTGGCCGGGCGCCTTGCCGGATTCGAGAAGGTGAACCTGGCCTCGATGGTGCACCGGCTGCTCGGGTTGGGGCTGGCCAAGGGCCATGGCGCCGCCGACTGGTCCAAGCGTCCGCTGCCGGACGATTGGCTCAACTATGCGGCGCTGGATGTCGAGGTGCTCGTCGAGCTGCGCGAGAAGATCGCCGACGTGCTCGCCGAGCAGGACAAGACGGAATGGGCGCGCCAGGAGTTCGAACATCTCGCGCACACACCGGTGCCCACGACGCGCCGGGACAACTGGCGTCGCACCTCCGGTGTCCACAAGGTACGCAAGCCGGGACAATTGGCGGCTGTTCGCGAATTATGGCTCAGCCGTGACGAATTGGCCCGCGCACGCGACGTTGCCCCCGGCCGTACCCTGCCCGATTCGGCAATCATCGAGGCCGCGCTGGCCGATCCCAAGACGCGCGCCGAATTGGTCGCCCTCCCGGTCTTCGGCGGGCCCCGGCAGAAGCAGCAGGCCGACCGTTGGCTGGCGGCGCTCGCGAAAGCACGCAGCGGTGCCGCTCCTCCACCGGTGAACGAACCCACCACCGGCCCCCCGCCGGTGTCGCGCTGGTCGCGGCGCAAGCCCGAGGCCTATGCCCGCCTGGAAGCCGTCAGGGCGGCCCTGTCGACACTCTCCGAGCAGATATCGGTGCCCGTGGAGAACATCGTCACCCCGGAGATCATCCGGCGGATCTGCTGGGACTGGGACGGACACGGGGATGTCGAAGAACAACTGGCCGCACACGGTGCGCGCCCATGGCAACGGGAACTGGCCGTCCCGATCCTCGCCGAGGCGTTGGCCGAGTAACCCGCCGCATCGCGTCGCCCGCTGAATCTCAGTTGCGCGTTCGCCCCGAACACGTTTCGCTGATGATCATGGCGAACCTTGAACCCATCGACGTACAGCAGTGGGCGCGACGAGAATGGTTCGAGCACTACCTGAATCGCTGCCCCACCTACTACTCGATGACGGTGGACGTGGACGTCACGGACCTGCGGAAGGCGATCCGCGCGACCGGCCGCAAGACATATCCGACTCAGATCTGGGCCTTGGCGACCGTCGTCAACCGTCACCCGGAATTCCGCATGGCGCTCGACGATCAGGGAAATCCCGCGATCTGGGATGTCGTGAACCCAGGATTCACGGTGTTCAATCCCGATCGTGAGACCTTCGCCGGAATCAGCGCACGCTACACGCCCGACTTTGGCGCGTTTCACGCCGAAGTCGCCGAGCTCCTGGTCGAATATCGGAATGCCGCAACACTTTTCCCGCAGGGCGAGTCACGTCCGCGCAACGTCTTCGATATCTCGAGCATCCCCTGGACCAGCTTTACCGGCTTCACACTCACCATCGCCCCCGGCTGGGAACATCTGGCCCCCATCTTCACCATCGGCAAGTTCCACGAGCAGGGTGGCCGGACCATGATGCCGCTGGCACTGCAGGTTCATCACGCCGCCGCTGACGGATACCACTGCGCGCAGCTGGTCGAGGATCTACGCGAAATCATCGCCACCCCGGACTGGGTAGACGGTTAGTCGACCTGTTGTGTCGCCGGGTTCACGGTGCTGTCGCCAATCTCGCGGCTCATCGCGGCCACCCAACCGGTGATCTTGCGGGCGATGTGCTGATCGGTCAAACCGAGCTGCTCAAGGATCTGCCCGCGCGACGCGTGATCCAGGAACTGCTGCGGCACACCGATATCCCGGCTCGGCACGTCCACGTCGGCATCTTGCAACGCGGCCGTCACCGCGCTGCCGGCACCGCCGTGCACACCGCTGTCCTCCACAGTGACCACCAGGCGATGCTGCCCGGCCAGTTCCACCACGTGTTCGGGAACGGGGAACACCCAGCGCGGATCGACGACGGTAACCCCGATCCCCTGCTTGCCCAGTCTTTCCGCCGCCGCCAATGCCGTCGACGCGAATGGGCCGATCGCCACCAGCAGCACATCGGCATGCAAACCGCTGGCCGGCCGGGCCAATATGTCAATGCCATCTCGTCGCTCGACCGCCGGGATATCCTCGCCGACATCGCCTTTCGGGAACCGCAGCGCGGTCGGACCGTCGTCGATCGCGAGGGCTTCGGTGAGCTCTTCGCGTAGCCGCGACGCATCGCGGGGCGCGGCGACCCGCATTCCGGGCACCACATTCAGGATCGACAGATCCCACATGCCGTTGTGGCTGGCCCCGTCGCTTCCGGTGATCCCGGCGCGGTCCAGTACAAAAGTCACCGGAAGCTGGTGCAGCGCAACGTCCATCATCACCTGATCGAACGCGCGGTTCAGGAAGGTGGAGTAGATCGCCACCACGGGGTGCAGGCCGCCCATCGCAAGCCCCGCCGCCGAGGTGACGGCGTGCTGCTCGGCGATGCCGACATCGAACAACCGATCAGGGAAGCACTCACCGAACTTGCTGAGCCCGGTCGGGCCCGGCATGGCCGCGGTGATCGCCACGATATTGCGGTGCTCCCTGGCCACATCGATGAGTGCGTCGGAGAACACTGACGTCCAACCAGGAGCCGAAGCCTTAATGGCCCGACCGGTTTTCGGGTCGATGACGCCGGTGGAATGCATCTGCTCGGCCTCGTCGTCCTCGGCCGGGCCGTATCCCATGCCCTTGCGGGTGATCACGTGCACGATCACCGGGCCGCCATAGCCGCGGGCACGGCGCAGCGCGTCCTCCACCGCTTGCTCATCGTGACCGTCAACCGGCCCAACGTATTTCATCCCGAGATCGGTGAACATCACCTGCGGCGATACCGCGTCCTTGACCCCCACCTTGAGGCTGTGCATCAACGCGTATGCCAATGGCCCCACCACCGGCATACCGCGCAGCAGCTTCTTGCTCTCGTCGAGAACCTTCTCGTACGAGGGAGTGAGCCGCAGCCCGGCCAGATGCGAAGCCAGCCCGCCAATGGTGGGCGCGTAGCTGCGCCCGTTGTCGTTGACGACGATGATGATGCGCCGATGCGCCGCGGCGGCGATATTGTTCAGCGCCTCCCAGCACATCCCGCCGGTGAGGGCACCGTCTCCGACCACCGCGACGACATGCCGGCGCCGTTGCCCGGTGAGCTCAAAGGCCTTGGCGAGTCCGTCGGCGTAGGACAAGGCCGACGACGCATGGCTCGATTCCACCCAGTCGTGCTCACTCTCGGCCCGTGACGGGTACCCCGACAGTCCGTCCTTCTGGCGCAGCGTGTCGAAATCTCCGGTACGGCCGGTGAGGATCTTGTGGACGTACGCCTGGTGCCCGGTGTCGAAGATGATCGGGTCATACGGTGACTCGAAAACGCGATGCAGGGCGAGCGTGAGCTCGACGACACCCAGGTTGGGTCCGAGATGGCCGCCGGTCGCGGCGACCTTGTGAATCAGGAACTCGCGGATCTCGTCAGCGAGCAAGTCCAGTTCTCGCTTCGAGAGACCCTGCAGGTCACCCGGCCCCCTGATGTCGTCAAGCATCCCGTCAGTCTACGCAGCGATTCAGATCCGGTCGCTTGAAGCGGACCCAAAGACATCGGGCACCCCGTCGTGATCGGCATCCAAAGTCTCCTTCGCCTCGATGCGCTCATATGCCCGATTCCGGAGCCTGAGCACCACCGACGCCACCGCCGCCGATGTCAACGACCCGGCGAGCACCCCCACCTTGACGTGAGACGCGGTTTCCGCGCCCAAACCGGATGTCGCCGACTCCGCGTCTCCAAACGCCAGCTCACCGATCAGCAGCGACACCGTGAAGCCGATCCCGGCGAGCAGGGCCACACCCGCGATATCCAGCCAACTGAGGTCGTCATCGAGGCTGGCACGGGTGAACCGTGCCAGCAGATAGGTGGTCAGGAAGATCCCCACCGGTTTGCCCACCAGCAGGCCCAGGACCACGCCGAGCGCCACCGGATCGAGTAAAGCCTGCCCGAGCCCGGCGAAGCCACCGAGGGTGACACCGGCGGCGAAGAAAGCGAATACCGGCACCGCAACACCCGCCGACAGCGGCCGCAGTCGATGCTCGAATTGCTCGGCCATACCGTGCACGTCGGTGCGGCCATCACGCCGCAACACCGGGACGGCGAACCCGAGGAGTACCCCTGCCACCGTCGCGTGCACACCCGAGGCATGCACCAACGCCCAGGTGGCCACCGCCAGCGGCACCAGTAACCACCACTCCCGGCGGCGGCGCTGCACGGCCAGGGTGAACAGTCCGAGCGGGATGAGCGCCATTCCCAGCGGTCCCCAGTGCAGCTCATCGGTGTAGAAAACGGCGATCACGATGACGGCCAGCAGATCGTCGACCACCGCCAGGGTGAGCAGAAAGGTGCGCAGCGCCGTGGGCAGATGGGTAGAAATCACCGCGAGCACAGCAAGCGCGAAGGCGATATCGGTGGCCGTCGGGATGGCCCAGCCACGCATCGCTTCGCCACCACCGGCGGCATTGACCGCCAGATAGATGGCGGCGGGCACGATCATGCCGCCCACCGCCGCGACGATCGGCAGCGCGGCCCGACCCGGATCGCGTAGGTCCCCCGCGACGAATTCGCGTTTGAGTTCCACCCCCACCACGAAGAAGAAAATCGCCAGCAACCCGTCCGTGGCCCAGCCCGCCAACGTCAGGTTCAGATGCAAGCGCTCGGGCCCGACGGCGATACCACCCAGCCGGTAGTACCAGGAGCTCCACGGCGAGTTGGCCCACAGCAGCGCGGTCAACGCCGCCACCACCAACAGGACGCCGCCGACGGTCTCCTTACGCAGAATTTCGGCGACGCGCGACGACTCCGCCCATGATCCGCGGGTGAAGACGCGCTGGCTAAGTCGCATGAGTCGGTGTCCGTTCGTTTTTCAGGTAGGGCTCGATAACCGCCGACCAGACTTCCCGGCACACCTGGGAGCCAGTTTATAAGATCTTTACGCTCGTTGCTGTCTATCGGGTGAGCAGGGCGAAGCTCTCGATGTGGTGAGTCAGCGGAAACGCGTCGAACACCCGCAACTCCCGGACCCGATATCCACGTTCCAGGTAAAGGCCCACATCGCGCGCGAATGCCGCTGCCTCACAGCCGATATGGATAACCCTTGGCACGTTGGCCTCCGCGATTTTTCCGATCACCTCACGCCCGGCACCCGCCCGGGGCGGATCCAGCACCGCAACATCCGCCGCGCCCAGATCGCGCATGGCGTGGCGGACCGAACCACAGATCATCGTGACCTGACGCAGGTCACCCAACGCGCCCTTGGCACTACGGAACGCCGGCCGCGAGGTATCCACGCTGACAACACGTCCCGTGCGTCCCACCGCTTCCCCCAGCACCGCGGCGAAAACCCCGACGCCGCCGTACAAGTCCCAGGCACTCATCCCCGGTTCCAGCTCGGCCCATTCCGAGACCAGTTGGCTGTACGTGCTTGCCGCGTCGCGGTGCGCCTGCCAGAAGGCCGTTACCGGAACCAGCCAGTGCCGGTCCCCCACTTTCTGGACCGCGACATCCTCACCCTCGACAATCGTGCGCCCGCGCAACACATGTCGCCGTCCCTGATCGTCTATCACGGCGTGCAGCGGCCCGTCGGAACCCAGATTCGGCTCATCCAGCCCGTCGAGTAATCCTGGTACCACCTGGGCACAGCGCAGGTCGGTCACCAACTCGTCACTGTGATACCGGTGAAAACCCGGTTGGCCCAACGCATTGACATCCAGACGCACCCGGGTACGCCATCCGGTGGGGGCGCCGGTTCCCACTGGTTGCGCCACGCCCTGCCAGTCGTACTTGCCGAGCCGCGCCAGCTGCTGGCTCACCACATCGCCCTTGAGTTCGCGCAGATACGCGGGGTCGGCGAAAGAGAGATCGCAGCAACCAGATTCGCCGCTACCATGGGCGATCGGGCACAACGGTTCGATGCGGTGCGGCGATGGGTCGAGGACCTCGATCGCGGCACCATGCCAGAAACTGGCTTGCCGGTCGTCGGTGATCTGCACCCGCACCCGCTCACCGGGAAGCGCGTATCTGACGAAGATGACGCGCCCATCCTGCCGGGCCACCACACTGCCCCCGTTGGCCGGCCCGCCGGTCTGGACTTCGAGGATTTCGCCGATAGCCATCTACGAGTCGAAACCGCGTCGCGAGTCCCCGGGTGCGGACTGCTCGTCGAGCTCCCGCCGACGTTCGGACGAATCAAGTTGCCAGGGAACGGATGTGACCATGACGTTGGGAACGAACAGCAGACGCCCCTTGAGCCGCAGCGCACTCTGGTTGTGCAGCACCTGCTCCCACCAATGCCCCACCACGTACTCGGGGATGAAGATGCAGACGACCGTGCGCGGCGCTTCCTTACTGATGCGCCTGACGTAATCGAGGATCGGCCGGGTGATTTCGCGGTACGGGGAGGCGATCACCTTCAGCGGGGTGCTGAGATCGCTTGTCTCCCATTCACGTACAAGCTCGCGGGTGTCCCGATCGTCCACACTGACGGTGATCGCTTCCAAGACGTCCGGACGAGTGGCACGGGCGTAAGCCAGAGCGCGCAGCGTGGGCTGGTGCACCTTGGAGACGAGGACGACGGCATGGGTACGGCTGGGCAGCACCACCTCTCCCTCGTGGTTGTCCAGTTCGCGGGCCACCGTGTTGTAGTGCTTGTGGATCATCTTCATGAGCACGAACAGCAGACCCATTGCCAGGATCGCGATCCACGCTCCGGCAAGGAATTTGGTGACCAGGACGACCAGCAGCACCGCCCCGGTCATGATGAAACCGATGGTGTTGATGATCCGTGAGCGGATCATCTTGCCGCGCATCGCCGGGTCGGTCTCGGTCGTGAGCAACCGGGTCCAGTGCCGCACCATGCCGATCTGGCTGAGCGTGAAGGACACGAAGACACCGACGATGTACAGCTGGATGAGCGCGGTCACCTCGGCCTTGAACGCCACCACGAACAGGATGGCGACGGCCGATAGGAAAATGATGCCGTTGGAGAACGCCAGCCGGTCACCGCGGGTGTGCAGCTGGCGCGGCAGGTAACGGTCCTGCGCCAGAATCGATCCGAGCACCGGGAAACCGTTGAACGCGGTGTTGGCGGCCAGCACCAAGATGAGCGCCGTCACCACGGTGATGAACACGAAGCCGATCCGGAAGTCACCGAACACCGCCTCGGCCAGCTGGGCGACCAGGGTCTTCTGGTGGTAGTTGGCGGGCGCACCCACCAGTTGCGTGGCGGGGTCCTCGGCAATCTTCGCACCGGTGCGTTCGGCCAGCAGGATGATGCCCATGAACAGGGTGATGGCGATGCCGCCGAGGAGCAGCAGCGTCGTGGCCGCGTTACGCGACTTGGGTTTCCGGAAGGCGGGCACGCCATTGCTGATCGCTTCCACACCCGTAAGCGCCGCACATCCCGACGAGAAAGCCCTCGCGACAAGGAACACCAGCGCGAAGCCCAGGATGCCGCTGCCTTCGCCATGCATCTCAAAGGAGGCCGACTCCGCCTTGAGCGGGGTACCGAGTACGTAGATCTGGAACAGCCCCCAGCCCAACATGAGGTACATGCTGACCATGAAGGCGTACGTGGGAATCGCGAACGCGGCGCCCGATTCGCGGACCCCGCGCAGATTCATCGACATCAGGATCACAATGGCGACCACCGCGAACGTGACCTTGTGCTGCGCGACGAGCGGAATCGCCGAGCCGATGTTCGACATCGCCGAGGACATGGAAACGGCAACGGTCAACACGTAATCCACCAGCAGGGCGCTGCCGACCGTCAGACCCGCGGTGGGCCCGAGATTGGTGGTGACGACCTCATAGTCGCCACCGCCCGACGGGTAGGCGTGCACGTTCTGCCGGTAGCTCGCGACCACCACCATCATCACCGCGGCGACGGCAAGGCCGATCCATGGCGTCATCGCGTAGGCGGACATGCCCGCCACGGAGAGCACCAAAAAGATCTCTTCGGGCGCATACGCCACCGAGGACAGCGCGTCCGAGGCGAAAACAGGTAGCGCGATGCGCTTCGGCAGCAGGGTATGGCCAAGGCTGTCACTGCGAAACGGTCGCCCGATTACCAGGCGTCGAGCCGCCGTCGACAGCTTGGAAAGCGTAGACACGAACGCCAACATTAGGCCACGCGAGCAATCGCGGTACGGTCTCACTTGACATCGCTGTGTCGGGCGACGCGACGCGGCGTCCAACTATTGCGACGAAGCCGTATCCAGAAAGGTCAACCGGTGCGAGTAGTGGTGATGGGCTGCGGGCGCGTGGGCGCTGCGTTAGCCTGCGGCCTGGCAAGGATCGGCCATGAGGTGGCGATCATCGATAAGGAAGCCTCCGCGTTCAACCGGCTCGGCCCCGAATTCACTGGCGAACGCATCGTCGGCATGGGTTTTGATCGCGATGTGCTGTTGCGGGCCGGGATCGAACGGGCCCAGGCGTTCGCCGCGGTTTCCTCCGGCGACAACTCGAACATCATCTCGGCCCGGGCGGCCCGCGAAACCTTCGGCGTCGAGCGCGTCGTCGCCCGCATCTACGACGCCAAGCGCGCCGCGGTCTACGAACGGCTGGGCATCCCCACGGTCGCGACCGTGCCGTGGGCTACCGATCGGCTGCTGCACGCCCTCACACGCGAAAGCGACACCACCAAATGGCGCGATCCGTCCGGCTCGGTAGTCGTGACCGAGCTCGCACTGCACGAAGAATGGATCGGCAAGCGCGTCACGGCGCTAGAGACCGCCACCGGCGCGCGGGCGGCCTTCATCATCCGGTTCGGCACCGGCGTGCTGCCTGACGCCAAGACGGTGATCCAGGACGGCGACGAGGTCTACGTCTCCGCAGTATCGGGCCGGGCCGCCGAGGCGATGGCCATCGCGGCCCAGCCACCGGGCGAGGACGCCGACGACGACCACGGAGGTGCCCGATGAAGGTCGCCATCGGAGGCGCCGGCGCCGTCGGGCGCTCGATCGCGCGCGAGCTCATCGAGAGCCGTCATGACGTCACACTGCTGGAACGCAACCCCGACCACATCGATCCGGAGGCGGTGCCCGAGGCGCATTGGCGGCTCGGCGATGCCTGTGAGATCAGCCTGCTGGAAGCCGAGGAGCTGCACACCTTCGACGTGGTGATCGCGGCAACCGGTGACGACAAGGCCAATCTGGTACTGAGCCTGCTGGCCAAAACCGAGTTCGCGGTGGCCCGTGTGGTGGCCCGGGTGAACGACCCCCGCAACGAGTGGCTGTTCGACGAGGCCTGGGGCGTTGACGTCGCGGTGTCCACGCCACGAATGCTGGCCTCCCTCGTCGAAGAGGCCGTCGCCGTCGGTGACGTGGTGCGGCTCATGGAGTTCCGCAAGGGACAGGCCAACCTGGTGGAGATCACGCTGCCCGACGACACCCCGTGGGGCGGTAAGCCGGTACGCAAGTTGGAACTCCCCCGCGACGCGGTGCTGGTGGCGATTCTGCGCGGATCGCGCGTCATTCCGGCACAGCCCGACGAACCCCTTGAGGGTGGCGACGAGCTGATCCTGGTGGCCACCGCCGAGATCGAGGACGAGCTGCATCGGGCAGTGCTGCCCGAGTAGCTAGGACTAGGCGGTCGGCGCTGGCCCGACCGTCTGGTCCTGCGCCGCCTGATCGGTGTGGCGTCGCACGTAACGGATCACCAGCAGAGTGACCAACGCGCCGACTGCCGTCAGGGGCCAGCCCATGGCGATCTTCGCCCCACCCAGCCAGGCCGTGTTCCCCGCGAGGTACAGCCACTCCTGCACAACGAATCTGACGGCGAACAACGCGATCCAGGCCACCGTCGCGATATCAAAGGCCGCCACGACGCGCCTATTACCGCGCCAGGACATGTCTCCCCCGGTCGCCCAGCTGTAGGCATAGCCGACGATAGGGCGGCGGATGATGACCGACACCAGGAACACGATGCCCCAGAAGAAGTTGGCCCAGATGCCAATGAGGAAGTAGCCCTTGGCCTCGCCGAGGAGATAGGCGATGAGCGCACTGATACCGACACTGATGAAACCCGATACCGCCGGCTGCAGCGATTCCCGCCGTACCAGCCGCCAGATCAGGACCAGAGTCGCGGCAACCAGTGCGGAGATGATCGCGGGGACGAGAGAGGACACGCTGACCGCGACGACGAAGACGATTACCGGGATCGACGAGTAGACGATGCCCTGCCATCCGCCGGCCTGATGCCACATCTCGTGCAGCGGTGAGCTGCCCGGTTCCTCGGGTTTGGTCCCGGGCACGCTGATCTTCAGATGCGGGCCCTCGTGCGCGTCTAATGCACCCGAGCCGTCGGGCTCGTGTGCTGAGGTTTCCGGCACTTAGCGCTGAATCTCGTAGTACGGATTGTGAATCACCTTGCCGCCGTTCTCAAGCTTGCCGAGGCGACCGCGCACCAGCAGGGTGCGACCCGATTCGATGCCGGGGATGCGGCGCTGACCCAGCCAGACCAGCATCACGGTGTCGGTGCCGTCGAACAGCTCGGCTTTCACGCCTGCCACACAGCCCTTGGAATTGGTTTCGACCGTACGCAGCGTTCCGCACATGGTGACTTCTTGGCCGCGTTGACAATCGATGACGCGCTGAGCACCGGTGGCGGCGGCGTCGTCACCGATTTTCTCGGCGTCTACTTGATCCAGGTCCTCTGTCAGTCGACGGGTAAGTCGACGCAGATAACCGCCGGTGGTAGCCACTTCCAGTCCTGGCCTCTCAACATGCGCAATCGGTTGATGCATCCGCCACGGTAGACCCTTGCGCCCCGCGATGCCAGGCGACCCCCGGGGTGTCCCGCGCACCGGGCAAAATCAGGGGCGTGACGTCCATCAACGCTCTTCACGCACACGGCTCATCCCCAAAACTTGATGGCCACACCGCTGTTCTGATGCCCGGCACGGGCTCCGATGACGACTTCATCAACCGGGCCTTCGGCCCAGCCCTCGCCACGGCGGGAGCGACCCTGATCGCGGTGCGCCCAGAACCGAATGACCTGGTCAACGGGTATCGGCGGGCGCTCGACCGAGCCGCTCGGGGAGGACCGATCGTGGTAGGCGGGGTGTCCATCGGCACCGCCGTGGCCCTGACATGGGCATTGCAGAATCCCGGGGCGACAGTGGCGGTGCTGGCCGCGATGCCCGCATGGACCGGAGCGCCGGAAAACTCACCGGCCTCGGTGTCGGCGCGCGTCACCGCCGAATCGCTGCGCTCCGACGGGCTGGCCGCGGTGACCGCCGCGATGCAGGCCAGCAGCCCCGGCTGGCTCGCTGCCGAGCTCACCCGATCATGGGCCGTCCAGTGGCCGGGCCTGCCCGATGCCATGGAGGAGGTCTCGGCCTACGTGAATCCGTCCGCCGACGATATCCGCGGGCTGACCGTGCCCTTGGCGGTGGCAGCGGCCACCGATGACCCGATCCACCCGCTCGCGGTAGGCCAGGACTGGGCGTCCTGGGCGCCGCGCGCGGCGCTGCGTACCTTCACTCTGGATCAGTTGGGGGCCGACCCGACGTGCCTGGGACGGGCGTGTGTCGACGCGCTCAGTGATATCTGAGTCACAGTCCACGCGCCGCAGGG
The DNA here is from genome assembly GCF_002013895.1 of Mycobacteroides franklinii. Taxonomy (GTDB): domain Bacteria; phylum Actinomycetota; class Actinomycetes; order Mycobacteriales; family Mycobacteriaceae; genus Mycobacterium; species Mycobacterium franklinii. Next base: position 251,209 of record NZ_MAFQ01000007.1, on the reverse strand, counting down.
TCGGCGGTGGCCTCGATCTTGAGCACCAGACCATCGCGCACCGTCAGGGTGACCACCGCGAAGAGCCGGCGCCGCGCGAAGGCAAGAAGAACCGGCTGTCCGAACGGCCCACCTACCAGCGTGGCGCCATGCCCGAGATACATGAGCAAGTTGGTGGCGACATCGGTGCGCCCGTGGTTGACCTGCGGCGGGGGCGCGGGATCCCCAATGATGGTGCCGATCCCCCACACGCTGGGATCTAGGACCGCCATCAACCCACTCAGGTCGCCGTGGGCGCATGCGCTGACGAACTTCTCGATCAGCTGCCGATGCTCGGCACCTGTGACATCACTGGCCCGCGATGCGGACTGCTGGAATCGGGTACGCGCGCGCCGGGCCAGTTGGCGACAGGTACCCACCGGGCGGCCCACCGTCGACGCGATCTCCTCGAACGGGACCCCGAAGACGTCGTGCAGGACGAAGGCGACGCGTTCACCTGGGCTCAGCGAGCGCAACACCTCCAGCAGGGCGCCGCGCACCTCATCGTCCAGGGTGACCCGATCAGCGGGATCCTCACTCACCGAAACATGCAGTGGTGCAGACGATTCGACCATGGATGCGGTACTAGCCCGCTCGCGGCGCATCCGCGCCGAACGCAGCTGATCCAGACACAACCGACCCGTCACCACCGACAACCAGGCACGCGGCTCGTCGATCTCCGCCTCGTCGGCACGCGCCAGCCGAACGAACGCTTCCTGGGCCGCGTCCTCGGCATCGCCGATGTCTCCGAGCATTTGATAGGCCAGGTTCACCAGGTACGGGTAATGGTCGCGCCAGGCCGCGGCCACCAGCGCGTCGTGAGTATTCGAAGAACTCATGTCGCTACGACGATTCCGCGGCCCGGAAAGTTACCGCCGCCGCCGGTAACTTTCGGCGCTCGCGCCCCGTCGTACTCATGTGGGCCACCAACCCAGCTGAATACCATCCCGAACCTCCCGAATTGGAGCACCCGACATGACAATTCTCGTCACCGGCGCAACAGGCAATGTGGGACGCCCACTTGTCGACCTACTCGCCGCGGCAGGCGCCGACGTACGTGCGGTCACCCGGCGTCCAGCGCACGCGAACTTCTCACCGCGGGTCGTAACCGTCGAATCGGCCCGAGCCGGGCTCAGCGGCGCCACCTCGGTCTTCCTGAATTCACGAGCATTGGGAGAGGATCTCCTCCACTTCGTGAATCAGGCTGTGCACGAGGGGGTTACGCGACTCGTCGCGCTGTCCGCCATCAACTGCGAGGATGATTTCTCCCGCCAGCCATCCCGGTTCCGCGGCGACCGGAACAAAGAGGTGGAACGGTACGCCGTCGAGTCCGGGCTGGAGTGGGTGAGTCTGCGCCCGACCGTGTTCGCATCCAACTTTCTCGGCATGTGGGGCGGCCAGCTGACGGCGGGTGATGTGATCCGTGGACCGTACGCAGCAGCTTCGGCCGCGCCCATCTCCGACCGGGATATCTCCGGCGTCGCCGCCCGTGCGCTGCTCACAGACGACCTGATCGGGCAGCGCATCTCGTTGACCGGCCCACAGGCGTTCACCAATGCCGGCCTGGTCGCGGTGCTGGGGAAAGTACTGGGACGCCCCCTGGAGTACGAGCAAGTTGCCGATGGTCTGGTACGTCAGCGCTTCGTTGGTCTGGGATTCCCGGTGGATTTCGCCGACGCGTACCTGGCCATGCAGGCAGCCACCATCACCGAACCGGCCGTGGTGACCCACGAGGTGGACCGGATACTCGGGCGTCCCGCAGAGACATTCGCGGCCTGGGCCAACAGATTTCGAGCCGAGTTCGCACCCGCAGAATTCGCGGCGCAGCAGGGACGGTGACCATGACGAGCGCACAGCCACCCCGGTGGCTCAAACCGATGAACAAGCTCGTGCGGGCCTTTCACCGCCTCGGCATCCCCACGGGTCCGGCGATGGTGCTCACAGTCCCCGGCAGGAAAACCGGCCAGCCTCGCCCCACGCCGATCACACCGTTTGATATGGACGGCCGGCTGTTCGCCGTCGGCGGCTATCCGGGCTCTGACTGGGCGCGTAATGCCGCCGCGGCCGGTTCCGGAACACTCACCAGACGAAACCGTGTCCAGCACGTCAGGATCGTCACCGTGCCACCTGAGGCGGCACGACGCGTGCTGCGGGAATTCGCCCTGAAGGTTCCGGTGGGTGTGCGGTTCGCCAAGAGCGCCGGATTGGTGCGGCACGGAACTCCCGAAGAGTTCGAGGCGCTGGCCGGAACGCTATCGGTGTTCCGGTTCGATCCGGATTAGGTTCCGATCTAGCCGCCGGTGATGGTGGAGCGCAGCTGCTGCATCGCCGACCCGGAGACGCTGCGGCGGGCCACCGGCGTCGGATCGTCTTGCGGCGCGGGTTCCTGGGCGACGGCCTCGGTTTCAGCCTGGGCCATCGCCTGGGCCTGCGCCTGCTGTAGCTGCTCCAGCATCGGTGCGGGCAGCGCCACCGGCAGCGGGGTCCGCACCGGGTAGGGACTCTCATCGCGACGCACGACGGTATCGGCGACCGCCTCGCGCGCCTCCTGCGCCAACGCGTCGAAGGTCTCGGCGGGTCCTTGCAGCACACAGCGGATCATCCACCGGTAGCCGTCGACGCCGATGAACCGCACGGAGCCGCCCTCGGCGACTCCGACGACCTCGCGGCCCCAGGGGCCGTCGGTGATGGAGACCTCGGCGGCTTCCTTGCGCAACGACTCAGCCAGTTCGCCGGCGATCTCGCGCCACAGACCGGCGGATTTCGGGGCGGCATAGGCGGCCACCGAGTAGCGCCCGTTGGGTGTCAGCACGAAGACCGCACCGGGCGCACCCGCCGCGGTCAACTCGACCTGGATCTGCCCTGCCTCGGGTACCGGGATGAGCACCGAGCCCAGGTCCAGGCGCCCGACTCCGGCGTCCTCGGGGCTGTCGAAGTCCTCGATTTCGTATGGGCCGTCAAATGTTTCGTCCGACCCCGAGCCCGACGCGGAGGCGTCGGCTGCGTCATCCAGGTCGTTGAGACCACCGCTGCGGTGTAAAGCCATCACAAACTCGCATGTCCGCCGCTAGAGCCGTGCCCACCCGTGCCTCGGGTCGTCACGGCCAGACCGGCCTCGTCAAAGGAATCCACCTCAACCAACTCGGGCAACTCGACCTGCTGGATCAGCAGCTGCGCGATCCGGTCGCCACGGGCGATGACGATCGGAGTCTCCGGATCCAGGTTGATCAGGCTGAGCTTCACCTCGCCACGGTACCCGGCGTCGATCGTGCCGGGGCTGTTGACGATCGAAAGGCCCACGCGCGCAGCCAGGCCCGAACGCGGATGCACCAACCCGACCATCCCACTCGGGACAGCCACGGCGATACCGGTGCCCACCAGCGCCCGGCGGCCGGGTTCGATCACGATGTCCTCGGCGCTGTAGAGATCGACCCCCGCATCATCGGCATGTGCACGGGAAGGCAGGGGAAGCTCTCGATCGAGGCGAACGATCGCCAATCTCGTAGGTGTGGGCACGATCGCCCAGACTACCCTTGGCCGCGTGACGGACTCCCCCAGCAACACGACCAACATCCGCTATCTCGAGCGGCTGTGGGTTCCATGGTGGTGGGCGCTGCCCGGCTTCGGTGCGGCGACGCTGATCGGGCTGGAAATCAATCAGAGCATGCGCCAGCTGCCCGGCTGGGTTCCGTACCCGATCCTGTTCGCGATCGTCGCCGGAGTCTTGTTGTGGTTCAGCAGGATCCGCGTGGAGGTCACTACCGGGCCGGATGGCGCCACCGAGCTGCGCGCCGGGTCGGCGCATCTACCGGTCAGCGTGATCGCCAAGTCCGCGGAGATTCCCGCCACCGCGAAAAGCGCGGCGCTCGGCCGCCAGCTCGACCCGGCGGCCTTCGTCGTGCATCGGGCATGGATCGGCCCGATGGTTCTGGTGGTCCTCGACGATGCCGACGACCCCACTCCCTACTGGTTGGTGAGCAGCCGCCACCCCGACCGGGTGTTGGCGGCCCTACGGAGCTAGTCCTCGACTAGCTCCGCACTCAGGCCGCGCAGTCGGTGCAGATCAACTGGCCATTCTTCTCACTGGCCAGGCGGCTGCGGTGATGCACCAGGAAGCAGCTCGAACAGGTGAACTCGTCGGCCTGCTTCGGGATAACCCGCACCGAAAGTTCCTCGCCGGACAGGTCGGCGCCTGGTAGCTCGAACGATTCGGCGGTTTCTGCTTCATCGACATCGACCACCGCCGACTGTGCTTCGTTACGACGAGCCTTGAGCTCCTCTAACGAGTCCTCTGACACATCGTCGGCGTCGGATCGCCTCGGAGCGTCGTAGTCGGTAGCCATGCGTCCATCCCCTTATCAACATCTCGTCATCAAGCTTCTGCATAGGCGCAGCAAGGCTTTGTACCAGGCTGAAACGGACATCACAAACTATTAGTGCCCGTATCGCGCCGGTTCTTTGTGTGATTTACATCACACGGTAGTGGACGCCCCGTCTATTTCGCTGTCTGTCGCCGGGAAGTCCGCTGGCCTAGAGTGCCATCCGTGGTCGCAGACATCACCGAGGGCACCTCCGTAGACAGCTACGGACGCCCGTTCCGCCGCCGGAACTATTTGCCAGCACTGATCCTTGGCATCGCGTTGCTGGCCGTCACCGTTTTCGCCTGGGCGTCGGCGCTCACCCGCGAAGCGCCGGTCAAAGAGGCCACGGCCTGCAACCCGCCCGCTCAGCAGGCCGATCCCGGGTCAGGGACCATCGGTAAGCCGGTCTCGCGCTCGGCGCTTGCGGGAACCAGCCCCGCCACACTGAACGAGGTCAAGCTGCGTGTGCTGAACGCCAATGGCCAGGCCGGCCAGGCCGGTGATGTGTCCGCCTCGCTGCGCGATCTGGGATTCCCCGCACCCACCGCCGACAACGACCCCTTCTACCCCAGCGGATCCCGCCTGAACTGCGTTGGACAGATCCGATTCGGAGAATCCGGATATGCCAACGCGCTGACGTTGTCGCTGGTGGCTCCGTGCGTCGAGTTCGTGGAGGACAAGCGGTCGGATGACTCCGTGGACCTGGCACTCGGCAGCGGGTTTACCGAGCTCGCCTCCGGTAACGCGGTCACTTCGGCCCTGAACAGCCTCAAGCCCGGCAGCCAGGCCAATTCGGATCTGATCAGCCGGGCGCGGCAGAGCACCTGCTAGCCGGGAATCGGCGCCATCGCGCCGATGTCGGTCAGCAGCTGACCGAGCTGGGCGGCAATTCCGGGCGCCATCGCGGCGATGAGAGCGCCGTCGGCGCTCCGAGCGTTCGCGTCGGGCAGCACCAGTACCGCACCCGCCTCGCGGGCGATGAGCGCACCCGCAGCCCAGTCCCACGGCCCCAAGCCGTGTTCGTACTGGGCATCGACACGCCCCTCGGCCACCCCACACAGGTCAAGGGCGGCCGATCCGATACGCCGAACATCCCGCACCCGGGGCAATAGTTGCGCCACCAGCTGCGCCTGACGCTCGCGGCGCACCGTCGAATACGCAAAGCCGGTGGCCACCAAGGCAAGATTCGTTTCGCGAACGGGATTGCACGTCAATGGCCGCTGCAGCCCATTCGCCTCGCGTACGGTCGCACCGCCGCCTGAGGCCGCCGAGAAGACACGATCCGCCACGACATCGGCTACCGCACCCGCCACGGACACTCCGTCCACCTGAGCGGCCACAGACACCGCGTATGCCGGAATTCCATAGACAAAATTGACGGTTCCGTCGATCGGATCGATGACCCACCGCACCTGTGGCGCGCCGCCTGCCCGCAGAGCATCCGAAGTCGAGCCGCCGCTTTCCCCGTCCTCCTCACCCAGGATCGTGTCCTCGGGTCGCAGGGAGGCCAACCGCCGGCGCAGCAGCCGTTCACAGTCGGTATCGACGAGTGTCACCGGATCGGTCGCGGAGCTCTTGGTACGCACGGACGCCGTCCAGTCGACGGTGCCGCGACGATGCCGCACGAATTCAGCGGCCTCGGACGCCAGCCGCACCGCCACCGAACGTAATGCTCCCGGATCGATTCCCACACACCTATCGCAGCACAGCCGGGAGCGACACGCGCGGTGCCCCGGTGGGCACTAGGGTGTCACTCGCATTCAGTGTGTTCCGGCTGTGTTCGCTGTCCGCGTTCGCCAGCCACGTAGACCCAGGACCAAGGAGCGCCGATGACCGCCACCGAATCCGGACCGGCCGCACCCGCAACGCCAGCCGGCGATACCGAGCAGCGTGGGTTCGGCATCGACGTCGGCGGCAGCGGCATCAAGGGCGCGGTCATTGACCTGACGACCGGCGAGATGATCGGCGAGCGGGTCAAATACCCCACTCCGCAGCCCGCCACACCGAAGGCGGTCGCAGAGACCATCGCCACAGTCGTCCGTGATTTCTCCTGGACAGGGCCCGTCGGCGTGACGTATCCCGGTGTGATCGTGCACGGCGAGGCGCGCACCGCCGCCAACGTCGACAAATCGTGGCTGGGCGTCAACGTCCACGACATCATCAGCGCTGAGCTGGGCGGCCAAACCGTCACCGTGCTCAACGACGCCGATGCCGCCGGGCTGGCCGAGGACCGCTACGGCGCGGGCAAGGACCAATCGGGTGTGATCGTCCTGCTGACCTTCGGAACCGGTATCGGGTCCGCCGTCCTGCACAACGGAATCCTGTTGCCCAATACCGAATTCGGGCATATCGAGGTCGGTGGCATGGAGGCCGAGCACCGCGCGGCGTCATCGGTCAAGGAAAAGAACGATTGGAGCTATAAGCAGTGGGCGCCCGAGGTCACCAAGGTCCTGGAGGCGGTGGAGAACGCGCTGTGGCCCGACCTGTTCATCGTGGGCGGCGGCATCAGCCGCAAGGCCGACAAATGGGTGCCGCTGCTGACCAATCGCACCCCGGTGGTGGCGGCTGCTCTGCAGAACAGCGCGGGGATCGTCGGCGCGGCGATGGCCGCACACGCTGGCGTTTCGCCTTAGCTTTTTCACAGGTTATGCATTCTTGTCGTTACAATGGCATTCAGATAGCCGCACGCAGGGCCACGCAGGTGCTCCCCCCGCAGCGACGAACATTAAGCAGACAGCCAAATTCTCGATTTTGCATGCCCATGCGCGTCGAAGAAGTAGCCAGGAAAGGGCGTACGTGGCAGCCACGAAAGCAGCTCCGGTAACGCAGGCCACCGCCGAGACACCCGAGACACCTTTGAAGACGACCGCCGCCAAGGCAGCGCCGGCCAAGAAGGCACCCGCCAAGAAGGCACCGGCCAAGAAGGCACCCGCGAAGGCAACCGCCAAGGCGCCCGCGAAGAAAGCGCCCGCGAAGAAGGCACCGGCCAAGAAGGCTGCCGCGAAGGCAACCGATCCCGCCCTCGAGCCGCAGGGCAGTGCCGAAGACGCCGATATCGAGCCCGGTGAGGATCTCGAGGTTGACCTCGCCGACGACGCGGACATCGAGGCCGACCTGGCCGAGGTTGCCGCCGAGCCCGAGCCGGAGGCGGAAGCCGACAGCGACGAGCCCTCCGAGAAGGACAAGGCATCAGGCGATTTCGTCTGGGACGAAGAAGAGTCCGAGGCGCTGCGGCAGGCCCGCAAGGACGCCGAGCTCACCGCTTCCGCGGACTCGGTGCGTGCCTACCTCAAGCAGATCGGCAAGGTGGCGCTGCTCAACGCCGAAGAGGAAGTCGAGCTGGCCAAGCGGATCGAGGCCGGCCTGTATGCGACCCAGATCGTCACCGAGCTGACCGAGAAGGGCGAAAAGCTTCCCGCCGCTCAGCGTCGTGACATGTCCTGGATCTGCCGTGACGGAGACCGCGCGAAGAACCATCTGCTGGAGGCGAACCTGCGTCTGGTGGTGTCGCTGGCCAAGCGGTACACCGGCCGTGGCATGGCGTTCCTGGACCTCATCCAGGAAGGCAACCTGGGTCTGATCCGTGCGGTCGAGAAGTTTGACTACACAAAGGGTTACAAGTTCTCGACCTACGCCACCTGGTGGATTCGCCAGGCCATCACCCGCGCGATGGCCGACCAGGCCCGCACCATCCGTATCCCGGTGCACATGGTCGAGGTCATCAACAAGCTCGGCCGCATCCAGCGCGAGCTGCTCCAGGATCTGGGTCGCGAACCCACGCCCGAAGAGCTCGCCAAGGAAATGGACATCACGCCGGAGAAGGTGCTGGAGATCCAGCAGTACGCGCGTGAACCCATCTCGCTGGACCAGACCATCGGTGACGAGGGCGATTCGCAGCTCGGCGATTTCATCGAAGACAGTGAAGCCGTGGTCGCCGTGGATGCGGTGTCCTTCACCCTGTTGCAGGATCAGCTGCAGTCGGTGCTGGAGACGCTCTCCGAGCGCGAGGCCGGCGTGGTGCGTCTGCGGTTCGGTCTCACCGACGGCCAGCCGCGCACCCTCGACGAAATCGGTCAGGTGTACGGGGTCACCCGTGAGCGCATCCGGCAAATCGAATCCAAGACCATGTCGAAGCTGCGCCACCCGAGCCGGTCGCAGGTGCTGCGGGACTACCTCGACTAGTCCCCTTCCGCGCTGGCGAGGACGGCTCCCTTCCCGAACGATCAGCGCGGGCAGGTGTCGAATCGCTCCCGGATGCGTTTCTGCAGGTCGATCGCATCCAGGGTGAAGTACTTCGGGTCCGGTTGGCCCTGGTCGTTGGGTCCGTAGCTGCAGGCACCCACCGAGACCTCACCGTGGAACGTCGGCTCGTTCTGACCGTGCGGTCCGTCCTGTGCTCCCCAGAGAAGACTCATGGGTCGGTCCCTGTCGGCACCCGACGCCGCGATGGTGGCGACGATGTCCTCGTACGCCCTCTCGCGATGGCGGACGTCCGCGGTCAACCGCGTCAGGTACCCCTGTTTCCCGATCCAGACACCGTCGAGTGCGACCGGCATCCGGTCGAGCTGCTGACGGATCGCCGTCTCGCGGTCCGCGGGAAAAGGAAATTCGACATCCCAGAGTGGCTCGCCGCTGGCTTGTTTCGGCTTGAGCACCACCTCGACCTGCCCGCCGCCGACCGCGTTGCGCGCCCGGGCCAGCGCCTCAGGTACCGGCATCGTCAGATCGGTGATGTCGATTCCCGAGTACTGCTCGATCGTTTCGCCGGGGAAGGCGGTCTCCACGCCCCGGAGCTGGTCGACCTGGGTGGTCAGCGCGGCCAGATTCGGATCACCGCCAATCCTGACGACCAGCCGCTTATGTGGTGTGACCGTGATATCGGTCCATTGGGAGAACCCGTCGAAATCCCGGCCCTTCCACCGTCCGAGGGCGCTGACCACGTCGCTGATCTGTGATGCGGTGGCCGTCGGCATCGCCACATCGATGCCCAGCGTCGCTCCCCGCGTGAAGGCGTTTTCGTAGGCCACCGATGCCGAATCCACGCCGGGCATCTGTGTGATCGCCGATTCCAGGCGAGCGGCTTGCTCGTGGCGGTCCGGCGCGCCCGTACAGCCGACAACCACCGCCAGCAGCCCCACGGCCACGGCCATACCCCTGGCACGATGCCGCGCCCCGACCATGGCGACCAGCCTAGCCATCCTGTCGGTGCCGGACGGCATACTCGGCACGGTGAGCACCCTCGGCCATTGCCTGTTCCACACCGCGATCGGCACCTGCGCCATCGCGTGGAGCGCCGAGGGTGTCGTGGCACTTCAGCTTCCGGAGGGCGATGACGCATCCACCGTGGCCAGGATCCGGCGCCCCGGCGGCGACAAGCTTGCACCGCCTCCGTTCGTATCTGACGCGATTGACGGTATTCGGCGTGTGCTCGCCGGTGCAGACGACGATCTGCAATGGATCCCGCTGGATCTGGCCGGCACCACCGATTTCGATCGTGAGGTGTACACGGCAACGCGGGCCATCGGGCCGGGTAAGACCCGCAGCTACGGTGAGGTGGCGGCGATCGTCGGTGCGCCGGGTGCCGCGCAGGCCGTCGGACAGTCGTTGGGGCGCAATCCGATTCCACTGATCGTCCCGTGCCACCGGGTGCTCGCCGCCGATCACAGCCTGCATGGCTTCTCCGCTTACGGCGGTGTCATGACCAAACGCGAACTGCTCAGACTCGAGCACGCCCCCGGTTTCGACGACCCCACCCTGTTCTGAAGCGAAAGCCACATCGCGGGTCTACGCTCTAGCCCAGCTCTAGCAAGATCGCCGGCTTACGCATCGGGAGAACCCATGACAGGTCTGTATGTAGCTGCGCTCCTCATCGGAATCGTCGCCGGTTTACGCGCGATGACTCCACTGGCCGTATTGAGCTGGGCCGCATTCGCCAAATGCCTTCTCGTGGAAGGCACCTGGGCATCGTTTCTGGCGAGCCTGATCGTGGCCGTCGTCGCTACGGTGCTGGCGGTCGGCGAGATCGTCAACGACAAACTGCCCAAGACACCGAGCCGCAAGGCACCGCCCGCGTTCGCGGCACGGGTGGTGCTGGGCGCGTTCTACGGCGCGGTCTTCGGCACGCTGGCCGACGGCACCAGCCCCGGGCTCATCATCGGCCTGGTACTCGGCGCGGCCGGAGCGGTCATCGGCACGCTCGGCGGGGCGTGGGCACGCGGCCAGCTGGCCGGGGCCTTCGGTAAGGATCTGCCCGCCGCACTCACCGAGGACGCGGTCACCGTCGCTGCGGCCCTGGCGATCACCCTGGCGCTGGCCGCGTGAGCACTCACTTCGATGCCGTCGTCGTGGGCGCCGGTCAGGCCGGCCCGTCGCTGGCCGCCCGTTTGCGCGGCGCGGGGATGACGGTGGCGATCGTGGAGCGACACCTGTTCGGCGGTACCTGTGTCAATACCGGCTGCCGACCCACCAAGGCGCTCGTCGCCAGCGCGCATGCCGCCCACATGGCACGCGACGCGGCGCGCTGGGGAGTCGTCGTCGGCGGTTCGGTAGGTATGGACATGGCCCGGGTGAGAGAACGGAAGGATTCGGTGATTCTGCCGTCGCGCAACGGCGGCGAGAAGTGGCTCAAGGATCTCGGCTGCACGATCTACCACGAGCACGCTCGCTTCACATCCCCCACCGAATTGGCTGTGGGCGATGAAACCATCTCCGCCGAAAGGATTTTCCTGAACGTCGGCGGCCGCGCGGTGGTGCCGGACTGGCCCGGCATCGACGATGTTCCCGTCTTCACCAACAGCTCACTGATCGAGTACGACGACATCCCGGAACATCTGGTCGTGATCGGCGGCAGTTATGTCGGACTGGAATTCGCGCAGATCTACCGCCGGTTCGGCAGCCAGGTCACGGTGGTGCACCGCGGCCCACGGCTCGTGGAGCGCGAAGATCCGGCAGCGTCGGCGATCATTCAGGAGGTCCTGGAGCGTGAGGGAATCTCCTTCCGCCTCAACGCCTCCTGTATCAACTTGGCGCGCCACCACAGCGGGGTCGCCGTCGGCGTCGACTGCACGCACGGTGCACCCGAGGTGGTCGGGTCTCATGTGTTGGTGGCGGTGGGACGGCGGCCGAATACCGACGACTTGGGCCTGGAGAACGCCGGGGTGTCCACCGATGACCGTGGGTACGTCACGGTGGACGACCAGTTGCGCACGACCGCGCCGGGAATCTGGGCGCTGGGAGACTGCAACGGCCGTGGCGCATTCACCCACACCTCGTACAACGACTTCGAGATCGTCGCCGCGAACCTGCTCGACGACGATCCGCGCCGGGTCACCGACAGGCTCCCCTGCTATGCCTTGTACACCGATCCGCCGCTGGGCCGGGTGGGTATGACCGCGACGCAGGCCCGCGCGTCGGGGCGCTCCGTGCTTGTCGGGCACAAACCGATGAGCCAGGTGGGCCGCGCCATCGAGAAGGGCGAGACCGACGGCTACATGCAGGTTTTGGTCGATGCCGACACCGATCTCATTCTCGGCGCGACGATCCTCGGAGTGGGCGGCGATGAGGTGGTGCACTGCCTGCTCGATACGATGCAGTACGGCGTGCCCGCACGGCAGCTTCAGCGCACCGTGCATATCCATCCCACCGTGGCGGAGTTTCTGCCGACGGTCTTGGGTGAGCTTCAGCCGCTCGTTTGACCTCAAGCGCACGTGAGATTCTAGCCTCGGAGGCATGAGGATTCACGATGTGCAGATCACCGCGACCGACGTACCGAGCGCCGCACGCTTCTACTCCGAAACACTAGAATTACCAGTGGAACTGGACGCAGAAAGCGCCACGGTTCACATCGGCGAAAGCACACTGACGATGGTTCCCGGACCGGCGTATCACGGCGCACATCACATCGCCTTCACCATTCCTGCGGGAAGCCTGACGCCGGCCAAGCAATGGCTCTCGCAACGAGTGACCCTGCAGACCGACGGTCAATGGCACGACGAATTCGACTGTGCGCCCAACTGGCAGGCGCGCAGCCTCTACTTCGCCGGACCCGATGACGCGGTGCTCGAACTCATCGAACGCAACATCCTCGACAATCGGATCGAGCACCCCTTCGACGTCGGCGATATCCGATCTCTGAGTGAAGTCGGCTTCGGGGTTTCTGACGTGCTGCGCGCACAGGCCCTGATGCACGACACACTCGGACTGCTGCCGTTCGGACAACCGGGCCCCGGGTTCGGCCCGGTGGGCGATCACGACGGCCTGTTCATCCTGGTACCCACGGACATCACCTGGCGCCCGGAGAATCGGGTGCCACCGGCCGCCGCACCCACCGTCGTCACGGCCGATGTGCGTACCTCTCTGCGGATCGGCGAGCACTACCTCGTTCAACCGCAGTGATTCAGCCCGATCAGGAGCGTGAGTCGCGCCAGGCCAGCGGCGCGTCGAGCACCGACAGGTCGTAGTCGTTATCGGCGTCGATCCCGACGGTGAACAGTCTGGCGCCCACCTCGACGTACGCATCCGCCTCCGCCGAGGTGAGCCCGCGCGCGGGATCCAGTCCCCAGCTGGTGGAGCGTTCGATCTCGTTGTGGTCGCGGCCGATTCGGTCGGCCTCGGCAATCAGAATGTCGTTCTTGCGCCGGTAGGTGTCGATATCGCCGAACGCATGCCAGATGTGCGCGTGCCGGGCCACCAACGGAATGGTGCGCTTCTCACCGCCACCACCGATCAAGATCGGGATGGGACGGACCGGCTGCGGCAACAGCTGGCCCAATCGTTTCTCGATCCGGACTAGGCTGTCCTCAAACAGGTCGAAACGTGAACCGGCCGTTCCGAACTCGTATCCGTAGGTGGTGTAGTCCCTTTCGTACCAACCGGCACCGACCCCGAGAATCACCCGCCCGTCACTGATGTGATCGACGGTGCGCGCCATATCGGCCAACAGATCAGGATTGCGATATCCCACGCCCGTGACGAGCAGCCCGATCTCCACGCGCGAGGTGATCTCGGCCCATGATCCCAGCGCGGTCCAGCCCTCGAAGTTATTGACATCGGGTTGCACCTCATCGAGCACCACCCCGTTGCTGCTCAGGGTGCCGGCGGGCCAGTGGAAATGGTCGTAGCCGAAGATGACATCCGCACCTTTGTCTTCGGCACGAAGCACGGCATCTCGCCACTGCTTGTAGTTCTGTGCCTTGGCGGGCCGGAGCTGGATTCCAATGCGAATGCGATCAGTCACATCGCAGTCCAATTAATCGCTCGCCGCCGGTATTCCCGGACACTTACGCTGCCGCCATGGAACGCGTGCGGATCTCGTCGGGCACTGAGTGGGATGCGACGGTCGGATACTCGCGCGCGGTGCGGGTCGGCGGCCACATCGCCGTCGCCGGCACTACCGCGGCGCGGCCGGGTCAACCGCCGGTCGGAGGCGATGACATCGCCGAACAGACCCGCGAGGTGCTGCGCCGCATCGAGTCGGCGCTTAGCCAGGCGGGCGCGTCGTTGCGCGATGTCGTTCGCACCCGCATCTTTGTCACCGATATCGGACGGTGGCGTGAGGTGGGTTCGGCCCACGGCGCGTTTTTCGGCGATATCCGCCCGGCGGCCACGATGGTCGAAGTGTCGGCGCTCATCGACCCGGCGCTGCTCGTGGAGATCGAAGCCGACGCCATTGTCGACTAGTCGGGCAGATTGGTCAGACCACTAGACCTCTTACCAATTCCGGTGCTACGGTGGCGGCATGGCACTGCAGCCGATCGCCCGTCAGTCGATACCCGACGAGATATTCAGCCAGCTGGCGGCACAGGTCCTGACCGGTGACCGCACTCCCGGCGAAACCCTGCCCAGCGAGCGCGCCCTCGCCGAAGCCCTCGGGGTCTCGCGCACCGCCGTTCGCGAAGCTCTGGGCCGGCTGGAACGTTCGGGCCTGATTCACATCCGTCAGGGCGGGTCGACGGTGATCCGGGATTACCGCAGCGACGCCGGTTTCGATGTGCTGCCGCTACTACTCGCATACGGCGGAGATGTAGACCGCCGCACACTGGCCAGCGTCATCGAGGCTCGCGCCATCATCGGCCCCCAGGTCGCACGGTTGGCCGCACAACGGTCGGACCAAACCCCGGGTGTGGCCGAACGGCTGCGCGCGATGACCTCCGAGTTGGAATCGGAAAGCGATCCCCTACAACGGATGTGGCAGGCGCTCGGATTCTGGGAGCTGGTCATCGATACCGCCGATTCGATTGCCTTCCGATTGGTGTTCAACACCATGCGCGATTCATATGTGCGGGCGCTGGATGTACTGGTGAACGTCATGGCCGCCGAGGTCCGCGATATCGGCCACTATCGCGCACTCGCGCACGCCATCGCGACCAACGATCCCGATGCCGCGCAAACCGCCGCGGCCGCCATGCTCGCGTTGGGCACCAAGGCCTTTGACAAACTCCTGCACGATCTCCCGGAAGGCCCCACAGTGGAATCGGAGAACCGACAATGACCCGCACCGTACGCAAGCCGATGACCCTGCGTGATGCCCTTGCCGAATTCGTCAAACACCCCAGTCCATGGATGCTCCTGATATGGTCCGCCGCGCTGCTGGGCACGCGAATCATGTTGGGCAGCTGGACAATCGCCGATGTCATCATCCCCATCGCGCTCGTGGCCATCTCCCCCATAGCCGAATGGCTGATCCACGTCGGGATCCTGCATTGGCGGCCGCGCGCGCTGGGGCCGGTGAAAATCGACTCGCGGCTCGCCCGCGACCACCGTCTACATCATCAGGATCCACGGGACATTCCACTGGTGTTCATTCCATGGCCCAGCCTGATCGTGGTGATCGCCGGATTGACCGGGATCGCGCTGTTCGCGTTCCCGCGCACCGGGCTTGGGCTAACCTTCGCCCTCACCGTGGCGTTGTTCCTGGTGTTCTATGAGTGGACGCACTATCTCATCCACACCGATTACAAACCGCGACATGCGATCTACCGCGCAGTCTGGCGGAACCATCGGTACCACCACTTCAAGAACGAGAACTACTGGTTCACCGTCACCAGCTCAGGAACCGCCGACCGGATACTCGGAACCTATCCGGATCCACAGCAGGTCAAATCATCACCGACAGTGCGAAATCTGCACGCGCCCAGCATTACCGGCTAGTTTCCCGCACCGGGACCGCAGCTGGCGCCGGAATAGCCGGTCTGTTGATGATCCGGCCCATCATCATGATTGCGCGGTCTACTACCCGAATTTGTGACTACGAAGAAGCCCAACCCAACGATCAACAGCACGATCACCGTCGCAATGACGATGACGGCGGTCATCACGCCTCGGCTCGCTCCGGCCGTAATGCGAAGTAACGTAGCTTCTTTCCGAATGCGATCTGAAGTTCCCGACGGCCGCCGCGGCGCACCAGGGCGATATGGCGAAGTCCCTCGGAGACTTCGCGATCCATCACCCAGTCGCGCAGACGCGGCAGTTCATAGGAATAGTGGCGGAATTCCTTGGCATCGCACAACACACAGCACTGCATCGAATGCAGCAGCGCGTACTGCTCGAATTCGTACTCCCAGTTGGGTGTTTGCGCCAGCCACGGCACCGCCCTGGCGATGTCGTAACGTCGCTTGACCCGCAGCTGCCCACCCGCTGCCAGCGCCGTGTACTCATCAAAACCGGATGGGGCCTTGCCCGCCAACAGATCCGAGAGCACCGACAACTGGCGACGCCGCAGCATCTCGCGGTTGTCAAGCATGAACAACACCCGCCTTGATCGCCTGGCGGACAACCGAAAGGTCGGCACTCACGCTGGCTTCGTCGATCGACCCGTCACGCTCGATCAGCACGCCCAGGCCGTGCCCGGAGGTGAGCACCACCAGTTCGGTCAGCAGATCTGCCACCGGGTCGATGATGGTGTCGGCATGGGTATCCCAGTACAGGTCACCCTCCAAGCGGCCACCGGCGATGTGCACGTACGCGACGCGCTCGACGGGGAAACGACGCAGCAGCGCAATCGGATCGGTGCCCGAGGCCACGGCCGTCGCGTACAGGTTGGCAATATCGAGCACCAGCCAGCAGTCGGTGCGTCGCGACAGTTCACGCAGGTAGTCGGGCTCGCTGAGCTCATTCTCGGGCCACTGCAGGGTCGTGGCCACATTCTCCAGCGCCAACGGCACACCGAGGTCGTCTTGCACCCGGGACACGTTGTCCACCAGCACATCGAGAGCCAATGTGGTGCGCGGCGGAGCGATCAGGTGCCCGGCCTCGAGCACACCACTGTGCCGCCCGTTCTCAAAACCGGCCCGCACGAAAGCCACATGCTCGCTGACCATGGGGGCGTTCAGCTCGGCGGCCAGGGCAGCCAGGTGCTTGACGCGCTTGGCGTCCGGCAGGTCGGCTCCCGCAAGACCCAATGACACACCGTGTGGCACCACAACGGTGCCCGCCTCGCGCAGGCGCGTCAGTTCGAGAGGCAGCTGCCCGGGGCGGAAGTTCTCGGCGACGATCTCGGTGAACGAGAGGTTGAGCGAATCGTCGGTGATGGCGCCCTGGCTGAACATCGCAGCAAGCTCAGGCCGCCAGGAGGCGCCGACCGCGGGCTCGTCGGCCAGCACGGTCGTAAGCGGGTGATTTGAAGAGGCCACCGCGGTTACCCCCTTATCTCAAGACCGACGAACTAGGCCAGTCTAGCTACCACGTTGATAGCTTAGGAAGTGCTAGGTGCCAGCGGCTTAAAAAAGCCATCCGGTCCCGGCCGGAAATTCGCCACAGAAGTAACTGCGGCGGTCGGCAGCGGTCCGTACAGATGAGGAAAAAGCATCGATTCAGGGTCGCTGGGCACGCCTGGTTCCCAACGTACCGGAGAGTCAAGCAGATTCAGGGCAACAGACAATACGACCAGATCACACCTTCCGCGATACAAGCGGTTGGCGGGCAGGTGAACCTGATACGGCGCGGAGAGGTGAACAAATCCGGTTTCAGCCAGTGAACTGGGCCGATGCTCCCCTCGCGCACGCGCGGAGGCCCACTCCTGCGCCGTGCAGATGTGAACAAGTTCGGCTTCGTCGGGCGGCATCGACTGCATCACACCAGTATCTGATCCTCGTCCCACAGGTGGCCCATCGGCCCGCTCCAGCCCGGTCACGCACCGGACGTGAGCCGCGACACACCGAACACACATGGGGAACAACCGAAACCCCCCAAACGTCTGACAATGTACATATCAGGTACAAACGGAAGCGCCGAGCGGTTCACCGGACCGCAAAGCTCCGGAAGAGATACGGAGGAGCCATGAACGCAACTCTGACCAGTCCAGAGCTGACCAAGGCTGACCGCTGCGATCGTTGCGGAGCGGCTGCCCGAGTCCGCGCCACGCTTCCGTCGGGAGCCGAGCTGCTCTTTTGTCAGCACCACGCCAACGAGCACTCCGAGAAGCTGTCCGCGATGTCCGCCGTGCTGTACATCAGCGGCCCGCTCGAGGATTAGTCACCGCGGTTTCACCCCCAGTAGCCACCACTGACCATCCCATCAGGAATGCTGGTGTGGCCATGAGTGAGAAGCCGCGCCATGTCTCGATCGGTCGGGACGTCTTGCATGTGATGCGGCGGACTGCCGTAAAGAGTTGGGACGACTCTATTTTCGCGCAGTCGGCCCAAGCCGCCTTTTGGCAGGTGCTGTCACTACCGCCACTGCTGTTGGGCATCTTGGGTAGCTTGACGTTTGTCGGGCCGCTGTTCGGTCCGGACACGCTGCCCGAGATTCAGGAGCGCATCCTGCGGGTGGCCAACAGCGTGTTCAGCAAGAGTGTGGTCACCGAGATCATCGAGCCCACAATCGTCGACATCATGCGCGACGGGCGTGGCGAGGTGGTGTCGATCGGGTTCGTCATCTCGCTGTGGGCGGGGTCGTCGGCGATATCGAGTTTTGTGGACTCCGTGGTGGAGGCACATGACCAGACACCGCTGCGCCACCCCGTTCGTCAGCGGTTCTTTGCACTGGGGCTGTATGTCGCCGCGTTGGCCATGGCCGTCGTGACCTTGCCGGTGATCGCGCTGGGACCCAAGCGGATCGCCGGGGTGGTACCCGACTCGTGGAACGCAGTACTGCGATACGGCTACTTCCCGCTGCTGGGCATCGCACTGGTGGCCCTGGTGACGCTGCTGTACCGGGTATCCCTACCCCGACCGCTGCCTTCACACCGACTGTGGATCGGCGCGCTGCTCGCCGTGACATTCTTCGTGATCGCCAGTCTGGGGCTGCGGTTCTACCTGAACTGGATCACCGGGACCGGATACACCTACGGTGCGTTGGCCACCCCGATCGCGTTCCTGCTGTTCGCGTTCATGCTCGGATTCGCGATCGTGTTGGGCGCCGAACTCAATGCGGCGATCGAGGAGAATTGGCCGGCCGGGGCAACACACGCCCGGCAGCTGCGGGAATGGCTGAGCCCCAACAATGGCCAGAATGACCTGAATGGCCTGAATGGCCTGAATGGCAAGGAAGCCGATGATGGCGAGGCATCATCGGCCGACTCCCCCGAGGGCTGCTAGTCCCTCTTCATCATTTCGTAGATGCGCTTGCAGTCGGGGCAGACCGGCGAACCGGGCTTGGCCGAGCGAGTTACCGGGAAGACCTCACCGCACAGGGCGATCACATGGTTTCCCATGACCGCGCTCTCCACGATCTTGTCCTTCTTGACGTAGTGGAAGACCTTCGGCGTATCGCTATCGGTGCTCTCGTCGACGGTGGTGTCGGGACGCTCGATCGTCTGCGTGTCCATACCTCCATTGTGACATCCTGGACATATGAGAAAAGAGCTGTCGTTCGATGACGACGGCCGACCCGTACTCATCACCGCGGCCTCCGTCTCCGTGGAGGACCAGCATCGCGCTCGGGTACGCCGTTATCTGACGTTGATGGCGTTCCGGTTCCCGGCGCTCATCGGCGCCGGCTGGGCCTACAGCGTGTGGCACAACGGGTGGATATCGCTGGCCATTCTGGCCGCCTCCATCCCACTGCCGTGGATGGCGGTGCTGATCGCCAACGACCGGCCTCCCCGGAAGGCCGAGGAGCCACGCCGCTACGGACCTCAGACCCAGCATCATGCGCTTTTCCCCACCGCAGAGCGCAGAGCGATTGATCCCGCTTCTCCACCGCTACCGCACACCCCGCCAGAGGACTCCGCCGGCCCGTCTTAGGGACAGCTATGTCAATTCTCAGGACATTCTCAGCTGCCGACGACAAATCCGCAGGTCAATGACAGCGACGTTTGGGAACCTCAGGAACTTTCTGGGCCGACCGGGCGTTGCAACACATGAGACTTACGGATCAACTAGGAGGCAGCGATGGCAAACGCCACGACCCGTCCGGCCCGCACCACCGAGTCCGAAGACCTGGACGCTCAGAGTCCAGCCGCCGACCTCGTCAGGGTGTATTTGAACGGTATCGGCAAGACTGCTCTGCTCACCGCGGAGGACGAAGTCGAGCTGGCCAAACGGATTGAGGCGGGGCTGTACGCCCAGCACCTTCTCGACACCAAGAAACGCCTCGGCGAGGCCCGCAAGAAGGATCTGGCGGTGATTGTGCGCGAGGGCAACGCGGCGCGCAGCCACCTGCTGGAGGCCAACCTGCGTCTGGTCGTCTCGCTCGCCAAGCGCTACACCGGCCGCGGGATGCCGCTGCTGGACCTCATCCAGGAAGGCAACCTGGGTTTGATCCGCGCCATGGAGAAGTTCGATTACGCCAAGGGCTTCAAGTTCTCGACCTACGCCACCTGGTGGATTCGTCAGGCCATCACCCGTGGCATGGCCGATCAGAGCCGCACCATCCGCCTGCCTGTGCACCTGGTGGAGCAGGTGAACAAGCTGGCGCGCATCAAGCGTGAACTGCACCAGCGGCTCGGCCGTGAAGCCAGCGACGAGGAACTGGCCGAGGAGTCCGGCATTCCGGTGGAAAAGATCGGCGACCTGTTGGACCACAGCCGGGATCCGGTGAGCCTGGACATGCCGGTCGGGACCGATGAGGAAGCACCGCTGGGTGACTTCATCGAGGACACCGAGGCCATGTCGGCGGAAAACGCCGTCATCGCCGAGCTGCTGCACTCGGATGTGCGCAGCGTGCTGGCCACGTTGGACGAGCGCGAACAGCAGGTCATTCGGCTGCGCTACGGGCTCGATGACGGGCAGGCACGCACGCTGGATCAGATCGGCAAGCTGTTCGGGCTGTCCCGCGAGCGGGTGCGCCAGATCGAACGCGAAGTCATGACGAAGCTGCGCCACGGTGACCGCGCGGAGCGCCTGCGTTCGTACGCGAGCTAGGTGACCTACTACCCTGCCCTCGGGGCGCTGCGTTATGGAAGCGCAGCGCCCCGAATTGCGTTGTAGATCGGTAGACTGAGCACGACCGTAAGGGGCGAGTAGTGAACGATCTTGTCGATACGACTGAGATGTATCTGCGAACGATCTACGACCTCGAAGAAGAGGGCGTGGTGCCGCTGCGGGCCCGCATCGCCGAAAGGCTCGAGCAGAGCGGCCCGACGGTCAGTCAGACGGTGGCCCGTATGGAGCGCGACGGCCTGCTGAACGTCGCCGGTGACCGCCACCTCGAGCTCACCGACAAGGGGCGTGCGCTTGCGGTCTCCGTGATGCGTAAGCACCGTTTGGCCGAGTGCCTGCTGGTGGACATCATCGGGCTGCCGTGGGAGGACGTGCACGCCGAGGCATGCCGTTGGGAACACGTGATGAGCGAAGACGTCGAGCGTCGATTGCTCACGGTGCTCAACAACCCGACCACCTCACCGTTCGGCAATCCTATTCCCGGGCTCTCCGAACTCGGTGTGCCTGCCGACCGGTCCGAGAGTGCCAGCGCGGTACGACTCACCGACATCCCGTCGGGCCCTCAGGTCGCCGTGGTTGTGCGCAGGCTCGCCGAGCACGTGCAAGCCGATACCGGCCTGCTGTCCCGTCTGAAGGACGCCGGTGTCGTGCCGAACGCACGCGTCACCGTGGAGCCCTCCCCCGACGGCGTGATCATCATCATCCCCGGTCACGAGAGCGTCGAGCTGCCGCACGAGATGGCTCATGCCGTCATGGTCGAAAAGGTCTAACCACCCGCCGAATCTCTCTGGGCGGCAGGCTGATTCCCAACTCGTGGCCGAGCCGGAATCCCGTGTCGGCCAGGGTGCTGATCTCCGCGGGCCGCATCCCGGAATGCAGCGCCGATAGCAGCAGCTGCCCCAGTCGATGCTCTGGCTGAGCCGCGAGCGCCGCATCCAGAGAAACACCCGCCAGCGGTCCGTCGCCGCGCGTGTATGCGCTAAAACCCAGTAGCACCAGCGGCTCGGCGCGCCAGGGTGCGGGCAATAGCCGACTCAGCGCCAACCAAAGCCGCTCCACATCTGCGGCCAACACGCCGGCAGCCAACGCGCACACCGTGTCTCGAACACGCAGGACGGTCAGGGAACGCGCGATGGCGAGCATCTCTCGATTCGAGAGTGGCCGGAATTCGGCCACCTGGCACGCCGCCCGCACGATCCGATTCACGGCACGCCGGTCCGCCGCCGCATCGTCACGCTGCACCGGCAATGGGCGCCGCAGTGCCTCAGCCAGGGCGGCGGTGCGGCGAGTGTCGGTGGGCGCAATCAATGCCACGAGGTCTTCTCGGCGCCGATGCACTGTCCTGCCCGCCAACACCGCGGCCGCTGTCAGCGGCGAACACTGCGGATCATCGACGGGCCCACCGGCACCGCATCCGTCATAGCACCGCCACCATCCATCGGGGCCAACCCGGTCCACCACATGGCCGGCGGTCAGCGAAATACCCCGGCAATTAAGATGTTTAGCGAGCCGACGGATGATGCCGCCGGCCTCCAGATCGTCCAGGACCGCACTGATGACCACGGCGATCACTGCGTCGGCCGGCCCTGGGCCGAGCACCTCCCCCAACGCCTCGAAAGCCGCGTGCTCAGGATCGTCCAGGTCATGCAGATCCCTGCGCAGTATCGCCTCAACCAACCCATCGGCGAGCGTGACCACCACGAGGGAATCTTCGGGAATGAAGCCCAGCATCGCCGGAAGGGCGGCGATGAGGGCGGCGGGTCGGTTCAGTCGGAAGCCGGGGGTCCCGGGAATCAGTGATGTCATGGCCGGACAGTGACAGCGAGGGCCGTCATCGCGCCGACGGCGACCTCACGTCGTGACAGCGCCTCCGGGGATCTGTGGATATGGACGAAACTGTGGACAACGCACCCATGGCAGTGCGTCAGCGGTGCTGGGCAGGCCCGGAAGCGGGACGGTCACCGCAGGTCGGGTACCATCAAGGTGTCGGTAATCTTGCCGACCCTCAGGGCAGACCACTCGTTGGACGTTGGGCTTACCGCCCCGCCTCGATCCCGTCGCCTTCTCTGAGACTTCTCAGAGGATCCCATGTCTTCACTCGCAAGCGGTACTCCCTTTCTTCATGCGTCCGAACGGAGCGAAGGGAACCTTCCGGCAGCTCCCCTGCCGATGCCTGCCGGTTCCACCGCAATCGTCTACTGCGAAGGCCAATTCGGCGAGCAGGACGGCAAGACCGCCAACGGCCTGGTCCGGCACTCGGAGAAGTACGAGATCCTCAGCGTCATCGACAGCCTGCGGGCCGGAGTCGACGCCGGGCAATTCCTCGACGACACGGCGAACGGCATCCCGGTGCTGGCTTCGCTCGCCGAGTCCATCGCCCACGCCGGTCAGGTACCGGACTACCTGATCTGTGGGCTGGCCCCCGCCGACGGACTGCTGTCGAATGCGCAGCGGCTCGTACTGCTCGACGGCATCGCCCGCGGGATGCACATCATCAACGGCCTGCACGAGTTCCTCAACGACGATGCCGAGTTCGTGGCGGCAGCCGTGATCGCCGGCGTCACCATCACCGATGTACGCCAGCCGAAGGCCAAGCGCGACCTGCATCTGTTCTCCGGCAGGATCTTCGACGTCACCTGCCCCAGGATCGCGATCCTGGGTACGGACGGGGCGATCGGGAAGCGCACCACCGCCACCTTGCTAGTTCAGGCCCTCAATGCGCGCGGCATCAAGGCGGTCATGGTCGGCACCGGTCAGACCACCCTGATCCAGGGCGGGAAGTACGGCGTCGCGCTGGACGCGCTGGTCCCCCAGTTCTGCTCGGGTGAGGTCGAGCACCAAGTCGTCGCCGCGTTCGAAGGCGAGGATCCTGACGTAATCGTGGTCGAGGGCCAGGGCGCGCTCAGCCACCCCGCGTACATCACATCGGCTCACATCCTGCGTGGCAGCCGTCCGGCCGGCGTGATCGTCCAGCACGCGCCCAAGCGCAAGGTGCTCGGCGACTTCCCGATGGTGACGATGCCCACCGCGGCCAGCGAGATCGCACTGATCGAGGCGTTCGCCGACACCCGCGTCATCGGGGTCACGATCAATCATGAGGAAATGACCGACGAAGAGCTGAAAGATGCTATCTCCGAACATCATTCGGAGCTCGGACTCCCGGTCACAGACCCGCTGACACGCCCCTCATCGGATCTGGTCGACATGGTGTTGGCGGCCTTCCCGGTGCTTGCGGGAAAGCTCGAGAGGAAGCGCGCGGGGAAGGCCGACACGACGACCCGGGTGTGACGCTCCGGCTCGAGACCGATCTGGACAAGGTCGAGCAGAACACGCGGATACTGGTTGACCGGCTTGCCGGGGCCGGCATCAGGGTCACCGGCATCACCAAGGCCGTGTTGGGTTCGCCGGGAGTGGGCGCGGCAATGCTGCGCGGCGGCGCCCGTGGCCTCGGCGATTCCCGGATACCGAACCTCGCACGACTGGCCGACCTCGACCGATTGCCGCTACGCACGTTGATCCGCTCGCCCATGCTCAGCCAGGTGACGCGCATCGTTGACGTCGCCGACATCAGTCTGAATACCGAGGCCGTCGTGCTGGCGGCGCTCGATCAGGCCGCATCCCGGCAGAAACGGATACATGCCGTTGTACTCATGATCGAGCTAGGTGACCTGCGCGAGGGCATCGCACTGGGCGACGCCCCCGAGGCGGTGCGGGCCGTTCTCGGCCACTCTTCGCTGCGGCTTGCCGGGCTCGGCGCCAACCTCGCGTGCCAGAGCGGTGTCGTGCCCGACGACCGGAACATGGGCATCCTCACGGGGCTCGCGAACGACATCGAGTCGCTGCACGGGATCTCGCTCGACCTCGTCTCAGGCGGCAACTCGGCGAACCTGAACTGGGCGCTGCACACCGACGACGTCGGCCGGATCGACGAACTCCGCCTCGGCGAAGCCATCCTTCTCGGTGTCGACCCGCTGTACCGGACACCGATCCCCGGCCTTCACACGGACGCCTTCATCTTGAGCGCCGAGGTCATCGAGGTCGCGATGAAACCGGCCCAACCCTGGGGAGATCGTGCTCAGGCGGCCTTCGGCGAGGCACCGGTCCGCACCGGCAGCGCGACTGTGCACCAAGCAATCCTGGCCCTCGGCCGCCAGGATGTGGACCCCGATGGCCTGCAGCCACCCGAGGGCATCACGATCCTCGGGACGAGCAGCGACCACCTGGTCGTCGACCTCGGTGATCACTCCATCGCGGTCGGCGACGAGATCGACTTCGGTGTCGGCTACGGCACGCTCGTGCGGGCGATGACGTCGCCGTTCGTCACCAAGATCGAGCACCGGCAGTCAGCGATCAGCGGACGCTGTCGTGCACCTTGAGCACTGCGGCCGTGAAGGCCTGATCCAGTAGCACCGCGTCGGGCTCGATACCCTGAAATGTCATGTAGGTGGCCTGGATTCGTATATCGGCGATCTGCGCGATGAGCGACATGGTCGTCTGCGTGCCGCTACCCTTCGCCGCGGGTGCCACCGTTTGATTGATCGCGACCGAATCATCGGCGTTGATGGGCGGAGCCACTGCCTCCGACACCGTCACGGTGCTTTGGATCTGATCCGGACCACTGAAGGTGAACGAGGTGCACCGCTCCAGCTGAGACTTGTACGCGGCAAGCGGCTGCGGAACGCGCAGCACCGCGACCGTGATGGTCGAGTTGTCGGACTCGTTGGCGCCCACCGCCACCGCCGCGTCCTGGGGCACCGCCGGAAGAGGCGCCGGCGCGCAGGTCGTTGGGGCGACCGCGGCCGCATCGGGGACACCGCGAATATCGCGCAGCGCCACACCGGCCGCATCCGGATCCAGCGTGGTGGCGGGATATTGGTGCGGGAAATCCGCCGGCGCCAGCAGCAGCGGGCCCACCGGGCCCGCCGGTGCCCGCGCTGCGGTCGCGGTGGTCGGCAGCGGGGACGAGGCGGCGCCCGATGGCTCCACGGCCAACCCGTCGACCGCACGCGTGCACGCCGCAGCGGTGAGCGCGCAGCATCCAGCCACAACCATCGTCGCTACCAGCCGCGATGCCGTCACGGTCACATGCTGCCATCGGCACACCGTGGGTCCCAGGAGGCGCGCGCGAGATTCGGCTGGGACAACTGTTCACGTCGCCGTGACGCGGACGGCATGCACGATTCGACGAACCGGCGTATGAGTACACCCATGGCAGCAGACACCCCCACCTACGATCTCGTCGTCATCGGTTCCGGCCCCGGTGGACAGAAGGCCGCCATTGCCGCGGCCAAGCTGGGTAAGACGGTGGCAGTGGTCGAACGCGACAACATGCTCGGCGGTGTCTGCACCAATACCGGAACGATCCCGTCGAAGACGCTGCGCGAGGCGGTGCTCTACCTGACCGGTATGAACCAGCGCGAGCTGTACGGCGCGAGCTACCGAGTGAAGGCCAACATCACCCCGGAAGACCTGCTGGCCCGCACCGAGCACGTCATCCGCAAGGAAATCGAGGTGGTGCGCGCGCAGCTGCTGCGCAACCGCATCGACTTGATCAGCGGCGTCGCCCGTTTCGCCGACGAGCACACCGTGGTGGTGGAGGAACCCTCCCGCGGCGAGCGCACCACATTGCACGCCGAGTACGTCGTCATCGCGACCGGAACCAATCCGGCCCGGCCACACGGGGTGGCCTTCGACGAGAAACGCGTCTTGGATTCGGACGGCATCTTGAATCTGCGTTTCATTCCCGGGTCGATGGTCGTCGTGGGCGCCGGTGTCATCGGCATCGAGTACGCCTCCATGTTCGCCGCCCTGGGCACCAAGGTGACCGTGGTGGAGAAGCGTGACACCATGCTCGACTTCTGCGACCCGGAAGTCGTTGAGGCCCTTCGTTTTCACCTGCGCGATCTGGCGGTGACGTTCCGTTTCGGTGAGGAGGTCACTGCGGTGGCCGTCAACGACTCCGGCACCATGACCACGCTGGCGAGCGGAAAGCAGATTCCCGCCGACACCGTCATGTACTCCGCTGGACGGCAGGGCCAGACCGATCAGCTCGACCTCGTCAAGGCGGGGCTGGAGGCCGACAACCGCGGCCGGATCTGGGTCGACGCGAATTTCCAGACCAAGGTTGACCACATTTACGCGGTGGGCGATGTCATCGGGTTCCCGGCGCTGGCGGCCACCTCGATGGATCAGGGACGCCTGGCGGCCTATCACGCGTTTGGCGAACCGTCGAAGGGCATGACCGATCTGCAGCCGATCGGCATCTACTCCATCCCGGAGGTGTCCTATGTGGGTGCCACCGAGGTTGAGCTCACCAAGAATGCGATTCCCTACGAGGTGGGCATCTCGCGTTACCGCGAGCTGGCGCGCGGTCAGATCGCCGGGGATTCCTACGGCATGCTCAAGCTGCTGGTGTCCACCGAGGATCTCAAGCTGCTCGGAGTGCACATCTTCGGCTCCGATGCCACCGACCTGGTGCACATCGGGCAGGCGGTGATGGGCTGCGGCGGCACCGTCGAATACCTGGTAGACGCGGTTTTCAACTATCCGACGTTCTCGGAGGCATACAAGGTGGCCGCGCTCGATGTGATGAACAAGATTCGCGCACTCAACCAGTTCAAGGCCTGAGAGATTTCGCGCTCGGCGAATACGCTGCGCGCCTGGAATTCGCATCCCGCCTGGGCCGTTGAGCCCATAGGTACATTCGCCGTTTGCCTGCCGGTAAGGGACACTGGTGGGACGAGGACGCGAAGGGAGGCGTAACCATGAACAGCAATGAGGGCGCAGAGCCACAGCCGTACAAGCCGGACCAGGACGGTCTTCGCGCGAGCGGGTCATCCAGCATGTACGAGCTGGAATTTCCGGGCCCGCAGCTGGCATCTGCCGATGGCCGCGGCCCGGTTCTCGTGCACGCGCTACAGGGTTTCTCCGACTCCGGCCATGCCGTGAAGTTGGCCGCAGCGCATCTGCGCAACACGCTGGAGAGCGAGTTGGTGGCCTCATTCGCGATCGATGACCTGCTGGACTACCGCTCGCGCCGGCCGGTGATGACGTTCAAGAGTGATCACTTCACCGAATACGCCACTCCCGAGCTCAACCTGTACGCGCTCAAGGACACCAAGGGCACGCCATTCCTGCTGCTGGCCGGGCTTGAGCCGGATCTGAAATGGGAGCGGTTCGTCAACGCCATCCGGCTGTTGGCCGACCAGCTGGGCGTGCGCAAGACCATTGGGTTGGGCGCCATTCCGATGGCCGTTCCGCATACCCGGCCGATTACCCTGACCGCGCACGGCAACGACCGTAAGACGCTCGACGAGCATCCGGGCTGGATCGACGAGGTCCAGGTGCCGGGCAGCGCATCGAATCTGCTGGAATTCCGCCTGGCTCAGCACGGCCACGACGTGGTGGGCTTCGCCGTCCACGTTCCGCATTACCTGGCGCAGACCGACTATCCGGAGGCCTCGCAACGCCTGCTGGAGGAGGTGGCGCGGACCGGCGATCTGGATCTGCCGTTACAGGAGCTCACCGAGGCAGCCGCCAAGGTACGAAACCAGATCAACGATCAGGTGGAAGGCAGCGAGGAAGTGGCCCAGGTGGTCCAGGCACTGGAGCGCCAGTACGACGCCTTCGTCGCGGCACAGGAGAACCGCTCGTTGCTGGCACGGGATGAGGAGCTGCCCAGCGGCGACGAGTTGGCTGGCGAGTTCGAGCGATTCCTGGCCGAACAGGCCAAGTTCGGTGATGACCCGTCCGGGCAGTCGCCGGATGGCCCGATTCTCTAGCCCGGTTAAGCGCTCGCCGCGCCAAATTTGCGGCGAAGGGTGAAAATACTTCACATGAACCCTCCCCCGCGGCTGCTGCGTCCGGTGCCGGACGCCGAGCGCATCGACGGGGTCGGTGGCGACAACACCGATTCCGCCGCCGGCACACCGACGCAGCCGCGGCTGGCGTTCCGCACCATCCATGGCTATCGTCGCGCGTTCCGGATCGCCGGGTCCGGGCCGGTGCTGCTGCTCATCCACGGGATCGGCGACAACTCGGCGACATGGGACAGCGTGCACGCAAAGCTCGCCGAGCATTTCACCGTGATCGCCCCGGACCTGCTGGGGCACGGGCAGTCGGACAAACCGCGGGCCGACTACTCGGTTGCGGCCTATGCCAATGGCATGCGGGATCTGTTGGCCGTCCTGGACGTCGACAGAGTCACGGTCGTCGGACATTCGCTGGGCGGCGGCGTCGCGATGCAATTCACGTACCAGTTCCCGCACCTGGTGGAGCGACTCATCCTGGTCGCGCCGGGTGGGGTGACCAAGGACGTCAACATCGTATTGCGTTGCGCATCACTGCCGTTCATCGGAGATGCGCTGGGACTGTTGAGGTTGCCGTTGGCAATGCCCATGGTCCGGCTGACCGGTGCGGTGGCGCGGGCGACCTTCGGACGGGCGGGAATGGCTCGCGACATCCCCGACGTGCTGCGAGTTCTGGCCGACCTACCCGAACCCCGGGCCTCGGCCGCGTTCACCCGGACGCTGCGCGCCGTGGTGGACTGGCGCGGCCAGGTGGTGACCATGCTGGACCGATGTTATTTGACGGAATCTGTTCCTGTGCAGCTTATTTGGGGCAGTGACGACCTGGTTATCCCCGTCAGCCACGGGCATCTCGCCCATGCCGCGATGCCCGGCGCGACGCTCGAGATCTTCGACAAATCTGGGCATTTCCCGTTCCATGACGATCCCGAACGATTCATCGGCATCGTGCGCCAATTCATCGCATCGACAGAGCCCGGCGAATACAACGAGGACGAATTGCGCCGATTGTTGCGCACCGGGGTCACCGAACACGCCATCGGCGGGGCCGCACGCACCCGCATGGCGGTCCTCGACGCCATGGGCACAGACGAGCGCAGCGCCACATAACCTCGAGAGCTGAAGCGCCACCAAAGATTTGCCCTGTTCACGGGTACCGTCGCAGGTAGCGTATGCGGGACGTAGAGTCGAGGAATGAGCGTTGACGTCGCGGTTGTACGCGTATTCACCGACGAGACAGGCAACTTCGGCAATCCCTTGGGGATCGTCAACGGCGCCGACGTGGCGGCGCCGGATCGGCAGCAGATCGCTGCCCGGTTAGGTTTCAGCGAAACGGTTTTCGTCGATCTTCCAGCCGAAGGATCCAACACCGCACATCTACGGATCTTCACTCCGGCGGCCGAACTTCCCTTCGCCGGGCATCCGACAGTGGGGCTGGCGTGGTGGCTGCGCGAACGCGGAACACCGGTCAACACCCTGCAGGTTCCCGCGGGCGTGCTACCTGTGAGCTACGACGAGCGCACGTGGATACAGGCCCGGTCCGATTGGGCCCCGGAAACCGATTTCCACGAAACCGGCTCCCCTGCCGATGTGGAGGCCGCAGACCCCGCCGACTACGCGGACGAGCTGCTGCATTGCGTATGGGCGTGGCAGGACCGCGACGCCAGCCTGGTGCGATCACGGGTGTTCGCATCCGACCTGGGCGTCAGCGAGGACGAAGCGACCGGGTCCGTAGCGGCACGGATGACTGATTTGTTGAGCCGCGACCTGATCATCAATCAGGGCAAGGGATCGCAGATTCTCACGCAGTGGAGCCCTGAGGGCTGGGTGACGATCGGTGGCCGTGTTGTCGCCGACCAATCGCTCACATTGGATTAGAGCAACCGACACCGCGCCGCGGCAGGTCAGGATCCTGTTGGCGCGTCCCGATGCGCTCTCAGCGCGGCGATCTCACGTTCGAAGTCCTCGGCGGAGCTGAACCCTCGATACACCGAGGCGAAGCGCAGGTATGCAACCTCATCCAAGTCGCGCAACGGGCCAAGGATCGCCAGGCCCACCTCATTGCTAGGGATCTCCGGGGATCCGGCAGCCCGGACGGCGTCCTCAACCTGCTGGGCAAGCAGATTCAGCGCATCGTCGTCGACATCGCGGCCCTGGCAGGCCCGGCGTACCCCCTTGATGACCTTGTCACGACTGAACGGCTCGGTGACGCCGCTGCGCTTCACCACGGCCAGCACAGCGGTCTCCACGGTGGTGAAACGACGGCCGCACTCCGGGCACGATCGGCGGCGCCGTATCGCCTGGCCCTCGTCCGCCTCACGGGAATCGACAACGCGCGAGTCAGGATGACGGCAGAACGGACAGTGCATTACTGCTCCTTCGCCGGTTCTGAACTCCATGTCGTTGGCCCGGACGGGCTGACGCACCGCGCAGCGCGCCCAGACCGGTGTCGAGGATACCCGTGCTCCCGCACGCCTGAAGGTCACGTCCGTGCGCCGATCAGCCGACCGGGGAAACCAGCGTCTGACCGGCTTGCACTGTCGCCGAGTCGAGTTCATTGAGTTCACGAATCTTGGAAACCACCGCTGAGCGCGGTGCCTCCGGCGCAACACGCGAGGCCACGTCGGCCAGGGTCTCTCCAGGAGCGACCTGAACGACCGCCACACGATCCGGCACACCCGCTCCACCGACTCCTGCGGCGCTGACCTGGCCGAGCATCAACAGCCACATCGTCGCGACCGCAGCGCCCACCGCGACGACAAGGGTGGCTTTCAGGCTCACGGGGCGGCGACCATGCACTGCGGCCGAGACGCGGATACCGGTACCCCGGTACGCGACCGGCCGCCCGGCGGGCCGGCGGTAAGCGACGGTGCGCACCGGCAGTGCCCGACGCTGAGTCCGCGGATATTCCGCGCTGTACGCCCGTACTTGTGGCGCGCATTCGCGCGTCGTGTTCGCGCGGACGTGAGAACTACGTGGCGTGGCGAGAACGTTTGTGCTCATCTGCAATGCCTTCCTGTCCTGTCGATCGGTGTGCCCGTTCGCTCTTATGTTCGAATGTACTCGATCATGTGTTCGATATCCGAACATGTGATCGATTTGTAGCATTCACCACCGACAAGTGCCTCTGACCAGTGCAGATGCGCCGCTCAGCCGACCTGCCAGGCAGGATGCACGACACGCATCGAACACATGTTTGATAAATGTCGTCGACAGGTCTAGATTCGGGCCCATGAGCGATACACCCAGCAAGGGACCCGCCACCGGTTCACTGACCGAGCGCCAGCGGACCATCCTGGAGGTCATCCGCGCATCGGTGAATGAACGGGGCTACCCCCCGAGCATCCGCGAAATCGGAGACGCCGTCGGGCTCACCTCCACCTCATCGGTCGCCCATCAGCTACGCACCCTCGAACAGAAGGGATTCCTGCGGCGCGATCCCAATCGTCCGCGCGCCGTTGATGTTCGAGGACTCGAGGAAACCCGCGGTGCGTCGGTCACCAGTGACGTCATCGGCTCGGGCGACCTGCCGGAACCGACGTTCGTGCCGGTGCTGGGGCGCATCGCCGCCGGTGGTCCCATCCTGGCCGAGGAGGCCGTCGAGGATGTGTTCCCGCTCCCCCGTGAGCTCGTCGGCGAGGGCTCGTTGTTCCTGCTCAAGGTCGTCGGTGAGTCGATGGTCGACGCAGCGATCTGCGATGGCGACTGGGTGGTGGTTCGCCAGCAGAACGTCGCCGACAACGGCGATATCGTGGCGGCGATGATCGACGGCGAAGCGACCGTCAAGACGTTCAAGCGGACGGCGGGTCAGGTCTGGCTGATGCCGCACAACCCTTTGTTTGAACCGATTCCCGGTAACGACGCCGCCATCCTCGGCAAGGTTGTCACCGTTATCCGGAAGATCTAGGCCTGTCCGGGCGGTGGCCCGGGCGCGGAATCATCATCCGCATGACCGTCCGAGGACGGTAGAAATAGCTGGAAATACGCAACGTCCTGCCAGCTGCCAAGCTTGTAGCCAATCCTGCGGTAGAGCGCAACCTGCTCGAATCCCATTGCCAGGTGCAGCTTTTCGCTCGCGCCATTGGGCACTACGACACCCGCCAGCACCGTGCGATAACCAAGATCGCGAAGCCGGTCAAGCAATGCCGTGTACAGCCGGCGGCCCGCGCCGCGCTGGCGTCGCGCACCATCGACATACACGCTGACCTCACAGGCCCATTGGTAAGCCGAGCGTGACTTCCAGGGCACCGCATAGGCATACCCGAGAATTTCCCCGCCATCCTCGGCGACGAGCCAGGCGTGGCGGTGGGCCGCCGTCTGGATGCGTTCGGCAAGAACGACATCCGACGGCGGCACCTCCTCAAACGAAATAGCCGTGTCGGTCACATACGGCGCATAGATCGCCGCACACGCGGCCGCGTCGGCGGCCGTGGCGTCACGAATATGCATGGGCGACTAGAGCGAACGCCCGATGATCTCCTTCATGATCTCGGTGGTTCCGCCGTAGATCGTCTGGATACGGGAGTCCATGTACGCCCGGGCCACCGGGTACTCACGCATGAAGCCGTAACCACCGTGCAGCTGCAAGCAGCGGTCGATCAGGTGGACCTGCTTCTCGGTGCTGTACCACTTGGCCATCGCGGCCTGCTCGACACTCAATTCCTTCTTGTTGAGCAGCGTGATGAACTCGTCGACCATGATCCGGATCATCGTGGCATCGGTGGCGAGTTCCGCCAGCACAAAGCGGCTGTTCTGGAAGCTCTTGATGGGCTTGCCAAACGCCTTACGTTCGGACGTGTACTGGATCGTCGCCTCAAGCATGGTTTCCATCGCGGCGGCCGCTACGACGGCAATCGACATGCGCTCCTGGGGCAAGTTCTGCATGAGGTAGATGAAGCCCTGCCCCTCGTCACCCAACAGGTTGGCGGCGGGCACGCGGACATCGGTGAAGGACAGCTCGGCGGTGTCCTGTGCGTCAAGGCCCATCTTGTCGAGCTTGCGGCCGCGCTCAAAGCCCTCCATGCCGCGCTCCACGACGATGAGGCTGAAGCCCAGCGCACCCTTCTCGGGGTCGGTCTGTGCGACCACGATGACCAGATCGGCGTTGATGCCATTGGTGATGAAGGTCTTGGACCCATTGAGAATGTAATGATCGCCGTCCTTGACGGCGCGAGTCTTGATGCCCTGCAGGTCACTACCGGTGCCCGGCTCGGTCA
Source organism: Mycobacteroides franklinii (assembly GCF_002013895.1). Classification (GTDB taxonomy): domain Bacteria; phylum Actinomycetota; class Actinomycetes; order Mycobacteriales; family Mycobacteriaceae; genus Mycobacterium; species Mycobacterium franklinii. The sequence goes on along the minus strand of NZ_MAFQ01000007.1, from coordinate 217,490 downwards.
TGGCGATTGCCGAGATCAGCTCGCCGGAACAGAATCCCGGGAACCAGCGGGCCTTCTGCTCGTCGTTGGCCAAATCCCGGAAGTACGGACCCGCGACATCGTTGTGCAAAGTGAAACCGATACCCGACTGGCGAGCCTTGGTGATCTCTTCGCCAATGATGGCGTTGTAGCGGAAATCGACGAGTCCGCCGCCGCCGAACTCCTCGGGCATGTCAGTGCCCAGGAAGCCCTGTTTGCCGGCCTCGACCCAGAGAGAGCGGTCGACGATCTTGTTCTCGTCCCACTCCTCCCGGTACGGCTCGGCATGCCGTTCCAGGAAGGTCTTGAACGACTCGCGGAACAGTTCGTGCTCGGGTTCGAAAATGGTGCGTTTGAACTTGACGGCGCCGGCCATGATCACCTTCCGGTTTGGGTTTACGTACTCGGCAGAATGTATACCAACCCACTGGTCGGTTGGTACTCGCCTACCTGGTTTCGACGGACAGAAAGCCTAGGCTGATTAGGGTGACCAGGCCGGCACTTTCACATACCCACTGGGGGGCGTTCACGCCCGAGGTCCGTGACGGCGAAGTGATCGGCGTCACTCCGCTGGGCACGGATACCGATCCTTCACCGCTGCTGCAGAACATTCCCGGCTCGATCCGGCACCGGGCCCGGGTGACGGCGCCGTCGGTCCGCCGCGGCTGGCTGCGGGACGGTCCCGGCCCCAGCACGGCGCGCGGTTCCGACGAGTACGTGGAGGTGTCCTGGGATGAGCTCACCGAACTGCTGGCCGCCGAGCTGCGGCGCATCGTCGACACCCACGGCAACGAGGCCATCTACGGCGGATCGTACGGCTGGGCCAGCGCGGGGCGCTTTCACCACGCCCAGAGCCAGGTGCATCGATTCCTGAAACTGCTTGGCGGGTACACCTTTTCCCGTCACTCGTACAGCCTCGGCGCAACCGGCGTCATCATGCCGCACGTGATCGGAACCCATGACGGACTGTTCAAGAGGTCAACGTCCTGGGATGTCATCGTCGAGAACACCGATCTGCTGGTGTCATTCGGCGGAATCGCCCTGAAGAACACGGGCGTCAACCACGGCGGAACCACCGCCCACCCCGCGCGCGATGCCCTCAACCGGTTCCGCGGCCGTGGTGGACGCATCGTCTCGTTCAGCCCACTGCGCGACGATATCGACGGCGAATGCGAATGGCACGCACCAGTTCCCGGAACCGATGTCGCGGTGATGCTCGCGCTGGCACACGTGCTGGCCACCGAGGGCCTGGCGGACTTGACCTTCTTGCGCACCTATTGCGCCGGTTACGAACGATTCGAGCGCTACCTACTGGGCACCGACGATGGCGTGCCCAAGAGCCCGGAATGGGCGCAGAACCTTAGCGGTCTGGACGCCGGCGGGCTGCGCAGCTTGGCGCGCCGCATGGCGGCCGGGCGCACCCTGGTGACCGTCAGCTGGTCGCTCCAACGGGTACGCCACGGCGAGCAAGCGCCATGGATGGGACTCACCTTGGCCGCGATGCTCGGTCAGATCGGCATCCCCGGAGGCGGTTTCGGACATGGCTACGGGTCGATGAACGAGCCCGGGCTGGCCCCGGTCAGTTGCCCGCTGCCGACCTTCCCGCAGGGACCCAACCCCGTCGAGACGTTCATCCCGGTGGCGGCCATCAGCGAGCTACTGCTGCGGCCCGGGCAGACGCTGGCATACAACGGCCAAACACTGACCTTGCCGGATATCAGATGCGTGTACTGGGCGGGCGGAAATCCCTTCCACCACCACCAGAATCTACCCAGGCTGCGCCGTGCGCTGGCCCGCGTCGACACCGTGGTGGTGCACGATCCGGTGTGGACGGCGATGGCCAAGCACGCCGACATCGTCGTGCCGTCCACCACCAGCCTGGAGCGTGACGACTTCTCCGGCAGCCGCAATGATCCGCTGCTGGTGGCGATGAAGGCCGTGGCACCGCCGTATGCCAACTCCCGGGACGACTACACGACGTTCTCGGCGCTGGCCGACCGGCTCGGGTTCGGCGCGCAGTTCACCGAAGGGCGCACCGCCTCCGAGTGGTTGCGCCACATCTACGCCGAATGGGCTGGCGCCCTGAACTTCCCGGTGCCGTCCTTCGACGAATTCTGGGACAGCGGCTCCCTGGAGCTGCCGACCGACCCTGGTTTGACCCTGCTCTCGGACTTCCGCGAGAACCCCGACGCGCACCCACTACATACCCCCAGCGGACGCATCGAGATCTTCTCGGAGACCATCGACGGGTTCGGATACGCCGACTGCGGCGGCCACCCACGCTGGTATGAGCCCACCGAATGGCTCAAGGGAAAACGGGCCGAGCACTTTCCGCTGCATCTGATCGCCAACCAGCCCCGTACCCGGCTGCACAGCCAGCTCGACTTCGGCCGCACCAGCCAGGGATCGAAGGTCCAGGGACGCGAACCCTTACGTATGCACCCGGGCGACGCCGCCGCACGCGGTATCGCCGACGGCGACGTGGTGCGGGTATTCAACGACCGCGGGGCTTGTCTGGCCGGGGCGGTTCTCGACGAGGGCCTACGTCCCCGGGTCGTGCAATTGTCCACGGGGGCCTGGTTCGACCCCATCGATCCCGCCGACCCGGATTCGCCCTGCGCGCATGGCAATCCGAACGTGCTGACCGATGACTCGGGAACCTCGTCGTTGGCGCAGGGCTGCACCGGCCAACACGTGCTGGTGCAGATCGAGCGCTTCGAGGGAACGCCGCCGCCGGTGCGCGCACACGTCCCGCCGCGGTTCGTGCCGCGCGACCAAAGCCGTTACTAAAGGGCCAGGAGGACAGCCGCCAGCGCGTGCGGCACCCGGCCGACGACCCGCGTGCCATCCGCCAGGTGCTCGGTGGATTGCACTTGGCCCTCGGTATGAATTCGCGCCACCAAATCGCCACGCTCATACGGGATCACCACATCGACGGGCACATCTCCGCGGGGCACCGCACCGGCGATGGCCTCACGCAGCGTGGCGACACCGTCTCCGGTATGCGCCGACACGAACAACGCCTTGGGCAACGCGCGACGCAGCTGCGCCAACGCCAGATCGCCCGCGGCGTCGATCTTGTTGATTACCATAAGTTCTGGGGACGCCGATGCTGTGTCTCCCAAGTGGTCCGCGACAACCTCGCCGATCACCGCGCGCACCGCCTCGATCTGTGCCAGTGGCGCCAGATCGGAGCCGTCCACCACGTGCACCAGCAGGTCCGCGTCGGCCACCTCTTCCAAGGTCGACCGGAACGCCTCCACCAGCTGGGTGGGCAGGTGCCGCACAAAACCAACAGTGTCCGTGATGACGAATTCGCGCCCGTCGTCGAAGGTCCCGCGTCGCGTGGTCGGCTCCAGGGTGGCGAAAAGCGCGTCCTGCACCAGCACCCCGGCCCCGGTGATGGCGTTGAGCAGGCTCGACTTTCCGGCGTTGGTGTACCCGACGATCGCGACCGACGGGGTATCGCTTTCCAGCCGGCGGCTGCGCTTGGTGTCACGCACCGTCTTCATCTCGCGGATCTCGCGCCGCAGCTTCGACATTCGCTCGCGAATCCGGCGCCGGTCGGTCTCGATCTTCGTCTCACCGGGGCCGCGGGTACCCACACCCCCGCCGGCCCCACCTGCCCGTCCGCCCGCCTGCCGAGACATCGATTCACCCCAGCCGCGCAGCCGGGGCAGCATGTACTCCATCTGCGCCAACGCCACCTGAGCCTTGCCCTCGCGGCTGGTGGCGTGTTGGGCGAAGATGTCCAGGATCAACGCGGTCCGGTCGATGACCTTGACCTTCACCGCCTTCTCCAGCGCCACCAGCTGCGCCGGGCTCAGCTCGCCGTCGCAGATGACGGTGTCGGCACCGGTGGCCAACACGATCTCACGCAGCTCGATGGCCTTACCGGAGCCGATATACGTTGCCGGATCCGGCTTTTGGCGACGCTGAATCAGGCCTTCAAGCACCTCCGAACCGGCGGTTTCGGCGAGTGCGGCCAGCTCGGCCATGCTGGCATCGGCCTCCTGCGCGGTCCCATCGGTCCAGACACCTACCAGCACAACCCGTTCCAGGCGCAGCTGCCGATATTCGACCTCGGTGACATCGGCGAGTTCGGTGGATAGCCCCGCCACACGTTTGAGCGCGGCGCGGTCTTCCAGCGCAAGTTCGCCGTCGGTGGGCGTTTGGTATGTCGTACGCATATTGGCTACCGATGCTCCCACCCCGGGCTCATCGATCGCATCTGAATTATCCACAGGCGCCAATGCCGCCCCACCATTCGTCAGAAATATCGCCATCGGCCAGCAACATAGAAGGCCCGCGCAGGAAGCTGGATTCGTTGGTGATCGTCACCCGAACCTGCCCACCGGGGATGTTGACCACGATCTCGCCGGTCTGGTCTCCACGGTGTCGCAGTGCCGCATAGGCGGCCGCAACGGTCCCTGTCCCGCAGGAACGTGTCTCACCGACACCGCGTTCATGAACCCGCATGTGCACGGCGCCCGCCGGCCCCGCGGACGGCGCCGTCAGCACCTCGACATTGACCCCGTCGGGAAACAGCTGCTGGTCGAACGTGACCGGTGCGGCCACATCGAGCATGCGTAGCTGCTCGGTGGTCAGATCCGCATCCACGCAGGCCAGATGCGGATTGCCCACGTCGATGGCCAAACCGGAGAATCGGCGACCGCCGACGGTGGCCTCACCCGTACCGAATTCCTTCACCGGCCCCATGTCGACGGTGATATCGGCCGTGAGTTGGCTCCAGGAATTGATGCGCACCGGCCGCGGGCCGGCCAGCGACGCGACCACGAACTCATCGCGGTGTTCCAGTCCCACCGAACGCAGGTAATGGGCGAACACCCGTACGCCGTTTCCGCACATCTCGGCTATCGAACCGTCCGCATTGCGGTAGTCCATGAACCAGTCTTCGCTGCCCACCCCGGCAGGTTTCTCGGTCAGTACCCCGCCCTCCAGGGCGGCGCCCACGGTGGTCACGCGCAGCACGCCATCGGCGCCCAGACCGCGTTGCCGGTCACATAGCGTCTGCACGGCAGCCACCGACAGGTCACGTTTGATGTGGACATCCGGCAGCACCACGAAATCGTTCTGGGTGCCGTGGCCCTTGGTGAACTTCACGTATTCGAGGATAGGCGCCAGCGCGACTCGATTTCGCCCGCCAGCCCGCCGGTCTCCGCGGACCCGCCCGCCAGCCATGTGACGCGATGATCGCGTCCGAACCACGATCGCTGACGACGAACGTAGCGGCGGGTGCCGATGAACGTCAGTTCCCGTGCCTGCGCCAGCTCATCGGCTCCTCCCCCAGCCTCCAAAGCCGCGATGACCTGCGCGTATCCAATGGCACGCGATGCAGTCACACCGTCACGCAATCCGACACCCAGCAGATGCTGGACCTCCGCGACAAACCCCTGTTCGAACATCAGATCCGTGCGCCGCGCGATCCGTTCGTCGAGTTTCTCGGTCTCCCAATCCAATCCGACGATCAATGTGTCCCATCGCGGTGGGCCGATGGTAGGCGCCGAGGCCGCGAACGGCTGACCGGTGAGCTCGATCACCTCCAGCGCGCGCACCGTACGACGCCCGTCGGTGGGCAGGATGATCGTGGCCGCTGCCGGGTCGCGCGCGGCGAGCTCGGCATGCAGCGCGGCGACACCGATCTGCGCCAGCCGTTCCTCCCAACGCGCGCGGACCTGCGCATCCGTGGCCGGAAAGGCCCAATCATCAAGCAAAGCCTGGACATACATCATGGATCCGCCGACGATCACCGGCACGTGCCCCCGTGACCGGATGTCGTCGATTGTCGCGACAGCCTGTTCCTGATAGGTGGCCACGGTGGCGGTCTCGGTCACCTCGAGCACGTCGAGCATGTGGTGCACGATGCCCCGGCGTTCGGCATCCGGCACCTTGGCCGTGCCGATATCCATGCCGCGATACAGCTGCATCGCGTCGGCGTTGACGATCTCTCCGCCCAGCCGCTCGGCCAGATCCAATGCGAGCGCCGACTTGCCGGTGGCGGTGGGACCGATGACGGCTATGGGCCGCATCACGACACCTGCCAGGTGCCCGCGAAGTACCCGACCCCGTGCGGAGACCCTTGGTAGAGGCAGCGCGCCTCGACGGCGTCTGACCCCACCAATCCGGCAAGCACCTGGTAGGCGGCGCTCCCGGTGATGACATCCGGTGAGTGGTGCAACGAGGCTGCATCTCCCCGCGTCAGCGCGTCGACGAGGGCGAGCTGCGCCTGTTGGGCGTGGGGCCGGTAGCCACCGGGCGCCTTGTCGGTGAGGGTGTTGGCGCCATCGGCGACGATGAGCACGCCCGGGGGCTTCGGCTGCGCCTCGATCTCGACGCGCAACGCCCGCCCCACGGCGACGCCGTCACCGTGAGCGGCACCGACAAGCCGCACCTCGACCTCGCCGGCTCCCGCGCGCGCACGCAGCCACCCGGCGATGAGCACCGGTAACGGCAGCTCGACGGGTTCGATAGGCACAGCGGCCGGGCCTAGTGAGACGCGCACGTCAACCCCGTATCCGGCGAAGGTGCCCGACACCTCACCGCTGTAGCGGCCGGCCCCCACACCGATGGCGATCCATCGTGCCGGAAGACTTCGCGCCGCCGTGGTGGCGGCCTCACGCAGGTCAGCGGTTTCCTCGGCGACGTCCCCGCCCAACTCGGGCACCAGCAGCGGGGTCGACGGGCAGATCGCTATCGACAGATCCACAGCCCTACGTGGCCTTCAGAGGCGGGGTCAACGCGATATCCACCTCGGACATCGCGGCCTCCTTGCGGAATCATCTGGCATATGTTCGCCCGTGTGGCGATGACACCTGTTTGAATGAACGGTGTAGTGAGCTTAGGGCGCCGTGCTGCGCGGCAACAATTGTAGGAAGAGGTTTCGATGCCGGATCAGTCATCACAGCAAGAAAATGTCACTCCCGCCCCCCAGGCCGGAGTTACCCCCGTCCCCCGGCCGGGGCCGAAACCTCATCCGGTGCCGCGGCGTCCCGCCGCAGCGGCGCCTGCCCCCGCGGCTCATCATGTCGATCCACACAAGTTCGGTCGGGTGGACGATGACGGCACGGTCTGGCTGATCACGAGCGCCGGCGAGCGTCAGATCGGGTCGTGGCAGGCCGGGGACGCCGCCGCGGCATATGCGCATTTCGGACGCCGATTCGAAGATCTGGAGACGGAGATCCAGCTGCTGGAGCTGCGACTCGGATCGGGGTCGGGTGACGCACGCAAGATCAAAACGGCCGCTGAGCACCTCGCCGAGACGCTGCCCACGGCAGCGGTGCTCGGTGACGTGGACTCCCTGTCGGCGCGGCTGTCGGCGCTGACGGAGTCCGCGGACGCTCAGGCCGCAGCGGCGCGTGCGCAGCGCGACGAGGCCCGCTCGGCGAGCATTTCTCGCAAGGAGGAGCTCGCCGCCGAAGCCGAGGAACTGGCCACCAATTCCACACAGTGGAAGGCCGCGGGTGATCGGATCCGCGTGATCCTCGACGAGTGGAAATCGATCCACGGTGTCGACCGCAAGACCGACGATGTGCTGTGGAAGCGGTACTCGACGGCGCGTGAGACGTTCAACCGCAGACGCGGAGCCCATTTCGCCGAGCTGGATCGCGAACGCGCCGGGGCTCGGGAGAAGAAGGAAGACCTCTGTAAGCAGGCCGAGGCGCTATCGGACTCCACAGATTGGGGCGCCACCGCTGCGACCTTCCGCAATCTGCTCAACGACTGGAAGGCCGCCGGGCGGGCACCCCGGGAGACCGACGACAACCTGTGGCACCGCTTCAAGGCCGCTCAGGACAAATTCTTCGCCGCCCGCAACGCCGAATCCGCCTCCCGTGACGCCGAATTCGTGGCGAACGCGGACGCCAAGCGCGCGCTGCTGGTTGAAGCGGAGAAGATCGATCCGGACACCGATGTCGACGGTGCCCGGGCGGCGCTGCGCGCTATCGGTGACAAGTGGGACGCCATCGGAAAGGTTCCGCGCGAGCAGCAGGCCGATCTGGAACGGCGGCTGCGTGCGGTGGAGAAGAGGGTGCGCGAGGCCGGCGAGTCCAGCTGGGGTGACCCCGAGGCCGAGGCACGTGCCGAACAGTTCCGTATTCGTGCCCGCCAGTTCGAGGAGCAGGCCGCCAAGGCCGAGGCCGCAGGCAAGACCAAGGATGCCGAGAAGGCACGGGCCAGCGCCCAGCAGTGGCAGGAATGGGCCGACGCCGCGGTGGCGGCGGTCAAGAGCCGGTCGCGCTAGCTACCCGTACTACTTGTCCCGGTCCTCGTCGTCCTCGAAGGCGTCATCAAGGAAGCTGCGCTGATCGCGCTTGGCGGCCTCGCGCCGCTCCTGCTCGGCTGCCAGCTGCACCGCGGTGCGTGACCAGACCACGCGCGCCCAGTGGAAGGTCAGCAAGATGACGGCGATCCAGGCGATCACCAGCCCGATCCCCGGGCCCGGATGCCCGGTTCCAGCGGTCTGACGCGTCCAGATCGCCAACATGCCAATCACGCTGGAGACGAACGAGCCTGCCAGCGCAATCCAGGACAGCACCCATCGGCGCGTCAGCAGTGCCAGCATGGAGAACCCGACACCGAAGATCATCGCGAGCCACACGAAGATCCGGGACGGCACCCGCACGGATTCCTGATCGGCAATCGCGCCGTTCACCAGAACGTCGAATCCTCTGGCATGACCGGTGTGTGGGAGCACGAAGGTCAGCAGCAGCGCGAAGACCAGGACCGCGACCACCATGGCGCGGGCGCCGGGATCGATTTCGCCGGCAACCTTTTTTTCGGCCGCGTCGATATCCTTCTGAAACGCCGCGAACTCATCAAATTCGGCGTCTTCTTTTCCCGATTCGGAGTCACTCATAGCCCGCACCCTGCAACCTCAATCTGCTCTGTCTTCGGGGCCCCGATTCCGGGCATCCCCAAGCCAATCCCCGGGGTACTGGGCTTCGTGCCCGATTCGTGTGCGTCGCCCGCACGGGTGCGGCGGTGACCGAGCACTCCCCCGTCGGCGATCAGATGGTGCGGCGCGGCGCCGGTCACCTCGACGGTGATGACGTCGCCGGGACGCAGGGCCCCGTCGAGTTGTCCTTGCGGCCGGAAATGCACCAGACGGCCATCGCGGGCTCGCCCACTCATCCGGGCGGTCTCGCCGTCCTTGCGCCCTTCGCCGGTGGCGATCAGCACCTCGATCGTGCGACCGATCTGTTTCTGATTCTCCTCGAGCGTGATGGATTCCTGCAGCGCGATAAGGCGTTCATAGCGTTCCTGCACAACGGATTTCGGCAGCTGATCGGGAAGCTCCGCAGCCGGGGTACCTGGCCGGATCGAGTACTGGAACGTAAAGGCGCTACAGAAACGTGCCCGCCGCACAACCTCAAGGGTCTGCTGGAAGTCCTCTTCGGTCTCGCCCGGAAAGCCGACAATGATGTCGGTGGTGATCGCGGCGTCCGGCATGGCCGCCCGCACGTTGTCGATGATCGACAGGAAGCGCTCGGACCGATAGGAACGGCGCATCGCCTTGAGGATGCGATCCGAACCGGACTGCAGCGGCATGTGCAACTGCGGACACACATTGGGGGTTTGTGCCATCGCCTCGATGACATCGTCGGTGAATTCGGCGGGATGCGGAGAGGTGAATCGCACGCGTTCCAGTCCCTCGATGCGACCGCAGGCACGCAATAGGTCAGCGAAAGCACCACGGTCCCGGGGAATCTCGGGATCGGCGAAGTTGATGCCGTAGGCATTCACGTTCTGCCCGAGCAACGTCACCTCGAGCACGCCCTGGTCCACCAAAGCCTGTACTTCACCGAGGATGTCTCCCGGGCGGCGGTCGATCTCCTTGCCCCGCAAGGAGGGAACGATGCAGAAGGTGCAGGTGTTGTTGCAGCCCACCGAGATCGACACCCACGCCGCATAGGCCGATTCGCGGGTCGCCGGCAGCGCCGACGGAAAGTGCTCAAGGGCCTCGACGATCTCGACCTGAGCCTCGTTGTTGTGGCGTGCGCGTTCCAACAGCGCGGGCAGCGAGCCAATGTTGTGGGTGCCGAAGACGACGTCTACCCACGACGCTTTGGCGAGCATGCCCTCACGGTCCTTCTGCGCAAGGCATCCGCCGACCGCGATCTGCATGTTCGGGTTGGCGGCCTTGCGGGGCGCGAGGTGGCTGATGTTTCCGTACAGCTTGTTGTCGGCATTCTCACGCACCGCGCAGGTGTTGAAGATGACGATGTCGGCGTCGGTGCCATCGGCGGCCTTGACGTATCCGGCCGCATCCAGAAGGCCCGACACCCGCTCGGAGTCGTGCACGTTCATCTGACAGCCGTAGGTCCGGACCTGGTACGTCCGGACCGCCAATTGCTCGGAAGTCGCGGTACTGGTCACCGGCTTATGGTACGTGCCCGCGTTCAGGTGGTTTCCGGCGCCGATTGACGACGCTTCACGACTCCCGCTCCGGAACATGCCGACCCTGCCACCACTCGTCGATGCAGTAGACGGCGCTGACGCTGATCCACATCCACCAGCCGGCACCGAACCACGCCCCGGGAAGTGTGGGTTCTACGAACAGCTCACGAAGAGCCACCAAGACAGCCACGCAGATCAGCCCAGTGACGACTACGAACGAGATATCCCGCCGGGGACGCGGCCGCTCGAGAATCTCTGTGTCGCGCAGATGTAGCCCCGTATCGACCGTCACCTGCCCCGATGGCGTGGCCAAACGCATTAGCGAGCTGGGCAGCAAAAACAACCCGAACACCAGCCCAAGACTCGCCACAATCCAACCCCAGTAAGTTGCCCCGTTAACGACCGCTACCGGAAAAGATGCGATGAACAGAACAGATGCCATCACCCGTGCGAATGCCTTGGTTCGCGGACCGTCGAAGGAAGACCGTCGCCGCGCCCGCATACACCCAGTATGGCAGATGTTTGCTACAGCCGCCCACGTCGCACATCCGATCGCCCGCCGCCGAATTCGCGGCCCCATTCGTTCCGCGCTGCAGACGTGTGAGGAACCCGTATTGTCTGACCATGCCGGTGAGTACCGACACGTCAACGAGCGGGGCTAATTCCTCCGCAACAAGCATCCCAATGATCTCTCTTGAGCATGTCGACAAGCATTTCGGCGACCTACACGTGCTCAAGGACATCACCCTCGAGATCCCACGCGGTCAGGTGGTCGTGATCCTCGGCCCCTCCGGCTCGGGCAAGTCGACTCTGTGTCGCACCATCAACCGTCTCGAACCCATCGACAGCGGCACCATCCGGATCGACGGTGACGTACTCCCCGAAGAGGGACGCGCTCTGGCGCACCTGCGCGCGGAGGTCGGGATGGTTTTCCAGTCCTTCAACCTGTTCTCACACAAAACAATCCTGGACAACGTGACGCTGGCACCGATCAAGGTGCGCAAGCACGATAAGGAAACGGCGCGCACGCGCGCGATCGAGCTGCTTGATCGCGTCGGCATCGCCAGCCAGAAAGACAAGTACCCAGCACAACTGTCGGGCGGCCAGCAGCAGCGCGTCGCCATCGCCCGATCACTGGCCATGGGCCCCAAGGTCATGCTGTTCGACGAGCCCACCTCAGCGCTCGACCCCGAGATGGTCAACGAAGTTCTCGACGTGATGGTCTCGCTGGCCAAAGAGGGTATGACGATGCTGGTGGTCACCCACGAAATGGGGTTCGCGCGCAAGGCGGCCGATCGCGTCATTTTCATGGCCGACGGGGCGATTGTCGAGGATTCCGACCCGGAGAGCTTCTTCACCAACCCGAAGTCCGAACGCGCCAAGGATTTCCTCGGAAAGATCCTCGGGCATTGATTCCTCAGGCACTGACGAGCCGTTCGCGCGAAGAAGCTCATACACGCAGGCGACGGCACACCGCCCTGGTGGCAGCTCTCGCCATGATCACCGCACTGATCAGTTCGTGCGGCAGCACCGAACCACGCCAACTACTCGGGTCGATCCGCGGCGGCACCGTCATCCTCGGCACCAAGTTCGACCAGCCGGGCGTGGGCCTGCAACACCCCGACAAGAAGATGAGTGGCTTCGACGTCAAGATCTCCGAATACGTTGTCAACGCCGTCGCCGACGAGCTGGGCGTCAAACACCCGACCATCCGTTGGTACGAGACCCCCTCGGCACAGCGCGAGCAGCTCATCGACAACGGCACGGTGGACATGATCGCCGGGAGTTACTCGATCAACTACAGCCGAGCGCAGAAGGTCTCGTTCGCCGGCCCGTATCTCATTACCTACCAAGGGCTTCTGGTGCGCAAGGCCGATGATTCACTGACCAAGCTCGATGACCTGAACCGGGGCAAGAAACTGTGCTCGGTGTCCGGCTCGACGCCCGCGCAAAACGTCAAGAACCTGCTACCCGGTACCCAACTGCAGGAGTTCGACTCGTACTCCTCGTGTGTGGAGGCGCTGCGGCGCGGCAAGGTCGACGCGCTCACCACCGACGAGACGATCCTGGCCGGATACGCCAAGCGCTACGAGGGCGAGTTCAAGCTGATTCAGATGAACTACGAGCTGAGCAAGCCGTTGTGTATCGGGAAGCCCATGAAGGAGCGCAAGAACGGCGACCCGTTCTCCAGGGAGGTGTACGGAATCGGCCTGGCCAAGGGCGATACCGCGGCCATCGAAGCCATCGATCGCGCACTCGACAAGATGATCGCCACCGGTGTCTGGGACTCCGATCTACGGGAAGCGCTTGGCGGCAACACGATCGACGATTGGGAAAAGCGCGCCGCAAGCGGCGTCTATGGGTTGCGGCCCGACCCGTCATTGGCCGCGATCGACAAGATAGCGGGCACCAAGCCCGTCGCCGATGCGGTGTGTGAGGCCGCGTGAACGCGCTGTGGGCGAGCATGGGTCCGCAGCTGTGGCCCGCGTTCTGGACCACCCTCAAACTGACGTTCTTCTCGGCGGTAGGTGCGTTTGTCTGGGGCACAATCCTTGCGGGTCTGCGAGTCTCGCCGGCGCCAATCATGCGAACCTTCGGAACCTGGTACGTGAACCTGATCCGGAACACCCCGCTGACCCTGATCATCCTGTTCTGCTCGGTGGGGCTCTATCAGAATCTCGGAATCGCGTTGGCACCCGAGAACTCCAATTTCATCAAGAACAACAACTTCTGGTTGTCGGTCCTTGGGTTCTCCTTGTACACAGCGACTTTCGTATGTGAGACGCTGCGCTCAGGTTTCAACACCGTCCCTCTGGGCCAGGCCGAGGCGGCCAGGTCTCTCGGATTGTCTTTTACGCGGGTCTTGTCTCTCATCGTGTTGCCGCAGGCCATCCGATCGGTCCTTGCCCCGATGGGCAGTGTGCTGATCGCACTCGTCAAGAACACCTCGATCGCCTCCGCGATCGGTGTCGCCGAGGCCGCCCTGTTGATGCGTTCGGAGATTGAGCTGTTCGCCGATCAGATCCTCTGGATCTTCCTCATCATCGCGGCGGGATACATGGTGATCACCTTGACCATCGGGCTGACATTCGGATACTTCGCGAAGCGGTTGGCGGTGAAGCGATGACCGGCAGCGCCACCGTCATGTACGACGCACCCGGACCGAAAGCCCGTGCTCTCCATCGGATCATCGCCGTCGCGTTTGCCGTGGTGGTGGGCGCGGCGGCGGCGTGGATAATCTGGACTTTGATCGCCAACGAGCAGCTCACCGCCGAAAAATGGTCACCCTTCCTGCGCCTGAACACATGGACGACGTACATCCTGCCGGGCCTGTTCGGCACCATCAGCGCGGCGGCGTTGTCGATCGTCTTCGCGCTGGTGCTCGGGGCCGTGCTCGGCATCGGCCGACTTTCCGAACACCGTACGGTGCGTTGGATTTCCAGCGCCCTCGTGGAGTTTTTCCGCGCTATCCCCGTGCTGATTTTGATGGTGTTTTCGTACTACCTGTACGGCCAGCAGGCAGTTTTCCCGTCCGAGTACCTGGCGTTCGCCGCCGTGGTGACCGGATTGTCGCTGTACAACGGTTCGGTCATCGCCGAGATCCTGCGTTCCGGTATCCAGTCGCTGCCGAAGGGGCAGTCCGAGGCTGCCGTAGCGCTAGGCATGCGCAAGTCGCAGATGATGCGACTCATCCTGCTCCCCCAATCGATTGCCGCGATGCTGCCGGCACTGATTTCGCAGATGGTCATCGCGCTGAAGGACTCGGCGCTGGGCTACGCCTTCGGCTATATCGAGGTGGTGCGCTCGGGCATCCGATCCGCGTCCTACTACGGCAACTACCTGCCCGCCCTCGTCGTGGTCGCGATCATCATGATCGTCATCAACTTCGCACTGTCCTCGCTGGCCACCAAGGTCGAGCGTCAGCTGCGCGAGGGCTGGAGGAAAAAGAGCCTCGGTAAGGATCTGCGCCAGGATTACGGCGAATAGTCAGCGGACCGGCAACGGCGATTCGTCGCCGTCGGGCCGTGGACCGAAGATACGGCGCTCTGTGTCGGCGATCGGGGTGTCGTTGATGCTGGCCTCTCGCCGGGACATCAAGCCCTCCGGGGTGAATTCCCACAGCTCGTTGCCGTAGCTGCGCCACCACTGTCCGGCCTCGTCGTGCCACTCGTACTGGAAGCGCACGGCCATCCGGTTCTCCCGGAATCCCCAGAGCTCCTTGCGCAACGCATACCCGTTCTCGTTGGCCCACTTTCGGGTCAGAAACGCGATTATCTCGGCGCGGCCGGTGATGAACTCGTCGCGGTTACGCCAGACCGAATCCTCGGTGTAGGCGGCCGCGACGCTCTCTGGGTCGCGAGTGTTCCACGCGTTTTCGGCGGCCCGCACCTTCTGGCGGGCGGAGTCCATATCGAACGGCGGCAACGGCGGACGTGTCATGTGTCTTCCTTGTCTACAGCGGTGGATTGGCGGGCGAGGGTTCAGCATCCCCCCACCGCAGCGGGCTGGCATTGATGGTCTCAACAACCTCCTCGATGGTGAAGTCGACCGAGCACTGCGCTCCCGGGGCGAAGGTGCCCTCGTCCCAATTCAGGCGTGCCGTTCCGGCGAGTTGTACTGTCGATCCGTTGTGCCAGTTCGGGATCAGCAGACCGCACCGCGGATCGACATGCAGATTCCCCAATGTCATGAACATCGAATTACCCAGGTAATCGGGCCAGCGCAGCAGGCTTGGTGAGAGCACCTGCAGAAAACCGGGATTGCCACCCCGATGCGATGCATCGGCATTGCCCTCGCCGTCGGCCGTGCCGATGATGAAGGTGTCCGTCGCCGACACCGTCTGCCGTTGACCGGCGTCCAGGGAAGTCCCACGGCGCGTTTCACCGGGCAGTCCGGAACCGATGCCTGAGACATCGCGCCGAGCAATGTACTTGGGGCAATTCGAATACACCTGGTCGGTGGAGACGATCAGCCCCTCTCCCGACGGCACCGCTGTGCCATTGACACGCATCCGGCGGCGACGTTGCGGTTGCAATGCGATCATTCCGATCTTGCGTTCCGATCGCAGCGCCTCGGCCAGCGGATCACCGTAGACCGGCATACCCTCGATCGCGATTGTTCGAGCGTCAATGGCGTGCGCGAAGCCGGGTGGACCGACAATCTGACTGGCCCACATGCGGCCACCCTCATCCCGCGCCGAGACAAATACCAGCGGCTGGGCGGCGAGAAAGGCCGCCGCAACCTCCGGCATTTCCGCCGAAATGATCCGGCCGACCCGAATGGCGTCGTCGGACTGACCCATTCGACGCTGGACGGCAAGCTCGCCGGCGTGATAGGTCATCTCAGAAGAACCCGCATGTCGGAGTGTCGCCCGTAGGTGCCGAGTGTGGCTCAATGCCCGTGGCCGCGAATACCTCAAGACGAATCCCATCGGGATCGGTGAAGAAGATTCCGCCGGAGGACGCGCCTTCCCGGTGCGCGACGACGCCGTCGTGCACAAACACCGTCGACAGTTCCTTCAGGACCGCTTCCACCTGTTGCACCTGCTGTACAGAATCCACTTGGAATGACAAATGATGTAAGCCCGGTGTGCCCGGCGAGAATTCCCCGCTGCTCTGTTCCCACAGGGTGAGCACGGGGCCCGCATCGAACCCGAGGAAAGCGAAGCGCTGCGCGCCATCTGTGCTGGCGGCGAGCTGCTCGAATCCGAACGCCTGGCGATAGAACGCGACAGACCGCTGCAGATCACTGACGTTCAGCCCGACGTGACCGGTGACCACGCGGGGTGCGATGGCTGCGCTCATGAACAATCCTTCCTAACCGACAAATTACTCTTACCGGTTAGACCGTAATCGGGGCCGACAATACTGTCAACCATCTATATTTTTTTATCGGTTAGAATTTCTGGCACAGACTCGCTACACAGGGAGGCGGCTAACCTCAGGCCATGTCCGATCCACGCCCCCATCTCGGCGAACCACTTGCACTGGACCTGCTGAACACCCGGTGGATGAGTGGCGATGGACCGCAGGATCTACTGTCCGACCTCGACGGTCTGCGAATCTGGTTGCACACCAACAATCTTCACGATCGCTGCGCGGCCGATGACCAGACACTGGAGGCATTGCTCACCGCGCGTGACGCCATCTACCGCGCGGTGAAAGATTCTCAGATCGATGACATCAACGCCGTACTGTCGCGCGGCGCAATCCGCCGCTCGCTGACCGTCGACGGGCCGACCGACACCGCCGAGGTTCCCGAATCGCACAGGCTTCCCGGTTGGCTCGCCGCCGATAATCTGCTCACCCTGCTGTCCGAGTCCCCTGATCGGATCAAACAGTGCGCCCATCCGCAGTGCGTGTTGTTCTTCTACGACACATCCAAGAACGGCGCCCGCCGGTGGCATTCCATGGCGACCTGCGGAAACAGGGCGAAGGCCGCACGGCACTACGCCAAGAACATGTGATCAATCTTCACAGCCGCACCACAGGATAGATTCTTACTCAACTATCACAATCGGAGTATTACGTAACAGGTATCACTTCGTTACCATAGTCACCATGCGGAACATCGTATTGACCATCGGCGTGTCTGCCGTTTTCGGAGCAGCATGCACAGGGGCAGCGCTCACGGGCGCACCGGTGGCCTACGGCGCTCCCCTGAACTTCGACTGCCTGCAGGTCGCGACGCCCATCGGAATGAACCTGACCTGCGTGAATCCGACCCCATTCACCATGGATGCACATTTCAAGGGCAACTGCGGCCCGCTGCCGATGCTCAATGAGGACACCGAGATCGGCCCATTCAAGACGATCTCCCGCCAAGTACCGTGCCTGCCGGGCGTGCAGTCACCGACGGCCGAGGCGTCTATGAGTATGCGATCCACTGGCGCCGATGAAGGCGACCCACCGCCTAATCCCCCAGCCCGCCCGTTCGGTTTGTAGCGATCGCTTCAGTCATCCGACGTTGCGTCGGTCCTTTTCCGAAGCAAGCGCGTTCTTCACCACGTCATATGCCATGGACTGGCCGTATCCACGACGCGCGAGCATGGCGACCAATCGTCGCGCGGCTTTGACGCCGCCGTCGTCCAGATTTTCCGACCGAAGTTTCTTGTCCACGAGCTGTGCCGCCCGCACACGCTCGGCATCTCCATCTATCTGGGACAGCGCTGCCTGCGCGTTCTCGGCCGAGACTCCCTTGGTTCGAAGCTCTGCAGCCAAGGCGCGCTTGCCTTTTCCGGAATAGGTATGCCGGGATTGCACCCATTGGGTGGCAAAGTCGGCGTCATTGACCAGTCCGGCGGCAATCAGCCGTTCCATGATTCGATCGGAAAGGTCATCGGGGTACCCGCGCCGAGTCAACCTCTCGGTCAGCTCGGCGCGGGTACGCGCCCGACTTGTCAACAGGCGAAGGCAATATGACCACGCCTGCTCGTCCCGCGAGTCAACAGGTTCACGCGTCGGGGCTTCGGGGACCGACGCGACCCGGGCTCGCAGTTCGTCTAGGGATTCTTGAGAACCCAACTCGGACAGAGGATCAGAAATCGACTGGGGCCGGGACGACTTCGTCATTGGTCAGCACCGCTCCGATACCGAGCTTTTCCTTGATCTTCTTCTCGATCTCGTTGGCCACATCAACGTTCTCCAACAAGAAGTTGCGGGCGTTCTCCTTGCCCTGGCCCAGCTGCTCACCCTCATAGGTGAACCAGGAACCGGACTTACGGATGAAGCCATGCTCCACGCCCATGTCAATGAGCGACCCTTCCTTGGAGATGCCCTTGCCGTAGAGGATGTCGAACTCGGCCTGCTTGAACGGCGGTGACACCTTGTTCTTGACGACCTTGACGCGGGTACGGTTACCCACCGCATCGGTGCCATCCTTGAGGGTCTCGATACGGCGCACATCAAGGCGCACCGAGGAGTAGAACTTCAAGGCCTTACCACCCGTGGTGGTTTCGGGCGAACCGAACATCACACCGATCTTCTCGCGCAGCTGGTTGATGAAGATCGCGGTGGTGCCCGAGTTGTTGAGGGCACCGGTCATCTTGCGCAGGGCCTGGCTCATCAAGCGGGCCTGCAGGCCGACGTGGCTATCGCCCATCTCGCCTTCGATTTCGGCGCGCGGCACCAGCGCGGCCACCGAGTCGATGACGATGAGGGAGATGGCGCCGGAGCGCACCAGCATGTCGGCAATTTCCAGCGCCTGCTCACCGGTATCCGGCTGGGACACGAGCAGCGAGTCGGTATCTACACCAAGCTTCTTGGCGTATTCCGGGTCGAGTGCGTGCTCGGCGTCGATAAACGCGGCGATACCGCCGGCGGCTTGCGCGTTGGCAACGGCGTGCAGTGCCACGGTGGTCTTACCCGAGGATTCCGGGCCATAGATCTCGACTACCCGGCCGCGCGGCAGACCGCCGATGCCCAGCGCCACATCCAGTGCGATGGATCCGGTCGGGATCACGGAGATGGGCTGACGCACCTCGTCACCCAGCCGCATGACCGAGCCCTTGCCGAAGCTCTTGTCGATTTGTGCGAGCGCGAGCTCGAGAGCCTTCTCGCGATCCGGTGCCTGCGCCATGGTGTTCTCCGTTTCGTGGTCATGTTCGAAGATCAGGTCTTCGATCGGTTGAGGCAGACGCTAGAACAGGCCACCGACAAGTGGCTGACCTGCGCAAACCATCGCGCGAACATTCATGACATTAGTGCGAACACCTGTTCGAATCAAGCAGGCGCGCCGGGCCGGCGTGTCACCACGGATTCACCACTGGTCACGCGGCACGTCGAAATCGGCGCACAGCGCCCGCCACACGTCACGGGGTTCTGCCCCATCTTCGACGGCCTGTGCCGCAGTGCGTCCGCCCATCGCGGTCAGCACGTGGTCGACCAGTACGGACGAGCCGTAGACCGCACCGAACCGACCGGTGACCAGCTCATGAAATTCCGTCAGACGCACACGGTCACTTTAGGGCCGCGACCGCGTCCTGGCACACCCGTACCGGATCAGTGACGTCCACGGCGCCTGCGGCCGCCCGGCGGGCGGCCTCGGTATAGCGCCGCTCCCCCAACACGCGGCCAATCGCGGCGGCCAGTGAATCCCGGTTGAGCGGACGGACCAACTCAGCGCTACCTTGCCGCACAACACGATTCGCGAGCTCCCACTGATCGCCACCACCGGGAACCACCACGGCCGGCACCCCGGCAAGCAGCGCCTTACTTAAAAACCCATGCCCCCCACCACAAATGGCTAAATCGGCACCCGCCAGCAATAGATCCTGCCGAGCCAGCCCGGCGACCGCCCACGCCGGCAACCCCGAAGCGGGCGGATCCAGAGCCGAAACAACCACCCGCGCACCTGCCGAATCCAAGGCCTGCACCGCCAGTTCGGTCATCCCCTCGGCCCCGGTGAAGGCCGTTGACGGCGCGATCACCACCACGGGACCCGGGCCCGAAGGCGGTTGCAGCACAACGTCGGTAGGTTCCCAGTGCAGCGGCCCCACCAACACCGCCTCCCGCGGCCAGTCGGGGCGGGGCACCTCAAGGGCCGGCAGCGTCGCGATCAACCGTCGAACAGGCCCAGGGTCACGCGCGGGCAAGCCGATCGCGACCCGCGCCTGCGAACGTTGCCGCAGCCCTTCGTCGATTGATCTTTGTGTCAACCGGCGCATCACCCCATCGCGCAGTCTGCCGCGCCAACCCTCGCCGGGAGCCAGTCCACTTCCCAAAGGCGGCAAACCTTTTGAGGGCAGGTAGAGCGGATGTGGATTGAGCTCCACCCACGGCACACCGAGCAGCTCGGCGACCATCCCACCACAGGCGGTGATGACATCGGACACGATGAGATCCGGCGCCAGGTCCCTGAGCTGATCCAGGTTGGCCAGCGCCATGTGGGCGGCCCGCTGATGGATCTTGGCGCCCGCGTCCGTGTCATCGTCGGCAACCCGGGGCTGCAGCCCCAACAGCTCCACCGACTCGAGCCCGACGGCACGGGCCTGCTCCAGCCAGCGTGTCCCGGTCAGCAGCACCGGATCGTGGCCGGCGGCGGCGAATTTCAGGCATAACGCGATGGCGGGAAAGGCATGCCCCGGATCGGGACCGGCAACCACGGCGACACGCACCGCCCTACCCTGCCACAGCGATTCGGACTACCGTGAAACGCATGACCTACAGCACGCTGGAACTGGCAGCCCTCACCCCGGCGCAGACCGTCACCCGCTTCCTGGAAGCCGCCCAGAACGGTGACACCGACTTTGCGGAAAGTGTCCTGGACGAGAATCTCGTCTATCAGAACGTGGGCCTACCGACGATCCATGGGCGTCGCGCCGCACTCAAGGTGTTCGAGCCACTCAAACGCCCCGGGTTCGGTTTCGAGGTGCAGATCCATCGCACCACCACCAACGGCAACACCGTGATGAATGAACGCCACGATGCCATCGTCCTCGGCCCGCTGCGGTTGCAGTTCTGGGTCTGCGGCGTCTTCGAGGTTTCCGATCGGGGCACTATCACCCTGTGGCGCGACTACTTCGACATGTTCGACATGTTCAAGGCGACGCTCCGCGGCCTGATCGCCATCCCGTTGCCGGCGCTGCGACCGAGTTTCTGACCGCTAGTCGGCCTACGAACCGGTCCAGGCTCCCTTGGGCCGCACCCCGATCTCTGGACGCACCCCTTCTCTGAGCGTCGCCGCGTGTCTACCGTTGCCTCATGACAGAGACGCTCGCCATCACTGCCCCCATCGAGATCGTCGAGGGATTCTGGGACGCGATGCGCCGCAGCGACCTGCCGGCCCTCGATGCGCTGCTCGCTGACACCGTGCGCTGGGAAAATGTGGGTCTGCCCACGGTGCGGGGGCGCATAACGGTGATGCGGGCCTTGTCCTCGCTGAATCTGCCGGGCGCCGGTTTCGACGTCAAAATCCACCGGATCACCGTCAACGGCAACACAGTGATGACGGAGCGCACCGATGTCATCATCGTGGGCCGGCTGCACATTGCGTTCTGGGTGTGCGGTGTCACCGAGCTTTCCGCGGATGGCAAGGTCACACTCTGGCGCGACTACGCGGACGTCTGGAACCTCACCAAAGGCCTCGCCCGCGGCATCCTGGGAATCGTTGTTCCCGCTCTGCGCCCGAAGCTCTGAATCTCACGGCAGCGGAGTCTTGTCCGATTCCGTCACCGCGCGGTACAGCAGCACTCCACCGAGAATCAGCACGCCGACCACAAGCATCGGGACCACAAGCTTGAAGATGGCACCCACCACCAGGAATGCCAGCCATACGACCAGCAGCACGCCAATGATTTTCCACAACACAGGTACCCACCGTTCTCTCAACTTGCCGCGATAGCAGAAGCCTGGCAGGACAATTGGCGCCTGAGGAAGCCTGAACGCCGAAGATCAGGGAAAGATCGGGGATTACCCTGACAGCTGCCCAAGCTCATCGAGCGCGCCGGCCCATCCGGTGAGACGATCGGTGGCCTGCACCAGATCCTCGAAGAGCGGACCCCGCGACAGCGGCGACGCAATCACCGCGCCACCATTGCCCGCCGAGACCAATTGCGCTGCCGCGGTGACCAACTCGTTGTACTGGCGTACGCCTGTATCGAGCTGCACGGTGAAGGCATTGATGGTCGGCTGCAGGTATTCGCGTGTGTGCGGAGCCTCGACAGCGGCCCGCTCCATGGACACCACTTCCTTGGCGGTGGCGGCCATCACATAGGCGGCCTGGTTGGCGGCCGAAAGAACCTGCCGCCCTTCGCTGTCGGGAATCATGTTGCCGCGCTCGACCACGCCGAGCAGGGAGAAAAGTGAACGCTCGGCCGCGTCCAGGGCCGCCATCGGTGGCCGGGCCGACGACCCGAAGGGGGGCAGCCGCCGCTCTACCCCGGGACGCGGTGGTGGCAGCGGCTCGGCCTTGAGAACGCGGTACCGCACGAACAGATAGGTGGCTGGAATCGCACATCCGGCCGTCAGCAGCGCCGGGATGATCAACAGCCAGGGTGGTGCGCCGGTGGTGGCGAGCACCGTGGTCACCAGCAGACCGGCGGCGCAGGCCAGCGCCCAGCGGATACTCCAGCGCTTGGCTCGCAGCCGCTTTCGCAACAACTTCTCGCGTTTGTCGGACATCGCGCGCATTCGTGCCGCGAGCTCCTCACCCAGATCGTTGACGTTGGTGGCCAGGCGGCGCAGCAGCTGCTCCCAACCTCCGTGCACCGCGGCGCGGCGAGGCGGTTGGGGTGTCATGTTCACATTGTGCCCGAAAATTCGGCGTCCGCCGAGTGCGAATGTCGATACAACAAATCCGCCGAGGGTGAGCGCTGGCGCGCACCCTCGGCGGATTTTGAGAGAAGAAAGTTACTGCTGACCCAGCGGGTTGGCCGGGTTGGCCTGCTCGGTTGCCGTCGCAGGCGCCGGGATCGCGGTACCCCCTGCGGGGAGTGCCTCACCCTTCATGGAGGCGCGGATCTGTTCCAGGCGCGAATGCCCGGCCATCTGCACACTGGCCTGCTCCACCTCGATCATGCGGCCCTGCACGGAATTCTGCGCCAGCTCGGCCGAGCCCAGGGCGTTGGCATAGCGGCGCTCGATCTTGTCGCGCACCTCGTCCAGGCTCGGGGTGTTACCGGGAGCGGCCAGCTCACTCATCGACCGCAACGAGGCGGATACCTGCTCTTGCATCTTGGCCTGCTCCAGCTGGCTCAGTAGCTTGGTGCGCTCGGCGATGCGCTGCTGCAGCATCATCGCGTTCTGCTCGACGGCCTTTTTGGCCTGGGCTGCGGCGGCGAGCGCCTGATCGTGCAGAGCCTTGAGATCCTCGACGCTCTGTTCGGCGGTGACCAGCTGCGCGGCGAAAGCCTCGGCGGCGTTGTTGTACTCGGTCGCCTTCGCTGTGTCGCCCGCGGTGTTCGCCTGGTCGGCCAAGGTCAGGGCCTGGCGAACGTTGACCTGCAGCTTCTCGACGTCGGCAAGCTGACGGTTGAGTCGCATCTCCAGCTGGCGCTGATTCCCGATGACCGAGGCGGCCTGCTGCGAGAGCGCCTGGTGGTTCCGCTGCGCCTCTTCAATGGCCTGCTGAATCTGTACCTTCGGGTCTGCGTTCTCGTCGATCTTCGCGTTGAACAGTGCCATCAGGTACTTCCACGCCTTGACGAACGGGTTAGCCATGGGATCGATCCGCCTTCTGCTTGGATGCCGGTAGTCGTCGCTGCCTACGACTGCGTGGGTCCCAACTTATCTGTTGCACGTCGATCCCCACACCCCCTACGGGGGGCGCAAAACAATGCGACCGCCACAGTAGTTAGGCGGCCGCCATTGCGCGAACCTGGGGAATGACCACCTTGGTGGCGACGTCGATCCCACCCAGGGAACCGGCCGCCGACGTCGCCGCGGGCTGCGGAACCGCGGCCGGAGCCTCGCGCCGCGCCAGTCTCACGCTGACCTCGGACAACACCTGCGAGAGCGGGACCTCGAGCGCGCCGCAGATCGCCGCCAGCAGCTCGCTGGAGGCTTCCTTCCGACCGCGTTCTACCTCGGACAGGTAACCGAGGCTGACCCGCGCGGTGTCCGACACCTCCCGCAGCGTCTTGCCCTGCCCGGAACGTGCGCTCCGCAGGGTGTCGCCGATGGCTTCTCGAAGCAACAGCGCCATGTCCTTCTCCTTAACGTCCGTCCGCGTCCATACCGCGTAGTAGTTGAGTCTGCCTTGCTCAACGTTGCCGCGCTCGCGGAGGTTCCCGGAAGTTTTTGGGTGACAGACACCTCAGTCAGTCGTCGCGCAGGTTCTCACCAAAATCGTCGTTTTCTCATTGATACGTCGTCAGTATGTCGTCTTCTCAAACGGTTGTCTTGTGTGAGAACAGTCAGGGAGTGTCCGGGCGACCGAGCTCCTCGATTTGATACCCGCCGGTCGCGAGAGGCCCGTTGCTCGGCTGCCGCCTCCAGCGCTCGGCCTCCGGCGAGCATCACCGCAATCAACGCCCAGCGATATTCATGCACCAGCAGGGTGCCGACGAGAGACAAGACCGCGATGGGTCAATCCCGGCATGGCGGCGGCGCAGCGCGGCCAGTACCAGACCCATGCCGGCACGATGGCGATCATTGTTCCCACCGCCCAACACTTGTCGGCCACCGGGGACGACCCGGCCAACCAGGCGGCTGCGCCCGGCGGCCAACGTACCGACGGTGAGAACTACCAGGGCGGGCCTAACCCAGCGCTTCAACTGCTCGACCCACCCAGTAGTAGCCGATCCGGCCGCCTTCGTCATGACAGCAACGTCCTTGGCATCCAAGGACAGTGAACAGGGGCGAAGGTATGACAGCGCCGCAGATCAGGCATGTTCTTGGGGAGTTGTGGTCGTCGTGGTCGTCGATACGCTGGGAGGTGTAGATATCGGTGGCGTGGTAACCACCGGAGTGGTCGAGTCTCTCACGCATCGCTCTGGGTTGTGTTCGCAGTGATAACCCTGGTCACACGCAACACACACGGGTGTCGGTTTTGGCGGGTTTGGTCCGCCGCTGGGTAAGTTGTCGCATTTACCGTCACCATCCAAATCAACGCAGGGCGGCTTAAATTCTTTGACCGGCGCGTGCCAATCCTTACCTATGTATTCGACCCAAATTGGAGGAGTAACACTAGGACCGAATGTCTTGCTCGTTCGGGTGCTCTTCGCCGTGTGCGGTGTGCCGTTCAATATGGCATATCGAATCCAGGGACCGCGACGGCCCGCGAGGTCTGGGTCCGACTCTTTATCGAGGTAATCCGGGGCGGCAATCGCAACGTGCCCGTGACAGGTGAGGGATTCACCGTGGGCTTGCACGTCGGCTTGAGGATCACACGGCGGCGCGCCTTGGGAACCTACGCCCGGTATGCTGTGCGACGACGCAACGATGAATCGACCCTCGTTTGCGAGTGTTTGCACCCCCGATCCGGGTTCGATTCCTTCGCCAACTTTGAGCCAATTACCCGACTTTCCCGCAATTGATGCTTCGTTGAGGAAGCTGTTCATCTGATCGGCCGTATACCGATTTTCTCGGAAGTATGGAATATCCAATATGATTCCGAGTTGACCTAGGTAATAGTTACATGCCAGTTGGGGTTTGCAAATTCCTTGGGTCGGCGGCTGGGCGGCAGCATTGATGGCGTCCACCAATGATTTGCGCTGCAGTATTTTTGCTTCTTCCTGAGCGTCTTGATAGGAGATCTTGCGATTGTTATCCCATGTGACGAACACATCGCATTTTGTCTGTGGAGGGTCACTGTGTTCGATGTCGTACTTGCATCGTTCTACGGCATCGACTAATCGACCCGCGCGCTTTCTATTGTCCGCGGGTGCTACCCCCACACCTGGGGCGTTCTTCTCCGACGTGCACTGCTCTCCATTCGGACAATTGGTGTCGGTTCGACCGCACGAGACCGCTATCACCAGGCTGGCGATCAGCGACATCACCGCCACGGTCGGAGGTATCCACCGCAACTTCATGCCCTACTCCCTTGAAGAGATGTAAGTTTTGGCTGCAACGGCATTCAGGGCCATCACGGTGCCGTCGCGCCGCAGTAATCGCAGCTTGCTCGGGCGGCGACCGGGGGAAGAGGGACTTTCGTCACCGACTGATCGCTGAAGGACACACAACCGATCCCGAGCCGTCGCCGACTGACGGTAGCTTCGTACCAAACCGTACGGCCATCACTTATCGATACTCCACGGCTGGCAGACTGCCACGACCCACCGCCCCCCTAAACCCGTTGCTCACCGTCATGTAGATAAGCGTTCCACGACAATCGCATTGCGCCGACAACCGACATCGTCCTGGACGTCAACTGCACGCGTTCGCCGCCTGGAGATACCATTCTGATCGCGAATCAACCTACACACCGCAACCACTTTCGCATCATTGTGTCTGCGGTTGGGTGTTCGCCATTCGATGGGGCGGGATGCGGTCGTGTTTTGATAATTCCGGCGCTGAAGCGCTCCTTTCCACTCTGGAACACGAAGCGCTCTCCCGTCCGCGGATCTGGGCATGAAGAAGTCATTTGCTGACGTAACAGCGGATTTATCGCCAAGGTTTTAAGAGCCTAAAGTGACTGCCGGACAAGCCTGTAATGGGACCTATCCGGCAGTCTGGATGGTTGGTCAAAGCCCCAGCACTGTGATCTTGTTGTCGACATGGGTGACGTGCCGTGATGACCACGCCGCTGATTCTGCTTGCCGTTTTTCGGCCCAGGACCGCACGGTGCCCGTCAGGGTGACCTTGTTACCCGAGGCGTCGACATTGATGGTGGCCGCGTCCAGTTGAGCGCTGCGAATGATCGCGTTCTTGATACGTTGTGCGGTGTCGTGAGCGGCCGCCCGGGCAGCCAGCGAGATCCTGTTAGTCACCGAGTACACGCCCCGAAGATGCTCAATGGCGTGCTCGGCGGCTTGACGCTGAAAATCCCATTGCACCTGACCGGTCAACGTCACATGGTGTCCGGTGATCTCGGCTTGGACCATGTCAGGGACATTCCACGCGGCCTTCAAGGCGCGGTCGACTTCCTTACCGATATCAGTCTCAGTCACCGTCAACGCTGACGGGGGATGCACGTGCACGTCATTGGAGACAAATCCGCAATCTACCCCCATCGGGGCGGTACTCGGCCGCGAGGGTTACGCCGGACAGACGCGCCGTTTCTCGTGAAGAGCGATGGCGATTAACGGCGCACTCTTGCCGGCTTTGGCTTGCACCCTGCGGTGTTTACGCGGGGCGCCTGAATACTTCGCGCTCGAGCCGTGCCAGACGTTCGGCGACGGTTCCTGAATCCCCATGATCTTCGGCGTGGAGTCGATCAACGACCCATACCCGGATAAGGGTCGACAGTGACAGTCCCGCTTTACGAGCAGCCTGGCTCAGCCGCTCATGCTCATCGGCAGCCAAGCGCACCGAAACCACAGTCTGGCGGCCAAGATTCGGACGGCTTACGGTGACATGCTCAGGCACCGGGCCTCCCGAGTAGGCCTCCGCGCGTGCGCCTTCGTCGGCGAGCAAATCATCAATCCTGCTCATTCTTGCTGCTCCTCACTGTAGAGGCTCTTATCCTGTTGATTCGATACCCAGGCATTGCTGCCCCACCAATCGCCATCCGGGCGCTCATCAGGGTCGGCATCGGCGGATATCAAGATCACGGTCAGTACCGCCCGCGCTGCCGGCGAATAGCCGATTACCCGAACCGACAGGCCCGACCGACTCGCGGGGTCGGGCGCTTGCCAGACGGCGTGACGGTCGTTGACCGCTGCGTCCGCCCAGACCGGAGAGATGCCGTGCCGCTCGCCGATGTAGTCGGCCCGCTTGCTCCAGTCAACTAGCATACACCTACAATATACTACGAATAACTACGCGATCTGGTGTGCGTTCATCTGGCGCCTCAGTGCCCTGTTCGCTGCCCTGCACGGCTACCGGGAGCCGCCACTTCGGCTGGAACGCGCTGAGATCCGATTTGCAGAGCCAGCACTTGGCTCACGTCCATCAGCCCCGCTCGCCAGCCCTGAAATCGACCCACTCAAGCGGGACACCTCACATGTCTCAAACAACACCCCATACCCTCGCCGACACTTTTACCAGCCATTATGTCGATTTTTACGGCCTGAAAAGGCACAGAGATCTGAGGTTGCTCGCAAGTTGAGAATCTACCCTCTTACTGGCGGTCTTCCGCCACGAAGGTTAGACCGCCGGGCTAGCCGGTGGTGTGGGTGCGGCGGTGGTAGTGGCGAGCGACGCGGGCCCGGTTGCCGCAGATGTTGGCGGTGCACCAGCTGCGGCGCGGATTGGTGGCCAGAAAGAGCATGGAGCAATCCGGGTTGGCGCAGCGTCGCAACTGGTCGCGGTAGCGGGGATCGGTGAGTACGGTTATGGCGTCGGTGGCGGTGGCCGCGAGCGCGGGGTTTCCGCCGTATTCGACATGCCAACGCACGCTGCGCTGCAGCTCGGTGGCGATTAGGTCCAACCGTGTGCTAACGGGTGCCGCCGCGGCGGCGGCGTTGATGTCATCCAGCGACTCGGTTGGCGGCACGCGGTGCTCAAGGTGGGCGTCGAACGCGTCGCGAACGGCGTGGCGTAGCCGGCGGGTGGCGGTGGGATCGGGGATAGGCGCACCGGGAGGCAGTCGCGACTCCTGCAGCTGCCACCACCGGCGCAGCTGGTCGGGATCGGACAACAAGTCGGTGGCCGGTTGGGTGACCGTGACCAGTGTATCGGCGAGGTCGACCGATATCGACGGTTCGCCGCCCATCGGAAAGCCCGCCTGTTGCAGCGCCTCCAATGTCGGTCCCGTCTGGATCCTCACGTCGCCATTTTAAGCGTGTGGCGACGCGCAACCGTTGCTCTCTGATCATGCGGAATACCTGTTGAGAGCCCGATGACCACGGTTGCCTTCAATGACCTAATGCGCTACCCTTCGAGCTATGCATTAGCATGGTCTGCTGATCACCGACCGTTGAGGAGTCCTGTCATGACCGTCGACCCACCATTCGTTACCCGCGCTCGGGGGTGGACCTGGCCTGGCGTCGTGGCGGCCACGCTGGTCGCCGCGGTCGGCGATGCCGCGTTCGCGTTCATCGCGTACGTGCTGATCGCCCGCCGGTTCAACTTCGAGACACTGTTGCAGTACATCGCCAGCGGCCTGCTCGGCGAGTCCGCATTCACCACCGGCCGCGCCGGGATCGGCGTCGCGGCGCTGGGGTTCGCCATCCACCTGGCGCTGGCGGCAGTGTTCACTTTCTTCTACGCGCTGGTCATCGCACCCCGGGTGCACACCCTGCCGATAGCCACCGCCATTGGAGCGGCCTACGGTGCAGCGATCTGGGTGTTCATGAACACCGTGGTCTTGCCGTTAGGCCACGCAGCCGGCGAAACGTTCTTAAGTGGCTACTACCTGGCCTTCCTCGTCGATCACGCGCTGCTGGTCGGATTGCCGATCGCCGTGATTCTGTTCGTCTTCGTCCGTCGCCGCGCCGCTGACCTCGCCCAGTTCCCATCCACCCGCAACCACCGTTGAGGAGTATCGTTTTCATGCCCGCCATCCGTCACCACAGCCTGACCATCGACCATCTGCATGTCTTCGTCCGCGAAGCCGGCGACCGCGACCGGCCGACGCTGGTGCTGCTGCCCGGCTACCCGTCGAGTACCCGCGCCTACGTCCGCCTGATCGACCGACTCGCCGAGCAATGGCACACCGTGGCCATCGACTACCCCGGCTTCGGGCAGTCAGACCCGCTGCCCCAATCCCCCACGTTCGACCGGCTCGCCGAGGTCACCGGTAAGACGATCGACGCGCTCGCCATTAAGGACTACGCCATCTACATGTTCGACTTCGGCGCCCCGGTCGGCTTCCGCATCGCCCTCGAGCATGACCAGCGGGTGGCGGCGATCATCACCCAAAACGCCAACGCCTACACCGACGGCTTCGGACCCGGCGTCGCCGCGCTCGCCAACTGGTGGGAAGACCGCGACGCCGGCCAGCCCGCCGTCGACGAGTTCGTCAGCCTGCCCGGCACCCAGATGCAATGGCAGGCCGGTGCCCGCGATCCCGAGCACATCGACCCCGCACACGCCTTTGACGACCAGCGCGTGTTGGACCTGCCCGGGCGTGCCGACTACATGAAAGCCCTGCTGTGGGACTACCAGAACAACCCGCCCCGCTACCCCCACTGGCAGGCCTGGCTGCGGGAACGCCAACCCGCCTTGCTTGCGATCTGGGGGCAAAACGACCCGTTCTTCATCCCCGCCGGCGCCCAGGCCTATAAAAACGACGTGCCCGACGCGACCGTAGTGCTGCTCGACACCGGCCACTTCGCCCTCGAAGAAGAAGCCGACACCATCACCGAGCACATTCACGAGCTAATGAGGAAGGCCTTCACCTGACCACCGCAGCTGGCACGGGCGGCTGAACGGACTGGGAGCCCCGATACCCGCCAGCCGCTCCGGCATCCAGACCCGAGGAGAAGCTGACGATGAGTAACACGTTGCAGGACAGGAAAATCGTGGTGGTAGCGCGGCCCCGCGCCGCCATCGCCGCCGTACGGCAATTGCACCGATTCACGGGCCGAACGCTCATCGCCTGGAGCGCGTCGGGCAACGTCATATTCCTCCGTCGGCACGCCCGCCGACTGCAAAAACGGCTCACCGGCGCGCGAGTCGAGCTGATCCCGCACACACGTGCATTCATCTCCGACGACCAACCCGAAGTTCTCGCCAAAGCCATCCACCGGTTGCTGGCACCCACGCCGGAACTGGAACACATCCTTGACACAGCATCATGACCGCCGAATTCCACGGGGCTGCGGCTACTGTCTATGAGCTCGCGTCTTACCCCATCAAAGGACTCTCCCCTCAAACCGTGGCATCAGTTGCGTTGAAGACCGGCCGCGGTTTTCCCTACGATCGCGAATGGGCGTTGGCCCGACCTGGCGGCGAATACCGTCCTGGCAATGGGAAAGCGATCCACAAGAGCAACTTCTTCGTCCTGCTCAAAGAGGATCGACTTGCCGGGATCACAACCAATCTCGATGTTCACAGCCGGGTTTTGGAGGTCAAGGTACGCCAGCACGTCGTCTTACACGAAGACCTGGCGACGCGGGCGGGTGTACGAGCGGTCGAGCGCTTCTTCGCGCGAATACTCGATTGTCCAGATGAAGCAGAGCCGATCCTGGCGCGAGAACCCGGGCGTCGGTTCACCGACGCGGCAATCAAATCGGACACCTTGATGAACGCCGTGTCGATCATCAACCTCGATTCGATCCGCGACCTCTCACGCAGGAGCGAACGCGTGATCGACCACCGCCGATTTCGGGCAAACATCTATATCCAAGGCACACCACCCTTTGCTGAAGCAGAGCTAGTTGGTAAAGAGTTTTCTATCGGTGACGTCTTGCTACGCGGGCTAGCGGCCATTCCTCGGTGCGCAGCGACTGAAGTCAATCCATCGACCGCCGTTCGCGATCTGGCGGTGCCCAGGCTCCTCGTAGAACATTACGGTGATGCCAACCTTGGGATTTGGGCTGAGGTCATTAACGGCGCGACTATGCGGCAAGGTGACCCAGTCAAGGTCAATCCCTACGCTGGCAACGGTGAAGCTTAATGAATCAATCCGAGACCTCTGTGGTGATCGCGGCAAAGACGCGGTTGACAGAATCGATTTGGCGTTTCGAGCTCATACCAGAGGGACTGCAAGCTCTCCCACCTTTCACGGCGGGAGCACATATCACCGTTCGTACACCCAACGGTTCGGTACGCAGCTACTCACTGACGGACCCCCCAGGTTGTCATAACCGCTATGCCATCACGGTATATCGTGACACGACCGGACGGGGAGGATCAGTCGATCTTATCGATCAGACCAAACGCGGTGACCGGCTGGTCATTTCGCCGCCTCGAAACACATTCCAATTGGCGCCCTCACGCGCCTATCTCTTCATCGCCGGAGGCATAGGTATCACGGCCATACGCTCCATGGCTTTAGAGGTTGCGAGGACAACCGACGCATCGGGGCTGCTTATCTATCTGACGAAGAGTCGAGCTAATTCGGCATATCTTGATGACATGCTTAAGCTGTCGCCCGGGATGGAAGTCCTGCTGCACCATAGCACCAGCGCGGGCCGACTCGACCTGTGGCCATATCTTTCCCAACCGGATGAAACCCACCTCTATTGCTGCGGACCAACGCCGTTGATGGACGAAGTCCGCGCCCTAACAATGCACTGGCGCCCCAGCCGCGTGCATTTTGAAAACTTCCAGGGAGTCAATGCCCTGGGCATGGCATGCTCACCGTTTTCAGTACGCTGGCAGTCAACCGATCAAACTATCGACGTGTCGCCCGCGCAGACGTTACTGGACGCTCTGCGGTCGGCCGGGATCTCTGTTGCATCATCATGTGAAAGCGGCACATGCGGCACGTGTAAGTTGCGTCTTGTCTCCGGCCGAGTCGACCACCGCGACGCCTACCTTGAGGATGCCGAACGCGACAGCTACCTCATGCCATGCGTTTCTCGAGCCGACAGTGAAACGCTTGTGGTAGCACCGCTCTGACCAACGCACCCCGTCGGTGGTGTTGCGGTCGGCGTCGTCGCGCAGTAGCGTCACTGACCCGACCGGTGAGTCGATGACGGCGTGGCGGATCGTAGGCGTCGAGGCTGCGCCGGATATCGGGACCTCCGACAGCCGTCGGAATTACTCACTACGCGGTGGACGTCTCGTCGGGTGGGTCGGGTGTATTTGGTCAGTCATGTTGAACCGACGATGAGCGCACAGGCCGGGTCAGGTGGCGCTATCACGCAGCCGTCGGACCGGTGGCCGCGGCGAGCAGTATCTCGGTGACGCTGTCGGGTTGGGTCACCATTGGCAGGTGGTCGGCATCGGTGACACGGATGGTGGCGTTCATCCGTGTGGCGACGAAGTGCTGGGTTTCCGCGGCGATCATGCGGTCGTTTTCGGCGATGAGGAACCAGCTTGTGCGATCTTTCCAGGCGGGCCGTGGGGCGGGTGCGGTGATGCACGTCGGTGAGAGGGGGCGCTGGACTGCGGCGAGCATGGCGTGTTGTTCGGAGGTTGCGTTTTGTGCGAATGCTGCTGCGAAAGCGCTGTGCGGCAGCCAAATTAAGCCGTGACGATCCGGTTCTAGGGCGGGTGCGAGACGATGCGCAGGGGCGCGGTGAAACAGACTGGCGACTGTTTCACCTTCGTCGGGTGCGATCGCGGCGACATAGACTAAAGCCGTCACCGAGTCGGTATTTGCCGCTCCGATGACCGCGCCGGCGTAAGCATGACCGCCGAGAACGACGCGTCCCTCGATACGCTCGAGAACTCGGTTCAGCGCTGCGGTGTCGTCGTCGAACGATGTCAGCGGTAGCGGTGCGGCGATGACGTTGTGGCCGCGCTGCTGTAGTCGATGGATGACAGGTGCCCAGCTGGAGCTGTCGGCCCACGCCGCGTGGACCAAGACAAAGGTTGGCTCGGTTGTCATCGGGATTCCGCTCCAAAGGTGGTGGTCATCAGTTTGTCGGTGCGCGTGGCGATTTCGTCGAGTTCTTCTTCCAGCTGGTCAAGCCGTCCCCGTGCACGGGCCGACCCTGAGTGCCCTGGTGTCTGTTCGGAACAGTTCGTCATCAAACTCTTGCATCAGCGGACTCTCGCAGTTGGGATGTCAAATTCACCAGAACATGGACCTGTGAGGAGGATTGGCATCATACGACGCAGGTTTGGGTCACCACCCTGTGTCCCCCGGCGGCCTCAGCCGAGATGGCGCGCTGGCTCAATCTTGCCCGTGTCGATGAATTGACGGTGTCGCACTATCTTGTGACCTCTCACTTCCCAGATGTGAGAGTAGTCGACCTCCACGTGCTTGCCGGTCGCGCGGTTCGTTCCTTCGAACCGCCCCACCGATACGACTTTATCGCCGTCACAGATGAATTCGTGCGGCGTCAGCGTGTATGGCTCCCACTCTTCCATTGCCGGCATCAGCATGCCCTCAAGGACTTTCTGCGGGCCACGGCCGGCGACCTTGTAGTCCATCATGGTGATCCACTCGATGTCGTCAGACATCAGGGCCAGCGCGCCGCTTGGATCGCCGGCGGTCAATTTTGCGTAGAGTTCTTTGACGATCTCCAAGGGCGCCCGGTAGGTCGCACTCGTTGCTTCGGATTCCGAGCCCGATGCCGCAACCGGTTCGGATCCGGCGTTCCCATCGACGTCGATCTTCTTGTGCTTAATGACACCCATCGCAACCCTCGCTCCCAGTCCACCCGTGTAACTTCTGAAAAGATGTTTCAAAGGTTACACCCGCGCTTGCTAACCTGTCAACATGTAGTTGAGCGGTTACCAGTGCGGCGGTGATCCGCCCGGGAAGGTGAGGCCGATGCAGCCGCTCGATGTCATCGTCGGCCTCGCGGGAGACCCGGCCCTGGAACTACTGAACAGCCGGGCCACGCCTTCCCCAGGTTCAGAGCCAATCGAATTGATCGGAGACGGGGCGAATTATGTACGGTGGCTCGCACGCACGGGACTCATCGACGACGACGACCGCGCAGTGCTCGAAGATCTGTTCAGCGCTGGTCAACTCGACGGCGCCGCTGGGGATGCCCGTACTCTTCGGGAGAAGCTGCGGCCGATTCTGTTGGACTGGGCAGGCGAAAAGTCGGTGCCGTTCCCCGTTGATGTGATTGACGAGCTGAATGCGCTGCTGGCGCAGGATCGGCGCTACACCCAGCTCAACCCCGACCATGACACTCTCTTGCTGCATGAGCGGCGGCACTGGGAACAGCCCACACAGCTTCTGGTCCTATCCGCACAAGCCTGGGCGCACCTGCTCGTCGAGGGCGACCCGACCCTGATCCGGCAATGCCCTGGCTGCACCGTCATTTTCTACGACCGCACCAAAGCCCACCGCCGACGCTGGTGTTCCATGGCAATCTGCGGCAACCGCGCCAAAGTACGGCGCCACCGAACGTCCGCAGCTGAGACGAACCGGCGAATCTGACCCGTCGTCGTCGGCGGCCCGATCGTCGTTGGTGGATTAAGTCAGATGCTGGCCGCCATCGACTTTGAGCGTCACACCGGTCACAAATGTGTTCGTAAAGCACACATCCGGGGGCGTCACCGGCTCGCATGTTGACTGCGGCTGGGCCGGCCCAGATGGTGGACGTCAGGCGAACCGGCGCCGGCTCGGCGGGCGGGAGCCACGCGGGTGTTCCCGTCGTCACACACCGACATTCTCACGGGTAGAAAGCCTTGCACCCGTTAGAAGGCAGTGGTAGATTGCTAATGGAGAGAACTCATATTCATCCATTAGGTGATGGCGGAAAGAAAGAGACCCGCAATGGCTAACTTTGTTCCCGTCGAGCCCGAGGCCGCCACCGGCCGGGCTGCCGAGCTGCTCGCCCAAGTACACAAATCGCTGGGACTGACCCCCAACATGACCAAGGTGATGGCCAGCAGTCCTACTCTGCTGCAGGCTTACCTGGCGCTGTCGGGCGCGGTCGCCGGCGGCGTGTTGAGCCCAGCGGTGCGCGAGCGGCTCGCGATCGCCACCGCAGAACTGAACGGATGCGAGTACTGCCTGTCCGCGCACACCTACATCGGCGCCAACATCGCCAAGCTGGACTCCGACGAGCTAGCCAAGGCGCGAGAGGGTGACTCGAAGGACGCCCACGTGGCCGCGCTGCTCAAACTGTCCAACACCATCGCCGCCAACGCCGGCGACGTTGACGAAACCGAAGTCAAGGCTGCCCGCGAAGCCGGCGCTACCGAGGAAGAGATCGGCGAAGTCGTCGCCAACTTGGCGCTCAACATTTTGACCAACTACTTCAACGTCTTGGCTCATGTCGACAACGACTGGCCCGTCGTCGCCCTGAACCACCACCAGAACTAAGAGTCGTCGGTCCCGCCACGATCACGAACAACCACCAACGAGGATCAACGCCAACGTGCCTGAGCAACGACCCCCTTCCCCACCGTTCGACACCGTCACAGCACTGCAGAAAGTCCAGGCCGCCGAAGACGCCTGGAATACCCGCGACCCCCGCCACGTCAGCCTGGCCTACACCCCACACTCCGTATGGCGCAACCGCGACCAATTCCTATCCGGCCGCCCCGCAATCGTCGAGTTCCTCACCAGAAAATGGGAACACGAACTCGACTACGTGCTGCGCAAAAGCCTGTGGGGATTCCGCGGGAACCGCATCGCCGTGCGCTTCCAATATGAATGGCGCGACGCCAGCCATCAGTGGTACCGCAGTTACGGCAACGAGTTATGGGAATTCGACGACGACGGACTCATGCGCCGCCGAGAAGCGAGCATCAAAGACCTCCCCATTGCCGAAGCCGAACGCCGCTTCCATGGCCCCCGTTCCGCCAATGAACGCGGACAAGGACACGACATTCCCCTGCGGTGAAGATTTTCTGCCGTGCCGGCCCGTCACCGACCACGCGGGGCTTTATCGACGACCACACCGTAGATGATGTGACGATGATCGCAGCTCCATCTGTTCTCGTGTTCGATGTCAACGAGACTTTGATCGACATCGATTCCATCGCACCGTTTTTCGAGCGACCCTTCGGCGATCGACGAGGCTTGCGGGCGTGGTTCGGTCAGCTGGTCACCTACTCGATGACGGCGACGCTCTCGGACCACTACGTCGACTTCTTCACACTGGGCCAGGGGGTGCCGCAGATGCTCGCCTCCGTCCACGGCGTCAACATCGCCGAGGCGGACGAACGGACACTTGACCACGGGATGCTGACCATTCCTGCACATCCCGACGTCGCCGATGGATTGACAGTCCTACGTAACAACGGTTTTCGCCTCGTGACGCTGACAAACTCACCGCCCAATCCGGGCGGTGCCAGCCCGCTGGAACATGCCGGACTGGGGCACCGTTTCGAGCGCCAGCTCAGCGTCGCCTCACACCGAGTGTTCAAACCCGCGCCGACGTGTATCTGCGCGCTTGCGACGAACTTGGCGTGGCGCCGGCGGAATGCATGATGGTCGCCGCCCACGTCTGGGACACCACCGGCGCGCAATCGGTCGGGCTCGGCGGCGAGCTGATTACCCACGCCGGCAACGCCCCGCTGCCGATCTCCGGCCTGCCGCAGCCGGAGATCGTCGCCAGCGATCTACGGGAGTTGGCGGCAATCCTCCGAAGCCGCGCCGATGAGTCTTCTCCCGCGTAGTGAGTAGTTGCGCCAACTTCCGAAGGTCCCGATACCTGGCGCAGCCGCGACAACCACAACTGGCCACGCCGTCAAAGACTCTCCGAAAAAGTGGTTCCTCCGGAAATGGACGGCAGTCCTCGGGAGGGGGCCAGCGCCGAACGCGACCGGGATCGGACTCGCGAGAGCGGCGTAATGCCTTGGTAATTCATCATCATCCGGTTTCTCGACTTTTTCTTGCCTGGCGTCTACCGCACTGCCAGTGCGAGACCGAAGTCGCCGGCGTCGTCGGTCCACCACCGGGTGCGCTCCAGCCCGACCGCGGCGAGTTCGGCGACCACCGCTTCGGATCGGAACTTGCACGCAACTTCGGTGAGCATCTCCTCGCCGGCGGTGAACTCGACCGTCAGGTCCAAGGCGCCGACGTGTACCCGCTGGGGGCCGACAGCCCGCAGCCACATCTCCATGCGTTCGGCCCGGACATTCCACCGGGCGACATGCGCGTAGCCGCTGAGGTCGAAATTGGCGTCGAGCTCCCGATTGATCACCGCGAGCACATTGCGGTTGAACCGGGCGGTCACCCCGGCGGCATCGTCGTACGCTCGCACCAGCCGGCCTGGGTCTTTCACGAGGTCGGTGCCCAGCAGCAAGCTGTCACCCGATCGCATCGCGGCGGCCAGTGCCGCGAGGAATTCGGCGCGTGGCTCGGGGGCGAGATTGCCGATCGTGGAGCCCAGGAACACGAAGAGTCGCCGCCCTTTAACGGGGATCTCGCTTAGGTATTTCTCGAAATCACCACAGACCGCATGGATCTCGATGTTCGGATAGTCGTGGCGGATCTTAGCTACTGACGCCGAGAGCGTGCTCGCGTCGACGTCGAACGGCACGTACCGGCGTAGCGTGCCGGCATCGCGCAGCGCGTCGAGCAATAGCCGGGTTTTCGTCGAGGTACCACTCCCTAATTCGACCAGGGAGTCCGCGGCACTAGCGCCGGCAACCTCGGCGGAACGTGCCGACAGGATCTGTGTCTCCGCGCGAGCCGGATAGTACTCGGGCAGCCGGGTGATCCGATCAAACAATCTGCTGCCTACTGAATCGTAAAACCACTTGGGCGGCAGTTCTTTCGGTGTCTTTTGTAGTCCACGGAAGACATCGCGACGCAGTGCCTCGTAGGCGGAGTCCACGGCCAGGTGGTTCGACAGGGTTACCGTCATAGCAGTCCTTTCCGGTACCAGACCGGCCGTGCCACGGGGCGCGGCGGTTGGAGAGTCACCATCCTTCGTGCGCCAGCTCAGCGACCGTGGCTGTGATGCCACGCTCCATCACCCGGTCGGTCAGGTCGTGGGCCGGACAACGGCCGCGCTCGACGTTGCGGATCAACCTGCTCATCGCATCTTCGAGTTCAGCGGGTACTCGTTCGGCGGCAATGGCCACGCACCGCTCGGCGGCCGCGCGCAGCCGCCGGTCAGCTAGGCCGATCCGGGCGGCGGTCTCCCAGCCCGCGGCGACCGGTTCGACGGCCTCGGCCGCGGCCTCGGCGGCAACCGGGTCGTCGAGCAGAGTCACCAGCGTGAACACCACGGCCGGCCAGAGCACGTCGGGAACGCTGTCGAGGTAGCGGATCTCGAGTCGGCCGCGGGGGCGCACCGGCGGAAACAGAGTGGTCAGGTGGTAGTCGAGGTCGGCGGTGTTGGGGCGACGCCCGCCCAGCAGCACCCGGCCGTCGGCCCAATCGGCGAAAGATACACGCCGCCGCACCGCGACGGCGTCGGGGGCGTGTACCAGCATCACCGGGGCATTGAGCGCGTAGCGCGCCCAGGAGCTGGCCGGATCCTCGCAGTCGGCCTGCTGGATGGGTCCGCAACGTGCGGAGCCGAGGCGGCCCCACACCTGTTGCCGGGTCGACACCCAGCCGGAGAACTTCCCGCGCAATAACGGCGAGTTGGCGGTGATCGCGATCATCGTCGGACCCAACGCGTGTGCCAGCCGTAGTCGTGCCGCCCACCTGGCCTGCGGTCCCGCGTCGAGGTTGATTTGGATGGATGCCGTCGATGTCATCATCGCCGCACCAGCGGCAGCGGTATTGCCGGCGACGAAGAATCGTTCCATGGCGCGGTAGCGTGCGCCCGGATTGACGCGCTCGGGTTCGCGTAGCGGGTCGGTGCCCAACAACACCAGACCCAGCCCGGCATTGCCGAAAGCCGATCGAAGCACCGCCTGGTCGGTTGCCATCGCGCCTACGGCAGGAAGTACGCCCTCGGCGGGTGGCCCGGACAGCTCGACCGCGCCACCAGGTTCCACGCTGAACGCGCTGCCGCCCGGTAGCGGGGGAAGCGCGTCGAGAACGTCAGTGATCTCTTCCCAGCCCGGTCGGCGGGCGGGGGCACCCGGGTCGAAGCAGTGCGCCTCGACCTCCAGACCGACCCGCCCCGACCGGCCATCGGTGAAACACCCGCGAGTGATGTAGTGCGCCGCCGCCGCCGAATCGGCCAGCTCGGTAACGGGCAGGCGGTCCTGATCCAGCTGGGGTGCAACAGAATGTGTCATAGCGGCTTTCCCTCGAGGTCCCAACCACCGCTGTGCGCCACCGGCAGTGCGTCCGGTTGCTCGGGCGCACCCTGGTTGCGGCTCACCAGGCTGCGCTGAAAGCTCCGAGATATTCGACTCAATTCGGCCCCCGGCGTTCGCCGTCATGGTTGACGTTGTCCGCAGGGAATGCGTCTGCCGCGTCGAAAGCGTCGGTGAATCGGATCGCGATCGCAACCAGCGTCATCATGACCGGGACGGTGACCAGCGCCACGGACAGCCCGGCCCGCTGGGCCAGTTGGCCGATCAACGGTGGACCAATGAGATAGCCGACCCAGCCGATGGCGGCGACCAAGGCAATTGCGGTTCCCGCGTCGCTCGGGGAGTATGCGGCCGTCATCGCAGCGGGCACCAGCAGCGCCACTCCCGCGCCTAAAGCCGCAAACCCCACAAAAGTCGCCGTAAGATCGGCGGTTACCAGTGTTACGCACAGACCCCCGGCGGCGAACAGCGCCAATGTCGGCAGCAGCCGGCGGATGGATATGCGCCTGTACAGCCGGCGGCCACCCAACCGCGTCACGGCCATCACCAAAGTGAATGGCACGTAGCTGAGCGCGGCCACGGCAGGCGCCGCGCCGACGACGCGGCCAAGATACTCGCCCGACCAGTCGGATGCGGATCCTTCACACAGAAAAGACGCGAACGCGACGGCCGACAAGATCATTACGGTCGGACTTCTCCAGATCCGCGGAGGCCGTTCGGTTCGCTTACCGGCGGTGGGTGCCGGGTCGCTGGGCAAGCCGCGGGAAAGCGGCAGGACTACGACAATGACCATGGCGCCGATGACGGTCAGCTGGGCAGCCAGGTCCACGTCCGCGCTCACGCAGGCCGCGCCGATCAAAGACCCCAGCAACACGGCGACGCTGCGCACCCCGTGGAAGCGACACATGATCGGGCTCGCAGCGAGACGCTCAACCGCAGCGGCTTGAACGTTCATCGCGACGTCCAGTCCGCCTAAAAAGAAACCCACACACGTCAGCGCCAGAAAAAGCTCCATCTCGGACCTGGCAAGACCCAGAAGGGGCCCGGACGCCGCGTAGCCGGCCACCGTGACCGGGACCAGACGGTGACTTCCCCAGCGTGGCAACACCCAGACGCACAGCGTCGTCGCCAGCAAAGCACCCAAAGGAGCACCCAGCAGAGCATCGCCCAGCTCGCCGTCGGAAAGTCCCAAGTCGCCTTTAACGTGAGAGATGTGGGCCACCCACGACGAAAACACCAGAGCATGAGCCGCGAATACGGCGAAGACACCAATTTGCGCGCGATTGGTCGACTCCGCGACTCCCAGCTGCCGCGACAACGTTGCCGGCAAGCCCTGCCTTTTCTGCGGTTCAGCGATCGGCGAAGCTCGCTGCTTGTCTGGCGTTTGCAGCTGCCCGTCGTCGCCTGCGTTGCGATACATCACCAGATGACCGACCGCCCAGTACGCGCACGAGGGATTTCGCTTCTGTCGGGCTTCATCGCGACGTAGCAGCGATGAAAGTGGCTACCGCGGAGGCGAGTTCACGGCCGTTGTCCTCCTGGAGGAAGTGTCCAGCCCCGGTTATCGTGACGGGTTCGTAGGCGTGCGCACCGGGAATCAACGAACGCAGCACCCCGTCGGCGCCACCGGTGATGGGATCTTGGTCGGAGAATGCGCACAGAAACGGCTTGTCGTAGCGTCCCAGCGCGTCCCATGCTGCCCGATTCGCCGCGGCGGCAGCGTCGTCCGGGCTGGTCGGCACCAGCATCGGGAATTGCCGGGCGCCGGCCTTGTAGGTGTCATCAGGAAACGGGGCGTCATAGGCGGCGATCTCGTCGTGTGTGAGCGCTGTCGAGCAGCCGCCACTGACGATCTTGCCGACGTCGAAGTTGGGCGTCTCCTGACTGTATTTCTGCCAAGCAAGGAAAGCCTTGCCGAGACGTCGGTCTCCCGTAGGCAAGAACGTGTTGGCGGCAACGACGCGGGCAAAGCGATCGGGATCTTCACCCACTAGGCGCAACCCGATCAGCCCACCCCAGTCTTGGCAAACCAGGGTGATATCGGTGAGTCCGATCGCCTCGATGGCAGCGCGGGTCCAGTCGACGTGAGCCTGGTAGGTGTAGTCGTCCCGACTGGCCGGCTTGTCGCTGCGGCCGAAGCCGACCAAGTCGATCGCCACTGCGCGCAAACCTGCGCTGGTAATCACCGGAATCATCTTGCGGTAAAGGAATGACCACGACGGCTCACCGTGCAGCAGCAGTACCGGCGGCGCGTCGGCAGGTCCCTCGTCGACGTAGTGCACTCGCAGGATGGTGTTGCCATCGCCGCTGGCCACATCGATGTAGTGGGGCTGGAACGGATAGTCCGGAAGGTCAGCGAAACACTGGTCAGGCGTGCGAAGAATCTGCAAAGCTGCTCCGTCCGTATGGGTGCTCAGATGACGCGCATCATCACCATGCCCGAACGTTATTGTACTGTCAAGTACAGTTTGCTGCTGGGAATGCAGGTCAGCGTGCGGCGGCTGTCGGCCGGAGTCGTCCGGCATGAACCGCGGTCAGCTTGGCGGCACGGTGCGACGGCGAATGTTGTCCACCGCCGCGTTCAAAGTGTCGCGCAGCGTCGTGAGGTCCCCGTTGATCCGTGCCAGTAACATGCCGCCCTGCAGGGCGGCGATCAGGCTGGCTGCCAGCCGGTCCGGGTTCTCCCGTCGGCCCAATTCGCCGCGAGCACGCATCGTGCGTAGGCCCTCGGCGAGCGGTTGCTCCCACCGGCGGAACGCCGCGGCTAGGGCTGGGCGAAACGCCGGGTCATTCTTCAACTCCGCAGCGGTCGAACCGAGGGGACAGGCGAACGGGCCACCGGGTTGCCGGTGCAGGCTGACCACCTCACGTGCCCAGCGCTCAATGCCCTTCATGGAGTCGACGTGAGCTAGGCCCGGTTGGGCTGCCAGCACTCGCTCCAGTTGGCGTTCGACCACCGCCGCGACCAATTCCGATTTGTCGCTGAAGTAGTGGTAGAGCTGCGATTTGCCGGTGCCCGACGCGGCCAGGATGTCGTCGACAGAGGTTCCGGAGACGCCGTTCTGGTACATGAGCGTGGCCGCCACGTCGATGATGGCTGCCCGGGTGCGTTGGCCCCGCTCGGTGGTCGCCACCGTCGCGCGCGGCGGCGCGGGTTCGGGATCGGTGGCCATGACCTCTACGGTAAGCGAGCGACGAGCGGCGGCCGTTGCGCCACCCCGGTTTCGTATCGCGCCCGGCGCGGTCGCCTGCGCAGCATGTTCTCCGGGCCGCAGATCGAACTACACCGGCGGTCAGTCCGCAGTACGCGGCGCGCATCGGTTAACCAGCTCGTCCAGGCCGGCCTTGCCGGATCCAACGCATGTCAGCCACGTCAGCAGGCCCACCAGGAGCCACTCCGGTGCATAAAACAAGTTGCTCAGGAAATCCCACCAACCCGGGTGCTTGTGCGCGAGGTCCGGGCCGATGTCCGTGATCAACGCGCCGACCATGTCCCCGGCCAGCACCAGTGACACGACGCGGGTGCCGAGGCCCAACATCAATGCCGCACCGCCAACCAATTCCACCACCGCGGTGAGGGGAGCGAGAAATCCCGCTGCGGGGATGCCCAAGTTGGCGAACATCTGCGTGAACGTCGTGAGATCGCCGAGCTTGCCGATGGCACCGCTGAAGAACATGAAGCCGATGGTGAGTCGCAGCACCAGATTCGGCAACCAGCCGAGGGTGTTCAGCACGTCGGAGACACGACGGTACGCCGGCCGGAATCCGGCGGTAATGGAGACGCC
Organism: Mycobacteroides franklinii; assembly: GCF_002013895.1. Classification (GTDB taxonomy): domain Bacteria; phylum Actinomycetota; class Actinomycetes; order Mycobacteriales; family Mycobacteriaceae; genus Mycobacterium; species Mycobacterium franklinii. The sequence continues at coordinate 174,037 of NZ_MAFQ01000007.1, read as the reverse complement.
ATGGATCACGATATGCCTCATTGGCCTGTTCCTCCCTCGCGACGACTTCTGCGTCGATGCCTAGTGGTGTCGGCGGGTGGCGTAGGCGTTACAAGCAGCCGACGTGGTCATCGACACTCATTGGGCGCGCACAGATCGGTTCGCCAGACCGGATGTCGTCACGTTGTGCTCGAACGGGCTGTCAGCGCCAGTCTTTGAAGGCGTCGAGCAACTGCGCGCGGAACTCCGGCGCCAGCTCGACCTCACGGATCCGGCCGACCCTGCCGATGGTGACCCGAAACTGCTGCAGGTAGTTGTCGCACCCGTCGCAGTCGAGCAGGTGCTCGTCGAACCGAGCCCGCGTTTCGAGATCGAGTGACCCGTCGAGATAGGCGGTGATCATCTCGACGAGTTCGTTGCAGTCCAGTGGCTTCACGACGCTTCCCTCAGATAATCTTCGAGGGTCTGCCGAATCACCGCACGGCCGCGATGCAGCAGCACCCGCTGGTTGGCAGCGCTGATATCGAGTAGTGCACACACCTCGTCGGAATCGAGACCAAGCATGTCGCGCAGCGTCACCACGATGCGCTGGCGCTCGGGCAGGGTATCGAGGCCACTCTGAGCGATGGCGGTGAGTTCGCTGCCCAGAGCCGAGCCTTCGGGAGTGTCCGGGAAAGGCGTCGGCGTCTCTGTCGCCTTCCAGTGCCCGGCCAACTCGCCGCCGGCAGCACGGAATCGCTCGGGGTCGACCGTGCCGCCCGTGAATGCCTTGATCTGAGTGTCAACGTGCCTGCGCTCGTTGAGACCCCTGGACTTGGCAATGTTGACCAGAACCGTGAAAAGCCAGGTACGCAAGGATGACCGTCCCTCGAACTTTTCCAAGCCCTTGAGGAGCGCGATCCACGTCTCCTGCACGACGTCCTCGGCATGCTCTCGACTCGGCACGTACCCACGCGCCACCCGCAGCATTGCCGGTGTGTGCCAGTCGACCAGACGGGCGAAGGCGCCCTCGTCGCCCGCACGAAGCGCGGCGATCAAGGTGCCCTCGTCTTCCGAAGCCGTCGTTGCGATCATGGTCGCTTAACGACGGTACTCTATCGGTACTCTGGGTTCGCGAAGTCGAATCGGCTCCCCGCCTCCCACCCGCGTCGGTCGTTGCCGTGGGCGGGCACGCCGCCCTCGTCGCGCAGCATTCGCGCGAAGTGCAGCAGATTCCATGTCATGAACGTCGTATTCCTGTTGGTGAAATCATTGTCCGGACCGCCGGAACCGGGGTCGAGGTATGAGGGTCCCGGTCCGGCTTCTCCGATCCATCCGGCGTCAGCCTGCGGTGGGATCGTGTAACCAATGTGCTGGAGGGTGTACAGAACGTTCTGCGCACAGTGCTTCACTCCGTCCTCATTGCCAGTGATGAGGCAACCGCCGACCCGGCCGTAGTACAGGGATTGACCGGCGTCATTGAGTAGGTGCGAACCGCCGTACAGACGTTCGTGAACCTTCTTCATGATAGAACTGTTGTCGCCCAGCCAGATTGGCCCTGCGAGCACGAGGATATGTGCGGCAAGCACCTTCTCGAAGATGCTCGGCCATTCATCTACCGACCACCCGTGGTCTCGCATGTCGGGCCAAACCCCAACTGCGATGTCGTGATCGATGGCCCGCACGACATCCACGGCCACACCATGTTTGGCCATGATGCCCGCCGATGCGTCGACGAGCCCCTGAGTGTTGCTGACCCCCGGCGTCCGCGTGAGAGTGCAGTTGATGAACAATGCCCGTAGTCCGATGAAGTCCAGCGTTGGGTCAGACACGGTCACGAACTTTCGCGCTGCTGAGTGCATCGCCCAGCGTCCACAACGCAATCCCCAGCAGAGCGACATCCTTGATCAAGAACTGACCGGTCATGCTCAACCACGGGAAGCCGCCTTCTGCGGACTCCATGGCTCCGGGGGTCGTGAACAGGAAGCTGATCGTGGCCGTAAAGAGGCCGATCGAAACGATGCTACCGACGGCGGAGACCTTCGGTAGCCAGGGCTTCACCACCAGTAGAACCGCGGCCGTGACCTCGACGACACCGAGTAACGATGAGAATGTCGTCACCGAGAAGAACTCGTACAACCAACTCATGAAGGGACTGTTGGCGACGAGCGGCTCGATCCCTTGCGCCTCGTAGGCGGTGAATTTCAGAACGCCTATCCACCCGATCACGAGCGCTAGTCCGTAGCGAGCGACCGCGCTTCCGATGCGGGTGAGGGTTGCGTCGAGTGACGTCCTATCGACGGTGTCATTGTTTGCGGGCATATTGCGCCCTCCTCAGCTGTTCGAGGGCCGACGGTGCGTCGACCAGTTACCGGAAGATGAGTGCCACGGGGCGAGCCGAGCGTTACAGCGTTATTGGGGGTGTGACTCGATACCAGTAAAGAAATTCCTCACGCGCGAGGTTGGGGACTGTGTTCGGCAGCGTGCGGGCGGGTGGGCCGACGCGGGGTCGCGGTGAAGGTGCTGGCCGCGGAGCGATAGGCGCAAGCGTCGTTGGCCTGGTGGCAGCTGGCACGAACGCTGCGGGTGTATTCACTGGCTGGTGGCACTGGTGCTCGGCGGCGGACGCAGGGCGCAGTGGAGCGACCGGCGCGGACGGGAGCGCCAGCGGACGGAAGCGAAGGGAGCGCAGCGCAGCCCGGAGGTAGCCGCCGAGTTGTCTGTTCTGCTGGTCAACGTGTGGTGAGCAGCCCGATCAGGGTGTCGGCGTTGCGGCCGAGGTGGGCGAGGACACTGCTGCCTTTGGCGACGCTGGCCTGGGATGGGGAGCCGATGACGCCGGTGGGCGTGTAGGCGTGGATGCCGAGGCTGGTCAGGTAGCGGCGGTCGTTGGCGGTGTGGTCGCTGGTCTGCCATCCCTCGCGCAGGTAGTCGGCGTGGGCGGCGAGCAGGATGGAGGTTTCCAGTTCGCCGGCGTGCATGTCGTCGTGGTTGCTGCTGTGGATTCCGGCGGCGGCGCGGGCTTCGGCCCAGTCTTCGCGGCTGGGGTAGAGCCCAACCTTGACGGGGTTCTTGGGGTGGTTGGCTTGTTGGACGACGTTGGTCAGCACGGCGTTGCCGCCGTGGCCGTTGACGACGATCAGCCCGGCGATGTTCTGGCGTGCCAGCGATTCGATGATGTCAGCGACGATCGCGGCCAGGGTGGTGGCGCTGATGCTGATGGTGCCGGGGTAGGCCGCGTGTTCATGCGAGCAGCCGAATGTGACTGGTGGTAGCTGAAATACGCTGTGGTGCTGATTGATTGATGATGCGATGGCACTGGCGATGAGGGTGTCGGTGCCCAGCGGCAGGTAGGGGCCGTGCTGTTCGAATGAGCCGACCGGCAGCACCGCGACGGGGCGGGCGGTTGCGGGGTCTGTGCTGGTGCTGTCGGGAATGACTCGACGGCTCACGGGAGGACTCCTTGGGTGGCGTTTTTGATGCGGCCGGCGAGCTGTTGCAGGATCGAGTCTTTGTTTCGTCGCCGGCGCTCCCGCACGATGGTGCCTGCCTGGGCCAGATGACGTCTGGCTCGCTGGGAAGGCGCGGCCAGGTAGCCCGGGATCGCCGTGCCGGTCAGTGCGAGTGCTTTTTGGTATTCGCCGGTGGCGATCCAGGCGTGCAGGAGTCGCATGTCGGCCACGGTCTGGTCGCGATGCTGTTGTGATGTCCAGGCGTGATGGTGCCCGGCGAGCAGCGCTACTGCTTTGTCGGGGTCACCGATGCGTAGGTAGCCGGAGGCGATTTCGCTGGCGACGTAGGCGCCGTGGGCGTAGATCGCATGATCGTGCGGGTGGGGTTGCAGGTCACCGAGTTCGAGGGCTGCGGCGGCGTGGCGGTGAAAGGCCCGCTCATTCTTGTTGGCCAGCTCAGCGAGGGCCTGTTGGCGGGCGATGCTGGCGGCCAGACGGCCCACGTCGTGGCCGTCGATGAGTTCGGCGGCATCAGCGGCCAACGCGGCGGCCAGGTCGGGGTTGGTGCGGGTGAGAATGTTGGATTGGCGCATCAAGATCATGGCGTTGAATGCCGGGCCGGCCGTACGCAGGTGCAAGGCGGCGGTGTGGGTGAGTCGTTCCGCGGCGGCGTGATCTCCGACATCTTGGGCGATCCACCCGGCGACCTCGGCGGTAGTCCCGGCAGCATGCCGCATTTCCGCTTTGACCTGTGATGGCGCGTGGACGATCAAGGATTCGATGGTGAGCAGATCAGATTCCACCAGCGGGCGGGCGTGCTGGGGGCCGAAGGTGTGCTCAGCTCGGATGTGGGCATGTTGCTGGGCGGCGATGACGGCCACTACGTCACGGTCGACGGGCACTTGCAGCAGCAGCGGGTGCGGCAGGTCGGTGGTGATCGGCACGCTGAAGATCTCGTCGGGTTCGACGCCGAACACCGCGGCGAGGTCTTCGCGCCACATCGGGCCGAGCATTCCGGTCCGCTCGATCTGGGCGATTTTCTGCCGCAGGGACTCCTGGGTGGGCAGGTCGGCATCCCCGCGTAGCGTGCGGACGTTTTCGACCTCGATCGCCAACTCGCGCAGGCTGTAGCCGTAGCGCTTGCGGGCCGCGCTGAGCCGCTGCGCGTTGAGTGCGCGGATCGGGTCGGCTGCGGCCATGACTTCGATCATGCCGCATATATCAGCGCAGGTCAGCAACCTGTGCGCGTTTGCGGTCATCACTGCTATCACTGCCTATCACTTCCTGGCGCATCGCGGGATGGCGCTTCCTTGTCTGGCGGGTGAACACACCCGCGGGAAAACAAACGAGGAAGGACAGCACCGGCATGAAACTGAGAATCGACACGAGCGGCGTGACGTTCTTGTGCACGCGGGTTCCTGAGCAGCGCACCAATTTCGACACCGGGGCACCACGCGTCGACAAGGCCACCGGGCAAGCGCTGTGGCAGGTGCAGTTGATCGCCCTGGACGCCACCGGCGGCGAAGTGCTGGCGGTCACCGTGGTCGGTGAACCGAAAGTCACTGTCGGCCAGCCGGTGGCGGTAGCGGGTCTGGTGGCGTTGCCGTGGTCGCAAGACGGCCGCTCGGGCATCGCGTATCGCGCCGAATCCATCACCGCCACCGACCCCGCCACGGCGACCGTCAAGACGGGCCAGCAGGCCCGGTAACCGGATGCCGGCCCGGCAGTTGCGCACACCAGCGCGTCGGGGCTGCCGGGCTGGCACCCCCACTCCTTCCCTTTTTTCCGTCGTCAGTGAAAGCAGGCCGTCATGTCGAATACCCCAAACAATAAGCCCCACAACAACAATCCATCACCCGATGATGACTGGATCGGTGAGCTGATCGTGGCGGCAGTCAAAGCCGCCGGACAGCTACTGTGGTGGGCGATCCTGTTTCCCGTCCTGAGCGTCCCGGTCATCGTGGCGCTCTGGGTCACCGTCAGCCACGGGGCGCGGGCCGGCGTGTTGACCGCCATCGCGGAGATCGCGGCATATGTCGGCTGGTCGGTATGCGAGCCGTCATCGTTTAGCCGGTGGGTGACCAACCCGCTGCGGCAGCGGTTCTGGGCGTGGTGGCGGTATCACCGCAACTGGGCATCGGTGTGCGCCCTGCACGGGCTGACCGCCAAACTGGGTGAGCGCACGCTGGTGCCCGCCGTGGAGTCGGTGCGGATCGGCCGCCACGCCGACGTACTGTGCTTGCGCGTGGTGACCGGCCAGTCGATTGCTGACTGGCAAAAACGCGCCCCCGCGCTGGCGGCGACCTGGGGTGCGCAGCGGTTGACGATCCGCGCCACGGCGCCGGGGCAGCTGCGGATCATCATCGGCCGCGGTGATGTGCTCGGCCAGCCGATCGCGGTACCGATGCCAACCCCGGCCACTGAGGTCGATCTGGGCGCGGTGCGGGTCGGGGTCACCGAATCACGGCGCTGGTGGACGTTGCCGGTGCTCGGGCAGCACCTGCTGGTTGCCGGTGCCACCGGAGCGGGCAAGGGTTCGGTGCTGTGGTCGCTGATCGCCGGGCTGGCACCCCAAGTGAAAACCGGGCGGGTGCGGCTGTGGGTGATCGACCCCAAAGGCGGCATGGAACTCGGCGCCGGCGCACCGCTGTTCACCCGGTTCTGCTATCACACGGGGCAACCCACCGTGGAGCTGCTGCGGCAGCTGGTGGAGCTGATGCACGCACGCGCCGCCCGGCTGCGCGGGCACACCCGACTGCACAACCCCACTGTCGGCGAGCCGCTGTATGTGGTGATCATCGACGAGATTGCCGCGCTGACCGCCTATGTCAGCGACCGCAAACTGCGTGCCGAGATCGAACACCTACTCGGGCTGCTGTTATCGCAGGGGCGGGCGGTCGGGATTTCGGTGGTGGCCGCGGTGCAAGACCCGGCCAAAGACACCCTGCCGGTGCGCCAACTGTTCACCGTGCGCATCGGGCTGCGCATGACCGAAGCCACCCAGACCGCGATGGTGCTCGGACAAGGAGCCCGCGATGCCGGCGCCGAATGCGACCTGATCGCCGATGCCACCCCGGGGATCGGCTACGTGATGATCGACGGCACCGCCGACCCGGCACGGGTCCGGGCCTTTCACGTCACCGACCGCGACATCAGCGTTTTGGCCCGTACTTTTCGGGTACCGCGCCCCGGCGAACATGGAAATCGGTGAACAGCTTGACGACGCCGGGCCCGGTGATCGTGCTGCCGGGCCTGCCCACCACTATCGATGCGGATGCGGTGATCAGCCAGATGTGCCGCCGCGCCTCCTCACCCGGTTTCGGGTCGTGGTGGCGGCGGGTGGAATCGGTCGGCTACTGCGCCCACCCGATCCAGCTGGTCGGCGCCGACACGGCCGGGCGCCAACATGCGGTGTGGACGCGCTGCAACAACCGTCGCGCCACCGTCTGCCCGTCGTGTGCAGATTTGTATGCCCGCGACACCTGGCAGCTGGTACACGCCGGCGCCGCCGGCGGCCACCACGACGTACCTGCTGAGGTTGCCGATCGTCCGCAGGTGTTCGCCACGCTCACCGCACCCGGCTACGGGGCCGTGCACAACGCTACCGGAACCACCTGCCACGCACGCACACCACGCGTCACGACACAGCACTGCCGACACGGAAACCCGCTGCACTGCAACACGAGTCATGCCGTTGATGATCCCGTCGTGGGTCAGCCACTGTGCGCGGACTGCTATGACTATCTCGGGCATGTGCTGTTCACGTGGCATCTGCCCGAACTGTGGCGGCGCTTAACCATCGCACTACGACGCGCCATCACCGCGCATCTGAAAGCCATTGGCTTTTCTACGGATTCGGTGCGGGTTAGTTTTGTCAAGGTGGTGGAGTTGCAAGTGCGTGCCATCCCGCACATTCACGCACTGATCCGCCTCGACCCACCCGGTGATCGGCCCACCGCGTCAGGTGATCACATCAGTGACGGCCCCGCCGCCCCTCGGGGTGGTGGGGAGCCCCGTTCCAGAGTCGGCCAGGATGCGGGCTGGTCGTCACCGATCACCGCCACCGAGCTGACCGCTCTGATTCACCAAGCCGCCGATCGCGTCCGCATCGAGATACCCGCCGGCGGCGATGACCCCCGCCGGGACGGCGTGCGCACGCTGCGGTTCGGCACCCAAATCGACATTCAAGCATTGGCATCCGAAACAGGCACGGCTGCACACGATCCCACCGTACCGGGAACAGTAACAGGCGCATCGTCGCGGCTTTCACCGCGCCGGGTCGCCGCCTATTTAGCGAAATACGTCACCAAATCGTTGCACGACTTCGGGATCACCGCGCGACGCCTGTCCGCCGAAGCGATCACCGGCTTGGATGTCAGTGAGCATGTGCGGGCCATCTTGGCCACCATCGCCGAGCTGGCCGAACACGGTAGTGGCGCGGTGGCGGGGATCGGGCGCTGGCTGCACACCCTCGGGTATCGCGGGCACATCACCACCAAATCCCGGCACTTCTCCACCACCTTGGGCGCCCTGCGGACCGCCCGCGCCACCTGGACCCGCCAGCAAGTAACGAAAGACGCAACGCAACGAAACGGAACTTCAAACGGCGGCGCGGTGACCGGCCCCGACCAGCGGCCTTACGCGGCGCTCGACTCCGATGAGGTGTTCTGGGAGTTCGACTACGCTGGACACGCCAGCGCCGGCGACCGGGTGCTGGTCGTCTCCGCAGCCCTGCGTCACATCGCTGCCCGCATCGCTGGTATCACCGAATCCCGCTGCGCCACTGGGATAATCCCGCCCATGCTGCCGGGTGCCGGATAATGACCAGCACACCCGGTGACGCGACGGGAGACGCCGCTAGCAGTAGTGACTCCGGCGTGCTGCCCCTTCATGAGCGGCCCGAGTTCATCGCGTGGCTGACCGCATCGTGTGAACGCCACGACGTGCCGGTCACCGTGACCGACCCGACCGTCATCGCCCGGATCGCCACGCTCCTTGGGGCCGATCGCCCGCCGACGTCGTCGGGTCAGACCCGCCACACCGGGGCCACCCGGTCGATGTCCAGGCGGCGCGCACCCGGTGTGCCCGGTGCAATCACGGCGTGATCCAACACCGCTTTGACGATCGCCTGCTGGCGACCCAAATCCATTCCGTCCCAGTCGGTGCGCAACACCCCGCCGGTCCCGGCCAACTCGAACACCGCCGTCGTGTCAGTCGCCGCAGCAATATCTCGGCGTGCCGTCGTGATGCGTTCGGTGATCGGATCACGCGCCGCAATCCACTCCCGCGCCGTGATCGCCCCATCGGCATACAAGCCGGCCAACTCATCAAGACGTTCCTGATCGGCATCGACCTGGGCGGCCAACGCGGAAACATCAGCATCAGCGGTGGCTTTGCCGGCCAACACGTCGGCCAACTGCGGTGAATCCAGCCGCGCCAGCACCGCCTCAGCCAGCAGTTCCTCGACCGGGGCGGCGACCACCGTCAACCGGCCACACCCACCATGATCCGGCCCCTTCAAACACACATAGCGGCGTATCCGATTCTGCGGATTGCTGTGCCGAGCTTGGGAATACAGTCGGTTGCCGCAGCGTCCGCAGCGCAACATCCCCGACAACAGGTAGGTGCGGGCGGTGCGGGTCTTGGTCACCGAGCGTGCCGCCATCCGCGCCAATACCCGATCCCGCTGCACTGGAGTGATGATCGCCGGCCACACCGCCTGACCGATCACTTCTCCGCGATGCTCGCGCAACCCGGCGATACGGCCCGAGGACAACACTTGGCGCACCGCGGTGGTCTGCCACGATGCCGCCACGCTCGGCGCGACCTGGGACTCGTTGAGCCAGATCGTCAACGACCGCAGCGATTGGCCCGCCAGATACCGGTCCACCATCTCACGGACCACTGCGGCCTCTGATTCGCGCACGGTGATCTTGTCGGCCTCATACCCGAACGGGCGTGCTGAACCGTGTGGCAACCCGGCCTGGGCGTTCTGCAACATTTTGCGGCGGATACGGGCCGACTTGCGGCCGGACTCCTTGGCGGCGAACGCCGCGAAAATGCGGGCCATGAACAGCCCGTCATCATTACCCAAGTCGATGTCGGCGGTCACCGTCGCCACATCGCGCACACCGACCGACTCGCACAGCGTGACGAACTCCTCCAGCTCCACCGGACGCCGATGCAGCCGATCCAAGTTGTAGACGATCACCGCATCACGATCACCTGATGCCAGATCAGCCAGCATCCGGGCGTACTGGCGTCGCGGCTTGCCGGAAAACGCCGACACATCGTTGTCGACGTACTCGGCCCCGACCGGCCAACCCCGATCCGCGGCGAGCTTGCGGCAATCCTCCAACTGCCGCGCCACCCCCAACCCCGTGCCCTCCACATCCGAGGAAATCCGGGCATAAATCGCCGCCGACCCCACCCCAACACGCTGACCAGCAGATTTCCTCACAGACATGAGGGTAGTTTAACAACTTATGACCTTGACGATGGCCGTCACCCCCCGCACTCGCATTGCCGCCCGCTTAGCGGCCAACAGCTCCGAGTACGCCCTGACCTCCCCGGACAAGGTGACCGCTCCGCCATTGACTGCCACACCGATATGTGCGGCATCCACGTCCGGTGCCCAATCCAGTTCTTCCTGCACCCCAGCCTGAACTTCTATATCGCTGCCGGCCACATTTGCGGTAGTAGTCATTGTTAATCTCTTTCCATTGGTTGGGTGGTGTGCCGAACGGCACACGATGTATTCCATGCTGGCTCCTGACGTGATCGGCCTCTAGAGCCATTCGGCTCCCTCCCGCGGACCTGCGACGCCCCGTAAAACTCTGGATACCGGGCCAGGATCATCGATCAACCAAGAGCCAACCCGCGCCACTGCCGACAGCTGAGCTAAGTGTGGTCTGTTCGGATGGACCCGAACACTAGCGAGGGACCGAAGACTCTACCGACCCAGCAGCTGGTGGGTGAAGATTGGATTGTCTGGTCAGGTTCCAGCAGCGAGGTGATCGGTGATCTGCCCTGAAATCCATTCCACAACAACATTTTTAGTGCTGGGTGAGCGGGAGCTTTTACCTATACCGACGGTGGTACGGCTCGCGATAAAGCTGACATACGAGTCAGTCAAGAAGCGAACTCGGGTATTCGAGGTTCGATTCGGACTCTGCACCGCAACCCCAGACCGTCTGGAAGCCCCTAGGCGATGAAAGTCATTGTCTTCGAAGCCGAGTCATATGAAGAACCTATCTTCAGCCCCTTAAGGCGTACACATGAACTTAGGCTGATTAGCGAGCCGTTGCGGGCAATCAATGCTGCTGAATATGCCGACGCGGAGATAATCTCAACGTTCCTGTACTCCGAACTCAGCCGCAGCGTGCTAGAGAAGTTGCCGGCGGTCAAACTGATCGCCACCCGATCCACCGGCTTTGATCACATTGATACCGCCTACTGCACGCAACGCGCGATTACCGTCAGCAACGTGCCCAGTTACGGTGCCAACACAGTCGCCGAGCACGTGTTCGCACTGCTCCTTGCGATCAGTCACCGCCTGCTTGAAGCTGTCGAACGGGCACGAACCGGCCCTTACACGCCAAAGGGCCTGCAGGGCTTTGATCTTGAGGGCAAGGTACTCGGCGTTGTGGGCACCGGCAGCATCGGGCGCAACGTCATCCGAATCGGCCGTGGGTTCGGCATGACCATAATTGCCTGCGACCTGAAACCTGACCACGAGCTGGCGCGAAAACTGGGATTTCGTTACGAGCCACTACCCGAGTTATTAGCCGCAGCGGACGTAGTAACGTTGCACGTGCCAGCTACACCGGCAACGCGTAACCTGCTCTCCGATAACGAGTTTGCCCGTATGAAAACCGGTGTTGTACTAATCAACACCGCGCGCGGCACTCTGATCAACGTGCGGGCGCTCATCACGGCCTTGCGAGCCGGAAAGGTGGCCGCCGCCGGCCTCGACGTGCTGCCCGATGAGCCCGTGATCCGTGAAGAAGCGGAGCTGATCTGCGCCCGCTTCGACGACCAAGTCCACCTCATCAACGTGGTGGCCGATCATGTACTGCTGCGAATGCCCAACGTGGTAGTAACCCCACATAGCGCCTTCAACACCCGCGAAGCGGTGCAGCGCATCGCCGAGACAACAATGTCCAACATCACCGCCTTCACCGAAGGCCGACCACAAAACACTGCCATCGGCAACGGCGTTAATCCGAATCGTCCCTAGGGCTTACCGCCCCTCCGACGCAGAGCAGGCGCACTGCCATCCAAGAGTCGATGTATAGGCCTAGCTTCCCTTTTCGGGGTGGGTTATGGCTTTTGAGTGATGCGGAAGCCGGTGATGATGTTGGGTTTGATTGCGAGGACAGTGTCGGTGCCGTGATTGATCCATGGGAGCAGTGACTGTTTGTAGTGTGAGGTCTGATCGGGGTTGGTGAGGGTGTTTGCCTGCCCGGTGATGACAACGGTCCAGCCCGTTTCGGTTAGAGGATCGAAGTTGTCGGCTTCGTAGGTGACCACTACGGCGTTGGCGGGTTGCGCGGCGATGGAAGCTGGAAAGGTTAGCCGGGTACGGAGGATGATCAGGCCGTGCTCTACGACATGGTTAAGTGGCCGGATCGCGGGAAGTGCGTTGAATGTGAACACGATCCGTCCGTACCCGACACTGGCGAGCAGTTGCATGGCTTGCCTGCTGCCCAGCTGTTCGGCGCCTGCGGGAAGCTGACCGATATCCAAACCGCCGTCGAAGCGCCGATAGTCCATACATCAACTATTTCCACTGGCGTGGGCGATCGCCGAGGGCCATAGTGCCTGCACTGGCCAGTAATAGGGAGGTGCGCCCAACCCAGCCCGGATAATGACGGCTGGCCGTCGGAACTTGAGAACACTAGAGGTGGGCGGCAGCGCCAGCTCGAGAAACTCTGTATTCAGCTGCGATTTCGGGGGCTGGCTGATCGTCAGCAAGCGGTTATGCGGCGCGGGGCAAATCATAGCGGTGGACGTGTGGCCTGCTCAAATGCTGGACGACGCCTTGCTGCGGGTGCCCAGCCGATCACGATCAGGTACAGCCCGACCAACGCAACAGCAACTGAGCTGACTTGCCACCACCCCGCGGTATGTGCCAGCTTGTGTCCCCATCCCAGGGGTTTCGGGCATGGCCATCAGTGCCAGGCCTTTGATCGCGGTAAACCATCCCAGCAGAGAGACCGTGATCGCCGCGGCTCCCCGCCAATAGGGGTGAAGGATGATGACGATCAAACCCATGAGCAGGACAAATGCGCCGATGACCCATGGCCACATAGTGCTCGCGTCAAGCTACCTCCATCTGATGTGATGCCACCGCAGAAGCGGTGACATCGGTGCTTGGTATGACGGGGAACCCAAAACCCCTGGCGCTAGTCGACTCTCCGAACACAGCCCTGCGATAGGGACTGGCTCCCCGCACGGGATAGTCAACGGCGCCCAACCCTGCCCGCTACAATCCCCCAAAAAACATGCCCTCATCCGCAGGAAAGCGTGGACACACGCCGGTGACTTCTGCCTTCTTCACAACAAACCGAGCAGTCAGTCATCAAATGACCCGATGATCGGAGCCGTAGGTCACTACCGGATCCACAACGGACACGCAAGGCTCCACAGCATGATCAAGATGGAACGCCGACGAACGCTCGAAATCGGGCTGTATCTCGCAGCGGTAACCATCCTCTCGGGTATCGCAGCAGCGAGTAGCTGGCTGTGGCTGCTTGTCGCTGCGGTCGCAACTGACGGTTGCCGCGGCGACGTTTGCACACCCGAAGGCCATCATTGGGCAACAGCGTTCCCGATGATCGCATTGATCGCTGCTGTCACGATCTCGCTTATATCGGCGGTCGCGGTCACCGTGGTCAAGCTACCCACTGCGTGGGTTTGGATCGGCATACCGCTTGCGATCGCTACCTACTTCCTGACACCTCTCCTTGCGAACTGGGGCCACTCAGCAGGCATTTGGTGACGAAATAGCCCGTGTGCGACATTCACCGGCAGGGTTTGGCCGTGCCAGTGCAGCTGTTTGGGGGTGCCGGTCTCGTTGTGCATGTCGATGGTGACCGTTTTGCCTTCGGTGAACCGCTGCAGCGGGCCCAGCGTGGGGTTGCTAGGGTCCGCGCTCCCCGGCGGGCAGTCTTGAAGATCGACTCAGTGAGCACCAAACCCAAACCAACTTCGTGTCCCAGAAGGTGTGGACCAATGACACTAGGGACTGTCCTCACCAGCGGGCAGCATCGCACAAAGAGCTTGTGCTGTTAGTTCCGACAATCAGGGAGAAGAAGGCATGACTACTGCAAACCCCACCCGGAACGACTCACGAATCCAGGACCTGGTCCGCGACGAACTGGAATGGGCTTCCGACGTGGACGCCGCCCATGTCGGGGTCGCTGTCAACGACGGGACCGTCACGCTGGCTGGGGAGGTCTGCAATTATTCGCACCTCCTCGCCGCTAAGCGCGCCGCATTGCGGGTACGTGGTGTGACCGCGATCGTCGATGATCTGCGTGTGCACCCGCCTACCTCGATAGTGGTCACCGAGACCGATATCGCCAAGGAAATCGACCGTGCTCTCAGAGGGGCCACGAACATCCCCGACACGGTCAAGGCCGAAGTGAACGGCTCCCACGTGACCTTGAGCGGACACGTGAAGTGGGACTTTCAGCGCCGCGCCGCCGAACATGCGGTCGAACACCTCCGAGGCGTGCACTCGGTACGCAACACCATCGCCCTGGCCCCGCGCGTCGCGGCCGCCGACACGGCAGCACATATCAAGCACGCCATCATCCGCAATGCCCAGCTCGACGCCAAGACCATCGATGTCGCCGTATCCGGCAACAAAGTCACCCTCACGGGCACCGTGCGGTCCTGGGCAGAAAAACGACAAGCAGAAACCGCGGCGTGGTCATCCCCGCACGTCACTCAAGTCGAAAACCATATCACCGTCCTCGCACTCTAAATGAGAAGAAGCAATGGTCACGGTCAGCGAATCTCGATTGCGTTCAGCCGAGGTTGTTTCTGCAGTCACCGAGTTGTCGCGACAATTCCCCGAGTGCAGCAAGGACGAAATCAGCCGTGTGGCTCAGCAGGTCTACGAACGAATCGCGGAGAAGGCGACCGTAACGAACCTACTTGTACCACTAACCATCAATCGGACGCGGGAGATACTCACCAAGAGCCGAACGCTCCACCCTGGCTTGAGAAGCGAAGCTATCGTAATATGCCATCATTCCAAACACGCTGGGGTTCAGGCATGATCGCGGCCTTGGTGGCCGTAGCGCTGCTCTGGTGGGGCTGCCTGATCATGGTTCGTGACGCACACACAGTCTTGGGTAAACCAGTCTTGGGTAGACGCCGCGTGATTCGTCGCCTACCGACCCCATCACCTCAATATGATCCCACAGACTGGCCAGCAAGTTATGACTCGTGGACGGCACTGGACGAAAAGCAGCTAATACGGCTACTCACGGAATCTGCACCGGACGACCCGTCAGACAGCAAGCGCTGAAGCGCATATCGCCAATATTCTGTGAACAAGAATCGCTAGACAGTACGACAGCGAATTATCGGAGTTTCTTAGCTTAGTTATTTAGGATTGTGACAACTTAATGAGAATATCCCGGTAACAGGTTCCTGAGAAGACCCAGGTCGCCATTCACAGCTCGGATGAGAACCTGCCGTCAGGTCGGCGACCGGAATCACTCGTTGGGCCGATTGGGCATTTCGAGACGTGCTGCGGCCCTGGCCAACGATCTCATCGACAAGACGTTCCCGTGCCCGGTTAGTCAACCCGTAGCCCAACGACCACCGACTCCACCCGGCATGTCTCACCGATGATCAGGTCGTAGAGCCTGTCCAGAAAGCCCTGATCGATACCGTGTTGCTCGCCGTACCGGGCGGCGCGTTCCTTGACCGCACGGAACTACTCATGCGGCGTGCGGTGACCTGGCTGGTCCACACACGCCTCACCCGGGCGCTACTCACGTCGTTGACCCGAGGAAGCAAGACGGCTCGCCTCAAGGATCAGGACATCCGCGGCGGGTATCTAGCCTCTGGTCATGCGGTTTTCGGCCGCGGACGCAGCGCCTGTACCAGATAGTCGGCGCCGGTGAGGACGGTGAGCACGACGGCGAGTCCCATGAGCACCACGGCACCGGTATGCCAGTACCCCGTCAACGGCAGCAGGTAGCCGGCGATCGCCAACGACTGCACCATGGTCTTGAGTTTGCCACCCCGATTCGCGGGGATCACGCCGCTGCGGAGCACCGAGAGGCGCAGCACGGTGATACCGATCTCACGCACCAGGATGACCGCGGTGACCCACCACGGCAGATCTCCGAGCACGCTCAGGCCCACCAGCGCCGCGCCGATGAGGGCCTTGTCGGCGATCGGGTCGGCGAGCTGGCCGAACGGGGTCACCAGGCTGTAGCGGCGAGCCAGCACGCCGTCGTATCGGTCAGTGGCGATGGCCAGCGCGAATACTCCGAAAGCGGCAATGCGCCAGGAAGATTGGTGCCCACCCTCGGTGAACAGGACGACGATGAACACCGGCACCAGCAGGATGCGCAGCACCGTCAGGACGTTGGCGATGTTCAGCACCGGCACCGGCGCAGCCGAGGCCGCGGAATCGGGCTGGGTTTCCGGTGGCATCGGCACGTCAAACACCCTATCTGTTCTGGAGCTGGCTACTGTTCACGCATGAGCGCTGAAGGCACATCCGGCATCTCAGGGAATTCGGGGCACGCCGCCCCCGCGGTGACTGTTCGTCGTGCCCGTACCTCCGATGTCCCCGCCATCAAGGCACTCGTCGATGTCTACGCCGGGCGCATTCTGCTGGAGAAGAACCTTGTGACGCTGTACGAGGCGGTCCAGGAATTCTGGGTAGCCGTTCTCGATGGCGAGATCGTCGGCTGTGGCGCCTTGCACGTGCTGTGGTCAGACCTCGGCGAGGTGCGCACCATCGCGGTGCATCCCCGTCTCAAGGGTTCCGGCGTCGGACACGCGCTGGTCAGCCGCCTGCTGGAGGTGGCCAGGGAGCTGGAGCTCAAGAGGGTTTTCGTGCTGACCTTCGAGGTCGACTTCTTCGCGAAGCACGGTTTCGGTGAAATCGACGGCACACCGGTGACAGCCGAGGTCTACGAGGAAATGTGCCGGTCCTACGACACCGGTGTGGCCGAGTTCCTCGACCTGAGCTACGTGAAGCCGAACACCTTGGGCAATACCCGGATGCTCGTACATCTCTAATCGCGGTCTGCTCAGTGCGGCGATCGTCCATGATCGAGGGCATGCCACGACTGCGCCAAGTTTCCCGTGCCGAAACCGACGATCGACTTGTCCATCGCATGTACGACCAGATCTTCGGCGATCGCGACCCCGTCACCGATCCGGGAACGACCACGGGCACGCCGGGTGACTGGTGGACGGTTTTCGCACTCGTACCCGATGCGCTGAAGCACTCGGTTCAGGGTTTCGCGTTCTACCGCAGCCCTGATCGCAAGCTCGACCCGGTGCTGCGTGAACTCGCGCAGACCAGGGCGGGTTGGGCGCGGCGCAGCCAGTTCGTCTTCTCCCAGCACTGCAAGTCGTGCCGCATCGTCGGCATAACCGAGGACATGATCGCCGCGATCCCGTCGTGGAGCACTGCTGATTGCTTCAGCCCAGTGCAGCGCGCAGTGCTGGCGTACACCGACTGCCTGGTGCTCGATGGCGGCCGCGTACCCGACGGGGTGTTCGCCGCGCTCAAGGCCGGCCTCTCCGATGAGGAGATCCTCGAGCTGACCTACATCACGGCGATGTACGAAATGCATGCGGTGATGAGCACCGCGCTGCGTCTGGAATGGGACAACCGCGACGAGCCGATCGTGGAGATCGCCGCGCCCGAGGGATTCACATCCTTCGACGTGGGCGACGCCATCGCCTTGCGGCGCGACGAGAACGCCTAGAAGTCCTCGGGGACTCCGCCGTCGTCTCCGTCCTCATCGTCGGATCCCCCGCCGCCGCGGATGGACGCCATCACGCTGCCGAGGTCCTCGGGCTTGACCATCACCTCGCGGGCCTTGGATCCCTCACTGGGGCCGACGATTCCGCGTGTCTCCATCAGGTCCATGAGGCGGCCCGCCTTGGCGAAACCGACCCGTAGCTTGCGCTGCAGCATGGAGGTCGAGCCGAACTGGCTCGACACCACGAGCTCGACGGCCTGAAGGAAGGCGTCCATATCGTCACCGATATCGGGATCGACATCGTCCTTGCCGGGGCCCCCACCGACCTTGGCGTTGGTGACGCCCTCGGTGTAGTCGGGCTCGGCCTGTTCCTTGGCGGCGTTGACGACGGCCGAGATCTCCTCGTCGGTGATGAACGCACCCTGCATACGGATGGGCCGCCCTGCCCCCATGGGCAGGAACAATCCGTCGCCCATACCGATGAGCTTCTCGGCACCGGGCTGGTCCAGGATGACGCGACTGTCGGTCAGCGATGAGGTCGCAAAGGCAAGGCGCGAGGGCACATTCGTCTTGATGAGGCCGGTGACGACGTCCACCGACGGGCGCTGGGTGGCCAGCACCAGGTGGATACCCGCGGCGCGGGCCTTCTGCGTGATGCGCACGATGGCGTCCTCGACATCGCGGGGCGCCGTCATCATCAGGTCGGCGAGTTCGTCGACGACCGCGAGAATGAACGGGTACGGCCGGTACTCACGCTGGCTGCCCAACGGTGTGGTGATCTCGCCGGAACGCACCTTCGCGTTGAAGTCGTTGATGTGCCGAACGCGGCTCGCCTGCATGTCCTGGTAGCGCTGTTCCATCTCCTCGACCAGCCACGCCAGTGCCGCCGCCGCCTTCTTGGGCGAGGTGATGATCGGCGTGATCAGGTGCGGAATGCCTTCGTAGGGTGTCAGTTCCACCATCTTCGGGTCGATCAGGATCATCCTGACCTCCTCCGGGGTGGCCCGTGCCAGCAGCGAGACCAGCATCGAGTTGACGAAGCTCGACTTGCCCGAACCGGTGGAGCCCGCGACCAGCAGGTGGGGCATCTTGGCCAAGTTCGCGGAGATGAAGTCGCCTTCGATGTCCTTGCCGAGCCCGATCACCAGCGGATGATGATCACGGCGTGTTTCCGGCGCGGTCAGCACATCGGCCAGACGCACCATCTCCCGGTCGGTATTGGGCACCTCGATGCCGACCGCCGACTTACCGGGGATCGGGGCGAGTAGCCGCACGCTGTCGGTGGCCACCGCATAGGCGATATTGCGTTGCAGCGCGGTGATCTTCTCCACCTTGACGCCGGGGCCCAGTTCGACCTCGTAGCGGGTGACAGTGGGACCCCGGTTGAATCCGGTGACCGCGGCATCGACCTTGAACTGCTCGAGCACCCCGGTGATCGCGGCGATCATCTCGTCGTTCGCCGCACTGCTCTCCTTCGGCGGATCTCCCGCGATGAGCAGATCCAGCGACGGCAGGGTGTACGGACCTTCGATTACCCGGTCAACAACGGGCATCTGCGGTTTCGGCTTGGGCTTCTTGGTCGGCTTGACCACCGACGCGGGTTTGGGCGCGGGCGGGGCAGGTGGTTCGGGCGCCGCGGCGGCCTCGTCCTCAAGCGGGTAGTTGTCCATCGGGGTCGCGCCGCGCGTGAATTCGCGCGTCGCCTCGTAGTCGGCCCCGGGCTCGACGCCCTCATGCTCCTCGTAGTCCTCGTCGTCCCACTCCTCGTCCCATTCGTCATAGTCTCTGGGCGAGAACATGTTCCGAAGGGTCTCGGGGATGTCGCGAATCGTGGTGCCCGTCAACAGCAGCACCCCGAAGACGATCGCCATCACGAGCAATGGCGCGGCGATCCATGGGGTGAGCCCCTGCGCAAGCGGTCCGCCGATGACGAATCCGACGAATCCCCCTGCGGCCGAGCGACCCTCGGAAGAATCCGGGGAGCCCGCGAACAGGTGCCACAGGCCCAGGATCGGCAGCGCGACCATCGCGAAGCCCAGCAGCAGGCGCGGACGCTCCTCCGGGTTCGGCTCGGTACGCATCAGGAACACCGCGATGACCAGCGCGATGATCGGAACCAGGGCGACGCCGGAACCGACGACCACACGGAAGGCGTTGTCGATCCAGCCGCCGACCGGCTTGGCGGCATGGAACCATGAACTCGCGCCCACCACGAACGCCACGCCCAGCAACGCCAGGGCGATACCGTCGCGCCGATGGCCATGCTCGATGTCGTGGGCACGGCCCACCGATCGGAACAACGACCCGACGCCATGGGCGCACGCATGCCACCCCGCACGCGCCCCGCGCCCCAGCGCCACCAGCGGTGACGTCCAGTGCTGGTTACGACGCTGCGGACGGCGGCGCGGAGCCGGACGACGGGTCGGCGCGGTGTTGCGCGGCCGAGGGCCCGACTTGGTGCTCCGGCCGCGTGAACGGCTGACAGTCTTACTCGCCATATGCGACAGCCTAGTCGCAACAGTCACATCTGCACCATCTGCAACACCGACAAAACCGCTAGTAAGCAAATGTTTTGTCACCTACGCGAGGCCGCTCCGAGACGGTCTCGTGACCTGAGAATCGCAGCTAGCGCTCCGGGCGCGGCTTGGTCTCGCCCAGCCAGGACTGATTCGCCGCGATATAGAACTGGTCGCCATTGAAACTGCTGGCCGAATGACCGCGGAAGCAGTACACACCCTCGTCCTTGGTGACAGCACATTTGACGGCGCGGTAGTTGAAGTAGTTACCGGGCGTGAGCACCGGCGGGCGTGTCGCGGGAGTAAACAGCCTCTCGCCGGTCGCGTCGAAATGCGCGCGCCAATCCCCCGGAAACCACGCCACCTGATTGGTGCCGGCCGGCGCGCCAGGGAACGAACCGTTGCAGCCGAAACTCCCGTCGATCCAGATCGCACAGGTCAACCCGCGCGGCGTCGAGAACCAGGCGCCGTCGGTGTCATCACGCAGGAACTGCTCGAAGTCGGCCTGCCTGAACTTGGTGGTGTTGTTGACGTCCGGATAAGGGTTGGGGTCCCCCGAGATATCCGGGTCCGCCAGCGCGGATGCCAGCGATCCCGCGGTAAGTCCCAGCGTCAGCGCGATGATGCCCGCCCACCGAGTCAGCAGCCGCATTCGAACCCCTCCCGATATTCGTGGTTACCGAGTCAGCAAAATAGCGAGGCCGATTCTATTGGCGCTGCGGCCTCCGCGGAGGGAAATCAGCCAGACACTTGACAATGACTGTTGCCAACATGCCTCGATACTGGCTAGCCTTGCCCCATGAGTGGCAACGACGCCCTATCGACTGTCGACACACATCCCAACGACTACTACTGGCGGGCGGGCATGGATCTACGCCCCGCACCGGCCCGGTTGCGATTCGATGCGATGTGGACCCAGTCCCGCCGGGACATCCTGCAGCCGTGGATGGACTTCCACGAGATCCCCCGGGAGACGCCACGCACCCGACTGCTTGCCGATCACTTGTGGCAGGGCGACGAGCTGATGGACGCGGTCGTGGACCGCATCCGCACGATGCCCGCCCGTCAGGGCCGCGCGATGCTCAACCAGGCCCTCGACCATGGCATCGACGCGATCGAGAAACCGCCGGCGGAGTTTGTCGCATTGTTCGAGCAGCTCGACAACCCGCCCGCATGGTACGACCCCGAACTCTGGGAGCGCGGACGCCAATTGTGGAACAACTCCTCATTGGCCGCCAAGTTCGGCATGGGCTTCGGAGACACCTTCGGCACCTTTGTGGGCGACGAGGTCGCCTATGCCACCGGCGCGACCGGAAGGTTCGTCAACGACACCCTGCGCCGCAATCTGGAAACCACCGCGTGGTTCCGCAAGATGACCTATCGCGGTGCCCTGGAACGTTTCTCACAGCCATTCAAGGACACGGTCCGGGTACGTCTGATGCATGCACAAGTACGCGCCGGACTTCGACGGTCCTGGGGCGACGAACAATTCGCCCACCACGGGAACCCGATCTCCAATTCGATGATGATGGGCGCCGCGATGACGTTCGGCCTCATTCCGCCGCTGATCGATCACCAGCATGGACGTACCCGCACCGACGCGGATCTCCAAGCCGCCGTGATGTATTGGGCGTACATCGCCTACGTCTTCGGCGTGGCCGAAGAACTCATACCGAAATCGGTGTCCGAGGGCATGGAGACGATGGACTACATGGTCGCCTACGCCGGCGGCCCCTCCGAATGGACCGATGTCATGATGGGCGCGGCGTTCGGCTTCGTGGACAAGGGTTTTACCGGTTTGCTTGGGCGCGCGATTTTCACCCCGGTACTCGGCGTCGCCGCGTACTACGGCGGCGAAGACCTGGTGCGTGCGCTCGTACGCGCCACTCCCCTGCACGACGCCCGGCTGCAGCCGTGGACGGCCCTCACCGGAATGGCCGTGCACGCCAACGTTCAGCTGCGACGGCTCACCGACAAGCTGCCGGGCGCGCAACGCCGGGCGCAACAACGCAATGGCGAGCTGTTGTGGTGGTCGGCGACGGTGATCAATCAGGCGCTGGCCAAGCTGGGCGGGATGCACGACACGTCGTACACCCACCACGACACGACGGCGGCGACACCGGCGGGGTGCCCGGTGCCGCACGCCCCACGTGTCAGTGCCTAGCCCTGAGCTCCCAGCCAGGTCTTGCCGGACGACACCATGAACTGGTTCGAGTAGCTCGCGTAGTTGCCGCCACCAGTGCAGTACACGTTGTTGTCCGGTGTCGTGGCGCAACGGGTGCTGCCGAGTTCGATGTAGTTGTTGGCCGGCAGCACGCGTTGTGCCTGCCCCGACGAGAACCGCGGCTGCGCGGTGTTGTCGAAGTGCGCCGCCGAATCTCCCCTGAACCACCCGATCTGATTGGTACCGCCGGGAGCGCCAGGAATGACACCGGTACATCCGAAGCTGCTGTCCTCCCAGATCCCACAATCCAGCCCGAACGGGGTGGAGAACCACAGACCGGGCTTGTCAGCGATGCGGAACCCCTCGAAGTCGAGCTTGGCATATTTGCTGGTGTCCGGGTACGGATTCTTCGGCGTGTCCGCCGCAGCGGGCAAAGCCACCCCCACCGACATCGCCAAACCGGCCACCGCACCAAACATCGCAAACAATTTACGCGACATGACTTGCCTCTCCCCAGTTTCCCAATGACGCCGCATGACGTCCGTCATACGCGGTCTTACCTCGAAAATAATACACACATCGGTTCGCCGCAGCCTCTCAGCAGGGGCTCGCAGCTATCTTTTAGGAATTCCGGCCCATGACTCCGTAGGTTCATCTATGGTGGTGTGATGACCGAGAAGGTCTCCCGCGATGATTTCTTCACTGCCGCCTTCGAACTACTGGCTGTCGGCGGCAAGTCCGCGCTGACCACGACGGCCGTCTGCCGTCGGATCGGCGTGACAACCGGCTCGCTCTATCACCATTTCGGCAGCGGAGCCCAGTTCTACAAGGCCGTCATCGACTATTGGGAAAACGATGTGACCACCGCGCAACGCCGGCGCGTAGACGCGGTGGCAGACCCGCAGGAGCGGCTCGCGGCGCTGGAACAGGCTGCGCGCGAGGCTGATCATGACGTAGAGAAGGCGATCCGCGCCTGGGCCGCGGCCGACCGTTACGTCGCTGCGGCGCAACACCGTGTCGACCAGGTGCGGCAGCAGCACCTCACGAAGCACTACATCGAGGCCGGGTTCGACTCGGCCCGGGCCGACACTCTGGCAGGCATCGGTTTCAGCATCCTGGTCGGTGCCCAGCAGATCGGCACCCGCGTGGACCACAAACGGCTCAACGCCGCGCTCGACGAGTACTCCCTGTGGATCAACTCGGCGGTTCCGCCGGCGGTGACCAGTTCCCGCTGACCTTGGTGTACCGCGACATCAATGCCAGGGCCTGATCGGGAACGAGCTGGCGCGAAAACGCCTCACGCGTCCCCGGCCGGGCCGCGAACAAGATTCCCACGGCATTGTCGTTCACCACCACGTTCTTGATCTCGGCATAGTCGCGCAGGACCATCAGCCGTGTTGTCAGAAAAGATTGCCCGAGTGGGGCATTCGTCGTCGGACGCAATGTCCAGAAGGTGAAGTCCGACGCCCCGAACTCGGCGCGCTGCACCGTCCCGGCTGGTATCGCCTGCATGGAAAGACGCATGCGGGAGCGAATTCTCGACGCGACCAGGGCCGCCGCGGCTACGACGACAACCAGGATGACAACCCCCGCGGGAACCGCGACGAACACGAAGAAGAACGCCACATACACGACCGCCAGGGCCAGCAGAATCCAGACACCTCGCGACCGCGCGACCGTCCGGAGCGCACCCTTGGTCAGTTGTGCGCGGACGTCCTCGGTAAGAACAACCTCCGTCCGGATCGGCAATCCACCGGCCAGCCCCTGATCGGTCATGTCCCTCCCTTGATGTCCCACACAGCCTATCGACGCGGCTCCGTTTCGGTACGGTGGAAATCGATCCACCCCCAACGACGAGAGGTGTTCCATGCCCACTGTGGTCGCGTTCCTGTATCCCCAGCCCGACAAGCGTGACGAGGTCCGTGCCGCGCTCCTGGAAACGATCCCCCAGGTTCACGACGAGCCCGGCTGCAGCCTCTACAGCCTGCACGAGGCACAGGATCGATTCGTCTTCGTGGAGTCCTGGGCCAGCGGCGAGACACTCGCCGAGCACGCCAAGGCGCCCGCCGTCACCGCCATGTTCGCCAAGGTGGGCCCGCTGCTGAGCCAGCCGCCGGAAATTGTTGTCGCCGAACCTATCCCGGCAGGCGATCCGGCCAAGGGCGACTTGGTGCACTGAGATGGGAAAGCTGGACGGCAAGGTCGCCTTCATCACCGGCGCCGCGCGTGGTCAGGGCCGTGCCCATGCGATCAAACTGGCCTCCGAGGGAGCCGGCATCATCGCTGTCGACATCTGTGCGCAGATCCCGTCGGTGGAGTACCCGATGGCCAATACCGAGGATCTGAATCTCACGGTCAAAGAGGTTGACGCGTTAGGGCGTGCCATCTCCGCACACGAAACCGACGTGCGGGACCGTGACGCGTTGCAGGCGGCGTTCGATGCCGGAGTCGAGGCCCTCGGGCCCGTCGACATCGTGGTCGCGAACGCCGGAATAGCCACCCTCACCCCCGAGTGCGGCCAGGACGGCTGGCGAGATGTGCTCGATGTCAACCTGACCGGGGTGTATCACACGATCGAGGTGGCGCGGCCATCCATGGTGGAACGCGGGGCCGGGGGTTCCATCGTGCTCACCAGCTCGGTGGCAGGGCTGACCGGCATGGTCATGGACAACCCGGGAGGGCTCGCCTACACCGCGGCCAAACACGGACTGGTAGGCCTGATGCGCAGCTACGCCAATATGCTTGCACCACACAATATTCGGGTCAACACCATCCACCCGTCGGGCGTAGCGACGCCGATGCTGATCAATCCGGTCACGGAGAAGCTGTTCGCCGAAGGAGGGCCGGATGGCATGTCCGACACGGGAAATGCCTTGCCCGTGACTCTGATGGAGCCCGAGGACATGGCCAACGCCGTGGCCTGGCTGGTCTCCGAGGACGCCCGGTACGTCACCGGCGTCGCGCTTCCCGTCGATGCCGGATTCACCAACAGGCGGTAGCCGTGCCCACGTCCAATCCGGCCGCCCAGACCGCCTTTGGCCCCATGGCCATCGCCGCGATCGAACAGCATGAACCACCCGGATCACGGATCGTCGACGACGACCTGGCGGCACGGATCCTGCCCAACGGCCTGCGATGGCTGGTCCGTGCCACCGCATGGACACCCCTACGGCGCTGGTTGATCAGGCTCGGCGAACGCAGCGGGCAGGGCGCCTGGTCGATCTTTGTCTGCCGCAAGCGGTACATCGATGATCAACTCGCCGCCGCGACAGTCGATGCCGTCGTCGACCTGGGCGCCGGCCTGGACACCAGGGGATGCCGATTGGCGCGGACCTCCCGGACGCCGGTGTTCGAGGTCGATCAGGTCGTCAATGTCGCGCTCAAACAGCAGGCCATCACGAGGGCGCTAGGTGCCGTGCCCGCGTCGGTCCGTCTTGTCCCGGTGGACTTTCAGCGTGACGACCTCGCCGAAGCACTACAACACGCGGGGCACGACTCCTCACACTGCACGTTCTTCATCTGGGAGGGTGTCACGCAATATATTCCGGAGACAGCGGTGCGTGCCACCCTCGCATACCTGCGCACGGCCGCCCCCGGAAGCCGCCTGGCCTTTACCTACGTGCAGCGTGACTTCATCGACGGCAGCAATCTCTATGGAAATTCCATACTGTACAAGCGGTTTCGGGTACGCAGCCAGGTGTGGATGTTCGGGCTGACACCGAGCGGGGTGGCACCGCTGCTCGCCGAATACGGCTGGCGGGTGCTGGAGGATGTCAGCGGTCCCGAGTTCCAGGAGCGCTATCTCACGCCCGCCGGGCGCAGACTCTCGACCACCGAGCTGGAACGGACCGTACTCGCCGAAAAAACCTAATCGACGGTGAGCACGGTCGGCACGATCATCGGCTGACGCCGATACGTCTCGCCGACCCACTTGCCCACCACCCGGCGCACGGCCTGCGCAATGCGGCCGGTATCGGTGACCGACTGTTCGGCAAGCGAATTCAACTCCGCTATCACCATCTCGGTAACCGGGTCCAGCGCCTTGACATCATCGGAGAACCCGCGCGAGAACAGTTCGGGCCTGCCCACCAGACGCCCGTTGCTGCGCACCACAATCGTGATCGCCACGAATCCGCCGTTGCTCAGGACCAGCCGCTCCCCGACGGTGGCATCGGAGACGTCGCCCTCGACCAAGCCGTGGACGAACATCTTGCCCACCGGAACACGTCCCGAGATGCGCACTCGCTCGTTGTGCAGGTCGACGCTGACACCGTTCTCTGCCAACACGATCCGGTCTTCGTCCACGCCGGTCTTGACCGCGAGCCCCGCGTTGGCACGCAGGTGCCGCCAGGTGCCGTGCACCGGCATGACATTGCGCGGCCGCACCGCGTTGTAGAGATACAGCAGCTCTCCGGCGTACGCGTGTCCCGAAACGTGGACCCGCGCATGGGTGTTGGTCACCACGCGAGTGCCCACCTTGGCGAGGGAATCGATGATGCCGTAAACGGCCTCTTCATTGCCGGGCACCAATGATGACGACAGGATGACCAAATCGTCGGTGGTCAAGGTTATCTGGCGATGGTCACCGCGGGCCATCCGGGACAACGCGGCCATCGGCTCGCCCTGGGTACCGGTGGTGATCAGCACAACCCGTTGCGGCGCAAGCTCGTTCGCGGTCTCAATGTTGATCAGGTCACGATCATCGACATCGAGGAAACCGAGATCACGCGCGATACCCATGTTGCGCACCATCGACCGGCCCACGAGTGCGACCCGGCGACCGTGCGCCACCGAGGCGTCGATGATCTGTTGCACCCGGGCCACATTGCTCGCAAAACACGCGATGATCACTCGGCCGCGGGCGGTCTCGATAAGCCGGTTGAGCGTCGGGGCGATCTCGCTCTCCGACGGACCCACACCCGGAATCTCGGAGTTGGTGGAGTCGACGAGGAACAAGTCGACGCCCCGGTCGCCCAGGCCGGACAGCCCCGGCAAGTCGGTCGGGCGACGGTCCGGGGGCAGCGGATCGAGCTTGATATCGCCGGTGTGCAGGACGGTCCCGGCCTCGGTGTGCACGGCAATGGCCAGGGCATCGGGAATGGAGTGGTTGACCGCGAAGTACTCGCATTCGAAGGCGCCGTGGGTGGACCGCTGCCCCTCGGCGACCTTCACGAACCGCGGGGTGATGCGGTGCTCCCGGCACTTGGCCTCCACCAGCGCCAGCGTGAACGCCGAACCGACGACAGGGATGTCGGGGCGCATCTTGAGCAGGAACGGGATAGCCCCGATGTGATCCTCGTGGGCGTGCGTGAGCACCAGCGCCTCGACATCGTCAAGGCGATCTTCGATATGGCGTATGTCCGGCAGGATCAGGTCCACGCCCGGCTCTTCATGGCCCGGGAAGAGCACTCCGCAGTCGATTATCAGCAGACGGCCGCGTAGCTCGAAAACCGTCATGTTGCGGCCGATTTCGCTGATGCCGCCCAATGCCGTGACACGCAGCGCGCCCTCGGCGAGCGGTCCGGGCGCACGCAGCTTCTCGGGTGGGGTGAGGGCCACCTACAGCACCCCGGCGGCACGCATATCGGCGGCCAATCCCTCGATCTGCTCCGCGCTCGGCGGAACATTGGGCAGGCGTGGATCGCCAACCTCGATGCCTTGCAACCGCAGCCCGGCCTTGATGGCACCTACGGCTCCCAGCCGACGGCACGCCTCCGTCACCGGCGCAATCTGCGCATTGAGCTTGCGCGCGGTCTCGACGTCGCCGGCGTTGTACGCCACCAGCAACTCGCGCAGCGGCCCCGCGACGAAATGCGATATGACGCTGATGAATCCGACCGCACCCACCGACAGCCACGGCAGGTTCAGCGGGTCATCGCCCGAGTAGTAGGCAAGGTCGGTACCGGCGATGACCTGGGCCCCACCGTGCAGATCGCCCTTGGCATCCTTGACCGCGATGATGTTCGGGTGCGCGGCCAGCTCACGAATGATGTGGAAGTCGATCGGGATGACCGAGCGCGGCGGAATGTCGTACAGGATGACGGGCACGTTCACCGCGTCCGCGACCGCGGTGAAATGCGCCAGCAGCCCTGCCTGTGAGGGCCGCGAGTAGTAGGGGGTGACGACCAGCAGTCCGTGGGCTCCGGCAGCCTCGCACTCACGCGAGAGCTTGATGCTGTGCGCGGTGTCGTAGGTGCCGGACCCGGCGATGACGCGCGCACGGTCTCCGACGGCCGCCACTACCTCACGCAGCAAGGTGAGCTTCTCGGCGTCGGAGGTAACGGGAGACTCTCCGGTGGTGCCAGAGAGCACGAGGCCATCGCATCCGGAGTCGACCAAGTGCGCGGCCAGCCGCACCGCGGTATCGACGTCAAGGGCGCCATCGGCGTCGAAAGGAGTCACCATCGCGGTGAGCACGCTGCCGAGCCGCGCCACTGTTTCACCTGCTGTCACGGCACGAGAATACCCGCCGCAACCAAGCGGTTAATCCCCGGCGGTTGTGTTCTATCCCTCGGTTCTATCCCTCGTAGACCAGCGGAGAGATCGCGACCTCGGTGCCGTCGGCCAGGGTCGCGATGTCGAAGTCACCGAAGATGGATGGGGCCAGGTCGTTGAGCTGGCGCAGACAGGCGATGGCCAGGCGCCGAATCTCCACGTCGGCGTGTTCGCTGGCGCGCATCGCGATGAAGTGGCGCCAGGCCCGATAGTTCCCGGTGACGACGATCCTGGTCTCGGTGGCATTCGGCAGCACCGACCGGGCGGCCTGGCGCGCCTGCTTGCGCCGCAGTACGGCGTTCGGCACGTCGGCCAGCGTGGATTCCAGCTTCTCCAGCAGCTCGACGTATGCCGCGCGGCTGGCATCGGTGGCCTTACGCAGCAGCGCGACCAGCTCCGGATCATCCTCGACAGCGGGCGGCAGCACCACATTTGAGTCGTCCTCGGGGACAAACCGCTGCGAGAGCTGCGAGTACGAGAAGTGACGGTGACGGATCAGTTCGTGGGTGCAGGAGCGTGAGATGCCCGTGATGTAGAACGTCGCCGAGGCGTGTTCGAGCACCGACAGGTGCCCCACCTCGATGACGTGGCGCAGGTAGCTCTCGTTGGTGGCGGTACGGGGGTTCGGCTTGGACCAGCTTTGGTAACAGGCCCGGCCGGCGAATTCGACGAGCGCCGGTCCGCCGTCCGCATCGGTGCTCCAGTCGATGTCCGGAGGTGCGATGAAGTCGGTCTTCGCTATCAGCTGCACGCGCAGCGG
This sequence comes from Mycobacteroides franklinii, assembly GCF_002013895.1. GTDB lineage: Bacteria > Actinomycetota > Actinomycetes > Mycobacteriales > Mycobacteriaceae > Mycobacterium > Mycobacterium franklinii. The sequence continues at coordinate 144,719 of NZ_MAFQ01000007.1, read as the reverse complement.
CACGATCTCAGCCACGCGCAACACCCTATCGATGCCGGGCTCGCGCACCGAAACGCCATAAGCGCCGCCTACCATCGGCCCCGTGAGTTCCTGGACGCTTGGACCCGAGAACGGCAGCCTGACCCTGCACACCGGCGTCACCGGGGCGGCGGCGCGGATGGGACACCGGCTGACGATCGTCATGGACGCCTGGACTATCTCCGTCGACGGGCCCGATGATCGGCCGTCATCGGCCGTCCTCGTCGTGGACGTCCATTCATTGCGGGTAGACAGCGGTGAGGGCGGCCTGACGCCGCTGACCCCACCCGAGAAATCCATGGTGCGCTCGAACGCGCTGAAGACACTGAACGCCAAGCGGTTTCCGACTATTGAGTTCCGTGCCGAGAAGATCACCCGGAACGCCACCGGATATCTCATGCATGGTCCGCTGACCGTGCACGGAGTGACCCACGCCGTCGACGTCGACCTGACCGTCACCGCGGACGGCGATGATCAGCAACTCAGCCTGCGCACGGAAATCTCGCAGCGGGCGTACGGCATCAAGCCGTTCTCGATGGCGATGGGATCGCTGAAGGTCGCCGATCTGGTCACCGTGTCGTTCGAAGGGCACCGCCCAGCGGTCTGACGAGGTCGCCGCGCTTGCCTACCGCCACACGCTCCAGACCCAGCCAGGACGCCATGCGGGTCAGCTGCCCGGCCAACGGGCCCGCGATGTGCGCGGGATCTCGCCCTTCTTCGGCGAAGGCGCCGACGACATTGAGCGTCCCGGCCGCGCGATCGGCCTTGAGGTCGACCCTGCCGACCAGATGCCCGTCCAGCAGGAACGGCCAGACGTAGTAGCCGTACTGCCGTTTGGGCGCCGGCGTGTAGATCTCGATGCGGTAGTGAAAATCGAAGAGCCGCTCCACCCTTGGGCGAAAAAAGATCAGTGGATCAAAGGGGCAGAGCAGCGCCGTACCCCGATCGACACGCGGAATCGTCTGTCCAGCGGCCAGATACGCCGGAGCGCTCCATCCGTCGACGGCCACCTTTTCGATCTCCCCCGCGTCAGCGAGCGCGGCCAGTGCCGGTTTGATCTGCCCGGCCGAGAGACGGAAGTAGTCGCGGATATCGGCCTCGGTTCCGATCCCCAGCGCACGCACCGCGCGGCGGGCAAGTTCCAGCACCGCATCCTCGTCGGACACCTCGCGCTGATAGATGTCGGCGGGAATCACCTTGTGCGCCAGCTGGTAATGCCGTGAGAAACCGACACGTTTGTCGGTGGTCAGCTCTCCCGAGGAAAACAAGGCTTCGGCAATCCATTTGGTTTCGCTGCGGTCCCACCAGGGGCCCTTGCGGCCCGGCGCCTCCCGCTCGAGATATGCCTCGATCTGCCCGGCAGTACACGGACCGAGTTCGGCGACGGCGGCGAGGACCTCGTCGACGAGCCGCGGATTCTCCTCGACAAACTTGCGCGCCCACCGACCGTGCCGGTACTCGCGCATACGCCAGCGCATCAGCGGCCAGTCCTGAATGGACATCAGGGCCGCTTCGTGCGCCCAGTACTCGATGAGTAGTCGCGGCGTCCGCGCGCTATGGTTCCAGGCGGCGTCGTCGAGAAGCGCGCGGTCGTAGGGTCCGAGCCTGCTGAACACCGGCGCATAGTGTGCACGCACCGCCACCGATACCGAGTCGAGTTGCAGCACCTGAATTCTGGAGATGAGCTTGCGCAGATGTGCGCGGGTTATCGGGCTGGCGGGCGCCGAGGTTGCGTCCGTGAAGCCCTGCGCTGCGATCGCGATGCGGCGCGCCTGCGCGACGCTCATGGCCGATCGGCTCACCGGGCTCCCACGAGACGGACCAACCAATCGGAATCGGACGGGTCGATCATCTCCCCCGAGCCGTCGATGACACCGGGAACGCCACCCAGACCGTGATCGGTCAGCTGCTGCTCATTGCCCGCGGTGCGCTCACGATCGGCATCGCTGACCTGCAGAGACGAAATCTCGCGCAGGACCTCACCTGTCACCCCGGCGCCGGCAGCGATCTCGCTGATCTGCAGGTTCGTGAGGTTTCCGACGCCTTCGACGGGCTGCCTGCGGAACATCTCACCGATGAAGCCCAGGATTACCGCGTCCGCGGCACCCGACGTGGCGATCAGGAACAGCGAGGCCGCCGCCCGTGACGAGTAGTCACCGCTGGCCGAGATCCGGTCCAGAAAACTCACCGGCCGATAGGTCACCTGCAGCCTGCCTGCGGCGACGTATTTGGTGATGTCGTCGCCATACTGAGCCTCGAACCGCTGACAGAACGGACATTGGAAATCCAGGAAGATGGTGATCCCCGCGGCGACGTCGCCGGCGGCGCCCACCGTCACCCCGGCGCCCTGGCTATTGCCCCATCCCGCGGCCCCGGCAGGTGCCGATGCGGTTCCGTCCACGGTGCGGGTGCAACCCGTCAGTACCAGCACCATGACGGTCACCAGGAGCAGCGCACGCCTCACCCGTCGACCTTCCGGTAACTCAAGAACTGATATCTCAGGCCGGATTCACTTGTCTGCCAATCATTTTCCTCGACGACCCAGCTCTCGTCGAGCTCCGGAGCGAGGGCGTCACCCGGCACGTCGGCCTCCACCACCGTCACCTCGCATCGCTGCGCCAGCGGAAGGAACAGCCGATAGATCTCCCCGCCCCCGATGACCCAGGGCGCCTCATCGGAAGCAGCCAGGGCCGCGTCCGTGCAGCCGACGGCCAACGCGCCGTCGGGCTCGAACAGCGCATCGCGTGTCAGCACGATATTGGGCCGGCCCGGCAACGGGCGGACACTGGCAGGCAGTGACTCCCAGGTCTTGCGACCCATGATCACCGTGTGGCCCATGGTGATTCGCTTGAAGCGTGCCTGATCTTCGGGTAGCCGCCAGGGTATGGCGCCGTCCGCACCGATGATGCCGGCGCGTGACTGTGCCCAAATCAGCCCGATGGTTCCCGTCATACCGCGACAGGCGCCTTGATGGCAGGGTGGTGCTGGTAGTTCTCGACCGTGATGTCCTCGTATTCGTAGTCGAATATCGAATCACGCTGCGCCAGAACCAGCCTGGGGTAAGGATAGGGATCGCGGCTGAGCTGCTCGGTGACCTGCTCGACATGGTTGTCGTAGATATGGCAGTCGCCGCCGGTCCAGACGAAGTCGCCGACCCCGAGCCCGGCCTGCGCCGCCATCATGTGGGTAAGCAGCGCATAGCTGGCGATGTTGAACGGAACCCCGAGAAACAGGTCGGCGCTGCGTTGATACAGCTGGCAGCTCAGCTTGCCGTCGGCAACGTAGAACTGAAAGAAGGCGTGACAGGGCGGCAGCGCCATCTGCGGGATCTCGCCGACGTTCCACGCCGAGACGATGTTGCGCCGCGAATCCGGATTGGTGCGCAGCATTTCCAGCGCGGCACTGATCTGGTCGACGTGCTGCCCGGACGGCGTGGGCCATGAGCGCCACTGCACCCCGTACACGGGCCCGAGTTCGCCGGTCTCCGAAGCCCACTCGTCCCAGATGGTGACCCCATGTTCCTGCAGCCAGCCGACATTGGATTCACCGCGCAGGAACCACAGCAGCTCGTAGATCACCGACTTCAGGTGGACCTTCTTGGTGGTGATCAATGGGAAGCCATCATCCAGGCGGTACCGCAGCTGATGACCGAAGATGCTGCGAGTACCGGTGCCGGTGCGATCCGACTTCGGCGTGCCCTGGTCGAGCACGAGACGCAAGAGATCCTCGTAAGGAGTGGGCACGGGCACGCAGCTAGCTTACGTCGGGGGCACGACGATGCCGGGTCCCCGACGCACCCAGCGTGCCCGCCCGGCCCGCGTTCTAGGTTTTGGCGAGAGCTTCCACCCCGGCCACGATGTCTGCGCGCAGCGTGGCCGCCTGCTCCCCGGTGAGTGACCCGCTGGGGAATTTGCAGACGATGGTGAACTCCTCGCCAATGGAATAGACCTCGTAGCGGGACGCCTGCGGCCTGTGCGGGACGCCGACGGCGGTGGTGCGCGGTGTGGCCAGCTGGACGTCGAAATCTTCCATGGTCAGGCCCGTCGGCAGGGGTGGGACGGGAAGAACTCCGGGGTTGGTGATCCGGATGAACGGTCCGAAACCGCCGGACAGCACTGCGCCCCCGAGGTGATGCACGCTTTGCACAAGAAAACCGCTGTCGATGTCTTCGTTGATCTGACCCGCCACGTCGGCGCCGATTCGCACCGCATCGTCATTCACGCGGACCATTACCTGACTTCGAGCGATCATGATTCCGTTGGCGATCTCGCCGAGTTCGGCGGGAGGTGTCAGATGCTTGCGATAGTCCACCAGCGATTCGAAGCCCAGGTTCACCGGCAGGTCGCCGTCGACCCGAATCAAGGCACGTTCGGCAAGTGCGATCACACCGGTGACGAGGGTGTTCACGGTGGTGTGACGTCGCCGGGCCGACGAGCGCAGCAAGGTCGACACCTCCGGATCGAAGCGCTGTTTCCAACCCAAGACGGTTCGGGCCGAGGTGGAGCCTTTTCGCTGCCGACCGCCCCAGGAGGTGGGGCCAAACCGGGGTTTCTCCGGGAGCGCGGTGGGACGAACACCTCGACTCGCCATCGCAGTCTCCGGCGCCACCGGCACCGGTTGGCGCTGTGGCTCAGAAACCACGCCCGTCGTCACGATCTCGGTGTACAACTCCCACAATTCATGGAAGTACGCGTAACTCAAGCGTGCGTCGGCGATCGAGTGATCCACTCCCACGGCGACGGCGCTACCGCGGTCCCCCGGATAAACCAGAATCGCGAATGTGCCGTCGTCGAGTGCAAGCACCGGTAGTGCGGTGAGGTCTTCGAGCGGCTCCGTGCGGACGGACACGACAGTGTGGCGCACGGGCTCGGTGGTGATTTGAAAACGGCGGCCGACGGGATCGACCCGGGCGGCGAGGTACGGATGCTTGCGCTGCATGACTGTCCCCGCTGCGCCCAATGCCGCAAGGTCCAGGCCTCCCCGCAGCCATGCGACATACCAAATGGTCGTGTACTTGCGTAGGTGGTTCAATTCCGACTCTGCTACCGAGAGCATCCGCTGAATGCCGGCGGCTTCGGCCGCTTGTCGTCTGACGTTCAAGGCAAATTCCAATTTCGCGTGAACTGAATAGGCAGAAGCTATCCTACTGTCCATTATGTGGATAATTTACGTATCCAGAGATTCCATTCCATTAACATCACGCAATTTTTAGAATTTGATTTAACAGACTATGCGGAATATGACAGATTCGAATTCTTCATGGAACTTCGGGCAGCGCTGCTACAACGATCACGGGGATCGATGCCGCCATCTGCCGCCCAGGCCCTGCACGCCACGCACTACCGTGCGGACGGCATAGAACCCGGCCACCAGCGTCAAGGCCAACATCACCAGAAACATGACCAGCCAGTTACTCCGGGTGTGCTCGATGTTCCACCAGATCATGGTGAACAGAACGGCCCCGACGAACACCAGAATGTCCCGCCAGCCGCCGCCATAGGAGAGGGCGGCATCGCGCAGCGAGCGGCCACGGTCGTTACTGGCGATGAGATCGTCGATCCGCAGATCAATCATGCGCTGGAATGCCGCCCGGCGTTCGGTCTGCTCCGCGGGGATGCGATCAAGCAGATCGAAGTCTTTCGTGATCAACCCCCGGATGTCCGGCGGCTTGAGGTTGCCCGCCACCGCCCCCAACAGCGCGCCGCCGGCGATGGGCGCTGCGCCCAGGGCAAGTTCGGCAAGTCCGGGCATGCCTGCCTCCTCATTGCATCAAGATCGCGGCGAGTCTGCCGCCAAGGTTATCGGCCCGCTCGCGTAGGGATGCGTTGATCGACCGGACTGCATAATCAACCCACACCCGGCAGCAATCGTCGACGTCGTCACGCTCCGAACCAGAGGGGTCAATTTCATGATCGATCACGTCTACATCGCCGTCGACGACATCGCGCGGGCGCGCGAGTTCTACTCGACCACACTGGCCGTACTGGGCTGGACTGAGCGCGGGCAGTTCGAGTCATCGACAGAAGGCGTCCCGGACCTGTTCGGCTTCGGTGATCGAGCCGGCGGATCCGGTGAATCCATCAGTTCGAGCATCTGGCTTCGACAGCGCCTGCCCGGTGAAACCGGGCTGTACATCGGCATAGCGGCCGACAGCCCGACCGAGGTGGACGCGGTGTACGCAGCAGCACTGAAGGCCGGCGGCACCGACGACGGAGGCTCCGGGCCCCGGCCGCACTTCGGCGATGGCTACTACGCCGCCAATGTCCTGGACCCGTTCGGCAACAGAATCGAATTCGTGAACAAAAGCTGGAACCCGAAGCGGCCATGAACGGGGCTACGCGTTCACCCGCTAGCCCATCAGCGTGGCCGCGACGGTAGCGCCAAGATTCCAGCACGCCTCGATATCGCCCTTGTCCGGCTTACCGGAAACGATCACCGCTTCAGCGCCCTGTACCCAGCCCAGCCCCGTGGTGATCGCCGCGAGGCCGCGTTCAGCGCCCTCCGTGCCCTCATTGCCGTGCATCCACACACCAAACGGTCTGCCACGGCTGCTATCGAGCAGCGGGTAGTACGAGCAGTCGAACGCATGCTTGAGCGCGCCGGAAATGTAGCCGAGATTGGCCGGCGTGCCCAGCAGGTAGCCGTCGGCCTCCAGCATCTCGGCGGGCGACACCGTCAGCGCGGCACGACGCACTACCTCCACGCCCTCGATCTGCGGATCGGTCGCACCCGCCACAACCGCTTCGAACATCTCCTGCATGTAGGGAGACGGGGTGTGATGCACCACCAGCAGGCGGCTCATTGTGCGGCGTCCTGCTGCATCTGCACCGCGGTACGCATCGTCTCGCGGGCGCGGCCGCGGTCTCCCGCATAGTCATACGCGCGAGCCAGCCGATACCACCCCACCCAATCGTCGGGATCGGACTCGACCTCGGCCTTCACGGTGGCGAAGAGCGCATCGGCGTCCTCGCGGTTGACGCGTCCCGAGGGGGTGGTGCGCAGTGCACTCACATCCAAATCGCGGCCCTGCTCGGTGGCCAGCGCGGCAAGCCGCTGATGAGCGAAACCCGCACGCAGAGTAGCGATCATGGCCCACAGGCCGATGAACGGAAGGATCAGCACACCGATTCCCATGCCGATCGCCGCGGGCTTACCGGACTGGACCAGGGCGATACCCATCCTCCCCAGGATGAGGAAGTACACCACCATCGCCACGCACATGAACGCGATGAGGATCTTGACCCTGGCCGCGGCGGACACCTACAGCTCCAGCAGGGGCTCGATGCCGATCGTGAGGCCGGGCCGCTTCGCGATATTGCGCACGGCCAGCAGCACGCCCGGAACAAAGGAGGTCCGGTCGATGCTGTCGTGCCGGATGGTCAAGGTCTCGCCCGCCGTCCCGAACAGCACTTCCTGGTGGGCGACGAGCCCCGCGACGCGCACCGCATGCACCCGAACCCCGTCCACATCGGCTCCGCGCGCGCCTTCTATCCCGGTGCTGGTGGCATCGGGGCTCGGCGGCAATCCCTTACGCGCCTCGGCGATCAGACGTGCCGTGCGCGTCGCCGTGCCGGAGGGAGCGTCGGCCTTATTGGGGTGATGCAGCTCGATCACTTCCACCGATTCGAAGAATCGGGCAGCCTGCTGAGCGAATTTCATCGACAACACGGCACCGATGGCGAAGTTGGGGGCGATCAGCACGCCCGTCCCGGGGCTTTCCGCCAGCCAAGACCGCACCTCGTCCAACCGCTCGTCGGTAAAGCCGGTGGTGCCGACAACGGCATGAATACCGTTGCCGATCAAAAACTTGAGGTTGTCCATGACAACGTCGGGGTGGGTGAAGTCGATGACAACGCTGGCGGCGGTGAGCGCCTCCAACGAGTCGTCCTTGTCGACGGCGGCCACCAGGTCCAGATCGGCCGCGCCATCGACTGCCTCACGCATGGCCTGACCGACCTTGCCCCGTGCTCCCAGCACTCCCGTCGCGATGTTAGTCACGCCGGTCACCCTAATCCTCCTCACCACGATCGCGGAGAGGACGTCCGCCCGATACCCGACTATGCGCGACACGACGGGCGGACGGCCCGACCGCGTCGTTGCCCGTTGACGCAAGTTCACCAGGGCGCAACTCGGAATCTCTACGAGCTACCCGATTCCTGTCGGTCACTCAATTTGCCAGAAAGTGATGTCAACTCCTGGTTGAGCCCGTTTTTGACCGCGCAGACGCGTGTGATTGCCCCGAGGCGAGCAACCGACTGTGACTGCAGTCACGGTTCTGGCAACCATTTGCCGACGTCGCACGGGGCTCTCAGGTTCCTCTTAGAAACATATCCCCATCTGCGGTACGGCCAATTTTCAGCAGGCACTGGTACTCTGGTGCGCATGTCGGGCCGCAAGCGATACGCGCGCGTGGGGGGCTTCTTAGTCGCCCTTCTCGCGGCCGTGTGTTTCCTCGGACCGGCCGCCCATGGGCAGGTGTTCGGATGGCGAGCGGCGATCGTCGGAACTTCGCCAGCAACGAGTCTTTTGCCCGAAGAAATTCACGAGCACGTCAAAAGCTCGGTAAGCGCAGCGGTCACCCGGGTCCGGCAGCAACCCACTTCGATACCGGTTCCGGTCGCGCTCGTGCTGACCACACTCTTGGGCGCCAATCTGTTGGCGCTGCTGGCCGCGCGGGGCTTCGTGTTCTCGCGAGCTCCCGACAATCTGGGACGACAACGCCTTATCACCATCGGGATAGATCGACGCTGAGCCGTCGCCGTGACGGCAACGACGCCGTCATACGCGCCTCATCCACTCATCTGTCCATAAGTCGCGCATGCGCATTTAGCCGCAGTCGCAGCGACTCTTCATCCCGATAGGGCTTACTTCCATGACGACTCCTGTCACCGAGCAGGCCGCCAAGCCGTCGCTACTGCAGAACCTGCGGCACGACCTCCCGGCCTCCCTCGTCGTATTCCTCGTCGCGCTGCCGCTTTCTCTGGGTATCGCGATCGCCTCCGGAGCCCCGCTGATGGCGGGTCTCATCGCGGCCGTGGTCGGTGGCATCGTCGCCGGTGCCATCGGCGGATCACCCATGCAGGTCAGCGGCCCGGCCGCCGGTCTTACCGTGGTGGTCGCCGAGCTCATCAACGAATTCGGCTGGCAGCTGACCTGCCTGATCACGATCGGCGCGGGGCTACTGCAGATCCTGTTCGGGCTGAGCAGGATGGCCCGCGCCGCCCTTGCCATTGCGCCGGTCGTGGTGCACGCCATGCTGGCCGGCATCGGTGTGACCATCGCCTTGCAGCAGATCCACGTGCTGATGGGCGGTTCATCGCAGAGCTCGGCCTGGCAGAACCTCAAGGCACTGCCCCAGGGCGTCATGAACCACCACCTACCCGACGTCATCATCGGCGTGATGGTGATCGTCATTCTTCTGCTGTGGCCCAAGCTCCCGCCCAAGATCCGCATGGTCCCCGGCGCCCTGGTGGCGATCGTCGCCGCCACGGCACTGGCCTATTTCACCAACTCGCCTGCTGAGCGAATCACGTTGTCGGGCGACTTCTTCGATGCCATCACCTTCCCGACGCTTATCGGACCGGCGAACGGCGAATGGGGATCTGTGCTCCTGGGTGTGGTGACCATCGCCCTCATCGCGAGCGTCGAATCACTGCTGTCTGCTGTCGCCGTCGACAAGCTGCACACCGGTCCCCGGACCAACTTCGACCGCGAAATGATCGGCCAGGGCAGCGCCAACATGGTGTCCGGCTTCCTCGGCGGTCTGCCCATCACCGGAGTGATCGTCCGTAGCTCGACCAACGTCGCCGCGGGCGCCAAGACTCGCGCTTCGGCCATCCTGCACGGCTTCTGGGTCCTGTTGTTCGCCTCGCTGTTCAGCAGCCTGGTGCAGCTCATCCCCAAGGCCGCGCTGGCCGGCCTGTTGATCGTCATCGGTATCCAGCTGGTCAAGTTGGCTCATATGCGACTCGCTTGGCGCACAGGCGATCTGGCTGTCTACGCCATCACCATGGTCTGTGTTGTGTTCCTCAATCTGCTCGAGGGTGTCGGTATCGGCCTGTTGGTTGCCATCGGCATTCTGGTTGGCCGCGTCATGCGGGCACACATGGATGCCAGGCCGTTCGGCACCGAGGGATCGCGGCAATGGCATGTCGAGCTCGACGGCACGCTGAGCTTCCTGTCGCTCCCCCGACTCACCAAGACACTCAGCACTGTCCCGCCGGGCGCGCATGTCACGCTGGCCGTGAACGCCGACTATGTCGATCACGCCATCTCCGAGGCCATCTCGGACTGGAAGCGCGCCCATGAAGCGGCCGGTGGCACCGTGATGATCGTCGAGTCCTCACATGCCAAGATGCACCACGCGCACACCACCCGGCCGAAGCGCCATTTCGTATCGCGCGCTGTCGGTTTGGTGCCGTGGCGGTCGTGGCGTCGGGATCAGAACGGCGAAGCGGGCGCGTCGATCATCGACGGCATCAATGAGTACAACAGCCGCGGCTCGGGCGCGCTGCGACCCCACGTCACCGAACTGGCCGACTTCCAGGATCCCGATGCGCTCTTCCTCACGTGCGGCGATTCACGCATCCTGCCGAATGTCATCACGGCGAGCGGCCCGGGCGATCTGTTCACGATCCGCAACGTGGGCAATGTGGTGCCCACCGATCCCGCCGATGGTTCTGTCGATGCCTCGCTCGACTTCGCCATCAACCAGCTGAATGTGAGTTCGGTTGTGGTCTGCGGGCATTCGTCATGCGGAGCCATGAAAGCACTGCTGACGGAATCGACCGACACACCCACCACACCGGTGGGGCGCTGGCTCGACTATGCACGCGACAGCCTTATCGCCTTCCAGGAACACCACCCCGCGCGGGCCAGCGCGGAGGCGCACGGGTTCAACGAGGTCGACCAGCTCGGCGTCGTGAACGTTGCCATCCAGGTGGAGCGTCTGATTCACCACCCGATCCTGGCCGGGGCCGTGGTGTCCGGGCGGGTACGTGTGGTCGGCACGTTCTTCAACATCGCCGAGGCACACGTGTACGAGGTGGACGAGAACGGGATCGTCGGACAGGACGGGACCACCGACGGCGTTCTGGAGAATCCCGCGCCCGCGGTGAGCTGACCGCAGGTCTATAGGGGCGCTCCCCCACGGAGATGCTCGAAGATCAACGACGTCTGCGTGCCCGCGACATCGGGCTGTGCGTTGAGTTTCTCAACGACGAAGGACCTCAGGTCCTCGGTGTCGCGGGCCGCGACGTGCAGGATGTAATCGTCGGCGCCCGCTAGGAAATACACGTCGATCACCTGCGGCAGCTGACGGATATCGCGGATGAATGTGCGGATGTTTCCGCGCGCGTTGGCCTGCAGGCTGACCGAGATCATCGCCTGTAGCGGCCGGCCGATGGCCGCGGGGTCGACGTCGGTGAAGAATCCACGGATCACCCCGGTTTCCTGGAGACGCCGGACCCGTCCATGACATGTGGATGCTGCGATCCCCACCGCCTCGGCCAGCGCGCTGTTGGGTATACGTGCGTCGTCGTGCAGTTCCATCAGGATGCGGCGGTCAACGTCGTCGAGATCCACCCGCCGAACATCATTCGGCCCTGGCGGTATGTCGAACCGAGATTCCGGTGATTTTGCGGTCATATTTGTAATGTATCGAATCTTCCACACAAATATTGCGTGTTTATCGACGCTTCTTCACACTTGAACACGGGACTTAGATGTGAAACAGGAGAAGAAAAATCATGCGCGTAGGCATCCCTACCGAGATCAAGAACAACGAGTACCGGGTGGCAACCACCCCCGCGGGTGTGGCCGAGCTGACCCGCCGCGGTCACGAAGTGATCATCCAGGCGGGCGCGGGTGAAGGCTCCTCGATATCCGACGTGGACTTCAAAGCTGCTGGCGCACAGGTCATCAACGGTGCCGACCAAGTATGGGCCGAGGCCGATCTGCTGCTCAAGGTCAAGGAACCGATCGAGCCGGAATACGCCCTCATGCGACGCGGCCAGACCCTGTTCACCTACCTGCATTTGGCTGCCTCGCTGCCGTGCACGGAGGCGCTGCTGACGTCGGAAACCACCTCGATCGCCTACGAGACGGTGCAGACCGCCGGCCCGGGTGACACCGTCGCGCTTCCTCTTTTGGCCCCGATGAGTGAGGTGGCCGGAAGACTATCCGCACAGGTCGGCGCCTACCATCTGATGGCTCCGGTGGGCGGTCGCGGCCTGGTCATGGGCGGTGTTCCCGGCGTCGGCCCGGCCGACGTGGTCGTCATCGGCGGTGGTGTGGCCGGATACAACGCGGCGCGGATCGCTGCCGGAATGGGTGCTCATGTCACGGTTTTCGACGTCAACCTGAACAAGCTGCGTGAGTTGGACGCAGAATTCGGCGGCTCCATCCGGACCCGGTACTCGTCCACCATGGACCTGGAGGGAGCCGTCAAACGGGCCGACCTGGTGATCGGCGCGGTGCTCATTCCGGGCGCCAAGGCACCCAAGCTCATTTCGAATTCGCTTGTCGCCCAGATGAAGCCGGGATCTGTGTTGGTGGACATCGCGATTGATCAGGGTGGCTGCTTCGCCGATTCACGTCCCACCACCCATGACGAACCGACCTACACGGTGCACGACAGCGTGTTCTACTGTGTGGCCAATATGCCCGGCGCCGTGCCGCGCACATCCACCTTTGCCTTGACCAACGCCACCATGCCGTACGTGCTGGCGCTGGCGGACAAGGGCTGGCGGCAGGCCTGCCGCGACGATGCCGCCCTGGCCAAAGGGCTTTCCACACACGAAGGCGCGCTGCTGAACGCTCATGTCGCCGAGGACCTGGAGCTGCCCTTCACCGATCCCGCGGGACTACTGGTCTAGCGACCGTGCTCGGCGGCGCCTGCCGCTGAGCGACACATCCGGCCGACCCGGAGCTGTCGCTCGAAAGCGGGCGCTGCCTATACCGCCGTTTCGGCGGTGAGTTCGTTGGTCCAGGTAGGCATCTTGATCTTCTTGCGGTACGGCACCTTGTCGTTGAACGTGTTCACCATGCGCCCCACCTTGTGCAGCGGATGATCGAAGTCGGTGAAGTAGGTGCTGTTGACAATGGGGTACCGCAACACTCTGAACACGGGCAACCGTCGGGCATTGCTGCTCTTGCGACCTCCAGATTCCGCATAACGGTCGAACGCACGCTGAATCAGTACCGTGTCGATGCCCATGTTTCGCATCGCGTCGCCTACCCGCGTCAGGAAGCCCGCGAACCGGATGACGTGAGGATTTGCCAACCCGACGGCGCGAACAATGGTCACCGGCTTGAGCAACGGCGCCACATCCTCCACCAGCATCCGGGAGAACGTGCGAGTACCCAGCATGTCCATAACCGCGAAACCGACCGCCAGATGGCGTGATTCGTCGGAATTAATCTTGGCGAACACCTCGTGAAACAGCGGGTCCTCGACCTCACCGGAAAGAAACTTGAGCACTGCGCCGTCGAGCCCCACCTCGAAGAAGGGGATGACGGTGGCCATATAGACGAATGGAAGCCTGCGGTCACCGAGATTGTCGAATCCGCGTAACGCCTGCAGCAGGGCCTTGATATCTCCCGACTGCGGCGGAATTTCCCCGGCCTCCAACATGCCCCACCGACGCATCAGCGCGATCTCGGCGTTGGCGTGCCGCTGTTCCTCGGCGTGGAAGTAGCTGTAGATCTCGCGCAGGGTGTCATTGGGAGCGGTGATACCCAATGTGCCCATCATCCGGCCTCCGATGTGCTCGATCCACACCAAATCCGACATGAACTGCTTGAGGTCATCGAACTGTACGGGGTCGATGGTCTCGGCACCTGGTTTGTCCCAGTCAAAGTCGGCGAGCGTCCATTGTCTGGCCTTGATCTTGCCGAGAACACTCTCGAAGAATGCGTCGTTCTTCTCGACATTCTTGGTGTTCTCCCTGGTCACATCATCGGCGAGTACCGCGGTCATTGGGCTACCCCTATCGTCGTTGAATTGCTGATGGCGCCGAGTTCCTGCTCGGTGAGAATCTTGTAGTCGGCGATCTCGATATCGCCCAGATGCCGCCGGAATTCGGTTGCGGTACCGGGGAACAACTCATTTGCCGCCGTTTCACGCTGGCGGTACCAGCGGAAGGCGCCGTCACGCCAGGTGCTCTTGTCGAGTCGCGCGGAGGACCACGCCAGCTCCCGTTCCAGAGCCTGAGGGCGCACCTCGATGGAGACGAAGGCCAGCGAATCAACCAACGCCAATGCCGCCACTACGTAGTCGATCTGGGCCTCGGTGTGCGATAGGCCCGCGAAAGCATGCGAGCCCGAACCCGGCCCGTTGAGCAGAAACATGTTGGGGAATCCCGGCACATTGACCCCGTGGAACGCGGTCGGTTCGGTACCCCAGAATTCGTCGAGCGTGGTACCGCCGAGCCCATGAATCGGAAATGGGGGCTCCAGCATGACTTCTGGAGTGTCGAGTGCAAAGACCACACAGTCGGCGCGGTGCGTCATGGCATCCGCCGATCGCACGCCGACTGCGCTCACGCCGGTGACGGGCCACGGCACAAGCTTGCAGTTGTCTTGTTGCAGTGCGCGATAGAACTCATCGGAGAAAAGAATGCGACGGGTTCCGGCGCGGTGGGCAGGTAACAGGTTTCGCCGTAGCCAGCCGTCTTTCACATTGCGGTTGAGGTGATTCTCCGCCACCGCCTCGACCAAACGCGTCCCCACACCCTGGCGCACCAGCCCTCGGCCCAGCACCTCGTGATAACGAGCGGACACGGCCCGTCCCGCGAGGGTCCCCGACGCGCGGGATAGCAGCCGTCCGGCCAGGCTCGGAGACTCCCCTCCCCAACGTGGCAGCACCCAATCGGGCGTGCGCTGGAACACGCGTACCCGCGCGGCCCGCTTGACCAGTTCCGGGACAACATGCACGGTGGTGGCGCCTGCCGCGATCACCGCGACGTTGCGGCCGGAGAAGTCGAAGTTCGGGTCCCAGTCGGCGGTGCTGAGCACTGGCCCGTCGAACTGCTCGATTCCCTCGAGTTCCGGTGGCACAGGTAGTTTTCCGGCACCCACGGCCAGGATCACTTTCCGCGCGACAACGGATTTCTTCCCCGCCACGGCGATCCGCCAGGTGGCATCGGCCGCATCGAAGGTCAGACCGGTGACCCGGTGCCGCAAGCGCAGTGCCGATTCGAGGTCGTGTCGGACCACCAAGTCTCGGTGATACTGCAGCACGCCATCACGGGTTGCCCAGACCGTGGACGCCGAGGCACTCGGGGAGAACGAGTAAGACTGTTGCACCGCAAGTTCATCGGACGCGGAGGCACCGTAGTCACTGACGCGCCAATAACCGCCGATCTCGTGAGCTTGCTCGAGAACCAGCAGGCTCTGCACGCGAGCCTGACGCAACCGGGCGGCCATACCCAATCCGGACGTGCCCGCCCCCACTACTACGACGTCAACAGGACCATCAACTGCCATCTGCGTGGCCACCACTCTCATCTACATTGACGAAATGCCTTATTACGTCAACGCTAGCAGGAGATAGCGGTGATACGACAAGACCAACATTAGTCACAGCCGTATGAATATATGACTTACGTCACATGGACTAGCTCTTGGTCAGCTCTTCCAGGGCACCTTGATAGCGGCGCATACCGAGGATCCAGCGGTCGTAGTCGGCACCCTTCTGCCGGTACATGTCCAGAACCTGCGGGTGCGGCAGGACCAGGAAGCGCTCATCACGGATCGCATCCAGCGTGATCGCCGCGACGGCTGCCGGCTGCAACACCTCACCGGCGGTGGTGATGGAACTGCCCGCCACCCTGGTGGCGGGGTCGTCGGATTCGGTGAGACCATCGAGCAGGGCAGTCTTGACCCCCATCGGGCACAGGCAGCTCACCCCGATCCCCTTGTCGCCATAGGTAATCGAGAGCCACTCGGCGAAGCCGACGGCAGCGTGCTTGGTCACCGAATAGGCAGGCGAACCGATCTGAGTGAGCAGCCCGGCAGCCGACGCGACAGACAGGAAGTAGCCACGGCCCCGTTCCACCCACTTGGGCGTCAGCAGGGTCGCCGCGCGGATGTGCGCGCGCAGATTCACATCAATGGTGAGGTCCCATGCGGCCTCGCCGATATCGAGCCCGAGGCCTCCCCCGATACCGGCGTTGGCCGCGTAGAGATCAACGGGCCCAAATTCCTTCTCCGCCATGGCGATGAGGTTCTCGATATCGGAGGTCGAACTGGCATCGGCACACTGCCCGGTGATGCGGCCGTCCCGGGCCGAGGCGGTGTGCGCGGCCGCATCCTGGTCGATGTCGGCGGCGATCACGGAGGCTCCCGCATCGGCAAGACCCCAAGCGAGAGCCTGCCCGATTCCAGAACCGGCTCCGGTGACGATGGCGACGCTGCCGTTGATATCCATACCCGGACCCTAGGGGATGGCTGCCAAGACCCCCACGGCGACGGCCGCGACAACGAAAACACCGGCAAGAATGCGTGCCGTCCGGCGGGGATTCTGGGTGAAGCGCTCCCAGGTAACCGCGGCTGTCAGGGGCACCATCCACAAGATATGCGCTGTCGGGGCAAGGGCCATCGCCACCATCACGGCCCAACACGACCTGACACATGCCCACCCGCCGAATGCACCGAACCGCATCACACCGTCGGCGGCGGGCCAACCGGTGGGCGGCAACGGGCGCGACTTGTGACAGTCACCGAGTGCCCGGCACTTGAGCGGGG
This sequence comes from Mycobacteroides franklinii, assembly GCF_002013895.1. Taxonomy (GTDB): domain Bacteria; phylum Actinomycetota; class Actinomycetes; order Mycobacteriales; family Mycobacteriaceae; genus Mycobacterium; species Mycobacterium franklinii. The sequence continues at coordinate 127,955 of NZ_MAFQ01000007.1, read as the reverse complement.
TCAGCTGCCAGAGTGCGGCGATAACAAGGGCTCCGGCAAAGAGCCACCAGGGCGAGGGGCCTACTACGGCCGATTGCGCCACGGTGATGACGACGCCGATGACGGTCCATACCGCGAGCCAGACTACGGTGTAGCCGACAACAGCCCCTCCCCGGCGGCCCCGCGGCATGTTCTGCTCGATGTACTGGATCGAGGGCAAGGTGGCTGGTCCCATCATCGCGATGGTCATGACAACCCAGGAGGCGATCGCGATCCACAGCACAGGGTGATGCACCACCGGAGCGGCCATCGGCGCCATGCCGGTGTGATGCATGCCGTGCATGTGCTCGGCCGCCGGCGCCTGACGATGGCCGCCAGAGTGTTGCGGAAGTAACGCGAAACCCAACCACGACAACAGAATTATCGCGGCCGCGATCCCGGTGTATGTGCCAGCCGTCAGTTCCCTGACGCGCTGAATCGCGTTGGCGACCATCAGTGAGAGGATATCTCCCCGACCGTCACCTAGCTTGCTGATTCAATCATCGTCCGCAATGTGCGCGGCAACGTTCGCTTGGATCGGTACGGTCCGACAACCGCCGCCCCGACAGGTCTGCCGAACAGCTGACGGGCGATGGCATTGACCTCGTCGGTCGTTACGGCGTCGATCTTGTCCAGGGTCGCGGAAATCGTGCGGTGCTTGCCGTTGTTCAGCTCGCTGCGGCCCATCCGGTTCATCCGCGATGCCGAATCCTCAAGCCCCAGAACAAGTCCGCCAGACAGTGCACCCTTGGCCCGATCGATCTCCGCCACGGTGAACCCATCCTCGACCACCGATCCCAGTACCTGCGAGGTCACCTTGGCAACCTCGTCGAAGCGCTCCGGTGAACAACCCGCGTACACCGACAAGGCGCCCGTATCGGAGAAGGTATCCACCGTCGAGTACACCGCGTACACCAGCCCAGCTGCTCGCGAATCTCTTGGAACAGACGGGAACTGAGCCCACCACCGAGCGCGCTGTTGAGCACCGACAGCGCCCAGCGGTATTTCCAGCCTCGCCCGGGGGTACGCACGCCAAGCGACAGGTGTACCTGTTCACCGTCGCGCGACACCAATTCCAGCCCGGGCTTGGCCGCGACCCGACCGTTGCCCTTGCGCGGCGCGACGGTCTGCGCCAACGGGTCCAGATGCGACTTGAAATATTTGCGCGCCAACCGAACTACGCGATCGTGCGAGATGTTGCCGGCAACGGCCAGCACCATGCGTTCGGGCCGGTACCGGCGTACATGGAACGAATGTAGCTGTGCGCGCGTCATCGCCGATATCGACTCCGAGCTACCCAGCACACTGCGGCCGATCGGATGGTCTCCGTACAGGGCGCCGAGAAAGGCCTCCCCCAGCAGATCCTCGGGATCGTCGTCGCGCATCGCGATTTCTTCGAGCACGACATCGCGTTCGATCTCGACATCGTCACTCGCGCATCGCCCGCGTAGCACCACATCGGCCACCAGGTCGATGGCCAGCTCCAGATCGGAATCCAGCACGTGTGCGTAGTAGCAGGTCTGCTCGCGCGCGGTGAAGGCGTTCAGCTCACCGCCGACGGCGTCGATCGACTGTGCGATATCGGCCGCCGACCGCGTGGGCGTGGATTTGAACAGCAGATGCTCGAGGAAGTGCGCCGCTCCGGCGACGCTGCGCCCCTCGTCGCGGGACCCAACGTCCACCCACACTCCGACAGACGCCGAGCGCACCGAGGGCATTGCCTCGGTGACTACTCGGAGCCCACCTGGAAGAACCGTGCGGCGTACCGCGCTCGGACCGCTACTCGGCGACGGCATCTACCGGCTGGGCCTCGGCCGCGCCGTTGGAAGCCTCGGCAGCATCGTCATCAGCGACCGGGACCAGCGAGATCTTGCCGCGGTTGTCGATATCGGCGATCTCGACCTGGATCTTGTCGCCGACCTTGACCACGTCCTCGACCTTGTTGATCCGCTTGCCCTTGCCGAGCTTGCTGATGTGCACCAGTCCGTCGCGTCCCGGGAGCAGCGATACGAACGCACCGAAATCGGTGGTCTTGACCACGGTTCCGAGGAAACGCTCGCCGATCTTGGGCAGCTGCGGGTTGGCGATCGCGTTGATCATGTCGATCGCCGCCTGCGCGGACAGTCCATCGGTGGCGCCGACGAACACGGTGCCGTCGTCCTCGATGGAGATGCTGGCGCCGGTCTGCTCGGTGATCGAGTTGATCATCTTGCCCTTGGGCCCGATGACCTCGCCGATCTTGTCGACCGGCACCTTGATCGCGGTGACGCGAGGTGCGTGCGGGCTCATCTCGTCGGGTGCGTCGATGGCCTCGGCCATCACCTCGAGGATGGTGCTACGGGCATCCTTGGCCTGTGCCAGCGCGGCGGCCAGCACCTGCGAGGGGATGCCGTCAAGCTTGGTGTCGAGCTGCAGGGCGGTGACGAAGTCCTTGGTGCCGGCGACTTTGAAGTCCATGTCGCCGAAGGCATCCTCGGCGCCCAGGATGTCGGTGAGCGCGACGAAGCGGCGCTCAGTGGTGCCGTCGGCCAGCTCGATGTCATCGGACACCAGGCCCATGGCGATACCGGCGACCGGGGCCTTGAGCGGCACACCGGCGTTCAGCAGCGACAGGGTGGAGGCACACACCGAACCCATCGAGGTGGAGCCGTTGGAGCTCAGCGCCTCCGAGACCTGACGGATGGCGTACGGGAATTCTTCGACGCTCGGCAGCACCGGCATGAGGGCGCGCTCGGCGAGTGCGCCGTGTCCGATCTCGCGACGCTTGGGTGAGCCGACGCGGCCGGTCTCACCGGTGGAGAACGGCGGGAAGTTGTAGTGGTGCATGTAGCGCTTCGACTTTTCCGGCCCCAGCGAGTCGATCTGCTGAGCCATCTTCACCATGTCCAGGGTGGTGACGCCCATGATCTGGGTCTCGCCACGCTCGAACAGCGCGCTGCCGTGTGCCCGCGGTATCACGGCAACCTCGGCCGACAGAGCGCGGATGTCGGTGACACCGCGGCCGTCGATGCGGAACTGGTCCTTCAGAATGCGCTGGCGCACAAGCTTCTTGGTAAGCGAGCGGAACGCGGCGCCGATTTCCTTCTCGCGGCCGTCGAAGCCTTCCTGCAGACGTCCGAGAACATCGACCTTGACCTCGTCGGTCTTCTCATCGCGCTCGGTCTTGCCGGCGATGGACAGTGCTTCGGCAAGGGGGGCGGCGGCAACAGCTTGAACCGCGGCGTACACGTCGTCCTGGTAGTCGGGGAACAGCGGGAACTCACCGGTGGGCTTGGCGGCGCTGGCCGCGAGCTCCTCCTGCGCGGTGCACAGAGTGGCGATGAACGGCTTGGCGGCCTCGAGCCCCTCGGCGACAACGGCTTCCGTCGGTGCGCCGGCGCCGCCCTCCACGAGCGCGATGACGTTATCGGTGGCCTCGGCCTCGACCATCATGATCGCGACGTCGTCGCCCACCTTGCGGCCGGCTACCACCATGTCGAACACGGCGTTCTCCAGCTGCTCAACGGTGGGGAATGCCACCCACTGGCCGTCGATCAGCGCCACTCGCACGCCACCGACCGGCCCCGAGAACGGCAGACCGGAAATCTGGGTGGAGGCCGAGGCGGCGTTGATGGCCAGCACGTCATAAAGATCTTGCGGGTTCAGGCTCAGCACCGTCACCACGACCTGGATCTCGTTGCGCAATCCCGAAACGAAGGACGGACGCAGCGGCCGGTCAATCAGACGGCAGGTCAGGATGGCGTCGGTGGACGGACGTCCCTCACGACGGAAGAACGAGCCGGGGATACGCCCCGCGGCGTACATCCGCTCCTCGACGTCGATCGTCAGGGGGAAGAAGTCGAAATGGTCCTTGGGGGTCTTACTCGCGGTGGTCGCCGACAGCAGCATGGTCTCGTCATCCAAGTAGGCGACGACAGAGCCGGCGGCCTGCTGAGCCAATCGTCCAGTCTCGAACCGGATGGTGCGGGTGCCGAAGCTTCCGTTGTCGAGAATCGCGGTGGACTCGAAGACGCCCTCTTCAATTTCTGTAGCAGACATGGTTTCTGGAATACCTCTCATACGTTCTCAGTTAGCAGCACATTGGCTGCATTGGGCATGTGTGCCATCACGCGGTCAGCGCGCGTACGTACCAGCGCGAAGTGGACCCGGAAGGTGATCGGCCACGGCCATTCGATCGAAGCGGCCGGGCGCTCGCTACGCGGGTTCCGGCTGCCACTACCGAAGACCGCCCGTTACCCGGCAGGACCCAGCATGACAACCCCGACACCCTATCACCTGCGGCGTTTGCGCCCATCCAGCTTGATCAGGGCAGTTCCTCGACACATACGGTGAAGTTGCGGTCGACGTAGGGATAGCCAAGTCCGGTGATGCAGTCGTCGGCAGTCGAGACTTCCTGCAGAACCTGGGTGACGCGTTTCTTGCTGTGCGCGTTGCGGTCGTTGCAGTCGACGCGCACCGGATCGCCGTCCCACTTGTCCGGGACGTCCATACAGCTGCCCACCACCCAGTCGATGTCCAGGCACAGTGCCTGGCTCTTGCGACCGAATCCGCGCTTGGCGTAGTAGGACGAGTCGGCGTCACGTGGACAGTCGGTATCCGTCGCGGCCTTGGCGAAGACCTTGAAATTCGACTTGGGACTTCCGCACGGTTCCTTGACCACCTTGGCCCGCTGGTCACTCCCGCTGAGGCTGACGCAATCGCCAACGGCCAGGTCATCGGTGGCCGCTGCTGCCGAACACGCCGACAACAGCGCCACACCGACGACAAGGACGGCGATGGATGCCGCCGCTGAGCTTCCAGGGCGACCCAATCGAGGAGAAACCAAAATCAGCGGCGCAGACCCAGGCGCTCGATCAGCGAGCGGTAGCGCGCGACGTCAACCTTGGCGACGTACTTGAGCAGGCGGCGGCGACGGCCGACCAGCAGCAGCAGACCACGACGGCTGTGGTGGTCGTGCTTGTGGGTCTTGAGGTGCTCGGTCAGATCGACAATGCGCTTGGTCAGCATCGCAACCTGCGCCTCGGGGGAACCGGTGTCGGTCTCGTGCAGCCCGTACTGGGCAAGGATTTCTTTCTTCTGCTCGGTAGTCAATGACACGGCAGGCATCTCCATCAGTGGGGTTCGCGTCGAACATCTGTAGCGGGCCACCGCGAACTGCAGCACCACCAGCGACAAAGTGTAGCGGTGCTTTAGTTTCGCGCCAAAATGGTGCGGGCCTTCTCGGCGTCCTTGCCCATCGCCACGATCAGATCGTCGACCGAATCGAACTTCTCCATACTGCGAACCCGCGCCACGAAATCGACCGCGACATGCTGGCCGTACAGGTCCGCGGCGGTGTCCATGATGAAAGCCTCGACGGTGCGGGCCTTACCCGAGAAGGTCGGGTTGCTACCCACCGAGACCGCCGCCTGATAGCGCTCGCCGGGTACCACGGTACCCATGGTCGGACCGTGTCCTAGCAGCGTGAACCACGCCGCGTACACCCCGTCGGCGGGGATGGCAGAGAACATCGGGGGCGCCACGTTGGCGGTCGGAAAACCCAGTTCCCGGCCGCGACCGTCGCCGCGCACGACGACACCTTCGACCCGGTGCGGACGGCCGAGGGCCTCGGTGGCCGCGACCATGTCGCCGGCGTCGACACAGGACCTGATGTATGTGGAGGAGAACGTCACGGCGTGCTCGGTGACAAGGGAGACGGCGTCAACCTTGAAGCCGAAGCGCTCGCCCGCCTTCTTGAGCATGTGAACGTTCCCGGCTGCCTTCTTGCCGAAGGTGAAGTTCTCCCCGACCACGACCTCGGCGACGTGCAGCCGCTCAACCAGCAGTTCATGTACATAGCGCTCGGGTGGGAGCTTCATGAATTCGGGAGTGAACGGCACCACCAGGAAGACGTCGACGCCCAGCTCTTCGGCCAGCTCCGCACGCCGGGTCAGGGTCGTGAGCTGGGCCGGGTGGGTTCCGGGGAACACCACTTCCATCGGGTGGGGGTCGAACGTCATCACGACGCTCTTGAGGTTGAGTTCACGTGCCGCCTTGACGGCGCGTCCGATGAGTTCGGCGTGACCACGGTGTACGCCGTCGAACACACCGATCGTCAGCACGCACCGACCCCAGTCGGACGGGATTTCGTCTTGCCCGCGCCACCGTTGCACGGCCTAAAGCCTACTTCGGAAGGCGCGAGAAGGCCGACTTGGCGTTCGGTCGCCGCTCCCTGACTAGGCTGACCTTCGTGAGCCCCACTCGATCCGACCGGTCTGCCGGATCCACCGATACCGATCTGACGACGGTCGCCCAGGACTACCTCAAGGTGATCTGGACCGCGCAGGAGTGGTCGCATGAGAAGGTCAGCACCAAAATGTTGGCCGAACGCATGGGCGTGTCCGCGAGCACCGCTTCCGAATCGATTCGCAAGCTGGCCGACCAGGGCCTGGTGGACCACGAGAAGTACGGCGCGGTGACGTTGACAGACCAGGGCCGCAAAGCGGCCGTATTGATGGTCCGCCGGCACCGGCTACTGGAGACCTACCTGGTCAACGAGCTCGGCTACGGCTGGGACGAGGTACATGACGAGGCCGAGGTGCTCGAGCATGCGGTCTCGGATCTGCTGTTGACCAAGATCGACGCTAAGCTCGGCCACCCCCGGCGCGATCCGCACGGAGACCCGATTCCGGGCCCCGACGGACAAGTGCCCACTCCCCCGGCCCGCCAGCTGTCGGACTGCTCCAACGGCGATACCGGCGTGGTGGCGCGAATCTCCGATTCCGATCCCGAGATGCTGCGTTACTTCGACACCGTGGGCGTGGCATTGGATGCGCGTGTCACGGTCGACGAGCGACGCGACTTCGCCGGAACCATCTCGGTATCCATCGAGGGCGACCACCCGGCCGACGGTGAGAAGAAGCTGGAGCTGGGAAACCCAGCCGCACAATCGATTTGGGTCGTACTCGACTGAAATGACCGACCACGCGGCGTGTGAGTGCCTACTGTGCGTCAACTACGGCGATCGCCATCAGTACAACGAGAGCGATCGGGACATCATCGGCAGCGTCACCGAATACGGTTGGAGCGCGCTGGGAATCGGGCCGACATCGTCCGAGGAAAGCCCGCCATTCGCCTACACCGTCGGGATGTGGCACACCATGCGGCTACCCGAACTGGCGATCTACGGCGTCAACGACATCTCGATGATGCAGCGCGCCCTCAACACGGTGGCCAAGCAGACACAGGAGGGGCGGGTCCTGCAGGTCGGCGAAACCTTCGCAGATGTGCTCGCACTGCCCGAGGTGGACGACTACCGCGTCAAACTCTCTCCCATCGATCCGAGTTGGTACGACAACGAATTCGGGTTCGGACTGTGGTTCAACCGGACCAACCACGTGCGGTACCTGCAGATCCTGTGGCCCGATGGCGCGGGACGCTTTCCGGGAAATCCTGAGTTCGACCCACATTTCGCCGATCGACAACCGCTGATGTGGATGCCACGCGAACTGCATCCGCCCAGCCGGTGGATCCGCGACTGAAGCTGGTACCGGACGCTACCTACAAATTCGCAGGCCGCAGCACGACCACCGACGTCGTACGAGATCCTTTGTCCGCCAAGAGCGCGATGACCCGGTCTTCGGCATCCACCGCCGCGTAGGTCCCCTCGATGCCCGCCGCGGACAACGGCCGCCCGTTGCGCACCGAGTCGACCTCCGCCGCATCCAGATCGCGGCGGGGAAATCCGTCCCGGCATGCGGTGTCCAGGTCCAGCGAGAGTGTCGCGTCGTCGGCCAACTCATCGAGCGTGCGCGCCCGATCCAGTCCGAAATCGCCAACCCTGGTGCGGCGCAATGCCGTGAGATGCCCACCGACCCCCAGCGCGGCCCCCGCGTCCCGGGCCAGCGCACGAATGTAGGTCCCCGAGGAGCAGTCGACTTCCACGTCCACATCGACAAAACCGTCGCCCGGCCGGCGCACGGCCAACACGTCGAAACGCGAGATGCTCACGGGACGTGCGGCCAGCTCAACCGACTGCCCCTCTCGCGCCAGCTTGTAGGCACGCTGACCGTCTACCTTGATCGCGCTCACCGAGGACGGCACCTGCTCGATATCCCCGCGCAACGCCGCCACGGCTGCCTCGATATCGTCGCCGGTCACCTGGGAAGCCGAAACAGTTTGCAGCACCTCACCTTCGGCATCATCGGTGGTGGTGCTCTGGCCGAAACGGATGGTCGCCGCGTACGACTTGGTGGTCAACGTCAGCAGTCCCATGATCTTGGTAGCGCGCTCAATTCCGATAACCAGCACACCCGTGGCCATCGGATCAAGGGTGCCGGCATGCCCCACCTTGCGGGTGGAAAATATTCTCCGGCAACGCGATACCACGTCATGACTCGTCATCCCGGCGGGCTTGTCCACAATCACCAGGCCCGCACGGCTCAAGGGATCGGTCACGGCACCACGATCGCGGTCAGGATCAGGCCCTTGTCGATGATCCATCGCCCATCGAAGCTCGACAGCACGCTGCCATCATTAGCCTTGCCGTCGATCAGAATTCGCGAGGTGAATGTCCCGCCCGGGTCGAGGGTGATGTGAGCGTCCTCAAAACCGAGCCAGCGAGTGGTCAGCGGGAACCACGCCTTGTACGTCGTCTCCTTGGCGCAGAACAGCAACCGGTCCCAGTGTGTGCCTTCGGGCAACGCCGCCAGCTCGTCACGCTCGACAGGCAGGGTGATCGACTTGAGCACACCGTTGGGCAGCACGTCGTGCGGCTCGGCGTCAATCCCCACCGAACGAACCTCCCCAGCCCGCCCGACGACGGCGCCGCGGAATCCTTCGGTGTGCGTCATGCTGCCCACCACCCCATTGGGCCATAGCGGCTGTCCCTTGTCTCCCTTGAGGATCGGCCCTTCGGCGACACCAAGAACGGATAGCGCCTGCCGGGCGCAGTGCCGCACCGTGATGAACTCGTTGCGCCGCTTCGCCACCGACTTGGCGATCAGTGGCTCCTCTTCGGGCAGCGCCACCAAGCCGGGAGGATCGTCGTACAGTTCGGCCGACGACAACACGTCGGGAACCACCGAGGCAATCAACTCATCGGTCTTGTCGCCTCTTCGCGCGAGACGCTCATCAGTCACTGGCACGCTCCTTGGCAAGCCGTTCACGGAATCGCTTGGCCGCCACCCTCATCTGTTCGGTGATCTCAAAGTGACCACCGAACTCGTTGAGGTAGCCGGGCGGATAGTGCGGGGCGGGCAGGATCTGCCGAAGCCACGAATACGGTTTGCGCTGAGCCCATTCCCTCGGGTAGCCCACCGATACCTCTTCGAACCGAACGTCGTCATACCAGGTGGTTCGCGGGATATGCAGATGGCCGTACACCGAGCAGGCCGCGTTGTAGCGGGTGTGCCAGTCCGCGGTCTCCATGGTTCCGCACCACAGCGAGAACTCGGGGTAGAACAACGCATCGCAGGGATCGCGCACCAACGGAAAATGATTCACCAGGACCGTCGGCGTCATCCAGTCCAGATCTTCCAGCCGCTTGCGGGTGTACCGCAGTCGATCTCGGCACCAAGCATCGCGTGTCGCGAAAGGTTCACTGGAGAGCAAGAATTCATCGGTCGCCACCACGTTGCGATCGCGGGCGATCTTCAGCCCCTCGGCCTTGCTGTTGGCCCCCTCCGGCAGAAATGTGTAGTCGTACAACACAAACATCGGCACGATGGTCGCGGGACCACCCTGCTCCACCCACACCGGATACGGATGCTCGGGGGTAATCACGCCCATCTCGTCGCACATGTTGACCAGATAGTCGTACCGAGACTGCCCAAATATCTGCATCGGATCGCGCGCCGTCGTCCACAGCTCGTGGTTACCCGGCACCCAGATCACCTTGGCGAACCTGCGCCGCAACAGATCCAGTGCCGCCCGGATGTCATCGGTGCGCTCGGCGACATCACCGGCGACGATCAACCAATCCTCGGGTGAGGCCGGATGCAGTTCCTCGAGAACGGACTTGTTGGCCGACTGCCCCACATGCAGGTCACTGATGGCCCAGAGTCTGGGCTCCCGTTCCTGCGTCATCCGGCCAATGTACCTACAGGTTTATCTTGCAGCTCTGCCCCACGTCGAGAACTCGTAGCGCGCGTCCACTTCCCACCCAGAACGCACAGGACAGCGCCAGATCAGTCAGCAACCCATCGTCAAAGTGTGCGCGGGCCCGATCCCAGAACTCGTCGTCCTCGCGCAACCCGATGTGATCGGTGGCGAACCGGTGCGCGAACTCGGCGGCCGTCCGCTCTGCCTCGCTGTATCGCAGCGAAGTGCGCCACTGATCGGCGTCGGCGTAGAAGTCTGCATCGAGCTCACCGCTCTGAACGAAACGGGTGTTCTGACAGACCGAGCATTCATTCGCGAAGGCCACGGCCATACGAGCGAGCTCGCGCACCCCGAGAGGAAGCCGACTGCGGTTGTACACCGCGTCGGAGAATCCGGCGAAGCCGGGCGCCATCTCGGGCGCGCCCATCAGCCAGCCGGCTACATCATCGTCCGCATAATTGCCAATTCGTGCCATGGTGTCACGGTACTCCTGAACTAGAACGTGTTCTAGTGTTTTCGAGGTTCCGTATGAGACGAGGACGCGCACGGTTAGACTTCGGCGCACCGCGGCAGACCAGATTGAGGTGAATTCGCATGGCCCAACGGGCAGGCCTTGTCCGAGCTGGATTCTGCGTCGCCCTGACGGCACTGGCGCTCAGCGCTCTTGTCGTCTGGCGCACCGCCCCCACAGAGCACGCCGCCGGCGCGCCGGTTCAACTCCGGTTCTCCACAGCGCCCATGACCGGCCCCGCAGTCACGGGCGCCACCACCACCATCAAATGGCCGGTCGTCCCCGTCACCGACCCACGCCCGTTCGATCCCTGCTACGACATCCCCGGCTCGGTCATCGCCGCAGCAGGCCTCGATCAGACCCCGCCCGCTCCAGAGGAAGGGCTGCGCTGCCGCTACGACTCGCGCAACAACTACCAGTTGGCCGTCGAGGCAATCGTGTGGCGCACGTATGAAGACTCACTACCGGCCGATGGCGTGGAGACCACCATCCAGGGGCATCGCGCGGCCGAATACAACATCATGAAACCGACCGACTGGAACAACCAGTGGTGGGTGTCCTGCATGATCACCTTCAAGACGAGCTACGGCGTGGTCCAGCAGTCCCTGTATTACGCCTCGCAGAAGTACTCCCCCGACGGCCCTGGCTGTCTCGTGGAAAATCGCCGGGTCGCAAATATTCTCGCGCCCGCGTACAAGTTCTGAGGCCGCCTCAGCCGCGTGCCGCGATGCGGGCCTGTACCTCGGGCCGTCGCAGCGGCGGCACCGTCTTCGGCGGCTGACGGCGCGCCGGCAGTAGGTCCAACAGCCGCATCGTCGTAGCCGTCACCTCCGCCACCGCATGCTCGAACGCGTCCCGATTGGCGTCGGACGTTTTCTGAATTCCGCTGATCTTGCGCACGTATTGCCGCGCCGCCGCCTCGATCTCCTGGTCGGTCGCCGCAGGTTCAAGCCCGCGTAGCTCGGTGATGTTCCTGCACATACCTACGACAGTAGAAAGACAATCCGAAAGACGCCATGCCCCACCCACCGGTTAGTTCCCCTGCGCGTGTATACGTAAGTCATGCCAGTGACGTCATCGGAGCCGTCGAACGTGCTGCGCGAGCGCATCGCCACCGCCGCGCACGAGGTCCTCGCCAAACATCCCCCCGCCACCACCCCCGTCACCGAACTCTTGGGCGCCGTCTATGACGCGGGCCTGGCCTGGGTCCACTTCCCAGCCGGCCTCGGCGGTCTGGACGCCCCACCGGCACTACAGGCCGTCTCCGACACCATATTGCGTGCGGCAGGCATGCCGGACCCGTTGTTTGTCAACGTGATTGGGTACGGCATGGCGGCGCCGACGGTGCTCGCCCATGGGCAGCCGGAATTGACCGAACGGATTTTGCGGCCGCTCTTCACCGGTGAAGAACTGTGGTGTCAGCTCTTCAGCGAGCCCGGCGCCGGTTCCGATCTGGCGGGCCTGGCCACCCGCGCGGTACGCGACGGCGACGACTGGGTGATCAACGGCCAGAAGGTGTGGACGTCGGGAGCCCACCAGGCACGCTGGGCGCTGCTGGTGGCCCGCAGCAATCCCGACGCGCCCAAGCACCGCGGTCTGACCTACTTCGTCCTCGACATGACCGATCCCGGTGTCGAGGTCCGCCCGCTACGGCAGATGACCGGCGACGCCGAGTTCAACGAGGTGTATCTCACCGATGTCCGCATCCCGGACGCGCATCGCCTGGGCAATGAGGGCGACGGCTGGCGGGTATCGATGACGACGTTGATGAACGAGCGCAGCGCACTGGGTGGCGCCTTCGACCACGGCCGCGGCGGCGGATCCATCGGCAATGCCCTGAACTTGTGGAAACAGCGCCCCGACCTACACACCCCCGAGCTGCGGGCCAAGTTGACGAATCTGTTCGTCCGCTCGGAGGGAAACCGTTACGGCACGCAGATGCGGATCGCCGCGCAGGGCGATGCGCCCATGGGCCCGGAAGGATCGATCGGCAAGCTGATGGGCGCGGAGCTCAACCAGCAGATCTACGACTTCTGCGTTGAACTGCTGGGCATCGAGGCGACCCTGTACGCCTCATACGACATGCGACGCGTCGTCGAAGAGGACCGGCGCGCCGACACCATGTGGGCTTTCCTGCGATCCAAGGCCAACACCATCGAAGGCGGTACCTCCGACGTGATGCGCAACATCATCGGAGAACGCGTTCTCGGACTGCCCGGCGATATCCGGGTCGACACCGACAAAGCCTGGAAGGACGTGCCCCGCGGATGAGTGCCAACGAAGACCATCAGACCCGGATGAGTGCCAACGAAGACCATCAGACCCGGATGAGTGCCAACGAAGACCATCAGACCCGGATCAGTGAGTTCGAGTTCACCGAAGAACACGGCGACCTGCGCTCGCTGGTGCGTGGCTGGTGCGAACGGGTCTGGACACCCGAGCATGTACGCCAGATCGCCGATGCCGGGAGCATCGACCTGAAGGCCTGGCATGCCCTTGGCTCCGAGCTTGGCGTGGTGGGCCTGAGCCTGCCCGAAGAGCACGGCGGCGCAGGGCTGGGCGTTGTCGAATTGTCCATTGTGGCTGAGGAACTGGGACGTGCACTGGTGTGTCTGCCGTGGATATCCAGTGCGGCCCTCGGCGCTACCGCCCTGGTGGCCAGCGGCGACAATGACGCCCTTGCCGAGTGGGTGCCCGCGCTGGCCTCCGGCGACAAGACGATCACCCTGGCCGGCGGCCGCACCCGGCTGTCCGACGCGATAACGGTATCGGCCGAATCCGATGCCGACGGATGGAAACTCACCGGCGACACCGAGCATGTCCCCGACGGAGCCACCGCCGACCTGATCCTGGTCCTGGCCGATACCGATTCGGGTCCAAGTCTTTTCGCCGTCGATGGCACCGCGGCGGGTGTGGACCGGCATGCTCTGGCCACCCTGGATCTGACGCGCAGGCAGGCCAACATCCACTTCAACTCCGCGCCGGGACGTCTGATCGGCGAGCAGGGACGAGGCACGGAAGCTGTGGCCAAGGCACTCGACGTCGCAGCCACGGTGCTCGCGGCCGAGCAGGCCGGTATAGCCGCCCATATGCTGGATGTGACCACCGAATACGCCAAGTCCCGAATTCAGTTCGGACGGATCATCGGTTCATTCCAGGCCGTCAAGCATCGCCTTGCCGATATGGCCGCAGCCACCGGGAATGTGCGTGGTGCCGCCTATCATGCCGCCTGGTCACATGACGACCCGAGCCTTGACGATCCGGCGCTGGCCACCAGCATTGCCCAGCAGGTGGCATCGGCGGGTGCGGTAGAGGTAACCGCCAAGGCCATCCAGAGCCACGGCGGCATCGGTTTCACCTGGGAGCATCCCGCTCACCTGTATTACAAACGCGCCGTGAGCAATTCGGCCCTCTTCGGAGGGCGCGCCGTTCACGCCGAACGCATTGCCAAGGAGGTAATCGACGCATGACCGAACCAATTTTGTTGACGCAGACCGAAGACCGCATCTGCACCATCACCCTGAACCGGCCGCAGGCACGCAATGCCTTGAGCACCGCGCTCGGTGAGGAGATCGTGAAAGCCGTCACCGCGGCCGACGCCGACGAGAACGTCGACGTAATGATCCTGACCGCCGCCGACCCGGTGTTCTGCGCGGGCGTGGACCTCAAGGAATTGGGCGGCGGCGACCGCGCCGAGTCCCTGGACCCGTGGTGGCCCGAGCTGAACAAGCCGGTGATCGGCGCCATCAACGGCGCGGCCGTAACCGGCGGCCTGGAGCTTGCGCTGGCCTGCGACATCCTGATCGCCTCGGAGAAGGCACGTTTCGCCGATACTCATGCGCGCGTTGGCATCTTGCCCACCTGGGGGTTGACCACCCTGCTACCGCTCTCGGTGGGGCGCGGCCTGGCGCGGCGCATGAGCCTGACGGGCGACTACCTCTCGGCCGAGGATGCGCTGCGCGCCGGGCTGGTCACCGAGGTGGTTGCTCATGAGGACCTACTCCCCGCCGCCAAGCGCCTTGCCGCGACGATCGCCGGTAACAACCAGCCCGCGGTGCGCGAACTGCTGGCGTCCTACCGCCGCATCGAGTCCGAGCTCATCGGCGATGGCCTGCAGGTGGCCCTCGACGACGCTCACCGGTGGATCGACCAGAACTCCATCGCAGAGGGTGTGGAGGCCCGGCGCGCCGCCATCATGGAACGCGGTCGCAGCCAGAACGCCTAGTCGCGGTCGGTTCGGTACAGGGCGATCCGGCGGTCGGGCCGAATATCGAACTCGCCCAGGAGCGTCCAGCCGAGCCGGTCCAGCGCCTTGCGCATCGGCATGTTCGACGCCGATGGCTCGATCATCATCCGTCGGCAGTCGGAATCAACGTGATAGATCGCCGCTGGCAGCAAGCGCATCCACCCCGACACGACACCTCGCCCCAGATACCGGGTGTCCGCCGTCGCGACGTGCAGTCCGACGTCGTGCGCGTGCCCACGGTAGATCCGGGCGATCTCGTCACGGCCGGCACGGTACAGCTCGATGTAGCCGATCTCGAGTCCGTCCACGGACAGGATGCAGGGCAGCGAGTAGTCACCGGCCAGACGGTAGGCGGAGTCTTCTTGCCAACGGGCGGCCGACCACGGCTGCTCCCACGTTTGCATCAGGTGCGGACGAGCGAACCACTCGCTGAGCATCTCCGGGTCCGTGCCCAGCGGATCTACCGGGCGCAGCGCATAACGTGTGCCGTCGAACGACGGCAGGGGCGGCGGCCCGGCGGCGATGACCTCGACGGCCACATCGGTGATCTCACGCGCGATGCGATAACCGGTCGGGGTATTCATCGGCCAGCGGGCTCCGTTCGATCGTTCGGCCTAACTTAGGTAAGCCTACATTCTACGAAGCGACCGTCGGGATCGCCGCTGCACCCCTACATCAGATGCGGCGTCTCCTTGTGGATCTTGTGATCGTGATGCACCGTGCCTCCCACCACCGCGAATCCGAGACCCGCGGTGATCAGCAGCGCGATGGCCGCGACCATTCCCCAGCCGTGATGTCCGGCGGCCAGCGCGGCCAGACCCAACGCGGTGATGGTGACCGACACCAACCCAAGGAAGTAGCCGGTCCACACGGCAAATCGATCAAGGTTCATTTCGAAACACCTCCTCGTTCAGCGTCCCCAGAGTACTCCGAAGGTGACCTGGATCACATAGCTGCACGTTGGGTACACGCCGATATCATCGGATGAGCTATCGGAGTAGGGGGAGAAATAGTGTCGTATCCACAGCAATATCCGGCCGCGGCGCCGAGATACTTTCAAATACGGCTGACCAAACACACCGGGATGCTCATCATGTTCAGCACCCGCAGCTACGCGATCACCGGGACGCTCGAGCAATGCGAGGCCGCCTACCGCGACGCACAGACCCACAATCTGGCGGCCGGCTGGTGGAGCTTCCTATCCATCCTCCTCATGAACTGGATCGCCATCTTCGGAAACATGGGACAGATCAAGCAGATTCGGCGTCTAGCCGCACTACCCCCGGCATACCAGGGGTACCCGCACGCGGGATACCCACCGCCGCCGGCCGGGTACCCGCAGCCCCAGTACCCCCAATATCCGCAGACCCACTGATCAGGATCCGGTGCCGGGCACGGCCCAGCGTCCCGACATCGCGCGCCAGCCAACCAGCACCAGCCGCAGGACCAGGAAAAGAGTGAGGCCGGACCAGATTCCGGCGAGCCCCCACCCGAAGGCCAGTGCCAGCCACACCAGTGGCAGGAATCCACACAGCGCGCTGATCATGGTGGCGTTGCGCATGAATCGCGCGTCGGCGGCTCCCAGCAGCACCCCGTCCAGCGCGAAGACAAGACCGGAAATCGGCAACTGGCATACCAGGAACCACCACGGCACCCGCATCTGATGCACCACAGTGGCATCGGAGGTAAAGAGCCCCGGCAACACCGGAGCACCGAGGGCCAGCAGAGCAGCCAGCATCACCGCGAACCCCAGCGAGAAGGTGGCCACCCGCCGGGCCACCGACTTGGCCTCCGACACTCGGCCGGCTCCCAGTGCGGCACCGACGAGGGTTTGAGCCGCTATGGCAAGCGAATCGAGAACCAGCGCAAGGAAACTCCACATCTGCAGAACCACCTGATGTGCCGCCAGCGCCGCGGCCCCGAATCGCGCGGCCACCGCGGCAGCACTGATGAAACAGGCCTGAAAGGCCAGGCTGCGCACCAGCAGGTCGCGCGCCAACAGCAGCTGCGCGCGCAGCACCGCAGCATCCATCCGGAGCCGACCGCGCTCGGCGTGCAGGGCACGCAGGAACAGGATCGCGGCCAGCCACTGCCCCACCAGATTGGCTACCGCCGACCCCGCCACCTCCATCCGGGGCGCACCCAGCAATCCGTAGATCAGCACCGGGCACAGCATCGCCGAAACCGCAAAGCCGGCAAGCACATACCGCAGGGGCCTGACCGTATCCTGCACTCCCCGCATCCACCCATTGCCCGCGAGTGACACCAGGATGGCCGGTGCCGCGAAAATGGCGATACGCACCCACACCAGGCCCTGAGCCGCGACATCGGGTGCCGCGGCGATGGATCGCACCACCGGCCCCGCCACCACATGGACGACGAGCACCAGGGCGACCCCGATGAGCAGTGCCAACCAGGTTGCCTGCACACCCTCGTGCACGGCGCCGCGGCGGTCACCGGATCCGAACAGTCGTGCCGTGCGGGCGGTGGTGCCGTACGACAGGAAGGTCAGCTGTGTTCCTACGAGTGCAAGGACCAGTCCCCCAACGGCCAATCCCGCCAAGGGAACCGCACCTAGTCGGCCCACCATGGCGATATCGAAAAGCAGATACAGCGGTTCGGCCGCCAACACACCCAATGCCGGCACTGCCAGCGCGATGATTCGGCGAGCCAGGCTGGATATTCCCGCCGTGTCGGGGACGTCAGTCAAGGGCGCGAACCAGCGCCGCCACCACTTCGTCGACGGGGCCGTTCGCCGAGAACCCGGCAGCCAGCCGATGTCCGCCTCCACCGAAAGTGGCCGCGACCGCAGAAAGATCCACCGCGGACCGTGCTCGCATCGACACCGACCAATGCCCCGGCTCGATCTCCTTGAACACCACCGCAACCTCAGCCTCGGTCGTGGTACGGACGATATCGACTATCGACTCGACTTCTTCGGTGCGCGCACGGGACCAGACGTCGTGGGTGACAACGGCATACACCATTCCCGCACCCCCAACCGCATCGGGAACGAGCTCTGCGGTGCCCAGTACGCGCGACAAGATCGGCAGCCAGACAAACGGGTGCGAATCCATGAACGTGCGGGTGATGTTCACACCGTCGGCACCCAGGTCCAGCAGCCGAGCCGCCAGCCGGTGCCCCCTCGGAGTGGCCCAGCGGAATGACCCGCTATCGGTGACCAGGCCCGCATACAGGCAATGCGCCATCTCGCGGGTGATCTCCACCCCCCAGGCGTCGAGCAGCTGGGCCACCATCATCGTCGTCGAATCCGCTTCGATATCAACGTAGTTCGCTGTACCGAAGAGCTCATTGGACACGTGATGGTCGATAACCAGAACCGGTACGGACCCTTCGGTCAGCTCGGCAAGTTGACCGAGCCGTCGCATGCTGGGGCTGTCCACCGTCACCACGAGGTCGGGATCTCTACGCAGTTCCTGAGGTCGGACCAATAGTTCCGCGCCCGGCAGTGTGCCCACCGACTCCGGAGCCGACGCCGGCTCGCCGAAGCTCACCTGGACGTCAACGCCCTTGGCCACTAACGCCTGTCCAAGCGCTAGTCCGCTGCCCACCGTGTCGGCATCCGGATGCACATGGCAGATGATCGCCACCCTGCTGGCCTTGGCCAGCAGGGCCACGGCGCCGTCCTCGTCTACGCGTGCCCCTGCGGCACCCGTCTCAATCGGGACGGCGCTCATCGTCCTCATCGTCTGCGGTCTCATCGACAGATGAAACCTTGTAAGGATCGGCGTCACCGGCGTGCACGGCCCCCTGCCGCACCTCGGCGAGCGCGGCATCGGCTGCCCGCGCCCGGTCCAGCAGCTCCTCCATGTGCCGGGACGTGTCGCCGATGGTGTCCAGCACGAAGGTCAGGGTCGGTGTGAAGCGCACACCGGTCCCCGCACCAACTTTCGTCCGAAGCACACCCTTCGCCTTCTCTAGCGCGGCCGCCGCACCGGCATAGTCCGGCTCTTCGGACAGAGTCTGCCCCATCACGGTGTAATACACGGTCGCATCGTGCAGATCGTTGGTCACCCGGGTGTCGGTGACCGTAACCATCGTCAGTCTCGGGTCTTTGATCTCGTACTCGATCACCGAGGCGACGATGGCTCCGATCCGCTTGGCCAGCCTACGTGCGCGGGCGGGATCAGCCATCAGACCCGTTCCTTCTCCCGAAGCTCGTACGCCTCGATGACGTCGCCTTCCTTGATGTCGTTGTACGTCAAGGTAAGACCGCACTCGTAACCGTCGCGGACCTCGGTGACGTCATCCTTCTCCCGCTTGAGCGAAGAGATGCTGACCGTCTCGGCGACCACGATGTTGTCGCGCAGCAGCCGGGCCTTGGCATTGCGCCGGATGATGCCGGAGGTGACGAGGCAACCGGCAATGTTGCCCACCTTGGAGGACCGGAACAGGGCACGGATCTCGGCGCGACCCAGCTCGACCTCTTCGTAGACCGGCTTGAGCATGCCCTTGAGCGCACTCTCGATCTCGTCGATGGCCTGGTAGATCACCGAGTAGTACCGGATGTCGACACCCTCGCGGTTGGCCAGCTCGGTCGCCTTGCCCTCGGCCCGCACGTTGAAGCCGATGATGATGGCATCCGAGGCCGAGGCCAGGTTGACGTTGGTCTCGGTCACACCACCGACACCACGGTCGATGACGCGCAACTGCACCTCGTCGTCGATCGCGATACCCAGCAGCGCCTCTTCCAGAGCCTCGACCGTACCGGCGTTGTCGCCCTTGAGGATCAGATTCAGCTGGCTGGTTTCCTTCAGCGCGGCATCCAGATCGTCCAGGCTGATGCGCTTGCGGCTACGTGCGGCCAAGGCATTGCGCTTGCGCGCGCTGCGCCGGTCGGCGATCTGCCGGGCGATGCGGTCCTCGTCCACGACGAGCAGGTTGTCACCCGCGCCAGGCACGGACGTGAATCCGATGACCTGAACCGGACGTGACGGGAATGCCTCTTCGACATCCTCGCCGTGCTCATCGACCATGCGGCGCACGCGACCGTACGCGTCACCGGCGACAATCGAGTCGCCGACGCGCAGCGTGCCGCGCTGGATGAGCACCGTGGCCACCGGACCGCGGCCGCGGTCCAGATGCGCCTCGATGGCAACACCCTGAGCTTCCATATCGGGGTTGGCCCGCAGATCCAGCGCCGCATCGGCGGTCAGCAGTACTGCCTCCTCCAGCGCTTGGATGTTGGTGCCGTTCTTCGCCGAGATGTCGACGAACATCGTCTCGCCACCGAAGTCCTCGGCCACCAGGTTGTACTCGGTGAGCTGAGCGCGAATCTTCTGCGGGTCGGCGCCTTCCTTATCGATCTTGTTGACCGCGACCACGATCGGCACATCGGCCGCCTGGGCGTGGTTGATGGCTTCCACCGTCTGGGGCATGACGCCGTCGTCGGCAGCGACCACCAGGATCGCGATATCGGTGGCCTTCGCACCACGGGCACGCATGGCGGTGAACGCCTCGTGACCGGGGGTGTCGATGAAGGTGATGAGCCGTTCGGCGCCCTCATGCTCGACGGCGACCTGGTACGCACCGATGTGCTGGGTGATGCCACCGGCCTCGCCCTCGCGGACGTTGGCCTTACGGATGGTGTCCAACAGCCTGGTCTTACCGTGGTCGACGTGACCCATGACGGTCACCACCGGCGGACGTGTCCGCAGATCCTCTTCGCCGCCCTCGTCCTCGCCGTAGGTGAGGTCGAACGACTCCAGCAGCTCGCGGTCCTCGTCCTCGGGGCTGACGACCTGAACGACGTAGTTCATCTCGCCACCCAGCAGCTCCAGGGTCTCGTCACCCACAGACTGGGTGGCCGTGACCATCTCGCCGAGGTTGAACAGCGCCTGCACCAGCGATGCGGGGTTGGCGTCGATCTTCTCCGCGAAGTCACTCAGCGACGCGCCACGTGCGAGGCGGATGACCTCGCCGTTGCCATGTGGCAACCGGACGCCGCCGACGACGGGCGCCTGCATGTTCTCGTACTCGGCGCGTTTCGCCCGCTTCGACTTGCGACCACGCTTCGGGGCGCCGCCGGGACGACCGAATGCACCGGCCGCGCCACCGCGCTGACCGGGACGGCCACCTCCTCCGCCGCCACCGCCGGGACGGCCGCGGAAGCCGCCAGCTGCACCGGCACCGGGAGGACCGCCAGCGGGGGCACCGGCACCAGTACCGCCACCACCGCGGTAGTTGCCGCCGCCGCCACCACCGGGACGACCGGCACCACCGGGACGCGGACCGCCGCCGGGGCGGGGGCCGCCGCCGGGACGCGGCGGGCGCGGACCCATGGATCCGGGCGACGGACGCGGCGGCATGTTGCTCGGGGAGGCGCCACCGGGACGGGGAGCGCCGGGACGCGGTGCCTGCGGACGAGGCGCCGGACGCTCAGTCGGCTGAGCCGAGGAGAACGGGTTGTTGCCCACACGCGGCACTCGGGGAGCTCCCGGCTTGGGGCCGGGTGTCGCGCCCGGACGGGGGGCCGGTGCGGGTGTCGGTGCGGCCGCGGGTGCCTCTGCCGCAGGCTGCGCCGCGGGGGTCGGCTTGGGGGCGGCAGCCGCTGCCGGCGTGGGAGCGGGTGCGGGCGCAGGTGCGGCCGCAGGCTCCGGCGCGGGGGGCGCCTCGACAACCGGTTCCACAACCTTCTTCGGCGCCGGCTTCGGGGCGCCCGGCTTGGGACCGGCCTTCCTGGGAGCAGCTGCCGTCTCTGCGGCCGCGCCATTGGACGCGGCGGGAGCGGACTTGTCGCCGCCAAATGATTCACGTAGACGCCGCGCGACGGGGGCTTCCACCGTCGACGACGCGGACTTAACGAATTCGCCCTGATCGCTCAGTCGGGCGAGAACTTCTTTACTGGTCACACCGAGTTCTTTAGCTAACTCGTGTACCCGGGCCTTGCCTGCCACTGCTCTCCTGTCTGCGAGGCAGCGGCTTCAGGCGCCGTGCCTCGTGTTAGCTGTGATGGACGATCATCATCGACGCTTCACGGTGTGCTCATTGTTTGTCGTTGCCAATCTCTTGGTATTGCTCAACATGTTCGAAGACCGCGGTCGTATCTGGGCTTCCGGTGATCCGGAGCGCTCGCGCAAAAGCTCGCCGCTTTACCGCCAGCTGGTAGCACTGCGCTGACCGATGCAACCAAGCACCTCGGCCGGGCAGTCTGTGTCGAACGTCGACCACTATGTGTCGATCATCCGCAGCAACCACACGAAGCAGATCCGCAGCCAGCTCTCGCCCCCGGCAGCCGACACATGTCCGTACCGGCTTACCGGTTTGGGCAGGTGCAAACGCCGAAGTCTCGCGCTGGATCACGGCTTAGTCTACCGTCCGCGGCACCTAATTTATGAATCGGCCCACAGCGTCGAATAACAAGGCTGTATTCCGGTCATTGAACCCCCGCCGCGACGAGCGTCACCACGACGATCAACGCCAGCGCCTTGACGCACTCGACCGCGACGTACACCAGGTGAATACGGCTACGCCCCGCGTATTCGGCTCCATCGCGGATCGCATTGGTCCGCCTCGCCATGGCAGGTCGCACCGCCAGCAACTGAATCGCGAGACCGGCGGACGCCGCGACACCCGCGGCGATCTCGCCGGCAGACGGACTACCGACTGACATCAGCAGCATCATGGACACCGCAAGGACACACTCCAGCGCGTTCAGCGCGCCGAACACCAGGCGACCTATCGCGAGCCCCACCTGAACCGTCACGCCCGGCGCCCGGAATTTCAGGGGAGCCTCGATGAACGAAATCGCCACCACCAGCCCCAACCAGAACGCGGCCAGCGCCGCCGTCAGGACCTCGACGCGCGTCATGCCACGGCCGACGCCAAGGGCCCGAATAGCTCGTGGTTGATCTGGTGCTGCGGAATACCGAGCGACACCAGGTCCTCGTTGATGGCCGACATGAACGGTCGGGGACCGCAGACGAATACCGTGGACGCGAGGTTGATCGGAAGACGCGTCAGGCTCATGCGCCCGATTCCATCAGCCGGAAGCTCCACATGTGCCCGTTCGTACCACGTGTGCAGACGGCCGGCGGGCAGCCTGCCCACGAGATCTGCCAACTCATGACGGTAGGCATGCGCGGCCGCCGATTGATCCGCGTGCAGGACTACGACCTCACGCGGGGACTGCGTCGCCACAAGTTCTTGCAACATCCCCATGATCGGAGTACAGCCGATACCCGCCGATACCAGAACCAGCGGGTCCTGCGAGTCATCGAGCGTGAACTCACCCGTGGGCAACGACACCCTCAGCTGCTGCCCCTCGAAGACGTTGTCGTAGATGAAGTTCGACACCTCTCCTGCCGGGGTATCGCCGCCGTTCAATCTCTTGACGGCGATGCGCCAGTCACCCTCACGGGATCCGCGCGACAGGCTGTATTGCCGAATCTGCCTGGCCCCGTCCGGCAACGTAACCTGTACCGATATGTACTGCCCTGGAAGGAAACTCGGCAATTCACCCGACACTCCGCGCAACTCAAATCCGGCCACATCCGCCGACTCCAGTTGACGGCGCACCACGGTGACCTGCTGCCACACATCACCCGGGGCCACCCCGGCGGCACCGTATAGCGCCTTCTCGCGGGTGATCAGTTCGTCGGCCATCAGCCAGTAGAACTCGGTCCAGGCCTTCGCAACCTCTTCGGTCACCGCCGCCCCTAACACCTCGGCGATCGCGGCGAACAGGTGCTCGTAGACGATCTGATATTGCTCCGCAACGATTCCCAACGAGACGTGTTTGTGGGCGATTCTGTCGAGCACTGAATCATACTGGGCACCTTTGCCTTCCAGCACCATTCCGGCGAACGATGCGATGGATGCCGCCAGCGCCTTCGGCTGCTCCCCCGCCGCCTGATTGCCACGGTTGAACAGATCGCGGAGCAGCTCCGGACGCGCCGCGAACATCTTGGAGTAGAACAACGGCGTGATCTCGTCGATCGCGCCCGCCACTGCGGGGAGCGTCTGACGGATGACTGCCAGCGACTCTGCTGATAGCACTTGACTACTTCCTTTCCATTGCTGGACGGGCTATTTCGGCCACGGTCCACTGATCGAGGTGGGTGAAGAACGCCTCCTGGGCGGAATGAAGCGCGTCACGAAGGCGGCAGCTCTGACGGAGCGGGCAGGGCGGATCCCCGTCGCAGTCGATGACCTCATCGCCGCGCTCCAATTTCCGTGCCAGCGATCCCACCCGACGATCGAGTCCGTCTCGGGTGATGCACACTCCCCCGTGTCGTCCACGCGCGGATTCGATCGCGCCGATTTCCGATAGCCGCGCAACGACTTTCGTAGCGTGCGTATAGGACACACACAGCTGGGCGGCAAGGTCACCGGTGTGCAGCTGAGCGTTCGGCCCCTCTACGGCCAGGCGCATGACGATGCGCAGACCCAGATCGGTGAATCGCGTTAGTTGCACATAACTTGTATATGAGATGCAAGTTATGTGCCGATAGGGACTTTGGTCAGTACCTGCCGCTACTCGGTGCTAGTTTTCGGGGTCTGCGTCACTCCTGATATCGATGCGCCATCCGGTGAGTCGCGCGGCAAGCCGGGCGTTCTGCCCTTCCTTGCCGATCGCCAGGGACAGTTGGAAATCCGGGACGATGACTCGGGCGGCCTTGCCTGCCTCGTCGATTACCGAAACCGAGACCACCTTGGCAGGCGAGAGCGCATTCGCGACGAATCGGGCCGGATCCGGGTCGTAATCGATGATGTCGATCTTCTCACCGGACAGCTCGCTCATCACATTGCGCACACGCTGCCCCATCGGCCCAATGCAGGCCCCCTTGGCGTTGAGGCCGGAAACCTTCGATGCCACCGCAATCTTGGACCGGTGCCCCGCCTCGCGAGCCACCGCGATGATCTCCACCGAGCCGTCGTTGATCTCCGGAACCTCCAGTGAGAACAATCTGCGCACCAGGTTCGGATGGGTGCGCGACAAGGTGATCAACGGCTCGCGCGCACCGCGGGACACGCCAACGACATAGCAGCGCAACCGGTCTCCGTGGTGGTACTCCTCGCCCGGTACCTGCTCGGCCGACGGGATGACCCCTTCGGATCCCTTGGTCTCACTGCCCATGCGAACCACGACCAGCCCACGCGCATTGGCCCGGGCGTCGCGCTGAATCACACCGCCGACGACCTCACCCTCACGGGTGGAGAACTCGCCGAACTTGTGTTCATTCTCGGCGTCGCGCACGCCCTGCTGGAACACCTGCCGCGCAGTGGTGGCCGCGATACGGCCGAATCCCTCAGGCGTGGCATCCCATTCGGTGATGAGGTTGCCGTCCTCGTCGGTCTCGCGGGCCATCACACGAACCACGCCCGTCTTGCGATCGATTTCGATACGCGCGTTGGGCTCATGTCCGTCGGTGTGCCGGTAAGCCGTCAACAATGCCGACTTGATGATGTCAATGGCCTCGTCGACCGTGATGCCTTTATCGGCAGCCATCAGGTTTACCGCTGCGGGATCGATATTCATGCGCCACCTCCAGTTTCGGCTGCCCCAGCCAGATTGAGTTCCTGCGGATTGGGCGTGGTGAACTCCACCTGCACGACCGCGCTCTCGATATCGGAGAACGCAAGATCGCGGACGGTCCAGCCGGTTCCCTTGATGGGTTTACGCAGTACCACCTGCACCCCGTCGTCGTTCGCGACGCCGATCCGGCCGAGCAGATCTTCGCCATCGGCCAGGCGAATCTGCGCCAGCCGCAGGTGTGCACGGCGGAAATGCGCCGGCGTGGTCAGCGGTCTGTCGACACCCGGTGTCGTCACCTCCAGCTCGTAAACCTCCGAGCCGGTGTCCATCTCGTCCAACAATGTCGATGCGGTGCGGCTCAGTGCGGCGACTGCGTCCAAATCCACCGGAGAATCCGAGTCGACCACCACCGTGATGCGGGCGGGAACGGTTTCTTCATTGACGGAGACACTTTCGATCTCGACGCCGGACCGGGTGAACTCGGCCGCAAGCAGCTCGATCACCTGGTCGTCTGATGGCAGCCCCATGGCGTTTTGTGGCTCCTCATCTTGAGTTGTCGGGCGGTTCAGCTTGCACACACTAGCCGGACTCTCGTCTTGACCAGCACTCCACCTTACGCCCGGCGAGGGCTGTCATGCGCCAACCGCGCGCACTGGCAGGATGGGCGAATGCCCAGAAGCCTGTCGCGCCGCGACCTGTTGATCGGCGGCGCCGTCCTCGGTGTCACCGTCGTGGCCGCCGCGTGCCAGCAGGTGCCGGACACCAAACCCGAGGTGGACGACCTGCAGGCGCAGATCGACTTGGCGGTCCGGGATGCTGCCTCCGCGACCGCGGCGGCCAGCGCCAACACTCAGCTGGCACCCACGTTGAACGCGATCGCCGGTATTCGCAGCGCTCATGTCGCGGCACTGACCAAGGAGCTGAAACGCATCCCCGGGGCCGATGCGACTGTCCGTTCCACTACCAGCACCACAACCACCGCGCCCGCGGCACCTCCACCGGTCGACCAAGTCAAAAACCAGCTCAAAGACTCCGCACACGCGGCGATGGACCTGGCAACCAAACAGAGCGGATATCGTGCCGGCTTGCTGGCCTCAATCAGCGCCGCATGCGCCTCAGCTGCAGAGGTGGACCTGCCGTGACAACGACCGAGCCGACCCCACAACAGGCCTCCTCGCCCGACGACACCGCCTTGGCGAGCGCCCTGGCGAACGAGCACGCGGCCATCTACGCGTACGGCCTGGTGTCGGCGCACTCGGTGCCCGATAACAACTGGCTGGTGACCGAATGCCTCATCGAACACCGGCAGTGCCGTGAAGAGAGCATTGCCAAGCTGCGTGGCCGGTCGGTCACGGCACCGGTGGCCGCCGCCGGCTACACAATCCCGTTCCCGGTGAGCACGCCTGCCGATGCCATCAAGCTCGCATTGCAGGTCGAGACCGATACCGCGGCATGCTGGCGCGCCGTCGCCGAACAGGCCGACAGCAGTGACGACCGTGGTTTCGCGGTGCGCATGCTGACCGAAAGCGCAATTCGCGCGGCGCGATGGCGAGCAGTCGGAGACATCACGCCCGCGAGCGTCCCCTTCCCCGGCGGGCCCGAGAAGGCCTAGCCCTCTCGCCTCGACACGCCGCGTTCTGTGCGCGCTACTCGCGAACCGGGACAGAAAACGGCGTGTCGGCGTCGGGTACGCGCTAGGCGAAGTGTTTCTGGGTGTCAGTCATCAGACCCGACAGCCCGCGACGGATCACCGGCTTGAGGTACTGCGTGAACCCGAGCGACGGATCGATGAAGAAGCTCCAGGTGAACAGCGACCCTGTGGCGGTACCCACCACCTCGTAATACTCACCGAACCGCTTGGTACCCGGGAAGGTGGCCGTCTCGACGGTGAACGCGTTGCGGTATCGCTCCGGACTCTCCTCCCAGAGGATGAACCGCTCGTACAGCGTCG
This sequence comes from Mycobacteroides franklinii, assembly GCF_002013895.1. Classification (GTDB taxonomy): domain Bacteria; phylum Actinomycetota; class Actinomycetes; order Mycobacteriales; family Mycobacteriaceae; genus Mycobacterium; species Mycobacterium franklinii. Next base: position 100,651 of record NZ_MAFQ01000007.1, on the reverse strand, counting down.
TACCGGGAACTACCAGCTGAGCCGTGCGGGTGGAGCCCACGCCACGCGGCTCCGGCGACGTCCAGCTGATCTTCTTGATGGCCTTGCACCAATGCAGCGGGCTCTCTCCGTTGAGTTCGGCCCACACCGTGGCCGCGTCCTTGGCCAGCGGAGCGGAGAAGGTATACACGAAATCGCTTGTGCTGAAATCACTTTCAACCAGTGGTTCAAGCTTAAAAGACGCCATGGCTATACCTTATCGCCTGCCGAAATCGCCTGTGTGACGGACGCCACGGCGTCGGCCACCGCAATAGGCTGCGCCTCTCCGGTGAACCGGTTCCGCAGCTCAACGGTCCCGTCGGCCCAACCGCGGCCGACAACCACAATCCAGGGCACACCGAGCAGTTCAGCGTCCTTGAACTTCACCCCCGGCGAAGCGGTCCGATCGTCGAGCAGCACCTCGTGTCCCCGCCGATCCAGGTCGGCGGCAAGCTCCTCGGCACCCGCGCGTGCGGCATCGTCCTTGTTCGCGATGACCACGTGCACGTCGAACGGAGACACCGCCGACGGCCACCGCAGTCCCAGCTCGTCGTGCTGCTGTTCGGCGACAACGGCCACCAGCCGGGAGACGCCGACACCGTAGGAACCCTGGGTCAGCCGTACCGGCTTGCCGTTCTCGCCGAGCACATCGACGGTGAACGCGTCGGTGTACTTGCGGCCCAACTGGAAGATGTGGCCAATCTCGATGCCACGCGCCGACACCAACGGTCCCGCGCCATCGGGCGACGGGTCGCCATCGCGCACCTCGGCGGCCTCGATGGTTCCATCGGGGGTGAAGTCGCGACCGGCGACGAGGTTGACCACGTGCTTACCGGGTTCATCGGCGCCGGTGATCCAGCTGGTGCCCTCCACGACCCGGGGATCGACCAGGTAGCGAACGCCGTTGGCGATCAATCCCTTCGGTCCGATATAGCCGCGCACCAGGAACGGATACTTGGCGAAGTCCGCGTCACCGAGCAGCTCGTACTCGGCGGGTTCCAGCGCGGCACCGAGGCGCTTGTCGTCAACCTCGCGATCACCGGGCACCCCGACGGCGAGCAGTTCCCACTCACCACCGGGCTGGCGCACCTTCAGCAGAATGTTCTTGAGGGTGTCGGCCGCCGTCACGGACCTGCCGAGATCGGCGGAGTTCGCCCAGTCCACCAGTGTCGCGATGGTCGGAGTGTCACCCGTCTCATGCACCACGGCTTCGGCAAGTCCCTCGACGGACCGCGCCGGCGGTGCCGGTGTGACGACCGCCTCGACGTTGGCGGCATATCCAGATTCCACGCATCGCACGAAAGTGTCTTCCCCGGTGGGGCTTTCGGCGAGGAACTCCTCGGATGCGCTACCGCCCATGGCTCCGGAGGTGGCGGCCACAATCACATAGTCCAGGCCCAGTCGGCCGAAGATCCGTTGGTATGCCTCGCGGTGTGCGCGATAGGCCGTCTTGAGTCCGTCATCGGAGGTGTCGAAGGAGTACGAGTCCTTCATGACGAATTCGCGCCCACGCAGAATGCCCGCGCGCGGACGCGCCTCGTCCCGGTACTTAGTCTGAACCTGGTAGAGGATGACCGGGAAATCCTTGTAGGAGCTGTACTCCCCCTTCACGGTGAGCGCGAAGAGCTCCTCATGGGTGGGGCCGAGCATCATGTCGTTATCGCGCCGATCCTTGAGCCGGAACAGCGAATCGCCGTACTCGGTCCATCGGTTCGTGGTCTCATACGGTGCGCGCGGAAGCAGAGCGGGCAGCAGGATCTCCTGGCCGCCAATGGCATTCATCTCTTCGCGGACGATGTTCTCGATCTTGCGGAGTACCCGAAGGCCGAGCGGCAGCCAGCTGTAGATACCGGGCGCGATGGGTCGCACATACCCCGCGCGGATCAGCAGCTTGTGGCTGGGAACCTCAGCATCGGCCGGGTCGTCGCGCAGTGTGCGTACGAAAAGCTCGGAGAGCCGGGTGATCATTTTCGTTGAGCCTCTCGGGCGAAGACCGTTAGTTACGGTTGCACAGCATATCGGCGTGCCGTCGGGGCCTCCGGCTAGCATCAACCGCATGCGTGCGTGGGCGGTCATTCCGGCGGTGGCGGTAGTTGGTCTGGGATTCGCGGTACCGGCCGACGCGGCCCCGGCCACCGTCAAATACTCGCTGTCGGCCATCGGAATCGGTAATGCCGACTTCACCGTCCAGTATCAGGATGGCGGTCAGCTCCGCGAGGAATCCGGGCACACCTTCGCCGGGTACTACTGGGAGCGCACCGTGAAGCTCGACGGCGCGCGGCCCGTCCTGCGAGTCACCGCGGTCGGTCCCCCCAGCGTCTTCCGGATGTCCTGCCACATCACCGTCAACGACGGCATTCCCATCACCAACGGGCTGCTGTTTCGCGCCGGAGACGACACCCCGCAGGACTGCTAGGCCGGCTGCTCTTCGTCCAGGCCCTGGTCGTGCGCGGCCTGCGCCTTCTGTGCGTGCGCCACATCGGCCGCGCTGTAGGTGATGAACAGAGCTGCCACGCCTACCAGCACGGCCGTTCCGGCAATCCAGAGCATGCCGTAGGTGTAGCCGTGGTCGAGGGCGTGGAGCTGCGCCTGGTTCATGTTCTGCACGGGGCCCTTGGCCCCGCCCAAGTACAACGTCCGCGAGGTGATGATCGCCTGGATGATCACCAGAACGATTGGCCCGCCCAGGTTTTGCAACATGAGGGAGATGGCGGACAGCGGCCCGATGCGGTCGGCATCTACTCCGGTGATGGCCGACAAGATCACCGGCACCACGATGGTGCCGATGCCCAGTCCGCCGACGAAGATGGCCGTCGAGAAATCCGGGAAGTACGCGATGGTGCGGTCGATCGTCGAGCCGTAAAGCATCGCCCCGAACACGACCACCCCACCGCACAGGATCAGCACCCGCGGCGCCATGCGCGTGACAAGTTGGGAGGACAGCGCCAAGCCGATTCCCATGCCGACGACGAACGGAATGGCTGAGATTCCGGTCCGCAGCGGGCTGTATTTCATGAGGTCCTGCATGTACAGGCCGATGGTGATGGTGAGGGTGAACAGCACCCCGCCGGCCATGAAGATCGCCGCAAATGTCGCGACCCGATTGCGGTCCGTGAACAGACTGAATGGCAGCACCGGGTTCTCCGCGGTGCGTTCCACGTAGAGGAACGCGATCAGCAGCACGGCGGCCGCGATCAGCGACACAATCGTGTACGGGGAGTCCCAACCGCGGTCAGGACCCTGCGTGAATCCGAACACCGCCGCCGTACAGCCCAGCGTGGCAAGCACGGAACCCGCCACATCCAGCTTCATGGGTTCACGTTCCGTCTCGGTCAGCGACCGCACAGCCAGGTAGATCATCAGCGCGCCCGCCGGCACGTTGATCAGGAAGGCCAGCCGCCACGACACCTCGGCCAGCGCGCCGCCGACGATGAGTCCGGCGATGGAGCCCACCCCCGTCATGGCGCCGAACACCCCGACAGCGGCGGTACGCAGTGGCCCCTTGGGGAAGGTGGTCGCGATCAGTGCCAGCGCGGTGGGCGACGCGACGGCCGCACCCACACCCTGGATGAGACGGAAAATGGCCAGTCCGATGTCTTCCTGCGCAAGGCCCACGCCGATGGACGCGAGGGTGAACAAGGCGATGCCGCCGATGAACACTCGCTTGCGGCCGAAGGTGTCACCGAGGCGTCCACCAAGCAGCATGAGCCCGCCGAAGGACAGCATGTAGGCAGTGATCACCCAGCTTCGGGTGGCATCGTTGAGGTGCAACTCGGCTTGAATCTTGGGCAGCGTGACCACCGCGATGGTGCCGTCCATGGTGGCCAGGAACTGCATACCGGCGATTGCGATGACGGCGTACAGATAGTGCCGCGAAGGCAGGAATTCTCGCGCCTTTTGAGTGAGCTGCTCGACGCTGAGGGCAGGCATGGAGGACACCTTACCGTCCTCTTAACGTGCCCTTAGGTCACAAACTCACGCCAGAGGGACTCCGTAGGCAGCAACGGGGCCTATAACGATGATCGCGGGCGGCCTAATGCCCTGCGAACGAATACGCTCTGGCGCGGTCGTGAGGTCCGCCCGCAGCACGCGTTGCTCATCGGTAGTGCCGTGTTGCACCACCAGTACCGGGGTATCCGCAGGTCGGCCACCATCGATAAGAACCTTCGCAAACTGCTCGATGCGCTCGACCGCCATCAACAGCACGAGGGTTCCCTTCAAGGCAGCAAGTGCATCCCAATTGACTAACGATTCCGGATGCCCTGGTGCGACGTGCCCGCTGACGACGACGAATTCATGGTTGACCGCGCGATGGGTGACGGGCACCCCGGCCGCCGCCGGAACAGAGATTGCGCTGGTCACGCCGGGTACGACGGTCACCTGAACGCCAGCCTCGGCACAGGCCAGCACTTCCTCGTAGCCACGGGCGAAGACAAACGGGTCCCCGCCCTTCAGGCGCACGACGAACTTGCCCTCTTGCGCCCGTTCGACGAGCACTCGGTTGATCTCCTGCTGCGCCATCGCGCGCCCGTAGGGGATCTTCGCGGCGTCGATCACCTCGACATGAGGCCCCAGATCGGCGAGTAGCTCGGCGGGAGCGAGCCGGTCGGCGACGACCACATCCGCCTGCGCCAGAAGCCTGCGGCCGCGGACGGTAATGAGATCAGGATCACCCGGTCCCCCACCGACGAGCGCGACACCGTGCGGCTTGACGCGATCCTCACCCCTGTCGTCGATGAGCCCGCGTTGCAGTGCCTCATGGATTGCCGACCGCAGCGCCGCCGATCGCTTGTGCTGGCCGCCAGTCAGAACACCGACTGCGATGCCGTCGTGATTGAAGGAGGCCGGCGTGACGGCCGTACCGTCCCTGGCGGAATCTGCGCGCACGCAGAAGATGCGGCGCCGCTCGGCTTCGTCCACCACGGCGGCGTTGACAGCCGGATCATCGGTGCAGGCGATGGCGTACCAGGCGTTTTCGAGGTCTCCGTCCTGGTACGGCCGCAGATTGAGAGTGATCGAGGCCATGCCTTCGACGGCCGGGGTCGCGTCGGGGGCGATCACGTGGACATCAGCTCCGCTGGCGATCAACAGGCCGAGGCGCCGCTGCGCGACGGATCCGGCGCCGACGACTACAACTTTGCGTCCGGCAAGGCGGAGGCCGACGAGGTAGGCGTCATGAGTCACCGCGCGAGTTTACGTGGACGCGAATCACGGGGCCGGGTTAGCCATGCTCTAATCGGTCCCAGTGCAATCCCATCGCATGCAACCAGCGGAGTTGGCCCAGGCCGCGATGACGGCTGCCCTCATGGGCGCCATCGCCGTCGTCTCCATCGTGCTACCCGGCGCGGTGGTGTTCGCTTGGCTGGGGGCAGTGCCGATGGGAGTGCTGTGTTACCGCCACCGCATCCGGGTGGCGCTGGCCGCGTGTGTGGCCGCGGGCCTCATCAGCTTTCTGATCGCCGGATTCGGCGGCCTGGTGTCGGCGTTGACATGCGCGTACATGGGCGCGATTTCCGGTCAGGTGAGACGCCGGAATCGTGGTGCCGCAACAATGTTCGTGGTCGCAGCGCTGTGGGGTGTGCTGGTCTCGGCCTTCTGCGTCGGGGTGTTCGCGGCCCTGCGGGGTCTTCGCGAGGTTGTTCTCGGCGCGGTGGCCGCCAATGTCGGCGGATTCGCCACGCTGTTGCACGGAGTGCCGCTTCTCGGACAGGCCGCGGCCGGGCTGGACCACGCCGTTGCGGGCTGGCTTGCACACTGGCCGTGGTTCTTTGGCGTGTCGGTGTGGCTCATCGTCATCTTCGGAACATCGTTCGGGTGGCGGGTGATGACGCCGGTACTGCGCAGGCTCGCGGAAGTGACCGACCTGGCCTCGGTAGGCATGTTGCCCCCGCCACACGAAAGCACCCCACCCGGGCCGCTGCCCACTGTGCTCACCGAGGTCGGCTATCGATACGCCGGGGCAGATCGAGATGCACTGGCACCGGTGACGATGCGGGTCGACATCGGTGAACACATCGCGGTAACCGGCGCCAACGGCACCGGCAAGTCCACCCTCATGCGCATCCTCGCGGGCGTCCCTCCCACCACCGGAACCATCGAACGTCCCGCCGGGGTGGGACTGGGCCAGGTGGGCGGGACCGCGTTGGTCTTACAGCACCCGGAGAGTCAGGTGCTCGGACTGCGCGTGGGCGACGACATCGTGTGGGGACTGCCGTATGACCGCACCGTCGACATCGAGAGCCTGCTCGCCGAAGTGGGATTGAGCGGGATGAGTGATCGGGACACCGCCGGACTCTCCGGCGGTGAGCTGCAGCGGCTCGCCGTCGCCTCGGCACTGGCCCGCGAACCCGCTCTCTTGATCGCCGATGAGGTCACCACCATGGTCGACCACGACGGGCGCCAAACGCTCATCAACGTGCTCGACGGACTCACGGCCCACCACCGCCTTGGACTGGTACATATCACCCACTACCCGCAGGAGGCAGACGCTGCCGACCGCGTGGTGGCGCTCGGCGGGATCGAGGTACGGGACGGAACGGAACGCCCCTCCCCCATCGAATCCGATTCCGGCGAAACGATTCTGGATGTGCGAGGAGTCTCGTTCGACTACGCGGCCGGGACGCCATGGTCACAGCCGGTGCTGCGAAATGTCTCGTTCCAGGTTCACGCCGGCGACGGGATACTGCTGTGCGGCGGCAACGGTTCAGGCAAGTCCACCCTGGCATGGATCATGGCGGGCCTGCTGGAACCGTCAGCGGGCCAGTGTCTACTCGATGGCCGCCCCGCCGCGGAACAGGTCGGCGCGGTTGCGCTGTGCTTCCAGGCGGCACGATTGCAACTGCTGCGCGGCCACGCCGGTGCGGCGGTGGCGGCGCTCGCCGGGTATTCGGCCTCCGATACCGACAGCATCGATCGGGCGTTGGCCTCGGTCAGCCTGGACCCGAAGATCGGTGGGGTGCTCATCGATCGGCTCAGCGGCGGGCAGTTACGGCGAGTCGCATTGGCCGGCCTGCTGGCCCGCTCGCCGCGCCTGCTGATTCTCGACGAACCACTTGCCGGCTTGGATGTCGATGCCCAAGCCGACCTCATCGATCTGTTGGTACGCATCCGCAGTAGCGGGCAGGCCGTCATCGTGATCTCGCACGACACCGACAGTCTGTCGCCATTGTGTCCCCGCACCATTCGCCTGGAGCAGGGCGAGTTGGTGAGTGCCCCATGAACCGACGACGCCCGTTGATGCTGATGCGGCCGGTCCCCGGGCCCTCACCCATTCATGCGCTATGGGCCGGCACCAAACTCATCGCCGCACTCGCGATATCGGTACTGCTGACCGTCATGCCGTCGTGGATCGCGATCGGGCTTGTCGCGCTGCTCATCCTGTTTACCGCGGCACTCGCCGGGATTTCGCCCCGGTGCATCCCCTCCATTCCGCGCGGGGTCTGGCTTCTTGTGGTGGCCGGCAGTCTGTTCACCATCGTCAACGGAGGCGCCCCCGAACTCAGGCTGGGCCCAGCCACCCTCGGCGTGGGTGGATTCCTGGACTTCCTGCGCGTCACATCGCTGGGACTCGTCTTGATCGGCCTCGGAGCCGTGATCTCATGGACCACACAGGTCGCGGAAATCGCTCCCGCGGTGGCCCTTTTGTTCCGACCGCTTCGCATCCTGAGGGTGCCCATCGACGATTGGGCCGTCACCATTTCCCTGGCGTTCCGCATGTTCCCCATGCTGTCCGAAGAGTTCCGACTGTTGGCGGCCGCCCGCAGACTCCAGCCGCCGCAGCCGGAGAAGCCCTCGCGGCGTGCGGAAGTCGTCGATCTGTGTACCGCCGCCATGGTCGTCTCGTTGCGCCGCGCGACCGAGATGGGAGATGCCATCACGGCACGGGGAGGTGCGGGCCGCATCTCCGCGCACCCGATCTATCCGGGCTGGCGCGACGCCCTTGCCGCCGCGGTGCTCGCCGCCGTCGTGACACTTGCGTTCCTGCTGGGCTGAGGCCTCCCAGCCATTCATCAGAAACCGGGAAGCAATCCACAGCAATTCCGAAGAGATCCCGTGGGGAACCTTGATTTTCGCATCTTAGTCTCCTGTTGTCGAAACCCGACCAGTGACAGGAGACAGCGTGATGTCCCTTCGAACCTCGGTACGTAGCGGAATAATCGTGGCCGCTATCAGCTCTTCATTGTTTGGTGCACTTGCGATCCCGGCCGTCGCGTCGGCCGCGCCCGCCACGGAGTACACGACCGACCATGTCGACTGGCGAGGCGGTCATCGCTACTGGGATCACCCGGAATGGGGCCGCGGCTGGAATCGCGGGTATCCCGCGCCGGGCTGGGTCCCTCCCCGCGGCTGGTATCCACCCGCCGATTGGGCCCCTCCCAGTGGCTGGTATCCGCCCGCAGGCTGGGCGCCTCCGGGTGATTGGGTAGGTCCTTGCAGCGGACCGCTATTCGATCTGTTCCACCCCGTGCGCTGCTTCCGGATATAACTCACCGGGTCAGGCCCGCAGCAGGCCGATCGTGCCCAGCGCCAGCATGAGCAGGCCTAGCACAGCGACCATCACCGCGACATCGATCCTGCGGCGGGACTGCACCCAACCGTGTAATGCCGTCAGCACCGCATAGGTCTTTCCAGGCATCGCCGCATAGCTCAGCAGCGGCAGGCCCACCATAGAGAAGGCCACCACATTGAAGAAGAGCAACGCCATGGACTGAACGGGTTGTGTGGCCCCCGAGGCATGGATGAGTGCGATCACCGCGAGAAAGTCCGCCGACGGCAAGGCAATTCCCAATCCGCTCACGCCCGCGACCCACAACGAGTTGTTCTGCAGGAAGCCCCGCACCCGCGTCGCCAGCTTGCCCGCGGTACCTGTGCGCGGCGGTGCGGGAGACCGGCGGACCGACGCGGTAACGGCCAGCACCGCTGCCACGGACAAGGCGAGCACGCCGAGACCGACTTGGATATACGGCCCGGAGATGTCCGCCTTGCCCATCGGCGAAACCCGCAACACGAACAGCAATGTCAGGCCCAGGCTGAGCCCCATGGCGAAGGCCCCGCACAGAAACACGAACAGCTGCAACAACGGTCGGGGCCGGTTCAGCATCAGGACCGTCAGGCCCAATCGAGTGGGTTCAACACTCACACCGAGGGCCATCAGTAGAACGATGGTCCACATGACTACCGCGCGCGCACAACGTCATTCTGCTCGCAGACCCGCGTGAACGTGGACTTCACGAGGTCTACGTAGCGGGTGATCGATTCCCGCGCAATGGGATTGTCGGGGTACGCGATCATCAGCGTCGTCTCGGTCGGGAATCGCGAGATGAAGATCGTCAGCTGGTACACCGACTTACTCTCCGCATACAGACCGATGGGATTGCTCACCAGGAGCGGGTTGGTGAACAACTGCGAAAGCGGCGGAGCGCCACCATCGAAGAAGTTGATCATCGGGTGGTACGGCCGCGGCCAGCTCAGCTCCGGAACCAATTCCAGCACCCGGTAGAACGGAACGTTCACCAACTGCCTGCCCCGGTCGAAGGATTCCTGCGCCGCGACCGCTGCCGCACCAAAGGTCCCGTCGACGGGGGCACTTATCGGCACAAGTCCCGTGAACCATCCCGTCGTGAACATGTCCGCTTCCTCGCGGGCATCGCTCGGCGTGATCCCGTAATAGGTATCCGTGCCGGTCAATTCACGCTCGGCGAACCCGAGCGCGGCCATCACACCGCCGACGAACCGCGCACCCGCATCCACGCAGCGGGTCTCGAACTTCAGCGCCTGCTGCTCATCCAGCAATTGCTCGGTGACGATTGCTGTTCCGCACTGCACCCCGTGATCGCCCAGTGGCAGTGGGAAATCCGGGAGACTACCGCGATTGTTCTCGGCGAACTGCGTCCATTCACGCACCGGCGCCGAATCGGGAGTCAGCCCCGACAGGAACTCGTGCTGGCGAATGCAGTAGTCGCCATAGCTGCCCGCGGGCGGAAGCTCGATGGGGGCTCCGCCCTGAACCAGCGCCTTGTACCCCATGAGGATTTCCATGATCAGCAGGCGCGCGAACGTCGCATCCAGGTGCAGGTGGTCAACGCTGAAGTAAAACGTGAAATGCCCTGAGCTCTGGACGATTCCGAAACGGAAGCAGTCCCAGCGGAACGGGTCCGGAGTCTCCGACACCACCAGCTCACGCACCTCGTCGGACGTCATCTCCCCCAGCTTGACCTGGACGAATTCCACGTCGGCCGGATCGGCGATCGTGCGACGGACAATGTTCTGCTCGTCGTCGAGCGAGAACCAGCTGCGGTAGGTGTCGTGCCGCCGCAGGTGGGCGTTGATCACGTGGCCCATGGCCCGCTTGTCGCACCGGCCCGGCATGTCCAAGGTGAAGACGAGTACCCGCGAGAAATCCAGGCCCTTGGCCGCCTGCCGCAGATAGGTTCGCAGATGCTGCACCTGCATGAAGCTCGGCGGGATCTCGCTGACCGGTGCTTCAAGGGCCTTCGCGTACGACGCCGGCGAAGGCTGCCAGGTAATCACCGATCCCGCAGACGGCTCCCACTTGTCGGTCAACGACACCGTTACTGGTCCACCACGCATTTCAGATCCCCTTAAGACGACGCGACTTCGGATTCCTGGTCGGCCAACTTGTCGTACAGGTGCGACGCCAATGAACGCACTGTCGACACATCGGCCGGACCAATACGGACGCCGGTGTCCGCCTGGATACGGGTACGAATTTCGAGATTGCCCAACGAGTCCAGCCCGTAGTCCGGCAGGGACCGGTCAGGATCGATGGAGCGCCGCAGCACCAGCCCAACCTGTTCGGCAACCAGTTTCCGGAGCCGGGTCGGCCACTCCTCACGAGGCAGCGCGTTGAGCTCATCGAGGAACTTGTTTGTCTCCGTTTGAGTTTGGCCCGCATCCCGGAATGCCTGTGCAAACGGACTGCGCTCGACGAAGTCGGACAGCCACGAGATCCCCGCCATCGGCGCATAGGCGGTGTAAGCGCGGTTGTGCCGAAGTACCGTGTCGAAGGCGTAGGCACCCTCATCCGGGAGGATGGCCGCGTCCGCGTTCGCCGCCAGGTGCGTGCCCTGGCCGATCTCCGACCAGGCACCCCAGGCGATCACGGTGGCAGGCAAGCCCTGTGCCCGCCGCCAGTGTGTGAATCCGTCCAGCCAGCTGTTGGCCGCCGCATACGCGCCTTGCCCCGGTGAGCCCACCAGTGCCGCGATCGACGAGAACGAGCAGAACCAGTCCAGTGGCTGATCCGCGGTGGCCTCGTGCAGGTTCCAGGCACCATGCACCTTGGGTCGCCAGTCACCGCGATCGATCAGCTCGTCGGTGATGTTGGCCAGCGTGGCGTCGTGAACCAGCGCCGCCGCGTGCAGCACCCCGCGCACCGGTTTCCCGGTCTCCATGGCCGTCTCGACCAGTCGCTGTGCCGTCTCCGGCTCGGCGATATCGCCCAGCACCACGTCGATCTCGGTGCCCGCCTGGCGGATCTGCTCGATGACGGCCAGCGCCTCCGGCTTCGGAGCACTGCGGCCGTTGAGGATGATCCGCCCGACTCCGGCCGCTGCCAGCTTTCGTGCCAGGAACAATCCCAGCCCACCGAGGCCGCCGGTGATGACGTACGCCCCTTCCCGGCGGAAGGCCGGCGCGTGCGACGGCGGGATCACCGCGTCGACCTCTCCGGCCTTGGGCAGGTCCAGGACCAGCTTGCCGGTATGTCCGGCGGCACCCATCACCCGGATCGACTCCGCGGCCTCCTGCAACGGCGACGGCGAGATCTCCGGCAACGGCAGCACGCCGTCGGCCATCTGCCGATACAGCGCGGTCAGGGTCCGGTAGATCGCTTGCGGTCGTGTCTTCGACACCAGGACGAGGTCGACGGCATGGAACGACAGGTTGCGGCGGAACGGGAACAGGCCCAACCGGGTGTCGCCGTAGATGTCACGCTTGCCGATCTCGATGAAGCGGCCACCGAAGCTCAGCAGTTCCACACCGGCCCGCTGTGCCGCACCGGTGAGCGAATTGAGCACGATATCAACACCGTAGCCGTCGGTATCGCGACGAATCAGATCAGCGAAGTCAGTGCTGCGCGAGTCATATACATGCTTGATTCCCCAGCTGCGCAACAGATCTCGGCGCTCTTGGCTGCCCGCGGTGGCGAAGATCTCCGCCCCGGCGGCACGCGCGATGGCAATGGCCGCCTGCCCCACTCCACCGGTACCGGAGTGGATCAGCACCTTGTCGTCCGCGGAGATCCTGGCGAGTTCATGCAGCCCGTACCACGCCGTGACGTGGGCGCCCGGGACCGCTGCGGCCTCCCTATCGGGTACCTCTGCCGGGAGAGTCGCGGCAAGGTTGGCGTCGACCACCACGAAGCTTCTCCAGGCACCGGTGGGTGTCATACCGCCCACCCGATCACCGACCTGATGCTGGGTCACTCCTTCGCCCACGGCCGTCACCACGCCCGCGAAATCCACACCGAGCTCTTGTCGGCCTTCGAAACTCGAGTATCGGCCGTACACGTTCAGCACATCGGCGAAGTTGATGCTGGTGGCGGTGACCGAGACTTCGATCTGTCCCGGCCCCGGGGCCACTCGATCGAACGCGACGAATCCCAGCGACTGCAGGTCGCCCGGCGTCCGCACCTCGAACCGGACACCTTCGTTGTCGGGTGTCGCCACGGTACTGCGCCAATCGTCGGGACCGAGCGGACCCAGGTTCAGGCGCGCCCGGTACCAGTGGTCGTCACGCCATGCCGTCTCGTCCTCTTCTGAACCCGAGACCAGCTCTCCCGCCACATTCTGTGCGGCGGTGTGGGTGTCGACGTCAACATGCGTGACTCGCAGGTGCGGGTACTCGGCTCCGATGACGCGCACCAAACCCCGGAGCCCTGCCTGCTCCAGGTTGGTCACGTCGCCGTCCACGACCGTCTGTGCGTTGCGAGTCAGCACATACAGTCGCGGCGGCTCGCCGGGCAGATCCACCAATTCCCGGGTGATCCGCACCAGGTGCCGAACCTGGTCGGCACCTTGCAGGGCCACCCGATCGGCGCCGCCTTCGGCTCCCGGCGCCGTGACGACGAGTACTCCGTCGAAGGCGCCGCCCTCCAGCTGGTCATACAGAAGCTTCAGCGCCGCCACACGACCGGTATCCGGGCGCCACTGGATCAGTGCCACCTCGCTGTCGCGCAACTTGAGTGAATCGATCAGTTCCGTTGCCCACGGGTCCACGCTCTCGCCGGTGCTGACCAACAGCCACCGGCGCGGACCGCCCGATACCGCCTCCGGTAACCGCTGCTGCTGCCATTCGATGGCCAGTAGACGATTGTTGAGCAGCTGATCACGCTGCTCGTCGTCGGAGGCCCCGGTACCGAACCGGAAGCCCCGCACGGCAAGCACAATGCCGCCGTTCTCGTCCAGCAGGTCGATATCGGCTTCGACCTCGTTCCCGATCACCTTGGTCACCCTGGTGTAGCAGTACTGGGTGGAACGTGCGGACTGGTAAGCGTGCAGGCTGCGCACCCCCTTGGGAAGCGGTAGCGCATTCTTACTGGCCGCCTGAACATCCGGGAGCGCGATGACGGATTGGAAGCAGGCGTCCAGCAGCGCGGGGTGCACGATGTAGCTGCCCTGCTGCGCCCGAACCTCGCGGGGCAGCGACACCTCGGCCAGCACCGACCTGACGGACTCGTCGCCGTGGTACGCCGCGGCCAGCCCCTGGAAGGCCGGGCCGTATTGAACGCCCCTCTCGTCGAAGGACTCTCGCAGGTCATCGCCCTCCGCGCGGTGCGGGTGCTCCGCACGCAAGGCGGCCAGGTCGTATGCGACAGGAGTGTCGACCTCGACACCAAGACCCAGGACCGCCGCGGCGCGTTTGGAGGCGTCGCCGTCATCGTGGGTCTCCACCACGAACTCGAGCGCACCCGGTGACTTCACCGTCGCCGTAGCCGATATCGGTGTCGTCTCCCCCAAGGTCAGCAGCTGTTCGAACGAGATGTCCTGCACCACAGAACCTTCCCCGAACACTGCGGCCGATGCCGACAATGCCATCTCGCAATACGCGGCACCCGGGTACACGGCCACATGGCGAACCTGATGATCGGCGATCCAGGGCTGTGCCACCGTGCCGACATCCGCCTGCCAGATGTAGCGCTCCGGTTCCTCGGTCAACCGCACATGTGCGCCGAGCAGAGGGTGCACCGAGACCGTGTGACCAGCCTGGCCCTGTTGCGTCTGCGCGGAGAGATCCAACAGATACGACCGACGGGTCCAGGTGGGCAGCGGTACATCCACCAGTTCTCCCGACGGGTAGAGCACCGAGAAGTCCACCGCGCCGCCGGCCTTGTACAGATCTCCGATGAAGTCGCGCAGGCCGTGCGGCAGCTCCTGCTCGCGACGCATACCGGCCAGGGCCACCATCGGAATGTCCAGGCTCCGTGCGGTCTGTTCTGCCGGATACACCAACAGCGGGTGCGGTGCCAGCTCACCGAATACGCGATACCCATCGTCCAGCGCGGCTTGCACCGCCGCCGCGAAGCGCACCGTGTGCCGCAGGTTGTCCACCCAGTAGTCGGCGTCCATGACGGGCTTTTCGCGCGGGTCAAACGACACCGAAGAGTACAGCGGGACAACGGGTGTCCGTGGCATCAGATCTTCGAGAGCGTCGGCGAGGTCATCGAGAATCGGGTCGACCTGTGGCGAATGCGACGCGACGTCCACCGCCACCTCGCGGGCCATCAGCCCGCGATCCGACCATTCGGCGATCAGCTGACGCACGGTCTCCGTCGCGCCGCCGACGACGGTGGACTGCGGTGAGGCGACCACCGCCAGGACCACATCGTGAATCTCGCGGTCGGCAAGCTCGGACACCACCTGTTGAGCCGGCAGGTCGACGGAAGCCATCGCGCCGGCACCCGAGATACGCAACATCAATTGGGAACGACGGCAGATCACCTTGACACCGTCTTCCAAGGACAACGCCTCGGAGACAACGGCGGCCGCGACCTCGCCCATCGAGTGTCCGATGACCGCACCGGGCCTCACCCCGTACGAGGCCGCGGTAGCCGCCAACGAGACCTGCATCGCGAACAGCGTTGGCTGGACCCGATCGATACCCGTGACCGTCTCCGGCGCCGAGATCGCCTCGGTGACCGAGAACCCGGACTCCGCCTCGATCAGTGGCTCAAGGCGCGCGATGGTCGCGGCGAATACTGGTTCCTTGCTGAGTAGTTCGGCGCCCATACCCGCCCATTGCGAGCCCTGACCGGAGAAGAGCCAGACCGGGCCGCGGTCATCCTCCGCAACTGCCGCCTGGTAGGGAACCTCATCGTCGGCCACCTCGCGCAGCCCGGCAACCAGTTCGTCGGCGTTGGTGGCCACCACGGTGGTGCGCACCGGTCGGTGCGCCCGTCGACGCGCCAGGGTGTACCCCACGTCACCGATCGACACGTCGTCGCGCTCGGACAGCCAGTCGGCCAATCTGCCCGCAGTTCGGCGCAACTCGTCGGCGGACGTCGACGACACCGGGAAGACGAGCTGCGACCCCAGGGGCGATTCCACGAGAGTTCCCGAAGATACGGCCGGCGGAGCTTGTTCCACCACCGCGTGAACGTTGGAACCCGACATTCCGTAGGCCGATACCCCGGCCCGCCGCGGCCCCTCGATCTTCCCGGGCCATGGGATAACCGATTGCGGCACAAAAAGGTTCGTTGTGACGCCGGCGAGCTTGTCGGGTATCCCGGTGAAATGCAGATTCGGCGGAACGACCCCATGCTCCACCGCGAGAATGATCTTCATCAGCCCCAGCGCACCGGCCGCCGACATGGTGTGTCCAAAATTGGTCTTCACCGACCCCACCGCACAGGGCCCGTCGACTCCGTAAACCTGCGCCAGGCCGGTGTACTCGATGGGATCACCCACGGGCGTGCCGGTGCCGTGCGCCTCGATCAGCCCGACGGTGTTGGCGTCCACACCCGCGGCCGCCAGCGCGGTGCGGCACGCCGCCGCCTGCGCGTCCGAGGACGGAGTCGACTGGTTCACCGTGCGCCCATCCTGATTCGACGCCGTGCCCCGCACGACCGCCAAAATCCGGTCCCCGTCTCGCACCGCATCGTCCAACCGCTTCAACAGAATCATGACGCAGCCCTCAGACATCACGAAACCGTCGGCCTCGCCGGTGAATGTGTGGCAGCGTCCGGTCGGAGAGAGCATGCGCTGCTGCGAGGCACCGACATACCTGCGCGGTTCCAACACCAGGTTGACGCCGCCGGCCAGCACGAGATCACTTTCGCCCGCCGCCAGACTCTGGCACCCCATATGCACAGTCGCCAACCCCGCGGCGCACCCGGCATCGACCGTCAGCGATGGTCCATGCACACCCAGGGCGTACGAGATACGCCCCGATGCCATGCAGAAGTTCGTGCCCGCGAATCCGTAGGGACCGCCGAGATCCGCCGCGTCCGCGGCCACCAACTGGTAGTCGTTGTGCGTCACCCCGACAAACACCCCGGTCTGGGAACCCGCAAGGGCCCGCGGGTTGATACCCGCGTGTTCGACTGCCTGCCAGGATGTTTCGAGCAGCACGCGGTGTTGGGGGTCGATCGAGACGGCCTCGCGCTCATTGATGCTGAAGAAATCCGCGTCGAATCCACCGACGTCATCCAGGAAGGCACCCCACTTGGAGGGAGACTTGCCCGGCACACCCGACTCAGGGTCGTAGTACTCCCCCAGATCCCAGCGCGCGGGAGGCACCTCGGTGATGAAGTCCTCACCCTGTAGCAAAGCCTGCCAGAACTGCTCGGGTGACTCGATCCCACCCGGTAGCCGGCACCCCAGTCCGATAACTGCAACAGGGGTTACAGACGCGTTTTTCATCTTGCTACGTCCTCCTCGCACACCAAATACGCCTGGTAGTAGAACTGAAGGTAACTAGCAGTAGAGCCCGACAGACCTAAACATAGGGTGCGCGAAAGGAATTCGCGACTCGGGAGATCAGGATCACAGTGCCTCACCGTCGACCGTCTTGCGACATCGCGAAATGGCCGTTTCCATACGCCGAAACCGCCCCGCATTAACAGCCCATTGATAACCAGGAAACACGGAATTCATAAATTATCCAGAGCAACTATACGTTAGCCGTCATACGGTTTACCGCGCCCAATGTCTCACAGTAACCCGTCCCAACACCCCTGTTCAAGCCCTATCTACAAGCGCATTTCGTCGACTCGAAGAAAATCTCACAGTTCACTCACAGCTATTCATATGGTTTGCGGTATGCGCATATGTCCAAAACATCGAACCCGTAATTGCCTATGAAATATTTATGCGATTTACTCACCGTGATTGGAAACTCACGAGGCCACAGATGTGGGCCTAGATCCGGCACGACTTGAGATTTCCTTTTCGGCAAGATCCACCATTGAGACCGTGTCGACAGCCCGCTGCGACGCCGCCGCGGTGCGGCCCCCGCCTGCCCGCGGCCTGCCCTGGCGCCCGACCGCGGCACTCCGCCCACTGATGATGCTCTTAGACATCCAATAGTTAGCTCGCCCGTGTCGCGTGCGGAACGGAAATGAAGTACCGTCCCCAGCATCAGACGGAACTCAAGTTCCGTTGGGCAACGGCGCCCCACTCGACCAGCCGTGACAGTTCCCGCGCGTGACCCGCGCGCATATGCCAACACCATTGAACACAAAGGGGTTTGGGATGTTTCGTACTATCCGAAGGATCTGGATGCCGCTCCTGATCGCAGCGGTGGTGGCGATCGGCGGATTCGCGGTCTTCCGGGTTCGTGGGATTTTCGGATCGGAGTCCTTCGGCTCCTCGGCAGATAACAACGCCAAGGACGCTGTCCCCTACAACCCAAAGACTCTCGTATACGAGATATTTGGCCAGCCCGGCGCAATGGCGGATGTGAACTACTTCAACGAGGATGCGCAGCCGACCCGGGTGGACAGCGTGCAACTGCCCTGGGCGTTCAAGATAGTCTCCACGCTGCCGTCATTGAGCGGAAACATTGTCGCGCAGGGCAATGGCGACCAGATCGGATGCCGGATCACCGTCAACGGTGAGGTCAAGATGGAACGAGTTTCCAACGAACACAACGCGTACATCTACTGCCTGGTGAAGTCCGCATGAGGCACGGCAACGGGGACCACGCCGCGCGCCCCCCACGGCTCGCACGGATGATCCGGACCTTGTCGATTCCGATCATCCTCTTCTGGCTGGGCATCGCAATCGTCCTGAACATCGTCACTCCCTCTCTTGACGAGGTAGGCAAGGCGCATTCAGTGTCGATGTCTCCCAAGGATGCCCCGTCGATGATCGCAATGATGCACGCGGGGAAGGTATTCGGCGAGTTCGACTCGGACAGTTCGGTCATGATCGTGCTGGAGGGGCAGCAGGAACTGGCCGACGAAGCGCACCGCTTCTACGACGAGATCATCAAGAAGCTCAAGGCCGATCCAACCCACATTCAGCACATCTCCGACTACTGGGGCGACCCGCTGACCGCCTCCGGCGCGCAGAGCGCGGATGGGAAATCCGCCTACGTACAGGTGAATCTCGCCGGCGACCAGGGCACCACCTTGGCGAATGAGTCCGTCGATGCCGTCCGCAAGATCATTGCCGAAACCCCCGGCCCCGCAGGCGTACAGGCCTATGTGACCGGCGGGACCGCCGCAAGCGCCGATACCGGCACGGCGGGCAACAAGAGCATGCAGAAGACGACACTGATCGCGGTCGGTGTTGTCCTGCTCATGCTGCTGCTCGTCTATCGATCGGTGATCACTACCGTCGTGGCGCTGGTGATCGTGGGGCTGGAGCTCACGGCGGGTCAGGGGGTGGTCGCGACACTGGGCAATCTCAATGTGATCGGGTTGTCCACCTACGCCGTCAGCATGGTCACCATGCTGGGCATCGCCGCCGGCACCGACTACGTGATCTTCCTCCTTGGGCGCTATCACGAGGCACGGCATCGAGGGGAAGACCGCGAAAAAGCTTTCTACACGGCATATTCGGGTGTTTCACACGTCATCCTGGGATCCGGGCTCACGATCGTCGGCGCGACGCTATGCCTCAGCTTGACCCGCCTGCCGCTTTTCCGGTCGATGGGCGTGCCATGCGCTCTGGTCATTCTGGTGATTGTCGCGGCCGCCCTGACACTGGCCCCCGCGGTGCTGGCATTGGGCAGCCGTTTCGGGTTGTTCGAGCCCAAACGTAAATACGACGAAGGAGGCTGGCGGCGCATTGGCGCGGCCGTGGTGCGCTGGCCCGGGCCAATTCTCGTCGTCACCTGCGGAATCGCCTTGGTGGGTCTACTCACCTTGCCGGGGTACACCCCGGGCTACGACGATCGGCAGTACATGCCCGACGACGTCCCCTCGAAGGTCGGATATGCGGCGGCGGAACGGCATTTCTCACCGGCCCGGATGAATCCCGAGATGCTCATGATCGAAGCCGATCATGATCTGCGTAACCCGTCAGACATGCTGGTCATCGACAGGATCGCCAAGACCGCATTCCATGCCCGTGGGGTGGGCCGGGTGCAGGCGATCACCCGTCCGCTGGGAACACCCATCGAGCACAGCTCGATACCGTTCCAGATAGGTCTGCAGGGGGCCGGTCAGATTCAGAACATGAAGTACATGAAGGACCGCATGGCCGACATGCTGACCATGGCGGACCAAATGGGAACCTTGATCGGCACCATGGAGCGTGTGTACGACATGATGCGCGAACTCACCGACATCATGCACGACATGACCGGCCAGATGAAGGTCATGCAAGGCAAGATGCACGACATGCGCGACCTGATGGCCACTTTCGACGACTTCTTCAGGCCGATTCGCAACTACTTCTACTGGGAGAAGCACTGCGCCGATATCCCGATCTGTTGGGCGTCCCGAACCGTCTTCGATGCCCTCGACGGTGTCGACGCGATGGTCGAGGACATGGACGGCATGCTGGTGAACATGGACAAAGTCGATGTCCTGATGCCCCGCATGCTCGCCGAATTTCCACCCATGATCGCGATCATGAAGTCCATGCACGGCACGCTGCTAACCATGCACAGCACCATGTCCGGGATCATGAACCAGATGGATGAGAGCACCAAGAACTCCACCCTGATAGGCAAGTACTTCGACCAGGCCAAGAACGACGACTCGTTCTATCTGCCACCGGAGGTGTTCGACAACCCCGACTTCAAGCGTGGCCTGAAGATGTTCCTCTCCCCCGACGGGAAGGCAGTCCGGATGACCGTCTCGCACCAGGGCAACCCCGCCTCGGTGGAGGGAATCGCGACTGTCGGCAATATCAAAGAGGCAGTGGCGGATTCGATCAAAGGCACACCGCTGGAGAACGCGAAGATATTTCTGGGCGGCACCGCCGCGACAAACAGAGATCTACAGCAAGGGGCCAAGTACGACCTCATCCTCGCGGGCATCGCGTCCCTCTGCCTGATCTTCATCATCATGCTGCTGGTCACCGGCAGCGTCGTCGCGGCGCTTGTCATCGTCGGCACCGTCGCGGTGTCGCTCGGCGCGTCCGTCGGTGTCTCGGTATTGATTTGGCAGGACCTGTTAGGCATGGACCTGCATTGGTTCGTGGTCCCGCTATCGGTGATCATCCTGTTGGCCGTGGGCTCGGACTACAACCTGCTGCTCATCGCCCGCTTCAAAGAGGAACTCCACGGTGGACTCAAGACCGGTTTCATCCGGGCCATGGGCGGCAGCGGCAAGGTGGTCACCAACGCCGGCCTGGTGTTCGCATTCACCATGTGCGCCATGGTCGTCAGTGATCTGCGCATCGTCGGGCAGCTCGGCACCACGATCGGGCTGGGTCTGCTCTTCGACACCCTGATCGTGCGGTCGTTCATGATGCCGTCCATCGCGGCCCTACTGGGCCGTTGGTTCTGGTGGCCGTTGCAAATCCGCGCGCACGGATCGGCGCGGGTTCGATGACGAAAAATTCGGCGATTCAACGACAACGGACATCTGGGCGTCTCAACAGATCATTGGACGTCGCAATCCTGGAGGCCGCGTTTGTCATGCTCGCCGAGCAGGGCTATGACGCGATGAACATGGATGAAATCGCCACGCGCGCCGGCGTGGGTAAGGCCGCGATCTATCGCCGCTGGTCTTCCAAGGCGGCGCTCACCGCAGACGCTATCTTGCATGGGCGGCCCTCTCTGGGCAAGCTCGACGAGGTGCCCGACACCGGGAGCCTGCGCGGTGACTTGCATTCTCTGTACGAGGCAAGGGATTTCAACGACGACCACATCCTCACGGGCAACCTACTTGCCGGGATCATCGCCGAAGCCGTCAACGAACCGACCCTGGCCGCCGCCCTCGACGACCTGTTGGTTTCCCAATCCCAGAAACGGATGGAGCTTGTGTTCGCGCGTGCGGTCGAACGCGGTGAGATAGCGCAGGGTCGCGACTTGTCGCTCGTCTACGACATTCCGTTGGGCCTGAGCCTGACGGCGGCTCTCAAAAAGACCGTCATCGACGAGACATACATGCGCCGGATGGTCGACGAGGTGGTCCTTCCTCTGGTGCAGGCCCCCATCACCCCTGCGTAACACTCCCGTCGTGTCACGGGACAGCGGCTGCGTCGGCCGGCTTACTAGTCGCCAAATCCACCGCTTGCCTTGACACCACCGGATGCACCGGCGCCGCCCTCCATTCCCCCGGACATCCGCGGTCCACGCGCACCGGACATCGACGACGGCAGCCGGGTGCCGCGCGACACATTCAATGCGGGCAACTGCCCCGGCGCGACAACCGGGCCGTAGGGAGCCGGACCGGGCGGTGGCAACTCTGCCGACGCGGGTGCGGCGAACCCGGCGGCAAGCCCCGTCAAAACCACCGCCACAGATAGCACCCGAATCATCGAGCGACTCCCTCACCCGTTCCATGCGGGTCCTCCAACTGCCCACCGGTCATTCCCCCGCTGATGCGATTGGTATACCCCGCCTCGAGCCCGGCCGTAACCTGCGTGCCCCGGCCGGGGCGAGGCAACAGTCCAAAGGCCGGTTGCGACGGCGTGGCCGCATGGTTGTTCGGCGCCCCGCCCGGAACCGCTACCGGAACCGCGGGCATTGGGTTTATCGGCACCGGTTCAGCCGCTGCGACCGCCGCAGGTGCCTGCCACGTCCCGAGAACCAAAAGAATTGCTACACAGGATGTTCGCATTGTCAGATCCTGATCGGATCGCCATAGATCGCGAACTCGGTGTGACCGGTCTCGGTAGATACACGCAAGGAGGCAAAGGACCGGATGGTGACGTCGCCTCCGCACGCGTCGGCCTTCAGATGAACGTTGTCCAGATCCAAGGCTCCGGTATTGCCCCGCGACAAAACCATATTGCCCAACGGCAAGTTGACGATGACGCCCGGTTGCAACACGGTTTGCACAAAGCCGCTCACTCCGGCACTACCCCCGACGCCCACCGTTTGCAGGGGAAGCACACCAAGGTTCACCGACGGCGCGACACCGGCGGATCCGCCGATCTGCAATCCTGAGGACACATCGGACTGGCAGCCAAGTTGGTAGCCGATGAGAAAGAGGCTATCGGTGATGGGGTTGGTGCCACCGGTCGCGGTTGCCGTACCCGAGAGCGTGACGAAGGCCTCCCGGGAGTTGGTGGCCGCCGCCAGATTCGGCACCGAATTCACACGTTCGTTGTCCAACCGGATCTCCAGACGCCATCCGTCCCGCGTGGTCCTCGAATACAACTGCGGCGCCATGTCTACGGGCTCCGCGATGGCGGTGACTGCTTCCGTCAGGCCAAGTACTGCCACCAGAAGACCTGTGGTGATGAGGCGGGCAATCATGAGATCCACCCCTGCGCCCGCGAACCGGACGCCGCTAGGGATGGGAGAGACAGCGCATCGCGGCGCACGTTCATCAACAACGAAGATCTATAGATGCAGACAGAGATCACCACAAGAAACGGTCCAATCAACGGATGCGGAGCCGGCCGGGCGCACGGAAAAGACGCCCTGCACGGCTAGTGAGGGTTTGAGATGCACACGACGGCAGCGATGACCGTCCGGCAACCCTCAGCGCCGATTGATTCGTAAGTGCAGAAGCCTTTGTCGCCCAAAATTTTCCGGGCCTCGCGAAATCACCGCGCCACGTCGCGACATCAACACAATCAGCAGCGCAGCGCCGCCAAGAGAAACGATCGATACGGCATGAGGCAGCCAGACCGGCCCCCCAACCATCCCGAGGCGAAGACGAGTGGCGGCCACGCCGTGCTGCACCAGTTCCCAGTGATGGGCCTCGACAGTGTCATATAAGGACACCGGGGCGGTAGCGTCCGCCAAATGCGAACTCTCGCCCGGCAATAGGCACGCGCCCCCGACCAACAAACACAAAATCGCCAGCACGGCTGCGGAATACAACTGGTACTTAGGTACCCCGCGACCAGACATACCGACGATGGTACCAGGAAGATTTTCGGAACTACGGGGCTAGATACATTTCGTTCTCGAAATACCTTCTGTCACAGCGGTTTCTAGCGTCACAATATCGGCGGTTTTGTCGGTGACTGTCCTTACGATGCACGTATGAGTTCGATCGAGGTGCTGGAGCCGGCGGTTGATGCCTTCTGCGCTGACACTTTGGATGGACTCTCGAACGCTGAGCTGCTGGCGGTGTTGGCGCGGGTGGAGGTGGCCCAACGGCGGCTCACCTCTGCCTCACACGCCGGGATTGCGCAGTTGGTGCGGCAGGCGTCCCCAGTGGAGTTGGGTGGGACGTCGCATGCTGATGTGTTGTCCCGGCGCCTACATATCAGTAAGGGTGCGGCGCGGCGCCGGATCGCCGATGCGCAGCAGTTGGCGCCGCGGCGGGCGTTGACCGGTGAGGTGTTGGCGCCGCAGCTGCCGAATGTGGCCGCGGCCCTTGAGCGCGGCGATATCGGTGAGGAACATGTGCGGATCATTCGGCAGTTCTTCGACCGGTTGCCGGTAGTGGTCGATGCCCCGACCCGCCAAGCGGCCGAGGCGCAGCTGGCGGTAATAGCGGCGCAATTCAGGCCCGAACAACTACGCACCGGCGCCGACCGCATGATGGCCCTGCTGAATCCGGACAGGGAATTCTGCGATGTGGATCGGGCGCGACGCCGCGGGGTGAGCATCGGACAACAAGGCTTTGACGGCATGTCACCCATCTCGGGACTACTCGATCCAGAGACCCGGGCCTACCTGGATGCGGTGTTTACGAAACTCGCAGCCCCCGGCATGTGCAACCCGGCCGATCAAACACCGCTCGTGGATGGGGAGCCGTCACCGGAAGCCGCCGAACACGACACCCGAACCCCGGCGCAACGCAACCACGACGCCCTGCGCGCGTGCCTGCGCTCAACACTGGCCTCCGGGAACCTGGGTTCACACCACGGCCTACCGGTCACCGTCATCGTCACCACCACACTCAAAGAGTTGGAATCAGCAGCCGGTATCGCCGTCACCGGTGCCGGCACCCGCCTGCCGATGCCGGATCTGATCCGCGCCGCCGCGCATGCTCACCACTATCTGAGCATCTTCGATGACGACGGCAGACCCCTGTATCTCGGACGCACCAAACGGATCGCCTCGCCCGATCAGCGGATCGTGTTGCACGCCAAGGATCGCGGCTGCACCCACCCCGGCTGCAGCGTGCCCGGATATCTCTGCGAGGTCCACCACCTCACCGAATGGGCCCACGGCGGGGCCACCGACATCGACAACCTCACCTTCGCCTGCGGACCCCACCACCGCCTCCTGGACCACGGCTGGACCACCCGAAAACGCACCGACGGCACCACCGAATGGACACCCCCACCACAACGCGATATTGACGACCTACGCACCATGAATCTGGAACTCCCCACACCTCAACCGGATTGAGGCGTTGCGTCAGCTCAGAGCCGCGCTCTATTCCCTACCTAGCCGCCTGAGCCACGAAACGTGCCACCGCACCGGGGTGCGCCGCGGGATGGGTATGCAGGTAGGACGCGTGTATCCGCCCGTTCCGCGCCACAATGCCCTCGCGACGGATGCCGTCGACGGCGCTCCAGGCCCAGGCGGGCCGCCGCACTCCATCACGGTAGTCGACCGTGGTGCGGTGAAATTCGTGACCGCTCAGTCGCTCCCCCTCCGCGAACAGCACTGAGCCGGTTATCGCAACCGCATCGCGGTACCCGAGCGTGAGCGAGTCGGTGAAGCGCGCCTGCGCGTCCAATACCCCGCACATCGGTGCACCATCGAGGTCTGCGCACAGGTAGGTGAGCCCGGCACACTCCGCATGTATCGGTCCCAACATGTCACGAACCTGTTGACGCAGTGGCTCATTGGATGACAAGTCAGCGGCGAATTGTTCTGGGAATCCGCCGGGTAGCACCAGGGCCGCCGTATCGGCCGGCAGCGAATCCGAACGTGGATCGAATTCGGCAACCACCGCTCCCGCGGCGGCCAAGAGTTCGCGATGCTCGGCGTATCCGAAGGTGAACGCTTCACCCGCGGCCAATGCCACCACCGGCTCCCCCGCCGCCGGAGTGCCCATGACATCCGCCGGGTTCCATACGGGTGCCGTCACATCACTGCCGGCAGCGGCGACAATCGCGGATACATCCACATGTGCGGCGACAAGCTGTGTCATGGCGGCTATCGCATCGAGTGCGGCCTGACCGTGCTCGACGGCCGTCACCAGTCCCAGATGCCTTGAAGGAACAGATAATTCTTCGGTACGAGGCAGCGCTCCGAACACGCAGAGCCCGGCGCGATCCGCCGCCGCGGTGAGAATCTCGCGGTGTCGTTCCGACCCGACCCGATTCAGGATCACACCGGCGATCCTGATCCCCGCCTCGGCGGCGTGCACCACAAAGCCGTGTAACAGCGCGGACAAGCTCTGGCTGTACCCCTTCGCGTCCACCACCAACACGACCGGTGCCCCGAGCAGGGCCGCAACCTCGGCGGTGGACCCCTTCGCGTCGCTGACCCGCCCGTCGAAAAGCCCCATAACCCCTTCGATGACAGCGATATCGGTGCCGCGGCTACCGTGGCCGAATAGCGGCCCGATCAGGTCGCTGCCCACCAGTACGCTGTCGAGATTGCGACCAGGTCTGCCGGTCGCCAGGGTGTGGTATCCGGGATCGATATAGTCCGGGCCCACCTTGAACGGCGCCACCCGATGGCCGGCACGCCGCAGTGCGCCCATCAAGCCCGTTGCCACCGTGGTCTTTCCGCTCCCGGATGCGGGTGCGGCAATGACCACAGCGGGAACGCTAGCGGACACCACGCTCAACGGACTACCACGCCATCACCATTCGATACCGCGCTGGCCCTTGCGGCCCTGGTCCATCGGATGTTTGACCTTCGTCATCTCGGTCACCAGATCGGCGGCTTCCAGAAGCTGCTGCGGTGCGTCACGCCCGGTGATGACCACATGTTGCATGCCTGGCCGCGAGCGCAGCACCTCGACCACTTCGTCCACGTCCACCCATCCCCACTTGAGCGGATAGGTGAACTCATCCAGCACGTAGAAGCCGTGTTCTTGCGCCGCCAGTCGCCGCGCGATTTCAGCCCATCCGGCTGCCGCGTCCGCGGCATGGTCCGTCTCGGTTCCCGCCTTGCGCGACCAGGACCACCCCGATCCCATCTTGTGCCACTGCACCGAGCCGCCGATCCCGTGCTCGTCGTGCAACTTGGCGAGCTCACCGAAGACCGACTCCTCGCCCACTCGCCACTTGGCGCTCTTCACGAACTGGAACACCGCGACATCGGCACCGTGATGCCAGGCCCGCAGTGCCATGCCAAAAGCGGCGGTGGACTTGCCCTTTCCCGCCCCGGTGTGCACTGCGAGAACCGGCGCGTTGCGTCGCGCCTTCGTGGTGAGTCCGTCCTCCGGTACCACCGATGGTTGCCCCTGTGGCATGCGAACCTCCTCCGCTATCTCATGCGGCGGTCGCGCCGCGCACCACGCCGGCGAGCCGGTCGGCGTTCAGATGGTCCAGCTGCATCACCGGCGCATCGAGCTGCTGGGCCAGCGTGACCGCCAGATCCATCCTCACGAACGATGTCTCACAGTCGATCACCACACAGGCAACCTGTTCTGCACGCAGCATTCCCGCGGCACGACGAGTGCGCCCCAAGGGATCCGGCCCTCCGGTAGCGCGGCCATCGGTGAGTACCACAACCAGCGCACGACGGTGCGGGTCACGACCACGCTCGCGTGCCACCAAGTCACGCGCGGCCAGAAGTCCTTGCGCCAGCGGCGTCTTGCCGCCGGTATCGAACCGCTGGAGCTTGCGCCCGGCGATATGCGTCGAACTGGTCGGCGCCAACAGCATCGCGGCTTCTTGACCCCGGAAGGTGATGACCGCGACCTTGTCACGGCGCTGATAGGCATCGCGCAGGAGAGACAACGTCGCTCCGCTGACGGCGGACATCTTCTGGCGTGCCGCCATCGAGCCCGACGCGTCAACCACGAAGATCACCAGGTTGCCTTCGCGCCCTTCACGGATCGCCCACTGCACATCGGAGAACACCGGCCTGGGCAGCTTCCCGGGCGCGGTCACCCGGCTCGCCGCCGACATCAGCGTGCCGATCACGTGTACCCCGAAACCTTCATCAGAGCTCGGGGTGATGATCTTGCCCGTGCGGTTACGTGCCGCCGAACGCCGCCCTGGTGCCCCCATGCCAACGCCGGGCACGCGGAAAGTCTTGGCACGAAAGGTCGCCGAAGGCGCGGGGCTGGGCCGGGAAGGTGGCGCCGCAGAGGGCGAGTCCCGCTGCGGGCCATCCGCTTGAGCCGGATTCGGAGCAGACTCGGGCGCACCGCCACCGGGGCCATCCGGATCTGGGTCCGGGTCGTCTGGGCCGTCCGTATCGGGACCCTGATCCTGCGGTGGCGCACTATCGCGCATCGCCTGGTCAAGCTGTTCCGGATCCAAACCCGGTTCATCGAACGGGTCCCGTCGGCGCCGGTGCGGTAACGCCAGTTCCGCGGCCACCCGGATATCGGGCTCGCCGACCACCTCGGCGCCACGCCACGCGGCATGGGCGACGGCGGCACGCGCCACCACCAGATCGGCGCGCATCCCGTCCACATCAAAGGCCGCACACAAGGCGGCAATACGCTGCAATTCGTTGTCGGGCAAGACAACCCGAGGAAGCAGTTGCCGGGCATCGGCAATCCGCGCCGCCAGGTCGGCCTCCTCGGATGCGTACCGTGAGACGAACCCGGCCGGGTCTGCCTCATAGGCAAGCCGTCGTCGGATCACTTCGGCCCGCACCGGGACATCGCGGGAGGCGTGTACGTCCACCGCGAATCCGAAGCGGTCCAGCAGCTGCGGACGCAACTCCCCCTCTTCGGGATTCATGGTGCCGATCAGAACGAATCGCGCATCGTACGAATGAGATACGCCGTCACGTTCCACATGTACCCGGCCCATCGCCGCCGCATCGAGGATCACGTCGACCAGGTGATCGTGCAGCAGGTTGACCTCGTCCACGTACAGGACGCCGCCGTCGGCCCGCGCCAGAAGCCCTGGAGAAAAGGCGTGTTCGCCGTCGCGCAACACCTTCTGCAGGTCAAGCGATCCCACGACCCGGTCTTCGGTAGCGCCGATCGGGAGCTCCACCAGGCGTGCGCCATCAACCGAGCTCAGCACCGACGTCAAGGCGCGCACCGCGGTCGACTTGGCCGTGCCCTTCTCGCCGCGGATCAGCACGCCGCCGATGTCGGGTCGTACCGCGGAGAGCACGAGGGCCAACCGCAACTGATCGTGCCCGACGATCGCGCTGAGCGGATATCCGGGAATGACTGTGGCGCTAGCCATTTCCGGCCACCCACGTCATCGGCACGTGCGGTATCTCGTCTTCGAGGAATGCATCACCGGAAACCACGAATCCCAGCTTGCCATACATGTCCTTCAGGTGGGCCTGCGCATTCAGTCGGCAGCGTGAGCCACCGATCTCGGCGAGCACAGCGCGGATCAGGCGCGCGGCATGCCCCTGGCCGCGTTCGGCCTGGGCGGTGCAAACCCGTCCGATCCAGAAACCCTCGCCAGCCGGATCTTCCAGCAGTCGCAACCCGCTGACCACGTTGCCGTCTGCATCCGCTATCCAAAAATGCCGAGTCCCTGGCTCCAGATCGCGTCCGTCAAGATCCTGGTAGGCGCAGTTCTGTCCGACGATGAACGCTTCCGCCCGTAATCTCAACAGACCGTACAGCGTTTTGGCATCCAGATCCGCGGACCAGGAGGCGGCCACCGGAGCCTGCGGCGTCACTGCTCCAGGCCGAGAACCTGTGTCCCCCAGTCCCATACCTCACCGAACAACGACGGCTCATCCGAAAGGCTGATGCCCAACGACGGAATCATTTCCTTGAGCTTGGGCATCCAGTTCGAGTACCGGTCGGGGAAGCAACGCTGCATGACATCGAGCATCGCGGGCACCGCAGTCGAGGCCCCCGGCGATGCACCGAGCAGGCCGGCGATGCTGCCGTCGGCTGAATTGAGCACCATGGTGCCGAATTCGAGCGCGCCGCCCTTGCCCTTGGCCGGCCGGATGACCTGCACGCGCTGGCCGGCGGTGATCAGCTCCCAATCGGAACGCTGCGCCCTGGGTGCAAATTCACGCAACATGTCGATCCGGTCATCGGGGGTCAGACGCAGCTGGCTCAGCAGGAAGGTCGCGAGTTTGAATTCGGTGAGGCCAACCCCGACCATCGAGGCGAGGTTGTTGGGCTTCACCGACGCGGGCAGGTCGGTGACCTTGCCCATCTTGAGGAACTTGGGCGACCACCCGGCGAATGGACCGAACAGCAGCCATTCCTTGCCGTTGATCACGCGGGTGTCCAAGTGCGGCGCGGACATCGGAGGCGCGCCAAGGGGCGGGAAGCCGTACACCTTGGCCTTGTGGCCGTCGGTCAGATCGGTGCTGTTGGTACGCAGGAACGCACCACTCACCGGGAATCCGCCGAAGCCCTTGGCTTCCGGAATTCCGGCCTTCTGCAGCAGCCCAAGAGCGCCACCGCCGGCACCGACGAACACGAACTTGGCCTTGAGCTTGCGCTTCTCGCCGGTACGCCCGTTGACTAGTTTGAGAATCCATCCGCCGTCGCTCTCGCGACTGATATTGCGAACCTCGGTGCCGAAGATCGCGTTGGTTCCGCTGCGAACTCCGAAGCCCACCAACTGCTTTGACAGTTCACCGAAATCGACGTCGGTGCCGTCCTGGCTCCAGTTCAAACCCACCGGATCGGAGAAATCGCGTCCGGCGGCCATCAGCGGCAGCCGACGTGCGAACTCGTCGTCGTCGTTGATGAACTCCATCTTCGCGAAGAGCGGGTTGCTCACCAGGGCGTCGTGGCGCTTACGCAGAAACTCGACCTTGTCGGCGCCGTGCACGTAGCTCACGTGCGGGATGGGGTTGAGGAAGCCACGAACATCCGGCAGCACACCGTTCTCCACGGCGTACGCCCAGAACTGGCGGGACACCTGGAATTGCTCGTTCACCGTGATGGCCTTGCTGATATCGATCGAGCCATCCGCCTTCTGCGGGGTGTAGTTCAGCTCGCACAGCGCCGAGTGACCGGTACCGGCGTTGTTCCACGGGTCACTGCTTTCACTGGCAGCCGCGTCGAGACGCTCGATCAAGGTGATCGACAGATCCGGTTCGACCAACCGCAGCAGAGCGCTGAGCGTCGCGCTCATGATCCCTGACCCAATCAGGGCAACGTCTGTCTGCTCCACCTGCGCTTTTGACACCGGTTCACTGTCCTTTTCGAATCTGATGTAGTGGCGACCCTTCGCCACTACCCGCGAGTACACACAGGTTATCGCGCGCGGATATCCCCGATTCCTTCAACTAGGCTATGGCAGTGACATGGGAATCCGATGTCCTTGATGGCTACCTCCGACGGACCATTGACCTGGGCGTTGATCCTGACGGCGAAGGTGTAATTACCGCCACACTGGTGCGGCCGGAAATTCAGCCGGATACCGGACGCGCAGTGCTCATGGTCCACGGATATACCGACTACTTCTTCCACACCGAACTTGCCGAGCATTTCCTGGCTCGCGGCTATCGATTCTTCGCACTGGACTTGCGCAAATGCGGTCGGTCTCGCCGCGAACACCAAACCCCGCACTACATCAGCGATCTGTCGCTGTACGACGCCGAACTCGATGCGGCGGTCACCATCATCAACGGGGAGACCGTCGAGGCGCCCCTTCTCGTGTACGGGCACTCGGCCGGCGGTCTCATCGTCTCGCTCTGGCTCAACCGCCTACGGGTGACAGACAGCCAGGGGCATATCGCGGGCCTTGTCCTCAACAGCCCGTGGCTGGATCTGCAAGGTCGCCCCCTTCTCCGCAGTGGCGGCACCACCGCCGCGGTCAAGGCGATTTCGAGATTCCGTGCCAAACAAGCGATCCCGCTACCTCACGAAGGTGCGTACGGCGCGAGCCTGCACAAGGACTTTCACGGCGAATTCGATTACAACCTGGAGTGGAAGCCCGTCGGCGGGTTCCCGGTACGGTTCGGGTGGATCAGCGCGATCCGCCGTGGACATGCCGAGCTGCACCGCGGCCTGGACGTCGGTGTACCCAACCTGATCTTGCGTTCGGATCACAGTCTTCCCGGGGACGTCGACCCCGCCGCGGCGCTACGTGGCGATGCGGTCCTGGACGTGCGGCAGATCGCACGCTGGGCGGGATGCATCGGCAACGATCAGCGGGTGGTTCCGATTCCGGACGCCAAGCACGATGTGTTTCTGTCCGTCGCGGCGCCCCGCGCACGGGCGTACCAGGAGCTGAATTCCTGGCTGAAGTGGTACGAAGCCAACAGGTAACTCGCTCAGACGTTCACCAAGAGCTGCTGCGCAGCACTACCTCGGCGGCAAGCTCCGGAGTGAGGTCGCGAGTGGCCGAACGGCGTCCCATCAGTTCGACGATCCGGTAATCGCCGTATACGAAGCGCTGGCTGGCGCGGGCGATCGCCCGCGTCGCGTCCGACGTGACCAACACCGTGGTGTTGATCTCGACCGGCGGGCAGTGCTTGTCGCGGATCAGTCCGGCCCGGTCAGCAACGCGCGGGTGACCGCGGTCAATTGCCACCAATCCAATGAATCTGTCGAGCTTGCTGGCGGCCAGATCCCACGCCAGCTCTCCTCCCGCACGGTCTCCCACCAACAACGCCACCTTGACGCCGATATCGTCGAGTACTCCGGTGATCGCCTTGGCATGCAGATGCGGATCATGACCGATTACCGCGGTGCGCAGCCCGGCGGTGTGCAATCGCTCGCATACCGCCCGATAACTGAGCGCGAAATGTCCGGCCGCGGCCAACATCACGACGGTGGTTCCCTTATCCGGCCCCGACACATTGACCTGCACCGTTCGGCCGTCAATCGTGACGACCTGGTGCAACTCACCGTCGCGGACGGGCGGGGCCCCCGGGCGCGGGTGACGAACCTCGGGCGCCGGGCTCATAGATGAGCCCCCTGCGCGAAGACCTTGGGCATGGGCGCACGGTACCTGAGTACGACCGATCCGGTTGGGCTTTTACCAGCCCTATCAGGAAACTTTCACCCGGCTCAATCAGGTCCGTTCGATCTTGTCGACCTGTTTTGCCACGATGTCCAGGAAAGTCTGGGGCATGATGGCGACAGCCTTGACCGATGGGTCACGCAGATCGAAGGACGTTGCCACCATCGCCACCCCGTGGACATTCGCAAACGCCATGTACCGAGAGGTCGTGCCCCTGGGCATGATCATCGTCTGTTTATAGGTGAGAACACCGACCGGTCCACCCTGCACCGGTTCGGTGGTCATCGGTGTTCCCGGCGAACTCTTGTCGAAGAACACCTCGTACTTGGCGCAACGGGTTGCCACGTCCTTGACGTTGGTCAGGTCGATGGTTTCGCGCAACAGGCTCACGATGATGTTCGCACCGTTGAACCGCGCGATGTACCGCGCGGTGTTCTCGGGGCCGGCTCTACCGGCATTCGCCAATCGAGGCGACAAGCCGTCCGCGCACCCCTGCGGGTTCGAAGGCATCCCGCCCACGACGACCTGCTGGTTGTTGACCGTCACCGGCCCCAGGTCGGCGACCACCCTGTCGTACTTGGTGCCCGGAGGCAGCTCGTCGGCAGTAAGCAGCGATTGCGCGATGCGCGCCCCCGGCCAGGTGGCCGTACCTGTCACCGTCTGGGTGCAGCCCACAAGCGCCAATGCTGATACTCCGACAGCTACGAGTCCCCGATGCACCCGCACAGGCTATTCGACCCGTGCCGCAATTACCGGATATGACGGGGCCGCCGACCCCGGCGATCCAGATTTCTCCCACAGGGCAGCGATGGCGTCGACATCGACGTGGATGTCCATGAGATCGGCCAATCTGTCCAACTGAGCAGCGCGACAATCGCCGACGTTGGTGTCGACCGCGACGACGAATCCGGAACGTCCGGCGGCCGCCGCAGCCTGGGTGAGCCATTGGCGGCGGAAATCGTCGTTGTCGAGCACCCCGTGCCAATGGGTTCCCCAGACCGAGCCGTCGACAGCACCCTCGTCATGGTCGATCAGCCACGGCGCAACCGCCGACCGCGTGACGGTGCCGTGGTGGATCTCGTAGCCGGCCAGACCCGGGGGGTGCCAGCGACGCAGCGTCTTGTCGGGTTCGAAGACGATGTCGATATCGAGCAAGCCCAGCCCTTCGACGGTTCCCGCACCGGACTCGACGCGATCGTCGATTGTGGTCGCAAGCATCTGGAATCCGCCGCAGATGCCCAGCACCGGACCGCCCCAACGGGCGTGCGCAACAACGGCATCAGCGATTCCAGAGTCACGCATCCAGGCAAGATCGGCGATGGTGGCCTTGGTACCCGGGATGACCACCACATCGGCGTCCGCGATATCGGCCGGACTCGCCGCCCACCGGACGATCACTCCCGGCTCGCAGGCGATGGCCTCGATATCGGTGGAATTGGAGATTCGCGGCAGCCGCACCGCGGCCACCCTCAACCATTCCTGTCCGATCGGGGCGGCGGGCCGCCCCACCTGAGCCGACGCCACCACGGACACCGAATCCTCTGCGTCGAGCCACAACTGGTCGTCGTACGGCAGCACACCGAATGTCGTTCGGCCGGTCAGGGCGGCGAGCTGCTCCAGTCCGGGCTCCAGCAGCGTGGGGTCACCACGGAACTTGTTGACGATGAAGCCGGCGACGAGTCGTTGGTCAGCCGGCTCCAGCACCGCCACCGTGCCGAACAGATGCGCCAGCACACCGCCACGATCTATATCGCCGACCAGCACCACGGGCAGTCCCGCGGCCTGCGCCAGCCCCATGTTGGCGATATCGGTCGACCGCAGATTGATCTCGGCGACAGAACCCGCGCCCTCACAGATCACCACGTCGTATTCCGCACGCAGCGAATGCAATTCCTCGGCGACCACCTGCCGCAGCTCCTCCCGATGTTCGACATAGGAGCGGGCGCTGACATTCCCCGTCGCCTGTCCGCGCACCACCAGCTGCGAGGTGCGATCGCTGCCCGGCTTGAGGAGCACGGGATTGAACCGCACCGAGGGTTCCAGACCGCAGGCTCGCGCCTGCAGTGCCTGCGCCCGGCCGATCTCTCCCCCGTCGACAGTCACCACGGAGTTGTTCGACATGTTCTGAGCCTTGAACGGCGCGACGCGAATCCCCTTGCGCGCCAGTAACCGGCACAGACCTGTCACGACCAGACTCTTACCGGCATCGGAGCTGACACCCCCGACCAGCAACGCGCCCGTCATGGCAGGGTCAGGATCTCTACCCCGTCCTCGGTGACCACCATGGTGTGCTCGAACTGCGCGGTCCACAGCTTGTCGGTGGTCGCCACGGTCCAGGTGTCATCCCAGATCTCGTAGTCCAGTGATCCCAGGTTGATCATCGGCTCAATGGTGAACGTCATTCCCGGCTCGATGACGATGTCCAGATTGGGGTCGTCGTAGTGCGGCACAATGAGCCCGTTGTGGAATGTCGGGCCCACGCCGTGCCCGGTGAAGGCACGAACCACGTTGTACCCGAACCGCTTTGCATAGGCTTCGATCACCCGGCCGACGACGCTCAGCGCCCGGCCCGGCTTGACGGCGTTGATGGCCCGCATGGTCGCCTCCCGCGTGCGCTCCACCAGCAAGCGGTGCTCCTCGGAGACGTTTCCGGCCAGGAAGGTGGCATTGGTGTCACCGTGCACACCGTCGATGTAGGCGGTGACGTCGATGTTGACGATGTCACCGTCCTCGATCACCGTCGAGTCCGGTATCCCGTGGCAGATGATCTCGTTGAGCGATGTGCAGCACGACTTCGGAAATCCCTTGTATCCCAGCGTCGACGGGTACGCGCCCTGGGAAACCATGTAGTCGTGCGCGATTCGGTCCAGTTCGTCGGTGGTGACCCCGGGGGCCACCGCCTCACCCGCCAGCTCCAGCGCTTGCGCCGCGATCCTCCCGGCGACTCGCATCTTCTCGATCACCTCGGGCGTCTGAACGTACGGCTCCCCGATCGCCTCGGCGACCTTGGACTTGCCCACGTACTCGGGCCGATCGATCGACACGGGAACCTGACGCTCGGAGGACAACTCCCCCGGGCGCAGTGCGGCACGTGGCGATGAGCCGCTCGCGCGAAGAGAATCCGACACAGTCATGAAGGCAGCGTAGCCGGGTCCATTGAGACCGCTACCGGCTCGTTACGCGTTGATGACGATGGGGTCGCCGACGCTGACGGTGTTGTAGTACCAGGAGGCGTTGTCAGGGCTCAGGTTGATGCAGCCATGACTGACGTTGGAATTGCCCTGTGCGCCCGTCGACCACGGGGCACTGTGCACATAGACGCCGCCCCAGGTGACACGAACCGCGTAGTAGACGGTCAGCTTGTACCCCTCGGGGTCATTCAGCGGAATGCCGATGGTCCGAGAGTCCATGACCACAGGGCTCTGCTTCTCCAAGGCGGTGAAGGAGCCGACCGGTGTGGGGTGCTTGGGCTTTCCCATCGATGCGGGCATGGTTCGCATCACCGTGCCGTCGATCTTCACCGTGAAGGTGTGGCCGCTGATGCTGCCGATGCCCAGTACCTCCGAGCCGGTCTGGAACTTGTACTTCATTCCGCTCACACCATTGACCGACACGGTGATCGACGAATGCGCGGGCCAGTATTCACTCGGGGTGAATCGAACCGTCGCGTCGTCGACCCAGCTGAACTTTCCAGCCGGGACCCTCGACGCGGAGAATCCGACGGACCGCTCGGCCGCCGGTCTATCAGCGACCGGGGCCGCGAAATGAATCGTGACGGGCATGGCCACCCCGACCGTTTGGCCCGGTGTAGGTGACACGGAGGCCACTCCACTGGGACTCGCGGCCAATGCGTGGCCAAGGGTTGCGGGTGCGGTGATCGCCACATTCATCAGGAGGCTGACGAGCCCGGTCACCACAAGCACACTCCGAAATGCTCTGCGCAAGCTCTCGATCCTCCCTGGATGCTGTTTTCTACATCGTAGTTCGTAATTGCTTGGCGGAACGTTAGCGACAGCGCGCACAATCGAATTCATGGGCCTGCCCGTCGGACTCACACTTGAGGCGATTGTGATCGACTGCCAGGATGCGTCCACACTCGGTCGCTGGTGGTCTGAGGTGCTGAAATGGCCCCACGAGATCGATGACGACGGGTTCGTCAGCGTCTTCCAGCCGGACCGGCACCCGCCCTTGCTGTTCTTCATGAACGGCCCCGATCCCAAGACCGTGAAGAATCGTCTGCACCTCGACTTCCGCGACGACGACCAGAGCGCCCTGGTGGACAGATTCCTGGCGCACGGCGCCACCCGAATGGACATCGGCCAGGGCGATTCGCCATGGGTGGTGCTGGCCGACCCCGAGGGCAACGAGTTCTGCGTCCTGACCTCGCGCGCGGACTAGGCCAGGTAGTCCGGCGGCAGCGACTGGAACATGACCTTGGTGGCGCGCACCGCGGCCTCCGAACCGCCGCCCCCGACGATCAGGGTGGCGAATGCCATGTCACCGCGATAACCGGCAAACCAGGCATGCGATCCGCCCGGGAACTCGGCCTCACCGGTCTTCCCGTAGACCGCACCCTCACCCTTGAGGTCCATCGCGGTACCGCTGAGCACCGTCTCGCGCATCATCCCGCGCAGACCGTCGACCATCGTCGGGGTCACCGGCGTCCGCTCACCGGTGATTCCGGTGATCTGACCCGAAATCAGCTGCGGCACCGGCGTTTTTCCATTCGCGACGGTGGCCGCGGCCAGCGCCATACCGAATGGCGTGACCAGCACCTTGCCCTGACCGAACCCGTCCTCGGTGCGTTCGGTCACGTTGACGGTGGGCGGCACGTTGCCCGAGATAGTGGTAATGCCCGCGACGTCGTAGTCGGGTCCGATACCGAACTGCGAAGCGGCGACAGTCAAACTGTCCAAAGGCATCTCACTGGCCAGCTTCGCGAAGGTGGTGTTGCACGAATTCGCGAAGGCACGCCACATGGGCACCGTGCCGAGATCGAACTCGTTGTAGTTGGGGACGCTGCGATCGCCGATGGTGACCCGCTTCGGGCATCCGAGCATCGTGTCCGGGGTGGCCATACCGCGCTCGAGCGCGGCCCCGGCGGTGATGATCTTGAACGTCGACCCGGGCGGAAACAGGCCTGTGGTGGCCAGTGGTCCGTCCGCATTGGCCGCGGCGTTCTGCGCGATCGCCAGAATCTCGCCCGTCGACGGCTTGATGACCACCATCATGGCCTTCTGGCCCCGGGTGTTGACGGCGTTCTGCGCGGCGTTCTGCACGGCGCGGTCCAGGCTGATCGTCTTCGACGGCGCCGGAGTGGGTTTCACCTCATTGAGCACGGCGGTGTCGACACCGTTCTGGTTGACGCTCACGACGCGCCAGCCCGCCTCGCCATCCAGTTCGTCGAGCACTGCCTTCTTGACCTGCGCGACGATATCGGGCGCGAAGGCGTCATCGGTGGGCAGCAGGTCCGCGATCGGCGTCATCACCACGCCCGGCCGCAGCGCTCCTGGCCGCGTCTCCAGCGCGATGGAGACCTTGTCCCAGTCGTCCTTGCGCAGCGTGATGAGGTTCATCGGCGAGGTTTGCGCGCTTGCCTGCTCGGCGAGCGATGCGGCGTTCATCTGGTCGTCATAGGGCCGTATGGCATCGGCCAGTGCGGTGGCGGTGCTCATCAGCGCCTTGCCTGCCTTCGACGCATCGAAGGCGATTCTGTACAGATTGGCAGGTGCCAGCACCGTCGTACCGCCTGCCTCATTGACCGTCGCGCGCTTTGCGGGATCGGTACGCAGCGAGAGCATTTGGCGTTCACCGAGTTTGGGGTGCAGATCACTCGGCGCCCAGCGCACCTGCCAGCTGCCGGCCGTGCGCAGCATCTCCAGGCGCCCGTTATAGGTCCAGGCGCGCTTCCTCGGCAGCTGCCAGGTGTAGGTGGCGTCGGCGCTGCCGGTGTCCTGCGTGTATTGCGACCCGTTCACGGCGGCCTTGAACGATGTCGCCTGCAGCCCCGAGAAGGCTTGGTCCAGGCCCACTTTCGCACCATTGGGGTCGTCGGTCAGCTTCGCGGCGGTGGCGGTGTCACCCTTGGCCAGTGCCTCGAAGAACTTCTCGGCCACCGGGCCGGGCCCATCAGGGCGCGGCGTGCACGCAACAGCACTTGCCACCAGCAGTGCCGTGCCGAGCAACGGCAGGACCCACACACCTCTGTTCATCGGGGTCGATGCTAAGACCGCGAGACCCTGAAACCTCGCAGGCGCACGGGACCAACGGGCACTAGCTGACGAGAATTAGCTAACGAGAACCGTCGCGAACGTGCCGAGCCGCGTGAATCCTGCCTTGGCGTAGGACGCGCGCGCCACCTCATTGAAGCTATTGACGTAGAGGCTGGGAATCCGCCCGCTGCGGTGTACCGCTGCCGCAATCGCGGCCACGCCCGCAGTGCCGAGCCCACGCCCGCGAAATTCGGGATCTACCCACACACCCTGAATCTGGCTGACGCTCAGCGATTGTGATCCGATCTCGGCCTTGAAGATGACCCGGCCGTCCTCGAAACGTGCCCATGCCCTGCCCGCGTCGATGAGACCAGCCACCCGTCGCCGGTAGCCGCGTCCCCCGTCGCCGTTTCGCGGGTCGACGCCCATCTCCCCGATGAACATCTGAACCGAGGCATCCAGGTACTCGTCCAACTCCTCGGCACGGACCTGCCGGACCGCAGGATCGACAACACAAATCGGCGCATCGAGCATCGCCAACAGGGGCTGGCAGGCGCGCACCTCACGCGCCGGGCCCCAGACCGGATCGAGGTGGCACCACATGTCGAGCACCACATCCGCCGGACCAACGAGCGACGGGCAGATCCGGTGCTGCTCGATGGCACGTTCGGCGAACAACCGGGTTGCCTCGGGCCCACCCGCCAGCGGAATGATCGTCGTCCCGACGAAGCACAGTGCGTCGGCCAACACGCCCGTCGACCAGATCTCGCCGCCGATGGCCGTGGGGTCGGCACCGCGAGCCTCCACCCGGGCGGAGAGCATGCAGGAGGCCACCGGGTCGAGGTCCAGAACGGCGCGCACCGCCTCGGTATCCGAAGACCCGAGCACGCGAACGGCATCAGACGACGACGCTCCGGGCGCTCCAGGCGCCGGCAGTGTTGTCGTCATCGGCAATCGCTCCCGTGCTTAAGCCTCTTCGCGCGAGCGCTCATCGGTTCGTCCACTTGCGCCGAGCTATCTTCAGCTTACGGTGACGACCGGCTGGCCTGTAGGAGTTCCGTCGGTTCCGATCTCCGTGCCGTTCTCCAGGCCCATCTCTTCGGCCAGACGCATGGCCTCGTCGATGAGGGTTTCGACAATCAGCGCCTCCGGCACGGTCTTGATGACCTCGCCCTTCACGAAGATCTGCCCCTTGCCATTGCCGGATGCCACGCCCAGATCCGCCTCGCGAGCCTCACCCGGTCCGTTGACGACGCAGCCCATGACCGCGACGCGCAATGGCACATCCAGCCCTTCCAGTCCGGCGCTCACCGCGTTGGCCAGGGTGTAGACGTCTACCTGCGCGCGCCCGCAGGACGGGCAGGACACGATTTCCAGCCCACGCGGCCGCAGATTGAGGGACTCCAGAATCTGGTTGCCGACCTTGACCTCCTCGGCGGGGGGCGCCGAAAGAGATACGCGGATGGTGTCGCCGATGCCCTTGGACAACAGCGCACCGAACGCCACAGCCGACTTGATGGTGCCCTGGAATGCCGGGCCGGCCTCGGTAACACCCAGATGCAGCGGGTAATCACACTGCGAGGCCAGCAGTTCGTATGCGGCGACCATGATCACCGGGTCGTTGTGCTTGACGCTGATCTTGATATCGCCGAAGCCATGCTCCTCGAACAGGCCGGCCTCCCACAGCGCCGACTCGACAAGCGCCTCCGGCGTGGCCTTGCCGTACTTGCCGAGGATGCGCGGGTCCAGCGAGCCCGCGTTCACACCGATGCGGATGGGGATCCCGGCGTCACCGGCGGCCTTGGCGACTTCCTTGACGCGGCCGTCGAACTCCTTGATGTTCCCCGGATTCACGCGCACGGCGGCGCAGCCGGCGTCGATCGCCGCGAAGATGTACTTGGGCTGAAAGTGGATATCGGCGATCACCGGGATCTGGCTCTTGCGCGCGATCTCGGCGAGGGCGTCGGCATCCTCCTGCCGCGGGCAGGCAACACGCACGATGTCACAGCCGGAGGCGGTCAGCTCGGCGATCTGCTGCAGGGTCGAGTTCACGTCATGGGTCTTGGTGGTGCACATCGACTGCACCGAGACCAGCGAGTCGCTGCCCACCCCGACGTTTCCGACCATGAGCTGACGCGTCTTACGCCGCGGCGACAGTATCGGCGGCGGTGCACTCGGAATACCCAGGCTGGTCATGTGATCCTCCAATTGGATCGCTATTGAAAAAGTCTAATCGGGTTGACGATGTCGGCGGTGATCGTCAGCAGCATGTAACCGACAACCACCACCAGAACGAGATAGGTCGCCGGCATCAACTTCATGTAGTTGACGGGCGCGCCTGCCGTGAGGCCCCGCGCCGACCGGATCATGTTGCGGATCTTCTCGTACGTGGCCACCGCGATGTGCCCACCATCAAACGGCAACAACGGCAACAAGTTGATGGCACCGAGCGCAAAGTTGAGCTGCGCCAACAGGATCCAGAACATGATCCACATGTCGTGCTCTACCGTCTCGCCACCCATGCGGCTCGCGCCGACAATGCTCATCGGCGTGTCCATCGCCCGCTCGCTGCCGGTGATCGAGTCCCAAAGGGCGCCGACCTTCGTCGGGATCTTCCCGATGGCCTTCACTGTTTCGACGGCAACGGTCCCGATGAGGTTCCCGGTGGCCGGAACCGCGGTCAACGGGTTGTAGTGCTTCTGTGGCACATAGGTACTCAGTGAGGCACCGACGGCACCCACCGAGATGAGCTTGCCCGCCTTCTCGTCCCAGCGCTGCGTCTCGGCGACGGTCACCAGGAGAGATTGCTGTTTGCCGTCGCGGGAGATCTCGAACACCTGCGGACCGCGCAGCTCTCGAATGGCGGTAACCATGTCGCTGGATGTGCTGACCGGCTTGCCCGCGATGGCGAGCACTTGATCACCCTCACGCAGGCCCCCGAGCGCCGCCGGCCCCTCCCCGGTGCAGGTCGCCATGTCCGTGGGATTGGCACTCTTTTGCGGTGCCACACAGCTGGTTTGCTTGACCTCGGGATGTGTAGGCGCGTTGTTGTCGGGCAGGCCCCAGAACAGGACGACGCCGTAGAAGACCACGATGCCGATGAGGAAGTTCATGGCGGGTCCGGCGAACAGCACCGCGACCCGCTTCCAGACCTTCTGTTTGTACATCGCGCGGTCGGATTCCTCGGGAGTGAGTTCCTCCACCGAGGTCATGCCGGCGATATCGCAGAAGCCGCCCAGCGGGACGGCCTTGAGGCCGTATTCGATGATGTCGTTGGCGCCGTGGTTGCTCTTGCGCTTCGTCGACCACAGCGTCGGACCGAATCCCACGAAGTAGCGGCGCACCTTCATGCCGGTGGCCTGCGCCACCCACATGTGCCCGCACTCATGCAGCGCCACCGACACCAAGATCGCCAGCGCGAAGAGTGCGATTCCGATCACGTACGCAGCCATCAGGTTCGATTTTCCTCCGTGGAGATGAGATGCGCAGCCTGCCGGTCAGCCCAGTTCTGCGCATCAAGTACATCGTCAACGGTAGCGGGTTCCGCAGAGGTTCCTTCCCATTGGCTTGCCGCATCGAGCACATCGGCAATTGTTCGCACGATGGACCTGAATCCGATGCGTCCGTCCAGGAAGGCGGCGGCCGCGGTTTCGTTGGCGGCGTTGTAGACGGCGGTCATACATCCCCCGGCTTCACCGGCGCTCCGGGCCAGCTCGACGGCGGGAAACACCTGTGTATCCAGCGGCTCGAACTCCCACGTGGAGGCGGTGTTGAAGTCGCAGGCCAGGGCCGCGCCCGGTACTCGATCCGGCCATCCCAGCGCCAAGGCGATCGGTAGTTTCATATCGGGCGGGCTGGCCTGGGCCAGTGTCGACCCGTCGGCGAACGTCACCATCGAGTGCACGATCGACTGTGGGTGCACAACCACACCGATCTGCCGATACGGGACGCCGAACAGCAGATGTGTCTCGATGAGCTCGAGCCCCTTATTGACCAGTGAGGCCGAGTTGAGCGTATTCATCGGCCCCATCGACCACGTGGGGTGTGCGCCCGCCTGTTCCGGGGTGACATCCGTGAGCTGCTCGGCGGTCCATCCCCGAAACGGACCGCCCGAAGCGGTCAGGATGAGCTGTGCGATCTCGCCGCGGGTTCCACCACGCAGACATTGCGCCAGCGCGGAATGTTCGGAGTCGACGGGCACGATCTGTCCGGGGGCGGCGGCCTTGGTTACCAGCGGCCCCCCGGCCACCAGGGACTCCTTGTTGGCCAATGCCAGACGGGCCCCGGTCTTCAGTGCAGCCAGGGTGGGGCGCAGCCCGAGAGCCCCGACAAGCGCGTTGAGCACCACATCGGCCTCGGTGGTCTCCACCAACTCGGTGACGGCACCGGATCCACTCAGCACCGGAATGTCCAGGCGGGCGGCGGCGCTCTCGTCCGCCACCGCGACGTTGGTGACCCCGGTCTCCGCGATCTGCCGGCGCAGCAGATCCACGTTGCCGCCGCCCGCGGCCAGGCCGACCACTTCAAACCGGTCAGGGTTGGCGGCGATGACCTCGAGCGCCTGGGTGCCAATGGACCCGGTGCTACCGAGGAGAAGGACGCGGCAGACCTCTGAACTCACTGTCACCCGCTCATTCTGCCCCGGCAGCGCGGCCGCCCCTACCCCGCAAGGGCCACCGGGCGGTGCAGGTCGACGTCCCCCTTGGCCGAGCGGATGTTCACCTCGAAAATCTCGTCCGACGCCTCGGGCCCGTCTGCCAGTTCCAGCGAGTTGGAGAACGCACCTGAATGCGTGTCGATTGCCAGCCTCGCGGCTGTGCCCCGGGCGATCCCAATCGAGGTGTTGCCGCTTGCCGTCTCGAAGACCAGGCCACCCGCGACGGCCATTCCGATGTCCACCGATCCCGATGCCGATGCGACTCTGGCGTGACCGCGCAACACCTTGACGGCAGAGTCGCCGCTGGCGGTGTTCCGCTTGATATCACCGGTCAGCTCACGGATCGACACGCCTCCCGAGGCGGTATCGACCTTTGCGACACCGCTGATCGCGTCGATGATCAGATCTCCGCTGGCGGATTGGAAACGGACATCGCCATAGTCGCCGTCGGCGCGCACTTCCGCCGAGGCCACCGAAATGTCCAGGCGGGACTGGCTCGGAAGTTCGACCACAATGTCGATGGTCCCGGTGCGAAATGTCAGACCCTGCGAAGACAACACCGACAGCACGCCCTGGGAGTACGAAACACGGGTGCGTTCGGCGGTCCTGAGATCGACAGTCTTCGCCTCGTCGCCCGGACGAA
This sequence comes from Mycobacteroides franklinii, assembly GCF_002013895.1. Classification (GTDB taxonomy): domain Bacteria; phylum Actinomycetota; class Actinomycetes; order Mycobacteriales; family Mycobacteriaceae; genus Mycobacterium; species Mycobacterium franklinii. Next base: position 56,575 of record NZ_MAFQ01000007.1, on the reverse strand, counting down.
CCACCACCACGGTGTCCGCGCGGTCACTCGCGATGACCTGAAGGGTGCCCCGGGCCAATTCCACCTTGGCCGTGATGGGGTTTGGGGTATCGAATGTAGCTGGCATAGATGACACGGTCATGATTTCCCTTCCTTGGTTAGCGAACCCAGCCGCTGATGGTGTTTCCATAGCGGGATGTTCTTGTCCCCGTGCGCTTTTCAACTGCGGCTACCGCGGCGCGCACCAGCCATGCGTTGAGTGAGATGCCCTCGTCTCCGGCGGCGGCCTCCACGGTGGGCCGCAGGTTCTCCGGCAGCCGCAGGGTCACGCGCCAGGTGCCGCCGCTGCCGTCATCGGCGGGGACCGCAGTCTCCGGCGGTGCGGGTGGGGTCGGCTGGGTCACCGTGAACTCCGGTTCCCGGCCACGCAGGCGCACATCGACCACGGTGGGCGCGAGTTCACGGGTGACTTCCTCGGCGGCCGCCGAAAGGGCGTCGAGCAGTGCCAGCCGAATGGCCGACTCCAACGGCGCGGTCAGCCGCTCCGCCAGGTCCCCGGCCTCCGCACCACCGGCTTTTGCGGCGATGACGAGGTCCTCACGTACGGAGTCGACATACGGTTGCAAATTCATGGTGTCATGGTGACACCATTTTGGTGTCATTGCAAGCGTCATGTGCGCACGGCAGTGCTCGATTCGGCGTAACGCGGGGTGCCGCCCGCACCCTGAAGCAGGCGGGCGTGGCACACTATGGGCTGTAGTAGACGTCTGAGATCTGGAGGGCTGGCGGTGGCCACGACCGAGGTTGTCAAGTACGACGGAGTCGATGTCGCGGACGTGCCGTCCGTAGCGTTCGGGCGCGGGCTGTCCGGCCAGAATCCGCGCGTCTTCCACATCCTGGGCGTCGTCATGGCAGCAGTTCTGCTGTGCATGCTCGTCGGCAATCACGTCGGCAAGGTCGAGGACGTCTTCCTGGTCGGTTTCGCCCTCATCGTGTTGGCATTCACCGCCAACGACTACTTCGGCCGCCGGTCCGGCCGCATCCGCTAACTCAGCGTTCGGAAGCGGCCAGCTGGCCGCACGCGGCGGCAATCTCGCGGCCACGGGTATCACGCACCGTGCAGGAGACCCCCTGCTCGCGGACACGTCGTACAAATTCGCGCTCAACGGGTTTGGGGCTGGCATCCCATTTGCTGCCTGGCGTTGGGTTCAGCGGAATCAGATTCACATGAACGAACTGCCCCAAGGCTTTTCGCAACTTCTTGCCGAGCATGTCGGCACGCCACGGCTGATCGTTCACATCACGAATGAGGGCATACTCGATCGACACCCGCCGCCCCGTGGCATCGGCGTAGTAGCGCGCAGCCTCAAGCACCTCGCTGATGGCCCACCGGGTATTGACCGGCACCAGGGTGTTGCGCAGCTCATCGTCCGGGCAGTGCAGCGAAACCGCGAGTGTGACACCGAGCCCCTCGTCGGCCAGCTTCCGGATGGCCGGCGCCAGCCCCACCGTGGACACCGTGACACCACGCTGCGATATGCCGAAACCCTCCGGGGGCGGCGCGGTGATCTTACGCAACACCGTGAGTACCCGGTTGTAGTTGGCCAGGGGCTCCCCCATGCCCATGAAGACGATGTTCGATAACCGGCCCGGTCCGCCCGGCAACTCGCCGTCCCGCAAGGATGCCGCGGCATCACGGACCTGCTCCAGGATCTCGGCGGCCGACAGGTTGCGGGTCAATCCGCCTTGGCCGGTGGCACAGAATGGGCACGCCATACCGCAGCCGGCCTGAGACGAGATGCACAATGTGTTGCGATCCGGATAGCGCATCAGCACCGATTCCACGGTGCTGCCGTCATGCAAGCGCCACAAGGTCTTTCGGGTATCGCCGGAATCACACGCCACCTGACGCAGCGGATCAAGCAGGCGGGGAAACAGCGCTTCGCTCACGCCATCGCGTGCACCCGCCGGCAGGTCGGTCATCGTCGCGGGATCACCCACCAGCCGTCCGTAGTACTGGTTGGCGATCTGCTTGGCGCGAAATGCCGGAAGCCCCAATGCGGTCACCACATCGCGACTCTGCTCGAGGGTCATATCCGCCAGATGGCGCGGCGGCATGGCCCGGCGCGGCGCATCGAAGACCAGCGGCAACGGAGCAGCGGGACCCTCGGTGGCAGACATAGTGCTACCAGTATCTCAGCTGATCACTGGTCCCCGGAACCAGAACGTGCCCGCACATGCATTCGCTCCCCCTGCGGGCCGAAAATGTGCAATACCTCGACGGGTTTGTCGGTCGGATTACCGAACCAATGCGGGATATGAGTATCGAACTCGGCGGCCTCGCCCGCGGGCAGGATGAGATCAAGCTCACCGAGCAGCAGCCGCAACTTCCCCGACAGCACATACATCCACTCGTAGCCTTCGTGGACCTTCATATTCGGTTCCCCCTTCGGCGAATGGGGCGGGATGATCTGCTTGAAGCACTGCACGCCGCCCGGTCGGCGCGACAACGGCAGGTAGATCGATCCGTTCCGCTTGAACGGCTTGGGATGGACGCGCGGATCTCCCGTGGCGGGAGCGTTCACCAGTTCGTCGAGCGGAACCTGGTGCGCCTCGGCCAGTAGCAGCAGGAGCTCCAGGGTGGGGCGGCGCTGGCCGGATTCCAGACGCGACAACGTGCTCTCGGAGATACCCGTCGTCTCCGACAATTGCGCCAGAGTGACCTGACGATGCAGACGCAACGCCCGCAGCCGCGGCCCCAGGGCATCGAGCACCGCTTCCATGCGCTGATTTTGGTCGTCCATAGGGTCCATGGTGACCCTCGGGTTGCCACTTTGGCAAGAAAGCTTGCGTATCTCGCAAATCTGCGCCAATAGTGGTGCCATGAACAAACTCTGGGATGTCGCCATCATCGGTGGTGGGGCTGCAGGACTATCGGCCGCCATCACGCTCGCCCGGTCGCGGCGGTCGGTCGTCGTGATCGACGACCACCGCCCCCGCAACGCGCCTGCGGATCGAGTCCACAACTACCTGGGACGCGAATCGACACCCCCGGCCGAGCTATTTGGCATCGGTCGCGATGAGGCGGCGCAATACGGCGCGAGCTTCCTTGACGGGCGCGTCGCATCGATATCCCACGCGGACAACCATTTCAACGTATCGCTCGATGGTGAGCCCACCGTGCTCGCACGGCGGGTACTGGTGGCCACCGGAGCGGTGGATGAACTGCCCGATGTCGAGGGATTGGCGCAGCGCTGGGGCCGCGACGTTCTGCACTGCGCATACTGCCACGGGTGGGAAGTGCGAGATCGTGCGATCGCCGTGCTGGGCACCGGCCCCCTGGCAGTCCACCACGCACTGATCTTCCGTCAGGTCAGTGACGACGTCACCTTGGTGCGGCACAACGATTTCCCGTTATCGCGTGATGAGGCCGCCCAGTTGGCTCGCAGGGATATCGGCGTCGTCGACGGGCCGGTGGCACGGCTGCGAATCACCGATGACGCACTCTCCGGGCTCGAACTGGAAACCGGCGACACGGTTCCGTGTCAAGCACTGGTCGTGGCAACCGTGGTCTCGGCGCGCATCGACATGCTGGCCCCCGTGCGCCTTACCGCGCAGGAGATGCGACTCGGCGACCATCTCCTAGGGACCTACCTTCCGGTCACCAGGGGCGCCACCGCGGTTCCCGGTATCTACGCCGCCGGAAACGTGACAGACATCAAGGCACAGGTCATCACATCGGCGGCGGCCGGAAACGAAGCCGCCGCCGCCATCAACGCCGACCTTGCGGTCGCCGACGCCAGGGAGCTACAACATGCATGATCACAACAACCCGCCGTCCGACGAGAAGTCGTGGGACGAGTTCTACCAATCGCACGATGCGCTGTGGAGCGGGAACGCCAATCCGCAACTAGTGACTGAGATCTCGTCGCTGCCTCCGCGGACCGCACTGGACGCCGGTTGCGGTGAAGGCGGCGATGCGATCTGGCTCGCACAGCGGGGCTGGCAGGTCACCGGCATGGATTTCGCAGAGACCGCGCTACGCCGTGCCGCCGATAACGCCGTGAAGACCGATCCCGAGCTGGCCAACCGGATCGCGTGGGCCCAGGCCGACCTGACCACATGGCAGCCCAGTCGACAATTCGATTTGGTGACATCGCATTTCATGCACCTGCCAACAAAACTTCGTGAGCCGGTGTTCGCGGCGCTGGCCGCCGCCGTGGCCCCCGGGGGCACGCTGTTGATCGTGGGGCACCATCCGTCGGACATGCAAGCAGCGATAGGACGACCGGACTTACCCGACTGGTACTTCACGGCGGAGGACATCGCCGACACCCTTGACCCGGACCAGTGGAACGTCCTCGTCGCCGAATCACGGAACCGGACCTTCACACGAGACGACGAGGAGTTCGATATCGCCGACACGGTACTCCGAGCCGAACGCAAACCCTCAGCGGGAACGAGCTAGGCGATAGCCGCCGCTGCTCCCGAAAGAGCTTCGCGGGCAGCTTGTTCAACAGCGCTAAACACCACGGGGTCCAGCCCGCGGCGGCCGACGACCGATAGCGTCGCCAGGTTCGCCGCGGGCATGGAGTCCACGGGCGCAATGCCGTCGGGCAACCAACCGATGATGGGCAGCAGCGCCATGCCGAGTCCCGACCGCAGGCCCGCGTACAGCCCCGACAAATCCGGTGATTCACCGACGATCTGATACTGGCGACCCAGCGTGTGCAACGCACTGAACATGGGAGCGCGCAGGGTGCACGGTTCGGTGAAGGTCATGACAGCCAGGGGCCCACCGGAACTCACCCGGTAACCGCGCGCCGCCACCCATTGCAGACGAACGGTGCCCACCGCGTTGGCGCGGTCCAGGCCCGAACCGTCGAGTATGACTGCCAGGTCCATGGTTCCCCGGTCCACCGATTCGGCGAGATACAGATTGCGGTCGAACCGCACGCGCACCGACCAGTCCGGAAGATGGCTCCGCAAGGCCGTGGTGATGCTCGGCAAGATCAAGTCCGCACCGTGTTCGGTGACACCCAAAACCAGGGGACGCTCCCGGCCCGTCACCAGATCATCGACCGCAATGTCATGTGCGGCCAAGATTCGGCGGCCATGTGCCAACAACTGCGCACCTTTGTCGGTGAACACCACGCCGCGCCCGGAACGCCGGACCACCGGCTCCCCGATCGCCGCCTCCAGCTTGCGCACATGCTGACTGACCGCGGACTGGGTCAGGTGCAGCACCGCGGCGGCGCGGTGGAATCCGCCACAGTCCGCAACCGCGACAAGCGACCGCAGCGGCGCGATATCGAGCGTGGAACTCGCCATATCGACACCGTAGCCCGATCACAAGACCTGATCAATATTTCAATCTTCAGCAGTAGAGCATCGAGCTGGCACATATTTCGCTTCTTAATCGATAAGCATCAGCGATTGATTTTGATTGGTAATCATCGTTGGACACCGGCCACCTCGAGCCACCACCATGGCAGTCATGCAGAAGATGACCGTGCCCATGACGAGGTCCTCCGCCGCGGCACTCACGTTTCTGTACGCGCTCGGCTACCCGATCGGGGCGCTCTCGGTGTCCGCCATGACGCCGATGCTGGTGTTGGTCGCCCGCTTCGCGCTCGCCGGAACCATCCTGGCCGGCTGGGCGCTCGTGGCGAGGTCGGTCTGGCCAACCGGCCGGCAACTCGGCCACGTCATCATCACCGGACTACTCATGCAGGCCGTGCAGTTCTGCGCGCTGTACGAGGCCCTCGATCATGGGGCGCCGGCGGTATTGGGCGCGGTCGTCATCTCGATGAATCCCGTTGTCACCGCGGTGCTGGCCGCGATATTCCTGGGTGAGCGCCTCAACGGCCGGCGACTTGTTGCCCTCGCACTGGGCGTGGTGGCTGTCCTTGCCGCATGCGTGCACCGGCTGCTCGCCACCGGCGGAGTCGACACCGTGCTGGTGCTGCTCCTGGTCGCATTGTTGGGCCTGGCCGCGGGCGGTGTCTATCAACAACGCTTTTGCGCCGATGTCGACTTTCGCGTCAACAGCGCTATCCAGAACCTCGCCGGGCTGCTCCCGGCGGGCGCCTTGGCCCTCCTGACCCCCAGCGTCGTTCACGATGCATGGCAGGCGGCCGGCGCCGTGGCGGCGGTGGTGTTGCTCAACGCCACCCTGTGCACATCGCTGTATGTGCGGTCGGTGAGCAAGTTCGGTGCGGCCGCGGTGGCAATGCTGTTCTGCATCATCCCTGCCGTGGCCGGGTTGTTGTCCTGGATTCTGCTTGGCCAGCGGCTGGATGTCGGTATGGGAATAGGGCTGGTGATCGGTGCTCTCGCATGCTGGCTCAATGCTCGGGCAAGCCGGCCCGCCCAGGCCGCCGATGCTCCGCCCCGGCCGACAATCGAGGTAGCGACCGCCGCGCCTACCCCTGCGCCCGCGGCGGCCAGCTAGCCTGGCTGCATGCGTGCCCTGTTACGTGACGGTCTGACCCTGCTGGGAACACTGCTCCTGGTCGCCGGATGCTCCCAAGGAGCATCGGTTTCGCCGACCACTCCCCCATCAAGTCAATCTCCATCCAGCAGCACCACCAGCAAGGCGCCCACCACAACCACCACCAAGACTCCCGTCGACTTACCAGAGCCTGTGGCAGGTGCGCCGTATGACGCTGTGGCCCAGTGGATTTCCAAGGGCGCGCCGGTGAACGTCGCAAACTTCCACGCGGCCACCAGCCAGGATGGGCAAAAGACCGATCTCGGCGACAACGTCGCGTTCAAGACCCCGTCGGGCAAGACACGCTGCATGACCGACAACATCCAGCCGGGCACGCTGTCTTGCCTGGTCAACTTGACGAACCCGCCGAAAAAGCCTGCCGACACCGAGGGCAACTGGGTCCCGGGCTGGACCGATTTCAGCGGCCACCAGGTCACGGTGGGCGGACTACACGGCGACCCGGGCCCCTTCCAGAGCGGTGACGGCAATCCGCTCGACTACGGCGGCCGTCTGTCGTTCGGGGAGTTCAGTTGCCGCAGCGAGACTTCCGGGTTGTTCTGCGCCAACACCCAGGCCAAGTCCGCCATTCGGATCAGCGACGCCGGAATCGAGCCCTTCGGCTGCCTGAAGGAAGCCACCCCCACCGAAGGTAACGGAAGCGAATTCAGCTGCTAGCGCGACGACCGGGCCAGGTACTCCACACCGCGCGGTGAAAGCCGGTAGCCCACCGGCAAACTGAGCGTCAGACCCAAGTTCTTGAGCTTGCGCACGTGCACCTTGAAGGTCGCCAAATCGGGCCAGCGCGAGCAAGATTCGAGGTCCTTCGCACGCACTTCCGGGCGGTCGGCAATCTCTCGGAGCACCTCCCGGGTCCACGGACCGGGCTTGGCACTGCGATCCATCCGATCCAATCGGGCATCTATCTCGGCGAGATCTTCGACCGAGAGCGCCGCCGAAGAAGCCAGCTCCGCCCGCGGATCTGCCATATCGATCTTGCGAAATGCCAAGCGATACAATCGATCATCCCCATTTGCGCCGACATCACTTCGCGCCGCCGCGGCGGACGGGTACCCGGCCAATAACGCATCGGCATCGTCGATATCGCGTGCGATGATCGCGCCAACAGCATCAATTTCGATGAAGTCGAACTCGGCCATGGAGCGGATTCGGTCGGAGCCGACGCGATAGCGCCCGCCCACCTTCACCTGGGGGCGTTTCCAACGCCGATAGGCCACCGAGATGGTGCCGTCGCGGATTCCGGCCCGCAGCCTCGGTTCGAACAGCACCAGATCTCCTTGTCGCTCCGCTCCGACCGGGCCGGCCTACGAACCCAGGTGAGCGCCGTAGAGCTCTTCGAGGGCCTTCCAGTGTCGTTCCGCGGCGGCCTCGTCATAGGTGGCGTTGTCCGCGACGGCGAATCCGTGTTTGGCCGGGTACGTCTCGATGGTGTGGCGCACCCCGGCGTCGCTCAGTACCTGTGCCAGCAGCTGCTCCTGCTCGGGCGGGAAGGAGGCGTCCTCCTCGGCGGCCGCGACCAGCACAACGCCGGCGATGCGGTCGGCCAGGTGGTGTGGGCTGTTGGGGTCGTCGGCGTTGGCGAGATTGCCGCCGTGAAACGACGCCACCGCACCCACCCGATTCGCGTGAGTCGCCGCGATCCGCAACGAGATTCGACCACCCATGCAGTAACCGGTCAGGCCCACGGTGTGGCCGGTCACCTCAGGCTGGAGGGCAAGGAAGTCCAGAAAAGCGCCCGCGTCGGCGTCGATCCGGTCCGGGGTGAGCGTCCCCATTGTCGCGAACAGGCGGCCGCGCTCTTCCGGGTCGCCGAACGCGGTCGCCAAATCGAATGGCTTCCACGTGCCTTCGCGGTAATACACATCGGGCACCAACGCCACATACCCCAAGGCCGCGAGCCGATCGCCCATCTCGCGCATGACTTCGCGGGCGCCGCCGGCGTCGGGATAGAGGATCACCGCCGGGCCGGGCTGGTCGGGCAGGTGCAGGGTTGCCGGGCATTGCCCATCCGGTGTGGGGATCTGAACGTCGCGGCGAGGCATCTTTCCATCAAACCAGCCACCCGACCCGGTAGCTAGCGCACTGGTATCTTGGCCTGACTATCCGTCAATGACCAGGGGGAATCCGATGGCCTTTGCCAGCACACTGTCGACATCGTGGCGAATCTTCAAGACGTCGGCGAAGGTGTTGAGTTCGCGCAAGGAGCTCGCGGTTTTTCCCCTGCTGTCCGGCCTTAGCTCGTTGCTGGTACTGGTCGGGATGGTGACCCTGGGAGTCCTGCTATTGCCCGCGACGACCGGCGATTCGGTTCCGCCGCTCTTCTACCCCGTCTTCGCCATCGGTTTCTTCATCGTGATGTACGTCGCGACCTTCTGGCAGGCGGCACTGATCTCGCAGGCGAACGTCGCACTGGAGGGCAGAGATCCAAGCGTTGCCGCCGGCATCTCGGCGGCAAGCCAACGCGGAGGTCGTCTCCTCCCCTGGGTTCTCATCACCGGTGTTGTCTCATGGATCATCAGCGCCATCGAGGAACGGGTGCCCTTCATCGGGAGATTCCTCGATGTCGCGTGGCGCGTGGTCTCCTTCCAGGTGCTGCCCACCATCGTGCTGGAGAACCTCGGGGCGATCGACGCCATCAAGAAGACCAAGGAAACCCTCAAGCACGCCTGGGGGCAAAACGTCGTCGGCATTGTGGGCCTGAACTTTTTCACCGCGATGCTCTCACTACCCGGAATCGGCCTGATCTACCTGGGAGTGGCAGCGAACATAGCCGCCGTGACCGGCGTTTTGGCGGTGCTCGGTGTGCTCTGGATCCTGGTGGCCTCCGTGGTCGGTGCCGCACTCACCGGGATTTTCCAGACGGCGTTGTACCGATTCACGGTCGACGGCCAGGTACCGGGGCCGTTCGCTGGGGTGGATCTGCGCCAGGCGCTCAAAACGCGCTAAAAGTAGACAGGCGCGCGTGCGCAATCCCCGATCCGCGGGGCGCGCTGCCCGCATCCCTAAACCTCAGTTGTCACACTGGTAACTTATGTAACAAGAGTAACTAATTGCCAGGGGAATCGGTGTGGCTTCTTTCCATGCGCTGTCAGCATCGTGGGACATATTCAGATCAGCGACACGTCTCCCGTGTCGCCGCAAGGCACTCATGTACTTCCCTATCGCGGCCGCGATCAGCATCGCCGTGTTCATCGTCGCCCTCATCGCGCTGGGTCTGCTGCTACCGCCGAACATTGACAAGACCTCGCCGCAGTTCGTCCGGACCGCCTTGGCCATCGACTACGTCATCCTGTTGTATCTCGCGATGTTCTGGCAGACGGCCCTCATCACACAGACGAACGCCGCTCTCGAGGGTGAAGTGCCAAGCTTCGCCCGCGGCCTGGCCGCCGCGCGCCGCTACCGCACACGCCTGCTGCCCTGGGTGCTCATCGACACCGCTGTCACATGGGGCTTCGGCATCATCGACGAGAAGCTGCTGTACGTCGGCAGCCTCGTCCACGTCCTGTTCATCGGACGGTTCTTGGACCTGATGTGGCGGGCGGTCTCGTTTCAGGTGCTGCCGACAATCGTCGTGCGAGACGTCGGCGCCGTGGAGGCCACCAAAGCCTGCGCGAGGGCGCTGCGGCGCATGCTGTCCAAGAACATCCTTGCCCAGTTCGGCCTGCGAATCTTCATCCTGATACTGGTGTCGCCCGGGGTGGGCATGCTCTTCGCCGCCGCTGCGGTGGGACATGGAGTGTTGTCCGGAGTGCTCGGGCTGTCCGGAGGGCTGTGGATCGCGATCGCAGTGCTGTACGGAGCCACCGTCAGCGGCATCTATCAAACAGCGTTGTACCGAAGCGCCGACATCACCTAAATAAAGAGCGTCAACACGATCCAGGTAGCGACTGCCGATGGCAGCAGGGAATCAAGACGATCCATGATGCCGCCGTGACCGGGCAGTAGTGTGCCCATGTCCTTGATCCCCAAGTCGCGCTTGACCTGCGACTCCACCAGATCCCCCAGTGTCCCGGTGATGACGAGCATGACGCCCAGAGCGATACCCACGAACGGGTGATGTCCGAGGAGGAACGTCACCGCGAGCGTCGAGGCCGTGGTACCCACCAGCAGTGAACCCGCCAAGCCCTCCCATGACTTTTTCGGGCTGATCGCGGGTGCCATCGGATGCTTACCGAACAGGACGCCCGCCGCATATCCGCCGATGTCGGAGAACGTGACACCGAGCATCAGGCAGAACACCTGCTCCGCCCCGTTGTGTGGATAGACCAGCAGCGCGCCGAAGGACGCGAACAGTGGAATCCATGCGGCGACGAAAACCGTGACGGCGACATCACGCAGATAATTCACCGGCTGACTGCCCAGCCCCTGACTCAACAGTCGCCAAATCATGCAGACCACGACGGTCGCGGCGAAGGCACCGACCGAGCCCGCGGTTCCCCATGGCCAGGTCAGCCAGATCATGGCCTGTCCGCCGATGAACAGCGGGATGAACGGAACCAAGATATCGGCCTGCCGCAGCCGCTTGGTCACCTCCCACATCGCGATCCCCAGGAAGACCGAGATGATGCCGACCCAGATTTCCTTCTGGTACAGCAACGAAAAAATGATCAGGGCGGCCAGCGCAACCCCGACCCCGATAGCGGCCGGTAGGTTGCGTCCGGCCCGGGACTTCGCTCCCGAAGGGGGCGCAGGGCTGCTGCCAGGGGCCGGAGCCGCGTCGGTGTCTCCCATGGTCGTCATTACCGGCGGCCCTAGACCTCCAGTAGCTCGCCTTCTTTGTGTTTCACCAGCTCATCGATCTGGTTCACGTACTGGGCGGTGGTCTTGTCCAGATCCTTTTCCGCGCGGCCTACCTCGTCCTCGCCGGCCTCGCCGTCCTTCTTGATCCGGTTGAGCTCGTCATTGGCCTTGCGCCGGACGTTGCGCAAGGTCACCTTGGCGTCCTCGCCCTTGCCCTTGGCCTGCTTGACGAGCTCGCGACGGCGTTCCTCGGTGAGCTGCGGGATCGCAACACGAATGATGCTGCCGTCGTTACTCGGGTTCAAGCCCAGATCCGAGTTACGGATGGCCTCTTCGATGGCCCGAAGCTGGTTGGCCTCGTACGGCTTGATGACGACCATGCGTGCCTCGGGCACGTTGATGCCGGCCACCTGCGTGATCGGGGTCGGGGTGCCGTAGTAGTCGATGACCACCCGCTGAAACATGCCCGGGTTGGCACGCCCGGTCCGAATCGTCGCGAAGTCGTCACGGGCGACCGTTACGGCCTTTTCCATCTTCTCCTCAGCATCGAGAAGAACCTCGTCAATCACGATTGATCTCCCATCTGTGCGTGATGTTCGTCGCGCGAGCGGCTCATCAGTATTTGACGATCTTCGCGCAAGCGGCTCATCACGGTGTCACCAGCGTTCCGATCTTCTCACCTGCGACCGCCCTGGCGATATTCCCTTCGGTAAGCAGGTTGAACACCAGGATCGGCATGCGGTTGTCCATACACAGGCTGAAGGCGGTGGCATCGGCAACCTGCAGCCCGCGGTCGATGACCTCGCGGTGCGTGATCTCCGGCAGGAATTCGGCATCGGGGTTGGCGCGCGGGTCATCGGTGAAGATGCCGTCAACCGCCTTGGCCATGAGCACCACCTCGGCGCCGATCTCCAGTGCGCGCTGCGCGGCAGTGGTGTCGGTGGAGAAATACGGCAGGCCCATGCCTGCACCGAAGATGACGACGCGCCCCTTCTCCAAATGCCTCCTGGCCCGTAACGGGATGTACGGCTCGGCGACCTGCCCCATGGTGATGGCTGTCTGCACGCGTGTCACGATGCCTTCCTTCTCCAGGAAGTCTTGCAGCGCAAGGCTGTTCATGACGGTGCCGAGCATGCCCATATAGTCCGAGCGGGTGCGTTCCATACCGCGCTGCTGTAGCTGCGCACCGCGGAAGAAGTTGCCGCCGCCGATCACGACCGCAACCTCGGCACCGCTGCGAACCACTTCAGCGATCTGGCTGGCCACCCTGTGAACCACATCAGGGTCCAAGCCGACGGCTCCCCCGCCGAACATTTCGCCGCCGAGCTTGAGCAGCACCCGCTTATATCCGGTGCGGCTCACATCGCGAGTCATCACGCCTCCTCGGTACAGGCTCGACAAAGCCGTTGCACAAGCAAAGCCATCGGGCCCCGGATCCACCGAGTGCCGCGACGGCTCCATCTATCTCGCGGACCATCCTGCCCTATCGAGCGACGCTCGTTGGCACGACCCGGCGATCCGAACCTGGGCCGGTTGTGCTTTCGGTGAGACCGACAAGCGGCTGAGGCAGCGGCGCCACGTGCAGCACGCCCAGTCGCTGGGTGGCGCGAGTGAGCGCCACATAGAGCTCAGCGGCGCCGCGCGGACCGTCCGCCAGGATCCGTTCCGGTTGCACGACCAGCACCGCATCGAACTCCAGTCCCTTGGTCTCCGACGCCGGGACGGTGCCCGGCACACCCGGCGGCCCGATCACCACGCTGGTGCCCTCCCGACCCTCCTCGTCGAGCACGAATTCTTCTATGGCTTTTGGCAATTCGCCCTCGGCGAGATGCCTGGACCACGGCAGGACTCCGCAGGAACGGACGGATTCGGGCGGCTGAGTACCCGGCGCGAACTCGGCCAGCAGCGCCGCCGCGACGGCCATGATCTCGGCGGGAGTGCGATAGTTCACCGATAGCGGCCGGTACAGCCAGCGCCCGGGCACATACGGCTGCAGCACCACGTCCCACGACGTGGCACCGGCTACCGATCGGCGCTGAGCCAGATCGCCGACAACGGTGAACGAACGACTTGGGCAGCGGCGCATCAACACTCGCCAGTCCATTTCGGACAGTTCCTGGGCTTCGTCGATCACGATGTGACCGTAGGTCCAATCCCGGTCTGCCGAGGCACGCTCGACGAGGTCACGGGTGTCACGTTCGGTGAATCGTTCCGCGAGATCCTCGGCACCCAGCAGATCGGTGGCGAAAAGGTGGTCCTCGTCGTCCATCATGTCTTCGCGACCGGTCATCAGATCGAGAACACCCGCGGCGTACTCGGCTTCTGCCCTGCGCTCGCGTTCGGCGGCCTCTTCGGCCGCCTTGTCGCGGCCCACCAGGTCGACCAGCTCGTCGAGCAGCGGAACGTCTGAGACCGTCCATGCGTCGCCGACGACACGCGCCAGCGCCGGGTCCGCACCCGCAGCCCGTAACCGCTCAGGCACGGTGTAGAGCTCCGCTAAGAGGGTCTCAGGTGTCAGCATGGGCCACAGCTGGTCGAGGGCGGCGGCGAATCCCTCGTGGTCACCCAGTTCGTCGAGCAACTCGGCGCGCAGATGCTCCCAGGCCTTACGGTCCTCGCGGGTCAGCCACCCCTTACCGATGCGCGGGATGGCCCGCTCGGTGATCGCCCAGGTAAGCACATCCGTGAAGACCGTTCGGGCCTCGTTGTGCGGAAGCTTGCTCGCGCGCGCCTCTTCGATGGCCCACTGCGCGATATCGGCATCGATGCGCACCGTGACATCGGCGAGCTGAATAGGCAGCGGGCTCTCGGGCACCCGCTGCCGGTCTGCGATCGCCGCCGCGAGCACGTCCAGGATCTGCAGCGAGCCCTTGAGCCGCGCGGGCTCCGCCTCGTCCTCTGCCGTGACCTTGAGCCCCGGCACCAGATCGCCCGCCGTGGTGAACACCACGTTCGTCTCACCCAACGAGGGCAATACGCGCGAGATATGGCTCAGGAAAGCAGCATTCGGACCAACAACCAGCACTCCGTGGCGTTCCATCCGCTTGCGCTGGGTGTACAGCAGATAGGCCACGCGGTGCAGCGCCACCACGGTCTTGCCTGTACCGGGACCGCCCTCGATGACCAGCACGCCCGGATGATCGAGCCGAATGATCCGATCCTGTTCGGCCTGGATGGTCGCCACGATGTCGCGCATCCCGGCACCACGGGGCGCGTTGACCGCGGCCAGCAGCGCCGCATCACTCATGCTCCCGCGTTCCCCGTCGACATCTTCGCCCTCCGAGCGGCCGTCCGAACCGACCACAAGGACTTCGTCGATGAAGTCGTCGACGTGGCGTCCCCGGGTCCGGAACTGGCGCCGACGCCGGGTGTTCTCCGGGTTGGCACCGGTAGCGATGTAGAACGCTTCCGCAGCGGGCGCCCGCCAATCGATCAGCAGCGGTTCGTAGTCGTTGTGCTGATCCAGGAGTCCGATGCGCCCAACGTAGGAGCGCTCGCCGGTGACGGCGTCCAGCCGGCCGAAGCACAGCCCGTCATCTGCGACATCGAGGCGCTGCGCCAGGCTGGCCAGTGCGCGCACTTCGTCGTCGCGCTCGACCATCGCGGCACCGTTCTGCTGATCGACGGGCCCGCGCAGAGCGCTGCGGTACCTGCCCTTCACGCGTGCGCGTTCAGCGTCGAGCAGCTCATACAGTCCAGCGATGTACTCCCGCTCGGCCTGCAGTTCTTCTTCGTGCGTCGTCAACTCCGATTTGCCCCATTTTCCTTGTAGTCCATGGCATCTGACATTCAGCTCAGCGATTGTGCGGCATGACCCGGGCCTTGCCGCAAGCCCCCTTATGCGTTATATGTTGAAAGGGGCAGGTTATTCATACTGATTCGGCGGTCGCCACTGTGCGCAACTCTTTTCGCCAACTCCACAGGCCGACCGCGGCCATGATGCTCAGGAAAGCATAGAAGCCCGCCGTCAGGTTCAGCCCTTTGTAGAGGTAGACGCCCACCGAGAAGGTGTCGGTGACGATCCACAGCACCCAGTTCTCTATCCACTTCCGATTCATCATGAACTGGGAAACCACACTGAGTCCTGTGATAACCGAATCAAGCTGCGGGACATTGGAATCGGTGAAGGCAACCAGAAACGCGTAGAGACCCGCAATCAGGGCGGCCACGCACAGCGCCAACGGCAGCCACGCCGCTCGCGGCGTGCGCCGGACCACGACCCCCTGCCGGTCCTGACTACCACGCAGCCATAGATACCACCCCTGCAGCGCCAAAGCGATGAACATGATCTGCAGGGCCGCGTCGGCGTACAGGGTCTGTCGGCTGAAGACCACCATGTAGAACAGCGAGCTGACGATGGCCACCGGAAAGGTCCAAATATTTTGCCGGACCGCAAGGATGACGAACAGCACACCGGCCGCGCTGCCGATTAGCTCAGTCCAGTCCACGGCAACAGGTTAGCCGAGCACCAGTAAGCTCGCGCCATGACGACCCCGGACCAGCAGCGGAGCTTCTCGTGGCTGGCCGGGCTCATCAACAGAAGCGAGCCACGATGCGGCAACGTGCGTGTCGTCGCCATCGACGGTAGGGGCGCGGCCGGTAAGAGCACCTTTGCTGCGCGATTGCACACCGCACTGTCGGCGACAACCTTGGCCACGGCGGTCCTGCACACCGACGACTTTGCGTCCTGGGACACATTCTTCGGGTGGTGGCCCCGGCTTGAGGAGCAGGTGCTGGCGCCCTGGGCGCGCGGCGAGCAGGCACGATACCGACGCTACGACTGGGCGGCGCGCGAGTTCGGCCCGTGGGAGTGCAGCCCACCGCCATCGGTGCTGATTCTCGAGGGCGTCGGGTCGGGCCGCGCAGCCGCCGCCGACCAGTTGAGCACGCTGATCTGGGTGCAGACCGACCAACCAACGCGTCGTCGCCGTGCCGAGGATCGCGATGGCCAACAGCTCCGGGAGTTCTGGCAGTTATGGATTGCCGCGGAGGAGGAGCACTTCCGATCGGACGACACCGCCGGACGCGCCGACATCCTCGTCAACGGCGACCCCGTGGTCTCTCCGCAGGACCCCGAACGCGACTTCGTGATCGCCTCCGACCGGACACCGTAAGGCCGGAGAATCAGACAGAGCCGACATGGGTCGGCGCCGTCGGCCCAACCCGCGTATGCACATCGGCGAGCAACAGTTTCAGCAGTTGCGCCAATTGCGTGCGTTGCGCCGTGCTCAGCCCTGAGATCAACTCCAGCTCATCGGTGAGCAGTTGATCGACGGTGGATTCAACCAAGTGGTGCCCGTCCTTCGTGAGGGACACCGTCACACTGCGCGGCAACGATCCGGGCTCACGTGTCACCAGCCCCTCGCGTTCAGCCCTGGCCACCCGTTGAGATACCGCCCCGGCCGTGACCATCGTCCGCTGGGCGATCTCGCGAGTGGTCAGGCAGTAGGGCGCCCCACTGCGCCGCAGGGTGCTGAGCAAGTCCAACGTGGCCATATCCACCCCGAGCCCGGACAGAAGCTTTCTCCGCTGGGCACCGAACAGCGTGGCCAGATGCCAAATCCTGGTCACCACATCGATAGAATCAGTTGGCGCGCTTGGCCTCTCGCGCTGCCATGCCAGTGCGATCTCATCGGCGGCGTCTTGACACTCCATGCGGATGACCCTACCGTTTAGATCTAAATGTTTAGACCTAAACGAATGGAGTGTCGTATGCGCACAGCATTGGTCACCGGCGGCGGCACCGGTATCGGACTAGCGGTCGCCGCGGCACTCATCGACTCCGGCGCCCACGTGTTCATCACCGGACGGCGCGCAGATGCCCTCGATGCGGCCGTCGCGGCACTGGGCCCGAACAGTCGCGCACTGCCCTGCGACCACACCAGCCCAGATCAGGTGAAAGACCTCGCTACGCGATTCACCGGACCCATCGACCTGTTGGTGAACAACGCCGGCGGCAACACCGACTTCGATACCGACGCGCCCGTCGGCCTCCATGAGCTGGCCGGCCAGTGGCGCGCCAACCTGGAGGCCAACCTCATCAGCGCCGTCCTCACCACCGCGGCCGTCAGCGATCAACTAGCGGGCGGCGGCGCGGTTGTTCACATCGGCTCCATCGCGGCACACCATGGTGCCGGGTCATATGGGGCGGCCAAGGCGGCCCTCGCCTCGTGGAATGTGCAGCTGGCCGCACAGCTCGGACCCCGCGATGTCACCGCGAATGTCGTTGCGCCCGGCTACATCGCCGACACCGAGTTCTTTCGCGACAAGCTCGCCGACAGCCGCCGTAACACCCTCGTCGCCTCGACCCACACCGGGCGCGCCGGCACCCCGGCCGATATCGCGGGCACCGTCAGCTTTCTCGCCTCATCGAGCGCCCGCCACATCACCGGGCAGGTTATCAACGTCAACGGCGGTGCGCTGACGACGATTTGACCGGGAGGATCAGCGCAGCGGAACCGTCGGCCCCTTGGGATCCAGCGGGGCGCAGCTGTCCTGCCCCACTGTGGTGGAGCATTTCGCCGCCGGGATCACCGGGCGGTAACCGGGCGTGGTCCCGGCATCGCGGGTGATCTGGGTGTACGTCGAGACAGCATCGGTGGGCACCCGCTTCAGCGCCGGATCACCCAACGCGTCGACTGTGTACAAGCCGAAACGTGGCCGGTAGCTTCCCCATTCATAGTTATCGACGAGCGACCAGTAGTTGTATCCGATGATCGGGATCCCGTCTGCCTTGGCCCGTTGCAACCAGAAGACGGTGTCCTCGAGGTACTGCGATCGCGTCACCCCGTCCGCCCGGGGCTTGCCGTTGTCGGTGACCATCCCGTTCTCGACGATGTAGATCGGCAGCCCGGGATAGCGCTGCGCATAGTGCCGCGACACGTAGTAGATGTCTTCGGGCTGCAGTTTGATGTTCCAGCGCTCCCTCATGCTCTGCGCCGAGGCGAGGTTGTCCCCCGCAGTGCCCGTGTAGTAGTCGAAACCGAGATAGTCGAGACTGTCGGCAACCCGGTCAAAGAACGATCCCTCGATACCCTTCACGCCGAAACCTGCGAACTGCGCCAGCACATCTGGCGGTATGTAGGCCTCGTTGGTCGTCACCTTCGCCTTGGGGTCGGCATCGTGAGCGGCACGGTACACCGCGCGGTGCGCCTGGGCGACGCTGTCCAGGAACCCGCCGAACTGATCGGGCTTGATCGCGCCGGTGCGCACCTCCATTGCCCCGAAGGCCAGTGGCTCGTTGACACTGACCCACAACACCCCTTGTCCGGCATAACGTTTGGTGATCGCCTTGGCGAAGTCCTCAAACGCTCCGACGTTGTTCATGAACCCGCCGTTGTCGGCAACCCAACCCGGATACACCCAGTGCATGAGCGTGATCATCGGCGTGATGCCGTTCTCACGCAGTGTGGCGACGATGGAGTCGTAGTACGCCAGCTCCTTCTCGTCCCACTTGCCCGGCTCCGGCATGACGCGCGACCACTCCACGCCGAAACGAAATGTGTTGACGCCCATGGCATGCGCGTTGGCGATGTCTTCGGCGTATCGATGGCGGAAATCATCGGCCTGCCGGTACGGGTCGACCGGGCCAGCCCCCAATGGATCAGCCCCGGGCTCTACCGGCCTACCGGCGGTGCGATCGACATAGCGTCGCCAATTGCTGTCGGGAGCACTGCCCTCCACCTGGTAGCCCGCGGTTGCAGTACCCCAGTAGAACCCGCGATCCCAGGCGGAGTCGTCCTTCGAACTCTCCTGCCGCGGGCTGCAGGCGGCCAATCCCAATGCCACGACGACTGCCGATGCCACTACGGAGACGATCCATTTCATACGAAAACCATACACTGTATGGTTTTCTAGGCCAGTAGCCGCTCCCACACCCGCCGCATGTGATCCCCCATGTCGATGGATGGATCCGACATCCACTGGATCTGAATGCCGTCCGCGGCCGCGATCAGCGCCGCCGCAGCGAATTCAGCATCGACATGCTCGGGGACCTCGCCCGCGGCTTGGCGCCCTCGCACATACTCGGCGATGAGGGTGCGCATCCTCTCGTACCTCTCCCGCAGGTAAGCACCGGCAGGATGGCCCGGGTCGACGGCCGCGGCGGCCGCCAGTGAGAGATACACCGTCCCGGAGCCGGGCTTGCTCGCCTTGTCGAGCATCGCTTGTGCGAGCACCTCGCCGGGGTCGATCTCGGAGTCCGAATTGCCATACCAATGTTCAAATCTGGCATCGGCATCGCGCTGGATCTCAGTGAGGATCACATCGCGCGTCGGGAAGTAGTGCATGAGCCCGGCCAGGCTGATGTTGGCTTCCTTTGCGATCACGCGCATCGAGGCGCCGGCCTCGCCGTCGCGCTCCAACACCCTCAACGCGGCGCCGAGGATCTCCCGGCGCTTGGCTTCCCCTTTGGGATACCGCTTTGCATCAGGCCCAACAGCTGGCATTGCCCGAGGCTAGCGCACAAACAGTTCGGCCCCGCACAGGAACGAATCCTGGCGGGGCCGAATTGTTTTGAGAAACCTAGGCTTGGCCGACCTCGAACCGCGCAAAGCGGGTCACGGTGACACCGGCCTCATCGAGCAGAGCCTTGACGGACTTCTTGTTGTCGGACACCGACGGCTGATCCAGCAGCACGACATCCTTGTAGTAGCCAGTCACGCGTCCCTCGACGATCTTGGGCAGCGCGGCCTCGGGCTTGCCCTCGGCCTTGGCGGTCTCCTCGGCGATGCGACGCTCGTTCTCGACCACGTCGGCCGGAACGTCTTCGCGCGTCAGGTACTTGGCCTTGAGCGCAGCGATCTGAAGCGCCACGGAGTGCGCGGCACCCTCGTCCGAACCGGTGTACTCGACCAGCACGCCCACGGCCGGCGGTAGGTCCGCGGCGCGCTTGTGCAGGTATGCCTCGACAGTTCCATCGAAGTACGCCACCCGGCGCAGCTCCAACTTCTCGCCGATCTTGGCGGCCAGGTCGGCGATCGCCTGCTCAACGGTCCGGCCGTCCTCGACCTCGGCGGCCAGGAGGGCGTCGACCTCGCCGATCTTGCCGGCAGCGGCCGCACCGACGATGGCGTCGGCCAGGCCCTGGAACTCGGCGTTCTTGGCGACGAAGTCCGTCTCGGAGTTCAGCTCGACAAGTGCGCCGTCACGCGCGACAACCAGGCCCTCGGCGGTCGCACGCTCGGCGCGCTTGCCAACGTCCTTGGCGCCCTTGATGCGCAGCACCTCGACGGCCTTGTCGAAATCACCGTCGGACTCGGCCAGGGCGTTCTTGCAGTCGAGCATCCCGGCACCGGTCAGTTCCCGGAGCCGCTTCACATCGGCAGCGGTGAAATTCGCCATTTAGCCTTCCTCAGTTGCGTTTTCAGTGGTTTCGGTGGCAGCAGCCTCAGCGGCCGGAGCGTCAGTGGCCGGAGCCTCTGCGACGGCGGAGGCAAGCAGTTCCTGCTCCCATTCGGCCAGCGGCTCGGCGGCCTCGGGCTTCTCGTCGGCACCGGACAGACCGGAGCGGGCCTGCAGGCCCTCGGCGATCGCGGAGGCGACGACCTTGGTGAGCAGCGCGGCACTGCGGATGGCGTCGTCGTTGCCCGGGATCGGGTAGTCGACGACATCGGGATCGCAGTTGGTGTCCAGGATCGCAATGATCGGGATGTTCAGCTTGCGGGCCTCGGCAACCGCGAGGTGCTCCTTGTTGGTGTCCACCACGAAGATTGCCGAAGGCACCTTCTGCATGTCCCGGATACCGCCGAGGCTGCGCTCGAGCTTGTTCTTCTCACGCGTGAGCATGAGGATTTCCTTCTTGGTGCGTCCCTCGAAGCCACCGGTCTGCTCCATCGACTCCAGCTCCTTCAGGCGCTGCAGACGCTTGTGAACGGTGGAGAAGTTGGTGAGCATGCCGCCCAGCCAGCGCTGGTTCACGTAGGGCATGCCGACACGGGTCGCCTCTTCGGCGATCGGCTCCTGAGCCTGCTTCTTGGTGCCGACGAACATGACCGAACCACCGTGGGCGACGGTCTCCTTGACGAACTCGTACGCCTTGTCGATGTAGGTCAGCGTCTGCTGCAAGTCGATGATGTAGATGCCGTTGCGGTCGGTGAAGATGAACCGCTTCATCTTGGGATTCCAACGACGGGTCTGGTGCCCGAAGTGCGCGCCGCTGTCAAGCAGCTGCTTCATTGTTACTACAGCCATGATTCCATGGTTCCTTTATGTCGGTTGTCGCCCGGGATCGGGTGATCCTGGGCCCTGGCGCCTGCTGATGCCGGAACCCACCTGAGTGGGACCGCCCGGCATGTTGCTCACGAACTCGTGTGCAGACGCGCGAAGTCAACCCGCTGGGCGAGTTGCGGTACTGAGTTTACATGCTGCGACGAGTGCTTTTCGCCATGCATCGTGGTGGTGGAGGCTTATCCACAGGAGCGGGAATGACTCTTCCCCACCGCGTCATCTCCCGGCCACTATGACGGCGTGCGGTTACGCGGGCTCGGCTGTCCTTCCTTGATCCTCACGCTGACGGTGGCCACCTCCCCCATAGCGGCCACCGCTCCCGCGGATACCGGAGACCGATTCGGCTGGCCACTACAACCTCGACCTGCGGTAACCCGGCAATTCGACAAACCTCAGGAGCGCTGGAACCGGGGACATCGCGGCGTTGACCTGGCGGGCGTCATCGACCAGCAGGTCATCGCAGCCGGGCCGGGCATCGTGGTGTTCGCGGGATCACTCGCGGGCCGGCCACTGGTGTCGATCGAGCACGAGGGCGGCCTGCGCACCACCTATGAACCCGTCACCCCGTTGGTCAGACCGGGCCAGCGGGTAGCGGAGGGAGCGCTGGTCGGGACGCTGATGCGGGGACATCCCGGCTGCGCCGCACCGGCCTGCCTGCATTGGGGAGCCCTGCGCGGGCCTGCCTCGGCCGCCCACTACCTGGATCCGCTGGCGCTATTGGCCTCGACGCCGCTGCGGCTCAAACCGCTCTAGGCGGGCTGACACACGTCGACATGCGCCGGCTTGCCGGTGGTCTGCGATAGCCGCGCAACCGCATCGTGGAAACGGTCGAGGGCATCCTGCTCGGTGACCACTTGGTAGAACGCACGCATCTCACCGCCGTTGGCCACGCACACCCACCACGGCGGGTACACATCGGCGGCCGCCGTTCCCGGGGTGACAATTCCGAGACTCAGGGCCAGTACGCCGGTGGCGACGGTCATGGCAGGAATTCCGGCGCGCATGCTTGGCACTTTAGTCACCGGACCGATGCAGACCAGGCTTTTGCCCACAGGTGCAGCGGCGCCAGCGCGACCAACAGACCCTTGCCCACCGTCGTCAGCGAGTACAGACCGTCCTGGTTGCGCACGATGTGGGCCTCGGTGAGCTCCTTGAGACGAGTGGTGAGCACACTGCTGGACGCATCACTTATCTCGGCCCTAAGTTCCGACAAAGTTCTTGTGCCCGAACGTAGTTCCCATATAACGAGGATGGCCCAACGCCGACCGAAAAGGTCGAATGCCGCGTTGAGCGGCTGCCCGGACCCGGATCCGCGCACGGGACTTCCCGGGCGCGGCACGACAGCCCCCTCCGGCGACTCCGCCTCGGATATCCCGGCGCTGGCAATGATGGTGATGAGCCGGCTCGCGCGCTCGACCATCTGCTCCGCGCTCTGATCGGGGTGCCGAATCCACCAGGTGATCATGGCGCCGACCATCCCCATCCAGCCCTGGGTGAGCACGCCGAGATCCTGTGGGTCACGCAGTTGGGTGGCCGCACTGCCCACCGCGGCCACGCCCTGACCGGCCAGCGCAGCAAGCCGGGCCCTGGCCACCCGGGCCGCGGCCAGCGCTTCGCTGCCATCGGGCACGGTCTGATCCCAGATCACCAACCAATCGGATGGGCGAGGCGCCAACGCCTGAAAGATGGCCTGTAGCACCGCGCGTGGCAATGCCAGCGTGGGTGGGGCGGCTGCCATCGCCGCCTCGATGTGGTCACCGACGGTCGCCCCGGCACGCTCGACGCACGCGATGTACAGCTGCTCCTTGGAACCGAAGTACGCCAGCACCATGGGCTTGGACACCCCGACGGCAGCGGCCACGTCCGCCAGCGACATCCCGGCGTATCCGCTGCGCCCGAACTCCTGGCATGCGGCATCGAGGATCTGCTGTTCCCGCTCCGCGCGGGGCATCCCCTTGGTGCCTGCCCTTGTCATGAATCCCTTGTACCAGCTCGCGGTCCACTGGCAGCACATATCGATGTGGCACGCATCACAGTAGACCGATCGGTGTGACGTTGATATGACCGACTGTTAAATTAACGATCGGCCAGTTAACGTCAACGCTCACCAACCGGATCAACGAGGAGCTCCGAATGCGTGGTGCGTGGGTGTATCTGGTGTCGATAGCGACACTCTGTATCGCGGGGGCGTACATCGCCCATCTGCGCTTGAGCGCGATCCCGGACCCCGCGATCGGCCATTCGGCCAAGCCACCCGTGACCGGCAAGCCACGCGACAAGGTCGTCGAGTATCGGGTCGACGGGCCAGCGGGTAGTACCGTCAAGGCGTCCTATCTGGATGTGGACGGTGCGGTACGCGAAGTTTCGGGCACACTGCCCTGGCAGACCACCCTGCACGCCAAGCAACTCGTGGTTCCCGTGGGCCTTGTTGCCCAGTCGAATTCGGGACAACTGTCCTGCCGCATCACGATCAACGGGCTGACACGCGATCAAAGCGCTGCCAGTGCGTCAGCCGTCTCTTGCCAGGTGACCGTCGCATGAGCCTCATGGTCAACCTGCGGGTCCGGATACTGGACAAATTGTGGGCAAAACCTGCCGATGTGGTAGCCGCGCCTGGGCGGCCGCTCCTGGCCCGGTTGCTCTACCGCTTCTCCATACCCATTCTCGTGCTGTGGCTCGGCGCGGCCGGCCTCCTCAATCTCGCTGTACCCCAGCTGGAAACAGTGATCAAGCAACATGCCCGTTCGTTCCTTCCCGATGACGCCGCCTCGGTTCAAGCCATCTCGAAGATGGGCGACTACTTCGGCGGCGCCGGGACGAACAACTTCGTCTACCTGCTCATCGAAGGTGAGTCGCCTCTCGGAGCCGAAGCGCACCAGTACTATTCGTCGATCCTCGGCCGGATCAACGAGGACAGGAAGCACGTCAACTCGTCCATGGACCTGTGGTCGGACCCCCAATTCGCACCCGCCAACGAGAGCGCCGACGGGAAGGCCGCCTACGTCCTGATCAATCTCAAGGGCAACATGGGGACCGCCCTGGCCATGGAGTCCACCGCTCAGATCCGTGAGCTCATCGCACAGTACCCACCGCCCCAGGGCATCACGGCGCATCTGACTGGTCCGTCCGCCGTGGTGAACGACGAACTGGTTTCCATCAACGACTCGATCTTGATCCTGCTGGTCGCGTGTGCGGGGCTCGTGGGCGTCATCTTGCTGGTGGTGTATCGCTCACCGATCACCATCGCGTTGCCGCTCCTGGTGGCAGGAGCAGGTCTTGGTGTCGGGCGCCCGATCGTGGCATTCCTCGGCGAGCACCAAATCATCGGAGTCTCGATCTTCGCGTCGGCCCTGCTGGCGGTAATCGTGCTGGGAGCCGGAATCGACTACGGCATATTCCTTTTGGGCAGATACCAGGAGGCGCGCCGGGCAGGTGAAGACCCTGTGACCGCGTACTACACGGCGCTTGCCGGGGTGCAGCACATCATCATCGCCTCGGGCCTCACGGTCGCCGGCGCGACGGCCTGCATGGTGTTCACACGCTTGGCCATCTTCAGTACCTCCGGACTGCCCTGCACCGTCGCGGTCGTGGTCACCCTTGCCGCGGCACTGACTCTGGCGCCCGCTGCGCTGGCGGCCGGCAGCCGATTCGGGTTCTTCGAACCGCGCGAGGAGAAGTCACAGCGCCGTTGGCGGCGCATCGCCACGTATGTGGTGCGCTGGCCGGGTCCGGTGCTGGCCGGCAGCCTGGCCGTGCTCGCGATTGCCTTTCTAGCAGTGCCCGGGTTCCAGCCCAGTTACAACGAGCGGCAGGCCCAGCCCAGTGACTCCCCCGCCAACGTGGGCTTCGCCGCATCGGATCGCCACTTGCCGCCAAACATCATGTCCCCCAGCGTGTTCATCGTGGAGTCAGACCACGATATGCGTAACTCTGGCGACCTGATCGCCCTCGCGAAAATGAGCAGCGCGATATTGAACATTCCTGGCGTCAGCAATGTGCAAGGCATCACCCGGCCATTGGCCGCCCCGCTGGAACTGGGGACACTGCCCGCACAGGCTGGTTATGTCGGTGGACGACTGACCCAGATGACAAACCTGCTCAAACAGCGCATCGAGGACCTCACCGCCCTCAGTGGCCGAGTGGGCCAACTGTCACTGACGGTGCGGGGCCTTGAGCAGGCGCTGCAGACCGGAACCGTAGGAGCAACCCAGATCCATTCGGGTGCAGCCGAATTACGCACAAGCCTGGCGGCCGTCGTGCAAAAGGTTGACTCACTGCGCGGAACCGTCAAGCCTGCCGAGGACTTCATCGGCGGCATCCCCAACTGCCGCGACAACGACTACTGCCAAGCCGCACTCACCGGTTTCTCGCTCTTCGACGACCTGCACCGTTTCGACGGGCTCGTCGGCAATCTGGTGAACGGAACCGGAACGCTGGCACAGACCCTGCCGGCACTCGGTGCCCAGCTGCCGGGCCTGAAGGATTTCATCAGCCAGGTCAACGCCGTTGTCGCACCGCTGCAGAGCACCCTGCAGGTGCTGTTGCCACAGGTCTCCGATATCACGCAATTCACCGACGACCTGAGCAAGAGCTTCACCGACGGTGACCCGAACAACTCATTCTTCATACCCACGCAGGCATTTGAGAACCCACTGTTCAAAAGCGCTATGCCGTACTTCTTCTCAAGCGACGGCAAGGTCACGCGGATGGTCATCACCCCAGAACAGGAGGGATTCAGCCAGGAAGCGATGGAGCTGAGCTCCAAGATCATCCCGACTGCACTACAGGCCATCAAGGGCACGTCGTTGGCGGGCAGCACGGTCAGCATCGGCGGACCGGGCGGCACGCTGCTGAACATCGAGGCGTTCACGCGCGAGGACTTCATCACCAGCGCTGTGGCCGCGTTCGCCTTCGTGTTCTGCGTGATACTGATTCTCCTGCGCAGCCTGGTTGCCGCGATCGTGGTGATCGGGACCGTCGCACTGTCCTATGTCTCGGCGCTGGGCGTCACGGTGTTCGTCTGGCAAAACCTCATCGGCATACCACTGCACTGGTCGGTGGCACCACTGTCCTTCGTGTTCTTGGTCGCCGTCGGGGCCGACTACAACATGCTGCTGGTGGCCAGGTTCCGCGAAGAACTACATGCCGGTATCAAGACGGGCATCATCCGTTCCATGGCCAATACCGGTGGCGTGGTGACGACCGCAGGCCTGGTGTTCGGGTTCACGATGTTCGCGATGATCGTCGCTCCCGCGCGGAACATCGCCCAACTCGGTACCGCCGTCGGTCTGGGTCTACTGATGGACACCCTGATTGTGCGATCGTTTGTCGTCCCGGCAATCGCTACCCTGTTGGGCCGGTGGTTCTGGTGGCCGGTGGTGGTGCACGACAGAGCCTCCAGTCGGGATGCCATCCCCCACACTGTGACGCCCGGGGACGCGCCCGATCGTGGCCGGCTGGTAGGCGCGTCCCGATGACGTGGGCAAACTGGTGCGGGATATCCGCAACCGACAAGCCCCGGACCGCACTGGAGATGCACTTTGGCACAGGACATCTCGAAAGCAACACGTACGAGCTGAACCTCGGCTCTCTGCGGATTCGCATCGGCACATGGCACGCGCCGAATCGCAGGTATACGCCGTGCCCACGGTAGCCGGAGTGATCGCACTGCTGCTGCTGGTCACGCTGGCGCTGTGGGCCACGGGCGGCAACGACTCAATGAGCTACTACCAGCGCGAGGTGAGCCGCGCGATGCGCAAGCAATCCCGGCAAGAGAAGACAGACCTGGCGACGAAGGCCCAACGTCATCGCTTGCGACGCTGCGCCAACCGCATCAGTGCCGCACTCCTGCGGAGAACCAAGCCTGATCACTGACCGTCACGCCCGTGGATGCGCCTGGTCGTGGACGGCGCGCAGGCGCGCCACGGTGACGTGGGTGTAGAGCTGTGTGGTGGCCAGCGTCGAGTGCCCCAGCAGCTCCTGAACGACGCGCAGGTCCGCGCCGCCTTCCAGCAGATGGGTTGCGGCACTGTGCCGCAACCCATGCGGGCCAATATCCGGGGCACCAGGAACAGCGGACATGGTCTGGTGCACCACCGTGCGGACCTGACGCGGATCGATGCGCCGGCCGCGGGCACCGAGAAGCAACGCAGACCCCGATGCCGGAACGGCCAGATGTGGTCTACCGCGATCCAGCCAGGCCGTCAGGGCATCAGCGGCGGGACCACCGAAGGGCACCGTGCGCTCCTTGTCGCCCTTACCCAAGACGCGCAACACCTTTCGCGACCGGTCAATATCGTCGATGTCCAACCCGCACAGCTCGCTGACCCGGATTCCGGTGGCGTAGAGCATTTCGACGATCAACCGATCGCGCAACGCCATCGGATCATCTTGCTCCGCACCAGAATGCGCCGCTTCCATCGCCGCGACGGCTTGGTCTTGTCGCAGCACCGCAGGAAGAGTTCGACGAGACTTAGGCTGCTGCAGGCGAATCGCGGGATCTGTCGGCATCAAACCGCGGCGGGTCGCCCATGCGGTGAAGATCTTCACCGCAGACGTACGCCGGGCGACGGTGGAACGTGCCGCACCTTGCCTGGCTTGAACCCCTAGCCAAGACCGCAGCGCCGGCAGTGACAGGTCCGCCAGGGTCGCATCGGGGTTGGATGCCGACAGATGGTCGAACAGCAGCGTGAGGTCGCCACGATAAGCACGCTGGGTGTGTACTGACCGCCCGCGCTCCAGCGCAAGATGCTCGGCGAATTCGTCGAGGATCGCGGTCAGCTGCGGCGTCACTCCCTCACGGTAGCTTCGGCAGCCGCCAGCTCTTGTTTCCACACGCGGAAAGTCTCCTCCGTGCGGCCGCGGCGCCAGTATCCCGAGATCGACGCGGCCCATGTGGGCGACACTCCACGCTCCTTACGGATATACGGTCGCAGCTTGTGCATGACGGTCTGCGCCTCGCCGTGGATGAACACCTGTACCTGACCCGGCAACCATTCCGCCGAGCGCACCGCCTCTACCAGCGGGGCGTTGTCCCCGGCGTGTTCCTCGTCGACCTCATCGGCTCCGGCGCCGCGGTGAACCCAGACCACCTCGACATCGCCGCGGGTGTCGAAATCGATCTCGTCCTGCGGACCTGCCACCTCAATGAACACCTTGGCACGTGCGTTCTGTGGAAGAGCCTGTAGCGCCACGCTGATCGCCGGGACGGCCGCCTCGTCACCGGCGAGCAGATGCCAGTCGGCAGCGGGATCGGGCGAGTACGCGCCGTGCGAGTCGGTGACATACAGCTTGTCTCCGGCCTTCGCCCGGGAGGCCCATGGACCTGCGACGCCGGCGTCTCCGTGCACCACGAAATCGATGGCGATCTCGCGGCTGTCGGTGTCGACAGAACGAATGGTGTAGGTACGCACGGTGGCCTGCATATCGCGCGCCTGATCGATATCCCGCGGACCCGGCCCAGCGTGGTCCTCCGGAAGGAAAATCAGCTTGGCGTAGCTGTCGGTGAACTCGCTCACCTCGAAACCGTCAAATCCGTTACCACCGAGCACCACCCGGGTGATGTGCGGGGTCACCTGCTCGGTCCGAACCACCTGCAACTCGTGGAGTGGGCGTGTCATATCGCCTCCTGCGTCGATCTTCTATGTCAATTGCCTTGACTATACGGAGAAATCGCAGCCGACGGGCACCTACGTCAGGGCAGCAGACCCCGGATGATCAGCTCGGCGGCCGCCTCGGCATGGGCCTTGACCTGATCAGGGTCGAGCACGTTATCGCCGAACACGGTGCGCGCCATGGCGGCGCTGCTGAACAGGGCAGCGGTGCCCGAGGTGATGAGGAAGAAACTCGTCTGCAGCGGCACTTGACGTAGTTCTCCGGCGGCCACGGCCTCCTCATATACCGGCCCCAATCTGTCCTGCATGGGCAGTACGTATGCCTTGCAGATGTGCTGCAGTCGGTCGCTGTCCTGGCCCGCCTCGATGTCCATGATCCGGATCAGATCCGGATGCTCGGCGGCAAACATGACAAAAATCTTGATGAATCGCTTGATGCGGGCGGACGGGCCCAGGCTTTCGTCATCATCGGCCAGAACCTTGTCGATGATCGCCTGAAACCCCCAGTCGACGGCCGCGTACCACAGCTGTTCCTTGGACGAAAAGCGTTGATGCAGCAGGTTATGACTGACGCCCAGTTCGCGATTGAGCGTGCGCATCGACACACCCTGATAGCCGTGAGTCGCGAATGCCCGCAACGCAGCGGTGAAAATGGCGTCTGCCGACACTCCTTCCCCACCCTTGCGCGGTCTGCCACGAGGGCGCCGCGTCAGCTCACCCGCTTCAGTCACGAAATCCGTCACATCCTTCCTCCTCAGCCATCATCCCCCCACTCGCCGGCAATTGCCCCGAGGACGTCCGCACAGTGGTCATGATCTTTATCGGGTTCGCCGAACACCGTCGTTACGGCCGGTCATACTGGCGCGATGGATACCTGGTTATGGATTTGCGCCGGCGTACTGGCCGTCGTGCACCTGGGTGCTGGCGTGTTCAAGCTGATCACCCCGTACGAGAAAATCGTTGCCAATCCCAACCTGGCCTGGGCCAACGATTTCTCACCCAATGTCGTCAAAGCGATCGGCGGATTAGAGGTGCTGGGGGCGATCGGCGTCGTGGTTCCGCACGCGACGGGGATCGCACCGGTCCTGAGCCCACTCGCCGCTGCCGGGCTGGCAGTGTTGCAGGCAGGTGCCTTCGGTGTCCACGTCCGTCGCAACGAATGGAAACTCGCCCCGGTCAACGTGGTCCTCATCGTGCTTGCGGTATTCGTAGCATTTGAGTGGTACGGCTGACCGATCCACGAACTGCAGCGACCACGCCCGTCACGAAACGAGGTTGGCCTCCTTGCGGCACAATTCGTCAACACATGCCGCAAACGCGACCACCTCAGGCGTGGCACCCTTTCCGCGCCAAATCAGGGAAAGCTGTCCACTCATCGTCCGGTCGGAGAGGTCGATCTGACGAAGCCCGCCCAGCTGGTCGGGGGCCAATTTCGGTGTCACCGCGACGCCGAGATCGCGGGCGACGAGATGCCTCATCATATCCGCCGAGCTTGTTTCGAAGACTATGCGCGGCGTGAATCCTGTTGCTAGGCAGGCCCGGTCGAGTGTCTCCCGTATCTCACACCCTTGCGGGTGACTGATGAGCGCACTGTTCCGCAACTCTGCAAGGGCTACCGAATCCCGTGCCGCCAAGGGATCGTCGCGATGAACTAGCGCCACGATGTTCTCCTTGGCCACAATCTGCTCTCGGAGTTGAGGCGGCGGCTGGGCAACCCAACCCATGACCGCCATATGAAGCTGGCGTTCGAGCACTGCCGTAGTGAGTTGGTCGGATCTGGCCTCGGTCAACGTCACCGCCACCGCCGGGTGCGCCCTACGGAACACCGCCAAAGCTTCCGCGAGCAAGGGCGGCGAGTGTGGCACGGTCCCTATCGACAACTGTCCGGCCAGCACGCCCGCCACGGCATCGGCCGCTGACCGTATTTCGCCTACGGTTCCCAGCGCTGCTCCGGCAAGCGGCAATAGCGTCTTGCCGAACTCGGTCAGTCTGAGCACCCTGCTGGAACGATCGAACAGCTCGTTGCCCAGCTCGCGCTCCAGTCGCCGAACCTGAGCACTCACCCATGGTTGAGCAACGTGCAGCGCTTCCGCGGCTCGGGTGAAATTCGCGTGCTCGGCCACCGCGAGAAAGTACTCGAGCTGCCTCAGCTCCATGGCGGATCACCCGGACGCCCAACGAACGCGACAGCCCTCACCAAGGCAACAGTCAGTAGTTGATGAGCCAGAATGGCCCGAATTTGGCAATCCCCAGCGAGATGAACAGGGCCGCAATGATCAACGCCATGAACAGGTCATTCGTATGCTCAATCGGACTGGCCGCCTCAGCCTTGTGCGACTCATATATCTGGAATCCAGGCTCCATAACATGCATCCTTTCGTGAGTGTTTTGACTAGCCGTAGTACTGATCAACCGAGAATGGTCTTACGGTCGGAATGAAAGAATGTGACGAGTGTTGTTGCGCCACATATTATTCCGACGGTGAGTATCACCTTGGATCCGCTGTACAGCGAGGCGATCACGCCGCCGGTCGCGGCCCCCAAAGTGAACGACAAGTAGAGCATCGCGTATCCCAGCCATTCGAAGACCGAGCCCCGGCCGAACAGGTGCCGCTCGATGCCCTGCCCCAATTTGACGACGGTCCCCGTGACATAGCTCAGGGGAATGGCCGTTTCACCCTTCTTGACGAATGATGTGTTCAAGGCACCAATCGAGAAGGCCAACAACAGTATCGGCGTGAAGTGTACGTCGATGTTCGCGTTGAAGCCCCGGTCCTGAAAGAAGTCGACCGCCGCGGCGGCCAGCAGGCCAAAGGTGGTCAGGACCGTGGCTCCGTGCGGGTGGTTCTTCCAGAACTTTCGTCTGCAGTAGGACGCCACGATGACGCCGAACAGGAAGGCGCCGATCATCGAGATAGCAGCAATCGGGCCCGCACCTGCCACTTGCTGCTTGTCGGTGACTTTGAACCACGTCAGTACGGCGCGCTCGGTGTTTCCGGTCATGAACGTGACGAAGTAGCCCGCGCTGTGCAAGAAGGCAACCGCCCCAACCATTCCCGCTAGCCCGGAAAGCAGCCAGGACAGTCGGGCCTCGGAGCCGATCGCAGCCTCACGGGTTATCACCACATCAGCAGCTTTCGATGCGGCGGCCGCATCCTTATCCTCGCCGATTTCGACGTCGTCTCTAGATCCGCTCTCCAAAGTCGCGGACCGGCCCTTCCAATTCATGTCCGTCTCCTTAGGGGCTATCGATATCGCCGACGTGGCCGTGCAGCACGACGCGTCCGTCGGCCAGTTTGTAAGTCAGATACACCAGCGCGAGCTTGTTGGCCTTGACCGCATCGGCCACCACCTGCGAGCGCTGCAACAGCTTGATCCCCGTCTCTTCGACATGACGGGCCTCGAACTCATCAATGCGCGACAACCCGTCCTTACGGCCGCCCAGGATCGAAGGCATCACCCGCACCACCAAGTCCCGGATGTACCCATCCGGCACTTCTCCGGTGTCCAGGGCCGCCACCGTGGCGCCCACCGCACCACAGGAGTCATGCCCCAAGATCGCAATCAACGGCACACCCAAGACCGCGACCGCATACTCGATCGAACCCAGCACCGCCGAGTCGATCACCTGACCGGCCGTACGCACGATGAACATGTCACCCAGGCCCTGATCGAAAATGATCTCCGCGGCCACCCGGCTATCGGAGCAACCGAACAACAACACATTGGGGTTCTGACCACTGGCCAACTCGGCCCGACGCGCAACCCCCTGGCTCGGATGCTGCGGAAAACCACCCACAAAACGCTGGTTACCCTCTTTGAGTGCTGCCCACGAGGACTTCGGATCAGATCCCATATCTCCTTCATACCCTACCGGGGTATGGTTCGCATGTGACGCTCGACACAAGGCGAGAAGATGAGCCCAGTCACGAGGCTCTCTGATATCTATTGAAATGCCATCTGCTGCAGACGAATTTGAAAATTCGCGTCACCTCAGCGCCGAGGCCAACAGTCCCTGCAGATCTCCCCGACATGCATAGACCATTCAGGACACTTCCATTCAAATATGCCTGGAATACGTCCATGACGCAACGAACATCAGCATATTCACAGGAATCATCCACCGCCGCAAGGCAATAGACGCCGAGTACGACGCATGCTCAACCTATCCGAAAGGCTTTCTGCGCCTGGGAAGTTGGGATGATCTGGATCTTCCGACTCTGACGTCAAAACTGAGCCCGCATCAGAATGGA
Organism: Mycobacteroides franklinii; assembly: GCF_002013895.1. Taxonomy (GTDB): domain Bacteria; phylum Actinomycetota; class Actinomycetes; order Mycobacteriales; family Mycobacteriaceae; genus Mycobacterium; species Mycobacterium franklinii. The sequence goes on along the minus strand of NZ_MAFQ01000007.1, from coordinate 23,253 downwards.
TTGATCTAATTGTCTGAGAAACTAGATGAAGACACAGTTGGCAAACAGTGCCGCAGCGCTGGAAGCACACGGATGGGTGTGGTATTGCCGAGCATGAATTCATCTGTACACCAAGGGGACTAAGCACTGGCTCTGCGAACCAAGCTGGTGCGCCTGATTTTCCAGTCCCCCGCGGCCTCGACCACCAACTGCTCGAGCTCCAGAATCGCCAGCGCACCCCGAACCCGCCCAGTGCTCAATCCCGACTCACGAACCAACTCCTGCACCGTCGTGCTGCCGCGGCCGGGTAAGGACTCGTAGACACGTTTCTCGTCCTCGCCGAGGCCGTCGACCATGCTGGTGGGGCGGTCCGGATCGGCCGCGAACTCACCCAACCTGCCCGCAAGAGCAACCACATCCTGTGCGCAGACCACGAGCTGGGCTCCCCGTTCGGCAATCTCAATGTGGGTACCTGCCGAGACGGCAGAGGTGATCGGCCCCGGTACCGCGCCGACCGGTCGCCCCAACGCCCGCGCCCAGGCCGCGGTATTGGCAGCTCCACTGCGCACACCCGCCTCCACCACGACGGTCGCCCCGGAGAGAGCCGCCACCAGCCGATTGCGCGTCAGGAATCGATATCGAGCGGGCCGCACCCCTGGCGGGTACTCACTGATCACCAGCCCATGCCTGGAGATTCGATAGAGCAACCCGGAGTGCCCCGACGGATACGGCACGTCCACTCCGCCCGCGAGCACAGCGACCGTCATTCCGTCGCAGGCCAGGGCGGCGCGATGCGCGACCCCGTCGATCCCGAATGCGGCACCCGAGACCACTGTCACATCCCGGGCCACCAGACCCGCGGACAGGTCCGCCGCGACGTGTTCGCCGTATCCGCTGCATGCCCTGGTCCCGACGAGCGCCGCAGCGCGCGACGTAACCTCTGAAAGCGAGTGCTCCCCCACTACCCACAATGCGAGCGGGGCACGCCCACTCGGCATCCGCGTGGTATCCACCGATCCGAAAGCCTGGAACTGCCACTGCGGCCATTCCGCGTCCGTGGGCGTCACCAAGCGCCCGCCGAGACGCGACAGAATCTCCAGATCCTCACGGCTGCGGTCAACATCGTGCCTAGCCCGCACAATTGACCGCACGCGTTCGGGGACGTCCAGCCGCCGGACCCGCGCCGCGGTCTCCTGTGGCCCGAACACCGACACCATGGCCGCAAGTTCCGCGCTGGGCGCCTCGCTGACACGTGACAGGTAGGCCCAATCGGCCGTCTCATCGCTCATCGCTTGTCACGAAACGTCAATGCGAGCTTGACGTCCTCGGCGTTCGGTAGATCGCGTCCGCCGAGGTCCGCCAGGGTCCACGCGACACGTAAGCATCGATCCAGTGCCCGAACACTGATGAGACCACGCTCCATCGCGTTGCGCAGCGGCTCCATGACCGCCCGCGATGGTCGAAACTCCCTGCGCAGCAGCGGCCCCGGTGCGTCCGCATTCACGCGAAACCCATAGTCGGACCACCGGCGCGAGGCCCGGTCCCGAGCCAGTAGGACGCGCTCGCGAACCAGCGCCGTGCCCTCGGCAGCGTCGTTGAGCGCGGTCTCGCTGATCGGGTGCATCCGGACCCGAAGATCCACCCGATCAAGAAGAGGTCCCGATAACTTACCGAGGTACCGGCGACGCAGCGGGGCCGGGCAGGTGCAATCACGCGGATTAGCGGGAGCACACGGGCACGGGTTAGCCGCCAGCACCAGTTGAAATCGGGCTGGGTAGGCGACGACTCCGTCGCGCCGTGCCAGTCGAATCTCCCCGTCCTCCAACGGGGTCCGCAATGCCTCCAGCGCGGGAGTGGACAGTTCGGCACATTCGTCGAGGAACAACACCCCGCGATGGGCCATGCTGACCGCACCGGGTTTCGCAGTACCGGAGCCGCCGCCGACGAGCGCCGCGACACTCGAGGTGTGGTGCGGCGCCACAAACGGCGGTTCGGTGATCAACGGCTGCTGGGCCGTCAATAGACCCGCTACCGAATGGACCGCCGTCACCTCGAGCGCCTCATCGTCGGTCAGCGGCGGCAGTAGACCCGGTAGGCGTTGCGCCAGCATCGTTTTCCCTATCCCGGGCGGCCCGGTCAACATTAGGTGATGCGCACCGGCCGCTGCCAGCTCGACAGCGAAGCGCGCGTCGGTATGACCGACGACGTCCGCCATATCCGGAATGTCGGCCTCTTGCCGAAAGTCCGACGGCAGCACCGGATCCAGCTCGCCCTCGGTGCACAGCCATGCCGTCAGCTGACGTAGGGTCCGGACGCCCAATACTTCGATACCCTCGACCAGCCCCGCCTCGCCCAGATTCGCCTGAGGAACCACCGCGGTTGGCCACCCATCGCGCTTGGCCGCCAACACCGCCGGCAGCACCCCTCGGATCGGGCGGACTCGCCCGTCAAGCGCCAACTCCCCCAGAAGCAACGTCTTTTCCAGTCGTGTCGGCGGAATTGCCTTGTTGGCCGACAACACCGCAGTGGCCAGCGCGAGGTCGTACACCGACCCCATCTTCGGCAGCGTGGCCGGCGACAGAGCCAACGTGAGCCGCGATGCCGGCCAGGTGAACCCGCAGTTGGTGATCGCCGCACGCACGCGGTCGCGAGATTCCTGCAGTGCGGCATCGGGCAGACCGACCAGGTGCACTCCGGGTAGTCCCGCACTGATATCGGCCTCGATCTCCACGGTCTGGCCAGTCACTGCCTTGACCGCGACGGAATACGCCCTCCCCAATGCCATCTCAGCTCACCCCGTGAATATGAGTGATCTCCGGTGCCGTCCGTCCCAACCGGACCTCGATCACATCGATGCGCACCGCCGACCACGAACCACTCTGCGTAGCCAGCCAGATACCCGCAAGCCTGCGCAATCTACGCAGCTTGGTGTACGTGACCGCTTCCGCCGGCGTTCCGAATCTGTGGCCGGTTCGGGTCTTCACCTCGACAAAAACCAACAACTCGTCGCGAGCCGCGATGATGTCGATCTCCCCGTGCCGGCAGCGCCAATTGCGGTCGAGGACCGTATACCCGTCCCCCCGTAGGTAGTCGGCGGCGAGATCCTCTCCGCGGGTACCGATCTGAGATCTGCTCAGGGAATGTGTCATGGACCCAACCATTCCGATGAGCCCTGACGTCAACGCACGGTTCGGCTACGCCAGACGACAGTTATCCACAGAGTCGAATTCATCCACAAGTAGCGGACATCCACTAGTTCCACATCTTGACCGGGTGAACCACCGGCGCCACCTTGCCGATCGCGCCCGACGCGGGTCCTGGAAGGTCCTTTGAGTTGGGCGCTGACTTGATCTCCGCATCGTGGTTCGCGGTGCAGACGTCCTTACTCGTCTTCGACGGCGCACAATGCACCGGATTCGCAGACACGGCTGGGGGTGACGAGCCCAGCGGCAGGGCTACCACAATTACCGGCGCAATCATGGCCGTCACCCTCATCAGCAAATTGCCCATCGGCTGAGAATGGGCTACAAGCCGCGGGTGCGCAACTCGAACGATGCTCCGTTGGGCAGTAATTCCCATCACAGGAGCCCAGAATCTGCCCGATCCGAACGGATCTCAGCAAGCCAATGCTCGGACTGTTACCGCGGTGCGCCGTTCTCCAGCCGGTCCAGTAGGGATTCCAGCGCCTCTTCGAATTCGGTTGCGCCGTGATCCTCGCTGAGTTGTTTCTGCATCCGCTGCAGGTTCGGATAGTTCGACAGACTGCGCAGTGTTCTCTCCGGCAGCTCGTCTTCGACGGGACTCAACGAGGCCCCGCGCGCGGATACCTCCAGCAGCAGCTGACCGAGCAGGAACGTCGTATACGCGCGGTACGCGGACACCGCGGTCCGATCGTCAAAGCCGTAGGAGATCAGCGTGTCCAGGAACGTCTCCATCCACTTCATGCTGCGCAGCGGTGGCCGGACCCACGGGGCCTCCGGTGGCCGCGTCGCCAGTGTCGGAAACAGGTGCGGATGCTCGATCGCAATCGCACGCACGCCATGAGCGAGCCTGACCAGATAGTCCTGCCAGCCGTCCTCTTGACGACGGGCCGCCAATTGATCGTCGTACAGCTTCTCCACCAAGTGGTCCACGATGCCGCCGAGCAAGTCCTGGCGGCCGTGCACGTGGCGGTACAAGGCCATCGCCTCGACCCCACACGCGGAACCAAGGCGCCGCATGGTCAGCTGATCCAACCCTTCACGGTCCACCAACTCGATCGCGGTATCGAGAATCTCGGCACGGGTCAGTGACCTCGGTCGGCGCCCCTCGGGGTTGCCGGCAACCGCTGTGCTTTCCGTCTCATCCAATGCGTCCGTCACTCCCACCGTGCATGTCTGGGCTCGGGCCATGACGGCGTTCCCGTGGCGGCTTCGCCGTCCACAAGACGGTACCTCGGCCAGTTAAACGCCTGGCCAGCACCTGTTTGTTTACGAAGTAGTTTACGTAGTACACAACCCTTGCTACGGTGGATTTGTTACCTCACGACGAGGTGACACCAGGCGGTTGCACCGCACACACGCACTGAAAAGGAGCGAGACATGAGCGATGACAACAGGGACAACGGAATCGAAGCCGGAATCAAGGGCATCGTCGAAGACGTCAAGGGCAAGGCCAAGGAGGCCTTCGGCAAGCTCACCGACGACGAGTCACTGGAGCGCGAAGGCCAGGCGCAGCAGGACAAGGCCGAGGCCCAGCGTGAGGTAGCCACCAAGGAAGCGGAAGCAGAGAAGGCCCGCGCCGAGGCTGCCGTGCACGAGGCTCGCGAAGACGCCGAGAAGTAGCACCGGCCGCCGCAGCGGTCCGCCCCCACCCCTACAAAGACCAGGAACCTACACATGATCACATCTCTGGCTGCCAATGTTGCGGCAGCACACCTCGGCTTCGGCATCGGCTGGATCGCATGGATCGTGATCGGCGGGCTCGCCGGTTGGGTAGCCAGCAAGATCATGGGCACCGATGCTCAGCAGGGGCTTCTGCTCAACATTGTGGTGGGCATCGTGGGCGGACTGCTGGGCGGATTCCTACTGAGCCTGCTCGACGTCGGCACCTACGGTTTCGGCTGGATTCTGACCTTCATCACCGCGCTGGTTGGCGCATGCATTCTTTTGTTCCTCCTGCGCCTCGTCAGCGGCAGACGTTGACCAACAACACATTCCAGCAATCCACAACAGAAGGGGCCGTAGTGATTCCGTCCATGTCCAAGAAGTTCGCAACGGTCATATGTGCGGCGGCCGCGGTCTCGCTGGCGGGTTGTTCCAGCGTGATCAATCAGGGTGGTGACACCACATGCAAGGAATATCTCACCCAGGACGAGAACACACAGAACGACGCGGTCACCAAGTGGCTCAAGGACGAGAACACACAAGATCCCAGCGGTCTGCAGACCACGGCAGCACGGAACTCCGCCTTGGCCTACTGCAAGACGTTGGGCAATGAGAACAGCAAGATCAAAGAAGCCCCACACATCTAATCGGGAGCATCAGATGAAGACGCGAACAGTCAAGTCCGCCAAGGTTTTTGCCGGATGTGCCATTGCTTTGAGCGCAACCCTGGCCGGATGCGGCACAAGCAATGACAATAGCCCCACAAGTACCAGCACGACGACCACAACCACCACGACTACGACGACCACCCCCGCGCCCAGCGGTGCGCCCGAAGGCACGCCGGCTCCCGGCGTGACGGGAGGCGGTGGACCCAATGGTGGCTCGGGCGCCATTCCGGGTGGCCCGACCGGAGGCGGCGGACCCGACGGCGGCAGCGGGAGCATTCCGGGCGGCCCCACGGGCGGCGGCGGACCCGGCGGCGGCGGAGGCAGCATTCCGGGTGTCGGCGGCGGTCACGGCGGACCCGGCGGCGGCGGTGGATGCGTCGACAACGTGGGATGCGTGAGCATCCCGTAAATCACATGGGCCGAGCTGCGTCTGCCGGAGATCTACTCCGGTAGGCGCAGTTCTGGCTTGTCGACCTCTTCGATGTTGACGTCCTTGAACGTGATGACACGCACGTGCTTGACGAAGCGTGCCGGCCGGAACAGGTCCCAGACCCACGCATCGGAGAGTCGCAGCTCGAAGTACACCTCGGAATCGGTGTTCCGGGGAATCACCTCGACGCTATTGGCCAGGTAGAACCGTCGCTCGGTCTCCACCACATAGCTGAACTGCCCGACGATGTCCTTGTACTCGCGATACAGCGAGAGTTCCATCTCGGTTTCGTATTTTTCGAGGTCTTCAGCGCTCATAGGTCTTCCATTATCCCCCCTGTGAACTTCCCAGCGCTGCATTGCGCACGTTCACAAACGATTGTCGATGCTGAGCTGAGGGTCCCAGACGCTGCAACGCCTCGGTGTGGACGGCCGTGCTGTAGCCCTTGTGTATCGCAAATCCATATCCGGGGTGCTCGGAATCCATGGCCACCATCACCCGATCCCGGCTGACCTTGGCCAACACGCTCGCCGCCGCGATGCACGCGGCCGAGGCGTCACCACCGATCACCGGCAGGGACGGCACCGGCAATCCCGGCACCCGGAACCCGTCCGTCAATACATATCCGGGCTTGACGCCCAGGCCGGCCACCGCCCGGCGCATTCCTTCGATGTTCGCCACATGCACGCCGATCCGATCCACCTCGTCGGCGGGCACCGACACGACGTGATATGCCTCGGCGTACCGGCAGATCAGGGGAAACAGCGTCTCGCGCATCTTCTCGGTGAGCTTCTTCGAGTCATTGAGCGCGGCAAGGCTTTTGCGCTGATTGGAACCAAGCACACAAGCGGCGATCACCAACGGACCCGCGCAGGCTCCCCGCCCCGCCTCGTCGACACCGGCGACTGGGCCCAATCCCACTCTGTCGAGGGTCAATTCGAGGGTTCGCAATCCGGATGCCTTGCGAATCACCGTACGTGGCGGCCAGCTGGTACTCATACCCGCAAGAACTAGGTCTGGGGATTCACCGTTTTGACGGCGCCCCAGCGACCGGGTGGCCATGCGATGAAACGTGCCTTGCCGATGACGTTGGCCACGGGCACCGTGCCGATGTTGGGGTCACCGGTGCAGTAGATCTTGCGCTCGATATCGACGTCGAGTCCGGCGTCGCGATCCCGGCTTTGGCAGTGCGCGCGGGAATCTCCGCTATGTGTGCGGTTGTCCCCCATCATCCAAAGCTTGCCTTCCGGCACCGTGATCGGGCCGAACGGAAAGCCCCAGCACCCATCGATATTCGGTCCGATGGTCTCCGGGTCCAAGTAGGGCTCGTTGAGCTTCTTGCCGTTGACGGTCAGCCCCGTGTTCGGGCGGCATTCCACCGTCTGCCCACCCGTGGCAATGACGCGCTTCACCAAATCGTTCTCGTCGGGCGGGACCACGCCGATGAAGGAAAGGGCGTTCTGCACGTACCTGACGGCGGTGTTCGACGAGCGGATCGACTTGTAGTTGCCGTTCCACTCCGGCGGGCCCTTGAAGACCACCACTTCACCGGGCTCGGGGTCAGAAAGCCGGAACACCACTTTGTCGACCATGATCCGGTCACCGGTGCATCCACGGCAGCCGTGCAGCGTCGGTTCCATCGACTCCGATGGGATGAGGTACGGCCGGGCGATGAAGTTCTGCGTGATGCAGTAGAGCACCAAGGCGATCAGCAGGAGAACGCCGACCTCTCGGAGCATTCCGGATCCGCTGTCTTCAGCATTGGATTCGTCTTTGGAACCCTCAGCGGGACCCTCCGACTGCTCCGACTGCTCCGACTGCTCCGACTCGACATCGTCGCGAACGCTCTCGAACTCACCGAACGCCCGACGGGATTGGTCCAAGGTCACATCAGAGAAAACGGCATCCGCCTGCGGATCCCACGCGGTGAGTCCGGTCTCTTCTTCGATGATCTTCGCCAGCCGCTTCAAATGCTCGACGCGTGTGTCGAATTCGTCCGATGTCGCAGCGCCGTAGGAAACACCGATACCCACGCCGTCGGGTGCGTAGTTCACCTGCACGCTGGTGAGCGAATCGGTGAGTTCCCACTTGCCGTCCGAACCCTCGAAAACCTCGGGGGTGTTCATCTCGGCAGTGAGCCGGGAACGTAGATCCGGCGATTGCTTCAGCGGATGTTCGTTCTCCGAAACGTCCTCGAAGTTCTCGGGAGGGTGCTGACGTACGAAGTAGACGTCATAGGACACTATGGACGTCCTTCTACCGGGGCCGGGCCGTGTCCCGACTCGGTCAGCGCTTCTCCTTGATCTTGGCCTTCTTACCGCGCAGCTCGCGCAGGTAGTACAGCTTGGCGCGACGGACCGCACCGCGGGTGACGATCTCGATGTGGTCGATGTTGGGCGAGTGCACCGGGAAGGTGCGCTCGACGCCGACGCCATTGCTCTCCTTGCGGACCGTGAAGGTGGCGCTCACGCCACCACCGGAGCGGCGAAGCACGGCACCCTTGAAGACCTGGATGCGCTCCTTGGAGCCCTCGATCACCTTGACGTGCACGTTGACGGTGTCGCCGGGACGGAAGTCAGGCACATCCTGGCGCAGCGACGCCTGATCGACAAAGTCCAGCGTGTTCATCGGTGATACATCCTCGCGGTCGCGCGGCCGGGTGGCATGCGAAAATGCACCTCGGCCGATCATTAGTTGCTTAGTTCTGTCCGGGTTCGCCGACATAGCGGTAGACAGCTAGTCAATTGTGCCAGACAGAGGCCCTTCCAGTGAAATCGCCCACCTGAGCACCCCTTGGGCAGGAGCTTTCCGGAAACTACTAGTAGGCTACCGTGACCGGAACCACCCGTCACATGGGTAACAAAGTCAGAGTCTGACCGCAGAGGGGGTCTACGCATGCGCGGCCAGTATCTGTTTGCGGGCTTGATGCTCGCCGGAGCCACCTCACTGACCTCCGGATGTGTGGCATCGGTACGCAGCGACCCGGCCACCCCGGTACTGGCGGTGGTGAGCGCCCCCGCAGAAACTCCTCCCGTCTTCGAGGTCGACAGCCCGACATCCTTCGAGTCGCTGCCTGATCGCACCAAGACAGCAACCATCCAGGCCAAGAGCGTCGGCGCCACATTGACCGCGGTGATCAAGGACCGCGCCTCGGGCGCAGTCGTGTCCAACGGCAACAACAGCACCATCGCCATCGCCTCGGTAGCCAAGCTGTTCATTGCCGATGACCTGCTGATGCGCGAATCGCAGGGCGAGGTCACCCTCACCGCCGACGACCGCGCCGCCTTCGACCGGATGCTGCAGTCCTCGGACGACAGCGCAGCCGAGATCTTCTGGCAGCGCGGGGGCGGCAACTCGATCATCACCCGTGTGGCCGCACGCTACGGGCTCGCCTCCACCACCGTGCCCTCGGACGGGATGTGGTGGAACACCATCAGCACTGCCAACGACCTGGTCCAGTACTACGACATGCTGCTCTCCGGCACGGGCGGGCTGCCTCCCGAGCGGGCAAACATCATCGTCGACGATCTGAGCCGCTCGACACCCAACGGCATCGACGGGTACCCCCAGCGTTTCGGAATCCCGGACGGCATTCCCGGCGAACCTGTCGCGGTGAAGCAGGGCTGGATGTGCTGCGTCGGGTCGGCGTGGATGCATCTTTCGACAGGTGTCGTGGGCCCCGACCGGCGATTCATCGTGGTGGTGTCGTCACTGCAGACCGCCAACGACGTGACGGCGCGCAACACGCTAACTCAGGCCGTCGCCACCATGTTCCCCGGCGGACGAATCGAAACCGAGTAGGTCCGGGCGCCGCTCGGCCGTGCGCTGACGCGACTGTTCGGTCCGCCAGGCCGCAATCTTCGCGTGGTCACCGGAGAGCAGTACCGGCGGAACATCTATCCCCCGCCAACTCGGCGGCCTGGTGTATGACGGCCCTTCCAGAAGACTCGCCAACCCTGCGGAATGCGAATCTTCTTGCGCGGAAAGCGCATTGCCCAACACACCGGGAACGAGCCGCAGTACCGCTTCGATGATCACCAAAGCGGCAGCCTCGCCGCCGTTGAGCACGTAGTCACCGATCGACACCTCGCGCACCCGCATCCGCGTCGCGGCGTCATCGGCGACGCGCTGGTCGATTCCCTCGTATCGCCCACACGCGATCACCAGATGATCTTCGGTGGCCCACTGACGGGCGGTGTCCTGGGTGAACGGGTAGCCTGCGGGTGTCGGCACCACCAGAAGCGTTTCCGGCGTGCAGATCTCATCCAGGGCGTCTCCCCAGACCGTCGGCTTCATCACCATGCCGGGTCCGCCGCCGTACGGCGAATCGTCGACCGACTTGTGCACATCGTGGGTCCAGCGCCGCAGATCATGCACCGCGACATCGACCAACCCGGAGTCAATAGCCTTGCCCGGCAAGGACTGCCGTACCGGTTGCAGATAGTCCGGGAAAATCGTGACAACGTCTATTTTCATGCCGGGATACTCACGACAGATCCAGCAGTCCTTCGGGCGGATCGATCTCGATCACCTTGTCCGCCAGTGAGATCGAGGTGACGATCGCGGAGACGAACGGCACCAGAATCTCCCGGCGCTCGGCACCGCGTACCGAAAGCAACTCCCCACCGGGAGTGTGCAAAACCTCGGAAACGGTGCCGACAGCGGCACCGTCCACGGTTCGCACCGCGAGTCCTTCGAGCTGGTGATCGTAGAACTCGTCGGGGTCCTCGATGGGCGGCAGATCAGTGGTGTCCACCGTGAAAAGGGTGCCGCGCAACGCATCTGCCGCGTCACGATCGGATACCCCGGCGAACCTGACCAGCAACCGGCCGCTGTGCTCGCGCACTGATTCAACGGTGAACTGGCGGCTGCCACCTCCACGGGGCAGCCGCCCGCTCAACACAGAACCAACCGCGAAGCGCCCGTCGGGATCGTCGGTACGGATCTCCACCGACAGTTCGCCGGTAACACCATGCGCCTTGGCAATACGCCCGATGACTAGCTCCATGAACGAAGCCCCCACAGCTGGGAGGTGTCCCTAGCTCGCGCGAAAATCATGATGCGGAACTAACGGTCGGTGTCCACCACGTCGACCCGGATGCCGCGGCCGCCCACGCCCGCGACGAGGGTGCGCAGGGCGGTGGCGGTGCGCCCGCCCCGACCGATCACTTTTCCGAGATCGTCGGGGTGGACGTGGACCTCTACGGTGCGGCCACGACGGTTCGTCACCAGGTCAACGCGGACATCATCGGGGTTATCGACGATTCCTCGTACCAGATGCTCGACGGCGTCGACCACGACGGAACTCATCTGAGGTCCTATTCGCTTGCGGCGTCAGTGGATTCAGCAGGAGCCTCGGCGGCTTCCGCGGGGGCTTCGGCAGCTTCAGCGGCCTCGTCCTGCTCGGCCTTCTTCGGGGCCTTCTTCTTTTTCTGCTGGATGGCCTCGCCGGTGGGGGCGCCATCAGCCTCGGCCAGGGCGGCGTTGAACAGGTCCAGCTTGCTCGGCTTGGGCTCCTTGACCTTCAGGGTGCCCTCGGCGCCGGGCAGGCCCTTGAACTTCTGCCAGTCACCGGTGATCTTCAGCAGAGCCAGCACCGGATCGGTCGGCTGCGCACCGACGGACAGCCAGTACTGTGCGCGCTCGGAATCGATCTCGATCAGGCTGGGCTCTTCCTTCGGGTGGTACCGGCCGATCACCTCGATGGCACGGCCTTCGCGGCGGGTGCGGGCATCGGCGATCTGGATGCGGTACTGCGGGTTGCGGATCTTCCCGAGGCGGGTGAGCTTGATCTTGACAGCCATGACTACAACTTCTCCTTGAGTATCACGCGGCAATTCGGCGATACGTGCGGACGTGCACGATCCGGTTTTGCCTCGCGTGGGTCTGACCGCCGCTGGCCATGGCCAGCACGACGGACGGTTGCTCATTGTGCCAGAGCGTGGCCTACCAGCTCAAATCCCGCCGACACGCCGCACCGCGGCGGGTCCGTATCGCACCTGTCCACCACGAGACGGCGTGTCGGCGAACTGGACCTAGACCAGCCGGTTGAAGCACTTCGTCTCGACCCGGCGCGTCAGCCTCCACCCGTGCCGGGTGCGGACCACCACATCGTCGTACCAAAGCCCCAGAAAGAGCACCTGTTCGGTGTCGCCGCCCGGCACCATCGGGTTGAAACACAGGCTGCGCACCACCGCGGAGGACCGCTCCGCGCCACCTTCGTCGTCGAAACGGATCGAGATGTTTCCCAGCATGTGCGCATACATCGGAAATGCCGGAAGCACCTGCGCCAACCAGGCCTTGACGTCCGGGTAATCCCCGTCGATGCCACCCATCGCGCGGTAGTCGATGTACGCGTCGTTGGTGAACACCTCATCCAGATCGTCGAACTGGCGGGTATCGATGGCGGTCGCGTAGTCGACCAGGAGCTGCTGAATCTGCAGGCGGTCGGAAACTTCGTCGAGAGTCCAAGCGGATGTCATAACTTGTGAGCATGCCCACTCGGACCGAAATCATCACGCAATTCGTCCCGAACTCGCCGCTGTGTCAGCATCTGGGAATCACACTCACCGAGATCGGCAACGATCGCGCGGTGCTCGCCATGCCGTTCAAACCCGAGCTGGCGACCATGGGCCACACCGGCCACGGCGGCGCGATCGCAACCCTCGCCGATACGGCGGCCATGGCAGCGGCGTGGGCCGATGACACGGTGCCCGAGAAGTTCGGTGGCTCAACGGCTTCATTGACCGTCAACTACGTCTCCGCAGCCGACGCCACCGACCTTACCGCGGTGGGCCAGGTGGTCCGCCGCGGTAAGCGGCTCTCGAACATCGAGGTCACGGTCGCCGATCCGGCCGGCAGGGTGGTCGCAAAAGCGTTGGCCACCTACAACTTTGCCTAAGCCGCTCCGGCCTCACCGAGAGCGAGCAACTCACGCACTCGCGGTATCACCTGGGTCCCGTACAGCTCGACGTTCTGCATGCCCAGCCCCGGCTGCGACGCCTGGTACACCAGGCTGAACCTGTCCGCGCCGAGGCCGCGGATGGTCTTGGCCATCTTGGCCGCCACGGTGTCCGGTGAACCCACATATAGCGAGCCCGACTTCACCTCGGCCAGATACTCCTCGTACCGCGGGGCGGGCCAGCCGCGCTCACGCCCGATGGTGGTGCGCAACTCCCGGAACCCCGGCCAGTACTGCGCGATCGCCTCCTCGTCGGACTCGGCGATATGCCCGGGACTGTGCACGCCCAGCGGCATCGGCTCGGTGACCCCAAGCTGGTCCTGAGCACGGCGGTACAGGTCCACGTAGGGCTCAAATCGCATCGGGTTGCCGCCGATGATCGCCAGGATCATCGGTATCCGGTATCGCACGCTCCGAACCACCGAGTCCGGCGATCCGCCCACCCCCACCCAGGCCCGCAGACCATCGGCGGTTTTCGGGAACACATCCACGCCGTCCAAGGACGATCGCAGCTTCCCCGACCAGGTCACCGGATCCCCCGGCAGCAGCTTGGCCAAGAGATCGAACTTCTCCTCGAAGAGTTCGTCGTAGTCGGCCAGGTCGTAGCCGAACAGCGGGAAGGAATCGGTGAACGATCCCCGACCCAACACCACCTCGGCCCGGCCATTGGAGATTCCATCGAGAGTCGCGAACCGTTGGTAGACCCGCACCGGATCGTCGGTGCTGAGCACCGTGACAGCGGTCGCGAGCGTGATCCGCTCGGTCCGGGCGGCGATCGCGGCCAGCATCATCTCGGGAGACTCCCCCACGAATTCGGTGCGATGGTGCTCTCCGATGGCGAAGATGTCGACGCCCACCTGATCGGCACGCACCCCTTCCTCAACGACCGCACGGATCGCTTCCGGGTTGGTCATACCTGCGGGGACGTCGGCGAAGGTGTCCAAACCAAACAGCACACGATTTGTCATACCCCTTTAACGGACTGCAGTCCGCTTATGTTCCCGGGGTGTTCCCAGCAGCGGTTCATCCGGTGTTCATCCGATACGCACCGGCATCTGGTTCGCGAACGCTACGAATCTAAGGATGAGCCGTGCGCGCGAGAACAACCAAACAACGGTGGACAACCTGCAAGCACTGTCGGTCACCGACCTGTTGGCAGCCCGTGACCTCTACCACCACCACCTGACCAACAAACCCAATGTGGTGGGCACCGCGATCGGCCGATATCTGATCCGCGAGCAGCCGGGCGGTGCTCGCACGCTGGTCAATTCCCGGGTGGAACAAGGATTTTCCTGGCCGTGCGTGATGGTCTTCATCAGCGACTGGGCCGCACCCAAGTCCCTTACCCCGTACGACTACGTGCCCAAGCAACTGTTCATGCCCGACGGCCGCGTCGTCCCGGTCTGCAAGGTGCAGGTGGATCCGGCCCCCGTGTCCACCACCCCGCAACGCCCGACGCAGACACGCTGGCCCACCACACTTCTCGGTGGCGGACTCCCCATCGTGGTCGATGTCCAGAATCAGTCACACACCGCGACCGCGGGTTGTCTTGTCACGGACGGGCACACGCTGTACGCACTGACCAACCGGCACGTGTGCGGACCGGCCGGACAAGAGATCGATATGGTGCGCGGACTGGCCCGCTCACGGATCGGGGTATCCAGCGGGCAGCAGCTCACCCGGTTGCCGTTCGACGAGGTGTACCCCTTCTCGATGACGAACACCTATCTCACGCTGGACATCGGACTCGTCGACGTCGACGACGCCGGGGAATGGACGTCAACCGCCTACGGGATCGGCGATATCGGTCCGATGGTCGACACCGGCGACATGACCAATGGTCTCGATCTGATCGACCAGCCCGTGGTGGCGCACGGCGCGGGCTCCGGCCTGGTGGCCGGCAAGGTCATGGCGCTGTTCTACCGATACAAGTCGGTGGGTGGCTCCGAATACGTGTCGGACTTTCTCATCGCACCGGATCCGCAAGGACCGCAAACGGTTCCCGGCGATTCGGGAATGATCTGGCACCTCACCGCAGACCGGGCGCGGCCCGCACCGTTGGCCGTGGAGTGGGGCGGGCAGGCATTCCTGGACGGCGCTACCCGGTGCACGATGAACTTCGCACTCGCGACGAGCTTGAGCACGGTATGCAATCTCCTTGACGTGGAACCGGTCGTCGGACAGCAAGAGGGCGCGCAACCGTTTTGGGGTCAGACCGGCCACTACAGCATCGCGACCTTCACCCCCGACGCGATCCGGTCGCCGAACCTCAAGACGCTGATGCAGGCCAACCTGGACGCGATCAGCTTCGCGCTGTCCGAGCTGGACCCCAAGACCATTGCCCAGCGCCTCAAGGAGGCCCGCAGCAATCCGGACAGCATCATCCCCCTTGCCGACGTGCCGGATCTGGTCTGGAAGAACCTACCGAGCAAAGTGGTGGGCGGCCGCGACGACCACATGGTCGGATATCGGTCGCAGGGCCCCGAGCACCCATGCCACTACGCCGATATCGATGAGCCCGGCCCGGACGGTTCAATCGTGCGCGACGTGTGCCTGCAGGACATCGCCAACCTCACCGTGGCCAAGTGGCAGCAGTTCTATGACGAACGCGGTCACACCACGCAGGACAAGCGCGGCTTGCTGCCCTTTCGGGTCTGGCAGTTCTACGACGCGATGGTTGGCTTTGTCAAGAACAAGCAGATCGGCCAGTTCGTCTGCGCGGCAGGCCTATTGGCGCACTACGTGGGCGACGCCTCGCAACCGCTGCACGGAAGCTACCTGGCGGACGGATACCCGGACGGTACGGGTGCCGGGGTGCACGCGTGCTACGAGTCCAAGATGATCGACCGGCATGCCGCGGAGTTGGTGGCCGCGATACCCACCGCCCTGACCTCGCTCGGCGACGTAGATCTGGTCGACGACGGACAGCACGCGGCGCTGGCGACCGTCGAATTGATGGACAGATCGGCGAAGCGGCTGGCGCCGACCCAGCTGATCGACGCGTTCGTCGCGCTGGGCGGCAAACCCGTGGTGGCAACCCAGGACGGGCTGTGGGCACAATTCGGCGAGCAAACCGGGATCCTGATGGCCGACAGCGCCCGCACGCTCGCCATGATCTGGGACAGCGCATGGGCGGCCGGCGGTGGAGACAAGATCAAAAAGTCTGCGCTGCAAGCCATTCCGCAAGATCAGCTGCGCGAGTTGTATCAGCAGCCGAAGTTCGTGGAATCGCTGGACCTGGACCACGTGGCATCGACCCTGCGCTAGTGTCGGACCCGATGTCTTCCTCAGTGGTCCTACGTAGAAACCGTTCCTTGGCGGTGCTCAGCGCCCTGTTCCTGTCGGTGATGTCCGTCGGCGTCGCGCATGCTGACATGGCTCCGCCGCCGCCCGAGGGGCCCGCGCAGGCATGGTTGGTCGCGGATCTGGACTCTGGTCAGATCCTGGCCGCACGCGACCCCTATGCCGTGCACCCCCCTGCCAGCACCATCAAGGTGCTGCTGGCCCTGGTCGCGCTCGACGAGCTGCCGCTGGACGCCACCGTGGTTGCCGATGCCGCCGACTCCCATGCCGAATGCAACTGTGTGGGCATCAAGGCCGGACAGACCTACACCACCCACGACCTGCTCGAGGGTGCGCTGCTGGAATCCGGTAACGACGCCGCGAACACGTTGGCCCACATGCTGGGCGGCCGTGAGGCGGCCGTGGACAAGATGAACGCGAAGGCAGCGGCACTCGGTGCCACCGCCACGCACACCGCCTCCCCGTCCGGACTGGACGCGCCGGGCATGGACATGCGCACCAGCCCGCACGATCTGGCCGTGATCTTCCGGGCGGCGCTGGCCAATCCGGTGTTCGCGGATATCACCCGGCAGCCAGCCGCCGAGTTCCCGGGCCGCGTGCTGCACAATCAGAACGAGCTGATGTACCGCTATCCAGGAGTCATCGGCGGCAAGACCGGGTTCACCGACTTGGCCCGCAAGACCTACGTGGCGGCCGCCGAGCATGACGGCAAACGGCTGGTCGTGGTGATGATGTACGGCCTCATCCACGAGGGTGGCCCGACCTATTGGGATCAGGCCGCGAGCCTGTTCGACTGGGGCTTTCTCAATGACGGTTCGACCAGCGTCGGTTCGCTCTAGACCTTGGTATTAAGCACCTGGAGCACGGTTTCACCGGTGCGAACCCGGCACATCGCAATGGCCAAGGACACAGCGTCCCCGGGCGAGATCTGTGCCACCGCGTTGCCGCCCGCGGCCGCCTCCTGAACAGCGGCCAGCTTTCCTGCGTCGTCCATCGTGTTGAAGTCTCGGCAGAGCGTCTCGGCATGCGCCGACGCCGGCATCGCGACCGCCAGGCCCCAGCTCATCACCACCGCCATCGCGAAACGCATGACGGGCACTCTATCGAATCTGGCCGCGCAGCATGACGAGGTCTGGACGCGACAGCACACCTGGTCCGGTGCGTGGGTCCGCACGGTAAGCGACGAGATCGGCCGGTGCGCCGTGCTCCAGGCCGGGCCGGCCCAGCCAGTCCCGAGCCCGCCACGACGCAGCGCCCAACGCATCGGTGGCGCTCATGCCGATCCGCGTGAGCGCGGCGACCTCGTCGGCGATACGTCCGTGCGCGATCCCACCACCGGCATCGGTACCCGCGTAGATCGGGATGCCCGCGTCATACGCGTTCCCGAAGGTCGTGTGCAGGCCGGCATACAGATCGCGCATGTGCTGGGCATAGATCGGGTACTTCGCTGCGGAGTCTGCGATTCCCGGGAAGTTCTCGATGTTGATGACAGTCGGGACGAGCGCGGTGCCATGTTCGACCATCAGGGCGGTGGTGTCATCGGTGAGACCGGTGCCGTGCTCGATGCAGTCGATTCCGGCGCGAATCAGACCCGGCAGCGCGTCCTCGCCGAAGACATGGGCGGTGACCCGCGCACCGTTGGCATGCGCGGCATCGACGGCCTCTTTGAGGATCTCGTCTGACCACAGCGGAGCCAAGTCGCCGACGGAGCGATCAATCCAGTCCCCCACCAACTTCACCCAGCCATCGCCCCAACGCGCTTGGAGGGCAACGGCTTCGGGAAGCTGCGAGTCATCCTCGATGTCGATGGGCAACCCGGGGATGTAACGCTTGGGCTTGGCCAAGTGCCTGCCCGCGCGGATGATCCGTGGCAGGTCTTCGCGCTCATCGAAGCCGCGGGTATCCACCGGGGATCCGGCGTCGCGCAGGAGCAGTGCACCCACCTCGCGCTCGGCCTCGGCCTGCGCAATCGCTTCCCCGAGCGAGGTCGGGCCGTGCGGTCCGACTCCGACGTGGCAGTGCGCGTCGACAAGTCCGGGCAGCAGCCAGCCGCCGTCAAAAACGGTGTCGGCGCCCGCTATCGCTTCAAGGCTGATGACGCCGTCATGCACCCACAGATCGATGGACTCTTCGGACGGAAGAGTTCGTCCACGCAAATGCACGGGCATCTGGCTCAGTTCTTGGGGAACTTCAGCTTCGAGATGTCGATATCGGCCAGACCGGGCGGCAGTTCGCCCAGACCTTCCGGCATACCGGACAGGTCAGGGAATCCCGCCGGCATTCCCCCGGGCAGCCCAGCCATGCCCGGGAATCCACCCCGGATCTTCGGCGCAGTGGGGCCCCGTGAGCCCTTCTTGCCCTTCTTGGTGTTCTTACCGCCCTTGCGGTTGCTCTTGCGGTTGATGGCGCCCATGCCCATGCGGCCCGCCATCGAGGCCATCATCTTGCGCGCCTCGAAGAAGCGGTCCACAAGCTGATTGACCTCGGAGACCGCCACCCCGGAGCCATTGGCGATGCGCAGCCTGCGGGAGGCATTGATGATCTTCGGATCGGCCCGCTCGGTGGGCGTCATGCCACGGATGATGGCCTGTACCCGGTCGAGCTGCTTGTCGTCGACGGCAGCCAGCGCGTCCTTCATCTGGCCGGCCCCGGGCAACATGCCCAGCAGGTTGCCGATCGGCCCCATCTTGCGGATCGCGAGCATCTGCTCCAGGAAGTCCTCGAGCGTGAGTTCCCCCGAGGTGATCTTCTCGGCGGCAGCCAGCGACTGTTCGGCATCGAAGTGTTGTTCGGCCTGTTCGATCAGGGACAGCAGGTCGCCCATACCCAGGATTCGGCTGGCCATCCGGTCGGGGTGGAAGACATCGAAGTCCTCCAGCTTTTCGCCGGTGGACGCGAACAGGATCGGGGTGCCGGTGATCTCACGCACCGACAGCGCGGCACCACCGCGGGCGTCGCCGTCGAGCTTGGTCAGGACGACGCCGGTGAATCCGACCCCCGCGCGGAAGGCCTCTGCGGTGCTCACCGCGTCCTGGCCGATCATGGCGTCGAGGACGAACAGCACCTCGTCGGGGTCGACGGCATCGCGGATGCGTGCCGCCTGGTCCATCAGCTCGGCGTCGATACCGAGGCGGCCGGCGGTGTCCACGAGCACCACGTCGAAGTGCTGGGCCTTGGCATGGGCCAGGCCGTCGCGGGCCACCGCCACCGGGTCGCCGACCAGCGAGCCAACTTCCAGGCCGCCGTCGGCGGTGCCCGGGTGCGGGGCGTAGACGGATACGCCGGCGCGCTCACCGACCACCTGTAGCTGATTCACCGCGCCCGGACGCTGCAGGTCGCAGGCCACCAGAAGCGGGGTATGCCCTTGTCCCTTAAGCCATTTGGCCAGCTTTCCGGCGAGTGTCGTCTTACCGGCACCCTGCAGACCGGCCAGCATGATCACGGTCGGCGGGGTCTTGGCGAAAGCCAGCTGACGGGTTTCCCCGCCGAGGATGCCGATCAGCTCCTCGTTGACGATCTTGACGACCTGTTGCGCGGGGTTCAGCGCGCCGGAGACCTCGGCGCCCTTGGCGCGTTCCTTGATGCGGCCGATGAAGGTGCGCACAACGGGCAGCGCCACATCGGCCTCAAGCAACGCGAGCCGAATGGTCCGGCAGGTCGCGTCGATATCGGCGTCGGACAGACGGCCCTTGCCCCGTAGGCCGGCAAGGGCATCGGTCAACCGGTCAGACAGCGATTCAAACACGTGGACCAGCCTAGCTGGCTGGGATATCGACTCTGTCGAACCACCGACACGCCGCATGGCGGCGGGCTCGTATCGCACGTGTCCGCCAGGAGACGGCGTGTCGACGCGCTACGAGGCGGCAGCCTTCTTCGGCTCCGGTGCCACCGTGGGCAGCACCGACGCAATCGCCGCCTCGAGCACTGCCTGCTCAGGCCCGGTGCTCAGACAGAACGTGTCCACCACTGAGGAACCAAGGGTGTTCACCCTGGCCCACGCGATATCCACACCGTGGCGCTCGAGCGTTGCGGCAATGCGTGCCAGCAGGCCCGGCGCGTCCGAGGTGCGGATCTCCACGATCTGCTGATCGGGGTTCCCCGCCGGCTCGAACCATCGGATCCGGGGCGGCGCGGGCGCGTAATTGGTGGGCACAGCGGGTGTCGGATCGCCGACGACACCGGTGGCGAACTGTGCGGACTCACGTTCGCGCTCGTCGAGTGTCGCGATGATGTCGGTGTCCCCGTCGAGGGCGGAGATCAGCTGCTGACGCAGCAACCCGGCCGCCGGGGGTGAGCCGAATCGCGGCGATACCTCGAAGGTGTTGATGGCCGACCCCGCATGACTGGCCACCGAGGCCGAGAACACCCGCAACGAATTCAGCGACAGCACCCCCGCTGCCTTGAAGAGCAGGCCGCGCTGATCGGGCGCGATCATGCTCACGCTGTACATATGGGGAGATCCCCCAGGCGTCAACCGCACCTGGACTCCCCCGTCGGCAGCCAGCGAAAGTAGTTCCGGATCAATGGGATCGGGCTCGGGCAGCTGCTCACCGCGCATCACCATCCGGCATTTGCGCACCAATTCCCCGATCAGTGATGCCTTCCAGTCACCCCACACGCCAGGACCGGTGGCCAGCGAATCGGCCTCGGCGAGCTGTTGCAGCAGCTCCAGGAGTAGTAGATCACCGCCGAGCGTATTGACCACGGTCTCAATGGTTTCCGGGTCCGCAAGATCGCGCCGCGTCGCGGTGTTGGGCAGCAGCAGGTGATACCGCACGATCTTCGACAGCAGGTCCACATCGGAAGGCCATAGCCCCAACCGAGTGCCGATCTGCACGGCGAGCTCCGCTCCGACGACGCTGTGGTCACCGCCGCGTCCCTTGCCGATGTCGTGAACCAACGCTCCGAGAACCAACAGATCCGGCCGGGAGACTCGGGTGGTGAAGGCACTCGCCTGGACTACTGCCTCGACCAGATGCCGATCTACGGTCCAGATGTGGACGATATCGCGCGGCGGCAGGTCCCGGACCGGACCCCATTCGGGAAACAGCCTGCTCCACAATCCAGTTCGATCCAACGCTTCGATGGTGGCCAGCGCCGGACGGCCGGCCTCCAGCAGCACCAGCAGATCCTTGAGGGCCTCCCGTGGCCAGGGCGTGCGCAGCTCGGGTGCCGATTCGGCCAGATGGCCCAATGTGGACGCGGAAATCGGCAGGCCGGTCGTCGCCGAGGCCGCCGCCACCCGCAGGATCAGCGACGGGTCACGCTCCGGGCGGGCGTCACGAGCCAGCACCACTTCACCGGCATGCTCCACCACTCCCTCGTCGAGTGGACGCCGGACGGTTCGCCGCAGCGCCGAAATACCTCGTCGAGGAATGGAATTCGCGGCAGTACGCAGCCCCACGTCCACCGAGTAGCTGATGGTGCGGGCGGCGTCCGACAGCAGCCTGGCCAGGTCGAACCGGTCACCGATGCGCAACGCCGCACCAATTTCGTCGGCGAACTGGGCCAACAGCTGGTCGCGGTCGCGCCCGGCGACTCGATGCAATTCGGTGCGGACGTCCAAGATCACCGAATGCGCACCGTCGAAGGATTTCTCCAGCCCGCTATCGGTGAGTTGGGCAATGGCCAACGCGCGTAACAACTGAACATCGCGCAGGCCCCCGCGGCCGGACTTCAGATCGGGCTCGGCACGGTGTGCGATCTCGCCGCTGCGCCGCCACCGGGCCTTGGTGTACTCGATCAGTTCATCGAGCCGGGTCCGGATCTGTGAACGCCATTGCTGGCGTACCCCACCGATCATCAAGCTGGACAACTGCGCATCGCCCGCGATATGCCTGGCGTCGAGCAGTGCCAGCGCCGCCGACATCTCCTGTCCGGCCACGTGCAAGGTGTCGGCAACCGTGCGCACACTATGATCCAGTCGAATGTTGGCGTCCCACAATGGGTACCACAATCCGTTCGCGACCTCACTAAGCGTTTCCGGTGCGATGTTGTCGTCGTGCAGCAGCACCAGATCCAGATCCGAATGCGGCAGCATTTCCCGTCGGCCGAGGCCGCCGAGTGCCACAATGGCGAATCCACTGGAGTCGGTGATGCCGACCTCGGCGGCCTTTGTCGTCAGCCACAGCTCATTGAGGTCGGTCATCGCTTCCCGAATCGCGCCGGCGTTCAGCCGAGCACTATCACCGAGCAGCTGCGCCCTAGCGGCCACGAGGTCCGTTGCGGCGCCCATGTGATTACCGTCCTAAGCGGTCAGAGGGCCCAAGCCCTACAGAGCGTCGGCCCCCCGCTCGCCGGTGCGTACCCGCACCACCGAGTCAACGGGGCTCACCCATACCTTGCCGTCGCCGATTTTGCCGGTGCGTGCGGCGGTCACGATGACCTCCACCACCTTGTCGACGGCACTGTCGTCCACCACTACCTCGACGCGAACCTTCGGCACGAAGTCCACCGAGTATTCGGCACCGCGGTATACCTCGGTGTGGCCCTTCTGCCGGCCGTAGCCCTGCACCTCGCTGACCGTCATGCCGAGGATGCCGGCCTGTTCCAGACCAGTCTTGACATCTTCCAGCGTGAACGGTTTGACGATCGCGGTGACCAGCTTCATGTCTTCCTCTTTCTCCCTAGTCCAAGCTGCCAGAGCTGACGTGGCGGCCGATTACCGAACCACTTCCCAACGCGGCAAAGTCGTATGCGCCTTCTGCGTGTTGGGATTCGTCGGCGCCTGCCGCTTCTCCCTCGTCGCTGATGCGTAGGCCGATGGTGTACTTCACGATGAGAGCCACGATAGCGGTGCCGATTGCCGAGTAGAGCAGAACCGAACCCGCGCCGATCGCTTGGCGTGTCAGTTGTTCGAGTCCGCCGCCGTAGAACAGACCGAGTTTGACTTCCTTGACCGCTGAAGCCCCGGTGCCCGGGGCCAGGAAGAACCCGATGAGCAGGGTGCCCACGATGCCACCGACCAGGTGAACACCGACCACGTCCAGGGAGTCATCGAACCCGAACTTGTATTTCAAGCCCACGGCCAGCGCACACACGATGCCT
>NZ_MAFQ01000006.1 GCF_002013895.1 Mycobacteroides franklinii | reverse complement strand
CCATCTCAATGTGTCTGTCACATCAGGAGATTCACAAACTTCCGAAGACTGACCGAAATCGCGGTGGTGCGCAAGGGCGATGACGGGATCGCGCGAGTGATACCTGCGTGGAATATCGACGGCGGGCGCTGCCCCGGTGCGGAGCAGTTGGACGGATTGATCGCTCGGGGTGCGGTATGACGCCGCAGGCCTTAGTGCTGCTCGCCGCCGCGTTGCTTCTGGTGCCGCAAAGGTATCGGCGGCTGGACCAGCCCGGGATGAGTCCGGTGCGCTGGACGGGGAAGCTGGTGGCGGCACCGCTGAGTGCGCTGGTGCTGACGGCTCTGTGGCTACTGCCACTGTCGGTGGTCGTGTCGGCTGTCGTGGTGGCCGGGACCGGTGCCCTGCGGTGGCGTAGGCGCCGCAGATCTCGCGTCGAATCGGAGGAGTTGGACTGCACGGGGTCCGGGCTCGATGTAGTTGTCGGCGAACTCAGGGTCGGGGCGCATCCCGTGCGGGCCTTTGAGATCGCCGCGGTCGAGCTGAACGGCGCGGCCGGCGAGGCATTCGCGGCGATCGCGGCACGAGCCCGCTTGGGAGTGAACGTAGATCGGGCCCTGCCGAGATCCGTTCCGGCGAGAGCGCAATGGAATCGGATCACCCGTAGCTGGTCACTGGCCCAGCGTCATGGTCTCGCGGTTGCCGACCTCCTCGACGCGTGCAGGGCGGATTTGCAGGAAAGACAGCAGTTCACCGCGCGCGTGAACGCCGGACTCGCCGGTCCCCGTGCGACCGCGGTCGTGCTGACGGGTCTACCGGTCGCGGGAATCGGGCTGGGACAGATGATCGGAGCCAGACCCCTCAGCGTGCTGTGCGCGGGTGGCGTGGGCGGCGCGTTGCTCGTTGTAGGGGTGACGCTGGCGTGTGCCGGCCTGCTGTGGGCCGACGCGATCACCGGGAAGGCGTTGCGGTGAGCGCCGCGCTGCTGATGCTTGCCGCGGCGGTCTTGACCGCGCCCAGGTCATTGCGGGCCCGGGCGAGGATGTCACCCCATCGGCTTCCTGCTCCTTTCGAGCGGGACGACATCGAAAAGGGTTTGTTGGGAATGGCATTCAGCCTCGACATGTTCGGTGTGTGTCTGCGGTCCGGGATGCCCGTCGCGACCGCGGCACTGGTGGTGGCTGCCGCGGCACCGGTGGAGCTGGCCCGAATCCTCCGTCGAGCGGGCGAGATGCTTGCGCTGGGTGCACCGGCATCGACGGCATGGATGGACGCGGGCTCACCCGATGATCCGGGATACGAACAGCGCCAGGCGCTGACCAGACTGGCGCGGCGATCCGCCGACTCGGGAGTGGTCATGGCCGACGGCATCGCCTCATTGGCGGTGCAATGTCGTCGAGACGCGCTGGATTCCGCGGTGGCGACCGCGGAACGAGCCGGTGTGCTCATCGGGGCGCCACTGGGGCTGTGCTTTCTGCCATCTTTCATCTGCCTGGGCATCGTGCCTGTCGTCATGGGCTTGGCGCGCGATGTGTTCCACAGCGGTGTGCTGTGACCTGCGGAGGGGCCGCAGGCCAACAAGGGAGGGAATCCATTGATACACAACGGTATGTTGACCAAGGTGCGTCGGCGGCTCGTGGTAGTCGTCGAGTCAGAGGATGGCATGTCCACGGTCGAATACGCGATCGGGACTATCGCGGCCGCGGCCTTCGGGGCAATTCTCTACACGGTGGTCACCGGAGACTCGATCGTCAGTGCGCTCACCAACATCATTGCGCGTGCACTCAACACCAGCGTCTAGACGGAGATGCGGGAGCCGTCACGGTCGAGGCCGCGTTCGGCGTCGCGGCGTTGGTGGCGGTGCTGGTGATGTGTGCAGCCGGAATTCAGGCGGTGTCTATCCAGGTGCACTGTGTGGATGCTTCTCGTGAGGCAGCGCGACTGGCTGCGCGTGGTGACGACGCCGATGCGCGAACGGTGGCGCGTCGCCTCGCGCCACCGGGGGCGACGGTTGAGGTTCGCCGCGACGGCGGCTATGTGGTGGCACGGGTTACGGCGACGAGCAGGTTGCTCCCTGCTATTACGATTGCCGCCGAGTCAATTTCGGCGATGGAACCCGAGGGCTGACGGCGGCGCGGCGACCATCATCGCGGTGGCGATGATTGCGGTGCTGTTGGCGCTGACCGCCGGGGGTGCCGCGGTGGGATCGGCCGTGGTGGCGCGGCACCGGGCTCAGGCCGCCGCAGACCTGTCGGCGCTGGCGGGGGCGCAGCACGCCCTCTACGGCGTCACGCCCGCGTGCGCGGAGGCCGGTGCGGTGGCCCGGCGGATGGGCGCGGTGGTGGCCGGCTGCACGGTCGAAGACCTGGATGTTGTTGTTGCCGTCAGTGTTCCGGTGATGCTGGGCCGTTTCGGCGCGCGACCTGCCCGGGCGGCAGCCCGCGCGGGGCCGATCGGCGAGGGTGGGTGACGGTAGTACCGATCAGCGCTTGGCTGTCGACCGCGAGTCCAGATAAGGAGCTACCGCGGCGTAGAAGATCTCGACGTGGATATCGACCATGTGCTGGCGGTCCAGATCGGGGCGGGAGCGCCACCAATGTCCCAGCCGTTCGGCTGCCCCGGACATTGCGTGCGAGAGTCCTTCGGCGAAAAGCTTGGGTATGTCGGGATGATCCTTGGTGATCAGTGCGTAGGTCGTCTCGATGTTGCCCAGGCGCAGCGCGGACAGTTCGTCACGTGACTCGGCGGGCAGCACCGCGGCGCTGCCGTAAATAAGCTCCCAGCGCTCGGGATGAGTCTCCAAGAGTTCATAGAACAGGTCGGCGGCGGCGGCGAACTGCTCACGCACGGCCTGCGTCGGATCCGCTCGCTGCACCAGGGCCTGCGCGAAGTCGGCTTGGGCTCGCCGGGCACAGGCCAGATAGGCCCCGTCCTTGGTTTTGAAGTGGCGGTAGGCGATGGGCTTGGTGACGCCCGCGGCTTGAGCAATGTCACTCAACGACACTGCGGCGAAGCCGCGTTCAAAGAACAGCTGCTCAGCGGCGTCCAGCAAGTGCGCGTGGCGCTCTGCCCACGGTCGGCGCGATGCCGCGCCGGACGTTGGGCCTTTCTGCATGAGTCAACATCCTAGCCGACTTGTTACTTCGGGTAACAAGAGCTATGTTACCGAAGGTAACAACGAGATGTGTGCCGTTCAACCCTGAGGAGCCTGCGATGAGTGGGGGATTCCGTGTACGGGGATACCTCCCCGGGCAGGTAACGAGCGCCGAGGAGGATTGCGTGTCCGCTGTTCTTACCGTCCCGGCCGGAGGTGCTCAGCGATGAGCCGACGCAAGCGATCAAAAGGTCAAGCCGGCCGAATTCTGGGCGCGTTGTGGATGCCCCTGGTGGCAGTGATCGTCATCGCGGTCGTGGGTTTCGGGGTCAACCGGATTCGGGAGAAGTCGCAGGCCATAAGCCATCCGCCGACGACGCGTCCGATTCCGGCCACGGTGGTCCAGATCAATCCCAAGAACGTCACCTATGAGGTGTTCGGCAATCTGGGAACTAGCGGGAAAGTGTCCTATGCCAATCTCAATAGCGAACCCGTCGACGTCGTGCTGACGTCACTGCCATGGTCGGTTTCGGAGACCACGATGTCGTCGGCGGCTTCATTGAGCCTGGTCGCACAGGTGGATGGGGATTCACTGGGATGCCGTATCCGCGTCAACGGTGAGGTCCGTGAGGAACAGGTCGTCAACCATTCCAGCGCCGCGGTCGCATGCACGGTGACGGCAGCATGACCTCGGGACAGCAGCCACCGCAGGATGAGGACACCGGGCCGGTGCTGGTGCCGCCCACCCCGCCGGTAGTGAAGGAACCTGAAAAGCGCCCTGGGCCAGCGCGATTGCTACGTGTACTGGCGATCCCGGTGGTGATCTTCTGGGTCGCCGCCGCCGCTGCCCTGAATATTTTTGTGCCCACCCTGGAAGAGACGACCGCGGCCAACGCCAAAGCGATGATTCCGCGGGATGCGCCCTCGTCTGCCGCCGCCATCACGCAGGGGCAAGACTTCCAGGAGTCCGATTACACCAGCATGGCCGTGGTGGTACTGGAGGCGCAGGGTCGTCAGCTCGGCGAGCAGGACCACAAGTATTACGACGAGATGGTTCGTCGGCTGCTGGACGACAAAGAGCACGTGCAATCGCTGATGAACCTGTGGGGTGACCCCGTTACCAGGTCGGGCCAGCAGAGCGCGGACGCACAGGCCGCAACGCTGACAGTGCGGCCCACCGGCGATCTGGGGGACGCCGACTCGAACAGGTCCATCAAGGCCATCCGCGGCATTATCGAGAAGCTCGACAAGGACAGGCCCGAGGGACTCACGGTCTACGTGAGCGGCCCGGCGCCCCTGGCCTCCGATACGCTCAACGCCGCCGACGAGAGCATGGTCACGCTGACCATCGTCACCATCGTCGTGATCATCGCGATGCTGTTGATCGCATATCGCTCTATCACCCGGGCGATCATTCCGCTGTTCGGTGTGTTGATCACGCTGGCCACCGCTCGTGGCGTGGTCTCGCTGCTGGTCGAAAACCACATCATCGGCATCTCGTCGTTCGCCATGAATATGGCGGTGTCTTTGGTTCTCGGTGTGGCCACCGATTACGGCATCTTCTATCTCGGCCGCTTTCAGGAGGCCCGGCGTGCCGGAGAGGACCGCGAGTCCGCGTACTACACCTCGGTGCGCAGTGTGGCCCACGTTGTGCTGGGGTCGGGCATCGCGATATCCGGTGCGTGCTTGTGCCTGAGCCTGACCACTCTGGACTACTTCCGGACCTTGGGCCCACCGTGTTTCGTGGCAATGGTTGTCGCCGTGATCGCGGCGCTTACGCTGGGTCCGGCACTGCTGACACTGGGTAGCAAGGTGCCCTGGCTGTCGGAGCCGGCCAAGACCAGTCCGGCCTGGCGCAAGTTGGGTACGGCGATCGCCAAGTGGCCGGCGGCGATGATCGCGGTTGCGGCCCTGGTGATCCCGCTGTGCATCGCCAACCTGGCCAACTACACGGTGAGCTACAACGATCGCGATTACGCGCCCAAGAGCGTCGAGTCGTCTCGTGGGTATGACGCAGCGGATCGCCATTTCCAGCCGAGCCAGCTCTCCATCGACACGCTGTACATCAAGGCCGACCACGATATGCGCAACACCACCGACATGATCAGCCTGGATCGCGTCGCCAAAAATATCGTGCGCACACCGGGTATTTCGATGGTGCAGAGCATCACCCGACCCAATGGACGGCCGCTGGAACACGCGTCACTGCCGTATGCGATGGGTTCGATGGGAACCAAGATCGGCCAGAATCTCGGATTCTTGAAAGACCGCGTCGCCGATATCGACACCATGGCTGCCCGGATGGGCGACATGATGGAGTCGAGCAAGAAGATGGCGGACATCACCGGTCAGCTTTCCGCGGGAACGCAGATGTCCGTTGAAGCGTCCAGGGGCCTGAAGGCCGCGATGGAGAAGACGCGCGACAACTTGGCCAACTTCGACGACTTCTTCCGTCCGATACGTAATTACTTGTATTGGGAGCCACACTGCTTCGATATCCCGATGTGTTGGGCCATGCGCTCATTGAACGAATCGGTCGACAATATCGATGAGGCGACCTCGCAGCTGGGGCCGATGGTCGATGGTTTGAGCATGGTCGATGCGGCCACTCCGCAGATGATTACTCAGCTCAACGCGATGGTGCAGAACATGGCCGTCATGCAGCAGCTGACGCTGACCATGCAGAGCCTATTTCATGCCACCATCGCGCAGCTCGAGCCGATGATCAATCCGATGGTCGACATGGGCAAGGCCTTCGACAACGCCAAGAACGACGATTTCTTCTTCATGCCCCCGGAGTCCTTCAACACCAAGGACTTTCAGACTGGAATGAAGTTCATGATGACGCCTGACGGCAAGGGCGCCCGCATCTTGATCTACCACCAGGGCGAGGCCATGAGCCCGGAAGGCATCGATCAGATCCAGCGTGCCGAGGCCGCCGCACACGAGGCAATCAAGGGGACGTCGCTGTCGAATGTCGATCTGCTGGTGGCTGGCGCGTCTGCGAATTACCGTGATGTTCAAGCATTTTCCATGAATGACATCCTCACCATGATGCTGGCGACTTTCGGGCTGGTGTTCCTGATCGTCATGGTCATCACGCGGACCCTGGCCGGTTCGGTGATCGTGCTGATCACTGTGGTGCTGTCCTTCCTCGGGTCGCTCGGGCTGGCAGCGTTCATCTGGGAAACCCTGATCGGCATCGAGTTGCATTGGCTCACACTGCCCATCGCCTTCATCGTGCTCGTCGGGGTGGGTTGCGACTACAACCTGCTGCTGCTCTCTCGGTATCGCGAGGAGCTATCTGCGGGTATTCGTACGGGCCTGATCCGCACCATCGCCGGATCCGGCAACGTCGCCGTCACCGCCGCGTTCGTACTCGCCGGAACCATGCTCGCGATGCTCTCCAGCGATGTGGTCAACATCGGGCAAGCCGGATCCACCATCTGCATCGGACTGATCTTCGACATGATGATCGTGCGACTGTTCTTGGTCATGCCGTTGGCCCGAATCCTCGGCCCGTGGTTCTGGTGGCCGCAAAAGCTGCCCACTCCCAAACGTGCCACGTTCAGGGATAAGCCCGAAGCCGGCGAGCCGGTGACCACACGGATCTGACGGACCATCAGTCGCGGGCCACGGCAGAAAGTGGTCCGCGACTGGGGCGTTTGCGATCACCCCGCAGCACCTTTCGGCGCCATTGCCGGGACGGTGATGTATATGCAACAATAGTTCCATGGTCACTGACGCCGTCGATGAGATCGTGAGCAACTGCCTGGCGGTTCGGGTCCGGCTGCTCGGCCGGGCCATCACGAGTGTCTATGACCACGCCCTCGAGGGTCATGGTGTGAGCATTGCCCAGATCAATCTGATGGCCGCTCTGGGCAGGATCGGCCCCTGCTCACCGGCGCGCATCGGCGAGGTTTTACAGCTGGAGCGGTCGACGGTCAGTCGCAACGTGGGTCTGTTGATCAGGCGCGGTTGGGTGGAGGCCGTGGCATCGGATGCCAAGGGAGTCCGCGAGGTAGCGCTGACCTCGTCGGGGGGCGAAAAGATCGAGACCGTGATGCCCGAGTGGCGGCGAGCGCAGGAAGAGGCCGCCCTGATCCTCGGGTCCGGTGGTATCAAATCCGTCCGGACTCTGGCGGCCAATATCGGACTACCGTCCGGCGATTAGTGGTCAACAGGGGCCGCCCCTGCTGCCGCATCTAAATGTTGTATATACACCTTAGGAGCACACCGCAATGTCATCACATGCCACCTCAAAGATCTTCATGATCGGTGCCACGGGTGCCCAGGGCATTCCCGTCACACGGTCGCTGGTTGCCGATGGGAAGTACTCCGTCCGATTCCTCACTCGCGATGCCACCGGTGCGCGGGCGAGAGCGCTGCTCGAACTGGGTAACACGTCGGCCCTGGAAGGCACTTTCACTGACGAAACCATTCTGCGCGAAGGGTTTCGGGGATGTGACGGCGCCTTCATCAATATCGATGGATTCAATACCGGTGAGAAGACCGAGATGTACTGGGCCATCCGCGCGTACGAGATCGCAATGGAAGAGGGGATCAGATTTCTCGTATACGGAAATCTCGACTACGGGCTCAAGAAGGCTGGTTACGACTCCAGGTACCGTGTCGGCCACTATGACGGCAAGGGGCGTGTCGCCGAATGGATCCTGCTTCAGAATCAGTCAAACGCGGAGCGGATGGGTGCGGCGATCTTCACATCCGGCCCGTACATTGAGATGACAATCTCGCCGCTGACTCCGATGGCGCCCACCGTCGAGGAGGGCGTCGTCACCTGGCGGGTTCCGCTGGGAGGCGGAGCTGTACCCCATGTGTCCCTTGAGGATTGCGGCTACTACGTCAGGTGGCTCTTCGACAACACCGATCGGTCCAACGGCATGGACCTCGAAGTGGCTATCGACCACATTCCGTACAGTGAGCTCGCCCGGGCGTTCGAGAAGGTCACCGGGCATCCCGCGCAGTACATAGACACGGACGTGGACACCTACTGGCAGGGGCCACTTGGGGGGATCGCCGATAGGCCGGCCGGATATAACGCGGCCCCGGATGACCCCAGCACCATGACATTTCGAGACAACTTCACGGGTTTTTGGAACTTGTGGAAAGACGGAATCGTCAAACGTGATTACGTACTGCTGGATGAAATCCATCCGAACAGGATCCGTACGGCCGAGCAATGGTTCAGGCGCGAGGAGGAACTGGGCAGGAAGCGCGGGAGAGGCGGCCTGTGGGAGCGGGTCCAACCGGAAAACTGGAGTCTCGACGCGGCTGTTCTGAAGAGTAGCCAAGACCTGCGGACCGGAAAGCTATGAGCAAAGGCGAACCTATTGGACCGCGACCAGTACCAGGCTGCCGCTCATCGCCACGAATGAGGTGAAGGTGGCAACCTTGAAACTGGTGTTGGAGGTGACGTTCTGCTTGAACGCCATCGGAAGGAACAAGGTGGGGTTCAGGAGCGCGCCATAGACCACCACGGCGGCCAGCCAACCGGGCAGATCGGGTACCGCAAGGCCCACCGCGATCAGCAGTATCCCCATGATGATGTAGTCGAGATGGGCCTGCAGAAACCTGCGCCCATTTGTCACGCCAGCCCTCCTGAGTAATTGTGGCGCAAGAAAGTTGGCTGCTACTACCCATCCCAAGAGCGCGCCGAGAGCCAGCTCGGCCAACCCGATGCGGACGACGATGCTCATGTGGTCACCATGTTTCTGCGGTACCACCTACGGCCGTGCCACCTTTGGTAATGCCATGCCGCGGTGGGTAATGCGCCCCGGCTGTGTAGCCAGAATCGGTCGGGAACCTCGGCCGCGGGTGGCAGGCGCCCAAGGTGGATATCGCCGAGAACGATGCCTGGGCCTTCTTCGGGGCGGCGTTCGGCGACGATGCTGCCGGTACCGTCGGTGATGAGGGTGGAGCCTTCAAAGTGGCCGCGATATTTGAGGGGGATCCAGGGCATGGCACAGCGGAATTCGCCGACGTGCGCGGCGTGAACAACCGGGGCACCAACATATTTGGCGAACGTGGCGGCCGCCGCCCTGGCGGTTTGGTGATTGCGGCGCTCCATGGCCGCGAAGGTGGCGCGTGGCCGCCATGGAGGTATCGACCACCAACCGGAGCCCGCCATCACCAGATCGACGTGAGCGCGCATGCGCCGCGCCGTGCGGGTACGCATCAGCTCCCAGCACACCGCCGCACCGACGTTGAGTGTGCCGGCGCGAAATACCCCGTCGTCCTGACCTCCGATGTAGAAGGCGTTCTCCCACATGGTCGGTAGATCCTTGTCGTGCCGGCCGATCATCCCGGTCGCGTCCGCGGCGAAATAGGCGTTGCGGACATGCCCATCTTTGTCGCGGCACAGGAACGAGCCGCCGACCAGCGCGTCGTAGTGGTGAGCCAGGGTCCGCAACAGCTCGGTGGCAGCTCCTTCGGGAGGTAGTGCGGCGTCTCGGAGTGCCGGGTCGAACGCGATCCCGGTGGTGAAGAACTCGGGGAGCGCGATGATTTTTGCGCCGGCACGCCCGGCCTCCGCGGCCAGTTGTGCGCACTTGCCCAGATTCGCGGCCACATCGCCGATGACTGCCTCGAGTTGGATCGCAGCTGCCAGCACCATAAACCGAACGCTACTATAAAACTGAGCGCTACTACAAGACTTTATGTGCGGACGAGCCCGCGCTCGATGATGTCGCGGCCCAACTCCAGTACGCGCTGCATTTCGGCGGGTTCCAGCCGCAGCCGGTCGGGGCGCAAGTTGAGCGACAGCACGCCATTCCACGCGCCCCACAAGAAGATTGATACGCGTACCGGATCTGGGCAGTGCACTTCACCTGCTGCGTCGGCCCGGCGCAGCACATCGGCGATGTCGCCGACCAGAGCCTCGACCTTGTCCGCGATGCGCCGCTCGACCTCGTTGGCCATATCGCCGGGAGGTACGTCCAGGGTGCGCAACGCGATCATTCGGAAGTACCCGGGATTCTGTAGGTGGAAATCGCAATAGGCGTCGCTGGCTGCGCGCAGTTCCTCCATGGGGGTGCGCCCCTGGCCAAATGCCACGGCCATCGCCTGCTCATTGACCGACAAGGCCCGCTCGACGAGTGCGAGGTATAGGCGTTCCTTGTTCTTGAAGTGGTGATAGATGGAACCCACCGCGAGGCCGGCGGCCTCGGCGATGGCATCCACCGTGACCGCGTGGAACCCGCGTTCCGCGAAAAGGCCTTCAGCCGCGTCGAGTATGGCCGCGGTGGTGACAGCCGTGCGACGGTCTTGACGGCGGGCCTTGGTCTCAGACACCCACCGAGGTTACGGGTTTTGCCGCGGTGAAGGCGAACGCCTCGGACCTGGTCACCGGAGAGGTATGTCCCGGCACCCCGCGCCGACGATGCGTGCCAACCGGCAGCCCCGCAGTCGACGGCAAGTGCCTGGTTGTAGCGTGATCTGATGGTCGTCACGCTGCACCCAAAGTCGGGTCTCAAGGCACGCTTGTCGTTTCTGCTAGTGATGCTTTTCGTCAAGCCATTGCTGATCTTGTTCCCGATCTTCGACGCAGGCCTGCGGCAGCTCAAGTGGCTGGATCGCGGGGCGCAGCGCGGACCCGACGCACCAGGCATCCAACGGTCTCGGGTCAGCCTGGCCAACAGGCCCACCGACCTCATGATTCCGGCAGGCACGACAGTCGCGGAAGCCGATACCGCCATCCTTTACCTGCATGGCGGCGCTTTCATCGCGTGCGGTCCGGCCACGCACCGCAAGATCACCGGCCTGCTGGCCCGCCAGCTCCGGGTACCCGTCTACGTGCTCGACTACCGGCAGCTGCCGGAGGTCGGCGTGGGCTCCTCGGTCGCCGACGCGGTGCAAGCCTATCGTGAACTACTCCAGGACTACGCGCGCGTGATTGTCGTCGGCGACTCGGCCGGCGGGTTCCTGAGCGGCAAGGTCATCGAATACGCACACACCCATGGGTTGCCGAAACCGGTTGCCTATGTGGGTTATTCGCCGTTACTGGATCTGGACTTGGCTGCCAATCCGGCCAGTACCAGCCGCCACGACGCGTACCTGCCCAAGGGCAAATTGAGGAAGCTGGCCCCCAAGTTCGACAGGGGGCCAGTGGAATTCGCCGGAGAGCGTCGCGTGGTTGCCGTGCCGGTCGAGGCGTACCCGCCCACATTGCTCATCACCGCGCAGAATGAATTCCTGGAGCCGGACGCCATCGCACTTGCCGAGAAGCTCTCCGCGGCGGGTGTGGTGGCCAAGGTGCACAGCTACTCATGGCAGCTGCATGCCTTCCCGGCCATAGCCGTCTCGCGTGATACCGCGGAGGCTGTGGTGCTGTCTGCCGACTTCATCAACGAGGCGCTTTCCGCCGCTGAGCAAGGCCCGGCGACAGAGCAGGCCGGCTGACCAGCCGGGGAAGCATCCCGGCGATATCTGCGTTGGACTGTGCCGGGCCAGCCATGCTGGCCATCGACCCGACGCGAGGAGCCATCGCACCATGAGTCTGTTGTTCGAGCCGTACCGGCTGCGCGACATCACCATTCCCAATCGGATCTGGATGTCGCCGATGTGTCAATATTCGGCGGCCCCGGCCGGGCCGCTGCTCGGCACCCCGAACGATTGGCATCGCACCCACCTGATCAGCCGCGCGATCGGCGGTGCCGGATTGGTGTTCACCGAGGCCACCTCCGTGAATGCGCAAGGGCGGCTTTCCCCATACGACACCGGTCTCTGGAACGACACCCAGGAGCAGGCCTGGGCAGCCATCGTGGACGGTATCAAGCACTTTGGCGCCGTCCCCGCGATACAGCTCGGGCATGCCGGGCGCAAGGCATCCACCGTCGCTCCGTGGGACGGGCACCGCTCGCTGGAGCCCACGGACCCGTTGAGTTGGGGGACCATCGGGCCCACCGATGCGCCATACGGTGATTTTGTACCACCCGTGGCCGCCACCACCGCCGACCTCACCGCGATCATCGAGGACTATGTCAGCGCCGCCCAGCGTGCCCTACGCGCAGGTTTCCAAGTGCTCGAGGTGCACGCTGCCCATGGATACATCCAGCACCAGTTCCTTTCTCCGGCAAGCAATACCCGCACCGACGAGTACGGCGGCTCGTTCTCCGGACGGGCCAAACTCACTCTCGACACCGTCACGGCGGTCCGCACCGTCTGGCCCGAACACCTACCGTTGTTTGTCAGGGTTTCGGCGACCGATTGGCTGTCCGAGGAACCGGGACACGAGGCGGACAGCTGGACACCCGATCAGACAGTGGAGCTGGCCAGAATGCTGGAGCCGCGTGGCGTAGACCTCGTGGACGTGTCGACGGGGGGCAATGTGCCGCACGTGCACATACCCACCGGGCCCGGATACCAGGTGCGTTTCGCTCGGCGCATTCAGACCGAAACACCGCTTCCCGCAGCGGCAGTGGGCATGATCACGGAGCCGCATCAGGCCGAATCCATCCTCGCCGCGGGCGATGCCTCCGCGGTGCTCTTGGGCCGTGAACTATTGCGCGATCCGTACTGGCCGCGGCGGGCGGCGCGCGAGCTGGGTGCGGATCTGAGCCCCGCGGTGCCCAAGCAGTACGCGCGGGCGTTCTAGCCCGGCAGTCGCGAGAGCACCAGCCGTAGTACCTTGACGGCAGCGCGCTTGTCCAACGGGGAATTTCCGTTGCCGCACTTGGGTGATTGCACACATGATGGGCATCCCGCATCGCATTCGCAGGCGTCGATGGCGTCGGCCGTGGCGCCCAGCCAGGTCGCGAGTTTGTGGTATCCCCGGGCGGCGAAGCCCGCACCGCCGGGGTGGCCGTCGTACACGAATACCGTCGGCAGACCGGTCTCCGGTTGAAGCGCGGTAGACACACCGCCGATATCGCCGCGGTCGCAGCTAGCTACCAACGGCAGCAGTCCGATCGCGGCGTGCTCAGCAGCGTGTAGGGCGCCGGGGGTCGAGAGCGGATCGATATCGATGCCCGCCAATGCTTCCGGCGTGACGGTGTACATCACCGCCTTGGTGCTCAGCGTCGACGAGGGCATGTCGAGCTCGACGAAGTCGAGGATCTCCCCGGTTGTCAGCTTGCGTAGATAGCCGATCACCTGATGGGTGACGTCCACGGGAACCAGCCCAATCTGTATGTCACCCAGGTCGATCCGCTCGCCCTCGCCGGTGATGGCAATATCGATGGTGGAGCGCGCGAACGTCGAATAGTCGGGCCGGTCGTTGTGCACCAGGGCGATTCCGTCGCCGAAGTCCAGTGAATCGACGACGTATGTCTCGCCGGAATGCAGGTAGACCGCACCCGGATGCACTGTCGCCGGAGCGCGTCCGGTGTCGACCGTGCCCAGCACCCGTCCGGTGTCGGCTTCGAGGATCATGACCTGCCCGCCGATCGACCCTCGGATGTCCACCGCGGCATATGGGTTGAGGCCCGGTGCTGCGAAATACCCGCCGGGCCGCTTGCGGAGCAGCCCGTCGTCGACCAGATCGGATACCACCTGCCCGGCGCCGAGAGAGCGTACATCATCCTCGGTGAGTGGGAGTTCTGTTGCCGCACAAAGCAGATGAGGACGCAGCACATGTGGATTGGTAGGGTCGATCACCACCGCTTCGATCGGTTTGTCCAGCAGGGCTTCTGGATGGTGCACCAGGTAGGTGTCCAGTGGATCGTCGCGTGCCACCAGCACCACCAACGAGCCCTGTCCACGACGCCCGGAGCGCCCGGCCTGCTGCCAGAATGACGCCACGGTACCCGGGAACCCCGCCACCACCACGGCATCAAGCCCGGCGATATCGACGCCCAGCTCAAGGGCATTCGTCGTCGCCGCACCGGTCAACGTGCCGCTCGACAGCGCCTGCTCCAGCGCACGCCGGTCCTCCGGTAGGTAACCGGCCCGGTACGCCGCCACCTGCGATACGAGGCCCGGATCGACCTCGGCCAGCCGATGCGCGGCGCCTAGTGCTGTCATCTCCGCGCCACGCCGCGACCTGACGAAGGCAAGCGTGCGCGCGCCCTCCTGGACAAGGTCGGCCAACAGCCGCGACGTCTCGGTACTGACTGGGCGGCGCACCGGTGCCCCGTTCTCGCCGGTAATCGGCAGCAGGGGTGGCTCCCACAGGGCGACCGTGCGCATCCCGTGCGGTGATCCATCCGCGACCACCTCTTCAACGGGCTGACCGATCAAGGCCTGCGCCGCCGCACCAGGATTGGCAGTCGTGGCACTGGCGAACACCACCGTCGGATGTGAACCGTAGCGCTCGCATAGGCGTAGCAGACGTTGCAGTATCAGTGCTACGTTTGACCCGAAAACGCCACGGTAGTAATGGCATTCGTCCACCACGAGATAGCGCAGGCCGCGTAGGAAGGCCGACCAGCGGGTGTGGTTGTGCAGTAACGAGACATGGATCATGTCGGGATTGGTGAAAACCCAGCGGGAGCTTTCCCGGGCGAACCGTCGCAACTCGTTGGAGCTATCGCCGTCGTACGTGCACGGCTGTACTCGCTCGAAATTGTCAACCCCCATGACTAATTCGCGCACCGCGCGCAACTGGTCGTGACCGAGAGCTTTGGTGGGCGCCAGATACAGCGCCCGTGCGCGCGGTTCTGAGGCCAGGGCGGTGAGGATCGGTAGTTGGTACGCGACCGACTTGCCAGATGCGGTTCCGGTGGCCACCACCACGTGGCGACCCGCGAAGGCCAGGGTGGCGGCGGCGACCTGGTGTGACCACGGCGCCGTCACACCTTGAGCTGCGAACGCGGCTATCGCGTCGGGATGTGCCCACTGCGGCCAGCTGGTCACCTCGGCGTTTCGGGCAGGGATATCGCAAATATGCCGCACCGGAGTCTCGCCGCTCGGCGTGCCGGCGACAATAAGATCCAGCAGTTCACGGCCGTAACCAACGGTCACCGCAAAACCCCTTGTGACCTGCACACTTGTGCCAAAACGGTGTCGATCCCGCTACCGTAAATGGCCATAATGCCAGGGTAAGGCAGGGCTGAAGGGGGCCGAAGTTTCGCCACTGTTCACCGAACTTCCTATCAATTATGTGGCACACCGCTATCGCCAACGGCCCAAACATGCTCTACTTAGGGCGGTCGCAGCTTCTGTGTTCGTGTTTTGCACTCGCAGGATCGACGTTGCGGTCGCGGTTCCTGCGAGGGTCATCTTCACGGGGTATGGCGGTCGGAACGGGGCCCGACGTACCGAACGGCGCGTCGCACCCGGTGTAAGAGAAGGAAAATCAAGAAATGCCACAGGGAACTGTGAAGTGGTTCAACGCGGAAAAGGGCTTCGGGTTCATTGCGCCCGAGGACGGCTCCGCTGACGTCTTCGTCCACTACACGGAGATTCAGGGCAACGGATTCCGTACCCTGGAAGAGAACCAGAAGGTTGAGTTCGAGGTAGGCCAGAGCCCCAAGGGCCCGCAGGCTACCGGCGTCCGCGCCGTCTGACCCACATCCGTCGTAGGAACGCCCCTGGCCCTGTGCCGGGGGCGTTTCTCGTTCGATGAAATTGATCGCGGAGAAAGTACTGTCTGTGACTGTGAGCCAGCTGTCCTTCTTTTCCGCCGAATCGGTGCCTCCCGAGGTCACCGATTTGGCGGGGCTGCTGGCCGGACCGGGTCAGGTGGTGGTCAGTGGAGCGGGCGCGCGCATCTCGGTGGTCGTGGACCAGCCGTGGCGGGCGTTGGCGCTGGCCGAGATGATCACCGAGACCGGTCTGCAGGCGGAGGTTGGCCACACCGAGACCGGTACAGAGAACCATCCGTTGGTGCGTACCGCGGTGAGTCCGGTTCTGCTCCCGGTGGCCGCAGCCTGGACCCGTGGCGCGGTGAAAACCGTGCCCGCACAATGGCTACCGGGTGCACGTGAACTGCGCGCCTGGGTACTTGCCGCGGGCTCGCCGGAGGCCGACAGATATCTGCTCGGGCTGGATCCCCACGCTCCCGATACTCATTCGGCGTTGGCGGCTGCGCTGATGCGGGTCGGCATTGCCCCGACCCTGATCGGAACACGCGGCGCCAATCCCGCGTTACGCATCAGTGGACGACGCCGGTTGGGGCGGTTATTGGAAAACATCGGAGAACCGCCCGGCGACACCGATGCATTCCGCGTCTGGCCGCGGGTCTAGCAGGGTTTTGACAGTGGGTGGGCGAGGACTCGGACACGCTTGTGGCCACCCTGACATCTGGAATACCGGCGCCTATATGCAAGGCTAGGTTTGCGCAATTGGCGTGGGGGTGTCATCTTGTGACCACGGTGAACCGCCCGTACACCGTACATATGCGGCTGAATGCGCAGGTAAGGAGACGAAGCAGTGCGACGGCTCGTCATCGTCGAATCACCGACGAAGGCCCGCAAGATCGCTGGCTACCTCGGCGACGGATACGTCGTCGAATCTTCACGTGGCCACATCCGGGACCTGCCCCGTGCCGCTGCCGACGTTCCGGCCAAATACAAGTCGGAACCCTGGGCTCGCCTCGGGGTGAACGTCGACGCGGACTTTGAGCCCCTCTACATCGTCAGTCCCGATAAGAAGGGCACCGTCACCGAACTCAAGGGCCTCTTGAAGGACGTTGACGAGCTCTATCTCGCGACGGACGGTGACCGCGAGGGTGAGGCCATCGCCTGGCACCTGCTGGAGAC
Organism: Mycobacteroides franklinii; assembly: GCF_002013895.1. Lineage (GTDB taxonomy): Bacteria > Actinomycetota > Actinomycetes > Mycobacteriales > Mycobacteriaceae > Mycobacterium > Mycobacterium franklinii. Next base: position 569,204 of record NZ_MAFQ01000006.1, on the reverse strand, counting down.
TCTCAAGCCCAAGGTGCCCGTCCGGCGCATGGTCTTCCATGAGATCACCGAGCAGGCCATCCTTGCGGCCGCTCAAGACCCCCGTGACCTCGACAACAACCTCGTCGATGCACAGGAGACCCGCCGCATCCTGGACCGGCTCTACGGCTACGAGGTCAGTCCCGTGCTGTGGAAGAAGGTCGGGCGCAACTTGTCGGCCGGGCGCGTGCAGTCGGTGGCGACCCGCATCATCGTCCAGCGTGAACGTGACCGCATGGCCTTCCGCAGTGCCGGGTACTGGGACCTGGGCGCCGAACTGGACGCCGGGAGCGAGGCCAAGCCGCCGCGATTCAACGCCCGCCTGCTGAGCGTCGACGCCCTGCGGGTGGCCTCGGGACGCGACTTCGACTCTCTGGGACACGTCAAAAAGGCCGACGATGTGTTGGTCCTCGACGAGACTCGCGCCAACGCGCTGGTCGCCGGTCTGAGTCAGGCCACGCTGACGGTCGCCTCCGCCGAGGAAAAGCCGTACACCCGTAAGCCCTACCCGCCGTTCATGACCTCGACGCTGCAGCAGGAAGCCGGGCGCAAGCTGCGGTTCTCCTCCGAACGCACCATGAGCATCGCGCAGCGGCTGTACGAAAACGGTTACATCACCTATATGCGTACCGACTCCACGACGCTGTCGGAATCCGCATTGACCGCGGCGCGCAGCCAGGCCGCGGAGTTGTACGGAAACGAATATGTGCACCCTTCGCCGCGGCAATACACGCGCAAGGTGAAAAATGCGCAGGAAGCGCACGAGGCTATTCGCCCGGCGGGTGAGACATTCAAAACTCCGGGTCAATTGCATTCATTGCTCGATAACGACGAATTCCGTTTGTATGAGCTGGTTTGGCAGCGCACCGTGGCCTCGCAGATGGCCGACGCGCGCGGCACCACGCTGAGCCTGCGGTTGGCGGGCACCGCCACCTCCGGCGAGCAGGTGGTGTTCACCGCCAGCGGTCGTACCATCACGTTCCCGGGTTTCTTGTCGGCATATGTCGAGACGGTCGACGAGCTGGCCGGTGGCGAGGCTGATGATGAGGAACGCCGTCTGCCGCAGCTCAAGCAGGGACAGACGGTTACCGTCGCCGAGCTGTCCGCGGATGGACACACCACCAATCCGCCCGCCCGCTACACCGAGGCCTCGCTCATCAAGGCGTTGGAAGAGCTGGGAATTGGGCGTCCGTCCACCTACTCGTCGATCATCAGGACCATCCAGGATCGTGGTTATGTGCACAAGCGCGGCAGCGCGCTGGTGCCCTCTTGGACCGCCTTCGCGGTGATCGGGTTGTTGGAGCAGCACTTCGGCCGCCTTGTCGACTACGACTTCACCGCCGCCATGGAGGACGACCTCGACGAGATCGCTTCCGGCAACGAACGTCGTACAAACTGGTTGAACGCCTTCTATTTTGGTGGCGAGCACGGTGTCGAGGGCTCGGTTGCACGCGCCGGCGGACTCAAGCGCCTGGTGGGTGTGAACCTAGAAGAGATCGATGCGCGCGAGGTCAACTCGATCAAGTTGTTCGACGACGAGCAGGGGCGCCCCATCTACGTGCGGGTCGGAAAGAACGGGCCGTACCTGGAGCGCATGGTGGCCGATCCTGATGGTGAAGCCGGGACTCTCATCCCGCAGCGCGCCAACGTCAAGGACGGCGTCACCCCCGACGAGCTGACCGTCGAGATGGCCGAACAGCTGTTCGCGATCCCGCAGGAAGGCCGGACCCTGGGTGTTGATCCAGAAACCGGACACGACATCGTGGCCAAGGACGGACGTTTCGGTCCTTATGTGACCGAGGTGCTGCCTGCCCCGCCTGAGCCCGCCGAGGACGAGAAGCCCAAACGTGGCGCCAAGAAGGTCGAAGGTCCTAAGCCGCGGACCGGCTCGCTACTCAAGACCATGACGTTGGAGACGGTGACACTTGAGGATGCCCTCAAGCTGCTGTCGTTGCCGCGCGTGGTCGGTGTCGATCCGTCCAACAATGAGGAGATCACCGCGCAGAACGGCCGCTACGGCCCGTATCTCAAGCGCGGCACGGATTCTCGGTCGCTGGCCACCGAGGATCAGATGTTTACCATCACCCTCGAAGAGGCCTTGAAGATCTACTCCGAGCCCAAGCGCCGTGGCGGACAGGCGGCTTCGGCCGCTCCGTTGCGCGAGCTCGGTGCGGATTCGGTCACCGGCAAGCCGATGGTGATCAAGGATGGGCGTTTCGGTCCTTACGTCACCGACGGTGAAACCAACGCCAGCCTGCGCAAGGGCGACGACGTGCTCTCGATCACCGACGAGCGGGCCTCGGAGCTGCTCGCCGATCGCCGCGCGCGTGGCCCGGTGAAGCGTGCCAAGAAGGCACCCGCGAAGGCGGCCAAGAAGGCGCCTGCCAAGAAGGCACCTGCGAAAAAGGCTGCGAAGAAGGCGACTTAGCCGTGACGGGGGCGCGCCACCTGAGTTGACACGGTGCGCCCGCGCAGCTCAACGGTCTCGCCGACGTCCCACCGCAATGCTTCCTCGTCGCGGGCTTCCATGACCGCGGAGGCCGACGCCAGCACGTTTCCGGGCTCGTTCTTGGCCAGCTCGGTCAGCCGGGCCGCTTCGTTCACAGGGTCGCCGATGACGGTGTACTCGAAGCGAGCCTGGGCGCCGATGTGGCCGGCGATGGCCCGTCCGGCGGAGACGCCGATGCCGAAGTCATTGGAACCCAAAACATTAGTGAGCTCGCCGGACAGCTCGCGGGCGGCCGCCAGCGCCGCGGCGGCACCATCGGGATGGTCGATGGGGGCGCCGAAGATGGCCAGCGCCGCGTCACCCTGGAACTTGTTGACGAAGCCGCCGTGCTTGTTGACGGTGTCGACGATGACCCGGAAGAACTCGTTGAGGACGCGTACGACCACCGCGGGCCCGCGGGTGGACGCGAGTTGTGTGGACCCCACCAGGTCCACGAAAAGCACCGCGACACTGCGCTCTTGACCTCCGAGCTCGGTGCCGTATTCGAGGGCCCGGCGTGCCACATCCTCGCCGACATAGCGACCGAACAGGTCGCGCAGGCGTTGCCGTTCGCCGAGATCGCGCACCATGTCGTTGAACCCGGCCTGCAACAGCCCTAGCTCGCTGGCGTCGTAGATCGGAACGTGCGCGTTGTAGTTCCCGCGCTGCACTTCGCTGAGGGCCCAACGCAACTGGCGCAGCGGATCGGCGATCGACGTAGCCACCAACAGCGTGCCCATCAGTCCGATGGCCAACGCGATGATCGCCAGGATCAGGATTGAACCGGTGAGGTTGTCGGCGTTGGACTTGAGATATCCGGCGCGCTGTCCCACGACGGTGAGCACGATCGCCAGGATCGGCACACCGGTACTCAGCGCCCAGGTGAGTACTTGGCGGACGATAACGCCTGGGGCGGTCACATTTTCGGGTACGCCACGGCGCAGGGCCTGAATGGCGACCGGGCGCAGGACGCGTTCGGACTGCAGGTACCCGATGATGCTGGTCGTGGTGGCGCCCAGCACGGTCGCGAACGCGGCGACCAGTACCGAGCTATGGGTGGACGACCAGGTGACGGCGACGAAGATCGCACCACCGACGAGCCATGTCGCGACGCTGATGACGGTCCGATAGAACGGCATCTGCAGGGCGCGGACGCGGACCCACTCAGAGCCCTCCGATTCGAAGTCGGGGGAGCTGTACTGCCAGCGCAGCACCGGCAGCAGCAGGTAGGTGCTGACGACGGCGCCGGCGATGAACAGGATGAACAGCGAGACGCCGAGGATGACGAGCCGCTCCGGGCCGAGCTCGGATAGTTCGACACGATCACTGGGCGGTAAGCCGAACCGCAGAAAACCCAACACGAACAGCGCGCCGACCAGGTTCGACTGGGCGATACCCATGATGAAGAGGGGCCATGGCGTCCGCATGACCCATCGGGAGTACCGGGCTGCGCGTGCGAGAGGGCGCTGGTCGGGCCTACCCTCCGCGCCAGTCACCCGTTAACCGTAGCTGTCGGCGGTGACGGAGGCGTTTCACACGCCTGAGCGGTGCCCTTGGGGTCGGTGCCGGCGGCTAGGGTTGGGGACGATGAGCGGGGTTTTCGAGCGCCTGGTGGATCAGGGAGCGGTGGTTTCGACGCTCTCGTCCTCGGCATTGGCTGCTCGCGGTGGTGACGCGGGCCGGATGACCCATGCGTGGCTGTTTACCGGACCTCCGGGTTCGGGCAGGTCGGTGGCAGCGTTGTGTTTTGCCGCCGCCCTTCAGTGCGAATCCGACGGCGAATCCGTCGGCTGCGGCGAGTGTCGTGCGTGCATGACCACGATGGCCGGAACCCACGCTGACGTGCGCAGAGTCGTTCCGGAGGGATTGTCGATCGGCGTGGATGAGATGCGCGCCATCGTGCAGGCGGCGTGGCGCAGACCGAGCACTGGTCGTTGGTTGGTGGTGCTCATCGAGGATGCCGACCGGTTGACCGAGGGTGCCGGCAATGTGTTGTTGAAGGTTGTCGAAGAGCCGCCACCGCGGACGGTGTTCCTGTTGTGCGCGCCGTCGGTGGATCCCGAGGACATTTCGATCACCCTCCGATCGCGCTGTCGGCATGTGGCGCTCATCACTCCCTCGGTGGCAGCCATCGCGCAGGTGTTGATGGACCGTGATGGCATCGATGCCGAGCAGGCCCTGTGGGCGGCTTCGGTGAGCGGTGGCCATGTGGGTCGGGCGCGCAGGCTCGCTACCGATGAACAGGCACGTGCGCGCCGACTTCGGGCATTGGGGCTGGCCAGGGAGGCCGCCACCCCGACGCGGGCATACGCCGCCGCCGAGGAGCTGGTCATCAGCGCCGAGGCCGAGGCCAAGGAGCTGACGGCTGCCCGTAACGAGTCCGAAGAGGAAGAACTGAAGACGGCGCTGGGGGCAGGCGGCACCGGAAAGGGTGCCGCAACGGCACTGCGGGGGTCCGCGGGGGTCTTGAAAGACCTTGAGCGGAAACAAAAATCCCGGCAGACCCGGGCGTCGCGAGATGCGCTGGACCGCACTCTTATCGATTTGGCGACCTACTTCCGAGATGCCCTGGTGCTCTCGTTCGGCGCCGCCGAGGAGGGGCGGGTGGCCTTGCATCATCCGGATATGGCCGACCGGTTGGGGCCGATGGTGGACAGGGTGCCGCCCGAACAGTTGTTGCAGTGCATCGAGGCGGTCCTGGAGTGCCGAGAAGCGCTGGCGGTCAATGTGAAGCCCAAGTTCGCGATCGATGCATTGGTCGCGACGGCAGGGCAGGCGCTGCGCCCGACGGAATGAGATTGGGCGTCGCGGCAGGGGTGCCGTAGACTCTCGGGCGCCGGGTTCGCCCGGCACGCTGCCCTAGCTCAGTCGGTAGAGCAATTCACTCGTAATGAATAGGTCGGGGGTTCGATTCCCCCGGGCAGCTCCACACCGATTACTCGGTAGCTTTCGTGGCGGCTTCTGCCATCGTTGCGTCGACCCGCTCGAACTCGGCAGGTGGGATACCTGCCATGGAGTTCTGATGCCCGTCGACCAGGGCGACTCCCGCGGAATCGAATCCCAGGCAGGCCGTGGATTGAGCAAACCTTTGACATAAATCACGCCGGCGCCGGCGCCGGGGCCGTGGGCGCTCCTTCTGCTGTGCGCGATGTACCAGGTCGCTAGCATTACTGGCCATGTGGTTTGCGCGACGCGGTGCCAGCGGTCATGGCGCGGTCGTTGCTGCGGTGGACCAGGTGCTCACGGTGAGCGGTGGTGGGCAGGGATCGGTGGTCGAGGTGGCCCGCAGTTGGGCGCAGGCGAACGGCCGGGTGATGGAGATCCAGGACGCGCCGCTTGCGGCCGGTGTGTTTGGCCAGTGGATTTCCTTTCCGGACCGAGACGTAGTCCAAGTAGGTCACGGAGTCGTGGGCCGAGACCGCACCATTGCTCACGAGTTGGGGCACATGGTGCTGGGGCACCGGGGGCTACCGGTTGCAGAGTTTGCAGCAGAGCATGTCGAGGTCGTTGCACCGGAGCTTGTGGCCCGCATGTTGCAACGCAGCTGCGGCAGTGACGATCTGGTGCATGACGACAACCGTTGGCCGGAGGATGAACTGGCCGCCGAGCGTTTTGCAGGCTTGTTGATCCGCCGCATGCGGTCTGGACGGGGCGCGCATACGCGGTGGAGTCCGTACGTGGACGACGCACTGGGGTGATCAGTCCCTGGATCTGGCAGGTCATGCAGATCGTGCGCTTTGTGTTTCTGCTGTGCTTTCTGCCGGTTCTGGTGTACCGGATATGGCGCCTATGGCGATACCCGGCGACCGCTCCGGCGATTGCAGTCACCTGCTTCGGGGTGATCATGTGGTTCTGGCTGTTCACCTTCACCGACACGGTGTGGTCGCTGATGCCGGTGCAGTTCCGCGCAGCCAGCATGGGTGGCTTGTTCGTCGCCACGGTGGCGATGTGCGCACAGGTGTTCATTCTCGGCGTTGCCGCGTCCGCTTCTCCGGATCGCATGCGGCGAGGAATGCGAATAATCCTTGGGGTAACCGCGGTGATCCTCGTCGTGGTCTCGGTGTCCGCGAGTCAGAGTCAAGTGCTGTTGGCTACCAAGGACTTACATGAGCTGACCAATGCGCTTCTGGACGGTGGGGACAGTAGCGCGATCGTTGCGTCGGTGGTGGGTAATGGATACCTGGCGGTGACGCTGGTCCAGTTGGCCTGGGTTGGGTTCCGGCATGCGGACCGCACACCGGTCGGTACCGGATTGGGGATATTGGCGGTGGCCTCGTCTTTCCAGTTTGTAGCGGTGGCTTCGGGGGGAATCTGGCGTCCGCTTACTGGGGGGCACGATCTCATATCTGTTCGGTATGGGCTGGTGCTGCAGAGTCTGACGGGTAGCGTTGGTGTGACATTGTTGACCGTCGGTTTTCTTTGGCCTCCTGTCGTACTGCGTATTAAGGCGCGGCGGGATGAGCGGCGCCTCCGTCCGCTTCACGACGCGTTGGCGCGTGTGTTCCCACAGCTGTTTCCCCCTGAAGAGTCACGAATACGTCTATCCGACTTAGTTTTTGAATGGACGACGCATATTCAAGACGGGCTCACTCTCCTGGCGCAGCATCGGCAGACTCCGATGCATACCGAGGTTGAACTACCGCTGAGTAAGGCAGATCGCGCCGCGCAAGTTGCGAAATGGGTAGCGGGAAAGGCACTTTCGGGATTCAGCTGCGAATGGCTCCTGGCCCCTGAGGGCCTCAGCGACGAGGAATGGGTGTTTGAGGTGGCCGACAGTTTCCGCCGGCTGGGTAGCCCGGGCGTCACGTGGCGGGATCAGGAGGCATCGCCTGTCCATTACACAAGTGGCGACGTAAATCGAACCCTCGAAACGGCTGATGGGGGTCGTCGTCGCCAGGGTGATGTCTGCGCACGATGAGCCACTCGTTCGGAGACAGTCTGCAAGTTCTGCGTATCGCGATTTTACTTTGCTTTCTGCCCGCCCTGTTGTACAGGATTTGGCGGCTGTGGCGGTATCCGACTTCGGTTCCGGCCGTTGCCGCCACGGGTTTCGCCGTGTTCGTGTGGTTGTGGCTGGTGGCGTTTACCGACTGGGCGTGGTCTGCGATGCCACCGGTGATACGAGCGATCAGCGCTGGTGGTTGGTGGATCGTTGCATTAGCGGGGTGTCTGCAAGTGTTCGTGGTTGGTATTCGTGGCGATGCATCTGCGGCGCGGATACGGCGAGGATTGCGAATTACGTTTGTAGTGACCGCCATCATTTCCGCCGTGGTTGCCGTGGCGGCCAGTCAGAGCGAGTTGCTGCTCACCACGAGGAACTTACCTGCGGTGATCGATGCACTTTTGGACGGTGCTGATCCTGCGAGTACTGGTGCGTTGGTGGTGAGCAGTGGATTCGCGGCCGTGGTGTTTGCACAGCTCTCGTGGGTGGGGATGCGGCATGCGGATCGCACACCGGTCGGCACCGGCCTGGGACTACTCGCGACCGCGTCGTTTTTCCAGCTCATTGCAACCGTTTGTGGGGGGATCTGGCGTCCCTTGGTCCATGGAGTGGGGTTCATGGGAAGCCGATATGGGCTGTGGATACAGACCTGGCCCGCGTGTGTCGCCGCGCTCCTGATGTTCATCGGATTTGTCTGGCCGCCGGTAGTACTCAACGTGCAGGCGCGGAGCGACGTACGGAGGCTTCAACCGTTTCACGATGCTCTCGGTCAACTCTTTCCGAAGCTCTTTCCTCCAGAAGACCAACGAGTCCGATTATCTGACTTGGTCTTTGAATGGAGGACTCACATCCAAGATGGTCTTACTGTTTTAGCGCAGCATCGGCAGACTCCGATGCATACCGAGGTTGAACTACCGCTGAGTAAGGCAGATCGCGCCGCGCAAATTGCGGATTGGCTAGTGGGAGAGCTGGTTCCGGGATTCAGTTGCGAATGGTTGCGCTCACCAGATGGTGTGAGCGATCAGGATTGGGTACTCGCGATCGCCGACGCCTACCGGGAGCGTCAGGACGGCTTCGCGGCTCCGGCTTCTTTATCGGGTATGCCCTCCACCTTGCGAAGGTGATCGACCATATCGGCAATCGCCTGCCGACTGTGCTCGGATAGCGCGTAGCTGCGTTGCGCGATCTCACGCACCTTCGAGTCGCGCAACTGTACGAGCCAATCCAGATCGCGGTTCACCGATTCGGCATAGTCGGCGTCATAGAAATAGGCGGGGCTCACCTGAAAAAACTCCGCCAGCGCTGTGACGATTTCGGGCGCGGGGTTCGACCGTTCGCCCTTGCGTAGGAGCGATAGATACGGCGACGACACCTCGACACCGCGCTCGCCGAGTGCGGCGACCACTTCATTCAGTGAGTAGGGGCCACGCCCGGCCGGATGCACGGTGGCAAACAGGTGGCTCAGTCGCCTCGAAAAATCTGGCATCGCACCCCCTCGCGTACTTCCACTCTGCAGCCCAACCATACACGCCGATGCTGTGCTGCTCATCGTAGGTGCGCGGGTGTCTGGGCGGTAAGCAACCTATCGAAAGGGTAAGTGATTGACAAGTGCTATTTACTGACAGTAATGTCTCGGGTGTTCGTTCGGCTAATCAAAGTTGGACGCGTTGGCTGATCAATCGTTGTGCTCATCGTGGGGTTGAGCACAACGAGCGGTCGGCCGATTTTTTGGGGGAGGCGGTGTCGCCTAGCGGAGTCCCAGTGCGCTGTGATGTACGAGCGCGCTGACGATCAGGACGACTCCGAGGCACAGGAAAATGACCCGGATCGCGGTGGGTCCGTAACGGGTCACCGTACGCACCAGGCCGCGCTGCATTCGTCGCGCGCGCGGCGATCGCCGCGTCGAGAGCACCAGAATCAGCAGACTCGGAAGTATGGCAATCAGGCCGTAGCCGACCAGCAGCAGCGGCCACATTGTGGGCAGCGGGTGGCGGGAGGCCAGCATCGCCAGAGCGCTCAAATACGGCACCGACGTAGGGGCTTCGGCGTATCCCAGTGCGAGGCCGACAAAGGCGAGCAGCCACGGATGGCGCCGTGCCACGTTCCGGATCCATGGCGGTGTGACCGGTTCGGAGAACCATGTCAACGCCGCCACCGCGATCAGCAGGATTCCGATGACCAGCTGCGCCCAATACCGGGTCGACGGGGTGATATCGGATCCGGCGGCCACGTCGGTCAGCGAGCGCACACCCAGCACCGTCGCCAGTCCAAACGTGAACAGCGCCACAAACAATCCGGTGATGAAGCTCAGGCCACCGGGGAACACCGACCGGCGTTCCAGCCGGGTCACGTAGACGATCGTGGTGGCGATGCCGATGTTGAGCACGTTGAGGGCGTCCAGACAGGCGAATCCCGCGAACGCCAACAACAGGGTGAGCACGATTTCAGAACTTACGGGAAGGTCGATCGTGTTCCGGCTAACCCGGCCTTGTGGGCACTGCCACAGTGCCCTGGGCTCCGACGTGCAGGATGGCGCCATGACGTGGTCGATACGACTGGATCACACTCTGATCTGGGCTAACGAGAGCGCCGGTACTCTGGATCGGGTGCCTACTCAGACCACGGCCGCCGCTGCGCCGCTGCATGGATTGCGGGATATGCGCACGTACATCGATATCGCTGTCGTCGTCGCTGTTCTGGTCGCCACCAATCTGATTGCACACTTCACCACGCCGTGGGCCAATTTTGTCGTGGTTCCGGTTGCCGCCGCCGGACTGCTCGCTCTGATTCGCTATCGCGGTCACTCCTGGGCCGAGCTGGGCTTGGGCCGAGATCACTGGCGTTCGGGCGCCAAATATGCGGCCGTCGCCGTCGTCATCGTGGGCGCGGTGATCGGCACGGGGCTGTTGTTGCCCATGACCCGCCCGATGTTCCTCAACAGCAGTTACGCCACGACGGTTTCGGGTGCGCTGCTCGCCTCATTCGTCCTGATCCCACTGCAGACCGTGATTCCCGAGGAGCTCGCGTTTCGTGGGGTTCTGCACGGAACGATGGCACGGGCCTGGGGCTTCCGGGGTGTGGCGGCGGCCGGATCCCTGCTTTTCGGCTTCTGGCACATCGCTACCTCGCTGGGCCTCACCACCGGCAATGTCGGCCTCACCAGGCTTCTCGGGGTGGGCCTAGGGGCGCAGATCGCGGGTGTCGCCGGCGCCGTGGTGGCCACTGCCTTCGCCGGATTTGTCTTCACCTGGTTGCGCCGCCGCAGCGGCAGCCTGTTGGCGCCCATTGCGCTGCATTGGTCGCTCAACGGGATGGGAGTGCTGGCCGCCGTTCTGGTCTGGCATCTGGTCTAGCTGAAGGCGACGGTTGTCGTCGCCGCGAGGAACAGCAGCTGTTCCGCGGTTCGCCAGCTCAGCGGCGTGGACAGCGGGTTGGATCGCTGGCTGGCCGCATACACGTTGGCCGGAAACATCACCACCAGCAGCACTCCCAGGCATCCCGCCGCCAACTCTCTCGTCGACGGAATCAGCACACCCAGCGCGCCGAGCAGCTCGAGTACCCCGGTCAGCGCCACCAGAAACCGGGGCGCCGGAATCTGCGGTGGCACGATCGCAATCATCGCCTCACGCATCGTGGGGACGAAATGCGCGACACCGGTCAGCGTGAACATTGCGGCCAGACCGACCGCCAACGCGGCGGGCCAGGCATTGACGAGCGTGAGTCCCAGGGCGCCGGCCAGACGAGCCAACAGCGTCCCGACGACAAGGGCGATGAGCGGAGCCATGACGATTCTCCAATCTTGACAGTGACTAGATTGACGATACTCGGGAACTAGTCACTGTCAAGATCCGGGGTTATGCTGGTGCGATGTCCTACCACCATGGCGATCTGCGGGCAGTGATACTGGCCAGCGCGGCTGACATGGTGGCGCGCCGCGGCGCAACAGAACTGTCGCTGCGGGAGTTGGCGCGCGAAGCCGGTGTCTCGCACGCCGCACCGGCCCACCACTTCGGCGACCGCCGCGGCTTGTTCACCGCATTGGCTGCCGACGGATTCAACCAACTTGCCGACGCCCTTGACAGCGCACACCCCGACTTTCATGCCGCGGCCCTGGCGTATGTGGAGTTCGCGCTGGCCAATCCGGGGCATTACTCGGTCATGTTCGAGCCGGCACTGCTCGATTCCGTGGACGCGTCGCTGGCCACCGCACGTGATCGCGCTGGTGCCGCGCTCGACGCCGGGATAGCCACGCTGACACCTCGGCAGACATCGGCCGACAGGGTCACCGCCGCCCGCGCGGCGTGGTCGTTGGTGCATGGGTTTGTGTCGCTGTGGACCAGTGGGGCGCTTGCCGATTCGCGCGATGACTCCGATCCGAAACAGATCGCCTCGCAGATCGCCTACACGCTGTTTCCGCCTGTCGGCTAGCCGAGCAGCACCCGTGCGCCCTTGGAGTTGTAATCGCTGTGAAGGTCGATCTCCTTGGGTACCGTGCCGTGCGGCACGTCGTAGACAAGCACCGACCGTTTCTGCGCGCCGGGCACAAGCTCCGCACCCGGTTCGAGCTGTTCGGCATTGCGCGCCAAGATGTTCGCCATGCTGTCGGGTGCGTATTCCCTGGCCGTCGCATCCTTGAGCTTCTGCTCGTCGCCGAGGAATGAATGCGTCGTCTGCCCGAGGTTCAGAACCTCGAGGTGTACGACGACGAACGTGCCGGACGCGGTGGCCTGCAGGGCGGGATTTGCCACGTCGCCGACGGTTCCGGCATCGCTCACCTGGGTGACCACGAACGCGAGATCGCCATCGTGCACCTGTTGGCCCATGGCGCCGGGCTTGCCGTCTTCTGCCGTCACCACCTTGGTCTCGGCGCCTCCGCCGCCCGTGCTGCCGACATGGATGAGGGTCGGGTGGCTTTCCGATGCGCCACCGCCCCCGCACGCGCTGAGGAATACCCCCGTAAAACCAAGGAAGCAAAGGTATTTCGTGATCATGAAATGCGCAGCACGGGAAGTGTCACGAACGAGGGGCATTCCTTGTCATGACGTACCTCGAAGCGGATGGGAACAGTGCGGCTGGCGGTGGCAAGCGGCTCGCCGGAGCCGGTATTGCGGGCATGGTTCGGAAACGCGCCGCCGCTGACCTGCACTCGCAGCCGATGTCCCCGTGCGAAACGGTATCCGGTGGGATGCATGGTCACCTGCACGGGGGAATCGGCCGCATCGCTCAGCTTGATGATTCCATCGGTGACGTTGTGGGACAGTCCCTTTCGATCAACATCGCAGAGCCTGACGAAGAGATCGCCCCGGCCGCTGTCGGTTGTCACGTAGATGGAGGCCGAGACGGGGCCGATGAGGTCTAGGTCGCTCGTCAGCGCCTTGGTGGTGAACACCAGGACATCGGAGCGCTTCTCGACATGAGCATTGTCGCGCTGACCGGCAGCCCTGGTGTCCAGCAGCGGCCCACCGACTGTCGGAGTGGGGTCATTGGGGTCGTAGGTAAAGGTGTCGACGGAATTATCATCCTGCGGCGCTTCCCAATCCAGCTTGTGATCGGCCCGTAGATACAGCGGTGTGGGCGAGGAGTCTTTGGGCGGCCAATGCTCGAAGTCCAGCCATTGGCCGGCCTTCTGCAGATAGATGCGTACCGGAGCGCGGTGCGTCGATGAGGTGTCACCGTGCAGATGGGCTGCCAGCCACGAGAAGCTATCGGTGATCACCGCCTTGAGTGACTTCATGTGGTCCCACGGACCTATGGTGATCCGCCGCGGGCAGTCGGTTTTCTGGAGCTCTTCGTAGTCACGCAGCTGTCCGACGAGAAGTAAATCCCACCAACCGGTCACCATGCTCACCGGCGTCTTCAGTGTCGCGAGCGCCGGGGTGTGGTTGATCTCGTCCCAGTGGTCGTCGTCGGTGTGGTCGGTGACGGTGCGCCAGAAAGGTTCTGGCTTGCCGAGCGCGACGTTGTCGGCGTTTCCCAGGGGTAGGTGATCCATGGCCCGGCGCACCCGCTTGGCGTTGGTGCCGGCGCGCAGCAGCCCGGCCAGCTGCGAGGTTTCCGGTGAACCGATCGAGAATGACCATGTCAGTAGGTTGTGAAGATTGAACGACCCGCCCGGATAGAAGAGCTCTGTGAAGTTACTGGTTGTGATGGCGGGGCACATGGCAGCCAACGGAGGTTCGATGTAGGGCGCCACCGCCCACTGGGTATGCCCGAGGTACGACGGGCCGGCGGTTGCCAGTGTGCCATCGCACCACGGCTGCTCCCGAACCCAGGCCGCGGTGGCCAGTCCGTCGGCACGTTCCTGCCGAAACGCGTCGAATTTGCCCTGGGATGCGAACTGCCCGCGGGTGTCCTGCAGTACTACCTGAAACCCCTGACGTGCCAATAGTGTTGCCCATATTTGACTCACCATGCCGCGCTTGTCGTACGGGGTGCGGAAGATGACAGCGGGCATCGGATCCTGCCCAGGTGGGCGGAAATGGTCGGTTGCGAGCCGTACGCCGTCAGGCATGGTGACCTCGATGTCCCGGCGCGTCTGGATCTCGGTGGTGAGTGGTTCCGGCAGGTCGAGCAGCTTTTCGAGGACGGGTGCAGACAGTCGTCCGGTCCACGCCAAAGCCAGTTCTTCGAGCATGGCGCCCAATCTACCGGGGCGCGAGTGCTCCCACCGGCCCGACGGCGACGCACAGCGACAACGACTGGGTAATCGGTTGCAGGGTAAGCGAATTCCCTGAACCTGGGAGTCTGATGAACACCCGGTTGAGGCCGGGGCGCACCGGCACTCTCACTTTCGGCCCATTGGTGAATGATGCCCACACGGCGCCGTCGGTGTTGGCCAGATAGTTCAGCTCGACGATCCAGTCCGCGGGGAGTAGTGGACCACTCAGCGGCATGGTGTGCGTGGACTGCACCAGATACCCGCAGCCGGGGACCGGCCCCTCGGTGATGGCACGCACCCACGTCACCTGGGCATCCAGCAGGTGGCCGTAGCGGTCGAACATCCGTAACTGCGTTGTGGTGGAACCGATCTCTGGCCGGGGACGGACCAGGGCGAACATATGACTGAGCAGGTTCTCCGGCCGCACCACATTCTGCAGAACCAGCGGGTCGACCTCCTGGTCGAGTACCGCCGGGCCGGTTGCTACCGCGGCCAGCGACTCCTTCACATTCGCGATGTAGGGCGAGGCGGGATTGTTGCGCCAGCTGCGCAGATACGTGACCGTCGAGACCATGCTGCTTCCGACGAACAACGCCAAGACCAGCGTGACGGCCGCGGTGCGCCGCGTAGAGCTGTCCAGGTACCCGCTACCCGGACGGTTGGGGGCGGTGAGACCCACCGCGGCCAGCAGCGCGGCGACCACCACCAGATCCGGCAGATACCGCAGCGTCTGCGCGAGCAGCAGTGCCGTGAAGGCCGATGAACGCATGAGGTAGATCGGCACCTCACTGGCCACCAAGTAGCCGAGCAGCGTCAGCCACACCAGCCCGAGCCGCTGCTTGCGGTAGCACGTCAGCAGGATCGTTGCGCCCAGCACGAACGCGCCCAGCCCGATCACGAACGACGAGGGCTCGGCCCACGGCGAGCTCGGCACCCAGCGGTCCCAACGCCACGGTCCGCCCACCAAACCGGGCAGTACCCCGTGCGTGAAGGAACGTTGCAGCAGCGACCACGTCATGGACAGATCGGTACTCCAGCGCTTCTGGTTCACCACCACCAGATACAACGCGATCCATGCCGCGGTCAGCGCCCCCGCCGGGATCCAGAGCATCGCGCCCCGCCGCCATGTTCGGGTCAGTGCGGACCAGCCGTCCCCGCGCAGATAGGCCAGGAGCGCGACCACCGCGATCGCCACGAACGGAATGACCACCGACTTCTCGAAGAACAACAGCCCGCCCAGGAACGCCGCCAGTGCCGTCGCGGCGTATTTACGGTGTCCGGTTCGATCCAACAAGATCGCGTCGGCCACGAACCAGCACATCGCGGTCAGCATCGGCAAAGAGTTCAACGCTGCCGACCACCAGGTGAAGCCGGGCACGGCCAGCGGCGTGAACAGTGCGAACGTGAGCGGAACCAGCAGCACAGGCCGCCAGCCGACTATCACCCACAACGCCCGCAGTAGCGCCAGTGATGCCAATGCCTGCAGCACCACCAGGCTCAGCGCGGGCCAAAACCAATTCAAGGGGGCGAGCTTGGTGATGATGCCTGCCAGTAGGAAGGCCGCAGGCATGACATGCCCGTCGTGATCGTCGAATAGGTACGACGGCGAGAACAGGCCCTGCGTCCCGGCGCGGCCCACCAGGATCAGGTCGTCCCAATAGAAATCGCCCCCGAACGCCAACACGCCACGAACCACCAGCTGCGCCACGATGAGAACCGCCGCAGCAGCGGCAACGCGGTTCATCTGGGGAAGTTGGGCTCGCACTGCAGAAGACATTTGGGCCAGACCCTATCTGTAGGGTGGGGCCGAATGCCGTGAGCTATGCGAACACAGAGGGAGTAGCCAGGTGCGGGCAATGGTTACCGGAGCTGCAGGATTCATCGGGTCGACGCTGGTCGACCGGCTGCTGGCGGACGGGCACGAGGTAACGGGGCTGGACAACCTGGCCACAGGCAAGGTGGCCAATCTGGAGACTGCCGAGGCGCATCCCGCGTTCACCTTCGTCAAGGACGACATCGTCGAGGCTGATCTGGACGCCGTTGTCGCCGAATACTCACCTGAGGTGATCTTCCATCTGGCCGCACAGATCGACGTGCGTCACTCGGTGGCCGACCCGCAGTTCGATTCTTCCGTGAATGTCGTCGGTACGGTCCGGCTCGCCGAGGCCGCGCGCAAGGCGGGCGTACGCAAGATCGTGCACACCTCGTCGGGCGGGTCGATCTACGGCACTCCGGAGCAAATCCCCACCAGCGAGGCCGTCCCCACCGACCCGCATTCGCCGTACGCGGCGGGCAAGGTGGCCGGCGAGATCTACCTCAATACCTTCCGGCACCTGTACGGGCTGGAGTGTTCCCATATCGCGCCGGCCAATGTGTATGGGCCACGACAAGATCCACACGGCGAGGCGGGCGTCGTCGCCATCTTCGCGCAAGCACTGCTGTCGGGCCGCCCCACCAAGGTGTTCGGCGATGGCGGTAACACACGCGACTACGTGTTCGTCGACGATGTCGTGGACGCCTTCGTGCGCGCCTCCGGCCCGGACGGTGGCGGGCGGCGTTTCAATGTCGGCACCGGTGTGGAAACCAGTGACCGACAACTGCATTCGCTAGTGGCCGCGGCCGCGGGCGCGGCGGATGATCCAGAGTTTCATCCACCACGGCTCGGCGATCTGCGTCAGTCCTGCCTGGACGTCGGCCTGGCCAAGAACGTGCTTGGCTGGGAACCGAAGGTGCCCTTAACGGCCGGAATTGGCCGGACTGTCGAGTTCTTCCGGAGGCTCGGCGCCGCGTAACGCGACGGCCCGGGCCAGCCTCGAGTAGCGCAGTTCAAGGTCCTTGAAGCGCAGGTAGGTGCTCAAGGTGGTGAACGCGAACGCGATGATCAGCGCATACAGCATCAAATCTGTGCCGCGGCCCAGGCCGAGCCAATGCGCCAGTGTGGTGGTGTCATTCGGGCGCAGGATGGCGTAGATACCGGCGATCACAAAGACCACGAACCCGAGCTTTACCCAGGCCTTGGCCTGCGCGGTGCTGCGCGAACGCAGCAGATACACCAGCAGCAGCAGAACGGCGACGATCAGCAGCGGCTGTATCCAGGTGATCACGGCAACCTCCGGCGGAACGCGGTGTCGAACAAGATGTTGACCCCGTTGATCAGCGACTGGCCCTTGGCCATCGAATACTCGGTGTACAGGATGTCCACCGGCTGTTCGGCCACCCGCCAATGATTTTCGGAGATCATCGCGATCAACTCACTGGCGTGGCCCATGCCGTTCATGGTGATGTTGAGGCCATTGGCGACGGTTCGGTTGAACACACGCAGACCGTTGTGAGCGTCGGTCAGGTTGAGGCGGCGAGTCCGGGGGCTTAGTAGCACAACGGTTTTCAGCACGATGCGCTTGATGAGGGGCACATGATCTGGTGTGGAGCCCGCACCGAAACGAGTGCCGACGATGATGTCGAGCGGTTCCAGCCGCAGCCGGTCCACCATCGCCACCACGTCCTTGACCTGGTGCTGGCCGTCGGCGTCGAACGTCACGAAGATCTGTGCACCCGGCTGTGCGCGGGCGTACTCCACGCCGGTCTGAATCGCCGCACCTTGCCCGAGGTTGACGGGATGGCGGACCACGTGCGCACCGGCTCCATGGGCGAGTGCGGCGGTACGGTCGGCGCTGCCGTCGTCCACGCAAACGATGTTGGGGAAGGTGCCGAGCGCCGCGGCGATGACCTCGGCGATGACTGGCCCCTCGTTATAGGCGGGGATGACCAGCCAGGTATCAGCATTGGCGCTGTTGCTCCCTGGGATGCTCACTGGGATCAAGGTAGCACCGGCGCCATCTGTATGACTGCTGTGTGCGTCCTGTGTAGGTTCTACCGGCGTGACTGATACCCATGACCGCCAGAGTTTGGCGGAGATCTGGCAGCGACGGTTCGACTTCTTTGACCGATACGGCCTCCCGGCCTCCAGCCCCGAATCCAAGGCCGCCTTCAAGGCGATACCCTTCGGCAGCCGGTTTCGGTTGACTGCGAACTTCCCCGCGTTCTTTTTCGGTCCGATCTACTTCTTCGTCAAGGGTATGTGGCAGAAGGGCCTCACGCTTGTCGGTGTGTGGGTTGTCTTCTACGCGGTGTTCGCGCTGTTGAACCTCCCGGATAGTGCGGCCCGGGGTGCCGGTATCGGGCTATCCGCGGCGACCATGAGCATCGCCAACTACGCGTACTACCTGCACTACGTCAAGGGCAGCCAGTCATGGAATCTGTTCGAGGGCTTCGGCAAGCGACGCTGATCGGATCAAGATCCGACGGTTCGCTGCATTCCTCACAGATGGAAAGCGGTCGGGGCTAGTGTTTCCGCCATGCAACGGCTGTCTGGGGTAGACGCGGCGTTCTGGCACGCCGAAACGGCGGGCTGGCACATGCACATTGGGGGACTGTCGATTTACGACCCCACCGATGCGCCGGACTACAGCTTTGAGCGGGTACGTGCCCTCATCGTGGAGAGACTTCCGTCGATGCCGCAGCTGCGCTGGCGGGTCACCGATGTCCCACTGGGACTGGACCGGCCGTGGTTCGTCGAGGACGAGGAGCTTGATCCCGACTTTCATATCCGGCGGATCGGCGTTCCCGCCCCCGGCGGCCGCAAGGAACTGGAAGAGCTTGCCGGACGGCTGATGTCGTACAAGCTCGACCGGTCGCGTCCGCTATGGGAGTTGTGGGTCATCGAGGGCGTCGAGGGTGGGCGGGTGGCCACGCTGACCAAGATGCATCACGCCATCGTCGACGGTGTTTCGGGCGCGGGGTTGGGTGAGATCCTGCTCGATATCGCACCCGAACCACGCCCCGCGCCGGATGACACAGTCGGTTCGCTGGTGGGGCTCGGGCTACCGAGCCGTGAGCGCATCCTGCTCAGCGCGCTGGTGAATGTCGGTGTCAAGACTCCCTATCGGGTGGTCCGGCTGGTGCAACAGACGGTGCGCCAACAGCTGGCGGTCTTCGGCATGGAACGCAAATCGCCCGGGTATTTCGAGGCACCGCACACCCGATTCAACGCGCCGGTATCGCCGCACCGGCGGATATCCGGGGCGCGTCTGGACCTGGCGCGTGTCAAGGCGCTCAAGGACGCGTTTGGCGTCAAGGTCAACGACGTGGTGCTGGCGATCGTCGCGGGTGCTGTCCGTGACTATTTGGCCAAGCGCGACGAGCTGCCGGACAAGCCGCTGATCGTCCAGATTCCGGTATCGGTGCGCACCGAGGAAACCGACGGGGTGGTAGGCAATCAGGTCAGTTCGATGACCGTCTCGCTGGCGACCGATATCGATGATCCGGCCGAGCGGATCAGGGCGATCTACGAGGGGACGCAGGGCGCCAAGGAGATGGCGCGGGCCATGTCGGCGCATCAGATCATGGGGCTGACCGATACGACGCCGCCTGGGCTGCTGCAATTGGCGGCACGTGCGTACACCGCCAGCGGGCTATCCCGGAATCTGGCACCCATCAACCTGGTGCTGTCCAACGTTCCTGGGCCGTCGTTCCCGCTCTACATGGCCGGGGCGCGATTGGAGTCGATGATTCCGCTTGGCCCACCCGTCATGGATGTCGCGCTGAACATCACCTGCTTCTCCTACCTGGAGCACATGGACTTCGGGTTTGTCACCACACCGGAAGTAGCCACAGATATCGACGAGATGGCTGACGGTCTCGAAGCCGCGCTGGTGGAGTTGGAGCACGCCGCGGGAATCTGAGCGCAGCTCAGTCGATGATGTCCTCGGCAGTCGCGGGGTCCCGCCACAACGCGAGAGCGGCCAAGTGCACCACGATTCCGACGACCGGTCCGCCGAGCAATGCGACGACCGTGCGCTCCTCCAGGCCGAGCGGCAGCAGTAGCAGAAGTGCCGAAACCACCGTCGCTCCAACCCATCCCGCGGAGTAGGCGAGGTGCCGGGCATGTGCCACGGTGGCCGCGCCGGTCAGTGTCAACAATGCGATCATGACCGCCCCGGCGGTCAGCCAGCCCAGCAGCGGGCCGCCCGCCTGATACGCCGGATCGAACACCGTCCGCAGCAGCCAGGGGCCGATGGACGCGGCGAGGGCGATACCCACCGCGCCTACTCCGACGATGATCGCGGCGGGGGTGATCAGCGCGCTGAGTCGCCGCTCCCGTTCATCGACGAAATGGGCGATGAGGTTGCCCTGCAATGCCGTTAGCGGCACCAGCAATGGCGCGCGGGTCAGCGTGACCGCCAGGATCACCACCCCGCCGGTGGTGCCAAGATCGCCCGCCGTCGACTGCAAGAGCACCGGGAATCCCATCACCAGGACCGCGCTGGCGGCCGCGGCGGCGATCGAATGCCGGGCACCGCGGAGGAACGCCATGGTGTCGACGAGCGCCGGCACCCTGAGCGCCTCGCGGGTCGGTTTCGAGAGCAGGGTGAGCAGTAGCCATGACATCGAGCCGGCCACTGTCGCCCAGAGATAGCCGACGAGCCCGAGGGTGGCCGCGAAGGTGACGACGGCCACCACCAAACGGATTCCCGCATCGGTCACCATCAGAACGCCGTATTGCGTCCAGCGGCTCGACCCGGCGAGTGCGCCCAGGGTGGTCGCGTGCATGCAGAAGCCGGCAAGCCCGCCGGCAAGCAATGCGACACTGAGCCAACGGAACTCGGTGAACACGTGCGATGCCCACAACGGTGCTGTGCCGACGATCCCGACGGCAGATGCGATCGCGAAGGCGAACGCGATCCTGATCGGCAGGGAGGAGCCGCTTGGGTGAAGACCATCTGGCAGGGGGGCGGACAGTGGGGAATGCTCACCCTGCGCCAGTGATAGCCGCACTTCGCGGGTGGTCTCCTGCAGCAGCCCGTTGGCGGCCCCTGTCACCAAACCGAATGCGCCCCAGAAGACTCCGAACACCGAGAACAACGCGGGGCCCAGCTCGCGGGCCGCCAGGTACAGCACGGTGTATCCGCAGATCGCGCTGACGGCCGTGGCGGCACCGATACGCGCGACGCTGGAGCGGGTGCTGGGTCCGGCGTCAGTCACTTCCGGTCCAAGGGAGGGAGCTGCTTCTCGTAGAGCCACGCGGTCCACAGCGGGCGCAGCGATTCGTCGGAGTATCCGGCGGCCAGCCCCGTGAAGTCATCGGTGATGACCGTGCTGTGCCGGTATCGGGTTGTCCAGTCCTGCAGTAGTGCAAAGAATTTCGTGTCGCCGAGGCGCAATCGCAAGGCATGCAATGTCAGTGCTCCGCGCTTGTACACGCGATCGTCGAACATCAGTCGTGGGCCCGGATCGGCCAGAATCAGGTCTTGGGGAAGCTCTTTCAGTTTCTGGTGGTAGTGGCGTGCCCGGGCATCGGCCGAGGGCCCGCCGGACTCCTCTGACCACAGCCATTCGGCGTAACAGGCGAATCCTTCGTGCAACCAGATGTCGCGCCAGCGCCGGGCGGTGACGCTGTTGCCGAACCACTGGTGAGCCAGTTCGTGCGCCACCAGTCGCTCGGAGTGCCTCGCGCCATCGCAATGATTGGCGCCGAATACCGAAATTCCTTGTGCCTCAAGTGGAATATCGAGTTCGTCATCGGTCACCACCACGGTGTATCCGGCGGCGAACGGGTAGGGGCCGAACTGCTTGATGAACAGCTTCATCATCTGCGGTTGTCGGCCGAAGTCGTGTTCGAACCGGTCACGCAGCCGTGAGGGCAGTGCGGCGTTCATGGCGACCGGGCTCTTGGCGAGTTTGACCAGTTGGTAGTCGCCGATCTGCAGCGTCGCCAGATACGGTGCCATCGGCTCGGGCTGTTCGTATGTCCAGGTTGTGTGTGCGGCTCGGACTCGGCGGGAAATCAACTCCCCATTAGAGATAACGCAGTACGGACTATCACTGCTGATGACAAACCGATAGCTCGCCTTGGAGCTGGGGTGGTCGTCACAGGGGAACCAGGATGCCGCACCGTTCGGCTGCCCGGCCACCAGGACCCCGTTGGACAGCTCCTCGAACCCGACGTCCCCCCACATGCTGTTGATGGGACGTGGTGATCCGCCGTACCGAATCGCGATGGTCATTGCCGCTCCCGCCGGAATGGCAGAGACCAATTTGACGGTGATCTTGCCGGCGCGATGCCCGAAATGTGTTGGACGCCGCCCATTCACCGTCACCTTCGAAACGCCGAGGGTATCGGCCAGATCGAGGGTGAACTCCTTGAGGGTGGCGAGGGTGACGGCAGTGATCGTCGCGCTGCCGGTCAGCCGGTTGATGGCCACCTTGTATTCCAGGTCCAACTCATACCGGGACACCCGGTATCCGTAGTTGCCGTTTTGCGGCAGGTAGGGATCGATGATCGGAGGCCGTGGAGGGAGCCGTTTGGCTGCCTTTTTGCCTGGTTTGGTCATGCGGCCCCGGAATTCTTACTCGGGGAAACCTTGCCGCCCTTGGGCTTCTTCGGTGCCATCGGGTCCAGCTTGCCCCATGGCGAGATGGGGTTGCCCTGCCACCTGGTCGACGGGGGTACGACGTCGCCGCGGACGACAAGGGAGGCGGGGCCGACGGTGGCGCCGGACCCCAGTTCGGCGGCCGGCAGCGCCACGCAATGCGGCCCTAGGGTGGCCCCCTCGCCGAGTACCACGGTGTCCATTCGCATGATCCGGTCGTGGAACAGATGTGTCTGCACCACGCAGCCCCGGTTCACGGTGGCACCCTTGCCCAAGGTCACCAGATCAGCCTCGGGCAGCCAGTACGTTTCGCACCACACACCGCGGCCGATCTTGGCGCCCAGACCGCGAAGCCACCAGTTCTGCATGACGGTTCCCGACGCCGCACGCGCGAACCACACGGCGGCAACGGTTTCCACGAAGGTGTCGGCGACCTCATTGCGCCAGACGAATGACGACCAGAGCGGCTTCTCGACGGCCTTGGTGCGACCCACCACCAGCCATTTCGCCACGACGCTGACCACCCCGGCCACGGCGCCGGCGATCAGTAGCACCACACCACTGAGCGCTCCGGCCACCCAGAAGTTGAACCGGATGGCGATGTTCTGCAGGGCCAGAAGGACCCCGACTCCGATTCCGAAGGTCACGATGATCGGGATGATGCGGCAAGTCTCCACGATGCCCCGCATGACCTTGAGGCGGAACGGCGGCGCGAACGTCAGTGCCGAGTCTGCACCATCGGCTTTGCGTCGCAGCCGCTTTGGCGGACTCCCGATCCATGAAGATCCCGACTTGGCCTTATGCGGCGTCGCAGACAGAACGGCGACCAGCGCATCGTTGGGCACCTTGCGCCCCGGCTGGGTGATCCCGGAGTTCCCCAGGAATGCGCGCTTGCCGATTCGGGCCTTGGCGATGTGAATCCAGCCGCCGCCCAACTCGTAGGACGCGACCATGGTGTCGTCGGCCAAAAACGCGCCGTCGTCGACCTCGGTGAACTTCGGCACCAGCAGGGCCGTCGAAATCTCGGTGTCCTTGCCGATTTTCGCGCCCAGAATACGCAGCCACCATGGAGTGAGCTGGCTGGCATAGATGGGGAACAGATAGTTGCGGGCCGCGTCCATCAGGCGCTCGGTGGCCCACAACTGCCATCCTTGCCGACTGCGAACGGGGTGGTAGCCCTCGTGGACGCCGAGCGATAGCAGCCGTACCAAAACGACGGTGATACCGGCGTACACGATCACGCTGACCAGAGCCGCTGCCGGTGTCCAGATAAGTGCGGGCACAACGGCTTCACAGATTGTGGCGGCATTCCGGATGCCGTACGCGACCACGGCCAGACCTGCTGCCAGCGCGAGCAAGGGAAGGCCGCCGAGCAGAATCGACGTCAGCCCGTAGATGGGAACCCATTGTCCGGCCCGGGGCGGGCGGTAGTCGGGCCACGGATGGCGAGCCTTCCCGGATTTGACGGCCGGCGAGCCCTTCCAGTACTGACCGTTCTTGACCCTGCCGACGACACCGGAAGCCGGTGCGACATCGGCGTTCTTGCCGACAACCGCCCCCGGTAGCAGGGTGGTCCGCGCACCGACGGTGGCGTCATCGCCGATGACGATGGGGCCGACATGGAACTTGTCGCCATCAACCCAATGCCCCGAGAGGTCAACTTCTGGTTCGACGGAACTACGGTCACCGAGATCGAGCCAGCCCGTCACGGGCGGCGAGGAATGCAAGTCGACACCGTTGCCGACCCGTGCGCCCAACGCCCTGGCGTAGTACACCATCCACGGTGCGCCGGAGAGGTTCTCGGCACCGCTGGCGGTGGCGAGTCGGTCCGCGATCCACACCCGCAGATGCACGCTGCCGCCGCGTTCGTATATGCCGGGCTTGACTCCGGACAGCAGTAGCCGCGCCCCGATGACGGTGATACTCATGCGGCCCAGGGGAGTGATGAAGAGCAGGAAGGCCGCCAACAGCACCCACCAGTTGACGGTTACCAGCCACGGCACGTTGCTGAACATTGCGAACACGTTGTTGGCCAGGGCAAGCCATGTCGCCCACTGCAGACCCGTGAGCGTGGTAAGCGGAACCGTCGCCGCCAGCTGAACCAGCTCGGCACGTCGGGGCACCGGCTTGACGATCCGGGGTTCGACTTCGACGGGTGGCGCGAGCTCATCCAGATAGGTGGCCAGCGATCCCAGTCGGGGCTGGTCGTACAGGTTGGCGACGGTCACCTGCGGGTAGCGCTGCCGCAAGGCTGCGACCAGCTGGGCCGCGGAGAGCGAACCACCACCAAGGGCGAAGAAGTCGGCCCCGGGCCCGTCGATGGGTGCTGCCAGGATGTCGCGCCACAATCCGGCGAGCCAGCCCATGGTGCCGCCGAGTTCGGTTGCGTCGTCGTCGGGGCCCGCACCCGGAGGCGGCCACGGCAGCGCGTTGCGATCGACTTTTCCTGATGTGCGTGTGGGTAGTTCGTCCAACTTGACCAGTCGTGGCACCAGCGCCGCGGGAAGCGATTCGGCCAGGCTCGCGCGGGCAGCGGCGATATCGAAGTTGGGGTCGGCGCTGGCGATGTAACCGACCAACACCGGGGTGCCGCTGGCGGTCTTGCGCACCGCGGCCGCGCCGCCGCTCACGCCGGGCAGGTTGACCAGCGCCGCGTCCACCTCGCCGAGTTCGATGCGGCGGCCACCGACCTTCACCTGGTCGTCGGCGCGGCCCTGGAAGTACAACCCGTCGGGTTCCAGGCGCACCAGGTCGCCGCTTCGGTAGGCCCGCGACCAGCCCAGAGTGTCGAGAGGAGCGTATTTTTCGGCATCCTTCTCGGGGTCGAGGTACTTGGCCAGACCAATACCGCCGATGACCAGCTCGCCGATCTCGCCATAGCCGACTTGGTTACCTTGTGCGTCCACGACCGCCAAATCCCAACCAGGAAGCGGCAATCCGATGCTGACGGGGCTCACCCCGTCGAGCCTGGCCGCGCAGGCCACCACGGTCGCCTCGGTGGGGCCGTAGGTGTTCCACACTTCGCGTGCGGCACCCTCCTCACCGGTGGCCAGCCGCTCGGCCAGATCGGGCGGGCAGGCCTCGCCGCCGAAAATCAGGAGGCGCACCGCCTCCAGCGCCTCCGCCGGCCACAGTGCGGCCAGGGTGGGCACCGTCGAGACCACGGTGACATCGCGGGAAACCAGCCACGGACCCAGATCCATGCCGCTGCGCACCAGCGAGCGCGGTGCGGGCACCAGGCAGGCGCCGTATCGCCAGGCGAGCCACATCTCCTCACAGGAGGCGTCGAAGGCCACGGACAGTCCGGCGAGCACCCGATCATCGGGTCCGATCGGGTTGTCCTGCAGGAACATCTCGGCTTCGGCATCCACAAAGGCGGCGGCGTTGCGATGCGTCACCGCCACGCCTTTGGGTGTGCCGGTGGACCCCGAGGTGAAGATGATCCACGCGTCATCGCGCGGTGTCGGTTTGGTGGCGCGCCAGCCTCGCGAGGAGCCTGGCCCGCGGACGAGTCCGTCGGGGGTGATCACGGCCGCCACCTGGGCCTCGCCGAACACGAGCGCCGCGCGTTCTTCGGGGTCATCGGCGTCGACCGGGACGTATGCGGCTCCCGCGGCCAGCGTCGCCAGGATGGCCACGTACAGCGAGTAGCTGCCCGAGGGCATCCGGATACCGACGCGATCACCGCGCCCGATTCCGCGGGCACCGAGCCATTCGACGCTCGACTCCACGTCGACAATCAGCTCGGAGTAGGTCAGCTGGATGGTGCCGTCATCGATGGCCGGCGCGTCGGGGTGCTCCGCGGCGGTCGCGTAGAGGATGTCGATCAGGGTGCGTGCGGGAGGTGCCGACCTACCGAGGAGATATTGCGGAGGTACCGGGTGCGCCGGGGCTTCCTGCGCGGCGGGTTGAGGCGCGTCCTGAGGCGCCGGATCCGGTGCCTCCTCGTGCGCGCGGCTCGTGGGTGACTCGTCAGGGCCGGTCACGCTTCTCCTCGGGCGGT
Organism: Mycobacteroides franklinii; assembly: GCF_002013895.1. Classification (GTDB taxonomy): domain Bacteria; phylum Actinomycetota; class Actinomycetes; order Mycobacteriales; family Mycobacteriaceae; genus Mycobacterium; species Mycobacterium franklinii. The sequence continues at coordinate 542,666 of NZ_MAFQ01000006.1, read as the reverse complement.
TGGTGGGCTGCCGCAGCGAAGCCTATCGGTCCGGATGCGACGAGGCTCGTCGCCGCGCAGTGTCGCCCCGTTTAGGGGTGTGATGCCCCGAGTCGTCATGCCGGCGGGTGGTTCGCTAAGGGTTCCGGGCCTCCGCTTCCACGGGCGCGGATGGCTCCTGAGCTGGCCTGACGTACTCACTGCTCTTTGCGGAAGGTTCGGGTCTTGTACAGGCTGGCAACGGTGGTGATCAGCAGCGTCACCACAATCACCGCGAGACTTGCCAGCGTGGGGATCTCGGGCACGTGGACCGGCGCGCCACCATTGACGAAGGGCAGCTCGTTCTCATGCAAGGCGTGCAGGATCAGCTTGACCCCGATGAAGAACAGGACGAACGCCAGTCCCTGTGACAGGTACACCAGGCGCTTGAGCATGTCGCCGAGCAAGAAGTAGAGCTGCCGCAGCCCCATGAGCGCGAACACGTTGGCGGTGAACACCAGGTAGGGCTCTTTGGTGAGTCCGTAGATGGCGGGGATCGAGTCGAGGGCAAAGAGCAGGTCAGTGGTGCCCAGCGCGACGATCACCAGGAACATCGGCGTGATCAATCTGGCGCCGTTCGCGCTGCCGTCCCGGATCCACAACCGCAGCCCGTCCCACTTGTCGGTGGTTCGCAGGTGCTTGCGGGCGAACTGGACTACGGCGTTGTCCGCGTCGTCATCGTGCTCGGTGTCGCGCGCCAGATTGATGGCCGTGTACACCAGGAACGCGCCGAAAAGATAGAAGATCCAGGAGAATTGTTCGATGGCGACCGCGCCCAGGGCGATGAAGATGCCGCGGAAGATCAGCGCCAGGACGATGCCGACCAACAGGGCCTCTTGCTGGTAAATCCGGGGCACTTTGAAGCTGGCCATGATGATCAAGAAGATGAACAGGTTGTCCACCGACAGGCTGTATTCGGTGAGCCAGCCTGCGTAGAACTCCAGCCCGTACTGGCTGCCGTGGAAGAACCACACCCACAGACCGAACGCCACCGCGAGCCCCACGTAGATACCGAGTGCGGTGGCGCTTTCGCGTGTCGAGGGCTCGTGAGGTCGTCGACCGATCACCACGACGTCGACCAACAGGATCGCGACCGTGACGGCCAGGGTGATGATCCATTCGAGCTGAGAAACCTGCATTGATTCGATCCTCCGGTCGCCAAAACGCCGGAGGTCTCTTCCGCCGACGGATGACCGGCCCGCGGTACCGACCGGTCCGACAATGGCCGATGTGATGACGACACCGCAGCGAAGGAATACTCCCCTCCAGTACCCAGTCTGCCCTACGCCGCGGTTATCGGAAAGTCGGGTCGGCCGCCGGGGTGAGGTTGCGGGTTTGAATCACCGTGCGCAATGCGCTTGACGGTGACCTCGGCCGACGGGCACACTGCCGACAGGTCATGAGTACCAGCGACAAGCCCTGGCTAGCTGGTCGGCAACCCTCCTCCATACCGTTTGTCTTCGCGCAGGCGGTTCATCCACGGCGGGGTGCTCCAGGTGACGACCCGGCCGCGCTCAACCGTGCGCGGCAAGCGTGGACTCGCCGGGCGAGTCCGGTGAGATGGGATGTCGCATGTCAGCGTCACAAGAATTCGGGTCCGAGCAGCCGACCGCGCGCGTTGTAGGCGCTGATACCAAAGTTCCACTGGCTCAAGGTGGCTGGATCAGATACGCCAATTTCGATTACGCGGCCAGTGCGCCGGCCCTGCGCGACGTCGCGGACCGTGTCACTGAGCTGCTGCCGTATTACGCCAGCGTGCATCGGGGTGCCGGGTACGCCTCGCGCGTCTGCACGAGGCTCTATGAGGGGGCTCGGGAGGTTGTGGCGCGTTTTGTCGGAGCCACTGACGGCCAGCACGTGATTTTCACCCGCAACACCACGGACTCATTGAATCTACTGGCGTCCGCGGTGCCGGGCGAGGTGGTGGTGCTCGATATCGAACATCACGCAAATCTGTTGACCTGGCAGCGATATGGCGCTCGGGTGGTGGCGCATCGAGCCACCGTCGCGGACACCGTTGCCGCGCTGGACGAGGAACTGGCGCACCGGCCCGCCGCGCTGCTGGCCGTCACCGGCGCCTCCAATGTCACCGGTGAGGTGTTGCCCCTGGCCGAGCTCGCGACCGTGGCGCACCGCCACGGGGCAAGAATCGCCGTGGACGGAGCGCAGTTGGCGCCGCACCGCCGAATCGATCTGGCGGCGTGTGGAATTGACTACTTCGCGTTTTCTGGGCACAAGTTGTACGCGCCGTTCGGCGTTGGAGTCCTTGTGGGCCAAGCTGACTGGCTCGACGCCGCGAGGCCCTATCTGGCGGGTGGCGGAGCGGTACGCAACGTGGGTATCGACGGGGCCGAATGGTTTACCGGACCGCAGCGGCATGAGGCGGGGACGCCCAATGTGATCGGTGTCGCCGCGGTGGTCGCGGCGTGTGAGGCATTGACTGCTCTCGGTGATGTCGGACATGTCGAGGCCGCGCTCACCGCGCAACTGCGCGACGGGCTCGATGCGATCGATGGCGTTGACACCCTGCGTATCTGGGACAGCGATCGTGACGTGCTGGGCATCGTATCCTTCACCGTCGCCGGATACACGCCGTCGGTTGTCGCGGCCTATCTGTCGGCCGAGCACGGTATCGGGCTGCGCGACGGCAGGTTCTGCGCGCACCCGCTGTTGGCCAGGCTCGGCGCCCCCGACGGCGCGCTGCGCGCGAGCATCGGGCTGGGAACCACCGCGGGTGACATCACGCGGCTCCTGGGTGCGATCGATGAGCTTGTTGAGCACGGACCGGCTTTGACCTACGCCGAGATCGACGGTCAGGTCGGGCCCGTGGACGATCCGCGTCCGCTCCCGGATTTTCTGGCGGCCTGAGTCCCCGTTCTCATATCCGTAACTTTGAATACGTGATACTTTCAGTCTGACACATAACGGGTCGGACTGACAAGGACGTCGAATGACTAGTGCGCGTGTGCGAGGTAGTGGGGCCAACGAGCGTGAGCAGGGTGTTCCCGACCATGAGGTCGTGATCATCGGGGCCGGATTCGGGGGTATCGGAGCCGCCGTAGAGCTCACCAAAAGGGGAGTCCACGACTTCGTGATCGTGGAGAAGTGGGGGGCCGCCGGCGGCACCTGGCATGCGAACAAGTACCCGGGTGTGGCCGTCGACATCCCGACCTTCATCTACAGCTTCTCCTACGACCAGAAGACCACCTGGTCGAAGTTCTTCACGCCGGGCGATGAACTCGAGCAGTATGCCAACGAACTCGTCGACAAACATGAATTGCGCGGAAAGATTCGATTCAACACGCGTGTGGTGCGCCAGGAATTCGATGAGGGGCAAAACATTTGGGTGCTCACTCTGGATGACGACAGCGTGATCACCGGCAGGCATGTGGTTGCCGCGACCGGCGGGCTCGAGCAACCCAAGCTCCCCGAGATAGAAGGAATCGATTCCTACCAGGGTGTCCTGATGCATACCGCTTTGTGGGACAAGGGTGTTCAGCTTGCCGGGAAACGGGTGGCCGTCATCGGAACAGGCGCCACATCGCTGCAGCTGGTTCCCGAGATTGCTCCGGAGGTTGGCCACCTCACCGTCTTTCAGCGCACCCCTATCTACGTGGGGCCCAAGCCCGACTGGAAGTACAACGGGTTCTGGCGGGCGCTTTTCGGGTTCCCCGGGGTCGCCAAGGGCATTCGGCACGCCATCAACCTCAGCACCGCGTACATCCCGGATGCCGTGTTCAAGCTCGATTCCAAGTACGCCGAGTCCGCGTCGATGGCCCTGGCCAACAGGATCCGGCGCTGGATGCGCACTCAGGTCGACGACCCGGTGACCCGTGAGAAGCTGCTGCCCTACTACGGATTCGGCTGTAAGCGCCCCTCATTCTCCAACACCTATCTCAAGACCTTCAACCGCCCGAATGTCGCCTTGGTGACCGAACCGATTCAGCGGATCACCGAGAAGGGTCTGCTGACGGCGGATGGGGTCGAGCATGAAGTGGATGTGCTGATCTGCGCCACCGGATTCGCCATCTGGGATCACATGCCCGCCTTCCCGACGGCGGGCCGGGGCGGCAAGGACCTGAAGCAGTTCTTCCAAGAGAATCGTTACCAGGCATATCAGGGTGTCTCGATCCCCGATTACCCCAACTTCTTCCTTGTGCTCGGGCCTTACGGATACGTGTTCGGGCCGTACCACATGCTGATCGAGTCGACGACCGCGCACGCGGCCCGCGTCATCGCGGAGACGAAGAAGCGTGGTGCTACCACCGCCGAGGTGAAGCCTGATGTGCACCAGGCGTATTTCGACAAGATGCACGAGCGCAACAAGAATCACCTGTGGCTCTCGCCTGCATGCTCGACGGCTAACACGTACTACATCGACAACCATGGCGATTCCCCCTTCCGCCCAGGTGGTTTCGGTGAAATGTACTTTCACAACAAGTACTTCCGGCTGGACAACTACCGCTATGGCACCGAGACGGTTGCACCGGTAGTGAAGGCGGCGTCGAAGCGTAAGCGCAACAAGGAGGTTGTGGGATGAGACTGTGGCCCGGACGCAAACCAGAACTCGTCGTGGTGACCGGCGCCGGTAGCGGCATCGGGCGTGCCATCGCGATTCAATTCGCAAAGGGCGGCGCGGAGGTGGTGGCCTCCGATCTGGATCTGGCCACGGCCCAGGAGACGGCGGAGATCATCCACAACAAGGGGCAGCGGGCGGTGGCCTTCCAGCTCGATGTCACCGATCCGGCGGCCTGGGAACGGTTCGCCGAGCAGGTGCGGGCGGAATACGGTGTCCCTGATGTTCTGGTGAACAACGCGGGCATCATGGTCGGCGGCCGTTTCTTCGACCTGGAGCAGGAGCATTGGGAAAAGCAGTTCCGGGTCAACGTCTTTGGTGTCGCTTATGGTGGCCGAGCCTTTGGCAAGCAGATGGCCGAACGCGGGCGCGGCGGTCAGATCGTCAACATCGCCTCGGCAGGAGCAATCACCCCCACGCCGGTCTTCCCCGCCTACTCGGCCTCGAAGGCGGCGGTGAAAATGCTGAGCGAGTGCATGCGGATGGAACTGGGGCCCAAGGGAATAGGGGTTTCGGCGGTGTGTCCCGGATTCATCAACACCAATATCGGGGTAAATGCCACCATTGCCGGTCTGGATGTTCGCGACGATGTGCGTGAGCGTGCGAACAACATGATGCGGGCCTTCCAGTCGTCTGCGCCGATGCGGGTTCTCGACCAGCTGATCGGTCCCCCGCAGGTGGCGCGTGCGACGGTACGTGCGGCGCGCTACAACTTCGCGGTGGCTCCGGTACGCCCCGAGGCGTGGCTGGGCTACTTCCTGAGCAGACTCCTCCCCGGCCTCAATCGACACTTCATGTATCCGATTCCGTACTGGTTGGGACTCGATATCGACACGCTCATGCCCAGGGTGCAACGCGTCATCGATAGCCTGACCGAACGCACCCCGACATCACCGCTGGCGGAGCAGTCGTCCGTCTGATCCGTACCGATCCGCTCACCGGGAATTCAACGATGGCCCGCAGCGGCGCGCGTGGGTACCGTTGCGACTGTGGCGACGCAACATCAAACGTTTCGGGTCTTCACTGACGATGCTGCCGGTTGGCAGGAGCTGACCAGCGGAACGGGTGTTACCGCACGGGTCAACGCGCCCGACCTCAAGCAGGCGCAGCGGGCCCGACACTCCCTGCGCGCCGCGCACAAAGACGCCCCCGCGGTGATCCTGGACGTGTACGTGCACATCGAGGCGGATTCGCGATCGGCGCGTAAACATTTCGCGAGCCTGCGGGTGCCGGCTGCGGTCTCGTACGCAGGCACTCCCGAAGGGCTGGCAGGTCTGATCGCAGACATCTATCTGGCCGGGGTGGCCGACGGGGTGACCCTGATTCCGGCATCGCCGAACACAGATATCGATTGTGCTGCACGACGGGTGTTCGCCCTGCTACCGCAGCGAGTCCCGCTGGCCGCCTAGCGCCGTGCCGTTCGGCGGGCCCGATCACCAGTTGTCGTAGCCGCCCTCGGGGCCAAGCATGCGCTCCAACCGGGTGCGGTTGATCTTCGCGAGCTCGTTGCGGGTTACCTTGCGTTCGGTGTCCGCGTCGTGATGCATGCGATCGGAGATCGCCCGCAGTACCGAGGCGCCGTCCTGACCACACAGGTGCATGACGAAACGATGGCCGAAATGATGTTCGTATCTGTGGGCGGCGGCCCGCAGCGCTGCCATCATCCCCGGGGTCTCATCGCGGATCGCGCACTGTTCGGCATGTGATCGCACGCTGCCAGGCCGTTTGCCCAACGGGGGATAGGCGGTCAGCATCTCGTCCAGCGATTGTTCGGACAACGCGAACAATTCGTTATCTGCGCACCGGAACAGCGAATCGTGATCGGCGAACGGACGTGTCGCGGCGATCTTCCTGGCCCAGGTCACACTGCCACAACACTCATACAGCGCGTGGACCGCTTTGGTGTCGGGCATCTGGTTGAACGTGTCGCGGCCGATGCCCTGATGCATCAACATATGACCATGATTCGACGGATGACCGCTGTTCGCTAGAGGGGGACCGTTGATTTTGCAGGAGCTTAACGCGACGTAACATTGCACCGAGCAGGACTGGGGAAGGAGTGGGGGACAGTGACCGATCCGGCCTGGCAGGAATACCCGCAGGAGCCGTGGCCACCCGATGAGGTGATCCCGTATCCCGAGGATCCGAAGCCTCCGAAATGGCCGTGGATAGTCGCCGGCGTCAGCGTCTTGGCGGTGCTGGCGATAGCCCTGACCTCCATCTTGGTCATAACCCGCCGAACCGAGGTGGCCGCGCCGACCACGGTCACCGTCACCCCGTCGACAACCTGGACCGGACCCAATGACGTCCCGCTGCCGTCGACGACCGAGCCGCCTCCGACAACAACAGAGCCACCGCCGCCACCGAACCCCAGTACCGGTGTCCAGACCACGCCGACGACCACCGAGGCGCCCCCGGTTCCCACCACCACCGAGGCGCCGAAGCCGGTGCCGACGACGGGTGAGGGCCCTGGTGGTTCGGGGCATGGCGGCAAGAGCGTGACGTACAGCGCGTGGGGCTCGGGCGCTGACCCGATGCCGCCGCATTTCGGCTTGAAGGTCAGTTACTGGACCGGCACCGAGCTGGTGACGATCCAAGACATCAAGCTGCCCTGGGGTGTCTCGGTGACGATCACCAACTCTGCGGCGTCACCGCGCATGGTTGTCGACTGGGGTGAAGCCAGTTGCTCCATCACCATCGACGGTGACGTGGTTGCCACGAACAGTGGCCCCATGGGCGCCGTCTGTGTGGCGCCCTGACGCTTAGTGCCCCTGGGTCTTGAGACGCTCGAACGACGCAAGCACCTCGGCTTCGGCCTCGGCGCGGCCTACCCAGTCGGCGGCCTTGACGAACTTGCCGGGCTCCAGGTCCTTGTAATGCACAAAGAAGTGCTTGATGGCGTCCAGCTCGAAGCTCGAGACGTCACCGATGTCCTGGATGTGATCCCAGCGCTTGTCGCCGGCAGGCACACACAGCACCTTGTCGTCGCCACCGGCCTCGTCAACCATCTTGAACATGCCCACGGGCCGCGCCTCGACGATCACGCCGGGAAAGACGGACTCGGGCAGCAGCACCAGCGCGTCCAGCGGATCGCCATCCTCGCCGAGTGTGTTCTCGATGAACCCGTAGTCGGTGGGATAGGCCATGGGCGTGTAGAGGTAACGGTCCAGGCGCACTCGGCCGGTCTCGTGATCGACCTCATACTTGTTGCGCTGGCCCTTGGGGATCTCGATGGTGACGTCGAACTCCACACCCGCTCCTTGAATGTCGGTGGTACTTAACAGTCGGTCTTCGCGCAAGCGCTCATCCAGCGCGCACCAGGATAGCGATACCCTGCAGAGCATGGTCACCGCCAGGGCACTTGATCCGCGTCGCTGGCGGCGCTCTACCCATGTCCTGCTCGCCGTCGCTGTCGTGCTGGCGATTGCCGCTCTGGTACTGGCGGTATCGCTGACCACCGGCGCCTCCACCGCTCACCAGTTGCAGAGTGACGATCCGGAACCGGCGCTGGTCACCCCGAAGCCGGCGGTGGTGCCGGTTTCCGATTCCGCGCCGATTCCGACGGCGGACGGCCTGGCACAGGCCCTGGACAAGACGCTGGCTGATCCGGCATTGGGCATGTTCACCGGGCGGGTAACCGACGCGCTGACCGGTCGTGAACTGTGGCAGCAGGGTTCCACGGTGCCGATGGTGCCCGCGTCCACCAACAAGGTGTTGACTGCGGCGGCGGCGCTGCTCACCCTCGACCGCGACGCCAAGCTCACCACCTCGGTGGTGGCCGATACCGCGGGACAACGAGGACTGGTGACATTGGTCGGCGGTGGCGACCCGATCGTCAGCGCGGCCCCGCCGGATACCGACACCTGGTACCGCGACGCCGCACGCATCAGCGACCTGGCCGACCAGGTGCGCAAGTCGGGAGTCGCCGTCACATCAATCACGGTGGATATCAGCCGATTCGGCGGGCCGTCGATGGCGCCAGGATGGGACCCCGGCGATATCGACGGCGGAGATGTCGCGCCCATCCAGGCCGTGATGCTCGATGCCGGACGCACCCAGCCGACCGACTACGACTCACATCGTTCCATCACTCCCGCATTGGACGCCGGTCGCGCGCTTGCCACGGCACTCGGAGTCGACCCCGACGCGGTGCGACTGGACGCGGCGCCTCCGACAGCGAAATCCATTGCGTCCGTTCAATCGGCACCGCTCATGGAACGGCTGCGGCAGATGATGAACGCCTCGGACAACGTCATGGCGGAATGCATCGGACGCGAAGTGGCGCTGGCCTCGGGCCGCCCGCAGTCGTTCGCGGGCACCGTCGACGCGGTGACGAGCCAATTGCGCAGTGCGGGAATTGATCTGACGGATTTGACGCTACGCGATTCGAGTGGGCTGTCCGTGGACGACCGGGTAACCGCGCGTACCCTCGACGAGGTCATCGGAGCCGCCGCCGGTCCCGACAAGCCGAAGCTGCGGCCGCTGCTGGACGTGCTGCCCATTGCCGGTGGCAGTGGCACGCTGTCGGAGCGATTCATCACTCAGAACCAGGCGTCGGCGGGCTGGTTGCGCGCCAAGACGGGATCGCTTACCGGCGTGAACACGTTGGCGGGAGTGGTGACCGACGTCAGCGGGCGGGTGCTCACCTTCTCGCTGATGCAAAACCACGCCACTGCGCCCACCGCGCGCAATGCGGTGGATAACACCGCTGCGGTGTTGCGGTCTTGCGGATGTAGCTGATGGTCGATTCGGGTCGGGGCGACGTGGGAACCGGCAGCCCCGAATTGACGGTTGGCCGCATGGTCAACTGGGAGTTCGCCGCGACCGTGGGCGCAAAGTTGACGCGGCCGGCGCCACCCACCACCGAGTACACCCGTCAGCAGGCCATCGCCGAGCTGTCGGACGCGGCGCGGCGAGCGGAGACGCCGGTGCGTGAGCTCACCGGCCTGGCCGACGGCCTGCTGGTGCCGGAGGCGCGGATCATCGACCGCCCCAGTTGGGTTGCGGCCGCGGCAGAGTCCATGCGCTTGATGGCCGGCGGCGGCGAGGGGGCCACCGGATTCTTGTCCGGCCGCATCACCGGGGCACAGACCGGCGCGGTACTGGCATTCGTTTCGTCGGGAATTCTCGGGCAGTACGACCCGTTCACCGCGGACGGCGCGGGTGCGCTACTGCTGGTGTACCCGAACATCATTGCCGTCGAACGTCAACTTCGGGTGGTACCAAGCGATTTCCGGATGTGGGTATGTCTGCACGAGGTGACGCACCGAGTGCAGTTCTCCGCCAACCCGTGGCTGGCCGGCTATATGTCAGGCACCCTGGCGACGCTCGCGAACGAGCAAGAGGAAGATGTAGCAGGCATGCTCGGCAGGCTGGCCGAGTTTGTTCGCTCACCGAAGAGTCAGGGCGAGAACGGAATCGTCGATCTGCTGCGTGCCATGCAGTCCGAAAGCGGCAGGGATGCATTGGATCGCCTGCTGGTGCTGGGCACGCTCCTGGAAGGGCATGCCGACCACGTGATGGATGCGGTGGGGCCGACGGTTGTCCCGTCGGTGTCGTCCATCAGAGCCCGCTTCGAGGCGCGGCGCTCCCGGAAACAACCCCCGCTGCAGCGGATCATCCGTGCGCTCATCGGCATGGACGCCAAGATGCGTCAGTACACCCGTGGCAAGAAATTCGTCGACCATGTGGTGGGAAAGGTGGGGATGGAGCGCTTCAACACCATCTGGCGTGATGCGGAGACCTTGCCCAAGCCCGCCGAGATCGAGGATCCGGACCAATGGATCGCCCGAGTTCTTTAGCGCTCCGCGTCGCGGTCAAAAAATTTGGTGCTCAATACCTTCCGGGCGCTGCGGAAGTGGCGGTAGCCCTTTCGGGTGGCGCGGATTCGCTGGCGCTCGTGGCGGCCGCCGTCGCGCAGGACTGGGCGGTGACGGCGCTCATTGTTGACCACGGGCTGCAGCGGGACTCTGCCGAGGTCGCGGCCCAGGCCCGGGACCAGGCGCTGGCCCTGGGATGTCGTGATGCGTCGGTTCTTTCGGTGATCGTCGACGGTGCGGGTGGTCTGGAAGCGTCGGCACGCAACGCACGATATGCGGCGCTTGAGCAGTCCCGGGGTGGGCTGCCGGTGCTCCTTGCCCATACTCTCGATGACCAGGCCGAGACGGTGCTGCTGGGGCTCGGGCGCGGATCCGGCGGGCGTTCCATCGCCGGCATGCGCCCTTGGGACGCTCCGTGGGGCCGGCCCCTTCTGGATCTTCGCCGGACCGAGACACGTTCGGCATGTGCGGAATTGGGTCTTACTCCATGGGAAGACCCGCACAACGTGGATTCCCGCTTCGTCAGGGTCCGTCTGCGTCACGAGGTACTACCGCTGCTGGAGCAGGTTCTCGGCGGTGGTGTCGCCGAGGCACTCGCACGCACCGCCGCATCGTTGCGGGACGACGGGGATGCCCTCGATGCGCAGGCCCGCGCCGCGTTCCCGGCGTCGGAGGGCCTGGCGATCTCGAATCTGCGCGACTTGACGCCCGCGATCCGTCGCCGGGTGATCAGGCTCTGGCTGCTGGCCGGTGGCGCACAGGACCTGAACGACAATCAGATTCGCGCGGTGGACGCGCTTGTCATGCAGTGGCGCGGGCAGGGGGGCGTTGCCGTGGGCGCCGATCTGCCGTACCAGCGATTGGTGGCATCCAGGTCAGGCGACGAGCTGGTGCTATCGGTTCACGACGTTGCTAGGTAATCGTCGCTAGGTGATCGCGAAGTCCTCGGGTATCGGGGAGGTGAGCGTGCGCCGGTACTCGACCGGCGGCCAGGGCCACAGTTCGGGTACGCCGTCGGCTCCCAGATACCAACTGTCGCATCCGGTCGACCACACGGTGTTGGGCATTGCCCGGCGCACCTCGGCATTGAATGTCTCCGCGGCGTGCGCGGTTGGTGCCACCGATTGCACTCGGCCGGAACGGATCTTGTCGATCCAATGCATCGCGAATTTGACCTGTGTTTCGGCGATAGAGATGAGCGAGTTGTTGCCGATCGGGCTGTTTGGCCCTATCAAGAGGAAGAAGTTCGGAAACCCGGCGAGCCCCACGGCACGGTAGGCCCGCGGCCCGTCGCTCCACGCATCGCTGAGCTTGATGCCATCGCGCCCGATGACCTCCATGGGACGTAGATACGAATGTGCGTCGAAACCGGTGGCGCATACCAAGATATCGAGCTCATGCAGGACTCCGTCCTTGGTGATGACGCCCTGTGGCACGATGCGGTCGATTCCCTCGGTGAGTACCGAGACATTCGGCCGCTGCACCGCTGTGAAAAATGGCACCGACATCACCAATCGTCGGCACAGCGGTTCATAGTCGGGATGCAATTTCTCGCGTAGCGCCGGGTCGCGGATGAGCAGTCGATGTGATGCCCGCACGAATCCCTGGATGAGCTTGCGGCGTACGCCGGGGCTCACCACCGAGCCACCCACTCCGCGTTCAAAGTAGAAGCGCCACAATCGATAGGAGAATCTGTTGAGGGCGGGTACGCGTGACCAGATGGATTTGGACAGCGCGGAGTAGGTGAAATTGGGGACCGGAGCGACCCACTGCGCGGAGCGCTGGAATACCGACAGGTGCTGTACCTGATCGGCGAGTGCGCTGATGATCTGCACCCCCGACGAGCCGGTGCCGATGAGCCCGACCCGTTTCCCGGCATACGGCACCGTGTGATCCCAGCGCGCGGAGTGAAAGCACGGGCCGGCGAAGCTCCGCAATCCGCCGATCTCGGGAAGGCGTGGCAGGTGCAACACCCCCGTGGCGCTCACCACGGCATCGGCGATATCGCGACTTCCGTCGGAAAGCTCAAGCTCCCAGTGGGATTGACCGGGTTCGTCGACCCATTCGGCGCGCGTCACGGCAGTGCCGAAGCGGATGTTGCGGCGCAGATCCTGCTTGTCGGTGAATCTGACGAAATACCGGTGAATCTCCGAACCCGGTGAAAATCCCTTGCTCCAAGCGGGATTCGGGGCGAAGGAGTACGAGTAGTAACGCGAAGGCACATCGCATTGCAGGCCCGGGTAGGTGTTGTCTCGCCAGGTGCCGCCGACCTCGTCGGCCTTCTCGTAGACGGTGAAGTTGGTGATGCCACGGTGCCGGAGGGTGGAGGCCATGCAGAGGCCCGACATGCCCGCGCCGATCACCACCACGCGGATATCGCGGGATCGTGACTTTTCAACCGCTTGGTAAGCGCCATTGCTCACGTTTCCATAGTGGCCTATTTCGTAAACAAAGTCACTAGGCAATTTGGGATGAGCCGCTTGCGCGAAGACCGTCCGGGGAGGTCGGCTTGGATTGCTCGTGTCGTCCATGGCACGCTGTCGGTCGTGACCTGCGAACAGGATCAGGCATGCGGCGAGCAATACAGCGGCGACGTGAAATCGGTGCTACTCACCGAGGAGCAGATTCGCGCCAAGACGCTGGAGCTCGGTGCCGCCATCGGCGAGAAGTACCGGGACATCCCGGGTGATCTGCTGCTGGTGACGGTGCTCAAGGGTGCCGTCATGTTTGTGTCGGATTTGGCCCGCGCCATTCCGATCCCCACCCAGATGGAGTTCATGGCCGTCAGCTCGTACGGCTCGGCAACCTCGTCCTCCGGGGTGGTGCGCATCCTGAAGGACCTGGATCGGGACATCCAGAACCTCGATGTTCTGATCGTGGAGGACATCATTGATTCCGGGCTGACCCTGAGCTGGCTCATGCGCAACCTCGCCTCACGCGGGCCGCGCTCGCTGAACGTGGTCTCGCTGCTGCGCAAGCCTGAGGCCAAGAAGGTCGACGTCGACGTGGCTCTCGTCGGATTCGAGATTCCCAACGAGTTCGTCGTCGGTTACGGGCTCGATTACGGCGAACGCTACCGCGATCTGCCCTTCATCGGCACGCTGCATCCGCGCGTCTACACCGACTGATCAACTCAGTTCCCACACCACCGTGATGGCTGCGCTCACCGTCTGCTGACCGGCCTCCACCGGCGGACCGCCGGCGGCACGCAGCATCGCGAACTCGGCCCGCGGCTGCGAGGTGCCTCCGGTCTCATCGACGCGCAACACCTTGCCCAGGGCGGCGCCCGCCAGCGCGGCGTACTGCTCGGCCCGGGCCTTGGCGTCGGCGAACGCCCGTTCGCGTGCCTGGGTGGACAGCTCGGTGCTGTCCTGCAGATCGAAGCTCACCCCCGACAGTTGTGCCGCCTCACCTCCCGCGGTGACCGCCTTGTCCAGCACATCGGAGACCTTCGAGAGGTCGCGAACGGTGATCCGCACCGAATTGTCGGCGGCGTAGCCGGTGATCCGGTTGCCGTCGAACTGCGGGTGCACCGACATCCACGCGGTGCGGACATCCTCGGCGGCCACCCCGGAGTCGAGCACCGCGTCGATCACCGCGCGGGCCTTGGCTTTCACCTCGGCCATCACCCCGGCGATGCGGCGGGACCGCACCGACACCCCGACGGTCGCCTGGAACACGTCGGGGCTGCCGCTGGCCTCACCGTGGCCGACAACCGTGATGTCGCCCATGGCCTAATTCAGCTCCCAGATGACACTCACCTGGAAGGTCACCGTCTGCTGTCCCGGTTCCAGCGGCGGAGCAAACGAGGCATCGGCCGGCATGGGTGCACGCTTACCCATCATCGGAGCGGGCGGAGGCACCGAGCCGTGGGATTCGTCGATGCGCAGCACCTTGCCCAGCTGGGAGCCCGACAGACCCGCGTACTGCTCGGCGCGGGCCTTGGCGTCGTTGAAGGCACGCTCGCGGGCGCTCTTCATCAGATCGGCGTCGTTGTCGAGATCGAAGCTGACGCTGGACAACCGTGCGGCATCTCCGCCGGCCCGCACGGCCTTGTCCAGTACCTCGGAAGCCTTCTTGAGGTCGCGGACATTGATGCGCACCGAGTTGGTGGCGTTATAACCGGTGATGTGCGGCGGACCGCCCTGGGGGTAGGTCTGTTCCGGCTGGATGGACAGCTCGTTGGTCTGTACGTCCTCGCGGGCGACCCCGGCCCCGACCACAGCGTCGATGACGGCCTGCGCCTTCTCACTCGCCTGCGACAGCGCGCCGGATACGTCCTTGGCGGTCACCGATACGCCGACATCGGCGCGCAGTACATCGGGTGCGCCCCTGACCTCGCCCTTGCCCACCACCGTCACGTTCCGGGTGGACTCCGGGCTTCCGGTGGAATCGTCACCGCAGCCGGCGAGGAGTACCGCCATCGTCGCGGCGCCAACCAGGGCGGTTGTCCGCGTCAATGTGTGCCGTCTTAGTACCCGCATGTCACTTCCTGTCCTCCCCAACCATTACGGCACCACCAAAATCTTGCAGTGGCGCTCCGGATCACCGAGATCGGCAAAAGCCGAACCGACGTCTTCCAGACCTACCTCACCGGTGACGAGCGGCGCAACGTCGATCTCACCGTCTGCGATTCGCCGGAGCGTCTCGGAGAACTCGGTGGGGTCGTAGGCGAGCACGAATTGCACCGCAACTTCCTTCGCGATCCCGAAGTAGGGGGTGATGGCATCGGGCTCCATGCAGACGCCCACCACCACCACACGTGAACTGTGCGGAGCGTCGCGCAAGACCTCGTTGAGGATGCCAGGCACCCCGACGGCCTCGAAGATCACCGGTGCGCTCGTACCGATCCGGGACCAGGCTTCGAAGGTGGCCTCGATCGTGGGGTCGACGACCTCATGCGCGCCCATGTGCCGCGCCAGTTCACGCCGGGCGGGCGAGAAATCCGCGGCGACAATCGGCTCGATGCCCAGGTGGTGCAGGGCGGCGATCACGGCTATTCCGACGGGCCCGCATCCGATGACGATCGCTCCGGTACCGGGTTGGATTCCCGACTTGTTGACGGCGTGCAGACCGACCGCCATCGGCTCGGTCAGGGCGGCATGCCGGGGATCGAGACCGTTGGGGATGGGCAGCAGCAGCGGCGCGCTCAGCAGCATCCGCTCGGCATAGGCGCCCAGGGTGCTGTTGCTGTAGACGATGGGTTCGAGTCCCTTGGCGGACAGCAGGATTGGAATCGAGGTCACCGCGGTTCCGGGCGCGGGTGCCTGGGTCCCCGGGCCGGCCTCGATCACCTCGGCGGCGAACTCGTGCCCCATGAAGACGTCGGCACCCAAGTCGACGCCGTCGGTGAGGCTCGGCATGCCCGCCATCTGTTTGGACAGTTCGATGGCTTGGGCGCCGTGCTTGGCGAAATGTAGGTCGGATCCGCAGATTCCGCAGGCAGAGACTCTGACCAGCACCTGGCCCTCGCCGGGAACCGGGTCCGGCACATCGTCGCGATAGATCATCGCGCCGTCGCGCAGCACCGATGCTCGCATTAGTTGGCCGCCTTCTGCGCTCGGTCGTTCTGATGTTCCCCGATGGCCTTGGCGACCGCGTCCCCTGCGCGCCCCAGTAGCTCGGCACGCTTGGCCTGCGCCCAGTCGTGGGAGGCCTGGGCGGCGGTGAGCTGACCGGTGAAGTGTGGAATCACCGTGCGGGCGAACAGTTCGTAGGACTTGAATGTCGCCGCCGGTGACGCCCAGTCGTGGCCGAGCATGAGGAAGGTGCCGAACCCGCCGGACTTGTCGAGTAGGTCCTGGATGTATTCGATGGCGTCCTCGGGCGTACCGATGCAGCAGTTGCCTTCGTCCACATAGGCTTTGACGAATTCGTGCGGGTCGATGGTGCCGTCGGCACCGTCCGTGCTGTTGGCCAGCGGGAGTACCCCAACCGCCCCGAAGTAGTGCGCGTAGTCGGGCAGTCCGTAGGTGCAGTCCTCGATGGCCTGTTCGCGCGTCTCGGCCAGGTGCATGATGCCGAGCACTCGCCAGCTGGACCGGTCCGGTTCGGGATGGCCGTGGACTTCCGCCTGCTCGCGGACCACTTCCCATGCGTTCTCCAGCGCGGCGAATCCGCCCGGGATCGACGCCGACAAGGACAGCAATCCGGCGCCCAGCTTGCCGGCCAACCGTGGCCCGGAGGGTGAAAACATAGCGGCGGTAAGGATTTCCGGATATGGGTGGGTGTAGGGACGTAGTTGCAGTTGCGCGTCCCGGAGGGTGAACCAGGATGTTTCGCGGCTGATGCGTTCCTCCGGCGCAGCGCGCAGCAGGGCCAGGATCGCCTCCAGGGACTCTTCCTGCATCTGTCGCTGGTCGACCGGATCGATGCCCATCATGTAGGCGTCGGTCGGCAGCGCGCCCGGCCCGGTGCCGAAGATGACGCGGCCCCGGGTGATGTGGTCCAACAGGATCCAGCGATCCACCACCATCAACGGGTGGTGATAGGGCAGTGACACCACCCCGGTGCCCAGTCTGATGTGCTTGGTGCGCTCGGCCGCGGTGGCGATGAAAACCTCAGGGCAGGAGATCAATTCGTATCCACCGGAGTGGTGTTCACCGAACCATGCCTCGTGGTAGCCCAGGCGGTCCAGCGCGACCACGCGGTCCAGGTCGTATTCCAAAGCGGTGGTGGGATTTTGGCCGACAGGATGAAATGGGGTGATGAAGGCGCCAAAGCGCAGAGGTGCCGCGGGCATCAGTGCGCAACCTCTTGCAGGAATTTCAGCAGCGCGGCATTGACTTCTTCTGGCCGCTCTTGCTGAATCCAGTGTCCGGCCCCGTCGATCAGGAGATCTCCTCGATTGTCGGTGCGGTACTTCATGCTCCCCGCATGGTCGGTGAATCCGAGTACCGGATCGGCGGCACCCGCGATGAACAGCGAGGGCACCACCACATCCGCGCCCGAAAGGCGTTCGGTGAGGGCCCAGTTGCGGTCGAAGTTCCGGTACCAGTTCAGGCCGCCGGTAAATCCGGTGCGGGTGAATTCGGCTATGTAGTGCTCCAATTCGGCTTCGCTGAGCCACTCGGGTAGTGCACCGGGGTCGGGCATGCGCTCGACGAATCCGGCCGGGCCGGGCGCGATCATCGCGGCGCCGTCGATGCGGGCCATCCCTGCCATCATGCGGCGCATCGTGGCGGCCGGGTCGCGATTGAGGTCGGCGTCGGCGACTCCAGGTTCCTGGAAGTACAGGATGTAGAAGAAGTTGTCGCCGAACAGTTTGTTCCATGCCTGTGTGGGAGGTACCTGGCTGCGCCGGGTGAAGGGCACCGACAGGCCGGCCACTCCCGCGACGCGCTCAGGGACGGCGAGAGCCGTGTGCCAGGTGACGACGGCGCCCCAGTCATGCCCGACGAATGTCGCCTTGCCGGCCCCCACTTCATCGAGGATCCCCAGCAGATCGTCGGAGAGCGCCTCGATGTTGTAGTCGTCGATATGTGCGGGCACGCTTGATCTGCCGTAACCCCGCTGATCGGGGGCGATGACGTGGTATCCGGCAGCGGCGAGTGCGGGGATCTGATGGCGCCAGGAGTACGCCAGTTCGGGGAAACCATGGGCCAGAACGACTGCCGGTTGGCCGGGTTCACCCGCCTCGACGATGCGAAGGTGCACCCCGTTGGGGGCGATGTCACGTTCCCGGATATCCACTGCGGCGTCGGTCATGAGCGCATTCTCACCTTCCGAGGGCGGTCAACAGCCTTGTTGTCGCGCGTTTCTGATTGCCACTAAACCACAACGCGCAATCGCCGACCAGAGACCGCGGCCGTCGGTCACACTGAGGCGATGGAGTTCACCGCCACCGAGATCGCGGCGGACGTGCGTTCCGGCGCGATGGATCCGGTTGCCGTGGTCAAGCACGCACTTGCTCGAATTGTTGAGCGGGACAAGGAAATCTGTGCCTTCGCCAGGGTACGGTCCGATGCGTCGGTGCGCGAGGCTGGGCAGTTGGCCCTTCGGAGCGACTTAGCCCGGCTACCGCTGGCGGGAGTGCCCGTTGCCATCAAGGACGTCATACCGGTCACCGGTGAGCCCATGCGGATCGGTTCGTTGGCCACCGCCGCAGAGCCGCAGCCACACGATCACCCGCTGATCGCCAGGCTACAGCGCGCGGGGGCGATCATCGTGGGCCTTACCGCTGTACCTGAGTTATCGCTGTGGCCGACCACGGACGGTGTACACGGAATCACCAAGAACCCGTGGGCAACCGGGCGTACCGCGGGCGGGTCTTCGGGTGGATCCGCTGCCGCGGTCGCCGCCGCAATGGTGCCCGTCGCCGTCGGATCTGATGGATTTGGCTCGTTGCGGGTGCCGGCCGCCTGCTGTGGTCTGGTAGCGCTCAAGCCGGGGATCGGGGTGGTTCCGGCGGAACTCGGGGTGACTTCGTGGGGCGGCGTTGGGGTCAACGGTCCGATAGCCGCAACCGTCGCCGATACCGCGCTGCTCTTCTCGGCACTGGCCGACGATCCGCGGCTCGCGGTAGTGGAAGCGCCGCCATCGCTGCGGGTGGTGATACCCACCAACGAACCGGTCCCGCACGTATGGGCAGACGAGGCCGCGCGCAGGGCAGTGACCGCCGTCCGGGAGACGCTGACGGATATCGGGCACTTCACGGCGACCGCGCATCTGCCCTACCCGCGCAATCTGCTGCCCGTCTTCGCGCGCTGGTTCAGTACCCCGGCCGCCGACGTCGAGGCATTTGTGGCGGACCGTTCGGCACTGCAGCGCAGGACTGTTCGGCATCTGCGACTCGGCCACCTGATGCGCGGCCGGGTATCTGACGAACAGATCGCGGAGGCGGCGCAACGGGCCGAGAGATTCTTCGACGACCATGCCGCCGATGTGGTGATGACGCCGACCTCGCCAAGAATGCCGGTCAAGGCCGCCGGCTGGTCGCGCCGCGGCTGGCTCGCCAATGTGGCGGCCGCATCGATGTCGACCACCTACACCCCGTTCTGGAGTCTGGCCGGTTGGCCCGCCATCACCGTTCCGGCGGGTATTCACCCCATCTCGGGCACGCCGGTGGGCGTTCAGTTCGCCGCACGCCCGGGCAGGGAGGCGCTGCTCCTCGCGCTCGCGGGTCAGGTGGAACGGCACCGACCGTGGGAGCGGGTCCCCGCGCGCTACGCGTAGAGACACGAGCTAGAAGACAAACAGAGCGCCACCGGCCGTGGCGGCGGTGGCGCCCTGCACCGGTACGGGTCAGGGGGTGACCACCCGGTTGACATGGTGTGCGAGTGAGATATCGAGGGGTTCGCACACCACGCCTGATTATGTGCATACGTTCGTGCTCAGAATATTAGACACTCCAGCAGTCTTGTCAACAGTGGTATCCGCCTCGGATGGCGCTGGGCCGAATTGTGCTGAGCCGGTGAATGTTCAGGCGGCGATGGGCCCGGCGGCCAGGATGCGCTCGTAGTTCCACGGGGTCGGTGGCGTGATGGATGGCGGCGTCCATTCGGTGGTCCATCTGCCTTGTGGATGCGCCACCTCGACCGGACTCACGCCGAGAATCGATTGGACCTCGCGGTAGGGCAGTTCGAGCAGTTCTTCCCAGGGAGCGGCCATCAGCAGGTCGGCACGGCGGCCACGCTCGACCGCCTGCCGGTAGTAGCGAAGTTTGAAGCGCACCGGGGCGCCGGGCAGGGTGAGGGCTCCGAACAGTCCGAGCTTCTCCAGAGGGCCCGCGGGTTCCATTTGTCCGCAATGAAATCCGATGTTGGCCATTTCTCCGGCGATATCGGGGCCGTAGCCGCCGACGGTGTGAAACATGTCGTGCAGGGCGGTGCCCCGAATGATCATGTAGTAGAAGTCCTCATCCCAGTTGTTCTTCTCGGCGATCGGCCTGATGATGTCGGACTCGCCGAACACGCCGGCGTCGAGCTTGTTGGTGTTCAGGAACGAGAGGTAGGCGTGGCCCAGGCTGCCGAATGGCAGTGACTTCAAGTACTCCACGTCGTTCAGCACGGTGAGCAGATCTGGTTTGTGCTTGAACAGCTTTCGGCCGTTCGGATGGGATCGCACCTGGTGGTAGGCGCGTGCGAAGACCGGCGCTTCCATGCCGAGAAACGCCTCGTAGATATCGCCGTGGTATTTGGCGTCGATCAGCATGCGCCAGGCTTTGAGCCATGGAGTCCACGTCGCGCGGTCGGGTACGGCACCGCTCGGATTAGAGTATTCGGCCAGGTTGTTCACCATGCATCTAATAATAGGCAGATTAATAAAAGTGTCAATATATTGCGCGAGGAGGCGGCTACGGGATGGCTCGCAAGAGTGAGGGCGAGGACAGGGCTCCCCGCGGCCGGGGCAGGCCTCCGGGCGGTGGAAACACGGCACAGCAGGCCCAGGCTCAACTGCTCGATGCCGCGGAGCGTCTCTTCATCGCGCGTGGATACGGCGCGTCCACGATGGACGCCATCGCGCGGGAGGCCGGCTACAGCCGAGCCGTGGTGTACCGGCATTTCCGGAACCGCGACGACCTGATGGATGCCTTGGTGGTGCGCGCGACGATGAGTGAGATCAGCAAGATGATCGGTCGGCTGATGGCATTGAACAACCTCGCCGAGATCATTCCCGAGTCGCTGGTGATCGTTTCGGTGGAGGTCGGAGCCAATCCGCTGCTACGTGTGCTCGCCGATCGTGACGATCATGGCACAGTGGCGTCGCTGATTGTCAACGCCCCCAATCTTATTGACCTTTTGACGGCCATGTATGCGGGCGTATTCAGCACCCGTATGACGGAGGTACGTCAGGGTGTGCGGCCCGAGGATGCGGCGCGATACGTGCTCTCTGTCGCACTGTCCCTGCTACTCGGGCTGATCCCGGGAACCGACAATCCCGAGCAGGTTCGGCGCTACGTCCGGGTTTTCGTGCTGCCCACGCTGCTGGCGAACCCGCCGGAACCCGAGGCCGTCTTCATCTAGCGTGCCGCGGTTCGCGCCTTGATGAGGTCGGTGACGATATTGGGGATCTCGTCCGCGTTACGCGCGACTCGGCTGCCTCCACCCGGTGTAGCATCCGAAATCTGTTTGAGCACAGCGGCATCGGCATCTTCGGTGATTCCGAGGGTGATCAGGACGACGGGGCGTGCCGGGTCCTGCTCCTTCTTCAAGGTCGCCAGCAACTGGTCCAGTGTCAGGCCATTGGGTTTTTCGTTGGATCCGTCGGTGATGATCACGACGCTGTTGATGTAGTGCGGGTCGTAAGTCGACTGCACCTTGCGAAATGCCGCGAGCGTGGTGTCATACAAACCGGTCCCACCGCCGACGAGTGCGTCCAGGCCGTGGCCTTCGTCGGCCAATAGCTGACGTTGGGTCTTATCGCCCACCTTCTGGCCGAGCGTGCGGATGGGCAGCAGGTCCTTCCAATCCTGGCCGGGCCCGCCCTTGTCGATCGAGAATGCCCACAGGCCGATCTGCGCGTTCTCGGGGAACAGCGGGAGACCGTTGTCGATTGCCTGGCTCAGCAGGCCCACCCGGGTGGTGGGCCCGGCGGTGAACTTCATCGAGCCGGACACGTCGAGCACGGCAAGCATGCGGGAAGGCAAGGCCAGCACCGCATATCGGCGCATCGCCGTGTCGAATGCCGTGAGATCGTTCACGGTGAGCGTCTCGACGGCGCCGACACCGTTTCCGTTCAGCGGTGCGAAATCCGGCGCGCGGAAGCCGGAGCGCGCCAGCGCGTCCTTACCGTCGTCACCCGAGAAACGTTCGGCGAGTATCTCGCCGGAGCGTTTGGCGCTGGGATGCCGATCGTTGGCTGGTTCGGTCACCGCGATCGGATAGTTCAGGGCGGGCGATCCTGTCGCGGGAACGACGGCGATGAGCTTGGTGTCCGGGTGCCTTGCGTTGTAGTCGATGAGCTGTTGTTCGGTCGATACCGCCAGCCCGCCGGTCTTGGCCACCTCGCCGAGACGTTCCTCGGCGCTGCTCTGCTTGGTGTTGATCAGTTGTGCCTGTGCGATGGGAACGAGGGCCGCGGTAATCGCGTTGGGATCGCTCTTTCCCTGCTCGGCCTCGGCGAGCGCGCCCAGCACGGGACCGGCCGCGACGGTGTCCTCCAGCGGATTGCCGATTCGCAGGCCTGGCTGCTTCAACACGCTCAGCCACGAATCGAACGTCGGCGTCTCGCCTTGCTTGGCCACCACCACGACGGGTGTTCTGGCCACCGACTGGCTTGCTGAATCCAGTGCGGCCCCGGTGGCGCGCATCTGCCTGGCCAACCAGACGGACGAATCGGGGAGCCACAGCGCGGGCGCACCGCCGGGCTTGCCGATGGTCGCGGCCGTCGCCGCGGAGGGCTTCGCGGTCACGGTGAATTTTGCGCAGCCGAGCTCTTTGGCGCTGGCGCCGTCAACGACCTTGGACACCACAGGCGCGATCGCCGGATCGGCGGCGACGGCGAAGGTGTCGACGTCCGAGCACCGTTCGGACAGTTTCTTGTAGGCGAAAAACCCGAGCCCACCGAGCAGGAGGGCGACGACTGCCAACGCAATCCACTTGGGCCGACTCGATGCGCCCGAACGTTGTCTCCTGCGATGACGTTCACTGTGGCGACCAGGCATGACTGGACCTCTTCGTTCTCCGCCGCACGCAGACCTGATGCCCGCGTCGTGAGGCTCGCGCGATAGTACCGTGAACAAGATCACGGTTTTTCTCGACGAGGATGCGCATCACGACGTTTTTGGGTCGCAAATCATCGTGAAACGCGGACTCGGCACCACCCGAGTGGATGGCCACGCCACCTCCTCGTTCGCCCGCAGCGTAGTGCGCGCCACAGATGCGAACATGCAGGTGAGGTAGCCTGAAGGTTCTTATGTCTTCCCCCATGTCTACGGAAGGACCGGGCCGCTGACCGCGGCCGACGCTGTATGAACCGGACAAACGTGTTTCGCACCCTGGGCGTCATCGTGGTGGTGCTGCTGCTGGGGTGGTCGTTCTTCTATTTCAGCGACGACACCCGCGGATATAAGCCCGTGGACACCTCGGTCGCGATCAAGCAGATCGACACCGACAATGTCAAAAGTGCCCGCATCGATGACCGCGAGCAGCAGCTGCGACTGGACCTGAAGGCACCGAACGGTGATACCGAGGGCAAGGACAAGGTCATCACCAAGTACCCGACCGGGTACGGGGTGCCACTGCTGGAAAAGCTGAACGGCAAGGGCGCAACCGTCAACACCACGGTGAACCAGGGCAGCATCCTGGGATCGCTGCTGTTGTACCTGCTGCCGGTGATCCTCTTGGTGGTGCTGTTCTTCGCGTTCAGCCGCATGCAGTCCGGCGGCCGGGGCATGGGCTTCGGTTTCGGTAAATCGCGTGCCAAGCAGCTGTCCAAGGACATGCCCAAGACCACCTTCGCCGACGTGGCGGGCGTCGATGAGGCCGTCGAAGAGCTCTATGAGATCAAGGACTTCTTGCAGAATCCGTCGCGGTACCAGGCGCTCGGTGCCAAGATTCCACGCGGCGTGCTGCTCTACGGTCCGCCCGGAACCGGCAAGACCCTGCTGGCCCGCGCGGTCGCCGGCGAGGCCGGGGTGCCGTTCTTCACGATCTCCGGTTCGGACTTCGTGGAAATGTTTGTCGGCGTTGGCGCTTCACGTGTGCGTGACCTGTTCGAGCAGGCCAAGCAGAACAGCCCCTGCATCATCTTCGTCGACGAGATCGATGCCGTCGGACGCCAACGTGGCGCCGGTCTGGGCGGTGGACACGATGAGCGTGAGCAGACCCTCAACCAGCTGCTGGTGGAGATGGACGGCTTCGGTGATCGGCAGGGTGTCATCCTGATCGCCGCGACCAACCGCCCCGACATCCTCGACCCGGCGTTGTTGCGCCCAGGTCGTTTCGACCGCCAGATCCCGGTGTCCAGCCCGGACTTGGCAGGTCGCAAGGCCGTACTGAAGGTTCACTCTGCCG
The DNA here is from genome assembly GCF_002013895.1 of Mycobacteroides franklinii. GTDB lineage: Bacteria > Actinomycetota > Actinomycetes > Mycobacteriales > Mycobacteriaceae > Mycobacterium > Mycobacterium franklinii. The sequence continues at coordinate 518,298 of NZ_MAFQ01000006.1, read as the reverse complement.
GTAAGCCTTTCGGGCCCGACGTCGATTTCGATGGTTTGGCCAAGCGCACCGTGGGGATGTCTGGCGCAGACCTGGCCAATGTCATCAACGAATCCGCACTGCTCACCGCCCGCGAGAACGGCACGGTGATCACCGCCGCCGCGCTCGAGGAATCGGTGGACAGGGTGGTCGGCGGTCCCCGTCGCAAGGGACGCCTCATCAGCGAACACGAAAAGAAGATCACCGCGTATCACGAGGCCGGGCATACCCTGGCCGCTTGGGCCATGCCGGATATCGAGCGGGTCTACAAGGTCACCATCTTGGCGCGTGGGCGCACCGGTGGGCACGCCATCGCCGTTCCCGAGGACGACAAGGGCCTGGCCACCAGGTCGGAGATGATTGCGCAGCTGGTCTTCGCGATGGGCGGCCGGGCTGCCGAGGAACTGGTGTTCCGGGAGCCGACCACCGGCGCGGTCTCCGATATCGAGCAGGCCACCAAGAAGGCTCGTGCCATGGTCACCGAGTTCGGTATGAGCGCCAAGCTCGGTGCGGTGCGGTACGGCACCGAACATGGTGATCCGTTCCTTGGCCGCACGATGGGCACCCAGGCCGACTACTCCCATGAGGTCGCCCGCGAAATCGATGAGGAGGTGCGCAATCTCATCGAGGCAGCGCACACCGAGGCCTGGGCCATCCTCACCGAGTACCGAGATGTGTTGGACACGTTGGCCGGTGAGCTGTTGGAGAAGGAAACCGTGGTCCGCAAGGAACTCGAGGAGATCTTCAAGGACGTCCAGCGCCGTCCGCGGCTGACGATGTTCGACGACTTCGGCGGCCGCATTCCGTCGGACAAGCCCCCCATCAAGACCCCGGGTGAGCTTGCCATCGAACGCGGTGAGCCCTGGCCTCCGCCGGTGCCCGAGCCCGCGTTCAAGAAGGCTATCGCCGAGCAGGCGGGCGATGCCGCGCCCGCCAACGGCGTTCCGTCGGTGCCCGCCGGTCCGCATGGACATGTGCCCAATGGCCAAGGTGGGCAACCTGTTCCGCCAGGAACCAACTATGGCGCGCCCGCTGGCTGGTACGCGCCGGGTTGGCCTCCTCCGGGGCAGGCGACCCACCCGCAGCCGGGTTATCCGCCGCCGGGCTACCAGCAGCACCCGCCGCAGCCGTATCCGTATCCGGTGCCGACCCCGCATCAGCAGCCGGGCCCGGCTCCGGACGAAGGCAGCGAGAGCAAGAGCTGATATGAACTCGCCCGAGACGGCCGAGCGCAACGGCCATCCGACCGGTCACGTCTTCGATCAGGCGCGTGCCGAGGCCGCGGTCCGCGAACTGCTCTATGCGGTTGGTGAAGACCCGGATCGGAACGGGTTGGTCGATACCCCGGCCCGGGTGGCGCGCGCCTACCAGGAGATATTCGCCGGGTTGTACACCGATCCGGACACCGTGCTGAACACCACATTCGATGAACAGCACGATGAGCTGGTGTTGGTGAAGTCGATACCGATGTACTCGACGTGTGAGCATCATCTGGTGTCGTTCCACGGTGTCGCACACGTCGGATACATCCCCGGGGAACACGGTCGGGTCACCGGGCTGTCGAAAATCGCACGCCTGGTTGACCTTTACGCGAAGCGGCCACAGGTGCAGGAGCGGTTGACCGCGCAGATCGCCGACGCGTTGGTGCGCAAGCTGGAGCCGCGTGGGGTGATCGTTGTGGTTGAGGCCGAGCATTTGTGTATGGCCATGCGTGGCGTACGCAAACCCGGCGCGACGACTACCACCTCGGCGGTGCGGGGTCAGTTCAAAAGCGACGCGGCCTCGCGGGCTGAGGTTCTCGACCTGATGATGAGGGCATGATCGCCGGCGTGACGGATACTCCCGCACTGACCCATATCCTGGGAGTCGTCAATGTTACCGACGACTCCTTCTCTGACGGTGGACAATTCGTCAGGCAATCGGACGCGGTGGCGCACGGCCTGGCACTTGCCTCCGCCGGCGCGGACATCATCGATGTCGGCGGCCAGTCGACTCGGCCGGGCTCGGCGCCGATCAGGCAGAAGATCGAGATGCAACGGGTCATCCCGGTGATCAAAGAGCTTGCCAGCCATGGGATCAACATCAGCGTGGACACCATGCGCGCGGAGGTCGCGGCCGCCGCGATCGACGCGGGCGCAAACATGGTCAACGATGTTTCGGGTGGCCGGGCCGATCCGGAGATGGCCCCGCTGGTAGCTGAGCGGGGTGTGCCGTGGATCCTGATGCATTGGCGTTCAAAGGATTTCATACATACTCCGGCCACTCGAAACTATGGCGATGTGGTCACCGATGTCTCGCGTGAGCTGATGGAGTCGGTAGAAGTCGCAATCAAGGCCGGTGTCGCCCCGGAAAAGCTGATCCTGGATCCCGGCCTCGGTTTCGCCAAGACCGCGCACCACAACTGGCTGCTGCTGCAGTCGATCCCTGATCTGCAGGAGCTGGGCTACCCGATCCTGATCGGTGCGTCCCGGAAGCGGTTCCTGGGCTCGCTGCTTACCGATTTGAAGGGTGTGGAGCGGCCCCCAGACGGGCGTGAAACCGCAACCGCCGTCATTACCGCGCTGGGCGCGCTGCACGAGGTGTGGGGTGTGCGCGTGCATGACGTGACCGCGTCCATGGATGCGCTCAAGGTGGTGCGCGCCTGGGAAACCGGGGGTGCCGAAACCGTTGAGGAAGACGAGGAAGAAAGTCAACAGGCAACCTCGCCGGAACCGCAGCCCACGCCGGAGCCCACCCCCACGATCACCGCACCGGACGAGGTGACCACCGAGGTGACGGTGCGGACGGTGCGCCCCGAGCCCAGTAAGACCGCGGGTGGCAAGTGGCGTCGTGAGGTTGCGCAGCGTGGCACCAAGGGCGCAAAGAAATGACCGACCGTATCGAGTTGCGCGGCCTGAAAGTCTTTGGCTATCACGGAGTTTTTGAGCACGAGCGCCGCGACGGTCAGGAGTTCTCGGTCGATGTCACCGTCTGGATCGACCTTGATACCGCCGCGACCACCGATGAGCTGGCCGACACGTTTGACTATGGAGATCTGGCTCAGCGCGCGGCCGCGATCGTGGCAGGGCCGCCGCGCAATCTCATCGAATCAGTCGCGGGTGCTATCGCCGAAGACGTGATGACCGATTCTCGCGTGCATGCGGTGGAGGCGGTGGTGCACAAGCCGAATGCGCCAATTCCGTTGACATTCAGCGATGTGGCGGTGGTGGCCCGCCGATCCCGGCGATCCCGGTCCGGGGCTCAGTAGCAGTGCGTGCCGTGCTTTCCGTCGGATCCAACCTTGGTGACAGGCTCGCGCACCTGCAATCGGTAGTGGACGCGCTGGGCGCGGATGTGGTTGGCGTGTCGCCGGTGTACCAGACCGCACCGTGGGGGCCGGTTCCGCAGCCGGATTTCTTCAATGCTGTCGTCATCGCGGACGGGTGTGAGCCTCGCGAGTGGCTCGCGATGGCGCACCGCCTGGAGCAATCCGCGCAGCGAGTGCGCACGGAGCGGTGGGGCCCCAGGACTCTCGATGTCGATGTGATCAGCTGCAGGCAAGCTGCCGCTGGCACCGAGATCCTTTCCGATGACCCGGATCTGACGCTGCCGCACCCGCGCGCGCATCAACGCGCGTTCGTGTTGGTGCCCTGGCTGGCATTGGATCCCGGTGCGGAGCTGACCGTAGCGGGCCGGGTCCGCCCGGTATCCGACCTGCTGGCCGGGCTGGACGCGGCCGAACGTGAGGGTGTGCGACGGGTCGATGACGCCCTGACCGGTCCGGTGACGTAGTGGGAACCACCCGGATCCGCGATCTGCTGATCGCGGGCACGGTGACGGCGATCCTCGGCTATTTCTTTGTGTTGATGGCCTACGGCTCTCTGCCGCCGATCCCGTTGCTTGCCGGCGTTTCGCTGTTGGTACTGGCGATCGCCGAAGGCGGGTGGGCGTTCTACATCCGTAGCAAGGTCAACCACGGTCAGATCGGAGTCGGCACCGGACGTTTGCCCGCGCTTGTGGTGGCGCGTTCGGTTGTGGTCGCGAAGGCGTCGGCGTGGCTCGGCACGCTGATGACCGGATGGTGGATGGCGATGCTCGTCTACATCCTGCCGCGGCGCGCGCATCTGGCCGCGGCCGCCGCGGACACCCTTGGTGTGGTGATCGCCACCGGATGTGCGCTGACGCTCGTCGTCGCCGGGCTGTGGCTCCAGCATTGCTGTAAGTCGCCGCCAGACCCGCCCGCGACCCCCGCCAGATAGCACCCACGCATGTCGAATCGCCGATTCGAGGTCGGCCAGCACACTGCGCTGTCCAGGTACAGTCACCTCCATGACGATGCCCACCCGTGCGGCGAAGCCCCGGCGTGGCAGTCGACGCCCCGGATGGGCGTTGCTGACCGCGTTGCTGGTGTTGGCTATCGGGTCCGGGATTGCGCTGGTTTTCACCGATAAGGCCATCTATTTGCGCGTCGGCTTGTTGCTGGCGCTATGGGCTGCAGTCATCGCGTCGTTCGCCGCACTGACCTACCGTCGGCAGAGCGATACCGATCAAGCCAAGGTTCGCGACCAGAAGCTCGTCTACGACCTGCAATTGGAGCGGGAGATCTCGGCACGACGCGAGTACGAGCTGACGGTCGAGAGCAAGCTGCGCCAGCAGCTGGCGGGGGAGATCGAGGCGCAGGCCGCGGACGAGATTGCGACGCTGCGGGCCGAGCTCGCCGCATTGCGCACCAATCTGGAGATCCTCTTCAATACCGACCTCAGTGACCGCCCAGCGATCGAGCACGACCCGATTCGCGCGCTGGGCCCCTGGCCCGGGGCGGAGCCGCAGCCCGTATCGAACACGAACGCTGCCGCGTTCACCCGTTCCGTGCGCGAGTCGGAACCTGCTCCTGCGGCCGAATATCAAGATGTCACCGCGGTCGAGGAGGACGGGCGGACATCGGAGTACCCGATCATCGATGTCGCCGAAGATCCTCATCACGAGGACGAAGCGCCACCGACGCCGCCCTATCCGGCACCTCCGTACTACGGGGCCGCTCAACCTCACGAGCCCGAGCCGTATCAGCAGCCGGTGTCTTCGGGGACGCATTGGCGTCCGCAACCCGAACCGTATGTGGCACAGCCTCCGATGCCCGGGCATCAACCGCAGTTCCCGGCGCCCGCGCCGGCCGCGGAGTCCCCGCAACAAGCATATTGGGCTGCCAGGCAAGAGGATTGGGATGCGGCGGCCGACGGTGAGGACTGGGACCCGGTGCCTGTACCGATGGCCCCGCCCGAGCAACCTGCGCCCCACCCTGCGTGGAACGCACCGCCGCAGGAATGGAACGCACCCCCGCCACCGCCCCCCAGTGCCTGGGCACCGGCACCCGCCGAGGGCCAGTGGCTACCTCCCGGAACGACCGGCAGCAATTGGGCCGCCAGCGAACCTGCAGCACCCTCAGGCCCATATCCGGCCGAACCCGCGGGCGGCGGCCGCCACTCCGGAGTTCCGTCACGTCACCAGGCACCGGCCGCACCCGAGACCGCAGGCGGGGGGCATTGGGCACCCGAGCCGTCTTATCCGCCACCCCCGGCGCCCGAACAGCCGAGCTATCCGGAGAGCTCGGGCGGTCACCGCGCGCCAGAGCCGGACCCGGAGCCGGAGGAGAAGCGTGGAAAGCGTCGGGCCCCGGAGCCCGAGGAATCTGAAGAAACCCGTGGTCGGCGTCGCGCGGAGGACACCGGCGGCTTTTCGGTCGCCGACCTCCTGGGACGTATGCAGAGCGATCCTTCGGAGTCCAGTGGCGGCCGTCGGCGTCGCCGTGAGGACTGATGTAGCCGGATTTCGTCACCGTGCGTGAAAGTGAGCAATCTAACGGCCCAGGCCTCTGCCGATAGCGCAGCCCGGGGATTACTCTGCTGGTGACCGTCCGGTACCTGCGCAGCAGGACTGGAACGTATCTAATCTGCGAGGTGTCTCGTTCAGCATGTCTGAGGCTTTCGATGTCGATGGCCCAGCCGGGAACCGTTCGGGTGACCAATCCGGCGGCCCGCTGGACGGCATGCGGCCAGCCCGCCTGGCCGTCGGAATCATTTCTGCCGGTCGCGTCGGCACCGCGCTGGGCGTCGCGCTGGAGACGGCCGGGCACTTCGTCGTCGCCTGCAGCGCGGTATCCGATACTTCGCGACGACGTGCTGAGCGGCGGCTGCCGGAAAGTCAGGTACTGCCCGCCCAAGAAGTAGCTCCGCGCGCCGAGCTGTTGATCCTCGCGGTGCCGGACCATGAGTTGGCGGCACTGGTCTCGGGGCTTGCCGCCACCGGTTCGGTGCGGCCCGGAACGATCGTGGTGCACACCTCGGGCGCCAACGGCATTGCGATCCTGGAACCGCTGACCGCCCTCGGGTGCGTCCCGCTGGCCATTCATCCGGCCATGACCTTTGCCGGCGGCGATGAGGACATCGAACGACTTCCCAACTCCTGCTTTGGAATTACTGCTGCAGATGAGACCGGCTACGCCATCGGTACGGCCCTGGTGCTGGAGATCGGCGGCGAACCGGTGCGCGTGCGTGAGGATGCCCGCACCCTCTATCACGCGGCGCTGGCACACGGAAGCAACCATGTGGTGACCCTGGTGCTGGATGCGGTTGAGGCGTTGCGCTCCGCGCTCTGGGGACAGGAGCTGTTGGGACAGGAGACAATTGGTGACGGACCGGGCGGGCTGCCCGAACGGATGCTGGCGCCGCTGGTGCGTGCCGCCGTCAACAACGCGCTGGATCGCGGGCAGGCGGCCCTGACCGGCCCGGTGGCGCGGGGAGACGGTGCCGCCATTGGGCGCCATCTCGAGGCGCTCGCCGAGACAGACCCGGCGTTGGCCGAGGCCTACCGTTGCGACGCGCGTAGGACGGCGCAGCGCGCGCACGCCCCCAAATCGGTTTTCGCCGCACTGGAACCCCGAGATGCTGGCTAAGGCAAGGTAAAGGCACTGAGATGACGAGTTTGTACGGACAGAAGGGGCCGAAGGGCTACCTTCGTGGAGAACTCACGGTTCACCACGATCCAGGCACCATGTACGACGTGTCCAAGGCGTTGCGGCATACCGGACGCCGGGTCATGCTGGTGCCGACCATGGGTGCGTTACATGAGGGCCACCTGACGTTGGTCCGGCATGCTCGCAAGGTGCCCGGCGCGGTGGTCGTGGTGTCGATCTTCGTCAACCCCTTGCAATTTGGCGCCGGGGAGGACCTCGATGCCTATCCCCGCACGCTGGATTCCGACGTAGAGAAATTGCGCGAGGAAGGCGTGGAGCTGGTGTTCGCGCCGAGCGTGGAGGCGATGTATCCCCAAGGTCAACGCACTACCGTCCAGCCCGGACCGCTCGGTGCCGAGCTTGAGGGTGCCTCCCGGCCAACGCATTTCGCCGGGATGCTGACGGTGGTACTCAAGCTGCTGCAGATCATCGCGCCCGACCGGGCGTACTTCGGTGAGAAGGATTACCAGCAGCTGGTGCTCATCCGGCAGATGGTTGCCGATCTCAACGTCAAGACTCGGATCGACGCGGTGCCGATCGTTCGTGAGGCGGACGGACTGGCGATGTCCTCGCGGAACGTATACCTCAGCGACGAGCATCGTGAGCAGGCAGGTGCGTTATCTGCCGCACTCCTCGCCGGAATCTATTCAGCCTCGGCGGGTACGGAGGCGGCGTTGGATGCGGCCCGCGCGGTGCTCGATGAGGTACCGGCGATCGAGGTGGATTACCTCGAAGTGCGCGGCGCCGATCTGGGCCCCGCCCCCGCACATGGGCCCGGTCGGATGCTGGTGGCGGCCAAGCTGGGGGCCACTCGGCTGTTGGACAACGTTCCCGTCGAGATCGGACCGGCGGTGCCGTCGGACCCTGATCACGAACTACCCTGGCGAAACTGACTGGAGGATCTGATGTTCCGCACGATGATGAAGTCAAAGATCCATCGCGCCACCGTGACGCATGCCGACCTGCACTATGTCGGCTCGGTCACTATCGACCCCGATCTCATGGAAGCGGCGGACCTGCTGGAGGGTGAGCAGGTCACCATCGTCGACATCGACAACGGTACCCGGCTGGAGACCTACGCGATTACCGGTACGCGTGGCAGCGGTGTCATTGGGATCAACGGTGCTGCAGCACATCTGGTACATCCGGGGGACCTGGTGATCATCATTGCCTACGGCGTGATGAGCGATCAGGAGGCCCGCGCCTTCACGCCGCGAGTGGTATTCGTCGACTCGGACAACAAACAGGTCGATCTGGGTGAGCACGGCGGCGACCCGGCCTACGTGCCCGAAAACTTCGGCTTGGTGTCGCCGCGCGGTCTGGTGTAGCCGTGCTGTTGGCCATCGACGTACGCAACACCCACACCGTGTTGGGGCTGGTCTCCGGGACGGGCGAGCACGCCAAGGTCGTTCAGCACTGGCGGATTCGCACCGAGCCCGAGATCACCGCCGACGAGCTGGCACTCACCATCGACGGACTGATCGGCGACGACAGCGAGACGCTTACCGGAGTTGCGGCACTTTCCACCGTGCCTTCCGTATTGCACGAAATGCGCGGGATGTTCGACCAGTACTGGTCATCGGTTCCGCAGGTGCTGATCGAGCCCGGCGTGCGCACCGGACTGCCGCTTCTGGTGGACAATCCCAAAGAGGTAGGCGCCGACCGTATCGTCAATTGCCTTGCCGCACATCATAGATTCGGTTCCGCGTGCATCGTGGTGGATTTCGGGTCCTCGATTTGTGTGGATGTGGTGTCGGCCAAGGGAGAGTTTCTCGGGGGAGCGATCGCACCAGGTGTGCAGGTGTCTTCCGATGCTGCCGCCGCTCGCAGCGCCGCCCTGCGCAGGGTGGAGCTGACCCGCCCGCGCTCTGTCGTCGGAAAGAACACGGTCGAGTGCATGCAGTCCGGAGCGGTTTTCGGGTTCGCCGGATTGGTGGATGGACTGGTGGGGCGGGTGCGTCGCGATATCGACGGCTTCGGTGGCACCGGAGTGACGGTGGTGGCCACCGGCCACACCGCACCGTTGATCCTGCCCGAGATCAACACCGTCGACCGCTATGAGGAGCACCTCACACTCGACGGTTTGGCGCTGGTGTACGAACGCAACCGCGCTGACCAGCGCGGTAAGACGCGAGCGACCAGGTAGGTACAAACTAAACAGAATCGTACGGGCGAAGCAGTACCGCTAAGCTGCCGAGACGTGACTGATCCTGACGCGCAGACCAGCTTGCCGGAACAATTTCGCATCCGGCAGGCCAAGCGCGAGAAGCTGCTCGCCGAAGGTACCCAGCCGTATCCGGTGGAGGTGCCCAGAACCCACAGCCTCAAGCAGATCCGAGATGCCTACGCGGATCTGGAAACCGACACCAGCACCGGCGTGCTGGTGGGCGTCTCGGGCCGGGTCATCTTCTCCCGCAACACCGGCAAGCTCTGTTTCGCGACGCTTCAGGAGGGCGACGGCACCTCGCTACAGGTGATGATCAGTCTGGCGGGCGTCGGCGAACAGTCGCTCGCCGACTGGAAGACCGACGTGGATCTCGGCGACATCGTATTTGTGCACGGTGAGGTCATCAGCTCGCGTCGCGGCGAGCTGAGTGTCTTGGCGGACGGCTGGCAGATGGCGTCGAAGTCCCTCCGCCCGCTGCCCGTTGCTCACAAGGAGATGTCCGAAGAGACCAGAGTGCGCCAGCGCTACGTTGACCTCATCGTGCGCCCAGAGGCGCGGCAGACCGCGCGGCAGCGTGTCGCGGTGATGCGCGCTATTCGTGATGCGCTGCACCGGCGTGATTTCTTGGAGCTGGAGACGCCGATCTTGCAGACCCTCGCAGGAGGTGCTGCGGCGCGCCCGTTCATTACGCATTCAAACGCGCTTGATATGGACCTGTATCTGCGTATTGCACCGGAACTTTTCCTGAAAAGGGCACTTGTTGGTGGTTTCGACAAGATTTTCGAACTCAACAGAGTTTTCCGAAATGAAGGTGCGGATTCCACACATTCCCCCGAATTCGTGATGTTGGAAACATACGAGACCTACGGCACATACGACACCGCCGCGACAATGATCCGTGAGCTCATCCAAGAGGTAGCCGACGATGCAATGGGCACCCGGCAGGTGACGTTGCCGGATGGATCTACCTACGACTTGGATGGTGAGTGGACAACGGTGGAAATGTATCCGTCGTTGTCTGCGGCTCTTGGCGAGGAGATCACGCCTGATACGCCGGTTGCCGCGCTATGGAAGATCGCAGATCGGGTGGGCGCCGAGATTCCCACCGACCGCGGTTACGGGCACGGAAAACTGATCGAGGAACTGTGGGAACACCAGGTCGGCGATAAAATGTTCGCGCCGACTTTTGTCAGGGATTTCCCAGTTGAGACGGCTCCGTTGACCCGTCAGCACCGCAGTATCGCCGGTGTGACCGAGAAGTGGGATTTGTATGTGCGTGGCTTCGAATTGGCAACCGGATACTCGGAGCTGATCGACCCGGTCATTCAGCGTGAAAGATTCGTTGACCAGGCGCGATTGGCGGCTGCCGGTGATGACGAGGCCATGAGTCTGGATGAGGATTTCCTCGGGGCGATGGAGCACGCGATGCCGCCGGCCGCCGGAACCGGGATGGGTATTGACCGGTTGTTGATGGCGCTTACCGGGTTGGGAATTCGAGAAACGATCTTGTTCCCGATTGTCAGACCCGCACTCTGATCTACGCGTCCGAATTTTTGTCACACTTTTCAACTATGAGTGTAGTGAAAGGCTTGCCTTGAGCCGAACACGCGCAGCCTTGCGGGTATGTTGAACTTTGCGGCAATCCGTGGCATGTTTGAGGTGGACCAACGGGGGTTCCGCATTTGGAAGGAAAAAAGGAATGGCTAAGAAGGTCACCGTCACGCTTGTCGACGACGTCGATGGCGAAGCGCCTGCCGACGAGACTGTTGAATTCGGTGTTGACGGTGTGACTTACGAGATCGACCTTTCTTCCAAGAATGCGGAGAAGCTGCGTAATCAGCTCGCTACATGGGTTGAACACGCGCGTCGTGTCAGCGGACGTCGCCGGGGGCGGGGGAGTTCGGGCTCGACTCGTGGCCGTGCCAGCATTGATCGCGAGCAGAGTGCGGCGATCCGGGAGTGGGCGCGTAAGAACGGGCACAATGTGTCATCGCGTGGCCGCATTCCGGCTGAAGTTGTCGACGCGTTCAACGCGGCCAACTAGTACGTTCCCCGGGCAATTTCGCTTACGGCGAAGCCCGGCCAAAATCGGAAACGTTTTCACCGCATCTGGCGTTGTTTCGGTTGCCTGACAAGCACCGCCGGGTGCGGTGATTTCGTGTAGTGGAGGCGTCTCCAGGTATGCGAACACCGCACCGACTACGGCCGACCACTAGAGTGGCGATTAGGTCCTAGTGCCAGCGGGGATGAGCCGTTTGGGGGGAGCCCCGAGCGACACCATCAACCGCTCGCGCAAAGGCCGGACGAGGAAGCGAGGGAGACCGATGTTCGAGAGATTCACTGACCGCGCACGGCGGGTGGTTGTGCTGGCCCAAGAAGAGGCCCGCATGCTCAACCACAACTACATCGGTACCGAGCACATCCTGCTGGGTCTGATTCACGAGGGCGAGGGCGTTGCCGCCAAGTCGCTTGAGTCGTTGGGCATCTCCCTGGAGGGGGTGCGCAGCCAGGTCGAGGAGATCATCGGCCAGGGCCAGCAGGCGCCGTCCGGGCACATTCCCTTCACCCCCCGCGCCAAGAAGGTGCTGGAGCTGAGTCTGCGCGAGGCGTTGCAGCTCGGCCACAACTACATCGGTACCGAGCACATCCTGCTGGGCCTCATCCGTGAGGGTGAAGGCGTCGCGGCTCAGGTGCTCGTGAAGCTGGGCGCTGAGCTGACCCGGGTGCGTCAGCAGGTCATCCAGCTGCTGAGCGGCTACCAGGGCAAGGAGACCGCCGAGTCCGGTACCAGCGGCCGCGGTGGCGAAGCAGGCACACCGTCGACCTCGCTGGTGCTTGACCAGTTCGGCCGCAACCTGACCGCCGCCGCCATGGAGGGCAAGCTCGATCCGGTCATCGGCCGTGAGAAGGAAATCGAGCGGGTCATGCAGGTGCTGAGCCGTCGCACCAAGAACAACCCGGTGCTGATCGGTGAGCCCGGTGTCGGTAAGACCGCCGTCGTCGAGGGTCTGGCGCAGGCCATCGTCCATGGCGAGGTGCCCGAGACACTGAAGAACAAGCAGCTGTACACCTTGGACCTCGGGTCCCTGGTGGCCGGCAGCCGCTACCGCGGTGACTTCGAAGAGCGTCTCAAGAAGGTGCTCAAGGAGATCAACACCCGCGGCGACATCATCCTGTTCATCGACGAGCTGCACACCCTGGTCGGTGCGGGCGCGGCCGAGGGCGCGATCGACGCGGCCTCGATCCTCAAGCCCAAGCTGGCTCGCGGTGAGCTGCAGACGATCGGCGCGACCACCCTCGATGAGTACCGCAAGTACATCGAGAAGGATGCCGCCCTGGAGCGCCGGTTCCAGCCGGTGCAGGTGGGTGAGCCGACCGTTGAACACACGATCGAGATCCTCAAGGGTCTGCGCGACCGCTACGAGGCGCACCACCGGGTGTCCATCACCGACGGCGCGCTGGTGGCGGCGGCCACCCTGGCCGATCGGTACATCAACGACAGGTTCTTGCCCGACAAGGCGATCGACCTGATCGACGAGGCCGGTGCCCGCATGCGCATCCGTCGGATGACCGCTCCGCCAGACCTGCGCGAGTTCGACGAGAAGATCGCCGATGCGCGTCGGGAGAAGGAATCGGCCATCGACGCCCAGGACTTCGAGAAGGCCGCGCGCTTGCGTGACTCCGAGAAGCAGTTGGTCGCGCAGCGTGCCGATCGCGAAAAGCAGTGGCGTTCAGGTGATCTGGATGTCGTTGCCGAAGTTGACGATGAGCAGATCGCCGAGGTGCTGGGCAACTGGACCGGTATCCCCGTGTTCAAGCTGACCGAGGAAGAGACCACGCGGCTGCTGCGCATGGAGGACGAGCTGCACAAGCGGATCATCGGGCAGGAGGACGCCGTCAAGGCGGTCTCCAAGGCGATCCGCCGCACCCGTGCCGGTCTGAAGGACCCGCGGCGCCCCTCGGGTTCGTTCATCTTCGCCGGCCCGTCGGGTGTCGGTAAGACCGAGCTGTCCAAGGCGCTGGCCAACTTCCTGTTCGGCGACGACGACGCGCTTATCCAGATCGACATGGGTGAGTTCCACGACCGCTTCACGGCCTCAAGGCTTTTCGGCGCGCCTCCGGGATACGTCGGCTACGAGGAGGGCGGTCAGCTCACCGAGAAGGTCAGAAGGAAGCCGTTCTCGGTTGTCCTGTTCGATGAGATCGAAAAGGCTCACCAGGAGATCTACAACACCCTGTTGCAGGTTCTCGAGGATGGACGTCTCACCGACGGCCAGGGCCGCACAGTCGATTTCAAGAACACCGTGCTGATCTTCACCTCGAACCTGGGCACGTCGGACATTTCGAAGGCCGTGGGTCTCGGGTTCTCCGAGGGTGGCGGCGGCTCGAACTACGAGCGGATGAAACAGAAGGTCAACGACGAGCTCAAGAAGCACTTCCGTCCGGAGTTCCTCAACCGCATCGACGACATCATCGTCTTCGAGCAGTTGACGCAGGAGCAGATCATCGAGATGGTCGACCTGATGATCGGCCGGGTGGGCAAGCAGCTCAAGGCCAAGGACATGGAGATGGAGCTCAGCGACAAGGCCAAGTCGCTGCTCGCCAAGCGCGGGTTCGACCCGGTGCTGGGTGCGCGGCCGCTGCGTCGGACCATCCAGCGCGAGATCGAGGACACCCTCTCGGAGAAGATCCTCTTCAACGAGGTTGGCCCCGGCGAGCTGGTCACCGTCGACGTCGAAGGCTGGGACGGCGAGGGTGCCGGCGAGGACGCGAAGTTCACCTTCGTCGGCCGTCCGAAGCCTGCACTGGTCACCGGCGAGGAGCCGGCAGCCGACTTGGCGGCCTCGGCCTCGGAGTAGTCAGTTCCGCGAGCGCCGGGCGTGAGCAGCAATGCTCACGCCCGGCGCTTTTTGTGCACTGGGCGGCGGATGCGGGTTCGGCGTTTCCGGGCGCGGAACATATTGCGGCAGTAGTGTCCCCCGCATGGACACGATCAGCGGCTTGCCTGCACACGTGCTATTGGTGCATTTCGTTGTCGTGCTTGCGCCGTTGACGGCGATCCTGGAGATCCTGTGTGGGGTTTCCGTCGCTGTTCGGTCGCGGCTGGTGTGGCTGGTTGCCGTGCTGGCGGCGGTGACGCTGATACTCACCCCGCTGACCACCTCGGCAGGGGAATGGCTGTTCGATCGTGAGAAGAGCCCTAGCGCGGCCCTGTTGACGCACGCCGAGCGTGGCGACTGGATGCTGGTGTTCTCCAGCGCGTTGGTGCTGGGGGCGGTGGTGCTGGCGATCGCTCATCGGCTCGGCCTGTCACCGGCTCGGCTCGGGTCGCACCTGACCGTTGCCGTGTTGGTGCTGATTCTCGGGGTCGTGTCCATCGTCGGCGTCATCCGGATCGGGGATTCGGGCGCCCGGGCGGTCTGGGGCACGGAACTGACCGGCGACGGCGGCTAGATTCGCGGCCCATCCCCGCCTACAGCTATGGCCGGGAAGTAATTGTCTGGAATTTCAGGCGCGCAGCAGTGGCCTTACTTCTTGGCCGAGGGCACGGATGTATTCGACGAGGTCGGGTTCGTTACCGGTGGGAGACGCGATGAAATCGGTGACGCCGAGATCTCGTAGCGCGTGGAGGTTCCCGGCGACCTCGGTGGCATCTCCGCCGATGCTCGCCGAAGCGTCGAAGGAGATCCCGGGGTAGTGGCCGGGGTCGTTCGCGATGAGTTGGGCGGCACCGGGGCCGATGCTGATGGTTCGGCTCAGGAAGATCCGGTGGTCGGGGCCGGGTTCGATCAGAGCGCAGTGCGCGGCGACGGTATCGGCGGGAACCATGCTGGTTAGCAAGGTGCCATCGCCCAGGTGGCCGGCCAGGCGCAGCGAGCGGGGCCCGTTCGCGCCGATCATGATGGGCAGTTGTTCCGCGGGTGGCCAGTCCAGCCTAACCTCGTTCAGCCGCACATAGCGTCCGTTGGCACTGACCTCCTTGCCTGCCAACAGATCCCGCAGCGCGGTCACGTACTCCTGGAGCAGGGTCAAGGGCGAGCCGACCTTGGCGCCGATTTGCGCCATGTGAGGCTGCCAGCCGTGCCCGATTCCCGGCAGCACCCGGCCGGGAAAGTTGCGGGCCAGGATGCTGTAGTCCATTGCGGCCGTGACGACATTGCGTACCGGTGCCGAGAGGAAACCGGTACCCACACTGATCCGCTCGGTAGCAGCAAGGGCCAGGGAGGCATACGCGATCGACGTGGTGGCGAAACAGTCCTCGCACACCCACAGATGATCGAGACCGGCGGAGTCGGCTGCCCGTGCGATCTCGAGCAGCCGTTCCGGTGGGAGGGAGGGAGGCACCATCAAACCGAGCGTTGGAAATTCACTCATGTCTTTCACCATAGCCATGCCAACGTGCCGTCCGGCGCCGCTAAATCTAGAATCCCTTACTGCGCAGGTAGTTCGCCAGAGTGACGATGGCATCCGGATTGCGTGGCCCCTCGACAAGTGCGGCGTAGGGCAGCACGATGAAGTTCCCGTCGCGCACCGCCTGGGTGTGTCTCATCAGTGGTTGTGCCTTGAGTAGGTTGATCTTTGCCTCGGCCGTGTTGTTGGGCCCCACTCCGTAATCGCAGATGATGATCACCTGCGGGTCCCGCTGGGCCGCGGTTTCCCAGGCGGCGGTGGTCCAGCTGTCATCGAGATCGGAGAATACATTGCGGCCACCGGCCTTCTCGATGATTTGTTGTGGCGCTGCGGTTTTACCCGATGTGAACGGCTGGGCTTCCCCGCTGTCGTACAGGAAGACACGTGCGCTTGGCCGCCCGTGCGGAATACGTGACTGCACGCCGTCAATGATTTTGCGGTAGTTCGCGATCAGGTCCCGCGCGCGATCCTGGACACCAAAGATGGTCCCTAGGTTGGAGAGGTCTTCATACAGGGCATCGAGGGGAGCCTTTATGCCGCGCCGTACGGTTCCGGGCTGTCGGCACGCCTCGGTGAGTTGATACGGCACCGCTCCGATGGACCGTACCCACTCGGGTGTCAGTCCCGAGGTTTCGTTGAATCCGTAGCTCCATCCGGCAAAGACAAGATCGGGCCGAGCGGTCTGTACGGCTTCCCGCGTGAACCCCTGACCCAGGTTCGTGGTGGAATCGAATTGCGCCTTCCACGGCGAGGTCTTGACGTCCCGGTCCTGCCCGGGGTCCAGGAAGTAGCCCGCCATCCGATCCTGCAGACCGAGTGCGAACAGGAGCTCGGTGACCCCGGTGTCATTGGTGACGGCTCGGGTCACCGGGACCGGAACATCAAGGGGTGCGGCGCAATTATCGACGGATACCCGCTCGGATCCAGTGCTTTTCTCCTCGATCGTCGCGCAGCTCGCCGAGAGCAACGACACCACCACCGTCACGCCGATGAATGCCTTCATACCTTCTCCTGCCTTTCAGGTTCAGCGTCGAAGATGATCTGCGGGACGCCGCTGCGTGGATGCGCGATGACATGGCAGCCGATGCCAAACCACCGGCCGACGGACTCGGCGGTGATGACCTCGTGCGGTGTTCCGGAGAGCACCACGCGGCCGTTGGCCATGACATGGATCGCGTCGCAGTACTGTGCCGCGAGGTTGAGGTCATGTAGTGCGGCGATGATCGTAATGTCCAGTGAACGAACGGAACTGAGTATCGAATACTGATGCCGAACGTCCAGGTGATTGGTTGGCTCGTCGAGCACCAGCACGCGCGGCTGCTGCGCCAGGGCGCGCGCGATGAGCACTCGCTGCCGCTCGCCGCCGGAAAGTGAACTGAACTTGCGGGCGGCAAGTGCCGTCACATCCGCTGTATCGGTGGCTTGCGCGCAGAGCTGTCTGTCCAGATCAGAGGTCCCACGCAGCGATGTACCGTGCGGTAGCCGGCCGGTGGCGACCACCTCGGCGGCAGTGAAGTCGAAGTCCAGCGACATGTCCTGCGTCAGCGCCGCGACCTGGCGTGCGTTCTCTCGCATACTGATTGCCCGTATCGACACGCCGTCGACCGCAACGTCGCCGCAGTCGGGGGTGAGTGCGCGATATAGGCAGCGCAGGGTTGTCGACTTGCCGCTGCCGTTGGGCCCGACTATGCCGACGAAGCCGCCGTCCGTGACGTCCAAGTCGATGTCCGAGACGATCGGAGCACCCGCGATGTTGACCGACACGCCCCGATAGGTAACGTCCATCAGCCGACAGCCCCCGCTGACATCGCACGGCGACGCATCAACCCGACAAACACCGGCACCCCGACTGCAGCGGTGATCGCCCCAAGCGGCAGCTCCTGCGGTGGAATCGCGGTTCGCGCAACAAGGTCGGCGGCCACCAGGAAGCATGCGCCCAGCACCGGAGCCACGATCAAGACCCGGCGATGATCCGCCCCGACCAATAGCCGCGCCGCGTGTGGAATGACCAATCCCACGAATCCGATTGCACCGCAGATGGATACAAAGCATCCGGTCATGACGGCCGACAGCACGAACAGTGCCACCCGGAACCGCCCGGCGTGTAGACCCAGCGACGCGCTCACCTCGTCGCCCATGGCGAGGGCGTTGAGCTGACGGGCCAGACCCGCAACGCAGATGATTCCGATCACGGTGGCCGCCAGAGCCACCGGCACCTTGTCCCAGGACGACGCGCCCAGGCTGCCCAATAGCCAGAACATGACGCTGCGGGCCGCCTCACCGTTGGGCGCCAAGAACACCAGGACTGTTGTCACCGCGGACAGGCCGTAGCCCACGGCAGTTCCAACCAGGATCAGTCGTAGCGGCACCAAACCCTGTGGAGTGCGCGCAATGTGATACACCAGGGCGGTCGCGGCCAAGGCGCCCAGTGACGCCGAAAGCGACAGCGCATAGGCGCCGAGGGTGCCGAGCACGCCGTAGACGACCACCGCCGTCGCACCCACCGAAGCCCCCGACGAGATGCCGAGAACATACGGATCGGCCAGGGCGTTGCGGACCATTGCCTGCACGACCACGCCCACCACGCTCAGCCCCGCGCCGACGAGGATCGCGAGGATCACTCGCGGCAGCCTGGACTCGACGACGATGCGGTAGTTCGCGGCGTCCGCGGCACGGACGGAGCCGCCGGTCGCACCGGACCAGAGGAAGTGCAGACAGTCGCGCCAGGGCACATCGGCGGTACCGAATGCAAGCGCGGTCACCGAGAGCAGCACAAGAGCCGCCAGACCGACCATGACCGCAAGGCTCAAAGACCGTGCGTGCTGCGCTGTGGGCATCGACATTCCTGCGTCGTCGGGTTGCCGGCACCAGGGCATGACGGATGCGCCGTACAAGCGCTACCCGCCAGGCGGTCCCTCGGCACTGGCGAATGACCGCACCTGACGGTGTGGTCGCGGTGGCAGGTCTTCGGACTCGCGGACACGAGGCACGTTCCGGGCCTCACCTACCAGCGGCTGCTTCCCGGGCCTGGGGCCCAGTGCTTGTAGTGCCGCCGTCGTTTCCACTCACCGCTGCGGGGCAGCTCCGGATTCTCACCGGATTCCCTCTTGCGATCCCCGAAGACACTTCCCAACGCTTCGGAGAAACCAACGCGGGGCAAAACTATCACTCGAACGCGTAGACCAGTCACGTCGACTAAGCTCAGTCCGTCCTTCGACAGGACGGGAACCTGGTGTGATTCCAGGACGGTCGCGCCACTGTGAGAGTCAGACCCCGTCGTCGATAAGAACAGATCGGGACGCGGTATCTCGAAAAGGAGCAACATGGCACACACAACGTCCGCCAGCCATCCGGTTGCGGTGTCGATCCCCCGGGCTGCACTGTGGCTCAGCATCACCGCGTTCCTCGCGCTGCTGACCTACTACTTCGTCGGCGTCGATCAGGGCGCCGTATCGGTTTTCGGTAGCGATATGCATGTGCATGAGTTTGTGCACGATGCTCGCCACTTCCTCGGCTTCCCCTGCCACTGAGTCGGCCCGCATCCAATGAATAAGTCAATAGCGTCGATTATTTTGCGTGCCTTGGGGTTTGGCGCCCTTGGTGGAGTGGTTGCGTTCGTATTCGGCCGCATCGCGGTCGAACCGGTCATCAACAGGGCAATCGGGTACGAGGAAGGCCGCGGCGAGGCGCAGCACACTCTCGACGAGGCCGCCGGTGCGCATCATCACGGCCATGAGGGTGCCGAACTGTTCACCCGAACCGTTCAGGAGAACGTGGGTTTGTTCTTCGGGATCCTGCTGTTCGGGCTGGCGATGGGCGCCCTGTTCGCGGTGGTGTACACGGTCACGATCGGCCGGTTGGGCAATCTCACGGCGCGGAATCTGGCCCTTGTGGTGTCCGGCGGGATGTTCTTGGCGTTCTACGTCACGCCGTTCCTGAAGTACCCACCGAACCCGCCGGCGGCGAGTGCGGAGGAGACGATCAAGGAGCGCACGGGCCTGTACCTGCTGATGGTTGTGGTGTCGGTAGTCGCACTGGTCGCGGCGATCTGGCTGAGTCGCAGGTTGGCCGCCCGTTATGGGAACTGGACAGCGAACATCATCGCAGGCAAGGCCTACATCATCGTGACGGTGCTGATCATGCTGGTGCTGCCGAATATCGCGGAGACTCCGGGACCACTGCTCGACGCGGCAGGAAACATCGTGTTCCCCGGTTTCCCGGCGCCGGACCTGTACCTGTTCAGGCTGTACTCGTTCATCGCGCAGGCCCTGATCTGGGCGACGATCGGGATCGGCTTCGCCACCGTGATCGAGCGTAAGCCGGTCGATGCCGAGGCTGTCGCTTAGCTAGCCGCCGAGTGCGAGCGTGGCGCGGTGTTCCGGGCCTATTTCCGCGTCAGGCTCGCACTCGGCGGGAGGCGTTGGCCGCTCATCCGCTGTTGATGGTCTTCGCGCGAGCGCTCATCCCAGCTTCTTGAAGACACCCTTGGCCAGGCCGATAACCCACCCGGCCGCGCCGGGGCCGAAGGCGCGATCCCAATTCAGTTGGAAACTCACCACATACGGCTGGCGATTGCGATCTTCGGCGTACCAGCTGAACGTCAGGTCGCCCGGGAGGTTGCCGCCCTTGGCGCCGATGTAGCGCCAGTTTTCGCTGTGCAGATCGATACCGGGTTCTGCCGCGAGGATGTCGCGGACCGGCGCTGCCGGGCCCACGGCGACCTTTTGCAGCGCCGCGTGCACACGGCAGATGTCCTCGGCGCTGCCGTACCACTCGATGCCGTACTTCGATGCGGGCGTGGTGGTCCGCTCCGGGTCCAGCTTGTAGTCGTGGGTATCGGCCTCGGCGAGCATCCGGCCGCGCTGCTCGGGGGTGGCGGCGTCCTTCCACTGCTGACGGACGTCCGGTATGCCCCAGCCGATGTTGAACAGCTCGTGCATGGTCGGGAAGGGAGTCATCGATGCCGGGTCATGATGGCCGGCGTCGGCCAGCGCCTTTTCGATCGCGTGCCGACCGAGGCGGTTGATCAGCATGTCGGTGCCCATGTTGTCGCTCACCGAGATCATCTTTTGGGCGGCGGTCCGCACCGAGACCGTCGAGCCCGTCCGAAGCTTGTCCATCGAGCTTCCGAGTGCCTTGCCGCGATCGGTGACGGTGAGTTGGTCATCCCATGTGAGGGTGCCCGCGTTGATGGCGGTTCCGGTGGCTAGCAGCACGTAGAGCTTGAAAACCGAAGCGAGCGGCATGGATTGGGTTGTGTTGGTGCCGGCGATCTGCTGGCACTGTCCATTGACGATCTTGGAGGCCCGGTAGGAGTACCGGCCCCCGGAGGCCGACAGCGCGGCGTCGACGTCGGACCACCCGGCGATGGTCGGCGGCTGTTGGTACGGAACCAGCCTGTCGACATCGCCCTTGTCGTTGGTGCGCAGCCCGATGTCCACATTGGCGCCGTAGGGCGCGATCAGGTGGACGGTGGAGCTGTTCGCCCCGAGATCCACCGAGCTGACCTTGTACGGACGGTCGACCCACAGCTTGGTCATGATCTCGGTGTAGTCGTCGACCTTGTTGGCGGTGGCCAACGTCGCCACACCCTGCTTGCCGATGGGCCAGTTCGAGTTCAGCATGTCGATCAGCTGTTGCGACCGCAGCCCGGGTGGCGTGCTGGTATCCACGTCCCCGTGCGGCACTTGGCGCAGCTTGATACCGCACCCCACGGTGCTGCCCAGTGACAAGGCCACCGCGACCACCGTGCATACGGAAACGGCGCGCGTCATCCGCGCGCTTAGCGAACCCTCGTTCACGCCTTGGCGGCGGCCCCGGTCACGTCGAGCACAACCTCGAACTCCAACAGGTGGGCGCCCTTGGCCACGGGCTTGGCCTGCTGTCCGGCATGTGCTTCGACCGCCGGACCGGTGGCCCAGGCCTGGAAGGCCTCCTCGGACTCCCACTGCGTGACCACGAAGTAGCGGTCCTCGCCCTTCACGGGGCGAAGCAGCTGAAAGCCCAGGAATCCGGGCTGGTTCTCTACGGCACCGGCGCGGTGAGCGAACCGCTTCTCCAGCTCCGGACCGGCACCCTCGGGGATCTCGATTGCGTTGATCTTCACCACGGACATGGCACAAGGCTACCGGTCGGGCGAAATGATGGAGGCAGGCATCATGGGTGGCATGCACGGCGACCACATCACCGATCACGGCGGGCGCGCCGACGGCCCGGCGCTGGTGCTGGTGCACGGCCTCATGGGCCGGGGCAGCACCTGGATCCGGCAGCTCCCGTGGCTGCGCCAGCTGGGCCGGGTCTACACCCACGACGCGCCGTGGCATCGGGGCCGTGATGTCCTTGATTCACAACCCGTTTCGACGGAACGGTATGTGGACGTGCTGGCCGATTCGGTGCGGTCCGTAGGCGCTCCGGTGGTGCTCATCGGGCACTCCATGGGCGGGCTGCATTCCTGGTGCCTGGCCGCGCAGTACCCCGAGCTGGTATCCGCCCTGGTGGTGGAGGATATGGCGCCCGATTTCGTGGGCGGGACGACCGGCCCGTGGGAGCCGTGGCTGTACTCGTGGCCGGAAGTGTTCACCTCGGTCGAGGAGTTCACCGTGCGCTTCGGAGAGATTGCGGGCCAATACTTTCGGGAGGCATTCGACCACGGCGACGATGGTTGGCGACTGCACGGCCCCATCGACAAATGGATTTCCACGGCTGCCGAATGGGGGACTCGCGACTTTTGGGACCAGTGGCGGGCTGTTCGATGTCCGGCCCTGCTGCTGGAGGCCGACGATACGGTGACGCCGCCCGGGCAGATGCAGAAGATGGCCGAAATGGGGCAGCGAACAACGTATTTCAAGATCGCGGGGTCGGGACATTTGATGCACGACGATTCACCGAACCTTTACCGCAGTGCCGTGTCTGACTTCCTCGCGGCGACGGGTGTGGCAGGAGGGACGGTCGTAGCCTGAAGCCATGAGCCCGCTAACCCGTCGCCGCCTCCTCACCTCGGCGGCAGGCGCCGCCGCGTTCAGCGCAGCTGTTTCGCTCATGCCCTCAAACGTCCAGCGGGCCCTGGCCCAGCCCGCACCCAGGGCGGGCTCACTCAAGGACGTCGAACACGTCGTGGTGCTGATGATGGAGAACCGGTCTTTCGACCACTACTTCGGCACTCTGTCCGGTGTTCGGGGCTTCGATGACCCGACCGCGATCACCCTTTCGACCGGGAAGTCGGTCTTCCATCAGCCCGATGCGCAGAACCCCGACGGCTATCTGCTGCCTTTCCACCTGGACACGTCGGTGAACAGCGTGCAGCAGATCCCGACCACCAGCCACGCCTGGTCGGTGCAGCATGACTCGTGGAACCACGGAAAAATGGACAACTGGATGGCCGCCCACCGGAAGGCCGACGGCGAGCACTACCCGTATGTGATGGGCTATTACGAACGTGCGGACATTCCCTTTCACTTCGCACTTGCCGAGGCGTTCACCGTGTGCGACAACTTTCACTCCTCGGTGTTGGGGCCGACCTGGCCCAACCGGATGATGTGGATGACCGGAACCATCGATCCCGATGCCACGCACGGCGGACCCATCACCTGGAACACCCCGGTGCCCGGCGGATACCGCTGGACCACCTACGCCGAACGCCTCGAGGCCGCCGGCGTGAGTTGGCGGGTGTACGCCGAGGAGGACGACTTCGGCGGCTGCAATGTGTTGAAGCTGTTCCGCCGTTTTCAGCAGAGTGCACCCGGAGAGCCCTTGTACGACAAGGGGATAGCGCCCGTGAGCGCGACACAGTTCGAGGATGACGCGCGGGCCGGCACGCTGCCTGCGGTGTCCTGGCTCGTCATGACCAGCACTGCCAGCGAGCATCCCGCGTATCGGCCGGCCGATGGTGCGGCATATATCGCGAGCAAGATCGACGCGGTCGCGGCCAACCCCGAGGTCTGGGCCAAGACGGTGTTCATCCTCAATTACGACGAGAACGACGGGTTGTTCGACCATGTGGTGCCGCCGACTTCGCCGGCAGGCACTGCGGGGGAGTGGATCAAGGGTGCGCCGATAGGCGGTGGATTCCGGGTACCGGCGATCGTGATATCGCCGTGGTCGGTCGGTGGATGGGTGGCCAGCGAGCCCTTCGACCACACCTCGGTATTGCGGTTTCTCGAAGAGTTCACGGGCGTGCGTGAGCCGAACATTTCGTCGTGGCGGCGCAAGACCTTCGGGAACATGTTGTCGGCCTTCGGTTTCAACGGTCCGGCGCGATCTGCGCCGGCGCTGCCGGGTACCGCGGCGGTGGTGGCGGCGGCGGACCACACGGACACCTTGCCGCCCCCGGAATTGCCTCCCGCGCCGCAGACCACACCGGTTCAAGAACGGGGCTCACGTCCCCGGCGGTAGCCGTAAGTGGCGCGACCGGATGACTTCCATCTCGCGCAGCTGCCGCTGCGGATCGCGGTCATCGGCGAAGGTGCCACCCAGCGGCGCAGCGACCCGGAACTGGTCGAGGTGGATTCGGAAGGTCTTGTGTCGGCGGGCGATCCAGCTGAGCGTGATTGTCAGTGCGAACGGAGATAGCAAGACGAGGGTGGCGGCGAAGATGGCCATGGCGTTAATTGTGTTCAGATAAATATCGCGCCAACAGTGGCGGAATTGACGACCTTCGATAATATTCAGCCATGTTGCATTCGGTGGCTGCGCTGGTCCTGGACCGGGTGGCCGTGTTCGAGTTCGGCGTCCTCTGTGAGGTCTTCGGGTTGGATCGCACCCGCGACGGCGTTCCCAACTTCGACTTCCGGGTCTGTGGGGTGGAACCAGGCGTGCCCTTGCGGACCACGGTCGGGGCGGCATTGATTCCAGAACACGGCCTCGACGGGCTGGCCGATGCCGACTTGGTGGCACTTCCGGCGCGGCCGTTCACCAAGGAGTACCCGCCGGAGGCGCTTGATGCGGTGCGGGCCGCGTCGGAGCGGGGAGCGACCATCCTCACGGTCTGCTCGGGTGCCTTCATCGCGGGCGCGGCAGGGCTGCTTGACGGCCGCCGGTGCACCACGCATTGGATGTACACCGAAGAGCTGGCCCGTAGGTACCCGACGGCGACGGTGGACCGCGACGTGCTGTTCGTCGACGACGGTGACCTCATCACCAGCGCGGGAACCGCCGCGGGCATAGATGCCTGTCTGCATTTGGTGCGCCGCGAGTTGGGCAGCGAAATCACCAACAAGATCGCTCGGCGCATGGTGGTGCCGCCCCAGCGCGCCGGTGGCCAGCGTCAGTTCATTCCGCAGCCGGTCCCGGATGTGGATGCCATCGGCTTTGGCGGGTTGTTCGATTGGCTGGTCGAAAACATCGACCAGGCCCACACGGTGGCGGATCTTGCCGCGCGGGTTCACATGTCGACCCGCACATTTGCGCGCAAGTTCACCGACCAGACCGGTGTGACGCCCATGCGCTGGATCATCGACCAGCGGGTGCTACTGGCCCGCCGCCTGCTGGAGGAAACGGAGCTGGATATCGATACCGTGGCGGCGCGCAGCGGTTTTGGCACTGCGATTCTGCTGCGCCATCACTTCCGGCGAGGGGTGGGCATCACACCCACCGACTACCGCCGGACCTTCGCGATGGCCGCGGGCTAGCCGCCCTCACCGGCAAGTGCGAACCGGCCGTCTGCCGTCTGCTCCACCAATCCGTCGACCAACAACGAGTCCAACGCTCGATCTCGCTGCGCGATATCGGAGAGCCACACCACGTCGAGCTGTGCCCGCGTCACCGGGATGCTGCTGCCGCGCAAAACATCTAACAATCGGCCGCGCACCTGACGATCTGTTCCGGCGTACTTCTGCACCGGCCGCGCCGGGGCGTCCAGTTGAGGATGTCCGGCCTCGTGCCATGTGCATGAGCTCAGCGGGCATACCGGGCATTGCGGCGCACGGGCAGTACATACCAGGGCGCCCAACTCCATGAGAGCCGCGGAGAACCTCGCGCCGTTGTCCGCCGGCAGCAGTTCCTCGGCGTCGCGCAGGTCCCGCGCCGACGGCGCCGAGTCGGCGACGCCGTGCACCACTCGTGCGATGACGCGGCGAACATTGGTGTCCACCACCGGAACTCGCTGTCCATACCCGAAGCAAGCGATGGCGCGGGCCGTATACGCACCGACGCCGGGGAGCGTCAGGAGTGTCTCCACGTCATCGGGTACCTCGTCGCCGTAGTCGCGGGCCAGCACCGTTGCGCACTCATGCAAACGCATAGCGCGGCGCGGATAGCCGAGCTTTCCCCACGCTCGCAATACTTCTGCCACAGAGGTTTTCGCCATCGCGGACGGAACGGGCCAGCGCGCCACCCATTCGCGCCACACCGGCTCCACCCTGGATACCGGGGTTTGCTGCAGCATTACCTCGCTAATCAGAATGTGCCACGGTGTCGCCTCGGGGTGTCGCCACGGCAGGTCCCGCTCGGCGACATCAAACCAGCCCAAAAGTTCGTCAGGGCACAATGACGGGTATGACAGCTGATCCGAGGTCCGCCTGGAAGGCACTCAAAGAGGGTAACCAGCGTTTTGTGGGTGGTTTTCCGCAGCATCCGAGCCAGGGGGTTGCGCGTCGGGCCGAGTTGGCCAGTGGTCAGAACCCCAATGTGTTGTTGTTCGGTTGCTCCGATAGCCGGGTGGCCGCGGAGATCATTTTCGATCAGGGCCTGGGTGACATGTTCATTGTGCGTACGGCCGGTCAGGTGATCGACTCGGCGGTGCTGGGTTCGATCGAGTATGCGGTCGCGGTCTTGGGTGTGCCGTTGATTGCGATCTTGGGGCATGACTCCTGTGGTGCGGTGGGCGCCACGGTGGCGGCCCTGGACACCGGAGAAGTGCCGGATGGGTACATCCGGGACTTGGTGGTGCGGGTGATGCCTTCGATCCTGGGCGGCCGTAAGGACGGGTTGTCGCGCATTGATGAGTTCGAGGCCCGTCATGTCGAAGAGACGGGGATCAAGCTGTTGCAGCGCTCGCAGGTGGTGGCCGATGCGGTCAAGGCCAACAAGCTCGCGCTGGTGTATCTGACTTACAAACTGGCCGACGGACGCGTCGTGCTGCACGGCCACGTCGGCGATATCGGCGAGTAGCAACGCAAAACCCCAGTTCACGATGCATTCGGCAAACATCACATGGCATCCCGGTGCCGGTAATGGGAGAATTAGACGGATTGCAGATTTCTCTGGGGGAGGGATGGGTAGTTCGGTGTATATGTTGCTGCCACTCGGGGGTGGCGACGGATGAGCCGCGACGCTGGTCGCAGGCGGCCAAAGCACGCACTACCTAAATCGAATAAGCGCTGGTCACTTAACAAAACCGTGGCGGGCCGCGTCATCTTCGCACTGCTGGCCTGCGGCAGCTTGGTGGTAACGGGCGCCGGCTGGCAGGTCTTCTATAAGGCGTTCAGCCATGTGCCCACTTCTGGTGCCGAGGCCGAGGGTGGCAAGTCGAACGACGGCTCCATGAACATGCTGCTGATCGGTCTGGACTCCCGGAAAGACCAGGACGGAAACGACCTCCCCAGGGCGGTCCTGAATCAGCTCCACGCGGGTGATTCGGACGCCGGCGGATACAACACGAACACACTGATCCTGGTGCACGTGGGCGCCGACAACAAGGTCACGGCATTCTCGATCCCCCGCGACGACTGGGTACCCGCCGACGGCATCCCCGGCTACAAGCACATCAAGATCAAAGAGGCCTATGGCCTGACGAAGGCCAACGAGGCGGACAAGCTCGTCAACGAGGGCATCACCGATCAGGCGACGCTGGAGCAGCAGAGCCGCGAGGCCGGCCGCCGCGCTACCCTCAACGCCGTCCACCGGCTGACCGGTCAACCCATAGACTACTTCGCCGAGGTCAATCTGGTCGGCTTCTACGATCTGGCCTCCGAACTCGGTGGCATCACCGTCTGCCTGAACAGTGCCGTCTACGACAGCTACTCGGGCGCCAATTTCCCGGCCGGAGAGCAGTCCCTCAACGCCTCCCAGGCATTGGCGTTCGTGCGTCAACGTCACGGTCTGGAAAACGGTGACCTGGACCGGACCCATCGTCAGCAGGCGTTCCTGATCTCGGTGATGCAGCAGCTTCGCAACGCGGGCACCCTCACCGACATCACCAAACTGAACGGTTTGATGAACGTCGTCCACAAGGACGTGGTGCTGTCCAAGGGTTGGACCGAGAAGCAGTTCCAGCGCCTCGGGCAGATCGCCGATGGCAACGTGAACTTCCAGACGCTGCCGGTGGTGCGATACGACAACATCAACGGTGCAGACGTGAACATCGTCGATCCGGTCGCGATTCGCGCCAAGGTAGCCGCCGCATTCAAGGGCGAGGATTCGGCGCCGGTGTCCGCCACGGGGACGCCCACCAGCACCGTCGACGTGGTGAATGCCACCTCGACGTCCGGCCTGGCGTCGACGATCTCGTCCGCGCTGGTTAGCCGCGGTTACACCAGGGGCGACGTGCGGGATCCGCTGAGCGGCGAATCCACCGGCACCGCCATTGATTACGGCGCCGGTGCCGATGCAGACGCCAAGGCGATGTCCAGCATGTTGGGTATCGAGGCGGAGCCCAGTGCGGATCCGACATTGGCGCCCGGACGAATTCGGGTCATGTTGGGCACCGGGTACTCCGCGCCAAGCGATGTCATGAGCGCCGAAGACAGCGGCACCGCAAGTTCCATGGCGAGCTTGTCGAGCTCGGGATCGTCCGGTGACTACGCGCCGCCGGACTCGGGTAAGCCGGTGGTCGGCAGCAGTAGCGGCGTCCCCTGCGTGAACTAACCGCCCGCCAGTGGCGCCCGATTACCCTCCCAAATC
This sequence comes from Mycobacteroides franklinii, assembly GCF_002013895.1. Classification (GTDB taxonomy): domain Bacteria; phylum Actinomycetota; class Actinomycetes; order Mycobacteriales; family Mycobacteriaceae; genus Mycobacterium; species Mycobacterium franklinii. The sequence continues at coordinate 489,877 of NZ_MAFQ01000006.1, read as the reverse complement.
GCCACCCAAATAGCACTGTGAAGTCTGTGTAGCTCGCCGACACGCCGAGCGAGGTCGGCCATCCTGTGGTGACCTGCGCTTACCGTTGAATCGTGATGGACATGCACCCCTCAGGCCCGCTGCCTTCTGAGATCTATTGGCGGCGCCGCGCCCTCGCGATCGGCGTGGCGGTGGTCGTGGTCGCCATCGTCGCGGCGGTGATCTTCGCGCTGGTCGGTGGCAGTGCTGGAGCCGATACGAAGGCCGCCGACAAGCCTGCCGAAACGGCAGCCCCCGCCGGTAAGCCGGTCATCCTGCCGCCCAACGAAATCAACAAGCCTGCCGACAAGCCCGCGGACGCTCCCACGCATGATGGGCCGCCAATAGCCAAGCCCGAGTTGGTGCCCCCGGTGGCGTTGAATCCCGGCGACGACTGCCCGGACGCGACACTTGCGGTGAAGGCCTCCACCGACAAGGCCAGCTACCTGGCCGGTGAGCAGCCCAAGTTCACCATGGTGGTCACCAATATCGGTCTGGTGCAATGCAAGCGAGACGTGGGCGCCGCCGTGCTGGCCGCCTCGGTTTTCAGCGTGGACAATAAGCGGATCTGGGCCAACCTGGACTGCGCCCCGTCGCAAGAGTCGTCGATCAAGAGTTTCAACCCGGGTGAGCAGGTGACCACCGAGGTCACCTGGACAGGAATGGGTTCCGCACCGAACTGCCCGCTGCCGCGTCCGGCCATCGGGCCGGGGACCTACTCGCTGGTGGTGCAGCTTGGTGATCTGCGCAGTGCGCCGGTGCCGTTCATCATCGGCGAGAAGCCCGCGGACGCGCCGCCGCCGGTCGCGCCACCGGCCTAGCCGGTCTGTTCGGTAAGCGTCGACTCGGCCAGCCGGGAGAGGCCCTCCCGGATGTGGCGGGCCCACATCGCACCGATACCCTCCACTGACTGCAGGTCTGTCGCGCTGGCTGCCAGGAGCCCTTGGAGCGACCCGAAGGCCCTGACCAGCCTGTCGATATGCGCGAACTGCAGCCGGGGAATGTGCGTCATGACCCGGTAGCCGCGAGAACTCATCGCAGTGTCTTGAGCTTCGACGGTGGACGGGTAGCCGAACGTGCGCGATAACACTGTCAGGTCCAGCAGATCGGTGTCCGAGAGCGCGTCCAAATCCTCGAGTGTCGAGGCGATCTGCGTCTGTGTCGGTGGTTCGGGGTTGGCGTGATAATCCCGGACCAGCAGCTCACGTTCGGTGTCGTTATCACCGACGAGCTCGCTGATCTGTAGTTTGAGTTGCCGTCCGTCGGTGCCGAGCTCGATGACATCGAGCTCGATGTCCTGGCTGATCCGGCGCACCAGCTCTAAGCGCTGCGCCACCGTCATGACATCGCGCAGCGTCACGAAATCCTCGATCTCGGCGGTCGACAGCGACGAGGTCACCTCGTCCAGCCGCGTCGTGTAACGCTCCAGTGTGGAAACCGCCTGGTTGACGCGTGACATGACTGTCGCCGAGTCCATCACCACGTGCCGGATCCCGGCGGTGTACACACTCACGATATTCATCGAATGGCTCACCGACACAACGGGATAGTCGGTCTGGATGGCGGTTCGCTCCGCGGAGCGGTGCCGGGTGCCGGATTCGTCGGTCGGAATGGACGGGTCGGGCACCAGCTGCACATTGGCGCGCACGATGCGCGATCCGTCCGTGGACAGCACCACCGCGCCGTCCATCTTGGACAGCTCGCGAAGCCGGGTAGGGGCGAATGCGACATCGAGCGAGAAGCCGCCATCGCAGATGCTCTCGACCTTGTCGTCGTAGCCGAGGACAATCAGCGCACCGGTGCGACCACGAAGAATGCGCTCCAGGCCGTCACGTAGGGGTGTGCCAGGCGCCAATCGGGCCAGGGTTTCCCGCATTCTTGCGTTGGCTTCCGCGTTGTCCATCGCGCACCTCCCTCTCCCGGTTCGATTCGCCGCAGTTAGATTACGTGGTCATGTCGACGTGGACGTTGCCCGAGGGGCTTGAGCCGATCAGCCGCGGCCCGGAGGCTCCCGCTCCGGGCGCCGAGTTGAACCCGGGTTGGCCTCGTAGGTTTAGTTATCCGGGAACCGATGAGGACCTTTGGGGGACACGGTTCTTTGCCGGTGACGGTGCGAGGGTGACCGGCCAGTTCGAGGTGCTGCCCGAACTTGAGGGCGGACCCGGGGTCATCCACGGTGGCGTAATGGCCGCGATTTTCGATGAGCTACAAGGCGTTCTGGGCATCGTGACGCAATTGATCGCTGTCACAGCGCATTTGGAGATTGACTATCGCAAGCCGATTCCCGTCGGGGCGACAGTGGATCTGGAAGCCGCCGTGGAGGGCCGAGTTGGACGCAAGCTGTACACCACGGCGAGCGCGCGGATCGGCGGCCAGCTGGTGGCGAGTTCGCAGGGCATCTTTGTGATCATCGATCCTGACGCCCACTACGGCGAGGGTGCCTCGCGGACATTGGGCATCAGTCCGTAAAACGTTGCGCCAGGCGTAAGTTGGGGCGCGGCTCGGGCGCGGCTCGGCGTGCTTCCGAGAGCACCTCGAGGGCCCGGCCTACCGTCGGGCAGCGCAGTAGATGCATGCCCGCGGGGTGTAGATCGTCGCCCTCGGGTGGAATCACCGCATGTGTGTAGCCGAGGCGGGCAGCCTCGGAGATGCGCTTGCCCACGGCGGCAGAGCGCCGGATATCGCCCGCCAGTCCCACCTCGCCGATGAACACCATGTTGGCGGGCAGGGCTATGTCGGTGTACGCCGAGGCGACGGCCATCAGGACGGCCAAATCCGCCGAGGGGTCGGTCATGCGCATGCCGCCCACCGTTGCCATGTAAATATCGTTGTTACCCAAGGGAAGTCGCCCGTGTCGCTCCAGCACGGCGGTGACCATCGCCGAGCGTGCGTGATCGAGGCCGCTGACCGCCCGCCGCGGCGATGGGTTGGTCGACGTGGTGACGAGGGATTGCACCTCACCGAGCAGTGGGCGTTTCCCGTCGAGGGTGACGGTCACCGCCGTGCCTGCTGCCGCCTTCTCGCGATGCTCGAGGAACAGTCCGGATGGATCGGACACGCACTCGATTCCCTTGTCACGTAACTCAAAACATCCGACTTCATCCGCTGAGCCAAATCGGTTCTTGATGCCGCGCACCATGCGCAGCGCCGAATGCTTGTCGCCCTCGAAGTGCAGCACCACATCGACGAGGTGTTCCAGCGACCGTGGTCCGGCGATCGCGCCGTCCTTGGTGACGTGGCCAACCAACACCATCGCCACCCCCGACGCCTTGGCCGCCATGGTCAGTGCGGTTGTCACCGCGCGCACTTGCGTGACCCCGCCGGTGACCCCGTCGGTGTCGGTCGTGGACATGGTCTGCACCGAATCGATAATCGCCAGTGTGGGTTTGACGGCGTCGATGTGCCCGAGCACGCTGTGCAGGTCCGACTCCGCGGCCAGATATACCTCGTCGTGAACACAGCCGGTGCGTTCCGCCCGCAGCCGGACCTGAGCCGCGGACTCTTCGCCGCTGATGTAGAGGGCCCGTCCGCCGGATGCGGCCCATTGATGGACCACCTTCAACAGCAGGGTCGACTTGCCGACTCCCGGCTCGCCGGCGAGCAAGTTGACCGAACCCGGGATGACGCCGCCACCGAGCACCCTGTCGAGCTCGGAGACGCCCGTGGGCCGGTGCTTGGTGGCATCGGTGGCGATGCTGGTGATGGGAACCGCCGCCGAAGCCGGAGCGACCGCTCGTACCGCGCCCAGTCCGCCGATGGAGGACAGCACCGCGGTTTCGCTCACGCTGCCCCAGGTGCCGCAATCAGGGCAGCGGCCCACCCACTTGGCGGTGGTGTGCTGGCATTCCGAACAGCGGTATTGCGCGCGGGGTTTGGCCACACCGCGACGTTAGCCGTCTGGTCCGACAAAAACGCGCTGTCCTGCGGGCCGGGCGCGTGTTTCTCCTGGGTGTGCTTCCTGCTGACACAGTGTGTTCACATACAAATGTGCACTTATTCTAAGGGAATCGTATGACTCGATCGCGGCGAACCGTAGCCTGGCGAATGCACTGATTAAACCCATCGATAGATGCTATGAAATGCGGTAATAGCTCAGTGTTATGAGCGCCACGGTCGCATAGGTTGTGCCTTAGGACGCCCTGCCGTACTGTATTCAGTGTACAAACGTTAACCGAAACGGAGGCAAGTATGTCTCGCAGTCTTCAGGCTTTGACTTCCTCTCGGCTTGCACGTCGGGTGCTGACTTCTTCGTTCGTCAAGGCGGCCACAACTCCACACGGTGTGGACCGCTACTTCGAAATGATTGACCCGTTGTGGTCCACGGCGGAGACCCGCGCCGAGGTGACCGACGTCGTCCGGAAGACCAAGGACAGCGTCACTCTGACTTTGCGTCCCAATGCCAACTGGAAGGGCTTCCGGGCGGGACAGTTCGTCAAGCTCACGGTGGAGATCGACGGCATCCGTCGCACCCGTTGCTACTCGCCGGCGAATTCGCAGTTCCGCCGTGACGGCCGGATCGAACTCACCATCAAAGTAGACCCGAACGGACTTGTTTCGCCGTGGTTGCTGGCCAACGCCGAGCCAGGTTTGGTCGTACAGATCTCGGCCGCGCAAGGCGAGTTCTGCCTTCCGCTTCCGCATCCGCGAAGCATCCTGTTCATCAGCGGTGGTTCGGGAATCACGCCGGTGATGTCGATGCTGCGCACGCTCACGGACAAGGCGTACATCGGAAAAATCACCTTCCTGCACTACGCGTTCACCAAGGACGACGTGATCTACCAGGCTGAAATCGAGGAGATCAAGGCCAAGTACGAAGGCGTGAAGATCGTTCGGGCATATACCGAAGCGGCCGACGGAGATCTCCAGGGCTTCTTCAGTAAGGAGCACCTGGTCGCCGCTGACCGTCACTACGCGGAAGCCGAGACCTATCTGTGTGGCCCGATGCCGCTGATGAACGCGGTCCGTGAGATCTTCGATGCCGAAGGTCTCTCGGACAAGCTCCACCTCGAGCAGTTCGCCGCTCCGATACGCACCGTCGGCACCGACGATGCCGAAGGTGATCTCACCTTCTCCGAGTCGGACCTGACTGTCGCGAACAACGGCCAAACGCTCCTCGAGCAGGCTGAGGCCGCGGGCCTGACGCCGGAGTACGGCTGCCGCATCGGCATTTGCTTCACGTGTGTCCGCAAGAAGGACAGTGGAACGACCCAGAACGTTCTGAACGGCGACCTCTGTAGCGACAGCGACACCAACGTCAAGCTCTGCATCAACAAGCCCGTCGGCGACGTCGTCATTGCCCTCTGATCCATTCCGAGCCAGCCCCTATCAGCCCTGAAGGAGACCCGAAAATGACCACCTTCGCACCCGCGGTCAAGCAGAAGAACCAGAAGAAGCCGACCATTTACGCACCCCCGGCCAGGCCGAATGACCTGAAGAAGCTGCCTTCCGAGCAGATCGAAGAGTTCGGTAAGGAAATGGACGCCCTGCGTGCACGCATCGTCGCCGACCTCGGCGAAAAGGACGCCAACTACATCCGCGACATCGTGAGCAAGCAGAAGAAGCTCGAGGTCGCCGGCCGCGCGCTGCTGTGGGCTGGCTGGTTCCCGCCGGCCTGGCTTGCCGGCGTTGCCGCTCTGTCGTTGTCGAAGATCATCGACAACATGGAGATCGGGCACAACGTCATGCATGGCCAGTACGACTGGATGCAGGACCCGGCTCTCACGTCGAAGAACTTCGACTGGGACAACACGATTCACGCCGACAGCTGGCTGTACACGCACAACTACGTGCACCACACCTTCACCAACATCGTCGGCAAAGACCATGACGCCGAGGGTTACGGCGTCATGCGCATGACCGAGGAGCAGCCGTGGCATCCGATCTGGCTGCTCAACCCCGTCTTCTGTGCCACCCTGCAGATCTTCTTCCAGTGGGGAACCGCGCTCCAGGAGCTCGAGTCGGAGAAGTTCTTCAAGGGTGAGAAGTCGTGGTCCGACATGAAGGACGGGCTTGCCAGGTTCCGCGCGAAGGCCGGCAAGCAGGCGCTCAAGGACTACGTCATCTTCCCGCTGCTCTCGGGTCCGGGCGCGCCGTTTACCTTCCTCGGAAACATGGCGGCCAACCTGGTCCGCAACCTCTGGGCGTCGTCGGTGATCTGGTGCGGTCACTTCCCTGAAGAGGTTCAGACGTTCTCGATCGAAGAGACCGAGGACGAGAGCCACGCCGCCTGGTACTACCGCCAGATCCTCGGCTCAGCCAACTTCACCGGTTGGAAGGGCATCGACATTCTGTCGGGCAACCTGAGCTATCAGATCGAACACCACCTGTTCCCCGACCTCCCCGCGTATCGCTATGCGGAGATTGCGGTGGAGGTTCGCGCGATATGCGAAAAGTACGGCATCGCCTATCACGAGGCGTCGATGGCGAAGCAGCTGGGAAGTGTCTACAAGAAAGTGTTCAGGCTTTCGTTCCCGGACAACTTCTTTGAGAAGTCGCCGATTGCCACGGTTGCAGACATCATCGCGTTCCCGGTGCGGATGGTGCGGCGCCGGTTCCAGGCTGCCGTCTGAGGTCTCACTGAACCTGGCGGGCGCGCTAATCAGAGGGCAGCGGGACGATGCGGTCCTGGCAGTTCACGGTCCTCTCGCCGTCGTTGGACAGGACGGTCTGTCCGTCCACCAAAATCCGGCAGTAGATGTGGCCCGACCCCCAGATGGCCGTCACCTGCTTGACGGTGTCCTTGTACGGCCAGGCAACCGTCACCGACCAGGGCAACTTGACGTCATTGAGGGCCTGTGGCGTTCCGGAGTAGTCGCCATAGCTGATGGTCCCGGCGTCAGGGGTCTTGCCGGCCGCCCACACCAGATAGGTCACCTTGGGCGGCGCGGCCTGTGCGGTCCCGGGAAGGAGCAGGCCAAGGACCGCGGTCGCTGCAGTTGCCGCCGCCAACGTTCGCTTCACGGTGTCCTCCCGGTTCAGGCTTTGGGCCGGAAGTTATCACGGAGCCGGTGGGCAAATGGGCCGAATCGTCACACCGCGGGGTGTCACGGATTGCGGCTGCACGGGTCGCCATCCACTTGGTCCCGCGTGCCGACCTTGGTGCCGGAATTGCCGCGCAGGCAGTGCTGGCGTGGCAGTCCGTCGGTGGCGTAGCTGCAGGTGGCCAGCTCCACCCGGTCGTTCTCGTCGACCACCTGTCCGTCGATGAGGATCTGGCAGAAGATGCGTGGGCCGTCGCCGGTGTTGTAGCCGGTGACGTTGATGAGCGGATGCTTGCTGTCATCGGTCCAGGTGATGTCCTTGCCCCACGGCAGCTGTGGGTTGATCGCGCCCTGGCGGGCGCCGTTGGCGTCGTTGTAGCCGAGGGTTGCCGCGACCAGTGGGCCGTACTCCGCCCAGACTCGGTACGTCACGGTGCGAGGTGCCGCGTGGGCGATCGGCGCGCTGAGTACCGTGCCGATCATGGCCACAGCCGCCGCGCAGGTGAAGAGCCGTTTCATGGGCGCAAGCTAGCACGAAAAAAGCGAAGGCCCGGGACGGCAGATCGCCGTTCCGGGCCCTCGCTACGCGACTGTGTTAGTGCTCGGTTAGTGCTCGCCGCCCTCGTGGCCGCCACCGTTGATGGTGTGCTGGCGGGGTGCGCTGGGACCGGCGTCGATGGGTACCGCGACGGTGACCTCGCCGGCCTTCTCGAACGTGAAGGTGAACCGGTAGGTCAGGCCATCGGCCAGATCCTTCGTCAGCGCAAGCTGCGCCTTGCCGTGCGTGATCGTCGAGTCAGAAGAGGCCTGCGGCTTGGCTTCTGGCGCCTTGGTCTCGGGGATCGCGGTCTCCGTGCTGCCGGCTTCCGGAGCGGCGGCCTCGGGTGCCTTGGCCTCGACCGGCGGCTGCTGCCCCTCGGCGGAGCCGACGAACAGGCGCCCGGTTGCGGGGATGTCGCTGTCTCCGCTCAGCGTCACCTTGCCGATGTCGTCCGGCGAGCTGATCGAGGTGAGCCTGTCACTGACATCCGCGGATTCATTCGCGATGACCAGAACCAGCTCCGCCTTTTGTCCGGCGCGCTGCTTGACCGGGTCCGAGTTCCCGACGAGGTGAATGTTGCGCAGCGCCAGCTTGCCGAGGTTGGCGCTGCCGCCATTGATCGCCGACGACTGGTTCGCGGTCTGCGAGATCTGTCCGGCACCGCAGCCGGTCAGGGCAGCGGCGAGAACAGTGGCGCCGAGAAGTGTCGTAACGCGAGCGGTGCTGCGCTGGGACCGAGTGCGAAACACAGGCATCTCCCTGATTCGAAAGCGGCTCCGGACGTGTCCGAATCCACCTGCGGCGGATATGTCCTATAGACAGTAGTAGGTCCCTCGCCTTGACTAAAACTGCGGGGCACTCGGGGTGGGCCGGCTGCGCGGAGAGCGTTCGGATCCGGCCGCGCCCGGTGTCCCAGTCTGCGGTCGGAGAACCGATGTGATCTGGATTACCGCTCGTGGGGGCTGGTTTATGGGCGCGCGAGTAGGGTCCGCGAGGGTTGCCGGATGCACGAAAAAGTCACCCTGTCAACCCCGGGGGTTCATCTGCAATGCCCCTGACCTGCACCGTTGGTGGGCACGCCGAGATACGCCGTGTTAGAATTGGGTATCGAAAGGGGCACGAAACAAGATGATATTTAAGGTCGGAGACACCGTTGTGTATCCACATCACGGTGCAGCGCTGATTGAAGCGATCGAGACCCGAACCATCAAAGGCGAGCAGAAAGAGTATCTCGTCCTGAAGGTAGCCCAGGGCGATTTGACTGTTCGCGTGCCTGCAGAGAATGCCGAATACGTCGGCGTCCGTGACGTGGTGGGCCGCGAAGGTCTGGACACGGTCTTTCAGGTGCTGCGTGCACCGCACACCGAAGAGCCCACCAACTGGTCCCGCCGATTCAAGGCCAACCAGGAGAAGCTGGCTTCCGGTGACGTGAAGAAGGTCGCCGAGGTCGTGCGTGACTTGTGGCGTCGTGAGCAGGAGCGCGGCCTGTCCGCGGGCGAGAAGCGGATGCTGGCCAAGGCTCGTCAGATCCTGGTTGGTGAGCTGGCTCTTGCCGAGAACACCAATGCCGCCAGGGCCGACATCATTCTCGACGAGGTGCTCGCAGCTGCCTCGTAGGACGGCGGCGATAGTCCCGGCCGCCGGTCTAGGTGTGCGGCTGGGTGCAGATATTCCGAAAGCCTTCGTCACTGTCGGCGGCCGGACAATGCTCGAACATTGCGTCGACGGTCTGCTGTGCTCGGGGGCCGTCGACGAGGTGATCGTTGTAGTCGGCGCCGATCAGCGTGATAAGGCCGCAGCTCTCGTAGGCCCGACGGTAAAGATTGTGCAAGGCGGTGCCGAGCGCACCGATTCGGTACGAGCCGGTCTGGCCGCCGTGGATGCGGCAGACTGGATCCTGGTTCACGATGCCGCGCGTCCGTTGACCCCTCCGGACATGATCGCCCGGATCGTTGCAGAACTGCGCGAAGGCCGCGGCGCGGTCATCCCGGTGATCCCGGTGACGGACACCATCAAATCCATCGATACGCACGGCGAGGTGAGCGGCACCCCGGACCGGGCCAGCCTGCGGGCTGTACAGACTCCCCAGGGATTCGCGGCCGACGTGCTCAGGCGGGCCTATGCGGCCGCCGGGGATATCGCGACCGACGATGCCGCGCTGGTGGAGCAAATCGGCGAGCGCGTTCATGTGGTGGAGGGTGACCGGCTGGCCTTCAAGATCACCACGGCGCTGGACATGACATTGGCCGAGGCGATTCTGAATAGGGAAGGGCATCCCCAATGACCGCATTGCCTCGGGTCGGCATCGGCACCGATGTGCACCCGATTGAGGAAGGCAAGCCCTGCTGGTTGCTCGGGCTGCTGTTTCCTGACGACAACGGATGTGAAGGGCACTCGGATGGGGATGTCGCCGCGCATGCGCTCTGTGATGCCCTGCTTTCGGCGGCCGGGCTGGGCGACGTGGGGGCGGTATTCGGCACGGGCCGTCCCGAATGGACGGGTGTCAGTGGCGCGAAGATGCTGACCCACGTGCGGGAGCTACTGCACAACAATGGTTTCCAGATCGGCAATGCAGCAGTGCAGGTCATCGGCAATCGGCCGAAGATCGGTCCGCGCCGGGCCGAGGCTCAGCAGCTGCTGTCGGGCCTTGTCGGGGCACCGGTTTCGGTGTCGGCGACCACGACCGACGGCTTGGGCCTGACCGGACGCGGCGAGGGGTTGGCCGCGGTGGCAACGGCGCTCGTCACAGCGCTGTAAGCTCGCTGGTCGTGACCGGTCACGCTCCGCTTAGGCTGTACGACACCCGTGTGGGTGCCGTGCGTGACTTCGTGCCGCTACAGCCGGGGTCCGTCTCCATCTATCTGTGCGGGGCAACGGTGCAGGGTCTGCCCCATATAGGGCACGTGCGCAGCGGTGTGGCCTTCGATGTGCTGCGCCGCTGGCTCAGCGCCCGCGCCTATGACGTCTTGTTCGTCCGGAACGTCACCGATATCGACGACAAGATCCTCAACAAGGCGGCCGACGCCGGCCGGCCGTGGTGGGAGTGGGCATCGACGTATGAGCGTGCCTTCGATGAGGCGTACGACGCTCTCGGAGTGCTGCCGCCGTCGGTTTCCCCCCGCGCGACCGGCCACATCACCCAGATGGTCGAGCTGATCGATCGGCTGATCGAATCCGGGCACGCCTACGCCAGCGGCGGCGACGTCTACTTCGACGTGCTGAGCTACCCGGAGTACGGGCAACTTTCCGGGCACAAGATCGACGATGTCCACCAGGGTGAGGGTGTGGCCACCGGAAAGCGCGATCCGCGCGACTTCACGCTGTGGAAGGGCGCCAAGCCCGGTGAGCCGTCGTGGCCCACTCCGTGGGGACCAGGCCGCCCGGGGTGGCATCTGGAATGCTCGGCCATGGCTCGCACCTATCTCGGGTCCAGTTTCGATATCCACTGCGGTGGAATGGATTTGGTTTTCCCGCACCATGAGAACGAAATTGCGCAGAGCTGTGCCGCCGGTGACGGGTTCGCCCGCTACTGGATGCATAACGGCTGGGTCACCATGGGCGGCGAGAAGATGAGCAAGTCGCTGGGCAACGTGTTGTCCATTCCGGCTGTGCTGCAACGTGTCCGGGCGGTTGAACTGCGCTACTACCTGGGTAGCGCGCATTACCGTTCGATGCTCGAATACTCCGAGACAGCACTGGCCGATGCGGTGAAGGCATATAGCGGTATCGAAGACTTCCTGCACAGGGTGCGGATCCGCGTCGGTGAGGTGCCAGTGGGTACCTGGACGCCGGGATTCGCCGCGGCCTTGGACGACGACCTGTCAGTGCCGATTGCGCTTGCCGAGGTGCATTCCACCCGCGCCGACGGAAACCGGGCGTTGGATGCCGGCGACCACGAGGGCGCGCTATCCGCGGCGGCCAGCATCCGCGCCATGATGGCCATTCTCGGGTGCGACCCGCTCAATGAGCGCTGGGAGACGCGCGATGAGACGTCCGCCGCGCTGAACGCCGTGGACGTGTTGGTGACAGCGGAGCTGCAGCGACGCGAAACGGCACGGACAGAAAAGAATTGGGCACTGGCCGATGAGATCAGAGACCGGCTCAAGCGGGCGGGTTTGGAGATCACCGACACCGCCGATGGCCCACAATGGACCCTTATCAGTAGCGACGAAGAGCAGTAGCAATGGCAGGTAATTCTCAGCGCCGAGGCGCTATACGTAAGCCCGGTACCAAGAAGGGGCCCACCGTCGGTTCCGGCGGCGTGCGCCGTCGTGGCCTGGAGGGCAAGGGGGCCACGCCCCCGGCGGAGCAGCGCACCAAGCACCCCGCAGCCAAACGTGCTGCCGTCCAACGGAAGGTCGCGGACGCCAAGCAGCGCCGGATCAAGCAGGGCGACGAGTCCGAGATGGTGTTGGGCCGCAACCCGGTGCTGGAATGCCTGCGCACCGGTGTGCCGGCGACCGCGCTGTACGTCGCCGTCGGCGCAGATAACGACGAACGGCTGACCGAGTCGGTGGCTCTTGCCGCCGATGCCGGGATCGCGATCCTGGAGGTGCCGCGCCCAGACCTGGATCGCATGAGCACCAACGGATTGCATCAGGGCCTCGCGTTGCAGGTCCCGCCGTACAAGTACGCGCATCCCGATGATCTGCTGGCCCGCGCCCGCGCGGAAGCGCAGCCCGCGCTTCTGGTGGCGCTGGACAACATCTCGGATCCGCGCAATCTGGGTGCCATCGTGCGTTCCGTGGCCGCCTTCGGCGGGCACGGCGTCGTCATTCCGCAGCGTCGCAGTGCATCGGTGACCGCCGTGGCCTGGCGTACCAGTGCGGGTGCGGCAGCGCGTCTTCCAGTGGCCCGCGCCACGAATCTGACGCGCACACTGAAGGATTGGCAGGACAAGGGGATAACCATCGTCGGGCTTGACGCCGGCGGCGACACCGAGCTCGACGATCTCGACGGTGCCGGCGATATCGCTGTTGTCGTCGGGTCGGAGGGCAAAGGACTCTCGCAGCTGGTCCGCAAGACCTGCGATGCGGTGGTCTCGATCCCGATGGCCGGCCCCGTTGAATCGTTGAACGCCTCGGTGGCCGCAGGTGTGGTGCTCGCGGAGATCGCCCGCCAGCGCCGCTGAGCGCCTTGTGCCGAGAGGACATTCACGCAGGTGTCTCTCACGTGTCACCCGCATAGACGTCATCTCGGGCACAATGTGCAGCCATGAAGCGCATAGCTACCGTTCTTGCGGTCGCCCTGGCCTTGGCATCGTGCGGTAACAAGGAGGCGACGTCCTTCGACCTGCAGGCGCACCGGGGTGGGCGCGGGGAGACCACCGAAGAATCGTTGCGTGCCTTCGCCAAAGCCATCGAGCTCGGGGCCAGCACTCTTGAACTCGATATCGTCATCTCCAAAGACCGTAAGCCCATGGTCTGGCACGACCCGGTGATCGATGCCGCGAAATGCGCCGACACCGGCCCGGTGACATCCGGCGATCCGCAATTCCCTTATGTCGGAAAACTGGTCAAGGACCTGACCTCCGAGCAGCTGCACACCCTGGACTGCGGCAAGCTGCTCAAGGACTTTCCTCAGGCCGAGGTGGTCAAGAATGACAAGATCGCCTTGCTGTCAGATGTTTTCGCCCTGGCCGATTCGTATCATGCCGACGTGCGGTACAACGTCGAGACCAAGGTGGAAGCCGCCGAACCTCAGAAATCCGTGGCACCGCAGGTGTTCGTGGACGTCATCCTCGACACCATCCGTGCGGCGGGCAAGCTCGACAAGGTCGAGGTTCAGAGCTTCGATTGGAGCACGCTGCCGATGACCAAGCGGGCCGAACCGGGCATCCCGCTGGTCGCGCTGTGGGATGAAACCACCTGGTACCCAGGCTCTCCGTGGTTGGGCGGGGTGGACCCGGCCGTGGTGAAGGATCCGATTGACGGCGCCAAGCAGATAGGTGCCACCATCTTGTCGCCCGGATACACCGTGCCCTATGGCGGCAAGGTGGGTGATCCCGGTTTCGCGCTGGTCGCGGACAAGAAGTTCGTCGACAAGGCGCACGGTTTGGGGCTCAAGGTCATTCCCTGGACCATCAACGATCCCGAGACCATGAAGGCACAGATTGACGCCGGTGCGGACGGGATAATCAGCGATTACCCAACTACGCTGCGGAAAGTCATGGCAGAGAAGGGTTTACCGCTGCCGCCGGCGTATCACCGCTAGACGAACGGTGCCAGCTCGATGTCGTTGGCGGCCAGTGCAGAGCGAACAGCCTGGGCAATCGTGACCGCACCCGGCGAATCACCGTGCACGCATATCGACTCGGCGGTGCGGCTGAGGGCGGGAATGCGCGCCGCCACCTCAGCGGGATCGCGCAACACCGCGCCGGGTTCGCTGCGCGGCACCAGGGTGCCGTCGTCGCGGTAGGCACGGTCGGCGAATGCTTCGGTGACCACCCGTAGCCCCAACTCGCGTGCGCGGTCTCCGAATGCACCGTGCGGCAGGGTCAGTACGGGGAAATCGCCATTCAGATCTCGTACCGCACGCGCCACCGCGTCTGCCTGTGCTTCGTGATGGATGATCGTGTTGTAGAGCGCGCCATGCGGTTTCACATAGGTCACCGACGATCCGACGGTGCGGGCCAGCGCATCGAGCGCGCCGATCTGATACACCACGTCGGCGTACAGGTCGTCGGGGCAGATGTCGATGAACCGTCGGCCGAATCCGGCGAGATCGCGATAACCCACTTGCGCACCGATGCGGATACCGCGCATGGCGGCGGCCTGGCAGGTGCGGCGTAATGTCGCGGGATCGCCCGCATGGAAACCGCAGGCAAGGTTGGCGCTGGTGACCACATCCAGCATGGCCTCGTCGTCGCCCAGGCGCCAGGCACCGAAACCCTCACCCAGGTCGGCATTCAGGTCGACGCGTGTCACCGGAGCCATCGTTCTTCCTGCGAGCCGCTCACCAGGTGAGCGTAACGCCCCTATGCGTGTCGGTACCGCCCGATGACGCGGCACAGCAGATAAATCGCGACGGCGATCATGGTGACGAAGACGGAGATCGGTACTCCGGGCGCCAGCGACAGCACGATGCCGCCGATGGCGGCGATCTCCGCGAAGACGATCGACAGTCCAATGGCCCGCGCGGGTGAGGAGGTGATGCGAGCGGCAGCGGCGGCGGGTGTGATGAGCAGTGACATCACCAGCAGGGCGCCGACGATCTGCACACCCTGTGCCGCGGTGAGACCGACGAGGGCGGCGAACACAATTCCCAACGTACGCACCGGGACTCCGCGAGCCTCGGCCACATCCGGATCGACGGTGGCGAACAGCATGGGCCGATAGGTGATGGCCAGTACCGCTCCGACGACGATGCTCACCACGACCAGCATGAGCAGCCCGCTGTAGCCGACGCCGACGATCTGCCCGGTGAGGAGGGCGAAGTTGGTGCCGGTGCGTCCCGGATAGAGGTGGATGAACAGCACTGCCAGTCCCAGCCCGAAGGCCATGACCACCCCGATCGATGAATCACGATCCTTGGTTCGCTGCCCGAGGACACCGAAAAGTATTGCCGCGACCACGCTCCCGAGTAGCGCTCCGGTCCCCACATTGGCGCCGGCGAGCAGCGCGGCAGCGGCGCCCGTGAGTGACAGCTCGCTGGAGCCGTGGACGGCGAAGGACATCTGCCGCATCACCACGAACGGTCCGACGAGGCCGGCCAGCAGTCCGAGCAGTGCGGCCGCGAGGATCGCCTGCTGCACGAAGTCGCGCGCCAGGAGATCAGCGGTGAGGGAGAGATCGAAGAAGTTATTCATGGGCGTGCTCGGCACACTCCTCGGTGATCTGCCGGTCTTCGCCCACCACCACGTACTGTCCACGCACCTTCACTACGTCAATCTGGGCGCGGTACAGCTCGGACAAGGTCTCGGTTGTCATCACTTCGGCGACGGTGCCGATCTGGAAGCGCCCGTCCACCAGGTACAGGATTCGGTCCACGTACGGCAGGATCGGGTTGATCTCATGTGTCACGAATAGCACGGCCGTGTGCGCACTGCGCCGGCGTTTGTCGATCAGGGCGCAAATCTGTTGCGCGCTTGCCGGATCCAAGTTCAGCAGCGGCTCGTCGCAGAGCAAGAGCGCGGGGTCGCCCGCTAATGCCTGTGCGATACGCACCCGCTGGAGCTCGCCGCCCGACAGGGACGAGACGGCTTTGGTTGCCAAATGGCTCGCGTCCACCTGGTCCAGTGCGAGGTCGATCGCGGCACGATGGCGCGCGCGACGGGCGGGGTTGAAGGCGGTCAAACCCCAACGATGGCCGTCGATCCCGAGACCCACCAGATCCTCCGCGCGCAGGATCAGCGCGTTGTCTGCGAGTCGGTGCTGAGGCACGTATCCGAGGTCATCGGTGACCTTCATGGTTCCCTGGGTCAGTGGCACCTGTCCCAGCAGCAGGCGCAGCAGGGAGGTCTTTCCCGAACCGTTGGGCCCCAGTACCGCGATGAACTCGCCGGGCTCGACAGTCAGATCCAGATCCTGCCAAAGGGTGCGTCCACCGCGATCCAGTGATGCGTTGCGCAGGGTGGCGGCACTCATGCGGCCATTATCCGCCAGTGGTCTGCGCTCATCCCAGCGCCGCGGCGAGTTGCTCGGTGGTGCGTCGCTGCCAGGTGATGTAGTCGGTGCCGTCGGGCAGAGTTTCGGTCACCGTCACGACCGGAACCCCGTGGGATTCGGCGGATTGCTTGAGCTGATTGGTCACCGATCCGGCTGTTTGGGGGTTGAACAGCAGCGCCGCAACCTGTTTGGTGCTGATCAGGTCCAGTGCGGTGGCAACGTCCTTGGGAGAGGGATCTGAGCCCTGCTCGGCCGCCTCGGCGAAGTCATGCGGTGTGCGGTCTACCAGTCCGCAATGGGAGACCAGGTGGCTGGCCACCGGCTCGGTCGCCAGGATTGCCTTGCCCCGGTCTTTGTCGGCGACATTGTCTTGCAGACTTGCGATGGAATCGAGCTGTTGCCCAAATGTTTTGGCGTTGGCGTGGTACGAGTCGGCATTGTCCGGGTCGGCCTGGGCGAGATCGTCCGCGACGTGGTTGGCCACTTGCTGGGCGGTTCGCAGGCTGTAGAACACATGCTCATTCTTGTCGGTGGAGTCCGCGGGGAGAAGCTGGTAGGCGTTGACCCGGGCCTGGCCGTCCTTGAGCAGCTTGTCGACGAAGGGGTCGTACCCGTCGCCGTTGTACACCACCAAGGTGGCGTCCTGGACCTGGGCCGCCGCCGCCGGGGTCACCTCGAACGAGTGGGGGTCGGTGTTGGCGCCGCTGACCAATGCGCTCACCTTGGCGTGGTCACCGGCGACAGCCTGCGCGACCGAGGCCCAGGCATCGGTCGAGGCCACCACCTTGGGCTCACCGGTCGGCTCGTGAGATTGGCCGCAGCCGACGAGGACGAGCGTTCCGGCGGTGGCGACTGCCACTGACAATCCAGCCACGCGAGCGAACATCGCAGACCTCCAGCCTTCCAATAATGAAAACGGTTTTCATTATGACGGATGGAGTGCTTGCTGTGCAAAGCCTGGCAGCGTTGGCTGCGGTCGGTGGCGACGCGCAGCGCTGAGAACTGCGCAGATCGTGCAGTGAATCGCCCGCGAACGGGTGGGTCAGGACAGCAGCGCGGCGCAGCGCAACAGGCCGATATGGCTGTATGCCTGCGGGTGATTACCCAGTGAGCGTTCGGCCACCGGGTCGTACTCCTCGGACAGCAGGCCGGTGGGGCCGGTGGCCTTGACCAGCTGGTCGAACAGCAGCTCGGCCTGTGACCTCGCACCGATGAGCAGATACGCCTCGACCAGCCAGGCCGCGCACAGATGGAACCCGCCCTCACCTCCGGGTAGGCCGTCATCGCGGTGGTATCGGTAAACGGTTGCACCACTGCGTAGTTCGGCCTCGGTGGCGATCACCGTCGCGGTGAATCGGGGATCGGTGGGGTCGATCAGTCCGGACAGGCCGATGTACAGGGAGGCGGCATCCAGATCGGTGCCGTCATAGGCGGCGGTGTAGGAGTTGACGGAGTCGTTCCATCCCTTCTCCACCACCTCGGTTGCGATCTCGTCTCGCAACGCAGCCCATGATGCCGGGGCCGCACGCTGGAACTCCTCGGCCAATTTCACCGCGCGATCCACCGTCACCCAGCACATCACCTTGGAGTAGACGTGATGACGCGGATTGCCGCGGATCTCCCAGATACCGTGGTCGGGTTCGTACCACCGGCGCTCGACGGCAAGAACCATGTCGGACACCAGGTTCCAATCGGCATCGGTCAGCGGATCGGAATGCCCGAGACGCTTGCGTGCGTGGGTCAGATCATGGATCAGCTCCACGACCGGGCCGAAGACATCGAGCTGCACTTGCGAATTGGCGGCGTTGCCGACGCGGACCGGCCGCGAGCCCGCATACCCGGGCAGCGAGTCGATCACGGCCTCGGGTGGCAGCACGGTGCCGGCGAGCGTGTACAGCGGGTGCAGACGATCGGGTCCGGGCAGATGTTCCAGCACCCGGTGCAGCCAGCCCAGCAGTCCCTCTGCCTCGCTCAGTGATCCGAGAGCCACCAGTGCCGAAGCGGTCATCGACGCATCACGCAGCCAGCAGTACCGGTAGTCCCAGTTGCGAATGCCGCCAATGTCTTCCGGGAGCGATGTGGTGGCCGCGGCCATGATCGCGCCGGACTCGGCATGCACCAGGCCACGCAATGTCAGCGCCGAGCGCTTCATCAAGCCGGGTTTACGTTCGGGCAGTGTCAGGGTTTGGGCCCAGTCACGCCAGTACGATTCGGCACGTTCCCGCAGCTCGGGTTCCGGGATTGAGTTCTCGTCGAGATCCTCGGTACCGCAGCGCAGTTCGAGAACCACCGGGCCATTGGCCGGGCTGATGGTGGCGGTGGCGGACTGATCGTCGGCCCCGATTGTCCAGGTGACGCCGGGTGCGCGCAGCACGATCGGATCGTTGGTGCCCAACACGCGCAGGCCGTCCCCCTCGGCCACCAGTTGCACGGGAGCCTGGCCGAACTCGGGGCGTGGAGCGAAGGTCACCACCGCATCGGCTTCTCCGGTGACTACCCGAATCAGGTCGGTGCGTCCCGGAATCTCGTCGTGAGCCAGGTAGTCGGTTACTTGCAGGCTGGCCCAACGTGTTTCGACAGTCATCGTGCTGTCGAGATACTTCTGGCCCAGCGGCAGCGCGGATCGCGCGGGGCCAATCGTGAAGTGCCCGGCCTCATCCCCGCCGAGGAGATGGGCGAAGACCGCCGCCGAGTCGGGTTCGGGGTGACACATCCAGGTGACGCCACCGGTCGGCGTCACCAGCGCAATGGTGCGCGAATTGGCGAGCATGGTGAGACGTTCGATGGGTGTGGCGTGTCCACCGAGTAGCCAGGTGCGGCGCTCCTCGAGCAGGAAAGCCAGTGCGGTGCCTACCGATTCGGTGTCCGGGATGCGATATCCGGCGAGTGTTTCGCCGTCGCCCACCTTGACCCCCAGGTCGGGCCCGTGTAGCCGCTTGAAGACCTTTTCGTCGGTGACATCGTCGCCGAAGAACACCGCGGCCGTCGCGCCCTCCTGGTGGCGCAGAATGTCGAGGGCCTGGCCCTTGTCGGTGGGTATGACGGCGAACTCGAGTACCTTCTTGCCCTCGGTGACCTGCGCGCCCCAGCCGTTCGCCACCGCGAGTGCCTGACTCAGCGCGGCATCGGCGTCCTCCTCCGAGGCATTGCGCACGTGCAGCGCGACACTCGCCGGTTTCAGTTCGATGGCCACGCCGGCGTATTCGGCGGCGATGGCCGACAGCTTGCTGGTGATGGTCTTCAACAGCGCCTTGGCGTCTCCGTCGATGGCGTGCACAAATCCCGCGTCGAACTCCGAGCCGTGACTTCCGACCAGATGAACCTCGGAGGGCAGCCGCGACAGGGTCGCCAGATCGCGCAACGCGCGTCCGGAGATCAGTGCGGAGGTTGTCGACGGCAGTCCCGCCAAAGCCCGGAGCGCGGTGGTCGATTCGGGATGCGGGCGGGCATCGTCGGGATTGTTGACCAGCGGGGCGATCGTTCCGTCATAGTCGGAAGCCACCAGCAGTCGGGGCGTACGGGCCACCTCGGAAAGAGCCCGACGCAGTTCCACAGGCAGATCTTGGGCACTCACCACGGGTCCCGAGTCTACGTCCGCAACCTGCTTGAGGCAGGTCAGGCCAAGCGTCGCAGGTTAGGTAATACCGAGCAGCAATCGGACCGTGCGATCGAGCCGGTGGCTCACGTCGGTTGCCGAGGCTCGCCGCGTCAACCAGGCAATCATGTTGGAGGTCCAGACGTCCGAGATGACGCGGGCAATGTGGAACTGGGCATCGGACGGGTCGTCATCGCCGGCCATCGCTCGCGCGAAGATGCCGTCCATCAACCGGCCCACGTGATCAACCTCACCGGCGGCGGAGGCATCGGCGAAGACCAGCGCGCGTGTCATCGCCTCGGTGAGCAGTGGATTGCGTTGCATATTGCGGTTCAGTCGGGTGATCGCGGTGTGCAGTCGTTCATACGCGGTGCCGCCGCTGACGGTATTGCGATCCGATTTGGCGTCGATCTGCTCGAACTCGCGTTCCAGGGCCGACACCAGCAGGTGCACCTTGGATGGGAAGTACCGGTAGAGGGTGCCGACGGCGACATCGGCACGTTCGGCGACGGTGCGCATCTGCACCGCTTCGTAGCCGCCCTTGGAGGCGATGGCCAAGGTGGCGTCCAGGATGCGCTTGCGGCGCTCACGCTGCGCGGTAGAGCCGAGATCGTCGTCAGACAGAGCTGAGACTGCGGCGCTCTGGTTTGTCGCGTCGGTGTCGCCGCTGTCCGACGGCGCGGTTTCCGTTCCGCTAGATGTCCGGGGCGTTGCCATTGCGTCTGTACTCCCTGCCTTCAATCTCGCGCGTGCACGCGGTGGTTTCAGCGCACGACTATACGGATGCCTGTCGTTCGAATCAGGTCTCCCTGGCTCGTCGGTAGCGCTCTGTACAGCCTGAATGCGTTCCTACTACACTGAACCCAATCACGATATTAGAACACGTTCTAGTCTGATTTGTGCCGAAAAACTAGCCGAGGAGAATCTGTGTCCGACGTCCAGGAAGCCGCGCGGGATGCGGTCCGTCAGTGGGCCAAGAGCGCGGCTGTCATCGAGTCGGTCCGGAAGCAGGAATCCGAGTCTGACGGGTGGGGTCCCGCCTACGCCGGGCTCGCTGAACTGGGCATTTTCGGTGTTGCGGTGCCGGAGGCCGCCGGCGGGTCGGGGGCCGGATTCGACGACATGATCGCCATGGTCGATGAGGCCGCGGCCGCGTTGGTGCCGGGACCCGTTGCCACCAGTGCGCTGGCTGCGGTGGTCCTCGCGACCGACGGACACGAGGAATTGGTCGGTGCGTTGGCGGCCGGGGAACGCACCGCGGGCCTGGCTCTCGCGGGGAACCTGGTCGTCTCCGACGGGCGGGCGTCGGGCGTGTTGCCAGCCGTGCTGGGCGGTACCGCCGATGGCGTGCTGTTGGCCCCGGGGTCCGACGGCTGGGTACTCGTCGACTGCGTCGGTACCGGTGTCGCGGTGGAAGCCAAGAAGGCGACCGACTTCTCGCGACCGTGGGCCGCGGCCACCTTGGAGGGTGCTGCGGTGCAGCCGGTGGGCCTGCCGACCGGCGTGGTCTCTGATCTGTCGGCCGTGACACTCTCGGCCGAGGCCGTGGGTGTGGCGCGGTGGGCGTTGCAGACGGCTGTCGAGTACGCCAAGGTGCGGGAGCAGTTCGGCAAGCAGATCGGCAGCTTCCAGGCCATCAAGCACATGTGCGCGGAAATGCTGTGCCGTGTCGAGCAGGCCGATGTGGCCGTCTGGGATGCCGCCGGGTGCGCACAGGACGTCCTCGCGAACAGCTCGGCCAACAGTGCTGATGCCCAGCAGCTTTCGCTTGCCGCAGCGGTTGCGGCGGCGGTGGCCGTCGACGCGGCGGTGGCCAACACGAAGGACTGCATCCAGATTCTCGGTGGTATCGGATTCACCTGGGAGCACGACGCGCATCTGTACCTACGCCGGGCGTACTCCCTGCAGTCCTTCCTGGGCAGGCCCGCGGTGTGGCGGCGTAAGGCCGCCGCGCTGACCATCGGTGGTACTCGCCGGTCGTTGACCATCGACCTCGGCGAGGTGGAGACCCAGCGTGCGCAGATCGCCGCGGCTGCCGCGGAAATCGCCTCGGCGCCAAGGGCCGAGCAGCAGGTTCGGCTGGCCGAGACGGGCTTTTTGGCGCCACACTGGCCCGCGCCGTACGGACTGGGCGCGGGCGCCGCGCAGCAGCTGCTCATCGATCAGGAGCTACACGCGGCCGGCGTCACGCGTCCCGATCTGGTCATCGGCTGGTGGGCGGCTCCGACCATTCTTGAGCACGGAACACCCGAGCAGATATCGCAATTCGTCGCACCCACCCTGCGTGGCGAGATCGAGTGGTGCCAGCTGTTCTCCGAGCCCGGCGCCGGTAGTGACCTTGCATCGTTGCGTACCAAGGCAACTCGGGTTGAGGGCGGCTGGAAGCTGGACGGGCAGAAGGTGTGGAACTCCAAGGCGCAGATCGCGGATTGGGCGATCTGCCTGGCCCGTACCAATCCTGACGTGCCCAAGCACAAGGGCATCACCTATTTCCTGTTGGACATGAAGACCCCCGGGATCACCGTGCGGCCGCTGCGTGAGATCACCGGTGAGGAGATGTTCAACGAGGTCTTTCTCGACGGGGTCATCGTTCCGGACGAGAACGTGGTCGGGTCGGTCGACGACGGATGGCGCCTGGCCCGCACCACGCTGGCCAACGAGCGGGTGGCGATGGCAGGTGGCGGCACCCTCGATGAGGCCATAGAATCGCTGCTGGCGCTTATTGGCGATGCCGAATTGGATGTGGCACAGCTGGATACGCTCGGGGTGTTCGTCTGCTCGGCGCAGGCCGGCGCGCTGCTGGATCTGCGCACCGCGCTGCGCGCCATCGGAGGGCAGGACCCGGGTGCGGCCTCGAGTGTGCGCAAGCTTGTCGGCGTGCGGCATCGCCAGGGGCTTTCTGAGCACATCCTCGACTACGTGGACTCTCACGGTGCGGTGGAGTCGCACGAGATGTGGTTGTTCATGCGGGATCGATGCTTGTCCATCGCGGGGGGCACCACGCAGATCTTGCTCAGCGTGGCGGGCGAGCGGCTACTCGGCTTGCCGCGCTAGCGTCCATCCATCTGGCTGTTCGGGTACGCATGCGGTGTTGAGTGCTGCGCGGCAATGCTCCCGGACCGTAGACGCCACGTCCGCGTCGACGGACGCGGTCAAGCTTGACGTCGGTGCGTAGTGCGTCCGAGACCGTCTTTGACGGGCGGCCATCCACGTCAAAACCGAGGTCCGCCAACATGGTGACCATCTCGGACACGGCAGTGAGTCCGTGCCGGTGGATGTGCAAGACAAGCAGATAGCGCAGCTCGGTGCGCAGCGAGCGAGTCCGGGCGGCCATGCGCGCACCATGCCAAAGGGCGCCAAAGGGCACTGACAATGACTCGAACGGCGCTTGGGCCACATACACCTGGTGCCCACCTCTATGCGACAACTTCCGCGCGGCCCGCCGCGGGCCACGAGTTGTCGCATAGAGGCGGGCAGTACGCATATGCGTACCGAAACGCCTAGCTGAATCGGGCCTGTGCGCAGGCATCGGGTGAAATCACGCTGCGGCCACCGATACTGGCCTCGACGTGGCTGCACACGATGTAGTCGGCGTCCAGCTTGGGCTGCCCGGTCGCCCAGTCGGTCGGTTGGGTGGTACCGGTGATGCGGAAGCGGTCGGTGTCACCGCCCCCGAAGTAGACGGTGGTGAGCAGCCAGGTACTACCGCCGTTGTGCTCCACCGTGTTCGGGTTGTCGGCCCACTGCACCCACAGGTAGTTCATCCGGTCGGAGGTGCGTAGCTCGGTGGTCTGTTTGGCCCACAGGTCACCGCCGAATCCCTCAATCCCATTGGGGGTGCGCAGATTGAAACTGGCGGTGTAGTAGCACTGCCGCTCGGCCCTGCGGCAGTCGGCGGTGGTGTGAACCTCCAGCTGGCGGCCGTCGTCGACGGGAGTGCTGACGTCGACCGTCTTGACCTCGGCGTTGGCGGGCACCGGGGTGATCAGGGTTGTGGCGGTCATCAGCAGTGCGGCGGCATATATGACGCGAGCCATGCGGTCTCTCACTCGTCGAAGGTTACGTTGACGTCGTCGGTCTCCGGAACCGCCTGGCACGCCAGGATGTACCCGTCGTCGATGTCATTCTGGGACAACGCGTCGTTGACCAGCATGCGGACCTTGCCGTTCTTGAGAATGCAGGCGCACGTCATGCAGTGGCCCTCGCGGCAGGAGAACGGCGCGTCCAGGCCCTTGGCGAGCAGCACGTCCAGCAGCACGGTGCTGCGCGGCCAACTGACCTCGTGAGTCTCACCGTCCAGTTCCACGGTGGCCGTGGCCGGTGGTTCGTCGTCGTCAGAGGGCTCGGCGAGAACGACCTCGGCGAACGGGTCGCTTTCGAGAGAGCGGAAAACCTCGACGTGCACGCGATCGTCGGACATGCCATTGCCCTTGAGCGCGGCCTGCGCGGCATCCATGAACGGCCCGGGACCGCAGATGAAGGCCTCATGACCGGCGAACGGCGCGGCCAGGGTGGCCAGGGACTGTAGCGACGGCAATCCCTGCACCGATTCGAGCCAATGGATGACAGTCAGCCGATCGGGGTGCTTGGCCGCCAGCTCGCGCAGCGCCGCCCCGAAGATCACCGACTGCTCATCGCGGTTGGCGTAGATCAGCACTACCTTGCCGCTGCCCTGCGAGAGTGCGGACTTGCAGATCGCCATCATCGGGGTGATACCGCTGCCGCCGGCCAGCAGCAGGAAATCGCGATCGAGCTCTCGCGGGACGAAAACCCCGGACGGCGCCAGGACGTGCATGTGCATACCGGCGTGGGCGTTATCGCAGATCCAGTTGGATCCGTAGCCGTCGGCGGTGCGCTTGATCGTGACGGTCAACCGGTCATCGATATGCGGGGAACTGGACAGCGAGTAGCAGCGCGCCACGGAACCAGTGCGATCGGACGGAATGCGCAATGTGAGGTATTGGCCGGGTGCGTACGCGAACTTGTCGGCCGCGTCCTCGGGAATCTCGAAGACCAGGGACCGGGAGTCGGCGGTCTCATCGATCACCTCGGCGATTCGAACCTCAAGGACGTGCTTCCCCAGCGGAACGTCCGTCACGTGATTCCTCCGTCAGTCGTCGTCGGCGAGTGGCCGAACTAGAACAGGTTACAGAATTGACCTTTGGCCCTACAACACCGTCGTCGCTTCGTTCCAGATGAGCCCGCCTTCCCGGGGTGGGCGAGGCGATGTCGACACAGATCGAAACGTGTTCTAGTCTCAGCAGTGAACACGTGCTGTCACCACGGGTGTGCAGCGAGTGTCGCGAACTACTAGCCCTAGTTTGTGCCGACTGATGCTAACTACAGCAGTGGAGGAAATGCAGTGACGACGACCGAACAGCGGGACGAAGTTCAGGCGGTTCTCGCAGGAATTGACGACCTGCTGCCGACCCTGCGCAAGCGTGCGCAGGAAACCGAGGACCTGCGGCGTCTGCCCGACGCCACGGTCGCCGAACTGCAGGAGATCGGCTTCTTCAAGCTGCTGCAGCCCTCGCAGTGGGGTGGATACGAAACCGCCCCCACCACCTTCTACGAGGCGGTGCGTCGTCTGGGTAGTGCCTGCGGCTCGACCGGTTGGGTCGCTTCGATCATCGGCGTGCACAACTGGCACCTGGCCCTGTTCGACCAGAGGGCGCAGGAGGAGGTCTGGGGTGAGGACACCAACGTGCGGGTGTCCTCCTCGTACGCTCCGATGGGAGCTGGTGTGGTGACCGAGGCCGGTGACGGCTATCTCGTCAACGGTTCGTGGAACTGGTCTTCGGGTTGTGACCACGCCACCTGGGCGTTCCTGGGTGGACCCGTGATCAAGGACGGCCGTCCGGTCGACTTCGGCAGCTTCCTGATCCCGCGCACCGAGTACCGCATCGATGACGTGTGGAATGTGGTCGGCCTGCGCGGCACCGGTAGCAACACGGTCGTGGTCAAGGACGTTTTCGTGCCGAAGCACCGGTTCCTGTCGTACAAGAAGATGAACGACCAGACCGCCGGCGGATACGAGACCAACACCGCTCCGGTCTACAAGATGCCTTGGGGCACAATGCACCCCACCACCATCACCGCGCCCATCATGGGCATGGCCTATGGTGCATACGACGCACACGTCGAGGCTCAGGGCAAGCGCGTGCGCGCTGCCTACGCCGGCGAGAAGGCCAAGGATGACCCGTTCACCAAGGTGCGCGTGGCCGAGGCCGCCAGTGACATCGACGCCGGGTGGCGCCAGCTGATCGGAAATGTGGGCGACGAGTTCGCACTCATCTCGGCGGGTCAGGAGGTTCCCTTCGAGCTGCGTGCTGCCGCGCGCCGCGACCAGGTGCGTGCCACCGGCCGGGCGATCGCGTCGATCGACCTGTTGTTCGAGAACTCCGGCGCCACCGCACTGTCCAACGACGCTCCGGTACAGCGTTTCTGGCGTGACGCGCACGCCGGTCGCGTGCACGCGGCCAATGACGCGGAGCGGGCTTACCAGATCTGGGGCAACCACGCGTTCGAGCTGCCCGCCACCGACACGATGGTTTAGGAGGGCGGTACCCCATGAGCATTATCAAGGCACTCGGATACATGCGGATCCAGGCCACCGACATGGCGGCATGGCGCGAGTTCGGGACCAAGGTGCTCGGCATGATGGAAGGCGCGGGAGATGATCCTTCCGCGCTGTATCTGCGGATGGATGATGTCGCAGCGCGTCTGGTGATTGTGCCGGGAGACAACGACCGGCTGTTGGCTTCCGGGTGGGAGGTCGCCGACGCGCCGGCGCTGCAGGCCGTGCGCGAACGCCTGGCCAAGGCGGGGGTCGAATTCACAGAGGGCACCAAGGAAGAGATTTCGGACCGCAAGGTCGAGGGTTTCATCCGGTTCAACGATCCGTCGGAGAATGTGCTGGAGGTTTTCCACGGTGCCCAATACCTGGGTCGCCGGTTCGTCAGCCCGTACGGCCACAAGTTCGTCACCGCCGAACA
This sequence comes from Mycobacteroides franklinii, assembly GCF_002013895.1. Taxonomy (GTDB): domain Bacteria; phylum Actinomycetota; class Actinomycetes; order Mycobacteriales; family Mycobacteriaceae; genus Mycobacterium; species Mycobacterium franklinii. The sequence continues at coordinate 463,142 of NZ_MAFQ01000006.1, read as the reverse complement.
AGGGCTTGGGCATGTGGTGCTCACGTGTACCGATGACGCCGCGGCGCAGGCGTTCTATCAGGATGTCCTCGGCTTCCAGCTGCGAGACTCGATGAAGCTGCCACCACAGCTGGTGGGGCGTCCCGCCGACGGTGATCCGGTCTGGTTGCGGTTCTACGGATGCAACCCGCGTCACCACGCGTTGGCGTTCATGCCGATGCCCAATCCGACGGGAATCGTGCACCTGATGGTCGAGGTGGAAAACTCCGACGACGTCGGTCTCTGCCTGGACCGTGCGAACCGGAGGAAGGTCAAAATGTCGGCCAGCCTGGGTCGGCACATCAACGACAAGATGCTGTCCTTCTACATGAAGACCCCTGGAGGGTTCGACATGGAATTCGGTTGCGAAGGACTGGAAGTCGACGACGAGAGCTGGATCGCCCGGGAGAGCGTGGGAATCAGCCTGTGGGGTCACGACTTCAGCGTCGGGTTCAAGTAGAGGTTTGCGCGCAGATGTCTGAACCGGCTATCGACCCGCGGGCGTTTCGGAATGTGCTGGGGCAGTTCTGCACCGGCGTCACCATCATCACCACGACGCACGAGGACGCGCCGGTCGGGTTCGCCTGCCAGTCGTTCGCCGCGCTGTCGCTGGAACCGCCGCTGGTGCTGTTCTGCCCAACCAAGCAGTCCCGGTCCTGGGCGGCCATCGAGGCGTCGGGCAAGTTCTGTGTGAACGTGCTTGCCGAGGATCAGCGCGAAGTCTCGGCCCGGTTCGGTTCGCGCGAGCCCGACAAGTTCGCCGGAATCGATTGGCGTCCATCGGGTCTCGGATCGCCTATCATCACCGGATCGCTCGCGCACATCGACTGCGAGGTTGCCAACGTCCACGACGGCGGGGACCACTGGGTCGTGTTCGGATCCGTCAATGAACTCTCCGAGATTCCGGAGAAACCGACGGCCACCCGACCGCTGCTGTTCTACCGCGGGCAGTACACCGGTATCGAACCGGACAAGACCACGCCCGCCGATTGGCGCAACGACCTGGAGGCATTCCTCACCGCGACCACCGAGGACACCTGGTTGTAACCGGGCCTACCCCCGTTTCCCCTGCGGGCCTAGCCAATCCGGCGTAACGTCACAGATCCAGGTGCTACCTCGGTGAGGGCGGGTCATGGCGTTGTACGCGTATCGATGCGTGAGCTGTGGCGATACCGCGCGCGACTTTCCGATGGCGACCGCCCCTGATACCGTGCCCTGCCCCGGCTGCCCTGAACCGGCACGCCGGGTTTTTGGTATCGCCGGGATGAGCCGTGGCTCCTCGGCGCGTATGCGCCTGCTCGACGCCACCCATCGCAGTGCCAGCGAGCCATCCGTGGTTTCCGCGCTACCCAATGTGCGACGTTCGGCGCCGGTGACATCAAATCCGTTGCATCGCAAGTTACCCCGCCCCTGATCGGAAGGAATGCCATGCCCGAAGTGTTGTTCCCGCTGGATTCGAACAAGAAGTTCACCGAGCAACACATCGTCGGGCACAACAGGTGGCACCCTGACATTCCGCCGGCCGCGGTCGTGAAACCGGGCACCTCTTTCCGGGTGCACTGCCGCGAATGGTTCGACGGCGCGATCCACAATGACGACTCCGCCGACGATATCCGCGATGCCCCGCTGACCACGGTGCACGCGTTGTCGGGGCCCTTCTCGGTGGAAGGGGCGCAGCCCGGAGACCTGCTGATCGTGGACATTCTCGATGTGGGCCCCATCCCGCAGGAAGACTCCGGTCCGCTGGCAGGTCAGGGATGGGGCTACACGGGCATCTTCCCGACCGTGAACGGCGGCGGGTTCCTCACCGAGCAGTTCCCGGACGCGTACAAGGCAATCTGGGACTTCTCGGGGCAGACCGCGACGTCCCGGCATGTCCCCGGGGTCAGTTTTACCGGGATCGTGCACCCCGGTTTGATGGGCACGGCGCCGTCCGCGGAATTGCTGGCAAGATGGAATGCGCGTGAGGGCGCGCTGATCGCCACTGACCCCAACCGCGTTCCTGCACTGGCACTTCCACCGGAGCCCAAAGACGCGGTACTGGGTGCCCTCAGTGGAGAATCCTTCGAGACAGCAGCGGCCGTGGCGGCCCGGACCGCGCCGCCACGGGAGAACGGTGGCAATCAAGACATCAAGAACCTGACCAAGGGCAGCAGGGTGTTTTACCCCGTGTTCGTGCCGGGAGGAAAGCTGTCCGTCGGCGACCTGCACTTCTCCCAGGGGGACGGAGAGATCACCTTCTGCGGGGCCATCGAGATGGGTGGCTTCATCGATCTGCATGTCGATGTGCTCAAGGGCGGCATGGATACCTATGGGGTTTCCGAGAACGCGATCTTCATGCCGGGTAATACCGATCCGCAATACTCACAATGGTTGGCGTTCTCGGGGACGTCCGTCACCCTCGATGACGAACAGCGTTACCTGGATTCGCATTTGGCGTACCAGCGGGCCTGTCTGCACGCCATCGATTACCTCACCAAGTTTGGCTACAGCCCGGAGCAGGCGTATCTGCTGTTGGGTGCTGCGCCCATCGAGGGCAGGTTGTCCGGGGTCGTCGATATCCCGAATTCCTGTGCCACTGTTTACATTCCGACGGCAATATTCGACTTCCCGGTGACACCCTCGGCCAGCGGCCCGGTGCGGATCGACGCGGGCCCGGGTGCGCCCCGCTCCGTCGCGCGCTGAGTCGGTGCTATCGGGGCTCTTGCTGCGTGGCGCAGTGGATGCCGCCGCCGCCCGCGGCGATACCGTCGATATCGAGCTGAACCACCCTGCGGTTCGGGAAGACTCGTTCCAGGGTGGACTTGGCCGCCTCGTCGGCGCCGGGGTCTCCGAATTCGGGCGCGATGACGCCGCCGTTGCAGACATAAAAGTTGATGTAACCGGCCGCGAAATCCTCTGAGTCGAAGTCATCGCGCCCTTGCCGGGGTGCTTCGAGCACTTCCACGTGCAGAGGGCGTCCGGCCACGTCCGTCGCCTTGTCGAGGATGTCGAGGTGACGGCGTGTCACGTGGTAGTCAAACGAATCGGGGTCATTGTCGAGCCCGGCTACGACTACCCCCGGCCCGGCGAACCGCGCGTAGAAATCGGTATGCCCGTCGGTGATGTCCATGCCCGCGATGCCGGGCAGCCAGATGATCTTCTGCAGGCCCAGTAGGCGCCGCAACTCGGCTTCCACATCGCTCTTGGATCGACCCTGGTTGCGGTTGCTGTTGAGAACACAGCTTTCGGTGATGATTGCGGTGCCCCGGCCATCGACTTCGATACCGCCGCCTTCCAGGACAAGATTGGTGTGCAGCACGGGAACTCCCGCACGCTTGGCCACCTCGACCGCGACCTTGGCATCCGACTCGTGTTCTTGTTTGTCGCCCCAGCCGTTGAAGTTGAAATCAACAGCTGCTCTGCCGCTTTCGTTGCGGACGAAGACGGATCCGCTGTCGCGTACCCACAGGTCCTCCAGTGGGGCCGGAACCAACTCCACATTGGGCCCGGCCAATTGGCGTGCCAGCTCGGTCTCATCAGGTCGCACCAACATCGACACTGGTTCGAATTGCGCGATGGCCTGGGCGATGGTGCCGAGATTCTGTTGCACCTTGCGGTTCAGCCGTCGTCCCCAGATCTCTGGGCTGGCGCCGAAGGCCATCCAGGTTCGCAGATGTGGCTCGCCTTCATCAGGCATGTGCCAGGGTCTGCTGTCGTGCACCACGTCGGTATCGTCGCCCTCAACTGGTACGTCGGTGCACGCGGCTAGCAAGATTCCGCCTGCGGTTGCCGCACCGAGCTGAAGCAGCCTTCTCCGACGCATGGACCGATTGTGCCGGGTTGGGGGTCCACGCGCGGCGATCAATCCGTCCGGGTAGGGCTCAGCAATCTAGCGAGCGGCGTTGCCGGCAATCTTGGCGCCACGTGAAGTCCATGGACGTGCAGTGACTCAGCCGACCCTTCTCGGCTAACCCACCACGCTGAACACGAGCAACACGAGTGACCCCAGGTTTGCGATGACCAGCGCTAGGCCCCATCGGGTTGGTTGTGCGGCTTCGGCTTTCGCTGCCCGTAGAGCCACGCAAAGTCCCATGATTCCCGTCATGAACACCCCGACGAGCCCAAGGAGAAAGAAACCGAATCCCTGGTTGAATTGTTGGCAGGCGGGAATGCCCGGATGGCCAGAGCACTGGCTCACACCGGCTTCGGCCAGCATCGCCTCGAACATGTGGCGAACCTAGCAAACCAATGTGAAGAACTTGTGAAAGTCGCTGTGCCCGTCTGTGAACGCGATTAGCGTCCGTACCAGCGCCGGGCGTGTTCGGCGTGCGTCGGCAGATAGGCGCCGGGACCGAAGTGCGTGTCGTAGAAGCCCAGGTCGATGTTCTGGGCCTGCAGGTACATCAGGACATGGACGGTGGGGACGGTACCGGGAATCTTGCCAAACGTGTCATAGATGTATGAGGCCTCCACGGTGACGATTTCCCGGATCGCCTCGGCGGGTAACGCGGCCGAGCGCACCTTGCGAGAATCGGCCCAGGCCCCGGGGGTGTCAGGGTGGAAGGGGCCGCCCGGGCCGTACTTGCGCTCGATGTACTTATCCACGCCGGCCGCGATCGTCGGCACGTGCGGCGGGCTGAGGGTCTCGAAGAATCCGGGCAGACCGGTGGCATTAGGAAAAGGCCACCGGTGGTCGTTGTCCGATCGGAACCCGATACCCGGAGCGCGCGGATCACCCGATCCGCCGAGCACCGACAGTCGGTCGAGTCCGTCGAACATCCAGCCGCCCAGACCGAGCGCTTGTAGTAGCAGCACCCCGTTGTGTGTGGCGGTGGCCAGCTCGGCACTTGCCTCGGTGAGCGTGTATTGCTCGACGAAGGACAGCGGAATCGGATCGTCGTAATGGCGCAGGCTGTCGAATTTTTCGGTGCCCGGAATGCTCTGGTTGTTGATGTCGTCGTAGACGAGGTAGCCATTGGCGGCGAAGAACGACAGGTTCGCGATCAGATGTTCGGCCAGATCGGCCACCGGAAAGGCCAGCAGGCTGCCTGGGTGGTTGCCAATCCAGATGTTGTGGCCCTCCATGTACGGCTCTTCGCGTGGCAACTCCAGACGTTTGTCCGAGATTCGCACGTACGAGTCGGCGGTGTGGCTTATCCACTCCTCGATGGTCGTGAACTCTTGTGGAGTTTCATCGCGGGTGGGCAGCAGGTAGATCCCGGTGTCGTCGGTGAAAAACAGCTGGCTGGTATGGAAGCCGGCGGCGGAGGGAAAGGTGCGGCCGGTGGCGCTGCCGGAGTAGTTCGGGAATGCGGGGGCATATCCGGGGTGATGAGTGATGCCGTAGTGCCACCCGGTGACGCCACCGACTACCGAAAGGATCAGTGCCCGTTCGACTTCCGATATCGGCGTGACCGGTTGGCCGCTGGTGTATGCCAGTGGGCCGTCGGGTATGCGACCGCCAGCGGGGAAACGTCGCGAGCGGCGACCGGTGATCGCGGCCAGCAGCGGGAACTGGGTGACCTGCGCCAGGGCTTCGCGTTCTCGGTCGGATATCTGTAGCGGCATGAGTCAACCCGACCACCGCGCGGATTTCGGGTCAACCTTTTGGCTTCTCCCCTTTCAAAATATGACACGAAGGGGGGCTTGCGGCAAGGCCCCCAACGTGGCGCACAATCCTGCGACCACGAATTGTCGACTGATGGGACCTGGGATGACGATGCCGGACTTTTTCGAGGCGCACGAGTCGGGCGCCTACTTCCACGGCACCAAGGCCGACCTGGAAGTGGGTGATCTATTGACGCCCGGGCATCTCTCGAACTACGAAGAGGGCCGCATCATGAACCACGTTTACGTGACGAAGACATTGGTGGGCGCGGGGCTGGCAGCCATCATGGCCAAAGGTGAGGGCAGGGGTCATGTCTACATCGTGGAACCGGAGGGCACCCTGGAAGACGACCCGAATGTGACGGACAAAAAATTCCCGGGAAACCCAACCCACTCGTACCGCAGCCGGGAACCCGTGCGCATCGTTGGCGAGGTCATGGACTGGGTAGGACCCCCACCGGAATTCATGGAGACCTTCCGTGCGGGGTTGGCGGATCTGCGGCGCGAGGGAAACGCCGTCATCTATGACTAGACGCGACGAGGACGCCGCTACGACGTACGGCGGACTTTCAGCGCCTCGGTGATCATCGGGATCTGCAGGGGCAGCCGGGCGATGGCGCCGAGCTTCAGTGGCAACGGCTTGTCCCACCACAGCCGCACCATGTTGACGTTGGCGGGAAACACGGCGATGAACAACAGAGCAGCAATCGTCCCGCCGAGCCTGCGTGTCTTGGGGGCCAGCAGCAGCGCGCCGGTTCCGAGTTCGGCAACACCCGAGGCATAGGTATAGAACCGCGCGTTCCCGGGTAGTTCGGCGGGAACGATGTCGTCAAACGGCTTCGGCGCGACGAAATGCACGACGCCGACGCCGAGCAGGACGGCAGCAAGCCGGTAGGCGGGCCAGGGACTGGCTTTGGTCTCCATGCCCGGAGTCTAGGCCGGGGATCACAGTCCCGCGGCGATCTCCAGACTTGGCAGCAGCTGACGCGGTGTGCCCAGCAATAGTGCGCTGCCATGTGCGCGCTTGAAGTACAGGTGCGCGTCGTGCTCCCAGGTGATCGCGATACCGCCGTGCAGTTGGATGGAATCCCCGGATACTGTCGAAAGTGCCTCGCTGGCCTTGATTCTCGCCACGGTCGCGGCCTCGGGAGTTGGATCCTGGATAGCGTGGTAGACGGCGGCGCGCGCGGATTCGACCAGCACGTACAGGTCGGCCATCCGGTGCTTGAGGGCCTGGAAGCTGCCGATGGCGCGTCCGAATTGCACTCGCGTCTTGGTGTACTCGACGGTGAGCTCGAGTGCTCGTGCGGCGGCGCCCACCTGCTCGGCGGCCAGCAGTAACGCGGCTTTGTCGAGCAGGCCCGGGGCGGCGCCGATCGGCTTGCTTTCGGTCACCGCGAGGGCGGCGAGTCGACGGGTGGGATCCATGGTGGACAACGGGGTGGCGGACACGGTCTCCGCCTGACGCACCTCGTCATCCTCCAGAGTCAGCACCACATCGGCGATATCTCCGTTGACGACATATCCGGGATCGAAGGCCACCGTGCCGATCGATTCCCCGGCGGCCAGCGATTCCAGCAGCTCACCGGTGTACCCGGTGCCGAGAAGAGCGAGTTCTGCCCACAGTGTGCCCATCAGCGGGCTGGGAACAAGCCCTCGGCCGAGCTCCTCGACCACGACGGCCGCGTCCGCGAGTTCGCCTCCGGCACCGCCCAATTCTTCCGGAACCAAGAGCGCCGCGGCCCCGACCTGCTCGCACAGAACCGTCCACAGGTTTTCGTCGTACCCCTGATCGGACTCCATCGCGGCGCGGACCGCGCTCGAGTCAGCCCGCTTGGTGACCAAGGAGCGGACGGTGTCACGCAGCATCTGCCGTTCGGCGTTAACGGAAGGGCTCACAGTGCCTCCAATACCCGGTTCCGATGCCATTCCGGCGTACCCCATGCCGACGTCAGGGCTCGTACCTTGAGGATCCATAGGGAAAGGTCGTATTCGGCGGTGAACCCGATGGCGCCGTGGGTCTGTAGGGAGGAGCGTGCGGCCTGATAGGCGGCCTTGCCCGCGGCGACCTTCGCGGCGCTCACATCGCGTGCCGCAGTGGGGGAATCGTCCGCTAGAGAAAGTGCGGCGCCGTACACCAGCGGGCGCGCCAGCTCCAGCGCGATGTGCACATCGGCCAGCTTGTGCTTGACGGCCTGGTAGGAGCCGATCGGTCGGCCGAACTGGGAGCGCTGCTTGGCGTACTCCACCGCACGGTCCAACAGCGCCTGTCCGGCGCCGATCAGCTGCGCCGAAATGGCAAGTACGCCAAAGTCGATAGCGCGACTGGTGTCCAGAGAGGCGCCGCCGCCGGCCGGTGTCACATCGAACACCCGGCGAGTGGCGTCGATCGACTCGTGCTGCGCACCGGCCCGGGCCTCACGGAACCCGATATCGTCGGCGATGAGCACCAGCCCGGCGATGTCCGCGTCGAGAGCCCGCGGGGTGTGGGGAGGTGCGGCGACCGTGGCGATGAGTTCACCGGAGGCGAGCTGGGCGCTGCGTTCGTCCTCCGCGAGCAGCACCGGGGCCACCGCGAGAGACTCGACGACGGGTCCAGGCACAGCCCACTTGCCCAAACCCTCCAGTGCGACAACCAGATCCACCGGGTGAGCGCCGATGCCGTCATATTTCTCGGAGACCGCAAGGGCCGTCACGCCCAGCTCGGCGAGCGTCGACCAGACGGCCAGGCCGGATTCGTGACTGCCGGCGGCCCAGGCGCGAGCCGCCGCGGGAACGTCCGCCGTCGACAGGGCGGCGTCGATACTGGCGGCGAAGTCTCGCTGCTGAGTGTCCAGATCAAACTTCACTTGGCACCTCCCGTACGAGCGCTTACGCTGCTTTCTCTGGGTAGGCCCAGGATGCGCTCGGCGATGATATTGCGCTGAATCTCGTTGGTGCCCGCGTATATCGGGCCACCGAGTGAGAACAGATAACCGGAGGTCCAGTCGGCGTCTGGGGGTCCGGTCAGCTCACCGTCGGCGCCGCGCAGGTCGATCGCCGTCTCGTGCAGGGCGACGTCCAGCTCGGACCAGAACACCTTGGTGATCGAGGATTCAGCACCGAGCTCACCGCCGCCGGATAACCGGGTCACGGTACCGAAGGTGTGGAGTCGGTAGGCCTGCGCTGCTATCCAGGCGTCGGCGACGCGCTCGGATGCAAACCCGTTCTCCGACACAGATTTCCACAGCTCCACCAAGCGGTCGGCGGTGGCAAGGAAACGGCCGGGGCTGCGCAGCGACATGCCACGCTCATTGCTCGAGGTGCTCATGGCGACGCGCCAACCGTCATCCACCGCGCCGATGACGTCCTCGTCGGGCACGAACACATCGTCCAGGAAGATCTCGGCGAAGCCAGGGTCGCCGTCGAGCTGTGGGATGGGGCGGACCGTGACCCCCTCGGCCTTGAGATCGAACATGAAGTACGTCAGCCCATCATGACGACTGGGGCGCTGTCCGGATGTCGCCGGCTCCGCGGCTCCAGAGCGGAACAGCCCGAATGCCCTGTCCGCAAACGGCGCTCGCGAACTCCAGATCTTCTGCCCGGACAGGCGCCAGCCCCCGTCCACCTTGCGGGCGGGGGAGCGCAGCGACGCCAGGTCGCTACCGGACTCCGGCTCCGACCATGCCTGCGCCCAGATCTCGTCGCCGTTGGCCATCTTCGGCAGAATGCGATCCAGCTGGTCCTTGCTGCCGTGCGCGAACAGTGTCGGCCCCAGCAGGAACATGCCGTTCTGGCTGATGCGCGCCGGGGCGCCTGCCTTGAAGTACTCCTCTTCGAAGATCACCCACTGCAGCAGGGTGACATCGCGGCCGCCATATTCCTTAGGCCAGGACACCGCGGAGAATCCCGCGTCATACAGGGTGCGCTCCCATTGGCGGTGTGCCACCGCGCCTTCCGGTGAGTCATAGGAGGGCAGCGGCGGATTCGGGACGTTGGCCGCCAGGAATTCGCGCACCTCGACCCGGAAGGCTTCGGTCTCATCGTCAAGAAGTAGGTCCACTAGCTGCTCTCCTTCTGTGCCCTCTGCTCTTCGCGCAACTGCTTATCGCGATGCATGGCCCGCAGGGTGGGTTTGACCACCTTGCCGCCCAAGTTGCGGGGAAGTCCGTCGAGGAACTCGACAAACCGCGGCTTCTTGAAATTCGCCACATGCTTTGCGCTGTAATCGATTACCGCCTGCGCATCGAGGCTGGCGCCATCGCGCAGCACCAAATACGCCTTGCCGACCTCGCCGAGGCGCTCGTCGGGCACCCCGATCACGGCGGCGTCGGCCACCCCGTCGAGGCGCATCAGTACCTGCTCGATCTCGGCGGGGTACACGTTGAACCCGCCGCAGATGTACATGTCCTTGAGCCGGTCGGTGATGGTCAGATTGCCGCGTTCATCGAGCTTGCCGATGTCACCGGTGTGTAGCCAGCCGTCGGTATCGATGGTCTCGGCGGTGGCCTGGGGATCGTCGAGGTAGCCCTTCATCACGTTGGCGCTGCGCAGCAGCACTTCGCCTTCGTCGCCGGGTTTTTCGGCACCGTCGATGCGCAGCTCGTAGCCGATCATGGGGCGCCCACAGGTGGTCGCGACAGTGACGGCGTCGTCATCGGAGCGACAGATTGTGGCGAAGCCCTGGGTTTCGGTGAGGCCGTAGGCGGTGAGCACCAGGTCGAAGTCCAGCTCGGATTGCATGCGTTCGATCAGCACCACCGGCACCACGGCCGCGCCCGTCACCGAATATCGCAGTGAGGTCAGGTCGTAGTTCTTGCGCGCGGGGTGATCGAGCAGCATCTGGAAGATGGTGGGCGCGCCGGGTAGCACGGTGATCTTGTGTTCCTGCACCGCGGCCATCGCCCTTTCGGGGTCGAAGGTCAGCTGTGGCATGAGCGCGGCGCCGGTCTGCAGGCAGGCCAGAATGCCGGCCTTGTATCCGAAGTTGTGGAAGAACGGGTTGACACAGAGGTACCTGTCGTTCTCGGTGAACTCGCCGTAGGTGGCCCAGGCCAGAGAGGCGGCCAGCGGCTGGCGGTGCATGCACAGCACACCCTTGCTGCGTCCGGTGGTGCCGGAGGTGAAGAGGATGTCGCTGATGTCTTCCGAACCCACGACGGCCTTGCGCGCGTCGATGTCTTCGTCGCTGACGTCGTCTCCGTGCGCGACGAACGCGTCCCAGGTGGAGTCGTCGCCGGCCTCCACCGCCACCCTTACGATGTGCCGCAGATCGGGCAGGGACGACGTATCGAGCTGTGCGATGCGGTCCGAGCCGAGGAACACCCCGACCGACACCAGGACCCGAGCCTCGCTGCGCTGCAGGATGTCTGTCGCTTCGTCAACCGTGTAGCGGGTGTTCATCGGGACGACGGCGGCTCCGGCGTACTGCGCGCCAAGGCAGGCGATGGGCCAATGCCACGAGTTGGGAGACCAGATGGCCACCCGATCTCCGTGCGTGATGTCGAGTGCGATCAATGCCGCGGCGAAGCGCCGGGCGCGGGTGCGAAGTTCGGCAAAAGACAGCCAGGAACCGTCGGATGAACCGCTTGCGTGAAGACCATCAGGCCCGGCATAGAGGGCATCGCGCTCGCCGAAACGGGCGGCTGCCTGGTCCAATGCGGCCGGAATGGTGAGTTCGGGTGTCTGCATCGACTGTCCGTCCACTCTCCTCTAACAAAGCAAGTGCTTGGTAGGTTAGCCTACTGGAGTGGTTGAGTCGCAAGTATCACCGGCGCCGGCCGGACAACCTATGTCGGAGATGTCCGACGACCAGGTGCGCGCCGAGATCCGGGAATGGCTGGCCGAGAACCTTGTCGGTGAGTTCGCCGAGCTGAAGGGCCTTGGTGGCCCCGGCAGTGAGCACGAGGCCTTCGAAGAGCGTCTCGCCTGGAACCGTCATCTGGCCGCCGCGGGCTGGACCTGCCTGGGCTGGCCCGTCGAGCACGGTGGCCGTGGGGCCACGGTGAGCCAGCGAGTCATCTTCTACGAGGAGTACGCGCGGGCGGAGGCGCCCCACAAGGTCAACCACCTGGGCGAGGAACTGCTGGGGCCGACGCTCATCGCCTATGGCACCCCGCAACAGCAACAGCGCTTTCTGCCCACCATCCGCGACGTCACGGAACTGTGGTGCCAGGGCTATTCGGAACCCGGGGCCGGGTCCGATCTTGCCAACGTGTCGACCTCCGCGGTGCTTGACGGTGACGAATGGGTGATCAACGGGCAGAAGGTGTGGACCTCCCTGGCCCTGCAGTCCCAGTGGTGCTTTGTTGTCGCACGGACCGAACCCGGATCCTCGCGCCACAAGGGTCTTTCGTATCTGCTTGTGCCCCTTGATCAGCCGGGTGTCGAGATTCGGCCGATCATCCAGCTGACCTGTACCTCGGAGTTCAACGAGGTGTTCTTCGACAACGCGCGTACCTCCGCCGATCTGGTGGTCGGCGAGCCCGGCGACGGCTGGCGGGTCGCCATGGGCACCCTCACCTTCGAACGCGGTGTGTCGACCCTCGGCAACCAGATCACTTATGCCCGTGAGCTTTCCCGACTGTCCGAGCTGGCCAAATCCAACGGGTCGGCGGACGATCCGGCCATCCGGGAGCGCCTCGCGCAGGCCTATGTGGGCCTGCGGACCATGCGTGCGTACGCACTGGCCACCATGGACGAGGAACGGCCCGGTCAGGACAATGTGTCAAAGCTGTTGTGGGCCAACTGGCATCGTGACCTGGGTGAGCTAGCGATGGAGATCATCGGAAAGTCGACCCTGTTGACCGATGGCGGCGAGATGGACGAGTGGCAGCGGCTGTTCCTGTTCTCGCGCGCCGACACCATCTACGGCGGCTCCAATGAGATTCAACGCAACATCATCTCCGAGCGGGTGCTCGGACTACCGAGAGAGGTGCGATGAGCGCTCCGCGCGAAGAGCATGCAACACAGCTAGTGAGCTTGTCGCAGGCCCCGAAAGAGATTGACGGACACGGTCTCCTGAAGGGTAAGGCGGTCGTCGTGACTGCGGCCGCCGGGACCGGGATCGGCTCGTCGACCGCACGTCGTGCGCTGGCCGAGGGCGCCGACGTTGTCGTCTCGGATTATCACGAGCGTCGTCTCACCGAGACGCGGGACGAGCTCGCCGCGCTCGGGCTGGGCAAGGTTGCCGCGGTGGTGTGCGATGTCACTTCCACCGAGGCCGTGGATGCGCTGATCACGGAATCTGTTGCTGCCCTGGGCCGTATCGACGTGCTGGTGAACAATGCCGGTCTCGGCGGCGAGACCCCGGTCGCGGATATGACCGACGATCAGTGGGACCGGGTGCTCGATGTGACCCTGACCTCCACGTTCCGCGCAACCCGCGCCGCCCTGCGCTACTTCCGCGAAGCCGGCCACGGCGGCGTCATCGTCAACAACGCGAGTGTGTTGGGTTGGCGCGCGCAATACGGGCAGTCGCACTACGCCGCAGCCAAGGCCGGTGTCATGGCGCTGACCCGGTGCAGTGCCATCGAGGCCGTCGAGCACGGGGTGCGTATCAACGCCGTTGCCCCGAGCATCGCCCGGCACAAGTTCCTCGACAAGGTGACCTCATCGGACCTGCTGGACAAGTTGTCCTCCGACGAGGCCTTCGGTCGCGCCGCCGAGCCGTGGGAGGTCGCGGCGACCATCGCCTTCTTGGCCAGTGACTATTCGAGCTACCTGACCGGTGAGGTCATCTCGGTGTCCAGCCAGCGGGCGTGACATCGGATACGCGTTCGACCAAACAAGCGCTTGGTTGATACAGTGGGGAGGTGGACAAGGTGACCGAGGTGCGAGAGTCGGACGCTCTTCGCGCAAGTAGCGCATCGCAGCCGTCCCGGCGCGACGAGCTACTGAGCCTTGCCGCCGAAATGTTCGCCGAGCGTGGTCTGCGTGCGACCACCGTGCGCGATATCGCCGACGCCGCCGGGATCCTGTCGGGCAGCCTCTATCACCACTTCGATTCCAAAGAGGCGATCGTCGACGAACTGCTGCGGGACTTTCTTGAGGGACTGTTCGCACGCTATCGCGAGATTGCGGCCGCCAACCTGAATCCGGTTGACACGCTCAAGGGCCTGTTCCTGGCATCGTTCGATGCGATTGAAACCAAACATGCGCAGGTCGCCATCTACCAGGCGGAGGCGCCCCGGCTGCTGTCGCAAGAGCGGTTCTCCTACCTTAATGAGCTCAATACCGAGCAACGCCAGCTGTGGCTGGAAGTGCTGCGCGACGGCATCGATCAGGGCTACTTCCGCCCTGATCTCGACGTGGCTGTGGTGTACCGGTTCATCCGCGACGCCACCTGGGTATCGGTGCGCTGGTTCCGCCCCGGTGGTTCACGCACCGCGCAGGAAGTCGCCGAACAGTACCTCTCGATCGTCCTCGGCGGGATCACCGTCGGGCATTCGTCTGAGAACATCTGAAAAATAAGGAGATTCACCATGTCTGAGGCGTACATCATCGACGCTGTGCGTACCGCTGTCGGCAAGCGCAACGGCTCGCTGTCCAAGGTGCATCCGCTGGATCTGGGTGCGGCCACCTTCAAGGGGCTCTTCGATCGCGTCGACGTCGATCCCGACGCCATCGACGACGTGTACATGGGTGTGTTGGACGCCATCGGCGGACAGGCCGGCAATGCCGGACGGTTGGCGTGGTTGGCCGGCGGGTACCCCGAAGAGGTGCCGGGTTGCACCGTCGACCGTCAGTGTGGATCGAGCCAGCAGGCTATTTCCTTTGCCGCGCAGGCTGTTATGTCCGGAACCGCGGACCTGGTGGTGGCCGGTGGTTTCCAGAACATGAGCCAGATTCCGATCTCGGCGGCGATGCTCGTCGGCAAGGAATATGGGTTCACCTCGCCCACAGCAGAATCCGAGGGCTGGCTGCACCGCTATGGCGATCAGGAAATCTCTCAGTTCAGAGGCGCCGAAATGATCGCCGAGAAGTGGGACATCAGCCGTGAGGAGATGGAGCTTTTCGCGCTCTCCAGCCACGAGAAGGCATTCGCCGCAATCCGCAACGGGCACTTCGACAACGAGATCATCCCTGTGGGCGACTTCCGCGTCGACGAGGGCCCCCGCGAATCCACCCTGGAGAAGTTGGCAAGCCTGAAGCCTCTGGTCGAGGGCGGGCGCCTCACCGCGGCGCTCGCCAGCCAGATCTCCGATGGCGGTAGCGCCACGTTGGTGGCCTCCGAGGGCGCGGTGAAGGCGCACGGCCTCACGCCGCGTGCACGCGTCCACCACATCAGCGCCCGGGGCGACGACCCGGTGTTCATGCTGACGGGACCGATCCCGGCCACCCGGTACGCGCTGGAGAAGACCGGTCTGACCATGGACGATATCGATGTCGTGGAGATCAACGAGGCCTTCGCCCCCGTCGTGCTGGCCTGGGCCAAGGAGCTGGACGTCGACCTGAAGAAGGTCAACCCGAATGGCGGGGCCATGGCTTTGGGGCACCCGTTGGGTGCCACCGGCGCCAAGCTGTTCGCCACCATGCTCAACGAGCTGGAGCGCACCGGCGGCCGCTACGGCCTGCAGACGATGTGCGAGGGCGGCGGCACCGCCAACGTCACCATCATCGAACGCCTCTGAGTTCATCGCGAATCTGAGTTCATCGCGAATGTTGACCCTTCCGCTGTCTTTCCACGGAGGGGCCAACATTCGCGGGCGTAGCCTGAGGGGTATGCGCGCAGGAATCCTGATCGGCACGGCAGCGGCGGCGTTGGGCGTTATGGCGAGCGGTGCCCCGGCATATGCCGAACCGTGCCCTCCGGAGATTTGTTATGTCCCGGGAATCCCCGGGGTACCCAGCGGCGTGCTCAATATGCTGCCGCAGTCGATGGGTGATCTGCCGCCACAGCTTTCGCAATACCCGGGCGGCTGGGGAGACCAGTCCTGGGGCGGTTGGAACCAGCGGGACAGCATCGATATCTACAACACTCCGGCACCCGACGCGCCGGTCCCGGCATCGGGCGGCATTGTGCCGCAGCCGGATCTGCCGGCTCCGTTACCGGGAGACTAGCTCTGCGCCCAGGTCCCGTAGGGCACATCGGGATCGGTGCCGAGCGGAGTGTCCGGATTGGCCCCACCGATATCGTTCGCGTGGTCCGGCACGTAGGGGTTGGTTCCGTACGGTACGTCGGGATCCGCTCCGCCGACGCCCTGGTCTTGGCGCAGCACATGGCGACGGCCGCGGTCGGTGGGTAGCTCCATAGAGCCCTGTGCAGGGGTGTGAATACCGTGATTCGGGCTGGACGGCTGGTCCGGATCTGCCGCGGCGAGGGGAGAGAAGACGACCGCGGCCGCGGCAGCACAACAACAGGCAGCGGTCGGCAAAGTGAACATTCGGTGAATCACATTTCCAGGATTCTCCCGGAGTCTGTGAATCACCTGGAGTTTTACTTCAGGCTGAGTGGGAATGTGGTGCGTTTCCTGCTCGGTGGCTACATGATCGCGGCGTTGGCGCTCTTGAGGTGCTGGACCGCTTCCGTCACGATCGCGTCCACCAACTCCTGACAGCTCGGCAGGTCATCCAGAATGCCCGCCACCTGCCCGGAGGCGAGCACGCCGGCATTCGTGTTGCCCTCAACCAGGCCTGCCTTCAGCAGCATCGGGGTGTTGGCGGCCATGAGCACCTGCGACCAGGTGAGCTCCTTGCCGTGCCGCATCGCCAGACCGTCTTTGACCATCGACACCCACGACATGCCCGTCATCTTCTTGAACTTGGCGGCGTTGCGTACCGCGGCGGTGAAGCCGCGTACCCGCGAACCGCTCTCCAGCTTCTCGACGAGCTCGGTGCGCAGCACCCGGTGCGGCATACCGTCGACGCGGGTGGACACCACGGTGCCGCCGAGATCGGAGGCCAGGTAGCGCTGCTTGACGGCATCCGGAACAGTGCTGTCGGAGGTCAGCAGGAATCGGGTGCCCATCGCGACACCGGCGGCCCCGTAGGACAACGCGGCAGCCAGGCCACGTCCGTCGAAAAAGCCACCGGCGGCGATGACCGGCATCCCGGTGTCCTTCACGGCGTCGAGCACCGAGGGCAGCAGCAGGGTGGTGGCGACCGGACCGGTGTGGCCACCGCCCTCACCGCCCTGCACGATCACTGCGTCGGCGCCCCAGGCCGCGACCTTCTTGGCATGTTTGGCCGCTCCGATGGACGGAACCACCACCACGCCATTGTCTTTCAGTTTGGCAATCAGATCCTGCTTGGGTGCTAGCGCGAACGAGGCCACCTTGACCCTCTCGCGGATCAGCAGATCGATGCGCTCGGTGGCGTCGCCGGCGTCGGCGCGGATGTTCACACCGAAAGGTTTGTCGGTCAGCGACTTCGTCTTCGCGACGGCGGCGATCAACTCGTCGAGCGTCATGGTCGCCGAGGCCAGGATGCCCAGGCCGCCGGCGTTGGAGGTCGCGGCGACCAGCCGTGGGCCGGCCACCCACCCCATCCCGGTCTGCACGACGGGATGGTCGATACCGACAAGTTCGGTCAGTGCTGTCCTGAGGACCGGTGCGCTCATTGCTTGACTTCCTTGTCCCGGAACGACTTCGGATCGATCACCTCACGAATGATCCGAAGCTCTTCGCCGGTCGGCGTTCGGGTCTCACCGGCGTCGGCCAGCCCATGTACCTCGAAGCCGGTGTTGGACGCGACGTCCTCGGCCGAGACGCCGGGGTGCAGTGATAGGGCCTGCATCTCGTGGTTGGGGCCGTTGAAGTCGAACACGCCGAGGTTCGAGATCACCCGGAACACGTTGAGGTACTTGAACGCCGGGTTCGCCGGGTCGACCTTGTCGTAGCCGACGCCCGAGATGACGTCGACCGAATTGCCGAACACTCGCGCCGAATGGTTGCCCACCCAGTACGAGGTGGCGTGGTTGATGGTGTTGCCGGGAGCACCGCGCACACCGAACATCTGCCGGGTGGGGTGCTGCAGCGGCCCGAACGCTGAGAGGTTCTGATTGCCGTAGCGGTCAATCTGATTGGCGCCCATGACGACATGTCGGCGACCCGAGGCCACCACGTCGAACACCTTGCGGAACGGCATCCAGCCCTCGATCGGCGAGATTCCACCGATGGCCGGTGTTTCTGCCATCAGCACGGCCTCGCCGTCCGAGAGCACCAGGTCGGGGGAGAAGGTGAGGCGCGCCAGCCGGGCACCCACGGTGGACATCGTCGACATCGCAGAGGCCATGATCTCGCCTGCGTCCCTGAACAACTCGGCGCATGCGACAGCGCATACCTCCGCGCGGGTTGCCTCGCTCATGCCTGCGCCTCCTTGAAACGCTTGACGGCTGCCTGGTAATCCTCTTCGGAACCAGACAGATAGGTGTCGACAAACTTCTGCCAGGACTCGGGGTCACCGGCGGCCTCGGCGTAGTGCCGCTGGAATTTCTCGTCGCGGCCGTAGTCGGCGGCGCCGATGGTGAAGTGCGCGCCACCCGGGGCCTCGACCACCTTGTCGACCATCATGCGGTTCAGCAGAAGCGACTGCAGGGGAACGGATTTTACCAACTCTTCGGTGGATACCACCTTCTCCACCGACAGGTAGCGACGTTCGGCGGCCATGCAGTACAAGTCGTCGAAGTACGGGTCGACGCCGGTGTACGCGGCATTGCCGGTGGCGTCACCCAGGTTCAGATGCACGAAAGCGGCATCCAGGTTCAGCGCGGGCATCGCGACCAGGGTTTCCGCTTGCCCCGATGAGTCGGCGTACGGAGAGGTGACCGTCTTGAGCTCGTCGCCCCAGAAGTTCATGACGTCGGATCCCAGCCCGGCCCGGATGGGCAGGAATGGCAGCCGGGCGGCGGCGGCTTCCAAGCCGCACTTGACCATGCCCTCGTCCATCTCGCGGGACTCGATGGCGCCGGTCGTGCGCGCCTTGGCGAACCACGGGTCGTAGAAGGGCGGCGAGTCCAGGGAGACGAAGCCGTAGTAGGCCCTCTTCACCTTGCCCGCGGAACACAGCAGACCCAAGTCCGGCCCGCCATAGGTGACGACCGTCAGATCCTTGACGTCCGAGCGCAGAATCGCGCGCACGAACGCCATCGGCTTGCGGCGGGAGCCCCAGCCGCCGAGACCGATGGTCATCCCGCTGCGTAGTTCGGCGACGACCTCGTCGAGTGAAGATCGTTTGTCGCTCATATTTTCTCCTCTTCGCGCAAGCGGCTCATCGGCTACTTCCCCTTCGGCTTTCCGGTCTCGACGAACGCGTCACGGTGTTCGTCGGCGACACCGGCAAGATTGAGTTCGAACGTGAAGCCCTGCTCCATGCGGTAGCTCGACTCGACGTCTTGCGGGTCGATGAAGTTGATGGCCTCCTTGGCGGCCCGGATGACCCGGGTGTCCTTGGCGGCGATGTCACGGGCGACGCGCAGCGCGGCCTCGTCCAGCTCTTCGCGCGGCACTACTTCATGGATCGATCCATAGTGGTGCAACGTCTTTGCGTCGATCTTGGCTGCCGTGTAGAACATCCTGCGCATCACATGCTGGGGGACCAGCCGCTGCAGGTGGGTGGCGGTGCCGAGGGCGCCGCGGTCCACCTCGGGCACGCTGAACACGGCGTCATCGGAGGCGACGATCACATCGGCGTTGCCCACCAAGCCAATTCCTCCGCCGAGGCAAAAACCGTTGACGGCGGCGATGACGGGCACCTTGCAGCGGTACACCGCACTGAAGGCCTCGAAGCAGCCCCGGTTGGTGTCGATCAGCGCGGTGTAGCCCTTCCCCTCAGCTTGGGTGGCCTGCATCTCCTTGATGTCGGCGCCGGCGTTGAACCCACGGCCCTCGGCCCGCAGGATCACGACGTGCGTGGCCGGGTCGTTGCCCGCGGCCAGGATGGCGTCGGCCAACTCAAACCATCCGCGCGACGGGATGGCGTTGACCTTCGGATAGTCGACGGTGACGGTGACGATGCCCGGTTCAACCGTCGCGGTGGTGATGCCCATGAGACTCCTCAAGGTACCGAAACAAGCACTTGCTTGGTACGCTACCATGGCTCGAAAGTGCAGGACAAACGGTGCAGAATCAGGGGAAGGGTGGCCAGGTGAGCGATGAGCTTCGGCGAAGAGCATCGAATGGCGCCACGTATGACCTCGGCCTGGAGGGCCGCGTCGTCCTGGTGACCGGAGGGGTCCGTGGTGTCGGCGCCGGGATCAGCCAGGTCTTCGCCGACCAGGGCGCCACGGTGGTGACCTGTGCGCGCCGCCCTGGTGAGACCCCCTACGAATTCCACTCCTGCGATGTCCGCGACGAAGAGTCGGTGGACGCGCTCATCAACACCATCGTCTCCACGCACGGTCGCCTGGACGTCGTCGTGAACAACGCCGGGGGAGCACCCTTTGCCCTGGCTGCCGACGCGAGCCACAACTTCCACCGCAAGATCATCGAGTTGAACCTGCTGTCCGCCCTGCTCGTTTCTCAGCGCGCCAACGCGGTGATGCAGAGGCAGGACGACGGCGGCGCGATCGTCAACATCACCAGCGTGAGCGCGAGCCGCCCGTCTCCGGGTACCGCCGCTTACGGTGCGGCCAAGGCAGGGCTGGAGAGCTTGACCCGGAGCCTGGCCGTCGAGTGGGCACCCAAGGTGCGGGTGAACGCGCTCGCTGCCGGGATGATCCGCACGGAGCTGTCGGAGCTGCACTATGGCAACGAAGACGGGATCGCGGCGGTGGGTGCCACCGTGCCGTTGGGGCGGCTGGCCGATCCCGATGAGATCGGTTGGACGGCAGCATTTCTCGCTTCACCACTGTCTTCGTATGTGACCGGTTCGGTCCTCACGGTGCACGGCGGAGGGGAACGTCCCGCGTTCCTCGACGCCGCCAATGTCAACAGCAATGAGAACGGCGAAAAGGAATAGAACATGCCAGGTTTACTCGACGGTCGGGTTGTCATCATCACCGGCGCGGGACGCGGTATCGGCCGCGCGCACGCACTGGCCTTCGCCGCCGAAGGCGCCCGAGTCGTCGTCAATGACATCGGCGTGGGCCTGGATGGATCGGCGGGCACGAGTCCCGCGCAGGAAGTCGTCGAGGAGATCAAGGCCGCGGGTGGCGAGGCGGTCACCAACGGTGACGACGTCGCGGACTGGAACGGTGCCAAGAACCTCATCGATACCGCCATCAATTCCTTTGGCCGCCTGGATGTTCTGGTCAACAACGCCGGATTCCTGCGCGACCGGATGCTGGCGAACATGGGCGAGGAGGAGTGGGACGCGGTGATCCGCGTGCATCTCAAGGGACACTTCGCGCCCCTGCGTCACGCCGCCGCCTACTGGCGTGATGAGTTCAAGGCCGGGAACGCGGTGGACGCCCGCATCATCAACACCAGCTCCGCCGCCGGTCTGCAAGGCAGTGTCGGCCAAGGGAATTACGCAGCCGCCAAGGCCGGTATCGCGACCCTGACCCTGCAAGCCGCCGCCGAGATGGGCCGCTACGGCATCACCGTGAACGCCATCGCGCCGGCCGCACGCACCCGCATGACCGAGGCGGTTTTCGCCGAGACCATGGCCAAGCCGGAGGACGGCGCATTCGACGCGATGGCTCCCGAGAACGTCTCGCCGCTGGTGGTGTGGCTGGGTAGCTCGGAATCGCGCGAGGTCACCGGAAAGGTGTTCGAGGTCGAAGCCGGGATCATCCGTGTCGCCGAGGGCTGGGCGCACGGCCCGCAGGTGGACAAGGGAGCTCGTTGGGATCCAAGCGAATTGGGTCCGGTCGTGAACGACCTGCTCGACAAGGCGCGCACGCCGGTCCCGGTCTACGGCTCGCAGTCCTAGTTCCGCCGACACGCCGTGTTTGGATGCGTTTCGCGAGTGGAGTTCGCAGAATGCGGCGTGTCGACGTAGGGGGCTAGGGCTCCAGGATGACGACGGGGATCGTGCGGCTCGTATATGACTGGTACTTGTCGAAGTCCGCGTACAGCTCGACCAGCTGGGGCCAGTAGTGGGCGCGTTCCTCATCGGTCGCGGTGCGCGCCGTCATGGCGCGGATATCGCCCTTGATCTGAACGGTGACTTCAGAATTCGCCTTCAGATTGAGGTACCACGCCGGATTGGTGTCGCGCCCACCCTGCGACGCCACCAGAACCACCTTCTCGCCGTCCGGCAGATAGAGCAGTGCGCTGAGCCGCTTCTGCCCGGTCTTGCGGCCGGTGGTGGTGAGCAGCAGTACCGGTATGCCCCACGGGAAAGCCGCACCCACACGCCACTTTCCGCCGAGCCGGCCGTCGGTGCGCTGGTACAGCCAGACGTTGGCGGTGGTCATCCACTTGATCAGCTTGCCGGCGAATTCGGAATTCAGTTGGGCGGGCGCGTTCGCGGATGATCCCGGTGCGGTCATGGCCCTATGCTACGAGGGTGTCAACACCCGGAGCCTCAGATGACGTACGTATTGCCGCGGCGAATGCATACATCGAAGCCCTCGTCACACATCAGGCGGACACAGTCCCGTTCACTCCGGAATGTGTGCGGATCGAGCAGGGCGTCAAGACCGGATTCTCCGGAGATCACTTGCGGCGCAGCCTGAACAATGGCCCGCAGTTCCGCCTCATCGCTGCCGCTTCCAACCGGCAGTTCCGTGTTGAGGGTGAGAATGTCATCGCGAGCTTTGTCATCGAGACCAAGGCGAAGGTCGCCGGGTGGCGCGTCGTCGCCAAAGTGGACGAGACGTTCAAAATTCCAGCCGACGACCCCCGGATCCACCACATCCGGGCGATCTTCGTTCCGAAGCTGTCACACACCTAGAACACGTTCTAGATCTGCGGTTTTTCTGCCGCGCACCCTTGTCCTGGGGTCGATTTCTGTGCTTCACTGCGACTAGAGCCAGTAGTGAAATGCATCACAGGCCGGGAGGTACAGCGTGGTACAGGCCCAACATCCCCACTTGCCGGACGGTATCGACTTCACCGATCCCGAACTTTTCGTGCGCGGGATCCCCGAACGCGAGCTCGCCGAACTCCGCCGCGTAGCTCCCGTGTGGTGGAACCGAACACCGCATGGAGCCGCCGGGTTCGATGACGATGGTTTCTGGGTAGTGACAAAACATAAAGATGTTAAAGAGGTTTCGATACGCAGCGACGTGTTCTCGAGCGAGGCGAATACATCACTCCCGCGCTATCCGGTCACCGCTGCGCGCGAGATGATCGAAGCCTCCTCGCATGTGGTCATGCTCTATATGGACCCGCCACGGCACACCAGGCTGAGGCAGATCATCAGTAAGGGCTTCACCCCTCGGGCGATCGGCAGACTGAGGGAAGAGCTGAACGATCGCGCCCAGGCCATCGCGAAGGCGGCGGCGCAGACACAGCATGGGGATTTCGTCGAACACGTAGCGTGCGAGCTGCCGCTGCAGGCCCTTGCGGGTCTGCTGGGCACGCCTCTGGACGAGCGGGAAAAGCTCTTTCACTGGTCCAACATGCTCGTGGGGTCGGAGGAATCCGAAGAGGACGCGCAGACTGCGCGTGTCGAACTGCTGACGTATGCCATGCACATGGCGGCGAGCAAAATTGCCGAGCCGGGTGATGACATCTGCACGGCGCTGGTGAATGCCGATGTGGACGGGCAGAAGCTCTCCGAGGACGAGTTCGGGTTCTTTGTCATGATGCTGGCGGTGGCGGGCAATGAGACCACCCGCAACTCGATCACACACGGCATGCGAGCGTTTACGCAGTTCCCGGAGCAGTGGGAGTTGTACAAGAAGGAACGTCCCGAGACGGCCGCCGACGAGATTGTGCGCTGGGCCACGCCGGTGACGTCGTTTCAGCGGACAGCGTTGCAGGACACCGAACTTGGTGGTGTGCAGATCAAGAAGGGGCAGCGCGTCGTCATGATGTACCGCAGCGCCAACTTCGATGAAGACGTCTTTCCGGATCCGTTCATTTTCGACATCATGCGAACCCCGAACCCGCATGTCGGCTTCGGCGGTACCGGCGAGCACTATTGTGTCGGTGCGAATCTGGCGCGGATGACCGTCAACCTGATGTTCAACGCGATCGCCGATCACCTGCCCGATCTCGCCTCTGCCGGGGAACCGGAGCGGCTGCGGTCGGGATGGCTCAATGGTGTCAAGCACTGGGAGGTCGACTTCTGCCCGGCGGGATTCGGGCGGGCCAGCTGACGAAAAAGCCCCCGACACGGTGGTGTCGGGGGCTTTCGCGAAGGTATTAAATCCGCTCGATGATGGTGCCGGTGGACAGCGCGCCACCAGCGCACATGGTGATCAAAGCCGTTGACTTGTCGGTGCGTTCGAGCTCATACAACGCCGTGGTGATCAGGCGGGCACCGGTGCTGCCCACCGGGTGCCCCAGGGCGATGGCACCGCCGTTGACGTTCACGCGATCGAAGTCCGGCTTGTGCACCGCGGCCCACGACAGCACCACGGATGCGAAGGCCTCGTTGATCTCGACGACGTCGATATCGCCGATCTTCATGCCGGCGCGATCCAGCACCCGTTGCGTCGACTGCACCGGACCGTCTAGGTGGTAGTACGGCTCGGCGCCGACCAAGGCCTGCGACACGATGCGGGCGCGTGGCTTCAGGCCCAGGGCGCGGGCCTTGTCTTCGTCCATGAGTAGTACCGCGGAAGCTCCGTCAGAAATCTGGGAGGAGGTGCCGGCCGTGTGAATACCCTCCGGCATAACCGGTTTCAGATTCCCCAGGGACTCCAGGGTGGTGTCACGCAGGCCCTGATCGCGGTTGACCGTCAAGGTCTCGCCGGTGGGATTGCCTTCTTTGTCCACCTGCGGGGCGGTAAGCGAGGTGATCTCGCGGTCGAAGCGACCTTCGGCCCAGGCCTGTTTGGCCAGTGCCTGCGAGCGCACGCCCAGGCCGTCCACGTCGGCGCGGGTGATGCCGCGACGCTTGGCAATGCGCTCGGCGGCCTCGAACTGGTTCGGCATGTCGATATCCCACGAGGCGGGGCGCGGAATGCCGGTGCCACCGACGTTGGCGCCGAGCGGTACGCGGCTCATCGATTCGATACCGCAGGCGATGCCGGTGTCGATGGCACCCGAGTAGATCAAGCCGGCGATGAGGTGGTTGGCCTGCTGCGCGCTGCCGCACTGGCAGTCGATGGTGGTGGCGCCGGTGGCCTCGGGCAGCCCGGCGTGCAGCCATGCCTGCCGGGTGATGTGCCCGCCCTGCTCGCCGAACTGGGTCACGCAGCCGCCGATGACTTGCTCGACCTCGTGGGGATCTAGGCCCGCGCGCGCAATCACCGACTTCTGGATGCTGCCCAGCAGCTCGGCGGGATGTAGGCCCGCGAGCCATCCACCGCGTTTGCCGATGGGGCTGCGCGTCGCTTCGACGATGACCGGATTACCCATGGAGCTGCTCCTTTGCGCTCTGAACGTTGACCTCACGGTAGAACACGTTTCAGTCCGGAAGCAATGAGAACGTGTTCTCACCCCGCGCACCACGTTTTGTCTGCGCTGATCGTGTGCTTCAATGGGGCTAGAGAGTGTCGTAGCTCACTCGGCTCTCACTAGATGCTCTAACCAGATCGTCCCTGAAAGACGCCCCGAAAGGCCATAGGAGTTCAACGTGGTGCACCCCAGCCTTCCCGCCGGATTCGACTTCACCGACCCGGAGGTTTACGCAGAACGGCTCCCCATCGAGGAGCTCAAGGAGCTTCGGAAGACGGCTCCGATTTGGTGGCAGGAGCAGCCCGACGGCGTCGGCGGCTTCAACGACGGCGGGTACTGGGTAATTTCCAAGCACAAGGACGTCAAGGAGGTATCGCTGCGCAGTGATGTCTTCTCTAGCTGGGAAAACACCGCCATCCCGCGGTTCAGCGATGACATGACGCGAGAAGCGATCGAGCTGCAGCGCTACGTCATGCTCAACATGGACGCCCCGCACCACACCCGGCTGCGCAAGATCATTTCCCGCGGTTTCACCCCGCGTGCCATCGGCCGTCTGCGGGACGAGCTGAACGAGCGTGCGCAGGAGATCGCCAAGAACGCAGCGGCGAGCGGCACCGGCGACTTCGTCGAGCAGGTCTCCTGTGAGTTGCCACTGCAGGCCATCGCCGGTCTGCTTGGGGTGCCCATCGAGGATCGCGGCAAGCTGTTCAATTGGTCCAACGAGATGACGTCGTACGACGATCCGGAATACGCCGATATCGACCCGGCGGCCTCGTCGATGGAGATCCTGGCTTACTCGATGGAGATGGCCAAGCAGAAGACCGAGAATCCGGGCGAGGACATCGTGACCACCCTCATCAACGCCGAGATCGAGGGCGAGGGCAAGCTCTCCGATGACGAGTTCGGCTTCTTCGTGATCATGCTCGCGGTGGCCGGCAACGAGACTTCACGCAACTCGATCACCCAGGGCATGATGGCCTTCACCCAGTTCCCGGAGCAGTGGGAGCTGTACAAGAAGGAGCGCCCGGAGACGGCGGCCGACGAGATCGTGCGCTGGGCCACCCCCGTGACCTCCTTCCAACGGACGGCGTTGGAGGACACCGAGCTCGGTGGCGTGCAGATCAAGAAGGGTCAGCGCGTCGTCATGATGTACCGTTCGGCCAACTTCGACGAAGAGGTCTTCGAGGATCCATTCAGCTTCAACATCATGCGTAACCCCAACCCGCACATGGGCTTCGGCGGCAGCGGTGCGCACTACTGCATCGGCGCCAACCTGGCCCGGTTGACCATCAACCTGATGTTCAACGCGATCGCCGATCACATGCCGAACCTGGCTCCGGCGGGTGACCCGAAGCGCCTGCAGTCCGGCTGGCTCAACGGCATCAAGCACTGGCAGGTTGATTTCACCGGCGCCAGCGGCTGCCCGGTTCTGCAGTAGCTTTTCAAAAGGAAACGAGCATAATGGATTTCGCTTTCGCGGAGGAGCAGCAGGCTGTCTCTGACGTGGTCGAAGCGGTGCTTGCCGACCGTGAGTTCATCGGTGTGGTGCCCGGGATCGGATACGACGAAGACACCTGGCATGCCCTGGCTGCCAATGGGGTCCTTAACCTGGCGCTGCCCGAACGACTGGGTGGTGACGGGCTGGGCCTGGCCGAGGTATCGGTGGCGCTGCGGGTGCTCGGGAAGCATGGTGCCCTGACACCCGCGCTGGCCACGCTCGGATTCGGGGTGGTTCCCTTGCTGGAGCTCGCCTCGGAGCAGCAGCAGGACAGGTTCCTCGATGGCGTCGGCGCCGGCGGAATCCTGACGGCGGCCCTGGATGAGCCCGGGTCCGCATTGCCTTCGTCGCCCGCGGTTTCTGCCGTGCGCGACGGGTCCGCGCTGGTGTTGAACGGTCGGAAGATCGGTGTTCTGCATGCGGCCGAGGCGAATTGGATACTTGTCACCACCGACAATGGCGTCGTTGTGGTGGCACCTAACACCCCGGGTGTGACGATCACCCGGACACCGACGGCCAGCAAGGCCGCCGAATACGCGGTGACATTCGCCGATGCGTCGGTGCCTGCCGAGGATGTGCTCGGTGGCGCTGTCGAGCGGCTGAACCAGTGTGCGCTGGCCGCTGTCGGCTCCTATGCCGACGGGCTGGTCTCCGGAGCGTTGCGCCTGACGGCAGATCATGTGTCCAACAGGGTGCAGTTCGGCAAGCCGCTGGCCACCTTCCAGGCGGTCTCGCAGCAGCTGGCAGATGTGTATGTGGTTTCGCGGACGCTGAATCTCGGTGTCACATCTGCTGTTTGGCGCCTATCTGAGGGGTTGGACGCCACCGAGGACCTGGACATTGTGGCGTTCTGGATGGCCTTGGAAGCTCAGCGGGTGATGCAGATCTGCCACCACCTGCACGGTGGTCTCGGTGTTGACATCACGTACCCGATGAACCGTTACTACTCGACGATCAAAGACCTGAGCCGTCTGGTCGGCGGGTCTTCCGAGCGCCTCGATGTTCTTGCCGCGGCGCAGGGTTAGGAGCCAGCGATGCTGATTGACCTCACGCCGGAACAGGCGAAGTTGCAAAGCGATCTGCGACAGTACTTCTCGAACCTCGTCACCGCCGATGAGACCCGCGACATGATGGTCGACCGTCACAGCTCGTCCTACGAGGCGGTGGTCCGCCGGATGGGGCAGGACGGCTGGCTCGGTGTCGGCTGGCCCAAGGAGTACGGCGGACACGGATTCGGTCCGCTGGAGCAGCAGATCTTCATGAATGAGGTCATCCGTGCCGACGTGCCGATGCCCCTGGTGACGCTGCAGACCGTCGGTCCGACCCTGCAGAAGTACGGGACGGAAGAGCAGAAGAAGAAGTTTCTGCCCGGAATCCTCGCCGGTGAGATCCATTTCGCCATTGGTTACACCGAACCGGAGGCGGGGACCGACCTGGCGTCCCTACGTACCACCGCGGTGCGCGACGGCGACCATTACGTCGTCAACGGGCAGAAGATCTTCACCACCGGTGCGCACCAGGCCCAGTACATCTGGCTGGCCTGCAGGACGGACCCAAGCGCCCCTAAACATAAGGGCATCTCGATTCTGATTGTCGACACCAAGGATCCGGGCTACTCGTGGACGCCGATCATCACCAATGATGGTGCACACCACACCAATGCCACCTACTACTCCGATGTTCGGGTTCCGGTGGAAATGCTGGTGGGCGAGGAGAACCTGGGCTGGAAGCTGATCACCACCCAGCTGAATCATGAGCGGGTGTCACTCGGCCCGTCCGGGCGGATCGCGGGCATGTACGACCGTGTCTATGAATGGGCCGCGAAGCCCGGGCCCGACGGCGTGGCACCGCTGTCGCATGAGGACGTGCGGCGGGTACTCGGCGAGATGAAGGCGGTCTGGCGGCTCAACGAGTTGCTCAACTGGCAGGTGGCCTCATCGGGCGATGACATCAGCATGGCTGATGCCGCAGCGACGAAGATCCTTGCGACCGAATGGATTCAGAAGCTTGGTCGGCTGAGTGAAGGCGTGGTGGGCCGTTACGGCGATCCCGCCGACGCGAACACCGCGGAGACGTTGGAATGGCTTGATGCACAAACCAAGCGCCACCTGGTGATCACCTTTGGTGGCGGCGTGAACGAGGTGATGCGAGAGATGGTGGCAACGGCCGGGCTCGGTACTCCGAGGGCTCCGCGATGACCGTGGTGGATATCCAGGAGGGCTTCGCCAAGATCAAGGCGGAAGGCCCCAGTGCACCTCGCTTGGCGCGGGATCCGGTGAACCAGTCCATGATCAACAATTGGGTTGAGGCGATGGGGGATCGCAACCCGATCTACGTCAACGAACAAGCCGCCAAGGCCGCCGGGCATCCCGGCATCGTGGCGCCTCCGGCCATGGCTCAGGTGTGGACCATGGCCGGGCTGTACGGCGAGCGTTCCGGGGACGACCCGCTGGGCCTGGTGATGGAGCTGCTTGATTCGGCGGGCTACGAGTCGGTGGTCGCCACCAACTACGAGCAGATCTATCACCGTTACCTGCAGTTGGGTGAGCAGGTCACCACCACCAACGAGGTGACCGAGGTCTTCGGCCCGAAGCAGACTGCTCTGGGCGAGAGCTGGTTCATCAACATCCACGCCGAGTGGCATGTGGGCGACGAGCTCGTCAACGAAATGAACTGGCGCATCATGAAGTTCCGGCCCGGTGCCAAGCAGTCGGTCAACGTACCCGAGGATCTGGATCCGTCGAAGCTGATGCGCCCGTCGTGGTCGCGCGACAGCGCGTACTTCTGGGAGGGCGTCGCGGCACACGAGCTGCGGCTGCAGGAACGTCCGGACGGTTCATTGCAGCATCCGCCGGTTCCCGCGGTATGGCAGGACAAAGACTCCGCGATCGCCTATCGGGTGGCTAGTGGCCGCGGCACGGTGTACAGCTACGTGGTGCATCACGCACCTCAGGTGCCCGGTCGCACATTGCCTTTCGTGATCGCGCTGGTGGAGCTCGAAGAGGGTGTCCGGATGCTCGGTGAGCTTCGCGGGGTCTCGCCTGATGATGTTCAGATCGGGTTGCCCGTCCAGGTCACCTATCTGGACTTCCCGGCCGAGGGCGAGAGCCCGGCATGGACCCTGTACGCCTGGGAGGCAGTGTGAGTATCGGTGAGCGACTTGAGCAAAGAGTGCACGTAGAGGTTGGCGACAAGCTGCCGGAGCTGAAACTCGAAGGCACCCCGACGTTCATTGTGTCGACGGCGCTCGCGACCCGCGATTTCCAGGATGTGCACCATGATCGGGATCTGGCGCAGGCCAAGGGATCCAAGGACATCTTCATCAACATCCTGTCCGACACCGGTCTGGTCGAGCGGTTCGTCACCGACTGGGCCGGACCTTCCGCCCGCGTGAAATCGATTTCGCTGCGCCTGGGTGTGCCGTGGTATGCCTACGACACCACGGTGTTCACCGGCGAGGTGACGTCCGTCGAAGACGGTGTTGTGGAAGTGGATGTGGTGGGCAACAACAGCCTTGGCGCACACGTCACCGCCAAGGTCACGCTGACGATCGGAGCGAGCGCGTGAGCTTGTCGGGTAAGGCGAGCATTGCCGGTATCGGCGCCACCGACTTCTCGAAGAAGTCAGGACGATCCGAGCTGAGGCTGGCGGCCGAAGCAGTGCTCGATGCCCTCGACGATGCGGGGCTGTCACCGTCGGATGTCGACGGCTTGGTGACCTTCACCATGGACTCGAATCTCGAGACGGCTGTCGCGCGTGCCACCGGTATCGGCGAGCTGAAATTTTTCAGCCAGATCGGGTACGGCGGCGGGGCCGCGGCCGCGACCGTGCAGCAGGCCGCGTTGGCGGTAGCCGCTGGTGTTGCGGAAGTCGTTGTCGCATACCGGGCCTTCAACGAACGCTCGGAGTTCCGGTTCGGCCAGGTGATGACCGGACTGAGCTCGACCGCCGACTCGCGCGGCGTGGAATACAGCTGGTCGTATCCGCACGGGCTGAGCACGCCGGCGGCCTCGGTGGCGATGATCGCTCGCCGGTACATGCATGAATACGGGGCCACAAGTGCAGATTTCGGCGCCGTATCGGTGGCCGATCGCAAGCATGCCGCGACCAACCCGAAGGCTTTCTTCTACGGCAAGCCGATCACCATCGAGGACCACCAGAATTCGCGGATGATCGCCGATCCGGTGCGGCTGCTGGACTGCTGCCAGGAAAGCGATGGCGGGGTGGCGATCGTGGTGACCACGCCGGAGCGAGCGAAGGACCTCAAGAATCGGCCGGTGGTCATCGAAGCCGCCGCGCAGGGTTCGGGCGAGGACCAGTTCACCATGTACTCGTACTACCGCGACGAGCTCGGCCTGCCCGAGATGGGTCTGGTCGGTCGGCAGCTGTGGGGTCAATCGGGCCTGACGCCCAATGACATTCAGACCGCGATCCTGTACGACCACTTCACGCCCTACACGCTGCTGCAGCTAGAAGAACTGGGCTTCTGCGGTAAGGGCGAGGCCAAGGATTTCATCGCCCACGGCGCCATCGAGCTGGGCGGCAAGCTGCCGATCAACACGCACGGTGGTCAGCTCGGTGAGGCCTACATCCACGGTATGAACGGCATCGCCGAGGGTGTGCGTCAGCTCCGCGGCACATCGGTCAACCAGGTACCCAACGTCGAGCACGTGCTCGTCACCGCGGGCACCGGAGTGCCGACGTCCGGCCTCATCCTGGGATAACGACTAACTCAGGAATCTGGCTATACCCTGCGCGATCGCCGCTGCCAGCCGGGCCTGGCCATCGGAACTGGACAGTATGGCGGCGTCGTCGCTGTTCTTCATGTTTCCGCATTCGATGAGGATTGCCGGGTACTGGGCCAGGTTCAGGCCGGCCAGGTCGGAACGTCCGTAGAGGCCGTCGTTTCCGCGATAGGTCGACGGCTGGAATCCCGAGGCCTTGAGTTGGTCTCGCATCGTGCTGGCCAAGCGCAGCGTCGGGGCCCCCTGCGCCTCGTTGATCGGTGGATTCGAGTAGTTGACGTGAAATCCTCGGCCGTCGCGGGGGCCGCCGTCGGCATGGATGCTGACGATCGCGTCGGGCTTCAGGGAGTTGCCCGTAGCGGCACGCTGATCGATGCATGGTCCGAGTGCGTTGTCGTTACCGCGTGAGAGCGCGGTGCGCACCCCGGCCACGGTAAGAGCCTGGCGGATGTGCAACACCACGTTCCAGTTGAAGGTGTGCTCGGGAAAGCCGGCGTCGGTTGCGGTGCCGCTGGTCTGGCAGTCCTTGGTGCGTCCCCGGCCGTCGCTGACCTGCCGGGTGATCGAGCTGTCGTTGGCGCCGTTATGGCCGGGATCGAGGAAGACGATCTTGCCCGCGATGGGGGATGCGTGCGCCAGTGCGGCGGTGGACAGCATGGCAGGCATGCTCAACAGGACGGGCACGCTCGAGGCGTACTTGAGGACATCACGTCGCGAGAGGCAGCGGGACCGCTTGGCGGGACCGCACGGGGAGGTCTGCACGCGGGAAAGGTATGCCCCGAACCTGGGGTACGGGACTCGGACATGTGGCTCGGCTGAACTGTGACCGAGACGAGACCGTATCGCAGTCACAGCTTTCTGACAGAAAGCCGGGCAATGCTTGGCCGATGACGTATCGGGAGGCTGCCACCGCGGCACGCGTACCGACTCGCCTGCTCAGGGACCTCGCCGAGACCTTTCGGCCGCCACGGCGATGGCTCGAGGGGTTGGGACTGAACCTGGCGCTGTCGATCGCCTACCTGATCATCTGGCAGCCCATCGCCCAACACGGGCGCAAGCGCGACTGGGCGCTGCTGGTCGGCATGTACTTCGCCATGTTCATCTTTGCCGATGTGTCCGTGACCAACATGCTGGGTCTGGATGCCGATCGGGTCAGGCACGCGCTGCGAGGGCATCGGTCTCTTCTGCACGTCTTGCTCGTCAAGAACATCGCACTGTTTCTTGTCGCCGGATTGCCGACGCTCATGCTCACGGCTGTCCTGACCGTTCACCGCCAGCAGGCAACCCAGACCGCGATCACAGTGCCCGATGTCGCCGTGCACATCGTGAGCTGGCTGGGCCTGGGCAATCTGGTGTCGGTGCTGCTGCCCATGGCGGCCCAGCCACTGCGCGAACGGTGGCGGCAACGCGGTGACCTGCTGGCCACCGTGCGATGGCTCGTTTATCTGGCCCTGCCGTACGGCGTCTACTACCTCGTGGCGCCGGTGGGCGGTATCCCGCGAGCGATATTCGGGCGCAACGTTTTCCATTCCATGCCCCTCACCGAGCGCTCCCTACTGGAGCTCGGCCTGGGCATCGCGGTGTGGACTGTCGGCACCGCACTCGCGCTGGGTGTGCATCGCTACCGCGGTTTACGGTGGCACTAGCCGGGGCCGCTACGTGTGCAGCAGCTCAACGTCGGCCAACGCGGGGGCGTCCTCACGTTCGGCCACGACCGCCGAGATCAGCAGCTTGCCGTCTTCCTTCCAGATACGGGTCTTGAGCGTCTCGCCCGGGAACACCACACCCGCGAACTTCGCGGCATAGGACGTCACCCGCGAGGCATCGCCGTCGAGTGCCGCGTCGACCGCCGCCTTGCATACCACGCCGTAGCTGCAGAGGCCATGCAGGATCGGACGCGGGAAGCCCGCCGCCGCCGCGAAGGCGGGGTCGGAATGGAGCGGGTTGCGGTCACCGCAGAGTCGGTACAGCAATGCCTGCTGCGGCAGGATGTGCGTCGAGACTTCGATATCCGGGTTGCGATCCGGGGTTGCGCCGGAGGCAGACGGTCCGCGCTCGCCGCCGAAGCCGCCCTCACCGCGCGCGAAGATGGAACGCCGGATGGTCCAGAGTGGCCCCTGGTCATCGGAAGTCGTTGTCTCCGTGACGATGACAGCAGCCTTGCCCTTGTCCCAGATCTCCACGACCTTGCCCTCCGAGCGAGCGGAGCCCGAAGCGGGCAAGGGCCGGTGTGCGGTCACCTGCTCGGTGCCGTGCAGGATCTTGGCCAGGTCGATCTCGATACCCGGGAATGACACCTTGGGCGGCTCCACCGTGTGGAAACCGGAGGCGACGGTCGCGAAGGTGGGCAGCACCTGTGGGGTCTTGTCCTGCAGGTAGCGCAGCTCGGTTTCGCTCACCGGATCGGCTCCCGCACCGATTGCCAGGTGATAGAGCTGCACATCGGACGCGGTCCACGAGAATTCGGCGGCCGGGGTGGCAGCACCCAGAGCGATATCGACGTTGATCGGCATGAACGGACCCTACTTCCCGGCGATATCGAGCGCGGCGAGGTAACCCCACGTCATGGCCGGGCCGATGGTGGCGCCCGGGCCGGCGTAGGTGTGCCCCATCACCGGGGTGCTGACATTGCCTGCGGCGTAAAGACCTTCGATGATGCTGTTGTCGTCGCGCAGCACACGGCCCTGGATATCGGTGCGCACGCCCCCCTTGGTGCCCAGGTCGCCCGGCACCATCTTGGCCGCATAGAACGGACCCTTCGCAATCGCTCCCAAGTTGGGGTTGGGCTTGTTGGTGGGGTCGCCGTAGTAACGGTCGTAGGCGCTCTTGCCACGGCCAAAGTCTTCGTCGACACCGCTGCGGGCGAAACCGTTGAACCGCTCGACGGTCTGTACCAACGCGTCGACGGGGAGGTTCGTGAGTTCCGCCAACGCCTCTATGGTGTCGGCCTTGACGATGACGCCGGACTCGATCCACTTGCTCGGAATCTTTTGTCCCGGCTGCAATCCGGCGAAGATGTACCGGTTGCGGTACTCCTGGTCGAACACGAGCCATGCGGGCAGGTTCTCGCCCGGTCCGGGGCCCTGGCCGTACTGGCCGCCGTACATGCGATGGGTGGCCTCGACATAGGGCAGCGACTCGTTCATGAAGCGCTTGCCCGAAGAGTTGACGATGATGGAACCGGGGGAGTTGCGTTCGGACAGCGCGAACCACGGACGGCCGACCAGTGGCACGGTCGGGCCCCACCACGAGTCCTCCATGAATTCTAGTGCAGCACCTAGCTTTTCGGCGGCCAGGATGCCGTCACCGGTGTTGGCCTTGGCGCCCACGGTCCACTCGTTGGTGATGGGGGCGCGCTGGTATTTCACCCGCATCTGCTCGTTGTGCTCGAAACCGCCGGATGCCAGGATGACGCCCTTGCGCGCCTTGATGACCGTCGGCTCGGCGGCTTCGGGAGTGCCCGCTTCACGCACGTAGACGCCCTTGACGGTGCCGTTCTCGATGTAGAGGTCGGTGAGCGCGGTGTTGAGCTTGACCGGGACCCCGGCGTCGCGCAGGCCGATGCGCAGTGCGGCCGACAGTGCCCGTCCCATGCCGACAAGCTTCTTGCCGGTGCCCTGTGCCCAGAAGGTGCGCACACCCACCCGCAAGCTGCGCAGCACACCACGCGGGTGGCGCTTGAGCTGATTCAGGCGCACGTAATCCTGCTGGCGCACGACGACATTCAGCGGAACCTTGCCGTACGGCGGCTCCAGATTGGGCAGTTCGTCGCCAAGCTTCTTGGCGTCGAAAGGCTTTGGTTCCACCGAGCGTCCGGCGGCACGCCCGCCGGGTGCCTCGGGATAGTAATCGGAGTAGTTGGGTACCCAGTCGAGCTTCAACGGGGAGTTCGCGAGCACGAACGAGAGCATCTCCGGCCCGCGATCGAGGTAGGTGTCGATCTTCTCGCGTGGAACGACGTCGCCGATGATGTTGTAGAGGTACTCGCGGGCGGCCTCCGGGGTATCGGTCTGGCGGGCCTTCTTGAGGACCTCGTTGTTGGGGATCCAGACGCCACCCCCGGAACGGGCGGTCGATCCACCGAAGTGAGGGGCCTTTTCGATCAGTACGGTGCTCAGCCCGTTGTGTGCCGCGGTGAGCGCCGCAACCATGCCGGCGCCACCACTCCCGACGACGACGACGTCGTACTCCTGCTCAGTCATGTAGAACACGTTATAGAATTGAGGCGGCCTGGCGCTACCAGCGTTGGCCAGTGGTTTCGCCGCCTGGACACTGTGATGTTGCGGTGAAAACAGAAACATGTTGCTGTTTTTGCTTTATGACGATGAGGGAGGCCCCGTGCCGGGTCGTTCGGACATGCCGTCGGCCGATGTCGTCATTGTCGGATACGGGGTGGCGGGAGCATCAGCCGCGCTCGCTGCCCTGGAGCGTGGGGCGTCGGTGGCCGTCCTGGAGCGATTCGGCGGTGGTGGGGCTTCTGCCATTTCAGGGGGTATTTATTACGCCGGTGGGGGCACCAACATTCAGCGTGACGCGGGCGTCGAGGACACCCCGGAGCTGATGCTGGAATACCTCCAATTGGAGGTCGGAGACGCCGTCAAACCCGAGACGCTGCAGAAGTTCGTCGACGGTAGCGTCGACACCCTGGATTGGCTACAAGGTTACGGAGTTCCGTTCGAAGGTTCGCTGGCCCCGTTCAAGACTTCGTACCCCACCAACGACTACTACCTCTACTTTTCTGGCAGCGAATCCTCAGGCATGGCGCGTGCTGCCACGCCGCCCCGTCAGCGCGGGCATCGGGCCTTTGGCCGGGGCGTGTCCGGCAAGGCGTTGTTCGCGCCGTTGGCAGCCTCCGCGGAGCGTTTGGGCGCCGATGTGTGGCGGCAGACCCGGGTCACCGACCTGATCGTCGAGGACGGTCGCGTGGTCGGGGTGCGGGGGATGACGCTGAAGGATGCGCCGGGCTGGGTCCGGCGGCTGTATTCGCGGCTCACCGACTACGCGACCAAGCCGGGCATCTACTACCCGCCGATGCGAAAGGCGTTGGAGGGTCCCGCGTACGCGTTGGAACGCCGGTTCGCCAGACCATTTGAGATCCGTGCCAATGACGGGGTGATTCTGTCCTCGGGTGGGTTCATCGCCAATCGCGAGTTGGTGCGGCGATATGCCCCGGCCTACCTGGACGGGTTGGAGCTGGGCACTGCCGGTGACGACGGAACCGCGCTGAAGCTCGCCGAGCCGTTGAACGCGGCCACCGGGCACCTCGACGAGATCTCGGCGTGGCGATTCATCGTGCCGCCTGCGGCGTTCCTCGGCTCGTTGCTGGTGGATGCCAAGGGGCAGAGGATGGTTGACGAGTCGCGCTATGGCGCCGCGCTGGGCAAGGCGATCGTGCAGAAGGCCGGCGGCGTCGGGTACTTGGTGGCCGACAAGGCATTGGTGAAACGGGCCCGCCAGCAGTTGGGTTCGCAGACGCTGTGGTTCCAGCGCATTCAGGCCGAGGCGTTCCTCAACGTGGGCCGCAAGAAGGCCGGATCCATCGAAGAACTGGCCGCCAAGGCGGGTATCGATCCGGATGCGCTCGCGCGCACCGTATCCGAACACAACCAGGCCATCGCCGACGGCACTCCGGATCCCTTGGGGAAACCCGACGACATTAGGGTCCCCATCGGGCAGGGGCCGTTCTATCTGTTCAACGTGTCCATCAAGACCAGCATGCTGAATCCGTGTCCCATGCTGACTCTTGGCGGGCTGGTGGTGGACGAGGAGACTGGTGCCGTGCAGACCACATCGGGCACGGCGATCCCGGGGCTCTATGCCGCCGGGCGTGCGGCGGTGGGTATCTGCTCCAATTCGTATGTGAGCGGATTGTCCCTGGCCGACTGCGTCTTCTCCGGGCGCCGGGCCGGGACCGAGTCCCGATTAGACACAGTAAGGCGGTCATAATGCTCAACCCCGAAGTTCGCGATGCCATCGCGGCCGATCTGGCCGAGGCCGAGCGCACCCGGGTGGCGATCGCGCCACCCACCGACACGCATCCGGATTTCGACGTGGTCGACGCCTATGAGATCCAGCTGATGAATATTCGTTCCCGCCTAGCGGACGGAGCCAAGGTCGTCGGGCACAAGGTGGGCCTATCGTCCGAGGCGATGCAGAAGATGATGGGTGTCCACGAACCGGACTACGGGCACCTGTTGGCCGATATGGAGTTGTTCGAGGATGTTGCGGCGTCGGCGTCCAAGTTCCTGTTCCCGCGGGTAGAGGTGGAGGTCGGGTTCATCCTGGCCGCTGATCTGCCCGGCGAAGACTGCACCGAGGACGACGTACTGGCGGCGACTGCGGCGTACGTACCGTCCATCGAGGTAGTGGACAGCCGGATCACCAACTGGCAGATCAAGATTTGCGACACCATCGCCGACAACGCGTCCTCTGCGGGGTTTGTCATTGGCAAGCAACGGGTTTCGCCAAAAGATATCGACATTAAGTCGATCGATGCGGTGCTGACCTGCAACGGCGAGAAGTTGGCCGAAGGTAGAAGCGATGCGGTGCTGGGTAATCCGGTGACATCGGTGGCATGGCTGGCGCGCAAGGTGGCCTCGTTCGGGGTACGTCTGCGGGCCGGTGACGTGGTACTGCCGGGTTCGTGCACGCGGGCGTTCGACGCGCATCCGGGGGACGAGTTTATCGCCGAGTTCGCCGGACTTGGTTCGGTCCGACTGGCTTTCGAGTAGAGGAGAGATTGTGGCATCAAAGGCATCTGTAGCGATTGTCGGTTCGGGAAACATCAGCACCGACCTGCTGTACAAGTTGCAGCGTTCCGAGTGGCTGGAGCCGCGGTTGATGATCGGCATCGACCCCGAGTCCGAAGGTCTCAAGCGTGCGCGCGGTTTCGGTCTGGAAACCTCGCATGAGGGTGTCGACTGGCTGTTGGCGCAGGACGAGAAGCCGGACCTGGTGTTCGAGGCCACGTCCGCGTACGTGCACAGGGCTGCCGCGCCCCGGTACGAGGAAGCAGGGATCCGGGCGATCGACCTGACCCCCGCCGCAGTAGGTCCGGCGGTGGTACCGCCGGCGAATCTGCGTGCCCACCTTGATGCTCCGAACGTCAACATGATCACCTGCGGTGGTCAGGCGACGATTCCGATCGTGTATGCGGTATCCCGTGTCGTCGAGGTGCCCTACGCCGAAATCGTGGCCTCGGTCGCGTCCGTGTCGGCAGGCCCGGGCACGCGTGCCAACATCGACGAGTTCACCAAGACCACGTCCAAGGGTGTTGAGGTGATCGGCGGCGCCAAGCGCGGCAAGGCGATCATCATCCTGAACCCGGCCGATCCGCCGATGATCATGCGCGACACCATCTTCTGCGCGATCCCCGAGGATGCCGATCGCGATGCGATTACCGCCTCGATTCATGATGTGGTGAGCCAGGTTCAGCAGTACGTGCCCGGATACCGGCTGCTTAACGAGCCGCAGTTCGATGAGCCTTCGGTGGTGAACGGTGGCAACCACGTCGTCACCACCTTCGTTGAGGTGGAGGGCGCGGGCGACTTCCTGCCGCCGTACGCCGGGAACCTGGACATCATGACCGCGGCCGCCACCAAGGTCGGCGAGGAAATCGCCAAAGAACTTCTATCTGCAAAGGTTTCGTGAAATGGGTTCGGATACCAGCACTCAGCTCTTGGGCACCGACGTTGTTTTCTTCGATGCCGCCTGGGACGTCCGGATCACCGACACGTCACTGCGCGATGGGTCGCACCACAAGCGGCACCAGTTCACCGCCGATGAGGTGCGCGCGATAGTCGCAGCCCTTGACGGTGCCGGCGTGCCGGTTATCGAGGTGACCCACGGTGACGGGCTCGGCGGGTCCTCGTTCAACTACGGATTCTCGAAAACCCCTGAGCAGGAACTGATCAAGCTCGCAGCCGAGACCGCTACGAACGCAAAGATCGCCTTCCTGATGCTGCCGGGTGTGGGTACCAAGGAAGACATCATCGAGGCGCAGGGCAACGGCGGGTCGATCTGCCGCATCGCCACCCACTGCACCGAGGCCGACGTCTCGATTCAGCACTTTGGGCTGGCGCGTGAGCGTGGGCTGGAAACTGTTGGCTTCCTGATGATGTCGCACACCATCTCACCGGAGAAGCTGGCCAAGCAGGCGCGGATCATGGCCGACGCCGGATGCCAGTGTGTGTACGTGGTGGACTCCGCGGGCGCGCTGGTTCTGGACGGTGTCGCGGACCGGGTCGCCGCGGTGGTGGCCGAACTGGGGTCGGATGCTCAAGTTGGTTTTCATGGGCACGAAAACCTCGGTCTCGGTGTCGCCAACTCCATCGAGGCGGTGCGCGCCGGTGCCAAGCAGATCGATGGCAGCACAAGGCGTTTCGGCGCAGGTGCGGGCAATGCTCCGGTCGAGGCGCTGATCGGTGTGTTCGACAAGATCGGTGTGAAGACGGGTATCGATTTCTTCGATATCGCCGATGCCGCCGAAGAGGTTGTCGCGCCCGCGATGCCCACTGAGTGCTTGCTGGACCGCAATGCGTTGATCATGGGCTATAGCGGGGTGTACTCGAGCTTCCTCAAGCACGCCATCCGACAGGGGGAGCGTTACGGGGTGCCCGCGCACCAGCTGCTGCACCGCGCCGGCCAGCGCAAGCTCATCGGTGGCCAGGAGGACCAGCTCATCGATATCGCGCTGGAGATTCAGCGGGAGAACGCCGCGAAGGGGTAGGCAGCGCGCTCGGTAGCTGCCGCGTCGTTACGGTGCGGTTACGCTGCTGCCCCCGGCGCCGGTGGGATCGACGACTGGCCGAATTGTTCGGGGGCCCGATGCCAGTGCGGCGGTGATATCGCCGAACCTTCCGGGACCTCGCCACCCAGCGGTGAGATTGAGCACCGCGCGCGGAGGCTCGGTGGTCGGCCTTCCTCATCGGCCCCGATGGTGGCGTGCCGCTGTCGCTGCCAACTCGCTCACGGTGGCAGGCTCGGTCACCGCGACGATTTCGATGTCGTGGGATTTCCGCGGGATGTCCTGAGGCCTGCGAGCTGCGGCCCAGCAGATGCCCGCAGGGTGCGAAGATCTGGCCGGTGAGCCTCAGCGTGGCTTAGCCAGTCCTCGCTAATCGAACGTGAGGGCGGCGGGCGGGTCCGGCGCCCGGGACCGTGCGGGTACGGGATCGCACCGAAAGCTGCGGGGACATTGCCACCTCCCTTAAGCTGCTGGTTGAGTGCGGGGGTTTATGCGGTTGGGTAACCGGTCTTGATACCCGTGCGCTAGCTACTGAGTACCATCGAACTCTACGAAGATTTGGCGATTGAGGAAGGGGAGGGGGACGTTGCCCAAGCAGGATCGTGGAGCACCGGCCCGTCCTCCGTGGTTGCCCGAAGAAGATGAACAACGAGGCTTTCTTCGGTCGTTGAGGCGCAAGAAGCGCAACGCGGACGAGGACGAACCCAACGAGGAATCGTTAACCCACGAGACCGAACGGCCCTCCACGCCCAAGGCTCCTGCACAGAAGCCGATCGCCGAACCGGTCGCTGCTCCCGTCGAAGAACGCGCGGCCGTCAGGCCTGGCGAAGAAAAGGCCAACGGCGCCAAGCCGATGCCCGACGTGTCCAAGTACTACACCCCGCCGCGCAAGCCGGAATCCGCCGACGAGCAGCCGCCCACGGACCAGGCGAAGGCAGTTGTCCAGGTGCCCGTTTCGGAGCCTGTTGCAGAGGCGCCGCGGATCGTCACGGGCCCGCTGCCGGAGATAAAGCCGGAATCACGGCCAATCCCGCAGGTCGAGCAACTCTCGTCGTCTCCGCCCGCCGAGTCCCCGGCAATCCCCGAGCCGGAGCCCGTGGATCCTGAGGCCACCCCTGCTGTGGAGGCGGCCCGGCAGCCTCCGATCGAGCCGACGCCGCCCCGCGAGACCCCTGCCCCGCGGGAGGCGGCCAGTGGGCCCGCACCCACCCCGGAACAGGCTGTCGCGGAGCCTGGGAATCAGGACCCGTTCTCGCGATTCAGCCTGCTCGAAGCGCAGCTACGCCAGATGAGCCTTGACGAGAGCATCACCGATGACGAGCTCGAGCGTCACCGGCGCCACACGATGCCCGAATCCGGGCCCATGGCAGAGGCTCACGCTCCGCTCAGCTTCACGCCACCAGAGGCGGCCGATATCGCCTCCGGCCCCGCCGATGAGGCGCCAGAGGCGGCGCACGCGGCCGATGATGCGCAGTCGGCAGCGCCGGTACCCACGCCTACGTTGGGTTTCACGCTGCCAGAGGCCACGAATGACCTGCCGGAAGCAGCCGAGGAGGCTGTTGCCGAATCTGCCGAATCTGCCGAACCCGAGCCTGTGGTGGCGGCCGCACAGGATGACGAGTCCGAGTCGTTTTCTGCCGAGACGGAACCAGATACCGGCGCGCAGGAACCAGATACGGGCCTGACCGAGGATTTCGTTCCTCAAGAACCTGAACCGACCGAGCCCGAACCGAATGCCGAAATCGCCGGCGAGTTTGTTCCGCA
The DNA here is from genome assembly GCF_002013895.1 of Mycobacteroides franklinii. GTDB lineage: Bacteria > Actinomycetota > Actinomycetes > Mycobacteriales > Mycobacteriaceae > Mycobacterium > Mycobacterium franklinii. The sequence continues at coordinate 421,406 of NZ_MAFQ01000006.1, read as the reverse complement.
GAATCCGGTTGTCGAGCAGCCCACTCGGCCGGAAGTAGCCCACACGCAGGCGGATGCGCCCGTGGCCGAGCCCGACGACGTCGACGCCAGGGCCGCCGCGCTGTTACAGCGCATCGAGGCCAAGCGCGCGGAGCTCAACGAAGAATTGGCTGCCCACGATGCTGCCGAGGCGGAAGCATCTCAATCTGAGCCGGAGCCCGCCCCATTCGTACCCATGATGGCGCCGTGGGCTTCGGTGCCCGAGGTGGTGAATTCGCCCGAACCCGCGCCCGCCGAAGCCGCCGACGAAGCCGAGACGGAATCCGCCGCGGTGGCCGACCCCGAACTTGAGGGGTTTGCACCTCTGGTAGACGAGGACATCGTCATATCCGCTCCGGCGGTGTACGCGGAAACTTCCGCGGTCGACGCTCTCGAGGACGTGGTGTCGGAGGGCGCGATTGCGTCCGAGCCGGAAACCCCGGCAGCGCGGACGATCGATCCGGAGCCGGTCGAGGAAATCGTCGACGCCGCATATGAACAGCCTGCCGAAGCTTCCGTCGCCGACGTGCCGGAGCAATCCGAACCCGAGCCGGTTGCGGCGCCCGCACCTGCCGCGGTGCCCGAGCCGCAATCCGTCGAGCCTTCGCCGTCGAGTGCGCCTCCGTCCTGGGAGATCCCCTCGACTCCGCAGGCTCCACCCGCTGCGGAGTCGCCCGCACAGCCCGCGTACTTCGTGCCACCGACAGCGCCGCCGCAGCCTGACCAACAACCACCGGTGCAACAGCAGCCCGCCGCACAGGCCCCGCCGGGATGGAACCCACGTCAGCCCTACCCGGGACAGTGGCCGCAGGGCGCACCGCAAGCTCCGCAGCCCTCTGGCGGGCAACATCTTTCGCCGCAGCCACCGCCACAGCCCACGAGCGTTGAGGGGCAATGGCAGTGGGTGCCGCAGCCGCAACAGGAGCCGCAACCTCCCGTGCAGCAGGAGCCCCCCGCGGGCTACGTGCAACCCCCTCAAGGGGCCGCCCCTCCGGCCAATTATCGTGCGCCGCAGGCCTACCGGATGCCGCCTTCGCTTGATGAGGCCGAGGTGATCAACCGTGGGCGCTATGCGCCGCGATCCGGCTGGCGCAAGGCGGTACACCGGTCTACCGGTGGCCGCGTCAACCCGGGCGACTCGCGGCGGGATCGCGAGCAGGACCAGCTGCTGGCGAGCATCCGTCAGCCGATCCTCGGCGACTATCGCATTGCGGTGCTGTCCATCAAGGGTGGTGTCGGAAAGACAACCACCACACTGGGATTGGGCTCGGCCTTCGCGACGATCCGCACCGACCGGATCATCGCTGTGGACGCCAACCCCGACCGCGGAACCCTGGCCGAGCGCGTGCGCGATCATTCGACGCAGTCGACCGTTCGCGATCTGCTCAACGATCGGAACATCAGAAGCTACGCCGATGTGCGCAACCACACCCGGATGGCCACCAGCCGTCTGGAAGTCCTTGCCAGCGAACAGGATCCGGCGGTATCGGAGGCTTTTGGTGAGATTGACTATCGCAATACGATCGACATCCTGCAGCGGTACTACAACATCATCCTGACCGACTGTGGCACCGGCATCATGCACTCGGCGATGGCCGGTGTGCTCGATCTCGCGCACACCATCGTGCTGGTGAGCTCCCCGGCCATGGACTCCGCCCGTAGCGCCTCGGCCACCCTCGATTGGCTTATGCAGCACGGCCATGCGGCGTTGGTGCGCGAAGCCCACGTTGTCCTGAGCGCGTCCCGCCCCGGGTCGGCGGGAATCAAACTGGACAAGGTCTACGAGCACTTCCAGGCGCGTTGCCGGTCCATCCACATGATCCCCTTCGATCCGCATCTCGCCGAGGGAGCCGACGTCGACTTCAATCTGCTCAACGCGGACACCAACGCGGCGTACCTGAAGCTGGCGGGTGCGATCTCGGAGAGTTTCCCACGGCTTCGCATGCGCGGCGACGAGCAGCGATAATACGAAAGAGGCAGGACAGCAAGATGATTGACGCTAGAGACGCCCGGCGGTTCGTTGACGCCGGTGTGTTCTCGCTCGGTATTCCGATCGGCGGTCCGGAGACGGGCCGCGATGCCGTCGATCAGTCCAGGCCGCAGCGATGTGGTGTCGTGATGGCCGGTGATGGGCGTATCGGGGCTTCCGGCATGCGCGCGGCGGCTCTCGAGAACGTGCTCGGACTGATGGCGAAGTGAGCTGGCATGGCTGATTCCAACGACAACGCACCCGACTCGCCGCCGCCTAGCGGCCCGTGGCGCGAACCCATCGCGGATGGGTTGGGTGGCGGTGACACCAAGGGCAATCCGTTCCGTCGTTCCAAGAATCCCAATCAGGAATTCGTGCCGCCGAGCGCCGACTACTTCCCGCAGCCGACGTTGAAGCCGCCGCCCCCATTGCCGAAGTCCCCCAAACTGTCACGGCGTCAGCGGAATCACCAGCGTCCGATGAACCCGATCTGGGAACCGGATCCGTTGAGTTCCTACGGCATGCCGCAATACCAGAACCCCGCTCCTCCCGCTGCGCCACAGGGATACGGTGCGCCGGGGCAGCAGCCACCGCAGAACTATCAGCCACCGCAGAACTACCAACCGCCGCAGAACTATCAGCCGCCGCAGAATTACTACGCACCGCCGCAGAATTACTACGGCCCGCCGACTGATCAGCCACCGGCGCCCGCGGCTCCGGTAGAACCCGCTGCACCCAACGTGCCGCCTGCCTCGCAGGAGCCGGCGAGCCAGCTGCCGGCGTGGCCCGCATCGGCGGTGGTACCCGAGCCTGCCGCCCCGGAACCTCCCGCGCCGCCTGTGGAGACACCTGCCGCCCAAGAAGAAGAGGTCCACCGGGACGAGGCACCCAAGGAACAAGCGTCCGCCGTGGCACCCGCGCCTGCGCCGGTCGCCCCGGAGCCCATCCCACAGATCCGGCCCGACGACGCATCCTCGATGATTCCGGACGGCATGACCCCCTGGGGCGGGCAGGCGCCGCACATGCCGCCTGTACCAACACCACCCGTGCGATCATGGGCTCCGCCACCGCCCGCGCCGCAGGCTCCGGCAGGCCCGCCGGTGGCGTTCCCTCAAGCCGACTGGAACGCGCCGGCCGCACCACAACGGGCTCCCTTTGTTCCGGGCCAGACCCCGTTCACCGCTGCCCGGCCGGAAGCCCCCGTGTATCGGCCGGCACCGCAGCCGCAGCAGCCGCAACGACCGCAGGGGCCGAGTCACGACCAACTCGGTCTCATCAGATCGATCAAGCCGCTACCCAGGAGTGGATGGCGCAAGGCCGTCCACCGTCTCTCGGGTGGCGCGATCAACCCCGGCGAGTCCTCGGAGGAATCGCATCGCAGTGAGTTGATCGACCGGATCAACCTGCCGGTTCGCGGCGACTACCGGATCGCGGTGTTGTCCCTGAAGGGCGGTGTCGGTAAGACCACCACCACGTTCTCGCTGGGTGCCACCTTCGCCTCACTGCGCGGTGATCGTGTGATCGCTGTTGACGCCAACCCGGACTTCGGCACACTTGCCCAGCGCGGACCAGACGAGACCCGTTCAACTGCGCGAGATCTGTTGCGAGATCCGGATATTCACCGTTATTCCGATGTGCGCAGGCACACGTCGCAGAGTGCGAGCCGTCTGGAGGTGCTGGCCTCCGAACGGGATCCGGCGGCATCGGAGTTGTTCTCCGAAGCCGATTACCTGGCGGTCATGCGGATTCTGCAGCGGTTCTACAACATCATCCTGACCGACTGCGGCACCGGTCTCATGCACTCGGCCATGGCCGGCGTGCTGGGTGAAGCGAATGCGATCGTCCTGGTGACGTCTCCGGCCATCGATGGTGCCCGTAGCGCTCTGGCGACTCTGGACTGGCTTGACCACCATGGTTATTCGCACCTGGTACGGCAGTCCGTGGTGGCCATCAGTTCGTCCAGGCCGGGGGCTTCCTCGATCGACCTCGAACAGCTGAGTCGACACTTCCTGACCCGTGCGAGGGCCGTGCACATCATCCCGTTCGACAACCACCTGTCGGAAGGGTCGGAGATCTCACTGGACCTGATGGGCAAGAAGACCCGCATGGCATTCATGGAACTGGCCGGCTCGGTGGCGGACGGTTTCTACGAGGGTGGCAACACCCGGCAGACGAGTTGGGGCTAACGCTCCAGTTCGTCGGTCGTCATGAGGTCGTCACGGACACTGCGCTCGTGGTACGCCAGCCGTGCGACCCGGTGCGCGACAACCGGGGCAGTGATGATGGTGAACAGCCCGGTCAGCACGATCATGCTGACATCGGTATGCCCGCGTAGCCGCAGTGCGGCACCGGCCAGAACCAGCAGCAGTCCCAACACCTGCGGTTTGGACGCGGCATGCATGCGGGCCAGGGTGTCGGGGAATCGCACCACGCCCATCGCGGCGGTCAGGGCCAGCGCCGAACCCAATAACACCAGCGCGCCGGAGATCCCGTCGAGGAATGCGTTCATCGCGGCGTCCTCCTTTCATCGCGGGGATTGATCGCGGTATCGGGCACCCGGAATCGGGTCACGCTCACCGAACCCAGGAAGCTGATCAGGGACAGTGCGACCATCCCGTAGAGCACTGTGGAATCCAGGCTGTAGGCCGCCCACGCGGCGAGCCCGCACATGGTGACGGCCACGAGAGTGTCGACGGCCACCAGCCGATCCAGTGTGTTGGGTCCGGCGAGTAGCCGGTAGGTCGTGACGCCGGCCGCCGCAATGAGCAGCACCGCGGCTATATGCCATACGAGGTTCATACGCCCTCCCTCGTCTCGGACTCGTCGACGGTGTCATCTTCGGGATGCCAATCGACGTCTCGTTCGAATGCCGCGATGAAAAGCTTTTCCAGTTGCCGCAACTGGGTGTAGAAGCTCGCCACGGCCTTGGGAGAGCCGACATCCAACACGTGTACGTACGCCAGCCGGCGCTCCTGGTCGATTTCCAGGACCACCGATCCCGGGATGATCGTCAAGGTATTGAGCAGCAGTGCCATCACAAGGTCCGACTTCACCGAAATCTGCGCCCGCAGTACGGCACTCAACGGAGGTGGTCCCGGCCTGATGGCCCACCAGGCGACCTGCAGGCTGGATAGCACCATGTACCAGCCGACGGTGAGTGCCAGCCGGATCATGGAGACTACGTGCAGCCGGCCTTCGACCGGCAGCCGAGGCATGGGCAGCAAGACCGTGATGACCAAGGCCACCACCAGCCCGTTGATGGTGTTGGCCGCCGAGAAATTGCCCCAGAGCATGGTCCACACCAGCATGAGCCACACCAAAGTCCAGGCCCGCAGCACGATTTCGCGTGGTCCGTACTTTGTCAGCTGCTTGATCGGTGTCGGGTGTCCTTCGCGGGTGCGCTTCATCGCGGGCCACCCCCGAGGACGGCACTGATGTACACCGTGCGATCACGGACCTCCGCGGCGGCACGATCGCTGATTCCGATGATGGGGCCCGCGAAGACCGTCAGCGCCACCCCGACTGCGATCAAGCCCAGTGTGGGCGCCAGCATGCCGGCGGGCATCCGACCCACGTCGACGCGGTCCACGAACGCGACATCCTCGGCGTCATCGAGAAGCGCCGTCGGCGTGGCCGCGGCCAGGTCGCCTTCCGGGGCATCGGCACGTGGCCGCCAGAACGCCTTGGTCCAGACGCGGGCCACCGCGTACAGGGTCAGCAGACTGGTGATCGTGCCGCCTGCCACGAGGGTCCAGGCCAACGCAGAACCCTGTAGTGATCCGGCCTCCAATAGTGCAACCTTGCCGATGAATCCCGAGAACGGCGGGATGCCCGCCAGATTCAGCGCGGGGACCACGAATGCGAAGGCCAGTAGCGGGCTTGCGGCGGCGAGGCCACCCAGCCGATTCAGCGACGATGCCCCGGCCTGACGTTCGATGAGACCCACCACCAGGAACAACGTTGTCTGCACGATGATGTGATGTGCCACGTAGTAAATGGCGCCGGACATACCCAGTTCGTTGGACAGTGCGATACCGAAGATCATGTATCCGATATGGCTGACCAGGGTGAAGGACAGCAGCCGCTTGATATCGCTCTGGGCGATGGCACCCAGGATGCCGACGATCATGGTGAGCAGGGCGGCGACCAGTAGCACCGTGTTCAGGCCGCCGCCGGGGAACAGCAGCGAATGCGCGCGAATGATGGCGTAGACACCCACTTTGGTGAGCAAGCCCGCGAAAACGGCGGTGACGGGTGCCGGCGCGGTGGGGTAGGAGTCGGGCAGCCAGGTCGACAACGGGAAGACGGCCGCCTTGATGGCGAAGCCAACCAGCAGCACCGCGAAGATCGCCATCCTGGTTCCCGACGGGATACCGTCTGCGCGGACCGCGATTTCGGCCATGTTGAGGGTTCCGGTTGCCGCATAGACGAAGGCGATGCCCAGGAGGAAGACCACCGAGGACATCATCGAGACCATCACATAGGAGATGCCGGCACGTACCCGGTCGGCACTGGCCCCGATGGTCAGCAGGACGAAGCTGGCGGCCAGTAGCACCTCGAATCCCACGTAGAGGTTGAACAGGTCACCCGCGAGGAAGGCATTGCAGACGCCGGCTGACAGCGCCAGATAGGTGGGCATGAAGATCGACACCGGCTGCCGCTCATCACCGTCGCGGATACCCTGAGCCGCCGCGTACAACACCACCGCCAACAGCACGATGGCCGACACCACCAGCATCAATGCCGAAAGGCGATCTACCACAAGGGTTATTCCGAGAGGCCCCAGCTTCTCGTCGGTCGGGCCCCAGCCGCCGACGGCAAGGGCGAAGGTGCCGTCGCGATCCGCCAGGTACAGCAGCGCGGTGCAGACGCCGAGCACCGTGGTCAATGCCGTCACGGTGATCAGCAGCTGCAACCGGGGGCGCCGTCCCGCGATGAGGGTCAGCGCTGCGGCGGTCGTCGGAACCAGCACCGGGAGCGGTGTCAGAACGGACATGGCGTTCATGACTTCTCACCCGCGGGTAGCGCGTCGAGCTCGGCGGGGGAGTCCTCGTCGAGCGATTCGGCCCCTTCCCGGTGTTCGTCTCTGCCGTCGGTGACCGGCTCCGGAGGTTCCTGGGCGACGCGCGCATCTTCGGCGTCGTCGTCCACGACATCGTCGGCTTCCAGCGTGAACATGCGATAGATCAGAGCGAGCGTGAATGCCGCGACGCCCATGGTGATGACGATTGCGGTGAGGATCATGCCCTGGGCCAACGGATCTGCCACGGTGGTCCGGCCGGCGGATTGCCGCCCGATGATCGGTGGATTGCCGGACGGGCCGCCGAGCGTAAGAATCAGCAGATTCACCGCATTACCGACGAGAAGCAGACCCAACACCATGCGTGTCAGGTTGCGTTCGAGCATCAGGTACACGCCGCACGCGGTCAGTGCGCCGATGATGATGAGCAGTCCGAGATTGGTCATGATGCGCGCACCCCTTCTCGGGCACGTGGAGATTCCTCGAGCTCGACGTCCAGGCGCGCACCCAGGCTGCGCAGCACGTCCAGTACCAGGCCGACCACGACCAGGTACACGCCCAGATCAAAGAAGATCGCGGTCACGATTTTGATGTGCCCGAACCCGAGCATGTCGAATTGGATAGTGGCCGAGGACAACACCGGTGCGCCGAGCAGCATCGAGGCCAGTGCCGTGCCGCCGGAGAATGCCAGCCCGAGGCCCAGGATCTTGCCGGCGTCGAACGGCAGCGTCTCACCCAGTTCGTAGCGCCCACCGGCGAGATAGCGCAGCACCAGCGCCAAGCCGGCGGTCAGCCCGCCCGCGAAACCCCCACCGGGAACGTTGTGACCGGCGAAGAAGAAGTAGAACGACAGCACCATGACAAGCGGGAAGATCAGTCGCGTGGCGACTTCGAGGACCAGCGAACGATGCTTGGGGTCGCGTAGCTCGCTGCCGCGCAGCCAGATTCCAGATGCCACCACAACGTCCGGTTGACCGGCCGCATCGGTTGACAGTCTTCGCGCGAGCGGCTCATCGCCGACCCGGGGAGCTCTGCCAAAACGCCGGTGCCGGAACATCAGCGAGGCCACACCTGTCGCGGCGACCAGCAGCACCGAGATCTCGCCAAGGGTGTCCCATGCTCGGATGTCCACCAGGAGGACGTTCACGGTGTTGGCTCCGTGTCCGCGCTGATAGGCCGCCTGGGGGAGCAGGTCGGCGATCGGGCGATCACGTCGCGCGGCCATCGCGTACACCCCGAGTGTGGTGACCGTGCAGCCGACAGCGATCGCCAGTGCCGCGCGAGGTAGCCGGAACCTATTGGCCTGCTTAACATCTGACTCGGCAGGCAGTGCGCGCAGCACCAACACGAAGATCACCAGCGTCAGGGTTTCGACCAGGAACTGCGTCAGCGCCAGGTCTGGTGCGCCGTGCAGGGCGAAGATGGTTCCCGTTCCGTAGCCGGTGATGCCGACCAGCAGCACCGCGGCGAGACGGTTGCGCATGATGGTCGCACCGAGGGCGGCCGCGAGTATCAAGAGGCCGATCACCCCCTGCAACGGGGAATCCCAGAGTTTCAGATGTGCTTGGTCGCGGGCGCCGAGCGCGAGGACGATTGTCGGCAGAGTCACCAGGGTCACCAGAATGGTGGCCTGGGTGAACGGGATTGAGCCGCGTTGGGTCAGTGCGGTCAGTCGTTGGGACAGCGCGTCGGCGCCACGCAGCACTGCGTCGTAGCCGCGATCGGCATTGCCCAGCGGGTTGACGGCAAGCCGTGCCCGGCGCAGGCGTCCCCGCGAGAAGAACGCGAGGATGCCGACGGCGAAGGCAATCGCGGTGAGCAGAAGCGGAACTCCGAACCCTTCCCAGACCGCGATATGTGCGTCAACGGGATCGGCGTAACTACCCAGCGCCCAGTTGAGCCAATCCGGCAATACCCCGGCCGCGATGCTTGTCACCGCGAGCAGCGCGGGTGCCACCAGGAACGTGGGTGCGGGGGCGTGCATGTCCCGCACGCGGGCGCTGGACTCGGGTAAACCCTTGCGCGCGAACGCCCCCCACATGAACCGCATGCTGTAGGTGATGGTGAACATCGAACCGATGACGATGCCGGCCAGCACCCAGGGTGCGGCCGAGCCGAGTACCTGACTGTGCAGCACCGTGGCGAAGGCCAACTCCTTGCCGACAAATCCAAGGGTCAGTGGCACGCCCGCCATACTGGCCGCGGCAATTCCGGCGATCACGGCCAGCGCTGGTTGGCGATTTCCCAGCCAGGCCAGTTTGCGAATATCACGGGTTCCGACGGTGTGGTCGACGATTCCCACGACCATGAACAGCGCGGCCTTGAACAGGGCGTGCGCGCACAGCATGACCAGACCGGCCAGCAGGATGTCGGGATCGCCGGTCCCGGTGAGCACCACCAGGAATCCCAGCTGGCTGACCGTACCGAAGGCCAGGATCAGCTTGAGGTCGTACTCGCGTAGCGCCCGCCAACCCGCGAGGATCATCGTCGCGATGCCCAGGACCAGTACGACGGGTCGCCACGGCGCTGCTTCGGCGAACCCCGGCGACATGCGGGCCAGCAGATAGATACCAGCCTTGACCATGGCCGCAGCATGCAGGTAGGCGCTGACCGGGGTGGGCGCGGCCATCGCGCCCGGAAGCCAAAAGTGCAGGGGCACAATGGCGGACTTGCTCAGCGCGCCGATCAACACCAGTACCAGGCCCACGTTGGCGGCCATCCCCGACGGCGGATTCGCGACGAGGTCGGACAGCAGGAAGCTGCCACCCACATGACCGAGCACGATGACCCCGACGAGCATGGCCAAACCACCCGCGGTGGTGACCAACAGCGCTTGGACCGCCGCACGCCGACTTGCCAGGCGTTCGGCATAGTGCCCGACCAGCAGGAAGGACAGCACCGTCGTCAGTTCCCAGAAGATGTAGAGCAGGAGCAGGTTGTCGCTGACCACCAGGCCGAACATGGCGCCGGAGAACGCGACCAGCTCCGCAGCGAAGCTCGGTAGGCGTGGTTCGGTGTGTCCGTCGCGGTGCCGGAAGTAGCTTGCGCAATAGGTCAGCACCAGTGCACCGATGCCGAGCACCAGCACACTCATGATCGCGGCCAGCGAATCGAAACGCAGAGCGATGTCCATGGCCAGCTCGGGCACCCACGGGATGTCGACTCGAATGCCCGGACCGTCGCCTGGCCATCGTGCCAATACCCAGATCAGCGAACCTAAGGGAACCAGTGCGAGGGGGTAGAACGCCAGTCGGCCGATGCGCGCCACGAGTAGCGGCGCCACCGCGGCCGCCAGCGCATGGGCAAGCAGAATCGCAAGCAAAGGCACTCCCGTCTATCTGTTGTTGGGCGGGGTGTCGTGATGCCTAGTTTACGGGGCGCCCCACGATCGGCGCGACGCAACCCTTTTCAGCGATTGTCAGCAAACGCGCGCAGTGATGCCACCTGCACGGGATCCAACGACGGCCGCACAGCGGCCCGCGCCGTGTCGATATCGGCGACGGTGACATCGGCCGCGTCGATGGATCGCCGCATCGCCGCCATCGCGGCCTCGCGCAACAATGCCGCGCAATCGGCGGCCGAGAAGCCGTCGAGCTCGTCGGCGAGGGCATCCAGATCCACATCGGCGTCCAGCGGAACCGAGCGTGCCGCCGTCTTGAGGATGTCTTTGCGTGCGTGGGCGTCCGGGGGTTCGACGAACACCAAACGCTCCATCCGGCCGGGGCGCAGCAGGGCAGGATCGATGAGCTCCGGCCGGTTGGTGGCGCCGAGCACCACGACGTCGCGTAGCGGCTCCACCCCATCCAACTCGGTGAGTAGGGCCGCCACCACACGGTCGGTGACTCCAGAGTCGAAGCTCTGTCCGCGCCGCGGTGCCAGCGCATCCACCTCATCGAGGAATACCAGCGAGGGTGCCGAATCGCGCGCTCGCCGAAACAGGTCGCGGACCGCCTGCTCGGAGGCTCCGACCCATTTGTCCATCAGCTCGGCGCCCTTGACGGCATGCACCGACAGTCGTCCGGAGCTGGCCAGTGCCCGCACCACGAAAGTCTTTCCGCAGCCGGGCGGTCCGTAGAGCAGAACACCGCGGGGAGGGTCGACGCCCAACCGCTGGAAGGTGTCGGGGTGCTGCAGTGGCCACAAAACAGCTTCTGTCAGAGCCTGTTTGGTGGTAACCATGTCGCCGACATCGTCGAGAGTGATGGACCCGATGGCCACCTCCTCGGTGGTAGACCGGGAGAGCGGACGGATCACCGACAGCGCGCCCACCAGATCTTCCTGGTCGAGTGCCGGGGGGCTGGCTTTCTCGCTGGCGCGTGCGGCCGCGCGCAGTGCGGCCTCACGGACCAGTGCGGCCAGATCGGCCACGACGAAACCGGGTGTCCGTGCGGCAATCTCATCGAGCTGCAGGTCGTGCGAGGGCACCTTCGCCAGCAGAACCTCAAGCAGCGATTTACGGGTGGCGGCATCCGGCAGGCTCAGGCCGAGCTCGCGATCGCAGAGCTCGGGGGCGCGCAACCGCGCGTCGATCGCATCAGGATGTGCGGTGGTAGCGATGAACGCCACTCCGGAAGTGGATACCGCGGAGCGCAATTCGGCGAGGATAAGTGTCGCCACGGGTTCGGCGGCCGCGGGCAGCAGCGCATCGATATCCGATATCAGCAGGACTCCGCCGGACTGCCTGACCCGGCTCACCGCTTCGCGGATCGTGTTGAGGCGTCCGTCTGCGGTGGTGGCTCCCACTTCCGGCCCGTCCAACCCGACGAGCGTGCGCGATGCACAGACGGCGCGTGCCAGTGCCGTCTTGCCGACACCGGCCGGGCCCGATATCAGCACGCCTAGATGGGGTTGGGCGCCCAGTGTTTTCAGCAGATCCGGTTCATCGAGGGCGAGTTTGAGCCATTCGGTGAGGCGGGTGGCCTGCGCCTGGGAACCCTTGAGGTCTTCCACGGATAGCGTAGGTGGCGGTGCCGGAGACGGTGTCGCTGCCGGGGTCGTGACCGTGGGTTGCGCGACCGCCAATGGCGTGCTGGGGCTCAGCGGAGCCGAACCCTGCCAGCTGACAAGCGAATTGGGTTGCACACTGACGGGACCGCCCGGATCGACCGCGGTCACCGTGAGCAGCTCGGAAGTCCAGGTGATGCCCACGGACCGGGCCAGCGCCGTCGTCGCCTCCGAGGTGGACGTACCGGGCCCGAGATCGCGCGGCAGCAGTGAAACGGTGTCTCCCACGGTCATCACCTTGCCCAACAGGGCCAGCCGAAGAGTCGCGGACGAAACTGACTGGGTAGTAAGAGAAGAACCGCTTACCGTGACGGACCGCGCGCCGTACACCGTCACCGCCGCGACGATGACCGACGAATCCTCGCGCAGCCCCGCATTCGACAGCGCGACATCGTCGAGCAGGGCGGTCCCGGCCGGAACCGTGCGCGGGGCGACTCCGACCACTGCGGCCGTCGTTCGCGACCCGGTCAGAGAAATCGCATCCCACTCCCGGATACCCAAGGCGGCAATCGCTTCCGGATGCAGCCGGACCACGCCACGCCGCGAGTCGACCGCCGAAGTATTGAGGCGTGCGGTCAGAGTGAGAGAGCTCATGTGGCCCTAGCGGGGCCGGCCGGGACGGCGCAGCCCCAGGCGTTCGGCGGTGCGCCGCTTGGGGAGCCCAGCCTTCCGGAAGGCGCGCCGCTGATCCCGGCGCTGATCGCGCCGGAGGTCCCGGCGCTCCTTGGGCTTGGCATCCCAGGATTCGGGCCGGGCGGCTACCCAGCGCTGACTGCGCCAGGCGAACGGGATATGTGCCAGGTACACGACGATCAGAACGAGCAGCAGCACATACGGGTACTGCAGCAGCAGGGCGGCGGCCACCGTGACCAACGCGAGTAGCAACACCACCATGCGGGGCGGCACCGACACGGACTTCATGGCCGCGGTGGGTATCTGGCTGACGATGAGAACGGATACGAACACCATCCATCCGCATATCGCCCATACGGACGACCACCACCCGTCGCCGAACTGCAGGTAAGCGGCCAGCGGGGCCAGCACCATCAAGGCTCCTGCGGGGGAGGGGACCCCGACGAAGTATTCCTTGGTGAACGCGGGTGCGGAGTCGTCGTCGAGCAGCGTGTTGAAGCGGGCCAGCCGAAGCACGATGCAGACCGCGTAGAGAAGCGAAAAGACCCACGCCGTAGGGGTATCCGACAGCAGGGAGATGTACAGCACCACCGCCGGAGCAACACCGAAGTTCACCGCGTCGGCGAGCGAGTCGATTTCCGCGCCCATGCGGGACGTCGCGTCCAACAGCCTGGCGATCCTGCCGTCCAGACCGTCGAGGATCGCCGCTGCGGCGATCAACGTCAGCGAGATGTAGGGCTTTCCGTCGAACGCGAACTTGATCGACGACAGGCCACCACAGATCGCCAGTACCGTCATGACACTCGGCAGGATCCGGATGTGAACCGGACGTCGTGGGGCGGCGCTACTGGTCATGGCTGCGTTGCTTACGCGTTATCCGCCGAGGACGGCAGCTCGGCCAGTACGGTCTCCGCACCGACGGCCCGCTGCCCCTGCTGGACAAGGATTTTCGAACCCTCGGGCAGGTAGGTGTCCACTCGCGAACCGAATCGGATCAGGCCGTACGTGTCGCCGATGGACAGCTGGTCACCCACCTTGGCGTGGCAGATGATGCGGCGCGCGATGAGCCCAGCGATTTGCACCACGATCACATCGTGCCCGGTGCGGGTGCGGATCTGCACGCTATTGCGTTCGTTGGCGACGCTTGCCTCGGCGCGATCGGCAGACAGGAACTGCCCGCCGCGATGGATGACAGCGGTTGCCTCACCCGCGACCGGCACCCGCTGCACGTGAACGTCGAAAACGGACAGGAAGATGCTGATACGCGGAAGCGGTTCGGCAGGCAAGCCCAATTCCGGCGGCGGCACCGCACGGTCGACGAGGCAGACCTGGCCGTCGGCGGCGGCCACCACCACGTCGGAGCGGTTGGGTGGAACGCGCGGCGGATGCCGGAAGAACCCGGCACACGCGCCCGCGAGCGCCAGCCCGGTACCGCGAACCCAACGGTTCTTGAAGCCCAGGCCCGCCAATCCCAATCCGCCGGCGATAAACGGAAGACCTGCCGGATGGATCGGCGGGATCGTCGAGCGGAAGAGCTCGACGATATGCGGAATGCCGGAATCCGGCTCTGAACCTACGGGGCGGGGGCGTCTTGCCACCGGACCATCCTAGTGATGTGGCCGGTGCACTGGGGACGCAGTTGCTGGGATGGCGTTGACCGCCGGGTTCTCTCTTCGCACTCCCGCGGCGCTCAGTGGGCGGTGATCAGCCGAGATCCCACACGCTGACGGTCGTTCCCGCGGCGAGGTCGGTGACGTTCTTGGGGATGTCCAGCAGGCAGTTCGATACCGCCAGCCAGCGTAGGTGGTGCGAAGCGGGAGGTCCGACGGCGGTCACGGTGCCCTTGTCCGCGTCCCAGCAACCGCGCCGGAACTGCCGCTTGCCTGCGGGTGCCGAGATCGGATCGGTGAGGACTGCTTCATGACGTGTCCGTGCCGGATCCAGCCCCATGGCGGCGCGCAGCGGTTCGCGAATGAACACCTCGAACGACACCAGTGCGCTCACCGGATTGCCGGGCAGCGTGAGCACCGGAACACCGTTGACGTGTCCGGCCCCCTGGGGCTTACCGGGCTGCATGGCCACCGAGACGAACTGGACGCCGGCGTCGGTGAGCGCGTCCTTGACCACCTCGTAGGCCCCGGCACTCACTCCGCCGGTCGTGATCACCAGATCGGCCTGCGCGCCGAATTCTTCAAGTACAGAAAGGAATTGGTCAACGTCATCGGCGACGGTCGGCGCCACCACGGCATCGGCTCCGGCCTCCTGGACGGCGGCCGCGAGCATGACCGCGTTTGACTCGTAGATCTGTCCCGGTTTGAGGGGCGTACCGGGAGGTACCAGCTCGCTACCGGTCGATGCGATCACCACCCGCAGGCGGGGATGCACGGTCAACGCTTCAAGGCCGAGCGCCGCGGCAAGACCCAACGCCGGTGCGGTGAGGCGGGTGCCGGCGGTCAACACGGTGTCGCCGGCGCGCACATCCTCACCGGCACATCGGACATGTTGTCCGGCACCGGGTTCCTCGGTGACGGTCACTGTTTCGGTACCGCCGTCGGTGGCCTCGACAGGCACCACCGCGGTGGCCCCCGCGGGGATCGGTGCCCCCGTCATGATCCGATGTGCGGTGCCCGGCCTGAGCGTCAACTCGTCGGTGCGCCCAGCCGGGATGTCCTCGGTGACCGGCAGGGTTATCGGATTGGCCGGGCCGGCCCCAGCCAGGTCCTCGTATCGAACCGCGTAACCGTCCATCGCCGAGTTGTCGAACACCGGCAGATTCAGGGGTGCGACGACATCGGCGGCCAGAACCAGCCGTTCGGCCGCGCCGACCGGTATCCGTGCGGGCGCGGGTGCCGGGATCAATCCGGCGACGACTTGCTGGTGTTCTGCGACGGAACGCATCGGCTCATTATTGCCCGCGCCCCGCGCGCATACCGCACGCAGGGGTTTCGCTCGGCCATGTCGCCCCGTGTGCCCTCGACGTGCGGTATCCGCGCCGTGGCAGGAAAATAGCGCCATGACGGTCGGCGGAGTGCTCTTCGATATCGACGGGGTCCTGGTGACCTCGTGGGAGCCGATCGACGGCGCCGCGCAGGCCCTCAAAGCGCTCGAGAACGACGATGTGCGACGGTGCTTCCTGACCAACACCACGTCACGGACCCGGGTGCAGATCGCGGAGCTGCTCACCGCCGCCGGGCTCTCGGTGCCTGCCGATGAGGTGATCACCGCGGCCATGCTGACCGCCGATCACGTGATCGCCCAGCATCCCGGTGCTCGATGTTATCTGCTGAACGACGGTGACATCACCGCCGATATGCCGGGGGTCGACTTCGTCGAATCCCTCTCCGATGACCCCGATGTGATCATTCTGGGCGGGGCCGGTCCGCAGTTCGATCACGCCACACTGAGCCGGGTGTACGAGTTGATGGCCCAAGGGATTCCGGTGGTCGCGATGCATCGCAACACGGTGTGGAGCACCCGCGAGGGATTGCGGGTCGACACCGGCGTGTACCTGGCGGGAATGGAACAGGTTTCGGGGCGCAAGGCCGTGGCCGTCGGAAAGCCGGCCCCGGCCGGATTTCAACTCGCGGCCGAGCGGATGGGCTGCGAGCCCGATCAGGTGGTGATGGTGGGCGATGACCTGCACGTCGATGTGCTGGCCGCCCAGGTCGTGGGAATGACCGGAGTGCTGGTGCGTACCGGAAAGTTTCGGCAGGACACCCTGGACAGGTGGGCCGCCGATCAGTACTCCATGCAGCCGGCGTATGTCGTCGACTCGGTTGCGAATTTACCGGCACTGTTGTCGGACCTGTAGGCCAGAATCGCGTCATGATCGATCACTTCGGTATCAACTGTGCGGATCTGCCGGGGGCAGCCGCGTTCTACGACAAGGTGCTGGGGGTTCTCGGGCTCACGCGGCAGATGGATTTCGGTGTCGCCATCGGATACGGCGCCGATGGGCGCGCGCAGTTCTGGATTGGTGGTGACGGACGGGCCATGGGGCCCAACCGTGAAGTCCACGTGGCATTTTCGGCCATCAGTACCGAGCAGGTCGACGAGTTCTTCGCGACCGCGACCGGCGAGGGTGCCGAGGTGCTGCACGCGCCACGGTTATGGCCCGAGTATCACCCCGGGTATTACGGCGCATTCGTGCGTGACCCCGACGGGAACAACATCGAAGCGGTGTTCCACGGATGAGTGGCTCGCGCGAAGACCGACAACTCGGGGCCGTACCTGACTAAGAGCCAGGGGTGACGATCGCCGCCGGGGCCGACTTCGCCGAAGCGGAACCCACCGGGACGATGGGGGTCGGCGCGGTTGTCGTCTGTCCAGTCGATCGTGAGGGAGTCGCCTCCGTGGCGCCGTTGGGTATCACGATCGGTGCGGGGGCAGCGCCTTGCTGACTGGACTTGTCAGAGTCGGCGTCGGTATCCGCGTCGGGTGGCCAGTCGATGCCAGTCGGAGGCCAACTTTCGGCCTTGTCACCGCCCGCCGCAGCCGGAGGAGCGCACCCCGCAGCCGCACCGAAATCACCGGGGCTGCAGTTGTCGGCCTGTGCGATGGGCGTCTGTGACATGACGACGTACGCCAGCAACGCGGCAGCGGTGAGGCACCGCGCGAGTATGTGGCGTCTCTGCAGGGCGCTCATAGCGAGAGGATGTCCCCGTACACGTTCACACTGTCGTCGGACTTGTCCGTGTCGATCATCGCCGTCGTGAAGAAACGAATGGAGACCGGCCCTCCGCAGGCGTCCACTTTGACGTGCGCGTCGTGAACCACGATTTCGCCGGTCCGGCCCTTGAGAGCCTTCTTGCCCAAGACGATGTTCTTGATCGTCCCGGGAAGCAGGTTGACCGAGATGCTGCCGTTCACCTCCGCGTACGGGCCGATCATTCCCAGAATATTGCTGCTACCGGAGAAGCCCGGGTTGATGCCCGCATCTGCGCCGACGTCCACGCTTCCGCCCTCGCTGAGGTCGATTTGGCAGCCCAGCTGCAAGCCCATGACGAGGGTGCCCGAATTGACCGGAACCGCGCCGTTGCCATCGATGCTGGCTGCGGCCTTGCCGGTGACGAAGCCCTCGCGCGTGAACGCCGTCGCGGCCATGTTCGGCACCGAATTGATCGTCATCCGGCTGAGCGAGTCACTCAGATGCCAGCCGTCGTCGGTTACCGCGGATTGGGTCACATCCGCGATCGGCAACGGATCTGCCGCAGCCACCCCAGTGCCCGCGCAGAAGAGCGAAACAACAAGTGTGGCAACAGAAGTAGGTTTGTGCACGTACCCGCCTTATGTGGAGTGGGTGGCCTGGCTCAGCTATTCCGCGCTGAGCGTATTGACCCCGGCTGTGGGATTCCTGGCACCGAACACCGGGAGAACTGTGAATCACGGGTGGGCAGCGCGCTGGATCTGGGGCAGGATGCGAACGTGACCGCACATTGGACGACTGCCGATATCCCTGACCAGACCGGGCGCATCGCCGTCATCACCGGTGCCAATACCGGCCTGGGCCTGGAGACGGCCCGCGCGCTGGCGGCCGCGGGCGCACGGGTGGTTCTTGCGGTCCGCGACCTCGACAAGGGCTCCGCTGCCATTGCTGAGATCAAGACGACCGCGCCCGAGAGCAACCTCGCACTGCAGCGACTGGACTTGTCTTCCCTGTCGGATATCAGAGCCGCCGCGGGACAGCTCAGTGGCGACTATCCGCAGATCGATCTTCTCATCAACAACGCAGGTGTGATGTATCCGCCGAAGGGCACCACGGCCGACGGGTTTGAGCTGCAGTTCGGCACCAACCACCTGGGACATTTCGCGCTCACGGGCTTGCTGTTGGAGAACCTCACCGCCGTGCGTGACTCGCGCGTCGTCACCGTCAGTAGCAATGGCCATAAATTCAGGGCCGCAATACATTTCGATGATCTGCAATGGGAGCGTACGTACAGTCGAGTGGGTGCATACGCGCAGTCCAAGCTCGCGAATTTGCTGTTCACCTATGAACTGCAGCGACGGCTTGCGGCAGCGGGGGCGGAGACGACGGCGCTGGCTGCCCACCCGGGCGCCTCGGGTACTGAGCTGATGCGCCACATCACGTTCGGTCCCGAGGCCTTCAGTGCGGCGGCCCTGAAACTTGCACAGAGCCCGGCGATGGGAGCATTGCCCAGTCTGCGTGCCGCCACGGACCCGGCAGCCTCGGGCGGTCAGTACTACGGGCCCTCAGGTTTCGGGGAGTTCCGCGGGTATCCCAAGGTGGTCAGGTCGACCAAGCAGTCACACGATGAGGCTCTGCAACAACGACTTTGGTCCGTTTCCGAGGAGCTGACCGGAGTGCGGTTCCCGGTCTAGACGAAGAAGTTGTCGTGGTCGATGAACCACTGGGTGCGCTGTTCATCGGTCATATCGGCGAGCTCACCGAAACCTTCGAAGTATCTCTGCCGGGGTGCGCCCGGAGCGAACAGCATGAGCATGGAAGCTGCTTGACCCGAGTCGTTTTGGAACGCGTGCAGGCCACCGGGCGGTACGAACAAGAAGTCGCCCGCGGTCGCATCGACCCAGTTTTCACCGTTGTAGAGCCGCCAGGTGCCCGAGAGTACGAAGAACGCCTCGGACATCGCCTTGTGGAAATGCGTCGCGGCACCAAAGCCCTTCACCGGCCCGGCATCGATTCGGTACAGCCCGTAATCGCCCGCCGTGGACTGCTGGGTGGCCAGGTAGCTGTACTGGACGTTGCCGCCGTCGGGTGCGTAATCGGGCGGATCGGTGGCCGGTTTGAATGTCGCGCTGATCTCGCCGGTGCCGCCGTGATACCGAGGTTCGGGATATCCAGAAACAACCAGTGACATGCGATCCACGCTACGCGCGCTACAGCTCCCGGTGAAGGGTGCGGACCGCGACGATGCGTTCCTTGAGCTGATCGCGAGTGGCCGCCGCCACCGGCGGGCCGCCACAGCGGCGGCGCAGCTCGTTGTGAATCCAGCCGTGCGGCTTGCCCGATTTGAAATGCGTGGCCGACACCAGCGCATTGAGTTCGCGCCGCAGCTCGCGTAGCTGGCCGTGTGTCGAGGTGATCTCCGGTGGCACCTCACCCGATGCGGTGCGCTTGGTGAGCTGTTCTTCTTGCCTGCGCCGCAACAGATCTCGCATCTGGTTCGGATCCAGTAGGCCGGGAATGCCGAGATACTCGGCCTCCTCCTCGCTGCCCGCCGGTGTCGCGGTGCCGAAGGATGCGCCGTCGAAGATCACCTGATCGAGCTCGGCACTGGCGCTGAGTGACTCGAAGCCCTTCTCTTCCTCGCCAGGCTCGGTGCGCTTGCGTTCCACCGGCTCCTCGTCGCCCATCGGTTCGCGATGCGGCTTGCCGAGCACGTGATTGCGCTGTTCTTCCAGCAGGCTGGCGAGCTCGAGCAGTGTGGGCACCGAGGGCAGGAAGATGCTGGCCGTCTCGCCCGGTGCCCGCGAGCGGACGTACCGCCCGATCGCCTGGGCGAAGAACAGCGGGGTCGAGGCGCTTGTCGCGTAGACACCGACAGCCAACCGTGGTACGTCCACGCCCTCGGACACCATGCGCACCGCCACCAGCCACTCGCTGCCGTCGGAGGCGAACTGGGCGATGCGGTCCGAGGATTTCGGATCGTCGGACAGCACCACAGTGGGCTCGGTGCCGGTGATCGTGGTCAGCAGCTTCGCGTAGGCGCGCGCGGCCTTCTGATCGGAGGCGATGATCATGGCCCCGGCATCGGTCATGCCGCCGTTGCGCTTCTGCTGCAGCCGTGCGTGGGCGGCACGCAACACCGCGGGTATCCAGTCGCCGTTCGGATCCAGGGTGGTGCGCCATGCGCGTGCGGTCTGCTCGGCGCTCAATGGCTCGCCGAGGCGTGCGGCGTGTTCCTCGCCGGCGCTGTCGCGCCAGCGGGCCTCGCCCGAGTACGCCATGAAGACCACGGGGCGCACCACGCCGTCGGCGAGGGCCTCGGAGTAGCCATAGGTGTGGTCGGCCTGTGAACGCTGGTATCCGGCGCCGTCGGGCTCGTAGTTGATGAACGGGATGGGGCTGTCGTCGCTACGGAACGGCGTCCCGGTCAACGAGAGGCGCCGGGTGGCGTCGTCGAATGCCTCGCGGACCGCCTCGCCCCAGCTCTTGGCATCTCCGGCGTGGTGGATCTCATCGAAGATCACCAGGGTGCGATGGTTCTCGGTGCGCACCCGGTGCCGGGTGGGGTGGCTGGCGATCTGGGCGTAGGTGACGACCACGCCGTGGTACTCCGAGGAGGTTTGTGAATCGGAGTTACTGAACCGCGGGTCTAGAGACAGGCCGAAGGAGGTTGCCGACTGTGCCCACTGCACCTTGAGGTGTTCGGTGGGCACCACGACAGTGATCTTGTCCACGGTGCCGTCGGCCAGCAGCTCGGTAGCAATCCGCAGGGCAAATCTTGTTTTGCCTGATCCCGGGGTTGCGACCGCGAGGAAGTCCCGGGGTTTGGCGGCCAGATAGCGCACCAATGCCCTGCGTTGCCAGCCCCGCAAGGTGTGGGTGCTGGGCGCCTCTACAGCCCGCACCCGATGGTCTCCGCTCTGACTCGATGATTGAGTCGCAGACTAACGCAACGGATTACGTGAGTGCATCCCGGCGGCGTGGCGGGCGCCGCGTGTCGTGTCACCACGGGGCAAGTCGGTGACGGTCAGCACAGTGCCCGCCGTCCTCCCGCTCTTCTACTTGACCGGGAAGATCACGTCGGTGAGTTCCTCAGATGCCGACCACAACCGACGCTGCAAATCGAGGTCATAGGACTGCTCGCTCGACGCGACGACCTTGGGGTTACCGCGTTGTTCCATAAATCCGTCGGGGCCGTAGTACTGGCCACCCAGGGCCGCGGGGTCCGTGGCGGCCCGCAATGTAGGCAGAGCGCCCATATCCGCGCCCTGGACCAGCAGCGGTGCCACGGCGTCGAACACGGCCCGGACCCACAGCGGAGAGTTGCGCGCCAGCTCGGTGTTGGACCCGCCCGGATGCGCGGCCAAGGCGACCGTATTGGTGCCCGCCAGGCGCCGCTGTAGCTCGTAGGTGAACAAAAGGTTGGCCAGCTTCGACTGGCCGTATGCCGCCACCCGGTTGTAGTTACGTTCCCACTGCAAGTCGTCGAAGTGGATCGCGGCGCGAATGCGGTGTCCGATGCTGGACACGGTCACCACGCGTGAGCCCACGACCGGCAGCAGGTGGTCCAAGAGCAGGCCGGTGAATGCGTAATGGCCCAGGTGGTTGGTGCCGAACTGCAGCTCGAAGCCGTCGGCGGTGGTGGACTTCTCGGTCCACATGACACCGGCGTTGTTGATCAGCAGGTCGATTTTGTCGTAGCGCGACTTGAGCTCGTCACTGGCGCGACGGATGGACTCCAGCGATGACAGGTCCAAGGACTGCAGGGTGATGTCGGCGTTCGAGTGGGCGGCGGTGATCGTGTCGGCCGCGGCCTTGCCCTTTTCGGTATTGCGCACTGCCAATACGACGTGGGCGCCGCGTGCGGCGAGTGCCTTGGCAGTCTCCAGACCTAGTCCGGTGTTGGCACCGGTGACGATGGCGACGCGGCCGGTCTGGTCGGGGATGTCGGTGGTGCTCCATGCGGTCATGGGAACTCCTTGAGTAGTATCTTCAGTAACCGGGGCGGTTACTCCGCTTATGAATATACGGAACGCGCGCCCCGTTTTGTCAAGGCGTCGAGGAGTGTGAGATGGATCAACCCGCCCGGCCGTTGCGTGCCGACGCTGCCCGCAACCGTGCGCGCGTGCTGGAGGTCGCCTACCAAACCTTCGCCGAGGAGGGACTTGGTGTCCCGATCGACGAGATCGCGCGGCGCGCGGGGGTGGGCGCCGGGACCGTGTACCGGCACTTTCCCGCCAAGGAGGACCTGTACCGCGCGGTCGCGGAGGACCGGATGGGCAGCGTGATCGGCAAGGGACGCGAGCTGTTGGAAGCCGTCGATCCCGGTGAGGCGTTGTTCGAATTCCTGCGCTCGATGATGGCCTGGGGTGGGACCGACCAAGGGTTGGTCGACGCGTTATCAGGCGCGGGTATTGACGTCGAGGCTCTCATTCCGCGTATCGAGGAGTCCTTCTACGCGGTCCTCGGGGACCTGTTGCGCGCGGCGCAGCAGGCGGGGACCGTGCGATCCGATGTCGGCGTGCACGAGGTCAAGGCACTTCTGGTCGGTTGTCAGGCCATGCAGAGCTATAACCAGGAAGTCTCGCAGCAGGTGACCGATGTCGTGTTCGATGGGCTGCGACCGCGTCGGTAGGGAGGTGGCATGTGCCCGCAGGTCGTTGGCCGGTGCTCGTGGCGGTGCTGCTGCTGGCCGCAGGATGTTCCTTTTTCGACTCCCGACAGCGGGACGACTGGCGTGCCCACACCGCCGCTGATTCCGCCCAGCTGACGGTCGACGCAGCGCTTCGCGACATCGATCCGTGCGGTTTTGTCGATGCCACATCGATCAAGTCCACGATTCCGCGGGCGATCTCATACGGATACACCGAAGGCTTTGATCGGTGCACCCTGCGGCTGGGTGCGTTCGACGGCACCTTTCCCAGCGATGTCTCGGCGACCATCGGCTTCGACATTGCTCCGGAGCGCGTAGAACCTCCCGCTGATTCGATGGAGATCAACGGGATAGCAGTGACGCACGAGTTGGGGCCGACGAGTAACCGCGGATGGTGCCGGTATGTGTTCAACCTGGGTGCCGTCGATCTGCCCGGTGTGTCTTCCCGTGGGGCTGCCGCCGATCTGATGAGGCGTGTGCGGCTGACAGTGGTGGCGAGCCTGTCTCGAGATCCCGGACCCGGTGATCCGGTCTATCCGTGCAAGGAGGCAGTCGCGATCGCGACGGGTGCCGCACAGATCAGGTCGAAGCAGCTGCCGCTGAAATCCAACTGGTCCGACCCGTGCTCGCTGCTCGCCGATCTGCGCGATTTCGCCGGCTACCGGCCTAGCGGTGACGATGGAATACGGACCGATCTATACGGGTGCTGGTTCAGCGCGGGGCCGCCCGGGGACAAGAAAGCCGATGGGGTGCAGCTGACCCTGCGGCCGCTTGACCCGCATGAGCCGGACAGTTCCTCCTACGGAGAGCAGCGGCATTCGGTCGTCGAGCAGCGCGACGGTGTGGAACTACACGTCAGCACCGTCACCCGGACTTACGACAAACCGTTCTGTGAGGTCTATGTGTTTCTGGGGAAGGACTATCCGCCGACCTACTTCGCTCCCGGGACATCCCGCCCGGACGATGTCCGCGTGCCCGCCGCCGTGTTGCGTGGGACCTCGCCCTGTGACGACATCAAGGCGGTGGCGGTGGCGGCACATAAGAAGTTCGGTCAGTCGTAGGTGGGTAGCACGAACGACCGGCCCACCTTGAGCGCCTGGAGGGCGACCAGCTGACGGACGCCGGGCAGCCGCAGCGACCACAGACCAAGTTTGCGCAGTTGCTTCGCCCAGGGAGACGTGGCGCCGTCGATCTTCAAGGTGCTCAGTGCCAGCTGTTGGCAACGCGCGACGTACGGAACCATCAGGGCGTGAAATCGGGTGAAAGCAGTCGGGAAATCGCCCTGTGCGGAACGTAATTCGTGGGCGAGCACGTAGGCGCCGACGATCGCCAGACTCGTACCCATGCCCGACCGGGGCGAGGCACACCAGGCCGCGTCCCCGATGAGACACACCCGGCCGCGGGAGTACTCGTTCAGATGCACCTGGCACAACGAGTCGAAATAGGGTTCGTCGGTGGCTGATAGGGCATCCAGAACGGCCGCTGTCTCCCAGCCGAAGCCGGTGAACCTTTCGCGAAACAGCCGCTTGTTGCCCTCGATGTCGCGGTAGTCGAACTTCACGTCGTCGTCAGAGAACGCGAGTGAACCCCGGGCCGGGGCGTCGGGAGCGTTCACCTGGATGCCAACGCCCCGGGTACCTTCCCGGAAGCTCACCGTCTGATGGTCGAGACCGAGGTGGTTGTCCATCGCGAAAAACGTGAAGTACTGGCCCAACTGGGTCACGAATTCGTTTTCGGGCCCAAATGTCAGCGCGCGAAGACCGGAATGCACGCCATCGGCGCCGATCACGAGATCGAAGCTCTCCGGAGCGGCTCCTGCAAAAGAGACGGCGACCTCGGCGCCGTCGTCACGCACATCGGTGATCCAATCGCCGAAGCGAAATGTGACATGGTCGCGCACCGCGTCGTGCAGGATGCGGGCGAGATCTCCCCACAGGATCTCTAACTCCCCGCTGATGACCTCCGGTGGTAGCCGGGCGATTTCGTTGCCCCCGGCATCGACCATCACCAAGGACCCCATGTGCGTGGCCTGTGCTCGCACCGCGTGGAGTACACCCATCTTGTCCAGTACCTCGACCGACGGCCCGCGGAAGTCGACGGCCTGACCGCCACTCCTCAAGGCTCTGGCACGCTCGACGATCGTGACGGAGTGTCCTTCTCTCGCAAGCCAGTACGCCAACGCGGGACCTGCGATACCACCACCGCTGATGAGGATATTGAGCGACATGCCCAGCACCCTAGACCCCGTTCCTGAGTGTCCGGGCGCCACGACCACGGCCGGTTGTCCGGGGTTCTGCGGTCAGCTCAGCCCGAGCCGAGATCGGTGCGGGCACGTTCGGCGAGTCGATCGATGCTGTTGTCCGAGACGAATTTGTCGATCGCCGCTGCGCGACGGCAGTCGCCAACGCATAGCGACTGCTGCGGGTGGCAAGCCGAATTTCATGCTGGAGTGCGTCGAAACGCTGCTCCGGCAGCTGCTAGTCGGATTCGGTGGCCGGCTCGCTGGGTGTGTTGTCCGTATCCGTTGGGCGCCAACTCTTCCCCTTCGTCGCAAGGAGGTCGTGTACATCCTCCACCCGAGTGCGTCAACCGCGGCGGATCCGCCGGATGCCTGCCGGCAGCCACGGCAGGGTGGCGACGGCGCCAAGGGCAAGGAGCCACGAGGTCCGCCACCACCACGGCAGCGGGTACGACGCGGCAGCCGGTTCCGCGGTGAGCAGCCGCGCCGTCGACGACCACACCACGAACGCGTCGCCAATCGGCACTGCGCCAAAGGCGTAGCGCTTGGTCTTCGGCAAGGTAATCGGCACCCCTGCCAGCTCGCCCTCGGCGCCGATGGCCGCCGCCAGTTCGGCATCGCCGTTTACTCGGGCCGCGCCCATGGCGACGACGGTCGCCGACAGGCTGATCCCGGCAATCAGCGGTCCGGAGTCAACATCGCCCCGTCCGTCCACGCCCTGCCGATGCTCCCGCAGCGCGGGCCCGAAACCGTATGGGTAAGAAATAAATTGGCGCCGGTAGGCGCCGTATTGGCCGCGCGCGAAGGAGCCGTCGATCTCGGGCAAAAACCGTTGGATCACGGTCTGCGAGGTGGCTCGCGCCCCTTCGATTATCGCGGCGTCGGACGCTGAAACTTCATGGGGCAGAAGTCCTGTCGTTGGATCGAGATGCCCAAGGGCGGCGCTGCGCCAGCGGTCGATCACCGCGCTGAAACGATCGCCCAAGATGTGATCGTGCAGGCGTAAAGCGGCGATGGCCACCGTCGAATCGACCGGCCACGACCGTCCCGGATATGCGGACAGGAACGGGCTTGCCGAGACCGAGAATGCCTGCGCAATCTCGTCGCTACGTGCGGCGAACAGCTGCCGCTCGGCGCCGTCGGTGTTGTCGAGGGTGAGGATCGCGCCGCGCAACCATGTGGTCCAGCCCGCCCAGAACACGCCGTATGCCGGACGCAGCGTGGGGTCGAAGACGCCTTTGCCTTCGGCCGACTCGGCGCGCGCCAACGCCCAGCGGGCCTCGTGCAGCGCCTGATCGCGCAGCCCCTGGTCGGTGTGAGCGGCTTGGACCCAGGCAAGTCCATAGAGCACGTTGGTGAAGAAGTATCCCTCGGGGAAGTGCTGCTGCGCGGCGGAGTCGGCGTGGCTATCGATCTCCTGGCGCACGAACGTCAACTGCCGCACCGTCGAACCGGATTGCTCGGTGATGCCGGGCTGCGGCCAGAGAAACTGTGCTGCACCTAGCGCGCACAGCAGCGTGACGACGAGCGCGAGACCGCGCCTCACCGGGTGCGGTCCCTGAACAACGAGGCGATCAACACCAACCAGGCCACGCAGCCGATGAGCAGTGCGACCCAGCCGGTCCAGTCGCAGACCGTGTCGAGCAGGCTGCGGTGGTACTCCCGGTCGAACCACACGCCGTAGGTTGTGGATGTGCGTTCGGTGACGACGGCCTTCCCGGTCAGCGCGGCCAAGATGGGTGGGTATTCGCTCTCGGCATCGCCGTCGGAGAACGTCAGACCGAACACGAACATTGCGACCCATACCGAGACTTGCGTCCACACCTCAACGCGGGTGAGACCCCGATGCGCATGCGCCAGCGCAGTCGTCACCGACAGACAGAGCAGCATCAGCGGTCCACCTACAAACATCAAGAACAGCGTGAAGATGCCTCCCAGGTCTAGCCCCAGGTAACTGAGCAGCCACTTGGCATAGGCCGCCCAGATGATGGCCAACAGGTTTATTGGGGCCATCAGCCGGTAGACCACCCCGTGAATCCCCTCCACGTGACCAAATGTACGGACCACATCGCCCTTGCACTCGCCATGCTCGAGTGCTAAACATGGCATTGGCACTCACGACCGGTGAGTGCTAGGTCGGGACGGTGAGGCCGCAGCCCACACAGCTGCGTCCGTCCGTCGCGGGCACTGCGCCCGGCCCAGAACGTGCAACCCCCTATACGGAGGAATCACTTCGCAATGGCCAAGACAATTGCGTATGACGAAGAGGCCCGCCGCGGCCTGGAGCGGGGCCTCAACGCCCTCGCTGACGCGGTCAAGGTGACGCTGGGCCCCAAGGGTCGCAACGTCGTCTTGGAGAAGAAGTGGGGCGCCCCCACGATCACCAACGATGGTGTTTCCATCGCCAAGGAGATCGAGCTGGAGGATCCGTACGAGAAGATCGGCGCTGAGCTGGTCAAGGAAGTTGCCAAGAAGACCGATGACGTCGCGGGTGACGGCACTACTACCGCCACCGTGCTCGCTCAGGCTCTGGTCAAGGAAGGTCTGCGTAACGTCGCCGCCGGCGCCAACCCGCTCGGCCTGAAGCGCGGCATCGAGAAGGCCGTGGAGGCTGTTACCAGCGCCCTGCTGGCTTCCGCCAAGGAGATCGACACCAAGGAGCAGATCGCGGCCACCGCGGGTATCTCCGCTGGTGACCAGTCCATCGGCGATCTGATCGCCGAGGCCATGGACAAGGTTGGCAACGAGGGTGTCATCACCGTCGAGGAGTCCAACACCTTCGGCCTGCAGCTGGAGCTCACCGAAGGCATGCGCTTCGACAAGGGCTACATCTCGGGTTACTTCGTGACCGACGCCGAGCGTCAGGAAGCCGTCCTGGAGGATCCCTACATCCTGCTGGTCAGCTCCAAGGTGTCGACCGTCAAGGACCTGCTGCCCTTGCTGGAGAAGGTCATCCAGGCCGGCAAGCCGCTGCTGATCATCGCTGAAGACGTTGAGGGCGAAGCACTTTCGACCCTGGTCGTCAACAAGATCCGTGGCACCTTCAAGTCTGTCGCCGTCAAGGCTCCGGGCTTCGGCGACCGCCGCAAGGCCATGCTGCAGGACATCGCGATCCTCACCGGCGGACAGGTCATCAGCGAAGAGGTCGGCCTCTCCCTGGAGACCGCTGGCGTCGAGCTGCTCGGCACTGCCCGCAAGGTCGTCGTCACCAAGGACGAGACCACCGTCATCGAGGGTGCAGGCGATGCCGACGCGATCCAGGGCCGTGTCGCCCAGATTCGTGCCGAGATCGAGAACAGCGACTCCGACTACGACCGCGAGAAGCTGCAGGAGCGCCTGGCCAAGCTGGCCGGCGGTGTTGCGGTGATCAAGGCCGGAGCTGCCACCGAGGTGGAGCTCAAGGAGCGCAAGCACCGCATCGAGGACGCCGTTCGCAACGCGAAGGCCGCCGTCGAAGAGGGCATCGTCGCCGGCGGTGGCGTCGCCCTGCTGCAGGCTGCCCCCGCGCTGGACTCGCTCTCACTCGAGGGTGACGAGGCCACTGGCGCCAACATCGTGCGTGTTGCGCTGTCGGCTCCGCTGAAGCAGATCGCCTTCAACGGTGGTCTGGAGCCGGGTGTCGTCGCAGAGAAGGTCGCGAACCTTCCTGCGGGTCACGGCCTGAACGCGGCGACCAACGTGTACGAGGACCTGCTCGCGGCCGGCGTTGCCGACCCCGTGAAGGTGACCCGCTCGGCGCTGCAGAACGCGGCGTCCATCGCGGCGCTGTTCCTCACCACCGAGGCCGTCGTTGCC
Organism: Mycobacteroides franklinii; assembly: GCF_002013895.1. Lineage (GTDB taxonomy): Bacteria > Actinomycetota > Actinomycetes > Mycobacteriales > Mycobacteriaceae > Mycobacterium > Mycobacterium franklinii. Next base: position 392,430 of record NZ_MAFQ01000006.1, on the reverse strand, counting down.
GACAAGCCGGAGAAGGCCGCCGCACCTGCGGGCGACCCGACCGGTGGCATGGGCGGTATGGACTTCTAAGTCCCTAACGAAAGGGCCCGGTCTGCCTGGAGATATCCAGTGCAGGCCGGGCCCTTTTCGTTGTTACGGATTACACCGGTGCGGGTGCGATGACGCCTCCGGTGAGACGGCGATAGGTGTAGACGTGGATCAGACCGCTGAGGGCCGCGATCACCGGGTAGCTGATGATTCCGCCGAGACCACAGGTGATGACTGCCACCGCGACGCCGGCGAGAGCGACGCCCAAGGTGATCAGGAAAACCACCAGCGCCTGCCCCAGATTGTCCTTGACGATCTGGAAGCTCGCCTTCAGGGCGTCGACTGGGCCGAGGCCGCGGTCGATGGCGAAGAAGACGGCGTACTGGGCGAAGAACCCGAAGATGAGACCGCCGACGATGACGAGACTTCCGATCAGAACTCCGAGCCCCACCAGCAGCGCGGTCCCCACGTACAGGCCGAAGCTGCGGGCGCGGAAGAAGGTCCCGAAAGCCACCGGCTTACCGTCCGCGACATCAAGGTTGGCACTGACGATGCAGGCGCCTATATAGAGGCTGACTGCGAAAATCGCTGCGTAGAGCAGGATCATGATCGCCACGGCGCGGCCCGAGAGCTCCGGGCCCTCATAGGAATACGAGTACGAGGAGCTCGAATCTCCGCCGTAACCGCTCGTGCTGGTCTGGGGGAGGCTGGCCATGAGGATGGCGTAGACGATCCCTACGGGCACGCCGATCGCGAGGAACCACACCAGATACGGAGGAATGAAGGTTCCAAAGCGTTTGGTGACCTGCGCCCAAGACCAAGTCCAGGATTCACCGGCGCTGAACGGGCCCCGCGGCGGCCACGGTGCCTGCTGCGGGTAACCATATCCGGCGGGCGGATAACCGGGAGGCGGCGGCGGGAACTGTCCGCCGGGGTACTGGGGGGCTCCTGGGGGAGGACCGGGCTGATACCCGGGTTGGTACCCGGGTGGTGGAGGCGGCTGATATCCCGGAGGTGGCTGGTTCGCATATCCCGGTGGGGGCTGATTCGGGTCGTACGCTGACGGATCGCCGGATGCCGGCGGCTCCTGTGGTGGGTAGGTCACCGGGCAAGATTAGCAACAGAGAAGTTTGCTAAGCGCCGAATGCGAGAAGTGTCGCCGGGGCGAGGAGCCACGGGGTGTCGCAGCACAACGTCTGGCGGCGATGCCCTGCATAATGCGGTGATAGTCTCGGTTCGCCTGGGCGGATCTTGCTTGCTGGAGAGGGGGGCGATTGGTGTTCGGCTATCGCGAAGATGGGGCACGAGGGTGACGCAGCCGCCGTCGCAATTTGGCGGTCCCAACCCCATTGACGGACCGGCCAACCCGGCGCCGCAATATGGCACTCCGCAATTCGGAGGACCGGCACCGGTGGGTGTGCCGCAACCGGACCCTTCGGCCTACGGGCCGCCGAACTTCGGGCCGCCTCCCCAGCAGCCGGGATGGCCCAATCAGTTCGGCGGGCAGCCGCCTCAGTACCAGCAGTTTGGGCAGCCGCCGAGCCCGCCGCAGAAGAACCGAAAGGCTCTGATTGTCACCGGAGTGGCCACCGGCGTAGTGCTGCTGGTTGTGGCCATCGTGGTGGGAATCGTGTCGTTCTCCGGTGGAAGCGATGGGGAGACAAGGCCCGCCGCGGGCGCGGCGACCGCCGAGGCCGCGGTCAAGGGATACCTGGAGGCGTTGTCCAAGGGCGATGCCGAAGCGGCCCTTGCGTATTCGTCGGATCAGCCGGCGTCCAAGGAATTTCTCACCGACGACATTCTGAAGAAGCAGATCGCGAAATGGCCGATAGGGAACATTCGCATTCTCAATTCCGAGGACGTCGGCGGTGTGATGGCCCGGGTACACGTGGCCGCGAACTTCGGCGATCAGACCTCCGACGAGACAATTCTCGTCAAGAAGACCGACGGATCCTGGAAGCTCAGTACCGCGGCGGTCAAGCTGTCGTTGGACCAGAACGGCATCCTGGCCGGCGCCCTTCGCACCCTGTCGCTGTTCGGTAAGCCGGCCTCGAATATGTCTGTCGCGTATGTCTTTCCGGGATGGCTGGACATCGGATCCTCCAACAAGAATCTGACGGCGGTCTCGGCTCGCCCGGTTCTGCTCAACGGAATCCTGGTGCAGGGAGCGCCGGTATTCCCCGGGGTCGAGATGCGGATGAGCGAAGAGGGAGCCGCGGCGGTGAAGAAGGCCGTCGCGGACAACATCGCCGAATGCGCGAAATCGACATCACTTGCTCCGCCGTCATGCCCTCAGGCACTGCGTAATCCGGGATATGTCGACGGGACAGCGCACTGGGAGCCGCCATCTGATGTGGACAAGGTGCAGTACACCTTCACCGCGTTCGATCTGAATGTGCGGACCACCGGGGTCACCACGTGGATGCTGACAGTGCAATCCACCAACGGCAGCACCGTGCAAGGGAGGGCGATCGTGCCGACTATGGGACAAATCGACATGACACAGGATCCGTTGGTAGTGAAGTGGTTCGGACGGTGACCGCCGCCACCCAGGTGCAGCCCTCGCGGCAGGAACTGGACCAGGCCCGTGCGGTCATCCAGGCTGTCGCCCAGGCATTCTCCGTCAAGGTGGTCGGGCAATCCGGACTGCAGCAGTCGCTGTTGATCGGCCTGCTCACCGGCGGCCACGTGCTGCTCGAGAGCGTCCCGGGATTGGCCAAAACCACTGCGGCGCGGGCGATCGCGGATGCCATTCAGGCACAGTTTCGCCGCATCCAGTGCACCCCCGACCTGCTGCCCAGCGACATCATCGGCACGCAGATCTTCGATGCGTCCAAGGGCACGTTCAAGACGCAACTAGGCCCGGTACACGCCAATATCGTGCTGCTGGACGAGATCAACCGATCCAGCGCGAAGACGCAGAGCGCCATGCTGGAGGCGATGGAGGAGCGACAGACCAGTATCGCCGGAGAGATCTACAAGATCCCGGAACCGTTTCTGGTTCTCGCCACGCAGAATCCGGTGGACCAAGAAGGAACCTATCCGCTGCCGGAGGCACAGATGGACCGGTTCATGTTCAAGGAGATCCTCACCTACCCGAACCCTGCCGAGGAAGCGGAGGTCGTTTTCCGAATCGATGCCGGGGTGTACACGAATCACCAAGGCGCGCCGGTCGCTTCGATCCAAGACATCCTGTACATCCAGGATGTGGTTCGGCGTATCTACGTCGACCCCGCGATCGTGCACTACGTGACTCAGATTGTGAATGTCACCCGTAATCCCAAGCAATACCTGCCGCCGAATCTGGCCCGGCTGATCGAATACGGCGCCAGCCCGCGCGCCACCATCGCGTTCTGCAAGGCGGCACGCGCACTGGCACTGTTGGCCGATCGCAATCACGTGCTTCCCGATGACATCAAGACGCTGGCGCACCGGATCCTGCGGCACCGGCTGATTCTTGGGTTCGAGGCGGTGGCCGAGAACGTGACGGCGGAAGTGCTGATAGACAACATCATCCAGGCCGTACGAACCCCTTAACCTGCCATGGGAGTACTACTTCAGCAGGTCAAGGCGGAGACGCTGACCAACAATCGGCTGACGGGCCCCACCGGGTTGTCACGTGGGCTGCTCGAAGGTGAGCACCGCTCGATGTTCCATGGTCGCAGCCTGGAATTCGACGACCTGCGTCCCTACATCCTCGGCGACGACGTGCGCGATATCGATTGGCGGGCCTCCGCCCGGTCGTCGTCGGTGCTGGTGAAGCGTTTTGTGTCCTACCGCCAGCAGCGGATTCTCATGGTCGCCGATATCGGACGCAACATGCTTGCCCTGGCGGCCAGCGGTGAACCGAAACAGCGGGTCGCGGTGAATGCGGTTGGTGTGGTGGGTCTCATCGCCAACAGCAAGGGCGACGAAATGGGACTGGTCTATGGCGATGAGCATGCCTCAGGGCGGATGCCGAACCGCCGCGGCGAGCCGCATTTGGAGCACATGCTCGAACGGATCAACAGCCGTGATATCACCTCCAGTGGGCGCAGCAGCGTTGCCGCGCAGCTGCGCTTCGTCGAGCGGAACTACCGACATCGCCACATCGTGTTCGTCATATCCGACGAACCCGATCTATCCGATGAGCTCGACAGCGAATTCCGCCGGCTGGCAGCGCGTCACAACGTCTACTGGATCACCATCAAAGATGCTCCTCTAGTTGGGATCCCGGAATTCGGTGGTGAGGGATACGATGTCGACTCCGGCCGCTCGATCCTTCGGGAGGAGATACTCGGCGGCGGGGTGATCGAGGCCTATCGACGCGCCGAGGCGCAGCGTGAGGCGGCCTTCGACGAGTACGTGAATTCATCGGCCATTCCCTGTGCGCGGGTCGCGGGCAGTCGCGACCTGGTCAAGGCGATCACCACAATGCTGAAGAAGGCCAGCCGTGCCAAATGACTATCTGAGATGGATAGTGGCGCCACTGCCGTACTCGGTGCTGTGGCTGGTGTTCGGAATCATCCTGATGCTGTTGGTAATCGGATGGTGCGTAGGTGTTTTCGTATGGACACTGCCGGTGGAGAAGCTGCGCACCATTCCGGTGATCCGGGACATCACCGCGCGCGTACTACGCCGCAAGTTCAGTGCGGCCATCGACAACGTCCGCAAGGAGCACGATGCCGGAGCGTTGAGTTCGCGGCAGGCGCACGGCGCGATGAGCCGCGTGCTGCGCACCTTCATCTATATGCGTACCGGTGTGCGCGCGCCGTACATGTCGTTGGGAGAAGTAGCGCACAGTGGCGCGGCAGGGGCGGCTCCGGTGGTGGCGCAGCTGTACTCGGGTCAGTTCGAGATCGGCGATGACACCAATGTCGCGGCGACGGCGGCAGCGGTTCGGGGTGTGATCCAGTCATGGAACTGAGATGGTGGTTCGTTGTCATCGGCGGGTTGGTTCTGCTGGTGGCGATTGCGCTGCTCGCCTACTTCTGGCCTATGCGCCAGCGGCCACGCAGCCTGCGTCCGCTGGCTTGGGTGCAGCGGCTTACCCAGCTCCCCGAATATGTACGCGCATACCGTAGATATCGGATCATGCTGGCAGCCATCGCGATTGCGGCCACGGCATTCCTGCTCGCCGCGATCTTCGCCACCGCACGGCCGGTAAGTAGCGAGGCGACGGCCGCCCAAATCAACCGGGCACACCCGGAGGACATCAGCCTGTGCGTGGCGTACGACCCTGCTGCCCATGATGTTTCGGAACTGCTGAACTACTTCCGCGATCAGGCAAAGGGCTTCGATACCCAACGACTGGCCTTGACCTCGGCCACACTACGGGTCATCCCCATGACGGGAGACAACACCTACCTGCAAGACCGGCTCGGTTATTTCGGCGGACTGGGCGCCTTGGCAGGTACGGACAAACCCGGGCCCGAGGACAGCAAGGCGCTGCAGCGCGGTCGGCAGGAATTCTCCCGCGGGGTGGCCTACACGGACTACGCCCGCACGGTCAACGATGCTCTTGCCTTGTGTATGACCGGATTTCCCGGTTTCACCAAGCCCAGTGAGCATCGCCGTTCGGTCATCTTCCTGGGGCCCACCGCCGAGCAGCGACAAGCGCGCCCGATCTACGCCGATGACAAGCTGGCGGAGCTGACCAGAACAGCGCAAATCCAGCTGAATGTTCTGACCCCCACCGCCGCCGAAGAAGGTGGCGCGGTGAAGCGACTGGCCGAGGGCAGCGGTGGCCGATTCATCACGTATCTGCAGGGCACGAAGACCAGTAGCGCGGCCGAGCAGGCCGGTATCGACAAGACCTTCCGGGGCCATCTCGATGAGATCCGCTCCAACCCTCCGGTGATCACCCAGTCCGACGGAACAATTTACGTCCAGAAGGTGCAGGACCGACCGAACGTCATCCTGGTGATCGCGCTAGCGATCGCGGTGGTCTTCGCCACTGCCCTGGCGGGGGTGCGCCGATGACCTTCCAGCCCGTGCTGCCATGGTGGATCTTCATCGTGTTGGCGGTCGTGATCGTCGCACTACGCATGTACACGCTGTATCGAGTTTTGGTGGTGGTGGGTGGCGGTAGCGAACGCAAGGTGGTTCTGCGCTGGAGTCTGTTGACGCTGGCCATCGTCTGTGTGTTCGCCGCCGCGGCCCGGCCCGGGACCGAGCCCAACGCGCATGTCCTCACCGAATCGAATGCCGTTGCGGCAGCTAACAGCAACGTCAATGTCTTTTTCGTTGTCGATCGGTCCATCAATTCCCGGGCCGAAGACTATGGCAACGGGCAGTTCCGGATGGCGGGCATTCGTTCGGATATGGATGCCATCGTCAACCAGTACGCGCAAGGCCGGTTCTCCATCACCTCGTTCGCGACGAGTGCTCGGGTGGATTGGCCACTTTCTGAAGATATTTGGAGCCTCAAGGCGCTACTCACGGGTTACTCGGCGTATGTCTCCGAACCGGACTCGGTATACCGTGTCGGCGTCGCGGCCGCCGACGGCGAGCTCAAGAGACAACTCGAGTTGGCGCGCCGACAGTACCCGGGTTCAAGCAACGTCGTGTTCTACCTCGGGGAGGGCGCGGGTGCATCGCGTGAGCCCGCCAAGAAGTTCGACATCCCCGCCGACCTTGTCGACGGGGGCGCGGTACTTGGCTATGGGACGCCCGAAGGCGGCAAGGTGGCCAGCCAGCTCACGGCCAACGGAGACAAGACATACTTCCAGAACGCCGCAGGCACAGGCCCGTTCCTGTCCGTTCTCGACGAGCAGTCCCTCAAAGACATCGCGGACCAGCTCCACGTGCGATATGTCCATCGGTTGCAGGGTGATTCGATCGCCCCGGTGATTCCGGGACTGGATCCGTCGGCGAGCACGAGCGAGCAGCGGTCGGTGTCACTTCCCGGAAACAGGACCGAGTTCTACTGGGTCTTCACCGGCATCGCGATGGCTCTGATGTTCTACGAGCTGTTCGCGATGGTCCGTGAATACCGTACGTCGCGCATCACGAAGGTGGGGCCGACGTGACCCCCCGGGTGATTCTTGACGCGGTGCGACGGTTCTTTAGCGACGGGCCGCGCCGGAAGGTGCTGCGACGCAGACTGGTGGCCCTCTCGGTATTGCCCGCATTGTTGTTGCTGGCGCTCGCGGTGAAGCTCATTGTCATGGTGAGCACGGGGTACGCCGCACAGTCGCACTACCTTGGCTATGACTCGTACTCGCTGCGCGACGATGTCCGACTTCTCAAGTCGTGGAACATCATCGATTCGTACAAGGCCTACCTCACCGAAGGCGACCGGTACGTCCTGGAGGGCAAGCTCGGGGAAGCGGAGACCGAATTCAAGGAGTCGCTCACGCGAGTGGATCCCGCCAAGTCCTGTCCGGTGCGGATCAACCTGGAAGTTGTCCTGGAGACGCGGGGCGACCTCAAGTCCGCCGACCGGAAGCGAGACGAAGCCAAGAGATTTTGGCAGGAAGCCCTCGTCGTCACCAGGGAGGCTCCGGCGGGCTGCTTTGACACCACGAGTGAACCCGACGAAGAGGTTCGCAAGCACCTCAACGGAACTGAACAACGATTACTGGACAAGCTGAAGGGTCCGCCGGCGACCTCGACCTCACCGACTCCTACGACATCACCATCGCCCTCGCCATCGCCGTCTGACGGTGGTGGCGGAGGCGGTGGAGGTCAGGGTGGAGACAACGGCCAGGGCGGTAGTGGTGGCCAGGGCGGTGGCAATGACCAGGCTGGCAGTGGTGGTCAGGGCGGCGGCAACGGCCAAAGTGGAGGCGACCAGAACTCTCAGCCTGGTCAGCAACCGGGCCAGCCGACCCAGGAGGGGCAGAGCCCCGGTCAGCCCACCCAGGCACCGAATCCGATCGGACCTGATCGGATTCCTACCAGCGGCGGCAGCGGCGGGAACGAGCTTCACCCCGATCAGGGCGATCCGTCAGAGGTGCTCAAGCGGTCGCTTGAGAACTCGACGGCATCGGGTACCGACGCCGAATGACGCTCTTCGGCTGGCCGGCCCGTCGGTCGACGACCTGACTGGTTCCTCGCCGGTGGCGTGACGTCGACCACTAATCGCATTGTTTTCCAACGATTTACCCACTGCGCGAAACCGCCCCTCATTTCGGTGGGAACTTTTCGCACTCCCGGATCGACTGCTCCCTTAGTCGCATTAGTTAGTCATATCCGCGAGAAGGTTAGGGAGTCGATGACGCTCAACGTGAAGGGCGAGGGACTGGGGGCGCAGGTCACCGGAATTGATCCGGGGAACCTGGACGGCATCACCACCGAGGAGATCCGCGAACTCGTCTATCGGCACAAGCTCGTCGTCCTCAAGGACGTGCACCCATCCCCCGAGCAATTCATCCAGCTCGGGCGGTTGATCGGCGAGATCGTGCCCTACTACGAGCCTGTCTATCACCACCAGGACCATCCCGAGATCTTCGTGTCTTCCACCGAAGAAGGCCAAGGCGTTCCGCGGACCGGTGCGTTCTGGCACGTCGACTACATGTTCATGCCGAAGCCCTTTGCCTTCTCGATGGTGTTGCCGTTAGCAGTTCCGGGGCTCGACCGCGGTACCTACTTCATCGACCTCAACAAGGTGTGGGAATCGCTGCCCGCACAGACAAAGGAAGCAGCGTTGGGGACATTCAGCACACATACCCCGCGCCGCTACATCAAGATTCGGCCGAGTGACGTGTACCGGCCTATCGGGGAAATCCTGGCCGAGATCGAGCGCACCACGCCTCCGCAGAAGTGGCCGACGGTGATCCAGCACCCGAAGACCGGGAAAGAGATCCTCTACATCTGCGAGGCGGGCACCGAGACCATCGAGGACGGGGCCGGAAAGCTTCTGGACGCGGAGTTGCTTCAGCAGCTCCTCGAAGCGTCGGGGCAGCTCGACTCCGATTATGCGTCCCCGTTCATCCACGCTCAGCACTATGAGGTTGGGGATATTGTTCTGTGGGACAACCGATCTCTGGTACATCGTGCAAAGCATGGGACGGCATCGGGTACGTTGACGACCTACCGCCTGACCATGCTGGACGGGCTCGAGACGCCGGGATTCGCGGCGTGAGTGCGGTCGCGGCGACGCTGTCGGTCCAGACCGGTCTGCCTTCGGCGGGTATGGCCCCGATGTCCGAGGCGCTGCTCAGCAGAGTCCTCGAGCCGTATTCGTACAAGGGATGCCGCTACCTGAACGATGCTCAATACGGAATCACCTCTGACGCAGTGCACGCGCAGGGCAACTTCGCGATCGACGAGTCCGCGTACATCCGAAGCACAGGGCACTTCAATGCCGTGGAGTTGGTGCTGTGCTTCAACCAGCTGGCGTACTGCGCGTTCGCGCAAGGTGTTGTCAACGACGACATCTGGGCATTCCGGGGCTGGTCCATCGACGACTATTGCCAGAACCAACTCGCCAGCATGCTGATCAAGAGCACATCGTCGAGGTTTCGGCGGCTGGTCAACGCGCAGCAGTTCTCCGCACGCCTGCAGGCCCGCGACTTCCACATCGTCGACCGGTCATGGCGCTATCTCCAGTTCCACAGCACCATCGAATTCTGGGATCAGGATGGAGGATCCGCGACAGGAGAGTTCGATATCGCGGTCCTCAACATCCCGTAACCCTCGACAGGAAGCGCATCGCCACCGTCATGTCTCAGTCACCGCCGCCCACTGTGCTGGAACGGATCCTCGAACAGGCCCGTATACAACCGGAGTCAATTGCGCTGCGCCGCAGCGACGGTACCGATGCCGTTAGTTACGGTGAGCTCGTCGGCACGGTTGAGCGCCTCGCCGTGACACTTCGCGCCGAGTCGGTCACGCCGGGTTCTCGTGTCGTGGTCCTCTCTGACAATGGGCCCCAGACGTACCTTTGGGTACTGGCCTGCGCACGGGTCGGAGCAATCGCGGTCATGGTCGACAATGCCCTGCCCCAGGCGACCATCGCGCGGTTCTGCGAGATAACCCAGCCGGCCGCGATCGTTCCGAGTGCAGCCGACAACGACACCACCCGTCATCACGCGAGCGGTGACTCGGATTTCTCGGCGGCCGAGGCGGAAAGCGGAGCCGACGATGCCCTTGCCATGATCTTCACCAGCGGCACAACGGGTGAACCGAAGGCCGTGCTGCTTGCCAATCGCACGTTCTTCGCCATCCCGGACATCCTGCATGACGAGGGACTGAGCTGGATCGATTGGGTGGCAGGAGAAACGACTTACTCGCCGTTGCCCGCTACGCATATCGGCGGGCTGTGGTGGATCCTCAACGGGTTGATGCACGGTGCCGCATGCGTCACCGGTGGTGAACGCGGTGCCTCACTGCGAGAGTTGCTTGTCGACAACGACGTGGCCACCGCGTGTCTGGTGCCCACTCTCCTGACCAGATTGGTGTCGGAGCTCAAGCTGACTGGCACCTGCCTTCCCGCGTTGCGCTTCATTGCCTACGGTGGTTCGCGCGCGATCCCTGCCGATGTGCGATTTATCGAGGCGACCGGGGTGCGGACGGCACAGGTCTACGGACTGAGTGAAACAGGCTGTACCGCATTGTGTCTGCCGACCGACGGCGAGTCGATTGCCAGGATCGAAGAAGGTGCGGTCGGGCGCCCGTATCCGGGCGTACAGACCTATCTTTCGGGCGAAGGGTCCGGCGGGCCGGCGGCGGGTGCCGCCTCTGCATCTTTCGGCACGTTGTGGATCAAATCGCCCGCCAACATGCTGGGGTACTGGGGAGATTCCGATCGCACCCGTGAGGTACTGGCCGACGGATGGGTGAACACCGGTGATTTGGTGGAGCGCCGCGATGACGGATTCTTTTACATCAGGGGTCGCTCGTCGGAGATGATCATCTCCGGTGGCGTCAACGTGGTACCGGACGAGGTCGACCGAATTGCCGAAGATGTTGCGGGCGTGCGTGAAGCGGCGTGTTACGAGATACCGGATGAGGAATTCGGCGCGCTGGTCGGGTTGGCCGTGGTGTCCGACGCACAACTCGATGGGCAGAGTACGGCCGAGTTGAAGCGGCGGATCGCGGCCAGATATCGGCATGAGTCGGAGTCGATGGCCAGGCCGTCGACCATCGTCGTTGTCGAGGACATCCCTCGGACAAAGTCCGGCAAGGTGATGCGCTCGTCGTTGTCTGCCTCGCTGAACGGGGCACAGGCACGTGTCTGAAACCACGCGAGACCTGATTCTGGCTGCGGTGTGCGAGGTGCTGTACATCTCGGAATCCGAACTCTTCGATGGCGACTTGACCGATCTCCGGGAGCTGGGTCTGGACTCGGTCCGATTCGTGCTGTTGATGAAGCAGCTGGGCGTGACTCGCGGCTCGGAGCTGCAGAAGCGTTTGGTTTCAGATCTTTCCATCGCAGGGTGGGCCGAGGTACTGGAGCACGCTCAGCCGGAGGGCGTCACATGACCGTGGCCGTCGAACCCCGCGTGGACCGCGTGCCGATGAGCCTTTCACAGCAGAACATGTACAACGGCGCGGTACAGGCCGATGATCCCGGGTTGTACCTGATTGGGAAGAGTTTTCGGTTTCACCCGATCGAGCTATCGGTGTTTCTGTCCGCGCTGGAAGGGGCAATAGCCGCCAACCCGGTGCAGTTGTGTGTCCTAGAACCAGTGTCAGCCGATCTGCACCATCCGGAACTGATGCAACGGTTAGAGTTCGGCGACATTGTCTCGGTTGCTGCGGACGCAGAGGGCCTGACCGCACGGACCGCGGGCGAGCTGGTGAGCCGGTGGTCCACCGGCCTCGCGGTAAAGCCGCTCGTGCATTACACCGTGCGCACCGGCGCTGACGCGCGGGTGGTGGGCCTCGATATCCAGGCACACCATCTCCTGCTCGACGGCGGCGCCATTGGTGTTATCGAAGCAGACCTTGGCAGATTCCTCTCGACAAGCGAGGAAGTCAAACCCCCTTGTGCCAGTGACGGACTGGCGAATCTTGTGGCAGCGCACCGCCGTGAGGCTGCCAAGGCAGACGAGTCCCTGCAACGTTTTGGTGCGGCGATCCAAACTGAACTCGCCGACGCGGCGCAATACACCGCGCACGGACAAGGCCTCGGCACCGGGCCATCCGGCGCCGCCAAGGGTGTGCTGCAGGAGTCGGTTACCCTGTCCGGCAAGGAATTCGATGCACTCGATGCGCTGGCCGAGGCTAAGCGGGTGCCGTTGAACATCCTGGTGGCCGCGGCTTCGGTCGCAGTGGACGCCAGTTTGCGACAGGGCACACAGACTCTGCTGGTTCACGCGGTGGACAACAGGTTCGGGGAGCCCGACCTCAGTGTGGCAACCTGCCTGGTCAACTCCATCGCGCATCCGGTCTGCTTCCCTGCCTTTGCATCGGTACAGGATGTTGTGCGCGCCCTTGATCGTGACTATGTCAAGGCTTCGCGGCGCCGGTGGCTCCGTGAGGAGCAGTACCGCCGAATGTATTTGGCCATCAACAGGACGTCACATGTCGAGGCGCTGACCGTCAATTTCATCCGGGAGACCTGCGCACCACAGCTACGTCCATTCCTCGCCGCAGCACCCTGTGTGACGGATATCGGCCCGGTGGAGGGCATGACCGTGTCGTGCGTCGCGGATGAAGATCGACGTACGCTGACCCTGTCCATCTGGCATCGCAGCGACTTGCCGAGCGCAAGCGCTCATCAGTGGGTCGCCGAGAGAATCGCGGCGGCGCTGGGCTCGATGGAAGCGATGTGGCAGCTGCCGATCGCGATGACGGTGAATGAATGGTTCGGGATCGGCGCAGACGGCGCCCGCCGCAGAGGTGATGATCGCGCACACGCTACGGGGCTACCTGCCTGGTTCCTGGACACCGGCGGTGAGGTGGCGCGGTTCGTGCGGCGGCGGGCGTTTGTCGAGCCGTGGATCGCATGGCTGATCGCCGCGTGCGTCGTGCCCGGTGACATTGTGGTGTGCGCCGACGACGACACCGATAAGACTGTGGACCTGCTGATCGCCTGCCACCTCATCGGCTGCGGATACAGCGTGTGTGAGAGCACGGAAGAGCTTGCGGCGCGGTCTGATTCGATTGCACAGCACGGGCGTGGCGTTACGGTGCGTGTCGTCGACACGGCTATCTCGGTCCCTGTCGTTCTGGACGCATCGCTGCGTGAACTCGTGACGGAGCGCATGGAGCAGGTGGCTCGGGATGATGCCCTGGCGGACAGCACGGCGTACATCATGGCCACCTCGGGGTCGACCGGTGAGCCCAAACTGGTTCCGGTTTCCCATGGTGCCCTTGCGCTGTTTGCCCGCGCCGCCAGTAGTGCCTACGGCTGGCGGACGCAGGACAGCATTCTCCAATGTGCCCCGCTGACGTCGGATATCAGCGTCGAGGAAATCTTCGGGGCCGCGGTATGCGGAGCGCGGGTGGTCCGTTCCCGCGGCATGAAATCCGGAGATCTGCGCGCATTGGTGTCCGATATCCGCGAGTTCCGGCCCACCCTGCTCGATCTGCCGACGGCTGTGTGGCACCTGTTGTGCGAGGACCCCGAGGCTCTCGCCGTGGTCGGTGCTTCTGACCTGCGTCAGGTGGTCGTCGGCGGCGAAGCCATTCGCCCAGGCGCAGTAGATATGTGGGTGAAATCCGCTGATACCAGCGGTATCTCACTCATCTCGAGCTATGATCCCACCGAAACCACGGTGGTCGTCACGTACCTGCCCGTCGCGGATGCGGACGATATCGACCGGCTTCGTGTGGGCCTGCCGATCGTACCGAACACGGTCTTTGTCGCCTTCGGTGAAATCGTCGTGGTAGGCGAACCCGTCTCGGCGGGGTATCTGGGTATGCAGAGCGAGAGCTTCGGTGTGGTCAACGCCCCCGACGGTGAAGCCAGGCGGGCCTTCGCCACCGCCGATCGCGTGGTGTTCGACGAAGATGGATTCCCCACCTTCGCCGGACGCCGCGATGCGATCGTGAAGATCTCGGGCAAGAGAGTCGACACGGCCGCGATCATCGGCCGCATATCCGAAGACCCGGCGGTCGCCGACGCCTACGCGGCCGCCCACAATGGTGCGCTGGCCGTGTGGTTCCAGGCCTGTAACGGGCTGCAGCACCACGAATTGGCCGGCCGAATCAGGCGTCTGTTAGTGAGCTTGGGTGTCTCCTCGTTCTTCGTCATCGATGTGCCGAGCATCCCGCGAAAGCCGAACGGCAAGGTCGACAGGGACGTCCTGCGGACCATGGCCGAGTTTGTGGACGCGGTACCGGATGAGGCGGACGCAGCAGAGACAGCCGCTGGTCTTGCACGAATCTGGAGTGAGCACCTCGGGCGGCAGGTCCGTGCGGGCTCCTCGCTGCTGGCGGAGGGGATCGGCTCGCTCGATCTGATCAGAATTCTGCCGGCCACTCGCCAGTATCTCGGTCGTGAACTGTCCGTGCTGGACCTGATCAGTGCGGACAGCGCCACCTACCTCGTTGCGGCAGGTACGGCGGTCGATGAGCTCGCAGCCTTGGACACCGCGGCCGATATCGGAGCGGACCTGGACCGGATCGCAATCGCTCGGGATGCTAAGACGTCGTGCGGTAGTGATTCGCGGTCCACGGACGGTGGGCCGATCATGGTGCTCGGGGCTTCCGGAATTGTCGGCACCGGGTTCGCGCGGGCCACGCTCGACCTGAAACGAGAAGGCGCGCTGCGCCCCGAGGTCATCTTGGTGACCAGGTCGGAGCTACCCGATTGCGAACCCTGGTCGGCCCTGAAGGACGTCGTCGGCGTCAAGGTTCTGCATGTCGGATCCGAGTTTCACCCCGGGATGTTGGACGAGTTGATTCGCCGGACCGGTGCCCACACTCTGGTCAATTGCATCGGGAACACCAACGTGCTGGCTCCCTACCGCGACATTCGAGACGCCAATGTGGAGTGGGTATCTGGGGCCGTGGCCGCCTGTACGGCCAGGGGGGTTCGACTGATTCACATGTCGACCTTTGTGGTGAATGCCGATCCCGCGGTCGCTCAGGTGACCGATCCGCGCGAGGCCGTCTATCCCTACGCGGCGTCCAAGGCGCTGGCGGAACTCGTTGTCGCGGCAGCGCCGGGCGAGCTTGACTTCACGCTCGTTCGGTTACCCCGGGTGCTTGGCGAGGTCAGTCAACTGGGTGATGGCGCCGATATTCTGGTGTCGTTCGTTGATGCATGTATTGCGTTGCGGGCCTGTCCTTCTGTCGCGTTGACCGAGGAAGTGACCACCGGCGATGTCGCAGCCAGGTCCATCCTCGGGATGGCGGGCGAATCATCGGCGCTGGGCCGGGGAGTGACCGTGTTGCGTGGCATGTCCGTTTCGTATGCCGAGTTCCTCGGCGGGTTCGGCCTCGAGGAGCTCGGCCTGAGCGAATGGAAACGGCTGCTGGACCGCAGCGATTGGGCCACGCAGAACCCGGGGCGATGGTCGGTGCTCGACGCCTGGGCTGGCCTGGGGATGCGGCTCGGATCACGCAGCTACGCAGACTATCTGGCGGGGTTTCGGACCATCTCACTTGACACGGCGCCCGTGGCCGAGCTTTGCGCGTTACCGGAATCGATCCGGGATCTGCTCACACAGGAGTTTTCTCGATGACCGTAGCCCAGCCGAAGGAGGAGAATTCGTCATGATTCTGAACGTAGTTCCCGAGGGGTTGACCGCGGCCAGCGCCGCGGTGGAAGCCCTGACCGCGCGGCTCGCCGCAGTGCATGCGGCTGCCGCACCGGTGATCGGCGCGGTGGTGCCGCCGGCGGCTGATCCGGTGTCGATCCAGAGCGCGGCGTTGTTCAGTGCCCACGGGATCGAGCGCACCGGCGCCGGTACCGGTGCCGCGTACCAGCTTGGGCGGGCCGGAATCGGAACCGCCGAGGCCGCGACGAGTTACACAGTCGGCGATATGCACGCTGCCGCAACCTATATGCCGGGATTCGCGTAGTTCCGATAACAACCCATCACGATCCGAGAAAGGAAATTTCATGAGTTTGCTTGATGCACATATCCCGGCTTTGGTGGCTGCGGAGGGCACTTTTGGTGCCAAGACCGCGTTGATGCGTTCGACGATTTCGCAGGCCGAGCAGGCCGCGATGTCGGCCCAGGCGTTCCATGTCGGGGAATCCTCGGTGGCATTCCAGGCCGCACACGCTCGTTTCGTGGAGGTCGCCGCCAAGGTCAACGCACTGCTCGATATCGCCCAGGTCAACCTCGGTGATGCCGCCGCGTCCTACGTCGCCGAAGATGCCGCCGCCGCCAGCCGCTACGTCGGCGTCTAACGCCACCGAAAGGAAAAGACCCCAATGTCGCAGATCACGTTCAACTACCCCGCGATGCTGGCCCATGCCGGCGAGATGAACACCTACTCCGGTGTATTGACCGCCCTGGGCGCCGACCTGGCCGCTCAGCAGGCCTCCCTGCAGGCCGCCTGGCACGGTGATACCTCCATGAGCCAAGCCGCCTGGCAGGCCCAGTGGAACACCGCCATGGAAGAACTCATCCGCGCCTACCGCGCCATGGGCACCACCCACGAAACCAACACCCTGTCCATGAACGCCCGCGACATGGCCGAAGGAGCCAAGTGGGGCGCATAAACGCCGGCGCTCTACCAAATCTTTTGTGAGTAACAAATTTCAGGAAGGAAACACAATATGTCCGAGCAGATCTTCGCCATCAGCGGGATGCACTGCAACTCATGTGTGATGGGCGTGACCGAGGCACTGACAGCCCTCGATCCGGTGCGTGAGGTGTCGGTGGAGCTGGATCCCAGGGGTGCCTCGACGGTGCGTGTCCAGACAGACAGCGTGCTGTCGGTGGAAGAAGTTCACGACACGCTTGTGCGGGCAGGCGGGGACTTCGCGGTCGCTGCCGGATAGCCTGACTGCCGCAAACGGGCCCTAAATGCTGCTATTTCAGCCGAATTCGACAACGGTATGAGGTGCGCGCCACCGATCAAGGCCGGGGAGCGCATACAGCAGCGGGCCCGCCCAGCGCAGTATCTTGCCGCGCCCAGCCGGCATCCGCAGCTCACGCACACTGCGGATGCCGGGGATGGCACGTAGTTCACCGTATTGATTTGCGGTGAACGAGAAAGGCATTGGTGGCACGAGGTACTGCTCGCTGAGCCGCATGCCGCGCTGAGAATGTGTGCTCAGAAACTTCGGCACCGAATCGAATACCAGTGTGCCGCCCGGAAAACGTTTGGCGCAGGCGGATATCAGATCGAACACCAGGTCGCGCTCCAGGTACTGGAACAGGCCCTCGGCGGTGATAAGTACACCGTCGGAGTCGTCGACTCGATCCATCCACGAGTAGTCCAGTGCCGATTGTGCGCAATGGTGCAACCGGTCCGATCGCGGGAGCAGCTGTTGACGCAACCGCACGATGGGCTCAAGGTCTACCGACAGCCAGGTGAGCTCGCCATTGTCGACACGCCAGTAGCTCGTCTGCAGCCCCTCGGCCAAGGCCACCACGGTGGCGCGCGGATGGCCGTCCAGGTATCCGCGGGTGGCCTTGTCGAATATCAAGGCGCGCAAGGCCGTCGCCTGATGTGTGCGGCCGAAGCGCTGGAAGTCGTAGTCGACGCTTGCGTACAGCGAGATGGCCATGGGGTCGTCGATGATGCCGTCCGGTCGGGCCGCCTCGGTCGCACGTTGATGCAACGTCAGGAGTGCGGTCTCGGACACGCCGTCGAGGTGGCGAACATCGATGACAGACATGGGCCCGACTGTACGGGACGGTAATAGTGCGTGGGAATTCCTGGCGCACAACGATAAATGTGATTTCGGACGCTGATTCTGATTGTTCGGGAACTTTCTCGCACGCAGTCCGACTACTCCAACGGTGACGCGAAACCGTTTGCGTCCATTCAGCAGGGAGGCAGCGGGTGACGGCACCGATATGGATGGCGGAGCCTCCGGAGGTGCATTCGGCGCTGTTGAGTGCGGGCCCCGGACCGGGTGCGATGCTGGCCGCTGCCGCGCAGTGGCAAGAGATCGGTAACAACTACGCAAGCACGGCGGTCGAGCTGACTCAGGTGCTCGCGGGGGTGCAGGCAAGTAGTTGGCAGGGGCCCAGCGCTTCGGAGTATGTGGCCGCCCACCTGCCGTACGTGGCCTGGCTCGAGCAGTCCGCCGCGGAGAGCAGTGTCATTGCCGCACAGCACGAAACCACCGCGGCGGCATATGGGAGCGCGCTCGCCGCGATGCCCACGCTCGCGGAGCTGGCGGCCAACCACATCACGCATGGAGTTCTGGTCGGGACGAATTTCTTTGGGATCAATACCATCCCCATCGCACTCAACGAGGCCGACTATATGCGCATGTGGGTACAGGCCGCGGCCACCATGAGCGCTTACCAGGCGACTGCCGAGGCCATGACATCGGCGATACCGTCGACCCAACAGGCGCCCTCGATCCTGAGTCCCGGCGGTGAAGGCCGCAGCGACCAATCGGATGTTCCCGGATCGCCGGATCAGATCATGAAGATGCTGCAGGGCTTTCAGCAGTGGTTCGAGAAGATGGGCTTCAATCCGGCGACCTCGGCGATATTGGCCGTGATCATGCTGTTCCTTTATGACCTGCTGTGGTACCCGTACTACGCCTCATACCTGCTGCCGTTTCTCATTCCCGCCCTCAGTGGACTGAGCGGCCTGGCGGCACTGATGCATCTTCGGCCCGCGGTTGCGCCGGTTCCCGCGCCGGCGGCGCCGTCGGCGGACAGGCCGGTGCATCGGCCGGTACCGCGTGCGGAGTCGGGTCTTGCTGCCGTGCCCGTGTCTGTCTCGTCCGTCGTACCTACCGGCGGTTCGTCGGCGCCCGCACCCGCGCCGAGTACACCTGCCCCGGCCACGTCCCCGGCTCCCGCGCCGGGCGCAGGAATCAGTTACGCGATACCGGGTTTGGTGCCGCCCGCGGTGAGCTTTGGCCCCAAGAGCACCGAGAAATCCTCGGAGTCCGCGGTAGACACCGTCGAGGCACCCGCCGTGGTGAGTGCCGCCGTGGCAGCCCAGGCCCGGCGCAGAGCACGCGCCAAAAACAAGGCCAGGGTTGGTGGTAGGCGTCATGAATATCTGGAAGAGCCAAGCGGTATGGATGCGACGGCCGACGCGGCGGTACCGGAGCATCGTGCGACCAGCCGGGGTGCCGGCCCTCTTGGTTTCGCGGGTACTGCTCCCGTGGCGGCGAGTACGCAGGCTGCCGCAACGGTCAGGTTCTCCTCCGATGACACCCGGCAGGTGATTCCCATGCTGCCGAGCACCTGGGAAACCGGCGATGCGGAACCGTCGTAGGGCAACTACCAGTATTTATAAGTGAAACTTTGGGGCTGCTCCCGGATTGATCCCTACTCAGGGGCCTCTTTGCGCCGAACAATCGAAGACAGTCACCGCAAGCAACAAATGCGGCGTTCTTGGATTACGCAGAGAAGGGCAGAACAGTGAGCAAGTACGGGTGGACAGTGGTCGGAGCGGGACCCGCGGGAATTGCGGCAGTCGGGAGGCTCCTTGATCACGGAGTGGAGCCCGGGGCGATCGCCTGGATCGACCCGGATTTTTCCGCAGGCGATCTGGGTGCGAAATGGCGTGCGGTACCGAGTAATACGTCGGTGAAACTGTTCATCAACTACCTCACGGGCGCTGATTCTTTCCGCTTCGCTCACGCCCCGCATTTCGCGCTGAATGACCTCGCGCCCACGGACACTTGTCTACTCGGGGATGTCGCGGATCCGCTGGTGTGGATCACCGGGCAGTTGTGCGCGCAGGTGAGCGCGTTGCGTACCAGCGTGACGGGTCTTTCGCTGCAGGGCGGTCGGTGGGCAGTGCAGACCGAACTGGGCGAGATCAGTTCTCAGAACGTGATTCTGGCGATCGGATCGATTCCCAAGACGCTCGACTACCCGTGGCTGAACGAGATTCCGATCGAGGTGGCGCTGAATCCGGCGAAGTTGGCTGAGCAGCCGTTGGAGGGCGCGACCGTCGCCGTGTTCGGCTCCTCGCACTCCAGCATGATCGCGCTGCCAAACCTGTTGGCCGGACCCGCCGCCAAGGTCATCAACTTCTACCGTGGCCCGCTGCGCTACGCGGTGGACATGGGCGATTGGACGCTTTTCGACGACACCGGGCTCAAGGGCGAGGCCGCGCGCTGGGCGCGCGAGAACATCGACGGGGTCCTGCCGGACCGGTTGCAAAGATGTCTCGTCGACAGCCCCGAATTCCCCGAGATGCTCCAGAGCTGCGACTACGCGGTGTACACCGTCGGATTCAGTCCCCGGCCGCTTCCCGCCGCCCCGCAGTGGGGTCAGCTGGAGTGCAACCCGGCCAACGGGATCATCGCGCCCGGCCTGTTCGGTATTGGAATTGCCTTCCCGGAGTATCGGATTGACCCCATGGGCTTCGGTGAATACCGGGTGGGGCTGCAGAAGTTCATGGACCGTCTGAACAAGACCATGCCACTGTGGCTGAAGTACGGCTCGTGACCACCGGCGAAGTCGTGGACGCCGAGCCCGACTACCGATTCACACTCGCCAACGAACGGACCTACCTGGCGTGGGTGCGTACCTCACTGGCACTGATCGCCAGCGGTGTGGCGCTCATGCAGTTCGTCCCCGAGTTCTGGATCCCCGGTGCGCGGCATGTGGTGAGCATCGTGTTGGTGATCACGGGTGGCCTGCTGGCCATGGCGGCAGCGGGACGGCGGCGCCGGGTACAGGAGGCCATGCGACGCGATATGGCGCTGCCGCCGAGCCATATGCCGACCTTCCTCAGTGCCTTGTTGCTCGGGATGGTGGTGCTGTTGGTCGCCCTGCTGTTCAGCGGACCACGCTGAGATTGCGCAGCTCCTAGGCGAGACCCGGCGGGTAGGGCCAACCGTCCAGGCGGGAGAATCGACAGCGAGACAAATCCGGGGTCTGGGAGTACAACGGTCTGGAAATGTTTGGCCCTTGGAAACGCGGGTGGCAGATGAAGTCGACGGAACGCGCACAGATGGTGCTGTTGTCGGAGACGTTATCGGCCGAGGTCGGCGAGCTTCGCCGGCGCATCGATATCGCCGAACAGAATTGGGAACAGCGTCGTCGGCGGTGCAGTTCCGAAAAGGAAACCCCGGAAAGATTGTTGCGCCTCTACCGCCAGCTCGAAGAGGCTGAACAGCTACTCAATTCTTTGGCCGCACGGGGTGCGCGGCGCCGCGTCAAGCAAGCCAGTAGCTAGTCGGATGATTCGAAGGGATCGTTCGGGCTCCATCCGGCCACGCGGAGTCTGTGTCTTACGCGCTCAGTCTCTTCGGCGGACGGGAGTGCGTCAGTCGCCTTGGTGATCGCGACCTCAATGTCGGCGTCCGCAACGGGTGTGTTGCCATGGGCGATCACTTCGCGAGCGACCATGAGAATCTCCTCGTCGGAGAGTCTTCGACGTAGTAGAGCAAATAGTGGAATGTAGTCGGTATGGGGTACTCCGTCGGGGTATCCGAGACGAAGAAATCGGATGACCCGGGCCAGGACCTCTGGGATTGCCATCTGCACACCTCACCCTGCCCCACGTTTTGACCTGGACTTATCGTAGTCGCCGGGTGGTGTGGGTGCAGTGTCGACCGAACCTGGCCGCGCTCGACGGGTGCCGGCGAGTGTATGGGCCGAGTCCGGCCCTCAATTGTGCGCCCACGCGGAGATGACCTGGGTTGTGGCAAATCGTAGAGTGGGACCATGCGGGCGGCCTTCCATCAACAGCTAGATGCGCTAGCGGCGAGCATCGCCGATATTTGTCAGTTGGCCGGCAGTGCTATGCAGAAGGCAACGCAGGCGCTTTTACAGGCTGATCTGGCGCTGGCCGAAGAAGTCATCAGCTGCCATGACGACATAGTTCTCCGTACCCGAAGGCTTGAAGAGGCGGCGTTCACGGTATTGGCTCTGCAAGCACCCGTGGCCTCCGATCTGCGGGCAGTTCTGGCGGCTCTCAAGAATGTTGCCGACGCCGAGCGCATGGGTGCCCTGGCACTACACGTTGCCAAAATCACCCGTCGACGTCACCCGCAGCGGGCATTGCCCGAAGAGGTCCACGGTTATTTCGCTGAGATGGGCCGCATCGCGGTCAGTATCGGGCACGACGCCAAAGACGTTGTGCTCTCCGGAGATCCGCAGAAGGCTGCGCGCTTGGATGCGGATGACGACGCGATGGACGATCTGCACCGCCATCTCTTCACGGTTCTGATGGATAAGGAATGGAAGCACGGGGTGGCAGCTGCGGTCGATGTCACGCTGTTGGGCCGCTACTACGAACGATTCGCGGATCACGCGGTGGAAATCAGCCGTCGCATGATTTACCAGGCGGGGGGCACGGGGACAGCCGTGGGGCAGGCATAGCTTCGCGTGCTGATCACACGTTGGACCCCGGTCAGGGTTGAACGGTATCTCGGGCCAGCGACGGTAGACCGAACGCGCCTGCACGCGCCTGGTGAACAAAAGTCGATAGCACGCTCGTACGCGGTCGGCATGGGGGTGGTCTCCGGATGTGTCATCGATGAAGACCGCTAAGCTGTACGGCGTTCCATTGCCTCCTTAGCTCAGTGGTAGAGCACCGCTCTTGTAAAGCGAAGGTCGTCAGTTCAATCCTGACAGGGGGCTCAATGATTATCCGGCATGTCGGTGCCGTCACGTAATTTCAGCCCATGAGACGGTGCCTTGGTTGTGGCGCACTGCTTTCCAGGCGAAGCCAGAAGGTCTACTGTGGCAATGCTTGTTAGGCGGCAGCCCGACGCGACACCAGCACCAGACTCTGGCTCGAGTCCGGCGAGGCCCGGGTGCGCAGCGAGCGAAGCCACTTCATTCGGCTCTTTCTCGCCGAGGCTCAATCGGGCCGCTGCGCTATCTGCGGCGGAGCGAGCATGTGGCAAGACTCTCCGCTCGTCTTCGTCCTGGACCATGTGGATGGAAATCCGGCCAACAATTGTCGAGAGAATCTGCGGCTCGTCTGCCCGAACTGCGACTCGCAATTGCCGACCTACAAGAGTCGCAATCGCGGCAATGGCCGCAGTTCTCGCCGGCGGCGTTACGCCGACGGAAAGTCGTACTAGTCGACCGCGAGCCCTAGTCGGGTTGCCCTGCGCTGCCCGATTCTCTTCGGGCAACAGGTTCGTCGATAACCCGTTCGGATCGGACCGGCCGCGGTGCACTCGACGGCCGCGACGGGCGCAGGCGCGGCAGGAACCCGCCCAGCGGGCTGATCACCGAGCTGAGCGCCGACACGGTATCGGTCAGCAGCTCGACGGTGGGGGTCAGCGCGTCGATGCTCGGCGCGGCCTTGGTGAGCACCTCGGAGAGGTTGGCCAGCTGTTGCAGCGGCCCGTCTTTGGCGGTGAACTTGTCCAGCACGCCCTCCTCCCGCATCAGCCGTTCGAGGATGCCGTCCTCGGCGAGCAGCTGGTCGACCAGACCGCCGGGAGCCAGAGCGCGGTCCAGCGCGCCGTCCTGTGAGGTCAGCCGGTCGACGGGCCCATCCTTGGCGAACAAGCGGTCCAGGACGCCACCGGGTTCGGTGAGGCGATCAGCAAGCCCGCCGGGGGCCATGACGCGCTCCACCGGTCCACCCGGTCGCAGCGCCCGGCCTATCGGTTTGTCCTCCTCCATGAGCTCGGCGACCTTCATTGCCGAGTGCAGGGGGCTCTTGCGGCCGACCATTCCCAGTAAGGATTCGAGGGTGCCTACCAGGCCCGCCCCGGCGGCTGGGTGGGCACGGCCCTGGCCGTCGTGCGGTTGTCCATCGGGGAGCTCGGCGAGGATCTCACGTCCGGTATCGATCGCCTTGGACGCTACCGCCAGGCCGGTGTCGGCAACCGCCAGCGAAATCTTGAGAGGCGCGGTGATCAGCGACACCAGCTTCATGGCACAACTGTAGGGCGACTTTGCGCGGTCGGCTGACAATCTCCTGTGAGAAACTCACAGGAAGCTCACAGTGGAGATCCAGCACACCGTCAATTTCGGAGAGAAGATTGTTCATGGTGAGCATCACGACAGAGACACATCAAGGCACTTTCGCCGCTAACGGCACCACTCCTGCGAAGGTGCTGGTGGTTGACGATGAATCGAACATCGTTGAGCTGCTCTCCGTCAGTCTTAAATTCCAGGGCTTTGACGTCTATACCGCCGATAGCGGGGCCGCAGCCCTTGATCTGGCGCGCACGGTCCGCCCGGATGCGGTGATCCTTGACGTGATGATGCCGGGAATGGACGGATTCGGCGTCCTGCGTCGTCTGCGTGCCGATGGCATCGATGCGCCAACACTGTTCCTTACCGCTCGTGACGGGTTGCAGGACAAGATCGCGGGCCTGACACTCGGCGCCGACGACTACGTGACCAAACCGTTCAGCCTGGAAGAGGTGGTTGCCCGGCTGCGGGTGATCCTGCGTCGCTCCGGCATGGGCTCCGAGCCCGCCCGCAAATCGCGGCTCAGCTTCGCCGATATCGAGCTCGACGAGGACACCCACGAGGTGTGGAAGGCCGGTGAGCCGGTCGCGCTTTCGCCCACCGAGTTCACGCTGTTGCGGTACTTCATGATCAACGCGGGCACCGTGCTCAGTAAGCCCAAGATCCTCGACCACGTGTGGCGCTACGACTTCGGTGGCGATGTGAATGTCGTGGAGTCCTATGTTTCGTATCTGCGCCGCAAGATCGATAACGGCGAGAAGCGGTTATTGCATACGCTTCGTGGCGTGGGATACGTATTACGCGAGCCGCGCTAGTGGCAGTCCCCGGCGTTCGTCGGGGTGTACCGCTGCGGGTAAGCCTTGTTGTCGGAACCTTGGTTCTGGTGGCGTTGGGGCTGGTGGCATCCGGCATTGCGGTGACCACCACCATGCAGCGCACCATGATGAACCGCGCCGATCGCGAACTGATCGATGCCGCGAATGGGTGGGCGAATCGGCCGCTGCCGCCGCCCCCGGCTTTCGAGACAACCCGTCGTCGGCCTCCGTCGTTGTTCTTCATCCGCACGACCGATGACCGCGGGCGGGTTGTCATCATGCTCAACGATCGCGCCCGGGCTGATCCGGGCTTGCCGCCCGACAACGACGTGGGCGGCCGTCCCGTGACGGTCCGCTCAGCCGACGGCACAACGGAGTGGCGCGCGGTGTCCCGGCACGATGCGATGGGTGGGTACACCACCGTCGCGCGTGATATCACCGATGTGCGTACCACGGCCCGCGACCTGCTGTGGTTGCAAGTGGCGATCGGAACCGCGGTGCTGACCGTCCTCGGTGTCGCCGGGTATTGGTTGGTGCACCGCAGCCTGCGGCCGCTGGCCGAGGTGGAGGCGACGGCCGCGGATATCGCCGCGGGGCATCTTGATCGCCGAGTGCCCGAACGCGACCCGCGCACCGAGGTCGGCCGGTTGTCCTTGGCGCTCAACGGAATGCTTGCGCAGATCCAGCGCGCGGTGGCCGATTCGGAGAAATCGGCGAAGGCAGCCCGCACCTCCGAGGAGCGCATGCGGCGCTTCATCACCGATGCCAGCCACGAGTTGCGCACGCCCCTGACCACCATTCGTGGCTACGCGGAGCTGTACCGGCAGGGCGCGGCCACCGACACCGAGCTGGTGCTGGGCCGCATCGAGGGCGAGTCAACCCGTATGGGGCAGCTCGTGGAGGATCTGTTGCTGCTGGCGCGGCTGGATGCGCATCGGCCCATGGAACAGCGTCTCGTCGACCTGTTGGTGCTGGCCACCGATGCCGTCCACGATGCGAAAGCCACTGCGCCCGAACGGGATGTGGAACTGGAGGTCTTCGACGGCCCGGGCACTCCTGAGGTCATCGGCGACGAGCTCAGGTTGCGGCAGGTGCTCGGCAATCTGGTGAGCAACGCACTGGGGCACACCACGGCGGCCGTCCGGGTCCGGGTCGGCACCGAGGGCGATGACGCCGTCCTCGAGGTCATCGACCGTGGGCCGGGTATGACGAAGACCGATGCCGAACGCGTCTTCGAGCGGTTCTACCGCGCGGACTCCTCGCGCACCCGCAGCAGCGGTGGTACAGGCCTGGGATTGTCGATCGTCGATGCCCTCACCGCCGCGCACGGTGGCACCGTCACCGTGCACACCGCGCCCGGCGAGGGCTGCCGGTTCGAGGTGCGACTGCCGCGCGCAGACATGACCGACGACGACATCGATCTCGATGATCCCGACCTCTACGAACCGGAGGCGCAGGTGCCAGGCGCCGGCGAAGCCGAGCCAAAGATCGTGCGAACTAGTCGATCTGAGCCAGCGCAGCCTTGATCTTGGCCTGCGCCTCATCCAGGGACTCCGCGGAAGCGTTGGGATCGGCGTTTTCGAAGCTGAAATCGGTCAGCTGATATCCCGGGAACACGTGCACGTGTAGGTGCGGCACTTCCATACCCGCGATGATGTAACCGGCGCGTGGTGCGTCAAAGGCCTTGCGGATCGCGCGGCCGACGCGCTGTGCCACAAGGTTGACCTTCGCGAAAACTGTCGCGTCGATGTCCTGCCACTGGTCGATCTCGGCGCGCGGCACCACCAGGGTGTGGCCCTGGGTGATGGGGGCGATGGTCAGAAACGCGACGACGTCGTCGTCCTCGTAGACGAATCGACCGGGGAGCTCTCCGTTGATGATCTTCGTGAACACACTCGACATGCCCATAGGTTAGTGGCCCGCCGGGGTGGCACAGGCTGCGGACAGCTCACGGGCCGCGGGCTCGCGCGCGTCGCCACACTCGGCTGCGCGGGTGGCGGCGGGGCGCGCCGTCATGCCGAGGAGGCACCCGGTGATCACCACCGCCGCTCCGACGAGTTCGAGGATGGTCGGCCGTTCGCCAAGGGCCAGCCAGGACGCGGTAATACCCACGATCGGGACCAGTAGGGAGAATGGCGCCACTCTGCTGGCCGGGTACCGGCCCATCAGGTACGTCCACAGGCCTAGGCCGACGATGGTGGCCAGCACCACGATGTAGACGAGGCCGCCGAGTGCCATCAGTCCACTGTGTGTACCGATTGTGGTCAGCGCCTTCCAGCCTGCGCGCGGCCCCTCGGTGAGTGCGGAGAGGGTGAACAACGGGATCGGTGGCACCACGGACATCCACAAGGTGAGCCGCAGCGGTGTACGCGGATTAGTGTTGTCCTCCATGGCCTTTCGGCTCGCGATGTTGCCGAACGCCCAACCCGACGCCCCCAGCAGCGTCAGGATCACCGGGACCACGGCGGCCGATGCGCCGTGTGTCGCGCGATCGGTCGCGATGAGTGCCATGCCGGCCACGGCCAGCGTGATGCCCGCGACCTGTAGACCCGACATCCGTTCGCCGAGCAACAGCACACCGAGGATGGCCGTGAACGGAGCCGATGCCTGTAGAACCAGGGAGGCGAGCCCGGTGGGCATTCCGTTGGCCATGGCCAGGAACAGGAAGGCGAATTGGACGGTGCCGAAGCCCAGCCCGTAGAGCAGGACCCACCGCACCGGCACCCGCGGCCACGGCACGAACAGAATCACCGGGACCGCCAGCACCGCGAACCGTAGCCCCGCAAAGAACAGTGGCGGGAAATGTTCCAGCCCAACGTGGATAGCCAGGAAGTTGACTCCCCACAGCACGGCGACGGTCAGTCCGAGGAGACGGTGCCGGGTTGTCATGCCGTCGATCCTGCGCAGGAAGTTGATTCAGCACAATCTAATTAATGTGCACTATTCGTGTAGTTTTACTTCATGGAGGTGCGTCGCCTGCGGATTCTGCGGGAATTTGCCGACCGGGGCACCGTGGGCGAGGTGGCCGATGCGATGCGCCTCACGCCCTCGGCGGTCTCGCAGCAGCTGAAGGTTCTGACGCGCGAGGCGGGAGTGCCCTTGCTGCGGCAGGAAGGCCGCGGCATCGCGCTCACCGAGGCGGGTCGTGCGTTGGTGTTGCGCGCCGACGAGGTGATCGCTGCGGTCGATCGTGCGGCCGAGGAGATGGTGATCTATCGGGAAGGCACGCAGCCCGTGGTGCGTGTGGCGTCGTTTCCCTCCGGTGCCGGACTGTTGCTACCGAGAGTCGTGGCAGTGGTGGGCGGGGTAGTGGACGTGCGTCCGAGCGATGAGGACGTCACCTACAGCGAGGCGCCCGGACTGTTGACCGAATACGACATCGTCGTCACTCACCGCGACGAGCGAGCCGCGGCCTTGAAATTGCCCCGCGTCTGGTCCACGACGCTGTTGCGGGAGCCGATTGATCTGCTGGTGCACCGAGATCATCCGCTGGCGACATGTGACTCGGTGACACCGGCCGAGCTCGCCGACGAGACGTGGATCAGTGTCCCCGAGGGCTTTCCGGTCGATGATGTCCTGGTGTCACTCGGGGTTTCTACCGGAATCCGGCCGCGAGTCAGGTTCCGGTTCAAAGATTTTCAAATCGTCGAGGATATGGTGGCCCACGGACATGGCGTCGCGCTGATGCCGCGGTACGTGAGCCGGAGTCCCCGGGTGGCGCGGCTGGTCATCCGTGAGGTGCGCGCCGCACGGCTCTATGAGGTGCTGGCCCGCCCCGGGGCGCAGCACCGTCCGGCCATCGCCGCGACCATCCAGGGGCTACGGGACGCCGCGGCCGTATTGGAGTCCCGGTAAGCGCTACGGCGTGTGCTCGCTGTGCTCCCGGATGTGTTCCAAGACAAGCGAGGCCGTCTCATCGGGTCGCTCCTCGGCGATCCAATGCGACACACCTTCGAAGACTTCGAAACGATAAGGCGCGTCCACGTATTTGGGGGTGGCGTCTGCGGCCGCACGTGTCACCGCGGAGTCCTCGTCGCTCCAGATGAACAAGGTGGGCACGCGGACCGTCCGTGCCGGCGACCGGAGCGAATAGCGCATCGCCCGATACCAATTCACTGTTGCGGTGGTAGCGCCGGGCTCGTTGAACAGCTCCCGTATGCGTTCGGCGAGCCGGTCGGAGACCTTCATCCACGATTTGCCGAACTTTTGGAACGCTTCCTTGTCGTTGAAGCTGAAGAGCCATTCCGGAAACCGCGGGATCTGGAACAGCAGCATGTACCAGGAATGCAGAATCTGGCCGCGCAGCATGGCATCCCGGAACGCGCGTGGATGCGGGACCGAAAGCACAGAGGTGGTGCGCACTCGGTCGCCGTGGTCGCCGGCCAGCTGCCACGCCACTGCTGCGCCCCAGTCATGGGCTAGCACATGGAATGTGGGAACGCCGGCCTGATCGGTGAGAGCGAGGATGTCGCCCTGGAGCTTGTCCAGGGCATAGTTCCGGACGCCGATGGGTCGGGCGCCGGGGGAGTAGCCCCGCTGATTCGGGGCCAGCACCCGGAATCCGGCGTCCGTCAGCTTCGGGATGATCTCGGCCCACATGGTCGCCCGCTCGGGAAAACCGTGCAACGCAACGATCACCGGTCCGTCGAGCGGCCCCTCGTCGATGACGTCGAAGATCAGGCCGTCATTGGTGAACGTGGAGAGGCGTGTCGCCGCGCTCATCGGACCGCGAGTTTCTCACCGGCCTTCAGGTACCGACCGGTCTGCAGGTCGTGCCCGTAGCCGTCGATGAACTCACCGAGACGGAACACCACCTTGCCGCTGACCGCAGTGGCGATGACGGTCTCGTCATTGCGGTTCACCATGCGTGAGAGGTTGTCGAAGAACGGGGCCTGTGCCTCGTTGTAGGCGTCGACAGTGCCGTCCAGCTTCTCCGGATCGATGATGACGAAATCGGCGCGGTCACCCTCGCGCAGGTATCCGGCATCAAGCCCGAACCAGCTGGCCAGCTCGCCGGTCAGGCGGTGGACGGCCTGACCGAGGGACATCACCGGTTTCCCGGCCTTCTGGGCGTCGTTCATGCGCTTGAGGAAGCGCAGCGAGAAGTTGTAGAACGCCATGTTGCGCAGGTGCGCACCGGCATCGGAGAAGCCCAATTGGAAGTTGGGGTCCTTGGCCATCTCGTCGAGCACCTTGGGGCGGTGGTTGCCGACCGTGGTGGTCCAACGGACGTTCTTCTCACCGTTCTCGACCAACACGTCCAGGAAGGCGTCCAGCGGTGCGATGCCGCGCTCGTCGCCGATCTGGCCGAACGTCTTGCCGATCAGTGAGGCGTCCGGGCATTCCACGATGACGGCGTCGTGGAAGTCCTTGTGCCACAGGCCTGGCTTGTGCTTCTTCATGGCGAACTCGCGCCGGAACTTGCGGCGATACTCCTTGTCGGCCATCAGTTTGTTGCGCTCGAGCTGCTCCTTGATGTGCAGCGCGGCCGTGCCGGCCCCGAACTCCTCGAACACCGGCAGATCGATGCCATCGGAGTACAGCGTGAAGGGCAGCGGCATGTGCTGGAACTTCACATTGGACTTGAAGACCTTGTTCCCGATCCTGGCGGCGGCGCTGAAGAACACGTTCGCGCCCTTGATGCTCTTGGAGTCGGCGGCGACCAGCAGGCTGACGGGAACAGCCTTGCGGCGCTTGAAGAAACGGGTTCCCGTGGACAGGAAGAACAAGACCGCGGTGAGCGGATTGTTGATGTTCGGGGCGCTCTGCAGGATGCGGTCACGCTTGCGCAGCACGTTGATCAGGCGCCACCGCTCATGCCACCACGCGTAGGTCGACGGCAGCGCCCGCGAGCGGTAGCGGTCGCCGTCGAGCTTGTCGATGGGGGCGTCCATGCCGGACATGCCGAGCATGCCCGCGTCGAGTGCCTTGTCGAGCATGTCGGCCATCCGGTCGAGTTCCTTGCGCGTGGGGAACGACCAGTTGTTGGTGGCGCGGCCCAGCCCCATGACGGCGGCACGCAGATCCGAATGTCCAAGGAAAGATGTCACATTGGGGCCGAGGGGCAACGCGTCGATCTTCTTGACGTAGCTCTCCGGATCGGTCCAGTCCTGAAATTCGTTGAGCGCGCCAATCACATGCTTGCGCGGCACCGCTTCCACGCGGCTGAACAGGTCCGCGGCGTCCTCGGGCTTGGCGTAGACGGTCGACATGGAACAGCAGCCCAGCACGATGGTGGTGACGCCGTGGCGCACCGACTCATCGAGCCCCGGGTTGAGCAGCACCTCGGCGTCGTAGTGGGTGTGGATGTCGACGAACCCGGGCAGCACCCACTTGCCGCCGGCATCGATCACCTCGGGGCAATCGGTCTCGTCCAGCGGGACGGTGGAGACGGTGGCGACCCGCCCCTCTTTGATCCCGAGATTGGCCTTACGAGGTTCGGAATTGGTGCCGTTGAACCAGAGGCCATCGCGAATGATGAGGTCGTAGTCGCTCGAGGATGAGCCGCTTGCGCGAAGACTGTCGTCCATGGGGGCTGCCCTTCGTTGGGTGTTATGGCGAGTCTAAAAAAAGATGGCAACCAATCACAATGTTAGTGATGGGCGCCACATGTGTGTCGCGTTCCTCTAGTGTGCACCCGTGAGCCCCACCCAGGCCGAGCGCCGTGAATCGACCATCGCTCGGCTGCTCGATTCCGGTATCGACACCATCGCCGAGCTGGGATATTCGCGCGCTTCCGTGCAGAAAATCGCCCGCCGCGCCGGGTTGTCCTATGGGGCGTTGTTCCGGCACTTCCCGACCGTCGGCGACTTCATGGCAGCGGTGGCGCACGAGACCTTGCGCCGCCAGCTCGCGACCGTGCGCGCCCAGTTCGACAAGGCGGGGGATCGTCTTGCCGAATTCGAGGATGTGATGGCGGTGATGCGCGCACTCAAGGAAGAGCCCATCAACGCCGTGCTCTACGAACTCATGGTGGCCGCGCGCACCGACGAACAGCTGCGGCAGACCTTGCAGGTCGCGGTGGCCGAGTACGGAGCGCAGATGGTCACGCTGGCGCGATCGGTGCCCGGGACCGACCGGCTGTCCGACGCGGAACTCGTCACGTTGGTCTTCATGATCACCGACATGTTCGACGGGGAGGCGTTGGTGAAGACGCTGCGTCCCTACCCGGAGCTTGTGGCGGGCAGGGACGAGCTACTCGCCAAGTTGCTGCGGGGATACCGCCCGGATGCATAGCCGGGCACACCCAGACCGATAGGGTTGGGCGCATGGAGTCCTTGCGTGTCCTGATTCTGGGATCCGGTGGCCGTGAACACGCTTTGGCGATCGCTCTCAAGCGTGACCCGCACGTGGACTATCTGGCGATAGCGCCGGGTAACGCGGGCACCGCGGCCGTGGCCGAGCAGCATGCCGTCGACATCGGCTCCGCCGCCGAGGTCGTGGCGTTGGCCGCCAAACTGAAGATCGACCTCGTCGTCATCGGCCCCGAGGTGCCGTTGGTGCTGGGCGTCGGTGACGCCGTGCGCGCCGCGGGTATTGCCTGCTTCGGCCCGTCGGCGGCCGCCGCGCGCATCGAGGGTTCCAAGGCGTTCGCCAAAGACGTGATGACATCGGCCGGGGTGCGCACCGCGCGCAGCGAAATCGTCGACAACCCAGCGCATCTGGATGCCGCCCTGGATCGGTTCGCGAGCGAGCCGGCATGGGTGGTCAAGGATGACGGCCTGGCCGCGGGCAAGGGCGTGGTGGTCACCGATGACCGCGCCGCGGCGCGTGCCCACGCCGCGAGCCTGCTCGACGATGGGCATCCTGTGTTGCTGGAGTCCTTCCTCGACGGGCCCGAGGTCTCCTTGCTGTGCATCGTGGACGGTGAGACTGTGGTGCCGCTGCTGCCTGCTCAGGACCACAAGCGGGTGGGCGACGGCGACACCGGTCCCAACACCGGCGGCATGGGTGCTTACTCCCCGCTGCCCTGGCTGCCGGACGAGACTGTCACCGAGATCGTCGACACCATCGTCAAACCCGTTGCCGCCGAGCTTGTTCAGCGTGGCAGCACGTTCACCGGGGTCCTGTACGCGGGGTTGGCGATCACCTCGAACGGCCCCTCGGTCGTCGAGTTCAATTGCCGCTTCGGCGATCCGGAGACCCAGGCGGTGCTGGCCCTGCTGGAGTCTCCGCTGGGGCAGCTGTTGAACGCCGCCGCGACCGGGACTCTCCGCGACTTCGGCCCGCTGCGCTGGCAGAACGGTAGTGCCGTCACCGTGGTGGTGGCCGCCGAGAACTATCCGTTGCGTCCGCGCACGGGCGATGTGATCACCGGCGCCGACGCCGAGGGTGTGTTGCACGCCGGGACAGCCCGTCGGGAGGACGGTGCTGTCGTCTCGTCCGGTGGACGCGTGTTGTCGGTGGTGGGCACCGGCGCCGACCTAGAAGCCGCGCGAGCCGATGCCTACGCCAAGATCGAGGCGATTCGCCTGCCGGGCAGCCACTTCCGCAGCGATATCGGGCTGGCCGCGGCGGAGGGGCGCATCAGCCTCTAGCGAACGGCAGGGGGATCGATCGATGGGGCGTCGACGCTGGATTGCGGTTGCTGTGGTGACCGCGGTTCTCACCGCGAGTGTGCTGCTGGTGCTGAGTTGGAGGTCGAACCGATCACAGGCAGTCGGGGCTCCGGACGTCCATGAACTGTCGCTGTGTACCGCGCTGCTCGCCGTGGCTGAGCGTGCCAACCCCGAATATGACGACTTCGCGAGATTGACGAAGGGTCGCACGTGGTCGTGGCAGGACGAGAAGATCGGACCTGCTGCCTCGGCATTCAGCCAGGCATTGCGGCGTGAGGCGGAGTCGTTGCGGGCGTTGATGCCTGATGGTCATGCCGACCACGGACTGACACTGGAGGCGGATATCCGTGCGATGGCGGAAGACGATGTCGCGCTCGCCGACAAGCTGGCCCGACGTGACGGCCTCCTATCGATCGACACATTGGTTCTCCGCTACGAGTTCGCGCATCAATCATCGGCGCGGTCCTGCGGGATTACCCGTGACTTCGAAGCCCTCAGGCAAGAAGAAGAACGTCAGTGCGAGCACCGGCGGGCAGGTTCGATTGCCAACTGGTGGACAGTGACGTGCGTTCAAGCGCCGAAGGAACCCTCGACGACCTTCGAGATTCCCCCAAATCCGGGGCTCTAGGCGGCCAGGATCGGTGCGATCCAGCTCAGTGCGGGGGATACCTGCGTGTCCCAGTAGTCGCCGTCATGCCCGCCCGGGCTGAAGCCGCCGGCAGGCGGCGTCTTGCGCTCGGAGGCGAATAGTTTGGCGGCCTCGTAGAACCTGTCCTCCGTGCCGCAGGACACCCACAGCGGAATGGTGTCGAGCTGCGGAAGATTGAAGACCGAGTAGTCGGACCAGTTCTTCGGACCGTCGAAGGCATCCGGTGTGGCTGCCTCGTACACGGTCCACAGTGCCGGGCCCACCGCGGCGATGGCGGCCGTTCTCGGTCCGCCCAGACGCGCGCCGTTGAGCAGCGCGCCGTATCCACCGGCCGACCACCCCAGGAAGGCGACGCGCGAGGTGTCCATGCCCTGCTCGGCCAGTAGTGGCAGGAACTCGTTGATGATCATGGCGCCGGGGTCATCACCCGACTCGTGTGGATGCCAGTAACTGTTGCCGCCGTCGATGGCGGCGACCGCGACAGCAGGCCCTCCGGCTCCCCCGACGATGTTCTCGAAGCCCCAGCCGATCATCCGGTCGGCTGTCTCGTCGCGGCCGTGCAGCAAGATCACCGGGCGCAGCGGCCCGTCGGCTCCCGGTGGACGGGCAATCTTGTACCCCGTCTCGACACCGCCCCGGGCTGCCGACACGAACGAGCCGGTGGTTACCTCACCGAACGCCCGAGCCGGGGGTGCGAGGGTCGGGAGCAGCGCTGCACCGGCTCCGAGTGCGGCGCCGGCCCGCAGCAGCTGACGACGGGACAAGGCTGACACCCCTGCCATGATGCCAGCGGATGGCAAACACGTCGAGGTCCCGGCGCTAGGCGGTGAGCAGCGGCGCCATCCAGGCCATTTCGGCGCCGATCTGCGAACTCCAGAAGGCGCCGTCGTGTCCGCCGGGGCTGAACCCGCCCGCCGGAGGCGTCGGCAGCTGGGCGATGAACTGCTTGGTGGCGCTGTAGAACGGATCGCTGTTACCGCAGTCGATGCGCAAGGGGATGGTGTTCAGCCCGGCCAGGCCCCACACCGAATTCGCGGCGTAGTCGTCGGCACCGTCGAAGGCGCCGGGTGCTGTCGCGCCCGAGGATGTCCACAGTGCCGGGCTGACCGCGGTGATGGCGGCGGTGCGACCCGCACCCAGGCGTGAACCCAGCAGCATGGCGCCGTATCCACCCATGGACCAACCCAGGAATGCCACCCGCGAGGTGTCCAGCCCCTGCTCGGCCAGCAGCGGAATGAATTCGTTCAGCACCATGGCGCCGGCATCTTCACCCGAGGCTCGCTTGTGCCAGTAGCCACCGCCACCGTCGACACTTGCCAGCGCGAACGGCTTGGCTCCCGAGGCCACGGCCTGCGCCAGCATGTTCTCCACGCCGCCCTCCATGACGCCTGCGGCCGTCTGCCCTTTGCCGTGCAGCGCGATGATGGGCCGGATGGGCCCGGTGGCCCCCGGTGGCCTGGCGATACGCCATTCGGTGCCGACCCCGCCACGCGCCGCCGAGACAAAGGAGCCCGCGGTGATGGCGCCGTCGGCGCGGGCCGGGAGGACTCCCGTGCCAGGGAGAGCGGCGAGTGCGGCACCGGCACCAGTGGCCGCGCCGATCTTGAGTAGTGAGCGTCGGGACAGGTCACGCATGTCGACCATCATGCCTGGGACGAGCCTCTCGGGCGAAGACCGTCCCAGGTGGTCGCCTGGATCCAGAAATTCGATAGCGTCGCAACCGTGGTTGGTCTCTCGCAGCGATCGGACGTTCCGCCGTTCTATGTCATGGACGTGCTGACGGCGGCAGCCGCGCGCCAGCGCACCCACGGCGACATGATTTCCCTGGCCGCCGGGCAGCCGTCGACGGGTGCACCCGCGGTGGTTCTCGACGCGGTGCGCGGGGCGCTCGGCGCCGAGGTGCTCGGGTACACCGAAACGCTCGGGCTGCCGGAGCTGCGTGAGGCGATCGCCGGGTACCACCGGGAGCGTTCCGGCATTGAGGTTGCCGCGGACGACGTCGTCGTCACCACGGGATCCTCGGGAGGATTCACGCTGCTGTTCCTGGCCGCGTTCGACGTGGGGGACACCGTGGTGATGACCCGGCCCGGCTACCCTGCCTACCGCAATTGTCTTGCCGCACTGGGTTGTCGGGTAGTCGAGATCGACTGCGGGCCGGCGACGCGATATCAGCCGACGGTGGCGATGTTGGAGGCTGTTTCGCAGACGGATGGCCGGGCGCCCGCCGGCCTCGTCGTCGCCAGCCCTGCCAACCCCACCGGTACAATCATCGACGCGGCCGAGCTGGAGGCAATCGCGCTGTGGTGCGAGGCCAACGGCACCCTGCTCATTTCCGACGAGATTTACCACGGGTTGTCCTATGGCGATCAAAAGACTTCCAGTGCATGGGAATTCAGTCGCGAAGCGGTGGTTATGGGCTCGGTGTCCAAGTATTTCTCGATGACGGGCTGGCGGTTGGGCTGGATGCTGGTGCCGCGCCAGTTCCTGCGTGCCGTCGACAGGCTGTCCTCCAACTTCACCATCTGTCCGCCGGCGGTCTCGCAGTACGGAGCGCTCGCGGCGTTCAGTGCCGAGGCGCGCGCGGAACTCGACGGGCATGTGCGGCGATATGCGGCGAACAGAACACTGCTCATCGACGGTCTCGCCGCCGCAGGTATCACCAAGATCGCCCCACCCGATGGCGCCTTCTATGCGTACGCCGATATCGAGCACCTGACCGATAACGCCGAACAGTGGTGTGCGGACTTGTTGGCGCGCACGGGGGTAGCGATTGCGCCCGGTATCGACTTCGACACCGTGCACGGCCACCAGAGGATCAGACTGAGCTTCGCGGGAAGTTCGGACACGATCGAGGAAGCGTTGGAGAGACTGCGGCAGCGGCTCGGCCGGGGCTGATATCAACCGCTTGCATGAGATAGCGCAAAACGCCCGTGGGGACGCGTCGCTGCTGGCAGCATGACATGGCGTGACAGTCAGGCAGCAGGCGGAGGTGTTCTCCGACGGGAACGCCACGCACCGCCCGCAAGCCACCCCCAAGGGTGAGCGGCGGCGCCGTGCGTTGATCAGTGCCGCAGCTGACCTATTGCGGGACAACGGTATTGATGCGGTTCGGCATCGTGCGGTGGCGCAACGCGCCGGCCTGCCGTTGGCATCCACCACGTACTACTTCTCCTCGCTGGAGGACCTCATCGCCCGGGCCGTCGAGCATGCGGGGACCCATGAGCTGGAACAGATCCAGGAACGGCTGTCGTTGGTTCAATACCGGCGTCGCGGTGCCGCCGCCACCGCCGAGGCTGTGGTGGATCTGCTGTTCGGCACGCCGGGCTTCGGCGCGGGGGAACAGCTGGTGTCGCGATACGAGCGGGAACTGGCGTGCAGTCGCCATCCCGAACTGCGCGAGGTGCAGCAGCGGTTGCGGGAACAACGCGACGACGCCGTGGCCCAGGTGGTGCGCCGGTCCGGCCGGTCCATTGACAACGACCGTGTCGCGGTGCTGATTTCGACGGTCGATGGGGCCATGGTGGGAGCGCTCACCGAGGCCGCGATCAGTCCGACGGCGACGGCGACGTCAATGCTGGTGGACGTCATCGACGTGCTTGCTCCCCTGGAAGCAGAACAGCTGGCGGAGTCCGTTTCGGCCGATGAGGCTCTTGGGCGAAGAGCATGGATCTAGCCCCCATAGACTCTAGTCGTGCAAATCCCTAACGTTCTGGCATCTCGGTACGCGAGCGATGCCATGGTTCAGCTGTGGTCGCCGCAGTCAAAGGTGGTGCTGGAGCGCCAGTTGTGGATCGCGGTGCTGCGCGCACAACGCGATCTGGGCATCGACGTTCCCGACGGCGTCATCGAGGACTACGAGCGCGTGGTCGAGGACGTCGACCTGGACTCGATCTCGGCCCGTGAGCGCGTCACCCGCCACGATGTGAAGGCCCGCATCGAGGAGTTCAACGCGCTGGCCGGGCACGAGCACATCCACAAGGGCATGACGAGCCGCGACCTCACCGAGAACGTGGAGCAACTGCAGATCCGCCGGTCGCTGGAGTACGTGCACGCGCATGGCGTCGCGGTGGTGGCGCGGCTGGCGAGTCATGCCGTCGAGTACCGGGATGTGGTGATGGCCGGGCGCAGTCACAACGTGGCCGCGCAGGCAACCACATTGGGTAAGCGATTCGCATCGGCGGCCGACGAGACGCTGATCGCGCTGACCCGGCTGCGGGAGCTTCTCGATCGCTATCCGTTGCGGGGGATCAAGGGCCCGATGGGCACCGGGCAGGACATGCTGGACCTGTTCAACGGGGATACCGAGAAGCTGGCGGAGCTGGAAGAGCGTGTGGCGGGCTTCCTGGGTTTCTCCAGCACCCTGACGAGCGTCGGGCAGGTGTATCCACGCTCGCTGGACCACGACGTGGTGTCGGCGCTGGTGCAACTTGGTGCCGGCCCGTCCTCGCTGGCGCACACCGTCCGCCTGATGGCCGGGCACGAGCTGGTCACCGAGGGCTTCGCGCCCGGGCAGGTCGGCAGCTCGGCGATGCCGCACAAGATGAACACCCGCAGTTGCGAACGCGTCAACGGCCTGCAGGTGATTCTGCGCGGATATGGCTCCATGGTTGCGGAACTGGCTGGAGCGCAATGGAATGAAGGCGATGTGTTCTGTTCGGTGGTGCGCCGGGTCGCGCTGCCCGACGCCTTCTTCGCCATCGACGGGATGATCGAGACCTTCCTGACGGTGCTCGACGAGTTCGGTGCATATCCGGCGGTGATCGACCGTGAGTTGCGGCGCTACCTGCCGTTCCTGGCGACCACCAAGGTGCTGATGGCGGCGGTTCGTGCCGGGGTCGGCCGCGAGGAGGCTCACGAGGTCATCAAGGAGCACGCCGTCGCGACGGCGCTGGCGATGCGCGAAAAGGGTGCCGAGCCAGACCTTTTGGGCTTGCTGGCCGATGACGCCCGGCTGCCGTTGGACAGGGCTGCGCTGGAGGCCGCGCTGGCCGACCGTGCCTCGTTCACCGGGGCGGCCGCGGATCAGGTCGATCGGGTGGTGACTGAGGTCGAGGCGCTGGCGGCCGACTATCCGGATGCCGCCGTGTACAGCCCGGGTGCCATCCTGTAGCGCATGGGCTGCGCGGCTCTTGCTGGAATTGACCTGACCGACCTGGACAACTTCGCCGGTGGATTCCCGCACGCCCTGTTCGCGCGGCATCGACGTGAGGCGCCGGTGTACTGGCATGAACCCACCGAGAACACCCCCGACAACGAGGGTTTCTGGTCGGTGGCCAGCTGCGCGGAAACCTTTGAGGTGCTGCGTGATCAGGTGACGTACTCGTCGGTGACCGGAGGTGATCGCGCCTACGGCGGCACGTTGATCCAGGATCTGCCGATCGCCGGGCAGGTGCTCAACATGATGGACGACCCGCGGCACCGCCAGATTCGCAAGCTGGTGAGCTCGGGTTTGACCCCGCGCATGATCCAGCGCGTCGAGGACGATCTGCGCGGGCGGTGCCGGATGCTGCTGGACGCGGTGCAACCGTCGGTGCCCTTCGACTTCTTGGTGGACATCGCCGCGGAACTGCCGATGCAGATGATCTGCATCCTTTTGGGCGTACCGGAGTCGGATCGACACTGGTTGTTCGAAGCGGTCGAGCCCAGTTTCGACTTCGGCAAGGCGCGCCGCTCGCAGGTCACCAGTTCGCTGGGTGACCCGAGTTCTGGTATGTACCAGTACGGTTCGGAGTTGATCGCGTTGAAACGCTCTCGGCCCGGTGACGACATGTTGTCGGTGGTGGTCAATGCGACAGTCGACGATCCGGATGCGCCCGCGTTGTCGGATGCCGAGCTGTACCTGTTTTTCTATCTGCTGTTCAGTGCGGGCGCCGAGACGACGCGCAACGCCATCGCCGGTGGTCTGTTGGCGCTGCTGGAGCATCCCGGCGAATTCCATTCCCTGCGTGCGAATCTTGATCGGGTGCCGACAGCGATCGAGGAGATGCTGCGCTGGACCTCCCCGTCACCGTCCAAGCGCAGGACGGCGACCACCGATGTCACGTTGGGTGGACAGGACATCGGGTCCGGGCAGAAGGTGGTGGTCTGGGAAGGCTCGGCCAATCGCGATGCGCTGGTGTTCGACCGCCCCGATCAATTCGATATCACGCGCAAACCCAATCCCCACTTGGGCTTTGGACACGGCGTGCATTTTTGCCTCGGCGCGCATCTGGCCCGTCTGGAGCTGCGGGTGGTCTTCGAGGAGATGCTGCCGCGTTTCACGTCGGTGCGGCTGGCGGAGCCGGTGGAGTGGACCCGCAGTAACCGGCACACCGGCATTCGACACATGGTCGTCGCGGCCTCCTAACCCGCCGACACGCCGCGTTCTGTTGCGAACAGTGGCGTGTCATCACAAAACGCGGCGTGTCGGCAAGGAGAGGACGCTCAGGAGGTGCGCCACTGCTTGGGTGCGCTGATGCCCGTCGCCTTCAATTCGATGGCAGCCAAACCACGTATCGCAGCGGCATCCTCGGCGCGCCACGCAGCCACCGGATCGGCGGTGACCACCGCGAGCTTCTTCAGCGGCCGGTTCGCCAGCGCCCGCAGGGCCAGCAGCTGTTCCCCGGCGGGAGTGGCCGCGAGCTGAACCGCAACCAGCTTGCGGCGAAAGAACCTGATCCGGAGAAAGATCCACGGCCCGGCGAAGGCCAGGATGGGCGGCGCGGCGACGGCGATCGCCAAGACGACCGCCAACCAGGTCGCAGTGGTGTCCAGATTGTGGCCGGCCCCGGCCAAATCGGCGGCCGCCTCACTGGCCGCGCGCAGCGGTCCGCCCACCTTGTCGCCTACCAACGGGATCCTGTGTGCGCTGTCGCCGGCGGAGTTCAGGTTGTCCGAGATGCCGTCGGCACCGTCCTTCACCTGGCGGCCCACCGCCGCAATCGTCGACACGGATGCGTGCACAGCAAGCCCGACGAACACCCAGATCGTGGTCCAGATCGCGACCGCTACGTCGCTGAACAGTTGGCGGAGCAACCGCCCCGGCCGGGTCGAGTAGGGCAGGAGTCGCATGAATCGTAGGATGGCACGATGCGTCCTCCGCTGTCCGATTACCAGCATGTGGCCAGCGGAAAGGTCCGTGAGCTGTACCGAGTCGACGACGAGCACCTGCTGTTCGTCGCCACCGACCGAATTTCCGCGTTCGATTTCATCCTGGATACGCCGATCCCCGACAAGGGGCGCATCCTCACCGCGATGAGCGTGTTCTTCTTCGGGCTGCTGACCGTGCCCAACCATCTGGCCGGGCCGCCCGACGATCCGCGCATTCCGGAGGAGGTGCTGGGTCGGGCGCTGCTGGTGCGACGGCTCGACATGCTTCCGGTGGAATGCGTGGCACGCGGATACCTCACCGGATCCGGACTGCTGGACTATCAGCGGACCGGCGCGGTCTGTGGACACGTGCTGCCGCAGGGCCTCGGCGAGGCCAGCCGGCTGGATCCGCCGTTGTTCACCCCGGCGACGAAGGCAGATATCGGTGAGCACGATATGAATGTCGACTTCGCCGCGGTGATAGATCTGGTCGGCGCAGTGCGTGCCAACCAGCTGCGCGATGAGACCATCAAGATCTATACCCGGGCGGCGGCACACGCGCTGCACAAGGGAATCATCCTGGCCGACACCAAGTTTGAATTCGGCGTCGATATCGAGGGCACCCTGGTGCTAGCCGACGAGGTATTCACCCCGGACTCGTCCCGCTACTGGGATGCCGCCAACTATCGGCCGGGCGTGGTGCAGGACAGCTTTGACAAGCAGTTTGTCCGCAATTGGCTCACCAGTGCGGAATCGGGATGGGATCGCGCGTCGGACACCCCGCCACCGCCTCTACCTGATGAGGTGGCGGCGGCCACACGTGAACGTTATATCGAGGCATATGAACGTATTTCGGGGCTGAGCTTCGCCGATTGGATCGGCCCGTCGGCGTGAGCGGGCCCGTACGCCCGCCCGCCGCGAACCGCATCGATACTCTGCGTGAGTATCACGGAGACACCTTCGTAGACCCCTACGAATGGATGCGCGAGAAGGAGAGCCCCGAGGTCATCGCGCACCTTGAGGCCGAGAACGCCTACGTCGATGACCAACTCGGCCATCTCGAGGGGCTGCGCAACAGCATCTTCGGCGAGATCAAATCGCGCACCAAGGAGACCGACCTTTCGATTCCCACCCGGATGGGGCAATGGTGGTACTACGCCCGCAGCTTCGAGGGGAAGCAGTACGGCGTTCATTGCCGTTGTCCGATAGGTGATCCGGACAACTGGACGCCCCCAGTGCTCGATGAGGACGTTCCGGGTGAGCAGATCCTTCTCGACGGCAATCTGGAAGCGCAGGGCCACGACTTCTTCTCGTTGGGGGCCGCGACCGTCAGCCCGGACGGAAACACGCTCGCCTACTCGGTCGATGTCGTCGGCCACGAGATGTACACGCTGCGGTTCAAGGACCTGCGTACCGGCGAGATGTACCCGGACGAGATCGCCGATATCGGTGCAGGCGCGACCTGGG
Source organism: Mycobacteroides franklinii (assembly GCF_002013895.1). Lineage (GTDB taxonomy): Bacteria > Actinomycetota > Actinomycetes > Mycobacteriales > Mycobacteriaceae > Mycobacterium > Mycobacterium franklinii. The sequence continues at coordinate 349,973 of NZ_MAFQ01000006.1, read as the reverse complement.
CGATGGACAGCCGCACCCTTTACTACCCCGTGATCGATGAAGCCTTCCGGCCGTACGCCATTCGCCGCTACACCATGGGTAGCGGCGAAGAATCCGTTGAGGTGTTCACGGAACCCGACGAGCGATTCTGGATCGGGGTGGGTCGCACGCGCAGTGACCGCTTTGTCGCCATCAGCGTGCATTCGTCGGTAACCTCCGAGATCCTGATCGGCGATGCCAGCGATCCCGCCACCGATTTCTCGCCAGTCTGGTTGCGCCGCACCGGTATCGAGTACACCGTCGATCACATTGTGGTCGGGGGTGAGGATCGACTCCTGATCCTGCACAACGAAGGCGCCGTGAACTTCGCGCTCGCCGAGCTGCCGGTCGCCGCGCTGGCGGACGGGCCAGCCGAGCCGACGTTGGCGCGCAACCTGATCGCCCACCGCGACGATGTGCGCCTGGACGGTGTGGAGGCCTTCGCGGAACGGTTCGTGATCGGCTATCGACGAGAAGCGTTGCCGCGCATACAGGTATGGCCGATCACCGCGGACGGATACGGTGCACCGCAGGAGGTCGAGTTCGACTCCGAGCTCATGCTGTCGGGGCTGGGCGACAACCCCGAATGGAACTCGCCGCTGTTGCGGGTCGGTTGTACATCCTTCATCACCCCGACTCGCGTCTACGACCTCGACGTGCATACCGGGGAACGCGCGCTACTCAAGGAGCAACCGGTTCTTGGTGGCTATCACCGCGAGGACTACGTGGAGCGGCGCGAATGGGCGCTTGCCGAGGACGGCACCCGGATACCGCTGTCGGTGGTCCACCGTAGAGACACTCGTGAACCCGCGCCGACACTCCTGTACGGATACGGCGCATACGAGATGTGTGAGGACCCGCAGTTCAGCATCGGGCGCCTCTCACTGCTGGACCGTGGGGTGGTGTTCGTCATCGCCCACGTGCGTGGTGGCGGTGAGATGGGCCGCCTCTGGTACGAGGACGGCAAGATGCTGCACAAGAAGCACAGCTTCAGCGACTTCGTCGCGGCAGGTAGGCATCTCATTGACACTGGAGTTGCCTTGCCCGATCGGCTTGTCGCCTGGGGAGGCAGCGCGGGCGGGCTGTTGGTGGGCGCCGCGGTGAACCTGGCACCCGAGCTGTTCGCCGGGGTGCTGGCGCAGGTGCCCTTCGTCGATCCCGTCACCACCATCTGTGATCCGTCACTGCCGCTCACCGTCACCGAGTGGGATGAGTGGGGAAACCCGTTGGAAAACAAGGATGTGTACGACTACATCAAGTCGTACTCGCCTTACGAGAACATTCGTGCCGCTGACTATCCGAGCATCCTCGCGATGACTTCACTGCATGACTCTCGTGTGCTGTACGTCGAACCCGCCAAATGGGTGGCGGAGTTGCGGCACACCACCACCGGTGAGCGTCCCATCCTGATACGCACCGAGATGACGGCCGGGCACGGCGGTATCAGCGGGCGTTACGAGCGTTGGAAAGAGAGCGCCTTCCAGCTCGCCTGGATACTCGATGTTCTTGGGGCGGAAGGGTAGATATCGAATGTCTGACGAGGTCGTCGTCGTCACCGGTGTCGGCGGCATGGGCAAGGTCATCGCCCGCCGTCAAGGCATCGGTAAGACACTGCTGATCGCCGACTACAACGAGCAGGCACTGCAGGCCGTCGTCGATGAACTGACGGCCGACGGACACAACGTCATCGGGCGGCGAGTCGACGTTTCCTCGCGTGAGTCGGTGTCAGGGTTGGCCGAAGCCGCCGCGGCGCTGGGACGGGTCACTCAGGTGGCGCACACCGCCGGCGTTTCGCCGGCACAGTCGCCGACGGCGGCCATCCTGGCCGTCGACCTGGTGGGTGTGGCCTTGGTGGTAGAGGAGTTCGGCAAGATCGTCGCCCCCGGCGGTGCTGGGGTGGTGATCGCCAGCATGGCCGGGCACATGCCGTTGGAGCTCACCGCCGAGCAGGAGCAGGAGCTGGGCTCCGTCGGTGCCGAGGATCTGCTGGAGTTACCCTATGTTCGGAGCATTGAGTATCCTGCGGCGGCGTACCAATTCGCCAAGCGCGCCAACCATATTCGCGTTCGATTTGCCGCGCGTGGGTGGGGAGCGCGAGGGGCTCGCATCAACTCGATAAGCCCGGGAGTGGTGTCCACCAAGATGGGACACCAGGAACTTGCCTCGGAGACCGGTGCCATCACGAAGGCCATGATCGACGGTTCGGCGTCCGGGCGGATTGGCACATCCGACGATATTGCGGCGGCGACGGCATTCCTGCTGGGGTCCGAGTCGACCTACGTCACCGGAACCGATCTGTTGGTCGACGGCGGAGTCATCGCCGCGGCGCGCTCCGGCCAGTTGTTCAGCTGATCACCGAATCAGGGCCGGATGGTCTTCGCGCGAGCTTGCTCATCCATATCTTCCAGGGTCCTGCCTTTGGTCTCCTGCACCCAGCGGGCCACGAATGCCAAGGACAGCAGCGCACATATTGCATAGAACCCGTAGGCGATTCCCAACGCGTCACGTAGCCCGGGGAAGGTCACCGTCACCAACCAGTTGGCTGCCCAGTTTCCCGCGGTGGCCAAACCCATGGCCGCTGCCCTGATTCGATTGGGGAAGATCTCACCCAGCAGCACCCAGACCACCGGACCCCAGGACATTCCGAATGCCACCACAAACAGATTGGCGGCAACCAGCGCAACGGGCCCGGCGATAGGTCCCAGGTGCGGCTTGCCGTCGACCATGGTGGCCGAGCTAAAGACGATCGCCATGGTGCCCAGAGTTGCCGCCATGCCTGCCGAACCGATGAGCAACAGGGGCTTGCGGCCCACCCTGTCGATGAGCGCTATGGCCACCAGCGTGGTGGCGATGTTGGTGATCGAGGTGATCACCGTGATGGTGAAGGACGAGCTCTCGCCGAACCCGACGGCTTGCCACAGCACATTTGAGTAGTAGAAGATCACGTTGATGCCGACCAGCTGCTGAAACACCGCCAATGCCACACCAATCCACACGATGGCGTACAAACCGCCGGTGGGCTTGCGTAGGTCGCGCCACGAGGGCGCGGTGCCCTGGTCGAGCGTCTCCTGGATACGGTCGATAGTGATGTCCAGGTTCTTTTCCCCGAGCAGCCTCGTCAATACCGTGCGCGCTTCGGGAATACGGTGCGCGGCAATGAGATAACGGGGTGACTCGGGGATGGTGAATGCCAGTGCGCCGTACACCAGCGCAGGTAGTGCCATCGCGAGGAACATCCAGCGCCACGCGGGCAGGCTCAACCACAAGTCATCGCGAGAGCCACCCGCGAGGTGTGCCAATAGCCAATCGATGGTGAGGGACAAGAAGATCCCCGTGACAATCGCCAATTGCTGCAGCGAGCCCAACCGTCCGCGGATGTGCGATGGAGAGGTTTCGGCGATATAGGCCGGTGCGATCAGGGATGCGACACCTACTCCCACGCCGCCGATTACGCGAAAGATGACGAGCAGCTCGATGTTCGGCGAGAGACCGGCGCCCACCGCGCTCACCAGAAACAAGGCGGCGGCGATCTTCATGACCGCCACCCGCCCGATCCGGTCGGCGATGCGGCCGGCAGTCATGGCGCCAAGGGCAGCTCCTATGAGGGCGGAGGCGACCGCGAATCCGAGCTCGACGTCACGGATGTCAAACTCGTCCTGAATCGCCTGGACCGCGCCATTGACGACGGCGCTGTCGTATCCGAAGAGGAGTCCTCCCAGGGCGGCTACCGACGCGATCCGCAGGGCACTGCGGCCCGAGGAGAATTCGTCCTCCTCGCTCATATATGACCTCCGCAACTTTGCTTGGTGTTCAAACAGTCAATCATCGCTACCCCGGTACCGTGGGAGGCATGACCGATCTCGCCTCGATCTCGTTGACCGCCCTGGACGGCTCGCCGCTGTCACTCGCCGATTTCGGCGACAACGCCGTGCTCGTCGTCAACGTCGCGTCCAAATGCGGTCTCACCCCGCAGTACGCGGCCCTGGAGAAGTTGGCCAGCGACTACGCCGACCGTGGTTTGACGGTGCTCGGGGTGCCCTGCAATCAGTTCATGGGCCAGGAACCGGGTACGGCGGAGGAGATTCAGACTTTCTGTTCCACCACCTACGGCGTCAGCTTTCCGCTACTGGAGAAGACCGATGTCAACGGGGACAGCCGGCATCCGCTGTACACCGAGCTCACCAAGACGGCCGATGCCGAAGGTGCCGCCGGGGACGTGCAGTGGAACTTCGAGAAGTTCTTGATCGCGCGGGATGGCTCGGTGGTCAATAGATTCCGGCCGACGACGGTGCCGGATGCTCCCGAGGTGATTGCGGCCATCGAGAAGGAGCTGGGCTAGCGCCCAGAGCGTTCTTTTCGATGCGGGGTGTCTGACACCTCGCGTACATCTGAAGTTGCCACACTGAAGGCATGGCAGGACAGCTGCTGGTATCCGTGTCGGGAATCTGCGATCGCACTCTCGATGAGATTGCTGTGTTCACTGAGGAAATGGATCGGCGGTCCATCCCGCTGTCATTTCTGGTGGCTCCCCGTTTGAAGGGTAAGTACCGCCTCGTGGAGGACCAGCCGACGGTCGATTGGCTTGCCGGGCGCCGCTCTCGGGGTGACGCCATCGTTCTGCACGGATACGACCAGGCCGCCACCAAGAAGCGTCGCGACGAGTTCGCCGCATTGCCCGCACACGAGGCCAACCTGCGTCTGATGGCCGCCGACCGCGTGATGGAGCAGACCGGGTTGCGTACGCGTCTGTTCGCGGCGCCGGGTTGGATGGCATCGGCAGGAGCCATAGAAATGCTGCCGCGCAACGGTTTCCGTCTGAACGTCGGTCTTTCCGAGATTACCGATCTGGTGCATGGCACCTCGGTGCGCGCACGGGTGCTGGGCATTGGCGAGGGCTTTCTCTCCGAGCCGTGGTGGTGCCGGATGCTGGTGCTGTCGGCCGCGCGCACTGCCCGTCGCGACGGTGTGGTGCGGGTTGCGATTTCGGCCAAGCACCTGCGTAAGCCCGGCCCGCGGCAGGCCATGATCGACGCCATTGACCTGTCATTGCTGCACGGTGCAGTGCCCGGCATTTACCAGTGGTTGCCCAAGCAGGTATTGCACAGCGTGGCCTAAGGTCCACGATTTTGCTGCATCTTCCAGGGAATGGTCCGGGGGTGGCGGCATCTCCTCTGCGGTGGCAGAGGAGAAATGACTTCGCCTGTCGGTATATCGGCACTGTTCGGGCCCAATATGATCACGGCTTTGTGCTTTCACCGCAAGGAAGTTGGACCTTTTAATCCTTAATCGTCCCGGCTACGGTGAACCGGTGAGTGACACGAGTACCGATGTCATTGTCGTGGGCGCGGGTCTGTCGGGGCTGGTGGCGACCTGTGAATTGGTGGACCGCGGCAAGAGGGTCATCATCGTCGAACAGGAGAACGCCGCCAATCTGGGCGGGCAGGCGTATTGGTCTTTCGGTGGTTTGTTCTTCGTCAACAGTCCCGAACAGCGCCGCATGGGGATCAAGGATTCCCACGAGCTGGCCCTGCAGGACTGGCTGGGTACTGCCGGATTCGATCGGCCGGAGGACCATTGGCCACGTCAATGGGCGCACGCATATGTGGACTTCGCCGCCGGAGAGAAGCGAACCTGGCTGCGTGCCAGGGGGTTACAGACTTTTCCGCTGGTCTCCTGGGCCGAGCGCGGCGGTAGGGATGCGCTGGGTCCGGGTAACTCCGTGCCACGATTCCACATCACGTGGGGCACCGGTCCCGGGCTGGTGGAGATCTTCGCCCGGCGCGTGCTCGCTGCCGTCGACCGTGGCCAGGTGCGCATCGCGTACCGGCACCAGGTCGACGAGCTGATTGTCGATCAGGGTGCCGCCGTGGGGGTTCGCGGCACGGTGCTGGAGCCATCAAGTGACGTGCGCGGTGTCGCGTCCTCGCGAACGGCTTTGGGAGAATTCGAGTTCCGCGCACAGGCCGTCATCGTGACCAGCGGTGGCATCGGCGGAAACCACGACCTGGTGCGCGCGAACTGGCCCGAGAGGTTGGGGCATGTGCCGTCTCAGCTGCTGACGGGTGTGCCTGCACACGTCGATGGCCGCATGGTGGGGATATCGGTGGCCGCCGGAGCCCACCTGATCAACCGTGACCGTATGTGGCACTACACCGAAGGCATTACCAACTACGACCCGATCTGGCCGGGTCACGGAATTCGCATCCTGCCCGGGCCTTCGTCACTCTGGTTGGATGCCAAGGGATCTCGAATCCCGGCGCCGCTGTTCCCTGGATTCGACACTCTGGGCACGCTCGAGCACATCTGTGGCAGCGGGCACGACTATTCGTGGTTCATCCTGAATGCGCGGATTATCGCCAAGGAGTTCGCGTTGTCGGGGCAGGAGCAGAATCCCGACCTCACGGGCAAGGATGTGCGTGGGGTGTTGCGGCGCGGTAAGGCGGGCGCGCCCGGGCCGGTGCAGGCGTTCATCGACAAGGGTGTCGATTTCGTCTCCGCCACCAATCTGCCGGACCTCGTCGCCGGAATGAACGCGCTGCCGGACGTCAGGCCCCTGGACTACGCCACTGTCGCTCAACAGGTGACGGCGCGCGACCGCGAGGTGGCCAACCCGTTTGGCAAGGACCCGCAGATCGCCGCCATCCGTGCCGCACGCGGCTATCTCGCCGACCGATTCACCCGCGTGGTGGCTCCGCACCGGCTCACCGATCCCAAGGCCGGTCCGCTCATCGCGGTGAAGCTGCACATTCTGACGCGAAAGACGTTGGGCGGTCTGGAAACCGATCTCGATTCGCGTGTCCTGCGGGCCGATGGCAGCTGCTTCGAAGGACTGTATGCGGCCGGGGAGGTTGCCGGATTCGGTGGCGGCGGTGTGCACGGCTATCGCGCGCTGGAGGGCACGTTCCTGGGCGGCTGCATCTTCAGCGGACGGGCCGCGGGTCGGGGCGCCGCCGAAGACATCGGCTAGTCACCCGCCGACACGCCGTGTTTTGCGAAGGTTACTCGCGAAACACATCGAAACGCGGCGTGTCGGCGACTGGGTAGGCCTAGAAGGTGACCGCATCCTCGTGCGGCAGCACCTGGAAGTCCGCGTCGGACATCTCCCGAAAACGCGTGTAGAAGAACGGGTATGCGGCCTCTTGCAGAATGCCCTGGTGAATCGGCACCGCCCGGGCCGGGTTGACCGCGCGCAGATACTCGATCGCCTCGGACACCTTCATCCACGGCGCCGCGGCGGGCAGCGCCAGCACGTCGACGTCCTCGCCGGGGGCGAAGAGCGCGTCACCGGGATGCATGAGGCGCGCGGCATGCTCACCGTCGCCGATCAGATACGAGGTGTTGTCGATGAGCGGGATCTCCGGATGGATCACCGCGTGCTGCCCGCCCACCCCGCGCACCGTCAGCTCCGCGACGGTGAAGCTGTCGCCGGCATGCACCGCCTGCCACGGCTCGCCCAGCTGCGCTGCGGTCATGGGGTCGGCATAGAGCGCCGCCCCGGGGTTCGCCTCGACCAGCGCGGGCAGCCGTTGCAGGTCCACGTGGTCGGGGTGCTGATGGGTGATCAAGATGGCTGACAGACCGGTGATCCCTTCGAATCCGTGCGAGAAATTTCCCGGATCGAACAGCAAAGTGGTGCTGCCGAAATCGGCCAGCAGGCACGAATGCCCGAAGTGGGTCAGCTGCATGAGGGGAGTCTAGGCGGGATGTGTCCGGGCCCACACGGTAAAGTCAGTCCGTGGCCCGAGTCGTCGTAAACGTCATGCCGAAACCCGAGATCCTGGACCCGCAGGGACAAGCGATCGTGGGCGCACTCGCCCGCCTTGGCTATGCCGGCGTGGCAGACGTCCGGCAGGGCAAGCGCTTTGAGTTGGAATTTGACGGAGAGATCGGCGATTCCGACCTGGAGTCCATCGCCGAGGCGTTGCTCGCCAACACCGTTATCGAGGACTGGGAAATCGTGCGGGAGTCCGAATGACCCCACGTATCGGTGTCATCACGTTCCCCGGCACCCTCGATGACGTTGACGCCGCGCGCGCGGCCCGGCTCTCCGGTGCCGAGGCCGTCTCGCTATGGCATGACGATGCCGACCTGAAGTCAGTCGACGCGGTGATCGTGCCCGGTGGCTTCTCCTACGGTGACTACCTGCGTGCCGGGGCCATCGCGCGGTTCGCCCCGGTGATGCGTTCGGTGGTGGACGCCGCCGCGCAGGGTCTGCCAATCCTGGGCATTTGCAACGGTTTCCAAGTGCTGTGCGAGGCCGGGCTGCTGCCCGGCGCGCTGGCCCGTAACGCCGGACTGCACTTCGTATGCCGGGACGTCTGGCTGGGTGTCGACGCCAACAACACCGCCTGGTCGTCCCGGTACGAGCAGGGCGCCGATATCCTGGTGCCGCTGAAGTCCGGTGAGGGCCGTTACGTGGCCTCCGATGCGGTGCTCGATGAGCTCGAGGGTGAGGGCCGCGTCGTCTTCCGCTACCGCGAGAACCCCAACGGGTCGATGCGCGATATCGCCGGGATTTCCTCGGCCAACGGTCGCGTGGTGGGGCTCATGCCGCACCCGGAGCACGCCACCGAGGCGCTGACCGGGCCCAGCGACGATGGGCTCGGGATTTTCTACTCGGCGCTCGACGCCGTGCTGACCGCGTAAATCCTGCCTGCCAATAGGCGTTTGCTGACGGCTCACGTAGCGGCCGTGCGACACTGCCTGTCTTAGTGGCTCATTGCATCGCGCGTCCTCGTACGCAGCGGTTGTCCGGCAATGGATGGCAAAGCCATAACTAGTGCCTATCTGCGTATTTGCTGGGTAGTTGCGCAGATGTCCGTTCTTACAGCTATGCTCCCACCAATTGCGGAGGGAGTGTGTCTATGGGTCAGGCAATCAGGGTTGGATGGCGGGTCGCGGCGCTTGTCCTATCGGTTGCGGTCGCCTGTCTTGGGTTCGCGGGACCGGCGAGCGCCGACAGCGATTTGGCCGACAAGCCAAGCTCTCAGTTGATGTCCCTGCTTCCGGACGACGCCATCCCGGCGGACTGGAAGGTGGAGAAGGACGACCTCGCCGGCGCAACCAGCAGCGGTGACCAATTGTGTCACCAGGCCGGCGACGCGAATGGCGCCAAGGTTAACTTTCTGGTCCGGTTGCAAGCGTTGTCGCACTGTACGGAATCGGTCGATGTCCTTTACGGCAAAGAGAACCCTGGGGTCGACATGATCGCCTGGGCCAAGTCCATCGTGCCCGCGCAGGGGGTCAACACCCTGGAGACGGGCACTGCGTCGGTGCAGATTTCGTCCGCCCCCGGCCCGAACACCGCGCCCTATCCGTCGGTCACGGCGCTGATGCGGCCGACCGACATGGACCAGGAGATTCCCGGGCAGCTGGTGACGTGGGTCCGTGTTCGTGGGCTGCTGGTTGTCGTGCGATCGTTCGCGTGGGATGCGGGTGAGGGGCGGGCGCGGCTCGACCAGGTGGTGCACTCGGCGATCGGCAGACTCAAGGCCGTGTGATCCTCCCGTTGTCGGCCTTTGGGCGACAAGCAAGATAACGAATTGCTTTGTCGCTCAAAGGCGGGCACACATCAGTGCGTTGAGAGACCGACCCGCCTAGGGCAGCAGCGCGACCGACGCCTCGGCGGTGTAGCTCAGGAACGTCAAGGTCTCCTGCAGGTAGAGCTGCACGCTCTCAGCGTCATGGGACAGGTAGCCGATGGTGACATCGGTGCCCAGCTGTAGGTCGAAGTCGCCGCCGCGGCAGCTCAACACGAACGCCCCGTCAATTGCCGGCGCCCAGAGAATCTCGCCGGTGACCAGCCGGCCAAGATGCTCGCGGATGGGGTATCCGCGATCGGAGGCCTCGCTGACCTTCGTGTACTCCTCCGCCGACAGCAGCACCGAATACGGACCGTCGACACCGGCCAGGCGCAGTTCCGAGAGCGCCTGCGCGACGATGTCGGGGTACTCGCGGACATCTTCGGGCAGCTTGAGTTCGGGGTTGGAGCTGGACTCGCGGATGCCGACGATCGAAGCGGCGGGGTATCCCTCGAAGATGGCGCGGTCCTCGGCGAACGCCAGCTTCTTGGCCGCCGCCTTGACCGGGTCCCAATCGGAGTCCTGTGAGCCGCGCTCCACATCGTCGATGGCCGAGCGGGTGATGGTGAACGGAACGCGTAGCCGCACAAGTGGTTTGCTTTCGCGCAGATGGGCCTGCACACCGTCGGCGGGTGCCGCCACATCCAGCAGATGCCCGGTGCTCACGGCCGCACTAGAGGGGCCGCCCGGCTCGCTGACGTCGACTACCCGGCGCCCGGCGATGTGGCGCTTGAAGGTGCGGGCGGCCTCGGTCTCGATCTCCGCCCAGGCCTCGTCGGTGATGGGTGCGAGTTCGCGGTACAGGTTGTTCATGACAACGATCCTTTCAGGCTGCCGATCGAAAGAGAACCTTGGTACTCAACAGATTTGGTGGCTGCCACGGTGGGCAGCGGTGGGGGAGCGTCGAGGAAATCGGCGGCCGGTGCAAAGAACAGTCCGCCGGTGACCGCGGTCGAGAAGTCCAGGATACGGTCGGTGTTGCCCGGTGGATCCCCGATAAACATGTTGCGCAGCATGCGTTCCGTGACGTCCGGGGTGCGCGAGTAGGCGATGTAGTAGGTGCCGAACTCGGATTTTCCGAGCTCGCCGAAGGGCATGTTCCGCCGCAAGATCTGCAACTCGTTGCCCTCTTCGTCCTCGATGACATTCAGCGCCACATGGGAATTGGACGGCTTGACGGCATCATCGAATTCGATGTCATCGAGCTTGGTGCGCCCGATCACCTTCTCCTGCTCATCCACGGTGAGCGCGCTCCACGCGGCCATGTTGTGCAGGTATTTCTGGACGTGTACGTAGCTGCCGCCGGCGAAGTCCGCGTCCTCGGAACCGACAAGGGCAGCCGAGGCCGCCTCGTCGCCGTCGGGATTCTCGGTGCCGTCCACGAATCCCAGCAGGTCGCGGTTGTCGAAGTACTGAAAACCGTGCACCTCGTCGGCGACGGTGACCGCACCCGCCAGCGTCGTGGTGATGCGGGTGGCCAGTTCGAAGCAGCGGTCCATGGTCGAAGCGCGGATATGGAACAGCAGGTCGCCGGGGGTCGCCGGAGCCACGTGCCGCTCGCCGCGCACCTCCTGGAAGGGCCACAGCCGGGCGGGCCGTGAACCGGAGAAGAGCCGGTCCCAGGCATCGGACCCGATGGCGGTGACCAGCGACAATCGCCGTGCCGGGTCGCGGAATCCGATGGCTCTCGCCTGGCCGGACAGCTCCGGCAGGGCGTCGTGAACTGCCTGTTCGGCGCCCTCGTTGACGGTCACCACCAGGAAGATGGCCGACGAGGACAGCGGTTCTAGGACGGCTTGCGGCACAGGATCGGGCACGCTTCGACCCTAGACCGTATCCGGTCAGCCATCATGGGAAGCGTGACCGCGACCGCAACAGGACTTTGCCAATTCATCGACGCCTCACCGTCGCCGTTTCATGCTGTGGACACCGTCGCACACCGCCTGCGCCAGGAAGGGTTCACCGAGCTGTCCGAGGCGCAACGGTGGCCGGGGCACGCCGGCGACTACTTCGTGGTGCGGTCCGGTTCGATTGTGGCCTGGCGCGGTATGGACATGGAAGACGAGAACGTGGCCTTCCGGGTGATCGGGGCGCATACAGACAGCCCGAACCTGCGGGTAAAGGCCAACGCCGATCGGGTGCAAGCGGGTTGGCCCATGGTCGCCCTGGAGCCCTACGGGGGTGCCTGGGTACAGACCTGGCTGGACCGCGATCTGGGCTTGTCCGGGCGGGTGCTGGTGCGCGATGGAGATGCGGTGCGGTCCACATTGATTCGCATCGATCAGCCGATCCTGCGGGTGCCGAACCTAGCGATTCACATGGTCAGTGCCGAGGAACGCAAGAAATGGGTGATCGACCCGCAGTGGCATGTGAACTCGGTGTGGAGTGGGAAGCGCAGCTTCGAGGAGTACATCGCCGAGCAGTTGGGGGTCGCCCCGGCCGATATCCTGGGGCGCGATCTGATGACGCACGACCTGACCGGCGCGGCGCTGGTGGGACCCGACGAGAGCCTGGTCAGTGCGCCCCGTTTGGATAACCAGGCCAGCTGCTATGCCGGCCTGGAGGCATTCTTGGCCGCCGAATCCAGTTCGACGACCGTGCTGGCACTCTTCGACCACGAGGAGATCGGTTCGGTCTCCGACCATGGCGCCCACTCGGATCTTTTGTCGACAGTACTGGAACGGATCGTGCTGTCCAGCAATGGAACCCGCGAGGATTTTCTGCGGCGCGCGGCCGCTTCGCTGATGGTCTCGGCCGATATGGCGCATGGCACCCACCCCAACTATCCGGATCGGCACGAACCGGGCCACCAGATCGGCGTCAACGCGGGACCGGTCATCAAGATTCACCCCAACGTGCGTTACGCCACCGATGGGCGGGGCACGGCGGCCTTCGCGCTGGCCTGCGAGCGGGCCGGGGTCCCCGTGCAGCGGTACGAACACCGGGCGGATATGCAGTGCGGCTCCACCATCGGTCCGTTCGCGGCATCACACACCGGCATTGTCACCGTGGACGTGGGCGCTGCGATGCTTGCGATGCACTCGGCACGTGAGCTGATGGGCGCGCACGACGTGCCGATGTACTCCGATGCGCTGCAGGCGTTTTTGGAGCTACCCGCTACATCGTGAAGCGCAGATTGGAGACGATCTTCCACCCCAGGTCGGGATCGCCGTCGAGTGTGAATCCGTTGCGGTTCGCGCTGGCACGTCCGCCCAGATGGCGAGCGAACTCACAGGTGTCCGCGGTGAGCGTCACCTGGGGGGCATCGGAGAGTGTGGCCACGATGCGGGCCCGGTCCGGGATTTCGATGTTGATGGTCTGCGCACCAATTCCGGTGAGCACGAAACGGATCCGGCTACCTTGGGGTGCGCCGGCCCGCTTGCCCACCAGGAAAGGCAGCGCGTTGATCAGTTCGGCAAGGGCCGGTGTCACGGTCACCGGATCCGTCGGTGCTGGCAAACCGAGGCTGTCACGCACGTCCAATTCGTGCATCCAGCAGTCGAAGTCGCGAATTTGCATGAACCGGCCATAACTTTCGGGCCCTACGGGGGTGGCGGTTTCGGCGTTGAACTGCTCTTGGGACAGGCCCTCCAGAACGGCCAGCCGGGCGCTGGTGACGGTACGCAGGTCATTCAGTACCGCGACCGGTGGCAGCTTGCGGTAGTAGGTGAGCCAGCGCTCGTTGAGGACGCCGACGGGATTGTGCACGTGCGGCAGATTCGCGACGGCCTCGTCGGTGCTGGGGATCGGGTCGCCCGAGAGCAGGCGCTCGGTACCGACCACATGCGCGAGGACATCCTTGACGGTCCACCCCGGCAACACCGACGGTGCGGCCCACTGGTCATCGGTCAGGCGCGCGCCCAACTCATCGAGCGCGGTCCACTCGGCGGCCAACGCGGCGACGACAGGCTGCTTGGCGACGATCGTGACGGTCATGGGGCGAGCCTACGAGAGTTAGCGCGGACAGGTTTCGAATTGGGCGCGCAGCTCGCCTTGCAGGGCCACATCGGGGGCAGTACTGGGCTGCGGCTCCCACACGCCCGTGGAGCAGCGTCCGGGACGGACCGTGATCTGGGCGTGGTCGATCGTGTACACGGTTGCCGTTCCTGACTTCTTGATCAGCTGAAGCTGTTCTTCCGCAACGTGATCCATGTTCCGGCCGGTCAGCTTGGTGAGCTGGATGCTGTTGCGGTCAGGCTGGTCACGGTTGCCTGGTAGCGGGCCCCGATTGAAGTCGCCGTCGACGGGCGCGATGGTGTCCAGGGCCTCCCACAAGTCCAGCTGCGCCGCGGTCGGCAGACCGTGGCCGGATCGGATGCTGGGTGGATCGTTGGCGTAGATCAAGGAGTTGGTGATTACCCAGTCGCTGGTGGAGCCGGGGAAGTCGGTGCCGAGCCTGCGCACTGCCGTGGCGAATTCGGTGGCGCCGATATCGTCCGGCCGTCGATCCTTGCCGTCGAACAACGTGACATTGAGGCTGGCGCCGGCGGGTCGGTCGTAGTCGGACGGCCACACCCGCCCGGTGATCTGGTGGCCGTATTCGCCCCGGGAAAGTTTCAGCCAGTCCTGCCACGGCGGCTCCGGGGTAGCAGCCGAGGGCCGCAGTTCGACATACATCGTGGAAAACAGGTGATTGCCCTCCGGCCAGCGTCTTACGTTGAGGGTCGCCGCCCAGGAGCGGAACGTGCGGGAATCGTGGATCTGGCCGGTGAAGACGCGCGTCAGTGCGGAGAGCTGATCGGCGGACGCTTCGCCGCGGACGTAGACGTCGAAGGTGGCACTGGCCGGTGCGGGGCCGCCGCTGTGGCTGATGGTGTGTGACACCGACGACACCCCCGCAAGCGATCGCAACGTTTCATCGATTCGGTCGGCGGTCCGCGAGCCGGTGAAATCGCAGCCGGCGACCAAGGATGCGACGCTGAGCACCAGAACGCCAAGCGCGCCGCCGCCCTGGCCGAACATTCTCATTGGTGGAGTATGCCGTCCCGGTGAGTCTCGGTGTCCTTGTCAGTCGGCATCAATACTGTTAGGGGATCGATCGAGAAGGGACCCATGATGGCCGAGACCAAGAGTGTTGTGGCGAATATTCAGGCCGCATTCGCCACCCGGACACCACCGGAAAAGATTGGTCTCGCGTTGACAGCGATCATCGTGCTGTTCCTGTTGGCCGATGCCGTGCCGAAGATCTTCGGAGCGCAGTTCGCGCGCACCGCGACGGAGGCGCTGGGCTTCCCGGCTTATCAGACAGCGCTGATCGGCTGGGTGCTGCTGGGATGCACCATCGTGTGGGCCATCCCGCGCACCGCGGTCCTCGGCGCGATCGGGTTGACGGCATACCTGGGTGGTGCGGTCACGATCGACATGCACGAGGAAGCGTGGTTCCCGGTCATCTTCGCCATCGGCTTCGGATTGTTGATCTGGGCGGCAATGATCCTGCGCCGGCGCGAATTGCTGAAGGTGCTGATCGGCTAGCGCGGGCAGGTCTCATATGTGGCGCGCATCTCCGCCTCGACTGCTGAACTGCGCAGTGAGGGAGGCATTTCCCCCATGCAACCGCCCAGCCACACAGTGACACTGGTCTTGTTGCCGTGTAATTCGTAGATACCGGGCTGGCCGAACTGCTTCAGCAGCTCCAGTTGCGCAAGCGCTATGCCTCGCAGCTGCGCTTCGGTCGCTGTCGGCACCTCCGCGTACGTGGTGTTCAGATAGTGCCGCGCCGTGGAGTACTGGACGTCCTTTTGATCCTTGTGGGCAGAGCGCGCGGTAAACCTCGCGGAGGTCGGAGCGACCGCGTTGAGCCGTTCCCACAGTGCGACCGCGCTGATATCGGGAAAGCCCTGCTCGGTGCTGAGAGCCGGGTATGCGCCGACGACAGGTCCTACCCGCCACGCGGCGTCGGATAAGGCGGCAAAGTCACCGGCGATCTGATGGAAGGCCGTCGTGATGTCCCGATAATCGGTAGGTCTGCCCGGTTGACTGCCCTTGATCGCGACCTCCACTGTGACGCGGGGCGCGGGACCGGAGTAGGCGGTGGTTATGTCGGCGCTCCCGACGTTGGGCGATTGCCGCAACCGGACCCAATCGGCGAAGGGCGGCGCGGGTTGACGTTTGGCGCCCGCGTCGATGGCTGAGGTGACCTTGCTGCAGCTCGACGAGGTGTCTTGGGTTGTGCAGGGCGCCACGACAGTAAGCGTCACATCGTGCTGACTGAAGCCGACCTCGCGTACTCGCTTGGTGAACAGCTCCCAGATGGCCGACAGCTGGTCGGCGGTCACGTCGGGAACTACCGAGACCGTCAGGCCGAACCGCTGGCCCTTGGTGAAGACATTGAAGTAGTCGTGGGTGGTCTCGGTGACGCCGGGAAGTGCGCGGATCTGCGTGGAGATCTGCTGCGACTCTTCAGTGCGTTGCGGCGCGCATCCCGTCCCCAGCAGAGCCACGGCGACGGCAACTACGGTCCAGATACCTCGGCGCCCCCATTTCACAGCGTTCAGTATGCGCGCCAGGAGCGTTTGTCCAGGCCTGCACCGACCACATATAGAATCTTGTCGTGACTTCACGGGTTGACTCGGTCGATAACGCAGCATCCACCCCCGATCACCCGCAGCCATTCGCTGAACTAGGGCTCAAGGACGACGAGTACGCGCGCATTCGCGAGATCCTCGGTCGCCGCCCCACCGACGCCGAGCTGGCCATGTACTCGGTGATGTGGAGCGAGCACTGCTCCTACAAGTCCTCCAAGGTGCACCTGCGCTACTTCGGGGAGACCACCACTGAGGAGATGCGCTCGGCAATGCTGGCCGGTATCGGGGAGAACGCCGGCG
This sequence comes from Mycobacteroides franklinii, assembly GCF_002013895.1. Taxonomy (GTDB): domain Bacteria; phylum Actinomycetota; class Actinomycetes; order Mycobacteriales; family Mycobacteriaceae; genus Mycobacterium; species Mycobacterium franklinii. The sequence goes on along the minus strand of NZ_MAFQ01000006.1, from coordinate 333,550 downwards.
TCGTGGACATCGGCGACGGATGGGCGGTCACCTTCAAGGTCGAGTCGCATAACCACCCGTCGTATGTCGAGCCCTATCAGGGCGCCGCGACGGGCGTGGGCGGCATCGTGCGCGACATCATGGCCATGGGTGCCCGCCCGATCGCAGTCATGGATCAGCTGCGTTTCGGTGCGGCCGATGCCCCCGACACCCGTCGCGTGTTCGATGGCGTGGTGCGCGGTATCGGCGGCTACGGAAACTCGCTGGGTCTGCCGAACATCGGCGGCGAGACGGTGTTCGACGCCTCGTATGCCGGCAACCCGTTGGTGAACGCGCTGTGCGCCGGGGTGCTGCGCAAGGAAGATCTGCATTTGGCCTTCGCTTCCGGCGCCGGCAACAAGATCATCCTGTTCGGGGCACGCACCGGGCTCGACGGCATCGGTGGGGTTTCGGTTTTGGCCTCGGAGACGTTCGGTGGGGACGAGGCCGACGGCGCCTCCCGTAAGAAGCTGCCCAGCGTGCAGGTGGGTGATCCGTTCACCGAGAAGGTGCTCATCGAATGCTGCCTGGAGCTGTATGCGGCGCATCTGGTGGTCGGCATTCAGGACCTCGGTGGTGCCGGACTGTCCTGCGCGACATCAGAACTTGCCTCAGCCGGTGATGGTGGCATGCATATCGACTTGGACAAGGTGCCGCTGCGGGCGACCGGTATGACACCGGCCGAGGTGCTCTCCAGCGAGTCCCAGGAGCGCATGTGCGCCGTGGTGACTCCGGAGAACGTCGACGCCTTCATGGCGGTCTGCCGCAAGTGGGATGTATTGGCCACCGTCATCGGTGAGGTCACCGAGGGCGACCGGCTACGGATCACCTGGCACGGAGAGACTGTCGTCGACGTGCCGCCGCGGACCGTCGCGCACGAAGGCCCCGTCTATCAGCGTCCGGTGGCTCGCCCCGACACCCAGGATGCGTTGATCGCCGACAGCACAGCGGGATTGGCGCGTCCGGCCACCGCTGCCGAGCTGCGACAGACGCTGCTGGACATGATCGGCAGCCCGCACCTGTGCAGCCGCGCGTTCATCACCGAGCAGTACGACCGATACGTGCGCGGCAACACCGTGCTCGCCGAGCACGCCGACTCCGGCGTGATCCGGGTGGATGAGCAGACCGGGCGTGGAATCGCTTTGGCCACCGACGCTTCCGGTCGGTACACGGTGCTGGATCCATACCGCGGTGCGCAGCTGGCGCTCGCCGAGGCGTACCGCAATGTGGCGGCCTCCGGCGCGACTCCGGTCGCGGTGACCAACTGTCTGAACTTCGGCTCCCCGGAGGATCCGGGCGTCATGTGGCAGTTCTCCGAAGCGGTCCGCGGCCTCGCCGATGGCTGTGTGACGCTGGGCATTCCGGTCACCGGTGGCAACGTCAGCTTCTACAACCAGACCGGTACCACCCCCATTCTGCCCACTCCGGTGGTCGGCGTGTTGGGTGTGATCGACGATGTAAATCGGCGCATCCCGACGGGATTCGGGACCGAGCCCGGGGAAACGCTGATTCTGCTGGGTGACACCGCCGACGAGTTCGACGGCTCCATTTGGGCGCAGGTGGCCCACGATCATCTCGGTGGCACACCGCCGAAGGTCGATCTGGCCCGTGAGCAGCTGCTGGCCCAGGTTCTCACCGCCGCCTCGCGGGACGGGCTGGTGTCCGCCGCGCACGACTTGTCCGAGGGCGGGCTCATCCAAGCCGTCATCGAGTCGGCGCTGGCCGGTGAAACTGGTTGCCGGATCCTGCTTCCGGAAGGAGCCGATCCGTTCGTGGCGCTGTTCTCCGAATCCGCTGGGCGCGTGCTGGTCGCCGTCCCGCGTACCGAAGAGAGCAGATTCATGTCGATGTGTGAGGCGCGGCAACTTCCCGCCGTGCGTATCGGCGTCGTCGATCAGGGTTCGGATTCCGTTGAGGTGCAGGGACAATTCTCGATTACGCTGGCCGAGCTACGTGAGGTTCACGAGGGCGTGCTGCCCGGATTGTTCGGATGAGCGAGACTCCTGGAGTCCCGGTTACAACGAGCACCGTCGATCCCGATGATTGGATCGGCCGCAGTTGGCTGGCATTCCAGGAACTGGAGGAGCAACTCGAGCACCGGCACCCCTTGGTGGCCTGGGCATGGAATCTGCTGCGGCTGGATTTCTGCGGAATCGCCTTCGGGGCCTTGTTCTTCTGTCTGTCGCTGACGCCGTCGCTGATGCCCCGCACCTGGCTGTTCCAGGGGCTTATCGGTGGCGCCACCGCGGCCATCGGCTACGGCATCGGTGTCGCTCTCTCCAAACTGGTGCTGCGTTTTTGGCTCGGCCACCAGAAATGGTGGCCGCTACGCGACCGAGTGATGATGACCGTAAAGCTCGGAGTGGTGGTCCTTGGGGCGGTGTGCTCGCTGGCGATGATCGTGCCCGCTGCTCGGTGGCAGCGCCAGATCGCGGCCCTCATGGACACCCACGGGCCGACGACGATGGAGTACTCAAAGGCCTTTCTCGTCTCGATTGCCGTTGGTGCACTGTTTATTTCGGTATCCCGGATACTGCGCGACCTGGTTCGGTTGCTGGCCCGGTTCCTCATCCGCCGTCTGCATCTGAGCCAGGAAGTATCGCTGCTCATCGGTACCGCCATCGTTGCGGTGCTGGCGATCATGTTGTTCAACGGCGTATTGGTCCGCGGATTCTTCTCCGCCGCCAACGCCTCGTTCGGTCCGCACAACGACACCACACGCGCCGGAGTCAAACAGCCGATCCAACCCGAGCGTTCCGGCAGTCCGGCATCGCTGTCCTCCTGGGAGAGCCTCGGATACGAGGGCCGCAACTTCGTCTCCGGCGGTTTGCACGCCGATGTGCTCTCCAGGGTGAACGGCCGCCCGGCCAAGGAGCCCATCCGGGTGTACGCGGGCCTGGAGACTGCCGATACCGCCGAGGGCCGGGCTGACATCCTGGTGCGGGAATTGGAGCGCACCAAGGCATTCGAGCGCAAGGTATTGGTGATCGTGCCGACCACCGGCACCGGCTGGGTAACGCCCGCTGCCGCCCGCGGTATCGAGCTCATGTACAACGGCGATACCGCGATCGTGGCCACCCAGTACTCGTTCCTGCCCAGCTGGATCTCATTCCTCGCCGACAAAGAGAAGGCCCTGGCTTCGGGCAAGCTGTTGGTCGATACCGTCCAGAAGCGCTGGGCTCAGCAACCCGAGGGGCATCGCCCCAAGCTGCTCATCTACGGCGAAAGCTTGGGATCTTTTGCGGGGCAAGGCGCATTCGATGGTCTCGGTGACATCCGCGCCGCCGGTGTCGACGGTGTGTTGTGGACCGGTCCGCCGAACTTCAGTCATATCTGGAACGAGCTGGTGTCCAAGCGTGACCGGGGCACGTTGGAAGCGCTGCCGGTGTACGACAGCGGATTCACCGCGCGTTTCGCGATAGGCCCCGATATCGACGCCCTTGCCAAACCGCCGTGGCAGAAGCCCCGAGTGCTGTTCGTGCAGCATCCGTCGGACCCGGTGACCTGGTGGTCCACCGATCTGCTGTTCAGCCAACCGGATTGGCTCAAGGAGGCGCCGGTGGGGGACCGGTCGGTCGCCATGCGCTGGTATCCCATAGTCACCTTCTGGCAGGTGGCCGCCGATCTGGCCAACGCTGTCGGAGTGCCCGACGGGCACGGCCACAACTACGGCATCTCATCGGTCAACGGCTGGGCCGCGATCGCTCCGCCGGACGGTTGGACCCCGCAGGACACCGAACGCATCCGGAAGGCACTCGACGACACCGCGTCGCTCGACGGCCCCGACACGTGACCTCTCGCGTCCGGGCACTTGCTCTGTCTGTCGCGCTGGTGGGGTGGCCGGCAGCACTGGCGCGGGTCCCGCAGCGCTGGCGTCCCCTGATCGGGGCGGGCGCGAGCACCGCGCTGGCGGTGGCGGCCGGCACCCCTCTCGGGCTTCGGCGGCCCCAACTGAGGGCGGGTCTGCGTCTCGGTGGTGTCGTCGCATCGACCATCGCTGTCGCCGTCGGTGCCTCACCCGCGCTGAAGCCGGTGCGCGCCTCGATGCGAGAGCGCGATATCGGGCTTCATCCCGCGGCGTGGCTCGGATTGCACATTCCGGTGGGCACGGTGTGGTCCGAAGAGCTCGCGTTCCGTGGGGTGCTGCAGCCGATCGCCGTCGAAGCCTTCGGGGGCAGGCTGGGTGGTGTGGTGCAGGCGGCGGCCTTCGGGCTGGCTCATGTTCGGCCCGCGCGCGCCGTGGGAGACCCCATCGTGGCGACGGTGCTGGTCACCGGGTTGTTCGGTGGGCTGTTGGGCTGGCTGCGCGAGCGATCGGGCAGCATGGCCGCGCCTATGCTGGCTCACCTGGCGCTCAACGAGGCCGGTGCGGTGGCAACCCTGTGCCTGGCTCGGCCGAATGTCGACTAGGGCGAGAAAGTGCGAGCAACTGATACCAAAAGTGGACATTCGACGGAATACTGCACAGATGGCCTCGAAGTGGATGAACAGAGCCGGTGCAGCGCTGGCAGGAATGACCATCGCCGCCGGACTAGCACTGGCCGCACCCGCGGGTGCTGATGCCGGGCAGGGCGCCTCGTTGCCTGTATTCGTGCCGCACCCATCGGACTGGGCGCCGGACACCTCGGTATTCCCCTACAACATGTGGCAGAACCGGGCGAACGATGAGCAGTTCACCGCACTGCGGGATTCCTGCCAGTGGTTCAACGCGCAGTACGACACCCTGATGGGTTCGGTGTATGGATTCCAGAACTATCTGCGTGATCACCACGACGTCTGGGCGGCCTCGGGTTCGGACACCGTTGGCAATGTGGTGACCGCCAACCTGGATCAATCGGCGGCGTTCCTGGATCCGCGGGTGCATGCGCTGTACATCACCAACTACCCGGATCAGAGCCAGTATTCGCCGCTCTACAACGGTGACTCGTTCTATCACCTGTGGTTCCAGTTCACCCAGATCAGCGACAAGATCAAGCAGCAGTTGCCATCCGGGGTGATCAACGCAAACATCGCGACGGCGACCGTCTACGGCAACACCATTCGAGACTCGGGAATCTGCGACGGGGCATAGGGCCCCGGACCCGGCCAGATAGGCTGGCGGACATGCCAGCTCGCGCACCGGATGCCGCCTCGACCCGGGCTGCCGTGCTTGCGGTGGCCGAATGGTTGCGTGACAAGCAGGCGCCGGAGCCGGCGCGTGGTGCCCTGGCGGACGCCGTCCGGTTCACCGCGCGAACCCTCGCGGCCGATGCGCCCGGCGCGTCCGTGGAGGTGCGGGTGCCGCCGTTCGTTGCGGTGCAATGTATTTCGGGTCCGCGGCATACCCGGGGAACTCCGTCCAATGTGGTGGAGACCACCCCGCGTACCTGGCTATTGCTTGCGACGGGGCTGCTGACCTTGGAGCAGGCGGTCGCCGATCGTGCCGTCACCGTGTCCGGATCGCGTGCCGCCGAGATCGCCGAATGGCTGCCGCTGGTGCCGCTCGGCTAGCGAAAGAACGGATACTCCTGCACCCAGTGGAATCCTCGGCTGCGCAGCGGCAAGCTGTTCGGATCCACCCGTTTCAGCATGATCGTTACGGGCGCGTGGTACATCATTCCGCCCAGCATCAGTGAGTCGACGTTCGGCTGGCTATAGGTCAGGTCGGCGAAAGGCGCTTTCCCGCCGATCTTTCCGCCGGAGGTGTCCGAGGTGTTCATGAGCAGCAGGTGGCCATCGTGGAACTCTGCGAGCGCTATCACAAGGTTGCCGTTCATGTGCTGGTATGTCGCCGTCCCGGGCTTGTCGAAAATGATTGTTTGCCAGCGATTCCCATCGGTAGCCAATGGTGGGACGTACGTTCCGTCGACGAAGAATGCCTGCACCGACCAGATGCCGTACAGCTCGGACTTGGGACTGCCGCCTCCGTACTCATGCCAGGTCGCCCACCCGTCGTAGACGCCACCCAGCGCCACCCAGATGCCGATGGCCACCTGGCCCCAGGCCGCGACACGATTTCTGCGGTTGTCGGTGAACAGCGGTGGTTGCGTCAAGGGTTCGCTCGCACGTTGTCGCACAAAGACATTCAGGAGCCGTCCCAGGTAGGGGGTGAGCAGGACCAGGCTCAGCAGTAATAGGTGTAATGACAAGAGTTTGACGGGAACGTCGAACGTCATGTTCATCAGGAAGACCTGGGCCATGCTCGCCAGGCTCAGCACCGATCCCAGCACCGCCGTTCGCGGCACGAACAGCAGTAGGCCGGCGATGACCTCCACCGCGCCCAACGCCATCTCATAGGGGTGAGAGCTGCCCACCTGTAGCCACAGCACCGAGGCCGGGCTGAGGGTGCCGTACGGCTGCAGCAGCTGAGCCAGTGTCGGTCCCGGCATTTGAGTGGGGATGAGTTTGGCGAATCCGTAGAAGAGCATCTGCCCGCCCAGACACATCCGTAGAAACAGCGCGAACCAGGCCAGCAGCCGCGGATAGGCAGGGCGGCGACCGAGCGCCGTCCACACCGCCGTGGACACAATCGCGACGACCAGAATGCAGAACACCAGCACCCAGATGGCGGCCTGGTCCCCGCTCCCAGAGTCCTCGTGCAGGACGGCGTCTACACCGAAGAGGGTTCGGCCCACCCAGCCCGTGATCGGGTTCAGGAGCGACATCGCCGACAGGGCGAACTGGCCACCGATCACCCGGCCCACAACACCCAGCAATGCGAAGGGGATCTGCGTCAACAGCAGACAGAAGAGGCCGAAGTAGACGACGCAGAACCGGAATGCGACGCGTGTCAGCGGGCGCCATGATGTAGTGGCCTGGGTCACTTTTGTGATGGTACCGATGCGACCGGCCCGGCCGATTCCACGATCAGCAACCTTCCCCGTAGACTGGAGCAGTCACCCAAGCCCACGCAGGACGCAGCCAGGGAGCCGCACCGTGACCGCACAGCCGATCGAGCTGGAAAATGACCCTCGCGAAGAATGTGGTGTGTTCGGAGTCTGGGCGCCCGGCGAAGAGGTAGCAAAACTCACCTATTACGGCCTGTACGCGCTGCAGCATCGTGGCCAGGAAGCCGCGGGCATTGCCGTCGCAGATGGCTCGCAGATCGTGGTGTTCAAGGATTTAGGCCTGGTCAGCCAGGTTTTCGACGAGCAGACTCTGGCGGCCATGCGGGGGCACGTGGCTGTCGGGCACTGCCGCTACTCCACCACCGGCTCGGTCACCTGGGAGAACGCCCAGCCGGTATTCCGGACGACCGCTGCCGGTACCGGAATCGCGTTGGGACACAACGGGAACCTGGTCAACACCGCCGAGCTCACCGAGCGTGCGCGCGACGCCGGTTTGATCAACTCGAAGGCCCCGGGCATGGCCACCACCGATTCGGACATCATGGGCGCGTTGTTGGCGCACGGCGCTGCCGACGCCACCATCGAGCAGGCCGCGATGGCGCTGCTGCCCACCGTTCGCGGCGCCTTTTGCTTGGTTTTCGCCGATGAGAACACGCTCTACGCGGCACGCGATCCGCACGGGGTACGGCCGTTGTGCCTGGGCCGTCTCGACACCGGTTGGGTAGTCGCCTCGGAGACCGCGGCCCTGGACATCGTGGGTGCCTCGTTCGTTCGGGATATCGAGCCCGGCGAGTTGCTTGCCATCGACGCCGACGGGGTGCGCTCCAGCCGGTTCGCCAATGCCACTCCCAAGACCTGCGTCTTCGAGTATGTGTACCTGGCCCGGCCCGACAGCATGCTGGACGGGCGCTCCGTGCATTCCACCCGCGTGGAGATCGGTCGCCGGCTTGCCGCCGAACATTCGGTGGATGCCGACCTGGTGATCGGTGTTCCCGAGTCCGGCATCCCGGCCGCCGTCGGGTACGCACAGGGCTCGGGCATCCCGTACGGACAGGGACTGATGAAGAACGCCTACGTGGGCCGCACCTTCATTCAGCCGTCACAGACCATCCGTCAGCTCGGTATCCGCTTGAAACTCAACCCTCTTCGTGAGGTCATCCGTGGCAAGCGCCTCGTGGTGGTGGACGATTCGATCGTCCGTGGCAATACCCAGCGCGCGTTGGTGCGGATGCTGCGCGAGGCCGGGGCGGCCGAGGTGCACGTGCGCATCGCTTCGCCACCGGTGCGCTGGCCATGCTTCTACGGCATCGACTTTGCTTCTCCCGCAGAACTTATCGCCAACGCGGTGGAGTCCGACGACGAGATGCTCGACGGTGTGCGTACCGCGATCGGTGCCGACAGCCTTGGCTATATCTCGGCGGAAGGAATGGTGGCGGCCACCACGGAACCCCGGTCGAGGTTGTGCTGCGCGTGCTTTGACGGCAACTACCCGATCGAGCTGCCCAAGGAAGCGGCGCTCGGCAAGAATGTCGTCGAAAACATGCTTGCGGCCACCGTCCGGGAGACCTCCAGCGACAGTTCCGAATCCGTCCAGACGCGCTAGCGGTCGGTCCCCTGCGGCGGGTACTTCTCGTCGACCACCACGTCCCGCAGTCGCGGGAAGCCCGCCTTGATGAGCTCCACTTGTGTGTCGATCATGCCCTCGAGCGCCGTCATGAAGGACCGCTGAAGTTCCCCGGTCAAGATAACTTCGTCGATCAGCACGAAAAGCTCCGCGACGACCGAAGACGCCTTTTCGTAGACGTTGAGCACGACGGTGGCGCTGGCGCCCTGCAGTCTGTGCGACGCAACCTGGTAGCGACCCCGGCGGGCGGCGAGAAGTCTTGCCGTGTGGGTTATTTCGACGATCACCCATTCGATCGGCGTCATCAGACCGGCGATTCCGATCTGTGTGGTGAATGTATCGCCGACGGCGAGCGCATCGAGTCGACGAGCTGTGTCGGCGAAGACGCGGGGTGCGTGATTACCCGGTTCTATGTCGTCCGCTGAGGGCAGCTCAAAGTCGGCTACAGAAGAGATTTCCTCGAGGCTGCGGGGGAACTGAAAGCGCCGTTCAGCCGATAGCAAACTTCCCCCCTCAGGTGTTGTTGGCCCGAGGCTATGTGATTGAGGGTGAACGTGCGATGACCGAATTGGGCGAATTACTTGACCGAACGTGCGCTGTCTCGATATTGAGCCGGCGTTGCGCCCGTCCACCGCCGGAAGGCGCGAGTGAATGCGCTCAACTCCGAAAAGCCGAGACGAAGCGATAGGTCATTGAGCGATTCCGATCCGCCGGCAAGACTTCTGATGGCCTCCGCATGCAGCGTCGAGTCCCGGATCTGCCGGATGGAGGTGCCGAACTCGCTGCGAAGCGAACGCTGGAGCGCCGACGGTGCCATGTTCAGTGCACTCGCGATATCGCTCACGGAGGGAATCCCCTGCCCAATGCTTGATCCGATGATTCTTTCCACACGGTTGGGCAACTGCTGGTGATAGCCGTGCACGTCGAACCAGATCTGCTCCGGGCGTTCCAAAAGGGAGGTGATCTCCTCTTCGGTGCGAAGAATCGGAACATCGAGGAGCTTGGCGTCCAGAATTATCGCGGCCGAGTCATTACCGAACTCGATCGGCGCCTTGAACACGTTGCTGTGATCCGCCCGCCCGTCCGGCCGTGCCTGGGGGAGAAGAATTCGCTCCACCCGGATCGACCGCATGGTCAACCAACTCCAGATGCGGACGACGAGGGCCAGAGCCCACACCGTGAACGTGGCGTCGGGCAACGTGAGCGTTGAGGCCTCCAGTGCCACGGTGGCGAAGTCACCAGATCTGACCGCCGTCATGCTCGGTACCAAGGGCATCGCGTCGCGGAACGCCGCCCAGCGGGCAAAAGCCGCACCGGTGGTCTCCGACGTCGCGAGGCTGAACATCAGGACCTGCAGGGTCTCGGGTGGGACGGGCGCCGGGCTGGTGCCGAAGGACAGGTCACCCGTACGGGCCAGAACTTCGCAGGTAACGACGCGAACCTGTTCGGGGCTGATCGCCACGGGTTCACCAGCAAGGAACCGTGGCGAAACCTGCGCATCCATCAGCATTTTGGCCGCGTCCATGCCTTGCCGCTGCGCCAATTCCGTCGCCAGGGCACCCCAATGCGGCGGGATGGACAGCAGCTCCACGTCACCTCCTGAATCAAGATTCGAGAGGTGATCTTGGTATAGATTATTGCCAGTTTCAACTACCGCGGTAATGCGGTATGTCAATCCCGCGTGCGCGCAAGGATTCTGCCACCTTGGTGAGTAGACGTAGGAGCTCGGCCTGTTCCCTGGCAGGGAGGTCGTCGAAAAGCGCGGCAGACACCAGCTCCGAGGGGCCGAGCTCCACCTTGGTGATTTCCTTTCCTGCGTCCGTGATTTCGACGCAGGTAATCCTTCGGTCCCGTTCATGGGGCACCCTGCGGACCAGGTTTTCCTTCTCCAGGCCGTCAATCAGCACCGTCATGTTCCGCGGGGACATGCCGAGATATTCGCCGAGCTCGCTCATTCCGGCGGGCTCGGTGCGGGTGGACAGGCCGACAAGCACCGCCGCACGCGGCACGGTCATGCCGCCATTGGTGGGGATGTTCGACTTGGTCCATTGCGTGGCCGCCTTCGACACCTTGAGCAGGGTGAAGAGTAGTTCTCGTGCTGTTGTGCTTGACATAGCCAATCTTAACAATTGATAATATTACTGTTGGTACGTTACCCACCATCCTAAACCTCGCGGAAGGTTATCGTGACCGAATCCACCATCGTCATGACCGGTGCAACCGCCGGACTTGGCGCGTATGCCGCCAAACTCCTTGCTGAACGCCCCAATACGCGCCTGATCGTGGGTGCGCGAGGAGCTGGTCGAGATGTCCCCGGCGCCCAGGTGCTGCCGCTGGACCTGGCCTCGTTGGACAGCGTCAGGGAGTTCGCGGAGGAGACCAAGCGGGAGCTTGGCAACGTTCCTATTGATGTGTTGGTACTCAATGCGGGAATCCAGTTCCGCGACACCAACCATCGGACCGTCGATGGTTTCGAGACGACCTTCGCGGTCAACCACCTGGCGCATTACCTTATGGCGCGGCTGCTCCTGCCCAGCCTTGCCGACGGAGGTCGTCTGGTGATCACCACGAGCGACACCCATGACCCGGCGATCATCCCGTTCGCGCCACGCTCGCTGGACCCGGCGTTGCTTGCCCACCCCGAGACGGGCGGACACTCCGCAGGACTTCGGGCCTATGCGTCGTCAAAGCTGTGCAATCTGTTGACCGCGCAATCCTTCGCCGCGTCGGATGAGGTCGCGCGCCGGCGGATCGACGTGGTGGCCTACAACCCCGGCCTGACCCTGGGGACCAACCTGGCAGGAGCGTCGCTGTCGGGGCGCGTGATCACCGGGGCATTCCGGCCGATCCTGCGCCTGGTCTCGACGGTGCGACCCGCGTTCTATCCCGGCCGAATCGAAACCGCGGGAAAGGCGTTGGCGGATTTGTCGATTGGTGCGGTGAAACCGCCCGCCGGCCGCCTGTACGCGTCACTGGTGAAGGGACAGCTGACCTTTCCGGATCCCGCGCCTCTGGCGCGGGACGAAAAGGCTGCCGACGAGCTGTGGAGTGACAGCGCCGCGATGGTCGGTATCTAGAGCCGGCCCGAGCTGACGAGAAAGTCTACGAATTCGTTGACCGTGGTCTCGGTGGACCGCGGGTCATAGCCCAGCTCGGTGCGTGCCTTGGTGATGTTCGCAGTGGGTGACACGGTCAGCTTGTTGAATGCGGCGCGACTCAGCGCATCGTTCTTCAGTAGCTTGCCGATCGGTTCGATGACCGGAATCGCGGCGTTGAGCAGACCCATGGGCAGCGCGAACAGCGGACCGCGCTTGCCGACATGCTGTGCGGCCAGACGACACACGTGCAACAGGCTGCCCATGTGCCCGCCGAGCAGATAGTTCTCGCCGGTGCGTCCCTTCTCGCCCGCCAGGTACAGGCCGAGCGCGACATCGCGAGCATCGACCAGGTCGTACTGGCTGGCGACCATTGCCGGTAGCCGCCCACGGGCGCTGTCGAACAGCAGCTGGTTGATGCGCGACAGCGGTGCGGGGGCGGCCAGATCAACCGGGCCGTAGACACCGGTGGGGTTGCCGATGACGGCGTCCAGGCCGGACTCGATGACCTCGCGCACAGCTACCTCGCCACCCCACTTGGAGCGCTGATAGACAGGCAGGTCGGCACCCGTCGAGCGCGGCGAGGTCTCATCGAGAGTCGCCACGCTGTTGGAGTAGGAGTCGATCGAGCTGCAATGCACCATGCGGCGCACGCCGACGGAGAGGGCGGCCTGCGCGACTGTGCGGGCGCCCTCGGTATTGATGCGCCAGCACAGCTCGTCCTCGTGCTTGAGGGTGATGACGGCCACCAGGTGGTAAACCACCTCGACACCTTCGAGGGCCTTCGTCATGGAGGTCAGATCGAGAACGTCACCGGACACCCAGGTCACGGCGTCGCGGGTCTCCGGTGCGCTGGGCACCGCGCGGTCGATGGCGACGACTTCGTGCCCGTGCTCCACCAGGAGATTGACTAGGTTGGTACCAATGAAGCCGGCGGCTCCGGTGACGGCAGTCTTCATCTTTGTCCCTTATATGGCTCGGGTGTCGTAGCCGTCAGGCGCTGGTGCGGACGACGGCATCGCGTCCAACCTACCTAACGCTCGCTTGGTTGGCCTTGTGACATCTATTGCATCGCACCCCAGCGGGTTGGGACAAGTGTTGCCATACTCTCCGGATGGGCCGCTCGCGTGAAGACCGAGAACCGCGCTGGCGCAAACTCGCTGTGGCGGCATCCGCGCTGCTCGTCGCCGGATGTGGGATAGGCCGGCCACCCGGGGCCGCCGACGGCGAATACCTCACGGTGGGCACCACGGACCGGGTTTCCACGCTTGACCCGGCCGGTGCCTACGACAACGGGTCCTTCCTCGTCGAGAACCAGGTCTATCCCTTCCTGATGAACTTCACCCCCGGGACCGGTGAACTCAAACCGGACCTGGCCGCATCGTGTGGGTTCAAAAACCCCGCGCTCTACAGCTGCATGCTCAAGCCCGGTCTGGTGTTCGCCAACGGACACAAACTCACCTCATCGGATGTGAAGTTCTCGTACGACCGCGAGCGTGTGATCAACGACCCCAACGGGCCGCAATCGCTGTTGGCCAACCTCGATCGCGTCGAAACGCCCGACGACCTCACCGTCGATTTTCGGCTCAAGCTGCCCAACGACCAGACATTCCCCCAGGTGCTGGCCACCAACGCCGGGCCCATCATCGATGAAGAGGTCTTTCCCGCGGACCGCTTGTTGGACGATGACACCATCGCGCGCGCCGAACCATTCGCGGGGCCGTACACCATCACCTCTCATTCCAAGAACCAACTGATTGGGCTGCGCGCGAACCCCACATACGTTGGCGGGCTGGGTAAGCCGCAATGGGAGCTGATCGGTATCAAGTACTACACCGGTGGCGAGAACCTGAAGATCGACATCGAGAACCGTGCGATCGATGTTGCCTACCGGAGCCTGTCGCCCAACGACATCGAGACCCTGCGAGTCAATCCGCGTCTGGCCGTGCACGAGGGGCCAGGTGGGGAACTCAGATACATCGTCTTCAATCTCAAGACCATGCCGGGCGGCACGGACGCGCAGAAGCTGGCGATCCGCAAGGCCGTCGCGTCGTTGGTGGATCGTGAGGCGCTGTCTCGCAACATATACAAGGGCACCTTCACCCCTGCCTATTCGGTGGTGCCCGATTCGATGCCCGGTGCCGTGGAGTCGTTCAAGACACTCTATGGAGCCAAACCCAATAGTGAACTGGCCCGAAAGTTCCTGGCCGATGCCAATGTGGCTGTCCCCGTTCAGCTGAACCTGCAGTACAACCCGGATCATTACGGTGGTAACTCATCGGAGGAGTACGCGGCGGTGAAAGGCCAGCTCGAGTCGTCCGGCCTATTCCAGGTGGACTTGCAGTCCACCGAATGGGTTGCCTACCAGGAGCGGCGGTCATCGGACTCGTACCCCGTCTATCAGTTCGGCTGGTTCCCTGATTTCCCCGATCCGGACAACTATCTGACACCGTTCTTCATGCCGGACAACATGTTGGTGAACCACTTCGAGAACAGCACCATCACCCGACTCATCACCGCCGAAGCCACCGAGCAGGACCGCGCGACGCGGCTGCGCATCATCGGGCAGATCCAGGATCTGATGGCGCGCGACTACATTTCGACGCTGCCACTGCTGACCGGGAAACAAATAGCGGTGTCGGTGAAGAACGTCGACGGCATCAAACTCGGCCCCTCGTTCAAGTTTCAGTTCACCCCGCTGAAGAAGACCGGTGGCACCGCATGAGCACCACGCTGCTGCGCTATCTCGGGGTGCGCCTGGCACTCATCATCCCGACGGCGTGGATCCTGATGACGCTGGTGTTCGTGCTCATGCGCGGTATCGGCGACCCCATCACCGCCCAGGCCGGTGGTCGACTGACCCCCGCCGAGGTCGCCAAACGCAAGGCCGAGGCGGGTTTCGACCGTCCGATCTGGACCCAGTATTGGGAGTACCTCACCGGGGTGCTGCGCGGCGACTTCGGCCGCACGCTGACCGACAAGCGATCGATCACCGACATCATCGTGGTCAACGGTGCGGCGACCTTGGAGCTTGCGGTCGGCGCCATCCTGGTGGCGCTTCTGGTGGGGATTCCGTTGGGACGTCTGGCCGCAACGCATCGTGACAAGCTCACCGACGTATTCCTGCGGCTGGCTGCGGTGTTCTTCTATGCCGCCCCGGTGTTCTTTGTGGCGATTCTGCTCAAATTGTTCTTCTCGGTGAAACTCGGGTGGCTGCCGGCCTCGGGGCGTAGCACCGTCGGCACCGAAATCGCGCTGAATGCCATGCCGCACCGCACTCATCTGCTGTTGGTGGACACCGTGTTGTACGGCAACAGCGGATACTTCGTGGACGCGCTCAAGCATCTGGTGTTGCCGGTGCTGGCCCTGGGGCTGTTGACGGCAGGCGTATTCCTGCGGCTGGTACGCGTCAACCTCCTGCAGACGCTGCGCGCGGGGTACGTGGACGCGGCCCGTGCCCGTGGGCTGCCGGAGCGAGTCGTGGTGGGAAGGCACGCGTTTCGCAACTCGTTGGTCCCGGTGGTGACGGTGATGGGAATGCAGATCGCCATGCTGCTTGCCGGGGCCGTGCTGACCGAGACGGCCTTCGAATGGAACGGATTGGGCTCGCAGCTGGCGCACTATCTTTCGGCGCGCGACTTCGTCGCGGTGCAAGGCATCGTCACCGTGATCGCGATCATCGTCGCGGTGATGAGTTTTGTCATCGACGTGGTGGTCGCCTTCATCGATCCGAGGGTGAGGTTTTGATGACGGCATCGGTCAGGCAGTCCCTCGGAGGCCGGCTGCGCGGGCTACCGGGGGCGGAGCTACTGCGCTCCACCCATGGACTGCAGCGGTTCACTCTTGTCGCGGGTCTGGTTCTCGTCGTGGGATTCATTCTGGTGGCGATACTGGCGCCCGTCCTGGCGCCGTATGGGTTCTCGCAAACCGGGGTGGGCGGAACCGACTTTGTGCGGCAGCAGGCTCCCTCTTGGGAGCACTGGTTCGGCACCTCGGTGCGCGGCGAGGACGTGCTCTCGCGCGTGCTGTTCGGTGCGCGCACCGCGCTACTGGTCATCCTGACCTCGCTGGTGGTTTCCCTGCCGGTGGGTGTGGTGCTGGGTTTGACCTCCGGATACCTGGGCGGCTGGCTGGACCGTGCGTTGGTGTTGGTGATGGACGCCTTGTACGCCATGCCCTCGCTGCTGTTGGCCATCGTGGTCTCGGTTGCCGTCACCGGCGGACAATCCAGCACCGGCGGAGGAATTTTCGCGGCAGCCATCGCCATCATGGCGGTGTTCGTTCCGCAGTACTTCCGGGTGGTGCGCAACGCCACTGTGGGCGTCAAACAGGAGCCATTCGTCGACGCCGCGCGGGTCACCGGCGCCAGTACTTCGCGAATCTTGTTTCGGCACATACTTTCCAATGTCACCTCGTCGCTACCGGTCATCGTCACCCTCAACGGCGCGGAAGCCATTCTGACGCTGGCCGGGTTGGGTTTCCTGGGCTTCGGTATCGAGCCCACCCAGGCCGCCGAATGGGGATACGACCTGAACAAGGCGCTGTCGGATGTGGCCAACGGTATTTGGTGGACCGGAGTCTTTCCCGGTACCGCCATCGTCCTGGTGGTGCTCGGTATGACGCTGATGGGCGAGAGCCTCAACGAGGTCATCAATCCACTGTTGCGGACCCGGCGTGGTGACGCATGAGTGAGACACAAACGCCTGCCGCGTTGGAGTTCCGTTCGCTGTCGGTGACATTCAGTACAGACGGCGGTCCGGTGGCCGCCGTGGAAGACGTGTCCTTCGATGTGAAACCGGGGGAGGTGTTGGCGGTCGTCGGGGAGTCGGGTTCGGGTAAGTCGGTGTCCTCACGTACCGCGATTCGGCTGCTGCCGGACACCGCGCGCATCGCCGGTTCGGTCCTGCTCGGTGGGCGCGATGTCACCACACTGTCGGGCCGCGAGCTGACGGCGATGCGCGGTAAGGACATCGCCATGGTGTTCCAGGAGCCCGGGGCCGCGCTGGATCCCTTGTTCACCATCGGATACCAGGTGGCCGAGGCGGTCCGTGCGCATTCGGACTTGAGCCGCGTCCAGGTCCGCGCGCGCGTCATCGAGCTGCTCAAGCTCGTGCAGCTGCCCGACCCGGAGCGCCGCTACGACTGCTATCCGCATCAGCTCTCCGGCGGCCAGAAACAACGCGTGGTCATCGCCATCGCCATCGCATGCGACCCGAAGGTGATCATCGCCGACGAGCCCACCACTGCGCTGGACGTGACGGTTCAAGCCGAGATCCTGGAGCTGCTGCGGGATCTGCGCGACAGGATCGGCAGCGCGATCGTGCTCATTACCCACAACATGGGGGTGGTCGCCGATATCGCAGACCGGGTTGTCGTCATGAAACAGGGCAGGGTCGTCGAAATCGCGCCGGTGGAGCAGCTTTTCGCCGAACCTGCCGAGCCCTACACGCGGGCGTTGCTGGCCGCCGTCCCGCACCTGGGCCAGGGCGATCCCGAACATGCACCCGCGGGTGACGAGCCGTCCGAGCCCGTGCTGGAGGTGTCCCACCTCGTCGTGGAATTCCCCGGTCCGCTGGGCCGTGCATCCTTCCGCGCGGTCGACGATGTGAGCTTCAGTATCGGTAAGGGGAAAACCCTTGGACTGGTGGGGGAGTCGGGCTCGGGGAAGTCGACCATCGGCCGCTGTGTGGCGGCGCTGCAACAGCCTGCCTCGGGATCAGTGCGGGTGCTCGGCCAGGAACTCGTGGGTATGAGCCAGCGTAAGCTGCGCCCGCTGCGCGCCAAGTTCGGGTTCGTGTTCCAGGACCCGGCCACCTCATTGAACCCGAAAATGCGGGTGGGTGACTGTATCGCCGAACCCATGTGGGTGCATCGATACGGTGACCGCCGCAAGATTTTCGCCCGGGTAACTGAGCTGATCAACGCGGTGCAACTTCCGGCCGGGACCGAAAACCGTTATCCGCATGAGCTTTCGGGAGGGCAGCGGCAGCGGGCCAACCTGGCGCGCGCGCTGGCGTTGGGTCCCGACCTGTTGGTCGCCGACGAGCCCACCAGTGCACTCGATGTATCGGTGCAGGCGGCGGTGCTGGACTTGTTCGAGGAATTGCAGCGCCAGTGGCAATTCGCCTGTCTGTTCATCAGTCACGATCTTGCCGTGGTGGATCGACTGGCAGACGAGGTGGCGGTGTTACGCCACGGCGTCCTCGAAGAGCTGGGGCCGCGGGGCGAGATTCTGCACAACCCGTCGACCGAATACACCCGGACGTTGGTGGCCGCGGTGCCCGTGCCGGACCCCGTGGAACAACGGGCGCGTCGTTCCACAACG
The DNA here is from genome assembly GCF_002013895.1 of Mycobacteroides franklinii. Classification (GTDB taxonomy): domain Bacteria; phylum Actinomycetota; class Actinomycetes; order Mycobacteriales; family Mycobacteriaceae; genus Mycobacterium; species Mycobacterium franklinii. The sequence goes on along the minus strand of NZ_MAFQ01000006.1, from coordinate 315,661 downwards.
CCGAGATGACCGGCTAGGAGGCACCCGCAGTGTGCTCGTGCGACGGCCCGTCGGCGGCCTTCTTGTGATCACCGGAACTCGACGCCGAGCCGGTATCCGGATGCGCCGGCTTGTGGTCGCTTGCCCCACTCGGTGCGGAAGCCTGTTGTCCGCCAACGCTGGCTGACGGAGCCGTGTTCGCACTCCCGTTCGTGGTGGAGTTCTCGGTGCCGGAATGCGCGGCGGCCGAGGCGTCTGTGGCCGCCGCGCCGCTCTTCTTGGTCGCCGTCGGTGTCTTCTCAGTCTTCGTAGATCCCGACTCGGCCGCCGGACCGGCCGCATGGTCGGAAAGCCTGCTCCCCGCGGTTTTCCCATCGTGGGCTATGCCGTTGGCGCCGATACCGATCTTCGGCGTGATGGTGTTGGACTCGTGTGCCGCGGGCTTCGTGTCGACATCGGGCTTGCCCGGTGACTCTTTTGTCTTCGTTTCACCGGCCGCCGGAGAGGCCTTGGTGACCGGGCTCTCGGTGGCTTTGGCGAGGTGATCCGGCTGTGGGGAGGTCTTGCCGCTCGGTGTCTGTTCGGCCGGGTTGTTGGCAACCGTCACGCCGTGCGTCTCGCTGATCGAGACAGACTGGCCGTTGCGCTTCAACGTGACATCGCGTCCCGCGACCTCGAGGGTCGCTCCCGAAGGCGTGGTGACCGAGGTGCCGGTCGCGGCCTTGCCGACTGGCTCTTGAGATTGCTTGGTGGCGTTCTGCTTTGCAGATTCGGGCCGGTCTTCGATGGTCGCGACCACCTTGGTGCCCTCGGAGACGGTTGTGGTGCTGCCGTCTCTGCTGAGGGTGGTACCGGGATTGGCCTTGATCTGATCAGCCGAGCGCTGCGCCGACTGGCTGGACTTGAGGTAGTTGGTCACGGCAGAGATGACTTCCCTACCGTTCAGGCCGTGGTCGACCACCCCGTCGCGCGGCACTCCGGGCAGCGAATGTACTTCGATATTGACCGCAGTGGAACCCGGTGCCGCTGTGATGAATTGAGACTTATACGGGGTGGCGACGACATCATTTTTGGTGCTCACCACCAGGTAGTCGACACCAGGCTTGGTGTCCGGCAGCTTGTCGAGCTTGTCGAGAAAGCGGCTGCCCACCGTCTGTTGCGACAAGGACGGCCAGCCCAGCGTGCTGACAGCCGAATAGATCACGTCTTTGACGGGTTTCCAGCCGTTGATATCGACCAAATTACCAACCGGCGCAATGGCATCGGTGATTCCACTGAAGGTGGTGCCGTGACTCGAGGGCGCCAACTGGACAACATTGGCCACCCTGTCAGATTTGTCCTGTGCGACGAAATTCTTGATCAGCAGGCCGCCCTGCGAATGGCCGACGAGGTCGACCTTGCCGGCGCCGGTTTGATCCAAGACCGTCGCGACTTCGTGGGCAAGCTGTTGTGTGGACACGTCGACATCGCCGAAGCCGCGCAGCCCGATCTGCCGTCCGATCGAGCCCACGAGGCCCTGAAATCCCGTCTGTCCGTATTCGAAGGTGAATGCCTTCATCCCCGCATCATGCAGGCTCGTCTTCATCGCATCCCAATACTGCTGGTTCTCGGCAGTTCCGTGAACCAGGACGACCGGGATGCTTCCCGGTGTTGGTGTTCCGGGTTCGGTAGGGGAGGCGAGGGATTCGGATTTGATGACCGCATCCAGACCGTGGCCGTTCTCTACCGGATTCAGTGAGACGGTGGCCCGCCGGGTGATCGTGAGGGTAGGCGATGAATCGGAGGCGGCGGGCCCGGCCCCGAGCGGTGTCGAGTCCGAGGTCAGGGAAATGTATCCGGACTCCACTGTCAACGTGATCGGAGCAGACAACGAATTCTCTGAGATCGTGTGGAGGGCCGCGGGCGCCCCGTCCGTGACCACCAATGATGCGACCAGGCATGCGGCCAAGAGAACTCGCAGCCTGGCTGCGCGGGGGTGATGCGATAGGGGATTCCGTGAGGCACCGCGTGCGCGGTACGACGCCGTCGGCATGCATAAAACGGTAGGTGCTCAGCCGGTGGATCGCATGTCGAGCGCCCTAATTTTGTTGCAACACTGATGATTTGTGATTGGCATCACGAACGTGGGCTAGCCCATCATCGAGAACGGCTGCGCTTCCTCGATTTCCAACGCGAGCTCAAGCAGGGTCCGCTCGCCGCCACGGCGGCTGCTGAGCATGACCCCGATAGGCAGACCGTCGGGATCTTCGCCGAGCGGTAGCGATATCGCCGGGGCGCCGGAGGCATTGTGTACCGGGGTGAATCCGACGTATGAGCTGAGTTTGTCCAGCAGCACCTCGGGATCCTGATCCGGCGTGAGATATCCGATGCGCGGCGTGGTGTGGGTGAGCACCGGCGTGAGCACCGCATCGATACCGGTGCCGAATCCGCGTTCGTACACCCGGGCGGACGCGGCCAGGCGGGCCAAGAACAGCGGTGTGCGGTACGAGCGCCTGACAAACCGGCGGCTGAGGCCGAGCGTCAGCGGGTCCAGCCGGGAGGCGTCGAACCCGTCGAACAACCGGGGACCGCCCTTGGCGACCGCGAACGCCAAGAGAGACCAGTAGTCCTCGAAGTCGACCTTGAATGAGGGCAGCACCGCCGGAGCATAGGGCTCGACGGTGTGGCCAAGGGACTCAAGCAGTTCCGCGGCCGAGTTCACCGCCTGCCGGGTCGCCGGATCCGTTGCCGGGGTGAAGGGGGAGTCCATGCACAGGCCGACGCGCAGCCGGCGCTGCACCGGGCGATCCACGCGGCCGATCGGTGTCAGCTTCGGATTGCGGTAGTGCAATTCTGCGGCCTCGAAGAACCGGGCACAGTCCCGGACGCTGCGTACCAGCACCCCGTCTGCGACGATCTTCACCGGCGCCGAGCTGCTCGAAGGATCACCCAAAAGTCTTCCACGACTGGGTTTTAGCCCCACCAGTCCGCAGGCCGCCGCGGGGATCCGGATGGAGCCGCCGCCGTCGTTGCCATGCGCGATGGGCACCACACCGGCGGCCACCAATGCCGCCGAGCCGCCGGAGGACCCGCCCGCGGAGAAGTCCGTGTGCCACGGATTGCGGGTCACCGAGCCACCCGAGCGTTCCGTGCTGGCCGACCAGCCGTATTCGGGCATGGTCGTCGACGCGATGGGCACGACCCCGGTGCTGAGGAACTGTTGCGTGAACGGCCCGTCGACGGTCTGCAGCGTCGGCGCGATGGCGGCAGAGCCTTCCGTCAGCGGCATGCCCGCCACGTGGATATTGCATTTCGTCGCGGTGGGTACACCCTGAAACGCGCCGAAGGCGCCGGTAGCGGTGGCACCCTCCGCGGCCTGCGCGCGCTCACGTGCACGGGGAAAGTCCTTGAATTCCACAGCATTGAGTGCGGGATTGACCCGCTCCAGCCGGACGATGGCGGCCTCGGCGCATTCGGCCGCGGTGACCTCGCCGGAAGCGATCCGCTCGGCGACCCCGGTGGCATCCAGGTCGCCCAGGGCGTCCTCGGTGAATGCGTGGATGCGGGTCATGCATGACCTCCTAAGTAGGCGACGATCGCGTTGGTCAGCCCTCGGCGGGCCTCCTCCAGATCCGAATAGGTACCCAGCTGTTTTTCCGACACGAGTCCGCGCATGGCGCCCGGGATGAAGGCCGCCACCTCGCGCACCCGGACCGGATCCACATCCAAGCCGTCGAACGCCTGCTGGCACGCCCGCGCCCAACGATGTTTCCACGAGGCCAGCTCAGCGGCCGTGTGGGGGTATATCCGTTCGAGCTCCGTGGGGTCGGGCGGCAGCGCCCGGCGCAGGTTCTCGATGGCCCGCGAGTCCGGAGCCGTCAAACCCCGAAACAGGGTCTCGACGATCGCGCTGACCCGTTGATCCAGCGGGCCCGTCGGGTCGTTGCGCCAGGGTTGATCGCCACGACGTTCGGCGGTGCGCTGCAGCACCGCGGCCCACAGCCCGTCGATATCGCCGAATTGATACTTCACGGCGCCCCAGGTGGCGCCGCACTCCTTGGCGATTCTGTTCGCCGATACCGCCGCCGGGTCGCCCGAGGCGAGCACCCGCAGGGCGGCGTCGAGCATGCTCTCGCGGGTTGCCAGACCGCGACGATTCGCCCGCCGCCCCGTGGCCACCACTTCGCTCATCCGGATGATGCTAGCGGGCGGAGAATTTTTCATAGAAGTCTCTGTGAAAAGTGGGTGGAGTGGATTACTGTCCCCGCTTGAGGAGGTTCCGATGCCGAAGCCGCCGTTGTCGATGAAGCCCACCGGGTGGTTCCAGGTTGCCTGGTCCGCGGAGATCGCCGTCGGCGCCGTGCGGCGGATGACCTACTTCGGGCGCGAGATGGTGGCCTGGCGTGCGCAGTCGGGGGAGCCGGCGGTGATGGACGCCTACTGCGAGCACCTCGGTGCGCACCTGGGCCACGGTGGACATGTCGAGGGCGACCGCATCGTCTGCCCGTTCCACGGATGGGAGTGGAACCGCGACGGCAGGAACGTGTGCATCCCCTACGAGAAACGGCCAAACCCGTTGCGGCGCATTCGGAGCTACCCGGTGGTGGAACGCAATGAGGCGGTCTACATCTGGCACGACATCGACGGCCGTGAACCGTTTTTCGACGTCCCGGATGTGTTCACCGGGTTCGACGACGGCAGCAGTGCCCAGGACTACTACCCAGGATTCCCGCACAGCACCCTGTATCGCGAACGGCTGCAACTGCATCCGCAGTATGTTCTCGAGAACGGGGTCGACTTCGCGCATTTCAAATACGTACACAGGACGCCGTTCATTCCGAAGTTCACTCGGCAGGAGTTCGAGAAGCCGATCTCCTACGTCGACTTCACCATCGCCTTCGACGAGATGCCGGGTATGTCCGCCGAGGACATGAAAAGCGGCGTGCAGGCCATCAACGGCGGCCTGGGCGTCGCCGTCACCAAGAGCTGGGGAATGATCGACAACCGCACCGTCTCGGCGGTGACTCCCGTCGATGACGAGACCTGTGACGTGCGGTTCACCGTCTTCATCGGCAGGCCATCCGGTGACGAATCCGCTGAGCCGCCACAGACCGCGAAGACGTTCTCGCAGGCCATCATCGACCAATTTCTCGCCGATGTTCACATCTGGTCGCATCAGCGGTACTCGGACCCGCCCGCCTTGGTGCGCGCCGAATACGAAGGCTTCATCGCCCTGCGCAAATGGGCGACACAGTTCTACCCGGAGGAGATCACGGCATGAGTGCAGTCAGGGTGTTTCAGGTCGCCACCGGAAATGTCGGCACCGAGATGATCAAGCGCATCGCCCGGCACCCCGATCTGGAGCTGGCCGGATTGCATTGCTACTCACCGGAAAAGATCGGCCGGGATGCCGGTGAGCTCGTGGGGCTCGAACCCAACGGAGTCATCGCCACCGGCACCGTCGACGAGATCATCGCCGCCAAGCCCGACGTACTGACCTTCCATGGGGTCTTCCCCGACGAGGATCTCTACGTCAAGGTGCTGGAGGCGGGCATCGACATCGTCACCACCGCCGACTGGATTACCGGGCATCACCGCGACCAGAATCACCCGCACCCGTCGGGCCGACCCACCACCGAGGTGCTGCAGCAGGCATGCGAACGCGGCGGATCGACCTTCTACGGCACCGGGATGAACCCGGGGCTGACGCAGATCCTGGGCGTTGTCCACTCCTGCGACGTCGCCGAGATCGAGAACGTGACCGTCATCGAATCGGTAGACGTGTCCTGTCATCACTCGGTGGACTCCTGGGAGATGGTCGGATACGGGCGGCCCGTGACCGACCCCGAGATTCCGTCGCTCTTGGAGAAGGGCACCCGCGTGTTCGCCGACGGGGTATACCTGATGGCCGACTGCTTCGGTCTGAAACTCGATGACGTGACGTTTTCCTATGAGCTGGGCGCCTGCACCGAAGACGTCGACCTCGGTTGGTACCGGCTGCCCAAGGGCTCTCTGGGCGCCAACTACCTCAAATACCAAGGGATCGTCGACGGGGTGCCCAAGGTCGAGGTGCACGTCGAATGGCAGATGACCCCGAAGACTCAGCCGCACTGGAACGTCAAGGGCTGCTACATCACCAAGATCCAGGGCGATCCCTGCGTCTACAGCAAGCACATGGTCATCCCGAAGCCCGGCACCGACTTCTCCGACCCCGCCGCCTTCGCATCCGTCGGGATGACCGTCACGGGCCTGCCCGCGCTCAACGCCATCCGGAGCGTCATCGATGCCCCGCCGGGCATCCTCACCTCGGCCGACCTGCCACTGCGCGGATTCGCGGGGCGGTTCAAGTAGGGCTGTGCGGACACCGCTGACAGCTGGGACGGGTAGCCTAAGGCCCGTTATGAGCGAGCGAGCCGACAAACCCAGTAATTCGTACGCTGCGGCCGGGGTGGATATCGAAGCCGGTGACCGGGCGGTCGAGCTGTTCAAGAAATCCGTCGCCAAGACGCATCGCCCTGAGGTGCTGGGCGGTATCGGCGGCTTCGCCGGGCTGTTCGCCCTCAAGGGCGGATACCGCGAGCCGGTGCTGGCAGCCTCCACCGATGGCGTCGGCACCAAGATCGCCGTCGCCCAGGCCATGGACAAACGCGACACCGTCGGCCTCGATCTGGTGGCCATGGTCGTCGATGACCTGGTTGTGTGCGGGGCCGAGCCGCTCTTCCTGCAGGACTACATTGCCGTCGGCAAGGTGGTGCCCGAACGCGTCAGCGAGTTGGTCGCCGGTATCGCCGAGGGATGCGCCATCGCAGGCTGCGCGTTGCTCGGTGGCGAGACCGCCGAACATCCGGGCCTGATGGCCCCCGACGACTTCGACCTGTCGGCCACCGGGGTGGGCGTGGTGGAGGCCGACCGGGTGCTGGGACCGGACCGGGTGCGTCCGGGCGATGTCGTGATCGCGATGCGATCCTCGGGTCTGCATTCCAACGGGTACTCGTTGGCACGGCACGTGCTACTCGAAATCGACCGGATGGACCTGTTCGGGCAGGTCGAGGAGTTCGGCCGCACTCTCGGCGAGGAGCTCCTGGAGCCCACCCGCATCTATGCCAAGGACTGCCTGGCGCTGGCCGCCGAGACCGAGGTGCGGACCTTCTGCCACGTCACCGGTGGCGGGCTCGCGGGCAATCTCGCCCGCGTGATCCCCGACGGATTGGTCGCCGAACTCGACAGGGGTAGTTGGACTCCCGGTCCGATCTTCGCGATGATCGCCCAGCGCGGGCGCATCGAGCGTGCCGAGATGGAAAAGACCTTCAACATGGGCGTCGGCATGGTCGCCGTCGTCGCGCCCGAAGACGTCGACAGGGCACTCGCGGTCCTGACCGCACGACACATCGACTGCTGGACCCTTGGCGCCATCAAGAAGAAGTCGGGCAAGGATTCGGGCAGCGAAAGTGCCTTACTCGTGGGACAACACCCGAGGTTCTAGAACCTCGGGTGGGTTACCGCAGGGCCGTTACCGGCGCCAGGCGTCCTCGTCGTCCGTCCAGCGGTCGCTGGCGCGGTCGTCATCCGGCTGAGATACCGGAGCGCCGGAAAGTTCACGGCGGAGTTGCTCGAGATCCGTGTTAGGAGAGCTGTATTTCAGCTCGCGAGCAACCTTGGTCTGCTTTGCCTTTGCCCGGCCGCGGCCCATGGGGGAACCCCCTCGCGCAATAGCGGAGCGGCCCAATTTCAGGGCGGCTCCGGTGGAGTGTTTTTATCGATCCTGACGATAGTTTAGCGTGCCGATCCACCAACTGCTGCACGCCCTAACTACCCGGTTGAACAGACCCTTGCCGCAGGCGGTTCACGGCCTCCCGCCCGCGCTGCTCACCCTGCAGGTCGGGCAGTAGATCAAGGTCAATGGCGGCAGGTGACGGACCCGCCGACAGGGGCGCCGGATTGCCGTTCGAAAGGGCCTCGACGACCGATCGTTTGACCAGAGCCAACGCTATGGGACCCAGGTCGACATGATCGACCACGGAGCCCACCCGGCCCACTGCGCGGCCGGCGGCGGCCACCTCGTCACCAGTGGATGGGCGATCGGCGGAACCATCCAGATGTAGCAACACCAGCACTCGCGGCGGCTTGCCCAGGTTGTGTACCCGGGCCACCGTCTCCTGCCCGCGATAGCAGCCCTTGGCCAGATGCACGGCCCGGGGATCGTCATCCGGGCCGATACCGCCGATCCAGGCCACCTCATGGGGGATGGTTCGCTCATCGGTGTCCAGGGTCAGCCGGGGACGCGTGGCAGCGACGCGGAGCGCCTCGAACGCCCACAGGCCGGCAGGACGCACGCCCAGACGTTCGGCCAGGCCCGCTCCGGACGGGATGAGGAGATCGAAGGTCGCGTCGGGCAGTGGCCACGGCATGCGCCTGATGAAGCCGCCACCGGGTAGCGCGACGGCGCTGTCGAGCTCGGGCAGGGCCGCGATTCCCAACTTCCCGGCCAGCTCGGCGGTGCTGGGCCCGAGCAGGGTGAAGACCTTCAGCTCGGACGCGGCGACCTCCACCTTGGCCCAGAACACCATCTTGGTGAGGAAGTCCCTGAGCGCCTGGCCACGCCATGGCTCGGTATCCAGGTACGTGACACCGTCCAGATCGGTTTGCACCCAGTGGTCTTCGACACGCCCCTGCCCGTCCAGGCTGAGGTTCTCCCGCGTCTGGCCGTCGCGTAGGTCGGCGACGTGCTGGCTGGAGATGGTGTGCAGCCAGCTCAGCCGTTCGGCGCCGGACACCGAAATGGTCGACCGACTTGACCTGTCCACCAGGACGGCGCCGGTCAGGGCCGCACGCTGCTCACCCAGGGGATCGCCGTAGTGCCACACCGCACCGGCGTCGGGGTTGCCTTCAGGTACGTAAACAGCCGTCATCGGTGCCTAATGTTCTTCACGCAAGCGGCTCATCACATGTTCAACTCTACGACCGCTAATCTCATTGCCCATGGCGGTAGCGGTGGTGGTCACACTCGACGGTGAAGTGCACGACCCCGCGGTGCCGCTGTTGCATGCCGACGAGCTTGCCGCTGTTCGCGGCGACGGGGCGTTCGAGACGGCACTGGTGCGTGGGGGCGCCGTCTGCAAGCTGGAAGCCCATTTGGACCGGATGGCCGTATCGGCGGCGTCGATGGATCTCGCCGAACCCGACCGTCCCGCCTGGCGGGCCGCGGTTCAGATCGCTGTACGGCAATGGAATTCGATGTCAGGTGCGGACGCCATGCTGCGCCTGGTGTACACGCGGGGGCGTGAAAGCGGCGGGGGTGCAACGGCATACCTGACCATCGCGCCGGTTCCCGCGCGCTCGTTGACGGCACGGCGCGACGGTGTCTCGGTGATCACCCTGGATCGCGGGTTACCCGCGCAACCCGCCGAACCGCTGCCGTGGCTGCTATCGGGCGCGAAGACGCTGTCCTACGCCATCAACATGTCCGCCCTGCGATACGCCGAAACTCAAGGGGCGCAAGACGTCATCTTCGTCAGCTCGGACGGATTCGTGCTCGAGGGACCGCGCTCCACGGTCATTGTGGACACCGGTGACGCCCTGGTGACACCGTTCCCGGAGCATGGGATCTTGCACGGAACCACCCAGCGGGCGCTTTTCGAGGTGGCGGCCGCCGAGGGGATTCAGTGCCGGTACGAGGCCGTCAAGCCTACTGATTTGATTGCCGCCCAAGATGTTTGGATGTTGGCCAGTATTACCTTGGCGGCACGGGTGCACACGCTGGACGGTGTCAGCCGCTCCGCGGGGCCGTTGGCTGCGCGGTTGCCCGAGCTGGTCGACAAGGCCATCGCGCTCTAGTTCCGATCGCTAGTTCTGATCGCCGCAGAATAAATCGGTTGTGGCACACCCTCTTGCGTCGTACCGTCGTCGGTACACACGGAAGGAGGTGGTCCGACACTTTGATTGGTTATTGGACATGTGAGGTGGCTGCTCGCTAGCTGCAGCCATGCGCTGCGGTGGGCAAATCCACAGCAGCCACCCGGCCCCCGAACCCTCGATGAGTCCGATCGAGCCGAACGGTTCGGGGGCCGCCCCCTTTTCCGGGGGCGGGTCCGTGGCGAGCATGCTGAAATGTGCGCTTTTCGTGCCATTTTCGGCACGTATGGGCATGCTCGGCGGAAGGGCTAGCCCGCGAAACGCGACAACCGCGCGGAAAGATGCGGTTCCAGGCCGCCGTCGGCGCCCACCCGCTCCTCGACATAGGCCAGGTCGCCGCCGTCGACAATGCCGTACAGCCGCTTGGCCCCGCCGATCAGCGCACCGGACTTGCTCCGGGCCAGCGCGTCGGTCACCAGTTCCCAGGATGAGGCGTTGAGCGGCTGGCCGTAGAACAGCTCGACAAAGCCCGCGGCGTGCGCCAGCACCAATTCGATGGCCTGACTCTCGGCGAGGTCATCGGGATCGGGTGCAAACCGCCAGAAACCGCTCTCACGCAGGGTCAGCCGGTCGAACCGCCCATCGGCATCCAACCGCCACGATCGTGAATCCCACGTGAGGTAGTCGCTGCCGTCGTGCGCGACGACAATCTGCTGTCCGAAGCGGTAATCGCCGTCGGCGTCCCTGCCCTCGCCCTCGCCGCGCCACACCCCAACCAGGGGCAGCAGGGCCAGCATCGCCCCGTTGAGGTCCGGGCCTTCGCGCAGGTTAGCGGTATCGGCTGGGATGGGGAGGTCTTGGAAGGTGGGGAGATTCCTCCCCACCGATGGCCGCTGCTCGGCGGCGGTCGGATCCGGTTCCGTCACGACTCGTCGGTGATCAGCCGGTACAGCGCGTACAGCGCGAACCAGGTGATGACGAGCACCGCGGCCACCAACATGATCTCGAAGAAGAGCACCACGGGATGGGAGCTTACCTGGGATAACGGTGTGACCCACAACTCGCCGGGTAACGTCGACTACAGCTACCGCGATGGAAAGGTGTGAAGGTCTTGCCCGGGCGATGGTTATCTGCACTTTTCGTGTCCAGCGCGGTTTTCGCCGCGCTTGTCGCGGCACCCGCAGCGAATGCGCAGCCGCCGAAGTTCCCGGATGTCGACTCCTACCCGGCCGCCGATCTCGCCGAATACCAGGTGATCGGCGCGCACCCGAGCATGTCGGGATGGGTCTTCAGCACCCCCAGCGGTCTCAGATGCCAGAGCAACATGATCGCCGACCTGGGGGTGTCCTGTACCGGGCCGATCGTAGGTGCCGGTGTGGGCATGAATTCCGTGGTGGTGTCGCTAACCAAGCCGGGGCTCATCGCGCAGTACGAGCAGAGCCCAGACGACCACACGTATCCGTTGCTGCCGACCGGCTCGAAGATCGCGCCGGGCAATGGGACCGTTTGCGCAGTCCTCGCCGACGACGCGCTGGCCTGCCGCGCCAAGAAGCCCGATTCCTGGCCCGCGGACACCCAGGACCCGCCCGATCGGCACTACGGCGAACACGGATTCGTCATGCAGCCCTCCAGTAGTTGGGTCTACTGAATCGTCTCGATGGGGGACAGCCTTACCTCCGAGTAGAGGTAAACCCCACCTTATTTCCGTTCAGCCGTCGTTCACCGGAACTGGGATCGGCGTTAACTGGGCGCTAGCTAGAAATAACCCGCTCAGTTCGCGCTGAACTGGCCGGGCAGAACCGCTGCTACGGCTCTTCAGCACTCACCTGGAAGGCCGACATGGCAGGAACGTTCATTCGATGTATCCGCACCGCGTGCTTCGCGGCAGTGGCCGTGTGTTTCGCCGCGGTGACAGCTCCCACCGCCAGCGCGGAACCGGTGACCATGCAACCGGAGGACCTGGATCAGGTGACCCCGGACGGTTGGCATATCCATCTGAACAGCTACAACGAGGTCGTCAACTCGATCCCGAACCTCGCCAATGCGTCGAACTCGCGCGAGGCCTTCGTCAATCTGTACTCGTCGGCGGCAGTCACTGGCGGACAGGGATCAATCCTGGACAGCCTCTTCATCATGGGATACCAGCTGGGCTGCCAGTCCGATGTGTCGAGCGGACTGCAATTGGGTGGAGCGGTCTCCGGCGGCGTGAGCGGCACCGGGTCTTTGGGGTCGAGCAACTCCATCGGCGGGTCCGTGGGCGGCGGCGCCACCGGCTACGTGCAGACCGACCTGGAACCTGGCGTCATCGTCGACCTGCCGATGTCCAACATGGCGCTGAACCCGTCGGGCCGAGCGACGCTGGATATTACGAACCTGCACGTCAAAGTGGACGCCTGCGGCGGAGACGTCACCATCCGGTCGTACGCGTACCTGCGTATCTCGACCACCGGCGCGCATTCCTCGTATGCCATCTACGGCGAACCGATCAAGATCTAGACGAGGACGGTCACCCGAATGGCATCACGCATCAATACGGGCGCGGCTCTGCTCGCCGCCCTCCTGAGCGCGGGTTTCTTCCTGGCGCCCAGCGCACTGGCCGCGCCGTCGCCTCCCGTCCCGCCGGGCCCGCCGCCGGGATACGACGGGCTGCCGTACCACAACATGCCGGGCCGGATCGGTCATCAACCCGGCGCCTATACCTACATCCTCGGCTTCTGGATGCGTCCGCGCCGGGTCCTCGACGCCGCGGGTACCAGCGCGATGAGCAACACGGATTCGGACTCGGCGGAGTTCGGAATGCCCGGCTCGGAACTCGGCGTCGAACCGCTGCGCAACTCGACGCTGGGGGTCGCGCCGGGTGTGCGCCCGGAATCGCCGATGGATTCGATCGGTGCGCCCGATCCGGCCGCTGGCGTGGTGCCCGGGGCCAGCATGCCGGGCGGCGCCCCCGGAGGTCTGGAAGACCCCGTCCCCGGCACGCATCAGCCACCACCGGCCGCCGACAGCGAGTCCGTTCAGCCGAAGGCGAACGGAACCATCGCACCCGGCTCACTCAACAGCGACCCGGACCTGGGCCCCGCCGCATCGCACTGAATGAACTTGCGCCGCAATACAATACGAAGGACTTCCACAGTATGAGAGCATATATCCGCGACGCCGGTGTGATCGCGGCATTCGTGGTCGCCGGCCTACTCGGCGCGCCCAGCGCCGCTGCCGACCCCTCGGTTCCCGGTGACCCGACCGGGCAGATCTACTCGCCGCCCGGCTACATCGGCTACTACCCGGGTGTCTATGGATTGCAATCCATTTGGTCGTTGACCCCGCCGCCCCGCGTTCGCGACGCGGGAGGCACTCGGGCCATGACCAACGCCGATCCCGAGTCGGCTCATGTCGGCCTGCCCGGCGATCGCTTGGGGGTGCAGCTCAAGCATGTCTCGGTGAAGCCGCACGAGGCCGGTCCGCAAGGCCAGGTCTTCGGTACTCGCCCGTCGTCACCCATGCAACAGACCGGGACACCGGAGGTGGCCGGAGGTACCGCGCCGGGGGCGACGGCCGCTACCGGCCGCCAGAACATCCCCACCGGACAGCCCATCGGTCTGGAGGATCCGTCTCCTACCGGGAACGCACCCGATCGGCCGATGCCCGGCCTCGAGGCCAGGCAGCCGTCCCGAAGCGCGGCGGCCGCACCGGACACCGCGAACTGATCCACGTGTCGAGACGGTGGCGGCCAACGGATGTCGGTGACCGATGACCTACTCCTTGGGTGGGCACAGACAGAACGGATGTCCGTCCGGGTCCACCATCACCCGGTAGGAGTCGCCGCCTGGCTGCTCGGAGGCAACCGTGGCGCCGAGACCCGTGGCTTGGTCGACGGCGGCACGGAGGTCGTTCACGCGGAAGTCGAGGTGAAACTGCTGCGGATGCTTCTGGCTGGGCCACTGCGGTGACGAATAGTTCTGCACGCCTTGGAAATTGATATTCTGTGAGCCGATCGCCACCGACGCGTATCCGTATTCGGGATATTCACCCGTGACCGTGCCACCCGTGAGTTCGGCATAGAAACGGGCCAGTGCGGAGGCGTCGGAGCAATCGATGGTGAACGCAAGCAGTTCGGTAACAGCAGTACTCATGTGTTCACCCTGCCTAAGCTGAGGCGGTGCCGTCTTGGACCAACCCGACAGAACCGCGGGAGGGTCTGGGTGCGGATCCGTGGCGCGCGGTAGTGCGTCCCGAAGGGCTGTTACCGCGCATCGACCGAGTGGTGCTGCCGGGCCGCGGACCACTGCGTGATTGGGTGGAAAGGATTTGGTCGCTCTCCTGGGCCGAACCCGTACCGGCGGACTTCTCCGGTGTCATCGCCCACCCGACGGTGCATCTCACCCTCGAAGGCGGGCCGCCGGGCGAGATTCGGCACGGACATCGGCTTCCGGCCGGACTGCTGCACGGGGTGGTGACCGAGCGATTTGCCGTCGATCTGCCGGCACCCGGCTGGGTGGTCGGCTTACATCTGACGCCGGGAGCGATCTTCGACCTGACCGGCACCGAGGCCAGCACGTGGACGGGCCAAGTGGTTCTCTGGGACCAGGCCTGGCCGGGCTGGGATCTGACGGCGGTGTGGGAGGCGCGCGATGCGCGGGCTCGTGCCGAGGCAATCGAGAGGGCGGCACAAGAGATGATGGGCGGTCGGCGGCCGACCGCCGACGGTCACCGTGCTCGCAGCGTCGAACGGCTGGTGCGTACCGATCCGAGCATCGCATCGGTGGCAGATCTCGCCGCGAGGGTGGCGCTGTCACAGCGCTCACTGCAGCGATTGTGTCGCAGCCACCTCGGAGTATCGCCACGTTGGCTGCTGCGGCGGGCTCGAGTGATCGATGCCCATCAGCTGCTTTCCGAGACCGATCTCGACGTCGCAGAGGTGGCGAGCCGGCTGGGCTGGTACGACCAGGCCCACCTCACCCGCGACTACACCAAGTTGACAGGCACACCCCCGGTGCGGCTGCGCCAGGAACGGCGCGAAGGTCGTTAGATGACAAGACCGCAACTGCGCACGTCGTTCTCCGGGTGGGGAGGTGCGCAGTCGCGGTCTCGGTCAACGGCCTAAGCTGCTCAGCTTTCGATCTTGATGTCGACCTCGTGGATCCCGGCGCCGGTGGGGCTCACCGTCGCGGTGCCGTTCCCGGCCGAGGACAACGCCCGCAGCGTCCAGTCGCCCGGTGCGGCGAAGAACCGGAAGTCGCCGGTCGCCGACGCCACCACCTCGGCGGTGAACTCATCCGAGGAATCCAGCAGGCGCACAAAGGCACCGCCCACCGTCTGACCGTTGCCATCGACCACGCGGCCGGTGATCACGGTTTCCTTCTCCACGTCGACGCCCGCCGGAATGGCCAGGCCCTGCTTCGGTGCACTGCACATAACTAGCTTCCCAACTCGATCGGGGCTCCCACCAGGGAGCCGTATTCGGTCCAACTGCCGTCGTAGTTCGTCACGTTCTGGTGTCCCAGAAGCTCCTGCAACACGAACCAGGTGTGCGAGGAACGCTCACCGATACGGCAGTACGCGATGGTTTCCTTCTCACCGTCCAGCCCCGCGTCGGCGTAGAGCTTGGCCAGCTCTTCATCCGACTTGAAGGTGCCGTCTTCGTTGGCTGCCTTGCTCCACGGGACGTTGATGGCGCCGGGGACGTGCCCTGGACGCTGGCTCTGCTCCTGCGGCAGGTGCGCGGGGGCCAGGATCTTGCCGGAGAACTCGTCGGGCGAACGCACATCCACCAGGTTCTTGGCACCGATCGCGGCGATCACCTCGTCGCGGAAAGCGCGGATGGAGTTATCCGGGGCAGCGGCCTGGTAGGACGTCGCGGGGCGAGAAACGGTGTCGGTGGACAGCGCGCGGCCGTCCAGCTCCCACTTCTTGCGGCCGCCGTCGAGCAGCTTCACGTCCTGGTGCCCGTACAGCTTGAAGTACCAGTAGGCGTACGCGGCGAACCAGTTGTTGTTGCCGCCGTACAGAACCACGGTGTCGTCATTGCTGATGCCCTTGTCGGACAGCAGCTTCGAGAACTGCTGCTGGTCGACGAAGTCGCGCTTGACCGCATCCTGCAGATCGGTCTTCCAGTCCAGCCTGACGGCGCCTTCGATGTGGCCGACGTCGTACGCGCTGGTGTCCTCGTCCACCTCCACGAACACCGTGTTGGGGGCGGAAAGGTTGTCTTGCGCCCATTGGGCGGAGACCAGTACGTCAGAGCGTGCCATAAAGAGGACTTCCTTCCGTGTTTCTTGCGGGGTACTGAGTGGTTTTGCCGGGTTATTGAGCCGACGGTTGTGTATGGCGAAAACGAGTGACGAGGGGGTACAGCTGGCAGCCCAGGCAGATGCCGAAGGCAGCGTTCAGGAAGGCGGCACCGAGTGCGAGAGCGGTGGCGACCACACCAAGCAGGGTGAGGCCGGTAGCAAACCCGATGGTGCCGACGGCGGCGAAGCTGAAGCCCAGCAGCTGTGCGAACTGAAGAGGCGGGACGGGCTCGCGCTCGGTCACCGGGCTCAGCCGCGGCTGGATCAGCGTCCGGAAGATCGTTCCGTACGGGGCGCGATGCGGTCCCAGCAGCGCGCCAATCGCGAACACCACAGCTTGGAGCCCCAGGATCACCGCAGCGGCTGCCGGTGACACGGCAGACACGGCCAGGGTGACGATGAGAACGGTGGTGGTGACCCACGCCGAGAAGCGGGGGCCGCGAACGTCAACCTGACTGATTACAGGCGTGGTGTTGGCAGTGGTCATGGGTTGTTGTGCTCCTAAGGGTGGCGGATATGGCTACACCTTTTGGCGACCTGAATGCGGATGCACTCGAAGATGGCCGCGATTAGCAGCAACAACAACAGCAGCCCGCGACGCGGCACAGATCGACAGCGCGTCGTTTCGTGAGCATCGGCTCAAGGCGGGCTTGCACGGCGACGAGTTTACCCCGGCTGCGTCATGCCCTGCAGCGCAGTGCGCAGGTCCGCGGCCTTGGGCACTCCGGAGACCCGATATGCCTGCCGTCCGGTGGCATCGAAGATGAAGGTTGTCGGCAGCGAAAGCACTGAGAGGGCCCGTGCGGCGTCGGGATTCGCGTCGATATCGACCTCTATATGTGCGACCCCCGGCTGGTCAGCGGTCACCTGGTCGACGACCCGGCGGACCGAGGCACACGGCCCACACCACACCGCGCTGAAATGCACGATCGTCGGCCCGGTCGCTGAGAGTTCGATACCGGGCGGGGCCTGGACCCCATCTGTTCCGCCAGTGCCTTCGCGCAGCTTGCCGGACTTGCTCTTGATGGCCACGGCGATGAGGCTCGACGCCAGCAGTGCGACCGCAATCGCAATGACCGCGGTCACCAGTGGCGACGAGCCGCTCGCTTGAAGAGCGGACAGATCTGACCTCATGACTGCTTGAACGCGTCCAGGGAGATCGTTACTCCCTTGGCGATACCTTCGATGATCACATCTGATCCACGTGCGCCGACCGTTGTTGGTTCGATGGCGAAGGGAAGCTTCTGTCGGGGGACCACCTTGGTGAACGCGGCGAACACACCGGCCTGCTGCTCTTCGGGCACGTCGCGGTCGGCCGTTCCCGGGCCCGTGACCACGGACGTAGCGACGAACTGCAGATCTGTCTTGTCCGGTCCGCCGACGGACACGTCGACCGACACGGTCACCTTGTGTTGGAACTCACCTGTCTTGGGCGTCCCGGTGAACAGCAGACCCGTTCCCGTGGAGATGCCGGATTCGGTGGTGCCGCCGGTGGCGTCGTTCTGCTCCTTCGGCGGCGGTTCGACGGCGAGGTCATTGATTCCCATGAATCGGCCCAGGTGGTTGGAATCGATGATGATTCGGCTCTCCACGCGGTCCACCCGCAACGGGGAGTCGGGGCGGATCAGCCAGGAGGCCTGGGAGATGTCGATCCCGTGCAACGTGCCCTCCAGCGTTGCCTTCCCCGTCTCGGCGTGATCGACGCCATGCGCCTTGATCTCTACTTCCTTGTATCGGTGCGCGAGCGCCTGGGGGATGAAGGGAAACACCAGGATGGCCACCGACGGATCCGAGCTCAGGTTCGCCTCGGCGCGCAGCGTCCGGGACAGCCGATATTCGGCGTAGATCGCAAATCCGAAATCGGTGCCGGTGGCCACGATCGCCAGTGCACATACCGCCGCGATAGTGGCGATCAGGGGTTTGCGCATCTGCATATTCTGGCGTACCGCCGCACGCCCACCGTTCCCGACAGGCCCCGCCGGCCCGCGCTTGAGCGGCTCGTCCAACGCGCACGGTCGTCACGCGAACGGCTCGTCCGCGCTTATCAGCAGGTGGCGCGGTACATTATGGAGCACCTGGAGACCGAAGCACCCGGGTGTTGGAGGGCTCGTTGGACCTGTTGCTGCTGACCGCTGACCCAAATCCCGATGCGGTGCTGCCGTCTCTGTCGCTGCTCGCCCATACCGTGCGACCGGTGCCCAGCGAGGTGTCCTCGCTGTTGGAGGCGGGCTCTGCCGACGTGGCCATCGTCGACGCGCGCACCGATCTGGCGTCCGCGCGCGGACTATGCCGACTACTCGGAGCGGCCGGATCCTCGGTCCCGGTGGTCGCCGTGGTGAACGAGGGCAGCCTGGTCGCGGTCAACGTCGACTGGGGTTTGGATGACATCCTGCTGCCCGGCACGGGCCCCGCCGAGATCGACGCCCGGTTGCGTCTACTGGTGGGCCGTCGTGCCGGTGCGGTCAACGTGGAGAACGCCAGCAAGGTCGTTCTCGGTGAGTTGGTCATCGACGAGGGCACCTACACCGCGCGGTTGCGCGGTCGCCCGCTCGATCTCACCTACAAAGAATTCGAGCTGCTGAAGTATCTGGCGCAGCACGCCGGCCGGGTTTTCACCCGGGCCCAGCTGCTTCAAGAGGTGTGGGGATACGACTTCTTCGGCGGCACCCGCACCGTGGATGTCCACGTGCGTCGCCTGCGGGCCAAGCTGGGTGGCGAGTACGAGTCGCTGATCGGCACCGTGCGCAATGTCGGTTACAAGGCCGTGCGCCCGCCGCGCGCCAAGGGTGACCCCGGCGCGTCCGCAAGCCCCGGTACCGCGGAACCCGATATCGGCGAGATGGATGACGACGGTACCGGCGAGGACATCGCGTCCGAACCGGGGACGACCATCGCGGGGTAGATCTCCGACTAGCGTGACGGTATGACCGAATGGGTCCCGCTTCTCGATAGTCAACGCCAGCTACAGATACGCGAACTGGTTGTCGAAGCCACCCGCGTCGACGGTATCGCTCCCGTGGGGGAGCAGGTGTTGCGCGAGCTGCGCGGCACCGGGGCCAAGCACCTGGTTGCCGAGGACGGCGACGATGTGGCGGCCTACCTCAATATGGTGCTGCCCGACGAGGCCGCCGCCGAGAATGCCACGGCGATGGCCGAATTGGTGGTCGCACCGGTCGCCCGCCGCCGCGGGATCGGTTCGGCGATGATCCGGCAAGCCTTCCTCGAAGGGGGCGAGAGCACCCGTATCTGGGCTCACGGCGACCTGCCTGCCGCACAGGCGGTCGCAGCCAAGCTGGGGCTGGTCGCGCTGCGGCGGCTGCGCCAGATGCGTCGCCCGTTGGCCGAGCTGCCCGCACTCTCCCAAGACCCCAGCGTTGTCATCGGTCATTACCTTGGCTCCCAGGATGATTCGGATCTACTGCGCGTCAACAACGCCGCGTTCGCCTGGCATCCGGAGCAGGGAGGCTGGACTCAGGACGACCTCGCCGGCCGGTTTGATGAACGATGGTTCGACCCGGACGGGCTGTTCCTGGCGCGCGACGCGCACACCGGGGAACTTCTCGGATTCCATTGGACCAAAAGACATGTCGACAAGCCTGGGGTGGGCGAGGTGTACGTCGTCGGGGTTGATCCCGCCGCACAGGGCCGGGGATTGGGCCAGCTATTGACGCTGGTGGGACTGCATCATCTGGCGGGCCTCGGCTTGGACACCGTGTTGCTGTACGTCGAATCGGACAACGAAGCGGCGCTGCGGACATACCAGCGGCTGGGATTTCAGGTGGCGCTGACCGACGCCGCCTATGGTCGTGCCTGACAGGGCGTTTACCTGCGATAACAACCGGACTGTCAAGTCTGTGAGTTCACTTTCCGTTTACCTGCGGGCCGGTGCCCGTCCATTGACTGCCTTTAGTTTCCGGGGTGCGCGTAGAAGATTCCATCCCCGTCATCGTCTTCCATCACATATGCGAGAAAGCGAGAGCCGTGAACCTCAAGGCCGTGAATCTTAAGAGCACCGGCACCACGATCTTCGCGGCGGCCGCCGCGGTCGCTCTGTCCGCAAGCCTTGCCGCCTGCGGAACCGACAACACCACCGGAGGTTCCTCCTCCAGCGCCTCCGGCTCTGCTTCCGCATCGGGCGACTGTGCGGGCAAGGCCAAGCTGAGCGCCGAGGGCTCGTCGGCTCAGAAGAACGCGTTCGACATCTTCGCCAACGAGTACTCGACCGCGTGCCCCGGAAAGTCGATCAACTACAACCCCACCGGGTCGGGCAAGGGACGCGACAACTTCATCGCCGGACAGGTCGACCTTGGTGGTTCGGACTCGGCGCTGTCCGAGGAAGAGGCCGGCAAGGCCAAGGAGCGCTGCGGTGGCAACGAGGCATGGAACCTGCCCGTCGTCTTCGGCCCAATTGCGTTGGCGTACAACGTCCCCGGTGTGGATAAGCTGGTCCTGAACGCGGACACCGCCGCCAAGATTTTCACCGGCGTCATCACCACCTGGAACGACCCGGCCATCGCTGCCCTCAACCCGGGCGCGACGCTGCCGGACACCAAGGTCACCCCGGTGTACCGCAAGGACAAGTCGGGCACCAGCGAGAACTTCGGCAAGTACCTCACCACCGCCGCCCCGGAGAGCTGGACCAAGGGCAGCAGCGGCAGCTGGGAAGGTGGCGCCGGTGAGAGCGCAGAGAAGTCCTCGGGTGTGGCCGAGAAGGTCAAGGCCTTGCCCGGCGCCATCACCTACGTGGAAAAGGGCTACGCCGACGACCTCAAGATGGAGTACGCGCAGATCGACAGCGGTGCCGGCGCGGTTGCGCTGACCCCGGAGACCGCCGCGGCCTCGGTGGAGACCGCCAAGTTCGCGGGCGAGGGTAACGACCTCAAGCTGGACCTGGCCTCGATCTACGGGACCAAGACTGCGGGTGCCTACCCGATCGTGCTGGCTACCTACGAGATCGTCTGCTCCAAGGGCTACAAGGACGCCGACGTCGCCGCCGCGGTGAAGTCGTTCCTGACGGTCGCGGTGAACCAGGGACAGAAGGGTCTGTCCGATGTGGGCTACGCCCCGCTGCCCACGCAGTTCAAGTCCCGCCTCGAGACGGCCATCAAGGCGCTCGCTTAGCAGCGGTAGGTCCCCACCCGGCGAGCTCGGGCAACCCGGGTGGGGACGTACCATCAACCACATAGACAGCGAGTTCAATGAGCAGCCAGACCAGCGGGATCGATCCCGTGGGGGTAGCCCGTTCGGCGGATCTTGACGGATCGGTCTTCGAGGAGAAGCCACAACCCATGAGCGATGAGGGCGACCATCAGCCACCCGCCAAGGTCACCAAGGCGGTTACCCGTCCCGGTGATCGCATCTTCTCCGGACTCGCGACGGGATCGGGCGTATTCGTTGTCGCGCTGATCGGGCTGGTGGCGATATTTCTGATCCTGCGTGCCGTCCCCGCGCTGAGCAACGACGACGAGAACTTCTTCCTCTACAACGGTCCGTGGCGCACCGACGACACGGCGCACATGCACTTCGGCGTTCTCGACCTGTTCTCGGTCACGGTCTTCGTTTCGGTCTTCGCGCTGCTGCTCGCCATGCCGGTGGCCCTCGGGATCGCGATCTACCTCACCGAGTACGCGCCCGCACGGGTTCGTGGGCCGCTGGCCTACGTCATCGACCTGTTGGCCGCGGTGCCTTCCATCGTCTACGGCCTGTGGGGCATTTATGTGCTGGCGCCGGCGATCGCACCGGTTGCCCTGTGGCTCAACGGGAATCTCGGGTTCATACCACTATTCGCCGATAGCCCCGTGAACATTGCGGGCGGCGGCAACCTGTTCACCGGTGGCATCGTGTTGGCGGTGATGATCCTGCCGATCATCGCGGCGGTCACGCGAGAAGTGTTCATTCAAACTCCCAAAGGGCAGATCGAGGCGGCGCTCGCCTTGGGCGCTACCAAGTGGGAAGTGGTGCGCACCACCATCATTCCGTTCGGCACCTCCGGGTACATCAGTGGTTCCATGCTGGGTCTCGGCCGCGCGCTGGGCGAGACCATCGCCCTGATGTTGATTTTGTCGGGTACATCGGTGGCGTTCGGCTGGTCGCTGTTCGACAGCGGCAGCACCTTCGCGACCCATATCGCGTCCAATGCGTCGGAATTCAACAACGAATTGGAGGCCGGTGCCTACATCGCGGCCGGGCTGGTGCTGTTCGTGCTCACGTTCTTGGTGAACTCGGCGGCACGTGCCGTCGTCGGCGGAAAGGGCCGGGCATGACCACGACTCTTGACAGGCCCGTGAAGGAGCCTGCGTTCCATCCGCTCTCGGGCAGGCGCAAGTTCACCAATGCACTTGCCACCGTGCTGGTCTCGGCGGCGGTGATCATCGCTCTGATTCCCCTGGTGTGGGTGCTGTACACCGTGCTCGATCGCGGATTCGATGCCATCCTCAGCGCCGACTGGTGGTTCAAATCGCAGAACATGATGACCAACCGGATCGCGGGTGGTGGCGCCTATCACGCCATCATCGGCACCCTGTTCCAAGGCCTGTTCTGCGCCGTCATCTCGGTGCCTATCGGCATCTTCGTGTCGATTTATCTGGTCGAATACGGTGCCAACTCTCGGCTGGCCAAGCTCACCACCTTCATGGTCGACATCCTGACGGGTGTGCCGTCCATCGTCGCGGCGCTGTTCATCTACGCCCTATGGGTGGCGACGCTGGGGCTGCCGCGGTCAGGTCTTGCGGTATCCCTGTCCCTGGTGCTGTTGATGATTCCGGTGGTGGTGCGTTCCTCGGAGGAAATGCTCAAGATCGTTCCGAATGATCTGCGTGAGGCGTCTTATGCCCTGGGCGTGCCCAAATGGAAGACCATCTCGCGCATCGTGCTGCCGACCGCGCTGTCCGGTGTGGTCACCGGTGTGATGCTGGCACTGGCCCGCGTCATGGGTGAGACCGCGCCGCTGCTGGTGCTCGTCGGCTACAGCAAGCTGATCAACTACGACATGTTCGGCGGAGAGATGGCCTCGCTGCCCGGCATGATGCTCGATCAGCGCAGTGGTTCGGTAGTGGGGCTTGCCGAGTCCCGGCTGTGGGGCGCCGCCCTCACTCTCATCTTGTTGGTCGCGGTTCTCAACGTAATCGCCAAGCTCATTTCGCGTTTCTTCGCGCCGAAAAAGGTCTAGGAAGGTAGTCATGGCCAAGCGCCTCGATCTCAAGGACGTCAACATCTTCTACGGCAAGTTCCACGCCGTTCAGGATGTCGCGCTGTCGGTTCCGCCTCGCAGCGTGACGGCCTTCATCGGCCCGTCCGGTTGCGGTAAGTCCACCGTGCTGCGCACGCTCAACCGGATGCACGAGGTGACCGCGGGCGCCCGCGTCGAGGGTTCGGTGCTGCTCGACGGTGCCGATATCTACGGTGCCGGGGTGGACCCGGTATCGGTGCGTAAGACCATCGGCATGGTGTTCCAGCGTCCAAACCCGTTCCCCACCATGTCGATTCGCGACAATGTGGTGGCAGGTCTGCGGCTGCAGGGTGTGCGCAGCAAGAAGACCCTCGACGAGGTCGCCGAGCGTTCCCTGCAGGGCGCCAACCTGTGGAACGAGGTCAAGGACCGTCTTGATCGCCCAGGTGGCGGGCTGTCCGGTGGTCAGCAGCAGCGCCTGTGCATCGCCAGAGCCATTGCGGTGCAGCCGGATGTGCTGCTGATGGACGAGCCGTGCTCGGCCCTGGACCCCATCTCGACATTGGCGATCGAGGATCTGATCTCCGAGCTCAAGCAGGAGTTCACCATCGTCATCGTCACGCACAACATGCAGCAGGCCGCGCGCGTCAGCGATCAGACCGCGTTCTTCAACCTGGAGGCCGCCGGCAAGCCGGGCATGCTGGTGGAGATCGACGACACCGAGAAGATCTTCTCCAACCCCACCCAGAAGGCCACCGAGGACTACATCTCCGGCCGCTTCGGCTGATCCTGCCCGCCCGATCGGGCGGAATAGTGCCGGAGTCAACCCCGTTGACATGTGCATGACCAAGGCAGTGCAGTTCGATCGCTACGGCGATATAGACGTTCTCGAAGTCAGGGATGTGCCGAGGCCGGTGCCGGCCGCTGACCAGGTATTGGTTCAGGTGCGGGCCGCGGGGATCAACCCCGGCGAGGCGAAAATCCGCACCGGGATGCTGCATGACAGATTCCCGGCGGCCTTCCCGTCCGGGGAGGGTAGTGACCTGGCGGGTGTGGTTGTCGAGACCGGCCCCGGGACCGTGGAATTCGCCCTGGGCGACGAGGTGTTCGGCTATACCGATGACCGGGCCAGTCACGCGGAGTTCGTGGTCGTCCCGGTCGGCCAGCTGGTCATCAAGCCCGAGAGTTTGTCGTGGGAGGTGGCGGGCAGCCTGTTTGTCGCGGGCACCACTGCATACGCCGCGGTTGGCTCGGTCGATTTGGCTCCCGGCGACGTGGTTGTCGTCTCGGGCGCGGCAGGGGGAGTGGGCACCATCGCGGTACAGCTCGCCAAGGCGGCGGGCGCGACCGTGATCGGCATCGCCGGGCCGGACAACGACGAGTGGCTCACGGGGCACGGCGTCATCCCGATCAACTACGGCGACGGACTGGCCGACCGGATCAGGGCAGCAGTGCCCGGGGGACGGGTCGACGCCTTCCTCGACCTCTTCGGCGGTGGTTACGTGGAGCTGGCACTCAATGAGCTCGGGGTGGATCTACGGCGAATCGACACCATCATCGACTTCGCGGCAATCGAGCGATTCGGCGTGCAAAGTGTGGGAAACGCCGAAGGCGCCTCGGCGGAGGTGCTCGCCGAGCTGGCCGCGTTGATTGTCGCTGGAAAGCTAGAAGTCACTGTCGCGCAAACATTCCCGCTGGATGACGTGCGCGGTGCGTACGAGCTGCTGGAACGTCAGCACACCCGCGGAAAGATCGTGCTGGTGCCGTAGGTGCGCTAGATCGTGGTGAGGTGGTCGTGGCCTTGCCCCTCCGGGGGCAGGGTTCCGGTCACCTGGAAGATGACCCGGCGGGCGACCTCCACCGCGTGATCGGCGAACCGCTCGTAGAAGCGGCCCAGCAGGGTCACGTCGACGGCGGCGGCCACGCCGTGCTTCCACTCGCGGTCCATCAGCACCGTGAACAGGTGCCGGTGCAGGTCGTCCATCGCATCGTCTTCTTCGTTGATGCGGGCGGCCTTCTCCGGGTCGCGGGTCAACAGCACCTCTTGTGCGCTGTTGCCCAAATCAACTGCGACACGGCCCATCTCGGCGAAGTATCCGTTGACCTCTTCGGGCAGGGCGTGCTGCGGGTGGCGGCGGCGGGCGATCTTGGCGACGTGCAGGGCCAGGGCGCCCATCCGGTCCACGTCCGCGACGATCTGGATGCTGCTGACGACCTCACGCAGATCGCCGGCCACCGGAGCCTGCAAGGCCAAAATGGCGAAGGCGCTTTCCTCGGCCGCGGCACTCATCGCGGTGATCTGCTCGTGGTCAGAAATCACCTGTTCGGCGAGAACCAGATCGGCCTGCAGCAATGCGCGAGTGGCCCGTTCCATGGCGGCTCCGGCCAACCCACACATCTCCCCCAGCTGTGCCGACAACGAGGACAGCTGCTCCTGAAACGCGGTACGCATGAATCAAGACTACGGACCCGTCGTCGTCGAGTCATGGACCTGGTGTGAACGGCGAGTGAATGCCACTACAGGTTCCGTGTACGAAACTGCGAGCAGTGTCTAAATAGCTGGACTATCCGCAGCTAGTGTCGCCGGCGTTGACGACGGTCAGGTCCATCGGAAGCTCGGCGGGGGCCATCGAGCCGGACGACAGCTGCAGTGGGACGGTCGACCCGGCGGCGGGCGGCGCCTGCAAGTTTGCGGTGGAGGTGTAGTCGCTCCCGAGGACAACCCGCACCGTGGTTTGAGCGCCATTGATCCGCTGGAGCCGGGCGTTACCGAACGAGGCGGCAACCGTCGCGGCCTGCTGCTCGTGACCCGGCGAGAAGAAGACCGTGGTGGCGGGCAAGGCCGACGGGTAATCGTCGGTGGTGGTGATGCCGAATCCGTATCGGGTCAGCTGGCTGGCCGCCGACGCTGCCAGGCCGGTTTGGCCCGTGCTGTTGGACACGTGCACGTTGATCTCGCTGGGCTCGGTGGTCACCAGGTCGACCTGCTCGCTGGGCGTGGCCGGGGTGTTCTCAGGAGTCGGTGTGGCAGTGGATGTTTCGCCGAGCTCGCGCGCGGATCCGTGCTCGCTGGATGCCAGGGTGGTGTCCTGGGTGGTGGTGCCGGGCATCGGAACGCGGGTGCCGTCGGGCTGCAGCTCGCCGGGCAGCGGATCATCGTTGATGATGGCGTCGAAGATCTTTCGGATATCCGTGGTGCGCGGTGTCTCGTTGCCTTCGGAGTCGGTGCCATCGGTGGGCACGGTCAGGAAGGTGATTCGGCCGGCCTTCACGTCCTGGAGCGACTGGCCAAGGTCCACAAGGTCTTTCGTCCTGATGTTGTCGACATAGGAGTCGTCGATGAAGGTGTTCACCACATTGTTGAGCTTGCTCAGCGAGAAGAAAGTGTTGTGCGAGATCATCGAACGCAGCAGCGATGACAGGAACAACTGCTGCCGCTTGATGCGTCCGTAGTCGCCGTTGTACTCGGTGGTGACCTGGCGCGCGCGCACGTACTGCAGCGCCGTGTGGCCGCTAATCGTTTGGCGCCCAGCATTTTCCAGCACAGTGCCGAGCTCGTAGTCCTCGATCGGGGTGGGCGAGCAGACCTCGACCCCGCCGAGCGCGTCGACTATTTTGGAGAACCCGGCGAAGTCCACCCCGAGGAAGCGGTTGATGTTCAACCCGGAGATCTTCTGAATCACCTTGACCAGACACTTGGGTCCGCCGAAGGCGAATGCTGAGTTGAGTTTGGTTTCGGTGTAAGCCTTGTCGGGTCCGTAGGCCTTGGAGTCCTCGTTCCACACGTCACAGAGCGTCGGCTGGATCGCCAGATCGCGGGGGAAGGACACCACCGCGACGCGCTTACGGTTGGCCGGGATGTTGACCAACATGATGGTGTCCGAGCGCGTGCCTTCGGCATCGGAGGTGTCACCGGCGCCCATGGCGCTGTTGGCGCCGGCGCGGGTATCGACGCCGATGATGAGGAAGTTTTCGTCGCCGTACTGACCGTTGGGATCGCGGATGTCGCGGGAGTTGGGGTCGAGCGCCTCGACATGATTGAGCCTGCTGTTCTTGGCGTTGCTCCACTGCCACGCACCCCCGGTCAGGGTGAGGGAGCACACCGCGACGACGGCGGCGATGGAGCGCCCGAAGTAGATCGGCCGCCGCGAGCGTTTGGTTTCTTCCTCCCGGACAACGGCCTCCGGATTGCCCACCCGGATCGGGATGGCGCGAGTGTCGATGTCGTCGTCCAGGTTGGATGCCCGAACGCGACGTGCGGCGGCCTTGTCATAGAGGGGGGCGTCGTCTGGGTAGTCGACGTATTCGTCCGCCGGCTCCTGGGAATGTTGATCAAGATCGGGTGCGTGTTCCTGCACCTGGGGGAGGACGTCTGTGTGGCTTTCGTCGACGAACGACGGTGGAGCAGGCTCCTCTGCGTAGTCGTCGGACTCCTGGGCGCGCGAGTGCCGACGTGACCGTCGGCCGCCGCTGGCACCCTCACGGGCCAGGAGATCGGCGACCGACAGCGAGTGTGATCCCGTTTCGTGCGCCGATGGCACCAGCGGCTCCGGGGGCCTGGGAGCCGATCCGTTGGGAGCCGGCCTGGCAGGCCGCGCGGGAGGCAGGGGTGCGGGCCGGGGCACCGGAGCCTCGGCCGCCGCGCGCTCCGGCTCCCGCAGCGATTGTTCGGTCTGCAACCGCCGGGTCCACTCGTCGTCGGTGGGGTCGGGCAGCGAGTGATTCAGGGCAGGTGGTGGTGTCCACGGTGTGTTGGACGGTTCCGGCGCCACGTCAATGTCAGGATGACTGCCAACGGGTTCGATCGTGCGTTCCCATGGGGCCGAGCCGTACGCGCGTGGTTGGGCAGGAGTGGCGTTTGGGCCATCACCCATGTTCAACCTCGCTTAAAACGTCTGGACAGTTGCAAGTACACGGCACACCGGCAGCAGATAACGCCGCGCTCGGGGCACGGTCGTCGTCACATGCTACTGAGCATTGCCGCAGATCACCATGCCCGGTGACCTAGATGTGACCCCACATCACCCACCAGAGTGCATGACGTCGGCAGCCGAGGGAACCGTGCAATCGTCGGGGTCATTGAGCCAGCCATCGGGCAGCGACACCTTCGCGGGTGACCCCTGACGCCCTCGGGGCCCGTTTCCACCGTCGGGGAACGGGGCGGTCTGATCGAGCTGATTGAGCAGGGTGTCCAGCTCGGCGCGGGTACGCACGAGAGCCAGTGCTCGCCGGACATCGCCGCCGGCGGGGAAGCCGTGCAGGTACCAGGCGATGTGCTTGCGCATATCGCGCAACGCCTTGTCTTCGCCAAAATGATCGACGAGCAACTCCGCGTGGCGGCGCATGATGTCCGTTACCTGACCGAGATTCGGTGGCTCCGGAATCGTCTGACCGTTGAAAACGGCACTTAATTCGGCGAAGAGCCACGGACGTCCGAGACATCCGCGGCCAATGACGACGCCGTCGCAGCCGGTCTGTTCCATCATGGCCACCGCGTCGGTGGCATCGAAAATGTCGCCGTTCCCGAGGACGGGGATGGTGGTGACGTGATTCTTGAGCGCGGCGATCTGGCTCCAGTCGGCGGTGCCCGAGTAGCGCTGTGAGGCGGTGCGGGCATGCAATGCGACGGCCGCGGCCCCCTCGGCCTCGGCGATGGCGCCGGCGTCCAGGTGGGTGTGATGGTCATCGTCGATGCCCACGCGGAATTTCACCGTCACCGGGATTTCGGTGTTTTCGGTCGCAGCCACCGCAGCTTTGACGATCTGACCGAACAGCCGTCGCTTATAGGGAAGTGCGGCGCCTCCGCCGTTGCGGGTGACCTTCGGGACCGGGCAGCCGAAGTTCATGTCGATGTGGTCGGCGAGATTCTCGTCGACCACCATCTTGGCGGCCCGATACGTCGTTTCCGGGTCCACCGAATACAGCTGCAGGGACCGCGGCGACTCCTCGGGGGAGAAGGCCGTCATGTGCAGGGTGGTGGGGTGCCGTTCGGCGAGCGCGCGGGCGGTCACCATCTCGCAGACATAGAGACCGCTGACGGTGCCGGAGGTTGCCAACTCCAGCTCTCGGCACAGCGTGCGGAACGCGACGTTGGTGACGCCGGCCATGGGCGCCAACACGACAGGGCTCGGTAATGCCAAAGACCCGATCCGCAATGCAGACCGGGCCTCCGGCAGATCGACGGATGCAGTCACGGTGTCATTTCGATTAGACGCTGACCGCTTCCCGGGCGGCCTTGGCGGCATTGCGCTCGGCGCGCTTGGCCTGGCGGTCCAGGTACTTGGCCTTGACTTCCTCGAAGTCGGACGAGGTCTTCTTCAGATCGCCGACGATGCGGTTCAGGTCCTCGCGATACCACTCGCCCTCGCCGTTGATGTCGTCACGATCGAAGATGCGCCATTTGCGCAGCACCGGCAGCACGACCTCGTCGAGGTGCGACTGCGGGTCGTAGACGCCGCCGGTGGCGATGGTGACGGCGTTGCGGCGGAATCCCGGAATCGTGTAGCCGGGCATCTTGAAGTTGTCGAGCACTCGGTGAATGGACTTCATGGCCTGGTTGGGGGCGATTTCCAGGCCGGCCGAGACCATGTTGCGGTAGAAGATCATGTGCAGGTTCTCGTCGGTGGAGATGCGTTTGAGCAGCTCATCGGCGACGGGCTCGGCGCAGGCCTTACCGGTGTTGCGGTGCGAGACGCGGGTGGCCAGCTCCTGGAACGTCACGTAGACCACCGAGTCGAACAGGCTCTCGGCGAACAGTTCCTCGCCGCCCTGCCGGTTCTGGCCGGGAGAGAAGCCGCGGGTCATCTGCTCCACACGCAGCTTCTCCAACTCGATCGGATCGACCGAGCGGGTCACCACCAGGTAGTCGCGGATGGCGATGCCGTGGCGGTTTTCTTCCGCGGTCCAACGGTTGACCCAGGTACCCCACGGTCCGTCCATCGTGAAGTTCATCGCGATCTCACGGTGATACGAGGGCAGGTTGTCCTCGGTCAACAGGTTGGTGATCATCGCGACCTTGGCGACCTCGGAGAGCTTGGACTGCTCCGGATCCCAGTCCTGGCCACCTAATGCCTTGTAGTTCTTGCCCTCGGACCACGGGACGTAGTCGTGCGGGTTCCAGTCCTTGGTGACGCCGAGGTGGCGATGGACATTCTCCTCGACCACAGGCTCAAGCTCGTGCAGGAGCTCAAGGTCGGTGAATTCCTTCTGCGACATGAATGCGGTCCTCGGTTCGACAGAGTTATCTGTATCTGGAAGTTGCAGTCAATATATCTGTAAACGGCGGTTGCATACAAGTGGACGGGCCGCGACACACATCCACCCTTCCGCGTGCCTTCCGACGTGCGGATTGATGCTTTTCTCGCTGGAGCTGCGAGGCCGTTACACCCGCAGTATGCTTCCTGGCAAGCCAAGGTGGAGGTGTATCGGTGAAGTCGGTAGTGAACGCGACCATTGTCGCGGCTGCGGGTGTGGGTTTCTCATTGGCGATGGCCGGCCTGGCTCATGCGGGCGGTCCCACCGACACCACCGGGCAGTTCTACAGCGATGCCTCCTCGACGCTCAAGGGCGAGGGCTACACGGTGGTGGTTGCCGGGCGTTCGGGCGATCAAGTTGGCCTGGACAATTGCCTTGTCGCGCACCAGGAAGCCTTCACCGTCAAGAAGGGACAGGACGACCGCGGCAAGATGGTCCACGTGACCTTGCGCTGCTACAAGGCAGAGGTCGCGGCGGCTAAGAAGGCTGCTGAGGAGAAGGCGAAGTCGGCCTCGACGTAGCCGTCGCGCCAGCCGTCGAGTTGACACCCTGTAGCAGGATCTGCACGCAGTAGTCCACGAATCGCTGCCGGTCCACTCTCAGCTCCTCGTTGAGGTATCCCCGGAAAAGGCTTGTCAGTGCCCCCACCAGGCTGGTGGCGACCAGCTGTTGCTGCACCTCGTCGGTGAGGTTGGTGCTGAGCTTTCCCTGGAGCAGCGCCACGAATCGCGGCAGCCAGTCATATCCGGACTCGGAAAGTGTCGGCTCAAAGGTCGGTGCTATCAGCAGGACGCGCCCCATGGTGGGTTCGTCCACCATGAGCCGGACGAAAGCGTCGACCCCCTCATGCGCGGACCGCGCATGACTGAGCGCCTCGATGGCACGGAAACCCACGTGGTCGTAGACCGCCCGGACAAAGGTGTCGCGGTCGGAGAAGTTCTCGTAGAAGTACCGCTCGGTCATGCCCGCAGATCGGCAGACGGCGCGGACGGTGACGGCAGGGCGGGGGCTGAGTCCGAGCAGCCGCACGCCGGCCGCCATGAGTTCGCGGCGCCGCTCATCAGCCCGCTCGGCAGGTGAGACACCCGCCCAGCTACGTCGCTGCGCTTGACCGTTCGGCACGGGCCTCCTAATCTGATATCAAAGTTGACAACCGTGATTGTCACTATACGTCGAACTGCAACGGAGCGTTCCGAATGGTCAACGATATGTCCGAGCTCGCCCAGGCGCAGCCTGCCGCCGAATCCGGCGCCTTCATGTCGGGTTGCCCGGTGAGTCACGGAACGGGTAAGTCCACGCCGGTCCCGCTGGGGCCGGAGTCGTTGACGTGGAAGTACTTCGGCGATTGGCGCGGAGTGCTGCAGGGGCCGTATGCCGGATCCATGCAAAACATGCACCCGCAGCTGGGTGCGGCCGTTGAGCAGCATTCGTTGTTCTTCCGGGAGCGTTGGCAGCGGCTTTTGCGCTCCCTGTACCCGATCGGCGGGGTCGTGTTCGACGGAGATCGCGCACCCATGACGGGCGCCGAGGTGCGCGACTATCACGTCAACATCAAGGGCGTGGATGACCAGGGGCGCCGCTACAGCGCGCTCAACCCCGACGTTTTCTACTGGGCACACGCGACCTTCTTTATGGGCACGATCGTGGTGGCGGACTGGCTGAGCGGCGGAATCGGAGAAGCCGAAAAGCGTCAGCTGTTCGACGAGCACATCGTCTGGTACCAGATGTACGGCATGAGCATGCGGCCCGTACCGGCGAGCTGGGAAGAATTCCAGGAGTACTGGGATCACATGTGCACCAACGTCTTAGAGGATCAGAAGGCGGCACGTGACGTGCTTGACCTGACGACTCTTGCGGTGCCGCCGTTCGCGCCCTGGATTCCTGAGCGCGTGTGGCGCTTCCAGCGCCGTCTGGTGGCTCCGCTTTTCGTGTGGCTGACCGTTGGGCTGTATCACCCGGCTGTCCGGGAACGCTTTGGATACACCTGGTCCGCGCGTGATGCGTGGTTACACCGCAAGTTTGGGCAGGGTGTCAACCTGCTCTTCACGTTCGTGCCGGAGCGCAAGCGTCGTCATCCGCGCGCTCGTGCCGGATGGGATCGCGCGCTCGGGCGCATCCCCGCGGATGCTCCGCTGCCGCAGACCCCGGACTACAACCTGCCGCCGAGCGACACCTGGGGCAGCCCCAATCACTACAACCCCAAAGCGACCTAGCCGCAGTTTGTATTTCGGCGGTCACGCCGTGTCCGTGGTGCCATGATTGCTGCTCATGGTAGGAAGTTGGGGTTCGGTCCTCACCGGGCTCATTCCACTCGGGCTGGTTGTCGCACTCTCACCGATCACCGTCGTCCCGGCGGTGCTGGTCCTGCAGGCGCCGCGGCCACGGCCGAGCGGTCTGGCCTTCCTCGCGGGCTGGCTATTGGGCTTGGCGGCGCTGACGGCGTTGTGTGTCGGGGCCACGGGCTTACTGGGCGGGCTACACAGGTCGGTGCCGAACTGGGCCTCCTGGGTGCGGGTGGTCCTCGGATCGGTGCTGATCGTCTTCGGCATCTACCGATGGCTTACCCGGCATCATCACACCGAGTCGCCGGGCTGGATGCGATCGTTCTCCACCATCGGACCTGTCCGGGCGGCGATCACCGGGACGGCCTTGGTGGTGGTCCGGCCTGATGTCCTGTTCATTTGCATCCCAGCCGGATTGGCGATCGGTGCCAGCGGGCTTGACGACGCGGATCGCTGGCTGGCCGCGGTGTTCTTCGTCGTCGTGGCCGCGTCATCGGTCGCCGTGCCGATACTGGCTTACGCGGCCGCCGGTCATCGTCTTGACGACGCGATGCGGCGGCTCAAGGACTGGATGGAGAAGAACAACGCCGCATTGATGGCGGCAATCCTGGTCGTGATCGGGGTTATGGTGCTGTACAACGGGATTCGCGCGCTGAGGTGAGGCGCCTAGTCGTGTGACGGCTGCGGGTAGTCGTTGTAGAAGCCCTCGCCGGACTTCACGCCCAGCTTGCCGTCGTCGACATATCGCTGGAGAAGGTCCCGCGATGTGGCAGGGATGTAAGGGAAGTGGTCGATGTAGTTCTTCTCGATGTCCAGCGCGACGTCGAGGCCGACGTGATCAATAGTCCGAAACACGCCCACTGAGCTCATACCGGATGCGACCCAGATTCGGTCGAACTCGGCCGGCGTCGAGACTCCCTCGGCGACAACTGCCAGGGCTTCGCGCTTGATGGCAGCCCACACCCGGTTGATGATGAAGCCGACACTTTCCTTACGGGCTACGGCGGTGACGAAGCCGTGTTTGGGCAGTTCCTCGCTGAGGACGTCGAAGATCCGTTCGTCGGTCTTTCCGTCGGTCATCAACTCGGCCTGTGGGGCTTCGGGTGGCTGCCCGTAGTGGGTGTTCAGAAATCGTTCCGGGTGTTTGACCTTTCCGATGAGCTCACCACTCCTGAAGGACGACGAGTTGGTGCCGATGATCGTGTCGGGTGCGGCGATTTCGTCGAGCTGGCCCAGGATATCGATCTTGAGTGCCTGCACTTCGGGAACGGACTCAACGACATACCAGGCATCCTTCACCGCGCTGGGCAGGTCCGTGAAGTACTCGACGGTGGCGGCTGTGGCCCCCTCATCGCTTCTGGCCCAGACCAATTGCGGAATCCGTTGGTCGAGGAATTCCCTGGCTGACTTCAGCGAGTCCTCGGAGACGTCGTAGAGACGCACCACTCCGCCCCGTGTGGCGAAGGTAAGGGCGATGCGGCGGCCGAGCGTGCCTGCGCCCAGCACGGCGACCGGGCGATTGGCGATGTCTGTCGGGGGTGAATACGTCATGTTCTGTTCCTATCTGTGCTGACGACTGGTGAGTTATGTTCAGATACCGATGATTCCGGTGAAATTTCCGTCGACCTTCGCGAACGTGTGTTCGCCGCTGCCGTCGAGGTTGACTGCCCGAATCTCGCCCGCCATATCGCTCACGTAGGCGATGCCGGCTTCCTTGTCCACGGCCAGGCCAATGGCTTCCCCGAACCCGGACGCGAGAACGGTTACGGCGCCGCCTCGTTGTCCTGGAGCGGGGATACGAGCCTTGTTCAATGTGTTGCCCAAGGGCGCGGCGCCGCGGTCGGTCCAGTAGATCAGTCCGGCATCAAGGTCGAGTTCGATGTCGATCGGCTCGGGTAGGTCGGACCAGAGCACGTCGATATCGCGGCGCGTCGGGGCCTGTCCGTCGGGAATCTCCAAGGAAGTCCGGAAGATTCGGCCGTCGCCGCCCTTGGACGGGCCCTTCTGGGTCCAGTACAGGAGGCCGTTGCGCTCGTCAATCGCCAGTCCGACACATTGATTGCGGGCAATGTGACGGTCTTTGTCGGTGGTGGCGACCACGACCTCGTCGCGCAGGTCGCTGCCGTCCAGTCGCACGCTGCGGATGGCCGCGCCCTCGCGATCGGACCAATACAGGCGTCCTAGTGACCATGCTGCCGAAAGCTGTTTTCCGGTAACGAAACTTCCTGTCGGCAGGAGATAGCCCCGCCCGCTGCCGTCGATTGCGGCCCTCTCGATGGAGCCGTTCTGCCCGTAGAAATCCAGGTTGTGTTCGGTTGGCGGTTCAGCGGGGTGCACAAGGGTGGGCACGCCCATGTTCGTCCAGTAGATGTTCTCCCGGGCGGGATCGACGATGATGCCGTCGGGCAATTCATTCAGTCCCGTAACCAGTTCCGTGAATTGTCCGCCGGAAACGGGAAACTTCAGGATGGATCTCTTGATCTGGTTCAGCGCCAACAGGTATCGAAACATGGTGTTCTCCTTGAGGTATCGTGCTCGTTCAGGCGTCTAATTGACGAAGTGCTGCCAAGACAGCGCTAGTGCGTTCATCGCGCCGGGCGAGTAGTCGTTGGTAGTTCTGCTGGCCGGTTCCGTAGGCGGAATCAATGTCTTCGATCAGTTGCTCGATTACCTGCGGGTCCGCTGAGGGAGTCCCGAGTGCGATCTTGCCCACCTCGGCGCCAACGCCCTCGTAGAGATGCCGTGCGCCCTCCGGGCCGCCGCCTAGCGCGTTTCCTTCGAACAATCCTGTTGCGGCCCAGCGCAAGCCAAGCGAATTCTGCAGAGCGATATCGAGGTCCGCGACGCTGACTACTCCCTCCTCCACGAGATACTGCGCTTCGCGGGTCAGCGCAACTTGGAGGCGGTTGGCGACGAAGCCGGGAACCTCCTTGCGGATCACAATCGGTGCTCGGCCCAGTGCCCGATACAGCTCAAGGGCGTTCTGCAGTGTGGATTCACTCGTCTGAGCTCCTGGAACCACCTCAACCAGCGGCATCAGCTCGGGCGGATTGAACGGATGGCCCACGATGACCCGGTCACCGGCGCTCAGACCGTCGGCGATGAGGGTCGCCCCAATAGAGGAACTCGAGGTGGCCAACACCGCGTGTTCGGGCGCCGAGTCCAGAAACTGGCCGAACAGCTCATGTTTGACGGCCAGACGCTCTGGGCCGTTCTCCTGGACCAGGTCGGCTTCCGCGACCACATCGGTCAGCGCATGGCTCCCGAACACGTCGGGGTTATCCGCGCCGAAGGTCGCTGCGACCAACGCGTCGAGATCATCGCGGGGATCGGTGATGCCGACTCGCCATCCATGGTTGCGGGCCAGCCGGGCCCACGACAGGCCGATGACGCCAGCGCCGACGACTGCCATGGTCTTCTGCCGATCGCTCATTGTCGCTTTTCCTTCTCTGCGGTTGCGAGCAATGTCGGTGTTCGATCACCCGCTCGGTCGGTGGCCCCAGGATCCGGTGTCACTCCGATGTGTTCCGAGAACTCAATTCTGGGTATATGAACAATCTATTCGCATCTGAGCCGCACGTCGATGGCTGTAGAGCCAAGATGGAGAGACATCAAATTGTTGATTTGAACAATTTGAATGGTCCGGGGAGTTGTATCCTCGTGGTATGAGTGAGCCGCCGGCGGACACAGTGGGGGCAAATCTGCGGGCAGTCGGACGCCAACTGCTCACCCGGGTGGACGAGCTGAGCGCCAAACAGTGCCGGATCATTCGTGAACGCGTCGCGGCATACCGGGATCCTGGGCTGGTTACCGATGAGGATCTGTTCGCGGCAGGCCGTGACCAGATGGTGTTCCTCTTGGAGGTAATGGGTTCGGGTACCCCCGATACCAGCGCGGCGGGTCGGGTCGGCAGGTTGCGCGCAGAACAGGGAGTGCCGCTGGCCGACGTGATGTCGGCCTACCGGGCCGGGGGGCAGTTTCTGTGGGACCAACTTTCGCAGGCGATCGACACGGCAGGTCTGTCTCGGCAGGAGTTGCGGGCTGCGGCTTCACAGGCATGGCAGAACCAAGACAGATATACGGATGCGATGGCCGAGGGATATCGCGACGTTGTCGTCGAGCAGCTGCTCCAACGCGATCAGGAACGATCGGCGCTGGTAGGTGGGCTGATCGACGGCCGCCTGCCGACGGGCATCACCGCGTGGGACGCGGCGCATCTGCTCGGGTTACCGGAATCTGGGTGCTTCGTCGTGGTCGCCATTGACTCGGGGCCGCTCGACTACCGCGCATTAGGGGCTGCGGAGAAGGCCCTCCGCGACCACGGATTCGCCTCCGCCTGGCGGGTTGAGCCTGATATGCACGTGGGTGTTGTTGCGGTCGTTACGCGTTCGCGGCTCGGCGAGCTGAACGAAGTGTTACGCGGTCTAGGTGTGCGGCGAATCGGGGTCAGCCCGGTGTATGACGGCTACCCACCGCCCGGTTCCCCCCTCAACTATGCCAAGGCGGCCCTGCTTGCGACCACCGAGGACGAGGCGGTCGTCGCATTCGACGTGAATCCCTATGCCATTGCGGCGATTACCGATCCGCAGACCATGGAGCGATACCGCGAC
Source organism: Mycobacteroides franklinii (assembly GCF_002013895.1). Taxonomy (GTDB): domain Bacteria; phylum Actinomycetota; class Actinomycetes; order Mycobacteriales; family Mycobacteriaceae; genus Mycobacterium; species Mycobacterium franklinii. Next base: position 278,250 of record NZ_MAFQ01000006.1, on the reverse strand, counting down.
CTGGTGTTGGGCGGCCTTGCCGATGTCGGTGCCGCGGACCGGCAGCTGCTTGTGAGCACCTTTCAGCAGTGGGTGGCTTGCGATGGCTCCATCCCCGCCACCGCAGCGGCGTTGTTCTGTCATCCGAACACCGTCCGATACCGGCTGCGCAGGTTGAAGCAACTGACGGGTCGCGATGTCGCCCGTCCCCGCGATATCGCTGAACTCCATCTCGCTATCGAGGCCGACCGCCGCCTCAACGTCTCCTAGCCGCGCAACGGCAGCGGGTCTACACCGACGAGATCGCAGCTTTTGGCGTACAGGTCATCTTGCGCCGCTTGGTTTCTGGTGTAGCGCCGGACCGGGCTTGGCCTTTGTGCGGCGAGATATTCTCCGTTACGCCCGTGGTAATCGTCCGACACCGCCATGTCGGCGATCAGTCGACTTGGCCGCTCCGGCGTGATCAGTGCCAACATCACCAGTGAGCGGACTGGCCGCGGTATCTCACGCCAGATGTCGGATCTGACGTTGCCGGGATGCAGCGCGTTCGACGTGACCCCGCGGGGCAAGCGGCGCGCGAGTGCGTTGCTGAACATGAGATTGCCCATCTTGGACTGCGCATACGCCGCGTAGGTGAAGTAGAGACGCCTTCCTTGCCAGGTCTTTTCGTTGATCCGTCCGGTGCTGTGGGCAACGGAGGACAAGTGGATGACGCGTGCATCGCCGCTTCGCGCGGCCTGTAGTTGGGGAAGCAGCAGGTGCGTCAGCAGGAAGGGGCCCAAATAGTTGGCACCCCACTGCAGTTCGAAGCCGTCCTGTGTGGTGGATTGCCGCATTGGTGAGGCGCCGGCGTTGTTGATCAACACATCGACCTGGGGGTGCTGCGCGGCCAGCTCGCCGGCGAAGCGGCGGATGTGTTCGAAGGAGGACAGGTCCAGCGACATGACGTCGACTTGAGCGCCCGGCGTCGCGGCCAGGATCTGATCGCGCGCTGCCCGGGCTTTCTGTTGATTGCGGCAGGCCATGACGATGGAGTGCCCGTCGGTGGCCAACCGCTGTGCGGTGGCCATGCCGATTCCGGCGTTGGCTCCGGTGATGACCACCGTTCGCGAGCTGCTGGGCATGCTGATCTCCTCGTCGAGATATCCGGAACAGGGGCAGTTTCACACGGCGGTGGTCGGGTGTCGACCGGCGGCCTGCCACACGAGGCGTAAGGCCCTCATGGCGAATATCAGTGCGGTGGCAGCCAGCGCCAGACGAACGAGGTTGAGCAGATTCCAGTGCAGGGCGAGTTGGTGCAGCTCCTTGGGGGTTTCTCCCAGAGAGCCGAAGAAGAGCGTCATGTTGAGCGTGGTGACGATATAGACGGAAAGGGCGATGCCGGCGATCTGGGCTACGGCGGACAGCGACAACGAGAGCTTCTCGGGTGCCTTCCATGGTGTGCGAAAGAACCACACGAGCAGCGTGATCGCGGCGATCAAGGTCAGGGGCACGTAGTAGTACACCGGGTTGGTCACCTCGGTGAACTGCTGGAAGGCCCTTAGTTGCTCCTTGCTGTCGCCGGCGATGTTGGGCCCGATCACGATGGCCTCGTACAGGTTTCCGAAGAACCACATCGCGATCCCGAACACGGTGAAATACATCAGTATTCGACGGCCCATCGGCACATACTCCCAAGATTGCGGCCCGATACGGCCAAAAGTCGTCGAAATATGGCCAGCGGCGGCCTTTCGGGCCCGGTGTGGGAGCCGATACCGTCTGCGCGTGACCAAGGTATTGCTTTCGATCCACGTCCTGGCCGTGATTCTCGCGGTGGGGCCAATCGCGGTGGCAGCCAGCATGTTTCCAGCGTTCGCACGCCGGGCGGTGGGCGATGGCGGTGTGGATCTGGGCAGTCTGCGCACATTGCACCGGGTGTGCCGGGTGTATGCGGTGGTGGGGATCGCGGTTCCGATGTTCGGACTGCCGTTGGCCGATCTGATGGGCGTGCTGGGCAGCGCGTGGTTGATCGCGTCGCTGGTGCTCACGGGGGTGGCGGCGGCCGTGCTGGTATTCGTGGTGTTGCCGCGGCAGCAGCGTGTGTTGGCTCAGTTGGGGGAAGGCGAATCGCCTGACGCGCGGGTTTTCGCGAGGCTGGCGATGTCTACCGGGATTTTCAACCTGTTGTGGGCGGTGGTGACGGTGCTGATGATCGTGCGCCCGGGCTCCAGCACCGGCGTGTAGACGACGGCGAAAAACCGCTAGCGCCCGCGCTCGGCGGTGCTGTGCAATTGCGCAGTGGATACCGCGACCGTCGCACCGGCCCGCAGCCGCTGGCTTCCGATCCAGTTCGCGGCCCTTGCCCTGGTGTGGGGCGGGAGCTTCCTGTTCATCAAGGTCGGACTGCACGGGCTATCGGCACTGCAGGTGGCGGCCGCACGCCTGGATTTCGGTGCCCTCACCCTCATCTCCCTGATGGTGTTGCTTCGGGTTCCGCTGCCGCGCGAGCTCAAAATCTGGGGACATATCGCGGTGGTCTCGCTGACGCTCTGCGTGATTCCGTTCGTCCTGTACCCGTGGGCCGAGCAGAGCATCGATTCCGGACTGGCGAGCATCTACAACGCGGCAACGCCGCTGATGACCACCGTGGCCACGCTCGTCGCCCTACGCGCCGAACGGCCCAGCCGAATGCAGTTGCTCGGACTGGGATTGGGGTTTCTGGGGGTATGTGTGGTGCTGGCGCCGTGGCAACTGATCGGCCACGGGGAACCGGTGCTCGCGCAATTCGCGTGTTTGGCAGCGACGATGAGCTACGGGATTGGCTTCGTCTACATGCGCAAGTACGTCACGCCGCTGGGCCTGCCTGCGCTGACGGTCGCCGGAATCCAAGTGGGTGTGGGGGCGGCCTTACTGACCGTTGTTGTCGCGATTGCGGATCGTCACGCGGTGTCTGCGACGCCCGCGGTGGTGCTGAGCATGCTGGCACTCGGGGTGCTGGGCACAGGTTTGGCATATGTGTGGAACACCCACATCATCAATGGATGGGGTGCCACCGCGGCATCGTCGGTCACCTATCTGACACCGGTGATCGGGGTGTTGTTGGGTGCATTGCTGTTGGATGAGCACATCGGCTGGCACGAACCCTTGGGCGGGGCGATTGTGATCGCGGGAATCGTGTTGAGCCGCAGAGCTAGTCGCTGACTTGAGGTGATCGGGGCCGTTGGTGTGTGCGCCAACGCAGGGGAGGCTCGCCGAATCGGCGTTGGAACGCGCGGCTGAATGCGGCGTCCGAGGTGTATCCGACGGTTCGTCCGATCTGGCTCACCGCGTCGGTGGTGGAGCGCAGGAGATGGGCCGCGCGGTCGAGCCGTCGCTCGGTAATGTAACTGGCGGGCGGCTGCCCCAGTAGCTCGGTGAATCTCTGGGTGAAAGCTGAGCGTGACTGCCGCGCGTGCTGGGCGAGCTCCGCGATCGACCAGGGATGCTCCAGGTTGTTGTGTATCGCGGTGAGCACGGGAGCAAGCCGTGGATCCATGGCGGCGGTGAGCCAACCCGGTTCGGTGCGATGGGAGCTCGACCATTCGCGCAGCGCGTGGATGAACAGCAGGTCCAGGATTCGCGAAATCATGACCCACGAGCCAGGACTGGGTGTGACGATCTCGGCCAGGATGAGCTGAAGAGACAGTGGCAGCCATTCGTGACCGGGCCGGCTGGCATGAATGACGATGGCCGGTGGCAGCACCGACAGCAGGGGGTCGGCGGCCGTCCTCTCGGCGGTGAACCTGCCGCTCACCCACCAGGTGGCGCTCAGGGGTTCGTATCCGTGGGTCGGCTCGGTACCCGAGAGGCGATGAGCCGTGCCGCGTGCCAGCAGCACCATGTCGCCGGCATCAAGCGTGCACACCGGAGCTCCCTCGATATGCACGCGGAGCCCGGGAGTCTCGGCGATGTGCAAGACACGTTCACGTGCGGGTACGGCGATATCGAACGGGGGCTCTGCAGAGCAACGCACTGCGGATTCACCCTGCAGCCGGATTGTGGACAGGACGCCGGAGAAGGCGTCGATATCCGGAGTCCCTGCGGACACGCTGAGAGATTCTGGATGATCGGCAAAATAATCTGGACTACGGGTCATGTCACTTGCCTCATTATCCAAATATGTTGGTGGTGCCCCATGAAGTCAACAACGCCGACGATGGCGGTGTCCACGGGGTGGAGGTCGTCCAACATCTACTGAGAGGCAGATATGCCCAGCAAACCAGCTATCGTCCTGGTCCACGGATTCTGGGGCGGTGCCGCACATTGGGGAAACGTGATCGTCGAGCTGCACGGTCGCGGGTATGGGGATCTTCACGCGGTGGAGAACCCGTTGACCTCACTGGCCGACGATGCTGCCCGCACGCGGCAGATGGTGGCGCGGATCGACGGGCCGGTACTGCTTGTCGGGCACTCCTACGGTGGGGCGGTGATCACCGAGGCGGGCGACCTGCCGAACGTGGCGGGCCTGGTTTATGTCGCGGCGTTCGCCCCCGACGCCGGTGAGAGCCCCGGTCAGCTGACCGAGCAGCTGCCGCCGGCTGCCGCGGCCAATCTGGAGCCGGATAGCGACGGCTACCTGTGGATCAAGCAGGACAAGTTCCGTGAGAGCTTCGCTCAGGATCTGTCCGAGGATGCTGCGCTTGTCATGGCCGTCACTCAAAAGGCGCCGCTGGCATCGACATTCGGTGACGCCATCACCGCACCCGCGTGGCGGAGCAAGCCCTCGTGGTACCAGGTATCAACGCAAGACCGGATGATCAACCCGGATAACGAACGCCGGATGGCGCAGCGGATCAGCCCCCGAAAGATCATCGAATTGGATGCCAGCCACGCCTCGCTGGCATCTCAGCCGGTGGCTATCGCTGATCTCATTGTCGAGGCCGCCGCGGATTCCGTCGGCTAAGAGGTGTTGCGACTGGGGGCATCGGCAGGCGCTGCCGGTGCCCCCAGTTGTGTGGGCTAGGACGTCAGGTCTTCGGTAAAGGCTTCGTCGGCAAGATCTTCCAGCTCCTTGCCTCTGGTCTCGGGTCCCAGCAGGTACCCGATGATCGTGAGAATCCACAGGGCGCTGAGGGCCAGATACGGCGTCTGGATTCCGTAGTGCGTGATGGCCCAGCCCACCAGGGCTGGTGCCGCGATGGACACAACGCGCCCGCCGCCGACCGCGATGCCGAACCCGGTGCCGCGCAGCACAGTAGGGAAGAGTTCGGCGACATACGTATCGCCGACGCCCCAGAGCCAGCCGAGCGTGGCGATGGAGATGGCGCCGAAGACCAGGTACTCGGGCAGTGTGTCTGAGGTGGCTCCCAATGCGGTGGAAACGATTTCGATGACAGCGCCGAGGATGGCCGAGGGGCGTCGCCCGATCCAGTCGGCCAGTGCGGTGCCGATGAACACGAAGACGGCCTGCAGCAGGAAGAAGACGAGTGCATAGCGGATCGCGTCTATGGACGTGGCGTGGAATTTCCTGACGATGTAGGTGGTCAGGAACAGCGTCATGCCCCAGTAGCCGACCGCATTGGCGGTGTAGACGAGCCAGCCGACCAGGAGGCGCCGCCGCACTCCCGGCACGTGCCACAGTGTGGGTTTGGCGGCGCCGCCGGCGACCTTGGCCTTGGTCTGGGTGTAGCGGTGTGATTCCTTGATGCCTTGGCGGGCAAGGAAAAGCAAGACTGCGGGGACGATCGCGACGATGAACGCCGCCTGCCAACCGAAATGCGGAACCAACAGCAAGGCGACTCCGGCGGCCAGGACGTACCCCAGTGAGAAGAGCGAAAAGATCACGCCACCAACGCCTATGGCCCGGGTTTTGGCGGGCCACACCTCGGCCGTGTAGGGCGCGCCGACGGCGAGCTCGCCGGCGCCGCCGACACCCGTCAGAAATCGCAGCCCGGTGAACGCGGCGACGTTCGTGGTGAGGCCGGCCAGGGCGGTGGTGATGCCGTACAGCAGGATCGAGGCCCCGAGCGTTGTCTTGCGGCCCCACCGGTCCGCTGCGAGGCCGAATCCGACGGTGCCAATGGTGTACCCGAGCAGGAAGATCGAGCCGATGTATCCGGCCTGGGCCTCGGTGATGTGCAGTGTGTTCTTGATCTCGGGCAGCACCAGGCCGTAGATGTTCACCGCATAGGAGTCGAAGCCGTATCCCAGGCCCGCCGTCACGGCCACGAAGAACGCCTGCCTGAACGTCACGGGACGGGATTGAGATGGGTGCGTCCCGGTGGCGGTGTTCTCGGCCGTGGAGGTCATTGGCCGAACGGTATGAGCCGGTCGATGACCTGGTAAGGCTCCTGCTCCCGCTGATTGCAACGGATAATCTGGTGCCCCCACCAGGGCTCGAACCTGGGACCTGCGGATTAAAAGTCCGTAGCTCTACCAACTGAGCTATAGGGGCGTGCCGAGACAGGATACTGGTCGGGTGGGCGCGCGAGCACCGAGGTTATCCGGTTTGGGTTCTGAGGCAGTTGTGTCCTAAGCTGTGCAAGCTCCCAACGCGACAAGCGTTGTGGGTACCCCGGAGAGATTCGGAATGGGCCCCCATCGTCTAGTGGCCTAGGACGCCGCCCTTTCACGGCGGTAGCACGGGTTCGAATCCCGTTGGGGGTACGCAACCAGTCATACTGGGAGCAGAGTAAGGCCCTGTGGCGCAGTTGGTTAGCGCGCCGCCCTGTCACGGCGGAGGTCGCGGGTTCGAGTCCCGTCAGGGTCGCCAGTACGGCGAGGCAGTATGTAGTGGGTCTGCCGTCCGGCCAGGTAGCTCAGTTGGTACGAGCGTCCGCCTGAAAAGCGGAAGGTCGCCGGTTCGATCCCGGCCCTGGCCACCATAAAAATCACCTGATAGCAGGTGGTTTTTCTCGTTTTCGGGGCAACTTCTGTGTGACTCGAATCTGACACATATGACACATCGGCTGCCTTATTCGCAGCAGCGGGCTACTGAGCGTCCTTCGTCTTCCGCGCCGTGATCGTGCCGAGCATGGCTGCCGCTTCAGCCAACGCGTCGTTGGTGCTGTGGGCATACGTGCGGAGCGTGAAGCCAGGATCCTTGTGGCCGAGCCACGCGGCGATCACGACGACGGGCACCCTGTTGAGGTGCATCAGCGTGGCGCAGCTGTGGCGCGCGTCGTGCAGGCGAACGTGAGGGAGTCCGGCGTTCGCCAGGGCTCTGCGCCAGGCCGCCGTGACGGTGTCCGGGTGAGGCGGGTTCCCTAACTCGTCAACTACGAGCAGACCGGTGTTGGTCCACTTCGATCCCAGCAGCAGCTTTAGTTTCGCGTGACGCTTGCGCTCGCGGCGCTAGATCCTCTGGCATCGGCAACGTGCGGGTGCTTGTCACTGTTTTGGTTGCGCCGCTCACGCTGCCTCCGGAGACGGCGATCCGCGACTCGTCGACGGATGGTGGTCGCATCGATGTCTTTGTCGATGTCGATCGCGAGAATCTCGCCACGGCGCAGGCCCTACACCGCGAGCAGCCAGGCGATCGCGAATGGATCGCCGGCCGTCGCATCGAGGAGCGTGACGACCGGGTCGCCGTCGAGGGTGTGCATTTCAGCCTTCTTAGCCGGGAGGCTCTTCACTAGCGCTGCGACGTTCCGCACCACGATGCCCTGGTTCACCAAGTCGTCGAAGACGGAGCGCGTTTTAGCGAGCATCGGATTGATCGATGTCGCAGGCCATTTCGACCGCACCTTCTTCGCGCTTTTCTTCAGCTTGGTCGGCGCATTCCAGGTACCCATCTTCGATGTGCCCGTGCGCAGCGCCTGGACTGCCGTCTCGATGTCGTCCTTGGTGATGCTCTGTACCGGCTGGCCGCCGAGGTGGTCCACGATCGGCCGCAGCGAGGTTACGTACGCCGACATCTGCTTGCGGTGGAGGTGTGAAGAAAGTTTTCTGACGACATTTTGTCGCGGTGTGTCGGCGGACGGTGCGGTTCGTGGACCGGGGCGCCAGCCGGGCGAAAACTGTACGTCGGCGGCGTGACGATCGCCGACCGTGGGTCGCATATTGGCGCGCAGTGTCTCTCATAGCATTAAGTAATGCGATGTTAATAGGCTTTATGCGGCGGTAGCTGCGTTGCGCACCCCCGCATTTGCGGAGTGCCATAATTGGTTACGGTTGACTATCGTAATTGACATCGGGCGTGCTGGTGGGAGCCAAATCTGCCATCGCCGGGAATGTTATGTGCTGCTGCGATTGCGACTCGATTGCTGCGCGAGTTTTCGATCGCGTGAATGGCGGCGGTATTGCCGAGTTACGGGTTGTGATCAATATCGGGTGAGGTTAGCCTGGCTCGGTCAAGGGTTGTTTCGTTAATGAATCAAACTTGTGCAGCGAGGGAAAACATCAGATCGGGGTATCGATGACCGCCACTGGGTACCAGCTCATGCATCTCTTGGATCCGTCCGACGTCCTGGTGCTGCCGCGTGCGGCACTGAGCGCGGACTCCTGTCCGTGACCGCCCAGGTCGACCGGGCATTGTCAGCGCCCGGGCGCCCGGTCATTGTGTTCGTCTTGGGCATGGGGCGGTCGGGGACATCGGCCCTCACCCGGGTTCTGTCGCTGTGTGGAGCGGCACTCCCCGCCGGGATGTTGGGGGCCGACTCCGGCAATCCGCGCGGGTACTGGGAACCGCGCGCAGCCTTGCATCTGAACGAAAAGCTCCTATACCGCCACGGCAGTAGCTTTTTCGATCCGACGCTGCGCCTACAAGAAGAGGGGGTGTTGGGCGAGGACAAGAAGGCCGCCTTCACCGCCGAGATTGCAGCATACATACGCACACTGCCGGAAGCGCCCCTCGTGGTCATCAAGGTTCTACATATATCTCTGCTGTTCAACATGTGGTTCGAGGCGGCGCGTCTGGCGGGATTCGATGTGGCGACGGTGATTGCGGTGCGAAACCCGCAGGAGGTGTCGGCATCGCTTTCCAAGCTGATGCAGGCCTCGCCGCAGCTTTCCAGTGCCCTGTGGTTGAAATACAACCTCTTGGCCGAGCGGGACACCCGAGGCCTGCCGCGCACTTTTGTGGACTACTCGAATGTGTTGGACGATTGGCGCTGCGAGATGAAGCGGATTTCCGAGGTGCTGCCCGTCGATCTCGACACGGGGGACGGGAGCGCTGTTGAGTCGTTCCTCGAACCGGGTCTTCGACGCCAGCGACGGGGTGGTCCGGTCGCCGAGCCGTTTGGAACCGACTGGCTCTCTGTCGTTTACAGGGAATTGCAAGCCGCCGCACGAGATGAGCTTTGGGATCAATCGGTGCTGGATCGTGTTTTTGCGGAGTATCGAGCAAGCGAGCACGGTTTCCGCACGGCGTTGGAGGATTTCCGCGGGCACTTCAACGTGCCCTATCGGATGTCACGCCTTTTCATGAAGCCGATTTTCGAGGCGGTCGGACTTGTTCACGGGCGCAAAGGCACTTGGGCCTAGGCAAATTTCATCTTGATGTCGGGGCAGTCATCGATATCATGATCCGGACCGCGATCTCGCCGGGGTGTCGGTCGTTTCTGGCAGACGACTGCATTCACCTCACCCGTCAAGCACGTTTGCTCTCAACGCACGCACCAGCGATCGAGGGGCAATACATAGCCGAGACCTGGTTCCAGATGCGCTCGCTGATTGAGGGCTTGAGGTCGTTGCCTAGTTAGTCAGTGTCACCTACTCATCGTTGCTCAGCCCTGCGGCCGAGAGTCTAGAACTTGAGCCGTTCTGCCTTGCCCATCAGGTTCGCCGGTTTCGCATCACGTGGAATGGGATCGAGCAGGGCGATTCGGTCGTCTGCTTAGCAGTCACTCGTCGGGCGAGCAGATTTGGTCTATTGGGCTCGAATCTGATTGCCGTATTGCGATTCTGGTGGACCACGCGAGCTGTCATTGCGGCCTCGGTGCGCTGGTCGTTGCGCGGCGGAATGCGTTTGACGAGGAAGCAGTGGTAGGCCTGCCTCGGACCGATTCCGGGTGACCCCCTCCGAGCCCTCACCCCGGTAGGAGAGTTATGTTTGCTGTCTGCGTGGACAACCCCTGTCTGGTGCGCGTAGTCTCATGCCTGGGGAACTTTGCGGGGATTTGACGGAGGCGATTGTGCCGGGATACGTGCCATCGGCGGAACGCCTGACAGCAGTGACCAATTGCCGCAAACTGCCTGGTTCTGATGTCGCCACGGAGCAGTTGCCTCATCCTGATCTTGAAACGCAATCCCGTGCTGATGCTGGTGCGGCACGCCGACTAGCGTCATTCGCTGCGGGCGGCGCCCTTGTCGCCGGTGGCGTCGCCGCACTGCACAACCTCTACCGCAGCGGGGACGGTGCCGCTGATCTGATCAGCTGGTCTGCGCTGTTGTTGTTGACACTGACCGCGCTCGGCGGCGGCATCAAGCTGGCGACGTGGGGTGCTCAGGCCCTCATCACGGCGATACTCGACAACGCGAAGAACCGGTCTTCGGAGCCTGCGCAAGCGTTCATCGCGACGGTCGGAGTCATTATCGGCGCGCTGGGCATGTGGTGGGTCTTCCGCGGCGGGTACGGCACGTGGTGGCAGTCGGTGACCGGCGAGCGCGGCTGGTCGCTGTTACTCGGGGCTGGTCAGATGCTGATCGCTGTGTTGGCGGGTGTCACGCTGTTCGCCGGGGGTAACTACTTGGCGGGTGTGGTTAAGGAGTCGCTGGTCAGCAGTGGGCTGCTGATGGAGCGTGATCGCGCGCGACGCAGCGGCGACAACGCACCGTCGCACCCGGCGCTGATGGCTGCCCTGATCGCCGGCGCACTGGGCCTGGTGATCTTGGCTGCCTGGCTGACTCCGAAGCTCGCACCGACCATCTCGGGTTCCGGCGTGTTGCCCGCCGCTGCAGCTGTCGTCGCGGTGTTGGTGTGGGCCATCGGGGCGAACCTGGGCTGGTGGACTGGACTGTCTGGCCTGTGGGTGTGGGTCGAGGGCGCGAACCAGAAGGCTGCGGCGCTTGCGGGTGTGGCAGCGGTGCTGCTGTTTTCGGCGGGGGGACTGGGTTTGGGGTGGTTCACCCCCGCGTCTGTGCCGCAGGCGCACGCGGCGTGCCCGCCGGACTGCGGCGGCGGCCCGGGTGACGGCTCCTATGGGCCTGACGCCTCGCAGTTTCAACCGCCTCAGATGCCGAACCAGATGCCGGACTATCAGGGGGCCAACTCGGGTACGCCGGGTCTTGATCAGAACAACGGGATCAGCATCTACAACCAGCAGCCGGGACAAGGGGAGAACACGTCGACTCCGAACGGCTCTGCGCAGCAGGGGCAGAATGCGGATAGCTCGTGGCAGCGTGCGGCCAATGGCGAACAGATCCCGGATTACCAGAACGCAAACCCGTACACGCAGGGGCCGGGCGCTCCGAATCCAGATTATCAAGGTGGGCAAGCTAACCCGGGATCGCAGGGCCCTGACCAGGCACCCCGGCAGCCGCCGCAACAACTGGAGCAGGGGCCTCAACAGCCACCGCAGCACGATGCGGGGCAGCCCGACCAGTCGTCGGACCAGCAGAAGCAATCCACGCAGGACGGTCAGCGCATTGACGACATGATGAGGCAGCTGAAACAGCAGAAGCAGCAGTCATCGAAGTTCTCGTCGAAAGACAAGAAGAAGGACGATCAACAGGACCGTGACAAGCAGTCCGGGGACAACGACCTGACCGCGCTGTTGTTGGGTGCGGCCTCCACGCGCCGACGTAAGCAGGACGAACGGACTGTTTGAAATCGGTGACTTTGGCGACGTTAGTCTTCCCTGTCGCGCTCCGGATCCCACGTATTCGGCAGCATCGGCGCCCGAGCCCCCTCGCTGAAGTCATCGCCGCGGCTCAGTGTCACCAATCCCGTTGCCGTTGCACCCGTTCGGAGTGCAGTTCCGGTGAAACCCATGGGACCGGCTCCGCGGTGTGAAGCCGCTACAGGGGTCTCGTCTCTGCCTGATGCTGGGCTGGCATCTATGTCCATGTACTCGACGGCCCGTCCTTCTTGCTTGCTCCGGTCGCGGCGTCGGCGCGCCTGTCGTGCCGCTGCCGTCGCCGCGGTGGCGGCCTCTTCCCGCACCGAGGACCGCACTGCCGCAGTGCTTCCCCTGCGCGCCTGACTCGCCAACGTCACCCCCGCGCCGATGCGTGGTCCGCCACCGACGGCATACGGAAAGGAGAAGCCCGGGTCGCCGACGGGCGGTGGAGGGGACGGAGCGGGTGCGGTACTGGTGGGGGTGGGCGCGGGGGCGCTCGTAGGGGTCGGTGCCGGAGCCGGCGCCGATGGACTGGTGGTCGGGGCGGTGCCGGCGGACGCCGCCGTAGGAGCATCCGCTGCCGGACTGGGTTCCGCGGCAAGGATTTCCGGCGACGGTTGGATGCCGGCCAGGCCCGCGAACCCCGCCGCCCAACCAAGGTTGGCGATCGCCAGAGCCAGCGCGGGCTGGATCAGTGCCGGGGCGAATTGGCCGATGGTCGAGGCCAATTGGGCTGCATGAAAGGCCACATCCGCCAACACCATCGGAAGGTTGGTGAGCAGTGCGGCGGGATCGGTCAGCAGGTTGTTCAGCAACAACTCGAAATGTTCGAGCATCTCGCCGGCCACATGTACCCACCACTCCGGGTCGGTGGGATCCAGGTCGCCGTGACCGTGGTCGTCGTCGTGGCCATGTTCGTGCTCATGGTCATGATCGTGATCGTGACCATGCAGGATCACGGGCGGCGGTGTGGAAGGCGGTGTGGACGCCAAGGCCACTTCGGAAGCCGCTTGGTACGTGGCCATCGTGGTGGCCGCCTGCACCCACATGCGAACGTAGTCGGCCTCGGTGACGACGATAGGAATTGCGTTGATACCGAAGAAGTTTGTCGCCACCAGTGCCGCGTGGGTGGCGTGGTTGGCGGCCAACTCGGTGAGGGTGGGCATCACCGCCAGTGCGGCGCTGTACGCGCCGGCCGCGGCCCCGTGTTGCGCTGCCCGGGCATTGCTCTGGGCGGCGCCCTGGCTGAGCCATTCCAGATACGGAACATGCGCTGCCACATACATTTCCGCGCTCGGCCCGTGCCATGCACCTGTGTGGGTGGCGGTCAGAATCGCCTGCAGTTCGTCGGCAGTCGCGGAGTAATGCGCGCCCAAGGATGACCACTCGGCAGCAGCCGCGAGCAGCGGCCCGGGGCCCGGACCGCCGCTGAGCAGAGCTGAATGCACCTCAGGCGGTGACGCCATCCACACCGGAGCAGTCAACATATGCCCTCTCGCTAATGATAATGAAAACGGTCTTCATTTACATTAGCGGCAGGGATCTCACAGCTTTCAGGCACCTCATTCACAGATTCTGCGCCCGGATGTGGCGGCGCCCGGCCCCACGTTGCTCTCGGTGTCGGCTCAGTCTCACCGCCCGCGACACGCGTTACCTATATACGAATTGGACATTCAAAAGGAACTACATGTCCTAAACGGACATTCGTGTGGCTACCGGCCTGCTCCTACTGTCGGGATGACATCGAGCGGAAGGAGACCTGATGACCTCGATGATTAGCCTCCAGGGAGGGCCGGGAGTGGCCCAGGTACGGCGAATGGCGACGGAAGTGCCTGGGCCACGCTCGCGCGAGCTGACGGCCCGCCGTGCCAAAGCGCTGCCGGCCGGGTTGGTGAGCGGTGCCGGTGTTTACGCCGCGGCGGCCGGCGGCGGCGTGTTGGTCGACGTGGACGGCAACAGCTTCATCGATCTGGGCAGCGGCATCGCCGTCACCACCGTGGGCAACAGTGCGCCGGCCGTGGTCAGCCGCGTTACGGCGCAGGCGCAGCGATTCACCCACACCTGCTTCCTGGCGACGCCCTACGAGCAGTACCTCGAGGTTGCCGAGACGCTCAATCGGATCACCCCTGGTGATCACGAGAAGCGCACCGCCTTATTCAACACCGGTGCCGAAGCCGTAGAGAACGCGGTGAAATACGCCCGGGTGGCCACCGCGAGGCCGGCGGTGGTCGTGTTCGATCACGCGTTCCACGGCCGCTCGCTGATGACGATGACGATGACCGCCAAACAGGCCCCCTACCGGCGGGGCTTCGGACCGTTCGCCCCAGAGGTCTACCGGGCGCCGATGGCACACCCCTATCGCTGGCCGTCGGGAACCGAGAACTGCGCCGCAGATGCGTTCCGTCAGTTCGCATCCCTCGTGGACAACCAGATCGGTGCCGAAGCGGTGGCCTGCGTCGTGGTAGAGCCGATCCAGGGTGAGGGAGGGTTCATCGTCCCGGCACCCGGATTCCTGGCGATGGTCGCCGACTTCTGCCGGGCGCGGGGCATCCTGCTGGTTGCCGACGAGGTTCAGACCGGAATCGCCCGCACCGGTGCGTGGTTCGCGTCCGAGCATGAGCAGGTTGTACCGGACCTCATCACCACCGCGAAGGGGCTTGCAGGCGGGCTGCCGTTGGCGGCCGTGACGGGCCGCGCCGACATCATGGATGCCGCACATCCGGGTGGCATCGGTGGCACCTTCAGTGGCAACCCACTTTCGTGCGCGGCGGCCCTGGGTGTCTTCGAAGAGGTCGAGACCCACGATTTACTCACGCGTGCAGCCGATATCGGCGAGGTGTTGGTACGGGAGTTGGGCATCATCTCGGCGGAGACCGGCATTGTCGGCGACATCCGTGGCCGCGGCGCGATGATCGCCGCCGAGTTGGTGGTACCGGGCACCGAGGAACCGAACCGCGAAGCGGTAGCGGAGATCTTGAGGTTCTGCCAGAACAACGGAGTGCTGGCGCTTTCGGCCGGAACGTATGGCAACGTGCTGCGATTCCTGCCGCCGCTCTCCCTGCCCGATGAGCTGCTGCGGGAGGCCCTCACCGTACTGCGCGACGCATTCCGGTCCCTCTAAGACCATACGAATTATCCAGACCACAAGGAGTTTTGACATGTCTGCTTCCGTAGTTTCCTCGCCAGAGGTGTGCTCGACACCGCTGGAACTCTTCGACACAGATCGCCGACTGGACCAGGACGAGCGCGACATCGCGGCCACGGTGCGGAAGTTCGTCGACACCAAGCTGCGCCCGAACATCGCCGAATGGTTTGAGTCCGCCACCCTTCCTCGAGAGCTGGCACGTCAATTCGGCGAGCTGGGCGTGCTCGGCATGCACCTCGACGGCTACGGGTGCGCCGGTACCAACGCCGTGAGTTATGGGTTGGCATGCCTCGAATTGGAAGCCGGTGACAGCGGTCTGCGGAGCTTCGTCTCGGTGCAGGGCTCCTTGTCGATGTTCTCGATCCACCGGTACGGCTCGGAACAACAGAAGCAGGAATGGCTGCCGCAGTTGGCATCTGGTCATGCCATTGGCTGCTTCGGGCTGACCGAGCCCGACTTTGGTTCCAATCCGGCCGGGATGCGGACGCGGGCACGCCGCGACGGTAAGGACTGGGTGCTCGACGGAACCAAGATGTGGATCACCAACGGTAACCTTGCCGATGTCGCTACGGTGTGGGCGCAGACCGACGAGGGCGTCCGTGGTTTTGTCGTGCCGACGGCCACCAAGGGATTCAGTGCCCATGCAATTCACAAGAAGCTATCGCTGCGGGCGTCGGTGACCTCCGAGTTGGTGCTCGAGGGTGTGCGACTGCCGGCGTCGGCGGAACTGCCCGGTGCCCGGGGGCTTTCGGCGCCGCTGTCCTGCCTCAACGAGGCACGATTCGGCATCATCTTCGGTGCGCTGGGTGCCGCGCGCGACAGCCTGCACACGGCATTGGACTACACCCGGACCCGTGAGGTATTCGGGCGCTCGCTGTCGAGCTACCAGCTCAGTCAGGAGAAGCTGGCCAACATGACGGTCCAACTGGGTCTGGGGATGTTGTTGGCGCTGCACCTCGGCCGCATCAAGGACTCGGAAGGACTACGCCCCGAGCAGGTCAGCCTGGGCAAATTGAACAACGTGCGTGAGGCGCTCAACATCGCCCGCGAATGTCGTACTCTGCTGGGCGCAAGCGGTATAACGCTCGAGTACTCGCCACTGCGGCATGCCAACAACCTGGAATCGGTGCTCACCTACGAGGGCACCTCCGAGATGCATTTGCTCTCGATCGGGCGGGCCCTCACCGGGCAAGCAGCGTTCCGCTGAACCCTCGGACATTTGAGACGGAGATAGACATGCTGGCGTTGGATACCAACGAGATTCAGAGTTTTGTTGCCGGGCGGTGGGTCACCGGTGCGGGCGAGGCGATCGTCAGCGTGTGCCCTGCTGTCCCCAGCCGTGTCGTCGCGGAAGGACCCGCGGCGGGGGCAGCGGAGTTCGATGAGGCGGCCGCGGCGGCACGTGCGGCACAGCCCGGTTGGGCCGCCATGCCCATGCACGAGCGGGGTGCGGTGCTGCTGCGCGCCGCCGCGGTTCTGGATGCCAAGGCGGACTCCTGGGGCCTGGAGCTGGCCGCGGAGGAAGGAAAGACCAAGGCGGAGGGCGTCGCAGAGGTACGGCGGGCCGCCCAGATTCTGCGCTACTACGGCAATGAGGGCGACCGGCAGAGCGGAGAGATGTTCAGTTCACCGCGCCGCGGCGAGCACATCCTGGTGACCCGCAAGCCCGTTGGTGTCGTCGGGGTCATTACACCGTTCAATTTCCCCATCGCGATACCGGCCTGGAAGATCGCCCCCGCGTTGGTATATGGCAACACCGTGCTGTGGAAGCCGGCGAGTACGGTACCGCTCCTCGCGATGCGCCTTGCTCAGGCATTCGAGGCCGCCGGGCTGCCGGCGGGTGTGTTGAACCTTGTGGTGGGGGATTCCCGTGTCGGTGATGCGATAGTCACCGACTCGCGGGTCGATGCTGTCACCTTTACCGGTTCGACGGGCGTGGGCCGGCGCGTAGCGGCAGCAGGGGCAGCGCGGGGTGTACCGGTCCAAGCCGAAATGGGCGGCAAGAATGCCGCGGTTGTTTTGGACGATGCCGATGTCGACCTGGCGGTGGAGCAAGTTCTGTTGGGGGCCTTTCGGTCAACGGGCCAAAAGTGCACCGCGACATCGCGCCTGGTGCTCACTGATGGCATCGCAGACACATTCTTGTCACGGCTCAAGAACCGCGCGGACGCGCTCGTGGTCGGAGATCCCACCGCAGACGACACGCAGATGGGACCCGTGGTCAGTGAGCTGGCGTTCGCCGCGATCTCCGCGGGGATCGGCAGAGCGTCCGCGCAGGGGGCGGTGACCATCGCCGGCGGGCACGGGTACGCCGATGGCCCCCTGGCCGGCGGCTACTTCATCGCACCCACCATCATGGAACTTGGCACGGAAGCGGCGGACCTGTGGACCGAGGAACTGTTCGGCCCGGTTTTGGCGGTGCGTCGTGCCGCAGACATCGAGGAGGCGTTCGGCTTGGCGAATGACGGCGAGTTTGGTTTATCCGCAGCAATTTTCACCAAGGATCTCACTCAAGCATTGCGGGCCGTCGATTGTTTGGACGTCGGCATCCTGCATGTGAATTCGGAATCGGCCGGTGCCGATCCTCATGTTCCCTTCGGCGGCGCGAAGAAGAGCGGGCTGGGTCCCAAGGAACAAGGCCGGGCCGCGCGAGAGTTTTTCACCCACACCACCACCGTGTACCTGCGCGGCGGGGAGGGAATGTGACGCCCGCAGCGCTAGACGGGTTGGTGGTGGTCGACTTCAGCCGGGTGCTCGCCGGCCCCTACGCGACCATGATGTTGGGGGACTTCGGCGCCGAGGTGATCAAGATAGAACGGCCCGTGCTGGGAGACGACACCCGCCAGTGGGGACCTCCATACGATTCGAACGGCCAGGCCACGTATTTCAACGCGGTCAACCGGAACAAAAAATCGGTGGTTCTGGATTTGACGAGCCCCGAGGACCAGCAGCGGGCACGGGAGTTGGCCAGCGGCGCCGATGTGGTGGTGGAGAACTTCCGGGCCGGAACCATGGAGAAGTTCGGCCTGGGGTATGACAGTTTGAAGGAGCTCAATCCAGGTCTGGTCTATTGCGCCATAACGGGTTTCGGCCGCACCGGTGGAGCGGATCTCCCCGGATACGACCTGCTGGTACAGGCGGTCGGTGGGCTCATGAGCGTCACCGGGCCCAACCCCGAACACCCGTCGAAAGTTGGTGTGGCGCTCGTTGATGTCCTGACGGCTTTACATGCGTTGTCCGGGATACTTGCCGCACTCTCATATCGAGATCGCACCGGGCAGGGGCAGCGTGTCGACACCGATCTGATGTCAGTGTTGTTGTCCTCATTGGTTAACCAGGCCTCGGGCTATCTGGGGGCGGGTGTGGTGCCCGGTGCGCTAGGAAACCGGCACCCCAGCATCGCGCCCTACCAGACGTTTGAGACCGCGGATCGGCCGATCGCGATCGCGGTGGGCAACGACAAGCAGTTCAGACTCCTTGCACACGCGCTGGAACTGCCACTGCTGGCGCAGGACGACCGATTCGGAACCAATCCGATGCGCGTCCAGCACCGTGAGGCGCTGGTCGAGGTGCTGGAACAGCGGCTCAGAGAAAAGACTGCTGACCAGTGGTACGACATCCTGACCGAGGTGGGTGTCCCGGCGGGTCCCATCAACGACATCGCGGAAGCCTTCCGATTCGCCGAGCGCATCGGGCTCGACGTGTCGGTGACGGTGCCCGGCAGCCCGGAACCGCAGGTGGCCAATCCGATCTCGATGTCGCAGACCCCCGTCTGGTACCGCAACGGACCGCCGCCTTTGGGACGATCTGAGGCTTGATCAGGCCGTTGCCGGGACGTGGCCGAGTACCGTCTAACCGTGCCGATCACCGTCAGGAGCTTGACTCAGAGAGCTGATCTGGGACTTGTGCTGTCCGCAGGTGAGGCCGGCGCTTCGCGGACTATCAAGTGGGCCCATGCCATCGAACTGAACGATCCGACCCCGTACCTGTTCGGCGGGGAGTTGGTGATGACCACCGGGCTGACGGTGGGGCTCAGTCATGCCGAGCAGTACGCGTACGCGGCGAGGCTGTCCGAGAAGAACGTTGCTGCCCTGGCATTCGATACCGGAACGACTTTCTCCGAGGTGCCTGCTGGAATCCTCGCTGCCGGTGATGAATTGGGTCTACCGATTCTTCAGGTGCCGGTGCGCACTCCGTTCATCGCCATCACCAGGGCCGTGATCGATGAACTGACGGCGGACGAACTCCGCGTGGTGCAGCGGGTAGTGGACCAGCAAGATGTGCTGGTGCGCGCCACGCTTCGTGACGGTGCGCCGGGTGTGGTGTCGGCGCTGAGTCGATCTTTGGCGGCGACCGTCATCGTGACCGCAACGGACGGAACGCTTCTGGCCGAGGCGGGCAATGATGCCGAGCATCTGGCCGAGGTCACCCGCCGAGCCTTTCCCGATGACGGTCGCAAGCATGCCAGCCGGGTGGTCGCCGACCGTGAGGGTTACTGCACAATCCAGACGGTTCGTGCCGGCAAGGCTCAGCGCGGATATCTCGCGGTGCGGTCCGAGGATGCGTTGACCGCCGCCCAGCGCCTGCTCGTCTCGCACGCCATGGCGCTGATCGCGATCGAGCTGGAGAAGCCCGCGCGGGTTGCCGACGCGGAGCAGCGGCTGCGGGCCGCGGTGACCCGGGCACTGCTGGCGGATCCCGCCACGGCAGACCGAGGTGTATTGCGCTACTTCGGATTCGACCCGGACACCGAAGTCGTCGTGGTCGTGCTTTCCAATATCGGCTCGGTGTTACCGGGTGAGCTACATGCCAGCCGATATTTGACCGGGGGAGCGCCTTTTCTCATGTCCGCGGCATCCGGTGAGATCGTGGTGGTACTGGCGGCGAACAATGCAGGCCGTGCGGCAGACCTTCATCGAAGTCTGGGCACCGTGCTGGGTCGCTCGATATGCGCGGGTATCAGCAGGAGGGCTCGGCTCGGCGAGGTTCAGCTGGCGCTTCACCAGGCGCGGTCGGCGGCACGTGCTCATCCGGATGGGCGAGTGACAGAGTTCGACGACCGAGACATCTACAGCATGCTCCTCGGCGGCAGGGAACCTGGTGAACTCGCATTGCTGGCACAGTCGCTGGCGCCCTTGCTCGGCGATGATTCGGATACCACGCTGCTGGATACGCTTGAGTCCTTCCTGAGCTGCAACGGTCAGATGGAAACCGCCGCATTGAGCCTCGGTGTCCATCGGCACACCATGAGGAACCGGACTGCGAGGATCACGGCGCTTCTCGACTGCGACCTGCAGTCCGCGGACACCCGGGCCGCGTTGTGGATTGCCCTCCGCGCCCGCGCGTTATTGAGGTGATTTGCGTTGCCGCGGAAAGGAGTTGGATACGCTCTCGGCTCAGTCGAGCGCACCCTGCAGGTGCCGGCACGCCTTGGCCACGAAATCCTTCGACACGTCCGCCCAGGGCGCCAGTCTGTCGAAACCGTGAAAGGCGCCCGGTACCACCTCCAATTCGCACGGGACCCCGGCGGCCTGTAGGCGTTCGGCGTACACCAGATCCTCCTCGTGGAACAGGTCGGCCGTTCCGATGCCCATCCATGCCGGCGCCAATCCGGCCAGATCGGTGCGACGCCCCGGCACCGCGATATCGCGGTCCGCGTCGCCGAGGTACGAGTCCCAACCGAACCGGTTACTTTCGGCGCTCCATACCCGCAGGTTGGTGCCACCGATATCGGTGCGGTCGCTCGTGCGGTCATCGAGCATCGGGTAGATCAGCAACTGTGAGGCTGGAGCTACCTCGCCGCGATCGCGCGCCAGCAGAGCGAGTGCCGCGGTCAGTCCGCCGCCGGCGCTGGCGCCGCCGATGGCGGTGCGCGTCGGATCGACCCACCCCTGCACGGACAGCCAGCGCAGCGCGGCATAGCAGTCCTCGAGCGGAATGGGGTAGGGATGTTCGGGCGCCAGCCGATAGTCGACGGACACCACCGGGAATCCCGTCTGTTGCATGACCATGCGACAGAAGAAGTCCTCCTGACGTGCGGTGCCCAGCACATAGCCGCCGCCGTGAATCCACAACAGGGCCGGGGATGGTTCCTTGAGGTTCTTGGGCAGGTGCGCGCGGACGGTCACATCACCGTTGACCGCGATGGTCCGCACCCCGCATCTCGGGATCAGGTCGGAGAGGTGGATACTCGCGCGCAGCACCGGGAGCGTTCGGGGTAGCCCGACCTGCCGCGGAAATACCCTGGCAGCCAAGCGGAGATCGGGGTGAATGTCAGGCGACGACACATAGCGAGTATGCCTGCGGGATGCACATACCGTCACAGTTTGGCGTGACGGGGAATGTTTCGCAGCTGAGTCCGCTTGACCCCTGCGTACCTAAGGAAGGAGCACCATGACTCCACCACTGAAGGGTCGCCGCGCATTCGTGACCGGCGGATCTCGTGGGATAGGCGCGGGCATTGTGCGCAGGCTTGCCGAAGACGGTGCACGTGTCGTGTTCACGTTCTCGAGTTCGGCGCAACAGGCCGCGGACGTCGTGGCCGATGTCAAGGAGGACGGTGGCTGGTCGCTGGCCGTCAAGACCGATGTATCCGACCCGGCGCAGCTTACGGCCGCTGTCAACGAGGCAGCCGAACACCTTGGTGGACTGGATATTCTGGTCAACAACGCGGGTATCGCATCCTTTGGCGACGTGGACACCGCAACCTTGGAAGACTTCGACAAGATTGTCGCGGTCAACGTACGGGCAGTCTTTGCGGCCATCAAGGCGGCCTCCCCGCATCTGAAGGACGGTGCTCGGATCATCACCATCGGCAGCATCAACGGTGACCGTTCGCCCACCGCCAGCGCGTCGTTGTACTCGATGTCCAAGGCCGCCGTGGCCGGCCTCACCCGCGGACTGGCGCGTGAGCTAGGGCCCCGCGGTATCACCATCAACACTGTTCAGCCGGGTCCCGTGGCCACCGATATGAATCCGGAGGACGGCGCGCTGGCCGAGATCCTGCGCCCCAATATCGCGGTCGGGCGCTATGGTCAGCCGCGCGATATCGCGAGCCTGGTCAGCTACCTGGTCTCCGATGAAGCTTGGTACATCACGGGAACCGCGATCAATATCGACGGGGGATTCACCGTCTAGAACCCAGAGGGTCGCTAGGGTCAGATCCATGGCCACGAGCGACACCCGGGAAATTGTGATCGAAGCGACCCCTGAACAGATCATGGACGTCATCGCCGACTTCGAGGTGCTGCCGAAATGGTCCTCGGCGCATCAGAGTTCCACGGTGTTGACGACGGGTGAGGACGGGCGACCGCACGAGGTGAAGATGAAGGTGAAGACGGCGGGCATCACCGACGAACAAACCGTCGCGTACAGCTGGGGCCCCGACACGGTCAGCTGGACTCTCGTCAAGGCCGGCCAGCAGCGGCGTCAGGACGGTAAGTACACCTTCACGCCCAAGGGGGACAAGACGCACGTGAAGTTCGAGCTGACGGTCGACCCACTGATCCCGCTGCCCGGATTCGTGCTGAAGCGGGCCATCAAGGGCGCCATGGAAACCGCGACCGACGGGCTGCGTAAGCAGGTTCTGGCCACGTATCGATAGGGCTTTCCTCCGGCGCGTCCCACTAGTATCGTTATTTTAAATATCGAAACTAGTGGGACGGTCGGACGGTGGACAGAAACCAGGGCGGACGGCCCCGCGATCCGGACAAGGATGACGCGGTCCGCGAAACAGTGCGCCGGATGTTGGCCGCCGACGGATATCAAGGCACCACCATCCCGGCGGTGGCCCGTGCAGCCGGAATCGGCGCGCCCACGATCTACCGCCGCTGGCCCACCCAGGCCGCCATGGTGGAAAGTGCGATCGCGGACCGGCCCTGGCCCGAGGCGCTTGCCGCCCGCGTCGAGTTTCGGGACTATCTACCAATTTTGGTGCGCGCCGTCGTCGAGTACTTCGCCGACCCTGCCACCCGTGCGGCGATGCCTGGCTTGCTGGTCGAGTACTACCGTGAACCGAGCCAGTACGTGGGCTTGGTGGAACGCACCGAAACGCCGCTGCGCGAAGCATTCCGGGCCGCCCACGCCGAGGCCGTAGCCGCTGGGCGATGCGTGGCAAGGCCGGGGGCGGACGCGCTCTTCGACACCATTGTGGGCATGGCGGTCTACCACGGCGTGCTGCGCGGAACTGCCGACGATGCGCTCATCGAGCAGATTCTGGACGTCGTGCACGCCGCGAGTTTTGTGGACGAGTGAAAAGTTAGGAACCGATGAATCGAGAAACCTACTCACGTCTGTTCGATCTCACCGGACGTACCGCCGTTGTGACCGGAGGTACCCGCGGGATCGGACGGGCTATTGCCGAGGGGTACGCCTGTGCGGGCGCCAATGTCGTTGTGGCAAGCCGTAAACCAGAGGCATGCGCCGAGACGGTCGAGCACCTGCGCGCCCTGGGCGCACGGGCGTTGGGGGTGCCTACGCACACCGGTGACATCGAGTCTCTCGAACAGCTGGTGCGGGCCACCGTCGAGGAGTTCGGCGGTATCGACATCGTGGTGAACAATGCCGCCAACGCCCTCACGGAACCGGTTGGCGCCTTCACCGTCGACGGGTGGGACAAGTCGTTCGGTGTGAACCTGCGTGGACCGGTCTTCCTCGTACAGGCCGCGCTGCCGCATCTGGTGGCCAGTCGGCATGCGGCGGTTCTCAACGTAGTATCGGTGGGCGCCTTCATATTTGGTCAGGGTGTGTCGATGTATTCGGCGGCCAAGGCCGCCCTCGTCGCATACACACGCTCGGCGGCGGCCGAGCTCGCCGTGCGGGGTGTGCGCGTCAACGCCCTCGCGCCCGGTGCGATCGACACCGACATGGTGCGCAAGACGCCGCAGGCGGAAGTGGAGCGGATGGCCAACGCCAACCACCTCAAACGGCTCGGGCTGCCCGATGAAATGGTGGGCACCGCACTTCTTCTCACGTCTGATGCGGGGAGCTACATCACCGGTCAGACCATTATCGCCGACGGCGGGCTGGTGGCCCGATGATCCGTACCGAGCAGCGAGAGAACGGAATCCTGGTCGTCACCATCGATCGCCCGGAGCGCCGCAACGCGTTGGATCCGCAGACCGTGTCCGAGCTGCATGCGGTGATCGAGAAGGTCGATGGCGACCCGAAGATCCGGGTGGTGGTTCTCACCGCGGTCGGCGCATCCTTTTGTGCCGGTGCCGATCTGAAATCGCTGCCGAGTGATTTCACCAATACCGGTGCCACCTCCACGGCGGCGCTGCTCGGCGCGACCGACTCCGAGCTGGTGCGCACGCTTGCCGCTCAGGAGCTGATGGCCTCCCTGTTCGAACGGATACACCGGTTGCGTCAGCCGGTCGTCGCGGCCGTCAACGGGCACGCGGTTGGTGGCGGATTCGCGTTGGCGCTCGCCTGCGATATCAGGTTCGCTTGTCCGGAAGCATCTTTCGGCGCTGTTTTCATTCGTCACGGGGTGTCGAACTGTGATATGGGCACCAGCTATCACCTGCCGCGCCTGGTGGGCGCGGCGCGCGCCGCGGAGCTGATGTTGACGGGCCGCGTGTTTGGCGCAGAGGAGGCGCAACGCATCGGCCTGGTTTTCGATGTGGTTCCCGGCGAGAGTCTTCTCGCTGCGGCGCTGGCGAAAGCCGGCGAGATCGCCGTGCATTCGCCCTTGGCGGTCTGGATGACCAAAGAGACGATGTGGCAGACGATCGATGCGCCCAGCCTGCGCCATGCGCTCGACCTGGAGAACAGGACCCAGGTGATGTGTACTGCGACGGGAGAACTGCGCCGGTCCTTTGACGCATTCCGCGAAGGACGCGGCTAACCCTCCTCGGGAGGGCCGGCCAGGATCGCTGTCACCATGTCGATCAGCTGTGTGTTCATCTGGCTGCCGTCCAGATAGGTCCCGCTGAGCGACATGAGGCGATTGGTGTGCGCGATATCGCCGAGCACGACGCAGGTCAGCGTCACCGCGTGGGTGACGCCGAAGCGGATGGACGGTAGCGGCGCGTTCGGACGCAGCCGCACGATGAGCTCCTGCAGTCGCGCCGCTTGCGGCTGGAAACTCACGCTCATGGGTATCAACGCGGGATGCCCGCTGATCATGAGCTTGCCGAGCGTGGAAAGCCATGCGGTTGAGCCCTCTTCGCCGATCTCGGCCAGCGGAGTGACGATCGCTTCGGCGATGGTGCGCAGTGTCCCCGCGGTTTCGGCGATGTCCAGCAGTGCGAACCGCCGTTTCTCTATCTGATCGAGGTACCTGTCGAGCAGCGCCTCGATGAGACGCTCCTTGGATCCGAAGTGGTAGTGCACCGAGGCGACATTGGTGCCGGCCGCCGCCATGATGGCGCGCAGCGACACCGCGTCCACACCGCGTTCGGCGAAGAGCCGCTCGGCAGCACTGAGTAAGCGCTGGTCGGTGGAATCGTTGGTCAACCCCGAAGGTTCGGCCGCGGTGCTGGTCATTGTCCGGTGAACCGTGCCTCTCGTTTCTCCCGAAATGCTGTCAATCCCTCGCGCGCATCGGCGGAGGTGATGACCTGGCGGGTAAGTCGAGCCTCGATGGCGCGGGCGTCTTCCTCGGCGATCCATCCGCTGCGCACAACGGCCTCCTTGGCGTTGCGCACGGCCAACGGACCGTTGCGGACCACCCGTTCGGCGAGGCTGCGTGCCTTGTCCAATGCGGTGCCCGCCGGCACCACGTGCCCCACCAGCCCGAAATGATATGCCTCCTGGGCGGTGAGTGGTTCGCCGGTGAGAATCATTTCCATGGCCTTGGTGTAGGGAATCTGCCGCTTGAGCCGGACCATGGACCCCGCGCCGGGCACCAGCCCGCGCTGAACCTCGGGAAAGCCGAACGTTGCGTTCTCGTCGGAAACGCGGATGTCGGTTTGCTGCAACATCTCACAGCCGCCGCCGAGGCAGGCGCCGTTGATCGCCGCGATGAGCGGTTTGGTCAGCGTGTGGGTGAGCAGCAGGCCCTTACCAATGGTGGCCGGATCCAGCGGTGGTGCCGAGCCATCGCGGACCATCCACCCGTCACTCAGATCGCCGCCCACGCAGTAGGCAGAACCGGCACCCGTCAGGATGGCCGCCCGGATACCGTCATCGCCGTCAATCTCGTCCCAGGCCTCGGCGAACTGCCCGACCATGGTGGTGGACAGCGCATTTCGCCGACGCGGGCGATTCATGGTCAGGACCACGATGGGGCCGTCGCGTTCGACGAGGAGCTCTCGATCTTCGTTCATGGTTTTTCGCTTCCCACCACCCACAGCGCGTGGAACTGCGAGGCACCGCCCATGGCGTGGCCTATCGCTCGCCTGGCCCCGTCGACCTGATGTTCCCCCGCCAGCCCGCGTACCTGCAAGGCGGCCTCGGCGAACCGTAGCAGGCCGGTGGCCCCGGTGGGGTTGCCCGAGAGCACGCCGCCGGACGGATTGATCGGATGCCTGCCACCGAATGCGGTGTGACCCGCGTCGACGGCGCGCCAGCCGGATTTCTCCGGTGCCAGCCCGATGTTCTCCATCCACATGGGCTCATACCAGCTATAGGGGATGTAGAGCTCGGAGACATCTACCTCGGAGGCGGGGTCGGTGATGCCTGCCTCGCGATAGGCGGCGGCGGCACACTCCTGGCCGGCGCGCGGATTGACCTCGTCCCGGCCCGCGAAATGCCCTGTCTCGGTGCGCCATCCGGTGCCATGGATCCAGGCCGGTGGCCGGGGAGCGAGTCGTGCGTGTACCTCTGAGGAAATGATGACCGCGCACGAGCCATCCGATGACGGGCACGATTCCAGAAACCGGATCGGGTCCCACAGCATCGGCGAGTTGCGTACTTCCTCGACGGTGATGTCGGGTTTGTGAATGTGCGCGTACGGGTTTCGGATGGCGTTGAGGCGATGATTCACGGCCACCTGCCAGCCGATGTGCTCGGGTGCTTCCGAGCGGCGGATGTACTCCCGGATCACCGGTGCGAAATGGCCGCCGGCGCCGGCCCCGAGCTGAGCGCTGAACGGCAGTGGGCGTGACAGCGCCCAGGTGAAATTACCTTCGGACTCTTTGGAATACGCGACAACCAGCACCCGTCCGGCGAGTCGTGCCTGGATGAGGTGAGCGGCGTAGATGGCGGCGTGGCCGCCGACACTTCCGCCGGTGAACACCCGCGTGACCGGCAGACCGCGGGCACCGATCGCGTCGGCGAGGTACAGCTCGGGGTTCATCACCCCGTCGAACAGGTCGGGGGTCTTGGCAAGCACGATCGCGTCGATATCGCTGAAGGTCAGCTCCGCATCGGCCAGCGCGCCGTCCACCGCCTCGCGGACCAGTGCTGCGATGGTCACGTCGCGCTTCTTGGCTTGCTTGCTTTGCCCGATGCCGATCACGGCGACACGGCGACTCATGCGCTTGTCTCCATCAGGCAGACCAGATTGTGCTGCAGTGCGGGACCATTGGTGGCATGCGCCAGCGCGCGGGTGGCACGTCCCTGCATGATGGTGCGGGCGGCCTCGCCGATGCGGATCAATCCCGTGGCGGTGGCGGGGGCGCCCGCCAGCGGCCCACCCGATGGGTTGACGAGCGCATTCTCGATGCCGAAGGTCGTGGTGAGTAGCGGTTCGGCATAGCTGTATTCGGAGTGGAGTTCGGCCACCTCCACGTGGGCGGCCGAGAAACCGGCCATGATGGCCGCCCTTTCGGCGGCGATTCGGGCGGATTCGAGCACTGCGAGGTCTCGTGATCCGGGGTAGTGCGTGTCCATCCGGTGATCGATCGCCCGGATCCATGCCGGTCGCCGGGTCAGCCGCCGTGCGACCTGATCGGTGGCCAGGATCAGTACCGCCGCACCGTCACCGACCGGTGCGGTGTCATGCTGGCGCAGTGGCGAGGCGATATACGGCTCCTCGAGCAGTGCCTCGACTCCCGGAGCGCCTGCCTTGAGTGCGAAGGGATTTGACAGCGCATCGGTCAGTGACTGGTTGACCACATCGGCCATCTCGCGCTCGGTGGTGATACCGGCCTCGATGGTGGCAGCCGCCTGCAACCCGGCGATCGCGTGGCGATGCGGATGTAAGGGGGTCAGGTAGTAGGGGTCCAACGAGGAGGGCATCACCTGGTCCAGGTCGACGGGCAACCCGCCGCGGCCGATGCCGTAGACCAACGCGATATCGCCGTGGCCTAGTTGGAGCCATGCCCATGCCTCGTAACAGGCCCAAGCGGCGTCCATTTCGACATGCGATTCCGATATCGGCGGCCAGGCGCCGACGGCGTCGAGGGATTCGACGTATGCGAACGTGCGGCCTTCGAAGAAGTCGTGGCTGCCGGATGCGTAGAAGTCGATGTCCGTCCGGCGCAACTCCACCCGGGCAAGTGCCTCGCGGACGACAGGGAGCAGTATCTCGGCCATATCGTCGTGAAGATTGGCGGTGGTGCAGTGTGATTGGGCAAAGGACACCACGGCTACGTCACGCATGGGCTGCCTCGTTCGATGACGGGCGGAAGTAGCGGATGCTCTGCATGGTGGCGGCAAGATCCTCCTCGGCCACCCAGACCGGTTCGACGGTCATCCCCATGTGAACCCGGTCTGGCTCGGTATCGCCGATCATGTGCATGAGCCTGGTATCGGCGCCGTGCAACTGGATATGCGCCACCGCATAGGGAGGCGTGAACACCTGTCCCGGGAAAGGGAAGCTGACAATGCAGAACGTCTCCACTGTGCCGGTACCGGCGAGCGGGTACGGGTCACCCAGCTCGGTGAGACATCGCGAACAGAATTGCGGCGCAGGACAATACGTGCGCTCACATCCCGGGCACCGGCGTGCCAGCAGAAGTCGCTGGGCCAATCCACGCAGGAACACCGAGCGGCCCGCGCCCGCGACATATGTGTAGTCCATGTGAAACGGACTGGCAATCGAGGAGACCGGCTCGGGTAAGGCAGTCACTGCCCACCCGCCGGTTGAAAGCAGACAATGTCGGTGATGGCGCCGACGCGGTCGGGGCGCCAGCGCGGGGCGACCGTCAACCCTGTCTTCATCGCCGCGGGATTCCCGCCCACGTCGACCGCGTGGAACATCGAGTTGGCGGTTCCCTTGATGCGGATGAGTGCCCACGCGAAACTGGTCTCCAGCTCATCTGCTGGCCGCGGTGGCACCCAAGTCCATTGCAGAACAACACCCTTGGGTTCAAGCTCGACAAGGTCGCCGGTGGCGCTGCCGTCCGCCGGATCGAATTCAAGTGCCGGGCACAACACCTGGCCACTGGCGGTGCGCACTCCGAACAGCCGACCGTCGCGCAGGCCCCCGAGGAAGGCGCCGATCTTGGGGCCGACGGTCCGTTCGAATCCGAACTCGATCGTGTACGGAGCGCATAGAGAATCGGCGTTTTGGTCGGCCACAGCCCTCCCAGAGAAGGTTTCTATCGACTGATTCAATCAAGCGATTAGGACGGTAGCACGCACGTGATGGGTGCCGTCGAGCTACGTCGCACAGACGAGTTGAGTGCGCGCGCTGGTAGCTCACACGCGGAGAAAGGGACTGCCGGTTATCGCGGTGGAGGTGGCTTCAACGCCTTTTCCAGTTGTGGCGTCAGCTGTTCAAGGGCGTAGATCCGCGCCAGCGGACCACCGAGTCGCAGGGCACTCACCACCGGGCTGTCCGCCGGGATGTAGATGGCGCGTCCCTCGGTGACGGCGCGAAGGTCAGCCAGGCCGGCCGTGGATTTGGCTTGTTGTTCGGTAGCCCCCACCACCACGAGGAGGTCTTCGTCGGCCTTGGCCTTCAACTCGTTGTCGGGTACAGGCCCGGCATAGCGCTGGCTCAGGAATCCCAGACCGTCGAAGACCGCCCGCCGCGGATCGCGGAAGCCGACCAAGACGCTGCCTTGCCCGTCGGCAACCCAATCGACGGCGGCCGTGCGGTTGACCCAATATTGGTGCCCGCCACGTACCTGGTTGTACCGGCTCCCGACCTCTTCGGATCGGATGCGCGCCTGATCGGACTTGCCGAGAGCCTTGCCGATAGTGAAGAGCTGGTTGTACCAAGGCGTTTCGGCCCGGTCGACGCGATCTTCGGAGACAACCGTCGGTGCGATCCGGGTGAGTCGGTCGTAGCTCGGTCTATCGATATCGGCCCCGATGGCCACGATGACATCCGGTTTCGCGGCCGCGATGGCGTCGAAGTTCAATTCCACGCCCGACACGACGGGTGGACCTGAGACCTCGGGAGGTACCCAGGGATACGTGGGGTATTCCGGCAGTGTGAACCGGACACCGACCGGCTTGGTGCCCAACGACTGCACCAGGTCCTGGTCGTTCCATCCCAGCGTGACGACGCGATCGGGCCGCGACACCAGGTAGGTACCGCCGTACCGGTGCGGGATGCTGACCGGGAAACCATCGGGCCCCTGCACGATGGTGGGCCTAGGCGCCGGACTTTGATCGCGAGAACACCCGGCGAGCGCCAGCAGGATCAGCAGCGTGGCAATCGTGCGCCACCCGGCCTGTGCCATGCCGAGCAAGCTACCACCGGCCAGTGGCGATAACGAATGTGACCCGAATCGGCTCGGGGTGAATCGAACGACCGTCCATAGGGTTGCACGCCCACCACCTGGGGGAACGCCACCAGGCTAGATATCGGTTGCTGGGCGTTGCCATTGACGCGCCATGGGGACCTTCATACGTTTGCGCCGTTCCCAGCTCGTGCTACGGGTCAGAGCAACAGTGCAATAAGCATGCAATAGGACACCGATGATTAAGCATCTCACCCGCCGCGCGACGGTCGCCCTGGTCGTGGCAGCCGCGGCGATGTCGCCTGCCACCTATCCGGCGGTCGCCGATACGGCGACACCGCTGAACGGACTGTTCGCGTTGACACCCGGCAGCTGCGCAGAAGGTCGCGCCACGGGTTCCTATTTCCGCATGATCCTGCCCGCCGGTGACGCTTCCGGTCCCTACCTGGCAAATGGCGATTCGACATGCTCGGATAACACGGTCACCTTGCTGGCACCGGGCACCGATGGCGGTCTGAAGTCGGGCGAGTATCAGCCGCAGCCTGCCAGCGCCTTCGACGGAAACGGAAATGCGGTGTCCGGCAGTATTACTCAGCCGGTCAAGTTCTACGGCGTGGGCTTTGCG
Organism: Mycobacteroides franklinii; assembly: GCF_002013895.1. Taxonomy (GTDB): domain Bacteria; phylum Actinomycetota; class Actinomycetes; order Mycobacteriales; family Mycobacteriaceae; genus Mycobacterium; species Mycobacterium franklinii. The sequence goes on along the minus strand of NZ_MAFQ01000006.1, from coordinate 247,242 downwards.
ACTGCCTCCAACCAGACGGATCCGCAGACCGGGCAGGGGACCTCCACCCCGCAGATCACGGTGAGCGGCGACAAGCTCGGCGGTGACCTCAGTGCCTTCGGCGTGACGTGGAACAACCAGGTTTTCAACCAGGGAGCACCGAAACCCGGTGGCGCACTTCCCGGTAAGACCACGGCGGTGACCGGCACCTACGACCGCGGCTCAGGTGCCTTCATCCTCGAGTGGACCAGCCAGATCGTCGGAGGTCCCTTCAACGACTTCACCGGGCTGTGGCACCTGGTCGGCAAGGTAGGGGGTGGTGCCGGTGGTGCGGCCGCTGCACCGGCGCCTGCGCCGGCACCGGGCGCGCCGCCTCCGCCGGATGCACCGCCGGCTGCCGCGGCACCGGTGGCTCCGGCCCCGGGACAAGTGGTGGTCCAGGCAGGGCAACAGTTCGCCTCGCCGCCGCCGCTGTCGGCGGGTCAGCAACTCATCGCGTTGCCCGTTGATGACAACCCGCGCACGGTGACCCCGCCGTGGGTCATCGCGCTGCTGGTCTTCGTGGCCATCGGTGGGGGAATCTTGTTTGTGGTGGGGGAGCGGATCTTCAGCCGTGGCCGATGAGCCGCTGGCGCGAAGAGGATTAGGCGCCGATGCTGGGCCAGCCGGCATCGCCCTACCGTCCTACGCCGATGTTGTCGGCGAAGAAGCGGTGGTGGCGGAGGCCGGACCGGCGCCAAAGCCCCGGTGGCCGTTCATCGCGCTCATCGCACTGGGTGTGCTGCTGTTCGTACTGCCGGTGATCACCGGCATGTTCACGCGGGCCGCCGGTGGTCAGCAGTTGCTCACCGAGTTCCGTCCGTTTGTCTCCTCGGAGGTGCTCGTCAAGTTCCGCGGTTACCTGGACACCGTCGATGCGGCGCGCGCCGATGTGCAGGCGACTCAGGTGGCCGCGGGCGGACGCTACGAGCGGCTGGATTCCTTTGTCACGCAATATCCGTCGATTCGACAAGACATGAACGCTCTGTTGGACGCGGTGGATGGTCAGGTGCGCAACTACGAGCAATTGCGGGCAGTGGGCCCCTTTGACGTATTGCCGTTCCTGCTGGCGGTGCCTGGGCTGGTCCTGGTCGGGGCCGGTGTCTGGGGCCTTCGGCGCACGCGTGAGGGCGAGAAGGCCTTCGGTGCGAGGGCGCTGGCGGTGCTGGCGGCTGCAGTGCTGATCGCCGTGCCGTTCGCGGACGGGCTCTTTTCCCGGGCTCCGGCGGGTGCGCAGCTCATTGATGCGTTCACCCCGATCATGACCCATGAGCGGGTCGCAGCCGTGCAGCAGCATTTCGTGGTGCTGGTCGCGGCGGAGGGGGAATTGGACACCCAGTTCCTTGGTGATCTGCGGCGACACGATCCGGCCCGCGCGGTTCCGGGTATTGATGCGTTTGTCTCCCAGTGGCAGCCGATGACAGCGGATTTCGCTTCTCTGATCGGCGTGATGGCTGACAACGTGGACAACGTCGGCAGGGTGGTGGCGCTCGACCGGATCACCGCCCCCCTGGGATTCCGGTCATTCGACTACTTCGGGTGGTTCTTTCTCGTACCCGGTGTATTGGCGGCTGTGGTCGCCCTCGACGCGAAAGGGGTTCTTCGATGGCCCAACACAAAGTGACGACGAAAACGATGCTGCGTTGTGTGCTCGGGGTGGCGGTGACGGCCACCGTGCTGGTGACTGCGCCCGCCTGCGCGTCGGAGAAGCCGGCCGAATCCGCCCTCAAGGGGCTGTTGGCCTTGGAGCCCGGCAAGATCGAGGGCAACAAGCTCAGTGGCACCTGGTTCAAGATGGTGCAGCCGGGCGGTAACCCACAAGAGGGCCCGTTCATGCCGAACGCCAATTCGCCTGTGCCGCAGGGGGCTGCAACATTGCTCTCGCCGGGCGCGGATGGCGGGCTGGTTCTGGGTGACTACCAGGGTGAACCGGACCCGGCGTTCGACGAGGCCACCGGTTACTCGCTGGCGGCCCGGGTGACCCAGCCCACCAAGTTCTTCAACATCGAATTCGGCATATCCACGAACAAGATTGACCCGCAGACTCAGCGCGAGCTGTCGGCGCCCACCGCGACGGTCGCGGGAGACACGATCTCCGCGGACCTGTCCGCGTGGGCCGCTTCATGGAACCGGCAGGAGTTCAACCAGGGTGCTCCCAAGCCGAAAGCCAAGGAGCAGGCCCAGATTCCCGGTGAGGCCCGCGCCAAGCAGGTCTGGGAGTTCGTCGCCGGACGTTGGGTCGGTCACGATTCCGTGGATGGCGAAAGCCCCAAGGCCACAGGTACTTACGACAAAGACACCAAGAAGTTCACCCTCGATTGGACGAGCCTCATTGTGGGTGGCCCGTTCAACAGCTTCACCGGGGTCTGGCACCTTGAAGGGGTGGTGAAGGATCGATGAGCGCAACTCCCGCCGAAGAGACGGCGCCGATCACCGCCACCACCATCAGCCGCAAGCCCTCGAAAGAACGTGTATTCGGCATCGCGGTAAGGACATTCGCTGCCATTACCGTAATCGGCAGCGTGGCCGCCATTACCCAACTGTCGTATTCACCTGCGCGTGCGCCCATCGTCGGGTATCAGATTGTGAACCGTGACGGATCGATTCCCGAGGGCGCCATCCCGATTCCGGTGCCACCGCCGGGGCCGCAGTTGGTGGCGCCGCTGCCCCGTCCTCAGCCACCCTCGCATCCGCCGGGTCCGGTCGCGGCGGGGCCATTTGGCGCGCTGCCCTCGGTCACCGATCGCGGTCTGCCGATATCCGTGGCCCAGCCCTGCCCTTTCGGTTGGCCGGCGCCCGGTCCGGATGAGCAGGGTGGATTGGCCTCGCTGATCGATGTGGCACCGGCAGCGGGTGTGTTCTCGTCGGAGGCATTCGCCCCGGCCACCGCCTATGAGCCGATTCTGAAGATGATGGGCCCGGTATTGGCCCGGATCTCCCCATTGTTGTCCCGGCATCCGTGGATGATCGACCAGTTCGTCACGCGCTTCCAGACCATCATGGTGCGCGTTCTGGAGGCGATCCTTCCGTACTACGGCCCGTACCGGAACGATGTCCTCAAGGCCGAGGGTGATCTCGCAAAAGCATTGACTCCCTTCCTGGAAAGCCTGTACAACACGCCGACCGCGCAATGCCTCGTCGCCTGGGAAGCGCAGCGCATCAGAGACGCGCGTGGGGGCCGTCCGCCGGCGCTGCGGCTGCACGATCTCGGCAAGGTGATCGACCTGTTCGAGTCGACGCACTGGCGGGAGGACGACGACCATCCACCACCCGCGCCGCTGCCCGCGTACGAGTACACCCCGCCGCCCGGCCCGCCGCCGGCGTCGGATGCCCCGGCGGCACCGAGCACGTCGCGGCCGGTGATACCCAATTTCCCCACCCCGACTCCGGTACCGGCACCCGCACAAACCTCGTCACCCGCCATCTCGTCTTCGCTCTAGCCGCACTTCCCAACCAACGGGTTGACTGGCTAGGGTGGCCCCATGGCTGACACTGGCGTCAAGACAGGCCCTCTTGCGGGCGTAAAGGTGATCGAGCTCGGTGGCATCGGCCCCGGGCCTCATGCGGCGATGATGTTGTCGGACTTGGGTGCAGACGTCATCCGGGTGCGCCGGCCGGGTGGACTTGCGATCCCCGCCGAGGAATCCGATCTGTTCCATCGCGGCAAGCGCCTGGTCAACCTGGATGTCAAGAAGGATCCCGAGGCGTTGCTGGCCCTGGTCGACAAGGCCGATGTGCTGCTGGATCCGTTCCGGCCCGGAGTGTGTGAGCGTATTGGGATCGGGCCCGAAGAGTGCGCCAAGCGCAACCCGCGGCTGATCTTCGCCCGGATGACCGGCTGGGGCCAGAACGGCCCGATGGCTGAGCGTGCCGGGCACGACATCAACTATCTGTCGTTGACCGGCGCGCTGGGATCGATGGGCTACAAGGACCGCCCGCCGATGCCGCCCATGAATCTTGTCGCGGATTTCGGCGGTGGCTCAATGCTTTTGGTGCAGGGCATTCTGGCCGCGCTGTACGAGCGTGAGAAGTCGGGCACGGGGCAGGTCATTGACGGCGCGATGGTCGACGGTGTCAGCCAGTTGGCTCAGATGCAATGGACCATGTACAACAACGGCCTGCTGTTCGACGAGCGTGAGGCCGGGCTACTCGACGGCGGCTCGCCGTTCTACGGCACCTACGAGACCTCCGACGGCAAGTACATGGCGGTGGGATCGATTGAGCCGCAGTTCTTCGCGATCCTGGTGCAGGGCCTGGGGCTGGATCCCGAGAGTGTTCCGTTCCAGCTCGACAAGGCACGCTACCCCGAGATGCGCAAGATGTTCGACGATGCTTTCAAGACCAAGACGCGTGACGAGTGGACCGAGATCTTCATCGGCACCGACGCGTGCGTCTCGCCGGTGCTCACCTGGAGCGAGGCCAAGCAGAATGAGCATCTTCGTGATCGCGGCACGATTGTCGATGTCAACGGAGTGACCCAGGCCGCGCCGGCTCCGCGTTTTTCGCGGACGCCGAGTGGGCCGATCGAGGCGCCGCCGAAGGACACGACAGAGCTCACCGATATCGGCTGGTGATTTAGCTGAGATTGCTAGTACTAGGTACTGGTAGTCTCGCTCCAAAGCAATGACGCTACGAGGAGGCTCGATGACCACTGCCCGACATGCCGCCGAATCCCAGCTGGCTGCGGTGACGTACGCCGGACCGGAGTGGATGGGCAAGGCCAATTGGCATTCGGTGGCCGAGACCTACCTGTTCAAGGCGGTGGGTAAGCCCGGTCTGTACGCATTGACCCGGCTGATGTTGGCCGTCAACCGCCGGTTCCCGGATGCCCTGTTGAACCGGCGTTACGACGGACTGGAACGTTTCATGGGCTGGGTGCCGGGCGTAGCCGGAACCCGCACCGAGCGTGTTCAGCTGCCGAACTGCCCGGCCGAGTGGACGTGGAACGCCAAGAACGAGTCGGGGCCCGGTTCGTCGGCCGACGCCCCGGTGGTCATCTACTTCCACGGGTCGGCATTCATCGCCCTGGGGATCAACAGCCACCGGCCTCTGGTCAGTCACATCGCGCGCGACTCCGGTGCGCGGGCGTTGAGTGTGGGTTACCGGTTGTGCCCACGCAATCTGGTGGAGGATGCCGTCGCCGACGGCGTCGATGCGTACCGCTATGTGCTGAGCCAGGGCGTCGACCCCGACAACATCGTGCTCGCGGGTGATTCCGCGGGTGGCTTCCTGGCGGCCATGACGGCCATCGCGGTGCGGGATCAGGGACTGACGCCACCCGCGGGCTGTGTGCTGATCTCGGCGGCGACCAGTAACGACATGGAGCCCAAATACGCTGTCGGCAAGCGTGTTGGCGATGCCATGTTCCCGGTGGATTTCCTGAGGATGATCAACGAGGTCTTTCTGCTGCGCAACGGCGCGCGGGAGCCGGGGCCGTGTCCGGCAGATGCGGACCTGACGGGCCTGGGTCCGTTCCTGTTGCAGGTGGGCTCGCAGGAGGCGCTGCGTCCGGACTCCGAGCTGCTCGCGGAACGTCTTGTCGCGGCCGGGGTTCCGGTGCGCTTGCAGATCTTCGACCGTGCGATTCACGTGTTCCAGGTGTTCGCGATGACGAACCCGGATGCGCGACGTGCGGTGGGGGAGATCACCGAGTTCATCAAGGTCCTGCCGGGGCTGGCCAAGGCCCGGCGGCGTCCCGACGAGGTGGCGACCGGCCTAGGTTCCTAGCCGCGCCAGTCGGGCTATTGCCTCGTCGATCACCGCGTCGCGCTTGGCGAAGGTGAACCGCACCAAGTGATTCCATTGATCGGAGTACTTGTCACAGAAAGCGCCTACCGGAACCGCGGCTACGCCAACGGTTTCCGGTAGGCGTTGGCAGAGCTCCGCGCCGTCACTGAACCCCAGGGGGCGCGGGTCGGCGCAGACAAAGTACCCGCCCTCGCTGCTGTGCACCTCGAACCCCAGGCCGGTCAGCGCCGAGGAGAGTCGATCACGTCTGCGCTGCAAGGACTCTCGTAGGTTTTTCACCCATGTTTGTTCGGTATCCAGTGCCACCGCCACCGCGGGCTGAAACGGCCCGCCGCCGACATAGGAGAGGAATTGCTTGGCGGCGCGCACACCCGCAACCAACTCCGGTGTGCCACAAGCCCAACCGATCTTCCATCCGGTGCAGTTGAACGTCTTGGCGGCGCTGGAGATCGTGACGGTGCGATCGGCCATCCCGGGCAGGCTGGCCATCGGAGTCTGCGTGCGCCCGTCGAAGAGTAAGCGCTCGTAGACCTCGTCGGAGATGACCAGCAGGTCGTGTTCCACCGCGAGCTCGGCTACCCGCGCCAGCTCGGCATCGGTGAACACCTTGCCCGTCGGGTTGTGCGGCGAGTTGATGACCAATGCCGCCGTCCGTGGCGTGATGGCCGCCGCGAGCGCTTCGGTGTCCAAGGCGAAGCCCGCATCGTCGGGAACAAGTGGTACTGGCACGCGGATCGCGCCCGCCATTGCTACGACCGCCGCGTAGGAGTCGTAGTACGGCTCGATCAAGATGACCTCGGAGCCGGGTTCGACGAGTCCGAGCAATGCACCCGCGATTGCTTCGGTGGCGCCGACGGTGACGAGCACCTGGGTGTCTGGATCGAGCTCTTCGCCATAGCGGGCCAGTCGGTCGGCGGTGATGGCGCGGCGCAGTTCCGGAGTGCCCAGCCCGGGCGGGTACTGGTTGAGACCGGACCGGATGGCCTGCTGTGCCGCATCGAGCATGGAGGCGGGCCCGTCCTCATCGGGGAAGCCCTGACCCAGATTGATCGCATCGTGTCGGACGGCTAGGGCCGACATCTCGGCGAAGATCGTTGCGCCGAAAGGGCGCAACCGCTCGACGGTCTTCGGATTCACGCTGGTCCGTGTTCGGTGTGCCCCGGCTCCATGCCGGGCAGCCTACCGCCGGATCTAGCAGCTGGGCGGTTCGAAGGACAGGTCGGTATCCGGAATCGGGCAGTAGTAGTGACTGAACCCGGGATTGCCTCGGTCATTGTTGTCCACGAACACCTCCACGTCCCGGTCGGCGCTGTACACGCGGTAGTACGTGGTGGTGTCTTCAAGGAAGAAATTCGCGACGGTGGTCACCAGCTCGGCGCCGGTACCCGCGGCACGGGCCTGGCGCATGCAGTTCAGGTAGTCCGGCGGGATGTCGTGGGGCGGTGGCAACATGCGCAGCCGGCCGCATGAATGGAGTGGCACCCGCTGCTCGAACGCGGCATCGGCGGTAAGCGGTTCCGGCTCGGCCTGTGCCAGCGGTGGGCACCCGGTCATCGCCACGGCAAGGACCGCCGTCGCCGTGCAGAGTCGTGTGAGCATCGCTCCACACTTGCCGCCCACGGCCCGGCTGCGGAAGATTTCGGTGAAATCTCGTCGAAAAGCACCGCAAAGTGCTTATTCCTCTGGGGTCTGACCCCAGGGGGCTATCGCGGTACCGAACACGACCAGGGCTGGCCGCGCTGCATCGGTCTGCAGTAAAGGTGATCCCATCCGGTCCCACGGGATCTCAGAGTGCTGTGGTCGATGAAGGCCTCGCCATTGAGTCCGGGAGCGCGGACCCGGTAATAGGTTGTGATCGGATCGCCGCTGGCGGTGTGGGTCACGACGGTGAGTTCGGCGCCCTTGCTCGAGTCTCGCGCCAGCGTCATGCATTCGCGGTACCGGTCGGGAATGTCTTCTGCAAGCCTGGCGGCGAAAGTTCCACAGCTGGGCAGGGGATCACGGCTGAGGAATGCCTCGTGGGGCGGCGGCGCGGCCGGACAGTAAATAGTCATCGCGTTCCGCGAGTGCCACGCCCACCACACGGCGAATATTGAAAGTGCCGCAATAGACCCGATGAACACGCGTCTTGCCGACAACGACCGAGTCCACAGCACACTTCGATAGTAGCCTTGTGGAATTCCCAACCAACGGGTTGGGAGGGCTGCTTACCATGGGGACGCCGTCCTGGTCTAACGTAGGGCTGTCTCGGCGAAACTGACCCGGAGTCAACCCGGAATCACAGGCCGGCACACCTTGCACCACATGCCCCATACGCACCCCCTATAAGGACGTATACCCATGACTGAAGCATTCATCTACGAGGCCATCCGCACGCCTCGCGGTAAGCAGCGCGGCGGTGCCCTCAATGAGGTCAAGCCGCTGAACCTGGTGGTCGGCCTGATCGACGAGATCCGCCGCCGCTTCCCTGACCTGGACGAGAATCTGATCAGCGATGTCGTGCTCGGCGTCGTCGCACCCGTCGGTGACCAGGGCGGCGATATCGCCCGCACCGCCGTGCTGGCCGCGGGTCTGCCCGACACCGTCGGTGGCGTGCAGCTCAACCGCTTCTGTGCCTCCGGCCTGGAAGCCGTCAATATCGCGGCCCAGAAGGTCCGTTCCGGCTGGGACGACCTGGTGCTCGCCGGTGGTGTGGAGTCCATGTCGCGCGTCCCGATGGGCAGCGATGGCGGCGCCTGGGCCTCGGACCCGGCCACCAACTACGACGTGTCCTTCGTGCCGCAGGGCATCGGTGCCGACCTGATCGCCACCATCGAGGGCTTCACCCGTGACGATGTCGACGCCTACGCCGCCCGCTCGCAGGATCGCGCCGCGGCTGCGTGGTCCGGCGGTTACTTCGCCAAGTCCGTTGTGCCGGTGAAGGATCAGAACGGTCTGCTCATCCTGGATCACGACGAGCACATGCGTCCCGGCACCACCGCCGCGGACCTGGGCAAGCTGAAGCCGGCCTTCGAGGGCCTGGCTGCCCTCGGCGGGTTCGATGACGTGGCGCGCATCAAGTACACCTACGTCGAGAAGATCAACCACGTGCACACCGGCGGAAACAGCTCGGGCATCGTCGACGGCGCCGCGCTGGTGTTGGTGGGCTCCGAAGAGGCCGGTAAGTCTCAGGGTCTGACCCCGCGTGCCCGGGTCGTGGCGACCGCCACCACCGGCAGCGAGCCGCTCATCATGCTGACCGGCCCGACGCCGGCCACCCAGAAGGTGCTCGACCGCGCCGGCCTGACCGTGGACGACATCGATCTGTTCGAGCTCAACGAGGCATTCGCCTCCGTGGTCCTGAAGTTCCAGAAGGACCTGAACATCCCGGACGAGAAGCTCAACGTCAACGGCGGCGCCATCGCCATGGGCCACCCGCTGGGTGCCACCGGCGCCATGATCACCGGAACCATGGTCGACGAGCTGGAGCGTCGCGGCCTCCGTCGCGCCCTCATCACCCTGTGCGTCGGCGGCGGCATGGGCGTGGCCACCATCATCGAGCGAGTCTGAGCTAAGGGAGCGAGAACTTATGTCTGCAAACACAATTCAGTGGGAAAAGGATGCCGACGGCATCGTCACTCTCACCCTGGACGACCCCAACGGCTCGGCCAACGTCATGAACGACGACTACAAGCAGTCGATGGCCGCGGCCGTCAAGCGCCTTGTGGAAGAGAAGGATTCGATCACCGGCGTGGTGATCACCAGCGCCAAGAAGACCTTCTTCGCCGGTGGTGACCTGACCAAGATCATCCAGATCCAGCCGGAGAACGCCCAGGAGGCCTTCAACGAGGTCGAGGAGATCAAGAAGGACCTGCGCACGCTGGAGACCTTCGGTCGTCCGGTCGTGGCAGCCATCAACGGCGCCGCCCTCGGCGGTGGCCTGGAGATCGCGTTGGCCACCCATCACCGGATCGCGGCCGATGTCAAGGGATCTCAGATCGGTCTGCCCGAGGTATCGCTGGGTCTGCTGCCCGGCGGTGGCGGTGTCACTCGTGTGACCCGCATGCTCGGTATCCAGAACGGCTTCGTCACCGTGCTGGCCCAGGGCACCCGCTTCAACCCGACCAAGGCCAAGGAAGTCGGCCTGATCGATGAGCTGGTCGGCTCCGTCGACGAGTTGATCCCCGCCGCCAAGGCGTGGATCAAGGCCAACCCCGAGGCCGTGCAGCGGTGGGATGTCAAGGGATACAAGATCCCCGGCGGCACCCCGTCCACCCCGGCGCTGGCGGCCATCCTGCCGTCGTTCCCGTCGAACCTGAAGAAGCAGCTCAAGGGCGCGCCGATGCCGGCCCCGCGGGCCATCCTGGCCGCCGCGGTCGAGGGTGCCCAGGTGGACTTCGATACCGCGAGCCGCATCGAGAGCCGCTACTTCACCAGCCTGACCACCGGTCAGGTCGCCAAGAACATGACGCAGGCATTCTTCTTCGACCTGCAGACCATCAACGGCGGCGGTTCACGTCCGGATGGCATTGCCAAGCAGGACATCAAGAAGATCGGTGTGCTGGGCGCGGGCATGATGGGTGCCGGCATCGCGTACGTCTCGGCCAAGGCCGGTTACGACGTCGTGCTCAAGGACGTCTCGGCTGAGGCCGCTGCCAAGGGCAAGGCCTACTCGGAAAAGATTGAGGAGAAGGCTCTTTCGCGCGGCAAGACCACTGCGGAGAAGTCCGCTGCGTTGCTGGCGAAGATCACCCCGACCGCCGACCCCGCCGATCTGGCCGGTGTCGACTTCGTGATCGAGGCGGTCTTCGAGAACACCGAGCTCAAGCACAAGGTGTTCCAGGAGATCGAGGACATCGTCGAGCCCAACGCACTGCTTGGCTCCAACACCTCCACCCTGCCCATCACCGGGCTGGCGTCGGGTGTGAAGCGCCAGGAGGACTTCATCGGTATCCACTTCTTCTCGCCCGTCGACAAGATGCCGCTGGTGGAGATCATCCGCGGTGAGAAGACCTCCGACGAGGCGCTGGCCCGCGTGTTCGACTACGTGCTGGCCATCAAGAAGACGCCGATCGTGGTCAACGACAGCCGTGGCTTCTTCACCAGCCGCGTCATCGGCACCTTCGTCAACGAGGCCGTCGCCATGCTGGCCGAGGGCATCGAGCCCGCGACCATCGAGCAGGCCGGCAGCCAGGCCGGATACCCGGCCCCGCCGTTGCAGCTCTCGGATGAGCTGAACCTGACGCTGATGCAGAAGATCCGCAAGGAGACTGTGGAGGCAGCCAAGGCCGAGGGCAAGGAACTGCCGGATGATCCTGCGGGCCGTGTCATCGACACCCTGGTCGAAGCGGGCCGTCCTGGCCGCCTCGGCGGTGCCGGTTTCTACGACTACGTGGACGGCAAGCGCACCGAGCTGTGGCCTGGACTGCGCACGACGTTCAACACCCGTGCGGGCAGCGATGCGGCCAACCCGCCGCTGCAGGACCTCATCGAGCGCATGCTGTTCGCCGAGGCCATCGAGACGCAGAAGTGTTTCGACGAGGGTGTGCTGACCTCGACCGCCGACGCCAACATCGGTTCGATCTTCGGCATCGGCTTCCCGGCGTGGACCGGTGGTGTGCACCAGTACATCGTCGGATACGAGAGCCAGGACGGTAAGGGCCTCAAGGGCACAGCCGGGTTCGTCGCTCGGGCAAAGGAATTGGCCGCCAAGTACGGCGACCGCTTCAACCCGCCCGCGTCGCTCCTGGACGCGTAAACAGGCTCGAACAGCCCCCTCAGCCGCTCACCCTTCCGGGTGGGCGGCTGAGGCCGTTTCAGGGCCCTTTACGGCGGCCGGTGGCGTGCGAACGCCCGACTGTCGGCAACGGCCGTCGGGGGCGTGGCGGTCGCACCGTCCCACAACCCAGTGGTGCACGCCACAGAGCTAGCGTGCGCGGGGCGTGGCCCACAATTTGTCTCGCAGATCCCGTAGGTTCTCTGAAGGCACTACGGACATAGTTGTTGGTACTTCGCGTGGCCAGATGCGAACAGCCAGGTCATACGGTATTTCCGTAGACAAATTATATTTGCTGGGAATAGGTTACGGTAAGACTTTCGGGAAGTTGCTAGAAATCAACTTAACGGGGCGTTACCCACAGTTCACTAGCTATTTCTTTGACGTAACGTACCTTTGCGCGATATTTGTTCGCTACGCTGCCCGCAATGGGTAATCTCTTTGCCACTTGCAATGTGGCAGGAAAATCGAGTTCGGCTCGGTCGATTTATAAGATCGCTGCACAGGGATAGGGACGATGGTTGCACTTGGAACGATCCACGACTGGCGCCCGAAGCCCGGGACCGTCATCTCATGGAGCGCTTCACCACGCGCCCGTGAAGTAGCGGCCCAGGCGCCCGCCAGCGCGGTTCCACCCAGCTATCAGCAGGCGCAGCATGTGCGCTCGTATCGGGATCTTGCCCGGCGGGATCGTGAGATGGCTCGACTCGGGATCGGTTCCTGGGATGTTCCCGGTGTCTGCGATGTCGATGCCATGACCGCCGCCATCAATGCTCACCTGCGCCGGCACGACACCTATCACTCCTGGTTCGAGTTCGACCCGGCGGACAACATCGTGCGACACGTGATCGACGATCCGGAGAGCATCGATTTCGTTCCGCAGGATCATGGGTTACAGGGGCCCGATGAGATCCGTGCCCACCTGTTGCGCACCTCCGGGACCCCGTTGTCCTGGGATTGCTTCACCTTCGGGGTGATTCAGCGCGCGGACCACTTCACGGTGTACATCAGCGTTGACCACCTGCACACCGACGGCATGTCCACCGGCATCCTGTACGTCGAGATCCAGCTGATGTACGCCAGCCTGGTGCATGGTTCGGCGCTGCAGTTGCCGCCTCCGGCAGGGTATCTGGATTTCTCCGCGCGTGAGTTCGCGCATAACCAGGCCATGACCCTCGACTCGTTCGAGGTGCAGACCTGGGCCCGGTATGCGCGAGACAACGGTGGCACCTTGCCGGACTTCGCGCTGCCGCTCGGCGACCGCTCCGCTCTGAATGTCGGCGCCATGGTCGCCATACCGCTGTTGGACGCCGAAGAGACCGTCGCGTTCGAAAAGGCTTGTGAACAAGCGGGAGTGCGATTCAGCGGTGGCGTGTTCGCGTGTACCGCGCTGATCGACCGCGAGCTCACCGGTGCCGACACCTTCTACGGCATCACGCCCTACGACACCCGTAGCTCTGCCGAGGAGCAGATGTCTGTGGGCTGGTACGCGAGTTTCATCCCCTTTGTCGTCGACCTGGCGGACGGCTCCTTCGCCACCGTCGCGCGGTCCGCGCAGAAGTCGTTCGACGAATGCCAGCCCCTGGCCAAGGTGCCGTTTGAACGGGTGCTGGAGTTGGCGGGTCCGGATTCGGGGCTGACCGCTCCCGAGTACGTGGTCCCGATGGTGTCCTTCCTGGACGCGCGCAAGATCCCGGTCAGTGCCGAATGGGATCGCATCAATGGTGGAATCTACGGGGACAGCCGTTCTTCCGACCAGGTCTGCATGTGGGTCAACAGGTTTGAGAACGAAACAAACCTGACGATCTCGTTCCCCGACAATGCCGTCGCCCGTGAATCTGTGTCGCGCTACTTCGAAGTAGCACGCGTGGTTTACCAGCGTGTCGCGCAGTCACAGTTCGTTTCCTGAAACGCGGCGTCGCGGCCGCACCACGCAGCATTTGAGCAGCAGTGAAAGGTTGGCATTGTCATGAGCACAAGCCTTGATGTCGCGGTGAATGGGACCAGCTCACCGGATTTCGACAACGTCCGGCGCGCCTTCGCGTTGAACTTTCTGGAGAACGACGAGCTGGGCGCGGCCGTAGCGATCTGGGTCGATGGGGAACTCGTGGTGAACCTCTGGGCCGGTTGGGCCGATGAGGCGCGCACTCGTCCGTGGACGGAAGACACTCTGGCGCCGGTGTATTCGGGGACCAAGGGACTGATGAGTACCTGCGTCCATATGCTCATCGAGCGCGGTGTACTCGACCTGCATGCACCGGTCGCGCGGTACTGGCCCGAATTCGGCCAGGCCGGTAAGGAATCCATCACACTGGCGATGGTGCTCGGGCACCGCTCGGGCGTGATCGGGCCGCGTACCCGGTTGACACCGGAGCAGGCGGCCAACTGGGACGAGGTGTGCGAGCACATCGCGCGGGCAACCCCGTGGTGGGAGCCCGGAACCGCCCAGGGTTACCACATGGCGACGTTCGGATTCATTCTCGGCGAGGTGGTCCGCCGGACCACGGGTAAGACGCTGGGACAGTTCCTGCGCACCGAGGTGGCCGAACCGTACGGACTGGACGTGCACGTCGGGTTGCCGCACAGCGAGCATCACCGGTGCGCCGAGCTGGTCAACAAGCCGTACCTGCGCGACGTATTCCGCGGTGCTCCTGGAGAATTCGACTGCATGAGTGACCACCCGCTCGCGGGCCCGCTCATCTCGGGCGACTTCATCCCCGACGACGAGATAGCCCGTAGGGACATTGCGCTGTGGCGGGCCCTGGAGTTCCCCGGCACCAACGCGCACGTGTCCGCGCTGGGCATGGCCACCTTCTACAACGCCATGGCGCTCGGCAAGCTGCTCAGCCACGACCACATGGATGTGGTGCGGGTATCGCAGGGCGGGTTCGATCCCGACGTCGTGCTGGGCCCCCGGGTGGCCAATCACGGATGGGGCCTGGGCTACATGCTCAATCAGCGCTGCTACGCCGGGCCCAACCAGAAGACGTTCGGGCATGGCGGATCTGGCGGTTCATACGCGTTTGTCGACCTGGAGCACCGCATCGGCTACTCGTATGTGATGAACCAATTCGACGTGACCAAGGCGGATGCCGATCCCCGGAGTGTGCGGCTGATCAACGAGCTCTACACCACGTTGGGGGTGTCGCCGGCGGGAGAGTCGCTATGACGGCCACGATCCCGGAGGCTCGGGTCAGCGCGTCCGCCGCACCGTCGTCGATCGCTCATCTGGACTTCGTCGATCAAGCGTCGTTCCTCGGGTTACGCGCCACCGAGATGTCCACGCTGAGCCAGATGGTGTGGGTCTACGAGCGCGATATCGATACCGACCGTTTGCGCAGGTTCCACACCAATCTCGGCCGGGGGCTCTTCGGGCGGCGAGTCCAACGTTCCCGCTTGCCCTTTGGTAGGCATCGGTGGGTACTCGATCCGGCGTGTCATCCGATCGACGTGGAACTCGCGCCGCTGCCGAGGGCCGAATTGCAGAACTGGGTATACGGCCACTCCCAGCTGCCGATCGACCCTGAGCACGGTCCGTCCTGGAGACTCGGCGTCACCCGGTTCACCGATGGTGCCACCGCGGTCAGCCTGGTGGTTTCGCACAGCATCGCCGATGGCGTGGGCCTGTGCCGGGGCATCGCCGATGCCGTCAACGATGCCGAACTGCCGCTGGGCTACGCCAGGCCACAGGCGCGTAAGCGGTTCCGGGGCATGCGGGAGGATTTGCGGCGTACCGGGCATGACCTGCCCGATACCGCGCGGGCCTTTCGCAAGGCCACCAAACTGCTGAGCTCCCGACACCAGGACATCAAACACGCCGGCCGGCCCGCGACCGAGGTGCACGTGAATCAGGTCCCCGCGGTCACCGTGTACCTCGACGAAAACCATTGGGACACGCACGCGCACGGCCGCGGCGGTACCAGCAATTCACTGGTTGGCGCGTTCGCGGCTCAGCTGGCTGCCAAGGTTGGCCGGCTCGGTCCGAGCGGCAAGGTGACGCTGTCCATGCCGGTCAACGAACGCACGGAGGGCGACAACCGTGCCAACGCCATGACCTCGGTGATGTTCGCGATCGATCCGGCGGACCTGACCACCGACCTGCGTGGAATCCGGAGCGCCACCAAGCAGGTGCTCTCCGGGCTACGGGATGCACCCGACGAGAAGTGGGCGCTGCTACCGCTGACGCCCTTCATCCCGAAGGCAGCCGCGCGCCGGCTCGCCGACGTTGCGTTGGAATACAACGACTATCCCGTCGGATGCTCGAATGTCGGACCGCTGGACCCGGCGGTGAACCGTCCCGACGGGGCGGACGCCGACTACATCTTCTGCAAATTGGCCGAGCAAAGGGTGCGGCCCGACAAGGTGCTGAGCACCTATGGGCAGCTCTTCCTCGCGTCCGGGAGGGTCAACCACAAGGTCTTCCTGGCTGTCGTCGCCTACCAACCCGGCGTGATCGAGTCGCGCGCCGACCTCACCAATCTGCTCACCGAGACGCTCGACGACTTCGGCCTACACGCTGTGATCGAGTAGACATGGCGGAGAACACAGGTGGTATCTACGGACTGATCGCACGGATCGTCCGGAGAGCCCCTGTCGTCATCATCGGGGTGTGGATCGCCTTGGCCGCGATCTTGGCCATGACGGCGCCCTCGCTGCAGAAGGCGATCGAGGACCACCCTGTCGACCTCCTGCCCAAGGACGCTCCTGTCATGGAGACCACCCGGCAGATGGTCGAATCGTTCCAAGAGTCGGGCGCGCAGAACATCCTGCTGATCGTCCTCACCAACGAGAACGGGCTGACTCCGGCGGACGAACAGACCTACCGGATTCTCGCGGCACGAATGCGTGAGGACACCCGCGACGTGAGCATGGTGCAGGACTTCATCACGAAACCGATGCTGCGCGAGATGATGTCGAGCACCGACGGCAAGGCGTGGTACCTGCCGGTGGGACTGCAGGGCGAACTGGCCACTCCCGAATCCGGTAAGGCCTATGTGGGCGCCCTGAAGATCATCAAGGACGCCACCGCGGGAACCACCCTGAAAGCCTTTACGACGGGGCCGACCGCCACCGTCGGGGACCTGACGGTGGTCGGCGAGCGCGATCTGCACAAGGTCGAGATCACCACGGCTGCTTTGGTTCTGCTCATCCTCCTGATCGTCTATCGCAATCCGGTGACGATGATGCTTCCCCTCATCGTGGTGGGCGTCTCGCTGGGTATCGCGCAGGCCGCCGTCGGGGGATTGGCGCAGCTGGGTCTGAGCATCTCGAATCAGACACTGACGTTCATGACCGCGATGATGATGGGCGCGGGGGTGGACTATGCGGTCTTCCTCATCAGCCGATATCACGAATACCTCAAGCAGGGCATGGATTCAGACAGTGCGGTGGCCGCCGCACTGGAATCCATCGGCAAGGTGGTCGCGGCTTCGGCGGCGACGGTGGCGGTGACCTTCCTCGGCATGGGATTCACCAAGCTGGGCATTCTGTCCACCGTCGGCCCGGCCCTGAGCGTGTCCATCCTGATCGCGTTCGTGGCATCGGTGACCTTCCTGCCCGCGGTGTTGGTCCTGGTGGGGCGCCGAGGCTGGGTGAAGCCGCGAAAGGCCTACGCCAACAAGATCTGGCACCGGTCGGGCATCAACATCGTCAAACGGCCCGGTGCGCACCTGGCGGTCAGCTTGGTCATCCTGATCATCCTGGCCACCTGCGGTGCCATGGTGAAATTCGGATACGACGACCGCAAGAACCTGCCACCGTGGGCCGACAGCAACCAGGGCTACGCCGCGATCGAGAAGCACTTTCCGGTCAATTCGACACTGCCGCAGTACCTGTACATCAAGTCGTCGCATGATCTGCGTACGCCACGGGGGTTGGCCGACCTTGAGCAGATGGCTGCGCGGGTGAGTCAGGTACCCGGTGTCGACAAGGTGCGTGGCATCACGCGCCCCACGGGCGAACCGCTCGAGGAGGCCAAGCTGTCGTACCAGGCCGGTGAGGTCGGCGGGAAGCTGGGTGATGCCTCGAATCTGATCGACGCCAGGGCCGCGGACTTGAACAAACTCGCGGCGGGCGGACACACCTTGGCGGACAAGCTCGGTCAGGTCCGCGATTCGGTGAAGAACTCGTTGGGTACCGCGCGTGCACTGGTCGAGGTACTGGCCCAGCTGCGCGGCAGCGGCAGGACCGGCACCCTGGCCGACCTGGACTCCGTCGACAAGCTGGTCACCAGCATGCATTCCCTCGGCGATGCCATCGAGGCCAACGCCCAGAGCGCCAGTGAGGTGTACGGCTGGATCGAGCCCGTCGCGCGCGTGCTGGTGGGCAACCCGGCCTGCGAGATGGACCCCGGGTGCCGCTCCTCGCGAGACGAGATGAACAAGTTCCTGGAGACCAAACAAGATGGCACCAGGGACAAGATCGTCGAACTCGGCCGTGAGCTGAAGTCGGTCGACAACGACAAACAGATCAGCTCGACCATCTCCCGGCTGCGGACCGCCCTGAATTCCATTGACACGAATCTGCGCCGGTTGGGCCTGTCCGACTCCTACGGCATCCAGCAGAAGTTCGCCGAGGTCCTCACCGGGGTCAATTCGTTGGCCGACGGCAGCGCCCAGTTGGCCGAGGGCGTACAGATGCTGGTGGATCAGACCAAACAGATGGGCGGCCAGCTGGGCGATGCCTCGACGCTGCTGGTGGCCGCCAAGCGCGACGCGGCACCCGGATCGATGTCGGGCTTTTACATCCCGCAGCAGGTGCTTACCCAGGATTCCTTCAAAACCGCTGCCGCGGCCTTCGTTTCGGCCGACGGGCACGCGGTGCGCTACCTGGTGCAGAGCAACCTGAATCCGTTCAGTCCCGAGGCGATGGATCAGGTGCGTGCCATCCAGGACGCGGCCCGGAGCGCGCAACCCAACACCACGCTCTCGGATGCGGCCATCTCGATGGCCGGGCTATCGGCGATGTACAACGACATCAGGAACTACTACAACCACGACCTGCGCTTCATCATCGTGCTGACGGTGATCGTGGTGCTGCTCATTCTCGTCGCGCTGCTGCGGGCCATCGTGGCGCCGCTGTATCTCATTGGTTCGGTGATCATTTCGTACGCCTCGGCGGTCGGTATCGGGGTGATCGCGTTCCAATTCATCGGTGGTCAGCCGCTGAGCTGGAGTGTGCCCGGAATGGCCTTCATCGTGCTGGTCGCGGTGGGTGCCGACTACAACCTGCTGTTCATCTCGCGCATCCGCGACGAGTCGCCGGATGGCATTCGCTCAGGCGTCATCAAGACAGTCAAGTCCACCGGTGGCGTGATCACCTCTGCCGGAGTCATTTTCGCCGCGTCGATGTTCGGCCTGTTGATCGGCAATCTGCAGTCGATGGTCGAGGCGGGCTTCATCATCGGCATGGGCCTGTTGCTGGACACCTTCCTGGTGCGCACCATCACCATTCCCGCCCTGGTGGTGCTGTGCGGGCAGGCCAACTGGTGGCCCGCACAGATCGTGGAACCCTGGTTCCGCCAACGATTCTCGCGTTCGAAGACCGATGGCAACCAGGAGCCGGTGCCCGGCGACGCGGATGAAGCTAGCTGCGACGAGCCGTCTCTCGAAGAGGAGCCGACGGACGCTTCCCGCGAAGTCGTGCTCGTAGGCCGTCGATGATGACCTGCAAGCCGTCCTCGAAGTCGGCATCGAAGTCCGGATCATAGAGTTCGGCGAACGCCTCGGTGATCGTCGGGTATTTGTGCAGGTCGATCTTGGCGAGCAGATTCTCCTCGGTGTACGGGTTGGGCCCGGGATACTCCGAGCCGTCGCGGGCCTGCTGCTCGATGGTGAAAGCGATTGTGTAGTGATAAATCACGGGCGATAGCCGGGCGGCCTCACGTACGGTGAACCCGGCCGCGGTCATGGTGTCCAGGAGAGGTTCGAGCACCTCCCCGCCGTTGGCCACGAACGTGCCCGCCAGGATCCGGGCACCCTGGTGATATCGCAGCATCGCCTGCCGCATGGCGCGGGCTCCGTTGGCCAGGAAGACATCCCACGGTGCGGAGGTCTGGTCGAAGGCTTCGTGGGCATCGCGCATGATCTCCTCGCCCATGAGGTCGATGAGCTCGCGCCGGTTCTTCACGTGCCAGTAGAGAGCCGGGGCCTGCACGCCGAGCGAGGCGGCGAGCGCGCGCATGGTGAGTCCGTCACTGCCCTTCTGGTCCAACAGGGCCAGGCCGGCGCGTGCGATCGTCTCTCGATTCAAAATCACGTTGACACCTTAACAATATTAAAGCCATTATGTAACCAATATCGATAACGGTGTTAAGGAGTGTTATGACTGAGCATGCAGTTGTTATCGCGGGCGGCGGCCCGACCGGGCTCATGTTGGCCGGTGAGCTGGCGCTGGCCGGTATCGACGTCGCGGTCCTGGAGCGGCGCGGCAGTCACGAGGAAGTGGGATCTCGTGCGGCCGGGATGCACTCGCGCACCATCGAAGTCTTCGATCAGCGCGGGATCGCCGAGAGGTTCCTTGCGCAGGGGCAGACCATGCAGGGCACCCACTTCTCAGGCATTTTCATGAGCATCGAGGACTTCCCGACGCGTCATCCGTATGCGCTGGGCCTGCTCCAGCACTACACCGAGAAGACGTTGGCCGCCTGGATTGGCGAGCTCGGGGTCCCCATCTATTACGACGACGAGGTCGTTGGCTTCAGCCAGGATGACGGCGGCGTGGATATCGAGCGTGCCGGCGGCCGCATCATGCGCGGCCAGTACCTCGTCGGATGCGACGGCGGGCGCAGCACCATCCGTAAGACGGCGGGGATCGGCTTTCCCGGTCACGACCCGTCCTGCTCGGCGCTGTTGATCGACGCCGAAATCACCGAGCAGCCACTCGAGTTCGGCCTGCTACGCAAACCCGGACAGGCCTTCCTCGCGATTTTGCCCTTCGAGGAGGGATGGTGCCGCCTGGTCTTCAGCACCGACCTGGATCGGCTCGGTACCGAACCCACCCTGGACGAGGCGAAGGAAGCACTCATCGCCATCGCGGGAACAGACTTCGGGCTGCACAGTCCACGCTGGATGTCGCGCTTCTCCGATATGACGCGCCAGGCCGACAGGTACCGCGATCGGCGGGTGTTCCTCGCCGGGGATTCCGCGCATATCCACTTCCCGTTCGGTGGCCAGGGACTGAACACCGGCGTCCAGGACGCGGTGAATCTGGGGTGGAAGCTTGCCTCGGTCATCAAGGGGGAGGCCCCGGACTCGCTGTTGGATACCTATCAGGTGGAGCGTCATCCGGTGGCGGCGCGGGTACTGCACAACACCATGGCCCAAACACCGTTGTCCGACGCCGGTCCGCGGATAGACGCGCTGCGTGACATCATGGCCGATCTGCTGGCCATGGACGAGCCGCGCAAGCGCATCGCCGGCATGATGAGCGCCCTGGACATCCATTACGAACTGGGTGAGGGACATCCCTTGCTGGGACGCCGGATGCCCGACCTCGATGTGGTGACCGCTGACGGGCCGGTGCGGATCTACGAACACCTCCATGCCGCGCGCCCCGTGCTGTTCGACTTCGGGGATTCACAGAGTCTGAACGTCGACGGATGGACGGATCGGGTACACCTTGTCGACGCCAAATATTCAGGCACGTGGGAACTTCCGGTATTGGGCGAAGTGACAGCACCAGATGCGGTGCTGGTACGGCCCGATGGATATGTGGCCTGGGTGGGCGAGGGCTCCGATGCGGGGCTGCGGGACGCACTGACCCGATGGGTGGGATCACCCGCTCCGGCGTAATGTGGCCCAGGTGGCCGAGACACTGGAGTTCGGAGTCTTTATCCCGCAAGGCTGGCGCCTGGATTTGGTCGGCATCGCACCCAAGCGTCAATGGGAGGTGATGCGCGATCTCGTGCACTACGCGGAGAGTGGTCCCTGGGACTCGGTGTGGGTCTACGACCACTTTCACACCGTGCCCGTGCCCACCGATGAAGCGACCCATGAGGCGTGGACACTGATGTCGGCCTTCGCCGCCGTGACCTCACGGATCAAACTGGGGCAGATGTGTACGGCGATGGGATATCGAAACCCGGTGTACCTGGCCAAGATTGCCGCCACCGTGGATATCATTTCCGGCGGACGTACCCAGATGGGTATCGGCGGCGGCTGGTATGAGCATGAGTGGCGCGCATACGGCTACGGGTTCCCGGGTGCCGCGGAACGTCTGGGTAGGCTACGTGAGGGTGTGCGCATCATGCGTGACGCCTGGCGGGACGGACGGGTGAGCCTGGACGGCACCTACTATCAGGTGGACGATGCCATCGTGGCGCCTAAGCCCTTGCAGTCCAAGGGAATTCCACTGTGGATCGCCGGTGGCGGCGAGAAGGTGACCTTGCGGATCGCCGCGCGTTACGCGCAGTACACCAACTTCGGGCAGACTGCCGAGGAATTCGAGCACAAGTCGAAAGTGCTTGCGGCCCACTGCAAGGACATCGGCACAGATTTCGATGCGATTGTCCGCAGCGCCAACATCAATGTTGTGATCGGGGCCGACGATGCCGAGGTTGCCGATCGGCTGGCGGCCATCAAGGCGCGGCTGATCCCGGTCATCGGCGAGGACGTCGCCGAGGCCACGGTGGGGAATCTGGCGACGAGCGCCGGAACCCCGGCGCAGATTGCCGAGCGCCTGGCCGAGTTCCGCAAGCTGGGGCTGGGCTATGCGATCTGCAACTTCCCGGAGGCGGCCTACGACCGTTCCGGTATCGACTTGTTCACGCGCGAGGTCATTGGGGTCTAACCCCATTGTTTACGCCCTAACCGATACCGTAAGTTACGGGAATGCCTTCGCTTGACGCAGTCGATGAAGCCTTCCTGTCCAGCGCTCCCGTGCGGGCGAGTCACACCATCTCCGTGCCGGTGTCCGCCGACACGGTATGGCGTGAACTGACCAACGACACCACGTTGCGGTGGCTGGCACCGGGCATCAGAGTCGTGTGGGGTAGCCCCCGCACCGGGGTCGGCGCGGTCCGCAAGATCGGGCCCGCGGTGGGCCCCAAGGTGAATGAGCACTACTTCCTCTGGGAAGAAGGCAGGCGAAAGGCGTTCTACGTCACCAGCATGCCGGTGCCGGTGCCGGGCCTGCGAGCCTTCGCCGAGGATTATGTGGTGACCCCGACCGATCGTGGCGCCGACTTCACCTGGGCGTGGGCGATCGACGGTACGGGCCCCATCAGCAAGGCCACCCCGGCGGTCAGTGCGATCGTCGGTTTCTCGATGAAGCGTACCCAGGCTTACTTCGACAAGATCGCCGCGGCGGGCGCGTAGCCCGAGCGCCCGTACAGTGGGGCTGTGCGCGGTACGGCCCTTCTGCTGTCGTTGATTGTGCTGGCGGCTGGTTGTGCTCCGGCCCGCCAGGCGATAGACGCCGCCTCGACCAATCCGTGTGATGTGGGCCAGTACTGGACGCGTTACTACAACAACACCGATCATTCCGGCACCGCGGTGCTGGCCCGGTGCGAGTACTCGGTCGGAGGAAACTTCGCGGGCTCTCCCGCGCCGGGCGTGAAGACCGACGGATTCTCGATCGACTCCGTCGGCTCATTGCGGTTCCCAGTGACGGGCCAGTACAACATCGCCTCGATGAGCGGTGGTGTCGTGACGCGGGTATGGCTCGATGACGAGCAGATCTTCGATCACGCGGATACCCGCGACTGGGGCACCGACCTCGCCACCCGCACGGTCGAGGCCGGCGTACACACAGTGCGAGTCAGCTACTCCAGCACGAGCGGCCCTGCGGTAGAAGAGTTCTCGGTGTCCCAGGCCGCGCCCGGCCCGCCGTCGACCAACGGCAACTTCTTCGCGGCCAACTCATTCCTGAACCAGCCCATCGAGCCCAACCCGGCGGTTGACCCGCGCTCGCCGAATTGGATTGCGGCGCTGCAACATCACCCTGATGTCAAGGGAATCGACGTCAACGAGGACATCTGGACCTCGGCCGTGTATCACGCTCCCGCGGGCACTCCCACCCGAACCGTCGCCATTCGTAACAGCGGAAAGTCGATCGACGTTCCATACCTGCCGCACTACCTGCCCACCCAGGACTCCGACGCTCATATCGCGATCATTGACGACACCAACGGATGCGAATACGAGTTCCAGTCCTTCAAACCCGAATCCATGTCGGCGATCGCCCAGGCCACCTATCGGGTGGACACCGGATCGGGAGGGCACGTCAGCGGGCCCGCGCATTCGGGTGGCGAGCTGTCGTATCTGGCCGGGCTGATCACACCGGAGGATGTGCAGGCGGGTGTGATCAACCATGCGCTACGTTTCGCCATCCCGATCAATTCGCCCACCTATGTGTACCCAGGAACTCGCTCGGACGGCACGGTCCCCGGCGGGGTGCCGGAGGGCATCCGGATTCAGCTCGACCCCTCGCTCGATCTGCGCACGCTCAAGCTGAGCCCGTTTCAGCAGATGGTCGCGGCGGCGTTACAGAAGTACGGGGCGTTTGACGCCGACGTCGCCAAGACCTTCACGCTGACGGCGCGCAGCGTGATCGACGGCACCCGGTACTCGACGCACATCGACGATCTGCCGCGGGAACTGATCGGGCACCTGCGGTTCCTGACGCCGACGATCAGTTCTACCGATGTGCAGCTGGACACCGCCGCGGAAGGCGTCTGCAGGCAGCAGCACCGCTAGGGCGCTAACCGATCGTCGGTCCCAGCAGATCGTCCGCGTCGGTGATCCGGTAGCCATAGCCCTGTTCGGCCAGGAACCGCTGCCGGTGTGCGGCGTACTCGGCGTCGAGGGTGTCGCGGGAAACCACCGAATAGAAGTAGGCCTGCCCGCCGTCGGCCTTGGGGCGTAGCAGCCGCCCAAGGCGTTGCGCTTCCTCTTGGCGTGAGCCAAACGTGCCCGAAACCTGTACGGCCACTGATGCTTCCGGCAGATCAATGGAGAAGTTGGCTACCTTGGACACCACCAGTGTGCCGATCTCGCCTTTGCGGAACGCGTCGAAAAGAGCCTCGCGTTCGGCGTTCTTGGTGGAGCCCTGGATCACCGGGGCATCCAGCTGGGCTCCCAGTTCATCCAGCTGATCCAGGTATGCGCCGATCACCAACGTCGGCGCCCCGGGATGACGGGCCAAGATCGACTTCACCACGTTGATCTTCGTGTGGGCCGTGGAGCAGAGCTTGTAGCGCTCGTCGGCCTCTGCGGTCGCGTAGATCATCCGCTCGTTGTCGGTGAGCGTGACGCGCACCTCGATGCATTCGGCGGGTGCGATCCAGCCTTGTGCCTCAATGTCTTTCCATGGTGCGTCATAGCGCTTGGGGCCGATGAGGCTGAACACGTCGCCCTCACGGCCGTCCTCCCGGATAAGGGTGGCGGTAAGGCCGAGGCGGCGCCGCGACTGCAGGTCCGCGGTCATCCGGAATACCGGAGCGGGCAGCAGGTGCACCTCGTCGTAGACGATCAGGCCCCAGTCCCGGCTGTCGAACAGCTCCAGATGGCGGTACTCGCCCTTGGTGCGCCGGGTAATCACCTGATAGGTGGCGATGGTGACCGGACGAATCTCCTTGCGCTCGCCCGAGTATTCGCCGATCTCGTCCTCGGTCAACGACGTGCGCGCGATGAGCTCACGTTTCCACTGTCGTCCGGCGACGGTGTTGGTGACCAGGATGAGAGTGGTCGCCTGCGCCTTGGCCATCGCGGCGGCACCCACCAGCGTCTTGCCGGCGCCGCAGGGCAGCACCACCACACCGGAGCCGCCGGCCCAGAAGGAGTCAGCCGCCATCTGCTGATAGTCGCGCAGCTCCCAGCCGTCCTGCGCCAGGGTGATCGGGTGGGCCTCGCCGTCCACGTATCCCGCGAGATCCTCGGCGGGCCAGCCGATTTTGAGCAACATCTGCTTGATGCGGCCGCGCTCGCTGGGGTGCACCTGGATGGTGTCGTCATCGATGCGGGTGCCGAACATGGGGGCGATCTTCTTGTGCCGCAGCACCTCTTCGAGCACGGCGCGGTCCAGGCTCACCAGGGTGAGGCCGTGCGCCGGGTGCTTGATCAGCTGCAGGCGCCCGTAGCGGGCCATGGTGTCCACGATGTCCACCAGCAGCGGTTGCGGCACCGCGTAGCGGGAGAAGGTGACGAGTGCGTCGACAACTTGTTCGGCATCGTGTCCGGCGGCACGGGCGTTCCACAGCGCCAGCGGGGTGATGCGGTAGGTGTGCACATGCTCGGGTGCGCGTTCTAGCTCGGCGAACGGAGCGATAGCCTGGCGCGCCGCGTCTGCCTGGTCGTGGTCGACCTCCAGCAGCACGGTCTTATCGGACTGGACGATCAGCGGTCCATCGGTCATTCGGTCCAGGATAGTGACCCCCGGCGACATAGCGGATGTCGAGCGTCCTTGCTAGATTGCTGCGGTGACGACACCACAAGACCGCAGCACCCTGGCGGAGATTTGGCAGCGGCGGTTCGCGTTTTATGACCAGTACGCGGCGGCGCCGTCGAAGGCGGAGGCCAACGCATTCTTCCGGTCGGTGCCTTTCGGCGCTCGGATGCGGCTGACCAGCAACTTCTTGGCCTTCTTTTTCGGTCCGATCTACTTCTTCGTGAAGGGCATGTGGCGCAAGGGTCTGGTCCTGCTGGGGATAACCCTCAGTCTCGGTGTTGTCATGCAGCTCGTCGGAGCCTCGGACGGTGTAGTGCGCGGAGTCTCCATCGGATTTGCTGCCGCCTTCATGACCATCGCCAACCAGGCCTACTACCTGCACTGGGTTCGCGGCAGTGAGTCATGGAACCCATTCGAAGGTGTCCGCTGACGGGCTAACCGGCCCGCTTGCTCACCGGATCAGCCCGGGGGCGAGACAGCGGTGATGCGGTGAATCGCGAAATCCCGGATCCGCCCGGCAGCGGTGTCAAAGGCCGACAGCTGCCCGCCTCGCACGCTGATCGGATTGACCACCCGCGAGGATGCCACCCCGGCCGGGTCCACGTATCCGATCAACACGCTGGTCTGCGCCTTGGCGGACTGCTGCAGCAGCGCCACGGCGTGCGAGGGCTCGATGCGAATCCCATCGTGATCGCCCGCCGCGCGCAATGCCTTGACGACCGCCGCGGCGGCGGGCTCGCTGAGCACCGGCGGCGTCCAACCCATCCGATGTGGTTGCGGAGTCACCCGCGCCCGGTGTGCCCGCAGCTCCACGATTGTGCCGGTGGCATCCTCGGCGGCGGGGGCGAAGCCCGCCGAACGCAGCCTGGCCACCAGCTCGGCCAACGGGGCCAGCGAGACCGCCACGGTAGGGGCCAGTAGTCGCAGACTCAGATCCTCGGCCAGCGCCGACGCCATCACCTGCGCCAGCAGGGCCACGTCGTCACAGCGCAGGAACGAGGTCGCCACCCCGGCCCGAAGTTGCCCATGCCGGCGCGCGACGTCGTCGACGAGATACGTCAAAGACTGGGGGACAGGAGTTTTCGACCTGGATCCGAAGAAGCTGTGCAGGCCGGTGGCGGTGCGCCCGGAGTCCAGGGCCCGCCGGATGCTGGCCTCGCTGACCCGAAAGACACTGGCAGCCCCCGCCGACTCGAGCTGCGCCACCGCGGCCAGATCCAGTTCCACCTCACGCGTGAGCGGCCCGGGCGCGACGACGGTGAGATCGGCCTGCACCAGGAAATGGTCGATGGGAGCGGGCAGCGCCTTCTCCATCGCGGCCAGCGTCGCCGCCTCATCGCCCGTGCTGTCCAGGAAGGTGCGGATAGGCGTCGTCAGCGCACCACGTCCGATCACCCCCAACGTCGTCGCCTCGAACAGCAGTGCCGTCACCGGTTCGGTTCCCAGCCGGGCACCCCAACGCGGACGACGCCAGCGCATCATTCGGGACGCCTCCTCGGGCCGCAATCCCTGCCCGGGTTGCAGCGCACCGAGGACTTCCAGAAGCAGCTTTCGATCATGGGGAGCCGCCGTCGAACGCAGTGAATCTGAAAGGGCCGCAATCGGTTTGTCATCGCTGGTGCGCTTGCCGATGAGATCGGGGCGAGCCGCGAGCATCAGCCATGCCGACATCAACCGGAGCCAGCGGGCAGCGGTCGGCACCTCGGCGAACCGGTCGGCCTGCACGGTCGGTGCCCAATGCCAGCCTTCGGCATCGGTCTCGATATCGGGGTCACCGACAGCGATCAGCTCCGCGGCGGCCAGCACCTCCAGCAGCAGACCTATCCGGCTGTCATCGATGCCCGTCGCCTTCGCCAGCCGCTTGACCTCGCGCACGCCCAGGCCACCGCTGCGTAGCTGCGGCGCGGGGTTGACGCTCAGCTCTTCGAGCAGCAGGCCCACCTCGCGCAGCAGGTCCAGGGCCGCGCCGGCGGCGGCCGCGTCGGCCTCGGCCTGGGTGGCCGACGTCGTCTCCACGGCCGGAGGCTGCAGCCGATCGGGCTCCTCGCCGCGGAGAAGCTGTGCCACGAAGCGCGGCAGCAGCACCGTCTCGTCATCGACGCGCTGCAGTAGTCCGGCTGTCAGCAGCCGCTGCACCGGACGGTCCGGTGGGGCGTCCGGAGCGGCGTCCCGGGTGCGGCCGATGGGAGACCCGGTCAGGAGAGCCCCCAGCAGCTCCATGCCGCGTTCGTCGGTCGCCTCCAAGGCTGCGCGCGCCGCATCGTAGGAATCAGGTGTCTGCTCGCTGATCACCTGCCCGACCACCCACGGGAGGCCGAACCGGGTCTCGCCCGCCAGATGCAGCTCGCCTTCCCCCCACACCAGCGCCAGCTCGCGCAGCCGGTCCAGGGTGGCGCGAACCTGCAGCTCGGTGGCACGGCCGTCGACCTGAGCGAGCACATTCGCCAGGGACGTGCCGGTGACATCCGCACGCGCCACCAACAGCGCATCCAGCACCGCCAGGGCCAAAAAGTCCAGGTTGTCGGTGGCCGCACGCACCGACTGGCGCGACAGCGCCCGGCCCGCCAGAGCCGCCAGTGAACCCGGAGGGGGCGAGGCCAAATCGGGCCGCAGCCGAACCAGCTGTACCAACTGTTCATCTGGCAAGCGGCGTAACCACGCCGCCAAACCAGCCAACGCCGCATCGTCACTCATCGATCACCAGCGTAGAGGCGGGTTGGGTTCGCCGTCGGCCTCTCGGCCTGCCACAATGGCTGCGTGGCTGACAAAGAGCAATATGTCGACAACGGCTGGCCCGCGCACGTGGACGGCGAGCACGCCGTCTCCGAACTGGCGGCCGACCGCACCGGAGCGCTTTCACCCTTCGGCGACCTCGAGTTCCCCGTGGCGTCCGTGCCCTACGTTCACCCCGTCACCGTCATCAACAAGTAGAGCGGTGCCCGAGAGTCTTCGCGCAAGCGGCTCATCCGAGCCCGACGGTCTCTCGCATATCGACGAGCACGGTTCTGCGCACATGGTCGACGTGTCGGCCAAACAGGCCACCGCGCGCGAGGCCGTCGCAGCGGGACGCTTCGTCACCACCCCGGACGTGATCGAACTATTGACCGGGACCGCCGCAGGCACCCTGCCCAAGGGTGATGCCATTGCCACCGCCCGGCTGGCCGCCATCATGGCCGCCAAACGCACCAGCGAACTCATCCCGCTGTGCCATCAGGTACCGCTCACCGGCATCGACGTCGACTTCGATATCGCCGACAGCCACATCGACATCACCGCCGTCGCCCGCACCAATGACCGCACCGGGGTCGAGATGGAGGCGCTGACCGCGGTGACGGTCGCCGGGCTGACATTGCACGACATGGTCAAGGCCGTCGATCCCGCCTCGCGCATCGACGATGTCAGGGTGCTGCGCAAAGAGGGCGGCAAGACCGGAACATGGACCCGGCCCTGAGATCTGCGCGGGTGATCGTGGCGTCCACTCGGGCGGCCACCGGTCAATATCCCGACAAGACCGGGCCCGTCATCGCCGAATGGCTTGGTACACGCGGCTTCCGGGTGGAAGAACCGATCGTCGTGCCCGATGGTGACGCGGTGGGAGACGCGATACGTTCCGCGCTCGGGGTGTCGCTCGTCATCACCACCGGCGGCACCGGGCTCTCGCCCACCGATGCCACCCCCGAACAGACCGCCGCGCTACTGGACTATCAGATCCCCGGCTTGGCCGATGCCATCAGACGCTCCGGGCTGCCCGCCGTACCCACCAGCATCCTGTCCCGCGGCGTCTGCGGGGTCGCCGGAGGCACCCTGGTGGTCAACCTGCCCGGCTCCACCGGCGGGGTGCGCGACGGGCTCGAGGTGCTCGGCGGCGTGCTCGACCACGCCCTGGACCAGATAGGCGGGGGTGATCACGGATGAGCGCCAGCGTCACTCGTGCGCTGCTGACCGCGGAACCCATCTCGCTGATCGAGCACGAACGGCTCGTCGATCACGAATCCGCTGGGGCCACAGTCGGATTCGTGGGCAATGTGCGCGACCACGACGGCGGCAAGACGGTGCTGCGGCTGGAGTACTCGGCGCATCCGTCCGCAGCGCAGGTGCTCGCCGATGTCGTGGAAGGCATCGCGGCGCAGGCAGACGGTGTGCGCGCCGTCGCGGTGAGTCATCGCATCGGTGAATTGGCGGTCGGGGAGGCGGCCTTCGTGGTGGCGGTGAGCGCCGACCATCGTCGGCAGGCATTCACCACCTGTCAGCGCCTCGTCGACGACGTGAAGGCTGCGCTGCCGGTGTGGAAACACCAGTTCTTCGCCGATGGCAGCGACGAGTGGGTGGGCTCGGCCTGAAAAATCCGGGCTCCGATTGGGGTCTGATACCTAAAAACCCAGATCATCGGACTGTCACCGCGGTGGGTACATTAGCTTCGATAGTTCATGAGCATTCCTGTGCGCCGCCACGACGCAGCGCCCGCGCCGCGGACCTTCGCGCACCCGGGCATGCGCCCGGCGCGCCCGAGCGATGACCCCTTCCATGTTCCGCCGGACGGCTTCGAGGACACGACGCCGGGAACGGTCCTGCATGCCCGTCCCGTGGACATCGGATTCCTGGGGCGCTTGCGCCAGCGGGTGACGGCATGGCAGCTGCTGTACCGAACCACGGATCCGGATGGTGCCCCTGAAGTCTCGACCACCACCGTGCTGGTGCCGGCCGACCATGAGCCCCGGTCTCCCCGCCTGTTGGCATATCAGTGTGCGATCAACTCCAGTGAGCGATCTTGCTTTCCGTCGTACTGCCTGCTGCAGGGTGCGCGCGGCCCGTTCAGCAACCCGCAGCTCGAATTGCTGTTGATGGCGGCCGCGTTGCGTCAGGGATGGATCGTGAATGTCGCCGACCATGGAGGGCAGCCTGGGCGTTATGTCGTTGCGCGCCAACCCGGTTATCACGTACTCGACAGCCTGCGGGCCACCCTGCGATTTGGAGAACTACGACTACCGGCCAACACGCCCATCGGGCTGTGGGGCTATTCCGGTGGTGGGCTTGCCAGTTCGTGGACGGCGGAGATGGCGCCGAACTATGCCCCCGAACTCAACATTGTCGCGGCGGCACTGGGTTCACCGGCCTCGGACCCCAGCAAGATCTTGGAACGGGCCGACGGGGGACTGTTCGCCGGGCTGGGTATTGCCGCGATCTCTGCCCTGCGCGGAAGCTATCCCGCGCTGGATTCGGTTCTCACGGCGCACCTTACGCCGCAGGGCGAAAAGATCATGACCACCGTGCGTGGGCTATCGACGGGTCAGGCTGTCGGACGATACGCGATGCGCCGTCTCGATCGCTATGTGGACCGGCCCATC
Organism: Mycobacteroides franklinii; assembly: GCF_002013895.1. Taxonomy (GTDB): domain Bacteria; phylum Actinomycetota; class Actinomycetes; order Mycobacteriales; family Mycobacteriaceae; genus Mycobacterium; species Mycobacterium franklinii. The sequence goes on along the minus strand of NZ_MAFQ01000006.1, from coordinate 215,991 downwards.
GCCGAACTCATGGCACTGCCCGGCCTCACCGCCATGAGTGAGGACCTGCGGTTGGGTAAGGTGGCGCCAACCTGCCCGGTCTACGTCTATACCGCGGTGCGCGACCAGCTCGTCGGCATCGACGAGGTGGACCGCCAGGTGAGCTTCTACGCGACGCACGGCACCGATGTCACATATCGGCGCGATCAGCTCAGTGAGCATCTCTCGCTGGTGGTGCTGGGGGCACCCGCGGCCCTGCGCTGGCTGGCGCAGCGCCTGGAAGGCATGGAACCCGAATCCGGTACGTGCACTGTGAGATCCATGCTGGCGTCCACTCCCGCGCTGTGGACCATCGCGCTGATGTCGGGGGCGGCGGCCCGCGTGCTCTCGGGCCGCCTGCTCTAAACCGCTACTACGCCCGTGCGGCGATCACCGTGTACACCGGGATGTGCAGCAGCGGATCGTTGACATCGCGCTCCAGCCGGTCCAGCACGGCCGGGTCGCCGCGATAGGAGCTGCGAATCGCGGCGAGGAATTCGTCCTTTGGTGCGTTCATCGTGGTCAGGTTGATCTGGCGCACCGACCATCCGTTGGTGTGTAGCGCCTGCTCGATCTCTTCGGCCCGCATCCCGTTCTGGAACGGTGTAGGCACGCCGTGCACCCCGCCCTGCGCGAAACACCAGATGTACCAACGTGCTCCGGACCGGGTGGCACGGTGCAGGGCACTCGCGTACTTCACGTGGCCCTCGTCGTCGAAGCAGTGGTAGACACCGCTGTCGATCACGGTGTCGAACTTTCCCTCCCAGCCATCAAGCTTGGTCGCATCGGCAACGTGGAAGTCGACGGCAACGCCGGCCGCGGCCGCCCGGCCCTTGGCCTGTTCGATCGCCGAGGGGGCAAAATCCAACCCAGTGACGTTAAATCCTTGCTGGGCAAGGTAGATGGCATTGTCCCCGAGGCCGCAGCCGATATCCAGGACGTCACCGCGGACCGCGCCGAGCAAGGCCAGCTCCTTGATGCGGGGTTTGGCGTCCTTGGAGTCCCACGGAACAGTGGGGCCGCCCTCGTGGAGGCTCTCCCGATAGAGATCTTCGAAGATGTTCTGTGTAGGTGCGCTCATGGCGTCTAGCCCCTTTCCGCGACGATGTTGAAGAACGGCATGTGGATCATGTCGTCGTCGAGCTGCTGAAGACGCTCGAAGGTCTGCTGTGCTTGTGCCGCCACCCCGGGCTGCGCAAAGCGCTCGCGCATGTCGGCGGGCATCTGCTCGGGATCGATACCGGCCAGCGCGGCGCCGACAAACGCTGCTCTGGAGCCGAGATATGTTGTCCTGCCGAAGTATTGGATGTTCCAATGAGCCTCGGCCAGTACGCTCCTGATCTCCTCGGGATCTTGTACGCCGAACGGCATCGTGATGCCGTTCACCGAGCCATCGCCGAAGCAGGCGATGAACCACCGCGCTCCCGGTCGGGTGGCGCGGTGCAGGGCGTTCGCGTACTGCTGATGCCCCTCGTGGTCAAAACAGTGATACACCGCGCTGTCGATCACGGTGTCGAACCTTGCGTCCCAGCCGTCGAGCTTGGTGGCGTCGGCAACCTCAAGGTTCACGCTGACGCCCGCCGCGGCGGCGCGTTGCTTCGCCTGGTGGATGGCCGAGGGGGAGAAGTCCAGTCCGGTGACCGACAGGCCTCGCTGCGTGAGATAGATCGAGTTTTCGCCGAGGCCGCAGCCGATATCCAAGATCTCACCGTGCAGCGCGCCGTAGGCGGCCAGCTCCTTGATGCGTGGTTGTGCGTCCTTGATATCCCACGGGACACCTGCGGTGGGGGCGCCCTCGAACATGGGTTTGCCGTTGTAGACCGCTTCGAATGTTTCTTGGCTTGGTACCTCTGGAGGCGTGGCCGATGCCGTCATGGTCACCAAGGTACGCCTCGAATCTGGCACGTCAACCCCCTTGACAAAGGCTCGGTTCGGTCACCGAAAGGATTACCCCACAACGACAATCGCCCCGGCCATGAGGGCCGGGGCGATTGACGAGATGCGTGTGTTAGCGCTGTGCCAGAGCGAGGATCGCGTCGCTGGCCTTGACATCCTGCGTCTGCATCGCGAAGACGATGTCCTTGAGGTAGGACACTCCGCGGCTGTCGCCGGGCGCCACGTCGGTGGTGCCGGGAGGCAGGTTGTTCGGGTCGGGCAGGTGCCGGACGACGCCCGCGATTGCCTCGGGGCTCGTCGGGATGCCGTTAGAGGCAACCGGACCGGCATCGAATGCTGCCTTGCCGGCGGCGAACCCGATGTCTGCTGTGTCCGGCACACCCGCGGGAAGCGGGATGTCGGCCGCAGCAGGCGCGGGCGCCGGGGCGGGCTCGGGGGCCGGGGCGGGCTCGGCGGGGGCCGGGCCGGACTGGAACTCGTACGGCAGCACCTGGTCGTCGGCGGCGGGGGCTTCGGGAGCCGGAGCCGCGTCGGGAGCCGGAGTCCCGTCGACGACGGGAGCCTCCGGTGCGGGAGCGGCGATCAGCTCGGGCGCGGGAGCCTCATCCGCCGGGGCGGGTTCGGGCTCGGGCGCCGGTGCGGGGCCGGACTGGAAGTCGACATCCTGGGCCTCGGGAGCCGGAGCCTCCGCGGGGGCGGGCGCTTCGTCGATGGCCGGAGCCTCGGGGGCCTCGGCGACGATCTGCTCATCGCCCTCGGCAGCGGGCTCGGGAGCCGGTGCGGGCTCGGCGGCCTGCGATTCGTGGTGCGAGGCCTGGGTGATGTTGGCCGCGGGAGCGGTGCGGGGGGTGGAACCGGAAAGGCCACGGCCGCAGACCGGCCAGGCGCCACGGCCCTGCCCTGCGAGCACCTTTTCGGCGACCGCGATCTGCTGGTCCTTGGTGGCCAGGTGAGCGGACGGGGCGTACTGACCGCCACCGCTGTTGATCCAGGTGCTGGGCGAGAACTGCAGTCCGCCCTGGTACCCGTTACCGGTGTTGATGGCCCAGTTGCCGCCCGACTCGCAGCGTGCGACCTGATCCCATTCGCCGTCGGTGGCTGCTGCAGCCGTCGCGGCCATCATCAGGCCTCCGCCGACAAGACCTGCGCCTGCTACCGCGACCTTGGCCGCCTTGGCGCCAGCCTTGCTGGGCTTACTGTGCCGTCCGCTCATATATCCGTCGTGTTCCTCTCTGTGACGCACCTGCGAGGTCAGCTGTCGGGTTCGAACGAGAGGTCGCTCGGCCCGGTTGCCCGGGCTTCACCCCAAGAACCATCAAGGTTCGTGCTGGAGATCGGGTGGATCTCCGGCGGATGGGTCCCCCGCCTCCGTCCCTTGGTTTACCGACGAGGTGCCATACCCGAGGGACGGAGCTCGGTGCGCGGGTATGGACTTCGGATGACGGTACGTGTCGATGCGCGTCCCGTCATGTTGGACATTTCACGGTGTTTCGTCCACAGCTGGGTGCGTTTATTCCCGGCGGGGGTGGGGTCTGTGCAGGTTATTGCGTGACTCCACCGCCCCGTGTCCACGCCGTGATCTTGCTGTGACCTTTTGAGATGTGTCGTAGATCACGAAATTATTCGACGATACTTATATACAACTCTCAGAGAAGCCTTAGAGCTTCCTTAAGAAGTGGATGGGCCAGCGGACTTCTATCCACCAGCGAACGGAGGAAGAACGTCCACGACAGAGCCGGATTCGGGCTGGTTGGAGCGGTCGCGCACCGCCACGCCGTCATAGAGAAAGGAACAACGCGCCAATACGCGTTCCAGTTCCGGCCCCTTCGCCGCCAAATGACGCGTCAAATCGTCGAATGATGCCCCTGGGGGGAGCTCGACGGACTCCTCCTGGAGCCCGGCCGCGGCCGCGGCGGCGGCGAAGTACCGAATACGGATACTCACCTAACCGCCGATCGCGCTCATGGGGCGGTCCGGTTGCAGGAAGGACGGGTCGTTGATGCCGTGGCCCGGCTTCTTGCCCCACATGGCCGCCCGCCATGCCGATGCCACGGTGGCGTCGTCGGCCCCCGAGCGCAGCAGACCCCGCAGATCGGTCTCGGTGGTGGCGAACAGGCAATTGCGCACCTGCCCGTCGGCCGTCAGCCGGGTGCGGTCGCAATCCCCACAGAACGGCCGGGACACCGACGCGATGATTCCGACCGTCGCGGGACCGCCGTTCACCAGCCAGCGTTGCGCTGGGGCGCTGCCTCGGGGTGCCGGGTCCTCGCTCAGTGAGAACTCCCGGCTGAGTGCCGCGTGGATCTCGTCGGCGGTCACCATGCGGTCCCTGTTCCAGTTGTGCCCGGCATCCAACGGCATCTGCTCGATGATGCGCAGCTCATACCCGTGGTCGAGGCTGAAATGAAGCAGTGCGACGGCATCCTCTTTGTATTGCTCGGGTGTCAGCACCGCGTTGATCTTGATGGGTGACAGTCCGACGGAACGTGCGGCATCCAGGCCCCTGAGAACATCGGATAGCCGATCACGGCGAGTGATCGCGGCGAAGCGATCCGTGTCCAACGTATCCAGTGACACGTTGATGCGGTTCAGCCCGGCGTCGCGCAGCGCGGCGGCCTTGCGGTCCAGACCGATGCCGTTGGTGGTGAGCGCGATGTCCGGCCGCGGTGACAGGGTCGCGACCTGGGCGACGAGCCACTCCAGGTCCTTGAAAATCAGCGGCTCCCCGCCGGTGAACCGGACGCTGTCGATCCCCAACTCGGTTACCGCGATACCGATGAGCCGGATGTATTCATCGGTGGTGAGCAGCGTCTCGCTGCGCAACCAGTCCAGTCCCTCCGCAGGCATGCAGTACGTGCAGCGCAGATTGCACCGGTCGGTCAAAGACACCCGTAAGTCGGTCGCGATGCGGCCGAATGAATCGATCAACGGGGTCATAAGTCCAGCGTAGCGACCACTTGCGCGAGCCGAGTAGGATGACCAGTCACCGCGTCCTATTTGGGGCGCGTTAATCATGTGAGGTGAGTGCAGTGCCAACCGGCAAGGTCAAGTGGTACGACGCCGAGAAGGGCTTCGGCTTCCTGTCGCAGGAGGACGGCGAGGACGTGTACGTCCGGTCCTCGGCGCTGCCTGCTGGCGTTGAGGGGCTCAAGGCCGGACAGAAGGTCGAGTTCGGCATGGCCGCCGGCCGTCGTGGGCCGCAGGCGCTGAGCGTCAAGTTGATCGACGCACCGCCGTCGGTGCAGAAGACGCGCCGCGAAAGCAGTGGGCCGGTCAATCACAAGCACACCACTGACGAACTGCACGGAATGATCGAGGACATGATCACTCTGCTGGAGGGCACAGTGCAGACCGAGCTGCGCAAGGGGCGCTACCCCGACCGCAAGATCGCCCGCAAGGTGTCCGAGGTTGTGCGCGCCGTCGCCAGCGAGTTGGACGCCTGACCTGACATCCGTCCGCGCCGAGGATGTGATGGCGGCGCTTGACGCTGCCGGTAATTCCGATCGCGCCGAGAAGTCGGCGCGGTTCTTCAAGACCGGGCCCGGCGAGTACGGCGAGGGCGACGTCTTTGTGGGCGTATCCGTACCCGATCAACGCACGCTCGCGCGGCAGTTCCGTGGCATCGGACGTGATGAGGTGGCACGGCTGCTCGCCAGCGATGTGCATGAGCACCGATTGACCGCGCTCGTCTTGGCGGTCTGGGAGTTCGCGCACGCCACCGGCGTCGAGCGCGACGCCTGGGTGGGCATGTATCTGGAGCAGGTTCGTGCCGGCCGGGTGAACAACTGGGACCTTGTCGATTCCTCGGCGGAACAGATTGTGGGCGAGTGGCTTGTCGGCCAAAGCTATTCGCCGCTACTGGAGCTGGCCGCCGACGATGATCTGTGGCGCAGGCGGGTGGGCATCATCGGTACGTTCGCGTTCATCAGGCGCGGAGATGCGGAGCCGCTCCTCGCCGTGGCCCCATTGGTGATCGAGGACCGTCGTGACCTCATTCAGAAGGCTTACGGCTGGATGCTCCGCGAGGCCGGAAAGCGCTGTGGCACCGAGGTTCTTCTCGGATATCTGGACGAGCATGCAGCGGCCATGGGCCGCACCGCACTCAGCTACGCCACCGAACATCTGGACGCCGAGGTGCGCGCGAAGTATCGCGCGCGGCGTTAGTCCTTCCAGACGGTCGCGACCGACCAGACGGCGTGGGTGACCTCCAACAGGTCACCCGTCTCGGTCTGAACCACCGTGGGGAGCTTGATCTCCAGCCCCAGTAGTCGCCGTCCGTCGCCGTCGACCGTGGGGATCGTCACGGCGGTCCGGTGGTCGCGGTACACGCTCGACTCGGCCCGCTTGTGGTCGGCATCGCCCGCCGGCGCGTAGATCCTGGACAGCATCCACGGCGCCTTGGCGATCCGGCCGTCAACCGAAAGCTGCACGGGCTCATGAGCATTGACGGCCAGTTCGACGGTATGCCCGAGTGGGTCGCACTGATCCAACTTGTTCTTGTCGCAGTACTGATAGGGCGCGGCGTGGATCGCGGTGCCATGGGTGAAAGCGCTGATCTCGGGCCGTTCATCCTTATAGCCGTGCAGCTGCCAGGCGATGAACCCGACCATGGCGGCAGCAGTCAGCACCAGGACAACGGCCAGCGCCGTCAGTTTCGCTTTCACGCGTGTACCTTGCCACCTTCTTGTTCGGCCATCACCGGGCGGTTACCGCCCAGGCCCGGAATCAAGGAGGCGCCGCGGAAGCTGGCCAGCGTCTGCGCCAGGCCGAGAATGAGCACCGCCGAGATCACCGTGAAACCCACCCACAGATCGGTGTAGATCATCACGCCGATCGCACCGCCGAGCACCCAGGACAGCTGCAGCAGGGCCTCGGACCGCCCGAACGCCGATGCGCGGGATTCCTCGGGCAGGTCGTCCTGCAACGACGCGTCCAGGGATGCCTTCGCGATGGCGCTGACTCCCGATGTCACGAGTGTCGCGAACACCACCACCGCCAGGACGCCGGCGATGGCCGCTGCTAGCGCCACCACCGTCACCGCGCTGGCGCAGCGCACCACGAGCAGGGCGGGACGGCCGAGCTTGAGCCGGGCGCTGGTGGCATTGCCGGCGAAGTTCCCGATACCCGCGGCGGCGCCGATCATGCCGAGCATGGCGAGCTGTTGGAATCCGTGTGCGTCATGGGATTTGGCGACGAACGCCGGGTACAGGGTGAGGAACCCCACCATCACCTTGATGGTGCCGTTGCCCCACAGGGCGGTGATGATGTTGCGGCCCAGCGGCTGACGGACCTTGTCCTGCTGCTTGTGGGAGCGCCGCAGCAGCACGGTGGGATGTTCGCCGTCGTCGCCGTGATAGCCAAAGGTGGTAGGCACCTCACCGGCGGTTACCTCGACCCACTTCGGGATGCGCATGGATGCCCAGGCGCCGACGGCCGCGGCCGCCATCACGACGAAAAGCGCTCCGGGTAAATGGAACAGCCGAGTGAATGCGAGCTCGAAGGCTCCGGCGATCGCGCCGCCCACGATCGTGCCGCCGACCAAGCCGAAGGTGGTGAGCCGCGAATTGACTCGAACAAGGTCGATGGTGGGTGGCAGCACACGCGGCGTGACGGCGCTACGCAACACGCCAAAGGACTTGGACAGCACCAGCATTGACAGCGCGCACGGATACAGAACCCAGGGTGGGAAGCCGCCGCTGGCGCCGTCATAGTTGGCGACCATGATGATGGCGAGCGCGATGCGCAGCCCGAACGAGGCCGCCAGCGCGGCCCGGCGCCCGTGTTGCAGGCGATCCAGTGCGGGGCCGATCAGTGGGGCGATGACGGCGAACGGCGCGATCGTGATCAGCAGATACAGCGCCACCTTGCTCTTGGATTCGGCGGTGGCAGCGGCGAAGAAGAGTGTGTTGGCCAGGGCCACCGCCATCGCGGCGTCCACCGCGAAGTTGGCCATGACCGGATAGGTGAGGGCGGTCAGGCCCGACTTGTCGGCACCGTCGGCCGTCGCGGCCTTGTGGAACAGCCCGTACATCCGGGAACCCATCTCGCGGCTGCGCATTGCGGCGACCCGGGTGACCGTCAGCTTCTGAGGGTTGTCCTGCTCGGGCGGGGGTTGTCGGCGTACTCGCTCACGACGTTCGTCGCCGAGCGGCGGCAGGTAGCGGTTCGATGAGCCCGTCGGATAGTTGGCCATACCCGGGTGGGAATTGGCGTCGCGCGAATCCTGGTTAGGGCGCCGAGATGGGGAGTCGCTACTGCCGTGGCGGTTCCCGAACCGCGCGTAGTCGTCCCGCACGCATCGATTGTCCCTCACGGTGAGAGGATGGTCAGCGATGGACATCACTATCTCCGGCCGCGACGCCCTGTACACCTGTATCGAGCAGGCACGTACGGCCATTGTCGAGTTCAGTGGGGAGACCGTGGGCAAGTACCTCGGGGCCTCCTCCGAGTACAGCGATCTACATGCGTTGACCCACCGTTTCGAGGCCGAGCTGCCTGGGTACCGCGGTTGGCACTGGGAGGTGGTGATGGCCGCACCGCCCGGCGCCACCGTCGCGACCGTCAGCGAAGTCGTGCTCGTGCCGGGCAGCGAGGCGCTGCGTGCCCCGAACTGGATTCCGTGGGACGAGCGAATCCGCCCGGGCGATTTGAGCCCCGGCGACCTGCTCGCGCCGCCGCCCAATGACCCCCGGCTGGTGCCTGGGTATACCGACAGCGGAGACGCGCAGGTCACCGAGACAGCTGGTGAGATCGGGCTGGGGCGTAAGCAGGTGCTGAGCCTGACCGGGCGCATCGATGCCGCACAGCGGTGGTTTGACGGCGACTGGGGGCCCGATACGGAGATGGCGCGTGCCACCCGCCGGGTGTGTCGGTCCTGCGGTTTCTACCTGCCGCTGGCCGGATCGCTGGGCGTCGCCTTCGGCGTGTGCGCGAACTCGATGTCGGCCGACGGACACGTCGTGCACATCGAGTACGGCTGCGGCGCTCATTCCGATACGCCACAGCCGGTCAACTCGGCCATGCCGTTGTACGAGCCCTTCGACGACGGCGTGCTGGATCTGGCTGACTGATCGCCATCGAGTGCGAGCCGCACGCGGAAATCTGCGAAGAAATCCGCGTCACGCTCGCACTCGGCGTAGGGCTTAGACGCCTTCCGCGGCGGCCTTGATCTTGGACAGTGAGGTCCGCATGCCTTCGAGCAGCACCTCGTCGAACACCTCGGTGCCGCCGAACATCAGGTTCTGCAGGTTGGTGGAGATGGCCGACCGCTTCTCGCCCAGCACACGGCGCTCGGTCACCCGGGTGCCGCCGGCGGCGGTGGGCTCCAGGTCGTAGCTCCACTCGCTCAGGTTGTCCTTGACGTGCCAGGCCAGGCGCCTGTTGGGCTCGACGGCGGTCAGCACGGCGCGGGTCGGCCACACCTTCCAGCCCTTGCGGTTGTAGTTGATGACGTTGGTGCCTGCCTGCACGGGGCCGCGCACGAACATCTTGCGGGTCTGCGGGCTCCATCGCGGCATGTTCTCGAGGTCGGAGATCAAACCCCACACCTTGTCCACGGGCGCATTGATCTCGACGGCAGTTTCCAGCAATGACGCGTTGGGCATGGGATGGCTCCTCTTTTTCCAGGGTGGTGTTGCGGGTTTCGGCTACAGGCCGGTTTGCGCGCCGCGTGAACCGCGCCGCGCCGCCCGTACCTGCAACAGGACGATGGTGGTGCCCAGCGCGCCAGTACCGAGTCCGGCGAGCGTGACGGGACGCCAGCTTTCGAACGCGGGGATGGTGAAGGCAAGAACGTTGGCAATCAGCCACAGCACGGTGCCTGCGACGACGACCGGCCACGGATTGAGCAATGCGGCCGGCAGCGGGGGAGGTTGGGGCGCGGGGGTGTCCACTAGATGCGGAGCATACGCGGGCGACGACACCGGGCGATGGCTTAGTCGGCTCAGTCGCTGTGAAAGCCCTGGACGTGCCGTAAGGTTTGGGCCGTGAGCGACCCCGACGCCCGGTTGGCCAGCGATCTGTCGCTTGTTGTGATCAGACTGGCCCGGCATCTGCGGTTTCGCCGTGCGGACTCCCCCGTCTCGTTGACGCAGCTGTCGGCGTTGGCCACATTGCTGAACGAGGGTGCGATGACCCCGGGTGCACTGGCCGCACGCGAGCGCGTGCAACCGCCGTCGATGACACGGGTGATTGCTTCGTTGGCCGAGCTCGGGCTGGTGGAGCGCTCGGCACATCCGACCGACGGACGCCAGGTGGTCGTCTCGTTGTCGGAGGCCGGAGCGGACATTGTGCAGGCCGATCGCAGCGCCCGCGAGGAATGGCTGCGCGAGCACCTGACGGATTTCACCCCGGATCAACGAGCGATCCTGCGGCAGGCAACCGACCTGTTGTCGGCACTGGTCAATGAAAACGGTTAGCTGACAACCTCGTTAGTCTCTAAAATAAACTCCCGTGGCTGACCGCGGCGGGATATTCGTATCGCTGCGCACACGTAACTATCGGTTGTGGATCAGCGGCCAGATGGTGTCGCTCGTCGGCACCTGGATGCAGCGGGTGGCGCAAGACTGGCTGGTGCTGGACCTCTCCCATGGCAATGCTTTCCTGCTCGGCGTGGTGATGGCCCTGCAATTCGGGCCGACGCTGCTGCTCTCGGTCTGGGGCGGGATGCTCGCTGACCGTTACGACAAGCGGCGGATGCTCATGGTCACCCAGGCGCTGATGGCGCTGTTCGCGTTGACCGTGGGGCTGCTACAGGTCACCGGACTGGTTCGGATCTGGCATGTGATGGTGGTGGCCTTTGCGATGGGATGTGCCGCGGCGATCGAAGCACCCACCCGCCAGTCCTTCACCATCGAGATGGTGGGCCCGGAACACCTACCCAACGCGGTCGGGCTCAATTCGATGGTGTTCAACCTCGCAGGCATCATCGGGCCGGCGATCTCCGGCGTGCTGATAGGTCTGGTCGGCACCGGTTGGGTCTTCCTGCTGAACTTCGTCAGCTTCATCGGTGTGGGAATCGCGCTGTGGCGCATGCGACCAGACGAGCTGCACCAGAGCGATCCTGTGCCTGCGGCGAAGGGGCAACTACGCCAGGGCTTCTCCTATGTGTGGCACCGGCGCGACCTGTTCATGATCATGCTGACGGTGTGCTTGGTCTCGACCTTCGGGCTGAACTTTTCGTTGACACTCGCGGTGCTGGCCCGGGAGACCTTCGGACGGGGCGCGGAGTCGTACGGGCTGCTGTCCACGGCCCTTGCCACCGGCACGCTGCTCGGTGCCACCCTCGCGGCCCGCCGCACCAAGAAGGTGCGTATGACGTTGTTCTACGGCGCGGCAATGGCTTTTGGAGTTTCCGAGGCGATTGTGAGTGTGATGCCCACCTATCTGTCGGTGGCGCTCGCCCTTGTCCCGGCGGGCCTGCTGGCGCTGACGTTCACCACGTCGGCGATGAATATCATTCAGTTGTCCGTGGATTCGCAGCTGCGGGGAAGGGTGATGGGCATCTATATGGTGGCGTTCCTGGGCGGGACTCCGCTGGGCAGTCCGCTGGTGGGTTGGTTGGCAGATCTTCACGGCGGCCGTATGCCGCTGTTGATCGGTGGGTTGGTGTCGTTGGCCGCGGGTCTGGCGTGCGCGGTGTATTTACGCCGGCATCCGTGTCCGGTTGTCGCCGAAGAGGTTCTGGAAGGCAGCGGTGTTGTCCCACCCGCTCCCGCCGCAACCCCGGTATGCGAACCGACCCCGCTGGGCAGGCGGGCCTAGATGTTGGTCATCGACGTCGACAACGCCGACGATCCGCGTTTGGACAGCTTCCGCGATCTCAACAGCGTGGACCGCCGGCCCGACCTGCCCAGTGGCAAGGGTCTGGTGATCGCCGAGGGTGTGTTGGTGGCGCAGCGCATGCTGGCCTCGCGCTTCCAGCCCTTCGCGCTCCTGGGTACCGATCGCCGCCTGGCCGAGTTGGCAGTCGATCTCAAACCGGTTGACGTTCCGTACTACCGGGCCAGCGCCGAAGTCATGGCGGAAGTCGTTGGCTTCCATCTCAATCGTGGGGTGCTCGCGGCGTCGCGTCGCCCCGAGGAGCTGTCGGCGGCCGAACTGATACAGAGCGCTCGCACCGTAGCGGTGCTCGAGGGCGTCAACGATCACGAGAATCTGGGTTCGATCTTCCGTAACGCTGCCGGAATGGGGGTCGATGCCGTCCTTTTCGGCAGCGGCTGCGCCGACCCCCTCTATCGCAGGGCGGTACGGGTGTCCATGGGGCATGCGTTGCTGGTGCCCTTCGCGCGTCTTCCGGAATGGCCGAAGTCGTTGTATAGGCTGCGGGACAACGGATTCCGGTTGCTGGCCATGACTCCAGCCGGAGACTCGCAGGCCCTGGCGGATGCGATCCCGTCATTGCGGGACGAGAAGGTGGCGCTGATGGTGGGCGCCGAGGGGCCGGGGCTGACCGATGTCGCGTTGCGTGCCAGCGATGTGCGCGTGCGCATCCCCATGGCCAATGGCACCGACTCGTTGAACGTCGCCACCGCCGCGGCGTTGGCGTTCTATGAGCGCGCTAGGCTCGCGCCATGACCGATTCCGACACCCCGTGGGTAGAGGGCATCGTCTCGTCGATGTGTGTGGCCGTCGTGGTCGCCGTGGGTGTGGTGGTGCTGAGTCTTGGCCTGGTCCATGTGCATCCGCTGTGGGCTATTCTGCTCAACGTCGTTGCCGTGGGCGGTCTTTCGCCAACATTATGGAGCTGGCGGGAGCGCCCGGTGTTGCGATGGTTTGTGCTGGGCATCGCGATCGGCGTGGCCGGCGGGTGGGTGGCCGCAGTGGTGACCGCGCTGATCACCTAGCGCGCGGCGCTGCTAGTTCTGACCACTGGAACGAACGCCCAGCAGCACGTCTTCCCACGTGGGTACGGCCGGCTTGTTCCGCCGTGTGCGGCGCGGCGCGGGAGCCGGCGGGTTGTCGGCGCTTTCCTCGACCACTACCTGCTCCGGCTCGGGTAGCGGCGCGGGGCGTTCGGTGAACAACTCGGGCGCGGGCTCCGGCAGCAGTGGAGCGACCGCCGCGACGGGGCGCAGGCTGCGGGTGAACGTCGGATCGATCAACTCTCGTGCGGAATCGTCGAGCGCCGTCACCGTGCCGCCATGGGCCCCCGGAGTAAACCGGAAGTGCGCCTTGTTGTCCGACCGGCCCGCACGCCATTGCAGCTGAACCGTCCAGCGGCCGTCCTCGACCTTCCAGGCGTCCCATTCGATGGCATCGGGGTCAAGTCCGCGTCCGAACATTGCGCCGGCGACGGTATCGGCCAGCGTGCTGACGGCGGGGCCGTCGTTGCGGACGGGGTGTGCCGCCGAGGCCATCTCGGCCGCGCGCTGGCGTTCCAGCAACACAGGATGGGCGAAACGTTCGATTCGCGAGACATCGGCTCCGGCGGCGGCAGCGACTTGTTGGACGGTGGCGCCGGCGCGGATGCGGGCCTGAATTTCCCGGGGTCGCAACGAGCTCTCCATTTCGATCTGGATCTGCCCCAGGCGAGACAGATCGCCCCGCGCGGCTGCACGGAGTTTGTCGTCGGCGTCGATCGCGAATCTGTCGGTGCCGTTGGCGTCCTGGCAGATCACCCGCTTGCCGTCGGCTGACAGGCCGATGACTTTCAGTTCGCGCATGTTGACCTCCTCGCCCTGGACTGGATAACCCAGTTCTTCGCGACCTTAGTGCAGGTAGAGGGCCGTTCCCTGGTGACACGCGGGGGTAGGTCCTACTTGCTTTTATGGGTAGTTCGCGCTATGTGACGTATGTGGCAGATGTTGTTTGCCGTCAGGGGCACGTGACGTCGACCTGGAACGGTTGGATCATGCCGCCCGTTCCCTGGTCGGCGCTTCCCCACACGGTGCCCTTGACGGTGTAGTGCTTACCGTCTTGGGTGAGGCTGGCCCTCTCGCCGTCTTTTTTGAGTAGTTCGTAGTACATGAATTTGCGGCCGTTGACCTCGCCCAGGTTGACGGTCTCGAGTACGGGTGGCTCTCCCGTGAGAGTCAGCCCGCGAGCATCGGGGTCCTTCACGACGCTGATGAAGGTTCTTTGCTCATACGTGTCGCATCTGACGGGTGCCCCGGCTACCACAGCCAGGGCACCGACCATCATCGTCGCGGTGCCGCCTTCCGGCTTGCTGGACTGTCCGGGCTTGGCAGGACTGGTGGCGGTATCGGTGATCTTCGTGATCCGCGTGCTTGTGGCGCAGCCGGACTGGGTGGCGGCCAACATGGCCACGCCGACGACGATGGCCCGCATTCGTTTCATGGTGTCCCCCTTGGTGTCCCGATACAGACTAGCCGGGCAACACGGCGGTGCTGCCCGGCTAGATCGTGAATGCTTGCGGCTATGGGCAGGTGACCTCGATTTCGAAGGGCTTGTTGGAAGGCTGCATCGGGTTGGCCATGTCCACGGCGATGGCGGTGCCTTCGATGTGGTACATCTTGCCGTCCTTGGTTGCCTTCGCGCTGGCGCCGGGAGTGCCCGCGGAGAATGCCAGGGACTGCCCGTTGAGGCTGCCCAGGCCCGCAGACTTCACTGTCGGAGAATCGCCGTCCGTCACCACCGCGCCAAAGCCCTGGGCTCCGCTGCCGATGACGATGTTGACATTGCCGTTGGAGGCCTGGCAGACGACCGCGCCCTCGATCTTCTGTTCCTTGCCGTCGATGACGACCTTCGCGGTGCTGTTGGTTGCTACCGCACCGGCGCCGTTGCTCACGGTGGTGCCCTTGGTCTCGGACTTATCCTTATCGCTCGAACAGCCGACCAGACCTGCGGCGATAATCGCCGCGCCGCCAATGGCGACCACAAGCCCACGCTTCATAGCGTTCTCCTTATATGTGATGGGGGTGGAGCCGAACAGGACAAAGTATGGGGCGGCACAGGGGTGCGGTACGCGGAACGCGGGTATACCTACGTACCCAGATTTGAGATATCGATGCCCGCCCACAGCAGGGCAATCAGTGTCACTGCCGCAGTGGTCAGTGCGATGGGCTTGCCGCCGCGGCGCCATTGCCCGCGTCCGAGTGAGAAGTGACGCACTGTGCTGATCACGACGATGCCGAGCACTATGGCGGTCGCGATCAAAGACGCTCCCATGGCCTGTGTGTTGATGAGGGTGTGTGTCATGAACACGGCGGCAGTTCCCGCGGCAGTCAATCCGGTGCGGCGCCAGGCCAGCGCGGTGCGTTCGACGGCGTGCGTCGCGCTGGCGGCGTTCATCGATAGAAGACCGCAACGGAGGCAAGGATGGCGATCAGGCCGACGCTGACGGCGACCAGTGGTACCAGCAGCGTGCCAGTCAGCGGTTGGGCGTGGTCCATCCTGTCCTTGACATCACGCCAGCGCACATAGGCGCCGATCGAGACCACCACCGCGAGAGCCAAGCACGAGGCCGCGAGCGCGTGCCGGACACCTGCGTGATGGAACGGCTGCACCAGGGTCTGTACCGCTACGCCACCGGCAAGCAGGCCTAGTGCCGTGCGGATCCATGACAGGAAGGTGCGCTCGTTGGCGAGCGTGAATCGGTAGTCGATCTCCTGATCCTCAGGGGGTTCCGTCACTCCGCCCAACTTACCGAGCGCGGCGCGGGCGCTGGGGCCGTTCGAAATCTGCCATATCTATCAAAATAGAAACGACAGTTATGAATTTAATAGTTATGATGGTCGCATGGAAATTTTGGCTTTGGGCGGCGCGGGTGCCATGGGCGCGGTAGCCGTACGCACCGCGCTCGACATACCGGGTGTTGAGAAGATTGTTGTTGCCGATCGGGACCTCGGTACGGCCCAGGATCTGGTGCGCAGGCTGAGCGGGGGACGCGTCGCACTCGGTGCGCTCGAGGTTGATGTCACGGACGAGGCGGCGTTGCGAGCGGCGCTGGAGCCGGTTGATCTTGTGCTGAATACCGTGGGGCCGTATTTCCGCTTCGGGTTGACGGTGCTGCGCGCCGCGATCGAGACCGATACGCACTATCTCGATATCTGCGATGACTGGGAACCGACGTTGCAGATGCTCCAACTCGATGAGGAGGCGCGTGAGCGCGAGGTATGTGCGGTGATCGGTATGGGCGCCAGCCCGGGCATCAGTAACCTGCTGGCCGCCGTCGCCGCGTCGGAACTCGATGCGGTCCACGACGTCTACACGGCGTGGCCGGTGGATGTGGGCGGCAGCGGTGAGGACACCGAAGGGAAGTCCCAACTGCTGGGCCCCGACGGCCGGCCCACCGCCGCGGCGGTGCATTGGATGGAGCAGGCCAGTGGCACGATCACCGGCGTGGGCGGCGGACGGCTCGTCGAGACGCGCCCGCTGAGTGCGGTGTCGTTGGAATTGCCTGCAGGGCAACGGGGCACCGCCTACTCGATAGGTCATCCGGAGCCGATCACGTTGCAGCGCACCCTGAAACCGAGTGGTAGTGCGTTGAATCTGATGGTCATCAAACCCTGGACGGTGGCATATCTCGACACGTTGCGCCGTGATATGGATGCGGGCCTGCTCACCAGGGAAGAGGCGGCGCAGGCCTTCGCGGTGCCCGGATTGCGGCGCACGGTGCGCTCGGGGTTCAAGGCGCTTCGTCTACGAGGGCCGGGTTCGCTTCCACCGTTCTTCGCTGCGGTCACGGGCGAGCGGCACGGAGATCTGCGTACCGTGCTCGCACGGATGAATCTCGATGGGCCGCAGTCACACCCGATCAGAAATGCGCTACGCGACATGGCGTGCATCACCGGCGTGCCGCTAGCACTGGGCATGGCACAGGTGATTGACGGGTCGGCGCGCCGCCCGGGAGTGCATCCCCCCGAGGCGGTCATCGAGCCCGGGCGCTTCTTCGCCGGCCTCGGGGTGGCACTGGGGTGCGCCGACGGGATCTCGCCGTACCTGGTTGAGCAGAAACTGCTGCCATGATTCGACCGCGGCGGTACCGAACGTAGGATGATTGAACACAATTCGCATGGTGACGCTTCGTGAGGTGAATGTTTTGGACATCCAACACATCCTGAACTCCGACGTCTCCACCCGGACCGTGGTCGAAAGCATGATTCGTGAAGACGCGACGATTGCCGCCGGCGAGCTCTACGACGTCGCCAACATCCTTGGTATGAGCGACCAGCAGGTCCGCCTGTGTGTCAAACGTCTTGTCGCAGAGGGTCGTTTCACCCAAGAAGGGCGGGGGCGCAAGGCAATCCTGCATGCCACCGGAGCGACGAGGAGCACCCTCGAACCGGATCTGGAATTCGTGCGCTACATGTACCAACAGGATCGCGGACTTGCCCCGTGGGATGACCGGTGGCACCTTGTCGCGTTCGCCGTACCCGAATCCGCTCGCCCGGCCCGCGACGCGATGCGTGAAGCGATCGTGCGGTTGGGCGGCGCGTCAATCCAGGGTGGTCTCTATGTGTGCGCCAACCCCTGGGAGTCCCGGATCGACGTGGCCGCGCACCAGTTCGGTGTGAGCGAACATGTCACGACGTTCACCACGACCGACCTCGCGCTCGGCGGCCAGTCCGGCGCGCGTGAACTGGCCCAGCGGCTGTGGCCGATCGATACGATCGCCGAGCGCCACCGCGGGCTACTGGCGGTGGCCGACGGGATCCTTCGCGCGCTACGCGGCGCATCGCGGACCGAACTACTGACCCTGGCCATCGCACTGGCGGCGGAGTTCACGCAGGCGGTCGAGTTCGACCCGTTACTGCCACCGCAGTTGCTCCCACAACCGTGGGCGGGTGCGGCCGCCCGGGCTGCGGTCGCCGCGTGCTGGGCTGAGCTTGCCAAAACTGAAGCTGACCAACCCATTCGGCTGTTCCGCTGGTACAGCGATGCCATTCGGCAGATCATCTGAAGGGATCGGTACGCAGCATCCGCGCCAGCGTCGCGCTGCCCAGCAAGGCGCCCAAAATTGTCAGCGCGAACCAGAACCATCCCCATGACGGTGGTAGCGGAAAGAGTGCAAACAGCGTCAACACGTACGCCCCGATGGTGAGGCGAAGGCGCAGAACGTCGTTGAAGCTCGCGAGCGTCACTGCGGCGCCGATACGGCGCGCGGTCAATAGGTTGGCGGCGAGCATGGCGAGCAGAAACATCAGGCCGAGTAACTGCGCCCACAGCGGCGGGCCGCCCGCCCAAGGAGTGGAGAAGGGCGCCGTTGCCGCCGCGAGAGTGACCGCACCGGCTGCTTCGCAGAACGCCAGTCGCCGTGTCATGCGCCGTTTGCTCATCGTGGTCAGCGCACTGGTTGTCCCGCAACGTAGTTTTGCAAGTTGTCCAAATAGCCTGGGGCATAGAGCGAACGCGGGCTGAACATCGCGATCAGTGTCGAGCGCCACGTCTGGTCGTTGTCGAGATCTGCCTTCACGATGCTGTGCGATGCGTGCGGGTACCGCTGCACCGTCAACTGCCGCGGCGCCAGTATCCGGCGGTAGACCCGCTCGGTCTCGTTGACGTCGACGTTGAGATCTTCATCGCCCAGCGCCAGCAGGACCGGCACCTTGACCTGAGGCAGGGCGTCGGTGACGTCCGACAGGTAGTTCTTGCGGACGAAGTTCCAGCGATCCGCAGACATAGGATCCGAATCCTTTTGGGCTGCAAGATACTGATCGTAGGTCCCGTTGTCGCGCAGCGGTTTCAACGTCGCGTTGTGATGGTCCAGGGCCACGGCGATCTCGGATTGCGAGGCGCCTCGGTGCCGCATCTCGGCCAGCATGTTGAATTCGCTCTGCCGCAGCCAATTCACCGCCGCACCGACGAGGATGACGAATTGCAGATCGGGCCGATGCGCCGCGACGTCGGGCACCACCCATCCTCCTTGGCTGATACCCCACATCCCGATGCGGCGAGGGTCGATATCGGTACGGGTGCGAGCCCAGTCGATTGCGGCCTCGGCTTCGGCGGCACGGTTGTGCATGCTTTGATCCAGCCAATTGCCCGCAGCACCTTCGATTCCGGGCTTGTTCCACGACAATGAGGCGTATCCGGCCTTCGCGAACGACTCCCAGATCGGTTTATAGAAGTCGTCTCTCGTTGCATTGGCGGGTCCGTCCCCGTGCACGAACACCACCAGACCGAAAGGGCCGTTGCCGTGTTTGGGCAGCGCCAGGGTGGCGTGGAGCGGTTGCACCGAGCCGGGGATCGTCAACCGTTCTTCTCTGATCGCGAAGTCATTGGCGTAGATGACCCAGCCGCCGGTGCCGAGGACCAGTGCGATCACACAGGCGGCGGCGATGAGCAGGGGCCGCTCGCTCCACCGCGGATAGAAACTATCGAACACAAAACGATCGTATCAGTAGTGATAGATACTGGGCCGGGTGCTGGGATTGCCGATTCTCAGGCGAGATCTGTGCTGGGCCGAAGGCCGCGTCAATCGCCGCCGCAAGGTGCGCGCCCCACCTCGGGATAACCGTTCACAGGAAACTCGCAGCGGCAACCCAGTGACAACAGAGTCGAAACAAGCATTGTGAGTGTCGTGACCAGTGTGATGCAGCCGATCGACACAGCGACGGCACCGACCGCAATCCGCGCGACGACCCTCGACATCGTGATTCCCGTGTACAACGAGGAGAACGACCTCGAGCCATGTGTGCGCCGGCTACACGCATTCCTGGCCAGCGAAGTTCCGTACTCATCGCGGATCACCATCGCCGACAACGCCAGCATCGACGGCACGCTGCAGATTGCACATCGGCTGTCCGAGGAGCTCGACGGGGTCGAGGTGCTGCACCTGGAGGAGAAGGGCCGGGGACGTGCATTGGCCGCGGCCTGGCTCTCCTCGGATGCCGAGGTGGTCGCCTACTGCGACGTGGATCTGTCCACCGACCTCAATGCGCTCATGCCGCTTGTCGCGCCGCTGATCTCCGGACATTCGGATGTCGCGTACGGCTCACGGCTCAATCGCAACTCCCGTGTGGTCCGCGGCCCCAAGCGTGAGTTCATCTCACGCACCTACAACCTGATCTTGCACGCCTCGCTGCAGGTCCGTTTCTCCGACGCTCAATGTGGGTTCAAGGCAATCCGCACCGACGTGGCGCGCCAACTGCTGCCGTTGGTCGAAGACAAGGAATGGTTCTTCGACACCGAGCTGCTGGTGCTCGCCGAACGGGTAGGCCTGCGTATCCACGAGGTGCCCGTCGATTGGGTCGATGACCCGGACAGCCGGGTCGACATCGTCGACACCGTCCGCAAGGATCTGCTGGGAATCTGGCGGTTGGGCCGCGCCCTCATGTTGGGCACCCTGCCGTTGGAGGAGCTCCGGCACAGTCTGGGCCGCGAACCGCTCGTGGAGGGCGTGCCGCCCGGTATGGTCGGCCAGCTGGTGCGGTTCGGGATCATCGGTGTGGCAAGCACATTGGCCTACGCGATCCTGTTCTTGGTGCTGCACGGCATGGTCGGTGACCAGGTGGCCAACTTCCTGTCGCTGCTCATCACCGCGGTGCTGAACACCTCCGCCAATCGCATCTTCACCTTCGGGGTGCGCGGGCGGCGCAATGTCGCCAAGCATCAGTTCCAGGGGCTTGTCATCTTCGGGATAGGGCTGGCGCTGACCAGCGGGTCCCTCGTCGCGATGCATCACCTGGTCCCGGACGCCTCCAAACACGTGTTGCTGATCGTGCTGACCATCGCCAACCTCGTTGCCACACTGGTCCGATTCGTCGGGCTGCGTTGGGTATTCCGAAACTCGCATAGCCGATGACCGCTTCGATGACGGCTCGCGGGTTCGCCCGCGAGCCGCTTTCGGTGACTCTGCTGTTGGTGGGCACGGCCATCGCATACCTGGTCAATCTCAGCTCCAACGGCTGGGCCAACTCGTTCTATTCGGCTGCGGTCCAGGCAGGTTCGGTGTCATGGAAGGCCGGATTCTTCGGATCCTCGGACGCCGCGAACTCGATCACCGTCGACAAGCCACCGGCCTCGCTGTGGCTCATGGAACTGTCGGTCCGTGTCTTCGGGCTGAGCAGCTGGAGCATCTTGGTGCCGCAGGTGCTGCTCGGTGTGGCATCCGTCGGCCTGCTCTATGTGATCATTCGCCGATACTTCGGGCACGGTGCCGGTCTGCTGGCCGGACTGGTACTCGCGGTGACGCCGGTGGCCGTGTTGATGTTCCGATTCAACAACCCGGATGCCCTGTTGGTGTTCCTGATGATCGCCGCCGTGTGGGCGATGATGCGCGCCATCGACGACGGACGCACCAGGTGGCTGCTGCTCATTGGCGTCTTTGTCGGTTTGGGGTTCCTGACCAAGCAGCTGCAGGTCCTACTGGTCATCCCGCCCATCGCGCTGACCTACCTGATCGCCGGCCCGGTCGGCGTTGGCAAGCGGTTGACGCAGCTCGCCGGATCGGCAGCGGCAGCAGTGGTTTCGGCGGGATGGTGGATCGCCGCGGTCGAGCTGTGGCCACCGGGTTCGCGCCCGTGGATCGGCGGATCGCCCGACAACTCGATTCTCGAGCTCACCCTGGGCTACAACGGACTGGGCCGCATCAACGGCAACGAGACGGGCAGCGCCTCGGGCCCGCGCGAGGGAATGTACGGTTTCGGCGGCCGCTTCGGCAGCGAGCCCGGAATCGGCAGGCTGTTCCAGCCCGCGCTCGGTGGCCAGATCGCCTGGTTGCTGCCCACAGCACTGTTCCTCGCTGTGTTAGGAATAGTGCTGTTACGTAAAAACTCTCGCACCGATGCGCGGCGTGCGGTGCTCACTGTCTTCGGGTTGTGGGTGCTCACCACCGGGGGCGTGTTCAGCTACATGCAGGGCATCTTCCACCCCTATTACTCAATGGCGTTGACGCCCGCCGTCGCCGCACTCGTCGGCGCGGGCTCGGCACTGGCTTGGAGTGAACGTGGAAAACCTTGGGTGCGCGCCTGCGTCGCGACCGCTCTGGTGCTCACCGTGGCGATGGCGTGGCTGTTGCTGGGGCGGTCGCCGGAGTTCCTGCCGTGGCTGCGCTGGTTGATCGTGGCCCTGGGTGTATTCGCGCTCATCGGACTGGTGCTCACGAGGTACCCCATTGCTGCTGTTGCCGCCGTGCTGGTCGTGGCACTGGCGGGACCGGTCGCATACTCCGTACAGACCATTGCCACCCCGCACAGCGGGGCGCTTCCCTCCGCCGGACCCGAGGTGAAGGGCGGCGGCTTCCCGGAGTTCCCGGATATGCCCGAGCGCAAGCATCGACCCGAATTCGAACCTGGGTCCAAGCGCGGTGGCAGTCTGCTGGACGGGAGTGACCCCGGCCCGAATATCGTTGCTGCCCTGCAGGACAACGCTGATCGCTACACCTGGGTGGCTGCGGCGATCGGCTCGAACCAAGCGTCGGGATATCAGCTGGCCACGCGTCGGCCGGTGATGCCCATCGGTGGGTTCAACGGAACCGACCCGTCACCGACATTGGCGCAATTCCAGCAGTACGTGGCGGACGGACAGATCCACTACTTCTTAGATGGGGAGCGCGGCGGCCATGCCGGCGAGGGGTTCGGCGCCCCGGGCAGCGAGACCTCGAAGTCCATTCAGGAGTGGGTGGAGCGCACCTTCACCAAGCAGACCGTCGACGATGTCGATGTCTACGACCTGACGGTGCGGTAGTCCCCCGTCGAGTGGGAACCTGACGCGGCGTTAGTGCCTTTTCCGGGCGAGGTTCCCACTCGAGCCGAGGAGCATTGAGTCAGAGGCGCTCGACGACCCAGTCGACGCACTGCGTCAGCTTGGAGATGTCCTCGGGGTCGATGGCCGCGAACATGGCCACCCGCAGCTGGTTGCGGCCCAGCTTGCGGTACGGCTCGGTGTCCACAACACCATTGGCGCGCAATACCTTCGCGACAGCGGCGGCGTCCACGTCGTCGTTGAAGTCGATGGTGCCCACCACCTGCGAACGCTGCGCCGGGTCCGCCACGAAGGGCGTCGTGTACGGGGTCGCTTCGGCCCAGGAGTACAGCCGTGATGCCGAGTCGGCGGTCCGCTTGGTGGCCCAGTCCAGGCCCCCATTGCTCAGCAGCCAGTCGATCTGATCGGCCAGCAGCAGCAACGTCCCGATGGCGGGGGTGTTGTACGTCTGGTTCTTGAGACTGTTCTCCACCGCGATGGGCAGCGACAGAATGTCGGGCACCCAGCGTCCACTGCCGCCGATCTCCGCCACTCGTTCCAGGGCAGCGGGGCTCATCACGGACAGCCACAGTCCGCCGTCGCCGGCGAAGTTCTTCTGTGGCGCGAAGTAGTACGCGTCCACCTCGGACAGATCCACCGGCAGGCCGCCCGCACCGGAGGTCGCGTCGATCAGCACCAGCGCGTTCTCCGAACCGGCGGGACGCTGCACCGGCACCATGACACCGGTCGACGTCTCGTTGTGGGCCCACGCGATCACATCGGCGGACGGGTCCGACACGGGGACGGGGGCGCTACCCGCATCTGCGACCACCGTGATGGGGTCACCGACGAACGGGTTCTTGGCCACGCAGGAGGCGAACTTGGCGCTGAACTCGCCGAAGGTCAGGTGCAGCGACTTCTCGCGGATGAGGCCGAACGCGGCCGCATCCCAGAACAGGGTCGAGCCGCCGTTGCCAAGGATCACCTCGTAGCCGTCGGGAGCGGAGAACAGCTCCTTGAGGCCCTCGCGAACGCGACCCACGAGGTTCTTGACCGGCGCTTGCCGGTGCGAGGTACCGAAGAGGGAAGCGCCGGCGGACACGAGTGATTGCAGCTGTTCGGGCCGCACTTTGGAGGGGCCACAGCCGAAACGTCCGTCGGCGGGGAGCAGGTCAGCGGGGATGGTCAATTCAGCCACGACTACCAGCCTAAACGGTGGCCCAATGAGACCTGCCTCACATAAAACAAAGCCCGCAGGTAACGTCACATGGGACGTTTCGTCCCAAACCTAGATAGGGCCTTCTCGCCCTGTTTACACTCGCCCAGAGCTTGTAGACTTCCAAGTAGCCCCGGAACGTAAAAGTTTGCAGGTCCGTTACCTAATCAAAGGAGATTGGCATGTCGCTCCGCGAGAAGTTGCGCGCAAAGAAGGAAGTGCGTGGCGATGCCAAGTACGTCCAGGTGCTGGAGACCCTGTCGCACGGATCGACGAACCGGAATTTCGACCCGTTCATCGATATCGACTGGGACGCGCCTGAATACGCCGTCATCCCCAATGACCCGCGCTGGGTGCTTCCGCACCGCACCGATCCCTTCGGCCGGCACCCCTGGTACCAGGCGCAGTCGCTGGAGAAGCAGATCGAGATCGGTATGTGGCGCCAGGCCAACGTCGCCAAGGTGGGCCTGCACTTCGAGAGCATCCTGATCCGCGGCCTGATCCAGTACGCCTTCAGCGTGCCCAACGGATCCCCGGAGTTCCGTTACCTGAACCACGAGTCCATCGAAGAGTGCAACCACACCCTGATGTTCCAGGAGATGGTGAACCGCCTCGGTGTCGACGTGCCCGGAATGCCGCGCCTGCTGCGCTGGCTGTCGCCGTTCGTCCCGCTGGCCGCCACGCCCTTCCCGGAGATGTTCTTCGTGGGCGTCCTTGCCGGCGAGGAGCCGATCGATCACACCCAGAAGAATGTGCTGCGCGAGGGTGACAACCTGCACCCGATCATGAAGCGCGTCATGGAGATCCACGTGGCCGAGGAAGCCCGGCACATCTCCTTCGCGCACGAGTACCTGCGCAAGCGTGTCCCGAGCATGCACTGGCTCAACCGCTTCGTGCTGTCCATCGCCACCCCCATCACCATGCGGGTGCTGATGGGCGCGATCATGACACCGCCGCGTAGCTTCGCCAAGAAGTTCGACATCCCGCAGGACGTGATGAAGGAGATCTTCTGGAAGAGTCCGGCCTCGCGCCAGACCATGAGCGAGGTCTTCTCCGACGTTCGGATGCTGTGCCGTGAGGTTGGCATGATGAACCCGGTCGCCAAGCTGGTGTGGAGACTGCTGCACATCGATGGCCGTGCAGCCCGCTACCGCAGCGAGCCGCAGCGCGGTCCGCTGGTGAACTACTCGGCCCCCGAAGCCGCGGTGTCTGATTCACACAGCGCTGTTCCCGCCTGATGCCACACGTCGTTACCCAGGCGTGCTGTAACGAGGGGTCGTGCGTTTACGCGTGCCCGGTCAACTGCATTCACCCCACGCCTGACGAACCCGATTTCCTCAAGGCGGAGATGCTGCACATCGACGCCTCCTCGTGCGTCGACTGTGGTGCTTGCGTCGCTGCCTGCCCGGTCGATGCCATCAAGCCGGACTCGGTCCTCAAGGAAGAGCAGTTGCCCTTCCTGCGGATCAACTCCGAGTTTTATCCGCGTGAAATCCCTCGCGCCAGTTTGGCTCCGGTCATTCAGGCGCCGCCGGTGCGTGAGACCGGCCGGGCGCTGAAGGTGGCGATCGTGGGCTCCGGTCCGGCTGCCATGTACGCCGCCGACGAGCTGCTGACCCAGCCGAACGTGAAGGTCAACATGTTCGAAAGACTGCCCGCCCCATACGGTTTGGTGCGTGCCGGGGTGGCCCCCGACCACCAGCAGACCAAGCGGGTGACCAAGCTCTTCGACACGATGGCCGCACAGCCCAATTTCGAGTTCTACTTGAACGTCGAGGTGGGCAAGGACATCAGCCACGAGGAACTACTGGCGCATCACCATGCGGTGATCTACTCCGTCGGCGCCTCCTCGGATCGTCGCCTGGACATCCCGGGGATCGAGCTGCCGGGAAGTGCCACCGCCACCCAGGTGGTCGCGTGGATCAACGCGCACCCCGACTACAGCGATTTCCGGGTCGACCTCGACCACGAACGCGCCGTCGTCATCGGCAACGGAAACGTGGCGCTCGACGTCGCGCGGGTACTCACCGGAAACACCGATCGTCTTGCGCGCACTGATATTTCGGATACCGCGTTGACTGCGCTGCGCAACAGCAAGTTGCGCGAGGTGGTCATCGTCGGCCGCCGCGGCCCCGAGCACTCGGCGTTCACCCTGCCCGAGCTCCTCGGGCTCGTCGGACTGCCCGACATGACGGTCGTCATCGACCAAGAGACGGCAGACCTCGTTGATCAAGCGCTGCAGACACATCTGGAACCGCTGACCCGGCAGAAGCTGGAGGTGCTCAGCACCTGCCCGCGTGAGGCGCGGGAACCGGGCGGTAAGACCATTCGGTTCGCCTACAACCGCACCCCGGCCAAGGTGTTGGGCGAGGGCCGCGTGGAAGGTGTCGAGTTCGAACACGGCGATGTGTCCGACACCATCAAGGCGGGGCTGTTTCTCACCTCGATCGGCTATCGCGGTGTCCCGATGCCGGACGTGCCGTTCGACAACGAGCGCGGGACCATCCCGAACGAGCAAGGACGCGTGACAGATTCATCCACCGGTAGGGCACACCCCGGCACCTACGTGGCTGGGTGGATCAAGCGCGGTCCGACCGGATTCATCGGAACCAACAAGTCGTGCTCTCAGCAGACCGTGACCTCGCTGGTCGAGGATTACAACAACGGGCTGCTCGCCGATCCGGCGCAACGATTGTCGGGCCTGGCCAGGCTGATCCAGCGACGTCAGCCGACGATCATCGATCACGAAGGCTGGCTGGCCATCGACCGCGCGGAAATCGCGCGCGGCAAGGGTGAGGGCCGTCCCCGTGACAAGTTTGTCTCGGTGCCCGAGATGCTGCGCGTCGCCGCGAATGCCCCGCAACCACCGTTGTGGCGCAAGGCGATTCGCGGGTCCGTGCTGGAAGACCTGCTCCGGTAGGGCTTACTCGCCGCCGCTGGCCACGTACTTCTTGAGCTCTTCGGGGTCGACCACCTTGACGGGCTGCCCCAAGGACCACTGGTGGCCGAACGGGTCTTTGATGACGCCGAAGCGGTCGCCCCAGAACTGGTCTTCGAGCGGCATCTCGATGGTCGCTCCGGCATCGACCGCGCGCTGGAACCAGTCATCGACGTTGGGCACCGTCAGATGGATGGTGACGGGGGTGCCGCCGAGGGCGGTGGGCGTGCTGGACTTGCCGTCGTTGTATTCGGGGAAGTCGTCGTTCATCATGATCGTCGTGCCGTTGATCTTGACGGCGGCATGCATCACCTTGCCGTCAGGAGTCTCCAGCAGGCCGAGTTCCTCGGCGCCAAAGGCGTTCTTGTAGAACTCGATGGCCGCGCGTGAGTCCTCGACGATGATGTACGGGGAAACGGAGGGTGCTACGGGAGGTACTTCGGAGGTCATATGACCCACCCAACCACCTCACGCAGGGTGACGCCAGGCGTTCGGGTACTTACGCGCCGACGCGAGCGTGCAGCAGACCATATCCGTCGACGGATTCGATGGTGCGCGGACCCGGGCCGACATACAGCGCGGCCGGACGCACCAGCTTGCCGAGTCGCTTCTGCTCCATGATGTGTGCGCTCCACCCCGCGGTGCGGGCGCAGGTGAACATCGCGGGCATCATCCGGGTCGGCACCTGGGCGAAGTCGAGAATGACGGCGGCCCAGAACTCGACATTGGTCTCGATGATGCGGTCGGGACGGCGTTCCCGCAGCTCGGCAAGGGCAGCCTGCTCGAGGGCGGCTGCTACCTCGTAGCGGGCGGCCCCGAGTCGTTTGGCGGTGCTGCGCAGCACGCGCGCACGCGGGTCCTCGGCACGGTACACCCGGTGTCCGAAGCCCATGAGCTTCTCGCGGCGGTCCAGGATGCCCTTGATGACACCACGGGGGTCACCTGTCTTCTCGGCTTGCTCGATCATCGGCAGCACGCGGGCGGGTGCGCCGCCGTGCAGTGGACCGCTCATCGCACCGACCGCGCCGGAGAGTGCGGCAGCCGCGTCGGCACCGGTGGACGCGATGACACGGGCGGTGAACGTCGAGGCATTCATGCCGTGCTCGGCGGCCGAAACCCAGTACGCATCGATGGCCTCGACATGCTTGGGATCGGGATCACCCTGCCAGCGGGTCATGAAACGCGATGTGACGGTTGAACATTCGTCGATAATCTGCTGCGGAACGGCGGGCTGGGAGTTGCCCCGCGCCGACTGCGCGACGTAGGAGAGCGCCATGACCGAGGCGCGCGCAAGCTGGTGTCGCGCGAGGGAGTCCTCGGTGTCCAGTAGCGGCTCAAAGCCCCAGATGGGTGCCAGCATGGCGAGCCCGGCCTGTACGTCCACGCGGACGTCCCCGGTGTGTACCGGGATGGGGAATGGCTCGGCCGGTGGGAGACCCTGGCCGAACTTGCCATCGACCAACAGTGCCCACACATCACCGAAGGTCACCCGCTGGGCGACCAGGTCCTTGATGTCGACACCGCGGTAGCGCAGTGAACCGCCGTCCTTGTCGGGCTCGGCTATTTCGGTGGCGAAGGCGGTCACGCCTTCCAGTCCAGGTGCGAAATCCGCTGGTAGCGGCGCTGCAACCGTCATGATTCTCGACTCCCTACCTGTGGGTAACAACTCGGTAAAGGCGATTCTTGCACTCGCAAATAAGGCCAGTTCTTAGTCAGGTCGGTGTCTCTTAGATGCGGCGATGGGGGTCGCCTGTAGCGTGATTTTCGTGACCGAATGGCTGCGCTCTGACTACCGCCCCGGAGAGAAGGACGGCAGTGGTGATCTGGACGCCGACTGGCTCGCCGACGGCTGGCTTCCCTTGTTGCACAAGTGGTTTGACCTCGCGGTGGCCTCTGGCATCCCCGAACCGAATGCGATGGTGCTCGCCACCGTCGACAACGGCCGGCCGGTAACGCGCACAGTGCTGTGCAAGGGGTTCGACCCGGCGGGTGTGACGTTCTTCTCAAACTACGACTCCGCCAAGGGGCGCCAGCTCGACGAGGCGCCGTACGCCAGCGTCACCTTCCCCTGGTACGCGCTGGGGCGCCAGGTGCATGTGCGCGGCCGGGTGACCAAAGTCGATCCGGCGCAGACCGCCGACTACTGGGCCAAGCGGCCGCGCGGTTCACAGCTGGGGGCGTGGGCCTCACAGCAGTCCGCGCCCATCGAGTCCCGAGCGGCGTTGTTGGCCCAGCTCGATGACATCACCCAGCGGTTCGCCGATCTGGATCAGATACCGGTGCCCCCGCAATGGGGCGGATACGTGATCGCCCCCGAGAATGTCGAGTTCTGGCAGGGCCGGGAGAACCGTGTGCACAACCGGATCGTCGTCGCTGACGGTCGGGTGCAGCGGTTGCAGCCCTGACAACCATGTGGATCACACTGCTCGTGATGGCCATCGCCGTCAGCTTCGAACCCTTCCGTCTGGGCATGACGGTGCTGATGCTGAATCGTCCGCGCCCCCTGCTGCAGCTGTTCGCGTTCCTATCCGGTGGGTTCGTGATGGGAATGGCCGTGGGTCTGGTGGTGCTGTTCGCCTTCCGGAACGTATCGACCGGGTCGGCTCATTTCACGTTGCCTCGGGTGCAGGTCGGCATCGGGGTGGCGGCGCTTCTGGTCGCCGCCTTGTTGGCCTCCCGGCTACGTGGACCGGCCCCCAACGCACAGCTGGACAAGGTCTCCGCACGCATTCAGGCGATCGCGACGGGTGGCTCGCTCTGGGTGGCAGCCGTCGCGGGACTGGGGATCGCGCTGCCGTCGGTGGACTTCCTGGCCGCACTGGCAGTGATCGTGGCCTCGGGTTCCCCGGCGGCCACGCAGGTCACCGCGCTGCTGATGTTCAACGTCATCGCTTTTGCGCTGGTGGAGATTCCCTTCCTCGCGCACGCCGTGGCGCCGGAGCGGACCGGCGAGGCGATGGAGAGGCTCAACAGCTGGATACAGTCCAACCGCCGCCGCAATATCGCGCTGGTGCTAGCCGTGGTCGGATGCGTGTTGCTCGCGGTCGGCCTGGCCGGTATCTGACACCCGAAGGTCAGGCAACACCCACCGGAGAGTCCGCATCCAATCGGGTGAACTCGTTCTGGACGTACTGCTCGACACACGAGCGCCGCCGGATCTTGCCGCTGGTCGTGGTGGGCAGCGACCCCGGTGGCACGAGAACGATATCCCCGACATTCACGCCGTGGGCGTTCGAAATCGCCGAGGTGATCTCGCTCTTGACGGCCTCGATATCGGAATCGCCGCGCGTCTTGAGCTCGATGATGGTGACCAGCTTTTCGGTGCTGTCGAACGGCACCGATATCGCGGCGACGCGGCCGCGGCTGATCTCCTGAACCGTTGCCTCGATGTCTTCAGGGTAGTAATTACGCCCGCGGATGATCAGCAGATCCTTGATGCGGCCGACGATGAACAGCTCACCCTCGGAGACGAAGCCGAGGTCACCGGTTCGCAGCCACGGGCCGTCCGGAGTACCGGACGACGGGTCGACGATCTTCGCCCCGAAGCAGCGCTGCTCCTCGGGGGACTTGCGCCAGTAGCCGGAGGCGACGTTTTCACCGTGCACCCAGATCTCGCCCACCACGTCCGGCAGGCACTCCCGGTGGGTGTCGCTGTCGATGATCCGAAGGATGGGGGATCGCGGCGCATGGTATTTGATCAGCGCCGTGCCGGCCCCGGCCGCGCAACGCCGCACGCGGCCCGCGGAGAGCTCCTCGACGTCGAAGTGGGCTGCGGGCTCCGATTCGCTCCAGGTCCCGGAGGCCACGAACACCGTCGCCTCCGCCAGCCCGTAGGAGGGACGCATCATGGAGTCCCGGAAATTGAAGTGGGCGAACCGATCGACGAAGCGTTGCAAGGTGGCCTGCTCGACCCGCTCGGCGCCGCTGATGATGCCGAGGACCCCACCAAGGTCAAGCCCTGCCAGGTCGGCGTCTGTTGTCTTGCGGGCCGCCATATCGAAGGCAAAGTTGGGCGCCGACGACCAGGCGTGTGGATTCGTGGCCAGCGCCCGTACCCAGCGGGACGGTTTTTCCAGGAAGGCCAGTGGGCTGGTCAAGTCGGCCCGATAGCCGCCCAGGATGGGGGCGCAGACACCCAGCACCAAGCCCATGTCGTGATAGAAGGGCAGCCAGGACACGATGGTGGCTGTCGACGGGATCGTGGAGCCGGTGTCCACGAAGAAGCTGCGCATCAACTGCTCGAAGTTCACCTGAAGGTTGCGGTGCGAGAGCATCACGCCGGTGGGTGTGCGGGTGGAACCCGAGCTGTACTGCAGGTACGCGATATTGGGCATATCGCCCGGTGCGATGCTGGGTCCGGCGTCGAGGTCGAGGCGTAGGGCGTCGATTTCGAGGATCTTCGGGGCGATGTCGAGGCGCGACTGGTCGACGTAGTCACCGACGTCTTCAGCGACTGCCGATGTGGTGAGCACCACGGACGGTGACGTGTCATCGAAGACGGCACTGACCCGGTCAAAGCTCGAACCGCGATGCGGTAGAGGCAGCGGCACCGCGATCAGCCCGGCCTGCATGGAGCCGAGGAACGCCAGGATGTATTCGAGGCTTTGTGGAGCCAGGATCAGTGCCCTGTCGCCGGGCGACGCGTGCTGGCTGAGCTCGCGGGCCACGTTGAAAGTGCGGCGCGACAGCTGCGACCAGGTCAGGCTCTCGGCGACACCAGCCGGGTTGTTGGTGTAGTCGGTGAACGTGAAGGCGATGTCGTCCGGGCGCAGGCTGGCACGGCCGTGCAGCATCGACAGGATGGATGACTGGGTTGAAGGTGTCATATTTTTGTCCAAGTCATGCGGTGCTTAATTGGGAGGGGTCTGGCGGGTGCCGTTGCCCAGAACGGCCAGAGCGCCGCTGGTTATCTGGGAAATCGGATCGGATCCGCCACCGAATGTCGCCTGCGAGGCGGGCGCCGTGACCTTCGCAGGGTCGAAGCCCTGCGTCGGGTCGACCGTGATCGGCGCCGTTGCCGGATCGTCGTTGCGCGAATAGCCGGCGTCCACGCGCGGCTGCAGGATCGCGTCCAGCCTGTTCAGTGTTTCCTCGGGCACCCCGAGATACTTGAAGCCCAGCACCAGGGGAAGGTGCTGCTCGGGGATGAAATAGGTCGTCGTCGACCCTCCCCGGGAGTTGAACTCTGTCCTGATGTTCCGCGCCGGAACCATTTTCGGGTTGGTGAAGGCAATCGCGGTGTGACCGGTGGCCAGACCCGCGATGGCGTTGGCGACCGCGAACAGGTTGTCCGGCCGGTCCGGCCAGTCGGCGATGCTGTCGTACGCGGAGATGAACTGGTCGGTGTGGTACTGGCTGTCCACCCGGGCCGGTACCGGATAGTCCATGAACGGCACCACGGAGCCGGGAGCGAAGTTCTGGGTCAAGAAGCTTTCGCTGAAGGGGCTCTTCGCGATCGGGTCACCGAACGTCGCGAAGGTCAGTGAATCCGGAGACGGTGCGGTGGGATCCGTCGCCAGCGCATTCTTGACCGCGTTGAGTACCAGCGCGCCCTCGGACAACCCCATCGCCGTGCCAGGACCGCCGGTACGCACGGCGTTTTCGAGATTGGGTTCCCCGATGTCGATCGACTCGCCGATGCTGGGACCGTCCAGACCCAAGCCGGGCAGGATTTTCTCACCGATCGGACCGATGCCGGGGAAGAAACGTTCCAGGGTGTGGCCCTGAACCTGTCCCGCGGGGTACCAGATATTGGCCCGCTTCATGTTGGGGAACCAGTCCTTGCCGGTCATCCGGATGTACTCGTCATACGGGATGCCGAGCACATGCGCACCGCCCAGGGCGTACGCGGTCCGGTCCGGCGACGATGGGGCGGCCAGGACCGTCCCATCCGGTGTGACCATCGGGATGGGCGGGCCGGGAACCTGCTGGTCGTCGGCCATCGCGGACG
The DNA here is from genome assembly GCF_002013895.1 of Mycobacteroides franklinii. Classification (GTDB taxonomy): domain Bacteria; phylum Actinomycetota; class Actinomycetes; order Mycobacteriales; family Mycobacteriaceae; genus Mycobacterium; species Mycobacterium franklinii. The sequence continues at coordinate 183,387 of NZ_MAFQ01000006.1, read as the reverse complement.
GGATGCCAAGACATCCTGTTACGCAGGCAACTACCAGTACTGCGGCGCCTGCGAGGAGGTCTTTCATCCGTGCTCCTGACTCAACTTCGTTTTCAGTCTCACATACATAACGGGTGCTTGCTAAACCGTCGGCGTGGCGGCCTGGGGTTTAGCCGACGCTTTCGGACGTGCGCTGACCTGCGACGGCCACCAGTTGGCCTTGCCTACCAGTGCCGCGATGGCCGGCACCGTGATGGTCCGGACCACGAAGGTGTCCAGCAGAATTCCCACGCCGATCACGAAGCCGCCCTGGACCACGATTCCAATGCTAGAGAAGAGCAAGCCGCCCACCGACGCAGCGAAGATCAGTCCGGCCGCCGTGATGACGCCGCCTGTCGAATTCAGGGCGCGGATGATGCCGTAGCGCACACTGCTCGCCGACTCGTCCCGCATTCGCGACACGAACAGCATGTTGTAGTCGGCGCCCACCGCGACCAGCACCACGAAGGCCAACGGCGGCACGGTCCAATGCAATGGCTCGCCGAGCAGGAACTGGAATGTCAGCACCCCGATGCCGATGGCCGCGAAGTACGACAGCACCACGGAACCGACGAGATACAGCGGAGCGACGATCGCGCGCAGCAACACCATCAATGTCAGTAGAACGACAATGAGCGTCGCCGCGATGATGAACTGGATGTCGTGCTGGTAGTAGTCACGCGTGTCGCGCAGCGCGGTGGGGAACCCGCCCATCGATATCGTGGCGTCGGCCAGTGTGGTGTTGGGCTGGGCGCCCTTGGCCACGTCACTGATCACGTTGACCTGGTCCATCGCCTCGGGGCTGAACGGGTTGAGCTTCGTCTGGACCAGGTATCGCACGGAGTGGCCGTCCGGTGAGATGAACGCGTGGGCTGCCCGTTGGAAGTCCGGATTATTCAGCACCTCGGCGGGAATGTTGAAGCCCGCCTGTGAGGGGTCCGCGGCGTTGGTCTTCATCGTCAACAGGAAGTTCGACGCTTGGTTGAGGCCGTTGACGATCACCTTGATCTGCCCGACGAGCTGATCCACGCCGCCGGCCACCTGCTGGCTGCCACCGGCCAGACGGTCGGCGCCCTGCCGTAACTGGTTGAGTCCTGCCTGTGGGCCACCCGGTTTGTCCAGGCCCATGGCATGAAGGCCGTTGACCACACTCAGCAGCGAGGCGTTCAGTTTGGTCACCGTCGTGGAGAGGGTCGCCTTGTTGCCTGAGGAGTTGCCGAGCTGACGCGCGAGCCGCTCGATCTCGTCGAGGCGACCGCTGTTGCGCTCGCCGACAAGACGTTCGAACTGGCCACGGGTGTTGCTGCACGAGGTGTCGGCGTCGCAGACCGGGTTGCCCTGGAGTGCTGCCAGCACCGGGTTGATCCAGCCGAACATGTCCTTCGCGGCGGAGAAGTTCCATCCCATGTCGTTGGCCAGTGCGTTGATCTCGTCGACGAGTTTGGCGGCGTTGTCCACGTTCCGCACCAGCTCGTCGCCGCCGGACTTGGTCTTCAGCGAGTTCGACGCCTCGAGCAGACTTTGCAGACCGGGGGTGATCTTGTTGAGCTGATTGCGCAGATCGGTAAGGCTGCCGGCCAGGGTGTTCGCACCGGACGTGAGTCGATTGAGGTCACTGCTGCGTTGGTTGATCTGGTTGGAGCCGTCGGCCAGCCTGGTGCCGACAAGTCCGGCCTGATACGTGGCCCGGAACTCGGGCGGTACCTCGCCGAGCGGGCGAGTGACCCCGCTGACCAGGCCCACGTCGGGCAGCTGAGCGATGCGCGAGGCCATCTGTTCCAGGTCGGCGAGGGCCTGCGGGGTGCGCAGGTCACGCGGCGACTGAATGAGGATGTATTCGGGTATCGATTGGCTGAGGGGGAAGTGGCGTTCCAGCGCGGCGTATCCGACCGAGCTCGGTGCCGAGGGCGAGACGGCCTTGCGGTCGTCGTAGTTGTAGCGCGCGAGCAGCGCGCAGCTGCCCAGCAGAGCCAACACCAGCACGCTGGCCACCAGATGCGGAATGGGCCGACGGACGATGCGGATACCCGACCGCCGCCAGAACTGGGCCGTCAGTTCGCGCCGCGGCTTGACCCAGCCGCGGGGTCCGGCGAGCACGAGGATTGCGGGCAGCAGAGTCAGGCCGGACAGGTATGCGACGCCGATGCCGATCGCCGACGAGATCCCGACGGTCTGGAAGACGCCCATCTTGGCGAAGCTCAAGAGTAGGAAGGTGATACCGACCGTGGTGGCGGATGCGGTGATCACCTTTCCGATCGACATCATCGCGGCCCTGACCGCCTGGTCATAGGTCTTACCCGACCGCAGATAGTCGTGATAGCGACTGATGAGGAAGACCGCGTAGTCCGTGCCGGCGCCGGCCAAGATCGCGCTCAGGAACACGATGGATTGGTTCGAGACGCCCGCGCCCGTCAGCTGCGAGTATGCCGCCACCACGGACTGCGCGATGACCAGCGAGGAGCCGATGGTCACCAGCGGAAGCATCATCGTCAGTGCGCTGCGATAGACCAGTAGCAGCACCGCGAGCACCAGGACGGCGATCGCGAGCTCGATCGGTAGGCGATCCTGCTGGCCGGCGACGGTGAGGTCGGCGACGGTGGCCGCGGGACCGGTGATGTGCACGGAGGTCGGACTGCCGTCGAGGCTGTGCTGAATGAGGCTCGTCACCCGGTTGTACGAGTCGAAGGCCTTGGGTGTGCCCAGCTCGCCCGCGAGGCCGACCGGCAGAACCCAGGTCTTGTTGTCCTGACTCGTCAGGAACTTTCGTAGCTCGGGCGTGCCGATGAAGTCCTGTACGGACACGACGCTGGTTAGGTCGTGCCGCAGCGCGTCGACCACCTTGCGGTAGGCCGCGGAGTCGTCGGGCCCCAGGCCGTTCTCGTTGATGAATACGACCAGCAGCAGGTCGTCGTTGCTCGATTCGTGGAACGCCTCGGTCATCTTCTTGGCCGTGACACTCGATGGTGCGTCGGCGGGCAAGATGGCCAGCGGATGCTTCTCCGCCATTTCGGTCAGTGAGGGGAAGGTCAGCGGCAGGGCTATCGCCAGCGCAACCCAAGCGCCGATCACCGCCCATGGCCATCGCACCACGAGATCGGCTAGCCGCCGCATATGTTCCTCACCATCACTCTGATGTCGCCAAGCTACGCGACGCGTCCCCAGTGGCCGGTGTCAGCGACGCGCACGCACACCGACTTCATTGCCTCCATGTAGCGCAGGGCTGACTTTTCGGCGATCGGATTGTCGGGATGCATGATCGCCATCGCCGTGCCCTCGCCGTACCGGAATATGTAGATGGTCAGCTGGTAGGAGAACCGGCCGTCCGGGTATATCCCGATGTTGTTGGCCAGGCCCAGCTCGCCCGCCGCGAGGATCGCGTTGAGCGGCGCGGCGCCACCGTGGAAGAAGTTCGACACCGGAAAGTTCGGCTGCGGCCATTTCAACCACGGCGCCAGTTCCAGCACCCGGTAGTACGGCACTCGGGCCATGTCCAGGCTGGAATCGAAAGCGGTCTGCGCTGCGTAGGCGGCGTCGTTGAATGAGGTTGCCGCGATCGGGACGGTGATCGGGATCAGCCCGGTAAACCAGCCTTGCGTCATGAAGTTGTCGCTAGCTGTGCGGGAATCTCTCGGGGTCAGCCCGTAATACGTGAGCGCCCCGGTGAATTCGTGCTCGACCAGACCCAGGCAGGCGAACAACCCGCCGACAAATCGTGCGCCGGCTGCCGAACAGGCGGAGTCGTAGCGATCCGTCTGCTCCGGGTCCAGCAGGAGCAATGAGGTCATGGTGCTGTTGGTGGACTCCGACGGGTTACCCAGCGGAAGCGGGAACTCGGGGAAGGTTCCGTTGTTGTTCTCGGCAAAGTCGACCCACGCCTGTACGCCCGGCGAGTCCAGGGTCAACGCCGACGTGAATTCCCTTTCGCGAGTACAGAAGTCATCGAAGCTGCCGGCATCGGGAAGCGTGAGGGGCTGGCCACCTCCGCTCAACGCGGAGTACATTCCGTTGGCTTCCATCATGGTGGTGCCGATCAACGTCGCGTCGCCGTGCACGTGATCCATGGCGGCGAAGAACGTGAAGTGGTTCTCGCTCTGGATGATTCCAAAGGTGAAGCACCCCCATTCCAGTGGACTCGGTATGTCGATGACATGACTACGTATCTCATCGACAGACATATGCCCTTGCGTTACAGGCGCGAATTCGATCTCACCGGGATCGCCGATGGAGTGCCTGATGAACTCTCCATCGTCGGTGCGCTCGAACCAGCTGCGGAAGGTGTCATGCCGGCGCAGATAGGTGTTCAGGGCATGGTCCATAGCGGCGATGTCACAATTCCCAGGAACGTCACAGCTGGCGATGATCTGGCGGGAAAAGTTCTGTCCGGCGGTGTTGCGTTCGTAGTAATTACGAAGATGCTGGGTCTGCATGTAGCTGACTGGCACCGAACTCACAGGAGCCTGCCGGGCTTTCTCGGCGGCTGTCGGGGTGGGGTGCCAGGAGGTGACCGAGCCCGGACTCAACGTCCATTCATCAAGTGCCCCAACCGTTATCGTGCCAATGCGCAAAACGCCGTCCCTCTCGCTCGGCCGGCCCCGCTCCGGCATGTCTCATCGCTGGCCCAACATACCCTCGGTTTGGCGGCATGGTCGCCAGTCAACCGAACCCCGGAAACCCCATGCGCCACATGGCATACCGGTAATAACTAGAACTGACTGTCCTAGGAACTATGAAATTTGGGAACAACAGTGCGCACGATACTTGTTCGGCTAGAGTCGCGTTCGCACCCGTCGATGTCCCGAGTCACATGCTCGCCCGAAGACGTCGAGGACCACTCTCTCACCCGCCGACGCAAGGAGGCCACAGCATGCAATCCGCTGATACACCGATCGAATCAACCCCACGCTTTGCCATCATCGGTTATGCGGCACGCTTTCCCGGGGCTGCGGACGCGGACGAATTTTGGGATGTGTTGCGAGAGGGCCGGGACGCGATATCCGAAGTGCCCGCCGACCGGTGGGATGCCGACGAATTCTTCGATCCGGAGCCGGGTGCTCCCGGCAAGGTCGTCACCCGGCGCGCCGGGTTCGTCGACGATGTGACGGGATTTGACGCGCCGTTCTTCGGTATGTCGACGCGTGAGGTCAGGCTGATGGATCCGCAGCACCGGCTTTTGCTGGAGACTGCGTGGCGCGCGGTGGAGCATTCCGGAATCGCCCCAACGGATTTGGCTGAGACTAATAGCGGTGTATTCGTCGGCCTGGCTACTCACGACTACCTTGGGATGGCGTCCGACGAGCTGACGTATCCCGAGATCGAGGCCTATATGGCCATCGGTACATCGAATGCCGCGGCGGCTGGCCGGATCAGCTACCGGCTGGGGCTGCAGGGTCCGTCGGTTGCCGTCGATACTGCGTGCAGCTCGTCGCTGGTAGCAATTCATCAAGCGTGCCAAGCACTTCAGCTCGGCGAGTGCGATCTTGCGCTGGCGGGTGGGGCGAATGTCCTGCTGACACCGGCGACGATGATCACCTTCTCGCACGCGCACATGCTCGCGCCCGACGGTAAGTGCAAGACCTTCGACGCGGCAGCCGATGGCTACGTGCGCGGCGAGGGTTCCGGCGTCATCGTCATCAAGCGACTTGAGGATGCCATCCGTGACGGCGATCGGATCCGCGCCGTTATTCGCGGCAGTGCGATTAACCAGGATGGCGCATCGGGCGGGTTGACGGTGCCCAACGGCATTGCTCAGCAGCGTGTTATCGCCGATGCGCTCAAGCGTGCGGGTGTCACACCAAGCGAGGTCGGATACCTGGAGGCGCACGGCACGGGGACATCGCTGGGCGACCCGATCGAAGCGCAGGCCGCCGGCGCTGCGTACGGCATCGGCCGCGAGGCGAACGATCCGCTGTTGATCGGTTCGGCGAAAACGAACATCGGGCATCTGGAGGCGGCCGCGGGTATCGCGGGTGTCATCAAGGTCATCCTGTCGCTCGAGAACGAGCTACTGCCGCAACACCGCAACTTCGAGAACCCGTCGCCGCACATCCCGTGGGACCGGCTGCCGGTGGAGATCGTCAAGGAGGCCACTCCCTGGGAACGCAACGGGCGGCCACGTATCGCGGGTGTCAGCTCGTTCGGATTCGCCGGCACCAACGCGCACGTCATCCTGGAAGAAGCTCCGGCCGCGACTCCGGAATCTGTCGATGCGCCCGCCGTCACCGGCGGTCGGAAATACAGCATCCTGCCGCTTTCGGCACGTACGCCCGCGGCGTTGGTGCAGATCGCTGATCGATACCGCAACTGGTTGAGCGAGCACCCCGAGGCCACGTTGGCCGATCTGTGCCTCACCGCCGGAGTGGGACGAGCGCATTTGGAGCACCGCGCCGCGTTGGTGGTGAATTCGCGCGAAGCCGCCGTCGAGTTGCTCGGTGCCGTCGCAGACGATCGCCCCGCGCCCGGGTTGGGGCGTGGAGAATCGCATGACACGCCGAAGACGGCCTGGCTGTTCACCGGTCAGGGTAGCCAGTACCCCGGCATGGCCCGAGAGTTGTACGACACCGAGCCCGTATTCGCTGAAACTGTGGATCGGTGCGCCGCTGCCGTGGCCGACGTTCTCGAAAAGCCTTTGCTGGATGTTATTTTCGATACGGATGGACCCGAGGCCGAGGAGACGTTGCGGCAGACGTCATACGCCCAGCCCGCCTTGTTCGCAGTGGAGATGGGTCTGGCCCGGCTCTGGCAGTCGTGGGGATTCGAGCCCGACGTGGTGCTGGGGCACAGCGTCGGCCAGTATTCGGCGGCCTGTGTTGCGGACGTGTTCAGTCTCGAGGACGGTGCGCGGCTGATCGCCGAGCGCGGCCGACTGTTCGGCAGCTTGCCTGCGGGTGGCCGGATGGCCGCGGTGTTCACCGACGCCGTACGCGCCGAGAGCCTGACGGACGAGTTTCCCAGTCTGTCGGTAGCTGCCTACAACGGTGCTAACACCGTATTGTCGGGTCCTGCACAGGATTTGGAGAAGGCGGTGGCGCGCCTGGTGGCCGACGGTATCCGCTGCGATTTTCTGGAGACCAGTCACGCGTTCCACTCGGCACTGCTGGACCCGATCCTGGACGAGTTCGAGTCCTACGCGAGTCAGTTCAATTACAAGACCCCGCAACGGATTCTGATCGACAATCGGACCGGCACCGCGCTGGGTAGAAGCGTGAAACTCGATGGCGCCTACTGGCGTCGCCACGCGCGTCAGCCGGTGGAATTCGCCAAGAGTGTGCGCACGCTCGCCGACATGAACTGCAAGGTGCTGCTCGAGATCGGCCCGCAGCCGGTGCTCACCGCAGCAGCCCTGCGCGCATGGCCGGACCCGGCCACCGCTCCGCGGGCGATCGCATCCCTGCGCCGGAACACCGCGGACCACCGGCAGATCACCGAGGCTGCCGCCGACGCGTACGTGTTGGGCTACCTGCCCAAATTCGGCGCCTTCCAGCATGGGCACGCACAAAAGCTCGACCTACCCACCTATCCGTTCGAGCATCGCCAGTACTGGTATCGCGACAATCGGGATAGCCCCAATCAGCAACAGAACACCAGTGGTCCGCGCACCCAAGCCGTCCGGCTGCTCGAGGACGGGAAGATCGAGGAACTCGCGAACCTACTCGGCGGAGCCGGTGGCGACCAGCAGACCCTGACTGTGCTGACAAAGCTTGCGGCACAACATAACCAGCAGCGAAACACCCAGTCCATCGCGGACGACCGCTACCAATTCCGCTGGGAGAAGTCGCCGACACCGCTGTCCGGTTCGGAAGCGGCCGGCAGCGTCACCTGGCTCCTGGTCGGCGATGCGGCGGGCGCGGCTCAGCGGTTGGCCGACGTGCTGAGCGCGCGCGGACAGCAGCACCAGACCCTCGCATTGCCGGTATCGGACGCCGACGAGGCGCAGCTGGTGGAGGCGCTGCGCGCGGCGGCATCGGGTGCCTCGGAGCAGGGGCAGACGCTACGCATTGTGCATGTCGCGGCCCTGGATGGCGGCAAGGCAAGTTCTTCGACGCAGTCCTTGCTGCGGATCCAGCACCAGATTCTGAACGGAACACGGCGGCTCTTCCGCGGCGCGGCTGCCGCGGAACTGCGCGCGCCCATCTGGGTGGTTACCCAGGGTGCGCAGCGCACCACCGACACGGACACCGTGGCTCCGGAGCAGACTGCGCTGTGGGGATTCGGTCGCGCTGCGGCACTGGAACTTCCGCAGGTATGGGGCGGACTCGCCGACCTGTCCGATGCCAGTGCCGACGAATGGTCGCAGTTCATCAGCCGGGTCTCCGTATCGGGCGACGCGGCCGCCAGGGAAGACCAGATCGCACTGCGCGGTCAAGGGGTCTACGTTCCCCGACTGGTTCGGCGGGAGGAAGCGCCAAGCGGCAAGCCGCTGGAAGTGCGCAGCGATGCAACATATTTGGTTACCGGCGGGCTGGGCTCTATCGGGCTTGAGATCGCCGGGTACCTGGCCGGTCGTGGTGCCAAGCATCTGGTGCTGACGAGCCGGCGCGAGCCCAGTGAGTCCGCGCAGCAGCGCATCGACGCCCTCGGCGCCCAGCACGGCTGCGATGTCCGGGTCGTCACCGCCGATGTCGCCGACGCGCACGATGTCGCACGTCTGTTGGCGGGTGTGCAGGCCGAGCTGCCGCCATTGGCGGGCATCGTTCACGCTGCGGGCGAGATCGGCACCACCCCGCTGAGCGACCTCGATGGTCCATCTCAGCAAGCCGAACTGGACCGCGTCTTCGCCGGTAAGGTTTGGGGCGCTTGGCATTTGAGTGAAGCCGCGGCTGGCCTGAAGCTTGACTTCTTCATCAACACCTCCTCCATCGCCTCGGTGTGGGGTGGTTACGGTCAGACCGCCTACAGCGCGGCGAATGCCTTCCTCGACGGGCTGGCCTGGCGTCTGCGCGAGCAGGGTATCGCCGGAACCAGCGTCAACTTCGGTCCCTGGTCGGCGGGCATGGCTGACGCGGAATCCCGTGCGCGACTGGAGCAGCGCGGGATTAAGACGTTGTCGCCTGCCGATGCACTGGCCGGTCTGGCCGACATCGTGGCGGCTTCTTCATCGAACGGTGGGGCACAGGGTGTCGTTGCGCGTATCGACTGGGCCCGCTTCCTGCCGCTCTACCAGCAGGCGGGGAGGCGAGCATTCCTGGCCGAGTTGGAGCGAGAGGTACCGTCGCATCTCGCTGCGTCGGCCACGGGTACGCAGTCGGGCACGACGCAGTTGGTCGAGCGACTCACGAACGCTCCCGTTCAGCAGCGCAAGAAGCTGCTGACCGACTACTTGCGTGACTCGGTCGCCGAGGTGACTCGCGTGGACGTGTCCGAGATCCGCGAGGACGCGGGATTCTTCGACCTCGGCATGGATTCGCTGATGGCCGTCGAACTGCGGCGTCGCATGGAACAGGGTGTGGGCAAGGAGATTCCGGTCACCCTGGTGATGGATCATCCCCGCATCTCCGATGTTGCCGACTATCTGCTCGGTGACGTGCTCGGCCTCAATGAGCAGGCCAAGTCGGCGCCGCAACGGACGGCAGCGACAACACGCACCGACGAGCCGATCGCGATCGTCGCGGTGTCCTGCCGGTTCCCCGGTGCACCCGATCCGGAGGCCTTCTGGGAGGTGCTGTCCGGCGGCGTCGATGTGATCAGGGAAGTCCCCGAGGACCGCTTCGATATCGACGAGTTCTACGACCCGGATCCGGAGGTCGCCGGTAAGACGTACACGCGTTTCGGCGGATTCCTCGACGGCATCGACGGATTCGATCCGGAGTTCTTCGGCATCTCCCCACGTGAAGCAGTCTGGATCGAGCCGCAGCAGCGACTGATGCTCGAAACCGTATGGGAGGGCCTGGAAAGAGCCGGATACGCGCCGGCCGCATTGCGCGGCAGCCGAACCGGCATCTTCGCCGGGGTGGGCGCCAACGAATACGCCCACCTGCTCTCGTCGGAATCGATCGACAAGATCGAGCCCTACTTCATCACCGGCAACGCACTCAACGCGATCTCCGGGCGCGTTGCCTTCGCGATGGGATTCGAGGGACCGGCGGTCGCGGTCGATACCGCGTGCAGCTCGGCGTTGGTTGCCGTGCATCAGGCCGTCCAGGCCCTGCATTCCGGTGATTGCGATTTGGCGCTGGCCGGCGGTGTGAACGTGCTGTTGAGTCCGGTGACGACCATCGCCGCTTCACGCGCCAGGATGTTGTCGCCCGTCGGGCGCTGCAAGACCTTTGACTCCTCCGCCGACGGCTACGTGCGTAGCGAAGGCTGCGGAATTCTGGTGCTCAAGCGATTGAGCGATGCCGAGCGCGATGGCGACCGGGTCCTCGCGGTGATTCCTGGCAGCGCGGTGAACCAGGACGGTGCGTCCAGTGGGTTGACCGTTCCCAATGGTGGTGCGCAGCAACGGCTCATCGGTACCGTGCTGGCGCGCGCCGGTCTGGTTGGCGGCGATGTCGACTACCTCGAGGCGCATGGAACAGGCACCCCGCTGGGTGATCCGATTGAGGTGCAGGCGGCCGCGGCAGCGTATGGCGGTTCGCGCGATGCGGACCGGCCGCTGCTGATGGGGTCGGTGAAATCCAATATCGGTCACACCGAATCGGCCTCCGGCGCAGCAGGCCTCATCAAGGTGGTGCTGTCACTGCAGAACGGGGTGCTGCCGCAGAGCCTGCACTTCGACAATCCGTCGCCGCACATCCCGTGGGAGTCGCTGCCCGTGCGGGTGGTGGACAAGGCGATTCCGTGGGAAGCGGCCGGCAGGCCGCGGCGCGCCGGGGTGAGTTCCTTCGGATTCACCGGTACCAACGCGCACGTACTTATCGAGGAGGCACCGCAGCCGCAGGCAGCGTTGCTCGAGGGTGACGCCGACACCACGGACGTGCCGGAATCTCAGGCCGCCCAGGTGGGCGTGCTCCCGCTGTCCGCACGGTCACCGGAGGCACTCCTGGCGGTGGCGCAGCGTTACGAGTCCTGGCTGACGGCCAATCCGGATGTCGACCTCGCCGATGTCTGCCTTACCGCCGGACGCGGTCGGTCGCACTTCGAACATCGCGCCGCGCTGGTCGTGGATTCGGTACAGGCCGCGCGTGAGGGGCTGGCAGAGCTGGTCCAGAACCGTCTGCGCCCGGGTGTCGTTCGTGGTGAGCACACGAACCACCCGACAACCGCATGGCTGTTCACCGGGCAAGGCAGTCAGTACCCCGGCATGGCGCGTGAGTTGTTCGACGCAGAACCGGTTTTCGCCGAGACCGTGACGCGGTGCGCGGAAGCAGTCAAGGACATCGTGGACCGTCCGCTGCTCGAGGTCATGTTCGCCACCGATCGCGAGACCGGCGGCGAAGCAGGGAAGGTGTTGCGGCACACGTCGTTCGCGCAGCCCGCGATCTTCGCCGTCGAGATGGGCCTGGCCCGGCTGTGGCAGTCATGGGGCATTGAGCCCGATGTGGTGCTGGGGCACAGCGTCGGCCAGTACGCGGCCGCATGCGTGGCCGGAGTGTTCAGCATCGAGGACGGCGCGCGACTGATGGCCGAGCGCGGCCGGTTGTTCGGCAGCCTGCCCGCGGGTGGGCGCATGGTGGCGGTGTTCAGCGACGCCAAGCACGTCGAGCAGGTCGCCGGCGAGTTCCCGCACGTGTCGGTCGGTGCCTACAACGGACCGAACACCGTGCTCTCGGGTCCGGGCGAGGACCTGGAGCAGGCGGTCGCCCGATTCCAGGAAGAGGGGATTCGCTGCACGTGGCTGGAGACCAGTCATGCCTTCCACTCGGAGTTGTTGGACCCGGTCCTCGACGAATTCGAGTCGTACGCGGGGCAGGTGCAGTTCGCCACCCCGACGCTGCCGCTGGTGTGCAACCGCACGGGTGCGGTGCTGACGGCGCAGACCCCGATCGACGCTCAGTACTGGCGTCGGCATTCCCGCCAGCCGGTGCAGTTCGCGGAAAGCGTGCGCACCGTCGCCGCGCTGGGATGCTCGGTGTTGATGGAGATCGGCCCGCAGCCGGTGCTGACCGGTGCCGCGGTGCAGGTCTGGCCGGAGCACCTGGCCGCTCCGCGGGCAATTGTGTCGCTGCGCAAGGGTGTTGACGACCGCCGTCAGATCGCCGAAGCGCTTGGGTCGGCATATGTCGGCGGCCATCGACCCAATTTCGCCGCGCTGCAACATCGGCCCCGCCGGACGTTGGAATTGCCGACCTATCCATTCCAGCGCCGCCGCTTCTGGCCGAAGTCGTCCGGTTCCGCCATCGAAGGCGGGGGCGGAGCATCTGCCGGCATCCTCGGCAGAGGCGAGGACCTCGCGTCCGGCGATTCCGTGTACATCAGCCGGTTGTCGGTCAGGTCGCAGCCGTGGCTGTCCGACCACGTCATCTACGGCACCGTCGTCGTCCCCGGCGCGACCTATGCCGCGATGGCCCTGGCCGCGGTCGGCACTCCGGCACGGGCCAAGGATGTGTTCTTCTACGAGCCGATCATCTTGCCGGAGAAGAGCTCTCGTGAGGTGCAGTTGACACTGCATCCGCTGGAGGATGGCAGCGGGTCCACATTCCAGGTGCACAGCCGTCCCTACGGTGAACGCGATGTCGACTGGTCGCTGAACGCCGAAGGCACCGTCGTCACCGGGATCAGTGAAGACGCAGAGCCGACGTCTGAGACTGCTGAGCCGGTAGAGCCGGTTGATGCGGCCATCGAGCGCATGGAACGCATGCGTCCGATGGAGCTCTTCGAGATCTTTGCCGATCTGGAATTGGCTTGGGGCCCAACCTGGTCTGGTTCTCTGAAGTCGTTGTGGCTCGGTGAGGGCGAGGCGATCGGCGATGTCCTCGTCGGCGAAGAGCTCGCCGAGCAGCTGGGTTCCGAGCCGATGCACCCGGTCCTGATGGACCTGTGCACCGGTGTCGCCTTCCCGGCATTCCCCGCCCTGCTCGCCGCCGAGCAGGGAGTCAACGATCTGTTCCTGCCGCTGCGGTACGGACAGGTGACGTTGAAGGAGAAGATGCCTCGGCGCTTCTACTGCCGGGCACGCTGGCACGAGAGCCCACTGGACAGCGAGACGCAGGTCTTCGATCTGGATTATCTGGATCGCGATGGCCGTCACCTGGGCGGGATTCGCGAGTTCACCGTCAAGCGTGCGCCGCGCGAGGCGCTGCTGCGCGGGCTCGGTGGCGATGCCACGCGTCTGCTGTACACCCTTGGCTGGCATGAGGTTCCGGTTCCGCCTTCTGTAGAAGGCATAGTCGAAGCCGAAAATGCAAGCGGCACCTGGCTGATCGCCGGGTTCGACGAGCTTGCCGCCAAGGTGCCGGGCTGCATCCCGTTTGACCGCACGACCGATTCGGAACTGCTCGGGCAGGTGCTGGAACAGGCCAAGGGGCGCGGTGTGCCGTTCTCCGGTGTCGTCTGGCGCGCGGCCGGACCGAGTGCGCAGGAGTCGACGGCCGATGCCGCCGCTCGCCTCGAAACGGAGATCGCCAACCTGCTCAGTGCCGTGCACACGGTGCAGAACGGTTCCCAAAACGGCGTGAAGCTCCCGGATGGTCTCTGGATCGTCACCGAGCGGGCCGTGGCCACCGAGTCCGGCGAGCCGGTCGATCCGGTGCAGGCGTCGCTGTGGGGATTCGGGCGCACCACGATCAACGAGGAACCGGCGCTGCGCGCCAGGCTCGTCGACGGTGACGGCTCACCCGAGGCCGTGCAGGCGCTGGTGAATCTGTTGGTCACTCCCGGACACGAGCCGGCGGAGCCGGAAATCGCTGTGCGGCAGGGCAAGCTGCTCGCTTCCCGATTGCTGCCGTGGTCGCGCACCGGGCATCTGACGGTGCCGCGCGGTAGCGATTACGTGCTGGCGCCCACCGAACGCGGTGCCATCGACAACCTGCGGATCACCGAAAAGGAAGTCCCGGCGCCGGACGAGGGCTACGTGCAGGTGCGGGTAGAGGCCGCGGGCCTCAACTTCCGTGACGTGCTCAACGTGCTGGGTCTGTACCCGGGTGACCCCGGACCTATCGGTGGTGACTTCGCCGGTATCGTCACGCAATTGGGCGAGGGTGCCACCGGAGTCGAAGTGGGCCAGCGGGTCTACGGCTCCATGCAGGGTGCCTTCGGCAGCCGGTTCAACGTGCCGGCCCAGTTCCTGGCACCGATTCCGGACGGGATCAGTGGGGTCGAGGCCGCCACGATTCCCGCCGCCGCACTGACGGTGCGGCTGTCATTCGACTGGGCGCAGCTCAAGCCGGGCGACAAGGTGCTGATCCACGCTGCCAGCGGTGGCGTCGGGCTGGCGGCCATCCAGATGGCCCAACAGTTCGGGGCCGAGGTGTTCGCCACGGCCAGCACCTTCAAGCGGGCGACCCTGCGCAAGCTCGGTGTCAAGTACGTCTACGATTCGCGCACAACCGATTTCGCCGATCAGATCCTGGCGGACACCGACGGTGCCGGTGTGGACGTGGTGCTCAACAGCCTGACCAGTGAGGGCTTCATCGAGGCGACGCTGCGAGCCACCGGCAAGAACGGCCGTTTCGCCGAGATCGCCAAGCGCGATATCTGGACTGCGGAGCAGATGGCGCAGGCTCGACCCGATATCGCCTACGAGATCGTCGCGTTGGACACGGTGATGTTCCAAGAGCCGGACCGCATCCGCACCTTGCTCACCGAGGTGTCGGAGGGGCTGGCCAAGGGGGAGTGGACACCACTGCCTGCCGAGATCTACCCGCTGACGGAGGCTAGAGCGGCGTTCCGGCGCATGCAGCAGGCCCGGCATATCGGCAAGATCGTCTGCCAGATGCCGAATCCGCTTGCACCGCGGCCGGATCGGACCTACCTGATCACCGGTGGTCTCGGTGCGATCGGTCTGCACACGGCGGGCTATCTGGCTCAGCTCGGTGCCGGTGACATCGTGTTGACCAGCAGGCGCGCGCCAGATACCGACGCGCAGCGGGTGATCGAGGAGATCACCGAGCGTTCCAAGACCCGCATCCACGTCTTCACCGCCGATGTCGGTGAGGAGTCCGAGGTTGCCACGCTGCTGGAGCGGATCCGCGCCGAGCTGCCACCGCTGGCCGGTGTCGCGCATTTGGCCGGTGTGCTCGATGATGCGCTACTGGGTCAGCAGAGCGTGGAGCGGTTCCGGACGACGTTGGCGCCCAAGGCCTTCGGTGCCGAGTATCTGGATCGGTTGACCAAGGGCGACGAGCTGGACTTCTTCATCGTCTCCTCCTCGGTGTCCAGTCTGTTCGGTTCACCCGGTCAGTCCAACTACGCGACCGCCAATGCACTGCTCGACGGCCTCATCGCGCAGCGACGGGCGCAAGGTCTGCCGGCCACGGGTATCAACTTCGGTCCCTGGGGTCAGGGCGGGATGGCCTCCTCGGAGGCGGCGACCGCGAACATCAGTGCGCAGGGTCTGATTCTGCTGGATCCGTCGGCGGCGCTCGCGGCACTTGCCGAGGTGATCGCGAACGGAACCGGTCAGGCCACCATCCTCAAGGCGAACTGGCAGCGGGCCGCCAAGGTGCTGGGCAGTTCTCGCCCGCCGATCCTGGACTTGGTGTTGCCGAGTGCCGTCGGCGAGGTGACCGGCGACAGCGAGCTGCTCAAGCAGCTGATGGAGATCCCGGTGCCGCAACGAGCCGGTTTCGTGACCGAGTTCCTTCAGCGTGAGGTGCAGAACTTCCTGCGCCTGGCGCAGCCGCCGGCCGCGACGAGTCGGTTCCTGGATCTGGGCACGGACTCGCTGATGGCGATCGAACTGCGCAACCGTCTGCACAGCCAGTTCGGCGGCAAGTTCACCATCAACGCGACGGCGGTTTTCGACTACCCGACCATCGGAGGGCTCGCCGAGTACCTCGTGGGTCAGCTGCCCGACGCGGAATCCGAGGCGGCGCCGCAGGAGGCACAACCCGCTGCGGAGTCCGCCGGGGCTGAGTCGGACGCGGCTGCGCCGGATGCCACACCCGAGCCATCTGACGCAGTATCCGAGGCGAAGGAGTGAACCGGCGGTGCCCCGGGTAAGTTAGCTACCCGGGGCACCGCGGGTGCCTGACAAGCCGGTAACGAGTGGAGCGGGTGCGGTCTGAGACGTTTTTTCGCAGACATCACGCCTCTTCGGAATGCTGATTTCCGCCGTCTCTGGCTGGCCGGAGTGGTCACGGTCATCGGTGCGGGGCTGACCCTTTTCGCGGTGCCCGTGCAGATCTACGCGCTCACCCAGAGCTCGGCATACGTCGGACTGACGGGTGTTTTCGGACTGGTGCCGTTGGTGATCTTCGGCCTGTGGGGCGGCGCGCTTGCCGACCGGATGGATCGGCGGACCCTGCTGATCATCACCGCGACCGGGCTGGGCGTCTCCTCGGTGCTGTTGTGGCTGCAGGCCGCGTTGTCGGTGAACAACGTGTGGGTGGTGTTGTGCCTGTTGTCGGTGCAGCAGGGGTTTTTCGCGGTCAATTCGCCGACCCGTGCCGCGGCGATTCCGCGCATGCTTCCGCTCGATCAGCTGCCGGCGGCGAATGCGCTCAATATGACGGTGCAGCAGTTCGGCTTCATCGCGGGGCCGCTGCTGGCGGGGGTGCTGCTCAAGTGGGTGGACCTGTCCACGCTGTACCTGATCGACGCGATCGCCTGCGTGGCGCCGATCTGGGCGACGATACGGCTGCACAAGATGCCGCCGACGGGTGTGTCAAAGGATCTGCGCGCCAACGCCTCCGGCCTTCAGGACGTGCTGGAGGGCTTCCGGTATCTGGCAGGGCACAAGATCGTGCTGATGTCGTTTGTGGTGGATCTCATCGCCATGATCTTCGGGATGCCACGCATCCTGTTCCCGCAGATCGCGCACGAGGGATTCGGCGATCCCCCCGACGGGGGCACCGTGATCGCGTTGTTGTCGGCGGCGATATCGGTGGGTGCGGTGATCGGCGGGGTGTTCTCCGGCTGGTTCCACCGGATCGATCGTCAGGGCTTCGCGGTGGTGATCAGCATCGTGGTGTGGGGGTTGGCGATGGTGGGTTTCGGCCTCACCGCGCACGCGCCGCTGCTGTGGCTGTCGTTGCTTTTCCTGGTGATCGGCGGCATCGCGGACATGGTCTCGGCGGCCTTCCGCACGACGATCCTGCAATCGGTAGCGACCGATGATGTGCGGGGCAGGCTTCAGGGTGTGTTCACGGTGGTGGTGGCCGGGGGACCGCGGGTGGCGGACTTTGCGCACGGCGCCGCCGCAGCTGCCGTGGGGACGACCGCGGCCGCTGCCGGTGGTGGCGCCCTCGTAGTGGTCGGGGTGATCGTCGCGGCGCTGCTGGTGCCGGTGTTCGTGCGGTTCCGGACTTCCGCTGAAGCGCAGCTCGACCCGCAATAGATTTACGGCATGGATACCCCGACGGTCGAGGACCTCCGACGGTTTCCGCGGGAACAGCAGCTTGCTGTCGGTCGCGGACTGCGTGAGCGCATGCCACGTCGCAGCCTCGCGGAAATTCCGGACGGGCCGCAGCGAGATCCGATCGCGGTGCTCGCCGCACAGAACCGATCCAGGATCGCCTCCCTGGTGCCGGTTCGGCGGCAACGCATGTCCGAGTCGCCGTTGGCGTTCTATCGCGGGGCCGCCGCGGTGATGGCGGCCGATCTGGCGCACACGGCGACCACCGGCGTCCACATCCAGATCTGCGGTGACGCACACATCTCCAACTTCGGGCTCTTCGCCGCTCGTGACCGCTTGCTGTTGTTCGACGTGAACGACTTCGACGAGACGGCTGTCGGTCCGTGGGAGTGGGATGTCAAACGTCTGGTGACCAGTGTGGCGATCCTCGGTGATGACCTCGGCATGCCGAAGGACGTGGTGCGTTCGGCGGCCGTCAAGACCGCGACGGCCTACCGCAATCGCATGAATGAGCTGGCGCAGCTTTCGACCCTCGAGCGCTTCTACCTCAAGACGACAGCCGACGAGGTGATGGAGCTGGCCGCGCGCCTGTCCAAGAGCGCGTCGCGGCTGGCCACCGAGACGGTGTCGAAGGCCACCAAGAACACATCGCGACGGGCGCTGAAGAAGCTGACCTTCACCACCGTCGACGGCCACCACCGGATCGTCGAGCAGGAAGACATCGCGGTGCACGTCCCGGAGGTGGGCCTGTCGGAGGCCGCCGCCATGGTCGGCGATTACTTCGGCTCGGTCCCCGAGGATGTGGTGTCGGTCCTGGCCTGCCATCAGTTCGAGGACGCCGTGGTGCGGGTGGTCGGCGTGGGAAGTGTGGGCACCCGTTGCTATCTGGCGTTGCTCACCGATGCCGACGGCGGTCCGCTGTTTCTGCAGCTCAAGGAGGCGTCTGCCTCGGTGGTCGAGGCGTACTTCCCGCAGGAGCTGAAGCTGGAGCCCGGGCGCCGGGTGGTGGCCGGTCAGCGCATCATGCAGGCCAGCGGTGATCCCTTTTTGGGCTACGTGTCCTCGCAGACGCGTGGCAGTTTTTACGTCCGACAGTTCCGTGACATGAAGGGCTCGGTGGATATCGGCAGCCTGACCGACCCTGACGACCTTCTGCTCTATGGGTCGTTGTGCGCGATCGCGCTGGCGCGCGCGCACGCTCAGTCGGGTGTGCCGGGAGTGGTGGCCGGGTACCTCGGCGCGGGATCGGATCCCAATGCCGCGGATACGGCGTTCGCGGATTTCGCCGAGGCCTACGCGCGGCGCAATCGCGTCGATCACGAGCGACTGCTCGCGGCCACGGATGAGGAGTGGCTGCCCAAATCCTGATGTCCTAATTTGTGGGATACCCGACCTGGACGCCATTGCCCAGCGGGCGAACACTGGGAGATGTGACGCGCTCGGTGGTGATCCTGGGATTTCCGGGAGTGCAGGCCCTCGATCTGGTGGGGCCTTACGAGGTGTTCGCGCAGGCGTCGGACTTCGTGACCGGGAAACCCGGTTACGAGATATCCCTGGTGTCGGCCGGGGGCACACCGGTCAGCACCGGCTCGGGCCTCGGATTGATCACCGGTCCATTGCCGGATGCCTCTGCGGGATGCGACACCTTGCTGCTACCCGGCGGCGGCGGGGTCGCGGCCGCGCGGCGAGACGCTGCTCTCGTGGCGTGGATTCGCGCCACCGCGCGGTCCGCGCGCCGGGTGGTGAGCGTATGCAACGGCGCGTTCCTGGCCGCCCAGGCCGGCTTGCTCGATGGATGCCGGGCGACCACACATTGGGCGATGGCTGAGACGCTCGCGACCGAGTTTCCCAGCATCACCGTGGATCCCGACCCGATTTTCCTGCGCAGCTCGGAGAAGGTGTGGACGGCGGCGGGTGTCACCGCGGGTATCGATCTGGCGCTGGCATTGGTCGAGGACGACTACGGCGCGGATGTGGCGCAGGCTGTGGCGCGCATGCTCGTCCTGTATCTGCGCCGTCCCGGTGGACAGTCGCAATTCGCGGCACCGGTGTGGATGCCGCGGGCCAAGCGGATGCCGATCCGGGACGTGCAGGAGGCCATCGAGGCGGCGCCCGGTGGGTCGCACCGAGTGCCCGAGCTGGCCCGGCTGGCCGCGATGAGCCCGCGGCATTTCACCCGGGTTTTCACCGCGGAGGTTGGCGAGGCGCCATCGGCTTATGTGGAGCGCGTCCGGTCCGAGGCCGCGCGCCGCCAGCTCGAGGAGACCGACGACACCATGGTGGTGATCGCGGACCGCTGCGGATTTGGATCGGCGGAATCCTTGCGCCGCAACTTCGTTCGACGCATGGGCGTATCGCCCGACCAGTATCGCAAGACCTTCCAACGAACCGAAAGGGTTTCCTTATGACTTCCCGCAAGACTTCCCGCATGACACAGATCGCGATCGTGCTGTACCCGGATTTCACCGCACTGGATTTCATCGGCCCGTATGAGGTCTTGCGTTTCATGCCCGGTGCCGAGGTGCGGTTCGTGTGGCACAAGCCGGGGCCCATCACCGCCGATTCGGGCGTGCTCGTCATCGGTGCCACGCATTCGTTCGACGAGACTCCCGCGCCCGATGTCGTCCTGGTGCCTGGAGGGCCGGGAACGACGATGGCCGCGCGCGATGAGGAACTGCTGGAGTGGTTGCGCCGGGTGCATCCCACGGCGACCTGGACCACCTCGGTGTGCAGCGGTTCGCTGGTGCTGGCGGCGGCGGGTCTGCTCGAGGGGCAACGGGCCACCTCGCACTGGTCGACATTGCCGGCGCTCAAGGCGTTCGGTGCGACTCCGGTCGGTGACGAGCGCATCGTGCGCACCGGTCATGCGGGCGTGGTCACCGCGGCCGGGGTGTCCGCGGGTATCGATCTGGGCCTGTGGCTGGCCGGGCAGATCGCGGGGGAGGAGGAGGCCAAAGCGATTCAGCTGAGTATCGAGTACGACCCGCAGCCGCCATTCGACTCGGGACACATGTCCAAAGCGAGCGCGGTGACCAAGGCCAGGGCGACAGCTTCCCTGGCCAAAGACACGTTCCGGCCGACGGTGATGGCCTCCGCGGCGCTGCTGGCCTGGGACCGTGCGCTCGACGCTGTGCGCACCAGGGGCGAGGGCCGGCGGCTGTTTGGTCTGCGTTCTCGACCCTGACCAGGCGCCGCATAGAGGGAGCGACTACCTTCTCTATGAACGTTCTCATGGAGCCGCTGAACCTCAGAAGGGATGCCTGTGGCCGACAACAACGATTTCGCTACTCTCCAGTACCCCGGAGGCGAAACCAAGCTGGACATCGTCCGCGCGACAGAAGGCTCTGATGGCTTCGCGCTGGGCAAGCTGCTGGCTGATACCGGTTACACCACCTTCGATGCAGGCTTCGTCAATACCGCCTCGACGAAGAGCGCCATCACCTACATCGACGGCGACGCCGGCATCCTGCGCTATCGCGGTTATCCGATCGAGCAGCTGGCCGACAAGTCCACCTTCATCGAGGTGAGCTACCTGCTCATCTACGGCGAGCTGCCCACACCGCAGCAGCTGGAGGACTTCACCACCAAGATCCAGCGCCACACGTTGCTGCACGAGGACCTGAAGCGATTCTTCGATGGTTTCCCGCGCAACGCGCACCCCATGCCGGTGCTGTCCAGTGCCGCGAACGCGCTCAGCGCCTACTACCAGGACTCGCTGGACCCGCATGACGACGCACAGGTCGAGCTGTCCACGATCCGCTTGCTGGCGAAGCTGCCGACGATTGCGGCCTACGCCTACAAGAAGTCGGTGGGGCAGCCGTTCCTGTACCCGGACAACACGCTGACGCTTGTTGAGAACTTCCTGCGGATGACCTTTGGTCTGCCCGCCGAGCCGTACGAGGTGGACCCGGAGATCGTGCGGGCGCTCGACATGCTGCTGATCCTGCATGCCGATCACGAGCAGAACTGCTCCACCTCGACGGTGCGGTTGGTCGGTTCCTCTGACGCCAACCTGTTCACCTCCGTGTCCGGCGGCATCAACGCACTGTGGGGCCCGCTGCACGGCGGCGCCAATCAGGCGGTGCTGGAGATGCTGGAGCGCATCCGCTCCGAGGGCGGCGACACCCACGACTTCGTTCGGCGGGTCAAGAACCGCGAAGACGGTGTCAAGCTCATGGGCTTCGGGCACCGCGTCTACAAGAACTACGACCCGCGTGCCCGGATCTGTAAGGAACAGGCCGACAAGATCCTCGGCAAGCTCGGCGGCGACGACCAGCTGCTCGAGATCGCCAAGGCGCTCGAGGAAGCCGCGCTCACCGACGATTACTTCGTCGAGCGCAAGCTGTACCCGAACGTCGACTTCTACACCGGTCTGATCTACCGGGCCATCGGCTTCCCGACACGCATGTTCACTGTGCTGTTCGCGTTGGGCCGCCTGCCCGGCTGGATCGCGCACTGGCGTGAAATGCATTCGGAGCCCGGCAAGATCGGCCGCCCGCGGCAGATCTACACCGGCTACGGCGAGCGTCAGTACCCCTGATCCCCTTGATCTCTGCCGACCGCACGTCGGCTGACATCTGACAGTGTGATGTAAATCAGTTTGCATCGCTAACAGTTGTAGTTTCACAATGGTTGTGTGGAAGCGACCGTCGGTGCATTGAGCGAGCGCCGCAAGATCGTGATCTTGGGGTCTTGCTGCCTGAGTCTGCTCATCGTGTCGATGGACTCCACCATCGTGAACGTGGCGCTGCCGACCATTCGGTCCGATTTCGGTGCCACCACTTCTCAGCTGCAATGGGTCATCGACATCTATACCCTTGGCCTGGCCTCGCTGCTGATGCTCTCGGGCGCTGCGGGGGATCGCCTCGGGCGCCGCAAGGTCTTCCACATCGGTCTTTCGATCTTCGCGATCGGCTCGCTGCTCTGCAGCCTGGCCCCCACTGTCGGGTTGCTCATCGCCGCGCGCCTGCTGCAGGCGGTGGGCGGCTCGATGCTGAACCCGGTTGCGCTATCGATCATTTCGCAGGTGTTTACCGGCCGCGTGGAACGCGCTAGGGCGCTTGGGTTTTGGGGCGCCGTCGTCGGGATATCGATGGCGTTGGGCCCGATAGTCGGTGGACTGCTGATCGAATGGGTGGGCTGGCGCGCCGTCTTCTGGATCAATCTGCCGGTATGTGTGCTCGCCTTCACGCTGACGGCGATCTTTGTGCCGGAGAGCAAGTCGGCCACCATGCGTGACATCGACCCGGTGGGGCAGGCGCTGGCGGTGCTCTTCCTGTTCGGCATCGTGTTCGCCCTCATCGAAGGACCGTCGCTGGGATGGGCGACGCCCCGCCTGCTCGCCGTCCTGGTTGTCGCACTGTCGGCATTCGCGGTGTTCCTCAGATACGAATCCCGGCGGCGACACCCCTTCATCGACCTGCGCTTCTTCCGGAGCATCCCGTTCGCTTCGGCCACTCTCACGGCGATATGTGCCTGCATGGCGTGGAGTGCTTTCCTGTTCACGATGTCGCTGTACCTGCAGGGGCAGCGACACTTCTCCGCGATGCACACGGGGTTGGTCTATCTCCCGATCGCCGTTGGGGCACTGGTGTTCTCACCCATCTCGGGCCGCCTGGTGGGCCGGTTCGGTGCGAGGCCCTCACTGTTGGTGGCGGGTACCTTGTTCTTCACCGCGTCGATGCTCCTGACCCGAGTCTCGGTGACCACGCCCATCTGGGAGCTCCTGCTGACGTTCGCTATTTTCGGCGCCGGGTTCGCCATGGTGAATGCGCCGATCACCAATGCCGCCGTCAGCGGTATGCCGCTGGACCGTGCGGGCGCGGCCTCCGCGGTCACGTCCACGAGCCGCCAGATCGGGGTGAGTATCGGTGTGGCGCTCTGCGGTTCGATCGGTGCACCTGCGCTGTGGTTCATGTGCGCCGGGCTGGGACTGCTCATCGCTACCCTGGGTATGGTGTCCACTTCGCCCGCCGCGGTACGGTCTGCCCAACGCCTCGCGCCGCTCATCGAGGGCACCCCAACGCGGGAGGTTTGTCGTGTCGGATAGACCGCTCGCGGACGAGGTGTGGCGCGCCATGGCCAGCCTGGTGCTCGACAATCGTGACAGCTGGCGACGGACGGTGGTCGAGGAGACCGGACTTCCCTTCAGTAGGGTGCGCATTCTGAGAAGGCTTGTCCGGCAGTCCATGACGATGAAGGGGATTGCCGAGGCCACATCGCTGGACGCCCCGGCGGCCACGGTGGCGGTGAGTGATCTGGAACAGCGCGGGTTGGTGGTGCGCCGCGTCGACCCGGACAACCGCCGGTGCAAGCGGGTGTCGTTGACCGACGAGGGCCGGCAGCTCATGGCTGTCATCGCCGACCTCGACGATCCGGCGCCGACCGCACTGACCATGCTCGACGAGACGGAGCTGCGGTCTCTGCACGTCATCCTGCAGAAGGTGACCGGCGCACGCCCCTGAAGGGCGGCTAGCGTGCCTCCAGCACCGCCATGGCGGCATGCAAGCCGCCCAGGCCGGATACCCCGCCGCCTCGGCGAGAACCTGATCCGCACAGCAGAATTCGATCGTGTGCGGTGGCCACGCCCCAGCGCTGTGCGGCAGTCTCCAACGGTTCGTCATCCTCGGCGAACGGCCATTGCAGCCCGCCGTGGAAGATATTGCCTGCGGTCATCCCGAGGGCATTTTCCAGGTCGATGGTGGTCTTGGTCTCTATACACGGCCGACCGTGCACGTCGGTGGCCACTACGTCGGTGATCGGCTCGGCCAGAACGGAATTCAGCGATCCGAGCACCGCATCCTGGAGCTGTTCGCCGGTGGCAGCGAGTCCGTGCGGCGTGTGCAAGCCGAAGACGGTCAACGTCTGAGCCCCGGACGCGCGCAGCTGCGGCGACAGGATGCTCGGGTCCGCCAAGGAATGACAGTAGATCTCGCAGGGCAGCGGATCAGGGATCTGCCCACTGAATGCCTGCCGGTAGGCATTTTCCAGCTGGGTGTACGTCTCGTTGATGTGGAAAGTGCCGCCGAAAGCCTGTTCGGGCGTGACATTTTCATCACGCAGCCGGGGCAGCCGCTTCAGTAGAAGGTTCACCTTGACCTGTGCGCCCGGCTGTCCTGCGGGTGGGGTTTCCCCAAGTAGGTTGGCCAACACGGCGGGGCTGACACCGCTGAGAACGCGGCCGCCCGCCACCGTGTGCTCCTCACCGCCGGTGCCATACCGCACCTCGCCGTCGGGGGAGATCGATAAAACTTCTGCCCCGGTGCGCAATTCGGCGCCGTGTCGTCGTGCGGACGCTTCTAGCGAGCCGGTCACGGCACCCATGCCGCCGATCGGGACATCCCAGGGATTCATTTGGTGATACAGGAAGCAGATGTTCTGTTGCAGCGACGGGTCGTCGGCGCTCGCGAAGGTTCCGATGAGCGCGTCGGTGAGCAGCACCCCGCGCTGCAGATCATCGGGAGTGGCGCTGCGGATCACCTCGCCGATCGGCGCTTCAACCAGCTGCTCCCAGGCGCCGGCGCGGATATCGCTGCGCCGCTGCAGCGGCTTCAGCATCGAATCCCACATCGGCCGGGTGACCGAATCGCACAGGGCCCCGAACTCGGCGAAATCATGTGTGCTGGCCAGAAATCCGCTCCGGCCGCCGTCGGCGGGATCCGGTGTGTAAGACGCGTACTTGCGCCGCGCCAGCCGAATGTCCAGGCCCAGGTCGTCGATGATCTGCCGGGGCATGAGGCTTACCAGATACGAGTATCTGGATAGTCGGGCGTCGACGCCCTCGAAGGCGGGCGCCGAGATCGCCGCACCGCCCAGCACGTCGAGCCGCTCCAACAACAGCACGCGTTGGCCGACGCGGGCCAGGTATGCGGCGGCGGTCAGCGCGTTGTGACCCCCGCCGACGATCACCGTGTCAAACCGATCAGATTGCGTGACGCCCATGGAAGGACTGTACGTCCTGTGCGTGATCAGTCGATGCCTTTCAGAACGTCGTCGAGCTCGGTGCAGAACCAGTCCACGTCTGACCGTGAGAACACCAGCGGGGGACGGACTTTCAGTACATTTCCATCCTGCCCGCAGACCGATATCAGCACCCGCCGGTTCCGCAGCTCGTTCACGATATGTAGCGCACCGGCTCGATCGGGGGTGCGGGCGGCCGGGTCGGCGACGACCTCCACCCCGGTATACAGTCCGGTACCCCGGATATCGCCGAGCCTGACGTGGCGTGAGGCCAAAGACCGTAACTCGGTGCGCAGCAGTGCGCCGACTTCCGCGGCATGCAACTGCAGCTTCTCATCCTCGATCACATCCAAGACGGCAGAGGCCGCAGCCATGGAGACGGGATTTCCTCCGAAGGTGTTGAAATACGGCACATCCTGCGAGAACGCGGTGAGGACCTCGGAGGTGGCCGCCAGCGCCGAAACCGGAATGCCGTTGGCCATCGGTTTACCCAAGGTGACCATGTCGGGCACCACGCCGTGGCGCAGGAATCCCCACATGGCATCGCCGGTGCGGCCAAAGCCGGGCTGCACCTCGTCGGCGATCAGTACCCCGCCTGCCTTGCGCACCACCTCGGCTGTCGGCTCCAGTACCGAAGCGTCGGGATAGATTCCGTCCGAGGAGAAGATCGTGTCGACCACCAGGCAGCTGAATCCGTAGCCCGCGGAGCACAGTTCATCAATGGCCCGCGATACTTCGGCGGCGAAGCGGTCCGCCAGCTGGCCCGGCGGAGTCCGATAACTGTCGGGGGCAGGCACGGTGCGCACGTGCGGGCCCAGCGAGTTCCCGCCGAGCGACGGGGAGATGGCGGTGACCGCGGCGGTGTTCCCGTGGTAGGCATCGCTGGTCACGATGATTCCCTTTTGCCCCGTGTACATCTGGGCCACGCGTAGCGCCAGGTCGTTGGCCTCGGAACCGGTGCACGCGTACATCACCTGGTCGATGGAGTCGGGCATGGTGGCAAGGAGACGTTCCGAGTAGCCGACAATGCCCTCGTGTAGATACCGGGTGTGCGTGTTGAGGGTGGACATCTGCCGGGTGACCGCGTCGACGACGTGGGGATGGCAGTGGCCCACGCTCGCCACGTTGTTGTAGGCGTCCAGATAGCGATTGCCTTCGGCATCGAACAGATAGCTGCCCTGCCCGCGCACCAGGTGTACGGGCCGCTCGTAGAACAGCCGATAGGAGGGGCCGAGTACCCGTTCCCGCGCCGTGATCAGTGTTTCGGTGGCCGGGTCATCGTGTTCTCCTGTGTAGCTGTTCGAATCCATGATGTTGGAAAAGCTCATCGTTCGTGTGCCTCCTCGAGCACGGTTCTGCCTAGGTCGTTGTAGCGATCGGGTGCGGTGTATTTGAGCGCGAGCGCCAGGGCGATACCCCCGATTCCGGCGGCTCCGACCACCCAGGGAATCGACGAGAAGATCCAGTCGCTGGCTGCGGTACCGGCAGCGAACGAGGCGTGCTTGGCCAGTAGGTAGACGACGTAGACCATGCCCAGTCCGCCCAGTAGCGGTGCCACCAGTGTGCGGAACCAGTGTGCGGTTTCGGGGTGATTGCGCTGCACGTGGAAATATGAGATCACCGCGAAAGCGGTGAGCGCCTGGACGATCAGGATCGCGGTCGTGCCCAGCAGCGCCATCAGTCCATACAGCCCGGTGTACGGATCGCGGTGGGTGAGCGCGAAGAAGAGCACAACCACGGTGGCGAATGCGGTTTGGACGAAGCCCGCCACATGTGGTGAGCCGTGGGCCGAATGGGTGGCTCCGATGGTCCGGCGCATCCCGGGTATCACGTTTTCGCGTCCGATGGCGTACAGGTAGCGCGCGGCGCAGTTGTGGAAGGCCATGCCGCAGGCGAACGATCCCGTCATCAGGAGCACCTTGAACAGGGTGACTGCCCATATCCCGAGGTGGCTACGGACCGGACCGAAGAAGATGTCACCGGCGGTCGACGAATCTTGTGCCAGCGCCACGGCATTGTCGGGTCCGGTACCCACGATGGCGAGCCAGGAGACAAGGACGTAGAAGAGGCCCACGCCGACAACTGAGGTCACGATCGCTATGGGGATGATCTTTTTGGGGTTCTTGGACTCCTCGGCGTACATGGCGCTGGATTCGAATCCGACCCAGGACCAGAATGCGAAGAAGAGTCCCACGCCGGCCGAACCCGCGACCGCAAGGGGACCCGCCGGGCCGTGCACCACTCCGCTGAGATCGTGAAAGCCGTTGAGCGGGTTGAGCGATCCCCAGGACCAGCCCTGCGGCCCGCCCCCGGTGAACAGCACCGAGAGCGCCAGTAGTGACAGCATCAGAATTTCGGTCACCAGGAAGACGCCCAGTACCCTCGCCGCCAGGTTGAGATCGAAGTAGGTGAGCACCGCGTTGGTGGCCAGCATGGCCAGCGCGAAGACGATCCATGGAACGTCCTGGTGGAAGAAATTGTGGAAGAGGTCGTTGGCGAAGAACGAGAAGATTCCCACCAGGGAGGCCTCGAAAACCATGTAGGCCAAGGTGATCAGGAATCCTGAGCCAAGACCGACGATGCGGCCCAGGCCGTGCGATATGTATCCGTAGAACGCGCCGGTGGCGACGATGTGTCTGGACATCGCCGCGTAGCCGATGGCGAAGAGTGTCAGCACGATCGTGGCCACCAGATACCCGGCGGGGGCGTACGCGCCGTTGCCAAATCCCACCGCCATGGGCACATTGCCGACCATCGCGGTGATCGGTGCGGCGGTGGCGACCGCCATGAACAGCACCCCGATGAGGCCGACGGCATTGGGTTTGAGCCGCTGCATGCTGCCCGGCTCGGATGCGGTGGTGATGGGTGGGTCGATGGTGTCGCTCACGGAAGATCCCTTCTCCGTATTTGGTCTGGTTTTGTCTGGTTCTCCGCGGCCGACGAAGCCTGGGGATCAGGTCGACGGTGCTGTTTTGGTGCGACGCGGTCATTTATACCTGGCCGTGTGCCCTGGTTGAAAGGGAATCAGGGAAATCGCCCCGATTGGTTTCGGTGATGTTTCGTTCTGGGTCGATTGCGGTTCGTTGACATTAAATGGTCCGATTTGGTCCGCTTGGCGGCTCGTTGTGGTGCACACTCGACCCATGCCGGGATTACCGTCGAACCACAGCGCGTTCGCGCAAGCCGCCCTCGCGAGTTATGGCCGCGATCCGGATACGTCGCTGCGGCTGTTGAGTCTTTCCGAGAACGCCACCTATCTGGTGGACGATCAGCGGCCCATGGTGCTGCGGGTGCACCGGCCCGGGTACCACTCGCTGCCCGCCATCCGCTCCGAGCTGGCGTGGATGCACGCGTTACGCACCGAGACTCCGGTCGTCACGCCGGAACTCGTGCGGGCGCGGGACGGATCGGATGTGATCCCCGTCCGCGTCGACGGGGCCACGTTGCATGTCGATGCCATGGGTTATGTCCCGGGTTGTACCGCCGAGGAAACTTCCGGCGTGGTCGGATACGGGAATCTCGGCCAACTGACCGCGCACATGCACGACCATGTCCAGCGCTGGCGTGTGCCGGCGGAGTTCACCCGGTTTCGTTGGGACCTGGACTCGATGTTCGGCCCGCAGGCGCGTTGGGGTGACTGGCGGCAGGCCCCCGGCATGACCGACAGGGACCGCATTGCCGTCGACGCCGCGGTGGGGGACATAACCCGACGGCTTGATGAATATGGTTACACCCCAGATCGATTCGGACTGATACACGCTGACATGCGACTGTCCAACTTGATGGTCGACCCGGGCCGTCCGGGATCGGACATCACGGTCATCGACTTCGACGACTGCGGGTGGTCCTGGTTTATGGCCGATCTCGGCGCCGTGGTGTCCTGGGTGGAAGACACCCCCGAGGCTGAGGCTGCCGTCGCGGATTGGCTCGACGGTTATCGACGAGTGCGCCGGCTGTCCGACGACCATCTGGGCATGATCCCGGTTTTTGTGATGTTGCGCCGCGTCATGCTCACCGCCTGGATTGCCTCGCATGCCGATGCCGATGCGGCGATGAGGGTCAGCGACGGGTTCGGTGCGCGCACCGCCCGCCTGGCGGAACGGTATCTCGGCGACCAAACATGGTTGCGGGAAGCAATTTTCGGACGTCGAGTCGGCTGAGCCGGCAGGAGAGGGAATGTGATGTTTGATCTGTCCACCAGGTCTGTGTTGGTGACCGGCGGGAGCAAGGGTATTGGCCGCGGTATCGCCACGGTGTTCGCGCGGGCCGGGGCAAATGTGGCGGTTTCCGCCCGGTCCTCCGATGAGATCAGCTCAGTGGCGGCGGAATTGGACCAGCTCGGCAGTGGCAACGTCATTGGTGTTCGGTTGGACGTGTCCGACCCGGGCTCGTGTGCGGATGCCGTGCGGATCGTCGTCGACGCGTTCGGCGGCCTGGATGTGCTGTGTGCCAATGCGGGAATTTTCCCGGAGGCGCGGTTGGACTCGATGACGCCCGAGCAGCTCTCCGAGGTGCTCGATATCAATGTCAAGGGCACCGTGTACTCGGTGCAGGCCTGCCTGGACCCGTTGACGGCCTCTGGTAGGGGCCGCGTAGTGCTCACCTCGTCCATCACCGGACCCGTCACGGGTTATCCGGGTTGGTCGCACTATGGCGCGTCGAAGGCAGCGCAGTTGGGTTTCATGCGGACTGCTGCTATCGAACTGGCGCCGCGGCGGGTGACGGTGAACGCGATCCTGCCCGGCAACATCCTCACCGAGGGGCTGGTGGATATGGGCGAGGAATACATCGCGGGGATGGCGCGCTCGATTCCGCTGGGCACGTTGGGCAGCCCCATTGATATCGGGCACCTGGCGGCGTTCCTGGCCAGCGATGAGGCCGCATACATCACCGGGCAGGCCATCGTGGTCGACGGCGGGCAGGTATTGCCCGAATCGCCGGAGGCGGTTAACCCGTAGGTGCGCTTGCGGCGATACTGAGCAGATGGAGGAGTCGGAGGGCGGCCCGGTAGCCGAGGATGTGCGGCGTCGAATCCTGTCCATGCTTGCCCAGGGCACGCTGCACCCGGGCTCGCGGTTGGGGTCCGAGCGCGAGATGGCCGAGCGGTTCGCGGTATCGCGTGCGACAGTGCGCAGTGCGTTGGTGCCATTGAGTCGGGCCGGCATCCTGGAGCGTCAAACCGGCCGTGGCGGGGGCACCTTCGTGCGGGCCGATGTGGTGCAACGCAATGTCGCCGAGCTGGTGGGACTGCCGACCAGGCTGCACATCGGTGGCCACACCAGCGACACTCGGGTGCTCAGTACCTCCCGGCGACCTGCCACCGCGGCCGAGGGGTCCGCTCTTGAAATCGGTGATGAGGCAGAAGTTTTCGACGTGCGGCGGCTTCGTTATGCCGACGGAGTACCGCTCTCGGTCGATACCGCGTGTTTTGCCGCCGAACTGGTGCCCGACTTGCTGGAGCAACCGCTCGGCGGATCCCTGTACGAACTGTGCCAGGTGCGCTACGGATTGACGGCGGACTCCTCGACCGAGACGATCGAAGTGGTGAGTGCCAATCCGCGCGAGGCCGAATGGCTCGACGTGCCTCATCGCAGGCCCCTGTTGGCGATCACCCGGGTAACCCGCAACACCGACGGCAGGCCTTTCGAATACAGCTATGACCTGTTCCGGGCTGATCGGGTACGCCTGACTGCCACCATGACATCGGCCGTGGCACAGGAAACCCGTGGTGTGGATGGCAAGGTCGAACGTGTGGTGAGCAGGCTGGCGGCTCACCGGCGGCCGGACGATACGCTGCTGGCATGACGAAACCAGAGATCGATTTCCAGCCCGGTCCAGCGCCCACCGAACTGGTCATCAAGGACATCACCGTCGGCGACGGTGCCGAGGCCACACCCGGATCGGTGGTCGACGTGCATTACGTCGGTGTCGAATTCGAGAGCGGCGAGGAATTCGACAGCTCGTGGAACCGCGGTGAGTCCATCGAGTTCCCGCTCCAGGCGCTCATCCAGGGTTGGCAGGACGGTATCCCCGGCATGAAGGTCGGCGGACGTCGTCAGCTCACAGTGCCGCCGGCTCAGGCCTACGGCGAGGCCGGTGCCGGACACCAGTTGTCGGGCAAGACGCTGGTGTTCGTGATCGACCTGCTGGGCGCTCGCTAGGAACTAATGCCCGGGGAGGCGCAGCACCAGTCTTGCGCCTCCCAATGGGCTGGACTCCAAAGCGGCAGTGCCACCGTGGAGTTCGGCCTGCTGTGCCACCAGCGCCAGCCCCAGGCCAGAGCCGGAGTGCGAGGCGGTGGAGCCGCGCGAGAAGCGCTCGAACACCTGGACACGCTCGGCCTCGGGGATGCCGCTGCCGTCGTCGTCGACCGCGATTTCCACCCCGTGCACGGTGCTGGTGGCCGAGAGCTGAATCTTGTTCGCGCCACCGTGTTTCACGGCGTTCTTGATCGCATTGTCGATCACCAGCCGTAGACCGGCGGGCAACCCGAGCATCAGGATCGTGGATGACGGCACCAGGGAAATCT
Source organism: Mycobacteroides franklinii (assembly GCF_002013895.1). Classification (GTDB taxonomy): domain Bacteria; phylum Actinomycetota; class Actinomycetes; order Mycobacteriales; family Mycobacteriaceae; genus Mycobacterium; species Mycobacterium franklinii. The sequence continues at coordinate 151,489 of NZ_MAFQ01000006.1, read as the reverse complement.
CGAGATTCGGGTAACTGCGATCCGCGTCGTGGGCGGCGCGGTCCAGCAGTTCGGTGATATCGACGGGCACGTGGTCGTCCTCGGTGGTGAGCTGGCCCTGTGCCAGCCGTTCCAGCGCGGAAAGTGTTGCCTCGACCCGGCTTTGGGTGCGTATGGTCTCGTCGAGGATCTCGGTGCGTTGATCGGCGCTGAGATTGAGGGTGGACAGCACCTCGAGGTTGGTTCGCATCGCGGTGAGCGGGGTCCGCAGTTCGTGCGAGGCGACGGCCGCGAAATCACGTGCGGATTCCAGTGCGGCCTTGGTCTTTTCTTGCTCGGTGTTGATGCGTTCGAGCATTCCCTCGACGGCCTCGGAGATCTCGACCGCCTCACGCACACCGCGGACGTTCACGTCATCGGGGTTGGATTGCGCGTTGATCAGGCGGGCCTGCTGCGCCAGCAGCCGGAACGGGCTCACCACGATAAGCGAGATGACCCAGCCGACGATCACGGTGCCGACCAGCACGCCGCCGCAGATCGCCAAGATGCGCAGGTGATACCGGTCGATCTGCCGCTGCGTCTCCGCGACGGGGGCGCCGACGGCAACGGGGATGTTGCCCGGGGCGACGAATGACCGGACGCGGTACTCGACGCCGTTGATCTTGGTGTTGGCGTAACCGGTTTCCAGGAGTGGAAGCTCGGTATCGGTCGGGATGGATTTGGTGATTCCGGCGACGCGCGCGGTGAGCACCAGACCGTCGGGGCTGTCGAGCTTCTGATCGGAGCTGATCACCGAATTCAGCAGGTTCGAGACGGCACCGAGGCTGGACACCGAGTCGAGCCGCCGATCCAGCTGGCTGTACTGGTCTTCCTCGACGCCCAGCCACACCCAGGTGCCCAGCGTGACCACAAGCACCATCACGCCCAGCGCGGCGATGGCGACCAGGGTGCGCAGCGAGAAGATCCGCATGGGTTTCTCCAGCAGCCGGTAGGACAGATCGGTGATCCGTTGGCTGCGGTGCTTACTGGGGCGGCCCATGACTGGTTGGTTTTCGCGCAAGCTGCTCATCCGTCGTTACTGCGAACGCAGCACGAACCCGACACCGCGGACGGTATGCAGCAGGCGAGGCGCGCCACTGGTTTCCAGCTTGCGGCGCAGATAGCCGATGAACACGTCGACGACGTTGGTGTCGGCGGCGAAGTCGTAGCCCCACACCAGCTCGAGCAGCTGGGCGCGGGACAACACCGCGGTCTTGTGTTCGGCGAGCACGGCCAGCAGATCGAACTCGCGCTTGGTGAGATCGACCTCGACACCGTTGATGCGGGCACGCCTGCCCGGAATCTCAACCTCAAGCGGGCCGACGGTGATGGTTTCGGTGGATGAGGTGGCCACCGCGCCGCGGCGGCGCAGCAGCGCCTTCACCCGGGCTACCAGCTCGGCGAGCACGAACGGCTTGGTGAGGTAGTCGTCGGCGCCGGCCTCCAAACCGGCCACGCGATCGTCGACGGAGGTGCGCGCCGACAGCACGCAGACCGGCACGTCGTTGTCCATGGCCCGCAGCGCGGTCACCACACTGACACCGTCGAGTACGGGCATGTTGATATCGAGCACGATCGCGTCCGGACGATGTTCGGTGGCGCAGCGCAGCGCCTCGGCGCCGTCACTGGCGGTATTCACCTCGAAACCGGAGAGGCGCAAGCCGCGTTCCAGCGAGGCGAGCACGTCGGCGTCGTCGTCCACCACCAGTACGCGCGGGGAGCCTTGGCCATCAACCATGCCTGCCATCTTGCCCGATGAGTGTCCCCAGAGGTGGGATGCCGTCACAGCTTGGTGCGCCAGACGCGACTTCCTTGCGGCGAGGCTACGAAGCCTGTTTCCTCGCCGCCCCCGGCGCTGTAGCTGATGACACTCTTACAGGCGGTGAGCCCGTCCTGGCCCACCACGCAGCTGGTGGTGGTCTGCCTGCCGGTGGTGGTCAATGAGTGCATGGGCGGCAGTATCGGTGCGTTCTTGTTCACGTCAGGCGGCAGAAATCCCCAACGCTTGAAATCGGTGCCGGACACCACGTTGACCCCGGCGGGCACCGCGGGGAGGTTGCCGTAGCACCAGAATGCGGCGGTGCCGGTGATGTCGGGTTGCATTCGGCACAGCAGACCGTTGGGTGTGCGGAATTCGGTGACGGTGCCCTGCTTGTACGACGCGGGGGAGTCCGCCTGATAGGTAGACAGGTCTGGAAAATCGGGGGCGTCCGCAACCGCGGCGGGTGCCAGACACAGCGAACCGACAAGGGCCCCGGCCGCCGTCGTGAGATATCTGCGCATCCTCACAAGATCCCACTTCCATTGGGGGACAACACAAATCCGTACTGCCGGGCACCATCGTCGCTGCGATACCTGCAGGCTGTCATGCCGGCGCCGTCGACCGCGCAGGTGATGTTCAGTGCCGTGATGTAGTGCATGGGGGGTAGCAACACACCCGAAAGCTCACGTGAGCTGGCGTACGGCGCGCTGAACTCGACCACCGCATTCTTGGAGGATGTCGCGAAGTCCTCGGCGGGGATGGTTGCCGCCAGTACGTGGTCGACTCCCTCGGGTACCGCCGGAAGCGCCCCATGACACCCGAACTGCAACGGGCGGTAGTGCGGCTCGGTGATTTCGCAGTGCAGTCCGTCGGGGGTGTCGAAGACGTAGAGGCTGCCCACGGTCTGCTGCGCGTAATCGGGAGCGTTTACCTGGGTGTAGCTACCAAGGTCGGGGAAGCCGACGGGCGCCGCGGCAGCCGTTGGCGCCCACGAGGGCAACATTGCTACAAGAATCGCGGCGATCCGCAACGCGTGATGCTGCACCCGAACTCCTCACGGTTGACCGGCTTGGTCACAAACGTTAGCTGTACTGTGCGCGCTGGGCGGTCCGTACAATCAGATCTCATGTGGATGGGCAGAGTTATGGCAGGTTGCGTCGCGATATCGGCCGCAGTCATGGGTGGTCTCGCCGGTGCGACCGTGGCGCACGCCGATCCGGCCTTCCCCGATTTGAGCGGCTTCGCCGTGGTGCCGCCCGACGGATTTTTCGTCACCAACGAGAACTCTTCGGTCCGGTCGATCCACTTCTCCACCCCCGACGGAATCGGCTGCATGTTCCGCGCCTCCCCGAACATGACGCCCACCTCGCGTCAACGCCTCAGCTGCGATGGCGCGGTTCCCGGGATTCCCGGGGACGCCCCGAACGCCCCGAATGTGCCCGGTATCGGTGGAGCGAGCGCGAATGTGCCCGGACTGGGCGGCGTGAACATCCCTGGTGTTGGCACGTGTCCGATGGGCACCGTCGCGCAGAAGGGTGACGGCGCCTTCGAGATCAGCAAGGGCGCGTGGTCCTGTGGCACCAAACCCGAGGCACCGCAGCTCAACGTCGGACAGAAGCTCACGTACGGGAACGTCACGTGTGCCGTCGGCGCAGGCAGCGTCACCGCGTGCCAGGTGACGACGGGGGATCAGAAGCACGGCTTCGTGCTGCAGCCCTCGGGAAGCACGTCCTTCTAGGTAGCACTAGGAAGCACGCTCGTCCAGATAGTTCATCAGCTCGACGACGGCGGCACGGGATGCCCGGTTGGCGCCGATGGTGCTCGCCGATGAGCCGTATCCCAGCAGATGGATGGCGGGTTGCCCCGCGACCTGCGTGAGCAGCCTACCGGTCATGGTGATGCCGCCCCGATCGTTGCGCAGATGCAGCGGTGCCAGGTGATCCAGCGCGTGCCGAAACCCGGTGCACCACAGGATCACGTCGACATCCATGGAGCTGCCGTCGGGCCAGGCGACCCCGGTCGGGGTGATCCGGCTGAACATGGGGCGCCGCGCCAGCACCCCGTGCTGCGCGGCCGCGGCGATTTCCGGTGTCCACGGCAGCCCCGTCGCCGAGACCACCGACCGCTGAGGTTCACCCCGCCGCGATCGCTCATCGACGCCCGCCACCGCCGCCCGCAGCCGATCGACGGTGAGATCTGTGACGAACACCGGCTCGCGCCGAGTGACCCAGGAGGTCGTGACGGACGCGATTCCGGCGATCTCGATGAGCAGCTGCACGGCCGAGATCCCGCCACCCACCACGAGCACGTGCTGGCCGGCGAATTCCTCGGGTCGCTGGTAGTCGTGGGTGTGCAGTTGACGTCCCCGGAAGGTGCCGGCACCGGGCACGAACGGCACGAACGGCTTGTCCCAGGTGCCCGTCGCGTTGATCAGTCCGTCGACCGTGAACTCGCCCGCGGAGGTGTCGAGGGAAAACCCGCCCGTCGCGAGCCGCGCCGCCTGTACGTGCACGGGCCGGCGGACATCGAGGGCATAGCGCTGCTCGTACTCGCCGAAGTATTGGGGCATGGCGGTTGAGGCCTTGATGGTGCCCGTCTCGTCGAAGGGCAGCCCGGGCAGCTGATAGATGCGGTTGGTGTTGTCGAGGGTCAACGTTGGCCAGCGGAATTGCCATGCCCCGCCCGGGCGGGGGGAATGATCCAGGATGACGAATCCCTGGCCGGGCGTATCGGCGGGGTACCGCGGGCTCAGCGGCTCCAAACCGCGCCGCCGTAGGAAGTATCCCGCCGCGATCCCGGCCTGCCCGCCACCAATCACGGCGACGGTAGTCATGGGCGCCATATTAGGGTGGTTGCCATGATCGGTGTAACTAGCGACGGTCCCGTCACCACCATTGAGCTGCAGCGCCCAGAACGGCGTAATGCGGTGACCTACGAGTTGGCGCTCGCCTTCGCCGAGGAGGTCCGCAAGGCCGCCGAAACGGCGCGCGTCATCGTCGTCACCGGGCAGGGCACCTCGTTCTGCGCGGGTGCCGACCTGTCCAGTGGCGCTCCTGATCCCGATAAGTTCGCCGACGCCTGGCAGCACTCGATCAAGAGCATCGACGCCGCCGACATTCCGGTCATCGCCGCTGTCAACGGCCCCGCGATCGGTGCCGGTGTCATGTTGGCGATGGTGGCCGACCTGCGTGTGGTCTCCGAGACCGCGCGCTTCCAGTTCCCGGTCGCCAAATACGGTATCGCCCTGGATAACTGGAGTATCCGCCGGCTGTCCTCGTTGGTCGGCTACGGACGCGCACGTGGCATGCTGCTGGCTGCCGAGCCGCTCGACGCGCAGGCCGCCTTCCAAACCGGCATGGCCAACCGCATCGGAGAGCTTGCCGACGCGCAGGCGTGGGCGGCCGAGCTGGCCGGGTTCGCGCCGCTGGCACTCAAGCATGCCAAGCGGGTGCTCAACGACGACGGTGCGTTCGAGGACCAGCTGCCCGAGCACAAGGTGCTGTTCGACAAGGCGTGGAGCAGCCAAGACATCATCGAGGCTCAGGTCGCGCGAATTCAGAAGCGTCCCCCGAACTTCCAGGGAGCCTGAGCGTGCGGGCGCTCTGGGTTGGCGCCGGCGCAGCTCTTGCGTCGACGTGGTTCGGGCGCGCCCTGCGTGACGTCCCGCGAACGCTGGGCGCCAGCAAGGAGCGCATCGCCGAGGTTGCGCAGGGGTCACCGCAATACCGTGGTGGTTCCTTCCATAACGCCGAACCGGCACGGCAGTTTTCGCCTGATGCCGAGGCCACCACGGTGGTGTGGGATGTGATCACGCGGCGTAGCGCGGGTGCACCTAAAGGCCAAGTGCCGCTTGTGATCCCTGAACTTGGCGGTCCGCCTGCCGACTTGGCCGCCACCTGGTTCGGGCATTCCAGTGTGCTCGTGGAGGTCGACGGGTATCGGGTGCTCACCGATCCGGTGTGGAGCGACAGGTGCTCGCCCTCTCGAGTCGTCGGGCCGCATCGTCAGCATCCCGTCCCGGTGGAGCTGTCGGCATTACCGGCGCTGGACGCCGTGGTCATCAGTCACGACCATTACGACCATCTCGATATGGACTCCATTATCGCGCTGACCCGGAGCCAGAACGCGGTGTTCGTGGTGCCGCTCGGGGTAGGCGCGCACCTGCGCAGCTGGGGCGTCTCACCGGCGCGGGTCATCGAGCTCGACTGGGACCAGAGCCATCAGCTCGGAAAGCTCACGCTCACCTGCACGCAGGCCCGACATTTCTCCGGCAGGTCGCTGTCTCGCAACACCACGCTGTGGGCATCTTGGTCCATCGCCGGACCGAAACATAAGGTCTTTTTCGGTGGCGACACCGGATACACCAAGGCATTCAAGGTCATTGGCGACACTTACGGACCCTTTGATCTGACCCTGTTGCCGGTCGGTGCCTACAACACCTCGTGGGCCGATATCCACATGAACCCCGAAGAGGCGGTCCAGACCCACCAGGACTTGAACAGTCTGGCTTCCGATAAATCCGCCCCACTCCTGCCGATCCACTGGGCGACGTTCAACCTGGCCCTGCATCCGTGGGCCGAGCCGATCGAGCGGTTGCTCACCGCCGCTGACGAGCAGGGCGTCACCGTCGTGGCGCCCAAGCCCGGGCAACGGGCCGATATGCGGCAGCCCGTTGCCCCCGACGGCTGGTGGCGTTTTACCTAAGGCTTGTGTGCTTGGAGCAGGAACGCGGGCTGCTTGTTGCGGCCCTTCTCGTCCTTGTGGAACGCCGGCATCTCGAAGTTGGCGCCCGGTATCACTTCGGGGATGTTGGAGTGGATGAACGCGGGGCTCAGGTCGTCGATCACCCAGTAGGGCTCGACCGCCGCGCGCAACTCGTCTTCGGTAACGGCGTTGGGGCCGATCCCCGGCGGGAAGGCGCCGACCGCGAAGACCAACACGTAGTAGGACGCATCCGGGGCGGCCGCGCGTGAGATCGACCGCAGGTAGGCCTCGCGGGCCTCGACGGGGATCGAGTGGAACAACGTGCTGTCGACGATGGTGTTGAAGCGCCCGTCGTAGCCGGAGAAGTCGGTGATATCGGCGACCTCGAAGCTGGCGTTGGTCAGTCCACGCTCCGCTGCCGCGGCGCGGGCGGCCTCGATGGCGGTGGGGGACAGGTCGAGCCCGACGGTCGTGTGCCCCAGCGCCGCCAGCCGCAGCGAGGTTTCGGCGTGCCCGCAGCCGACGTCGAGAACCGTGCCATGGAACTTGTCGGCGTCGATCAGCGCGGCGAGTTCGGGCTGGGGCTCGCCGATGTTCCAGGGCGGTTCGCCCTGGAAGAGCTCGCCTTTGCCTTGATAGGTGGCGTCCCAATCCGGGAGTTCATGCGATGTCATACCAACTGACATTACCCGCGTTCAAAGGGAACGGGACGTGACCATCGGGTCAAATAATTGTGCGGAGTTGCCACTCGGTGGCCATGGCCGGCGGTCACCGGTCGCTACTGTGCAGGGGTGGCAACGATGGAGGAAGTGACGTCCGAGGGCCTGACAGCCGCCGAGGTCGCTGAGCGCGTAGCGCAGGGGAAGACCAATGACGTCCCGTCCCGCGCGGCACGCAGCGTGTCGGACATCGTGCGGGCCAACGTGTTCACCCGAATCAACGCGATTCTTGGGGTGCTGCTCATCATCGTGCTGTCGACCGGCTCGATCATCAACGGCGCATTTGGTCTGTTGATCGTCGCCAACAGCGCCGTCGGCATCATCCAGGAGCTCCGCGCCAAACAGACACTCGACAAGCTCGCGATTGTCGGTCAGACCCGGCCCCTGGTGCGGCGCGATGGTGTGGCGACGGCACTGGCCCCCAACGATGTGGTCCTCGACGACATCATCGAGCTCGGGCCGGGCGACCAGATTGTCGTGGACGGCGAGGTCATCGAGGAGGCCGCCCTCGAGATCGATGAGTCGCTGCTTACCGGTGAGGCCGACGCCATCGACAAGACCGTTGGTTCCCAGGTGCTTTCGGGCAGTTTCGTGGTATCCGGAAGTGGTGCGTACCGCGCCACCAAGGTGGGGCGGGAGGCCTATGCGGCCAAGCTCGCCGAGGAGGCCTCCAAGTTCACCCTGGTGCACTCGGAGCTGCGCAACGGCATCAACAGGATCCTGCAATTCATCACGTACCTGCTGCTGCCCGCGGGAGCGCTGATCATCTACACCCAGCTGTTCACCACCGACGACAGCTGGCAGGAGTCGGTGCTGCGCATGGTGGGCGCCCTGGTCCCGATGGTGCCCGAGGGCTTGGTGCTGATGACGTCAATCGCCTTTGCGGTCGGTGTGATTCGGCTCGGACGGCGCCAATGCCTGGTGCAGGAGCTGCCCGCGATCGAGGGGCTGGCCCGGGTCGACACGGTGTGCGCGGACAAGACCGGGACCCTCACCGAGAACGGGATGCGGCTCTCGGATGTGCGCATCGCCGGCGGCGGTGATGACGAGGACGCACTGGCGGTGCTGGCTCAGCTCGCGGCCGATGACCCGCGGCCCAATGCGAGCATCGCCGCCATCGCGGAGGCATATGACACCCCGCCGGGCTGGAAAACGACTGCGATCGCCCCATTTTCGTCGGCCAAGAAGTGGAGCGGCGCCTCGTACGGGGAACACGGTAACTGGGTGATCGGAGCGCCCGATGTGCTTCTGGACCCTGCCGACCCCATCGCCACCACCGCCGAGGAGATCGGGTCCCGGGGTCTGCGGGTACTGCTGCTGGCCGCGGCGGAGCTACCGGTTGACGAGGCCCACGCGCCCGGAGCCGTGACGCCGCGCGCATTGGTGGTGCTGGAGCAGAAGATTCGCCCCGATGCTCGCGAGACGCTGGATTACTTTGCTTCCCAGCATGTCTCGATCAAGGTGATCTCGGGTGACAACGCGGTGTCGGTGAGTGCGGTGGCCCAGACACTGGGGCTCTCCGGCGCCGCCGTGGACGCGCGCACCCTGCCCACCGATACCGACAAGCTGGCCGACACTTTGGCCGATGCGACCACCTTTGGCCGGGTGCGTCCCGACCAAAAGCGGGCGATGGTCAAGGCTCTGCAATCGCATGGCCACACCGTCGCGATGACCGGTGACGGCGTCAACGATGTGCTGGCGCTCAAGGACGCCGATATCGGTGTCGCGATGGGTGCGGGCAGCTCGGCCTCGCGGGCAGTGGCTCAGATTGTGTTGTTGGACAACAAGTTCGCCACACTGCCCTACGTTGTCGCCGAGGGGCGGCGCGTCATCGGAAACATCGAGCGGGTCTCCAACCTGTTTCTCACCAAGACGGTGTACTCGGTACTGCTGGCGCTGACGGTGGGGCTCGCAGGGCTGGGCTCGAAGATCTTCCACTACGGTGCGGTGCCGTTCCCGTTCCAGCCGATCCACGTCACCATCGCGGCGTGGTTCACCATCGGCATCCCGGCGTTCATCCTGTCGTTGGCGCCGAACAACGAACGTGCACAGACAGGATTCGTGCGCCGCGTGATGCTGTCCGCGATCCCGTCGGGTCTGACGGTGGGCATCGCGACCTTCCTGTCGTACCTGTTGGCGCGCCACATCCTGCACGTCACCGGCAATAGCACGCAGGCCTCCACCGCAGCGCTGCTCACCGAGCTGGTGGCGGCGGTGTGGGTGCTTGCGGTGGTGGCCCGTCCTTACCAGTGGTGGCGGGTGGTGTTGGTGGCGCTCTCGGGCCTGGGCTATGCGGTGATCTTCGCGATTCCGCTGGCACGGAAGGCCTTCATGCTCGACCCGAGCAATCTGGCGGTCACCGGTCCCGCACTGGGCATCGGTATCGCGGCGGCCGCGGTGATCGAGGCGTTGTGGTGGCTGCAGGGCAAGTGGTCTGGTCAGCCCCGCCACTTCTGGGCCACCGGAGACGACTGATTTCTAGAAGCTGAACCGCATGATCCTGCCGATGTCGCGCAGGGCGGGGATGTGGGAGATGACCCTCATCTGGATGCGGCCTGACAGTGGCAGGTGTTCCTCGCCTGCCACATCGGTACTGCGCAGGTCGTTGATGCAGCGCAGGCCGGGGTGTAGGGCCTCGATCTGGCCGGGGTCGTCGATACCCCAATGCAAGGTGGCCCCCGCGTTGCGTACGGCCGGCACCAGCTTCTGCAGCTTGATCCCGATGCTGCCGTAGCAGTCGAAGGCCAATTGCCCGCTGGGGAACCGACCGGTGATGCGCCGGATCAGAGATCGCCCCTCGGCCTCGGTCAGGTACATCGTCAAGCCCTCGAACACCGCCAGCGTGGGACGATCGGCCGGGATGGTTTCCAGCCATGCGTCGTCGGTGACCGAGCTGGCGATCATCCGATAATCGCCACCGCGATCGGGGAGCAGCGCGTGCCGCAGAGCGATCACATCGGGGTAGTCGACGTCGACCCAGCGCACCGTGTCGGGTGGGTTGATCCGGAAGACGCGGGTGTCCAGTCCGCAGGCCAGGTGCAGCACCGTCGCCTCGCGGTGAGCAGCGAGAAAATCCGAGGTCCAGTCGTCGAGTTGGCGGGCACGTAATGCCACACCGATCGCCTGGGTGCCTTTGATCTTGGTTTTGGAGAAGTCGTAGTCGATGCGGGCAACGGCCATGGCTGCGTAGTGGTCATGAAGAACCGAATTGGGGGATTTGGCGTCCTGCGCCCGGCCGTACAAGGTGGCCAGCATCGTCTCCGGGGCGCCGGTCAGCGTGATTTTCACTGGGTCCGTCACTCGATCCAACATACGCCGCCATCTCGTACTACAGTTGCGCCGTCCCACACGAAGGAGAACAAGCTCATGGCTGATTTCAAGGGCCTCATCGACAAGCTCAAGAGCCTGTTGGCGGGCAACAAAGACAAGGTCAACCAGGCCGTTGACAAGGTCGGCGACGCGATCGACTCCAAGACCGGCGGTAAGTACTCCGCAGTGGTCGACAAGGTTCAGGACGCCGCCAAGGGCGCGGTCGACAAGATCAACCCGGCCGAAGGCTCCGAATCCCCTAAGGACGGCGACGCTCAGTAACCGACTGGCGCCGCTGCTGGCGGCGCTGGTGTTGGTCACGGCGGGCTGTGCGCAGGTTGAGGCGGAAGGTGTTGCACCGCAGCCTCCTTCGCCACCGCCGGGTGAAGTGCTATCCGATGCGCCGCTGTCGCTGGCCCCGGATCTTGATGCCATCGCCGATGGTCATCTCATCCGCTACATGTCGACCTCGGGTGCCACCGGCACGCCCACCGAGGTGACCGGTGTCGTGTTCTCGCCGAAAGGTGAACCACCGCAGACGGGTTGGCCCATCGTCTCGGTGGGTCACGGCACCACGGGCCTGGACGACGCATGTGCGGTTTCCCGCGCGCCTGATCTGCGGGGCTACATCTGGTTGGTGCGCAACCTCACCAAGCGCGGCTGGGTGGTGGCCATCACGGACTATGAGGGGCTGGGTGTTCCGGGCCCACATCCATATCTGGAACCGAGGTCGGAGGGGTTCAACGTCATCGACGCGGCGCGTGCCGCGGTATCGCTGATTCCCGGGGCCTCTACGAAGTGGGCGGCCATCGGCGCCTCCCAGGGTGGTCAGGCAACCTGGGCCGCTGCCGAGCTCGCGGGTGATTACGCCTCCGAACTGGAGTTCGTCGGGGCGGCCAATCTGTCGCCGGCTGCCGATCTGACTGATATGGCGACTCATGTCGGCGATGGTCGATATGACTGGAGCCAGCTCTCGATGATGCCCACCCTGCTGACGGGGTTGTCGGTCACCGTCCCGGAGCTGAAACCGGAGAATTTTCTGCACGGTTCCTTCCAGGACAATCCGCACGACAAGGCGCTACTGCTGGGATGTCACAACGGGCTGGATCCCGCGCGAGCCGCGGCGATAGGTAGGTTGCGCGCCAAGGATTTTCATGGCACCGCCCCGGAAGACGCCATCATTTTCGCGGCCGCGTTGAGGCGGATCGCGCTGCCACTGGGCCCGGCCTCCGGACCGATGTTCGTGTACGCGGGTGGAGCCGACAGGCTCATCGACGCACGGTGGATCCATGCGGCGGTGCGACGGGCCTGCGCGTTGGGCGACACGGTTCAGGAGGTGGTGTCGCCGGGTAAGGGGCACGTGGACCCCGAGGGGGAGCGGCTCGGGGTGCAATGGATTGCCGACCGGTTTGCCGGGCTCCCGGCGCCCAGTAACTGCTAGCTGTCCGTTCGTTTCGCTCCGGTATCGTCTGCGCACGTGGCAGCCAAACTGAATTCCTCCATCGATGTGCCCCTCTCTCCCGAGGAGGCATGGAAGCACGCCTCGGATCTGCGGCGTTTCGATGAATGGCTGAGCGTTCACACGGCATGGCGCAGCGCGTTGCCCGAGACCCTGGAAAAGGGCACGGTGATCGACTCGATCGTGTGCGTGAAGGGCATGTACAACCGGGTCAAATGGACGTTGCAGAAGTACGACCCGCCGACCGGCCTCTTCTTGGATGGGCAGGGCAGGGGCGGTGTCAAGGTCAAGCTCAGGGTGACGATCACCCCCAAGGGGGCTGGTTCGGTCGTGGACTTCAGTCTGCACCTGGGCGGACCCGCGATGTTCGGTCCGATCGGCGCGGTGGTGGCCGCCGCACTGCGCAGCGATATCGATGCCTCACTGTCGAAATTCGTTCAAGTTTTTGCTTCTGTGTCCTAGCCGTCGTTTTTCGCGGTCTACCTGCGAAAATGTAAGCGACGGTTTGTGATTGGCTGAGTATCGAGTTCGTGTCGGTGGTTGGCAGGCTCCCGAATAAGGAGCAATATGGATATATGTCAATCACACGGAAGATCATCGGAACGGTGTTCGCTGCCGGTGCTGGCGCGGCTATTATCGCTGCCTCGCCTGCCACCGTGATGACCACCGGGGTGCCGACAACCACGTCCAACCAGGTCGTTCTTGCCGATCCCGGCGGCTCGGGCGGCGGTGACGCGGGTGGCGGCGGCGGTTGCTACAACGGCGTGTGCGGCGGATGGAATCCAGGCCAGGGTGGCTGGGGTCACGGCTGCTACAACGGCGTCTGCGGCGGCTGGGACGGCCAGCGCGGCTGGGGTAACTGAGCCGCTCAGAGCACGAATCAGTCCGCGAGCGGCGTGAGTGCCTGAGCCAGGGCGTCATAGGCGTCGCGGCGGGCTGATCCGCTGCCGAGTAGGTGGTCCGGCAGGATCACTTCATCGACGCCGTCCTGCGCCCATGGTGCGATCTGCTCCGCGATACGTTCCGCGGTGCCGTACAACACCGGAATCGGTGATGCTGCAGCAGTTTCCGCGGCGCGGGCCTCGGACTGCGGGCCATCGGTGACGATGATGCGGGCCTGGGTGGAACGCCAAATGGTCGCCGGATCGCGGCCGACTTTCTCCGCGGCGGCGTCCAGACGGGCGGCGACTTCGTGGAAGGTGCCGGGCGCGGACCACTGATTCCATTCCTGGGCATACCGGGCGGTCAGGCCGAGCATCCGCGGCTGAGTCGCGCCGATCAGGATGGGCAGCGGCTGCTGCAGCGGCTTGGGTTCGCAAATGCCCTCTGTCAGCTGGTAGTGCTCGCCGTCCACTGTGCTGACTTGTTCGTTGAGTAGCCCGGTAATCACCTGCAGCCCTTCGGCAAATCGATCGACTCGCGGTCCGGGCTTGCCGAGTTCGAGCCCGTAGCGCCGGTGCTCGTTCTCCTGCCAGCCTGCGCCCAGCCCGAGCGTGAAGCGACCCTGACTCACGTGGTCGACGGTGGCTGCCCAGTTGGCAAGCACCGCTGGATGCCGGAAGGTCATCGACAGCACCAAGGGGGCCAGCCGGATTCGTGAGGTAGCCGCGGCGAGCGCTGCGAAGATCGCGGTGGCCTCGTGGAAATCGGTGCGCTGCTCGGCAGTGTCGTCATGCGACATGAAGTGGTCGGCGGCGTAGAAGGCGCGCCAGGTCCCGTTGTCGGCGTATTGGGCGATATCGAGCAGATCTGCCCAGGACTGGTTGGTTTGTGCCCATATCGAGAAGCGCATGACTCCGATCCTAGGGTCAGCGCACATATCGCCGTTATGGCGTACTACCCTCGCAGTGGTGGAGGAGCAACCAAGGGGTAGGCGGGCAGAGGTAGTCGCTGCCGCCATTGAAGTGGCGGGCACCATGGGTGTTGGCGGTCTCACCTATCGCTCGGTAGATGCGGCCGCTAATGTACCGAGCGGGACGACCTCGAACCATTTCCGTACGCGTGATGCTCTGCTGCTGGGTGTCATTGTCGAGATCGAGAAGCTCCGCCGGGCCTTTTGGCGGGCACTTGTCACCGAGGTCAATCCGACCACTATCTCCGACCTTGTCGGTATTGGCGCCGCCTACGCCAACGGTGCTGTCGGGGTGATGAGCACCCGGGTGCGGGCGTACATGGCACTTCTGATGGAAGGCTGGAGCCATCCCGAATTGCGGGAGCCGTTGCAGCGGGGCAGGGATGCGCAGATTCCCCGCACACTGCAGCTGATGCGCAAGGTGAACCCGAAAACTCCCGAGCTACATGCGGAGATTTTCCAGGACTACCTCACCGGCATCATCTACCAGCAGCTCGCCAACCCGGCGTCAGACTTCAATCCGCGCCCGGGGGTCGAGGCGCTGATCACCGCGCTGCTACTGCCCCTGGAGCCGCGGGCAGCGCAGCAATAGGGTTCTCGCGCCAGTCGGTGTCGGTGACAATCCGCCGCGAAATACGTTCCAGCGCTGCCTGAATCTGTTCCCGATCTGCGCGGTCTTCGAAATCTGGTGTACGGGAAAGTCTTTCGATCAAATACTGGTTGATTGCTTCGCTGATCTTGTCGACTTCCTCTCGGCCCGTGTCGGTGAGCCAGATGTGGTCGTCGGTGCGCAACGCGTGACCGTTTTCGACGAGTTGGTTGAAGGCGGGGTCGATGACCTCTGCCGGTATGCGGTACCACTGTGCGATTCGGGACACCTCGGCTGAACCCGTAGCTCGTAGAAAACGGTTGGCTTGCACCAGGGCCCACAGCGGGGCGATGGGCATGGCGACACCTGCCTGCTCACGCAGCTTGTGCAGGCCCACGTGCGGGAATCCGCGCATGGCGTTGCTGATCGCGATTTCCAACAGCTTGTCCGGGGAGATGTTGTTGGGCATGCCGAAACCCTCGCCGAGGTCGGTGGCCAGTGATGAGTCCGTCCCGCGGAGGGGGACTTCCTTGAGGAACAGCGCGAGCACGAACCCGATGACGGCAACCGGTGCGGCACAAAGGAATACCATGTCCAATGAATCGGCATAGGCGTGGATGACGGGCAGTGCCGCCTCATGAGGCAGTGCGTGCAGCGCCTGCGGCGATTGAGTGGCCTCGGGCGAGGCGTTCACCGGGCTCAGTTCGCGCGCCAGGAAGTTCGAGAACAACGAGCCGAATATGGCCGCACCGAAGGAGCTGCCGATGGTGCGGAAGAACGTCACCCCGGATGTTGCGACTCCCAGATCGTCGAACCGGGCCGTGTTCTGCACGATGAGCGTGAGCACCTGCATCGAGGCGCCGATGCCCACGCCCAGGATGAGCAGGTACAGCGACTGCAGGATGAATGGCGTCGAGGCGTCCATCCTGGATAGCAAGACCAGCGCGATGGCCATGGTGGCGGTGCCGGCCACCGGGTAGCGCTTGTACTTGCCCGTGCGCCCCACCAGGGTGCCGGTAGCGGTGGACGTGATGAGCATGCCCGCCACCATGGGCAGCGTGCGCATGCCCGACACGGTGGCCGAGACGCCGTTGACGAACTGCATGAACGTCGGCAGATAGGTCATCACCCCGAGCATGGCGAAGCCGACGACGAAGCTCAGCACGCAGCAGATGGTGAAGACCGGGTCGCGGAACAGTCGCGGCGGCAGAATCGGTTCGGACGCTCGGGATTCCACCCAGACGAACAGGACGATGGCGGCGATCGAGCCGACGAACAGTCCGATGATCATCGGTGAGGACCACGGATAGGTGGTGCCGCCCCAGCTGGTCGCCAGCGTGAGTGCCGAGGCCCCCAACCCGATGAGGACGATGCCCCAGTAGTCGATGACGGGGCGTGCGGCTTTGGCCAGTGCCGGGATGGCTCCAGCAGCCACCGCGATCACCACCACCGAGATGGGCAGATTGATGTAGAAGGCCCAGCGCCAGCCCAGATGGTCGGTGAACAGTCCGCCCAGCAGCGGGCCGATCACGGTGGTCACTCCGAAGACCGCACCCAGCATGCCCTGATAGCGGCCGCGTTCGCGCATGGGGATGATCTCGCCGATGAGGGCCGTCGCCGTCACCATGAGCCCGCCGGAACCGAGGCCCTGGATCGCGCGCGCACCGACCAACATCGCCATCGATCCGGCCATGCCGCAGAGCAGCGATCCGGCAGCGAAGATGACGATGCAGGTCATGAAGATGGTTCGCCGTCCGAAGAGGTCACCGAACTTGCCCATCACCGCGGTGGCCACCGTGGAGGCCAGTAGGTAGCTGGTGACCACCCATGACTGGTGTCCGGCATCTCCGAGGTCGGCGACGACGGTCGGTAGGGCGGTGGCGACAATGGTGCTGTCCAGTGCGGCGAGCAACATTCCCAGCACCACGGCGACAAAGACGAGATTGCGGCGCTGGAGGCTGATCATGGAACTCGCAGCTTCCTGATCGACTGTCGTGGGCTCAGGTGACTGCTTGTGGCTTTCGGCTGGCATGACTTACCCATGCTAAAGGTATATGGATTCGCGCATCATGAACTCACGTTGCCGGCACACGAACGGACAGGAGCCCGATGACGAGCGAACGCCTTCCCACGGACCAATTTCCCGGATTTCTGGGGATCAAGTCCGTGTCGTATGCGGACGGCACGGTGACCGCTCAGCTCCCGATCCGTCCAGAGCACTTCGCCCCGAACGGGTTCGTGCATGCCGCCGCCGTCGTGGGGCTCGCGGACACGTTGTGCGGCTACGGGTGCTTGGCTTCCTTGCCGGAGGGGGCGACCGGATTCACCACCGTCGAGCTGAAGACGAACTTCCTGGGCGCCGCGCGCGACGGCACGCTCACCGGAACCGCGGTCGCGGTCCATCGCGGACGTTCCACGCAGCTGTGGGATGCGACGGTGACGTCCGATGACGGGCGCACTGTGGCGCTGTTCCGGTGCACCCAACTGGTGCTTTGGCCGCGGGGCTGATGGTCGGTGTTCCCGCTTCTGACCTGGGTGTAACGTACGTCACAGAGCTCACATCGATGATCGACAGGAGCAGGTAATGACGAAGCACGCGGCACCCGGAACTGAGGGCAGTGCAGTCACTTTCGCGCCCCGGTACGAGAACTTCATCGGCGGGGAATGGGTGGCCCCAGCGGAGGGGCAGTACTTCGACAACACCTCACCGATCGACGGCAAGGTGTTCACGCAGGTCGCTCGCGGTACGGCTCCGGACATCGAGAAGGCCCTGGATGCCGCACACGCCGCGGCCGAGGCATGGGGCAACACCTCACCGGCCGAACGGTCGAACACCCTGCTGAGGATTGCCGACCGGATCGAGCAGAACATCGAGCGGCTCGCGGTCGCCGAAACCTGGGATAACGGTAAGCCGATCCGGGAAAGCCTCAATGCGGATATCCCGCTGGCAATCGATCATTTCCGTTATTTCGCCGGGGTGCTCCGCGCCCAGGAAGGATCGATCTCCGAAATCGACCACGACACCGTCGCCTACCACTTCCACGAGCCGCTCGGCGTTGTGGGACAGATCATCCCGTGGAACTTTCCGCTGCTGATGGCCGTCTGGAAGCTGGCGCCGGCGCTGGCGGCGGGCAACTGTGTGGTGCTCAAGCCCGCCGAGCAGACACCCGCCTCGATCCTGGTGCTGATGGAACTGATCGCCGATCTGCTCCCGCCGGGAATCATCAATGTGGTCAATGGTTTTGGTGTGGAGGCGGGTAAGCCGTTGGCCTCCAGCCCGCGGATCGCCAAGATCGCGTTCACCGGTGAGACCACCACCGGACGCCTCATCATGCAGTACGCGACCGAGAACATCATTCCCGTCACCTTGGAACTCGGCGGTAAGAGCCCCAACATCTTCATGCCCGACGTGATGGCCGCCGACGACGCCTTTCTGGACAAGGCGCTTGAGGGTTTCACCATGTTCGCACTCAATCAGGGCGAGGTGTGCACCTGTCCCTCGCGTGCGCTGGTGCACTCGTCCATCTACGACGAGTTCGTCGCCCGTGCGATCGCGCGGGTGGAGGCCATCGTGGGCGGCGACCCGCTCGACGAGGACACCATGATCGGTGCGCAGGCGAGCAACGACCAATACGAAAAGATCCTGTCCTACATCGATATTGGTCGGCAAGAGGGTGCGCAGGTGCTCACCGGCGGAGACGCCCGGAAGGTCGCCGAGTATCCCAATGGTGCCTACATTCAGCCGACGGTGTTCGCGGGCGCCAACAACATGCGGATCTTCCAGGAGGAGATCTTCGGGCCGGTGTTGTCCGTGGCGAAGTTCGACTCATTGGACGAGGCGTTGAAGATCGCCAACGACACCCTGTACGGCCTTGGTGCCGGGGTGTGGTCGCGCGATATGACCAACGCCTATCGGCTTGGTCGCGGTATCAAGGCGGGGCGGGTATGGACCAACTGCTACCACCAGTACCCGGCGCACGCGGCGTTCGGCGGCTACAAGAAGTCCGGCATCGGGCGTGAAAACCACAAGATGATGCTCGATCACTACCAACAGACCAAGAACCTCTTGGTGAGTTACTCGCCCAATGCCGCGGGGTTCTTCTGATGCGGCTTCGCTCTAACAAGGCCAGACCCTGATCAATCGCGTGGAACTGACCCCGGCGGCCGCGGAGCTGTTGGCTTCGCTGGTGGGTAAACACGGTCCTGTGATGTTCCACCAGTCCGGCGGCTGCTGTGACGGCAGCGCGCCAATGTGTTACCCGCGCGGGGAGTTCCGGGTGGGCGCAGCCGATGTGCTGCTTGGCGAAGTTAGCGGGGACACTCCGTTCTGGATGAGCGCCGACCAGTTCGAGTACTGGTCACATACACATCTCACCATAGATGTGGTGCCTGGTCGTGGGTCCGGCTTTTCGCTGGAGGCGCCCGAGGGAGTGCGGTTTCTGATCCGGTCGCGGTTGTTCACCGATGACGAGGTGCTGGCGCTGGCAGATCGGCCGGTGCGGACCGGCGCCGACGGCTGAGCCCGCCGTGCGGCTTTCGTGTTGAGCCCGGGCAGGGGAGGTAGTAGTTTGCTCTTGTCGGAGTCGGTCTGGTTGGCCGTGGGGAGTGTTGTTGATGCACGTCGGTATTCGAGCTACCGCGGTTGCCGCGGTGTGCAGTCTTTGCGTAGGCGCAGGCGTGGACCTGCGATCCGCTCGGCCGGTCCTTCCCGTAACACCCACGGCCACAACACGTTCCGTGACGAACCGCGCGGTCTCTCTCACGGCGTTCTCTGATCTGCTGTCTGCGGCCACGCCGCAGAATGATGCTGCACCACAATCGAATTCGGCGGCTGGTGGGGTAGTGACCAGCAGTGACCTCATTGGCACCGTCGCCAAGCTCCTCGCGACACCAAATCTCACGTGGGCCGGCGTGGCTCCGGAGAGCAACCCTGTCGCCGCTGCTGCCGATCCTCCGGTAGACCAGCCCGTCGATCCTCCGGTAGACCAGCCCACAAGTCCGCCTGCTGCCGACGATCCGGCGCCACCTACCAATTTCCCGGGGCCACGTCCGACATTTGGCACTCCGTCCTACTTCGCGCAGTTGGCCTTTGCGGTGTTCCACGTTGTGGCATTGCCGATCACGGTGCCTGTGCAGTTCTTCCTCGGCAGCGCCGAGGGCGTGCCGACGGTGATTGCCGCGGCCATCAATGATCTGTCAGGCCTGTTGGGGCAGATACCAGGCCTGTCGCCGCAGCAACCCGCGGCATCGCAGCTGCAGGAGAAGGCTGCGGCGGCTTCCGCGGAGGTTTCTTCGCCGCTGCAGAAGTTGGCGGCAACGGAGACCGACCCGCCGACCACTCCCGAGCCGGATCCCCTGCCGACCAACTTCCCGGGGCCGCGGCCAGCGTTTGGCACTCCGTCCTACTTCGCGCAGTTGGCATTTGCGGTACTGCACGTGCTCGCCCTGCCGATCACGGTGCCGGTGCAAGCGATCATCGGTAAGGCCGAGGGTGTGCCGTCGGTGATCGTCGCGGCGCTCAATGACTTGTCGAGTCTGCTGGGACAGGTGCCGAAGCCGTCGGTACCCGCGCCCGACACCAAGACAACGCCGGAGGACTCCGCCTCACAGCAGGCCGATAAGGCTGCCACCAAGGTGGATTCCGCATCCGAGAAGTCTGCGGCCGTCAAGCCCGAAGCGGATGCGAAGAGCTCGAAGATCGAGCGCAACGAGCACGAGCGCAAGACGACGGACAAGGCGTCCGATAAGACCTCCGATACGCCCTCGGATAAGACTGCCGAGACACCCAAGACCGAGCATGAGACCAAGCCCGCCGAGGTGCCCGCCGAAGCGCCGAAGGCGGATCCGACGAAAGTTGTGGAACCGAAGGTAGATCCGGCGAAGGCTGTCGAGCCCAAGGTTGATCCGACCAAGGTCGCCGAGCCCAAGGTAGATCCGGCGAAGGCCGTCGAGGCCACAAAACCCGAGCCTGGGAAACTCGCCGATGCCAAACCGGAGACGAAACCGCAACCGGCTAAGCCGGAATCCGCGGGGCCGGTGAAGGTCACCCGCGACAGCCTGAAGTCGACGCCCGGTGAGACCGGTACTACCGGAGGCGCCAAGAAGACCGAAGGGTCCAAGGGAGCCGAGACGGACAGCAAGGCCCCCGCGACATCCACGGACACCAAGGTGCATGAAGGACTGAAGTCCTCCGCGGGCACCAAGACCGACAAGCCGGCGGACAAGCCATCGACAGAGAAGTCGTCGACCGACAAGGGCGCATCCTCATCGGAGGGGAGTTCGCATTCCTCCGAAGGGAAGTCACACACCTCCGAAGGAAAGTCGCACTCCGGCTCTAAGGACTGAGGCTCTAAGGACTGACGATGATGGTCAGGGTGTCGTCGTCGCGCTCGATATGAAGTCCCGCGCGACGGGCGACAGTGGCCACCGCCGCGGCATCGTTGGGTTCGGCCCGGCTTCCGGCGAGAATACGTGCCAGTTTTCCCTTGTGAGCCTTGTTGAAATGGGTGATTACTGTGCGACGACCACCGGGATGCTCGGTGAGGCAGTCCACGGTGACCGCGTGGGGTAACCGCCCCAATCCGGCATAGGAACCCGATCGCAGGTCGACCACCAGTTCGTCGGCCGCCAGCTCAGCGAGCGCAGGTTCCAGGACCGGCCTCCAGCGCGCGGCCAATGTCGGCTTTCCGGGCAGCTTGGATGACGCCGACAGTCGATAGGCGGGAACCGGGTCGTCGGCGCGCAACAGCCCGAACAGCGCGGAGCCCACGGCGAGGCGCTCGCGCGCACGGGTCGCGGAGGCGCCGCGCAGCGATGTCACATCCAGGGCGTCGTACAGCACACCCGTGTACCGCTGCAAGGCAGGCATGGTGGGGGAGACACGCAGTTCGGCGTTGCGCTGGATCTCGGCGTCCTGGGATGCCGAGATGCCCAGCGCCTTCCTGCACGCGCCGGGGTCGGCGGCGAGGGCGATGAGCTCGTCGACAAGTGCTTCGCGTACCGGGTTCAGCGACGGCGTGGCCAGCTCGTCCAGGCGCAGGGGTGCGCCATTCCCGCCTTCGTGTTTGGTCTCCGAGGGTGGCAGCAGCACGATCACGCCAGAGACCGTAGCGAACTGGCTTCCCGCTGGTCGCGGAGAGGTGGCCAAACCGCGCGCGATGAGTTTTCACGTCGTCGGCGGTCGGTACCTATGAATGCACCTTCCAGTTTCAAGGAGACCTCATGCCCACTCGTGAAGAAACCCCACTCGGAGCTCCGGCGTGGATCGACCTCGCCTCATCGGACCTTGAGAAGTCGAAGGCGTTCTATGGCGCGCTGTTCGGCTGGACCCTGCAGGAGGCCGGCCCCGAGTACGGCGGATATGTCAACGCGCATAAGGACGGTAAGGCCGTCGCGGGAATGATCGCCAACAACCCCGAATGGAATGCCCCCGACGCATGGACGACCTACTTCGCCACCGCCGACATCAACGTCACCCTGCAAAAGGCTGTGGACAACGCCGGCACCAACTGTCTACCCCCCATGGAAGTTCCGCAGCTCGGATACATGGGACTCTTCGGAGATCCCTCGGGCGCCGTAGTAGGGCTATGGCAACCGTTGGCCCACAAGGGTTTCCAACGTGTCGGGGAGGCTGGTGCACCGGTGTGGCATGAACTGAACACCCGTGAATACGACAAGGCCGTCGACTTCTACACCAAGGTGCTGGGGTGGAACACCAAGGTAGAAGGCGATTCCGCCAATTTTCGGTATGCGTGCGCTCAGCACGACGGTGAGCCCATCGCGGGTGTCAACGACGCGACGGTCGGTCAGTGGGCGCTCCCCGAGGGTGTGCCCGCGCATTGGGCCGTGTACTTCGGCACCAACGACACCGATGCCAGCGTCGCCAAGGTCACCGAGCTTGGCGGTGTGGTGCTGACCCCTGCGCAGGACACCCCATATGGCCGGATGGCGCTGGTGCAAGACACCACCGGCGGCACTTTCTGGCTGTGCTCTGTCTCCTGATTCCGGCTGGGGCATCCCGTCTTCGTTACAGATCCTCGAAGGTCGGGATGCCCCACTCCTCGTGCCCGCCCCCGTGCAAGAGGGTGGCGCGGGTAACCGATCGGGTACCGAACCTGTCGCGTAGCTCGTCCAGTGTGCTGTCGAGTACCAGCGCATGCTGTTCCGAATCCGCAAACGGCAGCTCTAATTGCGCTGCGCCGCAAGGGTCAAAATTGGAGACGGAGAACCCGATGAGGGTGATGCCCTGTTCGTCGATGAGCGGAGCGGCCTCCTCGACAAGCTGGCGGGCCACCGCCAGGAGACGTTCGGTGGACGTTGTGGGCCGAGACACGGTATGCGAGCGTGTCGCGCGGGTGTAGTCGTGAAACCGTAGCCGGAGAACCACTGTTCGGCAGCTACGGCCCGTGTCACGCATGCGGCGGGCGATACGTTCGATGAGTTGTGTTGCGATGACGTCGATCTCACCGGGGGTGCGGCGGTGACGGCCGAGAGCGCACTGGGCGCCGATGGAGCGCCGTCGCCGTCCCCCCTGAACCCGGCGTGGATCCACATTATGTGCAAGGCAATGTAATTGGTGGCCCATGGCGCGGCCCACCATCGACGCCAGGGTGGACTCGCCAAGATCAGCGACATCTGCGACGGTACGGATTCCGTACACCCGGAGTTTCTCGGCCGTAACGGTGCCGACACCCCACAGCGCCTGCACCGGCAGTGGGCGCAGGAACGACAGCTCCTCGTGTGGCTCCACCACCAGCAGTCCGTCGGGCTTGCCCTGGCGGCTTGCGACCTTGGCCAGGAATTTGGTGCGGGCGACGCCGACGGTGATCGGCAACCCGGTGCGTCGCCGTACCTCGATGCGCAATGTCGCCGCGATATCGCGCGGAGTTCCCGAAATTCGTTGCAGACCGGAGACGTCCAGGAATGCTTCGTCGATGGACAACGGTTCGACCAGGGGTGTGGTGTCCCGGAAGACCTCGAACACCGACTTGCTCGCGGCGCTGTAGGCGTCGAAACGCGGCGGCACCACGACGGCGTGTGGGCATAGCCGCAGTGCCTGCCTACCCCCCATGGCGGTACGCACCCCGAGATGCTTAGCTTCGTAGCTGGCGGCCAGTACGACGCCGCCTCCAACGATCACCGGGCGGCCGCGCAGCGCCGGTTCGTCGCGTTGCTCGACGGAGGCGTAGAACGAGTCCAGATCCGCGTGCAGGATGCTGGCTCTCCCGGTCATGAACAGATGCTCGCACCGGGGTCCGACAGTCATATCGGGTTGATTTACCCAACCCCCAGTTGATTCGAAGAATCGCAGGGCAATCCTTGGTGGACCCTGGGCGATATTTGATTTACGGCTAGGAAAACTATCGAATCCGTGGTCGGCGGCATGGTGCAGTGTGCCCTACGTTTATTCCGAGTTCTCCAGGTTCCTTCCAGCCTGTCCACATTCTTTGCCCAGAAGGGGTGGTTCACGTGCGCGTTCGTCTTCGTGCCACGGTTGCCGCGACGGTTTGCAGTGTCTGCATAGCCGCGACGGCTTCTGTTCCTACGATCCAAGCTCCGATCGCCAGTCCGGAGCAACACAAGACCGTGTCGACCCAGGCCTATGTCCTGACGTCGAACGACGGCACGCTGGCTCCGGCCAGCGTTGGCTCGCTGGCCACGTTGCCGGGCGTGGCAGGCCCGGCGGCAACGCCGTTGGCCGCCGCCGCTACGCCGGCGCCGAGTCTGTTCACGGCGATTCAGCCGGTTTTCACGGTGTTGGGTGGGGCGTTGACGCTGCCGTTCAACATTCCGTTCTGGTTCATCACGGGCCAGTTGAACGCCGCCGCGAACCAGACGGCCATCAACAACTTCGTGACGGCTATCGGTCAGCTGCCCGGTGTGCCGGCCGCGGTGCTGTCCTACCTGGCGGGTATTCCGTCGCAGACGCTGCCGACGATCCCGTCGATTCCGGGGTTGACGTCCGCAGCGGCCACTACGCCGACGGTGAAGACGGCCGCGTTGGCCACTCCTGCCGCGGCGACGCCGGCGCCGAGTTTGTTCACGGCGATTCAGCCGGTTTTCACGGTGTTGGGTGGGGCGTTGACGCTGCCGTTCAACATTCCGTTCTGGTTTGTCACGGGGCAGTTGAACGCTGCCGCGAACCAGGCGGCCATTAACAACTTCGTGACGGCTATCGGTCAGCTGCCCGGTGTGCCGGCCGCGGTGCTGTCGTATCTGCAGGGCATCACATCGCAGACGTTGCCGACGATCCCGTCGATTCCGGGGTTGACGTCCGCAGCGGCCACTACGCCGACGGTGAAGACGGCCGCGTTGGCCACTCCTGCGGCCGCAGCCGCTACGCCGCCGAGTTTGTTCACGGCGATTCAGCCGGTTTTCACGGTGTTGGGTGGGGCGTTGACGCTGCCGTTCAACGTTCCCTTCTGGTACGCGACAGGTCAGTTGAACTCTGCCGCGAACCAGGCGGCCATTAACAACTTCGTGACGGCTATCGGTCAGCTGCCCGGTGTGCCGGCCGCGGTGCTGTCGTATCTGCAGGGCATCACATCGCAGACAGCGCCGACCATCCCGACCATTCCGGGTCTCTCGTCCCTGGTTACGCCGTCGGCATCGTTGATCTCGCCAACGTCGAAGCTGACCGCCAACGCTGTGACGCTTCAGGCCGACGCCGCGAAGACTGAGGTCACCAAGGACGCCGCAAAGACCGGCACCGTCGAGGACGCGGCGAAAACTGCGACCCCCGCGGAGCAGGTCAAGGTGGCGACTCCGGCAGAACCCGCCAAGCCTGTCGAGGCGGCCACTCCGGCAGAGCCAGTCAAGGTGACGGCTCCGGCGGATCCCGCCAAGCCCGCAACCTCGGCCGATCCAGTCAAGGTGGCGACTCCGGCCGATCCGGCCAAGTCCGCGACCCCGGCAGAAGCTGCCAAGCCGGCGACTCCGGCCGAAGCCGCGACCCCGGCCGAGCCCGCGAAGGCTGCGACTCCCGCTGACGCGGCCAAGCCCGCAGACGCCGCGAAGCCGGCGGATGCTGCCAAGCCCGCAGAGCCGAAGGTGAACCTGCCGAAGGTCAAGCTGCCCACTCCGGTCACCAAGATCGGAGAGGTCAGCGGTGGGGTCACGCCGAAGGCCGATGACTCGGCGAAGGCGGACAAGAGCGAGAAGGCTGACGCCAAGGCTGCCACGCCGAAGAAGTCTGAAAATGAGTCTTCAACTGCGAAGAAGCCCGAAAGCGCCGCACCGTCCAACGCCAAGCCGGAGTCCGGATCGAGCTCGTCGTCGAGCGACTCGCACTCCGGTGCGTCGAACGGCTCATCCAGCGGTTCCTCCAGCGGTTCCTCCAGCGGTTCTTCGGGCGGTTCCTCGAGTGGTTCGTCGCACAGCGACTCGCACAAGGCATCGTGAATTAGTCCCCGGTAGCAAGCACAAAGGTCCCCGCGCCCGACACGGCGCGGGGACCTGCTTGTAAGCGGCACTGACATAAGTCAACATCATTGACATGGAAATCGACGGCACCGCGAGCTTGGGGTACTTGCTGACCCGTACCGCGACATCACTTCGGGGCAAGGTCGCGGCCCGCTTGGAGCCGAGCGGCCTCAGCCTGCCCGAGTACATCTGCATGCAGATCTTGCGTACCTACCCCGGCATGTCCAACTCCGAACTGGCCAGGCAAGCGATGGTTACCCGGCAGGCGATGAACGCGGTGCTGCACCGGCTGGAGGAAGAGGGCCTCATCAGCCGTCCGGAGAATGCGGACCACGGCCGGTCGCTGCCCGCCCGTCTGACCCGGCGCGGTAGCGCCCAGCTGGATAAGGCGGCAGAGGCGGTCACCGCGGGCGAGAACGAGGTCATGGAGAAATTGACGGCCGACGAGCGGCGCGCGTTGAAGGCCATGCTGGCCAAGTGTGTTCCGAGTCAACTGCCATGAGACGGGTCGGATGGCTGATCGCGTTCACCGGCTTGGTGATGGCGTTCAGCGTCTGGCTTCCGTGGCTGCGAACCTCGGCCAGCGGTGGGGGTAGGGCCAACGCGATCGGCGGTGCCACCGGATCGGTGGTTCTTCCGTCGGGATTCGGTGCGGGACAGATGATCTTGCTGGTTTCCGCACTGTTGGTGGTGGCCGGATGCATGGTGGGGCAGCACATCCTGCACCGCATCGCACCCGTCGCCGCCGGTGTGTCGGCGCTCGCGCTGATGGGGCTGGAACTGCTGTACTACCGCACCAACATCAAGCCACCGATCGTGACCGGGTACGGCTTCTGGGTCGCGATCTCGGCGTCGGCTATCGCCGTCGCGCTGGCCATCGTGGCGCTGTTGTCGCGACCCCAGTTCGGGGGTACTCGCCCACGAGGCTCATCCCAATCCGGCAAGTAGCAGCGGCACGATCGAGCTGTACATGCCGTTCTTGATGGTGCCCAGTGTGTCGCGGTTCTTACCTACCAGCGGCTCGACGAATCCCTTTGCGGTACCGAGCACCTCGGTCTCGGGCACGGCTGCCTCGACGATCAGCAGTCGGACGCAGTCGTCACCGCCGTAGCGCTGACCGCTCGGCATGGTGGCCGACGCGGCCTGCGGGGTCATCCGGCCCTGACACAAAGCGGCCATGCCCGGCGTGAAGGGCAGCCCGACGTTCACCTCGGGTAGGCAGAAGAACCCGCGGTCGGCACGCATCACCCGATAGTCGCAGCTGAGGGCGACCATGGCCCCGGCGCCGTAGGCG
Organism: Mycobacteroides franklinii; assembly: GCF_002013895.1. Classification (GTDB taxonomy): domain Bacteria; phylum Actinomycetota; class Actinomycetes; order Mycobacteriales; family Mycobacteriaceae; genus Mycobacterium; species Mycobacterium franklinii. Next base: position 124,362 of record NZ_MAFQ01000006.1, on the reverse strand, counting down.
TGTCCATTGACGGCGGCCACGGTGGGCACCGGCAGCGTGAGCAGCCGCACGAAGATCTTCTGAACCTCGGTGATGTACCAGCCGAGCTTGTCGGGGTTGGCACCCAGATATTCGACGTCCAGCCCGTTGGAGAAGAACTTTCCGCTACCGGTCACGATGAGAGCGGTGGGTTCTTCGTCGGCCAGCACCTCATCGATCCGTGCGTTGACCTCGTCGATGAAGGGCAGGGTGAACCGGTTCTCGTCGGTACCGAGCGTAAGAGTGGCGATGGCGCCGTCGCGTGTGAGAACTGCAGACATGTTGTTACCTCAACTGTTCGAGAGCTGTCGCTACTTGCTCGGGGATGGGGACAGGTGTGCGGGCATCGGAGTCCACGTAGACATGGACGAATCGGCCCAGAGCGCGGGGGGTCTCCTCGACAACGCCGTCGACGACCTTGAATACCGCGAGTGTGTAGATGACGCTGCTGCGGCCGCGGTGCTTCAGGGCCAGGCCAATGGACAGCTCATCGGGAAAGGACACCTCTGCCAAGTACTTGCACGAGGTTTCGGCCACGACGCCGATGGCGGGCAGATCGCGAATATCGCATCCGGCGGCCTCCATCAGCCAGCCGTTGACGGCGGTATCGAACCAGGCGTAGTAGACGACGTTGTTGACGTGCCCATAGACATCGTTATCGGCCCAACGGGTTTGATGCCGACGGTGTACCGGGAAGTCGGCCTTGGTGGGGATGGCCGGCTGTTCGGGTTTGGTCACGCCGTCACCGTGCCCGGCCGCAGAATCTGGCGCACGGCGTGGCCGTCGGCGAGCGCATCGAGCGCGATGTTGATATCGCCCAGCGGCAGGTCATCAGACTTGAGCTTTTCCACCGGCAGCCGGCCCGCCCGCCACAAAGCCAGCATGGCCGGGATGTCCTGCTGCGGCTGTGCCGATCCCATGTACGAGCCCAGGATGCTGCGGCCCTCGGCGACAATATTCAATGCGGGCAGGGTGATTCGTGCGTCGGGGTGTGGCAGGCCCACCGAGACGGTGCCGCCGCCGCGGCCGGTGAGCGCGTACGCCTGCTCCAGTACGGCGGCCGAGCCGACCACTTCGAACACCCAGTCGTGACCGCCGGGGGCCTCGTCGGGTGCGCAGGCGCTGGTGGCGCCGAGTTCAAGGGCCAGTTCGCGTTTGGCGGGCACCGGGTCGATGGCCAGTACCTCACCCGCGCCGGCGGCGGCCGCCGACATCACGACGGCCAGCCCGACGCCACCCAATCCGAAGACCGCGACCGAGTCGCCCGGGCGCACGGAGGCGGTGTGGGTGACCGCTCCGAAACCGGTCAGCATGGCGCAGCCAAAGAGGGCCGCCGTGTCCAGGGGAACGTTTTTGTCGATGACGACCACCGAATTACGGTCCACCACAGCATGATCGGCGAAACCTGAGACGCCCAGGTGGTGACGTACCTCGGTGCCGTCCAGATCGTGCAGGCGGGTGCCGCCGCGGATCAGGTCGCCGAGACCGTTCGCCGCCGCGGCGTCCGGGCACAGCGCGGGCCGACCCGAGGAGCAGTATCGGCAGGCACCGCAGCTCGGCACATAGACCAGCACCACGTGATCGCCGGGGGAGACGTCGCGAACACCGGGGCCCACTGCGGCGATGACACCGGCCGCCTCGTGGCCGAGTGCCATGGGCACCGGGCGAATCCGGTTCCCATCGACCACCGACAGATCCGAGTGACACAGCCCCGCGGCCTCGATCCGGACCAGTACCTCGCCGGGGCCCGGCGGGTCGAGTTCCAGTTCAACGACTTTCAGCGGCTGAGTGTCTCGGTACGGCCTTTCGATCGGTGCTGCGTGCAGCACCGCACTACGAATTCGCACAGACCCCTCCGTAAATCGCATTGAGCCAGACGTGGAGCAGCGTATCGACCACCTTGTCGTCGTCGACCGCGGGCTGCTGCCCGGTGAAGGTGGCTCGCATCATCGCCTGGTTGATGAGGTTGAGTGCGATGGCGATATCGCGCGCGGCAATCGTCGTCGGCGCGGCGCCGCGGGTGCGTTCGGCCTCGATGCCCAGTGTCGTGTTGGAGACCCAGTTCTCTGTCACCTCGGACCAGCGTTGATCCAGCTCAGGGCTTGTTCCTTGCATGCTGGACAACGCGACGGTGAGGGCCCGGTGGGAGCCGAAGGCGTCAAAGTAGGCCTTGATCACGGCACGCCAGTACTCGGCCGGGCTTGTCATGGCGGCCGGGTTGATGCCGGCGACGTTGGCGTCGGCCTCTTCGATGATCCGCTCGGCCAACGTCAGCAGTACGGCCTCTTTGGAGGAGAAATAGAAGTAGAACGTGGGACGCGAGATGCCGGCTCCACGCGCCAGATCATCGACGGAGATATCCGTCAGTGGGCGTTGCCCGAGCAGTTCCTCGGTGTTGGTCAGGATGGCCTGTATCCGCTCGTCCCCGGAGGGACGCGTGGTTTTGCGGCCTCTCGTTGCCGGTTTTGTCACGTCTACCTGCGCATTCTATAAAGTTATCGACATACTGTTGACTTTCTCGACACTGCGTCGATAGCCTAGCTCTCATGACCGAACATGTCGACATTGTCATCGTGGGCGCCGGAATCTCGGGGATCGGCATGGCCTGCCATGTTGCCCGCGACCTGCCGGGCAAGGACGTCGTGGTGCTGGAGGCGCGCGAGCGTATCGGCGGTACCTGGGATCTGTTCCGTTACCCGGGCATCCGTTCCGACTCTGACATGTTCACCCTGGGCTTCAACTTCCGTCCGTGGACGAGCACCAAGGGCATCGCCGACGGAACCTCCATTCGCGAGTACGTCACCGACACCGCCCGCGAGTTCGGCGTGGACAAGAAGATCCGGTTCGGTCACAAGGTCGTCGGCGCCGAGTGGTCTTCCGAGCAGGGGCTCTGGACGGTTCGGGCAGAGCATGAGGGCGAGATCGTCGAGTTCACCACGCGGTTCTTCCTCGCGTGCACCGGCTACTACAACTACGACAAAGGCTTTACGCCGGAGTTCGAGGGTGTCGAGGACTTCACCGGCCAGGTGATCCATCCACAGCATTGGCCCGAGGACCTGGACTACGCCGGCAAGAAGGTCGTTGTGATCGGCAGTGGGGCGACAGCCATGACGCTGGTTCCCGCGATGGCCGGAACCGCGGGGCACGTCACCATGCTGCAGCGTTCTCCCACCTACGTGGTGTCGCTGCCCTCTACCGACGCGCTTGCCGTGGCGCTGCAGGGCAAGCTGCCCGCATCGATCGCGTACCCGATCGTGAAGTGGAAGAACCAGATGGTCAGCTTCATCAGCTACCAGACCAGCCGCCGCGACCCGGAGCGGATGAAGGGGATTCTGCGTGCGCTGTTGAAGCGTCAGCTGCCCGATTTCGACCTGGACAAGCACTTCACCCCGAAGTACAACCCGTGGGATCAGCGGTTGTGCGTCGTGCCGGATTCGGATCTGTTCCGCGCCCTACGCAAGGGCACTGCCTCCATAGCCACCGACCGCATCGCGCGGTTCACGCCCAAGGGCATCCTGCTGGAGTCGGGTGAGGAACTCGAGGCCGATATCATCGTGACCGCAACGGGTTTGAATGTTCAGCTGGCCGGTGGGCTCAAGCCTGTGGTGGACGGTGTGCAGGTGAACCCCGCGGATTCGGTGAGCTACAAGGGTTTGATGCTGACCGGTCTGCCGAACTTCATCTTCACCTTCGGGTACACCAACGCCTCATGGACCCTGCGTGCTGATCTGGTGTCGCAGTACGCCTGCCGCCTGCTCAAGTACATGGACAAAGAGGGCCAGACGGTCGTGTGGCCGGTCGAGCCCCCGACCAGCGAGCGACTGCCGTTCTTGGAGGACTTGGTCTCCGGGTATGTCACCCGCGCGGAGAGTGCGGTGCCGCACCAGGTGCCGCTGGCTCCATGGCGCTCGTACCAGAACTACTTCCGTGAGCTGCCCGTGCTCAAGTACGGGAAGGTCGCCGACAAGGGCGTGCGTTTCAGCCGCGGAGCGGCAGGGTCGGCGATACCCGGCCCGGTGACGTCTTCGCACGAAGCGCCCGTTGCAGTAGGCAGATAAATATCTGGAGAATGGCCGGGTGCACTCAGCACCCGGCCATTTTTCATTGGTGGACAAGGCTTTCAGGGATCTCGCGGATCTCACATCGCCGACTCGAGATCGTGCGCGCTGTAGTGATTGGAGAGTTCTGTGACGCAGCCGAACAGGCGTCAGATTATTGCTGGCGTGTCCGCTGCAGCGTTGGCGGTGGCCGCCGGCAGTATGGTCGCCTGCTCGTCCTCGGGCGATGTGCGTGAGTCCGGTGAGGGTGATCAGACGCCGTCGTTGCCGGCGGGCCTCAAAAATGACCTGATGAGACTGACCGAGTCGAAACATGTTCTGGGGTGCAGTGTTTCGGCAGTCACTCGTGAGCGCACGGTGTATGCCGATGGGTGGGGAGTGGCGAGAGCAGGGCAACCGATGACGGCACTGAGCACCATCAACATCGGGTCGGTAAGTAAGACGATTACGGCGACGGCCGTGCTGCAGTTGGTGGCGGCGGGGCGCATCGGCCTCGATACTGATGTGAATGATGTTCTGGCGGAGAGCAAAGCCTACGGCCCGAGGAGTGTGCGCAGCCCGTATTACCCGGATATCCCGATTACCATCCGGCACTTGCTGGCTCACCTGACGCCGCTGACCACCGGTCCGGAATTGGGTCCGTATGGATACGCTCCGCGCACTGGCCCCGCTCCAGATTCGGGTGAGCTAGGTCGATGGCTCCATGACTTTCTCACGCCGGCACCGCGTGGGTGGACGTACAACCGTGAAGAGAACTTCACGAAATCGAAGCCCGGACAGGTGCATATGTACTCCGACATCGGATTTGATGTGGCAGGTTTTCTCGTACATGCGGTGACGGGCCAGCCCTTCGCCGATTACTGCCGCGAGCATGTTTTACGGCCGGCAGGAATGGTCAATTCTGATTTCGACCGTGACCGCATCCCGGACGGGCGGCGGGCGTATCCACATGCCTGGTTTGAGAATGGCGTGAAGAAGGGCATGTGGCTCGACTACCGCAACCTGATACCTGCGGGAATCGCCGATGACTACACGGGTCATGCCGAATACTCGCCGTACGCAAGCTGTCTTACGCCCGATGGCGGTCTGCGATCCAACTCGCTTGACTTGGCGCGATGGGCCCGCCTGTGGCTGGGCGGCGGCGTGCTGGACGGTGTAGAGGTGCTTCCGCGCGTTCAGGCGTCGGCGGCATTGGCGGACCAGGTCTCTCCAGAAATCATGGCGTCGTCGGAGGCTCCGCTGCCGTTCATTTCTCAGGGGTACGCCTGGCACAGACTGCGTGGGGACGCTGATGGGCAGTGGCAACATGCCGGCAGCGAGGTGGGTACCGCTTCGTACGTCAAGATCGACACGGTACGTGGCGTGGGAGCGGCCATTGTGATGAACACCGAGGTGGCGATCGACGCTGATCCACGGCCCCAGATGCTGAAACAGCTGATGGATGCTGCTGCGTCGCACTGATTGCATTATGCAGGTAATTGCCTGCATAATGATGGCGTGTCCCCGTCCGATCCAGATCCTGCTCTTGAGGATGTCTTCAAGGCTCTCGCCGATTCCACTCGGCGTGCGCTGCTGGATCGGCTGCATGAACACAACGGTCAGACCCTGAGCCAGTTATGCGACGGCGTCGGAATGGCGCGACAGTCGGTGACTCAACACCTGGGTGTACTCGAATCTGCCAACCTGATCAGCACCGTGCGGCGCGGCCGGGAGAAGCTGCACTATCTCAATCCGGTTCCGCTGCATGAGATTCAGGAACGGTGGATCGACAAGTTCGAGCGCCCGCGGCTGCGGGCGCTCAGTGCGATCAAGCGGCGAGCTGAGGAGTCAAACATGTCTCAACCAACTTTCGTCTACACCACCTACATCAACAGCACTCCGGAGAAGGTCTGGCAGGCCATCACGGATCCCGAGCTCAGTGGCCAGTATTGGGGACATGCGAATGTTTCTGACTGGCAACAGGGTTCACGTTGGGAGCATCGGCGAGTGGATGGCTCCGGCATCGCCGATGTGGTGGGCACGGTGGTGGAGGCAGATCCGCCACGCAAACTGGTGACAACGTGGGCCGACCCGGCGGGCGGTGCCGACGGCGCGATCTCCACCGTCACCTTCCTGATTCAGCCGTACCAGGACATCGTGCGGCTGACCGTCACGCATGCCGATCTCGCGAGCCCCACCGAGTACGCGCAGGCCAGCGGGGGATGGGCGGCGGTACTGTCAAACCTCAAGTCCTTCTTAGAGACTGGCGCCCCGCTGCCCACGGAGCCGTGGGCCCAGCCCAGCTGATCTCTACCCGCCCACCGAGATCGGTCCGGTCGCATCTTCGGTCCCGGAGGGTTTCGCCCCAAACGGTCTCGGCATGGGGCGAGTGCGGATGTTGATGGGCCACCAGAACCAGCGGCCCAGCATGGTGGCTATCGCCGGTGTGAGGAACGATCGCACCACCAGGGTGTCGAAGAGCAGCCCCAGGCCGATGGTGGTACCGATCTGGCCGAGAACACGCAGATCGCTGAAGACGAAGGAGGACATCGTCACCGCGAACACCAGTCCGGCGGCAGTGACGACCCCACCGGTGCCGGCGATGGCTCGGATGATGCCCGTCTTCAGTCCGGCGCTGGTTTCTTCCTTGAATCGGGAGATCAATAGCAGGTTGTAGTCGGCCCCGACCGCCAGCAGGATGATCACCGCCAGCGGGAAGATGACCCAATACAGCGGAATTCCGAAGATGTACTGCCACACCACCACTGACATCCCGAATGATGCCGCCAGTGACAGTGCCACCGTCCCCACGATCACCAGCGCGGCGACCAGACTGCGCGTCAGGAACATCATGATGAGCAGGATGAGGCCCAGTGAGGCCAGCGCGGCCATCAGCAGGTCGTATTTCTGCCCGTCGGCAATGTCCTTGTATGCCGAGGCCGTTCCGGCCACGTAGATCTTGGCGTCGGCCAGCGGAGTGGCCTTGACGGCATCGAAGGCCGCTTCCTTGATCGCGTCGATGTGCGCGATTCCTTCGGAGGTCTGCGGATCTCCCTGGTGGGTGATGATCATCCGCGCGGCCTTGCCGTCCGGGGACATGAAGAGCTTCATGCCGCGTTTGAACGCGGGATTGTCGAACGCCTCCGGAGGCAGATAGAAGGAGTCATCGTTCTTGGCGTCATCGAAGGCCTTGCCCAATTCCGTTGCGGTGCGGGTGGACTCTTCGTTCTGGGTATTGGTGCCGTTGTTGATCGCGTAGTTGGACAGGGTCAGGTCGCGGTTCTTCTCCTGGATGGAGATCTGCGGCGGTATCAGGTCCACAAGTTTGGGCTGTAACGCGTCGAGCTTGTTGAGGCTTCCGGTGACGGTTTGGAGTGCATCGACGAGTTCGTCGATACCGTCCAGGGCGTCGAAGACGGATCGCAGCGCCGCGCAGAAGGGGATGTCGAAGCAGTGCGGTTCCCAGTAGAAGTAGTTGCGTATGGGCCGGAACTGATCGTCGAAATTGGCGATCTTGTCTCGCAGGTCCTGCGCTACCGCCACGGTCTGCTGGAACCCCTCGGTTTGTTCGTGCGTGATGGCCGCGCTTTGTTTCTGCAGTGCGAGTTGCTGTTTCAGCACACCGATGGTCTGCGTCATCTGATCGGCCTGTTGTGTGAGATACAGGGCCTGGTTCTGCTGCTGAGAGAGGTTCATCAACTGGCTGGCGCTTGATGCGCTTATTTGAAATGGAATGGAAGAGTGGGTTATTGGTGTACCGAGGGGTCGGGTGATCGATTGGACCAGAGCCACGCCGCGGGCGTGGAGAACGGACTTGGCCACGCGTTCCAGCAGGACCATGCCCGCGGGATTGCGCATGTCGAAATCGGCTTCGATCATGAGAAGTTCGGGGTTCAGCCGAGCGACGGAGAAATGACGTTCGGCCGCGGCATATCCCACGTTGGACGGAACCGAGCTCGGCATGTAGATGCGGCCGTCGTAGGTGGTCTTGTACCCCGGTAGGGCGAGCAGTCCGACGAGCGTCGCGATGCACGAGACGACGAGAATCGGCCCGGGCCAGCGCACAATCGCCGTGCCGATCCGGCGCCATCCACGAGTCCGCATGGCGCGCTTGGGCTCCATCAGGCCGAAGTGTCCGGCGATCACCAGTACGGCGGGGGCCAGGGTCAGCGCCGCGGTCAGCGTCACCAGCACCCCGAGAGCAGCAGGTACACCAAGGGTTTGGAAGTAGGGCAGTCGCGTGAACGATAGGCAGAACAATGCGCCCGCGACGGTCAGACCCGAGCCGATGATGACGTGAGCGGTCGACTTGTACATCGTCTGGTAAGCGGCCAGACGATCCTCACCGGCCGCACGAGCCTCCTGATAGCGGCCGACGAAAAATATCGCGTAGTCAGTACCTGCCGCGATGGCGAGCATGGTCAAGAGATTCGTCGCATAGGTGGACAGACCTATCAAGCCCGTATGGCCCAGTGCCGCAACGATTCCACGCGCGGCAGAGAGCTCCACCATGACCGTGACCAGCACCAATAGTGTGGTGCCGAGTGAGCGGTAGACGATCAGCAGCATGATTGCGATCACCGCGAAGGTGATGATGGTGACCTGGGCGGCGCCCGCGTTGCCTACCTCGAACTGATCGGTGATGGTGGGGGCCTCACCGGATACGTAGGCCTTGATCCCGTCGGGAGCGGGTGTGTCGGCGATGATGCGGCGCACGGCGTCGACGGACTCGTTGGATAGCGCCTCGCCCTGGTTTCCGGCGACATAGACCTGCACGTATGCGGCCTTGCCGTCCTTGCTTTGTGAACCGCCCGCCGTGATCGGATCGCCCCAGTAGTCGGCGACGTGCTGCACGTGTTCACGGTCATCGTTCAGCCGCTGCACCAAGGTGTTGTAGAACTGATGGGCCTCGGCGCCAAGGGGTTTGTCGCCTTCCAGCACCACCATCGCCGAGCTGTCGGAGTCGAACTCGTTGAACACCTTGCCGATATGTCTCATCGCCAATGTCGAGGGTGCGTCGGCGGCGTTCAGCGGCGCCGATCTTTCCTCACCAACCACTTCCAGCTGGGGGACGGTCGCATTGGTGACCGCCGCGATCGCTACCCATAACAAGACGATCGGTATGGCGAGCCGGCGGATGATCGTGGCCGCTCGCGAATCCTGGGTGTGATCGGCACTCATGCGGACTTGTCCAGGCAGGTGGTGTAGCCGTTCACGATGGTGACGGTCCTTTCGTCCTTGACGATGCCGTCGACGGTGATGCGGCAGCCGGTTGTGTCGCCGGTGCCTTGCGCGCGCAGATCGGCGAAGAGTGTGGGGTCGTTGGTAACCAGCTCGTGTGACCACGGCAGCGGGGCGTTGTCGACGCGGTGGGGTTGCGCCATCTCGTCGAGGAAGTTGATGGTCGCGGTGCTCCCGTTCGTGCCAAAGACTTCAAGGAGAACGCGTTTGGGGTTGTAGTTGGTGTTCTCCATGGCTTCGTTGCCGGGGCGGGACAGCTCGATATTCGAACCGAAGACACCGTGTAGCCGCGTAACCCCGAACGCCACCACCGCCACCACGACCGCGGCGACGACGAGCGTCCACCACCGTTTCAGGAGATTCCAGAACCAGCCTTGCACCTGCGCCCACGCCCTCTCGATAGTCCGCGGCACGACTCCTGCAGAACGGTACGGTACCGTACTCTGATGAGTAGTGCAGTGTCAACGGGGTTGACTAAGGGCGGCAAGGGGCAACGGGCGTCTCAGTGGACTCCGCGTGAGGCCGAGTTGCTGGCGGTCACTTTGCGTCTGCTGCAGGAGCACGGATACGACCGCCTGTCGGTCGACCAAGTCGCCGCGGAGTCGAAGGCGAGTAAGGCCACGATCTATCGGCGGTGGCCATCGAAGGCGGAGCTGGTGTTGGCGGCGTTCATCGAGGGAATGCGCGCGCAGTTGGTTCGACCGAACACCGGCTCACTCCGTGAAGACTTGATGCAAATCGGGACCAACGCGCTGGCAGATGTGCGGCGCAATACGCCCATCATGCGCGGTCTGCTGAACGAGATCGAGCGAAGTCCCGCCTTGACCAAGGCATTTCGGACAAAGTTTGTTGATCAGCGCAAGTCGTTGATTGACGACGTGCTTGCCGCTGCTGTCGAGCGAGGAGAGATCGATGCGGCTGCCATCAACGAGGAACTCTGGGATCTGTTGCCCGGGTACCTCGTGTTCCGCTCGTTACTGCCAGTGAGGTCGCCGACAGCCGAAACCGTCCGGACGCTCGTGAACGAAGTCATCATGCCCAGCCTGACCCGGGAGCTCTAGAGTTCCGATATCGCGTTGTGGTGGGGGTGTCCATTCGGTGGTGCCGTCTTTGCGTTTTCGGGTGGTCCAGCCGTGGCCTAGGAGGCGGTGGTGTGGTCGGCAGGCGAAGGTGAGGTTGTCGATGTCGGTGGGTCCGCCCTGGGCCCATTCGGTGAGGTGGTGGACCTCGCAGAGATATCCGGGCACCGAACATCCGGGGTGGGTGCAGCCACGATCGCGGGCGTGCAACACGATCCGCTGATCCGGTGAAGCGATCCGTTTGGCGCGACCGAGATACAGGGGGCGGCCGTTGTCGTCGAAGATCGACAGGTAGTGGTGAGCATGCGATGCCGCACGAATGAAGTCCGGCATGGGCAGGCGGGTGTCGGCACCGGTGACGGCGATACCGGCTGCTGATTCCAGTTCTTTGAGTGTGGTGGTGACGATGACGGTGACCGGTAGGCCGTGGTGTGAACCCAGGTTCCCGGAGGCCAATGTTGAGCGCAGGCACGCGCGCAGTGCGTCGTGGTTGCGTTGCGCCGAGGTGCGGGTGTCGTGTTCGGCAGCTTCCGGTGACGGCTCACCATCCACGAGCGGTGTTTGATCGGCCGGGTTGCACATGCCCGGTGCGGCCAGTTTCGTAAACACCGCATCCAGATACGCCCGGGTCTCCGGATCCAACAAACCCGAAATCGGGGACATGCCGTCAAAGCCTTGTTGCCCGATGCTCACCCCGCGGCGTCGCGCCCGATCCACATCGCAGAATTCCCTGTCCGGATTCAGCAGAGCCATCATGCGGTCGGCGCCGGTGCGCAACTGTTCGGGCCGAAACTGGGAAGCCATGACGGCGAGTTGTTGTTCGGCAGCCTCGCGGGTCGGGGCATCGACCACCACCGGCAACCGGTCAAAGAACTGCCGAATGATCCGCACGTGTTCCTCGCCGATATCGCCGCGCCCCAACGCCTCGGCAGTCCGGGGCAGTACAGGCGCCAACACCTCACCGGTCAACGCGCGCCGCGGCGCCAACTGCTGCGCATCGGCGACCCGGCGCCGCGCCGCACCCTTACCGATATGCAGCCGCCGCGACAACACATCCGCAAACAACGTGCCCCCAAGCTCCACCGGAGACGCCTCACCCGTCACCATGGGAACCAAACACACACCGCGGCCAGACAATCGGCGCTGCACAACCTCCAGGCGCGCCAACACCGTCAACGCCTCAGCGGCCGTGAGCGCATCGACCGAATCAGCGCAGAAGGCATCAACCGCCGCCTCCAACACCTCAATCGAACTCATGTTCGAATAATAACGACACTCACCGACAACTAGCTGGGTGATGTTGCTCCAGAAACCCTTGTGACAGAAGAGATTTATGAGACGGGCGCTGCGCCCGGAACTGGCGGCCGGTGTCTACCTGTAGGTTGAACTCGTGGACGCGACGATTTACCACAACCCCAGATGCACAAAGTCCCGTCAGGCGTTGACACGTCTTGAAGAAGCGGGTGCCAACGTCACTGTCGTGAAATACCTCGATGACGTGCCCACCAAGGTCCAGCTGAAAAAGCTGATCAAGGACGCGGGCCTAACGGTGCGGGAGGCGGTGCGCACTGGTGAGGCCGAGTACAAGGATTTGAGCCTCGCCGACGCATCCGATGACGCCTTACTCGAGGCAATGGTCGCGCACCCTCGTTTGATTCAGCGTCCATTTGTGGTGACCGCCAAGGGCACTCGAATGGCGCGCCCGACCGAAGCGGTCGACGAGATCCTCTAGCCCGGTCCGGCCAGGACGGCTTGCGCGATCTTGCGGAACGCCGCGACAAGACGCCCTCGATCGTCAGCACGTGTGGCCAAGACCACGTGACTCGGCTCTATCCCGTCAAGTGGGATGGCCACGATATCGGGGCGAATCGTGTTGCCGTGCACGCCCGCCGACAAGGAAATGGCCTGGCCCGACGCAATGACCTCGAACTTGTCCTCCAGGGCGTCGATGACGGGTCCATCGGGTGCGAGACTGCCGTCGGGTCGCGGCTCCACGCGCCAGTAGGCACTCCATGACGGGTCGGCGTCGCGTATCCGTGGCATCGGTTCGTTGGCGATATCGGCCAAGATCAATGAGTCGCGTTGGGCCAGAGGATGATCCGACGGCAGAAGTACGACCCGTGGCTCGTCGTACAAGATCGTGACATGCAACTGGTCGGTGGGAAACGGTAGCCGTGCCACCACGGCGTCGACTCGATGGTCCAGCAGCGCCGTCCGTGCTTCGTCCCATTTCAGATGTGTCGCACGGACTTCGGCATCTGGATGCTTCTGGCGCATCTGCAGCACGGCGGGTGTCACGATGAGCCCCATCGAATATCCGACGGTGAGGTGGCTGGGCTGTGCGGCAGCCCGTGCATGCGCAGCGGCCTGATCTGCTGATCGAAGCAGTGCCTTCGCCTTGGGCAGGAACGCCTCTCCGGCTTCGGTCAGTTTGGTGCCCTGTGGGGTGCGATCGAGCAGCCGAACACCGAGCTGTTGTTCCAGCCTGCTGACCTGCCGGCTCAACGATGGCTGCGCGACGCGCAGCTCGGTGGCGGCCCGGCCGAAGTGCCGGTGCTCGGCCACCGCGGTGAAATACCGGACCAGACGCAGATCCAGGTCTAGCGGGGCGGTGTCTGCCATGCCCAGATGGTATGCCTATCGGAAGTGCCGAAACTGAAAATCACCACAGTGAAATGCAGTGATGCCTGATTGGTATTGCTTGATGAGTAATCGGTCTTGGACGTGAGGTTGCGGCGTGCGCAGGCTTGGAGAGCATCCACTACCGAGATTTTCAGGAGTACATCATGCGCGTATTCGTCACCGGCGCCAGCGGCTTTGTCGGTTCGGCCGTCGTTCGTGAACTCATCGATTCCGGCCATCAGGTGACCGGTCTGGCCCGCTCCGACTCGTCGGCCGCCAAACTCGCTGCTGCCGGAGCGCAGGTGCATCGCGGTTCCCTCGGCGATCTCGACAGCCTCCGGGCCGGTGCTGCCGCTGCCGACGGCGTTGCGCACCTGGCCTTCGTGCACGACTTCGAGAACTACGTCGAGGCGGCCAACATTGATAGGACTGCCATCGCAGCGATCGGCGAGGTGCTTGCGGGGACCGAGCGGCCGTTCGTCGTCACCTCTGGCCTGGCAGGGTTTGGGTTGGGCCGTCCGCTGACGGAGGAAGACGCCGCGGCGCGGGAATCCCCGCGAGTATCCGAGGAGGCGCTGGTCCTTGCCGACCGCGGCGTGCGGGTCTCGGCCGTGCGACTGGCGCCTTCGGTGCACGGGGAGGGGGACCACGGGTTCGTGCCACGTCTCATCGAAGTCGCCCGCACCAAGGGTATTTCGGCGTATCCCGGCGACGGGTCCAACAGGTGGCCCGCCGTGCATCGCCTGGATGCCGCTCAGCTGTTCCGCCTTGCCCTGGAAAACGCCCCGGCGGGTGCGCGGTTGCACGGCGTCGCCGAGGGCGGCATCCCGGTGCGCGATATTGCCGAAGTCATCGGGCGCCACCTGGGGCTGCCGGTCGAATCTGTGCCCGTCGAGCAGGCATTTGACCATTTCGGTTGGCTGGGTGGGTTTTTCGCCTTGGATCTGCCGGCGTCAAGCGCGCTCACCCAAGAACGCCTGGACTGGCATCCGGTGCACCCCGGGCTCATCGCAGACCTGGAGAAGGGGCATTACTTCGATGAGTGATGCCATCAGGTCGGCGCGCCGAGCGCTGGGATCTGTCGGTGCGTTCCTGCCCGCGCCGTTCACCAGCATGCCGTCCGCAGGTGAGCAGCGAGCGGCGGCGGTGCGGATGGAAGCCGCCGGTTATCGCACGGTATGGGTCAACGAACCTGTGGGCGGCAAGGACGCATTGGTGCAGGCAGGCATTCTGCTCGCCGCCACCGAGCACCTGACGATTGCCACGGGGATCGCCAATGTCTGGGCGCGTGCGGCGGTGACCGCGCACGGTGGTGCCGCGATGCTCACGCAGGCCTACCCTAATCGGTTCGTGCTCGGCCTTGGCCCGGGCTACCCGGCACAAGCGGAACTGGTTGGGCGCCAGTTCGATAGTGCGATCGGCGTGATGCGGGACTATCTCGCTCGCATGGACGAGCCGAATCCGATACCTGCCGTCGACGTGAGGTATCCCCGGATCATTGCGGCCAATGGCCCAAAGATGATCGCGCTGGCTCGTGATGCCGCTGATGGGGCGATGCCTGCGGGGCGGCCTCCGGAATTCACTGCACAGACGAGGCGGGCACTGGGTCCCGACAAGCTGCTGGTGGTGGGGATGGACGTGATCGCAGCTGAGGATGGTGCTGATACCAAAAACCTTGCCCGCAAGACGGTGTCGATCAGGCTGGAGTTGCCGGGTGTTCGGGACGGGTTGAAACGTCTGGGATATACCGATGAAGATCTCTCGGGCATGGGCGACCGATTGGTTAGTGACCTTGTCGGCTATGGATCGCCTGCGGACGTCGCGGCGCTTGTGGACAGGCATCTTCGGGCGGGCGCCGATCACGTGGTGTTGATGCCGGGTGATACCGGGCTGGACATGGGTGTTCGTCATTTTGAGCGGCTCGCACCCGCGGTACTGTCCTGATTCCGAGCACATCTGGCACGTAGCGGCCGGTTCCGCGGGCTCCAGGTTGGCACGATAGGGCTCGTGGTGCCCCGCCTGCCCACCAGCGCGGCGGCGGCCACTCCGGCGGCGACACCGATCACCGTGTCAAGGCCGCGGTACAGAATGAGCGTGAACGGGTCTGTGGGGTCGGCCAATTCGGTCATCAGCATGACCAGCGGCGTGAAGAAGCCGACGGCCAGCGCGTAGTGACGGGCCATGAACAGTTCGGTGGGGAACAGTAGCGCTATCACCAGTGTGCCGATGGCTACTGACGGAAGCCCCAGTGCCAGAAGAACTCCGGTGAGTATCAGGCCCGCCAGGGTGCCCGCGGTCCGATGTCCGGCCCGCGCCAGCACCCGCGCGATATCGCGATCCGACGGCCGTCCGCTGTCGATGGCCCCCAGCGGCACCGCTGCGGCGGCCATCGCCCAGTTGGCATGATCGAATCCGAGGAGCAGCCCCGCTCCGCCGGCCGCGGATACCGCGAGCGCGTATCGCAACGCATGTGTGCCCGCATCAGGCGGGAGGCGGCTCCGCCGTTCGGCCGGCATCTCGCTGGGCGATCCGATGAGACCAATCAACACCGATAGCAATGCCGTTCCCGCGCACAGCCCGATGGCACTCTGCGGGGTCACCAGCCCAGCCGGAACGGTGGCGGTAGCACCGATCGCGAAGAGGAAGAAGAACGGTCCGGCGGGTCGCAGGCGCAACGCATCGGCGACCACCGACCCGGCCGTGGCGAATGCCACCTCAACGGTGACCAACATCCAGGTACGAGCGTGCAGTGACGAAAGCATCACTCCGAGGGCGACTCCCGCGCAGAGCAGGATGCCCGCCTGGACCTGGTGACGGGTGCGGCGCCAACGGGATTCACCGCGGCCATAGACGCCGGTGAATGAGCCGAAGACGATGTACACCAGCAGCTCGGGCCGGCCCACGGCAAGCAGAAGCGCACCGGGCAGCGCCAGACCCGCCGCCACGCGGAGCGCATGCCAGTGGTCCTGTCGGTCCGGCCGGGCACCCGCCCGCGTCCTCGCGGATGCGTCCACGGGTGTTCTCCCAACCTCTGCTGGCGATGATTCGTCCCAGTGTGTGGGCCCGGCGGCGTGGCTGTCCAAGAGACATTGCCGCTGAGTCGATAGGCGGCGCCGATCGCTAGTGGTAGAACGAGTTATGCAGTTCCGACAGCTTGAGTACTTCGTGGCGCTCGCGCGGGAACGTCACTTCGCGCGAGCGGCATCTGCGTGCTACGTCTCGCAACCCGCGCTGTCGGAGGCGATCCGCAAGCTCGAACACGAGCTGGGTGTTCCGTTGGTACTGCGCGGCTCGAACTTTGAGGGCCTGACTCCGGAGGGGGACCGGCTGGTTCTCTGGGCGAGAAGGATTCTCGCGGATCGTGACGCATTGGAGCATGAGGTGACCGCGCTGCGCAGTGGCCTCACCGGTGAATTGCGGCTCGGTGTGGTGCCCGGTGCGGCCACGCGAGTCGCACTGATGGCCGACGCATTTTGCGCCGAGCACCCGTTGGTGCGCGTGCGGATCGAGTCCAGCCTGCGGTCCGCGGAGATCCTGGACCGTATCCGCCGGTTCGAGCTGGACGCGGGTGTGGTCTACGACGACGGGTTGCAGACCGACGGGCTGGAGCTGACCCGCCTGTACGGGGAACGCTATGTACTGGTGGCGGGGGAGGGGTTGTTGCGTGATGCTCCGGACCCTATCGACTGGTCGGAGGCCTTGAGTCTTCCGATGTGCTTGCTGCACAAGGGTATGCGTGACCGCGACCGCATCGACGAGGCGGCCGCCGAGCATGGGCTGACAGTCTCGCCGCGTCTGGAGGCCGATTCGGTGGCGACGCTGCTGGCCCTCGTCGGTACGGGCCGCTGGGCGGCGATTGTCGCGAGGACCTGGTTCGCCACCGCGGCGCCGCCTGCCGGTACCCGAACCGTGGAGCTGCAGGCGCCGACGCTCGGCTCGCCGGTGGCCCTGGTACGTGCCGCGGGTGAGCCCGCATCACTGCTGGCCCGTGCGCTGGCACAGACGGTAGCACCGCTCGACCAGCCCTGATCGGCCGCGCCTATCGGGCGGTCGGAACTTGGTCTTGGACACGCCACCACCTCGCGCCGGAAACTGAGAATGCGTCGACAAGGCGCATCGGATGGCTGAAAAGTCATTTGTATCAACAGAACTGGCGGCCAGAACGACCGCCGCAGAGGAGTGGTCATGGCAAAGATCTTGTGTGTGCTCTACCCCGACCCGGTGACGGGCTATCCGCCCGTCTACGCCCGGGACTCGATCCCCGTTATCGGCGACTACCCGGACGGACAGACCCTGCCGACTCCGTCAGCCATCGACTTCACCTCCGGAGAGCTGCTGGGCTGCGTATCCGGTGAGCTCGGACTGCGCCGCTACGTGGAGGCGCAGGGCCATGAGTTGGTGGTCACCTCCGATAAGGACGGACCTGACTCGGTGTTCGAGAAGGAACTGCCGGACACCGATGTCGTTATCTCCCAGCCTTTCTGGCCCGCGTATCTCAGTGCGGAGCGAATTGCCAAGGCGCCGAAGCTCAAGCTGGCGTTGACGGCAGGCATCGGCTCGGACCATGTCGACCTGGATGCCGCCATCAAGGCCGGGATCACCGTCGCCGAGGTGACCTATTGCAACAGCATCAGTGTCGCCGAGCATGCCGTCATGCAGATTCTGGCCTTGGTGCGTAACTACCTGCCCGCGCATCAGTGGGTGGTCGACGGTGGCTGGAACATCGCCGACAGCGTCGAGCGTGCCTATGACCTCGAGGGATTCGATGTCGGCATCATCGCGGCCGGTCGCATCGGGCAGGCGGTGATGCGCAGGCTCAAGCCATTTGGCGTGCGGCTGCACTACTTTGACACCCGCCGGTTGCCCACCGAAGTGGAGCAGGAGCTGGGCCTGACCTATCACCCCGACGTGCACTCACTGGTCAGCTCTGTCGACATCGTCGACATCCACGCCCCGCTGCATCCGCAGACCTACCATCTGTTCGATGCGAACCTGATCAATTCCATGCGTCGCGGCTCGTACATCGTGAACACCGCGCGTGCCGAGATCACGGTCCGCGACGCGGTGGTCGACGCCCTGCGCAGTGGTCAGCTCGCCGGCTACGCCGGTGATGTCTGGTACCCGCAGCCGCCGGCGCCGGATCACCCGTGGCGCACCATGCCCAACGAGGCGATGACTCCGCACGTTTCCGGCACCACGCTGTCCGCGCAGGCCCGGTATGCGGCCGGTACCCGGGAAATTCTCGAAGACTTCTTCGAGCGGCGGCCCATCCGGGATGAGTACCTGATCGTCGAGGGAGGGCAGCTGGCGGGCACGGGCGCCAAGTCCTACACCTCCGACGGCTCGGCCAGCCCCGGCGCAGGCACTTAGGACCTTAGGGTCGTCGGCATTACGTCGGTTGAGCAATTGGCATGGATCGTGGGGGTCCTGGCACTGATTGGCAGTGTCAGGACCGCCCCAGGCTGGCAGCATCGCCTTCATGAGCCACAACGCAGC
Organism: Mycobacteroides franklinii; assembly: GCF_002013895.1. Lineage (GTDB taxonomy): Bacteria > Actinomycetota > Actinomycetes > Mycobacteriales > Mycobacteriaceae > Mycobacterium > Mycobacterium franklinii. The sequence goes on along the minus strand of NZ_MAFQ01000006.1, from coordinate 105,869 downwards.
ATTGCGCAAAGCAGCAGCAGGGTTTTATGCAGGTATCGGAATCTTCGCCCTCGTCAAACCCGCCCTGGTGCCGCGGATGTTTGGCGGCACCGCACCGACCAGTGAGTCCCGCACCGAGATTCGCGCCGTGTACGGCGGTATCCCGTTGGCCTTCGCCCTGGCCCTGGCGCAGGCAGGGGGCGACAGCGCGCGATCCGCCGGGCTGCGTGCCTCCGTCCGGTACGCCAGCTACGGCATGGGGCTGACGCGGTTGCTGTCGGGCGGGCTTGAACGACGGGTGCGGCCCTGGCCCACAGGGTTTTTCGCGGCGCTGGAGCTGGCCGCGGGCGCGGCACTTTACGAATCTGGTACCCGCGTAAACGGGCAACTGACTCGCGAGTAAGCTCGCCGCCATGTCCAATGGTCTTCGCGCAGGCGACTCATCCGCGACCCCACCTGCCAAGCGTCGCGCCGTCATCGTCGCGGGCGCGCGCACCCCGTTCGTTCGTGCCTTCGGCGACTTCACCCGCATCGACACCATCGCGCTCGCCGATGAAGCGGTGCGCGGTCTACTCGACAACACCAAGCTCTCCTCTACCGAGATCGAGGCCATCGTGTGGGGCGGGGTGATCCTGCCCGCGGGCGCGCCGAACGTCGCACGTGAGATCGCGCTGGACCTGAAGCTCGGCCACGGTGTCGAGGGGCACACCGTCACCCGCGCGTGCGCCTCTGGTCTGCAGGCCATCACCACGGCGGCCGCCGCAATCGAACGCGGCGAGTATGACGTCATGATCGCCGGCGGCTCCGACTCCACCTCCAATGCCGGGGTCAACCTGCCGCAGAAGCTCATTCACGCCGCGGCCCCGTTGGCCCTGGGTAAGCCCAAGCCGAAGGATTACCTCGACGCCGCGCTGAGCCTGGCACCGTTCACCGGACTGCTGCCGCGCCGCCCCAAGATCGAGGAGCGCACCACCGGTGAGGTGATGGGGGAATCGGCCGACAAGATGGCCAAGATTCACGGCATCACCCGTGAGGCGCAGGACGAGTTCGCCGTCCGTTCGCACCATCGCGCGGCCGCGGCCATCAAGTCGGGACGTTTCGACCGGGAAGTGGTGCCGGTCAACGGTGTTACGCGCGACGGCCTGGTCCGCGAGAACACCAGCGTCGAGAAGCTTGCGAAGCTCGCTCCCGTCTTCAACCGCGACGGCACCGTCACCGCGGGCAACGCCAGCCCGCTTACCGACGGGGCGGCCGCCGTACTGCTGATGAGTGAAGAGAAGGCGCGGGCACTCGGCCTGAAGCCGTTGGCCGCGTTCCGCTCGTGGAGCTACGTGAGCGTCGATCCGGCCGACGAGGTTTTGATCGGGCCGGCGATCTCGATGCCCCGCGCGCTGGAGAAGGCCGGACTTTCGCTCGCAGACGTCGATTACATCGACATTCATGAAGCCTTTGCCGCACAGACCCTTTCGGTGCTGGAGGCGCTGGGCTCCAAGAAGTGGGCGGCCGACCGGCTCGGGCGCTCCGAGGCGGTGGGCACACCCGATATCGACAAGGTCAACGTGCATGGCGGTTCGGTGTCGATCGGTCACCCATTCGGTGCCACCGGTGCTCGCATGGTCACCACCATGGCCAACGAGCTGGCGCTCACGGGAAAAAGCACCGCGCTGCTGGGGATCTGCGCGGCCGGCGGGCATGGGGCCAGCGCCGTGCTGGAGCGCGTGGACTAGCCAAACGAAAAATGCCCGCCTACAAGTGTTGTCGCTCGTAGGCGGGCATTTTTCGTTGCGTTTCTAGCCGCCGTATCCGGGACGCAGGATCGAGGCGACGGCGCCGATCGGGATATGCGCCTCCACGGTGCCGCCATCCATTGACCACACCTGTGCTCCGGGGGAATAGTCGATCGGATAGTCATGTGCCACGGGGTAATCCGGCATGTAGATGACCAGCTCGTCCGGCGTGAGCGCCCACGCCTTGTACCCGCCGGAGTACACCTTGTCGGGTGTCCAGCGCTCCGGGACGAACGGATAGGTTCCGGGGCTGTGGGCCCAGGCGGCACGGTCGAAACCTTCCAGCAGGTAAGGCTCGGCCAGCGGTGTGATGGCATCCAGCCCCAGACCGGGCTTCAAGATGTCCACCAGCTGCAGCCGCTTACCGCTGGACATGTCCCAGGTGAAGGTTCGGTACGCATTGTTGGTCTGCGGTCCGTTGGCGTGGTAATCCTCGTGGAACACCACGGACATGGCACTGCCGTGATGGAACACCTGGAAGTTCTCTTCGCCATAGCTGTCCTGAATCATGTCAGCGCCCTTGGCTTTCCAGTTGTTGTACAGGTTCCGCAGATAGTCTCGGATGGTCGGGCCTGTAGTCCCGTTGTCGACCAGATCGCCGGGGATGGCGACCTTGATATCGCGATCTGCCTTGCGCGGCGACGAGATCACCGTGTGGCAGTACAGCCCGTCGAAATTGCCGCCGAGGTCGCCGCAGAAGGACTGCGCCGACGCCGCCGCAGAAGGTGCGCTGCTGATGGCTAACGCAGCCACCGCCGCCCCGGCAACCCCTCGGGCTACTCGCCTGGCGAAGAGCTTAGAAATCCGCATGATTACCTTTCCGGCGGTTTACAGGTACTCCAGCTTGCTCGCTAGCCAACGGCCATCGATCTTTTCCATGGTGATCTTCATCCGGCTCTTGTCGACACGCGGATCGGGCCGCTGGGTGTTGGTGATGCTCTGATCCACCATCATCAGCAGCACCACCTTGTCCGTGGACTTGAACTGGATCGCCGAGTTCACCACCTTGCCATGCGAGGAAGCTTTGTTATCGAGCAGCAATTGCCGCAGCTGCACGCTGGCCGGAGTGAAATCCTTCTTCAGATCGCCGGTCGCTCCGTTGAGAATCTTTCGGAAGCTCTCGTCGATATCGTTGCTGTCGATGCTCGTGAGGGTCTCGGTGTACGGGATGGCGACAGACAGAGCCTGTTCGCCCGCCGCATCGATCTGATGCTGTTGCCAGACCTTCCAACCGAAGATGCCCGAGAACACGAGCGCGCCGACCAGGACCGCCGCGATGGCGCCGAAGGCGGCGTAGCGAATCCACGACGGCCGTTCGGCGGAGTCCTTGTCGTCCTCATCGCCGGGCGCTGCCGAATCAGACTCAGCATCGGCATCAGCGCTCGATTCGGTGTCCTCGCCGGCCTCCGAATCGGTCTCCGCAGCAGAGTCGACGGCCTCTTTTTCGTCGGCAGTGTCCGTGTCGGCGTCGTTCGTGGAGTCGACGTCTTCTTTGGTCATGGTGACCACGGTAGTAGCTCCTTGAATCTGATTCGCAGGTCAGGCATCAATGTGGGGGTTCGATCGGCAATGTCGGTCCACCATATGGGGTCGGTATCTGGAATCGCCCCTTCGGTGTCGGATCGGCCTTTTTACCCATATCGGCTCCCATGGGCGGCCCGGCGGTGTCGTCCCCTGCTGGTCGCGGCGCATTCTTGGCACCGCGAATCAGGACTGCCGGGTCCTCGTCCGCACAGTAGTTCGCGTACAGGAACGGCTCGGGGTAGTCGGCAGCCGATAGTGGCAACCGTGGCGTCGGGTAGTCGCACACGTAGCGCGGGTACAGATCCGCGGTGGCCCAGATACCGCCGTCATGCATGATGCTCATCAGAGCGTCGAACACCGAAGCCCGATAGTTGGGGAACAGGGCATTGAGGGCGGGAACGCGCAGGTAGAGCAGTTTGGAAGCGGTCGCCAGACTCGCCAGCAGCGTCACCATGGTGTCCGAGTTATCCGCGAACAGATTGTCCACGGCATGGAATGTCTTGGGCGTCTGGTCGACGAGGGTGCGATAGCCGTTCTGCATCTTCTCGACAGCCCGTAGTGTGCGGCCCAACTCATTGGCGGTGGCCTTGATGCCGGAGTTCTTGTCGGCGGCCAGGGTCAGCACCACGCGACTGGTCTTGAGCAAGCTGGTGGTCTCCGGTAGCACCGAGTCCAGGGTGCTCAGCAGGAACGTGCCACCGTCGATGATCTCGGTGAGCTTGCGCGGCCCCTCCTTGCTCAGGCTCAGTTCCTTCTTGATGAGCTCGAGCTTCTTCGGGTCCACCTGCGCCAGCAGACCATCCGCATCGGCCAACAGCTTGGCCAGCGTGACCGGAACCTGCACACCTTGAGAGATGACGGCGCCGTCCTTGAGGAACGGGCCTTGATCCGAGACACCTTCGAAGTTGATGTACTGCTCGCCGGCGGGCGAGAGACCGGTGACGCGTACCTTCGCCGAGACCGGGATCTTGTACTTGGACTGAATCTCGGCGACCGCATCCACGCCCTGCTGGGTGATGTCCAGCGACTGCACGGTGCCGATCTTGACGCCGCGCAGCGCGACATCCTGATTGGGCAGCAGACCACCGGATTCCGGGAGCTGCACCTTGACGCGATAGGTGCCGGAGAACGGGCTGACGCGCAAGGCGCCGACCGTCAGATAGCCGATCGCGACCAGCAGCACGGTTGCCAGCGCGATGCCGGAGAGCACCATCTTGTTGCGATGCGCGGCGCGAACGCTGCCGACGAGGCCGTTGGCGATGGCGTTGATCACTGGCCCATCACCTCCGGTCCGGGGGCGGGCCCCGGCGCCGGTGCCGGGGCAGGTGTCGATGTCGGGGCGGGAACCGCACCGGGGGCAGGAGCCGACGCGGGGACGGCCTGCCCGGGGGGCGGCGGCACCGGCGGTGGGCCGGGAACGCGCTCGATCACACCGGGTTCGGTCGGGCTCGGCCGCATCGGGACGTCATCGCCGTACACGCCCTTGCCCACGACACGTTCTTGCAGGCGCCACAGCGTGTACTTGAACGAGCCGACCAGCTGGGCCCAGTTGTAGCGCTTGGGCCCGTGTGAGCCGACATCGCCCTTGAACCCGGCATCCGGGATTGAACCCAGCACCAGCCGGTCGATGCTGACGCGCACCGAAATCGCGTTGCTCGGTGTGGATTTGACGAGTGTGGTGATCTGCCGGTTCAGATTGTTGATATCGACCGTCGGGTCCTGCGCGATGTCGTTCCACGCCTTGGCAACCGTGTTCGCATCCTTGATGAGGCTGTGCCCGCTGGTGTCGGTGCCCGCTATCGACGGGAACTTCTGCAACTGCTTGGTGGTGGCGCCGATCTGGAGAACCAGCTGCGAAAGCTGCGCGGTGTTGGCGGCAAGCGCCTCGGTGGCCGGGTCGGCCTCCTTCACGATGTCCGTCAGCGCCTGGTTCTTGGTGTCGAGCTGATCGGCCAGGCGAGAGGTCTGCGTGAGAGCCTCCGAGATTTGCGCCGATCGCGTATTCAATGTTCCCAGTAGCCGATTGGAGTCCTTGATCAGATCACCGAACGCCTGGCCCTGATCGCCGGTTGCCTTACCGAAACCGTTGATGACGTTGGTCAGGTTGCGCACCGCTCCTCCGTTGGAGACGATCGCGGCCGAGCTGAGCACGGATTCCACGGTCGCCGCGGCCATCGTCGAATCCAGGCCGATGGTGTCGCCCTCCCTGAGGATGGGCGAATCCGACGTCGCGCCCGCCGGGGGACGAATCGACACGAAGACGTCGCCGAGTGGTGTCGCGGAACGCAGTTCGGCTGTGCTGCCCTTGGGAAGCCGGACTCCGTCCAGAATGCGCAGCGTGGTGATGGCGGTGTAGTTGCTCACCCGCATGTCGTCGACCTGGCCGATATCGGCACCGGCCAGCTTCACCTTGGCGTTGTTCGGGAGGTTCAGGATGTTCTCGAACAGTGCCGTCAGGTGATAGCCACCGGTTCCGACACCCGGGGCAGGCAGCGGTAGGTCGCCCAGACCGTTGGTTGAACACCCGGACAGAGCGGTGCCCGTTACCAGCGCCGCCATGCCCAGTGCTGCCATTCGCTTACGTGTAGCCATCACTTTTGCCCCATCGCCGCGAGCCCGTCGAGCACGTAGGTCAGGCCGAAGTCGGGACCGTAGTCCTGCAATGTGCCTGTGCTGCATCCCAGTTGGCGCAGGCCCATCATGTTGCAGATCTCCTTGGCGGTCTGACTCTCGAAGAGCAGCTTGTCGGTGAGGAACCGGGCGCGTAGCGACCCGTTGTCCTGATCGATGATGTTGTAGAGGTTCTCCACGGCCAGCGGCGCGATGTCGATGGTTTCGGAGAGTTCACGCTGGTTGTCCGCGACGGTCTTCAACGCGGTGTTGCCGTTGAGGATCGCGGCCTTGATGTGATCGCGGTTGGCGTCCAGGATATCGCCGGCCTGCCGCACCAGATCGTTGAGCTTGCGCCCGGTGTTGCCCGTGCCGAGCGCTTCGTCGTCGATGACGCTGCTGAGTTGGTGGATGGTCGTGGAGAACTCGCGCAGCTTCCCGTCGTTGGCGGCCGCGGCGTCGAACAGCGAGCTGACGTTCTTGATGATGGTGGTCATCTGCTCGCGGGTGGTGACGCCGCCTTCTGAGCTGAGTCGCAGTGCCTTTGACAACTCGTCAAGCCCCGACTTGATCTTGTCGCCGTTACCGTCCGCGACTCCGGCGGCCGCGTTGATGATGTCGCTGACGGGACCCTGTCCGTTGCCGTCGCCCTTGAGCGATACCGACAACTTGTCGAGCATGCCGAGCACGCGGTCGAACTCGACCGGCGTCTTCGTCTTGTCCAGGCCGATGGTGTCGCCGTCCTGGAGCGTGGGCCCACCGCGATAGGGAGGCGTCAGCTCGACTTGGCGGTCGGTCAGGATCGAGGTGGACAGCGTGACGGCCTGTACGTCGACCGGCACCTTGACGTCCTTGTCGACCGTGAACTGGACATCGACATATCCCGATTGCGGCGTGATCTTGGTGATCTTGCCGACCGGCATGCCCAGTACCGCAACAACATTCGACTCGTAAAGCCCGGAGGCGTTGTCGAACTGGGCGGTCAGCGTGATGTGGTCCAACTGCGACTTCACGTAGTACGCTCCCGCGCCCACAATCGCCGCGGCCACGACCGCGATGGCGGCGATGACGGCGACTGCCTTGCCTTTTCCGGCGCCCTTGCTGTTCATCACTTGCAGTCCTTGAAGTACTGGATCATGCCGAATTGCTTGGCACGCCCGCTGATTGCGCACATCCAGGAGTCGACGGCGAGGCCGTTGGGCGCGTTGAACTCGATGGCGTTGCCGGTGCCGGTGGCGTTGGTGACGCCGCGCAGCGCTACCGGAGCGACCTGCAGGATGTTGCGCAACAGGTCGTCGTGCTGACCGAGCATGTCGGTAAGCTGATGCAGCGTCTTGAGCATGTCGTCAAGCTGTGGCCGGTCCTTGATGACGATCTTGCTGAGCTGCTGGACCAAGTTGGTCAGCGACTGCATCATCGCGTGGAATGTGCCACGGCGCACCACGAACTCACCGATCAGGCTCTGCCCCTGGTTGATCAAGGTTCCGATGCCCTGTTGCTGGCGGTGCAGCGTGTTGGTCACCTTCTCGCTGCTCTTCAGCAGCGTGCCGAGCTGATCGCGCCGCTCGGCGATGATCTGCGAAAGGGTCTGAATGTTCTGCATGGCCTGCGGAACCACCTCGGGCAGCCCGTCGAGCTGCTTGCCCAGAATGCTCAACGACTGCGCCACCTTGTCGAAATCGACCTGATCGAAGGTGTTCGTCACATCCTTGAGGGTCGCCTGCAGGTCGTAGGGGACCTCCGTGTGGGCCAGGTCAATGGTCTTGTTGGGCAACGATCCCGGGCCCTCCGGGCGCAGGTCCAGGTACCGGGAACCCAGGATGGTGGTCACCCGGATAGCGGCCTTGGAGTCCTTGCCGAGTTTCACGTCATCGCTGACGGACAGCTTGGCCTCGACGTGATCGCCAACCAGCTTCATGCTGCTGACGGTCCCCATCGGAATACCCGCCACTGTGATGGGCTGACCCGCGCGCAGCGACGCCGCCTGCGCGAATTCGGCGGTGTACGTGGTGTAGCCGAAACCGATGGCCTTCACCAACAGCATCCCGCCCACCAAGGCGCCGATCACCGCAATAGCGATGAACCCAAGCCAGGTCTTGTTGTAGGTCTCGACCGGCCGGTTCTTGATCCGTTGCCATCTCGATTGCTCAGCCATCAGCCAGATTCCTGCATCGTGGGGTGTGCTGGGTGACGTTGCCAGGGGTCGCCGCGTTGACGATGATCGGCACCACGTCGTTGAGGCCCGGCATGAAGCCGGTGATGTTCAGATCGCAGATGTAGGCGTTGCCGTAGGCGCCATCACCGGTGATGCGGGCCAGGCTCTTGAGGAGCAGCGGCAGGTTTCCACCGAGGAACGCCAGCTTCGGTTCGATCTGGACCATGTGCTTGGCGAAGCCCGGTTGGCGAGTGATGAGCTCATCAAGGGACGGATAGACCTCGTCGGTGATCTTCGATACGCGGCGCAGGGTCTGCGCCAGCGAGCCCACCGACTCGACCAGTTCCGGTCGCCGAGAATCGAAGTCCGACACCACTTTCCGGGTGTTGGTGATGGCCTTGTCGAGGCTGTCGTTCTGCTGGGCCAGGTTGCCTGTCACGGTGCTCAGGCTGGTGATCACGTTTCCCAGCACCTGGTCGCGGCCCGCAAAAGTCTTTGTCAGCGTTGACGTTTGGTCGACCAGTGCGGTGATCGAGGCTTGATCGCCCTGCAGGGACTGAATAACACCCTTGGTGAGGTTGTCGGCCTGCTCAGGAGAAAGCGTGCTGAACAGCGGCTCGTAGCCGTTGAGCAGCGTTGTCACGTCGAAGGACGGATCGGTGCGCTCCAGCGGAATCGTCGATCCGGCGGGAAGCACGTTGGTGTCACCCGTCTTACCCAGCGACAGGCCCAAGTACCGCTGGCCCACGATGTTTTGGTACGTCACCGATGCGAGGGTGTTGCCGAAGAGCTTCTGGTCGTTCTGGACGACGAAGTTCACCTTGGCCTGGTTGTTGTTGACCAGCTCGATCTTCTCGACGCGGCCGACGCGCACACCGGCCATGCGAACGTCGTCGCCGTCGCGCAAGCCGTAGACGTCGGTGAAAATCGCCGAGTAGGACGTGGTGCCGCCCGAGACATCACGGCGCAGTGTGGCGTACACCAGCCACGTCAACGCCAGCGCGAGCACCATAAAGGCGGTCAGCGCGATCAACGGACCACGGAACTTCATTGGGATCCTTCCTTCGCGAGCGAGACCGTGGTGCCTCGCACAACCGGGCCGAGCAGCAGCTGCGTGGAGGAGCTGGCCGGCTTATCGGTAATGACACTGAGCTGGGCGCGTTCGGTCAGGCTGCCGACCGGGCCTACCGTCCCGCCGAACGATGCCGGTGCAATCGGTGCACCGCCGCCGTCACGTGCACCCGGCGCAACGGGTGCGGCAGGGAGCGGTGGTGGCGGAGATGGCGGCGGCTCCAGCAGGTCGGGGTCCGCGGTGCCAGGAACGCGAGGTGACGGATTTGGCTGCCACGGCGGCAGCGGTGGGTTCGGGTCCGTCAGATTCGGTCCACCCGGGGGCACGACATAGGGGGGACCGACCGCGATCAGGTTCCCGTCGGGGCCGACCACGGTTCCGCGTGGCGGCTGCAGGTCCGGCGGCACCTTGTAGTTCTGCGGCAGCAGTGTTTCGGGCAGGTCGGGCCGCACTACGAGTTCGGGCGCGGTGAAGCAGCTGGGCCCCTTGAGGTCGCCGTACCGGGGGCAGTCCGCCCGCGTGTAGGTGGAGCCGGGCGTCAGCGACAGGCTCACGCGCATGTTGCCGGTGTCGACATCGGACTTCCATGGCTCGTCGAACCATTTCTGGCTCATCTGGGTCAGCTTCTGGAAGATCATCTGGAACTTGGGTGCGTTGTTCGCGAAGGTGCCGATGACGGGCGTGATGTCGGTAGTGATGCCGATCAGCTGATCGGTGTGGTTGTCGAAGGCTTGCCGGGTGGTACCCACCGTGGTGAGACCGCCGTTGATCAGGCTGGTCAGCTGCTCGCGCTTCTCGACGAAGGTCTGCATCGGTATGACGGCCTGGTGCAGCGAGTCGATCAGCTCGGGGGCGGTCTGCTTGAGGCCCTCGGTGGCGTCGAGCAGAGCCTTGACCGTGGAGGGACCGGTATCGGTCACCACGATGTCGTTGAGCTGGGCGATCAGACGGTTCAACTGTGCGCCGCCGGTGAGCAGCTTGACCCGCCGGTTGTCGGTGGCGGCGCCCAGGGCCGCCAGGATGCCGGTGGAATGGTCATCGCGGCCACGGCCGGTCGCGGTGAGCACATCACGCAGCTTGCTCACCGTCGTCTGGAACAGCACAGTCGGCAGCTGGGTGTCCTCGGCGATATGCGCGCCCGGGCGAATGGGAGCGCCTGGGCCGCGATCCACCAACTGCACCGAAGAGACGGCGAATACGTTGCTGGGGACCACGCGTGCGGTGGCGGTGCCGGGAATGGATTTCGCGTACTGCGGCTTGAGGTTGATGTGCACGAAGTTGGGCTGACCGTTGGAGGCGGGCGTAACGCCGTCCACCTCACCGACGAGAACGCCGTGGTACTTCACATCGGATTTCTGCGGCAGTCCGTCGCCGACGTTGTTCAGGTCGGCAACCACCCGGATGAAGTCGTTGAGACGGCCCGTGGACTTCAACAACATGAGTCCGGTGATCAGGGAGGCCACCACGATCATGATGACGCCGGTGCCCAGAAGAAGTTTCTCGGATGGTCCGCGGCCGTCTGTCTCAAAGGAATTCGCCGCCATTTAGCCGCCCAACCTCGCTCCTGCGTCGACGCTCCACAGCGCCATGGTGAGCAGCATGTTGACGATGATGACCAGGGTGATGGCGGCGCGCATCGCGTGCCCGGCAGCAACGCCCACACCTTCGGGACCACCACTGGCGTAGAAGCCGTAGTAGCACTGGATGGTGGAGGCAAGCCAGACGAAGATGACGGCCTTGATGACGGAGTAGAAGATGTCGATACCGCTGACGCCGATACCGAAGTAGTGCAGGTATGAGCCGATGGATCCGCCGCTCATGATGCCCACCATGATCTGGCAGGAAAGGTAGCTGACAGCCAGGCAGGCGACGTAGAGCGGAATGGTGACGACGGTGGCCGCCATCAGTCGGGTGGTCACCAGGTAGGGGATGGGACGAATCGCGATGGAGTCCATGGCGTCGATCTCTTCGGAGATGCGCATGGCGCCGAGCTGGGCGGTGAAGCGGCAGCCGGCCTGGGTGGCGAACGCGATCGCGGCCATGATCGGGGCCAGCTCGCGGGTGTTCACCAGTGAGGAGATGTGATGCCGGTCGCCGGGCCGAGTCCCAGCAGGTCCAGGAAGTTGTAACCCTCGATGGCCACCAATCCACCGGCGATGATGCCGAGGACGATCATGACGCCGGCGGTGCCGCCGCCGACCACCAGGGAACCGTTGCCCCAGGCGATATCGGACAGGTGCCGCAGGAACTCTTTCCAATAATGGCGGAACACGATGGGGACGCCGGCGATGGCGCGGAAGAAGAAGGCGACCATGTGGCCCAGCCGGGTGATCGGCTTCTGGGCCCTGTTGTAGATGCCGACGAACGGTCGCGCAATCGGGGGTACATAAGTTGATGCGGTCATGTCACAGCCCCGTCCGCGGGAACATCATGATGTAGAGCTGACTGATGGCGAGGTTCACCGTCATCAGCAGCAGGATCGATTCGACGACGGCCGCGTTCACCGAGTTGGCGACGCCGATAGGGCCGCCCTTGGTGGACAAGCCCTTCTGGCAGGCGACCACCGCCACGATCGCGCCGTAGATGACAGCCTTGATGAGAGCCAGGATCATGTCGCCGGGGGTCGCGAAGGCGGAGAAGGTAGTGACGAAGCTGCCGGGGGCACCGTTCTGCCAATACACATTGAAGAGGTATGCGCCGAGGAAGCCGACGAAGCAGACGACGCCGGTGAGTGCGATACCGATCATGATGGCGGCGGCGAAGCGGGGGACGACGAGCCGCCGGATCACCGAGACACCCATGACCTCCATGGCATCGGTCTCTTCACGCATGGTCCGTGAGCCGAGGTCGGCCGTGATGGCCGAACCCACCGCCGCGGACATCAGTAGGGCGGCCACGAGGGAGGCGGCCTGCCGGATGATCGCGATGCCGCTGGCGGCGCCGGCCAATGAGGTCGCACCGACCTGGCCCGCGAGCAGTGCGAACTGGATGGAGAGTGTGACACCGATGGGCAGGGTCACCAGGATGACGGGGATGACGGCGGTGCCGGCCTGGAAGGCGCCCTGCCTGACGAACTCCTGCCACTGGAACTGTCCGGTGAACAGATCGACGAAGAACCATTGGATGGTGCGAACCCCGAGCATGAACTGCTCGCCCACGGTCTTGAGGGATTCAAGAGGGTGGCGTTTGATGTACCCAGTCGTCCAGTTCTGGATCGCCGCGACGCCATCAGTGGTGGCGCGGCGCTCGTCTTGTGTAGTCATCGCAGGTGACCCACACAGACGCAGCTCGAAGGGGTTGCGGCTACGGCGATCAATACAGCTCCCTGTGTGACCTGGAACACAAATCCCAGCAATCTACGAGTACGTCTCGGCCATCATGGGCTATTCGGTTCCTGGATGCATGCGAAACGCCAAAATGGATTCACCTGTGAACGTAAATTGACGGTCGTCTACTGGGCTTGTAGTACCCCACTGTCCTGGTGGTTCGGGTGTTTGCCTCGGCCGTCAGGTTGCTCGACGTAAACGCTTGTTGACGCTTGTAGCAAACTTTCATCAACCACTTTGCGTGAGTATGCCCGCTGCTCAGGCTGGATGTAGCGACCGAGGCAAGTTTGGGCACGCAGTGTTACCAAACAAATCGCAGCTAGACACGATTTTCAAATGATGACTATGAGCTGGGTCACACGCTTACAGTGCTGCTCAAGTTTCTGGATTCCCTCAAAGGAGAGGTTGCGGTCTTGTCCAAGCGTCATCGAAAGTCATCCAAAAAGGTCGTCGTCCAACGCACTGTGACTGCAGCTGGGGCAGTCGCCGCGACCGCCAGCTTGGCTTTTATCGGCCCGACCGCGCAAGCCGCTGCGGCGGCGCCGGACTACAAGGGCGCGGCCACCGACTATAAGAACGCGCTCAATAACTACTTATCCGGAACCAATGCGATCGGCGCGGCCGCCGGTGGCGTCTGGAATCCCATCGGCCAAGGCTCCGGGGGGCTGCTGCCGACGTTTGGGACGGGCCTGACTCACTCGAATTTGACCGCGATCGCCGATCTTCCCGGTGTTCTACGGAATCTCGCGAGCACGCCGTTGCCGACGGCGGTGCCGGGGGTCATTCCGGCGATCAAGATCCCGGGGCAGGGGTTTGTGAACCTTCCGCTGCCCACCACTATTCCGGGCGCGAACCTGCTCAATGGTCTTGCCAACGCTCTGGACGGTGTGTTCAACAACCCGATCATCGGACCCATCGTCGACAAGCTCCCGCCCTTGAGCGACATCGTGGACGGGCTGATCGCGGAACAGGACAAGTTCACGGCCGGCTACAACTGGCCACTGCTACAGGCCAGTGGTCTGACGACCATCACGAACACCTTTGTGCAGACGCCCAGTGGGCTCAATATCAAGATCCCGGCCGCGCTGGACCCCTTGGGCATCCTGCCTGATTCCGTCCGGATCTTGCCCGACGGCACCTTGCCCAACGTCACGGCCTGGGTCCCGATGGGGGCCGGGAACTACACGTTCCCGTTGGGAATGGAGACGGGGTGGTGGGCCACTGCGCCCACCCTGGTCGTCGACGGCGGCGCCGTGAACGTTCCGCAGACCGTGCTGTCCATCCCGATGTGGGCCAACGGCATCACGGCGCCCCTGGGGCTTGGTCAGGCCGGTCAGTTCAGCGCACATGTGTTGATCCCTACGCAGAACGGTATCTATTCACCGATAGGCACCACGCTGTCGAACTTCTCGATTCCAGGGCTCGGTCTCGGCATGACGAATCTCAACGTGACGACCGGAAACTACCTCGGTACCAACGGATTCAATGTCAACAACGGGCAGAACGTGATGGTGTTGCAGACCCCGTTCAGCGGGGCGCTCCCGGTGCCGCTCGTCTATTCCTTGGGCGGATTCAACTTCGGGACCGAGGGCGCGGGCTTCACGTTGCCATCCCTTTTCGGCGTAGGTCTCATGCCGACCTTCCAGATCGGAACGGCGCCGGGAGCCAACACATCTCTCGGCATCATCCCGCCGAACCTGATTCCGACGGGCGCTATCGTGCCCACTCAGCTGATCACCGTCTCCGGCCTGATCAGCACCGCACTCGGGATCCCCGACCCCACAGTGGAACTGGCCAAGGCGCTCACCCCGTTGTACAAGGGTCTGGTCACTCCCGCCCTGACACCGATTTCCGACCTGCTCACCCAGCAATACGGAAACCTGTTCAACGGGGCGGCGTCGAATACCTTGCAAGCCTCCAAGTTCTACAAGGACGTGATGACGCAGCTTGGCAGCCTGGTCGGTTCCGCGCCCGCGCCGGCCTCATCCCCGGCACCGAATGCCTTGGTAGCGGCGGACGCACCCGCAGCGGCGGCCAAACAGATCGAGTCTCCCGCGCCTGCGGCGAAGGACTCAGGCAGCCCCGCGGCACCCGAGGTCAAGCAGCTTGAGGCCGCGAAGCTGGATCTCACGTCCAACCTCGTCACGGCCAGGGAAAAGGCCGTCGAGAAGGCCACGCCTGCAGCACTTTCCGTATCGGTGCCCGCGGCTGCGGAATCGGCGACGGCGCCGGCCGGCGAGCCCGCGACTCAACCCGCTTCCGGTCCCGTGAAGGACGTCGTCAAGGAAGATCCCAAGACCGACGCGAAGGCTGACGCCAAGACCGACACCAAAGAGAATGACAAGCCGACCAAGCCCGTGGTGAAGGAGAAGCTGCAGGACAAGGTCGACAGGGCCAACCAGTCACTCAAGAAGCAGGTCACCGACACCATCAAGAACACCGGCGGTGTTGTCACGTCGACTGTCACCAACACGGCCGAATCCGTCACCTCAACGCAGACCGACGGTGTTAAATCGCCGGCGGCCACTGATACGGCCAAGGATGCCAAGACCAAGCAGGACAATGACTCCGGTAAACATCACGACGATGGCTCGGCCGGTGCCTCGAACAAGGTGAAGGTCAAGGTCAATACACCCAGCGAGTCGGGCGGTAAGCACCGTGCGGCCGAGGCATCCGGTGGTGGCTCGGAAGGCTCGGGCTCGCACGCCGGGTCCGGTGCGAGCGGAGGAAAACACTCGGCCGGCGACTAGGTGCGCACCGCTCCCAGTACGGTATCGGCGATCCGAGAACGGAACGCCTCGGGCGAAAATTCGCATGCGTGCGCCCGGATGGCGCTGGTGTCGTAGTCGGCCGGGTTGAGCTCGCGCATCAGCGCGGCCAACTGCTCCACGACGGCGTCATCCGGGCCCGCCTGCATGTGCTCACCGGTAACTCCCGGATCTACCGTATCCAGGGCACCGCCCTCGCCCAGTGCCAGAACCGGTGTCCCGCAAGCCATTGCCTCGACGGGGACAATCCCGAAGTCCTCCACGCCCGGCATCAGCAGGGCGCGACACCGTCGGTACATATCGAGGAGTACCTCGTCGGACGCGGCGCCCAGGAACGTGGTCTCCGGTCCCGCGATGTCCTCGAGGTGATCGCGGAATCGTCCTTCTCCCAACACCACCAGGCGGCAGTTGGCCCGTTGGGCGGCCCGGATCGCCAGGTCCGCGCGCTTGTACGGGACCAGCCTGCCCGCGCACAGGTAGAAGTCCTCGCGCGGGATAGAGGGATCGGGGGAGAAGCGGTCGATGCGAACGGGTGGGCTGATCACCGTCGATGGCAGCCCCCACCAATCGCGAATCCTCTCGGCCACGGCGTGCGAGTTGGCGATGACGTGCGACAGGTGCGGCGCCGCGCGCAATTCTCCGCGGCGCGCGATCTTTCCCAATGCGGACAGGGCGATTCGGCCCGCTCGACTTGCCATCTCGTGGTTGCGGAAGGTGCGATCCCATGCCCAGCGGGCCGGGCTGTGTACGTATGCGACGACGGGAGCTTCGGTGGCCAACGCCGCCTGGGTCGCGAACGAGTGATGACTGATCAGCACCGCGTCAACGTCGTTGCCGAGCGGGAGTTTCCGCAGGGCGCTGGGCACCAGGGGTAGCAGTGGTGCATGCGATCTGCGCCCGGTGAGGGCGTATGCCTCGTCCAGCCAGGTCCCGGAGATGGGTTCGTGCAGTCCGTCTTCGGTCCGCCCCGCTGCCTGCAGCACCTGCTGGCGGCAACGTGGCTCGGTGATGGGCGCGTAGACCCTGGCCTCCGGCCACGTCTTCATGAACTCGGCGACCACCAGTTCGGAGCCACCGAACTCGGTGAAGCGTTCGTGGACAATCGCGATACGCGAGGCGTTCAATGTGCGCTCCTCAGCATCCGGGGGTCAGGAAGGCCTTCACGTAGCTGCCCGACTGGCGGATGAACATCCACGTCCAGAAGGCAACGCCGGAAGGCGCGGGACTGGCGACCATGGTGAGTTCCCCGTCGAAGCATTTTCCGACGATGTACCGGGACCGCGAAACATGCGGTGTGAAGGTGATGACGATGATGTGGTGCCAGCCGAGTTCCTGTGCCTTGGCGCGTATCTCTTGCGCCTCACCCTGGGTGGTCCAGGGGTCCGGGATAAAGCAGCTGACCGTGAATGTGAAATGCCCCTTGCAGTACTTGTCCATGTTGCGGTCGTTCGCGCCGGTCGACTGTGAGATCAACAGATACGGCGCGTACCCGCGCTTGGCCAGGTCCAATCCGACATCGAAACGCTCGTAGGGAGTGCCGCCCAGTACAACGATGGCATCGGCCGGGCGTAGCGGATCGGTCTGCGGATGCATGTACACCCGCCATCCGACGGTTATGAAACCCGCCAGCAGCACGGTAACGGTGATACAGGCCAGGAGGATTCGCCGGCGTCGCCGTGGTGCGCGATCCGGTGTGGGTGCCTCGATATCGTCGACCGGTGTCTCCTTCGCATCACTGAAGTTCATCGATGATCTCCCTGGCCCGGTCGACGTATCGGTGCGATTCCCGTGTCACCCGTATATGGCCCGCCTCGGCGATCTTGGCCGCCTGTGCGGGATGGCACGCA
The DNA here is from genome assembly GCF_002013895.1 of Mycobacteroides franklinii. Classification (GTDB taxonomy): domain Bacteria; phylum Actinomycetota; class Actinomycetes; order Mycobacteriales; family Mycobacteriaceae; genus Mycobacterium; species Mycobacterium franklinii. Next base: position 88,801 of record NZ_MAFQ01000006.1, on the reverse strand, counting down.
CACCAATCCAGAATCTCGCGAAGCTCGGCCTCGTCGGAGAAGAGCAGGCATTCTGTCCCCTCATGGAGAAGCTCACCGTGTTCATCGGTGCGTTCGCCGACGAACAGCCCTCCGCACGCGGGTATTTCGAAGGTCCGACAGGTGTGGGTATCCCGGTTGTCGGAGTTGAGTAGGACCAGGTTCGCGGTCACCGATGCGACGGTGGTGGCGAAATGGTCGCCGTATACGGCGCCACCGATCGTGGCGCCGGTGGTCCGCAGCGCGGGCATGCGTCGCCAACCCGGACCGCGCACCAACAGGTTCTCTCCGTGCTCGCTACCGAGCCGGGTGATCAAGGCCGATCGGTCCGGGCGCCGGGCTCCGATGAATCCCACCAGGTATTGCTGCGCAACTCGTTTGGCGCACGGGCGATGCCACGCCGGGTCATAGGCGCTCAGTACGAACTTCACCCGGCGTGCGCCACGGTTCAGCAGCTCGGGCACATTGTGGCGTTTGGTGGTGACCACCAGGTCCCACCCGCTCTCGTGGGCCAGGTACTCGGGTGTGGTGTTGTACGGGTTCCCGACATCATCCGGGCTGTAGTGCACGCGGACCGCTGCCGGTACCTGGAGCAGGCGAGCCTGGTCCAGGTGGATCGACTTGAACCCAAACAGCATGTCGGGGGCAAAGTCTCGTGCGATGCGTTCGATCTGTGCATGCGCCGAGTCCTGCAGCCAGGGTGCGCGCCGGCGCATTCCCTTCGAGTACAACCATGCCGGTGACAACCTGGTGGGCAAGGTGACTCGGGTGGTGTCGACGACGACGACCTCATGACCGGCCTGCCGGAATCCGTCGGCCATCGACCGTGCGTTGCTGCCTACCCAGTCGTCTCCCACAAAAAGGATCTTCATCGCGGAACCCCTTCGTGCGCGGTATCGGCCTCCGGCACCTCACCCTGCTCGCGTCCGGACAAGTGCCGTACCCGTGCCAAATACCACAGCGCCACACAGAATTCGGCCGCAATGACTCCGCCGATCAGGGCCCACACCGAATGGGTCCACGAGGCGGTGATCAACCCTGCCACCGATGCCGTGGTGCCCACCACCGAGGCGATGAGAACGCCATGCGTGTCCTGGCGCACGGGGAGGAGCGCGGTACTGATGTAGGAGCTGATCGTGCTCGCCGGCAGGATGAGAAGTTCGGCACGCAGGAGGCCGACGGCTCCGAGGAACTCGCTGCCGAAGATGATGTGCACGATGGGCGCGGCCAGCACCCATAACAGCGCTGCGGCAAGGACGGCCACCGCGACGGCGCCCCGTAATCCTTGAAAACCACTGCGCCAGAAGTGCTCATGGCCGCTGCGCTTCGCCATTCGGGGCAGCAGCACCAATCCGATCATGTCCAGTAGTGACTGCATCGCTCTGACCAGACGGTCGCTCGCCGAGAACAGACCCAGCGATACGGCGTCGAGCATGGCGGAGTAGATGGCCGGCGCCCCTTGGCCGTACCCGGTAGTGAGGAGCCGGGACGTCACAATCGGCCAGCTGGTGCGCAGGATCTGGCCGGGTGCGTACGGACGACACAGTGGCCCGTATGTTCGCAGGCTGTCCCACCAGGTTCCCGCCACCGTCAAGATCGAAGAGCCCAGTAGACACAGGATTGCCGTGGATGCGTGGGGCGAGTGTGGGAGCAGCACGATGAGCAGAACCAGATAGGTGATGCGTCCCGAACCCTGATATACCGCCGAGGCGACAAACCGGCCCTGCCCGATCAGGAGCCAGTCATCGGACGTGGCCCAAAGCCCACCGGCGAAGAGCCCCAACAGAATCATGTGAACGTACGGAGGCATCCCGGCGACCCAGCCGATACCGAATGCGGCACCGAGCACTCCGAGAGTCATCAGCCTCAGGGTCAGGTAGTCGGTGCGCACCTGCTGAAATTCGGCAGGTGTGTTGCGTAGCTCGGGCACCCGCGCGGCGAGAAATGGCGTCATGCCCAGATCGACGACGATGGAGCCGAAGAAGTACGCGGCCATTCCGACCGCCAACAACCCCATTCCCGCCGGGCCCAGTACCCGCGCGAGCAGCGGCACCGTCGCGAAGGTGACCAGGTACTGCCCGTACTTTCCGAAGACGACTGCCCCGAAATCTCTGGCCAACCGCATTGCCCGGGGCAGCGTCGCGCTACTTCGAGGTTCCTTAGACACTGCGCTCCGCCAGCGATGTGGTGGAGCGCCGGGCCAGGACATCGGAAAGGAACGACGCCACGGTCAGCGCCGAGTCGGCGATATCGAAGCGGCGCGCCCGTATCTGTCCTGCTTGTGCCAAGCGGATTCGAAGATCCCGGTCTGCGATGAGACGATCGAGGGCATCGGTCAGTTGGTCGGTGTCACCGGCATCGACCAGCAGCCCATGCACACCGGATTCGATGGTCTCGGCGGGGCCGCCGGGCCGGGTCGCGATGACGGCGCAGCCCGCACGCAGCCCTTCCACGACGACCTGGCCGAAGGGTTCGGCGATCACGGAGCAGTGCACGAGGATGTCGGAGATGGACAGGATATCCGTGGGGTCGTCGAGATGTCCGGTGAAGGTCACGGGCAGCTGCAGCTCGCTCGCCAGGTCTTCCAGTTCGGTTCGGAACGGCTCCTCGCCGAAGAATGTGCCACCGACCAGATACGTGCGCTGGGGCCGGACCTTGGTGTTGGCCAGGGCGCGAAGGAACACGTCCTGTCCCTTCCACGGTGTGAGCCTGCCGACGACGGCGATGACGGTCTCCGTGGCGGGCCGCTGCGGCGCATGCTGCGTATCGGGGGTCTGTTGGAAATCGAGTCCCGGGTAGGCGACCACGCCCGGTAGGCGGCCAGGTCGAAGCGAGCTCTCGGTGGACCTGCTGTTGGCGATGTATCCGTCGGCGACGAACTTGCCGAGCGTACGGAGAAGGAATGCCAGTGTGGCACCGAAGTATTCGGCCGATATCCGGTCGTGCACATGCCAAATCACGGGGATTCGGGCACGTTTTGCTGCGACGGCGGACATGATGAGCGCCTTTGTGCTGCCCGCGACGAGTACATCGGCTCCGTGCTCGCGTACCGCGGCGCCGAGGGCCCACCCGACGCGAATCAGCGCGAGAGCGCCGACCAGCCGGCGCAACCATCCGGAGCTTCGGATGGTGACGCTCCTGCTATCGAAGCTGTTGGCCAACAACGACGTTGGTATGCCCTGGGACTTCATGGCGCCGACCATCGGACCGTCTTCGGTGTAGATTACCGACGGTTCGAGCGTGCGGCCGGTGGGCGCGGTACGCAGCGCGGACACCAGTCGCAAGGTGGCCAGCTCCGCACCGGAGGGCGCCGCGGTATGGGCAACGAACATTGCCTGGATCATGCGCTCAGCTCCGAGTACACGGCGTGGTGACGCTGCGCGGCCGCGGCCCAGGAGAACGATTCGGCATGTTGGCGGCATCGCTGCGGATCGGGGAGCGCGCCGTCAAGTGCCGAGATGAGTCGTGCGGCAAGCGCTTCGGCATTATCGGCGGGCACAATCAGGGAGGAGTCCAGGCCGCGCACCGCATCGGGGAGCCCCCCACAGTCGGTGACGACGGCAGGTCGGCCGGTGGCCAGGGATTCGAGTGCGATCAATCCGAAGCCTTCAAGAGCCACCGACGGCACCACGGTGAAATCCGCGAGTGTGTAGAGCTGGGTGAGGGTCAGGTCGTCGACACGTCCGGCGAACTGGATGCTGTCGTCCAAACCGGCTGCCGACACCTGGGCCCTCAGATCTGTCTCGGCGGTGCCGGTGCCGACGATCATCAGGCAGGCATCCGGATGTGCGGAAACGACCGACGGCCACGACTCGATGAGACGGTGAATGCCCATGCGGTGTTCGAGCCTGCGTACGCACAGCACCGTTCGTCTCCCGGTGGGGGCGTCCAACCGCGGAAGTAGGCCGAATCTGACTAGGTCGACGCCGGGCGGGATGACCTCGATGCGGTCGGCGGAGATGCGGTAGTCCTCGATCAAGACGTCTCGGAACCGATCCGATAGCACGATCATCCGCTCGGCCCCGGCGTACCGAAGACGCTCGACGACGTACTTGGCGCGTGAGCGCAGGGCTCCGGCTCCGGCGAATCTGCTCTCGGCCGCCCACGGTCCGTGGAAGTGCACGACCAACCGGTTGCGGGTGCGCCAGCCGGCGGCCGATGGTCCGTACAGGCAGAAGTGCCGGTCGAGGATGGCGGGTCGCTGTAGGCCCGATCGGTCGTTGAATGCGGTGAGGACTCGCGACCGGGTCGATCCACCGGGGGAGCCCCAGGACCATCCCCCGTCGGACGGGACCCCGAATGCCGCGGCCGATAGTTCGATGTCGTCCCGGTGCCGCAACGCCGCGAACAGATCAGTGAAGTACCTGTTCAGGCCTCCGGGCAGCGAAGAGAACCACTCTGCCCCTGTCATATGCACTCTGATGGGTGCCATGTCAGGCTCCCGCCCTGTTGCTGACGTCTTTTGCTGATAGCGGCATGTGGTGCACCGTCCCGACGTTGAGCGTCAACCCCCGTCGCGGCTCCGTTCGCCGCGCTGTGGTTTCTGCTCTGGGGTCTTGGCCCCGCGTCTGATGTTTGTCCATTGTTCAACCCACCCCGCCCGGATGAGCGGCCGAGGGCTTGGTGTCGGCCGGTGTGTACTCATATGCGCCATAGCGGGTCGTATTCCATATTACGAGTAGCGCAATGCTACTCACGGGCGAAATACGGGGCGTAATTCTGTTTTATGCACGCCAGATCATGCCGCCCGCAAGCCGACCCGTACTCAGAGTGCAGCACCTAGCGGGCATCCGCAACCGGAGCAGGTGTGGTCCTGGCTATGAACAAACCGGTTTCCGCTGACACAGCTTTTGCCCGCAACGACGACCATGATCCACCTGCAACGACGCTATGGATGACCGCCGTGGGTGGATCATGGTTTGCCACCGATCGAGCTCAGCTGGTAATGTTACCTTAATGTTATTAGCCAGTGAGCGATACGTGATTGGCTCGGTTATTAGCAAACCGCTGCGGGAACCGATGTTTATTAGATGATTCTTATTTACCTCCAATGAAATTTTCATCGTTCCCCCGAATGGACGTGATCCCCATCACGTGGCAATATTTGAATCCCTATGGAAACGTAAGCACGTAAATAGGTCGGGTTCTATTGCCGAAATCGTCCATACGAATCACCGATATGAACGAACAGGTGAAGTGCACTCATGGTTATTAAGAGCGTGGTTAGCGACGGAATTCAACGGAGAGTAGAAAAGCGCCCAGGTGGGCTCTTCTACTTGCATCGACGGTGGGCGCCTGCGGCTGATTTGGTGGCCATCGGCCTCACGTCGCTGGTGTCCTACCAGCTTGCGCATCATCTGCTGTCCGGGCGCCAGGATCTCGGTCGTTGGTACATGGCGACTGATCTGATTATTGCCGTCGTGTGGTTTGCGGCGTTGTCGCTGCACACCGTGGGGCCGGGCAAGGCGTTACGGGCGGTGCTCCAGGAATGGCAGACGGTTGTGGGCGTCACGTTCCAGCTCTTCACCATCGTTCTACTCACCTACCTGATTTCGCGCATCGAGCTGATCGACATCCGGCACCTCGTCATCGAGATACCGCTCGGACTGCTCGGCATCATCGCTGCCCGGCACGTGCTACGCCGTCTATGGGGCTCGGAGGCTCGCACCTCGGTGCTGTTGGCCGGTGATCACGACGCCGTTCGGGAGATGGTCACCGCGTTCCGTCGTCACAGGGACAGCGGGTTCGAGGTTGTCGGCGCATGCACGCCGGCGGTCGACGCACGGCTGGGCGCAACGGCGATCGAGGTGGGGAATCATCACGTTCCCGTCGTCGGCGATGACCGGAACGTGATCGAAGCAGCGCAGCGCACCTCGGCGCAGATCGTCGCCGTCGCGATGACTGACGACCTTGGGCGGAAGGAACTTGCCGTTCTCGCCTCCGATCTCGGAGCTCTGGGAATCGAGCTCGCCGTCTCCCCGGGACACGTGGACGAGAACGTTGTCGCCACTGCGGATCGGGGCCTGGAGCGGGTTCACATGCTGGAGATGCTGGCCCCGGGATACCGGCGTGCGCGGTCCATGTCGAAGGAAGCCTTCGACATGGTGTTCGCCACTGTTGCCATCCTGGCTGTAGCACCGGTGATGATCGCGATTGCCGCAGCCATCAAACTCACCAGCACGGGCCCGGTGTTCTACGTGTCCGAGCGAATTGGGTTGGACGGTGTGCCTTTTCGGATGATCAAGTTCCGCAGCATGTTCACGGGCGCTGATCTTCAGACCGCGGGAATGATCGACTCGGCCGGGAGCACGCCCGTCTTCTTCAAGGCGAAAGACGACCCACGGATCACCCCGGTGGGGGCGTTCCTGCGGAAGTACAGCCTCGATGAGCTACCTCAGTTCTTCAACGTGCTGTTCGGTGACATGAGTGTCGTCGGGCCGCGGCCTCAGGTGCAGCGCGAGGTCGACGCCTACGACGACACCATGCGGCGGCGTCTTCTGGTGAAGCCGGGTGTCACCGGCCAATGGCAGGTCAGCGGACGCAACGATTTGTCGGTCGACGAGTCCATTCGGCACGACATCTCCTACGTCGACAACTGGTCGATGGGGCTTGATATCCGCATCATTTCGCGGACCGTGGGTGCGGTGGTACGTAGCGAGGGAGCGTACTGACGTTCGGCCGGTGTCAGATCAGGCCGTGGACCCGCGTGGTGTACGGGCGCGTTTGACTTCATAAAGCTTGAAATCGGCTTGCCGGGTGAGGGATTCGAAGCTGAAATCCACCGCGTCGGTGGATGACCAGGCGATGCCCACGCTGAGCGCGACGCCGGGCGCGTTTGCGTCCAGCGGCGCATTGCGAATCCGCGCGTTGACCTCGGAGATATCGTCGGGGTTGTCCACGAACGCGACGACCATGAACTCGTCACCGCCGATGCGCGCGGCGATGTCGTCGCGGTGGGTGTGGGCGAACAGATTGTCCGCGATGGCTTGTAGCGTCCTATCGCCGGCTTCATGGCCGTAGGCGTCATTGAGTTCTTTGAATCTGTCGACATCGGCGACCATCACGACAACGGTCGTGGGATTCGCCCGCTTGTTGAGCAGGTACTCGAAGATGGCTTGCACGCCCCTGCGGTTCAGCAGACCGGTGAGCGGATCTCGGTTGGCGGCAGAAACGGCGGCTCGAATCGAGCGTCTGCCTCCTTCGATCACCGCCTGGATGAAGATCGGCAGCATCACCACAGTGGTGAACACCGGTGCGTTGTAGAGGAATTGATCGAGGAAGGTCGCCGCGCCGGTGTGCACGTTCCACAGCGTGATCGAGCTGAGCACAGCCAAAGCGAAGATGCAGTGCACGGCCAGCACGCGCCAGCCCAGCAGGAATGCGGCGAACACGCCGATCATGCTCATGTAGAGGACCGGCGCGAGCCGCATCATCGGGCCGGCATACGACCAGCCGGAGACCGCGAATGAGAGGTCTGCCCAGATGACGAAGAGAATCGCCCAGCGTCTGCTCGGCCACGGTCGGACCATCCAACACGCGCCTATGAGGAATGAGACCGCGATGAGCGATTGGTGGATTGTGCGTCCGGCGCCCTGCGGACCCAGCGGATGCATGTTGACGATCGTTCCCAGGGGAAGAATTGACATGCACAGCAACCCGATGGTGATCTTCAAATGCCGCAGGTTTTGGGGGCCGAGTGCGCCGGTGACGAACCGATACTCCTGGTCCGGGGTCCGTCGGCGTCGTCGCCTGAGTCGTCGGTTGCTGGACACGGGCTGAGTATGGGACATCACCGGGTGCGTGTTTCTGGGTTCTAGAGGCTTGGAGTCTTCCGGATTTGGAAACAGTCCTGCCGGCGGCCTGCACGTTAAATGTGCCCTCGGCAGGATTCGAACCTGCGACACCGGCTTTAGGAGAGCCGTGCTCTATCCCCTGAGCTACGAGGGCGGGGGACCGGTCAGTTTAATGGCCTGAAATCCGGTCAGATATCGAGGTGACACTCTACTCGGTCTGTGTGCATGGGCGACATCGCCCGGGGGTCGGGGAATGGCCAGTCTTGAGGGGCTTCTTAATGCCTGGCCAGCAACTGGCGCGCACAGTTGCACGCCAGCTGGACAGTGTTTCGGTTGGCTCGTGAGAATCGCGGGCGGCCCAGCAGTTAGGTCAAGAAGCTGTGTTCGACCCAGATCGCTTGAGTGGGCTCAATGTTTGAGGTTGTCTAGTCGCTGGATTGCGGTTTTTGTCGGCGTATGGCGCTGCATGCCAGGATGTTCCGGGCGAGCATGAAGCCGGTCATGAAGAGGTGCTGCCGGTCTGCGGTGTGGGCGATCAATCTTCAACTTGCGAAGCAATCGATCGTTCTGGCCAGTTTTGTCGACCTTCGTGCAGATTAGAGACGTGGGGCGTTGATTCTGGGTGCTCAGTGAATTGTGCGGCCCAATCTGGATCATTGAGTACCGCGCCCTCTGCTTCCAGCCATGCTGGGTCGTGACCTTCTATGCTGGCGCCGGTTAGATTGGTGTTATCCAAAGAAGCGCCCCTAAGGAGCGCTCCGCGCAGGTCTGCACCGGCCAGATTAGCGTTGTCGAGGACGACCTCGAGCAGGGTGGCCCAGCGAAGGTCCGCGCCGCGTAGATCGGCCATTTCAAACGTGGATCGTCGTGCATAAACGTGTGCGAGATCGGCTTTGATGAGAACCGATTTGGAGAAATTGGCCAGTTCCAGATCCGCCTGCCGGAGGATCACTTCTGCCAGGTTGGCTCTAGAGAAGTTGACCCCGGACAGCTGCGCACGCGTGAGGTCTACTTTCGCAAGATAGACGCGGTAGAGGTGAGTGTCGATCCAGTGGTCCCATTGTGGGCGGCCGCTAGGCGACGTCCATTTCGGGGGTGCGGGGAAGGTCAGGTCAGGGGAGCGTTGGCGCGCAAGGGAAGTCGGCCACCAAGGCAGAAAACGGCCGATCCATACTGGAAGTCGTCTGAGGAGAGCACGCGCAGGCTGCCCCTCGTCCGGCACAGGGGCAGGGATATCGAATTCCTCCGACCTTTCAAGCCGATCTGTCCACCACGTTGAACGCTCTGCCAGCTCCAGCACAATGGTTTTGCGGACCTCTGTCTCGGCGGCATCGTAGCTGAGATCGTCGGGCCTGACCCGCAGGTAGGACCGCAACAGATCGGCGACCATTTGCCCTTCACGGTTTTTGCTCTGGGTGATCCAGTCATCGGCCAGTGCCAGCAATGCGAACACGCCCGCGAGCCGTATTGCGGCCGAAGTATCTGCTCCTAATTGTGTTGCGGCAGTGGTGTACCGCTCGTGCTGGTTATCTTGGCGGTTAGCTGCGTGTTGGGTCGTAAAATGTTCGCCGGTTTGGCGACGGACTAGAGCGGAGCTGACGAACGTGATGATGGCGGCGACTGCCACCGTCAGACCCGCGAACAGTGTGGCCACGGGCTGTGTTAGCCAGTCCATATATGTCTCCGTTCCTGCCAGGGCCGCTCTCGTGCCAGTACTTGCAGAAGCAACCTTATTTCGTGGGCAATGTGCAGCAGCTCTCTTGCTTCAAGTATGGGGCTCTGCATCAGCGTTCAGCGGATGCCAGAGGGTGCACGCTTGGTGCTGGAGTCAGCCCCGGCGTGCTGGCTTAAGCGGGTCTGCCTGGATGAGCCAGTTGATGTCGGCGCCTGAGTCGGCAAGCTCTTGGATGAACGTTTGGTCGGGTCGTTCTGAACAGAATCGTAGTTGGAGGCCTCCGGTTATGCGATTGTCCTTGTGCACGAGTTCAATCCAACAACCGTTGGGGATTCCAGCGCCGCGGCCGCAGTTGCACCAGCGGGAGACTTCCTTCAATGGAAGCCCAAAGGCCGATTCGGTGAGCAGGCTCAGGAAGATGTCGTGGTCGACGTCTATGTCGGCGTGGCGGTTCATCTCGATTTTCCATTTACCGTCTGCGGTCCAACCTCTGACCACGTACGCCCTTCCGATTAGGTGGAACAGCCCGACTCGGCGCAGTAACCCGGATCCGAGCCACGGCATCATTTTTCGGTGCGTGCCTATGGAAGCTCGCTCATGGGATGTGAGGTGACCGCTGTACCACAGCGGGGTGCTTTCGTTTGTGGCGCTGACGGTGTCATGCCAGCGGGCAAGCCATCGTCGCCAGCCTGTTCGGGTGAACAGCGTTATGCGTGCGTTGGTGCCGGCTAGTCCTATCGTCAGTGCGCGGCCTGACACTGCGAAGATACGCAGCCCCGGCACGCCATATACCTCTCCGTCGGCGTAGCGTATGGGAAACAAGTTGTGGGCTGTAGAGGTGAACAAGGGATCGTCGTTGGCTCCCGATTTTGGTGTATCGACGTGTACCGCAAGTCGGCACTGGGGCAAGGCCCGGACGTGTGAAACACCCAGCGGGTGTGGATGAAATGATGGGAAACTCATCAATCGGTGCAGTACGAGAGATTCCAATAAGGCTTGGTCCGGGCCGGCGTCGGGAATAAATGGATGTGATCCCTGGGCCGTTGGATTTCTCCAAGAGCGGTGAGATTCTCCTGTGTACAGTTCCCGGGTCAGCCGAGCGGTGAAAAAATCCTTCATGACAACCCCTTTCGCGCGTCTTGCCACCTAAGACGTCTCAAGGTCATGTCGGATACATCGATACAGCGGACAACTGGATGATGGAGATACAGATCTCTCCTTGATTCCCCTACGGTGCTGACTTGGGTGGCGCAGCACCGAGAATCGGCCACCATCTGGCCATGCGGTCGAGCATGCCTGTAGTCCACCGCGATTGCAAGCCCCGGCATTGATACGGGCCGTCGCTGGGCCGGCTTGCTCTTAGGTATGGGTCTGTATGTGCTATCCCGATCTGGGGGCGACCGGCTTGTCGGTCGCGATCTTTACGCTCGCCCAATGCGCTTAAAATCTCATGCACCGCTACGCGGTATTCAAATTGCCACTGTTTTCCCGCGCTTCGGCAAAGAGCGCGTCGTGACGAGCCACAACGCTAAACGACCAAGTCGAAGCAGTCGGAGTAACTGGGCCTTGGCCTGTGGCAGGGAAGGCATGACCAGGAGATGCCGGCTCTTGAGCTCTTGTGTCAATGGTAATGACCGCGAGGTATTTCACCGCCTTGCTCCTGGAGATGTTGGGCTGAGGCTCCCGGAAACCAGTGCCGCCGACGAGCGTGGAGGCACAGTTTCGGCAGAGGGGGGAACTGGTCTTCACCGCGGGGCATGTCGGAAGTTGGTCGAGGTATGACGCGCTGGATAGCGTTAGTCGAAACTGCTCCTGCCGGCCGGTGGTGGCCATGGGACAAAAAGAGTGAGGTTAGATTGTCTCCCCCAGTGGCTGTTCCAGTCTCGGCGGCCGTGGGTGACAAGGTGGTGCTTTGGCGCGGCCAGTTCGGCGGGGGAGTTGTCGCGATTGGATCAATCATTGACGAGTTGCCGGTGGAGAGCCGTCGAGGGGCGCTGCGGCGGATTCTGGAGGGAAATCAGGGCGCTGGCGAACATGTATACCGACGGTGCGCGCTCAGATACGACTTCTACGGTTTGAGTACACCCTTGACGACAGCATATTTGCGGTCCAGTGGCCTACAGATGCTGATTGCCCAGGTCCCCGGCGGAGGCGAAATTGACGGCGAAGAATCAGGTGCGGTCGAGCTCGACATGGACGACTCGTTATGGGCTCGGCTGACCGAGCTGGCTGAAGGAGCGCCCGAGCCAACGGAATGGCCTACCGCCTGGCACATCAATCCTGGCGAGATCGTGCGGTCCCGCAGGGAACTGCACGCGGTATACGGCGGTAACACCCGGGCGCGGATTGCACCCAGCGGTAAGACCCCTAACGTCATGATGTTCGTCGATCCAGATTCGGCTCCTATCAGGGAGGCAAGTGCGCAGATAAGCCGAGAAGCTGGAACGATACATGTGTTGGGCAATGCGGAGTACGACAGCCGACTTACTGGCGAGAACCTCATCGCGCTTGGCCATGTCAACAGGGGGCTGGCGTTGCGAGTCTTTGAGCTGCAGCACCAAGGATATCGGTATCTTGGGGAATTCACTGCCGCGCAGAAGGATCCCGTGCAGCGGTGGGTTGTCAGTCAAAGGGACTCCAGGTATGCCGGCACTTTGAACGCCACCACTCCCGTTCTGCGGCTGCAACCAATTGCAGGTCGAGCGCTCTCCGGCGCGGAGGACTCCAAATCGGCTCCGACCATCCGGTTGTCGCTTAAACACACTGTGACTGTTGCTCGGACTGAGAACGAACCCAAACCTGATGATGGGGGACCTGGCATCGATGATGAGACCGCCATGATCCACAGATTGCATGCATTTCTGAAGCGCGACACCGACGCTGTTAGCGCCGTGTCCGCTCTGGGTGACGCACAGAGCATGGCTGCTCTCATTCAACTGGCGCGGCGACAACGAGATCTGGCCGAGCTACGGTCGATTATCGACTCGCCCGACAGTCTTGAGGCCGATTTGCAGAAGCTGGTGCAGGGTATGCCCTGGCTGTTCGGCGGGGAGTTCCTTTCCCGGAGCGCCCGGCGAAACCTGACGACTCGGGACCAACTCGACATGTCGCTCATCCGCCCGGACGGGTCGATACATGGAGTCGAACTTAAGAAAGCTAACATCGAGAACCTCATCCGTCGGCGCGGCTCCTACTTCGTTGTCGGTGCGCAGGTGAATTATGCTGTGGGACAGGCATTCAACTATCTAGCCAGCCTTGATGAGCAACGTGACCGCATACTGAGTGATTTCAACATCGACTGTCGGCGAGCATCGATAACCGTCGTTGTAGGTCATTCGTCTTTCGTTTCGGCAGACTGCGATCGCAAACAGATACTCGAAACGATCCGTACTTACAACAGCCATCTGACGCGAGTATCGGTCGTCATGTACGACTCGCTCATCGATAACGCTGAACGCGCTTTGGCGTTGGGACAAGATTGCCAATATGGGTAGATTCGAGTGGCTATAGTCTTGCGATCTGGCCGGTTCTGGGCCATGCTTGACTGCGAGGCTGGAAATGGCGGCCGATTCCTGGTGTTGAGCCACCTAAGTCAATACCACAGGGGAATCAAGAAGACCTGAGTCTTCCCATTAACAGTTCGATCGTATCGGTTGCCCGACATCACTTGACGGCATCTTAGGTGGCAAGATGCTTGAAAGAGGTTGTCATGAATGGCTTTTCCAATACTCCGCGAGATCGTGGGATGTACACGGGCGAGTCGTCCCGCTACTTACGTAATCCGAATTCTCCCCGTTCAGGCGCGTCTATCCCTGCGGCGAGCCCCGATCAAGAGCTGCTGGAAGCCCTTGTAATGCAAGGCATCTTGGCTGGTCAAGGCTTTCTCGCACACCCACTGGGTGTCTCTCACGTACGGATCCTGCCGGCAGGCCGGCTGGCGGTACACCTTGATCCGCCCGAACGGGCCAAGCGCGTCAACCCCGTCGATGAACAAATGGCCCTGAACCTTTTCCCCCGCCGAGATCGAAACGAACTGGTGGGCGGAGTGCCGGGTCTACGGGTCGTTGCGATGCAACATACCGCCATGACAATTGGGTTAGCCGGCACCAGCGCGCGCCTAACTCTAGTTGCACACTCTGGGTGGACGAGATGGCTCGCACGCATGAAACAGGAGGCGGTTGCACTAAGAACACATCCACTGTGGGAAGAGCGCGAAATGACTGTCGCGGAACAGGACTGGATCCAACCGTGGACACGGCGATCGGCGTGGATCGGCTCGGGGCTGCTACGCAGAATCGGGCTACTTCATAGTGTCGCAAACACCTACTGGGTCAAAGGCCGGCCGATGGGCGACCTTTGGAAGATCGAAATGTTCACCCACCCAGGCGTCAATCTGAATCACGAAGACCTGGTGAACCGGCTTACCGATCCGCAACTCGGACTGCCATTGAAGCAGAAATACTGCTCATGCAGCTGCAGCCACAACCTACGATACTCACCGGGATGCACGGTGGAGCTAGCTCATCGCGTAGATCCCCGCGCCGGAGGACTCCAGTTACGGCTCTACGTGTCGCCACTGGGTAGAGACTGGGGGCCACGCCTAGCTGACGCGGGTGCGCGGTCTTCATGGTTGGAACGAATTGGCCTACGGTGAAAGTCGATTGCCCCACGTCCGATGCATCTGATCGGTGACGATGTAGTTCCCAGCGAAGGAAGCTGATTGGACGAGCTGCAGACATCACGATCGGGGATCAGGGTTTCTGCGGATTTCGGTGCCAGATTCCATTGGTTTGCGACCGCGGCAGGATGTTTCGATCTGCATGTGGGGAAGTAGATGGTGGTGCGCGGCGCCGGGCAGGTGCATATCGTCTAACGGATGTTTGGCGTTTGGGTTGTGGAACACGTCCATTCCTTCGATCCATGTCTCGGGGTTGCCTTCGGCGATTACTTCTTCGAACGGGATGGGTGTCGAGGAATCAGGATTGGGGTCCCAGAGGGTTCCGCTTCGTACCAAGGTGATGCCGTCGACACCAAACCCTGCGCCGACGCCCATGCGGTTGAACTTGTTCAATGTGCCTGCGTTGTTGAACAGTACGGCGCTGATGTTCTCGGCGTCTGGAAGTGAGAAGAAACCTGACGGTACGACCTTGTCTTCCCACCTGTGGTCTTCGATGGGGCTTGATTCGATAATCAACCGGTTGGCGCTGTCGCGCCGTGGTGTTTGTGTGATGCCGTACAAGTACATTGGCAATGCCGGGAAGCTATACCGCATCGACAACGGGGCGTGGAAATCCTGGATCGCGAGCGCCAGTGGTTTCCCGGCCGCCGCGGGTTTGGTCCAATATTTTTTCGCGAGCTTGCTAGTGAGCGGGCCCGCGTATCTGATGGGGAGATAGTGCCTGACGTAGGAGGCCGGGTCCTCACAGATGTGGAGTGTAGTGAGAGGGTCGGGTTTCCCTGCTGCACGCACCGTCGGGTTGATTGTTGTTGCTTCTAGAGCGAATTCCCCACGGATCCCTCTGGCGAGTAGATCGGGTGCAGGCTTGGGGCGTTCGACCTGACACCCGGCTTCAGACAGGGCGGCGAACAGGTACAGCTCCCAGAGTCTCGCGTCGAAGCCAGTGGTCTGGAACTGCTCGACAAAGTTACCGTCGGCATCGTCGTACGAGCGCATCATTTGCCCGATGATTGCTCGGGCCGCGGCGAAGTCGTCACCTGACGCCAGCCGCTGGAAGCGCAGATTCAGCTTCTCATCAGGGACCCGGGGAGCGAAGAAATCAATGGCGTCGCCAGACTCGTCGCCCTGGATTCGCAACACGTCAAGTGCGGGCAACATCTGCTGGACACGTCCGGTGAGGTTGGCGGTCGCCAGCTCCGCTTTTTCGTAAGGGCCGTCCTCGCCGATCGAACGAAAGCGCCCTAAGGCGTCGCGTGCGAAGATCGTCGTCAAAAAATCACCGTCTACATCAACCACAACCGTCGCGAGCACACAACCGTCGGCGGACTCGAACCACGCCAGCTCCTGAAACAAAAGTGGTGCCGCAGGATGTCGGCAGTAGGAAGCGAACGCGTTCCAGCGTTGGCGAGTGATTCGGCGCATGTGACTTGGCCCCCGTTTGATGATCTCTCAGATCTGAGCTATCTGGCAGGAGACTATCTCGTGTAATGCGGGGGTTGCGGGTTCAAGTCCCGCAGGCGGCTCTCTTTCCCTCGCTGGGTGGCTCTAACCAACTCAACGATTGCCCAGGGCCGGGGTTCGGACGATCGGTTAGGTATCGTCTAACGCGTGTCCTAGCGGCCGGCCGCTTTGGCAGCAGACTCGATCCAGGCACCCATGTTTGAATGCCCGCCATCCGTGTTCCAGCGATGGAGCGGGTATTTCGCAGGCAGAGGATTCTCTCCCGCGTCATCGGTATCGCCGTTGCGGTCCCCAATTTTCTCGATGCGTACGCCAAGAAGTCCGTTACCGCGGGCCATGCTGCGCTGGATTTCATAGTTCACGTACGGGCGGGAAGCGGTGTACTGGCCTACGAGGACGACGGTCACGCTGGTGTTGATCAGTGCTGAGTCGATCATCGCTTTGATCGCTGCGTCGCCCTTCTTCTTCGCTTCCTCCCATAGGGACGCGTCGAAGTATCCAGCTGCTTCTCGGCTTTGTGTAACCCAGCTGTTGCGGACAACGTTGGCCCGCCAGATGTCACGCTCGTAATGGAAGCTGAAAAACACCCGTCGAGCCGCGCTGCTCACCTCTCATTTGTTGGGTAACCAGAAACTACGTTGACCTCGCAACGTCTCGTACTAGCTCGCGAGCGATCGCTGGATAGACGTTTCCGCTCGCCAGGAGTTCATGCAACGAGGATTGTGCGCTAGCTGATTCGGCCAGCCACCGTGCTTCACCTCCTGGAAAGCCGAATGCGTACATAGGGCGCTTAGATCGCAGTTCGGCGAACAATGCATACTCCGTAGGGATGCCTTTCATGCCACCGACGAATACGGCTGCGGCAGGCCGCGTCTCGTTGAGCATCTGGCGGCGCATAATGTCCAGGCTTACGGGTGCATGCGCTGGGTCAGCGGCTTCGTCTTTGGCCGCTGGCGTCCGAATAATCGTGCCGATTCCGTCGGCCTCGAAGCGTCGGGTTGCCTCGGGAAGGATGTCATCGAACACCGCAGACTGATAGACAACAACCTGGGGCGTATCACTTGATTCAAGTTCCGCTGCGACATACAGGAGCAGTGGCGCGATCGTCGGATGAGCTGCGGTGACTAGGGACCCCCCGGCGCTCAGCACTGCGCGAGCGACAGCCACAACAGCATCGGTGATTTCCAGGGCATCAAAGGCGCCGTCCCACCGAGCAGGATCAGGGATGCTTGCCGAGAGAAAGACTGGCTTGTCTGCAAGTGGTTGCGCGCTCACCATTGCGCCCCAATTGCGTTGTCTGGGACAAGGTCGAGGCCTCTGCCGTCGGTAATCCACTTCAGATGCCCACAGGCCGGCTCTCGCAACTGGCGGGCGGCATGAACCAACAGTGCGTTAGCGTTAGCGTCGATAGCGGAACGCGTTTCGTCCAGGCGCTGGAGGTCTTGAGCGCTTGGAAGTCTCGGCGTTACACTAACAATTGATCGTCCTTTCGCTGCCGAGACGTCAAGAGACCAGTCTTTCAAGGGAATACATGACGCTCCGGCGGCGCGTGCTGCGTCTTCGACATTACATACGAGCATTCGCCTTCTCCTGGCTATACCGTGAGCATGTGCTTTCTCGACCTCGCGGATGATTCTGTCCAGTCCGTCTGGTTTAAGAATTTCGTAGCCGTGGTCGTCTGTTGTGACCTCGTCGGGCGCAAGCTGTATTCGCGGAATCCCAGCGCTCCCAGGGATATTCTTAGGTTCTCCTGGCCATTGAAGGATCAATGTGCCCATAGTGTGGCTGAGGGCATAGTCGACCTCGTCGAAGACCCACTCAGAGAGGTGAGCGAGCGGGGTTTCAAGTATCAGGAGGAATGCGTAGCTTTCGAGGGCGTCAGCGATGTGTGCTTGAACGTCGGCACCCTTGGGTATTGCAAACCGGTCGATGAAGGGTACGAATCGGTGACGGGTTAGCGCATCGTGAAGTTGCTCTGCTGCACCGAGGCCGTCTTCGCGTTTGTGGCTGAGAAAGACTCGACGATCTCGATCCTCAATGCCGAGTTCTTCAAGAAGTAGCTGAGCCAGGCGGTGCTCTGGTTCGTTACCGGACCATTCAAATCCGTTGAACCGTGAGAGTTCGTCGGGTACGAGTGATTGGAACTGCCCTAGGTTGTCCACCACTGGGATCGTGACGCGACCTTTCGAGGTCGCTTCTTTGGTCGCGGCAGCAAGTTTTGGACTACTTGCTGCCGCGGGGCCGATCAATGCGACAGCAACCGACGGCGCGAGGGGAGTAGGTGTTGATTCGGTGACGTCGACTACTACAGACCTGTGCATGCCGATCGCATGTAACTCGCTAGCGACAGCCGATCGGAGCTCGGTAAGCCAGTCGTCGCGGTCGACGTGCAGCACCTGGATCTCGTAAGTCACAGACAATGCGCGATCCTTCCTTGGTTTCCCAACGGCCGTACCACCGCACTAACGTTCCTTAAGGGCATGAGTTCGTTGTCCGGAGCGCTCGGCTGTTGTCCACGAGATAGCTCTTTGAATTGCGATCGCCGAACGAACTTTCGATGTGTCCTCGTATGGTTGTGGCCGAGTCTGGGTACATCATGTAGCGGACGTAGGATGCAGCCTGGTTGCCTTCAACCCAGTTGTCTTTCACCCGAGCCGGGAGTGTGGCGCTGTTATTTCTCGATGGCAAGGGATACACAAGCAAACCACTACGCTTGTTGATCGGATCGTTGCGGAGTGAGGAAGAGATTTCCCAATCGACAAAACGTCGGCCCCAAGTGCACTGGCCGAGGAGCACGATTGTGACCGTTGAATCGGACAAGTAAAGCTCGCGTATGCGCCGCTTAATGTAGTCATCGTCGTCACTGTCGATGAAATCGTCTTCGACCGTCACACCCACTGACCTCGGTATGAATTCTGAACCAAAGTCATCCAGGAACTGTTCAACCTCGGGCAGATCGTCAACATGGTACGAGACGAAACACTTGTGACGACTCGGATCCTTCTTGCGCGCCGAGGCTAGTTCAGCCGTGTGCTGAACACGGAGCATGCGCTCCTTGGCTGACGCTCGATACCCACCCGGCATTGACAACTCCCCCACCTCTCCTGTTTGGCACGCCAACGTCACGTTGTTCGGTTGCCTCGCAGCAATGTTCGACAAAGTCGACCGACTGTCCGCCTCTTGGGCCTACAACCAAGCATTCTGCACCACAGCGCTGGTGGTTGCACCAAGTTCGCACCGCATTATCCGCCGCCGGATGGATCTCCCAGCTTCACCCGCGCCGCCCGTTGATGCGCGCCACGTTCTTGGGTGCGGGGTTTTGCAGGTTGATCGCCTCGTGAACGAGTCGCGAGTTGGTTGCCTCCAAAGTGGAGATGCGTTCCCGAAGTTCTTTGTTTTCGTCGAGTGCCGCCACCAGCCGAGTTCTACCCGTCCTACTTCGAGAAGGTGAATGGCTCGTTCAGCGGCGACATCCTGGGAGTATGTCGTCCGATAAGCGCAGCGCTACGGGTCGTCGGCGCCTGGCCATCGCCAGAGGGACAGCTTGAGCGATTGATCCAGGCACTGGAGTCGGCAGCTGAAGATCAGGATCGCGATCCCGATGAGCGAGGCAAGCTATGAAACGCTGCTACCTGGTTGGGGTCGTTCGCTTCTCAGGTCGCCATCGGCGCCCTGGGTGGCGTCGGCGGAAATCTCCTGAGCTGAACACTTCTTAGTGAGCTTTCTTACAGCATTGAACCTATGGAAATCGGGGCGGAGTTGATTTACCGGGCTGCGGGGCAACCGGCGCCTGACCCCGTCGCGCTGGCGAGTGCATCGGCCCCCACGTGGGGATACGACGACTCTGGGGATGCCGAAAGTGTGGCGGGCGTAGTGCCCGACGACTTCGTTCCTCCTCCGCCCGACGTTCCCGTCGACCCCGACGCCGACTGGCGACAACCGTTTGACCCTCCGCTGACGCCGAACCTGGAAGACCTCGGCTACTACGACTCCTCCTGGGGACAGCTCTACGGCTACGACCCCGGCAACTGGTACAACTTCGACCTTGGCGGCTTCAATATCTATGGTTTCGACTTCCTCGGCTATGACCGCTGGGGTTACGACCACTGGGGCTACAACTGGAGCGGTCGCAACTGGGCCGGCTACGACCGTGACGGTTGGGATCGTGACGGCCGCAACGAATGGGGGCAGCGCCGCGGCTGGCCGGGCGACCCACGCAATCAAGATTGGTACAACGACCATCATCGGTACGAGCAGTATTACCAGTGGAAGTTCCAGAACGACGATCCGGTGTACCAACGCACCCAGTGGAACCAGGCGCACGGAGTCAACCCAGACCAGTATCGAGACTGGAACATGAACCGGGATTGGCATAATCCGCGCAACCGCGACTGGGCGCCCTCGGCCACCACGGTGATCAACGACGTCAATGCGAGGGTATCCGCCCCGGTAGTGAACCCGAAAACATCACTGGCACAATTCATCTCCAACGATAAGGCCGCGAGCTCCTCCGGGGCCACTGATGAAGGACCTTGCGAGCAAGTCCACTCGGAACTTCACCAAGGAACTGACCGCCCAGACCACCACTCCTATCAAGGCGCTAACCTCGACGCGGGGGCAGCAATCGGCTGCGCTTACGAACCGCCAAAATGGCTTTGCACCACCGGCTTTGGCGGCAGCAGCACCTGCTGACCCTCCGTCCAAGGTGTCGCCGAGTTTCATCGTGCCCAAAGTTGCGCCTGTGCCCGCAGTCGACAAGCCCGGACAAAAGCCGGGGTTGGTGCCGCGCAACGTCGGGCCGGGAGTAAACCTGAACCCATCCCCGGGCAAGGGGGTGATCCCACCCGGTTCCTTGGCGCCGGAGGACAAACCGCGGCCAGCCGCTCCGCCTAATTCCGTGGTAGATCCTCCGGCTCGGCAGGATGCGCCGCCCCGGCGTGCCGTGCCGGCACCACCTGCGCAGGATGCTCAGCCTCCTAAGGTTCCAGCGCACGAGGCACCGGCACCGCAGGCGCCGGCTCAACAGAAGTCGCCGGTACACGAGGCTCCGCAACAACGGGCCGCTCCGGCACCACGGCCAGCTCCTGAACCGCGACCTGCACCCGAATCACGGCCCGCTCCTGAATCGCGACCTGCACCCGAATCACGGCCCGCTCCTGAATCGCGACCTGAGCCGGCACCACGGCCAGCTCCTGAACCGCGGCCTGCGCCGGCCCCGAACTTCTCGGCTCCGGGCGGCGGAAACAGTCGCTGGCCTTAAGGGTCCGCGTGGCAAGTCCCTCCTGCCTGAGTCCGATGCTTTCCCATCTGAGATCGGGGAGAGGGGCGACGAGAGCTTGCGATGATCAAAGGTGCTGAATAGATCTGTGAGGCCTGGCTAATCGATTGATTCTTCGGCCGCGGCCCTCTTGGAGACCTCGATGTGGTAACCGTGGAGCACGGTGATGATCATCGAAATCGACACCACGCCTTCGGCAATGAAGAATGCCGCGAAATCGATCAGCGAGCCGATCGGTGGATCGCCGGGCACCGCATTGCGCAGCGGGATGAGTGCGAAAAGCAATGTACCGAGGAAACCAAGCCCGGACCAGAACAACCCGAGCTTGCCACTGCCGACGTACCAGGCGGCGATGAGGGCCGCGACAGTCAGACACCACATGAACGCCATGATGAAGACCGCGAACACGAGGGTGCTCGTCGAGCGCGCGACCGTGGCGGTAGAGACGAACACTGATTGGGGCGGGGTGATGGTCTTGGTCTCGCCATTTTGATGATGAACCTGAATCGATTCTTCCTGCTTCGGGGCTACCTTGAAGAAGGCGTCGATGTTGTTGAACACGACACGGACGGGAACCTCACGCCGAGTGGGGCCGTCACCGATGTGTACACGGAAGACGAAGTTCGACGTGTAACTGTCAAAGGGATAGTCGGTGAACATGCCGTCGCGCAAGGCAAATTGGACCGACACATACTCAGGACGTTCGTTCGCCTTGGCCACCACTGTCGGGTTCGTGACAGCGTTACTGACTAAGGTTGCGTCTTCCTTCAGGTTGTGGTGCTCGTCCACCAATGCTCCCTCGCCGCGCACCTCCAGCTGCGCGCTGATCCGTGCTGTGGCCGGATCCACCTTCTGGATCAGCACGGAGATGTTGACGCGGTCCGGATTGCTTGTCTCCCCAAGAACAGTCGCGCGGTCGCCCCGGTCACGTTCCCACCAATACAACGAAACGCTCATGCACGTAACTACCACCACGAGTATCCCCAAACCAACCAGTCTGGGCACGCTCGGCAGGCGCAACGAACCGATCGTAGGCGTCGACATATGGCACCTTTCCGCAGGTATCTCATCCGTTGATGGCACGGGCGTCGCCTAGGAAGCCCCGCCGGAGCTACTTCGACAGCGTTGTCGGCTGTGCTCCGAAATCGGCTGCGACGAAGAGTGTGCAGCTCGCCGCTCGATGTTAGCGCCGGATCCGACATCGCCTGCGCCGCACGCTGTCCGGGGATGTCGGATCAAGCCGTACTGTGTCGGACCCGGAGAAGCACTGCGCCTTCGGGACTTGATCAGGCGCAGTGCGTGTCCGGTACTGGTGTCGGCGCGCTATAGGCAACGCCACGGGTGGAGCAGGTCGCGGACCGGGCCACCACAGGGGCCCCAGCCGCCGTCGCGCCATCCCGGACCACGCCAACCGGGGCCACCCCAGCCGCCGCCATGGCCGCCCCAGCCGCCGTGACCCCAGCGGGTGGGTACGGCAGTGAACTCGTCAGAGATCGGCACCCTATCGTTGCCTAGGGCAGTGACAGCAGTTGCACTGGAAATGGATTGTGTTTCTTGACTATTGGTCGCCGCGGAGGCGACTCCGGGAAATGCCAGTGTGCCGGCACAAGCGGCGGCCACGGCCGCCAACACAACTCGACCGCGCACTGATTGTGGCTTCGTCATCGACGGTCCTCTCTCAGTAAGTTTTACTACCTAAAGATATGACCGGAATGATGGGGTTTCCTGGGTGATTCCCTGCGCGGTAGCTGTGAATGCCGATACCACAAGGGATTTAGCGGGTACGGCGAGTATCCAGCTCGGAGCATCGAGAGGGTGAGCTAGCGCGAAATGCGAGCGCTCGAAGCTGGGAAAAATTCAGGAAACTACTGGCGGGGACTGTGGTCGACGGCGCTGTGGTCGACGGCGCTGTGGGTGTGGACCTAGCTCACCCTCTCGATGCGGTGATTGGTGCTCATCGGCCCCGTAAGGGAGCCGGTGCGGCATCCATTAACGGTGGCACTATGCAATAGTTGTACTATGCCATTCTGGTTGTGGAACTGCTTCTGGACTCATGGCGCACGATGCGCGGACGTGAGCCATGCGGGTAACTGGGCGCGACCATCGGAACCAATAGTGACGTTGCGGTACTCGAACCCGTCGGGGAGGAGGCGTGGCACATTGACCCAGGCGCGCGCTCGTCGCACCTCGTCGACGACCAGATGTGCCCCGATGATCTCGCGCAGTTCGTCTTCGGTGAAGGCGCGCGGTCCGAAACCGATTTCCGGAGGAAATGCTTCAGTTGCGAAGACGAGCGCAAAGAATTTTCCTCCCGGTGCCAGTGCGCGTGTCGCGGTTCGAATATAACCATCGCGCGACTCTCGCGGCAGACTGTGAAAGACAAGCCCGTCGATGACGGTATTGAAATAGTTGGAGTATCCGGTGTCGGCGGTGAGGTCGGCCGTCGCGAATTCAACATCCAATTCGAGTTTTTCCGCAGTTTTTTTCGCTTTGTCGATTGCGCTGGCGGATAGATCGAGACCCACCACCTCGTAGCCCAAACTGGCTAGGGCCAATGCGGTGACCCCCACGCCGCAGCCGGAATCAAGAATCGGCCCGTCGAACCTTCCTTGGCGTTGTAGAGCTGCAAACTCTGGCTGCATCTCCCCGATGTTCCAGCCCGGATCCCCGGGAGCGTACGAAGCCTCACCGCGGTACAACTCGTCCCAATCCACTGCGTTTACGTTGAAAGTTGGCATAAAACAAAGTTTAGGTAGTCCATCTAGTGCTAGGCAACGGAGATGCTTTTAATCGGCATAATTTTAATGTGTTTCTCAGGCGATTATCTGCGCCACCTTGAGGAGATCTGAAGAGAAGCTGTCAATACCCTGAATTTACATCGCAAATTCGCATACATTCAGAGGTTTTGGTGCATAAATTAGTTGCGGATTTTCATTTATGTAACGACATCGGAACGGTCGATATCGTGGCTGTGGTACGAATGAGGTCCTTGCGTGACGGGGCGCACCTGGCATGAGGATTTCGGTGCATTTTCGGCCGCGGTCCACGTGGCGCGGGCAGGATCTGGGCTTCGGTCGGCCTGGGGAGGGCGCACTGCTCGCACGGGCGTTCCTTTTATTTGCGAACAAGATAGGCGTGGGTCACAAGGCCTGTTGCTAACGGTTCTCTTCGTCGGCACGTAACTCCGCCTGCGTTCCACGGTGACTGTGCAGGCCGTGGTCGCTACCTGCGCGGCGCGCGCAAATCATAGCGCTATGCAACAGTTGCTAGGAGGTAGGGTAATGCCCGCTGTGGTCGCCGTAGATTCGGAAGGGAAGTCAGTGTGACCGTTGACGACGTCGATCGTGATGAATCGCTTGATGCGCTCGCGGATTCACTGCTGGTGGCTTCGCGGTTGCTCTTGGCGGTCTCCGCGCGGTCGATCGCCCAGGTTGACGAGACCATCACGTTTCCTCAGTTCCGCACGCTGGTGATCTTGTTCAACGAGGGGCCAGTCAACTTGGCAACGCTGGCGCAGTTACTGGGGGTACAACCGTCGACCACTGGGCGGATGGTGGATCGATTGGTGGGCGCGGGCTTGATCAATCGTCATCCACATCCGCGGTCACGCCGGGAATTGGTGGCCGAACTGACCGCTCATGGTGAGGGCGTGGTGCGGGAGGTCATGGCCCAGCGCCGCGCCGAGATCGCCCGGATCGCCGCTCGGATGCCGGCACGGGAACGTCGTGGCCTGGTACGCGCCTTGGACGCGTTCACCACGGCCGGCGGCGAGTCCGCCGGGCCCGCAGACCTGTAGGAACCCGATGCGTCATTACTGTGGGCAGCTGTCGTTGATTCACGGGTGGCTGCCGATCGTCGTCCAGCTCGGCACGGCAGCGGTGCTGTTCTATGCGGTGCGTGGGCCGCGCCGGCGGATCCGCATCCTTCCTGGACTGGCCCTCGGCGCGGTACTGACATGCGCCGCGTATTGGTATCTGGACTCGCTCGGTGTCGCGGGCGATCCGGCACCGCCCTGGTTGTGGCTGTGGATCGCGGGTATCGGGCTGGCCGCCGGGCTGACGTTGGTGGACTGGCGTAGCGCTCGATGGCGGCGGCGAGTGTTGAACGTCGTCGCGGTGCCACTGTGTGTGGTGTGTGCCGGACTGTCCATGAATGCGTGGATCGGTTACCTGCCCACGGCGCATTCGGCCTGGGCGCGGCTCACGCAGGCTCCGGTACCTGGGCAGGTCGATCGCGGCACCATCCTGGCCATGCAGATCGCCGGTGTGCAGCCGCCCGCGGGTGTCATTACGCCGGTGGCGATTCCGGCCGATGCGTCAGGTTTCCGGCACCGGACCGAACTGGTGTATCTGCCGCCCGCATGGTTTGGCCGCAACCCCGCGCCGCGGCTTCCCGCTGTGTTGATGATCGGATCGGCACTGAACACCCCGGCGGACTGGGTGTGGGCCGGTCATGCCGCACAGGCCGCCGACGACTTCGCCGCACAACACGACGGGTTCGCGCCGGTACTGGTATTCGCCGATGCCACAGGGGCATTCAATAATGACACCGAATGCGTCAATGGTAAACGCGGGAATGCCGCTGATCATCTCGTCAAAGATGTTGTGCCGTACATGGTGTCCAACTTCCGGGTGAGCGATGACAGGAGCCACTGGGGTGTCGCGGGCTGGTCGATGGGAGGTACCTGCGCCCTGGACTTGACGGTCGTGCACCCAGAGACCTTCAGCGCCTTCGTTGACATTGCCGGAGATGCCAGCCCCAATACCGGCGATCGAACACACACGATTGCCACCTTGTTCGGTGGTGACGCAGACGCGTGGTCGCGATTTGATCCGGCGACGGTGATCAGCCACCACGGTCGGTACGGCTCGGTCGCCGGATGGTTCGACATCCCCGGCGGCAGGGGGCACCGGCTGCTGACGGCCGCCGGGATCGGGTCGGTGAGCGACAGTCCGCACGACGGTCTTGCGAACCCCGAAGGGCAGGATGTCGCGGCCAATTCGCTCTGTGGGCTGGCCAGTGCACACGGTATTCGTTGCGCGGTTTCGTCGCAGCCCGGGCGACATGACTGGCCGTTCGCCGCGCAGGCGTTCGATGCCGCATTGCCCTGGTTGGCAGGCCGTCTTGGTGTGCCCCAGACACCACGGATTCCATTGCCCGGCTTGACGGCGGAGCTGAGCACGCCCGCAGCGACCGCCGTCCGGGCAGCGGGTAGGTAGTGGTGCCCGATCACCCAAACGGGCAGGTACCGGTGGGCCGCTCCGGAGCGGCAAAGCTGTCGAGACGATAGCCGTGATAGAAGTTGGCCAGGCGCTCGTTGCGTCGCGTCAACGAGCGGGCAAGTTTGTCGTACTTGCGTTGCGCGGTGCGTGAGCCGTCGAGCCCCGAGCGGGCCTCGGTGAGGCGAATGTTGTTATACAGCATGGGTTCTACGAGTATTCGTTCCGGCGCGACGCGCCATACCAACTGCAGTAGCCGGGTATACAACGCGAACTCCAGCTGGTGCCGGGGCTTGAGCTCGAACCCGATCATCTCGCGTATCTCCGGGTGCATCGCCTTGGCTGAGCAGACCTGAATCACCCGGCCGGCGATCGGGCGAATCGCCAGCCAAAGGGGCAACAGGGCCGGGCGAACCGCGGCGGGCAGCAGCAGTGTGGGCAGTGGCAGCCGCATCAAACCGGCGAACTGGTCACGTAGAAAACCATTGGACTGCAACCTGTTTTCCACCATGTCGTCGTAGTAGTCGACGAATGCGGAATATGTCGGCGGGAATTTCCCTTTGGCGCTAGGCAATTCGAGGTCACTGAGCAGGTACCGCTGATACTGATATGCGGCCTCCTTCTCGATCGGGGTCAAGGTGTATCCCGTGCAGTGCGGAAAGGACTCCATAGTGGCGTTGATGGCGCTGGCGGCGATCCATATCCAGAGCTCGGGATCCAATGCGCTGTAACGAATTCCCTCATATTCGCCGACTCCGGTACCCCGCACCGCGCGGTGTTGCTCTTTGAGCCACCGCGCGGTGTCGGCTCGTTGCTCGCGGTCGCCGGCGAAGACTGATATCGCGCTTAGCGCGCTTCGGATGCCGCGGTCAGTGAAGTTCTCCCGAAACCGCCCCGACCGGTCCACGGAAGCGGCCACCGGCACCAAGGCCACCTCGTCGAACAACACTCCGCCGAAGACGCCGACGAGGGGGCTGCCCAGGTGCTTGCGGAACTCGGCCATGACGCGCGGGCGGGCCCCGTCTACGCGTAGGAGGGCAAGGCCGTCCTCCTGGGGATCTGTATCCAGTTCACCGTCGTGTTCGGTGTCGAGCGGCAGTACATGCGTCATTGCATCCTCCGTCAATGTTAGGAACTGAGCTTGAATCTAACATTGCAACATCGGGTTGGGAAGTACCGCTGCGTGAGAGACTGAGCTGTGTCTGCAGATCCGGATCCGACCGGCGAGCGCATCCTCGATGCCGCGCTGCAGGCCATGCTCAGCTTCGGTATTCGTCGGGCGACGGTCGACGAGATCGCACGGCGCGCGGGTGTATCGCATATGACGGTGTATCGCCGCTGGTCCAACAAGACGGAACTTGTCCTCGCCGTCCTCATGCGTGAGGCGCAGACGATGTTCTCTGCCATCGACCGGGAAATCTCCGCGCTGGACAGCCCCGAGGACAAGCTCGTGGCGGGCTTCACCGGGATTTATTGGTATGTGCACACGCATCCCCTGATGCAGCGCGCGGTGGAGACGGATCCAGAGTCGGTGCTACCGATCATGACGACCGGAGCGGGCCCCGCCTTGGATATGGCGACAACGTATCTGGCGGGTCACGTGAGTCGCAGCGCCGGTGATCTTGTTGATGACTCGTACGGGGTTGCCGAAGTGTTTGTGCGCCTGACACATTCGCTGATCCTTGCGCCTAGCCCGCGGCGAGAGCTCGCCACCAGGGAAGATGCCGAGCAGTACGCTCGCCGGTACATCTTGCCCATCGCGCGGGCCCTGGTCCCGGAGCCCAGCACGGCGGTCCGTTAGCGGCACGCCGGTCACTATGCGTGCTTTTGGCCGGTGGGCGACCAGGCCAAGTAATCTTGTGCATTGACCATGGTCGGGGAGATACGACTAGACATTGGGGGTAGTGGATGGATCCGGATATCGGAGCGGGCTCGCCGGCGTCCGAGGACTCGTCTGACGCCGCGGATACCGCGCCGCTACCAGTTCTCAATGCGCTTCCCGGCATGTTGTCCGAACCCGGTCCGTTCGCTCCGTCGGAGCAGGACTTCGGCCAGCCTCCGTTCCTTGAGCAGCAGGCAACTCCCGATCTGTACGCGGGCAGCCACGGGGTACCGCCGTCCGCGCCGTATATGCAGTGGCCCAGCCACGATCTCTTCGGTGATGCCGCGCCGATCTCGCAGCCGGTGAAGTCGCCGCCCACGGTCGACTTCTCATCGTGGGAAGACAAGCCCGAAAGAAGCAAGCGGCCGTTGATGATTGGCGGTGCTGTACT
Organism: Mycobacteroides franklinii; assembly: GCF_002013895.1. Lineage (GTDB taxonomy): Bacteria > Actinomycetota > Actinomycetes > Mycobacteriales > Mycobacteriaceae > Mycobacterium > Mycobacterium franklinii. The sequence continues at coordinate 60,406 of NZ_MAFQ01000006.1, read as the reverse complement.
TGCCGCAGTGGTAGTCGTCGGCGGCGTTGTCGCAGTCTTTGCGAGCCGGGGCGGAGACGACACTCCCGCGGAGCCCACAGCGGCCCCGCCGACGACCACGGTGTCCAGCAGGGACGCCGATGCGGAGACCCGCTTGCTTTCCATGCTCCCGACGGGATACGCGGCCGCCGCGTGCAAGGCCGTTGAACCCGCCAATGAGGCAGTCGCGCAAATAAAATGCGGACGAAGCGAAGACCCGGACGGCCCCCTAGAGGCGAGCTACTCACTGGTCAAAGACAAGTCCGCGCTCGCCGCCGGATTGAGCCGCCTGACGAAACGTAATGCGGTGGTGGTGTGCCCCGGCCGGATCCAGTCGCCGGGACCGTGGCGTCGCAACGCCACGCCTGATCAGGTCAGCGGCACGGTGTTCTGTGGCTCCAACCAGGGCCACCCGGTGGTCGCGTGGACCGACGAGGACCGACTTCTACTCAGCGAGACGCGCTCGGGTGCGAGCGGTCCGACTCTGGACCAGCTGTACGCCTGGTGGTCGTCGCACTCATAACAAAAACCGCCGGCCGCGCAAGGCGGCCGGCGGTCAATGCCGAAAAACGACTATCTAGCCCTCGGTGGGAACGGGAGTTCCCTGGCTGCCTGCTGCGCGCTGTCCGTGCGGGATGCTGTCGGACGCGGGCACGGCGGGCACGCCGGGTACAGCCGCCACCGGCGGGGTGACGGTCTGCGGGGCGGCACCCTCGACAGCGGGAACTCCCGGCGCCGGCGATGCGGGAGCCGGGGATGCGGGCGCGGGCGTTGCGGGGGCCGGCGAAGCGGGCACCGCGGTGTTGTTCAGCGGCGTACCCTCGGCGCCCGGTACCGGGGTGGCCGGTGTCGGGGTCGCGGTCACCGGTGCCACCGTCGGGGTCGGAGTCGTCGCGGGCTGCTGCTCGTCCACCGGGGTGCCCTGGCTGCCTGCGGGCAGCGGGGTGCCCTGGCTGCGGGCGGGAACGGCGGCCGGCGTCGGGGTGGCGGTGGGTGCGGTGCTGGTGGCCGGCGCGGGGTTGGTGCCGTGCGACTGGCTGGAACCACCCGACCGCTGCGCGGGAGCGGCGGCCGGAGCGGCCTTCCAGGTGAGCAGATCCTCGTCGCCGGAGGTGTAGGTCACCGTCTCCGGGTTGGCGCCGGTCACGTCGAAGTAGATCTTGCCGGTGGTCTTCTCACCTTGCGAGAGGGTGCCCGGGTTGACGCCCTGCTCGGTGGCGACGCCGTACAGCACGCGGTAGGTCTCGCCGTCCTTGGCCTTGGCGTTGAAGTTGGCGACGATCGGGATGACGCTGCCCTGAACGGCTTCGTCGGTGGCGGTGGCTTCCCACAGCGTGCCCTTGGGCTGGTACGGCAGCTGGTCAGCGCTAACCTTGAGGTCGCTGATGGTCCACGCCTGCACGACATCGCCGTTGGTCAAGCGACCCTGCTGGCCGAGTGTGGTGTCGGCGCCGGCGGTGGGCATGAGGGCCAGTCCCGCGGCGGCCGCGGCGGCCACCACCGCGGCGGTGATAGGCACATTGATCTTCACGATGTGGTTCTCCTTGACGTCCGAATTGCTCCCCCCAGCGGGGACGGTCTGTCGGTAAAAATAACAGGTCTGGGTGCACCATCGTCGCCCGAAGTACACGATTGCCATACGGTTAAGACCATGACGGTTGATTCCACCGGTCACCAGGGGGCCGCGCCGGAGCCAGACGATTGGCCACCCGACGCACGCATGTTCACCATCCGTGCTGCGGCGGACGATGCCGCGGCTAGCTTGGCTGCCGAACTGCCCATTACCGCAACAGAACTCGGCATGTTGGACGGTGATGCCAACCATCCGGTGCAATTCTGCAGTGTGCTGTTGGAACCCCCGGTCAAACACCGATTCGACGCCGCTGATGCCGCCCGATATGAACGTGAGTACTGCGATCGGGACGATGACGGTGAGTTTTTCATGGTGCATGTCGCGCTGCTGGGTCCCCGGCGCCCCGGGGTGTCCCTTGCGCCCGGTGCCCGTGACGTCCTCGTCGACGTCGCCTATGTCGTCGATCTGTCGCTCGAAGAGGACGGAGTGCTCAACCCGGCCAAGGTCGACTGGGCGGGTGGGGCAATCGTCGATGTTGCGGGGCAGGCAGCTGTCGAGCAAGTAGCCCCGGGGCCGGTGGATCAGCCGGCAGCTGCAGAGCCCGCGCCTCCCGCCGTCCCGTCTGCGGCAGCACCGGCGCCGGAGCCAGGGAGCCCGGGCAGCTCGGAGTGGATCCGTGAGCAGGTCGATGTGCGCATCGCGGTGCTGAGCCGGCTCGCGGGGGAAGTGGCAATCTCAGAGGTACCCGTACCGACCGAGCTGGCCAAGGGCGAGCGGCACTCCAACACCGCTCCGCAGTATGTACTCGACGGAGCACAGTTCTGGTACCACACACGTGATCCGAAAAAGGGTTTCATGTGGAAGACCACGACCAATCCGAACGAGCTCATTTACTGGTGCATCGACGACGTGGCCAGGGGATTGGCGTGGCGGTGGACGCAGCAGGCGGCCACTTATAAGACGATGCCCCCGGCGATGGCGCAACGCACGTTGTGGGCGCCGTACTGGCAGCTGCTGATGAATGCGCTCGACACCAAATGGGGTGCCATCACGGGCCGTAACATCCGCGGGCTGCTGTGAGCGATCACCAGCGGTAGTCGAGAAACTTCCCGTCGAAGGTCAGGACCACGCGGTCGCCGTCGGGGTCCGGGCGGCGCGTGACATCGATCTTGAAGTTGATCGCGCTCATGATGCCGTCGCCGAACTCCTCATGGATGGCTTCCTTGATCGCGGGCCCGTAGACGCTCAATGCCTCGTAAAGCCGGTAGATCGTCGGGTCAGCGGGTGCGCCGCCGTCCAGTGTGCCGCGGTACGGCTGCGCGCGTAGTGCGCTGGTGACTTGCGGCCCCAGATCGAGAAGCGCGGCGACCTTTGCGGCTTTGGCCTCGGGCACCGGATGTTGGCCCAACAGTGCGGCGATGGTCCAAATCAGCGGTGAATCAATCGCTTCCGCGATGTCCTGCCACGTCAGGTTCTTCTCGACGCGGCGCGCGGTGATCAGTTCGGCGGCTTCTTCCTTGGTCATGACGTCAGACAAACAGACGCCTACCTTGGCCGCAAATCAAGCGCTAACTAGCGCTGCCACAAGCCCTTCTGTGCATCGCGCTGGTAATAGTTCATCGAGTTCTCACCACTGGCTGTCCAGAGCATGGCCACGGTGACGAGGACTATCGCGATGAGTACGCCTGAGTCTGTCCACATGATGACCTCCTTGGTATATCGATCGGTCTACTAGCATTGCAGCACGTAGACCGATCGGTGTACAGAGGTATGTGTCGGACGTCACAAAGGGTGCGGTCCGTTACTCCGTGTCCAGTGCTCCGGCGGCCAGCGCGGCGGCGTTTACCCTGGTCAACACCTTGTGGAGGCTCTCGAGTTCGGCGAGGCTCACGCCCAGACGTTCCACCACTGCGGCGGGGACCTTGAGCGCCTTTCGGCGCAGTGCGGCGCCCTGTTTGGTCAGGGTGACATGCGTGGTGCGCTCGTCGGCGGTGCTGCGTGGGCGAGTGATGAGCCCCAGCATCTCGAGTCGCTTGAGCATGGGCGAGATGGTTGCCGAGTCGGTTTGCAGTAGCGCAGCTATTTGCTTGACGGACAAGGCTTCTCGGTATTCCTCGCTGCCGCTCTTGGCGTGATCCCAGAGCGCGAGCATCACGAGATACTGCGGGTGGGTGATCCCGAGGGGTGCGAGCAGCGGTCGGTACACCGCCAGTACCGCGCGATTGGTCACGGCCAGCGCGAAGCACACCTGCCGTTCCAGGGCCAACGGGTCCACCTCGGGCGAGACTGCGGTCATTCTCACTGTCCTTGCTATTAGTTAGTGCACTAATTATTAGTCTACAATCTAGTTATGGCCGCCGACCGTCCGAATCTCCTCCAGTACGTCGCCTACTGCTACGGGCGGCGTCTTCCTGATTCGATGAAGGACTGGGTCGCCAAGGATTTGGCGGGCAAGGGGGCTGTGCGGCGGCACATCCTGCGCTGCGCGATTCCGCCGTTGTTCATCCTCGCGCCGTTCTGGCTACTGCCGGCCTCGCTCTATGTGCACATGGAAATGACCGTGCCCATCTACGTGTGGGTGCTGATCATGGCCCATGCCCTCAACAAGGTGTGGCGGCGTCACCGGCTCGTGCAACATGATCTGGATCCTGGCCTGGTGGATGTGCTCAAGCGTCAGAAGGACGCGTGGATCCACGAGGACTACGCGCGGAGGTTCGGGCCGCGCAGCGGTGACGGCCATTCCAGCAGTGGCCCCATCTAACGGCGCGGTACTTCGAAGATGCTGGTGCGCTGAGTAATTGCTCTGGTGATCAAAAGTCGCCGACTACCGCCGCCTCGGAGTTCATCCGGGCGGTGAGAGTCGGCGACGCTGGGCTGTTAGTCCCAGTGCTTCCAGTGGCCCTTACCGCGCCAGCCGTTGTTGCCATGCCAGCCCCGGTCCCAATCACGGTCCCAGCCGGAGTCGGCGCACACGGTAACTCGGGGGTAGGTATCTACCGAGCCGCAAATGTCGGGATCGGCCTTTGCCGGGGTTGCGGAGGCGATACCGCCCATGAACAAACCGCTAGCAACGACTCCCATTGCCAGCCCAAATCGACTGGCCGAGGGCAGGATTCGTTTCATGATTCACAGCCTACTCCCAGGTGAATTTAGTTCGCAAGGGTAAGGACAATCAGAACCACGTTCAGTGCCGAAATCAGCGCGGCGATGATCCAGCCCAGCAACGCCGTTATCCGATGGTTGACGTCGGTACCCATCAGTTGACGGTCGCTGGTCAATCGGATCAGCGGTATGAGGGCGAACGGGATGCCGAAGGAGAGCACTACCTGCGACATCACGAGGGCCCAGGTGGGGTCGATGCCGGCCGCGAGGATTGCCAGCGCGGGCAGCAGCGTGATCAGCCGTCGCGTGATGATCGGGACAGACCGGCGCAGCAGTCCTTGCATGATCATCGCGCCGGCGTAGGCGCCGACCGAGGACGATGCGAGTCCGGATGCCAGCAGGCCGATCGCGAACAACAGCGCCACGGTGGGCCCGAGGCTGTCGCGGACCGCGGCGTGAGCACCCTCGATAGTGTCGACACCATCGCGCCCCCGCAGATTTGTGGCGGCCACCAGCAGCATTGCCATGTTGACGGCTCCGGCGAACACCATCGCCAGGCTCACGTCCCAGCGGGTGATGCGCAGGAGCCTGCGGCGTGGTTCGCCCTCTTCCGGTCGCCCGTGCCGGTCCAGGGCCAGGCCCGAATGCAGATATACGGCGTGCGGCATGACGGTGGCGCCCAGCATTGCCGTCGCCAATAACAGGCTCTCGGTGCCCTGGAAGCGTGGGATGAGGCCGCCGACGGTATTGGCCAGCGGCGGAGGTTCCACTACGACACTGGCCAGGAAGCCGATCGCGATGATGGCCAGCAGGCCGGAGATCACATACTCGAAGGAGCGCTGGCCACGGCGATCCTGCACGGTCAGTAGCACCATCGAGACGATTCCGGTGATGACACCGCCGAGGAGCAGCGGCAAGTTGAACAGAAGGTTCAGTGCGATGGCGCCGCCGACGACTTCGGCCAGATCCGTTGCAATGGCGACCAATTCGGCCTGTAGCCAAAATGCCAGCCGGGCCGGGCGTGACATACGACCGCCGATCGCCTCTGGTAGCGATTGCCCGGTGACGAGGCCTAGTTTCGCCGAGAGGTACTGCACGATTCCGGCCATCGCGTTGGCGGTGATGATGACCCACACCAGCAGGAAGCCGTACTTGGCGCCGGCGCTGACGTTCGAGGCGACGTTTCCGGGGTCGACATAGGCGATGGCTGCGACGAAGGCGGGCCCGAGGAGGTAGAGCCCGCGTGATGATCGCGCCTGCTTCTGCCGCTCCAGCACGCAGACCTCCTATTTCAAGCACTCCGAATAGAAAAGTTAGAGTACCCGAAACTTTAGGGCGAGGCGAGGCCGACCGTAGGCGGCGGCATTCGGCGACTAGTTGGTGCTGGCCTTCTCCGCCTGGCGTTTCTTGACGCTAGCCTCGAGTTTGGCCAGCAGATCCGACACATCGGTGGCGTCGAGCTCGGTGGGTGCCTCTTCCTTGGTGAACGCCTCGTCCCCTTCGAGCTTGGCCTCCACCATCTCCAGCAGCTGCGATTGATAGGTGTCGTTGTATCGACTCGGATCGAAATCGTCGGCCATCGACTCCACGACTTGTCCGGCCATCGACAGTTCCGCCGGTTTGATCTTCACTTCCTGATCAAGCACCGGGAAGTCGGGTTCACGAATCTCGTCGGGCCACAGCAGGGTGTGGATGATCATCACCTGGCGCGAGCCAAAGTCCTTGACCCGCAGTGCCGCGAGCCGTGTCTTGTTGCGCAACGCGAAATGCACGATCGCCACCCGATCGGTCTGTGCGAGTGTTTGTGCCAGCAGCACATACGATTTCGAGGACTTACTGTCAGGCTCCAGGTAGTAGCTCTTGTCGTACATCAGCGGGTCGAGCTCGGCGGCAGGAATGAATTCCAACACCTCGATCTCACGGCTGGACTCAGCGGGCAGGCTCGCCAGATCCTCGTCGGTGATGACGACGGTGCGGCCGTCCTCGGCCTCGTAGGCCTTGTTGATATCCCGGAATTCGACGACCTCCCCGCATTCCTCGCAGGTGCGTTTGTAGCGGATCCGGCCGTTGTCCTTGTTATGGACCTGATGGAACTTGAGGTCGTGGTCCTCGGTCGCGCTGTATACCTTGACAGGGACGTTCACCAGCCCGAAGGCGAGGGAGCCCTTCCAGATGGAACGCATATCCCCAGTATGGCCCACCGGAGCCGCGGAGTCGGCGACATCCGGCTCGGGGTCGACTGCGGTTGTCCGCTTGTCCAATGCGGAAAAAGTGCTGTACCCGGCTACGGGGACCGCTCCGGCCACTACCAAAGCGGACGTCTTCGGCTACTACACCGCAATCGCGCCGTACATGTTGCCGCATGTCGCGGGCCGGCCGGTCACCCGCAAGCGGTGGCCCAATGGCGTTGACCAGCCGTCCTTCTTCGAGAAGGACCTGGCTTCGTCGGCTCCGGACTGGCTCCCGCGGCGGCGCATCGAGCACAAGTCCCGCTATGTCACCTACCCGCTGATCGACACGTCTGTTGCGCTGGCATGGATCGCGCAGCAGGCGGCACTTGAGGTGCATGTGCCGCAGTGGCGATTCGTGGGCGACGAGCCGCTTGCGCGAAGAGCAGATGGTGGCGAAAACCCCGGCCCGGCAACTCGATTGGTTTTCGACCTGGATCCCGGTGAGGGTGTGACCATGCCGCAACTGGCTCGGGTCGCCCGGGCCGTGCGCGATGTGCTCGCCGATATCGGTCTGACGACGTTTCCCTTGACCAGCGGGAGCAAGGGCCTGCACCTGTATGTGCCGCTGGGGCAACCGGTCAGCTCATCCGGTGCGGTGGCGGTGGCGAAGAAGGTCGCTGTTCAGCTGGAGCAGGCGATGCCGGATTTGGTGACCGCGACGATGACCCGACAGTTGCGCGCGGGCAAGGTGTTCGTGGACTGGAGTCAGAACAGCGGCTCCAAGACGACGGTAGCCCCGTACTCGCTACGTGGCCGTGAAACGCCGACCGTTGCCGCGCCGCGTACCTGGGAGGAGCTTGATGATCCCGGGCTGCGTCAGCTGCGGTACACCGAGGTGCTGGCGCGGGCCGAGCGTGACGGCGATCTGCTGGCAGGTCTCGACGACGTGGCGATCATCGAGGACAGGTTGTCCACATACCGCAGCATGCGCGATCCCGCACGTACCCCGGAACCCGTGCCTGCCGTCAAACCGGAAGCCGGGCAAAATAATTCGTTCGTGATCCAGGAGCATCACGCCACCGCGCTGCACTATGACTTCCGGCTGGAGCGTGATGGTGTGCTGGTCTCATGGGCGGTGCCCAAGAATCTGCCGATGGAACCGTCGGTCAATCACCTTGCGGTGCACACCGAGGATCACCCGCTGGAATACGGGGGCTTCGAAGGCGTCATCCCGAAGGGTGAGTACGGGGCCGGGGAGGTGACCATCTGGGACTCGGGCACCTACGACACCGAGAAGTTCATCGATCCGCGTGACGATTCTGGAGCCGAAGGCGAGCAAAAAGGGGAGGTCATCGTCACTCTGCACGGCGGGCGAATCACGGGACGGTACGCGCTGATTCGAACCAATGGCAAGCAATGGCTGGCGCACCGGATGAAGGATCAGCGATCTCCCGTAGCCGAGCGCCAGATGCCCGCCGGCCTCGCGCCGATGCTGCCGACCACCGGCTCGGTGGCGGGCCTGGATGCCGATGAATGGGCGTTCGAAGGTAAGTGGGACGGCTACCGGCTCATCCTGGAGTGCGACCACGGGCAGCTGAGAGCACTGGCGCGCAGCGGGCGCGACGTGACCGCCGAATTCCCGGCCTTGCAGCGACTTGCCCACGAACTGGCCGAACACCGCGTGGTGCTCGACGGCGAGGTGGTGGTGCTGGATCCGCAGGGCCTGCCCAGCTTTTCGCTGCTGCAGAACAGGACACCGAGCGCCGATATCCGATTCTGGGCATTCGATCTGTTATACCTGGACGGAAAATCATTGCTGCGCACTAAGTATCGTGACCGACGCCGCCTGCTCGAGGTACTGGGATCCGGCACCGAATCGATGACCGTCCCGGACCAGCTGAGCGGCGATGGGGTGGCGGCCCTTGCGCATTCGCACGATCAAGGCTGGGAAGGGGTCGTCGCGAAGAGGAGGGATTCCCCATATATTCCGGGCCGAACGCAGTCCTGGATCAAGGCAAAGAACTGGAGCGGTCAAGAGGTCGTCATCGGCGGCTGGCGTAAGGGCCAGGGTGGGCGTAGCAGTGGAATCGGGGCCCTGCTCATGGGAATACCGGACGAGAGTGGGCTGCGTTACGCGGGCCGGGTGGGTACCGGGTTCACCGAGAAGGAGCTGGCCTCGCTCAAGGAGCGACTGGAACCCCTGCACCGCGAGGAATCACCTTTTAGTGCACCGTTGTCCGCGGTCGAGGCCAGGGACGTGCAGTTTGTCGAGCCGGTTCTGGTCGGCGAGGTCCGCTACGGTGACCGCACACCTGGTGGAATTCTGAAGCACTCCAGCTGGCGCGGTCTGCGCCCCGACAAGTCAGTTCGCGACGTCGAGCTCGAGCTCGATCTCGGGTAGCGGGTACGGCGGCGCACCGACACCCGCGACCGAAAAGTGGCCCCACGGGGTCTGCTCGGTGATGCGCCCCTGTGCGCTGGTATCGCCCACGGCAATGGTGACCTGGGTGCCGCCCTTGAGCTCCCCGCCCTCCGGCTTGGCGTAAATCGTTCCCTGCCAGTGGAACTTGCCGTCCAGCGGGTTGAAGAAACCGATGAGACGTATCCGGGACTCGACGGAGAACTCGCCCGCGGTGATGACGGCGGTGCCGTCGAAGACGTCGTCGTCTTCTGCGTTGTTCCTGCCGGGCTCGCTCACGCGACGAATCCTGTCCTGCGCCACATGCGGCGGGACAGCCGGCCCATGAGACCGGTGTCTTCCAGGAATTTGTACAGCGGCGCGAAACCGGTCTGCGAGGCTTCCTGGAAGGCCGGATTGCTGCGGGCCAGCCGCGTGGTCGCGCGGCCGGGAAGCCCGACCGCTTCGTACATCTTCTTGTTGGTCAGGAGGTACCGGAAGATGGGTCCACCCAGGCCGTTGGTGAGGCGCAGGATGACCTTGACGCGTCTGGGGGTGCGGTCCAGCCGCTGCCGAATACCGTCACGTGCGAACTGAATGTGCCGGGCTTCTTCGGTGACATGAATCCGCATGAGCCGCTGCACAAGTGGCTGTAGTTCCGGGTCGTCCATGATCTCGCGCTGCAGTGCGTCGAAGATCTCCTCGCCGATGAGCGCGGCCACCCACAGCACAGGGCCCTTGAGTGCCAGCGGCAGCAGATTGGCCATCGCGCGTTGGTGCCAGGGCATCCGGTACGCGGGCAGGCCCGTCTTCTCGATGGCCTTGGCGAACATCGTCATGTGCCGTGTCTCATCACCGATTTCGGCGAGTGAGTACAACGTCTCGCTGCTGATGGGATTGGCGTGCATCATCACCCGCAACAGGCCCTGGTTGAGCATGTTCTCGAACCAGATACCGGTGGAGAGCAGGTTGACCATCTCGTGCCGCGACAGCTCGATCTGTTCGGCGCGCGACATGTTGTTCCACACGTCGGTGCCGTATAGCGAGATGACCTTGGGTGGTAGGTAGTACTTGTCCGGATCCAACGGCGCGTCCCAGTCCAGATCCACGATCGGCTGGTAGGAGCGCCGCACCGTGCCCTTGAGGAGTCGGTCGGAGTATTCCTCCCGATTTGGGGTGCGAGCGGGGCCGTTGTTCAGGGTAGCCGTCACCGTCGACAGTCCTTTCCGTTAAGATGTTAAACGTAAACGTTGCAGGTTGAGGCGTCAAGTGAGACGCGAAGTGCCACGTAATTTCGTGGCGAATGAAAGTGGGCACCGATGAAAGTGAGCCGGTCAAGCCACCGCGGCCGTACCCGCGACCACGGCGAGATTCGCCGCCGCATCCTCGATGCCGCTGAAGAGTGCTTGCTGGAGCACGGCTATGAGGCGCGGTTGCATGCGCTGATCGCGAAGAAGGCCGGCCTGTCCCGGCCCACCGTCTACAAACATGTGGGTGACCAGGCGGCGATCATCGAGGCACTGTTCCACCGCGAGTTTCTCCGATTCGGGGAGATGCTGGAGCCTGTCTTCGCGGCCGCCAAGAACCCCCGCGCCGGGTTCATCGACGCCATTGTGCGCATCGTGCAGCACGGCCGTCACCACCCGTTGCTGCAAAAGGGCCTGAAGGAGAACCCCGAGCAGGTGCTGCCGTATCTGACGGTGAAGGCCCGCCCGTTCATCGACCAGACGACGATCTTGCTGGCGCCGTACTTCCGCCAACTGCTCACCGAGGCGCAGCTGGCCACCATCAACGTCAAGGCCGCCGCCGAATGGAGCTTCCGGATCGCCGCCTCGCTGTTGGTGACTCCCGGTGTCGTGGAGACTCAGACCGACGAGCAATTGGGCGACTTCATCGGCAACCTGCTCACCGTCTCGGCGATCACCGAGGAGATCTCCGCGGTGCTGACTTCCGATTCGGCTGCTTCGTAAGTCGCGATGCGACGGATTCGCGTCATCGGTATCGGTGCCGGCCATCCCGAGTACCTGACCGTGCAGGCCATCGCGGCGCTCAATGAGGTCGACGCGTTCTTCGTCGCCGATAAGGGCGACACGAAGGACGATCTGGTCGAGCTGCGCCGGCACATCTGCGAGCGGTACATCACCGAACCCGACTACCGCTTTGTCGAACTACCCGATCCGGTGCGGGGGAAGGGCGAGTACCGCGGCGCGGTGAAGCAGTGGCATGCCGAACGGGCGGCATTGTGGGGCAAAGCAATTGCCTCCGAGCTGCCCGACGGCGGCACTGGCGCTTTCCTTGCGTGGGGGGACCCGTCCCTCTACGACAGCACACTGCGCATCCTGGATGCGATCCTCGCCGAGGATCCCCACGCATTCGAATACGACGTGCTGCCGGGTATCACCGCGATCTCCGCGCTGACCGCCCGGCACCGGATTGTGCTGAACGGTATCGGGGAGCCGGTGCTCATCACGACGGGCCGGCGGCTGTTGGCGGAGTGGCCCCGGGCCGGGACGGTCGTGGTGATGCTCGACGGCGATTGCGCGTTTCGGCAGCTGGATCCGTCGACCCAGATTTGGTGGGGCGCGTATCTGGGCACCGAACACGAACTGCTGGTATCGGGCACCGTAGGGGAGGTGGGCGACAGGATCGCCGAGGTACGTGCCTCGGCGCGTGCCGAGCACGGCTGGATCATGGATACCTACCTGCTGCGGAGTGTCGGCGCGTAGAGGCAGACTGAGCCCATGCCCGAACTACCGGAAGTCGAGGCGCTCGCCGATCACCTGCGCCGCCACGCCGTGGGGTCGGCCGTCGGCAGAGTCGATGTCGCGGCGTTTTCCGTGCTCAAGACTTTCGATCCGCCGATCACCGCCCTGCACGGTCGGACGGTGACGGGGGCGACGCGCTGGGGCAAGTACCTGGGCCTGCAAGCGGGGGACCTTTATCTCATCGCGCATCTCTCGCGCGCCGGGTGGTTGCGCTGGTCGGACAAGTTGGCCGCGGCACCGCTCAAACCGGGCAAGGGGCCCATCGCACTGCGGGTGCATCTCGGAACGCCCGGCGACGCTGCAGGATTCGATCTCACCGAGGCAGGCACCCAGAAACGGTTGGCCGTGTGGGTGGTGACGGACCCGGCGTCCGTGCCACAGATCGCGTCCCTGGGACCCGATGCCCTATCGCTGACGGCCGCCGGGCTATCTGAGATCTTGTCCGGAACCACGGCCCGGCTCAAGAACGTGATCACGGATCAACGGGTGATTGCCGGAATCGGCAACGCCTACAGCGACGAGATTCTGCATGTGGCCAAGCTGTCTCCCTTCGCCAGCGGAAAGACGCTTTCCGAGGGCCAGCGGGCCGCGCTGTACGAGGCCATGCAGTTGGTTCTCGCCGACGCGGTCGAGCGCAGCGTGGGGCAGCAGGCGGCAACTCTCAAGGGGGAGAAGCGATCCGGATTGCGGGTGCATGCCCGCACCGGGATGCCCTGCCCGGTGTGCGGTGATGTGGTGCGGGAGGTGTCGTTCGCCGACAAATCGTTCCAGTACTGCCCGACGTGCCAGACCGGCGGCAAGGTGCTGGCCGACCGTCGGCTCTCGCGGCTCCTCAAATAAAGTGACCACGTGACGCGACAGAAGATCCTCATCACCGGGGCGAGCTCCGGCCTGGGCGCTGAGATGGCCCGTCAGTTCGCCGCGAAGGGACGTGACCTGGCGCTGTGTGCCCGGCGCACCGAGGCGCTGGAAGAGATCAAGGCCGAGCTGCTGGCAGCCAACCCCGGAATCAAGGTCGCCGTGCGGCCCCTGGACGTCACCAACCACGAGTCCGTGCCGGTGGTCTTTGGTGAGCTGCGTGACGAGCTCGGTGGCCTGGATCGCGTGGTCGTGAACGCGGGTATCGCCAAGGGCTGGCATCTGGGCGGCGGTAAGTCCTGGGCCAACATCCAGACCATCGAAACCAACCTCATCGGTGCCCTGGTGCAGATCGAGGCTGCGCTGGCGCTGTTCAAAGAGCAGGGCTACGGGCACCTAGTGCTCATCTCCTCGGTGACGGCGGCCAAGGGACTGCCCGGCACCAAGGCCGCCTATGCGGCCAGCAAGGCTGGACTTTCCTCGTTGGGTGAGTCGCTGCGCGCCGAATACGCCCGCGGCCCAATCAAAGTCAGCACCATCGAGCCCGGCTACATCCAGACCGATCTGAGCGCCAAGTCGCCGACCACCCCGATGATGGTGGACACATTGACCGGAGTGACGGCAATGGTGGATGCCATCGAGAAGGAACCCGGGCGGGCGGCGGTGCCGCGTTGGCCGTGGGAACCGGTGATGGCGGTCATGCGGCTGTTGCCGCCTCGACTGGCCGGACGCCTCGCCTAGTCGGCCACGGGTTTCCCGTATGGGACTTTGTGCCCACGTGGGATGCTGCATATATGGGCGAGGAAAAGAAACACAACGCTTCCGTCACGGTGGACTATGCCGCCGAACTCGATGAACTCGCGAGTCTGCGCGGTGGGATCAAACGCAATAAAGAGGCCAAGGACGCCTGGAAACAGGGCTATCCCTACGACGAGAAACTCACCCGCAAGGAATACGACAAGGCCAAGCGCAAGCTGCAGATCGAGCTCCTCAAGCTGCAGCTGTGGGTCAAGGAGAACGGCGAGAAGATCTGCATCGTCTTCGAAGGCCGCGACGCCGCCGGTAAGGGTGGATCCATCAAGAGATTCACCGAACATCTCAATCCCCGTGGTGCCCGCGTGGTGGCGCTGGAGAAGCCGACACCGGTGGAACAGAGTCAGTGGTATTTCCAGCGATACACGGCCCACCTACCCAGTGGTGGTGAGATCGTCTTGATGGACCGCTCCTGGTACAACCGCGCGGGTGTGGAGCGTGTGATGGGCTACTGCACACCAGCACAATGTGCCGAATTCTTGCGTGAGGCTCCGGAATACGAACGCATGCTGGTGAATTCGGGGACGCACCTGATCAAGTTGTGGTTCTCGGTGAGCCGCAAGGAGCAGCTGGCCCGGTTCGCGGCCCGGCGTACCGATCCTGTTCGGCACTGGAAACTCTCGCCCACCGACCTCGCGTCTCTCGATAAGTGGGACGCCTATACCGAAGCCAAAGAGGCCATGTTCTTCTACACCGACACCGACTTTGCACCGTGGACGGTGGTCAAGAGCAACGACAAGAAGCGCGCCCGGTTGGAGGCAATGCGCCACGTGCTTTCGCAGTTCGATTACGACAACAAAGACTCGGCGATTGTGGGCAGTCCGGACCCACTGATTGTCGGACCTGCCTCGGCAGTCTTTGAAGAGGGAGAGAAGGCGGGTTCGCGCTAGGAGCGCGGAGGTCGAGACACCGGCGAAGATCGCCGCATTGCGTAACGGGAGCCTCGGCTCGGCCGGTCAGCGGTGGAACCGAGGATGGGCCCTGCCCGCCATGAGCGGAAGATCCAGGTACGACCTGAGTCCCGGCTCGGCCTCGCAGACATAGGGCACAGAGTTGACGCAATGGGCCGCCGTGGCGACAACGCCCTCGTTGGCGACGAGTCCGGCCTGAACGCTGTGGGGATGAAAGCCGGTAATGGTGCACGACGACGAGGGCGTGCCCCGCACCTCGACCTCGTAGCGCGGACCGCTCGGGCCGAAGGACCAGACGGGGTCCAAGTGCTCCTCACCCATCAACCAGTTCACCGCGATCCGCGCGACGGCTTCGTCGCCGACGAATGCTTCCCAGGAGAACTGTTGACCGGCCACCGATCCGGGCCGGATGGTGCCGATCGGAGATTCGATGTCCGCGGTGGCAACGGCGACCTTGAGGTCCGGCCGGATCTCGACGTCCGCGAAGCACATGCCGTCCAGGATCATCCGCAGCGACTGTTTGAATCCGCCGCCCAACAGTTTGGGCATCGGCCCGCTCACGGCTTCCTCCGGTGTGCCGCCGAACTTCATGATGTGCCGGATGACGTCCGGCGCGCCATAGGTGCGGATGTCCGAGTATTCCTCGGCCCGCACGTAGGTGACGGCGGAGGTCATGGACGAGAAGATCAGCGGATACAGGTCGGTGATGCCACCGGGGTCAATTCCCGTGCCGTGCAAGGTCACCCCGGCCTGACGGGCACCGGCGTCCAGGTCGCGGCCGGAACTATCGGGGTAGAACCAGCCGACCGGGGTGACGACGTTCTTCTTCGAGGCGAGCAATGCCGCCACCTCCGACGGGTTGGGAAGTAGCGGGCTGTAAATCACGCAGTCGGCATCCAGAGAGACGATGTCGTCGAGACTGTTGGTGGTGATCACCCCGATGGGGGACTGCCCGATGAGCTCGCCAACATCGACGCCGGTCTTCTGCGGTGAGTGCACCCAGCATCCGACCAGCTGTAGTTCCGGGTGCGCGAGCACCGCGCTGATCGCCGCCCTGCCGACTTCCCCCGTCGCCCACTGGACTACCCGATAGACCATGTCATTGTCTCCTTGCAGCCGGTAACCTCAGACCTGCATAACACCAAACAAGTGCTTGGTCCAGATCTTGAGAGGTGGGAATCTCGGTGATTAGACACGGATTTCGGTTTGGGACGAATCTGATCTCCCATGGAGACCCGGCCCAGATTCGCGATCAGGTGCGACGGGCCGAGGATTGCGGTGTTGACGTCGTCGTGGTTCCCGACCACCTCGG
Organism: Mycobacteroides franklinii; assembly: GCF_002013895.1. Classification (GTDB taxonomy): domain Bacteria; phylum Actinomycetota; class Actinomycetes; order Mycobacteriales; family Mycobacteriaceae; genus Mycobacterium; species Mycobacterium franklinii. The sequence continues at coordinate 44,485 of NZ_MAFQ01000006.1, read as the reverse complement.
AGTCGGTGCACCCTTCCCGGTAATGCTTGCCGCTGCGAGTGTTTCGACGAACATCCGGGTTGGTAGCTTCGTGTTGACCACCGGTTTCTATTCTCCGCGTCTACTTGCGCGCGACATCGCCACCTGTGACCGGCTTACCGACGGTCGCATTGAGATCGGGCTGGGGGCCGGCTACGTCCAGCAGGAGTACGAGGCCGCAGGAGCGCCCTTTCTGAGCCCTGCCGGACGGGTGCAGCAGCTCGCCGACGCGGTCGATGCGCTGCGGGGCCTGCTCTCAAGCCCGGATCATTGGCCGCGACCAGTTCAGTCGCCCGTACCGATCATGATCGCGGGCAAGGGCGACAAGATCCTGAAACTTGCAGCACAGCAGGCTGATATCGTCGCGATCTCTGATGCTGGGACGCGCACCGACCTCGCCGAGCGTGCCGCATACGTTCGCAATGCCGCTGCTCAGCGTGCCGACAAGCCGGAGTTGAACTTAGGGATCTTCGATATTGCGATTGACCGCGCGCCGGATCTGGGGCTGATGCGTGTATACCGACCGGGTGATTCCGACGAAGAGCTACTGGCATCGCCAACTCTGCTGCACGGATCACACAGTGAGCTGGTTGAGCAAATCATCTCTCTGCGCGAAGAACTCGGTATCTCCTATCTGACATACATGGGGGCAGATCCGCACGGACTCAGTGATTTTCACTCATTGATCGCTGCGCTGAAGTAAGGACCTTCGCATCTATCCTCCGATGCCGCGGCAGATGATCATCGGGGTCATGACTCCCGATTCGGAACCCGTGACCCTGCTCGAAAAATACGAAAGCTGGACGCTGCTGGCCAGTGCCAAATTGGGGCGACTGGTGGTGGTGATCGACGGCAGGCCGGAGATCTTTCCTATCAACTTCGTGACCCAGCGCGGCACCGTACTGTTCCGAACAGCAGAGGGCACCAAACTCTTTGGTGCGGTGGTGAGCGACCAGGTGTTGTTCGAGGCGGACGATCACAACGATATCGGCGGCTGGAGCGTGGTCGTGCGCGGCGCCGCACAGATACTCAGCACTTCGGTTGAGATCGACGAGGCCGACGGGGCCGGCCTGTATCCATGGATACCCACCCTGAAACTGCACTATGTGCGCATCATCCCGGCGCAGATCACCGGCCGCCGTTTCGTGTTCGGGCGTGAGCCGGACGGAGGCCACGTTCCGGGCTAGTGCCCGACGTGCGCCTCGGCGCGCATGCGTTCGACCATGTGTGGGTAGTGCAGCTCGAACGCCGGGCGCTCCGAACGGATCCGGGGCAGCTCGGTGAAATTGTGCCGCGGCGGCGGGCAGCTGGTGGCCCACTCCAGGGAGTTGCCGTAGCCCCACGGGTCATCGACCGTGACGACCTCGCCGTAGCGGTAGCTCTTGAAGATGTTCCACACGAACGGCAGCATCGACGAACCGAGAACGAATGCGCCGATCGTTGACACGATGTTCAAACCCGTGAAGCCATCGGTGGGTAGGTAGTCGGCGTACCGGCGCGGCATGCCCTCATTACCCAGCCAGTGCTGCACCAGGAACGTGGTGTGGAAGCCGATGAACGTCAACCAGAAGTGGAACTTGCCGAGGCGCTCGTCGAGCAGCCGGCCCGTCATTTTCGGGAACCAGAAATACACGCCCGCGAAGCTGGCGAACACGATGGTTCCGAACAGCGTGTAGTGGAAGTGCGCCACCACGAAGTACGAGTCGGTGACGTGGAAATCAATGGGGGGAGCGGCGAGGAGGACACCGGTCAGACCGCCGAAGAGGAAGGTGACCAGGAAGCCGATCGAGAACAGCATGGGTGTCTCGAAGGTCAACTGCCCCTTCCACATTGTGCCGATCCAGTTGAAGAATTTAATACCGGTCGGAACCGCGATCAGGAATGTCATGAAGGAGAAGAACGGCAGCAGCACGGCGCCGGTGGCGTACATGTGGTGCGCCCACACCGCGATCGACAACGCTCCGATACCCAGGGTCGCGAAGACCAATGTGGTGTAACCGAAGATCGGCTTGCGGCTGAACACCGGGAAGATCTCAGAAACCACTCCGAAGAACGGCAACGCCAACACATAGACCTCGGGGTGTCCGAAGAACCAGAACAGGTGCTGCCACAGCAGAACTCCGCCGTTGGCGGGATCGAAGATGTGTGCGCCCAAGTGCCGGTCGGCCGCCAGACCGATGGCTGCCGCCGCCAGCAGCGGGAACACCAGCAGTACCAGCACGCTGACCACCAGAATGTTCCAGGTGAAGATCGGCATCCGGAACATGACCATGCCCGGCGCACGCATGCACACGATGGTGGTGATCATGTTGACCGCGCCAAGGATGGTGCCCAATCCGCCGACCGCGACGCCCAGTATCCAGAGGTCGGCACCGGCACCCGGTGAGTGGATGGCATCGGAGAGCGGGGTGTAGGCGGTCCAGCCGAAGTCGGCGGCACCGCCGGGGGTGATGAACCCGGCCAGCGCGATGAGCGCACCAAACAGGAAGAGCCAGAACGATAGCGCGTTGAGCCGTGGGAACGCCACGTCGGGGGCGCCGATCTGCAGTGGCAGCACCACATTGGCGAAGCCGAACACGATGGGCGTCGCGTAGAAGAGCAGCATCGCTGTGCCGTGCATGGTGAACAGCTGGTTGTACTGCTCATTGGAGAGAAATGCCAGTCCCGGTGTGGTGAGCTCGGCACGGATGAGCAGCGCCATCAATCCGCCCACCATGAAGAAGGCAAAACACGTGACGAGATACATGACGCCGATCAGCTTGTGATCGGTGGTGGTAATAAGGCGGTAGATAAGAGAGCCTTTAGGCCCTACCCGCGGGGGAAAGGGTCGGCTCGCCGCCAATTTGAGGGATATAGCCACAGGAAACCTCCATACGAAACAGTGCGATTCGCCTGTGTACGTGAGGCATTCCTGCGGACATCATGCCATAGTCATCCTGCCTCGCGCGCCCGCTGTAGATCGGCGATCGAGGACCAGTCCAGGTCGGCGTGCCCGCTCGCGAGTGCCTCATCGAGAACCGATCGCAGTACCTCGCCAAACGGCAGCCGCAGCCCGGTGTCTGCCGCCACGTCGAGTGCCAGTCCAACGTCCTTGCGGCCCAGGGTGGTTGTGAATCCAGCCGGTTCGTAGGTTGAGGTAGCAATGAGCTTGCCGTAGCTGCTGTACGCCGGGCCCTGGAACAGCGTGCTGGTCAACAGCTCCACCAACAGCGCGGAATCCACACCGGATCGCTCCGCCATGCTGACGGCTTCACTCAACGATTGGATGGCCGATGCGATGAGGAAATTCCCGATGATCTTGACGACATTGGCTTGCCGCGGCACATCGCCCAATCGCCAGGTGCGTGCCCCGATGACGTCCAAGAATGGTTGTGCCCTGTCTATTTGGTCGGACGCACCCGCCGCCAGCACCTGCAACTGCCCGGCTTGGGCGACGGGGACCCGGCCGAACACCGGCGCCGCGACATATCCCACCCCGTGCTCACCATGCAGTGCGGTGGCACGGTCGGCCAGCTGGGTGCTGACGGTCGCGAGGTTGACGTGCAGCGCTCCCCGTCCAGCGGCAAGGACCTCTGGGGTGAGGAAGGTGTCGGATACGGCGTGATCATCGGCCAGCACCGAGAACACCACACCGGACTCGAAGGCCTGTGCCGCAGATTCGAGTGGTCGTGCACCGACCGCGGCGAGCTCTTCGACGGGTCCTGGCGAGCGATTCCATACGGAAACCTCGTGCCCTGACCGGACAAGATTGTCTGCCATGGCCTTTCCCATGGCCCCTAGTCCGACGACGGCAATTGTGCTCATTGGTGTGCTCCTGTTTCGGTGGGCCAGTTGGCGAAAATCTCGGTGTAGTCGTGACTCATCAGTTCGATGACCGTGCCCCACGGGTCGGTCAGATAGGACATGGTCCATGGTCTACCCGCGACGACGGGTCGTGGGGCGGTGATGATCCGGCCGCCGGCCGCCGAGACGGCGCGCGTCTGCCCCTCGACGTCGGAGACGGTCAGGCACAGATGCCACGTGCCGCGCCGGGTGTACTCGACGGGTAGCAGCGGTGGCGGGTCCGTCGCCGGATCGATGAATTCGAAGAGCTCTACACCCACACCATTGTTTGTCTGCAGGCCGGCTATCCGGGCCTGGCCGAACCTGGTGTCCAGTCCCGGCGGGAGCTCTCCGGTCGGCCCGGGTTCGAGTGTGCGCGGACCCATGATGCATTCGAAGCCGAATATCTTGCGGTACCAGTCAATTGCCGCTGCGATATCGGGAACGGTGATCCCGATGTGGTTGACAGACATCTCGCCTCCAGTGAACCGGTTAAGACGGTTCTACCGTAGAACATGTTCCGAGATCTGTCGAACCGGTTAAACTGGTTCGTATGGCGAGCACGGCTGGGGATGCGCGGACGGTTTTTCGGCTGGACAATGCGGTACTGGCATTCCGCTTTACCGCCACCGTCTTCGATCGTGCGGGGGCGGCTACCGAACGGCTGACCGACCCGGGACGGTTGAGGTTATGGCTGCGAGCCAACGAGTTGGACTTCTCGGACGTGCCCTTGACCGACGCCGACCTGGCCGCCGCCAAGGAGCTGCGCGAGAGCATCCACCGCGCGGGCGCCGCGGTGGCAGCGGGTGGGCGGATGGCTGCATCAGCCGTGCGGATGTTGAATACGTTCTCCCGGAACGGCAATCCGCACAGGGTGCTCGAGGGCGCAGATGTGCAATGGCGCGGCGTGGGCATCGCGGACGCCCTGTCCGTCATCGCCGCCAGTGCCATCGAGACACTGGGCGGCCCCGATCGCGATCGGGTCAAGGCGTGCTCGGACGACCACTGTCACGGTCTCTATGTCGACACCAGCCGGGCCAACAATCGGCGCTGGTGCAACATGAACACCTGCGGGAACAGGGCCAAGAAGGCCGCCATTGCTACACGCCGCTAATGGGCGTGCAAGAGGCCCCACGCGGGGAGGGGATCGGGGAAGTCACGCCACACCTCCGGACCGGCGGCGAGCTCGTCGTCGGTGAGGACCGCGGCCTCCAGGAGATGCTGCACGCGGGGCCGGTCCAGCCGCACGCCGATGAAGACGACCTCCTGCCCCGGGGCGATCTCGGTGCTGCGCCAGAACTGGGCGGGTTCAATCGTCAGGTTCGGTCCGGCCTGCGACCAGATCGCGGCGATATCGGGGCGGCTGGCAATCCAGCAAAATCCCTTGCTGCGCAACAGTCCTTGTAGGTTCTCCAGCGCCGTATTGAGGCGTTGCGGATGGAAGGGGCGATCCGAACGGAAGGTCATGCTGCTGATGCCGTATTCCTCGGTTTCGGGGGTGTGCCCGTCGGCGATCTCCTCATCCCAGCCCGGTGCCTGGGCGGCCAGCTCGGGATCGAACAATCCGGTCTGCAGCACCAGATCCAGGTCGACGACGCCGCCGGTGGACCGCACCATCGTCGCCGTGGGATTGAGGCGGCGCAGCAGGGTTTCCACCATGCCGAGGGTTCGTTCGCTCACCAGATCCACCTTGTTGAGGATCAGCACGTCGGCGAATTCGACCTGATCGGTGAGCAGATCGGCGATGGAACGCCCGTCGCCGTCTGCGGCGGCCATCTCGCGGTCGGCCAGCGCCTCGCCGCGTGCCAGCTCCGGCAGGAAGGTGGAGGCGTCGACGACGGTCACCATGGTGTCGAGCCGGGCGACCTGGCCCAGGCTGGTGCCGTCCTCGAACTCCCAGGTGAACGAGGCGGCCACCGGCATGGGCTCGGAGATTCCGGTCGACTCGATGACTAGCTGGTCAAATCGATTCTGCCGGGCCAGGTTTCCGACGGCTTCGATCAGGTCCTCGCGCAGCGTGCAACAGATGCAGCCGTTGGTGAGCTCGACGAGCCGCTCCTCGGTGCGGTTCAGGTGTCCGGTGCCCGCAACGAGGGCGGCGTCGATGTTCACCTCGCTCATGTCGTTGACGATCACCGCGACGCGGCGTCCCTCGGTATTGGCCAGGATGTGGTTGAGCAGAGTGGTTTTTCCCGCGCCGAGGAATCCGGAGAGCACGGTTACGGGAAGGAGCTGGGCTGTAGTCACTCCTTAATGATAACCATTATCATTAAGGAGTGGACGCCAGGATCCCCTTCAGCGTCTCGCGGCCCTCGGCATCGAGCGGGAGCAGTGGCCGTCGGGGATCGCCCACGGCGCGTCCCTGTAGTTCCAGGCCCGCCTTCACGGTCGTGGGCAGTCCGCCCGCGACGATGAACTGCAGCAATGGCTTGAGTGCTGCGTAGATGGACGCGGCATCGTCGTGGCGTCCCGTGCGCACCGCCTCGTACAGGTCCAGGCACGGTTGCGGCGCTAGACACGGTGCGGCAGTGCACCACCCGGATGCGCCGACGTGGAGTGCTTCGAGGACAAGCGGGTTGCTGCCGTTGTAGAACGGCAGTTGCTCCTCGCTGAGGCGTTTGATGTCGAGCATCCGGCGCACGTCACCCGTCGACTCCTTGACCATGGTGACGTTGTCGATATCGCGGAACATCGACACCAGGAGTTCGGGTCGCATATCCACGCCGCTGGTCGCGGGGTTGTTGTAGGCCATGACCGGAATGTCGATCGCCGCGGCGACCGAGGCGTAGTGCTGTGCGATCTCGCGGTCGCTGAGCTTCCAGTACGAGATGGGCAGCACCATCACCGCGTCGGCACCGGCCTGCTGGGCGTGGCGTGCTCGCCGAATGGTGTTGGCGGTAGTCAAATCCGAGGCTCCGACGATGATGGGCACGCGTTTGTTCACGGCGGCGACTGTGGTGTCGACGACGGCGTCGAATTCGCGTTCCTCGAGATATGCGGACTCGCCGGTGCTGCCCAGCGGTGCGATGGCGTGGGCCCCGTCATCCGCGAGCCGGGATACGAGCTCGGCAAGCCGATCGACGTCCACGGTGTCATCGGGGAGGAATGGGGTGACTGGGTAGGCGATGATTCCGTGGAACTGGGGAGCTGATGTCATGCGATTTTCCTCAGGGTCTCGGGGTGATTGGCGAGTGCGGTGCGGGCGTAATAGGCGAAGTTGGCGATACTGCGCTTGGGGGTGAGGGTCCAGTCATGGGCCTCGCGGGCCAGCCGATCGGGCAGAGGGGCAATGGTTCCCGCCGCCATCGCGGCCAGTTGCAACTTGGCGCCCCGCTCGATCAATACCGCCAGTGAGCACGATTCCTCGACGGAGGCGCCGGCGACGACGTGGCCGTGGTGGGCGAGCAGTATTGCCTTCTTGTCTCCCAGTGCGGCCGAGATGATCTCGCCCTCTTCGTTTCCGACGGGAACGCCCGGCCAGTCCGGCAGGAACGCACAGTCGTCATACAAGGGTGCGATGTCCATCTGAGAAACAATCAGGGGCGTCTCCAGCATGGACAGCGCCGCGACATGGAACGGATGGGTGTGCACGATGCACTGCACGTCGGGGCGAGCCCGGTAGATCCAGCTGTGGAAACGATTGGCGGGGTTGGCCATTCCAGAGCCGTCGAGAACGTTGAGGTCCTCGTCGACGAGAAGCAGATTCTCCTCGGTGATCTCGTCGAACCCGAGTCCGAGGCGTTGGGTGTAGAAGGTGCCGGGTTTCTCGGCCCTCGCGGTGATCTGTCCGGCGAGGCCGGAGTCGTGCCCTCGGTCGAACAGTGCGCGGCAGGTGATCGCGACCTTCTGGCGGGTGGACCACTGCGAGTCGGAGAAGTGAGTCTCCATGCTGCGCTCGGCGCGATCCATCAGCTCGGACTTGGTGTCATGAAGTGTGCTGGCCATTTCCGTGCTCCTTTCTGATCTTGAGGTGTTCGATCACCACCATAGGACACAAGGTGTCATATGGTCAACAAAGTTGCCTAGTTGTTCGGGGGACACCGCGTGTCACACTGGCCGGATGACATCGCTGGTTCGCGCGCTGCGCCGGGAACGCGGCCTCACCCTCGAGGAGCTGGGCGGCCGCACGGGTCTGACCAAGAGCTACCTCTCGAAGGTCGAGCGCGAGCACAGCACGCCGTCGGTGTCGGTGGCGATGCGCATTGCCCAGGCCCTCGACGTCGATGTCAGTCGGTTGTTCACCAACGACGCCCACGAGTCGCGGGTGGTGGTGGATCGTGGCGCGGATGACTGGGACGACAGCAAGTTTCATGCGCTGAGTACCGAGATGCTCGGCAAGATCATGACGCCATTCCTGGCGAGCCCGTCGATGGAATTTGCGGAACACAAGTCTTCCCACCAGGGACAGGAATTTGTGTTCGTGCACCGCGGATCGATCGAGTTGCAGTGTGAGGACGTCAGTTATGTCCTCGAGGAGGGGGACAGCGCCTACCTCGATGCCACCCGTACCCATCGGATCCGGCGGATATCCGAGACCCAGGCTCTCGTGGTGATCGTCGCGGCCACCTAGCGACTCTCGGCAGCTAGGTGGCTACGTGGCGCGGAAGTTCATCGCGGCGCCGTTCATGCAGTAGCGCAACCCCGTGGGCTTGGGGCCGTCGTCGAACACGTGGCCCAGATGTCCCGCGCAGCGGCGGCAGAGCACTTCGGTGCGACTCATCCCCGCGCTGTTGTCTGGTCTTTCCGACACGGCGTTCGGCAGCGGCTGCCAAAAGCTCGGCCATCCCGTGCCGCTGTCGAACTTGGTCGCTGACGAGAATAGGTCCAAACTGCAACCGGCACAGCTGAAGACGCCGGCCCGATGCTCGTTGTTGAGGGGGCTGCTGTACGGGGTCTCGGTGCCGGCCTGCCGCAGGATCTGGTACTGGCTGGGGGTCAGCAGCTGGCGCCACTCGGCATCGGTGTGTGAGGTCGCCGGATTCGGTGCTGGCGGGGTCGTCGGATCGGCTGCCGCGGTAGCGAGCGCACTCCAGCTGGTCAGAGCGCACAGTGCCGCCACACCGGCGAGCAGCTGCCGTCGGGTGAGGGCCGGATCAGCGGTCGAAGGCAACCAGCGCCGCATAGATCCAGAGTAGGCCGCCCGCGACCCGCTCGAAAGGCCTCGCGGTTACTTGGTTCTTCCGCGCGCTGCGCGGTAGTTGCGCACCAGGGTGTCGGTAGAGCTGTCAGTCTGCTGTGCCGGGGATGCCTCCTCGGTGATCACGGGCAGCAAGGCGATGGCCTGCTTCTTGCCCAGCTCGACTCCCCACTGGTCAAAGGAGTCGATACCCCAGACGGTGCCCGCGGTGAACACCTCGTGCTCGTAGAGCGCGATCAGCTGCCCGACCGTGGAAGGGGTCAGCTTGCTGGCGAGAATCGTTGTGCTGGGCCGGTTTCCGGGCATGACCTTGTGCGGAACCACATTGGGCGCGGTGCCCTCCGGAAGTTCCAGGGCAATCTCCTCGGCAGTCTTTCCGAAGGCGAGCACCTGCGTCTGCGCGAAGAAGTTACTCATCAGCAGGTCGTGCATGCTGCCGGTGCCGTCGGCGGTAGGTAGATCGTCGGTGGGCTCGCTAAAGCCGATGAAGTCTGCCGGGATCAACCGCGTGCCCTGGTGCAGTAGCTGGTAGAAGGCATGCTGTCCATTGGTTCCCGGTTCGCCCCAGTAGATGTCACCGGTATCGACCGCCACGGGTGCGCCGTCGGCCTTGACCGACTTGCCGTTGGATTCCATGGTCAGCTGCTGCAGATACGCCGCGAACCTGGCCAGGTCATTGGAGTAGGGGAGCACTCCACGTGATTGTGCGCCAAAGAAATTCGAGTACCACAGGCCGATGAGGCCGAGTAGCGCGGGTGCGTTCTCTGCCAGCGGTGCGGTGCGGAAATGCTCGTCCACAACGTGGAACCCGGCCAGGAACTCACCGAACGCCTCCCGTCCGATGACTGCCATCACCGACAGGCCAATCGCCGAGTCCACCGAGTAACGGCCGCCGACCCAGTCCCAGAAACCGAACATGTTGGCGGTGTCGATCCCGAACTCCGACACCAGCTTCGCGTTGGTGGAGACGGCGACGAAGTGCTTGGACACCGCGTCCTGCCCGGCGGAGTCGCCCAGTCCGTCAATCAGCCAGCGTCGTGCGGCCGTGGCATTGGTGAGCGTCTCCAGCGTCGAGAACGTCTTGGAGGCAACAATGAAAAGTGTTGTCGCCGGGTCAAGGTCGGCGAGCGTGGCCACCAGGTCGGCGGGGTCGACGTTGGAGACGAATCGCGCCGAGATTCCGGCGTCGGCGTAGTGGCGCAGCGCCTGGTACACCATCACCGGTCCCAGGTCCGAACCGCCGATCCCGATGTTGACCACGGTGGTGATGCGCTTGCCGGTGGCTCCGGTCCACTCGCCGTTGCGCAGCCGGTCGGTGAAGTCGCCCATGGCGTCGAGCACCTGGTGCACATCGGCGACCACGTCCTGCCCGTCAACCACCAGCTGCGCGCCGCGGGGCAGGCGCAGTGCGGTGTGCAGCACCGCGCGGTCCTCGGAGGTGTTGATATGTGCCCCGGCGAACATCGCATCGCGGCGCCCCTCGAGATCGGCCGCCTTGGCCAAATCGACTAGCAGCGAAAGGGTTTCGCGGGTCAGTCGATGCTTGCTGTAATCGATGTACAAGTCGCCGACCGTGACGGTCAGCTCGCTGCCGCGCGTGGGGTCGTCGGCAAAAAACTCTCGAAGGTGGGTGGAGGCGATCTGCTTGTGATGAGTTTCCAGTGCCTGCCACGCCGCTGAGAGTGTCATGCGACCGAGCCTAGTAGGGGCGATCGCGTGGTGCAGTGCTGCCTATTGATTGGCGCAAGTTACCCATCGGTTACTGATGCGCGCGAACCCGGCGATACCCGACTTTGTCTGGGTCTTACCCCCGGCGGTTGCGGTGATGGTCACTCGTGACGAGGCGGTATCGCCGTTGATGACCGTCTTCTCGACCTTGTCCACGGTGATCTTCAGGTCATCGGACTGGCCCTCGAGGTCCTCGTCGGTGATCTTCACGCAGGACAGCGCGTTGAGCACGTCGAGGTTCTTGGCGCCGAGTGCGGCATAGAACGCCTTGAGCACGTTCGTCAGCTCGTACTGCTCATCCTTGGTTGCCTCGCGCGGCACCGAGGAGGTGGTGGGACCGGGCACGGAGATGCTGGTCGTGGTCGCCGTGGTGGTGGCGCTCCCGCTGGTCGTGGTCGTGGCGGTGCTGCCGGTGCTGCCGGTGGTACTGCTTGTCGTCCGGGCCCGCGATTTTGTGGTGGTAGTCGTGCTGGCGGTGGTCACCTCGGGGTTCACCAGCGGGACACCCAGCTTCACGGTCGGGCGTGCCTGTGGCACCTCGTCGATGGTCCGATTGTTCTCGACCCAGAGGCCGGCGGCGACGGCCGTCACCGCCGCAAGGCAGACGGCCAGCACGCCGATGACGATTGTGGTGGCGTGCCGGGCGACAAACCTGCGGGTGGGCGTGCATTCGGCCGCAACGGCGGCCTCCAGCTCGTAATCCACCGATTCGTCATCGGCCTTGGCCGGTTTATCCGTGGAGTTGTCCGCACCCTTGTCTTGGTCGCTCAACGAATCCCTCCCTCATCGCCGATCCCTGCCGGGACTCGGCCGGATCAGTGTCCCAATCTGCCGCGCCCCAGGCGCAGCAGCAACATGGCGAGAGTATGGCCTTCCTGGCCGAGCTCACTGAAGCGTTCGAGCACTTTCATCTCGCGGCTGTGGACCAGGCGCGGTCCGCCCGAGGCCATCCGTGCCTTGCCGATCTCGCGAGAGACCTCGGTGCGGCGCTTGATGGCGGCCAGGATCTCCGCGTCGAGGCGGTCGATCTCCTTGCGTAGCTCGTCGATATCGGGAGCGACATCGGCGGCCTTCGCAGCGTCGTTCTGGCTGGCCTTCTCGGTCATGTGGGTAGTCATTTCTTTCTCAACACTTTCTCTTGGAGCGGTCGCCCCGCATGCCACCCCGGAATTCGGCCTCACAAGAGATGAGCCCCGAAGTCCGGTAGCGGACTGCGGGGCTCGTGAATCGGCTAGACCACGGGCACCGGAGTCCGGTACCCGTAAAAAAATCGCTGCTGGTGGTCAAGCACACCGAAGAGTGTAGCCGACATGCGACGAATACTGACGTGAAGAGCATCAAGCCGAGGTTGTCCCTCGTCAGCGGTAAGTTAAATCGGTCATGGCGAAATCTGATTCTCTTCGCGCAAGCGGCTCATCGGCACTTCCCGAACCCGCGCTCTTTGATGTGCCCGGCGACTCGAGTTCCTCCAGCGACGTGTTGCTCGACGGCTTGAACCCGCAGCAGCGGGCCGCCGTCGCCCACCAGGGGTCACCGCTGCTCATCGTTGCCGGTGCCGGATCCGGGAAGACGGCGGTGTTGACCCGCCGCATCGCCTACCTGCTGGCCGAGCGGGACGTCAGCCCGGGCCAGATCTTGGCCATCACCTTCACCAACAAGGCGGCGGCCGAGATGCGCGAGCGCGTCGGGCAGATCGTGGCCAACCGGGTGCAGTCCATGTGGGTGTCGACGTTCCACTCCAGCTGCGTGCGCATCCTGCGTAACCAGGCCTCGCTGCTGCCCGGGCTGAACTCCAACTTCTCGATCTACGACTCCGATGATTCCCGGCGGCTGCTGCAGATGATCGGCCGCGATATGAGCCTGGACATCAAGCGCTACTCGCCACGGCTGCTGGCCACCGCGATCTCCAACCTGAAGAACGAGCTGATCTCTCCCGAGCAGGCCGTGGCCAACCTGACCGCTGACGGTACGGAAGGAGATCTGCGCGGGGAGCTTCCGCAGATCGTGGCCGATGTGTACGGCGAGTACCAGCGGCGCTTGCGCGCGGCTAATGCCTTGGACTTCGACGACCTGATCGGCGAGACCGTGGCGGTGCTGCAGCAGTTCCCGCAGATCGCGCAGTTCTACCGTCGCAAGTTCCGGCACATCTTGGTCGACGAGTACCAGGACACCAACCACGCCCAATATGTGTTGGTCCGCGAGTTGGCGGGTGCGCATGTGGACCGCACGGTCGATCCAGACGGTCCCGAACCCGCGGAGCTGTGCGTGGTGGGTGACGCCGACCAATCCATCTACGCGTTCCGCGGCGCCACCATCCGCAATATCGAGGAGTTCGAGCGCGACTATCCGAACGCGAAAACCATTTTGCTGGAGCAGAATTACCGGTCCACGCAGAATATTCTGAGTGCCGCCAACTCGGTGATCGCCAAGAATGCGAACCGCCGGGAAAAGCGGCTGTGGACCGATTCCGGCGAGGGCGAGCTGATCGTCGGCTATGTCGCGGACAACGAACACGACGAGGCATCCTTCATCGCGCGGGAGATCGACGGGCTCTTCGATCGCGGGGACGCCAACTACGGGGACGTCGCGGTGTTCTACCGCACCAACAACAACTCCCGGTCGTTGGAAGAAATCTTCATCCGAACCGGCATCCCCTATAAAGTTGTTGGGGGAGTGCGGTTTTACGAGCGCAAGGAAATTCGCGACATCGTCGCCTACCTGCGGGTGCTGACGAACCCGGGCGATGCGGTGAGCCTGCGACGCATTCTCAATACCCCTCGCCGGGGGATCGGTGACCGGGCCGAGGCATGTGTGGCCGTGCACGCCGAGTCCAAGGGCATCGGTTTCGGGGAGGCGCTCGCGGATGCCGCCGCGGGCAAGGTCGCCATGCTGAACTCTCGCTCCGAGAAGGCAATTGCCGCATTCATGGAGTTGCTCGACCAGATCCGTGTCACGCTGCGTACCGACCCGGGAGCGCTACCCGATATCGGTGACGTGGTGGATGCCGTGCTGAACCACACCGGGTATCGATACGAGCTGGAGAACAGCAGCGATCCACAGGAGCTGGCGCGGCTCGATAACCTCAATGAATTAGTCAGCGTCGCACATGAATTCAGTGCCGACGCGGTCAACGCACAGGTGGCCGGCGAAGATCTTCCGGTCGACGATGAGGATGTCGGCGCACCTCCGGGCAGCCTGGAGGCTTTCCTGGAGCGGGTGTCGCTCGTTGCCGATGCCGATGAGCTGCCCGAGTCCTCCGCCGGTGTGGTCACGATGATGACGCTGCATACCGCCAAGGGTCTGGAGTTCCCGGTGGTGTTCGTGACGGGATGGGAAGACGGCATGTTCCCGCATATGCGAGCGCTGGGCGATCCGGTGGAGCTGGCCGAGGAACGGCGGTTGGCGTACGTCGGGATCACCCGGGCACGTCAGCGGCTGTACCTGAGCCGGGCCAAGGTGCGTTCGTCGTGGGGCCAGCCCATGATGAACCCGGAATCACGCTTCCTGCAAGAGATTCCGCAAGAGCTCATCGATTGGCGCCGCACCGACCCGTTGCCGGGCCGGATCGCGACCGGTGCCGGAAGCTACGGCGGCGGGGGCTACGGGTCCAGCGGATCACGCGGGGGATTTGGCGGTGGTGCCGCTGTGCCGTCTGCGAAGAAGCGCACCAAACCACTGCTGGTGTTGGAGCCCGGTGATCGGGTGAGCCACGACAAGTACGGGCTGGGCAAGGTCATGGAGGTGACTGGTGTCGGCGAGAGCGCCACGTCGCTCATCGACTTTGGCAGTGACGGACGGGTGAAGTTGATGCACAACTTTGCGCCCGTGCAAAAGCTCTAAAATTCAAGTAGTCCGAGCTGAGCTCCGTGCGAGGCCAACCAGGCGCGTGCGTCAGTGGGCTTGCCGTCACGGCTGACCTGGAAGTACAGCCCATCGGCATGGCGGTTTTCGCCAAAGGTGGCGATCTGCTCTCCCGCTTTCACCGGCTGAGACGGAGAGACCACCCAGGTATCTACATGCCAATACTGGGTGACCACGCCGTCCGGGTGCTGGATTGCGACTACAGTGTCGTTGCTGGCCAGTGTGCCAGCTCTTGTGACTAGCCCGTCAGCGGCGGCTAAAACCGGTGTGCCGACGGCATTTTCGATGCGAACGCCCATCTTGACGCCCCCCAATGGGCGACGGTGGCATCGTCTGTCACTTTTCCGGCAGCGGGAACAACAGCTGCATACTCCGACAAATCGGGCTCTGCTTGTGCAGTCGCCGATGTTATGAGAACCCAGACGACTAATGCGGCAGCGAGAAATGCGCTTTTGCGCATCTAGGACCGATATCAGTCGCCGAAACGGGTGAAGGTGAGGCCCTTGTTGGCCAGCCAGCCCTGCGGGTCGATGCGCTGCGAACCGCCCAGCAGCACTTCGAAATGCAGGTGCGGACCGGTGGAGTTACCGCGGTTGCCGATGGTGGCGATGCGGTCACCGGCCATCACACGCTGACCCACCGAAACTTCCCACGTGTTGATGTGGCCATACAGGGTCACGGTGCCGTCCGAGTGACGGATCTTGACCCATGCGCCGTAACCGGCGGTTGGGCCCGTGGCGATGACGACGCCGTCGGCGGCGGCCACGATCGGAGTGCCAATGCTGTTGGCGATGTCGATGCCGCCGTGCAGGGCGCCCCACCGGTAGCCGAAGCCGGAGGTGAAGGTGCCGTTGGTGGGCATCACGAAGCGCGGAGCCAACAGACGTTTTTCGCGGTCGGCGCGCTCGGTCGCGAATGCGGTGGCCTTCGCCAGCTGCTCATCGGTGACCGAGGTATCGGTCGCCAGTGGGGCGGACACCAATTGCGGGCCGTGGGTGGCCATCACCGCTGCGGAGTTACCCAGTGCGAGGCTGTGGTGATCGGCAGCCGTCGCGGCATCGTGCTCGCTCAACGCGCTGTATCCGGCTGCTGCGGCAGCACCAGCGGCCATGGCGGCCAGGGCCAGGCGCGTCTTGCCTACCTGGCCGATCTCGCGGCGGCGGTGTACGCCTCCGCTGCTGATCCGGGGCAGCTTGTCGGTGGGGGTGTCACGAGGGTCTCTGGTGCGTGCAGCAGAGGCGGCGAACCAGTCCGCGGTGGCCTCGATGGAGGCGCGGATCCGGTCTGCTTCGTCGGTGTCTTCTACCCAGTCCTGCTCGATCTGGTCGAGAGCGCTCTGGTGCTCGGTCTCGGGGCCCTCTTCCGGGGCGTCCTCGTAGACGTCGTAATCCTCAAGTTCGGGGCGGTCCAGCGCGTCACCCAGGCCGAACTCGTCGATCGGCACGATGTTGGTGATCTCGTTCTCGCTTAGTTCCGCGCCCCGACCACCACGCGTGCGTATCGCTCGATGCTGTGTCAAAACCCTGCCAGTCTTCCGTTCGACGTCACGACCTGACGTGACCAAAACGTGATCTAACCCAAGAGAAGGTAACGGTTGGGCGATGGGAGTCGCAACTCAATGCGTGGATACGCATATAAATGTGACTTGCATCACGAAGTCGCTGATAGGGCTCCCAAGTCCGGGCGTCGTTGCCGAATCTCGCCGGGGCTACCTCATCACAGATCACAGCCGTATGGCGAGTCCTCGTGACCGAACTGAAACCGGTTGCAGACGTGTTCGAGTCCCACCGGCGGATGTCCAGCCGGTGAATTTTGCGACTGATCAGGTGGTGAAATCGGCCACTTACTCAGAAGTAGTGAGGGGCCTCGCTATGGCCTTGGCTACAGTCCCTAGTGCAATAGTGCCGACCCGACGTTCGATGAGGAAGATGGGCTAGCTAGATGGATCTTTTCGAGTACCAGGCCAAGGAGCTGTTCGCTAAGCACAACGTGCCGACGACGCCGGGCCGGGTTACCACCACCGCCGAGGACGCGAAGGCGATTGCCGAGGAAATCGGCAAGCCGGTGATGATCAAGGCGCAGGTCAAGGTCGGTGGACGTGGCAAGGCCGGTGGTGTGAAGTACGCCGCCACCCCCGATGACGCATTTACTCACGCACAGAACATCCTGGGCCTGGACATCAAGGGCCACATCGTCAAGAAGATCCTCGTCGCCGAGGCCAGCGATATCGCTGAGGAGTACTACATCTCCTTCCTGCTGGACCGCGCCAACCGCACCTACCTGGCCATGTGCTCGGTCGAGGGCGGCGTGGAGATCGAGGTAACGGCCGAGGAGAACCCGGACGCGCTGGCCAAGGTGCCCGTCGACGCCGTCAAGGGTGTCGACCTGGCCCTGGCTCGTGAGATCGCCGAGAAGGGCAAGCTGCCCGCCGAGGTCCTGGACTCTGCCGCTGTCACCATCCAGAAGCTGTGGGAGGTGTTCGTCGGTGAGGACGCCACCCTGGTTGAGGTCAACCCGCTGGTGCGGACCCCTGACAACCAGATCCTGGCCCTCGACGGCAAGGTGACCCTGGACGGCAACGCCGACTTCCGTCAGCCCGGCCACGCCGAGTTCGAGGACAAAGACGCGACCGATCCGCTCGAGCTCAAGGCCAAGGAGCACGACCTCAACTACGTCAAGCTCGACGGTCAGGTCGGCATCATCGGTAACGGCGCGGGCCTGGTGATGTCCACCCTGGACGTCGTCGCGTACGCCGGCGAGAACCACAACGGCGTGAAGCCCGCCAACTTCCTGGACATCGGTGGTGGCGCCTCGGCCGAGGTGATGGCCGCCGGCCTCGACGTGATCTTGGGTGACTCACAGGTCAAGAGCGTCTTCGTGAACGTGTTCGGTGGCATCACCGCGTGCGACGCAGTGGCCAACGGCATCGTCGGCGCCCTGAAGACCCTCGGTGACACGGCCAGCAAGCCGCTGGTGGTTCGTCTCGACGGCAACAAGGTCGACGAGGGACGAGCGATCCTGGCTGAGTTCAACCATCCGCTGGTCATCCAGGCCGAGACCATGGACGCCGGCGCCGACAAGGCCGCCGAGCTGGCGAGCAAGTAGAGAAGGAATCACTGACTCATGTCCATTTTCCTGAACAAAGAATCCAAGGTCATCGTCCAGGGCATCACCGGCGGTGAGGGCACCAAGCACACCGCGCTGATGCTCAAGGCCGGTACTCAGGTCGTCGGCGGCGTCAACGCGCGCAAGGCCGGAACCACCGTGTCGCACAAGGACTCCGAGGGCAACGACGTCGAGCTGCCGGTATTCGGCAGTGTCGCCGAGGCCATCAAGGAGACCGGCGCCGACGTGTCGATCGCCTTCGTGCCGCCCGCCTTCTCCAAGGACGCGATCATCGAGGCCATCGACGCCGAGATCCCGTTGCTGGTTGTCATCACCGAGGGAATCCCGGTGCAGGACAGCGCGTATGCCTGGGCCTACAACGTCGAGAAGGGCAACAAGACCCGCATCATCGGACCGAACTGCCCCGGCATCATCACCCCCGGTGAAGCCCTGGTGGGTATTACGCCCAACAACATCACCGGCACCGGTCCGGTCGGCTTGGTGTCCAAGTCCGGCACCCTGACCTACCAGATGATGTACGAGCTGCGCGATTTCGGTTTCTCGACCGCCATCGGCATCGGCGGCGACCCGGTCATCGGCACCACCCACATCGACGCCATCGAGGCGTTCGAGAAGGACCCGGAGACCAAGATCATCGTCATGATCGGTGAGATCGGTGGTGACGCCGAGGAGCGTGCCGCTGACTACATCAAGGCGAACGTGTCCAAGCCCGTCGTCGGCTACGTCGCGGGCTTCACCGCCCCCGAGGGCAAGACCATGGGCCACGCCGGTGCCATCGTGTCCGGCAGCTCGGGTACCGCCCAGGCCAAGAAGGAGGCCCTCGAGGCCGCCGGCGTGAAGGTCGGCAAGACGCCGTCCGAGACCGCCAAGCTGGCACGCGAGATCCTGCAGAGCCTGTAGCAGTTTTTTCTGCGCAAGGGCCCTGACCGGTTTTCCGGTTGGGGCCCTTGTCGTTTCGCAGTTCGCCGCGTGTGAAGTTATCGCGGAAATGAAGTCGAAATTCCGTCGTAGCTTCACGCTCGGCGCGTGGCCCTGGTCGGCTAGCCGAACCTGCTGCGGTTCGCCTCAAACGCTGCGAGCAGTTCGTCGAAACCAATCTTGAGCGAATTCGCCGATATCGCGATGGGGCTGCCCGCCATGCGCATGTTGCCGCGGTTGAGAAGTCGTGTAACCGGGCCACCCCGTGCGATGTAGCGCTCGGGGTCCTTCACGGCGACCATCAGGATCCGCTGCCTCTCGCGATCCGCCGGATAGCGCATGCGATGCGTCCACAAAATCTACTGGCAGTCGATATCCGCTTTCTCTCACTGAGAATGCGTGACCTATGCATGAACAATCGGATGATGGGGTTTGCGAACCGCTTTCGGGCGGCTACCTTCTCGATTCGTGGATCTCTCGTTCGACACGTCCGGGCTGGTGCCGAGCGAGGACGGCTGGTACGACCCGGCGACCGGTGATCAGTTCTGGGTTTCGCATTCTCGTGGTGCTTACCTGGCGGTGCCGCTGGACGACGTGGGCGCGGTGCGTCGCGAGCTCGTAGAGACCGTGCTCCACAGGCGCGCCGGCGTTGTCGAGGCGTTCATCGTCGGCGTCGACTCGTTACCCGGTCTGCTGTATGTGGTCAAGGTGCCCAAAGCCGATGCCCCGCAGGGGCTCACCTTCATGGCCTCGATCGTCGTGCCGCGCGCGAACTCCTACGCGATGGTCTGCGGGGCCTTCGCCGAGGGGCCAGTCACCGGGGCCCGAGAGGCGATCGTGCTGCAGGAGCTACTGGCGGCCGGTGAGCCGTCGTCGCGGATGTGGCCTCCGCACCCCTACGCGCCCGACCTCGAACCGGGCATTCCCTACAACATCGCCGATGAAATACGCTGGGATGAACGCTTTTCCGACCATCCGCTGACACGGCTGCGCCGGTGGGTGGCCGGGGTGACACCGACCATCAGGGTGGGGCAGAAGTTCGCCGCGCTGCCGCCGTTCTCGGAGCGTTAGGCGAACGCGGCGAGTTTTCCGGACAGCCGTTCGATGTACGCCCGCACCTCTTCTTCGGAGCGGTCCGGCATCCCGAAGATTGCCTCGGTGACACCCAGCTCGCGCCAGGTGGCCAGCTGCTCGGGGTCGGGCTTGCCCGCCAGCACATAGATCAGCGGGTCGCCGTCGCGCCCGGCCGTCTTCCATTCTTCCTTGAGCGCCACAATCTTTCCGGTGATGTCCTCATCGCGTGGGGTGGACATCCAGCCGTCGGCGTTCTTGGCGATCCATCTGAAGTTCTTCTCGGTGCCGCCCGCGCCCACGATTACCGGGACGTGCTTCTGCACCGTCTTGGGCCACGCCCAGCTGGGGCCGAAGTTGACGAATTCACCCGAGTAGCTGGCCTCTTCGTTTTCCCAGAGCTGGCGCATCGCCTCGATGTACTCGCGCAGCATGGTGCGACGGCGGCCCGCGGGAACGTTGTGGTCGGCCAGTTCGTCGGTGTTCCAGCCGTACCCGACGCCCACGGTGACCCGCCCACCGCTCATATGGTCAAGGGTGGCAATCGATTTGGCCAGAGTGATGGGATCGTGCTCGACGGGGATCGCGACCGCGGTGGCCAGGCGGATCTTGGAGGTCACTGCGCACGCGGCACCCAGCGAGACCCAGGGATCCAGGGTGCGCATGTAGCGGTCGTCGGGCAGCTCGGCTCCGCCGGTGCCGGGGTGGGCGGCCTCGCGCTTGATCGGGATATGTGTGTGTTCGGGAACGTAGAAGGTGCTGAACCCGCCGTCCTCGGCGGCCTTGGCGGCGATGGCCGGCGAGATGCCGCGGTCACTGGTGAACAGAACGAGCCCGTAGTCCATTCACCAATTAGAACGTGTTCCAGTTTTGTTGTCGAGGGTGGGGCCAAATCTCGCGGAAACGGATCACGGTGAGTCAGACGGATGACCGTCCCGTGGGTTCGCTGTTTGCATACCCCTATGACGACCGAACGGATCGCCGACCACGTCAAATTCGCCTACTGGGTCCCCAACGTCAGCGGCGGGCTGGTTACCAGCACCATCGAGCAGCGCACGGACTGGGGCTACGACTACAACGTCACCCTGGCGCGCACGGCCGAGAACAACGGCTTCGAATACGCGCTTACCCAGGTGCGCTACGAGGCGAGTTACGGTGCCGAATACCAGCACGAATCCACCAGCTTTTCGCTGGCTTTGTTACTGGCCACCGAGCGGCTCAAGGTGATCGCCGCCGTCCATCCCGGGCTGTGGCAGCCGGGTGTGCTCGCCAAGCTGGGTGCCACCGCCGACCATCTCTCGGGCGGCCGCTTCGCCGTCAACGTGGTCTCCGGATGGTTCAAGGACGAATTCACACACCTGGGCGAACCCTGGCTGGAGCATGACGAGCGGTACCGGCGCAGCGCCGAATTCCTCCAGGTGCTGCGCAAGATCTGGACCGAGGATGACGTCGATTTCCGGGGTGACTTCTACCGCATCCACGACTTCACGTTGAAACCGAAGCCGATTCACACGCCCGAGTTGTTTCAGGGCGGCAACTCCACAGCGGCCCGGCGCAACGGAGGCCTCTACTCCGACTGGTACTTCTCCAACGGTAAGGACTTCACCGGTATCACCGACCAGATCGTGGAGGTCCGGGATCATGCGCGGACCGTGGACCGCGAGGTCAGCATCGGGCTCAACGGTTTCATCATCGCCAGGGACACCGAGGCTGAAGCACGTGAGGTGCTGCGGGAAATCGTCGCGAAGGCCAATCGTCCCGCCGTCGAAGGCTTCCGCTCGGCGGTGCAGCAGGCGGGTTCGGCTACCGGCGACAAGAAGGGAATGTGGGCCGATTCGTCGTTCGAAGACCTTGTCCAATACAACGACGGATTCCGCACTCAGCTCATCGGTACTCCCGAGCAGATCGCCGAGCGGATCGCCGCGTACCGGCGCAGGGGAGTGGACCTGATCCTGGGCGGCTTCCTGCACTTCCAGGAGGAGGTCGAATACTTCGGTGCGAAGGTGCTGCCACTGGTCCGCGAGATTGAGGCCGCCGACTCTCAGGAAACGCTCAGCGAATACCGAGTGCCGGTTTTGAGCTAACCGATGCTGCCGCTGCCGCCTCTGGCCTGGCCGCGGCTTGTCTTCGGCTTGTCTCCGCCCCTGCGGGGATGGACGTGCAGTAGCGTGGAGGCGATCTACCCCGAGACCACGACCGAAACCGTGACGTAGGAGATGTAATGACGTATTCGACCGGTGGGCCCGGATACCAGCCCGCGCAGCCGTCCAACCCGTACGGCACCCCGTCTTTTGCGGCCGAGCCCAACACCGGCGCGCTGGGGGTTTACCTGCCCGGTGGTGTCCTGGTGCTGAGCCTGATCGGCTTCATCGCCGGCTTTGGGCCGTTCTACACCGGAAAGGCCAGCTCCGGAACGTCGGGCAGCTTCGGCGGGTTCGACCTTCTGGCCCTGTCTCCGGTCTTCGGCTTCGCTCAGTTCGCCCTGCTGATCGCCGGTCTGACCGCGGGTGTCTCGCTGCTGTCCGGCAAGGACGACAAGCAGGCGCCTGTCGCGATCCTGTCGATCGTCGGATTCCTCTTTGTGCTCGGCGGACTGTTCGGCAACCCGTTCGCGGCTGCCGTCGGTGAGGTCGGCATCGGGTGGGGCCTGATCACGCTCGCCGTGGTGTCCGGCCTGCAGGCCGCGGTGTCGGTGTACTCCTTGCTCAGCGAGGTCGGCGTCATCAAGGCCAAGGCTGTTTCGCCGGCGACCAACCCGTTTGGCAACCAGTACCAGCCGCAGCAGAGCTACTACACCCCGGCACAGCAGCAGCCGCAGCAGCCCAAGCAAGGCCAGCCGCAGGGCTACGGTCAGGCGCAGGCATACGGCCAGCAGCCCGGCTACGGACAGCAGCCGGCCGCCCAGGGCTACGGTCAGAGCGGCGCTCAGGCAGCTCCCGGCTACGGCCAGCAGCAGGCGGCTCCCGCCGCCCCGCCGTCGTACGGCGGCTACGGCCAGCAGCAGCCGCCGCAGTCAGCGCCCCCGACCCCGCCGCAGGGATTCAGCAGCACGGGCTTCACGCCTCCGTCCGCACAGCCGGCCCAGCAGGCCGCCTCTTCGCAGCCGACCCAGCAGTACCCCACCTTCGGTGGAACCAGCGGTCAGGCTGCCGGTGGTGAGCAGCAGGGCGGCACGGGTGCCGGCGGCGGTTCCGCTCCTGCCAGCGGTGACGACCTGTTCGGCACCTCGCGTCCCTCTAACTAGACGGTGTTTACTGCCGTGATCGGCGCGTGAATCAAACCTCGCGCGCCAATCCCGCACAGGCTCGCGCACTGCTGACGGTTGCCTTCGGCCCGTCAGCAGTTGCGTTGGTCATCATTGCGGCAATCGTCTTGGTGCAGTTGGTGATCGCCAACAGCGATATGACCGGGACGTTCGGTGCGGTGGCCAGCATGTGGCTGGGCACGCACCTGGTACCGATCTCCATCGGTGGGCGAGTCATCGAGGTGCTGCCGTTATTGCCGACCGCGGCGATGGTGTGGGGCGTCGCCCGGACCGTGGCCTCGACCATCGCCCCGACCGCGTCCTGGTACGTGATTCGGTGGGTGATCGCCTCGGCGCTCGCCGGACCCCTGCTCATGACGGCGATATCGCTGGCGATCATCCACGACGCGTCGACGGTGCTGACGCAGCTGCAATCGCCGAACGCCTTGCGCGCCTTCGGCTCCGTCCTCGGCGTGCACTCGGCGGGGGCCATTGCCGGCGTCGTGACGCGAGTCGGCAGGCGGCTTGCGCTCGTGCTACAGCTGCCGGCCTGGCCGATCGAGGCCGCCCGCGGCGCAGTCGCGGGTGTGCTTGCGCTGTTCGGGCTGTCGGCGGCCGTTACGGCCGGGTCACTGGTGGTGCATTGGGCGACGATGGATCAGCTGTACTCGGTCACCAACGATTTCGTGGGCCAGCTGAGCCTGACGCTGCTGGCGATCCTCTACGCGCCCAACGTGATTCTCGGGTCCTGTGCGCTGGCGGTCGGATCCAGCGCACACGTGGGCACCGCGACCTTCAGCGCGTTCGCGGTGTTCGGCGGCCAGCTGCCGGCGGTACCGATCCTGGCAGCGGTCCCCACGCCACCGCTTGGTCCGGCCTGGGTGGCGCTGATGATCATCGGTGCGGTATCCGGGGTGGCCGTCGGCCAACAGTGCGCACGCCGCCCCGCGCCGTGGCCCACCGCGATCCACAAGGTGGTGACGGCGGCGCTGCTCGCGGCAACCTTCCTGGCGATTCTCGGAAAGCTCGCCGGCGGACAGTTGGGGAACTTCGGGCGACTGGGGATCGACCAGGGCACGTTCGGCCCCGGAGTGTTTTTCTGGTTCTTGGTCATCGGCCTGTTGACGGTGTTCATGCTGGGCGGGGCGACCCGGTTGCCCGCCAGGGCGCGGCTCGCACCAGAACCCGAACCCGACTCGGAGCCCGAACCGGCAATGGAACCAGAACCAGAACCGGAGACGGAACCGGAACCGGAACCGGAGATTGATGCGGAGCCGGAATTGGATTCCGAGCCCGAGCCCGAGCCCGAATCGGAGACGACGGGCGACTCCGAGATCGAGCCCAGCGACCCTCCGGAAACAGCCAAGTGACCAGCCCGGCTACGCTCAGCGGCGTGTCGGAACCCGATCCTCTTCGCGCGAGTGGCTCATCGACGCCCGGTCAGTCGGTCGAGATCGCGCCATCTGCCCCTGCGCGGGTCGTGGTTCTGGCTTCCGGTACCGGCACCCTGCTGCGTTCGCTTCTTGACGCGGCCGCGGGCGATTTCCCCGCGCGGATTGTCGCGGTGGGCACCGACCGGGAATGCGCCGCCCTCGACATCGCCACCGGCGCCGAGCTCCCCAGCTACACGGCGCGACTTGCAGATTACGAGTCTCGCGAACAATGGGACGCCGCGATCACCGAGGCGACCGCTGTGCACCGGCCGGACCTCGTGGTGTCCGCCGGATTCATGAAAATACTTGGACCACGGTTTCTTTCGCAGTTCCTGGGCCGGGTGATCAATACCCACCCCGCGCTGCTGCCATCTTTTCCCGGCGCGCACGCCGTGCCGGAGGCATTGGCTCACGGGGTCAAGGTCACCGGTTGCACCGTGCATCTGGTCGATGCCGGGATGGACACCGGGCCGATTCTCGCTCAGCAGCCCGTCCCCGTGCACGAGGATGATGACGAGGCGAGCCTGCATGAACGCATCAAGGTGGTGGAACGGGCGCTGCTGGTAGATGTGCTGGCCGCGGTCGCCACCAGAGGTTTGACATGGAACGGAAGAAGGGCCTCCATCAAGTGAGTACGCAGCGTCCCGTACGTCGGGCATTGATCAGCGTCTACGACAAGACCGGACTGGAAGAGCTCGCCAGCGGGCTCCACGCCGCGGGTGTGGAACTGGTATCCACCGGATCCACTGCGAAAACTATTGCAGCTGCCTCAATTCCGGTGACGCCGGTGGAAGAGGTCACCGGGTTTCCGGAGGTGCTGGACGGTCGGGTAAAGACCTTGCACCCACACGTGCACGCCGGCGTGCTGGCCGATACCCGCCGCGAGGAGCACCTCACCCAACTTGAGGAGTTGGGTGTCAAGGGCTTCGAACTGGTGGTGGTCAACCTCTACCCGTTCGCCGCGACGGTGGCTTCGGGTGCCTCCGAGGACGAATGCGTCGAGCAGATCGACATCGGCGGACCCTCTATGGTGCGCGCCGCGGCCAAGAACCATCCGAGTGTGGCCGTTGTCGTCGACCCTGCGTCATACGGTGAGGTGCTTACCGCCGTCGGCGCCGGGGGATTCACCTTGGAGGCACGGAAAGTGCTGGCAGCCAAGGCATTCCGGCACACCGCCGAATATGACGTGGCCGTCGCCGGTTGGTTGTCCGGTGTCGCGGAACCCGAGGATGCGGCGCTGCCCTCGTGGATCGGCGGGACGTGGAATCGTTCGGCGGTGCTGCGCTACGGCGAGAACCCGCACCAGCAGGCGGCGCTGTATGTGGGTGCCGCGGGGCATGGCCTGGCGCAGGCCGAGCAGTTGCACGGAAAAGAGATGTCGTACAACAACTACACGGATGCCGACGCCGCGTGGCGCGCCGCGTGGGATCAGGAAAAGGCATGCGCGGCCATCATCAAGCACGCCAACCCGTGCGGTATCGCGGTATCGGATCTCTCGATTGCCGACGCGCACCTCAAGGCCCACGAGTGTGATCCGTTGAGTGCGTTCGGCGGTGTGATCGCCGTCAACCGCGAGGTGAGCGTGGAGATGGCCGAGCGGGTCGCCGACATCTTCACCGAGGTGATCGTCGCCCCGGGATATGCGGACGGTGCCGTCGAGGTGCTCAGCCGCAAGAAGAACGTGCGTCTGCTGCGGGCGGCCGAGCCGCAATCCGGATGCACCGAGTGGCGTCAGATCAGCGGTGGCCTGCTGGTGCAGGAGCGCGATGCGCTCCACGCAGAGGGCGACAATCCGGCCAACTGGACGCTGGTGGCGGGTGCCGCTGCCGATGCGGATACCTTGGCGGACTTGGTGTTTGCATGGAAGGTGGGACGGGCGGTCAAGTCCAACGCGATCGTCATCGCCACCGGCGGCGCCACCATCGGCGTGGGCATGGGGCAGGTCAACCGGGTCGATGCGGCACGGCTGGCGGTGTCTCGCGGCGGGGATCGGGTTACCGGTGCGGTAGCGGCCTCGGATGCGTTCTTCCCGTTCCCCGACGGCCTGGAGGTGCTGACGCAGGCCGGGGTGCGCGCGATTGTTCACCCGGGCGGTTCGATGCGCGACGAGTTGGTGACCGATGCCGCCAAGGCCGCGGGAATCACGTTGTACACCACCGGAGCACGCCACTTTGCCCACTAGAGCGCAATAAATAGGGGAGCCAATGGTTCAGCCCAGTTTGGATTGGCCGGGCGAGCCACTGCGCTCGCTGGTGTGGACGCTGCAGGCCTGGGTGATCACCATGGTGGTCTTCCTTGTGGTGGCCTTCGTCATCGCCCGCTTCACCCAATGGGGACAACAGTTCTGGCGGGTCAACGTGCCCTTCTTCTGGGGGCGCGAGACCTGGCGCACCTGGGCGCTGTTGGCGTTCATGATGTGGCACACCGTGTACATGGCGCGCGTGACGGTCATCTTCACGTACCAGTACAAGGACCTGATGAATGCGCTGCAGGTTGGTTCGGAGGCGCTGGTCACGCATGATTCCGCGCTGCTGGCCGATGCGCGTCACGCCTTCTTCACCTCGTTCGCGATCAGCGGGGTGCTGGTAGTCCTGACCGTGACGTACACGGTGGTGGATCTGTTCCTACGGCGAGTCTTCGCCATCAGATGGCGGGTATGGCTCAACACGCGTCTCGTCGACGACTGGATGAGCAAGGATGCCTTCTACCGCAATCGATTTCTCGATACCCCGGTGGAGAACCCGGACCAACGTATCCAGATCGATATCGAGACGCACACCACGAAGTCGGTGGACCTGACGCTCGGTGCGGTAAACAAGACGCTGCTGATCGTCATGTTCACCGGGGTGTTGTGGCAGCTGTCCGGGCCGCTGCTGCTGGGAGACTTCGAGATTCCACGGGCCATGGTGTTCATCGCGTTCGTCTTCTCGATCGCGGTGACCGTGATCGCGTTCTGGATCGGGCGCCCGCTGGTCCGGTTGAACTTCTTGAACGAGCGATTCAGCGCGAGTTTTCGCTATGCGTTGGTGCGGCTGCGCGATAGTGCCGAGCGGGTGGCGTTCTACCGCGGTGGCGAGCGCGAACGCCGGCTGCTGCATTCGCGTTTCAACGAGATCATCGCGAACATGTGGCGCATTGTCTTCGCGCAGCTGCGGCTCAACGGGTGGAACCGGGGCGTCGGCGATGTGACCACCGGGATGATTCCCTACGCGGTGCAAGCGCCTCGATTCTTCGCCGGGCAGATCAAGGTCGGCGATCTGTTGCAGACGGTGGCGGCGTTCGGAAATGTTTGTGGCGCAATGTCCTTCTTCAGGGATGCCTATGACGAGTTCACCGTGTATCGGGCCGCGCTGTTGCGTATCGACCAGATGCTGGACAGCGACCATCGCGCACGGGAGTTGCCGCGCATCGACGTGGCCGATGCAGACGACGGCCTGACTCTCTCCGACGTACAGGTTCTGGACCTGCAGGGGCGCGACATGATCGCCGACCTGAATCTGACGCTGACCGCGGGCGGCAGCGTTGTGGTGAAGGGCCCGTCGGGATGCGGGAAGACCACCCTGCTACGCAGCCTGGCGCAGTTGTGGCCGCAGACCTCGGGGTTGGTGGCCCGGCCCGACGGGTGGGCCACCCTGTTCTTGCCCCAGCTGCCCTATCTACCGTTGGGCAACCTGCGCGAGACTGTCGTCTATCCGCTGCCGGTGGAGGAAGTTTCGGATGACGAGCTGAAGCAGGCGCTGCGGGACGTAGCCCTGGGGCATCTCACCGAACGGCTGGATGAGGAGGCCGATTGGGCCGCCGTGCTCTCACCGGGGGAGCAGCAGCGGGTGTCCTTCGTGCGGGTGCTGTTGGTGCGGCCGAAGGTGGTGTTCCTCGACGAGTCCACCTCGGCTCTGGACGAGGGGCTCGAGGACGCGATGTACGCGCTGGTGCGCGAACGGCTACCCGAATGTGTCGTGGTCAGCGTCGGCCATCGGTCGACGATCGACCACCACCACCAGTCACGGTTGGAGTTGACCGGGAACGGCGACTGG
Organism: Mycobacteroides franklinii; assembly: GCF_002013895.1. Lineage (GTDB taxonomy): Bacteria > Actinomycetota > Actinomycetes > Mycobacteriales > Mycobacteriaceae > Mycobacterium > Mycobacterium franklinii. The sequence continues at coordinate 16,093 of NZ_MAFQ01000006.1, read as the reverse complement.
GAGCTCGTCGCGCTTCCCGGTTAACAAGGGCAGATACTGCGGGAACTTTTGGCTACGCCCGTGCGACTGATCTAGTGACGGCGCCCGCGGGCTGGGCGTGTGTCAGCCGCGGTGGCTCCACGCGACGGATGTCCCCGCGGTGTTCTGTTCAGTTGGCAGTAAACCGTCACACGAAAGGAACCGCCATGCGCGACATCGCTGTAGAGATCGTTGTTGAGGACGATGAAATCGTCACTGCGACGGAAATGGTTGCCAGCCACTAAGAGTGGATGCCGAGGGCGGGTGGTCGACCCATTGGCCGCCCGCCCCTCGTCGCAAGCATGGAGGCGAAATAGTGTTCGTCCAGGACCCGCGTTGGCGTCAGTTCGTCGCTGACCATGCCCCTCGTTACGAGGAAACGGTCTTCCTGCCCGCGCTGGTTGCGGCTCCCCGGGGAATCACCGAACGAATCACGGCGGCAGTGGCTACAGCGACCACCAGCGGCGCAAAAGGATTGCGGCTACGCGGATTCCGGGGTAGCGAGTTCGATTTCAGGCTTACCGAGAACCTCTCGCGTACCCCGCCGCGAGACGATCAGTCATTGACCGAGTGGCTCGCCGACTCCGCTGACAGCCGTCCCGCGTGCGTCGCCATCAACGATGTCTCCTCGTGGGACCTGGGCCTTGCCGCACTCGCGCGGTCCGTGGTGCGCAGCCTCACGCCCGACCGAGATCTGGTGTCCGGCGCGGATATCTACACCTTTATCGCCGATGTGGAGTGGACGCCGTTCGGAATACACAAGGACGACGAGCCGTCACTGATCTTCCATCTGGGCCCCGGCCACAAGGAACTCTGGGTATGGCCCGCGGATGGCATCGACCCACACCAGTTGTTCGAGAACCCGTCGCTGGGCAAGGTGTCATTCGACTTCGATCGCCTCCTGCCCGGAGCCAGCCACTACGTCTTGCGTCCGGGTGACTTCGTGTGCATTCCGCGAGGGCGCTACCACCTGTTCCGCAACACGGGCCCCTCGGTGTTCCTGGGGGTCACGCTCTTTCCGCCCGATATCCGAAAATCATTCGCGGACTTGCTGATCGACCATTTCGGTGCCCGGCTCGACGCGGCGGGCGAGCCAGCTAGCTTCGACGATGTGCAGCGGCTGGTGCTGGAGACCCTCCAGATCCCCGAGGCGCTATCGGAATTACCGGCGACCATGGCACTCGCGGCGGCCAAACAGCGCACCGCTGGGTATCTGCGCGCGCCGAAGGTGGCAGCGTTGAGAACCGGCGACGCTCCCGTTGATGCCGCGTACGGCTGGGCCTACCCGGGCGTGGTGGAGTGTGTCGTCGGCACGGACCGAACCCACCTCGTGGCCCGTGGCCGGGATATCGCCTTCGGCGGCGTCGTGAATCTTGATGAACTTCTAGCATTCACCGGCGAGTTCACCCTGAACGATCTTGACGCCGTTCTTGCGGCCGAACTGGATGTCGATCGCCGGCGCCAGGTGGTGAACGCGCTGTGGCGGTTCGGCGCTCTCGATCTTGTTAGCGCTCTTCCAGCGACTCGCGCCGCTTGCGCCGCTTCCGCTTGACGTTCACGCCACCCCATAGCGAGAAGCCCTTGACGGTCACGTGCGGGGCGCCCTGCACACCAACGCCGCTCGCCGAGTGATCAAAGCCGCCCATCACCGCGATGCCCGTGACGTCCACGTTGAGCTCCGGCGGCAGCAGGATCGTCTGCCCGCCCATGATGGAGAAGGAGCGGATCTCCACCTCGTTGGAGGTGAAATCGGCGTAGCGCAGATCCAGCACACCGCCACCCCACAGCGCGAAGGAGGTGAGCTTGCCGGGAACATTCCACCGGCCGCGCCGTTCGAATCCGCTCATGATGGCCATCAGCACCGTCGAGGGCGCTGGCTTGCTGCCTTGACCCCGAACTGGGGAAGTGGCGACGGCGGGAAGGTCCGCGCTGAGCTGATCAAGCTCACCATAGGTGTTTGCCGAGTACACCTTGGCGAGCCGCTCCTCAAACTCCGAGAGTTCTAGCCGACCCTGCGCGGCAGCGTCGGATAACAGCTGCGCCACACGCATGCGATCGGCGTCTGCGGCCCGCATCGATGCGGTCACCCGCTCAGGGAGGTTGCTCATCACCGCCGAGCCTACGACGAACGGCGCATAAAGGCACGCCGTTCAATCGTGTTGCTCAGCGCACTACATCCGTAGTGACGTCTGGTTCACACCTGCCAGGCAGGAGGCCGCTTCTGCAGGAACGCCAACATGCCCTCCTGCGCCTCGGCAGATACGAACAAACGAGCCGAGGTTTCCGTCAACTCGACTGCACGAGCGTCGAAATCCGCGAGGATCGGCGCGGTCGTCAGTCTCTTGGACTCGGCCAGCCCCTGCGGCGAGCCGAGCGCGATGTCATCCACCAACGACGTGACCGCTGCCTCGACAGCTTCGGCGCTGTCGACGGACTTTGTCACCAAACCGATCTCCGCGGCCACCCGCGCGTCGAACTTCTCGCCGGTGACGAAGTAGCGTCCGGCCGCGCGGCCGGTGAGCCGGGGCAGCAGCGTCAGCGAGATGATCGACGGCGCTACCCCAATGCGTGCCTCGGTGAGGGCGAAGGTGCTGTCCGGTCCCGCCACCGCGATATCCGCGGCGCCCACCAGGCCGAAGCCGCCGGCCCGCACATGGCCGTTGACGGCGATGATGACGGGCAGAGACAGCTCCAGGATGTCGCGCAGCAGCGCGGTGAGTTGCCCGGCCCGATCCTTGGCGATGTCCTGCGGATCGGCCGAACCTTCCGATGCCTCAGAGAGATCGGCGCCGGCGCAGAACGTGTTGCCGGTATGGGTGAGCACCACGGTCCGCACGGTCTGATCGGCGGCGGCGCGCTGCAATCCCTCCCGCAACTGCCGTACCAGCCCGCTGGACAACGCATTACGGTTATGCGGCGAGTCGAGCGTCAGGCGGGCGGCGCGGCCCTCTACCTCGTACTGGACCAGGGTCTCGGATTCTTTCGCCATTCGGCGGACCTTTCCTTTGTGTGGATCAGTACGAATGTGTGGATCAGTACGAACGAGGCAGGCCGAGGGATGTCTGCGCGACGAAGTTGAGGATCATCTCCCGGCTCACCGGGGCGATACGCCCGAAACGGGACAGATTCAGCAGCGGGGCCACCCCGTACTCGGTCGTCAAACCGTTGCCACCTAGGGATTGCACGGCACGGTCCGCGGCGCGGCAGGCCACATCGGCGGCGGCGTACTTGGCCATGTTGGCGGCCTCCGCGGCACCCCAGTCGTCGCCACAGTCGTACAGCGTGGCGGCCTTCTGCATCATGAGCTTGGCCAGCTCCAGCTCGACCTTGATCTCGGCCAGCGGGTGCGCGATGGCCTGGTGTGCACCGATGGGTGTCTTCCACACCTGGCGGGTCTTCACGTACTCGGTAGCCTTGCCGAGTGCCAGCCGGGTCAGGCCAACGCCACTGGCAGCACCCATGATTCGTTCCGGGTTCAGGCCGGCGAACAGCTGCATGAGCGCGGCGTCCTCGGATCCGACGAGGGCGTTGGCGGGCACGCGCACATCATCAAGGAACACCTGGAACTGCTGTTCGGCCAGTGTCAGCTGCATGTCGATGGGGGTGTACTCGAAGCCCTTGGTGTCGGTGGGCACCACGAAGAGCGCGGGCTTGAGCTTGCCGGTCTTCGCCTCCTCGGTGCGGGCCACCACGAGGACGGCCTTGGCCTCGTTGACGCCGGAGATGAAGACCTTGCGCCCGTTGAGGATCCAGTCGCCGCCATCGCGCTTGGCGGTGGTGACGATGTTGTGCGAATTGGATCCGGCATCGGGCTCGGTGATGGCGAAGGCCATGGTGAAGGTGCCGTCGGCCATGGCCGGGAGCCAGTTCTTCTTCTGCTCATCGGTGCCGTATCGGGCGATGATGGTGGCATTGATGGCGGGGGATACGACCATCATCAGCAGCGCACATCCTGCCGCCGAGAGTTCCTCGAACACCAGCGACAGCTCGTACATGCCGGCACCGCCGCCGCCGTACTCCTCGGGGATATTGACGCCCAGGAAGCCGAGCTTGCCTGCCTCGTTCCACAATTCGGTGAGGGGAGTGTGGGTCTTCGCCTTCTCCAGGTAGTACTCGTGGCCGTAGCTGGAGGCCAGTGAAGCCACCGCTTGCCGCAGGGCCTTGCGCTCATCGGATTCGACGTAGGGGTTGAGAGGGGTCATGTTGGCTCTCCTTCTGTGTTGGCATCAGCGGTCAGCTGGGCAAGTACGGTGCCGAGCTCTACTTGTTGTCCGGGTTCGACATTGAGGATCTCGATGACGCCGTCGGCGGGGGCAGCGATGGTGTGCTCCATCTTCATGGCCTCCAGCCAGACGATGGGCGTCCCCGCGGTCACGGTGTCACCCACGGCGGCGCCGAGACGCAGCACGACACCGGGCATCGGTGCGATGAGTGAGCCTGCCGCCACTTCGGTGCTGGGGTCGGTAAACCGGGGCACCACAGTCAGTGCCACCGGACCGAGCGGCGAGTCGATGTCGACGGAATCTCCGTAGTTCGCGATATCGAACCCTCGGCGGACACCGTCGATCACGAGTGCCACGTGTTCCGGTGTTGCCGAGACCAGTTCGATAGCGGGCCACGCAGTGTCGGCTGTGCTGTCGAGTTCCAGGCCGGTGCGGGTCAGCCGGTACCGGACGCCGATGGTGCTCTCGCCCGCGGTGAACTCCTTGCTCTGGAATCCCGACGACGGGCCCCGCAGGTTGCGCCAGCCACTCGGAACCGCGGCGCAGGCCACCGCCGAAGCGCGGTTCGCGGCGGCATCGGCCAGGGCGGCGGCGAGGGCCGAATACTGGTGCGCCGCTTCGTCAGCCAGAGGTTTGGCCAGCGTGTCCAGGCCGTGTTTGTCCAGGAACGAGGTATCGGTATCGCCATCCAGGAACGCCGGATGGCGCAATACGTTGACCAGCAGGTCGCGGTTGGTGGTCAGCCCATGAATGCGGGCGCGTTCCAGCGTCGACGCCAACAACCGCGCGGCCTCGGTGCGGGTCGGTGCGACCGTGATCACCTTGGCGAGCATCGGGTCGTAATGCACCGACACCACGCTGCCGTCGACGATGGTCGAGTCCAGGCGGATCCCGTTACGCCCGGGGTGCCCGGGGACGTGGAATTCCGCGGCGGACCCCGGTATGTCGAAGCGCCGCACGGTGCCACTTTGCGGCTGCCACCCGGCCGCGGGGTTCTCCGCGTACAGGCGCGCCTCGATCGAATGGCCCTGGATGGCAGGCGGTTCGGCGGGCAACCTGGCGCCGTCTGCCACCTGGATCTGCAAAGCCACCAAGTCCAGACCGGTGGTGCACTCGGTGACGGGATGCTCCACTTGCAGACGGGTATTCATCTCAAGGAAGAAGAATTCACCGTCCTCGGTGGCCAGGAACTCCATGGTTCCGGCGCCGGCATATCCGATGGCCGTCGCGGCGGTGCGGGACGCCTCGTAGAGCCGCTCGCGCATGCCGTCGACCCGGTTCACCAGTGGCGAGGGTGCCTCTTCGATGACCTTCTGATGACGGCGCTGGATGGAACATTCACGCTCACCCACGGCCCACACGGTGCCATGGGTGTCGGCCATCACCTGTACTTCGATGTGCCGGCCGGTACCCAGGTAGCGCTCACAAAAGACGGTCGGATCACCGAATGCCGACTGCGCTTCCCGTTGTGCGGCAGCGATTTCCGCAGGGAGTTTGTCGAGCTCGGAAACAATCCGCATGCCACGCCCGCCGCCACCGGCGGAGGCCTTGACCAGTACCGGGAGCTCAGCGGCGGTGACGGTCTCCGGGTCCAGTTGGCCCAGCACCGGTACACCGGCGGAATCCATCAGTTTCTTGGACTCGATCTTGGAGCCCATCGATTCGATGGCGGCGACCGGCGGGCCTATCCACGTGAGGCCGGCGTCAGCCACGGCCCGCGCGAAATCGGCATTCTCGGAGAGGAATCCGTAACCGGGGTGGATGGCGTCGGCGCCGGTGGCCTTGGCCGCGGCGATGATGAGCTCGCCGCGCAGGTAGGTCTCGGCACTGGAGGTTCCGGGGAGATGAACCGCGGCATCGGCCTCGGACACGTGCGGACTGTCGGCATCGGCGTCCGAGTAGACGGCAACCGTGCCGAGCCCCAGCTTGCGGCAGGTGGCGAAGACGCGACGAGCGATCTCGCCGCGGTTGGCAACGAGAACGGAGGTGATTGAAGGCGTGGAAAGTTCCGGCATCGTTTTCAACCTCTCACATCCGGAAGACGCCGAAGTTCGACGTCCCCTCGATCGGCCCATTGGCAATGGCGGACAAGCACATACCGAGTACCGCACGGGTATCACGAGGATCGATGACCCCGTCGTCGTACAAGCGGCCGGACATGAACATGGGGAGCGACTCGGCTTCGATCTGTGCCTCGATCGCGGCCCGCATGGCGGCATCTGCGTCCTCGTTGACCGCCTGACCTCGTGCCGCCGCGGCAGCACGGCTCACGATGGAGATGACACCGGCCAACTGGGTGCCGCCCATCACCGCCGACTTGGCGCTGGGCCACGCGAAGAGGAATCGTGGGTCATAGGCGCGGCCGCACATGCCGTAGTGGCCAGCACCGTAGGAAGCCCCGACGATCAGCGACAGATGCGGCACCGTCGAGTTGGACACCGCATTGATCATCATCGAGCCGTGCTTGATCATGCCGCCCTCTTCGTACTCCTTGCCCACCATGTATCCGGTGGTGTTGTGCACGAAGAGAAGTGGCGTGTTGGTCTGGTTGGCCAGCTGGATGAACTGGGTTGCCTTCTGAGCTTCCTCGCTGAACAGCACGCCCCGCGCGTTGGCGAGGATGCCGATGGGGTAGCCGTGCAGACGTGCCCATCCGGTGACCAGTGATGACCCGTACTGTTCCTTGAACTCGTCGAATTCGGAACCGTCGACGACGCGTGCGATCACCTCGCGCGGATCGAACGGGATACGCAGATCTCCCGGCACGATGCCGAGCAGCTCATCCTGGTCGGCAAGCGGTTCGATCACCGCGGCCGGTTTAGGTCCCTTTTTGACCCAATTGAGGCGCGAAACGATCTGGCGCCCGAGGCGTACCGCGTCCTGCTCGTCGACCGCCAGATAGTCGCCCAAACCGGAAACCCGGGAGTGCATTTCGGCACCGCCCAGGGATTCGTCGTCGGACTCCTCACCGGTGGCCATCTTGACCAGCGGGGGACCGGCGAGGAAGACCTTGGAGCGCTCCTTGATCATCACCACGTGATCCGACATGCCGGGGATGTAGGCGCCGCCGGCCGTGGAGTTTCCGAACACCAGGGCGATCGTTGGTATGCCCGCGGCCGAAAGCCGCGTGAGGTCGCGGAACATTTGTCCGCCCGGTACGAACACTTCCTTCTGTGTGGGGAGGTCCGCGCCGCCTGATTCCACCAGTGAGATCACGGGCAAGCGATTCTTGAAGGCAATATCGTTGGCCCGCAGAACTTTACGCAATGTCCAAGGGTTGCTGGTGCCGCCCTTGACGGTGGGGTCGTTGGCTACGATCATGCATTCGACGCCCTCGACCACGCCGATACCGGTGACCAGCGAGGCGCCGACGGTGAAATCGCTGCCCCAGGCTGCGAGCGGGCATAGCTCCAGGAACGGCGAGTCGGGGTCGATCAAGAGCTCGATGCGCTCGCGTGCCAGCAGCTTGCCGCGTTCGTGGTGGCGGGCAACGTATTTCTCGCCGCCGCCGGCGAGGGCCTTGGCGGTTTCGGCATTGACCTCGGCCAGCTTGGTCGCCATGGCTTCGGCCGCGGCCTGGTACTCGGGCGAGTTGGTGTTGACGGCGCTGCGCAGGATGGTCACGACTGGTACCCCAGAAGCTTGGCGGCCAGCGAGGTGAGGATTTCAGTGGTGCCGCCACCGATCCCGATGATGCGCATATCGCGGTACTGCCGCTCGATCTCGCTCTCGGTCATGTACCCCATGCCTCCGAATAACTGGACACCCTGATTGGCCACCCATTCGCCGGCCTCGACTGCGGTGTTCTTGGCGAAGCACACCTCGGCGATCAGGTTGGTCTCACCCGCGATGGCCCGGTCGACCAGTGCGTGTGTGTACACGCGTGCGACGTCGACCCGGCGCGCCATCTCGGCCAGGGTGTTCTGCACCGACTGACGGGAAATGAGTGGCCGCCCGAATGTCTCCCGATTCCGGCACCATTCCACGGTCAGGTCCAGGCAGCGCTGCGCGCTCGAATATGCCTGGGCGGCAAGGCCGATGCGCTCCGATACGAAGGCTCCGGCGATCTGTGCGAATCCGGTGTTCTCGCCACCCACCAGGTTCTCGGCGGGCACGCGCGCATCGGTGAAGGACAGCTCGGCGGTATCCGAGGAGCGCCAGCCCATCTTGTCGAGCTTGCGGGCCACCTCGAATCCTGGTGTGTCCTTGTCGATCAGCAGCAGCGAGACGCCGGCCGCGCCCGACCCGCCGGTGCGGACCGCGGTGACCACATAGTCGGCGCGCACACCGGAAGTGATGAAGGTCTTGGCGCCGTTGACGATGTAGTGGTCGCCGTCCCGCTTGGCCGACGTCGTCAGGTGCCCGACATCGGACCCGCCGCCCGGCTCGGTGATGGCCAGTGAGCCGATCAGGTCGCCGGCCAGCGTCGGCTTCACGTAAGTGTCGATGAGCCGCTGGTCGCCGGAAGCGATTATGTGTGGCGTGGAGATGCCGCAAGTGAACAAGGAGGCGAACACGCCGCCGGGCACACCGGCGTAGTGCAGCTCCTCGCACACGATGACTGGATCGATGGCGTCGCCGCCACCGCCGCCTACTTCCTCGGGTGCGCCGGGTCCGAGCAGACCCAGATCGCCCGCCTTGCGGTGCAATTCGCGGGGGAGCAGTCCCTCCCGCTCCCACTCGTTGGCATTCGGCAGGATCTCGCGCTCGGCGAAGTCACGTACCGTCTCCCGAAGTGCCTTGCGCTCGGGCGTGTTCCAGGAACTCATTGCGCTCACTTGCTCGCTTTCAGGAGTGATTCGGGGATGTCGATCTCGCGGGCACGCAGCCATTCGCCAATGCCCTTGGCCTGTGGGTCGAATCGGGCCTGATAAGCCACGCCCTTGCCCAGGATGTCTTGGATGACGAAGTTCACGGCCCGCAGCTTGGGCAGCAGGTAGCGGGCCACCTCCAGCTGCTCGGTTTCCGGCAGCAACTCGCGTAGTGCATCGACAGTCAAAGCGTGTGCAAGCCAGCGGTATTCATCGTCGGTGCGCACCCAGACGCCGACATTGGCGCTGCCGCCCTTGTCGCCGCTGCGCGCGCCGGCGACAGTTCCCAGCGGAACCCGTCGCACTGGTCCGGCAGGTAGCGGTTCGGGCAGGGCCGCCGCGGGGGCGTCGGCCAGCGGCTGTGTCCGCGACGCCTGAGCGATATCGATCCGCGAGCCGTCGGCCAGTACCGCCACATGCGGAACCTTTTCCGCGGGGACGTATCCGGGCGTGAACACGCCGTACGGCTCGCCGTCCTTGGGAGGTGTGGTGACGTGGAAACCGGGGTAGCTCGCCAGCGCCAGCTCCACCGCCGCGTTGGAGAACTGCCGGCCCACCTTGTTCGGATCGGCATCGCGCACCATGACGTGCAGCAGCGCGCTGGCGGCCTGCTCGGTGTCGGCATTCGGGTGATCGGTGCGTCCCAGCGTCCACTGGATGTCCTGTGGAGGGGACGACAGCGCGGACTCGAGCTGCTTGCGGGTCAGATCCGCCTTGGCGTCGATGTCCAATCCGGTCAGTACGAAGGTCATCTGGTTGCGGAAGCCGCCGATGGCATTGAGCGACACCTTCAGATCCGGTGGCGGTGCCTCGCCCGTCGCGCCCGAGACGCGCACACGATCCGGACCGTCAGCGTCGAGCTGCAGGGTATCCAGGCGGGCGGTGACATCCGGGTTCGCGTACCGGCCCCCGGTGATCTCATAGAGCAGCTGCGCGGTGACGGTGCCCACGCTGACCGCGCCGGCCGTGCCCTCGTGCTTGGTGATCACGGACGATCCGTCCTCATATACCTCGGCCAGCGGGAAGCCCGCGTGCGAGAGGTCGGGGATTTCGGTGAAGAAGGCGTAATTGCCTCCGGTGGCCTGAGTGCCGCATTCGATGATGTGCCCGGCGGCGACCGCGCCGGCCAGCTTGTCGTAGTCGTCGCGGCGCCAGCCGAAGTGCGCGGCGGCAGGGCCGACGATCACCGAGGCGTCGGTGACCCGACCGGTGACCACGACGTCGGCTCCGGAGTTGAGGCATTCCACGATGCCCCAGGCGCCGAGGTAGGCGTTGGCGGTCAGGGGCGATCCGAGCCCGAGCTCGGCGGCGCGGGCCAGGAGGTCATCGCCCTCGACATGCGCGACGTTGGTCTGGATGCCCAGCTTGTCGGAGAGGGCCCGGATCGCGTCCGCCAGACCGGCGGGGTTGAGCCCGCCGGCGTTGGCGACGATGCGCACACCCTTGTCCTGGGCCAGCCCCAGGCACTGCTCGAGCTGACGCAGGAAGGTCTTGGCGTAGCCGCGCTCGGGGGCCTTGGCGCGGTCGCGGCCGAGGATGAGCATGGTCAGCTCGGCGAGATAATCGCCGGTCAGATAGTCGAGCTCACCGCCGGTGAGCATCTCGTGCATGGCCGATATCCGGTCTCCGTAGAAGCCTGAACAGTTCCCAATTCGTACCGGCGCAGTAGTCACGATTCCTGATCCTCTTCGCGCTTGCGGCTCATCGGAAGTCCTCTCGAGGTCGGCGTCGACTGCTCGTGCGCTGCCAAATTACCTCACCCGCCAAAACGTCAATCTAGCGGTCCAACCAAGTGGTTGGCCGAGCTGCGGCGGTTGCCTCGACACGCCGTCTTATGGTGAGAAAATGCGATACGAATCCGCCATCACGCGGCGTGTCGGCGCGGAGCGGTGGGGGCAAATTTGCAGCTCATGTCCGCTACCGGCTATCGTGTGCTGATTGTCGCTCGCTGCGCCCAACATGCTGGCGCGGCGCGGGCGAATGACACAGAAACCTGAGAATTAAGGAGAGGGCGCGACCATGGCCGTCCCCAAGCGGAGAATGTCCCGCTCCAATACCCGTAGCCGGCGCGCGCAGTGGAAGGCCACCGCCACTGAGCTGGTCAACGTCACTGTCGGCGGACAGAACCACAAGGTTCCCCGTCGTCTGCTCAAGGCTGCCCGCCTCGGGCTCATCGATCTCGACCGTCGCTGAACACTGAGAGAGCCGATTCTCAGGCTTCCTCAGTAATATCTCAGCCGCACGGTTAACACTGGTCCCTGTGCGAATTCTTGTAGTCGATGACGACCGGGCTGTGCGCGAGTCGTTGCGACGATCTCTTTCCTTCAATGGGTACTCGGTGGATCTCGCCGAGGACGGTGTCGATGCGCTCAACTCCATAGCCAACGATCGTCCTGACGCGTTGGTGCTCGACGTGATGATGCCCAAGCTCGACGGCCTTGAAGTGTGCCGTCGCTTGCGCAGCACGGGGGACGACCTGCCCATCCTGGTCCTCACCGCCCGCGATTCGGTCTCGGAACGCGTGGCCGGACTCGATGCGGGCGCCGACGACTACCTCCCCAAGCCCTTCGCGCTGGAGGAGCTTCTGGCCCGGATGCGCGCGCTGCTGCGCCGCACCACCGTCGACGAGTCGGCCGACGCTGCGACGCTCAGCTTCGGTGACCTCACTCTGGACCCCATCACCCGCGAGGTGCACCGCGGCACCCGGTCGATCAGCCTGACCCGCACGGAATTCGCGCTGCTGGAAATGCTGATGGCCAACCCACGACGGGTACTTACGCGCAGCCGCATCCTCGAAGAGGTGTGGGGGTTCGACTTCCCAACGTCGGGTAACGCCCTTGAGGTATACGTCGGCTACCTGCGACGCAAGACCGAGGCCGAGGGAGAGCTCAGGCTCATCCACACCGTCCGCGGTGTTGGCTACGTGCTGCGGGAGACCCCTCCGTAATCCTTATGGCGACACTACGAATGCCGAGGCGGATGCGGGGCTCCAGCACGGCAATATTTTCTCCGCTGCGGGCAACCAGCTCATCGGTATCGTTGCGCTGGCGCGTGATGCTGCTCGCCATGTCCATGGTGGCGATGGTCGTGGTGCTCATGGCCGTTGCGTCATACCTGCTGGTATCCACCGCGTTGTACCGCGATGTCGACAAGCAGCTCAACGATCGCGCCAACCTGCTGATCGGCAGCGGCTTGCTGTCGGTGGATCCACGCCGCGCCATCGAAGGCACCGCGTATTCGGCCGATGTCAACGCCAAGCTGATCTTCCCGGGGCTCATCACGTTCTCGGCGACACAGCAGGGGCAGACCATCCCCTATGGCGCGCCGGAGCAGGCGGTAACCCGCGGCGAGCTGGAGCAGTCGATGCGCACCGTGAATCACCAACGCGTGCTTGCCCTTCGGTTGGACAACGGCAGCACGCTGATCATGGCCAAATCACTCGACCCCACCGATACGGTGCTGCGGCGGCTGGGGTGGGTACTGCTGATCGTCGGTGGCGTGGGCGTCGCGGTGGCAGCCGCGGCCGGAGCCATGGTGGCCGGTACCGGGTTGCGTCCCGTGGCCAGGCTTACCGATGCCGCCGAGCGGGTGGCCAGAACCGATGACCTGCGCCCCATCGCGGTCACCGGCAGCGACGAGTTGGCCCGACTCACCATCAGTTTCAACACGATGCTGCGCGCCCTGGCGGAATCGCGCGATCGCCAGGCGCGTCTGGTGACCGACGCGGGCCACGAGCTGCGCACCCCGCTCACGTCGTTGCGCACCAATACCGAGCTCCTGATGGCCGCCATGCAGCCGGGTGCCCCGCGTCTGCCCGACGAAGAGATGGAGGCGCTGCAGCGCGATGTGATCGCCCAAATCGAGGAGTTGTCCACGCTGGTGGGCGATTTGGTTGATCTAGCGCGCGGCGACGGCGCCGATATCGTGCATGAGCCGGTCGATATGGTCGAGGTGGTGGAGGGCACGCTCGAACGAGTTCGCCGCCGCCGCAACGATATTGAATTCGACGTCATCCTGCAGCCCTGGCAGGTGTACGGCGACGCGGCGGGATTGTCGCGAGCGGTTCTCAACCTGCTGGACAACGCGGCCAAGTGGAGCCCATCGGGTACCGCGGTATCGGTGCGGCTGGCCCAGGTTGACGCCGCCCATGCCGAGCTCGTCATCTCTGATCGCGGCCCGGGAATCCCGCCTGCCGAACGAGACCTGGTCTTTGAGCGGTTCTACCGGGCCACCCCGGCACGGGGAATGCCGGGATCCGGTTTGGGGTTGGCCATCGTCAAGCAGGTAGTGCTGAAACATGGTGGCGCCATTAAGGTCGAGGAGACTGATCCCGGTGCAGTGATCGACGGTGAACCGGCTCCCGGAACCTCCATGCACGTGCTTCTGCCGGGCCGACCCGGACCCATCGGAGCGCCACACATGGGCGATACGGCCGGTCGCCGGAAGTCTGTGCCGAACGCGAGGGAGATCTCAGTGGATTCTCAGTCCGTTCCGGCAGCGTGGCACTCAAGCTAGACGATCCCGAACGCCTATGAAGGACTGGTGAGGAAGCAGCTATGACTAACGACCCCCATGGCAGCTGGGCATACCGGCCGTCCGGCCCTTACTCGGGGCAACAACATGGGCATCAGGCGCCGACCCATCACGCGCAGTCCGGCCATCATTACCCGGGGCAGGCATACGGCTACACCTCGCAGCAGCCGAGTCAGCAGCGTCCGGATCAGCAGCCGCAGCATCAGTCGCAGCCCAAAGGGCGAAGCGGCGGAGGACTTGTGGTCGGTGCCGTCGTTCTGGCGCTGGTCTCCGGTGGTCTGGGTGGCACGGTGGGCGCCGTCGTCGCCGACCGCCAGCACAAGTCGCCCGCCGTCACCAGCAGCAGCGGGCTGACCCCGATCGCGCCGGGGCGCGCGCCCTCCGCTCAGCCGGTCGCCGCGTTACCCGCGGGATCGGTGGAACAGGTTGCGGCCAAGGTGCTTCCGAGCGTCGTCAAGCTCGAGACAATCATGGGCCGTTCCAGCGAAGAGGGTTCCGGGGTGGTCCTATCCGCTGACGGATTGGTGCTCACCAATGCTCACGTCGTGCAAGCGGCGGGCGATCCCGGAGCCAAGACCACGGCCACCATCCAGGGCGGAAAGACCTCGCCGTTCACAGTGGTGGGAATCGACCCCGCCACCGATATCGCCGTGGTCCGGGTCACCGGAGCCTCGGGCCTGACGCCCGTCGCGATCGGTTCATCCGCGAATCTCGTTGTAGGCCAGTCGGTTGTCGCGATCGGATCCCCGTTGGGCCTCGACGGCACGGTCACCACGGGCATCGTCAGCTCGCTGAACCGTCCGGTGTTCACGGCGGGGCAGGCCGGTAATCAGGACACCGTGCTGGATGCCATTCAGACCGACGCCGCCATCAACCCGGGTAACTCCGGTGGCGCGCTGGTCAACCTGAACGGCGAACTGGTCGGCATCAACTCCGCGATCGCGACCATGGGTGGCGACTCCAGCGGCGAGACGCAGGGCGGATCGATCGGCCTCGGCTTTGCGATTCCGGTCGACCAGGCCAAGCGCATCGCCGATCAGCTGATCTCGAACGGCCACGCCACCCACGCCTCGCTGGGCGTCCGGGTAGGCAATGACAAGGAGACGCAGGGCGCCAGGATCGTGGAAGTGGTCGCCGGTGGCGCCGCCGAGAAGGCCGGCATACCCAATGGTGCTGTCGTCACCAAGGTGGACAACCGGCCGGTGAACAGCGCCGATGGACTTGTGGCGGCGGTGCGGTCCAAGGCGCCCGGTGACAAGGTCACGCTCACGTACACCGACGGCAACGGCGGACCGGAGAAGACCGCGGACGTGACACTGGGTGAGGTCGCCCGATGACTCAGGTGTCCCTGCGAGCGGTTACCGTTGCTTCCATGACAGAGCTTGAGGTGGGACCGGTGGGGCGATCTCTGGTCGTCATCGTCAACGACAGAACAGCGCATGGTGATCAGGACACCAGCGGTCCGCTCGTCACCGAGTTGCTCTCGGAGGCCGGATTCGTGGTTGACGGTGTGGTGGTTGTCGAGGGTGACCTCTCGGAGATTCAGAACGCGGTGAACACCGCGGTGATCGGTGGTGTGGACCTGGTGGTGACTGTCGGTGGCACCGGCGTGACGCCCCGTGATGTCGCCCCCGAGGCGACACAGCCGCTGCTTGACCGTGAGTTACTCGGCATCGCGGAGGCCATCAGGTCGTCCGGCCTCGCAGCGGGCGTCGCCGAGGCGGGCCTGTCGCGCGGTGTCGCGGGCATTTCGGGTAGCACCCTGGTGGTCAATGTGGCCGGCACCCGCGCCGCGGTGCGCGATGGGATGGCAACGGTGACGCCGATGGCAATTCAGATCATCGAGCAACTATCCAGCCTGGAGATCTGAGCGGGTGTCCAGCCCGGACACTCCGGATTGTGACCTTCGTCACAAAAATGGCGGAGAAGGAACAAGCGTCAGCAATGCGGACATCGACCGGATCTTCGGTCAGACCATGCCGTCGCTGGGCCCAGATGAACGCGACGTGAACGATTCCCGTGGCACACGCGAGGGCGATCGGTGGTTGTGCGATAACGTTCCACCCCACCATGGCTAGGGTATTTCGGCATATCTGACGTGTAAACCAAGCAGGTCGCAAGGTCTGGATACCCGTCCGGGGTGCCGGTTCTCCTGGGGCTCTCCATTGTTTTCCAGCAAAGCGTTCGGTCGCTTGATCGTTAACCTTGCCGATGCCTTGGGTTTGGCTAACTTCAGGCTCACTGGCCTACCTGGAGGCGGGTGATGTCGGCGATATCAGAATGATCCTTCAGATTGCCGCGCCGTCACCGTGCCGATATCGTCCTTCTGTCCGTCGCTTAGGAAATTCTCATGTTCGCCATGAGGGGACTGATAGGAACAGAATGAAGCTGTTGAGCAAGGTATCGGGCTGGGCCCGCCGCGGTGTGTTGGCGGTCGGCGCGCTGCTCATGACTCTTGTTGCTCTCATTGCGACGACGGCGACGGCGCATGCAGGTCTGGACGATGAA
>NZ_MAFQ01000005.1 GCF_002013895.1 Mycobacteroides franklinii | reverse complement strand
CCAACCGACGACGACCACCACGACCCAGCCCGCCTCCACGTCCACACCCCGCCCGGCGATCACCATCCCGGGACTGCCCCCGATCCCGATCGGTCCGCGCAACTGAGCACCCCGCGCGATAACGGGCTCTCCGGGACGTTCGATGGAATCGCCTCGGCGATAACGGCTATCACGCAGTCGTTGTCTGCCGGCGGTGCCGTGAAGGTGCTCATCAGCGGTACTGCGGGCAGCGGGAAGACGTCCGTGCTGACGCGCGTTCGCGAGGCGTTGAGCAAGGCCGGCTCGCCAGCCGTCAACCACGTCCCGGAAACGGTGTCCGGTGGGAACATTGGCCCCTTCGTCATCGACGATGCCGACTCCCTGACGGATCGACAGCTCGATACCCTGCGCGCAGTGGTGGAGAACGACCCGGCGGCGGTCGTCGTGGTGGCCGCCACACCCCGGCGCAACTCCGCGCTGCGTGCCCTTTTTCAGGCCTTGGAACGCGAATCACCCTCGATCACTCTGGATCCCGTCAACGCGGGCGATATCGCCCGGCTCGTGCCGCGCTCAGCTGCACTCGCCGATGAGATTGCCGCCGCCTCCGGAGGTGTGCTGGCACTGACGGCGGCAGCCATCGATCATCTGGGCGATCCGTATCCACTTGAGTCGGCGCTGCGCGCGATCGATTCTCGCATTGACGAAACGTTGCGCCGCCTGTCACAGTCGGCCCAATCCGTCGTGCTGCTCATGTCGTTGGATTCCGGCATCGGGGCCTCCGATATTGCTGCGGCACTGGCACTCTCCGATGCAGAGGACCTGGTCGACGAGGCCTTGGCGAGCGGGCTGGTTCCCGGGCCCGGTCATGTCGCGTTCGCAGCAAGGGTGCACGGTTGCGCCGCCCGCCTACTCGGAGCCGCACGACATCTCGACCTTGAACGCTCGCTGCTGCGCACGCAACTCGAGATTGGTTCGGTATCCACCGATTTGGCTTTGGCACTGGTTGCACACGGGCTGCGCGATCGGAACATCGCCGCGCTGCTATCGGATTGGGCAACAACCGAGTCCGACCCCTTGAGCGCAGCCGACCTATACCGCGCCGCCTTGGCCGCGGGTGCCGAACCGGGCCCGCTGCGGGTACCTCTAGCCGAATCCCTAGCTCGCACTGGCGATCTGGCAGCGGCCGCCGCTCAGGCCGATGAAGTGCTCACCAGCACGGACTCCGGGCAGCGGGCCGCGGCCGTGCGCATCGCCGCGGCTATCGCATGCCATAACGGAGACTCCGGTCAGGCCGCCGCGCTGTACAACTGGTTGGGCACGGATATGGATGGCTTGACGGCCCTGACCGCGGCACCGGTGTTCGTCGGTGCGGGGCAGCTGGTGAGCGCACGAAAGTCCTTGGAAGACAATGCGACTGCCCCGCCCACGACGTCGGCCACCGCGATGCGCAATGCGGCTCTGGGCGTCATCGCATCCGTTGAGGGACGCAGCCAGGAGGCGTTGTCCTTGCTGGGGCAGGCCGTCACTCAACAGCCGTCCACGTCAGCCTTTACCCCGGATAGCACCGCCGCCCTGGCGGCGCTGACCATGCTGCACAGCGGCGACACCACGCGGGCTCGCAGCATTCTCACCGATGCCATCCGCACCGATCGACCTCATGACGTATTCGGAGTACGGCATCGGCTGCTCGTGGCCTGGATCGCCATGTTGTCCGGTGATCTGGCCGGCGCCACTCAATGGCTGCCCGGAGCGGAGGCGGAGCTGTCTCGCCGGGACCGCCTATTCGCCGAGTCACTGCGCACCGGTATCGCCCGACGCCATGGCGATACCGGTCCACTGCGCCAGCATTGGCAGGCCTCCATGGACGCGTTGTCGGCGTATTCCATCGACGTGTACACATTGCTCCCGGTCGGTGAGCTCTGGGTGGCCGCGGCCCGACTGCGCACCCTGGATGCCATGGCGCATCACGTGCACCGCGCCTTCGCGGTTCTGGCGCAGCTCGGCGATCCGATCGCCTGGTCTGCGCCCCTGCGGTGGGCAGGGGTACACGCCGCGATTTTGACCAATTCGCCGGAGAACCTCGCCCCGCATGGGCAGGCGCTGGCCGCGGCTGCCGGATCCAGCCCCTACGCACGCGCCCTGGCGACCGCCGGGCGTACGTGGCTGCGGGTGCTCGCCAACCAGGTGGACGGCGCCGAGGTGGACAGCGCCGCGCGGATGCTGACCGATACCGGATTGGGGTGGGACGCCACCCGCCTGGCCAGTCAGGCGGCACTGCACGCCAACGACCCGAAGGTGGCCGCCGCCATGCTCGCGCTGGCTCGCGATCTGCGGACCCCGTCCGCGGCGACTGACGGCCCCGATGGAAATTCCCCGCCGACGTCGGCGGCACATTCCCCGGCCTCCACTCGCCTCTCCGATCGTGAGCGTGAGGTCGCTGAGCTGCTGCTGCGCGGGCTTCCTTATCGCGATATCGGTGCGCAGCTGTTCATTTCGGCTAAGACCGTCGAGCATCACGTCGCGCGCATTCGCCGTCGCCTCGGCGCCGAATCGCGATCGGACATGTTCTCGATGTTGCGGGCAATCTTGGCCCCATAAGTGCGAGAAAGTTCACCCACAGGTCGGGTTAGGTAAGCCTGACTAGGACTTTCGACCCTGTCAATGCGACGATGACCTGGCATCGGACACAAGTTACTCACCAGTAACATTACACTTATTACTGACGGGTAACTTATCGGGACCGGGAGGTCAGTACCGTGAGTACAGCGACAATCACGCTGGGCACCATCGGCGTCATTTTCAGCCTGGTTGCCTGGGGGTCGTTCTTCGGCGGCGTCGTGAAAATGATTCGCGTCGTTCTCTCGGGCCAGCCCGACCGGACTCGTTGGCGTCCGATCGTCCCGCGTGTCAAGACCGTCATCGTCGAGGTGGTCGCGCACACCAGGATGAACAAGTTCCGCACCGTGGGCTGGGCCCACTGGCTGGTCATGGTCGGATTCCTGGGCGGCTTCCCGCTGTACTTCGAGTCCTACGGACAGACCTTCAACCCCGAGTTCCACTGGCCGATCATCGGCGACACATTCCTGTGGCACCTGTGGGACGAGATCCTGGGTATCGGCACCGTCATTGGCATCGTGACCCTGATCATCATTCGGCAGCTCAACCACCCGCGGAAACCGGAACGACTGTCGCGCTTCGGTGGCTCCAATTTCTTCGCCGCATACACGATCGAGATGATCGTGCTGGTCGAGGGCCTGGGCATGGTGCTGGTCAAGTCCGGCAAGATCTCGACCTTCGGCGGCGGGCACCCGTCATCGGACTTCTTCACCATGAACGTCGCGCAGCTGCTGCCCGCGAGCCCGTTGATGGTCTCCATCTTCGCGTTCATCAAGATGGTCTCCGGCGGCCTGTTCCTGCTCCTGGTCGGTCGCAAGCTGGTCTGGGGTGTGGCATGGCACCGCTTCGCGGCCTTCTTCAACATCTACTTCAAGCGCAACGCCGACGGCTCGGTGGCGCTGGGTGCGGCCAAGCCGATGATGTCTGGCGGCAAGGTGCTGGAGATGGAAAGCGCCGACCCCGACGTCGACGCGTTCGGCGCCGGCAAGGTCGAAGACTTCAGCTGGAAGGACCTGCTGGACATCACGACCTGTACCGAGTGCGGTCGCTGCCAGAGCCAGTGCCCCGCCTGGAATACCGGTAAGCCGCTGTCCCCCAAGCTGCTCATCACCTCGCTGCGTGACCACACGTACGCCAAGGCGCCCTACCTGCTGGCCGGTGAGGACAAGTCCAAGCTGAGCGAGGCCGAGATCGCCGAGGGCGAGCGTGCCTTGGTGGGTGCCGACGGAGCTGTTATTGACCACGAGGTGCTGTGGAGCTGCACCACCTGCGGTGCGTGCGTCGAGCAGTGTCCCGTCGATATCGAGCACGTCGACCACATCATCGACATGCGCCGCTACCAGGTGCTCATCGAGTCGGAGTTCCCCGGCGAGCTCGCGGGTCTGTTCAAGAACCTGGAGAACAAGGGCAACCCCTGGGGGCAGAACGCCAAGGACCGCCTCAACTGGATTGAAGAAGTCGACTTCGACGTCCCGGTGTTCGGCCAGGACGTCGACAGCTTCGCCGATTTCGAGTACCTGTTCTGGGTCGGTTGCGCCGGCGCCTACGAAGATCGGGCGAAGAAGACCACGAAGGCCGTCGCCGAGCTGCTGGCCCTGGCTGGGACGAAGTTCCTGGTGCTGGGCGCCGACGAGACGTGCACGGGTGACTCCGCACGCCGCGCGGGCAACGAGTTCCTGTTCCAGCAGTTGGCCATGCAGAACATCGAGCTGCTCAATTCGGTGTTCGAGGGTGTCGAGCAGAAGCAGCGCAAGATCGTGGTGACCTGTGCGCACTGCTTCAACGCGCTCGGCAATGAGTACCCGCAGGTCGGTGGCGACTACCAGGTGGTGCACCACACTCAGCTGCTGAACCGGCTCGTACGCGACAAGAAGCTGGTCCCCGTTGCCCCGGTGTCACAAGACGTCACCTACCACGACCCGTGCTACCTGGGCCGCCACAACAAGGTGTACACCGCGCCGCGTGAGCTGATCGGCGCTTCCGGTGCCGCACTCACCGAAATGCCAAGGCATGGCGAGCGTTCCATGTGCTGTGGCGCCGGTGGCGCCCGCATGTGGATGGAAGAGCAGCTGGGCAAGCGCATCAACATCGACCGCGTCGACGAGGCCCTGGCCACGCCGGCATCCAAGATCGCGACGGGCTGCCCGTTCTGCCGTGTGATGCTCACCGACGGTGTGACCGCACGCGACGATTCCGCCGCCGTGGAGGTCGTCGACGTCGCACAGCTGCTACTCGAGTCCGTCGGCCGCACCGAGGACGTCCGGAAAGCATTGCCCGCCAAGGGAACTGCCGCAGCAGCGGCAGCCGAGCGAGCTGCCACCAAGGTCGCCGAGCCCGAGCCCGCACCAGCCGAGGAAGAAGCGCCGGCCGCAGCCAAGGTCGAGGCGGCCGCAGCCGAAACCAGCGCCGCGGAGGTTAAGCCCGTCTCCGGCCTGGGCATGGCCACCGGAGCCAAGCGACCGGGCGCCAAGAAGGCTTCAGCGACACCCGCCGAGGCCGCACCCGCCGCCGAAGCGACCACCGCAGCGCCGGTGAAGGGCCTGGGCATGGCAACGGGAGCCAAGCGTCCCGGCGCCAAAAAGGCCGCCCCCGAAACCAGCACCGCCGAGGCAACCACCGCAGCTCCTGCGGCCGCACCGCCGGTCAAGGGTCTGGGTATGGCGGCCGGGGCAAAGCGTCCCGGCGCCAAGAGCGCAGCACCTGCGGCCGCTCCCCCGACTCCGGCGTCCGAACCGGCGTCCGAGGCGCCGGCGGCAGCTGCTGCCCCGGTGCCGCCCGTCAAGGGTCTGGGGATGGCGGCCGGGGCAAAGCGTCCCGGCGCCAAGAAGGCCGCCCCCGAAACCAGCACGGCAGCTCCGGCAGCCGAGACTCCTGCGGCACCCGCCACCCCGGCGGTGGAGGCACCCGCGGCTCCTGCCGCTCCGGAACCCCCGGTCAAGGGCCTGGGCATCGCCGCCGGCGCACGACGTCCCGGCGCCAAGAAGGATGCTCCCGCCGCCGCTGCTGCTCCCGTTGCGGAAGCAACTCCGGAACCGGCACAGCCCGCCGCCGCACCGGAGCCCGTGGAACCGGCCGCACTCGCACCGAAGGACGAGACCTCTGCGGTGCCGGAGCCACCGGTAAAGGGCCTGGGTATGGCCCCGGGAGCACGCCGCCCCGGCCGCCGAAATTAGATATTGGCTGGACAGCAATGCCACCATTGAGACCGTGAGTACCGATAACTTGCCGACTGACGTGCCCCCGCGCGTGCCCGGCCTCTCGCCGCGCCAGCATCAACGGGTCTTTGCGCAGTCCACCAAGCTGCAAGACGTCCTGTACGAAATCAGGGGTCCGGTACATGCGCAGGCCGCCCGGCTGGAGGCGGAGGGGCACCGCATCCTCAAGCTCAATATCGGCAACCCGGCGCCCTTCGGTTTCGAGGCGCCCGATGTCATCATGCGCGACATCATCCAGGCGCTGCCCTACGCGCAGGGCTACTCCGACTCCAAGGGCATCCTGCCCGCGCGGCGTGCGGTGGTCACCCGCTACGAGTTGGTCGACGGGTTCCCGTACCTGGATGTGGACGACGTCTTCCTGGGCAACGGGGTATCCGAGCTGATCACCATGACCACCCAGGCGCTGCTCGACAACGGCGACCAGGTGCTCATCCCGGCACCCGACTACCCGCTGTGGACGGCCGCGACCTCGCTGGCCGGCGGCACCGCAGTGCACTACCTGTGCGATGAGACCAACGGCTGGATGCCGGATATCGAGGATCTCGAATCCAAGATCACCGAGCGCACCAAGGCCCTCGTCATCATCAACCCGAACAACCCGACCGGCGCGGTGTACACCCGCGAGATCCTCACGAAGATGGTCGAACTGGCGCGCAAGCATCAGCTGCTGCTGCTGGCCGACGAGATCTACGACAAGATCCTCTACGACGATGCCGAGCACATCAGCGTCGCATCGTTGGCGCCGGATCTGTTGTGTTTCACCTTCAATGGTCTGTCCAAGGCGTATCGGGTAGCCGGCTACCGTTCGGCATGGCTGGCCATCACCGGCCCCAAGGACCACGCGGCCAGCCTGCTGGAAGGCGTCAACCTGCTGGCCAACATGCGACTGTGCCCCAATGTGCCTGCCCAGCACGCGATTCAGGTTGCCCTGGGCGGACATCAGAGCATCGACGACCTGGTACTCCCCGGCGGTCGCCTCCTGGAGCAGCGGGATGTGGCCTGGACGAAGCTCAACGAGATTCCGGGTGTCTCCTGCGTCAAGCCCAGGGGCGCGCTCTATGCGTTCCCACGCCTGGATCCTGAAGTGCACCACATCCACGATGACGACCAGCTTGTCCTGGATCTGCTGCTCAACGAGAAGATCCTGTTGACGCAGGGCACCGGGTTCAATTGGCCTGAGCCGGATCATCTTCGAATCGTCACGTTGCCGTGGGCCCGCGACCTTGCCGTAGCCATCGAGCGGCTGGGTAACTTCCTGGCAAGCTACCGCCAGTAGGCGCCCTCCGCCGACACTCCGGTTTTTGACGCGTTTCGCGAGTGCGTCGCGCAAATCACGGCGTGTCGGCGCAGATCGAGTCAGGTGTGGGTCAGCTCTTCCACGCGCTTGCCCAGGCAGAACACCCGCCATCCGGCGTTGACCCACTTGGCGGCGTCTAGGCAATTACGCCCGTCCACAATGACTTTGGTGCGCACCACCTTGGCCAGCTCGTCGGGGTCGTAGTCGACGAACTCCTGCCACTCGGTGAGCAGCAGCACCGCGTCGGCGCGGTCGGCGGCTTCCAGCACCGAGGTGGCGTAGTTGAGCGTCGGGAACAGCCGGCGCGAGTTATCCAGCGCCTTCGGGTCATACACGTTGACGGCGGCTCCGTTGAGCTGCAGCAGCCCGGCGACGTTCAGCGCCGGTGAGTCACGAACATCATCGGACTCCGGCTTGAACGCCGCGCCCAACACCGCGATGTTGGCGCCAAGCAGCGATCCACCGCACGCCTTGGTGGCAAGCTCCACCATCCGGGTGCGCCGCCGCATGTTGATGCTGTCCACCTCGCGCAGGAAGGTCAGGGCGTGGCTGGCTCCCAGCTCGCCCGCGCGCGCCATGAATGCCCGAATGTCCTTGGGCAGGCATCCCCCGCCGAATCCCAGGCCCGCATTGAGGAATCGCCGACCGATGCGCGGGTCGTAGCCCAGGGCGTCGGCCAGGGTGGTCACGTCGGCACCCACCGCCTCGCATACCTCGGAGATGGCGTTGATGAACGAGATCTTGGTGGCCAGGAAGGCATTGGCCGAAACCTTGACCAACTCAGCGGTTTCCAGGTCGGTCACCAGGAAGGGCACTTCCTCGTCGAGGATCGGCCCATACAGCTCGCGGACCAGCTTCTCGGTGCGGTCGGAGTCGCGCTGCACACCCAGCACGATGCGGTCCGGGTGCAGGGTGTCCTTGACGGCATAGCCCTCGCGCAGGAACTCGGGGTTCCAGGCCACCTCGACATCCACGCCGTCGGCCGCGAATCCTGCTGCCCGCTGGCTCAGTTCGCGTGCGGTTCCGACCGGAACGGTCGACTTACCGATGATCACCGCTGACCGGGACAGCAGCGGAACCAGAGTGTCGATCACCGAGTGGACGTAGCACAGGTCCGCCCCGTACTCACCCTTCTTCTGGGGCGTTCCCACACCCAGGAAGTGCACGTCGGCGAATTCGGCGGCCTCGGCGTAGCTCGTGGTGAAGCGCAACCGCCCGGCGGCGATGTTGCTCTGCAAGATCTTTCGCAGGCCCGGCTCGTAGAACGGGATGTCACCACCGGAAAGCTTGGCGACCTTCCCCGGGTCGATATCGACGCCCAGCACCTCGTGACCAAGCTCGGCCATGCACGCAGCATGGGTGGCTCCGAGGTAACCGGTTCCGAATACAGTGCATCTCATACTGCCTATATAGGCCGCCAGGGTTAGCAACCTGGATACGCCGCCCCATCGGTGTCCTAACGCAGGGTGTACGGCGGGCGGAGCCCCGTTTTTCTTGCCACAAGGAGCTCAATCACGCTGGTGAATAAGGGATTAACGCCCGCCAAACGACCAGGGGAAACCCGAGTTGGAGCCGCCGCCGGATCCACCGCCGTACGAGCCGCCGCCGTGAGAGCCGCTGTTGCCGCCCCAGCCACCGTGGGAGCCGCCGCTGTCGGAGCCACCCCGGGAGCCACCGCTGTCGCCCCAGCCGCCGCGCGAGGATCCGCCGTCGGAGCCACCCCGGGAGCCACCGCTGTCGCCCCAGCCGCCGCGCGAGGATCCGCCGTCGGAACCTCGAGAGCCCCCACTGTCGCCCCAACCGCCGCGGCCGCTGTCCGAATCCCTGTCAGAGCCACCGCGTGATCCGCCACGCGAACCGCCATCGGAATTACCGCCGCCGATGGGTGGCAAGCCAGGAATCGAAATGAGGGGCGGTTGCGTGTACTCCGGGCGACTGCGCGGCCACCACGGATTCTCCTGGCGCCTCGGCTGTTCCCACGACGGCGGGAACAACGGAATCGGGACGGGTACGACGGCCGGCGCGGGTGCCACCTGTGCGGGCTCCTCGGGGGCAGGAGCCGGCGCGGCCGGCGGTGCGGGCGCCTCCGGCGCGGGTGCCGGTGCCTGCGGAGCCGCCTGGACCGGTGCGGGGGCCTGCTTGGGCGGCGCGACGTTGTGCTGCGGCGCCGGGGCCACCACCTGCTGCACGGGGGCCGGGGCCACTATGGGCGCCGGTACCTCTGCCGCGGGTGCGGGCGAAGCTTGTTTGGGCGCCTCAGCGGGCAGCGGGTTCTGTATCGGGTTCTGTACGACGGCGCGATCCGGCGAGGACGTACCTTGGTCCACCGTGGAACGCACCGTCACCGTCAGGGAGACGGCAAGGGCTATTGAGCAGATGCCAAAAACCAGTAGCAGCGGCGCACCAACCAATAAGAACGGCTTGCGTTCCGCGGGTTGGTCGTCGAAGTCCCTGTATTCGCTCAGCTCGGTCTTTGCTTCCTCGGTGCTCTCGGTAACGGCGCCTGGGTGCGCGAAACCTGTTCCCGTGGGCCCTTCCAGCGAGTAGGCCTGCCCCAGCAGCGCGGTGCTGGCCTCGAAATCGGGTTCCTGTGCCGACGCCAGCGCGGCACCACGGGCCAATGCCAGCTCGGGCTGGTCCGGGGAATTCACCGGCAGCGAGATGGCCTCGCCCAGCGGATCGGCCAGGTCCGAGACGTCGGTGCCCAGGCCCAGCAAGAACACGCCGTCAGGGGCGTTCTCTTTGCCTTTGAGCGGGTTGACGAGGTTGGCCAGCACACCCGAGGTCACGCCGTTGATAAGCGCCTCGCTGGCCAGACCGACGATCGATCCGTCTGCGGAATCGACCACCGCGAGCGTCGCGTTTTCCGGTTCGATGACCAGCAGCGCCGACTTTTCGTATCCGGTGACGCTACTGGCGGCCTTGGCGAGCGCACCACCGGCATGTAGGGCCGAGAAGAATTCGACGCCGTCGATCCCCCGGCTGGCCAGCGAGTCGCGCAGCACCGCAGCCTCGGCGTGGTCGCTCCACACCACACCGGTGGACACAAGATTGTGGCCCCCGTCGAGCATGCCGTCGCGGGTACCGACGATGGCGGCAAGCACCTGATCGGAGGCGGTGCCTTCGCCATCGGAGACGATGATGGTGTCGGTGTCGACGATCCTGCCGTCCGCACCTGCGCCCTCGACCAGTACCAGCCGGGCAGTCGTCGGTGTCATCGAGACACCAAGTACGACGTCCACGTCAGATCCTCCGCTACATATCGACACGGTCACACGAACAAACGCGCCAAGGCCGTCAAAAAGTTCGAGTCATTGCCGATTATGTATCGGGCCGGCGCGCTACCGCGTTACCCCGGCTAGGGGTTGATGAAGTTCTGGTAGGAGCGCGACGGGGTTGGACCGCGCTGCCCCTGGTACTTCGACCCTACCCCGGCGCTTCCATATGGGTGCTCGGCCGGAGAAGTCAGTCGGAGCAGACACAGCTGCCCGATCTTCATCCCCGGCCACAACGTGATGGGCAGGTTGGCGACGTTCGAAAGCTCCAGCGTGATGTGCCCGGAGAAACCCGGGTCGATGAATCCCGCGGTGGAGTGGGTCAGCAGGCCCAGGCGACCCAATGAGGACTTTCCTTCCAGCCGTCCGGCCAAGTCGTCGGGCAGGGAGCAGATCTCCAGCGTGGATCCCAGCACGAACTCGCCGGGATGCAGCACAAACGGTTCGCCCTCGCCCGGCTCAACCAGGCTGGTCAGCTCGTCTTGACGCTGTTTGGGGTCGATATGCGTGTAGCGGGTGTTGTTGAACACCCGGAACAGGCTGTCGAGCCGAACGTCGATGCTGGATGGCTGGATGAGGGCGGCGTCGAAGGGTTCGATGCCGAGGCGCCCGGCGTCAAGCTCGGCGCGGATATCGCGATCGGACAACAGCACGCGACGAGCCTACCGAGGGGTTGCTTACGCGACGAGGTTCGGGCGGGGCGCCTACCGCCTGATGGCGATGACGGCTCCCGGCCGCAGCCAGCCGATGAGTCGAACGAGCGCGGCATCGTCGAGTGTCACGCATCCGGCCGAGGGGCCGCCGTCGGTCCCGTGCACGAAGAACGCCGAGCCCGCGCGGGGTGTGTGCGAGCTGTTGACGCCCATCACGATGGCCCGTGAATAGCCGTTGAGCTCCTCGCTCAGGGATGTGTCGAAGGAGCACGCGGATTCCGCGCAGCGCTGGTGGGTGTTGTAGTTCGGGCTGGCGGGATCACCGTCCCACCAATCGTCGCCGTCGACCTGCAAGTAGTCCAGGCCATGCGCGACGGATGGTTCGGTGCCGAATGCCCAGTCGAGGGTGAAGACTCCCGTCGGGGTCGCCGGATTGTCGTCGCTGGCGGTGTCGGTGAATCCGGCCGAGCCGATGTCGGAAGGAAGGTTGCGCTCAACGGGTTCCCAGGAATCACCGGTCCGCTGCCATGTCTCGATGACCGCCTTGGTGCCGCCTGTCCCCTGCACTGCGACGACTTGGGTTGCCGTCCCGACAGAGTCTGCGAACCACGGCGGGGCTGGTCGTGATGCGGCGGCCGGAAACACCGCGGCCGGGGCGCTCTCGGCCCGAACCCCGCAGGCCGCGGCGAGAAGCACAACGCCTAGCGACAGCAGACGGATCGGGGACATGCATCCATGGTGACGGGTGAACCTGGAAATCGCTTGTTAGTAACTAACCCTTAATAGCAATCACGGCGCCCGGACGCAGCCAGCCGATCAGTTTGACCAGTGTGCCGTCGTCGAGGGATACGCAGCCCGCGGTGGGGGTGCCGTCGGTGGTGTGCACGAAGAAGGCAGAGCCGCCACCGGGGACTCTGTCCTTGTTCACACCCATGGCGATGGCGTGTTTGTACTGCGGGATCTGCAGGTTCTCGCTCTCGGCGGTGTTGAAGGGGCACTGAGCCTTGGCGCACTGTTGGTGGGTGTTGTAGGTGGGGCTACTGCTGTCGCCGTCCCACCAGTCGTTGGGCCCGATCTGCAGATAGCGCAACCCGCTCGGCGGGGGCGGCGCCGTGCCGAACGCGAAATCCAGGGAGTACACCCCGTTGGGGGTGGCCGCCGCCCCTTCTCGGGCCTTGTCGATGAATCCCGCGGATCCGACGTGTGCGGGGATTCCGGTGGATGCGGCCTGCCACTCGTTGCCGCTGCGCTGGAACACGTCGATCTTGGCGTTGGAGCCGCCCGCACCGTTGACCGCCAGCACCTGGGTCGCGTTTCCGACGGACTGGGCGAACCAGGGCACGAAGGGGTCTGCGGCGGCGGGTGTGCAGACAAGCACGGTGGCCAGGGCGAGTACGGCCGCGCACGGCAGCGTCAGAAGACGGAACACGGTTCCATGGTGGCCGATGTTGTTCTCGAATCCTTCAAGGTTGGGACACAGTTATGCCACGGACCGATCGGTATATTTCGGCCATGGACGCTGAGCTCGAAGATTGGAAAGCCGCCGGGCATTACTTCGACTATCTGGGATTCGATATTTTCTATCGGATCGAGGGCAGCGGGCCTCCCTTGCTGCTCGTTCACGGGTATCCCTTCAATTCGTGGGATTGGGCCCTCATCTGGCCCACGCTGGTGGAGCGGTTCACCGTCATCGCACCGGACATGATCGGTATGGGGTTTTCCGACAAGCCCGTCCAGTACGGGTACTCGGTGCTCGACCACGCCGATATGCATGAGGCGCTGCTGTCATATCTGGGCATCGAGCGGTTTCACCTGCTCACCCATGATCTGGGGAATTCCGTGGGCCAGGAGATGTTGGCGCGCTTCGAATTCGAGCAACAGTCGCGCGGCCGGGTGCCCATCGATTCGGTGACCTGGCTCAACGGTGGACTGTTCATCGAGGCCTACCGGCCCCGCATCGCGCAGACGTTGATGTCACGAACCCCCTTGGGCGACTTGGTAAGCCGGTTCCAGGGCACGCCGGTTACGCGCCGGATCATGGACGCCGCCGTGAGCGAGATGTTCGGCCCCGACACCAAGCCCTCGGCGCGGCTGCTGTCGCTTTTCCAGCAGGTGCTGGAGTACAACGACGGCGCCCGCGTCACTCATCAGGTGGGCCGTTTCATCAACGACCGCTACGACAACCGGAGCCGGTGGGTGCGGGCCATGCGCGAAACCGCCGTGCCGATGCGCATGATCGACGGGCCGATTGATCCGAACTCCGGATTGCACATGGCCGAGCGCTATCTCGAGGTCATTCACGACCCCGATGTGGTGCTACTCGACGAC
Organism: Mycobacteroides franklinii; assembly: GCF_002013895.1. Lineage (GTDB taxonomy): Bacteria > Actinomycetota > Actinomycetes > Mycobacteriales > Mycobacteriaceae > Mycobacterium > Mycobacterium franklinii. The sequence continues at coordinate 599,925 of NZ_MAFQ01000005.1, read as the reverse complement.
AACATCGGCCACTGGCCACAGATCGAGGCGCCCGAGGAGGTGCTCACGCACTTCCTCGAGCACATCGACAGGGTTACGACTTAGGCGGTGCCGTGTCCAGGTACGTCGAGAAGGTCGCGTAGTTGCAGTCGGCCTCGCCGGTGCCTGTGACGCTCTGACACACGACCTTGTCGTTCAGGTAGATGCGCACCGTCACCGCGGAGTCGGGGTCGGCGGTAGAAGTCCAGTTGGCCTTGACCTCAGCGTGGTTGGGGGTCTTGGCACCGCGGGACAGATCGCCGACGGTCGCGTCGACCTTCCACGGCAGGGTGACGCCATCGGCGGGCTGCATCTCGGTGCCGTCCCAGTACTGCACGTTCGCCGTGGAGACGGTGGTCGAGACAACCTCGTAGGTCACCGTCTTGTCATCTGCGTGCGCCGCCGCCGGGAAGCCGAGCGCGCAGGCGGAGGCCGTGGCAGACGCGATGAATAGTTGGCGGACGGTCATGAAAACACCTCGGTATGTCAGGGCGGCTTATAGATCGTTAGGCAGGCTACAGGGATTCTCTGGGCGTCTGCTGAGGCCGTGGCCGACACCACTTCTGCCCAAATACTTGAGCAAACCCCGATCCGCCCGGACTATGGGGTGATGAGCAGCGTGGGGGGCGCCGACCTGGAAGACCCGGTCGGCGATGACAGCACAAGGCCGGGTTGGGACACCGCGACACGTGTGGCTTTTCGGTATGGGACCTGCTATTTCGGCACGTTCGGGCTCGTCGTGGTGGTCGGTCTTATCCCCGTCCTCCTGAAGGGCGTCGGCATCGACGGGCCATGGTCGGTTATCCAGGGAATGTTCCACGCGGTCCGCACTCCCATCGCATGGATTGGCGAACATCTGCTGGGCCTGAGCGTCCAGAGCACCCAGGTGGGCAGTGACAGCGCATTCCAGTGGACGGCGCTGTTGTGCATCGCCGTCCTGGCCGCCGCCGGGACGGCCATCTGGACGGTGTTGGACCGGGGTCGCCGAAGCTACGACCGTCTCCAGGCCTGGGTGTGGTTGATTCTGCGGCTGGTGCTCGCCGCGGCCATGTTCTATTTCGGGATGGCGAAGGTGATCCCGACGCAGATGCCCTTCGTGCTGAACCGGCTGGTCGAGCCGTTCGGGAATTTCAGTCCCGCGGGCGTGCTGTGGGCGCAGGTAGGGGTGTCGCCGGCGTATCAGATCCTGCTCGGTGTGGCCGAAGTCTTCGGGGGCCTGCTCCTGCTGCTGCCACGCACCGCGGCGGCCGGGGCGCTGGTGTGTGTCGTGGACCTGACGCAGGTCTTCCTGCTCAACATGACGTACGACATCCGTCTCAAGACTGTCTCTTCCCAGTTGTTGCTGCTGAGCCTGTTCCTGCTGGCGCCCTACGCACGACGGTTGTTGACGGCGTTCTTCACCGATCGTACGGTGCCCGCGGCCAACACGACCCAGCTGTTCACGCGCCCACGAGCCAACCGGATCGCGCTCGTCGCGCAGGTGGGTGTGGGTGTGGCGTTGCTCGTCGCGTTCAGCGCGCAGGGCTGGCAGCAGTTCACCAGGCCGACCCCCAATCTGTACGGCATCTGGCAGGTGGAGACCTTCTCCGCCGAGGGCTATTCGCGAGACCCGTTGTTGACCGACAAAATCCGTTGGCGCAGAGTCATATTCGATAGGCCGTTCCACGTCTCCGCACCGGTGATGGTGACGGTGCAGCGCATGGACGATTCGTTCGAGGTGTACGGGGGCACCATCGACCCACGGAAACACTTCATCGATCTGAGCCATCGGATCGAGCTGGGCACATACAAAGAGACCCCGATACGGATCAGGCTCACGTATTGGTGGCCCGGGCAACCCGATCAGATGATCGTCGACGGCGACGACTATGCGGGACACCAGATCCACCTGCGCGTCACCAGGATGAACCCCGCCTCCTTCCCGCTGGTGGAGCGCGGCTTCAACTGGGTCCAGGAGGACCCCTACAACCGGTGATCTGCTGTGAATCAGCTGGGGATCGTGCACCAACGGCCGACTGCTCATAGCGTATGAACCGTGAGTCGTGGCCGCCGTGCGCTGATCCTGATCGTGCTCGCGGTGATTGGCATCGCGGCGACGGTGCTGTCCGTGCACACGTTCCGCCGGCACGGGGAATCCGGTCCGGCCATCGCCGGGTTGGCCTCGACTCCCCCGCTGGGCTGGAATTCGTGGAATGCGTTCGGCTGCAATATCGATGAGCGGCGCATCGAGCAGACCGCGGACGCCATGGTGTCGTCTGGGATGCGCGATGCGGGGTATCGGTATGTGGTCATCGACGATTGCTGGTTCGACCCGCAGCGTGATGCGTCGGGCGAGCTACGCGCGAACCCCGCCCGTTTCCCGAGTGGCATGAAGGCGGTGGCCGACTTCGTGCACGCTCGCGGTTTGTTGTTCGGCATCTATGCCAGCCCCGGTGAGGCCACCTGCGCGCAGAACGGCGGCTCCTATCCCGGCCACACCGGCAGTCGCGGGCATGAGACGCAGGATGCGCAGACCTTCGCACGCTGGGGTGTGGACTACCTCAAATACGACTGGTGCGGACCACCGGCCGACGTCGATGAGCTGGTCGACAGTTTCACCACCATGCGAGATGCGTTGCGCGCCACCGGACGGCCCATCGTCTACAGCATCAACCCGAATAGCGGCACGGTGGTTCCGCCCGACCAGTACGACAGATTCAACGGTGTCGCCAGCATGACCCGGGTAAGTCAGGATCTGGTGCCGGCGTGGGATGCGATCGACGCCTACGACACCAGCCTCGGCGTTGTCGACGCGTTGACCAATGCCGCGCGGCCAGAGTTCCGTTGCACCGCGCGGACGGGTTTCTTCTGCGATTACGACATGCTCGTTGCCGGTGCGCCGCAGCTGGCCGGCGTCAATCTGCCCCCACTGGATGAGGCCGAGTCGCGATCGCAACTTGCCCTATGGGCGGAGTGGGGGTCGCCCATGATCGCGGGCAACGACCTGGCCCACATGCCCGAGGTGATTCGCGCGCTTCTGATCAATCGGGATCTGCTTGCGATTGACCAGGATTCGCTGCGCGCGCCCGCAACCCCCTTGGCGGGCAGTGACGGAACCATTTGGACCCGACCATTGGCCGACGGATCGACGGCGATCGTGATCGTCAACCGGGACGATGTCGCACAGCCTTTCCGTGCGGCGTTCAGCGCGCTCGGGCTGCCTAAGACACGGCAGTTCGACGTCCTCGACGTGTTCTCCGGGCAACGGTCCGTACAGAAGCTGACGTACCGGATCGGCCTCGCGGCGCATGACGCCGCGCTGCTGCGGGTGCGGGCGATCGACAATCAGCATTAGTTCCACACATCCAACTTTCACCAAACCACAGACGCCCGACGCGCAGACTCAACAAGATGGCACTGTGAGCGAGTCAGTGTCGGTAATCGATGCCCATATCCACCAGTGGAATCCATTCACCACACCACGTAAGGCATCCGGCCCGGCCAAGGCCGCGCGACGAGCACCGTTCCTGCGCCCGGTGCTCCCGCGCGTTCTCCCCAGCGCGACCCGCGAGTTCATCGGCGATCCGCAGTATCTGCTGAGCCCGTATCTGCCCGCCGACTATCTCGCCGACGGGGGCCCGGGACACGTGACGACGATCGTTCACGTCGAGGCCGGCTGGCACGGCAAGGGGCCAATGGGCCCGGTCGGGGAGACACAATGGCTCAGTTCCCTGCCGTTTGGCCAGGGCGGGGCCCCCGCCCTCGGCGCCATCGTGGCCTACGCCGATCCCTCCACGCCGGAGATCGCGAACGTGCTCGACGCCCACCTGCGCGCGAGTCCGCTCGTGCGGGGCATCAGGTGCATGGGCGCGCATAGCGATGACCCCGGCGTGATGAACTGGGCCCCGCAAGCGCATTGGCTCGCCCAGCCTGCGTTTCTGCGTGGTTTCTCCGCCGTCGCCGAACGCGATCTCAGCTTCGAGATCTGGGTCTATGCGCACCAGCTTCCGGACGCATTGACGTTGGCCCGCGAGTATCCCGGCACCACCTTCGTTCTCGACCACTACGCGACGCCCGTCGGGGTGCTCGGCCCACGCGGAAAGCACACGGGCAGCACCGAATCCGAACGCCGCGAGATCCTGCAGCAGTGGCACGACGATATTTCGGCGTTGGCGGAGCTTCCCAACGTCGTCGCAAAACACTCCGGTCTCGGCATGCCGATCCTGGGCGCCGGGCCCATGCCACGGGAGCAACTACGCGACGGCGTCGCACCACTCATCACTCACCTGGATCAGGCATTCGGCCCGGATCGAACCTTCTGGTCGTCGAATTTCCCCATCGACAAACCCAACGTATCGCTGGCGGACAGCATTTGGATTCTTCGCGAGGTTCTCGGTACCCGCTTCGACGAGCAGCGCGTCCTGCGCGAGAACGCACGCCGCGTGTATCGGGTGGCCGACTGACGGGTCGACGGGCACGGTGGAATACTCGCCGCATAACCGGACGCTACGAAAGACGGAGACAGCGGCAGTGGCGTTGACCGAACTGGTGGAGTTGCCAGGTGGGTCATTTCCCATGGGCTGCAATATTTTCTATCCCGAGGAGATGCCGGAGCGTGTCCTTTCGGTGGGGGCCTTCGCTATCGAACGGCACCCGGTCACCAATGCGCAGTTCGCGGAATTTGTCGCACAGACCGGCTATGTGACCGTTGCCGAACGAGCCCCCGACCCGGCCCTGTACCCCGGAGCCGCGCCGGAGGATCTGGTGCCCGGCGCCATGACGTTCCGAGCGACGACCGGGCCGGTGAACCTCCACGACTGGCAGCAGTGGTGGGACTGGGTTCCGGGCGCGTACTGGCGGCGGCCCTTCGGGCCGGAAAGCTCCATCGACGGCTCCGCCGACCATCCGGTGGTGCAGGTCGCGTACACCGATGCCGCGGCCTACGCCCGTTGGGCGGGCAGACGGCTGCCCACCGAGGCCGAATGGGAGTACGCCGCCCGCGGCGGCACCGACACCGTCTACACCTGGGGCGACGAGGTGGCGCCCGACGGACAACTGATGGCCAACACCTGGCAAGGCAGATTTCCCTACCTCAACGATGGCGCTCTCGGATGGCACGGCACGTCCCCGGTCGGCACCTTTCCGCCCAACGGGTTTGGCCTTCAGGACATGATCGGCAATGTGTGGGAATGGACATCCACACGATTCAGATCGAGCGCAGAAACTCCGAAGTCGTGCTGCAGCCCTTCGGATAATCCCGATCCGTCGGTGATCCATACGCTCAAGGGCGGCTCGCATCTGTGCGCACCCGAATACTGCCACCGTTATCGGCCGGCCGCGCGTTCACCGCAGTCACAAGACAGCGCGACCACCCATATCGGATTTCGGTGTGTGGTCGATCGGCCACAGTAGCCCGCGTACGCGCCACCGGTGCCAATCGCCGCTTTAGCCTGTACGGTCGCCCTAACCACCGCATTCGCAGCTCGACACGACAAGCGAGCCGGCGGCTCACGATGTTAGATGTGGCATCAGCGACTGCTGCCGCAACGACTTCATCGATTACATACCCGTCGTATTGACTTGTGGAAGGCAACTGTATGAAACGCGAGGTTCGGGCCCAGCTCGATGTGGACATCATCGCAGCGTCGACGTTGGAGTTTCAGATCGCTGTGGCGCCAGTGTCGGGTGCCCAGGTGACGGAAAGCCTGTCATGGGTGTTGAACGGGGAGCCACTCGAGGCACTGGAGGTCGCCGGCGAACACGGCAACCGCATCCACCGGCTTGAGGTCGGCGAGGGCAATCTCAAGGTCTCTTATGCGGCAACGATTCTCGGGCAAGCCGATGAGGTGCCTGTTGAGGCCGCCGACATGTCCACCTATCTGCGACCCAGCCGCTACGCGGAGGCCGACAAGTTCTATGGTTTCGCGGCAACCGAGTTCGGGGAGCACACCGAACCTCAGGCGCTGCTCGAGAACGTCTCATCGTGGGTCGGCACACGTTTGCGGTACTCGCCGGGTTCCAGTGACCCCATCGACGGTGCCGTCGATACCCTGTTGGCCGGCGCGGGCGTCTGCCGTGACTATGCGCACCTGGTGGTGGCACTACTACGGGCCGTGAAGGTGCCGGCCCGCCTTGTCGCGGTCTACGCGCCGGGGTGTGACCCTATGGATTTCCACGCAGTTGCCGAAGCGATCGTCGACGGCCACTGGCGAGTGGTGGATGCCACGTGCCTGGCACCACGACAAACCATGGTCCGTATTACGACCGGGCGCGATGCCGCAGACACCGCATTCCTCGACAACCACGGCGGACAGATCGTGCTGAACGAATCGACTGTCAACGCTGTGGTCGACGGTGAATTACCCGAGGACCCCGTCGATCAACTTGTCTCCATGCGGTGACACCTCGAGGTCCCGCACCCCGGGGTGTCAGGAGTGCCCGGTCAATTTGTCCTTGACCGCGTCCATGCCTTCCTTGAGCTTGTCCGCTGCATCAGTCAGCTTCTGCTTGACCGACGCGATCCCTGATCGAGCTGGCCCTCGGCCTTCAGGTCCTCGTCACCGGCCGCAGCTCCGACTGCTTCTTTGGCACGGCCCTTGAGATCTTCGGCGGCGTTCTTTGCGTCGTCAGTAATTCCCATGTGCTTCAAAACTTTCTGTATTCCACCCGAGACAGGCGCGAGCCGAAGGTTCATCGCATTGATCGCCGTCCAACCTTGATCTTGGTGAGAAACACTGAAGGACGTGATGAATTGCGTCACGATGATTCGCGAGCTGTCGCCGTCGACATCAGCGAATCCTGTGCGCCTTACGTTGCCGACTGGCCCAGGGTCACCTGGACGGTCCGCGAGGTGCCCGACGGGTCCTCGTAGGTGAGCGCCATGGTGTCCCCGGGGGCCTTGGCGTGCACCGCGGCCACCAGCGCGTCGGGGCCGTCGATGACCTGGTTGTCCACCTTCGTGATGACGGCGCCCTTGGGCAGCCCCGCAGTCGCTGCCGCGCTGCCACTGACGACTCCTGCGACCACCGCACCGGGCGCGTCCTTGCTGGAGGCGAGTTGAACGCCCAGCGACGCATGCCGCACGGTTCCGGTCGAAACCAGTTCGTCCGCAATGCGCTTGGCCTGATCCACCGGAATCGCGAAGCCCAGGCCGATCGATCCGGCCTGTCCGCCGCCGCCCTGGGAGTCCTGGCCGCCGGATAGCGAGGCGATCGCCGAGTTCACGCCGATGAGGTTGCCGTTCATATCCACCAGTGCGCCTCCGGAGTTGCCGGGGTTGATGGCCGCGTCGGTTTGGATGGCGCTCATCACCGAATGCTGGCCACTCTGCTCATCGCCGGTGGCAACCGGTCGATTCAGCGCGCTGACGATGCCGGTGGTCACGGTGCCCTGCAGGCCCAGCGGCGAGCCGATCGCGACGACGTTCTGTCCGACTTTCAGGTCTTTCGACGAGCCGATGCTGATCGGGGTGAGGTCCGAGACGCCCTGGGCGCGAACCACCGCGATGTCATCGTCGGGGTCGGCGCCGACAACGGTGAATGGCACCGTGCGGCCGTCGGCCAGGGTCACGGTTGCCTTGACTCCGTCACCGCCCCGGGCAGAAGGCCTGACGCCGCGACCGTCGGAGTCGTCCGAGTCCCGGCCGTCGCGCCCGTCCCGGTAGCCGCCGGGCTGCTGTTCTCCGGGCAGGACGCCGAACGGCAGGTTGCCAAACTGACCGCCATACGGGCCGTCGGGTGCGGTTACGGGAGGCGAAGGTTGGGCGCTGCGAGCGGCGGAGGCCACCACGTGGTTGTTGGTCAGGATCAAACCGTCGGCGCTCAGGACGATGCCGGACCCCGACTCCTGCTGGCGGCCACTTTGGATCTGCAGTTGCACCACGCTGGGCAGCACCTTGGCCGAGACCTCTTCCACCGAGCCGGCCGGCGCGACGGCGGCTGGTTTTCCCAGAGTTGAACCCGTTGCCGGGGAGGGCTTTCCGATAGGAGCGACGCTCGACGCCTGCCCGGCGGCCGGGTGCGCGGACTGGTTCACCACGGCGAACGCGGTGGTGGCGCTGGCGACAACAGCCACCGCAACGCCACCGAAAGCCAGCCCGGCGACACGTAGGCGTTTCCGGGGCACCGGATTGGGCGCCAATGCGGCGCGGTCCGGGAACGTTTCGCCGTAGGCGTAGCGCGTCCGGGTCGCCGCGGACGGACCATGCACCAGCCGGTAGCCGTGCGGTGTCGTCGGGAAATCTTCTGTGTACGGCGGATGCCCGGACCGATCGTTCATTACTGTTCCTTCTTCCTCAACATGCATCAGGGCACACGCCGCAGTTGATGCGCACTGTTACAGTGCCTGGGCCCGCTGAGGCGACGCTGAGAATTTCCTCTCTGCAGCCCAAGACTTTTCAGGAGGCAGTGGGAGCGGACGGCGGTTGCGGTCCCGCATCCACCACCGGAAGTGGCGCCGTCGCCGGTTCGGACGGGTGCGCGGCACGGTCACGCCGAACGAGCGCAAAGGTGTTGATGGGCCACCAGAACCAGCGGCCCAGTGCCGCGGCGATCGCGGGTGTCATGAATGCCCGCACGATCAGGGTGTCGACGATCAGGCCGATACCGATGGTCATGCCGAGCTGACCGACCACCCGCAGATCGCTCACGATCATCGACATCATGGTGAACGCGAAGACCAAACCGGCTGCGGTGACGACGCGGCCCGTGGCTCCCATGCCGCGGATCATGCCGGTGTTCAGCCCCGCGTGGATTTCCTCCTTGAGCCGCGAGACCACCAGCAGGTTGTAGTCCGACCCCACCGCCAGCAGGATCACCATCGACAGCGGGATCACGATCCACTGCACGCCCAGCCCCAGGATGTCCTGCCACAACAGCACCGACAGACCACACGCGGTGCCCAGGGACGCGGCCACGGTGCCGACGATCACCAGGGCGGCCACCACGCTGCGGGTGATCAGCACCATGATCGCGAAGATCAGGATCATCGACGCGATGATCGCGATGGCCAGGTCGACGGTCACGCCGTCCTGCATATCGGCGTACATCGATGCGGTGCCGGCGATGGAAACCTTCGCATTGGCTAGCGGGGTGCCCTTGACCGCATCGGCGACAACGCCTTTGAGGTCCCGGACGTGCTCGATGCCTTCGACGGATGCCGGGTCGCCCTGGTGGGTGATGATGAATCGGACTGCCTTGCCGTCGGGCGATACGAACATCTTGAGTCCACGTTTGAAGTCCGGGTTGGCGAATACGTCGGGCGGTAGATAGAAGAAGTCATCGTTCTTGGCTTGGTCGAAGTACAGGCCAATCTCGGTGGCGCCCTTCGCAAGTTCCTGTTGCTGCGCCTGGGTACCGGCCATGACGCTGTGGGTGGCGACCATGAAGTCGCGCATCCGGCCCATCGAATCGATGGTTGTCCTGAGCACCGGAAGCATCTGGGGCATCAGCTGATCCATGCGATCCATGTCGGTGGTGAGGCCCTGCATCTGCTCGGTGAGATTGTCGATGCCGTCCAAGGTGTCGAAGATCGACCGCAGCGACTGGCAGATCGGGATGTCGTAGCAATGCGGCTCCCAGTACAGATAGTTGCGCAGCGGCCGGTAGAAATCGTCGAAGTTGGACAGGTTGTCGCGCATGTCCTCGGTGACCTTCACCAAATCGTGGGTCCGGCCGACCATGCTGTGCGTGGTCGCGGTGAGGTCCTGCATGATCGAGTACATCCGTTCCATGCTGGCCACGGTTTTGCTCAATTCGTCGGCCTGCTCCAGCATCTGTGCCGAGTTGTCGTTGTTGAACTTCGCCGTCTGCAGCGTGCCCGCGTTCTGCGCGCCCATGAGGAACGGGATGGAGCTGTGTTCAATCGGCGCTCCCAGCGGACGGGTAATCGTCTGCACCCGTTCGATACCGCGCATGTGGACGATGCCCTTGGCCACCCTGTCGATGACCAGCATATCGGCGGGGGTGCGCAGGTCGTGGTCGGCCTCCAGCATCAACAGTTCCGGGTTCATGCGGGCTTGGGAGAAGTGCCTGTCCGCGACCCCCATCGCCAGGTTGGCCGGCATATCGGCGGGCGTGAACTTCTGGTCGTTGTACTGCGGCACATAGGTCAGCAAGCTGACGAAACCGATGATCGCAATCAAACTGGTCATCACGATGATGGGAATGGGCCAGCGCACCACCGAGGTACCGACCTTGCGCCAACCGGTGGTGGAGAGCTTGCCTTTGGGTTCCAGCAGCCCGAACTTCGACGCCACGGTCAGGATGGCGGGCGCCAGCGTCAGTGCTGCGGCCACGATCACCAGAACCGAGATCGCACACGGCAAGGCCATGCTCTGGAAGTAGGGCAGCGTCGTCATCGTCAGGCACATGCACGCGCCGACGATGGTCAGGCCGGAGCCCAAAATGACGTGCGAGACACCGTGATAGGCCACGTAATACGCGTCTTCCCGGCTCAGGCCCTTCGATCTTTCCTCGTGATAGCGGCCGAACAGGAAGATCACATAATCCGTGCCGGCGGCCAGCGCCAGCATCGTCACCATGCTCACCGCATACGGGGTCAGGCCGATGATGTTCAGATAACCAGCAGTGGCCGTAACACCCTGTGCGGCAAATAATTCCAGGCCAATAATGACCATCGATATGAGCATCGTGACGATGGAGCGATAGATGAACAGGATCATCACGATGATCACGCCCACCGACACCAATTCCATGGTCGCCATGCTTTGGTGACCGGCGACCTGAGTGTCGGCATTGAGCACGGTGGTGCCTGCGACATGTGCCTTGATGCCCGGCGGCGCAGGCACGGAGTCCACCATCTGGCGCACCGCGGCCACCGACTCATGACTGGCACTTGTGCCCTGCGATCCGTTGAGGAAAATCTGCACATAGGCGGCTTTGCCGTCCACACTCTGTGAACCTGCCGCGGTCAGCGGATCGCTCCAGAAGTCCTGGACGTTCTGCACGTGCTCGTGATCGGCCTTGAGTTTGGCGACGATGTCGTCGTAGTACTTGTGCGCGGTATCGCCCAGCTTGTCGTCGCCTTCCAGGACGACCATGGCCGACGAGTCCGAATCGTACTGCTGAAACACCTTGCCGATGTTCAGCATGCCTTGGTAGGACTGCGAATTCTGCGGACTCAGCGGCACCGAACGAGAGGCCGCTACCTCATCAAGCGAAGGCATCATCGCGCCTAGGACGACCGCTAGAGCCACCCAGAACAGGATGATGGGCAACGAGAGAATCCGGATCAGGTGACCCAGGAATGGCCTGTGCGGCTGTGCGTGCAAGTTGCTCATACGGATTTCACCAAGCAGTAGATGAACGGTTTGACTTTGTCTGCGCTGGAACGGTTGTCACGCACTTGCCCGTCCACGGTGACGCGACACCCCAGAGCGGTGACGTTACGGTCGCCCTGGGCGACGATGTTGGCCGACATCGACGGCAGCGTCGTCACAATCGTGAACGACCAAGGGAGCGGGGCATTCTCGATGAGATGGGGTTGACCGTTCTCATCCAGGTAGTTCAGGTTCGCGGTGCCGCCCGAACCGACGACCTCGTAGGTGATGTGCTTGGGGTTGAAGTTCGCGGTGATGCCCGAGCCCTCACCCGGCTTCGGTGGACGAGGGGTCGCGGAACTGCGAATCTGCGCAATCGCGTATCCACCGATCCCGACGACGACCACCAGGAGCAACGGAATCCAGAACCGCTTCAACAGTCGGTACACCGCGCGCATCCCTTCTGCTTCTGCCCGCCCAGGGGCGCAGGTGCTTTCCGATGAGGCGACCGACGACACCGTGTTGCGTACCGCCGGTCTATTACGGCAGAGACCGTACCACGGTAATAGACCGGCGGTTCACTATGTGACGGCTTGCCGAGCACTAAAATCGGGCCATGACCTTCCGGCGCGCACGCAGTGAGGAGCAGCGCGAGATCCGCCGGCAAGCCATCCTGGAGACCGCGTCGTCCATGCTCAGCGACATGCCGGTCAGCCAGATCAGCCTCAATGAACTCAGCCGCCGCACCGGCCTGGCAAAGTCGGCGATGGTGCGCTACTTCGAGTCTCGCGAGGCCGTGCTGCTGGAACTTCTCGACGCGTCACTACGGTGCTGGGTGGCCGAAATTGTGGCGGAGCTCTCTCACGACACGCGCTCGGGCTCAGCTCAGGAACGTGCCGATCAGTTGGCCGCCCTGCTCAGTCGGTCGCTGCGGGAGCACGCCGTGCTGTGCGATCTGATGACCGCTCAGCCAGGGGTGTTGGAGTACAACGTCTCGCCGGAGACGCTGTTGCGTTTCCGGCGCTCCACCCACGACACCATTGCCCAGTACACCGACGCCATTCGGGGCTACATTCCTGAGCTCGGCGAGGACGCCCAAAGCGTGTCCCTTTCCACCGTGGTGACCAGCGCCGCGCTGTGGATGTACGCCCAGCCGTCGGCCAGCGCGATCGCCGCCAGCGAGGCCGAACCCGAACTGTCGGACATCTCTTTGAACTTCGATTCGGATCTGGAAATCATGCTGTCCCGGCTCATCACCGGCGCCCTGGTCAAGCGCCCATCCTGATCTCAGCCCGTATCGCCGGTACCAAACCGGTGACGGCGCGGACCGGGACGCGGTCCCACATGTAAGCTCACACGCCGAGGGGTCCTACTAGCGCTACTGGACGGACCGGCCTCCGCCGATGTAGTTCAATGGCAGAACATCAGCTTCCCAAGCTGAATACGCGGGTTCGATTCCCGTCATCGGCTCCAGTTTGACCAGGGCATATTGGCCCGACAACGTCCCGACGACGGGGCCAATACCCCGCCCGTACCCCGAACTTGTGACGTCACGACCCGTCCGTTGGGCCGACAACGATATCCCCAGGCGTTTCGTCCGCGCCAACCTCTACTTCCTGCGCCTCCGCGTGATGGAAAATGTCGGTATGGCTTGCTCACGCGGTGCAGCGGAGCCCTCTGATCCCACTCGGCGGCGACTGTGGGCGGATTCAGCGGGCTTCTGCGGTAACCCTGATTGTCTTACTCGACTGGTCGTTGAGGATCCAGACGGTCAAGACGTGCATTTCGCGGAGGCAGCTCACATCATCGCGGCGAGCGAGACCGGCCCACGGGGTGAAAGCGCCGCCTCAGCTGAGGAACGCGGGGCTTGGAATAACCTGCTGCTGCTCTGCGCCAATTGCCATACGCTCGTAGATAAGTCGGCGGCGGCCTACCCCGTGGATCTACTGCTTGAGTGGAAGCGCTCCCGTATCGAGAAGACGGAGCAAGCACTCGGTATAGCGTCATTCGCCACTCGTGAGGAAGCGCGGACATCGATACAAGGATTGTTGGTGCAGAACCGCGTAATCCATGAGGACTTTGGGCCCGACAACGATTATTCGATAAACCCAGAGGCCGAAGAAGCCGCCGTTTGGCGGCGATCAGTCATTGAGACGGTGATCCCAAACCACCGACGAATCCTGCGAGTCGCCGACGGCAACCGAGATCTGCTGTTGGAAAATGAGATTCGGACAATCGAGCGATACCGCTCGCATGTCGGCGATCTAGAAGCACGACATGTGCACAACCGACGAGGGCTCGTGAGCCGCCGCTACCCGACGGAAATGGACAACCTCTTTGAATAGTTCAGCACAATGGATCTCCGAACAGTTGAACAAGCGCGACTTCGTCACCTCGATCGAGGTGGACGGCAACCGATTGAGCATTGTTCGGGATTCGCGTCCGACGGCGTCTGTCGGAGTGCTCTCAGTGCGCGATGTCACGGCCGCCGATGTGCTCCCACTTGTCGAGGGGGTTCAGAGTGTCGACTTCGTGCTCAACAAGCCGAAAACGGGACGTTTCATGGGTGACGCGCTCGAACTGTTGGAGCTCAAAAATGTCGGATGGGGCGGCCTTGGTGATGCGATTCGCGCGCTCCGCGACTTCGACCGTTTGGGTGACTACCAAGAGCGCGAACTCACGTTCGTCATGCGCGGCCTGCGTCAACACGGGCGAGTTACTTCGCTGACCCTACTTGACGATCATCGGATCGCCGTTGTCCGCCAGGGCCTGCCTGACCGTGTCGTCTTCGTCGGATCGATGTACCAACCCACCGCCGAAACTGTCCGCGACGCGATCGACCGCTACGGTGATTTCGACCTGTTTGCGGCGACGAACCCTAATAGTGATCCCACCGCCGAAGCGATTGAAGTCGCGGCCGACGCGGGGATACAGATGTTGAAGTGGCGCGAGACTCTGGCCGCACTGTACCGATGATTCTGGAACCTCTTTCACGGATTATTTCGATCCTCGATCAGCACCAAGGGGTTGAGGTGTACGTGTTCGGCTCTGCGTTGACGCGAGAAGATCCTGCAGACCTCGACATTCTTGTTATTTACCAAGACCGAGAAGGGCTTCGCCGATTTCTAGACCACGCCGATCGCCAGTCCGGCGCACTCCCAATCGACGTGACCGCCATGACTTCCGGTGAGCTGGCAGGCTCCGGCTTTCTCGTCCGTTCGAAGGCAGTAAAAATTCGCGAATTAAGGCCGATGTGAGCGCTCTGATTAGCCGTGCAGCGGGATCACGTTGTCGCCGCGGTACTTCGGCGTAGCGGCCAGGGCGCCGAGAGCGGCCATTTCGTCGTCGTGGTCGGCCTTGGCGCCATCTGGCGGTATCAGCAATAGCCTCCTGGACAGGATTCTGAGCGAAGAAGATTCGCGCGGGGTTGGGAATTCCGCCACGCATGACGGTCCGCCGGAAGCTGATTTCGGCCTGAGGTCCGAGCAGCACCGCGCGATTCGCCAGATTCAATGCCTCGTGCAGATCAGTTTTCTGCGTAAACATATGCACACCAGCGATTTCCAGCGAGACATCATGGACTCGTAGGCCCAGTTCCTTACTCACAGAAAGAAGTGCGCCTCGCGGGCTGCTTAAATCTCGCGTTCGATCCGAAGAACCTGCGTGCTGCGTGCCAGCCATGCAATGACCACAAGGCCAGGACTGAGGACCGTTGATCGCCTACCGGTGCTCGTTCGGTGAGTGCTGACGATCGCCAAGGGCCTTGCGCGAGAGCTGATTCGGCTAGGGAGCTGGAGCTGAGCGCGATCTATGTTGCCGGCTGCTTGCTGGTCTTTCTTGAGGTAGGGGCTTAGGTCGTCTGTTTTAGTGACTTATGGCCATCGCATTGGTTGGGGCCTGTCGCTTTCAATCTCATTCAGCAACGCGCGTGTGCGCACGAATTGAGCTGATTCGTGGTTCTTCTCAGGGATGATTTTGGAGGACCGCTGGTGGCTGGCTACTTCACTCGCCCGTACCGGGGACTGTCGGCTGAACAGTGGCGCTCTAAGCGTCGACAGCGTTTCCTGGAAGTTGGGCTCGAGGCGATGGCCAGTTCGGGCGGTAGGGCAACGGTTGCCTCGATCACCGCTACCGCAGGGTGCAGCGCCCGATACTTCTACCAGTGTTTCGAAGGGGTAGAGAGCTTTCTCGTAGAGATCTTCGATTGGATTGTCGAAGAATGCAGCAAGGCGGCTGTTGTCGCGATCGAAATATCGTCAGGCGAACCGTATTCCCACGTCAAGGCCATCGTCATCGGCGTAGTAGATGCACTGACTGTAGACCCTTGTAAGGCGCGTTTTTTGCTCGATCCGGCGATCGGTGGCTCGCGGTTAGCGTCGCTGCGTGGACAGCTGACCGGTGATGTGGCCTTCATGCTGCGTCAGATACTGGAAGAGAACACGAGCCACCACGACACCAGGCTCTTGGCCGTACAAGCTGAGGGCCTAGTTGCAGGCGTGACTGGCCTGATACGGGTGTGGCTTGATGGTCAGTTATCGCTTACGCGTGAGGAACTGGCCCAGCAGTGCGGCCGCTACATCGATGAAGCGCTGTGAATCCTAGCCTCAGGCAAAGCGCAGCAGAGACCAGCGGCTCTGCGTCGCTGAGCGCATACCTGACAGATTGCTGCGCACGGCGGGCAACCAGATGCGAGGACGCGCCGGTGGTTGAGGATGCGTCAGTGACACAAGCACGGATCCTGCTGGCCTCGCTCTATGAGCCCGTCGGCGAGGTCTCAGAGTCAATCACCAAAGCTGAGGATCTGGCACGCTGTAGATTCGGCATCGATGAGATTTGAGGATGTCTGCTTCTCTAATGAGGATCGGTACTCGATTGGCACAGAGACCGATTCGGGGTGGTACTACGTGTCCATACCGGTGAGCAACGGATTTGTTGACTACGAAGAGCACTACGCAATTGACACCGAACAGTACAAGCTGTTCTTGGCCAACACGTCCGCCGCGATCTCGTTCGTCGAAGCGTGTCGAAAGCACGAATACGACGATCTGTTGATCCAGAAACCAGGCACCAATCGTGGTACACCGGTCTGAGCGGGCACAGAACTAGTCATACCCGTGTGGCGTGCGTCAAGACGCCTGCGCGGGTCGCGTGAATACGTTCATAGGTCGGCAATTCGCAAGTCAGATCCGCCGCCGTCAGATCCCGCCAAGCAATGAGCCACGGACGTGATGCGGAACAAATCTGGTTCGTAACCCGCAGTGCCAAGCGCTCACTGGCGCTGCGCCGGCAACCGCATCCCGGCCCAGCCGCGTCCGGTCCCCCAAATATGGTGCAGTCCAATGAGGGCCGCGTCCAGCCCCATGGTGAAGATGAGGTCGTGCGCGCGCGTTTGTCGCTCACGCACGGAACTGGCGAATGCCTCATAGACTCGGCCCATCTGCGGCGCGTTGGCCGGGTCATACGGCGCGTACACGTCGCTCGGGCCTGGGGAGTCCACCGCGGCCCCGAAGATGAAGGTCTCGAGGATGCTCATCGAGGCGATGATGCTCTCCTCCGGCCAGCCCGCGGCGGCGAAGCCCGCGGTAACCCGTTGGTACATCACGGATGTGAGCGGCGCCTGCGCCAGTGGAACCTCCACGATCAGCGGCAACAGTTCCGGCCGCCGGCGCAGCTGATCGAGGTAACTCCACGCCCACCGAGACAACGCCTCACGCAGCGGGACCGTACCGAAGCCGGAGACATCCAGACCTGCGGTAAATCGCTCTTGCACTGCCGCAAGCAATCCGGCCCGTGACGGGACGTGGTTGTACAGCGCGGCGATAGTCACTTCCAGCCGGGCCGCGACAGCCCGCATAGTCAGTTTGCGCAACCCGGAGGCGCGCAGCTCGGCGAGTGCCGCGTCGACAATCCGGTCACGGCTGAGCACCCCGACAGAAGGCCGGCCCCGCCCGCGGCTCGCGGTGTCGCGGTCCCTCTGCATCGTGATTCATCCGTTCGTCAGTGGCCCATGCCTATACACAAAATTAACTATCTGCCCGCTGGCGACAGCCAATTTACCGAGGTAACAGCTTCAGAAAATAAAAATCTTTCTCTTCGGCTAGTCGATCGGTGCGGCAAAGTTCCTAGCATTGTGACTCACGCCACCATCGGGGATTACGTACACCACGGTGTAGTCCTGCCCGTTCCGGCGTCAATTCGAGAGGACGTTCCGTGACCGAATTTGTCGTACCCACCACCGCCCGCAGCGGACCGGCCATCGAGCGCGACGTGGTGGTCATTGGTGCCGGAATCTCCGGCCTGATGGCCGCCCGCCGGCTCGTTCAGGCCGGACACACCGCGGCAGTCCTCGAAGCACGGGACCGGGTTGGCGGGCGTACGTGGTCGCGGACCATCGACGGCGAGTTCTTCGAGATCGGCGGCCAGTGGATCTCGTCAGACCAGGATGCGCTCAAAGACCTGCTCGCGGAGCTCGGCAAATCGACGTTCTCCCGGTACCGCAGGGGCAACTCGGTCTACATCGGCCAAGACGGTGAACGACGTGAGTTCACAGGCGATTTCCCCGTCCCCGACGCGACCCTGCAGCAGGTGAATCAGCTGGTCCACACGCTGGACGCGCTGGCAGCCGAGATCGACCCCGCGGCCCCGTGGGAGCATCCGCACGCCGCCGAGCTCGACAGCATCTCATTTGCAACCTGGCTGGCATCGAACAGCGACGATGAAGAGGCCCGTCGAATCGTCGGGCACTACATCGCGGCCGGCATGTTCACGAAGCAGTCCCACTCATTCTCTGTGTTGCAGGCCATGCTGATGGTCTCCTCCGCGGGGAAATTCGAGCACCTCATCGACGAGGGCATCCTGCTCGACGAGCGCGTGGTCGGCGGCATGCAATCGGTATCCGAGCAGATCGCCGACGAACTCGGCCCCGACGTGGTGCACCTGTCGGCCCCGGTTCGGCAGGTGAGCTGGTCCGACTCCGGTGAAGGGATGCCGTCCGCCGTCACTGCGGTCAGCGACCGGATGACCGTGCGGGCGCGGTTCGCGGTGCTGGCAATACCGCCGAACCTCTACAACACCATCAACTACCAGCCGCCGCTACCTCGCATCCAGCAGGTCAGCCACCAGCACCAGTCCATGGGGCTGGTGATCAAGGCCCAAGCCGTCTACGAGACGCCCTTCTGGCGCGAAAACGGGCTCTCCGGCACCGGTTTCGCTTCCCATGAACGCATCTGCGAGGTCTACGACAACACCGTCGCCGATCACCCGCACGGCACCCTGGTCGGCTTCGTGGCAGGTGCGAAGGCCGAAGAGACCTGGGCACTGCCCGACGACGAGCGCCAGGCCGTCATTCTGGAGTCGTTCGCCGCATACTTCGGGAAAGAGGCCGAACGGCCGCTCGCCGTCTACCTCTCCGATTGGGGCACAGAGGAATTCACCCGCGGCGCATACGGGGCCAGCTGGAGCCTCGGTGGCCTCAGCCGCTGGGGGCACCTACAGAACCGGCCGGTCGGCCCCATCTTCTTCGCAAGCTCCGACATCCAGGGCGTCGGCTACATGCACGTCGACGGTGGCGTGCGGATCGGCACCGATACCGCGGGCCGGATCGATGCTGCGCTGCTCGCTCCCTCGAACAGCTAGACCCAAAGCGCGCGAGTGTGTGCAAGGCTCGAGAAATACCCGAAAATCCCATCCCGGCAAGGAGAATCCCATGACTGAATACGCCGTGACCGATCCCGCCACCGGCGAGGTCGCAGCCATCTACCCCACCGCGACCGACGCCGAGCTGGACGCGGCCCTGACTGCCGCGGCCGCAAGTAGTCGCACCTGGTCCGCGCACACCACCGTCGCCGACCGGGCTGCCCGGATGCGCCGCGTGGCCGAGCTGCACACCGAGAAACGGGAAATGCTCGCCGACATCATCGTGCGGGAGATGGGCAAGCCCCGCGACGAGGCACTGGGCGAGATCGACTTCTGCGCCGCGATCTACGAGTACTACGCCGACAACGCGGAGAAGTTCATTGCCGACGAGAGCATCGAGCTCCTCGCGGGCCAGGGCACAGCGGTGATCAAGCGTCTCCCGATCGGGGTGCTGCTGGGCATCATGCCGTGGAACTTCCCCTACTACCAGGTGGCCCGGTTCGCCGCTCCGAACCTATTGGTGGGCAACACCATTCTGCTCAAGCATGCCCCCCAGTGTCCGGAGTCCGCAGAGGCACTGGCGCTGTTGTTCGCCGAGGCAGGCTTACCGTCCGGCACGTACCTGAACATTCGCGCCACCAACGAGCAGGTCGCCAACCTGATCGCAGACCCCCGTGTCGCCGGGGTTTCCTTCACGGGCTCTGAGCGTGCCGGTGCCGCGGTCGCCGAGATCGCCGGCCGGAACCTGAAGAAGTGCGTACTGGAACTGGGCGGCTCGGATCCATTCTTGGTGCTCTCATCCGACGACCTGGACGCCACCGTCGCGGCCGCAGCCGCGGCCAGGTTGGACAACACCGGGCAGGCCTGCAACGCCGCCAAACGATTCATCGTCGTGGACGGACTGTACGACGCGTTCGTGGAGAAGTTCACCGCCACACTGCTCGCCGCTGCCGACGGGATCGCTCCGCTCAGCTCGGCGCGCGCCGCAGCGACTTTGGAGTCGCAAGTCGCTGCCGCCAAGGCCGGCGGGGCCACCGTCACCGCTGCCGGCGAGCGCCGCGGCGCCTTCCATCCGCCGGCGGTCATCACCGGCCTCACCGCCGATAACCCGGCCTACCACCAGGAGCTGTTCGGCCCGGTCGCGTCGATATACCGCGCGAGCAACGAGGATGAGGCCGTCGCCATCGCCAACGACACCCCTTTTGGTCTCGGCTCCTATGTCTTCACCACGGACCCCGAACAGGCGCAGCGGGTGGCGAACCGTATCGAGGCCGGAATGGTGTTCGTGAACGGAGTGGGTGCCGACGGTGCCGAGCTGCCCTTCGGCGGCATCAAGCGCTCCGGCTTCGGCCGCGAGCTGGGCCGGTTCGGCATGGAGGAATTCGTCAACAAGAAGCTCATCCGCACCCTGTGAGCCAGAGTAGCGACGCCTCGCGTGTCGGCGGCAAAGGCCTGGCAGGCGGGCAGATCGGCACATTCTCGGGTGCGGTGCTGGGGATATCGTCTGTCGCCCCCGGCTACACCCTGACGGCGAGCGTTGGGCTGCTCGTGGCCGCGGTGGGATTGAAGATGCCGGCCATCCTGATCGCCGGTTTTGTGCCGATGTTCCTCACCGCATACGCCTACCGCGAACTCAACTCGAAGAACCCCGATGCCGGGGCATCGTTCACGTGGTCCAGCCGCGCGTTCGGGCCCTACGTCGGGTGGATGACCGGCTGGGGACAGGTGGTCGCCTGCATCATCGTGCTGTCGAATTTGGCGGCGGTGGCGGTGCAGTTCTTCTACTTGTTCATCGCGCAGATCTCACACCAGCCTACGATCGCGGACCTGCCCTCGAACAAACTCGTGAACGTCGCCACGACGTTGGCAATCATGTTGGTAGCGACATACATTGCGTGCCGGGGTATCACCACCGGTGAGCGCGTCCAGTACGCGCTCGTGGGCTTTCAGATGCTGATGCTGTTCGGCTTCGCGGGGGCCGCTCTGTGGAAGGTCGGGACCGGTGCGGCGCCTGGCCACCTCTCCTTCGATATCGATTGGCTCAATCCATTCACCGGGTTGAGCATCGGCGCCTTCGTGGTCGGTGTGACCGGTTCGGTGTTCGCGTTCTGGGGGTGGGATACCTGCCTGACCCTTGGTGAGGAGAGCAAGGACCCGGACCGGGTGCCCGGGCGTGCGGGCCTGCTGTCCGTGATCTCGATCCTGCTGACGTACTTGTTGGTTGCGGTGGCACTGACCATGTACGCCGGAGTGGGCACGACGGGTCTTGGCCTGGGCAACCCGGCGAACGAAGAGAACATCTTTGGCACCCTTGCCAACCCGGTGTTGGGGGCTTTCTTCGGTCCGTTCCTTTCCCTGGCGGTGCTGGCCTCTTCGGTTGCGGGCTTGCAGACCACCTTCCTGCCCCTTGCCCGGGTGATGCTCGCGATGGGCGTCTACGGCGCCGTCCCCCGGAAGTTCGCGGAGATCAGCCCCCGATACCTGGTACCCCGCTTTTCCACCATCATGTCCAGCACGGTGACGGCGGTGTTCTACACCGTGGTGACGGTGTTGTCCGAGCACACTCTTACCGACACCATCGCCGCGCTCGGCATCATGATCTGTTGGTACTACGGCATCACGGCGTTTGCCTGCATCTGGGAGTTCCGGCGCTCGCTCTTCGTCAGCCTCCGCAACGTGGTGTTCCGGTTCCTCTGCCCGCTACTCGGCGGTGTGATGCTCATCGGCATTTTCGTGATCTCGGTACGCGAATCGATGGACCCCGCGAATGGCAGCGGTTCGTCAATCTGCGGCATTGGCCTGGTCTTCTTCCTCGGCTTCGGCATTCTCGTGCTAGGTGCGGTGCTGATGCTCATCCAACGGGTAACGGCCCCAAGGTTCTTCACCGAGAACACCTTGCACCCGCGAGCAAGGAAGGTGCCCGCCCAGACGCTCGAATCCGGACGCCCTAAGCCCGTCAGGGACCTGGTGTAATCACCAAACCGTATGGTGTTCTTGGTATGTCAGAACTGCTTCATCAAACTGACCGAGCGATTGGCCTCCGTGAACCCCAACCCCTCATAAAGGGACACGGCACCCGTAGGGCTGTCCGCGTCCACCTCGAGGATGGCCCGCGCAAACCCTTCGTTTTTGTAGGCGCGCATGGCGTGCGTCAACAACGCCTGCGCAAGTTTGCGCCCGCGCCAGTCACGGCGAACACCTAGCAAGTGGATGAATCCGAACGAACCGTCGTTGGCCTCCCACTCCTCCTCGTTGACATCACTGAGGAGATAGGCGACGACGGTGTCCTGTCCCGCGGCATCGCGCGCAACGGCGACGTACGAGAGATCGGCGCGGAAGGTACCGAGCCTGTGGTCCGATTCCCAGTCTTCACGAGTTTCCGGCTGGCTACCCCAGTGGTCACGGAACGCCTCGTTGTGCGCGTCTCGGGTCGGTTCGGACCACTCAGGTCCATAGGTCTCGATCCGCACGCCGGGGGAAAGGCCGATCTCCGGGATGGGTTGACCGAGATCGCGCACCAGCTCATGCCACCACCTCACCGATTCAAACCCGTTGCGGTGGAACAAATCGGTCGTCCAGACAGCGTGCTCCTCCGCGAAACCGGCGAGCCATCCGGGCAGGCATTCATCCGATTCCGCGAGATGCTGTAGACCCCGCTGCTCCTGCCAGTGGAGCACGCTGGTCCCGATTCCTTCACCACGGCGATCGGGATGCACGGTGCCGTCGAGCGTCACCCATACGACGGTTTCGTTGCTGGACTTCACCGTTGCCGAACCGAATGCCACGGCCCGCCCCGACGGGTCGAGCGCCATCACCGAGTCGAGTTCCGGATCAAAGTCCTCGTCATCGAATTCTTCTTCGAGCTCGTCCATCATGACCAGACTCGTGGGGTGGTCAACGGCGCCTGCTGCTCGCCAGAGCTCGAAGAGGGCGGGTATGTCCTTCTTGGTTGCCCGGCGCCACGTCAAATCGGTGCCAGCCGAGGGTATTTCCACCACTACAGGGGGGTCGACTCGTTCGCTCAGCCGGACCAGGGCAGCTTGCACCTCGGGGGACGCCATAGGTCCAACCTATTTCCCACCCCAAAAAAACCGCAACGGATTAACGGCTACAACTACGCATGACCAGCCTTCGCGGGCTTCGCCAGCGCACTGGGCTTCTTCGCACCGATGTCGCCGAAGGCCTTCTTGACGGCCCCGCCCAACCCACTCATCAGGTTCGGTTGCTTGGTGGTCGTGAACGTACTCGGGTCGGGTTTCGACGCCAGCGCCGGGGGAGACGCCAGTACCGACGTCTGCTGCTTCGGTTTTGCATTCGGCTGAACCGCAGGGGTTTTCACCGGAGACACGGCCGACTTCACGTCAGGTTTTGCGGCCACCGCTGGCGTGATCGGGATCGGCTTGGTCAGCGCGTCACGGATCGGCGCGATCGATTCGGAGACCGTGGTCGAGACCGCTTGTCCCGCCGCCTGCACGGCCTTCCCGACATTCCCTGTGGCGCCCAGTGTCGTCAGGAAGGCGTTGGGCACTCGGGTGACAATCAGTGTGAGCTGTTCTGTGGCATGGAAAGCCACCGCCCAAAAGACCGCCGTCACGCGCACGGCGGCTGCCTCCAATGGCGTATGTACCGCCGGAAACGGCTCCGGGCCCGTGGGGTTGTTCAACGCGGCGAACAGATCGGAACGCGCCTGCCCGAGCACTCCGGGCAGGCTGCCGGGTTGCGTCAGCGCCGCCTCACCGATTTGCACCAGACCCACCGCGATCACCTCGGTGCCGAATTCGGTACGCGGCACCACTTGATCCAGGTCGGTGCGGATAAGCCCGGTCCACACGTCGTTGGCCGCCCCGCTCACCGTCGCGCCGCCCGCACCGAGCGCCTGCACCACGGGCTGCCCCGCCTGCAGCTGGGTCAGGAAGGTACCTGGTGCCTGCAACAGCGCCGCCGGCACCTGCACGGCACCCTGCACGACAAACGGGCAGATCAACGAACAATTCTGCGCCTGGTTGGCCAAGAACTGCGTGATCAGCGCACCAGGGGCAGGCTGCACCGCCGCCGCCAGGCCGACGTCCAGCCGCGCGCCGCGCTCGGGCACGCCGGGCGGAGCGTTCACTCCGACAGAAGTGGCCAGTACCGCTGTCGCACATGCCGCCGCGATGAGCCTCACGCACTAACCACGAACCAACCCTCCCTTGGGTTCGATCGCGGCGAAAACCGGTTAGGCCCCGGCTTCCTCCGGCACATCGTGGCGCACCACGCGAACCTTGCCGCGCGGCAAGCTGGCCACGTATCCGTGGTACTTGCCATAGATCTCCCACGCCGTGTCGAAGTCGTGATGCGGCACGTCGATCACGTGCTCGTCGGAGAACTCCATGTGCAAATCGCCTTTGTCGTTCCACCTGGCCTCGGTACATGTAGAACCCGAGATACTGAAGAGCGGACGCTCCTCATCCAGGATTGCCTTCGGATCGACGCACACGATTTCCCGTGGCCACTTCCCCGCCGGGGGAAGCGTGAGCCACATCGGCACGGCGATAACCACCTCGTTGTAGTCACCCAGGCTGATGACCAATCCGTCACGGAACATGATCCGCTGGACTGGACAGGCCTCAATCCATGCTTCGGACATATCTTCACTCTGAACCCGCCCCCTCAGCTAGCACAAGGGGTTGACGGCACAAGTTTTATTGTCGAAACTAGTCGAAACGTAAACGTTATTTGTGCTGCCCACGGACCCGCGGGCAGCCCTCAGTTCTGCTTGGCTTTCACGCCGTTTCCGGGTTCTCCCGCAGCCTTGTCCGCCTTGGCCGATTTGTGCGGGACGGCTTGCACCACCACCGCTTTCGGGGCCAGCACAGGCGGCGAGATCATCTCGATGGCCTTGTCCGTGTAGACGCGATAGCCGAAGTCCGGTTGGTATCCATGGATTTCCGGGGTGTCCAGCGTCCTGATGAAGCTCAGGATCTCTCGGCTGAACACCTGCCCGGGCACCAGCACGGGGAATCCCGGCGGATACGGCGTCACAAAGGTCGCCGACACCACATCTCCACCGGCGTCGAGCTTTTCCGCAATCTGCGCGTCACTGAGGTACTCGCAATTGGTGTCGGTGTACGAGAGGTAGAAGGCCTTGCGCACGTCGCCCTCGGGGGTCTGCCCGGAACCGCTGTGGTCCAGGAACGCGGGGTGGAATCCGCTGAAGTTGGGCATCGCCGCGCTCTTGGCGGTGAGCCGGTGCACGCGCTGTTCAAAGCGGGCCCGCTCCTCGATTCCCATCTCCCCGATGCGCTCGTCGAGCTCGCGCGCGATCTTGACCAACACCTCCACCAGGAAGGCCACCGAACTGCGGGTGGTACCGATGTTCGTCATGAACAGCACGGTGTTTCGTGAGGTCTTGTTGATCTGCACCCCGTGCCGGTCCATCAGCTGATCGCGCTTGAACTCGTCACCGTCGTAGCCGGTGTGCCCGATCGACAGTGTGATGCGCGACGGGTCCAACACAAATTCATCAGCGGCCCAGGCTGATTCCATGTTCTTCAGGCCGGAGCGCAGCGGTTGGGCGATGTGCGACGGACGGAAGTCGTCGGGGATCAGGTCCGAGGTCCGCAGGCAGGCCATGTACTTGCTGAGCAGCGGGTGGTTGTCGATGGCGTCACGCAGCTGCATGGCATTCTCAATCTGCCTCTGCACCAACTCAACTCCCTCGAGGGCCACCTGCCGCCGGCCCAGGTCCAGCGAGGCCAGGATCTGGTAGTTCGGGGAGGTCGAGGTGTGCGCCATGTACGCCTCGTGGAATGCCTCGGAGACCTTCTGGTCGAAGTCCTGGTCGTACACATGGATCATCGATCCCTGTCGCAGCGAGGTCAGGGTTTTGTGGGTGGACTGCGTGGCGTACACCCGCACCCTGGCCTTGGCCGGGTCCGCCATGAGCCGCCGGTTCAGCAAGTCCTCATCGGTTGGCGGTGTAGCGATCTCGGCCTTGAGGTATTCCTCATATCGCTTGCCGTAGTCCTTGTCCTGCAATCTTTCCCGAAGTTTACGCGCCGACGCCATCGCGGTGCGGTTCCGATACACGGGGTGGAAACGCGCGAATGCGAACCACGCCTCGTCCCACAGGAATACCAGGTCCGGCTTGATGGCCAGGCACTCTTCCATCACCCGTTGTACGTCGTAGACGATGCCGTCGAAGGTGCAGTTCGTCAGGGAGATCATCTTGACCCGGTCGAGCTTGCCGGCCTGTTTGAGCGCCAACAGCTTTGACTTGATCTCACGCAGGGGCACCGCACCGTACATCGAATAGTCGACGAGCGGATAGGCCTCCAGGTAGATGACATTGGCGCCGGCCATCATCATCCCGTAGTGATGCGACTGGTGGCAGTTGCGGTCCAGCAACACGATGTCGCCGGGTGCCACGAGGGATTGCGTGACGATCTTGTTGGCGGTCGAGGTGCCGTTGGTGACGAAGAAACTGTGCCGCGAACCGTACGCCTCGGCCGCCAGCTGCTGCGCCTCGCGCAGCGGTCCGGTCGGTTCCAGCAGCGAGTCCAGCCCGCCGCAGGTCGCCGACGTCTCGGCCATGAACACATCCAGTCCGTAGAAGCTGACCATGTCTTTGATCCAGTGCGAGTTGACAATTGACTTGCCTTGGGAAATCGGTAGCGCGTGGAAGACACCTGTTGGGCGGTGGCTGTACTGCTTGAGCGCACTGAAGAACGGCGTCCGGTAACGCGCGGCCACACCATGCAGAATCGACAGATGCAGTTCGAGCACGCCTTCACGCGCATGGAACACCCGGCGGAAGTACAGGCCCACGCGGCCGGCGATGTCCTCGACCTCGATCTCGGTCATCAGGTAGAGGTCCATCTCGGGCCGCAGGTCGGCCAGCGAGGTCGCCAGAATCTGGGCACGCTCATCGGGTGACTGGTGATCGGCCAGCTCATCGGAGATGTGGGTGTCCACGAACTCCGACAGGGACGACAGGTCGCGGGCTGAGCGATGCGAGAACCGGCGACGCACCACCGCGGCCTGCAGGTTGACGTTGAGCCGGGCGGCGATCAGCGCCTCATCCCCACTGGACACCACCACCAGCTCGTACACGAACTCGTCGTCCGGGCGGCGCCAGCTGCGTACCTCGTTGCGCAGCGCGCGTTCCTGCGCCTCGGTGAGCGAAGCGACCACGAGAACTTCGAAGTACAGCTGGTCCCGCTTGCTGATGGGCTGCTGCTCGAGCGTGCGGGGATCCACCGGAAACATGTCGGTGTCGTCCAGCCCCGCGTGATCGACGTCCCCGGTTCGATATGACTCGGTGGTCAGCGCCCGGTTGATCCGCGACACCGCCTGCGCAAACTTGTCGTGGGAGCCACTACTGAACAGCCGTTGCACCTTCGCGAACTGCAACGATCCCGGGTACGCCCAATACGGCTCCAGCGGTGTCAGCTTGTCCAGCAGGTCTTTGCAGATCGCTGCGTACTGCTCCTTGAGCGCACCGGTGGTGCTGGTCCGGATCAGCCGGTCTGCGGCCTCCTCCAGCCTGCACCACGAGTCTCCGCGGAGCTGCCACACGCTGTTGTATGCACGCGAATTGTCATTCATCGTGGCCCCTTTCGTCGGGGACAAGCCTTGCAGCGCACGACGAACCCTCAGGTGATCTGTGGACGAATGCTGTGCGTCCATCTGGTGACGGCAATCTTGTTGCCTTAGCATTCGCTGTGAGCTAGCAGCGCAGCTAGCACCGTGGCGAAGGGACACTCATGACAGCGGAGCTATCCGAACCCGTGGGACAGCCGCGAATCACCCCGCGACCGGCCCCCACAGCAAGCCCACAGCTGCCCCGCCGCGGCGATCTCACCCTGCGGGAACGCGCGATGATCGAGACCTCAGCTCTCACCGATATCGCACTGCGTACCGTCGGCGCCTTGTCGGTGATGGGCGTCGTGGCGCCGAGCCTCATCGCGGACCGGGAGTTCGTGGCTCGCGAGCGCGACAACCTGGCCTTCTACGGCGAGCTGGCTGCGATGGGCGACGCGGATCTTTCCTTCCCGGAACCGGAGACCACCCCGGTGGTGTTCTCCCGTCCCGCGGGCCCCGTCGCGCAGGCGCTGGCCAAGGGCACCGTGGAGAACTTGGATTTCGAGAGTCCTTACCAGACACGCAATCCCGCCTTTCGGGACTACTGGAAACGCTTCCCGCACAACAGCGTCGCCCGGGCCCAGCATTGGCGTCACAATGACGGCCCACGCCCCACTCTCTGCGTCATCCACGGCTTCTTCGGATCGCAGTATCTGTTGAACGGGGTGTTCTTCGCCCTCCCCTGGTTCTTCCGCAATGGCTACGACATCTTGTTATATACCTTGCCTTTTCATGGACGACGAGCCGAGAAGTACTCGCCGTTCAGCGGGGCCGGGTATTTCAGCCACGGATTCACGGGCTTCTCCGAAGCGATGTGTCAGGCCGTGCATGATTTCCGGATCTTCGTGAATTACCTGCGCGGCACCGGCGTGGAGAGGATCGGCCTGACAGGTCTGTCGTTGGGCGGCTACACCACCGGCCTGATCTCCACCGTGGAGCGCCGCATCGATGTGGCTATCCCCAATGTCCCCGTGGTCGACGTGAAATCGCTTCTGCACAGCTGGGCTCCGGCCGAACCGACCATCAAGCTTGCGGCCAGGCTCGGGCACCTCGATCAGAGCCAGCTGGACGCAGCGCTGTCCTACTCGTCGCCGCTGACCTATCAGCCGGTAGTACCCAAGGAGCGTCGTCTCATCATCACCGGACTCGGCGACCGCCTAGCGCCCCCGGAACAATCCGAAATGCTTTGGGAACACTGGGATCGCTGCGCGTTGCACTGGTTCCCCGGAAATCACATCCTGCACGTGAATCAGGGCGACTACCTGCATCACATGACCGACTTCCTGGACCGGTATCTGCGCGACTAAGCCTTGACGGCCGAAACCAGGCTGATCGAGTTGAACATGTACCACGCCGGCTGACTCGGCTGAGGCAATGCACGACCCGAGAAATTTAGGTAGTCCAACAGCTCGGTACGCTCCGAATCCCAACCATGGCAACGGAACCAGGTGGCAGCCTCACTGCGTTGCTCGTTGTAGATCAGCGAGAAGAAGTCTGAATTTGCCTGGTCGCCGCTTTCGTTGGCCCCGGCCACCAGCATGGCGAACACCACGTCGGCATAGGTCGTCATCTGCTCGATGCCCACGAAACTGCCCGGCGCCGCCAGCTGATCAATCGACTCGAACAGCCGTTCCTGCGCATCTGCCGGCAGGTAGATCAACAGCCCTTCGACAATCCACGCCGACGGCGTCGAAGGATCGAAGCCCTTGTCCTGTAACGCCTTGCCCCAGTCCTCGCGGAGATCGACGGAAATTTCCTGGCGTGCCGCCTTGGGCTCGGCACCATGCTCCTCGAGCACCTCACGCTTGAACTGATGCACCAAGGGCTGGTCCAACTCGAAGATCGTGGTCCCCGGAGCCCAGTCGAGCCGGTAGGCCCGTGAGTCCAGTCCAGAGGCCAGGATCACCACCTGTTTGACTCCGGCCTCGATCGCCCTGCCGAAGTACGCATCGAAGTAGCGGGTGCGAGCACCCTGAAAGCTCACGAAGTACTGACCGAATTCCTCGGACCGCAACGGGTGCCCGGGCACACCACCGGCAACCAGCTCGGCCCATTCCCCGCCTG
The DNA here is from genome assembly GCF_002013895.1 of Mycobacteroides franklinii. GTDB lineage: Bacteria > Actinomycetota > Actinomycetes > Mycobacteriales > Mycobacteriaceae > Mycobacterium > Mycobacterium franklinii. The sequence goes on along the minus strand of NZ_MAFQ01000005.1, from coordinate 570,329 downwards.
CCGCGCGACAGAACACCTCCGCATACTGATCTTCTGCCAGCGGTGCGGGTTTCGTAGCCTCGAGAGCCCGGCTGGCCGCCACGAACAAAGCGGTGGAGCCGACGCTTGTGTTGATGTCCCAGTTGTCGCGATCGGTGCGCATGACCGCGACAATACCTCGCGACTGTGACAACTAGATTGACATGCGGCCGCGCCGTGGATGGCGCGCTAATACGCCCCGTCGCTGCGCGCCACCGCACGGAACGTACGCCACAGGATCGACACGTCAGACACCATCGACCAGTTCTCGACGTAAGACAGATCCAGCCGTACGGCCTCATCCCACGGCAGATCAGAGCGTCCGCTGACCTGCCAGAGACCCGTCATTCCGGGCTTGACCAGCAGCCGGCGCTTGATCACCTCGGTGTATTCCTCCACCTCGCGACGTAGCGGTGGCCGCGGGCCCACCAAGCTCATCTCGCCGCGCAGCACATTGAACAGCTGGGGCAGCTCATCAAGGCTGGTGCGGCGCAGGAACCTGCCTACCATGGTGACACGCGGATCTTCACGTATCTTGAAAAGTGGTCCGGCACCGTCATTTTGGGCCATCAGCGCGGCCACCATCTTGTCTGCTCCGACCACCATGGAACGGAACTTGATCATGCGGAAGGGCCTGGATCGCACACCGATGCGCTCGGCCGAGTAGAACACCGGCCCGCGCGTTTCCAGCTTCACCGCCAGGGCGCACGCCAGCAAAAGGGGGCTGAATCCGATGATGAGCAGAAGCGCGCCGATCCGGTCGAACAACACCTTGTGCAGCCGTGACGCACCCTCGTACTGAGGTTCGGCGAGATGGATCAGCGGCATCGATCCGGCGGGGCGCACCCGGACCCGAGGCTGATCGACATCGAACACGCCAGGCGAAACCAGCAGACTGACTCCGATCTCGCTGAGGCGCCACGCCAGTTCACGCATCTTCTCCGGACCGAGCTGTTCGGTAGCGGTCACCGCGACGGTGTCGGCGCCGGCCTCCATCACCCCGGCGACGATGCGCTCCTCCGAACCCAGGATCGGGATCACCCGATCGACGACTTCGATGTTCTGTCCCGGCGCCCCCAGGTAGCCCGGAACGCAGACGCCGACAACGCGATACCCGAGCGCGGTATCGCGGCCGAACGCCTCCGCCAGATTCAGTGCCGCGGTGTCTCCACCGAGCACCACCACCTTGAAGATCTGCTTCCCGCGGGCACGCTGCCGGTTCAGCCACATCCGGCTGAGCTTTCGGTTGAGCAGCAGGAACACGATTCCGACGATGAGGGACATGCCCAACGCGAAACGCGAGACATTGAATTTGAACAGCACGCTCACGATGGCGAACAGACCGAACATGTGGAAGGTCGCGCGCAGCACCCGCTGGTACTCCTCGCCGCCGCTGCCCATCAGATGGGGATCACGGCTGCGATAGACACCCAACAGCAGAGCCCAGTAGCCAAAGAAGACGACTCTGATCCACAACTCAGCGGGCGTCATCGGGTTCGTGGCGTTACGCAGCTCGATCCACGTCCAGCCGGCGGCCGCCACGATCGTTGAGTCCGTGATCAGTAGCCACCGACCGTAGAGATCTCCCCAGTGGGTCGCGCGGTGTCCTGCCGATATCTGCCCCACCGCGGCGTGCGATCTACGCGATCGCCGAATGCTGCCTACGCGGCCCCGCAACCGGGTGGGCGCTGAGGATCCCTCATCCACCGCGACCACAGGCACGTCCTCCATCACCAGCAACATCAGCAAATCAGCAGAACAGCTCGTGTCATGGAGTTCAGGACGCGGAAGACTCTGCGCAGCCTGCTATGACAACCCTCGCGCGAACACTCCGGACGAGCGGCCACTTGAAAGATGTAACGCCCGTTACCCAGTTTGTCCGAAAGGGAATCTATCCAGAGAATCACCAACTGGCAACACGAGAATCCCAATGGTCTGCAATTGTGACAGGGCTCACGGAGTCGGTGGGTAAATGTACAGGTTGTTCTTAACTGGCGACGATCTCACGCCCGTTTCAATGGCTTTGAACTGCAAAAATGGTGCAGATACTGCAAACGCGACAAAACTTCATCATGTATAAATTAGCTACTACAAGCGTCGTGCCGCGATTCGCCAGCAATGAAAATACCTACGGATGGACGTATCTGTGCAACATACCCGACACAATGGGACTGGCCTCGAGTGACGACCGGAACACCAGCAGACGGCCAGCACGTGGCCCGAGCAGGTTTTGCCCAGAAGTGGAAGGTGATTCCAACACGTCTGGTAACACCCGTTAACCGCATGGTCACGGGTGGGATGCGGACTGTGTCACACCGCTAACTGGATACGTTTGTTAGCCCAATATGGTTCAGACCAGCGGGCGCCCGGTGCGAATACGCCAGTCGAGATCGAGCATCAAGGCGTTGAACGGGAACCGGCGCAACCCGTTGGGCAGCAGACGGCTGGCCAACCCGAGCAGAGCGACGAGCCGCCGGAACATTCGCTCGCGGGCAGGGCTCCACGGCAGTCTCATCTCGTCCCGGAATCGTTGCGGCAAGAATCCCGTGGAGATCAACCGCGAAAAGGCGCCCACCGGCCGACGCATGAACTTTGGCACCGCGATGGATGCCGAGATGATCCGATACAGGTACGGGCGTACATGATCGTCAATGTGCACCAGCTCTAATGACTGCTGCCAATATTCATCGAACTCGGCACACGACTTCGGCCACATCGCCAGCGGCATCTGCAAGGTGGTGCCCATGACGGCCCCGTCCTGCAAACACCGTTCGGCCATCTCGCCGGTCAGCGGCCCGACAAATGCCTCATACACATCGACGAATCCCTTGTAGAGGCAGATCGCCACCCACTTTTGCAGTTCCGGGTCAAAGGCGTTGTACTGCACTTTGTCCCCCGGCTCCGAATGCACCCGCGCATGAGAGCGGTTGGTCGCCTTTCGGAACGCGGCCTTCTGCTCCGGACTGCCCAGTGCCGAGACCGCCAAGAAGGTGAAGGTGGTCCTGGCCCGCTTGATGGGATGCAGATCGGCACGGCCACTTTCCACCGTGCTATCGACCACGCCGTATCCCACACCGGGACGTGCCAGCTGCATGACGATGTTGGCCGGCCCCGCCAAGAGGGCCAGGCCCATCAGGTTGTCACCCATGGTGGGCTGCCGTCGCCAGGACCACCACGGCGACAAATCCGCCGCGGGTGGGACCGGCTCATGACGACGGCTCCGCGTGCCGGGGCCCCCGTCGTCCGATAGCTGCCCTTCGACTCCCGACACCTGCTCGATAGTCACCATTGACCCCTTGTATTTGCGAACGCTTGTTCTCAAATATCGTTCAGCGGACCACCACCTGTCAAGATGTTCTGGTGACGTCATCGCGGGTGTACGGGGGCGTCCAGGCCCCTGACCGTCAGGCCGAACGGCGGAATCGACTCCTGGACGCCGGCCTGGATCTGCTCACCTCTGGTCCCGCACCGAATCTGACGGTCCGCGGCCTGTGCAAGCACGCGGGCGTGGTCGCCCGATACTTCTACGAGAGTTTCACCGATCTCGATCAGCTCAGTGCCGAGGTATTCGACAGGGCCATCGGCCACGTCGCGTCAACCACCCAGAAGGCTGTCGACACGGCACCCCTGCGCGACAAGACCGCCGCCGGTATCGGCAATCTGGTGCACATCATCGAAACGGATCCGCGCATCGGCTCGCTGCTGTTCGGCCACAATCCGGCCAATTCGGTGATTGCCGACAGGCGATACGCGGCCTGGGACCTCTTCGCAGGCCTGTCGGGGCAACACATGAACAAGACCTATCAGGCTGCCGCGGATGAATCCCTGCGGGCCGCTTCCTATTTCACAGTCGGCGGTGTCGGGCACACGCTTGCCGCCTGGGTCTCCGGGCAGCTCAGGCTCACCAGCACCGAACTCGTCCGGGTCCTCACGGAGCTGCTGGAGCCGGTCAGGCGGTAGCCACCTCGCGCGGGCTGCGCTCCGCTGCGGTCTTCGGCGCAACACTTACGTCCGCTGCCGTGAACTCCTTTGTCCAGCAAGCAAACTCGAGGGTAATTCCGTCGGGGTCGAGGAAGTAGAACGAGCGCACATACACGCCCGGGTGCAGTTCCCTCGATACCTGGAACTCACTCTCGTCATGATTCAGGATGGGCCCCACCCGCACGCCCTTGGCCTTCAGCTTGACGCGGTACTCGTCGAACTTCTCGGCAGGTACGTGCAGCGAGATGTGGTTCATGGAGCTCACAGCGCTCACAATGTCGCCGATCCCCGGAATCGCCTCCGGGGCCGATATCCCGGGCACACCGTCCGGGGCATCCTTGAACCAGAAGAAGGCCAAACAGTCGCCGCCGCCGGCATCGAAGAAAAAGTGCTGCCCCTGCCCCATCGGCAGGTCGAGCGACTTGATGAGCGGCATGCCCAGCACGTTGGAGTAGAAGTCCACAGTGCGTGCCATATCCGAACACACAAGCGCCACATGGTTAAAACCGCCGAACTCGAATTCAGAGTTGGGGTTGTTCGGCTTGATCATCGTCATGGGGAGCCTCCTTGATCCGACCGCATGACTACCTTGCGTTTTACGCTAATCTGAATCTAACATCAGATTCAGAAACGGGTCAATACCCATCGGCAACGTGAGCACGAGCATGCTCGCCAGAGGGAGGTGAGCGTGGTTCAACCCACCGTGCGGGGCCGTCAAACCCAGGCCGCTATCGACGAGGCCGCACGAACGGTGATCGCCCGCAAAGGAATTCTTGCCACCACCGTCGCCGATATCGCCACCGAAGCAGGCCGGTCCACGGCGTCGTTCTACAACTACTACGACTCCAAAGAGGCGATGGTCGCGCAATGGGCCATCCGATTTCGCACCGAGGCGCAGGAGCGCGTCTCGTCCCTGGTCGCGGAGCCACGGGCACAGACAGATAAGCAGCGCGCACGCGACATCGCCACCGCACACTGGCTCACCTGGCGCCATCAACTGGCCGAGATGATCAGCGTGTCGCAGATGGCCATGATCAGTGCCGAGTTCGCCGATTTCTGGAACCAAATATGTTCCGAACCAATCGATTTCCTCACTACCACCATCAAACGTGCGCAACGTGACGGATACAGCCCCGGCAATGATCCGCACCTCATGGCGACCGCGATCGTCTCGATGATGAACCAATTCGCCTACAACCAGCTCAGCCAGGGCAACGCCGCCACCGTCGACGACGATGCCTGCATCGACACCCTGGCCGGAATCTGTTACCGCGCCATCTATTCCAAGGAGGTCTGCTGAATGCCCACCGAAGTGACAGTCGAGCGAGAGTTCATCGGACTGCCCTCGCCGACCGCCGGGCGCAACGGCGCCGGCGGTCATCCATGCCAGGGCCTGTACCACCGGGCCGCAGGCACCAAACCCAAGATCGCCTTCATCGCCACCCACTACCAAATCGACTTCTCCGAGCACTACATCGCCGAATACCTGGCCCGGCATGGGTATGGATTCCTGGGCTGGAACACCCGATTCCGGGGATTCGAAAGCCAGTTCCTGCTCGATCACGCCCTAGTCGACATCGGCGTGGGCGTGCGCTGGCTGCGCGAACAAGCGGGAGTGGAAACCGTACTCCTGCTGGGTAACTCGGGGGGCGGGTCGCTCATGGCGGCCTATCAGTCTCAGGCAGCCGCACCCAAGGTGACACCGCTGGAGGGCATGCGCCCCGCGGAAGGGCTGGACAGCCTGCCCGCCGCCGCCGGGTACGTCGCCACGGCGGCGCACCTGGGCCGCCCCGACGTACTCACGGACTGGATGGACGCCTCGGTGATCGACGAAAGCGATCCGGCCTCCACCGACCCCGCCCTCGATCTGTTCAACGAGGCGAACGGACCGGCCTACTCCCCCGAATTCGTCGCCAAATACCGTGCGGGACAGGCGGCACGCAATCACCGGATCACCGCGTGGGCCCTCGACGAGCTCACACGCGTACGCGCGGCGGGGTTCAGCGACCGGGCCTTCACCGTGCACCGCACCTGGGCCGACCCACGCATGGTCGACCCCACGCTGGAGCCAACCAAGCGTCCCGCGAACCTGTGCTACGCCGGTGTTCCGGTGAAGGCCAACCGCTCCACGTTCGGGATCGGTTGCGCCACCACGCTGAAGAACTGGCTCGGCATGTGGAGCCTGTCGCACGCACAGACCCGTGCCGAACCACACCTGGCCGACGTCACCGTCCCGGCACTGGTCATCAACGCCGACGGTGACACCGGGGTCTTCCCCTCGGACGCACGGCGGATCTACGACGCACTGGGCTCGGCCGACAAGTCTCAGGCGACCGTCGATGCCGACCACTACTTCCAGAACCCCGGGGCCCGCCAGGATCAGGCCGATACCATCGCGGAATGGGCAAGCACACGGTGGTGAGAGTTCTCGCCCATTTTCCCGGCGGTCCTCGGGTCCGTGAACAGCTTGCACCGCATGCCGATTGGCTCGACGTGCGCTTTTGCGCCGAAGATGACGATGACACCTTCTACGCCGAACTGCCGCAGGCCGAGGTGCTATGGCATGTGCTGCGCCCGCTGTCCGCAGACGACGTGGCGCGGGGCGAACGGCTACGGCTGATCCACAAGTTCGGCGCGGGGGTGAACACCATCGCCCTGGAGGCCGCAAGGGAGCACGGGGTGGCCGTCGCCAACATGCCGGGAGCCAACGCGCCCTCGGTCGCCGAGGGCGCACTACTGCTGATGTTGGCGGCGCTGCGGCAGTTGCCGCGACTGGACCGCGACATTCGCACCGGTCACGGCTGGCCCACCGATCAGTCCCTCGGCGAGACGGTGCGCGATATCGGCTCGTGCACAGTCGGATTGGTGGGATACGGCAACATCGCCAAGACACTCGAGCGCATCCTGTTGGCGATGGGCTCCACCGTGCTGCACACCAGCACCCGCGACGACGGCACCGACGGCTGGCGCGGCCTCGATGACCTGCTGACCAGCAGCGATATCGTCTCGCTGCATCTGCCGCTGACCGAGGCCAGCACCCGCCTGCTCGATGCCACCGCCCTATCTCAGATGAGGCCCGGTTCGGTGTTGGTGAACACCTCACGCGGAGCCGTCGTCGACGAGGCGGCGCTGGTCAATGCGCTCCGGCAGGGCCCACTCGGCGCGGCCGGTCTCGATGTCTTTGCCCAAGAGCCCGTTTCATCGGACAACCCGCTGCTCTCACTGCCGAATGTGGTGCTCACGCCGCACGTCACCTGGTTCACCGCGGACACCATGACGCGCTACCTGGACCACGCGATCGACAACTGTCGGCGTATACAAGAGGGGATGCCGCTAGCTGACCGCGTGCGTTAGGCTAGCGCCCGAAGATTTACACTAGGCGGAATTCGTAAAGATTCGTACAACGGATACCACAATGGCGTGGGAGGACGAATGGGAACAGCCGTACAGCTCGCAGGCAAGGTCGTCGCCATCACCGGCGGAGCCCGGGGAATCGGTCGGGCCATCGCCACGGCGTTCGCCGCCGAAGGTGCCAAGGTCGCGATCGGCGATATCGACAAGAAGCTGTGTGAGAACACCGCAGCCGAGATCGGCAATGGCACCATCGGCCTGCCGCTGGATGTGACCGACCACGGCAGCTTCGAGGCCTTCCTCGACACCATCGCGGCCACCATCGGCCCCGTCGACGTGATCGTGAACAACGCGGGCATCATGCCCATCACCCCGTTCGGGGAAGAATCCCTGGAATCCATCCAGCGCCAGCTCGATATCAACGTGCGCGGCGTCATCTGGGGCAGTCAGCTCGCCGTCGCACGGATGAAGCCGCGTGGCGGTGGCGTGATCGTCAACATCGCGTCGGCGGCGGGCAAGATGGGCGTGCCCGGACTCGCCACCTATTGCGCGACGAAGTGGGCCGTGGTTGGCCTCTGCGAATCACTGACCCTCGAGCTCAAAGATGACAACATCTCCGTTGTCTGTGTGATGCCCGGCGTGGTCAACACCGAACTGGTGGCCGGCCTGGAAAAGCACTGGCTGCTGGGAATCGTTCAGCCCGAAGATATTGCGGCCGGTGTGTTGAAAGCCGTACGCAAGGGAAAGTTCCCCGTCATGGTGCCCAAGAAACTCGGCCCCCTGCTACGGACCACCGCAATGCTGCCCCGATCGCTGTACGGCCCTGCCGCGCGATCACTGGGGATGGACCACTTCATGCTCGATGCTCATGGCACCTCGGCCCGTGCCGCATATGAAGACCGCGCCAGCCACAGCGAGCCCAGCTCCGAATAGTTAGGAAGCAATCCCATGCCGATCGCCATCAACAGTGAGCATGTAGCACTTGCGGATTCGGCGCATGCGTTCGTCGAGCGCGTTGTGCCCTCCGAGCTGCTCCACGAGACGCTCGAGACGCCGTTGCCGTGGCCGCCGCCGTTCTGGAAGGCCGCGGCGGATCAGGGTCTTACCTCCGTTCATCTCGCTGAATCGATTGGTGGCCAAGGGTTTGGCGCGCTCGAACTTGCCATTGTGGTGGCCGAGTTCGGGCGGGGCGCCGCGCCCGGCCCGTTTGTCCCCTCGGTGATCGCGAGCGCGCTCATCAGCGCCCACGACCCTGGCCATCCCCTGCTGAATGATCTGGCCTCTGGCGTGTCCATCGCCACCTTCTCTGCTGGATCATCGTTCACGGCAACGGATTCCGATGGCACTCTGACCGTTGACGGACAGGCGCGTTCAGTGCTGTCGGCCGCGTCGGCGGCCTACGTGGTGGCGCCGGTCTCCGTCGGCACCGACCGAGTGTGGGCGGTGTTCAGCGCCGATGACGTCACTCTCGACCCGCAACAGAGTGTGGACCCGCTGCGGCCGGTGGCGCATGTGTCGGCACGCGGCGTGCAGGTTCGGCCCGATCGCGTGCTGACCAACCTCACCGATGCCCGCGCCACGGCCATCATCTCCACGCTCATATCCGCCGAGGCTGTCGGCGTCGCTCGCTGGGCGACGGACTCCGCATCCGAATATGCCAAGGTGCGTGAGCAATTCGGCCGCCCCATCGGACAATTCCAGGCCATCAAGCACAAGTGCGCCACCATGGCCGCCGTCACCGAACGGGCCACCGCCGCCGTGTGGGACGCCGCGCGCGCCCTGGACGACGCCGACGAGGCCGCGGGCGTCGTCGAGTTCGCGGCCGCGGTGGCCGCGACGCTGGCTCCGGCAGCAGCCCAGCAGTGCGCGCAGGATTGCATTCAGGTGCACGGCGGTATCGGCTACACCTGGGAGCACGACGCCCACATCTACTACCGCAGGGCGCTGGGTCTCAGTGCCGCCCTGGGTCGTTCCGGCGGCGCGCCCGCGACCGTGGTGCGCTCTGCCGTCGAGCACGGACTGCGCAAGGTGGACATCGATCTGGCACCGGAAACCGAGGCCCTCCGTGAGGAGATTCGCGCCGAGGTTGCCGCTCTCAAGGAGATCCCGTCCGGGAAACGCAATGCCGCCATTGCCGAAGGCGGATGGGTGTTGCCCTACCTGCCCACGCCGTGGGGGCGCTCCGCGTCTCCCATCGAGCAGGTGATCATCTCGCAGGAGTTCCTCACCGGAAAGGTGCGCCGGCCACAGCTCGGCATCGCGACCTGGCTGGTGCCTTCCATCGTCGCGTATGGCACCGAGGAACAGAAGGAACGGTTCCTGCCGCCCACATTCCGTGGCGAAATGATGTGGTGCCAGCTGTTTTCCGAGCCCGGCGCCGGGTCGGATCTCGCGGGTCTGTCCACCAAAGCGGTCAAGGTGGACGGCGGCTGGCGGCTCACCGGTCAGAAGATCTGGACCTCGGTGGCCCAATTCGCCGATTGGGGTGCCTGCCTGGCGCGCACAGACCCCAGCGCCCCCAAACACAATGGCATCACCTACTTCCTCATCGACATGAAGAGCGAGGGTGTCACCGTTCGGCCGCTACGCGAAATGACCGGCGGTGCACTGTTCAACGAGGTCTTCATCGATGACGTGTTCGTGCCTGATGAGCTGGTAGTGGGCGAGGTCAACCGCGGCTGGGAGGTCAGCCGCAATACGTTGACGGCGGAACGGGTTTCGATCGGCAGTTCCGACCTGCCGTTCCTGGCCAGCCTGGACGACCTGGTGGCCTTCGTCGGCGGGCACGAGCTCAGCGAGGTCGCGCGTGACCGGGCGGGCCAGCTGATCGCCGAGGGGCACGGGGTCAAACTACTGAATCTGCGCTCCACCCTGCTGACCCTCGCCGGCGGCGACCCGATGCCGTCGGCCGCGGTGTCCAAGCTACTCGGCATGCGCACGGGGCAGGGCTACGCCGAATTCGTGGTGAACCACTTTGGACAAGATGGCGCCATCGGCGATTCCGGGCAGGAGCAGGGTCGGTGGGCGGACTATCTTTTAGCTAGCCGTGCGACCACCATCTACGGCGGCACCTCCGAGGTGCAGCTAAATATCATTGCCGAGCGACTGTTAGGACTGCCGCGTGACCCGTAATTCCGCCACCGAGACCGCGTGGCGTCAGCGCGAGGATTTCTTCATCGCTGCTGACGGCACCCGAATCGGATTCTCCGACACCGGTAACCGCGCGGCCGGCGGCGCAGGTCTGCGTGCGGGCGGCTCATCAGCCGTCACCGTGCTGTTCCTGCACGGATGGACCCAGAATCGCGAGGCGTGGGACGACGTGGCGGGTCCGCTGCACGAGCGCAACTCCGAACTGCGGATCATCGCCCTCGACCACCGCGGCCACGGCAAGTCCGATCCGGCGCCCGGGGGCTCCGTGAATGTTCGGCAGCTCGCCGCGGATGCTGCCGACTTCATCAACGCCGAGATCCCCACGGGGCAGATCGTGATCGTCGGTCACTCGATGGGCGGTATGACCATGATGGGCCTCGGCGAGTACCACCCGGACCTGGTGGCCCAGCGGATTTCTGCCGCGGTCTTCGTCGCCACCTCAGCGGGACGGCTCCTGCACCGGCTCCGGGTGGTCCCGCCGGTGTTCACGGTCGTCAAGGCGGTCATCCTGGGCGTCGTCGCGCAGGGCTGGTTCCTGCAGCAGGGATACCTCATGCGCCCTATCATCTCGACGCTGGTGTTCGGGCGTGACCCGCGGCCGTATGACGTCAGCCGAGTATGGGACCAGATCCGCTCGGGTACCCCGCGCAGCTACAAGGATGCCGCCGAGAGCATGGTGCTCCATGAGGATCTGACCGAAGGGTTGAGCGCCTACCGCGGCAAGCCCGCCGCGGTACTGGCAGGCGCCCGCGACTTCCTCACTCCGGCAGGCGATTCCCGGATCATTGCGTCGGCCCTGCAGACCAACGAACTGCGCACCTACCCGGGCTCGGGCCACATGCTGCCCAATGAGCGCGCGAGCGAGGTCACCAATGAAATCGTGACGGTGCTGGAGGCGATCAGCCAGTCGCCGGCCGCCCGGGCCACCGGGGAATCCGCCGGCTAGCTGTACCGGTTTTGGAGTCGCTGCAAAGTGGCTTCGATCCCGCGGGTGTTCGCCTTGATGAAACCGGGCAGTTTGTAGTTCAACAGGTTTTGGATCGGCCCGGCGTTGCGGAAGTCGAACGTCTCTGTGACGCGGGTGCTGGTCGGCGACAGTGCGACAAACTCCCAGCGCCACCGGTGACCCAGCGGATGGCGCCATTCAACGACCCTGTCAGGATCGAATTCCGTCACCACGCTGGTGATGCGGTAGGGAAGGCCGAACATCCGCATCCCGGTGGAAAAGCGCGACCCAACCACGAGATGGTCAGGCGTGCGGATGTTCTGGCCGACAGTGCCCGACCCGTCGAGCTCATGATGACGTCGCGGGTCCGCGACGATGGCGAACAACTCCGTTGCCGGAGCAGACACGTCGACTGAACGGCTGACCTGCTGAGGCCCCGCCTCTACCACCGATACGGACATATACCCACTCCAATCATTCAGCGGCGAAAACCTAGAGCCGTTCGACTTCGACCGTCACACCTCGGGCCGCACGGAGCCGTTTCAGCAGCGGGTCACCCATGGCAGCCGCAGGTGTCAAAACCCCTAGCCGGTCCGGCAATTCGCTGCGATCCAGCGCCAGGGTCAGGCCGCTCTCGCCGAGCAACACGGCAGTCGCCTTGTAGCCGGGGTCGCCTTCCTGGGCGATGATCGCCCGGTACCGCACACCCTCGGTTGTGGTGGTGTAAGTCTCGACGCGGTAGTGGCCCCGTTCGCGGGTACGTTCACTCGGTCCGGTTCCCGGCTTCGGAAGCAGCCTTTGGGCAATGAATTTGGGCATAGGAACGCGGGTGCCCAGCCCGAAGCCAACCGTCAGCGCTCCGGTCACGGCCGCTGCGGCGACGGGGGCGATCACCGAACCACCCAAACTCATCGTCTCGCGGTACCGCATCCGGGTGCCGTATGCCCAGTCCAACAGCGCATTGCTACGCCGCACGATCCGGGTGTTGACGGGCCCCATGAAGAACGCGCCGAGCCACTTGCCCGCCAACTCGGGTGCGATGGATTCACCTCGGAGTGTTTGGAATTCGCGCTGGTGCCCCACCTCAGGTTCGGCCGGACGATCGGGGCTCAGCGAGTAGGGGTCCTGCGCGTTACGGCGCACCTCAGGATCTTCGGCGCTGGCCTCCATCACCTCGACCATCGACGCGGCCGTGCCGCCGCTGACACCACCGCGGAACTTGCTCAGCACATAGGTGGTGTTGAGCAGCTCGCCGGTACCGTCGTCCTGCGCCTGCCGGTACAGCGCGTACACGCTCAAATCCGATGGGATGGAATCGAATCCGCAGCAGTGAACGATGCGGGCACCGGTATCTGCAGCCTGCTTGCCGTATACGTCGATGCTCTCCCGGACGAAGTTGACCTCGCCGGTCAGGTCCGCGTAGTCGGTGCCTGCCTCGGCGCACGCCGCTACCAGCGGCAGCCCGTACTTGGTGTACGGACCGACGGTGGTCAGGACCACCCGTGTGGACGCCGCCATCGCCGCCAGCGTCGACGGCCGGGTCGTATCGGCTTCGATCAGCGGCCAATCCCGCGCCGCCGGACCGCAGGCATCACGCACCGCGGCAAGCTTGTCGGTGCTGCGCCCGGCCAGCGCGATCCGCGCACCGGTGGCCTCCACCCGTCCGGCCAGGTACAGCGCCGTGAGTTTCCCGACGTATCCCGTCGCCCCGTACAGCACGATGTCGTGGTCCCGGGACGCGGATGAGCCGTTTACGCGAAGACCGTCGGACATGGCCGCCTATACCTCCAGCTCGCGCAGCTGGCGCTTGAGAATCTTTCCGGAAGGATTGCGCGGCAAGATGTCCAGGAACACGACATCGCGCGGCACCTTGTACCGAGCCAGGTTGTCGCGCACGTAGGCACGGATACCATCGGCGTCCACCGTGGACTCGGGGTGACGAACCACGAAGGCCCGCAACCGCGCTCCCCACTCCGGGTCATCGACACCCAGCGCGGTCGCCTCGACCACCTCGGGATGACCGCTGATGAGGTCCTCGACCTCGGCCGGGAACACGTTCTCGCCGCCCGAGACGATCATCTCGTCGTCGCGACCGGACACGTAGAGCAGCCCGTGCTGGTCGAAGTAGCCGACGTCGCCGCTGGACATGAGTCCGTCGATGATCTGCTTGTGTCCACCGCCGGTGTAGCCGTCGAACGGGATCGCGTTGCTGACGAAGATCCTGCCGACGGTGCCCTGCGAAACAGGTTTGCCTTCGTCGTCAAGGATTTTCACGGTCGCGCCCTTGACAACGGGACCCACCGTGGACGGGTTGATGGCCAGATCCTGCGGCCGCGCGATGGTGGCGAAGGCAACCTCGGTGGATCCGTACAGGTTGTAGATGACCGGGCCCAGGGTGTCCAGCGCACGGGATGCGAGCTCACCGCCGAGCTGCGATCCCGACACGAAAACGATACGCAGCGAGGACAAGTCGGGTTTGGCGGGCATCTCGTCGAGAGCGTTGAGGAGGCGGTTCAGCATCACCGGCACCACCACGATCGCGGTCACCTTGAACTTCTCGATATCGGTAAGCACGGTCTCGGGCTTGAACTTCCGGTGCAGAATGAGCGTGCATCCCAACGTCAGCGCCAAGCTCTGGTGTAGGTAGCCCAGCGCGTGGAACATCGGAGCGGGTACCGAGGTCACCTCACCCGAACGGAACGGCACATGCGAGAACATGCCGCCAACCGGCGCCAGGGTCAGTGCCAGTTTGCGCGGGGCACCCTTCGGCGTGCCGGTGGTGCCGCTGGTGAGAATCACCAACGACGAGTACTTCGACGGGCGCGGTGCCGGCGAGGTGCTGTTGCGCTTGATCACCGACGCAATGGTCTCGTCGTCCGAGGCCGGCTGGTCAGGGTTTTCCGGGTTGGTCGGCAAGGCCATGATCTGGCCCAGCTCGGGGCTGTACCCGTCCAGGAACTCGGCGTACTCGGCGTCATAGATGAGGACGCGGGCACCTTCACGCTCGGCGACTTCCTTGGTCTGCGGGCCGGAGAAGTCTGTGTTGAGCAGGATCACCCGGGCACCGGCACGGTGAGCGGCGTAGTTGGCGATGATGAACCAGCGGTGGTTGCGCGCCAGGATCGCAACCCCGTCTCCGCCCGTGATACCGAGACGATTCAGGCCATGGGCCAGGGCGTTGACAGCGTCATTCAGCTCGGCATAAGTGAGCGAGCCCTCGTCGTCGATGATCGCGGTCCGCGACGGGCTGCGGTGGGCGCCGAACGCCGGTACCGCGCCGATTTCGCCGAAGCGATAGAAGTCGCGGACGATGCCCCCGAGCACGTTCGGCGGGTCCAGTTTGAGCATGCCCGCCTCGATGACTTTGCGGAGATAATGCAGCTCAGCGCCACCGCGCTTCGCAAGAGTCTGAAGTTTCGAGAAGAGCGGCCGTTCGGCGGTGATCGACATGATCAACAGCCTATGTGACCTCCCTCTCAGTGGTACACCCAACCGGTCGGTCGGGGGCCTGTCACCAAGTACGCCCAGGAAAGTCGGTCTGCAGCCCTACGATGACGCCATGTCGGATGGTCTTCGCGCGAGCGGCTCATCCAAAGCCGACCTCGTGCTGCAGGTCGCGGGACGCGATGTCACCATCACGCACCCAGGCAAGGTTATTTTTCCCGAAACGGGCATCACCAAGGCCGACCTCGTCGGCTATTACCTGGGTGTCGCCGAAGGGGCGCTGCGCGGGGTGCGGGACCGGCCGATGATCCTGAAGAGGTTCGTCAAGGGCATCTCACAGGAAGCGATTTTCCAGAAGCGTGTGCCCGAGAAGCGTCCGGATTGGATCGCCTCGGCCGAACTGCACTACGCGCGGGGGACCTCAGCCCGGGAAGCCGTCGTCACCGACGCGGCGTCGCTGGCCTGGGTGGTCAACCTGGGGTGCGTGGACCTCAATCCGCATCCCGTGCGTGCCGACGACCTGGACCACCCCGACGAACTGCGCATCGACCTCGATCCGGTGCCCGGGGTGCCGTGGAGCCAGATCCTCGATGTCGCGTTCGTGGTGCGTGAGGTATTGGAGGATCACGGGCTCACGGCCTGGCCGAAGACGAGCGGCTCCCGAGGTTTTCACATCTACGCGCCGGTGGCCCCGCGATGGACGTTCCGGGAGCTGCGGTTGGCCGCCGAGACGGTGGCCCGCGAGGTGGAGCGCCGCGCCCCGGAGCTGGCGACCAGCCGGTGGTGGAAGGAGGAACGCCACGGGGTGTTCGTCGACTTCAACCAGAACGCGAAGGACCGCACCGTCGCCTCGGCCTATTCGGTGCGGGCGACCCCGGATGCCCGGGTCTCGACGCCGCTGCGCTGGGACGAGGTGGCAAGTTGCCGCCCTTCGGAATTCACGCTGCACAGGGTCCGCGAGCGGTTCGCCGATATCGGCGATCCGTGGCAGGGCATGGATGTGGAGAGGGAAGCCGCTACCGGGACGCTGGATCGGCTACTGGAATTGGCCGCCGAGCTGGGACCCGCCGAGAAGGCGCCGAAGGGCGCCGCCCGGGATGGACACCGCCGGTCGACGATGCCGCTCATCGAAATCGCGCGGACCAAGACCAAGCCGGAAGCCCAGGCAGCACTTGATATCTGGCGTGACCGCTACCCTAATGTGGCTGAATTCCTTGAACCACAAGATATTCTGATCGACGGAATGCGCGGACCGAGTTCGGTCTGGTACCGGGTGCGGATCAATCTGGTGCATATTCCCGAGGCGCAGCGGCCGACGCAGGAAGAGCTGATCGCGGACTACTCACCGTGGGGCTAGGCTTCGGGCGCCGATAATGCGGCCAACGAGGCGGCCCCCACCACGACAGCCGAGAGGGCCACCGCGGTACCGAGAGTCGAAGTGGTCTTACTGAGCTCGCCTCGACGGCCGGCCGCAACCAACACTGCCGCATCAACGGCATCGGTCAGCACGTTCAGCTTCAGAAACGTGGTGGGGTCGGTGAATGCGCCAAGGCGCGACAACCCAAGCGCCAAAAGCGCGTTCCGAATGCCGAACATGCGGCCCATGGGTATGGCAGGCGTTCCGGCGGCCTCCATCCGGAAAACGCTCGCGAACACGTTCGGCGTAAGGAGACTGCCCGAGGCGACGAGCGAGCGCCCCACAATCAAAAGCTTCAGGGGAAGTGGGTAGTCCGCAAATCGTGCTGCCATGGAATCCTCCTCGTTGAGTTCTGCCCATAAGACCCTGCAGTGCAAGACAATCAACGCACCAAGCAGATGTATACCGATTGGTATACTGGGTCCAAGTCGCGGGCCGCGCAAGAGCTGTCGGCCATCGCTACCAGCTGTGGTCACGCCCCCGTGCGCGGTACCAGTCGATGAGGTCCGGGTTGTCGATCGACCGGGGATCCAAGGACACGTCGGCACGCCCCGCCAATACCCCGCAGATAGGGACTTCAAGCTTTTTACCGGTCCGGGTGTGCGGAATCCCGGGGGTCTCGATCACCTCATCGGGGACGTGGCGGGGCGACAAACGAGTACGTATCTCCCGCGCGATCCGTGCTCCCAGATCCTCATCGAAGGTGCGGCCTGGTGCCATGGTGACGAACAGCGGCATCCAGTAGGCACCGTCAGGACCGTCGACACCGAGCACGAATCCCTCGGCGATCTCGTCCATTGATTCCACGACCTCGTAGATATCCGCCGAGCCCATCCGAATTCCGTTGCGGTTCAAGGTTGCATCGCTGCGGCCGTGGATCACCAGCGATCCCCGCTCGGTGACGGTCACCCAGTCGCCGTGCCGCCAGACTCCGGGCGCGCGGCCATCGGCCCATTCGTGTTCGAAATAGGCGGCCCGATAACGCGAGCCGTCGGGATCGTCCCAGAATCGAATCGGCATGCACGGCATGGGCTGCAGGATCACCATCTCGCCGACTTCCCCGATGAGGGACCGACGATCGGGTGACCAGCTGCGCAGGTCCACCCCCAGGTAGCGGGCGGGTAGCTCACCCGGGTGCGCGGGCACTCCCGGTGTACCGCCGGCGAACGCGGTGCAGACATCGGTGCCGCCCGATAACGAGGACACCGTGACCCCGACATGCCTGCCTGCCCAGGCGAACATATCGGAAGAGAGCGGAGACCCGCTGCTGCCCAACGTCTTCAGCGCACTCAGGTCATGTCTGGACGACGGCTCCAGTCCCGCCTTCTTGGTCCCCTGCAGGTGTCCGGGGCTGGTACCGAAGTAGCTGACCTTCTCCGTTTCCAGTAGCTCCCACAACCGATCTGCGTTGGGGTACAGCGGATGCCCGCTGTAGCAGACGACGGTGGCCCCCACCAGAAGCCCGGCCAGCCGAAAGTTCCACATCATCCACGACAGCGCGGTCTGCCAGAAGAACACATCGCCCGGGCCCAGATCACAGTGCAGCCCCGCGCCCTTGAGATGTTCCAGCAGCATGCCCCCGTGGCCGTGCACAATCCCCTTGGGCCTGCCCGTGGTGCCAGAGCTGAACAAGACCCAGATCGGATGATCGAACGGCACCATCTCGACCGCCGGGTCGACACTGCCCGTGGGCAATTCGACCATCAGCGCGGGGTCTCCAGGTAGCAGGCGGTGCAATTCGGCGGTGTCGGCTTCCTTGTCCACCCAACGACCGTTGTACTGGTACCCGGCGCCAGCGATGAGCACCTTCGGGTTGAGCTGCCCCAGCCGCGCAGCAGCCCCCGCAGGAGCGTAGTCCTGGCCACATCCCGCCCAGACCGCGCCGACGGCCGCGGCGGCCAGGAAGGCCACCATCGCATCGGGCACATCCGGCAGATAGGCAGCCACACAGTCGCCGTGGCCCACACCGAGACGACGCAGCTCGGCGGCCACCGCACCAATCCGGCCCGGCAACTCCCGCCAACCGATCTCGGTGCGCTCCCCCGCCTCGTCCACACCCACGATCGCGGGTCCGTCTTGGCGCGTATGGCGCAGCACCAGGTCCACATAGTTCAGCTCGGTGCCCGGAAACCATTGCGTCCCAGGCATCACGGGCTTGACCAGCACGCCCTCATCACCGTCACGCAATCCGCGACCCGGCACCTCGAAGAACTCCCACAGTGCGCGCCAGAACTGGGGAACAGATTCGACCGACCAGCGCCACACATCTTCGTAGTCGTTGTGTGGCACCGCATACCGCTGCGCCACATGCTCGACAAATCGTTCGTAGGTGCTACTGCCCATGTGTCCGGCCCCGCTCTCGCAATCCCAGAAGTTCCATGGCCTGCTCTCGTATGTCGATCTTGCGCACCTTTCCGGTCACGGTCGTCGGGAAGCTGTCAACGACATGCACGTAACGCGGAATCTTGTAGTGGGCGAGGCGCCCCGACGCGAAGGCGCGGATGGCGACGGCGTCGAGCACCACGCGGTCCGTACGCGTCCGGACCCACGCGCACAGCTCCTCGCCGTACTTCTCGTCGGGTACCCCGACAACCTGGACATCCTCGATGTCCGGGTGGGTGAGCAGGAACTCTTCGATCTCGCGCGGGTAGATGTTCTCGCCGCCGCGTATCACCATGTCCTTGATTCGCCCAATGATGGCGCAGTAGCCGTCTTCTCGCATCACCGCCAGGTCGCCGGTGTGCATCCAGCCGTCGGCGTCGAGCACCTCACGGGTGTGCTCCTCGTCGTTCCAGTACCCGAGCATCACCGAGTAACCGCGGGTGCACAGCTCACCGGAATGCCCGCGCTCCACCGTTTCCCCGGTGCCGGGATCGACGATCTTGACCTCGACATGCGGATGCACACGTCCGACGGTCGCGGTACGGCGATCCAGATCGTCATCGAAGAGCGTCTGACAGGAGACCGGCGAAGTTTCCGTCATGCCGTACGCGATGGCGACCCCCGCCATATGCATTTCGTCGATGCACCGCTTCATCACTTCCACGGGACATACCGAACCGGCCATGATGCCCGTCTGCAGCGAGGACAGGTCCCGCCGCGCGAATTCGGGGTCCGCGAACATCGCGATGAACATGGTCGGTACTCCGTACACCCCGATGCAACGTTCGCGCTCAATGGCGTCGAGAGTGCGCGCGGGATCGAATCCCGGTGCCGGCATCACGATGGTGGCACCGTGGGTCGTACAGCCGAGGTTGCCCATCACCATCCCGAAACAGTGGTAGAAGGGCACCGGGATGCACAGTCGGTCACCGGCTTTGAGATGGATCGACTCGGTCACGAAGTAGCCGTTATTGAGCACGTTGCGGTGTGACAGGGTCGCACCCTTGGGATATCCCGTCGTCCCCGAGGTGTATTGAATGTTGATGGGATCGGTGTTGGACAGCTGCGACATCCTGCTACGCAGCGCGTCCCCGGAGACCCGGTCGGCTCCCGTCACCAGGTCCGTCCAATCGGAGGTGCCGATGAACACGACGTCCCGCAGGGCCAGGACATCCGGGCGTACCTGGCGCACCATGGCGACGTAGTCGGAGGACTTGAACGCGGTGGCGCAGACAAGCGTGCGGACGCCCGACTGATTGAGCGCATAGGCCAGCTCGTGGGTCCGGTAGGCCGGATTGATGGTGACCAGAATCGCACCGATCTTGGCCGTGGCGTACTGCACCAGCACCCATTCGGTGCAATTCGGAGCCCAGATTCCGACCCGGTCACCCGCGGCGACATCCAGCGCCATGAGTCCGCGTGCCACGCGGTTGATCTCGGCGTCGAGCTCGCGATAGGTCCATCTGCGGTCGCCCGAGACATCGACGAGGGCATCCACATCGGAGTGGGTACGGGCTATCCGCTCGAAGTTTTCCCCGATCGTCTCCTCGAGGATCTGGCACGCGGACGACCCGGCGTCATAGGACTTCATCGTCTCGTTTCACCACCTGCACTGCTGCATCCCGGGCACCGATAGACGGGACGGATCACCGAAAACTCTAGTGAGCGCGCCGAGCCGACACCCTGGATTCCGGTGCGCGGTAACCGAATGTTTCTCACCCGGGCTGTCCACCGGTCAGGGCATTCAACTGAACGATCCGCTCCGCGCGGCGCAGCACGGGCGCATCGACCATCGCGCCCTCGAACTGGAATACTCCACGTTCCCGCACCGCCAGCTCGAGCACCGCACGCGCCCACCGCACCTGTTTATCGGTCGGCTTGTACGCCTCACGAATGACGCTCACCTGGGTGGGATGGATGGCCACCTTGGCGTCGAACCCGACGGCGACGGCATCATCGGCCTCCACGCGCAGCCCGTCGAGCCCCTTGATGTCCAGGTACACCGCGTCCAGCGCCATACGCCCGAATGCCTTTGCTGCCAACAAAGTCTGAGAACGTACGTGCTGGGCCACATCGCGGTAGCTGCCATCGGGCCACCTGTTGTTGGTGCCCCACGTCGCGGCGAACAGATCCTCCGCACCCCACATCGCCGCGACGACGTTCGCGGGCCGCATCAGTTCGGCGACGTTGAGCGCACCGAGCGGAGTTTCGACGAGCACCACCACGTTCATCGGGGCCAGTGCCGCGACGTGATCGGCGTGCTCACTCTTGGCCAGCATCACCGTCGTATACGCGGTCTGTGCGACGGCCTCCAGGTCCAGCGGGTGGTCCGCGGTGGAGGCGGGGTTGAGCCGAACCACCGTCCGAGCGGGATCGAGCGGGGCACTGATCAGCGCATCGCGCGCGGCCGGCCTATCTGCCAGGGCCACCCCGTCTTCAAGATCGAGAATCACCACATCGGCTGCCGCGGCTGCCTTTTCAAAGCGCTCCGGGCGGTCTGCGGGGCAGAAAAGCCAGCCGGGCCCGGCCTGGGGCAGGGTCATGACTGCTGCCCTGCGGAGCGCTTGCGCACCATCGTTTTGCGCGAGGCTGCGGCCACCACATCACCGTGCTGGTTTCTGCCGGTATGCGCGAACGTGACGATGCCTTCACCGGGCCGGCTCTTGGATTCGCGCTTGTCGATCACCTCGGACTCCGCGTACAGGGTGTCGCCGTGGAACAGCGGTTTGGGGAACGCGATCTCAGAGAATCCCAGGTTGCCGACGATGGTGCCCTGGGTCAGCTGCGCGACCGACAACCCGACCAACGTCGACAGGGTGAACATCGAGTTCACCAGACGCTGGTTGAACGGTGGTAACGCCTCCGAGAACGCGGCGTCGAGATGCAGTGCCTGGGTGTTCATGGTCAACGTGGTGAACAGAACGTTGTCGGCCTCGGTGATCGTCCGGCCCGGTCGGTGCAGATACAGCACGCCGGTCTCGAACTCCTCGAACCACAGGCCACGCTGCTCGACGGTCCGTTTCTCGCCCACAACCACCTCCATGCCCAGTCGGGCGTCCACTTAACGGTGACCCCACCATGGAGGAAAGCTGCACTGCAGGGCAAGGAAGGCGATGATAATTCCCGCCCGATGAACACCAAAGAACTCAAACGTCCATTCAGCGGACGCGTACCGTGAGGTGTGTGACCGAGGCCCCCAGCGTGGTACATCGCACCGCGGCGCTGCTGCGTGCGGTCTCGGCAGATACCGGAACCGGCGTGAGCACCACGGAACTCGCCCGCCGCACCCGCATCCCGCGAGCCACCGCGCATCGCCTGCTGGAGTCGCTCGCCGCGGAAGGCCTCGTGGAGCGCGACGCACGCTCGGGCCAGTGGTTCCTGGGGCCGGAGATCTACGTGTTAGGTGCGGCATCGGCACCCCGCTACAACATCACCGAGAAGGCAGCGGCCGACGTGGCGGCACTGGCACGCGAAACCGGCGAGAGCGCTTTCTTCTCCCTGCGTCGCGGTGATCACACCGTCGTGCTGCTGGGAGAGGATGGGGACTTTCCGATCCGGTCGCATGTGCTGTACGAGGGTGCACGCTTTCCGCTCGGTGTCGTCTCGTCAGGCATGGCCGTCTTGGCCTACCTGCCCGACGAGGCGATCCACGCCTACCTGGAACGAGCGGATCTACAGTCCGAATGGGGCAACGGTTTTCGTACCGATGTCGTCTGGGAGCGCATCGCGGTCACCCGAAAGACCGGCTGGGCCATCAATCCCGGTCAGGTGGTCGAAGGTTCCTGGGGTATGGCCGCAGCAGTGTTCGATACCAGCCAAAACCCCATCGGCGCACTGACTTTGACCGGAATCGAGACCCGGTTCAACCGCGAGCGGCAGCCGGTACTGGGACAACTGCTACTCCGGCGCGCACACCGACTCAGCCGCACCGCGCGGCGCTAGGGGCCCGCCCTCGAGGCGCCCTCCGTCAACCCAACGCCGAGGGCGACTTGTTCAGGTAGCCAACCGCG
Source organism: Mycobacteroides franklinii (assembly GCF_002013895.1). GTDB lineage: Bacteria > Actinomycetota > Actinomycetes > Mycobacteriales > Mycobacteriaceae > Mycobacterium > Mycobacterium franklinii. The sequence goes on along the minus strand of NZ_MAFQ01000005.1, from coordinate 547,630 downwards.
TCGGTTTTCATGGCCCGCAACTGATTACCCCGGTACGTTTGGTTATGAATGTCACCCGCGGGGAAGTCGAAGTATGCATTCGTGCCGCCCGCCGACCCGTAGGCCTCAGCGAACTTCTTGTCCGAGACGATCGCACGGCCTTCAATAACACCAGCGGAGATCACTTTCAGACCGCAGCGCCCCTGATCCAGATCAGTGGCATCACCACTGCCGCAATAGATCCACAGACGGGTGTTGTTCGCGATGAGTTGGTCGATATTCAGGTACGGGTCCTTGCGGGTCCGCGCCGGATCGCTGTCAGGCCCCACATGTCGTCAGCGTTGACGCCGCCAGCATCACTCATGGCGACCCTGATCTGCCATTTCTGATCAGAAAGGTGCTTGCGGCGCCGATCCCTCACGCCGTGTCATCTGGGTTTATTCTCAAGTTCGTATCATTTCTCCAGCATTAAATAGGTCCACGCAACAACGCACGGCATTAGTTTCAGTTCTGTCGCTGTGATGGTTCAACTGTTCTCATTATCCAGACACGGCTGTTAGTTGCCTGAGCAATCAGATACGAGCCCTGAAATTCATTTCAATTTTTGAAATGGAGCACGTGTTGAAAACTGTGTCGGCACGGGCCCACGCATAACCAAATTTTGAGGCGCAGGAACGCGGACGTATCAATTCCGGAACGCCCAACAAGCGTACAACGCCATCGCTTAAGCAATAGATCTAGCCGTAGAGAGTGCCGTGCCACATAGTTACTAACGGGCCCACGGCCGCCCCTTCGTCCGGCCAGGAGGGTTCTATGCCCTGACCAGCAACATGCAGCACACGTTCGGTGCCCCAGAAGAGAAGAGATGCGAGTGTTCGCCCGGACTCCGGTGATGTGATCTTGCCCGCGGCACGCTCGCGCTCGATTTCTTTCGCTCCGGCAGCAACGAATCGCTCCACAATACCGAGCCATAAATCACGCAGTTCCGCGTCACTCTGCCAATGGTGATTGACCGCGTTGAGTACCGCACGGTGGCGGTGCCAAGCCTCGGTGACAGCGCGGATACTTCTCTCAAGAGCAGCTTCGGGTGAGTCCTCTGCCGAGCGAGCGAGAAACGGTTGCACAGTCTCGAAAATGTCGTCCATAGCCTGCGTAAGCAGGCCCGCGAGCACTGAAAACTTCGATGAGAAGTAGAAGTAGAACGTTGCCCGCGAGACCTTCGCCTCATCGAGGATCTGGGCGACGCTGATGTCACTGAAGGCCACCCGCTCCAGCAACCGTGCCAGGGCGGCAAAGATGCCCGATGCAGCGGCACCATCGGTGTCCACTGATCGAAATCTGCCCGCCGGTCGTCGCGTCGCTTTAGCCATCGCCACACACACTATTCGATGATCGACACGCCGAGCCCCAGCACTGGTCCGCTGGTGAGTGACGAACAACGGCCTGGATCATCCGAGCAACGCTACAAATCTCCAATCGAGTACCGGTCTCGCTGCGTCCACATCGTCCCCGTCCGCGACCACCCTCGATCTCAGGTGGACCACGCTGCCCCCGGACTCGTTGATCTCGACGCGCTCCAATTCGACAACGCTGCGCAGTGTGTCCCCTTCTCGAACCGGGCCGAGATGGTCGCAGCTGTGCCAACCAAGCACAAAGACCATGCCGGGGAATGCCCGCGTCGCCTGCGACAGAGCGAGCCCAATTGTGTGCCCGCCATATACCAATCGCCGACCAGCTGCACAGTGGTCATGATGGACGCTCGCGATGTTCAGAGTCAGACGCGCCAACTCCGGAGCGCTGCTGACAACATCACCGCCAACTATTTCTATCGATTCACCGACCTGCATTGCCATGGGCTTCGACCGCACTGCGCTGAGGTCGTAATCAGACACGCTCATTCCCAATCCGTCGGGCAGGGCCGATCCAATCGCGCTCAGGTCATCGGATCTACCTGTCGGCTCACTGCTTCGAAGTGGAAGCATTGCGCACCGGTAGAAGTCGAGCACGACACGCCCGTCTTGATCCTCGGTTGTCATGCGCAGCGCCACGAGCCCGGTCGGTCTGCGGCCCTCTCTGCGCCCGTTCTCCCTTAGGCCGACGACGCGCGTAACCGTGCGCAGGGTGTCGCCCAGCAACGGGATTCTGTGAAACATCAGGTTGCGGTAGAACAGGTTCGCCTTGACATGATGCGTAGCGACAGTTGACTGCCCTATAGCGACGTCCCAGACAAAGGCAGGATGCGCAACTGGGCCACCCGCAACAACCGTGGCCAACTGGTCGTCAAGGGGAAGCTGTAGCCGATCCCCGACGATCGCCTGGTGAACCGCCTGACGACCGGCCGTGAGCGTGCAGCCTGGCGCATCATCGAACACCTGGTCAATCTCCAACTCCTCGAAGTACGGCCCCTCCGCCCGATGCTTCACCTCATACCTCCAGCAAACTTCTTGTTGTTCTACCCAGCCCGCTGTGCGAGCTGGGTCATGGCCGACAGTTTTTTATTCTATGTTAAATACCGCAGAGGACTGCGTCAGCTTGCCCGCCAGTCCGCCGACAGACTGATCACCAGGATCTAATTGATGTTACAGAGCCGCCCCGTGTGCCGGATCTTCGTCCAACCCCATATAATTCTTGGAATGACCAGGCGAAATGTTCAGGATGCGACATCGGGTGACAATCTCGATGAGGACACCGCAGCGCTTGATTCGAAATCAGCGTTGACGCGATCCCGCATCCTGGACGCGGCAGCGCAAGTCCTCTCCACTCGCGGCTATGCGGGTCTGCGACTGGTCGACGTCGCATCGGTGGCCGAACTGCAAGCTCCGGCGATCTACTACTACTTTCCATCGCGCGACGACCTGATCGAAGAGGTCATGTGGGCCGGAATCGCCGACATGCGAACATATGTCGGAAAAGTCTTGGACGAGCTTCCCGATGGCACGCCCGCGCTCGAACGGCTACTCGCGGCGGCCGAAGCACATCTGATCCACGAGCTGGAGCTCTCGGACTATACGACCGCCTCGATCCGCAATGCAGGTCAGATACCTGTCAAGATCCGCAAGCGTCAGATCCGTGAAGAGGAACAGTATGGCGATGTGTGGCGCAAGATAATCAATGATGTTGCACGCGAAGGGATTCTGCGGCCTGAGTTAGACCTTTACATTGCACAGATGCTGGTCCTCGGCGCCCTGAACTGGGCTGTCGAATGGTGGAATCCGCGCCGAGGCTCCGTTGAGGCAGTGGTGAGCACCGCCCAGTCAATGATCCGCCATGGGCTGGCCACCGAGACGAGGACCCGATGACCGAGCTTTGGACGCGGAGTGTATTTTAATTCATGATAGATTGTCTGTAGTGTGTTGCGGCACATCACTACTGCTAAGAGGTGCTGGCTTCTGCCGGATCTCCGCTCAGACCCGGATTCCGCGCCGGATCCATTGGCCCGTCGCCGGGACCGCTAAGGGAAGAGGCACTCTCGTGCAATCACTCGCCACATCGACTGAGGCCGGAGCCCATGCTGCGGCGTGCATAGAAGCCCATCCACGATGGCGGTAGCGCGGAGCGACTACTTCGCAGTGGGCTACGAAGTTCTGGCGGACGCTGGATATCTGGGCCTCAAGCTCGCTGAGGTATGCCGTCGACTCGGTGTCACGACGGGCTCGTTTTATCACTTTTTCCCGAGTTGGACTCACTATCGACGCGAACTCGTAGAGCATTGGAAGACGGAGGCCACGACTTCCCAGCTAGCTCTGGCCAGAACCGAACCCGACCCGAGCCGTCGCATCGCACAGCTCGCCCGTGTCGCCGTGGGTTTGAACCACCGCGCAGAGGCCGGCTTTCGCGCATGGAGCAGCACAGATACCGAAGTCCGAGCGACTCAAGTTGAAGTTGACGCTCTTCGGCATCAAATCGTCCTTGACTCCGCCCTCGAAATAACCGCCGATCCGCAGAAGGCCAAACAGTTCGCCGATACCGCTGTATACCTGTTGGTGGGCTATGAGCAGGCAACCCTCGCGCCCGACGTGGCCGGTTTGGAGTCGATTCTGGCCGAGTTGATCAGCACCCTCGATGCCCCCAGACCACCCGGCCCCGCCGTCGCCAAGAGGACCCGGGCTAACCCTCAGAAGTAACCGCGAGCAACGGGCGCTGAGACGTTCAGCCCCTCATGCACAGTTCAGAAGCACTCACCCAGCCTAGAATTTTAATATGGAATAGAAACAGGTATCGTTACCAGCATGACGACTCTCCTCAACGATGAAGAGACCATGCTGGTCGATACCGTCCGCGCGTTCGTTGACCGCGACGTTCGACCGTCGGTCCGTGAAGTTGAGCACGCCAATGAATATCCCGAAGCGTGGATAGAGCAGATGAAACGCATCGGCATCTACGGGCTGGCCGTCCCCGAGGAGTATGGCGGCACGCCCGTATCGACTCGCTGCTACGTCCTTGTCACTCAGGAGCTTGCCCGCGGGTGGATGAGTCTGGCTGGCGCCATGGGCGGCCACACCGTCGTGGCCAAACTTTTGTCTCTGTTCGGCACCGCCGAACAGAGACAAAAGTACCTGCCTGCAATGGCTTCGGGAGAGTTGCGCGCAACGATGGCACTCACCGAGCCCGGCGGTGGTTCGGACTTGCAGAACATGAGCACAGTAGCCCGGCGAGAGGGCGATCAGCTCATAATCAACGGCTCCAAGACCTGGATATCCAACGCACGACGCTCCGGACTGATCGCGTTGCTCTGCAAGACGGATCCCATGGCGAACCCCAGGCACGCAGGCATCTCGGTGGTGCTGGTGGAGCCCGGTACGGGCCTGAACATATCTCGTGATCTGCCCAAATTGGGATACAAGGGTGTCGAGTCTTGCGAGTTGTCTTTCAACGACTACCGCGCCCCGATTTCCGCCATTCTTGGGGGCGAACCGGGTCGCGGTTTCGCTCACATGATGAAGGGCCTTGAGACCGGTCGTATACAGGTGGCATCCCGCGCGCTGGGCGTTGCGACCGCAGCACTCAATGATGCGCTGGTCTACGCACAGGAGCGCGAGAGCTTCGGCAAGCCCATTTGGCGACACCAGGCTATCGGGCACTATCTAGCAGACATGGCGACCAAGCTGACGGCCGCTCGCCAACTCACGCTGCATGCCGCCGACCGATACGACAGCGGTGAGCGCGCCGACATGGAGGCGGGCATGGCGAAACTGTTCGCCTCCGAGGCCGCTATGGACATCGCACTCAACGCGGTTCGCATCCATGGCGGCTACGGCTATTCAACAGAATTCGATGTCGAGCGCTACTTCCGCGACGCGCCCCTCATGATCGTCGGCGAGGGCACCAATGAGATACAGCGCAATGTCATCGCCGACCAACTGGTCGCCCGAGGCGGCATCTAAACCCGCGAAGTGCAACGGATACTGGCGCCTGCACCTCCGTATCTGGTGTCATTGCCCACCACGCCCCCAGGCCCTCCTATCATCAATCAATGCCGAGGAAGCGCACACCCCCCGAACTCAGCGACACCAAAGCACAGCGCACCAGGTCACGCATCCTTGATGCGGCAGCGCACGTCCTGAGCGTCAAGGGATATGCGGGCACACGGCTGACCGACGTCGCCGAATACGCCGAGCTGCAGGCACCGGCGATCTACTACTACTTTCCCTCACGCGAAGACCTCATCGAAGAAGTCATGTTCTGCGGTATCAGCGATCTACGCCGATTCCTGCAAGACGAGTTGAAAGAACTCCCGCGAAGCACGTCACCCATGGACCGGATCATGGCTGCGGTGCAGTCACATCTGCGCCATGAGCTGGAACTGTCCGATTACGCCAGAGCTTCAATCCGGAACTCCGGCCAGATACCCGAACACCTGCGAGCACGGCAGCGGAAAGAAGAAGCCGCATACACTCGCATCTGGCGCCAACTAATGAATGACGCTGTAGCAGAAGGACAGATCCGCAGCGACCTCAACGCGCCCCTGGCCCAAGCCCTCGTCATGGGTGCGCTCAACTGGGCCGCCGAGTGGTGGGACCCCCGACGCAGTTCGATCGACACAATCGTCTCCAACGCACAAATTTTCGTCCGACATGGCCTGAGCTCGCCTCAACCGAAGTCTCGCCGCAAGTCAACGTAGAGCAGGAAATAAGCCCCGCACGGTGCGTCATCAATAATCGAGTACATTTTTGATTCTATGTTAGATTAATCGCATGACTGAGGCTTACATTGTCGACGCCACCCGCACCCCGGTCGGAAAACGGGGCGGAGGCCTCGCCGGCATACACCCGGCAGATATGGCAGCACACGTGATCAAGACTGTGGTCGGTCGCCACGACATCGACCCGGCCGCCATCGATGACGTCATTCTTGGCTGCCTCGACAACATCGGGGCTCAGGCCGGCGATATCGCGCGTACTGCGGCCCTGGCAGCTGGCCTGCCCGAGTCAGTCCCCGGCGTAACCATTGACCGTCAATGCGGCTCCGCCCAGCAGGCAGTGCACTTCGCCGCGCAGGCCGTGATGAGCGGTACCGCCGATCTCATCGTCGCGGGCGGCGTGCAAAAGATGAGCCAATTCCCCATTCTGTGCGCTTTCGGCGCTGGGGAAGCATACGGTTCGACAGACCCATGGACCGGGTGCGAAGGTTGGCACGAACGCTACGGCGATCAGGAGATCTCTCAGTTCCGTGGCGCGGAATTGATTGCCAGCCAGTGGAATCTGACCCGCGAGGAAAACGAACGTTTCGCATTCGCCAGCCATCAGCGGGCTCTTGCAGCCATGGCCGACGGGCGGTTCACGAAGGAGATCACCCCCTATGCGGGAATCAGCATTGACGAAGGACCTCGAGCAGACACGTCCCTGGAGAAGATGGCTGGCCTGCGCACGCTCGTCGAGGGTGGCGTACTCACCGCCGCTGTCGCGAGTCAGATCTCTGACGGGGCGGCGGCACTCCTGATCGCCTCTGAAGACGCCGTCAACAGGTTCGGGCTGACTCCGCGTGCGCGGATTCATCACTTGTCTGCGCTCGGGGCAGATCCCGTCATGCTGCTGACAGCCCCCATTCCCGCCACACAGCACGCACTCAAGCGCACCGGTATGTCGATCGACGACATCGATGTTGTCGAGATCAACGAGGCGTTCGCTCCTGTCGTGCTTGCCTGGCTTGCCGAGTTGAAGGCCGATCCGGCGAAGGTCAACCCGAACGGCGGAGCTATCGCACTCGGCCACCCCATTGGATGCACGGGTGCCCGACTGATGACTTCCCTGCTGCACGAATTGGAGCGCACCGGAGGCCGATACGGCTTGCAGACCATGTGTGAAGGTGGCGGGCAGGCCAACGTCACCATCATCGAAAGGCTTTGAGCGATGCAACGCTCCCTGTATACGCCGGACCATGAGGCGTACCGCGAGACGGTGAGAGAATTCCTGACGCGTGAGGTCGTCCCGAATCAACACAGTTGGGATCAGGAACGCTGGATCGATCGAACAGTCTTCTCGCGCGCCGCCAAGGCGGGGCTCTACGCCCTGCAGATTGGCGAGCAATACGGCGGCGCAGGAGAACCTGACTATCGATACCGCATGGTGGTATGCGAGGAGGTCTCACGCGTCAATGCGCTGTCGTTCGGCCTGACGTTGAGCCTGCAAGACGACCTCGTCCTGCATTACTTACTCGATCTGACCAACGACGAGCAGAAGAACCGCTGGTTGCCGGGGTTCGCCTCAGGCGAGTTCATCGGAGCTCTCGCGATGACTGAGCCAGAGGCCGGAAGTGACCTACGCGGTATCCGCACAACGGCGCGCCGCTCGGGAGATACGTGGATCCTCAATGGGCAGAAGACCTTCATCTCCAGCGGGATCATGGCCGACGTGGTCGTGGTCGCAGCGCGGACCAAGCCGGAGGGCGGTTCGCACGCCTTCAGCTTGTTTGTCGTTGAACGTGACACCCCTGGTTTCGAGCGTGGCCGCAAGCTGGACAAGATCGGGCTGCCTGCACAAGACACCGCGGAACTGTACTTCCGTGACGCCACCGTGCCCGATGCGAATCTACTGGGCGAGGAAGGGTGCGGACTGCAGTATCTAATGAGCCATCTCCCCCGCGAACGCCTGGGGGTGACAGCCAAATCGATTGCCACGACGCGTGCGATATTCGATACAACTGTGGAATACTGCAAGCAGCGCAAAGCATTCGGTGGTCCGCTGACAGATAAACAACACATCAGATTCGAGCTCGCCGAGATGTCCACGGAAATCGATATCGCGCAGACCTACGTCGATCGATCGGTATTGGCTTATAACGCAGGTGAACTCACCCCTGTGGACGCAGCTAAGGGCAAGTGGTACATGAGTGAGCTCCAGAAACGCGTGCTGGACCGATGCCTACAACTACACGGCGGCTATGGCTATATGACCGAATATCCTGTTGCCCGTGCGTATCTCGATACTCGGGTTCAAACCATATACGGCGGAACCACCGAGATTATGAAAGAGATCATTGGGCGCAGTATCGCAGCCGGTTCCTGAGTTATGTTGAAACTTTGTGAGATACGGCCCAGCAGCCTATAGATCCCTGCAATTTTGACACTCCTTCGGGCCTGCACAGCACCACCTGATCCGCTCCGAGGTCACGCAAAGCGCTCGCTTGTGCAATCGACCCCCAAGAAATCGGTATAGCCACCGTTCCCGATAGCCGCCATCGTGGCAGGCGCACAGTTCATCGGTGCTCTTGGGGCGCCGTCGATATGGGTGCTGGCGCCCATATCGAGAGAATGGTGTTCACCGTCGTATTGTTCGTTGTTGCCTAACTGCCGCTCGTTACGAACCCGGCCCACCTGTTCACAATCCGCCCACAAACTACCAAGGCACCGTGAGTGCAGCCATGATCTACGCCCGCCAACCTGTCGTCAACCACTTACGAACCCGTCATCCTCTGCACGGCCGGAGTCGGCGGAGCCACCGAAACCGCATACTGCACCGGGCGTAAGCTCGTGCAACCGGACAGTTCAGGTCGCCAGGTTGAACAATTCGGCGATCAGCCGACGCCGCTGCGCCCAATCCGCCCCTCGTAAGTCGGCCGAACCATGCTCAGTCACAACAATTTCCACATCATGCGCAGGCGTAGATGCTGGCCTGCTGAGCGTGTCGACCAACGGCGAGCGGCCACCAAATCGCGACGGCACCGCAATGATGGACAGACCGTTTCGGCTCAGCCGCCCTGCCGTGCAGTAGTCGGGGTGCCCACCAATACCACCCACCACCTTGTCGCCAACGCCCTCAACATTGACCTGTCCCACCGCATCGATCTCGATAGCGGTGTTGACCGCAACGAACGGCATACCCCGAGACAGCCGGGTCATATCATGGCTGTGCTCTATGCCGCGGAGAATTGGCCGTCCGTCAGCCCAGTCGTAGAGCTCATCACTGCCCAGCAGATACGTTGCAGACGGCTGCCCTAGCAGAAATCCCCTACGCTCCAGGGAAATCACGGCATCGGTGAGCAGCCCCGTGTCGATGCCGATGGGTCGATCCACACGTTCGAGCAGAGCAGTTCCCAGTTGGCCCGGACCGTACTGCAGCCTCGCCCCCTCCGGAACAAGACTCAGCACTCTGTCTGCCAGCTCCTCATGGATCGGATCCGGAGGGCGCGGCGGCACCTCCGCCGGCCGATCCCCCGCATACCCAATCACCGTCACCGCATCTGAACTGATCGGGTTCTCGGCGCTAGCCGTATTCGCGGATCTGTCCAGCACCGCCCATATCTCGACACCTGCGTCGAATAACGCTTGCTGCCAGGATACTTCGGTGCAGAAATGCAGACCGTCGTGGCGTTCAGTCATCCTGGCAATAAGGACATCGGGTCGCAGATGCCCCGATAAGAGTGCGGGAATTGCCGCCATGCTGGTCGGCAGCGAGCGTGTTGCCGGGCGAGTCAGCAGGCTTCGCACTCCCCATCCCGGCATCAGGGTGAATATCCGGGCGAAAGCATCCGGCCGCAGGCCCGACAGCGATGTGGGGGTCCACCCAAGGATCAACGACACCGAGCCAACGTCATCGGCGAAGTGACTCAATCTTTCACACAACGATGTTCCATCTGCCAGGGCTCCTACCGCCCCGACCCCATCGCCTAAGGCGATGGTCGTCGACGATCCGGCGAAACGACGCTGCAGCGTCGACAGATCCATATCCGACATAGCGCTCTTCTATTGCGCCCGTGCGGCAGCCAACAACGCAGGAACCTCCACTACCTTGACCCGCGGACGGGCCGCAGCCGCTCCCTGCTCACGCTCGAAAGTGTCGATGGCGCGCCAGCCGCCCAAATCGACAACGTCGACACCGCGTGAATCCAGAAGACTTTCCAGAGACTTATTGTCTGCCACCTCCCGGACCAACACGCCCTTGTGGAAGTCATCGAAAAGACCGCCAACCGTCTCATGCGCACAGATCCGGTTCGTGCCGATGACACCGCGGGGGCCACGCTTGATCCAGCCTGTCACGTACACCCCGGACACCATTTCGCCGTCGTCGCCGACCACCCGGCCGGCCTCGTTGGGTACAGTTCCCGATTCTTGATCGAAAGGCAGCCCATCGACGAGTGCACCCCGATAGCCAATCGACCGCAGCACCAAAGACGTCTCGATGCTGGACTGCCCACTGTCATCGGCCACCAACAGCCCGCGAACCGCGTGCTCTCCGATGCATTCTTCCGGCTTTGTGTTGAACCTCAATACAATTCGACGATTTCCGGCGGTGGTCGACCGATCAGCATATCGACGGACGGTGTCGTGCTTCAGCGTTCGGTCAAATCCGTCATCGGGCCGCTCTCCGATATCGCCCTCAATAATCACGTCGACGTCACGAAGGTTCCCGAGCGCGAGCAACTCCCCTATCGAGAATGCGGCATCGGCTGCACCCCTGCGACCCAGAACCACCACTTCTTCAATCGAGCTCGTGTTCAACGCAGTCAAGGCGTATTCTGCTATATCAGTGGTGGCCAGATCGTCACGATTCATCACAAACATTCGCGCTACATCCAGCGCCACATTGCCGTTGCCTACGATCACCGCCCGCTGACCGGACAGGTCTATGTCGAGATCAGCGTAATCAGGGTGCCCGTTGTACCAACCCACCACATCGGCGGCCGCATGATTGCCGGACAACTGCTCACCGGGAATTCCCAAGTCTCGGCTCTTCGAAGCCCCCACCGCGTAGATCACCGCGTGGTGGTGATCGAGAAGGTCACTGTGACTGAGGTCGAGGCCCACCTCGACGTTGAAGAAGCAACTCACGTCATGATTGTTCAGAGCTGTTTCATAGCTTGCGATCACTCCCTTGGTGCGTTGATGGTCAGGTGCGACACCAAAGCGGACCAAACCGTATGGGGTAGGCAGTTTCTCGAAGAGATTCACCACAGCGCCCTTGACCCGCACCAGTTCAGATACGGCATAGCACGCGGCCGGGCCCGCACCGACCACGGCGACACGCAACGCGCCGCGTTCAATGGGGTCCGGCCGGCCAACCGGAGTTATCGGCCTGATCGCCAGCGGTTGCCCCACAAAGTAGTCTGCGTTGATCTCCCGGTAGGGCGTTTGGTCATCGGGCAACTCGTCCTCGTGGTAGATCGCATCGACAGGGCATGCTTCGACGCATGCACCGCAATCGACACAGGTGTCCGGGTCGATGTAGAGCATCTGTGCGGGCTGACTGTCCTCGCTCGGAATGGGACGAATGCAGTCGACTGGACAGACTGGAACGCAGCTGGCGTCCGTGCAGCAGTTCTGGGTAATGACGAAAGCCATCGTTGACTCCTAGGTGAAACAAACAGGGGGCTCGGGGCGATGAAGCGCCGTACAGCTCATTCCTCGATGGAAATAGCTCGAGCTGGGCAATTCGACTCGGCTTCAACGGCGGCCGCGTACTCACCATCTGCAGGGTCCTCGACGAGCACGTGAGATTGGCCGTCATCACCGATCTCGAACACCGCGGGTGCGGTCATCTCGCACAGGCCGATCCCCGAGCATTTAGTCCGGTCTACACGCACGCTCATCAGAGCAACCGCCTCATGATCGCTATCGCTCGGTTCGAATAGGGTGGGTACATAACTGCGGGATCCGGCTTGGTGTGTTTGGCCAGCACAGCACGGCGATGGCTCAGGGTCTCAAATCCCCAGCGGCCGTGGTAGGACCCCATCCCACTGGCTCCGACACCGCCAAACGGTAGCTGCGGGACCAAACAGTGCATAGCGACGTGATTGATGACTGCACCGCCCGACGGAATAGTGTCGATAAGTGCGCGGCCGGCGCGCTGACTTCCGGCGAATACATAGAGCGCCAGTGGCTTCGGTCTCGAATTAACGAATTGTGCTGCAGTCGTTGATGATTGAACACGGACGATGGGCAGTACCGGGCCGAATATCTCCTGCGTCATCACATCGTCGGTAGGCGCAGGGTCCGCGATTATGGTGGGCTCGATACTCAATCGCTCCTGATCCACACCACCGCCGTAAACCACGCTGCCGGAGGTCGTGCCGATTAGCTTCTGTAACCGCTCGAACTGTCTCCAGTTCACGATTCGCTGGGCCAAAATAGTTTCCCCCGAGCGGAAATCGGCGATCGTCGATACGACCTTCTCGATGAAGCTGTCGGCGACCTTGCTGTCGACCAGTACATAGTCCGGTGCAATGCAGGTCTGGCCTGAGTTGAGCAGCTTGACCCAGACAACTCGCCGGGCCGCGACATCGAGGTCCGCATCGGCAGTGATGATGACTGGACTCTTGCCGCCGAGCTCAAGGGTCACGGGTGTCAGCGTCGGCGCGGCGGCAGCCATGATCTTGCTTCCGACCTCAGTTCCGCCGGTGAACAAGATATGGTCGAACCCTTCAGAGATCAGGCTCTGAGTCACCCGCACATCACCCTCTACCACACGGATCGCCTCAGGATCCAGGTACTGCGGGATGAGCCTGGCCAGCAGGGCGGATGTCGCGGGGGCATATTCCGACGGCTTGATCACAGCGCAGTTCCCCGCGGAAACTGCCGCTACCAACGGGCCCAGGCTCAAGTAGACGGGATAGTTCCACGGCCCGATCACCAACACTGCACCCAACGGGTCGTACTGTACCCAGCCGCGCCCCGGGAGCTGAGTAAGCGGGAGGGGTTGACGCCGACGACGCATCCACCGCTTGAGATGCTTTCGCGCGAAGGTCGCCTCACCCATGGTTGAGGCGATATCGCCCATCCACGCCTCGAATGAATTGCGCCCAAGATCGTGTTCCAAGGCCTGCGCGATTGCCGATTCCTCTTTCCGGCATAGGTTTTCAATGCCTTCGAGCTGGCGAATCCGCCATTCGAACGACCGGGTGCGCCCGGTGGCGAAGATGCGCCGCAGATCGCCCAACACTCCGCCGCCAGCCACCACATCATCGGACTTAATCGGGAAATGGGTAGTCACTGATTCTCCTCAGAAGTCCGGGGTAGGCACAACGCCTGTCGCCACAGCGCCGGTGATGCCGCCATCCACCGCGATCGCTTGGCCGTTGATCCAGCGTGCGGCATCGGAGGCCAGGAACAGGACAGCTTCAGCGATGTCATCCGGATTGGCATGACGGCCAAGCAGTTCCTTGAGCCCGTCCAGCGTTTCTTTGCCCATTGACTCTTCGAAGTCCGCCAAGATCGGTGTCTCCACCGGGCCCGGAAGCACTGCATTGATGCGCAGACCCATTTGCGACATGGCCAAGCCCATCGACATGGTGTAGACGGTCGTGACCTCCTTAGAGAAGTTGTAGGCATTGCCATCCTGAGGATGGGTTTTGAACCACTGCGCGCCTTCTTCAAAGGTGTCGGTGGCAAGCAGGTCACGGATGCTCTCAAGCCTTTCGGCCCAACCGAATCCAGCGGTCGAGGACACGATGGTCACCGAGCCACCGGCGATGAGGCGTTCGAAGAATGCCTCGGTGAGGTGGCGTACCGCCAGGCTGTTCACGGCGAACACCAGGTCGGCGGGCGCGGTCCCCGGAATACCTGCCACGTTGATCAGGCCGTCGTACAGACCGACCAAGGATTCAAGGGCAGCGTCAATGCTGTGCGGGCTGGCCAGGTCAACCTCAATATGCTTGTTAACCAATGCTTTCGGGGTATTCCGGTCCAGGCTGGTTACATCGGCCCCAGCTACCAGCAGTTGCTTTGCGACTGCTTGTCCGATGCCTGAGGCCGCGCCGGTGACCACATAGCGTTTCCCGGTGAATTCGAACATGAACGCTCCGATCAGGTGAGGGTGTAGGGCAGCGATTTCACGGCCCTAACGAAGTTGCTTGTCATGTAGGTTGGTTCGCCGACGCGCAGCGTCGGTGCCCGGAAGATCAACTGCCGGTACAGCGCCTCGAGTTGCATTCTGGCCAAGAAGGCGCCCATGCAGTAGTGCGGGCCGCCGCCGCCGAATGCGACATGCGGGTTGGGAGTGCGCGTGATGTCGAAAACGTTGGGGTTATCGAAGACGCGCTCGTCGCGATTGCCTGAGCCGTACATCATCACGACCCAGTCACCCTTTTTGATCTCCACGCCCTTGATCTCTGTGTCCTGAGTGGCGGTGCGCCGGAAGGTTGAGATGGGACTCGACCAGCGGACGAACTCGTCCATGGCGACCTTGATCCGCCCGTCGAAGTCTTGCTCGAGCAGGGCGCGCTGTTGGGGAAACTGCTGAAATGCCATGGTAGTGAAGGACACAGTGTTGCGCGTCGTGTCGTTGCCGGCCACCGACAACAGCACGAAGAAGGCCGCGATCTCCTCGTCGGTGAGCCTGCGACCGTCGATCTCGGCTTCAACCAGCAGACTGGCGATATCGCCTTGGGGACGCGCCCGGCGCTCCTCCGTCAGCTCAAGGCTCAGCTCGAGCAGGCCGACCAGAGTGTCGATCAGTACTTCGCCGGGCTCGCGGCCGGCGGCCACGTCGGCGTCGTTCCACCCCATGATGGCATCGGCCAGGTGCGCACCATTCTCGCGCTTTTCTGGTGCCAGTCCGATCATCTCGTAGATCGTCCACATGGGCAGTCGTTTGGAAACCTGCTCGACGAAGTCGCCTTCTTTGGTTTTGAGCAGGTCGTCCACGATCGCGACCGCTTGATTCTCGATCTGATCTTTGATCTTGGCGATCTGCCGTGGAGTGAAGACCGAGCTGATCAGCCGACGCGTGCTGGAGTGCTCTGCACCATCCATCGCCAGGAAGGACATGACTGCCTCCAAGACATCTTCAGGTAGCGCCTCGATCATGACACCTTGCCCCGAGCAGAACAGCTCTGGGTTCTTACTCACGTAGGCGATGTCCTCATGGCGAGTGACCGCCCACACACCGTCCACCTCGGGGGCGATCAATGCGCCCTCGATCGGCGGATGCCAGCTGACGGGCCGCTCATCACGCAGAATTTTGAACGAGACCTCCCGCTCCTCGTTGGTCATCTCCCAAAAGCTCAGTGGTGAGATGCTCACGGGATCGAATGTTCTTCCAAGAGCTTGTGCTTGAACCGTCATGTTCCTGCCTCCGCGTAGCGTTGCAATAGTTTTCCCTTGGCCAGCTTGCCGGTAGCAAGCCGGGGAAGTTCATCAACGAAATCGACCGACCGCGGCGCCTTGTAGCGCGCAATGCGTTCGCGCACATAGTCGATCACCTCAGATGTGAGCTCATCCGATCCGACGAAACCGTCTCTGAGCTGAACAACGGCCTTGACTTGCTCGCCCATCTCAGGGTCGGGCACGCCGATTACGGCAACGTCGGCGATCTTTGGATGCAACGCAAGAACATTTTCGATCTCCTGCGGGTATATGTTCACTCCGCCAGAGATGATCATGAAGGCCTTGCGATCAGTGAGGAATAAGTATCCGTCGCCGTCGACATAGCCGATATCTCCAACGGTCGACCAGTTTCTATACCTCGGATGCCTTGCCTCGTTGGTCTTTTCAGGATCATTGTGGTATTCGAACGGCAGGATATCGCGTTCAAAGTAGACAGTGCCGACCTCGCCGTGGGGAAGCTCCGCGCCGTCGTCTCCACAGATATGGAGCACGCCGAGCACAGCCCTGCCAACCGAACCCCGCTTCGCCATCCATTGTTCGCTGCTGATCATGGTGACGCCGTGCTGTTCGGTGGCTCCGTAGTACTCCACCACGATCGGCCCCCACCAGGTGATCATGGCTTCCTTGACGTCCTGGGGACATGGAGCAGCAGCGTGCACCGCAAGACGCAAAGACGAAGTGTCGAATGCCTGCCGCAGCCCCTCGGCCTGCTGCAGCATCCGGATAAACATCGTGGGCACCATTTGGGTGACGGTGATTCGGTAGTTCTCGATCGCGGCCAAAGCTTTGACCGGATCGAACTTCTCCATGAGCACCACGGTGCCACCTAGCGAGTGGACACCGCCGCACCACTTGAGCGGCGCCGTGTGATAGAGCGGAGCCGCAGACAAGTATCTATCGGCAGCGCAAATCCCAAATGCGTGTTGCAGCATGTTCACCAACGGATCGCCCGGCTGATCGACCTGCCAGTCGGGCAGCGGCGGCTTGATCCCCTTGGGGCGCCCCGTAGTTCCCGATGAGTAGAGCATCTCGGCGCCCCGGGGCTGGTCGGAAAGTGCGGCACCGGCGCCCTCTATCAACACTTCATACGGCTCGTGGCCAGCGATGTGACCGCCGAACGAATAACGGCTGCCGACAGCGGACGTAAGCGATCCAATCTTCTGTGCAAGCTCGCCAACTCCCGCGGAGGCAAACAGCACACGTGCACCGCTGTCGTTGACAATGTAGGCAGCCTCCTCCGCTGCCAGGTGCCAATTCACCGCAGTTATATACAAGCCTGACCGGATTGCCGCCCAATAGATCTCGAAGGCTTCAAGAGTGTTGTCCGAAAGCAATGCCACCACATCGCCCCTACGCAGCCCCATGTCGTGCAGTGCGGTCGCGATGGAGGTCGAACGGGACTCGAGCTCGCCATAGGTGAGGGTCCGCCCCGTGTCTGCCATGATCACGGCCGGCCGATCCGGCGCCGAGATCGCATAAAAACCAGGGAACATGAACTACACCAAGAGGTCGTCGCGACCGTCGGCCTTGAGACGCTCGATATAAGAGGGATAAAGCTTCTTGCCGAGCGGCGCCAGTTTGAGAAGGCTGGCGACATTACCCTCGACCTTGATCTTCTTCTTAGCCATCGCCAGCGGGAGATTGACCTTGCCTTGCCAGTAGGCACTACCGAGATCAGCGGTCATAGACATCGTCGCGCTGGGCGCCGATCCGCCGTCAAGCCCTTCTCGTACAGATTTGTTAGCCATATCAATCACCACCACCGCATCGGGCTCCGTGAAATCGAACGCCACAACCAGCCCCGTTCCGACCAGCTTGGGCCCAATCTCGGGATCGTCAAAAGCGGTCTCGAAGATCCCACCGATGTATCGGGCAACCTCGGCCGAGTCACTGAACCCCATCATGCTCCTTAATTTATTTTCTGTTCAAAACTACAACGAGTCCGCGGCCTGAACATTCATCACAGCCCCGTCCCGCTATGAGCATCGTCACACCCCGCTATCCATAAGTCAACTTATGGATAGCGGGGTGTGACGACCGACTTCCTGCATCTTGTCGGAACTAACCGTGGGCACTGGGCGCCACAACAGGTGACCGTTTGCTCATCCGCTCTTCACCCAGGCGCGTTCGGCGCTGCCCCGGAGAATCTAACTTTGACTTAAATATCATCTGTTACCTGCCGCAGGCCGAATGTTTTTCCAGTACTCGCACTGCGCGTTCGATGACGGGTTTGTCAACCATATGGCCATCAACGACAGACGCACCGTCGGCTGATGCCTCCATCACGCGACAAGCCCAAGTCAGGTCCTCCGAAGACGGGCTGAACTGTCGGTTCACAGCGGAAACCTGGCGTGGATGGATGCACAGCTTTCCGCCGAACCCCCACCGAGCCGCTCGGGCCGCATCGGAAACCAGCAGTGCCTCATCGTTCAGGGCGGTGGTGACGCCATCGAGAGGGGGCGCCTGTCTAGCAGCTGCCGCCGACATCACGAGCGCGCTTCGCGCGTACGCCAATGATTCATGCGCTTCGGGACTGATCCCGAGCTCGGCCGCGAGATCGATGCTGCCGAATGCCACCCTCGCCACACCGGCTGTCGCGCATATCTCTGGAGCGGCCAACACTCCCGCCGCCGTCTCGATGAGTGCGATCAACTCGGTCCCGGGCGGAAGCTGGGCTGACACTGTGGAGATATGTGACGAGCCTCGCGCCTTGGGCAGCATCACCGGACATCCGTAGGCAGCAACCAAGGAAATATCCTCCGTATGCCACCGGGTATCGCTGCCATTGACGCGCACAATCGCGTATTCGCCGGCGGCAAGCCAGCCTTTAGCCGCCTCGCGTGCAACATCTTTCGCGTGTGGAGCCACCGCGTCCTCAAGATCGATCACTATCGCGTCGGCACCACTGCCGGACGCCTTTGCATAGCGCTCAGGCCGATCTCCAGGCACGAACAGCAGACTGCGGGCCCAGTCCAGTCGACGCCTGACGCCCTTCATCACGACGCGGTTCTCGAGACGATCTTGTCCACCACAAGCTTAGCCGTCTCAGCACACGCGGTCGTGCCTCCGTTGGCGTACTCCTTGACACCGTCTCCCACATTCCACAGCCCCCGGAATGGGGTCTCGTGTGAGAGGTCGAACCCTGCGACAGCACGCTGCGGAGGCCAGTCATCGCGTGTGATCGCAATGTTGAGAATACGTGCGCGCGTGTCGAAGTCTCTGATGTTGTCGCGCAGATCGTCTAACAGGTAGCCCGTCTCCGTCGCCTCATCGAAACCTCCAATCGAAGGTTTGGGGACTGCCGTGCCGACGTACAGATGCCACCCCTGGGGAGCCATCTCCGGACAGAGATCGGTGAAATTGGCGATGTAGGCCAACCGGCGTGACTGCGCGAAGCTGAGCATCCCGGGCACATCGACGAGACGGTCACGACTTGCGAAATTCACCGAGATCATCGAGGTCGGCCGGTCGGCGTTCTTGACCAGAGCCTGATACTCGGCAGGCACGGTCTCCTCGCCAAGCAGGGACACCGTCGCGGCCGGCCCGACATCACTGATCACCAACGGACTGTTGATGCGAACGGTGCCACCGTCACGCGTGGCTTCGACACCGGTCACGGCATCGCCCTCCACGAGGATCTTGTCCACCGCTGCAGAAAGCCATATTTGGCCACCGCCCTCCTCCACGACCTCGGCGAGGGATCGCCACAGTCCGATCGTGCCCTCGGGGTGGAACCCAAACCGTTTGAAAGCACTCTTGCGAGTGAAGTAGGTGAGGAAGACACGCGCGGGCAGGTCCTCAGATCCCACGGCGAAGACCGACGCGCACATGTTGCGGAATACTCCGTGCACACCCTCGTTCTTCGTGTACTTCGACACCCATTCGGCCGTGGAAATCTCGTCCTCCGGCAACCCTGAATCGTTGCGTGCCGCACCAATTCCCTTGACCAACTTGGCTCCTTGCCGGGTGAGCCTGCTCAGCAGAAAGCCCCACCCGCCTCCCGTGACGTCGACATCCTTACCACCGATCCGGTAAAGAATTGGGGGCTTAGGCTCACGGATGTCGAACCGCGCACCAACCTCACGACAGGTCTGTTCGGTGATCCCGCCGACCTCGACGACGATTGCACCGTTGTTGACTTTGAAGCCGTCAACCTCGTCCGTGGATGCGCGGCCACCCACTTTGTCGAGTCGCTCGATGACAAGTGTGCGATACCCCTGCCGCGTCAAGCGCGCCGCGGTGAACAAGCCGCCCGCTCCCGCGCCAATCACGACTGCATCGAAATCCTGTTCAGTCACCATATCGATCCTCTTCCTGATGTCTTGTGGGGTACTCAGTAAGAACGAGGCAAGCCCAGCGACGTCTGGGCCACGTAATTCAGGACCATCTCCCGGCTCACCGGTGCGGTGCGCATAAGCCTTGTGACGAACCACAATTCCGATAGGCCGTACTCGTGGGACAGCCCGTTGCCGCCGTGCGTCTGGATGGCTTGGTCGAGTGCCACGAGCGCCGCCTCCGACGCGGCGAACTTGGCAATGTTGGCCGCCTCTCCGGCTGACAGACCCGTGTCGAACAGCTCGGCACTGTGTGCAGTGGCCAGACGGCCAAGCTCGACGGCGATGTGTGACTCGGCCAGGGGATGTGCGACGCCCTGGTGCGCGCCGATGGGTGTGGACCACACCACGCGCTGGCGCGCGTAATCGGATGCTCTGTCTATCGCGTAACGGCCTATCCCACCGCAGATTGCGCCCACCAGGATACGTTCGGGGTTCAGCCCATCGAACACCTGCCGCAATCCGTTGCCAGCCTGTCCAATCAAGGCGTCGTCGCCCAGCTCGACCTCGTCCAAGAAGACCGTGAACTGCTTGTCGGGTGAGACGATGGACGTTTCGATCTTCTGGTATGTCAGCCCACGAGAGTCTGTGGGCACCACAAACAGCGACAGTCGAGGTGCATCTGGTGTGGAGAGGTCGCCATCGCGCGCAACAACCAAGATCGCGTCGCACTGATCGACCGCGGATATGTAGTACTTCGAGCCGGTCAGTGCCCAGCCACTGCTGGTCTTGCGCGCCACTGTCTTGACATTGTGGCTGTTAGACCCGGCATCGGGTTCGGTCAGCCCGAAGGCCATCTTGCGGCTGCCTGCCGCTATATCCGGGAGCCACCGTTGTTTCATTTCTTCAGATGCATGGTGCAGCAGGATGTTTCCGCAAATCGCCGGCGATATGACCCAGATGAGGAGCGGGAACCCATGAGCTGCCAGCTCCTCAACAACAACGACGGCCTCCCTCATGCCGCCGCCCCCGCCGCCATATTCTTCAGGCAGATGGACGCCCAGCAGCCCCGCAGCACCGAGATCCTTCCACAGCTCCTCGATGCCTTCACCACTGTGGCTACGCTGTATGAAGTACTGCGCGCCATAACGATTGACGATTCCAGCGACGCTCTCCCGTATGGCGCGGTGCTCGTCGCCGTCTTGGATGAGGCTAGTCATGGGTCTACTGCCCTCCAAATGTAGGGATGGTCTTGTTGACAAAAGCCTGCATGGCACTCACCGCGTCCCTGCTGTCTCCGGTGAGTCTGACCCCGCGCGTCTCTGCCGCCAGCTGAGTGGGCAGGTCATTACGCCAGCTGTCTCTCAACAAAGACCGCATGACCCCATAGGCCACCGTGGGGCCGTTGGCTAGCTCGATTGCCAATTCTGTTGCACGGGACCGAAGGTCGTCTCCCGGGACAACCTCGTTGACCAGCCCCCACTCGTAGGCCTGCGTCGCGCTGATGGGTGTGTTACGCATATACGCCGCTGCGGCACGTCGAGGCCCGATCAGCCGCGGAAGATGCCAGGTCCCACCGCCATCGCCGGAGAGCCCGATTCCAGAGAACGCCGTCACAAATCTGGCGTCATCGGACGCCACCACGATGTCGGCCGCGTACACGTACCCCAATCCCCCACCGGCAACCGCCCCCTGCGCTGCGGTGACAATCGGCGCGTTGATGCGGCTCAAGATGTCAAACGCCTGATGGAATGGCGCCGTCATCTTCGCGGAGAGATTTCCAAGACCTTGCGCACTGTTGTCGAGAAAATATGCGATATCCCCGCCCACGGTGAGAGCCGGTCCGTTGCCACAGATGAGGACGGCACGAATGCTGTTGTCCGCGGCAACTCGACGCGCCACCTCCAGCGTCTCTTCCGCCATTCGCAGATCAATGGCGTTCCGCGCATCGGGCCGATTCAGGCACATCGTCGCCAGGCCAGAGTCAACCTGAAAATCAATGGTCTGCAGCCGATCTGGCCCATCCAACGCCGCACGCCAAGCCGCGGTGTCCGTCAGCTGATGAAGAGCGATGATTCGTTCGTCAGAAGCGAACTTCAGCACGTGGATGAACGCCGCGTCCAGGGGGTTTCCGCTGCCTCGGGCCGAACCACGGTAGGTGCCCGCAACCATGAGTCGGCCGTCGTCCATCAGCTGAAAATCCCCCGGCACCGCCCGTGCACTGAAGTGCCTGCCGATGCGCCACCACAGATTTTCGCACATGGCGTCGATACCGACATGGTCCCCGCCCATGTTCAACGGAAGACCTTCCGCAGCATGACCGGTGAAGCCGGGATGCAGCAGCCCCTGCAGTCCTTCACGGTCGCCGGCCGCCAACGTCCGGTAAAGGTCCCGAGCCACCGCGACCTTCGTCTCGCGCGACAGCTCAGCCGACATAGCGCACGATCGATTCGATCACAGCGGCGGGCTTTGGCGCACCTTCGATCTCGATGGTGGTGGCCAGGGTTGCCTGCACCGCAGAATCCAGACGGGCCACGTGCTCGATACGTGAGCGGGCGCGGAGTCGACCACCCACCGGAACCGGAGTGATGAAACGAACCTTGTTCAGCCCGTAATTGATTGCCATGGATGCCCCTTCCACGCGGTACAGCTCGTGCATGAATGTGGGCAGCAGCGACAGGGTCAGCAATCCGTGCGCGATGGTTCCCCCAAATGGCCCCTGCGCCGCGCGATCCGGGTCGACGTGTATCCATTGCTGGTCATCGGTCGCATCGGCAAAGCCATTGACCCTGTCCTGTGTGATCTGCTTCCAGCCCGTCGGCCCGAGCTCACGACCAGCGGCCTCCTCGAACTCACTGATACTGGGAAAGACCTCCATGCAAACGACTCCTCAGCTCGACGTAAGGACCTCGCCGCCAACCAGCAGCGATGAGGGGAAACTCCGTTTTGAACATATTTTCAATACTTCAGACAGGCCTTGAAGCACCACCAGTTAGGCATGCTAACCTAATTTTCTATTTTAAGTTTAATTTCGCATAGGGCTACGGGAGGCTGCCGATGGGAGCCCGGCCACTCTCAGGAGACACCGACGCTGCCCACCAGGTCTCCGAGCACGTGCGCAGAGTTCCGCTGCCGTTGCCGCTGCCCGGCCTCAGGGCCGTCAACGCCTATGTCATCACCGCACCGGACGGAATCACCCTCATCGACCCAGGGTGGGCGTATGAACCTTCGGAGACGGTGCTGCTGGCAGCGCTGCGCATGCTGGGCGCCACGCCTTCGGACGTGCGCAGGATCCTGGTCACCCATCAACACTGGGACCACTATTCCCTGGCCATCCAATGGCGCAACACGTTTGGCATAGAGCTGATGCTGGGCCAAGAGGAGCGCCACAGCATCGAGGCGTTCACTGCTCTGGAGGGCGTTCACCCGAACCAAGTCGCGCTGCTCGTTCGCGCCGGCGCGAGCCGACTGGCCGCGGACATCGAGGCACTACGTTGGGAACCCTACGAAGAGGGCGTTCCCTTTGAGCCGCCGGATCGATGGATCGACGACGGTGATCTGATCGATTGTGGAAGCACCACCATCCTTGCGCGGTCGACGCCCGGGCATACGCGCGGACACACCGTGTTTCAGGATTGTGCAGGAGCAGCCGTCTTCACCGGCGACCACCTACTGCCGCGCATCACACCTTCGATCGCCTTTGAACGTGCCCCCGAAGCCATGCCGCTGCAGTCATACATGTCGTCGCTGAGGCTGTTTCTTGACCTTCCGGATGCACAGATGCTTCCGGCACACGGGCCCACCACCGGCAGGACACGAAGTCGGGCGCAGGAATTGCTGGATCATCATCGTGAGCGGCTCGAATCCATAGCCACGATTGTCAGCGCCGAGCCATCATCCGCGTACGGAGTAGCCAAGCGAATGCGCTGGACCCGCCGGCGGAGACCGCTCGACGAGCTGGACGTGGTCCACCGCATGACGGCAGTCTTGGAAGTGCTCGCGCATCTGGATCTGCTTGCAGCTCAACGCAGCCTCACCGCTCACGAGACCGATGAGGGACAGGTGTTCACGCCTGCGTGACTTGTTTCGGGCTGGCTGCACTGAGAACTTCCACGAGACGGTACTTTTGGACCTTCCCGGTCGGCGTTGTCGGCAGATCCTCAGCGCGACAGAAGACCACTCGTTTAGGCACCTTGAAACGCGCCAGCCTGGCACGACATATCGCAAACACGTCCTCTTCGGTGATCACCGACCCGGGCGTGGGCACGACCACCACACAACCGATCTCACCCCAACGGTCATCACGCAGACCAACGGCGAACACCTGGCTGATGCCCTCGTGACCGGCCAGCATGTCCTCGATCTCCTTGGGCATGACCAACTCGCCACCACTTTTGTAGAGCTCCTTACTGCGGCCTGCCAGCTGCAGATAGCCGTCGGTGCGGATTCGCCCCAAGTCGCCCGAATGCAGCCACCCCTCCCGGATCGCGCGCTCAGTTTCTCCCACCTGATTCCAGTAACCCAGCATCGTGGTGGGCCCGGTGGACACCAATTCGCCTTCGGCTCCGGAGGGAACAGCACCGCCATCGTCCCGACTCACGACGCGGTAGGTGGTCAAAGCATCCGTGCCGGCAATACCGGCGGCACCGGCCAGTTTTGGACGTCCCACCGTCTCGGAGGTCAACTCAAGCGGATCCTCCGGCAGCGTCAGTGTCATCGCGCCCCCGCACTCGGTCATTCCGTATCCGGTGACGATCTCACTCACGCCAAGTTCTCGCTCTATCTGTTGCCACAGCCATACCGGCGCCGGAGCCGAGCCGCACAGGATTGCAGTCAAGGTGCTGAGGTCGTAGTTGGCCCGATTCGGGCTCTCCAGCAGCGCCACCGCCATCGTGGGAACGCAGAGAATATCTGTGGCGCAATGCTTCTCGATCCCTCGAAAGTATCCTTCGGCACTGAATGTCGGCTGCAGCACCACCGCACCCCCCACGTACATCACCGACAGCAGGCCTTCGACATACCCGAACATGTGGTAGCACGGCAACGAATAGAGAATCCGGCGGCCGTCCTCGTAGGCTCTGGTCAGTGCGGACGCGTACGCGGTGCGAAGCACGCCGTCATGGGAAACCAGCACACCTTTCGGGGAACCGGTGGTGCCTGACGTGTACAGCATGTCCCCCGGCCCATGCGGATTGAGCCTCGACGGCCGCACATCGTCATCGGTGCACTCGAGGTACGTCAGATCCGAGACCGACATCGTGCCCGGCCGCAACGGACGTCCGGTCCGCAACAGCACCACGTGACGCAAGGCCGGTGCTGCGCCGTCACCGTGCGCCCGATCAGCGAATCCCGGCTCATCCCAGCCCGGCGCAATGCTGTCGAGCATCGACTGGTAGTCGAGCCCGCCGTGCTCCGTCATCGCCACTAGGACGCTGCACCCTGAATCAGCAAGGACATGGGCCAGTTCCTCAGTGCGATACAGGTAATTGAACGGCACCGCTACGGCGCCCGTTCGGGCTATCGCGAACTTGACCGTGACAAACTCGGGATAGTTGGCCATGAGTATGCCCACACGGTCGCCCGGGCATACTCCCAGGGTTCTCAGCCCTGCCGCGAGCCAACAAGACTGATCCGCGACGTCACGGTAGGTCATGGTCACGTCATCAGTGATCACGAATGGATTCTGCCCAAAAGCGGTCACACACGAATCAAGCCAGTCCGACAGTGTGTAAGGACGCCATATCGGGAAGCGATCGCGCAGAGCCTGCCGTCGAACATCAATATCGTTGCCGATAGTCATAATTCGGGCAGGTCCCCGTTCACGATGGCATCACGTATTGCGAACCGTTGCACTTTCCCCGTCTGGGTGACCGGAAAACTCTCTGCCACAAACCACCGTTGGGGGACCTTGAACGGAGACAAGCTTGCACGGGCATGCTCCACAAGGCTGTCCTTCAGACCATTCAACGGGCCGTCGGTCACTCGACAGGCCACCACGGCAATTTCACCGAGGCGCTTGTCCGGCAATCCCACCGCAATCACGTCAGCAACGCGATCATGTTGGCTAACAACACTTTCAATATCAGCCGGAGCGATATTCTCGCCACCGCGAATGATCAGCTCTTTGAGTCTGCCCACAACGGTGAGGAATCCACGAGCGTCCATGGCCCCCAGGTCGCCGGTCCGGACAAACCCGTCAGGGTCGCGTGCTCGCGCGCTGGCCGCGGGGTCGTGCAGATACTCGACAAGCTGTTGATACCCACGCACGCAAATCTCCCCCACCTGATCCACCGCGAGCACCTCACCAGTGGCCGGGTCGACTATCTTGCAATCCACATGGGGCAGTGGACGACCGACGGAGAACAGCTGATCGTGGCGAGCATCGGTCGGTCGCGTTGCGGTCACCACCGAGGCCAGCTCCGTCTGCCCATAGACGTTGACCACATTGGCGTTGAACGTCGACGCTGCGCCGTCTATGAGATCTGGGGACACTGTCGAGGCGCCGCCTAACATGATGCGCGGGCTGGGTGGCTCATGCCCACTGGCGCGCTGATGCATCAGCAGCGCATCAAGCACTGCGGGCACATAGAACAGCACCTCGGCACTCTCAACGCGAAGTGTCATCAGCAACGCCGCGGGCTCGAAACGCTCGCAGATCACCGCAGTTCCACCCAGCCACAGCGGGCCGAGCGTAGCAATCACACACCCCGCGGTATGAAACAGCGGCAACGGATTCACACATACCGCACCCTCTTGCACGCCAACGGCTTCCATCGTGAACTTCGCGACGTTGACCAACGCCCGATGGGTGAGCAGGACAGCCTTCGGACGCCCCGATGTGCCGGAGGTGTATTGGAGCATGGCCGGAAGCTGCGAGTTCTTTGGTGCGCGCCGCACCACCTCAGGGTCTGCAGTCATCGATCGCCACTTGTCGTTGTCTGAGAGCGAAACACGGAGCACTCCGGGAATACCCGCGCAGACACGCGTGGCAACCTCGGCCATGTTGTAGTCGCGACGGGTGTCGGCGTGCAGCAGCAGCGCGGCCTTGCAGTGTCGCAAGGCGTAGTCGAGCTCGGATTCGCGCAGGACGGGGTTCAACGCGACAAGGACGACGCCCGCCAAAGCCGCTCCGTACTGAATGATCGTCCACTCGACTACATTGGGCGCCCACAGTGCCACGAAGTCCCCGGGTTCGACCAGCCATGTCAAAGCAGTTGCGACTCTCAATGCCTCGTCAAGCAGCTCACCATAGGTGAGACGTGTAAGAGCACCATCGTCATGGCGAATGCCGACAACCGCCTCCCGGTTGGGGCCCTCGACTGCCCTGAGGGTGAGCAGATCTCCCACCGTGCAGGCGATGAGGGGCACGCTGCGGTCAGCCGACCAATATGACTCGGTGAGCCGACACTCATGGGCTGACGGAAGGAGACTCATTTACCGCGCTCCCTCATCACACTGGATTGGTACCGAGCTTCGCGTCGGACATATCGCTGATTGTCGACCACTGCGCGGCGATCTCCGCGAGATCCGGCGGCGATGAAAACGTCACTCCTGGGCTCTGGAACTGCGCAACTCGTTGAACCAGTCCACCACCTACGACGAAAACGGATGCTGTGTCCTGATTTTCATCTGATAACAGATAGCCCACCGCTGGCGCCACGAGCGCAGGATCAAGCTTGTCCAAGAGCTCTTGAGGCGCTATGTCCTCGGTCATGCGGGTCGCCGCCAGTGGCGCCACCGCATTAGCGGTGATGCCGTACTTAGCGCCTTCGATGGCCAAGGTGTTGATAAGACCCACCAAGCCTGCTTTGGCTGCGCCGTAGTTCGCCTGGCCAAAGTTCCCATACAAACCGCTCGTTGAGGTCGCCACAACAATGCGGCCGAATCCCTGTTCCCGCATGTGCGGCCAAGCGGCTCTGATGACGTGGTAGCCGCCGTAGAGATGCACCTTGAGAACTGCCTCCCAGTTCTCGTCGGTCATCTTGTGGAATGCACCGTCACGCAAGATTCCGGCATTACTGACCACCGCGTGCACGGCACCGAATTCCGACAGCGCCGTGTCGATAATCGCTTGAGCACCTTCGGCTTCAGCCACCGACGAATAGTTGGCCACAGCCTGTCCGCCCTGGCTGCGAATCTCCTCGACCACGGCATCGGCCATGGTGGTGCCCGCCCCGACCCCGTTACGGGCACCACCAAGGTCATTCACCACTACAAGCGCGCCATGAGCGGCCAGAAACCGTGCATAGGCCCGGCCCAGGCCACCCCCGGCCCCGGTGACAATGACGACTCTATCCTGCACTCCGGACACCTAAACTCCTCTGAATAGTAAAACTGGGCAACATATTTGGCCGAAATTACCGGCGCCACAACAACAGCCAGCTGTTCTAGGACCGATTGCGTCCCGGTGTACGGGAGAGCACCGAAACAAAGGACACGCAGCCGCCCGGACGGCCACCGAGGTTGTGGGTGAGCGCCGTGTGCGGGTCAGACAACTGCCGAGCTCCAGCTTCACCACGGAACTGCAACCAGACTTCGTACAACATCCTCAGACCGCTAGCCCCTACTGGGTGGCCGAACGACTTGAGCCCGCCATCAGGGTTCACGGGCAATCTGCCGTTCGCATCGAACTCGCCACCCAAAACGTCTTTCCACGCATGGCCGGCATCAGAAAAGCCCAAGTCCTCCATCAAGACAATTTCTGTGGGCGTGAAGCAGTCGTGTACCTCGGCCAACGAGAGCTGTTCCGCGGGACGGTCAATGCCGGCCTGCGCGTAGGCATCCTTGGCCGCTTTTACCACCTCGGGAAATGTTGTGAAGTCGTAGTGCGGGTCCATCGATCCGCGCGCGGAACCGGATACCAGAGAAAGCGCTTCGACATACACGGGAGTATCCGTGTATTCGTGGGCTCGATCCGCGGGCACGATCAACGCACACGCGGCACCGTCGGAGACCCCCGAGCAGTCAAAGACCCCCAGGCGTCCGGCGACTTTCGCGGCCTTATCGATGGTTTCCCGCGCCACTGGCGAGCGAAACTGGGCCTTGGGATTTCTCGTGCCATTGTCATGGTTCTTCCACGCGACATGCGTCATGGCGGCCCGCATCTCATCGGGATGCACTCCGTGCCGCGCGCAATAGGCGGGATCGAGAAGCGAGAAGGCAGCCGGAGCGGTCATCGAGATCTCCGGCGCCGTCCCGTCGCCGGGCGGGTCTTGCCTGAGCAGCCCCGAATAGCCGGAATCTTTGAGCTTCTCCACGCCAACAGCCATTACGAGGTCGTACGCACCCGCTGCCACCGCGTAGCACGCGTTGCGGAAAGCCTCGGACCCCGTTGCGCAGAAATTTTCGACTCGGGTGACGGGTTTATCATCACTCCCGATGGCACGGCTCAGCGGCAGCCCTCCCAGCCCGGAACTCAGGGTTCCCAGCCAATACGCATCCACGTCATCCTTGGCGATCCCTTGCACAGAGCCAAGGCACTCGCGATATGCCTCCAAGATCAGATCTTCGGTAGAGGCATCCCACCTCTCGCCAAAGTGGCTGCATCCCATAGCAACAACAGCCACCTTGCCGCTGATTCCCTTACTGGCCACGATGTTGTACTGCCTTCCAGAAGTAGTCATGAATACCGCCAACTGTGAAAAGGCGCCGGAAAGCAAAGTTCACGCGGGTGCCCACTTCAAGCTCGGAGGTCTGCGCATCGGCCAACTCAAGGGTGCACCGTCCGCCGCCGTCGACATCGATCACCACCTGCACCATGGGCGGTGATGGAGAGAAGGCCAGCCGGTCCACGGTATAGGTCACCACCGTGCCACTCAGATACGCGGCGGGTGCTGCGCTCATCTCATCCGAAGAACCACACGCGCGGCACACCTGAACTGGTGGCAAATGTGCGAAACCACATACTCGACAACGTGATCCAGAAAGGCCAAACTTCCACCCCCGGCTGCGCGCGGCAGGCGGTGCCGCCGCGCGGTCGGGCTCAGGACGTCTTGGCGGCTCCGTCGCCACTAGGTTCCGTGAGGACAGGTACGTCAAATATGGCAACACCAGTCCATCGGCACGCTGATCGGACAACGGCACCGGTTGGCGGGTCGCGGGCAAGCGATCGGTCGCCCGCAGCACGACCGCGTCGCATCCGTCGGTTGCCGACAGCACCAAAATCGTGTCCCCCGGTTGTGCGACGTCGAGCGCGCCACACAACCCGATAAGCGCATCGGACGAACCGCTGAAGCCGATCTGCGAGGTGACGACGGACTTCTGCCCCTTCACCAGGGTTGCCGCACGCTTCATCACCGCGGTGTTGGGGCAGGCGATCACCACGTGATCGGCATCGCCGACACCGGCGGCAGCCAATGCACCTTCTGCAGCTGCTCGGATCAGGGGGGCGTATCGCTCGAAACCAAAACGTTCCTCCCATTGCGCTCCGACAGATGCGTACGGATCACGCCACCGATCCAGGAACTCTTCGGTAACCGAATGCGAAGCAAGGTACTCCGCAATCGGGTCGCCTACGCCGAACAGCAATGCCGCAGCGCCATCACCGCCCAGCTTCTCGTCGGCCGAACCCGGCCTGCCGACCCGCACATCGGCCGCGACAGCCAATCCGCCATCCCTTGCGGCCGCTGCCAACGCGGCAAAAGCGCTGCGTCCGGTGCCACACAGATCGGCGACAAAAGCGGTGGCCGGCAGACCTAACGCCGCATGAACGGCTGTGGCATTTGTCTTGTCGGCGTATGCCGGTGTGCTGGTCGCGAAATAGACCGCCGCGGGTGTTACCCCTTGCGGCAGTGCCGCCATCGCAGCCGCGACCGCCATCGTGGTGGAATCCTCATCATAGGCGGCAATTACGCGATCGCCCCGACGCAATCCAATGTCGACACCACTCAACCGATAACGAGGCAGGTAACTCGCATAGGAAAGCAAGCCCACGCTCATGACACTCCTCGGAATACTGCAGCCAAGCCCTGACCGCCTCCGATGCACATCGTCTCCAATGCGAGACCTCCTCGGCGGCGACCTAACTCGTGCAGCATCGTCGTAAGAATCCGCACTCCGGTAGCCCCTATCGGATGGCCGAGCGAGATACCGGATCCATTCACATTCAAGCGGTCTTCGACGTCGTCGAGCTTGAGCCCCCACCCGGACAGCACAGCCAGTACTTGAACGGCGAATGCTTCGTTGATCTCGATCAGATCGAAGTCATCGAAGGTGAGTTTGGTTCTTCGGAGCAGTTTTTCGGCAGCTCCCACCGGGCCGATACCCATGCGCGAAGGTTCGCAGCCGACCGCCGCCCATCCTTCGAGATACCCCATGGGCTCCAGCCCAAGCGCCTCAAGACGATCCTCCGCGACAACTAGGCAGGCGGCCGCCGCATCATTCTGCTGACTCGAATTGCCCGCGGTGACAGTGCCTTCCGGTGAAATCGTACGAAGTTTCGCCAGGCTTTCGGCGGTGGTATCCGGCCGAATGCCTTCATCGGCATCGACAAGGATGGGATCACCGCGGTGCTGCGGCACTTCGATGGGCACAATTTCTCGATTGAACACACCAGCGGCCTGGGCGGTAGCGGCACACCGGTGACTGCGGGCCGCGAAGTCATCGGCGGCGTCCCTCTCGATACCGTAATCGGCGGCCAGATTCTCGGCGGTCTCTATCATTCCGCTGATCGCACCGAAACGCCAAATCGGTTGAGAAAGCTCACGACCACGCTCCAGACGGTCGAAGAGAGTCTGGTTGCCCGCACGCGAACCCCATCGCGCAGACGTCGTGTAATACTCGATATTGCTCATGGATTCGACACCGCCGGCGAGCACAACGTCGGCAGCACCGGTCTGGACGGTCATTGCCGCCGTGATCAGCGCCTGCAGTCCCCCACCGCAGCGACGGTCGGTTTGCAATCCTGGCACGCTGATAGGTAGCCCGGCATGCAGTGCGGCCCACCTGCCGATGCACGGCGCTTCGGAGTTTGCGTAAGACTGGGCGAAGACGACATCCTCAATCAACTCAGGATCGATACCGCTCGATGTGACAACTGCTTTGATGATGTGCGCGGCAAGGTCCTCGGCCCTCAGCGGCCGCAGGCTGCCTCCGAAGGCACCCACCGGGGTGCGCAGAGGTGAGACGATTGCGGCGCGTCTCATGCTTCTCCTCGCCATCTGTGCGCCGACGGGTCGAGTAAGCTGTCCAAGCCCGAGTCGGGAAGCCAGATGATCGTCTCCAATTCAAGCGCATCGAGAAACCGCACACGCCCGGTCCTGAGGTCCTCTAGCCGTAGGCGCGGTGAGTTTCCGCAGCCATCGACACTCACCGCCACTTCGGCGAACTCACTGCCTACGACGGGACCGATACCGGGAATGGATACCGGCCCCTTGCTGTCGAATTCGATTCCCATTGATTACTCCGTCAGATCAGGAAGCCAAGAGTCGGGACCGGCTGATCGTTGTCGATCAGCACCACTTTCTTGTAGGACAAGCGCAAGTCTTCGTCGACCCGTCGGACTCGATAGGTCGTGCGCCCGGCCCACAGATGCGTACCGCGTGGGCGCGCCTCCATCACAAGGAAATTGGCTTCGATTTCCAAATCTGACCCACCCATAGAGTTCGAGCGCATGCCCAGCAGTTCGATGTTCGATATCAGCCGCCGCAGACGCGAGGGTGGCGCCTGCGCGTATCGCCGACCTGTTCGGGCTTGTTTCAGCCTGGTCGAGATGCGGCTGCGATTGTCGTAAATGATCGACATCTGCAAAAGGGGGTCGACAGTGGAAGCGGGCACCCAGTACAGCGCGTCATCGGTCCATAGCGCCTCCCACGCGTCGTAGTCCGCCTCGTCGGCGTAGCGGGCTTCGCGGTACAGGAACTGCTCCACTTCGCAGCGGTCCAAGCTGTCCGGGACGGGCAATAACTCGGCAGAGACGGCGAGCGACATAGACATGGCGGCTAATCCTTAGTTATCAGGGACTTGTAGTGGGTCCAGAACCCACGCATGCCGGTTTCGTCTGTCGCCGAACCGATCGTGAAACCGTCGGCGTCCACCGACTCTCGATTCAAACCGCGTCGCACATCGAGCCATTCCGGGGACAGCGCGGCGATGCCGTGCTGGTTACGTTCGTACATTTCCGTATCGTCGGCAAGCAGCATGCCCGCGGGGCCCACCGAGCCGATGCACTGGGACACCATCCGCCGGTTCAATTCCGGGGCACCGGCAAGCTGAACCGCTGTCGAATACTGCACGCATTCATTGACGGCGACCGGCTGGATGTTGAACACCTGAATCTCCGCGATGAAGAGGTTGGGGAAGATCATCACGTGCGGCGCACCCTCAATGAGTATCTGCTCAGCGTCCTTCCCGTGCAGCTTCCGCATCGCCGCCACATAGTCGGGCACCCGCGATTCACTGGTACCGAACCACCGCATGGGCTGGCCGAACTTACGAAACTCCGGCCGCAGATCGTTCTCGCTGTGCCCCCCACCCAGGTCGCGAGTGACCGCGGTCGACGAATCGCTGTACAGCGGGGCTATGGTGCTGCCGGTCACTCCGAATATCGACCCGTGCACAAACTGCGGGTGATATCCGTCTGTTTCATTCTCTGCCAGCAATTTCCAGTTAGCATGCGTACGGTGCTGTAGCCACCCCGCGGTAAGTTCGACGCGTCCTTCTGGCGACAAGCGGGTAAGCCGATCAATCTCACCGGCCGCGGCACCAAGATGCTCGATCAGGCTGGGGCCATCGGCAGCGAAGCTGCCGAAAACAAAACCCCCATAGGAGTCCACCCGCGGAACCGTCCCCAGACCGAGGTCAAGCTTGCGGTCCCCATATCCCTTGAAGTAAGGAAAGCCAACCAAATCCCCGGTGTTGCGGAATGTCCACCCGTGATATGGGCAACGGAAAGTGCTCGAGTTGCCCTGATAGTCGTCACACACCTGGTTGCCACGATGTGCGCACCTGTTCAGCAATAGCCGTATCTCACCATCACGGTCGCGCGCCATGATGATGTCCTGCGGCCCAAGCTTTTTCCGGACATAGTCATTGGGTTCTGACACCTCGCTTTCGTGCCCCACAAAGACCCATGTTCGGTACCAGATCTTCTCAAGCTCCTCGGCGAAGATCGACGGATCTGTGTAGAGCGTCCCGTGGACCTTGTCAGGCCTGATCAACCGGTCGTAGCGGCTGGATGTCCCCGGGGTATGGGGGGCGATCGATGTCATGACACAACTCCTGGTCGTTGACCGAATCCGGGACTACGCCCTTCACGGAAGGCGGCGACTCCCTCCGCGAAATCTTCACTGCCGAAGAGCCTTGCCTGATAGTCCGCTTCCTGGTCGAGAACGTCGAATGGGCTGAGCGAGGGCGCTACGGCAAGCAAGGTCTTGATGACGCCCAGTGCCTTTGCCGGCCGTTGGACAAGGCGACCAGCGTCTTCCATCGCCACCGTTAGCGCCTCACCAGAGTCCGCCAACGCATCCACCAAACCCC
The DNA here is from genome assembly GCF_002013895.1 of Mycobacteroides franklinii. Taxonomy (GTDB): domain Bacteria; phylum Actinomycetota; class Actinomycetes; order Mycobacteriales; family Mycobacteriaceae; genus Mycobacterium; species Mycobacterium franklinii. The sequence goes on along the minus strand of NZ_MAFQ01000005.1, from coordinate 513,364 downwards.
ATTCGAACGATGTTGTTGCACTGACTGGTTCAGGGATCATCAGCATCTGACGCGCACGTGCCAAACCAATCCTGCGCGGCAGCGAGACGTATGCACCCATGTCACCGGCGAGCCCCACATTGGTGAACGTTGCCGCAAAGCGGGCGTCACGCGCGGCGACAACACGGTCACAGGCTGCGGCCAGCGCTGTTCCCGCGCCGAACGCGGCCCCTTCCACGGCCGCTATCACGGGCTTCGGCGTAGTCCAGATAGCACGAATTACCCTCTGCGCCATCTGTGCCCGTTGCGCGGCCGCCTGTACTTCCATCACTTCCATGGTGGAAATATCACCGCCGGAACAAAAGACACTTCCAGCGCCGGTGAGCACAATGACACGGACCGCCGGCTCGGCATCGGCAGCTTCCAATGCCTCGGCGAGTTCCACGCGCAGGGGGATATCGATCGCGTTGCGCCTTGTCGGCCGGTTCAGAGTGACAGTACGGACCGCATCCTCATCACGCGTAACGACATTCATTAGCCAAACCTCGGCGATCGACGCTCGATTACAGCGCGCAGCCCTTCCAGGGCATCGGCAGTCCCCGACAACTCGGATACGATCCGCGCCTCTTCCGCCAAACGCGCCTCAACCGATGCGCCAAGGCCCGCCCAGACGAGCCGCTTGGTGGCTGAGAGTGCTTGCACTGGAAGTGCCCTCAGCTGGGCGGCGAGTTCCTCGGTGCGCGCAGTCAACGCCCCATCCTCGACCACCTCCGTGATCAATCCCATGTCCGCCGCTTCGTCCGCCCCCAAGGTCGGATTGGTAAGCAGAATGCGCAACGCCTGCCGAAGCCCCACCAGCTGCGTCAGTGTTACCGATGAGCCTCCATCCGGCGCCATACCCACCCGGACCGCTCCGGAGAAGAACTTGGCCGACCGGGCTGCCACGACGATGTCCGACGCACAGACAAGACCAAGGCCCCCACCGCCCGCCGCGAATCCTTGAACAGCGGTTACCACAGGGACTCGCAGTTGGATCAGAGCCGCCGTAGCGAGCTGGAGCCAGGCTGTGGCTTCCCTCAGATAGTCAGGCAACGCCGAGCCCTTTGATTCAAACGTATGGATATCGCCACCAGCGCAGAAGTTGCGGCCCGCCCCCGACAGCAGCACTACCCGCACGGCGGGATCCGCGTGGCACACAAGTACTGCCTCATGAAGCGCTCTGAGCGTTTCAACGTTGAGCCCGTTCGATGTTTCGGGGCGATTGAGCTGGATTCGGGCAATACCCGCAGCATCGACCTCACTGACGACAGCTGCCTCAACGGTTGTGGTCATGCGCGAACCTCTCTGTTCTTAAAGGATGCGACGCCGTCGTGGCCAACCGGGCTGCAAATGTGCTCGACCACGGCGTCGGTCTCGTTGGTCAGTGCCCGGCTCATCGAATAGGTCAGTCCCTCTTTGACCAGCTGCTTGATCGCCGTTACTGCGGAAGGATCGCGCCCCGCGAGCCTGACAAGAAATGCCTCGACCCCTTCGTCGAAACTCTCCGACGGAAAAGACCTGTACGCCAGGCCGCGTGCAACGGCGTCATTCCCGGACAGCCGCTCACCCGAAAGCAACAGCGCCATAGCCAACTGCTTGCCCACGATCCGGGGAAGACGAGCGGAACTGCCTCCTCCGGGGATCATGCCGAAGTTGATGTGATTGTCAGCGATCTTCGCGTCATCACGGACCAGCACGATGTCGGCGGTCTGCATCAGCTCGAATCCCCCGGCCATGGCCACCCCCTCAACCGCGGCAACCACCGGCACTCGGGCATTCTCGACGGCCTGACACGCGCAGCGAAAGGCCGCGAACAGCGAGTGCAAAGCAGTCGGGCCCTCGGCCTTCAGGCGCTGCACCTCATCAAAATCCCCTCCCGCGCAGAAGTTTCCGCCCGATCCACGAATAACCACCACCCGTACGTCACGGTGATTACCGACAACGCGGACGGCTTCTCCAAGTTGACGGGCCAGTGAAACGCTGATCGCATTCATCCGGTCGGGGCGATTCAACGTGATCCGCCCGATGGCTCCGTCGATCTCATGGTGAACGTTGCTCACATGTACCTCCCGCCACCGACTTCGATAACCGAGCCAGTGATGTAGCTGGAAAGCTCAGAGGCCAAGAACACCACCGCGCCCGCTACTTCAGCAGGTTCGCCCGCACGCTTCATGGGGACTGCGGCTTCTCGTTCGGCGAAAACCTCTGGTGACATCGCCGCCGTCATTGGGGTGCGGATCAGACCGGGCTGTATGGCGTTGATCCGAATGTTGTGGTGAGCCACTTCCTTGGCCGCCGCCTTCGTCAAGCCAACGATGCCGGCTTTGGCTGCGCTGTAGTTGGTCTGGCCGGGGTTGCCGGACTTACCTGACAGTGACGAGATATTGACGATGCTGCCGGACTTCTGTTCGCGCATCACCGCGGAGGCCTCGCGAACCCCCAACCAAGTTCCTCGTAGGTGCACGGTGATTACCGCGTCGAAATCTGCGACGCTCATCTTTCTCAGCGACTTATCTCGGGTGATGCCCGCGTTGTTGACGAAAACATCGAGATGCCCGTGCTCCCCCACTGCCCCCTCAACCAGGGCACGCACCTGTTCCTCCGATGTCACATCGCAGGCGACACCCGAGCAGTTTCCCTTACCTCCGTCGATCTCTGCAGCTGCCCGCTGCGCGGCGTCACCGTCCAGATCAGCCAGCACTACTCGCGCGCCCTGGTCATGCAGCGCCCGTGCGATCTCCTGCCCAATGCCCTGAGCTGCGCCGGTCACCACGGCAACCTTGTTGGCCAGTAGTGGCTGGGTCATCGGCGGCAACTCCCATCACATCGAGTGATAAATACGTTTAATCTAGATTTCTAATCTAGGTTAAACCAATAAACCTGTGGTCTCAACCACTTAGTCAGAAAGGCCGTTATGGATCTAGGACTGGCAGGCGCCCGCGTGGTCGTGACCGGTGGAGCGTCCAACATCGGGCGAGGCATCGTGCATGAATTCGCCTCCGAAGGCGCGCGAATTGTGTTGAACGACATTGACGAACCTCAGGCCAACCAGGTCCGCGAGGAAGCCCTCGAGCTGGGTGCAGCGGCTGTCGAGGTATCGATCGCAGACCTCACCACACCCGACGGCGCCGATTCCGCCATAGGGCGTGCACTTAAGTGTTGGGGTGGTGTCGACGTGCTAGTCAACAACGCCGGATGGAGCGTGCCTGGTTTTGTCGCAACCGATACCGACAGAGTCAAGTGGCAGCGCACCATCGAGATCAATCTCTTCAGCGCCATCGCGGCTACGCAAGCAGCAATTGGTCCGATGAAGGACAACGGCGGTGGCACGATCGTGTTCATCGCCAGTGAGGCCGCGTTCGGGCAGATCCGCCAAGCCATCTACGGTGCGTCGAAGGCAGCCATGGTCGCACTGGCCCGAACCACGGCTCGCGAGCACGGCCGACACGGGATCCGTTCGAATATCGTATGTCCAGGCCTGGTGATACCGGACGGCCCTGATGCCGTCGGGCAGAGCAGCCTGTGGTCCGTGGGACAAGACAACGTCTTCAACGACAAGCAGATCGACTTCATGCTCAAAGACACCCCGATGCGCAGGCTCACAACCGCCGAAGACGTGGCGCGCGCCGTACTCTGGTTCGCCTCCCCGTTGGCCTCGCGCCAAGTCACCGGCCAACTGATCTCGGTCAGCGGCGGGTACACCATGCCGTAGTCAGGCCATTCCGGCACCACCAGTCGACGGGAGACAGACATGATTTCGACGCCTGACGGAACCTCGACACTCGCTGATACTCAATTGCCACAACCGCTCTCGGACTTCTTCACAAGCTGGGGGGTGTCCTTCGACGAGCTGCTTGACTCCTTCGATCTGCTCACCGACCGGTGCCAGTGGATTCAACGCCCCATCCCGACGCTGACCGGGCCGCACGCGGCGCGCCGCTTCCTGCGGCTCGCACATCGCATCCTGAGCCTGACAACTATTGACGTCGACATTCTGCGGACCTCGGTCAACGGACACACCGTATTCGTTGAGCGGATTGACCACCTGCGGCGCGCCGACGGCAGCACTATTGCGTCAGCGCCCGTTGTGGGGATCATCGAATTCGTCGACGGACAGATCGTCCACTGGCGCGAGTACTTCGACAGCCTTGAATTCGCCTGCCGCGCGATGCAGACCGGCGCGGTGCACAGTGCTGGAGGTCTCGCACGACGTGTCACCCAGCCGTGGAAGTGACGCTCGGCAACGCACCCATCCAAGCTCGTCGACGATCAATTGACCTGCGCATCAACCAATCCGACTCACTTCCTGGGCCGGGGCCCGCCAATACCACTCAGTGACGTCACAGTTTCAGCCTCTCTCCAAATCTCAACGTGGACACTGAATGAATAAGTTTTCATGATTGAACTTCCACTCAGGTCCGGCTAGCGTTGCATCAGGTGATCCGGGTCACCGAATGAATCGGATTGTCAGAGAGGACATTTACCGTGGCATTGCAGAACGTCATCGATACCGAGCTGGCCGCACACCGGCTCACCGAATGGCTGGGCAAGAAGCTTGACGGAGCTCAGGACCTAAATGTCATTGATGTCAGTGTGCCCAAGGCTGGGGGCCTATCCAACGAAACCGTGATGTTCACCGCCACCTGGACTCAGGACGGTCGGCACACGACACGCCACATGGTGGCCCGGGTCCAGCCTTCCGGCCCGGGCGTGTTCCCCGAGTACAACCTCCACAAAGAGGCCCGAGTTCTCTCGGCACTCGCCAATCATTCGACCGTCCCGGTGCCGCGGGTCCATTTCGCCTCCGACGACCCATCTGTCTTCGGTGCACCATTTCTCATAATGAGCAAGGTCGACGGGCGCGTCCCGGCCGACGATCCGCCATTCACCTCGACGGGTTGGGTGCTGGAGGAGTTGAGCCCAGAGCAACGGAGACTCATGTGGCGCAACAGTATTGACACGCTCGCCGCGATCCACGCCGTCGACTGGCGGACATCCGGACTTGAGTTCCTGGACACCCAAGAACACCACAGTGGCCTGGACGCCTGCCTGGGCTTCTGGGAACGAACCTTCCAGTGGGCGGCCGAGGGCGAGCCGAACCCGACGATCGACGCCGCGTTGACGTGGCTGCGCAGCAACAAACCCAACGATGCATCGTCGCTCGTCCTCAACTGGGGAGACGCGCGTGTCGGCAACATTCTCTACGCCGGCGATCTGAACCCCACCGCGGTATTGGACTGGGAGATGGTCGAATTGGCCAGCCGCGAGCAGGACCTTGGTTGGTGGCTGTTCATGACCAGGTACTACAGCGAAGGGCTCGGTCTGGCGCTGCCGCCGGGTGTACCAGACCGAGACGAAACATTGCATTACTACGAACACATCACCGGCCATACCGTGCAGGACATCGACTACTACGAGACATGGGCAGGAACCCGACTGTCCATTCTCATGGTTCGTGCCGCACACATGATGATCGAGGCCGGACTCCTCCCGCCTGACGCACAGATGGCCCAGAACAACCCGGCCAGTCACTTGCTAGCGCGGCTTCTCGGGTTGCCCGCACCGGACGGCGCGACCACCAGCTTCGTCGGAAACCGGGAGTGAGAACAGCATGAGCAAGCAGTACGACGCTGCCGATGAGGGCAGCCACGATCCAGCCACCGACGACGCGGACTGGCAGGAGAGTGTGTTCGTGCACTGGTACGACCGCAACGCCGGGATCGGCGGGGTCAGTCGGATCGGCCACGAACCCAACCGTCCCGGTGGCGGCCGGTCAGCTCTGCAGTGCTTCGTGGCGACAGGACGTGGCATCCGGTTTCGGCGCAACGACTTCCAGCTCCCCTTCGTCGAAGCCTCCACCCCACGCGGATTTCGCGCGGGAGGATCGCAGTGGCACGTAGACAGCGGAGCACCTCGGCTGGTCATCGACGAACCCGGGTGCAGTGTCGACCTCACGATGGACAATTTCTATCCGCTCACTGATTTCTTCCCATCCGCCAGCAGCATGGCGCAGGATTTCGCCAAGGACCACTACGAGACGTCTGGGCGTATCCGGGGCATGGCACGCATTGACGGACGCAGCTTCGAGGTTGACGGTATGTACCACCGCGACCACTCCTGGGGCGTGCGGAAGACGATGACGCTCAAGAGCCACCGATGGATATCCGGGACGTTTGGGCCCGACCTGTCCTTCGGGTCAATACTGTGGCACGCATCGGACGAGTCATTGGTCAAGGTCGGATATCTAGTGCGTGACGGCGAGATTCACTACGCGACCGATGTCGATGCGATCACCTATCTCGAACCCGATGGACTCACACATCGGGGTGGCGAGGTCACCTGGTCCATGCCCGACGGCGAGGTCCTCACTCTGCAGGCTGATGTCATGGACGCAGTGGTCGCACATCTGCACAACGTGTACTACGTAGACTCAATTTGCGATGTCCGCCATCCCACCACCGATCAGCGTTGGGGAATATGCGATTTCGAGATCAGCAACAACGCGCGTCTGGGCACGAGTCCTGCCCTCACCGCGATCAACGCCGCTCTCGATGAGGGAATCACCAAACGCGCCTAGCGCTCTGGACCGCGGCCCCTCGTGCCCTGAGTATTTTCCAACTGAGACTGACGATTCTCGTAGCACGCCAGACAGACCGCAACCACCGAACACACACCGAACAGAACCGCATTGACCCAATCCGTCGCCAGCACCGACCCGACGCACAGTGCCACCGCCGCAAGAACAACGCCCCAAGGCGCACATATGAAGAAAAGACGCGTCACAGACCTCCTATCCGGGGTGACGACAGCGTCCACCCCGCCCGGCACCGGAGCAATGCCCCAGCCTTTCAGGACGATATGGCGGATACCCTGCTCAGCGATAGCACGGACCGCCGCCCGGGGGGCTGCAGGAAGCCGGCCCCAGCTCCCGCCAGCTCTGATCGGTCCAGGATGCCGACAGCCAGGTCTTGGTGGACTCGATGACGAATCGAAGGGGGCCACGTTCGCAGTAGGTACGGCCATCCGGCGTTGCCGCACAAGTCGTTCCTTCGTGGGTGATCTTGCTGCGTGGTGGCAGCGGCTGTTGACCTTGCGCGGCAGGGAATCTGGCCGCCACCGACCAGTCATAGTGCACTGCGCGATCCCCGTCAATCCAGCCGATGTGACTGACTCCAGGTGGAGCTCCTGGGACGTCACCCGCACAACCGAAACTGCCCAGGCCCCAGATGCCACAGTTTTGACCGGTCGAAGCCGTAAACCACACGCCACCGGGCTGCACGAAGTTTCCGGCATCCAGCTGGTCGTAATAACGGATGTCGGGATACGGATTCACGGCCGCATCCGAGGGCGGCGGGTCTGTGTGCGCCGTCGCGGCGCCGCCCAGGGCCACCACCACAGAACTCGCTGCCGCTATCGCACAGTGCAGAGAACTCATCGCCTATCTCTCCATCTCCCGAATTCACTCTGAATGACGTTGTACTGCTAGGTGATACGTCGAGTGATGCCGTAGCACGTCGCGTTGCCTAAATCCAAGGTGTTTTGGCAGATGACTTTTCCCTGGTAGATGATCCGTACAGTCACCCACTTACTGGGGGCTGCGCGCGTGTGCCAGTCGGCGCGGATCTGGCTGCCTTCCGGTGGTGCGCCCCGCGCGCTGCTCACCACCGCGTCCATTCGCCACGGGAGCGGCACATCCTCAATCAGGCTCCGATTGGCAGTACCCTGGTATTCGATACTGGCACTGTGGATATCGTCGGAGACGACTTCGTAGGTGACCAGGTCCTCTGCCCGCGCAACACTCGGATGTATCAGCGTCAGCATGCAGGCCGTACCCGCAGCCGCAGCTGCAGCTGCCGTCACAATGGATCTCATCACGCCCCCGCCAAGACCACAACTATAAGGGTGAAGCCTGACTGCTCCTCATACAGAAGGCTGGAGCCGAACTCGGTGTAGGAGCAGTCCGGGATATCGTCACGGCCCTCTAGAAGTACGCCTTTCAGCGCGTCAGCCTCATTGTGCCCTGCTCCCTGCAACGAGGTGACCTTGCTGCCTGCAATGCCAAGGTCCTTGGCGATCGCCGTGGGATGCGGCTCGTCGGCCGGCACGTTCTCGGCAGTGTGGTTGAGGAAGGCGTAGGTGGAACGGTTGACGATATCGGCCGCGCGTTCCACAGTCGGGTTGTATTGCAGCGGGCCACACTGTGCCGCGCTACGTGCCGAGGACACCGCCTGCTCGACTACGAGAGCACGGTCAGCCACCGCCGGCGGCGCGAACAGAACACTCACCAGCGGCAACGCCACCGCGACACCTGTTACAGCCCTCATCGCCCTCAGACATCTCACCGAAGGGAGCCCCGCCATGAGCACATCATCTCCTCGTTTTCTGTGGTGGCAGCGATCTCAGCCGCACACGTGCGAACGGTGAATCTTGCTTCCCCAGTGCAGCATCCGCTGATACGACGGCCCGGTGAACCACGTTGGCTGACGGGCCTTGATGCCGTTGCCGACATTGGACATCTGCTGCCACAGACCGAAGAACGCATCGCCCTGGTATATGGGGAAATAGATGTCTCCGGCACGGTCGCTGCTTTGAGTAAGCGCCTGCGCGCGTGGGGTCAAGAAGTCCAGTGACTGGTCGATATTGGCGGTGACAATATCGGTATTCTGCTGGACTTCGTCAGCACCGAAGTTGCCGTTGTTGCGTATCACAAGGTCGTTGAGCCCCTCGATCTGCCGCTTAAGGTCCTTGTATTGCGCGTTGTACCACTGGCACATCTCCCGCTCAGCGTTGATATCGGCGTCGGTGACCTCGCGGCGCAGCTGGTCATACGGGAAAGGAGATATCGGCTGCCAGTTGCTGGGCGAGGGCGCCACCACCGGGAGTCGTTGCGGGCGATCGTAGTGTGCAACCGGATCGTACGGCTCACGGTCACCATCGGGATCTGCACCCGCAGAGCCGCTTACGGCCAACGCGCACATGAAAAACGCGACTGCGCCAGCCATCGCCAAGACACCATGAAGGCGAAGCGAACTATGCCGCAGCTTCTTCAACATCGAATCTCCACTGCTGTGCACCTCTACTTGCCCAACGCGGAGTCGATACCGCCGACGTCGGTGATCTGCCAGTTGTTATTGCTGTCAATCGTGATGCTGTACGTGGCGGTCGACTGCAGGCCCTCGGGGGTTTGCATCGTCTTCGTCAACACGCTGACGAACGAGTCGACTACATAGACCCCACCGGCGTTCGATCGGGTCTTCGTGGCCAGTGGTTTGGCTGTCGATTTCCACTGCATCGGGGTCAGCACCTGTTCCATGGAGTCGGCCGCCTTCCCCAGCTTCTCCTTCAGTTCCGGCGACGTACCCTTGACCAGCTTAACTTTCCACGCGTTGAAATCCTGGTAGTCCATCTCCGCGGCATGCACCGCGTAATCGGCTGCGATGCCCTCGGCCCGCTCACTGTAGCCTGCTTGCCTGGTCGCAGTATCCAACTGGCCCTGCGCATCCGCGTACAGCCATCCCAGCACCCCGGCTGCAACAGCCAACAGACATATCACCGCCGCCACAACCACAGTGCGCAGGGAGAATGTCATCTGCCGGCGGGCCTTAGACGAATCTCGATCCGAATCCCCGGATTTCGACTTTGAGTCGGCGTTCCCGGACGCCGCTCCGTGGTCGTCACCCACCACATCTTCAACCAAGTCTTCTGTGTCGATCGCAGTCATCGAATTTCCTCTCTACAGGTGATCAGGGCGCATCCCCGGCCTAACGATCGGGGATACGGACATGCAATGTGATCGCGCCCTCCTCTGGTATGCCAGACAGTGCGTTCGAAAGAATTTGGGCGGTGTCAAAGTTCATCAACGCGCCACCGATACCTTGGAATTGCGGCAACAGAGCCTGCGTGATGACCTTGATATCAGGCCCTCTAGTATCCAAGAAATTCTGTATACGAACCAGAAAATTTCCAAAGAGCTTGATATTTTTGGGATTATCCCAAGCGATGGTGTTCATCATTCCCATGAAGATGTGGGATATGTTGGGGCCAGCGTCCCTGAGCGGCTGATCCGTCGCCGCAAGTGTAGGTCCGACCCAGCCTGCGTTCTGCAGCAGAACTTGGAAGTTGTCGAGTACTTCTCGCCCCTTTCCATGCATGCCCGCCACCATGTTTCGCGACAGCAGACTTGCCCGCGACAGGTTCGGCAGCACTTGCCCAGGGTCGGGCAAACCTGCATCAGCCTCGTTGAGGATCCGTTTGAGCTGCCCGGGGTCCATCTGGTTGAGCACCCGCACCACCGTGGTGGCCAACTGTGAAATCGACGGTGGCACAATGACCAATTCCGCTGCAATGTGCTGGCCGTCAGTCAACATCGGCCCCTGATCGGTACGTGGCAGAAATCCGACATACGTCTCCCCGAGGGCCGACAGGTTGTCCAGCCGCACATCACTGTCGACAGGGACACGCTGATCGGCGTCCACGTAGAAGCGGATATTCGCATCGCTCAACGATGCCGAGATGCCGGTGACCTTACCGATCGGAACACCACGCAAGAGAACACTCGAGCCGACCACAAGACCTTTGACATCGGGAACTGCCATCGAGAGATTGATGCGGTGCTCGGGCGGGCCAGCGTGCAGACCGAAGGATCCGATGTATACCGCAGCGACCGCAATGATCGCCGCGAATGCCCCGAACGATAAGACATTCTTCGCCGTCCTCATGGCGTCGCTCCCAAGATCCGCAGTACGTCCTGCACGTTGTTGACCATTTCTCGGCCATCGGGTCCGGTGATGGACGTGATATTGATCGCCGGGTTCTTGTCCACCGGAAAGAAGTCCTCCAGGAACAGTTTTCGCCACTTGGGCGCCTCAGCTTCGACATCCCATTTAGTCTGTTGCACCGCGCCCACCGCGTCGGCGAGCGAGTTGAGCAACGGAACCAACCAGAACCCGCCACTGTAGATGCTTCCAATCGAGGGCAATACCGTGCCGATGTAGCCCCCAGTGATGGTCGCCCGGTCGAAACCCGTCATACCTGCCGGCGAGAACCAATACCGATACACGTCAAGGTTACGATGCACGACGTCCACAGTGCCCGATACTCCGTCAAGCCACGTGTCGACGGTGTTTATACCGTTGGACAAGTCCGACAGATCGGTTGTGACCTGACTGACCATGGCTCGCAAGTCTTCTCGTTTCCTTGGCGTGACGTTGTTGATGCCGATGATGGTGTTCTGCGCACGCTGGACCGCACCGCTGCCCGCGAAGTTGGCCAGGTTGGCGAGCGTGTCCTCCAGTTGAGGTGGAGATGTCGTCTGCGCCAAAGGAATTCTGCCTCCAGCACCCACCGCCGCCACACCGGCCGCACTCGGACGTTCCATGGACAGATAGGTGTCTCCGAGCACGGTGGATTGCTGCAGCGTGGCGCGCGCATTCGCCGGCACTGACACCGACGAATCGATCTGCGACGTGACATCGACATGATCGTTTCTCAAATCTATGCGCGTCACAGTGCCAACCGCGGTGCCGTCCATGACCACCTTCGCGCGGTCGGGCAAGTTCAGGACATTCGCAAATTCGAGCACAATCTCGTAGCTCTCCGAGGAGCCGCGGCCAGGTTGGGGCAGCGAGTTCACCGATATCGAGGCGCATGACGAAACCAGCGTGACCATCGCGACGCTCACTGCCAGGAATATGCTGCGGTTCATCTGCGACTCGCTTCCTGGAGCACGTACTGCAGCAGCGCAACATCGACCGCGTAGGGCTGACCGTTCACATCGGCGCAGCTGCCCGGCATCGATGCATTCATCATGCCGCACAAGGCAAGTCCGTTGTGTGTCGGGACCCGGAACAGAGGTGGCCGATACGCGATGTTAAAAATATCGAAGTGCTTGTTGTTGTCACGATTCGCCATACCGTTGATCCACCAGGGCACTCCGTCGAACAGACCAGCCAGAGCGTTCGCGTGCGGGGCCACCTTCCTGACCGCGGCGCTCACCGAATCCAACGTGATCTGTGTTTCGTCCCCCAGTCTGGTCTCCAACACGGCAACCGTCTCAATCAACGGGCCCAACGTTCCATACCCAAACGGACCAGCAAGTCGCGAAGCGCCATTGATGGCGTTCACCAGATCGGGGGTAGTGGTCGGCATGTCATGAAGAATCTCTTTCATCGGCCCCCGCATTTCCTTCAAGGCAGTGGTGAGCTGTGCGGTGTTCTGGACGATGGAGCCAATATCGCTGACTGCTTGATCAGGGCTGTCAAGCAGGGCCGACGACACCGACAGCAGATCTCCAGCACGCCGGCCGTTATTGTGCGCCAACCGGTCCAGCCCACGAATGGTGTCGGCGACATTGGCCGATCCGCTGGAGTTGATGGCATTGAGGAAGGTGTCCGCCGACCCGATCACCTCCGACAGCGATTTCGGCGACATCGAACGAGTCAGCGGGATACACCCGCCCCGTTCCAGCCGTGGGCCATCGAAGTAGTTGCCCACCAATTCGAGGGACCGATCGGCCAGGATCGTGGGCGATCGGATGACCGCTTTGACGCTGTCGGGCAGTTCGCGCTGCTCGGTGACCGAGAAGTCAACTCGGACATGCGTCGGGGCCGGTTGTATCTCCGTGATCTTGCCAATGGGATAACCCATCTGGGTGACCGGGTTGCCGACATACAGTCCGACGGTGTCAGGCACGAATGCACAGTAGGAGGCATCCGGGCGGCTCGCGGGCGCGCAGGAGGAACCGATACCCATCACCGTCGCGGCCATGACGGCAGTCATGCTGGAACGAAGAATGCGGTCAGCGATACGTGTAGCCATCAGCAGGGGCTCCCCGGCATCGGGATGCACAGGTCGGTGGCGAGCAGTTCCGGACGGGCGTTCTGCGCATCCAGGACCCGTTCGATCTTGTTGCGTACGCTGCGCAGGCGGGGCACTAGCCGGCTGTTGTTGTCCACCCACCGGCGGACGCGGTTCTGCCATTCACGCACCCGCTGGATGAACTCCTCGCGGTGGTTCACCCAGAACTTGCCGAATGGCTCCAGGAATGCCTCACCGATATCGCCCATGCCGCCGAGCGCACCCGCGAATCCCTTGCCGTAGAGAACAAGAGTCTGCTCGAACACCGAAATCTTCGAGACGAGCTCTCTGAGTTTGCCTCGATAGTTCGCCAACGATTCGATGTATTCGTCAGAGAGATTGAGGATCTGGGAGATCTGGCCGCGTTGTCTGTCAATGGTGGATGTGAGCGCGTTGCCCGCATCGATGGCAGCCGTCAGGGTGTCCACGTTGGTCCCGTTAAGACCGGCTTGAATCTGATCCAGCGATTCGCGGATCGGCTTCGCGTTGATGCGCTCAGTGATCTTTGTTGAGTCAGCCAACGTTTTCATCAAGTTGTAGGGCATGGTCACCCGCTCTATCGGTATGGCCCTCGATCCCAAGGGTTTATCGCCAAGAGACACCAGGTTCACGTAGTAACCCCCGACCACGGTGAGCATCCGCACCTGGATCTGCGACTGGTCTCCAACGAATGCATCGTCGTCCACGGTTGCACGAACTTTCACCTGATTCTGCTCGATCGCGAGGCTTTCCACCTTTCCTATCGTGATGCCAGCTATGCGCACACCGTCGCCGGGCTTCACCGCCGCGGCGTCGTCCGTGAAGAAGACGACTGCTCGCTGCCCGGGCGGCCGCACATAGACGGCAGCAGCTGTAAGTGCCAGTGCACCTACCAGCGCCAGCACCGCCACACCCCAGAACATTTCACTTCTGAGCATCTTCATCGGTTGCACAGAATCACCCGCTGTCCATTGAGTAACACGTCCATGGATTGAGGCAACTGCGCCCGCCCCCGTGAACAGGGCAGCGGCGTCCCCGGTTCAGCAGGAGGTTCAACGTTGTCCCAGAACACCGGCACGCGTTTGAACGCATCACTGTTGTCATCGAACACGGTGATCGCACGGTCGATGCCTTTGTCCATGTCTGCCTTGCCCGGCACAAAACCGGCGTTGTGCAGCAGCCGCACCGCAGCGGCGGTGAATCCGGGCCCATACAGTTCCGACTTCCGGAATTCGTCCATCACCGAGATGGCCGCATCGATCGGCCGGTTCATCCACTCCAACACTTGCACAAGATCTTTGGAATGACCGCCGAAAACATCGGCGATCGCCGACAGGTTATTCATCAATGTCGCGATCACCTGTTGGCGATCAGCGACGAACTCTGTCAGCTTGTGAATGCTCTCGAGCATCGGCCCCAGGCCTCCGCCGTCACCCTGAAAGAACGACGCAGCGTTCTCGGTGAACGTGTCGATATCGTTGGGGCTCAAGGTCGCAAGAACGGGCTGAAGACCATTGAACAGTGTTGTGATATCGAAGGACGGCTGCGTCATGCTCAACGGAATATGAGCCACCGGATCCTTCCCGGATGCCTGTTCAGCAGGATTGGACACATCGAGGTAGCGCAACCCAGTCAATGCCTGATACTTGATCGCCAACCTTGTAGCCGACACCACCGTATAGCGCCTGTCCAGGCTCAAATCGACCTCCGCGAGGCTCTGGCCTGCCCGGCGCACCAGCCGCAACTCCTTGACCTTGCCCACCCGCACCCCGCGGACGCGGACGTCAGCGTCGATATGCAGACCCGAGACATCAGTGAACTCTGCTGTGTAGGTACGTGTTTCGGCAGCGACCGGCTGCTGCAACACATTGACTATCAATATAAGAACCAGCACGCCAAACACGCTGGCCGCCGTAAAGCGCCACAACGCAGCTCTAGGCTTGATCACGGTATGCCCCCCATCGCCAGCACCGGCGCCTGCACACCCGGAATCTGATCGAGCACGAGGTGCACCTGCAGTGCCCGCTGCTCCGGCGACCCTCCGTACAGTTTTTCAAAACGAGAACGCAATTCCCCCATCATGTCGTTGATGCCCACCGGCGTGACCAGTCCGGGGACAGTGTCGCTGATGGTCTGAACCAGGTTCACTGCCGGAAGCAGATCACTTGTGTGGGAAGACAACACCTTGCCCAGAGCGCCAAAGAATGAGTTCGCAAGCACATCCAATGTTGCCCGCGACCGGTTCTCCCAGAAATCCTCGGTGTGTGGTTGTCCTGGCTCCGGGACAACATCTTGTCCAGGCATGGCATCCTTTCCGGACACATTGAACGTCACAAATCCAGAACCTTGGTTAAAGCCATATCCCGCAGTTGTCGCAGCATCGACGAATCCGGGGAACGCCACGCTGATCCCGGTGGCGTTCCTCATCAGTTGGTCAGTGCTGACCCTCTGCACCGCCGCCACCGACTCCGAAGTGGTGACCATCGTTTCTATCAACGGGTTGAGGCCATCGGTGTACTGCGTGGCCCGGTTCATCACATCAACCAGCTGAGGTGTCACAACCCCACCGGTGATCTCCCCCATACGGGACAGCAACGCCTGGAGTGTGAAGTTTCCACTCGGTGTCGTGGTGATCTGCGTGCCATTGCGCAACGGTTGCCCGCCCTGCCCCGCAGTCAGATTTATGCCGGTGACACCAAAGTAGTTGGCTGGCCGGAAGTCAACTCCCAGTGTGTCAGTGAGCCCTGCGGTGGGAGCGGACTCGAGATCGGCACTGAGCCGAACCGTGCCGTTGGCGAGGCTCGCCACCGATGTCACCTTTCCCACGGTCACACCGTGCATCACCAGCGGCGAACCGACGGAGACTCCCTGCCCGACGTAGGGCATGTCCATGACGACCGAAAGTCGGTTAACTTGTTTATCGGCAAATGGATTAAAGACTATGAGCAGAGCTGCCACGGCGAAGCACAGCATCACCGACAGCCCAATGATGGTCAGCCTGCGCGCCTCGGCTTCGGCCGACATTCGGAATAACAGCACTGCTCTCCTACCCTCTGAACACGAACTGTGGCCGCAGGCCCCACAGCATGATCGTGGTTGCCAAGTCCAAAACCATGATCGTCACCAGACTGGATCGAATGGCGCGGCCCGACGCCTCGCCGACACCCACCGGCCCGCCGGAAGCGAAATAGCCGTAATAGCAATGGATCACCGTCACCGCGGTGCAATACACCGTCGCCTTCAGCAGCGATGCTCCGATATCGGCGGGGGTCAGAAACTGAACAAAATAGTGGTTATAGGTGCCCTCCGGCTGATGATAGAAAGTTCGGATCACGATGCCGCATGTCAGAAAGCTCACTACCAGGGTCAGCAAGAATCCCGGTATCACGCACATCAATCCGCCAACGAGTCTGGTACCGACCACGAACGGTATCGACCGCAAGCCCATCGCCTCGGTGGCATCAATCTCGTCAGCAATCCGCATCGAGCCAATCTCGGCAGTCATGCGGCACCCAGCCTGTGAAGCGAAGGCAACCCCAGCCACTAGCGGCGCCATTTCTCGAACATTGCCCCATCCGCTGATAATTGAGGACAGTGCTCCCAACCCAATGAGGTCCAGCGTTGCGAAGGCCTCGATAGCGACGATCGCCCCCACCGTGACACCCAGAATTGCCAACACACTGATCGAACCACCGTCGACGATGAGCGATCCTCGACCCCAAGCCAGGTTGTTCATCACCTGGAGCGTTTCCCGCCGGTAGCGGCGCACCGTGATGGGCAGCAGCCAAAAGGTCTGCCCAATGAACGCCGCCCATTGCCCTGTCGCCCGAAACGGCTCGCGCAGAAATCTCATGGCCTTCGACACGGTGCTGAAATATGTTGAGGGAACCGCGCTTCGATGTGACTTGGTCGTCATCACGCCACCGCCATCGGGAAGAACATCGTCTGCAGCTGGGTCACCGCAAGATTGACAACAATGATGGAAATGACGTTCAGCACCACCGATGCGTTCACCGCATCGGCCACACCCCGCGGTCCACCCTTGGCTTCCATACCGCGCTGGGCAGAAATCACCGCCACGATCGCTGCGAAAAGAAAGCCCTTCCCCATGGTGAACCAGAGATCAATCAACTTCGCAAACGACCCAAACGACAGCCAGAAACTACCCGGCGTCACGTCGTTCACCAGGGTGGCAATGAGGAACGCGGCGCCCACCCCCATCGCGATGACAATCACCACCAAGATCGGGGTGATCAGCAACAATGCCAGGAAGCGCGGCACCACCAACCGCCGCACCGGATCAATCCCCAACGCCCGCAGCGCATCCAGCTCCTCGCGAATCGCCCGAGCCCCAAAGTCCGATGCGATCGCCGCCGCCGCCGCGCCACCCATCAATAGACCCGCGGTCACCGGCGCACCCTGCCTGAGCACAGCCACACCTGTCACCGAACCCACCAGCGAGTTGGCTCCCACCTCGTTGACAAGGCCGGAAATCTGCACGGCCACCATCGCACCGAAGGGAATCGCCATCAGCACCGCCGGCAGCGCCGTCACCTTGAGCAGGGACCACGCCTGGACGATGAGCTCGCCGAACGCCAACCGCAACGTCAGCGTGTCAATCACCGCATATCTGAACACCGATGCCGCGAGAATCGCCGCGCGCCCCGCCGTACCCGCACTGCGCGTTGGAATGGACACAACCTTCGAGACGGCCTTCGTTCCTGCGGCGACCGCCCTAGCCGGGATGGCCCACACCCCGTCGCGTTGCGTCTTGTCATCGACAACACGACGACGGTCCGCCTCGCTTCCGTCGTCAGGATTCACAGGAAGCGAGGAGCTGTCCCACACACCCTCATCATCGGAGACGTGGACATGCCCGCCGACTGGAGTTGATTCGTCGAGCTCTTGTTCGATGCGCCTCGTCAAGTTCCAACCTCCGAACGGCACACCAGCGCCATCCGTTGGCGGCAACACGCGGCCGAGGCCTGGAGCGGGAGAACCCAATCGTCATACATTGTCATAGCGGCAGACCCATACCAACGCTCTGCGCTATGGCTGAGATGTTGATAGTCAAAACCTTCTCCTCTTGACACCAGAACGCACGACTGCCCGGCGATCGGCCAGTCCGTCCTGGACATCATGGACCATCCGACACCCATCCGGGCCGATTTATGAAAATTGATTCAAAAAAATTAGTGAATCGCGATCACCGCCCGAACTCCGGCCGGTCACCTCCCTGAACAATCGGCCCACTGGCCGATATATCCCGTTTTTAAGCCCAATTCAACAAACATCTGGAGTATCGCCGTGCACCACAACCTCGTGTCGTGCAGCTATTTATCTGACGTTCGAAACATCGGTATCGCGGTGCGACACGCACGCCAGACACACCGTCCGTGACGCCGTACGAACGCCCGGGCGCGATCCACATCCCAAGTCCGCCAGCCCACCCATGCACTCATTACCGCAACCCAACAGTCGCGGGAAAATGCGCCCGAGCTGGTCGCTCGAGTGAACGACGTACATCTCTGCGTCCTCAAACGACGCCCACCAAAGTCCGAGGGCAGGCCCATGACGGGACTGCCCTCGACGTCTTCCCTGACCGCTTCCTCAAAGCCTCAGTTAAACAACCACGTGCATGGCTACTTTGCGCTCACGTCAACGATTTCCGATGAACGAAGTGGTGACCCCCTGCGGGGCAGGCAGGCCGAGCATCTTGGCCAGCAACTGACTGGCCGGATTGCTCAGAGCCATCGGCGCATCCGCGGGCAGCAGACCCGCAGCGATCATCATGTGTGCGGCGCGCACCATGATCGCCGAGAGCTTCGTGGCGGCCAGAACCTCGTAGTAGTCAAGATTTTCGGGTGTATGGCCGGTCACCGACTCGTAATAGGCGACTGTGGCGGCGCGGTCGGGGACACCTTCGGGAAGCGGCAGGCCGATGCCCTCGGTGTGGTGCCTCATCAGGAACAGCCACCAGCCCAGATCAACCTCGGGGCTGGCTAACGTCACCATCTCCCAGTCAAGCACAGCAGATGCACTGAGATCCTCGGCAAAGAGAATGTTACCGACCCGAGCGTCACCCCAATTGAGGACCTTCTTACCCTCGCTGGCCGGCCGGTTGGCTAACAACCAGTCAAAAGCGCGCTCAATGGTTGGATTGGCCTCACCCTCGGCTGCCCAGTCAAACGTCTTGCGCCAGTTAACAATCTGCGCATCCAACCCGCTATGATTGGCATCGGTGTCCAGGAAATCCAGACCCAACGAACTCCAGTCCACGGCGTGAATCCCGGCTAGAACTTCGATACTGTTCTGCCACATCAGCTTCCGCTTCTCTGGCGTCAGATCCAGAACCCAGCCGCCCGCTGTAAACGGAGGATCGTCAGAAGGTACGCGGCCCTCGACACGAGACATCACCAGGAAGGGTGATCCGAAGACAGCCGGATCCGTTTCATAGAAGTAGATCTCAGGAACGGGCACATTGGTGTGCTCATGTAGTGCGCTGATCACGCGCGCCTCCTTGCCGAGATCATACGAGGGGAACACACCAGCACCATCCGGTTGCACTCGCGCGACCATGGCCCGCGTCTGTGGCTGCCCATCCTGTTGCCACGCGGCACTGAACAGCACCGTCTCATTGGAAAGACCGGCAGATGCAGGCGCCAGGAGGTCGGTTACCTCAACCTGCTGCGCACCATCGATTTTCGATTCGAGCCACCTAGCCAGCCGAACAGCTGCAGCCTCCGTGTCGATCTGATTCTTCAAGGCCATGTGTTTTTCTCCCTACTATCTCGGTTCAGAATGTGAACGGTTAGCCATCGCACGTTGATAGGTGTCGAACCAGATCTCCTGGTAAGTACTGTGAGTCACCCGCCCCTGCTCGTCCTCCCAGCGGTAAACACTGTCGCGGAACGACGCATTGGGCCATGAGGGAATGGACGCACTCGCGATGGCCTCTCCCCTGAATCGATAGGTCTCGCCTTGGTCGTCACGCGCGGTGATCTCTTGGCGCATCGCCATATGCAGGCGCGGGTGGTACTCGAGTACATTCCGCTCGACCGAAGTTATCGACCTGGTCTCGTCGCCTCGCTGGATCCAAGCGAAGTGGTGCGATGGGCGGTCCCCCACCTCGTACAGGCCAGCCCAACGCGGACCGGTGTCAAGAGATTCGAAACTGATCTGGTTGAAGATGAGGTCAGGGCCAAAGTACATGGGCGACCACCCAACTGGAGGAGTCGGAACCGCACCGCG
This sequence comes from Mycobacteroides franklinii, assembly GCF_002013895.1. Classification (GTDB taxonomy): domain Bacteria; phylum Actinomycetota; class Actinomycetes; order Mycobacteriales; family Mycobacteriaceae; genus Mycobacterium; species Mycobacterium franklinii. The sequence continues at coordinate 493,261 of NZ_MAFQ01000005.1, read as the reverse complement.
CTGCTCCACTCGAATCTGCCGCCATGATCGGTCTCTCGGTGCGTAGCAGTCGATATCGTACGTTGCACCGTCCAACTGCAGCTTCCCAGTGACGTGCATGAACTGCTCGCTGCCGCCCGGCCTCAAGGACTTGCCATGGTGGTCCTCTTCACCTGGCATCACGTGCCCACGCGCCAACAAAGGCGTGACGCCCTCGGCAAGAATGTCGAAGGACATCCGTCCGTCAGACGCCGCGTATGAAAGCTTCGCCGTCTTTCCCGGTTCGAGGAACTCCACTGACATCCCGTTGTCCGTGGTGATGAGGCTGCCGTCAACCCGCGGCCAAGGCATCGTGATCTCGTAGTCCAGATAGGCCATATCCGTGTACTCGACATTGTCGTTGCCCTGGAACAAGCACACCCCGCCCTGCGACAACGGGAACGCGGGCTGGTATCGGATGTACAAAAACGCACCAATAGCGGCTTCCGGGACTGAAAAGCCGAAGTAGTGGGTGTGAATCAAATGCGGATCCCACTGTTCCCCGGGTTTCGGCAACGGCAGCAGCAGATCGGTGTCACCGTAATGGACACCCAGACGGGCTGCGACGGGATTCGAAGTCACTAGTACCTCCATATCGTGAGCCAGCTCACTGCCGGCGATCTCAACGTAACGCGACATGAATGAGAGATCAAGTCTGAAAATATTTTCATTTTGAGATAATGGTTCAGTGACTTCAGACGACAAACAGATGACCCGTACAGAGCGTCAGCGTCGGCGCACCCGACGTCAGTTGTTGGACGCCGGCCGCACCCTTATCGCCGCTAAAGGCGTTCCGGGACTTCGCATTCAGGAGATCACCGACGAAGCCGACATAGCCCTGGGCTCGTTCTACAACTACTTCGACTCCAAAGAAGCCTTCCTGGAGGCGGTGATCACCGAGAGCCTTTCCGAGCTGGCGGCAGCCATCATCGGCGACGCCGACAACGAGACAGATCCGGCAGAAGTCGTAGCACTCGCCTGTCTGCGAGTGGTCCGCCTGGCCCATACCGAACCCGACTTCGCCCGGCTGATCGTCAACATCAGCCACTCCGAAGCCGTGTTCGGTGGCGCCCTGCACCCCCACGCACGCGTAGCCGTTGAGCGCGGCATCGACAGCGGCCGATTCATCGTCGCCGATGTTGAAGTTCTGTTGACCACCGTGATTGGAGGAGCATTCGCCTTGATCGGCCAGATCCTCGACGGAAAACACGGCGCGCGTGCCGAGCAGGCCTTCACCCGGCACGCGCTCGCCTCTCTTGGAGTAAATCCTCAGGAAGCTGAAGCCGTCGTCACTAAATTGGTTGATTCCGAACAGCTTTGAGCCCGCTTGCGCGGAACTAACCGCGCGAACCGGCCATTGCTGGCGGGCCCTGTGCGCCCGCACCGAAAATCGCGGCTTTGAGTACCCCAACTTTGGACTTGATGAACACCTCGTCGTCAGGCCGCGCTACCACAAACGAGAGAATCCACACCGATGTCAGCGCCAAGCCCAACGTGACAAGCCATGCCAAGTGCGTAACCAACAACGGCGCATCGAGATTCAGTGCCGTCCACACTGGCCACGCCGTGGCGCCATTGGCAATACCGTCCGCCATCGGAATGAATGCGATGACCATCGCCAGCCGCCAACCCGGAAGATGCGGACTCAGGCGATAAATCAAGGCTCCCGCAGTCATCGGCATCACCGGATTGACGCACACCCACCACAGCGGCAGCCCCCAGAAATTCAACGGCTGCGGGCCGTAGTACTCGTACGCACCCATCAGCACACCCGGACTCTCGAGCCAGATGTTGATGAACACGTCGATCACATAGAGCTGAAATACCGCCTTGCGCGTCACACCGGTTGAATAGATCCGGTACGCAAGGTAGGCCAAGCCGCCTACGTACCAGATGTAGACGAAGTTGATGAAGACGGGAAAATCGCGGCCCATGGACGAGAACGTCGTCATGACCGCTCCCTCCCGGATGTAGCAGAGGCCCAAGGTGTCAACGATCGGCTCGAACAGACACGCGATGCCGCCGCCGATAAGGCAATAGGCCAGCAGCGGACCGCGCCCGGTGATCAGGTGCTTGATCGCAAAGAACACACCGATCACGACCGGGATGCCCAGGAAGATCGTGAACAGCACCTCAGGCATAAACGGCATCGGCGTAGTTGGATGCGCCGGTATGTGCGGCGCTGCCAGCACATGGTCGAGTGTGGTCATGCTTCCCCTTCATCATCGTGTTTTCCGCCCTCGGACATGAGCAAGCGGTCTCACGCCAGGCGGGAGCATGGCGTGAGTCAGATCACTCGCACGCTACTCCACAATGAACGTATGCTCAAGTATGAAACATCATTCATTCTGTCGATGGGAGGCTCGAACCTTCCAACGGCGTGCATTGCGACTGCAGCAGAACAACTCTCGCGCCGACGGCGGTCCAGCCCTATCAATCGTCGACCAACCGACAACGTGGCACCGACCTTTCGTCGCGGCAACGCAGCGGCGCTGTCGGGGCCGGTATCGGGTCGGCAACCGTGACGGAGACTCATCTCGCACTCATGCCGGACACGCGTTCAACGTCCGGAGCCATTGGCGGACGACTGCGCGGCAATACGCACCATGGTCAGCGGACCCAGACCATCGGGCGCCTCGCCGAAGAGGCTTTCGCCCAACGGGATACCGAAAACTCGATTGATTAATCGATATTGATTTTTAATTCAGTTTAGGCAACCATCACAGTATGACTTCCAACACATCGACACTTCCGAGCCCCATCCCCGACGCTCCCGACTACGTGGTCATCGGCGCCGGTCATAACGGGCTCACCGCGGCTTGTTACCTGGCACGCGCCGGCCACAGGGTGGCCGTAGTGGAGGCTTCACCGTCGATCGGCGGGATGACCACCACCAATGCGATTCTGCCGAAGGCTCCTCAGCATCTGTTCAACGAGGGTGCAATTCAAGCAACGGGCATCTTCGGGCTCTCCGGTGTGACCGAGGATCTAGAACTGCACAAGTACGGGCTGCAGATGATCCCCGTCGATCCCGCGCACGTTCAGCTTGCGCCTGACGGAAGCTCGCTCGCGATTTGGAAGGACGCGAGTAAGACCGCCGACGAACTCCGGCGGTTCTCCCCGAACGATGCGCGTGCGTGGCTGGACTTGGCTAACGCGTTAGATCCGGCAATGGATTTGGTTGTGGCATACATGAAGGCACATCCCCTGCGCCCGTGGACCAAGGAGATGGCTTCCGCGGTGGCAAGGGCGGTACGCCACCCCAAGCGGCTGTGGTCGTTGCGGCACTTCGCCACCGCATCGCACACCGAATTCCTCGAAGAAACCTTCGAATCAGAGCTTCCCAAGGGCGCACTGGCGGCAATGGCCGCGTTCTCACAGATGCGCCTGGACATGACCGCATGGGCGATGATCTATCTCGGAATCGTCCAGAAGACACCCAATCTGATGCCCGTCGGCGGCACCATTTCGCTGCCGGCAGCGATGCACCGATGCCTCATCGCGCACGGAGGAACGGTGCACACCAGCAGCCGCGTTGCCGAGATCGTCGTCTCCAATGATCGCGTCACCGCATTGCGTCTCGACAACGACAAAGTCGTCCGTCCACGCCTCGGGGTGATCAGCACATGCAACCCGGTCATCACTCTCAACGAGCTGTTGCCCGAAGGCACACTTGGCCGGAAACTGGCCATCCGTGCCAAAGACATTCCGATTCGCAAGACTCACGCCACCTCACTGAAGATCAATGTCGCACTCAAGGGTCACGTCTCGATGGCCCGCCATGAAAAGTGGCGCGGCAACGATATTGACCTGCGGCGTCACCTGGTTGCCTGGCACACGTTGGAGGAACAGGACGCCGCGTGGAACGCGGTAGTACGTGGCGAATGGCCGGACCCCGTTCCGGTGAGCTGCTCGATGATCCCGTCGGCGGTCGATCCCTCTCAAGCGCCTGAGGGCGGCAGTACGTTCTACCTCTGGTCCGGAGTCATTCCCGTAACTCCGAACGAACCGTGGGAAGACGTGCGCGACAAGGTCGGCGACTCTGTCCTTCGCAATTGCGCGGAGTATTACGAAGGTATCGACAGCCTGGAGATTGACCGCGCAGTCCTTGGCGGACCCGACATCGAGGAGCGCTTCAACGCACCTGCCGGCAACGTGTACCACGTCGATCCCCTGATCACCCGATTCGGCCCACTGAAGCCCGCCCCCGGGCTCGGTGCGTACAAGACTCCCATCGACGGCCTCTACCTCAGCGGAGCCGGCACACACCCGGTGGGCGGTGTATGTGCCCTGCCCGGAAAGTTGGCAGCCCAGACAGCACTGCGCGCGCAACAGTCGCGGAAACGGTGAAATCCCCTCGCCCCCATGACAAGTAATGCCTGTTCATCGATGCACCCGTATACGATCCCCTCCCTATCTTGAGGGCACGCAGACGGCGGTCTCGCATTTCGTAGGTTTCGCAGCGGGCGACAGGGCACTCGCCCGCTGTGAACGACGTCAAGATCTACGAGTCAAACACCGCAAACATCTCACGATGCGCAATCTGATGGGCCTCCTCGGCATCGAGCCCGAACGAACGCAACATCATCTCCGCGCCGGCACTCTCGGTATGGGCCCCCGGCGAGATCCGGCCGGACAAGATCGCCCTGATTGCCGACATGGCCGACGCTTCTAAGGTCGTCAGACAGAGTTCGATTTCAGGAATGGTGAACCGACCAGATTCATTGCCACGCAACAGTATATCGCGCGCCCATGGCTGTATCGCCGCGTCGAACCTGCCTTCCGCGCCGTCGAGGGCGACCAGAATGCTGGCGAGCTCCGGCTCATCCTGCCCGAAGCGCAGAAACCTTCGGTACGACATCGCCGCACCCTCAGCCGGATCGGATTCCTCCTGTGCTGCACCGCCAATCGCCGCAGCAAGCGTCTTCAGCACTTCGCCCACGACCGCTTCCACCAACGCATCTTTGGTATCGAAATACGTATAGAATGTCCCGAATCCCAGATCAGCACGGGCAGTTACGTCACTGATGCGCAAACTGCGCAGCCCGGTGTCCGCGATCACCTCGCGTGCAGCAGACATCAGTCGCTCTCGCGCTTCAGCTTTCCTGCGCTCACGCCTGCCCAAGGGGGCTGATTCTGCACTCATCGCCCGAGTATCCCATCACCGCGGCTAAGATCATCACGATGCCTAGGCCAGGCTGATGAATACTGTTAGAGCATTACAATTTTGGCTCACTTCCACCGTCTCCTCAAACAGCACAAGGTCGATGACCCCTCCAGGAGCCACCGACCTTGTGCTGCCGAAGCTAGACAGCCACCGCTTGCGAGGCCCGGGCCTGATTGGCGTTGTTGCCGACGAACGTGGGTCCAACGATCAGAGCCTGCGACGGGTCCTCAGGGTCCGTCGCCAGCCCATCACCGGCCTTGACCCCTCCTTCCTCACACATCTTCTGCCACATGGCCGCACGCACCGCGCGGGAAGGTGTGAACTTGCCATAGGCGAAGACACGCCAGACAGTCCACTTAGGAGCCGCCAACGAGGCGGGGCGCCCAACGAGCCGGTGCAGGATCACCATCCACCCGATCATCATTGCCATCATGACCGCGGTCGCGACCCAGCGCATCCAGACCGGAATGGTCGAGTTGAGCGCAAGGATGTGGATCGAGCCGACACCGAAGTAGGCGACCATCATCCCGAACGGTGCGGCCAAGAGCAGCAACAGCTTCCGGGCGCCCTTCAATCTCGGAACCGCGTATGCCAGGACGGCGCCGACTGTCACGAACGAGCCGCCGTTGATGAAGCCCCACCAATACGGGAAGCCAAAGAACTCAAACGGCTGCACGCCGTAGTACAGGTAGACACCCAGGTTGATCCCGATGGTCTCCATCAAGGCATCGGTGGCGATGCCCAGACCCAGCAGCATAAAGAAGACGTTCTGGTGTGCGCCGTTACGGATCACGAAATAGCAGAAGTATGACTCGAGGCCCAGAAATGCGACGTAGCAGAGCGGAATTAATGCGGGCACAGTGATGCCGAAGTTTGTGAAGGCCGGGACCAGGTTGTGGGCCCAATGCAGGTGGCCGAGGAGGTCGAGCATCGGTTCCAGGAGACTGCAGAGCAGTCCACTGCCCAGCACAATCAGCGGGACGTAGTTCCGGCCGCGGACGCCGGCGCGGATCGCCCAGGGCAGGGCGAAGACCACAACCGCAGCACCGGCCACGAAGAAGAAGATGACCTCCGCGGTGGTGCTGGCAGCGAATTCACCTGGCGCAGGCTGCATCTGCGGCGGCCACCCCTGGTCGTCACTCACTAAGGGCCACCAGCCGGTGGCGAGCATTTGATTCATCGCGTTTGACCTCCTCAAGAGTCGGTGGCTGGGCAGGTTGCGCTGCACAAGCGCAGGCTTGCGGCGACTGCCGCCACAACCGCAGCCACGTGTGGACCAGCTCACACTAACACCATGATCAGACATTGTGTATACCAGTCAGAATCTCAATTAAATTAAGGCGTACGCGGGCGCCAAGAGAGGAGACCAACAGGCTCCGAGGAGCATCGTTGCCGCGACTACAAAGAGTTCCGACGGGGATTCACTGCGTCGGAAGATAGCCGGTGACAAGCCGCTCGAACGCCTCGCGAAACACGCTGTCATCCTCACTCGCCGCCGAGAGGCGATCTCTCAGCCGCAGTACGGTCGGCGCTTGGACCCCGGCCTGAGGCCACCGAGAAAAGGCGCTCAGCCCGCGGCGCGAAGCGCGGTAGAGCGCGCATCCCAGCGCAAGGCTGAATGCCGACACCAGCAGGTGCGCTGCCTCGTTCTCACCAATTCCGTTGCGTTCCAGCAGTGTCAGCACCTGTTCACCGAGTCGGGTCGCCACCGGACCTTCCATCGGGCGTTCGCCGACCGCACGCGCCAAACTCGGGTGGTCCAACAGCAGCTCGTAGAGACTCCCGAAACAGCGAAGCAGCTCGGCGGACATCGGTGCAGATGGATCAGGCACCGGAACATCACGCAACGACTCATCTACGACCACGTCTATGAGCGAGTCCTTGTCCGGGAGATACCGATACAAGGCCATCGGCGTGACGCCAAGGGCACGTGAGACATTGCGCATGCTGATCTTCTCAATGCCCTCGGTGTCGGCAATCCGCAATGCGGCCCGCACCACCACCTCAAGCTTCAAACCCGCACGGGCCATTGGCGATCACCTCATTGCAGCTAACTTCCACCGAAACCTTGCACCCAAGCAAATATACACCGTAGACTTCAGTTTCTATTCCGAATTCGAAAATGACGGGAGCCGCAGTGCACGCCCACCCGGCACACCAACTCTCCGAGGACAACGCGCTGCACGCGACCTCACCACCGGGAGCTACATGGAGCTCGATCAACCTCGCCGAAGCCGTGCCCGGCGTCATGACCCCTCTCTGCGCGAGCGTTTGGGTGCCCGCCAGCGAGCTGGGCCTGCGCGAGCCGTTCGTCGCGATGGGCGCCTTGCCCGCCAAGCGAGGCATCATCCCGTCCGACCCCTTCGAACGCATCACCAATGCGTTCTTCGGACGCATGGCAGTGCGCGTGGACTTTCTTTGCGAGATGGGCGACCTCATCCCCGGCCAGTCCGGTGAGGCGCTCTCCCGCGACTTCTTCGGATTCGTCCCGCCGCACTTTCACAGCAAGCCTTCGGCCCGACGGTTACCATTCATAATCAGCCGCTATCCGCGGACCGTCGCCACGATAGGTCGGCGAATCGTACAGCTGCGCATCAGCACAGACCTCTGGTGGCGACGTGAAACCTCGCGCGCCGCCGACCTCGATCTCGCCAGCGCCCAGCAGATGGCCGCCGGAGCGCGCGACCGGTTCTTCACCACTCTGGCGGCGCAAGCGGTCATTAGTGCCACCGTGATACAGCCTGTCCAAGAGCAATTCTCCAACCTCTGCGCGGCCACCGGCGCGGACCCAGCAGTGCTGCTGCGTGGATCGCCACACGAAGAAAGCTCCGTGCTCGACGACCTCTGGGCCACATCTCGTGGATCCCTCGATGTGGAGGAGTTCGTGCGACGGCACGGGTATCACGGACCCGGCGAAGGCGAATTGGAGACCCGCGTCTGGCGGGAAGACTTGGCCGCCGTTCACGGCTTGGTCCGTCGATACCAAGCGAAACCTGATACCGCGTCGCCGCGCGCGCATGCCGCCGAGCATCGGCACCATAGACAACAGGCCGAGCGTCGGCTGATGTCCGCGCTGGGCCCGGCGAGCAGACTACGGGCACATATCATTCTGCGTCTGGCTAGGCACTGGATCCCATTACGCGGGACCGGCAAGGTCGCCTATCTGCAAAGCCTTGACGTACTGCGGGCAGCCGCGCGACGCATCGGTTCACTGCTGTTCTCCGCCGGGCGACTGGCGGCGACAGAAGATGTCTTTTACCTCACCATCGATGAATTGACGGGTGCCATCGCAACCGACTCCACCGTGGACCTACGCAGCGTCGTCGCTAGCAGGCGCGAAATACGTTCTCAATACCAATCATTGGCGGTTCCCAGGGTATGGACCGGACAGCCCGAACCCGAATCGGTAGGTGAGCCTACGGCGATGCGCGGCATGTTGTCAGGCATCGGTGCGTGTACGGGCGTCGTCGAGGGGCGTGCCGTCGTAGTCACCGATCCCCTCGACACAGACATCACCGACGGGGATGTTCTCGTCGCTCACACCACCGATCCGTCGTGGGTCTCCTTGATGTTCCTCAGCTCAGCCCTCGTTGTCGATATCGGGGGAATGATGAGCCACGCCGCTGTCGTGGCCCGCGAACTGGGCATCCCGTGCGTGATGAACACGGGCACCGGCACCACGACGTTGCGCACTGGCGACCGTATCCGTGTCGATGGCACCGCCGGAACCATCGAAGTCATCAGTCGAGATCTCCACCCGTCCCACACCAACGAAAGGACTTCCTTGTGACCAGTTCCGTCCGAACCATCTCACCGCATGCGGGCGGCGCCGAAGTGTGGGGGCCATTGGCCACACCCATACACACCGACTCAGCCGGACCCGACGACCCGACATGGAAGGACAACGGCTACCTGTCATTCTGGGATGTCACATCGAATATCTATGGCACAGTCCACGTATCGACATCGCCCAATGACGATCAGGCACGCCGCGCCCGTTTCTCGGTGTACCTTGACGGCCAGATCATCGAGCTCATCGAAACGCTCCCTTCGGGTTCCTTCACAAGCGAATCGATTTCCTTCGGGCTGGACGGAACCATCGCCGTCGATCACCCAAACCTGAAGGTGCTCATCGGCAACACCGCGCTGTGGGTACCGGCCGACTTCAGCGTCAACGAACTCATCCCACCGCTGGTTCCCGGGAAGCCACTGCAGCACTTTCAACAAGCGTGCGATGTACAGGGAACCATCGCGCACAACAGCCGCACCTGGTCCCTTGCGGCCACCGGAATGCGCGACCGCACATGGGGCTTCCGTGATGAGGCCGCACAGTGGATCGAATATGCCGGCCTGGTGTGCGTAGTCGACGGCGCATTCGTCTCCGCCATGAAGTTCCTGGGGACGGACGGAACCCTGCGATCGGATGGCTACTGGGTCGACGGCACAGGTGCAGTGCTGATCACCGACATCGCGTTCCGACGCAACGCGGCAGCACAGTTCTTGGCCGGCACCCTCACCCTTGCCGATGGCCGGATCAAGACTGTCGCGATGACGGCGCGACAAGCTGGATTCTTTGTACCGATGGGCCGCGAGACCGACGGTCCGGCGTTCGGAACGTACGACGACTTCATGACACTGCGCTGCGGCGAGCACGAGGGCGCAGGGTTTGTCGAGCAAGGCATCGTTCACCGCGTGCACTGACGGTCACCCACGCGAAATCCTCAACGACACAGGAGATGACAATGGAAATCAATCGGCTCCGCATACTCCGGGCACTGCGATTGAAGGGCAGGATTCCTGGCAACGAAGTGCCGGGGGCCGCCGGCATGAGCGAAAGCCAAGCCGCCGACCTGGTCCAAGAGCTGACCATCGACGGCCACATCGAGGAAGTGTGCGGCAGGTTAAAACTCTCGATCCGTGGTCGCGAACATCTCGACGAGCAGCTCGCCCTTGAGCGACTGACCCTTGATGAGGCACGCATGATCGGCCTCTACGAAGAGTTCGACGCGCACAACAGTGCGCTGAAGTCATTGATGACACGCTGGCAGCTCAAGGCCGACAACACGCCGAACGACCACAACGACCCCGACTACGACCGGGCTGTCATCGACGATCTGGCGGCCGTGGACGCGGACTTTCAGCCCTTGCTCACACGCATGATCGAGACCGCGCCGCGCCTCGGGCATTACCCGGAACGGTTGAGCGGCGCACTCGAACGCATCACGGCGGGCGATCACAGCTGGTTCGCCAAGCCTCTGGCCGACAGTTACCACACGGTCTGGTTCGAGCTGCACGAAGAGTTGATCGGCCTCGCCGGCCTGTCCCGCACCGAAGAGGCCGCCGCAGGACGCGCCGAATGAGCGCCCCCTGCCCACCTGGAATCGGATATGTACAGGCACTTTCCGGTGTCGGTCAGCTGACTCGTGACCAGATCGGCGGCAAGGCTTGGAGCATCCAGCAGATGCTGTCTCTGAACATCCCAGTACCGCCCGCATTCGTCCTGACCACGGCCGTCTGCCGGGAGTACCACGAGAACGGCCTGGAGATCCCCACGGGCCTGAGCGCCGAAGTAGCCAGTGCGATGGAGCATTTGGAGCAGCGCACCGGACGGCACTTCGGCCAGATCGACCGCCCCCTGCTGGTGTCGGTGCGTTCCGGGGCATCCGTCTCGATGCCCGGAATGATGGATACCGTTCTCAACCTCGGAATGAACACTGCTATCGAGAACGCACTGGGCTCCGAAACCTCCGATCCCGCATACGCCGCCGACACCCGCAGTAGATTCATCGATCAGTTCGAGAAAATCGTCGGCATCGTCCCGCCTGAAAACCCTTGGGAACAGCTTGATCTAGCAATACGAGCGGTCCTGGAATCCTGGCATTCCACGCGTGCACGCCAGTACCGCAGCTCCCGCGGCATCTCTGACGAGGGCGGCACCGCGGTGACCATACAAGCGATGGTCTTTGGGAATCTCGACGACCATTCGGGAACCGGTGTGCTGTTCTCCCGAAATCCATTGACCGGGGCCTCCCAGCCGTACGGTGAATGGCTGCCGCGCGGCCAGGGCGAGGATGTGGTCTCCGGACGTAAGGACGCCCAGCACCTTGACGCTCTTGCAACAACCATGCCGGCAGTGCACCGCGAGCTACTCGCCGCCACAGCCGTACTTGAGCATCACGGTCGCGATATGCAGGACATCGAATTCACCGTGCAGTCGGGGGCCCTGTGGCTGCTGCAATCCAGAGCAGCTAAGCGTTCTCCTCAGGCAGCGCTCCGATGCGCGGTGCAAATGCGCCACGAGGGCCTCATCAACACCGATGAAGCATTGAATCGCGTGACGCCCGAACATGTCCGGGCCCTACAGCGCCCCCGCCTGGATCCCGCGGCCATCACTGGCTCTGTGCCCGCGGCTTCCGGGAAACCTGCTTCGCCGGGCATCGCCGTGGGAACCGTTGTCACCGACGCCGACGAGGCTGAGCGCCTCGCCGATGAGGGGCAGGACGTGATCCTGGCGCGGCCCACCACCGATCCAGACGACGTTGCCGCGATGTCCATGTCGGTGGCTGTTCTCACCGAGTTGGGCGGCTCGACCTCGCACGCCGCCGTTGTGTGCCGCGAGATGGCGGTCCCATGCATCGTCGGGTGCGGCCTCGACACGGTGACATCCCTTGCTGGCGAGGTCGCCACCGTCGACGCCGACAACGGCACGGTGTACCTGGGCGCGCTGCCCGTCGCCCCCCCGGTATCGACGCAAGACGAGGATCTGCAGACCGTGGAACGGTGGCTGCGCGAGGAACTTTCAGACTACGGGCCTTCCGACATCATCGCGTTGATCGAAGGACGTCAACAACGCGGAGGAACTCAGTGACAACCGTAAATTCCATGTTGGACGCATTGGACACCCTTGAAGCCCGGCCCGGCGTCATGTGGACGACCGGCAATGTTGCCGAGGCATTTCCGGGGGTATTCACCGCGCTGGGGCTGAGCTTCGGCTTCGCCCCCATGGAGATGGCATTCCGGCGAATGTTCCACGACCTGGGCGTCTACTCCGCTGCCGAACTGGCGGTGCCCGACGAAGCCGAAGACTGTTTTTGGTCGGTGTTCAACGGACGAGGCGCCGGCAACATCGACAAGTTCCGCGAGATTGCCAACCGCATGCCCGGCACTACTGCCAGCGCCGTCGAACAACAGTTGTTCGGCTTTGCGCGCCCCGAAACGGTCAATGAAAACACCTACAGGCGATACCCGTTCATCTTTTCCAAAGCACCACGCTGGCTGACGCTGACGCCGCACCGTCATGACGCGATGTTTGCGACGCTGCGCCGATGGCGGCTGCAGCAGCTTCCCCGCGTCAACACGCTCGACGAACAAGGTTGTCTCGCGGTACTGGCCGACGCGCGAGCGCGGTTCGAGGACATTATGAGCTTGCATATGGGTGTTGCGATGATCAGCTCATCCCTGGCCGAGAAGGTCGCCGAAACTGCGCGGAAGGCCGGGCACGAAGGCCTGGAAGCCGCCCTGTTGTCCGGTGTCGGCTCCGACGAGAACGAGGTTGCCCACGATTTGTGGGCACTGGCTCACGAACGAATCACCCTGCGTGAGTTCACCAGCCGCCATGGATACCATGGCCCCAACGAAGGCCAGCTCTCCGGTGTCACCTGGCGCGAAGACCCAGCGCCGGTGATCGCCCGTCTAGCCGACTACCGTGCAATCGGTCCCGACAGCCCACGCACTCCGCGTGCGCGCAGCGCAGCGCAGGCCCGAATCCGCGACGATGCACTGCAACAACTGCTGGATAGCATGCCAATCACCAAGCGCGCCACAGTCAGATCCCTTGTCAGGCTGACGGCCCGCTACCTGGCGCTGCGCGAGCAAGGTAAATCTGGGTACCTGCTGACCTACGATGTCGCGCGGGCTGCCGCCCGCCGGTTAGGCACTATTCTGGTTGAACGCGGAGTCATGGATGACGTCGAGGATGTCTTCCACCTCGACTACGAAACGCTGGCAACCGGAATCCAGACCGATCAACGCGCCACCATAGTCGAACGCAAAGCGCGCTATGGCCGCCAGCAGCAGTTCCGTCTACCGAAGTCTTGGAGCGGTCTGCCCCAAGCGATCTCATCCACCGAAATGGACCAGGCCCGCCTCGCCGTAGGAGACACACTCACCGGTGTCGCCGCCAGCGGCGGTGTGGTCACCGGACGCGCCCGCGTGGTCCGAGACCCGGACGAGATCGACCTTGACGAAGGCGACATCCTCGTCTGCGAGACCACGGACCCTGCCTGGGTTCCACTGTTCCTGGTTGCCGGAGGCGTAGTCACCGACCATGGCGGGCTTCTCAGTCACGGCCCCATCGTGGCCCGTGAACTCGGAATCCCTTGTGTATGTGGCACCGAAAGCGGCAGTCGACGGATCGTCGACGGTGATCTCATCACCGTCGACGGAAGTCTCGGGACAGTCCACATGGTCAGCGTGAGTCCGCTCGGGTGAGCGGCCCCCAGCACAGCCCGCGTCGGACCATCCTGTCCGTCATCGATCAAGCACGGTGACGACCCCGGTGTTGGCGTCCACCCGCACTCGCATTCCGTTGCGGAGCATCGAGGTGCCGGTGCGAGTATTGGCGATGCACGGCAACCCCAACTCCCGGCAGACGATTGCGGCGTGACTCATCTGGCTGCCCACATCCGTCACCACCGCCACCGCGAGCGGGAAAAGAGACGCCCAGGAGGGGTCGGTTGCCCTACACACCATGACAATGGGCTCGTTCCCATCAAAGCAATCAGCCTCATCAAGATCCAGCACAACGTGAACAACACCCTCAGCTACTCCGGCGCTGACACCAATCCCTGTGATTTCCCGGCAATCCCGGGGACTTTCACCGCCGTCGCGTTCCGGCACCTCGACCGGGGGAACGCCGCGCCACACGTGAGGCAGGTGGATCGAGGAGTACGCCTGATGATGCTGCCTGCGCTGCGCGACTAGCGCCGGAACAGTCCCGGGCTCAAGCTTTCCGTTGCTGAACAGATTTAGCTCGTCGATTGTCAGGAAACGGCAATCGGCAGGGTCGTCAAGAAGACCTCGTTCGGCCATGTCACGACCGATCACTCGGTGAGCGTGCCGTGCGACATCAACTGACTTCAGAATGCCGGCCCGTCCGGTCTCGCGCCACTCCGGGATACGACTAGCGAAGCTGATGATTTTGCGCGACAACGAAATACCGATACGCCCAAGACCGGACTCAAGGCGATCCTGAGCGATCCTCTGCTCGTGCCTGCGGCGGATCGCCACCTCGTCAATTCCTTCGGAGCCCCTTCTGGACCGATATGCCTCAGCCAACTCGTGCAGCGACGACGGCTTCTCGCGCCAGACCACGGAGTCCACGAGTCCCTCGCGTGGACCGTGGTATCCGTGGGTTCTCAGGAAGGCATCGAGAGTCGTGGTGCCGTCGGAAAGTCGCCACAGATCGCGCACCAGCCCAAACTCGGTAGTCCCCTCTTCGCTCTTGATCACCTCACCTCCCAGACCCGGATGGCCAGCTCGCGCCGCCAGAGCCTCCACTTGAGTAAAGATGGCCTGCGCGGCCATGCTAAGCACCATGTGCACCCCGAGCACCCGCTCGAAGTGTTGCCTCGCCCCGACCAAGGCGGCCACCGACTCACGAGGACCGAGTTCGGTATCGAATACGCTGCGTCGCCACCAGATGTCGGTCTCAGCGGCCAGAAGCGCGTGACGCTTCAGCGCCCGCCGTATCGCGATGGGAGACTTGACCAACACCTGCGGATACCGCCTGATCTTCGCCAGACCCTTCGGTTCGCCCACCTCGCCCGAGACCGACCCGAACAGCTGTTCTTCCATGGCCGCCGCCCTGCCGCCGGGAACGGCTGCCGCCATCTGCCCCATGAGATCTACATTGCCAATGGCATGGCCGAATACCACCGACAGGAATCGTCCATCAATCTCCTCAGGAATCGCGCGTTTCGATTCCGGCAGCACTCCGAGGTCCACCCAGCAGTCCCGCATGGTGGACTCCGTAGGAGGAAAGTACATCGACCAGGTGATGGGCGTAATAATGCCCGGCAGACCCTCGTCAACGTTGGCGGTTGTCCACCGCAGCGCGCGCCCGGGCAGATGAACCGGGCTGGCAGCCAATGCGGCCGAGTCCATTTGAGAGAGGGCAGCCATCTCTCAACGCTCCTGCGGCGAAGGCAACATTGCGGGACGGTAGTCACGTTCGATCACTCCGTATCCGATTTCGCCATCAGGCGCGACTGCACGCACCGTGCTCTGCGTGATGACGAGCGCGTCCGGCTGCGAGCTCAGATCCACGCCGTTGATGTTCTCGTTTGGGGAAAGGAGGGTCAGGGAGTAGCCGTGCAGCCACTCCGCTTCCAGGCGATATGCACCCGACTGCCTTGCCATCGTGACGATCAGTCGATGTGGCTGATGCGTCAGGTAAGACTGCAGCCCCGTCACACGAACGTCGTAACCCGTCTCGCAACGGCCGTTCTCCTGGACCGAGAACACCCGGTGATCGACTGTGCCGTCGGGCTTCCAATTCACCAACCCATTGGCCACTCGACCGGACTTAGGAAACACCAGGAAAAAGAACTGCAGGCCACCAAGATCTGTCACATCTCTGACACCCCTGGAGTGGTCACGAGACCCGACACCGCTTATCCGCCAACGCCGGTCAGCGCTGCGCAGTTGTCCGGTGGCATAGAAACCCTGTGCATGATGAAACGCCGCCCACGACAGATTATTGATCTGTGGTGTGTATCCACCCAGTGCGGCACCCATATCCCATACCGGCGCTGCTGCACTGAGTTCGACGTCAAAGGAAAGGGACCGGACGGGCCCGGCGCCCACCGGCCCGATCGCCATGCTTCCCAGGCCGGCTACCGCGCCAGTACCGTCGAAGTTCAAGCACCACAAACGAAGTGGCTCCACACACGTGACCCGCAAGTTACCGGTGGCCGGACCTCGATCATCAGCGGCCCTACCCCACGAGCGATCCACCAGGAGCTCTCCGTCAGGGAGCATCGCTATGGTCTGCGCCCACCACAAGTCGAGATCCCCCGGCCACCTGCCGGTGTGCACAAACACGCCAACACCTTCTTCGGGCGACCACACATGGAAATACATCGTCTCGCTCCAGCGGGTTTGATGTCGCGGCACCGAACACAGAAGATCGCCGGCAGGCTCAACCTCGAAGGGATTGTCACCCTCCCTCATGTCGTTATCGACCGCACCAGCCATCGGCTTTATCCTCTCTGAACATTCGTGAGGGGGACACGTGCTCTCGGGATGGTCTGATCAGGCCGGGAAAGGGTCGTTCTGCCCCGACGCGTAAGGATCGCGGGCGTTCCTGCGGTTGGTCACCAGGTCTTTGAAAGCCCCCAGCCGACCGCCCTTGTCTTCCAGCCGAAGGTGCTTGAGCATGATGCGCGCCGCATTCTGACCCGGCATACCGCTGATGCCAGCGACCGGATGCGTACCCGAGCCCGTCAGGTAGAGACCGTCCACCGGGGTCTTGTACCCGGCGAATCCGGCGACCGGCTTATTGGGCCCGAACCGGGTGATTGTTGGGTCAACGTGGTACACCGAGCCGTCAATGGCCCAAAAACGCTCCTCGATATCGGGAAGGACCAACGGCCGCACCGCAACCTGCAGATCCTCGACACCCTTGTAGTAGTCGTCGGCGTCCTTGATGATGCTGTCCGTGATCTTCTTGCGGGCGATATCCCAGCCCTCCTCGGGATAGGAGGGAGTGAGCCCGGTCCAGAACCACCAGAGATCCTTTCCGGGAGGCGACATCGACGGATCGAACGAGTTGGTTACCTGCGCCAGACCTGGAATCGCGTCAGGCACCTGCCCCCGCACGCATGCCCGCGCAGCCTCCAGGGCTTGCTCATAAGTGTGGTAGCAGTTGCACGCCTGGCGCAGGTCGATCCCGTCACCACGCCACTTCTCATGCTTCGACATATCCACTCGGCCCGACAGCGCGACGTTGACCTTGGCGTCGGCGATACCTCTTTTGCGCGTGGGGATGTGGTCGGCCGCATTCTGCTTCTTGGGCTCCAGAACGCCCCGCGGCAACAACCTCGTCAACGTCGTCTTCGGGCTGCACGCCGTCAGCACCCCTCGGCGTGCCCGGATCTCACCACCTCGGGCGATGCGCACACCTGTACACCGGTTGTTGGTGATGATCAACTCCTCCACCGGCGAGTTGGTGATCACATCACCTCGGTGATCCTTGATGACTCCGATCAACGCTTTAGGCAGCGAACCGGTGCCTCCGTGGAACATCGCCACGCCATACTTGCTGAGCACGCCCAAGTAGATCAGCGACCACCCTGACATATCCGCGTCAAATGGCATGAAGGGCAAGGACGTTAACAACGGCGCCCGGATCATGTCGTGCTCGAAGCTCTCCTCAACCGCCTCCGCCTGCGAGGAGGACATCCATCGGCCCAACGCAATCAGCTGCTTGCGATTCTTCGCGAGGGCGCGTGCCGATTTGAGGATGTTTTTGACCTCGGGCTCAGTGACACTGGTCTGCATCATCGGCAGCCCGATCTCCACCGCCGCATCAATCACCTCGTAGAGCTCGATCAGTGCGCGCGCGTCCTTCTTGGAAAAATATGCCAGCTCTGCGGCCGTCTTCCGGGGATCGCGCCACAGCCCAAGCGATGCACCGTCGGCTGCCAACTGAAAGTGCGCCGGGTCAATGACGGTCTGGCGCAGCCCGTAATTGCGCGAGAGCCCAAGATCCCGGTCGATCGTGGTGGTGCGGAACAACGAAGCCTGAATCGACGCCTCATTGATCATGTACTCCGGCGCTTCTGGGGCAAATGGATTCGTCGACGTCATCCCGCCAGCGGTCGCCGCCGCCTCCACCACCAGGACATCCAGACCGGCCTTAGCCAAATAGGCCGCGGCCACCAACCCGTTATGTCCGGAGCCGACAACGACAACATCAACCTCGCGCGGGAGCAGATTTGCGCTCATTCACCATTCCTTAGCAATCGAACCGATCAGACCGGAGACTGATTTGAATGTAGATTAAAACAGTCTGACTAGACAGACTGTACGTGGAGGTGACTTAGCGCACAACCCCTTCGAGAATCATCGAAACGCTCTTGTGCGCGTGGACCGTTGTGCAGCCCTGAAGTCGCGCCACCATGGATAGGATCAACCCATGTCAGCCCTGCTCCCCGCGCCACAGCAGCCGGCTGATCGCTTCCCTGGAAGGGATGAAGCGGCCGCCCGGTCGTTCCGGCTGAGACTCTCGACAGCAATCGAGCGCTTGGCCGGAGAGGGAACCACATACGCCGAACTCAGCGTCGAACGCCTCATCCGCGAAGCCGGAGTATCCCGCTCCACGTTCTATAAGTACTTCGGCGACAAGACCCGGCTGCTATCGAGTTTGGCCGAGACGGTACAAGTAGAATTCCTACGGGCAGCGAACTCATGGCTTGAGCTCCCCAGTGCCGCTGAACAATCTGATTACAGGGCGGCGTTCGCCACGATCTTCCACACCTATCGATCACACAGAGTTGTCATGCGTAGCATTTCTGAGCAGGCCAATCATGATCCCGTGATTCGTGATCATTTCGCTCGGATGATGGACGCCTTCGTCACCGCAGTCGAACAACACATCCGCCAGGGACAGAACGCCGGCTCAATCGTCGGTGAGCACTCCGCACATGATTTGGCGGTGTGGCTCACGTGGATGCTCGAGCACGGCCAGCTGCTGTTCGTTGGCCCAGCGACCGAATTTGAGTTGGAGCAATACACCTCAGCGGCGACCGAAATCGTGTGGCGAGCGCTATATTCGCTCCCCAACGATGAGTAAGCAGGCCAGGCGTCAGCTTCCCAACAGGACCGCCAGACGCAACGACACCCTGGCCGCCTTGGCGGTGGCCGCGGCATCATGTGCCGATGGGAACCAGTCGAGCTTCCCAAATCTGACCGTCGACCGGCTCGCACGCCGCGCAGGGATTTCCCGAGCGAGTTTCTACATCTACTTCGAAGACAAGGCCGAGCTGGTCCGCGCCTGGAACCGCGATCTCGATGAACGGGTGAATACCGTTCTGGCGCAGTGGTGGCCGGCGACGCCACCCACGCCTTATGCCCTCCGACGGATGCTCGACCAACTGACGGATATCTATCGCGGAAACCGCGTGGTGCTCACCGCGATCCACGAGATGACCGCACACGATCCGCTGCTGCGCCAGGCTCGCGCCGACAGCTCCGCCATCATCTGCGGAGCACTCCGTCAGCACATCGTGCGCGGACAGCAAGAAGGCTGGGTTTCGGACAGTCTCCAGCCCGCAACAACGGCCGCGTGGATAGTCTCCATGCTGGAGCGGGTCCTTCAGCAGGTGGTTCCCGCACGCCAGAACGCCATGTCACTTTTGGACACCGGAGCAGACGTCATCTGGAGAACGCTCTACCAGCTGTAGACGCCGCGCCGCTCCGGGTCATCGCCCGCTGCAGCGTCGGCGACATCAACTACACCCCTCCCTGGACCGCAGGCTCGCACACAGCAGTTTGCGTTCCAACCGTTGCATCATTCGCGAAAATGCCCTTATAGCAAGCGAAGAGCCCCCCGACCAGACCAAGGACCGCCGCTTCCACCACGCCGATGACAACATTGGACGGCTGTGCCAACAACATCAAATTGCCGATGAATTGACTTATCGGTGTGTGCTGGCCAAAGACCGAGAAGAAGAAGACCCCGGTCGCTGCAACCGTGATGAACGACAACAGCACTGCTGCCACCGCACCCGCCAGCACCCGCGGCACCACCAGCGCCCGTACGGGATCGACACCTGCCGTCCGCAGTGCTTCGATTTCCCCCTGTATCGCGTACGAACTCACGTCAACGCAGACCACCGTGGTGCCTACTGCCGCCATCACCAAAACGGTGTCCGGCGCGAGGTGCGCTATTTCAAGCAACATGACCTCAAAGATCACCATCACTGCGAAGGGTATCGCCAACATGAGCGTCGGCAGGGCCGCCACTCGCACGATCGAAGACACCTGCAGGAAGAACTCTCGCCACACAATAGGACGACGCACCATGACAGAAAGCGTTTCTCGCGTCATGGCGATGAAACCACCGAGGGTACGACCTGGCCCACTCGCAGGCTGAGCGATCTCGCCGTCTTCTCGATCAACGGCGGAATCAGCAAATTCCGCCGTATCCCTGGCCACTACCGGTCCAACCTTGACAACATCACAGCTCTCCCCTCGGCCCGCGCTTTGCACTCACGGGCAATGATCTAATTTATATTAGATTATCTCATCACTCCAGTCGGGCGCAGCTGTTCCATGCAGAACGTGCTTCGAGTTCAACTGGCGCATAGGAAAATTTCCCCATGAGCTCTCCCACTCGAGAGCCTGAACGACCCGCGTTGGGCATGCCGTATCCATAAGCGTGAAGTTTTTTATTTTCATTTATCCGAGGATCGGGCGGCTCATCCTTGAAAACTCCTGCTTTCCTGTCACCCTCACGAGTCCGCCGCACCGAAGATCCAACGCCAGAATGCCCAGACTTTCTGGTTACCCAGTCGTGCAACAGATTTCACGTTTACAGCGAGCTAGAAGAATTGTACGGCTGTCGAACAGTCATGGCGACAAACTCGCGCCGGCAACCGGCCCGGACCCGTTACGTGTCATCTCAATTCCTCAAGCGCGGTGCCCGAGCGGTGCGGTCTACCGAAGAGCCACGTCGGCCCGGGATCGCGCGGTAGATTGATCAGGCACTCGAATCCATCGACGGTGGCCCCGGTGCGATCCATGGTCACGACGGCGACCTCCACCACGCTGTCCGCGCTGAACAGGGCCAGTGGTCTCAACGTCGATGACCGCTACCCGCTCGGAGTCGCCCAGCAGCAATTCAATGCGACTATCCAAGCATCGCAACGACGGCCCTACCCCACCGGACTTGGGGGGAAGGATCATCGATGGTGTCCGTTTCCGGGACGTGTGTCCAGGCCGTCCATCGAGTGCCATCGAACCACCGAAGTGGTGCCTGACGCCACGGATCGGCGTACCAACCGCAAGCGACCGCCATAGTCCCCTCTGACAGCATTTCAACCAGACGCACGGCAGATTACTGAAGATCCGAGATGTCACGGCGATTTCAATCAATGCCGCCGCGATGCCGGTCACATTAGACAAAGCGGCGTAGGTATCACCTTACGGTCAAGGCGATCACGAATGTGAGTCTGGCTGTTCTATGCAGACCAGGCCTGATCGTGTTCTTCAACATGTCCCAAGCCCTACACCAACGCGCCAGCGGCCGCGACCACTGCGTCCGAAACACACCGACCCACAACACTATCCAATTTCCAGGACTGCCAGAACAACGGCACGTCGAGGTACACGTCCGCTGCACGAACGAACTCGCCGTCAGACAGCACTTGTTCCGCCAACAGCTCCGGACACATACCCCACCCCAGGCCAGAACTCACTGCAGTCGCGAATCCTTCGGCCGAAGGTATGTAGTGAACTCGTCTTGAGATTGCGCGGCGAAAGGCCTTGTACACAAGCTGGTCTTGAAGACCATCATCTCTGCTCCATGCGAGCGAAGGCGCGGCTGCCACTGCCTCTACCGTGAATCCGCTGGCCAGATAGCGCTCAAAATACGCCGGAGACGCCACCGGTACATACCGCATCGCGCCAAGGCGCCGCACCCGGCAGCCCGGTACTGCCACTCGCTCCGTCGTTACTGCTCCCATCACGACACCCTCGCGCAGGAACCGCGATGAAAGATCTTGATCCTCAATGCGGATGTCAAACAATACATCGAGCCCAGCGCTAAGCACGGCAGGAAACCAAGTCGCCATAGAATCCGCATTTACGGCAATTGCTACCCGCCTTTCGGTCGAGATTTCGACCCCGGATTCGGCCAACGCCTCGGATTCCAGTAGTGCCGTCTGCGCCGCCAAACGTACCAGCGGAATCCCAGCAGCTGTTGCCTTGCATGGCTTTTCACGAACAACCAAGACCTGACCGACATGTTGTTCAAGTGCCTTGATCCGCTGACTCACCGCGGAGGGCGTCAACTTGAGCTCCGTTGCAGCCATGTCAAAGCTACCGAACTCGATCACGGCGGCAAGCGCCGCCAGCTGGCCGGTATCCAGTCGCGTTCTTAAGGCAGCGAGCTGCTGCGAGTCCAAATTCACATTAGGAATTCTAATGCGGCATAATAATTATTAGCTGGATTACATCTCGCTACGCTCTTAACGTCGTCTTCGTGACCGTCCTTTTTCTCGGCTTTCTGACCGGGATGTCCCTGATAGCCGCCATCGGCGCCCAGAATGCATTCGTGCTCCGCCAGGGCATCCGCAGCGAGCACGTATTGCCGGTGATCGCCGTCTGCATCACCGGCGACTTCCTGCTCATCACGGCGGGGATCGGCGGACTCGGCGGCCTGATCACCGCGACTCCGAGCCTGCTCACAGTCACCAAAGTGGGCGGCGCGGCGTTTTTGATCGGCTACGGGTTGATGGCCGCCCGTCGTGCCGCACGCCCCGGCACTCTGGTGCCGGCCGAATCCAATCCGGCCCGGCTCGGCGCGGCGTTGTTGACCGCGTTGGCGATTACCTTCCTGAACCCACACGTCTACCTCGACACTGTGGTGTTGCTCGGCTCGCTCGCCAATGCGCACCGGGATTCGCGCTGGGTGTTCGGCGCGGGCGCCCTCATCGCGAGTGCCACCTGGTTTGTCGGACTCGGATACGGCGCGCGGCATCTCGCCGGAGTGTTCCAGCGGCCAGGAACGTGGCGGGTGCTCGATGGCGGGATCGCCGTGGTGATGATCGCCCTGGGCGCCTCGCTGCTGGTCAGCTAGGTAAAACTCATCCTTGCCGAACCATTTGGTTCGGTGTTAGCGTCCTTGCCGAACCAACTGACTTGGGAGAGACATGGACGTCGACAAGGCACGCACTCGTTTCGCCGAACTCCGTGGTCAGCGGGACGTCAACCCCGCCGATCTCGACGAGATCTGGGCGGTGCTCGACACCGTCCGCCCCGGGGACATGCTGGGCAGCTGGAAGGGCGATGAGTTCCACACCGGGCACAAGATGAACGGCCAACTGGCCGCGGTGCGCTGGTACGGAAAGATCTTCACGTCCATCGACGATGTCGAACCCATCGTCTGTTACGACGACGACGGAAACCTGTTTTCCAACAACGCGTTGAGCCTGGGTGGCGCGACACTGTGGGATATCGAGTTCCGCGGCGAGGTCACCGGCACCATGGTCTATGACGGTCAGCCCACCTTCGATCACTTCAAGTGGGTCGACGAGAACACGCTGATGGGCATCATGAACGGCAAGCGCCAGCGCGCCAGCGGCAACTATCTCTACTTCCTCCTCGAACGCGATCAGTGAAAGTCACTGCAGCACTGAGCCGCTCGGCCCAGTCTCCGTTCACGCTGGAAGAGGTCGAACTCGATGAGCCGCGCGCCGATGAAGTACTCGTCAAGGTCCACGCCACCGGTCTGTGCCATACCGATCTGACCTTCAAAGCACAGGTTCCGATACCGGCGGTGCTGGGCCACGAGGGCGCGGGAGTCGTTGAAGCGGTGGGCAATCAGGTGATCGGCATCAAACCGGGCGATCATGTGGTCTTGAGCTACCGCAGCTGCGGTCAGTGCCGACAGTGCGGCGTGGGCGAGCCTGCGTACTGCTCACGGGCCAACCGGCTCAACCTCTCCGGCTCCCGGCTCGATGGGTCATCGACACTTTCCCAGGACGGAACCACCCTGTTCGGCTCGTTCTTCGGGCAGTCCAGCTTCGCCCAGTACGCACTGGCCGCGGCAGACAACACCGTCGTGATAGATCCGTCCACCGATCTCGCCATCGCCGCACCGCTGGGGTGTGGTCTGCAAACCGGCGCCGGTGCGGTGCTCAATGTGCTCGCACCCGAACCTGATTCACGGCTCGTGGTGTTCGGCGCGGGCGGCGTGGGCCTCGCCGCGGTGATGGCCGCCAAAGCCATCGGGGTGCAGACAATCATCGCTGTCGACCCGGTGGCCTCGCGCCGCGACAAGGCCATCGAACTGGGCGCGACCCTCACCGTCGATCCGGTGGCCGAGGACGCAGCCGCCGTCGCCCGCGGAGCCACGCACGCCCTCGATACGACGGCGAATCCCGATGTCATCGCGACCGCACTCGGCCTGCTGCGACAACGCGGTGTGCTGGTTCTGGTTGGACTCGGCGCCTCACGCGGAACGATCGACCTCACCGATCTCATGTTCGGCGGCAAGGTGATCCGTGGATGCATCGAGGGAGACGCCGACCCGCAGGAGTTCATCCCCGAGCTGTTGCGATTGCACGCACAGGGTCGCTTTCCCATCGAATCGCTCATCAGTACCTACCAGGCACGCGATATCGATCAAGCCGTCACGGACGCGCGATCCGGTAGCGCGATCAAACCGGTGCTGCTCTGGTGAGCGCCATGCGGGCCGCGGGCCAGGCGACCCACGACAGGATCATGACCGCCGCCAAGGCCGAGTTCACCGAGTACGGCCTCGCCGGCGCACGGCTGAACCGCATTGCCACCAATGCGAACGCCAGCAAGGAGCGCTTGTACAGCTACTTCGCGAGCAAGGAACAACTGTTTGAAGCCGTTGTGGCGCAATGGATCGATGACGCACCGTACAAGGTGCCACTGCGGGCCGACGACATTCCCGGCTACGTCGCGGGCCTGTTCGACAACATCATCGCCGACCCGCAGGGCGCACGGCTACAGCGCTGGATCGAGCTGGAGTCCCCCGAGGGGATGTTCGACAACCACGTATTGCGCCGCATCTTCCAAGCCAAGCTCGCTGAGGTCCGCAGGGGGCAGCAGACCGGGCTCATCGACCCCACATGGGAGCCGAGGAGTCTGCTCATGATGCTGATCGACATCGCCTATTCCATGGCGGCGAGTGGATTCGGCATCGACCGGATTGTCGGCGAACCCTTGGGCGAGGAGATGCTCGCGGATCGTCGCGCGGCCGCCGCCGAGGCGGCACGGCGGCTGGTCTGCCGTTCGTAGGACAGTGCCGCGAATCGCAACAGCCCCTGGGTTGCGTGCGCCAGCTACTCTCGATGTGTGCCACCTGGGATGATCACTCGCCGCGGACTTCTTGCCGCCGGTGCCGCCCTCGCCGCGGGCAGTGCGCTGGCCGCCTGCACCAAGGACGCAACCCCCACATCGGAGCGCGACGGCACCGCCGTCATCACGCACGCATTCGGTAAGACCGAGGTCAAGGCACCGCCGAAGCGCATCGTCAGCGCCGGCTACACCGGCCACGACTACCTGCTGGCGTTGGGAATCATCCCGATAGCGGTCACCGACTGGTACGGCGGCTTCCCCTTCGCAACCTGGCCATGGGCCACAGCGCGGCTCGGTGGCGCCACACCCGAAGTGCTTACCCTCACCGACGGGCTGATGGTCGACAAGATCACATCCCTGAAGCCCGACCTCATCCTTGCCGCCGACGCCGGGCTCGACCAGGACACCTACACCACGCTCTCGGGGATCGCTCCGACCATCGCCCAGTCCGGTCGATACGCGTTTTTCGAACCCTGGAAGGACCAGGCCAAGGCCATTGGCCAGGCGGTGTTCAAGCCCGCGGAGATGGACGCGGTGGTTCAGGCAGTCGACAGCAAGTTCAGCTCCGCCACGTCCACACACGCCGGGTTCAAGGACAAGAAGGTCGTCTACCTGCAGGGCGAATTGCTCGACGGACAGGCCATCGCCTACCGGTCCGGACCACGCACCGGATTCCTCGCCGGCCTCGGGCTGACCACGCCTACCGAGCTGGAGACCTACGCCAAGGGCGATCAGCTCGCGCATCTTCCGGCCGACCAGCTCGCCACCGTCCTCGGCCAGGCCGACGTGCTGTTGTGGGGCACCGAATCCGATGAGCAGACCGCCGCGCTCAAGGCCGATCCCGTGATCACCAAGCTGGGCCCCTCGCTGGTGGATCGCAGCATCTTCACCACCAAGGAGCTGGCCGGGGCCATCAACTTCAGCTCACCGCTGAGCCTGACCTACGTGGTCGACAACCTGGTTCCGCAGCTGGCCCGAATTTCGGGGTGATGACCTACCCACCCGCGCGCCCGCAACCGTATTGGGCTGACGTCGCGATTCGCGTGGTTGGCGGTGTCATCGGCGCCACCGCCCTCGGCATCTTCGGGCTGGCGGCATTCATGGTGTTGTCGTCCCGGCTGTCTTCGGATCCGTTCGCCGATCCGCACGGCTACGGCCTGATCTTAGGGATGATGCTCGCCATCCCGTTCGGGCTGCTGGCCGCAGGCACCTTGCCGCTGGTGTTTGCCCGCGGACAGCGGCTGCGCGCCGTCATGATCGCCTTCATCGTGTATCTGGCCGCGGCGGCACTGCTGATCTACTCGGCTGCCACCGTGCCCAACCGCCCACGGCCCTGCGCGACAAATCCACCCGCACCCCAGTGCAAGCACGCACCCTAGACTTCGCGGAATGGCGACAAGCGACATCGAGAAGAGTCCGCAAGAGCAGGTGGTCTTCGCCCAGGTAGGCCGCAGCTACTATCCGCTACTGTCCGCCGTCTTTGTCGGAGTCGTACTTATCTCGAACGTGGCTGCCACCAAGGCAATTGGTTTCGGGCCCGTGGTCGGCAGTTGGTCGCTGATCACCGATGGCGCGTTTGTGCTGTTTCCCCTTAGCTACGTGATCGGCGATGTGCTCAGTGAGGTCTACGGGTATCGCGCCACCAACCGGGTGATCCTGCTCGGGTTCGCGATGGAGGCACTCGCGTGCTTGGTGTTGTGGACTGCCAAAATACTGCCGCCCGCCGAGTTCTACCCCAACCAAGAGGCCTTCGCCACCATCGTGGAAAGCATCACCACGCTCATGGTTGCCGGGCTCGCCGGATACCTTGTTGGACAAACACTTAACGCGCTCGTCGTGGTGCGGATGAAGAAGCGCTCCAAGGAACGGCATCTGTGGGCTCGGTTGGTGGGCTCGACGGTCGTCGGCGAATTCGCGGATTCGCTGGTGTTCTGCTCCATTGCGGCCACCGCCCTCGGTATTCACACCTTCGGCCAGCTGGCCACGTACACGGCGTTGGGCTGGGTCTTCAAGTCGGTGGTGGAGATCGTGATGCTTCCCGTTACCTATCGGGTGATCGCCTACATCAAGCGGAACGAGCCGACTTATACACAGGCGGAATAAATGCGCCCCTAGGCGCAGCCACGGGGGTACCGTCGAAATATGAGTACCGCAACGGATTTGAAGGTGCGGGATCACGGGGATCGGGCGTTACTGCTCGAATGCGCATCCGTGCAGGAAGTGCTGGCGTGGACGTCAGCACTGAATGCCGACCCTATCGACGGCGTCACCGACATCGTTCCCGCCTCCCGCACCGTCCTCCTCAAGCTCCGCGCCCCGGCTGACCAGCCCATAGTTCGTCACCGGCTGACACAGCGCACGGCACCGCCCGGCACGCTGGATGACACCGCGGCACCACCGGTGACCATCCCGGCCCGGTATGACGGTCTCGATCTCGAGGAGGTCGCCGAGCACACCGGGTTGAGTGTGGACGGCGTCATCGCAGCGCACACCGGAACGGTCTGGACGGTCGGATTCTGTGGATTCTCACCGGGATTCGCGTATCTCGTGGGAGGTGATCCCCGCCTTGCCATCCCCCGCCGCGCCGACCCGCGTACCAAGGTGCCCGCCGGCGCGGTGGCACTCGCCGGCGAATTCAGCGGGATCTACCCACGCGAGTCCCCCGGCGGCTGGCAGCTGATCGGCACCACCGACGCCGTCGTGTGGGATCTCGACCGCAACCCGCCCGCTCTGCTCACCCCGGGCACTCGTGTCCAGTTTCGGGAGGTGACGTCATGAGGCCCACCCTGGAAGTGATGCGCACCGGCCCACTCGCCCTGGTCCAGGACCTCGGCCGCGTCGGCAAGGCGGCCATGGGTGTCGGACGCTCGGGGGCGGCGGACCGCCGTTCACATTCCCTGGCCAACCGGCTGGTGGCCAATCCCGACAACCTGGCGACCATCGAGGTGACCCTGGGCGGTATGTCATTTCGGGTGTCCGGCGACGATGTGGTGGTGGCGGTCACCGGCGCCGATACCGACCCATCCGTCAACGGAATTCCCTTCGGCACCAACAGCATCGTCATGGTCCAGCACGGGGATGTCGTGTCGCTAGGCGCACCACGCAGCGGATTGCGCAGCTACGTGGCGGTGCGCGGCGGGGTCAGTGTGGCACCGGTGATGGGCTCACGCAGCTTCGACATCATGTCCGGCATCGGACCCAAGCCGCTGCAGGCCGGCGACAGACTGCCGGTCGGACCACGATCCCCCTCCTTCCCGGAGGTGGAGCAGGCTCCCGTGGCGACGATCTCCGATGATGTCGTAGAACTCAAGGTGGTGCCCGGCCCGCGTGACGATTGGTTCGCCGACCCCGATGCGCTGATCCACGGAAACTGGATCGTCTCCGACCGCAGCGACAGGGTGGGTACCCGGCTGATCGGCAAACCGTTGGAACTGCGCGACCCGGCGCGGCAGCTGCCTAGCGAGGGCGTGGTGCGCGGTGCCATCCAGGTGCCGCCCGGCGGCCAGCCCGTCATCCTGGGCCCCGACCATCCGGTGACCGGAGGCTATCCGGTCATCGGCGTGATCACCGATCACGACGTGGATCTGGCCGCCCAGGTGCGGCCAGGACAATCCGTCCGGTTCTATTGGTCAAGACCGCGCATAACTTAGGAGATGTGTGCTGTGTCCAATATGCCAACCGTCCCCGTCATCCGGACCCACACCGCACGGCTGATTCACACCGCCGACCTGGATAGCGAAACACGTTGTGCGGCACGCGATTTACTCGTAGAGGCATTCGAGGGCGACTTCACCGAGGAAGACTGGGAGCATTGCCTCGGCGGGATGCATGCGCTCATCTGGTACCACGGCATACTCATCGCCCATGCCGCGGTGATCCAGCGCCGGCTGCTGCACCAGGGGCGTGCGCTACGCGCCGGGTATGTGGAAGGCGTTGCGGTAGATAGCGACTGGCGCGGACATGGACTTGGCGCGGCAATCATGGACGCGGCCGAACAAGTCTTGCGGGGCGCCTACGAACTAGGCGCGCTGAGTGCCGGCGACGACGTCGCTCCGTTCTATCGTGCGCGTGGCTGGGTGCCCTGGGTCGGAACTACGCCTGTGATGACCCCCGAAGGCATCGTGCCGGCCACCGACGAGGGCGTGCACGTACTGCCGATGAGTTCAGGAGTCGATCCCTCTGGCTCACTGACCTGTGATTGGCGCAGCGGCGACGGCTGGTGATGGCCGCGGCGGCGCAGGAAGATCCAGATCATCGCGATCACGAACGCCAGCCGCGCGGCGCTTCCCACCGTCGCCAATAGGCCGTTGAGCACCTGCGCGATATCCACCGGGTACCGCAAGATCACGCCCGCCATCACGGCGGCCTGCACCAATTCCAGCGAGCCGACGATCACGCAGAGCCGCACATGCATCCGGTGATAGGCACGCAAGTCCGCATCGCTCCAGTGATGACGTGCCACCCAGCCCGGGCGAATCATGTCGACGATGACCTCGGTGAGTGGTCGTTTGGTCAGGCAGCTACCCACATAGAACAGGCCGAACAGCACCACCGGGACCACGTGAGTGAGCTGCGCCAGCTGCGGCGAGCTGGTCAGCAGCGCGACCACAAGTGTCGCACCGTGCATCAGCATGATGAATCCCGCGACAATGTCGAAGCGCTTGTCCCGCAATGCGGTGTAGATGACGCGCAGCGCCGAGACTACCGCCGCAGCCATCAGGGCATGCAACTCCGAAGCGCCCAGCAGACGCATGCCGTAGTACGTTCCCAGTCCGAGCCCTGCGCTGACCAATGCATGGCCGAGTGTGAATTTCCCTGCACCCTTACCCAACCCACTCACCACAGCGACGGTACCGACGCAATCTGAGAGAGCCTGAGAAACATACGCCTACCGGCCCGACAGCGCTCGTTCCTTGCGCCGCAGGTACATCCGGATCGCGACGACCACGCCCACGATGAGCCCACCGGTGGTGAACATGGACACCACCGGATTGACGGCCTGCACCACGTCGACCGAGAAGCTGTAGATGATCACGACCATCAGGGCACAGAACAGCAGGCTGAAGATCCCGCACCAGAAACTGACAAGTACATGCAGCCGGTGGTACGAGCGTTGGTCCTCGTCGGTCCAGCCCTGTTCCGCTGCAAGTTTCTCGACACCGCCGGGCCACAGCTTGGTGACCAGCAGCTCGGTCAGTGGTTTACCGATGAGTGCGCTGACCAGGAAGTACGTAGCCAGCAGCATGCCGGGTACCTCGTTGGTGACCTGCGACAAGCGGGGGTCGCGGGTAAGCCACGCCATGATGAGGCTGACTCCGAAGATCGGCACCACCAGTAGCGAAACCGGGTCGAGTGCCCGCTTCCACGCCATCTTCACCAGTGCCTGGGTGGCCGACACCGCGGTCGCGGCCATCAGCGCATGCAGCTCCGAGAATCCGACCAGGCGCAGCCCGAAATAGGCGCACAGCGCCGGTCCGATATTGAGCAGTCCCTCGATCAACAGCTGCCGGGGCGAGATCCCGTTCTCGGTATCGGGCTGCTCGGTGGTCAGGGACACCGCGCGACTGTATCCGTTCGTTACGCCGCAGGCGAGTCGTACGTCACGCGCTGCAGGTAGCGACGGATAACCACAATCATGCCGATGATCAGGCCAATCGTGGTCACCAGGGAGAAGATTTGGTTCACCGCCTGGGCTACATCGACCGAGAAGCTGTAGATGATGACGATCGAGATGACGGACAGCAGCAGGCTGATGACACCGCACCACAAAGTCACGTGCACATGCATCCGGTGATACGACGTGACGTCCTCATCGGTCCAGTGGTGTTCGGCCGCGATCTCGTCGATTCGCCCGGGCCGAGCTTTGGCGATCATCAACTCGGTGAGCGGTTTACCGACCAGGGCGCTGCCTATCAGGAACAGCGAAAGCAAGATCCCGGGAATGGTGTTGGACACCTGAGCCATGCGCGCGTCAGAAGTGACCAGCGCGATGACCAGGCTGAGCCCGAAGTTGAACATCAGAAAGCCCGACAGCACGTCGAATTTGCGGTTCTTGGCGACCTTGAACAGCACCTGGATGCCGGAAACCACGGTGGCCGCGATCAACGCGTGGATCTCGGGCTGCCCCGCTGCACGCAAGAGGTAGTAGGTCCCGAGAGACGGTCCCGCGCTGGCCAGGGCGTGCCGGAGCACGACGCGTGCTGACGCCTTCTGGTTCTCTGCTGGCTGCTCGGGCACGCGGCGAGGTTACCGGGCCAACCTTGGAATTGGCCTCCGGCGCGCAATACCGAAACACCTTGCCTATCGAGGCCTATCGAGGCCTATCGAGATCACCGCGCCACTCGACAGGTGGCTCACCGATATTCCGCGGGGCCAGATAAACCCCGTTCGCCCTGGGCGTACCGAAAAAGGAACTTAAGCGCGTGGCGCTCAAGTTTGAAGGAGTGACGGCCGGT
The DNA here is from genome assembly GCF_002013895.1 of Mycobacteroides franklinii. Classification (GTDB taxonomy): domain Bacteria; phylum Actinomycetota; class Actinomycetes; order Mycobacteriales; family Mycobacteriaceae; genus Mycobacterium; species Mycobacterium franklinii. Next base: position 461,506 of record NZ_MAFQ01000005.1, on the reverse strand, counting down.
CCGAGATTCCGGCCCACAGATGAGGAGAGAGCTATGAGCAATCTGGTGTGGACGCGTCGCGGCCCGTTCGCCGAGTTCGACGCCCTGGTACGACAGTCCTTCGGCCCGGCGACGAGCTGGCCCACCCCCGGTTTCGTCCCATCCGCCGAAGTGGTGAAGGACGGAGATGACGCCCTGGTACGTCTCGATCTTCCCGGCGTCGACGTCGATAAGGACGTCACGGTCGAGGTCGAGCGCGGCAAGCTGGTGGTGTCCGGTGAGCGTCGTGACGAGCGCGCCGAACAGACAGAAGGACGCGTGCTGCGCGAGGTCCGCTACGGCACCTTCCGTCGCAGCTTCACCCTGCCCAACCATGTGACGGGTGACGCGATCTCGGCGAGCTACGACGCGGGCATCCTGACCATCAAGGTCGCCGGTGCGCACGCCAATGCCGAGGTGCAGAAAATCGAGATCACCAAGTAATCCGAGACGCCAGACGAGGAGCCCGCGCTAGCCGGCGTGGGCTTCTCGTTTCTTGGCTTCGCGGGCGAGCATGCGGTCGCGCTGTTCCTCGAACTTGACCACTTGGCATTTCAGGTCTTCCACGTAGGCGGCCAACTGATCGCGACGCGCTTCGCCCTTGGCGCTGAAATCGTTGCGATCGAAAATGCGCCACTTGCGGAGGTTCGGCGTGACCACCTCTTCGAGATGCTGACGCGGGTCGTAGATACCGTGCTTGGCCATCAGCACGCCGTTACGACGGAAGTTGGGCATGCCCTGCCCGGGCATCCGGAAGTTCTCGATCACCGCGCCGATCGCTTCCAATGCCTGATCCGGAACGAGATCCAGTGCGGCACTGCACATATTGCGATAGAAGATCATGTGCAGGTTCTCGTCGGCGGCCACGCGCTGCAGCATCCGGTCGGCGACGGGGTCATTACACACTTTGCCGGTGTTGCGATGGCTGACTCGGGTCGCCAGTTCCTGCAGCGTGGTGTAAGCGACCGACAACAGGAAATCGGTCTTGTGTACCGATTCCTCTTCGTCGGTGGCGTCGAAGCCCGCGGTCATGTGCTCCATGCGTGCGCGTTCCAGGGCCACCGGATCCACTCCACGCGTGACGACGAGGTAATCGCGGATGACGATGCCGTGCCGGTTCTCCTCGGCGGTCCAGCGGCCCACCCAGGTCCCCCAGGCGCCATCCAGACCGAAGTATTTGGCTGCCTGACGGTGATAGGACGGCAGGTTGTCCTCGGTGAGCAAATTGGTGATCATCGCCGCTTTTGCGAGCTCGCTCAGCTGCGACTGCTCGGGATCCCAGTCTTCGCCGCCCATTTGCGCGAAATTGCGACCCTGATCCCAGGGAACATAGTCGTGCGGATGCCACTCCGTGGTCACAGACAAATGCCGGTTGAGGTTGGCTTCAGCAACGGGTTCCAACTCGCTGAGCATCTCAAGGTCGGTCAACTCTCTTGACATTTCACCTTGTCTTTCGCGTTGGAACCCCGAGCCCACGGACAGGGTAACTTATCTGAGCAATGCCTTGACGTGCTCGTATGTTGCAAGTCATGACAGGCAACTTCCACCCCACCCCACCGCCGGACGGGCCACCATGCCTGTTTCCGCCGCCACAACTGGGCAACCGCTTGCTACAGACCCGATATTCGAACCGGCTTCGCAGCACCATATCCCGGTGAGAGCAACATCACTAATTCGGCCGTGTCGCAACCCCGTCACATATTTGATCCGCTGAGTGGCCAATTCGGGCGCTCGGTACGTTGGATTGGACGAATAACGCGATTGTCCACGCAGTCCACCACGAAAGGCATAGCGAGTGCGAACCGCAATGTGTCGGGCGGCCTCTGCCGTCGCTGCATTCCCCATCCTGTTCGGCGGCTATGCAATGCAGTCGCCGGCGCCGGCGCACGCATCGAGCTGCGCCGACATCGACCTGGCATTCGCGCGCGGTACCAACGAGCCGGCGGGACTCGGGGATGTCGGCAAGTCCTTCACCGATGCGGTGAAGAAACAGCTGCGGGGCGCCAAGGGAATGAGCATCGACACATACGGGGTCGACTACCCCGCGAGCATCGACTTCCTCCAGGCCGGCAAGGGGTCCGATGATCTGAGTAAGCACATCCAGAAGACGGCCGCCGACTGCCCGAAGATGAAATTCGTCGTCGGCGGGTATGCCCAGGGAGCGGCGGTGGTGGACGTGCTGTTGGGCAACACTCCGCCGGGGACCTACACCTTCACCAATCCCCTGCCTGCCGGACTGGAAGACCGCATCGTCTCCATCGTGCTCTTCGGGGATCCCAAGAACGTCCGGCCACCCGGCGTCGACCAGAGCCCTTCGATCCGTGAAGACCTGCTGCACAAGGTGATTGACGTGTGCAACCCGGGCGACTTCTTCTGCGACCCACAAGGCGGAGACATCGTCTCGCACACCACTTACGCCAAGGACAAGCTGACCGACGGCGCGGCCGAGACGGTGGTCCAGCGACTGGTCGCGCTACTGGGACACCGCTGCAAAGGCCCCGACGGTCAGGTCCCCGACAACACCACAACCTGCTCACCCAGCGCGTAACCGGGAGTTTCCCGAAACCCGGCGTCTCCCGCCAGGAGATTTCACCGGTATCACATGCGCGAACGCCCAGGCGCAGGACAATCGAACCACCCCCTGTTCCGGGCCACACCGGGGGCCGTAGTCATATGTGTACAGTGATGGTCGACGCATGATGTAGACATTTGACTACACCGCCGGAAACGAAGGGTGGACACACATGAGCCGCGATATTCGAGTGGTGGAAACGGGCGAATACACATCACCCGCGCTCCCTCCGGAAATCGACGGGATTCCCTGCGCCGACGGACGAACACTGCCATCCGGCCCGCTGCCTGGCCGACCGTACGCACTGCCCGCAGATCTGCTTGTCGAAGAGTTCGGACCGCTCTTCTACGCGGACTTCGGGGTTTCACGGCGGCTGTACGCCTGTTCGCTGGATCTGGTCGAGGAGCTCTGCGACGAGACCCGATTCATCAAGGGCATCACCGACCGATTGGATCGATTCCGTCCCCTTGCTGGCGACGGGTTGTTCACTGCCTACCCGGGCGAGCCGAATTGGCAGAAGGCCCACGATGTCTTGCTCCCCGGCTTCAGCTACAGCGGTCTGCGCAACTATCACCCCGCCATGCTCGATATCAACCGCCAGCTCCTCGCCCGCTGGGACGAGTGCGCCGGCGGCCCGTTTGTGGATGTCGCCGAGGATCTGGCAAAACTGGCCATGGACACCGTCGGGCTGGCCGGGTTCGGGACACGGTTCGACTCCTATCAGCGAGAGGGGCTCGCGCCGGTCCCGCTGAGCTTCGCCCTTGCGCTGCAACAGATGCTGGCCCCGCGAGGCGGCGACCAGGATCTGTTCGCGGCGGAACAGCAGAAACTACATACCTTCATCGACGAGCTCATCGCCCAGCACGGCGACGGTGCCGCCGAGCATGAAAATCTGCTGGGGCTCATGCTCGCACCTGGTTCTGAGACAGGACCGGCACTGGAACTGAGCAGCATTCACTCTCAGGTCCTCACATTCTTGATCGCCGGGCAGGACACCACGTCCACCGTGATGCCCACCGCGCTCTACAGCCTGGTCAAGAACCCTGCCGTGCTTTATCGGGCCCAGGCGGAGGTTGACGGCCTTTTCGGGCCGGACGATGAACACACGCCCACGTTCGACGAGATTGGCAAGCTTCGCTACATCCGCCAAATCGTGGACGAGACGTTGAGGCTCTCGCCACCGGTCCGCGAATTCGACCGCATGGCCACGGAAGACACCATGCTCGCGGGGCGTTATCCGGTGCGGCAGGGCGAGGTTGTCACCGTCCTCACCACCTCGTTGCACCGGCAGCCGCAATGGGGTGACAACGTGGAGATCTTCGATCCTGACCGGTTCTCACCGGAAAGATCGGCCGGGCGGCCGGTAAACCTGTTCAAACCCTTCGGCACCGGAGCCCGGTCCTGTATCGGACGGCAGTTCGCACTGCACGAGGCGACCATGGCGATCGCCACACTGGTACACCGATACCGCTTCATCGACTCCGAGCATTACCAGCTGCGCACCCACAGCGATCTCATTCGGAAACCCGTCGGCTTCCGAGTTGGCTTGGCGCGACGCACTTCCCAGGACCGCCGGCATGAGTCAGCCGCCGCCGCTACCGTCGCACCGCACGAGACGCGCCAACCGACGGCCACCGCCGCGCCGGGATCGACACTGACCGTCTTCCATGGCTCAAATCTCGGCACCTGCCGGGCACTGGCACACCAACTGGCCGAGGAAGCCTCCGATCTTGGATACCGGACGACCGTCGCTCCCCTGGATGACGCGGTAGAAGCCCTACCCACCGAGGGCGCGATGGTCGTGGTCGCCGCGTCCTACAACGGTCAACCGACCGACGACGCCCGGCAGTTTCTCGCCTGGCTCGATAGCGTAAAACCTCACCCGGACAACGGGTTGCGCTACGCAGTCCTCGGAATCGGCGACCGGAACTGGGCTGAGACCTACCAAGCAATACCCAGGAGGATCGACGAAGGTCTCGCCGCATACGGCGGCGCACCGATCCTCCCTCGAGGTGAAGCAGACACTTCCGGCGATTTCGCGGGCACCGTCGAGGCATTTTCGCAAGCCCTGTGGACTTCGTTGGGCGGTGTCACCGGCGCGGATGCCTCCACCGTCCCGCTCGAGGCGCCCCTTTACGAACTGCGCGCCATCGACGGGCCCGTGACGGCGGCGATCGATGCCCGGTTCGAGGTGGTGCCGATGACCGTCCTGGACAACCGTGAATTAGTCAGCGCCGACAATTCTCTGGGGCAGGCGAAGCGGCTGGTACGTATCGCACTGCCCGCCGACATCGATTACCGCACAGGCGATCATCTCACCGTCCTCGCGGACAACCAGCCCGAGTTAGTGGACAAGGCCGCTGAACTCCTCGGTCTCGTACTCGACCGGCGGATATCGGTCAATGCCCGGCGCAGCACCCGTCGGGCCATCGCCCTGGATCGCGAGGTCAGCGTGCGGGAGTTACTGACCCATTTCCTGGAGCTACGCAAACCGGCCACGAGAACTCAACTGCTTCGACTGGCGGCGGCGAACCCTTGCCCACCGGAACGGGCCGCGCTGGAGGCGCTCGCCGCTCATCCGGAAACTCGCTCGCTCGGCATCGCAGGGTGTCTGCTGGAGTTCCCCGCCACCAAGTTGTCACGGGCCGAGCTGCTTGAACTGTTCGAACCGATGACCCCACGGCACTATTCGATAGCCTCCTCAAACCGGCAAAGTCCGAGAGTCGTCGAGCTGGTCGTCAGCGTGCTCGACGCCCCAGCGAGATCAGGGTTCGGAGATTTCCAGGGGGTCGCCTCCAACTATCTGGCCAACGTCTTACCGGGACAACATATCCGGGCCCGGGTTGACCAAGCCCGACAAGCGTTCCGGGCAGGGGCCGCCCCCTCCCGGAATGTCATCCTCGTCAGCGCCGGTACCGGGGTCGCACCGTTCCGTGGCTTTGTCGGTGACCGGCTGGCGGCGCTGGACGCCGGTGAGCCGTTCGCCCCGGCACTGTGCTTCTTCGGCATTCGACACCCCGAGGTGGACTATCTCTTCCGCGAGGAGTTCGAGGCCGCGGAGCGGTCCGGTGCGGTCCAGATGCGCCCGGCGTTCTCCCGCGTATCCGAGAACGGCGTCAAGTACGTACAAGACCGGATTGCCGCCGACGCGGACGACATCTGGGATCTGCTCGGCGATCCCGCCAAACAGACGCATGTATATGTCTGTGGCGATGGCGGCAAGATGGCCCCCGCCGTCCGAGATGCGTTCTTACACATCTACCGGGAACACACCGGCGCGGACGAGTCCCAGGCCCGAGACTGGCTCATCGAACTCGTCGAAGCCGATCGCTATGTCGAGGATGTCTGGACAGAGTGAGGCGTACGCCGGTCTCCTAGCCTCGCCCCGACCCGTCGTGTGTTCCTTGCCATTCCCACTACCCGCGTTCAAGTGGGAGAGTAGCCCGATGCGTAGACGCACCTTCCTTCGTTCGAGCTCTGTGGCATTACCGGCCGCAGCACTGGCTCTCGCCGTGCCCGGGAGCGCACATGCCGACGTCCGGCCTACCGGGTCAATCACATACCCGTTCAGCGCAATCCACGTGCCGGCCACCAGCGCGCCCTGGACGCTCGAACCGGATCGCGCAGTGCTGCTGGTCCACGACATGCAGCACTACTTCATCAAGGCGTATGCGCCGCAGTCTGATCCCATCGCGACAGTGCTCGAGAACATCAAGAGCCTGCTCGATACCGCGCATGCGCACCAGGTACCGGTGTACTACTCAGCACAACCCGGGGGCATGACGAAAGAGCAACGCGGGCTCTTCGGCCAGCTCTACGGTCCCGGCATGCCGGACGATGACGCCGAGCGGGCCATCGTCGATCCGCTCGGACCGACGGCCGCCGATACCGTTCTTACCAAATGGAAGTACAGCGAGTTCTTCCGTTCCGATCTCCTGGAGATCCTGCGCAACACCGACCGGGACCAACTGATCATCGTGGGCGTCTACGCCTTTTCGGGGATCACCGCTACGTCCACCGATGCCGTCCAGAACGACATCCAGGCATTCATCGTCTCCGACGCCGTCGCGGACTACACCTCCACGGGACACGACCAGGCGCTGGCCTGGTGCGCGGAGCGCACGGCGAGAATCCTGACCACACAGTCAGCGCTGAGTGCACTGAACAATTCGTAACCATCCCGGTACGACAAAGGCCGCCTGCACACTCATGCAGGCGGCCTTTGTGACGTTACTTAGACGAGCGCGGGCACCGTGGCCAGCGCCTGTGCGACACCGGCAACAATCGCCGCGATCTTGAGGGCCTCGAGCACCTGCTCGCGGGTCAGTCCGGCCTCACGCAGCACCTTCTCGTGCGAACCGACGCAGAAGTGGCAGCCGTTGATGGTCGACACCGCGAAGGACCACAGCTCGAACTCGGCCTTGTCAACACCGGGGTTACCGATAATGTTCATCCGCAGCCCCGGGCGCAGGTCGTCATAGGCGCCATCGAGGAAACCACGACCGCGGTAGAACACGTTGGTCATCGCCATGATGGACGCGGCGCCCAACGCCGCATCAAGGGCCTCGGGGGCCAGGATGCCCGCTGCCTCGTCGCGAATCTCCTTGAACACCTGCTCGTTCCGGGTGGCAGCCGCCGTGGCGACGAGGGTGCCCCAGAGCTGGCTCGGGGACAGCACGGTGCCACGGGCGACCGTACCCAGGTTGAGCTTGAGGTCCTTGGCGTACTCCGGCAGCGCTTCCTTCAGGTTGTCAATACCCATGTCAGACGCCCGCGCTCATCAGCTCGCCCGCATCGATGGTCGGGTCACCCTTGCGCCAGTTGCAGGCGCACAGCTCGTCGGACTGCAGTGCGTCCAGCACACGGAGTACCTCTTCGACATTGCGGCCCACAGAACCGGCTGTGACAGAGACGAACTGGATGATGTTGTCGGGGTCGACAATGAAGGTGGCGCGGTCGGCGACACCATCGGAGTTCAGCACGCCCGCGGCCTCGGCCAGCTCGCGCTTGAGGTCGCTGAGCATCGGGAACGGGAGCGTCTTGAGGTCTTCGTGCTGAGCGCGCCACTGGAAGTGCACGAACTCGTTGTCCACGGAGGCGCCCAGCACCTGGGTGTCGCGGTCGGCGAACTCGTCGTTCAGACGGCCGAACGCGGCGATCTCGGTGGGGCACACAAAGGTGAAGTCCTTGGGCCAGAAGAAGATCACACGCCACTTGCCGGGGTGGTCGTCGCTGGTGACAGTGGTGAAGTAGTCGTCGGGCTGCTGCGCGTTCACCTTCGACAGATCGCCGCCGATGACCGCAGTCAGGTTGTAGGCCGGGAATTCATCGCCGATGGTCCGCAGAGTCACGATTCTCCTTCATGTGTTCCGTCAAATATTCACTGAATGCTTACTGGCACCATCGTGCCGGAAACTCGTCCAAAACAAAACGTGATTGTTGGCACTATATTAATAGGTATGTCCGATCGTAGTTATCAGCCGACAGTGGTCGGTCTGCGCGCTTTTGTGGCTATCGCACGTAAACGCCATTTCGGCAGCGCGGCCGCCGAGCTTGGCGTGAGCCAGCCCTCGCTTTCGCAGGCCCTGTCCATGCTCGAAGAAGGGCTCGGCGTGCGGCTTGTTGAACGCAACACCCGCAAGGTGCTGCTCACCCCCGAGGGCGAGGCGCTCCTGGAGAAGGCCATCGCCGCGCTGACCGCGGTGGACGAATTCACCTCTGCGGCAAGCGGCGTGCGCGACCCTTTTGCGCAGACGCTGCGACTGGGCCTGATCCCCACAGTGGCGCCCTACGTGCTGCCCATGATGCTCAGCGGTCTGGCCCGCGAGTTCCCCGAGATGTCACTGCGGGTCACCGAGGACCAGACCGGACGGCTACTGCGATCCCTGGCCGACGGGTCACTGGACGTCGCGGTCATGGCCTTGCCCGCGCAAACTCCCGGGATGGCGGAGATTCCCATGTACCGGGAGGACTTCGTCCTCGCCCTGCCGTCCGGACATCCACTCGCAGGCAGCCGCGCCGTCGATCCCGCGGTGCTTGCCGACATGCCGTTGTTGTTGCTGGACGAGGGCCATTGTCTACGCGATCAGGCCCTGGAGGTGTGCCAGCTTGCCGGTGTGCGCCCCGATCTCGGCCACACGCGCGCCGCCTCCCTGGCCACTGCCGTGCAATGTGTCGAGGGCGGTCTCGGGGTCACCCTGATCCCCGGCACCGCCGTCACGGCGGAAACCGCGAGCGGCGGACTGGCCACGGCCACCTTCGCAGATCCGGTGCCTGGCCGCCGGATCGGTTTGGTGTACCGGGCGACCAGTGGGCGCGAAGACGCCTATCATCGCCTCGCGGAACTGCTCACACAGTTGGTCTCGGCGGTACACCCGGTGACGGCCGATATGGCCTAACGCCAGCGTCCGAGGATCTCCTCGGCCCGCGTCGACAGCGCTCGCTGAAGGAACGGTCCGAAGCTGATCCGGCCGACGCCCAGCGGGCCAAACGACGCCGGATCGTCAACGTCCGGGAGCGCGATGGCGTTCACCGGAAGAGGCAGTTCAGATGTCAAGCGCCGCTGCACATCCGGCTCATGGCGACCCACCGGATACAGGGAGTCGGCGCCCGCCTCAGCGGCCAGCTTCAGTCGCGCGATGGCCCGATCCACCCGATCCGACTCGTCGCCGATCTGCCGAAGGAGGATGTCGGTGCGCGCATTGATCACCACCGGGACACCCGCCTGGTCGGCCGCAACCCGAAGCGCGGCAACAAGATCCGCATGCTCTTGGGGCTCACGAATCCGTCCGCCCTCGCTGTGCACGGAGTCCTCGATGTTCAGGCCGACGGCGCCCGCTTCGATCAGTCCTTCGATGAGACGCTGCGGCGTCTGCGCATAGCCGGACTCGATATCCACCGACACCGGCAGATCCACCGCCGCCGTGATCTGCGAGACCCGCGCCACCACATCGTCGAACGACATGCCCTCCGCATCCGGCTTGCCCACGGAATCGGCCAGCGGATGCGAGCCCACCGTCAACGCAGCGAATCCGGCATCCGCGGCCAGCTTGGCCGACCACGCATCCCACACCGTCGGCAGAAATACCGGATCACCGGGAACATGCAGAGACTTCAGCAGGGCGGCCTTGGCAGCGAGATCGTTGGACATGCCTACATCCAACCTCGCCCGGCTCGGATTTACTCCACCGATCCGCTCGCGGAGCCGCGGCGTGCCATGAGATGCACGACCGCATCGCGCATGTGCTCCTCGATCAGCCGATAGGCGGCGGGTGCGTCCCCGGCACCGATCGCCGCGCAGAGCACCTCGTGCTCGCGAACCTGCTCGCCGAGGTCCGCATAGGTGCCCTGTAGCTCACCCAGCAGCATCCGCGTCTCCAACAGCAACGTGCGCATGGCGCGGCGCAGCCGCGGGCTCCCCGAGCAGTCCACCAGGACCTCGTGAAACTCCTGATCGGCGTCCGTGACGGCGACGACATCGCCACGAGCGGCGGCCTCGGTCATCACAGCCACCGGCACGAGCAGACGCCGGTACGCGGTGACGGTATCGCCGGACATAATGCACTCCAGCGCCGCGCGCTCGATAGCGGCCCGCGACCGGTAGACGTCGTGCACGTCTTCGTCGGTGAGCTCGATGACAAAGATGCCGCGATTGCGTTCACTGCGCAACAAACCCTCGGACACCAAGCGCTGCATCGCTTCGCGTAGCGGCCCACGAGACACCGCGAACTGCGCCGCCAGTGATGCCTCGCCTAATTGCGCGCCCGGCGCCAGGACACCGCGCATGATCGCGATCCGCAACCGCTCCGCGATCAGCTCCGCGGTCGACTGCCGTTCCAGGGGTGCGAACTCCTCAGGTACCAGCGTCGTCATGTCGTCTCCTGAAAAGCCGCCCCAAACCCGGGAAATCGGGCACCTCTTTGATTAATCGCAAACCTTCCCACACCGTCACCTGGTTCGCGGTCAATACCGCCTTGCCCAGCCGCGACTCGAGCCGCTCGACATGCGCGATGGTGTGCATGGCGGTGTCCGGGATCAGCAGCGCCTCCGCATCTGAATGATCGTTGGCATCGGCCAGCCCATCGACCTGGTCGGAGGTAAGCCGGCCCACCTCCGCGGCGGTGTCGATGCCCGCCTCGCCCATCGACACCACCTCGATATCGTGCGCGGCCAGAAATGCGACGAACAACTCGGCGATATCGCGCGGATAGCTCGCGGCCACAGCCACCCTCGAAACACCCAGCGCAGCTGCAGCATTGACAAAAGCAAAGGACGTGCTGGACGCCGGAGTGCCGCTGCACTCCGACAGACCCGCGACCTGCTCGGCCGCGCCTCGCGGGCCGTAGACAAAGCTTCCCGAGGTGCAGGCCCACACGACGGCGCCCGGATCGTGGGGGCGTAGCAACCGAGCCCCCTCGGCGAGCTTCTCGGGGCTACCCAGGTCGAGCAACTCGGGAACCGCGTGCAAATCGGTGCCATAGATGTGCACAACAGGGAAGTTCATATCGAGCTGCCGCGCCACCAGCGGGTAATCCGACTCGGCCGCGTGATCCGGATAGATGAACCCCACCGTCGGCGCGAGTGGCCGTCCCTCGGACAACATCAGGTACCTCCTCCGAATACGTCGCGGAGCCATCGTCCCGGCCCCATCATGGGAAGACTCATCCGGTCCAGACAGGCCCAGATGGTCAGTTGGTTGGCGGTCAGTACCGGCTTGCCCAGCAGCCGCTCCAGCGGATCGATCACGTCGTAGGTGCGCAGATTGGTACAGCTGACGAAGATCGCTTCGGCATCGGCGGTGTCGGCGGCCAGAATCCGTTCGGCAACGGTGCGATAGTTGACCTTCCAGATGCCCCCGCCCAAACCCAAATGGTCTGTGCGCACCACCGTTACTCCTAACTCCCCCAGGAACTTCGCCAGCAGTTCGGTCAGCTCTGCGTCATACGGGGTAATGACGCTGATCCTGTTGATGTTCAGCGCGGTCACCGCTTCGGCCAGCGCCCCCGAGGTGGTGACGGCGGACTTGGCACCCGCCGCCATGATGGCCTGGACCAGCTCACGCTCGTGCTCGACACCGCGGATGAAACTTCCCGAGGTGCACAGGTAGGCAACAACTTCGGGCTCCACATGCAATACATCGCGGGTGGCCGCCTGCAGGTGGGAGGTGTTCGACACCAGCTCGGCCATGGCGCGGCTCACCGGTACCGGCTCGTACGGCGTCCGGGCCAGGTGTAGTGACACCTCTGCCGGAACCCATCGCCACAGCTCACGTTCCAGTGCGAGATCGAAGGGGGCGATGATGCCGATACCGCGCTGATCAGCCGACTCCGCGAAGTCGGGAAGAGACGAGAAATCCACCGGCAGGACCTAACACTCGCAGCATCGCTCTACGCCTGAGCCAGACCTGGTCATTTCCGACGCTCTTCGCGTAAGCAGCTCATCGCAACTCAGATTGTTGACAATCATACGATATCTTCATACCGTGTCAACGTGAGCGCCCGACGGATTGTCGCGGATGAGCAGCTTGCGCGAAGACAGACAGCCATGGATGACCAGCCTGCGCATAAACCAGTAACAGCCGTGCAGTACGCCCCGAATTCGATTCCGGATCGTCTCGCACCCGTGGCCGAGGCCGCTGAGCTACGGCTGGTGGAATCCGACCATTTGGCGACGGCGCTCCCCGGCGCCGAGATTCTCTTCGTGTACGACTTCCGCTCGACCGCACTACGCGAAACATGGTCCGCCGCCGATTCACTGCGCTGGGTACACATCGCCTCGACAGGCGTCGATCCGGTGCTGTTCGATGAGCTCGTCGAAAGCGACGTGGTGCTCACCAATTCACGTGGCCTCTTCGAGCGCCCCATCGCCGAATACGTGCTGGCACAAATTCTGGCCTTCGCCAAGGATATTCGCCGTTCCACCCGAGCGCAGGCGGCACTGAGCTGGCGGCACTTCGGGTCGGAGTCCATCGACAGTGTACCGGTGGCGGTGCTCGGCACGGGACCGATCGGCCAGGCGATCGCCACACTCCTGACCTCCGTGGGAATGCAGGTCACGGTGCTCGGCCGCACCGAATCCGCCGACTTGCCTTCACATGTGGGCGATGTCGAATACCTGGTGCTTGCCGCACCCCTCACCACCCAAACACATGCCGTCGTCAACGCCCGCGTGCTCTCGGCGATGCGACCGACCGCCCGGCTGATCAACGTGGGCCGCGGTGAGCTGGTGGGTACCTGGGATCTGGTGTCCGCACTGAACCGGGGCACCATCGCCGGAGCCGCCCTGGATGTCACCGATCCTGAACCACTGCCGGTGGGACATCCGTTGTGGCGCACGCCGAACACCCACATCACCCCGCATAACAGTGGTGATGTCCACGGTTGGTCCGACCGCCTGCAGGACCAATTCGTCACCAACTTCGAGCGCTATCTCCGGGGCGAAAAACTTCTGAATATCGTCGACAAGAACAGGATGCGCGGCAATGCATAAACCGACCGACCCCACCGAGATGACGGCCCTGGAGCTGGTGGCCGCGTACACCTCGGGAGAGCTGTCTCCGGTGGAGGCCACGGCGGCGGTACTGTCCAAAATCGCCCAAACCGACAGCACCATCAATGCGTACTGCCTCGTTGACGAGGAAGCTGCCCTGGCGGCGGCCACCGAATCCGAGGAACGGTGGCGGGGCCACTACACCCGCGGCCTACTCGACGGTGTGCCGATTTCCATCAAGGACGTCTTTCTCACCCGGCGCTGGCCCACCCTGCGCGGCTCCGGGCTGATCGATCCGGCCGGGCCGTGGGATGTGGATAGCCCCGCGGTAGAACGTATCCGGGCCGACGGCATGGTCATGGTCGGCAAGACCACCACTCCCGAGTTCGCCTGGAAGGGCGTCACCGACAGCCATCAGCGCGGGGTCACCCACAATCCGGCAGATCCGCGCCGCACAGCCGGCGGCTCTTCCGGCGGCAGCGCGGCGGCGGTGGCCGCCGGCATGGCACCGATGTCCATCGGCACCGACGGCGGAGGCAGCGTCCGGATACCCGCCAGCTTCTGCGGTGTGGTGGGCTTCAAGCCCACCCACGGTCGCATCCCGATGTATCCGATCAGCCCGTTCGGTCCGCTCGCTCACGGTGGCCCGATTACCCGAACGGTGGAAGACGCTGCGCTGCTTATGGACATCATCAGCCTGCCCGACCATCGCGACCCCACGTCACTGTCGCCGACCCTCACCACCTACCGCTCACAGGTATATCGCGACATGACCGGTCTGGATATCGCCTACTCCCCCACACTCGGTTACGTCGATGTCGACCCCGAGGTCGCCGACCTGGTGGAGAACGCGGTGAACGCACTCGACGAGGCGGGCCTGCCGGTCACGCGCGCAGACCCGGGCTTCAGCGATCCGATCGATGAATTCGAAACCCTCTGGGCCGCAGGCGCGGCAGCCAGTCTGAATAACTATGGCGCCCTTGATGACGTGCGTGCGGATATCGACCCCGGGCTGGCTCAGATGTGGGACACCGGAACCGGCGCCTCGGCCACCGAGTACCTGGCAGCGCGTAACACGTGTGTGCAATTGGGTGTCACCATGGGCGCATTCCATGAAATGCACAATGTGCTGATCACCCCGACGGTGCCGATTCCCGCGTTCCCGCTGGGTGCCGACGTCCCGCCGAACTCCGGAATGCGCTGGTGGGCGCAGTGGACACCATTCACCTACCCGTTCAACATGACTCAGCAACCCGCCTTGTCGATTCCGGTCGGCAAAACCTCGCAGGGGCTACCGGTCGGCATGCAGATCGTAGGCCCGCGGCACAGCGACGACCTGGTGCTGGCGGTGGGCCATTTCGCCGAACGGGTGCTCGCGGGCTAGGCCCGCGCAAAGGCCAGCTGCTCGCCCTGAACTCCGGTCAGCCACAGATCCTGGCAGGCCGCGGCGATATCGCCCAGCCCCTCTTCGATGGTCGCGAAGACGTTTCCGGGCACCCAGCCGGCATCACCGTTGATCAGCAAGTTGTTCCGGCCGTAAAAGATCGCCAGATCCGTGGCGCCCTGTGCCGAATGAGCTTCCGATCCAGGCTCGTATCCGTAGGCCGGGTTGCCGATTTCCCACGGCTCGAAACCGAAGAAGCACACGTCACCGGGTATCGGCGTGATGGTCGGGTTTTCCCGTCCGGGTGCCGGGAGTAGCGGCGGCAGCAGCGTGTACACCTCGTTGCGCGCATACTTGGCGTGATAGGCCTGCCCCACGGCCGGGAGCGAATTCCACACCGTTTCACAGGTTCTCGGGGCCTCGGCGTCCAGCAGCCGGGCACGGCAGGTGACACCCCGCTTGGTCAGCGTGATGGAGATGTAGCGATCCATCACAGCCCCGCCACCACGGTGTTCCAGATGCCGAGTGCATCGGATATCTGGTCGGCCGTGACCACCAGCGGCGGAATCATCCGCACCACATTCATATGCGGACCGCACATGAGCAGCAGCAAGCCGTTTTCAGCGGCCGCTGCCTGCGCCCGCGCCGCGAGGTGTGGCGCCGGCCGGCCATCCTGGCTGAACTCCACACCGACCATCAATCCGAGTCCACGCACATCGCCGTCGATTCCCCTGTCAGCGGCAATCTTTCGCGCGCCGTCGAGAAGTTCCTGACCGCGCGCCCGCGCATTCTCGACAAGCCGTTCCTCCTCGATCACATCGAGGGTCGCCAGCGCAGCCGCACACGCGACGGCATTGGCTCCGTAGGTACCGCCCTGTGAACCGGGCCAGGCGCGCCCCATCAACTCGGCGGAGGCCGCGATGCCTGAGATGGGGAAACCGCTCGCGATTCCCTTGGCCATCACCAGAATGTCTGGGGTGACACCGAAATGCTGATGTCCGAAATACGCTCCGGTACGTCCGAATCCGGTTTGCACCTCATCGAGCACCACGAGGATGCCGTGCTCACGCGCCCGCTCGGCAATGCCGGTGAGGAACTCGGTGTTGGCGGGAATGTACCCGCCCTCGCCGAGTACCGGCTCGATGACCATCGCCGCCACCTGATTGGGGGCTGTAGCTGTCGCGAAGAGGTAGTCGAGCTCTTGCAATGCGAATCGAGTGGCCTCTGCCTCGCTCCAGCCGTAGCGGTACGCCGTCGGGAACGGGGCGCTGTAAACACCCGCCATCAGCGGGCCAATACCCGAGGAGAATCGCGGGCCCGACGTGGTCATGGTGGCGGCGGCAAGTGTGCGCCCGTGAAATCCACCCTGGAATACCACGATATTGGGGCGGCCAGTGGCTTGTCGTGCCAACCGCACGGCGGCCTCGATGGCCTCACTGCCGGAGTTGGCGAAGAACAGCGAGTCCAGGTTCGGGGGCAGTACATCGCCAAGGCGCCGCACCAGATTCTGCAGCGGGCGGTGCATCACGGTCGTGTATTGCCCGTGGATGAGCGTGGCCACCTGCCGCTGCGCGGCCTCGACCACCCGCGGATGACAGTGACCGGTGCTCACCACGCCGATACCCGCGGTGAAATCCAGGTATTCGCGGTCTCTTTCGTCGTACAGATAGCAACCCTGGCCTCGCGCTGCGACCACCGGGGTGGCCTGCTTGAGAACGGGCGATAACGCGGTTGCGGATGAGCCCCTTGCGCGAAGACCGACAGTCACGGCATCCCTCCATCGATACACTCGGAACTATTGTCGATTGTTGACAATCTCCCTAGCATGGTGGCATGCATCCCGGCGCAGTGTCTACCCCCCTGTCGGCCAGCTCTTCGGTGGTCGCCAATGCCCTTACCCACCAGGACGGCCACGGCCCCACGTTCCCCGTCGTGGATCCCGCTACCGAGGAAGTGCTGGCCGACGTCGCCGATATGAATGGCTCCGCAGCACTCAACGCACTGGACAATGCCGTTGCCGCCCAACAAACCTGGTCCGCCACCACACCGCAGCAGCGTTCCGATGTGCTGATGCGCGCGTACACCCTGATGATCCAGCGCACCGAAGACCTGGCCCTGCTCATGACCCTGGAAATGGGCAAGCCACTGGCCGAATCGCGCGGTGAGGTCGCCTACGCGGCAGAGTTCTTCCGCTGGTTCGCCGGCGAAGCCGTGCGCCTGGACGGCGGCGTGATGCTGGCACCCGACGGCCAGTCACGGTTGATCGTGACGCACCGCCCGGTAGGACCAAGCCTGCTGATCACCCCGTGGAATTTCCCACTGGCCATGGGGACCCGCAAGATCGGCCCCGCATTGGCCGCGGGCTGCACGTGCCTGGTCAAGCCGGCCGAGCAGACACCACTATCGATGCTCGCCCTCCTGGGCATCCTGCGCGAGGCCGGCGTACCCGAGGGGGTGGTCTCGGTCATCACCACCGCCGACCCCGGCACGACCATGGCGCCGCTGCTCGCCGATCCGCGGGTCCGCAAGCTCTCGTTCACCGGGTCCACCGAGGTGGGCCGCTATCTGCTCGCGCAGTGTGCCGCTACCGTCAGACGCACCTCGATGGAGCTGGGCGGAAACGCGCCCTTCATCGTCTTTGACGACGCCGACCCGGACGAGGCTGCCGCCGGCGCGCTGATCGCGAAGATGCGCAATATCGGGCAGGCCTGTACCGCCGCCAACCGCATTTACGTGCAGCGCGGTATCGCCGGGCCGTTCACCGAAGCGCTCACCGCGAGGATGTCGGCCCTGCGCATGGGTCGCGGTACCGAGCAGGGCGTGGAGGTGGGCCCGCTCATCGACCCCGATGCCGTGTCCAAGGCCGGTCGGCTGGTCACTGACGCCCGCAAGCGTGGTGCCACAGTGAGATTGGGCGGCGAGGCGCCCGGTGGTACCGGGTACTTCTATCCGCCGTCGGTATTGACCGATGTGCCCGATGACAGCGACATGATGCGCACGGAGATCTTCGCCCCCGTCGCCGCGATAGCGAGCTTCGATACCGAGGAGGAAGTGATCGCACGCGCCAACGATTCCGAATTTGGCTTAGTGGCATACCTTTACACCAATGACACCCGGCGCGGATGGCGCGTGTCCGAGGCACTGGAGACCGGTATGGTGGGTCTGAACCGACCCGTCGTGTCCACTCCTGCCGCACCGTTCGGGGGTGTGAAACAGTCCGGAATAGGACGCGAAGGGGGATTCGCGGGAATCGAGGAGTTCATGGAGACCAAATACATCGGCGCGGCCGTATGAGCGGCCGGATGCGAGTAGCCACCATCCCGGGCGACGGCATCGGCGTCGATGTCACCCGGGAGGCGGTCAAGGTGATGGATGCCGCCACCGGCGGCAGAATCGAATGGACCGAATTCGACTACTCCTGTGAGCGATACGCCAAGACCGGGGCGATGATGCCGGCCGACGCTCCGGCGACGCTGGCCTCGTTCGACGCGATTCTACTTGGCGCCGTGGGATACCCGGGCGTCCCCGATGACGTGTCATTGTGGGGCCTGCTGATCCCGCTGCGGCGCGCGTTCAACCAATACGTGAACCTGCGGCCAGTACGCCTACTGCCCGGAATCGCCTCGCCCCTGGCCGGAGTTTCCGCGGACGCCCTCTCGATGGTCATCGTCCGCGAGAACTCCGAGGGGGAATACTCCACCATCGGTGGAGTACACAATCGCGGCAATCAACACGAATTCGCTTTGCAGGAATCGGTTTTCACCCGCATCGGATGCGAGCGAATCATCCGGTACGCATTCGAACTGGCCGCCTCGGCGGGGTTCCGAGTCTGCTCGGCGACCAAGTCGAACGGCATCATTCATTCAATGCCATACTGGGACAGCATCTTCAATCAGATAGCCGCCGAGTATCCGCAGGTACCGTCCATGTCGATGCACGTCGACGCCCTCGCCGCGCGCATGGTGAGCGACCCCGGAAGCCTGGATGTCATCGTCGCGTCAAACCTCTTTGGCGATATCTTGTCTGATCTGGCGGCAGCGGTCACCGGAGGACTCGGGCTCGCGGCATCCGGAAACATCAACCCGGAACGCACGGCCATCTCCATGTTCGAATCGGTGCACGGCTCGGCCCCCGATATTGCCGGGCAAGGCATCGCGAATCCCGTCGCGCAGATACTCGCCGGCGCAATGCTCCTGGATCATCTCAACGAGTCCGGCACCGCCAACAAGATCCGCCGGGCCGTCGACCAGGTACTGGCAGAAGGTCGCGTCCGTACCCCCGATCTCGGCGGTACCGCCACCACCGAACAGCTCGGCACAGCAATCGCGGAATCCGCCCGGTGATCTTGAATTAACCAAAGACATCAGTGACTTGTGTCACTTCCCGTTCGGATGTCCTGGCAAGATGGGTGTCGTAGCCTGTGATCCACGACACCTTCAGCCCAAGGAGTCCGATGTCGACGAAGACGGAGCTCACCGAGCTCAACCAAGCACTTGGCAGCCTGCGCCGCTGCGTCCATTCCCTGGAGTCTCGGTACGGCGACCTGCCGGCCGTACGCCGCATCGTCAATGACGTAGAGCGGCTGGACATCGACGCCGCGGACCTGGACCTCTCGCCGCATGAACACCGCCATGGCAGCAACGAGAAGATTCAGATCCCCGACACCGAGTACGACCGGGAGTTCTGGGGCGATATCGACGACGAAGGAGTTGGTGGCTACAGATGAGTCAAGCCACCGGGGTCTTCTCGCCTTCGCGTGCCCACATTCCGGAGCGCACCCTGCGCACCGACAAATGGTGGCTCGCACCATTACTCACCAACCTCGGCCTGGCGACCTTCGTCATCTACGCCACCGTGCGGGCCTTCTGGGGCAGCGCGTACTGGGTGCCGCAGTACCACTACCTGACGCCGTTCTATTCGCCATGCGTCAGCACCGCCTGCGCGCCCGGGGCCAGCCATTTCGGCCATTGGGTGGGTGAGCTGCCGTGGTTCATCCCCATGGCGTTCATCTCGCTGCCGTTCCTGCTGGCCTTCCGGCTGACCTGCTATTACTACCGCAAGGCGTACTACCGGTCGGTCTGGCAGTCCCCGACAGCCTGCGCGGTCGCCGAACCTCACGCGAAGTACTCCGGTGAGACCAAGTTGCCGCTCATCATGCAGAACATCCACCGGTACTTCTTCTACGCCGCCGCGCTCATCTCCCTCGTCAACACCTACGACGCCATCGTCGCCTTTCATTCCGAGAAGACCGGCGGCTTCGGATTCGGCTTGGGCAACGTGATTCTGGTGACCAACGTCGTCCTGCTGTGGGTGTACACGGTGTCCTGCCACTCTTGCCGGCATGTCACTGGCGGCCGGCTCAAGCACTTCTCCAAACACCCTGTCCGATATTGGGTCTGGACACAGGTCAGCAAGCTCAACACCAGGCACATGTTGTTCGCCTGGATCACGCTGGGCACGCTGATCCTCACCGACCTGTACATCATGCTGGTGTCCAGCGGAACCATCTCGGACCTGAGATTCATTGGTTAGCAGCAAAATTCACATCCATACTCGTAAACAACCTGGGGTTAATTAATGGCTGAACTCGAACGGCACCAATACGACGTGGTCGTGATCGGTGCCGGTGGCGCCGGCCTGCGCGCCGTCATCGAGGCACGCGAACAGGGCTTCAAGGTCGCGGTGATCTGCAAGTCCTTGTTCGGCAAGGCGCACACCGTGATGGCCGAGGGCGGTTGCGCGGCATCGATGGGGAACGCCAACGACAAGGACAGCTGGCAGGTGCATTTCGGCGACACCATGCGCGGCGGCAAGTTCCTGAACAACTGGCGGATGGCAGAGCTGCACGCCAAGGAAGCACCGGATCGGGTCTGGGAGCTGGAAACCTACGGCGCGTTGTTCGACCGGACCAAGGACGGGCGCATCAGCCAGCGCAACTTCGGCGGCCACACCTATCCGCGACTGGCGCACGTCGGCGACCGCACCGGCCTGGAGATCATCCGCACCATGCAGCAGAAGATCGTCTCGCTGCAGCAGGAGGATTTCGCCGAGACCGGTGACTACGAGGCGCGTATCAAGATATTCGCCGAATGCACCATCACCGATCTGCTCTTGGACAGCACCGAAGGCGTTTCCAGAATCGCCGGCGCGTTCGGGTACTGGCGCGAGAGCGGCCGATTCATCCTGTTCGAAGCTCCCGCAGTGGTTTTGGCGACGGGCGGAATCGGCAAGTCATTCAAGGTCTCGTCGAACTCCTGGGAGTACACCGGCGATGGCCACGCGTTGGCGCTGCGCGCCGGCGGAACACTGATCAACATGGAGTTCATCCAGTTTCACCCGACCGGCATGGTCTGGCCGCCCTCGGTCAAGGGCATCCTGGTCACCGAGGGCGTGCGCGGCGATGGCGGCGTGCTGAAGAACTCCGAGGGCAAGCGCTTCATGTTCGACTACATCCCTTCGGTGTTCAAGGGGCAATACGCCGAAACCGAAGAAGAAGCCGATCAGTGGCTCAAGGACAACGACTCGGCACGGCGCACTCCTGACCTGCTGCCCCGCGACGAGGTCGCCCGGGCGATCAATGCCGAGGTCAAGTCCGGCCGCGGCACCCCGCACGGCGGCGTGTACCTGGACATCGCCTCGCGTATTCCCACCGAGGAGATCAAGAAGCGGCTGCCGTCGATGTATCACCAGTTCAAGGAGCTGGCCGAGGTCGACATCACCAAAGACGACATGGAAGTCGGACCGACCTGTCACTACGTGATGGGCGGTATCGAGGTCGATCCCGACAGCGGGGCCGCCACGGTGCCGGGCCTCTTCGCGGCCGGTGAATGTTCCGGCGGCATGCATGGCTCAAACCGGTTGGGCGGCAACTCCCTTTCCGACCTGCTGGTGTTCGGTCGGCGCGCCGGCCTCGGGGCCGCCGAGTACGTCAAGGGCATCACGTCTCGCCCACACATCACCGAGGCCGACGTCGACAGGGCCGCCACCCTGGCATTGGCACCCTTCGGCGATCCGGCAGCCCCAGGTGCGGAGAACCCGTACACCCTGCACACCGACTTGCAGCAGGCGATGAACGACCTGGTCGGCATCATCCGCAAGGAGGAGGAAGTCGAGCAGGCCCTGGTCAAGCTGAACGAACTCAAAGAACGCTTCAAACACGTTGCGGTGGAGGGTCATCGGCAGTTCAACCCGGGCTGGCACCTGGCGATCGATATGCGCAACATGCTGCTGGTGAGCGAATGCGTGGCCAAGGCGGCGCTGCTGCGCACCGAGAGCCGCGGCGGGCACACCCGCGACGACCACCCGAACATGGACGCCACCTGGCGCAAGACGCTGCTGGTGTGCAGCACCACCGGCGGCGATCCGGCCGTTCCCGACGTGCTCGTCACCCCCGAGCCGCAAACCCCCTTGCGCCCAGATCTTTTGGAGCTGTTCGAGATCGGGGAGCTGGAGAAGTACTTCACACCGGAAGAACTGGCAGAACATTCGGGAAGGAAATCCTGACGTGAGCTACGACGCACAACTCCGGGTCTGGCGAGGCGACGATGACGGCGGTGAGCTCGTCGACTACACCGTTTCGGTGAGCGAAGGCGAGGTGGTGCTCGACATCATCCATCGCATCCAGGCCACTCAGGCCTCGGACCTGGCGGTGCGCTGGAACTGCAAGGCCGGCAAGTGCGGCTCCTGCTCGGCCGAGATCAACGGCCGCCCCCGGCTGATGTGCATGACCCGGATGTCGACGTTCGACGAGTCCGAGACCGTCACGGTGACCCCCCTACGAGCCTTCCCGGTGATCCGCGACCTGGTCACCGATGTCTCGTTCAACTACCAAAAGGCCAGGGAAGTCCAGTCATTCACGCCGCCCAAAGGGCTGAAGCCCGGCGAATACCGGATGCAGCAGGAGGATGTGGAGCGGTCGCAGGAGTTCCGCAAGTGCATCGAATGCTTCCTGTGCCAAAACACCTGTCACGCGGTGCGTGACCACGAGGAGAACAAAAAAGCCTTCGCCGGGCCGCGTTATCTGATGCGCGTGGCCGAGCTCGAAATGCACCCGCTCGATGTCGCCGACCGCCGTGAGGCGGCGCAGGAGGAACTCGGCCTTGGCTATTGCAACATCACCAAGTGCTGCACCGAAGTGTGCCCGGAGGGCATCCACATCACCGACAACGCACTGATCCCCATGAAGGAACGCGTCGCCGACCGCAAGTACGATCCGATCGTGTGGTTGGGCAACAAGCTGTTCCGACGCTAGCGAGGTTGTGGCGATGGAAACCTGGCTGATCATCGTCATCGTGGTCGCGTGCCTGGCAGCCGCAGGTGCCGTCGCGGGCTTGATCCTGTTGGCGATTCTGGCCGCAGGCGGAATCTCGGCAGCCCGATTCAACCTCACCCCAGTCGCCGCCGATCAACTCCGCGAATATCTGCACTCCGAGGCATCTTTTGCGATTACCGTGCAGCGCGACTTCTTCTATCCGCCCGATCAGGTCTTCAAGGCCCTTCTCGACGAACGGTTCCTGAGCTGGACCCTCTTCACCAAGGGCGTGGACTACGCCGGCACCGCATTGCGCGACGTGGGAACCAAGCGCGCGTTGGTCAACACCTTCTGCGTACTGGCCGAACAGATCGTCGTCAACGAGCCCGGCCGTGTTCTGGGTGTCACCACCACCGCGTGTTCCGTTCCGTTGGTTCTCGATTCGGCCGCGGAGGTCTTTGAGGTGGCAGACAACGGCACCGGCGGCACTCGGCTGACCTGGCACCTCGGCGGCACACCCAAGTGGGTGGGCTGGCTACCGCTGCGTGTCGTCGCGCCCATCCTCCGACCCTTCGTGAAATGGCAGCTCGGCAAGCTCCGCTCGATCATCGGCCACCGCTGAGCTCCAAGTAGTCGGCCGGGACTTTGTGGCACCTCGCCAATGCCCATTGCTCGCGATGCGGGCAGCATCGGGATATGGGTGACACCGTGAGCGTCGCGGATCTTCGTACCGCGATCAAGGAACTCTCGCTACGTGCCGATCTCGCCGAGCGCGAAGGTCGGCCCGATGATGCCAGCGAGCTCCGTGATCGCGTCCGCGGCTACCAAGAAGAACTCGCCAAGCGTCCCTAGGCTGCCCCGCCCCGGGACGTCGTTGCCTCAGACGCCTTATATTCTATTGCGTCTATATAGATGGAATGCAATACTCGATGCATGGACGTCTTCGAAGCGGTCGCCGAGCCAAGCAGACGGATCCTGCTCGATGCCCTGGCGGGCGGCGAATGGACCGC
This sequence comes from Mycobacteroides franklinii, assembly GCF_002013895.1. Taxonomy (GTDB): domain Bacteria; phylum Actinomycetota; class Actinomycetes; order Mycobacteriales; family Mycobacteriaceae; genus Mycobacterium; species Mycobacterium franklinii. The sequence goes on along the minus strand of NZ_MAFQ01000005.1, from coordinate 437,783 downwards.
CGGAGATCTCGTCGCAACACTGCCCGGCCTGACCCAACCCACCGTCTCGCGCCATCTTCGGGTGCTGCGCGACGTAGGACTGGTCGACGTCAGGCCGGATGCGCAACGCCGGATTTATGCGTTACGCGCGCACGGTCTGGCCGAGATCGACCAATGGATCGATCCGTACCGGCACTTCTGGAATGACCACCTGGACGCGCTGGAACGACACCTGGCCCGCACCCAGACCCGTCACGACATCAAGGACGCCGAATGAACGACCGCCTCGGTCGGCTCACCGTGCACGGTGACCGAGCCACCCTCACCTTCGAACGCCACCTGCCGTATCCCGTGGAGACGGTGTGGTCGGCCATCACCGACCCCGAACAACGCCGCGCGTGGATCGGTCGGACCACCCTGGAGTCCCGCGCAGGTGGGCAATTCGAGATGGTCCCGTCCGGCCCTCCACTGCCGCCGGAAGCAAAACGCGTGACCGGCCGCATCCTGGTCTGGGAGCCGCCACATGTTCTCGAGCACGAGTGGAAGCAGTCGATTGTCGACGACAGCGTGGTGCGGTATGAACTGAGTGCCGACGGCGCCGGAACCCTGCTTCGGTTCACCCACCGCGGCCTGAGCGTGCCGCACGCCAATGGTTTCCGGCCCGGTACCCACGCCATTCTCGACCGGCTCATCGCCTACCTTGCCGACCAGCCGATGCCGGAATGGGGGCAGCGCTACCAGGAAGTCGCTGACCTCATCGCTGCCACAAGCACGGACTGAGGGCAATCATCATGCCCCTCAATGGATTCAGCCCCCGTGTCATCATCGTGTACCACTCCGGTTTCGGACACACCGCCGCGTTGGCCCAGTCCGTCTTCGACGGGGCACGCGAAGGCGGCGCGGAGGTGACGGTGATTTCGGCCGCCGACATGACGGACGCCGATTGGGATGCCGTGGACAGCGCGGATGCCCTGGTCTTCGGCAGCGCCGTCTATATGGGCAATGTGGCGGCGGGCTTCCAGTCCTTCGCCGAGAAGACCGGAGCCCGTTGCATGGCCGGCACCTGGCGCGACAAGGTGGCCGCCGGATTCGTGAATTCCGGTGCGAAGTCGGGAGACAAGCTGCACGCGTTGAACTCACTGGCCATCTTCGCCGCTCAGCACCACATGCATTGGGTGAGCCTGGGCCTCACTGCCGGATGGATGAGCGCCGGCGGCAGCGAGCACGATCTGAACCGGCTCGGCTTCTGGCTGGGCGCCGGCGCGCAGACCGATGTGGACGCCGACCCCGACGACATTCACCCGGCCGATCTACGGACCTGCCGCCACCTCGGCCAGCGCGTGGCCACGGTGACGCGGCAGCTGGTCGCGGGACGGCTTGCGACGACAATCTAGGGACGCGCGCGGCGAATCTCGATTCCGTCAGCGGATACCGCCTGGCCGGGCCGCGATGTCACTTCCACCTCTATTTCCCGCCCAGTCTTCTTGTCGATCAACGTCAGTGGCTTGTGCCCGTCCTGCAGATACTCGTCCCCCCATTTGAGCAGTGACAGCAGTACCGGGAGTAAATCCTTGCCCATCTGGGTCAGCACGTACCCGTCCCGCTCCCGCTGACCGGGTTCCCGGTAGGGCACCTTCTCGACGACGCCTGCCGCCTCCAGCTGTTTGAGTGCGCGCGATACCGCCGGCGCGGACACCCCGATGCGCTCGGAGAACTCGTCGAATCGAGTTGAGCCGTAGAAGCACTCGCGGACGATCAGGAAGGCTGTCTTGGTGCCCAGCAGATCCAGGGCCTTCCCGATCGAACACTCTTCGGTCTTCCACCGAGAGCGGTCCTGCAGTAGCCGCTCAAAGTCCATGCTCACCAGGCCATTGTAACTAACGCTTGCGTTATTCAGCTAGCCCGGCTAGCGTTCTGACTAATGCAATCGTTAGTTAGGAGATGGGAATGATCGAAAACAAGGTCGTACTGGTCACCGGTGGTCGCCGCGGGCTGGGGGCTGCCCTCGTCGATGAGGTGCTGCGCCGCGGTGCGCGCAAGGTGTACAGCACCGCCCGCGAATCATTCGAGGACCCGCGCGAGCAGGTAGTCACCAAACAACTCGAAGTCACCTCCGAGGACTCGGTGGCGGCGCTGGCCCGCGAGCTCACGGATGTGGAGATCGTGGTCAACAACGCCGGTGTGCTGCATCCCGATTCGCTGCTCACCGGGGATTTCGACCGCATCGATGCGACATTCCAGACCAACGTGTTCGGCCCACTACGAGTCATCAGGGCATTCGCGCCCATCCTGAAGACCCACGGCGGCGGCGCGATCGTCAACATCCACTCGGTGCTCTCGTGGCTCGGCGGAGCCGGAGCCTACGGGGCATCGAAGGCAGCCATCTGGTCGGTCACCAACACCCTGCGCCTGGAGCTCGAAGCGCAGAACACCCAGGTACTCGGCGTCCACGCCGGTTTCATCGACACCGACATGGTGTCGGCATTGCCTGTCGCCAAGACGCCGCCCGCGGTGATCGCGGCACGCATCATCGACGCGCTGGAAAAGGGCGACAACGAGGTACTCACCGATGACCTCACCGTCCAGATCAAGTCCCAACTGGCCGGCCCCGTCGAGAACCTGGCCTACCGCCCCGGCCACTGACGCCCACCAATACACCGAACCCAAGGAGCCCGACATGCCGCTGTGGACGATCTATCACACGCCAAATGTCTTTTCCGACAAGGAGAAATCCGAACTCGCCAAGAGCATCACCGAGGTATACGTCGCTGTGGGGCTTCCCCGGTTCTACGTGGTCACGGTGTTCAAGGAGATTGAGCCGGTTGACTTGTATGTGGGTGGTGAACAGGCGGACACCGCCGTGCGGGTCGTCGTCGATCACATTGCCCGCACCCAGCCCGACACGGCCGCACGCGAGCGCGTCACCCGGCGCCTGGGCAACGTGCTCAGGCCGTATCTGGACAGACCGGGGCTGCACTGGGAGTTCCACGTCGACGAGACCAGCGAGGAGCTCTGGATGATCAATGGGCAGGTACCGCCGCCGATGCACTCGGACGCAGAACGTGAATGGGCGCGGACCAATCGGTCCAGCCCGTACACCGCCGCGGTCTAACCCAGCAGCTTGCGGAACTTACTGCGGTGGAACACGATCGGCGCGACCGATGAATGCACCGTCAGCCCGTGAATGTTCAGGATGACGATCGCGTGATCACCGGCCGGCACCTCGGACTCGATGGACGTCTCAATCCAGGCCGTGGTGCCGCCGATGAACACGGCACCGGTTTCCGTGGTCGAGGTATCCAGCCCGGCGAAGCGGTCACCGGTCTTGGCCGCCAGTGTCCGCGCGGCATCGTCGTGCGATTCCCCCAGCACGCTGATGCCCAGGCGCGGAGCCGCCCGCAGATTGGGCCATGTGGTCGAGGAATTCTGCACGCAGAACGCCACCAGCGGCGGATCCAATGACACCGGAACAAACGTGCTGGCCGCCAATCCGGTTCGCGTCCCACCGATCTCGGCGGCAATCGCCACCACACCGGTCGGGAAGTGCCCGAACGCTTCCCGCAGCGTCGCCGCGTCCAAGCTGGTATCGCTCGTCATAACTGGATGTCACCTCTAGTCTTGCTTCATGACGTCACATGTGACCCTACGCGTCGACGGACAGGTAGCTCGCGTCACCTTGTCTCGGCCCGAGAAGCTCAACGGACTCACCATCGACATGCTGGGCGGGCTGACCGCCGCCGCCCGCCATATTGCCTCGGACAACTCGATCCGGGTGGTGGTGCTGTCCGGTGAGGGGGACACATTTTCCACCGGGCTGGATTTCGCGGCCGCCGGGAAAGATCCGGCACGCGTTGTCGCGAACTTCATTCCACTCCCCTGGCTGGGTACCAACGGTTTCCAAGAGGCCTGCTGGGCGTGGCGCCGGCTCCGTGTTCCGGTGATCGCCGTCATTCAAGGTCGTTGCTACGGCGGTGGGCTGCAGCTGGCGCTGGCCGCCGACTTCCGGTTCACCACGCCCGACGCCGAGTTCTCCATTCTCGAAGCCAAATGGGGCCTGATCCCCGATATGTCCGGAAGCGTCACGCTGAGTCAATTGATCGGAATCGACACCGCCAAGCGCCTCACCATGACCGGTGAGATGTTCGACGGCTTCTACGCGAAGGAAATCGGACTTGTCACCCAGGTGAGCGCCGACCCCGAAGCCGACGCGGCCGAGCTCATCGATCAGATCCTGTCGCGCTCCCCCGATTCGGTGGCGGCCACCAAGACCCTCTTCGACAAGGCGTGGTCGATGGTGCCGCGGCGCGCCTTCGGACTGGAGCGTCGCCTTCAGCTGCGACTCATGCGCGGAGCCAACTTCGCCATCGCACGTAAGGCCGGGATCGAGAAGACCGAACCGCAGTTCCAGGCCCGCAGCATGTAACGCGTGCGCGATCGGAGCACGACCGAGCGGGTTCCGACCGGCACTAAAGCATTGCCTGCGCGGCCCGCCCTCAAGTGATCTTGTTTCGCTCGTTACGCCGCAGGCACGCAGTCACGAAGCTCGGGCGCCATGCCGTACGGGCCCCACATCTGTCGCTCGGCGTCTTGGCGTGCTTCACCCTCGTTACTTCCGCGACCAATAACCGTGCCCGCCCATTGCTTCATGCCGAAGCCCATTCCGGGCATGCTTCCCGGGCCAAATCCCGGCGGTCCGAAGTTGTTATCGGCATAGACCTGGCATTGGACCGCAACGGGGCCCTCTCCGGGTGCTGCCGACACTATGGGCGCAGCGAACACAGATATCGCCAAACCGAACCCCGCCGCCATCGAACAAATCGTCCGCATGGTTCTCCTCCTCAGTATGTGGCATTAGTTTGCCACAACCTGAGTATTACGCGCACCACCGGTTCGCGGCGCAGATTTGCACGATCGCTACCTGCCGAGGTGACCATGCGCGGCGGCCACATCAGGATGGGCCCGCAGTCGGCTCTTCCAGGCGTTCTCGCCGTAGGTCGAGTGAATCGGATCGCCCGGATCGGCACTGACGCCGCGCGCCCGGTCCCGCAGTTCCAGCGGCAGCTCCAGCGCCGGGATGTGCGCGTCCAACCTCGGATTGAAGAAGTACGCGACCGACATGCGCGGCGTACCCGTCAGCGTCACCCGATGGCGCGTGGCACGCAGATACCCGCCACTGGCCCGCTCCAGCAGCTCACCGATGTTCACGATGAATGCTCCTGTGCGCCCGGGTGCCTCCAGCCACGTCCCGTCCACCTCGACCTGCAGGCCCCCGACATCCGGCTCGGCCAGCAGCAAGGTCAGCACACCCGAGTCGCGATGCGCGCCCACTCCCTGTTCGGTGGTCCCACTGGCCGGATAACGGATGACCTTGATCAGGGTCGCCGGTTCGGCACCAAATGCCTCGTCGAAGACTCCCCCCGCCGAACCAAGGGCAATAGCCCACTCCCTCAGAAGTTTTCGCCCCACACTCGCCAGAGCCGCGTCCCAGCTTTCGAGTGCCGCCCTCAATTCCGGGACCGCCTCCGGCCACTGATTGGGCCCCTGCAACCACATGTAGTCGCGGCCCTGTCCCGTCAGGCTGGCTGTGCGTTCCGGCCCGACGTCGATCTGCTCACGCCAGTCGGTGAATCCACCGGTCAGCTCTCCGCCCAACCGGGTGAATCCACGAAAATGCGGGCTTCGCACCATCGCGATGGCGTCCTTGTCAGCCTCGGGAAGGGCAAAGAGCTTGCGGGCCGCCGACAGCACCCTGTCGATCAGCAGCGGCGAAACACCGTGCCCGGTGAGGTAGAAGAACCCGACTTCGTGGGTGACCTCGCGCAGGGCCGTGCGTAGCTGTACCGGATCGCTGGACAGGTCGACGACGGGAAGCTCACCCACACCACCATGGTCCCCCGCATGCCTTACAGGGGCCACGGTCTTGACCGCCATGAGGAAATATCCCAAGTACGATGACCAAACCGTCGGGCGAGAGGGACGCACAGGGGAATGACGTCATCGGAGAGACCCCCACCGGATCCGGGTAGCCAGCAAGCCGGAGACCTGCCAGCGGGGACCGTCGTATCCGGATATCAGATCGAGCATGTTCTCGGCCGTGGCGGCATGGGAACCGTGTACCTGGCCGTGAATCCCAATCTGCAGCGCTCCGAGGCTCTGAAGATCCTCAGCGCCCAAGCCTCGCGGGACCCCGCGTTCCGGGCACGGTTCATGCGAGAAGCCTCGCTCGCCGCGTCCCTGGATCACCCGAACATCGTCACGGTGCACAACCGTGGCGAGACACCGGCCGGCGATCTATGGATCGCGATGCAGTACGTGCAGGGCAGCGATGCGCACTCGGAATCCGTCAACGGCCATATGTCCTTGACCCGCGCCATTCACATCATCAGTGAGGTCGCCAAGGCACTCGACTATCTACACGCCCGCGGCCTGGTACACCGCGATGTGAAGCCTGCCAACATCCTGTTGTCTGTGGGCGATCGACGAATCATGCTGGGCGACTTCGGTGTAACCCGGGCACTTGACGACAGCAACTCCGTCACCTCGGCAGGCAACGTGACCGCCACCATCGCGTATGCCGCACCGGAGGTCCTGTCCGGCGCAGCCGTCGATGGCCGCGCCGACGTGTATGCCCTGGGCTGCACGCTCTTTCGCATGGTGGCGGGCCAACCGCCATTCGGATCCGGGAATTCATTGCCGGCAATCATCAACGCACACCTTTCGGCACCTCCGCCCCGGATCTCCCAATTCGCTTCGGTACCTGAATCAATGGACGCGGTGATTGCCAAGGCGATGGCCAAGAATCCCGCAGACCGCTATCAAAGCGCCGGAGAGTTCGCGTTGGCCGCGCAGCAGATCCTCGCCGACCCGGCCCAGCATCGGCAGACCGTCACTCAACCCGTGCCGACCGTGACACCGCAGTCCGCTCCGGCCCCGCATCTTGTGCAAACCGTCGCGCCTCCCATCATCACCGACACGGGGCGAACCATGATCAAACACAAGCGAATTGCGGCCATCGCAGGCGCCGTCGTGCTCGTGATCGCATCGACCGTCGTCGGGGTCGTGATCTGGCCGCGGCATCACGACGGAACCAACCCCCGCACCACATCCGTTCCCGGCGCCACCAACGTGAAGCCGGGCGAATCGCTGGCCGGGCAACCCAACACGATTCTCGATACCTTGCTGCCCGGGCAATTCGACTATCCCGAAGGGTGGGAGAAGAATCCGTCGCCCACCTTCACATCGGGCGAGTTCAATCCCGCTGTTCCGCCCGGCTCAGCCACCAACCTGGGTGGAACGCCGGCGGGCTGCAACACCATTGACCCCATCTGGGCATTGCGATCCAAGGGCCGCGAGACATCGACGCTGTACCTACGCGATCGCAAGAAGCCCGAGCGCGAGATCCTGATCCGCGTCGTCCCGGCTGCGGACGCGCTGTCCACCGACGGTGCTTCCGATGCACTCAAGAGGTGCGATGCGATTGCCTACATCATCCCCGGTGGGAGCACCACGTGGCGATGCTCGTTCGAATTCGACGAACCGAATCCCGTCCAGAATGACCAAAAGGAGCTCACGACAACGGAATCGTGCTTCATGTTTCCGTCAGGGGCGAACAGCGTCCGACAGCACGTGTCGTTCAATATCGTGCGCGGGCTACTCGTGTACATCCTGGCCAGCGGCGCCTCCAATCGGAACGACGCGGCCGGATCCCTCAGCGCGACCGCGCTGAGCTTCGCGACCACCATGAAGATCCTGCGCTACGGACGCTAGCCCTTCGGGGACCACGGCTTGAGCCAGTCTGTTGGCTCCCAGCCCTCAGCGGCGGCAAGCAGCTCGTACATCGTTGCGCCGTCGATGGATTCGCGAATGATGTCGGCATGACCGGCATGGCGGGCCATTTCCTCGACCAGGTGTAGCGCCACCCAACGCACGTTCCACGCATCGATGTCCTTGGGGAACCATGGCGCCGACCGCGGCACGGGCACCGGGGTGTCCAGCCCCTTCTCCGTGATGGCGGCACGTGTCACAGCACTCTGCGCGGCGAGAGCCGCCAACGCTCCGGCCAGCGTCTCGTCCGCGCGCAAGATGAATTCGTCATCGGCCCACTGCCGGTCGGGTCCAGGTCCAGGTGCCGCGGCAATCTTTTCCGTCCAGCCGGCCTGCATGTTGGTGACATGTTTGATGAGCCCACCGATCGACAGCGTGCCCGCCGTCGGCGTCAGGCGAGCCTGTTCGTCGGTCAGCCCGAAGGCCGCGATCCGAAAAGCATCCTGCTGTTGAGCTATGTACTCGACCAGGCCGTCCAGCTCGGTCGGAACGGGTGGGGGCATAGCAGGCATGGGACGTTCCTCTCATGGGCTGTGAGCTGGCACCCATAACCCAACACCAGGCCACCGACATCACTCTGTCAAAACGTCCAAAAACCCAACTTGACCTGCGATATCGAATTGTGATTACAACCACAAAGCCTGGACTTTTGTCCTGCGCTACTCAGCGGTATAGTTCAGTTGTTACCGGTGGGTAACTTAATCAGAAGTAAGAACCCAACCGAATATCAGAACAGCCCCACGAGAAAAGGCAATGACGCACATGGGCCACTACAAGTCGAACGTCCGCGACCTGGAGTTCAACCTCTTCGAGCTCTTCAACATCCAGCAAGTATTCGGCGGCGAAGAATTCCCCGAGCTGGACGAAGACACCGCTCGTACCTTCCTTGCCGAGATGCGCACCCTCGCCGAAGGGCCGCTGGCCGATTCGTTCGCCGAGGGCGACCGCAACCCACCGGTCTTCGATCCGGAGACCCACTCGGTGGCCATCCCCGAGGCCTTCAAGAAGTCTGTCAAGGCAATCACCGACGCCGGATGGGATCGCCTCGGCCTGATCGAGGAACTCGGCGGCAGCCCGGTTCCGCGCTCGCTGATGTGGGCCGTTCAGGAGATGATCCTGGGTGCCAACCCCGCAGTCTGGATGTACAGCGGCGGTGCCGGTTTCGCGCAGATCTTCTACAACGTGGCCACCGACGAGCAGAAGAAGTGGGCCGAGTTCGTCGCCGAGCGCGGCTGGGGCGCCACCATGGTGCTCACCGAGCCTGACGCCGGTTCGGACGTCGGCGCCGGACGCACCAAGGCGGTCAAGCAGGAGGACGGTTCCTGGCACATCGACGGTGTGAAGCGCTTCATCACCTCGGCCGACTCCGATGACATGTTCGAGAACATCATGCATCTGGTGCTGGCCCGCCCCGAGGGTGCCGGCCCCGGCACCAAGGGTCTGTCGCTGTTCTTCGTGCCCAAGTTCATCCCCAACTTCGAGACCGGCGAGCCGGGCGAGCGCAACGGCGTCTTCGTCACCAACGTCGAGCACAAGATGGGCCTGAAGGTTTCGGCCACCTGTGAGCTGAGCCTGGGCCAGCACGGCGTTCCCGCCAAGGGCTGGCTCGTCGGTGAGGTGCACAACGGCATCGCGCAGATGTTCGACGTCATCGAGCAGGCCCGCATGATGGTGGGTACCAAGGCCATCGCAACCCTGTCGACCGGTTACCTGAACGCGCTGGAGTACGCCAAGACCCGCGTACAGGGTGCGGACATGACGCAGCTGACCGACAAGACCGCTCCCCGCGTCACCATCACGCACCACCCGGACGTGCGTCGCTCGTTGATGACCCAGAAGGCTTACGCCGAGGGCCTGCGCGCGCTGTACCTCTACGCCACCACCTTCCAGGACGCCGTGGCCGCCAAGGCCATCAACGGTGTGGAGGCCGAGGAAGCGGTGCGGCTCAACGATCTACTGCTGCCGATCATCAAGGGTGTTGGCTCCGAGCGTGCCTACGAGAAGCTCACCGAAAGCCTGCAGACCTTCGGTGGATCCGGCTTCCTGCAGGACTACCCGATCGAGCAGTACATCCGTGACGCCAAGATCGACTCGCTCTACGAGGGCACCACGGCAATCCAGGCCCAGGACTTCTTCTTCCGCAAGATCGTCAAGGACCAGGGCAAGTCGCTGGCCTTCGTCTCCGGTCAGATCGAAGAGTTCGTCAAGAGCGAGACCGGCAACGGTCGCCTGAAGGCCGAGCGTGCGCTGCTCGCAACGGCTTTGGAGGACGTGCAGGGCATGGCAGCGACCATGACCGCCAACCTGATGGCCGCCCAGCAGGAGATCACCCAGGTCTACAAGGTCGGAACGGCCTCCGTGCGCTTCCTGATGAGCGTCGGCGACCTGCTGATCGGCTGGCTGCTGCAGCGTCAGGCCGCCGTGGCCATCGAGGCTCTGGATGCGGGCGCTACCGGCGCCGAGAAGTCCTTCTACGAGGGCAAGATCGCGGTTGCCTCGTTCTTCGCCAAGAACATGCTGCCTCAGCTGACCTCGACCCGGGCCATCCTGGAGAACGTCGACAACGACATCATGGAGCTCGACGAAGCCGCCTTCTGATTCAGTTCGACGAACGAGGCCTCACCTTCCGGTGGGGCCTCGTTCGTTTTTCATGGCAAACTGTCAAGATGTCCAACGACCGCCTTAGAGTGGTTATATATGCACTCGCGGCAACCAGCGTCGCGAGTGTGGTGCTGGGCTTGGCCGATCCGCCGTCTCCCCAATGGCTGCTTGGGAATCTGTTACGGGCCTGGATTCCGCTGGCGCTCGCCCTGGTGTTCCTGCGAGTCCGTGGCGAACGTTGGCAATGGGTGTCAGGGGTGCTCTGGCTTGTTTTCCTGCCGAACGCGCCCTATCTCGTTGCCGACCTTGCGTACATCAACCACGGCAGTATCGTGTGGCCACACATCTTCCAACTCGGCATGGCCGCATGGACCGGCATCATGTTGGCGGTGCTCTCGCTGCGCCTGGTGCATGAACGTATAGAAAAAGAGCGCGGCACTCGCGCCGGTTGGATCGTCGTCGGAGTTTCGATCGTCCTATCGGCAATCGGCGTGGTCATCGGCGGCTTTCAGGCCAAGAATTCCTGGGACCTGTTGACCGGCCCGGGACAGATCATCCAGGACACTCTTCAGTGGCTCTTCGCCCCGATGACTCACCTCATACAGACACAGATCGCTTTGAGCACAGCGGTTTTCGTGGGTCTCGCCTACCTGACGCTGTGGTGCTGGGAGCAGAAACCCGACGGCGACGCACCCACGCAATAGCCCACCGTCGCACTTCGCCAGCCCAGTACCAAACGCGGGCGTTTGCACCTCCGACCTTCACCAGGAACCGTCTGGGCGCATAGGGTTACCACTTATGGCCCGTTACTACCGTGACCAGCAGGCGTGGAAAGACCTTCAGCAGTTCCTTCCCGAACGGCTGCGGCTCGATGAGTCGACAGTCCCGCAGGAGGAATTCTGGGACTGGCACGGTAACCAGGTGCATCTGGACCGATACTCCAACCCGGCCGCACCGGTGAAGGTGGTGTTGCTCCACGGAGTCGGCACCAACGGACGCCAGATGTCACTGATCCTGGGTGCCCCGTTGGCGCGCAGGGGTTTCGAGACCATCGCGATCGACAACTTGGGCTATGGCCTCACCGATGTGGCACCGGGCACGGTGCCGGGGTACGGCGACTGGGTGGACCTGGTGGTCGACTATCTCGAATACGAGCGGCGCCGCGATGTGCGCCCCATTGTGCTGTACGGGCTCAGCGCCGGCGGCATGCTTGCCTACCACGTTGCGGCCAAGGCACCGCGCGACACGGTGCGCGGGATCATCGGGATGACGTTCCTGGATCAGCGGGTGCGCGAGGTCGCCGACGGTACCGCGCATGACCTGCTGACCGCGCGGGTCGGTGTGCCATTCCTTCGGCTGGCCGCCAAGACGCCGGCGCGGCGGGTCCGCTATCCCATGTGGCTGGCCGCGAAGATGAGCACACTCGCGAACAGCCGCGCGGCGATGAAGGTCTTCATGAAGGACCGCACCTCCGCCGCCAACTGGGTCAGCGTGAAGTTCCTGGCCGAGTACATGAGCTACGCACCCGCCGTCGAGCCCGCCGATTTCGATGTGTGTCCGATCATCCTCACCCAGCCCGACGAGGATCAGTGGACGCCCTATGAGTTCAGCAAGCCGGTACTCGACCCCATCAGCAAGGTGCCGGTGACGGTGGTGCCGCTGGAGGGTGCAGGGCATTACCCCCTGGAGGATCCCGGACTGCAACAGCTGGAAGAAGCGGCCGTCGGGTTCATCCGGGCCGTCACCGGCTGACGTCTACGGCCACCTTCGGGCAAACTTGACGGATGACCGAAGCCCGACGTGCCGTGCTGGTTCTTTCGCTGGTCGCAACCAGCCTGCTGACCTTCCTGCTAGGCGTCACCGACCCGGCCGCCCCCATGTTCTATCCGACGCGCTTCCTCATCTGGAATCTGTTCCTGGCGTGGCTGCCGGTCTTCGCCGCGCTGGCCTTTTCGGCGGTCCGGCACAAGATCTGGCTGATTCCGATCGGGCTGGTGTGGCTCGCCTTCTTGCCCAACGCGCCGTACCTCATCACCGACCTGGTGCACCTGATCGACGGCATCGCGTTCTGGCGTCACGTCCTGCAGTACGGTGTGGCGGCCTGGACCGGAATCATTCTCGGGGTCGTGTCACTGCGGTTGGTGCACAGGCGAATTCAGCGCGACTTCGGAGTCGTCACCGGGTGGGTGGTCGTCGTCGTCTCGGTGGGCCTGTGCGCCGTGGGTGTGGTGATCGGACGCTTCCAGCGCTGGAACTCGTGGGACCTGATCCACCGCCCCGGCGCTGTCGCGGCCAGCACCCTGGAGTGGGTCAGCTCCCCGTTCGCGTTTGTCGCACATACCGGAGTGGCGGTCGCCGTCGCCGCCTTCTTCGGGCTGGCCTACCTCACCATCTGGTCGGTCTCGCCGTCCGACACCGGCCCCGAGATGACCTCCGGGCCGGAAAACCTCGCGAAAGTGCCCGCGTAGCCGTCATCTCGGCTGCCGGGCCAGCGCCTCGACACGATCCGCCAGCTCGGACACGGGCAGACGCCCATCCAATTCCAGGGTGGCGCTCTCGCGTAGCAGTGGTTCGATCTCCCGCGTGTTCTGCGCTATCTCATCCCGCTGGGCCTCCGTGCGGCCGTACGGGTTGTCAGTGCGAGAGCCCACACGCGCGATTGCCACCCCCAGCGGCACGCTGAGCAGTACCACGTCGCCGAACCTGTCGTAGAAGTGCACCTGGTTGTCCACAGCGCCGGACACGACGACATCCGAATGCTCATCCAGCAGCGCCGCCATCCGAGCCGCATCCCAGCTGCCGTCCGACAGCGTCCAGCCGTCGTAGTCGGTGTCGACGGTGCGAAGGCCGCGGCGGGCCAGCTCCTGTAACAGCGTGGTCTTCCCCGTCCCCGACATGCCGGTCACCAGCACCCGTGCCATATCTGAACCATATGCGGTGGCGGCTCGTTGACAGCAGGAGAAGAGTGAAACCCAACGGGAGGTGACGATGGAGCACGCAGCACGACGGATCATCGCGGGACTGATCGCTGCGGGAGCAGCGCTCGCCGCCGGACAACTAGCTGCCGCCGCCATCGCACCGGATTCCGCGCCCTTCTACGCGGTCGGGAACACCGTTGTCGACCACACCCCTGCCGCCGTGCGCGAATGGGTCATCGGCGTCTTCGGCACCTCAGACAAGGCCGTCTTGTTCACGTGTTTGTCTGCGTTCATCGCCCTGCTTGCCGCAACGGCGGGTCTGGTCGAGGGCAAGCGGCGATACGGCTCAATACTCATCGGGATGCTCGGCGTTTTCGGAGCCTTCGCCGCGGCAACCCGCCCGACGGGAGAGTTCACCTGGATCTGGCCCTCGGTCATAGCGGCCGCGGCGGGCGTTCTGGTACTGCGCGCACTGGTCAACCGCGCTGGGGATCAGGATGCACCGGACCGGCGCACATTCTTCGGGGCAGCAGCGCTTTTCGCGATCGGATCGGCGGGGGTCTATTGGCTCGGCAGTCGCTGGAGCAAGGGCACCGTGGTCGCCGAGGAACGTCGAGAAGCCACGGTTCCCGCACCCGTGGCACCCGCCCCTCCCGTGCCCGACGGCATCAACGTCAAGGGAGCGGTTCCCTACATCACGAGCAATGCGGACTTCTACCGAATCGACACGGCGCTGCGGGTGCCCCAGGTGACCACCGCCGAATGGCAGCTCAACATTCACGGCATGGTCGATCGTCCACGCACGCTGACGTGGGCCGACCTGAACGCCATGGCGGCGACCGAACGCGCCGTCACCCTGACTTGTGTCTCCAACGAGATCGGCGGAGACCTCATCGGCAACGCGATGTGGACCGGCTTCCCCATCAAGCCAATTCTGGAATCCGTTGGCGTTCATGCCGACGCCGACATGTTGTTGTCCAAGAGTGCCGATGGTTGGACGGCCGGAACCCCGCTCGAAGTGCTCACCGACGGCCGCGACGCCATACTCGCCATCGCGATGAACGGCACACCACTACCCGTCGAGCACGGCTACCCCGTCCGCCAAGTGGTGCCCGGGCTGTATGGCTATGTGTCCGCCACCAAGTGGGTCGTCGACTGGGAGATCACGCGATTCGACAAGGCAGACGCGTACTGGACCGTCCGCGGATGGTCGGCTCGCGGCCCCATCAAGACCGGCTGCCGCATCGACACACCCCAGACCGGTCGACGCCTGGACACGGGCACGCAGATCGTGGCGGGGACGGCATGGGCGCAGCATCGCGGCATCACGAAGGTGGAGGTGCGAGTCGACGACGGTCCGTGGCAGCCCGCTCGCCTGGCTCCGGAATACTCCGTGGATACCTGGCGTCAATGGTGGTTCGGCTGGCAGGCAACACCGGGTGAACACGTCATCACCGCACGGGCCACCGACGGTACCGGGTCGGTACAGACCGATCAGATCGCCTCGCCGGTGCCCGACGGAGCGACCGGATATCCGAAACGGCTGGTGACCGTGGGGGCCTGAAAAATTAGGTAGCCTCGCGCCGCCGTCGGGTCGGGGGGTCGGACGGTGGCACGAGGCTACCCATGTATCGACACCCACTCCGGGAGCGTTACACCCTGCCCAGAAAATCTTGAAACTTTTTTTCGCGATGCCTCAGGAACGTCAAAACCCCCGGTCACAGGCTTGACGCCGAGGACCGGGGGTCTGGACTAGCGGTCTAGAACACTCAGGCTTCCAGGATGGCGGTCACACCCTGACCACCCGCGGCGCACACCGAGATCAGGCCGCGGTAGGTACCGGTCCCGCCGTTCTGAGCTTTCTTCTCGGCGAGCTGCTTGGCCAGCTGCGCCACGATGCGGCCACCGGTGGCCGCGAACGGGTGCCCGGCCGCCAGCGAGGAGCCGTTGACGTTGAGCTTGCTCCGATCGATGGCGCCCAGCGGCTTATCCAGGCCGAGGCGCTCCTTGCAGTAGTCCGCCGACTCCCAGGCCTGCAGCGTTGCGAGCACCACCGAGGCGAAGGCCTCGTGGATCTCGTAGAAATCAAAGTCCTGCAGGGTAAGACCGTTGCGGGCCAGCAGACGCGGCACCGCGTAGGTCGGGGCCATCAGCAGACCGTCGGGACCGTTGATGTAGTCCACGGCCGCGGTCTCACCGTCGACAAAGTAGGCCAGCACCGGCAGACCGCGCTCGGCCGCCCACTCCTCGCTGGACAGCAGCGCCACCGAGGCACCGTCGGTCAGCGGGGTGGAGTTACCCGCGGTCATGGTGGCGTCGCCGTGCTTCACGCCGAATACTGGCTTCAGCGTGGCCAACTTCTCCACACTCGAATTCGGGCGCAGGTTGTCGTCGCGGTACAGCCCCAGGAACGGGCTGATCAGGTCGTCAAAGAAGCCGCGGTCGTAGGCAGCGGCCATCTTCTGGTGGCTGGCGGCGGCCAGCGCATCCTGGTCGGTGCGCTTGACGCCCGTCTGCTTGGCGGTGATGGCGGCGTGCTCACCCATGGACAGGCCGGTGCGCGGCTCGCCGTTCTGCGGGATATCGACCCCCAGGGCGGCCGGCAGCTTGCCGAGCAGCTTGAGCCGAGTGACGTTGTCCTTGGCGCGACGGATCGCCAGCAGAGTGTGGCGAAGGTCATCACCGAAGTTGATGGGCGCATCGGAGGTGGTGTCGACACCACCGGCCAGCACCGACTCGTAACGGCCCAGCGCGATGCCGTCGGCGCCCACGATGGCCGCCTGCAGACCCGTGCCGCAGGCCTGCTGCAGGTCGAAGGCCTGGGTGTACGGCGACAGCGGGCTGCCCAGCACCGATTCACGGGTGAGATTGAAATCACGGCTCAGCTTGAGGACGGCGCCCGCGATGACGGCGCCCAGACGCTCGCCCTTGAGGTTGAAGCGATCGGATGCCCCAGTGATGGCGGCGGTCAACATGTCCTGGTTGGAGGCGTTTGCGTACGCGCCGTCCGAACGTGCGAAGGGTATGCGGTTACCACCGAGAACCGCGACGCGGCGGCGACCTTGCGAAGCGTCTGACTTGCGAGCCGAGCTAGTTGCCACTTGTCTCTCCACTGTTGAGGGGGCAGGATTACCGAGCATTCTTACTCTGGAGTAAGTTCTTTGTCGAATTCACCCTAGACCAATCACGGACAACCACTCGCTCAACCATTAAGGAATGGCACATGTCCCCCAAGCTCACTGACGACCTCTACGCGCTGCTGGTCAACTCCGGGCCCGGCAACCTGCTCGCCGGCCGCCTGGGTATCCCGCAGCCCGAGAAGTTGCGCCGCTACAAGAAGGGTCAGCCCGCGCTGGCCGGCCCCGTGCTGATCGGCGGCGAGGGCCGCCTCGCCGAGCCGCTGCGCGCCGCCTTGGCCGACGACTACGAGCTGGTCTCCAACAACCTCGGCGGTCGCTGGGCCGACAAGTTCGGTGCCCTGGTGTTCGACGCCACCGGCATCACCACCCCGGTAGAGCTCAAGCAATTGCACGAGTTCTTCACGCCGCTGCTGCGCAATGTCGGCAAGTCGGGTCGCCTGCTGGTCATCGGTACCACTCCGGACAAGGCCGGCACCACCGATGAGCGCATCGCCCAGCGTGCCCTGGAGGGCTTCACCCGCTCGCTGGCCAAGGAGTTCGGTAACGGCGCCACCGTGCAGCTGGTGTACGTGCACCCCGATGCCAAGACCGCCGCCACCGGCCTGGAGTCGACCGTCCGTTTCATCCTGTCGGCCAAGTCCACCTACGTGGACGGACAGGTGTTCTACGTGGGCGCGGACGACTCCACCCCGCCCGCCGATTGGGACAAGCCGCTGGCCGGCAAGGTCGCCATCGTGACCGGTGCCGCCCGCGGTATCGGTGAGACCATCGCCGAGGTGTTCGCCCGTGACGGCGCCGCCGTTGTCGCGATCGACATGCCCTCGGACGACCTGACCGCTGTCGCCCAGAAGGTCGGCGGAACGTCGTTGGCGTTGGACGTCACCGCAGCCGATGCCATCGACCAGATCACCGCACATCTCAAGGAACACCACGGCGGCAAGGCCGACATCCTGGTCAACAACGCCGGTATCACCCGCGACAAGCTGCTGGCCAACATGGACGATGCGCGCTGGGACTCCGTCATCGCCGTGAACCTGCTCGCACCGCAACGCTTGACCGAGGGGCTCATCGAGAACGGCACCATCGGTGACGGCGGACGCATCATCGGCCTGGCCTCCATCGCAGGCATCGCCGGTAACCGCGGCCAGACCAACTACGGCGCCACCAAGGCCGGCATGATCGGCATCACCCAGGCGCTGGCCCCGTCACTGGCCGAAAAGGGCATCACCATCAACGCCGTCGCGCCGGGCTTCATCGAGACCAAGATGACCGCCGCCATCCCGCTGGCCAACCGTGAGGTGGGTCGCCGCATCAACTCGCTGAACCAGGGTGGCGAGCCGGTGGATGTCGCCGAGACCATCGCCTACTTTGCCAGCCCCGCTTCGAATGCGGTGACCGGCAACGTGGTTCGGGTCTGCGGCCAGTCTTGGCTGGGGGCCTGACATGGCTCAGCCGTCCGGGCTTCAGAACATGGTGATGGCGGCAGTGGGTGCACTGCCGTTCATCCCACGTCCCTCTACCCTCCCCACCCGCGTGGTGCGCACCCAGGGCGTGAAGATCGACCCCGCGAATGTGGCCGCCTACGCACAGGTGACCGGTCTGACCTTCTCCGACAAGGTGCCGGTGACCTATCCGTTCACCCTGCAGTTCCCGTCGGTGATGTCGCTGGTAGCGAGCCTGGACTTCCCGTTCCCGGCAATCGGCACAGTGCACCTGGAGAACCACATCACCCAGCACCGCGCCATCACCGCGACCGACATCGTCGACATCGAGGTGCGGGCCGAGAACCTGCGCGAGCATCGCAAGGGTCTGCTGGTCGATGTCCAGACCGACATCACCATCGGGACCGACACGGTATGGCAGCAGACCATGACATTCCTGCGCCAGCAGCGCACCAGCCTCTCGGGCGGGCCGAAGCCCGAGCCGCCGAAGGCCGTCAAGCTGCCGCCACCGAACTCGACGCTACGGATCAGCGGTGGCCAGATTCGCCGCTACGCGTCGGTGGGCGGGGACCACAACCCGATCCACACCTCGTCGATCGGCGCCAAGGTGCTCGGCTTCCCGAAGGCGATAGCTCACGGAATGTTCACCGCTGCAGCAGTTCTCGGTAACATCCAGGGCGAGATTCCCGACGCCGTGCGCTATGACGTGAAGTTCGGCAAGCCGGTCCTGCTACCCGCCGCGGTGGGCGTGTGGATCGAGAAGGATGGAAACGGCTGGGATATCGCCGTCCGCAATCCGCGCAACGGTGATCCCCACGTGACCGGGAGCATCACCCCGCTCTGATCAAGCATCTTCCGAGGGCCCGCGACCGCAATCAGGTCGCGGGCCTTCTGCGTTCCGGCGCGGAAGCACACCTACGGCGTGCCCACCTCTATGCGACAACCGGGACACCCCCGTGCGGGTTGTCGCATAGAGGTGGGCCGGAGGGCTATATCCCTCGAGAACGCGTCCCACTCCGATGCGATGAGTTGTCGGATCCGGGGCGGTCTCTTCGTCATAGAGGTAGAGATCCCCCTCTGACATAGGAGCCCTCATGACCACAGCACTCAGCCCCCTCGAGACCGTCGCTAACGCCCGCGCGGCCCTACACGAGGTCGTCAGCCGACTCACCGAAGCAGACAACGACAAGCAGACACCCAACGCCAAGTTCACCGTCGCCCAGCTCACCGAGCATCTGCAGAACTCCATCACGCTGCTCGGCAGCGGGGCCGGTGCCGACATCGCCGTCACCACTGAGGGTTCCGCGGCCGACCGACTCCTACCCCAGTCACAGGCGGCGGTAGACGCCTGGCAGCGGCGCGGCATCGAGGGAACGGTGACCCTGCCGATCGGCGAGTACCCCGCCGAAGTCGCCGTGTGCATCCTGAGCTCGGAGTTCCTGGTCCACGCCTGGGATTACGCCGCCGCCACCGGTCAGGAGTTCGATCCGATGGACGAACTCACCGACAGCGTCCTGGAATCGGCGCGCATGATCATCCAGCCGGAGCGCCGCGACGGGGACTTCTTCGCCGACGAGGTACAGGTATCCGACGACTCCTCGAACCTCGTGAAGCTCATCGCCTTCACCGGCCGCAACCCCCAATGGTCACCGGCAAGCTAACCCGAGTAATACTCACGCTGATCACGACGGCTGTACTTCGGCGAACCGATCGTTACGATCGCTCGTCACTTCCTGCAGCAAATTCAAGGAGTACGTCGTGCCGGCAGACGAGGATCACCCCGAAGCGCCACCCGTCGACTGGCGGGCGCTGCTGCAGCGGCTCCCCCTGTTGAACATCCTCGGCGTGGTCGCCGTCCTTGTGGCGGCGACCCTGGTGGTGGTCAAGAATCTGCCCGACCACCGCACCGATCAACTGCTCAACGTCTCGTATGACCCGACGCGCGAGCTCTACAACGTTCTCGACGGCACCTTCACCAAGCGGTACAAGGACAAGACCGGCAAGACGATCGAGATCAAGCGCACCAACGGTGGCTCGGCCCGGCAGGCCCGCAGTGTGCTGGACGGCAGTCAGCACGCGGACGTGGTGTCGCTGGCGTCCGTCAGCGACGTGGACACGCTGAGCCTGCGCGGGCTGATCGCGCCGAACTGGCGGCAGCGGCTGCCCAACAACTCCGTCCCGTACACCTCGACCATCGTCTTCGTCGTCCGCAAGGGCAATCCGCGTGGCATCCATGACTGGCCGGATCTCGTCAAGGAAAACGTCTCCGTCATCACGCCGAATCCCCGCACCTCGGGCAATGGACAACTCTCCGTGCTGGCCGCCTGGGGATCGGTCGTGACACGAGGCGGGACGGAGACCGATGCGCGTGCCTATCTCGCCGCGCTGTTCCGGAACGTCGCAGCCCTCGACAGCGGAGCGCGCGGAGCCACCAACACGTTCTCGGTTCAGCGGCTCGGCGATGTGCACCTGACGTGGGAGAACGAGGCGATCAACGAGGTCGACGCCAACAAGAACGAACTCGAGATCGTCTATCCGCCGGTGAGTATTCGCGCCGAACCGGCGGTCGCCTGGGTGGACGCCAATCTGGGCGATACCAAGCGGGCCGCAATAGCCAAGGCCTATCTGGAGTATCTCTTCACCGACGAGGCACAGGAGGTCGCCGCTCAGCGCGGCTATCGCCCGTTCAAGCCCGAAATCCTTGCCCGCCACAGCAATACGCTGCCCGCGATCACCCTGTTCCCCATCACTGCGATCGCGTCCAGCTGGGACGACGCGCGTCAGAAATTCTTCTCCGACAACGGAATCTACGAGACGATCCCGCGCAACACCGATCGCGGCACCACGACCTTCGCCTCCGACAGACAGGGGCGTTAGATGCCTTCGACACTGGGACTATTCGAGAACTACGACGCGCTCAAGGCCCGTCGTGACATCGTCGCCGGTCTGACCGTGGCGGCGATTTCACTGCCTCAGGCCATGGCCTACGCACTGATCGCCGGGGTCGACCCCAAGTACGGCGTCTACTCCGCGATCGTGGTCACCACCATCGCTTCGATATTCGGCTCCTCGTCGCACCTCATCAACGGACCGACCAGCGCAATCTCGCTGCTGGTGTTCAGCTCGCTGGCCTTCTTGGATCCGGAGAACCGCACCGGCCTATTCGAGGCGCTGTTCCTCCTGGGCGTCCTGGTGGGCACGATCCAGATTCTCATCGCCGTCTTCAAGCTCGGCGATCTCACCCGGTACATCTCCGAGTCCGTCGTCATCGGATTCATGGCAAGTGCCGCCCTGCTGCTCGCCATCGGCCAATTGGCCAACGCAATCGGCGTGCGCGACAAGGGAGATGGGCACATGCAGGTGCTGCAGCGCGCCTGGCTCACCTTGTTCCACGGCGATGCGGTGAACTACCGGGCGCTGGTCTTGAGCGTCTCGGCGGTGGTGTTGGCGGTGCTGCTGCGCCGGCTGGTCCAGCGCTACGGACTACCGCAGATCGACATGCTGCTGGTGCTGATCGTCACCGCCGTCATCGCCTACGCCTACGGCTGGACGGTCCCCGATGGGACTGGGCACACCGATGTGAAGATCTCCGGCAAGATCCCGGCCAGCCTCCCGGAGTTCCATATCCCCGACGTACAGGTGAGCACCCTTGGCGAGCTGTCGCATGGCGCGCTGGCCATCGCGTTCATCGGCCTGATCGAGGCGTTGTCCATCGCCAAGGCCATCGCGCACCACACCGGGCAGCAGATCGACTACAACCGGCAGATCCTCGCCGAAGGTCTGGCCAACTTGACCGGCGGCTTCTTCCAGAGCCTGCCCGGCTCGGGCTCACTGTCCCGTTCCGCGATCAACTACCAATCGGGTGCTGCCACCAGGTTTTCCGGAATCATCAGTGCGGCAACGGTAACCATCGCGCTGCTGCTCTTCGCTCCCCTGCTCCGCTATATCCCACAGGCCGCCCTCGCAGGCCTGCTGCTGGTCACCGCCGTGCGGTTGGTGGACTTCCGGCGGCTCGCCTACGCCGTGAAAGCGTCACGATACGACGCCGGCCTGGTCATCATCACGGCGCTGGTTGGTGTGGCCGTCAACCTGGACACCGCGGTGCTGGTCGGCGTGGTGCTCTCGATCCTGTTGTTCGTGCCCCGCGCGGCCAAGCTGAAGGCGGCCGAACTCGTCGTGACCGACGAGGGTGTCATCCGCGAGCGGACCCCGCAGGACGGCACCGCCGGTGCGGCGTCACCCGTCATCTACGACCTGGAGGGTGAGCTGTTCTTCGGTGCGGCACCAGAACTCGATCGCTATCTGGACGCTCTACACACCCGGATCCGCGACGAAAATCTCAAGGTGGTCATCCTGAGACTGAAACGGGTGCGCCACCCCGACGTCGTCTGCATCGAACGTCTCGAACACTTCATCAGGGAGCAACAGGAGCGCGGGGTGACCGTCCTACTGGCCGGGGTTCGCCCGGATTCGCTTGCGCTGCTTAAGAATGTCGGATTCACCCAATGGCTGCCGGCCGAGCAGGTGTTCCCCGAGGAGGACAAGGAGTTCTCGGCGACACTGCGGGCCGTCAGGTACGCGCAAACGCGGTTGGAGGAGACAGCCTCGGACGCGACGACGCACCAGGACAAGCTCTACTACCTGGTGTGACGCCTTAGGCGCGCTTGGCCACGGGTTCATCGCGTGGACGACCGCGCAGACCGCGCCAACCCAGGTTGAGCAACGTGTCCTTGGCACTCTCGACCTTGATATCGCCCGTGGCCACTCGCGATGCGACGGCCTCACCACCGCCGACAAGCGCCACCGCCATGGCGTCGTAATCGGTGTCGGGGTCGATCTCCGGGGAGGCGGCCTTGATCAGCCTGGCCACCAATTCGATGATCCTGTCCCGACCCTCACGCACCTGCTTGGCGAAAAGCTGTGTACTGGTGGCCTGTCCGTAGATCACGATCCACGAAGCCCGGTGGGTATCGACGTAGTCGAGAAACGACACAACCGTGGTGCTCAACACATCTCGAGGCGATTGGGTCAGATCGATATCGCCACGCACCGCTTCCACGAATCGGCCGAGTTCACGACGCAAGCAGGCTACGAAGAGATCTTCCTTGGAGCCGTAATACAGGTAGAGCATCGGCTTGGAGATCTTGGCCGCCGCGGCGATGGCATCCATCGAAGTATCCCGGAAACCGTTGAGCGCGAACTCCTGCACCGCGGCATCCAGCATCTGCTGCTCCCGAACAGCACGGGGCAGCCGCTTGGTACCACCGGCCATTGCTGCCTCCGAGCTTCGGGCGTGAACGCGAACTTACTCCAGAGTAAGCTACTGGGTAGTTCGACTATTACATACGTCCCACTGGAGCGGGCTGACTCTGCCCAAACGGAGTGTTTTTCTCTCCGCCTCTAGGGTAGCGCGCAAACGTCATCCTCCGGATACCCCCACCCCGTACTATGCGCCGCGTGGACTTCACCCTCGCACTAACCCCAGACCTGGTGGCCGTCTTCCTCACCCTGTTTGTGCTGGAGGTGGTGCTGGGTATCGACAATGTCATCTTCATCTCGATCCTCGCCAGCAAGCTGCCCGCCGGCGAGCAGGCGCGGGCGCGCAATCTAGGACTCACGCTGGCAATGGTCATGCGGGTCGGCCTGGTCTTCCTGGCGGGCTGGATCATCACCCTCAAAGAAGACGTTCTCGAACTGTTCGGCCATGGCTTCTCGATCAAGGACTTCATCCTGATCGCCGGTGGGCTGTTCCTGGTCTACAAGGCCGTCCACGAGATACACCTCAAGCTCGAAGGTGCCACAGACGAGAGCGAATCATCCACCGGAGGAACCACATTTAAGTCCGTATTGGTGCAAATCCTGCTGTTGGACCTGGTGTTCTCACTCGACTCGGTCATCACGGCGGTCGGCATGACAAGCAACATGATCATCATCGTCACCGTCGTGGTGCTCTCCTTCGCGATCATGCTGTTCGCCTCCCGGTTCGTCTTCGCCTTCGTCAATCGGCATCCGACGGTCAAGATGCTCGCACTGTCCTTCCTGCTACTGATCGGGGTGTTCCTCATCGCCGACGGATTCGGCATCAAGATCGACAAAGCCATGATCTACGGCCCGATGGCGTTTGCGATTCTCGTCGAGGCGCTCAACCTACTGGCCGCAGCACGAAAAGCCAAGCAACACAATACGACCCGTGAGCCCGTTGCCCTAAGGCCCAGCTATCCGGGTGTCAACGAGTCCGTGGCGATCGCGGCGGCCACATCGGCCAGCCCCGACGCGGGTTCGGTCGGCCTGTCCCGAAGACCAGTCGACGGCGCCGGGGGTGATGCGCGCGCGGGTCTGGGCTAGCGGGGCACGGCACGCACGCGCAGCTCCTCGAGACCGCGCAACGAACTGTTGGTAGTCCATCGCGGCTCGTCGGTGATCTCGATGCGTTCCACCCGATTGACGAGCTCACGCAACACGGCCTGTCCCTCCATGCGGGCCAGCCCCGCGCCCAGACACAGGTGCACACCCGAGCCGAACGCCACATGCTGACTGACGGGCCGGGCGGCGAGAAAGCGATCAGGGTCCTCGAACTCGCGTGGGTCGCGGTTGGCCGCACCCCACAATAGGGCGACGCGCGACCCCGCCGGAATCACCGCGTCACCTACGCAATAGTCCTGTGCCGCAGTTCGATAGAAGTTCTGAATCGGCGAGGAGTAGCGCAGCTGCTCCTCCACCGCTCCGGCAAGAAGCTGCGGGTCGGACCTGACGAGCTCGAACTGGTCCGGGTTCTCCGACATGGTCAGAAACATGGTGCTCAACAAATTCGTGGTGGTCTCGTTGCCCGCCAACAGGAGCAGCAGCGTGAAGTAGAACAGCTCGTCGTGGCTGATCTGACCTTCACCTGCATCGGCAACCAGCTTGCCCAACATGGTGTCTGACCCCAGCAGATTGCCCTTGCCGAGCTGGGTCATGAAGTAGTCGTGCAGATGCCGGACTCCGTTGAGAGTCCCCGGAACCTGACCAACACCCTTGAGGGAGAACTGCACATCGGCGACGCGGACCGACTCGTTGGACCAGTGGCGGAAAAACGCCTCATCTTCGGGTGGTATGCCCAGAATGTGCGCGATCATCCGCATCGGCAAGGGAACCGCAAGATGTTCAACGACATCCCAACCAGGATTGTCGAGCAGGTCGGTCACCAGCTCGGCGGCCAGCTGGTCCACGGTGGGCGCCCAGCCCTCCAGGGCACCGCGAGTAAACCCGGGCAGCGCCCTACGCCGCAGTTCGGTATGTCGTGGCCGGTCCATATTCAACAGGACGGGCACATCAAACCGGGCCCGCACCACTCCATCCCGATTCGACAGCAGCGCGTCGTTACGGGCGGCCGCCCGCACATCCTCGTAACGGCACAAGATGAAGATGTTGCGCTTGCGGTTGTAGTGCACGCGGCCGCCGGCCAGCAGTGCCCGATAGCCGACGTGAGGATTGGCTGCGGTCTGCGGATCCATGGGATCGAAGGTGGTCTCCTGCACGCCGGGGAACACGCGGCGGCGCACCTTGGCACGCAGTTCATTCGACGCATTCGTCACGATGGACCGCACCACCGGGCTTGTGGTGGTGCGCACCAGCCGCATGTCGTGTTTGAGCGTCATTTCAGGTGATCCACAAGCTCCCCATTGGTACCGAAGAGCCTTTCTTGCCATTCGACCAGGAGGGCGTTGGTGTCGATGTCATCGGGATGAAATCCCCTGCGCGTGAATGGCTTCATCTCCCGATAGAAGCCGCGCAGCAGGGGACCCCGGACCACACCAACGGTTTCGCGCAGCACACGCCATGGCTGCTTTCGGCCGACAGGATCGGTGGTCAGGATCGAAACCCAGGAAGAGAGCACGCCGACCGGTATCACGATATTGGCCAGCACCCGCATCATGTTGATACGTAACGTTTCTGACCCACCGATGGTGCGGTAGACATCGAAGGCAACCGACTTGTGCTCCAGCTCCTCGATGGCGTGCCAGTTGAGCAGATTCTTGATTTCGGGATCGGTCATCATGTGCTGCAGTTCCGGACGACTCAGCACGTTCTCGGCCAGCACCGCGGTGAAGTGCTCGGCGCCGACAGTGAACGCCAACAGCAGGTGCCGGAACCTGCGGCACCTGTCCGGGTCGGGGTATTGCTCGTCGAGAAACTTCTCCAGCCGTTCGGTGCTGTTCAGGATGTACTCGAACCACGCGGTCGGATAGCCCATTTCAGCGAGTTGCTTGTTGAGATCGCGGTGATGCAGCCCATGTGTCATTTCCTGGCCGATAAACCCGGCCACCCGCTTCTTCAGATCGGGATCGGTGATCTTGTCGCGATACCGTCGCACCGAGCGGACGAAGATGTCCTCCCCTGGCGGAAAAACTGCCGACAGGAACGCCACCGTATGACTGAACGCGATGTCGTTGTTCGCGAAATACCTTTGTGCAGAATCTGGCTCATCGAACCGGAATGCAATCCGTCGGGTCTTCGGGTAACTCGCCTGGGCAGCGACGGTCATGGGGATCCTCTCCGTTGACGTTCCAGATATAAACATAACGGAAACTTCCGTAACGGACAATGGGGTAATCTTTAGACCTGATGGACCTGACTATCGACCAGCTGGCACAGCGGGTGGCCATGACGGCGCGCAACATCCGCGAGTGTCAGACACTCGGACTGGTACCCCCTCCCGAGAAGCGGGGCCGCGTCGGCATCTACTCCGACGAGCACGTCGCGATCATCAACCACGTCAAAAACCTGAAATCCCAGGGCTTTCCGCTCGATGTCATCCGCCGGGTCATCGATTCCGGCGGCGGCTCCGAAGACAGCGTCCGCAAGATGGTCGCCGAGGCCCTGAGCCCCTTCGCCACCGGCGCGCCCGTGGTGATGCCGCGTGCCGAGCTGATCAAACGCCTCGGCGTGGGTGCCGATGCGATGCTCGCCGAGGCGGGCCTGGTGTCCGATATCGACAAGAAGACGGTATCGGTTCGAGACCCGGAGACTCTCGACACCGTCGACCTACTGGTGACGGCGGGCATGTCGTTGACTCGTATATCCGAGACCCTGCGCGAGGTAGACCGGCTCCAGCATCAGATCGCACAGCTGCTCTTGGGTGCGTACGTGGCCGACGTGTGGCAGCCCTTCGTCGAGTCCGGCTACACCTCCGGCGATTGGGAGAATATTGCCGAAAATGCCTCGCGAGCAAAGCAATTGACGGTCACGCTGGCCTCGCGCCTGTTAGCACGGGCCCTCGATGACACCGTCGACCCGATCCTGCTGCAACAGGCCGACGAAGCCGAGGCGGTACTGGAGCGCGACCGCCCGGCCTCGTCTGCCTGATCTCAGTCGACCTCGCCGCAGCCCCGGTCCAGGCCGCGCACCTCAATGGGGCACCACACCGCACGGGATACCTCGGCCGCCCACTGCTGTGCCTCGGCCAGCGTCGGCACATCGATGATGCTGAATCCCCCAAGCTGTTCCTTGGTTTCGGTGTACGGCCCGTCGGTGGTGGTGTGGCCGGATGCGCCGGCGACGACCATCGTGGCGGTGTCGGCAGGCTGCAGACCGGCCGCGAACAGCCACACCCCCGCTTCCTGCATGCGACGGGTGAGCGCCTGTACATCGGCGCCAATGGTTTCCAGCGCCGACTCGTCGGGCTGGAGCGCACCGGGCGCGTAGACGATCGACAACATGTAGCGGCTCATGTCAGGCCTCCTGGTCCTGGAAGGGACGCACCTCGACAGGCTCCTCGCAGGCCGCCGATCCTTCGGCAGCCCATTTCAGGGCCGCGTCGAGGTCGGGGGCGTTGATGATCCAGAAGCCGCCGAGATGTTCCTTGGTCTCCAGGTACGGGCCGTCGGTAGCGGTGACCTTGCCGCCCACGCTGCGGACCACCGTCGCATCCGACGGTTCGGTCAGCCCGTTCGCGAAGACCCAGACACCGGCCTCCTTCATCTTCTCGTTGACCGCGCCGGTCTGGGCGTACAGCCGTTCCATGTCCGCGTCACTCACGTTGACGGCGTTGTTGGCGTAGCTGTGAACCGAGAGCAGGTACTGCTTCATGGTCGTCCCTTCCTATCCGTATCTGGCGATCGGGCGCCCTATCGGCTTCCCTTCAACCTCACCACGAATAGACCTCCCCGGAATCGACACCTCATCGAAAAATCTTCAGGAGATCGCAGAAGATCTCACGATTGGTCGGTGAGGTACTGCTGACGACAGGCTCGGCGCGCGATTTTTCCGCTGCTGGTGCGCGGGATGGCACCGGCCTGAACCAGCCGGACATCGGCGACCGGCAGGGTGTGCCGACGGGAGACGGCGGCCCGGATCGCATCGACGATGGGGCCGGGTTCCGCCCGTCCGGCTCCTGCGGCCCGTTCGGCGACGATGACCAACCTCTCGCCGGCACCATCGCCCTCGTCGACACCCGCGGGCAGTTCGTTGGCCGGCACAGAGAAGGCTGCCACGAACCCGCGCCGCACCACCGGCGAGGCATCTTCGACAGTGGCCTCGATGTCGTGGGGGTAATGGTTGCGGCCGTCCACGATCACCAGGTCTTTGACCCGGCCGGTGATGTACAGCTCGCCGTCCAGATAGACACCGAGGTCGCCCGTGCGGAACCAGATGGCGCCCGGTTCGGTGCCGGTCGCGTGGCTGCCCTCATCCAGGCGCGCCTGCAGTTTGTTATGGAAGGAAAGGTTGGTCTCCTCCGACCGGCCCCAGTACCCGCGACCAATGTTGTTGCCGTGTAACCAGATCTCGCCAATCTGGCCATCGGGCAGCTCCGCCTCTGCGTTGGGGTTGACGATGACGGCCCACTGGCTGCGAGCGATCTGTCCGCAGGACACCTGCGGCATCGCGTTCTCGTGCGCGGCGTTCACCCGGGTGGCGTACCCAGCACCCAACTGCTCACGATCCACGTAGATGACAGACGGCTCCGCATCAGGGGCGATGGAGGAGACGAACAGCGTCGCCTCTGCCATCCCGTAGGACGGCTTGATCGCGGTGTGCGGCAGCCCATATGGACCGAAGGCTTCGTTGAACTTGCGGATCGACGCGATGCTGACCGGCTCGGAGCCATTGATCAGTCCGGCGACATTGCTGAGGTCCAGGGTTTCGCCGTCCTTCGGCAGGCCCCGCTCGGCGGCAAGCTCGAAGGCGAAATTGGGGGCGGCACCGAAGGTGCGTCCGGCGTGGGACGCGGCGGCTAATTCTTTGATCCAGCGGCCGGGTCTGCGCACGAAAGACATCGGAGACATCAGCGTCATGCGGCCGCCGCAGAGCGGGAACATCAGCATCAGCAGGCCCATGTCGTGGTACAGCGGCAGCCAACTTGCTCCCCGCACATCCACATCCAGGCCGACCGAGATGACCATCTGCAGCACGTTGGTCATCACCGCACGATGGGTGATCTCCACACCGGCGGGCACGCGCGTCGAGCCCGACGTGTACTGCAGGTAGGCGATGTCATCGGTATCCGGGGTCACCCGTGCGTACGTCGCACCCACCGAGTCCGGCACGCCATCGACCGCCAAGACCCGGGGGCGACGTTCACGCGGCAGCCTTCGGATGAAGCTGCCGACGGATTCCGCGGCCGCCTGGTTGGTCAGCACGACCGTCGGGTGGGCGTCGGCAAGGACCGCGTCGAGCCGTTCGGCGTGTCCGGGGAGTTCCGGGGCGAACAGGGGCACGGCGATGTTCCCGGCCTCGATGGCGGCGAAGAAGCCGATGACGTAGTCCAGGCTCTGCGGGGCCAGGATCGCGACCCGATCACCGGGTTTGGTCACCTGCTGAAGCCTCGCCGCCACCGCGCGTGAACGCGCGCGGAGCTGCGGCCAGGTCAGGTCAGCGGGCACACCATCGGGATCGCTGCTGAAGTCCATGTAGCGGTAGGCAAAAGTGTCGTGCGGTCCGTCGACCGCGCATTCCAGGTAGTGGTTGACGGTATAGCCGTCCGGAAGCGAGATTGCACCCGTCTCATCGAGGTACTCCTCGACCCGCAACCCTGACACAACTGAGTTCATCGCAGCCTCCGCATAGCCGTAACTACGACAGCCGGTGAACGAGCAGCAATGAACGAGCCATCACGCTTTTGCTACGGTCCCGACCGAACGTAGATGGTACGTGACGTACCAGTTGCAAACGGTACTCGATGTCTCACTAAGACGCCGTGTCTAAAAAGGCCCGAGAGCACATTGTTCACTGTGCGCTTTAACACCCAGGCATGGTGATGTGACGGGTACGACCGCTGCGGCCGTTTCGGCATTCCCTTCCGGCCGGGACGCTATTAGACTCGTGCCAAATAGCATCCAGCGTTGGAGGCACTATGCGAACCAGGGATCAGCTCAAGTACTGGTCGCGGTGGGCCACCATGCATGGCATCAGCCGCGCAGCGCTACTGACTCAGGTACGCAAGATGCCCCTGGCGGCCTTGCTCCTCGGTCCCGACCGCGCCGAGAAGCACTACCAATACATCGAAGAGATCCGCGCACAAGGACCGATCGCTCCCACCCGTGCGACCGGCCTGGTGTTCACCGGACTGGACATGACGCGCGAGATCCTGCGGGACAGCCGCTTCATCACGGCCTCACCGAACAACCTTCCCTCCCCCGTGCTCCCGCCCGGCCTCTCGCGGTGGATATACGCACGAACCGAACCCGGCCTGCCCAACCCGGTCGAGCCGCCCGCCATGCTGGCCGTGGATCCACCAGAGCACACCCGGTTCCGCAAGCTGGTGTCCAGGGCCTTCACACCGCGCGCCGTGGGCAAGTTGGAGGATCGAATCCGCGAGGTCACCGTTGAACTGCTCGACAACCTGGAGAAGGGCGAGCGCGCCGATCTGCTCGAGGATTACGCCTCTCAACTTCCGGTGGCCATCATCGCCGAGATGCTCGGCGTACCGCGTGCCGACGCCCCCTTCTTGCTGGCCTGGGGCAATCACGGCGCCACTCTGCTCGATATCGGAATGCCTTGGGCCGCATACCGAGAAGCTACTCGAGCACTGACCGAGATCGACTACTACTTCGACGCCCACCTGATCCGGCTGCGCAAGGAACTCGCACAGGACCCCACCATCGACGGCATCCTGGCCAGCATCGTGCGCGACGGCGGCCTGAACGACCGAGAACTCAAGGCCACCATGGCGCTACTGCTGGGCGCAGGATTTGAGACGACGGTCAACTTGATCGGGAACGGCATCGTGGCCTTGCTTCGCCACCCCGAGCAGCTCTCCCATCTGCGGGAGAACCCGGAGGGCTGGCCCAACGCCGTCGAGGAGATCCTGCGGTACGACTCGCCGGTGCAGCTCACCGCGCGGGTGGCCACCGAGGCCGTCGAATTCCCCGGGCACACCCTCCAGGCCGGCGCGATGGCGGTACTTCTTCTCGGCGGAGCCAACCGCGACCCGTCGGTTTTTGACGAGCCCAATGCCTTCGATGTACGCCGCGCCAACGCGCGTGAGCATGTGGCCTTCGGCAGCGGTGTCCATGTCTGCCTCGGAGCAAGCCTGGCCCGAATGGAAGGCGTGGTGGCGCTGCAGTCGCTCTTCGAGCGCTTCCCCGACCTCGCCCTGGCTGCCGATCCCACCCCCGGTGAGCACGTCAATCTGCATGGCTTCGGAAATCTGCCCGTGAACCTCGGCCGTGCCCACGTGCGATCGAACAGCTAATCTCGATGTTGCTCGTGTCCATCCGGCATCGAGCGAGCCGACACGGGGATCGGATGGATGCAGGACCGGATCAAACAGCGCACGCATTGGTTGGTGACACACGGCATAGCTCGCGCGTACCTGAAAAGGCTTGCTCGCAAAGGAGAACCCGTTGCACAGCTGGGCATCGACACCGCCCACGCCGCCGACATCTACAGCTTCATCGACAAAATCCGGGCCCGCGGGCGGATGTCGAAATTCGGAGACGGTTGGTTTACCGCGGACGCTCAGATCGTTCGAACCATCTTCCGCGACAATCGGTTCGTCACCTTCAAACCCGAGCATCGGTCCGGCTCCCCGATAATTCAACGTCTGGCCGCGTGGAGCGATCCGCAGCTGCTCAATCCCGCCGAACCACCCTCGATTCTGATCACCGATCCCCCGGATCACGGGCGACTGCGGCGTCTCGTCGCCGCCCCGTTCACCCCGCGTGCGATCGAAAGCCTCCGCGGCCGCATCAAGGAGGTGACCAACGGCCACCTGGATGCGCTGCAGCAGCGCCAGAATCCGGATCTGATCGCCGACTTCACCGCGAAGATCCCGATCGCCGTCATCGGCGAGATGATCGCCGTTCCGCCGCAGGACTACTCGCGGCTGTACACGGCGATGAACCGCGCGATCCAGCTGATCGCAACCACCGCACCGTCTTGGCGCGAGTATCAGGACGGCACCGCGGCCCTGCGCGAGATCGACGCATACCTCGAGAAACACGTCACCCGGCTGCGCCGGGATGGCACCGAAAGTGAGCTGGCCACAGCACTTCTCGATAGTGATCTGAGCCACTTCGAGCTCAAGATGTTCTTCGCGGTGTTCCTGGGAGCAGGATTCGTCACCACCACACACCTGATGGGCAAGGCGATCGTCACGCTGCTGCGTCACCCCGACCAGCTGGCCGCGCTGCACGCCGATCCAGAGTTGTGGCCCAACGCCGTCGAGGAGCTCATGCGCTACGACACCTCGAATCAATGGTCGGCCCGCGTCGCCACCGAAACGGTCGAGATCGACGGGCACACCATCGAGGCAGGTCAGTCGGCACTGCTGCTTCTCGGTGGGGCCAATCGCGACCCGGCGGCGTTCGAGAACCCCGACGTCTTCGACATCACCCGGACCAATGCGCGCGAAAACATCACGCTGGGCACGGGAATTCACGTCTGCCTGGGCCAGGTACTAGCACGCGTCGAGCTGCACACGGCGTTGCAGTCCCTCTTCGAACGCTTTCCCCGGCTATCGCTCGCCGGCGAGCCGGAGTACTACGCCGGGATGGGCATCCACGGCCTGCGCCGCCTCCCCGTCTCGCTGGGCTAGCCGCAGGCCGGCACGCCCTTGAACGCCAGCACCCGGCGCACCGAGGCATTGATGGCGTCACCGTTCAGTTCACCTGCGTTGTAGGCCGATTCGAGGCGATCCAGCACCGCACCAACCTTCTCGGTGCTCACCCACAGCGCCCAATCGACGCCCGCCTTGAGCGCCTTGAGCACCGCCTCTTCGATCGGGAAGCGGTCGGTGATCGCGGCCATCGAGGACAGGTCGTCGGTGAAGATGACCCCGTCGAAGGCCGGCGCGCCATATCCGGTTCCCTTGCGCAGCAGGTCGACTGCGGCCGGGCTCAGGCTTGCGGGGTCGTCGTCGGTGAGTCCGGGCACCTGCATGTGGCCGATCATCACGGCAGCACCGCTGGTGACCAGCGAGCGATACGGCAGCAGATCGTTGTCCTTCAGCTGCTCCAGCGGCGGGGTCACCACACCGTTGGTATGCGAATCACCCGAGGCGTGACCATGTCCCGGGAAGTGTTTGACCACGGCGCCCACACCGCCCGCCTGGTATCCGCGCACAGCCGCCTCGGCGTATTCGGCGACCTTCTGCGGGTCACCGCTGAAGGAACGGTCACCGATGGCGCCATCAGGATCACCATCGGTGACATCCGCGTCGGGCGCGAAGTCGATGGTGATTCCCAGGTCCTTCATCTTCTGGGCGCGTTCCTGGCTCAGCGCCTGCACCTGCTCCGTCGTCTGGGTTGCCGCCAGTTCCCGCGCGGAGGGAGACGGACCGATGAGGTCCTTGAGACGCGACACCCGGCCGCCCTCCTCGTCGACACTCACCGCGGCCGGGATCGGGCCCGCGGTGACGACGTCGTGCAGGGAGCCGTCGGTCAGCATCTCCTTCTTGGTCCAACTGCCGACGAAGATGCCGCCGACGTGGTGATCACGCACCAGCGCTCGGGCATCGTCGGCATCCTTGACGCCCACCATGAGCAACTGTGCCAACCTGTCGCGTGTACTCAGGCAGGCCAGATCACCGGCGGGCGCCGCCGTGACCGGCGCCTTCGGTGTCGCTGAGGACTCGGCGGTGTTCTTCGACGGCTCCGATGTGTTGCCACCACAGGCGGTAAGCGCCGCGACGACGAGACCGGTCAGTACGGTGCCTGCACGCATTCTCATGAGGCCATGGTGTCATGCGCGGGGTTCGAGCCGGGCCAGCCGGTCGCCGAGGTAGTTGCGAAACACTTCGTTGTCCGTGAGTTCCAAGGCTTTTCGATATGCGTCGGCCGCCTCGACGTCCCGATGAAGTCGTGTGAGTAGATCGGCCCGTGCCGCGTGCAACGGGTAGTAGCCGTCAAGATCGGCCCGCAGGGGCTCGATGGCATCCAGCCCGGCCTGTGCGCCATCGCGTTCCGCGACGGCTACCGCGCGGTTGAGGGCGACGACGGTCATGGGGCAGTGCTGCATCAGCTGGTCGTACAGGGTCACGATCTGCCCCCAGTCGGTGAGCGCTGCCGAGGGTGCATCGTCATGAACGGCGTTGATAGCCGCCTGGATCTGATACGGCCCCGGGGCGTTGCGGCGCAGGCAGCGGCGCACCAACTCATGTCCCTCGGTGATCATCGGCCTGTTCCACCGGGTGCGGTCCTGATCGGCGAGCAATACCAGCGCTCCGCTGTCATCGGTGCGGGCGGGACGGCGTGCTTCGGTCAGCAGGACCAGCGCCAGCAGGCCCCACGCCTCGGGCTCATCGGGCATCAGCTCCACCAGCACCCGTGAGAGCCTGATCGCTTCCCCAGAGAGATCCGTGCGCGTGAGCTCCGTGCCCGACGAGGCCGCGTACCCCTCGTTGTAGATCAGATAGAGCGCGGCCAGCACCGACGAGAGCCGGTCCGGCAGAT
Source organism: Mycobacteroides franklinii (assembly GCF_002013895.1). Classification (GTDB taxonomy): domain Bacteria; phylum Actinomycetota; class Actinomycetes; order Mycobacteriales; family Mycobacteriaceae; genus Mycobacterium; species Mycobacterium franklinii. The sequence goes on along the minus strand of NZ_MAFQ01000005.1, from coordinate 403,008 downwards.
CGTGGTCCGCGGGCACTCGATACGGAATACCCGCCGAGGCGATCTTCTTCTTGGCGCGCGTGATGCGCGCGGCCATGGTCGATTCGGACACCAGATACGCGCTGGCGATCTCCGGGGTGGTGAGCCCGCCGAGCAGCCGCAGGGTCAGCGCGACCTGCGCCTCCGGCGACAAAGCCGGATGGCAGCACGTGAAGATGAGTCGCAGGCGATCATCGTGCACCGGACCCACCTCCCGTGGCTCCGGCGGTGGCTCCTCGAAAGCAATTGCCTCCCGCGATAATTCGTCGCGCCGCTGGTCGCGACGCAACTTGTCGATGCCACGGTTGCGTGCGGTTGTGGTGATCCAGGCACCGGGGTTGGGTGGGATGCCATCGTGTGGCCACTTGACGATGGCCACCTCGAACGCCTCCTGCACGGCGTCTTCGGCGATGTCGATGCTGCCGAAGTAGCGGATCAACGTCGCCACGGTGTGGCCGTACTCTTCGCGAAAGATGCGGCCGATCTCCTGTTGCGCCACGGGTCAATGGTGCCTCTCTGAGGTCGTGTGTCCTGGAAGAACCACGAACGAGCAGTGCGGAAATCGACAGCGCGCCACAATTGACCCATGGCCTACGACGAAGACCTGGTTGAGCGCATCCGTGAGGTGATCGCCACCACCAAGGGCGTCACCGAGAAGCGGATGTTCGGTGGGCTGGTGTTTCTGGTCAACGGTCACATGACGGTCGCCGCGAAACGCGGTGACGGACTGCTGGCCCGTTGCGATCCTCAGGACACCGAAGCGTTGGTCGCCAAGGCACATGTGAACCGGATGGTGATGGGTGGGCGCGAGATGGATGGCTGGCTGAGCGTCGATGCCGAGGGGGTGCGCACCAAGCGGCAGCTGGAACCGTGGGTGAAACGCGCGCTGGCCTACGCCGGCTCGCTGCCACCCAAGTAGCCGTGCCGAGTGTGAAGTTGCTGCGGGAAATCGCCGGAATTTCCTCAACAACTTCACGCTCGACGAAAAGGCTTGAGGTTCAACCCCCGCGCAGCACCATCAGCTTCTGCATATCGGCCAGCCCCTGCTCCTGGGCCTGGCCCAGAAAGGTGGGCAGCGGCGCCTGTACCTCGGGCAGCACCTCGTGGTCAATGAGGGCCTGCAGCTCCGCTTGCTTGGCACTGTCACCGGCCTGGTTCTCGGACTCCTGCTGGCCGGAAGGCGTTGAATAGTCGTAGAACTCGCGATCCGACGGTCGCGATGTGTCGATCTGCATGCCGACGGGTTTCCAGTACGAATAGTTGGCCAGCTTGGCCTCGGCGGTACGCACCGCGACGATATGACTCGGCGCGGAGGTCGGGATCTCGGTGGGCGCGTTCTCGCCCATCACCGCACGGATACGGGGATCCTTGAGCAGGGTCGCCATCTCCTCCACCGACATGTCATCGGTGACGTGGGCAATCCACTTACGCCCTGCTGCATTGTTTTTCGCGATATCGGCAATATCGGCGCGCGCCGCAAGATACGAGAAACGCGGATCCGAACGCCACCCGTTGCCGCCGGATCCGATGGTGAGCAGCAGGGGCGCCAGGTCAACGCTGGAGGTGAGCTGGGTGCGTGTCTCCCCCGGTTTCGGGGTGAGCACACCATGCGGATCGCGGATATACAGCGGAACCCGGATGGCTTCCTCGTAGGCCGTCGCCCCCTTGCCGCGCAACCCATGTGAGCCCGCGTACTCCCCGTGATCGGAGGTGAAGATGACGACGGTGTTGCCGTCGATCTCCGGACGTGACGCCAGTTTGTCGAGCACCCGGCCGATCTGGGCATCCACCTGTTGTTGCAGCCACAAGTACATGTCCAGGCAACGGGCCCATTGGCGGGCCATGTCCGGGCCCGAGTAGGTGACCGAGCCCGTCATGATCGGCGACATGAAGTTGGCGTAGTCGATCTGCAATTGCGGTTTGCGGTGCTGCCGCAGCTCATCAGGAGTCTGGAAGTTGACGGGCACCCCATCAAACCAGTGTGGAACATCCTCCGGCAGAGGATTTTTCGGCCACCAGCAGATGTCATGTGGATTCACCAGTGAGACGGTGGTGCACCACGGCCCCTTGCCCGCCTCCGCGTCGAACCATCCCGCGAACTGGTCGACGATCCCCGGGTCCTTCTGCAGTCCCTGGTTCGGCATGCCGTTCGGCGAGGGGAAGGTTCCACCTGAGAAGCCGTGAGCATCAAGACCTTCAGGGTTGTTGTCGCTCCAGTCACCCAGATGCCATTTACCCCACCACCACGTCCGGTACCCCTGCTGACGCAACATGGTGCCCCAGGTGGGGAACTGTGGGGCCAGGCTCGATTCGCTCGGTCCCTCCCCGGTGTACAGACATCCGGTCTGGTGTGAATACAGCCCGGTCGTCATGGCGCCCCGCGACGGCGTACACATGTTCGACGCGGTGTAGTGGGACCCGAAAGATACACTGTCCCTTTGTAACCGACTGAGGTTCGGCAAGAGGTTGGTGAGTTTCTGGACGTCGGGGAACCACTGCGGCGCCCTCATCTGATCCACGACGATCACCAAGATGTTCGGCTTGTTCCCATCGGATGCCGACGAATCGCCGTGCCTCGGTGTGCGGAGGAGTTCGTACCCCCCGAACCCGACGGCGGCGGCACCGGCCGCGATCGCCCCGGTAGTAAGCACGGTCCTGCGGTTGAGCTCAGCCATGGATCCAACGTAACCGCAATTCGGCGGCAATGAACTCTGACGAGCTCAGCTGGTTTTGTACGCCCGTTACGGTCGCGCCGGAGCAGGCACGGCAGGTGCCGGCGGCGCCTGTCCTGGCGTCGGCATCGGAGGCGGGGCGCCCACCGGAGGTGCTGGCGGCGTGGCGGGTGCCGGTGCCGGTCCCTCGGAGGCCGTGGGCTGCGTGCCCATGATCTCGATCTCGCTCACCGACACCAGTCCGTTGAAGGCGTCCTGACGCTGCCCGCTCTTGTTCACGATCGATACGCCGGGTTCGGTGGCCTCGATGACCATGGTTACCGAATCGGTCACCACATTCACCTTGATACTGGCCAGCGCGCGGCTCACCGGTACCTGCTGCTTGACCGAGCTACCGTCACTGAATTCCCAACGCACCCTGGTGATCTTGCGGTTCTGAGCGAAGCGGTCCGAGCCGTCGATATCGGTCTTGGCGTATCCCGGAATCAGACCGACCGAGGTGACGAGCATCGGGTGATCGAACTTGGCCGTGATCGACTGCCCGTCCTGTTCCTTCCACTGGCAACGCCACGCGGTCAGTGGATCGGTGTCGAAGGCCTTGGCGGGGTCGTAGACGTACTTCGCCCCATTGCTATCGGTGCCGTCCTCGGCCTGAACGCAATTGGTAGACACGTCCACCGGCTTGATCGGGCTCGAGGCCACCGGCGGCGGCGCGGTAGTGGTCGCGACGGCGCTGCTGCTGGGGGTCTTCGCGTCGTTCGGCGGGAGCATCCCATGTGTCTGCGGAGTGGTTCCGTCGCCGTGCACCGCCATGTACCCGACGTATCCGAGCCCGACGATCACGAGCACACCGGCCAGCATCGCGAAGGCCATGACCACCCCGCGGTGCGACCGCGCGTTGGGATCCCGCCACGGATCAGAGAACTGCACCTGGGCGGCCAGGCTGGGCGGGCACGCGGGCAGCTGCGCCAGGGCCTCACGCAGATCGGGCCGCGCCTGCCACAGTCGCAATAGCTGATCCTGCGGTAGCGCCGGATTGTGCGCGGCGGCGAACTCCGCGTCATAGTCCGGCGCCGGTCCGTAGTTGTATGGACCGGTCATGGGCGGCCATTATTCCGCACGGACGCGCACGAGTAGCCACACCCGACCGCTCGCCATACCGGTCTATTCACGGTTCAACATATTCCTCGCTCATCCGAACTGGCCCGCTGCCCACCCCCTACCTCGCCCGCGGGGTCCAGCTGATGGTCGCACTATTGCGACGGCTTGTCCGCCGGAGAATCGTTGCTGATCGAGAACGTGCTAGTTTGGCCGCTGTATCTGCATGACCTAGAGGAGCTCCGATGACCAGATTTGTGGTGCCGGCCGCCGCGAGCGTGCTGATCGGGCTGCTGCTGGGCGCCGCCGCGGTCTTCGGCCTGACGCTTTCGGTCGAGCAGGACAAGAAGCCGGTCGTCACCGGCATCGATCCGTCGACGGCAATCCTCAACCGGCCCGACTACGGCAACCGGAGCTGACATCTCGCGGCTCCCGACCGCGCCGCGCCGCCCTTCCTGACCCGTGACGCACCGCCTCGACTCTTCACCGCTGCGCCGGCGGTGGCTCGTGGTTGCCTCCGCACTCGCCCTGCTGCTGACCTTCTCTCAATCACCCGGGCAGATTTCTCCGGATACCAAGCTGGATCTGGCGATCAATCCGCTGCGCTTCGCGGCGCGTGCGCTCAATCTTTGGAGCAGTGACCTGCCCTTCGGGCAGGCACAGAATCAGGCGTACGGATATCTCTTTCCCCACGGTGCCTTCTTCTCGCTGGGCCATCTACTCGGTGTGCCCGCCTGGGTGACCCAACGGCTGTGGTGGGCGTTGCTCGTGGTGGCCGGGTTCTGGGGCGTCATCCGTGTTGCCGAGGCGCTGGGTATCGGTACCCGCGGCTCCCGGATCTTCGCGGCGATCGCGTTCGCGCTGTCTCCCCGGGTGCTGACGACTCTCGGCGCCATCTCCTCGGAGACGCTGCCGATGATGCTGGCCCCGTGGGTGCTGTTCCCGATCATTCTGACGTTCCAGGGCCGCATGTCGCCGCGCCGGGCGGCGGCGTGGTCGGCAGTGGCGGTTGCCTTGATGGGTGCGGTCAACGCCGTGGCCACCGCCCTCGCGTGTGGGGTCGCCGTCATCTGGTGGCTGGCTCACCGACCCAACCGGACGTGGTGGCGCTTCACCGTCTGGTGGATTCCCTGCCTGGCGCTGGCCACCAGTTGGTGGATTGCGGCTCTGCTCATCTTCGGCAAGATCAGCCCAAAGTTCCTCGACTTCATAGAATCCTCCGGCGTCACCACCCAATGGACCTCGCTGACCGAGGTGTTGCGCGGAACCGACAGTTGGACGCCGTTCGTGGCCCCGACGGCGACGGCGGGTTCCTCGCTGGTCACCCAGTCGGCCATGGTCATCGCCACCACGATGATCACCGCCGCAGGCATGGCGGGGCTGGCCATGCGGGGCATGCCGGCGCGCGGGCGACTTGTCGCCATACTTCTGGTCGGCTTGGTACTGCTGACGGCCGGGTACACCGGCGCACTCGGATCACCGGTGGGTCAACAGATTCAGTTCTTCCTGGACGACGGCGGCACCCCGTTGCGCAATGTGCACAAGCTGGAGCCGTTGATCCGTCTACCGTTGATTCTCGGCTTGGCGCACGCGTTGTCACGGATCCCACTGCCCGCCAGCATGCCCGCGCGGGAATGGCTTTCGGCACTGGCACGACCGGAACGCAATCGAGCCGTCGCCTTCTCGATCGCACTGTTCGTGGCGCTCGCCGCCAGCACATCGCTCGCGTGGACGGGCCGGCTGGTACCCCGCGGCGGCTTCGATGCGATCCCGGAATACTGGAGCGATACGGCGCACTGGCTCGCCGATCATGACGACGGCGGGCGTGCACTCGTGGTGCCGGGCGCTCCGTTCGCCATCCAAACCTGGGGTCTCACCCGCGACGAGCCGCTGCAAGTATTGGGACAAACCCCTTGGGGAGTACGTGATTCCATCCCCTTGACACCTCCGGAAACCATCCGGGCCATCGATTCCGTGCAGCAACTGTTCGCCGCGGGCCGCCCCTCGGACGGACTGGCCGACACCTTGGCGCAGCAGGGCATCTCCTACCTGGTGGTGCGCAATGATCTGGATCCCGACACCTCGCGTTCCGCACGCCCGATCCTGGTGCACCACACCATCGAGGCGTCTCCGGGGCTGACCAAGGTGGCACAGTTCGGCGACCCCATCGGGGCCGGAACGCTGGAGGGCTTTGTCGCGGACAGCGACCTGCGGCCTCAGTATCCCGCGGTCGAGATCTACGCGGTGGGTCCGCAAAAGCACAACGGCGACCCGTATTTCGCGGATATCGACAGCATGCCCAGGGTGGCGGGCGGGCCCGAGGCGCTGCTGCGGCTGGGCGAGCGGCGCCGCCAGCTGAACGAGCAGCCGCTGGGCCCGTCTCTGTTGGCCACGGATGCCGCTCAAGCCGGTCTGCGCCCCGGCCCCGCGATGGTCACGGACACACCGCTGGCTCGCGAGACCGACTACGGGCGGGTAGACGATCATTCTTCGGCCATCCGCGCGCCCGGCGACAAACGTCGCACCTTCAATAGAGTCCCCGACTACCCGGCCACCGGTGTTCCTCTCGTCAACGGAAGTTGGACGGGCGGAACCATCTCCGCCTCCAGCTCCGCATCGGATTCCACCGCGCTGCCCAATGTGGCACCGGGCACCAGCACGGCGGCCGCGATCGATCGCGACAACGGGACAAGCTGGGTCAGCAGCTCCTTGGAAGCTGCTCTCGGACAATGGATTCGTGTCGATCTGGATCGGCCGATCACCAATGCGATTCTCACCGTCACGCCGAGCGCAACCGCCTTGGGCGCGCAGGTGCGGCGGCTGGAGGTCGAGACCGACAACGGTACGACGTCGGTGCGATTCGACGAACCGGGCAAACCCCTGGATATCGCGCTACGGCCCGGGGAAACCAACTGGGTCAAGGTAACCGCAACCGGAACCGACGACGGCACCTCCGGCGTCCAGTTCGGAGTCACCGAATTGTCGCTGACTCAATACGATGCCGCCGGATTCGCCCACTCCGTCGATCTGCGCCACAGCGCGACGATCCCCGCGCCTCCGGCCGGTGACAACCCGCTCGGCTGGGATTTGGGCTCCTCCCTGGAGGGCCGATCCGGTTGCGCCCCTTCCTCACAACGCTTGCGGTGTGCCGCGACGCTGTCCCTGGCACCCGAAGAACCCGGCACATTCATCCGAACATTGACAGTCCCCCAACCTATTTCGCTCACGCCGAAGTTGTGGGTACGCGCACGTCCGGGCCCGCAGCTGCACGATTTGATCCAACAACCGGGCACCACCGTCGCGACCGGAAGCTCCGACGTGATCGATCCCAGGGGCTCGTCGTACGCGGCCACCGACGGCGATCCGGGCACGGTCTGGACCGCGCCGCAGGATTCGGTGCAACGCCAACATCTGCCGTCCCTCGTCATCAAACTCCCCAAGCCCACCGCCGTCGGCGGAATTCGGTTGCGCCCCAGCCGCACCGAGGTGCCGGCACACCCCAGGCAGGTCGCGATCAATCTTGGCGACGGTCCGCAAGTGCGGTCCATCGACACCAAGGCCGATGTCACCGAGCTGGCCCTGCACCCGTTCGTCACCGATACCATCACGCTCACGGTGACCGACTGGACCGACATCATCGACCGCACCGCATTGGGATTCGATCAACTCAAGCCGCCCGGCCTCGCCGAGGTCGTCGCACTGGACGCGGACCACCGGCCCATTGCCCCGGCCGACGATGTGGCGAACAGCAAGCGCACGATCACCATCGGATGCGATCGCGGACCGATCCTCGCTCTGGCCGGACGCTTTGTGCCCATGTCCATCACGGCCACGGTGCGTGACCTGTTGGACGGCAAAGTTATTCAGGCGACGCCCTGTGACACCAATCCGATTGCCACCGGTTCCGGGGCGCAGGACGTGACCGTCAATCCGAGCCAGCAGTTCATCGTTGATGGGGTACAGCTGACCGCACCCGGTACAACACCGGCCGCCGCGACGGCGACGATCGCCGCCAAGGGCACCTGGGGACCGGATCGGCGCGAGGTCACCGCCGAGCCTGCACGCCGCGATCGGATACTTGTGGTGCCTGAAAGCATCAACCCCGGATGGGTGGCACGCGATGCGCAGGGGCACACGCTTGCCCCGGTACGCGTCAACGGATGGCAGCAGGGCTGGGTGCTGCCATCCGGCGACGGCGGAAAGATCACGCTGACATTCGGCCTCAATACCTGGTACCGAGCGGGCCTCTTCGGCGGGCTGGCGCTGCTTCCGGTCCTCGCACTCTTGGCCCTGCTGCCGGTGCGACGGAAAACCACGCTGCCGCGCGTGGTTCCCTGGCGCTCTGGCCCGGCCGCGGGTGTCGCGGTCTTGGCGGCTCTCACCGCGATCAGTGGCATCGCCGGGGCGGTGGTGGGCGTGACAGCCCTGGTGTTCAAGGTGTGGACCCGTTGGCCGCTGCGCGCACTCACCGTCGCAGGCTCGTACATCGCGGGCGGCTCACTACTACTGGCCGGTGCGGCTCTCTCACGGCATCCGTGGCGATCGGTGGGCGGCTACACCGGTCACTCGTGGTGGATTCAGCTGCTGGCGCTGATCTCGGTGGCCACCGTGGCCCTGGCCGCGGTCCGGCTCCCATCACGACGCTTCTGGAAGCGGCGCAGTGCCTCCCGTGACGGGGATTCGACCAGCGCATAACTCACCGCGGCCATCGCGAAGCCGAAGATCAGCGTGAGAATCAGCACCGACGGGAAATGCCCACTGAACGGAAATCGTCCGATGACGGTGAAGACCATGTTCAGCGCGGCCAGGTGCCAGATGAACAGGCCATAGGACCAACGCCCCAATGTCACCATGAGCGGGCTGCCCAACACCCGATGCGGAGTACCCGGGGCGTCCAAGGTCAGCGGCATGAGCAGCGCCCAGGCCAGCGTCGCTCCCATAGCGATCTTGACCGCGTACTGGTGCGGGGGTGCCTGGATCAGCCCCTCCGGCCCCGCCAGCGGCGATGCCGCCACGGCGAACGCGATGAGGGCCACGACGGCCAGTACGACCCGGCGGCGGGCCAGGCGCAGCGTCCAGGCGGGCGGGGCCGCACTCCATTCGGCCAGCAGCATCCCCGCGACGAACCATGAGAAGAAGGCGGGAGGCCACGTCAGCGGATTGATACCGGCGGGACTGTGAAACGGGATGAACGACCACCCCAAGCTGACCACCCCGGCCGCCAGCAGCAGCGAGGCCCGCCACCGAACCGGCGACCGCCGCATGATGAGCGCGATGACGGGCAGCGCGATGTAGAACGCGACCTCCACCGCCAGGCTCCACATCTGCGTCAGACCCGCCGTCAAAGTTAGCGGGATGTACAGCTGAGTGAGCGTCAGGTTGGCCAGCCAGACGATCCAACGGGCTCCTGCCGCATCCGGCAACAGCAACAGCACCACGAAGACGGCGGCCAGGTAGGCCGGGACGATGCGCACGAACCGCGACGCGAAGTAGCGCCCGGTGCTCACCGGAGGCGGTCCCTGTGCCGCTGGCTGGGCGGCTAGCGCATGCGGTCGCCACAACAGAAATCCCGATAGCGCGAAGAACACGGCCACCGCCAGGTCGAAGCGGCCCAGGATACGGCCGTCGACACCACCGTTATGGCCGGTCTGGAACGCGGTGTGGGTGACGACAACCCCCATCGCGGCGCAAGCGCGCATGCCCTCCAGTGCGGGTACGAAGCCCCGCGCATGGACGGCAGGGGCTGCTGGAGCCGAGGGCCGCGCTGTGGTCACCCCGCCGAGGGTACGGTTCTGAGCCGATCCGAGGACATTCGACCAGAACCAAGACCTGCGGACCGTACGATCGCCGAATGACCACCTAACGGCCGCGGCTGTTAGGGTCAGACAGATTTGCCCTGGGCATGCTGTGTCATCCGGCTGCCGCCGGAACCAGGGCTACCGCACGTTAAGGAGGGTTCGTCCACAGTGAACCGCGGGGTCATGATGCGTATCGCAGCGTGCGGGCTGCTGGGGCTCGGTTCGGCGCTCATTATCGCTGCACTGTTGCTCAGCACGTACACCAGCAACCGGCTTGCGAAGATTCCGCTCGACTGGGACGCCACATTGGTGAGCGAGGGCAAGGGCCGCGCGCTGGACCCGGTGTCGCTGTCCGGCCAGAAGTTCATTGCCGACCCGGACAAGCCGGTCATGCTGCAGGAGCAGATCACCACCGTCAGCCCCGCCGACGCCACCAAGGTCGGCCTGCAGGCGGGCATCACCATTCGGCGGACCGACAAGCAGGGCGATGCCGGGTTGGTCCTCGCCACCGTCGACACCGTCACCGTGGACCGGCACTCCGCCGAGGCGATCTCCAGCGATGACAACCCGGGCGGCAGTGTGCAGAAGCCGCGGGCCATCGAAGACGAGACACCGCCGACCACGATTGCGCTCAAGCACGAAGGGTTGAGCTACCGGTTCCCCTTCGACACCGAGAAGAAGACCTACCAGTACTTCGACGTGGTGGCACAGCGCGCCTTCGACGCCAACTACACCGGCGAAGAGGACGTCAACGGGCTCACCGCCTACCACTTCACCCAGAACGTCGGCTACGACGCCAACGGCAAGCTGGTGGAACCCGTCGCGTACCCCTCGTTGTACGACAAGGACGAAGACTCCAAGGTGACGGCCCGCGCCCAGCAGTGGGGCGTGGAAGCCGAGCACGAGGACGAAGAGATCACCATGACCCGCTACTACGCGGCGCAGCGCGAGTTCTGGGTCGACCCGGTCAGCGGCATCATCGTCAAGAGCAAAGAGCATGCGCTGCACTACTACTCGCGTGACGCGCTCAAGCCCGAGGTCCCGATGGTGGACTACACCGTGCAGTCCAATGACGAGACCGTGGAGAAGCAGGTGAAGGCGGCCCGCGATACCCGCGACAGCCTCTCCATCTGGTCGAACATCCTGCCGATCACCTTCGCGGCCCTCGGCGTGGTGGCGCTGGTCGGTGGCGGTCTGCTGGGTTCGTTCAGCCTGCGGGCCGAGTCCGCACTGATCGATCCCGGCCTGGACACCGTCGATCACGGCTTCTTCGGTCGTCGCGGGCCGGAGAAACCGCCCGCCAGCGAGGCCGACACCGATAAGTTCCCGTCGCCTCGAAACCACCTCTAGCCAGGACGTCTTGCGCCGCATAGGCCTTATCGCCCCGCTTTACGCACTGGTCTTGACGGCGGCTATCACCGCACCCCTGGCCGCCCCCGGCTACCTGCTGATCCGTGACGCCGTCTCCACACCGCGGTCATACCTGACCGATGCGGCGCTCGGGGCCGGCGAAGCGGCTCCGCGCGCCGTCCCGCAGGACTTCTTCATCGCGGTCATGACGGTGCTTGTCGACGGCGGAATCCTCGTCAAGATCCTTCTTGCGCTGGGCTTATGGCTCGCAGGATGGGGCGCGGCGCGTGTTGCCGCCCACCTGGTTCCGGCTGCCGGAGTTCCTGGAGAGCTGGTGGCAGCCACCATCGCGATCTGGAATCCGTATGTGGCCGAACGCCTTTTGCAGGGGCACTGGAGTCTCCTGGTCGGCTACGGCTGCCTGCCCTGGATCGCGTTGACGGTTATCCGCCTGCGCACGGCGACGGGGATCGGCGCCTGGTGCCCGCTCGCGTTCTGGATCGCCGTGGCCGGATTGACCCCAACCGGAACGGTGCTGGCACTGATCGTCGGGCTTGCCGTGGCCACGGATCGACGGTCACGACTTGGCGTGCTGTCGATCTCGGTGCTGGCCGCGATGCCATGGCTCGTGGCATCGGGGTTGGGAACGGTCGTGCCTGCCGGAGACGAGGCGGGAGTCCACGCCTTCGCCGCCCGGGCCGAACCAGGGCTGGGCACGCTCGGCAGCCTGGCCTCATTGGGGGGCATATGGAATGCCTCGGCGGTGCCCGCCTCGCGTACGACGCTGTTCGCGCTGGTGTTCTCGGCGGTGCTGCTCATCGTGGTGGCAGTGGGCGTCGTGGTACTGTGGCGCACCCGTAGCGCACTCGGGCTGCTCGGCATTGCCGTTGCCGCGGTGATCATTCCGGCACTGTTGGCGACGGGCCCGGGGTTGACGCTGACGACCTGGCTCATCACCGAGGTGCCGGGACTCGGCATCCTGCGCGACGGCCAGAAATGGTTGGCATTGGCCATGCCCGGGTACGCGGTGGCCGGCGCCGCTGCCGTCACCACGGGGCGCGAACGTTCCTCACAGTACCTGGCGGCCGGGTTGGCCTGCGCGGCATTGGTATTCACGCTGCCCGACCTGGCGTGGGGTGTCGGCGGCAGAGTTGTGCCGGTGACCTATCCGGCCGGATGGACCGCCGTGGCAGCCGACATCAATGCCGAGCCACACCCGGTGGCGGTGTTACCACCGGAGACCATGCGGCAGTATCCCTGGGGACCATCGTCCATACCGGTACTGGATCCCTTCCCGCGCTGGATCCGCGCCGACACGGTGAGCAGCGGTGACCTCCGGGTCGACGGACAGGATGTGCGTGGGGACGGCACCCGTGGGCGCCGCGTCGAGGAGCTGTTGCGTAACGGTGCCACGCCTGACGAGCTCGCGGCGCAAGGCATTGGCTGGGTCGTCGTACAGGCAAATACCCCGGGACAACAAGAGATTTCGTCGTCATCGCTGGCACGACTCGAGTCGGTGTACCGCGACGGCGATATTGCGCTCTACCGGGTACCCGGCCCATGGACCCCCATCGGGGCGTCGTCGGGCCGTCGCGCCACGGTCATCGCGGCGCATCTCATCTGGGTTGCGCTCCTTGCCGCGGGTGTGGTGGCGGCGTGCCGCCGCTACCAGACGCGACACGCGGGGCCGGGAGGCACCCACGATGCCAGCATCGCCGCACCGGATTCGGACAGCTGAGCCACATCTAGCGCAACCAAAAGCGGTTCGGCCACAGCCCAATCGCCCCGCACGTGTCCGGACAGGCAGCCCGGCGTCCGCCAACGTCAGGCAAAGCGCACCGTTTACCGGCACGGCCTTGAGACCAACCTCCGCCAGCGCGCCCATCAACAGCTCGACTGCGTCGTCCCCGACGGGACATATGGTTTCGAGTGTGGATGGATATGACTACGCGGAGGTTGACGCCGAGGCCGCCGCGGCAGCCGCACCGGACATGAAGCTGTAGTCATCCAGCTCCACCGTCCGCAATTGCCGCGCGAACTGTGTGGCGAATCCCGGAAACATCGTGGTGTTCTTGCCGTCTTCGGTCAGGTACCAGCTCTGGCAGCCCGAATTCCACGTCGTCTTGCTCAGCCGCCGCTGAATATCGTCGTTGAACTGGTTCTGCCGGTCCTGGCGTACGTCCAAGGTCAACAGGTCCTTGTCGCGAACGATGCCGATTGCCTGCACGATGTAGTCGATCTGCGCCTCCATGTAGACCAGCGCGGAGTTATGCCCGGGTCCCGAATTGGGGCCGAATGTGAAAAACAGATTGGGGTAGCCCGAGACGTTGACGCTCTTGTAGGCGTACGCGCCGCCGGACCATTCGTCGGCGAGTTTCCTGCTGTCGCGCCCCGCGATCGGGAAGGGTGTGCCTGCCTTGCACACGTCGAATCCGGTGGCGAAGACGATGCAGTCGACATCGTGTTCGATACCGTCGGCGGTACGAATTCCGTTGGGAGACAACGTAGCGATAGGCCACGTGATCAGCTTGCAGTTGTCCTTCTCGAGGGCCGCGTAGTAGTCGCTGGTCATCAGCATCCGCTTGCACCCCGCACGGAAATCTGGGGTCAACTGGCGACGGGTCCAGGGATCACTGATCTGCCGGCGCAGGTTCGCCTTGGCGATCCATTGGATGAGCGAGGTCACCGGGGTGTCCCAGACCATTCCCACCGCGGCGGCCTCGTGCGTCCAATACCAGGCCTGCCGGGCCAGGCTCTGAACCGCCGGGTTGCTGCCGAAGATCCTCTGTGCCCACGCGGGATGCTGGAAGTCCAAGCGCGGCAACACCCAACCGGGCGTGCGCTGAAAGACCTTGACCCGGGCGGCGGTCTTGACCAACTCCGGAATAATCTGCACGGCACTGGCTCCGGTGCCGATCACCGCGACATGTTTACCCTCCATGTCGTAGTCGTGGTCCCATCGAGCGCTGTGAATCTTGTGTCCGGTGTAGCTGTCCAGTCCCCGGATATCGGGCCAGCTGGCATTGGCCAGCGGTCCCGCCGCCATGACAGCGCACCGGCCGGTGAAGATCTCGCCGGAGGCGGTGTCCGCCGTCCAGATCCCCGTGCTCTCATCGAATGTCAGCCCCGTGACGTTCACGCCGAACTTGATGAAGCGCCGCAGATCGTGCTTGTCCACCATGCGCTGGATGTACCGCAGGATCTCCGGACCACCCGAGTATGCCTTGGACCAGTCCGGATTCTGCTCGAAGGAATACGAGTACAACAGTGATGGGATATCGCACGCCGCACCGGGATAGGAGTTGTCGCGCCAGGTTCCGCCGACATCATCGCCCCGCTCGAGAATCGTGAAGTCGTCGATTCCCTGCTCCAGCAGACTGATAGCGGTGCCCAGGCCTGCGAAGCCGGCACCGATGATCAGCACCTCGCTCATCGTGACACCGGCTCATAGGTGAGTTCCTGGGACCAGGTCGGCGTCTTACCCAGCACCCGGATCGGGAACAGATCGATTGCCTTGCCCATGGACTCGGAGACGAACTGGAACGGCTGGGTCTGATTGATGGCGATTCGTGCGTGGTACTTGATGAGGTGATACGCGGGCAGCCGACGCGTGTTCTCGCTGCGCTCGCCGACGTTCTCGTACCTCTTGATCGCGTTGTACAGCTTCTCTTCCGAGAGGCCCATCGCAGAGATATTGGTGACCATCCGGGTGAGCAGGGGCGAGTAGACCAGCAGCCCCAGCATCACCGACGGTTTGATGAAGGTACCCACGGTTTCGACGATGAGCTGACGCATGGAACTGGCCCCGAGCATGTCCAAGACCTGGAAACCGACTGCAAGGTGACGGGACTCGTCACTATTGATATGGCGGAACACCTCATGGCACACCGGGTCGTCGACCTCGTCGAGTAGGAACTTGACCAGCGCGCCGTCCAGGGCGGTCTCCAAAGACGGGATCACCGTGCCCAGGGACGCCAACGACAGACTGTCGCTATAGCGATCGAGCCATTCGATGACCAACCGAATGTTCTTGTTGGGCACCGGCATTTCGCCCTCTTCGATCATCCCCCAGCGGCGCATCAACGCCAATTCGGCGTTGGCATGCCGCTGTTCCTCGGCGTGGAAGTAGGTGTAGATCTGCTTCAGATCCTCATCCGGCGCCTTCGTCGCCAGCGCGGCGAACCCTCGCGCGCCCACGTTCTCGATCCACACCAGATCGGACATGAATTCCTTGAGCGCCGGACGCTGTTCATCGGTGACCTGTTCCGCACCCGGTGCGTCCCAGTCGATATCGGCCAGTGCCCACTGCTTGTCCTTGATGGTCGCGAGGATGCTGTCGAGTGCGATTGCCATCGTGTTTCCTTCCTGGTCAGTTTCCGCGCTGGCGGGAGAATCGTTCCGCGATGCCCAGCGCCTTGGTGTAGGTATCGGGGGCAAGGCGCTTGGCCTGCCAGATGAATCGCGCATCGAATTGCGGGAGCACATAGAGCTGGCCACGGTCGTGCGCGTCGAGGCAGCCGCGTGCCACCGAATCCGCGGAAACACCGGTCCATTTCATGGCGGTGACCGCCAGCCTGGCGGCCGACTCCTCGATGATTCCGCTGTCGACGATGTTGGTCTTGACGAAGGTGGGGCATAGCACCGTGACGGCCACTCCGGTGCCGCTGAGTTCGGCGGCAAGGGTCTCGGAGAGCGCCAACACCCCCGCCTTGCTGACGTTGTAGGCACCCATGCGCGGCGCGGCCGCGAAGCTCGCCGCCGAGGCCACGTTGATGATGCCGCCACGGCCCAGTGCCCGCAGGCGGGGTGCGAACACATGGGACCCGTGGATAACGCCCCACAGGTTCACCCCGAGTGTCTTCTGCCAATCCGCGAGCGGGGCGGCGCCGACAACCTGACCGCCCGCACCGATGCCCGCGTTATTGATCACCAGGTCGGCCGGTTTTCCGAACCACTCCTCGGCGATATCGGCGAGCGCTTCCACCTCGTCGAACACCGACACGTCGCAGGCCGCCTCGATCGCGCGATCCCCGATCAGCGCGGCCGTCTCCTTCGCACCGGGCAAGTCCACATCGGCACACACCACCCGTCCCCCGCGACGAGCCAGTTCCAGGGCGAATGCCCGGCCGATACCGCTGGCCGCGCCGGTCACCACCGCATCGGCCTTGCGAGTGCGGCGTTCGCCACGTCCGAACCCCAAAAGGCTCACCACCACGCCACCACAGCACACTTTGGTGGCACCCGCCATAACTGACTGCACATGCCACCACTTTGACCTACCGTGCACGGGACTGTCAACATGGGGCGATGGCGGCATCACCGGGTCTATGGGGCGGGCGTACCGCGGCTGAGCGTCGCGCCGAACGCCGCGAGCGGCTCGTCACGGCCGCACAGGAGATCTGGATCGAGCAGGGGTGGGCCGCGGTCACCATGCGGGGCGTCTGCGCACGGACCTCACTGAACGACCGGTACTTCTATGAAGACTTCGGCGACCGCGAGGATCTGCTGGCCGCGGTCTGGGACGGCGTGCGCGAGGAACTGATCGCCCAGATCTCCGCCATTGTCGGAGAGGACCCGAACCGCCCTCCGCTGGACACTCTCCGCAAGACCATTGCCCTTGTGGTTCAACGTGTTTCCGCAGATCCCGGCTGGGCAGACATCATATTTGTCCGGCATGTCGGCAGCGCGGTGCTCGAGCAGCGG
The DNA here is from genome assembly GCF_002013895.1 of Mycobacteroides franklinii. Classification (GTDB taxonomy): domain Bacteria; phylum Actinomycetota; class Actinomycetes; order Mycobacteriales; family Mycobacteriaceae; genus Mycobacterium; species Mycobacterium franklinii. The sequence goes on along the minus strand of NZ_MAFQ01000005.1, from coordinate 386,369 downwards.
CGGACAGATCTCTTACATCAGGCCACCGCGGTCCTGATCGCCGCGGCCGAACCCTACCTGGTACCGAACGTCGACCGAACCGGGTTCCGAATGGACACCCTGGTAGGCATCGGCGGGTTCAGTGAACTGGTCAACGCCTGGCGCTCTGGGCTTCTCGACGTGGGCGCCGACGAGCTGATCGAACACAGCACCCGGATCGGGGCCACGCTCGCCTCCCGATACCTCAACGCCGGCTGAGCGATCAGGCGGGAATCTCGACCTGCGGAGCCACGACCGGTTCGGCACCGATGATCCCCGAAACCGGGACCCCGGCTACCGCCGCCTTGAGTACGGTCGTCACCCCGGCAGCGCTGCGCTGCCACGAAAGATCGGCGCAACGAGCCCGTCCCGCTTCACCCATGCGATAGCGAAGCTTGTTGTCCGCCAACAGAGTCGCGGCATGGCGGACGAATTCATCCTGATCGCGGGCCAGCAGGCCGGTGATGCCATCGGTGACCGAATCCATGAGTCCACCGGACGACCGGTAGCCAACGGTCGGCACACCATGTTGCGCGGCCTCGGTGACGGCCAGGCCCCAGCCCTCCTTGCGAGACGGCATCAAGTGCACCCACGCGCGCTGCAGCACGCGGTGCTTGGTTTCCTCGTCAAGGTATCCATGGAAGGTCACCGCATCGGAAATCCCAAGCCGGGCAGCATGGTCCACCAGCGGGTCCATCCACCAACCATCTCCGATGATGTCAAGATGCACGTCGGCCACATGGTCACGCAGGAGTGCCAGAGTGGTCAGTGCGTGCTCTATCTGCTTGTGCGGCACCAGACGTGACAGGACCACCGCGCGCGGCGTCTCGCTTCGCACGTCCATCGCATCGCCGGAGATATAGGCGTCAATCTGGTCGACACCATTGCGCACCACCGCGATCCGTCCAGGATCCACACCGAGGGCAACCAGATCCGAGGCAGACGGCTGCGAGACAGTCAGGTACTGGTTACGCCGGTGTATCCGCGGAGACAACCGCGATTCCAGCCACCAGCCGAGCCGGCCGATCAGCGGTCCCGCTACCGGCCACTGTTCCCGATGGCAGTGGTGCACCAGCACCACCACGGGTGCGGGGGCAACGGTGCCGGCGAAGAAGGGGATGCCGTTCTGGGTGTCGATGACAACGTCGGGACGCACATCACGCAGCGCACCCAGGCCCAGACGCCCCGCCAACAGCGACAGCAGCGCACGCGGATACACCGTGAAGCGCCCACCGGCACGTGAGATCTGCACTCCGTCCACCACCTCACGGCGGGGAACGCCTGGGTAGGCGGCGCATCGCAAGGTCACCTTGACCCCGGATGCGGCCAGCTCGGCGCCGATACGCTGCAGGTATGCCTCGCTGCCACCGCCCTGCGGATGGCCGGTATCGCGCCAGCACAGCATAAGGACCTCCCGCGGGAGGTCCGGCTGATCTGACAGTTCGCTAAGCACCGCTAAGCACCCTAGGCCGTTAGGGTGGGCCTCCAGAAATTTCCGTCATCATTAGAGGAAATCAAGCAGGACGAGAGCCCGTGCCGAACATTACAGATCTGTTTGCCCAACGAGCTACGCTTCGGCGTTCAGCCAGCCTATTGGCATCTTTTCGATATGAGCAGAGTGCGCCAGAGCGGTTCTATGGGACGGTCGCGCACGACACTGTTCACCTGGTCACAGACTTGTGGCGACAGGCAACGGGCGCTGGATTGCAGGACCACACGGTGCTGGATGTCGGCGGCGGCCCAGGTTATTTCGCGTCAGCCTTCGCCAGTGCGGGGGCCCGATATATCGGCGTCGAACCCGACCCCCGGGAAATGCATTCGGCCCCCGCGGGAACCTCCGGCATCCACGATCCCCGCGCGGCATATCTGCGCGCATCCGGAATGGCCCTGCCGTTCGCCGACGACGCCGTGGACATCTGCCTGTCGTCGAATGTCGCCGAGCATGTGCCGGAACCGTGGCGCCTCGGCGAGGAGATGCTGCGGGTCACCCGCCCGGGCGGGCTCGCGATCTTGTCCTACACCGTCTGGCTGGGCCCGTTCGGCGGCCACGAAATGGGCCTGACGCACTACTTCGGGGGTGCCCGCGCGGCCCGCTGGTACACCCGCAAGCATGGCCATCCACCCAAGAACAACTACGGGTCGTCACTTTTCCCGGTATCGGTGCGCGACGGGCTTGCCTGGGCCCACGGAACCGGCACGCTGGTTGCCGCATTTCCCCGCTACCACCCGAAATGGGCATGGCGGATCACCAGAGTTCCCGCTGTCCGGGAGGTTCTGGTGAGCAATTTGGTGCTTGTCCTGCGCCCCCACTGAATACAGAATTGCAACAGGTTCCACTTCTACTGACTGCCCGGTAGTGTTGCGTACGTCACGCAACGAGGCGGACATGAAACGGAAGTCACGACACCTTGACTGAGCAGATAGCGACGCACGAGGACGTTGCACGTCCCGCGGAATCCCAACGGGACCCCGAAACTTTGCGTGGCGCGCTCGCCGACTGGATATCCGCCCAGCTGCCGGCCGACGCCGCCTTCAGCGTGGACCATGCCGAGCTGCCGAGTGCCAACGGCATGTCCAGCGAGACGATCCTGGCCGATGCGCAGTGGACCGAGAACGGCCAGCGTGCCGCCCACCGCCTGGTCATCAGGACCGCACCTCAGCCCGATTCGAGTCCGGTGTTCCCGACCTATGACATGCGCCGCCAGTTCGATGTCATGGACGCCCTCGGACAGCACTCCTCGGCCGTGGTTCCGCCGGTCCGCTGGTACTGCGACGACACCACGGTGCTCGGCGGTGAGTTCTTTGTGATGGATCGGGTGGATGGCGACGTGCCGCCCGACCGCATGCCCTACACCTTCGGCTCCTGGGTGACCGAGGCCGCCGAGGCCGACCGCCACAAGATGCAGCGACTCACCGTGGATCAACTCGCCCGCATTCATGCCGCACCGACGGAGAACTTCGCATTCCTCGACGACGCGCGTGAAGGCGAGACCGGCCTGGACGCCCACGTGCGCCGCACCCACGAGTTCTACGAGTGGGTGCGCGGTGACGGGCCCACGATCCCGCTGATCGATCGCGGTTTCGAGTGGTTGCGCGAGAATTGGCCCGAGGAGTCCCTACGAGCCAACGATGTTGTCAGCTGGGGTGATTCACGTCCCGGCAATGTCATCTATCGCAACTTCGAACCCGTCGCACTGCTGGACTGGGAAATGGCGAGCATCGGACCGCGTGAACTAGACTTGGGCTGGATCATCTTCCTGCACAGGTTTTTCCAGGACTTAGCCGAAGTAGCGACGCTGCCCGGCCTACCGGATTTCTGCAAGCGCGCGGACATCGCCGCGGAGTACGCCGCCCTCACCGGTCACCACGCCGCAGACCTGGATTTCTACACCGCGTACGCGGCACTGCAGCACGCCGTCATCATGGTGCGGATCCAGATGCGCGCCATGGCCTTCGGACAGGCACAGATGCCGAACGACCCCGATGATCTGATTCTGCACCGGCTCACACTGGAGAAGATGCTGAACGGAACCTACTGGGCGGGGGTACCGGCATGAGCCTGTCGCCTTTCGACGACTACCCGATCCATCAGATCGCCGATGTGGTCCGTCACGTCGGCACCTCGGACCGAAACTTCTATGACCGCTATTACTTTGGCTGCCATGGCGGCCGCGCCGACCTGCCATATCTGATCACCGGATTAGGCGTCTATCCGAATCTGGGTGTCACCGATGCATTCGCATCTGTCCGCAACGGCGACGACATCCTGGTGTTCCGCGCCTCGCGCGCGCTGGGCGACGACCGCGCCGATCTGACCGTAGGGCCGTACCGCGTCGAGGTCGTCGAAGGCCTCAAGAAGATACGGGTGATCCTGGAACCCGGTTGGAAGGATGCCGCCTACGACATCAGCTTTGATCTGACCTACACCGGTGAGATACCGGCATCCCTGGAACCGGGCCACTATCAGCGCCAGATGGGCCGCGTCATGTTCGATACCGCACGGTTCGCTCAAACCGGCACCTGGACAGGTCAATTGACTGTTGACGGCACCACTCACGAACTGGACGGCATCAACTGGTCGGGTAACCGGGATCGCTCCTGGGGCATCCGTCCCGTGGGCGAGGGCGAACCCGCCGGACGGCGGGCCACCCTGGCCGGCGGCTTCTTCTGGCTCTACAACGTGATCTCGTTCCCCGAGTATTCGATAGTTTTCATCAACCAAGAGGACGAGCACGGCAACAAGGTGGTCAGTGGCGCGCGCCGGGTGTGGCGTGATCCGTCCAAGGGGATCGACGAGCTCGGCCCCATCACGCACGACATCACCCTGGTTCCGGGTACGCGCGAGGCCAGCTCCGCGGTAATCACGCTGGGCGACATCACCATCAAGGCCGATATCGTGCTGCCGCACTACTTCGGCTTCGGCACCGGATACGGCCTGGACCCCGACTGGCGCCACGGCATGTGGCAGGGCGATCTCGTCGTACAGGGCAAGCGGTACAAGACCGCCGAGCTGGACGCGACGCTCAAGCTGCTGTGCCCTGTAGACAATCTCGCATCCTTCACGGCGATCGAGAACGGTGTCGAAACCCACGGCAGTGGACTGTTCGAGTTCGGCCCCATCGGCCCCCACAAACCCTCCGGCTTCACCGGGTTCGTTGATACACATCAGGAAAGAGACAGCGATTCATGACGAATGGGAACAACTTTGACAAGCTCTTCATCGGCGGCGTCTGGACCGAACCGGCCACCGACCAGGTGATCGAGGTCATCTCCCCCGCGACCGGCCAGAAGGTGGGTCAGTGTCCGCTGGCCTCCCCCGCTGACGTCGAGGCCGCGGTGAGCGCGGCCCGTCGTGCCTTCGACGACGGTCCGTGGCCCAAGCTCACCCCCCATGAGCGGCAGGCGGTGCTGCAGAAGGCTGTCGCCGGCCTAGAAGCCCGCAAGGACGAGATCTGCAAGGCCATCGCCGACGAGACCGGCGCTCCCCCCATGGTGATCGAAACGCTGCAGTGGATGGGCGGCTTCGGCGCCATCCAGTACTACGCCAACGCGGCGGACGCGGTGAAGTGGAAGGAACTGCGTAACGGCGCCTACGGCCAGACCGTGGTGACCCGGGAGCCTGCCGGTGTGGTGGCCGCCATCGCGGCCTGGAACGTGCCGCTGTTCCTGGCGCTCAACAAGATCGGCCCGGCGTTCCTCGCGGGCTGCACCGTGGTGCTCAAGCCCGCCGCCGAGACTCCCCTGTCGAGCTTCATCCTGGCCGAGGTGTTCGCCGAGGCGGGAGTGCCCGAGGGCGTGCTGTCGGTGGTGCCCGGTGGCGCCGAGACCGGCCGGGCGCTGACCAATAACCCCGGTGTCGACGTGTTCAGCTTCACCGGCAGCACCGCGGTCGGTAAGGAGATCGCCGGGATAGCGGCGAAGAACCTCAAAAAGGTCACCCTGGAGCTGGGCGGCAAGTCCGCCGCCATCGTGCTGGAGGACGCGGATTTGGCTGCGGCGCTGCCCATGCTGGTGTTCTCGGGGCTGATGAACGCCGGGCAGGGCTGCGTCAACCAGACCCGGGTACTGGCGCCGCGGTCGCGGTACGACGAGGTGGTGGACGGCATCGTCGGCATGGTCTCGCTGATGGGCGTCGGGCTGCCCGACGATCCGGCCACCCAGGTCGGCCCGCTGATCACCGAAAAGCAGCGCGCCCGCGTCGAGGGCTACATCGCCAAGGGCATCGAGGAGGGCGCACGCCTTGCCTACGGCGGCAAGCGTCCCGAGGGTCTGGACGGCGGATACTTCGTGCAGCCAACGATTTTCGCTGATGTCGATAACTCGATGACCATCGCGCAGGAGGAGATCTTCGGCCCGGTGCTGTCGATCATCGCCTACGACTCGGTAGACGAGGCCATCAAGATCGCCAACGACTCCAACTACGGACTGGCCGGCAGCGTCTGGACCACCGATGTGCCGAAGGGCCTGGAGGTGGCCGCGCAGATTCGCACCGGCACCTACGGCATCAACTGGTACGCGTTCGATCCCAGCTGCCCGTTCGGCGGCTACAAGCAATCGGGTATCGGCCGCGAGAACGGGCCAGAGGGCATCGAAGAGTACTGCGAGCTCAAGAGTGTGCTGCTCCCCATGGGCTACAGCCTCGAATCCATCTGATCATCGAGTGCGAGCCTCATCCGGAATTCTTGCCTGAAAACCGCGTGAGGCTCGCACTCGACGTTAGGGTTCGGCTGTGTCCATCACCGCCGAGGCCGCCACTCCAACGGGTCTGCGCAAAGTGGTCGCGGCATCCATGGCGGGCACCGTCGTCGAGTGGTACGAGTTCTTTCTCTACGCCACCGCCGCCACCCTCGTCTTCAACAAGGTCTTCTTCCCGGCGGTGCAGGCCGGCGGAAATGACCTCGACAACATCATCAAGGCATTCCTCACCTACGCGGTCGGGTTCATCGCCCGCCCCATCGGTGGAATCGTGTTCGGGCACTTCGGCGATCGCTACGGGCGCAAGCACCTGTTGCAGATCGCGATCGTGCTGGTCGGCATCGCCACCTTCCTCATGGGCTGTCTGCCGACGTTTGCGCAGGTCGGCTACGCCGCCCCGATTCTGCTGGTGATCCTGCGGTTCCTCCAGGGATTCGCGGTGGGCGGTGAATGGGGCGGCGCTGTGCTGTTGGTGGCCGAGCATTCGCCCGACGCGCAACGCGGATTCTGGGCGAGCTGGCCGCAGGCGGCGGTGCCACTGGGCAACCTGCTCGCCACCATGGTGCTGCTCACCTTGTCCTCGACCCTCTCCGATTCCGCCTTCCTGGCGTGGGGCTGGCGGGTCGGCTTCTGGTTGTCGGCCGTCATCGTCGCGATCGGGTACTACATCCGCACCCGGATATCCGATGCGCCGATCTTCACCGAGGCCCGCAAGGAGATCGAGGACAACCGCGCGCTACCGAATTCTCTTCGCGCAAGCGGCTCATCGACCTCATACGGCGTCGTCGAGGTGTTCCGCCGGTATCCGCGCGGAGTGTTCACCGCCATGGGCCTGCGGGTAGCCGAGAACATCCTCTACTACATGGTGGTCACCTTCTCCATCACCTATCTCAAGACCCAGTTGCATATGGATACCAAGCGAATCCTGCTGCTGCTCTTGATCGCTCACGCGGTTCAGGCGATCGCACTGCCGATTGTCGGCCGATGCACCGACATCGTGGGACGGCGTGCGCCGTACGCGCTCGGGGCCGCGCTGTCCGCGGGCTGGGGCTTCATCGCGTTCCCGATGTTCAACACCCGCGACGAGTGGGTGATCCTGTCCGCGATTGTCATCGGACTGCTGGTGCACTCGCTGATGTTCGCCGGGCAGCCGGCCATCATGGCCGAGATGTTCCCCACCCGAATGCGCTATTCCGGAGTGTCGGTCGGCTACCAGGTGACCTCGATTTTCGCCGGATCGCTGGCTCCGGTCATCGGTACCGCGCTGCTGAGCAGGTACCACAGCTGGGTACCGGTGGCGATCTATCTCGCGGCGGTCGCACCCATCACGCTGATCGCCGTGTGGACGCTGCCGGAAACCAAAGGCAGCTCGCTGCACGAGCTGGATGCTGCCGACAGAGCGCGCGCCTAACGCTAGGTTGGTCTGATGGCGACCTACGGCTGGATCGGTTTGGGAAACATGGGCGGCCCGATGGCCGCCAATCTGGTGGCGGCCGGGCACACGGTGCGCGGTTTCGATCTCTCGGGTGACGCGCTGACCACGGCGGAAGCCAACGGTGTGACCGCGGTGGAGGAAATCGCCGAGGTGCTGGCCGGCGCCGAGGTCGTCTTCACCATGTTGCCCAAGGGTGAGCATGTCCGCTCGGTGTTCGAGGGGCCCTATGGGATCTGGGAAAACGCTTCGCCATCAACGCTTCTGGTGGACAGTTCCACCGTTGACATCGAAACCTCTCGCTACTGTCACGCCGAGTCGGCACGCCGGGGTTTCCGCTTCGTCGACGCGCCGGTGTCCGGCGGTATCAGCGGCGCGCAGGCCGGCACGCTGTGCTTCATGCTCGGTGGTGACCTGGAAAGCGCTGGAACGGCAACCGATTACATCAAGCCGATGGCTGGACGCGTGATCCATGCGGGCGATGGCGGGGCCGGTGTCGCCGCGAAGATCTGCAACAACATGATGCTGTTCATCGACATGATGGCCAATTCCGAAGGCTCCCAGCTGGCCGAACGACTCGGACTGGACCCCAAGGTGTTCTGGGAGATCTGCTCGGTTTCCTCGGCGCGGTCCTGGGCGCAGCAGACGTGGTACCCGGTGCCGGACATCATCGAATCCGCCGCCGCCAATCGCAATTTCGATGCCACCTTCACCGTCGATCTGGCGCACAAGGACGCCCGCCTGGCGCTGGCCGCGGGAGAAGCCACCGGCGTCAAGCTGCCCGCCGCGACCATGGTCACCGAGCAGTTCCAGCAGCTCATCGACGAGGGCCTAGGCGGCAAGGACTGCTCGCTGATCGTCAAGTACGCCACACCCGACGGGTCGGCGCGCGGCTACACGCCCTGATCCGGCCCCTCTCCCTGCAGTTGCCGTAAAAACCGGTTGTACGAGGCTAATTCGTCTTCCTGCCGGGCATCGTCGGCCTCCCGCTCCTCGGTTTCGACCTGTTCCTCGCGCCGCCATCGCATGGCGAAGATCAAGGTGGTCGCGAGCGCGATCGGCTCACCGTAGGACCAGGCCAGCGCGCCCGCCACCGCCTGGTCCTTCACCGGGTCGACGGCCCAGGCGGCGGGCGGGTTGGCGAAGATGCCGATCAGCGGCCTGGGCGCCATCATGAGGATGACGCCGATAAACACGTGTAGCGGCATCTCCACGAAGATGTCGAACATCCGGCCAAGGTTGGTCTGTCGGATCGGTAACGGGTCGGTGGACAAAATCGGGATCACGAACAGCAGGCCCGAGAGCAGGAAGAACACTTCTAATGCGGTGTGCCCCAACCATGTCACGGCAATGCTGTCGAACAGCTGCGATAGGTACAGACCGTAGTAGCTGAACAGGAACAACGGGATCGTGACGGCCGGGTGCAGCAGGAACGCGCCGGCACGGCTGCGCAGGCCGGCCAGCGCGGCAGCCAATACCCAACGGCCCGGGCCCCGGTGTGGGGTCGACCGCAGGAGCAACCGCCCCGGTGAACCCAGCACCAGCAGCGGTGGCACCAGGATCGACAGGGTCAGCTGCTGGAACATGAATGCGCTGAACAAACGAAACCCGTAGCGCTCGATCGACAGCCCCATGACCGCGCCCAGGATCAGACATCCGGACAGGAAGCACGCCGTCGACCACCACGGCCAGGTGCGGCCCATCCGGCGCAGCCGGATGACACTCAACACGTACCAACCGGCGAGCAGGACGGCCACGACCGGCAGCACCGGAATGGTCGGCGGGTTCCACCCCCATAGCGACCAGGCGGACGGTGGCTCGGCCGGGATGCTGGTTAACCCCCGAAGAATGTCCTCGTTCATTAATTGCATTATGCGCATATTTGAATGAACTGGCCATTCGGGTGCCAACCCCCACGTTCACCTGCAATTTGGATCGCCGCTAGCCAAAGGGCTTTGGTTCACAGCTTCAGCCACTAGCGTGCGCCACGGGCGGGGCAAACCAGAGGAGGAATCATGGCCGTATCCGTGAATCTCGAAAAGGCCCTCGACAAGGCCTACGAGAACAAGGATCTCAAGGACGTTCTGGACGCGCCGCCGTCGGCCCTGGCCGGCCTGACCGAAAAACACGACGCGGCCCTGAAGGAAGCACTAAACATCTCGACCATCCGCGAGCTGGGAACCAACAAGTACATCGCGGTTGCCGCCGCGCTGGCGGCGCTGGAATCCAAGACGGGCTAAAGCGCTGGCCGAGAGGGCATCTACCGATCCTGGGAAGATGCCCTCTCGGCGTCAACCGCGCAGTGCCTCGGCCAACGGCTCCAGCACGGCTGGGTCGTACGGCGGCGGCAGATAGATGATGGCCAGATCAAGGCCCTCGGCACCCAAGGCTGCGGCCTCGTCGACAACCTTTGCGTAGTCGCGATCCTCACCAAGGCGAATATGGGCAGAGAGCGTGATCTCCTGGGGATCGCGCCCGATGTCCGCGCAATGCGCGGCCAGCACATCGCGCTTGCGGGCGAATTCCTCGGGCGGTCCGCCGACGAAGTTCCAATGCTGGGCGTACTTGGCGGTGATCCGCAGCGTTCGCTTCTCGCCACTGCCGCCGATACAGATCGGCGGGTGTGGCTTCTGCGGGCCCTTGGGCTCATTTCGGGCGTCCTTGAGCTGGTAAAACTTTCCGTCGAAGCTCGTCGTCTCCTGACTCAACAGTCCGGTGAGCACCTCACAGGCCTCTTCGAATCGATCGAAGCGCTCCTTGATACTGCCCAGCTCGATGCCGTAGGCGCCGGACTCCTCCTCGTTCCAGCCGGCGCCGATGCCCAGTTCCAGTCTGCCGCCGGACACGATGTCCAGTGCCGAAGCCATATTGGCCAGCACCGCCGGATGCCGGTAGTGGATGCCGGTCACGAGCACCCCGACACGTAGCCGCCGGGTGGCCTGTGCGAGCGCTGTCAGGGTTACCCAGCCCTCGAGGCAGGGCCCGGTGGAATCCGAAAAGATCGGATAGAAGTGGTCGAAGGTCCAGCCGGATTCGAAGACCTCGATATCGTCGGCCACCTTCCAGATGGCCAGCATGTCTTCCCAAGTGGTGTTCTGCGGGGATGTCTTGAATGCAAAGCGCATTGCATCACCCTATGCGTCGCCTACCTGGAGCGTCGACCAGGAATGTTCGGTCGCGCCATGGGGATCGCCCCCGATCGCAATGGCGGCCAGCATGGATGACAACTCCAAGAGCCAAAGATCAACCTTGAAGGTGATGGATGCTGTGCCGACCGAGGCAAGGAGAGAAAGGGCGAACATGCAAAGGCGCTACATCGTTTCCGGACTACTGATCAGCGGGGTGGCGTGCGCACTCGCCACCGCATCGCCGGCATTCGCCAACGGCGGCGGACAGAGCTGCATCACCGTGCCCAACGCCAACACCGTCTGCTCGTCACCCGGGAATGTCCAAATAACCAGTGCCACACCCATATATGACGGTCCGCCGCCATCGATATACCCCCCGTACTATCCCTTCGGAGTCGGCGGATACCTGGGCACACATGGACACAGCAGCAGCGAATAGTACTGCACTGTAACGCGATTCACACTAAAATCATCGATGGGTGAGGAACGCCAGCACCGCGAGTACCCGGCGGTGATATTGGTCGGCGTGCCCCAGATCCAATCTGCGCATGACGCTGTGGACATGCTTCTCCACGGTGCTCTCGGTGATCCACAACTTTCCCGCGATACCGGAATTCGACAACCCCTGGGCCATCAACTCGAGCACCTCGAGCTCACGGTGAGACAGGGCCGATAGTGGATCATCTTTGCGCCGCGCGGACAACAACTCACGCACCAGCTCTGGATCGACGATCGAACCACCACCGGCGATGCGCGTGCAGGCATCCGCGAACTCGGCGACGTCCCCCACCCTGCTCTTCAACAGATAGCCCACCCCGTCACCCGAGGTAATCAACTCGGCCGCGTATTCGACCTCGACGTGTGCCGACAACACCAGCACACCAATGCCGGGGTATTCACCCCTGATCTTTTGAGCCGCCTCCAGTCCCTCGGTGGTGTGGGTCGGTGGCATCCGGATATCGACGACGACGAGATCGGGATGCTCGGCTCGAACCAACTCCAAGAGCGCCGCCGCATCACCCGCGCGACCCACCACCTCGAAGCCGGCCTTTTCCAGCACGCTCGCTACGCCCTCGCGCAGCAACGTGTCGTCATCGGCCACCAGAACCCGTATCGCGGACATCTCGCCAGGTTACCGCCGCCACGCGGGCCCGGAATCGTCCTCACCGCCGATACTATGGATTTGTGAACGGGCCGCACGGCGGTTCGCAGGCAGTGAGTAGACGTAGATACATATGCAGCAAGCACCACAGGCATCGTTGCCGCGGGCGGGTCAACTGATGCCGAGTAGATGGCAGCCGGACGAGGCTTCTCATACCGGCTGGTGGCCCTACATTTCCGGATGGCGCACACAGCTATTCGGATCCACACCCCCCTCCGCCTACGCCGGTATTGCGACATGCGTGGTGTTACTGGTCGCCGAGTCGATACTCACGATCTTCCTGCGCACGATCGCACCCGCCGAACACCTCGCCGCGATCTACCTGATGGGCATCCTCGTCATCTCGGTGATCTGGCGGCTCCGGCTGGCATTGGCGATGTCCATAGCCAGTGCCGCCGTCTTCGACTGCATTCGCAACTGGCCCATGGCCCACCCGCTGTCCACGGAGAGCCACAACATCGTCACGCATCTGAGCTTCCTGGCGGTGACGCTGACGGCGAGCGCTCTCTCTGCGCTCGCGCGCGCCGGCACCATCGAGGCCGACCGCCGCAGGCGCGAGGCCGCCGCCATCGCGCAACAGCAGGCCGCCCTGAGGCATACCGCCACGTTGGTCGCGAGCAACGTCGCGCCCACCGAGCTCTACGCGAAGGTAGTCCAGGAAGCCGCACTCTGTTTCAGTTCACCGACCGCGGTGCTGGTTCAACTGATGCCGGGCGACGAAGGAATCGTGGTGGCCGGCCACGGCAGAACAGGACCCCGAACACCACTACCGGGCAAGCGTTTTCCCCTGCTCGATGCCAATAACGTCGCGCGGGAACTACGCTTGACCCCTGCCGTCTCCGCCCCCATACTCGTCGACGCCAAACTGTGGGGAACGCTCGTCGTCGGTACCGACGCATCGACGGTGTCCGACACGGATATCCGCGCCGGGGTGCGCGACTTCGCCGATCTGGTGGCGACCGCTGTCGCCAACGCCGCCACCCGACAAGAGCTCGCCGCCTCCCGCGCCCGCATCGTATCCGCTGCCGACACCGCACGCCGCAGGCTCGAACGCGACCTCCATGACGGAGCCCAGCAGCGGCTGGCGTACCTACGACTGAAACTCGGCATGGTCAGATCCGCTGTACCACCGGAGGATGCCGAACTCACGCGGGAACTCAACGACCTCGACGCCGACCTCACCGCGGTCACCCGCGAGCTCCAAGAGTTCTCACGGGGTTTGCACCCCGCCATCTTGTCGAAGGGCCTGGCCCCCGCCTTGCGCACACTGGCCCGGCGCTCGCTCATCCCCGTTCGAACCGAGCTCGAACTCGGCCAGAAGTACCTCGAATCCATCGAGATCGCCGCCTACTACGTGGTCGCCGAAGCTCTCGCCAACACCGCCAAACACTCCCAAGCCAGCGAGATTCTCATCCACGCTCACGAGACCGCCGAGCAGATTCAGATAACCATCAGCGACGACGGCGTCGGTGGGGCCAAACCTCGCAAGGGCACCGGGCTCATCGGACTAACCGACCGGGTCGCGGCCCTCGGAGGTCGTCTGGATATCCACAGCGCCGCGGGCCGTGGCACGTCAATGACGGTGACCATTCCGCTGCTTCAGTCCGAATAGAACTGCACAGCTCCGGTTCTCGTCACGCGCCCGCGGCCAGCGCTTCCTCAATACCGAGCAGAACACGGCGCTCGGCACGCTCCATCGGCGTCAAGGCACCCCATACCCCGTGGCGCTCACCCGCACTCACGGCGTAGGCGCCACATTGCCGCAGCACCGGGCAGGACTGACAGACCCGCTTCGCCCGCTTCTCGCGGACCAGTCGCGAACGCCCTCGATCACCGTCCGGGACAAAGAACATCTCCGTCGGCAGACCGCGGCAGCGAGCCTGGCTCCACCATTCGCCCACGTCGCCAACCGCGCCGGCGCCTGCCGCTGCGATCTCGCGTCCCGCGACCGGTACAAATTCTCTACCCATCATCACGTCGCCCTCCGGTCACATTCCATCGGTTCCTCGCCGAACCGATGCGGACGATACCCAGGCGACGGTTAACGGCAACCCCGTCCGTGGTTAACGGAGAACTAATCCAATTACATTGTCCAACAACATAATAAAAAACTGCGGTTACCTTCAATTCCTTCCTGCGGAATTCCTCCATCGACGAATGGAGGCCAGCCTCCATGCTCAGATCACGCGGCACCGACAGCTATCCGGCCGCCCTTAACGGTCCCGCCGGTGGGGGTTTACCGCCAACGGCGATGGGCACCAACCCCGACGACAAGGCCGCCGCGCTCCGCGACCCTTGTACGAGAACAACTCACCGTAGAGCTCTGGCTGCGCCGGCGAATTGCCCGGCACCCCAAGACATCATCGCGCGATCCCGTGCGCAGGACAGATAGGCGATACGACGTGCATCCTGACCCGCGCACCATGCCATCACCACCTCGTAACGGGCGGGACCGTTGGCTGGCACTCGCCGTTGCCTGCCTCATCGAAATGCTGCTGGTAATCAACAGCAGCATCATTGCCGCAGCGCTTCCCGCCACCCAGGCCGATCTGCGGTTCGGCAACAGCGATCGGCAGTGGTTGATCACGGCGTATGTACTGGCCCTGGGTGGACTACTGCTATTGGGCGGTCGGGTCGCCGATATGGTGGGGTTGCGTCGCGCGCTGGTCATCGGGTTGGTCGGCTTCGCCACCGCATCGTTCATCGGTGGCTCCGCCACCAATTTTGGCGAGCTGGTCACATCGCGCGTCGCTCAGGGAGTATTCGGCGCCCTGCTCGCTCCCGCGGCGATGTCTTTGGTGGTCAATAGCTTCCGCGAATCCGAGGAAGAACGGCACGCATTCGGCATCTTCGGCGCCGTGATCGGAGCCGCCAGCACCGCCGGGTTATTGGTGGGCGGGGTCCTCACTCAGCTGCTTACCTGGCGATGGGTCATGTACGTCAGCGTGCTCATGACGATACTCGCCCTGATCGGCACCCTGGCCTTCGTCAGGAAGTACCCGGCAGGGCACCGTCGCCAACTCGATCTGTTCGGCTCGCTGACGGTCACGCTGGGGCTTTTCGCCATCGTGTTCGGCTTCTCCCGTGTCGAGATTCGAGGATGGACCGCAGGCACCACCCTCGTGTCCTTCTGCGCCGGGCTGACACTGATCGGCGTGTTCATCGGGCATCAGCACCGCAGCAAGAATCCGCTACTGCCCTTGCGGGTCATCTATGACCGCACTCGCGGTGCGGCGTTTCTTGCCATGTTCTTCGCCAGCGCAGGGCTTTTCGGCGTGGTGTTATCCCTGCTCTACTACCTGCAACGGTGTCTACACCTGGCGCCATTGTGGGCAGGGGTGGCCTTCCTGCCCTTCTCCGCGATGGTTGTCGTTGCCTCGACCCTCGGCAATACCTTCATATTGCCGCGTCTCAACGGCCGCATCGTACTCATTGTCGGTGGCGTCACGGCCGCGTTCGGTCTGCTGATTCTGAGCCACATCGACTCGCACGCAGACTATTACACAGCGATACTGCCCGGGCTCATCATCGGCGGACTCGGCAAGGGGCTCATCTTCGGAGCGTCCACCCATGGTGCTGCCACCGGCATCCATCCCGACGAATCTGGAATTGCCTCCGCCACAGTCAATGTCATGCATCACGTGGGCGGTTCCATGGGTGCCGCGCTGCTCAGCAGTGTCGTGGCATCGACGGCCACGTTCTTTCTTGCCCGCCACGCATCGAGCGATCAAGCGGCTGCCGCCGGCTACTCGGCGGCATTCTGGGTGTCGGCCGCCAGCTGCCTAGCGGCCGCCGCGATCGCGCTCATTGTCAGCCCGGCGCGGCCCAGCGCCACGAAGCGGGAGCCATCCGAAAGCTATTACACAACACGTCACTAGGACGCGGTGCTGCCACAGATCACGCCCGGGTTCTCGCATTCGGCGCCGGTCTGGTCGGGCATCTGAACCCATTCGGACCGCCCGCCTTCGTCTTGGCTGCCCTGCCGTTGCAGATTGTCGGGGTACCAGATTCCGGTATCGCACACGACACCCCGGTCCATGCATTGCGCACCAGTGGCTCCGCGGTGTTCCACCCAGCCTCCGGAATCGTCCCGGGGCTGTTGCGCCTCGGACGGCGCATTACCCCCACCCAGCAGCTGCCCAATGTGGTCACCCGGGCCTGGCGACGGTGCGACCGGGGAGGCGTTCGCGGCGGCGGGAGGCAACAGCACCATGGCCGCACCAACTGCTCCGAGAACGACTGCTCGGCGGATTGATCGTGTTCGCAACACCTTTGACTGCCTCTCGTCACACCGAGGGCTCCGCTCGGAGCCGGGCGCTTAGCGCTATCCACATGGTGCGGCTTACTCGAGGCAGAAGCATCGGTGCGAACATCCAAGTGGCCATGGCGGAAAACCGCCATGGCCACTTGGATGAGAAGTCTTGTCTTAGGAGTTGAGGCGCTGCTTCAGGGCTTCGAACTCGTCCTTGACGCCGGTCGGCAGCTTGTCGCCGATGAACTCGAACCACTCTTCGATGAGCGGCAGCTCTGCCTGCCACTCATCGTTGTTCACCGCCAGTGCCTCCGCCACGTCAGCTGCCTCGACGTCCAGACCCGTCAGATCCAGATCATCGACACCCGGGACGGTGCCGATCGGGGTGGACACACCGTTGGCGCGGTGCTCGATCCGGTCGACGATCCACTTGAGCACCCGGCTGTTCTCGCCGAATCCCGGCCACAGGAACCGGCCGTCATCACCGCGACGGAACCAGTTGACGAAGAACACCTTCGGCAGCTTGGATTCGTCCGCCTGCTTGCCGACGTTGATCCAGTGGTTCAGGTAGTCGCCCACGTGATAGCCCATGAACGGCAGCATCGCCATCGGGTCGCGCCGCACGGTGCCGACCTTGCCTTCAGCGGCCGCAGTCTGCTCCGAACCCAGTGTGCCGCCGATGAACACGCCGTGCTGCCAGTCCCGGGCCTCGGTCACCAGCGGCACCGTCGTCTTGCGCCGACCACCGAACAGGATCGCCGAGATCGGCACACCCTGCGGATCATCCCATTCGGGAGCCAGGATGGGGCACTGCGACATCGGGGTGCAGTAGCGCGAATTCGGGTGCGCCGCTTTGGTCTCGGTCTCCCGCAGGATCCAGTCCTGACCCTTCCAGTCGATCAGGTGCTCCGGCTCGCCCTCCAGGCCTTCCCACCACACGTCGTTGTCGTCGGTGCGCGCGACATTGGTGAAGACGGTGTTGCCGGCCGCAATGGTCTTCATGGCGTTGGGGTTCGAGCTCCAGTTGGTGCCCGGTGCCACACCGAAGAATCCGAATTCCGGGTTGACGGCGTACAGACGGCCGTCCTTGCCGAAGCGCATCCAGGCGATGTCATCGCCCAATGTCTCTGCCCGCCAACCGGGAATGGTCGGCTGGATCATGGCGAGGTTCGTCTTACCGCAGGCCGACGGGAACGCCGCGGCAACGTAGTACGCCTTGTTCTCCGGCGAGATGAGCTTGAGGATCAGCATGTGCTCGGCCAGCCAGCCCTCGTCGTGGGCCATCGCCGAGGCGATACGCAGCGAGTAGCACTTCTTGCCCAGCAGCGCGTTACCGCCGTAACCCGACCCGTAGGACCAGATTTCGCGACTCTCGGGGAAGTGCGTGATGTACTTCGTGTCATTGCACGGCCACGGAACGTCGTCCTGGCCGGGCTCCAGCGGCGCACCGATCGAGTGCAGCGCCTTGACGAAGAATCCGTCGCCACCCAGCTTCTCCAGCGCGGCAGCACCCATCCGGGTCATCACGCGCATGGAGGCGACCACGTACTCCGAGTCGGTGATCTCCACGCCCAGCTTGGGGTCGTCGGCACCGAGGGGGCCCATGCAGAACGGCACCACCCACATGGTGCGTCCGCGCATGCTGCCGCGGTACAGCTCGGTCATGGTCGCCCGCATCTCGGCGGGGTCCACCCAGTTGTTGGTGGGGCCGGCGTCCTCTTCGCGCTCCGAGCAGATGTAGGTCCGCGATTCCACGCGCGCGACATCCGACGGGTCCGACAGGGCCAGGAACGAGTTGGGGTGCCTCTCAGGGTTCAGGCGCTGGAAGGTGCCCGCGTCCACCAGCTGCTGAGAAACTCGCGCGAACTCCTCATCCGAACCGTCAGCAAACACGACTCGATCGGGTTGTGTCAGCTCAGCGACCTCACGAACCCACGCAAGCAATCCCGCATGTTTCGTCGGAGCGTTGTCAAGACCGGGTATGGTCGCTGCTGTCATCGAGAGCATCTCCTCTGTGGGGTACACAGGGCCACACGGGCACTGGTCGGCACCTAGATATATGAGGTTAGCGCTGGTGTCGTTCAGCGTGAAACGGGGTCATGGACAGTCCGTCATAGCCCTAGTAACAGCGGTCCAAACCCCAACTCCGCGACTCGGGCAGATACTGCCCGGACAGCGAAAAGATCACCTGGGAGTTGCCCGGTTTCTTGGGATCCGAGACCCGGATGTCGTCGTACTCGATAGATGCCTTTCTCAGCACTGACCAATCCCTCCCCCGGTTGATCTGTACGTCGACATTCAGCTCTCTGCCCAGCGCCCTGACATCGTCCGGGTTCGCCACCACTGTGCCGTTCCATCGGACGGTCTGCTGGAAGCGCGGCAGCACCTCGTTTTCGCACTTCTCCTTGGAGGTGGCGGTGGCCGCCGTCTCGTCGCCAGTCCTTTTCTCGTCCACATGCATGCTGATGGCCCCGATGCCCACACCTACCAGCAGTATCGCTCCGACAATCCGGCCGATCCCATTGATTCCGACGTACGCATCCGAGGGTTCGACCTTGTCCTTGAACTTCCAGCCCTCGTCGAGGTAGAAGGCCTCTTTCGGCTTGAACGCGAAGTAGAGGGAAATCGCTGCGCCCAGGAAGCACAGAATCCCAAGAAGGATCACGTATTACTTACCGCCGACGCGGCCGTGTTCGATGAGCTCCCAGTGTGCACCCGATCCCCGCACCCAGGTTTCGTACGTGCCGTCCGCACCGAACGTGGTCACCTTGTCGGCGATACCGTCCTCGTGGCTACTGGAGACGATCTCAAGTCCCCCGTCGGGCTCATGCACCACGACGGTGTCACCGATGCCGTCGTGGTCGGTATCGATGAGATTCGTGCCCAGGTCCACCAGCCCGCCGTCGGTTGGCAGATACATGTGGTGATCGAGATACATGTCGGGGCTCAGGGCGTGTCCCGGTTCGGGCACACCCTCACCCAGGCCGCCAGGGATTCCCTGGTCAAAACCTTCGATCATGAGGTCCTATTCTCGTCGCTCCCGGCGAGAACGTCCAGCCGTTCGGCGACTTTGGTTAGCGCCTTGTGCACCGACGGCAGGTCACGGTTGCGCAGGGCCGTTGCCCGCGCGGTGTTCATAGCGGCCTCGCGCAGCTCGGAGTCAATTTGCCCCACCCGGGCGGCGAGTTTGTCGTTCTCGCGTTCGTCTATTTCCACCAGGTCGGCGTTGAGTCTGGTCTCCACCTCGAGCACGCGAGCGGCCACCCACTGCTCCAGGTATGCGCGCAGCTCCCCCATGGTGTCGCCCAACCAGCGGTCCAGCACGGTCCGGTCGTGCAGGAGCCCCCGCACCGCCACCAACCACACCGCGATCACGGCACCGGCCAGCAGACCCGCCGCCAAACCCACGGGCGCCAGCCCCGGACGTGCGTACGCCACCAGACGCGACACCGTCAATGCCGCACCCAAACCGAAGAACACCCCGAACAGCGCCATCATCCGGGTCTCCAGACGGCGTGACCGCACCGGAGGATCACCCGCTTGCGGTGGCACCGGACGATTCGAGCTGGGGCGCGGCGCAACCCAGCGCTCGGTCACCTCGGCGGAAATCTCGGCAAGGTGTTCCTCGGTGCCCTGCTCCACTTCGGCGACCACCTCGGCCATGCGGCTTCGTACCCGGTCGCCGAAACCGGCGACGTCGCGTCGCTTCAGTTCGGCGATGTCCTCACGAAGTTCACCGCCCACCGAGCCGACCCGTTTGCGCGAGAAGTACAGCAGCGTCATCCGGGCCTGAGCGATGCGATTGCGCAGCGCCAGCGTCCGTTCGGACTTGCCCGAGCGTGTGCGCCGCACCGCCGCCTGCCGTTGATTGCGCAACTCGTCCGCGCGCGCCCCCTCCCCGGCCTCCGGCGGCACATTCAACATTCCCTGTAAACGAGTTACCCAGGCGCGCAACCGGTTCCGCTCATCCAGGGCGGGCTCCTCGCGGACCTTACGCACGGCTCGCGCCAGCTCATCGAGTCCCGGCGCCGCACCGCGCGTCGACACACCCAGCCAGCTGATCCCGCTGAACCGGGAATCGTGCTGGGCCAGGATCTCGCGGTTTCGTTCCATGACCTCGCGCCAGGACTGGTGCACGTCGATTTTGGAGACCACCGCGATGAGCGCATCGGTGTTGGCGGCGGCCAACTGGATCAGCCCGCAGTCCGATGGGGTCAACGGTGCAGTCCCGCTGCACACGAAAACCACCGCCACCGGTGCCTGCCCGTGCCGCAGGTCCTCGGGTTCGACAATGCGCACCCCCGACATGCGTGACTTCAGCTCGGCAGCCAAGGTGCTCGCGCCGGCCAACCAACTGCCGGTCACCATCACGGCATCGTTCAGCTCCACACCCAGCGGACCGAGCGCCGGATCCACCGCCAGCACCAGCTCATCGACACGTTTGTCTGCCGAAGTGTTCACGCCCGTCCTCCGGCCCGGCGCCACAGGCGCAGCGACCCGCGCGCGATGTCGGTCCCCATCGCGGCATAGGTGGCGTTCACCGGTCCGGCGGCGAACCGCTGCCAGCGCTCGGCACGGTAGCGGTGATCTTCTGGGTGGTCACTGAGCTCCACCGCGATGCCCGCGGCCGTGACGGCGTCCACCGCGCACTGCATCGCGGCCACCACCACGTCGTCACTGTTCACGAAGGAATCGATCTGCATCGGCAGCACACCCGTCACCCCGATCTTGCGGAGATCGGAGAGCACCGCGCGCATCCGGCGGTACCAGCCCTGCGCGATGGCCGCGCGAATGGCGTTGACCACCGCGTCGATGCCGGACAGATCGCGCAGCAGCGAGCTGAGTCCCGGGGCCGCCAGGGTGGGAACCTGCCGCAGCGCCCCGATGGCGCATCCCATCGGGTACAGGTCCAGTTCATGCAGAATGCGCCGCCGCATCGCGACCGGCACTTCATGTGTGCACGTGACGAAGGCGTCGACGGAGCTGGTGTCGGCCGGGTTCTCGACCATCAGCTTGAGCGCCTCGACCATGCTGTCATCGAGACTGACCAATGGGACATGCGCGGACAGCGGCAGGGTTGGAACCCGAGTCTCGGCGCGATACTGGGCGCAACGCGATACGGCTGCGCTCCAGGGCCCGCGTGCGGCGCCCGGATCAGTCAGATCCGCCTTGTTGAGAATCAGCACCTTGGGCGCGGTGGAGGCCTCCAAGACCACACGATCCTCGGGCTTGAGCGCCTCCGCGAAAACCACGATGTCCACGTCGGCCACAAGGGGGTCTGCCGAGTCGTCTTCGGGGATCGGCACCTCCATGAGCGCGTGCCCCGGCCCGTCCTCGGCCGGCAAGGTGCGTCCCAGCGCGCCGATGACACTGGTGACCCCCACCCCGGCGCGGCCCCGGACGGTGACCCGCAGCGGATCCCCGGACCGCACCACGACATCGTGAATGCGCTGGCCACCGTGCACCTGGCGAATCTCGGGACGCGTCGCGAACCGGTCGAGTGTCGCCCGGAAGACCTCAAACCCCCGCGTCATTGTCGCTTTTCCAGACCCAATCTCATCGTTCGTACGGAAATGCTCACATTGTCACCTGATCTGGTAGACGGTTCCACCCTGGTAGGCAACTGTTGAGTATCAATACGCGCTGGGATTATGGGATCTGCCACCTATGGGTGACCATGGGGATATGCGTTATGACGGCCACGAACGGGGCTGTGCGGTAGCTGGATCAGCCACCGACGAGCTCCCGGGAGCTGTCAGCGCCGATTCCGGGGATCAGAACCGCCATCCACGTCGGGTTTCCAGCTTCAGGTCGCGCGGTTCGTCGCTCACCGAAGGCCAGCAGAAGGCCTGGGACAAGTCGTGGCCCACGTACGGTCGCGTCGCCCGGGAAGCCGACGGCTCCTGCCCGCCGCTGGACCCCACCTCATGGTTCGGGCGTACCGCCCCCCTTATTCTCGAAATTGGTTGTGGCACAGGGACATCTACCGCCGCAATGGCGCTCGAAGAACCCGATTTCGACGTACTGGCGGTGGAGGTCTACCGCAAGGGCCTGGCCCAGCTGCTGTCGGCGATCGACCGCGAGGGCATCGAGAACATTCGGCTGATCCGCGGCGATGCGTTGGACGTGCTGGAGCACCTGCTGCCGTCGGGATCGCTGACCGCGGCCCGGGTTTTCTTCCCGGACCCGTGGCCCAAGTCCCGTCACCACAAGCGCCGGCTGCTGCAGGCAGGCACCGTCGCCCTGATTTCCGACCGGCTCCGCCCAGGCGGCACCCTGCACGTGGCCACCGATCATGCGAACTACGCCGAGCACATCGCCCAGGTCGGAGACTCGGAACCAACCTTGCGCCGCCTCGACCTTCACCATCCCCGCATTCCGGTCTCGGTGCGCCGCCCCACGACCAAATTCGAGGGGAAAGCGCACACCGTCGGGAGCGCCATCAATGACTTCGTCTGGGAGCGATTGTGAGCCTGGACGTGGACGACACGGAAGACACGGAAGACACCGTGCGCACCGCCGACTCGACGCGCCGCCGGGTGCTACGGGTACTGCTGGTGTGGGACGCACCAAACCTCGACATGGGGCTGGGCGCCATCATCGGAGGCCGCCCCTCCGCGGAGAACCGGCCGCGGTTCGACGCGCTCGGCCGTTGGCTGCTGGAGCGCACCGCCGCCTACTCGGCAGATCATCCCGATTGCCTCGTTGAACCCGAGGCCACCGTCTTCACCAACATCGCGCCGGGGAGTGCCGAAGTGGTGCGCCCGTGGGTCGAGGCGCTGCGCAATGTTGGGTTTGCGGTATTCGCCAAACCCAAGATCGACGAAGACAGCGACGTCGACGCCGACATGCTTGCTCATATCGAGCTGCGGTCCGCCGAAGGCCTGGCTGGGGTGCTCGTGGCCTCGGCAGATGGTCAGGCTTTCCGCGAACCGCTGGAAATAATCGCCGGTGACGGGGTACCCGTCAGTGTGCTGGGATTTCGCGAACATGCGAGTTGGGCGCTAACCTCGGATATTCTGGAGTTCGTCGATCTCGAGGACATACCCGGAGTTTTCCCCCGAGCCTTGCCGCGGGTGGGTCTAGATTCGCTCCCCGACGAAGGCGCCTGGTTGCAGCCGTTCCGGCCGTTGTCGGCGTTGCTTACGTCGAGGACATGAAATGACATGAGGACCCAGCGCGTGAGAGACGCTAGTTAGGAGATTCTGTGTTCGCCTGGTGGGGCCGAATGGTGTACCGGTATCGGTTCATCGTCGTTGCCGCGTTCGTCACGGTCTGCCTGGGTTCCGGGCTTTTCGGGATCACGCTCGGCGACCACGTGACGCAGAGCGGTTTCTTCGCCGACAACAGCGAGTCGGTCAAGGCCTCTGTCATGGCCGACGACGCGCTGGGGCGTGACCGAACCACCCACGTGGTGGCCGTCATCGCCGCGCCCGACGGCAAGACGGTCGACGATCCCGCCTTCCAGAAGAAGGTCATCGACCACTTCGATCAGCTGCAGAAGGACAACCCCGACCAGATCTACGGCTGGGCCGGCTGGCTACGCGCCCCCACCACCACCGACCCCACCGTCAAGCGGATGGTGACCGACGACCGGAAGCACACCTTCGTCTCGATCAGCCTCAAGGGCGACGACGACGACACCATCCTCAACAACTACAAGGCCCTGTCGAACCCCGACAAGGACGATGACCCCGCCAAGAACAAGTTCCTGATGGACGGCGTGGACATCCAGTTGGCCGGTCTGCAGCCCGTGGCCAGCGAGCTGACCGGAACCATCGGCAAGGACCAGCAGCGCATGGAGGTCCTGTCGCTGCCCGTCATGGCCGTCGTGCTTTTCTTCGTCTTCGGCGGTGTGATCGCCGCCGGCCTGCCTCTGATGGTCGGCGGTCTGACCATCGCCGGCGCCCTGGGCATCATGCGACTGATCACGCTCTTCGCTCCGGTGCACTTCTTCGCCCAGCCGGTGGTCACGCTGATCGGCCTGGGTATCGCCATCGACTACTCGCTGTTCATCGTGAGCCGGTTCCGAGAAGAGATCGCGGAGGGTTACGACACCGAGACCGCGGTCCGCCGCACCGTCATCACCTCAGGTCGTACCGTCATTTTCTCCGCGACGCTGATCGCGGCGGCCCTGATGCCGATGCTGATCGTGCCCCAGCAGTTCCTGAGGTCCCTGACCTACGCGGGTATCGCCTCGGTGCTGCTCGCCGCGATTCTGGCGGTCACGGTGCTGCCGGCCTGCCTCGGTGTTCTCGGGCGCCACGTCGACGCATTGAGCATCAAGCGGTTCAGCCGCACCAAGTCTCGCGAGGAGCTGGAGAACGGCTTCTGGGGACGCACCGTTGTCTTCGTGATGCAACGGCCGTTGGTGTTCGCCGTGCCGATCGTCATCGTGATGCTGCTGCTGATCATCCCGCTGGGCAATCTGAAGCTCGGCGGATTCAGCGAAAAGTACCTGCCGCCAACGAATTCCGTTCGTATGGCGCAGGAGGACTTCGATAAGCTCTTCCCCGGCTTCCGCACCGAGACCATCACCATCGTCACCAAGGGCGCGACCGATTCGCAGCTCAATCAGATTCGTGCCGACGCCATGAAGGTCCCGGGGTTCGTTGAGCCCGGCGGGGACAAGACCCAGATGTGGCAGCGCCGTCAGTCCGTCAAGACCGACGGGGACACCAGCGTCAAGGTCATCCAGAATGCCTTGATCAATCGCGATACCGCCGGGGCCAAGGTCAAAGAGCTCCGGGCGATATCCGTGCCCAAGGGCGTCACGATGTATGTCGGTGGCACGCCAGCGCTTGAGCAAGACTCCATCGACACCGTCTTCGACAAGCTCCCGTTTGTCATCGTGATTTTGATCAGCGTCACCACGATCCTGATGTTCCTGGCCTTCGGCTCGCTGGTGTTGCCTATCAAGGCCGCCGTGATGAGCGCCCTCGGCCTGGGCTCCACGATGGGCATCCTGACGTGGATATTCGTCGACGGGCACTTCTCCAAGTGGCTGAACTTCACCCCGACACCGCTGACAGCGCCGGTCATCGTGTTGATCATCGTCGTCATCTACGGCCTGTCCAGTGACTACGAGGTCTTCTTGATGTCGCGCATGATCGAGGCGCGCCATCAAGGGCTATCGACCACCGAAGCCGTGCGGGTGGGTACCGCCAACACCGGACGCATCATCACCGCCGCCGCCCTGATTCTGATCGTCGTGGCGGGCGGTTTCGCCTTCTCCGATCTGGTGATGATGAAGTACCTGGCATTCGGCCTCATCGCCGCGCTCATCCTGGACGCCACCGTGGTCCGCATGCTGCTCATCCCGGCCGTCATGAAGCTGCTCGGGGACGACTGCTGGTGGGCTCCGGCGTGGATGAAGCGGATCCAGGTCAAGCTCGGCCTGGGCGAGGTCACCCTGCCCGACGAGCGCAAGCGTCCGACCGGCCGCGAACAGGCCATCGCCGCGGCCTCGTCTCCGGTCGGCTCCAACGCCCGCACCACCAAGCTGCCGATCGCCTCCGAGCGCACCCGGCTGCCCTCCACACCCACGCCGCGTCAGCACGATCCGTCTGCTCCGGTGCGGCCGACTCCGCCCCCCGCCGCTCCCCCGACCACACCGGTCAACCTGGCGGGCACCGACAGTGGAGACGCACCCGCAACGACGCGGATGACGTTGCCCGGCAAGAACGTTGCTCCCACCGATGCGCCCACCACCGCTGTACCAGGTGGCAACCCGGCCGGCCCGGATGCACCGACCACCCGCAGCAGCATCGCCGGGACGCACCGCCCGGACCGTCGCAATGCCGACCGCGAGATCGAATCCTGGCTCGGCGAGCTGCGCGGGCCCAAGCAGCCCGGATCCGCGCCGTCCGCCGAGGCGGGCGACGCGACCACCGCGATCCCGGTGTCCAAGCCTGCGTCAAAGCCTCAGCCGGCGCAGCCGAACCGCGCCAGCGGCACACCGGCTGAAGACGCGACGACGGCCATGCCCATCGCCACCCCGGATGCCCAGCGACAGGGCCCGCCGCGGGCTCAGCGTCCCCAGACCGAACAACAGCCTGCTGCGCCGTCTGCCGATGCGACAGAGGCGCTGCCAGCACCCGGGCAGACTCGCACACCGCAACAGCAGCAGGAGGCCGACGAGGCCACTCGCCGCAGCCGTGGTGGCAGTGTCAGTGCCCAGGACCTGCTACGCCGCGAGGGGCGCCGCATTTAGCGACGCCCCTGCGGGGTTCTTCGTGCGCTCTCGCCATACCTGCCGAGATGGCATTCAGGTACGGCAGTACTCGGCTTTGGCGTTCGTACATGTCATCCCGGCACGGGTGGCGATCTTGGTTTGCCCCGGTTAGGGTTTCGCCATATCCAGGGGAGGCTGACGAATCGTGCTCATTGATAGTGATGACCTGCACATCACCGCGTCGGTTGTCCGCGCGATGGCGGATGCCTCCAAGAAGGGGTGGCAAGCGCTCGATA
This sequence comes from Mycobacteroides franklinii, assembly GCF_002013895.1. GTDB lineage: Bacteria > Actinomycetota > Actinomycetes > Mycobacteriales > Mycobacteriaceae > Mycobacterium > Mycobacterium franklinii. The sequence goes on along the minus strand of NZ_MAFQ01000005.1, from coordinate 359,712 downwards.
GCGCGGCATCCGTCCTGAAGGAGGGGTGGCTGGGTAATCGCGCCGACGAGTTCGATGACCAGTACGAGGCTCTGGTATCGCAGGCAGAGAAGATCTTGAAGCACCTGGACGAGATACCTCAGAAGATCATCAACAACGTCGAGGCCTACCTCGCGCAAGAACAGGCAACTGCCACAGGCATTTCTGGCGTCGAAGGGCAGACCAGCACATGATCGACAGACTCGTGTTTGACAGAGAGCACATCGACAACACATCGAGGACTCTGACCGAGTATTCAGATCAAGTCGCCGAGGCAGTGCATAAGGTTACGGCGGAGGTCGACAGATCTGAACAATCTTTTCAGGGTGTGGCCGGCGATCAGTTCCGCGAGAACACACGGGAATGGCTGAAAGCCGCGTCAGAACTGAAGGACGTACTCGGCGAGATGTCGAAATGGCTGACCGGAGTCGGGCAGGCTTATGACGACGCGCGTGCGATCAACAGATCGATGTTTGACTGATGCCTACCGAGATCGTCTATCGCAACTATTTCAGCATCGCCCGCGACGCTGACGATGCCTCAAAATTTCTGGCCCAAGGCGCCAGCGCCCTCACCCTTGCCCTCGAAGGCACCGATTCGATGGCCGGCAGCGATATCGCCGGAAAGCAGTGGGGCGCTGAGTACGACGAAGCCGCCAAAGGCATCATCGAGGGCATCAACAGCACCACCGCAGCACTTGTCAGCTTTTCCGCCCGGCTAAAGCAAACCGCCTACAACTGGGGCGAGTCCGACGGGCTCAAGGGAACTCTTCCGGGTGAAGAACGTGCCGATGAAGGGCAACCGACCACAGTACAGGCGGCCGCACCACCGTCAGCGATCGGCGATTCGGGGGCAGGGCTCCAAGGCGTCATCGATCTCGTTGGTGAAGTCGGTATTCCGATTCCCAATGGGGATACAGGGAAGCTCGAAACCGCTCAATCCGCCTGGAAGAGCTTTGCCAACAACGATTTACACGCGGCAATCGATGTGTTGGCTGCAGGACGAGACACCATCGTCGAAGACAAAAGCCCAGAGATCGATCTCATCGAAGCTGAGTACGGCGAGATCCAAAACTCTGTCATCGAGATAGGCAAGGCAGTAGACGCCATTGGTCCGAGCTGCGGGGACTTCAAGGCAACACTGGACAAACTACGTCAAGACATCAAGGACGCCGTTGAGCAGATGCTCATTGAGCAAGCTGCTTCCGTAGCGATAGGAATAGCTCTATCGTTCGTCACTGCCGGCATCGCCAGTGCGGCGGGCGCTGGCGTTGCCGCTTGGCGCATCACAAAGACCGCCGAGAAGATCAAGAAGTTTATTGAGGCAGTTGCCACCGCGGCCAAACTCTCCAAGACGGGCCGAAGGATCACCGAAGGGGTCACCAAACTCAAAGGGACGATGGAGGAGTTGGCGGCCAAACTCCCCAAGGCCTTGCGCCCGGGCAAGACCAAAACGCCGGAACCTCCCAAACTCCAAGTCACATACAAGAAGAGCAACCTAGACAAAAAATTTGATTCACATGCCAAGGACATGTTTGGAATCGAAGGAAACCGAAACAAAGAGAACCTGGAAAAATTTCAGAAATCAATTGAGGGATTCCTTGGTGATCCTGCGAATAAGAGGATCAGCGTGCCCGACTACCATGGACAAGGGCCAGCAGTGGTTACCTACAACCCAGTCACGCGAAAGATGGTCATGCAGAGGCCGAATGGCGAGTTTTGGTCGTGCTGGGAAATGACCCCCCAGCAATACCAGGGATTACTTAGCGGCGGAAGGTTTTGGTGACATGACGCATGAGGCTCACCACACCGAGGAAACCACCTTTTTTGCCGCGCTAGGGAAACTGATCGGGCAGTATCTCGGCGGAACGATTACTGCGAGAATCTATACCCGAAACTTCATGTCGCTGCGATCCAGATTCATTACCGGTGCGGCCGTGGACGACCCGACGGTACGCGACATGTTCACGGATCTCGAAGACTACGTACCTGCGTACCAACCCACCGATCCCGCCGAAACGCACGTGATCTCCGAGGCGGAGATGCGGCGGCGTTTGATCGAAGAACGAATTCCCCTCCTTGAGGAGCGCTACGGCAAGCTTATCGAGCTTGGCTCACCAGACCCTGAATACCTCACCAAACAAGCCGATTTAGCACGCAGGATCCGCGATCTGTCGTCCGCATACGCACAAGGCACGCTCTCTGCGGAGGATTTCATCGCCGGCATCTACTCCGTCCAAGACGTAGGTGACCAATGGCAGGTCTTCCACGACCTCTTGGATACCTCTTACGCCGACGCCGCAGAACTCGAAATGGGTTCCCCTGACGTTGGCAGCGATGCGTATGGACGGGATGCACGATTACTGGCGGCAGAGCGAACAAGGTCCCTCGAAAGCACCTTTGGCTTAGCCACCGACTGAGCGTGGTCTCGGTGCAGAGGGTGGGATACACACCTCCGCACCGAGATCGGGTCGCTTAGCTATCGCCGCGGGTTGCGTACTCACGCGCATAGAGCGTGCCGCCGCCCAGCAGTAACAGTCCGGTGACGATGAACGCGCCGATCCGGGCGATACCGTCGAGGGTCGCGAGGTCGAACAGGAAAAGCTTGGCCACCGCCATCGCGGCGAGCACGAATCCTGCTCGGGTAAACCAGCTCTGGTCGCGGTAGCGGCGCAGACCGGCGAGCAGCAGAGTCACCGAGACAACCATCCAGGACACCGTCGCCAGGCCGTGGCCCAGCAGGAACCCGTCATTGTTGCCCAGCAGCGCGGTCCCCGAGAGCACGATCGCCGCCGTGCCGGAGTACAACATCGACGCTCCGGCCAGCACACCGTACGTCGGCGCAGACGGTGGGCTCACCCAACCAACCCGGTGCATGGCCGCCAACACCAGGCCAACCGTGACCGCCATGAGCACGCTGGCGACGACCAGCAGCGGACCCGCCTGCCGTACCGCGGCGGACGAGTCGGTGAGCAGCGCCGGCGGTACGTACGCGAGGTAGACCGCGCCGCCCAGCGCACCGAACACCTGTCCCAGTACCAGCGAGACACGATCCCGCACTTGGTATCCGATGGCGCAGAAGGACAGTGCAATCGCCAGCAATACCACCGCCAGCACGCCGCCCCGAGCTCCGTCGACCGACGCCTGCAGCAGGGCCAGTCCCGCCACCGCAGCCATGACGATGCGCGCGTGCGCCGGAAGCCCACCGACCAACAGCAACACCGCACCCATCATCGCGGCGACACCAACAGGCACCAGCACACCCAGCGGCCACGCCGAAAATGACAGGGCGCCATAGAGAACCGGCGCAGAGGCGACGGCGATCATCACCGATGCGGTGAGGTCATCGTAATCACCGGTAAGCAACCACAACGAGCCCACCAGGGTGACCAGCAGCGCCAGTACCGCCATCACGAGCAGGGCGCGCGATGCTCCGTGGCACCCGTAAACCGCCGCCAGCAGCGTCAGCGTCACACTCACCGTCCGGAAAGCATGCAGGACAGGCCAATTCCGCCCAATCTGGGCGGGCAGGCTCGCGATCAACAGCACCAACGCGAAGGCGGCGAGTTCCACTGTGAACCCCTCGGTCAGGAACGGGGCCAGCACCGCGATCGCGGCGACCACACCCACGGCGAAGGCCTGAGAGTTCCATTGCCGGGCCAGCACCAGGCCTGCACCCGCGATGGTCAGCCCGAGGACCAGGCCCGCCACCACCGGAATCTTGTCGTAGATCACCGTGAGTGCCAACACGTCGAAGAACGCCGCCGCAAATCCTGTTGCCGCCGTGGCAATACCGCCGGTTCGGCCACCGGGCCGCGAGTACACCCGAATTCCCAGGCCCACCAGCCCACCGGCGAGAACGGCACCGGACGCCATGCGCGGTATCGGACCGAAATACCCGCTCTTGGCGGCCAGCACCAGCAGCATGACCACCCCGGCCAGTGTCACCACCGCGCCCGCGAAGGCCATCGCCTTACTCGCGAATCCTTCGCGCATCCACACGGGTTCCCGCTGGGACGGCATGGCCCGAGTCGGGCCCGTCGCCACCGGCACCCGTACAGGCGGCACAGGGGCTGCCGCGGGAACGGGCACGACGGGCGACGCGGCCCCCTGGGTGCGCCGGTAGTCATCCCAATACTGCTGTGCCTTCACGTATTCGGCTTGGGTCCATTCGACCATCCGGCCACGCAACGCGTCGAGCTCGGTGCGCAACGCACGTTCGCGCCCGTCGAGTTCGTCCAGTGTCGCGGTCATCTGCTGCAACTGTGGATCTGTCATGCCTCTTAGCGTGCTGGCCGCGCAATACGAGATGAAGACGTAGACCTACCGCCGCGCGTAGGGGTTTCTCACGGCACTAAGTAGCTCTACTCATCACCGCTGTCCGCGCGGGGCGGGACCTCTGCCAGTGCATATCCGAGATAGGCGGCGCGCAGGGTTCGGGACGCGAACACTTCCTGCTCGCCCCACGGTAGGTGCGGCCTCGTCACCAGCAGCGAGGCGACACCGTGCGTGGTGGCCCATAGCTGCAGCGCCGATCCCAGGGTATTACCCCGGGGAAATCTCTCTTCGTCTACGAGTTCCTGAACAACACCGCGTAGATGCAGAAAAGCTGAGCTGCTGAGTATCTCGTCGGATTCGGCACCGAGACGCGGAGGGCTTGCGGTCGCGAACCGATACAACAGCGGATGCTCCGCGGCGTACCGCACGTAGGCCAGGCCCAGCGCCTGCAGCCGCTCCAATGCCGTGGAGATGTTGAGGGTCGCGCGCTGCAGCACCTCTCCAAGCTGTTCGAAGTACCGTGCGGACAAGGCGTCCGCCAATTCGTCGGTGCTCGAAAAGTGTCGGTACAGCGAGGGCGCCGTGATTCCCAGGGCACGCGTCAATTCGCGCGCCGACGGGGCACGTGCCTCCCCGGACCTGAGGATGAGATCCATTGCTGTGTCGATGATCTGCTGGCGCAGCTGCCAGCCCTGCCCCCTGGGCAGGCGCTTTCGCGCTGCGGTCGCGTCGTTTTCGTCACCCATGTGTCGCTCCCACCGCGTGTCTCGATCACCGCGGAGGTTCGATGGGCAGCGTCGGGCCGCCCGGGGGAGTCGGGATGGTGAACCTGCCCTTGGGGGTGGGATCGGTGGTCTTTCCGAGGTCTGCTCCCGCGGGCGGACCAGCGGTATCGTCTCCCGCAGGCCGCGGGGCATTCTTGGCGCCGCGAATCAGCACCGCCGGATCATCATCGGCGCAGTAGGTATGCACGGGCGGTTCGGGGAAATCAGCCGAAGACGGCGGGACCCTCGGGGTGCCGTAGTCACAGGCATACCGCGGATACAGATCGGCGGTCACCCAGATACCGTTGTCGCGCATGGTATCCGCGATTGCGCCGAAGGTAGATCCCCGGTAGTTGGGGAAGAACGCATTGATGGCAGGTGTACGCACGTAGAGCATCTGTGATGTCGAGGCCAGGCTCGCGAGCAGCTGCACCATGGTGTCGGAGTTGTCGTTGAAGAGGTTATCGACGGCGCTCAGGGTTTTCGGCGTTTGGTCGATCAGGGTGCGGTATCCGTTCTGCATCTTCTCCACACCGCGCAGCGTCCGTCCCAGGCTGTCCGCAGTTGCCTTGATCCCCGCACTCTTGTCTGCGGCCAGGGTCAGCACCACGCGGCTGGTCTTGAGCAGGCTGGTGGTCTCCGGTAGCACCGAGTCCAGGGTGCTCAGCAGGAACGTGCCACCGTCGATGATCTCGGTGAGCTTGCGCGGCCCCTCCTTGCTCAGGCTCAGTTCCTTCTTGATGAGCTCAAGCTTCTTCGGGTCCACCTGCGCCAGCAGACCGTCCGCATCGGCCAACAGCTTGGCCAGCGTGACCGGAACCTGCACGCCGTCGGCAATCACACTGCCGTCCTGGAGATACGGGCCTTGCTGGCCCGGCTTACCTTCGAAGTTGAGGTACTGCTCGCCGGCGGCGGAAAGGCCGGTGACGCGCACCTTGGCTGCGGCCGGGATCTTGTACTTCGACAGAATTTCGGCCGTCGCTTCAACCCCCCGCGGGGTGATCTGCAGCGACCGTACGGTGCCGATCTTGACGCCGCGCAGCGCGACATCCTGACGCGGCAGCAGACCACCCGATTCACTCAGTTTCACCGTGACTTGGTACGTCGACGCAAAGGGGTTGGCGCGCAATGCCCCGACGCACAGATACGTCACTGCCAGCACCAAGGTCAACGCCAGCGCCACTGTCGACAGCGCCGACTTCCGGCGGTGACCGGCGCGCACCGCACCGACCACGGCATTCGCGACGGCGTTGATCATCGCCCTGTTCCCGGGGTAGGCGCCGCGGGCGGGACCGTTTCGATGACTCCCGGTTCGGTGGGACTGGGACGCACCGGAATGTCTTGGCCGAAGGCGCCCTTGCCGACGACGCGTTCCTGCAGGCGCCACAACGTGTACTTGACCGAGCCTGCCAGCTGCGCCCAGTTATAGCGCTTGGGCCCGTGTGTTCCGATATCGGCGTAGGAGCCCGCGTCAGGTATCGAACCGAGTACCAGCTGGTCAATAGCCGCATTCAGTGAAAGCGAGTTTCCCGCAGTCGCTTTGATGGCCGAGGGAAAAATTCGGTTGAATGCCGCCAGGCTGGTATCGGGGTCAAGTGCCACGTCATTCCAGGCCTTGGCGACCGTGTTCGCGTCGGCGATGATGCTACGGCCGCTGGTATCGGTACCGGCGATCGACGGGAACTTCTGCAGCTGACGCGTGGTGTCACCCATCATCAGCAGTAGTTCGGACAGTTGTGCGGTGTTGGCCGCCAGCGTCTCCGTCGCCGGCCCGGCCGCCCTCACGATGTCGGTGACCACCTGATTCTTGGCATCTAACTGGTCCGCCAATTGCGATGTCTGCGTGAGGGCCTCGGAGATCTGCGCCGAGCGCGAGTTCAGCGTTACCAGTAGCTGATTAGAGTCGTTGATCAGATCTCCGAAGGCTCGGCCCTGATCACCGGTGGCCTTACCGAAGCCATTGACAACGTTGGTCAGGTTCCGCACCGCACCGCCATTGGAGGCCAACGCGGCCGAGCTGAGCACCGACTCCACGGTCGCGGCGGCGGTCGTGGAGTCCAGACCGATCGTGTCCCCGTCTTTGAGTAACGGACCGTCGGTGGATGCACCCGCAGGGGGCCGGATCGACACGAAGACATCGCCGAGCGGTGTGGCCGAACGTAATTCAGCGCTACTTCCCTTGGGCAGTCGCACACCATCGAGAATCCGGAGCGTGGCGACGGCGGTGAAGTTGCGCACGTGCATCTCGTCGACCTGCCCCACATCGGCACCGGCCAGTTTGACCTTGGCGCTGCCGGGCAGATTCAGGACATTGGAAAACAGCGCGGTGAGGCGGTAACCCCCACCGCCGATACCGGGTGCCGGCAACGGCAGGTCGCCCAGGCCGTTGGTGGCGCATCCGCTGAGCACGGCGGCAGTCATCAACATTGCCACTGCTATCCGTGCCGTCCGCGCCGCCATCACTTCTGCCCCATCGCCGCGAGTCCATCCAGCACATAGGTCAAACCGAAATCTGGCCCATAGTCCTGTAATGTTCCTGTGCTGCAACCTAACTGGCGCAGCCCCATCATGTTGCAGATCTCCTTGTCCATCTGACTCTCGAACAGCAGCCGGTCCGTCATGAACCGGACACGTAGCCGCTTGTTGTCCTGGTCGACGGCGTTGTACATGTTGTCCCACGCCAATGGTTGGACATCGATCCACTCCGAGATCTCACGCCGGTTGTCGACGACCGCCTTGAGCGCGGTGTTCGAATTCAGGATGGTCTGTTTGAGGTGGTCGCGATTTGCCTCGACGATGTCACCGGCCTGCTTGACCAGTTCGTTGAACCTGCGGCCGCTTGAGCCGGTGCCCAACGCCTCCTCGTCCAGGATCTGGCTCAGTTGATGCACGGTGGAGGCGAATTCACGCAGCTTGCCATCGTTGGCTGCTGCCGCGTCGAATAGTGAACTGACGTTCTTGATGATCGCCGTCAGCTGCTCGCGGGTTGTCGTTCCCCCCTCTGCGCTCAGACGCAGGGCCTTTGACAGCTCACCAAGCCCAGCCTTGATTTTCTCCCCATTGCCGTCGGCCATCCGCGCGGCGGGGTCGATGATGTCGGCAACCGGTCCCTGCCCCTTGCCATCTCCCTTGAGGGACAAGGAGAGCCGGTCCAGCATGCCCAACACGCGGTCGAACTCCACCGGGGTCTTGGTGTGGTCCAACCCGATGGTGTCGCCGTCCTTCAGCGTGGGACCGCCGCGGTACGGAGGTGACAGCTCCACCTGACGGTCGGTCAGGATCGACGTCGACAATGTGACGGCCTGCGCATCGACGGGCACCTGCACGTTCTTGTCGACGGTGAACTGCACCTCCACGTAGCCCGGCATGGGAGTGATCTTGGTGACCTTGCCCACCGGCATACCGAGCACGGCAACCACATTGGATTCGTAAAGACCCGAAGCGCTCTCGAACTGAGCGGTCAAGGTGATGTGATCCGTCGCCGACTTCACCCAGTACGCGCCCGCACCGACAATCGCTGCGGCCAGTACCGCCAATGTGCCGACGATCGCAATCAGCCGAGTTTTGCTGCCGTCCTTGCTTATCACTTGCAGTCCTTGAAGTACGGGATCATTCCGAATTGCTTGGCGCGCCCGCTGATCGCGCACATCCACGAATCGACCAGGAGGCCGTTCGTCAGATTGATGTCGATGGCGTTCCCGGTGCCGCTGGAATTGGCGATACCGCGTATCAAGACCGGCGCAATCGGGTACAGGCTACGCAGCAGGTCGTCGTGCTTACCCAGCATGTCGGAGAGCTCGTGCGCCGTCTTGAGCATCGCCTCGAGCTGCGGCCGGTCCTTGACGACAACCTTGCTCAGCTGTTCCACCAGGTTGGTGAATGACTGCAGCATCGCATGAAAGGTGTTGCGGCGCGTCACGATTTCTTCAAGGACGTCCTGCCCTTGATTGATCAGGACTCCGATTCCGGACTGCTGCCGCCGCAGTGTGCTGGTCACCTTCTCGGTGCTCTTGAGCAATGTGCCCAGTTGATCGCGCCGATCCGCGATGACCGAAGACAGCGATTGGATGTTTTCCATCGCACGCGGAACGACATCGGGCAATCCCTGCAGCTGCGTGCCCAGCACGCTGAGGGACTGCGCCACCTTGTCGAAATCGACCTGATCGAAGGTGTTGGTTGCCCCTGCCAGCGCAGCCTGCAGATCGTAGGGAACGTCGGTGTGCGCCAGATCAATTGTTTTGCCCGGCAGCGATCCTGCCCCTCTGGGACGCAGATCCAAGTAGCGCGATCCCAAGATGGTGGTGACCCTGATCGAAGCCTTGGTGTCCTTGCCGAGACGAATATCGTCGCGGACCTTCAGCCCGGCCTCGACATGATCACCCATCAGCTTCATGCTCGTGATGTTCCCGACGGGGATGCCCGCCACGGTGATCGGCTGACCCGGTCGTAGCGAGGCGGCCTGGACGAACTCGGCGGTGTAGCTCATGTAGCCCAGGCCCAGTGCCTTCACCAGCAGCATCGCGCCGATAAGACTTGCGATCACCGCGATCGCGATGAATCCTAGCCAGGTCTTGTTGTAGGTCTCGACCGGCCGGTTTCTGATCTTCTGCCACCTGGATCGCTCAGCCATTGGCCATGTTCCTGCATCGTGGGCTGTACTGGGCCACGTTTCCGGGGGTCGCCGCGTTGACGATGATCGGTATCACGTCATTCAGGCCGGGGAAGAATCCGGTGATGTTCAGATCGCACATGTAAACGTTGATGAACGCGCCCTCGGAGTAGAAGCGGGACAGGCCCTTCAGCACGATCGGCAGGTTGTCCCCGAGGAACGCGTACTGCGGTTCAATGCCCACCACGTGATTGGTGAATCCCGGCTGCCGGGTAATCATCTCGTCCAGCGACGGAAACACGTCATTGGTGATCTTCGACAGGCGGCGCATGGTCTGGGCCAGCGAGCCCGCCGAGGACACCAGCGCAGGACGCTTGCTATCCAAATCCGACACCATCTGACGCGTCTGGGTGAGCACCTTGTCCAGGCTGTCGTTCTGCCGCGCAAGATTTCCGGTTACGGTGTTCAGGCTGGTGATCGCATTGCCCAGCGCCTGGTCGCGGCCCGCGAATGTCTTTGTCAGCATGGATGTCTGGCTGACCAAAGTGACGATGGACGCGTTGTCCCCCTGCAGCGACTGAATGACGCCCTTGGTCAAGTTGTCGGCCTGCTCGGGCGAGAGCGTGCTGAACAGCGGCTCATAGCCATTGAGCAGGGTGGTGACGTCGAAGGACGGGTCGGTGCGTTCCACTGGGATCGTCGCCCCCGCGGCCAGTACTGTGCTGCTGGCGGGGTCGCCGGACTTCCCAGGCGATAGGCCCAAATAGCGCTGGCCCACGATGTTTTGGTACGTCACCGAGGCAATCGTGTTGCCGTACAGCCTCTGATCATTCTGGACCACGAAACCGACCCGGGCCTGCTCGTTGTCAACCAGCTCGATCTTCTCGACACGACCGACCCGCACACCGGCCATGCGCACATCGTCGCCTTCGCGCAACCCGTACACGTCGGTGAAGAGCGCCGAATACGCTGTGGTGCTTCCTGAGACTTCGCGAAGCAGTGTGGCGTAGACCAACCAACCGAGCGTCAGGGCCACGGTCATAAAGACCGTAAGACCGATCAATGGACCACGGAATCTCATGAGGGCCCTTCCTTGACGAACGACACCGCACTCCCCCGGGCCACCGGGCCGAGTAGCAATTGAGTGGCGGAAGTCGCTGAGCCACCGGCGATCACACCGAGTTGATCCCGCTCACCGCGGCTACCAACGGGACCGACGTTTCCGCCGTACGAAGCGGGCGCCAGGGCAGGTCGAACGGCCCCGTTGACACCACCGGGAGCCACCGGCGCGGGCGGTATCGGTGGTACCGCCGGCGGCGGGGGTGGTTCCAGATCGTCGGGGTCATTCGTACCGGGTACCCGGGGCAGCGGGACTGGCTGCCACGGCGGTAGCGGTGGGTTGGGGTCGGTCAGGTTGGGTCCGCCCGGGGGGACGACTCGTGGCGGGCCGACCGCGACCAGATTTCCGTTGGGGCCGACCGCCGTTCCGGCGGGGGGAGCCAGGTCGGCCGGCGGCTTGTAGTTCTGCGGCAACAGCGTCTCGGGGAGATCTGGACGCACCACCTGCTCGGGGGCGGTGAAGCAGCTCGGGCCCTTCACCTCTCCGTACCGGGGGCAGTCGGCACGGGTGTAGGTGTAGCTCGGCGCCAGGGTGACGGCGATCGGCATGTGCGGGAGGTCCCGGTCTGCCATCCACATCTGCTCGAACCAGTTCCGGGACAACTTGTTGATGTTCCGAAAGATCGGGACGAACTTATCGGCGTTCTTGGCGAAGACACCGATGGGCGGGGTGAGTCCCGTGGTGATGCCGATGAGCTGGTCCGTGTGGTTGTCAAAAGCCTGCTTGTTGGTGCCCACGGTGGTGAGCCCGGCGTGCACCAGTGACGTCAGTTGCTCGCGCTTTTCGGCGAGGGTCTGCATGGGTTGCACGGCCTGGTGCAGCGAGTCGAGCAGGTCAGGGGCGCTGCGTTTGAGGCCCTCGGTGGCATCGAGAAGTGCCGAAACCGTCGACGGCCCGGTATCGGTGGCCACGATCGCGTTGAGCTGGGAGATGAGCCTGTTGAGCTGCGCGCCAGCGGTGAGCAGCTTGACCCGGCGGCTGTCAGTGGCGGCTCCCACCGCGGCCAGAATGCCCACCGAATTGTCATCGCGGCCACGGCCGGTGGCATTGAGGACGTCACGCAACTTGCTCACTGTGGTCTGGAAGAGCACCGTGGGCAGCTCTTGATCCTCGGCGATGTGGGCACCGGCGCGGATAGGTGCGCCGGTGCCGCGGTCCACGAGTTGCACCGAGGACACCGCGAATACGTTGCTAGGCACCACCCGGGCGGTGGCGGTCGACGGGATCGACTGGGCGTACTCGGGTTTCAGATTGATACGCACAAAGTTGGGTTTGTTGCCGGTGGCCGGGGTCACGTCGTCGACCTCGCCGACCAGCACACCGTGGTATTTCACATCCGACTTCTGCGGCAGCCCGTCACCGACATTCATCAGATCGGCGACCACCGGCACGTAATCATTAAGCCGTCCTGCAGATTTCAGCAGCATGGTGCCCGTGAGCGCCACGATCGCCGTCAGCGTGACAACGGACAGCGCCAACAGCTGATTACCGGACGGGCCACGCCCGTCGACCTCGAAGGGGTTCGGCATCTAGCCGCCTAGCCTGGCGCCGGCGTCCACGCTCCACAGCGCCATGGTCAGCAGCATGTTCACCATCACCACGACGGTGATGGCTGCGCGCATGGCATGCCCGGCGGCGATTCCCACGCCCTCCGGCCCGCCACTGGCATAGAAACCGTAGTAGCACTGAACCGTCGAGGCGATCCAGACGAAGACAACCGTCTTGATGATCGAATACACGATGTCGATGCCGCTGACACCGATGCCGAAGTAGTGCAGATACGACCCCACCGAGCCGCCACTGAGAATGCCCACCATGACCTGACAGGACACGTAGCTGATCGCGAGGCAGGCCAGATACAGCGGGATCACCGCGATGATCGCCGACATCAGCCGGGTGGTCACCAAAAACGGAATCGGCCGAATGGCAACCGAATCCATAGCGTCGATCTCCTCGGCGATCCGCATCGAGCCCAGCTGCGCGGTGAATCGGCAGCCCGCCTGCATCGCGAATGCCAGGGAGGCCATGATCGGCGCCAGCTCCCGGGTACTGGCCAGTGAGCTGATGATGCCGGTAGCGGGCCCCAGCCCGAGCAGGTCAAGGAAGTTGTACGACTCGATGGCTACCAGGGCACCCGCGGTAACACCCAGGACCAGCGCGACTCCCGCGGTTCCGCCGCCCACCACCAAGGAGCCATTTCCCCAAGCGATATCGGACAGATGACGCAGGAACTCCTTGGGGTATTGGCGCAGCACCACCGGGATGCCGCTGAGGGCGCGGAAGAAGAAGGCCACCATGTGGCCGAACCGCATCAGCGGGCGGCGAATCCTGTTGTAGACAAGGATGAATGGTCGACGTCCCGGCGCTAGATAGCTGGATACTGTCATCTCATAGCCCCGTCCGCGGGAACATCATGATGTACAGCTGACTGATGGCGACATTCACAACCATCAACAACAAGATCGACTCGACCACCGCGGCATTCACGGAGTTGGCCACACCGATGGGGCCGCCCTTGGTGGACAGGCCCTTCTGACACGACACCACGGCCACGATGGCGCCGTAGATGATGGCCTTCAGTACCGCCAACACCATGTCGTCGGGGGTCGCGAACGAGGCGAAGGTCGATACGAAGCTGCCGGGGGCGCCGCCCTGCCAGTAGACGTTAAACAGATAGGCGCCAAGGAATCCGACAAAGCACACCACGGCGGTCAGCGCCACCGCGATCATGATCGCCGCCGCGAACCGGGGCACCACCAGCCTGCGGATCACCGAAACACCCATCACCTCCATGGCGTCGGTCTCCTCACGCATGGTGCGCGAACCGAGGTCGGCCGTGATCGCCGAACCGACGGCCGAAGCCATGAGCACCGCGGCCACCAGGGATGCCGCCTGCCGGATGATTGCGATGCCGCTGGCCGCACCGGCCAGTGAGGTCGCGCCCACTTGTCCCGCGAGCAGGGCGAACTGGATCGACAGCGTGACGCCGATCGGCAGGGTCACCAAGATCACCGGCATCACGGCCGTCGCGGCCTGGAAGGCTCCCTGCCTGACGAATTCCTGCCACTGAAACTGCCCGGTGAAAAGGTCCACGAAGAACCACTGGATGGTGCGAACACCGAGCATGAACTGCTCGCCGACCGTGCTCAGGGATTCGAGAGGGTGACGCTTGACGTAACCGGTGGCCCAGTCCTGGATTGCCGCGGCACCGTCATCGGCCGCTACTCGTGCGCCGGGTGTGGTCACGAGGGACCCAAACACAGCGCACGACGCATTCCAGACTCCTCAGTGAACCGGCATTCGCTGGCGCACTAAGGGCTGCGGCGCCAATGAGCGTTGACGATAAATGATGAATCGTTAATTGAATAGTCGGTCATATTCTATATCACACCGATCGGTGTACTGTGTGCTGCGTCACAGGCATCCAAAAGTATCGCCGGTCCGGGATATCCCGTCGCCAATATCTGCCCCGAATCATGCGGTAAATAAGCGATTTTGGGAGCTATTACGCCATGCGACGTTGACCTAGGCCATCAGGGGCGAGTCATCTCATCCACGTTCCCGCAGATCGCCACCGGCAGCAGCCTCCCAGCCGCCGCCCAGCGCCCGGCGCGGAGACATGAGACTCCACGCCCGATTTACGTATCGGAACTGTTTGCTGCGGGAAGACGTGTGAGACAACCCGCGTGCGCAGGACTATTCGTCGAGACCGTGTTCTATGGCGTACCGGGTCAGCTCCACACGATTGCCCAATTGCAACTTACGCAGCGTCGACTGCACATGGTTTTCGACGGTCCGGTGGCTCAGCGATAGCCGAGTGGCAATCTGCTTGGCGCTCAACCCCTTTGCGACGAGTCGCAACACCTCGGTCTCCCGCTCGGAGAGCCGTGGCGTCTCATCGGAATCCGCGGCGGGCGCGCTCGACATGCGGCGGAATTCGCCGAGCACCAACCCGGCCAGGCCCGGCGTAAACACCGCCTGCCCCCTGGCGGTCGCCTTCACCGCCTCGATAAGTTCAGCGGCAGAGGCACTTTTGACCAGATACCCTGTCGCTCCGGCCTTCACCGCTTCCAGCACATCCTCGCGTTCCGCAGAAGCCGAGAGCACCAAGATATGACTATCCGGGGACGCTGCCAGCACCGCGGCGGTGGCCTGCGCGCCGTCGCCGTCGGTCAGTTGCATGTCCATCAACACCACATCGGGTTTCACCGTCGCCGCGATCCGGCCCGACGAGGCGACACCGTCGGCGGTGGCCACCACCCGCAGTCCTGCCGCTTGCAGGTCCCGGGACACCCCGTCGCGCCACATGGGATGGTCGTCGACCACCATCACCGAAATCAGCTCATCGCCAACGTTTTCTGTCACACCCCCACCTCCTGAGACTTCGGCACCGTGATCTCCCATTCGGTACCCGCGCCGGGCGCCGTCTCCAGCAGAACAGCCCCACCGAGGTCCGCAACCCGGCCCAGAATCGACCGGGACACCCCCATACGCCCTTCGCGTTCAGCCTGATCCAACCTGCCGTCGGCGATACCACTGCCGTCATCGCGCACCGTCACCACCACCGAGTCCTCCAGGTCCTCGACGAGCACGTACGCGTGCGCTTCCGACCCCGCGTGCAACGCGACGTTGGACAGCGCGCTACGCACTACGGCCGCTAGCTCACTGGCCATGTGCTGACCGATCAACACCGGTGAGCCCGGAGCGGAGACCGAGACAGCGGTGCTGGCCTGCGTGCGCAGCAACGGACGCAGATCGACCAACTCGTCGTCGGCGAACGTTGTCTGTGCCGCACCGGAGATGAGCTCCCGCAGCGCGACTTCCTGCTCCCCTGCGATGGCGGCCAATTCTGCCGTCGGGCCGCCGATCTCGGTACCCCGGCGCTTCACATATGACAAGACCTGCAACACCCCGTCATGGACCTGACGAGACAGCCGTTCGCGCTCGATCGCCGCCGCGGCCGCCCGTTCGGCGCGCCGCAGTTCATAGAAGGTGCGTTTCGCGGTGGTCGACGCCGCCCCGATTGCGAGCCCCACCACCACCAGTGCCGGCATGGTCGCATCGAGCCACAACGCGCTGACGGGAAGTCCGCGCGCCGCGATGCTGATCGCCGCGAGCACGAAACCGGATAAGACACCGGCGAGCTGACCACGCAACAGACCCATGGACACCACCGCATTGGCCACCCATAGCGTCGTCGGAAGCGCTTGATGTCCGCTGTACCAGTGCACATCGACAACCAGGCGCCCGGCGAGCATCAGCGCGATGACGATCACCTGATCGCACAACACCAGCTGCCAGCGACGGAACCAGTTGCGCGACAGCGCGACCGCCGCGAACCCGGTCCACATCGCCATGGCGGCATAGAGCGCCCAACTCAGTCCCTGCCGCTCATAGTGGGTGTAGGACGCCAGTTGCGAGGCCAGCAGGGCGTACCCAAAACTGGCCAATCGGAACACTTGCGCCGCACGCCAGAGCGACGCTGTCGGATCGTTGCCGCTCATCCATCGCGGGACGGTTCCGTTTCCGGATGCCATGTGAATTCGTCAGTCCTTGGGCGGAGCCGGGCCTAGTTCCGGCACTCCGTTACCGGGCTTGGCGCTGACCGCCGGCGGGCCGCCGTCGGGCACCATCTCCGGGTCGAGGATCACGGCTTCCTCTTCTCCTTCAAGCAGATACGGATCGTCGGAGTCTTCGGGCTCGATCAACGCGCGGATTGCGGTATTCAGCACGGCCACTGTGGGCACCGCCAAAAGCGCGCCGATGATGCCACCCAGCACACCGCCCGTAGCGATGGCGAATACCACCGCCAACGCATGGATCTGTACCGCGTGACCCATGATGAGCGGTTGCAGCACATGGCCTTCCACCTGCATCACCACAACGACGATGACCAAGATCATTGCCGCGGTGAAGGCGCCCTTGGTGATGAGCGCGATGAACACCGCGACAAATCCGGAGATCGCGGCACCGATAATCGGGATGAATGCACCCAGGAAGACCAGTGAGGCCAGCGGAAGAGCAAGAGGCACACTGAAAGCCGCCAGACCCACGCCGATACCGATGGCATCCACCAGCGCCACCGCGACAGTGGCACGCACGTAGCCGATCAACGATCCGAAGCCCAGGACACCTGCACGGCGCACCCGCGGTCGCACCGCCGTCGGGAAGACGCGGGTGACGAACTCCCAAATCTCCTTGCCGCCGTAGAGAAAGAAAATGGTGGTGAACAAGGTCAGCACGGCGCCGGTAATGATCTCGGTGACCGTGGTGGCCGTGGCCAATGCCCCGCTGGTGACCTTGTCCTGGTTGTCCTTGATGGTGTTGACCAGCGCGTCGCCGGCCTTACTGATCTGTTCCTCGCTGATGTGGAACCGGCTGTGAATCGCCCAGTTCTTCAGCGACTCGATGCTGTTGGTCAGCTGGGCCGACAGGTCTGGGAGACCCTTGATGAACTGATCCACCACAAACGTCAGGATCCCGCCGACCGCGGCGCTACCGGTCAACAGGACTACGACGACCGCCAATGAGCGCGGAATATTGTGCCGCTGAAGGTAGTTGACTGTCGGAACCAGCAGCGCCGAGGCCATCAGGGCCAGCAGCAGCGGGATGGTGATCGTCTTCAGGTGCCAGAACAACCACAGAAAGGTGAGTCCGAAAGCAAGCAGCACCAGCAGGCGCCAAGCCCACGCAGCCCCCTTGCGCACATACGGGTGAACCGACTCTGCGGCATCAGCGTGCGTCATGGGCCGAGCCTAACGGCGATGAGCCGCTTGTGCGACGGGCTTCACCATGACCAGCTATCCCTTCGGCGCGGGCTCGGCCAGTACCTCCGAAAGCCACTTCACGACCAACTCGGGCTGCTCGTCGACGATGAAGTGACCGCAGTTGGGCACTTCGGTGATGTTCAGGTCGTCGGCGTGGTCCTTGAAACCATCGAGTAGCGACGGGTGCACGGCCACATCGTCGAGCCCGAACAGCACCCGCACCGGCATGGTCAGCTTCTGGTCGTCGTAGGGGCCGCGCGCAAGATTGACGAACTCCTTGCCCACCATGGAGCGATAGATCTTGGACCCCGCCACGCGACGGTCGCGATCGCGAAAACAGCCGCGGAAGAAGTCCACCGACTCCTTGGGCATGCCGCTGCGGCGAATGAACCACCACAGCGTCGGCGACAGATGCGAGAGAGGCCCGACCACGGGAGCGCCCACCACGAGCTGGTAGGCCAGCTTGTGCGCGTGCCGGGCGACGCGGCCCGGCTGCTGCCACACCGGCGGGATGTTCAGGACGGCCAGCCGCCGGATGCGCGACGGCGCCTTCAGCGCGACCAGCTGTGCGGTCCAGCCACCCCAGTCGTGCCCGACCAGGTCGAAAGATTCGAGCCCCAGCGCGTCAGCCGCGGCCAGCACATCGGAGGCGAACTGCTCCTTCTCGTAGCCCGTCGGAGCCACCTCGCTCCAGCCCGCGCCGCGCAGATCCATGGCGTGCACCCGATATCCGGCAGCAGCCAGGGCCGGGATCACCTTGTGCCACATCCACCAGTTCTCGGGCCAGCCGTGCAACAACACCACCGGTCGTCCGTCCTGCGGCCCCGCGACGGCGACATGGATCTTCACGTCCCCTGCTTGTACGTACTGGTGATCCACGCCGTCGAGAGCGGGCATGCTGCGCTGCGTCATGGACCGAACCCTACCGCGCAGTAGGTTCCGTGGCACCAGGGTCCCTGAGCCACCGCGCCAGCCCGACCTGGACATACCCGTGCTCTGAAGCAAGAAGAACTGGCATGCTTCGTCATGTCACGGAATTCGGAGTACAACGGGAGTAGACCGATCGGAATACCTGTGTGATGGAACGGCTGCGCGAATGGTTTCGGGCCATGCATGTGCTGGGCCCACGTTGGAGCGTGTTCGTGGGATCCATGGTCGGTATCAACGCCGCCACTCTCCTATTGTTGTTCTACTTTCTGCGCCACTGGATGCCGTTCAAACGCCCGGCTCACGACTGGGTATTCGAAAACGGGCCACCGCTGTTCTGGCTTCTCTTCGGCGTCATGATCCTCACCAGCGTGGGGTGGGCGCTGCACATGGAGCACCGGCTGGCCCGCTGGTACTGCCGGGGCGGACCACCCACCGCACTGGAGCTTCGCACCGCGCTCACCGCGCCGCTACAGCAGTCCTTGCTCCAC
This sequence comes from Mycobacteroides franklinii, assembly GCF_002013895.1. Taxonomy (GTDB): domain Bacteria; phylum Actinomycetota; class Actinomycetes; order Mycobacteriales; family Mycobacteriaceae; genus Mycobacterium; species Mycobacterium franklinii. The sequence continues at coordinate 340,739 of NZ_MAFQ01000005.1, read as the reverse complement.
CTCGCCGGATGGGCTTTGGGCGCCGGGGTCTTCATCGCGGCCGGAGCAGTCCACGACTCCAAGTGGACCCTCGCAACCATCATCGGTTGTGTGCAATCGGCAACGGCCAGCTTCGGCATCACCTATCTGCTCGGTGAGCGCATCCTGCGGCCCATTGCCGCGAAGGCATTGAGCGCCAGCGAGTTCCACGGCCGCTTCGCGCCCTCGGTGTTCGTGCGGGTCCGGCTCAGCTGGTGGATCGGCACCCTAGCGCCGGCGATCGGGCTCATCTCGCTGTGCGGCATGGCCCTCTGGAAGCCCGACGATTTGACCTCGACACGCGACCTTGCCCTCACCGTCTTGCTGATCGTCTCGACCACCTTGGTCGGCAGTTACGGGCTCGCACTGCTCACGGCCGGGCAACTGGCCGACCCGGTGCGACAGCTGCGCAGCGCGATAAGCGATGTGGCACAAGGTAATTTCGACGCGCGCGTCGAGGTTTATGACGGCAGCGAGCTCGGCGTACTACAGGCCGGTTTCAACCGGATGATGCAGGTCGGCGAGGAACGCCGTCAGCTGCGTGAGCTGTTCGGTAAACACGTGGGCGCCGACGTCGCCAGCCAGGCGCTGCAGCTGGGTACCAACCTCGGCGGCGAGAATCGTTATGTCGCAGTGTTCTTCGTCGATATGATCGGGTCCACGTCGATGGCGGCGGATCGTGACCCCGAAGAGGTGCTGACGATCCTCAACGACTTCTTTCGCATCGTGGTGGAGGTGGTCGACAGTCGCGGCGGCTTCGTCAACAAGTTCGTCGGCGACGAGGCCTTGTCGGTCTTCGGAGCGCCACTGCACCGCCCCGACGCCACCACGGCATGCCTGGCGGCCGCGCGCGAGCTGCGGGACCGGCTTGACGAGGACTTCCCCCACCCGTTCGAGTTCGCGATCGGTGTCTCGGCCGGGCTGGCGGTTGCCGGGAATGTGGGCGCCCCCGAGCGCTACGAGTATTCGGTGATCGGTGACCCGGTGAACGAGGCCTCACGACTGACCGAGCTCGCCAAGCACCGGCCAAGCCGGCTGTTGGCGTCCACCAACGCGCTGTATTTCGCCGACCCCGATGAACAGAAACACTGGGATCACGGCGACTCTGTGCTGCTCCGGGGCCGCACCAGGGCGACACACCTGGCGTGGCCTGCGGGAACCTGAAAGAAGTGGCCAGCCCGCGCCGTTACTGTGGTGCCCGTGCCCCCGTCCGATGACCGAGACCGCGACCGTCTCGAGGGCGGCTGCACGCCGCCCGAGCGAAACGGCCCGGAGCCGTGCTCGGACGACCCCGAGGCGGACACCGCTCCGCAACCCGTCATCAAGCGCCGGGGAAAGTACTGGTGGATTCGCTGGGCGATCCTCGTCGTGCTCGCGATCGTGCTCGCGGTGGAAATCGGCTTCGTCTCCGATCAGCTGGATCGGGCCTGGCAGAGCCTGAAGACCGCTAATCCCTGGTGGGTGCTGGCAGCCGCGCTGGCCGCGATGGCGTCCATGCACAGCTTCGCCCAGATTCAGCGGACGCTGCTGCGTTCGGCGGGCGTGAAGATACGTCAGTGGCGCTCCGAGGCCGCCTTCTACGCGGGGAACGCGTTGAGCACCACCCTGCCCGGTGGTCCCGTGCTCTCGGCCACCTTTATCTATCGACAGCAGCGCCTGTGGGGTGCCACGCCGGTGGTCGCGTCCTGGCAGCTGGTGATGTCCGGGGTACTGCAGGCGGTCGGACTGGCGATCCTGGGCCTCGGCGGGGCATTCCTATTGGGCGCCAAAACCAACCCGTTCTCACTGGTCTTCAGCATCGGCGGCTTGTTGGCGATCCTGGTCCTCGCCCAAGCCGTCGCGTCGCGACCGGAGATGCTCGACGGTATCGGTGTCCGCATCCTGCGCTGGGTCAACGATCTGCGCGGCAAGCCACCGATGATGGGCGTGGCCCGCTGGCGCGAGATGCTCAAGCAGATGGAGGCGGTGACGCTGACCCGTCGCGCCCTCGGGGAAGCATTCGGTTGGTCGTTGTTCAACTGGATCGCCGATGTGGCCTGCCTGGCCTTCGCCGCGTATGCGGTGGGAAGCCGTCCCTCGCTGGTCGGTGTCATGGTGGCCTATGCGGCGGCGCGTGCCGCCGGATCGGTCCCACTGATGCCCGGCGGTCTGCTGGTGGTCGAGGCCTTCCTGGTGCCCGGTCTGGTGACCTCCGGGATGACACTGCCCGACGCGATCTCGGCGATGCTCATCTACCGCGCGGTCAGCTGGGTCTTCATTTCCGCGATCGGCTGGGTCATCTTCTTCTTCTTGTTCCGCGACGAGAGCCAGATCGACCCGGACGCGAAGCCCGGGTCGACCAAGGACCCCGAACCCGACGCCGGAGCTGCGCCGGATACACCGCCGAAAAAATCTTCCGATCCCCCGAAATAAAGCGGACCATAGTCCGGTTGGCATGAGTGTCCGACCCACACTCAAGGAGCACTCATGACCACCACCACGCCCGTTCTCACCGCCGGAACCTGGACCATCGACCCGGTCCACTCCGATATCACCTTCTCCGTACGCCACCTGGGCGTCTCGAAGGTTCGCGGGTCGTTTACCGACTTCAGCGGTGAAATCACGGTTGCCGAAGACGGCACCCCCTCCGTATCGGCCACCATCTCCGTGGCCTCGGTGAGCACCCGCAACGACCAGCGCGACGGCCACCTGCGTTCGGCCGACTTCTTCGACACCGACAACCACCCCACCGCCACCTACCGGTCCACCTCGGTGCGCGCCGACGGTGACGACTACATCGTCGACGGCGAGCTGACCCTGCACGGCGTCACCCAGCCGGTCGCGCTGAACCTCTCCCTGGAAGGTGTCGGACCCGGAGCGCAGGGCGGCGCGGTTGCGGGCTTCGAGGCCAGCACCCAGATCAACCGCGGCGACTTCGGCGTCAACGGCGGCGCCGGACTGGTCGGCGAGAAGGTCGCGCTGACCTTCAACATCGAAGCCGGCCACCCCGAGGCACCCTCCAACTGATCGCCGCGCGGCACCCGCTACGGTCGGGGAATGCCCAGCGCGCAACCGAATTCACTGACGAAGAAGCCGACGGCGTCCGTACTGCTTGCACTGGTACTGGATGTCGTCGGCATCTTCGTTTTTTGCACCATCGGTCGCCGCAGCCATGCCGAGGGCATCACAGCGCTCGGCGTGTGGCAGACGGCCTGGCCGTTTCTGTCGGGTGCCGGCATCGGATGGGTGCTGAGCCGGGGCTGGTCACGCCCCGCATCGATAGCCCACACCGGCATCGCGGTATGGGTCTGCACCGTGCTGTTCGGAATGATCCTGCGCCGGCTGAGCAACCAGGGCGTCGCATTCAGCTTCGTGGTGGTCGCATCACTGGTCACCGCACTGTTCCTGTTGGGGTGGCGTGCCGTCGCCGCCCGAGTCTCAAGAAGCTGACGACCACCGTCAGGATCTCGTCAACGCGCTTGGATCGGCGCCCGGGGGACACGCAAGCTGGCTGCATGGAAGGTCTCGCCGCCGTGCTGGTTCCCCTCGCCGGTTATGCCGCGGTACTGCTGTCTGTGCGGTACCTCAATCGTCACGACGACATCGCCCCAGTGGCGAGCTCCGACGCGCTCACCCACTGAGCCCTTCAACGCCGAGTGCGAGCCTGGCGCGGATATCTCAGTTGAGATCCGCGCCAGGCTCGCACTCGATGTAGGTATGTGCCCTTAGATACGCGGCCCGGGCGCGGGGCCCGTTCCTACCGGACCCGCGGGAGCGGCGGGCTGCGCCGGTCCGGGGGCCGGTCCGGGGCCCTGCGGGAAGTTCGGCGCCGCCTGCGCGGGCGCCGGGTTCTGGATGGCGGCCTGTACGGCCGGGTTCTGCACGAGAGCCTGGGCGGCCGGGTTCTGTGCCACCGACTGCGCGGCCGGGTTCTGCGACAGGGCGGTCAGCAGCGCCGGGTTCACACCCATTGCGGCCGGGTTCAAGCCACCACCATTGACAACCTGAGCCAGATCCAGCGGCAGACCGCACTTGGTACGCAGCTCATTCAGCGGTGCGGCGATACCGCCCATGGAGGCGGCGACATCGGGACGCGACACCAAGTAGCTCTGTGTTTTCGTGGCGATCTGGTCCTGCGGAGCCGCCTTGATCTCCGTAAAGGCTTGGTCGACGTCCGGATGCTGCTCTAGGTAGCTTGCCGCGTTCTGCACGACGTTGCCGACAGTCTTGGTCATCTTGCTGGCCTGGCATCCGTCCGGCGTGGGTGTGGCCGGAGCTGCCCCCAACGTCCCAGCCGCGGCCGGTGCGGCAGCGTTGGGGGCGGGTGCCGGCGCAACGGGAGCCGCTGGGGCCGGGACGGGCGTCGGGGGGACCGGCTCGGCCGCGGCAATCGGTGCCAGGGCGCTCATCGCGAGCCCGCCAGCTAGAACACCTGCGCTCAGCAAGCCATAGGCTGCGCGCCGCGAGGTTGTGGCTGACATGGAATTCCTCCTACTTGTTGCGGGATTACAGCCAACGTATCGAAATCCGGCGCCATTTCGAAACACGGACGCGCACCGTCACCAGAGCGTTACCCACTCTTTATCGTCGCCCAGATTCTGAAATTCAAGATCCACCCCTAGATCCAATTCAACGTTGCCAGGAACGACGAAGAGCATGTACAGCCACCACTGGTTTTTCGCTAAGGGCCGCTGTTAGTAAACACGTCACCGCAGGTTGCCGCGATATATACAGACAGGGGGCGCGGTTGGTCGCGTTGCTGTAGCATCACGACCACGCCACAGGAGACTGCGTGCGTCACACCGAAGGACAGGAACCATCGTGCAGTCAGTCATGATGCGCACCAGCGACTACCTCCGTAGGTACCGATGGTTGACCGTCGCTGTCTGGCTGATTCTTATTGTCGCCGCGGTAGGACTGGTGGCGGGCAAGGGCGAGAAACTCACCGGCGGCGGTTTCGAGGTTGCCGGATCGCAATCGCTGAAAGTGCATGACGCGATGGAGACCGGATTCCGGGAACATGGGGCCTCCCCGCTGGCACTGGTCGCCGCGCCCCGTCCCGATGCGACGGTCGCAGATATGACGGCCGCCGTCGACTATCTCAAGCAGGTGGCGGCCCAGATTCCGCAGGTTTCGGTCGAGCCGATCCCCCCACAGCTCACCCCGCAACCCGACCGCCCGTTCGTCGTCACCCTGCGGATCGGCTTCGATAACACCGGCGCCACCGATATCGCCAAGAGCCTCCGCAAGAAAATAGGGGTGCAGGGCGGCCAGCCCGGCCAGATCGCCGGGGGCCGGGTATCGCTGTATGTGATCGGCCAGGGTGCGCTGGGTGCCGCGATGACCGAACAGATCGCAGGTGACATCAAGAAGGCCGAGAAGTGGAACATCCCGGTCATCCTCATCGTGCTGATCGCGGCGTTCGGGTCCCTTGCCGCGGCCTCGCTGCCCTTGTTGTTGGGTGTGTGCACGGTGGCGTTGAGCGTGGCAATCGTCCTCGGGCTGTCGAACATCACCACCATCTCGGTGTTCGCCCTGCCAACGGTAACCATGATCGGCCTCGCTGTGGCGGTGGACTATTCCCTTTTCATCCTGATGCGGTACCGCGAGGAGCTGAACTCCGGGAAGAATCGGCAGGAGGCCATCGCAGGCGCCATGGCCACCTCGGGCCTCACCGTCACATTCTCCGGATTGACGGTGATCGCCGCCCTCGCAGGTATCTATCTGATCGGCACTCCCGCACTGGCATCGATGGCCTCCGGCGCCATCATCGTCGTCGCCATCGCAGTCCTTACCTCCACCACGCTGATGCCCGCAATGCTGGCCATCTTCGGCAAGGCGGCCGCGAACCAGTCCCGCTTCCTTCGTATTTCACCGTTGCGCAAGCATTCGATTCCGTTCTGGCGCAAGTGGACCCAGCAGGTGATGCGCCGACCATGGCTCTCCGCGTTGGGTGCATCGGTTCTCCTGCTGGTGCTCGCGGCACCGAGTCTGCAGATGCATGTCTCCAATAGCATGCTGCGTCAGTTCGATTCGTCGCACGAGATCCGCCGGGGAATCGACGCTGCAGCGGTCGCGATGGGTCCGGGTGCGCTCGGGCCGGTGCAGGTACTGCTGACGTTCAAGGACAACCCCAGCAACCCGGACAACGCGGCGGCGCTCGAGACCGCCAAGGAAACCATCGCGCACGCTCCCAATATCGCGCGGGTTTCCGACGCGTCCTTCTCCACCAACGGACATGACGCGCTGATCTCGGCAGTGCTATCGGTGGACCCCGAGGCGAACGCGGCGCGCGACACCGTCAATTGGCTGCGCACGAATGTGCCCGATGCGCTCAAAGATTCGGGTGCCGATATCAACGTGGGCGGGCCTACGGCATTGCTGTTCGACTACGACGCCCGCGTCGAACACTCGCTGCTGGGGGTGTTCGCCTTTGTCTGCGTGCTGGCATTCGTGATGCTGCTGGCCACACTGCGTTCACCGGTGCTGGCGCTCAAGGGCGTGGTCATGACGGTGCTGTCGGTCGCCGCTGCCTACGGCAGCCTGGTGATCGTCTTCCAGTGGGGATGGCTGGAATTCCTGGGCTTCCACAAGGCCAATATCGACAGCAGTATCCCGCCTTTGGCGTTGGCGCTGACCTTCGGTCTCACCATGGATTACGAGATCTTCTTGCTGGCACGGGTGCGTGAGCGGTATCTGCGCACGGGAGATTGCGGCGACGCCGTCTCCTATGGGGTCCGCACCAGCGCACGCACCATCACCAGCGCCGCACTGATCATGATCGCGGTGTTCATCGGATTCGCCTTCGTCGGAATGCCATTGGTGGCACAGCTGGGCGTCGCATGCGCGGTGGCTATTGCCGTCGACGCGACGGTCGTACGCCTGGTGCTGGTACCTGCGTTGATGGCGATGTTCAACAAGCGCAACTGGTGGCTGCCCGGTTGGCTGGACCGCGTACTTCCGAACGTGGACTTCGAAACGCCATGTGTCGACGAGCTTCCCGGCCCCCACACCGAGAGCGCGCTGCGACTTCAGGGATCCGGCTTCGAGGAACCGCGTATCGATTACCACGCCATCGCGGTATCGGCCGCTCGACTCAAGCGCCTCGCCGACGGCGGCACGGTGACCGCACCCGACACGCAGTCGGTGCTCGCCGACCGCTGGCGTGACAACTTGACTGTGGCCCTGGAAGCGTTGCAAGCCGGCAAAAACGGAGCGGACACCGACACGGTCAAGATGCCCGGCCCCCTCTCGCGGCTCACTCCGGTGGAAATCACGCAGGTGAAACTGCCGACAGGGCAGAACTGCGTGGTGCCCACCGACGCCGAAGCCCTGCGCATGCAGGGGCTGTTGTTGATGCGCCGCAACGCCGAACGCGATTACACCGAGTTCGCCCGGCTCGCTTCGATGATGGAGCCGCGGACGGCGGCAAAGGTCCTCGCCGGGATCGATCAGCATTACTGTGTACAGTCCAATCAGAGGTGGGTTTCCAGCCAGCTGGTGCGCCGGCTCGCTGACCCGAAGCCCGGTGATGGTGCGATGGAGTGCGCCACGGTGCGCAGGCAGTGCCTGTCGGTGGCGGTGGCGATGTTGGAGGATGCGAGGTGACGGTCACGAGCGACGCGCCAGCCGTCTCCCCCGAAGTGCCCGAAGAGCCTTCGGGTTCCGGCGCCATCGACTCCGGTTCCACGCAGCCCGACCCTCCCGGACGCGGCGACAAACCAGTCACTCATTGGACCACCCACGAGATTCTCGACGCCCTGCAAAGCGGCGACCTATCCGACTGGCAAGCGATTGTGCACGCGCTCAAGCGCGATCCATTTGGGCGAACCGCGCGTCAGATCGAGGAAGTCGTGGGTGCCGATGAGCTCTACGGCATTTCGACCGCGCTGCAGGAGATTCTCACCCGCGCCCGCGACGACCTTGCCGAAGCCGAGCGCCGCGAAGCCGCCAACGAGATCAACCTGCTGTTCGAGGCCTCCGGTCTGCGTGAGGCCGAGTTTGCCTCGCGCATAGGCGTTTCAGGTAACGAACTGTCCGCGTATCTCGCGGGTAGCAGCGACCCGTCGGTCGCGATGCTGGTCCGGATGCGACGGGTAGCCCGCCGGTTCGGGCGTACCCGCCCCCGCGGATGACCAGCGGGTAGATCAGGCGGTTACATCCGGGTACCTGCGTACCCAGTGCCAGTTCCCTGGGAGCATCCCGATCGTTATGGCAGGCCACCTGAAATCGGCCTAACCTCGGTGCCATGAGCGACGAGACGAAGTCCGACGAACCCACTGGCGCCATCACGACGCCCACTTACACGCCCCCACCCGCACCGACTAGCCCGGCGGGGCCGCCGAAACCTCCGCCCACCAATGTCGGCTGGGCGGTGGCCTCCGTTATCTTCTTCTGGCCGTTGGCTTTCAGCGCGTTCACCAACGCGCTGAATGTCACCCAGTACTGGCTCACCGGCCAGTACGACCGCGCCCAGGAATCCTCGGACCGCGCCAAGCTGCTCGGCAAGATCGCCCTGCTCACCGGCCTGGTGCTGCTGTTCCTGTTCATCACCCTGCGCATCGCATGCGCCATTTGGTGGCACACACATGGTGGCGGCGGCTGGGGACACCACGGCGGCGGGCACCGTCCATGGGACGACGGCGGATGGAACGGCCCCGGCGGCCCGATGGGCCGTCCCGGTCACGACAACTAGCTAGAAGTCGTCGGGCGCACTGGGTGCAACGGGCCAGCCAAAGGCGATGGCGGCCCGTTGCACTGCGCCTGTCCGCAGTTCGGTGACCAAGCCGGCGCTGGCCAGCGCCTGCAGGCTCACCCCGCCCATATAGACGGACCCGAGATCGCGCACGGACAACGCGATATCTGCGTCATCCGTGGTGATTTCACAGCGGGCATCGTCCAGACCGCCGCGCAACCGGTAGCGTCCCGAGTTCTCCGGAAGGAACTCGTCGGTCACCTCCAGCACCACATCCACGTCCGCGGCGTACCGCCGCTGTGACAGTGCCCGCGCAATGTCGACCAATCGCACTTGGATCGCATCGCTCACCGTGCATTCCAGTGACGGATGGTTGGCCACCAGATAACGCAGCTCCTCGTGTACCGAGGCACCGTGATATTTGATCTTGCGGACCAGATCCATATCCAGCAGATAGCGCCACGTTCGGGCGTAGGCCCGTGGGTTGGTGCCCAGCACCTCTTGCACATGCAGCTCGGCGTTGGGGCCCGCATCGCCCCACCCGGGCTTTGGCCGGTAGATGGCGAATCCGCTGACAGTTCCGTCTGATTCGTAGTGCAGAACGAAGCGGATCTTGCCTGATTCCTTTTGTCGTTCCTCGTTATCCAACGTCCACATCGCCCACCACTCCGGTGTCCGCGACATCTGACCCGGTAACGCGGAGACGGCAGCGTCGTAAACCGCAGGGGCCGATGCCAGGAAGGTCTCGGCGTCCACCTCTTCCAGCGTGCCGTCACCCAGATCCACGGTGGAACGGAATGCCAGCTCGCGTACCTGCCCGGACAACTCGGCGGCCTCCGTCGCGACCCCGTAGCCAAATCGGCCGTAGATCAATGCTTCTGAGGCGTAAAGCATGGCGATGGCCTCACCGCGCGAACGGATGTCCGCCAGTTGGTGACGCATCATGGTGGTCAACAGCCCCCGGCGACGATGCGTAGGCGAGACCGTGACCGCGGTGATAGCGGCCACCGGCACGACGGCCCCGCCCGGCAACACCACGTGCCGGCTGTACGCCCCCGCCGTCGCCACCCACTTGCCGCCATTGTGGAAACCGATCATCCGGTCCAGCTCGGTGAACTTTCGGCTGGCCTCCATCTCGTCCTTCTGCGGGTCCTGCAGGAATACGGAGTACGCGAAGCTCAGGTACGACTCGTAGTCATCCTCATCGGCAATGGTGCGTAGGGTCAGCTCAGACACGTACCCATGTCTACCGTGCCAGCCAGACGCCTGTCACTCGAGTTTTCGATGTGCTGCGGATGACAGGAAAGGAACCACCATGTGGACCGCCCCCGATGACGCGACCATCGCCCGGATTCTGCGGGAGACCAAGAGCATTGCCATTGTGGGGATTTCGGCCAACCCAGATCGGCCAAGCCACGGTGTCTACCGCTATCTGGCCGCACACAGCCCCTACCGAATCTTCCTCGTCAATCCCACCATCTCCGAGCTCGACGGCGTGACGGTCTACCCCAGTCTTGCGGCGCTGCCGGAGGCACCCGATGTGGTTGACGTTTTCCGCCGTCGCGAGGAGCTGGCAGCCATAGCCCAAGAAGCCATCGACATCGGCGCCCGCACACTGTGGTTTCAGCTCGACCTCATCGATATCGACGCCGCCAACGCAGCGACCGATGCCGGACTGCAGGTGGTCATGGATCGTTGTACCGAAATCGAATTCGCGCGCATCCGTTCGCGTTAGTTCTTCGGCGTCTGGGCACCAATCCGATCGATCGGCGCGATATTGTCCACCAGCCAGCGGCCGTCGCGTTTGGTGAGCGTCAGCCGCAGCGCAAGCACCGACTGCTCGGGCTGTGTCTTGGCGGCGACGCTGGTGCGCCGCACCAGGGCGGCCGACACCGCGTCTTCGGGGCCGAGAGCCTCAATGCCCACCGAGATGATCTCGCCCTGCTGCGATATTCCTCTGGATTTCAGGTCGGCGGTCGCCCGGTCGAAATCACGGGTAAAGGACTGCCCCTGCGCCTCGGTCATGTGCTCGGTGGCCTTGCGCAGGTAGGTCTCCGGGCTGCCCGGGGTGAAGTTCACGACCGCCTCAGCCACTGTCGCGGCAACATCGGTCACGGCAACCCGGTCCGCGTTGCCCTCCCGGTCGGGCACTGTCCAATGCCGGTACCCCACCGCCGCCACCGCCAGCACTGAGGCCGTGGCCAGAGCGACAATTCCGGCCCGCAGCGCCGGCCCGTCGTCGTCGGTGCCGACGGTCACCGAATCCCGCCGGGCCAGATAGGCATTCACCGCCATACCTTGGGCGATGAGCAGACAGGATGCCGTGCACACCACCACCCACCAGACGGGCCAGCGCAGTATCACGCCCAACGCCACGATCGCCAGCGCCGTCACCAGCGGCGCCAGCAGGTCGAAGACGATGACCCGCAACATATTCCGGCTCATCGGAAATCACGCTCTTCGCGCAAGCGGCTCATCAGAAAATCACGCTCTTCGCGCAAGCGGCTCATCAGAAAATCACGCTCTTCGCGCAAGCGGCTCATCGGAAAATCACGCTCTTCGCGCAAGCGGCTCATCGGAAAATCACGCTCTTCGCGCAAGCGGCTCATCGCAGCAGCTCCAGACCGGAGATCAACAGCTGGTCTCCGACCTTCGACACCGCAAGGCGCATATGCCACTGATTGACCTTGGGGGCAGCGTTGGCATCGCGCGTCACCGAGGTTGCCACCACCATGACGCGGTCCAGCCGCTCCACGGACGGCAGGCCGACATCCTCATCCGGAATGGGTCGCGCCTGCCCTCGTTCGATGGCCACCGAGTCGATCTCGCCGGCCGCATCGGCATCGACCGTTCGCGCGAGCTTCACAACGCCCGCGAGCATCTCCCCCAGGTGGTCACTGAGCCGACCAACCGTGCCGTCCTGTAGCGTCTGCACACTGGAATCGAGATTGCTCTTTTTCATATTGATCAGGGTGTTCACCCAGGTCACAGCAGTGTCGAGCACGCGGGCGTCGTAACGGTCGCGTGCCACCTGGCTGTGATGTCCGGCGCCGATGAGCACCGAAAGCACCAGGGCGACAACCGCGGTCACGCCGAGGACCGCGGACAGCACCCCGTACCGGGAGAAGACGGGTGCCTCTCCACTGCCAAGGCCGGATGCCGGGTCGTCTTTGCTCACGGGCCTCACCCTAGCGACCCGTGCCACCATGGACGGGTGACGACAGAATCCGTGCTGCCAAAATCCGGTATCGACCTGAGCCATCGTGACGAATCCATCCGCCCCCAGGATGACCTGTTCGGCCACGTCAACGGGCGCTGGCTCGCCGAATATGCCATTCCGGCCGACCGCGCCGTCGATGGCGCGTTCCGGACGCTGTTCGACCGCGCCGAGGAGCAGGTGCGCGAGATCATCATCGAGGCTGCCGACTCGGGCGCCGCCGAGGGTACCGAGTCACAGAAGATCGGCGATCTGTTCGCGAGCTTCATGGACACCGAGACCGTGTCCGGTCTGGGTCTGGCGCCGTTGCACCAGGAGCTCGACCTGATCGCCGCGGCTCCCGATGTCACCGCCTTAGCCGCGGTCATGGGTGCGTTGCAGCGTGCCGGGGTGGGCAGCGGAGTGGGCTGCTACGTGGATACCGACGCCAAGGATTCCTCGCGCTATCTCCTGCACGTCAGCCAGTCCGGCCTTGGCCTGCCCGATGAGTCCTATTACCGCGAAGATCAGCACGCGGCGACACGGGACGCGTACCGCACGCACATCGCCGCGATGTTCGCGTTGGTGTACGGCGGTGGCGACCACACCGATACCGCCGAGCGGATCGTGGCGCTGGAAACCAAGATTGCCGCGGCGCACTGGGATGTGGTGAAGCGCCGGGACGCCGAGCTGAGCTACAACCTGCTGAGGTTCGCCGACCTGGAGCAGACCGCACCCGGATTCGATTGGAACGGATGGATTTCCGGGCTGGGTGCGACGACCGGCCAGGTCACCGAACTCGTGGTGCGACAGCCCGACTATCTGACCACCTTCGCACAGCTCTGGGCTTCGGAGCCGCTGAGTGACTGGCAGCAGTGGGCAAGCTGGCGGCTCATCTGTGCCCGTGCCGCGTACCTCACCGAGCCGCTGGTGAACGAGAACTTTGATTTCTACGGACGCACGCTGTCGGGTACCGAGCAGATTCGCGATCGCTGGAAACGCGGTGTTGCGGTGGTCGAGTCGCTACTCGGCGAGGCCGTGGGCCAGCTCTACGTGGCACGACACTTTCCGCCGAATGCCAAGGCGCGCATGGAGGTTCTCGTCGACAACCTGCGCGAGGCGTATCGGGTCAGCATCACCGACCTGGAGTGGATGACCCCGGAGACCCGTGAACGGGCCCTGCAGAAGCTCGATAAGTTCACGCCCAAGATCGGCTACCCGTCCACCTGGCGCGACTACTCGACGATCGCCATCAGTCGTGACGATCTACTGGGGAATGTCCGGCGCGCCACCGCCGCCGAGTGCGATCGGGGCTTGGCCAAGCTGGCCGGGCCGGTCGATCGGTACGAATGGTTCATGACCCCACAGACGGTGAACGCGTACTACAACCCCGGCATGAATGAAATCGTCTTCCCCGCAGCCATTTTGCAGCCCCCTTTCTTTGACGCGGACGCCGACGATGCCGCCAACTACGGAGGCATCGGAGCCGTCATCGGGCACGAGATTGGCCACGGGTTCGACGACCAAGGTTCCAAGTACGACGGCGACGGCAATCTGGTCAACTGGTGGACCGACACCGACCGTGACGAGTTCGGGGTGCGCACCGAGGCGTTGATCAAGCAGTACGACGGATTCGTCCCCCGCGAGCTCTCCGATCAGCATGTCAACGGCGCCTTCACCGTCGGCGAGAACATCGGCGATCTGGGTGGACTGTCCATCGCACTGCTCGCGTACGAGATCTCGCTGGGCGGCGGCACGGGGCCGGTCATTGACGGATTGACCGGTGTGCAACGTGTCTTCTACGGCTGGGCGCAGGTCTGGCGCACCAAAGCCCGTGAGGCCGAAGCTATCCGGCGCCTTTCCGTCGACCCTCACTCACCGCCGGAGTTCCGGTGCAACGGCGTGGTGCGCAATATCGACGCGTTCTACGGGGCCTTCGAGCTCAGCACCGACGACGAGCTGTTCCTGGAAGCCGATCAGCGCGTACGCATCTGGAGTTGACGACGACGCAACGAGAAAGCCCCCGACCATTGGCCGGGGGCTTTCTCGTTGAGCTGAAAACGCTAGAAACGCTGCCAGTCGTCGTAGCCGTCGTAATCCTTGTACGGACCAGTCGGCGAGTTCTTGACGATCACCGGGTCACCGGGGTGCGACTGGTTGAAGAACCAGGTCGCATTCTCGGTGCTCAGGTTGACGCAGCCATGGCTGGTATCGCTCTTGCCCTGCTGGCCAACCGACCACGGCGCAGCGTGGACGAAGATGCCGGAGTTGGTCAGGCGGGTGGCCCAGTAGACGTCGAGCTTGTAGCCCTCGGGCGAGTTGACCGGAACCCCGTAGGTCGACGAGTCCATCACCATCTTCTGGAACTTCTCGCTGACGTAATACGTGCCGTTCTTGGTCTCGTGCTTCTTGTCGTGCTTGCCCATCGACATCGGCATGGTGCGCTCGACGACACCGTTGCGCGTGGTGGTCATCGTGAAAGTCGCGTCGTCGATGGTGGACACGAATGCGTCACCGACCTTGAAACTCCACTTGGTACCGCCGGCGTTCACGTTCACGTCGGTGTTCGCGGGCCAGAACTGCGTGGGCTTCCAGCGCAGCTGCTGATCGGTGTACCAGTAGAAGTAACCCGGAGCCGGCTTCGACGAGGTGATCTTCACGGCGGCCTCGGCAGCCTTCTTATCCGTCACCGGTGCCGCGAAGACAATCGTCACGGGCTGGGCCACACCGACGATGTCGCCGTTGTTCGGGGAGTTCTTCAGCAGACCCACCGGCAGCGGCGGCACATCGCCCGTGGGGGGTGCCCCAGGCGGCGGGGTGGTGGGTGCCGGAGGCGGCGGAACCTCACCGGGCGGCGGCACATCGGGCGCCGGCGGCGGGGGTGGTGGCGGCAACTCCCACGGCAGTGGCGGGGGCGGCGGGGGACCGGGCTCTTCGATACCCGGATCTGCGGGATCACCCGGATCAGCGAGTGCAGGAACTACCCCGGCACCCAACAGTCCTGCGACACATACACCGCTGACGAGGGCGCGCCGGAACCAACGAGTTAAGACAAGCATGCTCACTCCTGTAGACACGACACATCCAGTGTGTCATAGGGTTCGTCGCCACCAGGCGACGCGATGTTTCACCCGCCCAAGAAAATAGGCACTGAGCAGTCATAATCGCCATTGATTAGAAAAGGTCACATTCATAACCCCATAGGGGTATGTGACATGGATCATCACACTCGATCTCTGAGCAAGAGCCCTAAGACACTCGTCCAGCTAAGTACTACCGACAGATTACCGGGTGAGCGCGCGGGCAATGAGCATCAGCTGTACCTCGCTTGTGCCCTCGCCGATCTCCAGGATCTTGCTGTCCCGGTACTGGCGAGCGACAGGAGACTCGTTCATGAATCCGGCTCCCCCGAAGATCTGGGTGGCGTCACGGGCGTTGTCCATGGCCGCCTCACTGGCCATCAGCTTGGCAATCGAGGCTTCGGTCTTGAACGATTTTCCGGCCAACAGCAGTGCGGCAGCGTGGTAGTACGCCAAGCGGGCGGTGTGCGCGCGGGCCTGCATCCGAGCGATCTTGAACGAGACGGATTGGTAGTCGATGATGGCGCTGCCAAAGGCCGGGCGGCTGCGCGCGTATCGCAGGCTCTCGTCGACACATCCCTGCGCGGCGCCGGTGGCCAACGCCGCGATGGCGATCCGCCCCTCGTCGAGGATGCGCAGGAACCCCGCGTACCCCCGGCCGCGTTCACCCAGCAGATTCTCGTAGGGCACCCGGACATCGTCGAAGCTCAGTGGATGGGTGTCCGAGGCATGCCAGCCGACCTTGTCGTATCCCGGCTCGACGGTGAACCCCGGTGTTCCTGCCGGCACGTGAATGACGGAGATTTCCGGCGATCCGTCCGCGGCGCGTCCGGTGACCGCCGCGACGCCCACCACTGCGGTGATGTCGGTGCCGGAGTTGGTGATGAATGCCTTGGAGCCGTTGATGACCCAACTGCCGTTGTCCTCGACGGCCCGGGTGCGGATCGATCCAGGGATATCGGTACCCCCACCGGGCTCGGTTAAGCCGAAGGCGGCCAAAGAATTTCCGGAGGAAAGCTCGGGCAGCCAGCGCTGCTTCTGCTCCTCACTGCCGAACCGATAGATCGGCATGGCGCCCAGCGAAACGGCCGCCTCGAGGGTGATGGCCACGCTCTGGTCCACCCGGGCCAGTTCTTCCAGCGTCAGGCACAGGGCGAAGTAGTCGCCGCCCATACCGCCGTACTCCTCGGGGAATGGCAGACCGAACAGTCCCATCTCACCCATCTGCGCCACCACCGCATACGGGAAGGTTTTGGTGGCATCATGGTGCGCGGCGACGGGTGCGACCACCGAATTCGCAAATTCCTCAACGGTTTTGCGCAGCGAGTTGTACTCGTCGGGCAGTTCGGCGGTGCTGAAGGTCATGGTGTCCCCTCCTTGGAGTTGATGGTCGGGTAGATGGTGGCCAGAAGCTGGTCGACGGCCACCTGGTCGCCGACGGCCACCGATACCGTCACGGTTCCGGCAATGGGTGCACGCAGGGTGTGTTCCATCTTCATGGCCTCGACCACCACCACTGGAGCGTCGCGCTCCACCACGGTGCCCGTGCTCACCGAAACCACCCGCACAACCCCTGGCATGGAGCTACGGATCTCCCCGTCCTCGTCTTCACCGTCGATGTGCCGCAACCGGGGCTCGGGCGCGATATCGGCGCGCCAGGTTCCGTCCTCGGTCGCGATCCACGCGGCAGAATCCGCCCGGATGGCGTCAGCACGGTGCAGCTGGCTCGCCAATTCGACACTCACTTGCCCTGTCCCGCAGTGCACTCCGCCCGGAGTCTGTTCGCCATCACCGATGCTGACATCGGTAACCGGGTCACCCCAGAGCCGCACCAATTCGACCGAATCTCCGATGCGGAGTCGATGTGCCCGCGGCGCGTGTACCCCAACGCGCCATCCGGACTTTCCGTTCCACAGTGTCCCGGAGCTGGATTCACCGTCAAGCAAGCCGGACGCGGCCACCCATACCCACGGCGGCGCGACGGGCGGATGGTATTCAGTCGCGATCTTGTCGAGTAGCGCCGTATCGATGTCTCCAGATACCACAACGGGATTGGTCAGCAACGCACGTAGGAAATCGATATTGGTGCCCACCCCAAGTATCCGGGTTTCGGCGAGTGCCCGGTCGGCATCGGCGAGCGCGGTTTCGCGGTCGGCCGCATGCACGATGATCTTGGCCAGCATCGGGTCGAATCGTGAACCCACCACCGATCCCGTCGCCAACGCTGTATCGGTGCGTGCACTATCCGAAAAGCGTGCCAATGCAACCGTTCCGCCGGTGGGGAGGAACTCGCGAGCGGGATCTTCGGCGTATACCCGAGCCTCGACCGCGTGCCCGGTCAACGAAATCTGCTCCTGCGCCAGCGGGAGCCGTTCTCCCGACGCGACGAGGATCTGCCACTGCACCAGGTCGATACCGGTCACCATCTCGGTGACCGGATGTTCTACCTGTAGCCGGGTGTTCATCTCCATGAAGTAGTAGGACTCGGGAGCATCGCTGTCGAGGATGAACTCGACGGTTCCGGCGCCGAAATATCCCACACTGCGCGCGATCTGACATGCCGTCTCCCCCATCGCGGCACGCAATTGCGGGGTCAGCAGCGGCGACGGCGCCTCTTCGATCACCTTCTGGTGCCGGCGCTGCAGGCTGCATTCACGCTCACCCAGGTGCACCACGTTGCCATGGGTGTCGCCGAAGACCTGAACCTCGATGTGCCTGGGGCGAGCCAGATAACGCTCGACCAGCAAGGTGTCATCGCCGAAGATGGCGGTGGCCTCACGCCGGGACGCGACCAGCGCATCGGATATGACGCTTAGATCGTGCACCACGCGCATACCCTTGCCGCCACCGCCCGCGGAGGGCTTGATGATCAGCGGGGTCCCGATCTTCTCGGCAGTGGCTACCAGCTCGGCATCGGAGAGCGCACCGACGCTGCCCGGAACGACCGGCTCACCGGCTGCGGCCACGGTGTCCTTGGCCCTGATCTTGTCGCCCATGGCATCCATGGCTTCGGCGGGCGGTCCGACGAATACGATTCCCGCAGCCTGGCATGCGCGCACGAAATCGGCATTCTCCGAGACGAATCCGTATCCGGGGTGGATAGCTTGCGCACCGGTCTGTTTGGCCGCACTGATGATCGCATCGATGTCGAGGTAGCCCGAGGAATCGGAACCGAGACGCACGGCGGTGTCGCAGGCACCGAGGTGGTCGGTGTCTCCGTCGGTGTAGACCGCGATGGAGCGAATTCCCATGGCCCGCAGCGTCGATGCGATGCGGACCGCGATCTCGCCGCGGTTGGCAATGAGGACACTCTGCACTGTCACCTGTTCACATCCTGAAGACGCCGTAGGAAACCGGTTCAAGGGGTGCGTTGGCGCAAATCCCCAAGGCCAAGCCGACCACCGTGCGGGTGTCGGCGGGGTCGATGACCCCGTCGTCCCAGAGGCGCGCCGTCGAGTAGTACGGGTTACCTTGCCGCTCATATTGTTCGCGTATCGGTGACTTGAAGGCTTCCTGTTCGGCCTCGGTGAACTCCTTGCCCAATGCGGCACTCTGATCGGCGCGAACGGTGGCCAGCACCGAGGCGGCCTGTTCACCACCCATCACCGAGATGCGGGCATTCGGCCACATCCAGAGGAATCGCGGCGAGTACGCGCGCCCACACATCGAGTAATTGCCGGCCCCGTAGGAGCCGCCGATGACCACGGTCAGCTTGGGCACCCGCGCACACGCGACGGCGGTGACCATTTTTGCCCCATGTTT
The DNA here is from genome assembly GCF_002013895.1 of Mycobacteroides franklinii. Classification (GTDB taxonomy): domain Bacteria; phylum Actinomycetota; class Actinomycetes; order Mycobacteriales; family Mycobacteriaceae; genus Mycobacterium; species Mycobacterium franklinii. The sequence goes on along the minus strand of NZ_MAFQ01000005.1, from coordinate 322,009 downwards.
GGCAATTCCGGCGGCCTCGTAGTCGCGGCCCACCATGAACCCGGAGATGTTCTGCAGGAAGAGCAGCGGAATGCGTCGCTGGTCGCACAGCTCGATGAAATGTGCTGCCTTCATTGCGCTTTCAGCGAAAAGCACACCGTTGTTGGCAATGATCCCGACCGGATGCCCATGCAGTCGCGCGGTGCCGGTGACCACCGACTTGCCGTACTCCGCCTTGAACTCGGTGAAGGTGCCGCCATCTATGAGCCGGACGATCACCTCGTGTACGTCGTACGGGATGCGCGGATCGGTCGGCACCACGTCGTACAACGTGCCCGGATCACGCTCCGGGGCAATTGTTTCCACGACGGGCCACGGTGACTCGACCCTCGGCGCAAAGGTGGACACGATCCGGCGCACGATCTGCAGCGCGTCCTTGTCGTCCGCGGCCAGGTGATCGGTCACGCCAGAAGTACGCGAGTGCAGGTCACCACCGCCCAACTCCTCGGCGGTCACCACCTCACCGGTGGCGGCCTTCACCAGCGGCGGTCCACCCAAGAAAATCGTGCCCTGCTTGCGCACGATGACGGCTTCGTCGCTCATCGCGGGCACATACGCACCACCTGCCGTACAGCTGCCCAGCACCGCGGCGATTTGCGGAATTCCCTTGGCGCTCATGGTCGCCTGGTTGTAGAAGATACGGCCAAAGTGCTCGCGATCCGGGAACACCTCGTCCTGCTTGGGCAGGAACGCGCCACCGGAATCCACCAGATAGATGCAGGGCAGCCGGTTCTGCAGCGCGACTTCTTGAGCGCGCAGATGCTTCTTGACCGTCATCGGATAGTAAGTGCCGCCCTTGACCGTCGCGTCATTGGCGGCGATCACGCATTCGCGACCCGAGACACGGCCGATGCCGGCGATCATGCTGGCACCGGGGGCGTCATCGTCGTACATGCCATTGGCCGCCAACGGCGACAATTCCAGGAACGGGCTGCCCGGGTCGAGGAGCGCGTCCACCCGATCGCGTGGCAGGAGCTTGCCCCGGTCGACATGTCGTTGCCTGGACTGTTCGTTGCCGCCGAGCGCTGCGAGTGCGAGCCGCTCCCGCAGCTCGGCGACCAGCCGGGCGTGCTCCGCCCTGTTCTGCTCACCAACCAGAGTCATTACCCAGCTCCGAAGTTTGAGATTTCAGTTAATGACGATTAACTAGGTTTAGGCTAATCTCGATTAACTGTTTTGTCTATAGCGGGCCATGGCGGAGGTTTGATGACCAACCTGATACCCGAGTCGGAATCCCCGAACAAGCGCGAACGCGCCAAGGCCGATCGGCGCGATCAGCTGCTGCACGCCGCCGGCCGTCTCCTGGCCATGCGTGGATACGCGCGGGTACGACTGGAGGATCTGGGCTCCGCGGTCGGCATCAGCGGTCCGGCGATCTACCGGCATTTCCCCAACAAGGAAGCGCTCTTGGTAGATCTGCTCACCGGCATCAGTCGCCGGCTCCTCGAAGGCGGGATGGCCGTCGCGGAGGCGGCCGGCACCCCGGCGGAGGCCCTCGACGGCCTCATCGATTTTCACCTCGACTTCGCGCTCAACGAGAGTGATCTGATCCGCGTGCAGGACCGCGACCTTGATTCACTACCCGAGAACGCGCGGCGCCAAGTACGCCAGTATCAGCGCCGCTATGTGGAGGCCTGGGTTCAGGTGCTGTGCCGGGCGGACCCCGACCTTGATGAGTCGGACGCGCGGATCAAGGCGCACGCGGCCTTCGGGCTGATGAACTCCACGCCCTACAGCGCGGGCCGATCGGCGCCCGCACAGACACGAACGGTATTGCGGCAGATGGTGGTTGCCGCACTGAACTCCTAGCTGCGGACCAACCGGGCGATCGCCGCGGAGGCCTCTGCCAGCTTCTCATCGGCATCTGCGCCGCCGGAGGCGACGGCGTTGGAGACGCAATGACCGAGGTGCTCGTCGAGCAGCCCCAGGGCAACCGACCGCAGTGCACTCTGCGCCGCGCTGATCTGGGTCAGCACGTCGATGCAGTACTTGTCCTCGTCGATCATCTTCGCGATACCGCGCACCTGTCCCTCGATGCGCAGGAGCCGCTTGGCGTAGTCATCTTTTTTCAGCGAGTAACCGTGTCCGGTCGAAGTCTTGGTGGTCATGTCCCTTTACCCCTTGAGAAGGCCCTGCATTGTGTCGATCTCAGGCTGCTGATTATCGATGATCTGTTGCGCCAACTGCTTTGCCGCAGGGTACTGGCCTCCGGAGAGTTCCGCATTCGACATAGCGATGGCCCCCTGGTGATGGGCGATCATCGACTGCAGCCACAGCTGATCAAAGACCTCACCATTGAGCGTCTTCATCCGGTCTAACACCGGTGTGTCCACCATGCCAGGCATGTGCCCCGCCGGATCATGCCCCTCGGGCATGGTGGGCTGATTCCAGTTCTTGAGCCACTCGGTAAAGGTGTCGATCTCCGGCTGTTGAGCCGTCTCGATGTTCTTCGCGAGATCCAGAACCGCGGGGTTGACGGTGCGCCCCTCCGTCAACTTCGACATCTCAACGGCCTGCTGGTGATGCATGATCATCTGCTGGGCGAAGGTCACATCGGCATCGTTGTGGTCGGATACCGGAGCCGCGGCGCTGTTGGTGTCCAGTGTCGTCGTCATCCCCGACATACCGGAATGACCCGAATGCTCGGACTTCGATTCATCCCCCTTGTTATCCGAGCTACAAGCCGACAGAATCAGCACTGCGGCAGCAGTGCCAGCCAGGAAGGCAGTCCGAGTCCGGTTTCGCATGCCACCATCGTAGCCCAGATACCCCCGTAGGGTACGAAATCGGGATGTGGCATACCCCTCGCGGGTATGAATCGGCTAAGCCACCGACTCTTCCAGTTGCGTCAGCGCCTCTTCCAGATGGGTGAGAATGCGCTGCAGATGCGGCACGCTCGTGCGGCATCCGGTCAATCCGAAATGCATAGACGGTCCACTGCTGGTGCAGGTGATGTTCAAGGCCACCCCGTCGATCGGAATGGATGCGGGATAGCACCCATCCATCTCGAACCCGTTCCAGAACATGTCGGTGCGCGGGCCGGGGACATTAGAAATGATCACGTTGAACGCGGGTGCCGCCCGGTCCACCAAGCCCGGGACCGCACCGCTCAGCACAGGAGCACCGTTGAGCGCACCCACCAGCATCCGCTGCAGGGGCGTCATCTCCGAGAGCACCGACTTGGCGGCCTGCACCGAGTCCCTGATCGCGCTGAACCGCTCCAGCGGATCGGGCTTATCGGTCGCGAGGTTAGCCAGCAGTGCGGTGATCGAGTTCCCCGCGTTCTGGTCACCATCCGCCCGGATCGACACCGGGCACATCGCGATGAGCGGCTTGGCGGGTAGCGCGTTCTGCTCCTCCAGATAGGTACGCAAGGCGCCCGCGCACATGGCCAGCACGACATCGTTGACGGTGCCGCCCAGTGCCTTGCCCGCCTCCTTGATCCGGGCCATCGACCAGGTTTGCGCCGCGAATCGCCGCGCACCTCCGATCGAGACGTTCAGCATCGTGTGTGGCGCCGAGAGAGGCTTCACCAGCTGCGGATCAGATAGCGCATGACGGCCGTATTTGAGCAGACCGGGCGGAATGGACACGACCTGTCGCACCGCACCTGCCGCACCCTTGACCAGATCCAGGGCCGAGGTGTTGGTCGTGCTCACGATGCTGCTCTTGGCGCGCCGCTTGGCCGGGGCCCACACGGCCTGGCAGTCACGCGCATCAGGATCGTCCGATAGCGAGCGCATCATCATCCGCAAGGCGCCGACGCCATCGATCACCGCATGATGCATTTTGGTGTAGACGGCCAGGCGTCCATCCGAAAGCCCTTCCACCACATGCATTTCCCACAACGGGCGGTGCCGATCAAGCGAGGAACTATGCCACCGGGAGGTGACGGTCAGCAGCTCACGCACGCGGGCCGGGCGCGGCAACGCCGAGCGGCGCACGTGGTACTCCCAGTCAACCTCGTCGTCGATGATCCACCTGACGTTGCCCATCACCGCCAGCGGCTGGCCCGGCCGTTTGCGGAAGTCCGATGACACCTCGGTGGTCGACATCAACTGTTCGTAGAACACCTCGGCATAGTCCGGACCTGCGTCGACAGGCGGTTTGAACAGCTGCAAGCCGCCGACATGGAAGGGATGTTCCCTCGTTTCCCCGATGAGAAACATCGAGTCGCTGACCGGCATGAATGGCATACCGGCCATCATTGCTGTCGACTCTCCGTTTTGCGGCGGTTTCGTCGTGCACGTTTTCGCCAGCAGACGGCGTGTCGACGCCTGCGCAATCCCGTTTGCACGGGCGAGGGATACTTAACCCCATGTCAGCCCCGCACAAGCCTGATTCTCTTCGCGCAAGCGGCTCATCGCAGCCCGATATCAAGCCCCGTAGCCGCGACGTCACCGACGGCCTGGAGAAGACCGCCGCCCGTGGCATGCTGCGCGCGGTAGGCATGGGTGACGACGACTGGGTCAAGCCGCAGATCGGCGTCGGCTCGTCCTGGAACGAAATCACCCCCTGCAACATGTCGCTGCAACGACTCGCCCAGTCGGTCAAGGACGGCGTGCACGAGGCCGGCGGCTACCCGTTGGAGTTCGGCACCATCTCGGTGTCCGACGGCATCTCGATGGGCCACGAGGGCATGCATTTCTCGCTGGTGTCCCGCGAGGTCATCGCCGACAGCGTCGAGACCGTCATGCAGGCCGAGCGCCTCGACGGGTCGGTACTGCTGGCCGGATGCGATAAGTCGATCCCCGGAATGCTCATGGCCGCAGCACGTCTGGACTTGGCCTCGGTATTCGTCTACAACGGCTCGATCATGCCCGGCAAGGCCAAGCTGACCGACGGAACCGAGAAGGAAGTCACCATCATCGACGCCTTCGAGGCGGTCGGCGCGTGCGCGCGCGGGCTGATGTCGCGTGAGGATGTCGACATCATCGAGCGCGCCATCTGTCCGGGCGAGGGCGCTTGCGGCGGTATGTACACCGCGAACACCATGGCCAGCGCCGCCGAAGCATTGGGAATGTCCCTGCCGGGTAGTGCCTCTCCCGTCGCCATCGACAAGCGCCGTGAGGTCTATGCGCGCAAGTCCGGCGAGGCCGTTGTCGAGATGCTGCGCCGTGGGATCACGGCGCGCGACATCCTGACCAAGGAAGCCTTCGAGAACGCCATCGCCGTGGTCATGGCGTTCGGCGGGTCCACCAACGCGGTGCTACACCTGCTGGCCATCGCTCGTGAAGCAGAAGTACCGCTGTCCCTGGCCGACTTCACCCGCGTCGGTAACAAGGTGCCTCACCTGGCGGATGTGAAACCCTTTGGCCGCCACGTGATGAAGGACGTCGATGAGATCGGCGGTGTGCCCGTGGTGATGCGTGCACTGCTGGATGCCGGTCTGCTGCACGGTGATTGTCTGACCGTCACCGGCAAGACCATGGCCGAGAACCTGGCCCACATCGCCCCGCCGGATCCGGACGGCAAGGTGCTGCGTGCCATGAACAACCCGATCCACCCGACCGGCGGCATCACCATCCTGCACGGCTCCCTGGCACCCGAGGGCGCCGTGGTGAAATCAGCAGGCTTCGAATCGGATGTGTTCGAGGGCACCGCAAGGGTTTTCGAACGGGAGCGGGCGGCGCTAGATGCGCTGGAGGACGGCACCATCACCCACGGCGATGTCGTCGTGATCCGCTACGAAGGCCCCAAGGGCGGCCCCGGCATGCGTGAGATGCTGGCGATCACGGGCGCCATCAAGGGCGCGGGGCTCGGCAAGGACGTGCTGCTGATGACCGACGGACGTTTCTCCGGAGGCACCACTGGCCTGTGCGTCGGGCATATCGCGCCCGAAGCCGTGGACGGTGGCCCCATCGCCTTCGTCAAGGACGGTGACCGGATCCGGCTCGACGTCGCCAGCGGCAAGCTGGATCTCCTCGTCGACGAGGCGGAACTTGCCGCGCGCCGTGAGGGATTCGAGCCGTTACCGCCGCGCTACAAGACCGGCGTGCTGGCCAAGTACACCAAGCTGGTGCAGTCGGCGGCTGTCGGAGCGGTCTGCGGCTAGACCTTCCGGCCCCTCTTGAGTGCGGGGTGGCTCCGCGCAACCATCCGCGTGAGCAATCCACGCGGAAGCAGATGATTGGCGGCCACACCGATCCTGTTGGCCAGACCGGGCACGATCACCGTCTTGCCCGCTGCCAATCCATCGACCGCGGTCCTGGCGACGGTCGCCGCGTTCACCCACATGACCTTGGGCATCGCGGCTTCGGCATCTTCGTCCGAGATTCCCACCGCCGCGCCGAATCCTGTCTTCACAGGCCCCGGACACAACGTCGCGGCACTGACACCGGTGCCGCGCAGCTCTTCGTTCAGCGCGTGGGTGTACGACACTACGAATGCCTTCGCGGCCCCATAGGCGGCCTGGCCGGGCAGTGGGCCAAAGGCGCCGACCGAGCCGACGTTGAGCACCACACCGCTGCTGCGTGCCACCATCTGCGGCACAAAACGTGAACACAGGTCCCCGACCGCGCTGACGTCCACCGCCACCAGGTTGAGCTCGGCGGCCGGGTCGGATTCGGCGACGGGCCCTGCGGTACTCAGCCCGGCGTTGTTCACCAGCACATCGACCGCGAGTCCCAGCTCGGCGACTCGGCCCGGCAATTGGGCGCGTTCGTGATCGTTGGACAGATCGACGGCCAACACCCGCGCGGATGGTCCCAGTGCCTCGGCCAGCTCCTGCAGCCGATCGGCGCGCCGGGCCACCAACACCACGGGATAGCCGCGTCGCGAGAATTCGCGCGCCAACTCCTCCCCGATGCCCGACGAGGCTCCGGTGATCAGAACGGCGGCAGCGGCGCGCGGTGAGGGAAGCACACTCCGAGCCTATGCGGCCGGCACTGCCGCGGCGGAAGGAAATTTTCGGGGCTAGCCGAGGCGCGCGGGATCTCGGTAACTCTGCGCGTTCCGCGCGATTTCCCCGGGCTCTGGCAGCGGCTCCTCACTATCGAGGTAGACGCCACCCGTGCGCAGGTTGTCCTCGACAATGAGCCAGATCCGCCGGACCAGACTCTCGATCAATCGCTCTTGAGAGGTCTCCCCCGGCTGATCGAGCCAGTAACTCACCGAGGTCTCGGCCATCCCCACGATGCACATCGCCAGCAGCTCGGCATCGGTATCCACCCCAAACGCATCGAGGTAGACGGCGAACACACGCGAAAGATGCAGTCCCGCAGACATTTTGATATCAGCAATGGCGTCTGGCGCGTCCGAACCCTCGGAGAGCGAGCAGCGCGCAAGATACCGATACAGATTGCGGTGCCCGACAAGAAAACGGACGTACCCACCGATGCCCGCCTCGATGATCTGCGTCATCGAACCGAGGGGCTGCCATACGGGTGCAAGCTCGGCGATGATCATGTCGCCGGCCCGGCGGGCCACGGCGCGCTGCAAGTCCACGGCGCCGTCGAAATGCCTGTAGAGCTTCGTTCGGGTGACCCCCACGTAGACCGCGATCTGCTCCGTGGATGTCTGCGGTCCGTGTTCGGCGATGGCCGCAAGGGCGGCCTCGACGAACTCGGCCCGGCGCCGTTCGCGCTGGCCATCCCACCTGCCAGCGGGGAGTTCTTGACTGTCGGGCTGCACAAAGCTCACTCTAGCAATGGGGTGGTACGTCACGTACCATGTGATCCACCGAACATGTCATCACCCGACTTCGACTAGAGCGCGAGCTGAATTCCATGACCGACGTACAGATCGAATCCCCCGTCGACCAGGCCCTGAAGGATTTGGCCGAAGGCGAAAAGAACTGGGCCGAAACCTCTTTGGCGCGGCGCTTGCAGCTGCTGGCGGACACACGTCAACGCGTGATCGACAACGCGCAGCAGTGGGTGCAAGCCGCGGCGTTCCAGATCAAGAAGCTCGACCCGGAATCCCCGCTGGTCGGCGAGGAATGGATCTCGGGCCCCTATGCCGTCGCGGGCGCCCTTGCCGCCCTGATCGCCAGCCTCGAACAGCTCCAGGCCGGGCACAGCCCACTGCGCGACGCCACGTTCGGTGTCACCCCCGGTGGCCGTACGACGGTTTCGGTATTGCCGCTCAACATCTTCGACAGCCTGCTGCTGTCCGGATTCAGTGCCGAGCTGTGGTTGCAGCCCGGCGTGGACCAGGCCGAGGCACTGCGCACCGCGGGCCTGGCACAACGCGACCCCAGCCACACGAACGGGGTCGGCGCGGTGCTCGGCGCCGGCAACATCACCTCGATCGCTCCCCTGGACACGCTCTATGAGCTGTTCGCCAACAACCGAGTGGTGGCGCTCAAGCTCAATCCCATCACCGATCCGCTGCTGCCGGTATTTACCAAGGTGCTGCAGCCCTTCATCGAAATCGGCGCGGTACGGATTCTGACCGGCGGGGCCGATGTCGGCACCTACCTGGTGCACCACCAGCTGGTCGACCACGTGCACATGACCGGCAGCTCGATCACCCACGACGCGATCGTGTTCGGCACCGGCGAGGAAGGCGCGCGCCGAAAAGCTGCGAAGGCGCCCATATTGGACAAGGCCATCACCAGCGAGCTGGGCGGCGTCTCGCCGACCATCGTCGTGCCCGGCGAGTGGAGCTCCTCGGACATCGAGTTCCAGACCCGCCATATCGCCACCCAGCGCCTGCACAACAACGGCTACAACTGCATCGCTTCGCAGGTCGTGGTGCTCTCGAAGGCATGGCCGCAACGCGAGGAGTTCCTCGCCGCGCTGCGCAAGGCCGTCGATGAGGCGCCGCCCCGTCCCGCCTACTACCCCGGATCCGACGACCGGGTGGCCGGCGCGCAGCAGTCCTATCCAGACGCCGAGCGACTCGGCCAAAACGGTGCGCGCGTGCTCGTCGTCGACCCCGACGATCGCACGGCCCTGCTGCGCACCGAATACTTCGGGCCGGTCCTGGGTGTCATCGAACTGGATATCGCCAACGACCCGGACGGAGCCGAGTTCGTGCGCGAGGCGACGCGGGTCGCCAATGAGGAATTCGTCGGAACTCTCGGCGTGAACGTGCTCGCGCATCCCGACACCATTGAGCAGCTGGGATCGCAATTCGATGCCCTGATCGAGGACCTGCGGTACGGCACCGTCGCCATCAACGCCTGGACCGGTGTGGGTTACCTGACCCCCGCCGCCACCTGGGGCGCATTCCCCGGCCACGTCCTCAACGACGTGCAAAGCGGAATCGGTGTGGTGCACAACGGGTTCCTGGTCGAAAAGCCGGAACGTACCGTGGTGCGCGGACCTTTCCGGCCCTTCCCGCGGTCCGTCGTGCACGGCGAGTGGGCCCTGTCCCCGAAGCCGCCGTGGTTCGTGAGCAATGCCACAGCGGCGAGCACCGGCGAACTGCTGGTCAACTTCGCCAGTAAGCCCAGCCTGCTGAAAGTCCCCCGGATCTTCATCTCCGCGCTACGGGGCTGACACGAATCACCTTGTGCGCCACGGTCTACATGCGGCGTAGTGTCGAATCATGGCCGAGGCAGACACCCGCTGGATAAAGATCGACGACTACCTGGAGCGCACCGTCGCTACCGACGCTGCCGAGTTGAACCACATTCGGCAGGCACAGGAGGACGGCGGGCTGCCGGATATCGCGGTCTCCGCGACACAGGGCAAGTTCCTGTATCTGCTGGCCACGATCGCCAAGGCCCACCGGGTACTGGAGGTCGGGACGCTCGGCGGGTACAGCACTGCGTGGCTCGCCAAGGCAGTCGGACCCGAGGGTGCGGTGGTGGCCCTAGAATTCGATCCCAAGCACGCCGCCGTCGCCCAGGCCAGCCTGATCGAGGCGGGTCTCGGGGACCGGGTACAGGTTGTGGTGGGCGCTGCCCTGGACTCACTGCCCGCCGTCGAGGGCCCGTTTGATCTGGTGTTCATCGACGCCGACAAGTCCAACAACCCGGGCTATCTGGACTGGGCGCTGCGTCTGACTCAACCGGGAGCAGTCATCGTCGTGGACAACGTCATTCGCTGGATCTCCGAGGAGGGCCCGAATGCCGAAGGAACCCGCCAGGCGCTGGAACGGCTGGGCTCCGATCCACGTCTGGATGCCACCGCGCTGCAGACCGTGGGCGTCAAGGGCTGGGACGGGCTGGCGATCGCCGTCGTGCGCTAGCGCGCACCCTCGCGGGCATAGACCGTCCGCAGAATAAATTCGACCTCCGGCCCCATCGCCAGCCCCGCCAGCTCGGGATACAGCACCACGAAGTCGTGTCCGTGCGCCGGACCGTCCTGCGGGCACAGGTGGTGTGCGAGTTCGTGCAGGATCACCAGTTCACGCATGGCCCAAGCACTTCCATTGCGATCGTCGGGGACGGCGATGGCCGCTCGATCCCCGTCGCGCTCGTAGTGGGCCGCCGTCGCACCGCGCCGGGCACGCACCGTGACGGGCCCGGCGGACCATCTACCGCCCACGAGAGCCAGCACGTCATTGACATAGCGCTGCACCGATTCGACCGAAGCGAAACGCGCCTCGGGCGGGAGTGTCAGCCTGGTACCGAAAAAGTCGATATCGCGTTGGCTATGGCTGGCCGCCCGTTCGAAGATGGTGCGCACGAACTCTTCGGCCGCGTACACCTTGGCGCGCTGCGTATCGCGAGGGCGCAGCTGATCACTCAGTTTTTGTCCAATGCCGTTCGAGCACCGGCTAATTCCGGGCTCGCGCCCAGCTTGGCCCGTCGGCCCGCACGATCACCGGCACGACGGGCATGCGACGAATACCCGGCCTGCGCACTCACCGCACGCCACTGCCCGCGCGCCATCGAGGCACCCTTGTAGAAGTCACGCAGCTCAATGTCCTTATCGCGCAGCACCAGTTCGGTCCCCGTGCCACGTTTCTCGGTCTTGACGGCCTCGGCCCGCGCCTCCTGGCGCGCATCGGTCAGCCGCTGCCCCACCCGCGTGCCGAACGCCAACTGGAAGTTCAGGCGGGCCGTGATGGTCGGGGTGGGGCGGTGTGCCCCCGAGCTGATGTAGGCGTCCGAAGCCCTGACCATCTGGACTACCAGGCTGGCGTAGAGCGCGTGCACGGCGTCGATGTCCTCGGCGAAGCCGTAGGCATACACATAGGTGGAGTTGGACGCGACATCACAGGTGACGTCGTTCGCGCCGGCGATCAACGCGAAAAGATTGACGTATGTCCGCAGGCCGCGGGTGCCCGCCTCACCGATGGTGATGGTGCGCTGGGTGGGCCGCGCCTGGGCGTCTCGCTTGGCCGAGTGCGCTCGGGCAACTGCCAGATCGATGGAGGTGGCGGTGGCCAGTCGCTGCGCCGCCGCCATAAAGGCCTCGGCCTCGTGCGCGTTGTCCGTGCCCTCGGCCTGACGGAGCAGGGCGGCGATCCGCGAGAGCTGCTTGTCCTCTGTCACGAAGGCCAGGTTAGGCGAGGGCGACGACAGACGGCGGCAGCAAGCGCCGGAAGCATTCTGACAACCATGGTTGTCAATTCGTTCGGGTTGTGTTTCGATTAGCCACACATGAGACATCGAGAGACAGTGGAGGCCGCGTGACCCTGCAGGAAAATGCCGTACTGCCTGCGGCTTACGCGGAGAATCTCTCGCACCCCGCACCGGCGCACACAAAGGTGCGCAATGCCCTTCGCCGCTGGACCGGGTTCGATCTCACTCCCTCGGAGGACGTGGTGCGCCAATACGGCGCGGGCCTGTGGATAACCGATCCGGTCGCCGAACGCTTCGTGGAAGAGGTTTACTACGGGCAGATCGGCCCGGAGCGCGGCCGCGCCCTGCTTGATCGCGCGCTCAGCGAGGGAATCGACGCCGTAGAAGACGCCCCGGAATCGATGCGGGCGCTGTTCACAGAGTTCGACACGCTGCCACCCTGGGCCGACCCGGAGCTCATCGAGGCCGGGGCCGCGGTGTGGAGACGGTGGGGCTACGACATGGGCTCCATCGCGAACGCCGGCACCATGGACACCTACACCGAGGGCTGGCTGGCAACCCCGCTCTCCCTGGCGGGCGGTTACGCGGGGCAAGGCGCGATGCACCGCCATCTGGAGACCAGCAGGTGGTGGCTGGAGTGCGCGCGGCCCGGTGCCGCCCTCGACCGGTACTCGGTTGCCCGGCAGATCACCATGAAGATCCGCGTCATGCACGTCTCGGTACGCCGCGGGGTCCGCAAGCATCCCGAATGGCGCCGCGAACAATGGGGTGAGCCCATCAGCCAATCGGAGATGCTGCTGACGCTCATCGCAGGCAGTGTGGCGCCCGGACTCGGGTTGTGGGCCGTCGGCTATCTCACCACACGATCGGAAATGATTGCGGCCCTGCATTTTTGCCGATATCTAGGGTATCTACTCGGAGTGCGATGTGATGACATCTATCCCGAGACGGTCGCCGACGCGGTACGCATTCTCTACCACTTCGACGCCACCCGTGCCTATGACGGCGGAGAAGCCTCACGCGAACTCGTCGAGTCGTTCGTCCCGTCCTTCACGCCGAGTCCCGGCTCGTCACCGGCCAATCGGCTGCGGGGACTGTTCCATCTGCAACTCCAGGCCGGATTCACCCGACTGTTCATGCTGCCGTGGAACCGCAGGCTCTATCGGATACCCAACGGCTGGCTGGGCACCGCGGCGCTCGTCGCACGTTTCCCGTTTGTCGCCGCAATCGAGCTCGCGCGTCATGCCGTGCCTGCGGTAGATCGGCGCTGGCAGAAGGGCAAGATGCGGCGCTGGGAACACTGGATCGACTGGCAGTCCGGTGCGCACACCCACGACTTCCGCGATCTGTCGGACATGCGCCGCTAACAGCCCTTCTTCGACACGCCGTCTTTCGACGCATTCGTCGAGTAGTCAGCGCAGAACGCGGCGTGTCGGCGGTCAGGAATGGCGTGTCGGGAATCAGGAAAGGCGGGCGTCGATCCAGCCGACGACCTCGTCGAGCACGAGGTCCTTCTCGAATTCGTTGAAGATCTCGTGGTAGAGGCCGTTCCAGATCTTCAGCGTCGCATCGGGCGCTGATTCGGCCAGCCACAGACTGCCTTCCGGCGCCGTCAGCCGGTCGTCCCCGCCGTGCATGGTCAGTACCGGACGCTTGAGACCGGCGGCGCGCTGCCGCATCGTCTTGCCCACGCCCAACAGCGCACGCCCTATCCCTGCCGGCACCCGGCCGTGGTGCACCAGCGGATCGGCGTTGTACGCGGCGATGATCGCCGGGTCGTGCGAGATCCCGTTGACATCCAGCTTGGTCACCGGCAGCCCGGGCGCCAGGCGTCCCACGACCGGAGCCACCAGCGTCAGCACGTACGGCAGCCCCACCTGGGCGGCGATGGCCGGCCCGGAGAGCACCATCAGGTCGTAGCGGTCCTGGTGGTCCGCACCGTAGGCGAAGACGATTCCGCCGCCCATGCTGTGCCCCAGCACGATCCGCTTGAGATCGGGGTACTCACGCGCCGCGATGTCGACCAGGGTGCCGAAGTCGTCGGTGTACTCGGAGATGTCCCGCAGATAGACGCGTTTGCCTCCCGATCGGCCGTGACCGCGGTGATCCAGGGCGTAGACCAGGTATCCGGCGTCATTGAATCGCCGGGCGACGTGGTCGTACCGGCGCGCGTGTTCGCCGAATCCGTGGGAGAGCACCACCACCGCGCGCGGTGATCCCGCCGGCGTCCAGGTGTCGTAGACGATCCGCACGTTGTCGGCGCCGTCGAAGGCGCGCTGTACCCGAGATCCGCTCACGATGGAAACTCTACGGAACTGCCGAACCCGCCAACATCAACTAGAACACGTTCTAGTGTGGGCGCATGGGATTCCTCAAGCCCACGCTGCCCGTCGTCGATGTCGCCGAATGGAGCAAGGGAACTCGCGCCGAGAAGATCCGCCCCATGGCCCGGCATTGGGCCGAGGTGGGCTTCGGGACGCCGGTCGCCTTGCACCTGTTCTATGTGTTGAAGATCGGCCTATACGTCTTGGGCGGCTGGCTATTCGCCGTGGTCTCGACGGACGGACTCGGGCTCACCGAATACTCCGCACCCGTCGTCTTCCAGAAGGTGGTGCTCTACACCATGCTCTTCGAGGTCGTCGGCCTCGGATGTGGGTTCGGACCACTCAACAACCGTTTTTTCCCGCCCCTGGGCTCCATCTTGTACTGGCTGCGCCCCAACACTATTCGCTTGCCTCCCTGGCCCCGCATCCCGCTCACCAAGGGATCGGGACGCACCCCTGTCGATATCGTGCTCTACGCCGCCTTCCTGGGCATGGTCCTGTTCGCCCTGCTGTCCCAGCCCTCCGCAGCCGGCTTGCTGCCCACCTGGCAGACGGCCACCATCCTCGGGCTGCTGGCCATCACCGGCCTACGTGACAAGGTGATCTTCCTGGCAGCCCGCGGCGAGGTGTACGGCACGCTCACCGTGACCTTCCTGTTCACCGGGGCCGACATGATCGTGGCCGCCAAACTCATCTTCCTTGTCATCTGGATCGGCGCGGCGACCTCAAAGCTCAACCACCACTTCCCCTTTGTCATTTCGACGATGATGTCCAACAACCCGCTCATCCGCGCCAAGCGGCTCAAGCGCGCATTCTTCGAGAAGTTCCCCGATGACCTACGTCCCGGGCGCCTGTCACGCTTTGTCGCACACGTGAGCACCGCGGTCGAAGGTCTGGTGCCGATCGCACTGTTCTTCAGCCATGGCGGCTGGGTAACCACCACCGCGGCCATCGTCATGGTGTGTTTTCACCTGGGCATCCTGACCGCCATCCCGATGGGCGTGCCGCTGGAGTGGAACGTATTCATGATCTTCGGCGTGCTGTCGCTGTTCGTCGCGCATGCGAACGTCGGCCTGGGCGACATGGCGCACCCCGTGCCCGTGCTGCTCCTGTTCGCGCTCAGCGCTGGTGTCGTCGTCGCCGGAAACCTGTTGCCCCGCAAGATCTCCTTCCTGCCAGGCATGCGGTATTACGCCGGAAACTGGGACACCACATTGTGGTGCGTCAAACCGTCGGCGAGCGCGAAGATCGACAAGGGGATCGTCGCCATCGCGAGCATGCCGCAGGCACAGATGGAGCGCTACTACGGCACCGAGCAAGCGCCGCTGCTCATGTACATCGGCTACGCGTTCCGTGCCATGAACACACATGGGCGGGCCATGTTCACGCTCGCGCATCGCGCCATGGCGGGGCAGAACGAAGATGACTACGTCATCACCGATGGCGAACGCATCTGCAGCACCGCCATCGGCTGGAACTTCGGGGATGGACACATGCACAACGAGCAGCTGATCGCCGCGATGCAGGAACGCTGCCAGTTCGAACCGGGCGAGGTCCGCATCGTGCTGCTCGACGCCCAACCCATCCATCGGCAGACCCAGCAATATCGGCTTGTCGATGCTGCCACCGGCGAATTTGAAAGTGGCTACGTGCGGGTGGCCGATATGGTGAACCGCCAGCCCTGGGATGACGAGCTACCCGTGCACGTCAACCCGGCCTAACCACCTGACATGTGTCGGTGGACCGGACTATTCTCGCGGCCGTGACGGCACAAGCCATCGAGGATGAATTTCTTTCGCACACCGAACAATATCGGCGCGAGATTCTGGCCCATTGCTATCGGATGACGGGGTCCATCCACGACGCCGAAGACTTGGTGCAGGAGACCTACCTGCGCGGGTGGAAGGCGTACGACCGGTTCGAGGGCAAGTCGTCGGTGCGCACCTGGCTGTACCGTATCGCGACCAATACCTGCCTGACGGCGCTGGAGGGCAAGCAGCGCCGGCCCCTGCCGACAGGATTGGGAGCCCCCAGCGCCGATCCGCTCGACGAACTAGATGAGCGCACCGAGATCCCGTGGCTGGAACCACTGCCCGACGATGCCACCGATCCCGCTGCCATCGTGGGTTCACGAGAGTCGGTGCGCTTGGCATTCGTCGCGGCATTGCAGCATCTGCCCGCCAAACAGCGCGCGGTGCTGGTGCTGCGCGAGGTGTTGCAGTGGAAGGCTCAGGAGGTCGCCGACGCGATCGGTTCCAGCACCGCCGCGGTGAACAGCCTGTTGCAGCGTGCCCGCGCTCAGCTGCAGGAGGTGTCGCCACAGGAGGAAACCCTGTTGGAGCCCGAGGACCCGATGCTGCGGGAACAGCTTCGCCAATACATCAACGCGTTCGAACGTTACGACGTCGATGCGATCGCGAAAATGTTTACCACCGAGGCGATTTGGGAGATGCCGCCGTTCACCGGTTGGTATCGGGGCGGGCCGAGCATCGCCGCACTCATCAAGGAACAGTGCCCCGCCGAAAAGGCCGGCGATATGCGTCTCATCGAAACGTCCGCCAACGGTCAGCCCGCCGTCGGTCTCTACATGCGTGAGGGCGACGGGGTGCACCGTCCGTTCCAGATGCACGTTCTGGACGTCACCCCAGACGGCGTGGCGCACGTGGTGTGCTTCTTCGACCTCTCGTTGTTTGAAAAGTTCGGTCTACCAACCGAACTCCTCGACTAGCCGCCTCGGCGACCAACCGGCTACCGCTGGGCGAGGCTCCCGGGGAACAAGTACTGGTCCGCGGGCCGGGTCACGCTGTGGAACCAGGCAGTGAAGAACCCGGACAGGTCCTTACCCGTCACCTTCTGCACGTACGCCTCGAACTGCGGCCAGGTGGCGTTGCCCCACTTGTGTTCGGACGGCCAGGTTCGGAGGATCTGCAGGAATGCCTTGTCCCCGATGGTGCGCCGCAGTGCATGCAGCGCCAGCGGTCCCTTGCCGTACACGCCCAACGGGTTGAATACCTGGTCCGCGCTGCATTCCGTGCCGCCCGGGCACATGTCGTAAAGCAGGTTTCCCCAGACCTTGTCGTCGTCCCACACCTTGTCGACGGTTTCGCGGTAGTGCTTGTCGATCGACTTGCCTTCCTTCTCCTCCGACCACATCCACGGCAGATAGGAGGCGAAGCACTCATTGAGGCAGATGTCCCGCCATTGCTCGACCGACACCACGTCGCCGTACCACTCGTGGGTGTTCTCGTGCACCACCACCGCAAGTCGCTTGTCGTCCTCGACATCCCGGCTGAACGTGTAGTACGGGCGGGTCTGAGTTTCCAGGGCGCTGAACGCGATGTCCTCACGGATCGGGTCGGCGAAGATGCCGCCGGCGGCCACGTGGGGGTACTTGCCGAGCTTGGACTCCAGGAAGCCCAATATCTCAGGCAGCCGTGCCTCGGCATTGCCCGAACCGGCGTCGGGCGCAAACGCGCTCACGACGGGAGTGCCGCTGGGCAAGGTGGACCGGAACACCGAGAAGTGATCCACGGCAAACGGAACCAGGTACATGGCAACGGGATTCGGCTCATTCCAGGTCTTGGTGGTCCAGCCACCAGACTCGACGGCCTGCCCTTCCCTGCCACCGCCCACCGCAACCCACGAGGACGGCACCGTCGCCGTGAGCTTGAACGGAGCCTTGTTCACCGGGGTGTTGTTCGACGGATACCAGTTCTCGGCTCCATCAGGCTCCCCGCCCTTGGCATAGCCGCCGCTGGTGCTGCGGACCCAGCCGGGCAACGCGCCGAGACCGCGCTTTCGCGCCTCCTGTTGCTCGTTGAAGGTGTAGTCGACCGTGGTGGTGAAGGAGCTGCCGCTGCGGATGCCCTTCTCCGGCGTGACGGTCATTTCGTGCTCCCCGCCGAACTCGGTGGCGGCGGACCGGCCGTCCACCGAAGCCGTCACGGTTCCCAGATCCGAAAAGTCCAGGTTGAAGCTCGACAGATTCTGGGTGGCGGCGGCACTGATCACCATCGTGCCGTGTACGTCGGTGGTCTCGGGGTCCACGCGCAGCGTCAGGTCGTACTGGGTGACGCGATAGCCGCCGTTGCCGTCCTGCGGGAAGTAACTATCAATGCCGTTGGGCGATCCGGGGGTGAAGGCGTCGCTCGCGTATGCGGGCGACGCGCCCGCGCTGCCGGCGGCTAGGAACACCGCTACTGCGACGGGCACCCCGAGAATCCTGTGTGTCATGTGAACCTTACGTAGAGCGAGCCGGTGTGACTCCAGAGGAAGACTCTACGTAAGGCATCACCGATCGCGCGTAGCTACTGCAGGTGCGCCGGGTCCATCCAGCTGACCTCCCATACGTGGCCGTCCAAGTCGCGGAACGAGCGCCCGTACATGAAGCCCAGCTCCTGCGCCGGCATCCAATCCACACCGCCGGCTGCCAGTGCCGCATCTGTCAGCTCGTCCACCCCGTCACGGCTGTCAGCCGAAACGCACAGCAGTACTTCGCGATTCTTCGAGGTGTCGGCGATGTCATCGGCGATGAATCCGCGGAATCGGTCTTCCTCCAGCATCATCACCCAGCTCTGCTCGTTGATCGCCATACAGAGGGTGTTCTCGTCACAGAACTGGTCGTTGAAGGAGAAACCGAGGTGATCGAAGAATTTGCGGCTGGCCGCGGCGTTGGCGATGGGAATGTTGACGAACAACATGCGGGACATCGGTTCTCCTCGATACAGGACGGCGGCATTTCCACCGTTTCACCTGTATCGACAGCGCTGCACCCAAAAACTCATCGCCGCTCCCATGGCTCAGCACAACCATCAACTACTACTGCTGTTGCGGTGGTGGGTTCAGACGGTCGAAGGCCCCTCGGATATTGGGCACGTTCCGCGCCTGCGGATCGTCCAGCTCGAAGTACTCGGCCTCAGTGAACCCGAACCACCCCGCGACGAGATTGGACGGCACCGTCTGCACCTTGGTGTTGAGCGCCCGCACATTGCCGTTGTAGAAACGCCGGCCCGCGGCAATGCGGTCTTCGGTGTTGGCCAGCTCGCTCTGCAGTGCCACGAAGTTCTGAATCGACCGCAGCTGCGGGTAGCTCTCGGCGATGGCGAAGAACCGCCCCAACGCCCCGGAAAGCTGCTGCTCGGCCTGTGACTGGGCGGCAACCCCCTGATGCGTCGCCGAGACCTCGCGCGCGAGGTTCCGGGCAGCGGTTACCTGCTGCAGCGTGTCCCTCTCGAACTGGGCTGCCGCGCTGGCTGTTTCGATGAGGTTGGGAATGAGGTCGTGTCGGCGTTGCAGCTCCACGCCAATCTGCTTCCACGCCTCCTGCACCAGATTGCGAATTCTGACGAACCCGTTGTACGTGGTCAGGAGCCAAAGTCCGATCACCAGGGCAATGAATACTGCGATGACGCTCACGATCAGAACTGGGGTCATTTCCTTCTCCTAGTGTTGTTCCCACGCGTAGGCAGGCACGGGTTCGAGAGTATCGATCAGGTACTGCACCTCGCCGGTGATCCTTTGTTCGTCGAGCTTGCCCCGGCGCCACGTCAACAACCGGCCATTCTCGAATCGCAAAGGCTGGGAATACCTTTGATCGGCCAGCATTCGTTCCATGGTGCGCGGATTGAGCACGTCATAGGCGAACCGTTCCGGTGTGGCCTTGATTTTGAACTTCTTGTTGAACTCGTCGGACTCGAATTCCAGATCCGTAAAGCCAACGGCGCGAGCCAGTCCCGCGAACACGCCCTCGCGCTTGATCTCCAGCCGGTATGACGACGGCGGTGTGACGATGGCCGTCACCATGAACTCATAGGTCTGTGTGCTCTGTTGCTCGCCCGAACCGGTGGTCACCTTGTACGAGTACTGGAAGGACACGAAGTCGTGTCCGCCGATCGAGCCGTTGAAGACATCTTGCGCGGTGCGGCTGTGCCCCTGCCTAAACGGCTCGCCCTCGGATAGCGCCACCAGGCTCTGATCGTCAGGTGTGTATGTCCAGCCCTGTGTCTGAGCCCAGGATGCCAGCTTGGCAATTCGCTTCTTGCGCATCCTGGCCAAGAGAAACCACAACCCGCCGAAGACCAGCGCGAAGAAGCCAAGGCCCGCCAATATCGGCACACCTGCTGACACGATTCCCCCTCGCCACCTGTTGCCCCTGCGCCCATCGTACCGGGACACTGAAGGTTGCCCGTTAGCTCGACGAAACCCGCACCCCCGGCGCTCCGGAACGGCAGGATCGGTATATGCAATTCACCCAGTGGCTGCACCGTGCCTTGCAGCAGGACCCGAGCCGCCCCATCACGATCCACCAGGGTCGGGAGCGCACCGTGGAGCAGTTCGCCGACCGTGTCGCCCGCTTGGCCGCGGCGCTTCGAGCCCACGGTGTCCAGCCCGGAGATCGCGTCGGCATGCTGTCCCTGAACTCCGACCGCTACGTCGAGTACCTCACCGCGGTGCCGTGGTTGGGCGCCGCACTGAACGCCGTCAACATCCGGTGGAGCGTTGCCGAGATCGGCTACTCCCTGCGGGAGTCCGGCACCCGGGTACTGCTGGTGGACGACGCGTTCAAGGCCGCCGCCGCGCCGCTGCGTGCGGCCTGCGCATGCCTGGACACCATCGTCTACTGCGGTGACGGTCCGGTACCCGAGGACATGATCGGGTACGAGGATCTCCTTTCCGCACACGATCCGATCCAGGACACCCGCGCCGGCGGCAACAGTCTGCTCGGCGTCTTCTACACCGGCGGCACCACCGGAAATCCCAAGGGCGTGATGTTGTCTCACAACAACGTGCTGACCTCCGCGATGGGGTCACTGTCCACCGGTAACTTCCTGACGCGCGGCGGCCGACTGCTGCATTCGGCGCCGATGTTCCACATGGCCGACTTCAGCGCCGTGATGGCGGGGAACCTATCCGGGTCTACCCATGTGATCGTCCCATCGTTCACACCGCAGGGGGTGCTGGATACGATCGTCCAACACGATGTGCAGGACATGCTGTTGGTACCCACCATGATTCAGATGCTGGTGGACCATCCGGGAGCCGCTCAGCTCGACCTCAGCGGAATCCGCACCATCATCTACGGAGCCTCGGTGATCTCCGAGGCGGTATTGCAGCGCGCCAAGCGCGTGTTCCCCAATGCCCGATTCACCCAGGCCTACGGCATGACCGAGGTGTCGCCCGTGGCAACACTGCTCCTTCCCGACGATCACGACGACCCAGCACTGCTGCGTTCGGCGGGACGCGCGGCTCCACATTGCGAGGTGAGGATCGTCGACCCGGACCACAACGAGGTGCCGCGCGGTGAGATCGGCGAGGTAATCGTCAAGGGCGACAACGTCATGCTCGGCTATTGGGAGCTCCCCGAGGAATCGGCTACCGCCATCCGGAACGGGTGGATGCACACCGGCGACGCCGGACGAATGGATGACCGCGGGTACGTCTTCATCGTCGATCGCATCAAGGACATGGTGGTAACCGGCGGCGAGAACGTCTACTCGGCCGAGGTAGAGAACGCGCTGGCCAAGCACCCGGCGGTGGCGGCCTGCGCGGTAATCGGCATCCCCGACGAACGATGGGGTGAACGCGTGCACGCCGTCGTCGTCAAACAGGCCGAAGCCGACTGTTGCGGGGACGACCTGACGGAGCACTGCCGCGAGCACATCGCCAACTACAAGGTGCCGCGTAGCTTCGAGTTCGTCGACGAACTCCCCCTGTCCGGTGCGGGCAAGATCCTCAAGCGTGTGCTGCGCGAGAAGCACTGGGAGAGCCACGACGCCGGGGTTTCCTAGTCGGGTATGCGCTCGGCGACCGTGAGCCGGAATCGGAACTGACTCATCGCGCCATCGACGACAACCACCCAGCCGTCGACCGTGCGGAAGCGCGCGCGGCCCTGAGGGCTCATGGGATGCCGCGGGGCGTACGACGACGAGAGTTTCTCAGCGAGCCGTTCGGCCGCGTCGCGCTCGTCGCCGGCCGCGCGGATCGCCGTCAACTGCCATTCCCGGTACTCCCTCGAGCCGACCTGTTCCTCGATCAATACGTTCCATCGCACGTTCGTCATGAGCACATCGTCCGCCGCGGCAAGCCACAGCGCATGGATGACAAGACCTCATAGCTGTGCATAGATCGTAGTCAAAGCCACTGTTGACCCGCTGACCACGCACTTTTAGAACGCGTTTCACTTTTCGCCGAGAGCCGCTATCCTCGTCCACGAGAGTGATCTGGTTCACGTGTATCTGGAAGGACTAGCCAGTCAATGAAGACAAAAGGCGCGCTGATTCGCGAGCTCAACAAGCCGATCGTCGTCGAAGAGATCACGTTCGGTGATCCGGCCGAGGGCGAAGTCCAGGTCCAGCTGCACGCCGCCGGTATGTGCCACTCCGATTATCACGTACTCACCGGCGCCACCCCGATGGAACTGCCGGTGCTGCCCGGCCACGAGGGCGCGGGTGTCGTCACCAAGGTCGGCAAGGGTGTCACCTCCGTTCAGGAGGGTGACCACGTCATCTTCGCGTTCATCCCGGCCTGCGGTAAGTGCCCGCCTTGTATGCGCGGTTACCGATCGCTGTGCGACCGTGGCGCAATCCTGCTGGGCGGCAAGGCTATCGCCGACGGCACCAACCGCATCCACGCGGGTGACACTCCCGTCTCCGCGATGAACCTGCTCGGTACGTTCTCGCCGTACGCCGTGGTCCACGAGGATTCCGTCGTCAAGATCGACGACAGCGTGCCCTTTGAGTCGGCCGCGCTGCTCGGCTGCGCCGTGCCCACCGGGTTCGGCTCCGCCACCAACATCGCCGAGGTCAAGCCCGGCGAGGACGTCATCATCATCGGGGTCGGTGGAATCGGCATGAGCGCCCTGCAGGGCGCCGTCGTCTCCGGCGCCCGCTACGTCATCGCGATCGACCCGGTGCCATGGAAGCGTGAGCAGGCCCTCAAGTTCGGCGCCACCCACGTTTACGCGTCGATGGCCGAGGCCATCATGCCGGTTATGGACCTGACCTGGGGAATCATGGCACAGAAGACCATCATCACGGTCGGCGAGATGAAGGGCGAATACATCGAAGAGGCCATGATCCTCACCGCCAAGACCGGCACCTGCGTGGTCACCGGCATGGGCGCCATGGTCGACGTGGACGTGAAGTTCAACCTGTTCCTGTTCACCATGTTGCAGAAGACACTGAAGGGCAACATCTTTGGTGGTGGCACCACGCACACCGAGACCCCGCGTCTGGTCGGCCTGTACAAGCAGGGCCTGCTCAAGATCGACGAGATGATCACCACCACCTACAGCCTGGAGCAGATCAACGAGGGTTACCAGGACATGCTCGACGGCAAGAACATCCGCGGCGTCATCAAGTACACCGAAGCCGACTGGTAGGCCCCTTCTTTCCCCGCGAGCAGGCGCTCAGTCCTCGTCAAGACACACTTTTCCTAGGACTGAGCGCCTGTTCGGCATACTTGGGTAATGGACATCCGCCGCGCAAGCGATCGGCTCGCGACCAAGATCTCGTGGCTGGATTCCAAGCACTCGTTTTCGTTCGGCGAGCACTACGACCCGCACAACACCCACCACGGGCTACTACTGGTCAACAATGACGACATCGTGCTGCCAGGCGCCGGGTTCGAGACGCATCCTCACCGCGATATTGAGATCGTCACCTGGGTGTTGCAGGGTTCGTTGGTACACCAGGATTCCGAGGGCAATTCCGGGGTGATCTATCCCGGTCTGGCACAGCGGATGTCGGCCGGTACCGGCATTCTGCATTCGGAGAAGAACGACTCCTGGCGGCTGTCCGGCGAGCGGCACTCCGATCCGGTGCGCTTCATCCAGATGTGGGTGACCCCGGACGACTCCGGAATCGATCCCGGGTACCAACAACTCGAGATAGACCACGAGTTACTCCGCGGCGGGCTGGTGACCGTGGCCTCCGGGATGCCACGGCATCGGGATCAGACAGCGATCACCATCGCCCAAAAGAACGCCGCGCTGCATGCGGCACGCATCGCCGCCGGCGACAGCGTCGAACTGCCCGCAGCACCATTCCTGCATCTCTTCGTCGCCCGCGGGGCCGTGACCATTGAGGCCGCCGGTGAGCTGACCGAGGGAGATGCCGTGCGCCTCACCGACACCGGTGCCCTACGCGTCTGCGCGACCACCGATGCCGAGATCTTGGTCTGGGAGATGCACACCCGCTTAGGGGGCTAGCCGAGTACTACCCGGCTGGCGGGATGCAGCTAGACCCCTATTTCGGCGGGTCAACGGGGAGCGTGGGCCCACCGTACGGCGTGGGAATGGTGAAGCGGCCCTTGGGAGTCGGGTCGGCCATCCGGCCCAGGTCGGCACCCAACGGCGGACTGGCCGTGTCATCGTCGGCCGGCCGTGGAGCGTTCTTGGCACCGCGCACCAGCACCGCGGGGTCCTGATCTCGGCAGTAGCCCGCGTACAGGAAAGGCTCCGGGTAGTCCGCGGCCGATACCGCGGTGCGTGGGTATCCGTAGTCGCAGGTGTATCGCGGATAGATGTCGGCGACGGCCCAAACGCCATGGTCGTAGAACGTGTTGGCGACCGCCTCGATCACCGATCCACGGTACGAGGGGAACAGCGCGTTGAGCGCCGGCACGCGCACGTAGGACAACTGCGCCACCGTGGTGAGATTCCCCAACAGCTGCGCCATATTGTCGGAGTTGTCCGCAATCACCGCATCGGTAGTGGCCAACGGCCCCGGAACCCTGTCGATCAGCGTACGAAAACCGCCATCCATCCGTGCCACACCGTTCAAGGACCGGTTCAGGCCCCGCGTGGTGGTGGCGAGACCGTTGTTCATTTCCGCGAATGAGGACAGCGTCACGCGGCTCTGCTTGAGCACACTCACCGTCTGCGGAAGCACGGAATCCAATGTGGACAAAAGGAACACGCCGCCGTCGATGATATCCGTCATCTTGCGCGGCGCCTCGCGGGAGAGATGCAGTTCCTTCTTGATGAGCTCCAGCTTCTTGGTATCAGCCTGCGCCAGTGCACCATCGGCATTGGCGAGTAGTTTCGCCAACGAAACAGGAACCGTCGCTTCCCCGCGCGCGATCACACTGCCATCACTCAGATACGGGCCCGCTGTGGTCACCGGCGCGAAGTCCACATATTGCTCGCCTCCCGCAGAGAGGCCCGACACGCGCACCGGGCTTCCCACCGGGATCTTGACCGAGGACTCGATATGAATCACCGCGACCGGTCCGCGAGGCGACGGAGTCACCGACTCGACCCGGCCTATCCGCAAACCACGCAGCGCCACATCCTGATTGGGGATCAATCCACCGGATTCGGGCAGCTCGATCGACACCTGGTAGGTCGAAGCGAAGGCGCTGGCACGCAACGCGCCAACGGCCAGGTAGGTGCACGCCACCCCTAGCGTGAGAGCCAGCGCCAGCCCGGACAGCCAGAAGCGGTTGCGGTGGCCTAATTTCACGGTGTCGACCACCGCGTTCGCCAGTGTCCTGATCATCGCGGCGGCCCCTGAGGCGTGGGCACGGCACCGGGTACCGGTTCGATCACACCCGGCTCGGTCGGGCTGGGCCGCATAGGAACTGTCGGGACATCGGGCCCCTGACCCACCACGCGCTCTTGCAAGCGCCACAGGGTGTACTTGAACGAGCCGACAAGTTTGGCCCAGTCATAACGCTTCGGGCCATGCAGCCCAGGATCACCCTTGTATCCGATATCGGGAATGGACCCGAGCGCAATCTTGTCGATCGACACCCGGGCCGCGAACGCCGATCCCGCCATGATTTTGACGATCGGCGGCATCAACCGATTCAGGGCGGCAAGGCTGGTGTCCGGGCTGACGGCGATGTCGTTGAACGAAGCCGACAGCGTGTTGAAGTCGGCGATGACGCTGCGGCCGCTGTTATCGGTGCCCGCGATCGACGGGAACTTGGAAAGCTGCTTTGTCACCGCGCCCACCTGGTCGGCCAGGTCGGCGATGTGGGATGCATTGGCCGACAGCGTGTCGGTGGCAGGTGCGGCCGCCACCAACAAATCGGAGAGCGCCTCACGCCGTGTGTTCATCTCGGCGGCAAGCTGGGCGGTATCGCGCAGTGCGGAATCCAGTTGACCGGATCGGGCGTTGAGCGTGCCCAACAGTCGATTCGACTTACCGATCAGGTCTCCGAACGCCTGGCCGTTGGGTCCCGTTGCACGACCGAGTCCATTGACCGTGCCGGTGAGATTGCGCACCGCACCACCGTTGACGATGATCGCCGCCGAACTCAGAACCGCCTCCACGGTCGCGGCAGCTGTTGTCGAATCGAGCCCAAAGGTGTCCCCATCGCGCAGGAGTGGCGCGTTGGGGTCAGCCGGCCGGGGTGGTTTCAGTGCGACAAACACGTCTCCCAGCGGTGTCGCGGTACGCAATTCCACAGTGGTCCCCTTGGGGATCTCCACATCCGAACGGATCCGCATGGTGACCACTGCGGTGTAGTTGGTGGTGCTCATGGAGTCGACTTCACCGATATCGGCCCCGCCCAACTTCACCTTGGCACGCGACGGCAAGTTCAAGATGTTGGTGAACATCGCCGTCAAACCATAGGAGCCACCTGTCATGCCCGGCGCCGGAAGCGGCAGGCTGGCAAGGCCGCTGGTACCGCATCCGCTGGTCAGTAGCACGGCAATGGTCACCGCGGGCGCGGCCAGCCTTCGTAATCCGTTCATTTCTGCCCCATCGCCGCGAGACCGTCGAGCACGTAGGTCAATCCGAAATCGGGTCCGTAGTCCTGCAAAGTGCCAGTGCTGCAACCAAGTTGGCGCAGGCCCATGAGATTGCAGATCTCCTTGGCGGCCTGGGTGTCGAACAGCAGCCTGTCCACCGGGACGTGGGCGCGCACCACATTGTTGACCGGGTCGACGATGTTGTAGACGTTGTCGGCCATCATCGGAAGCAGATCGAATCCTTCGGAGAGTTCACGCCGGTTGTCGTACACCGCCTGGGCGATCTGACCAGAATTTGCCACCGAATCCTTGATGGCATCCCGATTCTGTTCGAGAAGTGAACCTGCTTGCAGGAGAATGTTGTTCAGCTGCTTACCGGTGGTACCGGATCCGAGCTGTTCTTCGTCGAGCACCTGGGACAGCTGCCGCACCGTCGAGGAGAACTCGCGGATGTTCTGGTCATTGCGCGCCGCGGCCTCGAAAAGCGAGCTGAGGCGGGTGATGATCTTGGTCAGCTGGTCCCGGGTCATGGCGCCGCCGTCGGCACTCAATCGAAGTGCCTTGGCCAGTTCATCCAGAGATGACGTCATCAGTTCGCCGTTTCCGGACAATGCGTTGGCGCTGTTGTTCACCACGTCCGCGAGCGGTCCGCCGCCCTTACCGTCGCCCTTGAGTGCCTTCGAGAGCCTGTCAACCATCGCCAGCACCCGGTCGAATTCCACCGGCGTTTTGGTGCGGTCCAGCCCGATGATGTCGCCGTTCTTGAGTGTCGGTCCACTGCGGTAGACCGGGGTGAGTTCGATGTGCCGGTCGGTCAGGATCGAGGACGACACCGTGACGGCCTTCGCATCGGCCGGCACCTTGACCTTCGAGTCGACCGTGAACTCCACCTCCATGTATGTGCCGCGTGAGGTGATCTTGGTGACCTTGCCTATGGGCATGCCCAGTACCGACACCTTGTTGTCCGGATACAGACCGGATACGGACTCGAACTGCGCCGTGATGGTCAGCCTGTTGCTCCGCTCACGCAGATAGGTCCATCCGAAGGACGTCACCACCACCGCGGCCACCAGCGCCAGTGCCCCCGCGACCCAGATGATCCGTCGCGTCCTGGTACTCAGTGGTGTGCTCATTTGCAGTCCTTGAAGTACGGGATCATGTTGAACTGCTTGGCTCTTCCGCTGATCGCACACATCCATGAATCCACCGCGAGGCCGCCGGGCGCACTGAGCTCAAGTGCGTTGCCATAGCCCGTGAGGTTGGTGAAGTTGCGGGCCGCGACCGCGGTCACTTGCAGGAGACTCCGGAACAAGTCATCGTGACCACCGATCAACTTGCTGAAGGTCTTCACATCGGCGATCAGTGCGTCGACGGCCCGCCTGTCTTTCACCACGATCTTGCTCAGCACGGTCACCAGCTCGTTGACCGCACGCATCATCGAGTGGAAACTCGCTTGTCGAGAGACGAATTCACCCAGCAGGTCTCGTCCCTGGACAATCAGCTTGCCGATATCCCCCTGCTGCCGATACAGGGTGCCCGACACCAGCTCCGTGCTGGACAGCAGCGTGCCGATCTGATCACGCCGATGTGAGATCACCGAGGACAGCGTGCGGATGTTCTCCATCGCCTGGGGCAGCACCGGAGGCAGGCCCTCCAGTTGTTTGGCCAAGATCTCCATGGACTCTGCGATCTTGTCGGCGTCGACCTGTTCGAACGTCGACGTGGCATCCTGCAGTGTCGCCTGCAGATCGTACGGAACCTCGGTGTGCGCCAGATCTATTCGACGGTTCGGCAAGACACCGTCACCACCGTTGCGCAGTTCCACGTATTGATTACCGAGAATCGTGGTGATCTTGATGGCCGCCTTGGCATCCTTGCGGAGTTTGATGTCATCGCGGACCCGCATGCCGACCTCGATGCGGTCGCCCACCAACTCGACGCTGGTGACCTCCCCCACCGACACTCCCGCATAGGACACGTTGGCACCCGGTTGCAGCGACGCCGCCTGCAGAAACTCCCCGGTGTAGTGGCTGTAACCGACGCCAATCACCTTCACCAGCAGCATTGCTCCGACCAGGGCGCCGATCACCGCGAGTGCGATCGCGCCCAACCACGTCTTGTTGTAGGTCTCGACGGGGCGTCGCGAAATACGCTGCCACACACTGGGTTTATCCATCTGCCAGGTTCCTGCATTTCGGGGAGTATTGAGCCTTGTTGCCGGGAGTGGCAGCATTCACGATGATCGGTACGACGTCATTGAGGCCAGGGAAGAACCCGGTGATGTTGAGGTCGCAGACATATCCGTTGATGAAGGCACCTTCTTGGGTGGTCCGCGCGACTCCCTTGAGGAGCAGCGGCAGGTTATCCCCGGCGAAGGCCAGCTGCGGCTCGACGGAGTTCAAGTGGCTGACGAATCCCGGTTCCCGATGCAGTATCTCGTTGAGTTGCGGATACACCGTGTCCGAGATCTTCGAAAGCCTGCGCACGGCGAACGCCGTCGAACCAACCGAATCGACCAATGCCGAGCGTCGATTGTCCAGAATCGCCACCATCTCGCGGGTGTGCGTCAACACGGTGTCCAGGTTTTTATTCTGTCCAGCAAGGGTTTTCGTCAAACCGTTGAGATTGGTAATCACATCGTCGAGAACTTTGTCTCGACCTGCGAAGGTTTCGGTGAGTTGCGATGTCTGGTCCACCAGCCCGACGATCGAGCCGGTATCCCCCTGCAGGGACTTGACGACACCGTCCGTGAGGTTGTCGACCTGCGTGGGATCGAGCACGCTGAAAAGGGGCTCGAACCCGTGCAGCAGCATGCCGATATCGAACGAAGGCTCCGTCTGCTCCACGGGAATGACGCTTCCCGGCTTGAGCCGATCCGTGCTTCCGGTCTTGCCCAACGACAACCCGAGATAACGCTGACCAACGATGTTTTGGTAGGTGATCGTCGCAATCGTGTTGCCGTACAACGACTGCCCTGTCTCGACCCGGAAGTCGACTTTGGCCAGGTCACCGGCAATGGCCACGGATTCGACGCGGCCAACGCGCACACCCGCGATCCGGACGTCGTCCCCCTCGCGCAATCCGGTCACGTCCGTGAACATCGCGCCGTAGTTGTTGGTCGACCCCGCGACCTCACGCCGCAGGGTCGCATACACGAGCCACGTCATGGCTAGCGCGATCACCATGAACACCGATAGCCCGATCAACGGACCGCGGAACTTCATCGCTGCCCTCCTGTCGAGACTTGCTGGGCAATAACGGGTTTGGTACCCCTGGCAACCGGCCCCAGCAGCAGCTGGGTGGACGAATTGGCCTCGCCTCCGGTGATCAGACCCAACTGCTCACGCTCGGTCCTACTGCCGACGGGACCAACGGCACCGCCGAACGAGGCCGGCGCGGTCGCCCCCGGGGCGGGAACACCCGGGCTCCCCGGCGGAGGTTCGGCATCACCCGGGTCGGCCGAACCCGGCACCCGCGGGGATGGGTTGGGCTGCCACCACGGCAAGGGCGGGTTGGGGTCCTGCAGATTCGGGTACGGGTTGTGCAGTGGAGGTCCGGTCACGATCAAGTTCCCATCCGGCCCGACCTCGGTGCCCGGCGGCGGCGCCAGATCGGGCGGCGGCTTGTAGTTCTGCGGGAGCAACGTTTCCGGAAGATCGGGCCGGACCACGAGCTCCGGTGCGGTGTAACAGCTCGGCCCCTTCAGTTCCCCGTATTGCGGGCAGTCGGCGCGGGTATACATCGTCGACGGCGTGAACGACAGAACTCCGCGGATGTTGACGACGTCCTTCTCCGGGTCCCACACATCGCTGAAGAACTTGTCGGAGAACACCTTCAGCCGTGTGGCGATCGGCAGGAAGTGCACGGAATTCTGGGCAAGCACACCAATGACCGGAGTCAGCTTGGTGGTGATGTCGATCATGCGATCGGTCTGGTTGTCCAACGACTGCCGCAGCGTGCCCGTCGTATGCAATCCGGCGTTGAGCAGCGTCTGCAATTGCTCACGCTTTTCGGCGAGTGTCTGCATGGGCTTGATGGCCTGGTGCAGCGCATCGACAAGTTCCGGGGCTGTCGTCTGCAAGCCCTTGGTCGCGTTGAGGAGCGCCGAAAGAGTCGACGGGCCGGTATCGGTCGCGACGATGTCGTTGAGTTGGTCGATGATCCGGGTCAGCTGCCCGGCCGCGTTCAGCAGCGTGGCGCGACGTCCCTCTGTCGCCGCGGCGATGACGGCGAAGATGCCCACCGAATCGTCATCACGCCCGCGTCCGTTGGCCAGCAGGATGTCACGCAGCTTGCTGATGGTTGTCTGAAACAGCACCGTGGGCAGCTCGGTCTCTTCGGCGATGACGGTTCCATCGGAGATCGCGGCACCGGGGCCGTGGTCGACCAGTTCCACCGAGGAGACCGCGAACACGTTACTGGGGACCACCCGGGCGGTGACTGACCGCGGAACCGTCTGCGCCAAACCGGGTTTCAGGTCGATATGCACAACGTTGGGCCTGCCCCGCTGGGACGGAGTCACATCGTCCACCGCGCCGACCAGTACGCCTTGATATTTGACATCCGACTTGGCGGGGAGGCCATCGCCGACATTGGCGAGCTCGGCGACTACCCGCACATAGTTTTCGAACCTGCCGGTCGACTTGATCACCAGGGCAGTGCCGACCAACGCGGCCACGACGGCCATCGCCACGCCGCACAGCAGGAGTTGTCGGTCCGACGGTCCGCGGCCGTCCGTCTCAAAGGAGTTGGGCACACTGACCTGCCCTGGTGTTCCCTACGCGCGCGTCGGCACCGCGCCACTGCAGGATGTCAAACACCACCCGATCCCTTTCGTCAGCAAACAAAACCCGCCATTCAAGCGGATTCGGTCACACCAGTCCCCCCGATGTGATGGCAATTACAGGAATGTACAGTACTTCTAGTTTCACGTTTCACTCTTGACTAAACTTTTCTGAATCCAGATTCATGTTTGCTATTCGGCTACACCGAACTGCTGTCGGAGTTCCGTTTTGAGCACCTTGCCGGAGGGGTTGCGCGGTAGTGCATCAACGATCACCAGGTGCTTGGGATGCTTGTACCGGGCCAGTCGCTCGGTGAGGAACCCGTCGAGGTCACTGATCGTCAGTGCCTCACCGTGTATGGCCGCCACGGCGACCGGCACTTCGCCCCACTTCTCGTGTGGCCTGCCGATCACCGCTACTTCGACGATTTGCTCATGCTCGGCGAGCGCGTTCTCCACTTCCGCGCAGTAGATGTTCTCGCCGCCGGAGATGATCATGTCCTTCTTGCGGTCCACGACCCATACGAAACCGTCCGCGTCCAGCCGGACCAGGTCGCCCGAGTGGAACCAGCCACCGGTGAACGCGTCGGCGGTAGCTTCGGGGTTGTTCCAGTAGCCCTGCATCAGGGTCGGCGCCCGGTAAACGATCTCTCCGACTTCGCCAACCGGCACATCATTCATGTTGTCGTCGACCACGCGGGCCGCGACGGTCGGAATTACCCGGCCGACGGATCCCATCTTGCGAACCGCATCCTCGCCCATGAGCATGCAGGTGACCGGCGACATCTCGGTCTGCCCGAACGCGGCCAGAATCCTCGCCTCGGGAAATGTCTCGGACATGGTCCGTAGCAGGACATCGGTGGCCGGCGCGGCACCCCAGGAGAGGGTCTTGAGCTTCACCCTCCGTGGGTTTGCTTGCTGAGCCGCGCAAACCGCTTGCCATTGCGCCGGAACCAGGAAGATTCCGGTGACACCCTCGGCCTCCAGAACGTCCAGTAGGGCTCCAGGATCGAAAGCACCCAGCGGATGGATGACCGTCGGCAACCCCAGCAGCAACCCCGTGATCATGTTGCCCACACCAGCGATGTGGAACATGGGAACGCCGATGAACCCGACATCCGAGCTCAGGTCGACCGTAGTGCTCAGCAGATAGGTCATCGCTTGGCCGGATAGATTGAGGTGTGTCAGCACCGCGCCCTTGGGCCGGCCCGTCGTCCCCGAGGTGTACATGATGAGCGCGGGGGTATCACCGGGGAGATCCACCTCGTCGTGCGCTTCGCCCTGCTCGGCGATGACCTCTTCATATCCCAGAGCACCGTCTCCGGACTCCGAGCCCGCGACAATGACCGTCTCCAGTGCGGGCGTCTGCTGACGCACCGCGGCGGTCACCGGAGCCAGGACCGTCTCGGTGATCGCCACCTTGGCCCCGCTGTTCTCGACCAGGAACGCGACCTCTGGCGGCGTCATCCGGAAGTTCACCGGGATCGCGATGGCGCCGAGTTCATTGATGGCAAGCCATGATTCGACGTACTCGGGACGGTTGAGCATGAGAATGAGGACGCGATCCCCGAATCCGACGCCGCGCCGAGACAGCGCGTCGGCCAACGATTGCACACGCTGATTCAGCTCTCCCCACGAGATACTGCGCCCCAGGTATCGGATGGCGGTGGCGTTGGGTTGCATGAGCGCATGTCGGGCCAGCTGGTTACACCAGTTCTGGCGCCGAGCGCGGTACGGCTGCTCGAGGCCTGCGGATTGGACGGTCGCATCGATCGTGTCGGTCACAAATTCTCCTACTAACTGAAGTTGGGGCGTCGGCCCTCGAGGAATGCGGCGAAGCCTTCCTGGGCATCGGGCGAAATCAGCAGCTCAATCTGCCCTTCGCGCTCGCGAGCGATGGCCTCGTCGAACAGCTTGAGCGAGACCGAGTTCATGGCCTCCTTGGTCAGCTGCATCGCACGGCGGGAACCGTGGGCCAGCCTGCGCGCCGTCTTGTCGACACGCTCGCGCAACTGGTCTCCCGGCAACACGTCGTTGACCAGTCCCGCCGCGAAAGCGTCTGTGGCATTGAGGGGTTGGGCTAAAAGCGCCATCGCGTTGGCCTTGACACGGCCGATAGAGGCAGACACCAGCGCACTCGATCCGCCGTCGGGCATGAGCCCGATGTTCGCGAAGGCCAAGAGGAAGAAGGCCGTGTCGGCGGCGTAGATCAAATCGCACGCCAGACCCACCGAGGCGCCAATACCTGCCGCCGCACCCGTGACCTCCGCGATGGTGGGCACCGGGCAATTCAGCACCGCGCGCACCAATCGCTCGGCGTTGTCCATGGTGAGTTCAGCGGCCTGCAACGGGGTCAGATCCCCGGTTCCCGCAGCCAGCTCCGCGACATCGGCGCCTGCGGTGAAGGCACTGCCCGGGGCGCCACCGCTGATGACGACAACGCGCACATCATCGCGACCGGCCACCGAATCAAGAGCCTCGATCAGTCCGGCCGTGGCCGGCCCGTTGAGCGCATTCATTCGATCAGGCCTGGTGAACGTGATCCGCATGATGCCGCCATCGACGGTTACATCAGGTGCACCGACAGGTTCATCGGGACTCAAGTCACAGCCTCCTGGATTGTCGCTTCGTCGCGTCGGCTCAAATATATTTGATATGACTTTAGATGCAAGAGCGTCACCACAAGTGGAAATGGCAGGCAGATCGGATGAAAACTCCCCGGGCGCAGACCCGCGAAATCCGTAGGCCGCAGCTGTCCGAAGAAGTTGCTGGCCGACTTCGCGCAGCGATCATGACCGGCGAGCTGCGGCCCGGTGAGTACATCCGGATGGATGAAACAGCCGCCCAGCTGGGCGTCAGTGTCACCCCGGTGCGGGAGGCGCTGCTGACGCTGCGCGGCGAGGGCATGGTGGACGCGGTTCCGCATCGCGGCTACGCGGTGGCCGCGCTCAGCCGCAAAGACGTCGAGGACATCTTCGCCCTGCAGTCGCATCTGGCGGTCGAGCTTGCCAAGGCCGCCGCGGCACGGATCACGCCGGAACAGGCAGATGCCCTGGCCGAGCTCAACGATGCGCTGCGGAACGCGGCCTCGCCCGAGGAGATAACCTGGGCCGAGTTCGAGTTCCACCGTCTTCTCAACCATGTGGCCGACCGCCCCAAGCTGGCCTGGTTTCTGCTGCAGGCGGTGCGGTACACACCGCATCAGCTATTCGCCGAGGACGCCTCGTGGATCGGGCCCACAGTGCAATCTCACGACAAGCTCATCGCGGCACTGCGCGCGGGAGACATCACCGAGGTGATCGCCCAGACCGAGGTTCAGTTCATCGACGGCGCACGCCGATTGATCGAGTACCTAGACCGCGCCGGGATGTGGTCCGGGGGGTAGGTGCGGATCGGCCGGTTGTAGCTGACCGGAAGCGACCGCTTCGGCACGGCCCTTCAGTCCCTCAGCCAGGTGCTCGAGCACCTGGTTGGCAAGCTTCTTCACCATCGGCTTGGGGATCGGCAACTTGGTCTCGACATCCATGTCGACCGTGAGCAGGCAAATCTGCCCCATCGGGACGATCGAGAACGTCTGTTCCTGCTTCTCGAAGATGTCGCTCTCCAGCAGCCGCGTCGCCACCTGCGAGGCATTGAGGTAGGCGATCTCGGCGACGTTCGTCGAGGACATACCGGAGGTCTCCACCTTCAGCCGCACGATGTGTGGGCGACCGTCCGGGAGGCGCTGCAGAATCTCAACGCTGGCGATCTCCTTGTTCCACTCGGGGTAGGCCTCGTAGTTGGTAACGATGGAGACGATCACCTGCGGTGGCGCGGCCACCTCGACGGTCTGACTGACGACTGGCATTGGTTCACTCTACCTTTGCAGTTGGCGGGCCCAGGAACTCACGTACAAGTTCATAGACCACATCCGGGCATTCCAGATGCACGAAATGTCCACCGCCATTGATGATTTCAACGCTGCGATGAGGCAGATCCAGGCGCGCAGAATCTACCAGTCGCTGCGTCATGCATCCATCGTTACGACCATGGAGGTACAGCACCGGCGTACGCGCCCCGTCCAGGAGGGATCGCTGGGTCCGCCAGTACTTCCGCGACGGGAACAACGCCCTCCGAATGTTTGCGCGGTAGTAGCCGATGACTGCGCGGCGATTCCCCTTCTGAAGCATCGCCTCACCGGTGTACCGCAGATCCGCTCGCGCGTCGTATCCCGGCGACCACCGGCGCCAGTACAGACGAAGAAGCCAGGGCAACAACAATTCCGGTAGCACCGGCACCTGATGAAACAGCGTGTACCAGCTCATCAGCAGTTGCCGTCCGAGTACGCCCGGCCAGCCGGTGGGCCCCATCGAAGCCAGATTTGAGCCGATCACTTCAAACGGCGGCACGGCCATGGTGACCATGCGGGCGAACGGTGAACGGCTGCTGCGGGCGAGGGCATTGCCGACCAACGCTCCCCAGTCGTGGCCGATGTATACCGAGCGTTCGTCGCCATCCAACGCTGCATGAATGTCGAGAACATCTTGCATCAGGGCGCCCAGGCCGTATTCGGCGTCGGCCGGTATCTCGCTAGGTGAGTAGCCGCGGGTGAATGGGGCCACCACGCGCCATCCCTCGGCGGCCAACCTCGGCCCCAGCAGGCGCCAGGTGTGTGCGGAGTCGGGGAAGCCGTGCCCGCAGATCACCAGCGGGCCGTCGTGGGGTCCCCAGGACAGCGCCTGCAATCTGACGTTGGGCAAGTCCAATGTCAGGATGGAGTCAGCGGCCACTACCGGTCCGCCGCTACGGGGTGCCGTCAACGGATGTTGTGGACGCGACGCCCAACGGATCGTTGATCCGTGTCGCCTCGTCCCGAATCAGCCCACGCAGCAGCGTGGTGCTGAACTCCACCGCGATCTCCTGCGCGCTGCGGCGCCCACTCGGGTTGAGCCAGCGGTACGAGCCCAGCACCATTCCGATATAGCCGAGTGCCATGACATGAGAGTCGCATTCGACGAACTCACCGCTGGAGATACCGCGCTCGATGATGTTCTGGACCCGTTCCTGGACCATGTCCTCGCGCTTGCGGATCTCAGCCACCTGCTCGGGCGAGAGCCACTCCGAGAGGAAAGGGTTCTCCTGGAAGTAGACGGCTCCCTGCTCACGGTTGGAGAAGATGAGTGCCAGCATGCGGCTCGTGCATTGATACAGCGACTCACGCGCCGTCCAATTCGGATCGTCCTGCAGGCAGGCCAGGGTCTCCTCGGCAGCCTTGAAGTAGATCTCGTACAGGATGAGCGCCTTGGACGCGAAGTAGTGGTACACGGTGGCCTTGTTCAGGCCGGCGACATCGGCGATATCGTCCATGCGGGTGCCGTGATATCCGCGGGCCGCGAACAACTTGGACGCCACCGCCACCAATTCCTCGCGGCGACCAGCACGGCGCTGCGAGGAGCCGCCTGCCTTAGTGTCGGTCACCGGTTGCATGGTGCCTCACTATATGCGTAGGGAATCTGTTCGCGGACGGGATCCCGATCAACTGGTTGGGTTAGGCGCCCACGAGGTTCGCCAGCTTGACGGCCTTCTGCACGTTAAGCTGCCCACGTCCGCCGCAGTCTCGAGACCAGTAGGTAACCACATGATCGGTGGCCTGAGGGCCATGGTGTCCCGCGATCCGGCACAACCGCACCGCGCGTCCACCCCGCTTGAATTGCTGTTCGACCTCGTCTTCGTGGTCGCGGTGTCCCGCGCTTCGGGCGCTCTGCACCATTTCTGGTCCGAAGGCCATTTTGTCGACGGGCTCGTCGGGTATGCGATCGGCTTCTTCGCCATCTGGTGGGCCTGGATGAACTTCACCTGGTTCGCCAGCGCCTTCGACACCGACGACTGGCTGTACCGGGTGACGACATTCGTTCAGATGGCCGGGGCGCTCACCATCGCGGCGGGGGTAGAGCGCGCGATGACCGAGTCAGACTTCGGCATTGCGATCGCTGGGTATGTCCTGATGCGCATCGCGGCGGGGAGCCAGTGGGTGCGCGCGGCCATCAGCGATCCCGCGATGCGCCCCACCTGCCTGCGCTACGTGGCAGGCATCTCCATCGCCCAGGCGGCCTGGGTGTGCTGGGGGCTCTTCGCGCCGGCAGACCTACGCGTACCGCTGTTCGTGGTGATCGCCCTGGTGGACATCTCGGTGCCGTGGTTAGCCGAGCAGGTGGCGCCCACAACGTGGCATCCCCAACACATCGCCGAGCGCTACGGCTTGTTCACCCTGATCGTGCTTGGTGAATCCATTCTCGCGTCGGCGAATTCAATCATCGGCGGTGCCGACGAAGCCGAGAACTACACCACCATGATCGGCATCGCGGTCTCCGCGTTGGTCATTGTCGCCGCAGTCTGGTGGATCTACTTCGACCAAGAACAAGAGTGCAAGGACGCATCGCTGCGGGCCACCCTGTTGTGGGGATACAGCCACTACTTCATCTTCGCCGCCGTGGCTGCACTCTCGGCGGGCTTCGAAATCGCCGTCGACGAGGGGCTCGGCAAGAGCCACCTGAACCCCACGATCGCAGCACTCACGATCACGATCCCATTCGCCATCTATCTCGTGCTGGCCTGGCTGGTGCTGCTGCTGCAGCGCCGCGATGCGATCTTGAACATCGGGCTACCTGCCATTGCCGTCGCCTCGGTGGCGATTTCTCCCCTACCGCACGCGCTCTACTGGCTGGCAGCGTTGGCGGCGCTGGCCGCGGCGCTGGTGACCTGGCGCCGGGTCGAGGACACCGAAGCCCATTAGCTCGGCGGCGGAACTTCTTGTGGTTCCGGAACTTCTTGTGGTTGCACGATCGGACAGATCTGCTCCAGGGTCGCCATCGCGTTGACAGCGCGAACCATCGCGTCGTTCTGGGAAGGCAATATCTCGGTTACCGACGTGACAGCGGAGAGCTGATCCGCATACTGGTCGGCGGCAGCCGCCGCATCGGTGGCGCGAGTGCGCACCAGGTCATCGGTCGTACCCGCTGCAGCATTGCGAAGTACCTCTGCAATCGCGCGGTTCCGGGTGGCGCCGATCTGACTGGCCGACTGCCCTTGGGTGTACGTCATCTGTTGGATCTGTTGACGCGCCTTATCCACCGAAGAACAGTCATGCGGTTCGGCAGCCGCCGACACCGGCACAACCACGGCGACAGCCGACATGAGAACCACCACTAGCGCACTACGCGACACGAACAAATGCTACGACGTCAACGCCGACTACGCCGAGTGGGAACCTGGCACACGGTCGTTACCGCCAGGCGGCCGTGATCGAGATACTCCATGCCCCATGTTCGCCAAGAAGCCCCATAAGGTTCTAGAACAAGCCCTCAACGACGAAGTGACGTGATGGAGGAAGCCCTCCATCACGTCACCGTCGTTGACTTGCCCTGTCAGCGCAAGGGATTCCTTACAGCGCCTTCAGCTCCTCGATGACCGCGGACACCGACTTCTTGGCATCCCCGAATAGCATCGAGGTCTGCGGCTGGAAGAACAGCGGGTTCTCGATACCGGCGTAGCCCGAGCTCATCGAGCGCTTCAGCACGATCACCGAGCGCGACTCGTCGACGTTCAGAATCGGCATGCCGTGAATCGGGCTCGACGGGTCATTGCGAGCCGCCGGGTTGGTGACGTCGTTGGCGCCGATCACGATGGTGACATCGGTCCGGTTGAACTCGCCGTTGATGTCGTCCATTTCCTTCATGGCGTCGTACTCGACATCGGCCTCGGCCAGCAGCACGTTCATGTGGCCCGGCATGCGGCCCGCGACCGGGTGAATCGCGTACTTGACCTCAACACCCTTGCTCTCCAGCAGGTCCGCCATTTCCTTGACGGTGTGCTGGGCCTGCGCGACGGCCAGACCGTAACCGGGCACCACGATGACCTGGTTGGCGTAGGCCATCTGGATCGCGGCATCGGAAGCCGATGTGGCCTTGACCGTGCCCTGCTCGGCCGAACCACCCGCAGCCGCGGTGTCACCGCCACCGAACGAGCCGAACACGATGGCCGGAATCGACCGGTTCATCGCGACGGCCATCAAGTTGGTCAGGATCGAACCGGACGCGCCGACGATCATGCCCGCGACGATCATGGCGGTGTTGTTCAGTGCCAAACCTGCTGCGGCGGCGGACAAACCGGTCATCGCGTTGAGCAGTGAGATGACCACCGGCATATCGGCGCCACCGATCGGGAACACCACGAACAGACCCATCACACCGGCGAATACCAGCACCGCGACGATCCACCACACGGGCAGACCCGGGTGCAGCCCGATGTAAACGGCAGCACCGACGGCGGCCAGCAGCAGCACGATGTTGGAGGCCTGGAAGAGCTTGGCGGAAGCGACGAGCCGCTTCTCGACGTTCTTCGGAATGGACTCCTGCAGCTTGGCGAAGGCCACCAGCGAGCCCCAGAACGACACCGAGCCGATGACCGCGGCGAACAGCGACCCCACCACCAGCGCGACGGTCGGCGACTGGTCCGGCTTGAACTCCGAGAAACCCTTGGTTTCAATGAATTCCGACCAGGCGATAAGTGCCACGGTGCCGCCGCCGACGCCGT
Source organism: Mycobacteroides franklinii (assembly GCF_002013895.1). Classification (GTDB taxonomy): domain Bacteria; phylum Actinomycetota; class Actinomycetes; order Mycobacteriales; family Mycobacteriaceae; genus Mycobacterium; species Mycobacterium franklinii. Next base: position 282,170 of record NZ_MAFQ01000005.1, on the reverse strand, counting down.
TGAACAGCGCCACCAGCTGCGGCATGGCCGTCATCTTGGTCTTCAGCGCGGGCGGGATACCCAGCGCGACACCGATTCCCAGACCGGCGCCGATAAGAATCCAGTCCAGCGTGGTGGCCGTCTCGCTGACCTTGATCAGCGTGGCGAGCACCGCGATACCCATACCGACGGCGGCGATCCAGTTACCGCGCACCGCAGTCTTGGGTCCGGTCAGCCCGGACAGGCCGTAGATGAAGAGGGCGAATGCGGCGATGTAGAGAACATCGACGATGTAGTTGAGGCTCTCAGAAGTCACTTGACTGCCTCTTTCTGCTGCTCAGACTGTGCTGGCTTTTTAGACTTGAACATGCCCAGCATGCGATCGGTCACCAGGAAGCCACCAATCACGTTCAGGGTTCCGAAGATCAGCGCGACGAACGCGATGATCCGGGTACCCCAGCTGGCGTCGGCGGGCAGGTTGCCCAGCACGATCAGCGCACCCAGCACGACGATGCCGTGAATGGCGTTGGTGCCCGACATCAGCGGGGTGTGCAAGGTGTTGGGCACCTTGGAGATAACGGCGAACCCGACGAACCCGGCAAGCACCAGGATCGCGATGTTGGCCAGCAGCTGTCCATACATGACTAGGAGACCTCCCGGGTAACGCAGGAACCCGCGACGATCTCGTCATCGAAGTCCGGCGCCAGGGCACCGTCCTTGATGAGGAGTTCGAGGACGGACGTGATGTTCTTGGCATACAGCTCGCTGGCGTGTTCGGGCATGGTGGCCGGCAGGTTCAGGGGCGAGACGATGGTGACACCGTGCTTGACGACGGTCTGGCCTGGCTCGGTGAGCTCACAGTTGCCGCCGGTCTCGCCGGCGAGGTCGACAACCACCGAACCCGGCTTCATCCCTTGAACGGCGGCGGCGGTCACCAGGCGCGGAGCGGGGCGTCCCGGCACCAGTGCGGTGGTGATGACGACATCGAATCCCTTGATGGCATCTTCGAGTGCCTGCTGCTGCTTCTGACGCTCCTCGTCGGTCAGCTCGCGGGCGTAGCCGCCCTCGCCGGCCGCATCGATCCCGAGATCAAGCCACTGGGCGCCGACCGAACGAACCTGATCGGCCACCTCGGGGCGCACGTCGTAGCCGGTGGTGCGGGCACCGAGGCGCTTGGCGGTGGCCAGAGCCTGCAGGCCGGCCACACCGACGCCGAGGACCAACAACAGCGCGGGCTTCACGGTCCCGGCGGCGGTGGTGAGCATCGGGAAGAAGCGGGTCGATTCGGAAGCCGCTACGAGCACCGACTTGTAACCGGCGACATTGGCCTGCGACGACAACGCGTCCATCACCTGTGCGCGAGAGATACGCGGAATGGCTTCCACCGCAAAGGCTTGCACGCCGGCACTCTTCAACGCGCCGATGCTGTTATCAGCATTGCGAGGCGCCAGGAAGCCGATGAGGGTCTGCCCCTCGCGCAGGCGAGCGACCTCGGCCTCCGATGGCGGCGCCACCTTCACCACGATGTCGGCGGACCAGGCGTCACCGACCGTCGCGCCGGCTTCGGTGTACAGCTCGTCAGGCAGTAGCGCGCGCTCTCCGGCGCCACTTTCTATGACGATGTTCACACCCTTGCCAATCAGGCCGGCGATCGACTTCGGTACCAGCGCTACGCGGCGCTCATCCTCACCCGACTCTCGGACAACTCCGATAGTGACTGGTTGATCGGTCATCTACTCGCCCTTCACCCTGTGGTGCAGCATGCCGACGGATACTAAGGAAAGGCATGCTTGTTAACAAGTCTTCCGTTTTTGTAAATGCTGCAAAGGTAGTTAACCAGGGCAATGACCGTAATCTGGCACGCGTTCCGACTCGCTCGGCGGACCCGGCGGAGTGCCATCACCGAACGGGCGACCACCCAACGCCTCGCGGTCGTGGACGGTGCTCCAGCCACGTAAATCCGGCCCCTTGGGGACGATGCGCGTGGGATTGATATCGGTGTGCACCACGTAGTAGTGCTCCTTGATCTGACCGAAGTCGACGGTGTCTCCGAAGCCCGGTGTCTGATACAGATCACGCGCGTAAGCCCACAGCACCGGCATCTCGGTCAGCTTCTCGCGATTGCATTTGAAGTGCCCGTGGTAGACCGGATCGAACCGGACCAGGGTGGTGAACAGCCGCACATCGGCTTCTGTGATGGTGTCACCCACGAGATAGCGTTGTCCGGCAAGCCTTTCCGACAACCAATCCAGTGCCACGAACAGCCGGTCATAGGCGGCGTCATAGGCGTCCTGGTCTCCGGCGAAACCGCAGCGATAGACGCCGTTGTTGACCTCGGTGTAGACGCGGCGGTTCACCTCGTCGATTTCGGGGCGCAGCGCCTCCGGGTACAGCTCAGGTGCGCCGGGCCGATGGTATTCCGTCCATTCGGTGGAGAAGTCCAGCGTCATCTGCGCGTAGTCGTTGGTGACCACCTCGCCCGTGGCCTCTTCGACTATCGCGGGCACGGTGATGCCGCGCGGATAGTCCGGGTACCGCTTGAGGTAGGCATCGCGCAGAAAGTGGATGCCCAAGACGGGGTCGAGCCCACCCGGGTCAAGATCGAAGGTCCAGCTGCGTTTGTCGTGCGTGGGCCCGCAGAGCCCAAGCGATAGCGCACTTTCCAACCCAAGCAGCCTGCGGACAATCAGCGTCCGGTTGGCCCACGGACAGGCACGTGCCGCAACGAGTCGGTATCTACCGGGCTCTACGGCGTAACCATCGCGGCCGTCCGCGGTGATCCGGGTGTCGATGTAGTTGGTGTCCCGCTTGAACTCGCCGGGCTCGACGTACTTGGTGTTCTCCGGGTTCTGGCTCACACACCCCAGTCTGGCACTGTCAGCGTTTGAGGCAACGTGCGTCAGCGCGCCGATCCGTCAGGTTCGCCCTTCTCGTTCAGCGGCTGGCTACGAGACAGACCGCTTGCCAGCCCATCCGGAAAACCCGGTGTGTTCCACGTACCGTTAGCCGGAGCAGCCGGATTAGCCAAACACGTGTCGTCATATTTGACGAGCGGCAGCTGAGGCCATCCCTTGTCCGAGTGATACGGCGGGTACGCAACGATGCGCACTCCAACCTCGTTGGGGCCGCTTCCGTCCTGCTGCTGCTTGTATGCGTAAGCGGTCAGTTCCGCGAATGCCATCTGGCCAAGGTCACCGGAGGATTTCTGCAGATCCACAAACGCCACCATCGATTCCGAATCACGCCCCATATCGGGCTTGGGGAGCGGTCGAGGATCGGTGGGACCACATTGGGCATACGTAATCGCCCAGCCATTGGCCAAGGCCGCATGAACTTCGTCAATCACCGGTTCACGGAAATCGTTCGCAACGGCCTTTCGGTACTTACGCGATACCCTTTCGCGATCGACAAGCGTGGTTCCCGCGGAACCACCATGGGTAACCTCGGCGGGCGCCAACCACGAATCCGATGCCAGATGATCCGACCTGGCACCGTCCGTACTGTTCGAGTCGTACTTCCCGGGATCACTCGGACACGAAGCAGCTGTCACAAACACCAGCACCACCAACGAAACACACTTCCCGTGCCTCATTTAGGCGTCACCGAGCCCCACACATTCCATCCACCAGACCACGTCAGGTCGAAGTTGCCATTGATGAATTTGTCCTTGGGAATCGTTGACGCCTTACCAGCGGCGGAGTCGTACACCTGCACGTTATCTCCATCCATGCCAGTGACCAGAATGACGTGGCTGGGGTACGGACCGGTACCAATAAACAGCGGAACCACCTGCCCTGCGCGCACTGCCGCGGTCACCGATTGGTAATCACTCGAAGCGCCGGTCGGGGGGTGCACCGTCCAGCCGTACCCACTCCCCGGCACCCCGGCCCCATTCGGCGCCCCCATCTCATCGGCGGCGCCCCAAGGCGGGGTCCCCAGCGACTCAGGCCAGTTCGTGCCCCAGCCCGGAATCCCGGCGTTATTCGTAAGGTCGTGCATCTTCTTGGCTTCTTCTCCGAACCGGGCCGTAACTGCGTCGGTATCGGTGCCACCCGGTAGCTCCTGCCCTGTTCGTGGGTCATACCCGGTGAGCACCTTCATGGCGTACAGCGGGTCGTTGATCATCTTGGCCGTCACCAAAGAGCTTGATCCGCACGTAGTGCCATCCGGCTGCCTCAGGACTTCCTCGTGATTCCTCGCGTACACCGTCGGATCAAGTTCCTGCAGTTGCTTATCGGTCAGGCCACCCTGCTCGGGAGGAAGGTTCAGTCGGTCGGCGAACCGCTGCAACGACTCGATATCCCCACCCCGCGCGAGAGCCGCAATGATCCAATTCCGCCGGGCGTCGTCCTTCGCACCGTCCAACATCGCCTGCGCCTTCGCGCGATCCTCGGGACTCATCGCCGCCAGATTGGCATCGGCACGTTCTTGCACGCCCGGCCGCAAACCGGTTCCGTCCTTGTGCCCATCCGGATCGTTCTTGGTGTCCGACCAATTGTTGACCGAACCGATGGCACCCGCGGCGACAGAGGTGTGATCGGGCAATGTGATGCCCTCCAACGCCTTTCCGAGTTCACCCTTGGCGGTGTTGACCGCCTTATCGGCGTCCCCGTACGCACCGGCGAGCTCCTCCACCCCATGCACGACGTCGCCCACGAGCTTGCGCACATACGGGATCGCATCAAATGGGTTCTTCGGAATGTTGTTCCAGTCGACGTCGTCCTTCAGTGAATTGAACGCGTTGTGCCACCGATCGCGCGCCTTCTCCATCGACCCACCGAAGGTATCCAGAGAACTCGCGACCCCGGTCGCGGCCGGACCGATCGTGGTGGATCGCGTCTTGAAGTTCGCGATGCTGGTGCGGGCCTTGTCCCCGGTTGTTTCACCGTACGAATCACCTGACGTCCGCCCCCACACCGTGTCGGGGATGGTGTTCTGGGCTTGCTGCACGTCGTTGGCATGCCACTCCCCCATGGCGGGCGCCATTTCCCGCCAGCGCGCCGCCACCTCCCGCACCGTTTCCGGGTCGGGCGGAGGGGGTTCGGTGGCCACGGAGATGACCTTGCGGACCGCCGCAACAACCTTTCTGGCAATCGGCCAGACGGTGCTCACACTGATCTCACCGATCTGTCGCAGATCGGCGATTACCTGCTCCAGCTGCTTTTGTGTGTCACCCAGCGTCATCAGGCAGCGGCCCTAGTTGAGCACCGGGAACTTGATACCGGCGTCGCTGAGATTTCCGGCGTTACGCTGATCCATCTCGACAAGTGCCCTGGTGCACGTGCGGATGTTCTGCGAAATCTCCTTCTGCACAGCCGAAACCGTGCCCAGCGCACCCGATACCCGGTTGCGCGCGGCATTCATGGCGTCGGTCAGATCACCGAGATCCTTGCCCTCGGTGGCACGTAGCTTCGCCTTGGCGAACTCGACATGTGTATCCGTCGCGTCCAGTTGTGCCGCGCATTTTTCCGTCGCTACCGGGTCGATTTTCATGCGTTCCCCCTCTGAACATGCCCCTCCCGCATGTTAGCCCGGAACATCGCGCCCAGCCAGTCCCTGGGGATAAGCCTCTTAGCTCGGCAAAACGGCGGTCACGTAGTTGCCCTGCTTGACCAATTCGAGGACCTCCTCGGGCAGCTCCGGGAGATCGACGCCATACTCGGCAGCCAATTCCAGAACATGTGCGCCCTGGACCGTCCATCCACGCGCGGCAAACCACTCCGCAACATCGGCCCGCTCTTCGTCGTAGAACAGCGTGGTGATGTCCACCTTGGACATGGGATGGTTGTCGTCCGCGTACTTCTTCTGGACCTCGCCCCATTTGGCGATGTTGGGCCTGCCCCGGGTGGCTTCCACCGCGACCTGACTACCCGGCGCCGAAAGCGCCACGACCCTCTCGAACAACAGATCCTGTGCCGCCGAAGGCAAATACACAATCAGGCCTTCGGCCGACCATGCCGTAGGAACCTCCGGATCGAATCCGGCAGCAAGCAAGGCGGCGGGCCAATCCTCACGAAGATCGATAGCGACCTCGCGCCGATCACTCGTGACTGTGGCGCCCTGCTCGTCGAGCACGCGATCCTTGAACCCCAGCACCTGGGGCTGATCCAGTTCGAAGACCTTGGTGCCCTCGGGCCACGGCAACCGGTGCGCACGCACATCCAGTCCGGCAGCGAGTATCACCACCTGCCGGCAACCGGAATTCGTCGCACGCACAAAGAACTCATCGAAGAACTTGCTGCGCAGTCCGATCTGCCGCAGCGCCGTGGTGGGGTTGAGATTCTGCGTCTCTGGATTGTCCAGCAACCCGATCAGGTGCGGTTCACCCGCGGCACGCACGAAATGCTCCGCGTAGCTGTCCCGCACCAACGGGTCGGGCTGCGTGTTCTCCAGCGCCCGTGCCGCAGCCACACCCAGCGCGGTGAACCCGACGCTCGACACGATGTCCCATGAGTCGCCGTCGCTGCGCGACCAATCCTTGTCGGCAATATCGGTCATTGATAGATCCTTTCAGGCAGGCAAGGTGCAAGTCAGGTAGTGCATGGCGCCGGCCAGCTCCCGGATGTCCTCCGGGACTTCCGGATGCTCGACGCCGTAGCGGTCGGCCAGATCGAACATGTCCAGCCCCTCGGTGTTCCATCCGCGCGCCGAGAACCACTCGATAGGTGGCGTCTTCTCCTCGTCATAGAACAGTCCGGTGATGTCGATCTTGCCGAAGGTGTCCTTTTCGGACCGGTACTTCTGTTCCACCTTCGCGAACTGACTCATCCCAAGCGTGCCCGTCGGGCCCTCGATGGCGGCGCGGCTACCAGGCGCGGACAGTTCAGCGATCCGCTCGAACAGCAGGTCTTGCGCCGTCGCGGGCAAGTACGGCAGCAGCCCTTCGGCCGACCATGCGGTGGGCTGGCCGGGATCGAATCCGGCCTCCGCGAGTGCGGCTGGCCAGTCATCGCGCAGGTCGACGGCGACGGCGCGGCGATCACAGGTCGGTGCGGCGCCCTGCTCGGCATACACGCCGTCCTTGAAGGCGAGCACCTGCGGCTGATCCAGCTCGTACACCGTGACACCGGCGGGCCATGCAAGCCGATGTGCCCGCGAGTCCAGCCCCGCTGCCAAGATCACCGCCTGCTTGATCCCGGCGGCCGCCGCGTCGAGGAAGAACTCGTCGAAGAATCGGCTGCGCATGCCCATGCCGCGCAGATACTCGAATGGGGATGCCTGCGGCGCATCACGTTTGGTAATCGTCTCGATCAAATGTGGTTCGCCCGCGGCGAGAACGAAGTGCTTGGCGAACTGGTCCACGATCAGCGCGTCGGGCCGCTCGCTCTCCACGGCGCGCTGTGCGCTGACGCCGAGTGCGGTGTACCCCACGCTGGACACGATGTCCCAGGAGTCACCGTCGCTGCGGGTCCAGCTTTCTTGGTCGGTGCTTGTCATCTCAGCCTCTCGGATGGTCTCGGATAGCGGTAAAGAACTTGGTGCTCAGGAACTTTTCAAATGCTTGTGGCAGATCGTGCAGTGGCCGGCCGTAGGTCACCGCGGCGTCTATCAGGTTGGCATCGGTAACCGTCCAACCGCGCTCGGCCAACCAGGCCTTGGTGTCCACCCGCGGATCGTCGAACCACAGGTCACGCAGATTCGGTTGTGCCTCACCGTCACTGGTGTCGTCAACAACCGTCGCGATGGAAGCCGCAAGACGCTCCAGTTCTCCAGGGTTGGGACCCAGTTCGGCGGCCACCCGGCTGCCGGGGGCCGACAACTCATTCAGCCTTTCGAACAAAGCATCCTGCGCCGCACCCGGTAGATAGGGCAACAGCCCCTCGAGAATCCATCCCGTCGGCTGACCGGCGTCAAAACCCGCCTCGCGCAAGGCGGTCGGCCAATCGTCCCGCAGGTCGACGGCCACCGTCACCCGAATAGCACTCGGCTGCGCACCGGATCGCCGCAAGACCTCATCCTTGAACTGCAACACCTTCGGCTGATCCAACTCGAAAACGGTCGTCACGGCGGGCCACGGCAATCGGTATGCGCGCGAATCCAACCCGGCGGCCAAAATCACGTGCTGACGCACTCCGGCACCTGCCGCGTCGGCGAAGAAGTTATCGAAAAATCGCGTCCGGACGCCGACCCACTGCGCGTTGAAGGCCGCAGCGCTTGTCATATCTCCACTGGCCACCGCCGCGGCAAGCTTCGGTGCGCCCGCCGCCGCCACGAAACCGGCGGCGTGCTCGTCATATGCCAGCGGCGGATCCAACTTGGCGTCGAGTGCGCGTCCCGCCGCCACCGCGAGCGCCGTGTAGCCGACGCTCGTCACGATGTCCCAGGAGTCCCCCTCGGTGCGCACCATGCCTACGCGCCGAGCACCGCGGTGAAGTACCGACTTTGTCCCATGGCGTCGGTGAGTTCGTGCTGGCCCGCCAGCGGAGCCCGGTTGTATCGCTTCAGAAGTTCGCCGGCGGTGGTCGCCTCGACGGTCCATCCGTGGTTGGTCAACCACTGCGCCGGATCCTCGCGCTCATCGCCGAACCACAGGCTCGACGGGGCGGCATCTTCCTCGGTAATGCTCTTGAAGATCCGCTGTAGCGCGCCGTCCTCGTTCTCCATCGCGTTCGACATCCGATCCGCCTGATTCCCGGGAGCGCCGAAATCCTCTACGGCAACTCGGCTTCCGGGCGCAGAAAGGTCGACAATCCGCTGGAACAGCAGGTCCTGGGCGGCTCCGGGCAGGAAGGGCAGCAGTCCCTCGGCAAGCCACGCCGTCGGCAATGAAGGATCGAATCCCGCGGCCTTGAGCGCCAGCGGCCAATCGTCGCGCAGATCCACATGCAGTTCGTGCACGGTCGCCGTGGCCCGTGCACCCTGCTCGTCGAGAACCTGCTTCTTGAACTCAAGCACCTTCGGGAGGTCTAGCTCGTAGACCGTGGTGCCCGCTGCCCAGGGCAGACGGTATCCCCGTACATCGAGGCCCGCCGCCAGGATCACTGCCTGCCGAATGCCCGCCTCCCCCGCGGCCAGGAAGAACTCATCGAAGTATTTGGTCCGCGCGCCAAGGTAGCTCGAGAACAGTTGCACGTCGGGCTCCGCCGCGACGGCGGAATCGTCGAGTAGCTCGGAGAAGATCGGCGCCTCGACCTTCGTCGCGGCGACGAAATGCTGCGCGTACTCGTCCTGTGCAAGCGGATCGGGCTTGCGTGCCTCCACCGCACGCATCGCCGAGACAATGAGCGCGGTCGCTCCCACGCTCGTCACGATGTCCCAGGTGTCACCTTCGGTTCTGGCCACAGCAGGTCTCCCATCAAACTTGCATGTCAGGTGTACGTACATTTAAAAATGCAGGTCAAGGCGTTTTACCTATGACAAGTTCGCACAACTAACTACAGTACGCCGATTGGCTGGGAGCGCCACTGGTCCATTCGCAGGCCACCAGCACCCCACTGCGAGCAGATGGGGGGAGAAGTTACTTGCCCTGCCAGACCGCGGGGCGCTTCTCGGCGAACGCCTTCGCTCCCTCCTTGGCGTCCTCGGACACGAAGATCGGCATGAGGATCTCGCCCTGCTTGACGAAGGCCTCCTCGGGCGCCCAGCTCGCGGACTCGATGATGATGCGCTTGGTTGCAGCGACGGCCAACGGACCGTTCGCGGTGATCTTGGTGGCCAGCTCCAGCGCGGTATCCAGAGCCTGCCCGTCGTCGACGAGCCGGTTGATGAACCCGTACTTGGCAGCGTCCTCCGCGGTGAACGAGTCACCGGTGAGCGCCAGCTCCATGGCGACCTGATACGGGATCCGGTTCGGCAGACGCAGCAGGCCGCCGGCACCGGCCACCAGCCCACGCTTGACCTCGGGGATGCCGAACTTGGCGCTGCGCCCCGCCACCACCAGATCGCAGGACAGCACCAGCTCGGTACCGCCGGCCAGCGCGAAACCCTCCACCGCGGCGATGATCGGCTTGCGTGGTGGCACGTTGGTGAAGCCGAGACCGCGCTCGGACAGCACCGCCTCACCGCTCACAAATGCCTTGAGATCCATTCCGGCGCAGAAGTTTCCGCCCGCACCGGTGATGATGGCGACGGAGAGGTCATCGGAACTGTCGAGCTGATCCGCGGCGGCGGCCAGCCCTTGACTGACGGCCCTGTTGACCGCGTTACGCGCGTCCGGACGGTTGATGGTGATCAATAGGACACGGTCACGCTGTTCGATCAGGACTTCGTCGGCCATGGCATTCCTCTGCGTAGTGAGTGAGTCGGTGGATGTGTGGTTGATGCTAACCAGCGGTTGGAATCAGGCTGCGGGCCACCGAAAGCAATCGGGGAACGCCCTGTTCCAGCTCCGCGAAGAAGGGGTCATCGGTGGTGCCTGCCAGATGTCGTTGATAGGACACTTCCAAGAGAGTGGCGAGCTTCCATCCTCCCAGCACCTGGTAGTAGATCAAATCCTCTGGTGTCCAATAGCTTTGATCACCCGTGCGAGCCGCGCGATAGGCCTCGGCAATCTCGGCGTGCGAGGGGCACCCCTCCTGCGCGGTCACCGACCCGGTGAGCTCGGACATGGCGACCTCACCACCCGGCTCGGGGGTCATGTACAGCAGGTACCCCAGGTCGGCCAGCGGATCACCGACGGTCGCCATCTCCCAGTCCAGCACCGCGGTGATCCGCGACGTCTTCGGGTCGACGAGCACGTTGTCCAGTTTGTAGTCACCGTGCACCACGGCCGCCGGGCGGTCCCCGGGGTAATTCTCGGTGAGCCATGCGGTAATCGCCGTGTGATCCTCAAGATCACGACCGGTAGGCAGCTCCTTGATGGACTCCCATTGCCCACCCCATGTCTTCAATTGCCGTGCCAGGTAGCCGGATTCACGTCCCAGCTTGGCCTCGACCAACCGCATCGGATCCGCATTGTGAATCTCGGCGAGCGCGACCGCCAAATCCAGGATCAGCGTGCTCCGGACCGGGCCTACGAACCATTCGGGCGAGACGTCCCGGATCACCTCCCCTTCCTGCCGCTCCATCAGATAGAACGGAGCGCCAAAGATCTCGGCATCGGTGCTGGCCAGCGTCACGCGCGGCACCCGCACCTGCGCGGTACTGAGTGCGTCAAGCACCCGATACTCACGCATCACATCGTGCGCGCCCGCCTGCAGGCGCCCAAACGGGGGGCGCCGCATAATCCACTGCGTACCAGAGGTTCCGGTGACCACATAGGTCAGGTTCGAATGCCCGGCCGAGAGCCTGCGGACGCTGACTTCCTCCCCCAGCTCACGGTTGAGGTACTCCAGCAGACTCGCGGGAATAGCATCGGCATCGGGTGTCACGTCATCGTGCATGGGTCATGTTTACCTGACGACACAAACCGCAAGCGAGGGGCCGGGGCATTCTTTGCCTATTCGCACCCCGGTTGCGCTGCTAACTGGGCCGATGTCCCCCAGTATTGGTGTCCAATGAACCTCTCGGCCCGCCTTGTCGTCATGAACTTCCTGCAGTTCTTCGTGTGGGGAGCATGGCTGCTCACGCTCGGGGCGTACTGGTTCAACAACAAACACTGGTCCGGGACGCACTTCGGCGCCGCCTTCTCCACCATGGGGATCGCCGCGATCATCACGCCGCCGATCATGGGGATAATCGCCGATAAGTGGGTTAACGCCGAAAGACTTTATGGGATATTGCATTTGGGTGGCGCGGCGGCGTTATTCAGTCTCCCCCTGGTGTCCAGCCCCACGCTCTTCTTCTGGGTGCTGCTCCTCAACATGCTCTGCTACATGCCCACGCTGTCGCTGGCCATCACTGTCGCCTTCAACGCACTCAAGGACGCGGGCAAGGACACCGTCATCAACTTCCCGCCTATCCGGGTATGGGGCACCATCGGATTCATCGCCGCGCTGCACACGGTGAGTCTGCTGAACCTTGAAACCTCGGCCGGCCAGTTCTACGTGGCCGGCACGGCGGCCGTCATCCTCGGTCTCTACGCGTTCACCCTGCCCGCATGCCCTCCGAAGCTGGATCGTGCGCACAGCGGCACCTTCGCCGACAGATTCGGGCTCACCGCCTTCACGCTGTTCCGTCACCGCACGATGGCGGTGTTCTTTCTCTTCGCAATGCTGCTCGGTGGAGCCCTGCAACTCACCAACGCCTACGGCGACACATTCCTCCACGATTTCGCCAATATCGCGGAGTACAAGAACCTCTTCGCGGTCGAGCATCCGGCCATCATCATGTCCATCTCGCAGATATCCGAGACACTGTTCATTCTGGCCATCCCATTCTTCTTGCGCCGCTTCGGAATCAAGACGGTCATGCTCATGAGCATGGTGGCGTGGACCTTGCGTTTTGGTCTGTTCGCCTACGGCAACCCCGGAGACGGGCTGTGGATGATCGTGCTGTCCTGCATCGTCTACGGCATGGCCTTCGACTTCTTCAACGTCTCAGGCCAGCTGTTCGTCGAGGACCAATGCGGCCCCGCGATCCGGGCCAGCGCACAGGGCCTGTTCATGCTCATGACCAACGGACTCGGTGCCATGCTGGGCAGCCTCATCAGCGGAGCGGTCATCGAGCACTTCTTCACCTATCCCGACGACAGCAAGGATTGGCACGGCATCTGGCTGAGCTTCGCCGGATACGCGTTGGTAGTCGCGGTCGCGTTCTTCGTGCTGTTCCGCCATAAACCGGGTGAGAGCGTCGGCGAAAAGGCGCCCGCTACCGTGGGGGTGTGACGATCTCCAGCGCCGAGTCGAAGGCGTCCTCCGCAGACAATCCCGTCGAGGGTATTTGGAACTTCCGGGACGTCGGTGGAGCGGATTCCCCCGTCACCATCCGGCCCGGGGTGCTCTTCCGCTCCTCCGAGCTCAGCGGTCTGACCCCGGCCGGCGCCCAGACACTACGCGCCTTCGGCGTCACCGATCTGTACGACCTGCGCAGCCCCACCGAGATCGCCCGCACGGGATCCGACAGGGTAGACGACGGAATTCGGGTGCACGAGGTTCCGTTCGCCACCCCAGCAGCCGGAGAGGAGCGCGCCCCGCACGAAATCGCCTACCGGCAGATGATGCTCGAGAGCATGACCTCGGGCCGCGGCCCCGACCCGGCATCGCAGGTGGAGTTCATGCTGGCCGAGTACCGCCGGTTCGTCGAACTCCCGGGCACCCTGGTCGCCCTCAAATCGGTGGCGACTCAACTTGCCAGCGGCGCAACGGCGTTGGTGCACTGTGCGGCGGGCAAGGACCGAACCGGAATCCTCGTCGGGCTGGTGCTGCACTCGGTCGGCATCGACTACGGCGATATTGCCGCCGACTACTTGCGCAGCAACGCAGCGATCGGCGCGATGCGGGCCCATATCTCTGCGCAGATGGATGCGGCCGAACCCGAGCTCGCGCAGACCATGGCCGCGATGCTCTCCGACGAGGTGCTCGGAGTCCGCGAGGAGTACCTCGAAACCGGATTCAGCCAAGTCGCAAACGTTTTCGGGTCACCCGAGGCAATGCTCAGGGCCGCCGGGATCGATGACGAGCGGCTGAACGCGCTGCGCGCCGCGCTCACCTGATTCTGTCGGGCAGCTCAGACCAGAACGGCGCCGAGCCAAATTCCCGCCGACACCATGGCGCCCACCATCTCGATACCGATCGAGGTGGCCACCGCCTTCACCGCTGTCACGGTCGCGGCCCATGCCTGTCGCTGGCTGCTGCGCCGGATGAACTCCGCAAGGTAGATGCCCAGCACGAAGCCGATAACCAAACCCACCACCGGGATCACGAAAAAGCCGATGATCGCCGCCATCCCACCCAGCACCAGGCTGAGCGCGGGCACCCCCGCCTCACGCATCCGCGCCGCCGGCCACACATACTTCGTCACCGTCGTTGCAACAGCCAGTGCGACCACAATTCCCAGGACCACCCAGGCCTTTGTGGTGGATTCGACAAGCGCCCACGCTCCGATGGAAAGCACCACCAGCCCCGTGCCGGGAACCATCGGCACCACGATGCCGACCATGCCGATGGCGATCCCCAGGGCGACGAGCAGCAGCCCACCGACACTCATCGGGGTGGAGCTCTTAGGTCAGCTCGACATCGCTGGCAAGCCAGCGGCCGTCGATCTTCTCCATCGTTATCTGAACGCGGCTGCGGTCCATGCGTGCATCCGGAATCGCCACATTGGACACCGCCTGATCGATGAACAGCAGCACCTCTACCTTGTTCGGTGTCGCCGACTTCACCGCGGAATCCACGACGACGCCTGTCGCTTTGGCCTTGTTCTCGATCATGACCTGTCGCAGCGTGGTGCTGGACTCCGAGTACTTCTTCTTGAAATCGCCGGTCGACCGGTCCAAGGTCTTGGTCGCGCTGTCATCGAGTTTGGTGCTGTCCACGTTGATCATGACGTTGGCGAATTCCTGTGCCGCGGTAAGTGCCTCGCGCGACGACCGCTCCTCAATGCGCTGCTCCTCGTAGAGACGCCCGATGATGGCCGCCTGAGCGAGGATCGCGATGGCCACCACACCGGCTGCGGTCCACAACCAGTGGCGCCGCTGCATGCGCTTCGGGTCCTTTTCCTCTTCATCCGGTTCGAGGCTGATGTCCTCGTCATCGGAATCGTCGGCGTCCTTGGAGTCCTTGGAGTCCTTCGAGTCCTTCGAGTCCTTCGAGTCCTTCGAGTCCTTCGAATCTTCTGACTCCTTGGCATCCGCCGCAGACGCCTCCGCGTCGAAGTCGGCGACCTCTTCTGCGGCGGGTTCGGTTGCCTCGTCCGCCGCCGATTCAACCTCCGAAGAAACGGCAGCCGAAGATTCGGCCTTCTCCGCATCCGGGGTCACCGCGGACTCATCCGCGTTCTTGGCGTCCTTAGCGGCAGCGTCGTCTGCCATGGTTGTGCTCCTTGCGCGTCTTGCCGGTGCCTATCCGGGCGTTTCTAGCGTCCGGTAGGTGGAGTATTACCGAAACCAGGCGGTGGCGCAGGCGCCTCGGGAGGCAAGGGTGCATCGCCAGGAATCGGGAGGGGCCACTGCGGTCCACCATACGGCGTGGGAATGCTCCACTTACCCCGAGGCGTTGGGTCGGACACCTTGGCCAGGTCCGCGTTGGGCGGCGGGCCGGCGGTGTCGTCGTCTCCGGGACGCGGTGCGTTGCGCGCACCGCGAACCAGCATCGCCGGATCGGGGTTGGCGCAGTACGTGGAGTACAGCGCCGGCTCGTAGAAGCTCGCGTCCGAAACGGGCGCACGTGGCGTCGCGTAATCGCATGTGGGCCTTGGGTACAGCAGGTCGGCGAGCGCCCAGACAGCACCGTCGTGGAAGATCGTCGCCGCGCTCTCCAGCGTCGACCCACGGACCTCGGGCCCGGGGAACAGCGCGTTGAGCGCGGGTACGCGCACGTAGTTCAGCTGCGCGACGGTGGCGAGGTTGCCCAGCAGTTGCACCATCGTGTCGGAGTTGTCGGTAAAGAGGTTGTCCACGCTGTGCAACGTCTGCGGGGCCCTCTGGAGCAGTGTCCGAAAACCGCCGTCCATCTTCTTCAGCCCGGCGAAGGTGCTGCCCAGCTGCTGACCGGTCGCGTCCAAGCCCGAGTTGAGGTCCACGAGCGTCGAGAAGGTCACCTTGCTGGACTTGAGCAAGGTCACCGTTTCGGGCAGCACGCCGTCGAGCGTGGTGATGAGGAAAGTGCCACCGTCGAAGATGTTGGCTAGCTTCTCCGGGCCCTGGGCGCTGACACCCAGTTCCTTACGCAGGATGCTCAGCTTCTTGGTGTCCAGCTGCGCCAGCAGGCCATCGGAATCCGCCAACACCTGCGCGAGAGTCATCGGGGTGGTCGCCTTGCCCAACGCGACGACACTGTTGTTCCCCAGGAACGGGCCGTTGTTCGTCGTCGGCCGGAAATCGAGGTACTGCTCACCGGCGGGCGACAGCCCGGACACCCGGACCTCGCTGTCAGCCGGTAGCTTCACCGAACCATTGATCGCCGCGGTCGCGACCACGCCACCCTTGTCCAGGTTCACGGACTCCACGCGGCCGATCGGAACCCCACGCAGCGTGACTTCCTGATTCGGCAGCAGCCCACCGGATTCGTGAAGCTGCACCTTCACCTGGTACTCGGACTCGATCGGGTTGACCTTCAAGGTCCCGAACATCACGTAACCCACACAGATGACGAGGATGGCCACCAGACCCACAACCGACAGCCATTTCCAGCTGCGCTTGAAGACGTCACCCACCGCCAGCAGGCCGCGGGAAATCGATTCCAGCAGGCCGCCGGACTGTACGGGGGCGGTCATCGGCCGGGTCCTGGTTCTGGTGCGGGGGCAGGTGCGGGCGCCGGGGCCGGTTGAGGTTCCGGGGCGGGCGGGTTCGGTCCCTGACCCACGACGCGTTCCTGCAACCTGTACAGCGAGTACTTGAAGCTGCCCACGAGGTAGCCCCAGTCAGCCTGCTTGGGACCATGGAATGTCGGATCGCCCTTGTACCCGGCGTCGGGCCAGTTACCCAATGCCAGCTTGGCCATGTTGACGTCGACGGCCAGTGCGCTACCGGCGTTGGCCTTGATCAAAATGGGGAGCAGCCGGTTCAGGGCGACCAGGCTGGTGTCCGGGCTCACCGTGACATCGTTGAACCCGCGGGCGATCGTGTTGAAGTCGGTGATCATGCTGCGGGTGTCGGTGCCCTGGATCGATGGGAATTTCGCCAGCTGATCGGAGATGTGACCGGCAGTATTGGCGAGGTCAGTGACCTGGTGGGGATCGACTGCCTTCAACCCGGGCGCGCCGGCCTCCAGTAGGTCGTTGATCGTCTTCTCCCGCGCCGACAACGTCGAGGCCAACTGCGAGGTCTTGTCCAACGAGTTCTGGATCTGCGACGACCGACCGTTGAGAGTGCCCATCAACTGATCGGACTGCTTCACGATGTCACCGAACACGATGCCGTTACTGCCCTGGCCGCCCGACGACTTTCCGAGTCCGTTCACCACATGCGTCAAGTTCCGGATGACGCCACCGTTGACGAGCACGGCTGCCGAGGCGAGCACACCTTCGACCGTCGCGGCCGACGAGGTGTTGTCCAGATCCAGCGTGCCGCCGTCCTTGAGGAGCTGACCGCTGGGGGTCGCCGGCGGGGTGACCGCGACGAACACATCACCGAGCGGGGTGGCGGTACGCAGCTGTGCGGTGGTTCCGACGGGCAACCGCACACCCTCACGGATGCGCAGCTGCACAACCGCGACATAGTCGACGGCATCCATCGACTCGACCTCGCCGACGTCGGCACCACCGAGGCGCACCTTCGCCTTCGCGGGAAGGTTCAGAGCGTTGGCGAAACGCGCGGTCAGCTGGTAGGACTGTGAACCCATGTTAGGAGCCGGCAGCGGCAGGCTGTCGAGTCCTGGTGGGGTGCAAGCAGATATGGCCAGTGCACCGAGCGCGGCCAGTGCGGCGCCCCTCAGCGTGGAAACCTTCAAGCGGCTCATCACTGCCCCATCCTGGCCATGCCGTCGAGCATGTAGGTCAGGCCGAAGTCCGGACCGTAGTCGGCCATCGTTCCGGTGCTGCACCCGAGCTGCCGCAGACCCATCATGTTGCAGATTTCCTTGGTGAACTGGCTCTCGAAGAGCAGCTTGTCCAGCATCGGATGCAGGCGCAGCGATCCATTGACCGGATCGATCGCGCGATCGACGTTGTCGAGCAGCAGCGGCAGCAGATCCAGAGTTTCCTTGAGCTCGCGCTGCTGATCGGACAACGACTGCAGGGTGACGTTGCTGTTACCGAGCAGGCCCTTGATCACGTCGCGGTTCTTGTCCAGGAGTTCGGCGGTGTTCTTGAGGACCTCGTTGGCCTGGCGACCGGTGTTCCCGGTGCCGAATCGCTCGGCGGCCAGCACGTCGGCGGTGCCATGTACCGCGGAGCCGAACTGCCGAATTGCCTTGTCGTTCTCCCCCATCGCATTCACCAGCGAGCTCACGCTCTTGATGATCGTGCTGAGCTGATCCTTGGTCTCAGCGCCGTCCGTGGTCATCTTCAATGCCTTCGACAGCTCGTCCAGGGCCGACTTGACCTGCTCGCCGTTACCCGCCGCGGCCTGGGCACCGATGTTGACCAAGTCGGCGGCCGGACCGCCGCCCTTGCCGTCACCCTTCATCGCCGCGGCGAGTTTGTCGACGGTCGCGAGCACTCGGTCGAATCCGACAGGAGTGCGGGTGCGGTCCAGCGGAATGATGTCGCCGTCCTTGAGCACCGGGCCCTCGGTGTAGGGCGGGCTCAACGCGACGTGCCGGTCGGTGAGCACCGAGCTGGTGAAGGCGGCGGCGATGACGTTCGCCGGGACCTTCACGTCCTTGTCGACGTTGAACTTGACCTCGACGTAGGTGCCCTTGGCCTCGACCGATTCGATGGCACCCACCGGCAGACCGAGCACCTCGACCACATTGCCGACGAAAAGGCCCGAGCCTTCGTCGAATTGGGCGGTGACGGAGATCTTGTTGTCCACCACACCGGCCTTGCGCAGGCCCAGGTAACCGCCGATCGCGGCCACAACCACCAGCACCGAAACCACGCCGATCATGAATACCCGGCGGGCGGTGGACCCCTGCTGTGTCACGTTGATGCTCATGCGCAGTCCTTGAAGTACTCGAGCATGCCCCACTGCTGCGCGCGGCTACTGATGGCGCACATCCAGTTGTCCACGATCAAACCGTTGGTCAGGTTGATGCCCATCGAGTACCCCGAGCCGGTCGCGTTGGTCAGGTTCCGTAGCGGTACGGGCAGGATCTGCAACAGGTTTCGCACGTAGTCGTCGTGATCGCTGGCCATTGCCGTGACATCCCGCAGCTGCTGCAACAGCTTCTCGAAAGCGGGCCGGTCCTTGACCACGACCTTGCTCAGCAGATCGACGACCTTGGTGATCGACACCATCAGACGCTGGAACGATGCCTTACGGGATACGAACTCTCCCAGCAGATCCCGGCCCTGGAACACCAGGTGTCCGAGGTTGGCCTGCTGCCGGTGCAGCGTCGCGGTGACGGTAGAGGCACTCTTGAGCAGCTCACCGATCTGCGTCCGCCGCGTGGAGACGATCCCCGACAGCTCCTTCAGATTCTTCATGGCGTCGGGCAGCGCCTCGGGCAGGCCATCGAGCTGTTTGGCCAGGATGTCGATGGACTGGGCCAGCTTCGCTGTATCGACTTGCTCATAGGTGGCGGCGGTATCGGCAAGCAATGCCTGCAGGTCGTATGGCACCTCTGTGTGCGACAACGGGATTCGCTTGTTAGGGATGGCACCCGCGCCACGCGGCCGCAGCTCGACGTACCGGGAACCCAGCAGCGTGGTGGTCTTGATCGCGGCTTGCGTATCGGCGCCCAGCTTCACCTCATCGCGTACTCGCATGTCGACGAGCACCCGGGTGCCGTCGAGCACAACGCTTTTCACCTCACCGACGTCCACGCCAGCGACGCTGACGTAATCGCCCTTCTTGAGCTGTGCTGCCTGCGCGAATTCGGCCTTGTATCGGGTGTATCCGAAACCGATCTGGCGGAACAGCAGCATCGACGCGATGAGGGCCACGACGACACCGACGGCGATCATGCCGATCCAGAACTTGCTGCGGTCCTCTAGCGTGCGTTCACGGGGGCTCATTCGATCCCTCGGCATTTCGGTGTGTACTTGGCGACACCACCGTTGGTGGCATGCCGGACAATGGAGGGCACCAGGTCGTTCAGACCCGGGAAGAATCCGTTGATGTTCAGCTGGCAGGCATACGAGTTGCCGTAGGCGCCGTCCTGCATTGTGCGGGCCAGACCCTTGAGTAGCAGCGGCAGGTTGGAACCGAGGAAGGCGAACTGATCCTTGTTGGCAAGGATGTGCGCGGCGGTACCGGGCTCGCGGTAGACGAGTTCCTGCATCTGCGGATAGACGTTGTCTCCGATGGTCTGGATCCGGCTGACCACGTGGGTCGCCGAGCCAATCGACGAGACCAGACTCTGGCGCCGGTTGTCCAGCTCACCGACGACGTTCTGACTCTGGAGCACGAGCTGGTCGAGGTTGTCGTTCTGCTTGGCGACGTTATCCAGGACGGTATTGAGGTTGTCGATCAGCTCTCCCAACGATTGATCACGTCCGGCAAAGGATTTCGTGATCTCGGTGGTCTGCGCAACGACATGGGCCAGCGCACCTCTGTCACCGGCGAACGCATCGATGAGCCCGTTGGACAAGTTGTCGACCTGCTTGGGGTCCAACAGAGTGAAGAGCGGCTCGAATCCGTTGAGCAACGCGCCGACGTCGAAGGACGGTTCGGTGCGCTCCACCGGGATGACGCTGCCTTCGGGCAGACGCTCCGGACTGCCATCCACACCGCGAGACAGCGAGATGTATCGCTGTCCGATGATGTTCTGGTAGGTCACCGAGACAATCGAATTGCCGTACAGATTCTGGTTGCTCTTGACCCGGAACTTGAGCTTGGCAAGCGAACCATCCAACTCGATCGAGTCGACACGGCCTACCCGCACACCCGCGATGCGCACGTCGTCACCGGCCCGAACACCGGTGACGTCGGTGAAGATCGCGGTGTAGCTCTTGGTCGAGCCCGTGGTGTCGCGGCGCAGGGTGCCGTAGACCAGGGTGGTCACACCGATGGCGAACACGACGAACAGCGACAGTCCGATCGCCGCGGCCCGGAAGTTCTTCATCGTCCGCCTCCCTGAGCCGAATTGGGTTGGCCGGCATCAGCGGCCGATTCGTCACGACTCACCGAGATGGTCGTTCCGCGTGCCACTGGGCCGAGTAGCAGCTGCTGCGCGGTGCTCGCGTCGCCACCCAGCGCCTTGCCGAGCTGCTGGCGCTCGACGGCACTACCTACCGGTCCGACATTTCCGCCGAACGCGGCCGGTGCCACTCCGGCGGCAGGTGCCGGGTTGGGCGGCGGACCGAACGGCGGCAACACCGGGTTCGCGGCTCTGTCGACTTCCTGCGGGTTGGGGCCCGCGCCATGCAGCATGATGTCGGCGGCGGGCGGCGGGAAGAGGGTTCCCGCAGGCGGGGCGATATCCGGCGGCGGTTTGTAGCTGCCGGGCTGCAGCACCTCGGGAATGTCGATCCATTGGCGCGTCTCGGGGGCGGTGGTGCAGCTCGGTCCGGCCAGCTCGCCGTACCGCGGGCAGTCATCACGGACGTAGGTCCAGGCCGGGCTGAACGACAGAATGAGGTTCAGGCCAATGACCTGGCGGCCGGGGTCCCATCCGTTGGCGAACGCCGCATCCGACAGCACCTTGATGCGCGATGCGATCGGCACGAACTTGTCCGCGTTCTGGGCGAGGACACCGACAACCGGAGTCAGGTGGGTGCCGATGCCGATCATCTGGTCGATGTGGTTGTCGATGGCGGTCGACGCGGTCCCGGTGGTGTGCAAACCGGCCGAAAGTAACCCGCGCACATCGGCTTGCTTCTGAGCCAGGGTGCGCAGCGGCACCAGGGCGTTCTCCAGGTTGTCCAGCAGACGGGGCGACGTGGTGCTCAGCGCGTCGGACACCTTCTCCAGCGCCGCGATCGTCGAGGGATCGTTGGGGCTGGCGGTGACCATGGCATTGAACTCGGTGAGGATTGCCTGCAGTTGCGCCCCGGAGGTCAGCAGCTTGTTACCGCGGCCCTGCGTGGCCTCGCCGAACACGCCGATCAGACCGACCGGCGGGTCACCGCGTTGGCGTTCGGTGGCGGCGAGTACTTGGCGCAGCTTGTTGGTGGTGGTCTGGAAGAGCACCGTCGGCAGCTTGGTGTCCTCGGTGATCACCGCGCCGTTGCGGAGCCCGGCACCGTCACCGTTGTCGACCAGCTGCACCGACGACACCGCGAACACATTGCTGGGGACCACCCGCGCGGTGACCGTGCTCGGGATCCCGCTGGCGTGCTCCGGCTTGATGTCGATATGCACGATGTTCGGCTTGCCGTCTTCGGCGGGTGTCACCGACGTGACTGCGCCGACAAGCATGCCGCGGAACTTCACGTCGGCACGTTCGGGAAGACCGTCACCGACGTTCGTGAGCTGCGCGTCGACCTTGACGGTGTCTTCGAGATAGCCCTTGGACTTGGCAAGCAGGAGCCCGGTCACCAAGCCCAAGATGGCCAGCACCGCGATGCCCGCCACGAGCAGGCCACGATCGGACCAGCCGCGACCGCTCGCCGAGAACGAACCACCACTCACGTCAACCACCGAACCTTGCGCCGGCATCGACTCCCCACAAGGCCATGGTGAGGAGCATGTTCACGATGATCACGACGGTGATGGCCGCGCGCATCGCGTGTCCGGCGGCCACACCCACGCCCTCGGGACCGCCTGAGGCGTTGAATCCGAAGTAGCACTGGATGGTTGAGGCGATCCACACGAAGATGACGGCCTTGATCACGGAGTAAACGACATCCGTGCCGCTCAGCATCATCGTGAAGTAGTGGTTGTAGGCACCGCCGATCGAACCGCCGCTGGAGATCCCGACGAGTAGACGGCAGGTGATGTAGCTGATCACCAGGCACAGCAGGTACAGCGGCACGACGGCAACAGTGGAGGCCAGCAGTCGGGTGGTGACCAGGTACGGGATGGGCCGGATGGCCAGCGCGTCCAGCGCGTCGATCTCCTCGTTGATGCGCTGGGCACCCAGCTGCGCAGTGAAGCGGCAGCCGGCCTGCATCGCGAAGGCGAGGGCGGCCATGACCGGTGCCAACTCGCGCGTCGAGACCAGCGAGGAGATGAATCCGGTGGCGGGGCCCAGACCGATGACGTTCAGCAGGTTGTAGGCCTCGATGCCGATCAGCGCACCAATGGTGGCGCCCAGCACCGCGGCCACACCGACGGTGCCACCGCCGGTAACCAACGACCCGTTTCCCCAGGTGACGTCGGCCAGTAGCCGGAAGAACTCCTTGGAGTAGTAGCGCAAGGAGGTCGGGATGGACGCCATGGCCTCTACGAAGAACGCCAGCATGTGTCCGAGCCGCCGGATCGACTGGGCGATCCGATGTCCGGCGTCGATGATCGGCTGAACGCCCTTGGGGCGGTATGTGGAGATAGTCATGGCGGGCCCTTATATCCCGTGCCTGGGGAAGACCATGACGTACACCTGGCTGACGAGCACGTTGATCAGCATGAGCACCAGAATCGACTCGACGACCGCGGCGTTGACCGAGTTGGCCACACCGGCCGGACCGCCCTTGGTGGTCAGCCCCTTATCGCAGGCGACGATCGCGACGATGAGTCCATAGAGGATCGCCTTGAGCAGCGCCAGCACCAGGTCGTCGACTCGAGTGAACGAGGCGAAGGTCGCCACGAAGCTTCCGGGCGCGCCGTGCTGGAAGTAGACGTTGAACAGATAACTCGCGAGGAAGCCGACGAAGCACGTTGTACCCGTGAGACCGACACCGACCAGTACAGCGGCGGCGACGCGCGGGACGACGAGGCGTCGAATCACCGACACACCCATCACTTCCATGGCATCGATCTCTTCACGCATGGTTCGTGAGCCCAGGTCGGCGGTGATGGCCGAACCGACCGCGGAGGCCATCAGCACGGCAGCCACCAGCGAGGCACCCTGACGCACGATCGCGACACCACTTGCGGCGCCTGCCAGTGAGGCGGCTCCGACCTGGCCCGCCAACAGAGCAAACTGTATGGACAGGGTGACACCGATCGGGATGGCCACCAGCAGTGTCGGCACCACAGCGCTGCCGGCCATGAACGCGCCCTGATGGATGAATTCCCGCCACGGGAAGGCGCGGTGGACGATGTCCGAGAACATGTACTGCATCGCCCGCACACCGAGGACGATCTGGCTGCCCGCGGTTTCCACCGCCTGCACGGGGTGCTTGCGTACGTACTCTTTAAGGGCTCCGGAAACCGCGTCACGAGACGGTGTGGTGGGCCGTACCGGGCTTGTCCCCTCGAATGTGGTCATCGTGCGCTCACGATCCAACACGCCGAATACCCAAGGGCAACACGTCCGCGTGCTGGCTGACCCACGTGATGCCCTCTCGTCCCGAACCTCTCGGGCCCACTATCTTCGCTGGTCACAGAGAAAGCAGGGCCCGAACTGAGCAGTAACATAACACCTGACTGACGTGATCTACACATCGTCGTAGATCACGGTGAGATTTTCGACACCCCGCTATGTGGGGTGTCCAACTTCTTGACAATGGACGACAAACCGGCAGGTCACGATTCCGTTGAGCGAGAATGGGTATCAGGCCCCGAAACCGTGCTGTCTTTCGTCCCGAAGGGCGAGTTACGCGTAGAACACCTCGAACACCTCGCCCCGGACCTCTGATCCGTTCCGTGAGCGTCAGGCGATGTAGCGCGAAATCGATTCGGCCACACAGGCTGGCTTGTCGGCACCTTCGATCTCGACGGTGGTCACGATCGTCACGTCCACCGAGCCGGGCTTCTGTTCGATATTGGTCACCTCGGCACGCGCTCGCAACCTCGATCCGACCTTCACCGGATTGATGAATCGAACCTTGTTGTAGCCGTAGTTGATTCCCATGGCGATGTTGTCGACACGAATCAGCTCGAACTGAAAGTGCGGGAGCAGCGACAACGTCAGCAGTCCGTGCGCAATGGTGCCCCCGAACGGACCGTCGGCGGCTCGTTCGGGGTCGACGTGAATCCACTGGTGATCACCGGTGGCGTCGGCGAAGGTGTTGACGCGCTCCTGGTCAACCAGCAGCCAATCGCTGGTGCCCAGATCGCCGGTGGTGATTTCGTCAATTCCATTGAAGATCTTGGTCATTACGGCACCAACACCATCTTCCCGTACACCTTCCCGTCGGCGAAGTCCTGCAACGCCTGACGGCCTTCCGACAGCGGGATACGCGCGCTTATGGGCGGGCGCATGCCCTCCGTAACGAGCTTGGCCAGCCCCGCCTGGGTCTCGTACAGATAGTCAGCGTGCGTGCGCAAGAACTCGCCCCAGGCCACACCGACCAACGACGCATTGCGCAGCAGCAACCGATTCACCTTGATGGTCGGTATCCCACCGGCGGCGAATCCGACGACCAGCAAGCGCCCTTCGGGGGCCAACGTGCGCACCGCGTCGTCGAATGCCGGGCCACCGATCGGGTCGACCACCATGTCGACACCCACGCCGCCGGTGGCCTCGCGTACGGCCTTGGCCCAGCCTTCTTCCAGCGGCAACACGACATCAGCACCCACGCTGTACACGAATTCCGTTGCGGCCGTCCGGTTGACCACGGCGATGACCCTCGCGCCCATGCCCTTGGCAATCTGGATCGCCGCGGTACCGATGCCACCGGCAGCACCCAGCACCAGCACCGTCTCGCCGGCACGCAAGTGTCCGCGGCGGGCATAGGCGAAGTACATCGTGTGGTAGTTGGCGATGAGCGCCACGGCCTCCGCATCATCCAGCTCGGGAGGCGTAGGAAGCACATTGGAAGGCCCCACTGCAACGCGTTCGGCGTATCCGCCAATGAAATTGAAGGCCATCACCCGGTCACCGGGTTTCACCGCGGCGCCCTCGGGAGCCGAGCGCACCACGCCGGCGGTCTCGATCCCCGGAACGAAGGGTGGCTCCATCTTCAGCTGGTATTCGCCCTTGGTCATCAAATAGTCGGGGAAGCAGACCCCCGCGGCCTTGACGTCGACGATGACGACGTTAGGTCCGGCTCCCGGTGTTTCCACATCGGTGTACACCAGGCCTTCCGGGCCTGATAACGACTGCGCCTGTATCGCTTTCATGCGAGCGACGGGGGGCCGGCTTTGGTGACGGTGGAGAGATCCTCGATCTCACCCCAGCGCGCGGCGACCTCGTCGACCGTCGGCGGAGAGGCGAAGGTGGCACCGGCGTTCTCAAAGAGCGCCACGCGCTGCACCTTGCCGCCGCCCACCACGAAAACCGAACCGTTGTCGGCGCTTTCCTCCGTGCACAGGTATCCGACGACCGGCGCCACGAAGGACGGCGGCAGTTGTTCCAGCACTGCTTCGGAGGCGATGTCGGCGGTCATGCGGGTGGCGGCGATCGGAGCGATCGCGTTGGAGTGAATGTTGTACTTGGCCCCCTCCAGCGCGAGGGTGTTGATGAGGCCGACGAGGCCGAGCTTGGCCGCGCCGTAGTTGGCCTGACCGAAGTTGCCGAACAGACCACTGGTCGAGGTGGCGACCACGATCCGGCCGTAGCCCTGCTCGCGGAAATGCGGCCACGCCGCGCGGGTGATGTTGTATCCGCCGTACAGGTGAACCTGTTGCACCGCATGCCAATTGTCGTAGGTCATCTTGTGGAACGTGCCGTCCCGCAGGATGCCTGCATTGCTCACCACACCGTGAATGGCCCCGAACTCGTCGAGTGTGGTCTTCACGATGTTGGCCGCACCTTCTTCGGTGGCGACGCTGTCATAGTTGGCGACCGCCCGGCCACCGGCCGCCTTGATCTCGTCGACCACGCCGTCCGCCATCGCAGACCCCGCGCCCGATCCGTCCCGGGCACCGCCCAAGTCGTTGACGACGACCTGAGCGCCCTCGCCAGCGAGGGTGAGCGCGTACTCGCGGCCCAGTCCCCCTCCGGCTCCGGTCACGACAATTACCCGGTCTTGCACTCCCGGCATGCAGAACTCCTATTCACTTGACACTTCATTGGGTTGAGTGAAACTAAAAGCTTTGTTACATAAGCTTTTTCATCAGCTTCAGGTTCTTCTCCAGATACGGAGGGTAGGGAAGCTTGAGATCCATCTTGGTGCTCTTGTACAGAGTCGACTTGAGGTGGCTGAACTCGTCGAAGCCCGCCTTACCGTGGTAGGCACCCATGCCGCTGGCACCGACGCCACCGAACGGCAAGTTCGGGATGACGGCGTGATACAGCAGGTGGTTGATCACGGTGCCGCCCGCGGGAACATCGTCGATAAACCGGTTACCCGTCTTCTTGGACTCGGTGAAGGCATAGGCCGCCAACGGCTTTGGCCGCGAGTTGATGAAGTCAATGGCGTCGTCCAGCGAGTCGGCGGTCAGCACCGGCAGGATCGGCCCGAAGATCTCGTTCTGCATGAGCGGCTCGTCCGCGCTCGGGTCGACCACGATCGTCGGCTCGATGGTGAGCGCCGATGCGTCGGAGCCGCCGCCCGCCGCGACCTCTCCTTCGGTCGCCGCCAGGTACCCGACCAGACGATCAAACTGGCGCTGGTTGACCACCCGCAGTCC
Organism: Mycobacteroides franklinii; assembly: GCF_002013895.1. GTDB lineage: Bacteria > Actinomycetota > Actinomycetes > Mycobacteriales > Mycobacteriaceae > Mycobacterium > Mycobacterium franklinii. The sequence continues at coordinate 255,052 of NZ_MAFQ01000005.1, read as the reverse complement.
CTTGGATTCCTTGTCGGCCTGGAACTCTGCCCACGCTGCCGTGATCTTCTCCACCAGCTCGTCGCGCACTGCGGGATCGACGAGGACGTAGTCGGGGGCCAGACATACCTGACCGGAGTTGAGCCCCTTCATGTATCCGATGCGGCGGGCCGCCACCTCGATGTTGGCATCGGCGGCTACGTACACCGGCGACTTGCCGCCGAGCTCCAGCGCGACCGGAGTCAGATGCGCCGCAGCACCTTCCAAGATGCGCTTGCCGATCTCGGTACCGCCGGTGAACAGCGCCTTGTCGAAACCTTGGGCCAGCAGTTCCTGGGTGACCGAACCGTCGCCCTCCACGACGACCACCGCATGCGGGTCCAGGTACTGCGGAATGAGCTTGGCCATCAATGCCGATGAGGCCGGCGCGATCTCCGATGGCTTGATGGCCACCGTGTTGCCCGCCGCCAGCGCGCCGACCACCGGCCCGAGCGTGAGGTACAGCGGGAAGTTCCACGCACCGATGACCAGCACCGTGCCGTACGGCTCGGGTACCGACCACGCCTTCGCCGGCTGCTGCGCCAGCGGAAGACCGCGCACGCGCTTGCGTCGCATCCAGCGGCGCAGGTTCTTACGCGCGTAGACGACCTCTACGACCGAACCGACAACGTCGGCGATCCAGGCCTCGGCCGACGAACGGCCCAAATCCTCGTGCAGGGCGGTCGCGATGGCGGCTTCGTTCTCGGAGAAGAGCCGCTCCAAACCGACGAGCTGCGCTTTGCGCCAGTGGTAGTCGCGTGTCCGGCCTGTCGCGAACGTCTCCCGCAGGCCCCGAACGATCCCCGGAATGCGTGAGGGCTCGGCCGCAGCGTGCTGGTCGGCGGGCGTAGAGATCTCGGTGGTCATATCCGTTCCTCTCGATGGCAGGCTCATAGTGAGCGCATCTCCGCAGGTCACACACGTGCACACGGACTCGCGATATCAGCTAAGTGAGCTGTATCACCGATGGTAACCAACCAGTTGGGACCTGAGAACCCCGCACCCCTGGGGGCAGTGCTCCGTCAGCCCTTGAGTTCGGCCTCGATCAAGGTGTTCCCGCGTAGATCCTCTTCAACGTAGGCCCGTCGACCCGCGTCCGCCATCTCGACTTCCGCGGGTATCGCCCGAACAGTCCAGCCACGGCCGGCGAGCCATTGGGGGACATCGGTGCGGTTCTCGTCGTGGTACATCAGCGATCCGACATCGAGCGACTCGCCATCCATCCCGGCCAGCTTGCGAGCCCGGTCGAAGTGTTCGCGCATCTTGCTGCGGAACTCTTGGCGCTTGTCGTTGTCAGGCCCGACGGCTTCCACGGCGATCCTGCTACCCGGCGCGCTCTGGTCCACGATCAGCTCGAAGAGGCGGTCTTGCGCCTCGGTCGGCAGATACATCAGCAGGCCTTCGGCCAGCCACGCCGTCGGCTTCGCGACGTCAAATCCCTCTTCTTGCAATGCGGCCGGCCAGTCCTGCCGAAGGTCGACGGGCACCTCCCGGCGCAGACAAGCGGAACGCACGTCGTGCTCATCGAGTGTTTGCCGCTTGTACTGCAGCACCAGCGGCTGGTCGATCTCGTAGACGGTGGTACCCACTGGCCAGTCCAGTCGATACGCACGAGAATCGAGCCCGGCGGCCAGAATCACCACCTGGGTGATTCCCGCACGCGATGCCCGCTCAAAAAAACCGTCGAAGAATCTGGTGCGGACCGCCTGGTAATCCACCGCGTATTGCATGATGCGCTCGGCCTCCGGGTCGAGCTCGGCCAGCTGCTCTCGCAGCCCGTCGCTCGCGATCACCGACCAGGCGCCGGACCCGGCGCGCTCCACGAGGAGCTGCGCGAAGGGATCCTTGATGAGCGGCGTCTCACTGCGGGTTTCGGCCGCCCGCGCGGCCGCCACCATCACCGCGGTGGCACCCACGCTGCTGGCGATGTCCCAACTGTCGTCATCGGACCGTGCGGTGGTCGTATCGGTCACCGAAGCTCTCCCTGGATCAGCTGGCCACGGAACGTTCCCTGCTGGATATCCTCGGGCACCGGCCGGCCGATGAAGGCGGCGCGCACCTGTTCCCGGCGCGCTGCCTCCTCCTCGCTCTCGTCCAGGATCAGCTTCCCGTCGTACCCCTCCACGGCGATACGACTTCCCGGCGCGCTCAACGCACCGATGTTGATGAAGAGGCTGTCCTGGGCATCGGCGGGCAGATACGGCAGCAGGCCCTCGGCAAGCCATGCCGTGGGCTGTGTGGAATCGAACCCGGCCGCGCGCAGCACGGCAGGCCAGTCCGCGCGCAGATCGACGGCCACGCCCCGCCGCTGAGCCGTCGGCTGATGGGCGGCAAGGGCGGCGGCCTTGAACTCCAGAACTTGGGGCTGGTCGATCTCGTAGACGGTGGTGCCGGCCGGCCAGTCGAGCCGGTACGCGCGTGAGTCCAGGCCCGACGCGAGGATCACGATCTGCCGGACACCGGCCGCGGCCGCCGCCAGGAAGTAGGCGTCGAAGAAGTGGGTGCGCGTGGCCTGGTAGTCGACCATCCGGCCGTAGATCCGGCCGGCCTCCGGGTCGGGCCAGTCGATATCGCCGGCGACAAAGCGCTCCCAGCCCGTCGCCTTACCGGTCGCCTCGACGAGTATCCGGGCGAAGGGATCGCTGATGAGCGGGTCGGCCCGCAGCGTCTCGGTGGCCCGTGCGGCCGCCACGCCGAGGGCGGTTGCCCCCACGCTGGAGGTGATGTCCCAGGTGTCCCCATCGACGCGCATTTCGGTCCTCTCTAGGCAAACTAGACCCAATAGTGAGCAATGCTACCGATCTGCATCCGTGGCGGGCATTGTGCAACAGGTCACATTCGCCCAGGTGGAGCCCAGGTAACTCAACCCTTCATTCATTTGCCCGTCATCTTTGTTACCCATCGCACAAGAACGTCAACCATCAGGACACACTTGGCCAATTTGTGCAGTTCCTCCACAAATTTCGCATAGGGTTCATGAGCGAATCCGCCTGGCAACCTACCCGGACGGAGTTCGCTAGCAGACAACTCACTAAAATTCGGGCTAGCAGATAGCTCAGAGCAGAGTTCGAAAGGGGATAGAACGTGCGTGCCACGTACATGTCCATGGGGGGATGTCGACAGTGACCAAACCATCTACCGCAAATGGCGGCTTTCCGAACATCGTCGTGACCGGCATGGCCATGACGACGTCAATCGCACCCGACGTCGAGGGCACCTGGAAGGGGCTACTCGCCGGCGAGAGCGGCATTCGCGTACTCGACGACGATTTCGTCGCTCAGTACGACCTCCCGGTGAAGATCGGCGGACACCTCAAGGTCCGCGACTTCGACAAGGACATGACGAAGATCGAGCTTCGCCGCCTGTCCTATGTTCAGCGCCTGGCGGCGATCCTGGGCCGTCAGGTCTGGGAAGACGCGGGGGCTCCCGAGGACATCGATCTGGAGCGCCTGACGGTTTCCGTGGGCACCGGGCTGGGTGGCGGCGAGAAGTTGGTCGAGGCCTACGACGAGATGCGCGCCAGGGGCACGAAAGCCGTTTCGCCCCTTACGGTTCAGATGTTCATGCCCAACGGTCCGGCCGCCGTCATCGGGCTGGAACGCAAGGCGCGCGGTGGTGTCATCACCCCGGTGTCGGCGTGTGCCTCCGGTAACGAGGGCATCGCGCACGCCTGGCGTCAGATCGCTTACGGCGATGCCGATATCGCCATCTGCGGTGGTATCGAGGCCGCCATCGAGGCCGCACCCATCGCCGCATTCGCCAATATGCGCATCGTGATGTCCACCGACAACGACAACCCTGCGGGGGCATCGCGGCCGTTCGACAAGAACCGCACCGGCTTCGTGTTCGGCGAGGGTGGCGCGCTCATGGTCATCGAGACCGAGGAGCACGCCAAGGCGCGCGGCGCGCGGATCTACGCACGGCTTCTCGGTGCGGGTATCACCTCGGACGGATACCACGTGGTGGCACCGCATCCGGACGGTATCGGCGCCGCCAAGGCCATGAACCGGGCTCTGGAGACCGCCGGGCTCGACGCCAAGGACATCGACCACGTCAACGCGCACGCCACTGCCACCAGTGTCGGTGACGTCGCCGAGGGCAGGGCCATCCACAAGTCCGGCCTGCAGCACGCCGCGGTCTATGCCCCCAAGGGTGCCCTCGGGCACTCCGTCGGCGCGGTCGGTGCTGTCGAGGCCATCATCACGGTGAAGTCGTTGCAGGAGGGCATCATTCCGCCCACCCTCAACTATGAGACGCCGGATCCGGAGATCGATCTCGACATCGTCAGCAAGGAGCCCCGCAAGGGCGACTACAAGTACGCGGTCAACAACTCGTTCGGGTTCGGTGGCCACAACGTGGCGATCGCCCTCGGCAAGTACTGAACCACTTCTCTTCCTTGACACGCCGTCTGGCGGCGGATTCGTATCGCACGATTCCGCAGCCAGGCGGCGTGTCGGCGTTCGGGTGAGTGACTACCGGAACGCCGCGATCCCGGTCAGGGCCTGGCCGATCACCAGCGTGTGCATCTCGCTGGTGCCCTCGTAGGTCAGCACCGATTCCAGGTTGTTGGCATGTCGCATCACCGGGTACTCGCCCGAAATGCCGTTAGCACCAAGGATTGTCCGGGCCGTTCGGGCGATCTCGATGGCCTCGCGCACATTGTTGAGCTTGCCCAGGCTGACTTGCGGGGTGACCAGCGTGCCGGTGTCCTTACGACGGCCCAGATGCAACGCCAGCAGCAATCCCTTGCCGTACTCGAGCGTCATATTAGCCAGCTTCTCCTGGGTCAGCTGAAAGCCCGCGATCGGGCGATCGAATTGCTCCCGGGTAAGCGCGTATTCCAGTGCGGTACGCAGACATTCACGGGCCGCTCCCATGGAGCCAAAGATGATGCCGAAGCGCGCCTCGTTAAGGCATGACAGCGGGGCCTTGAGCCCGATCGCCAGCGGCAGCCGGTTCTTCTCCGGCACCCGTACATCGACGAGACTGAGTTCGGCAGTCACCGACGCACGCAGCGACATCTTGGAGTGGATGGTCTGGGCGTCGAATCCCGCCGAATCGGTCGAGACCAGGAAGCCGCGGACGCCCTCGTCGGTCTGCGCCCAGATGACGGCGACATCGGCGATGGACCCGTTGGTGATCCACATCTTGGTGCCGTTGAGAATCCAGTCATTGCCGTCACGCCGGGCATGGGTGCGCATGCCGCCGGGGTTGGACCCGAAGTCCGGCTCGGTCAGCCCGAAGCATCCCAGCTCCTCGCCGGTCGCCATCCGCGGCAGCCACTTCTGTTTCTGCGCGTCGCTCCCGTAGGCGTAGATGGCGTACATCGCCAACGACCCCTGCACGCTCACCAGCGAACGGATCCCCGAGTCTCCGGCTTCCAGCTCCATGCACGCCAATCCATATGCAAGAGAGGATGTTCCGGAACATCCGTAACCCTGCAGGTGCATGCCGAGCACACCGATCTTGCCCAGCTCCAACGCAAGTTTGCGCACCGGCAGGTCACCGTGCTCGTACCAGCGCTGCACGTTCGGCACCACACGCGCCTGAACCAGTGCACGCACGCTGTCACGGATGGCGCGCTCCTCATCGCTGAGCAGCGCGTCGATACCGAACAGCTCGTCGGGGTCAGTGCGATCAACGTCAGCAGCCATGTCGCAGACCCTAGCGCCCTGGGGCCGGGTGTCGGCTAGAAACTGAAGCGGTACAGCCGTTCGACACCGCGGAGCCAGGGAAGCCTAGCCATCTTCTACGGCTCCGTCGCCCGTGTGCGGAAAGCGCCTACCCTCGGAAACATGTCCACCCTCGATAGGCCGCATTTGGTTCCCGGCCCGGACCATCCGATCGACATCGCGTCCTCGGGCACACACGTCGTCGTCACCGCGGGCGACGTCTCTGTCGCCGACTCCACCAACGCCCTGCGGCTGCAGGAGTCCAACTACCCGCCGGTGTACTACCTCCCGCCGGACGCGGCGAATTGGGAGGTGCTGCAGCGCACCGATACCCATACCTACTGCCCGTACAAGGGCGAGGCCTCCTACTACTCGGTGCGCACGCCCGACGGAACGGTCGAAGACGCCGTCTGGACGTATGAGGACCCGTTCCCGGCACTCGCCCAGATCGCCCGCCATCTGGCGTTCTACCCGGACCGGGTCACCATCACCGCAGAGTGAATGCACCCACCTGGCGACCCCCATGTTGCTGGCGTACCTTGTGCCCATGACGACTGCTGATGGCCTTCACTCGAACGGCCCATCCCCCGTCCCACGGCGCGCCTTCAACGACCAGGTGACGCGGTTCTGGGGTCGCGCCGCCAGAGCGTACGACTGGGCGCCGCTACAACAATGGGTGTATCGCCCCGCGCAGGACGAGATGATTGCCCAGCTGCGTCAGCACCAATCCCAGCGGATTGTGGATATCGCTTGCGGTACCGGCATTCTGGCGACGCGGATTCAACAGGAACTCGAACCCGAGCAGGTGCACGGGGTCGACATGTCTGCAGGGATGCTCGCCCAGGCAAAAGTGCGTTCGTCGCTGGTCGACTGGCAATTCGCGCCGGCCGAGAAGCTGCCTTTCGACGACGGCTCGCTGGACGCCGTGGTCTCGACGTCGGCCTTCCATTTCTTTGACCAGCCCGCCGCACTCGCCGAGTTCCATCGCGTGCTGGCCCCCGGCGGGTTCACGGCGATCACGACGTTCACACCGGACCGCACGTCGGCGCCCATCCTGCGCCGGGTATTCGGTGACCGCGTGCCCGCGAGCGTGCCGTCCAAGGCCGAGATGCGCCAGATGTTCGAAGACGCGGGGTTCGAGGTCGCCGTGCAGCGACCAGTACATCATCCCTTCACCCTTCCCTTCGTGGAGTTCGACCGCCTCACTGTGGGCATCAAGCGATGACACGGTGGCTGCTGCTGCGCGGCCTGAGCCGCGAGAAGCGCCACTGGGAACAATTCCCTCAGATTTTCGCCGAATCCCTTGGGATACCGGTGGAATGTCTCGACGCGCCCGGATTCGGTACCGAGTTCAACCGCATCTCTCCGACATCTATCTCGGCGATCACGGACGACATCCGCTCACGCCTCGACCGCCGCGACGAAAAGTGGTCACTACTCGCCATATCCCTCGGCGGCATGATCGGACTCGATTGGTGTTCTCGCTACCCAGAGGATTTCGAGCGCGCCGTCATCATCAATTCGAGCACCGCCTCGACGCCGGTGTGGCAGCGATTCCTGCCGTCATCGATACCCAACCTGCTGCTCGGACGATTCCGTGCCGACGCGCCACGTGAGCGCGCGATCCTGGCACAGTCGGCCAACAATCCCGATCTCGATCTCGACGTACTCTCCCGACGCTGGGCGGGCTACTTACAGACCCAGCGTCCGTCGAGCGCCAGCATCGCCCGTCAGATTTGGGCCGCCATCACCTTCTCGATGCCCACGCACATCGACACCCCGCTGCTGGTGCTGACCTCCACACACGACCGGATCGTCAGCTCCGCCGCATCACGCACCATCGCCGACACGCACGGCGCCCCCATCGCGACGCATCCCAGCGCCGGTCACGACATTCCCCTCGACGACGGGGCCTGGATCGCCGAGCAGGTCAAGCAATGGATCGGCTAAATTCACCGGCTGTGCCACAACGTTTTTCAGCTTGGCGATTCGTCACCACCTTCGGCGTCATCAGCATGCTCGCCGATATCGTCTATGAGGGCGCGCGCTCCATCACCGGACCACTCTTGGCATCGCTCGGGGCTAGCGCGCTCGTCGTCGGCGTGGTGACCGGAATCGGGGAGGCAGCGGCACTCGCACTGCGTCTGGTGTCGGGTCCGCTCACCGACCGCACCCGGATGTTCTGGACGTGGACCATCGCCGGTTATGCACTGACAGTGATCACCGTGCCGTTCCTCGGTGTGTCCAGCGTGCTGTGGGTGACCGCCACATTGGTGATCGCCGAACGTGTCGGCAAGGCGGTACGCAGCCCGGCCAAGGACACCTTGCTGTCACATGCCACCTCAGTTACCGGCCGCGGCAAGGGATTCGCGGTACATGAGGCCATGGACCAGGTGGGCGCCATCACCGGCCCGCTCCTCGTCGCGGGCATGCTCGCTCTCACCCACGTGAACTATCTGCCCACGTTCGCCGTGTTGGCCATCCCCGGAGTCGCGACACTTGTCCTGCTGTTCTGGCTGCGCCGACGGGTACCGCACCCCGAGCGATACGAAGACGCTGGCCACACCGACGGCGCAACCACCCCGGCCCGAAAGCTTGCGCTCCCACTTCCCTTTTGGCTGTATGCCGGTTTCACCGCGATCACCATGATCGGGTTCGCGACCTTCGGGGTGTTGTCCTTCCACATGGTGGAGCGTGGGGTCCTGTCGGTGGCGGCGGTACCGATTGTGTACGCCGCTGCCATGGCCGCCGATGCGATCGCCGCCCTGATATCCGGATGGGCGTACGACCGTGTCGGACCGAAATCGCTCGTGGCTCTTCCCCTTGTCGGAGCAGCCGTGCCGATGTTGGCATTCACCGATTCCCCACTGGGCATAGTCCTGGGTGCACTGCTGTGGGGCGCGGCCGTGGGTATCCAGGAATCGACCCTGCGTGCGGTGGTCGCCGATCTGGTACCGGCTCCGCGACGCGCCACCGCATACGGCGTGTACGCGGCCGTGCTCGGCACGGCGACCGCCATCGGTGGTGCGCTGACCGGCTACCTGTACGGCGTATCGATCCCCATGCTCGTCGCCGTCGTCGGCGTCATCCAGCTGGTCGCGTTGATCGTTGCCGCGCCGACGATCTTGCGGCACACCCATCAGGTGTAAGGCAGGCGGCTGCTGGCGTCCTCGTCGACGTGAACACTGCGACCGATGTAGGGAAAGGCTCGCTGGGCACACGATTCACGCACACACACCTTGCAGCCCGGGCCGATCGGTACCGCGGTCGACGGGTCGTCGATCGCGATTCCCGTCGAGTAGACCAGCCGATGTGCGTGGGCGATATCGCAACCCAAACCGATCGCGAATGATTTTGGGGTGCTGAGGAACCCGCCCGTGGAGGTACTGCTCGTGCGCGCGACCCAGAAGTAGGTACGGCCATCGGGCATCTCGGCCACCTGGGTGACAAACTGCCCAGGACTCGAGAACGCTTCGTGCACCACCCACAGTGGGCAGTTTCCGCCCACCCTGGAGAAGTGAAATGCCGTGGCGGATTGACGTTTCGAAATGTTCCCGGCGCGATCGGTGCGCACCAGGATGAACGGGACCCCCCGCATGGAGGGACGTTGCAGGGTGGACAGCCGGTGGCACACCGTCTCGTGCCCGACCTCGAACTGCCGGGCCAGAATGTCGACGTCATACCGGCTGGCCTCGGCAGAATGATGGAATTGCTTGTACGGCAACAGAAATGCACCGGCGAAGTAGTTGGCCAGCCCGATGCGGGCCACGCCGATGGCCTCGGGACTCAGCTGCTCGGCACCCGAGAGGATCGCCGCCATGGCCTCGGTCTGGGTCAGCAATGCGAGCTGCGTAGCCATTTGGAACGCACGCTGGCCGGGCGTAAGCCAATGCGCGATGCGCAACACCCCGGCGTCCCCATCGAATCGACGTTTCGACGAATCCGACAGCGCCCCACCCTTATCAACCGCGACGGCGATGCTGTGATCTTGTTTCAAGACCGTCGCCAGCTGGATATCGAGCCCGCCGATATGCAGCCCGTAGTGCTCGAATAGGTCTTCCGCGGCGGTATCGAGTTCGCCCAGATAGTTCTTGTGGTCATAGAAGAAGTCGCGTACCTCTTCAAAGGGCATGGGGCGCATAGGCTCCCGTATCGAGTCGCCGATTGTTGCGGCATTCTCGGTGGCCCGATAGCTCTCCAGCTCCGCAGTGGCATCCCGCAGCCTGCGGTGCATGCCGACCAGGGTCTGCCCCACCGACGGCATGCGCGCCACCAGCTCTTCGAGCTGCAGGTCGCTGACCTCACCGACCGCCGCCTCGGTGAATATCTCGCCAAGATCCGCCACGAGCCGGGCATCGGAGTCCGGCGAGAAATAGTGCGGCGACAGATCGAAGCGCTCGGTCAGCCGCAGCAGAACCGCAACCGTCACCGGGCGGGCGTCGTTCTCCAGCTGATTGACGTAGCTCGTCGAGAGGTCCAGGACACGTGCGAGCGCCGCTTGCGTCAGGCCACGCTCCTCGCGCAACCTCCGCAACCGCACTCCGGCGAACGGTCTGGACATAGCGCCAGGATAACTCCACACACATTCGCAATGTTTGCAAGATGTGCGAACTAAGGATACAGAAATACGCATTTACATGGTCTTTTGATCATTCAAAACCGTGCGTAATGTGCGGATCATGCACGTTCACTCCGTACGCACCCGCCGCAGCGCCGACGAATTCCCCCGCGACCAACACCTCGCCTGGAAGATCGCCGAGGTCGCAGCCGACCCCGTCGCCGTCTCCGCTGATACCGAGGCCATGGTGATCAACCGGGTCATCGACAACGCCGCCGTCAGCGCCGCCTCCGTCATCCGTCGTCCCGTTACCGTGGCGCGCCGCCAGGCTCAGGCACATGCGGTATCGACCGGCGCCAACGTCTTCGGCATTGGTGGTGGGTATTCCGCAGAGTGGGCCGCCTGGGCCAACGGCGTCGCGGTGCGTGAGCTCGACTTCCACGACACCTTCCTGGCCGCCGACTACTCCCACCCCGGCGACAACATTCCCCCACTGGTGGCCGTCGCGCAGCAGCTCGGCATCGGCGGCAACGACCTGATTCGCGGCCTGGCCACGGCCTACGAGACGCAGATCAACTTGACCCGCGGAATCTGCCTGCATGAACACAAGATTGACCACGTCGCACACCTGGGCCCCTCCGCGGCCGCCGGTTTGGGCACCATGCTGAAGCTCGACACCGAGACGATCTACCAGGCCATCGGGCAGGCGCTGCATCTCACCACCGCGACCCGGCAGTCCCGCAAGGGGCTCATCTCCAGCTGGAAGGCATACGCCCCGGCATGGGCCGGCAAGGTCGCAATCGAAGCCGTCGACCGCGCGATGCGCGGCGAGGGTGCGCCCTCCCCCATCTGGGAAGGCGAGGACGGCGTCATCGCCTGGCTACTCGGTGGTCCCAAGAAGGTCTACGAGGTGCCGCTGCCCGGTCCCGGCGAGGAGAAGCGCGCCATCCTGGACAGCTACACCAAGGAACACTCCGCCGAGTACCAGAGCCAGGCACCCATCGACTTGGCCCGCAGGCTCCGTGACCGCATCGGCGACCTGTCGCAGATCGCGACCATCGTGCTGCACACCAGCCACCACACCCACGTGGTGATCGGTACCGGCTCGGGTGACCCGCAGAAGTTCGATCCCGACGCCTCACGCGAGACACTCGATCACTCGGTGATGTACATCTTCGCCGTCGCGCTGGAGGACGGCACCTGGCACCACGAGCGTTCGTATGCCCCGGAACGCGCGCACCGTCCCGAGACCATCGAGCTGTGGAACAAGATCAGCACGGTCGAAGACCCCGAGTGGACCCGGCGCTACCACTCGAGCAACCCCGACGAGAAGGCGTTCGGCTGTAAGGCCGTCGTCACCCTCAAGAACGGTGAGGTGATCACCGACGAACTGGCGATCGCCGACGCGCACCCGCTGGGGGCCCGTCCCTTTGCCCGCGACAACTACATCAACAAGTTCACGGTGCTCTCCGACGGCGTCATCGAGCCGCAAGAGCAGGAGCGATTCCTGTCGGCGGCACAGGGGCTGGCCAATCTCAAGCCCGGATCGCTCAGCGAGCTCAACCCACTGGTGGACGCCGTGGTTCTGGACAAGGCACCGACGACCCCGGACGGGATTTTCCAGTGAGTTCACTTCTTGCCTCCGCCACGGACGCGGCCACCAAGCGTGCCGCGTTCCGGGCGGGCTTGTCCTCCGGTGAGCTGCTTCGCTTCCCCGGCGCCTTCTCACCGTTGGTGGCCAAGCTGATTCAAGAGATCGGCTTCGAGGGTATCTACGTCTCGGGAGCGGTACTCTCCGCCGACCTCGGGCTTCCCGATATCGGTCTGACGACGCTCACCGAAGTGTCGGCCCGCGGCCGTCAAATCGCCACGGTCAGCGATCTGCCCACACTCATCGACGCCGACACCGGCTTCGGCGAGCCGATGAGCGCGGCCCGCACGGTGACCGTCCTCGAAGATGCCGGACTGTCCGGATGCCACTTCGAGGATCAGGTAAATCCGAAGCGCTGCGGGCATCTTGACGGTAAGGCAGTCGTGGAGACCGCCGAGATGGTGCGGCGGCTGCGCGCGGCGGTTTCGGCCCGGCGCGACCCCGATTTCGTGATCTGCGCCCGCACCGATGCCGCGGGCATCGAGGGGTTGCCCGCGGCCATCGACCGCGCCAAGGCCTACGCCGACGCGGGCGCAGATCTCATCTTCACCGAGGCACTTAGCACTATCGACGAGTTCGAGAAGTTCCGTGCCGCGGTGGATGTTCCGCTGCTCGCCAACATGACCGAGTTCGGGAAGTCCGACCTCGTGACGACCGGGCAACTACGTGAGGTCGGATACAACGTCGTCATCTATCCGGTCACGACCCTGCGCCTGGCGATGTTCGCGGTCGAGCAGGGGCTGCGTGAAATCGATACGGCCGGAACACAGTCGGGGCTGCTGGACCAGATGCAGCACCGCAGTCGTCTCTACGAGCTGCTCCGGTACTCCGAATACAACCAGTTCGACACCGAGATCTTCAACTTCAGTCTCAATGGAGAGTCTAAATGAGCACAGCGACAACTCCTTCAACCATTCACAAGGGACTCGCCGGCGTGGTGGTGGACACCACCGCCATCTCCAAGGTCGTGCCGGAAACAAACTCGCTGACCTACCGGGGTTATCCGGTGCAGGAGCTCGCGGCCAACTGCAGCTTCGAGCAGGTCGCCTACCTGCTGTGGCATGGCGAGCTGCCGAGTGACGGCGAGCTCGCGCTCTTCAATCAACGCGAACGCGCGCAGCGTCGCGTGGACCGCTCACTGATGGCGCTGCTGTCCAAACTGCCGGAGACCTGTCACCCCATGGACGTCGTGCGCACCGCCATCAGTTTCCTGGGTGCCGAGGATCCTTCGGAGGACGACAGCTCACCGGATGCCAACTACGCCAAGTCGCTTCGCATGTTCGCGGTGTTGCCGACGATCGTCGCGGCTGATATGCGCCGCCGTCGCGGGCTGGACCCGATTCAGCCACACAGCCATCTGGGCTACTCGGCAAACTTCTTACGGATGTGCTTCGGCGAGGTGCCCGATCCGGTCATCGTCACGGCGTTCGAACAGTCCATGATCCTGTACGCCGAGCACAGCTTCAACGCATCGACGTTCGCCGCACGGGTGGTCACCTCGACTCAGTCGGATATCTACAGTGCGGTCACCGCGGCCATCGGTGCGCTGAAGGGCTCCTTGCACGGCGGCGCGAACGAGGCCGTAATGCACGACATGATCGAGATCGACGACGCCTCCAAGGCCTCGGAGTGGTTGCAGGGCAAGCGTGTTCGCAAAGAGAAGATCATGGGCTTCGGTCACCGGGTGTACAAGAACGGCGATTCCCGGGTTCCCACGATGCGTGCCGCGCTCGCCGATGTCGCTCGGGTCCGCGACGGCCGCAAATGGTTGGAGATCTACAAGGTGCTGGAGGCCGAGATGAATGCGGCCACCGGTATCAAGCCTAACCTGGACTTCCCTACCGGGCCGGCCTACTACCTCATGGGATTCGACATCGCCAGCTTCACACCCATTTTCGTGATGAGCCGGATCACGGGATGGACCGCCCACATCATGGAACAGTCCGCGGCCAACGCACTGATCCGTCCATTGAGCGACTACTCCGGGAAGCCGCAGCGCTCACTGGCTTCCTGAATCAGCCCGCGAGTGTGCGGTTCGTGTCGATAGCTCACTGGTTTTCGACACAAACCGCACACTCGTCATGGTTGAGGCGATGCCTGCGCGTCACTGTCGGTTGGCTCCGTCACCGACATCACGCGCAGCCCCACTACGCACCCCGAGATGACACGAGGCCCCGGTTCTCCGCACCAGGATTCTTCCGGCCACCGCGTCGCGAGTTCCACTGACCTGTATTGGAATGACGACGGCCGACAACGCACGCAGCCGGACTCGTCCAGGAACGTCACGGCTGACACGTCGTACACTTCTTCCACGACACCGACCAGACGAGGCCAGCTCGTACTCTCATGCCATGTGGCCCACAGGGTTACCAGCCTCTGAGCAGGATCACCGAACTGAGGATCCCAACCGGCGCAACCGTACGGGAACCTGATGATCGCGCGATCTTTGTCCCAGATGACGGCGGATGCCGCCGCAAGTAAGTAGCCGTTCTGCTCAGGAGCGGCTTGTACCTGCCAATCGACGGACTGACCTATTTCGGGAGTCCTGCCGCAGCACTGATACTCCCAGTTTGAAATACCAAGGTAGACAAGAGATTCGTTCCGAGGAACTCTGTTGATCACGTAACGCACCGGGTGTTAGACGGACGGAGCACGAAGGCGCCGGACCCGGTGTACCGAGCGTAAGGTTAGCTATCATCGCGCTTAGCGTCAACACCCCTCACTCGAGCGGCGGCAGTAGCCCGCCCACCCACCAGTCGGCAGGTTCCTCTCGCCGATACGAACGGCGGCGCAACAGCCCTTCCATCTCGAAACCGGCCGCCTCGGCGACCGCCCGTGAACCCTCGTTGCCGACGACGGCCCACCACTCGATGCGATGGGCGCCCAGTGCCTCAAACCCCCACTGGCACAGTCGCCGAACCGCTTCGGCGGTCAGCCCCTTACACCGGTACCTTGAGGTGGACCAATATCCGACCTCCAGTACGCCGGGCGTAACCGACATGAGGGAACAGGTGCCGACCAACTCGCCGGTTTCCGCGACAAAGAACCCGAAACCGTATCGATTGCCGTCAACCCAGTCCTGCGCCGACTTGGCGATGAAATTCCTCGCGTCATCGCCGGTGTACGGCACCGGTAGCGGCAGGTAGTACGCGATCTCCGGGTCATTGCACGCTTCGACAATCGCCGTCTCGTCGGCGGCGGTGACGGCTCGCAACACCAGCCGGTCCGTCTGCAATTCAACGGGTTCCATGCGATCAGTCTCAAGCGGCCCCACCGCGCGGTCAACGGAATTACCAGCGACCGCGCCTCCGTCAGGAGGCGGCAGCCGCCGGTGACCAGTACCCGAGCATCTGCGCGAACGTCTCGAAGGCGGGCCGGGCAAGTCCGTACGGTGCTTCGAAGTGCACGCTCAACGGGAAGCCGAGCTCGGCGACGCCGTCGATGACTCGTTTGTAGAGGTCCACGAGCTGCGGCCGTCGGGCATCGGGTTCACAGCCGGCCAGCGACTTCACGAAGTCCTGTTCGCGGGCGACGGCCTCGTTGCCGGGGTCTTGGATCAACCAATCGATGAGCCCCACCTTGGTTTCCAGCTTCGGAACGAAGCCGAACGACAGCAAGACCTCCGGCCGGTGATCAGATGTCCGCGTGAACTCTTGCAAGAAGCCGACTACCGCATCGGAGTACAGCAGCTGCGTCATGGCGAAGGTAGCGCCCTTATCGCATTTGAACGAGAATCGTCCCTGCTCCCCGGCTCGGGTAGGGATCAAAATGGCTCCGCGATTCTCGACGATGTCGTCGAACTTCGAGAGAGCGTCGGTCGGCGGAATGCCCTCGCCGTCGCCGTCACTCATGGTGCGTGGCACCCCGACGAAGATCACGCCGTCCATGCCGGCACCGGTCAGGTCGGTCAGCCGGCCGCGCAGTGACGTCTCGTCGGAGAACGACGTGACCTGCGTGCACAGCCCCCGCATGGTGGGGAACTCTGACCGGATGATCGACCAGTAGTCCACGACGTCCAGCTTGGGCTTCATCTCCAGCGGCCGGTCGCTGTCTTCGACGATCATCGAGGGGATCATGACGTGATCGATGCGCTCGTCAATGCCGAACTCCGCCGAGAACTGGCGGAACTTCCGCAGCTCTTCCGCTGCCCTCTCGAGGCCGCCCTCGACGTTCGGAGGCACCAGCTCCAACGCAACGGTATTCATGGACACCAGGGGACCTCCGATTAGTCTCGCTCATGGTTTATACACCGATTAAATTCACGCGCGAGCAGTCCCCCGCGAAGGAGACTGCTCGCGCGCTCGTCGGGAACTAGACGCCCGCACGCACCTCGGTCGCTGCGGCCACCAGGTTAGCCAGCGACGAGGTGACCTCATCAACCTTCCGGGTCTTCAGGCCGCAGTCGGGATTAACCCAAAGGCGCTGAGCCGGAACGGCCTTCAGCGCTTCACGCAGCGATGCCGCCATCTCTTCGGTCGACGGAACACGCGGCGAGTGGATGTCGTAGACACCCGGTCCAACGCTGTTCGAGAACCCGATCGCGTTGAGATCGTCGAGCACCTCCATATGCGAACGTGCCGCCTCGATCGAGGTGACATCGGCATCCAGATCAGCGATCGCACCGATCACTTCACCGAACTCCGAGTAGCACAGGTGCGTGTGGATCTGCGTCGCATCGGACACACCCGAGGTGGACAGACGGAATGCACCGACGGCCCAATCCAGGTACGCCTGCTTCTCGGAATCACGCAGCGGGAGCAGTTCGCGCAGTGCGGGCTCATCCACCTGGATGATGGCGATGCCTGCGTTCTGCAGGTCGACCGTCTCGTCCCGGATCGCCAGGGCGATCTGATTTGCGGTGTCTCCCAAGGACTGATCATCACGCACGAACGACCACGCAAGGATCGTCACCGGCCCGGTCAGCATGCCCTTGACATGCTTCGAGGTCAGCGACTGGGCGTAGGTGGCCCACTCGACGGTCATCGGGTTTTGCCGCGCCACATCGCCGTACAGGATCGGCGGACGAACGCAACGGCTGCCGTACGACTGCACCCAGCCGTTCTGGGTGGCGAAGAAGCCGTCCAGCTGCTCGGCGAAGTACTGCACCATGTCGTTACGTTCCGGCTCGCCGTGCACCAGCACGTCCAAGCCCAGCTTCTCCTGCAGCGCAATGACATCGGCGACCTCGGCGCGCATCTGCCGCACGTACTCCGCGTCGTCGATCTCGCCCTTGGTCAGGGCCTGGCGAGCCTTGCGGATCTCGACGGTCTGCGGGAAGGATCCGATGGTCGTGGTGGGGAGAGCCGGTAGTCCTAAACGCTCGTCTTGGCTGCGGCGGCGATCTGCGGCATCTCCTCGCGAAACACCTTCCGCCAGAATTGAATCCAGCCGCTCACGGATCTGTCCATTGTTCAGCCGTGGGTCCGTCTTGCGAGATTCGACGGCCGCATTCGACGCCGCGAACTCCGCGGCGTCGCGCGCCCCGCCCAGTGCCCGCGCCAGCACCACGACTTCCTTGACCTTTTCATCGGCGAAGGCAAGCCAGCTGCGCAGCTGGTCGTCGAGTTCGGTCTCCGGCTCCAGCGAGTAGGGCACATGCAGTGTGGAGCAGGACGTGGATACTGCCACGGCCGCCGCACTGCCCAGTAGGGTCGCGAGGGTACCCAGCGCCGATTCGAGGTTGGTACGCCAGATGTTTCGACCATCGACGACACCGGCCACAATCGTCTTCCCGGACAGCTCCGGCACCGACGCCACACCCGATGCGGACCCGTAGACCAGGTCGATACCGATCGCCTCGACGGGCGTGCGGGCCAGCGCGGGCAGAGCCGCCCCCAAGTCACCGAAGTAGGTGGCCACCAGGATCGCGGGGCGATCGGCCACCGTCCCGAGACGGCCATACACCCGCTCGGCCAGTTCGGGGCCATTCGGAAGGATGTCGGTAACAAGGACCGGCTCGTCGATCTGAACCCAGGTGACGCCGGCCTCGGTAAGCTGCACCAGTAGCTGCTCGTACAACGCCACAACCTCGTCGAGACGTTCGATGGGCGCACCGGCGCCGTCGACCGACTTGCTCAGCGCAAGGAAGGTGATCGGCCCAACGACGACCGGACGCGCCGGAATATCGAGTGCCTGAGCCTCTTTCAGCTCGCCGAACAACTTGGCCGGGTTGAGCTCGAACTTCGTGTCCGGCCCGATCTCCGGCACCAGGTAGTGGTAGTTGGTGTCGAACCACTTCGTCATTTCCAGCGGCGTCACCTCGGCGTTGCCCCGTGCGGCGGCGAAGTACCGATCGAGATCGTCGGCGATACCGGCGACACGGGGCGGGAGTGCGCCCAGCAGCACCGCGGTGTCCAGCACCTGGTCGTAGTACGAGAAAGTGTTCACCGGAACCGAGTCGAGCCCGGCGGCCGCCAGGGCGGTCCAGTTGTCGCGCCGAAGCCCGGCGGCGACATTCTCCAGCTCTTCACGACTGGTGCGGCCGGCCCAGTAGCCTTCGGTAGCCCGTTTGAGCTCACGGCGCGGGCCGATGCGCGCCGAACCGAGCGTGGTTGCCTTCAATGGTTGAGTGGTCATGCTGTCCTCTGTCTACGGCGTTGTGGCCACCGCCCAGGACAAGCAAGCCGAGCCCGAGTAACCAGCACGCATTGTGCTGGTTGAAACCGATTCGGCCATACGCCCATTCCGCGAGGCGATGATCCGCCGGATGCGGCGCATCCGACACAACTGGCAGGTCTTCGGACTTGCAGGCATTACCCGGGCTCAGGTTTTCCTACGGGCCGTCGCTTCCCAGGCTTCCTCGGTGATTGGCCGAGTGCATACCCCAGTGCGTAAGACGGCGATCGTTCCTGCATACCGCTGCGGGACAGTCCCGGATTCTCACCGGGTTCCCTCTCATGCCAGACCCCGAAGGGCCCGCCACTCGATGCTGACACCGGTCCGGATTAACCCGGGCCACCATCAGCAGACCAGCTGCGCCTTACATCATATGCACGCTCGCCCATGCAGTTATTAGCGGCTATTCTCTAATATTGTGATCACTCTTGACCAGGCACAACAGGTTCTCGATGCACAGCCGTTCAGTCGTCTCCTCGGGGCGTCAATCACCCGGCTCGACGACTCCGGAATCCAGCTCTCGCTCGACATCCGGGACGAGCTGCGCCAGCAGAGCGGATTCATCCACGGCGGAGTGTTGAGCTATCTCGCCGACAACGCCATCACCTACGCATGCGGCCTCGGACTCGGCGCCGACATAGTGACCAGCGGCTACACCATCGAATACGTGTCACCGGCACGCGATGGCGCGCGCCTTCTCGCCGATGCCTCCCTGGTCAGCGCGGGCCGCACCAAGGCCCTCGGCCGCTGCGAGATCTCCATCGAGGACCACGACGGGACCACCAAGCTGGTCGCTGTCGCCCAGGGCACGAGCATGGTCCGACAGCGTGGGGCGTAAGCCGCAGTACACCGCGGACGACATTCTGGACGCGGCGCTGGGCTTGATGGCCGCCGGCGGACCATCGGCCGCCACCGCCACGGCCATCGGACGGGCTCTCGGCGCCCCGTCGGGCTCGATCTATCACCGGTTCTCCAGCCGCGATGAGCTCATGGCCCGGCTCTGGCTGCGCTCGATCGCGCGCTATCAAGACGGGATACTCGCGGCGCTGGGCCGACCCGATCCCGACGACGCCCGCACCGCGACGATCGACCACGCCTTCGAATGGACGAAGACACATCGCAACGAGGCGCTGCTGCTGTTGCAGTACGAAAAGGCCGATTTGGTCGCGCACTGGCCCGACACTCTGGCCGCCGAGCTCACCTCGTTGAATTCCCGTGTACGAAAGGCGCTGCGCGAGTACACCGAGCGTCGGTGCGGCGAAGTCACTGCCGAATCAATCGACAAGGTGACGTTCGCGTTGATCGACATGCCCTATGCCGCGGTGCGCCGCCATCTCCCCGACAAGGGTGAGCCGGCGCCGTGGCTACGCGAATTCATCCACACCAGTGCCCGAGTGCTCCTGGCCTGAACGAAGGACTCAGACCGAGGCGTACTTCTGGCGCAGAGCCTTCTTGTCGAGCTTGCCGAGTGCGGTCAACGGCAGTGAGTCGGCGACGATTACATGCTTGGGCGACTGCACCGAACCCTTGCGTTCCTTGACCGCGGACTGGATCTCGGACGTCATCTTGGAGACCGCCGCCTCATCGGATGAGGCATCGGCACGCAGCACCACGATCGCGGTCACCGCTTCGCCCCATTTCTCGTCGGGCACCCCGATGACGCCGACCTGTGCCACCGAGGGATGCTCTGCGACAACGTCTTCCACCTCACGTGGGAAGACGTTGAAGCCACCGGTGACGATCATGTCTTTGGTGCGGTCGACGATGAACCAGAAGCCGTCCTCGTCCTCGCGTGCGATATCGCCGGTGCGCAACCAGCCGTTCTTGAAGGTGTCGGCGGTCTGCTCGGGCAGGCCCCAGTAACCGCCCGCCACCAGCGGTCCGGCCACACAGATCTCGCCCGGATCACCCTGCTTGACCGGCCGATCGTTCTCGTCGAGCAGTGCGGCACGCAGGAACGCCGAAGGCCGCCCGCAGCTGGAGAGCCGCTTGGCATCGTGGTCGCCCTTGGCCAGGTAACTGATCACCATGGGTGCCTCGGACTGGCCGAAGTACTGCGCGAAGATCGGCCCGAGCCGCTCGATGGCCTCAGCCAGCCGCACAGGGTTGATGGCCGAGGCGCCGTAGTAGACGGTCTGCAGCGAGGACAGGTCGCGGGTGTGCGAATCCGGGTGATCCAGCAGGGCGTAGATCATCGACGGCACCAACATGGTGGCGGTGATCTTGTGCTCTTCGATCGCGGCCAGCACGGCGCCCGCGTCGAACTTCGGCAGCACCACCATCGAGCCGCCCTTCATCAGGGTCGGCATGAAGAAGGCGGCGCCGGCATGCGAAAGCGGAGTACACATAAGGAATTTGGGGCGCTCCGGCCATTCCCATTCGGCCAGCTGAATCTGCGTCATGGTGAGGATGGACTGCGAGGTGCCGATGACACCCTTGGGTTTGCCGGTCGTCCCGCCCGTATAGGTGAGGCCGTTGATGTGATCCGGCGACAGGTTGATCGGCACCAGCGGCCTGGCCTCGAACCCCGCGGCCGCCGCGACGAGGTCATGTCCGACCTGCGCCAGCTCCGCCGGAACCGGTCCCAGCGTGAGCACGCGGGTCAGTGTCGGCACCTTCTCCACCAGCGCCGCGGCCCGCTCGACAAACTGTGGAGTGGGGTCGATGACGAGCGTGGTGATCTTGGCATCGGCCAGCACGTAGGCGTGATCGTCGAGCGAGCCCAGCGGATGCAGGGCGGTACGGCGGGTGCCGAGCAGCTGCCCGGCGCCGATCACCAGCAGCACCTCGGGACGGTTGAGCGCCAGCATGCCCTGCCCATCCGATTGCCCCTCCGGGGATTCGGGCACCAGCGCGGTGAAGGCCTGGATGTACTTGCTGATCTCATCGGCCATTTGCGCACCGGTGAGGGTCACGTCGCCGAGCACCAATGCGGGGGCGTTCGCGTTCCGCTTGAGGGCGGAAACCAGCAGGTGCCCGGAATTGATGGACCCGTGCAGCGGGTCGAATGGATCAGGCATCGCGCTCCTCAATGAATGGTCGCCGATCAGGCACTTCGCTCGACGTTAGAACATGTTCTAGTTTTGGGCAAGGACGGGCACGCCCACCCCCTATCCAGTGCCTTGGTCGATTCCCCGAGAGGGGCCCAATGGGCTTGCTAGGCTGGCTAAATGCTCAAGTCGATGGCCACTGGCGCGCTATTCGCTGCGTTGACGATGTTTGCCACGCCTTTCGCGAGCGCGGATCCGGCAGACCCCGACCCGTTCAACCCCGCTGATTGCATCGGCAACGCGAATGCGGTCTGCAACGTTGGTCCGTACGGTCCGAACAGCATGTCGAATCCGGCGAACCCAGCCAGCCCGCTGAATCCCAACAACCCGGCCAACCCGGCCAGCCCGCTGAACCCGAACAACCCAGCCAACCCGGCCAGCCCGCTGAACCCGAACAACCCAGCCAACCCGGCCAGCCCCATGAATCCGATGAATCGTCCGGGTCGGATCTGACACGTGCCCTTCAGGCGGCGGTGAATCCCTTGGCCCGCTGTGCATCTTGCGGGCCCCATAGCGTGGACTTGACCTCGGCCTTCACCACCGGGACAACCTCTTCGGCGAATCGGCGCAGGGTGTCCTTCTGCTCCTCGAAATCGGCCTCGGGACTCAACGAGATCGACTGGAACTCGTGACCGAATGCCTCGTGCCATTCAATGATCTTCTCGGCCACCCGTTCCGGCGAACCGGCGAGCACCGGACCGCGGTCTGCCGCATCCTCGATGGATTCGAAAGAGGGGAACTTTCCGACGGCCTTCGGATGGTCCTTGAGCTTCGCCATCTGCGCCAGGCGCGCCTCGTAAATGGGCCGATATTGGGCGATGGCCTGTTCGGTCGTATCCGCCAGGTACAGGCCGCCTGAGCCGGCTCCCACATACAGTCGGGCCGGATCGTGTCCGTATTGCGCATACAGCTCGCGATATCTGTCGATCAGAACCCGGTAATTCTCCTTGGGCTGCAAGGCATTTGCGGTGACTATCGGGTCGCCCCACTTGGCGGCAAGCTCAACCGCGAACGTCGAGGTCGCCGACCCGTGCCAGATTCGGAACGGTCCGTCATACGGCCGGGGCAGTGTGGTCGCGTCGGAGAGCGGATGCCGGTGCAGGCCCGTCCAGTCCACATGTTCCTCGCGCAGCAGCCGCCGCAGCAGCTCGTAGTTCTCCTGCAGGTACTCGTACTGCTTGGTGATATCCAGACCCATCAACGGGTACTGGCGGTCCTCATTGCCTTTGCCGATGACGATCTCCAACCGCCCGCGGCTCAGTTGGTCGATGGTGGCGAAGTCCTCGGCAGCGCGCACCGGATCGAGCAGCGACAGCACCGTCACACCGGTGGACAGCAGGATTCGGTCGGTGGCGGCGGCCACCGCTCCGAGCAGCACCGTGGGCGCCGAGGACAGCACGTCTCCCGCATGCCGTTCCCCGACTGCGAAGGAATCCAAGCCCAGGCTCTCGGCCAACACCGCGGTCTCGACCACGCGGTTCAGGCGGTCGGCCGCCGGCGCCAGCGCCCCCGTCGCGGGGTTGGGCAGGTAGAAGACAATGTCCAGAAGCTGGAAGCGCATATTGCCAGTATGCCTAAACGGACCCCGGTCCGGCAGGGAGGAAGTTTTCTGATGATCACCGAACTGGACTCGGTGCTTCTGGACGTCCCAAATCTCGCTGAGGCAAAGGGCGCCTACTCGCGGCTTTTCGGCACCTCCGCGCCGCATCCCCAGCTACACCTCGGACTACCCGAATGGGCATCGCACCCCGGGATGCTGTTTCGCGTCGAAGACTTACCGTCCGTAACGCGGATGGTCGATCGCCGCGGCCTCACCCTGACTTCACATGCCGACCTCGCGACGGGGCAGGCCCACGGACTGACCCTGGGGCTGGCCGAACGTCCGGCGCCATCCGCACCGCCGGACGGCGACAGCAGCCGAATAGATCACCTGGTGCTGTTCTCTCCCAACCGCGACAGGATCATCGCGACGTTGTGCGGACGACTCGGCTTCGACCTGCGCCTGGATCGCATGCAGTCATGGGGTGTGCACCAACTGTTCTTCCGGTGCGCAGGGTTGGTGGTCGAGGTGGTACTGCGCGACGACGATCCGTCCGGCCCAGACTCGCTGTGGGGAATCGCATGGCGCACCGCCGATATCGATGCCTCGTGCGCTCGCCTGCATGAGGCCGATGTCACCCTCGGTGATATCCGCAACGGACACAAGCCGGGAACGCGGGTCGCCACCGTCAAAGACCGTGCGCTGGCGGTCCCCACCATCCTGATCGAACAACGCTAGCTCGGAGTCATCGCTCTCCCAGCAGCCCGGAGAGCTCGCGAGCACCCCGCGTCAACGTCGCGATCAGTGTTTCCCGCACCACGCGGGTTGCCTTGGGCAACAACGGGCCCAGCTGAAGCTCGTAGGAGGCGTCGACACCCGCAAATATGGGGGCCGCCAGATAACTGATGGGCAGCACCTCGTCGGATGCCAATTCATCGCGTGAGTAGGGGCGCGAGGTGAGACGGGACAGCTGCCGCAGTAGCCGTTCGCGCAGTGCCGCCTCCATCACCTCCGAGCCCACCGAACCGAGCAGGTCCGAGAGCAGGTCGACCATTCCGGTGTCGTCGTGGTCGGGGCGGTAGACGACATACCCGCAGTCGGAAACCTGTTGCAAGAGTCGCTGGCCGGAACGTGCGCTCAACCCTCGCGCGGTGCCGAGCCACTGCGTGCGTTCCTCTGCCGAGCGCCACGGCATGACGGCCGATCCGGCGGGGAAAGCCAGCGGAATGCTCTGGCCTACACCGAATCCAGTGACGGCACGGCGCCCCGCCTGCGCCTTGGCGACAATGGTCAACGCCTTCGCGCTGATACGGCTGACCGTGGCCCCGGCCTGCGCCTCCCCGGCGATGCGGGCCAGTAGATCCTGGATCTCCCGGGGCATCGTGGCCTCGACCGCACGCGGTAATGACGCGCCAATGCGATACCGAAGCTCATCATCGCGCGCCACCCAGCCTGCCGCCTCGAGTTCGTTCACCACGGCGGTCGCGGTGGCCCGGGAGATACCGGTGGTCGCGGCGATTTCGCTTACCGATTTGGGTTGCGTTGCCGTTGCGAGCATTTCGACGATTCGTATCACTCGAGCCGTTGGCGGCGAAGTGGCCGGCATGCGCTCTCCCCTCTTGCATGATGCACGGCACAGGTCTACAGTGCATCGACTATTCGCCCCAAGGTAGTCGAATATTCGACACGGAGGAAGCCATGATTCTGGACCGTTTCAGACTTGACGGCAATGTCGCCGTCGTTACCGGCGCGGGTCGCGGCCTCGGTGCGGCCATCGCGGAGGCCTTCGCACAGGCGGGCGCCGATGTGCTGATCGCCTCTCGCACCGAATCCCAGTTGCGAGAGGTCGCCGAGAAGGTGGCGGCGGCTGGGCGTCAGGCCGAGATCGTCGTCGCCGACCTGTCCGACACCGAAGCATCCGCCGCCCTGGCCCAGAAGGCAGTCGACCGGTTCGGACGACTCGACATCGTCGTCAACAATGTCGGTGGCACCATGCCGAAGCCCTTCTTGGACACCACCAACGAGGATCTCGCCGAGGCGTTTTCCTTCAATGTCCTCAATGGGCATGCGCTCGTGCGCACGGCAGTGCCGCACCTGCTCAAGTCGGACAACGCATCGGTCATCAACATCACCTCCACCATGGGCCGACTGCCCGGACGAGCCTTCCTGAGTTACTGCACCGCCAAGGGAGCGCTGGCCCACTACACACGCACGGCGGCAATGGATCTGAGTCCACGCATCCGTGTGAACGGCATAGCTCCAGGCTCCATTCTCACCTCGGCGCTGGAGGTGGTCGCAGGCAATGACGAGGTACGCGGAACGCTGGAGAAGAACACGCCACTGCACCGGCTCGGCGATCCGGCCGATATCGCGGCGGCCGCGGTCTATCTCGCGTCGCCGGCCGGCAGCTTCCTCACCGGCAAGATACTCGAGGTAGATGGTGGTCTCATCGCGCCCAACCTCGACATCCCGCTACCCGACCTCGCCTAGAAGGAACTGACATGACCAAGACACGCGTAGCCGTCTGGGGCACAGGCAATGTCGGCCGGCATGCACTCGCGGGGGTGATCACCGATCCCAACATGGAGCTGGTCGGGGTATGGGTCTCCGGATCCAACAAGGCCGGTAAGGACGCAGGCGAGCTGGCCGGGCTCGACCTCGTCACCGGGGTGGCCGCGACCGCCGAGGCCGCAGAGATCCTGGCGCTCAAGCCCGACTGTGTGGTGTACACGGCAATGACCGACAACCGGCTGATGGAGGCCCTCAAGGATCTGGCGGATCTGCTCATCGCCGGAATCAACGTTGCCGCCAGCGCGCCCGTATTCCTGCAGTATCCCTGGGGTGTCCTGCCCGACAACATGCTGGAACCGATTGAAACTGCAGCACGGGAGGGTAATTCATCGATATTCATCGGCGGTATCGACCCCGGGTTCGCCAACGATCTGCTGCCGCTGGCGCTCATGGGAACCTGCCAGCGCATCGACCAGGTGCGCTGCATCGAGATCGTCGACTACGCCACCTACGACAGCGCGACCGTGATGTTCGATGTCATGGGCTTTGGTAAACCGATGGACGAGACCCCCATGCTGCTGCAACCGGGAGTGCTGTCGCTGGCCTGGGGCTCGGTGGTACGGCAACTCGCGGCCGGCCTCGGCGTCGAACTGGACGAGGTCGCTGAAACCTACGAAAAACTGCCCGCCCCCGATGATTTCGATATCGCGTCAGGGCACATCCCCGCGGGCACCATGGCCGCGCTGCATTTCGAGGTGCGCGGCATCAAGGACGGTAAGGCGGTCACGGTCCTGGAGCACTTCACCCGGCTGCGCGAAGATTTGGCACCCGATTGGCCCCAGCCCGCGCATGAAGGCGGCACCTACCGTGTCGAAATCACCGGCGAGCCCAGTTACATTCTGGATCTCGGCTCATTCAGCGCGCACGGCGATCACAACTACGCCAACCTGATCGCGACGGCGATGCGTGTGGTCAACGCGGTACCAGCCGTCGTCGCCGCCGATGCCGGTATCCGCACCACGCTGGACCTACCGCTGATCACCGGCAAGGGTCGCGCGGGCTAGTCAGCGAGCGACTGCGGCTTCGCACCGGCGGGCACGTACAACCGAACCAGCTCCGCGAGCCGCTGTCCGACATCGTCGAGGGCCTCGGTCGACTGGGCCGCAATCGACATGATGACGGCGCCCTCGATCGCTGCGATCATCGTCCTTGCCAACGACCGCGCGGTCGCGCCGTCCACGTCGTAGCGCGCCAATCGGTCGGTGAGAATCTTCTGCCAGCTCTCGAACGCATCTGCTGCCACCGCGGCGGCCTCGGGCGCCTCGGTGCGTCCCAGCACCGCCGCCACCACCGGGCAGCCGGCCTGCATCTCGGTTTCGGCGAGCTGAGCCTTCCACAGTTCGATGAACAGCTGAATCCCGCGCGCGGGATCGACGTCGTCGCCGGCGGCCTTGATGATCGCCGTCAGTTCGTTCCCCGCAAGCTTGGTTGCCTCGGCGACCAATTCTTGCTTTCCGCCCGGGAAGTTCAGGTAGATGGTGCGACGGGAGACACCGCTGTCCTCGAGTAGCGCGTTGAGGCCCGTCCCTGCCACACCCCTGCGCCGCACCAGACCAGTCACGCTGGCGATCAAGGTGTCCCGTGCTGACATCGCGTACTGCCTCCAGATTTCTTTCTTGCTACACCAGTCAGTCTACTAACACTGCCCCGACATGGGGCGATATCCGACATATTGCACTATACCGATCGGTGTACTACCGTCGCCGCCATGCCCGATATTCACGATCCGCTTCCACTCGCAAGCGGTCAGGTGCTGCGCAATCGACTCATGAAATCGGCCCTCAGCGAGGGGCTCGGTGACACATCGCAGGGCCCGGACCATCGACTCGTGGAGTTGTACCGGCGTTGGGGCACCGGCGGATTCGGCCTGGTGGTGACCGGCAATGTCATGGTTGACCGTAGTCACCTCGGCGAACCGGGAAACGTCGTCATCGAAGATGACCGGCACCTCGACGGCCTGTCACGGTGGGCCAAGGCGACCAAGGACGGTGGCGGCCTGATCTGGATGCAGGTGAACCATCCGGGCAGGCAAGCCAACCCACTGGCCACCGCGTCCCAGCCGGTGGCGCCGTCGGCGATCAAGATGAACGTCCCGGGGTGGCAGGCTCCGCGTGAGCTCACTGATGACGAGATCGAGAAGATCATCGACAGGTATGCCACCACGGCATCGATCGCCGATGCCGCCGGGTTTGACGGCGTGCAGATCCACGGTGCGCACGGCTATCTGGTGGCGCAATTCCTGTCGCCGCGTACCAATCTGCGTACCGATCGATGGGGCGGCGACTCCGAACGACGGATGCGCTTCGTCCTCGAAGTCGTGCGCCGCACCCGCGCCGCCGTGAGCCCCGGATTCTCGGTGGCTATCAAGCTCAACTCTGCCGATTTTCAGCGGGGTGGCTTCACCGAGGAGGAATCGCGAGCCGTCATCGCCGCGCTGGTCTCTCAGGAGATCGACCTCATCGAAATCAGTGGCGGTACTTACGAATCGCCGGCGATGGAAGGCCGGCCGCTGGTTCCGTCTGCATCGACGCAGGCCCGCGAGGCCTACTTCCTGGAATACGCCCGCACCGCCCGTGAGGTGGCAGGCGATGTGCCACTGGCCGTCACCGGGGGATTCCGCACGGAGGCCGCCATGTCGGAGGCCATCCGGTCGGGTGATTGCGATGTCGTGGGGCTGGGACGGCCCACCACCGTCAATCCCGAGGCCGCCGACAGCCTGCTCACTGCGCGCCAGAACACACTCACGGTCCCCGATGCCGCCCTGCCCATGCCAGGATGGCTCGCGAGAACAGGTAGGGCGAAGTCGTTCCTCAGCGCGCTGGAACTCCAGTGGCACAACACCCAACTACACCGCTTGGGGGCGGGTGCCGAGCCCGACCCCACTGTCGGGCCGTGGATCACCGCACTACGGCTCCTCAAGAACAACGGTGTCGACGCGTTTCGTAGAAGGAGAAGTGCATGACCGACAAAACCTTGCGCAAGTTCCGCAGGGAGCGCGCGATGGGACGCTACCTGCTCAATCCAGCTGTCGGAGTCTTGACGAAGCTGGGGGTGCGCACCGCCCTGGCATCCGAGCTTGAGACCACCGGGCGCAAGACCGGCCAGCTCAGGCGGGTACCGGTCTCCGCACAGTTCGATTCGGCGGGCGCCTGGGTGATCAGCCAGCACGGCACTCGCTCGGGCTGGGGCAGCAACATCGCCGCCAATCCCAATGTCCGTATACGGCAAGGCAACCGGTGGCGTACCGGCAGCGCGCAGTTCCGGCCCGACGACGATGTCGTCGCGCGCGGGCGTAAGTTCGGCGCTATCGGCGCGCGTGTCGTCAAAGCGCTGGAGACCACCCCCGTCTCCGTGCGCATCGACTTCACCGACTAGGTACCGGTAGCTCGGCCGCGCCGTTTCCCAGCCACCTACCAGACAAAGCCTCTAGGCTCGTCGCCGTGTGGCAAACCCGCAGGGAATTGGCCGACGGCCGGGAGATCGTGTACTTCGACTCCACCCCCACCGAGCGGGTCACCGTAGACCAGCGCGACCTGCCCGCCACGGCCACGCAATCTCAGATACGGTTCGATCCGTTACTGGGAGACTGGGTCACCCTGGCCTCCCATCGGCAGACGCGCACGTTTCTGCCGCCGACCGATCTTTGTCCGCTGTGCCCATCCACACCTGATCGTCACACCGAGATCCCCGAGCACACCTATCAAGTGGTGGCGTTCGAGAACCGCTTCCCGTCTCTGTCGCTACATGCGCAGGCGCCCGGCCCGCCGGCGCGTCCGGGCTTCGGGCGCTGTGAGGTGGTCTGCTTCACCAGCGACCACGACACCTCCTTCGCGCAGCTGACGCCCGAACGAGCTCGCCTTGTTGTCGACGTGTGGGCCCAGCGCACAACAGAATTGAGCGCAATCAGCGGGATTCAGCAGGTGTACTGCTTTGAGAACCACGGCGAGGAGATCGGCGTTACTCTGGCACATCCGCACGGGCAGATCTACGCCTACCCCTTCGTCACCGCCAAAACGGCACGTGTCATGTCCAACGTCGACGACTACCGAAAACGGCATGGCACCAATCTTTTTGGAGAGATTCTCGCCGCAGAACGGGCCGAAGGCACTCGGGTGGTCGCCGCCAACGATGAGTGGACGGCATTTGTGCCGTCCTTTGCGCGGTGGCCGTACGAGGTTTCGCTCTATCCACACCGACAGGTCGCCGACATCCCCGATCTCGATGATCCGGCCCGTGACGCCTTCGCCGATCTGTATCTGAATATGTTGCGACGCTTCGCTTGTCGTTTCGATACCCCGATGCCGTACATCGCGGCATGGAATCAGGCGCCCACCGTCATGTCCGGCGCCAACCGCGACGATTGGTGGCTAAACCTGCAGCTGTTCTCCTTTCGCCGCGCACCCGGAAAGCTCAAGTACCTGGCGGGGTCCGAAAGCGGTATGGGTGCGTTCATCAGCGACACCACCCCTGAGCAGGTCGCTGCCGAACTGCGGGACGTCACATGACGGGCACATGGGCGGCGCCCGGGCGGGTGAACGTCATCGGTGAGCACACCGATTACAACGGCGGCCTATCACTGCCTGTCGCCATCCCCCAGCACGTTTCCTGCACGCTGACGGCGCGTGATGGCGGGACCATACGTGTTGCCTCGCAACAACACGGACGAGACTGGATCGCGATACCACTGGACTGGTTGGCCGACACCGATATCGCGGGCTGGGCCCGATACCCGCTCGGGGTCGCGCACGAATTCCGCAAGCGCGGTCACAACATCGGCGGTATGGACCTCTGGCTCGACGGCAACGTACCGGCCGGAGCCGGGCTGTCGTCCTCGGCCGCCGTGGAATGCGCTGTGGCGGTCGCCATCCGGGATACCTTCGCACCCACCGTCTCCGACGTCGAGCTTGTCGAAATCACTCACCGGGCCGAGAACGATTTCGTGGGTGCGCCCACCGGGGTACTCGACCAGTCCGCATCCATCCTGTGCACGGCCGGACACGCCCTATTTCTCGACGCGGCGACGGGCGCGCACACACAGGTCCCGTTCGATCTTGCGACGGCAGGACTTGAGCTCGTGGTCATCGACACCGGTACCCCGCACAACCATGCCACCAGCGAGTACGCCACCCGTCGACAGCAATGCGAGGCAGCAGCGCGCGCGTTGGGTGTTCATTGTCTTGGCGCCATCGCCGCGACCGGAGCCGTTGACGCGCTCACCGATCCGGTCCTGCGGGCACGCGCCAGACATGTGGTCACCGAGGACGCCCGCGTTCGAGAGGTTGTCGCGCTGCTTCAGGCGGGCGATGATCCCCGTCCGATCGGTCCGATACTGACGCGTGGACATGTCTCGCTGCGCGACGACTTCGCGGTTTCCACACCACAGCTCGACGCCGCCGTCGCGGCCTCCTGCGGGGCGGGCGCATACGGTGCGCGGATGACGGGCGGCGGGTTCGGCGGCAGTGTCATCGCACTCGCTGACACCGGCTCGTCGGTGCGAATCGGTGAAGCTGCGAGACAACACTTCTCGGTAGCCGGCTGGACCCCGCCACAGGTCTTCGTGGTGGCCCCCTCCGATGGTGCGCGGCGAGTGCGATGACCGGCTCACTTCGCCTGGATGCAGGCGCCGTCGACTACGTCCTCATCGCGATCTACTTCGTGTTCGTTCTCGGCATCGGCCTGCTTGCGCGGCGCGGAGTCTCCTCCAGCATCGACTTCTTCCTCTCGGGACGTTCCTTACCCGCCTGGGTGACGGGCCTGGCCTTTGTAACGGCCAACCTGGGCGCCGTCGAGATCATGGGTATGTCTGCCAACGGGGCTCAGTTCGGCATGGTTGGCATGCACTACTTCTGGATTGGCGCGGTACCGGCCATGCTGTTCCTCGGCATCATCATGATGCCGTTCTTCTACGGCTCACAGGTGCGCAGTGTGCCCGAATTCATGCTGCGCCGCTTCGGCGTTGGCGCACACCTTGTCAACGCCATCAGCTTTGCCATCGCACAGGTACTCATCGCCGGGGTCAATCTGTATCTACTGGGAACCATCGTGAATGTGCTGCTGGGCTGGCCACTATGGGTATCTGTCATTGCGGCGGCGGCGATCGTGTTGTGCTACATCACCCTTGGTGGTCTTTCGGCTGCCATCTACAACGAGGTGCTGCAGTTCTTCGTCATCGTGGCGGCACTGCTGCCGCTGACCATTGTTGGTCTCAACAAGGTGGGTGGTTGGGATGGGCTGCGCGAGAAGGTGTCCGCCGGGCAGATGTCCTCCTGGCCCGGCAATGAACTCAGCGGCTTCTCCGACAATCTGCTCTCGGTCATCGGCATTGTGTTCGGCCTCGGATTCGTGCTCTCGTTCGGCTACTGGACCACCAATTTCGTCGAGGTACAGCGCGCACTGGCCTCCGAGTCCTTGTCGGCCGCGCGGCGCACCCCGATTATCGGCGCCTTCCCGAAGATGTTCATCCCCTTCATCGTGGTGATCCCCGGGATGATCTGCGCGGTGCTGGTGCCGCAGATGGCCGCCTACAAGGCGGGGCAGCCCACCAACGACCCCAACCTGACGTACAGCAATTCGCTGCTGTATCTGATGAAAGAGGTTCTGCCGACCGGTGTTCTGGGGGTCGCCATTACCGGCCTGCTGGCGTCGTTCATGGCGGGGATGGCGGCCAACGTCTCGGCCTTCAACACGGTCTTCAGCTATGACCTGTGGCAGCGCTATATCCGTAAGGACCGTCCCGACGGTTACTACTTGCGCGTCGGTCAACTGGCCACCGTCGGTGCCACCGTCATCGCCATCGGTACCGCCTTCATCGCGGCCAACTACAACAACGTCATGAACTACCTGCAGACATTGTTCGCCTTCTTCAACGCACCGCTGTTCGCAACGTTCATTTTGGGTATGTTCTGGAAGCGGATGACCGCCACCGCGGGCTGGGCCGGTTTGGTCTCCGGAACGTTTGCGGCCGTGGGTGTGTGGTCGCTGTTTGAGGCGGGTGTGTTCACCCTCTCCGGGCAGGGTTCCAACTTCATCGAGGCAGGTGTCGCCTTCACCGTGGACATCGTGGTGAGTGTGGCGGTCAGCCTGGTGACAGAACCCAAGCCCGTCGCCGAGCTGGCGGGTTTGGTGTATTCCGAGACGCCCCATGCCTTCTCCGGCGACGACCCCACGTCGGCCTGGTACCGGCAACCGGCCAAGCTGGCGACGGTGGTGCTGGTGCTGGTAGTCGCCCTGAACCTGATCTTCCACTGACCACCATCGAAGGACGGCCATGCGCAACGTTTTTGACATACGCAACGTCATCGCCGCGCTGCTGGGTATCTTCGGCCTGATCCTCGTAGGTGTCGGTATCCACGACGCGTCGGCGCACAACCTCGCCAAGGCGGGCGGCAACGTCAATCTGTGGACCGGGATCGCCATGACACTCGTCGCGGCCGTCTTCGTGGCATGGGCGCTGCGGCAACCCGCGCAGACCGACTCGTCGGACGAGAACTAGTCCTACCCGGGCGGCCGCATCCAGATCTTGCATCAAGGGCACGCCATGGGTACTGTTTGGCACAAGTTCACAACTTTGTGCCAACGAGCCAGGAGGCGACCGTGGTCGATCAGAGTGCCCTCACGCTGGACGAAGGGCTCCGCGAGGCAATACCCATGCCCGTCGACGAGGAAATCACCCCGGAAACGCCACGCCTGGGTGCCGATTCCCTGGTGTGGAAGTTCTACGGCGACATTCGCGGAGTCCTCGGATTCCAGCGGCTGGCCGGCACCGAAAACTGCATCGAGCAGCTGGGCAAGGCCGTCGAGGACCATTCGGTGATCTTCACCGACACCATCGGCAGGGCGCGCCGCTCCGGTCCGCCGATCATGAAGACCATCTACTCGGCCGACCCGCAGAAGTGGGGCCGGATGGTGCGTGATTTCCACAAGCCCATCGCCGGAACCATCAGCGACGGCACTCGCTACCACGCCCTCAATCCGGAGCTTTTCTATTGGGCCCATGCAACATTCGTCGACCAGGTGCTGTACATCACCGACACATTCATCCGCCGGCTTTCCTACGAAGAGAAGGTGCGGATCTTCGAAGAGAGCAAGGTCTGGTACAGCCTCTACGGCGTCAGTGCCCGCAATCAGCCGCAGACATACGACGAGTTCGTGACCTATATGGAGGGCATGTTCGACCGGTTCGTGCCGACCAAGACCATCCTCTACGCCACCGGCTACATCCGTCAGGGGATGCCCGGCCCCAAGCAGATACCGAAGCCGGTGTGGCGAGTGCTCTCGGCGCCGCTGAATGCCTTCATCCGGACGGTGATCGTCGGGACACTGCCACCACAGATGCAGAACGTCTGCCGCCTGGAGTGGAACGACAAGAAGGAACGCAACTTCCAACGTTTCGCGAGGGTGATGCGCGCGTTGAACCCGGTGTTCAACAGGCTGCCGGTGCGCTGGCTGTACCTGCCGTGGGCGGCAGAGGGCTGGAAGCGCGAGGCAGTGGATCCCCGCCCGTTGCACAACAGGGCGGCATAGAGCAGACACCGATGGGTATCTCGTGCGAAGAGGCGAATACTCAGGGGGTGACGACCAGCGCCCCGCCCACCGACGCCGTGCTCGATGCCGCACGCACCGAGTTTGAGCGGCACGGGATGCGCCGGGCCAACATGGATGCCATCGCCCGACGCGCCGGGGTGAGCCGCCGCACTCTGTATCGCCGCTTCCCCACCAAGGAAGCACTGTTCGAGCACCTCATCGAGGCAGAGAGCCTGGTCATATTCGGTCAGCTCGCCATCGTCGCCAACGGCCAGGATGCACAAGGCGCGATCGTTGAATGCTTCACCCTGGCCATGCGACTGATCACCGAAAGCCGACTGGCGGGCACCATCATCGAGAACGAGCCGGAGCTGGTCATCGGGCTCAACACCCCCTCCGGGGAGAAAGCCATCGTGCGCGCGAGTGCGCTGGTGGCGACCTCACTTCGACACAGCGGCGTCAGCATGCCCGACGATGCCGTCCTGGCCGTCTCGGAAATCCTCGTCCGCTTGGTTGGTTCATTACTCACCAATCGCGCCGGTGTTCTCGATATCACCGACACCGCGGCGGTGCGGCGCTACGCACGGACGTACCTGGCCCGCCTGGTGTGGTGAGCGGACGTCCGGCCGGGAGTGCAGAAACTGACCATGGGTCGGGATCTGACTAGACTGCCTGCATGGCTACCCGGCGGCAGATGTACGCAGAACAGACCCGCTCCGATCTTCTGAACTCCGCACGCCGGCACTTCACCACCACCGGCTACAACAGTGTGACCGTCGATGACATCGTCAGCAGCATCGAGGTCAGCAAGGGTACGTTCTACTACCACTTCTCCGACAAGCAGGCGATGTTCACCGCGTTGCTCACCGAATGCCTGACCGAGACCGCCGACACCGTCACCACCGCCATCCGCCGACTGGACAAGCCCGGCCCAAGCGGCCCACAAGTCGCGGCGGCCTCCGCATGGGTCTATCTGTCTCGATCGCTGCGCGACAGAACATATCGGGAGCTCATGCGCCAGGCACCGATGGTTCTCGGCGAGGAAACCTACCGCCATATCGACGAGACCATCGTGCTACCGCCCCTGGTGACCCTCATGGAAACCCTCGCCGCCCGTGGCGAGCTGAAGGCCGGTGTGCACACGCACATGGCAGCCCGCATGCTCATGACGATGTTCGTCACCGCCAACAGCATCATCGCCGAATCCGATAATCCCGCAACGACAATGACGGAGGTCGCCGACACGATCGCCACCATGTTCAGCGGGATCGTGCTCGGCGACGTCCCGCTGTCACGCGCGGCCGCTAACGGATAGCCAAGAACAACAAGGTCCGCAGGAAGGGGCGAACCGCGAACGCCGTCCAGCGCATCGGGAACCAGCCGACCCATTTCGGGGTGATTCCCACCGTCCAGCGCACCTGCACCTTGTTTCCCTCGGCCGCAAGTTCCCAACGTTCGCCAAATGCATTGAGCACCAACGGAACCGAAATACCCGCCCCGATCGCCACCAGCTTGCGGCCCTCCTCGCTGTGGACCACCTTCTCAGTGAAGGCCAACAGTGGAGTGCGGGTGACAATCCGGTCGCCCGACCTCACCGGGCCGGACACAAACGGAATGCTCTCCAGATAGCCGCCCTCTGAGACCTGGGTCCACACCCGCTCGACGGGCCCGGGCACGCTGATCTCCGCGGTGACCGCGAACGATGCCGTCTTGTCGAAGAAGTCGGTTCCCGGTGTCGTCACCCCGAACCGGCGCGGCCCGTTGTCGCCGGAAGCCAGGGCGAAAAGCACGGCTGCCCCTAGCAAGCCTCCTAGGGCCAACACTCCCACGATGATCCCGATCAGCACCGGTGTGGACATACTCCTCCTTGAGTAAGAATCAGCGCTAACTGACTCGCGAGTCAGTTAGCAAGCTAGACCACCTAACAGCACCCACAGAAGGGAAAGCGGGGAAGTTAGTGACGGTGCCCAGCCCGGACACCGAATTCCTGGGGCCCAACCCCGTACGACCGCAACGGTCTAGCTCGACAACCGATCACCCGCGCGCAGCAAAGCGCTGGGAACCTCGTGTCCGACCACCGACTGCACCGCCCGCGCGGCCTCGATCGCGGCGTCAAGATCGACGTCGACGTCGACACCGCTATCCCGCAACAGATACACCAAATCCTCGGTGGCGATATTGCCGGTTGCCCCCGGCGCGAACGGGCAGCCTCCCAACCCGCCGATCGAGGAATCCAGTCGCCTCACTCCGGCTTGCACAGCCGCATAGGCACTGGCCAGACCGGATCCGCGGGTGTTGTGGAAATGCGCACCTAGGGGTGCATCGCCGACGATCGGGCTCACCGCCGCAACGAGATTCGCTACGCGGCGCGGGGTGGTGGTGCCGATGGTGTCGGCCAGGGCGTAGCGGTCGACGCCCCAGTCCCGGGCGCGCTGCACGATGTCGAGCACCCGATGTTCCGGGGTGGGACCATCGAACGGGCAGTCCCATGAGCACGCGACGATCACCTCCACCGTCGCAGCAGCATCACGTGCCAGCGCCACGATCTCCTCGATGCGTGCGGTGGCCTCGGCACTGCTGGTTCCGACATTGGCACGGCTGTGTCCGTCCGCGGCCGAGACCACGTACTCCAGTGAGGTGAATCCCGCCGCCAGAGCACGCTTGGCGCCGTTGGGGCTGGCGACGAGTGCCGAGAACTCGATATCCGGGTAATGATGCAGCTGCGCCGCAAGTTCGGCCGCGTCGGCCAGCGCCGGCATCTTGGTGGGTGACACAAACGCGGTGGCCTCGACCTCCCGCACACCCGTCGCCGCGATGGCGTCGAGCAACTTGAGCTTGTCCGCCAACGAGATCGGCGCCTCGAGCTGTAGTCCATCCCGCAACAACACCTCGCGGATGGTGACGTGCGCGGGCTGCTGCACATGCTCCGTGCCCAACAGGCTCGTCGCCATCACAGCACCCCCTGCACCCGTAGCGACTCGATTTCCGCGGCGCTCCTGCCCAACAGCCGCACATAGACGTCCTCGTTGTGCTGACCCGGCCGGGCCGGGCCGGCGCTGCGGACACCGCCCGGCGATTCGGACAGCACCGGGACCACGCCCGGCCCCAGCACCGAGCGGCCGAGGCGTTCATCGAAATGCTCGACGAGCATTTCCCGCGCCTTGAGTTGCGGGTCCTGCACCACATCGGCGACGGTGTTGATGGGACCCGCGATCACCCCGGCGGCGCTGAGCACATCGATGATGTCCGCGGGTACGCGCCGTGCCGCCCACCCGGCGATGATCGCATCCAGCTCGTCCTGATTACGCCCGCGGGCAATATGATCGGCGAAACGTTCATCGGAGCTCAGTTCCGGTTGGTCCATCGCCTCGCACAGTCTGCGAAAGACGGTGTCCTGGTTGGCGGCGATGACCACCCAGCTGCCATCGGCGCTCTGATAGATGTTCGACGGCGCGATGCCCTCCAGCCGGGTGCCCGACGGCCCCCGCACCACCCCACCTACGTCATAGTCGGGGATGGTCGATTCCTGTACGGCCAAACAACTCTCGGTGAGCGCCGTGTCGACGATCTGCCCCCGGCCGGTGACGGTCCGCCGGTACAGCGCGGCAAGCGCCCCTTGAGCCGCGAACATGCCGGCGAGAGTATCGCCGATCGAGAGCGCCATCCGGGGCGGCGGACCACCGGGAAAACCGTTGAGATGCCGCAGACCACTGGCGGCCTCGGCCACCGATGCGTATCCGGCCTTGTGCGCGTCCGGGCCTGTCTGCCCGTACCCGGAGACACGAACCAGGATGATGCCCTCGTTGCGTTCGGCCAGGACGTCATAGCCCAGACCCCATTTCTCCAACGTGCCGGGCCGGAAGTTTTCGACGATCACATCCGACTGTCCGACGAGATCGAGAAACAGTGCGCGCCCGGCCTCGATCCGCAGATCCAGGGTGATGGCCTTCTTGTTGCGTGCGTGCACCGTCCAGAACACGTGGTGTCCGTCGACCTCGGCCTGCCCCCATGTCCGCAGCGGGTCCGGCGCACCGGGCGGCTCGATCTTGAGCACCTCGGCACCCATATCCCCGAGTAAGCGGCCCGCGAAAGGCCCGGCGATCAGAGTGCCCAGTTCCAGCACCCGGATCCCATCGAGAGCACCCGTCATCCCCGTGACGCTACCCCGAACCAAATGGCCGTCGGCATCGTGTAACCACCGGCACTACTTCTTCAGGGGTAGATATCCAACTGCCCTCGAGGACCTACAGGACTCGACGGACACTGCGGGGACGGGACCAACCGACGGTGATGACGCAACGTGATCCCACCGCCCGGCGCGGCCTACGGGCCGTTCCGACGGGCGGCGATCACTATGCCAACTGGCAGTCCGTATACGAAGACAATGTCGTCTGGGTCTACCGCACCATCTACGCGCGGGTGGGTAACAGACCTGACGCCGAGGACCTGACGGCCGAGGTGTTTCTTGCCGCCCTGCGCCCGCTACGCCTCACCGTAACCAAGGCCGAGGTACGGGCTTACCTGCGGACGACCGCGCGCACAGTCCTGGCCGCACATTGGCGCGAGACGCTGGGGCGCGAGATCACCTCGATCCCCGACATGCAGGACATCGCCGACCGACCTCCCGAGGCCGAGGAGTCCATCAGCACCGCGCCGCAACATGCGCGAGCGGTACTGGACGCACTACCGGACAACTATCGTCGAATTCTGGAACTGCGTTTCCTGCAAAGCTGTTCGATCAAGGAGTCCGCCGCGAAGATGGGTGTCACCGTCGCCAACGCCAAGGTGCTGCAGCATCGGGCATTGCGTCTGGCCGCCCAGATCAACGAACAGGACCTGTCATGAATCCGCGTGGGCTGCGCCGCTATGTCGACGACCTGCTCCGGGGTCGCCGGCCCAAGGCCTTCCGTCCCGATGATTTCGAGGCAGCACAGATCCGGACCGCGATCGAGCTGCGCGCCAGCCAACCCGGCGATGACGCACCGAGCCAAGATTTCCTCGCCGATCTACAGAGCCGCCTAGCCGAACAGATGGGTGATACCCCAGCGCCTTCCGGGCAAAACCGGTGGCAGGTGCCAAACCGGCGGACCGTCCTCGTCGGCACCTCCGCTGCCGCAGCCGCCGCCGCGGTCGCCGTCACCACCGACCGTCTGATCAACCCCAAGCCCGAGACCGACCCACAGCAGGAATCGGGCGAGATCGTCCCCAACACCGGCAGTTGGCAACGTGTGGCGGCCAGCAGTGCTGTCCCGGACGGTGCGGTGCATCCCTTCGACCTCGGGTTTGTCAACGGGTTCGTGCGCCGGGTAGGCGGCCGGGTCGAGGCGGTCTCCGGTGTCTGCACCCACCAGGGCTGCAAACTCTGGTTCGACGGGGCCCACGACCGGCTGCAATGCCCGTGTCACACCACATCGTTCACCACCGATGGACGGGTCATCACGCACCAATTGCCCATCGCACCAAAGCCGCTGCCCACGTTGGAGGTACGTGAGGCCGACGGTCACATCGAGGTGTTCGCACCGGACCGTCCGGTGTAGTTCGGCTGTAACCCCCGCCCCTATCTCTGTGCGGTGGTCCGCGACTCACCGCGGACTCGTTCATGGAAAGGGGCACCATGTCTTTGTCTTCGTTGCGCTGTGCCGCGGTCGCCGCGGCGATAGCGATCCCGCTCGCGGCGTGTTCCAGTGGTGCCGGCACGACACCGGATGCACCGCTGTCCATCACGGTCGCCTCCGATGCCAGTGGGACGCCGGGCATGCAGGGTCACGCCATGTCGGGAATGCCGGGCATGACTTCTATGCCGACAACCACAGGCGCTCCCTCAGCCCCGGCCCCGACGGGACCCGCGGTCAACATCGAGAACTTCGCCTTCAATCCCCCCACGTTGACCGTGCCCGCGGGCACCACCGTCACCTGGACCAACAAAGACGAAGAGCCCCACAACGTGGTGTCCGAGGACGGCGCGTTCCGCTCACCCGGGATGGACGCGCAGGGCACGTTCTCCTACCAGTTCACCAAGGCGGGCACCTACAAGTACGTGTGCGGGATTCATCCATTCATGAAGGCGACGGTGGTAGTGCAATGACCGACGAACAAGATCCGCAACACATGTCCCGCCGCCAGCTGATTCGGCACACCGCCTGGTTCGGTGCCGCCGTCGCGTTGACAGTGGCTGGTGGGGAGGTGATCTCGCATGTGGCGGGTTCGCAAGCTGCCGCGACCACACGCCCAACACTGCGCTTCGCGCAGATCAGTGACAGTCATATCGGATTCAACGGGACGGCCAACTCGAACGTCGTCGATTCCTTTGGCCATGCGATCAACCAGATCAACAATCTGGGCTACACCCCGGATTTCGTGATTCACACCGGCGATCTCACGCATCTGGCCACCGATGCACAGTTCGATCAGGTCAAACAGATGCTGTCCGGACTCAGCACACCACACGTGTTCACGGTTCCGGGAGAACATGATTCGGTCGACGATGCCGGGCAGAAGTATCGCAACGTATTCGGCAATGGCACCCGCGGCGACGGGTGGTACAGCTTCGACATCGCGGGGGTGCACGTCATCGGACTGGTCAACACCCTCAACCTGAAGAAGCTCGGGCATCTGGGCAACGACCAGCTGGAGTTCATCGAAAGGGACCTTGCTTCCCTTTCCTCGGACACCCCGATCATCGTGTTCAGCCACATCCCACTGTTCGCCATGTATCCCGAATGGGGCTGGGGTACCGACGATTCCGCGCAGGCCCTGAGCTACATGAAGCGGTTCGCATCGGTGACATGCCTGAACGGCCATGTGCACCAATTGTTTACCAAGACCGAAGGAAACATCACCTTCTACAGCGGGACCACAACGGCGTACCCCCTGCCCAAACCGGGCGACGGCCCGGCCCCCAAGCCGGTGACGCTGCCCGCCGGTCAACTGCACGACATCCTCGGCATCCGCGAGGTGAGCTACCTGAAGGGCAGCCAGGCCCTTGCCATCAAGGAGGACAAGCTGACATGAACATCACGTATCGTCTCGCGCTGGCCATGGCGTTGGCCGTCAGCGGATATGCTCACGCATACCTGTATATGCATGGTTACCAACATATTCCGACCATCGGCCCCGCGTTCCTGGTGCAGGCCGCCGCCTTCTTCGCGATGGCCGTCCTGATCGTGGTGGGTGCACCCGATTGGACGGTCGCGGCGGCAGGTCTGGGCTCGGCCGGGGCACTCGTGGCGTTCGCGCTGTCCCGCACCGTCGGCCTGTTCGGCTTCTCCGAACGCGGTTGGACCCCGGCTCCGTATGCGGTGATCAGTGTGCTGACAGAACTGGCCGCCGTCGCATTGGCGAGTGTCTTACTCACCAAGTACGTACGGCGGCCAGCTCCAGCGACTCCGACGTCCCGGACGGAGTCGCTATCGCAACAGTGACTACTTGGTGGTGTAGCCGCCGTTGATCAGGATGGTCTGCCCGGTGATCCACCAGCCGTCGCTGACCAGGAACCGGATGAACGGGGCGATGTCCTCGATATCGGTGAGTCCGGTTTTGGAGAACGGAGACAGCGCGGCGGCAGTCTTGTGGTACGCCACGGCATCTTCACCCTCCGCGGGGTAGAAGAAGGGCGTGTCCATCGGGCCCGGCCCTACCGCTGTCACCGAAATACCGCGCTCCCCATATTCCTTCGAGGCGGCACGGGTGAAGTGTTCGACGGGTGCCTTGGTTCCCGCGTATGCCGCATAGAAGGGGGTGTAGGCGCCCAGCAGTGATGTCACGAGCGTGACGATCTTGCCGTTGTCGTTGACATGTTTCCCCGCCTCCTTGAGGAACAGGAACGCCGATTTGGCATTGACCGCACTGGCCGAGTCGTACTCTTCCTCGGTGATTTCGGTGAACGGCTTCTTGATCACCTTGCCGACCGTGTTGATCGCAATATCGGGCCGGCCCACCGCGGCAACGGTATCCGCGAAGAGTTTGCTTACCGCGTCTCCAGTGGTCAGGTCGCCCTGGAACGCCACCGCCTTGGCGCCGGTCGCCTGGATGGCGGCCACGGTTTCGTCCGCGGCATCCTTGCTCGACGGGCTGTTGTAGTGGATCGCGACTGCCCCGGCTCCGTTGGCGGCGAGATCCCGAGCGATCAGCCCACCCAGATTCTTGCCACCACCTGTGATGAGTACTGTCTTACCATTTAGTGAATGATCCGTCACTCGATTATCTCCCTTTTCCTGCGTGGAGTCGTCCTTTGCGAGTGGGCTCCATGGTTACCCACATCTCCATACAAAATCGTAGGTTTAGCTAGCACAAGGGCAAACCACATTATTCTTGTATAAACACAAGTAGGAGTTGTCATTGCAGATGAGCGGGATGGCCGAGGGTAGTTCGCTGGCAGACTTGCTGGATTCCCGGCGATTGTTTCAGTTCGTGGTGGCCGCAGAGGCCCCGACGCTGGCGGCCGCCGCGGCGCAGCTATTCATCACCCAGCAGGCGTTATCGTCGGCAATACGTCAACTGGAACGAGATCTCGGTGTCGCGCTGTTTTCGCGTGCGCAACGCAGCCTGCAGCTGACCGACGCCGGTCACGAGCTGTATACCGGCGCAAAACCGCTTCTCGCCGGGATACGCGTGCTGGCCAACGCCACACGCAACCTCTCAGATCCACAGCGGGCCTTTGTCATTGGGCATTCGCCCGCCATTTCCGGAGAAGAGGTCTACCGGATCATCGAGCCGGCGGTCACCAGCGACCCCGCGGTGTCGATCACCGTGCGACAGGTCTTTCCGAGCACCATGCGCGATGGTCTGCTCGATGGCTCGCTTGACCTGGCGTTACGCCGCGGGATCGATATGCCCACCGACTTGGCCACCGACACTCTGCTCTACCAACCACTGCGTATCGCCGTCGTGCAGTCGCACCCGCTCGCCGCACAGGAGCGTGTCAACATTGCCGAAATCGCCGAGTACCCCATCGTGGTGTGGGCTCCGCCGCGTCATTCCTTTTACACCGACCTATTGGTTTCACACTGCCGCCGAAGCGGTTTCGAGCCCCGCCTGCTGATCAATCCGGTACAAGGCACTCCACCGCACACGGCTGTGCTCGCGCACCCCGATCACTGCGCCTTCGTCACCGACGACCCCGGGGACCTCTATCACCGCAAGGTGCGGGTGATCGAGATCGTCAATCCTCCTTTGGTTCCCATTCAAGCCGTCTGGCTTCCGCACTCCGTGTCGACCATTCGCACCAAGTTGTTCGAGGGCGTCCAGAGATCAACGGTTGTCAGCACACTGGCCCAGCCGGAAGATGGAGATATCCAGGCAACCAGCCAGGAACGTTCCCATGTCACACACACATCGGATGTTCAGTGATCGCCAGGACGCCGGCCGCGTGCTGGCGGGCATCCTTGCGCCCTACAAGACGCAAGACGTGGTGGTCCTCGCATTGCCGCGTGGCGGAATACCCGTCGGGCGAGAGATCGCAACAGCTCTGAGAGTCCCGCTTGAGGTGCTGGTCGTACGCAAGCTCGGGGTACCGGGACACGACGAGTATGCGATGGGGGCCATTGCCAGCGGAGGCGAAGTGGTCGTCGACGACGACATCGTGCGCACCATGGACATCACTCCGGAACAACTCCGCGACGTCACCGCCCGCGAGTGGCGCGAACTGGCCCGCCGCGAACGGCTGTACCTGACCCATCACGGCACCGAAATCAAAGACAAGACGGTGATTCTCGTCGATGACGGGATCGCTACCGGCG
Source organism: Mycobacteroides franklinii (assembly GCF_002013895.1). Lineage (GTDB taxonomy): Bacteria > Actinomycetota > Actinomycetes > Mycobacteriales > Mycobacteriaceae > Mycobacterium > Mycobacterium franklinii. The sequence continues at coordinate 211,117 of NZ_MAFQ01000005.1, read as the reverse complement.
CGACCATGCGCGTGGCGTTGTTGACCATCAGGAGGGCATTACCGGCACGAGTGGTGGCGGCGGTTCCGGTAGCCCCGCGCTCGGCGTTCCGCCGATTCGGTTCCCTGGTGGATGATTTCGTCGTCGCGTCGTGCCCGTCCCGATTTCAGGCCGTGGGCGACGCCTATCAAGACTTTCACCAGGTCTCCGATGAGGAGGTGCGCGCGCTGTTATCACCACCGGCGGTCCGGTAACCCGTGAGCGCTCAAAGTGCCGTGACGGGCACTTCGCCAGGTGGGGTTCTCGTGTTGTTTCCTGTCCAGCAATGTTCCGTAGCTAGCTTCCAGCCATGGACATGGGTCTGGCGCCCGCGGACGTCATGGATCCGATGTACTGGCTGGGCGAGGGCGGTCTGTTCGGTGGCGCCGTGCTGGCCGGTGTCATGGTCATCGTCTTCATCGAGACGGGCCTGCTCTTCCCGTTCCTGCCCGGAGACACCCTGCTGTTCTCCGCGGGACTGATTGCCGCTCAGCCCAACTCCCCCGTCGCGATCCAGGTGTTGGCTCCGTGTGCCGCAGTGGCCGCGCTGCTGGGCAGCCAGTGCGGGTACTTCATCGGACGTCGACTCGGTCCGGCGCTGTTCAAGAAGGAAGACGCGCGCTTCTTCAAACAGCGCTATCTGACCGCCTCCCGCGAGTTCTTCGACAAACACGGACCCAAGACGCTTCTGGTTGCACAGTTCATCGGCGTGGTGCGGACCTTCACCCCCGTGATCGCGGGCATGTCGGGCATGCGTTATCCAATATTCCTGCTGTACAACGCCATTGGCAGCGCCGCCTGGGGTATCGGCCTGACGATGATCGGCTACTTTCTGGGCAATATCGCCTTCGTCGGCGAACACCTGGACATCATCATCCTGATCATCGCCATCTTGTCGACCCTGCCCGCAGCGGCCACGGCCGCCAAGGTGTACCTGGAGAAGCGGCGCGCGGTCCCCGAGAACGGCTGACCATCAGGACCCGGCCGCGGCGTGGCGGTCATAGTGCCGCTTGACCCGCGCCCGGTTGCCGCATTTCGGCGTGCACCATTCCCGCCTGGGGTGTTCCTTGACGAAGAACAGCACGCAGTGCGGGCCTAGGCAAGCACGCAACTGGTGGCGTGTTGGGCCACCCAAGAAGTCGATCGCCTGACGCGCTATCAGCCCCACGGCCAGCCGCGCCTGCGACCCGCGTACAGTCGCCGCCCGGATCGGCTCTCCATCGACGGGCCACACCAACTCGGCGCGGGCATTCGCGAGCATGTTGACCGTCGCCACAGCCTGGGTGTGTGTCATCGCGGATGTCGACGGCCGCGGATCCTCGGTGATTTCGGCAGCCAGACTCCGCAGCGCGTCACGCAGTGCCCTGAGATCATCGGCAACCAACCGCGCGTCCTCCAGCGAGAAGGCAATGGTGTGCGCGCCCGATTCGGCAAGGATTCGATCCGCCATCACTTCGAGCCATTCGTACACAGCCTCGTCGGTGTCCAGGGCATCCCGAACATCCCCCCGACCACCACGAATGGTGTTCATCAGCTCGACGGGAAGCGGCTCACCCAATATGGCGGCGATCGTGCCCGACGTGCTCGTATCCATCCCCCGACTCTAGCTCTCCTAATGGATAGCGCCACTTGTAACCATGTGGCCTATCTAACAGTGCGGAGAGAAATACTCGCTAATGGATAGAAGTTGCCTCAAGCGTTAGCACTTAATTGCTCTACCTCACGACAAAGGAAACTGCCATGAACACCCGCATCGCCTCCCTCACTCGATCGGCCATCCGGTCGGCAGTTTCCTTCCTGGTGGCACTGGCCGCACTCGGCGCCATGGCCGTGGCCTCAGTCACCTTCGGCGCTCAGGCCTCTGCTGCCGGCGGCGGCGGATCGTCGGCATCGGACACCGTGGACAAGTTGCAGGCACAGGGCTACACGGTCCAGCTGAATGGAATTCCGACGGCGCCGTTGTCTGAATGTGTGGTGACCGGAATCGAAGGGCTGCGCGGGGCAACCGCCTTCTCGACGGTGTACGTCGACATCTCGTGCCCCTCATACAACTGAGCCATCACACGCCAACGCGGACCCGCCCGGTCACACGACCGAGCCAGGGTTCGCGTTGGCGTATTCGACTGTCTTGCAATGCCCAGCGGTCCGGCCGACGCGTTTATTCCGCATCGGACTGACTGAGTTATCACAGGCACTTCAGGATGGCACCAGACGGCGCTCATGTTGTTAGAGGCATCGCAAGAGGATCTTCAAAAGCATTGGAGCGCAGAGAAAATGACCGCTATCGCCGGAACCTCGCAAGCAATATCAACCAACGTTCGCCGGGTTGTCGCCGTGGTCGGTATCGGTCTGGCGATCCTGGTGCCCACCCACGCCGCCATCGAACTGACGAGCAGCCCCACCTCAGCTGTCGTCGCCGGTGCCGGTAACAACGGCAGCGGGGGCGGCAACCGGGATCATGCTCGGCTGGGCACCGGGCAGTACGCGATGAACAACTCGGGTCCGCAGATGCGCTTCACCCCGCCGCCCAGCGGCCAGTACATCGGTGGCATCAACTAAGACGCAAAGACCAAGGGCCGCTTCCGGATCAGCCTACGGAAGCGGCCCTTCTTTGTGATGCAAGCCTGAATGGCTAGGGCAGGATCGAGTCGACGTAGCCGCCGTCGGCACGAACCGCAGCGCCGGTGGTCGCAGATGCCAATGGAGAACTGAGATAAACCACAAGATTGGCAATCTCCACCGGCTCGATCAAACGCTGCAACAGCGATTGCGGCCGATGCTTCTTCATGAATTCACGCTGTGCCTCGTCCCACGGCAGCGACTTGTCGACGAGCTGATACACGAAGTCTTCCACGCCCGCGGTGTGTGTGGGCCCAGCGATCACCGAGTTGACCGTGACACCCGAGCCCGCGGCGTCCTTCGCGAATCCACGCGTCACTCCCAGCAGTGCTGTCTTGGAGACGCCGTAGTGGATCATTTCCTGCGGAATGACGATCGCCGAATCACTGGCGATCTGGATGATGCGACCCCAGGCTGCGTCGACCATCCCCGGCAGGTATGCCCGAATGAGACGTACCGCGGACAACACATTCACTTCGAAGTAGTTCCGCCATTGCTCATCGGTGATCTCGCGCGCCGGTATGGCGCCGAATATGCCCAGATTGTTGACCAGAATGTCCACCTCGGGGAGCTGCTCGCGGAGCAGGTCAACGCCCTCAGCGGTGGAAACGTCGGCGGCCACGCCGATGACGCTCCCGTGCTGAAGCCCAACCTCGGCGACCGCCGCGTCGACACGCTCTTGAGAGCGCCCGTTCACCACCGCACGTGCGCCGCTGGCCGCGAGCTGCCGGACGATCTCGAGTCCGATGCCCTGCGTGGATCCCGTTACTAGCGCTGTCTTACCGGTCAAGTCGATGTTCACGTATCCATTGAAGACCTAACGCCCCTACTTCATTCCCGGGGTGCGACGGGTGCCCTTAGGCATCGCGGTTGTCGACTGCGAGCAGGTGCGGATCCGTGTCGGGGTCGTCGATACCGAAGCTGATGATCCGGCTGGGGGTGATGCGGATGATCGCGGTATCCAGCTCGTCGCCGGCGGCACCGCGAGCCACTGGGCCTACGGCGGATTGGGCCGTCCCGCGTATCTCCAAACAGCGCACCCGCCAGGGGTCTCGGGACGGGATGTCATCCACAACGAACGCGACCTTGTCGTTGTGGATGATGTTGCGGTACTTACGGCTTCGACTCATGTTGTATCCGGATACGTCTATCGTCCCGAGTTGCTCGTTGTACGAGAATCCAACCGGACTCACCTGGGGTGTGCCGTCGGGTTGAATCGTGGCAAGCCTGCCGAGGTCGGCTTGCCTCATGAATGCGATCTCATCAGGTCTAAAGGTCATACCCGCGACGCTAAATCCTCAACTGGACTTGAGATCAAGCTCTGCTGGACGGCGTGGACCGCACCCGAAATCCGATATCGGGTGCGGTCCGGCTTCGCTCAGTGTGAACAGCAGCAGCCGCCCTGCTGGGCCTCGGCCAATTCCTCGCTGACCTGTGGCGCCGTGCCGTCGGGGCGCCAGTCGAACGGGAAGTGCTTACTGGATCCGCCACGGTGCTCGTGCGACCATTCGAACCCGACGGAGTGATCCTTCGTGACTACACCCCAGGTCGCGACCTGACCCGGTCCAACTTCCGCACCCGGCGCGTTCGCGGTGGTGACCCGCCGACTGGGGTCGGCGGTCGGGCCGGTCAACGCCTCGACGTGCAGATCCACCTTGCCCGGAATCTGTGCACTCCAGCTCGTGAGATCGTCAGCCTTGTCGAAGTTGATCGGAACGTATTCGATACCGCGCAACTCCTCGATGAGACTCGCGAACTCGGCCGGCCAGCCGCCTTCCTTGCCGGTGAAGATGCGTTCAAGCGCGATGCGCTGCCGGGCGTCGGCATCCTCGTCGATGTAGAACATCAGCTTCATGGTCGCGTCCGGATCGCCGATCCACATGTTCCCCTGAAACTCTCCCTGGGCGATCACGCCCAGGCCGGTCAAATCCACATCGCCCCAGTGCCCCTCGCTGACATGCCACACCAGGGTGAACAGGCAGTCACCGTGGGTGGGTTCCTGCGCGAAGCTGCACGGGCACGGCAGCTTGCAACTGCACACATCGAACCAGTCACCCTTCAGGTTCCAGTCGTAGGTTTCCGACGCTGTCATTTGTCCATTCCTTTCCATACCCCATGGGGGTATCTGACCAGACCGAACGTAGCATCGGGTCGTCCGGATTGGCAAGTACCCATAGGGGGTATATTTCGTCGGGCCTGGTTCAGCGGCGTCGATCGATTGATATAGATAGGCGCATGCCCGTTTCAGCCTTCGACCCGACGCCCGTCAGACAGATCTGGCAGCAGCTGGAAATTCCCGGCATCGTGGACGTGCACACCCACTTCATGCCGAAATCCGTCATGGACAAGGTGTGGGCGTACTTCGACTCGGCCGGCCCACTGGTTGGGCGCCCCTGGCCCATCACCTACCGTGCCGAGGAGTCCCAGCGGGTCGCGACGTTGCGCGAGTTCGGAGTACTGCGCTTCACCTCGTTGGTCTATCCGCACAAGCCTCAGATGGCGGCCTGGTTGAACCAATGGGCCGGCCAGTTCGCGGAGCAGACACCGGACTGCGTCCACACCGCCACCCTGTTCCCCGAGCCCGAGGCCGCCGACTACGTGCGCGACGCCATCGAAGCGGGTGCCGGCGTATTCAAGGTCCACATTCAAGTGGGGGCCTTCTCCCCCACTGATCCTCTACTTGTTCCGGCATGGGGTCTCATCGAGGACGCCGGCGTTCCCGTCGTGATCCATTGCGGGTCGGGTCCAGCACCGGGTGAATTCACCGGCCCCGATCGAATCAGGGCCCTTCTCACACAATTCCCTCGCTTGCGCCTGATCGTCGCCCACATGGGAATGCCCGAGTACAGCGATTTCCTCGATCTCGCCCAGCAGTACGACGAAGTTCGGCTCGATACCACCATGGCCTTCACCGCCTTCTCCAACGAGAAGGCGCCCTTCCCACCCGCCGACTACCCCCGGCTTGTCGATCTGGGCCACAAGATCTACTTCGGCAGCGACTTCCCCAACATCCCCTACGGATATGCCGAGGCCATTACCGCAATGCAGTCCATGCCGGGCATCGACGAGGACTGGATGCGGGACGTCCTCTACCGCAATGGCGCCAAGCTATTCGGTGTGGACGGATAGCGTCGGGACTGTTGACGCAGCAAGCGGTCGACGACGAAGACGGCGTCTCGCCCGACTCCTCGCAGTGTCGCTGAGGACAGCGATCGCTGCCACTCCAGCCCGACGTATCCCAAACCCTGGCGCGAGATCGCTATCCCGTTCCGATGGCGCGGAACACCTTTGGTGTCGAGCACGCCCAAGCCTGCCAGATAGCCGACGTCTGGCCGATATCCCGTCGCCCATACGATCGTGTCGACAGATTCGACTGTGCCGTCGGCCCAGACCACCGCATCATTGTCGAAGCGTATGAACATCTTTCGGCGATCGGGGCATCTCGCACCGATCGCCGCCCGATACCGGCCGTCATCGAACACCGGCGCGTTGGGCCGACGGGGTAGCCAAGACCCGACAGGGGCGGTATCCAAACCCGTTCTGGCATACCAGAAATGCATATCGAACCCCAGTGGACGTTGTGGTACCACGCGTGGGCGACCGCGGGTAGCCAGCGTGACCGCCGCCGTTTCTGCAAGTTCCACCGCGATCTGCACTGCCGAGTTTCCCGCTCCTACCACCACCACGCGCTCACCGGCGAACGGTGCCGCCGCTCGATACTGTCCGGCATGTAACTGACGTCCCGAAAATGATTCGGCCCCGGAAACCGGGGGAACATACGGGTTTCCGTACGTACCGGTAGCCACGATCAAGATCGGCGACACGAGTACGTCACCGTCATCGGTCAGTACCGAGTAACCGTGTACATCCGCGCCGACTCGCACCACGCGGCATTCCGACCGAATCTCGGCATCAAGCCGCGTCGCGTAGTCACGCAGATACGCGATGACCTCGTCTCGCACCGGATAACGATCGGGATCGCCCGGGAACGGCATACCCATCATGCCGGAGTACCGCGCCGGACTGAACAGGGCGAGGCTGTCGTAGTAGTGCTTCCACGCGCCTCCCAGCCCGTTATCCGCCTCCAAAAGGATCGGGTGTAAGCCCCTGTCAAGCAATGCTTTCCCGGCTGCCAGGCCCGATTGCCCCGCGCCAATCACCACGGCGTCACACATTTGTGACACGTCAACCTCCAGTCTGTACCAGCTGCCCCGTCCGATACGCCTCACGCACCTTGAGCCGCTGGCGCTTGCCGCTGGTGGTCCGCGGGATCGTGCGGGCCGGGACCACCAGAACCTCATCAAGGGAGAACCCGAAAGCGGCACGGACACCGCCGGCGATACGTGCCCGAAGCTCGTCATACTCGTCGGCCGCCGCCCGGGTTCCCACGACGGCAATCACCGATTCGCGGGCACGCTGCTCATCGTGCAGGGAGAACACCACGGAAACCCCTCCCGCGCCGGATAAACCGTCGATCTCCCGCTCCACGTCATAGGGCGGGAAGTTGCGTCCCCGCACGATGAGCATCTCTTTGCGACGGCCCACGACGAACAGCTCACCCTCGGCGAGGAAGCCGCGGTCTCCGGTGTCGTGCCATCCACCCTCGGGCGCGACCACCCCACCGCCGGGGCTCAAGTAGCCCAACATCACCGACGGCCCACTCACCTGAACATCGCCGACGGCCCCGTCGGGAAGCAATTCTCCTTCGGGCGAAAGGATTTGCAGCCGCAGGCCGTCGACCACCCGCCCGCAGGACACCACGAGCTGATCGTCCTCCGGATTCTGTTCGCCGCGCACCCTACCGAAGGACGTTCCTTCTGGCGAATGCGACTGCAGTGCAATACTTGTCGCAAGCACGGTTTCCGCCATGCCGTAGCACGGCACCAAGGCATCTGACCGCATTCCCAGCGGAGCAAGTCGTTCGGTGACCTCACGCAGCACCGCGTACGGAATGGGCTCGGCACCCACGTAGGCGTGACGCAGTGCGGACAAGTCCACGTCGGCGGGCACGCCGCCACGTCCGATCGCATCCGACACGGCCCGATACGCGAACGGTGGACCTGCGGTGTGGGTCGATCCGTGGTGGGACATGTGCCGTATCCATGACGTCGGATCGCGCAAGAATCCCATCGGGGTCATCACCCCCACCCGAAGACCGTAGAGAAGTGCGGCCAGCACTTGGATGAAGCCCATATCGTGATAGAGGGGCAGCCAGCTGAATACCCGATCTTGGCCACGCAATGCTCTTGTGCCGTAGGCGATTGCGCATGAATTATGGACCACGTTGCCATGGGTCAGCAGCACTGCCTTTGGTGCGGACGTGGAACCTGAGGTGAGCTGGATGTGATGAGCATCCGCGGGAGAAGCTGACGAAAGCAATTGCCAATCAATAGGATCCGCATCGACAAGGTCGCCGTACGCCAACACGTTCGGATGCGCAACAGCCACGGCCACCCGCGGTTGCGCAATGACCATGACCGGATTCAACACCTCGAGCGCCGCACGCACGTGCGCCACTCCCGCCGATTCCGGTCGCGAAGGTGTGGGCGGCGGCGCGACCGCGCACGGTACCGCGCCCAACGACAGCACCGCCAGCAGTGTGGCCAGGTACTCTTCATCACTCGCCGCGATCATGGCCACCCGGTCACCGCGCCGCAGGCCACTTTCCGCCAGCGCCGCGGCACGAATCCGGATGGCGTTCACCAGATCTTTCCCCGAAAGCGTATGCAGATGACTTCGCGAATCATAGAAGTCGATCTGCTCAAGATCTGAGCGAAGCAGCGCGGGATAGTCGATCGCACCCGTGGCCGTGGCCGGGGCGTTGACCGTCATGTGCTCGCGAATCGCGCGATCGCTCATGCCTGTTCGCGGCGTTTCGCCTTATCGCGCAGGCGCTGACGGATGAACGTGCCGACATCACCCACCACAGTGAACGCAAACGCTTCTTCTTCCGGGATGAACACCGTGAACCGGTCTTCCAACTCGTTCATCAGCGCCATCAGTACCACCGAGTCGATGGGAAGGCTCAGCAGCGCAGTTTCGGCACCCACGGCATCGAGATCGACCTGAGCCAGATCTTCCTCGGGGAGCAGCTTGGTCAGTGCCTCTCGCAGCGCGCCGATGATTTCCGCATCTTCGGGAAGCGCCAGGGTTTCGGTCATTGGTCCTCTTTCTCTAGCAGCACACCGTCTTCAAGATGCAGCACACGATCCGCGATATCCGTCAGGCGCAGGTCGTGAGTCACGATCACCACCGCCGCCCCTTGGCTCTTGGCCGCATCGGCAAGCTGCTCGGCCACCTTCTTTCCGGTGGCCGAATCCAGGTTCGCGGTTGGTTCGTCAGCCAGGACCAGACCCGGACGCGCGGCCAGCGCCCGCGCGGCAGCGACGCGTTGCTTCTCCCCGCCTGAGAGCGCGGGGGGACGGTGATCGGTCCGATGCGCCAGCCCGAGCTCCGCCAGAAGTTCCCGGGCACGTGACGCGGCCGCCGCCTTGCCCACCCCGGCGTAACGCAACGGCAGCGCCACGTTCTCCGCACTCGTCAACGCATTCAGGAGGTTGTACTCCTGGAACAGGAATCCCAGTTTTTCCAATCGGATTCGGGCGCGTTCACGCTCGCTCAGGTCACCCACGTTCTGGCCGCCGATCCTGACCACACCCGCCGCCGGGGTCAGCAGCAACCCCATGACCAAAAGTGCGGTGGTCTTACCGCCGCCCGAGGGGCCGACAACCAGCACGACCTCACCGGGGTTGACCGTCAGGTCCAGGCCCCGCAGTGCATGCACGGCCGCATCGCCGGTTCCGTACTTGTGCTCGATGCCCGTGAGCTGCAGAACCGGCTCATGCGAAACATTCGGTTTTTCAGAACTGGTCATTGCACTCACCTCCGGAACGCCTGAGCGGGATCAATCCGTGTTACCCGTCGGACCGGTATGAGTGATCCGATGACCGCCATCACACCGGTGGCTGCGGCCATCGCGGCGAGCATGATGGGAGTCACTTGCACCGTGACATCTCCCAGTCGGTCCTTCACCAGGAACTGCACTCCGTAGGTGATCCCGGCACCCAACAGATATCCGAGCCCGGCGATCAGCGCAGCTTGAGTAATCACGATGCGGCACAACTGTCCTGGGCGAACACCCAATGCCCGCAGCACCCCGAAATCACTCATCTGCTCGGTGGTGACAGCCAGCACGGTCAAGCCCACCAGCGCAACCCCGACCAGTGCAGCGATCCCAATCATCGTCTTGAGCGGTCGCCCGATCATCGAGATCACAATGGCACGGCTGTTCGCGGCGAAGGTCTCCGACGTCAGCGCATCCATTCCTGGCACCGTCTTTCTCACCGAATCCGCCACCTGGTCATCGGTGACCCCCTCTGCGGGCTGAACGAGGAAGTAGGACACCCGATTTCCGGCCCGTAGTAAGTGCGCGGCATCCGGCAGGGAGATGAACGCGTAGAAATTTCCTACGGCGGCAGTCTGATTGGACAGCCCCACAACCGTAAAGTCGCCGTCCACAAGCTGGACGGTGTCCCCGACATGAATCTTGTTCTTCTTCGCCAGCACCCGGTCCAACACCACCTCCCCGGAACCGGCGACATTGCGTCCTTCGGACAGCGACCACGGGCCACCCACTCCGGTGGCGGTGTCGTATCCGACAACGAAGTACGCGGTGTGCCCACCGTTGTGCACGAAATCTGATGGCAGACCAAGGATTGGCTCCGCCGACTGCACACCGGGCACCTTAAGTAGCCGGTCCTTGCCGTCACCGGGCAGCCACGACACTGCCCGGAACATCTGCGACACACCCGGCTGAACCACCCAGACCGCTCCCTTGGAGTGATCGATGTAGGTGGTCACCTGATTGGTGGTGCCGACGAAGATTCCCGACATCACCAATACCAGGATCACCGCGACGGCCACCCCGATCACCGACAGCACGAATCGGGCTCGCTCGGCCACAAGGTTCTTGACGGCGACGATCATCGGACCATCCCGCCTGCCATGGCGCGCAGCCTTCGCACCGCACGCGCGGTGACTTCGACAACCCTGTCCACATCTGCCGGTGACACACTCGGGCCCAGAGAGAACCGAACGGTCCCGCGTGCCTGGTCCTCGGTCAGTCGCATCGCCTGCAGCACATGAGAAACGGTGTCTTCGCCGGCATGGCATGCCGATCCGGTGGATACGTAGATGCCATGCATGTCGAGATCGTCGGCGAGGGTATCGGCCCGGATTCCGTCGAATCGCAGACTCACCGTCTCCTCCAAGACCGGTTCGCTCACGTTCAGATGCACGCCGCCCACCGCACGCAGCCCCTCGATCAGCTGCTCACGCCGGTCCCGCATACCCAGCCGGTAGCCCATCGCCACGGTGCGCAGACACACTTCGGCCGCGGCGGCCATGCCGAGGGCGCCGGGCACATTCTCGGTGCCCGCACGCAGCCGGTTCTCCTGTGGTCCTCCCCGCATCACCGGCAACAGCCGATGCCCACCGCGGACAAACAGCGCACCCATTCCGCGTGGCCCGCCGAACTTATGCGCAGACACCGAGATCATGGTCGCACCAACGCCTGTCAGGTCCAATTTGCCCGCGGTATGCACCGCGTCGGTGTGGAACGCGGTACCCGATTGCGAGGCGATATCGGCGATCTCCCGGACCGGCTGGATCGCACCGGTCTCGTTGTTGGCGTGCATCACCGACACCAACTCGGTATCGGGGCGCAGCGCGCGGGCCACATCCATGGAATCGAGGTGTCCAGTCGGTGCTGGATCCACGAAGGTCACCTCCACGCCCAGATCCCGCAGTGCGTGAGCGTTCGCGAGAACAGCCGGGTGCTCGATGGATGAAGTCACCAAATGGCCCTGGAAACCCACGGCTGCAAAGGTTCCCCATAAGGCCAGGGTGTTCGCCTCGCTTCCGCCAGAAGTGAGCACCACCTCATCGGCATCCGCTCCGAGCATCTGCGCGACGGTCTTCCTCGCATCGGTGAGGGCATCCGCGGCGTCACGTCCGGCACTGTGGCGGCTGGACGGATTACCCAGCAGCCGGTGCCCGTTCAGGACGGCTTGCGCCGCGCGCGGATGCAGCGGCGCGGTGGCGGCGTAGTCCAGATATATCTCGGCAGGGGCAACCAGTGTGGGCGGGCTAAGAACCGGGGATGGTGCTGACATCTTCGTGAATTCCGTTGCGGTAGTTGTTGGCTAGGCGTTGCGCGACATCGGCGCCGAGCGCCGCGACGTGCTGCTGTTCGGGCGAGAGGCCACCCGACCATTCGGTGACCTGAGTCGCTTCGATCGCCGCGATGTCTCCCACCGGCATCCCACTGAGACGCTCGGTGAGAATGGACGCCACGGCCAACGACGCCGAACACCCGTAGGCCTCAAAACCGATCTCACTGACGGCGTCATCGCGAACCTGAGCACTCAACAAAATCTGGTCCCCACACACCGGATTTCCGATGAAGGCGGTGACATCGGCATGTGCCAAGCGGCCCGAGTTACGAGGGTTGGTGAAGTGGTCGACCACGGTGGGGCTGAACCGGGGCACTAGGCGCCCACCGCTTCCGTCACCCCAGCGGAAACCAGCTCGCACTCGGCGACGACTTCTTGTGAGTCGATGTACTTTTCGATACTCACGGCGCAGCAGCCCAGTTCGGCACCCTGGCGCCGCCGCCGGAACTTGACGGTCTGGCCGGTGCGGCCGCAGGGGCAGTCGCTCTCGTCCACCTCACCGATGTCGTCGGAAAGCAGAAAGCCGGGATACGCGGTGTTCAGTGCATCGAGGATCGCTATCCCGCCGGTCTTTCCGGGCTGCAGTTCGATGGAGGCGTCGGTGACGTCCCGGATGGAGATGTAGCACCACGGCGGCACATGCTTGCGCTGATGCTCGCACTCGATGGCGAGCATGTTCGACTCGATCATCCCGTACATGTCGCGGATGCGGGTGCGGTCGATTCCCAGTACGCGCTGTGCCTTCTCGTTGAAGTCGTCGCGGCTGATCGAATTCCCGGTGTACTGCTTCCAGCCGCCGAGCATGATGATCAGCGAGTCGGGGTCAAGTGTGAGCGGAATATCCTCCAATTCCAGGTATTTCAGGAACCTGGCAATGATGAACGGCGGACCGATGAGGTGGCGAGTCATCCGCCCCTCCCAGCTCCGCAGATGCGCCAACGCCTCTTCGGGGTCGAAGGAGTACTCACGCACCACGTAGCGGTGATCGTCGAGCATCCCGGTGAGGAGATTGAAGATCTTCACCATGCCCATCTCGGGCACCTCGGCGGTGGACGGGCATAGGAACAGGCCCGCGCCCTGGGAGATACCGAAGAAGTCGCGGTACCCACCGAAGATTCCAACCGATGCCCTGGTCACCGTCCTCGAATCACGCCGTGCGACCGACGGCACACCGCTGGTACCGGTGGACCGGATCTCGATCTCGACTTCCTCTAGCCCACAGGTCATGAGCACATGTGCCCCAGCCTGTTTGAACATGCTGACCGGAAGCAAGGGGATGCGATGCAGGTCTTCGACGTCGCGAATGTCACCCGGGGTGAGGCCGGCGGCGTCACACTGGGCACGGTAGAAGCCGTTGCCTTCGAAGTGCACTGCGAAGGTTTCGCGCACCACATCGGTAAGCGATGCCCGCCAGTCGTCTCGTGTCATCCGGAGGGCTTCCCCCGGCATCCCGAGCATGGTGACCAAATCCACTGCACATCTCCTTTGACTGCCTAGCCCACACAGGGCACCGGTGGAGTGGTCGAATCATCGTGAGGAAAAGTTCCCGCAGACTTCCAATACCTTGTGGAAGAGTGCGACCTGTGCCGGACGATGATCTACGCGACGACCATGCCGAGCTACTACAGAGACGTGCGCTCACCGAGGACGCGGCCCGCCCTGAGGCCGTTGCGCGCCGCCACGCCGCCGGCGGTCGTACCGCCCGGGAGAACATCGCCGATCTGGTAGATGCCGGATCGTTGGTGGAGTACGGCCGATTCGCCATCGCCGCGCAGCGCGGCCGTCGCGACATCGCCGACTTGATCGCCCGCACACCCGCGGACGGGCTCGTCGCCGGAACCGCACGGATCAACGGCGAACTGTTCGGCCCCGGCCGCAGCGCCTGCGCCGTGCTGTCCTACGACTACACCGTGCTGGCCGGGACGCAAGGTGCACTCGGGCACCAGAAGAAGGACCGGCTCTTCGATCTCATCGAACGCATGAAGCTCCCGACGGTGTTCTTCGCCGAGGGCGGCGGCGGTCGCCCGGGCGATACCGATTACCCCGTGGTCTCGATGCTTGATGTCCGTGCGTTCAAGTTATGGGCGGCCTTGTCGGGGGTCGTGCCGCGGATCTCTGTGGTCAAGGGCAGGTGCTTCGCGGGCAATGCCGTCATCGCGGGCTGCTCTGACCTGATCGTGGCGACCAGGGACACGTCGATCGGCATGGGCGGTCCCGCCATGATCGCAGGCGGTGGACTCGGCGATGTGCATCCGGACGAGGTCGGGCCACTTGCGGTCCAGTCCCCAAACGGTGTCGTCGACGTGGTGGTGGATGACGAGCAGCAGGCTGTCGCCGTGGCCAAACGGCTTATCGGCTACTTCCAGGGCACGGTAGAGCCCGGCGACTCGGCCGACCAAACCACCTTGCGGACAATGATTCCCGAACGTGCCCGACGCGCGTATCCGGTGGGACCTATTATCGAGACGCTCGCCGACGCGGGCTCTGCGACCTTTCTGCGAGAGAAGTTCGCCCCCGAGATGGTGACCGCGCTCGCCCGCATCGAAGGCCGGCCGATCGGCATCCTGGCCAACAATTCGATGGTGATGGCGGGGGCGATCACCGCCGCCGCGGCGGACAAGGCCGCGCGGTTCTTGCAGCTCTGCGATGCCTTCGGATTGCCGGTACTCTCACTGGTCGACTGCCCGGGGTACATGGTGGGTCCGGCCGCGGAGGCCGACGCGTTGGTTCGACGCGCATCACGCATGCTCGTCGCCGGGGCTGCATTGCGCGTTCCACTGGTCGCGGTCATCCTGCGCCGCGGGTATGGCCTTGGCGCACAAGCCATGACCGGCGGCAGCCTGCACGAACCACTACTCACGGTGGCATGGCCGAACGCGCATCTGGGTCCGATGGGCCTGGAGGGCGCGGTTCGCCTGGGGCTACGCAAGGAATTGGAGGCAATTCCCGACGAGGCCGCCCGAGAGGAGGCGGTGCGTCACGCGACCGCCGCGGCGCAGGAGAATGCCAAGGCACTCAACGCCGCTCAGATCTTCGAGATCGACGACGTGATCGACCCGGCTGAGACGCGTGCACTGGTCGCCTCGACTTTCGCCGCCGCCATGCGGGAACCGCTGCCGCCGCGCCGCCCCGTCGTCGATACCTGGTAGCAGCTCGGCCACATCGATCCGGTTTCTTCGGGATTTGCTCTCAAGTGGACTTGAGATTCTAGGTTGTGGACCCATGACCTCGATCCATGATCCGGCCGTCCGTCTGTTTCTCGACTCCAATCCTGCCCTGATCGGGCAACTTGGGTACCTCGCAGTCGGCGGACGGCCGCTGATCCTCCCCATTTGGTATCGGCTGGCCGATGATCATCTCCAGTTCATCACACATCGAAACACTCTGAAAGTCAAGGCTTTACAACGTGATCCGCGTGCCGTGATCGCTGTGGCGACGCAGGCGGAGCCATTTCTCTACGTACAGATCCAGGGCGAGGCAACGATCGAACCCGACGAGTCCGGAGTGCGCGCCGCCCTACTGGACATCACCGCCCGATATCTGGGCGCCGATCGCGCCGAAGCCTATGTAGAAGAGCATCACAGCGCACCCGGCGAAGCAATCGTGCGCGTGCGCCCTTCCCGCGTCCACGCCTCTCTCTAGGGAGACCGACGATGCACACCATCACCATCGACGGCACACCGATCACCTTCGACGATCAGGGCCTGGACGACGGGCCCGCCCTCCTGCTGCTCACCGGGTGGGGGCACGATCACCGCGCCTATGACGAGCTGCTGCCCCATCTCGTCCCTCGTCACCGTGTCATCCGCATGGATTGGCGCGGCCATGGCATCGATCGCACTCCCGTGGCTGAATTCGGTCTTGCGGAACAAGTTTCGGACGTCGTCGGATTGCTCGATGCCCTGAGCGTGGACTCGTTCGTCCCCGTGGCGCACGCTCACGCCGGCTGGACGGCGCTGCAGCTCGCCGATCGGCTCGGCGCCGCGCGGGTACCGGCCGTCATGATCATCGACCTCATCATGACGGCCGCTCCCCGGGAATTCCTCAACGGCATCAGGGCATTTCGTGACCCCGTGCGGTGGCAGTCCAGCCGACTGGAGTTCCTCCGGACCTGGCTGGCCGGTAGCCACAACGAGGCCGTCAACCGGCACATCCGCACCGAGATGGGCGGATTCGGATTCGAGGTATGGGCGCAGGCGGGACGCGTCATCGACGATGCGTACGCCACCTGGGGCTCACCGATGTCCCGGATGGAGAAAATCATCGAGCCGCCGCGCGTTCACCACATCTTCTGCAGGCCCGAGCGCACCGCCTACGACGATCTGCACGACAAGTTCCGGGCGCGCAATCCCTGGTTCAGCTACGCCCGTCTGGACGGCACGACACATTTCCCGCAGCTGGAACTGCCGCTGCGGGTGGCAGAGGAGCTCCGGGATCTACTTGCCACCGACCGAGATCACTGACCCGTGATTGTTTTCAGAGTGGGGCCGGCGGTCCAGCCACCGTCTACGGCAAGCTCAGCGCCGGTGACGTAACTCGCGGCGTCCGACAAGAGGTAGGTTACGGCGCCCGCCACCTCATCGGCGGTGCCCACGCGGCCCATGGCAGTGATCGGCATGTTGCCCTCCCCCTGCTGGAAGCCCTCTTTGGCCGTCATCGGGGTGTACACGACACCGGGATGCACGGAGTTGACCCGAATCCGCTCGGGCCCAAGTTCAATCGCCGCAACCTTGGACAGGCCCCGTACGCCCCATTTCGACGCACCGTACCCGGAGGTGAGCGCCAGCCCGACCAGACCGGCAGCCGACGAGATATTCACGATCGAACCGCCACCATGTGCCCGCATGGGCGCTATGACGGCTTGCATGCCGATGAAGACACCGATCAGATTGACCTCGATCACCTTGCGAAAGTGTTCGAGCGCCTCATCGGCGACCAAGGCGGCACTGGAGATCCCCGCGTTGTTCGCCAACCCGCTGATGGAGCCGAACTCCGCCAGCGTGGTCTGGACAACCGTCTGCCACTGTTCGGCATCCGTCACGTCCAACTGTGCGAATCGCGCGGCACCACCGAGTTCGTCCGCCAAGTGGCGTCCCTCTTCTACGAGCACATCAGCGATGACGACGTTGCCGCCTTGCGACACGATCCGGTGTGCGAAGGCCGCGCCGAGCCCGCGAGCTCCACCGGTAACGATGACGTTCTTTCCTTGCAGCAGAGCAGAATTGCCATTCATGACTCCAGGCAAACCACAGCACTACCAGCAGGTAGCGAGTTCCTCCCGCCCATCGGGAGGAGTGAGCGATAACACCAGCGCACCCCAATTGTGGGGTGTCACCCAAGGTTTTTCAGATCTAGCTATGCCTCGACCGAGTCCGCCTCCGCGGGCCCATCCCCGGCGGGTGCCGGTCCGGGATGGGGCGCGAGCACCGACGCGGGAATCACCTCGGGACCGTCGCCATCGGCAGGCACATCCAAGGGCGCGGACCCCGCCGCCTCATCGTTGTCCATCGGTAGGTACATGTGACGCTGGAACTGGGGCTGGTAAGCACCGCCACCACCGATCTTCACGCCACCTCCCTCACCACTGGAGACGGCGGTGCCGTCGGGCAGCGTGACAGCGGTGTGACCGCCGTTCCAGCCGATCACCAGCGCACCGGGAGCGGTGCCGTACTTGAAACCACGGGCGAGCAGCGCGCGCTCCTGGTTCCCGGTGTTGAACCGAGAACCGAACGCGGGGCGATCGGTGGCGACGTTGGACACCCAGGAGGCCAGGCCGGAGCAGTCAGTGCCCCGAGGGGTGTCCCCACCCGAGACATACGGCGTACCCGAGACCTGATGGATAAACGCCAGCAAAGCAGCGAGATCAGACATGGGACGCGACGCTAACAACCAGCTTGATGGCCTACCAAAATATGTGGCTTGCGTCATATTTGCTGAAGATTATGACGGAAATTACTGTCCGCCAACGCGATACTGATTACGGTAGTCCATGTTCGAACGTTCGTCCACTCGGACAAACATGCAGGACACAGTCGGTTTGTCCGATGTTTGTCGCCGTTGACTCGAAATTTGCTGTGTACTAGCCGCATTGATCACTTTTCCTGCACATTGACGCATCTCTTGTATTAACGCACAAAATTTTCTGTTACCTATCCCACCTTTTGGCCGATGCCCGTCTCACTCCGTGGGATGGCTTGCGCGCTACCTCATTCGAAGATTCACGCCGCCTCACCGTGTCAAAAATCGACATTCCGGCCGTATTTTCCGTGTGCTTGCCGGTCAGCGCCGTGACTCGGCCAACTCGCTCATGATGTCGGCCACCGAGCCGACTCTGATCTTCTTGAATCCGCTTCCCGCCCAAACGTTTGTGGCCTGCGGATCTCCTGCGCGGACTGCGGCCGCCCGCACCGGGCTCGTCAGATAGTGCACCTCGGTGTATCCCAGCGGGGCCCGCTCTTCATGCTCGTCGATGAACCTGTTGCGTAAGCCGCGTGCGTATCGACCCGAAAATGACTTAGTTACAACAGTTTCAGAGAAATCCGGGTTCCGCAACGCGGCCCGATGGACGGGGCTGCTGCCCGCCTCATCGGCCAGGAGAAATGCCGTACCCAACTGTGCGGCAACAGCTCCCGCCGCTATTGCGGCGTTGACGTCCTCACCGGTGACCAACCCACCCGCAGCAACGGCCGGCACATCAAATTCTTCGCGCAGTCCGGCCAGCAGATCTGCCAATGGTTGCGTTGCCGGTGCGGCGGCCGGATCATAAGTACCGCGATGCCCGCCTGCCTCCGGTCCCTGCGCGGCCAGAACATCGACACCGGCTCCCACCGCTAACGCCGCCTCATGCATCGTGGTCACGGTGGCAACGGTCGCAATGCCCAGTTCCGTCAAGCTCCGGCGCTCCTCGGAACTCGGAGCACCAAATGTGAACGACACGACCTCCGGACACATCGCACGAACAACATCCAGCTTGGCGGCCCAGTCGTCATCGCTGAACCGAGGCGCCCCCAGCTCCACCCCATACCGCTGCGCCTCGCCGGCAAGCTCCCTGACGTATTGCTGGATCGCCTCGGCCGTTGCCACACTTGGTTGCGGGACAAAAAGATTCACGCCAAGGGCACCCGAGGTAAGGGCGCGTGCCGCGGCGATGCGTTCGGCCAGCACATCGGCGGTCAAATATCCCGCGGCCAGAAACCCCAACCCGCCGGCATTCGTCCCGGCGGCGGCGAGTTCGGGGGTACTCGGGCCGCCCGCCATCGGCGCCACGATCACACGGCGGGAAAGCTCGCGGAGATCAAAGCGGCCCACCGCCATGATCAGGCCGACATGTCGAGGACGACGCGGAACCTCGCAGCGCCGGAAAGCATGTGTTCGTACGCTTTTGGTGCATCCGCCAATGGCACGATCTCGTTCATCGAGCGAATGCCATGGTGCTGAGCGAGATTCAGATTGTCTTCGTTCTCTATTGCACTACCCGTCAGGGATCCGACGATCGAGCGGGTGCCGAAGATCAGCTCGGGGATACTCGCCTCAATGGGCTCGGAGTCCGCACCCACGACAACCAACTTGCCGTTGGGTGCCAACCCTGCGAT
This sequence comes from Mycobacteroides franklinii, assembly GCF_002013895.1. Taxonomy (GTDB): domain Bacteria; phylum Actinomycetota; class Actinomycetes; order Mycobacteriales; family Mycobacteriaceae; genus Mycobacterium; species Mycobacterium franklinii. The sequence continues at coordinate 191,655 of NZ_MAFQ01000005.1, read as the reverse complement.
CAAGGGCGACATCGACGACCCACTGGATGCCGTCGCGATGATCGCGGTGGCACCCCCCAACGCCTGCAAGACCTTCGCGGGATCGCCCGCCGTGCTGTCGATGTACTCGTCAGCGCCGAGTTTTCTTGCCAGCTCGGCCTTTCCGGTACCACGAGCGATGGCGGCGACGCGAAAGCCCAATGCCTTGGCGTACTGAATACCCAGGTGACCCAGCCCTCCGATGCCCTGGATGGCGATAAGGGAACCTGGTCGGGCATTCGCGGTCAAGAGCGCCCGGTACACGGTAAGACCGGCGCACAGCAGCGGCGCCGCATCGACCGGATCAACCCCGGCGGGGACTCGGACCAGACCGCTGGCCCGCGCGTACGCGACCTCGCTGTATCCACCGTCGACTGTGGTGCCGGTCGTGTTCTGATTGGAGCAGTTCACGAAATCGCCACGGCGACACTGCTCACACTCGCCACAGTGCCCATTCAGATACCCGATACCGACTCTTTCGCCGATCTGCCACGCACGTACACCCGCGCCGACGGCGTCGATCACGCCCACAATTTCATGACCGGGGACAATCGGTTTCGACGGATCCGCCCGCATTCCCTCGGCCGCGAACGCATCGGTGTGGCACACCCCGCACGCCTCTACCCGGACTCTCACCTCGCCGGGCTGGGGTTCAGTGAGCTCCCGCTCCACCAGACGAAAGTCCCGGCGGCCTGTTACCTCGAATGCACGATATGTGGACACGATTCCTCCTCCGGTGCGTGCTCAGCCCGTCCAGCGGCGATAGCGGGACTCAAACACTGGCACATATCGCCGAAGCGCGATACGTGCATACCACCGGGAACTACCGCCCGTGATCAACCATTCCCCGGAGCGGAGAGGAGTCGGCCGTCGTCGCGGCCCGGTCTCACTTTTCATCGGGCTGGTGACGACACGGAGCGAGCGTCATTCACTCACTACCAAGTGCCGCCACCGCCCGGCGGGAACAGCTAGCAGGCCAGCGTGACGTACGCGACCTTTTGGCCCACGGAAGGAACCGTCGTCGGCTGGTTGCGCATGTTGCGCCCCGGCTGCACATTCTGAACGCCGGATTGCTGTGACACTCCCTGAACAGTGCATTCCGACGGATGTTCGGAGCCCACTTTGGTGATGATCACCCGGTACCCGTTGGACTTGAGGTCGCTGATGACGGATTCCGGATCTGAGGCGGGGCTGGCGAACGCGGCGGCCGCTGTCACCAGCGACAGCCCGGCGGCGCCGAGCGCCGCCGCTGCCGATATCACGATCTTCTTCATTGCTTGCGCTCCTTCTACATCGTTGAAGACGAAGCCGCCCTAATGGTTACGCGTTGTCAGGCGATGGCGACTGGCTCGGGTTGATCTTGAAGGTGCCATACGGAACCTGCGGGTTGGTTCCCAGCGGAACATGCGGGTTGGCACCCTCGTAGGTCGGCTGGTGAGCACCCTGCTCATAGGCCACGCCGCCCGGTGTCACACAGGCACCCTGCTGGGCGTTGTTGACGCTGTTCTTGTTGGCGTAGCAGCCAGGGGGAGGCGTCGGGCCTGCCGCGGCGATTGGTGCGCCCAGGACCGCGACTGTTGCCGCGACGCCGACTCCACCAAGGATTGCAACGAGTGACTTCTTCATCTGATGTTTCCTTTCCGCTCGGTCAACTTGCTAATGGCCCGGGAAGTGAAACCACTTGCCTAAGACATCAACGTTGATGCATTCACCCAGTTCAACGGCTTCTAGGTTCACCCAGTTCCCAATTTATGAGATGTTCGATTGATTCTCAGCTAAATCTCAGAGTACCCCATGGGGGTTGGGGTCATAGAAAAATGGTATATAGCCGTTAACCGTCCGTTAACCAGGTGAAACGGCCCCATTTTCATAGATCATCTGATCTATACTTCGATCATGCGATCTAAAACCAACCGCGAGCGGACTTTTACCGAAACCGCTCGCCGCGAGCAGATCGTTGCGTGCGCGATGGACGTCATCGCGGAGGTGGGTTACCCGCAGACCTCGATCCGAAAGATCGCCGACCGCGCCGGCATCGCGATGAGCGTCGTCCTGTACCACTTCGGCACCAAGGACGGACTCATCGAGGCGGTCATCGCCTCCATGTACCAGACGGCTCTCGAGACTGTGCCCCCGGCAATAGACCGGGCACGTACGCAGAACGACAAGCTTGCGGCCTACATCCATTCCAGCATCGACTATTTCGATACCCATCGCGCGCAGCTGGCGGCACTGGCACAACTGGGTACGAGTTACAAACCCAGCGGGGGGAAGCATCTCGGCGACCTGGGATTGACACCCGAATTGTCCGAACAACTTACCGAGCTCGATCCGTCGACCATTCTGCGCGCCGGCCAGAAGTCGGGCGAATTCTGCTATTTTCCAGTCGATTCCACCGCTACCGCCCTGCAGGGTGCCGTGAACGCGGTGGTCGAGAAGATTCTGCGGGACCCGAAGTTCGACGCGCACCGCTATTCGGAGGACCTCGTGAAAATGTTCGGTCGCGTAGTAAGGAACGCGTGATGACGAATGTCGTTATCGCCGCCCTCGGCAGCCACGGCGACGTCGCTCCGTTGACCGGCGTAGGCACCCGTCTCCGCGAGGCGGGGTATCACGTGACCCTCGCCGCGTACGAGCGCTTCGAATCCTTGACATCCCACTGCGGCCTGGACTTTCGCGGCATCGCCGGGCCGGACACGCCGTCCGACGAGACCGATGTCAACGTCGCGAAGGCGCTCACGGAGTTCCTCTCGCCGCGAGGGATGCGATCGCTCGGCAGCGCACTGCTGGCGGCCCTGCATGACACGCCTGCCGACATACTGCTGCTGTCACCGTTCTCCGAACTGGCCGGGCATCCCCTCGCCGAGGCGAAAAGGATTCCGTCCGTTGGAATCCGGTTTCAGCCGTTTTCTGCCACCACGGAGTTTCCACCGGCCGCACTCGGGGCCTGGTCAGCCGGAGCGGTAGTTAATCGTCTGGCATCCCAGGTCGGGGCCCGGCTTGTCGATCGTCTCTACAGCGGCGTGGTGGCCGACTTTCGCCGAGACCTCGGCCTTCCGAAGATATCTGCCAGACAACTGCGCCGCGGCCGAACGGAATCGGAATGGACTGTTCTGCATGGTTTCTCGCCGCATATTGTCCCGAGACCATCGGACTGGCGGCCGGGCCTGGAAGTCTGCGGCTACTGGTGGCCGCACGCCGATCTGCACTGGCGTCCCACCGCCGAACTCGTCGATTTCCTCGCAGCGGGCGCACCCCCGGTGTACATCGGATTCGGAAGCACAATGACCTCCGCCAAGCAGGCCGAGCATATTTCGGAGCTCGCGCGAAACGCACTACGTAAGGCGGGCATGCGGGGCATCGTGCAATCCGGGTGGGCGGGAATCAACGCCGGTGACGATGATGTCCTGACCGTGGACGAGGTACCGCACAGCTGGCTTTTCCCGCGACTGGCAGCCGTCGCACATCATTGCGGCGCAGGAACAACCGCAGCCGCGTTGCGCGCCGGGGTCCCCGCGATTGCCGTACCGGGACTGGGCGATCAACCCTTCTGGGCTCGACGGCTCCGCGATCTCGGGCTCAGCGCCGACACCATCCCGCAACGTGCTCTCACCGTTGAACACCTAGCCGCTGCCATCCGCACCGCCGTGACCGACCGCGAGCTCAAGGATCGGACCCGCCGGATCGCGGACATCCTCACTATCGAAGACGGCGCGGCGCAGGTTGTGTCGACCGTCGACCAATTGCTGCGCTGAGCGGGCTATCAACAGACCGTGTCAGAGTGACCGAGGAAGTCCGCGACACCCCTCGTGAGTCAGTTCCCGGCATGCGCGCGGTGTGAACTCGGTCGCGGTCTCCTGGTCGTATCTGCTAGCGGAATTACGGCTACAGTGTTGCCGTAATTGCCCCGCGCTGTCAAGACAGACATACTGGCCGCTATGACAGACGAGCGACGAACACGTGGTCGCCCGCCCCTCCCTATGGAGTCAATCGTCGATGCGGCGTTGCGGATCGTTGACGAGGAGGGCGGCGAAGCACTGTCCATGCGCGCGCTGGCCCGCCGCCTCGATTCCGGGACCGCGACCATCTATCGGCATTTCGCGAATCGCACCGAGGTCGTCGCGCACGTCGTCGATCGGGTCTTCGGCGAGGTGCGGTTCGATGATGCAGAACTCGCGGAAATGTCCTGGCAACGCGCGTGCATCGTCAGTTCACGTGCACTATTCGACGCCCTGCGCCGCCATCCGAACGTGGCCCTGCTGCTGGCCGACCAGATTCCCGTCGGGCCCAATGTCTTCATGATTCGCGAGCACACCTTGACGCTCTGCCTCAGGGCTGGATTCTCACCGGTCGAGGCCGTCCGCATCTACATGACGCTCGGACGCTATGTATTGGGATACGCCAACCAAATAGGCGTAGAACACCGGGCCAGCGAGGCCGACATTGCGATGATGACCCGATTCGTCGAAAGCATCGACATCACTGATTTCCCGTCAACCCTCGCCACCGCCGGCGCCACCCTGGTACCGCTCGACGAGGAGTTTGATTTCGGGTTGGGGCTCATCGTGGCAGGACTTGAGGACCTTCGCCACGGGAAATGACCGTCGCCGCGGTGCTTCAGTCCGCAATGCGATGGACCTCATCGCCGGACACGGCCGACGACAGCGTCCGCACGCCCCACAAAGCCTTCGCCAAGACCAAGTAACTGGCCGGACTGGCGAAGTTCAGGCCACCAAGAAGTTGCTTGATCATGGTCAGCACATCCCAATAGATGCGCTCGCAGACCAGGGTGGTGCCGTCGAAGATGAAGTATGCGGTCATGCGGACCTTGAAGCTGCTGCCCGTCGCGGGCACCGCGCCGAATGGCCCCTTGTGCGTCCCCAGGAGATAGAACTCGCAGACCACCGCGTCATCGGTGTGGCGCAGCCGGATCATTTCGTGGCGCTGGTCCGGGAAGGCGATCCGGGTGTCGATGTAGTACTGCCGCACCTCGTCGCGACCGTCGTACACGACACCGAGCGGGATCAGCTCGTATCGCGGATGCGGGAAGGTGGCCAACACCGCATCCCAATCCTGTTCCACCTCATCATGGAAGTGAGCGAGGACTAGCTTCTCCCGCTCGGCGCGGACGGATTCCATGCCGACATCATTCCCCGGCGGCTGCTCCTATAGATGCTTCTTGAAGAACGGGATCACCCCGGCCAACGCCAGTGCCACCGGCTCCGGCTTGTCGTAGAGGTCGTAGTGCGACCAGCCCTCGGCCACGACGAGTTCCTTGTTCTTGGAGGCCGCCCGGCGGTACGCCTCCAGACCGTCACGGTAGGCACCGAACGCACCCGGCTTGTCACCGACCACAATCACGACCGGCTGCGTCAGCAGAACTTCCAGCCGGTTGAAGGCATCCCAACCCACGGCAGCCGCCTGATGCGAGAACAACGAGCTGGTCGCGCCGTGCGGCTGCTCACCGCGCGGGGTGCGGTAATACTCGGTGGCCTCCACGACGTCGATCTCGGTGATGCCCTGCTTCTGCGCATCGGCGGGATCGGCGGGCAACAGGTTGTTGACCTTGAGCGCTGCACCCTGCGCCTCGGCGGTGCGCTGCGCGGCAATGGCTTCGAGGGTGCCGATCGGGTCGTAGCCAGAGAAGGCCTCGTGCATCAGACGGCCGAAATTCACGCCGGTGATGGACGCAACGGCCTTGATGCGGCGCTCGGTGGTCGCCGCATTGATCGAGTAGGCACCACCGCCGCAGACACCGATGATGCCGATCCGATTCTGGTCGACATACGGCAGCGTCACCAGATGGTCGACTACGTGGCTGATGTCCTTGACCCGCTGCGCCGGGTCCTCGATGAAGCGTGGTTGGCCACCGCTGGCACCCTGGAAACTGGCGTCAAAGGCAATGACGACGAAGCCCTCATCCGCCAAAGCAGTCCCGTAGATGTTGCCGGAGGTCTGCTCCTTGCAACTACCGATCGGATGCACACTGACGATCGCCGGATACGTGGCGGACTCGTCGAAGCCCGGTGGCAGGTAGATGTCGGCTGCGATATCCCAATACCGCGTCTTGATCGCGACGTGCTCAATCTTGTCCAGTGCCATGGTGCTTATGCCTTCCTTGCCAAATTCGTTCGGAAAAACGGAACAGCTTGCCCCACAGCGAGATCGACGTACTTCGGGACGTCGTAGAAGTCCATGTGCGTGGCACCGTCCACGACCACCAGTTTCTTGTCACTGCGGACACGCGCGTGCAACTCAGTGGACGCCCACAATGATCCCGCCTCACTACCCGCAACGATCAAGACGGGGGCGGTGAAGAGCTCCTCCACAAGGTGGAAGGCGTCGTACGCGATGATCTTCGGCAGACTCTTCGCCATCACGTACTTGTTCTCGGCGTTGGGATGGTGCGCGCGAGCCGTCAGGTAGTACTCACTGGCCTGCGCCAGATCGTGGGGCGTGTCTTCGTCGACGTGCGCCGGTACATAGGCGGCAAACGCGGTATCTGCGCCAGCGGCCTCGGCGGTGCGCTGGCGCGCCGCGGCATCGAGCACCGCCACCGCATCCGCATCGGTTCCCGTGCCGTACCAACCACGACGCCATGACGCACCGATATTGGCGGCGCTCACCGTGCCGAGCGCCTTGATCCGGTGATCAGTCATGGTGGCAGTGACGGCATATCCGCCACCTGCACAGATACCCCACACACCGATGCGCTCGCCGTCCACATAGTCCAGGGACTGCAGGTAGTCCACAGCGGCCCGGATGTCTTCGACGCGTGCGTCCGGATCCTCGAGATGGTGCGGATCTCCCCCACTTTCACCCTGATAGGACGCGTCGAACGCCAGGGTGACAAACCCGTGCTCGGCCAGTCTCGCCGCATAGAGACCGGCGGTTTGTTCCTTGACCCCACCGCCGGGATGCACCGTCACCAGCGCCGCATAACTACCTGTGACATCGAAGTCAGGGGGTAGGAACACATTGCCCGCCATAATGATTGGACCATTCGGGAAAGTAACCGGGCTCACAAGAACTCCTCGTCTCGTCACGTTGATCGGATGGTTCCCCCATCTGTGCTTGCCACTCAACACCGAACGACGATCGTCATCCAGGGCGGACTCAACCCCGGTACTGGCAAACCCCCCTTGAACCCGCACACTCGCCTTACGGTGGAGGGCATGGATAAGCGTGCGGAGATCCGAGACTTCCTGACATCACGCCGGGCCCGGATCACCCCACAGCAGGCGGGCATTCCCGTGTATGGAGCCCAGCGGCGCGTGCCGGGTCTGCGCCGCGAAGAGGTGGCATTGCTCGCCGGGGTCAGCGCCGATTACTACACCCGGTTGGAACGAGGCAATCTGGCGGGCGTTTCCGACTCCATACTGAGTGCGGTGGCCAGGGTTCTCCAGTTCGATGAGGCAGAGCGCGCACATCTCTTCGATCTGGCCCGGTCAACCCAGGCATCCCGCCGCACCCCGCGCAGGCCCGCCGCGCATCAGGTCCGGCCGAACATCCTGCATATTCTCGATGCCGTCGTCGGCGCACCCGCGTGGGTCAGCAATGAACGCCTGGACATCCTGGCTGCCAATGACTTGTGCCGAGCGCTCTACCACGACGCGTTCACTCAGCAGGATCGCCCCGCGAACCTAGCTCGGTTCGTCTTCCTGGCCACGCCGTCACGTGACTTCTTCCTGAACTGGGATCGGCATGCCGACGACTGCGTGGCCATGCTGCGCACCGCCGCGGGCCGAGACCCCTACGACGAAGGGCTCACTCAACTCGTCGGGGAACTGTCCACCCGCAGTGACGATTTCCGCGTGCGCTGGGGCGCACACGACGTGCGCTTCCACCGCACCGGCCCCAAGAAACTCCATCACCCCGCGGTCGGGCAACTTGACCTCACCTACGAGCGCATGGACGTGGCCGCAGATCCCGGGATCATGCTGTATGTCATGACTGCCGAGCCGAATTCCACTACAGCGGAACGGCTCAAGCTTCTTGGCAGCTGGGCGGCCACCCAGCGAGAACAGGCGGCCGAGACCACGGCAGAATGACGAAGGTGACCACAACCGGATATGTAGTGAGTTCCGACACCGCGGTGACGCTGCTCGCGGCGGGGCTCATCTTCCTACTCTCGTTGCTACTTGGCGTATGGAAGTACCGCCAGATGGTCACCAGTCCCAACCATCTCGCGCACCCGTATGTCGACACCGCGCATCGGGCAGCATTGCTCTATTCGTTCGCGACCTTACTCACGGCCGTGTTCGTCGAACTGAGTGCGTGGCCCAGCTGGGTAAACCTCACCGCCGCAATGGTCTTAGTCTTCTTCTTCGTCGCGGCCATCGCCAGTTACATCGCCCACGGCGCACTTCGCGATACCACCAATCAGTTTGAAAAGCCCAGCGCCGGCATGTACCTGGCGATGGTGTTGCTCATCCTCGGCGAGGTGGGCGGATTTGGGGTTCTCCTGACTGGGTTCCTACGCGCCCAATGGTTTTCGTGACTCTCGACGACTGACAGTCACCACATGTAGGGCATCAGGCGATAGCGCGCGGTCTGGGTGTAGGCGCGGTATCCATCCAGCTGATCCACGAGCAGCTTCTCCTCGTCGACGATGCGCACGATGAGCACGAGCAGGCCGGGCACGACGGATGCCAGACCCCAGTACGACCCGAGGGCCAGCGGAAACCCGATGATGGTGATGACATTGCCGGTGTACATCGGGTGGCGCACAAGCCCATACAAACCGGTGGTAACCAGGGTCTGGCCCGCCTCCACCCGAACAGTGGAGGCCGCGAAGCTGTTCTGAATGACCACCAGGCTCGTCACACCCAGCCCAATCGCCACCAAAACGTCGCCAAGCACACAGATCACCAGGGGCACCGAGGACCACCCAAAGCGATGGTCGAGGGCGCTGATCACGACCATCGCCGCCAGTGAGAAATACCATCCGCCGATGAGTACCTTTTGCAGCACTCGGGTTTCCGCCGCCGGACCCGCGCGCTTGCGCCGCTGGTGCGCCGCGGGGTCCGCCCGCTGCAAATATATGGTGGGGATCCAGGTCGACAGTGCGAACACCACCAAAAAAGCCCATGCCTGCCAATAGTGGATTGTCCCGGCCAGCAGGAACAGCACCGAGCCGAACACGGCCAGCTCAACGAGCCCGAACGCGAGAACTCTCGCAACGGCTTTCACGAATCCTCCAGTCTTCACCGCGCCGGGGTGTTTTCTAACTGCTGTGCCAGGCTTCTCACCGATGGCGCGTCGAACAACGCCAACATCGTCAGATTGGCATCCAGTGCCGTGTTGATCGCCGCGACCACACGCATCGCCCCCAGCGAGTTGCCGCCCAGATCGAAGAAAGACTCGTCGACGCCGACTCGATCCATGCCCAGCACATGGGCGAAGATGCTGGACAGGATCTGCTCATTCAAGCTGGCCGGGGGGCAATAGACACCGTTGGTATCGCGGACTTCGTTGGCCTGCACCGCGGCCTGATTGCTCCAGTCGCTCCAGCGGTCTCGCCCAGCACCATTCACCAGATCCAGAGACGACAGCTGGCGATTGGGGTGCGCGGTCATGGCCATCAGCACCTGCTTGAACCGCTCGATCAACTCCCCGATGCTTTCCGCATCGAACACATCCGTGTCGTATTGGACGCGAAGTTCCAACTCACGACCCGGCCCTGCCTGCACGGCAATCGGATAGTGGTAGTAGTCGCGACTGCTGAATCCGGTGATCGCCAACCCGTTGATATCAGAGGACGTACCCGTGTCGGTCGGGTAGTTCTCGTACACGAAGACGGTGTCGAACAGTCTTTCCTGGCCGCTGATGCGGTGGATGTCACTGAGCGCCAGGTGCTGATGTTCCAGGGTGTTGTTGTGGGCACTTTGCAGCTGGCGCAACAACTCCACCGTGGTGGTGGTCGGGGCAAAGGTGGCCCGCACCGGCACGGTGTTGATCAGCAGACCCACCATTGATTCGGCACCGAGCACCTCGGCCGGACGACCCGAAACCGTCGTACCGAACGCGACATCAGCCTGACCGGTCAACGAGCTCAACAACAATGCCCACGCGCCCTGCAACACGATGTTGACAGTGGTCTGATGCGAACGCGCCAACTTCGTAAGGGCCCTCGTGGTTTTCGCCGGCACCCGGAACCGGTCGACGCTGCGTCGACCGAACTGCAACTTCTGCTGCGGGCCAACGAGAATGGGCGTCTCGAATCCGGCCAACTCCGCACGCCACACGGCATGGGCAGCGTCGTGATCTCGTTCGGAAAGCCAGGTGACAAAGCTGCGATACGACGTCGCCGCAGGCAGCCGCACCCCGTGGTAGCAGGCGAAGATCTCCTGCATGAGAATAGGCATCGACCAACCGTCGAGCACGATGTGATGGTTCGTGAGCACGAACCGGTAGCTGTCGTCGGCGACGCGGATCAGTGCAGCCCGGAACGCCGGCTCCTCGGCGAGATCACAGACGGCGGCGCGTTCGACGATACAGATCTGTTCGATCTGTTCCTCGACATCGCAATCCATTGCTGCGGTGGATAGTTCGACGTAGCTCCAGGGTGCCACAGGCTCGGCGGGGATGATCTGTAGTGGGTGCTCGAACTGGTCACTGAAACGAGCCGCCAGGTGAGGATGGCGGGCCACCACGGCCTGCACCGCGTCGCGCAGGCGGTCCACGTCGAGCGTGCCACTCAGCGCGATATCGAACTGCACCGCGTACACGTCATCACCGGAACTGTTCGCGATGCCGGCGTGGAAGAGCAACCCCTGCTGTAACGGGGTCAGCGGCAACACATCGGCGACCGGGAATCGACTCTGCAACCCGTCAATCTGCTGCTGGCTGAGCCTGGCCGGGACGATATCCGACGGGGTCAATCCGCCCCCGCCCCTGCGCACATGCGCGCAAATCCCCGCCAGTGCGTCGAACCACAGCCGGTTGATCCGGGAGACAGCCATGCGGTCCAGCGCGGTGGGCGCCCATGTCCAGGTGGCGTTCAGGTGTGGCCCGGTGTCGCTGTCGATGGTCACCGCGTTGAGTTCGACGGTGTGTGGCAGCGCGATGGGCATGGCCCCGGCAGCGCCGGTCAACGACAGACCATCCTGGCTGAAACGCCACACATCTCCGGATGCGTAGGCCGCCGGAGAGCCCAGTCGGCCCAGATAGTTGAATCCGATCGCCGGATCGGATTCCGGCAGATCCACGTCCGGGTTGAGGTAGCGCAGCAGACCGTAGGTCAGGCCGTCGGGCAGAGCCCGCAGTTGTTCCTTGGCCTCCTTGATCACCGCACCCAGGGCCGCGTCTCCGGCCACCACCTGTGTCCAACGCAGCCCCCCGACTGCCAAAGACACCGGATATTTGGTGGTGAACCAACCGACCGTGCGCGACAGATCGACACTGCGATCGCCAGCTCCATCCCGACCTGTCAGTTCCTCTTGGCGCCCGTGGCCCTCCACATCGATGGCGATCGGGGCGCCACCGGTCCCCAGGTGTTGCGCCCAGGCCAACGCAAAGGCAATCAACAGGATCTCGTGCACACCGGCATGGAACGCAGCCGGCACCTCGCCGAGCAACATGTGCGTGGTCTCGGCATCCAGAAATTCCGTCAGGTATCCGGCTGTGGCGAACGTGTCCTCGTCGGGCTGCGGTGCCGCCAAGCTCGAAGCGATCGACCCCACCTGCCGCCAGGCACCAGCCTGGCTGACCACATCCGGGTGACGTGCATGTTCGGCCAACCGTTCGGACCACCGCTGGAACGACGTTCCCGCGGGCGGCAACAACACCTCCTGTCCCCCACGGAGCTGTGTCGACGCTATGGTCAAGTCCTCCAAGAGAATCCGCCACGATACTCCGTCAACCGCCAAATGGTGGACGATCAGCACGAGCTGGCTTGTCGAGGTCACCCATAGTCCGCTCAGCATCATCCCGGCCGCTGGATTCAACCGCGACCGCGCCGCCACCACTGCCTCATCGGACAGAACGTCGACCGTCTGTAGACACTCAGCAGCGTTGACGGTCCCCGGCTCGGGCACCGTCAACGACCATCCGCCGGTGTCATCGGCGGCGGCCCGCAGCCGCAGCATCGCATGCCTATCCAGCAGGGCCTGCAACATGATGACAACCGCGGCCTCGGTGACACCCGTGGGCGCTTGCAGGACCACCGTCTGATTGAACTCGCCAATCGGGCCTTCAATTTCCTTCAGCCACCGCATGATCGGGGTCGCGATCATCGGGCCAATGCCCTCATCGATCACGCCATCGGCGCTATCGGCCATCCTGACCACCCGCGCCAGCCGGGCGACAGTCTGCTGCACGAAGATATCCCGTGGTCGCCCGAGCAACCCGGCACCGTGGGCCCGCCACACCACTTGGATCGCCGAAATGCTGTCGCCCCCCAGGTCGAAGAATGAATCGTCGACGCCGACCCGTTCCAGGCCCAAAACTTGGGCATAGATGCCTGCCAGTATTTCCTCCACCAGGGTGGCCGGTGCCCGGTAGTGATCAATATCGGTGTATTCCGGTGCAGGCAAAGCTTTCTTGTCGAGTTTCCCATTGACCGTCAACGGCAACGCCGTCAAGGAGACCACCGCGGCCGGCACCATGTAGCTGGGGAGACACTCGGCCAGCTGGGCGCGGATCTTGCCCGCATCGGCGACGCCGGTGATGTAGCCGACCAGGCGCTTGTCACCGGGCCGGTCCTCACGCGCGATCACCGCTGCCTGCTCGACGCCTGGCAGAGCGGTCAACGCCGAATGAATCTCACCCAGCTCGATGCGATGTCCACGGATCTTGACCTGTTCATCGGCACGCCCCGCGTACTGCAGTTGCCCATCGATGCCCCAACTCGCCAGATCGCCGGTGCGATACATCCGTTGGCCCGCCGCACCCGCGCCCAGGAACGGGCACGCCACAAATCGTGAGGCCGTCAAACCCGTGCGGCCCACATATCCATAGCCCAATCCCGCACCGGCCACATACAACTCGCCGATCACACCGGCGGGTACGGGGTGTAGGGACCCGTCGAGCACGAAGAACCCCAGGTGAGCGAGCGGCGAACCGATGGGACTCACCGAGCCCTCCACATCGGTGGCCACGATCTCGCGGAACGAGGCATGCACCGTTGTCTCGGTGATCCCGTACATGTTCACCAACCGGGGCATCACCGGATGACGGTCCAACCACGGCTTCAAACGCTGCGGCTCCAGGGCTTCCCCACCGAACACCACAACCTCGATACCGAGCTGACCGGCGTGTTCGGTGCCCATTGCGTCCACAGTTTGCAGGGCGTAGAACGCCGACGGCGTCTGGCTCAACACATTGACCTGCTCATCCACCAGCAAGGCATGGAACTCTTCGGGAGACCGCACTACCGCTTCGGGCACGACCACCAGCCGACCACCATGCAAGAGCGCGCCAAAGATCTCCCACACGGAGAAGTCAAAGGCCAGTGAATGACTCTGTGCCCACACCTGACCTGCCGACAACTCCAGGGCATCGTCGAGGGCCAGCAGTAAACGGGTCACGTTCCGATGCGGAATGGCAACACCTTTGGGCACACCGGTGGTACCCGAGGTGTAGATCAGATACGCGATGTCGTCGGCGGTCAGGCCCGCCTGCGGGGTGCTCGCGGGCCGCGCATTGACAGCCTGATCATCGATATCGATAACCACCACGCCACACCCGTCCAACCGCTCCGCCAGATCGGTGGTGGTCACCGCAACGACCGGCTCCGCATCGGACAGCACGAATTCCAGCCGCGCATCCGGCACTGTGGGGTCAATGGGCACGTAGGCCGCGCCGGTCTTGAGTACCCCCATGATCGCGACGACGGCCTCCATCGATCGCGGGAACAGCAGCGCGACCCGCTCGCCGGGACCAACTCCATATTCAATAAGCAGGTGCGCCAGCCTGTTCGATGACTCATCCAATTCCTGGTACGACATATGACCGTCGCCGAAGCTGACCGCGACCGCGGCGGGGACGCGGGATACCTGCCGAGCGAACAACGCGGGAATCGACACCGAGGCCACGTGTCGCGCCAACTCCGCGCGATTACCCCATTCGTCCAACTGCGCCAGCTCGTCCACGTCCAACACCTGGATCGCCGACAAAGGCCGGGCCGGATCGGATGTCATCGTCTCGAGCACCCGGTAGAGCCGATCGATCAGGGTCTGCACACTTCCCGCGTCGAACACGTCGGTGCGGAACTCGACTGTCCCCGAAATCCCCGCGGCCTCACCCGCTTCCGTCCAGGACTCGGCCAACGAGAACGACAGATCCATACGAGCCGAGTGCGTATCCAGCGGCAGCTGGGTGAGCTGCAGATCCGCCAGCGCCATCCCGCCGCGCGCATCACCGATCTGCCCGGGGACGTTTTGCCAAGCGAACATCACCTGCACCAGCGGATGATGGGTCAGCGACCGAGCCGGGTTCAGGCGCTCGACCAGCGCCTCAAACGGCACATCCTGGTTATCGAAGGCACCCAAACTGCGCGCCCGCACCTGAGCCAGCACGTCGGCAACGGTGGGGTCTCCGGCGAGGTCAACCCGCAGCACCAAGGTATTGACGAAGAATCCGATCAGCTCGTCCAGCGCCGGATCACGGCGACCAGCTATCGGGAAGCCCACCGCGACATCGGAACTCGCGCTGAGCTTGGAGAACAGCACCGCCAGGGCGGCCTGCATGACCATGAAGCTGGTCGCGTTGTGTTGGCGCGCCAGACGATTGACTCGCTGCTGCATCTCGGGCGGCCATGCCACGTCTACCCTGGAGCCATGTTGGTCAGCCACCAACGGATAAGGCCGGTCGGTCGGGATCGCCAAACGTTCGGGCATCCCGGCCAGCATGTCCTCCCAGTACGCCAGTTGCCGGGAGATACGGCTGTCGCTGTCCTCGAGATCGCCCAGTTGCGCACGCTGCCAAAGCGTGTAGTCCGCATACTGCACCGCCAACGGCTTGCGGTCGGGGGCCTGGCCCGCGCATCGGCTGGCGTAGGCGACCCCTAGATCGGCGACCAGCGGCGTGATGGACCAACCGTCGGCGGCGATGTGGTGCACCACCGCCACCAACACATGATCATCTTCGGAGATGCGAAAAAGCCGCGCTCTCATCGGGATCTCGGAGGACAGATCGAAACTGTGCTGAGCGGATTCGGCGACCGCCGTGTCCAGGCGGCCGGTCGGCCATTCCGAGGCATCGACGACGTCCCAGCCGAATTCGGCCCGCTCCGCGGGAACGATCAGCTGCTGCGCTACCCCGTCGACCGACGGGAACATGGTGCGCAGGCTCTCATGACGATCCAGCACATCCGCGAATGCCACGCCCAGCGCATCGACATCGAGCAGCCCCTGCAGGCGCAGTCCCACTGCCAAGTTGTACACCGCCGATGGGCCATGCAATTGGTCGATGAACCACAGCCGGCTTTGCGCATACGACAGGGGCATCACCGCGGGCCGCTCGCCGGCGATCAACGGCTCCAGCCGACCTTCGTCACCACCGATACGAAGCATCAACTGAGCGACCGTCGGGGCGTCGAACACGGCACGTTCCTCAAGGCCCGCGTCCATGGACCGGTTGAGCGCGGCAACCAGACGCATCGCCAGCAGTGAATCCCCGCCCAGGTCGAAGAATGAATCGTCCACGCCCACACGGTCCAAGCCCAATACCTGGGCATAGATTCCGGCCAGTATTTCCTCGGTCGGATTGGCCGGGGCCCGGTACTGATCGATGGATTGATACTCCGGAGCCGGCAGAGCCTTCTTGTCGAGCTTGCCGTTGACCGTCAACGGAAGGTCCGGCAGAGCTACCACTGCGACGGGCACCATATAAGGCGGCAACCTATCCGCCAGCGCGGCCCGTAACTGCACGGGATCAGCGCTTCCGGTGATGTAACCCACCAGCCGCTTGTCCCCGGGGCGATCCTCGCGGGCGATTACGACCGCCCGTCCGACACCATCCAAACCATTGAGTACCGACTGGATTTCACCAAGTTCGATGCGGTGTCCCCGTATTTTGACCTGTTCGTCGGCGCGCCCCAGATATTGCAGCTGACCGTCGGAGCTCCAGCTCACCAAGTCTCCGGTGCGGTACATCCGGGTGCCCGGTTCCCCGAACGGGCAGGCCACAAATCGGGCGGCGTTCAACGGCGCCCGCCCCAGATAGCCGTAACCCAAACCCGCACCGGCCACGTACAACTCGCCGACCACATCCACCGAGACCGGCTGCAGCCACTCGTCAAGAACCGCAAAGGCCAGGTGGCTCAACGGGACCCCGATCGGGCTGCCCGCATCGTCCACGTCGGCAGCGGCTATCTCGCGGAACGAGGCATGCACTGTTGTCTCGGTGATCCCGTACATGTTGATCAATCGCGGAGAATCCGGGTGGTCACGGAACCAGCCGCTCAAACGTTGAGGGTCCAGCGCCTCCCCGCCGAACACCACCGCTTCCAATGCGAGCTGCTCACCTTGGGGCCGGGTTTCGTCCACAGACAACAGCGCATAGAACGCGGACGGCGTCTGGCTCAGCACACTGACGCGCTCATCGACCAACAGGGTATGGAACTGGTCGGGCGACCGCACCACCGAATCCGAGACCACCACCAGTCGTCCCCCGTGGAGCAGCGCGCCGAAGATCTCCCACACCGAGAAGTCGAATGCCAACGAATGGCACTGTGACCACGCCTGCCCGGGCACGAGCTCGAGATCGGCGTCGATTGCCTCCAATAGCCGCGTCACATTGTGATGCGGAATGGCAACACCTTTCGGCGCACCGGTGGTACCCGAGGTGTAGATCACGTACGCGACATCATCGCCTCGCGGCGCCGCCACGTTCAGCGAGCCGTCACGGACCGCAGTGTCGGCCCCGGTCGGCACATCGCCGACGTCGATGATCACCAACTCGTGCCCACCCAGCCGGTCCACCAGATCAGCGGTGGTCACCGCGACCAACGGCGCGGCATCAGACAGGACAAACTGCAACCGCGCATCAGGCACCGACGGATCGATCGGCACATAAGCCGCACCGGTCTTGAGCACACCCATGATCGCCACCACGGCCTCAACCGACCGCGAGAACAACAACGCCACCCGCTGCCCCGCACCGACACCGTGAGCAATCAGCAAGTGAGCCAATCGGTTCGATGCCTCATCCAACCCGCGATAGGTCACCGCACTGTCACCGAAACTGACCGCGACCGCCTCCGGATCACGAACCACCTGCTCGGCGAACAACTCCGGAATCGACACCGAAGTGGTGGGCAGCGCCAGGGTGGCCCGATTACCCCACTCTTCCCACTCCGCGCGCTCATCGATATCGCCCAGATCCATCGACAACAGTCGCCTGGTCGCATCGGCTTTCACTGTCACTGCACCTCCCCCGTCATGGCCTCCAGCACGCGCTGGAACCGCTCGACGACTTTCCGCACCCGACTCACACCGAATAGACCGGTATCGAATTCGACCCGTAAAACAAGTTCATTCCCGGGCATGGCTTGCAGGGTCAGCGGGTAATGGTTGTACTCGCGGCCGCTCACCGTAGTGATGGCCAGCCCGTCTGCCATGGACGACGCCACCGTTTCCACCGGATAGTTCTGGTAGACGAACAGCGTGTCGAATAGCTGGTCATGACCCACGGCATGCTGGATCTCACTGAGTGCCAGATGTTGGTGATCCAGGGTGTCGTTGTGCTGGCGCTGTAGGTCCTCGAGCAGGTCGGCGATGGTGGTGTCCGGCGTGACGGTGGCGCGCACCGGCACGGTGTTGATCAGCAGACCTACCATCGAATCCGCACCCACCACCTCGGCCGATCGGCCCGAGACCGCCACGCCGAATGCGACGTCATGCCGGCCTGTCAGCCACATCAGTACCTGCGCCCAGGCAGCTTGCAGCACGGTGTTGGCGGTGGTGTGTTGTGCGCGGGCCAGTTCGCGAACGGCACAAGAGATTTCGGCCGGCACGCGGAATGTCTCGGTAGCGCGCCGGCCCGCTTTCCGGCCCTTGGGAGCGACCAGTGCCGGGGTATCGAATCCCTCCAGGACCGCACGCCAGGCCGTGCGCGCGCCATCGACATCACGTTCGGTCAACCAGGTCACAAACCTGCGATAGGACCCGGCGGCAGGCAGGCGCTCGCCGTAGTAGCTGGCGAAGATCTCTTGGAGCAGGATCGGCAGTGACCAGCCATCGAGCACAATGTGGTGGTAGGTCATGACGAACCGGTGCTCGTTGTCGGCGGTGCGGATCAGTGCGGCACGGAACGCCGATTGGTGGACCACGTCACAGACCGCCGCACGCTCGGCAGCGCACAACTGCGCGAATCGTTCATCAACGTCACCGGCATCGCCGTTTTCGAAAGAGATTTCAACCTGCTGCCAAGGCACCGTCGGATAGGCCGGAATGATCTGCACCGGCTCGTCGAAACGCTTGTCGAATCGGGCCGCCAGGTTGGGGTGACGGTTGATCACCGTACCTAACGCCTCGCGCAGCCGGTAAGTGTCCAGTGGACCGGTGACCGTGACATCGAGTTGCATGGCGTACAGGTCGTCGTTGTTACCGCGACTTGCATTGGCCTGGAACAACAGTCCATGTTGCAGCGGAGTCAAGGGCAGCACGTCGTGGATCGGATGTTCCCGGCTCAGCTCGTCGAGCTCGTTCTGGGTAAGCCGGGCCGGGACGATGTCCGACGGCGTCAGACCGCCGCCGCCCCCGCGCACATGCGCGCAGATCCCGGTGAGGGCGTCGAACCACAGTCGGCCGAGCCGGCCTACCTCAGCCTCATCCAGTACCGAAGGCGCCCACGTCCACGCAGCGTAAAGGCTTGGACCATCGTCTGTTTCGGCGGTGCTGGCGTTGAGTTCAACGGCGTGCCCCAGTGGCATCGATATTGCCGTGGCAGTTGTGGCCACCGCCGCCGTGTCGGGGCTGACCTGCCAGAGTTCCGCGAAGGCCTCCGATGGAACGGCACCCGTCCCGCCCAGCCTGCCAAGGTAATTGAACCCGACGGTCGGCTCGGCGCCGGACAGGTCGATATCGGAGTTGAGATACCGCATCAGTCCGTAGGTCGTGCCTTCGGGCAGCGCACGCAGTTGTTCTTTGGCGTCCTTGATCACACGGCCGAGTGCCGGATCACCGGAAACCACCCGGTCCCAGGACAGCCTGCTCTCAGCTCGTCCGGCACGTCCTGAAACTTTCAATGCCACCGGATATTTCGTGGTGAACCAACCCACAGTCCGCGATAGATCAATGCCGGCGGGAAGGTCTCTCAGGTCTTCCACACGACCATGTCCCTCGACATCCACACCGACCGGCACCGTGACACCCAGGAACTCGGTCAGTGCCAACGCGTAAGCGATCAACAGAATGTCTTGAATTCCAGCGTGGAACGCGGCCGGGACCTCACCGAGCAGCGCGCGGGTGGTCTCGACATCCAGCGACGCCGTGAGGTGGCCGGCACTGGCATAGGTGTCCACCCCGGGGCGCGGGGCGGGCAGGGTGGATGGGGTTGCCAACACTCGTCGCCAGCGGTCTGCCTGATCGACGATGGACGCGTGGCGCGCGTGCTCCCCAAGCAGCGCCGCCCACCGGGAGAATGAGGTGCCTGTCGTCGGCAGCGCCACGGGCTGCCCATGACGGTGCTGGGCCCAGGCGATATTGAGATCTTCGAGCAGAATCCGCCAGGACACCGCGTCGACGGACAGGTGGTGGACCGCCAGCACCAGCTGGCTCGTCGACGTCACCCACAGCGCGCTGACCATCTCCCCGGCCGCCGGATTCAACCGCGACCGGGCAGCCACCAGCTCCTCTTCGGTCAGCGTATCGACCGACTTCAGATGTGCTGTGGTCGAGCCTTTCTCCGGCACCAGAAGCGACCCATCTGCGTTGCGCAGCCGCAGCATCGCATGTCGGTCGAGCAGCGCGCCCAGGACCACCGCCACACCGGACTCTGTCACTCCCGACGGAGCCTGAATCACCACGGTCTGGTTGAACTGGTCGATCGGGCTGCCGGTGGCTTCGACCTCACGCAGCCATCGCATGATCGGGGTGGCCACCACTGGCCCTGTGCCTTCATCGACCGGGCCGGCCTCATCGCCGAGGACTCCGACGACTTGAGCCAGTCGGGCCACGGTCTGTTCCACGAAGATGTCACGCGGCCGACACGTCACACCGCACGCCCGGGCCCGCGCCACCACCTGCATGGACAGAATGCTGTCTCCGCCAAGGTCGAAGAACGAGTCGTCGACCCCGACCCGATCGAGCCCCAGCACCTGCGCGTAAATGCCGGCCAATGTCTCCTCGATCGCGTCCGCCGGGGCGCGGTACTGCTCGGCATCCTGATACTCCGGAGCCGGTAATGCGCGGGTGTCGAGCTTCCCGTTCACCGTCAACGGCAACGCATCCAGCACGACGATCGCGCTCGGGACCATGTATCCGGGTACCCGTTCTGCCAACGCATTCCGAATCCCGGACGGATCCACTGCGCCAGTGGAGGATTCCGTGACATAGCCGACCAGGCGCGTAACACCGGGTGGATCCTCGCGAGCGATCACCACTGCCTGAGCCACCTCGTCCAGCGCGGCCAACGCGGCCTGCACCTCACCGAGTTCGATGCGGTAACCGCGGATCTTGACCTGATCATCGGCACGCCCGAGGTATTGGAGCTGCCCATCGGCACGCCAGCTCACCAAGTCACCGGTTCGGTACATGCGCGCACCGGATTCGCCGAACGGACAGGCCACGAAACGCGACGACGTCAGCCCCGACCGCCCGAGGTACCCACAGGCCACGCCCTCACCGGCGACGTACAGCTCGCCAACCACGCCAACCGGTACCGGTTGCAACCACTCATCGAGTACGAACAGCGCCGATGTCGGGACGGGTGCCCCGATGGGCGCGGCTCCGGACCCCGGTGCCAGTGGCGCACTCATCGATGCGTAGACGGTGATTTCGGTGGGCCCGTAGGCGTTGATGACCGTTCGCCCCGGTGCCCAGCGATCCACGACCTCGCCCGGGCAGGCCTCACCGCCCAGAAGCAACGCCACCGCTTCCAGTCCTTGCGGAGACAATGCCCCTGCTGCCGACGGGGTCTGGGTGAGCACATTGACGCGCTGGCTGAGCAGCAGCGCATGGAAGTCATCGGATGAACTCGCGACGGCCTCCGGCACCACCACCAGGCGTGCGCCGCCCAATAACGCGGCCCAGATCTCCCACACCGAGAAGTCGAACGCGTAGGAATGGCATTGCGTCCAGACCTGATTCGCGGGCAGGTGTTCCGGGGTCGACCGGGCCAGATGCGTCAGATTATGGTGGGTGACGGCCACTCCCTTGGGAACGCCGGTGGTTCCCGAGGTGTAAATAAGGTACGCGATGTTCTCGGGATCCGGATCCTGGATCACGTTGTGGCGCACACCGTTCAACCCCGAGTCAGCCATGTCGCCGACATCTCCGATCTCGACGATCGCCAACCCGTGGCCGTCCAGCCGCCCAGCAAGACCACTGGTGGTGATCGCGGCGACCGGGGCCGCATCGGACAACATGAATTCGATCCGGGTCGCGGGCACCACCGGGTCGATCGCGAGATACGCCGCACCGGTTTTCAGCACCGCCAGCATGGCGACGATTGCCTCCGCGGATCGTTCCAGCAGTAGGGCTACGCACCCTCCGGGACCTGCACCCAAGCCGATCAGCTTGTGCGCCAGCTGGTGTGCAGCACCGTCGAGTTCGCGATAGGTCAACGTCCGTTCGCCACAGCTGATCGCCACCGCATCGGGCGCACGCATCACCTGTTCGGCGAACAACGCAGGCACAGACACCGGCGTGGTCGCGCGCCGGCCGAGTATCGCTCGATTACCCATAGCGTCGAGGCGGGCGTGTTCCTCGGGATCAACCACGTCGATCGATGACAGTTTCCTATCGACGTCGGCGGTCATCGTCACCAATATCTGCTCGAAGCGGCCGATCAATCTTTCGATGCTTGCCGGGTCGAAGACGTCGGTACGGAATTCCACGGTCCCGTCGATCCCGGCCGGATCACCAGTGCGAGTTCGACGTTCGGCAAGGGAGAAGCTCAGGTCCATGCGAGCGGTCTGGGTTTCCGCGGCCATGGGGGCAACCTCCAGGTCACCGAGGGCGAGCCTAGGACCGGAGGAATTGCCGTCTTGTCCGGGGACGTTCTGCCAGCCCAGTGCCACCTGGATCAACGGGTGATGAGTCAGCGATCGAGTGGGATTGATCCGCTCGACAAGCACCTCGAAAGGCACATCCTGGTTTTCGTAGGCGGCCAGGCTGCGTACTCGCACCTGGGCAAGTAGCTCCGCGACCGTCGGGTCACCGGCCAGATCCAGCCGCAGCACCAAGGTGTTGACGAAGAATCCGATCAGCTCGTCAAGAGCGGAGTCACGGCGCCCTGCGATCGGGAATCCCACGGCCACATCGGTATTACCGCTGAGCTTGCCCAGCAGCACTCCCAGCGCAGCCTGCAGCACCATGAAGCTGGTCGCGTTGTGCTCGCGGGCCACCCGGGCAATCTGCTCCTGCAACGCTGCGGACCAGTCCAGTGCCATGGTGGCGCCGCGCTGGTCGGCAGCCGGCGGGTAGGGCCTGTCGGTCGGCAGCTCCACACGTTCGGGCATTCCCGCCAGCGCTTCCTGCCAATAGGTCAGCTGGGTCGCGATCCGGCTGTCACGGTCGTCGAGATCACCGAATTCGGCACGCTGCCACAGGGTGTAGTCGACGTACTGCACCGCCAGCGGTGCCCATCCGGGCGCCCGTCCCGCGCACCGGCTCACATAGGCCACGCCAAGATCGGCCACGAGCGGGGTGATCGACCAGGCGTCGGCGGCAATGTGGTGGACCACGGCCGCCAGCACATGTTCGTCGCCGGTGATCCGGAAAAGCCGTGCTTTCAAAGGTATTTCATTGGCCAGATCAAATGTGTGCCGCGCGGCCTCCCCGACCGCTTCCCGCACCTGCCCGGCCGTCCACCCAGTGGCATCGACCACATCCCACCCAACGTGGGCATGCTCGGCGGGCACGATCAGCTGCCGTGGCACACCGTCTGCGGCCTGGAACCGGGTGCGCAGGCTTTCATGACGGGCCACCACGTCGGCCAGCGCCGCGGCCAGCGCATCAACGTCCAAATCCCCGCTGATGCGAAGAGCTGTCGCCATGTTGTAGACCGGTGACGGTCCTTGAAGTTGGTCCAGGAACCACAATCTGGATTGCGCGAACGAGAGCGGGATCTCTGCCGGCCGCTCGCCGGCCACCAACGGGCTGAGCGTGGTGGATTCGCCGCCAAGACGAGGCGCCAACTGGGCCACCGTCGGTGCTTCGAACACCGTGCGCACCGACACAGCGGCATTCAGGTCCGCGTTCACCGCCGCGATCAGCCTCATCGCGGACAGCGAATCCCCACCCAGATCGAAGAACGAGTCATCAACCCCGACTCGCTCCACACCCAGCACCCGCGCGTAGATCCCCGCCAGGATCTCTTCGGTGAGGGTGCCCGGCGCGCGGTATCGATCAATGTCCTGATACTCAGGACTCGGCAACGCCCGCGTGTTGAGCTTGCCGTTCACGGTCATCGGCAACGCCGCCAATACCACGACCGCGGCGGGAACCATGTAGGCCGGCAATTGCTCGGCCAGCTGTGTGCGCAACTTGGCGGGGTTTGCCGTCCCGGTCACATAGCCCACCAGACGCTGATCGCCGGGACGATCCTCGCGGGCGATCACGGCCGCCTGCTCGACCCCGTCCAGCCCCGCCAATACCGTTTGGATTTCTGCGACTTCGATGCGATACCCGCGGATCTTGACTTGCTCATCGGCGCGCCCCACGTACTGCAACTGCCCGTCGGCGCCCCATCGCACCAGATCACCGGTGCGGTACATCCGGTGCCCGGACGTACCGTCATCGGCGAACGGGCACGCCACAAAGCGCGAGGCGGTCAAACCCGTGCGGCCCAGGTAACCGACACCCACGCCGTGGCCGGCGATGTACAACTCGCCAACTACGCTGGGTGGCACCGGACGCAACAGCCCATCCAGTACGAACATCGCCGCGCCCGAGACCGGGACGCCGATCGACGGCGCGCCCGACCCGCACGCTAGCGGCGCCGTCCTGGAGGCACAGATGGTGGTCTCGGTCGGCCCGTACGCGTTGACCATCAACCGTCCCGGCGCCCAGCGATCTACTACCTCGGCCGAGCACGCCTCACCCGCCACCAACAACGACACCGATCCCAAGGACTCGGGCGCCAGCATCGCCACCGCCGAGGGAGTTTGACTCAACGCACTGACCTGCTCGGCAACCAGCAGCGCGGTGAGCTCCTCGGGTGAATGCGCCGCCGACTCCGGCACCACCACCAACCGCCCCCCGTGCAGTAGCGACCCCCAGATCTCTTCGACCGAGGCATCAAACGCATACGAATGCCATTGCGCCCAAACCTGTCCCGCCAAGAAAGTGTCTGGTGTTCCCATCAGCCGCGTCACATTGTGGTGAGTGATCGCCACGCCCTTGGGTACGCCGGTCGTGCCGGACGTATAGATGATGTAGGCGATATCGTGCGGGCTCGGCAGCCCCAGGGTGGACTCGTTGGCAGGGGCCGTGACGTCCGCGGTATCGCTGACATCGATGACCGACAGGTCGTATCCGGCCGCCCGGCCGGCCAGACCTGCCGTGGTGATCGCCGCAGTCGGTGCGGCGTCGCCAATCATGAATTCAATCCGCGCATCGGGCAGCGCAGCGTCGATCGGCAGGTACGCGGCTCCGGTCTTCAGAACCGCGAGCATCGCCACAACGGCTTCCGGACAACGTTCCGACAGCAGCGCGACGCACGTTCCCGGCCGTACACCGTGCGCTGTGAGTCTGTGCGCCAATCGATCTGCGGTCTCATCTAGTTCCCGATACGTCATGTGACGACCGCTGAAGCTGATGGCGACCGCCTCGGGCGCCCGGGCGACCTGTTCGGCGAACAAGGACGGTATCGACACCGGGGCAGCCATCGGCCGGCTCAACACCGCCCGGTTACCCCATGTGTCTATGCGCGCGTGTTCTGCCGCATCGAGTACGTCGATGGTCGAAAGGCGCTGGGAGGTATCGGCAGTCATCGCCGTGACTATGCGCTGCCATCGCGCGATCAGCGTTTCGACGCTACCCACGTCGAATACATCGGTGCGGAATTCCACGGCACCGCCTATGCCCGCGGGCTCTCCGGCCCCGGTCCAGCGTTCCCCGAGAGAGAAGGTCAGGTCCATCCGGGCGGTCTGGGTTTCCACCGGCAACGGAGCAACCCGTAGATCGCCCAGGCGCAATCCATCGGCTGGACCCGTGTCCTGCCAGGGGAGGTTCTGCCAGGCCAGTGCCACTTGCACGAGCGGGTGATGGGTCAGGTTGCGGATCGGGTTGAGCCGCTCGACCAGAACTTCGAAGGGCACGTCCTGATGTTCGTAAGCGGCCAGACTGCGCTGGCGCACCTGTGCGAGTAGCTCTGCGACAGTCGGGTCGCCGGCCAGATCAACGCGCAACACCAAGTTGTTGACGAAGAAGCCGACCAACTCCTCCAATGCGGAGTCGCGACGCCCGGCGATCGGGAACCCAACGGCGACATCGGATGTCCCGCTGAGGTTGGCCAGCAGCACCGCGAGCGCGGCCTGCATCACCATGAAGCTGGTCGCACCATGCTCACCTGCCACCGCACGCACGCGCTGTTGCAATTCTGTCGGCCACTGCACCTCGACGGTGGACCCGCGCTGATCGGCGACCGGAGGATAGGGCCGATCGGTGGGCAGCGCTACGCGTTCAGGCAGACCGGCCAGCGCGTCTTCCCAGTAGGCCAGCTGCGCGGCGATGGGGCTTTCGCTGTCCTCGAGATCGCCCAGCTGCGCCCGCTGCCAGAGCGTGTAATCCACATATTGCACCGGCAAGGGCGCCCAGTCGGGAGCCTGGCCCCGGCACCGGCTGGCGTAGGCCACGCTCAAATCGCGTACCAACGGGGTCAGTGACCATCCGTCCGCGGCGATATGGTGCACCACCGCCACCAGCACATGCTCTTCCTCGGCGACACGGAAAAGTTGTGCGTACAAAGGTATTTCGGTTGCCAAATCGAAGCTGTGACACACAGCGGCAGCAATGGCCTCATCCAGGCGACTCGCCGGCCAGCTCATCGCGTCAACAACGGTCCAGCCGAAATCAACAGCGTCATCGGGCACCACGATCTGCCGAGGGGCTCCGTCGGGTGCCTCGAAACGGGTGCGCAGACTTTCGTGGCGGCCGATCAGGTCGGTCAGTGCCGCACCCAACGCATCGGTATCGAGCCGCCCATACAACCGCAGACCCACCGGCATGTTGTAGACCGGCGAGGGCCCCTGCAGTTGATCGACGAACCACAAACGGTTCTGCGCGAACGACAGGGGAATCACCGCGGGGCGCTCCCCCGCAACCAGCGGCTCCAGGCCGCCCGCACCCTCACCGACACGTGGCGCCAGTAGCGCCACGGTGGGTGCCTCGAACACCGCACGTGCCGAAAGGTCGGCATTCAGCGTTGCGTTGACGGCGGCGACCAGGCGCATCGTCGATACGGAATCCCCACCCAGATCGAAGAAGGAGTCATTGACTCCGACCCGCTCCACGTCCAGCACTCGGGCATAGATTCCCGCCAGAATCTCTTCGACCGCACCGACCGGCGCACGGTAATGGTCGACGTCCTGATAGTCCGGCGCCGGCAGTGCCCGAGCGTCGAGCTTGCCGTTCACCGTCATCGGCAGCGCGGCCAAGGCCACCACTGAGGCGGGAATCATATAGCCCGGCAGTCGTTCGGCCAATGCGGTACGCGCGGCGGCCGGGTCGGCACTGCCGGTGATGTACCCGACCAAACGCTTATCGCCGGGGCGGTCCTCGCGCGCGATCACCGCCGCGTTCTCGACTCCTTCCAATGCGGCCAGTGCCGACTGGATTTCGCCCAGCTCGATGCGATAGCCGCGAATCTTGACCTGCTCGTCGGCCCGACCGAGATAGTCCAGCTGCCCGTCGGCGCGCCACCGCACCAGATCACCGGTGCGGTACATACGCGTGCCCGGTTCGCCGAACGGACACGCCGTGAAACGCGATGCGGTCAAGCCTGAGCGGCGCCAATAGCCGATGCCCACTCCCGCGCCGGCCAGATACAACTCACCGACCACGCCTGCGGGTACCGGACGCAGCCACTCATCCAGTACAAAGAATGCCGCCCAGGCCGTCGGTGAGCCGATCGGTGGCGAGCCCAAACCGGGTGCTAATGGCGCGCTGGCGCACAACCACATCGTGGTCTCGGTAGGACCGTAGACGTTGACCATCACCCGCCCCGGGGCCCAACGGTCAACCAATTCCGGCGAGCAAGGCTCGGCCCCGATCACCAGCGCCGCCGCATCCAGACCATCGACCGACAGCATCGACACCGCAGACGGCGTCTGCGTCAGCACCGTGACCTGTTCGCGTACCAGTAGATCGTGGAAGTCCTGCGACGAGCGGGCAATTGCCTCGGGCACCACTACCAGACGGCCGCCGTGCAGGAGGGCACCCCAGATCTCCCACACCGAGAAGTCGAATGCGTACGAATGGAACTGTGTCCACACCTGCCCCGGCTCCAGCGGCACGCCGATCTGCAGCGAGTCGAACAACTGAGTCACGTTGCGCTGGGTCACCGCCACGCCCTTGGGTAAACCGGTGGTACCCGAGGTGTAGATGATGTGCGCCATGTCATCCGGTGCCGGCGGCGCCAACGCCGTGCTGGGCGCGGCGGCGACGGCCGGATCCTCCACGTCGACAACCGCCAGGCCATGACCGTTGAAGCGATCGACCAATGCGGTGGTGGTGACGGCTGCCATCGGGGCCGCGTCGGACAGCATGAACTCGACGCGCGCAGTCGGCAATGCCGGATCGATCGGCAAATAGGCCGCACCGGTCTTGAGCACAGCCAGAATCGCCACAACTGCCTCGGCCGAGCGGGGGAACATCAACGCCACTCGTTGGCCCGGGCCCACCCCGCACCCCATCAGCACATGCGCCAACCGGTTGGACGCATCGTCGAGTGCCCGATAGGTCAGCGAACGGTTTCCACAGACCAGCGCCACCGATTCTGGGGCGCGCGCCACGTGCGTGGCGAACAGTTCCGGTACCGATGCCGGCTCCGGCAGTCGGGTGAGCACTCCCCGATTACCCCACCGCTGCAAGCGATCACGCTCGGTCTCGTCGAGTATCTCTATCGCCGAGAGCGGCCGATGCGGGTACGCCGTCATCGCCGTCAATACCGACTCAATCCGCTTGACGAAGGTTTCGATGCCACACACGTCGAAAACCGTGGTGTCGTATTCGATCCGCAGGCGCAACTCGTCACCGGGTATCGCCTGCATGGTCAGTGGGTAGTCGGTGGATTCGTGGCTCGTGATCTCACTGATGGCGAATCCGTCGACACCCGACAACGCACCGGCATCCACCGGGTAGTTCTCGAACACGAACAAGGTGTCGAACAGTCGGTCCTGGTCGGCAATGCGATGGATATCGCTCAACGAAACATGTTGATGATCAAGTGTTTTAGCGTGCCATTGGTTCAGCTGATCGAGCAGACCCACGGTGGTCGTCGATGCGGTGATGTCCGCGCGCACCGGCACCGTATTGATCAACAGGCCGACCATCGATTCCGCGCCCACCACATCCGCGGGCCGCCCGGAAACCACAGAACCGAAGACGACGTCGTGCAGTCCAGTCAGCGAGGTGAGCAGCAGGGCCCATGCGCCCTGCAGCACGGTATTGACCGTGGTGCGCTGCGATCGCGCCAGCTCGCCCAGCGCCCGCGTGGTCTGCGCGGACAACTGATGCGTTCGCACACCACGCCGCCCCATATTCGACTTTTGTTGCGGTCCAACCAGCGTGGGGGTGGCGAAACCCTTCAGCACCTCACCCCAGGCCGTCGCGGCGGCGGCCATGTCACGGTCGGCCAGCCAGCCGACAAAACTCCGGAATGGCGTTGCCGCCGGTAGCCGTTGCCCCCGATAGCTGGCGAAGATCTCCTGCAACAGGATCGGCAGCGACCAGCCATCCAGCACGATGTGGTGATTGGTGAGCACAAACCGATGCCGATCAGCCGCGGTGCGAATCAAGGCCACCCGGAATGCCGGCGGATGAGACAGGTCGCAGACCGCGGCCCGCTCCGCGGCGCACAATCGTTGGATCTCGTCACCCATCTCGGTGCTGTTGAGTTCGGCACCCATATCGACATAGCGCCATCCCGCCGTCGGATCGGCGGGAATGATCTGTACGGGCTGCTCGAACTGTCCACAGAATCGAGCTGCCAGATGCGGATGGCGAACGGCCACCGTGTGCACCGCGTCGCGGAGCCGATCCGCGTCCAGCGGACCGTCAACCGTGATGTCGAGTTGCACCACGTAGAGGTCATCGTCGGGGCTACTTCCCGTTCCGCTGTGGAAGATCAGGCCCTGCTGTAATGCGGTCAGCGGCAGCACATCCGCGACGCGGTATTGCTGCTGCAGTTCATCGAGCTGCCGTTGACTCAGACGGGCAGGCGTGATGTCGGACGGGGTCAATCCGCCCCCGCCCATCTGCACGTGCGCGCAGATACCAGTCAGGGCGTCGAACCACAGTTGGCTCAAATGGCCGATCTGCGCGCGATCGAGTGCCGAGCCGGCCCAGGTCCAGTTGGCCTGCAGCGCAGGGCCCTCATCGGTCTCGACAGCCCCGGCGTTGAGCGACACGGTGTGCGTCAACGGCATCGGCGTGGCCGTCGCCGCAGTTATCGCCGACATGCCCTCGGCGGGAATCCGCCACAGATCATCGGACGACGCGGCCGCGCCGCCGCCCAATCGGCCGAGATAGTTGAACGCTACCGTCGGATCGGCCGTCTCGAGGTCAACGTCGGAATTCAGGTAGCGCAGCAGACCATAGGTCAACCCGTCTGGCTGAGCCCGAAGCTGTTCCTTGGCGTCCTTGATCACCGCACCCAAGACCGCGTTTCCGGCCGCCACGTCAGACCAGTCCACCCCCTGAAGCGCCAATGACACCGGGTATTTGGCGGTGAACCATCCCACGGTGCGTGACAGGTCGACTTCCGCGGCGAGCTCCTCATGCCGGCCGTGACCCTCGACGTCGATGCCGACCGGCATGGCGCCGGCCGAGAACTCGGCCAGCGCCAGCCCGAAGGCGATCAATAAAATGTCTTGTGGCCCAGCGTGAAATGCCGTGGGCACTTCACCGAGCAGCATGCGGGTGGTCTCGGTATCCAGCGATACCGAGAGTTGTCCCGCGGTCTCGTACGTATCCACCTCGGGTTGTACCGCAGGGAAGATCGCCGGGGCCGCCGAGACGTCCCGCCACGCCCGCGCCTGCCCGACGATCTCAGGACGATGCGCGTGCTCGGCCAATAACTCCGCCCACCGCTGAACTGACGTGCCTACTGCCGGCAGCACGATCGGTTGGCCGCCGCGATGCTGTGCCCACCCAATATTGATATCTTCCAACAACACTCGCCACGAAACACCGTCCACCACCAGGTGGTGCACGATCAGCACCAGCTGCGAGGTCGAGGCCACCCACAGTGCATTGAGCATTGCCCCGGCCGCCGGATCCAACCGTGACCGCGCCGCCACCAATTCCTCATCGGAAAGAGCGTCCACCGTCCGCAGGCACTCGGCGGCATCGACAGAACCCGGCTCAGGTGCCGTCAGCGACCACCCGCCCACGCCGTCATCCGTCGCACGCACCCGGAGCATGGCATGCCGATCCAGCAATGCCTGCAGCAAAATGACAGCATCGCGCTCGGAGGCGCCATCCGGTGCCTGTACCAAGACGGTCTGATTGAACTCACCGATCGGGCCGTCAATTTCCTTCAGCCACCGCATGATCGGAACAGGCAACACCGGTCCGATGCCCTCATCGAGCGGGCCGCGGGAACCTGCGGCCACTTCGACTATCCGTGCCAAACGAGCCACAGTCTGCTCGACGAACACATCCCGCGGTCGGCACACCAGGCCCGCGGCCCGGGCCCGGGCCACCACCTGCATGGAGAGAATGCTGTCGCCGCCCAGGTCAAAGAACGAGTCGTCCACGCCAACCCGTTCCATTCCAAGAACCTGTGCATAGATGTCGGCCAAGACCTCTTCCACGGCATCCGCGGGGGCCCGATAATGGTCGTGATCGTGATAGTCCGGAGCCGGGAGAGCTCGGGTGTCGAGCTTGCCGTTCACTGTCAACGGCATCACATCCAACCGGACCACGGCGGCGGGCACCATATAAGCGGGCAACCGCTCGGCTATCGCCGCTCGCAGCTCGCCGGAATCGGCTGTCCCGGTGATGTACCCGACCAAGCGCTTATCGCCAGGACGATCCTCACGCGCGATCACCACCGCCTGGTCGACCCCATCCAGGCCGGCCAAAGCTGCCTGCACTTCGGCAAGTTCGATGCGATGGCCGCGGATCTTCACCTGCTCATCGGCGCGGCCCAGGTAGTGGAGCTGTCCGTCGGGTCCCCAGCACACCAGATCCCCGGTGCGATACATCCGGGTGCCCGGTTTCCCGAACGGACAGGCCATGAATCGCGCCGATGTCAACGGCGCCCGGCCCACATAGCCATATCCCAAACCCGCTCCGGCGACATACAACTCGCCGATCACACCGGCAGGTACCGGGCGCAACCATTCATCGAGCACGAACAGCGCCGCCCCGGCGACCGGGGAGCCGATCGGCACTCCCTGCCCTGCGGTGAGCGGTGCGCTGATCGCCACGCACATCGTGGTTTCGGTAGGACCGTAGGCGTTGATCATCAGCCGTCCGGGAGCCCATTGATCGACCACCTCAGGCGGACAGGCCTCCCCGACCACGGCCAACGCCGCCATTTCGAGTCCCTCGCGCGGCAAAGCGCGTACCGCAGAGGGTGTTTGAGTGATAACCGTGACATGTTCGCGAACAAGCAAGGCATGGAGGTCGTCGGGCGAGCTCGTGACGTCCTCAGGAGCGATCACCACCCGCCCACCGCGAAGCAAAGCACCGAATATCTCCCACACCGAGACGTCGAAGGCCAGGGAATGGCTCTGCGACCACACTCCCGGGCGTGGTAGCCCCGCATCAAGAGAGTCCAGCAGTTGCGTCACGTTGTGATGGCTGAGGGCAACGCCCTTCGGCACACCAGTGGTGCCCGAGGTGTAAATCACATAGGCGATGTCGTCCGCGCCGGTCGCCGGCAACACGGCCTCCGGATCCACGTCGGTGCCGTGCGCACCGACGCCGTCCATAGTCATGACCGCCGGTCCACGTCCGTCAAGCCGGCCGGCAAGATCCGCGGTGGTCACGGTGGCGACGGGGCCTGCATCGGCAAGCACGAAGTCCAGTCGCGTATCGGGCACCGCCGGATCGATCGGCAGATACGCTGCCCCTGTTTTGAGAACGCCCAGGATCGCGACAATCGCCTCGGCCGATCGGTTGAACATCAGCGCGACGCGCTGCCCGGGCCGTGCGCCCCGATCTGTCAGGACGCGCGCCAACCGGTTCGCAGCGATATCGAGCTCGCCGTAGGTCCACGATTCCTCACCGCATGTCACAGCCACTGTCTCAGGAGCGCGTGTCACGTTCTCGGCGAAGAGCGCGGGAATCGACACCGGTCGGGATCCCGGCCGGATCAGCGTCGCATGGTTGCCGAGCCGGGACAGACGTGCCCGCTCGTCGTCATCGAGCAGATCCATCGAGGACAGCCGCGCCACCGGGTCCGCCGTCATCGCCGTCAGCACGCGTTGAAGCCGAGCGACAAGTGTCTGAATAGTGCGGGCCTCGAAGACATCCGTGCGGTATTCCACGGTGCCGCCGATTCCCGCCGGCTCACCGGTTTTCGTCCAACGTTCCGCTAGCGAGAAGTTCACATCCATTCTGGCCGTGTGAGTGTCCACCGGCATCTGGGCGACCCGCAGATCGCCAAGCACGGCCCCGGAGGCCGCATCATGTGCGTCGTGCCCGGCGAAGTTCTGCCACGCCAGCGCCACCTGGATCAACGGGTGGTGTGCCAAAGATCGGGTTGGATTCAGTCGGTCGACCAGAACCTCGAAGGGGACGTCCTGATTGTCGAAGGCCGCCAGGCTGCGTGCCCGCACCTGTGTCAGCACCTCGGAAACCGTCGGGTTTCCGGCCAGATCGACCCGCAGCACCAGGGTGTTGACGAAAAACCCGACAAGTTCATCGAGGGCCGGGTCACGTCGCCCGGCGATGGGGAAGCCTACCGCCACATCGGAATTCGCACTGAGTCTGGAGAGCAGAATCAGCAGCGCTGCTTGTACCACCATGAAGCTGGTCGCGTTGTGTTCAGCTGCCAACCGGGCAACCTGTCGCTGTAGCTCGACGGGCCAATCCACCGCCATGGTCGCGCCCCGCTGGTCGGTCGTCAGCGGGTACGGCCGGTCGGTGGGTAGCACGATGCGCTCCGGCATACCGGCCAACGCGTCCTGCCAGTACTTGAGCTGCCGTGCGATTCGGCTGTGGCTGTCCTGAAGGTCACCGAACTGCGCACGTTGCCACAGTGAGTAATCGGCATACTGCACCGAAAGCTCGGCCCAGCGCGGCGCCTCACCCGCACACCGGCTGGTGTAGGCCACACCCAGATCGGCTATCAACGGAGTGATGGACCAGCCATCGGCGGCGATATGATGTACCACCGCGACCAATGCGTGCTCGTTGTCGGACACACGGAAGAGCGCTGCTCTCAAGGGTATTTCGGAAGATAGGTCGAAAGCCTGCCGTGATACGGCGTCGATGGCCTCCTGCAACTGCCCGACCGTCCAATCGGCGGCGTCGACGACATGCCAGCACAATCGGGCGCTGCCCGGATCCAGTACCACCTGGTGCGGGATGCCATCGGGAGCTGCAAATAGGGTGCGCAGGCTCTCGTGGCGGGCCACCACGTCGACAAATGCCGCAGCCAACGCGTCGGCATCCAGTACTCCGTCAATCCGGAATGCTGCCGTCATGTTGTACATCGTTGAGGGACCCTGTAATTGATCCAGGAACCACAATCGTGACTGAGCGAACGACAATGGGATCACGGCGGGCCGCTGGCCCGCGACCAACGGTGCCAGCCGAACGTCTTCCCCACCGATGTGGGTGGCCAGCTGCGCCACGGTGGGTGCGTCGAACAAGGAGCGCACCGCGATACCGGTGTTCAGCGACGTGTTGATCGTGGCAACCAAACGCATCGCGGACAGCGAATCGCCACCCAAATCGAAGAACGAATCGTCCACTCCGACACGCTCGTGGCCAAGGACACGCGCGTAGATATCGGCCAAGATCTCCTCGGCCGGATTACTCGGGGCTCGGTAGCGATCATCGTCGACGTAGTCCGGTGCGGGCAGGGCGCGTCTGTCGAGCTTGCCGTTGACCGTAAGCGGCACCGTATCGATTGCCATTACCGAGGCCGGCACCATATAGCTGGGGAGCCGCTGCGCCAGCTGTTCGCGGATCACGCCCGGATCGGCTGTCCCGGTGACGTATCCGACGAGACGTAGAGCACCATGGCCGTCGGCATGCGCGATCGCCACAGCCTGCGTTACCCCATCGAGCGCGGCCAATGCGGCCTGGACTTCGCCGAGTTCGATGCGGTACCCACGAATTTTGACCTGCTCATCGGCACGCCCCAGATACCGCAACTGCCCATCGTCACCCCATTGCACCAGGTCTCCGGTGCGATACATGCGGGTACCGGGCTTACCGAATGGACAGGCGACGAACCGAGCCGACGTCAATCCGGCACGTCGCCAATATCCAACGCCCACACCACGACCGGCGACGTACAGCTCTCCGGCCACGCCCGGCAGCACCGGACGCAACCAGGCGTCCAGCACAAACAATGCCACTCCCGACACCGGCGCGCCGATCGGTACCGAAGACCCAGTAGTGAGCGGTGCGCTGATGGACGCGTACACCGTGGCCTCGGTGGGGCCGTAGGCGTTGATCATCACTCGCCCCGGCGCCCAGCGCTCTACCAGCTCGGGCGGGCAGGCCTCCCCCGCTACCACCAGCGCTGTCGATTCCAAACCTTCCGGCGAGATCATGCCTGCCGCCGACGGCGTCTGACTCAGAACGCTGACATCGTGCGCGACAAGCAGTTGATGAAATTCCTCGGGCGCTGCCGCAACCGATTCCGGCACCACAAGCAGGCGCGCGCCGTGCAGCAGTGCACCGAATATCTCCCACACCGAGACGTCGAAGCTGTACGAATGCCACTGTGCCCAAACGTGTCCAAGCTCCGACGGCAGGCCGTCGTGCAGCGAACCGAACAACCCCGGCACGTTCCGGTGTGCGATGGCAACGCCCTTGGGCGTTCCGGTGGTTCCCGAGGTGTAGATGATGTACGCGATGTCATCGGGCGCCGGGCCCGGCAGCGCGGTGCTGGGCTGCGCATCGACAGCGGGATCGTTGATATCGATGACGTCGAGCTCGCACCCGTCCAGGCGCGAACGACGGTCCGCGGTGGTGACCGCGAGGATCGGTACGGCGTCGGACACCATGAACTCGATGCGGGCCGCCGGTAGCGCGGGATCCACCGGTACGTATGCCGCACCGGTTTTCAGCACGGCCAGAATCGCGACAATGGCTTCGGTTGACCGGGAGAACACCAGCGCCACGGTCTCGCCCGGGCCGGCTCCCCGACCAGACAGCATGTGCGCGAGCCGGTTGGCAGCCTCATCCAGGTCCCGATAGGTCATCGACCGCCCGCCGCAGGACACTGCTACCGCGTCGGGCGTGCGAACAACCTGCTCGGCGAACAGCTCCGGAATCGGCTTCGGCGCCGTCGGTTCGATCAAACTCTCGCGGCTACTCCACTCGTCGAGGCGGGCGCGTGTGACCTCGTCCAGCAGATCGATCGACGACACCGGGAGCCCCGGGTCAGTGATCATCGCCGACAAAACTGTCGTGAGTCGCTCGAAGAGGGCCTCGACGGTCCCGAGGTCAAAGACGTCGGTGTCGTACTCGACGCGTAGGCCCAGTTCGATACCAGGCAGAGCCTGCACCGCGAGCGGGTAATGGTTGGATTCACGGAAGTCGAACCCGGAGATGGCCAGGCCGCCGATGTCCAGCCGCTCATTCGCATCGATCGGATAGTTCTCGAACACCATCAGGGTGTCGAATAGTTTGTCCTGGCCGCTGATGCGGTGGATGTCACTGAGCGCCAGGTGCTGATGCTCCAGGGTGTTGTTGTGGGCACTTTGCAACTGGTGCAACAACTCCACCGTGGTGGTGGTCGGGGCAAAGGTGGCCCGCACCGGCACGGTGTTGATCAGCAGACCCACCATCGATTCGGCACCGAGCACCTCGGCCGGACGACCCGAAACCGTCGTACCGAACGCGACATCAGCCTGACCGGTCAACGAGCTCAACAACAATGCCCACGCACCCTGCAACACGATGTTGACAGTGGTCTGATGCGAACGCGCCAACTCGCCGAGCGCCCCGGTGATCTCCTCGGACAACCGGAACGATTCAATGCCTCTCTGCCCCAAAATCTCTCGGCCTGGCGGCGCTACCAGCGTGGGGGAGTCGAAACCGGCCAACGCGGCGCGCCAGGCAGCGTGGGCCCCTTCGCGATCACGTTCGCACAGCCAGGCGACGAAGTCGCGATACGCCGGGGCCGCAGGCAGCCGCTTCCCGCCCAGTCCGGCGAAGATCTCCTGCATCAGCAGCGGCATCGACCAACCGTCAAGCACGATGTGGTGGGTCGTCAGCACGAACCGGTGCTGATCGTGCGCGATGCGGACGAGAGCGGCCCGCAGGGCGGATTGGTGCGCGAGGTCGCATACCGCCGCGCGTTCGGCTGTGCTGATCCGCCGGATCTGTTCGTCAACATCAACGCCGTTGGCATCCAGCTCGACGTACCGCCAGGGCACGACCGGATCGGTGGTGATGACCTGTACCGGCGGGTCGAACTGTTCGCAGAAGCGGGCTGCCAGGTGCGGATGCCGCGCGACGACCGATTGCACAGCATCACGGAGCCGTCCCGGGTCGAGTGGTCCGTCCATCGCAATGCTCAGTTGCATCGCGTACACGTCATCGGAACCCTTTGTGGCGCCGGCGTGATACAGCAATCCCCGTTGCAGCGGAGTCAGCGGGAGCACATCGGCGATGTGGTACTGCCGACTCAGTTCGTCGATCTGCCCTTGATTCAGCACCGCGGGGGCGATATCCGACGGGGTCAATCCGCCGCCGCCCCTTCGCACAAGCGCGCAGATCCCGGTCAACGCCTCAAACCACAGTGTGCTCAAACGGCTGACTTGTGTGCGATCGAGCACCGAGAGCGCCCACGTCCAGTCAGCGTTCAGATGCAGGCCGGTATCGGACTCGACGGTGACGGCATTGAGCTCCAGCGCATGACCCAGCGGGGTCGGCACCATGCCGGCGACACGGGTCAGCGACGACCCTTCAGGGCAGATCTGCCACCCTTCGCTTGTGCTACCGCTGACACGGCCCAGATAGTTGAACGCGACCGACGGGTCGGACGCCGCAAGATCCACGTCCGGGTTGAGGTAGCGCAGCAGACCGTAGGTCAGGCCGTCGGGCAGGGCCCGCAGTTGCTCCTTGGCTTCCTTGATCACCGCACCCAGCGCCGCCTCGCCTGCTACCACCGTGCGCCAGGACAATCCCGGTAGATCCAGTGACACCGGATACTTGGTGGT
The DNA here is from genome assembly GCF_002013895.1 of Mycobacteroides franklinii. Lineage (GTDB taxonomy): Bacteria > Actinomycetota > Actinomycetes > Mycobacteriales > Mycobacteriaceae > Mycobacterium > Mycobacterium franklinii. Next base: position 153,947 of record NZ_MAFQ01000005.1, on the reverse strand, counting down.
GAACCATCCCACGGTGCGTGACAGGTCGATGCTGCGATCAGCTGCCCCGCCCACATCGGCCAATTCCTCTTGGCGGCCATGGCCTTCCACATCAATGCCGATCGGCTCCGCGGTGCCCGCGAACTCGGCCAGCGCCAGTCCGAACGCGATCAACAAAATGTCTTGTGGCCCAGCGTGAAACGCGGTAGGCACTTCACCGAGCAGCATCCGGGTGGTTTCGGAATCCAGCGATACCGAAAGTTGTCCCGCAGTCTCGTAGGTATCCACCTCAGGTTGAACCGCCGGGAAGGTCGCTGGGGTCGCCGACACCTCCCGCCACCGCTGGGCCAGGTCCACGATGGGGGCGCTCCGCGCGGATCGGGACAGCAGATCTGCCCACCGCTGAAATGACGTCCCCGTAGGCGGCAGCACGACGGATTGCCCGCCCTGGTGTTGCACCCACGCAATATTGAGATCTTCCAACAGAATTCGCCAGGACACACCATCGACGGCGAGATGGTGAACGATCAACACCAGCTGGCTCGTGGATGCCACCCATAGCGCGCGCAGCATTACCCCGCCAGCCGGGTCCAGTAGCGACCTCGCCACCACCAGAGCCTCATCGGTCAGCCCGTCGATCGACTGCAGGCACTCGACGGCGTCAACCGAACCCGGTTCGGGCGCCGTCAGCGACCACCCGCCGATGCCGTCATCCGTCGCGCGCAGTCGGAGCATGGCGTGCCGATCCAGCAATGCCTGCAACAGCACAAGGACCGACGCCTCGGTAATACCGGCAGGAGCCTGCACCACCACGGTCTGGTTGAATTCACCTGTCGGTCCGTCAATCCCCTTCAGCCACCGCATGATCGGCGTCGCAATCACCAGCCCGAGGCCCTCATCAGCGGGCCCGTCCGCCCCGCCGGCCGTCCCGATCACCTCAGCCAGCCGGGCCACGGTCTGCTGCACGAAGATGTCGCGGGGGCGACACACCAGCCCCGCCACGCGCACCGCCGACGACACCTGCATCGCCAGGATGCTGTCGCCGCCCAGTTCGAAGAATGAGTCGTCCACGCCTACCCGCTCGAGACCGAGCACCTGGGCATAGATGCCCACCAAGATCTCTTCCACCGCGGTCGCCGGAGCACGGTACTGATCAACGGCATGATATTCCGGTGCGGGCAAGGCCTTCTTGTCGAGCTTGCCGTTGACCGTCAAGGGCAAGCTCGACAAAACCACGATCGCGGCGGGCACCATGTAGGACGGCAGCCGAACGGCCAAGGCCGCACGCAGCTCTGCAGGATCTCCGCTGCCGGTGACGTAGCCAACCAGCCGCTTGTCCCCCGCGCGATCTTCGCGAGCGATTACCGCCGCCTGTCCGACTCCGTCGAGAGTCGCCAATACCGACTGGATCTCGCCCAGCTCGATCCGATAGCCCCGGATCTTGACCTGCTCATCGGCACGCCCTAGATACTGCAGCTGACCGTCGGATCCCCAGCTCGCCAAGTCTCCGGTGCGATACATGCGCGTTCCGCGCCCGCCGAATGGGCAGGCCACGAATCGCGTTGACGTCAATGACTTCCGGCCCACATAGCCGTAGCCCAGGCCCGCACCGGCCACGTACAGCTCCCCGGCCGCGCCGGCGGGCACTGGGCGCAACCAATCATCGAGCACGAAGAACGCCAGATCGGCCAGTGGCACCCCGATCGGACTCACCGCACGTTCCAGATCGGCAGCGGTGATCTCGCGGAACGAGGCGTGCACCGTCGTTTCGGTGATCCCGTACATGTTGATCAGACGCGGTGCTCCCGGATGATCTGCCAACCACGTCCCGAGACGCTGCGGCTCCAGTGCCTCCCCGCCGAAGACCACCACCGCGAGACCAAGCTGCTGCCGTTCGGGCAACGCCGTATCGACAGCTTGCAGGGCGTAGAACGCGGACGGCGTCTGGCTCAGGATACTGACGCGCTCATGCGCGAGAAGTGCGTGGAACTCCTCAGGTGAGCGGGTCACGGCTTCCGGCACCACCACCAACCGGCCACCGTGGAGCAGGGCACCAAAAATCTCCCACACCGAATAGTCGAAGGCGAGCGAATGACACTGTGACCACGCCTGCCCGGGCACGAGCTCCACATCGGCGTCGATTGCCTCCAATAGCCGCGTCACATTGTGATGCGGAATGGCAACACCTTTCGGTGTACCGGTGGTGCCCGAGGTGTAGATCAGATAGGCGATATCGTCGGGGTTCGGCATCGCGGGCAACGCTGAGCTCGGCCGGGCATACACCGCACGGTCGTCGATGCCGACCACCGTCAGACCGTGCCCATCCAGCCGGTCCGCCAGATCAGCGGTGGTCACCGCGACCAACGGCGCGGCATCAGACAGGACAAACTGCAACCGCGCATCAGGCACCGACGGATCGATCGGCACATAAGCCGCACCGGTCTTGAGCACACCCATGATCGCCACCACGGCCTCAACCGACCGCGAGAACAACAACGCCACCCGCTGCCCCGCACCGACACCGTGAGCAATCAGCAAGTGAGCCAATCGGTTCGATGCCTCATCCAACCCGCGATAGGTCACCGCACTGTCACCGAAACTGACCGCGACCGCCTCCGGATCACGAACCACCTGCTCGGCGAACAACTCCGGAATCGACAGCGGCCGTGGTACCGGCCGAATCAGAGCCGCACGATTACTCCACACATCCAACGGGGGACACTCAGCCTCTTCGCGAACGTCGATTGTCGACAGCGACCGCCCTGGATCAACGGTCATCGCCGACAGCACGTGCTCGAACCGGTCCGCGAGGGCGCGGGCATCGCAGTCCGCGAACAGATCCCCCACACCCGACGTGCTGAGGAAGAGCTCTTCATCGTTCTTGATAAAGACAAGCCCGAACTGATCCACCAGGCCGGTGTGGGTCACGGTCCCCGATCCGGCGGCTCCGGCGAAGTCCGCCAAACGGGTGGTCGGAATGAAGTTGATGGCCGCGTGATTCGACGCTCGCTCACCCCGCTGGAATCCCGTCTTGTCCTCAAGGGCACGCAACGGAAATCGCTGATGCTGCAAAGCTTCCTGGATCCGCGTGTCGACATGCTCGCAAAAGCTGGCCACGGTAGTCGCCGGCGAGGTTGTCAATCTCAGCGGTACGACGCCGGAGCTCATGCCCGGCACGAACAGTGCCTCTGGGCGCACCCGTCGACTCACGGGGAAATCGAGTACCACCTCGGCACCACCGACCTCGCCATGCACCAATAGGGCGCACGCGGCGGTGATCACCGCTGCGCGGCGTACCTCCAACGCGTGCGAGAGCTCACGGGTCTTGGCCACGACGGAGGGATCCAACTGGATTGGCGCCGAGGGCTCATATTCGCGCGGCCGATTCGGGACTGCGGGCGCCACGCCATACCGCGATTCATTCTCGAGCGGTCCGCTGTTGGCCCAATAGACCTCGTCATCGATGTAGTCATCGGACGCTTCGTAGTCCGACTCGCAATCGACGAGACTCTTCAATGAGCCAAAGATCGGCGGAGGAATCGGCGAGTCCGTAGCGATCGCGGAGTAGACGGTTGCGATCCGATGGCACAGGAGGCCCATGCCGATTCCGTCTGTCGCGATGTGATGGCAGCACACAAAGAAGTAGAAATCGTCGGCCCGTGCCTGCATCAGCGCGAACCTGAACAACTGCCCGCTGAGTGGCATCGGCGCCCGTTGGATCGATGCCGCTATCCGATAGGCATCACCCATGGGATTCGAGGACCCCGTCAAGTCATGGTGAACCAGCTCAATGTGCGGACAGTCAACTACCGTCTGGAAAACATGACCATGACGTTCAGAAAAGACGGCCCGGAGTGGTTCGGCTTCGTGCACTACCTGACGCACGGCCCGCTCTAGCAGGCCGTGATCGATGGCGCCTTCGATTCGACCAAGCATGCCGAGGTGCCACTTGGCGCCAGCACGACCGGTTTCCTCGGCGAGCCATATGTCCAGCTGGCCCCGCGTGAGCGGGAGCGCCCCGGGATCACATTCCATTGGTCCCCACCCGCTGCTTATTGATCAACAGTCCGACCCTGTGCCACCCTCTCGCGCAGGCTTTTTGGCCGAATGTCGGCCCACTGCTGCTCGATGTTGTCCAGGCAAGCGGCGCGGTCCGCGGCGCCGAAAACCACTCGCCAACCAGCCGGAACATCGACAAAGGCCGGCCACAGACTGTGCTGTTCCTCATCGTTGACCAGCACGAAGAAGCTGGCATTGTCGTCGTCAAATGGATTGATGCTCAACAGTTCTCCCGAAACCATCCACACAGATAAGTGGAACCTGTTCTAAAACTAGCCGAGAAAACTGCGTCGATCCACGTTTTTAGAGAAATCTCCGATACTTGCTACTCGCCAGTTGGAATCGGCGGGCGCCTACCAGGATTGCCCAACCCGACCACCGCGACAGAGCCGAATTGGCTGCTAGTCGTGACCAAACCGGGCGTGAACAGCTAGCCACCCAAGCCGCGACACAGACAACGCCGGTTGTCTCACAGTTTGCTGTAAGGCGCGTGGCACGCACCGCGGGATACTCGACGAGGTATTGCGCGTGACCAGATTCCCTGGGCCGCAAGGTAGTCCACGCGAGGCACCCCGGAACCAAGATCGACATGCCCAACCACCGAAAGTGCCGCACGCCGGGCCCAACACTCGTACCGTTGACAGGCACCGTAGCGCCCCAGACCGAGTCATCATCCGAGACAGGCAAACTCGCGCCAGTCGCCGTCGGGGCCGTCGGCATATGAGCTGGAATACCGTCTAGTACTTAGGATCACGCACCGTGAGCAAAACTGCGAAAATCGCACTGCCACCCGGACCTCCGCTGCCCCTGGCGGTGCAGTCCATACTGATGGCGAGCTACGGCCTACGCTTTCTCGCCGGCTGCCAGCGCCGCTACGGAAACATGTTCACCTTGCGTATTCCATTGTCGGGCAAGGTTGTATACCTTGCGGATCCAGCCGACATCAAAACGGTGTACGCAGGCGACCCTCGGGTCTTCCATTCCGGCGAAGCACATTGGTTCTTCCGAGGCCTCCTCGGCGACAGTTCTCTGTTTGTCCTCGACGAGGACGAACACCATGATCAGCGCCGTCTCCTGATGCCCGCGTTCCATCGCGATGCCGTCGCACACCAGGCCGCACAGATGGCCGAGATCGCTGCCGCAAACATAGCCGAATGGCCGGTCGGCGAGGACTTTCCCGTTGCTCCCCGGACAACCGACATCACGCTCGAGGTGATCCTGCGAACTGTTATCGGCGCCTCCGATCCAGCGCGACTGGCTGCCCTGCGCAAGGTCGTGCCGCGTCTGCTCTACATGAAGCCGTGGGAGACACCGGCGATTACCAATCCGAGCCTTCGCCGCTATTGGCCATGGCGCGGGGTCGGCCGACGGATGGCGGAGACAGACACCCTGCTCTACGCGGAGATTGCCGAACGCCGCGCCGATCCGAACCTGGCCGAACGCACCGATGTGCTGGCCATGCTGGTCCGTGCCACCGATGACAACGGCCGCACCATGTCCGACGAAGAACTGCGTGACCACCTTCTGACGTCCATCGCGGCAGGACACGAGACCACAGCAACGGCCCTGTCCTGGGTGCTAGAGCGTCTCACCCGCTACCCCACCGCGCTTGCCAAGGCGGTGCAAGCAGCCGATGCCAGTGCCGAGGGAGATCCGGCAGGTGATGAGTACCTCGATGCGGTGGTGAAGGAGACCCTGCGGATCCGGCCGGTGATCTTCAGCTCGGGCAGAGTCCTCAAGGAACCCGTCGATGTGGGCGGTTATCGGCTACCGGCCGGCATCATGGTCGACCCGGCAATCGGACTTGTGCACGCGAGTGCCTCGGTATACCCCGATCCCGAACGATTTGACCCGGACCGGATGGTCGGCACCACATTGAGCCCGACCACCTGGCTGCCGTTCGGCGGCGGCAATCGTCGCTGCCTCGGTGCCACCTTCGCCATGGTGGAGATACGGATTGTGTTGCGTGAGATCCTGCGGCGCGTCGAGCTGAGCACCACCACCGCACCCGACGAAAAGCAACAGGCTAAGCACGTCACCTTCGTGCCGCATCGCGGCGGGTCCATCAGGGTTCGGGCGATCAGGACCTGCGGGCCGGCGGTGGCACCCACCTGCCCCGCCGGCGCCCACGGCGCCGGTCAGCTACGTGACCCACAACGGTAGGACGCGGCCAAGTCCTCCACGAGATCGGCCGTGGTCTCTACGCTTTCGGTGGGCTCGGTCATGCGGGCAGCCAGTTCACGGGCTCTGGCGACGCATTGCGGATCGAGGATCACGCGCAGATCTGACACCAAGGTTTTCTCCGTCGTGCCGGAAAAGCGCCGGGCGGTGCCCACTTTCAGTCGTTTGACACGTGCTCCCCACAGCGTCTGATCAAGGTCTGTGGAGAGGATCAACGTGGGTACCCCGGCACGAAAGCCCGCAGCGGTGGTGCCCGTCCCGCCGTGATGCACGACGGCGCGGCATTCGGGCAAGGCCGCCGAATAATTCATCGCGCTCACAATTTTGATGTTCCCGGAATAGGTGGTGCCACCGAAATCGGAGCCGGCAGCACACACCAAGGCCCGTTCCCCCAACTCCTCACAGGCCGCGCTGATCATCGCCAGTGTCTTCTCGGCGGACGCGACCGGCAAGCTACCGAAACCAAAGAAGATCGGTGGCGTCCCCGCGGAAATCCACGATGCCACCTCCGCATCGAAATCCGTTGGTAAGTCCAATGTCAACGCGCCCACAAAGGGCCGTCGGGGTGCGAATTCCGCCCATTCGGCCGCCAGCCCCGGAAAGCAGATCTCGTCGTAGGCCTGAATTTCCAGCGCGCCGCGCTCGGCGATCCGCCACGGAGAGGGTTGAGCGGCCTTCGGCAACGCCAGTTCACCGCGCTGTACGCGCTCGACCTTCTTGGCATTCTGCCAAGCCAGCCATTCCCCCGCTTTCATCGCGGAGCGGCCAAGCGGCGCGGGCAGCAACGGCACGAACTGGCCGTTCGAGCGCAACGGGAAGAAGTGCAGTGTGGCCAGCGGAATGTCGTAGTACTCCGCGACATTGCCCGCGGCGTCCTCGAAGTTGACACCGGTGAAAAGCAAGTCGGCGCCGTCGGCCAACGATGTCAACGTGGCGACGATGTCCTTCCAGCATTGAAGAAAAGGCTCGACCACTTCGCGCCGCTTCTTGATCAGATCCCTCATCTTCCAGAAGTTTCGGAAGAAGTGTGTCCAGAACTCGCGGTGCGCATCCAGCACATTCTGTAGATCCGGTCCATAGGGAGCCGCTGTAAGCCCGGCCGCCTCGACAAACCCGATCAGGTCCGGTGGGACGGCCATGCACACGTCATGCCCCCGGCGCATCAGCTCGCGCCCGACAGCCACGCATGGCTCGATATCCCCACGGGTCCCGTAGCTTGCCAACACAAACTTCATCGCGGGTACCTGCCTACTACGTCCGATATACGTCCTGCCATCAGCCAGCCCGCTTGAGGCGGGCGAAACTTTCCAGCAGATCGGCGGCAGCCACCGGACTTTCGGCCGGTTTGGTCATCCGAGTCGCGGCCTCATGGGCTCTGGCCACGCATTGCGGCTCCAAGATGCTGCGCAGGTCCGCGACCAAGGTCTTCTCGGTGGTCGCCGAAAAGCGGCGGGCGGTACCCACTTTCAGTCGCTTGACGCGCGCTCCCCACAATGTCTGGTCTAGGTCGGTGGACAGGACCAGGGTGGGAACTCCCGCGCGCAGACTGGCCGCGGTGGTACCCGCACCGCCATGGTGAACGACTGCCCTACAGGCGGGGAAGGCTGTCGAGTAATTCATCACGGCAACCACTTTGACATTCTCGAAATGAGGAACATGCCTGAAATCACTTCCGCCCGCGCACACCAGGGCGCGTTCGCCCAATTGGTCACAAGCGGCACTGATCATGGCGAGCGTCTTGTCTGCGGATTCGACCGGCATACTGCCAAAACCGAAGCAGATCGGCGGTTTTCCTGAGGCGATCCAGGAGGCCACCTCGTCATCGGAATCCGTTGGTAAGTCCAATGTCAGTGCTCCGACGAACGGCCTTCGGCCCCCGAACTGCGCCCATTCGGCCGCCAGCCCTGGCATACAGGCCTCGTCGTAGGCCTGGATTTCCAGCGACCCGCGCTCGGTGATCCGCCACGGCGAGGGTTTGGTGGCCTTGGGAAGGCCCAGTTCACGGCGCTGAGGGTCCTCAAGCTTCTTGAACAGCGGCCAGCCGAGCCACTCGGAAAACTTCATGATCGAGCGGCCCACCCGTGCCGGCATTCCCGGAACAAGCTGGCCGTTGGCGCGGATCGGGAACACGTGAAGCGTGGCGAACGGGAGGTCATAGAACTCCGCGACGTTACCTGCTGATTCTTCCCCGAGGACCCCCGTGAAGAGCAGATCGGCGTCCTTCGCCTGCGATCGCAACGTCGAACTGACGTCCTGCCAGCACTGCGTAAGAAACCGCCAGTCCTCGCGCAGCAGCTCCTTGAGGTCCCCGATCCGCCAGAAGTTCTTCCAGAAATTCCGCAGGAACCGCGCCCAGAAGTCGCGGTTCACGTCCTGCCACACCCGTACGTCAGGCCCGCAGGCAATCGCCGTGAGGCCTGCCGCCTCGGCGAAGGTGACAAGGTCCGGTGGCACCACCATGCGCACGTCATGTCCTCGACGCATCAGTTCGCGGCCGACAGCAACACCGGGCTCGACATCACCACGTGTTCCATAAAATGAGAGTACAAATTTCATTGCGGACCTCGGCCCTTCACTTCCCGGGTTGCTGCGGAATGAAAGTGGGAGCCTTGCCACGGCTCAACCGCCCGGCAGCATAACCCGGTATTCACGCTATTAACTTGAAATCCAAGAGATTTGGGCAGTACGTCCAGAATTCACGGTCATTTGACTCGGAGAACAAAGCCAGTCTGGTCACCGCGGTTCTGCTGATTGAGGTGTTTCGCCCGCTTCTCCCACTCCCAGATCTGCTTGGGGCGGAACATCGTAAGGATCTTGGGATCGGTCACCGGTACATCACCCCGATAAGCTTCACTCCCGGTGAATTGTCCAAAAGTTGAGTCGTCGAACGTTTGCGAGACTCGTAACCCGGCCCGTTCGGCCGCCAACGCCATACCGTGTCGTGAGGGTATGACCATGTGCCGAGGCGCATCAGCCTGCACCCAGTCAGCCCCGTACATGGACCATGCTTCCGACGAGGTGGTCGGCACCCTGGCCAGGCACATACCTCCGGCAGCGAGTTTCCGCGCCGCAACCTGAAGCGTGCCCACCGGGTCCGGCATGTGTTCGAGCGAATGGTTGAACATGATGAGATCGAATTCGCCTGTCACATCGGCCAAATACCGCTTCAGCAGCGGTATGCCTTCACGTGACTCACCGTCGGCGGCGATAAATGGATCTGCGCCGACCAAGCTGCCGAATCCGACTCTGGCCAGCCTGTCCAACAACGCGCCGCTTCCGCAACCGACGTCCAAGATCCGGGCATCACGTTCGGTTCCAAGCTGAGCAAGCATGCTGACCGCATCCCCGCCTAGCAACACACGGAAGATACCCTCGGGCACGGGCGCGGTCATAACAGATCCGAAAACCCTTCCGCCGCTTTGTAGTTTGAACCGATCTCGTTGGCTGACCAGCCATTCGAGGACTCGCGGCTGCCCCGCGCCGTTGTGGGAGTAGTAGGTCGCGGGGTAGTGCCGCATGAGCTCTTCGCCCTCGAGCACGGTCACGATCTGCAACGTGTCGCACGCGGCGCAACTGAAGTATTCGAACACCTCACGAGTCCCGAACATCATCTCGCGAATTTCTAGCGTTTGATGAGGACCCGTCGAATCGCACAGCCGGCATTCACTGGTAACCGCTGTCATTCAGATCTCCCCCGCGCTTGTGACTGTCCGCCACAGAACAACTTTCAAAGGAACCACAGACGACGAACCTACCGCGTAGTGTGTCCATACGTGTGGGGATCGGTGCTAGCGCTCGTAGTGCTGGTGGCCCTTAATCCCATCCGCCTCGGCATCACCCTTCTGGTGATCTCCCGCCCCCGGCCGGTGCATAACCTGCTCGTCTATTGGGCGGGGTGTCTCATCGGGTGCATCCCGGCAATGGTGCTTCCGTTGACGCTGTTACACGTCACACCGATGTTCAGATCATTCGCCGAGGGCGTGGCGGGCAGCCCCACCATTCGCCACATTCAGCTCGGCATGGGTCTGCTTGCGCTGTCTGTTGCCGCGCTGATCGCCGCGCGTCCGCTGCTTCGGAGGCGCGAACGCCAGTTGGCCACAGTCGGCGCCGCCGCTGCCGAGGAGCTCAATCCGCCGACGCCGAACCCCATCTCGCGGCTACTGGGCCGCACCGACGACGATACGGCGCCCGACGGCCGCTCCCCCATCAGACGGCTGCTCGCCCGGGCCGCCCAGGCATGGGAGAACGGGTCACTGTGGGTCGCGTTTGTGATCGGCTTGCTTCTGGGTGGAATCGAGCCGGACGCCGGCCTGTTCCTCATCGCGATCCTGGTGGCCTCGGGCGCCACCACGGCGACACAGATCGTCGTCGCCGTGGTCTTCGCAGTCGGGGTACTGGCGATCGTCGAACTCACCTTGATCAGCTACCTGGTGGCGCCTACGAAGACCCAAGCAGTGGTGCAGCGGATACACGATTGGGCGTTGGCTCACCGCCGGAAAATTCTGATAGCCATGTGCATAGTGGCTGGCGTATCACTCCTGATCCACGGCCTCGGCGGTATCTGACACCTCAACGCCAGGTGCCCACCCGAAATCTATTCGGGCACAATGGTTCGCCAAATCCGCGGTTGGTATTGCTGGCGTGTTTTGGTTGTGAATTCCCCCAAGAAAGCGCGCTCGCCTGGGTAGTGTTCGGGCCCGTGTGGGGTCTACTGCTCGCGATGGCGATCATGTTCGCAGTCAATCCGGTGCTACTCGCCATCATCGTGTTGATGATCTCCCGGCCGCAGCCGGTGCAGAATCTAGCGGCCTACTGGATCGGCAGTGTGATCGTGAGCCTCGCCGGTCTGCTGATACCGCTGACGGTGTTGCACATAGCGCCATCGTTTCGTTCCTTCGTCGAAGACATGGCCACGCCAGGCAGCAGCATCACCACTCGGCTCGTCAACCTCGCCATGGGCCTTCTCATGCTGTCGATCGCCACCCTGCTTGTGGTGCGCGTGCTGCGTGAACGTTCGCGCGTTCCGGTATCGGCCGGAAACGTCCCGGCGGAAGCCCACGACGCTGACCGACCGACTCCCATCACGTCGCCGTTCGGTGTCCCCAGTGACACGGCCGCAGAGGGTGGTTCGATCTTCAGGCGACTACTACGTCACCTCCAAAACGCCTGGGAGGAAGGCGCCTTGTGGGTGGCGTTTGTATTCGGCCTGTGCGGGCTGCCGCCACCGATGTTGGTGATCTTCGTACTGACTCCCGTCGTCGCCTCGGGCGCCCCGATCGGCACTCAGGTCATCGCGGTCATCTCATTTGTCTTCGGGATGTTTACGGTGGTCGAACTCACCCTGATCAGTTACCTCGTCGCACCAGCGAAAACCCTTGCAGTACTGCAACCGATGCACGACTGGGCACTGGCTCACCGCCGACAGATGCTGATCACCATTTTCTCGGTGGCCGGGGTTATCCAGGTAGTCAACGGTATTGCCTGAGCGAGCGGCTCCACAGGACCGGTTCGGCTCAGGCCCACGTCCCGCGGCGCCCATTGGCCGTCGCCATGACCTCGTAGATCAGCTTCATCATCGACGGGCGGGTACGGCGGCTGAGCTTTTGGAATCTCTGGTAATCCTCGATCATCGCCCGGAAACCGCGCTCGCTTACTCGATACGCCTCTAGGACGCGATCAAGTTCTGACGAGTCCCAGGGATCGTCTCTCGCTGCCGCGCAGAGTGTTTCATAGACCGCAGACATCCAGTCGGTGCCGAAGGGCTCTGTTACCGGGCCCGAGTACTTCTGGCGCCGAAGATCGGATTCCAAGAAGTCCTCGATGGCAACTTCATCCCTATTGTCCAGGTTGACCCCGAGCGTCACCGAAATCCGCTTCATCTCCCTGCGCCAATCCTCGAGGAGATTGGTGTATCCGACGAATACACGTGGTACGTCCCGGGTGCGGGCCTCGGCCAACAGATTGAACTTGAGCCACAACGCGCTCGAAAACTCCGGAGAGGCAGCCGCCTGGGCCGCAACCGACGCAATCACCTCCATGGGATGGCGCACCGCTACCGTCGCCGCTACCTCGAATCCAGACAATCGTGCTGCCTCAAACCACATGTCGGACAGCAGATTTATCCTCGGGTCCTTGATGATCACCACCGGCGCCGACGGCAAGGTCGTCAGATACGCCTGAATCTCGCCGATACACGTGGCCCGCTCGTCAGCGTCGAACGCCTCTTCATCCTGCAGGCGTAGCGTCGTGTCGAATCTGGAGCTACCGTTGCGATGCAGAATTCGCTCGTTGAGCACGATCGCCTTGCGCGGCTCCCAATATCCACGTGGATTGGCCGGATTGGCTCCTGCGAGCGCGGCAGGAAGGGCACCGCCGCATAATGACAGAACACGGGTGATCGCAGAGGTACCCGACCTGGCCATACCCATGACGAACAGAATGACCGGTCGAGGCTGTCCATCCGAGCTCATGAGCCCAACCTCAGGCCCGATGTCGTATTGAGCGGAGAGGCGCCGCGCCGCACCATGAGATCCTCCAGCGATAGACAGCCCGGTTCTGATGGGGACATCCGACCAGAACGAGTTTCGAGGCGTAATTGACTGTCGCACATTGAATCATGCACTCGTGGCACATATGACGACATCCAGATTGATTTCTGTAAGTGGTAACGGCGGTAATAGGGATCGACTTTCCGGCCTCTCAGGCCGATTGCCGCGGTCGACTGGCCACGACCACCGTCGGCCCCAGCCCCCGTCGACTCCGGAATTCGACGGTGATGGCTGGATCGGCATGATGCGCCAGCGCACGCAGCGCCGACGGGCTGTAGGCCCGAAGAGAACTGATGAACCCGTCATGCTGCAGCGGCGAAACACCAACGAGCGGCAGTGCTACCGCCAAGAGCGCGATATGCAAAGGCACCGGCGGCCTGGGTAAATCGACAATCAGCAGCTTCCGTGCCGCCCTGGTCCCGGCCGCGAACACCCGGGCGGCAAGCTCAGGCGGCAGATGGTGCAGCGACAACGCGAATACCGCGAGGTCGTAATGCCCTTCCGGGGAATCGATTTCGGTGGCATCCATTTCTCGAACCGTTGCGCGCGGGTGGCTGCCAATTTCACTGGCTGCAGCGGCTGCCACAAAGCTGGGATCGATATCGGTCACCGTCACCTGGGCAGTGGCATGCATTTCCAACAGCTTGTGTGACAACCCCCCGAGACCTGCGCCCAGTTCGAGGATCTTCGGGCAGTCCACATCGGACACCTCGCGCAGTGCCATCCGCGCACATTTCTCGTGGATTCCGATGCGTCGCCGCCGCCCGGCACGGTCGAGTGAATGCATGACCTTGCGCTTGAGATCGTCGACGTCGTCACGGTCCAGATACTCCAGCCGACTGGTCTGCAATCGCCGGTCTAGCCAGGAAGCGTCCGGGCCTCCCCGAGGCATCCTGGAAATATCGCGGGCACTGTTCTCCACGTAGAACATCATGGATCACCGCGGCACTGCCCGGTGTATCTGTCGCGAAATCAAATGCGGTGCAGGGCAGAAAAAGTGCAATATTTATCCAGTAATAGCGCCGCACGCCGCGGCAAAGATTTGGGGCCGCCCGTCAGTCAGATTGCAGGCCGTCATCATGGATCAGATTTTGCCACAACATCTCCATGGAGCGGCTAGGCTCCGGACCTATTCGGTTCATGTGAGTTCGGCCGAGCAGCCGACAGAAATGCTTTGCAACTGGGCCATGCGTATCTCCAAATCCATTGCCGCTCACAGTGTGAAACAGTCGACGCATGGTCGATAGCGAAGGAGTCTGATCGGTGCCAGGGCAGATGCGTCGTATGCGCGAATCCTTGAGCAGCTGGCGCGGATCCAAAAACTCTGCACAGCTGGACAATCGGCTCGCGTTGGCGGATGAGGCGCTACTGGCCGAACATCATGCCGCCGGTATGAATGTGATCATTCAAGTTACCTGGCTGTACGGGCACACGATCGATCTCGACGCGTTGCAGCGTTTTCGCCACAGCCTGGGGCAGGGCTTGCTGGGCCGTCGTATCGAACGCCCGGCACTGCCGATCGCCCGGCATCGCTGGGTGGTGGACCCCGGACCACCCGAGATCGACATCGCGCAGCACTCCCGTCCGCGTTCGGAATTCAGCGACTGGGTAGATGAACGCTCACAGCTGCGCATCGACCCGGAATCGGGGCCCGGCTGGCATCTCGGTGTCCTTCCTCTGGACGACGGTATGACTGCCATCAGCTTGGTGCTGTCCCACAACCTGATCGACGGCCTTGGCCTCGCACTGGTCATAGTCGAAGCGGTCCTGGGCAGGACGCGTGACCTCGGATACCCGGTACCGTTGTCTCGCAAGCGACTGCGCGCGCTGGGGCAGGACGCGCGGCAGACGGCGCGGGACGTACCCCACGTCGCGCGAGCGCTTGTCGCAGCGGTGAAGCTGGGCCGAAAGCAGGCCCGCGACAAGGGCGCGTCGGGCCGGGTGCCGGCACCGCCACCAACAACCCCGGGTACGGATGTCCCCGATGACGTTGTACTGGTACCGGCCATCACCATTTATGTCGGATTGGATGATTGGGATGCTCGTGCGGACGCCCTCGCCGGCGCGAGTCACACACTCGCCGCTGCCTTCGCTGCTCGATTCGGCGAGCGTATCGGGCGGCGAAGCGCCGATAACGGGACGGTCACCCTGCAGATTCCCATCAGCGACCGTACGGAGGACGACACCCGTGCGATGGCGCTGTCTTATGCCCGCGTCAGCATCGATCCGACCTCGCTCACCACAGACCTGCGCGATGTTCGGGCCGCCATCAAGCAGACCCTGAAGACCTTGAAGGAGACGCCGGACGAGACGAAGCAGCTCCTATGGCTGCCGTCGTTTGCGCCGGAGCGGACGCTGAAGCGGATGGTCTCCAGGATGCCCGCTGACCCCGACCAATCCGTATTTTGTTCTTACCTTGGTGATCTCCACACGCTGATCGGCTGGCCCGCCGGTACCCTCGCCGACTTCCAGAACGCACGTGCGACCGGACAACACGAGAGACGCCGGTTGCTCGAGCGGACCGGGGGCCGAGTGTTCATTCTGTCCGGCCGCCTGAACGGCAAGATCTTCATCAGTGTCGGCGCCTACCAACCGGGCGCAACAAATACCAAAAAGACGTTGCGCGAACTGGCCGAACTGACACTGTCCGACTTCGGCCTGACCGGCGAGATCCACTGACCAATCCGTCCGTCCCCCTGTTGTTGGGCACCAAAGCATCTGATGCCCAACAACAGTCAGAAGTTGTGGCAGGTCCTGTAGGCCTGTTCCATCACGCCAAGATACGGCTGGAACGCTGGAGCATTGGCCACGTCTTGGGCGGTCTGCGCCCGCTTGTCCGGGCCGGCAGCAAGGAACTCGCGTAGGCCGCGCTGCAGTATCGGCGATTGAGAGAACGCCTTACCGAATTGCGGGTCCTGCGCATTGAGGGCGGCGACCACCTGCGGATAGCTGCACGTTGTGTTGATGGCCGAATCCAAATCGGGGTCCGCGGCGCCGATCCCGGCACCGGCGGTCAGCGACAGAGCCAGTCCCCCCAGCCCGACGGACAGTCCGGTTAGCGACAGACGAAACATGTACGTACTTCCCTTCTTATCAATATTTTTCGGGTAATTCGGTCCTCGTGACAAGTCAGGCATCTTGCAGCACCATCGGCCGGGCATCCGGCAGCTCCCGTGGTGTTCCGGTGGGGCGCCGGATTATCCGTTGCGGCCACCAGAACCACCGCCCCAGTAACGCCGCGATCGCCGGTGTCATGAACGCGCGCACCACCAACGTGTCGAACAACAAGCCGATACCGATGGTGGAACCCACCTGTCCGATCACGCGGAGGTCGCTGACCACCATGGACAACATGGTGAACGCAAACACCAGACCCGCAGACGTGACCACCTTGCCGGTCCCACCCATGGCCCGAATGATGCCCGTGTTGATCCCCGCGCCTATCTCTTCCTTCATCCGTGACACCAACAGCAGGTTGTAGTCAGATCCCACCGCCAACAAGATGATCACCGACATGGCAAGTACCAGCCAGTGCAATTCGACACCGAGGATGTTCTGCCAGATCAGCACCGAGAGGCCGAAGGCCGCACCCAGGGAAAGCGCCACCGTCCCAACGATAACCAGCGCCGCAACGAAGCTTCGCGTCATGATCAGCATGATGCCGAAGATCAGGCACAGCGCCGCAACGCCGGCGATCAACAGGTCGTACGCGGAACCATCCCGTAGGTCCTTGAATGTCGCCGCGGTCCCCGCGAGATGAATCTTGGCGTTCTCCAGCGGCGTCACCTTGAGCGCTTCCTCGGCGGCCGAACGTACGGCGTCCACCCGCGAGAGGCTCTCCGGTGTCCCCGGGTCGCCGCGATAGGTAAGGATCAACCGGACTGCCTTTCCATCCGGTGAAAAGAACAGAGACATCGCACGTTTGAAGTCCTCGTTCTCGAACACCTCTGGAGGCAGATAGAACGAGTCGTCATTTTGGGCGCCGTCGTAGATCCTTCCCATCTCACTGGCATTGGCTGCCGTCTGGTCGATGAGGGAAAAGATCCCCGACATGGTGCTGTGCATCGTCAACATCATGGCGCGCATCGACTTCATGGTCGAGATCATCGGAGGGAACAGCGCGATCAGCTCTCGCTGGTACCCGTTCATTTCCTCCACGCGTTCGAGGATCCGATGAGTTCGCTCGCTGAGCAGGTCGGTGCCGTCAAGCGCCTGAAAGACGGATCTGACCGCGAAGCAGACCGGGATGGTCTCGCAGTGTTTCTCCCAGTACAGGTAGTTCCGCAGTGGCTTGAAGAAATCGTCGAAATTGGCGATGTAATCGCGCAGGCGATCAACGGTCGCTGTCAGCTCCCGATTCATGACAACGGTCTCGTTGGTGATATCGGATATGTTGCTCATCAACTCATAGGTGTGCTGCATCTGGTTGATCATCTTCGTCATGTCTTCGGCCTGCTTCAGCATGTCGTCCACGCGTTCTTTTCCGAACGGCAGGATTTGCAGCATGCCGGCACTTTGCAAGCTGATTTGGAACGGGATGGACGTCCGCTCTATCGGGCTACCCTCTGGCCGGGTAATGCTCTGCACCATGGAGATACCCGGCACGGCGAAGAGGCCTTTGGCCAACTTGTGCAGAACCACGAAGTCTGCCGGATTGCGCATGTCGTGGTCTGCCTCGAGAACCATGACGTCGGGGGTCATTCGCGACTCGGGGAAGTGCCGCTGCGCCGCCGCGTACCCCACGTTGGCGGGAATGTCCTGGGGCACATACAGTCTGTCGTCATAGCTGGTCTGGTAACCCGGAAGTGCCAGCAGCCCAATCAGTCCGACCGCGCACGCCGCGGCCAGGATAGGAGCCGGCCATCGCACAATCGCCGTGCCGACCCACCGCCACCGCCGGACCAGGATCTTTCGTTTGGGCTCAAACAATCCGAAACGACTGCCCACGGCGATCACTGCCGGGACCAACGTGACTGCGACGGCAACCGCCACTGCCATGCCGACCGCAGCAGGCACACCCATCGTCTGGAAGTAGGGCAGGCGGGTAAAACTGAGGCAGAAGATCGCTCCGGCAATGGTCAGCCCGGAGGCCACGACGACCTTCGCCACACTGCCATAGGTGGTGTAGAAGGCGGTCTCGCGGTCTTCACCGGATTGGCGCGCTTCCTGATATCGCCCGGTGAAGAATATGCCGTAGTCCGTTCCGACTGCGATGCCGA
The DNA here is from genome assembly GCF_002013895.1 of Mycobacteroides franklinii. Taxonomy (GTDB): domain Bacteria; phylum Actinomycetota; class Actinomycetes; order Mycobacteriales; family Mycobacteriaceae; genus Mycobacterium; species Mycobacterium franklinii. The sequence goes on along the minus strand of NZ_MAFQ01000005.1, from coordinate 135,961 downwards.
GCGATACCAACAGATTGACCGAGAAGGTCGAAAGTCCAATGACCCCATGATCACCCAAAAGTGCGACGATGCCTCGGGCCGCCTGCACCTGTATTCCTACCATGATCAGCAGCAGAATCACCGTGACGACCGAGCGGTACACAAAGAGCAACATCGTGAAGATGACCACGAGCGTGACAACGGTGATCTTGATGATCGATGAGTTGCCGGCATCGTTCATGTCCGTCACCAACGGCGCCGGACCCGTGACGTAGGCTTTGACGCCAAGCGGGGGCGATACCCGGTCCACAATGCCGCGGACTGCTTCCACGGATTTGTTCGCCAGGGCTTGGCCTTGATTGCCCGAGAGATTGAGTTGGACATACACACTCTTACCGTCGGAGCTCTGCACACCTGTCGCGGTGAGAGGATCGCCCCAATAATCTTGGACGTGCTGCACATGCGTCGTGTCAGCCCTCAGTTGACGAATCAAATTGTCGTAGTACGCGTGCGCATCGTCACCGAGGGGTTGCTCGCCTTCCAAGACGACCATCGCCACGCTGTCGGAATTGGATTCCCCGAATACCTCACCCATCCGCTGCATCGCCCGAAACGATGGCGCCGCTTGGGGAACCAGGGACACCGAGCTTTCCCTCCCGACGTGCTCCAGAGAAGGAACAGCGAATGTCACGAGGGCGATGACCGCCAGCCAGCCAAGAATGATCGGCACCGACAGCCGGCGGATCAACCCGGCGAGCAGCGGCGGATGGTCGACCATCCGATGGATACTCATGTGGCCCTTACCCAAAGGCAGACAAAGACATTCATCGCTACTAGCGCTCTTCCTTCTGGAAAAGGAAGCTCACCAACGGGCGAGGCCCGGCCGGGGCCCGGAATGTCCTGACGGGACGCTGAAGCACCCGTTGCGGCCACCAGAACCACCGCCCCAGTAACGCCGCGATCGCCGGTGTCATGAACGCGCGCACCACCAACGTGTCGAACAACAAGCCGATACCAATGGTGGAACCCAGCTGCCCGATGGTAACGAGGTCGCTGACCACCATGGACAACATGGTGAACGCAAACACCAGACCCGCCGAGGTGACCACCTTGCCGGTCCCACCCATGGCCCGAATGATGCCCGTGTTGATCCCGGCGCCCAGCTCTTCCTTCATCCGTGACACCAACAGCAGGTTGTAGTCAGATCCCACGGCCAACAAGATGATCACCGACATCGCGAGCACGACCCAGTTCAGTGGAATGCCCAGAATACTTTGCCAGATCAGCACCGAGAGGCCGAAGGCCGCACCCAGCGAAAGCGCCACTGTGCCAACGATAACCAGCGCCGCAACGAAGCTTCGCGTCATGATCAGCATGATGCCGAAGATCAGGCACAGCGCCGCGGTCGCTGCGATCAAGAGATCGTATTTGGAGCCGTCGACGATGTCTTTCACAGATGCCGCGGTACCGGTCATATAGATCTTGGCATTGCGAAGGGGGGTGCCCTTGAGCGCTTCCGCAGCCGCCGTCTCTATCGGCTGAACCAGCGACATGCCCTCGCGCGTGGCGGGATCGCCCCGCTGCGAGATGAGTAGCCGGGCCGCCTTCCCGTCCGGAGACATGAAGATATTCATCATGCGTTTGAAGTCTTCGTTCTCGAATACCTCTGGAGGCAGATAGAACGAGTCGTCGTTCTGGGCGGCGTCAAAGGCCTTTCCCATGGCAGTCGAGTTGTTCGTCGTCTGCTCCATTTGATCGAAGATCCCGGACATGGTGCTGTGCATGGACAGCATCATTTTCCGCGTAGATTCCATCGTCTCGATCATCACCGGAAACTGCTCGGCCATTTGCGGCAGGAGTTGATCCAGCTTGTCAAGGTTGGCGACCAGATCGCTCAGCTTGTCGGAGACCTCATCGACGCCATCGAGCGTGTCGAAAACCGAACGGATGGCCTGACATACCGGAATGTCGTAACAGTGCTTTTCCCAATAGAGGTAGTTGCGAATCGGCCTGATGAAGTCATCGAAGTCCATGACGTGATCACGCAGATCATTCATGATGTCTTCGAGCTCATGTGTGGTCGTGACCATGTCGTGGGTCGTACCGACCATCTGCTCGGTCAACGCCTGCATGCGCTTCATGATGGCTATCGTCTTCAGCATGTCGTCGGCCTGAACCAGTAGGTCGTCCATACGATTCCGCTGAAACGGCATCAGATGCGATTGGCTCGCGCTGCTCATACTGAGCATGTACGGAATGGTGGTGTGCTTAAGCGGTTCACCTCCGGGCCGCGTGACCGCCTGGACCCGTGAAACGCCGGGGACAGCCTGAACTCCTCGAGTCAGTTTGTTCAGCACCAGAAAATCCACGGGATTGCGCATATCGTGATCGGCTTCGACCAGAAGAATGTCGGGCGCCATCATCAATGATTGCGGGAAATGTCTTGCAGCGGCCGCATATCCGACGTTGGCGGGGATGTCTTGAGGGATGTACTTCTGGTCGTTGTAGCTCGGCTGGTAGACCGGCAGCGTCAACAGTCCGACTAGCGCCACTGCGCATGTAGCGACGAGGATCGGTGCCGGCCAACGCACGATCGCGGTGCCGATCTGTCGCCATCGGCGAACCATGACCTTCCGTTTGGGCTCGAACAACCCGAAACGACTGCCCACGGCGATCACTGCCGGGACCAGCGTGATGGCGACGGCCACCGCGACGACCATACCCACGGCAGTGGCGACACCCAGAGTTTGATAGACGGGTAGCCGCGTGAAGTGCAAGCAGAGAACGGCTCCGGCAATGGTCAGACCCGAACCCAACACCACCTTGGCCACGCTGCGAAAGGTGGTGTAAAAAGCGGTTTCTCGGTCCTCGCCGGCCTGACGCGCCTCCTGGTACCGCCCGGTGAAGAATATGCCGTAGTCCGTTCCGGCAGCGATAGCAAGCGCTACAAGCAGATTGACGACGAATGTGGTGATACCGATAACCCCGAGGTTGCCCAGGAAAGCCACGAATCCACGGGCCACCGTCAGCTCGATGCCCACAACCACCAGCATGAGGATGACGGAAACGAGCGATCGGTAGACCAAGAGCAGCATGGTGAAGATCACCGCGAGGCTCAGCCCGGTGACCAGCAGGACGGTCCTATTGCCCGCGGGCCCCAGATCCGCGGCGAAGGCCGCCGGGCCTGTGACGTAGGCCTTCACTCCCGGCGGGGCCTGTGTTTTGTCGACGATGCCGCGAACCGCCTCCACGGATTGGTTCGCCGAAGCTCCGTGTCGGGGATCGGTAAGGGCCACTTGCACATACGTGGCCTTGCCGTCGAGGCTTTGCGCAGCGGCCTGCGTCATCTGATCGCCCCAGAAGTCCTGCACATGCTGCACGTGGGCCGTATCGGCTTTCAGCCGGCGGATCAAGTCGTCGTAGTACCGGTGCGTGTCGTCTTTGAGGGGTTGCTGCCCCTCCACCACAATCATCGCCACGACACTGGAATTTGACTCGTCGAACAGCTTGCCCATCCGCTGCGTAGCCTGAAACGAGGGCGCCGCATCGGGGTTCATTGCCACCGCGTGGTCCTTCTCGACCTGCTCGAGTGAGGGAACGCTGATGCTCAAGATGACAGCGATCGCCAACCAGCCCAGGATGATGGGCACCGACAGGCGGCGGATCATCCGCGCCACGAACGGCGGGCGGCTGAGCGCCGGCAATGGCTCCGTGGGGGGTTCGCTGTGGGCGCTCATGCGGCCTTCAGCATGCAGAAGGTCAAAGCGCTTACGCCGTAGCGGATCTTCTCGTCTTTGACCTTGTCACCCACGAGGATGCGGCATCCGATGCTGTCGGTGTCACCCTGTGCGGTGATGTTTCCCATCGCGGTGGCCTCGGTGATCGGGAACTCCACAGACCAGGGAAGCGCGGCTGACCTGATGACCTGTGGTTCGGCATCTGCGTCGAAATAACTGATCGTCGCGACCGTGCCCGGAGGGCCGAACACCTCATAGATGAGGTACTTGGGGTCATGAGGCCGCTTCTCTTCACGCTCGGCGGTGGCGTATTCGGGGCGACGCTCATTGCCGAAGACACCATGCAACCGCGAGACGGTGAATCCGCCTGCAACTCCCACCACCACGAGCACCAACGGAATCCACACACGCTTCAAGAGCCTGAAAATCTCGAGTTCCTCCGACTGTCTTCCGTGCTCGGCAGCACGTCAGCTGCGCAAACATGTATCTCCAGATCGGATGTGAACACGACGGATAACCGAACTTCGAATGCGGGGCACCCAGGCTCGGTCGTATGCGAAGCACCGCCAACGTGCGGCACGCCTCGTCGCGCGCGACCCGATTACCGACGAGTAAACCACGTCGATGCGCCATGTACGACACAATCGGCAATCTTGGTCCGCCCCGGTCTGGCAACGCCGAATGCCTTGATATCAACCAAATTTGGGAATGGAATACTCGTTCAGAAATAGCTCTTGGTGCCTCATGCCCCCTGCAGCGGGCTACTCCTCAGTCCCCACCGAATCCGGATCCATCTCCGGCTGAACCCACCGGAAGCCGTACTTGCTGCGGTCCATAAACCGGCGTTCGTAGATCCCGGCAATCTGCTTGCCCTCCACTTCACCGGTGAGCACCAGCCGATCCGGGCCGGGCTGACCGATGTGAAGAACCTGTTGCGGTGCATTGGATTTACGCTTACGCAACTCGATCTGGTCACCGTTGATCTCCAACATCCACCGCGAGGTGCGGCCGTCGGGCGTCTGAGCAACGAACGCCTCCACACCGAATTCCTCCACCTTGTTGCGATAGGTGATGGCCACGTTGGACCACGGCGCGGGGTTGACCTGGTTCACAGTTGCCTGACGTCCATCAATGGTGAATGATGTTGCACGCCAAACACCGTCGAGACTCGAGGTCGGCGTCTTGTACGTCGAGTACACAAGCACACTCAGAGACGCGGCCTGCGCCGTCAAGGCTGCCGCCAGACCGAACTTGAGTACGATGCCCGTCTTCAGTAACCATCGCCGGTCGGAACCAAGAGCCGGCCACAGCCGCACCGGTTGTGTGCCGCTGCGATTGAGGACAACCCGCACGAGGTTGGGCCATAGCGGAGCGGTGACAGCCACTGCGATCAAGAACAGTTCTCCCGAGACCTGTTTGACCGGAACGTCGTAGGTCATGTTGAGCAGGAAAACCTGAGCCATGGCGAAGACGGATCCCAGGGCGCCCAGCACCCAGGTGCGATTCCACAACAACAGCAACCCGGCCACCAGTTCCACGAGCCCGGTGGCTATCGAATACGGCTCCGAGGCGCCCATGAAGCCCCACAACGTCTTGAATAAGCTTGTGTCACCGACTAATTGCAGCTGTTGATCGGGCAGGGCCATGTACCCCATCTGCGTAGGAATCGCCTTGGCCATTCCGTAGATGATCATCGACAGGGCCAGACCGTACCGAGCGAATACCCATAGCGAGGCCGCCAGACGCCGGTAGTTCCGCCGACGACGGTCCAGCGCCGTCCATATCGCGGTGATCACCAGCGCGATGACAATCCAACCAAGGTGGTAGCACCACAACCACACCAGGTCGCCTCCGGACGACGGGGTGAGTTCGATACCGCGTCCGCGGGTGAGCAAGCTTCCGATCTGCGCTGTCAGCCATAGAACCGGCTCGAACAGATCGAACAACCCGAGGTTGTCGTACACCGACAGCAGCAGGATCCCGCCACCGATCGTCAGCAGCAGCCGAAATCCGAGCTTCTGCAGCCAGGTCCATCGCACCGGGGTCTGCGCGCCATCATCCTCGGAGGTGCCGGAATGCTCGGGCGCAATGGTTGCCATGCTCGCGAGCCTAGCCGCCGCGCGGGCGAATCCGCCTCCGGGAAAACCCTGAGTCACATCCTGATTCGCGGGTTACCTATCCCCTAGGGCATCTCGCATCCAGCGCAGGACACTGGGCATCGCCCAACCGGCGGCGATCAGATGTTCGCCGGGTACAGGCAGGTAATCCACCGTCGCACCGTCTGCGCGCCAGCTCTCGACCAACTCGGTGACGCCCTCTTCAGGGATGAACTGATCACCCATGAACCGGTGCCGCGAACCGTGATAGAGCAAGGTCGGCATGCTCGGTGCCGTCGCACCCGGCTTGTTCGCGGCGATCACACTCCGCGCGATGTCCGAGTCGAAAGGTGCCGGGATGGCGGCCAAGACGTCGAGGTTGATCCGCGCCACCCCGGCCGCCGCCAGTGCCGGTTGCGGCAGATCCTTGATAAGAGTCGACATGTAGAACGCGAAATCCCCGAAAAGTTCGATCATGCTGGGGTATTCGCGCGCCTGTCCGATAATGGCCGCGGCGAAGAGCCCAGAACCTAAGGCGCCGTTCATAGTCCGGTACAGCAGGGCGTAGTCCGTTGGTGTCCCACCCGCGACGGCCCCATTGAATCTCAGCTCCGGCGCGTAAGTCGGTTGCTCCTGCGCCGCCCACACCGTAGCGATGGCACCGCCGCTGTACCCGTCCATCACCATCGGTGACTCAACGAGATCGCCTCGTATTCTTCGCATTCCGCGTACCGAGTCCAGCACCGCGTGGGCGGCCATGACGCCCGCCGAGTATGCCATCCGTGGACCCTCATGGTCGGGTACGAGGACGGCATAGTTTCGGGCCAGTAGCAGCGGCATCAACGGCGGCACGTCGATGTACATGCCGCGTTCCAACCGGTAGGAAGGCGCAGCCTTGAGACCCAGCGAGTTGATCGGCTGATTGCGTACCACCACAGGCCGCGCACCCGGGCCCCGCCATGGGCGGTTGGGCTCGATCAGCGTGGCCGTCACGGGAACGGCACTACCCGCAGTATCGGTCGAGCGCACCATGAATCGTCGGATGGTGACCCCCGGGAACGCCACACGCGGCCGCATGTATTGCTGGCGGACAACGTCTCCATTCACCCGGCCTTCGAGATCGCCGGGGTCGGCGTAGAAGCCACGGCCCAGGATCGGGGTCGGCAGGATGGCGGCATACCGGTCAGCACGCTGCTCATCGGTCAACCTACGCGCGGCCCACATGTTCAGCCGCCGCAGCACCGCGGGGCTACGCAGTGCGGCAGCCGAGCCGGCAATCCCGGCCACCATAGTCCCCGCACCCGTGAGTGCCGCTCCCGCCAGAACAGTGCCGGGCCTCTTTGCCATGGCCGAAAGCCTAACCGTTAACCACGCGGTGCTCCCCGGTCAGCGTCGGCCGCTTGGCGACGAGATCGGCTGGCGTGCCCTAGCTTTTGCCTGAACCGGACACGCCGATGAACACAGTGAGCCAACGAACGCGAGCACTTCTTGGCCGCCCCTAGATTCAGTGATTAGGTGGAGCGGTATTGGCGTAACACGTCGGCAGTCAATCGAGGAATGTCTACGCCGAATCGTTCGCGCTCATCGCGTTCAAGTGTCTGCGTGACACGATGCGCTCCCACCTGAAACAAATCTTCGACTGCGAGCACATAACGTTTGATCAGTCCTGTTCGGAGCCCAGCAAGCAGGGCATCTCCATCGGCACTGAACGTGATCCTCTGCGCATCTGCCATTCGGAGCGACTTAGTCCGCCGGTGTTCTTGCACACTCCATATCCGTGTGATGCCATCATCAAACAACGCAGCAATGAGATCCCCTCCCGGTGAGTACGCGCTGTCTAAAAGTCCGCTCATGAATGGGCCAGCCAGCCGCGCAAGGTACAAACCGTTCCAGTCAACAATCGATAGCCCTCCGCTGTCCGTGAAAACCACGTAGCGGCATCGGGGATCGAAGTGAAAGCTTCCCACAACAGCGGAATTTATTCGATCCAGGAGCTCCAGTCTCTGTCCATCTCGGTCCCAAAGTTCCAGCGCATCTGGGTACACGGATTTCGTTAGTATTCGTTCGCCGTCGTCCGATATCGCGACGCGGTAGACCTTGTAGCCGGCGGCGGGCAGTCTAGCGATCTGATTGCCTTCCCAGTTCCATAAGCCGACCTCATTTCGGACCGCCGTAGCGATGAATTCCCCTCTCGGGTCAGCAGCCACGTCGAACGTTGCATCTGGAGAGCCGCGATCCGTCACGAACGTCGTTTGAAGTTCACCGTCAAGGCCCCATATCCATACGGCCCCATTCTCACAAGCAACGGCAACCTGGCTTCCGTTGAGCCGGAAAACCGCACCAACCACTTTCCTACCGGGGTCGACGCGCCGCGGGTCCGGACCACGTACATCCATCGTCTGACCCTTGTATACCGACCATAACGTGGCTTTTTCCTCACTTATGTGCACCACGTGCTGGCCATCGGGGGCTATCACCTGCTTGTCGAACACCCTGTCACTGAATTTGAGATGGGATGGCGATTCTGCATAACAGTGCGGATCTGAACTGTTCGTAATTCTCCACAGCCGTCCCACTCCGCATTTATCAACCAGAAGGGCATACGACCGTTTCCCGTCAGGAGCATGGTACAAAGCACGTATTGCTCCACCAATGACAATTGATCCTGCCGCGGGCGACCATGCTGTCGCCGCGAGGCCATCCTCGCTAAAGACCCATCCCCTAAACGTTGTGAGAGAAGCAATTTCGCGACTATGCCTGGGAAGTGCGTACTCCGGCTGGATCTCTAAACGCCAGAGCAGCACCTTGCCTAAGCGATCTACGCTGAGCAATATCGATGGGTCAGCTGGGTGAAATGCCACAATGTAGACGTCGCTCCGATGGCCATGCAATGCGATGGCTCCGTCTGCGGAGTTCCAGTGCCAAGCTTGGACGGTGCGGCCACTATTTCCGAGGGCCAGCAGCGCGCCATCAGAAGAAAAGTCCCCCGATAACGCGCCTCTATATTGGGCCTGACGAAGTGATCCCAGCTTCGCCCCAGTCGATGACCAAACCTCCACTACTGAACCAGTTCTTGGGGTGGTTGCGAAGTAGCCCTGGCACGAGTCCACCGCAAGAATGCCCAGGTCCATGTCCCCCGGCTCTGCGACACGAAAGACAGCCTTCCTCGCCCCCGTCAGGTCCCAGGTCGTACCTTTACCGTCCACTGCCCCAGCGACAATCGTTCCATCCGAAAGGACGTACGCCTCCCACGTGCGCCCGTTTTCCAGCTCACAAACGGGCGAGCCGTCCGATGTCCAAACTCGTGCAACGAAGTCACCAATGGTTACTACGAATGCTCCACTTGCGTCGAGGACGACTTTGAATGTGTCTGGAGGAAACCTAAATGCATGTGCAACCGTCATCACATGCGACCCGTCAGGAATGCTCACGATCCAGCCCCGGTCGCCGTCGTATACGAGGCACGATCCATGGTCCGAGAATAAAATACCCGACCTTGAGCCAAGCCTCTGTGAATCACGCTGGTGCGCAACGTCATACAGCAGGAGGTGATGCAGAATACTGCCGCTGGAATCTCGCAGGCACAGTTCACCGTCGCGGAATGTGACGACTGCACCGTCTGCCGGGCGGGCCGCGACAATCAAGTCACCACTGCCGGGTATGAAGATGGTTGTTGGGTAGAAGTTGTCAATGCTCCCCAATTTGATCTCGCCACGCCGGTTTGCAATAAATATCGTTCCGGCATCCACAAAGCCAGCGGAAATAGCGTTCGGATACGCAGCGTAGTCCTGCGGACGAATAACCTCGACCACCGCTGGTAACAAATCGAGAGCTTCTCTGAACACCGACTCAGCCAATTCGTTCTGGTCGCGCAGCAGGGCCTCCCACGCGACCAGAAGGGCGATAGCAGGCTCCGCCGCGACAATCTGGCGCGCCTCTGACGCAAGTCTCAGCGACTCAGCGGCCTCTCGTGCCTCTTCCCGGTCCGCAGCCAGCAGAAACCTGAGTGCCTCCGGACCAGTGAGCATCTTCTGAAACCGCCAAAGTACTGAACCGGGCAGTCTTGAAACCAGCGCGTCGATGTCGTCGCGCCACCAGCACTCCATCGAATCCAGCCCGAACTCCTCGGCGTAGGTATCGAGCCTGGCAGCTAGCTTGTCGATCGTGCCGGCGCCGTGGCTATTCGGGCCCGTTGCTGCCGCCGCAGAACCACCGACCGAAGTCATCAATACATAACGAGTTGCGCCAGCGTTGACCCACGCTCTGATGTTGGCCGACTCACTCGCCACCGCCTTGGCAAGCCAGGTGACCGGGTTCTTCGCCGGATTCTTGGTCCACTTCACCTGATACACAACTTGGCCGTTGGCTATCTTCCGAGTGATATCTCGGCCGCCGTCACGCTGCCCGACCGGGTAGCACGTAACCCTGTCGAACTTGCCAGCTATCACAACCTGGCACAGCTTCTGGAACTCCTCGTCGCTGAGGTTCTCATAGCAATACGAACCGACAGGTGTCGGAAGCGCACGCGACGAGGACTCATTCACGTTTCGATTGTCGCTGACGGGACCGACAGCGTGGCTAGAACCGTGATCCGAACATCCGCACCGCCAATCGGCTAGATCAGGCCCAGCAGGCTGATATCGGAGGCGTACTTGAGGATCAAATCCTTGGTGACGTGCGGGATCTCACCGCTATCGCCGACCTTCGCCTCGCGCACGGCTCCACTGAATTCAGCTGTCGGCAGTGCACTTCCGTCAATCGCCGGCTGCGGCTTCTCGTACATCTTGAGAAGGGGCAGCACCGACTGCTGGCGCTGCTGCTCGGGCAATCCCTTGAGCGCCAACTCGAACCGGGCGAGCCACTGGCCGTAGTCGTCGATGCGCGCGATCTTGTAGCCGGCCTCGATCAACCAGTCCACGAACGTATCCATCGAGACGCCGTCGTGGTGCGGATTGAACACGTCGAAGCTGCGGTAGCCGTCAGTCACGTTCACACCGCCGATCGCCGTGATGGACGCGGCGGTGAAATCACCAGGCACACCGTCGTAGTGCGCCCGCTGACGGTTGCCGTCGGCATCCAGTTCGTAGAAGCTGGCCGGTGCGACACCGGTGAGCAGCAGACTCTGGATGCTCCGAGTGAATACGTCCGTGACGTTGAGCTGGCCATGGTAGTCACTGTGCGCCAGGATCATGTCGGAGCGGAACACTCGCACCGGAAGCCCGGCCAAGTCGTGAGCTTCCCGCAGCAGCACCTCACCGGCCCACTTCGAGTTGCCATATCCGTTGGCGTAGCCGTCGTTGATCTGGCGCTGCGCCGACATCACGCGGACATCCGAATCTTCCTCGAACTCCGTCACCGGAATCTGGTCGGCGATGCCGACCGTCGACAGGTAGGTGACCGGCTTGAGCCGCTCGGAGATCGCCAGTTTGATGATCTCGGCGGTACCTGCCACGTTCGGGCCGAACAACTGGTTGTAGGGCAACACGTGGTTCACCAATGCACCGGAGTGCACGATCAAGTCCACCTCACCGGCGAGCTTCTGCCAAACATCTTGGGACAGACCCAAATCCTGATCGCCGAAATCACCGGCGATCACTTCCAGGCCCGCTTCCGCCAGCTGACGGTAGTGCGCCGAGAGCTTCGGGTCGCCCGATTCGTACACGGCATCCAACCGTGCGCGAGCCGCTTGCGCATCGGTGCCGCGGATGAGCGCGTACACCTTTCCACCGTTGGGGGCCAGTCGCTCCAGCCAGTCAAGCACCAACCAGCGTCCTAGCCAGCCATTACCGCCGGTCACCAGCACGGTCTTGACGTCGGCGGTGGCGGGCTGAATGTTCTTGGCCGCCTTCAACAACGACTCGTCCAGGAACTTGTCGAGGGTGAGCTCTGCGGCGTTGATGACCGTCGCGTCCCGGCCATGGACCGATGCGAACGTCGGCTGCGTCGCAGCACCGGTCCGCTGCGCCTCGATATGCCGGGCGATCGCGGCGAGATCGTTGGCGACGCTGTTGATGACACCGACCGGAACATCCACCTCGAAGATGTCTCTCAGCAGCTCGGAGTACGACAGCGCCGACAGCGAGTCGCCGCCGAGGTCGATGAACCGCACATCGGGAGCCAAGTCGGACGACGACGCACCCAGCAGCGCGGCCGCCGCATCGGTCACCGTCTCCAGCACCGGGCGGCTCGCGGCCTCCCGCGCCAGCTGGCGCAGTCGCTCGTTCTGGCTTTCCGCCAGCTCGACGTACAGGGCCTCCAGCCGCTCGCCGTAGTGATCCTTCAGCTTGGGGCGCAGCAGCTTTCGCGCGTCCGACAGCAGTCCTGATTCGACCGTGAACGGCACCGTCTCCACGATGAAGTCCCGCGGGATCTCGTAGGACTGCAGTTCCGCGTCCTTGGCGACCTGCTGCAACGAGTCCTGAATCAACGGCTTGAGCGCATCCGGTGAATCCGTATACCGCTCAAGGGCTTCCGGAGTCGGCACCACGACGGCCAGCAGGAACGAGCGCTCACTGTTTCCGTACACGAAGATCTGCCGCACCAGCGGGCTGCCGGTGTATGCGGCTTCCAGTTTCGAGACCGCGACGAACTCGCCCTGGGCGAGCTTGAGGACGTTCTTGACCCGGTCGAGGTACTTGAGGTGATCCGGCCCGAGCTCGGCAACCACGTCACCGGTCTTGTAGTACCCGTCCTCGTCGAAGACGTCGGCCGTGGTTTCGGGGCGCTTGTAATAACCGGGGAACATCGTCTCGGACTTCAACCGCAGCTCACCACGGGGATGCGGGGAATCAGTGGTGAAGTACCCGAGTTCGGGAACATCAACCAGCTTGTAGTCGGTGACCGGCGGGCGCTGCAGCACTCCGTCCCGCCACACACCACCTGCCTCGGTGGATCCGTACCCGTCGCGCAGCGGTACCTGGAGCAGCGACTCCATGAACTCCGTCATCTCCGGAGACAATGGCGCCGAACCTGATCCGGCACTCAGCACGCGTCCACCGAAGTCCTCGTCGCGGATACGGACCTTGATTCGCTCCGCGACCTCGGCATTGCTCTCACCCGGAGCGAGGGACCGGTCCAGTTCCGCCTGATAGCGCTGGAAGACCATCTCGACCACACGGGGCACAAAGAGCACTTCCGAGGGACGGATGAGCGCGATGTCTTCGAAGAATGTCGAAAGATCGCTCGAGGCGATGTAGTAGGCCGATCCTCCGCCCGAGAGGGTCCCCATGAGGGTGAGTCGGCCTGCCAGGTGGCTCATCGGCATGAAGTTCACGCCTACCGACGGAATGACGTCGTCGGTGAGCCACTTCTTCTGCCACAAGTTGGCGACGAGCCACTGCGGGTACATCGCGCCCTTGGGCGTACCCGTGCTGCCGGAGGTGTAGATGAGCAGGCGCAGGGCGTCGGGATCCGCACTGGGCAGGGGCGCAGCGGGCAGCTCTCGTCCCCGCGCGAGGGCCTCGCCCAACGTCTCGATGGCAATCGTCCGGCCGGCATCCTGCAGCCGGGTACGCACGGCCTCAAGCGCCGCACGGTGGCTGTCGACCTCAGGGTGGTAATCGAAGACCGACAGCAGTCGCACCGACGGCGTCGCAAGTACCGAATCCACTGCGGCGTCCAGGTACTCGACGCTGGCGGCAAAGACCGCCGGCCGCGTCTCCTCAAGGATCGCGTTGCGCTGCGGCAGCGAGGCTCCCGTCTGCAACGGCACCGAGACGGTGCCCAGGCGCAGTCCGGCGACATCAAGGGCGGCGAAGTCGGTGCTGGTGAAGCCGAGCTGGGCGACAAAGTCGCCATCGCGAATCCCGCCTTCGTACCAGGCGGCAGCGATTGCCTCGGCACGATTCCACAGCTCGCGATAGGAGATGGTGGTGTACTCGGGCTTGAGCGCGATCTCGGTTGCCCCACCGTCGGCGGTCACGAACGTGAAGGCGCGCTGTCCAAGGGCCGGGCGGTCGCCGTAACCCTCCAGCAGTCGCCTGATCACTTCGACCAGCGGCAGGTCGGGCTCATTGACGGCCTCGGTCACCGCATCGTCAGGAAGCAGCGCCGCCAGTTGCGGATCGCTGGACACCACCTGTTCGATGCGTCGTTTCACCTGCTCTTCGAGATCCGTTGTCGGGACAGCTGCTGCGGAGATCGTTTCAGTCATGCCTACATACCTCGGAAGAATCGGCGTTAACGGTAAGAGTGGGGGCGTCGCTGCCCACTCGGTAAAAGTACATACCTAAGCTAACTATTCCCTGTGGGCGCAATTTGATCACCCCCGGCCGAACAGATGTTTCTGCTGGTCGGCGCCCCACATTGTCCGCATGCGCAGCCACTCGCGTGAGCAGCGTCACTACGGCAACGCTTGGGGTGCGTGCTCGCGCGCGGCCGCCAACAGCTGCCGCCGCGAAGGATTCACCAAAGGATGACCCGCAACACTGACGGTCGGCACCGTCTCATTGCCGTCCGCTACGGAACGCACGTACGCGGCCGCCTCCGGAGATTCCCAGATGTTCACCTCGCGGTAGCGCAGCCGGGTGAAGCGCAGCTGCGTACGCAGCTTGATGCAAAAGGGGCAGCCCGACCGCCAGTAGACGACGACCTCATCCGGGGCCGGGAGCGGATCCGTCATGGCTTCATGTCTACACGCGCTTGCCCGCGGTTGCCCCCGGCTTGAGTGTGTGGATGTCCTCGACGGCGATGACCACCGCACAGCGCGGATGTTTCATCCCGCGCTCCTGCGCGAAGGCCACGGCATCCTCGAACGCCGGGCCCGACTCATGAATCTGGGCCGAGCCGACGAATCGGTACCCGTCCAGCGCCTCGCGGTCAATCACAGCGACGGAAACCTTTGATCCGGCACGGATGTTGGCCAGGGTCTGCCCACCGGTGTTCTCGTTGAATATCAGGGACCGATCATCGCGGACCCTCAGGGAGCGTTTCGGACCGATGTTGGGCGTCATGCCGTCTGTCACGGTCGCCAGGATCGCCAGCTGAGAACCGAGCATCCGTTTCATCTCATCGGTGAGCGTAGACATTGCGTACGAGACCTCCTGGAATGGTTGTACCGGAACAAGATTCGGTATCGGGGGCGGCGGCGTGCAGGCCCGGGCGCTATCAAGTAGCCGATCCGTATCGCCGGCCGGAGACGCACGCATCAACACCGAGAGCAGGTGCAACAGGCCCTCCGAAACCACGAGCGGGCGCTGACTGGTCCGCAGGATATGCGCCGCGGACACCTTGTCTCCCAGGGCGAGCGCTTGCGCTATCGCAACCGTCTCGCACCACGACGCATGCAGGACCCCCAGTCCCTGCTCATGATTTCGGGTCACCGAACTATATTATTCGTCTATCCTAATTACGTCCAGTGTTACCTGCCGTGCGGCGCCCGAATCAGCCCGCGTCGCCGTACTCGTCGAACCAGTAGGCGAGCTTGCCGCGCCTACTCACCGCGCGAATCCGCGACTCGGTCAGCGCCCTAGTCTTACTGGTGGTGACGATCATCAGCTCGTCGTCCGACTCGATCCGGGTGTCCGGCAGCGGAACGAAAGTGTTGCCCTGCCTGATGATCAACGTGACAACGGCCGGGTCAGGCAGCCGCAACTCCAGGATGGTGACATTGCGCAGCCGAGATCCCGGTTGAACCTTCATGGTGAGCAACTCGGCATCCAGGACATCCAAAGGGGCTGCCTCGACCTGGATTTCACGGGTGGCCTCCCGGGAGATCAATCCCAGTAGATGCGCGACAGGCCGCAGGCTCGGACCCTGCACCAGAGTGAACACCACCACCAGCACAAAAACGATGTTGAGTAGGCGATAGCTGTCGGGTACGCCCTCCACGATCGGGAAGGTGGCCAACACCACGGGGACGGCGCCACGCAGTCCGGCCCACGAGAGAAATGCCCGTTCTCGCCATGGGATACCAAATCCGACAAGTGATCCCACCACTGAGAGCGGGCGGGCCACCAACAGCAAGACCAGCCCCACCACGATCGCGGGAACCAAGTCATCGAGCAGCTCGCTGGGATTGACCAGCAACCCAAGGAGGACGAAAAGACCGATCTGCGCCAGCCAGCCCAGCCCCTCGGCGAATGATCGGGTAGCAGATCGGTGCGGCAGACCAGAATTGGCGAGCACCACCGCGGCCAGGTACGCGGCGATGAAACCACTGGCGTGCACCGTGCCCGAGGCCGCGAACGCGACCAGCCCGATGCCGAAGGTCGCGATCGGATACAGCCCGGAGGCGGGCAGAGCGACACGGCGCAGCGCCATCGCCCCCAGGAAGCCACACAGTAGACCGATCGCAGAACCGGCCAGCAGTTCGTACACGATCTGGACCGCGGCACTCTTCGGCTCGAAGACGAAGGGCACGACGCTGAACATCAGCACCAGGATCACGGCGGGTGCATCGTTGAATCCGGACTCCGCCTCCAACAGTCCGGCGACTCGACGCGGTAGCGGCAAAACCCGCAACACCGAGAACACCGCGGCGGCATCGGTGGACGACACGATGGCGCCGAGCAGCAGAGCCAGCTGCCAATCCATCCGCAACAGCACATGCGCGCCGACCGCGGTCACCACGGTGCTGATCACCACACCGACTGTGGCCATCGCGCCGGCAGGCGCGAGCACCTTGCGGACATCGGCAAACCGGGTGGTCAAACCGCCCTCGACGAGGATCACCGCGAGCGCCGCGGTACATACATTCCTGGCCAGCTCTACATTGTCGAACTCGAGACCGAGCCCGTCTTCACCCAGAACGACCCCGACCAGGAGGAAGAACAGGAGGCTGGGGAATCCGATCCGCGTCGCGACCCTGGTGCCGACAATGCTGGCGAGCAACACGAGCCCACCGATGAGCAAGTCCAGGTACAGCTGGTGCAGGCTCACTTCGTTCCCGTCGGTTGACTCTGATTAATAGGGCACGATAGCGGGGTGGCGGATCAGAAGATGCGAGTCGCGATCGCCGGCGCGGGCAAGGTGGGCCGTTCCGTCGCACGTGAACTGCTCGACTACGGCCACAAGATTCTGCTGATCGAACAAGAGCGCAGTAACTTCGAGCCGCAGGCCGTGCCTGGGGCGGACTGGCTCAACGCCGACGCGTGCGAGCTGGACACTCTCGAGGAAGCGGGTATCGAAACCTGCGACGTCGTGGTTGCCGCCACCGGGGACGACAAGGCCAACCTTGTCGTGGGACTGCTGGCCAAGAGCGAGTTCGGCGTACCCCGCGTGGTCGCCCGCATCAATGACATCCGTAACCAGTGGCTGTTCGGTCAGGCCTGGGGTGTCGATGTCGCGGTGTCCACGCCCGGTGCCATGGTGGCGGGTATCGAGGGCGCTATCGACATCGGCCGCCTGGTACGCCTCATGGAACTGCGCCAGGGCCGCGCCGATCTGACAAAACTGACTCTGCCGCAAGACAATCCCTTGGTGGGACGGAGCGTGGCAGCCCTGGACTTGCCACCCAACACCGCACTGGTCACCGTGGTCCGACGCGGAACAGTGGTGACGCCCACCCCCGGGGATGTGTTGGAGGCGGGCGACGAGATGCTGTTCATCGCCAATAACGAGGTCGAGCATGCGATCCGGGCCGCGATCCACGGAGCCGGGGTGTCACCCGAGCGCTAGCGCGCTACAGGCTCAGCAGCGCCAGTTCCTCGCGAGCACGCCGTTCGACCAGCAGCGGAACGTAATCGCGCAGCGGGCTGTCATCGAAGCGGGAGTGTTCGGCACGAACCACCGCCTCCACCACGTCGCGGGTCAGGCCTGGATGTCGACCGTGCAATTGCTCCACAAGGTCACTGATCCCTGTCTGCTCACTGAGTACCGCCACGGGGTCAAAATTTGCACTACGTTTACAGTTTCGTCAACCACGAGAACGGCACCGCTCATGGCCCGCCAAGCACGCGGCAACCAAGTTTGTACACTTCGGTGACAAGCACGACGGAGGGTGGATGCAACGGTGCAGGTCGCCTGTAATTCGTTGATCGCCTGTATTTTTGGTGATCCCCGCGCTAGCTTCGTAGCAGTCGCATGAGCACCGCCACAGTCGTCGGCAGCGGGCCCAACGGTCTGGCCGCAGCAATTACTCTCGCCCGTGCGGGGATCTCGGTGACTGTGTTGGAGGCCACTGATCGCCCCGGTGGCGGATGCCGTTCCTCGGAGCTCTTGACTCCCGGCCTCATCCATGACGACTGTGCGGCCACCCACCCGATGGCCATCGGTTCCCCGTTCTTGAAGAGTCTCGACTTGGCCCGCCACGGCGTTCACTGGCTGTTACCCGAAGTCGACTGCGTTCATCCACTCGACGATGGCACCGCTGGCCTTCTCTACCGGTCAGTCGACGAGACGGCTACAGAATTGGGCAGCGACGGTGCCCCTTGGCGCGCACTGTTCGGCTATCCGTCGAGGCATTTCGACACCCTCGCCGAGGACATCACGGCACCGCTGCTGCGCGTACCGCGTCACCCGATACAGATGGCCAGGTTCGGGCTGCCGGCGGTACTGCCCGCGTCCGCCATCGCACGACTGTTACGCACCCAGCCCGGCCGTGCACTGTTCGGCGGTGTCGCCGCACATGCCTTTCGCCCCCTGCACTACCCGATGACAGCAGCCGTCGGCGTCGGAATCATGACCGCCGGACACCGATACGGATGGCCCGTGGTCTCAGGCGGCACCGGTTCACTTGTCCGGGCGCTGGTCGACACACTCACCGAGTTGGGCGGAACACTTCACACCGGGGTTCGCATCGACCGCGCCAGCCAACTACCCGACGCAGATCTGACTCTTCTTGATCTCGAACCGGGATCTGTTGCAAAGATCCTCGACGATCGGCTACCACCAGGAGTTCTGCGCTCACTCAAGCATTTTCGACATGGCCCCGGCGCCTTCAAGGTTGACTTCGCGATTGAGGGCGGCGTCCCGTGGACCAACCCCAACGCTCACCGCGCCGGCACCGTGCATCTCGGTGGCTCCTACGACGAGATCGCATCCACCGAGCGTCAAATCCATCGCGGCATCATGCCCGACCGCCCCTTCGTGCTCGTCGGGCAACAGTATCTTGCCGATCCTCGGCGTTCCGCCGGTAACATCCATCCGCTCTGGACATACGCCCACGTGCCATTCGGTTACACCGGGGACGCCACCGAGGCGATCATCTGCCAAATCGAACGGTTCGCGCCCGGTTTCCGGGAGTGCGTGGTCGGCACGGCAGTACGCTCCACAACAGAAATGTCCGTGTACAACGCCAATTACGTGGGTGGGGACATCATGACTGGCGCGAAGGACATCCGGCAGCTGGTGTTCGGTCCCCGCATCAGCCTGGCCCCATACAGCCTCGGTGTACCGGGAATGTTCATCTGTTCTGCAGCCGCCCCGCCGGGGCCCGGCGCACACGGTATGTGTGGTGTACATGCCGCGAACGCCGCACTCCTACATCTTCGGTGACGCTCTTACTCGCGGAGGTGTCGGCATGCCAAGGCGCCTCGCATCAACATCGAATTCTGTTGCTGTGCACACCGTTAACGGATCGCGCCGCGAGGGGCCGGGTGCGCGGCTTCAACGGCCAAATCCCTCCCCCAAAGCAGAGCCTCGGGGTATAGTTGACGTCGTAAACAAAATGAGAGGTGTGAGTGTCATGATCATCCTGGGACTCATCCTGTTGGCCGCCGGATACTTCCTTGATATCGGCCTGCTGTGGACCGCCGGAGTCGTTCTCATGGTCGTCGGCTTGATCCTCATGGTCGCGGGCCGCATGGGACACGCCGTCGGTGGCCGTCGCCACTACTACTGACCTCGCTCACAGAAATGGCAGGAGGACACCATGCGTTACGCAGGAATGCTTTTGGCCATCTGGTTGATCATCGGGGCGATCGCCGTTGCCCAACGCGGATACTTCACCAGCAGCCCACAAACCTGCGCCAGCGCAGGGACCATCGCGCTGACCGTCGTCGCCGGTCCTCTCAACTACGCCGGCCTCAATCCGGTAGTCACCCAATGCAATATCCCCCAACCCAGCCCCTGACCCGAGGCCAGACGACTCAGGAGGGATTGGATCGGATCGCGGCACCGACGCGAACCAGGACATCCAGCTGAGCCGGGTTGAATAGATCCAACAGGGCTTGGGCCACGGTGCGCTCGGCAAAGCGCTGACCGCGAGGAGCATCCGCGGTCGAGTTCAGCATGCCGGGATGATCGGCATACAACCGATGGGCCTGCAGCGACATTCGCTCGGCGAGGTTGGCACGTGTCTGCTCGTCGGCATCGGCGGACAGGTTCTCGAGCTCACGATCGAGCTCTCGGTCCTGCTGATCCAGGAACATCCCCACGAAGGCCTGCAGTCCGACCGGGCCCAGCACCCTGGACATCACAAAGGCGAGCGAACGATCCGTGTCCGACAGCTCCACATTCACTGCAGCGGCGCCGAATTCGGCCGGAAGATCCGCCGCGACCTCACTGGACAGTATCTGCCCCAGCTCCCTGCGCACATTGTGTAGCCGTTCGATGGTGGCGGCCAACTCCGCATCTAGTGCGCGCAATGCCTCCTGCGGATCTTCGTTGGTCTCGTCCATATCCGCGATCTGCTTCAAGGAGAGACCCAAACCGGTGAGGCGTTTGATCTGCAGGACCCGAACCAGGTGTGCGACGCCGTAACTCTTGTAACCATTGGACCGGCGTTCGGGCTCACCCAGCACACCAATGTCGTGATAGTGACGCACCGTGCGCAGGCTGGTGCCGGCAAGTTCGGCAAGCTCCCGGGTGCTCCAGCCCACCGTCACTCCTTCAGCCCGCACTGACATGCCGCCACTTGACACTATGCCGCCACGGCACAGTCAACACCCGAAACCCGCACCCGATCAGCCATTACCCGGCCCTGTCGGCAGTCCGGTTTGCCACACATTCATATTAGGGTACCCGAAGAATCAATAAAGGTGGCTACTAGCTGGCAATTTTGTGATTTCAGGCGTGTCACGCAGGGGTATCAATCTGTTGCTGGAAGTGTGCGACGGTGTTAGCTTGTGTCTGCGACCTGATCGGCAGGGAACACTCATGTCCCTGCCAGACCTGAGAGAGGATGCCGTGCACAGCACCGCGAGTACGCCCGCCCTGGTCGGCGGACTACGGCGTCAACTCCTCCGGTCGGTGTGCATCACCGCCTTGTTCATGGCGCCGGCGCTGATCACACGAATCGGCGGTTTGCACCCGAATCCGGTCATCTCACTCGTGATCTATGGCGCCGCGGTAGTGGCCGCCAGTTTCGTTTTGGCATGGGCCGCTGAGGCCGCGCAGATTGACGTCTCCGGTGGCCTGGCGATCGCAGTCTTGGCCTTGATCGCGGTACTGCCCGAGTATGCGGTCGACCTCTACTACGCCTACATCTCCGGCCAGGTTCCGGAGTACAGCCAATACGCCGCGGCGAACATGACTGGGTCAAATCGTTTGTTGATGGGACTCGGTTGGCCCGTCGTCGTTCTCATCGCACTTGCGGTGGCCCGCAAGACATCCGGCCGCCCTGTCAATCTGCTGTCGCTGGAGCAGTCCAACCGCATCGAGCTTGGCTTCCTGTTGGTGGCCGGTGTGGTGGCGTTCATCATCCCGGCCAGCGGCCAGATTCACCTCGTGCTCGGTATCGCGCTACTGGCGTGGTTCGGGTTCTACCTGTTCACCATCAGCCGGGGCGAGGCCGAGGAACCTGATCTGGTGGGCACGGCTGCGGCCATTGGGATGCTGCCCAAGCAGATGCGGCGCAGCACGGTCATCACGATGTTCGTCCTCGCCGCCTCCATCATCCTGTTGTGCGCCGAGCCCTTTGCCAACAGCCTGGTAAGCGCCGGAACACAATTGGGCATAGACCAGTTCCTGCTGGTGCAGTGGCTCGCACCGCTGGCATCTGAAGCACCCGAATTCATCATTGCCGCGATTTTCGCCGCCCGAGGCAAGGGAACCGCAGCCATCGCGACGCTGATCTCGTCCAAGGTCAACCAGTGGACACTGTTGATCGGGTCGCTGCCGATCGCACATCTGGCAGGCGGCGGGGGATTCTCGTTGGTCCTGGACGCTCGTCAGGTTGAGGAAACCCTGCTGACCGCAACACAAACCATGATGGGCGTGGCACTGATCCTCGCGTTACGGTTCCACCGCGCGACCGCGTGGGCGCTACTGGCACTCTTTGTGATCCAGTTCCCCATCACCTCAACCCATGGTCGGCTCATCCTGTGCGGTGTCTACGGCGTACTGGCGATCGCCGGTTTGATCGTCAACCGTCACCACGTCATCGCGACAATTCGATCACCGTTTCGCAGGTCAGCGACACTGCAGTTGACCGTGCCGTAGCGGCATGGTTTCTCCTGGTGTCAGTCGACACCGAGAGGAACACATATGGGGCTGCCCCGGCTCATCACCGTCGAAGAATTCTTCGATCCGCCCGTCCGCGCATCCGCATCGATTTCACCCGACGGAAGCACGATCGCATATCTGGCCCCGCGGAAGAACCGCCTCAATGTGTGGGTTCAGAGTGTCGATTCGGAGGAAACGCGGTGCGTCACCTACGACGAAACGCGAAGCGTCACCGGTTTTTTCTGGGCAGACGATCCACGCTGGCTGCTTTACGTGCAGGATTCCGGCGGCGACGAGAACTGGCACCTGTATCGCGTGGACTTGAACCACCCCGACGCGCCGGCGGTGGATCTGACACCGTACCCCGGAGTGCGACTGCTGGGCCTGGAACGACCACACGGTCGCCCCGGCAAGGTGTACATCCAACTCAACCACCGCAGAATCGACCACATCGACCTCTACGAGCTCGATGTCACCTCGGGAGAGCTGACCATGCTCGCCGAAAACCCCGGCGACGTCATGGCGTGGTTCTGCGGCCCGCATCATGAGGTATTCACCCAATCGCTGACGCCCGCAGGCGATATCGAGTTCTCGCGGTACGCGTCCGGGACGCTGCGACCACTCTGCGTATACAACGGCGCGGACTACCCGGTCGGAATGCATCCGACTCAGCTGACACCGGACGGCACCGGATTGTGGATGGGTTCCAGCCGTGACACTGACCGTACGCGTCTGGTCCGGCTCGACCTCGCCACCGGCGAGGAATCCGAAGTCGACAGCCACCCGGTGTTCGACCTTTCCGCCGCGCTGGGCCTGGCGCCGACCCTGATCCGGCATCGGAAGACCGGCGAGCTGCTGGCGGTTCGGTATCTCGGCGAGCGCCAGGAAATTCGTGTCCTCGATCCGGATTTCGCCCCAGTGCTCGACAAGCTCCAGGGGCTCTCGGAGGGCGACCTCAGCGAGATCTCGTCTGATGACGAAGGCCGGCGCTGGGTGGTCAGTTTCACCCACGACCGAGATCCGGGTGTCACGTACTTCTACGACCACGCGACGGGCGAGAGCCGGCAGCTGTTCCGCCCATTTCCACACCTGGATCCGGCGGACCTGGCACCCATGGCTCCGGTCACCATCGCCTCACGCGACGGCTTGGACTTGCACTCGTATCTGACGCTGCCCGTCGGAGTGGAGCCCGCCGGGCTCCCCCTGGTCCTCGTTGTCCATGGCGGGCCGTGGCATCGCGACAGCTGGGGCTTCGATCCGGCGGTGCAGTTCCTGGCGAATCGCGGATACGCGGTGCTGCAGGTCAACTTCCGCGGATCCACCGGCTACGGAAAGGCCTTCACCAAGGCCGCCATCGGGGAATTTGCGGGCAAGATGCACGACGATCTGATCGATGCCGTCGACTGGGCGGTCAAGCTGGGCTATGCGGACCCCAGTCGGGTAGCGATCTTCGGCGGCTCGTATGGCGGGTACTCGGCGCTGGTCGGGGTCACCTTCACCCCCGACGTCTTCGCGGCCGCCATCGACTACGTGGGCATTTCGAATCTGGCGAATTTCATGCGCACCCTTCCGCCGTTTGTGCGGCCGAACCTGGCCAACAACTGGTACCGGTACGTCGGGGATCCCGCCGTACCGGAGCAGGAAGCCGACATGCTCGCCCGATCGCCCATCAGCCGGGTGGACCAGATTCGCACCCCACTACTGGTAGCGCAGGGCGCCAACGATGTTCGTGTGGTCCAGGCCGAATCCGACAACATCGTGGCGGCCCTACGCGCCCGCGGAGTCGAGGTCGAATACATGGTCAAGACGGATGAAGGGCACGGATTCCTGAATCCGGAGAATCAGATAGACCTGTACCGTGCGACAGAACGATTCCTGGCCCAGCATCTAGGTGGACGGCAGGTGCCGTGACCGAGATTTCCGAGCTGCCCGAGAGTTACGAACGCAGACCCACCGTGCTCGAACAGGCCGGAGGCCTAGCCGGGGTCATCTACGCGGGCCTGCCAAGCGTTACTTTTACCTTGGGCAACAGCGCTTTTGGCTTGGCAGGCGCAATCTGGATATCCCTGGCCACCGCGGCGGCCATCGCGGCATGGCGATGGTTACGCAACCAGCCGCTACAACCTGCGATATCCGGGTTGTTCGGGGTCGCCATCTCGGCGGCAATCGCCTACCAGATCGGATCCGCCAAGGGCTTTTTCCTCATGGGCATTTGGACCAATCTTATCGCCGCAGTCGTTTTCGCGACGTCGGTGGTGGTGGGCTGGCCACTCGCGGGTGTGATCTGGCACGGCTTCACCGGCACCGGGCAACGCTGGCGCGACGACAAACCGTCGCGATCCGCCTTCGCGGTGGCGACCCTGATCCTCGCGGCGGTGTTCGCATCCAGATTTGTTGTGCAGGAGTGGTTCTATGCCCAGGATTCGGTCGGCTGGCTGGCAATCGCACGCATCGCTATGGGCTATCCGCTCTTCGGGGTTGCCTTGTTGGTTGTCATCTGGGCGGTGCGGCGTTCGAGGAAGCGGACACCTCACTCTGATTCAGCCAGCGCGGCAGTCGATCCCGACCGATGAGCTCACACCTGCTGCTCGCGGCCAGCGCGTAGGCCTGGCGGGTGAAATCCTGATTGCTGACCACCATGGCGCGGGTGCAGTCATAGTGCCGCGCCCCCGCAACAGCCTCTTGAACAGCCCTGACACCTACCGGTTTCGAGTAGCGCTTGCATTGCACGGCCACGACATCGCGCCGATTCGTGGCTATCAGGTCGACACCGTAATCACTGGATGCCGGCGTGGTTTCGACGTGCCATCCCGCACCGTGCATCCGGGCCGCCACAAATGTCTCGAAATCGGCACCGGACATCTCGTCGATCTCGTCGAGTCCGGACAGTCTTGTATACCTTCGTAACTGGGCGTCGTATCGGCGTCGCGCCATCGTGTCACCAAGTGCCCGCAGAGTCCATCCCAGGCTGCGCAGGATCAGATAGACGGCGTACGGCGCCGCCAGATATGCCACTAGCGCCAACGCCGCAAGCGCTGGGTCTCCCGTATTCCGGTACACCAGAACGCCAGGCCAAACAATCAGTGCGGTGACGGGCCCTGCCAGCACCACGACGATCAGTACGACCAATGCGCGCGACAGGCGTCGCCGCATACGGGCAGCCCTCCGTCGGAAACGCCGCAGCATCATTGGATGAACTTTAAGCCAGCCCTCCGACACCCGGGCGCTACCGCTGGCAACTAGGGCACCAATACGCGACGCGCGGCAGCGCCTGATCGCGTGAGATACGGGTTCCGCAACGGCGGCAAGGCTTTCCATGTCGACCGTAAACCCACAGCTCACGGCCGGGCCGCGGATCGCCGGTCGTGGTCCTGCGGTGGTTGTCCTTGTTCATATGCAACAACGTATGGGCGCGCTCAACGAGACTCGCGGGATCGACGAGGTCTCCCACCGGCGTTGTGGGCAGCAACCCGGCCAAAAAACACAGTTCGTTGCAATACACGTTGCCTATGCCCGCCATGACCCTCTGGTCGAGAAGCGTCGCGCTCAGCTCATCATCGGCCCGCGCCATCAATCGCTCCACAGCGACGACGGGATCCCAATCTGCCCCAAGCAGATCCGGACCTAGGTGACCCACGATGTCATTTTCCCGCTCCCGCGCGACCACATCCAAAGCACCCAAGCTGATACCGAGAGCCACCGAGTGGTCGGTGGTGAGTACCGCTCTGATGCGATGGTCCCAAGCAGGGACGGACCCATGAGTGGGGACGATCCGCCAACTGCCATCCATTTTCAGATGCGAGTGAATGCTGGCCCGGCCCACGCGAATGAATAGATGCTTTCCCCGCGCCACCACGTCGTCAACCCGTTCCCCGCTCAAATCGACAGTTGCGAAACGTGGAACACGGATATCACAGCCAGTGAGTGTCCGGCCTGCCAGTGCATCGGCCAAGCGCCGCGCTGTTCGGAAAACCGTGTCGCCTTCTGGCATTCCACCGCCTTCCTCGCGCTAGCCGTCCCAGGCTACCCAATACCGCACCGAGGCGATAGCGAGCCGGATCATGCGCAAAGGTCAGGCAGCAGAGACGGTCTCGCCTCCGACTGTCGCTGCGTCTGCTTCCGCGGCCCGCCCCCACCGGCCGGCCAGCGCGGCACAGGTGATCAATTGGATCTGGTGGAAGATCATCAGCGGCAGCACGATCAGACCCACCGGATGCCCCGCGAAGAGCACCGTCGCCATCGGCAATCCGGTCGCCAGGCTCTTCTTCGACCCGCAGAAGATCACCACAATGCGGTCTGCCCGGTCGAACCGCAGTAGGCGGGCCACTCCCGCCGTGATACCCAACACCACCGCCAGGAGCACGATGCTGACCGCGAAGACGGCCAGCAGCCGGGAGGGCTGCAGGCCCTGCCAGACGTGTTCGACCATCCCCGCGCTGAACGCCGCATAAACCACCAGGTAGACGGAGCCACGGTCGACAACCTTGGTGAGTGTGGTGTGCGACAACACTCGATACAGCTTGGGCCGCAACAACTGACCGGCAACGAAGGGCAACAACAGCTGCACGACGATCTCCAGGATGGCGGTGGGTGAGACCGTCGCCTCCCCGGTCGTCTGCATGAGCAGCATCACCAGCACGGGAGTCATAAAGACACCCAACATGTTCGACACCGACGCACTCACCACCGCCGCTGCGACATTGCCGCGGGCAATGGACGTGAAGGCAATCGAGGACTGCACCGTCGAGGGCAGCAGGCACAGATACAGCACACCCGTGTAGAGGTCATCGGTCAGCACCGAGGGCACCAACAGCCGCATCGCCAGCCCGAGCAGCGGAAACAGCACATAGGTCGCCGCCAGCACCGTGGTGTGCAGTTTCCAGTGCTTGAGCCCCTCAAGCGCCTCGCGCGGCTCGAGCCGCGTTCCGTAGAGGAAGAACAGCAGTGCGATGGCGATCTTGGTCGCCCAGTCCAGGACATCGGCGGCTTCACCCCGCGCGGGGAGCAGCAGTCCGATCGCCATCGCGGCGAACAGCCCCAGCAGGAACCCATCGATACGGAGTTTGGCCAGCCACTTCACTATGCCACCGTACGAGGACAGACACTGATTATAAAAGCCGATAGAAACGATATCTATGAACGAGTATCGTGATGGCAATGTTAGACCCAGAATTGTTGCGAACTTTTCTGACAGTTGAACGCGCTGGTGGGTTTACGGCCGCCGGGCGGATTCTCGGGCTTCGGCAGTCGACGGTGAGCGGACATATCGCGCGACTGGAACAGACCGTCGGCCGCGAGCTGTTCCGTCGCGATACCCGCAATCTGGCTCTCACCGCCGACGGCGCCGCGATGGTCGGCTTCGCCCGCTCGATTCTCGACGCGCAGGCCCAGGCCGATCGCTACTTTGCGAGCTCGGAGCTGACCGGGTTGATCCGGCTCGGCGCCTCCGATGACCTCGTGGCCCGCGAGCTGCCCGACGTGCTCGTGGAGTTCCAGAACTCCCATCCGGGAGTGGATCTGGAGCTCGTCGTCGGACTGAGCGAATACCTCAAAACACGCATGACCGCAGGCGAACTGGACCTGATGGTGGCCAAACGGCTGCCGGGTGAAACGCATGGTGAACTGCTCTGGCGCGACAAACTCGTCTGGGCGGGACGCCCCAACACCCAAGACGTCCGCGACCCGGTGCCCATCGTCACCTATCCCCCGCCAAGTCTGACGCGGCACGCGGCGCTACGCGCACTCGAGCGAGAGGGCCGCACTTGGCGCATCGCCTGCGTCAGCGATAGCCAATTGGGGCTGCGGGCCGCAGCGCTCGCGGGCATGGGTGTCATCGCCCATGCCGAATCTCTTTTGCCGGCAGGCCTGGTCAAGGTCAGTGACGACAGCCTGCCCGACCTCGGCGAGCTGGAATTCGTACTGCTGCGTCGCCGCACCGTACTGTCCGAGCCCGAGCAGGCACTGTGCGCCGCGATCATCGAGAGCACGCACCGGCTGCACCGGTGATCGTCAGGTACCCAGGGCCCCCAACTAGGCCGGCAACGCGAAATAGGCGACAGACCCCGCGGCAAGCGCCAGAAAGACGGCCGGGAACGCGATGTTGTGCAGCACATTGCTACGGATGTGCGCTCCTACCGCACCAATGAAGAAGGCCACCAACCCGATTGCGGCCGCCAGACCCAACGGCCGCACGCCGGCAAGGCCGATGACAAGACCCACCACCCCAGCGCCTTCGATTGCCGCCAGGTAGGGCAGCCATCGTGGCGCCACTCCCACTTCGCCGGAATTCTGCACCACGAACTGTGCCTTGACCGTCTTGGCGGCTACCTCGAACCCGTTGGCGACGACGCACAGGACAGTTGTTACCAGCAGACCCGTCTCCAGAACCGACATCAGCCCTCGTACCTTCCCAACACGGTGAACAGCGCGGCGATCGCATCCTGCACCTCGTGCACCCGTTCCGCGTACGTACTGAACCGGACCATCTGTACGCTCATATGTGCCTCCTATCTCGTCGGTTTCGTTGACCTCACCCCTATGACGACCGACCTGACGGAAAGGTGACCTCCCGTGGACCTCATCGAAAAATTCGAGTCCGCGCGGCCGCGGCTGTTATCCGTGGCCCACCGAATCGTCGGCACGCACCATGACGCGGAAGACGCCGTGCAAGCCGCGTGGATCCGGGCGCAGTCCGCCGACCTGCACGCGGTGGACAATCTCGATGGGTGGCTCACCACCGTCACAGCGAGACTCTGCCTCGATCAGCTGCGAGCCCGCCAGCGGCGAGGTGAAATTCCACTGACTGCCGATCACATCCCCGGCATCCAGCTTGCCGCCGACGAGGATTTCCTTCAGCGCGAGCAGGTCTCACGCGCCATGCTGGTGGTGCTCGACGAACTCTCACCCAAGCAGCGCGTGGCGTACGTCCTGCATGACCTGTTCTCGGTGCCGTTCGAGGACATCGCGGCGGTGCTGGACATGACGACAGCCTCCGCGAAAAAGCTGGCCAGCCGGGCCCGATTGCGGCTCAGTACTGCCGCCCCCACCGCTCCGCAGCGCCGGAACATCACCGACCAACTGGACATAGTCGAGGCCTTCCTGTCCGCCGCCCGCGGGGGCGATATTGAACGGTTGATAACGCTGATGGCGCCCGATGCCGTCCGCACGGTCGACCCGACGCTCATCCCCAGCGGCGCGGCGACACTGGTACGCGGCGCGCGGGCGGTGGCCGCGGAGACACGTTCCTTTGTCGACCGAATCGTACTGGCAACAACACTTCTCGTCGACGGACGAGCCGGTGCCGTCATCGCACCGGGCGGTCATCCCTTCGCGATCATCCGGATGGGCGTCCGCGACGGGCTGGTCGCACACATCGATATCGCCCCCTATGCGGCCGGCACTGTCGAACTCCCTCCCGCCTTTTCTGGAATAGTTCCAAACTAGAGCAGGTTGCACCTGACATGACGAACACAGCCCGTCTCTCAGAAACCGATGTCAAGCACTTCAGCGCCTCGCCGGCGCTGTCAAACAACCTGCAACGCGTCCTGGTCGACCTGATCGAACTTCACCTGCAGGGCAAGCAGGCGCATTGGAATGTCGTGGGAAGCAACTTCCGCGATCTGCATCTGCAACTCGACGAAGTGGTGGACTTCGCCCGTGAGGGCAGCGACACCATCGCCGAACGCATGCGTGCCCTGTACGCCGTACCCGACGGCCGGTCGGACACGGTCGCGGCCAGCACCACACTGCCCCAGTTCCCGCCGTATGAACGCAGCACCGGCGATGTGGTGGACCTCATCACCGTGCGCATCCAGGCCGCGGTCAATACATTGCGCGCCGTGCACGACGAGGTCGACGACGAAGATCCCACCACCGCCGACATCCTGCACCAGCTCATCGACGGGCTGGAGAAGCTGGCCTGGCTGATCGCCTCCGAGAACCGCAAGGTGTAACAGCCTGCGCGATGATGGACCGATGCACGTAGTGAAACGTCTCGCGACGATCATCGGTCTACTCACCGCGGTCCTGGTGTGGGGTCCCAATGTCGGACTCGCCCACGCGGCCGATGCCGCGCCCGCTGGCGATGTCTTGTCTATCGGTAACCCCGATGCGCCGGGCCAGATCGATCTTTACCTGGATCCGCTGTGCCCCTACAGCGGGAAGATGGTGCAAAACCAGGGCGACGAGATCGGCCGGCGCATCGAGTCCGGCGAGCTGCACATCAACCTTCGATTCGTGGACTTCCTCGATAAGTACTCCGCCAGTGGCACATACGACAGTCGTGCCATCTATGCCGGCTTTGTCGTCGCCGACCAGTCACGGTCCAGCGAGACCACCTGGCGCTTCATCCAGCAGATCTATGCCAAGGACCATCAGCCCAAGGAAGAGGGCGACACGGACCTGAGTAACGAGCAGCTGGCAGCGCTGGCGGAGCAAGTCAACGCACCCCAGGGCGCACAGGATCTGATCCGGCTCGGCTTGCCGGTGCCCTTTGATGCCCGCGCCATCGCGGCGAACAACCTGCCGCTGCTGCGCGCGTTCCCCAAGTCCGGGGTACCCATGGTCGTCCTGGACGGCAAGCAGGTTGACGGCGAATCCGACTGGCTGAGCCGAATCCCCCGATAACAACAACCCTGCGAAATACTGGCGCGGTGACAGTGAATTCGAAGGTCTCACGCTCATGGCTGCTGGTGAATCCCTCCCGGGAGCCCGATCTCGACGCGGCCGTCACCTCCACGAAGGCCGACGAGGTGATCCTGGACTTGGAGGACGCCGTCGCGCCGAATGAGAAAGAACCGGCGCGCGAACGCGTGCTTGACTACCTCAACTCCGGCGGGCAGGCCTGGGTGCGCGTCAACGACGCATCCAGTGATTTCTGGTCAGCCGACTGCCGAGCCCTCGCGGACGCTCACGGTCTCAAGGGTGTCGTACTTGCCAAGACCGAGGGCGGAAATCACATGTGGGACACCGCAAACCGCCTCGGCGGCGAAGCTCCGGTAATCGCGCTGATCGAGACGGCGCGCGGCCTTTCCCGCGTGCACGACATCGCGGCCGCTCGTCCCTGCTTTCGTATTGCCTTCGGCGTCAATGACTACACGCTTGATATCGGTGTCGAGCAAGACCCATTGGCCCTGGCGTACAGCCGCTCTCAGCTTGTGGTGGCTTCGCGGGCTGCGCACATTCCTGGCCCGATCGACGGGCCGACACGTGATCCGGCCGAACTGGCCGAGGGGGTTGCGTTGACCCGCCGCATGGGCATGACCGGAAAGCTGGCCCTGCGTTCATCCGACGCGGACACCATCAACAAGGGCCTGAGCCCCTCCGACGAGGATGTGTCGTGGGCGCGCGACTTCGTGGAGCGCTTCAATAGCCAAGGCGGGAAACCCAAGGACGGCAGCGACCTGCCCCGGCTCAACCGCGCCCGGATCATTCTGGAACGGGCCCGGATGCTGGGACTGATCACGCCGTAGCGGTCAGCCGTGACAACGCCGCCACGGTAAGCGCCTCGATCCCCGTGCTCAGCGTGGGTTCCAGCACCGGCGCGAACTGCGGAGAATGGTTGGACGGCACCGGCTTTCCCGCCGCCGCGGCATCTTCGAAGCGCTGCAGCTCATATCCGCCCCAGAACCAGAACGCGGTGGGAACCCCCGCGGCGGTCCCGAAGAATCCGACATCCTCGCTGCCCGCGAGCGGGCTCGGAGACTCTACCACTCGGTCGGCACCGAAATGTCCACGGAACACGGCGGCTATCGCCTGCATCGCCGCGTCGTCGACAACGGTGATGGGGAAGGTGTGCAGCGAGGTCACCGCCGGTTCCTTATCGGCGCCGGAGGCCGTCGACTCGGCCTGAGCGATCCGCGTGATCGAAGCCAGCGTCTTCTTCCGGACTTCCTCATTGAAAGTGCGGATGTTGATACCGAGCTCCGCGTCGTCGGGAATGATGTTGTCCTTCGCGCCCGCGTGCAGGTAGCCGACGGTGACCACGGCAGGCTCGAACGGCGACAGCTCACGCGAGACGATGGTCTGCAGGCGCTGCACCACATTGGACGCCATGACCACCGGGTCGATCGTCGATTCCGGTTGCGAGCCATGGCCACCGCGCCCGAACAGCTGCATCTTGAGCGAATCCGAGGCTGCCAGTGCCGTGCCGGTCTTGTACGCGATCATCCCCGCAGGCAGCGGACCGACGTGCTGGCCCAGGACGACCTCGGGCTTGGGGAACCGCTCGAGGATTCCGTCGTCGATCATCGCCTTCGCTCCCCCGCCGATCTCCTCGGCAGGCTGAAACACCGCGACCACGGTTCCCGACCACGTCTCCTTGAGATCGGTCAGCAGCCGAAGTGTCCCGACCAAGGCCGTCACGTGCATATCGTGACCGCACGCGTGCATGACGGGAACATCCTTACCGTCGGAGTTGGTGGCACGGGCAGTGCTCGCGTACGGAAGACCGGTCTGCTCCTGCACCGGAAGCGCGTCGAAGTCGGCCCGCAACCACACCACGGGGCCGGATCCGTTGCGCAGCACGGCGACAACCCCGGTACCGCCGACACCCGGTGTCACCTCCACCCCGAGCGGTGCGATGACCTCCTCGATCTTCTGCGCAGTCCGGTGCTCCTGGAAGGACAATTCCGGATGCTCATGCAGATCGCGGTAGAAGTCGGCCAAATCCTCCAAGTTGTCAGCCCAGTTGTCGGGCAACGTGATCGGCATTCAGCCTCCCAGTCTGTGTGCTGCTGTTACCACTCAGTGACGACAATACGGCGGTTTCACGACCTACCCTCGAACTCAAGAGACCATCACCTCACCGAGACGGAGTTCACGTGAGCCACCTCATCGAGACCGAACTCTCCGTCGATGTCATCGTCGTCGGCGGCGGGATGTCGGGAGCCTCGATCGCCTACGAATTGGCCCAACACCGAACCGTCGCTCTGCTCGAGCGTGAGCCGACGCTCGCGTTCCACACCACCGGCCGGTCGGCGGCGACCTTCATCGAGAACTACGGAAATCCCGTGATTCGAATGTTGACGGCGGCCAGCCGTGATTTCTTCACCGATCCGCGTGAGGGCTTCGACGCACCACTGGCCACATCCCTGCCGCTGCTGATCATCGCCGATGCCGCGCACCGGGATGCGCTGCGGGAAGCACACCAGCAGGCCTGGCTGCTCGGGTGTCACACAGAGTTGGTCGACGGCGCCGTCGCCCAGGAGATCAACCCGTATCTGCGTTCCGGGTACACCCAGCTGGCGACTGTCGATCTGACACCGATGGAACTGGACGTCCACGGGCTGCACCAGGGCTACGTGCGCGGCCTACGGCGGCGCGGGGGAATCATCGAGAAGTCGGCCGCAATCGTCAGCGCAGTGCGACAGCAGGGCCGGTGGGTGCTGCACGACTCCTCCGGACGGACATTCGAAGCAGCGACCGTCGTCAACGCGGCCGGTGCGTGGTGCGATGAGCTCGCACAGCTCATGGGTGCGCGAGCGGTGGGAATCCAGCCCCTGCGGCGCACGGCGTTCATGGCCTCCGCGCCGCAGGGCAGCACCATCGGCTCACTTCCGATGACGCTGGACGCGTCGGAGGCCTTCTATTTCAAACCCGATGGCGCGCAGTTCCTCTGCTCTCCCGCCGACGAGACACTTCAGCCACCCGGTGACCCGCGGCCGGACGAGCTGGAGATGGCGCGCGCTATCGGGATGATCAACGAGGCGACCACCCTGGGCATCCGGAGCGTGAATTCGGCCTGGGCGGGCCTGCGATCCTTCACCTCCGATCGCACGCCCGTCGTGGGTGACGATCCGGATATCGAGGGCTTCTTCTGGTACGCGGCCCAGGGCGGATACGGCATTCAGATGGCTCCAGCCCTGGCCCGGGTGGGCGCCGCGCTGGCCACCGGCGGCCCCCTGCCGGATGATGTGGCCGCACGCGGACTCACCGCGGCAATGCTGGCTCCCGGCCGAGACTCGCTACGCATGCAGCACTAGCGGCCGTCCCGCGCACCCGGACCCGTTCGGGCGAATCCTGTTAGGGTCGGCCACGATGGTGAACATGGATCGGCGCCGCATGATGGCGTTCTCAGGGCTTGGCATGTTGGCAGCAGCGGTTTCCATGCCGGAGGCGTGGGCGCAACCGTCTCCGCAGAACCCGCCCAACCGCCCGCCCGCGGCACCCCCCACCGGTAAGTACGTCTTCGTCGACGAGTTCGACGGCCCGGCCGGATCGGCACCGGACGGGTCCAAGTGGGCGATATCGAAGGCTCGTGAGTCCATGAAGGACCCGACGTTCTGGGAGCTGCCCGAGAATGTCGGCCAGTACCGTGACGATCGCAAGAATGTCTACCTCGACGGCAACTCGAACCTGGTCATCAAGGCCGCGAAAGACGGCAACACGTACTACGGCGGCAAGATCTACAGCACGACCGAACTCGGTATCGGCTACACCTGGGAAGCGCGCATCAAGTTCAACTGCCTGACCCCGGGCGCATGGCCGGCGTTCTGGCTCGGCAGCGACCAAGACGGTGAGATCGACATCGTCGAGTGGTACGGCAACGGCAGCTGGCCGGCCGCGACCACCGTGCACGCCAAGGCAAACGGCTCGGAATGGAAAACCCACAATCTGTCCCTGGACAGCGGCTGGCACACCTGGCGCACCCAGTGGGATGACAAGGGCATCCGCTTCTGGCGCGACTACACCGACGGCGCCGCCCCATACTTCGAGGTCGCGGCCAACTCCCTGGCGGACTGGCCGTTCAACAATCCGGGTCACAAGGCCTTCGCCGTGCTGAACCTGGCCGTCGCGGGATCAGGCGGCGGCGATCCGCGCGGTGGCACCTACCCCGCGGAAATGCTCGTCGACTGGATCCGCGTCTGGTAGCTCGCGCGCTCTAATCGCCGATCTGCAACCTCTGCACCCACACGGCGCCGCTGACGTCGGCAAGCGACAGCGTGTAGTGATGTCGCGGATCGATTGGTACGTGCGGGCCCTCGATGTTCAGCTCCGCCTTGGCCCCCAACGGCACAATCACACCGTGCGCACCGGTTTTCACCGCTGCGATGTAGTGATTGGTGATGGCGTGCGCGGGCAGCCTGCTCAGCTGATCCGCGCGCAGATCCACAACGGCCCGTCCGGTCTCGCTTTCGGTGACGGTGACACCCACCAGGAACGATCCGTAAACATCCACGCCCTCGGTCCGGTACACGGTGAACCGCAGGTCCCGATCGGAGATGTGTGCGTCCGATATCTCGATGACCGGCGCCACCGACTTGTTGTGCAGGGGCCCATACAGTCCACCGTGGAAGTACTGGTTGGTGAACAATGCGATCGCCAGCACCGCGGCCGCGCCGCCGAGAACCAGGTGGCGGGAAACATCGACAGGTCCCGACGCCAGCCGGGTGAACCAGTTCCGCTTGGTGAACATGTCATGACGTTCCGCCACATAGTGATCCACTGAGTAGCGGCCTCCGCCGGACAGAAACAGTGTCAGTCCCGAGGCGATGCCGAGAATGCCGATCTGCCATTCGTCCAGGCAGGTTGTGCCCAGCCAGCCCGACCCCAGCAGGATCCCCAGTGCAAGCAGGAAGACACTGACACTCATTGCCCTGGTGAGAATCCCCGCCATCAGGCACAACCCTGTAATGCCCTCCACCACGGTGAAGATGATCATCGACCACTTCAGCAGGTCCGGGTGTTCGATCAGGAAGCCGATGATCGGTTTGATGCCGAGGGCGTGGGGCAGAAAGTGGTTGAACTTCTCCCCCACGTAGCCCGAAACATCCGGGTCCAACTTGTTCTCGAGTGCGACTCTTCGCCAAAAGGCTGAGAAGTAGGTCCATCCGACCACCAGCCGGAGGGGAAGTGCGAGCAGCCCGGCAATATCGGGCCGGCTGTTTTCGGTGCTTACAGAAACGTTGTTGTTCATGGTGTCGACCTCAAAGTCTTGGGATTGAACTAGCGGGAACAGCACGCTCGCGCCCACCCTTGATGAGGGCAGCACGCAGCGGCAGCCAATGTTGACGAGTGCAATGAGGACGACGCGGATCAGCGCCGAATCACGCCGATCCGACATAAGAGTGATCGACCATCCGGTGCTG
The DNA here is from genome assembly GCF_002013895.1 of Mycobacteroides franklinii. Taxonomy (GTDB): domain Bacteria; phylum Actinomycetota; class Actinomycetes; order Mycobacteriales; family Mycobacteriaceae; genus Mycobacterium; species Mycobacterium franklinii. The sequence goes on along the minus strand of NZ_MAFQ01000005.1, from coordinate 99,739 downwards.
CAAGGGGATTCACGTTTCCGGGTGAGCCGCGCGAGAAGGTGATGACGCTGTGGGCTGGTAGGCCATTGAACGCGATGACAACCGTCGGCATCGCCAGTGACGGAAGGACAGTGTGTGCCGCATTGTCGACCAGAATGGCATCGGCGGTGGCGCACGCATCCGCGCCGACAATATCCGCACTGGAACTCGATGCGGCCGTATGAGTCAGTGCGGCAATACCTTTAGGGCAGTGTACGAGTGCCAGCGAAAACAGGACGCCGACTAGCAATAGGGGGATCAGCCACCGACGGCGCGCTACCGCGTTCGGCTTGCGTTGTGCCAGCGGCATATCCCGGATACTAGCAGCGCCGACGACACCGTCAGGTTGTCTTCTCCCACATGTCACGCCACTGGGATTCCTCATCCTGCTTGTCGTCATGCTGGCCCGTGGATGGTTCGGTGAGGGTGATCGCGGGGTGGGGCAGGGTGAAGAAGTCGCCCTTACCCTGAGCCGCGTGGTGCTGGCCAGTGTCGATGTAGCAATACCCCAACCCCGAGAGGGCGGCGCCGCTATCTGACTCACCGAGATAGTGCAATACGTTGCGGGCCGCGGCCTTCGCGCCATTCTTGGCGAAGATGGCGGCCTTCGGCAGCGGCCGCCCGGAGGGCGAGGTCACCGTCGCGGTGTCACCGATTGCCCAGATCCCCTCGTACGGGGTTTGCATGGTCTGAGCATCGACGCCGATCCATCCCGCGGCGTCGATGGTGACCGACGGCTCGTGCGGCGGCACGAAAACCAGCAAGTCAAAACTCACGGTGGTCCCGTCACCGAATACGACAACCTTGTTGTCCGGGTCGATGCGTTCGGTGGAGTGTTCACCGTGGAAGGCAATGCCGTTGTCCTTGAGCAGCTGCACCAGCTGCGGTCCCGCATAGGGACCCGCCGAGGGCATGGGGTGTGTTTCCGGGGTGTACACGCTGATTTCTACGCCTGATCGTATGTCCTTCTCACGCAGGAGATCCGACGCCAGCAGGGCGCCCTCGTAGGGAGCCACCGGACAGCGATACGGCTGCGAGGTCACCAGGAAGACAAGCTTGCCTCCCGAGAAATTCGCCAACGCGCGCCGCGCATCACCTGCTGCCGCGACTCCGTAGTAGTGCACCGCGTCACCCCGGTCGGCTGCTTCACTCAGACCCGGCACCTTGTCGAGCGCATTGCGGGCACCGGTGGCGATCACCAGGGCATCGAAGTGCAGGATCGACGAGTCGGCCAGGGTTACCGTGTGCGCGTCGGGGTCGATGCCGGCAACGGAACCCGTGATGGTGGTTATCCCCGACAACGCCTCGGTGCTGGGCCGAATCGGCACGCTCGTCGCGTCACGCCAGCCCCGCATAACCCAGGGCAAGGTAAAACCGAGGAAATGCGAAAAATCCTCGTCCACGACCGTGATGTCCACGTCGTCGAGTGATACGCCGGATTGGCGGATTTCGTTGATCACGCTCAGGCCGCCGATTCCGGCACCCAGGATGACGATCTTCTTCATGATCTGCACTCCTTTTTCCTAGAAAAGCCACTGGCTTCGTGGACTTGATTGCCCGCTCTTAGTGGGCTGGGCGCGGGCGCTGCAGCTGAGTGAACTCCGAAACCCTGGCGAGCCCGCTGATCGCGTCGAACAGCGTCTGCGCGGTGTCACGATCCGGCACGGACGTCAGGACCGGGCCGAAGAACGTGCGTCCTTGCAGCTGCACGAGCGGACTGCCGCCGACATCGCCCAGCGCGCACTGCCCCGCCTCATGGGAGCTGCGGACGAGCTCATCCAATGTGGTGTCCGACAATGATTCGCTTGTCGTCGTCAGAGGCGTCACCGCCGCCAACACACCATCCGCAAGCTTCTCCCCGACGGGGAGCGACTCGTCGAAATACAGCCTGCCGAAGGCGAAATACGCCCTATGCAGGCCGCGCTGCCCCAGCTCACGATGAATGCCGGCCATGAGGCGTCCCACCTGGCGTGAGTCGCGCATGCGTGCCTGCTGCGCGGGCGGCAACTCCCTGCCCTCGTTCAATACCGCAAGGTTCATCAGCTGCCAGTCGACCAGCAGACCGGACTGGGCCGCCACCGTATCCAGCCACCGCGCGGTGTTCCAGGAGAACGGGCACACCGGATCGAGCCAGATTCTTACGTCAAATGTATTGCCTTGTGCTGCAACGCTACCTGTTGACATGCGGCATCTCCGATCACTGTGAAAACATGACTGACACCAGGAACCACGACAGCAAGAGCGTCAGCGCGCAGGTTCATTTCGCTTCATTCATACCATACCCCCCGAGGTATCCGCCAGGACAGGTCCGAGATGGATCCGTGAGAGGAATATACCGTAGGGGGTATAGTATTTGTATTTACAGGCCACGAGCGACCCTGCCTGAGCAGCCTTCGGCATCGTGCGAAAACACTTGATATACAGCAGAAAGGCGGTCGGGAGCGTGCACATAGCAATAGTTACCGTGTTGAAGCGAACGTGGGTTCCGGTGGTTATCGCGTCCGCGGTTGGTCTCGGTGCAATCTCCGTGAATCACCTGCGTGGCGCATTCGGGTCAGAGCCGATCTTTTCCGCCACCGGCAGCAGCGCGGAACCATTGGTGTCTTCCACGATCAAGCGAGTGCGATACGAGATCTACGGTCCCAGCGGCACCACCGGTGCGGTGAACTACCTGGATGAGAACGCTGTGCCTCGACAGGAGCACTTCGTCACTCTGCCCTGGGCGTACACGATCGAAACCACCGTTCCGGCCGTGATCGCCAGCGTTGTGGCACAAGGCGATAGCTCTGTTCTCGGATGCCGGATCACGGTGAACGGCGTGCTCGAAGACGAGCGGTCCGCGGACGGACATCACGCCCAGACCTCCTGTCTGGTGAAAGCCGCATGAGCACCGATCACGAGAAGCGTCCCGCATTTATGCGGTTCGTGCGCCGGTTCGCGGTGCCGATACTGCTGGGGTGGCTGCTGCTGACTATCGCAGTGAATGTGCTTGTGCCTCCGATTGAATCGGTCGCAAGAGATCACGCCGTGACGATGTCGCCGCACGATGCGCCGGCCATGATCGCGGCCAAACACATCGGCCAGAAGTATCACGAGTCCGACTCCGACAGCATCGCGATGATCGTGCTCGAGAGCGACGGAGAGCTCGGCGAGCAGGCACACCGCTACTACGACACCTTGGTGCGCGAGCTGCAGGCCGACTCCGAGCATGTGCAGCATGTGCAGAACGTGTGGGGAGACCCACTGACCGCTGCCGGTGCGCAGAGCCGCGACGGCAAGGCCGCATACGTGCAGCTCAATCTCGCCGGCGATCAAGGCAGCACGCTGGGAAACAAATCCGTCGACGCAGTCCGCGAGATCGTGGACCGGTCAGCACCGCCGGCAGGCTTGGCGGTGTATGTCACTGGTCCTGCGGCGCTGACCACGGACATGAACGAAGCCGCCGACAAGAGCATGCTCATCATGATGGGTGTCACGGGCGCGGTCATCATGCTCATGCTGCTCATCACGTACCGCTCCATCAGCACGATGTTGCTGGTCTTGGTGATGGTTGGTTTCGAGATGGGCACCGCCAGAGGCGTTGTCGCGATTCTCGGAAACTACGACCTATTGGGGTTCTCGACATTCGTGGTGGCCATGTTGTCGTCATTGGCTATCGCGGCCGGCACCGACTACGCCATATTTCTCATCGGCCGCTATCAGGAAGCACGCCAAGCCGGCCAAGACCGAGAAGCTGCGTACTACACGATGTTCCGCGGCACTTTCCACATCATTCTGGGCTCGGGATTGACCATCGCCGGAGCGACCCTGTGCCTGCATCTTGCCCGGCTGTCCTACTTCAAAGCACTCGGTATCCCGTCCGCACTGGGACTGCTTGTCGTCGTGGCGGGTGCACTCACCGCCGCGCCCGCGGTGGTCGTGGTCGCGAGCCGGTTCGGACTCCTCGATCCCCAGCGGGCTGTGAAGGTTCGGCGCTGGCGGCGCATCGGCACCGCCACGGTGCGCTGGCCCGGCGCGGTGTTTGCCGCCTCACTGGCCATAGCGCTCATCGGTATCGCCATCGTGCCAACCATGAAGGTCAGCTACAACGACCGGTTCTACATACCGGCCGACCTACCGTCGAACATCGGCTATGCGGCCGCCGAACGCCATTTCACGGCCGCCACAATGAATCCCGATATTCTGATGGTCGAAAGCGACCACGACATGCGCAACGCCGGCGACATGATCATCCTGGACAAGATCGCCAAGGATGTGTTCCGAGCCCCGGGGATCGCGATGGTGCAAAGCATCACCCGCCCCTTGGGTGGCCCGATTGAACACACGTCGATACCGTTCCAGATCAGCGCCCAGTCCATACCCATCCAGCAGAACCTGCAATTCATGAAGGACCGCACAGCGGACATGCTCACCATGGGTGACGATCTGGGAGCGATGGTCGGCTCCATGGAGCGCATGCAATCCCTGCTTGCCCAGATGAGCGATGCCGCCCACCGAACGACCGCCGATATGACGGACGCGAAGACGACCCTGGACGAGATACGGGACCACCTCGCCGACTTTGATGACGTAATTCGGCCTTTGCGAAACTATTTCTATTGGGAGCAACACTGTTTCGATATCCAGGCGTGCTCGGCGATACGTTCGGTGTTCGACGCGATCGACGGCGTCGACACGTTCAGCGACAAGATGCGCGCACTGACAACAGACATCGGAAGTATCGACTCGATCATCCCGCACATGGTCGCGCAGTTCCCGCCGATCATTGCCATGGCCAAATCCATGCGCGCGGCGCTGTTGACCATGCACAGCAGCTTCTCCGGCCTGGTGACACAGATAGCTAAGATGACCGACACCGCTAGCGCAATGGGACAAGCCTTCGACGCATCCCGCAGCGGCGACTACTTCTACCTACCGCCAGAAGCATTCCAGAATCCTGACTTTCAGCGAGGACTGAAGCTGTTCCTGTCTCCCGACGGCACGGCCGCGCGCTTCATCATCACACACGACAAGGACCCGGCCACCCCCGCGGGCATCTCCTCGGTCATCACCGAGCTGGAGGCCGCCCATCAAGCCGTCAAGGGAAGCGCCCTGACGGGGGCGAAGTTCTACCTCACCGGAACGGCTGCGATCTATCGCGACATCCAATCCGGCTCTCGCTACGACCTCCTGATCGTCGGAATCGCAGCCCTGACACTGATTTTCGCCGTGATGATGCTCCTCACCCGAGCCCTCGTCGCCTCACTCGTCATCGTCGGCACCGTGCTGCTCTCCCTCGGCGCCGCATTCGGGCTCTCGGTACTGGTGTGGCAATACATCTTTGGCCTTGAGCTCAGCTGGATCGCACCAGTCTTCGGTCTGATCATCCTCCTGGCCGTCGGCTCGGACTACAACCTGCTGCTCGTGTCACGATTCCAGGAAGAGATCGGCGCGGGACTCAAGACTGGCATCATCCGCTCCATGGGCGGCACCGGCGGAGTCGTCACCGCTGCCGGACTGGTGTTCGCCTTTACCATGATGTCCATGGCCGCAAGCGATTTGAGCTCAATCGGCCAAGCGGGAAGCACAATCGGCTTAGGCCTGCTGTTCGACACACTGATCGTGCGCTCACTGATGACCCCATCCATAGCCGGGCTACTAGGTCCATGGTTCTGGTGGCCACTGAAAGTCCGCACGCGACCCGCTCGAGAATCGAGCAGGCCCTATACCCAGGAGGGTATACTGTCAGTAGCTAGACCCCTCGAAAGGTAGACACATGATCGACGATCAAGACAGCATCACCGCGATCCTCGGCAGACTGCGCCGGGCACAGGGGCAGCTCAATGGAGTGATCAACATGATCGAAACCGGGCGCGACTGCAAAGACGTCGTGACGCAGCTGGCTGCCGTGTCACGAGCGCTCGATCGCGCCGGGTTCAAGATCGTGGCCACGGGCCTCCGTGAATGCATCGCCGCCGATAAGAATGGCGAGACGGCACCCATGACCGAGGCCGAACTCGAGAAACTGTTCCTCGCCCTGGCGTAACGCCGCGGCTCGGGCTTACAGCTCGCCCGAGAAGTCCGCGGTGAACCAGCGATCGGGACGGACGGTGAACAGGACGGTATCGGCGTTGTCGTAACCACGCGCGAACTCCCGCCCGGCTTCCTCACCGAGATAGCGGATGGCGATTGTCTCCCGCGGCTCGGCCGGCGCCGGCCGCTCCGTATCGACGACCGTCCCCTCTACGATGACGTACTGGTACGGCGGCTCCTCGTGCTGCACCGTCAGCGTTATCGCGCCCGCCTGCTCTATCAGCCGAGCCTTTCGATTGCCCGCGCTGGTGTTGATCCGAATGTTTCCGCCGGGCGTGTAGTCGTACCAGATCGGCACGCTGGCGGGCGGGCGTCCGTTATCGGCCGCAACCGACAACACGGCGATGTGCTTCGCCTCGAGGAACTCCTGGCGTTCTGCTTCGGTGAACTGACGTGGCATATGGCGTCAAACCGACAGATCTGCCGGACTTATTCCCGTATTCCTCACACTCTGATTCCGCCGAGCAGATTGTCCAACAAGGCATCCACGAAGCCCTCCGTCAGCGGTTGGTCAGGGATCAGTAGCCGGTGGTAACAGGCACCCCACAACTGATCCACGACAACCTCCGGGTCCGCACCGGCACTGAGCTGATCTCGTTCCTGTGCCCGGCGTATCGCCGCAACAGCAAGAGCTCGACGCGGCCCCGAATACCTTTGCAAGAAGGCATCTTTGAGCTCGGGATCGATCTGGGCCTGCCCAATGAGTTCGCCGATGATCCGGCCACCGGCCGAATCCCGAATGATGCCGAGAAAGGCCCGCATCTGCGTGCGCAGGTCGCGCTCGATGTCTCCACTGTCCGGGAAGCTCAGTTCCGGTTCGACCTTCCGGAAGTAGCCGTCGAGCGCGAGAGCCCCCTTGGACGGCCACCACTTGTAGATCGTCATCTTGCTGGCACCGGAGAGGGCAGCGACCTTATCGATGGTGAACCCGCTGATCCCTTCGTCAAATAACAGGTCGCCCGCCGCCTGAAGCACCTCGTCGCGCACTTCATCCGCAGGCCGACGCCCCCGACGAGGCCGTTTCGCCGTGCCGCGTGCCGCAGTGGTCACCGCCGCCTCCCCTTCTTGCCAACTATGTGTACGTACCGTACATTACTTATATGTACGGTACGTACACATAATCGAAGTGGGAGGCCGACGATGAAGATCTCGGGCAACACAGTGTTCATCCCCGGAGCCACCAGCGGGATCGGCTTGGAACTGGCCTTGGCCTTGCAGAGCAAGGGCAACACCGTGATAGTCGGCGGCCGCCGTACCGAACTACTGGATCAGATCCGCGCCGAACACCCCGACATCTCGGCGGTGCAGATCGACGTGGCCGATCCGGTGAGTATTCGCACCGCGACACAACAAGTGCTTGCCGACCACCCCACCCTGAATGTCCTCGTCGCGATGGCCGGGATCATGCGCGTCGAAGATTGGCATCATCCCGAGTCGTTCCTGCAGTCGGCCGAGGACATCGTCACAACGAACGTGCTCGGACCTATTCGCTTGATCGCCAACTTCATCGAGCACCTACAGAATCAGCCTCACTCCACCATTGTCACCGTGTCATCCGGATTGGCCTTCGCGCCGCTCAGGGTCACCCCCAGCTACAACGCGTCCAAGGCCGCCATCCACATGCTCAGCGAATCGATCCGGCTACAGCTCGCAGACACCCGCGTCGAGGTCAAGGAACTGCAACCCCCCGCAGTTCGCACCGATCTCACGCCGGGGCAACAAGACAGCGACTTCGCAATGCCCTTGAAGGATTTCATCGACGAGGTCATCAGCCTGCTGGAGACTCAGCCGGATGCCACCGAGATCCAGGTGGAGCAGGTCAAGTTCCTGCGCTATGGGGAGGCGCGCGGCGACTACGCCCAAGTCGTCGCGACACTCAACGCCTCGGACCCCCACGCACGCCCATAGCCAGGTGTCACAGACCTCACCTGGATACATTGCCGTGGTCTTGCCAAGATTGAGGTGATGACTGACGAGGCGAGCACAGGCGAGTCCGGCACCAAGATCGCGCTGGCGCTGGGTGCGGGCGGTGCCCGCGGCTATGCGCATATCGGTGTGATCCAGGAACTGCGTGAACGTGGCTTCGAGATCTCCGGGATCTCGGGATCCTCGATGGGTGCGCTGGTGGGTGGCCTGGAAGCGGCCGGGGCGCTCGACGGATTCACCTCGTGGGCAACGTCGTTGACGCAGCGGGCGGTGCTCAGGCTCCTGGACCCGACGTGGACCAGTCCCGGCTTCTTCCGCGCGGAGAAGATTCTGGACGTGGTGCGTGAGCTACTCGGCGATGTCGCCATCGAAGACCTGCCGATCCCGTTTACCGCGGTCGCGACCGACTTGATCGCCGGCAAGTCGGTATGGCTGCAGCGCGGCTCATTGGCCGCCGCCATCCGCGCATCCATCGCGATCCCCGGAATGATCTCTCCGCACGTGCTCGACGGCCGGGTGCTGGCTGACGGCGGCGTTCTCGATCTGATGGCGGTTGCGCCGCTGGCCGGGGTGCACGCCGAGCTGCGAGTGGCGGTAAGCCTCAGCGGCGGCGAAGAAGTACGTGCCCCGGCGCCGCCCTTGGACCCCGAGCCTCGTGAACCGCGCGTGACGACGGAGTGGTTGAACCGGCTGCTGCGCAGCACCTCGGCGCTGTTCGAAACCGACGGCACCGAGGCGGCCGGCCAACCAGATCCCGCCGCGAAACTGACGAGCTTCGAAGTGATGAACCGGACCATCGAGGTCATGCAGTCACAACTTGCCCGCATGCAACTCGCCTCGCATCCGCCGGATGTTCTCATCGAGGTTCCGCGCAGCGTCAGCCGCAGTCTCGACTTTCATCGCGCCACCGAGGTGATCGAGGTCGGGCGCCGTTGCGCCGCAGAGGCTCTCGACGAATACTCGGGCATCTGAGAGGCTGCAACGAGCAGACGCCTGCTGGCCGCACATCACTTCCCGCAGCTACGGGCGTCCGGCAGGATAGCCGCGCTCGTATTGCCGGGGAACTGCCGGATTGATCACTCCCCCAAGCTCTCTGGCGGCACGACGCGGCCAGTACGGGTCGCGCAGTAGCTCGCGCGCGAGGAACACCGCGACAGCGTCACCCTCGGTCAAAATCGCCTCGGCCTGTGCCGGAGCACTGATGAGGCCCACGGCCGCCGCCGGGAGTTCGGTCTCCTGCTGCACCCGCCGCGCGAACGGCACCTGGTATCCGGGCCCGACGGGGATACGCACGCCGGGCACATTGCCGCCCGTGGAGACGTCCAGCAGATCGACACCGCGCGCACTGAGCAGCTTCGCCAATTCGACCGTCTGATCTGCCGTCCAGCTACCGACCTCCAGCCCGGGCTGATCGGTGGCCCAATCGGTGGCAGAAACCCGCACGATCAGGGGCAGATGCTCCGGCCACGCGCTGCGCACCGCCTCCACCGTGTCGAGGGTGAGCCTGACCCGTCGAGTGAAATCGCCGCCGTATTCGTCGTCACGCGTATTACTTGCTGCTGAAAGGAACTGGTGCTGTATGTAGCCGTGAGCGGCGTGAATCTCCAACACGCGGAATCCGGCACGCAGCGCCCGCTCGCTGGCCGCGACATAGTCATCGATGATTTTGCCGATGTCCTCGGTCGTCGCGGCGCGGGGCGGCTCGAAGTCCCCATACGGCTGGTCGGTGGGCCCGATCGTCTTCCAGGCCAAGGGATCCGAGGGGTCTACCGATCGGTGCCCATCCCATGGGGCCACGGTCGATGCCTTACGTCCGGCGTGCCCGAGCTGTATGCCCGGCACGACACCGCATCCCGCGATGGCGGTGACGATCCCCGCCCACGCCTCCTCCTGAGCAGAATTCCAGATCCCGGTGTCATAGGGCGATAACCGGCCCTCGGAACTCACCGATGTCGCCTCGGTGATGATCAGTCCCGAGCCTCCAACGGCTCGGCTCACCAGATGCGTCTTGTGCCAGCTCGTCGGAACACCTATGTCAGGGCCTGTCGCGGCTGCAGAGTACTGACACATCGGCGACATCCACGCCCGATTCGGAATCGTCACATCACGCAGCCGCAGCGGCTCGAAGAGGAGAGGCACTTGCCGATTGTGCACCGGCTGGCTGCCGCGACCATCAGTCAGATGACTGATGCCTGAACACCCGACCATGAGCGAAAACAGAGGGGGCATCGCAGCAGCGGTGACCTCACCACCCGATCTGAGCTGGGAGACCAATGACACTCACGGTGCGATCCTCGCCGGCGAGCAGCCATGAGCTCACCGTCCGGGTCATTACCCTCGAAGAGCATTTCACCACCCCCGAGCACTGGGATGCCGTAGGGCCGTTCATGCCCGCTGCGGCCAAGGCACCAGCATTGCGAGCCGCACTGCTAGACCTCGACGAACAACGCATCGCGGCCATGGATGCGGGTGGCGTGGACGTCCAGGTGCTCTCGCTGGCCTCGGGCGCACAACACCGGTTGGCGCCCGCCGACGCCACCTCCCTAGTGCGTGACGCCAATGACGCAGCGTTCGCGGCGACCCGACGTCACCCGGACCGGTTTTGCATGTTCGCCAACCTAGCGCTCAGGGATCCGGAAGGGGCCGCCTCCGAGTTGCACCGCGGGGTGACCCAATTAGGTTGTGTGGGCGGGTTTCTCAACGGTACCGAGGGCGGTTCCTTCTTAGACGACCGGCGGTACACACCCATCTTCGAAGCGGCCTCCGAACTGGACGTACCGCTCTACCTGCACCCGACGCCACCGCCCCGGGTTGTGCGTGACGTCTACACCGCCGGACTTGCCGAAGGCAGCGGCTATTTCCTATCCACTGCGGCGTGGGCATGGCATGCCGAACTAGGATTGCACTGTCTGCGCATCATCGTCTCGGGAGTCTTCGATCGGCACCCCGCGCTGCGCTTAATCGTTGGCCACCTTGGAGAGTTCCTGCCCTTCGGCCTGTTTCGTGCGGAGGACGGGCTTCAGCAGAAGGTCACCGGGCTGGCACGTCCGGTCAGTGAGTACTTCCTGGACCACTTCGTGCTGACAACGAGCGGTTACTTCACCACCGCACCGTTCATGTGTGCACGCGATGTCGTCGGTATCGATCGGCTGATGTACTCGGTGGACCACCCCTATCGCTCCAGCACCGCAGGAGCCGAGTTCCTGCGGTGCCTCCCGATTCCCGGTGACGAGCTGGCAAGTCTCACTTCGGGCAACGCGGAAAGGTACCTGAAACTATGACGACGGGTTACGGGAAAGTTGCGGTGGTGGGCGGCTCCTTGGCTGGGCTCGCGGCAGCCGCGGAGTTCAACCGCGTCACCTCAGCCGAGGTGACAGTGTTCGAGCGATCCACCGGACAACTCGAGGGGCGCGGGGCGGGCATCGTGATGCAGCCCGAGACCGAAGCACTGTTGACCCTCTCGGAGATCGACCCGAACTCTGTCGTGGTAGGTCTGCGGGAACGGCGGATGCTGCACCGCTTCAGCCCGCCCCGAACGTTCGCCCAACCGCAGACCATGACGGCCTGGGACACCCTGTACCGAGCACTGCGCATCGCCACACCGAACGCCGAATATCTCCAGGGCATATCGGTGGCCAAGGTGGTGCCGGGCGATAGTCAGGCGGAGCTGACATTCGAGGACGGCAGCACGTCGGAGTGGGACGTAGTCATCGGCGCGGACGGGATCGATTCGGTGACAAGAGGTTCCATATTCGACGCGGCCCCGAGCTACAGCGGATACGTGGCCTGGCGCGGCCTGGAGCGCGAACAGGACCTCCCCGGCGACATCAGCGCCGACCTAACCGACAGATTCACCTTCTTCAGCTCCAACGGCATCCAGTTCCTGTGCTACCTGGTTCCTGGCCCCGGAGGAGAGACCGAACCGGGACACCGGCGCGTCAACTGGGTTTGGTATGTCAACACTTCTGAGTCGGCGTTCCATAGCGTCATGCTGGGCACGACGGGCCGGCGTTACGACTACTTCCTGCCACCACACGATGTCACCACGGACAACCTGCGGATCCTGCATGAGCTCGCGGAAAAGTCATTGCCGCCACTGTTCACCCGGCTGGTCCGGCATTCGAACCCCTTCCTGCAACCGGTGATGGACGTCGCAGCAGGACGGATGCGACGCGGCTCGGTGTTCCTCATCGGTGATGCCGCCGGAACGGTGCGCCCGCATACCGCCTCCGGGACCTCGAAATCCATCGCCGACGCCGCCCTGCTGGCCCAGGTGTTTCGTGGATGGTCCGCCGACGATCCGCTGCCGGAGTCCCCGCTACGTACCTGGGAGAGTCGGCGATTGCGCTCCCTTTACGAGATTGCCTCCGTGGGGGTGGCCCGCGCCATAGGCTCTCAGCTGGGCACCACGGACAGCACACCAGTGTGGGATCGGGAGTTGGACAAGTGACCGCACAGATCGGCCGGCCGGTGAATCGAGTCGAGGGCCTCGAGAAGGTCACCGGGGCAGCGCACTACACCGCTGACACGCCAATTCCCGGTGTGCGGCATGCGGTGCTGGTGCAATCCGAGGTATCACACGGTCACGTCGCCGCGGCCTCGCTCGAGATGGCTGCGCGGCAAGTGGCCGCGGCCCCCGGAGTGGAGTACGTGCTCACATCCCTCAACTGCACTCCGCTGAACCCTATCCCGCGCGACCTGACCTGGGACTTGCCGTTCGAGCGGCGCCCGCCGCTGTCGGACCTCACCGTCCAGTACCGCGGGCAGCACATGGCGGTCGTGGTGGCTGACACGCTGGAAGGCGCGACGCAAGCGGCCTCACTGATGCGGTTGGAATACCAGTTGTGCCCAGCAGTATTGACCGCGCGAGATGCGTCGGATACCTACCAACCTGACCACTTCGTGAAGCTCACCGAGGAAAAGCTGCAGGACCGCCGGGGGCCGCACGACGAACCCGACGGCGAGATCGTTTCAGCGCGGTTCACCACTCCTCAAAACGCGCACTATTCCATCGAGCTCTCGGCCACGATCGCACAGTGGGACGGTGATCATCTCACCGTCCACGACAGCACCCGCTGGATATCCGGTGAACGCCGGGTCCTGGCAGCGTATTTCGGGATCCCCGTCGAGAAGATCCGCATCATCGCTCCGCTCGTGGGAGGTGCATTCGGCTCCAAGAGCTTCATGTGGATGCACGTCGCGCTGTGCGCAGTGGCCGCGCGAGCTATCGGGGCGCCCGTCAAACTTGTGCTCACCCGCGACCAGATGTTCACCTCTACGGGGCATCGCCCACCCACTGAGCAGACCCTGCGACTGGTCGCCGACGACACCGGCCGCTTGACTAGCATTGAGCATCACACCACCAGCGCCACTTCCATGGTGGCACATTTCTGCGAACCGGCAGGACTGTCCACCCGGTTCCTATACCAAACCCCGCGCCTGGTCGTCTCGCATACCGTCGCGCGGACCCACACCCCTACACCGTGTTTCATGCGCGGTCCGGGCGAGGCGCCCGGGCTCTTCGCGCTGGAAGTAGCGATGGACGAGCTGTCCTACGCCATCGGGGTCGACCCTGTCCAGCTGCGTATCACGAACGACACACGCGAGGATCAGACGAACGGCAGCCCTTGGTCGGCGCGGCACCTGCTGGACTGCTATCGACAGGGTGCCCAACGGTTCGGCTGGAACGAGCGGCCCATAGCGCCGCGAAGCCTGCACCGCAACGGTGTTCAGGTCGGCTGGGGAATGGCGACCGCGACCTATCCCGGTCGCCGGATGCCTGCTGGCTGTCGGGTGACCACCGCCAACGACGGACACCTCACGTTCGCCTCGGCCACTCACGAGGTAGGCAACGGGGTGCGGACCGTCATGTGCCAGGTCGCCGCGGACTCCTCGGGCATGCCACTGGACCGAGTGTCCTTCGCTTCCGGCGACTCATCCTTTCCCGAGGCACCGTACAGCGGCGCCTCGCAGACGACGGCTGCGGTCGGCTCGGCGGTGCATCTGGCGGCACAACAGTGGAAGCTACGTCTACTCACGCTCGCCGCGCACGAGCTGCACTGCGCTACAACCACACTGGATATCCGCGACGGAATGATCGTCGGCCCCGATCTCACTCGGGCCGGCATCGAAGTGGGCGAGATTCTCGCCAGTGTCACAACGGATCTCCGAGAGCACCTGAACTTCGCCTGCGAAAGCACCGGCGCCCCCGATTCGGGCCCGGTGTCCCAGTCCTTCGGCGCCCACTTCTGCGAGGTCGAAGTCGACGAGGAGATCGGTCGCGCGACGGTTACCCGATGGGTCGCAGTGATGGACTGCGGCAAGGTGATCAACCCCAAGCTGGCCCGCAGCCAAGTGATCGGTGGTATCACGTTCGGGTTGGGTATGGCGCTACTAGAACAGGTTCCGTACCATCCCGGTACCGGTCACCTGTTGGGTGAGTACTACGTACCCACGCACGCCGACGTCCCCGAATTCGACATCACCTTCGTCGACAGCTCCGACACCCACCTCACCCCCGTGGGCGCCCGGGGTATCGGCGAGATCGGCGTCTGCGGCGTTCCCGCCGCCGTCGCGAACGCCATCTTCCACGCGACCGGACGTAGGCTGCGCGACCTGCCGATAACGCTCGAAGCGCTGATGACCCCCTTCGATCTCGAGGAGATTGGGTAGTGACCGATCACACGATTACCCTGACCATCAACGGGATTGAGCGGTCGGTGGAGATCGATGTCCGCTCCACACTGCTTGACCTGCTCCGCGAACGCCTGCAACTCACGGGCACTAAAAAGGGTTGCGATCACGGGTTGTGCGGGGCCTGCACCGTGACGGTCGACGGCGAACGTGTGCTGAGCTGCCTGACATTGGCCGTGTCGATCGACGGATCGAGCGTCTTGACCATCGAGGGCATTGCCGAGGATGACCGACTGCACCCTCTTCAGCAGGCCTTCTTGGACTGTGACGGTTTCCAGTGCGGCTACTGCACATCTGGACAGATCAGCTCGGCGCACGCGCTGCTGTACGAGCATGCCCGCGGCGATCTGTCCGCCGCATCATTCGAGCCGGCGGGTGGCAATGTCGTCGGCGGACCGGACATATTGTCGGACAACGAGATCCGAGAACGCATGGCCGGGAACATCTGCCGATGCGGCGCCTACCCGAATATCGTGGACGCTGTCGCGTCGTGCCTGAGGGATGGACGTCCATGAAGCGATTCACCTTTCAGCGGGCCACGACCATCCGTGAGGCGGTGCAGCTCGCATCGACCGACGGC
The DNA here is from genome assembly GCF_002013895.1 of Mycobacteroides franklinii. Classification (GTDB taxonomy): domain Bacteria; phylum Actinomycetota; class Actinomycetes; order Mycobacteriales; family Mycobacteriaceae; genus Mycobacterium; species Mycobacterium franklinii. The sequence continues at coordinate 84,450 of NZ_MAFQ01000005.1, read as the reverse complement.
GCCAGTTACTACGCCGGCGGCACCAATCTGCTCGACCTGATGAAGCGCGGTGTGGTCGAACCCGGCACCGTCGTCGACGTACGCAGGATAGGCACCCGTGAGATCTTCCGCACCGATGCCGGCGGCGTGTTCATCGGCGGCGCCGCTACCAATAGCGCTATCGCGAATCATCACCTGGTCCGGTCGCACTATCCCGTGCTGTCACATGCCATCCTCTCCGGCGCGACAACCCAGCTGCGCAACATGGCCACCGCCGGCGGAAACCTCTTGCAGCGCACTCGCTGCCCCTACTACATGGATGCCTCGTTCCCGGCGTGCAACAAGCGAACGCCGGGTTCCGGGTGCGCGGCACGCGACGGCTTCAATCGGGAACACGCAATCTTCGGCGCGAGCGACAGTTGCGTGGCTGTACATCCCTCCGATATGGCGGTAGCACTGGCTATTCTCGACGCACTCGTCCATGTCGAGTCCGCCGCCGGCGCCCGCAGGATCCCTCTCGCCCACTTCTACTGCCTGCCCGACAATGACCCGCAGCGCGACAACTCGATGCGCCCCGGCGAACTGATTACCGGGGTCGAGCTGTCCCCATACCGCCACTACACCAACGGCTGGTACCTGAAGGTCCGCGACCGGCACAGCTACGCATTCGCGTTGGTGTCGGTAGCGGTGGGGCTCACCCTCAGCGATGGTGTCATCACCTCGGCGGCAATGGCACTCGGTGGTGTCGCCGCCATGCCGTGGCGGGTACCCGATGCGGAGTCGGCGTTAATCGGTACCCGTGGCGACCCAGCGAGCCTGCGCGCGTCCGCCGAAATGGCACTCGACGGCGCCATACCGCTGCGCCAGAATGGGTTCAAGATCGACCTTGCCAAGCACGCTATGGTTCGCGCTCTGGAATGCGCCCTCGTCGCGACATGATGATCAACCATGCAGTTCTCCAATGGATTTGGGATCGATATTGCCAGCATGGCGACGTCATCACGGCGAGCGCCATCGACGCGCCCGCGCGTTCGCCCTATCCGGCGGGATCCATGATGGCCTTCGATCGAAAGGGCGGAGTCGCTGGCAGTGTGTCACCGGGATGTGTCGAGGCCGACCTCTACGCCCGTGTGCAGCAGATCTTCCTCGATCACCGCGACGGGCTTTCCGGAATGAGCTGCTACACAGTGCACTTCGAGGCCGGAACGGAGGTGCGTGATGTTATCTCACCTCCGCACGCCTGCGGGGGCACGCTCATGGTCGCTATCCACCCCGTCACACCCACGCACTTCCCCGAATTACCCGACCTCCTGGCCGCATGTGCTGCCGGGCGACCGATATACACCGAGTTGGACCTCCGCAACGGTTGCACCACATTGGCATCAGGCCAGCGCCCACCGGCACCCGGCATGTTCCGCACACGGTACGAGGCCCCCAAGCGCCTATTGGCGTTCGGCATCAGCGATATTGCCGTCGAACTCGCGAACCTCGCGCCCCGGCTGGGCTATGCCGTCACGGTGTGTGACCCTCGGTCCACCTTTTTGCGCCCTGATCGCTTTCCGGCCGAAGCCGAGTTGGTGGCAGACTGGCCGGACCGCTACCTGCGACAACAACGCGCGGAAAGCCTGGTCGCTGCCGACACCGCCGTGGTAGACCTCAGCCACGAGGAGCGTTTTTCGATCCCGCTGCTGCTGGAGGCGCTTGACTCACGCCGGTGGCCTAACGGTGACCAGCCCGGATACGTGGGAGCTTTGGGATCCCGAGCGAGATGCGCGCAAAGGAGGCGTGCCCTGCGGGAATGGGGTTTACCGGCCGACGAAGAGGCCCGGCTGCACGCACCCATCGGATTGGATCTGGGCGGCCGCCTGGCACCGCACATCGCCCTGTCGATCGCCGCAGAGCTCATCGCAGAAGCTGCGGGCGGCAGCGCGATGCCCCTAACGGCCAGATACGCCACCAGAACGGCGCGATGATGTCACGGCCGCGCCGTATTCACGCCATCGCGGCGCCGACGTACACTTCAGCCCCACAATATGATTCGGCGATAGTCTAGGTGCAGCCGAGCCAATTCGTCGCAGCCGTCTCCAAGGCAGGGGTCGCCGAGGTGCACACCGCATGGCCCGGCATACAGAGCACTAAAAAATGAATCGAGCCGTACTGATGGCGCTACCATCGCAACGCCATGACCGCTGCTCCCACTCACCCTTCTCGGTTCATCGGACGCGATGACCTGCGAAACACAGTCGCGCGCGTGGCCACCCGTGCGGACAACCCACCCCATGTGGTGCTCCTGGTCGGCGAAGCCGGTATCGGAAAGTCGACATTGCTACTACATGCGACCACAGCCGCCGCCCAGCGTGGGGTCCGGGTGCTGCTCACCGCCGGTGGCGAGCCCGAGCTGCAGCATGCCTACACGTCAATGACCGAACTCATCTGGCCCCTGCATGACCACATCGAAGAGCTGCCCACCCCCCTGCGTGACACCCTGAACGACATCCTGGGGGTGAGTACGCAACCGACACCGCGCGGTCCGGTCGTCATTCGGCAGGCGCTGCTCGCGCTGCTGAAATCAGCCTCCCGTGAACGCCCGTTGCTGCTCGCGCTCGATGATGTCGATCTCCTCGACCGCGACACCCGAGAAGTGGTGACCTCGATATCTCGGCGCCTCATCGGCACACCGGTGTCGGTGATCATGACGGCCCGCCGACGGGAGAGCCTGTCCGGGTTCGACTCGGTCATCACTGTCCTGGACGTGCCCCCGCTGACCGATCGGGAGGCGAGCGATCTCCTCGACGCTCAATCGCCTCCCCCCGAACGGGGTGTCCGCGGTGAGATGGTCCGTTGGGCAGGCGGAAACCCATTGGCACTGATCGAGGGGGCGCGCTTCTATAGACTTTCCGGTGCCACGGTGTTCCGGTCCAACAGCATGCCCGGATTCCGTGGCGCGCATTCCATCTTCTCTATGGAACTGGCGGCACTCGACGCCGATTCCCGAAAACTTCTGCTGTACAGCGCTTCCGGATCGGGCTATGAAACCGTCGACGTCATCACCCAAGTCGCCGGCTACGGCTCTGACCTGTCCCTCTGGAAGCCTGCCGAGGAGGCAGGGCTGGTGAGCATCACCTCGGACAAGCGGGTCAAGTTCTGTCATCCGTTACTTCGCACACTCGCCTACACCGATTCGAGTCTTATCGATCAACGTGCCGCCCACCTATCCTTCGGGGCGTCGACTTCACTCGAGGATTCCTGCCGCTCTTGGCATCTGGCGGCAGCAGCCACTGAACCCGATGAATCCATCGCATGCGCCCTCGAACGATCCGCGCGACAGGCCCAACGACGCGGCGGCTACCTGGAAATCGCGCGCGCCATGCGGCGTGCCGGTGAGCTGAGCGTTGCCGGGGATGATGGCGCACGCCGCTACGCCCTGGCGGCTGCGGCTGCGAACTTCGGCGGTGATCCCGCATGGGCACTCACGCTCTGCGACAAAGCATCTCAGTTGACATCCGATCCCGATGTTCTCGGCTACGCCTCGCTCACGCGAGGTTCCATACGGCTGCAGGCGGCGCAGGCTACCGAGGCCTTTGAACTGGTCCGTCGCTGCATGGACGGGGTAACGCCGCCCGAGGGCAGGCTGGCTCTGACGCTTACCTATCTCGGCGCGTCTTGCTCCTACTACTCCGGTGACATCACCCATCGGGAGGCGCTCCAGAAGTGGCTGCCCCGGCTTCCATTCGACGATTCCGAGCCTCAGGGCAGCCAAGTCGAGTTCTTCACGTTCCCGGTCGGATCGGCTGCCCTGCAGCGCAGTTACATCGGCATGTACGCCGATACCGTCATCCCCGGCCACCTCAGGCCTGCTCCTTTCGACCGGTACTGGCTGACACCACAAGCCAACGATCTGGAACCCTTCCGACAGTTGGTGGTCGGTGTGATGGCTTCTGTGAGCGAGGAATCGGCGCTTGCTGCTTGCCATCTCACCGAGGCAGTGGAGTCGCTTAAGAGCACCGGCGGCATGCGCGGCTTCACCTACGCGATGGCACCGCTGGCCTGGGCTCTGCTGGACACCGGCCGCTGGGATCAACTCGATGAGCTTCTTGCCACCACCGCGGACCTATGCGAGATCAACGATCTCGCACTGCTTCACAACGAGACGACCGTGTGCCGTGCGCACTTGCTCGCATATCGCGGTGCCCCGGACGATGCTGCCGCGACACTGCGGAGCGTCGAAACGTCCTCGCTGGGTGCGATGTCGGGCCCGACGTGCGCGGCGCTAGTGCGGGCGCACGGCTGGACCGCGCTAGCCCAAGGCGACTTCGACAGCGCCTACCTGCACTTTCGTGAGCAGTTTCATGCCGACGGGACGCCGACGCACTTCGTGGTATCGCACCGCGGAATGGCCGAGCTAGCCTGGGCGGCCGCGCGAAGCGGTCGCGCCGAAGAAGTGCGTCCACTGATCGATGCCATGGGGCAACAGCTGCACTCCGAATCACCCGTACGGATTCAGCTCCTGCATCATCAGGCGACGGCGCTGGTGTCGACGACGGCGGACGCGGAGAACCATTTTCGGCTCGCTGTACAGGATCCCGTCGGAGACCAGTGGCCATTGGAACGTGCCCGGGCGCGTTTCCACTACGGGGAGTGGCTGCGTCGGGCGCGCCGACCGGCAGAGGCCCGTCCACTTCTGACGGCGGCCCTGACGGTGTTCGAACGTCATGGCGCTGAGACCCTGGTCGCACTCGTGCGGGCCGAGCTGCGCGCGGCGGGAGTCGTGTCAAAATCGGCCAGGACCACAGCGGGTTTCGACTCGCTGACGGCACAAGAGCGGCAGATCGTCAGACTCGCCGCCTCCGGCCTGACCAACCGGCAAATCGGCGACCAGCTCAACCTTTCGCCTCGCACCATCGCCTCCCACCTCTATCACGTCTACCCCAAGCTCGGTGTCAGTCGACGGCACGAGCTGCGCGACGTCATCGAATAGCTCTGACGTCCAGGGGAGCGTTGTTGCTGTCGAGATGCTCGACAGTCGTGAACACCAGCTCGGCATCGCCGATGTTCTCGATGTCGTGGAGCAGGAACTCGCCCGGCCCGAAGTCGTAGTGGCGGGTCTCCCCCGCCTCGTACGACACCTCTCGGGTGGTCCCGTCGAAGGTGTGCTGACGGCTATTTCCCGCCGTCACCGCGGTCCAGAAATAGTCGAGCACGTGGCGGTGGGCGTGCCAGCGTTCGCCGGGGGCGAGCCTAATTTCCCATACTCGGACGCGATCGTTCTGGCTCAGCAGACGCGATCCGACGCGGCCATCCTGGGCGTGTTCAGTGAACTCGGCCTTGAGTTCCCCAGACCATCCCTCGAAATCCGTACCGACCACTTCACCCGCAAGCGGGAGGTCTCGAAGAAAGCTGCTGTCTGACATGGTTTTCCCTTTCCTGAACGAGCCAACTAACGACCGGGTCCGTACAGTCCGAAGCGGAGGTCAGGGTCCCCGGGCGTCCACGTGTTGTCGAACTGCGAACGCTCGCCCAGGTCTCTGACTCGCTTGAGCAGACCCTCCCCTAACCGCAGCTGCTCCGGCTCCCACTTGCCAAGCGCGGCCTGAATGTCCCCGGCCGAATCCTGCAGCGCGGCAGCCAATGTCCAGGCGTCGGCAGCCGCCTTCGCTGTCCCTGCAGCGGCATGCGGCCGCGAGGCGCTCGCGGCGTCACCGATCAGAGCCACCCGTCCTACCGCCATCCGCGCGGACCGCACATCGGAAAGGATCTGCAGGTACGGCGCCTTGGTGGACACCACGGCCTCGCCCACCGCCGGACCGAGCACATCGACTGCAGTACTGCGCATCTCCTCCACGTAGCGGTCCTGGACCTGGCCCGGATGCACCGATACCGGGCTGGTGAATCCGCGCTTATCGATGAGCATCTCGGTGAGATCGGGCCCGGCGAGTACGTTGCGATACCAAACGTAGTTGATCAGCGCATGTTCCGGGCCGAGGCCCTCCTCACCGGGGATGGGGTACATCAGGATGTGTGAGTTAGGGATGACGACATAGGTCACGGCGTCGTCGATCACGGCTCGGGTTTCCGGGCTCAGGTCCGCCTGTCTGACGGTGCCCCGCCACCCGACGTATCCGGCGTACTCGAGCCTAGCTTCGGGATCGAAGCGCTCACGGGTCACTGAGGTGATGCCGTCTGCGAACACCAGCAGATCGGCCGAGGCGGTCTTGCCGCTGACAAACCGAACGGTTGCCTGGTCGTCGTCTTGGCTGAACCCACAAGCGAATTCACCGCAGTAGTAACGCTCGGTGCCGAAGTCGGCGAGCAGCGCCCGGTAGAAGGTGCCCCAGGACGTGTAGGTCCAAATAGCTTCCTCGCGGTGCACGACTGCGCCATTGCCATCAAGATGCTGTACGTAGGACGTCGAGGTTCGCAGGTCGTCGATGCTTTGTTCACTGCGTTCGACGAACCAGCGGGCCGTGTCCGGCTGTAGGACGATCCCGCTGCCCCGGCCGTCAAGCGCTGTCGAGGTGCGCTCATAAACGTCAACGCTGAATCCCAGGTCGCGCAACAACAGCGCCGTCGTCAGCCCGCCGATGGATCCGCCGACAACGATGGCGGATGCGGTGGAGTATTCACTCATGTTGATCCCTTTTCGGTCTCGCGAGCTTTTCAGTCTGTTATCGCGCCGGCGCTTGAACAGCCTCGGGCGTAGGCCCGTTCCAGACATCAGTCATGTGACTGATGTGCGTATGCCTTCGGCCACGCACAGTTCACCCATGAGTTCACCCCGGCCTGCTGCCGCATGCCCCGACTCCGCCGACCGCTCATGACTACCGTTCCCGCAACCGCACAACAGGTGGCGGAACTGTCGGCGCTACCTGACGGCGCGCCCCACACCACCCGGGTGGGCGGGGTGGACATTGTGCTGATCCGCCGGGGCTCAGACGTCTCGGCACTGTACGGACGCTGCGCACATCGCGGTGCGCTGATGGCCGACGGCTACCTCGAAGGCGACATTCTGGTCTGCGGCGTACACGGCTGGCGCTATGAGGTGGACACCGGTGTGTCCCCGGTGAACCCCGCGGTCGCGTTGACGAAATTTCCCACTTGGATATCCAATGATGCTGTCTACGTAGATAAGTCGGCTGTGTCCGCATTCGCTAAGGCATACCCCGTGTCGTATGAGGACGACGGCTACCAGGGCAGCTGGATCAAGCCCTCTGATACCGCCGAGGAGCCCTTCGTCACGCAGATCCATGAGCTCGCGGCGCACGGGCTCGACAGAGTCGGACATCACGGCACGATGGCGGCGATGGGCGTCCCGCGCGATAAACTGCCGTCCTGGGATTCGATTCAGTTGGTGACCGCTCAACTGGCACGTCTACCTCTGCTGGACGACGAGCCCGTCGATACCCGCACAGTCATCGGGCCGGGTGCACGACGACCGTTGACCCTCGACATCCCGCTGTTCATCAGCGACATGAGTTTCGGGGCGCTCTCACAGGAGGCCAAGACGGCGCTCGCGGCGGGCGCTGAACTCGCCGGGACGGGTATCTGCTCCGGCGAGGGCGGCATGCTCCCCGAAGAACAGCAACACAATTCTCGATATTTCTACGAGCTTGCCTCCGCCAGGTTCGGGTGGAGCTTCGACCACGTGAAGAAGGTGCAGGCCTTACACTTCAAGGGCGGGCAGGGCGCCAAGACCGGCACCGGTGGGCATCTGCCAGGCAACAAGGTTGTCGGCAAGATCGCCGAAGTCCGGGGCCTCGCACCGGGAACTCCCGCCATCTCCCCGGCCCGCTTCCCCGACTGGACCTCCCTGGACCAGTTCCGTGAGTGTGCGGACGAGGTCCGCGATTTGTCGGGTGGGATCCCGATCGGCTACAAGATGAGCGCGCAGCACATCGAGCGTGATATCGACGCCGCGCTAACGATCGGCGTCGACTACATCATTCTCGATGGCCGTGGCGGCGGCACCGGAGCGGCACCGATTCTGTTCCGCGACAACATCTCCGTACCGACCATTCCGGCCACGGCCCGCGCACGCCGACATCTGGATCGTTCCGGTGCGGACCACATCACGCTCGCAATCACCGGTGGTATCCGTACCGCCGCCGATATGGTCAAGGCGCTGGCATTGGGAGCCGACGCCATCGGGCTGTCCAACGCTGCGCTCCAGGCCATCGGCTGTGTCGGCATGCGCGCCTGCAACACCAACACCTGCCCCGTCGGTATCGCCACCCAGGACCCCCATCTGCGGAACCGGTTGCCTATCGAGCTCGCCGCCGCGCGATTGCAGCGATTCCTGGAGTCCACTGTCGAGCTGATGACGATACTGGCCAGGGCGTGCGGGCATCGCCGCCTCAGCGACTTACAGCTCGACGACCTTGTCACTTTCGACCGCAACTTCGCCTATCTCAGCGCGGTCCCCTACGCAGGAGCGATACCACTGTGAGTGAACATGAACTGGTCTGGCACAAGGCAGTCGATCGGGATGCGCTTGACGAGGGTGAAGTGACCGTCTGCCCCGTAGGACTCAAGTCCGTAGCGCTGACCAGACTGCATGGCCGCTTCGGCGCCATCGACAACCGTTGTCCGCATCAAGGCGGGCCGCTCGGACAGGGCACCCTGGAGAACGACAAGATTCGTTGTCCCTGGCACGGATTCGACTTCGATCCGTTCACCGGAGAGGCCGCGGGCGGTCCCGATTTTAATGTCCGCACATATCCGGTCGAGGTACGGGAGGATGGCGTTTACGTTGGCACCGCGCCGCCGGCGCCACATGTCCGCACCGTCAGTGACGTGCTCGTCGAAACCATGACCAATTGGGGTGTGGACACCGTTTTTGGGATGGTCGGACATTCCAATCTGGGGGTCGCCGAAGCCATGCACCGCGCCGAAAGTGAAGGGAAGCTGCGGTACTTCGGCATCCGTCATGAGGGCGCAGCAGCATTTGCGGCCTCCGCCTACGGAAAGCTGACCGGGCGCCCCGCCGCGTGTTTCGGCATCGCAGGCCCCGGTTCGACCAACCTGTTGACCGGGCTTTACGACGCCAAGGCCGATCGCGCACCGGTGCTGGCTATTTCAGGCAACGTGGATTCCTCGGTCGCCGGTAAGGGCGCCTTCCAAGACATCGACTTGTTGGCTGCTTTTTCCGACGTGTCCGTCTATTCGGCGATGGTGCGGGCGGGCTCCGATCACGCCGAGCTGATGACGATGGCGCTCAAACACGCCATCCTGGAACGGGGTGTCGGCCATCTCGTACTGCCTGATGAGGTCCAGGTGCTCCCCAATCCCGATGCCCCGGCCTCCGGACCGCATGGCCGCATGCCGGACCCGCGGGTTGGCCCACCCGCGGCGGCCCTGGCCGAGGCCCTCGATCTGATCGAATCAGCCACGCGCCCGGTGATTGTGGTGGGTGCCGGCGCGAAGTTCGATATGCCCTCCATCATCGCGCTGGGCGAGCGATTGAACGCCCCCATCCTCACCACCTTCAAGGCCAAGGGCCAGATTTCTGAACGCCATCCGCTGGCCGCCGGGGTATTGGGGCGTTCGGGTACACCCGTGGCGTCGTGGATGATGAACAAGGCAGATCTGCTGTTGGTGTTCGGCGCCTCATTCTCGAATCACACCGGGATATCACCGTACAAACCGACGGTGCAGGTCGACACCGATCCGCTGGCCCTCGGCCGATTTCGGCCGGTCACCGTCCCCGTGCTCGGCGACGTAGGGGTCACGGCCGCCGCCCTGTCCGACGGGCTCCGCCCCAATTCGTCGTTGGCCGACCAAGGTCCCGAACTAGCGCAGCGCTGGACGGTGTGGCGCGCGGAGAAGGCCCGCCGCGCCGCCTCACCCGCATACAGACGGGTACCCGCCGCGGCCATCTTCCATGAACTCAATGAGTTGACTCCCGAAAACGCCGTACTGACAGTCGATGTGGGTAACCACGCGTACTCGTTCGGCCGCTACTTCGAGCCTACCGGGCAGTCGGTGCTCATGTCCGGATATCTGGGTTCCATCGGCTTCGGCTTCCCCGCCGCCATGGGTGCTTGGGCCGCGGCCCCCGATAGGCCCATCATCGCGGTCACCGGCGACGGTGGCTTCGGGCAGTATCTCGCGGACTTCACTACGGCGGTGAAGTACGACATGAACATCACCCATATCTTGCTCAATAACGGTGAGCTGGCCAAGATCAGCGAGGAGCAACGCAGCTCCGAATACACAGTGTGGCAGACCTCGCTGCACAACCCCGATTTCGCAGCATTCGCCCGGGACTGCGGGGCCTACGGCAAGCGTGTCACCGATACCGCCGAGCTGAATTCGGTTATCGGAGAGGCCCTCAGCCACCCTGGTCCCGCGCTGGTGGAGATCCTGACCGATCCGCGCTCGCATTAGTTGGGTGGTCGTCGCCGCCAGCACGACCTCACCGTGAAGTATCAGGCCCAGGGTCGTCCGAGGTGCCCAGGTTGCATTTATCCACAACTCACGATTCATCCACAAGGATGATCCCGCACGGGGCCGGGCCCAACAGGTTCCACTAAAATCAAACATATGTTCGATATATTGCCTGATGCAGACCTGATCGATGTGATCACGTCGGCGCAGCGTGCCGAGGCGCAGGCGTGTGCCCAGAAGCTGTCGGCGATCGGGCTACTGGTGGACCGGCGCGCGGACCTCGGCAAGCCCGATGAACGCGACCGTCACCCACTGGATCGCTGGGACAGGGTCGCCGCTGAAATTGCTGCGGCTCAGGGTGTCACGCAGGCGTTGGCCTCTAGTCAGATGCGCTACGCCCAGGTTCTGCGGCATCGACTCAGGGCGGTCGCCGAACGCTTCGCCACCGGCGATCTTGACTTTCGAACCGTCGCGCTGATCGTCAATCGCACCGAACTCCTCGATGACGACACCGTGGTAACCCAGGTGGATGCCGCCATCGTGCAGGCACTGCCCCGCTGGACACGCTGGTCACAGCGACGCATTACCGCCGCACTCGATGCACTGGTGCTTCGTTTCGATCAGGACGCGCTGCGGCGCAACAGGTCCGCCAATGAGGGCCGCCATATCGAGATCCGTCCACTCGGCAACGGAGAACCGGTCGCCGAAATCTGGGGCACACTGCAGGCCACCCATGCTGTGGCGCTGGACAAGCGCCTCGATCTGTTGGCGGCCAGCGTGTGCCCGGCAGATCCGCGCACCAAGGCCCAGCGCCGCGCCGATGCGGTCGGCGCCCTGACCCGCGGTCTGGATCGGATGCGCTGCACCTGTGGGCATCCCAATTGCTCCGGCCGTGATGTGGCAGACGTCTCGGTGGTCGTCAACGTGGTCCTCAACCAATCCACGCTCGACGGCCGTGACGATCTCCCGGCCTATGTGCCGGGCTTCGGGGTGCTCGCCGCCGAGCAGGCCCGCACCGCCACCGCCGGTGCCCGCACTCGGACATTGAGCGACTCCCGCAGCACGGGATACCGACCATCCCCCGGGCTTGCCGCATTTGTGCGCTCCCGCGATCAGCTGTGCCGATTCCCCGGCTGCGAAGCCATCGCGGACCGTGCTGATATCGATCACACCGTGCCCTGGGCCACGGCTGGTCCCACCACGGGCATCAATCTGAAAGCGTTGTGCCGCAAGCACCATCTCCTGAAGACCTTCGGCGGTTGGACCGAGATCCAGGAGTCCGACGGCACCGTGGTCTGGAAGGCACCCACCGGGCACGCCTATGCGACCACTCCCGCCAGCCGGTTCCTCTTCCCGGCACTCACACGACCACGCACGCGCAAACAGGAACGCGACCAGCGCCGCCGCGCCGAACGAAACCTCAACCGCCAAGAACGATTACAACGAGAAGCGGCCCTGGCCACGCTCGCGGCGAAGGATCCCCCACCGTTCTAATGTGCGTCGACCTACTCCGGCCAGCTGTTGGCGCGGATGATCTCCACGAAATCGTCGCGGACAAACATGGGGTCATAGTGCGCGAGCACGTCAGCGTTCACGTTGCCGAAAGTGCTACGCGGGCGATGCCGGTTGCCCTCGAAGAAGGCATGCAGAATCCTGCTCTTGAAATCGGGCCGCGGATGAACCGCGACGACCGCATCTAAATCCCTGCTGGACAGCGCATCCCGCTCGATGCCGACCACATCGGTCTCGACACCGGCGGTGACCAGCGCCACCTCCGGGCTGAGGAACTCGGGAATCCCCGGCGTGGTGTGCAGCGCAATGGCCAGCCAGACGTTCTGGGCATCCTCAGCGCTTACCCCGCGCTCGATCAAGAAGTCCCGGGCGGCGTTTGCACCGTCCACCTCGAACCGCAGTTGCGAGGTCCGGTAGCCCTCGGTGAGCCCGATGTCGTGGAACATCGCACCGGCGTACAACAGCTCCAGGTCCGGTTTCACGCCACGGCGCTGGCCCTGCAGCGCACCGAACAAGTACACCCGACGGGAGTGGTGGAACAGCAGGTCATCCTCGGTGTCGCGGATGTACTCGGTGATCTCGCGGACCAGCGGGGTATCAGGGATCTCGACTCCGGCAATCTCGGTCATAGCGTCTCCTTCATCTGGCGCAACTCATGGGTGGAACTCTCTTGCGTACGAGTCTCTGGCCCCGAAGCCCACCGGTGAGAGGTGCACAACAGCCGTCGATCCCACAGATCCGGCCATGTGCACGAGTGCGCATCTGCGATCCTGAGGGCATGCCCGATGAGCGGCTCGTCATCATCGTCGTGTTCGACGGCATGAAGCTGCTGGATCTAGCCGGGCCGGCCGAGGTCTTCGCCGAGGCCAACCGATTCGGCGCCAACTATCGGCTAGTGGTCGCCTCGGTCGATGGCCACGATGTGGCGACGTCCATCGGCTCGCCCTTCGCGGTGGCCGAGACTGTCAATTCCATCGAGTCCCCCGACACCGTGTTGGTCACGGGCGGCGATGTGCTGATCGGCCGTCCACTCGACCCCGCCTTGGTAGACGCCCTGGCCCAGATATACCCCCGCTGTCGCCGCATCGCATCGATCTGTACTGGCGCTTTCCTGCTCGCGCAGGCGGGCGTGCTCGATCATCGCCGGGCCACCACACATTGGCGGCACACCGGCCTGCTGCAACGCGCGTTCCCAAACATCAGCGTTGACCCGGACGCGATATTCGTCAGGGACGCAAATGTTTTCACCTCGGCCGGAGTATCCGCGGGCATCGATTTGGCATTGGCTCTGGTCGAGGACGACTACGGATCCGACGTGGTGCGGGAGGTCGCGCGATCTCTCGTCGTCTACCTCAAACGCGCGGGCGGGCAATCCCAGTTCTCGGTGCTCGTGGAGTCGGCACCGCCCGCGGGTTCCGCACTCCGTCCGGCGACCGATGCGATAGCGGCAGACCCTGGCGCCGATCACAGTGTTGCCAGGCTTGCCACCCGGGCGGCGCTGAGCACCCGCCAGCTCACGCGGCTCTTCCACACCGAATTGGGCACTACCCCAGCACGATACGTGGAGATTGTCCGCATCGACGCGGCACGTGGCGCGTTGGATGCGGGCAGTACGGTCAGCGAGGCGGCGCGGATTGCGGGCTTCGGCAGCGACGAGACGCTGCGGCGGGTGTTCGTCAGCGAGCTGGGAGTTTCGCCGAAGGCCTACCGCGACCGGTTCCGCACGGCCACACGCTAGTGGCCGCGCGCCACCCAATCGTCGTAGTGCACGATCTCGTCGCCAATGGTGGTGGTGTCGCCGTGGCCGGTGTAGACCACCGTGTCTTCGGGCAGTGGGCCGAGTCGGCCCGAAATGGATTGCAGGATTGTCGGGAAATCGGAGAAAGACCTGCCGGTGGCGCCCGGCCCACCCTGGAACAGGGTGTCCCCCGAGAACACCGAGCGCAGTTCGGGCGCGTACCAACACACCGAACCCGGCGAGTGTCCCGGCGTATGCAGGGCATGCAGCTCCAGACCACCCACCGACAGCACCATGTCGTCCTCGACGACATGGAATTCCTTGTCCGGATGAGTCATTCGCCACAGCATGTCGTCCGCAGGATGCAGTAGCACCGGCGCGTCCAGGGCTTGACTCAGTTCCGGAGCGACGGTGATGTGGTCGTTGTGGCCGTGGGTGCACACCACTGCGACCACATTGCGTCCGGCGACAGCCTCGATGATCGGCTCAGCGGAATGGGCGGCGTCGAACACCACCACATCGTCACCCTCTCCGACGATCCAGATGTTGTTATCGACTTCCCAACTGCCGCCGTCGAGTTCAAAGGTTCCGCGGGTCACCACCCGCTCAATGCCACTCATCCATCGACCTTTCGCATCGTCTCAGTATTGCGGATCGCCCCAACACCGTTGGACCGCGCGCCATGGATCCGCGAACCGCCCACCGTGCCCACGATACGGCGACCGGGTCTTCAATACGGCACGCACAATGGGTGCCGCCAAGCGCAAGGGCACGCGTCTCCACCCCACTGTGGCGCTGGTCTCGGCGTGCATCGCGCCCAATGAATGCCTCTGGAAAGCAAGGACTTCCTGTGAACGTTCGGTATCCATCCAGTCGGTGACGAACCAGGTGCCGTCATCGTCAGGATCACCCCGGCGCCCGGGCGGAACCCCGCCGACGAGCCCCATTGCCGCAGCCGTTTCGGATGCGACCGCTGACTGCGTCGTGCGATGCGAGTCGTCGCCGCCGATGAGAAACACCTCGCTGACGTGGCTTGTCCTGATCGCGGCGCAGAAGGCGCTGGCGACATCGCGCACGTCGACGGTCTGGATGCGACCGTCTGACGGAAGTACCGCCTCGAACCGCAGCAGATGGGGATCGATGCTCCAGCGCGGCGCTGCCGTCAACACGCCGCCAAGTCGCAGCACCACCCATTCGAGTGTCGAGGACCTCACGAGTTCTTCGGCCGCCACCTTATTGGCGCCGTAGAGGTCACTCGGATTGACGGGCGTGTCCGCCGTGAGCAATCCCTTGTCGCGATGGGGATTACGGGTGCCATACACGGCAACGCTGGAGGCAAGGATGAATCGCGGCGGCGATGCCAGCTGGGAAGCTGCGGCTACCAAGTGTGCGGTGGCGTCGACGTTGACCTTCTGTGCCAGGGATCGATTCATGTAACAGAACGGCGGGATCAGGGCAGCCAGGTGAATGATCGCCCGGGGTGCGGTAGATCCAAGTAAAGACGCGGCTTCCGCGGCGGACGTGAGATCCGCCCAGCGCACCTCAACACCAGTGGGCAGACGTTCCGCGCTGCGTAGGTTCGCCGATGTGCGCAGGTCGGTGGCGACCACCGCGTAACCCTGGGCGGCAAGTGCCGCCACGACCTGCGACCCAACCAATCCGAACGCGCCGGTCACCAGGATTTGATCGCCGGCCACTTCAACCTCCAGATAGACAGGTGGCCACTATCGCTCAAACCCGGACACCTGTCCAGAACGACTACGCCCTAACCACCGTGCCCGGCGGGCGAAGGCCGGCGCGTGTTCCGGCCGCACACCGATGCCGATGAAGTAGGCGGGAATCACGGTGAGCCACCCGAAGCGCTCGATGATCGGCAGCAGCCAACCGGGGCCGCTGAGCTTTCCGCCCGTGAACACCGGGTCTACCAGGTGTCGGTGCGCCAAGATCTGCGCGGCCTGGGTAACCACCGCGGGGAACATGCGCCGGCGCTGCACCGCAGCGAGGTCTTCACGGGCAACACGCTTTTCGCGCAGCGGTGCCGCGAGGATGCGCGCGGCCGCGACCGCGTCCTGCACCGCGAGATTGATCCCGACACCACCCAGGCCCGACATCGCATGGGCCGCGTCTCCGATGCACAGCAGCCCGTCGGTGTACCAACGGGACAACCGGTTGATCCGCACATCCAGGAGTTTGACCTCGTCCATGGATTCGATCTCGTCGACCACGCCGGACAGTTCGGGCACCACGTCGGCGAGATCATCGCGGAATGCCTCCACCCCCCGTGCCCGCAGGCGCGCGTCATCTCCCTTGCGAATGAATTGGGGTATCTGCAAGTAGCCCTGCCGCGGGATGATCCCCAAGAGTTTTCCGTCCTTGAAGCGCGGAACCAGCTCCTCACCGATCCCCGGCACCCGCGGCGCGCGGAACCACCAAATGTCAGTGCCGACGGGGAATCCGCGGGGAACGAGTCCGGCCTCCTGGCGGCACAGGGACCAGCGTCCGTCGCAGACGAGCGTCAGATCGGCATGCAGCTCACCGATTCCCGTCGGGCTCTTGTACCGAACCCCACTGACCCGGCCGGACTCATCCCACAGCAACCCGGTTACCTCATGGTTCATCCGCAGGTCGAAATCCGGTTCCTCGCTGCCGACCTCGGCCAGCATGTCCAGCAGATCCCACTGCGGCACCATCGCGATGTACGGGTGCGGGGTGCGCAGCCGAGTGAGATCGGCCATCACCACTTGCTGGCCGTCCGGTTTGGTCACCCTCATCCGCTGAAGCTTCGTGTGCGGCAGCTTGTCGAATCGTTCGAAAAGACCTAGCTCATCGAGTAACCGCAGCGTGGACGGGTGCACCGTGTCACCTCGGAAGTCCCGCAGAAAGTCGCCGTGCTTCTCCAGCACCACGACCTCTACCCCGGCCCGGGCGAGGAGCAGACCCGCGAAGATCCCCGCCGGACCACCACCTACCACGACACATGTCGTCTTCTCGCTCATTTTCTCGCCCCTCTCAGATATTCACTAGGTGTTGAAATTCAAATACAGGTTACATTTAGCAGAGTTCCATGTCTAGCAGTATCATCGGGATGTGACCGCAGCAAAGGCAGGTATCCCCGTCTCCGAGGACCTGGTGAATGCCGCGCTACAGGCAGCGCACACACTGGGCAAGGACGTCGCGGACGTCCCGCTGGTCGAGGTCGCCCGCGCCGCGGGAATGTCCCGGAGTACGTTGTTGCGCCGTCTCGGCGGCACGCGGCACGCCTTGGACGCCGCGGTTCGCGACTCAGGCGTTGACCCGGGTGGGCGGGCGCCCGTTCGTGACCGCGCCACTTTCGCCGCGGCCGAGCTGATCGACGAACGCGGTTTGGCAGCTGTGACATTGGAGGCCGTGGCCACCGCAGCGGACTGCTCGGTACACAGCCTCTACGCGGCGTTCGGTGGCCGCGACGAACTGATGCGGGCCACCTTCGACCGATTCGGACCGATCGTCGACATTGAGGACACGGTGGCGGACCCGTCCGTCGGCACGGAGGAGAAACTCCACCGCATTTACCAACGCCTCGCCACGGCCTTCAGCCAAAAGCCCCGGGTGATGCCCGCCATGTACGCCGAAATCATCTCCCGCCCCTCCGACCCTTCAGTGCGGGCGCTCGTCGAACACAACGCGCCGCGCATGCTCGCCAGCGTCGGAGAGTGGCTGTCCGGGGAGATTGCCGCGGGGCGTATTCGGGACCTACCGGTGACCGTGCTGACACAGCAGCTGATCGCGCCCGTCGTCATGCACTTCGCCTTTCGGCCCGCGGCCGAGGGAGTGCTCGGACTGGAATTCCCGGACATACACGAGGTGTGCAAGATTTTCGCCGAGGCGTTCCTCCACGGCGTCGGTGTGACGGCGCCAGACGTGGCTGGTGTTGTTTCATGACAACGGCGTTCGTGCTCTCCGGTGGCGCCAGCCTGGGATCGATCCAGGTGGGTATGCTGCTCGCCATCGCGGAGACCGGGGCCGTTCCCGACCTCATCGTAGGAACGTCGGTGGGTGCGCTGAACGGGGGCTGGATCTCCTCACGGCCCGATGTCGACGGCATCAAAGGTCTCGCCGATCTGTGGCGATCCTTGTCGCGCAAGGACGTGTTTCCCACCAATCTGTCGGTGGGATTCCTGGGTTTCATAGGCCAACGGCAGAGCCTGGTGTCGGACTCGGGTCTACGACGCCTCCTCAGGGAAAACTTGCTGTTCCGCAGGCTTGAAGACGCCCCGATTCCGCTGCATGTCGTCGCCACGGACGTGCTGACCGGAATCGACGTCCTGCTCTCACAGGGCGATGCCATCGACGCGATCACCGCCAGCGCGGCCGTTCCCGCGGTGTTGCCGCCGGTACGGATTCAGGGACGCGATCTGATGGACGGTGGCGTGGTCAACAACACTCCGCTCTCGCATGCGGTAGCGCTCGGCGCCACGGATATCTGGGTGCTGCCCACCGGCTATGCCTGCGCACTGACCGAAACGCCAAGAGGCGCAGTGGCTATGGCGCTACATGCGATGACCCTTGCCATCAACCAGCGGCTGGTGGCCGACGTAAAACGCTTCGAGAGCAGTGTCGATTTGCGGGTGGTTCCGGCATTGTGCCCCGTCCGCACATCGCCGGCGGACTTCTCCCACGCGGACGAGCTGATCGGTCGCGCACGCGAGCAGACCCGCCGATGGCTGACCATGCCGCGATTCAAGATCAATCAGGCAGATCTGCTGGAACATCACCACGAGTGAGCGTCCTAGGCCGCGCGGCCTCGAGAAGTTCGGCAGTGGCGGGCCACTCCCCCTCGGCACAGGTCGCCGAGGCCCTGGCTCGGACGCTGCGCGTCTCCGATAGCGAGCGCGATCTGCTGTTCTGGCTCGCCGGGCACGCGACACCCGGCCGCGACATGGTCTCGACGCGCATCACCGCCAGCGTGCAATGCCTGCTCGACCGCCTCTCGCACACACCGGTCGCGGTGTTCGACGCGACGTGGACACTTGTGGTGGCCAATGCACCATACGACGCACTGATGGGACCGATCACAACCTGGCGGGGAATTGAGCGAAACAGTGTTTGGCGCAACGTGATTGGTCCCGAAACTCGGGTAATACACACTCCCCGGGAACACGCGGACTTCCAGGCGCAGATCGTCGCGGACCTGCGCCGAGCGGCTCGCGCTGGCGATAGTGCTCGGCACCCAAAGCCTCGTCGAGTAGGAGTGCCTACCCCTGACTGAGTGTCTGCTCGCCCACCACGCCAAGCAGTCGCAGGCTCTCCAGCGCAGACGATCCGACCGGCGGAGTCAGCACCACAAGCTGTTGACCATCGGTGGTCGCGAGCACCTCACAGTCCAACGTGATGGCGCCCACCCGCGTCAGAAAGGTCTTGCGTTGCATTCGGCGGGTGGCCACTTCGTGACGCTCCCACAGCCGTGCGAACTCGGGGCTGCGTTGCAAGAGCCCGTCGACCAGTTCACGCATATCGGCATCGGAGCGCCGACGTCCCCAGGCGGCGCGTAAGTCGGCCACCATCGTGCGCGCATGCTCTTCGTGATCCTCTTCGGGCGCCGCCTCACGCGCTCGGGGATCGGTGAACCACTGCCACAGCAGACTGGACTGCAGCCCGATTTCATCCACAACAAGGTCGCCGGACAACAGTTTCGAAAGCTCGTTCTGGGCCAGCATGATTCCCGTGTCGGAGCAGACGAAGGCGGCCGCGTCGCGCAGCTGATCGAGCACGAATAGGAGCGCCGGGCGCACATGCGTAGCGCGCGGAGGACGGTCGGGAGCGGTGTGTCCGGCAAGCCGATAGAGATGGTCAGCCTCGTCATCGGTCAGACGTAGGGTGCGTGCGAGGGCGCGCAGCATCTGCTCGGATGGCTGGGTGCTGCGAGCCTGTTCCAGCCTGCCGTAGTAGTCCACCGACATCCCCGTGAGCTGTGCAACTTCTTCACGCCGCAGGCCGGCGGTGCGCCGACGGGAGCCCACGGGCAGCCCGACATCGGCTGGTTGCACTATCTCGCGGCGGCGGCGTAGAAAGTCTGCCAGCGACTCTCGATCCATCGCACCATTGTTGCCGCCACGCGCGCGCCCAGCCAGGGACTGGCGGTCCCAGGTTCGACGCGCCGTGGTTATGCCGCCCGATCCAGCCAAGACTGATCGGCATGAAGACCACGACAATCGGCTCACTGACCACCTCGGCCCTCGGCCTCGGCTGCATGGCGATGTCGGGCGCGTACGGCGCCTCGGATCGCAGCGAAGCCATCGCCACCGTGCATTCCGCACTCGACGCGGGAATCACGCTGCTGGACACCGCGGACTTCTACGGCATGGGGCACAACGAATTGCTCCTCGCCGAGGCATTGCGGCATATACCGCGGGAGCGCTACCAGCTCAGCGTGAAGTTCGGCGGCCAGCTTGGCCCCGACACATCCTGGGTAGGGTTCGACGCTCGCCCTTGTGCGGTGAAGGCGGCTGCCGCCTACTCACTACAGCGTCTTGGCACCGATCACATCGACATCTACCGTCCGGCCCGGCTGGATCCGGCGGTTCCGATCGAGGACACCATCGGGGCGATCGGCGAACTCGTCGACGCGGGATATGTGCGGCGAATCGGACTGTCGGAGGTCGGATCGGAAACCATTCGCCGTGCGGCGGCCGTCCGACCGATCAACGACCTGCAGATCGAATACTCGTTGGTGTCCCGCGGCATCGAGAACGACATCCTGGATACCTGCCGCGAGTTGGGGGTCGGCGTGACCGCCTACGGCGTATTGGCCCGGGGGCTGATCAGCGGCCATTGGACGAAATCCAGTGGCGGACCGGGAGATTTCCGGACCGCGAGCCCCAGATTCGCCGATGACAATCTGAACCGCAACTTGGCCCTGGTCGAGACATTGCGCGGCGTGGCGCAGGAACTCGATGTCACGGTGGCCCAGGCGGCGATCGCTTGGGTGGCGGCCCGCGGCACCGACATCGTGCCGCTGGTGGGAGCACGCACCCGCACGCGACTGGCCGAGGCGGTGGTCGCGGCAGACCTAGCACTGACCGCCGATCAACTGAGCTGGATCGAGGCCGCTGTACCCGCGGAACAGGTGGCCGGCGATCGCTACTCCGCCGCCCAGATGGCGGCCCTGGACTCCGAACGATGAACATCAGGTCCGCTGCGCCTGACTAGAGTGACAACATGGAGCTCTACGACGTCATGCGCAGCACGTTCGCGGCGCGCGAGTTCACCGGGGAACCGCTGCCCGACAACGTGTTAGACCGAATCCTGGATAACGCCCGATTCGCACCCAGCGGCGGTAACCGGCAAGCCGGCCACATCATCGTGGTCACGGCCCCGGAGACGCGCGAGGGTCTCATCGAGGCGACCACACCCGGCGCACGCCGCTACTTCGCACAGATCGTGGCCGGCGAGTCACCCTGGAATCCGGTGAGCCCCACCACGGCCACCGCGGAAACCATCGCCGCGACGACCGTTCCTGAGTCGGTATTCACACCACTGCGTACCGCCTCTGTTGTTCTCGTCGTGTGCGTAGACCTGCGATTGATCGCCGCGACAGATCAGGATCTGGACCGCGTTGGAGTCATCGGCGGAGCCTCGATCTATCCGCTGGTGTGGAACATCCTGTTGGCCGCGCGAGCGGAAGGGTACGGCGGCACCCTCACCACCATGGCCGTGGCACAGGAGCCGAAAGTCCTTGAACTGCTGGGAATTCCCGATACGCATGCGGTGGCTGCGGTATTGCCCATAGGCAAGCCGGTCAAACAGCTGACGAAGCTACGGCGCAATGGTGTCGAGGAGTTCGTCACCCGTGAACGGTTCGACGGGGACCCGTATCTCTCCGGGAACCTCTGACCTTCCAGGTGCGGTAGGCCTGGGGAAGGCATACCGCACAGGGCCGAAATCCCGCAGCGATCGCGGTGGGCTCGTCGGCGAAGAAGACTCGGTTGCGCGCGTAGCCACCGGCGGCGAGGGCGCGTAAAGCCGTGGGGCAGTCGAGCCGACCGTACAGCTTGTTGCGGCGATGTCCACCGAAAGTGCCCGGTGCCGAACTGGTGTACGGCCGTCCGTCGACGCCGATCAGACTGTAGCGCTCAGCCGACGCCGTCATGCCGCATCATGGAAGACCAGACCGAGCGTGTACCGGGTACCGCTGCGGATCATCGAAACCCCATGGCGCACCGGTGCCGCCGACCAGCCGCGCACCGATCGCACCGGGCGATCCCGGGTGGTGAAGACAAGCCCATGTCCGTACGGGATCGTCAGGGCTGTGCCGCGTGACTGAGCGCGCGGCCGCTGCTCGTAGAGCAGGAACTCCCCGCCGGTGTGATCGACACCCGGGTCACTCAGGTTGATAACCACTTGAAGCGGAAAAACCAATTCCCCGTATAGATCTCGGTGCAGGGCGTTCCAGTCCCCCGCCCCGTACTTGAGCAGGGTCACTGTCGATTTGGTCTGTCCGGCGGCATGACACATGCGCAACCACTGGTCCAGTTCGTCGGGCCATGGGGTCGGTCGGCCGAGCCGGGTCCACCAATCTCGGGCGATGGGAAGCAGCCTGGGGTACAGCGCCCGCTTCAGTGCAACGACCGCCTCGGGATAGGGCTGGGCGAAATACCGGTACTCGCCCTCTCCGAAGCGGTGCCGGCTCATGTTGACCGTCGAGCGGAACCAGGCCGCATCGGAATACAGTCCCGCGATCGCGCCTGCTTCCTCCGGTGTCAGCAGCTGCCCAGTCACCGCGCAGCCGATGGCATCCAACTCACTTCCGACGCTGCACCAGTCGGTGCCGTCGACCCTTTCCTGCCAGGGGTCCCTTGCCTGGCTCACGCCGCGGCCTCCAGATCCAGCAGCAGTCGCTTGGCCTCCACCCCGCCCAGGTAGCCGCCCATCGCGCCATCGCTGCGCACCACCCGATGACACGGCACCACAACCGGTAGCGGATTGGTGGCGCAGGCAGTGCCCACCGCGCGAACAGCTTTCGGGCTACCCGCGAGCTTGGCGACCGCGGCATAACTCGCGGTGCGCCCATAGCCGATCTCGTGCAGATGGTGCAGCACGGTGCTACGGAACCCGGCCGACAGGCGCCAGTCCAAGGGGATGTCGAAGTCCTGCCGGGTACCGGCGAAGTATTCGTCGAGTTCGCGAGCCGCGAGGTCGAGGCGGCGGGGTGCGTGCAGGATGCGGGGGCTGACCTTGTCGGCTAGCTGCTGCAGGACGGCATCGTGATCCTCGCGGGCATATGCCACCCGGATCAAGCCCTGCGTGGTGGCCGCCACCAACAGGGGGCCGACCGGTGCGTCGAGTACCCGGTAGGCAACATCGAGGATGCCCTCACGCTCGGCCGCGACAGCCAACCGGGCCCGCAGCCCGGACAGCTTGTCGGCATCGTCAGCGACCCGTACCAGGTCGTGAATGAATTCTGTGTCGTTCATCGTGATCTCCCATGCTGGGCGTACGTGCGTCTGAGCGCCGCGATACCATCAGCCGCGGCGCGACGCGAGGCATCCACGCTGCCGCCGAGAATCGCAGCGACATCGGCGTAGGGCAGGCCGGCAAGATAGTGGTAGGTAACCGCGTGTTTCTGTTTGTCCGGCAAGCGATCTAGGGCTTCCACCAGATCATCGTCACGTTCGGCCGCAGAGGCCGCCGGCGTCTCGGGCACGGTATCGGTCGGGATCGCTCGCCGTGCCCGCGCTCGCGTGATGTCGATTGCTTTGCGGTGCGCGATCGTCACCAACCAGGCCTCGACGTTCGCGTCAACCGGAAGGTCCGGGTAGGCCTTCATCGCCGCCAAGAAGGTGTCCGACCACGCGTCGTCGGCATCGATCGGTCCGACCACCGCTCGGCACACGCGCCAGACCGCGGGACCGTGGTCACTGACCACCGTCTCGAAGGGTTGTTTGGCTTTCAGCACGGCACTCACTGGGCACTCACACTATGCAGACGCTCGTCCGCGTGGTTTCGTGAGATCGCAATGCCGCGGATCCTGCGGTGACAGCCCCGATAACAACGCGCACTGAAACGGTGCACCGCTGGCACGGCTCGCATAATCACGTTCAAGGCCCAACAGATACTGCTTCCGCGCGATGCCACCGGCGTAGCCGGTGAGCTTTCCGTAACGGCCGATCACACGATGACATGGCACCACGATCGACAACGGGTTGCGGCCTACCGCCGCGCCGACCTGCTGGGCCGTGACATCATTTCCGATCTGAGCTGCCAGCTCGCCGTAGGCCATGGTTTGCCCGTAGGGAATCTGGTCGAGCAGAGACCACACCTTCATCTGGAGCGCGTCACCGTGCAGTACTACGTCCAGATCGAACTCGAGGCGGTCACCGTTCAGATACTCGGTCAGCTGGCGAGCGACATCGTCGAACCGCTCGCCGCGGTACGGGCCAAACGTCGCGGGATGCGGCCGGCACCAGTGGTGCGGGAAATAGATTCCGCGGAGGCCCTCGACATCGCGGACCAGCGTGAGCGTGCCCAGTGTGGTCTCCATCGTGGAATGCCATATCGATGTCGTCATACCGGGAAGACGCTCAGGCACGCGAGAACGTGAGATCGGCGCGGACATCCGAGATCACCCCGAGATCACACTGATTACCCCGGGCAGCCTGATGTTTGATCGAATGGACGTCTCAGTCCGCGATCTGAAACGAGCAACCGTGAACGCACAGGACGAACCGGACACCACTCCGGACGAAACGGATATCGCCGTACCCGAGGAGCCCAGCGAAACAGCTCCGGCGCTGATCACCGCGACCGACCTCGGTGTGGATGGCGAGCACGGTCCGCTCTTCTCGGGCATCAACCTGGAACTGACCTCCGGATTTCACGCCATCCAAATGCCGGGCGGTCCGGGACAGCATTGCTTACTACTCACGCTGGCAGGCCGGCTGAAGGCGAGCCACGGCACCGTCAGCGTGATGGGTGATACCGAGCCGCGTGCGATCCGCCGGCACTGCGCCATCGCCGCATTCGCCGATATCGATGAGCTCGAAGAGACGGTGACGGTCCGGACGGTGCTCGCCGAACAACGCAACTGGCTGGCACCGTGGTTCTCCCGTGTTTCGACCGATACGGGGCGCGACAAGCTGGACGAGGTGTTCGGTGCGCTCCCGCCGCCGAAGAACGAAACATTCATCGTCGAACTGTCCGACCTGGATCTGTTTCTGTTGCGCATCACGCTGGCGCTGCTCTCGGATCGGCCCATTCTGGTGGTCGGTGACCTGGAGCAGGTCCGCGATAACGCGCGCCGAACCCTGGCAGCCGAACGGCTCGGTGTGATCGCCGAGAACCGCACCGTCATCGTCGGTGTGACCAACCCCCTAGGTGCCGACGCACCCGTTCACGACTTGCACGACCACCGCATCCTCACTGGGAGGGACTAACCCATGCTCGCTGGGCTCGCATTTGGTTCAGAAATAAAGCGATTCGGCCGCAGCCGGATGACCCGCGCCGCGATCGTGGTCCTCATGCTGCTACCGCTGGTGTACGGCGCGCTGTATCTGTGGGCGTACTGGGACCCGTTCGGCCACGTCAACAAGATGCCCGTCGCTCTGGTCAACGCCGACAAGGGTGCCACCGTCTCGGGCCAGCACGTCAACATCGGCGAAGAGATCTCCAAGAGTCTGACCGCCGACGGCAGCATGGACTGGCACGTCCTCAGTCTCGACGAGGCTCGCACCGGGGTCGATCACGGCAACTACTACTTCATGCTGGAATTGCCTCCGGACTTCAGCGAGGCCATCGCCTCACCACTGACCGGAGAACCGAAGCAAGCCAACCTGGTTGCCGTCTACAACGACGCCAACAACTACATCTCGTCCAGCATCGGTCGCACCGCCATCGACCAGGTGCTCAATGCCGTGTCAACACGCATCTCCGGCCAAGCCGTGAATCAGGTTCTGTCCGTGGTGGTTTCCTCGGGTGCGGGCATCCAGCAGGCCGCCGATGGTGCTCGGCAGCTCGCCGACGGCGCCGCCAAGGTCGATGATGGCGCGGGTCAGCTCGCCGCCGGGCTACACACCGCCCGGCCCGGGTCGGCGCAATTGGCCACCGGAGCCAAACAACTTTCCGACGGCTTCAACCAGGCCACCGACCCCCTGTTGACCGTGACCAAGGCAGTGTCGAACATCGGCGGTAGCACCGACAAACTGCAGCAGGGTACCGACGCGCTCCGGCAGGCCAACGATCAGATCGACGGTATCGCCAAGGCGCAGGACGGCGCCGCCAACGCGCTCACCGCGGTGATCGATCAGCTTGCCGGGCGCCAGGATCCAGCCGCCAACACGTTGCGCGGGATACAGGATCAGCTGCGCGAGCATCAGTTCACGCCTCAGGTCCGCCAGCAGCTGACCGATGCCGAGAACGCTTCCATCGCGATGACCGAGACGCTGCGCGGTCCGGGCAGTCCATTGAAGTCCGCGCTCGATCAGGTCGGCGGCAAGGGACAGGAGCTCACCAACAAGCTCAACCAGATGCGCAACGGCGCTCAGCAGCTCGCCACCGGAAACGCACAGTTGGCCAGTGGCATTGCCCAAATGGATGACGGTGCGCAACAACTGAGGTCGGGAACCGCGCAGCTGCGCTCCGGTTCAGCGGAATTAGCGACCAAGCTCGCCGATGGCGCCAAGCAGGTGCCCAACTGGAACACTCAGCAGAAAGATGCCATCGCCGATACCATCGGCGGTCCGGTTCATCTGGAGACCTCACACGAGAACGCCGCGCCCAACTTCGGCACCGGCATGGCACCGTTCTTTGTCACGCTCGCATTGTTCTTCGGCGCCTTGGTCTTGTGGATGATATTGCGCCCCTTGCAGACCCGCGCCATTGCGGCGGAGGTCCTCCCCATCCGGGTGGCGCTGTCCAGCTATCTGCCCGCGGCCACCATCGGGATCTTCCAGGCAGTCATTCTGTATTGCGTGGTGCGGTTCGCGCTCGGCATGCACGCCGCACACCCGGCCGCGATGCTCGCCTTCATGGTGCTGGTGTCCTTCGCGTTCGTCGCCGCAACCCAGGCAATCAATGCGCTGGTGGGACCGGCCGTTGGGCGCGTCCTGCTCATGGCGCTACTGATGCTGCAACTGGTCAGCGCCGGCGGTATGTATCCGGTAGAGACGACATCGAGACCATTCCAGGTGCTCCACAAATACGATCCGATGACGTACGGCGTCGACGGATTACGTCAGCTGATCCTGGGCGGCATCGACGGCAGATTATGGCAGGCGGTGATCACGCTGCTGTTCATTCTCATTGGCGGGTTGCTCATCACCAGCCTGTCCGCCCGGCGCAATCAGCTCTGGAATCTGACGCGGCTGCTGCCGTCGATCAAGATGTGAGCTGATCCGCTGCGACGGACTTGCGCTGTGATCGCGTCATAGCTATTCGGCGCTCGCGCGTTGTCATCGCACCCCAAACGCCATGCGGTTCATCAGTTCTTATCGCATAGGCCGCGCAGGGCATTCGCACCGGGCACTCGTTGCAGATCTTTTTCGCCTGTATCTCGTACTGCTTCCGCACGGTGCCGCGTTGCGTTTCGGCGAAGTAGAAGATATCCGTCGACATTCCGCGACAGACCGCATTGACCTGCCACTCCAGCTCGTCCAACCGCGCTTCCGCGCCGCGAAATTTTGGCCGTGTCACGGCCTTACCCCAGACCACCAGCAAGCATTCGGGTGCGTCGATGCCATCCGCATTC
Organism: Mycobacteroides franklinii; assembly: GCF_002013895.1. Taxonomy (GTDB): domain Bacteria; phylum Actinomycetota; class Actinomycetes; order Mycobacteriales; family Mycobacteriaceae; genus Mycobacterium; species Mycobacterium franklinii. Next base: position 57,118 of record NZ_MAFQ01000005.1, on the reverse strand, counting down.
ACCGAGTGTCTAGCCGAAAGCAACCGGTACGCCATAGCCGGTTTGGACAATCTGGACCCGCCAGATTGACCAGGCTGGCTCTAGAATTCGCCGGTGCTGACCGCTATTGTGCGCACCTCCCGGCTCAGGTCGTCTCGACGGATAGGCGCGATGACGGTCCAGGCGGCGGCTGTGCACGCCGCCGCGACGCCCAGACACATCACGGCGTACCACAGACTGCCGATGGGATCCCCCTTGGCGGTAACGCCATTCGTTGCTCCGAAGTAGCCGGGTAGTGCGGTGGCCCACAGCAGCGTCATCACCGCCAAATAGACCCCGGCGTAGATCAGGATGGCCGGATGCGTGGTATAGCCGTTCGTGCCGTTGCGGCGCACAGCGAGCCACTGTGTGATGAGCACGGGCACCGCCACCGCCACCAGCACGATCAGCTCCAGCGCGTACACGACGCCGACGACGGTAGTGCTGCCCGATACCGCACCGGCAATGGTCGCGGGCAGTGGCAGCACCGCGGTACCGATCGAAGCAAGCACACCGATAACCACTGTGCGCCAGACAATCTGACCGGGAGTGAAGGAACGTCCTTCGTCCACGTGGCGGCCCACAAACAGCTGCGCACACAATGCCAGGGACATCGGCCACAGTGCCGCGAAGACCACGACACTACCCATCGGCACCGAATCGAAAAACGGTTTGTTCATCGGATTGTCCAGAGTCCATTCCCACCAACGCAATTGCGGGCCTAGGTGGTCGAAGATCTCGTAGAACGCATGATGCACCAAACCAACGCAGGCCGCTCCGGCCAACGCGCCATGGCGGCGAAAAACCCCGAGTGTCCTGACAATTTCAAAGGCCACGGTGGCCATCATCGGGTAGATCGCGATGATGTAGAGCGGTAGTCGGCCCCACAGAAAGTCCACCGTAAATACGTTGTGCGCGAACATCGTGTCCACGTGCTCACTGATGCCGAACGGCCCGGGGAAGTACAGCGGCGGCTCGATGATCAACAGATAGGCGATCGCTCCGAACCACACCACAATGTTCGTGGGATCGTGGTGGCGCCGTAGCCGGATGATCGCGTACACCAGCGCCAAGAGGGCTCCCGCGATCACCGTCAGCTCCAGGACCGGCAGCGTCCAGTTCTCGAGCGCGAATGGACTGCGCAACGCGGCGACCCCACCAGCGGTGTCACACGAAAATCCCAGCCGCGCCGCGAGATCGGCAAAGGTGGGCGCACACAGATCAGACATGCTCAAACGCCCACCCGTCCCGCTCGGTCGGCGGTGTACCACTGCGTGACTTCGTAACCGGCCTCGTACCGGGCGAACCATTCGTCGGCCAGCGCGGGCAGTTTCTCATGCGCTGGATTATGTCCCGGGATCTGACTGCGCACCGCTCCCGACATTGCCACCATCACCTCCCGTATCGGCAATTGACTGAACGCGTTCTCGATGGGCCCGTCGTAAGGCGCATCGATGAACGAGAGGCGTTGCAGCAGAGCCTTTTTACGCGCCTGCATACCGAACATCGACAACGCGTCGATCTTGCGATCCTCGAGGGGAACATGCTTGTTGAAGCCTTCGCAGGCGATGCGCAGCACCGCCCAGACATGCCTGAAGATCGACGGCGCCACCCGCATGCGATACCAGGGATCGGCGGCCACCGCGTCATAGATGATCAACGCCGAGCTGCGATGCTCTACCTCTTCGACGAAGTGCCACAGGAACAACGACGCAACGCGATCGTCACCCGGCGCGAACAACGTGTCGTCATGATCGAGCATCAGCTTGAACACCGGCGTGAACGTCGCCTCCAGGTCGGCGGTGTAGGCCAACCGGTACTTCAACGGCTTGTTCGCGGTCAGATCGTCGAAGGCGGCAATCACCTCATCCAGGGTCTCCTTGAGCCCCGGATAACTCTTGATCAGACCCTTCGCATGCTGGCGATGGCCCATGGAGTGCTGGCCCTCTTGCCGAACAAATGCCTCTGCCTCGGCGGCGATCTCCGGATCGGTGATCAACGGCATGGCCTCGGGGATCATCTGGCCGATCATCTTCTCGAATGCGATCGCCAGGAAGGAAACCGCGTTGGCCATGCTCGAAAACGCCGGGTTGGACTCGTTCCACAGGAACGGGACGTGGTGGTCGGCGAACGCAAACCGCAGCTTGCGCACGATGAGTTCGGTCATCGGAAGCACCTCGCTTAAACATACAATAAGACAGGTAGTTGTTGATCCGTATGATTACTGGAATGAGTCGCCGATGTCAACGGCGATATGCTGCATAGATGCCGGCGGCCGGGGAGTTCAGCGATGGCGCGTAGGCGAGGGTGGGACGGTCAACCCCCCAGCAGTGACCAGGAAGCTTCCGAACGGATCGTCGCCGCAGCGGTGAAGCTGATCGGCGAAACCGGGAAGGCCGTGAGCCTCGCTGATGTGGCGGCCGAACTCGGTGTCATTCGACAAACGGTCTATCGGTACTTCCCCACGGCCGACGCACTGATGCATGCCGCGTCCCTTGCGTCCGTCGACGGCTTCCTCGACCGGCTGGCGGAAGTGGTGCGCGGCATTACCGATCCCGCCGAGGCACTCACCGAAGGGGTGCTCTACACCCTGGAAGAGGTCACTCGCACACCGCATTTGGGCATCATGATGTCCGAACCGTATGCGCACTCACACACCAGCGACATGACGTCGGATGAGGCGCAGGCGTTCGGTCTACGCATGCTCGGCCGATTCGACGTCGACTGGGATCAGTACGGATACGACGATGGCGCCAAGCGTGGGCTCGTGGAGTTCGCGCTGCGCGTCATGCTGTCGTTCTTTGTCTCCCCCAATGAGGCCACGCGCTCTCGCGATGAGCTGCGCCGCTTCCTCCGACGGTGGCTCGGCGGCGCGGTGCTTGCGCAACCCGCTAATTAAACGCATTTTCCGTTTTAAATAATCGATTCTATCGTCTTTCGCAATCAGTTCTGACGGTCCTACCGTCGACTTATGAAGTCAATCAATCGACGCACAGTGCTCGGCGGTGTCGGCGTCGCGGGGGTCGCGGCCGCTGCCGGTGCCGGCACCGACTGGGCGTTCTCGACGCCCCGTTCCCACGACAAACCAGAGGACGTGACCGTGACCGATGATGCCGCCCGCTTCGGCGATCCCCGCATCCCCGCCGAGCTGAACACCGCACAGCCGCATCTGTTTCACCTCGGCGCGCTGACGCCACAAACCTTCGACGGAGGCGACCTACGCCAGGCCCACGAGGGCAACTTCCCGATCCTCACCGGACAGCAGGCGAGCATCGTCATGGTTACCTTGCAGCCGGGCGGAATCCGGGAACCGCACTGGCACCCCAGCGCCTGGGAGATCAACGTCATCACCAGTGGCGTGGCGAAGTGGACTCTGTTGGATCCGGAGGGGCATTCGGAGACCTTCGACGCCCATGTCGGTGATGTCGTCTTCGCGCCCCAGGGATCGCTGCACTACTTCGAGAACAAGGGCACCGAAGACCTCAAGCTACTGATTGTGTTCAACGCCAGTACAGCGGAAGGCAAGGACGACATCGGAATTGGCGCTTCGATCACCAAGTTGCCACCCGACGTGCTGGCCGCGGTATTCGGCGTGCCGACCGAAACCTTCTCGAAGTTCAAGAAGATCAACGAGTCCGTCACCATCCTGCGCAAACCGCAGACGTAGGCCCCCATTGCGCGGCCCACGGCGCTAGCGTTACTCCGCGTGCGGCGGGTGTCGTTGAGAACCAGACGCGCTTTGGTGTTGAGCCATCGCTGGATCGGCCTTGTCGGTGGACTCCTGGTGGTGATCGTCAGTACCAGCGGCGCTCTCCTCGTCTACCAGCCGGAACTGGTCCGGGCGCTACACCCCGAGATGTTCCACACCACACCGAGCGACAACCCGGCCGGTTTCACTCAGGCGATCGCCGAAGTACGGTCGCACTACCCCGAACTACAGCTTGCGAGTGCATCTCTCAAGGACGGGGTGTACCTGCTGCGCGCGTCCTCGGAAACGCATGACACGTTCTTCGTCGATGCCGGGACCGGTCTTCTCAACGGACGGCTCGATCTTGGCGCGGGCACACTGGGTTTCTTGGTCAACATGCACGATTGCGGGTTCACCTGCGAGGGCTACAGCGGATACCTGCCATTCCTCGCGCAGCCGTGTCCGCTGGCACAACTGGGTGCATTCGCCGGACTGTCGTGGGGTTCGGCGCTGCTGGCATTCGCAGCCGCCGTCCTACTCTTGTTGGTGATTCCCGCACCATTCATCTGGTGGAAAGCAATCCGTAAGCTCAGCAACGCTCTTCGCATCCGGTGGTCCGCGGGCCGGTTCGCTCGCGATTTCGATCTGCACGCCGTCATCGGCATCGTCGCCACCGTACCGCTGCTGGTATGGGCAGTGACCGGGTTGCAATTCGAGGCACCCGGGCTCACCAACCTCTGGTACTCATTGACTGGCGGACAACCTTCCGAACGGGCCTTTACCGGCGGCCACGGCGATGAGGACGTGACCGTCGAGCGCGCGATGGCCGTGGCGGAGAGCCACTTTCCTGGATCCGAGGTGACCTGGATCGGCATGCCCGACGAGGACAATCCGTACTACACGGTCGATCTACTAGACCCCGAGAGTGCTGACCTGCGAGCGCACAGCCTCAACTATCACGGGAACCGATCCATCGGTGTGGACGCCCACGACGCCGGCCATGTGCAAGTCCTGCGCGGAAAGCCCACGAGCGCATCGAACGCCATCGCCGACGAATGGGCCGGTCCTGCTGCCCATTTCGGCCTTGCTGTCAATGGCTACTGGCGTGCGATGTGGTTCGTCCTCGGGATGGCTCCCCTGCTGCTTGCACTCACCGGCCTGAGCACCTGGCAATGGCGCCGCAGGGCCCGGCTACGGACACGCGTCAGGAACGTACAGATTCCCGCGGCGGCCGGGCCAGCACCCGCGTCGGCCACCAGAACCACGTCCCCAGCAGCCGAACAAGTGAAGGCACGATAAACGAACGCACAATCAGTGTGTCGAGCAGCAGACCGATGCAGACGGTGGTGCCCACCTGACCGATGGTGCGCAGATCACTGGACAACATGGCCAGCATCGTGAACGCGAAGACCAAACCGGCCGACGTCACCACGCCACCGGTACTTCCCAGTGCGCGAATAAGTCCGGTGTTCAGCCCGGCGTGCGTCTCCTCTTTGAGCCGGGCAATCAACAGCAGGTTGTAGTCCGAACCCACCGCCACCAGGATGATGAAGGTCAGCGGCAGGATCAGCCAGTGCAGGGGTAGTCCCACGAGATGCTGCCAGATGAGCACCGAAAGGCCGAACGCCCCCGCGAACGAGAAGGCCACCGTTCCGATAATGACGAAGGGAGCCACCAGACTTCGCGTGATGACCATCATGATCAAGAAGATCAGGGTGAAGGCCGCGATAGCCGCGATAAGCAGGTCCGAGGCGGCGTACTCCTTGATGTCCTTGTTGTTCGACCCGGCGCCACCGATGTAGACCTTCGACCCGGCCAACGAGGTCTCTTTGAGCGCCGTCGTGATGGCGTCGGGGAAATCGTTGACGTGCTCAATACCTTCCGGCCCCATGGCATTACCCATATGGGTGACGATGAACCGGGCCGCCTTGCCGTCCGGAGACATCATCAGCGTCATCCCGGTTTTGATGTCTTCGTTGTCGAACGCTTCGTGCGGTATGTAGAAGAAGTCGTCGCTACGCGAGGCGTCGAAGTCATTACCGACGTTGATCAAGTCGTCGAAGGTCTGGTCCGTCGCCGTGGCCTGCAGATTCGTCTGACCGTAGGTGTTGACGATGAGCGCCTGCAAGGCATCCTGGTCATTGGCGGTGAGCTTCAGCAGCGCCACCATCTGCGGTAGCAGCCGGTCCACGACTTCCAGGGAGCCCACCGCATCCTTGATGTCGGCGGCCAGCTTGTCGATGCTGTCCAGCATGTCGAACAGGGATCTGAAGGACAAGCAGACCGGGATGTCGAAGCAGTGCGGTTCCCAGTAGAAGTAGTTGCGCAGTGGACGCATGAAATCGTCGAGGTTCGAGACCTTCTCATTCATGTCCTGGGTGACCTGCTGCATGTCCTCCATCGTGACGACGGTGTTGTGCATTTCGTCCGCCAGTTTTTGCGTCAGGTCGGTGGTCTGTCGCAGGACCGCGACGGAGTGCGCCATGATCTTGGCTTGCTGATCGGTATTGGCGTTCTGCGCCTTGGTAAACGGAAGCTGCTGACCGTTTCCGCTTCCCTGGGTCGTGAACAGGTACGGCAGGGACGCATGTTCGAGCGCGCGCCCCATGGGCCGGGTGATACTCTGCACCATCGCGACACCGGGAAGCCGCACCAGGCTCTTGGACACTCGGTCCAGGGAGATGAAGTCGGCCGAGTTGCGCATATCGTGGTCCGACTCGACCATGAGCATCTCCGTGAACAGCTTGCTCGGCGGGAAGTGTCTGTCTGCCGCCGCGAATCCTTCCTTGGCGGGAGCGTCCGACGGCTGATAGGCGCGGTCGTCATAGCTCACCTGGTAGGTCGGCACGAAGACCGCACCCACCAACACGGCTGCGGAGCTCGCCACCAAAATCGGTTTGGGCCAACGCACTACGCTCGCCCCGATGCGCCGGTACAGATGCGCCCTGGCTCTCTGCTTGGGATCGAAGAGGCCGAACAGACTGCCCAGGTGCAGCATCGCCGGCCCGAGGGTGAGCGCTGCCGCGATGGTCAACAACATGCCGATCGCGACCGCCGGGCCCATGGTGTGGAAGTAGTTGAGCCGCGCGAAGCTCAGGCACAGACCGGCTCCCGCGATGGTCAGGCCCGAGCCGATGATGACGTGTGAGACGCCGCGGTAGGCCGCGTAGAAGGCGTCCTCGCGATCCAATCCCGAGTTCCGTGCCTCGTGATATCGCCCCAGCAGGAAGATTCCGTAGTCGGTTCCGGCACCGAGTGTCAGCGAGATGACGATGTTGACGGCGAACGAGGACAGCTCGATATATCCGAAGTGTCCGAGAGTGGCGACAACTCCTCGCGCCACCAGCATTTCGACCAGAACTCCGAACAACGGCACCAGCATGGTGGTGACCGAGCGGTACACCATCAGCAGCATGAAGATGATGAGGAAGATCGTCACGATGGTGATGTTGTTCAGGCTGGAGTTCGCGACACTCAAGGTGTCCGAGGCGAGCGGCGCCGCGCCGCTGACATAAACCTTCAGCCCTGCTGGCGGCGTGTCCTTATCGATCATGTCCTTGACCGCTTCGACGGACTTGTTCGCCTCCATCTGGCCGATATCGCCGGCCAAGCGCAGCAACACAAAGGCGGACTTGCCGTCGAGACTCTGTGCCCCGGCCGCGGTGATCGGCTTCCCCCACGTATCCATGACGTATTGGATGTGTGCGGTGTCGTTCTTGAGCCTGCGCACCAGTCCGTCGTAGTACTGGTGGTCGGCCTCGCCGAGCGGCCGGTCCGCTTCGAGCACCAGCATGGTCAGGCTGGTGCTCGTGGACTCGTGGAATTTCTCGCCGATCTGCAACATCGCGCGCTGCGACGGGGCGTAGTGCGGAATCATCGGCCCGGCGAGTTCGGCCGCAACGTCTTCCACGTGCGGCACAAAGGTATTCGTCGTCACGGCGACGATGGCCCAGAACACGATGATCGGCACCGCAAAGATGCGGACCATCCGGGGAACGAAGGGACGCTTGACCTGATGCTCGCTCATGCCGACTTCACCCTGCACATCACGTTCGCGTCCGGATGATCATCGGACTGTTCGTCGCGGACAACGTCGTTCACTCGTATCCGGCAGCCGATCTGGCCTCCGTGTACCTGCGCCGAGATACTGCCGGACACCACGGTGAGAGTCGTTGTCTCCGTGTGAGACCACGGAAGCACGCTCAAGTCGACCTGGTGCGGATGACCGTCGATATCGATGTAGCTCAACATTCCGCCATTCCCGACCGAACCGAATACCTCGTACGTGAGCGTCTTGGGGGTGAACTCCGGAGGCGCCTGTGGCGGGTTCACGGTGAGCACGGGGCCAGGCGCGGACAATTCATGCACCTTGAACATCGATCCGCCGGCCACGCCGAGCGCGATGACGGCGACCAGCGGCATCCACGCGCGCGCCAGGACCGTTCTGCCAACCGAACGTGGACTCACCCGGCCACCTTTCCCCGACCTCGCGCCGCCCGTATGTCAATGAAGCTGACATGAGTACGGTGCAGAATGCTATCAGCAAAACCTGGGAATGCGAGAGTCAACTTCTCTCGCGCTACAAGTCCGTTAGGTGGTCGTCAGGACACCCGCGGCAGTCGCCCTTTCAGGCGTCTCATCCGGAGCACCTGCGCGGTGATGTTGATGGACGAGATCATGGGAATCACCCCGAGGAACGTTCGCTCGGAAGGCGTGGCTCCATGCAATTGCTCAAGACTGCCGAGCACGTAAAAACAGCCCAGACTGAAAATAGTGGCCGGGATGGAGAACGCCCACAACGACCCCCGGTCGGCAATCGCCTGACGGGCGAAGTGAAGTTCCTCCACCGACATCTGCTCACGTTTACGGACCTTCTTCAGCACAAACGGGTACCCGCCCACACTGTCGGCCAGCGGCGATGCCGTCTGCTTCCTGAGACGCGTGGTGTACACGAACATGCACGTGGCGAAGACCAGCAGTGCCACGAAGGCCAGGACCGCCAGGCAGCCGAAGAGGCGCCAGTTGTGCCCTAAGAAGTTCCAGTTCATTGCGCCGTCCCTTCGCCTCACTATCGAGGAATTCCTGTGCAGATATTCGGGGTTTCCCGGGAGCAAGTCAAGGTCCCTGACACTATCGACGACTCGTCAGGTATCTCGAACACCGCGTTGTGGGTGTGCTGTACTGGCGTGATGGCCGAGTCTGGCGAGCTCAACGAGGTGGTTGACGCGGCGCTCGAACGGGCCTTGCTCGGCGGCCCGCGCAAGTACACCCGCTCGCAGGTCTCCGAGCTGTCCGGGGTACCCGTCGAACGCGCCCGGAAGCTCTGGGTGGCACTGGGCTTCGCGGCAGCCGAAAGTGACGACGAGGTGGTATTCACCGACGCCGACGTCTCTGCTGTCCGCACCTTCTCGGCGCTGGGCACATCGGCGGCAGTCAACGAGCAGAGCCAAATTGCCGCGGCCCGCACGCTCGGGCAGGCCATGGCACGACTGGCCGAGTGGCAGGCGGATCTGCTCACTCGCGTAGTGGGAGAGCGCATCGCGGCGGAAGGGAGGGACGCGACGGCCAAGTCCAGCGCCGACGCCGCCGCGCAGACCATCTCGACACTGACGGCGATACAGGACTACGCGTGGCAGCGACACTTGGCCGCCGCGCTCCATCGAGCGAATGAATCTGGTAGCACCACAAGACAATTACTTGTCGGGTTCGCCGACATGGTCGGCTACACCCGCCTCTCGCGCCACCTGGATCCCGATGAACTGGCCAATCTGCTGGAGGCATTCGAGACCGCCCTCACCGAAGCGATCACCACACACGGGGGCTGGGTGATCAAGAACGTCGGCGACGAAGTCATGTTCGCGGCGCCGAGCGCGGACGCAGGCGCGCGGATCGCGGTCGCCATGAACACCGCGATTACCGAAGCCGCACAAACCATCCCGGACATGCCCCAGATACGTATGGGTATGGCGTACGGGCAAGTGCTGAGCCGCTACGGCGACCTTTACGGCACCGTGGTCAACGTCGCGGCGCGATTGACCGGCGTGGCCCGGCCGGGAACCATCCTGCTCGACGACGGTGCGGCCGAGGCTCTGGGCGACGACGGTGAGTTCGCCCTGCGTCACCTGCGCGGCGTGCGCGTCAAAGGCTTCTCCCGATTGGGCTCACACGCGTTGCGCGTGCGAAAGCGCTGACCTGTCCGGAACACACTGAACGGATACGAGAGGACATCACATGGCTGAGTACGTCGAGGAGACGGTCTTCGAAGCGCCACGCGACACCGTCTATGAACTACTTGCCGACCGCGAGGGGTACAACGAGTTCCTCCCTTTCACCGTGAAGCTGGTGCGCCCCGGCGCCACCGAGCGGCAGGGCGTCGGGGCGATTCACCGCATCGGCGTCGGCCCCGTCGGTGTCAAGGAAGAAATCATCGAACTCGTTGCTGGGGAGCTCATTCAGTACCGCGTGGTTGCAGGTCTGCCGGTGCGCTCGCATATCGGGACCATTACCCTCGCCGATCACCCCCGCGGCACGGCGGTGCGCTACTCGATGGAGTCCACTCCATTGATTCCGGTACCCGATGCGGTGATGGTCTGGGTGCTGCGTAAGTCAATGGCAAGCCTTGTTACCGGGGCGCGGCGTGAAGCGGCACGCCGCGGCTGAACCTTCAGCCGGCCGGGCTAGAGTCGCGGCGTGCCCAGGATCAGCGCCTCTTCCGTGGAAGAGCACCGCGAGCAGGTGCACCGTCGGGTCTTCGAGGCGTTCGCCCATCTGATGTCTGAGCAGAGCTTCGATGCCATCACCATGGCGAAGCTGGCCACCGCCGCGGGGATTGGGCGCACGGCGATCTACCACCACTTCGCCGACAAAGAAGCCGTCATCGTCGAATTCGCCTCACATGAGACGAGCCGCTACCTCGAAGGTTTACGCGCCGCGCTGGCCGATATCAGCGATCCGGCACAACGGTTGAGTATCTACATCCGGCACCAGCTTGAAACCGGCCAGCAGTTCCATATGGGGTTGGGCAACCAGCTGTATGGCGCATTGTCCCGGGATGCCGCGGTGGCGATCCGAGAGCATGTGGTCGCCGTCGAGGAAGTGCTGCTCGAGATCCTGGCGGAGGGGGTGGCTGCCGGGGCTTTCGTCGTCGAGGACCAGGCCGCGACGGTTTCCCTGATCCACGCGTGCCTGGCGCCACGGCATCTGCCGGTCGCCGCGATTGAACGCTTCGTGCTGCGCGCCTTGGGCGTGACCCCGTAGGCCCCACTTCCCCGAGTAGCCATGCTAGGTTTCTGACATCTTGTCAACATGATCTTGACAAGTTGTCACGTAAATCTCGAGGTCAGGAAGTCCGCCACATGACCCTCAGCTCTCCAACGGTTCCCGACGCCGCCGAATCGCTCTCGGTGGCGATGCGTGATGGTTCGCGCGCCGAACACGATGCCGCCGAACAATCGCCATTCCTCTCCGAATTGCTCGCAGGCAAGGTCAACGCCGCCGGCTACATCGACTATCTGCTGCGGCTACAGGTTGTCTACACCGCCATCGAAGACGCCGTGCGGATACATCGCGACGACCCCCTGGTCGCGGCGATCTACGACCCGGTATTGGAGCGGCATGACGCGCTCAACGCAGACTTGGAACACTGGGCACCCGGCGCGTCGCTGCAGGTGAATTCTCCTGCAGCGCAGGCCTATCAGGATCGTGTGGCCGGCTCCGACTGGAGCGGGGCCCTGTTGGCGCACCACTATGTCCGATACCTGGGTGACCTCTCCGGAGGCCAGGCCATTGGCCGCATGCTCGACCGCGCGTTCGGCCTCGGCGGGGCCGGGCTGTCGTTCTACGACTTCCCGATGCGGCCGAAGCCCTACAAAGACGCCTACCGCGCCCGCCTGGATGAGCTGGGGCTGAACGCACAGGAACGGGCACGGATCGTTGGCGAGGTCAAGGTCGCATTCGGTCTCAACCAGGCAATCTTCGACGAACTGACGGCCAACCTGAGCGCCTACCGGCGCTGAGTGGGCCGCCGCGCCCACCTCGACGCATTCGTCGCGCAAATTTGAGTAATGGACAATACATAATTCCGGCCAATAATTTGCATATGCAGTTCTTATTACACGCCTTTACTTAAGCGTACTTTCTTGACCGCGTTTATTGCCCATAAGAGGCTTTTCTCGATACACGAGGCCCGATTCGTACGCCACAAGAAGCTCGGTATGAACACATTCCCATCACGGTTGCATATCACCGAAACAAGCGATCAGTCGTAACCAGAATCCCCTTCTGAACTGGCAGTTAACAATAAGAATGCGGTAAGCGCGCTGGGGTCCCAAAACTTCTTAAGTCACGGACGCAGCCCTTTTTCCATATCAGCTTCATAACCTGCCAGATCTCGTCTGGACCCAATTTCCGGAGCGCTATAAAGTTCAACCAGAGAATTTCACCCGCGTGATTTACACGCACAAGCTAGGGAGTCGGGTCGGTGGCGATCAACTTCGATCGAGTAGTTATTCAAGTAATTGCCGGTGCTGGATTTGGCGTGGCCGCCGTAGTGCTGAGCCCCTACGCCACCGCAGCCCCGGTAATCGGCGGGCAGTACTCCATAGAGGACGGCGCTGGTAGCTCCGGTAAGGGTGCGCTAATCGGTGGACCCGCCGCCGGACCGGGACCGGTGGCCGGCGTGCCGATTCTGCCGGGGCCTGTCGCGGCACCTGCCGCACCCGTCGTGCCGGCCGCTCCCGTCGTCCCCGCCGCACCGATTGTCCCTGCGGCGCCAGTGGTTCCGGCCGCACCCGCTGTCGTACCGGCGGCGGCGCCCCTCGACGGTGGAATAGCCGCGGGGCCTGTTGGCGGCAAGGGTGTACCCGTCGCTTCTACGGTGCCGGGTGGTCCGACGCCGGGTGTACCGATTCCGGCCGGCCCGGAAGGCTACTAACCGCCAGATCCCACTCACGGACGATGCCGAGGCTCCCGAAAGGAGCCTCGGCATCGTTGCTATTTCAGACCTGGAGCGACGCATGCGCCACGCAGGAGTTGCCCTGCCTCACGGGGCGTGCGGTTACTCCTGCACAACCACCGGGTCGCCGACGTTGACGTTGTTGAAGTACCACTCGGCGGCCGCCGGAGCCAGACTGATGCAACCGTGGCTCACATTCTCATAGCCCATCGCCGGCACCGCCCACGGAGCCGAGTGCACAAAGAGGCCTCGGTTGGTGAAACGTACGGCATTCTCCACGTCGATCTTGTATCCGTCGGGAGCTGAGACGGGAATGCCAACGCTGCTGGAATCCATCAACACCGAGCGTTCCTTGCCCAAGACCGAATAGGTCCCCAGCGGAGTCGGATATTCCGGCCGGCCCATTGAGGCAGGGAAGACCCCCTCCTCACCCATCCGGGGAAGATGATGGGGCGCAGGCAATCCCGCACCCTCCGCGGGGTTCCGCCACACTCCTTCATAGGACACGGTGAACGTGTGCCGCGAAATGCTCGCGATGCCGATGAGGGCCGGACCCGTCGAAATCTCCGCGGGCTTGCCACCGACCATCAGCTTCACCGTGCTGTGTGACGGCCAGAATCGGTCTGGAATCCATTGCACGACGTTGTTATCGAGCCATTCGTACTTACCCGTCATGGGAGGCGTCGACGTGATTCCCAATGCACGCTCGGCGGCGTGCCGGTCGGCGATGGGACCATTGAATGTCACCACCACGGGGTGCGCGATACCTACCGGCTTATCTGGCGCCGGCGCAATCGATCTGACACTCAGATCAAGCGGCAGGCTGACTGCTGTCGTCTCGACGCCGACAGCGTGCCCGGCGAGTGTCGCGCCGACAACAGATACCGCCACAACTATGTGAAGAACTGCCCTCATCGGCCCGACCCCTCTGGGATGACTACTTCGTCATGAACGATGTGATCGTAAGTACGGGTCAACACCCGAAGTAGCGGGCGCGCTTACTCTTTCGGTAACGCGTTCCCCACGTTTTGATAACGAAAATGTCGGCCGATCGGTCCCGCTAACTGATCGCGCAAAGACTCCAAATTATGAGGCCTCATCAGGCGTTTTCTCCGGAAATGAGGGCGGTCAACAACGGGGCCATCAGCGCGACAATCTCGTCGTCGCTGGCGGCCGCCAAATCGGGCATATGCAAGAGATACCGCTGGCTTGCGATGCCCATCAACACGGCGCTCAACAATGCCGCTCGCAGCCTCGCGTCGGGCCGGTCGATGGTGGCCGCCACGGAGCTCACCGCATGGTCGGTTACCTGCTCGCGCAACAACTTCAGGGCATCCTCGCTGGTCATGCTGTTGCGCAGCAGCACGGCCATGGGGCCGTCCGGCTCGGCTGCCCATCCGGAAAGCAAGCCGCGTAGGTAGTTCTCCGCTGTTTCCGCAGGGTCCTCCACGGTGAGGTCATCTACCGGGATTCGCCAATGGACGGCTTCGCGAAAAAGGTTGCTCTTGCTCCCGAAGTACTGGATGACCGACGACTTGTCCACGTCGGCCGTGGCCGCGATCCCCCGAATCGTGGCCTTCTCGTACCCGACCTCGGCGAACACCTGCCGGGCCGCCGACAAGATGCGTTGCCGGGTCCGCTGTCCCTTGCGCTCGGGTGCAGGTGAAGACATAGGGACATCCTCGCAGGAATAAAAGTAGACAAGCGTTTAGTTATTGTGGTCGAGAGCATCGATACGAAGAGACAGAAGAATGACACAGGTAATCGACTGGGACGGCGCCTACCGCGAAGAGGACCAGCCTGCGTGGAACATCGGTGAACCCCAGCCCGAATTCACCGCACTCATCGACCAGGACGGCGTCGTACGCGGCGAGGTGCTCGACGCCGGCTGTGGATACGCCGAACTGGCACTGGCCCTGGCCGCGCGCGGACACACCGTCGTCGGGATCGATCTCACCCCCACCGCAGTCGAGGCCGCCACCGCCGCAGCCGCCGAACGTGGTCTGCACACCGCGACGTTCCAACAAGCCGATATCAGCTCGTTCACGGGCTACGACGGCCGATTCTCCACCATCTTCGACAGCGGCCTGCTACATGCACTACCCGCGGCACTACGGGACGGATACCTACAGTCCGCATATCGCGCGGCCGCGCCCGGCGCCTCGTTCTACATTCTGGCGTTCGGCACCGGCGCCTTCCCGGATCACGACGGGCCGGCGCCCACCCAGTTCTCCGAAGACCAGTTGCGCGATGTCGTCTCGAAGCACTGGCACATCGAGAGCATTCGCCCCGCGCGTCTGCAGGCAGGCACCGGACAGGCAAGTGTGCAGCTGCCCGGACATCTCGTGACGGCCCGCAAGGTCTGAGGCGGCCCGGTATGACCTTCACCCCGAGTGAACAGGAATTCCTGCGCCAACAGCCCATCGGTCGCCTGTGCACCGTGGGGCAAGACGGCGATCCGCAGATCAGGCCCGTCGGTGTACACCTCGGCACGGACGGCGCGACGATCGAGATCGTCGGTCACGCCTTGGCATCAACTCAGAAGTGGCGCAATGTGATCGGCAATCCGCGGGTGGCCTTCATCGTCGATGAGGTGGTATCGGTGAAACCTCCGCGGGCGCACGGCGTGGAGGTCCGTGGGACCGCGGAGGTGCTGTCGGGCCACGGCAGCACCGGCGGCAGGCTGAGCGGCGACATCATCCGCATCACACCGCACCGGATCATCTCGTGGGGAATCGACCACCCGGACACACGCGCCCGACACGTCTAGACCGCTCCATGTACTTGCCGCACGCCATCGGCCATGCTCTGCGGTATGCCTGTGACGATCGAGAAGCACGACCGGATCTGCGTGATCCAGCTGAACCGGCCGGAGAAGCGCAACGCCATCAACCCCGAGATGACACTGGCGCTGGACGCCGCCCTGAACGAGTTCGAAGACGACGACGACCTGTGGGTGGCGATACTCACCGGCTACCGCGAGGGATTCTCTGCGGGTACCGATCTCGCCGAGTCTTCCGGCCCACGCACCGAACGCGGCGGGGAGTACGGAGTGATCCGGCGATCGCGCCGCAAGCCACTGATTGCCGCCGTCGAGGGGATGGCCCTCGGCGGCGGGATGGAGATCGTGCTCGCCTGCGACCTGGTGGTGGCGTCGGCGGCGGCCACCTTCGGGCTTCCGGAGGTCCGCCGTGGGGTCATTGCCACCTGTGGCGGACTATTTCGCGCACAGCGCGCACTGCCGCTGAACATCGCGCGACAGATACTCCTCACCGGCGAGCCGATATCAGCTGATCGCGCCTACCAGCTCGGTCTGGTGAACGAGGTGACCGATGACGGCGCGGCCCTGCCATCCGCGATAGCACTTGCTCAGCGGATAGTGCTCAATTCGCCTGTGTCCGTAAAAGAGAGCCTGCTGGCGACACACAAGGCATTCAATGACGCCGACACCGCCGGCTGGCGCGACACCGAGACCGCATTGGCGGCAGTGCTGCGATCCGCGGATATGACAGAAGGAATCTCAGCGTTCTTCGAACGACGTCCACCCGAGTGGAAGGGAAAATAGCCCGCTACCTAATGAGCCGCGTTACGCGCCAGATCGATCGCGTACTGGTTGACGAAGGTGCCAGCCCGCGGGTCCCCACGATCACAGGAGCCGTCGGATTCACCGGGACGCTTGACCCACAGGTAGGCATCAACATTCGGGTTGCCGGTGGCCGTGGTCGGCGGGGTACCCAATGCACGACCGCTGGGGTTGCACCAGTAGAGCGCGTCAGCGGTGGGGCCGGCACCGTTGCGCGAGGTATCGATCACATAGTGCGCGCCATTGGTCATTCCCGAAATCGCGTCGCCGTAACCGATCTCCTCATCGGTGGTGAAGAAGTTCGCGGTGTTGAGGCTGAAGCCTCGCGCCTTGCTCACCCCGACGTCGTTGAGCCTGGCGGCCATGGTGTCGGCGCTCACCCAGCGCGAGTGACCGCCGTCCACGTACAGGGCGGTGGCCGGATTACGAGTCAGCGTGTCGACGGCGTAGCGCATCAAACCGAAGCGTTCCTGGCGCTGGTCCGCCGACAAGCAGTCGGCCATGGCCAGTGCGTCCGGCTCCAGGATGATCACTGCCGGACCGGAACCCACCGCGGATGCGACACCGTCGATCCAGCCTTTGTAGGCATCGGCCGACCCGAAGCCACCGGCGGCGAAGCTGCCACAGTCGCGGTGTGGGATCGCGTAGAGCGCCAAAACCGGTGTGGCACCGGAGGCCTGCGCTGCGCTGATGTACTTGGCATCGACGCTCGGGGACGAGACGTTATCCATCCAGTACGCCTGCGGCGTATTGGCGATGGTGGTCAGTTCGGGGCTCCCCGCACCCTGCGCTGCCCGCATGGCCGCCGAGTTGGGGTTGACGTAGAACCCCTGACCATCCAGCGGGTTGTCGGCCTTGGCCACCGGGCCCACCAGCACGCCCAGGCACATCGCGGCCAGGCAGGGGGCGATCCATCGGACTACAGCACCAACAGCTGAGGAAATCACCTCAGAAAACTAGCGGCCGCCGTCCATGATCGCCAGTCGCGTTGGCGTTACCTCAGCATGGTGTGCGCGGGATCGTCTACTTCCTGCTGGTCTTCACAAGCGCCCAACTCATTGACGAGTACGCAGTCATCTCCACCGTTCTGCATGCCGGGCGGATCCTGTATGCAATCACCGATGGCGTTCTCCTGCTCGCACATGACGCGGATCTGCGGCATCGCCTGCGCCGTGGGCAATGCGACCTGATAAGTGCTTGCCATTGCTATTGCAAAGGCCCCTGCGACGATTCCTCTAATAACAGTCACCGTGGTGCCCTCCCTTCTTTCCGTGGGCACAACCCCTGCCAACGATTTCTCGACAGCGGCGTGCGCGGGAGTCGGTGGTCAACGGTCTGACTTCGAGTTTACGACTCAACCAGCACGACGGAATGTGATCTCGATAATCCCGCCGATGGGTTCCCGTCACACCTGAGAAACCGTGTGTTTCCTCCGGTGACGCGAGCAGAGCGCACGATGCCAAAGCCGTCAGGGCGGTGCCGAAAGAACGGGAGATGGAGGACTTCATGATCGTGAAGTGGAAGCACGCCCTCAAGGCGGCCCCGGTGGTCGGCGTCGCAGCCCTGGCTGCCTACGACCTGACTCAGAAGCCGCACGCGTTGCTGCGGAACTTCCCGGTGCTCGGGCATCTGCGCTACCTGCTGGAAGAGATGGGCCCCGAACTGCGCCAGTACATCGTGACGAGCAATGACGAGGAACGTCCCTTCAGCCGCAATCAGCGTCGATGGATCTACGCGTCGTCGAAGCTGCAAAACAACTACTACGGCTTCGGCACGGACAACAATGTGGAATACACGCCGGGCTATCCGATCATCAAGCACCGGACGTTCGCCGATGTGCGGCCCGCCGCCGAACGCTCGTCCAGCGCCATCCCGTCGGCGAAGATTCTGGGCGGATTCCGGGGCCGCGCCAACGCATTCCGGCCGCGATCGGTGGTCAACGTGTCGGCCATGAGCTTCGGGTCCATGTCCGGCAACGCTGTCGAGGCGATCAATCGGGGCGCGGCCGCAGCCGGTTCCCTGCACAACACCGGCGAGGGCGGTTTGTCTCCGTACCACCGCAACGGCGGCGACCTCATCTTGCAGATCGGCACCGCCTACTTCGGCTGCCGCGATGCCCGCGGACACTTCGATATCAACAGGCTCAAAGATGTCGTTGCGTCCGGCCCGGTGCGGGCGATCGAGATCAAGCTCAGCCAGGGCGCCAAGCCGGGTCTGGGCGGCATGTTGCCGGGCGCGAAGGTCAGCACGGAGATCGCGCAGATACGCGGCATCCCGGAGGGTGTCGATTGCGCGAGCCCGTCCCGGCATAGCGAGTTCCACGACGTCGACAGCATGCTCGACTGGGTGGAGTTCATCGCCGCCGAGACCGGCCTGCCGGTCGGCATCAAGTCCGCGGTCGGCAACATGGACTTCTGGGATCAGCTGGTCGCGCACATGGCCTCCGGATTGCGCGGCGTCGACTTCATCACAGTCGATGGCGGAGAGGGCGGCACCGGAGCAGCGCCACTTATTTTCAGCGAATCGGTGGCCTACCCCTTCCGGATCGGGTTCGCCGAGGTGTACAAGCGCTTTGCCGCCGCGGGCATCACCGATGCGGTGACATTCATCGGCTCGGGCAAGTTAGGGCTGCCGGACAACGCGGTGGTCGCCTTCGCGCTCGGGGCCGACATGGTCAATGTCGGCCGCGAGATCATGCTGTCGATCGGGTGCATCCAGTCCCAGAAATGCCACACCGACACCTGCCCGACGGGTATAGCCACTCAAAATTCCTGGTTGACAAGGGGACTCGACCCGACGCTGAAATCCGAGCGGGCCGCCAACTACATCAAGACACTGCGTCGTGATCTGCACAAGGTGTCGGAGGCCTGCGGTGTGGAACACCCGGGCCTGATCACCACCGACGACCTGGACATCCTCGAAGGTGTCGGTTCCAAGACACCGCTACGCGAGGTCTACGGATATCGGGCCGACTGGGGCCTGCCCTCGGTAGCGGACCGGGCAGCGATCATCGCATTGATGAAGGGAAGCGACAGCAACCTCGTTCCAGCCCCGTTCTGACGAGTACCCGGAGGCAGCCGGCAACAGCGTCCATAACCGCAGAGCCGGCGCGCTAATGTGCTCTGGTCGACATCAGCGAACATGTCGATAGAAAAGTTGGACACATTCATGACTGCACCAGTAGACGCGTCGGCTCTCGAAGCACGAGTCGGCCACTACTACCAAATGGACGGCCCCTACCTGGTTGGCCGCGAAAAGGTGCGCGAGTATGCCCGTGCCGTGCAGGACTATCACCCCGCGCACTGGGACGTCGCTGCCGCCGCGGAGCTGGGTTACTCGGGAGTGGTGGCGCCGCTGACGTTCACCTCTACCCCCGCCATGGCCTGCAACCGTCGCATGTTCGAGTCGGTGGTGGTCGGGTACGACACCTACCTGCAGACCGAAGAAGTCTTCGAACAGCACCGCCCGATCGTCGCTGGTGACGAGCTGCACATCGACGTGGAATTGACGTCTGTGCGCCGAGTCGCCGGCCGAGACCTGATTACCGTGACCAATACCTTCACCGACCCGGCCGGCGAGCGGGTGCACACCCTGCACACCACGGTCGTCGGCGTCACCGCCGACGAGATCCATCCTGGAACGATGGCCGCCGTGCAGAAGGCGATGATGCACGATGTCGACTTCTCCGGAATCGGCACGTCCGAGGACGGCTACGTGAAGACGGTGCGGCCCGAGGGTGAGGTTCGGATCGCCGGAGACACCGCCCGCACCCCGGGTACGCCGTCGTTCGACGAGGTGAAGGTGGGCGACGAGCTACCGGTGCACCACACCCGACTGTCCCGGGGCGACCTGGTCAACTACGCCGGCGTGGCCGGCGATGCCAACCCCATTCACTGGGATGAGGAGATCGCCAAGCTGGCCGGCCTGCCCGATGTGATCGCACACGGGATGCTCACCATGGGGCTCGGTGCCGGATTCCTCTCCGCCTGGTCGGGCGATCCCGGCGCGGTCACCCGCTACGCGGTGCGGCTTTCCGCACCCGCGATCGTCTCGGCCGCCGAGGGCGCGGACATCGAGTTCGGCGGCAAGATCAAATCGCTGGATCCGGAAACTCGTACCGGCGTCCTCATCGTCACCGCGAAGTCCAACGGTAAGAAGATCTTCGGCCTCGCGACGATGAACGTCCGCTTCGGCTGATCTGACGGGCCCGAGCCTTCCGTTAGAGCTCCACAACACGGCCGTTGTCGACCATCCAGGAACGGTCTACCCGAACGTTCTGCAACATTCGACGGTCATGCGTCACCAGCAGCAGTGCGCCGTCATAGGTTTCGAGCGCCTGCTCAAGCTGCTCGATGGCGGGCAGATCCAGATGATTCGTCGGCTCGTCGAGAACCAACACATTCGTGCCACAAGCCTGCAGCAGCGCGAGTCCCGCACGGGTGCGCTCACCCGGCGAGAGCTCGTCGACCGGGCGTTCCACATGGTCGGCACGCAGCCCGAACTTCGCGAGCAAGGTCCGCACGTCGGCTGTCGACCAGGACGGCACCCGCTGCTCGAAACGATCGACCAGCCGGTCGGCACCGGTGAAATCGGCACGCGCCTGGTCGATCTCGCCGACGGCGACGTTGGCGCCCAGGCTCACCCGCCCCTGATCGGGCTGCTGTCGCCCCAGTAGCAGCCGCAGCAACGTCGACTTTCCTGCCCCATTGGGGCCCGTGATACCGATCCGCTCACCGGCGTCAACCTGAAGCGAGACCGGACCCAGGACGAAATCGCCTTGCCGCACCACGACATCGTCCAGAGTCGCGACGACAGAACTGGACCGGGGCGCGGCGCCGATGGTGAATTCGAGCGTCCATTCCTTGCGGGGTTCGACAACCTCCTCGAGGCGGGCGATCCGGCTCTCCATCTGACGCACCTTCTGCGCCTGTTTCTCGCTGGACTCAGAGGACGCGCGACGCCGGATCTTGTCGTTGTCCGGAGCCTTACGGATTGCGTTACGAACACCCTGGCTTGACCATTCGCGCTGTGTGCGGGCGCGTGCCACCAGGTCGGCCTTCTTGTCGGCGAACTCTTCGTATTGTTCGCGCCGGTGCCGACGCGCGACCGCACGCTCCTCCAGATAACTCTCGTATCCGCCCCCGAAAACGGTGGTGATGTTCTGAGCCAGATCCAGCTCGAGAACATGAGTGACACTGCGCGCAAGGAACTCGCGGTCGTGACTCACCAACACCACGCCACCGCGAAGATCCCGCACAAAATCCTCCAGCCGGGCAAGCCCGTCGAGGTCAAGATCGTTGGTCGGCTCATCGAGCAGAACGATGTCGAACCGCGACAACACCAGCGCCGCCAACCCGACGCGCGCCGCCTGCCCGCCCGACAAGGACGTCATCAGGGTCGTCTCCGGTCGCACCGCTTCCGTGCCGAGGCCCAGATCGGCCAGCACCGTGGGCAACCGCTCCTCGAGATCGGCTGCGCCCGAGGCGAGCCAGCGATCAAACGCGGCGGAGTACGCGTCGGCCGGATCAGAGGAGTCTTGAGCTTGGTCGGCCAACGCCGCGGCCGCCGCTTCCATGGCCAGCGTCGCCTCGACACATCCCGTACGGCGCGCGATGTAGGCGGCCACCGTCTCCCCCGGTATGCGTTCATGCTCCTGCGACAGCCACCCGATGAACGCGTCCGCCGGGGCGGCACTGACGGTGCCCTCGAGCGGTTCAAGATCTCCGGCGAGGATCCGCAGCAGTGTGCTCTTGCCGGCGCCGTTGGCGCCCACGACTCCGATCACATCGCCCGGGCCGACGGTCACATCGAGCCCCTCGAAGAGGGTGCGATGGGCGAAACCCCCAGCCACATTCTTCGCGACAAGCGTTGCCGTCATCGGTCCATCGTCGCATCACCCTGGGGCGATTGAATCCACGCACACCGGAGCCTCGAGCCTTGTTAGCATCACGCCGTGCACGACTCGTCGGCGTCCGATCAGCACGGTGCAACATCCTTCGTATCGCGACGTGACGCGCTCCGATACGCCTTGGCAGCGCCGATACTCTTGGGTCTTCCGATTCTCACCGCGCCGCGCGCCTCGGCGGACGGACTGCGGCTGATCGATTTCACCGAGCGGCTGGTCACTCCGGATCAGATCAAAGAGGCGGGTTACGCCGGTGCTCTCGTCTACGTATCCGAGCTGCGGCCGGGTGCGACCTTTGACTTCAAACCCGTCACCCGTGAGTACACCGACGGACTACGCGCGGCCGGGCTGCACGTCGTGAGCTGCTATCAATACGGCAAGCCGGGGTGGCCCACCCCGTCGGACTTCACCCGCGGCTACGACGGCGGTGTTGCCGATGCGCAGACCGCGCTACGTCTGCACGGCGCCGCCGGCGGTCCGGCGTCCGCGCCGATCTTCTTCAGTGTCGACGAGGACATCGACGAGAAGGCCTGGAAGACCCTGGCGGTCCAATGGTTCCGGGGCATCAACTCGGTACTGGGCGTTCGCCGGACCGGTATCTACGGGCACGCGCGGGCCTGTGCCTGGGCGATCGGCGACGATGTGATCGGGCATTCGACGACTGCCGGATATCGGTGGGCCTGGCAGACGCGGGCATGGTCGGCTGGGATGCGCGAGCCGGCCGCGGTCCTGTATCAAACCGCGGTCAACACCGAGGCCAATCCCGGGCCGCTCATCGACGACGTACACGTTGACGTCGACGATGTTCTAGCAACTGATTTCGGACAGTGGTCTTTGCCTCGGTGACGCACAAGGGCGCAGTTCCGGCCCGCCAGCGCGCCAGCCTCAGAGGAATCCGGCTCGAGTACCGCAACTAGATCAAAAGCGCCCTCACAGGGACCTCACAATTTGAAAGAAGGTTACGCTAACCTACATTGGCTGACCCGATTTCATGGCGCGGTCGGCGAGCACTGGAGAGGAGACGCCAGGTAGCCCGTCCGTGGTCCTGGAAACCGGTCAATGATGACTAACGAAATTGATTCCCGCACAGTCGATTCGATGGGCGAGGCGGGCAACGAATCATGACGGCCCCGCTGTGGATGGCAGCTCCTCCTGAAGTGCATTCGGCCTTGCTCAGCAGCGGCCCCGGCCCCGGATCGCTCTTCGCGGCGGCAGACGCCTGGCGCTCACTGAGCACTGAATACTCCTCGGCAGCAAACGAACTCACCACCACACTCGGTACGGTGCGGGCCGGCTCCTGGAACGGACCGAGCGCCGAGCAATACCAGGGCGCACATGTGCCCTACCTGAGTTGGCTGCAGCAGACCAGCGCCGTCAGCGCCGGGGTGGCCGCCCAGACCGAGACCGCGGCAACGGCCTATAGCGAAGCACTGGCCACCATGCCCACCCTCGTCGAACTCGCCGCGAACCACGCGACGCACGGCGCGCTGGTGGGTACCAATTTCTTTGGTATCAACACCATTCCCATCGCCCTGAACGAAGCCGACTACATCCGGATGTGGATACAGGCCGCCACCGTGATGAGCACTTATCAGGCCGTCTCCGAGACCTCGTTATCGTCAGCGCCGCCAACGACTCTCGCGCCACCCGTGCTCACGCCGGAGAGTCGTACCGTCGCACGGGCCGCGGCCCAGGACGCAACGAAGCCACCACCGATCGTGCCCGATCCGAACGATCCCATCGAGATGTTGCTGAAGAACTCGCAACACTTCCTGGGCATGTATCGCGCGCTCAAGGGACTGATCACCGACCCCGTCGGCACGATTGTCCGGATCATCATCGATTTCTCCACCAACCCGGCGGCAGCCTTGGTTACCTGGCAGCCGCTGTTCTTCGTATTCGCCTACGCCGCAACATTCGGCGTGATGGGAACGCCTCTCTACGCGGCAGTCTTGGGCCCCGCGGCAGGGATAACGCTCCCCCTCGCCATCACCCTGGCCGGACTGTCCCAGATGCCCGAAGTCCCGCCGGCCGATGTGCCGGCCGAGGCTGCCCCCGCGCGCGTTGACCAGCCGCACGCGGTCGCGATGGGCGGTGCGCCGGCGGCACCGGCGAGCAGCGCCGCACCCACCCCGAGCTCCACATCCACGGTGACGCCCAGCTCTGCCCCGGCGCCCACGCCACCTCCCGCCGGTGCCGAAGGCCTGGGTTACGCCGTTCGAGGCGACGGTCCCGGATTCGGGTTCGGACCGACCATGGGTCAGAGCACCGGGGCCACGGCACACGCGCCGAGCAGTGCCGTCGCGGCCGCTGCCGCACTGGCCTGCAACCCCGGAATGGCCAGGAGCCGCAGGCGACGTCGCAGGACCATCGAGGACCGCGGCTATCGCCACGAGTACGCCACCATGGACGACAACATCCCCTCCGGCCCTGACGATTCCGTCTCTGTCACCGCGTCCACCACCGGCAACGGACGGCTCGGCTTTGCGGGCGTCCACCCAACATCACCGACCATCGAGGCCGCCGGCCTGTCCACCCTCAGCGGGGACGTGCACGAGAACCGGACCATCCCGATGCTGCCGGGAACCTGGGACGCCGCGGACGGCGACCACGAGACACGCTGACAGCGCAAACACCAGTGTCTGGGCCGCCGGCTCATCCGCGGTAGCTCAGATGTCGGCGAAACCCATACCGCACAGGACGGTATCGACGTGATCGTCGTAGAGAGCATCGCAATCTGCGACAAGCTCCCCGAGGCTGCCGAATACTTCACCGGCGAGGTACCCAGTAATCGACGCCCACGCAAAGATCCCGATACCGACGATCGCCGGGTCGACCGGCAGGGCAGCGCCGTCACCGAACATTGCGGCGAGGAGCGGCCCCGGAGCCGACGGACGGAATCTTGTCCGATGCGGAACTGCCTCGCCTGCGCCCACCGCGCTGAGGTAAGCATCCATAAAGGATGCAATCACCCTCATTGCGGCAGGACCTGTTTCGGACGGTTGCGCGGCAAAACCCGGTATGGGGGTTCCGCTCAATAGTGCGAAATCCCCGGGGTATGCGAGCGCCCAGCGGCGCGCCGCCGTGAATGCCCCGCGCAATCTCGTCGCCGAATCTGCCTCGGGCACGGTCTTTTGGCCGTCGCTCATCGCCTCGGCGAGAGCACAATTGGCGTCAACGCATAGCGCAGTGATCAACGCCGCCTGCGTCTCGAAGTAGCGGAATAACGCAGCGGGCGCCATGCCCATCTCCCGCGCTATCCCCCGCAAAGACAGAGCGCCCGTCCCACCGTCCGCGAGCTGCTTTCGTGCGTGCGCCTTGATCTCGTCAGTTGTCTGCACGCGTTGTCGGGCCCGCCTCGTCGCAGGCACATCCGCAGCATTCATCCGGGTCGACACATCAAATCCTCACGCCGTGCTCACTTGTCTCCAAGCCTAGAGCGGAGTACGTCCATTCCTGCACCGGCGAGCTGAGCCAACGCGCTCGGGCGGCCTCCTACTGCCATCACAATTGCCTCGCCGGGACCGTAAACCTCAGGTCCGCTGCCGTAGGTCCACTCCACGTCAGTAGCAGCCCAGCGCAGTCCCCTGATTCGCCGCTTGGAATGAATGAAGGGGTCCGGATTGTCCAGCACTGTTCGCAGCGTGCCCTCGGGTACCGTGCGCGGACGATTCAACGGGCGTCGGATGTCTTGGTGATGAATGAGCAGGTCGGCAAGGACCAACTTTGGTTGGATCTTCGCCGAATAGCTTCTGTCGATGGTGGATTCGAAGATAGAGAGCAACACATCCGCCGACCATTCTCGCGCTCGGTCGAGGTAGAGCTGATTCAGCTTGTCGGCCGAGCCACGCACTCGAATGACTTCATAGGCGTACTTGGGCAACGGGGTTCCGTCATACAGCACATGGGCCACCACGTCGCGTACCCGCCAGCCCGCGCATAACGACGGCGACTCCCATTCCTGCGGGGACAGCTCACGCAGAAGTGCCGCGAGATCACGCTTCTCCTGCTGAACCATTGCGTACACTTCGGCGCGAGACATCCATACCTCCTGTTATCTCGTCACTCAGCGGAATCGCACTCGGATGAAGTTGCCCAGCCCATTTCGTCGCCAGCTGGAAAGCATCTTCGGCGTCGGCAGCCAAAATCGCTCCGGTATGGGTAATCCCGAACGCGTGGTGCGGGCAAGGCCCATCTCCCGCAGCCGTCGCACCAACGTCAGGACCGGCAGTGTGGGTTGATAGTCATAGTGGTGACGCCCCTGCGCAATCGAACCGGTTATCAGGCAAGCCATTTCCTCGGGTGACCGCGTGATTCCATCGATTCCGGGGTGTGCCGCTTTCCACTGGATTGCCGCATCCTCGGAGGCAAAGAAGCTGTTGTAGTCGCACCAGCCGACTACCCGATGCGGCATCTCACGAACCGGATATCCCAGGTGCACTCGCAGTGAATGTGGCTCGTAGTCCACGAGGAGACCATCGCGTCCGATAAGCCGCACAGGCTGTTTCGTCTGCCGGCACACGGAATCCACAATCACCTCGGCACCAGGGAATTGCCCCGATATCGCGCACGCTTCGACCGCGCATTCCGCATACCACTTCTGCTGGCCCGCAACGGTGATCGCGTAGTGGTTCTTGAATGTCGCGAATGGCCGGGCATACACCAGTTCGCCAAGCGGCGGCTGCGGCTCGGCGAGCACCTCGTCCTGGAATGTCACGGCGTCTGCGTGTTCTTCATCCTGGCGTGCGAGGCAGATTGCTCCCTCTAAGTCGCGCAGCAGCGGAGCCAGTTCCTTCTCGGGCATTGCGAACTCGGCGAGCAGCTCAGCGATTGTCGGCGCGGTTCCATGGCTCCGGACTTCGGTCATGACGCGCTGACGAACCAACCGTGCCCGGTCACTGAGTACTGCCACGTGCACCTCCATCGCAATAGTGAACACTGATCACTTTTCAATCACTGCACACAGTAGCGGCGCTTCCCCCGTTCGACAACCCCGCCTGCGCGACCACCCTTGAGACCTCTAATATGACCGTGTGGTCATATTGAGGCGCATGACCGTCACCACTTGAGAGGGAACCCGTGTCCGTTCGCCGTGCTGTCCAAGAGTTCGCCCAGCGCCGCACGCTGCTTCCCGACCGAGTCGACTCCATGCTTTCCGGCCCGGGCCGTGATGTCAGCGAGCTC
Organism: Mycobacteroides franklinii; assembly: GCF_002013895.1. GTDB lineage: Bacteria > Actinomycetota > Actinomycetes > Mycobacteriales > Mycobacteriaceae > Mycobacterium > Mycobacterium franklinii. The sequence continues at coordinate 29,787 of NZ_MAFQ01000005.1, read as the reverse complement.
ACGGTTGTGATCACCGGAGCCTCCGCCGGGATCGGCCGAGAGAGTGTCACCCAACTGCGTGCTCGCGGAGCCCGGGTCATCGGCGTGGCCCGCCGTGTCGACGAGCTGCAAAAACTCGCGGCAGAGACCGGCTGCGAGTGGCGCGCCTGCGACCTGTCCGGCGAGGATGAAATCGCCCGACTGCTAGAGGATCTCACTGACCAAGACGTGGATGTATTGGTCAACAATGCCGGGCATTCGATCCGCCGTCGCATCGTCGATGCGTCCGGCCGGCTGCACGACTACCAGCGGACCATGGCGCTGAACTACTTCGCGGCCGTGCAGCTGAGTCTGGGTTTGTTGCCCGGAATGATCGAGCGCGAACGGGGCCAGTTCGTCAACGTCTGCACATGGGCCCTGCACGCCAACACATTTCCGCGGTTCTCCGCATACGCCGCCTCAAAGAGCGCGCTGGCCATCTTCGGACGCAGCCTCAACGCCGAGCGGCCGCACCCCCACGTGCACGCGACCAACGTGCATTTCCCGCTGGTCCGCACCGAAATGATCGCCCCTACAGCCGAATACGATGATGCTGCGGCATTGTCGGCCCACGAGGCCGGCCGCTGGATCCTGCGGGCGATAACCCATCAGCCGGTAGAGGTCAATCCCGCCGTGTTACGCGCATTGCTACCCGCAATCGATCTGCTGTCCCCGGCGGCTTCGGATAGCACCATCGCCTCGATTACGTAGGCCGGGCCGTGCGGCACTATTTCGCGCAAAGCAACAGTGTCGAATAGCCCTTCGAAACCATTGGTGCGCAATAGATCGCGCTCACGCCGGATGACTATCCGTCATGTTCTCGACTATTTGACGCTCTGCTCGGGAACTTCGCAGGCGATCAGGCTGCGGGCGTGTTTCAATTGCCTCACGCGCCGCGCGAGCGAGAAGGGGATTTCGTGTTCGTTATCCATCCCGCCCTTGTGACACGGCCCCTATGATGGACTGACGCAAACGGTCAAAAGGCCAGGCCGGTCGAATACTTGGGCACATTATGGATGCCGTTGGTGGCGCTCACTGTCATCATGGTCGTCGGTTTCGGAGTGAAGACCCGGCCCGGCATACCTGACAACTGAGGGATATCACCATGGCGCGCATCGACACCCATCACCACTGCATCCCCACCATGTACCGCGAGGTGCTACGGAACGCAGGTATTGACGAGGCCGGCGGACGAGCCCTGCCCGACTGGAGCCCCGAGGCATCTCTTGAGACGATGGCCGCGCTGAACGTGGCCACGGCGATACTGTCGGTGTCCACCCCTGGTACCACCTTCTTGCCCACCGCCACCGACGCCGCGGCACTGGCCCGCGACCTCAACGACTACACCGCGGCCGTGGTCGCCGATCACCCCGATCGGTTCGGCTTCTTCGCCACCGCTCCTATGCCCCACATCGCTGCCGCCGTCACCGAAACCATTCGCGCACTGGATGTTCTGCATGCCGACGGGGTGGTATTACTGGCCAACAACGACGGTGTGTACCTCGGCCAGAACGGGCAAGACGATCTGTTCGCCGCCCTCGACGCCCGCTCAGCCGTCGTATTCATCCACCCTGCAGACCTACCCGGCCCCGCTGTCGATGGCGTGTTGCCCTTTGCGGCCGACTTCCTCCTGGACACCACGCGCGCGGCATATCTTCTGGTACGCAACGGTATTCGCAGGAAATACCCAGACATCAGATTCATCCTCAGCCACGCCGGCGGATTCGTGCCATACGCCAGCCACCGCATGGCCGTCGCGATCACCAGCGACACCGGTGCAAGCCCCGCCGACTGTCTTGAGGACTTCGCCGGCTTCTACTTCGACACCGCGCTGTCTTCCAGCCCGGCAGCCCTGCCGTCCCTGCTGGCCTTCGCCGACCCCGGCCACGTGCTGTTCGGGTCGGACTGGCCGTTCGCACCACTGCCTGCCTCGCAGCTGTTCGCCGCGGGCTTGGAGAACTACCCGCTGGATGCCTCAACCCGCGCCGCCATCGATCACGGTAATGCGCTGGCGTTGTTCCCCCGGCTGGGCAGCGCGCCCGCTAGTGCGCCGCAGTCGCTGGCGGGAACCCTCCGGAACACCGTGCGGCGCACGATGATGCGCGGTGTCGCGCGTCTGATGGCGTCGCGGTGAGCCGCTATTACACCTCGTCGTTATCCGACGACAGCACCGAACCGCTCTGGTCGTGATCGCAGCCGACGCCCTGGTCTTCACATTCCATTCCGGTACCACTACTCGGCGCCTTTGGCGCAATGTTGGTCTTGTCCGAGTCATACGGTCCACTGATGTCCGAATCCGGGTTGTTGGGCCCGGAGTCATTGCTGGCCAATACAACTCGTGTTGGACTGACTGGATGATCCAAGCTTGACCCCAGCCCCATCCCGCCAACAGCGATAAACGCAGGGGCAATCACTGCCGCCGCCAACCAGGCGCGCCTCGACGGAAGACCCATGGCCCACTCCTCTCACAGATACCGCAGATTCGCGGTGTTAGTGAAAGTCTTCGGGAACTGAGGGGGTAAAACATCGCTGCTAACGGGTGTTCTGCTCTACCTGCTAACAGGTAGAGGATGGCATGGCATCCCGCATATCTGCGGGCCACATCGCGGGCCAGCCCGCACCGAATCACTCCTTCCTTCAAGACACCGATTGACCGCCATTCGGCGGATGGTTTACTCCCTCGCGCTGCGGATAGCGGCCGAGGACAATGAAGGTCATGTACGTGCCCCGGAACTTCGCGATGCGGGCTGAGGAGACGGCTGCCGCCCTCGCCACTGTCGATCTGGCCCACCTCGTCACCCATGACGACGACGGATACCTGGTGACGCCGGTTCCACTGCTCTACCGAACGGCGACCAACACACTGGTGGGTCATGTATCGCGGGCCAATCCGCATTGGCGGCGAACCGGCCCGTCCGTCGCGATATTTGCCGGGCCGCAGGCGTACATCTCGCCCAGTTTCTATGTCACCAAGATCGAGACCGGCAAAGTGGTGCCCACGTGGAACTACGAAGTCCTCACCGTGCATGGCACGCTCACCGCTCATGACGACCCGGACTGGGTGCGCGCCCTCGTCACCGAACTCACCGACCGGCACGAGCAGGGCCGGGATTCGCCCTGGGAAATTGACGACGCACCCGAGGCATTCACAAACGCGCAGATCCGCGCCATCGTCGGGATCGAACTGAGCATCGATCTCATCGAAGGCAAGGCGAAGATGTCGCAGAATCAGCCCGAACGCAATCGCGCGGGCGTCATCGAGGGATTGCGGCGGTCCGACGCGTTCTCCGACCAGTACATCGCTGAACGGGTAGCGGACCTGAATTCCGGGAGCTAGTGCACGTGGAATGCATCAGAACGTGCGACGATATGCCGGTGATTGAGGATCCGTCCGTGGCCCAGGCCCGTGTGCTGCTGACGTCTCTTGATGAGCACATCGACACGCTCACGCAGTCCATCGGCAAGGTCGAGCAGCGGATTCGGCATACCCCTCAACACACGGCGTCGTGGCGGCATCTGCGCCAGCGAATGGCCGCGATGCGTAAAGATCTGCACGAGGCCCACCGGATGGTCGACGGGCTACACCGCCGGTTCCCGGCTTCTCGTGCCACCCGCGTATCGACCAGCCATCCGCGCGATGTCACACACGTCTAGACCCGCATCACGTTTCTTGTTCAGCGGACCGCTTTGATCGGAAGCACTGCCAAACCGCCGAGAACTGACAACACCATTGACGCGATATAGAGGATGCTGAAATCGCCTTGAGTGCTGTGTAATCCGAGTAGCGCTGTCGCCAACAGGGGCACCAGCAGCTGCGGCAGCAGATAGGCCATTGCCACCACGCCAAGATCTTTCCCCGACGACTCCGTCTCAGGCAGCACCTCGGTCATCAGCGCCAGATCCACCGCGGCGTAGGCGCCCTGCCCTGCACCGATGATCGCTGCGCCAAGCAAAAGAGCATGGAAGTCCTTGAACAGCAGGAGAGTCACCAATCCGACCGCGGTGATGAGACAGGAAGTCCAGACGATGCCCTTGCGTCGGCCGGTGCGGTCCGACCACCAGGCAGAGACCGCCGCGGTGAGCATATTGGTGATCAAGAATGCGCCGATGATGACGCCGTATTTCGCGGCTGCCTCATGCTCGGACAACCCCAGCGTGCCCGCCACGATGTACAGCATGTAGACGGTCACCAGCAGCACCGACATGGTGACGAAGAGGCGGCAGATCCACGCCCACCCGAAATCCTGGTGCTTCCTTGGATTTATCCAATAGCTAGAAAGGATCTGTTGCCAATTCCGGGAGTCACCCTGCGTGCGGACCGTGTCGCGCAACACAACGGCGGCCGCGCCGTTGAATATCAGCGCCAGCACCGCCGGCAGACCGAACCACCACCGCGGATCGTTGGGTAGGACGTTGATGAAAATACTCCCGACCACCGGCGCCAGACTGGTCGAGATGCCGAACACTGCCGCGACACGTGCCCGAATCGCGACAGAAATCTGGTCCGCCAGCAGTGCGTTGAACACCACAAGCGTTGCAGCGAAACCCATCTGGGTAATGCACCAGCCAGCCACGACGCCCCCGACGGTCGGGGCTGTGGCCAATGTTGTCAGGCCCACCGCCCCCACCAGCGTGCCGCCGACCAGATATGGCCGGCGGATCCCGAATCGCGATGTCGATGTGTCGCTGAGATGCCCCAGCGGAGGCGTGACTACGATGATCGCAATTCCGCCGAGAGCCATGGTCAACGACAGTGCCTGCGTTTTGTGCCCTGGGTCGAGCTCGGCGAGCCTCAGTGGGATGCTCACGCCACCGGCGGCCAGGAGCGCGACCGCGGAGGCGAAGTAGGCGAGCAGGAAAACAGGCAGGAAGGCGCGCGGTTGCGCAACGCGGATGTCCGCCTCTGTGCGTGTATCAGGCGTTTCCGTGGCCATACAGTCCTCTCGAAGTTCTTCGCTAGACCACTGTATGCGGTGCGCGCGAGCACGGCCGGGGACGATCTCGTGCACATGGCCGAACAGCGTGCTCACTCCGTACAGTCGGAAGCGGCGTCCCCACCGGTGGCCGGGCACGTCACTGCGATGCGGGAGGTGTGATGGTGGGTACCCATCGGCGATTCGTCGTCTACGGCGCCGGGGCAATCGGCGGTGGTTTAGGTGCGCTCTTGACGAAGGCCGGCCATGAGGTTGTGCTGATCGCCCGTGGCTCCCATCTGACCGCCTTGCAATCCAGCGGGCTGAAGGTCGTCACTCAGGCCGGCGCCGAAACAATTCCTGTTGCCGCGGTATCCGGCCCGCACGAGGCATCGTTGTCGGCCAACGATGTGGTGCTGCTGGCGATGAAGAGCAACGACACCCCCTCCGCATTGAACGAGCTAGCGGCAGTTGCAGATCCAGACACTCCGATCGTCTGTGTGCAGAACGGCGTGGCCAACGAGCGAGCCGCGCTGCGCCGGTTCGCGAACGTGTACGGCATTTCAACAGTGTTCCCTGCAGTGCATCTTGAGCCCGGGGTCGTGGAGTTTCGGTCATGGCCGACACCGGCGATTCTCGACATCGGTCGTTACCCCGGGGGGATCGATGAGAACACCGAAATGATCTCCGCCGCTATCGAATCAACCGGATGTGGCTCGACTCCGCGTACGGACATCATGCGCTGGAAGTATGCCAAACTGCTGACCAATCTCGTCAACGCCATCGACGCAATAGCCGCGCCCGGAACCACCGCCACCCGGATCATGAGTCAGGCGCGCTCCGAGGGCGAGCGGGTGCTGGACGCAGCCGGGATCGAATTCGCCTCCGCCGATGAGGAACAACTCCGATTCGGCGAGCTACGGTCGAACACGGCACGAGTCAATGGTGCAGGCATCGGGGGTAGCTCATCGTGGCAGAGCCTGGCCCGCGGGGCCGGCCGGATCGAAGCCGACTACCTCAACGGAGAGATCGTGTTGCTGGCACGGCTGTACGGCATACCCGCGCCGGTCAATGAGTTCGTGCGCCGCATTGCCAACGGCTTCGTTCGCGATGGTCGGCCCGCCGGCTCCATGGCAGATGCCGAGCTACGTGCCGCATTCGACGTGGCCCTGAGCCGGTAGACGTTCGCCGATCAGGACGAACTCGTTCGTATCCGTAACATTTCGCACCATCGCAGGTAACACCCGACTTTTACGGTGGCTGCGTGATCGGCGCTCACGTTAGGCCGATCGCGTAAGCCGTCAACCGCGGGCGTAATCGTCACGCGGGGCACGCAGCGCGATGCGCTGTCTATGCAGTGGGCGGGCTCTGTCGTCGTCGTGGACCGCAGTCAGTTCCCGTGGCCGTACACGCCGAAATGAGAGGACGAGAGCCCGTGCCGTCATTGCCTAATGTTGAGCGACTCGAAGAGCTCGAGGACGCCCGCGACGCCGGTGGGCCCGGCCTCGCGGCGGGGAGCATGAGTGGGGTCGAACTCGTCGCACAGTCGACCGCGGGTATCGCACCGAGTGCCGTCATGGTCTCCGGTGCCACGCTCGTCGCGGCCAGTGCCGGCCCCGGCACGCTGTACTCCTACGCCGTCTCCCTGGGCGTGCTGCTCTTGGTGGGCTGGTGTGTGTCTCGGGCGGCCAAACTGCGACCGGGCGAAGATCTGTTGTCGCACATCACCGCAGCGTTCGGCCGGGCGGTCGGGTTCGTCGGCTCGACGGGCTTGGCTTTCGGCTACCTTCTTATCGCGGTCGGCTGTGTCGCTCAGTTCTCGCAGTACATGAAGCCACTGATCGCGGTGGCACCACCCGTCAGCGCGGGCGCCCCCGGCACGGCCATCGGTGTCACCGCCGTCCTGGAAATCGCGTGCGTCGTCGGCGCGGGCTTCATGATGATCCGTGGTGTGCGCGTCTCGGCATGGACCGGCGTCGTCCTCGAGGTGTTGTCCATCGGGGCGATCCTGCTGGTTTTGACCATGGTGCTGATACGGCACGGGTTTTCGATGGCTCCCCTCATGCCGACGGGCATCACCGCAACACAGGTGGTCGGTGGCATGGTGCTGGCGACCCTGGGGTTCGTCGGATTCGAGTCGGCGGCCTGTTTGTCGGTGGAGGCCAAGGACCCTCAGCGCACCATCCCGCGGGCGGTGACCGGCAGCGCCCTGCTCGCCGGGGCGCTGTACCTGTACGCGTCGTATGCGCAGATCGTGGGCTTCGACGGTGCGGACAAGCTCGCGCAAGACGCGACGCCCCTGAACACCCTGGCCGATGGGCTCGGACAGCATTGGCTCGCGCTGGCCATCGACCTCGGGGCGGTAGCCTCCAACTTCGCCTGTGTCACCGGATCGCTCACCGCGGCAAGCCGGGTACTGCGGTCGATGGGCGAATCAAAGCTGGTGCATGCCAAGATCGCTGCCACGCACCCCAAGCGTAAAACGCCGCATGTGGCCATCGTGCTGCTCAGTGCGGCCGCTTTGGTGACAGCAATAGGCTTGGCCGCCAGCGGAATAAACGAACTCGACGTATACTCCTACACCGGGACGCTCGGCACGTTCGGCTACATGGTCGCCTACATGCTCATGGGCCTGGGTATCCCCGTTCTGTTACGTCGACTCGCGCCCGAAGCCGGCATCACGATGGCCGTCCTCATCGGTGGAACCGCCACCCTCTGTCTGGCATATGTGTTCTACCGCAACGTCTATCCGATCCCTGACTGGCCGATCGACATCATGCCCTGGCTGTTCCTCGGGGTGCTCCTGGCTGCGGCCGCGTGGTATCTGGCGGGGCCCCGGCGTGCCGCCAACGCGCAATCCCCGACGATGACCCAGGCGGAGACGCCGGTGAGCGTGCATACAAGCTGAGCTACACGGCGCTCGTCGTGCGAACAGCCTCGTCACCACGGATACTCGACTTATGGCTGAGGTTACGGATCTTGCACCGATAGGCGCCGTCACCCGGACACAGGTGGGCAGGGAGGCCACCGAGCCGATGCGTGAGGACATCCGGCTGCTCGGGGCGATCCTGGGCGACACCGTGCGCGAACAGTGCGGCGACGCGGTCTTCGACCTCGTCGAACGGGCGCGGGTGGAGTCGTTCCGGGTGCGCCGATCGGAGATCGACCGCGCCGAACTCGCCGAGCTGTTCGACGGTGTCGACATCCACCAGGCCATCCCCGTCATCCGGGCCTTCACCCATTTCGCGCTGCTGGCCAATGTGGCCGAGGACATCCATCGGGAACGTCGTCGCATCATCCACATTGCGGCGGGCGCGCCGCCCCAGGACAGCAGCCTGGCTGCCACGTACCTCAAACTCGACGCCGCACAAATAGATTCGAGCCGTGTCGCGCACGCACTGACCGGAGCGCTGGTATCACCCGTGATCACCGCGCACCCGACGGAGACCCGCCGACGTACCGTGTTCGAGACGCAACATCGGGTCACCGAACTCATGCGGCTTCGCATGCACGGACTCTCGCAGACCGAGACCGGTCGCGATATCGAGAGTGAGCTGCAACGGCACATTCTGACGCTATGGCAGACGGCGCTCATTCGATTGTCCCGGTTGAAGATTCAAGACGAGATCGCCGTTGGGCTGCGGTACTACCAGGCGGCGTTCTTCGAAGTGATCCCTGAGATCAATGCCGAGGTCCGGACGGCATTGCGTCGCCGGTGGCCGGATACTCAACTGCTCACCGAGCCGATACTGCGGCCCGGCTCCTGGATCGGCGGCGACCGCGATGGAAATCCGAACGTCACCGCCGAGGTGGTGCATCTGGCGACGAGCAGCGCCGCGTTGACCGCAGTCACCTACTACTTCGAACAATTGGTGGCCCTGGAGCAGGAGCTGTCCCTGTCCATTCGGCTCGTCGCCGTCTCCCCCGACCTGATCGCACTGGCCGAGCAGGGTGGCGAGGCCGACCGCGCCGACGAACCCTATCGGCGGGCCGTGCGCGTCATCCATGCGCGCCTCACCGCGACCGCCGCGCAGATCCTGGACCAGATGCCCGAACACGATCTGGACCTGGGTCTGGCTCCGTACCTCACTCCGGAGGAGTTTCTGGGTGACCTCGACATCGTGGACGCGTCGCTGCGCGCCCACGGCAGCGTCGTGCTGGCCGATGATCGTCTGCACAGACTGCGAGAAGCGGTGCGGGTCTTCGGTTTTCACCTCAGCGGCCTGGACATGCGGCAGAACTCGGACGTCCACGAAGAAGTGGTGTCCGAATTACTCGCGTGGGCCGGTGTGCACCCCAACTATCGATCGCTGCCCGAGCACGAGCGCATCGAGGTACTCGTCACCGAACTGAGTACTCGCCGCCCGTTGATCGGCGAGGGTGCCGAGCTTTCCGAGCTCGCCCGCAAGGAGCTCGATATCGTCGCTGCTGCGGCGCGTGCCGTTCGGGTCTACGGTCCCGCGGCCGTGCCCAACTACATCATCTCGATGTGCCAGTCGGTTTCGGACATGTTGGAGGCCGCGATCCTCCTGAAGGAAGCGGGCCTGCTGGACGCCTCGCGGCCGAGGCCATACTGTCCGGTGGGCATCGTGCCGCTCTTCGAGACGATCGACGACTTGCAGCGCGGTTCGGCCATTCTCGAAGCGGCACTGGAACTTCCGTTGTATCGCGCCCTGGTGGCCGCCCGCGGCGAGAGCCAAGAGGTCATGCTGGGGTACTCCGATTCCAACAAGGACGGCGGCTACCTGGCCGCCAACTGGGCGCTCTACCGCGCCGAACTGGACTTGGTGGAGTCTGCGCGCAAGACCGGAATCCGTCTGCGGCTCTTTCATGGTCGTGGCGGCACCGTGGGCCGCGGCGGCGGCCCGAGTTACGACGCCATCTTGGCGCAGCCGCCGGGGGCGGTGTCCGGATCGCTGCGTATCACCGAACAGGGCGAGGTGATCGCCGCCAAGTACGCCGAGCCGCGCACGGCCCATCGCAACCTGGAGACGCTGCTAGCCGCAACCCTGGAGTCGACGCTGCTCGATGTCGAAGGTTTGGGCGAGGCAGCTGACACGGCGTACGAAATACTCGACGATCTTGCCGCCCGCGCCCAGCGCACCTACCGCGAGCTGGTGCACGAAACACCCGGTTTTGTCGAGTATTTCAAGGCGTCGACGCCGGTGAATGAGATCGGGGCGCTCAATATCGGGAGCAGGCCCACGTCCCGGAAACCCACCACGTCGATCGCCGATCTGCGCGCTATCCCCTGGGTGTTGGCCTGGAGCCAATCGCGCGTGATGCTGCCCGGCTGGTACGGCACCGGCACGGCGATCGAACAGTGGATCGCCGAAGGCGATGGACGGCTTGAGGTCTTGCAGCAGCTCTACCTTCAATGGCCGTTCTTTCAGACGGTGCTGTCCAATATGGCGCAGGTACTGGCCAAGTCAGACATGGGATTGGCGGCGCGCTATGCCGAACTCGTTGACGACGAAGCGCTGCGGCACCGGGTTTTCGACAAGATCGTGGCGGAACACGACAAGACCATCGCCATGCATCAACTGATCACCGGGCACGAGGACCTACTGGCCGATAACCCGGCGCTGGCACGTTCGGTGTTCAACCGCTTCCCCTATCTGGAGCCGCTGAACCACCTACAGGTTGAGTTGTTGCGCCGGTACCGGTCTGGAGACGAGGACGAGCTGGTACAGCGCGGCATCCTGCTGACAATGAGTGGGCTGGCCACCGCGTTGCGTAACAGCGGGTAGCCGCTTGGCCGTCGCGCTAGCGGTCCGTGGCGCGGCCGCCGTTCAGGCTTCCATCTGCTGAGCGTGGCGGTCTCGTCCTTTAAGATCGGCACTGCAGCCAGTGCAGTTCGGTGGTGGTGGTGAACCTTCACCCGTCATACCCCTTGTCTCCGTTCGACGTACGAATACCAAATAGCCTCGGTCGGGTGCTCGACGATCTTTGGGCTCACTGATCAATCTTCATCCGTCGTTGACACCGTGACACCCAAAGCATCGAAGATCCGGCCGTTAGCAGAGATCGCACGGTCGGCGGCCCGAATCTGATTGCGTCGAGCCCGGTCGCGCAGACCGTAGGGAATATCCTTGCCCGCCAACAGAAGCGCGCATTCCTCGGCGATATCGCATGACAGCTGACGCCACGCAGCGTCGACATCCCCGGCCGCATCGGCGGTGCGGGCTTTAGCGAACGGATCATCTCTGACCTTTTCGCCGGCTCACCGAGAAATGGGCCACGCTGTTCAGAGACCAGTAAGGCAAAGCCGTGACGTGACGGTGCTCCTGGCTCTTGCCTGCGCTATAAGTTCAGACCCCGCCGCCACGAATATGGCGGTGGGGAACCACGCGGCTAAAGCATCGTGACTCGCAACGGCCAGTCACGATGCAAGCTAGATCCCCGACATGGGGACCCGATAAAGGCACATGGACCGTTCGCCTACCGAGTAAGAAATTTGCCAGTTTGGATAAAGCTAAGCATCGTGGCGTCTAGGGGTGCAATTATCGTCCCACCAATGAGCGGGTTGCCCGAATCATCCATAATTGTCTGTGCGCAGGAATGCTCCAAACCTAGACCATGACCCATCTCGTGCATCATCATCTGCACCATTCGCTCGTAGTCATCGTTTATTTCGGGCAGCCTACTAGCATTGACGCGGATAGTATTGAGTTCCTCGGCGTGGCCTAGCTCTTCATCTGCATTCGCGGCACGATCGCTGAGATTTTTGGCAATGTACCAAGCCCTGGCTATTTTCTCCCCGACGTGGTTGGCGGCGTCTGGATCATCGGGGCTAACAATACTGTTGTTATTCAGCCCTAAGTTGAGACTGTTCAGGCCAAGATTTACCACCCCCAGATTCTCAAAAGAAATCACTAGATCGGGCTTCTGAGAAGAATCCGCATACGGTACAAATTGGGCTTTGGATTTCTTGTTCCAATTTTTCATTGCGTCATTCACCACGTTCGTGAGCTCAGACGCGTTTAAGCCGGACTCTTGCTCAACGGATTTCGTTATAGGTTTTATCTGGACAGTTATGTTGCCTTCTTTCTTGATGGGCGGCCACTTCGAGACAAATTGTTGGGCATTGGTTATTGCTTCTCCATTTTCTGCTTCCGCCATAGACTGAGCACATTGTCGTTCGTCGTCGTCATTGGATCGTTCAGGGCTAGTTTGAGCACGATCTTGATCGCCTGGCTCCTGCCCGGGTCGGTTTTGTTGCTGCTGGTTCAACTGGTCGCTGAAGTTCTTCCAGTCTTGGTTGATTGCCTGGTTGTCAGGGGCTTGTTTGTAGTTGATGGGTTGTTGTTCGCCGTTGGCTGCGCGGTTGTAACTGCCGTCTTGGTTCTGAACGGGGGATTGGCTTGGTTGGGCAGCTTGGCTGGGTTGGGGCGCAGCGCTGTTGTAGATAGAGATGCCGTTGTTCTGATCCAGAGGAGGCTGCCCGCGTCCGGGGTCATAGGAAGGCGTCGCAGGCATGGAGGGTGGGACGAATTCGGTGCCGCCTCCGGGTGGGCCCGAGGGCATTCCGCCGTTGCCTGGTCCGCCGCCGCAGTCTGGTGGGCAGTCGGCGCGCGCGATCGCCATCATGGGACTCGCGCCATCCGTGGATTCGGGCGCTGTGACCGGCAATCCGATCGCAGTCGCCACCATCGCGAAGACAGCTATCGCACCAGATGCGCGCCGGACTTTATGCGACATAGACGTCTGTGCGGGCCCAGCAGTTTGACTCTTAGATGTGTTCAAGGTGACCCCGTTAGTTCGTTGATCCGCAGTACACGTTGTTGTTGGACGCCAACCTGCGGGTGTTGGTGGCCGGCGTGATGGGTTGGCAGAGCGGTCCGGTGAGCATGTTGGCTTTAACCCAGGCCACTTCGTCGCTGGCGGCGCGCAGGCAGGTGTCGTACTGATCGCCCTGCTGCCCGAACGCCGAGGTGCAGTTGGTGGACATGTTGGAGAACAGGGTGTTGTTGCAGACATCGACCGAGGTGCCGCGTGGCGCGCCGTCCAGGCACATCTGCTGACGCATGCACGAGGGCGCGAAGTCCGCAGTACGGCCGTCGGGTGAGCGGTACTGACTCGGGCCTCCGGGGCACATGCCTGAGTGCCGTTCGGCATACAGCACCGGATCGACCCCAGCGGGCCGGTACTTGCCGTCGACATCAGTGACGTAATCGGTGGGGACTGTGATGACTTGGGGCGGGCTGACTCCCGCGGGCATACCGTTCCAGTCAGCGGTCAGCGCGCCGCTAGTCGGGGTGTTCGAGGCGCGGTAGGACAGTGTGATCTCGATAGGGAAGGCGAAGATATTCGCCTCGCCCAAGTTGATCAGGATGTTTGTCTGGTTAGGGAAACCCGGGCCGATGCCCGGCGATACCGTGACCGGAGCGCTGTGCGCGTCACGGGCCACCGGAATGGAGAACGTGCCGACGACCGTTGCCGGGCGACCCGGGTGAGCATCGGTTTCCACCAAAACGACATTGGCGCCCTGGCGCAGGTGCGTGCCCTCAGGGATGCGCACACCGACCTGCATATCCGACGGCGAGAAGATCGTCTTGCGGCGGATGATGATGTCACCACCCCCACCGGAGAACGGGATCACCTGGTAATCCACATCATTGGAGGTGTAGGTCGCTCCCCCATCACCGGACCACGCCGCAGCCTGCAGCGTCATCTCACCCGGCAGATGGATCGCGATGTTCTTGCCGGCCCAGGTGGTCGGGAAGAAGATGCCGTCTTTGGCGAACATCGGCACGGTGAAGTTCGACAACTCGCGAGCTGCGGCCAAGGGTTGGCCCATGCCGTTGCCCTCACCTTGCGGCGCCGAGGATGAGACTTTGGCTCCACCAATGTTGTTGATGCGCGGCGCATCCTGGGGCATCTCCCGCGGTGCAGGTAGCGGTGGCGGCGTCGGAACCGCGGGATCGGCATAGGCCCGGCTGGTTGTCATGACCGACCCCTCGGCGGGGATGACAACCAGCCCAACAGCAAGAAACATCAGCGCAATTCTGAAGATCATTGTCATCACAGATCTTTCGGCTCGCCGTAGACAGTCTGGGTGTCATTGCCGTTCTCGGTGCGGATCCGGAAGGTCGCGAACGACTGGATCTTCACTTGCCCACCACAGCCATCGGCCTCGACGTTCTGGTTACGCACCTGTGAGACCGCATGCATATTCCGGAAATTGATTCGGTCCATCGGTAACTGCGCCAGACCACCGGGCTTGAGCAGCACACGCATATAACCGCCGATGTGCTCCTGAGCACCCAGCGAGCCACCGGCCGACGCACCACCGAAACCGCCACCCTGCCCACCGCCGCCTTGCGAGCCGCCTTGCCCGCCGCCATAAGCTCCGCCATAGCCCTGGCCGAACACCGACTGGTTCAACGTCAAACCGAGGTCGCCGCCGAGTTCCACCCCCGAGGAGGAGTCGGTGCGGCAGCCCACGAAGTATCCGGTCTCCAGCTGTGCGTCCTGAATGACCGCTGAACCCGCACCCGAGATCGTGGCCTCGGCGCGATACGACACCCGGGCTTGCCACGAGTTGCTCGCACCGGCGATGTTGTCGATGTGATCGATTACCTCATTGGTCATCGTCAACCCGACAGTCCACCCGTCATCGGTGACGAACTGCTGCTGCTGATCCGGCATCACCTGAGGGTCGGCAACCGCATAGGGCGCACCGATCAAGATCACGGCCGCAACTGATGCAGATGTTGCGACGGCAGCACCACGCTTCACGTGCTTGCGCGCTAATGAACTAGTCAACCGCATATCTCCCCGTCTTGACACAGCCGCCGAGCTGGATGCCACGGTTTGCGGTGGCACACGCAGATGTATATCAGTCAACGATTGCTCTAGCAATACTTACTGGAAAAACTATGTTTGTAGTGCGGTTACTGGTCAAGGATTGCGGTACGTTGTCCGGCAGGCGGGAAAGTCGACGAACGGATGGGGAAGATGGCTGGCAAGGATGACGGACTACAGGTTGCTGAGGACATGCGCCGCGAGAGCCTGGCCGCTAAACTCACCAAGTTGTACGAGGTGATGAGTCCCGCCGGTGAGCCACCATCGGACGCGACAGTCGCCGACGGAATCTTCGAGAAGACCGGGGTCCAGATGAGTGCGCCGTACTTGTGCCTGCTGCGCACCGGCAAGCGCACCAACCCGACAGTGCAGAACGTTCAGGCCATCGCCGAGTACTTCGGTGTGCCTGCCTCCTACCTCATCGACACCGGCGCCGATGCCGCGATCGAATCCGAGCTTCGCCTTGTTAAAGCCATGCGCGACAACGGTGTCCGTGATATCGCCGCCAGGCTGTCCGGGCTGACACCCGAGTCGATTGGGAATCTCGCCGGCATTGTCGATCGCCTGCGTGAACTCGAAAACCTGCCCCCGATCGGACCCCCCGATGAAACTGCGACGTAAACGCCCGCAACACAATGGATCACCCGCAGCCGATATGCGTCGGCTCATCGGCGAGCTTCCGGTACCTCATCCCTGGGATCGGGCGGCTTTCGTCCGGACGGTCGAACAACTGCGGGGTCGCCGAATCACGCTCCTGCCCGTGGACGGTGCGTTACTGACAGGCAGCGCGTGTGGTCTCTGGCTGGTCCGCGAACACGACGACGTGGTGCTCTATCAGGACGGAACCTCTCGGCTACACGCCGACCAGATCATCCTGCACGAACTCGGCCACATGCTGCTCGGTCACGACAAAAACGCGAAAACTGATACAGGGCACATGGTTTCAGCGCTCACGCCCCACCTGGAACCGGCCGCCGTCAAAGCCGCACTCGGTCGCAGCGCCTACGACACCGCCGCCGAACACGACGCGGAAATGTTCGCAAGCCTCATCCTCAGTCACTCGCCAAGAGAACGAAGCCTCGCGGATATCCTGCTGGGTAACGAATGACCAACGCGGTACCGGGCTTTATCTCGTGGCCGGTCTTGGCCTGTTTTGTCCTGGTGCTGGCATTTCGACTGCGCTGGCTGGGCGCCGGGTTCGCCGCCCACCACCGGAACAGAGTGCTGATCTTCGTCGCAGCCACTCAGGTAGCCACCGAACCGAGTGTGCAACACCTGCTCGCGGCGGCCATACCCTGCCCTGCGACCAGCCTGTCCCAGATCCCGTTCGCCCTGCTCTTCTTGATCAGTCCCGAACTGATCGGATTCATCGCGATGATCGATGACACCGACCCTGCAGTCCTCGCACTCGGCTACCGCTATTACCGGATCGCAACCTTTGTCACCATTGGGGTGATGGGCGTCATCGCCACCGGCCCACGTATTCGCCACCAGCCCATCGCCTTGGCCGGTGACAATTCCGAAGTTCTTGCCGCCCTTGCCTGGTCGGTGCTCTCCATCACTGCCGCAGCCATGATCTTCCGACTCCTGGTCCCCAAACTTCGCCAAACCCACAAGACCGCTGCCCAACGCATCATCGCCGGTGAACTCGTCGCTCTTGTCGGCGCCATCTGCCTACCCGGCCTGGGCATATTCACTCTCGCCCTGCTCGAACGTCTACACCTGGCCAACACCCTCCAACTGCGCCAAACCATCTACTCGCATGCCGCATTCGTCGCTCTCCTTGTGGCGCTGCCCCTTGCCCTTGGCCCATGCTTCGTAGCCGCGCAAGCCCTCTTGCATCGAGACACCAACGGCCGCACATGGCGAAAACTCCAACCGCTGTGGACCGACCTCACCACCGCCTACCCCGACACCGTCCTCAACGCGTCCCCACAACGATTCCAACCGGTCACCGACTTTCAGTTGCACCGGGTCGTCATCGAAATCCATGACGCTCTCCTGCAACTGACCCCGCGCATCACCGAACTCACCGACACCGACCGACGGCAATTGGCCCAAGCTCGTGGACCGGCCAGTCTCGCTCAGAGCGGGCCGCAGGCACTGCAGATCGCCAAGGCAATCGCACACCCTTCCGCCGCCAACTCCACACCGACGGGTAGCGCACCCCTAGCGACCACCGCCACCCGCGAAGACGAGCTCACCCAACTCATCGACATCGCAGCCTGGTGGCCGACAGTCACGCACATTGCACAAAAACAGAGTCAGGTTCGGTCGTATTCGTAAGTTAGCAGACTATTTAGTTTGCCAGTAAGCTCGCAGCGTGTAACTGTTGACTGATGTAGCTATCGGCGCTTACGGTCGTTCCCAGGGCCCGGTTCATGGTCAGACAACCGGCCTCTCTGATGGTCGCGAAAGGATGCGCGTGGTGATCAATGTGCCTGATCAGCCAGTACGGGGTCTGGATCCGTACGTCCTGTATGTACACGACCTGCTCGGATTCGGGGTCGTGGATCAGCACACCACAACCACCATCACGGTCCGCAACACCAGTGCCGAAATGCGTGTCACCGATAATCGTTGGCCGGTGGAGTCCATCATCACGCGCCCCGTACGTGCGGAGGTTTGGGACCGATTCGTCGACGCCGTACTCGCAATCGTGCAGACCGCGCCCTCGTCGCCTGCACGAACCAAGCAGGGGTATCCGATCGATGTCCACTACTCGCTGAGCTACCTGGGGACACACACGGTCTATCCGACTGTGCACGTACATGCGGTCAACAACGCCGCCGATGCGACCGCAGAGGCGATCACCACAGCATTCGCGCCCATTCGGCAACTGTTCGAGGCTGTCGGACCCAGTCGGCTCGCCCCGGCTGTCGACTTGTAATCGCTGATCCGTGTATGCCTCGGCGAGATGTGATCGCGGATTCTGTTTGCTAGCTTTATCGCAGGTGGGTGCCTCTCGGCGCTCAGGCATCTACTTTTGGGGGTACACGGTGAAGGTTGTCTGGCTTGCCGCCGTGTTGGTGACGGCATCTCTTACCGCACAAGCTTGTTCAGATTCGCCGGTGCGCGCACCGGCGGCGGATTCCACGGACTCGGCTCCCGCTGATTCGCTCGACACCGGAACATATCCGTTGACACCCGGACCGGCACTGGGCAAGGCCGAATCCGATGTGGTCGGGCGGCGAATCGAAGCGCAACGGATGTCGAGTGCGGTGGTCGGCCCCTGGGAGGTAGACCCCGATCTGAATCGCAAGGACATGCCCAACGCCGTCATGAAGGCCGAGGCCTTGGACGATGTCTTCAGCCGCGAGGCGGCGAATATCGCGATCACTCACGGTTATGTCACGGGATTCGCAAATGCCCGGTCCACCAACGACTCTGCGATACCGCATGACAGACGGCTGAAGAATTTCGTCATGAGATTTCCCGACGCCGATGCTGCGGCAGCTGTCGCCCCGTTACTCTCATCCGCGGATCGATTTGGGCCAGGGCCGGTCTCGCCGATTTCCATCGCGGGTCACCCCGATACGCATGCGATCGCGGGAGTAAGCGACAAGGGCAAGCAGGCGGTGGCGGCCTTCACTGCTCGGGGTCCCTTTGTGTTGTACCAGTGGGGTGATGCGTCATCAACTCAGACCGCCGCGCAGATCGTCAGTGCGACGCTGGACAAACAGATCCCCGCCATCGACCAGTTCCAACCCACCGATGTCACGGAGTTGGTCAACCTACCGCGCGATCCGTCGGGATTGGTGTCACGCACCATCCAGCAGAAGGAGCAGAGAAGCATCAACTCGGCGTACGCGTACGACCGACGCGGCTCGCTGAATTTCGCGCTCGATCCGATTGCCATGGCCGCGATCGAAG
Organism: Mycobacteroides franklinii; assembly: GCF_002013895.1. Taxonomy (GTDB): domain Bacteria; phylum Actinomycetota; class Actinomycetes; order Mycobacteriales; family Mycobacteriaceae; genus Mycobacterium; species Mycobacterium franklinii. The sequence continues at coordinate 11,176 of NZ_MAFQ01000005.1, read as the reverse complement.
ACGACGCGGGGGTTGAGCTGATGTCCGCAGGCGTCGCAACGGTCTTCCAGACCAAGGACGCCGCCGCGGCGGCCCGTATGGTGGCCGCGTTGATCACGCTCGCAGCCAAGGGCCGACCCGGTCAAGCGGGCGCCACACCTACCGATCCCATTCCTAATCTGCCCGGTAGCCAATGCGTGGCGGACGAGAACAGCAACACCTGTTACGCGACGGTGGACCGTTACGTCATCGAGGCAGGACAACGCGAGCTCCTCGACGCGCAGCAGCTTGCCGCGGCGCAGTATCGGGTCTTGCAAAGCAAGTAGATGCCGGCCGTCACTCCTCACGACGCGCTGTCGATGAACTGATACTGAAGGCAATGATGGCCTCCAGGTCGCGGCCGCAGTCGATGATGAGCAGGGCGACGAGCGATGCCCTGCTCGGAGTGGCGATCGGAGGATCGTCCATCCGGCCGACGGCCCGGGCCGCCGCAGCAGCCGCCGTGGCGGTATCCCCGGATACCAGAGAAGACAGACCGCTGGCCAGATCGCGCACAGCTGCGGGCAATTCATCCGGTAAGTCCTCGCCGGCCCGCAGTGCGGCATCGGCAGTACGGGCGAGGTTGAGCACGGTGCTGGTGAGCAGCGCAATCTGCGTGGCCTCTCGTTCCAGGATCTCGACCACGGGTCGAAGTGCCCTCCTGCGGGGGGCTACGCGTATCACCTGACCGGCCGTGGCGCGCGCCTGTGCGATGCCGGCCAGATCCTGGTTGAGGCGCTCGGCTTCGGCACCGATCCAACCGGCATCGCCGGATTCACGTCCCCAGTCCTCGACCATGCGTGCCAATCGAGTGAGCGTGTCTGCCATGGCCGCAAGCGTTGATCCAATGGCTGTGCGCAACAGAGCCACTGGGTTGGCGGGAAACAACAACACGCTGACCACGATCGCGATACCGCCGCCGACCAAAGCATCGAACAACCGTTCAGCGCCGGTGCCCCCGTGCGGCAGCGTGATGATCAGGATTGCAGAGACCGCGGTCTGGTTGAAGAACATCAGGCCCTGGGCGATGAAGCCCTGGGCCAGAATGACCGCCAAACACAGCGAGACGAGCACGGCCCCCACCACTGCGAATGCACTGGTACCCAGGAGCGCCTGCACCGCAACGCCGATTCCGATTCCCAAGCTGACCCCGAAGATCATCTGCAGGGCCCGCTGGGCGCGCAGCACGGTGCTCGCGCTCAAACAGACCGCAGCGGCAACGGGGGCAAAGAACGGTTGCGGGTGTCCCATCAGATCGTGGGCGATGAACCAGGCCAGTCCGGCCGCGATCGAGGCTTGCACGATGGCCCACGCAAGACCGCGCAGGCGCCGTACCGCCGAGCTCGTTGCCGAACCGATCCGTGCGATCACAGTCCGATGACTCCTCCAGGTCCGACGCCGTCAGCCGTACAGTACGTCCCTGATCAACTGTGCCGCCTAGTCGAGCAGCTCCGCCCGCCGATTCCGAACGTTCGATCGCGCTGTTACGCCTGCTCGGGTGCGTGTGCGGCAAGTTGCGATGCCATAGCTTCCACCGACTGAACCAGATCGAGGTACGGGATGTTGGGGTCACGTTCGTGGTAAATCGCAGTGACGATGATCGGCAGTGTCACGGCCGCCTCCGGGTAGTTGTCGATATCCATGCGCGCCACCGCCTCGCCCACGGGCACACCCTGGTCATAAAGCCGCGTCGCGTCTGCGTACAGCGTGGACCAGAAACCGATCCCGCGATCGATAGCCGCATTGATATCACCGCCGACGAGCACCGGACCATGGCCGGCCACGACTTTCTGTGCCCCGAAAGCGCGGATGCGCTCCAGCGCGGCAATCCAGTTCGGGATAGAGCCCGACCAGGTAACGGCAACGACATTGCGCGCCAATAGATCTCCCGCATATAGCACGCCCAGCTCCGGTAGGTAGGCGATTGCGTCCCCCACGGTGTGGGCCGGACCCAGCTCGTGGAGTTCGACGTCGAGATTGCCCACTCGCACCGCCTTCTCCCCACAAAACGTGGTGTCGGCGGGACGTACCCGCACCTCGTCGAAGTTGAATGGCCGCGTCAAGGGTTCCAGCACATGCAGCGCGGCACCGGGTTTGGTGCCTGCACCAAGGATCTCCGCTGTGAGATCGGCGTGCTCTTGGGTCATCAGCGCACTGGCAGCCTTTGTGGTGATGATCTCGGCATCGGTGGGAAACACCTGATTGCCGAAGAAGTGATCGCCGTCGGTGTGCGTGTTGAACACATACCGCACCGGCGCGGCGGCGATCAGCTCGTCCATATCGGCACGCATCGCCTGCGCATGCTGCACGTCGTAGAGAGTGTCGATAACCAGTGATTCGCCGGCACTGACCACCAGACCCGCATTCGCCAGCCCGAAGCCCATGTCGCCGGAGAGGAACACATGCGCCCCACCGCCGAGTTCGAAGAGCCCCTGCTGGAACGGGATTTCATCTGTCATCATCGGTCCTTCGCTTGTTCTTCCTGCAATTTGGCGGTGGCTCCAGCCAGAATGCCCGGGCCTGCGATGCCATCTCTCTCAGGGATGATGCCCAGGGTGTTGATGAACATCGCCGTCATCACGTAGTGCCCAGCGAGCAGGGTTATCTCGGCGATTTCGTTGTCGGAGAAGAACTCCTGCATCTCTGCGGTGTCCGATCCGCCGCCCTTGATCCGTGTCAGCAGGTCGTCGACGAAGGCGACGAGCACGTCGATACGACGTTCCCCGAACACCTCGGCCCCGTCCAGGACCGCGTCGATGACCGAATCCGGCACGCCGGCCACTCGTGCTTCGGGCACGTGGTGATGAATCTCGTACTGGGCCTTGGTCACCGCACCGATCCGCAGGATCACCAGCTCACGGACTTCCGGCGACAACGCGCCCGTGCGGAAGGAAAGCCCCAGCGCCAGATACGGTTTGCCACTGGCTTTGGTCATAACCAGCCCTCGGGAGAGGCTGGCCGGAAACAAGTCATAGACCTCCCGTTGCACGGGATCGAGGTCTGCCACATTCGGCAGCGAGATAGCCATGATGCTCCATTCGCGGTCGCGCCTGCGCACCGTCGGAATCAATAAGAAACGGTGCGTACCTAATATCGTCAGGATAGCCCCGCGCGATAAGATACGCAACGTGCCTAAAAAATCGCCGGATCCGACTCCCGGGCCCGCTGCACGACGCCGGGACGACGTGCTGCTGTCGGCGATCCGCGATGCCGCCTGGGCCGAGCTGATAGATCACGGATACTCAGGCGTCACCTTTGAAGGTGTAGCCCGCCGAGCCAAGACGGGAAAGCCAGTCCTGTACCGCCGCTACGGCTCTCGGGCACAGATGGTGACCGATGCGCTACCGACTCTTCGCATCGAGCTCGTCGAAGTAGCACCAACCGAATCCCTTCGTGGCGACATCATGGCATTGGTCGAAACGATCGTCGAAACGTGGCAGCACATCGGAATCGATACCTACCGCAGTCTTATCGCCGAAGCCGACGAGGCGACGCTGCTGACATTCCAGGCGAAGGTGGCCGCAAGGGCGGATCAGACCATCCGCCGTGCCCTGGACGCCGCCCGCGAGCGAGGCGAGATAGGGACCGCCACCATTTCCGATCTGGTAGCCACCAGTATCTTCGCCCTCGTGCGCAACGAACTGTTCTTCGCGCGCAGGAAGATTGACTCCGGCACGCTCGCCGAGCTGGTCGACTCGGTCTATCTACCGGCGATCGATGCCGCATCGCGCAGATCTGGCATGTAGACACCCTGCCGCCGTTCCCCGCCACCCACAACGTCCTCAACTACCGTCGACCTGGTGAAGGTATCGGGATCGCGCGTCGCCCGGACCGGTGCCGTCGTCACCGTCCTCCTTGCCTTTGCGGGGGTGCCCTCGTGCGGACATTCGGTGCCTCCGATCACCGCACCGAGCGTGGTTCCCACCGGTCCATTTGCGCCGGTCACCCGGCTGGTGAACGACGCGGTCGCCGCACCGCAACTGCCCGGTGCGGTGGTTCACATCGGACACGGCGGCAAGATCGTCTTCCGGCAGGCTTTCGGGTGGCGCAAGCTCCCCGATGAACCTGGCCTGGACGGGTCGCCCGCACCCGCCGAACCGATGACCGAAGACACGATTTTCGACATCGCCTCGTTGACCAAGCCTCTTGCGACAAGTGTGGCCTTCCTGCAGCTGTACGAGAAGGGCCTGGTTCACCTTGACGAACCCCTGCAGAACTACCTGCCGGACTTCAACCCTGCCGATGATCCGCGGCGCGCCCAGGTGACCCTTCGCATGCTGCTCACGCACACCTCGGGCATCGGAGGTGACCTGAGCCATCAGGGCCCGTGGGGGCTGACACAGGCAGACAAGGCCGACGGCATACATCGTGCGCTGACCGCACCGTTGGCATTCGACCCCGGCCAGACGTTCCACTACTCCGATATCAACTTCATCATCCTCGGCGCATTGATCGAAAAGATCACCGACGTGCCGCTGGATATCTATGTGCAGGACAGCGTCTTTACGCCGTTGGGCATGGCCGACACACGCTACCTGCCGGCAACCAAGGCATGCGGTGAGTACCAAATCGTCGGTACGGCAATTGCTTTCGATAAGAACGTGCACGCTGCCACGCCCTGCCCGCCGGGCACCTGGAACACCGCTCTGTTGGCACGCATCGCGCCGACTGCTCATGACGAAGACACCCCCGACATCAACCCCAACTACGACCATCTGATTCGCGGCACCGTGCACGACCCCACCGCACGCCGGATGGGCGGGGTGGCCGGCAGTGCCGGTGTCTTCGCGACCGCCGACGATGTCGGCAGATATTGCCAAGCGCTTCTCGATCGTCTCGCCGGGCGCCCGAGCCTGTTCCCGCTGAAGCAATCGACGCTGCAATTGATGACGACTCCGCAGCAGCCCGGCCATACCGCCGCGCAACTCGAGGCCGCCAACACCGCGAACCGCGAGGCCATCCAAAAGACGCCCAACCCAACAGATCCCCTGCTCGCGCCGAACTATCCGGCCATCGCGGGGCAGAACCTGCGCGGCTTCGGCTGGGATATCGATACGGAGCTGTCCAAACCGCGCGGAATGCTCTTTCCCATCGGCAGCTTCGGCCACTCGGGCTTCACCGGCGTGTCGGTGTGGATGGATCCGGGGTCCGATACCTACGTCATCATCCTGGCGAACGTCATCCACCAGCGCGGCGGTCCACCCATTGTGAGGCTGAGCGGCGATATCGCCACAACAGCTGCGCACGTTCTACATCTGTACAGCAACTAGTCGGACCAACCGTCGAGAACGACTGCGCCCGTATCGATCACGAGATCCTTCGCCTTGATACAAGAACGTTATGGGACGTCCCGGCGAGGCTACATCTTTCACAGCAGTCACATTGTTAACTTGCAGCGATGCAGGACTCGTCGGGGACCAACGACTCTCAGCGCTCCTCACGTCCGGTAACCCGACGTGACGCACTGCGCTACGCCACAGCCGTGTCAGCACTGGCCGGGCTGAGTGCGGCATCTCTTGGTGCCGGCATACCCACGGCATCAGCTGCCGCGCCCACATTGATCGACTTCGCCATGCGCCAGATTCCGGCAGACCAGATCAAGGCTGCCGGGCACGCGGGAGTGATCAACTACGTCTCGACATCACGTCCCGGCTCCTCCATGGGCGCCAAACCGATCACCCGGCCCTACGCCCAGGCGCTCACCGCGGCCGGGCTGGTGATCGTCAGCAACTTCCAATACGGAAAGCCCGGCGGGACAGCACCTTCAGACTTCACGCGCGGCTTTGACGGCGGTGTCGAAGATGCGCGCACCGCGTGGCAGCTGCATACGGCGGCCGGCGGCGGCCAGAGTGCGCCGGTCTTCTTCTCCGTCGACGACGACATCAACCGCGGCACCTGGAATGATGTTGCTCTGCAATGGTTCCGGGGCATCAATTCGGTGCTGGGGGTGCAGCGCACCGGCATCTACGGCGGCGTCAATCCGTGCCAGTGGGCCGCCGCCGATGGCGTGATCGGCAACTCGCGCTCACCTGGCCACGTGTGGGCCTGGCAGACAAGGTCCTGGTCTCGCGGTCAGGTCTTCCCCGGCGCGGTTCTCTACCAACGCATCGTGAGCACCGCGTCCAACCCAGGCCCGGTAGTTGGCGGGCTCGAAGTCGACGTCAGCGACGCCCTGGCCCAGGATGTCGGCCAATGGAACTTTCATCAGTGACGTCGTAGACCACTGACCTGACGGGCACGGAGCGCCGAGCCGAAGGCCACCCGATGCGTTTGTCGTAGGCTCGTGGCATGCCCAGCGTCGAGCTCGATGGTCAGCGCATCTTCTACACCGATACCGGCGAGCAGGACCTTCCCGTAGTGCTAGGAACCCACGCAACGCTGATGGACACGGTGTCACTTGAGCCCCTGACCGCATCCATCGCAGCCGCCGGGTACCGGGTGGTGGCCTTCGATCTGCGCGGCCACGGCCAAACCGTCTACGACAAGACGCCTTACATGATCGAAGACATGGCCGCCGATGCGCTGGGCTTGATGGATCACCTTGGAGTGCAGTCATTCACCTTCCTCGGTGAAGGACAGGGTGCCGTACTGGCACTTCGCACCGCGTTGGCCGCACCCGACAGAGTCGGACGGCTGGTGTTGATCGGGCCGACCGCCGCAGCACCCGATGCCGCCGAGAACGGCGCGTTGCACGCGGCAATGGAGATCTGGTGCACTCAAGGACCTGAACCGGCTGTCTACCGTCTGGTGGCCGAGTTCGCCACAGGCACACCCGAAGACGCCGAAGCCTTATTCGGGCGGTGGCAGCGTTCTGCGTGGGCCGATTACCGCGAGTCATCCAACGCATTGGCGAATCGAACCGACTTCGTCGACCTACTGGGCAAGATTGAGTGCCCCGCGTTGGTTCTGCACGGCACCACGGACTTCTTTGTGCCCCGGGAGCTGGGCGAAACTGTCGCTCGCAACCTCGGTGGCCCCACCGCATTCGAGCCCATTGAGGGTGAACGGCAATCGATCAGTATCGCGTTCGATCCCCGTGTGGCCCAGCACGTTACAACATGGCTAGCGGGAACCCACACCTAGCAGCAACGATCCGCTGGACTGCGGGTTGTGCCACGTGCGCATATCCAGAATCTGGACTGTTCCACCAGAGTCGTTGATGACCCATGCCCGCGTGTCGGGGTCGATCGGTATGGGCTGCTGCCACTGGCGTTGAAACACCGATATTGGCATGAGCGAATTGATGATTCGTGTGAGCGCCGGATCTTTGGGGTTTGCCGCCAGACTCCAGCGGAGCCATCCGACACACCATTCAGATGTCTGTTCCCAGTTGTCGATGACTTTCCGCGACTTGACCGAGTGATAGTGCCAGTGGATGAAATTGGGTGTCATCCACAGGCCGGGAAACAGCTGCTGGAACTCGCTGTTGGCATGGACAATGGTCCACCCTGGCGTTATCCACGCCGCCGGGTGCGGCATCAACGACTCCAGGTAGCCCTCGATGTTCGGTGGGGGAGTTCCGCTGTCGTACATCGTCCTTCCCCCCAGTAGATGCAGGTATCGGCTTTCCCAGGGAGACAATTCCAGAGCCGTGGCCAATGCGGCAAGCGCCTTGAGCCCGGGCATACGAGTCCCCAGCTCAATTTTCTGTATCAACGCCTCGCTGTACCCCATGGCATCGGCCAGGCCGCGCTGTGTCATTCCCGCGCGCTCTCGCGCACCCTTTACCAGCACCGCAAGGTAGTTAGCGTCGGACACGTACAAAAAGTACGCCCTCGCATCTCTTGACTGCCAATCGAGCCCAATGGTTGTTTAGCTGTAAGCCATTTCAGGACCACCCACGCATGGGCGGAAAATACGGAGTTCGCGCTCTTTCGCGGTGGTCCCCGGCGGCCGTTCGAGGGGTCGGCCGCCAGGGATCATCCCGGGGAGGCTGACAATCCGAAGAGATCGGGCAGGCGCTAGCTCAGGGACATACGGAGTTCGGCATATGCGTCGACAAGTGCGTCGAGCGTGAACCGCCTATTGAGCCCGCTTGGATTAGGTAGCACCCACGTCGTCACGCCCGCGACGCTGAACGGCTGTAGTCCGAACGCGATATGTGGATCTTCGAGCATGGCCACCACCGCGCGCTTCCCGAGAAACGCCAACGACCGCGGTCTGAGGTTGCGAATCTTCTCCTCGAAATCCGGTCGAGCGGCACGGAATTCGCTCACCGTGATGTCGTCGGCCCGCGGCGTGGCGCGACTCACCGCAGCGGTGATGCCACACCTATACGTCAGTAGTTGACGCTCGTCCTCCGGGCGTAGCCGAATGTCGGTGAACCCGGCCCGATAGAGCACTTCCCAGAAACGGTTACTCCGGTTCGAGAAGTTATGTCCGTCGGCCACCGCGGTAGAGGCAGGGTTGATCCCACAGAAAACGACATCGAGCCCAGGAGCGAGAAGGTCGGGAGAGTACTGGCCCACAGCTGTAGGCTCTCAAATCTGTTGGTTGCCAACGACCCTTTGACCCGAATTCTTATGTACGTCTGTCGAGATACAGCGAAAATCGACAGGACCGGGGCCGCGCGTCAGAAAGTGACGGTCGGCGGAGTCTCGTTGCCGGCCGGCGCTTTGTAGAAGTCGCGCTGCTTCACGCCCGCTAGTCCGGAAAAGAACATCCACGGGATAGTTGCAATCGACGTGTTGAGCTTGGCCGCAGCATCGTTGTAGTACTGACGCGCGAACGACAGCTGATTCTCGGTGTCGGTCAACGCTCGCTGCAGCTCAATGAAGTTGGCCGACGCCTTCAGGTCTGGATAGGCCTCCGCGACCGCGAGAACATCGACGATTGCCTTGTCCAGCTTCGCCTGTGCCGCCGACTTCTCGTCGACCGTCCCGCCTTGAGCCGCCTTCTGCACCTCCGCGCGCGCCGCCGTCACATTCTCAAGAACACCGCGCTCGTGCTGCGCATACCCCTTGACCGTGTTGACGAGATTCGGAATGAGATCGGCTCGCCGGGTGAGCTGGACGTCGACACCACCGAGCGCCTCGTTGACCCCAACGTTCTGCCGACGAAGCCGGTTGAATCCGACAACGACGAAACCGGCTAACAACACGAGCACAACGATGATGATGATCGTTACCAGCATGCGGACTCCTTGACCGAATGAAATGTGAACGAACGAATCTCGGTGGACATTGCCACCACACCCAGCCTGACGGCGCCACCAGTTTCAGCGGCGAAATACTCGGCAGCGGCCCTTACCATGACCCGCCGCCTCCGCCGCCGCCCCCGCCACCGCTGAAGCTGAAGCCTCCGCCACTGGACGAGCTGGACTGACTCGCTTCGTATGCACCGATCGAGGATCGCAGAGAAGACTCGAATCCGGCGAACGCAGTGCTTCCACCGAAAAGGCCGTGCGGAGTCGTCGGGCCAAAGTACCAAGACGGGGCCGGCGGCTCCTGTCCGGTCGAGAGCTTGTATTTCTTGGCCCATTCGTCGGCGCATCCGAATGCGACCGCATACGGGACGAAGGCCGTATACAGATCTTTCTGGGCACTGAAATCAAACCGGTCCTGCGCTGACGGCGTCGATAGCAGGCGATAGAAGCCTCCCGCCCGTGCCCATTGCTCCCGGCCTTTAGCGGTGCGGCGGGTTTCGACCTCGGCGAAAAGCAGCCCCATGCCGCCGATCCCGAACCCAAGGAATGGCAACGCCCAGATCGTCGCGCCACCAGGGCGGATGAACACCAACAGCACTGCGACCACCCATGCGGCCAGCACCAAAAACCGTCCGATCTGCTCAGACAACTGGTTGGTGACCAGTCCCTCACCGCGTGCCCAGGCCTTGGTGTCCTCGGCAATGTCCTCCGATGTCGACCGGAGCGTGCTTCCGGCCGTCACCGACCCGTCGGCGCCGAAGGCCCCACCAGCATTCTGCACGCCGAGGGCAAGCCCAACCTGGCGGGTGACTCGGTCGACACCATCCCAATCGCCACCCTGAGCTTCAATGCGCCACGTGGACCCCTCGGTCTGTCGAATCGTGGTAAGGCCGCGCTGAGCCTGATGAAGCAATGTCGCCACCAACGCGTTGGCGGGCACCTGTTCGCGCATCACATAACAGGTCTGCACTGGGCCAAGGCCGGGTGGCGGTTCGTAAGCGACTGGGTATCCCGGAGGCTCTTCCCGGCCGCGCCAGGACCACGCCCAGCCCACACCGAGGCCGATCAACGCGAGGATCCCCAGCCCGCTAGCCACTACCCGTGACTGTCCCAACACGCCGTCATAGGGTGGCGTCCACGGCAAGCTCACCCGATCGGGCGCCGGCAGATCCTGTGCGGCACGGATAGTGACCGGAGTCCGGGGCGCCAGGACGCCGGTCCGGATCGTGAGACTATCGGTGCCGACGCCGGTCAGTTCGCACTGCCCGGAATCGTCGTAACCGTACGCACAACGAACGTCGGTGGCGGGCGTGGGCAGCTTGACCCTTACCTCGGTCCGGTCAAATCTCACTTGCCAGCCACCGGCGACGACCTTCCAGTAGAAAGACGCTCGATCCCGGTCGGCCGGCCAGCTTCCAGATGCCCGAGCGGCGGCGCCGGCAGTGCTCGGAGAAAGCACACCCCGAATTCGGTAACTGATCACATAGACGTGCTCGCCTGGGGTAAGGGTCCGGTCCGGGTCGCCAATCTTGGCGACCCGAAAGGCGCGCCCCTGCTGCCACACGAGATCGGTCGGCTCGTCATGCCCATCGCGAGTGACCTTGATGTCGTAGGGAATAAGTCGCACATGATCGTCGGACGGGTCGCGGACATCCCAGAATCTGAAAATTCCATGACGATCATCAGGGAAGGATCCGGTGAGGGTCTCGGTAGCAGTCAGAGTTCCCTCCCGGTCGACACTCAAGTCAGCCCGATAATCAGTCACGATCACCGGGTCCAGGACGGCGGACGAATCCGTACCTCCCAGGTATTCCAGGACCGGCCACAGCAACACCCCGGCCGCGATCACTGTCGCGATAAGCGTGGCGGCGACCACCGTCAGTGGATTTCGCCTGACTACTAGTCGACTTGACCAGAACCTCCCCATGCAAGCAGCGTACGGGGTCACACTCGGCGGCGAGTTAACTATCCGGGCAGCCGCAGACAGGCGTGTCGACCTCTTCGATGATGACT
>NZ_MAFQ01000004.1 GCF_002013895.1 Mycobacteroides franklinii | reverse complement strand
GTGTGGTGGTCGTCGTAGTGGGGGGTGGCGGCGGAGGTGGCTCCGGCGATGGGGGAGGTGGCTGCACCGACTGCGTCACGGTGTGGGTCTGCGGCGGTGGCGGGGGTTCCGGTGACGGTGGCGGCTCGGCCGGGGCATCACCCGTGCTCGGCACCACGCTGACGCTCGGTGTCGTGGTGGCCGGGGCCGGCGATTCCTTGCTGGTCAGTGACACCATCATCCCGGTGAAGGCGATACCGGCGACCGCGGCCGCCGCGATGAACCACACGAGGGGGCGGCGGTACCACGGAAGCGGCGGGTAGTCGTCGTAGTCGTCTTCTGCCGCATGCGGATCGTGGCTGAACTGAAGTTCGGGCCGGGCGGTAGTGGGTTCGATGGGGCCGTGGTACTCGTCGTCGAGATCGACGGTGTAGGGGCTTTGGTAGCCGGTCTCCTGTAGTGGAGCCAGATCGGGCGCCGAATCATCTTGAGACCAAGCCAATTCCGGTGCGTCGTTGGCGGCAGCGGCCGCGGCAACCGGCGCGGCGAAGGTTCCGGTACCCGTTGGGGCCGGGCGCATCATGGTGGCGTCACCCGGTGGCTGTTCCACCGGGCGCATCGCGGTGGCGTCCTGCGGCGGCAGATCGGGCCTCGTCGCCAGCAGGGCCACGCCGCGCGCGGCTGCCAGCTGCGGCTGCGGACCGGTGATGACAGGTACTCGCATCCGCTCGGAAAGCTGTTGGGTGACAAGGGGAATGTTGGCACTGCCGCCCACCGAGGCGACCGCGGTGATATTCGCCGGATGAATTCCGTTGCGCTCCACGGTGTCCTGAATGGCATCGATCAGGCTGGACAACGGTCCGCGCAGGTGGTCTTCCAGTTCGGCGCGGGTGAGACGGACGTCCGTGGTGATCCCGGGCAGCTGCACCGGCACCGAGGTCGCGGTCTCGCCGGAGAGCCGCTCCTTGGCCAGTCGGCACTGATCGCGCAGCCGGGTCAGCGCACCCACCGATGTGGTGCCCTCGGGGTCCTGGTTCAGACCGGTAAGGACCTGGGTCAACAACATCTGGTCGACCTGCTGGCCGGAAAACTCGACGAATCGGATGGTCTGCCCGATCTGCTGGAACCCGCGCGCGGCATCGGCGAGCGTGATGCTGCTACCCGAGCCGCCGAGATCGCAGACCACGACGACACCGCGGTCGGGCGTGCCTGGACCGGCGGCCAATGACTCCAGGGCGGCGCGCGCATCCGGGATCAGTTTCAGCTGCCGACCACCCGGTGCAAGGGCGGGTACACGGTCGATCGCGTCCCTCAGAGTGCTGACGGTCTGCGGGCTCCAATGAGCGGGGACGGAGGCCGACAGCACCGGGGGTGCGGTGAAGTTCGCGGTGGAGGCGGCATCGGCGATCAGCACGCGCATCGCCTCGGTCAGCGCCCATTCGGCGCGGTGCACCGATCCGTCCGCCGCCACGATGCCGACCGGATCGCCGACTCTGCCGACGAATCCGGTGAGCGTCAGGCCGGGCTGACTGGGCACTCCCACCTCGGGCGGGCCGTCCTCATGCAGGGTGAGGATCGAGCTGCGCACGACGGGTTGGCTCTGCGGGTCGTCGGGTGTTGCGACCAGTTGAGTGGCGCCGATCGACAATCCCAGTGCGTTGGCCATACCTATCCGTTCGTTCTGCGGTGCTGTCGTGTTTCACCCCGCAGCCCAACAGTAGGGGATGACGGTCGTCACACCCCCTAATGACAGAACATCCCCTAACGTGCCTCCCCCAATGGGGCACTAGTGGGCAACGGGTTGCTCCCCGTAGCAGGGGATCCGCGTGGCTCATACCATCGCAGACATGGGCAATAACCTGTTGGATTTCGTCATGGCGCTGGTCCGTGACCAGGATATGGCCGCCCAGTATGCGGCCAATCCGCAGCAAGTTATTGCCGACGCACATCTGGAGGGAGTCCAGCCCTCGGATGTTTCCGCGTTGATTCCGGTGGTCAGCGAGTCGATGCCGACCAATTTGGGTGCACAGGCAGCCCAGCTGGTCGCCAATCCCGGAGGGACGGATCTGTCACATGCGGTGCATACGCCGCTGCCGGCCGACAACATCTGGGCAAGTGGTGCGGCGACTCAGGCCTTCGCGGCGTTCGACTCACCTTTTACGGCGCCGACACACGACCCAAGCCTGGACGCGGGGCTGCACGCAGCGACCAATGCCGTCTCGGATCTGGCCACTCGGCAGGACGCGATCACGGTTCCCGATCAGTTCAGTCCGTCGGCCGACAGCGCGGTCGCCGCGATCGACCAGCTCCATGCCCCGCTGCAGACCCCCAGCGCCGGGTTCGAGCCCCAGCATTTCGGGGCCGACGCAGGTGCGGCCGGTCCGATCGATTCCGGCCTGCACGATCCGTTCTTCGATCAGGGAAATCTGGGGCACGACGCTGTGGTCGACCACGGTCATCACGACACCGGAATCGACCACTTCTAGCGACGGATCGCCGGTTTCAGCCGCCAGTGCGATGCGCTCGCACCCTGTCGAGGGACAGCCGGGTGTCATCGGCCGCGAGCGCCAGTAGCAGGAATCCCCAGCAGAAGGTGGCCGCGAAAGCTCCGCCATTTTGCATGGGTTCCCAATGCACCGGCAGATGCTCGAAGAAGTACGCGTAGGCCATCATCCCCGCCGCGAGGACCGCGCAGACGCGTGTCCACAGTCCCGCCGTCAACAAGACGCCGAGCGCCAGCTCGAATACGCCTGCCCACCAATACGGCCAGTTGAGAAACGGCTCGGGATGTCCGGAGCCCGTAGGTGATCCGCTCCACCAGCCAAAGATCTTCTGGGCGCCCTCCAGGAACAGAATGACGCCGAAAACCAGGCGGGCACCCGTGGGAATCACCCACCGCAGGGTCTGACCGGCTTTCTGGGCGTTCATATGCCTGGTTCCTTCTACTGAGATGGTTCGGTGTGGCACCGGGGAACAGCACCGCCTCGATGAGGGTGTTTTTGGCTTTGAAGTGCAGCGATATCGATTTGGCCGCATTGGTGACGGCTCTGGACACGGCGCCATGGCAAATCTAATGAAGCTCATTCTGAAGGGCCGTCCGAGACACCCCCTAGTGGTCCCCTAATCCCCTAACGGGGGAGGTCACAAACCCCCATGGGGGATAGGCGGAGAAGGGGAAGTTTTCCCGTTTTCAGGGCACTTGCAGGTTCGTAGGTTTGTATTCAGTTCGACCGGACAGACCCGGTTGACTCCGATCATCAAAGGAGACCCAGTGTCCATCATCGACTTCATCCTGAACCTGTTCCGCGACCCCGTGCAGGCCGCAAGCTACGTCGCCGATCCGCAGGCCTCGCTGGCCAGTGCCGGGCTGTCCGCGGTCACCGCCGCACAGGTCGGCGCGGTCATGCCGGTCGTCGCCGAGTCGGTGGCCTCCAACTACGGCTACCAGTCGCAGTGGGTCAACACCGGCAACCCGATGCACGACCTGTCGGGCAACCTGCAGAACTACTACGGCGCACAGCCCGACGGCCCGAATATCCTGTCGCCGTCGCTGCTGAGCCCCCGGGACAACGATTTCATGAGCCACAACGACACCGACTTTGCGAGCCACAATCCGATCGCGAGCGGCAACCAGCTCATGAGCCCCAGCGGGAACGTCGACAGCTTCAATCGCGGTCCGCTGCTGGACTTGAGCTTTGGTGATCTGCAGTTCGGTAACCGCGACACCACCGCCATCGGTGACGGTGCCGTGGCCGTGGGCGGCAGCAACTCCGGTCCGATCGCCTCCGGCAAGGGTTCCACCGCAGTCAATGGCGATGTGCGCGATAGCAACATCATCAATGCCGACCACGGCAGCAGTGTCGGTGTGGACCAGAGCCAAACTCGGGTTGGTGGCGACTACACCAACGTCAGCGGGCACGGCTCTGCCAACATCGACAAGAGCGTGAACGTCGTCGACGACCATTCGCAGCGCAACACCACCAACATCAACGATTCGTTCAACACCGACCGCTCGACGAACATCGGCTCGGGCAACAGCACCAACATCGGCTCGGGTAACACCACTAACACCGAAATCGCGTCACACAACCAGGCGAATATCGGTACCACGACCAGCGGAGCAGGTTCGGCCGCTGTGGGCGGCAACGCTGGTTTGGCGGGTAACGCTGGTTTGGCGGGCAATGCTGGTTTGGCGGGTAACGCTGGTTTGGCGGGCAATGCTGGTTTGGCGGGTAACGCTGGTTTGGCGGGTAACGCTGGTTTGGCGGGTAACGCTGGTTTGGCGGGCAATGCTGGTTTGGCGGCTAATGCTGGTTTGGCCGGTAGCGCCGCGGTCGCAGGCAACGCCGCAGTTGCGGGTAACGCCGCAGTTGCCGGCAACGCTGCGGTCGGTGGTGGTGTGAACACCGGTATTGGTGCTGGCGTGGGTGGTGGCTCTCATGTTGGTGGTGCCATTGGTGGGGGTTCGCATGTTGGTGGCGCCATTAGTGAGTCGTTGGGTGGCTCGGGTTCTGTTGGCGGTAGCACTGCGGTCGGTGGTGGTGTGAACACCGGTATTGGTGCTGGCGTGGGTGGGGGTTCGCATGTTGGTGGTGCCATTAGTGAGTCGTTGGGTGGCTCGGGTTCTGTTGGCGGTAGCACTGCGGTCGGTGGTGGTGTGAACACCGGTATTGGTGCTGGCGTGGGTGGTGGCTCTCATGTTGGTGGTGCCATTGGTGGGGGTTCGCATGTTGGTGGTGCCATTAGTGAGTCATCGAGTGGCTCGGGTTCTGTCGGCGGCAGCACTGCGGTCGGTGGTGGCACCCACACCAGTGCCATCAACGATGCACTCAGTGGTTCTGGCTCTGTTGGCGGCAGCACTGCGGTTGGCGGCGGCACCCACACCAGTGCCATCAACGACTCGATGAACAGCTCGCTCAATGCCTCGCACAGTTCTTCGATGAACGAGTCGTTGAGCTCCTCGATGGGTTCGCATGCTGCGGCCGGTACCGGATTCGAAGCTCAGGGACATGCCCAGAGCCACGCGGCGGCGACCGACCACACCGCCCTGCCGGGCACCGAGCACCACTAATCCCCGGCGCGATGCCCCGCACCAGAAACGGTGCGGGGCATCCGCATGGGGCAATACTCCGACCGCGCTGACCTAGAGAAATGGCACAGTATGAGGAACTTCGAGCGAGAAGGGTTACGGGACCTTGTCTGACACCGCACAAGACGGCCAGCAGCTTGCGCTCATCAGCGAGCTGCTCGGGCATGTGCGCAAGATCGCGGGCGAGAACGATCGAGGCGATCTCATCGACCGCCTGGACCGTGTGGACCACATTCTTCTGGACCGTCCGCTGCGCGTGGTGGTGGCCGGGCAGCTCAAGCAGGGCAAGAGTCAGCTGGTGAACTCACTGCTCAACATGCCGGTCGCACGGGTCGGAGATGATGAAACTACCTCGGTGACAACCGTTATCAGTTACGGTGACCAGCCCTCGGCCGCACTGGTTGTTGCCCCCGCCGAACAGTACGACGGCGGCGGGCTTGCCGGAGAACCCGACATCATTCCGATTCCGGTGGCAGACATCGGCAAGGATCTCAAGCGGGCGCCGCAGGCACGGGGGCGCGAGGTGCTGCGGGTAGAGGTCAGGGTGGCCAGCCCGATGCTTAAAAGCGGTCTATGCCTGGTGGATACACCCGGGGTCGGCGGATTCGGGCAACCGCACCTCTCGAGCACGCTCGGTCTGCTTCCCGACGCCGATGTCATGCTCATGGTCAGCGACCTCAGCTCCGAATTCACCGAGCCCGAACTGGTCTTCATCCAGCAAGCACTTGACCTGTGCCCCGTCGCGGCGATCGTCAACACCAAGGCCGACCTGTACCCGCAGTGGCGTGCCGTGGTGGCCGCCAACTCCGCTCATCTGCAGCGCGCCGCGATCAGCGTTCCCGCCATCGCGGTGTCGTCGGCGCTGCGGTCGCATGCGTTGCAGCTCAATGACAAGGAGCTCAACGCCGAATCGAACTTCCCTGCACTGGTGACATTTCTGAGCAACGCCATCGCCGATCAGCAGGCCAACTCTAGGCAGCAGGCGATCGCTGAAATCGGTTCGGCATCAGAGCATCTCACCCTCACCCTGGATGCCGAGCTGAGTGCTTTGCAGGACCCACAGAGCCGAGATGAGCTCACCTCGGATCTGGAGCGGCGCAAGCGCGAAGCCGAGGAGGCGCTCGCCCATACCGCGCTGTGGCAGCAGGTTTTGGGTGACGGCATCACCGACGTGTCCACCGATGTCGAGCATGATCTGCAATCACGATTCCGGCGCATCCTGCAGCGCACCGAAGAGGTCATCGACCGCACTGACCCCACCAAGAACTGGGCCGAAGTCGGGGCCAAACTCGAAGAGGCTGTGGCCAACTCGGTGGGAAACAACTTCGTGTGGGCGCACCAGCGGGCGATGCATCTGGCCGCCCAGGTGGCCGAGACCTTCGCGACCGCGGGCATGGAATCGGTCAAGATGCCGCGCCTGCGGGCCAGCGAGATGGGCGCCGACCTGAGTGATCTGAAGTCGCTGTCGAAACTTGAGGCCAAGCCGATTAAATTGGGGCACAAGGCAATTACGGGGCTTCGCGGGTCCTATGGCGGCGTCATCATGTTCGGCATGCTGACCTCCGTTGCCGGGCTGGGAATGTTCAATCTGATTTCACTCGGCGCCGGCGCGATGCTGGGCAAGAAGACCTACAACGAGGACATGGAGAACCGGATGCTGCGCATCCGGGGTGAGGCCAAGACCAACGTGCGCCGGTTCCTCGATGACGTGTCCTTCGTGGTACTCAAGGAATCACGCGACCGGCTGCGGCTGGTGCAGCGGCAGCTGCGCGATCACTTCCGCGAGATCGCCAACCAGACCACCCGATCACTCAATGAGTCGCTGCAGGCCGCCATCGCCTCGGCGCGGTTGGAGGCCGAGGACCGGGATTCGCGTACCAACGAGGTGCAGCGCCAATTGCATATCCTTCGCCAGGTCAACACCCATATCGAGAGCATGGCGGGGGTTCGGCAAACGCCATGAGCAGCATTGAGCGGGCCCGCGTCATCATCGGCGACGCCCTGTACGCCTACCAGAGCGATCCGCGGTATCTGCGTGTCGCGGAGCCGCACGACGAACTGCGACACATCGCCGCCAGGCTCGATGAACCCATCCGCGTCGCCATCGCCGGAACCCTCAACGCCGGCAAATCCACTCTGGTCAATGCACTTGTCGGAGAGGACATCGCGCCCACGGACGCTACCGAGGCGACACGGATCGTGGCGTGGTTTCGGCACGGCGCCGCCCCGCAGGTCACAGCCAATCTCTTCAGCGGCGTGCGCCAGGACATTCCCATTCGTCGCGAGGGAGGGCTCTCCTTCGAACTTGACCGGCTGGATCCGGCTTCGGTGGCCGACCTTGATGTCAATTGGCCCGCGCCGGAATTGAATGAGCTCACGCTCATCGACACCCCGGGGACGTCCTCGTTATCCACCGATGTCTCCGAACGCAGCCTGGCGCTGCTGGTGCCCGAAGATGGCGTGCCCCGGGTCGACGCGGTGATATTTCTGCTGCGCAGCCTGAACGCGGCCGATATCGGGCTGCTCACTCAGATCGGCAAGCTTGTCGGCGGAGAGCGCGGCGGAGCTGTCGGGGTGGTCGGTGTGGTGTCGCGCGCCGACGAGATCGGCGTCGGCAGGCTCGATGCGATGTTGTCCGCACGTGAGGTCGCTGCCCGATTCGCCGGGGAGATGGAACGCACCGGCATCTGTCAGGCGGTCGTCCCGGTCGCGGGACTGCTGGCGCTGACCGCCCGCACCCTGCGGCAGGCGGAGTTCGTCGCGCTGCAGAAGCTGGCAGAACTGGACCCGCAGGTGCTGGCCAAGGCCCTGCTATCGGTGGATAGGTTTGTGCGCGAGGATGATTCGCTACCGGTCGACGCGCAGACCCGGGCCGCGCTGCTGCACCGATTCGGGATGTTCGGTATCCGGATCTCGGTGACCGTCATCAGGATTGGCGTCACCGATGCCACCGGGCTGGCCGAGGAGCTCCTGGAACGCAGCGGGCTGGTGGAGCTGCACAACATCATCGCCAACCAATTCGGTCAACGTGCCGGCATCCTCAAATCGCATACCGCGCTGCTATCGGCCCGGCAGGTGCTGACCTCATATCCGGTCCAGGGCGGGCGTCAGGTGATCGACGAGATCGACCCACTGCTCGCCGATACCCACGCCTTCGACGAGTTGCGGCTGCTGGCCGAGCTGGCCTCCCGAAGCACCACGCTCACCGAACACGAGACGGTGCTCATCCGCAGACTGCTGGGAGCCTCCGGGACGGATGCCTCCGCTCGTTTGGGTTTGGACGAGACGCGTCCGGATCCGCGGCGTGCGGCCCTTGATGCGGTGGGGCGCTGGCGGGCGCGGGCCGAGCACCCGCTCAACGATCCGTTCACCAGTCGGCTGTGTTTGGCGGCGGTTCGCAGCGCAGAAGGAATACTCACCCAATTGTCTGCGCACGAGCGCCCGGCATACTGAGCAGATGATGATGCGCCTGTTCATCGCCACCGTCGCCCTTGGGGCTGGATTCGGCACGGCGACGGCTGCGGCCGAACCGACCCCCAATCCGGCGGGGCCCGCACCTAAGCCCGTTCCCGCCAGCGTATGGATCAGCCCGGGTGAGATTCCGATGAGCAGTGATTACCACTGGTCAGCGGCCAATCCCACGGCAACCGGGAGGGCGGCCTTCCTCAGTATGCGGCTCTGTGGCAGCCCGTCGGCGGACGTGCTGCCACCGGCATCGGCCATCGCCACCCAGGCTGCCTCCGGTACGGCGGCGTCCGTCGTGCAGGCGGCAGGTCAGTGGCCCGAAGGAAACCCCGATGGCGCCGCGGCGTTCCAAAGCGGTATCCGGTCTCAGCTGAATTACTGCCCGGGAGTCGGTGACGTGATCAGCGTCGACCTGCGCCCCGCGCCGTCGTGGTACGGCTTTGCGGCGACGTTGTTGGTCGGCAAGGAGCGCGACAACCCCACCAGCGAGGTGCACATCTACAACGTGGTTCCGCCGGAGTCGGGCACCGTCTCGGAGCTGGCAGTCACCGTGCCCCGGACGGGCCGCGAGCCGTCGCCATGGAAGCCGGTCGATGACGCCACGGTTCTGCGGGCGCTGGCCCAGCCGCTGTGCAAGGGCTCCTGCTAGCGCGGGACTTGCGGTGACGATGCGCGGGTGGCTGCGGGCGGTTTCGGCGGTGGCCGTGATCGTCGGCCTTACTACCGCGGTTCCGGCTGCCGCGGAACCGAAGTCTGTGCCCGACAGCGTGTGGACCAGCCCCCGAGACATCCCCATGGACAAGGTGTCGCATTGGGCTCCCTTGTCGCGCAACGCGACTGTTGTGGACCGTCCATCATTCTGGTCGGCGAATCTCTGCTTCTCGCTGGGCGAGAATTTGCCGCAGTCACCCGAATCTGCCTCCGCGACAGTCAGCTCTGACGAATCGGGTTGGACGGCGGTGCAGGTGATCGCGCACTGGCCGGGAGACACTTTGGTGACCGATCAATACGCGTCGACGGTGTACCGGTCGTTGCGTGCGCGACTGGACCACTGCTTCAACGCCATTGGCGCTCAGGTCAGCGTGACTGACCTACCCAACGGCCACGCGGCCACTGTGACGCTGCCGGCGCAGGGCGGCAAGCAACCTCAGTACCACCTGTACGTGGTGCAACCGCCGGGCACCGGGACGGTGGCCGAACTGACGGTCACAAACGCCATCACCGGGGCGGCCGGCGCTCCATGGGTAGACGCTGACGACCACCAGGTTCTGCGGGACGTGGCGGCACCAATTTGCCGGACCGCCAAGAGCGCTGCCTGCTAAAAATCGGTGCTCGATTTGTGCCGATGCAGATGCCGAATCACCACCATCGCGTGCCCTTGACGGCGTAGCGTCCCAGGCATGCACGGACGCGGAGTCCTCTCAGTCGTATGCGGAATCGCGACGATCATCGCGATGGCCGTTCTGCTGACCCCGGTGTCGATTCAGGTCGGTACGGGTGACTCAGCGCAGACCGTGACCTGCGGTATGCCCGTCGGGCCCCGACTGTCCCGATCCGCCGAGCTCGACAAGATGAGTTCCGCGCAGAACCAATCGACCAACTATCACGACCAGTGCGCCGCCAAGCTTGACACTCGCCGTATCTGGGCCATCCCGATCGGCGTGCTGTCCTTCGTGATTGCGCTATGCGCGGCAGGCCACCTGTGGAAGGAAAACGCCCCCGGCAGCCCGGCGCAGACGCATCATGGTCTGTCCGGGCCGCCCGGGATGCGAATGGCTCACTGACCCCCGACGGGCACCTGGATGTTGCCGCCGCCAGGAATCGGGACGACTACAGCGGGACGAGTGGTCGTCGTCGGCTGGGTTGTCGTGGTTGTCGGCTGAGTGGTCGTCGTGGTGGTCGAGTCGGTAGTCGTGGTGGTGGTCGTCGGCTGAGTCGTCGTGGTGTCCTGACTGGTGGGCGACTCCGAAACCGTCTGAGTTTCGGTCACCGTCGAATTGCCGCCGCCGTTGTTTCCGCCGTGACCGCCATGGCCCTCGTGGCCGCCGCCGCTGGAACCCGCAGGTGTTGAGCTTGTCGTCGAGGACACAGATGATGTGGTGCCCGCCGGGGCGGGCTTGTCGTCGCTACGTGTGATCACCAGCGCGGCAATCACGGCGATGACGGCCACGCCCGCGCCCGCCAGCGCGATGAGCACTGCAGGTTGCTTGTACCAAGGATTGGGCTGGTCGGGCCCCTGGTCGTGGTACTGCTGGTTGAACATCGTCGGGTCTTCTGGCGGCTCCGGGTAGGACATGGTGCGGAGCGTAACCCAACTTCCTTAAAGCCCGGGGATTTGCGGGATCTGTGGAATCGGCGGGATTGGGGGTATCGGCGGGATCGGCGGAATGGCTGGTGGAGACGGAATCGCGGGTATCCGATAGCGATACGTCGGCGACGTCGTGGTCTCGTAGTACGTGGGCTCGGATGTCTGAGCGGGCGCCATCGGCTCTTGTGGCGGCTCGGTCGTGCTGGGCGCGATCGGCGACGACTCCGGCGAGGGCGTAGTCGTCGCCGAGGTGGGGGTTGTGCTCGAGACAGCGGGCGTCGATGTCAGTGGTGTGTTGTCCTTGACGACGCGCTTGTCGGTGGACAGCACGATGGTCATGAGCACCGCGACGATCGCGATGATGGCGGCGATGGTGCCCACGATTGCGGGCCCGGTTCGATACCAAGGAGTGGGCTTCTCGTTCTCCTCGATCATCTCCGAGAAGTAGCTCTCATCCTCGGGTGGACTGGGTGTCTGGCTCATCAGGGCAGGAGCCTAACCGAAGAATGTCAGGCGAATTGCGGTATCACGGTCGAAGCGAAGAACTCCAGGTGATCCAGGTCCCGCATGTCGAGTAGCTGGACGTACACCCGCTGAACGCCGGCATCGACGTAGACCCTCAGTTTTTCCGCCACTGCGTCGGGAGTACCTGCGAGCGGACTGTTTTCGGTGATTTCATCCACCTCGCGGCCGGCGTTCGCCGCGCGGCGTGCGATATCGGCATCCGTGTCACCGATGCATAGCGCGAAGGCCGCCGAGTAGATCATCGAATCCGCGGGCCGTCCTGCGGCTTCCACCGCTTGCGCCACCCGCGCATATCGGTCGGTGACGACGTCGACGGGCTGGAACGGCAGGTTGAACTCGGCGGCGAAGCGGGCGGCCAGGGCCGGGGTGCGCTTGACGCCGAGACCGCCGATGACGATGGGTGGGTGCGGTTCCTGTACCGGTTTGGGCAGTGCGGGCGAGTCGGTCACCGTGTAGTGCTTGCCCGCGTAGGAGTAGGTATCGCCGGTGGGCGTGGACCATAGACCGGTGAGGATGTCCAGCTGTTCTTCGAGACGGTCGAACCGCTCGCCGAGCGGCGGGAAGGGCATCGCGTAGGCCTCATGCTCCTCGTTGAACCACCCGGCACCCAGGCCGAAATCAACTCGGCCGCTGCTCATCTCGTCTACCTGGGCGACGGTGATCGCCAGCGGTCCCGGATGGCGGAAGGTCGCCGAGGTGACCAGGGTGCCCAGCCGAATGGCCGTGGTTTCCCGGGCCATCGCCCCGAGGGTCACCCATGCGTCGGTGGGCCCGGGCAGCCCGTCCGCGCCGCCCATCGCCAGGTAGTGATCGGACCGGAAGAACGCGGAGAACCCCAGCTCTTCGGCTGCCTGCGCCACCCGCAGCTGCTCTGAGTAGGTGGCGCCTTGCTGCGGTTCAACGAATACCCGGAAGTCCATGACCGCCAGCGTACGTAAGGCCGCATACCCGGGCACAGGTGACTTGTGCAGATGGTTACGGTGAGTGGACAGA
Source organism: Mycobacteroides franklinii (assembly GCF_002013895.1). GTDB lineage: Bacteria > Actinomycetota > Actinomycetes > Mycobacteriales > Mycobacteriaceae > Mycobacterium > Mycobacterium franklinii. The sequence goes on along the minus strand of NZ_MAFQ01000004.1, from coordinate 219,664 downwards.
ATGTGCGTGAGTTGACGGGGATGCGGCGAAACGAGGGAAAGTGATATCACGCGTTGCGGTTTCGGTCATGGCCGTATTGGCTCTGACCTTAGGTGTCGGGTTGTCGGGATGTTCCGGCGCCGATAGGGGCACCACCTCCTCCATACAATCGTCACGATTGCTGGACTTCTCTGCCCAGACCATCGATGGGGCCGACTTCGCGGGCAGCAGCCTTGCCGGGAAGAAGGCGGTGCTGTGGTTCTGGGCGCCGTGGTGCCCGACATGTCAGAAGGAAGCCCCCGATCTGCAGAAGGCGGCCACCGCACATCCGGACGTCACCTTTGTTGGTGTGGCCGCGCAGGACCAGGTGCCCGCGATGCGCGACTTCGTGAACAAGTACGGCCTGACCTTTACTCAGCTGGCCGACACCGACGCCAAGGTGTGGGCCCTGTACGACGTCACCCATCAGCCGGCCTTCGCGTTTCTGGGATCCGAGGGCAAAGCCGAGGTGATCAAGAGCCCGCTGTCTGGGCCGGATCTCGACAAGAAGATCGGGCAGTTGCACTGATACCGCGGTATCGACGTGATTGATACCGCAGCACTCACTTTCGCGCTGGGGGCCGGACTGGTGGCGGCGCTTAATCCGTGTGGATTCGCCTTTCTCCCGGGCTATCTCGGCCTGGTGATTGCCGGAAGCGATGGCTCCACGTCACGGCTGACCGCGGTCACGCGGGCGGCGACGGCGACAGTGGCGATGGCCGCCGGATTCCTGACGGTCTTCGGGATTTTCGGTCTTGTCATCTCACCGGTGGTCGCCTCGGCCGGCCGGTACATGCCCTTCGCGACCGTGGTGATCGGTATCGCCCTTGTGGCGCTGTCGATTTGGCTGCTATCCGGCCGTGAGCTCTCCATCGTGCTGCCGCGGGTCGCCGGCGCGGCACCGACCTCGTCGTTGCTTTCGATGTACAGCTACGGGGTCACCTACGCGGTGGCGTCATTGTCTTGCACCGTGGGACCGTTCCTGGCGGTCATCAGTACCACCTTCAAACAGGGATCGATCGTCTCGGGTGTGCTGGCCTTCCTCGCCTACGGGGCGGGTATGGCGGTGACCGTGGGTGTCGCGGCGTTAGCCGTTGCCCTGCTGGGTAATTCGGTGCAAGCCAGCATGCGCAAGGTGCTGCCCCATGTGGGTCGCATCGCCGGGGTGATTGTGCTGTTGACCGGTCTGTACATCACCTACTACGGCTACTACGAGATTCGGCTGAACTTCGGCGACGGGAGCGCCGACGATCCGGTGATCAACGCGGCCGGCACGGTGCAGACCTGGCTGGTTGGTGTGGTGGATGCCACCGGGGTGTGGCCGCTGGTGGGCGGTATCGCGCTCATTGTGGTTGTCGCGGCATTGAGTTCGTACGCGGTACGGAGAAGGCGCTAGGCGATCCGGGGTTTGGGTACGGCGAATGGACGGACGGGCGAACCCACGCGCCGGTAACCTGAGGGGCACCAGCTGACTGCGAGGGGGACGATGATGGCCAGGGTGTGGATCAAATCTGGGGTGGCACCGATGCTGGCGCTGGCCGCTACGGTTGCGCTGGCGGGGTGCCAGGACGACCAGCCGTTGCGCCGCATCGCCGCGGACGGTTCCTCGACGTCGGCGGCCACCAGCTCCTCGAGTGCCGCGCCGTCGACGACCCCGGTAAAGCCGGTTCGTACGCCGGCGACCGACGAGGCCGCTATCCGTGCGCTGTTCGAGCGGGAGCGGCAGGCCAATGAGAACTACGACATCGACGCGCTCGTCGACGTCAGCTGCGCGCAGTACAAGGATGCGACGCGGGCGGCGATGATGAAGGCAGTGCAGCCGATGTCGGCGATGGGGACCGCCCAGGAGGCTCAGAACCTCGATACCGTGCAGCGGGTGCCGGCGCTCTTGCAGCAGAAACACCCGAAGATGTCGATCGAGACCGCCAAGGCGATGGTTGAGGCGTGGCACCGCCAGGATGAGGCCGCGTACCAGGCCGCGCAGCGCAAGATGCTCGCCGAACTCACCGTTGTCCAGGACTGGAAGGTGGAGAACCTCAAGATCACCGGTGATACCGCGACCGCTGATCTGATTTCCACGACCGCATTCGACCAGTACCCGCCCCAGACTCAGACCAACCACATCCCGTTGCTCGTCGAGAACGGCGAGTGGAAGGACTGCTTCCCACCGCCGCAGGGCTAGTCAAAACCCCTAGTAGAAGGGGTTTTCATCGTTTGGGAACAAATATGGGCGGTGGCCCGTTGAGCTGTATGTCGAACTTGAGTCACATTGACTCAACTATGGCTTGACGAAAAGGTCCGGACGAGGCAAACTTGAGCGGATCTCACTGAAGGCAATGAGGTAACCAACAGGAGGAATGAACTATGGCTCGTGCGGTCGGAATCGACCTCGGGACCACCAACTCCGTTGTCGCCGTCCTCGAAGGCGGCGACCCGGTAGTTGTCGCGAACTCGGAAGGCTCTCGCACCACCCCATCTGTCGTTGCGTTCGCGCGCAATGGCGAGGTACTGGTCGGGCAGCCCGCCAAGAACCAGGCGGTGACCAACGTCGACCGGACCATCCGTTCGGTCAAGCGTCATATGGGCACCGATTGGACCGTCGAAATCGACGGAAAGAACTACACCCCCCAGGAAATCAGCGCCCGCACGCTGCAGAAGCTGAAGCGCGACGCCGAGGCCTACCTGGGTGAGGACATCGAGGACGCCGTCATCACCGTGCCGGCGTACTTCAACGACGCCCAACGTCAGGCGACCAAGGAAGCCGGCCAGATCGCCGGCCTGAACGTGCTGCGCATCGTCAACGAGCCGACCGCAGCCGCTCTGGCCTACGGCCTGGACAAGGGCGAGAAGGAGCAGACCATCCTGGTCTTCGACCTCGGTGGTGGCACCTTCGACGTTTCGCTGCTGGAAATCGGCGACGGTGTCGTCGAGGTTCGTGCGACCTCCGGTGACAACCACCTCGGTGGTGACGACTGGGACGAGCGCATCGTGACCTGGCTCGTCGACAAGTTCAAGGCCAGCGCCGGTATCGACCTGACCAAGGACAAGATGGCGATGCAGCGTCTGCGTGAGGCTGCCGAGAAGGCCAAGATTGAACTGAGCTCGAGTCAGTCCACCTCGATCAACCTGCCGTACATCACGGTTGACGCGGACAAGAACCCGCTGTTCCTCGACGAGCAGCTGACGCGTGCCGAGTTCCAGAAGATCACTCAGGACCTGCTGGACCGCACCCGTAAGCCGTTCCAGTCGGTGATCAAGGATGCCGGTGTTTCCGTTGCCGACATCGACCACGTCGTGCTGGTGGGTGGTTCCACCCGTATGCCCGCGGTCACCGACCTGGTCAAGGAACTGACCGGCGGCAAGGAGCCCAACAAGGGTGTCAACCCGGACGAGGTTGTCGCCGTGGGTGCCGCGCTGCAGGCCGGTGTGCTCAAGGGTGAGGTGAAAGACGTTCTGCTGCTTGACGTCACCCCGCTGTCCCTCGGTATCGAAACCAAGGGTGGCGTGATGACCAAGCTCATCGAACGCAACACCACCATCCCCACCAAGCGGTCGGAGACCTTCACCACGGCGGACGACAATCAGCCGTCGGTGCAGATCCAGGTGTACCAGGGTGAGCGCGAAATCGCTTCGCACAACAAGCTCCTGGGCTCCTTCGAGCTGACCGGCATTCCGCCGGCGCCGCGCGGTGTGCCGCAGATCGAGGTCACCTTCGACATCGATGCCAACGGCATCGTGCACGTGACCGCGAAGGACAAGGGCACCGGCAAGGAGAACACGATCAAGATCCAGGAGGGCTCCGGCCTCTCCAAGGAAGAGATCGACCGGATGATCAAGGACGCCGAGGCGCACGCCGACGAGGACAAGCAGCGTCGCGAAGAGGCCGATGTCCGCAACCAGGCCGAGTCGCTGGTCTACCAGACGGAGAAGTTCGTCAAGGAGCAGCGTGAGCCGGCCGAGGGCAGCGAGAAGGTTGTCTCTGACGAGACACTGTCCAAGGTCGACGAAGCCATCAGCGAAGCCAAGAAGGCGCTGGAAGGCACCGATATCGGCGCTATCAAGGCGGCGATGGAGAAGCTCGGCGAGCAGTCGCAGGCGCTGGGTCAGGCCATCTACGAGGCTGCGGCCGCCAAGGCTCAGGCCGAGGGTGCTGGTGCCGAGGGTGGCGCCGGCTCCGCCGATAGCGATGTCGTTGATGCCGAGGTTGTCGACGAGGAGAAGGACAGCAAGTGACCCCGTCAGGTGGGCAAGATCGGGAAGAAGATCGCGAACCGGTGACTGTCACCGACAAGCGCCGGATCGATCCCAACACCGGCGCGGTCCGCGAAGAGGCGAAGGCGGCCGGAGCTGCGGGGTCGGCGACATCCAACCCCGAAAAGAAGGCTGCTGCAGCGGAACCGGGTGCTTCGGCACCCGGGGCCGCGGCCTCTGAGGGCGACTCGGATGCGGATGCCAAGGTGGCCGAATTAACGGCCGACCTGCAGCGTGCGCATGCCGATTTCGCCAACTACCGCAAGCGGGTGGAACGGGACCGGCAGGCCGTCATTGACTCGGCCAAGGCATCCGTGGTGACTCAGCTGCTGGGCGTGCTCGACGACCTCGATCGCGCGCGGGAGCACGGCGACCTGGAATCGGGTCCGTTGCGCAGTGTTTCGGACAAGTTGACGGCAGCCTTCGAAGGGCTGGGGTTGGCAACGTTCGGCGCCGAGGGTGACGACTTCGATCCCTCGTTGCACGAGGCGGTTCAGCACGATGGCCAGGACGGCCACCCGGTGCTGGCCGCGGTGCTGCGCAAGGGCTACAAGATGGGCGATCGGGTGCTGCGCACCGCGATGGTCGTGGTCACCGATGGCGACAAGGCCGAGCAGGAACCTGGAACCGGCGATGCCGAAACCAAATCCGAGACAGAATCAGAGTAAGAACTGCACAGTAGGACCCGATGGACGCGAAGGAGGTGATGTCGGGTGACGCAACGTGAATGGGTCGAGAAGGACTTCTACAAGGAGCTCGGCGTCTCCTCCACCGCGACCCAAGACGAAATCAAGAAGGCCGCGCGCAAGCTGCTGGCCGAGAATCACCCGGACCGAAACCCCGGAAACCAGGCTGCTGAGGACCGATACAAGGCCGTCAGCGAAGCCAAGGATGTGTTGTCCGATACGGCCAAGCGCAAGGAGTACGACGAGACCCGTCGTCTCTTCGCCGGCGGCGGATACGGACGGCGCTTCGGCGACAACGGATTCGGTGGCGGTGGCGGATTCAGCGGCGGTGCCAACAGTGCCGAGTTCAATCTGAACGATTTGTTCGGTAATGCCGACACCTCTGGCGGCGGCGGAATCGGCGATCTGTTCGGTGGACTGTTCGGCCAGCGCGCCCAACCGCGCGCCAGCAGGCCGCGTCGCGGCAACGACTTGGAAACCGAAACTCAGCTCGACTTCGTCGAGGCCTGCAAGGGTGTGTCGGTTCCGCTGCGGCTGACCAGCCCCGCGCCATGCACCACCTGCCACGGCAGCGGCGCGCGCCCGGGTACCAGCCCGAAGGTCTGTGGCTCGTGCAACGGCAGCGGTGTCATCAACCGCAACCAGGGCGCCTTCGGGTTCTCCGAGCCGTGCGCAGACTGCCGCGGTACAGGCTCGATCATCGAAAACCCTTGCACGGACTGCCAGGGCACCGGTGTGACTACCCGCACGCGCACCATCACCGTGCGGATCCCACCGGGAGTCGATGACGGACAACGTATTCGGCTGGCCGGGCAGGGTGAGGCAGGCCTGCGGGGCGCGCCGTCCGGCGATCTGTACGTCACCGTGCATGTGCGGCCCGACAAGGTGTTCACCCGCGATGGCGACGATCTGACTCTCACCGTTCCGGTGAGCTTCACCGAATTGGCGCTGGGAGCCACGGTTTCCGTGCCGACACTGGAAGGTCGCGTCGGAGTGAAGGTGCCCGCGGGTACCTCCGACGGGCGCATCCTGCGGGTACGCGGACGCGGGATTCCGAAGCGCGCCGGCGGAAACGGCGACCTATTGGTCACCGTCAAGGTCGCGGTGCCCTCGAAGCTGGAAGACAGTGCGCTGGAAGCGTTGCAGCGCTATCAGGTGGCAGAGAAGGCGAGTGGGTTCGATCCGCGAGCGGGTTGGGCGGGTGCGCGATGACGTCCTCGCAAGGAGGCGGCGGCACCCCCCGGCGCCGCCAGCCCGAGCGAGGCGCACGCACCTTCCTGATCTCTGTGGCCGCTGAGCTCGCCGGTATGCACGCGCAGACGCTGCGCACGTATGACCGGCTGGGCCTGGTCAGCCCCGAACGCACCACTGGTGGCGGTCGGCGCTACTCGCAGCGTGACGTGGATCTGCTGCGCGAGGTACAGCGTCTGTCGCAGGATGAAGGCGTCAATCTTGCTGGCATAAAACGGGTTATCGAACTGACAAACCAGGTTGAGGCGTTACAGGCCAAGCTGGCCGAGCTGACGGCCGAGGTGGCCCAGCTGCGCGCCGCGACGGCGGGCCGCGAGGTCGCGGTCATTCCTAAGAGCACCGCGGTGGTCGTCTGGCAGCCGCGTCAGCAGCGCTAAAGGGGATCGTGCTGAATTCTGGAGGCGTCAGCTCCCTTTGATACCAGCGCTTCCTTGGTGGCCTGGATCATGGACGCCGAGCCGCCGAGCAGGATCTGCCGGTCGCCCCAACCGCCGTATGCCGTCACCACTTCCGAGAGCAGTCCCGTCTGGCGGACATGGAGGCCGCGGGGCGGTGTCGGATCGTGGTATTCGGTGGCCCAGTCCGGGTTTCGCGGGTATTCGGTGACCGGCGTGACCGACAGCCAAGGATTGATCGAGGCGATATGCCAGAGTGTCCACAGGTCATAGAGCTCCTGCGGATAGCGTGCCCCGTAAAACAGGTGCACTCTTGGGTTTTCGGCCCACTGGGATAGTTCCATGATGAGGCAGCGCAGCGGTGCGATACCGGTACTGCCCGCGACCATGAGTATGTCTCCGCCGTCTCGATTCACCGACAGCGCGCCGAGTGGCGGTGAAATCCGCCAGGTGTCACCCACCTTGGTCTTGTTGACCATGTCGCCGCTGACTAGTCCACCGGGTACCGCCTTGACGTGAAATTCTATGTAGCCCTCGGGATCCGGCGGAATCGCCAGACTGAGATAACGCCAGTTTCGCGGGCTTTGCGGCACCTGGACATGAACGTACTGTCCGCAGTGATACTGCATGGGCGTGTTGAGCTTCAGCCGGATTAGTGCGAGATCCCTGGAAGTGCGGTGATATTCGATGACCTTGCCGTCCCACCAGGGCTGGCCGATGTCGGAGGCGGCGGCGCTGCGCATCACCTCGATCATCACCGTGTACACCTCGGTGGCGGTGGCCTCCATCCGCTGATCCCAAATCGGCGCCAGCACCTCCCGCGTGGTGTCCAGCAGGGCTTGGCGCATGGTGTCGTACTGGCTGTTGGTGGCTCCGAACTTGCGGTGGTCGCGGCCCAGCTGGGCTAGGAAGTTGACCAAACCCTCGGTGCGGTAGGCCGCCATCTCCCAGAGCACGAATTGGAGTGCCTGACGGAAGTGCTCGCGTTGTGCCGACATGTCGGCGGGGAAGAGATCGCCGACTGTGGGATCGATGGCGAACCAGCGGATGTAGAAGCTTCGGACAAGTTTGTTTCCCGATAGCTCGACCCCGCCGACCAAGTCGTGCAGTGCTTCGACGTCCTCAAGCCCCACGAGCTTCCGTTGCCTAACCTTTCCGGGGTTCTCCTCTACCGAGAGGCCAGTCTAGAAGGGAAATTCCGGGCCTGTCTGAGACTGTGTGAGGCCAGACTGGCGGCAGATGACCTGGCGGTGCGTTCATCCGTGTGCTGACTGAACCGCCGTGGGCGCTCTTCCTTCACTACAGGCCTGGTGGAGAGCTTTGATCGTCGTTTGCCAATGTTCTGTGGCCGCGGCATCCGGGCAATTGTGAGATCGATTGCACTACGTACCCCATCCATCGAGTGGCGCGGTACCGCCGAGGTACCCGCGATACGTTTGCCTGGTTAATCACTCCAGTAATCCCGGTCGCCGGTTTCGCGGAGTACAAAGGGTGTCACTACCTACGAGGGAGTGCGCTGTGGGCGATCCGTACGACTCGGCGGATGTCGTCGCAGATTTCTTCTATCCGCACCCTCCGGGGCGCGTATGGAATGTTCTGGTCGACCCCGACGTCATGGGGGACTGGTTCGTCGAACAGGTTGGGTTTCGTCCGGAGGTGGGTACGCGGTACCGGCTGCTGGATCTTCCGGTGCCGATTGCCAACTATTCGGGGGATATCGCGTGCGAAGTTCTAGTGGCTACGCAATACAAAAAGCTGGCAATTTCCTGGTGGGATACAAAACTGGATGCCCCGGTTGCCTGGCGAACGACGTGGACTCTTGTTTCGGTGCCGGAGGGCACTATGGTGACCTTGAGCCGGCCAGCATTCGATAGCGATGACCCAGCTGTGCACAGGATGGCGGCCCTTTCGGACTTGTTCTGGCCCACTGCGATGACCAAGCTGGGGCGCCTCATCGATCGTGCAGCGACTACCTCGAGAGACGGGGATGGCGTTGAGCGCTCATGCGGATGAGTTTGCTTGGCTAACAGATGAGAACACGGCGGTAACCCAGATTGGTGGGGTATGAAAGATAACCCAACCGATCTGGAGAGTGCCGTGCCCGACGACGCGAACGACATCGCCACTATCGTTCTTGACCAGTTCTATCCGCATCCGCCCGAGAGGGTATGGAGCGTGATGGCTTGTCCGGATGCCATGGAGGAATGGCTGATGGACCCGATCGGATTTCGGCCCGAGGTCGGAACCCGGTTCCGCTTCACGTCCTTTCCCATACCCATGGCCGACTTCTCTGGCGCGCTGTCCTGCGAGGTGCTCGCGGCTACCCCCAATGCGGTGCTGTCCATCCGCTGGTGGGATATGAAATCGGCGAAGAACAGGGAATGGACCGTGACGTGGACGCTGCACGAGGTGCCAGGCGGCACCATGGTCACCCTGCGCCATGAGGGATTCGACCCTGACGACTCCGCTTCGCGGGTGTACCGAACGCTCTCCGAGCGCGGCTGGCCCGGGACGATGGGCAGACTCGGTCGATGTATCGACTCTGCCCGGACCGGCGACGATCAGCCGCCGCACTGTCTGGTCACCGATGTATCCGCCTGATTGCCCACACGTCTTACACAACTGCGGTATCCCAGGGGTATGACCGCGTCGCCGGATGACCTGACATCGGTGACAGTTGGGCAGTTCTTCCCCTATTCGGCGGAGCAGGTCTGGCACGCCATGACATCGCCCGCCTCGATCTCGGACTGGACGACCGACCTCGTCGGGGACTCCGTCGAGACGGGTAAATCGTTCGCGTTCACCACGTTCCCGATGCCGGAGGTGAATTTCGACGGCCGTGGGGACTGTGAGTTCACCGACGTCGTACCCAACGAACGTTTGGCGTACCGGTTTACCACGCCCGAGAGTTCGTTGAATCTGCAGGCCACCTGGACGCTGCATCCAGAAGCGGGCGGAACGCGATTACTGGTAGTACACAACGGATTTGATGTCGCCAACCCGGTTCATGGACGACTCCGGATTCTTGTTCGGGACATCTGGACATTGGTCATGTCCCGGATTGCGGAACTGATGGCTGCTCCGGAAGCCGGTGCGGGGCCCCCGCCAGACGACGCGACGTCATTCAGTCTGGGCGAGTTCTATCACCATTCGCCACAAACGGTCTGGCAGGCCATCACCTCGAAGGAGTTTGTGGGCGAACTGGTCAACGACCACGATCTCGGAGTGGTGGAGACGGGCGGGCGGCTCACCGTGACCACCTATCCGATCCCGCTTGTCGGGTTCGGCGGGCGGGTGGACATGGAGTTCTTGGAGGTGCGCGAGCCCGAGCTCATCGTGTGCACGTTCGAGATTCCCATCATGGGTGGGATCACCGCACTCAATATGACCTGGCGGCTGCGTCCGCTGGACGGCGGAACTCAACTGTGGTTCCGGTTGAGCGGATTCGATCCGGAGTTCCCGCTCAATCGTCAGGTGCGGTCGGTCTTACGGGGAGGGGCGGTTCCCGTCCTGTCCCGACTCGGCGAGCTGCTGGAGGGGCGCGGCCCCCAAGAGTGAGCGCCGATTCGGGCACGACGGCACCATCTCGTTCCGGAGCATCGCTTGGTGTGATGAGGTAGACACTGCAGCCGGAAAAAATCCAAAGTTGAGCGGAACAGACTCAAGATTTTTGACGTTAGAACCAATGACTAACTTTTCTCTCAACCAATGGAGGTGTTGTGGACTCGTTCAATCCGACCACGAAGACTCAGGCCGCGCTGACTGCTGCCCTCCAGGCAGCGACCTCAGCGGGCAACCCCGAAATCCGTCCGGCCCACCTGTTGGTGGCGCTGCTGAGCCAGGCCGATGGCATCGCCGCGCCGCTTCTACAGGCCGTGGGTGTCGACCCCGCGGTCGTACGCAACGAAGCGCAGGTCATCGCCGATCGGCTGCCTCAAGTCAGTAACGCCAGCGCCAACCCGCAGCTGTCGCGTGACTCCATCGCCGCGATCACCACGGCGCAACAGCTCGCCACCGAGCTCAACGATGACTATGTATCCACCGAGCACTTGCTCGTCGGCTTGGCCACCGGTGATTCCGATATCGCCAAACTGCTTGCCAACAGCGGCGCTACCCCACAGGCGCTGCGCGATGCCTTCGTTCAGGTGCGCGGCAGCGGCCGGGTGACCAGTGCCGAGCCCGAGGCGACGTTCCAGGCATTGGAGAAGTACTCCACCGATCTGACCGCCCGTGCCCGTGAGGGCAAGCTCGACCCGGTGATCGGTCGCGATACCGAGATCCGCCGCGTCGTACAGGTGCTGAGCCGGCGCACCAAGAACAATCCGGTGCTGATCGGTGAGCCCGGTGTCGGTAAGACCGCCATCGTGGAGGGCCTGGCGCAGCGCATCGTCGCCGGCGACGTACCCGAAAGTCTGCGTGGCAAGACTGTCGTATCGCTGGACCTTGGCTCCATGGTGGCCGGTGCGAAGTACCGGGGCGAGTTCGAGGAGCGGTTGAAGGCTGTTCTGGATGAGATCAAAAACTCTGCCGGACAATTGATTACGTTCATCGACGAACTGCACACCATCGTGGGTGCGGGCGCGACCGGAGAGTCGGCGATGGACGCCGGCAACATGATCAAGCCCATGCTGGCACGCGGTGAGCTGCGCCTGGTCGGTGCCACCACACTCGACGAGTATCGCAAGTACATCGAGAAGGACGCCGCCCTGGAGCGGCGGTTCCAGCAGGTGCTGGTGGGTGAGCCGTCGGTCGAGGACACCGTGGGCATCCTCCGTGGCATCAAGGAGCGCTACGAGATTCACCACGGCGTACGGATCACCGACTCGGCACTGGTGGCCGCCGCGACGCTGTCCGACCGGTACATCACCTCACGCTTCCTGCCGGATAAGGCGATTGACCTTGTCGACGAGGCCGCATCTCGTCTGCGCATGGAAATCGATTCGCGCCCAGTGGAAATCGACGAGGTCGAGCGTGTTGTGCGTCGTCTCGAGATCGAAGAGATGGCGCTGTCGAAGGAAGACGACGAGGCCTCGAAGCAGCGCCTGGTCAAGCTGCGTGAGGAGCTGGCCGATAAGAAGGAGCGGCTCGCGGAGCTGACCGCACGGTGGCAGAACGAGAAGAAGGCCATCGACGCGGTCCGTGATCTCAAGGAGCAGCTGGAAGGCCTCAAGGGAGAAGCCGACCGCGCCGAACGCGACGGCGATCTGGGTAAGGCCGCCGAACTGCGCTACGGACGCATTCCCGAGCTGGAGAAGCAGCTGGAGGCAGCGCTTCCAGGCCTGGACCATGACGGGAACGTCATGCTCAAGGAAGAGGTCGGCCCCGACGACGTCGCCGATGTGGTGTCGGCCTGGACCGGTATCCCGGCCGGGCGGCTCATGGAAGGCGAAACCGCCAAGCTGCTGCGCATGGAAGACGTGCTGGGGGCGCGGGTGGTCGGGCAGAAGAAGGCCGTCGAGGCCGTCTCGGATGCGGTACGCCGCGCCCGGGCCGGTGTCGCCGACCCGAACCGGCCCACCGGATCGTTCCTGTTCCTCGGGCCCACCGGTGTCGGCAAGACCGAGTTGGCCAAGGCGCTCGCGGACTTCCTCTTCGACGACGAGCACGCCATGGTGCGTATCGACATGTCGGAGTACGGCGAAAAGCATTCGGTCGCACGACTTGTCGGTGCCCCTCCGGGTTATGTCGGCTATGACGCCGGCGGTCAGCTGACCGAGGCGGTGCGCCGGCGCCCGTACACGGTGGTGCTGTTCGACGAGGTGGAAAAGGCGCACCCGGATGTGTTCGATGTGCTGCTGCAGGTGCTCGATGAGGGACGTCTCACCGACGGTCAGGGCCGCACGGTGGACTTCCGGAACACCATCTTGATCCTCACCTCCAACCTGGGGGCCGGTGGCTCCGAGGAGCAGGTGATGGCCGCGGTGCGTGCCAAGTTCAAGCCGGAGTTCATCAACCGGCTCGACGACGTGTTGATCTTCGAAGGCCTCAACCCTGAGGAACTGGTACGGATCGTCGACATCCAGCTGGCACAGCTGCAGAAGCGGCTCGCGCAGCGCCGGTTGACACTCGAGGTGTCCGAGCCCGCCAAGAAGTGGCTGGCCCAACGCGGGTTCGACCCGATTTACGGGGCACGTCCGCTGCGGCGTCTGGTGCAGCAGGCGATCGGCGACAAGCTGGCCAAGCAGCTGTTGGCCGGTGAGGTGCACGATGGCGACGTCGTTCCGGTGAACGTGAGTGCCGACGGCGAATCGCTCATCCTGGGATAAGTAGCTGTCGAGTGTCGACTTATCGCGCTGTCTACTCGGACTTTCGCGCGGTAAGTCGACATTCGGCGCTATCGAGAGCCCATCACGGACCGGTAACTCTGGGTCACGATCCGAGCGGTCTGTGCGGCAGTTGGGCCGGTACCGGTTAGGCTGTCGCGGATGGCTCTACTTTGGTTCACGCTGTCCGCACTGTGCTTCGTCTGTGCGGGCGTGCTGCTGTACGTGGATATCGGCCGCCGCCGCAGCCGCGGACACCGCCGCAAGGCCTGGGCGCGATCTCACGGCTTCGACTACATGTCGCAGGACAAAGAGATCGTGAAGCGCTGGAACCGCGGCGTGATGTCCAGCGCGGGATCGGCCGCGGCCGCGAACGTGGTCCTCGGACAGATCCGTGGGGAGGCCGTCTACGTCTTCGACCTGGAGGACGTCGCGACCATCATCGCGCTGCACCGCAAGGTGGGCACCAACGTCATGGTGGATCTGCGGCTCAAGGTCATGCAGGAGCCTCGCGAATCGGATATCTGGCTGTTGGGTGCCATCGGGCCGCGCATGGTGTACTCCACCAACCTGGACGCCGCTCGTCGCGCCTGTGATCGGCGCATGGTCACCTTCGCCCACACCGCGACCGAGACGGCGGAGGTGTTGTGGAACGAGCAGCACTGGACGCTGGCCGCGCTTCCCATCAACAGCAACCGTGAGCAGTGGGACGAGGGCCTCAAGGCCGTCCGCCAGTTCAATGACCTGCTGCGCGTGTTGCCCCCGTCCGGGGAATCGGCACTCTCGCCCATCCAGGCCGCGGAACGCCCGAGCCGACCCGTCGGTTCCAACTCCTCGCCCGCGGGCGACCGGCAGCCCGCCCCCGTGGGTCAGGGCCAACCGCAGGGCAACTAGGCGCTAGGAACGCCGCCACAGCTGGTTCATCGGCAGTGGCCACCAGAATTTCTTGTCGAGGATCACCGCGAGCGTCGGCACCGTGAAGGTGCGCACGACGAATGTGTCGATGATCAAACCCAGACCGATCGTCGAGCCCATCTGAGCGACGTTCACCAGACTCGAACCCATCATCGCGAACTGTGTCATCGCGAATACCAGCCCGGCTGTCGTCACGACTCCGCCGGTGCCGGCGATGGTGCGGATGACACCTGTCCGGATACCGGCACTCATCTCTTCCTTGAAGCGCGACGCCACCAGCAGGTTGTAGTCGGCGCCCACCGAGATGAGAATCGCGAACACCGCGACCGGCACCGACCAGTGCAACTGAATGCCGAGCACGTGTTGCCAGATCACCAGGGCCAGACCGAGCGTCGACGCGAAGGACACCAGCACCGAGCCGATGACGATCAGTGAGGCCACCAAACCGCGCAGCAGGAGCAGCACCACGGTGAAGATCACCGTAAGACAGCCGATCATGATCAGCTTTTCGTCGCGGTCGAGCATCACCCGCATATCGCCGATCAGTGCTGCCGGGCCGGCGATTTCGATGACACTGCCCTCCAAACGAGTGCCCTTGAGCGCGTACTTCATCTCATGCGCCAGATCCCGGACGCGCTGGATGCCCTCGTCGCCGTAGCTGCTGCCGTTGCCGATCACGATCATGCGGGTGGTGGTGCCGTCCTCGGAGAACATCATCTTCAGGTACGGCTTGAAACGCGGATCTGAGAGCATCTGCGCGGGGAAGTAGAAGTAGTCCCCGGTGCCCGCACTACTTCGGCCGAGGTCCTGCATCAGCGAGGTCATGGTATCGATTTGCGACATCATCTGAGCCATCTGCTCATTGGTCTCGGTCATCAGATCCTGCATCGCGGACATCGAGTCGAGCATGCGCGGCATGGTCCGTGCGGCCTGGGCCAAACCTCCGGTCATGGAGCCCGAAGTGCTGACGAGACTGCGCATTTGGTCGGTGACGCTCGACATGTTCTCGAAGTTGGAAAGGGTGGATCGTGCGCCCACGCACATCGGATCGGCGGCGCAGTTGGGCTGTGCCCGCACCACCTCGCGGGCCGGACCCATCACCGAATTAAGTTGTGATTTCATCTGATTCAGGCTGGCTTGGATCGGCCCGGCCGCCGCGCTGAATTGGGCGGCGCCCTGCTGTGCGGTACGCAGCGTGTTCTGCAGACCCTGCAGGGTGGTCATCATCGAGTTCATGTTGTCGGTCATCGCGCGGATCCGCTGTTGCCGCTGTTCCATGACGATCTTGTTCTGCGACACCATCGTTCCGGCCATCCCCACGCTGTACATGAGGGAGGTCTGATCCATCGGGATCCCCGTCGGCCGGGTGATCCACTGCACCGAGGCCACGCTGTCCAGCTTGGTGATCTGTTGCGCTGCTTTCTCCAGGAGTCCGATGTTGGCCGAGGTGCGCAGATCTTCTGGGGCGCGGATGAGGATCATGTCGGGATTCATCTGGCCCGCGGGAAAGTGCTCCTGAATCGCGTTCATGCCGGCCGCGCTGGGCATGTCCTTCGGGATGAACTGCAGTTCGTCGTAATTGAAGGAGGCGGTGGGGATCACCATCATGAGCACGATCAATGCGGCGAAGGTGGTGACGAATATGGGCTTTGGCCAGCGCGCCACCCGGATGCCGATACGGCGCCACAGCCGGGTCGACCGGGTGGTCGATTTGGGTTCGAACCAGCCGAACCTGCGCGCGCCGATGAGCAGCGCGCCGGGTGTCACCGTCACCGCCGACAGCACCGTGAAGATCATTGTGATGGCCCCGGGGATGCCCATCGATCTCATCATGTCCAGCTGGGCGAATGTCATGCAGGACAACGCGCCTGCGACCGTAAACCCGGACGCGATCACGACCGGCGCCACGCCTCGATAACCTGCGCGGAAGGCGTCGTCGACACTGAGGCCGGCACGTCGGCCCTCTTGGTAGCGGCCGATGAAGAAGATGGAGTAGTCGGTACCCGCGCCCAACGCCAGCGCACCCATCAAGGCGTTGGTCATCATGGATGTCGGAATCAGCCCGGCCAGGGTCAGGAAGCTTGCGATCGGGGTAGCGATCCCGACCGCAACGCCCACCGTGATCAATGGCAAGAATGCGACCACGAGGGAGCGGTATACCAAGAGCAGCAGGCCGCCCACCAGCACGAGCGACAGCCCACCGATGATCACGACATCGCGCATCATCGTGTTGATCTGATCGGCGGCGGCCTGGCTTGTTCCGGTGGCGTAGATCGTGGTGCCCGCAGGCTTGGCGATGTCATCGATGATGCGTTGCACGGCCTTTGCGGATTCCATGGCCTTGGGTCCGCCGATCTCCCCGGACAGTTGCACCTGCGCCAAGGCGACCATCTTGTCGGGACTTTCCGATGCTGTCGCGAATTGCGGGTCGGACCACATGTCCATGCCCGGCTCCACATGCTCGGTGTCGGCCCGCAGGCGCTTCATCAGTTCGGCACGGAACTGCCGGTCCTCCTCGGTGAACGGCTGATTCTTGACGACGACGACGGCGGCGGTGTTGTTCGACTCGGACTCCCCGAACGCCTTGGCCATGTGTTTGAGCGCGGCCGCGGACTCGGTGTTGGTGGGCATCATAGGGCTGCCGTGGGTCAGGGCGAGCTCTTCGAGGTCGGGTGCCGATGCCATCAGGCCACCGGCCACCAGCATGAGCAGCCCGATGATCGCGGCGGCGTGCCTGCTGATGATCCCGGCGAAGTGGCCGAAAACTGGACTGTCGTGCATCAGTGACCGCCTTGCGCGCCGAGTTTTTGGAATGCGACGAGATTGCAGCTCACCGAAGGGGTGCGGCTGGTGTCGGTTTTCTCGTCGGCGACCTTGCCGTCGACGGTGATTCGACAGGTCACGGTGCCGGTGGATATCGCCGTGACGCCCGCGGTGAATCCGAAATCGCTGGTGGTCAGGCTGGTGCGCCAGGGCGCGGCGCCGTTGAAGAGCCGTG
Source organism: Mycobacteroides franklinii (assembly GCF_002013895.1). Lineage (GTDB taxonomy): Bacteria > Actinomycetota > Actinomycetes > Mycobacteriales > Mycobacteriaceae > Mycobacterium > Mycobacterium franklinii. The sequence goes on along the minus strand of NZ_MAFQ01000004.1, from coordinate 202,887 downwards.
ATTGGCCCTTTTCGTCGAGATAGGACACCGTGATGGGCGCTCCGCCGCTGGATACCTCGTAGGTGACCGTCTTGGGCTGGCTGAGCGACATGGCGCTCACGGGTTGCGCGGTCGGGGCGGTCTCCGGGGTCGGCAGTGCAACCTTCGGCGCGGTGGTTATGTAGGTGCCCGCGGCGAGCCACAATGCGATAAGTACCGGGTAAATCCAGCGCTGACGCTCTATGAGCCACCCCACTACCCGGTCGAGCATTTCGCGATGCTAGCAACGCTGACTCGGGCAAGCGGCGATTTCCGAACAATTTGTACTAGTAACTTTTAGTACCGGTTATGCGACGAGAGGAAGTGCCCGGTCAGCCGGGTACGCTGACCAACCATGGTCGACGGTCTTCGCGCAAGCGGCTCATCCGCGCCTGATGGTCTTCGCGCAAGCGGCTCATCCGCGCCTGACGGTCTTGGCTCATCCGCGGCTGACACGAATTCCGTGCGCCCCGTGGCGCTCATCACCGGCCCCACCTCGGGCCTGGGGGGCGGTTTTGCTCGCAAGTACGCCTCGCAGGGATATGACGTGGTGCTCGTTGCCCGTGATGAGCAGCGCCTGGGGGCGCTGGCCGACGAGCTCGCCTGCCGATTCGGTGTACATGCCGAGGTGCTGCCCGCCGACCTGGCCGATGCCACCGATCGGGCAAGGGTCGCCAAGCGCCTCGCGGCCGGCGTGTCGGTGTTGATCAACAACGCCGGATTCGCGACTGCCGGCGAGTTCTGGGTAGCGGCGCCCGAACTGCTGCACGCGCAGCTGGACGTGAATGTCACTGCCGTCATGGAGCTGACTCGTGCGGCCCTGCCCTCGATGATCGAAGCGGGCACCGGCACCGTCGTCAATGTGGCGAGCGTAGCCGGCCTGGTCTCCGGGCGCGGCTCGACGTACTCGGCGTCGAAGGCCTGGGTGGTCTCCTTCACCGAAGGATTGGCAAACGGGTTGTTGGGCACCGGCGTTGGCATGCACGTGTTGTGCCCCGGGTTCATCCACACCGAGTTTCACGAGCGGGCCGGAATTGAGATGGGCACCATCCCGGAATTCATGTGGCTCCAGGTTGATGACGTGGTCAACGCGTGCCTGCATGACATCGCCGCCGGTAAGGTGCTCAGTGTTCCCGGCGTGCAATACAAGGCGATCACTTCGGTAACACGGTTAATACCAAGAGGTTTGGTGCGGAAATTCAACAGCGTGGTAGGACGGGGTCGTGGCAGAACTTGATTTAGGACCGGATCTCAACGTCGCCGAGCGTGACGAGTTGGCGGCGTTGGTCCGCGATATCGCGGTGGTGCACGGCAAGGTGACCTTGTCGTCGGGCAAGGAGGCCGACTATTACGTCGACCTGCGTCGCGCCACACTGCATCACCGTGCCGGGGCCCTGATCGGGCGGCTGGTACGCGAGCTGACCAGCGACTGGGACTACGCCGGGGTTGGCGGGCTGACTCTGGGTGCTGATCCGGTCGCGACGGCCGTCATGCACGCCGGCGGACGGCCCATCGACGCTTTTGTGGTGCGTAAGTCGGTGAAAGCCCATGGCATGCAACGGCTTATCGAGGGATTCGACGTGGCCGGGCAGAAGGTTCTGGTGGTCGAGGACACCAGTACCACCGGCGGTTCCGCGCTTACCGCAGTGCAAGCGGTCCGTGAGGCCGGAGGCACGGTGATCGGGGTGGCGACCGTCGTCGACCGTGACACCGGTGCCGCCGAGGCTATTCGCGCCGAAGGTGTTCCCTATCGGTATGTGCTGGGACTGGCGGATCTCGGCCTGGCCGGATCGTGACCTTCCGGAGGGCCCTGGTTGCTCTGTTGGCCGGGGTCCTGGTCCTGACGGGCTGCTCGAAAGACCCTGAGAAACAACAGGTCTACGGCGCTCAGGCTGCGAAGGTCGGCGAGACACAGAGTGTGCTGGGCTGGAACCTCGGTGTCGCCAATCTGCGATTCCAGAACGGGTACGTGCTGGTCGACATCACGGGGGCGGCCGCCAAACCGGGGGAGAAGCCCACTGCCGCCGCGGATCTGCGTTTCGGGCTGTACGGTTCGCTGGCACATCCGCTGGAAGTGCCAGCATTGAACGGGTGCGGTGGGCTGACCGATCTGTCGATACATCCCCTGAGCGCACCGACTCCAGATCAGCTCACCGGCACGGTGTGCCTGGGGCCCATGCAAAACCAGAGCGCGGTGCGCGGCGTGTACGTGTACTCGGCCAAGGACCGTATTGCCGGAACCACCGTGGCCTACCCGGTGGCGTACCCGATGGGTCTGCTACCGACGCCGCAGAATGACTCGGGCTTGGTGATCATCACCAAGAGCATGGAGGCCTGGCGGGCCAACGGTCAGCAGATCAGCCAGGTGGATTTGGGTGATCCAAATGCCTTCACCGGCAACGGATACTCGCTGCTGGGGCTGAACATTTCGGGGGTCGCGGCGCGCTATCGCGATGAATCGGCGGCCCGCGGCGGACCGCTCATGGTCACGGTGGCACCGACGCTGCCCGGGCCCGGCCTACCGCGCAGCTGTGCGGTCTACGGCGCCTCGGTGCTGGTGCTGCCGGACGCTGCCCTTGATGCCGTGCAGCTGCAGCCCTCGCTATGTCTGCAGGGGGAGATCAATGCGGCGGTGCTCGCGGGCACGCTGTCGGTGATCGGTACGCACGCCGCGGTGTGGACGAACTCGTGAGTGCGGACTCGGAAGATCCCAAGGACGGACCCACGGAGCCGTCTTTGTGGGGCGCCACCGGCAACGGTGTGGGGCCCTGGGCGCTGGATCGGGGTCTGCCGCTACCGGAAGATCCGCGCTACGACCCGGAACTCTTGCGTGACGGTGATGCCCGCAATGTGGTTGACGCCTATCGCTATTGGCGGCGAGACGCGATCGTCGCCGATATCGACAGCAGACGGCATCGGTTACACATCGCCATCGAGAACTTTGAAAATGACGCCAATATCGGGACGGTGGTGCGCACCGCCAACGCGTTCGCGGTGCACACCGTGCATATCGTGGGCCGGCGGCGCTGGAACCGCCGTGGCGCCATGGTCACCGACCGCTATCAGCACCTGATGCACCATGACAGCACCGATGAGCTTCTCGAGTACGCCAAGCAGACCGGTCTGACGGTGGTGGCCGTCGACAACGTGCCCGGCTCGGTACCGCTGGAGACGGCACAGTTGCCCGCAGACTGTTTGATGGTGTTTGGACAGGAGGGGCCGGGCGTCACCGATACATCGAAAGGCGGTGCGGTGATGACGGTTTCGATCGCACAGTTCGGATCGACGCGCAGCATCAATGCCGGGGTCGCCGCGGGGATCGCCATGCACGCCTGGATCCGCCAGCATGGCGACCTGAACAGGGCGTGGTGAGCCCCGCCTAGTATCGGGTGCATGGATGTGCTGTGGGCTAACCGTGCCAGTAGCGCCGAAGCCGCGATTACCGCACGGCATCTCTCGTCGCTGTGGCATCTGCCGGGGATGCAATTGGGCATCGTCACATGGCCGCCGGCGCCGGGTGCCACCTGGTTCAAGAACTGGCACTACTGGTGGCAGGCGCATCTGCAGGACTGCCTGATCGATGCGCAACTGCGTGACCCGCGCCCGGATCGGCTCAAGCACATCGCGGACATGCAACGCGCACATCGCTTTCGCAATGTCTTCATGTGGACCAACCAGTACTACGACGACATGGCGTGGTTGGCGCTGGCCATGCAGCGCGCCTCCGAGCTGCTGGGCCTGGAGCGTCCCCGTGCGCTGAATCGCCTACGGCAGCAGTTCCTCGACGCGTGGATGCCGCAGTACGGGGGTGGCATCCCGTGGCGCAAGCAGGACAGGTTCTTCAACACCCCCGCCAACGGGCCCGCGGCAATCGTGTTGGCGCGCACCGGAAGAGTGTGGCGGGCAGAGGTGATGTCCGACTGGATCGACAAGACTCTCGTTGACCCGGACTCGCATCTGGTGATCGATGGCATCCAAGAGGACGGCACCCTCGAACGGGCCACCTATACCTACTGTCAGGGTGTGGTTTTGGGGCTGGAGACGGAGCTGGCGGTGCGGACCGCCGAGTCGCGGCATGCCCAGCGCGTGCATCGGCTGGTCCACGCGGTCAGGGATCAGATGACCGACGACGGGGTCATCAGGGGCAGCGGCGGCGGAGACGGCGGGCTGTTCAACGGCATTCTGGCCCGTTATCTGGCGCTGGTGGTCACCACGCTCCCGGAGAACTCGGCGCAGGACGCCGATGCGCACACCACGGCCCGGGACATCTTGCTGGCCTCGGCGGAGGCCGCATGGGCCAATCGGCTGACGGTCGAGGATCTTCCGTTGTTCGGCGCGGACTGGACGCGGTCGGCCGATCTGCCGACCGCACAGTCGGCGGCTTCGCAGTTCGTGGCCGGTGCGGTCAATCCGTCGAAGGTTCCCGAGCGGGATTTGTCGGTGCAGCTGTCCGGTTGGATGCTGCTCGAAGCCGCACACGTGGTCGCCTGACGTGGCGCGGGAGGATTTCAGCTTCTTTCATCCGCTGCGGGTGCGCTGGGCCGAGGTGGACATGCAGGGCGTGGTCTTCAACGCTCACTACCTGGCGTACTTCGATGTCGCGCTCACCGAGTACTGGGCAGCGCTGACCGGCGCGCGCAATGCCGGTGGCGATGGGGTCTTCGAGCACATGTACGTGGTGAAATCGGTCATCGACTATCACGCGTCGGCTCGCTTCGACGATACCGTCGATATCGGGGTACGCATTGCCCGGATGGGCCGGGCCAGCATGACCTGCCACTTCGAGATCCACCGTGGCGGTGAACATCTCATCACCGGTGAGACGGTCTACGTGCACGCCGTCGACGGCAAGTCCGCGTCGTTCCCGGATGCCTTCCGGGCCAAGGTGACCGAGTTCGAGAAGACCCAGCCCACCTCGCTGTGAACCCGGCCGCACGCCCAGATCTGCGTTTTGCACGGAAAGTGCGGGTAGACCTCTACATTTCGTCGATGTCGACGAAAGCTCAGGCCTCGGTCGGCGTCTCGGAGCCCGCTGCGCCCTTGGCCGCCTTGCGGCGGCGCATCCACTCGAAGAACATCGGGGCCACCGAGGCCAACACGATCACGATGAAGATCGGTTCGAGCAGCTTCTGAATGACTTGGAACTGGCCCAGCCAGTAGCCCAACAGGGTCAGGCCGACGCCCCAGACGACGGCGCCCAGGATGTTGTACAGCGCGAAGATCGGGTAACTCATCCGGGCCGCGCCGGCGGTGATCGGGGCCAGGGTGCGCACGATCGGTACGAATCGTGCGATCACGATGGCGAAGGGGCCCTTCTTCTCGAAGAACGCATGTGCCTCGTCGAGGTAGCGCTGTTTGAGGAAGCGTGCGTCGGGTTTGAACATGGAGGTGCCGATGCCGCGCCCGATCCAGTAGCCGACTTGCCCGCCCAGGATGGCCGCGATGGGAATGAAGACCAGCAGCTTCCAGAGCTGGAAGTTGGCTTGCTGGATGCTCTCGTCGGCGACTCCGGCGGCCAGTTTGGCGGCGAAAAGACCCGCGACGAACAGCAGCGAGTCGCCGGGCAGCACCGGGAACAGCACACCCGATTCCACGAAGATCACCACCAGCAACCCGAGCAATGCCAGCGTCCCGAACTGCGCCAGCAGCTTGGTGGGGTCCAGGAAGCTGGGCATGAGGGCCAGGGTGGTCGTCGACGAAGCCAGGATCACGGCGCCAACAGTACCGGCGCTAAATGATGGAAACGTCCCTGGCTTATGGTGAGGGGCGATTTCTCAGAGCCCAGAACCGACTGCTCAGAACCGACATGGAGGTCACCGAAGTGCCCATCGCGACGCCCGAGGTCTACACCGAGATGCTGAATCGGGCCAAGGAGCATTCCTTCGCCTTCCCGGCCATCAACTGCACGTCTTCGGAATCCATCAACGCCGCCATCAAGGGATTCGCGGACGCCGGCAGTGACGGCATCATCCAGTTCTCCACCGGAGGAGCCGAGTTCGGCTCGGGCCTGGGTGTCAAAGACATGGTGACCGGTGCGGTCGCACTCGCCGAGTTCGCGCACGTCGTCGCCGCCAAGTACGACATCACCGTCGCGCTGCACACCGACCACTGCCCCAAGGACAAGCTGGACACCTATGTCCGTCCACTGCTGGCCATCTCCCAGGAGCGTGTCAACGCCGGCCGGGCTCCGCTGTTCCAGTCGCACATGTGGGACGGGTCCGCGGTGCCGATCGACGAGAACCTGACCATCGCGCAGGAGCTGTTGGCCGCCGCCGTCAAGGCCCACATCATTCTCGAGGTGGAGATCGGCGTCGTCGGTGGTGAAGAGGACGGTGTCGAGGCCGAGATCAACGAGAAGCTCTACACCACCCCCGAGGACTTCGAGAAGACCGTCGATGCGCTCGGCGTCGGCGAAAAGGGCCACTACCTGCTGGCGGCCACGTTCGGCAACGTGCACGGTGTGTACAAGCCCGGCAACGTCAAGCTCAAGCCGGAAGTGCTCGCCGAGGGACAGAAGGTGGCCTCGGCCAAGCTGGGTCTGCCGGAGGGCTCCAAGCCGTTCGACTTTGTCTTCCACGGCGGCTCGGGCTCGCTGAAGTCGGAGATCGAGGACTCGCTGCGCTACGGCGTGGTGAAGATGAACGTCGACACCGACACCCAGTACGCGTTCACCCGCCCGATCGCCGCGCACATGTTCACCAACTACGACGGTGTGCTCAAGATCGACGGCGAGGTGGGCGATAAGAAGACCTACGACCCGCGCAGCTACCTGAAGAAGGCCGAGGCCAACATGACGGCGCGTGTCGTCGAGGCGTGCAATGACCTGAAGTCGGCGGGCCGGTCGGTTTCCGCCGGACTGGCGTAAGCCGCAGCCCCGAGTGTGAGCGTCAGCGCTCGCACTCGGGGACATGCTGTTAGTCGGACTGGCAGATTTTCCACTGGTTGTCGCGGAACTGCAGATCGAAGCTGCGTGATGACCGGGTCTGCGGCGCGAAAGCCATGAACGACGTGACGTTGGCTTCGGCATGTTCGCCGTTGACGACGACCTCATCGATGCTGGCAACCACCGGGTACTGCTTGGCGGCCGCCACCTTCTGATACGTCTGCGACCAATCGGCGTCGGGGTAGCGCACGTAACCGTCGCGGGTCTCGCCACAGGTGATGGTGCGCAGGGCAGCCAGGTTGCCGGTCTGGATGGCGTTGTCGTAGTTCTGAATGCTGTTGCGTACCAACTCTTCTTGCGATGCTTTCGGCGTGCTGGTACGTGAGATGACGACTGCGGCAAGCACGATCACCGCGGCCAATGCGGCGACGACGAGTACCAGCGCGATAACCCAGCCCCAGCTGCGCTTCTCCGCCTTGCGTGGCGCGATGGTCTCGGGAGTTGCGACCTTGGGACGGGCCTGGGTCGCCAGCGGCTGGATGAGTTCGGTCTTGGGATCGTCGCCGACCGGCGCGATCATCTCGGTCTTGTTGGCATCGAATCCCGGCGCCGTGTAACGCGGAACCTCGGGTTTAGCCGGAGCCATCACCACGGTCTGGGCGTCATCGAGCGGGGGGACCGGACCGGTATCTGTGTTGTCCGCGGTATCCGAAACATCCGAAACATCCGATGCGTCCGGGGTGCTCGCGGCGCCTTCCGGCTGTTCGGCGGAGTCCGCAAGCTCGTCGCCCTGTGCGTCGGGCTTGGCCTCGGAATTTCCACCGGTGGGGTTCGCCATGCGTTTCGTTCCTTATCCGTGCTTACCGCTCTTTCGCGCAGGCGCGATCGACCGCGCCCACCCTATCGTGATCGCGGGAGACGGTTCGCGTCACAATGGGATCTATGAGTCTTTCCGATGAGTTCTCCCTGGTGTCCAATGCGTGATCTGCTGGGTCCCGAGCCAGTGCTGCTGCCCGGAGACGAGGACGCCGAATCGGCGCTGCTCAACGGTCAGGATCCGGCCGCGGTCGCGGCGGCCTACCCCGCGGCGTCGATCGCCTGGGCCGAACTGGCCGAGAACGCGCTGGATGACGACGGGTCTGACAACCGCACTGCCAGCATTGTCACGGCGTACGCGTTCGCGCGGACCGGGTATCACCGCGGCCTGGACCAGTTGCGGCGAAACGGTTGGAAGGGTTTTGGCCCGGTCCCGTATTCGCATGAGCCCAATCGTGGCTTCCTGCGTGCGGTGGCGGCCTTGGCGCGTGCCGCCAAACTGATCGGTGAGGACCACGAGTACGCGCGGTGCTGCGATCTACTCGACGATTGCGATCCCGCGGCGCGTCCCGCGTTGCTTTCTGCCTAACGCAACTCGACTTGCGTGATTTCCTCGCCTAGCCTTCGGCCATGACCGAGAGTTCGGCGGCGCATGGCTCGGTGCGTCCGGGGGGCCGCACCGAGCGCACCCGCCGGCAGGTACATGACGCGGTGCGGTCCCTGTTCGCCGAGGGGCGAGACACGGTCAGTGTCCGCGAGGTGTCGGAGCGCTCGGGTATCCACGAAGTGACGATCTACCGGCGTTGGGGAAACGTCGAATCGGTGATCCTCGATGTCGCGGTCACCCAGCTCAACGAAGAGTCACCGTTCCCCAACACCGGGAATCTGCGCGACGATCTGTTGACGTGGGCCATGGCGGTGTCGGCTCAGGTCAAATCCAAGGAAGGCTTCGCCTTCTACCGTGCGTTGGCGATGGCCCGCTCGGCGCTGTTCGGCAATGAGGAATCCGCGGCGGCGGGCAACGCGGCCGCCTACCTGAAGACGCGGACCGATCAGATTCAGGCGGCGATCGATGGCAGTGTCGCGCGCGGTGAGAATCCGCCCACCGTGGAGCAGATCTTCGATGCGGTGCTGGCCCCGATCTATCTGCGGGCCGTCTTCGGGTACGTCCCGCCCGACCAGGACCTGGAACAACTCGTGGACCGGGTTCTCGTCGGGTCAATCTGATCGCTCGCGCGGGCTGATGGCCTGCGCTGCCTGAATTTTCTCTCCTCGCGGGGCAGACCTGGGCACCGTATGCAAGAAAACTTGCATTAATCGGGGTGCGGTCTCATACTTCTTAATGCAGGGAAACTAGCGTTAATCTCGCCGGCGAAACCCTCGTGGCGGATGGTCTTGTTCTGCAAGGGCTTCCGGTGGTGTAAGGAGTGAGGACCTCATGGGCAACACCGCGCAACCACTTCGGGACAAGGTCGCCGTCGTGACCGGCGCCAGTTCGGGCATCGGTGCTCAGATAGCCCGTGAACTGGCAGGAGCAGGAGCGAGTGTCTTTCTCGTCGGGCGTGACGAGATCCGTTTGACCGCAGTGACATCCGGTATCGAGTCGGCGGACGGCAGGGCGGCACACATGAGCATCGACGTCACCGATGCGGACGCGCCGGGCGCCATCGGCTGCTTTGGCGGGGTGGACATTCTGGTGCATGCCGCCGGTGTCTTCCTGCCGATGCCATTCCTGGAGACGACCGATCTCGACCTCGACATGCAATGGAATGTCAACGTGCGCGCGCCCTTTCGACTCACGCGCGCTGCTGCCCCGCACCTGGGGGCGGGTAGTTCGGTCATCTTCGTGTCATCGATCTGCGGCCACGTCGGCTTTCCCAACTCTGCGGCGTACTGCGCGACCAAGGGTGCGGTCGAACTGCTGGTGAAGTCCCTTACCGCCGAATTCGGGCCGTTGGGGATTCGCGTCAACGCCGTCGCGCCGGGCAACGTCCGCACAAGCATCAACGCAGATCTCCTCGCCGACAAGGATTACGAGCAGCAGATGCTCGATTCGACGCCGGCCGGGCGGGTGGGTGAGGTCGAGGATATCGCGCCGGCGGTTGTGTTCCTGGCGTCACCGGCCGCGTCCTATATCCACGGCGCAAGCCTCTTGATCGACGGCGGCTGGGTGGCTTCCTAGCGCGGAACTCGCCGCCCGGCTGTCGAACACGAAGGGAAACACCATGGTTGAGCAGTACGCGCCGCGCAGTGAACTGCGCGACGGTATGCGGATCGAATGGGATGTGCGCATCACGATGGACGACGGGATAACGCTGGCCGCCGACATCTTCCGCCCCGATGATGATGCGGCGCACCCGGTTCTGCTGGCGGCCAGCCCCTACGGCAAGGGGCTGCCGTTCCAGGTCGGCTATGCCGACAACTTCAACGCCATGATGCGTGCGCATCCGGAGATCGGCGCCCAATCGAGCAGCAAGTACCAGGTGTGGGAATACCCCGACCCGGAACGCTGGGTGCCCCAGGGCTACGTCTGTGTGCGCATCGACACCCGCGGTGCGGGAGGCAGCGAGGGGGCGATCGATATCTTCTCGCCGCGGGAGATCGAGGATCTTTATGCCTGCATCGAATGGGCCGGGGTGCAGCCATGGAGCAACGGCAAGGTCGGCATGCTGGGCATCTCGTACCTGGCCACCAACCAGTGGCTGGTCGCAGCGCTGGCACCCCCGCATCTGGCGGCCATCTGCCCGTGGGAGGGCGCCAACGACTTCTACCGTGAGTACGCCAAACACGGTGGCATCACCAGTGAGTTCATGCCTAGTTGGATGCCGTGCCAGATCCGCAGTGTGCAGCATGGACACGCCGACGCCCAGATCAACCCCAACAACGGTCGCCGTGTCTCGGGACTGCCGGTTCGCAGTCAGGCCGAGTTGGACGCCAACGCCGTCGCTATCGGCGAGGTGCTGCTGACCAATCAGTACCTCGACGACTACTACCGGGACCGCACCGCGAACCTGGAGGACATCACCGTGCCGGTGCTCTCCTGCGCGAATTGGGGTGGCATGGGCCTACATTCACGCGGCAACTTCGAAGGGTTCTCACGTAGTGCCTCCGGACAGAAGTGGCTCGAGGTGCACGGCCTGGAACATTGGACCGAGTTCTATACCGATTACGGCGTTGACCTGCAGCGGCGATTCTTTGACCACTTCCTCAAGGGTGCGGCCAATGGGTGGGACAAGGAACCGTCGGTCCACCTCAAGGTGCGCACACCCGAGACCTTCATCCAACGCACCGAAAACGAATGGCCGCTGGATCGCACTCAGTGGACGCGCTTCTATCTCGACTGTGCCGACGGGCAGCTATCGGTCACCACGCCCGAAGGCGAGCAGTCGATCACGTTCGAGGCCCGTTCGAAGGGCGTCATGTTCACCACGCCGGTCCTGGAGCACGACATCGAGGTCACCGGTCCGGCGGCACTGAAGGTCTTTGTCGCCTCGAGCACGACGGATGCCGACCTGTTCGTCACCGTGCATCTGTTCGATCCCCTTGGCGCCGAGGTCTTGTGGCCTACTGCTTTCGAACCTCACGGCCCGGTGGCCCAGGGGTGGCTGCGGATGTCGCACCGCGCGAGGGACGATCAGCGCTCGCTGCCGTACCGGCCATGGCACACGCACACCGCGAGCGATCCACTCACGCCGGGCGTTGTGTACGAAGCCGACGTCGAGATCTGGCCGATGTCGGTGGTGGCACCGGCGGGCTACCGCATCGGACTTTCCGTGCGCGGTCAGGACTACACGCACGAACTACCCGGGCCATCCGAGAAGGCCTACGGGCGAGAATTACTCGGAAGTGGTGCGTACTGGCACGAATTGCCCGGTGAACGCGACCTGCCCGAGTTTTCCGGACGCACCACCCTCCGCGGCGGCGCGGGTGGGCGGCCCTACGTGCTGCTGCCCGTTGTCCCAACCTGATGCCGCGGGGCGGCTAGAGCAGCTTGCTCCAGAATCGGAACAGCCAGCCGCCTATTTGGGCCAGGCCCGGGTCGACTCCGAATGAGGCGACGACCCAGTACACCGCGCCGAAGAATGCACGGTTGATCGGCGGCGACATCAGCAGCATGAACAGGATGAGGAAGCCGAACGTCTTGGCGTTGCCGAGCATGCGTTGCGTGTTGGGGCTCAGGTGAGGTTCGAGCGCACCGTAGCCGTCCAGGCCCGGTACGGGCAGCAGGTTGAGCACCACCGCAGTCACCTGAAGAAAACCGAGGTAGGCCATGGCCGCCCAGAACACGATGTGCTCGCGATCGGCGAAAAGCGCTGTGGTTCCGAGAATTAACACCGCAAGTGTCGCGTTGGCGCTGGGGCCGGCCAGGCTCACCATGGTGCGCTGCCGGTTGCTCATGCCGGCGGTGTGCACGTACACCGCACCACCGGGAAGCCCGATGCCGCCCAGGGCGATGAACACCAGCGGCAGCACGATGGACAGCACCGGATCGGTGTATTGCAACGGGTTCAGCGTCAGGTAGCCGCGCGCCTGGGTGTCTCCGAAACGCCAAGCGGTATAGGCATGCCCGAACTCGTGTAGGCACAGCGACACGATCCACCCGGTGAACACGAAGACGAACACCCCGCCGCGAGCCAACGGCTCGGTGGAATTCCCGCCCAGCCATGCGAGCACCGCTCCGGCGATGGTGAGTGCGACGAGCGCCAGAAAGACGGGGCTGGGGCGGACCGCTTGCTTGACGTTCACGGCAAGAAGCTACCGGACGAGCCACCAGCTGTGCTGGTGGCGATAGAACGTCGATCGGGGGACCGGGCGAGGGCCCGCGACCCCGTCCCTGACGACGATGGCCCCCACCGTGCCCAGCTGAGCCGCGCGTCCGGTCACCCAGCGACGGGGTAGGGGCCATGTCCGGCCCCGTACGGAGGCTCGCAGGCCGGGCATCGACTCGGTGGGCTCGACGTCGACCAGTGCGGTCCCGTCGAACAGCAGGGTGTCATCGACGGTCGCCTCGCCCGTGACCGCGTTGCCGTCGCTGCTCTGCCATGAGGCGCGCCCGGCAAGGGCGGTGCCGGTGTCGTCCCGGATGAGTGGTACCCGGTGCGCCTGACCCTTACGTGCCCGACGTGCAGCTCCGGGCCCGATCCGATAGATCCGTCGCGCGCGTGACCGCCGGTCCGGCACGAATCCCACCTCGGTGTCCAGTCTGTCGGCGCGCATCAAGCGGGTCAGCACCTGGCCGAGATCACCGTCTGCGCCGACCACGATGAGCCGCGTCGGAGTGTCCGGGAGCCCATCGACGAGCGTGCGCACCGCGTCGGATTCCTCGACCCGGTCCACAGGCAGATCGCGCAAAATACGGGGCAGTCGGCGCCCACCGAACAGCAAAACCCGTGCCGACGCCGTTTCGGTGACGCTCGGGGGGCTCATGAAGGACCTCTTTCGTCGGTGCCGAATACGTACAAAGCCCGTGGCCTGCGATACAGTGGCTCACCGGCTGAACAACATTTTGCACGCGCAGCGTCGCGCCGCCTTCGCCCAGCCGGAAGGACAGTGTGGGCTGCCAACAGGGAAGCGCAGAGAACGCACATGCCGGCAATAGTCCTGATCGGCGCCCAGTGGGGCGACGAAGGCAAAGGCAAGGCAACCGACCTGCTCGGTGGCTCGGTTCAATGGGTAGTCCGCTACCAGGGCGGTAACAACGCCGGACATACCGTCGTCTTACCCAATGGGGAGAATTTCGCCCTGCACCTCATCCCGTCGGGAATCCTCACTCCGGGGGTGACCAACGTCATCGGCAACGGGGTCGTTGTCGATCCCGGCGTGCTGCTCACCGAACTCGCGGGCCTGGAGGAGCGGGGGATCGACACCTCGGGTCTGATCCTGTCCGCGGATGCGCATCTCTTGATGCCGTACCACGTCGCGATCGACAAGGTGACCGAAAGGTACTTGGGATCCAAGAAGATTGGCACCACCGGTCGCGGTATCGGTCCCTGCTATCAGGACAAGGTGGCGCGCATCGGGATCCGGGTCGCCGACGTCCTCGACGAGGAGTCTCTGCGCCAGAAGGTCCATGCCGCACTGGAATTCAAGAACCAGGTGTTGGTCAAGATCTACAACCGCAAGGCCCTGGACCCGGACCAGGTGGTTGACGGCGTGCTGGAGCAGGCCGAGGGATTCAAACACCGCATCGCCGATGCCCGCCTGCAGCTCAACCAGGCACTGGAACGTGGTGAGACGGTACTGCTGGAGGGATCGCAGGGCACGCTGCTCGACGTCGATCACGGCACGTATCCGTTTGTGACGTCCTCGAACCCGACCGCCGGCGGCGCTTCCGTGGGGTCCGGTATCGGTCCCACCCGGATCACCACCGTGCTGGGAATTCTGAAGGCGTACACCACCCGGGTGGGGTCGGGTCCGTTCCCCACCGAATTGTTCGACGAGCACGGTGCCTACTTGGCCAAGACCGGCGGCGAAGTGGGCGTCACCACCGGCCGCGCCCGGCGTTGCGGCTGGTTCGACGCCGTCATTGCCCGGTACGCCACCCGGGTCAACGGCATCACCGATTACTTCCTGACCAAATTGGACGTGCTGTCCAGCCTGCAGACCGTCCCGATCTGCGTCGGGTACGAGGTGGACGGCAAGCGCACCAACGAAATGCCGATGACCCAGAGTGAGATCTACCGCGCCACACCGGTTTACGAAGAGCTTCCGGGTTGGTGGGAGGACATCTCCGGCGCTCGTGAGTTCGGCGACCTGCCCGCCAAGGCGCAGGATTACGTGCTGCGGCTGGAGGAACTGGCGGGTGCGCCGATGTCGTGCATCGGCGTCGGGCCGGGCCGGGATCAGACGATCGTGCGGCGGGACATACTCTCGAGGTCATGACCGCCGACGGGGACAGACTCGCCGCACTGCATGAAGAGATGAATCGGGCGATCCGTGAAATCCGTGGCGGGGGATTCCCGCAGTACTCGCCGTCCTCGGTGGGGCCGGGGTTCGGGCGCTTCCTGACCGCCATGCGGCGGCTGCAGGATCTCGCGGTGTCCGCCGATATGGAAGATCCTCGCTGGGATGAGGCGGCCGACATCACGGAGAAGCTCGTCGAGCTGATGGATCCGTTCGAGGCGCCGGAGGGTGTCGGCCCTGCCAACCGGGTCGCCGACGAGCCCGCCAACGGGCATCTGCTGCTGCCGCCCTGGTTCATCGACAAGGCCGGTCCGGACGGCATCGAGGCCCACGGTGACTTCCCGCGGTTCTATCTGGGCGGTAACGGCGCCGTGCACGGTGGCATCCTGCCGCTGCTGTTCGACCATCTCTTCGGTATGACGGTGATCATGGCGGGCCGCACCATCAGCCGCACCGCCTTTCTGCACGTCAACTATCGGCAGGTGGTCCCGGTGGGGGTGCCGCTGACCGCGCGCAGCCGCATCGACGAGGTGGATCGCCGCAAGGCCTTCGTGTCGGCGGAGCTCTACGACGCGCAGAACACGGTGCTGGCCGACGCCAACGGCCTGATGGTGCAGCTGCTGCCCGGTCAGCCCTAGCGACCGCCTGTCGATAGCGACGGTCCACCCATCATGCGAACGCGATCGGCACGATCGCCAGCAGCCCGGGCACCACGAGCGCCAGACTTCCCGCGAGGGCCAGCAGCCTGCGGAACAGGTTGTCCTGCTCGTTGACCGCGCTATTGCCGATGATCAGGGTGCCCGCCACGTGAATCGGATTCATCACCATCAACGCCGCCGGCACGCAGACCGCGCACACCACCCAGAACATCTGGGCCGGCTCCGTGAAGGTGGAGAACACGACGGGCATCATCAGCCCGAGAACTCCGAGCGTGGAGCTTTCGATATTGCACAGCAGGGCAGTCAAATACGCGAGTACGAGGATGAGAACCGGGCCCGTCCCGAGGCGATGCAAGACGCTTGCGATCGAATCGATGGTGCCGATCTTCTGCATCAGCCCGAGGTAGGTGAGCAGGCCGCACAGCAGCAGGATGCTGGGCCAGGGGATCCGGGCCAGCAGTGACCGCTCCTGGGGGCGGAAGGCAATCTGCAGCAGTGCGGCCAGGGCGATAGCGGTCACCCCGACATCGGTTTTGACGATCACCACGAGCAGTACGAAAGTCAGCAATGCCAGGCCCGCGCACCAGGCGTATCGAAGCGAGGGCCGTTCGGCCGCATCGGTTTCCGCGGTAGCGGCCGGTGCCGGGGTGAGGTCGAAACCTCGGCCGCGGCTGCGCCGAAACGCGTCGAGCAGTTGCAGGCACAGCACGACAAGGGCCGCGACCACCATGGAGACAGCCCAGAGGGCCCATCCCGGATAGCTGACGTGAAACTTCGATGCGGCGGCGCGGACGACGGCACCGGTCGGGTTCAGCGGGGAGAGGCCGGCGCTGTTGGCCCCGATCACCACGCCCAACTCGCACAGGTAGAAGCTGCTGCGGTACCTCACCGCGACGTGCGCCACCAGCGGCACGAGGAATGCGATGACGGCCGTCGAGAACGCGCCCACCGTGGACAGCATGGCGCCGACAAGAAAGCCTGCCCACGGCAGCATCGCGTGACGATCGCCCACGGCCCCGTACACCAGCTCGACGAACCAGCCGAGGGTGCCGCTTCGCTCGAGGTGCGCGAACAGCAGCGAGACGCCGACGATCAGCGCGAAGATATCGCCCGGGAACGTCGTGTACATCGCCTTCGCGTCCAGCCCCGAGAGTGCCAGGACGGGCAGCGCGGCGCCAAGGGCCAGCACACCAATGTTCATCCGGCGCCAGATCGCGGCCACCAGCACGACAACCAGCATGATGATCGAAAGGGATTGGGCGGCAGACACTTAGGTGACCTTCCGGAATGTACGGGCACAGCCCTGCGGTCGGCAACGGGACTTGGCTGCGATGTGCCACGGTACCCGCTACATCTGGCGGGGTCCGGGAACCGCGGCGGGACCGGTTTTCGCCGGCCCTAGCGGTCGGCCTGATTCATGGTGGCCTCTTCCAGGTCGAGGCCCCGCAGCACGGTGCGCAGCACTTCGTCATCGATGTTGCCGGCATCGCGCTCGGCGATGAACACCTCACGCTCCTTTTCGAGCATTTCCAGCCGCAGGTTCCGGAACGCCGCCATCGGGCTCTCCCCGGCGTCCTCGTCGCTGCGTCCCAGGCGCTCCCATGCCGCGTTGCGACGGCGGGTGTTCCAGTGCCGCAGGATTTCCGCGGCGCGGCTGCGCACATTGGTGTCCTCGATGCCGTCGTTGTCGTCGAGGAGTTCTTCGAGACGGTCGGCGGCCGCGCGGGCGGCCTTGTCCTGAGCGGCGGCCTCGGCCAGGGCATCCTTGCGTTCGTCGTCGCTCTGCACGCCGAGCACACGGATCACCCATGGCAACGTAAGGCCGTGCAGCAGCAGGGTTCCCACCACAACCACAAAGGTGAGGAACACGATGTGCGGATGGCCGGGCAGCGGCTCGCCGGTGATGGTGGTGAGTGGAACCGCGAAGGCCATCGCCAGGGACACCACACCGCGCATCCCGGCCCAGGCCACCACGAAAACTCCACGTGCCGAGGGCCGTTGGCCGGGAGGTCGCATATAGGCGAACGCGAACACGAAGACGATGCGGACCACGATGACCGTGGCCAGCACTGCGATCGAGGACAGCAGGATGGTCTGGAACGACAAACCTCGCAGACCCTGGACGACCTTGGGCAGCTGCAACCCGATGAGCAGGAACGCGAAGGATTCGAGCAGCAGTTGCACGGCCTTCCACACCGCGTCGTCCTGTAGCCGGGTGGCGTATCCGGCATGCACCGATCGGTGCCCCAACATCAGGCCCGCGACCACCACGGCGATCACGCCGGAACCGTGGATCTCCTCGGCCAGCAGGTAGGCGAAGAACGGCACCACCAGACCGATCGCGCTCTCGGACAGTGGGTCGTCGAGCTTGCACCGGATGATGTTGACCAACTTGCCGATGACGAACCCGACGAGCACACCGCCGATGGCGGCGAGCGCGAAAATCTTGAGCCCGTCGGCCACGGTGGCGCCGAGCCCGATCGCGGCGGCGATCGCCACCCGATATGCGGTGAGTGCGGTGGCGTCGTTGAGCAGACTTTCGCCGCCCAGCAGCGTCATGATGTTGCGCGGCAGTCCCAGGCGGCGGCCGATGGCGGTGGCCGATACCGCGTCCGGTGGGGCCACGATGGCGCCGAGCACCATCGCGCCGGCCAGCGGCAGTTCGGGTACGGCATAGAACGCCACAAAGCCCACCGCGACCGTGGTGACGAGTGGCAGCAGTACGGCGAGGCTACTGACCGCCCTCATGTTCTTACGCAGATTCACGTACGAGCTTTCCAGCGCCGTCGTGTAGAGCAGCGGCGGCAGGATCACGAACAGCACGAGGTCCGGATCCATCTCGATGGGCGGCAAGCCGGGGATGGCGGCGGCCGCCAGACCCGCAACGACCAGCACCAACGGGGTGGGAAGGCCGAATCGCCGGGAAATCGCGGCCAGGACCAAGGCTGCTGTGAGTACCGCCAACAGTGAAACGTTCACGTTCGTATTCTGTGCGGAGAGTGGTTCGGGCATCTACGCGGGCACATGAGAGGACAGATATGAAGCGGCTGTTTCGGCGCGGCTCGTCCGCGCCCGCGGCGATTCAGGGACAAGGCCCCTGCCCGGAGTTGGCCGCCGCCGCCGGGCAAGACCCGCAGCCCCGGACGCCCGGGGAATGCGAGGACTGCGCGGCGTTGGGCGAGCAGGTGTGGGCACATTTGCGGATGTGCCTGCAGTGCGGTCGGGTGAGCTGCTGCGATTCCAGCCCCCACCAGCACGCCACAGCGCATTTTCATGCCACCGGACACCCGGTGATGCGTTCACACGAGCCGGGTGAGGACTGGCGCTGGTGCTACGTCCACAGCACTCTGGGTTGAGGATGTGTGGCAATCTGGCACGCTAGGCACGGTCCGATAGGGCTGCAGACCGACCGGAAGGCGTGAATGGCATCGTGGTGACGCAGGAGGGTTCGCCCCCCAGCGAGCGCGGGACGACGGGGTCGACAGACATCGTCAAACCCGTGCCCGCCGAGGCGGCGCCGGTGACCGAAGACGCCGTTCGAGCCACCAACGGCGCGAAATCCGGCTCCAAGGTCGTCAAGACCCCGAAACCAGTCACGAACACCGTCGAGGCCGATGCGCCCGCGCGGGACGTCACCCCGACCACCCCCGAGAACGCGGCGCAGGACAGAGCTGAAGACGCCCCGGCACCGGTACTCGAGGATGTGCCCGTCGACCTGCCGAAACCGATTGCCGGAAATCGCACCACCGTGATGCTGCTCGGCTCGGGTGAGCTGGCCAAGGAACTGGCCATCTCGTTCCAGCGGCTGGGAGCCGAAGTGGTTGTGGCGGACACGGGGACCGGCGGACCTGCCCAAGGCGTGGCGGATCGCTCGGTACTGGCGCCGATCGGCGAGTCGGAGCGCCTGTATGAGCTCGTCGACAAGGAACGGCCCCGGTTCGTCGTGCCCTTGGTCGAGGCGGCGTCGCGCGAGGCGCTGGACAAACTGGCCGAGGGCAAGGTCACCCAGGTGATCCCGACGGCCAAGGCCGTGCGTCTTGCCGGTGACCGCGAGGGGATGCGGCGGATGGCGGCCGAGGAGCTCGGCTTGCCGACACCCACGTACTGGTTCGCGAATTCGGTCGAAGAGCTGCAGAAGGTACTGGAGACGTCCGGCTTCCCGGCGGTGGTGCGCCCGGTATCGGCGGCATACGGGCAGGGCCAGTCCGTGGTGTTGCGTGACAGCGACGCCCCGCCGGCGTGGGATCGGGCCATCGCGTCGAACCTCGGCGGCGGCCAGCGGGTGATGGTGGAAACCGCGGTGGAGATCGACTACGAGATCACGCTGCTGACGGTGCGGACCGCCGGAGTCGGTGGCGCCACCAGGCTGTACTTCTGTGAGCCCATCGCGCACCGGCAGAGCGGTACCGATGCGATGCAGATGTGGCAGCCGCAGCCGCTGAGTCAGGCGGCCCTGGAACTGGCGCGCTCGATCGCGGCCCGTGCGGTCAACGCCCTTGGCGGGCATGGTGTTTACGGTGTCGAACTCTTCGTCCGCGGTGACGAGGTCTACTTCTGCGATGTGAGTGCGCGCCCCTACGACTCCGGGCTGGTAACCGTGCGGTCGCAGCGGCTGTCGGAATACGACATGCATGCACGCGCGGTGCTGGGCGTACCCATCGACACCATTTTGGTGTCGCCGGCGGCCGCCGAGGTGGTCTACGGCGACAGCCACGGTCCGTCGCCGCGGCAGCTCGACGAGGCGCTGCGGATACCCGAGAGCGATCTTCGGCTGTTCGGGCATTCAGAAGCTCACCGGCGCCGCCGCATCGGAGTGGCACTGGCGACCGCCCCCAATACCGCGTTGGCGTTGAGCCGTGCGCAGCAGGTCGCCAGGCATCTGCGGTGACATCGCAGGATCAGACGCCGGATGCCGACGGCCCCGAAGATCGAGGGAGTATCGCTCCCTTCATCGCAGGCGCGGCGGTCTTTGGAATCGTGGTGATCGGTATCGCGGTATCCACGATCTTCCGGTCGGGTGACGGCCTGACCGACGAGGGCAGAGTGGGGCAGGCGGTCAACGCGCAGAATGACGCGTTGCAACGTCACGCCTATGCGGATTACCTGAAGGTGACGTGCCGCGCCGTCTCCGCACCGGAACAGAATGTGATTGCTGCGCAGGACAAATCCGAGGCGGCACACGGGAACCGCTACATAGACGACGTTCAGAACGTGGTCGTCAAGTCCGACTCGGCCAGCGCCTCGGTGACCTATCACTACATGAAATCCGAGAACAACAAGCTCACCGCGGACGTCTCGTTCGTCAAGGAAGACGGCTCGTGGAGAGTATGCAGTCAGTACTGATGGTCTTCGCGCAAGCGCATCATCACAACCAATAGACTGGCTCTTCGTGGGCTACGCAGGAGATATCACCCCCGAGGCGGCGTGGGCGCTGCTGAAGGAAAACCCGGAAGCGGTACTGGTCGATGTGCGCACGTCGGCCGAGTGGAAGTGGGTCGGCGTCCCCGATCTCACCGAGCTCGGGCGCGATGTCGTATACATCGAGTGGGTGCGATCCAACGGTGAACGCAATGGCGACTTCCTCGAGGAACTGGCGGCTGCGGGCGTGACCGGGCCTTCGCAAGGGGATGATCGGCCGGTGATCTTCCTGTGCCGGTCCGGAAACCGCTCGATCGGCTCGGCGGAGCTGGCTACCGAGGCGGGAATCGCACCGTCCTACAACGTGCTTGACGGGTTCGAGGGCAACCTCGACGAGAACGGGCACCGGGGCGGCGTCGGTTGGCGCGCCATCGGTCTGCCGTGGCGGCAGTCATGAATCTGACCCCTGACGGCATCCCGTCGGTACGGATTCCGAAGGAGCTTCCCGAGGGCGTGAGTCAGGCGACCATCGGGGTACGGGGTGGCCTGCTGCGTTCCGAGTTCGAAGAGACCGCCGAGGCGATGTACCTGACGTCCGGATACGTCTACGAGAGCGCGGCCGCCGCCGAGCGGGCGTTCACCGGTGAGGTCGACCGGTACGTGTACTCGCGATACGGAAACCCCACGATCTCGATGTTCGAGGAGCGACTGCGGCTCATCGAGGGTGCCGAGGCCGCGTTTGCGACGGCAACGGGCATGTCGGCGGTCTTCACCGCACTGGGTGCGCTGTTGGGCGCCGGTGACCGGCTGGTGGCCGCGCGCAGCCTGTTCGGTTCCTGTTTCGTGGTGTGCAACGAGATCCTGCCCCGCTGGGGTGTGGAGACCGTGTTCGTCGACGGCGAAGACCTTTCCCAGTGGGAGGAGGCGCTGTCGGTTCCCACGCAGGCCGTCTTCTTTGAAACCCCTTCCAACCCAATGCAATCACTCGTGGATATCGAGGCGGTATGCAAGCTGGCCCATGCCGCTGGCGCAAAGGTGGTGCTGGACAACGTCTTCGCGACCCCGCTGTTGCAACAGGGCATCCCGCTGGGCGCCGATGTGGTGGTCTACTCCGGCACCAAGCACATCGACGGGCAGGGGCGTGTACTCGGCGGAGCCATCCTGGGTGAGGCCGAGTACATCGAGGGCCCGGTCAAGACGCTGATGCGGCACACCGGGCCTGCGCTGAGCCCGTTCAATGCCTGGACTCTTGTGAAAGGCCTTGAAACGCTGGATCTTCGGGTGCGTCACGCCAACGAATCGGCCTTCAAGATCGCGCAGTTCTTGGAGCAGCATCCGGCGGTGCGCTGGGTGCGGTATCCATTTTTGGAGACGCACCCGCAGTACGAGCTGGCCAAGCGGCAGATGCGTGGCGGTGGCACCGTGGTCACCTTCGAGCTCGACGCCGACGGCGACGCGGGTAAGCAGCGCGCCTTCGAGGTGCTCGACGGGACCTCGCTCATCGACATCTCGAATAACCTGGGTGACTCCAAGTCGCTCATCACGCACCCCGCCACCACGACCCATCGCGCGATGGGGCCGGAGGGCCGGGCGGCGATCGGGCTGTCCGACGGCGTGGTGCGTCTGTCGGTCGGGCTGGAGTCCACCGAGGACCTCATCGCGGACCTGGATCGGGCGCTGAGCTAATTCGGGCTAGCTTTAGTTAGCAGGGGCTAGCACTAAGGGCAAAGCCTTTGTAGTATCCCCGTCATGACGCAACGAAGCGTTCATGTCGCGGTGTTGGTGTTTGCCGCCATAGGAATCTCGCTGTCCATGGCCGCTTGCTCCATGTCGGATTTCGTGGGCGGCGCCGTAGAGCGCACCACATATCCGCCGATCACGCCCATTCCGCCGCCTCCGCCCGGTGCCAGCACGCTGCCGGCGGACTTTCCGCGCGATATACCGGTCGTCAAGGGCACGTATCGCCAAGACTCCGAGGGCGATTCTCGAACGCTGATGGTCAGCGGCGTCGACGCGTCGGCCGTGGCCACAGCGGGCACGCTGTTGACCGAGGCCGGATTCGAACATCAAACCGTCGTGGGCCAGGACGCCTATCTCAACAAGAAGTACACCGTGCTGGTGGTCGGCGACGACCTCGGCGGGACCTTCACCCTGCGCTACACCGTGATGCCGATGACCGGTGTGCCGGGCATTCCCAGTGTCACCTTTCCGCCGTTGATCTGAGGAGCCCAGGATGTCGCACCAATACAGTCCGGCGTTCGAACGGGCCGGGCGTTTCGTGGCCAAGCACGCAAAGCTGGTGATACTGGCGTGGATAGCAGTCGCTGTTCTCGTCAATGTCGCGTGGCCGCAACTG
This sequence comes from Mycobacteroides franklinii, assembly GCF_002013895.1. GTDB lineage: Bacteria > Actinomycetota > Actinomycetes > Mycobacteriales > Mycobacteriaceae > Mycobacterium > Mycobacterium franklinii. The sequence continues at coordinate 179,894 of NZ_MAFQ01000004.1, read as the reverse complement.
GAGCGGGTGGCCAACGAGCACTCGGTCAGTCCGCTGCCGACGGGTGAGGTGAGTCCAGCACTGGCGTCGATGAAGGAGATGGGAAAGGCGTTTGGCCGCCCGGGGATCGACAACGCCGTCATCATCGTGATGCACAGCGACAAGGGGTTTGACGCCGATGCGCAGGCACGGTACTCCGCGCTGATCGACCGGCTGGGCGGCAACAAGGAGTACGTCACGTTCGTCCAGGATCAGCTGGGCGATCCCCGGATGCGCAACAACCCGGTGGCGCGTAAGCAGGTTCTCAGCGAGGACGGCACCACCTGGTACGCGATGGCGGGGTTGGCAGGTGATCTCGGTACCCCGTTGGCGCAGCGGGCATATCGATCCGTCGATGACTTGGTGAAGCAGACCTTCGTCGGCTCGACCACCACCGCGAACATCACCGGGGCGGCGGGGACCGTCACCGATATGGGTAACGCCGCGCTGGGTGATCTGCCCAAGATCGGTGCGGTGACCGTGGTGGTCATCGGTCTCATTCTGCTGCTGGTGTTCCGATCGTGGTTCACCGCGATGCTGCCGCTGCTGGTGATGGGCATGAGCCTGCTCATCGCGCGCGGCGTCATCGCCGGACTCGCCGATCGGAGCCTGGTCCCGGTGTCCTCGGTATCGGCCGGACTGATGATGGCGGTGCTGATGGGAGCCAGCGTCAACTACACGGTGTTCCTGGTCAGTCGGTATCACGAGAGAATTCGCGCGGGGGAGGCGCCGCCGGAAGCCCTGGCACATGCCTGTGGCTCGATGACCAGGGTCATCTTGGCGACGGCCGCGACCGTGGCGATCGCCAACATCGCACAGTTGACCGCCAAGCTGGCCTTCCTCGCGGCGGCCGGACCGGCGGTGTCGATGGGGGTGATCGTCGCGTTCTTCGTGGTCACCACCCTGCTGCCGGCCACGCTGAGCCTGGCCGCCACGCGCGGGTTGGGTCTGCCGGGGCCTGATCGGGCGGGGGTGTACTGGCACCGCATGGGTGTGAACATCGTGCGGCACCCCTGGCCCGTCTTCGGTGTGGCGATCGTGATCCTGTTGGCGGCCGCGTCCTTCGTCCCCTTCATGCGACCCAGTTTCGACATGTCGCGGGTGCTGCCGGATTCGGCCCAGTCGAACCAGGGTATGCGCACTCTCAATGCGCATTTCCCCACCAATTCGGTAATGCCGCAATATCTTTTGATCCAGGCACCCTCGGATCTACGCAATCCGCGTGCACTGGCAGACCTTGACCAGATGGCAGAGCGGATCTCCCAGCTCGCGGGGGTCGGGAAGGTCGTCGGCATCACCCGGCCTGACGGGAACAAGCTCACCCAGGCCACGTTGGCGTGGCAGATCGGGTACATGGGAACGCAGATCGACAAGACGAGTGGACAGGTCAACGCCGACCTGCGGCCGCAGCTGGAACGGATGTCGAAGCTGGCCGACGTCATGTCGGCCATGACCAACGAGCTGGGTGACGGGGATCTGGCCCGGATGCAGCAGATGATGCCGCAGATGCTGTCAATGGCCAAAGAGGTTGAGGGACAGCTTGATCGTTATCAGTCGCTGATATCCCAGATGGGGACGGTGGCGGGCATGGTGGACCAGCTGGCCACGATGGGACCTTCGGTGGAGGCCACGTTCTCCGCACTGAACGCCGGGGCATCGTTGACCCAGACACTGTCCGAATCTCCGTTCTGCCCGGTGCAACCCGACTGCGTCAAGCTGCGTGATCAGCTCGTTGAGCTACGCGACACGGGGCCGCTCTCGTCGGCGGAAAACCTGCGCGAGTCGGTGCGGGCGGTCACCGGCGGCAAGACGATCACACAGCTGCTCGGTGATATGAACAATCAGTTCAAGCAGATTCGCGGACTGCTCGCGAAATTACCTGAGATGGAACACAAATTCGAACGTATCTCGGGTTACTTCCAGCAGCTGCAGGGTCTCGGCGTCGACATGAACTCCGTCAAGACGATGGGCGTGCGGATCCGCGATTTGAACACCCAACTCGAGGACACCGTGCGGTCGATGGGCGAGGCCGCGGTGACTCTGCAGACCATTGGCAAGGACTCCAATTCTCCTGCGGCATCCGGTTTCTCCGTACCCGGAGCGATGTTGCAGAATCCCGGATTCAAGGAGCTGAGTTCGGCATTCCTGCAGGACGGCGGCCGCACCGCCATGTATCTGGTGCAATCACCGCTCAATCCCTATGGACCCGAGGCGATGCAGCTGAGCCGCGATATGGAGCGCGTCGGCAACGAGGCCACGCCCAACACCGCGCTGGCCGGTGCCACGGTGTCGGTGGGCGGGTTCCCTGCCATCAACGCCGATCTGAAGAAGGCCTACGACAGTGATCTGCGCGAGATCATCGTTGTCACGCTGCTCATCATTTTCCTGGTGATGTGTCTACTGCTGCGGGCCGTTGTCGCGCCGCTGTACCTGCTGGGTACGGTGCTCCTCACCTATATCGCGTCACTGGGCATCGGCGTGCTGGTGTTCCAGGTTGTCCTTGGGCAACAGCTGGATTGGGCCGTCCCGGCAATGACCTTTGTGCTGATTGTGGCTGTCGGGGCCGACTACAACATGCTGTTCATCTCGCGCCTGCGAGAGGAGAGTGCCCGGGGCATGCGGCTCGGCATCATCCGGACCGTGCGTCAGACCGGGTCGGTGATCACCTCGGCCGGTCTGGTGTTCGCCGCCAGCCTGCTGGGCATGATGGTCGGTTCGGTCAATCAGATGGTGCAGATGGGGTTCATCATCGGCGTGGGCATCCTGCTGGACACCTTCATCGTCAGGACTCTGATGGTGCCGACGTTGGCTCAAGCCTTCGGCAAGCTGAGCTGGTGGCCCTCCAAGGCGTGACCGGGTACAGGCCTGCTAGGCCACCATTTTCGGATGCGGTAGCGGTGCATGGGGATTGGCAACCCGCCGGTTAAAGGTTCCGTGGAACCCTATCGGCAGGTGATGTGTCAGGTGCGCCACTGCCAGGGGGCCCTGCTCGACATCGCGCGCATCGAGAATGATCAGCTGCGAACGATTCTCCACGAGATCGTGATTGACCGTGAGCAGCCAGCCGTCATCCTGTGCCGAGTCCTTGTCACGCGGCACAAAGAGAGGTTCGCAGACCGAGGCCTTCCCGAAATCGCAGTGCGTCATGGCGCCGGTGCGATGGTCGAACTTGAAGATGCCGTTGTAGTGGCCCCGGTGTTCCAGCGTGCCCGCGGTATAGGTGATCTGGTGATTGCGGGTCGATTGGCGCCAGTCATATTGCGGGAATTCGATTTTCGCGGACTGTGACACCACTTCCTCGGTGATCTTGCCGCTGGGCGAGATGCGGAATCTGACCAGGTGGCTGTCCGGCCATTCGCGGACTACCAGATGGTGATGAGGATTTGGATGGTCCTTGGGCCCCATGGCGGCGTCGAGTGATCGCCGCAGAAACTCGAGGCTCTCATATCTGACGAACTCGACCACCGCGTCCGCGCCGTCCTGGAATGCGTTGGTGACGTGGATATGGGTCTGCGGCGCGTGCTCGATGACCAGTGGTTTGGATCCGTCACGGGGAACCAGGATGAACTTGGTGCTGCCATTGGTCAGCTGGTACTCGAGGCTCTCGTCGAAACGCTTACCGCGCAGCAGCTGGCCGATGTTGGGGCGAATCGGATCGAGGACGAAGACCAGATACTTCTCGGTCAGCGCGAAGTCGTGGTTCCAGCCCATATCCCACAGGGTTACCGAATTGATCTGCGAGAGTTGGCCGCTGGGGCTCACCCGGTAGCAGCGCAGTCGCGGTGTGGGAAAGACGTCCAGGCCGAAGTTGAACATCTCGCCCGTAACAGGATCCCATTTCGGGTGTGCCGAGAAGGCGCCGACATAGCCAAGATTGCCCTTGAAGTCGTTGGTGCCCAAAGTTTCCAGCGTGTCGGGGTCCAGCCGATGTGGCGGCCCGCCCTCCCAGAGCGCCAGCATTTCCCCGGCCAGTGACACGATGTTGGTGTTCGCGGCGTTCGCCGGCAATTGGAGATTGGCGAACAGCTTCCCGGGCACCTGGGTGGTGATCCCGGGTCTGCGCATCGGGCCCTGCTGCAACCCGTCCCGGAACTGCTGGGTGCGCACATATCGGTTGGTGAAGCGGACCGAGGAACCGTCCAGGATGAATCGGGACACCATGCCGTCGGCGTCGAACATCGTGCGCAGCACGGTGCTACCCACTTCGAACTTGCCGGGGCCGATGCGGAAAAGCGTGCCAGTCAGCGCGGGCGGCAGGGTCCCGTCGATCTCGGTGACCTCGTAGTCGTATTCGCGCAGCTGGGACTCGAAGGGGCGGGAGATGAGCTCCTCGAAGTCCGTGTCGGAGGCTGAATGCTGGGGCGCAACTGTCATGAAATCTCCTAGACCGCGTTGTCGGGCAGTTTCTGATGACGGGTGTCCTCAACATTAGCGAGTAGGTTGCCTATGTCAAGACGAAGGGCGTTTACGCGTGACAAACGGTCAGACTCACCGCACATACGGCGGCAAGACGCGGGAGCAGCGCCGAGATGAGCGGCGCGCCGCACTGGTGCGCGCGGGCCGTGAGCTATGGAGTGACAAGGGTCTGGCCGCGGTCACCGTTCGAGGCGTGTGTGCCCGGACCCGGCTGACCGATCGGTACTTCTATGAGCAGTTCGAGGTGATCGGCGATTTGGTTCTGCAGATCGTGGACGACGTGTTCACCGAACTGTTCGCGTCCATGGCCGAGGCCGGAAGGCTGGCCGGTGACAACCCGCACGCACAGCTGACGGCGGGGCTCACGGCGTACCTCGAGCAGTCCGTCGCGGATCGGGCGGTGCTGCGGATCCTGACATCCGACCTGGCTGGATATCCCGGACTTGCCGCCAAGCGCCGAACACTCCAGCACCGTGTGGCACGGGCGATACTCCTGACCATCGCGCCAGGGGTGTCCACACCTGAGCCGGCATTGCTCGATGCCGCAGTGTTCGGCGTCGGGGGCGTCACTCTCCTCATGGAGGACTGGCTTGCCGATGAAAGCCGATGCAGTGCAGGCGAACTCGGTGCAAAGGCCACCGATATGTGTATGCGGCTGCTGGGACCGCTGACCTAGCCGTGGCTGACGAACTTGGTGGGCCGCAGGTACAGGATGACGCGGTCGGCCTCGTCGCCGGTGCTCGTCCCGGCCCACGGTGCCTGATACAGGTGGGCCAGTTCCTGGATGAAAGACCCGGTGGGATCGTCGTCGACCTGGTCGATGGTGCCGCGCACCTCCAGATACCGATACGGGTTGGTGGGGTCCAGGATCGAGAACGCGACCCGTGGCTCGGCCTGGATGTTGCGGAACTTGGCCCGCTTCTTGGTGTGGGTGAAGCGCAGCCGCTCGCCGTCCCAGTCGAACCACATGGGACTGGACTGCGCTGAGCCGTCGCCACCGACCGTGGCCAGGTGGCCGTAGAGCCGTTGTTCCAAGAGATCTTCGAAGCCCGCGGGGATTTCTGGCATGACCTATTTGAACATCCGAGTGGCGCCGATGCTTCCCCGGTCGAACATGACGGATAGCCGCCGTTCGATTCGCCGGGAGCCAAAGACTGTTGTGCACTGGTCGGTGTTCCTAGGTTCGAGCGCATGACATCGGCACCTGCTGCGCTGCCGCGCGCTCGGGTGGCTCACGAGGCCGCCGAGCCGGTGCTGCGGGTGCGCCGCCGCCCGCGTCCGGGGAACTGGATCCTTTCGGCCATCGCACTGATCTTTGTCGCCATGTTCGTGCACGGTTTGGTGCGCAACCCAGGGTGGGACTGGCCCACCTTCGCGCGCTACTTCACCGCCAAGTCAGTGCTGGCCGCGCTGTGGCTGACCATCCGGCTGACCATTTACGGCACGGTGCTGGGATTTGTGCTCGGTATCGCTCTGGCGGCCGCGCGACTGTCCAAGAATCCCGTATTGCAAGCCATTTCGTGGACGTACGTGTGGATCTTCCGCTCCATACCGCTGATCGTGCAGCTGCTGTTCTGGTTCAACATCGCCTACCTGTACGACACCATCAGCTTCGGCATCCCGTTCGGCCCGAGCCTGATCACCATCGATACCAATGAGCTGCTCAGCGGTCTGACCGCCGCGGTGATCGGGTTGACCCTGCATCAGGGCGCCTATTTTGCCGAGATCATCCGGGGCGGCATCGTGTCCGTCGACGAGGGGCAGTTGGAAGCCGCCGCCGCACTGGGTATTCCGCGCCGTCGCCAGTTCTTCCGGATCGTGCTGCCGCAAGCCATGAGATCGGTCATGCCCAACGCCGCCAATGAGGTCATCAGCCTGGTGAAGGGCACCTCCATCGTGTCCACCATGGCCATCGCCGACCTCTTCTATCAGGTGCAGGTCATTTTCGGCCGCAACGGACGGGTGGTGCCGCTGCTCATGGTGGCGACGGTCTGGTACATCGTCATCACCTCGGTGTTGACCGTGGTGCAGTACTACATCGAGCGGCATTACGCGCGGGGCGCACATCGATGAGCACCATTGAGGTGCGCGGGGTGAGTAAGTCCTACGGTCAGATCGCCGCACTGCGCGACGTGAATCTGACTGTGCGACAGGGTGAGGTGACGGTCATCATCGGTCCGTCCGGATCAGGAAAGTCGACGTTACTGCGCACGCTGAACCACCTGGAGAAGGTGGACGCGGGGACGATACGCATCGACGGTGAGCTCATCGGATACCGGCAGCGGGGATCGGTGCTCCACGAACTATCGGAGCGAGCCATTCTGCGGCAGCGCGCGCAGGTTGGCTTCGTGTTCCAGAACTTCAACCTGTTCCCGCATCTGACGGTGCTGGAGAACGTCATCGAGGCACCGCTGGCGGCACGTCGGGCGCCGCGTGCCGAGCTGGTGGCCGAGGCGACCCGGTTGCTGGACCGTGTGGGAGTCGCCGACAAGGCGGCGGAGTATCCGCGTCGGCTCTCCGGCGGGCAGCAGCAGCGGGTGGCCATCGCGCGTGCTCTGGCACTGCAGCCCAAAGTCATTCTGTTTGACGAGCCCACCTCGGCGCTGGACCCCGAGCTGGTGACCGAGGTCCTGGACGTGATTCGGCAGCTCGCGCGGGACGGCGCCACCCTGGTGATCGTGACGCACGAGATCGGCCTGGCCCGGGAGATCGCCGACACCGTGGTCTTCATGGATCGCGGCGCCATCGTTGAGCAGGGTCCGCCGACCGAAGTACTGGACAAGCCGTCGCATCAGCGCACCGCGAGTTTCCTGTCGAAGGTGCTGTCATGAGATGCGTTGCCGCGCTTTTCTGCGCCGCGCTGCTCATGTTGACCGGGTGCGCCGAAGGAGCGGGGCCAGCCGCATCGTCGTCCTTCAACCTGAGCCCGGAACAGAACCGCATCCGGGTCGCCAGGGTCGACGCCATTGCCGCCGAGGTGCCCGAGGCCATCCGCAAGCGCGGCACGCTCATTGTGACGGGGGACGCCAGCTCGCTACCGCCGCTGCGGTTCTACGCCGACGATGACAAGACGATGATCGGGATCGAGACGGATATCGCCTATCTGGCGGCAGACGTTCTGGGGCTGCGTGTCGATCTGCGTTCGGCCGATTGGGCGCAGAACTTCGTCAAGGTGGATTCGGGTGAGGTGGACGCCTTTATTTCCAATGTCACGGTCACCGAGGAGCGTAAGGAGAAGTTCGACTTCGCGACCTATCGTCTGGACAACGTCACCTTCGAGGCTCGGCGGTCGCTGGATTGGAAGGTCAAGGGCGCCAGGGATATCGCCGGCAAGACCATCGGTGTTGGGTCCGGTACCAACCAGGAGGCGCTGCTGGTGCGGTGGAACGAAGAGAATGTCGCGGAGGGTCTGCCCGAGGCCGATCTCAAGTACTTCCAGCAGGCCACCGGCTACTACCTGGCGCTGGCCTCCGGCCGTATCGATGCCTACGTGGGGCCGAACCCGTCGGCGGTCTTCCATTCGGAGGCCACTGGGCAGACCAAGCTGGTGGGCACCTTCTCCGGCGCGGGGGAGGCGCTGCAAGGTGAGATTGCGGTGCTCACCAAGAAGGACAACGGGTTGGTGCGCGCCCTTGCCGATGCCGTCAATCACGCCATTGCCGACGGCACGTATCGTAAGGTGTTGCAGCGCTGGGGATTGGAGAACGAGGCGGTCTCCAAGTCGGAGATCAATCCCCGCGGACTACCCAGGCAAGGATGACATGACGGCGTGTGAGGATCTGCTGCAGTTCGTGACGGTCCAGCAGCAGGATCCGTTGGCGGCCCCGCTGCTGGCCGAGCTGGCGCTCGAGTACAGCACGCGATACGGCGGGACCCTCGATGAGCATCACGATCTCCTGGTCAACTATCCGGCAGTCCACTTCGCCGCTCCCGATGGCGGGCTGTTGATCGGACTACAGGGTGGCGCCGCCGTGACCGGCGGTGCTTTTCAGCGCTACGACGCGGATACCGCCGAGCTCAAACGGATCTGGACCTCCAGCGCCCACCGTCGTCAGGGATTGGCCGGGCGCACCCTGGCCGCGCTGGAACTGGAGATCCGCAACCGTGGGTACCGGCGCATCTACCTCACGACCGGGCCGCGCCAGCCCGAAGCGAAGGCGCTGTATCTCTCGGCGGGGTATCGCGCGCTCTACGACGAGAATCTGTCCGCGGACGAGGTCGGTATCCACCCGTTCGAGAAGGACCTCGAGGCCTAACTCGGCAGGAACGAATTTCGGTTGCCCACGTGAGGGCGTTCCTGATGAAATCTGCTGCATGTTGCACTCCAGTGATGCGCACCGTCTGATTGCCGAAGGGAACACCGTCCTGCGCGGACAGGTGGGCTCTGGGCTACACGGCGTCACCGCGGGCGACGATGATCGCGACGAGATGGGCGTGTGCATCGAACCCCCGGAATGCGTGATCGGTCTGCGTCGATTCGAGCAGTACATCTTCCGGACGCAACCCGAGGGTGTCAGATCAGGACCGGGTGACCTGGACCTGGTCGTGTACTCACTGCGCAAGTGGGCGAGGCTCGCGGCCGCGGGCAACCCGACCGTGCTGCTGCTGCTATTCATCCCCGATCAGGAGCTCACGGTCAGCACCGACGTGGGACACGACGTGCAACGGCACCCCGAACGGTTCCTGTCGCGCGTGGCGGGCCGCAAGTTTCTGGGCTACCTGAACTCCCAACGTAGGCGGCTGACTGGTGACCTCTCGCGTCGCACCAATCGGCCCGAGTTGATCGAGCGGTACGGGTTCGACACCAAATTCGCTTATCACGCCTTACGTCTCGGCATTCAGGGAATTGAGCTGATGGAGCGCGGCAGGATCACTCTGCCCATGCCACAGCCGTACCGGAGCCAGTTGGTTGACGTGCGTCAGGGTAAGTACACGCTGCCCGATGTGCTGGGTTGGCTCGACGAGGTGACGGCACGTTTGGAGTCTCTGACGGCGACCGCGGATCTGCCCGAGCAGCCGGATCGGATGATCATCGACAACTGGCTGGTCGAGATATACCAGCGCCATTGGGAGGCATAGTGGATCCGGATATGAAGCTGCCCAGGCAGATTCGCAAGGCGATCGCCGATATCAAGGTGACACTGGACGCGATCGACAATGATCCGCATGCGGACAAGGCGCGTTACCAGCTGGACCTGTTATCGGAGATGGTTTCGCAGCGTCCGGAACGATTTCAGCCGTGGAGCTACTATCGGCCCCGCGCCGAGGAGGAATTCGGCGAGTAGGGCCACTGCGAAGCAGACAGCGCTGGGTCCCTTTTCCTCAGGCTGAGGTTAACGCCGTCATTGTGCCGGTCGTAGCCGTTGAACCGGTCGTGACGACACTGCTTGGCCTGGCCCTGGACGGACACGGCTGGCATCCGGACGCGGATGAGCATGCCGGCAGCCCCTTGACGGGCAAGTACTGGGCCCAGCAGGTCCAGCTTGCCGAGCAAGGGCTGCTGGATTTCGTGACGTTCGAGGACTCGTTCGGCCGCACTCCCGGCGGCCGCCTCGACGCGACACTGACCGCCGCGCGCGTCGCCCCGGTGACGAGTCATATCGGGCTCATCGCCACCGCGCCGGCCACCCATAACGAGCCGTTTCACATCTCCAAGTCGATAGCGACCCTGGATATCGTCTCCGGTGGCCGCGCCGGCTGGCAGGTGACCATCGCCGACACCGAGGACGAGGCCGACGCGTTCGGTCGCACCAAGGTTCTTCCGCTGCCAGATCTGCTGGAGGAGGCCGCCGACTCCGTGGAGGTGGTCCGGCGGTTGTGGGACAGCTGGGAGGACGACGCGGAGATCCGCGATGTGGCGACGGGGCGGTTCATCGACAGGGACAAACTGCACTACATCGATTTCGAGGGGCGGTTCTTCTCGGTCAAGGGCCCGTCCATTACCCCCAGGTCACCACAGGGGCAATCGGTGGTCGCCGCGCTCGCCCGGAGCCGACCAGGGCAGGCTTTCGCTGCGAAGAACGCCGACCTCATCTTCGTCACTCCACACGACGGGGCCTCGGCCGCCGAGATTCCGGCCCGTCTGCACAATACGGCAGGCCACCGGGTCATCAAGGTGCTGGCCGATCTCGTGGTCTCGTTTGGCCGCGAGGATGAATTCCACTCGGATGCGGCGATATTCACGGGTCAGGCACCGGAACTGGCAGACCTGGTCGCCCAATGGCACGAGTGGGGCATTGACGGCGTGCGGTTGCGGCCCGCCGTCAACGCGCTCGACATCCCGGTCATAGTTGACGAACTAGTGCCCCTTCTTCAGGCCCACCACGGGTTCCGCGCCGAGTATGACAACGGAACGCTGCGCGAACGGCTCGGTCTGCCCACCGCCACCAACCGCTATGCAAGGAAGTCGGCATGAACGTCCCGCTCTCTGTTCTCGACCTGTCCCCGGTCAGCGAAGGATCGGATGCCGCTACGGCATTGCGTCATTCGATCGATCTGGCCCAGCATGCAGAACAATGGGGATACCGTCGCTACTGGCTCGCCGAACACCATTTCGTCGCGGTGGCGAGCACTGTTCCCGCGCTGGTCATCGCGCATATCGCCGCCGCCACCCAGCAGATCCGGGTAGGTGCCGGAGCCGTTCAGATCGCCTCCACCACGCCCGCCGCGGTCGTGGAAAGCTTCGGCATTCTCGATGCGCTGTACCCGGGCCGCATCGACCTCGGGCTCGGGCGTACCGGACATCGCATCAGGGATCGGCTGGCCGGAAACGAGCAGAAGCCCGAACCCGCGCCGGCGCACGAGGTCGACGGTCTGTTCATCCCGAAGGCGCCCACCGAATTCGGCATCAAGGACAATCCGAAACTACGGGCCACCGCCACCACCCTGCAGCAGCCCGGCGCACAGGTCGCGGATTTCGATCGGCAGGTGGCCGACATTCAGGCATTCCTCGACGGCAGCTACGTCAGCCAGGAAGGTGTTGCGCTGCATATCCGACCGGGCGAGGGGGCCGACCTGCCGCTATGGCTCTTCGGGTCCAGTAAGGGCGAGTCTGCTCAGGTCGCCGCGCGACGCGGTCTGCCGTTCGTGGCGAATTACCATGTCACGCCCTGGTCCACCCTGGAGGCGGTCGAGGCCTACCGCGACGCGTTCCGGCCCTCGAAGGCGCTGGCCGAGCCGTACGTCATTGTCTCCGCGGATGCGGTGGCCGCCGACGACGAGCCCACCGCTCGTCACCTCACCAGCACCTTTGGCCGCTGGGTGCATTCGATTCGATCCGGACATGGCGCCATCCCGTACCCCAATCCCGATGAGGCGCAACCGCTTACCGAGGAAGAGCGCCTCCTGTCGGAGGACAGGGTCACCACCCAGTTCGTCGGTGATGCCGGTCAGGTCGCCGAGCGGCTGGACACCCTGGCCCGGGTCACCGGCGCCGACGAGCTCGTCATCACCTCCATCACCCACCGGCACGAGGATCGGCGCAGATCCTATGAACTCATCGCCAAGGAATGGGGGCTGATCTGATGACCGCCCGAGCGGAGACGATTCAGGTACGAGAAGGTAAGGACCGCAAACCCATTCACCTTGCGGCCCACTTTCCGGGAGTCAACAACACCACCGTGTGGTCCGATCCGGCGTCGGGCAGCCAGATCGACTTCGAATCCTTTGTGCACCTGGCGCGGACTGCCGAGCGCGGGCTGTTCGACTTCTTCTTCCTTGCCGAGGGGCTGCGTCTTCGCGAGCACCGTGACCGGATCTACGACCTCGACGTCGTCGGAAGGCCCGATACCTTCACGGTGCTGGCGGCGCTCGGCGCCGTCACCGAACGGCTGGGGCTGGTGGGCACCATCAACACCACTTTCAACGAACCCTTCAACGTCGCACGGCAATTCGCCAGCCTGGACCATCTGACGGACGGACGGGCCGGCTGGAACATGGTCACCTCCTCCGACGCGTTCACCGGTGAGAATTTCCGGCGCGGTGGGTACCTCGATTACGCCGACCGGTATCACCGTGCCGAGGAGTTCATCACCGTGGCACGCAAGTTGTGGGACAGCTGGGACGAGGGCGGTGAGCCGCGTCCCGTCAATCACCGAGGCCCGCAGTTCGCCGTCCGTGGTGTCGCGACCGCTCCGGCTTCGCCCCAACGCCACCCGGTGCTGCTGCAGGCCGGGGATTCCGCGGATGGGCGCGACTTCGGCGCCAAACATGCCGATGCCTTGTTCACCATCCATTCCTCGATTCCGGCGGGGCAGAAGTACTACGCCGACGTCAAGGCCCGCGCCGCGGCGCACGGCCGAAACCCGGATCAGCTCAAGGTCTTTCCCGGTGTCACCTTCGTCCTCGGTGACACCGAAGAAGATGCGATCGAGAAGGCGGCGTACATCCGGGATCAGCAGGTGGGGCCGCAGACCGCCATCGCCTATCTCGAACAGGTATGGGGCCGTGACCTTTCCGAATACGACCCGGACGGGCCGCTGCCGGATGTCGAGCCCACCGGCGATGCCTCGATCACCCGGGGCAAAGCCCGCCACGGCGATCCTCGCGAGATCGCGGCGAAGTATCGGGGAATCGCCGAGGCCAAGAAGCTGTCGATCCGTGAGCTGATCAAGGAAGTCACGTCGCGTCAACAGTTCATCGGCACCCCGTCACATGTGGCCGCCGAAGTGGATCGCTATATCCAGGCCGATGCCTGCGACGGTTTCATCCTGGTCCCGCATCTGACCCCGGCTGGTCTCGACGACTTCGTGGACACCGTGGTGCCGCTGTTGCAGGAACGCGGTGCCTTCCGCACCGGCTACGAGCACGAGACGTTGCGCGAACACCTGGGGCTTGACCCCATCAACTCACTCGCTCAGGGCGATGCGGACCGCGTCGCGCAGTGACCCGATCCACGCCGGGCCGTGACCGGGGGCCAGCACATCGGCGTCGACATCCGCGAGGGCCTCGGCGCTGCGGCGTGCCTGGTCCATGTCTCGGGTGAACGGGGTGGGGAGCAGCTGCGGCCCGGACCGCGTGGCGATTGGGTGCCCGGTGATGATGGCATCACCCACCACCAGCACGTGTCCGGCGACCAGGAACGAGCAGTGGCCACTGCTGTGACCGGGGGTGGGGATGGGGACGGGCGCACCCGGCAGGTCCGCGAGTTCTGGACCGAGCGGGGCCGCCGTCGGAATGCCGTCACGCACCCCGACCCCGAGGCGCATCGCGTGGATGACCCAGGGCAGCCAACCCGGTCGCCATAAGTTCAGCACCACCTTGAACGGTTCGGCCTGGTCCACGTAGTCACGGCGCACATTGCCCAGCTCGGCGGTGTGGGCATAGATCGGGACTCCCTGATCGGCGGCCCACCAAATCGCGGTTCCCATGTGATCGATGTGCCCGTGCGTGAGCACCACGGCCCGCACATCCTGCGGCTTGTGTCCCAGTGCCGCAATGGATTTCAGTACGTCTTCACGATCGCCCGGATAGCCGGAGTCGAAGAGCGTGATGCCTGAGTCATCCGAGGCGATCACCCAATTGACGGCTTCTCCGTTGACCACGTGTACTGCGTCGCTGACCTGGGTGATCTCGACCATGAAATAGAGAGTAATGAGTCCTTGGTTAGGGTGGTTGAAGAACTCACGATGAGCCGCTCGCGTGACGAGCGGTAAAAGCCTGTTGATGCGAGGAGCGCGCGGATGGCACGAGAACTGAAGCTGGGATACAAGGCATCGGCGGAGCAGTTCGCGCCGCGCGAACTCGTCGAGTTGGCGGTCGCCACCGAGTCACATGGTTTCGACAGCGCCACCGTGAGCGATCACTTCCAGCCCTGGCGGTACAACGGCGGCCACGCCCCGTTCTCGCTGGCCTGGATGACCGCCGTGGGTGAGCGCACCCAGCGCCTGCAGCTCGGCACCTCGGTGTTGACCCCGACCTTCCGCTACAACCCGGCGGTCACCGCCCAGGCCTTCGCCACCATGGGCTGTCTGTACCCCGGCCGCATCTTCCTGGGTGTCGGCACCGGCGAGGCGCTCAACGAGATCGCCACCGGGTTCATCGGCGAATGGCCGGAGTTCAAGGAGCGCTTCGCACGGCTGCGCGAGTCGGTCCGGCTGATGCGTGAGCTGTGGACCGGTGAACGTGTCGACTTCGAGGGCGAGTACTACCGCACCCAAGGTGCCGCCATCTACGACGTGCCCGAGGGCGGCATCCCCGTCTACATCGCCGCGGGCGGCGCCGTCGTCGCCAAGTACGCCGGGCGTGCCGGCGATGGATTCATCTGCACCTCCGGTAAGGGCGAGGAGCTGTACAAGGACAAGCTCATCCCCGCCGTCCGTGAAGGCGCAGAGGTGGCGTCCAGATCTTTCGACGACATCGACCGGATGATCGAGATCAAGATCTCCTACGACCCGGATCCGGAGAAGGCGCTGGAGAACACCCGCTTCTGGGCGCCGCTGTCGCTTACCCCCGAGCAGAAGCACAGCATCCACGACCCCATCGAGATGGAGCGCGCCGCCGACGAGCTGCCCATCGAACAGGTCGCCAAGCGCTGGATCGTCGCCTCCGACCCGGACGAGGCCGTCGAGAAGGTCGCCGACTATGTGGGCTGGGGCCTGAACCATCTGGTGTTCCACTCGCCCGGCCATGACCAGAAGCGGTTCCTGGAGCTTTTCAAGAACGATCTCGAGCCACGCCTGCGCAAGCTGGGATGAGCGCTTGCGTGAAGACCGTTAGGCACAGATGAGCGCTTGCGTGAAGACCGTTAGGCACAGATGAGTTCATTACTTCGACGTTTTGTCGACGCGGTCAATACCGTGCCGGTGATGGCGCTGAACGTGCCTGGATTACGCAGTCTGGCGGGCCGATACTTCACCGTCGTCACCTACACGGGTCGCCGGTCGGGGCAGATCTTCAGCACTCCGGTCAACTACTGGCGTTCGGGCGACGACATCGTCATCTGGGTCGGCATTCCCGAATCCAAGACGTGGTGGCGCAACTTCGTCGGCGAGGGCAGACCGCTGCAGCTTCGACTCAACGGGGTTGACGTGCCCGGTTACGGAATCGCGAGAAAAGACGACAACGGCCGCGTGACGGTGTCGGTCCGTCTTGGCGAGACCCTCTAGAGCGAAGTTGGGAAGTCGATAGGGTCAGGTCATGCATGACGACCGGCGAATCGTAGAGGATCGCATTCGGCGCTTCGTCGACAAGCGGCTGAACGGTGCCATCTACGTGGACTCGGCGCCGCTGACAGTGACCGCCTGGGCCGTGCCCGGGGAACCGGTGCCATTCGCCGAGGCGGTGGCACAAGACTTCAGTGCGATCACCCCCGGGACACCATGGGGGCCGCCGTGGTCGACCATGTGGCTGCACGTGACGGGAAACGTTCCGCAGCAGTGGCGCGCTCGCCCCGACGGCGCCGCCGAGATGCGGGTGGAACTCGGTTTCACCGGCGGACCGGGTTTCAACGCCGAAGGTCTGGTGTACCGCCCGGACGGCACCGTGGTGAAGGGTATCGCGCCGCGTAACGCCTTCGTGCCCATCGACGACCCGGATGCACCGGTGGACTTCTACATCGAGGCCGCCGCCAACCCGGATATCGGTAAGTACTTCTGGTCACCGATGCCCTTGGGAGACAAGGCCACCAGCGGTGACGATGCGCTGTACCGGCTCGGCGGTGTCGACCTCGCGTTGCGTGACCTGAATCTGTGGGGGCTGCAACAGGACATCGCCACCCTGGACGGGCTGATGCATACCCTTCCCGAGGATCTGCCCCGGCGTCACGAGATCCTGCGCGCCCTGGAACGCATGTTGGACACCGTGGACCCGGACGACCTCGCCGGTACTGCGGCGGCCGGGCGTGCCCAGCTGGCCGAGGTCCTGGCACGACCCGCCTATGCCAGTGCCCATCGGATCACCGCGGTGGGGCACGCACACATCGACTCGGCCTGGTTGTGGCCCGTGCGTGAGACGGTCCGCAAGTGCGCGCGAACCTTCTCCAACATGGTCGACCTGATGGATCGGCACCCGGACTTTCGGTTCGCCTGTTCCTCGGCGCAGCAGTACGCGTGGATCAAAGACAAATATCCGAGCCTGTTCGCCCGCATCAAGGAGAAGGTCGCTGCGGGACAGTTCATTCCAGTGGGCGGCATGTGGGTCGAGGCCGATACCAACATGCCCGGCGCGGAGGCGATGGCCCGCCAGTTTGTGGCGGGTAAGCAGTTCTTTCTGGACGAGTTCGGAATCGACACGCCGGAGGTGTGGTTACCCGATTCGTTCGGCTACTCCGCGGCCATGCCTCAGATCGTCACCGCGTCCGGATCGGAATACTTTTTGACACAAAAGATTTCGTGGAACTCCGTGAACCGGATGCCGCATCACACCTTCATCTGGGAGGGCATCGACGGTACCGGGGTATTCACGCACTTCCCGCCCGTGGACACCTACAACTCTGACCTGGGCGGCGGCGATCTTGCCCACGCCCAGCGCAATTATCGTGATTCCGGCGCGGGCACCATGTCGCTGGTGCCCTTCGGTTATGGAGATGGCGGCGGTGGCCCCACTCGCGAAATGCTGGCCTACGCCACACGAAAGCGTTCCCTGGAAGGATCGCCGACGGTCACCCTGGGCACCCCGGCAGAGTTCTTCGCGGCCGCCCAGGCCGAATACGTCAATCCGCCGCGCTGGTCCGGCGAGCTCTACCTCGAGCTGCACCGCGGCACCTACACCTCACAAGCGAACACGAAACAGGGCAACCGCCGCAGCGAGCATCTGCTGCGTGAGGCCGAGCTGTGGGCTGCGACCGCCGCGGTGCGCGCAGGTTGGCAGTACCCGTACACAGAGCTCGACGAGATCTGGAAGTTGGTACTACTGCAGCAGTTCCACGACATCCTGCCCGGCAGCTCCATCGCCTGGGTGCACAGGGATGCTGAACGCAACTATGCGGCGATCGCGAAGAGGCTCGAGACCATCATCGGGTCCGCGATCGGCGCTCTGGCGGGGACGGGCGACCGGCGGCTGGTCTTCAACGCCACGCCGCACCATCGCGATGGGGTGCCCGCGCTGGGTGCGGCCGTCGCGGATCAGCCGCAACCGGTCACTCCCACAACGATTCAGGGAGGATTCCGGCTGGACAACGGGGTCCTCGCTGTCGCCTTCGATACCGATGGCCTGTTGGTCTCACTCGTCGACGCCGCCAGCGGGCGCGAGGCCATGGCGGCGCCCGGAAACCTGCTGCAATTGCACCGCGATACACCGAACCAATGGGACGCCTGGGATATTGACGGTTTCTACCGCAACACCGTCACCAATCTGACTTCGGCGGAGTCGGTCGCCGTTGTGGACGACACGCTGGTCATCGAACGAGTTTTCGGGAATTCGCGTGTTGTACAACGGATCACGTTGCTGCAAGGGGCGTCGGTGTTGGACATCGATATCGATATCGATTGGCATGAATCCGAGAAGCTGCTCAAACTGGCGTTCCCGTTCGACGTGTTGGCCGACCGATCGGCATCGGAAACCCAGTTCGGTCACGTGTATAGGCCCACGCACGCCAACACCTCGTGGGATGAAGCCAAATTCGAGATCTGCGCGCACCGCTGGGTGCATGTGGGCGATTCCGGGTATGGCGTGGCGGTGGCCAACGATTCGACCTATGGGCACGACATCAGCCGGCGCGGGTCCACCACTGTGGTGCGGATGTCCTTGTTGCGGGCACCGCTGTTCCCGGATCCCGATTGCGACCAGGGGCATCACCGACTGAAGTTCTCCGTGCGGCCCGGCGCGACCATCGGAGACGCCGTCGAGGAGGGGTACCGACGCAACCTCGCCCCGCGAATCGTTGACGGCGCCGCGACGAGCATCGAACCACTTGTCAGCCTGGACAACCCGGCGGTCGTGGTGGAATCGGTGAAGCTGGCGCTGGACGGCTCGGGTGATGTCGTTGTGCGGCTTTATGAGTCGCATGGTGGGCGGGCAGAGGCCACCCTACTTACCAACTTCAGTCACCGGCAGGCCATCGTCACCGACCTGCTGGAGCGGCCGATCGATGCGTCGGACACTGTTAGGTTCGACGGCGACGAGATTCACCTGGCACTACGACCGTTCAAGATCCTCACGCTGCGTTTCCCCGGCGTAGAAAGGCGCGCATGACCCAGCCCAAGGCATCGAGTATCTACATTGCCTCGCCCGAAGGCGATACCGGAAAGTCCACGGTCGCACTGGGTGTGATGCATCGGCTGGCCGCGTCGGTGGCACGCGTGGGCGTGTTCCGCCCCATTGCGCGCTCCGGGGAAAGCGTGGACTACATCCTGGAACTGCTGCTGGAGCAGAGTACTGCCGACATCGCGTACGAGGACTGTCTCGGCGTCTCATACCACGATGTGCATCAGGACCCGGACGCGGCGATAGCCCAAATCGTCGACAGATACCACGCGGTTGCGGAGCGCTGCGATGCCGTGGTGATCGTCGGCAGCGATTACACCGACGTTGCCAGTCCCAGTGAGTTGAGCACCAATGCCCGCATCGCGGTCAACCTCGGCGCCCCGGTCTTGTTGACCATCAAGGGATTCGATCGGACCCCCGAGGAAGTGGCAGCGCTGGCCGAGGTCTGCCTCGGCGAGCTCAAGGCGCAGCGCGCGCACACCGCGGCGATTGTCGCCAATCGATGTAACCCCGACCAGCTGGACGAGGTGCGCCGCGCGTTGTCGCGATTCGACAAGCCGGCCTGGGTACTGCCGGAGGTGCCACTGTTGGTCTCGCCGTCGGGCGAAGAACTCATGAGGGCGGTCAAGGGATCCCTGGTCAGTGGGGATGAGGCGCTGCTGTCGCGCGAGGCCACCAGCTTCATGGTGGCGGGCATGACGGCCGAACACTGCCTCGAGCGCCTCGAGGAGGGGCAGGCCGTCATCTTCCCCGCGGATCGCTCCGACGTGCTGCTCGCGGTGGCGAGTGCACATGTGGCGGAAGGGTTTCCGTCACTGTCCGCCATTATTCTGAACGGCGGGCTCAAGTTGCATCCACGGATCGCCGACCTGGTGGACGGGCTCGGCCTGCGGCTGCCGATCATCGCGACCGACTCGGGCACGTTCGAGACCGCGAGCGCCGCGGCCCATGCGCGCGGCCGCGTCACGGTGGCCTCTGCCCGCAAGATCGACACCGCCCTGGCGCTGATGGACAGGTATGTGGATGGCGCGGATCTCGTTGCACAGCTTGCTATCCCGATACCATCGGTCACCACGCCGCAGATGTTCGAGTATCAGCTGCTGGACCGTGCGCGGGACAACCGCAAGCGCATCGTGCTGCCGGAGGGCGACGACGACAGGATCCTCAAGGCTGCCGGCCGACTGCTGCAACGTCAGGTAGCCGACCTGACGATTCTGGGCGAGGAAGCCGAGATTCGTTCCCGTGCTGCCGAGCTCGGTGTCGATATCTCGAATGCGCTCGTGGTCAGCCCGAAGACCAGCGAGCTCGCCGAGCAGTTCGCGAGTCAGTACTTCGAGCTGCGCAAACACAAGGGCATGACGCCGGATCGGGCCCGCGAGATCATGCGCAACGTCTCGTATTTCGGCACCATGCTGGTGTACAACGACATCGTCGACGGCATGGTCTCGGGTGCGGCGCACACCACCGCGCACACCGTGCGCCCGGCCTTCGAGATCATCAAGACCAATCCCGATGTTTCGACGGTCTCCAGCATCTTCCTGATGTGTTTGGCCGACCGAGTGCTGGCCTATGGGGACTGCGCCATCGTGCCCGATCCGACCTCGGAGCAGCTGGCCGATATCGCGATTTCCTCGGCGCGGACCGCCGCGCAGTTCGGCATCGACCCGCGAGTGGCGATGCTGTCCTACTCCACCGGGTCCTCGGGTAGCGGCGCGGATGTGGAAAAGGTGCGCATCGCAACGGAATTGGTTCGTTCGCGGCAGCCCGAGCTGTTGGTGGAGGGTCCCATCCAATACGACGCGGCAGTCGAGCCGTCGGTGGCGGCCACCAAGATGCCCGATTCCCCCGTTGCGGGCCGCGCGACGGTGCTGATCTTCCCCGATCTCAATACCGGGAACAACACCTACAAGGCAGTGCAACGCAGCGCGGGTGCCATCGCCATCGGGCCCGTTCTGCAGGGGCTGCGCAAACCCATCAACGACCTCTCCCGTGGTGCGTTGGTGGAAGACATCGTGAATACCGTGGCCATCACGGCGATTCAGGCACAAGAAAGGGCACAAGCGTGAGCGCCGAAGGGTCGGTTCTGGTCCTCAACTGCGGCTCGTCCTCGGTGAAGTATCAGCTCATCGAACCGGATTCGGGCCGGGTGGATGCCCACGGACTGGTGGAGCGCATCGGTGAAGAGCCGGTCCGCAACCACGACGAGGCACTGCGGCTGGTCTTCGACTCCATCGACACCGATGACGTGGTGGTGGTCGGCCATCGTGTGGTGCACGGCGGGCAGAAGTTCCACGAGCCGACGGTGCTCGACGACGCGGTGGTCGCCCAGATCGCCGAGCTGTCCTCACTGGCGCCGTTGCACAACCCGGCGGGCGTGCAGGGTATCGAGGTCGCGCGGCGCCTGCTGCCCGATGTGCCGCAGGTGGCGGTGTTCGACACAGCGTTCTTCTACAGCCTGCCGCCGGCGGCGGCCATCTACGCGCTCGATCGCGATGTCGCCGAGCGCTATGGCATCCGGCGCTACGGCTTTCACGGCACCTCACACCAGTACGTGTCGCAGCAAGCCGCCGGCTTTCTCCGGCGCGGGTACGCCGATATCAACCAGATCGTGTTGCATCTGGGCAACGGTGCGTCGGCGTCGGCGATTCTGCACGGCCGGGCGGTGGAGACGTCGATGGGCCTCACGCCGCTGGAAGGTCTGGTGATGGGCACCCGGACCGGTGACATCGACGCCGGGATCGTGTTCCACCTGGCGCGTCACGGCATGAGCATCGATGAGATCGACACGGTGTTCAACCGGCGGTCGGGGATGCTCGGATTGTGCGGTGCCAACGATTTCCGTGAGGTGCATCGCCTGATCGATGAGGGAGATGCCGCGGCGCAGCTCGCCTACAACGTGTACGTGCACCGGCTGCGCAAGTACATCGGCGCGTACGTCGCGACATTGGGTGGAGCCGACGTCATCTCGTTCACCGCCGGTGCGGGAGAGAACGACGCCGTGTTGCGGGCCGATGCCATGGCGGGGCTGGAAGTGCTTGGCATCGAGATCGACGCGGAACGAAACCAGGTGCGCTCCGGTGAGATCCGCCGTATTTCCACCGACACCTCCCGGGTGACCGTGCTGGTGGTGCCGACCAATGAGGAGCTGGCCATCGCCAGGGCGGCAGTGGGCGCCGTCTGACTTGACCCGCGACCGAACTAGAGCAGTGAGGTCGGCCGCGTCGCGTTGGCCAGATCGACCAGCGCATAGCGGTGGGTGCGCTCGGTGGCCCGGCGGGCCAGCGCCCGTAGGCACCGCTCAACCCCTTGGCGCAGGCCGCGTTTGGTGAACGGGACGCCCAGGATGTGGTGCCCGGTCGAATGATTGGTCTTGATCCAGTCCAGCGCCGTGCCCAGCACCAGCGCCCTTATCTGCAACACGCGCGGCTCTGTCTCGGGTAGCGCCTCGACCCTGCGCGCGGCCTCGCGGATGTCGTCCTCGGTGACCTCGGAGAGCGTGCGGCCGGACAGCAGGGTAACCGCGCTGGTGAGACGCGCGGTGGTGAAATGGCGCGAGGTTGGCGGCACGTTGTCGAGCATGCGCACGGCCTCTGCCCGTTCCCCGCGTGCGGCCAGGGTGCGGGCCAGCCCGTAACCCGCCGAGATGACGCTGTTGTCGGTGGACCATACGGTGCGATACAAGTCGAGGTTCTTCTCATCTCCGGCCAGTTCAGCGGTCGCGGCCAGGGCCATCTTTGGCGCGATCTCGCCGGGCAGGAAGTCCAGGACGGCGGTGAAATGCTTTGTGGCTTGGTCGTAGTCGCCGTTGAGGAGCGCGGCCATGCCGCGATACCAGGTGAGCCGCCACGGTGTGCCGACTCGGTCTTCGAGCTGGTCGAGCTTGCTGTTGGCCTTCGCGACATCACCCAGATCCAGGAGTGCGCGGGCCTCCATCAGCGGTAGTTCTATCGACTCGGTGAGATCCACGCCGTCGGCGTCGATTCGGCCCAGGCGTGCCCCCTTCAACGATTCCAGGGTCTGTATCGGCTGGCTCAGCACGGTCGCCTGCAGAATCGCGGCACCCACATCGGTGGGGTCCAGAAGCGGAACCTGAAGGGCCGTCACGATATCCGGGGCCGTCAGGCTGGGCGGATGGGCAAGCCCGTCGACGTACACGTCGGTGTGCGCCACCAGCAGATCAACCCCGAATGTCGACCGCGACGGGCTGAACAGCGTGGACATACCCGGTCGGGGAGTGCCCGTGTCCAGTGCCACCACCTCGCGCAGCACACCCACGAGCTGTGTGGCCATCTCTTCGGCACTGCCGAACCGTGCGCTGGGATCGGGATCGATCGCGCGGCGCAGGAACCGGTGGAACGAGTCGTACTTGGCCAGTACCGGGTCTTCGTTCGGCAGCCCATTCTTGTACCGGCCCTTGCGGGTTGGCATTCTCAGGGTCAGCACGGCAAGGGTCCGTCCCACCGTGTAGATGTCCGAGGCCACGGTCGGGCCGGTCTTGGAGATCTCGGGCGCCTGGTAGCCGGGTGTGCCGTACAGGTTCCCGTAGGCGTTGAGCGAGGCCACCGCCCCCAGGTCGATGAGCTTGAGCTGCTCCTCGGTGATCATGATGTTCTCGGGCTTGAGGTCGTTGTAAGTGAGCCCGACGGAATGCAGAAAGCCCAGTGCGGGAAGGATTTCCAGCATGTAGGCGATGGCCTGGGCGACGGGAAGCGCGCTGCCCTTGGGTTGCTTGAGCGAGGTGCCGCCGACGTACTCCATCACGATGTACCCGACCGGGTTCCCGTGCTGATCCGGGTGCTCGACGAAATTGAAGATCTTCACGATCGAGGGATGGGCCACCTCGGCGAGGAATCGCCGCTCGGCCATCGCGATGTTCTGTGCCTCGGCGTCGCCGGAGTGCACCAAGCCCTTAAGTACCACCGGGCGATCGTTGACATTGCGATCCACCGCCAGGTAGATCCACCCCAAGCCGCCGTGCGCGATGCAGCCCTTGATGGCGTACTGCCCGGCGATGACGTCGCCCGGGTTGAGTTGCGGCAGAAAGGAGAAGCTTGAACCGCAGGAGGGGCAGGTGCCCTCGCTGCAGCCGGGACCGTCCCCCGGTTTCTGGCCGGAGCGCCCGACCGGCTTGCCGCAGTTCCAGCAGAACCGCTTGGACTCCTCGACGACTGGATTGGTCATCAGGGCTGCCAGCGGGTCGATTTCCGGGACGCGTGGGATTTCCACCAGTCCGCCGCCCAGACGCCTGGTGGGGGAGAGCCGTACCCGAGTGGTGGTGGCCCGAACCTCGGGTTGGGTGGTGGGCTGTGTGGCGGGCTGTGTGGCGTCCGGGGGACGGAACACAGCCCGGGTCGCCACGGGCCGCATGGTCGAGGCTGAGTCGACGTCTAGGTCGGCGAGGGTTGCGGGCCGCGTGCCCGGACCCTCGTCCGCGGGTGTGTCGTCGGCCGGATCGTCGGGGCCGTCCAGGTCGTCGGGATCTTCGCTCATCAGTCCCGGTACTTTGCGCTCGGAGGTGCGGGCGCGGGCCCCAGCACGCTCAACCACTTGCGATACAAGGCATTCCAGGTTCCGTCGCGGCGGATGCGCTCCAGGGTGCGATTGACGTATCGAACCAGATCGGTGTTCTCCAACTTGATGCCGATCCCGTAGGGCTCATCGCTCATGTTCGGCCCGATGATGTGCAGATAGGGGTCCTGGGACATCAGGCCGGCGAGGATCGAATCATCCGTACTGACCGCGTCGACCTGCCGTTGCTGCAGTGCCACAAGACAATCGGCCCAGGTCACCACCGAGATGATGACCGGGGGCGGTTCAATCTGTGAGAGCCGGTTCAGTGAGGTGGTACCCCGTGCGGCGCACACGCGCCTACCGGAGAGATCCTGCGCATTGGTGATACCCGAGTCGCGGGCCGTCAATATCCGTTGGTAGTTCATCAGATAGACGGACGAGAAGTTGACCTCTTTGCGACGCTCGCAGGTGATGGTCATGGTCTTCACCACGATGTCGACGGTCGAGTTCTTCAGTGCGGCGATGCGATCCGCGGAGGACAGAATCCGGTATTCCACCCGCTCGGGCGTACCGAAGATGTCGCGGGAGACCTCTCCGGCGATGTCGACGTCGAACCCGGTCAGCTCGCCGGTGATCGGGTCGCGGAAGCTGAACAGGTTGCTGCCGATGTCCAGCCCGACGACCAGACGTCCACGCTTGCGGATCGCCACTACCGCCTGGTCGTTGGCGGCCCGGTCGTTGGTGGGGCGCAGGCTTGCCGTCGGGTCGCACGAGGTGTCGACCTTGTCCAGGAGCGCGCGGTTCGGTTCCTGCTCGGTCATTTCTGCGGGGGTGGGCCGCGGCACGGTCAGCTGCGGCAGCGGCGTGGAGTTTTCGGGCGTCGAACATCCGGCCAGCACCGCCACGGTGAGCGCCAGCGCTCCGCATCGGTAGCCCCACTGCGCCATCGCGCTCATCATCGGTACTCGCTCAGTCGCGGCCACAGGCCGACCCCTACGCATATCGCGCCACCCACCGAAAGGATCAGCGCACCCGCGGGTGACAACGTCAATGCGCGCTCGGCATTGAGTATCCCCGACCGCAGCTGGCGTCGGCTGTCCTGGACAGCGTTGCGCAATGACGCGTCGAGGCTGTCGAAGGCGGGCGTGGAATCCGATTCGCTGCTACCGAGGGCCACCTGGGTCGCGGCCTGGTAGTTGCCGACACCGATGTACGCGTTGATCCGATCATCGGCCTGCCGCCACCGGGTGAGCAGCTGTTGCGCCCGTTCCAGGTCCGCGCGGGCAATGGCATCAGGGTTCGACAGGTATTCGCCTATCTTGCGTTCCATCTCGTCGATGCGGTCGTAGTACGACTTCTTGCGGACGCTCTCGTCGCCGCGGCGGATGAGCGCGAGCGTCTCGTCGGCGCGGGCCTGTTGGGCCGAGATGACCAGTTGGGTGATGGTTTTCAGCGAGTGCGCACCGCCATTGCGCGCCTCGGTACCCAGCGAGGCGGAGACGGCAAGTGCGATACCCACCCAAACCACCATAAGCAGTAGGGCCAATCCACCGGCCAGCATGCCGGGGTTGATCATGCGTCGCGTCCTCTTGGACAACCAACGATGGCCGAAGACCCCGCCGATCATGGTGCTCAGCACGATGAGGATCACCGGGAACGGCACCCGCGTCGACGCGCTGGTCTCCTGGTCGACGCGATTCGACGTTTCCTCGTAGAGGCGCTGCGCATCGGGGAGGATCGTGCGCTGCATCAGTGCCGACGCCTCGCTCAGATATGAGGCGCCGACGGGATTGCTCGCCCGGTTGTTGGTGCGCGCGGTTTCGATCAGTCCGGTATAGACCGACAGCTCGGCGTTGATTCTGCTGAGCAGTTCCTGCATCGGTTTGTCGGTAAGCCCGCTGGAGGCCGCGACAAGCGCGGTCGAGGCGTCGGTGATTGCCTGCTCATATCGTTCCCGCACACCTTGCGGTTCGGTACCCGCAATGAAGGCGGTGGTCGCCGCGGCATCGGCAACCGACAGCGTGCTGTACAGCTGTCCGGCCGAGTAGGCCAGCGGCTCGGTGTGGTTGAGCACCGTGCTCAGGGCTTGTTGCCGGTCCTGCACGCTCGCGGAAGTCGCCACCGCGGACAGCACGCCGGCGGTGGCGAGGGCGATACCGAGCAGCAGAATCTTGCCGGGTGTGGACTTGAGGAACCACCACCACGGATGAGCTGGCACGATCGGCGTCGCCGCGCCGACGGGCTCGGTCGACGGGTGCGCTAACCGCGTCGTCCCGACAGTCACCTCTTACCTTCCTCTCCCGGCCTTAATAGGAAGTCTAAGAGCATGTTTAGCTTTCGGTGGCTCTACTGTGGACTCTGTGCGTGGCGACGGTGACGGATGGGTTGTCGCTGACACGGGCGCACGATTCTGGGGTCGGTTCGGTGCGGCGGGGTTGCTGCTGCGTGCGCCGCTAACGAACGGCCAGCCCGCTGTGCTGCTACAACATCGCGCCTGGTGGAGTCACCAGGGTGGTACGTGGGCGTTGCCCGGAGGTGCCCGCGACAGCCACGAGTCCGCGGAGGAGGCGGCGCTTCGCGAGGCTGCCGAGGAGGCCGGGATCGTTCCGGGCGCGACGATCATCCGTTCCTCCGTGGTGACCAAACGCATTGACGGGCAGGCGCATTGGACGTACACCACGGTGATCGCCGATGCCGCCGAGCTGCTCCCGACGGCGGCCAACCACGAAAGCACCGAGCTTCGGTGGGTGCCCGAGGAAAAGATCGAGGGCATGCGGCTTCATCCCGGGTTCAAATCGTCGTGGCCGCTGCTGCGGGTTGTCGAAACGTTGCCAGGGGCATCGAACGGCTTCGCCGGGGCGGGCACTGTCGAGCTCGAGTCCGGGCGTTTCGCCTGGCAACTCCCGTAGCGTTCACGTATGCGTAAAGGCCTCCTTGTCCTGTTGGCCGTACTCGTCGGCCTGCTGGTGGGTGCCTGTAGCTCGGAGAAAGCCGAGAGCGGGCCGGGTGATCGCAACGAGGTGGTCGCGGCGGCGCTCGCTCGTATCGAGGCTGATCGGGGTAAACCCGTCAACCTCGATGTACAGACGTTCAAGAGTGCCGACGGCTGGGCGCTCATCGACGGCCGGTTGCAGGACTCCGGCGGCGCCAACCCGACCCGCTACCAGGGCCTACTCAGGAAGACCGGGCCCAAGTGGTCCATTCTGGAGAGCGCGATCGGTCCCACCGATGTGCAGTGGGCGGCCTGGAAGACGAAGTACCCCGACGCCCCGGCCCAGCTCTGGCCCTGACGCCCAGCGTGAAGCTACCGGGGGAATTGGACCGAAATTCCGCAATGGCTTCACGCTCGGTGAGCCAGTTCGCGCAGTGTGGCGGCGGCGGCGCGGGGATCGACCGCCGCGGTGATCGCCCGCACCACGACAATCCGTGACGCCCCGGCGGCGACCACCTCGGGCACCCGCGCCTCGTCGATGCCGCCGATCGCGAACCAGGGTTTAGAAGTCCCGAGTTCAGCCGCGGCTCGGATCAGGCCCAGACCGGGCGCGGTGCGGCCCGGTTTCGTGGGCGTCGGCCAGCACGGCCCGCAGCAGAAGTAGTCGATCTCGTCGTCACCGGCGGCTGCGGCAGCCTGCTCGGCATCGTGCGTGGAGCGCCCTATCAGCACATCCGGTCCGACGATCTCCCTGGCGACGGCCAGCGGCAGGTCGTCTTGGCCCAGGTGCAGGACGTCGGCGCCCGCCGCCCGGGCGATGTCGGCGCGGTCGTTGACGGCGAACAGTGCGCCATGCCGTGCCGCGGCCTCGCCCAGAACCGCCAGATACTCGAGTTCTTCGGTGGGTTCGAGCCTGCCGAACTGCCGCTCACCCGCCGATCCCTTATCGCGCAGCTGCACGATGTCCACCCCGCCCGCGAGGGCGGCGTCCACAAACTCGGCGAGGTCGCCGTGTTCTCGGCGTGCATCGGTGCAGAGGTACAGGTGAGCAGCTTCAAGCCGGGCCGAACGCGAGTGCATAGTCGAAGACGCTAGCGTTGTAGGGGTAATTAACGCGGGAGCCCCGGGATGTCGGGGCTGAGAGTGGGCCAACGATTCCAGCCCTGACCGTCGTACCTGATCCGGGTCATGCCGGCGAAGGGAGTTGGCTCCGATTGTGATGTCGTCTACAAAAGGCTCGGTCGCCGTCATCGGCGGCGGAGTCATCGGGCTGTCCGTGGCCCGGGAAGCCGCCCGGGCAGGGTGGCAGGTCACCTTGTACGACGATGGCCGACAGGGCCCGTCGTGGGTAGCCGGTGGCATGCTCGCGCCGTACAGCGAGGCATGGCCGGGTGAGGACGACCTGCTGGACCTGGGAATCGAGTCTCTCGGGATCTGGCGCGACGCGTTCATCGATGACGTGGAAAACACCGTGATCACCGCGCGGGGTTCACTGACCGTGGCCGTGGACACCGCCGACGTCGGTGAGCTGAGGACCATGATGGATTGGCTGGCCGCGCGCGGGCATCGCGTGGCCCAGACCACCAACGCCCGCGATATCGAGCCGCTGCTGGCCCAGAACATTCGCCGCGGGTTCACCGCACCCGAGGAACTCTCCGTCGACAACCGCAAGGTGCTGCAGGTGCTCACCGCACAGTGCGAGGCACTCGGTGTGCGTAGGGGCTCTTCGGTTGCGCAGGTCGATGACGTGTCCGCTGATCAGGTGGTGATCGCCAACGGGGTGCAGGCGGCGGCACTCGCGGATCTACCGGTTCGTCCGGTGAAGGGAGAGGTGCTGCGGCTGCGACGGCGACCCGGCGCGATGCCGCCGCCGGCGAATGTCATCCGCGCCCGGGTGCACGGACGCCACGTCTACCTGGTGCCCCGGGAGGACGGCGTCGTCGTCGGTGCCACGCAGTACGAGCACGGACACGACACCGCGCCCGCCGTCGCGGGAGTGCGGGACCTGCTCGATGACGCGTGCGCTGTGCTGCCCTGTCTGGGCGAGTACGAATTCGCCGAATGCGCGGCGGGCCTGCGGCCGATGACCGACGACAACCTGCCGATCGTGGGGAGACTCGACGACCGCGTTCTCGTTGCCGCCGGACATGGCCGATCGGGCTTCCTGCTTGCGCCGTGGACGGCCAAGACGATCGGGGCAGTCCTGGACGGTGGCGAGTCGCCTTCCTCCGTCGATCCCCGCCGGTTTGAGAAGGCACCCAGTGTGAGTAGACCCGGCCAGGAGGTCCGATGAACATTCAGGTAAACGGTGACGCGCGCGAGGTCACCGACGGCGCCAACATTTGGCAGCTGCTCGAGCAACTGGGCTTCCCCGAGTCCGGCATCGCGGTGGCCATCAATCACACCGTGGTGCCCAAATCCGATTGGGACACCGCGGTTTCCGTCGGTGCCACGGTTGAAGTGGTGACGGCGGTGCAGGGTGGGTAACCCGCAGGCAAGCATGGGAACACGCACGGTGGATGAGCCGCTCTGTATCGCGGGCCGAACCTTCGGGTCCCGGCTCATCATGGGCACCGGGGGTGCCGCGAATCTCTCGATTCTGGAACGGGCGTTGGTGGCGTCCGGTACGGAGCTGACCACCGTCGCGATCCGCCGCGTGGACGCCGCGGGCGGCACCGGTGTGCTGGATCTGCTCAAGCGGCTCGACATCATGCCGCTGCCCAACACCGCGGGATGCCGAGGCTCCGCGGAAGCGGTGATGACGGCGCGCCTGGCTCGCGAAGCGCTGGAGACCAACTGGATCAAGCTGGAGGTCATCGCCGACGAACGCACGCTGCTGCCCGACGCGGTCGAGTTGGTGCGGGCGGCCGAGCAACTCGTTGACGACGGCTTCGTGGTACTGCCCTACACGACCGACGATCCGGTGCTGGCCCGCAGATTGGAAGACGTGGGATGTGCGGCGGTCATGCCCCTCGGGGCCCCCATCGGAACGGGCTTGGGCATCACCAACACACATAACATCGAGATGATTGTGGCCACCGCGGGAGTTCCGGTGATCCTGGACGCTGGGATCGGCACGGCCAGCGACGCTGCGTTGGCCATGGAACTCGGTTG
Organism: Mycobacteroides franklinii; assembly: GCF_002013895.1. Taxonomy (GTDB): domain Bacteria; phylum Actinomycetota; class Actinomycetes; order Mycobacteriales; family Mycobacteriaceae; genus Mycobacterium; species Mycobacterium franklinii. The sequence goes on along the minus strand of NZ_MAFQ01000004.1, from coordinate 149,761 downwards.
CGACGCCGTGCTGCTTGCGACGGCCGTGACCCGCGCCGCCGATCCCGAACGCATGGCCGCTGCCATGGCGGCGGCGGTGACCGCCGGTCACCTCGCGCGTCACGCCGGTCGCATACCGCGGCGCTTCTGGGCGCAGGCCTCCAGCCCGGCGCCGGACCGACCCGCCGAGCAATAGCTGGCATAGTGGGCCGCATGATCGAACTGCGGTCGCTGACCAAGGTCTATGGCCAGACCCCGGCGGTCGACGACCTCTCTGTCACCGTCGAGCCGGGTGTGGTGACCGGGTTCCTGGGGCCCAACGGAGCGGGCAAGTCGACCACGCTGCGGATGATCGTCGGGCTGGCTCGCCCCACGTCGGGGACGGCGACGATCGGCGGCAAGCAGTATCACGAGATCGACCATCCGCTGCGCGAGGTCGGCGCGCTGTTGGATCCCAAGCAGTTTCATCCCAACCGCTCGGCGCGTAATCACCTGCGGTGGATCGCCGCCGCCAATGACATTCCCACCCAGCGCGTGGACGAAGTGTTGGAGATGGTCGGGCTTACCGAGGTGGCGAATCGTCACGCCGGCACCTTCTCTCTGGGTATGTCGCAGCGGCTGGGCATCGCGGTCGCATTGCTGGGCGATCCCAAGGTGCTGTTGTTCGACGAGCCGGTCAATGGCCTGGACCCCGAGGGCATCCATTGGATTCGCACGCTGATGCAGAGTCTGGCGGCGCAGGGGCGCACCGTGCTGGTGTCGAGTCATCTGCTCTCTGAAATGGCCAATACGGCAGACCAATTGGTGGTCATCGGTCGCGGCCGGTTGATTGCGGCGACATCGATGCACGAGTTTGTGAGCCGGGCCGGCGCCGACGTGGTGCGAGTGCGCAGCCCTCAGATCGGCACCCTGCGTTCCGCCGCGGAAGAGAGCGGTTTTTCGGTAGCGGGTGCGGAAAACACTGGAGAGCAGGATGTGCTTGAGATCAGCGGCGCCCTCATCGAACAGGTCGGCGAGCTTGCGGCGCGTCTTGGTGTCACGTTGTACGAACTTTCCCCGCAACGAGTTTCGTTGGAGGACGCGTACCTGTCGTTGACCGATGATGCCGTGCAGTACCGCAGCCAGCTCGATGATCCGCCTGCGGGAAGAGTGGCAGGCGCAGTGGCCGACCAGGAGGGCGTGCGCTGATGGGTGTCATCGCGGCGGAACGGATCAAGGTATGCACCTCGCGGTCTGCGTTGTGGTGCAGCCTGCTGGCCCTGGCATTGGGTGTGGGATTGGCGGGTCTGCAGGGCGGATCGGCGTCCATCTACACGCTCATCTCTCCTGGCGAAGCCGCGGGCGGGGCGGCCCTTGTCGGCGTACCGCTTCTCATGGTCCTGGCCGCTATGACGGTGACCAATGAGAATCGAACCGCCATGGTGCGAACCACCTTTCAGGCCACGCCCAACAGGTTGACGGTTATCGGCGCCAAGGCGGTGGTGGCGGGGTGCTGGGTGGCCGTCGTCACCGCGGTCACCGCGCTGACCTCGATAGCTTTGGTGCGGGCGATGGCAGGTCCGGTGGCCGGTGCGAACTTGGCGCTGGGCAGAGCCGGTGTATGGAACACGATCGGTGCGGTCACCGTCTACGCGTTCTTGTGCGCGGTGCTCGCGGTGGCCGTGGGTGTGTTGCTGAAGCACACCGCGGGTGCAGTCGCGGTACTGCTGTTGTGGCCGACGGTCCTTGAATTGATGCTGGGCTGGCTCACTGATGCAGGAAAGGCGTTGCAGCCCTTCCTTCCCTTTGCGAATGGAATCCGGTTTACCGGTGTGCCGTGGTACACCTCGGACGGCGTCCGATTCGTTTGGGGCACCACTGGATCCCTCGTCTACTTTGCTACCGTGGTTGTCATCACGCTCGCTGCGGCACTGGCCGTCGTGCAGCGACGCGACGTTTAGGTCGGGACAAGGGAGAGCAGATGGCGACCAATCGGGTTCTGTATGCGGTCGCGGTGTCCGCGGCATGTGCATTGGCGACTGTGACGGCATGCGATCGGGACGGTGCAGACGCGCCCCGCTCGGCGCCGCAGGCCGGAACCCAGGAGGCCGTCGGCTTCGCGCACTCCCTGCATGAAAAGGTCACCGTCGACAATGTCGTGAAGCATCTCTCGGCGCTGCAGGAGATTGCCGACAAGAACAACAACACCCGGGCGGCGGGCACTCCCGGTTTCGAACAGAGCGTCGATTACGTGGCAAAATCTCTGAAAGACAAGGGATTTGATGTGCAAATCCCCGAATTCAGCTTCAAGTACTTCCAGGCCAAGTCTCTTGATCTGACCGTCGGATCCAAGAAGGTGGACGCCGGCGTGCTGTCGTACTCACCGGGTGGTCGTGTCGAGGGACGGCTCGTTCCGGCCCGCGTGGAGGAATCGCCCGGTTGCACGGTCGAGGATTACGACGGGCTCGACGTCAAGGGGGCGGTGGTCCTGGTCGACCGTGGTTCGTGTCCGTTCGCTGATAAGGAAAGGGTGGCCGCCGAGCGCGGCGCGGCCGCCGTGATCATCGCGGACAGTGTTGATGAGAACACGGTGGGCGGCACCCTTGGCGAGGATTCCAGCCCGAAGATCCCGGTGGTGGGCGTCACGAAATCCATCGGGGCCGACCTGCGGGCGCACCCCGACAAGGTTGTCCTCAATGTCGATGCCGAGACCAAGGACGTCAAGGCACGCAATGTGATCGCGCAGACCAAGACGGGTGCCACGACGGATGTCGTGATGGCAGGCGCGCACCTCGACAGCGTTCCCGAGGGGCCGGGTATCAACGACAACGGCTCCGGCACGGCCGCGGTGCTGGAGACCGCGTTGCAGCTGGGGCCGAACCCGGATGTCAAAAACGCGGTGCGGTTTGCGTTCTGGGGTGCGGAGGAAGAAGGGTTGATCGGCTCCACCGACTACGTCAAGTCGCTCGACGTGGATGAATTGAAAAACATTGCCCTGTACCTGAATTACGACATGCTCGGTTCGCCGAACGCCGCATACCTCACCTATGACGGCGACCAGTCCGACGAGCCGGACCCGAACGAGGCTCCGGTGCGGATCCCCGAGGGGTCGGCAGGCATCGAGCGGACCGAGGTCGCCTACCTCGCCGAACAGGGCAAGAAGGCCCATGACACCGGCTATGACGGCCGCTCGGACTACGACGCGTTCAGCCGATCAGGCATTCCCACCGGCGGCATTTTCTCCGGTGCCGAAGACAAGATGTCGGCCGAGGAGGCGAAGGACTGGGGCGGTAAGGCGGGTGAGCCGTTCGATCCGAACTACCACCAGGCGGGCGACACGCTGGCCAACGTGAACAAGGACGCGCTCAAGATCAACGCGGGTGGAGTCGCCTACACGATAGGGCTGTACGCGCAGAGCATCGACGGGCGCAATGGCGTACCCGTGCACGAGGATCGCACCCGCCACAAACTGAAGAGCTAGTAGATCTTCGGGGCGTTTCGCTCCGGCCCGCCGAAGCTGCGGTAACAGCTTCGTTGCAACGCCCCGAAAGGCCTTGGGAATCAACGCTGGTGCGGTAGCGTGTGCGATTGCTCGATTCGCACAAGTCCACCGGTGTTCCAAAGAGGTTCCATTGAGGTTTGTTTGATGGCGTTATTTCGCGCCCGGGGGCTGGCGCGCGCTTGCTCCCTGATTGCGATCGCGGCGGTAGCGAGCTGCTGTGCGCACCCGACGGCACCGGGTGCCGGTGCGGTGTCCGCGCCCAACCCGAATCTTGCGGCCGATCTTGCCCGTTCGGTAACAGTCGATTCGATGATGACCCACCTGCAACAGCTACAGCAGGTGGCCGACGCGAACGGCGGGAATCGTGCCGAGGGCACACCGGGTTACGACGCCAGCGCCGACTACGTGACAAAGACCTTGAAAGATCGCGGGTTCGAGGTTCAGACTCCGGAGCTGTCCCGACTCAAGGTGTTCAGCGAGGGCAAGCCGCTCGTCGACATCGGCGGTCGCCCCTACGCGCTGGATCAGGCCTCCTATTTCGCCCAGACGCCCAAGGGTGGGCTCAAGGCCAACGTCATCCGCCCGTCGGGCAAGGCCAGTGGTTGTGCCGCGGCCGATTACGGCACGCTCAAGGCCGACGGCCAGATCGTGGTCGTCGACGGCACCGGCTGTTCGGTGGTCGAGAAGCACAACGTCGCCAAGGAAAAGGGTGCGGCGGCAGTGCTGGTGGCGATGCAAGCAGGTGCGGGCGAAGGTTTGTTCACCCCCAATTACTATGAGCAGCTTTCTATTCCGGTGGGGATCATCGATTCGGGAGTCGACACCCTGCTGCGCCGCAATTCGTCGCCGGTGACTCTGGTGCTGGATATGAATGTCGCGAAGGTGCGTTCGCGCAGCGTCATCGCGCAGACCGCAACGGGTGATCCCGCGAACGTGGTGCTCGCCGGGGCTCATCTGGACAGTGTGTTGAAGGGGCCCGGCATCAACGACAACGGCACCGGGGTGGCGGCGGTCTTGGAGACCGCACTGCAGCTGGGGCCGAAGCCGACGGTCAACAACGCCGTCAGATTCGCGTTCTGGGCTGCTGAGGAAGACGGGCTCGCGGGATCGTTGGAGTACACCAAGAACCGCACTGCCAACGAGCTCAACGACATCGCGCTGTACTTGAACTTCGACATGCTCGGTTCACCCAACGCCGGGTATTTTGTGCTCGACGGTGATCAGTCGGCCACCAAACCGGATCCGAATCGGCCGCCGCTGGATGTTCCCGAGGGATCGGCGGGCATTGAACGCACCTTCGCGGGATATCTGAATCTCGCCGGCAAGCGTCCCGCGGCCGAGGAGTTCAGCGGCAGATCCGATTACGGGCCCTTCATGTCCGCGGGCATCCCCGTCGGGGGTATCAGCTCGGGTGCCCTGGACAGGATGAGCGGCCCCGAAGCCAAGACCTGGCAGGGACACGCGGGCCAGCCGTTCGACCCCAACTACCACGGTCCCAAGGACACCCTCGCGAACGTCGGGAAAACCGCGCTGGGCATAAACGGTCCGGCGGTGGCATTTGCGGTCGGGACCTATGCGTTGTCGACCACGGGGCCCAACGGGGTACCGGAGCGCAAAGTTCGCCGACACTCTCCGCTGGAGCGCTAGGGCAGCTAGCATGCCAGCGCATGAGAAGAATTCTCGCTTTGCTGGTGGGGCTGGTGTCTGGTGTCGTTATCGGGTTGCCCGCTGCTCCGATGGCGTCCGCAGATCCCGGGGTGAAGCTGACCTACCGGGTTACCCTGCAGGATCCCGGATCCAATCGCCAAGTGACGATCTCGTACCGCAACGGTAAGGGAGAGAAGGCGGTCAAACAGACCTGGCTGGATCCGTTCGTGCCGTGGCAGCATGACGTCACCATGACCGCCCGCGAGGCGGCGGTGAGCCTGTTCAGCGACCCGGGTGGCAACTACCTCGGCGAGATCCTGCGTGATGGCAACGTGATCGCATCCAATGCGGTGTACCTGGACCCGGGGTGGGTGGCGGAGCAGAGCGCGCCCTATGGGACGCCGACATTGTTGGCGCGCGTCGACGTCCCCTGACGTCAGCGCCAGGCGAAGACCGGTTGCTCCAGATCGTCGACGGGGTCACCGCGGCCTTCCAGACACAGCCACCGCACCTGCAGGAGAACAGCTCCGGTTGGGGCGTGGATCAGGTCATTGCCCAGTGGGATCTGCACCACTGGCCGTGGGCTTTCGGGAATCGTGACGTAGCGCGGTGAATCCTCGCGTTGCAGCTGGTGCAATCCGACCCGATAGGCGGCAACCACCTCGTCGGGAGACGGGTTCAGCTCTAGACGGCCGCCGCCCCAGACCACCACCGGAGTGATCACATATCCGGAACGGGTCGGGTAGTCATCGAGCAGTCCGAGCACCGTTGAATCGGGCAGTGCCACCCCCAGCTCTTCGTCCAGCTCACGCAGCGCGGCCTGCGTGGCGTCCTCGCCCGGATCCAATCGGCCGCCGGGAAGTGCCCATTGCGCGGCGTGTGAATTGAGCCGGGAGGCCCTGCGGCATAGCAAGAATGCCGCTCCGCCGGAGACGTCGACCATCCTGCCGTCCAGTCCGTGCCCGGGGATCTCCCGGCCGCCGATCCATTCGTCCAGCGGTGCCGGGTCGATGCGGTCCTCACCCAGCTCCGAGTCGACCAGCACGACCGCGACCGCGGCGCGGCGTTTATCCGGATCCTCGACGGTTCTGCGTTCGTGGCCTGCCAGGTGCTCGCGTACCTTGTCCCGCAGCTCTTCGTCGTAGGCGATCACCGTTCGACCATATCTGCCACCGTCGACGGCGGCCCTTTCTAATCGACGTGGCTCTATAGCTGGGCTTACCGTGGCGGGATTGTTGTGATGCGGTGATGAGCGACGACCAAACACGACGTATCTATCGTGACGCCGGAATCAGTGTGGAAAAACTTGGCGAGCATATCGGTGCTCGAGTCGATGGCGTTGAGCTCAGTGCCGATGTCCCGGCCGAACGGGTGGAGGCAATCCGTGTCGCGCTGGCCATCAACAAGGTGTTGGTGTTCACCGGGCAGCATCACCTCGACGACGCCGCGCAGTACGGGTTCGCCGGTCTGCTCGGGGAGCCGACGCTGCCACATCCCACGGTGCGGTCCCACGGTACCGAGCTGCTGAATCTCGAAGGGGCGGCCAATGGCTGGCACACCGATGTCACCTTCGTCGACCGCATCCCGAAGGCATCGGTGTTGCGGCCGGTGACGCTGCCGTCCTATGGGGGTGCCACCACGTGGGCGTCGACCGTCGCCGCGTACGACCAGCTGCCGAAGCCGTTGCGCTCTCTTGTCGAGGATCTGTGGGCCACGCACACCAACGTGTACGACTACGCGTCGTCCGGGGCATCGGGTGGGGTGAGCGCCGAGCGTCGCGCCGCGTACTACAGCGAGTTCACCAGCTCGCTGTACGAAACACTGCACCCGGTGGTGCGCGTGCATCCGGAGACCGGTGAGCGCAGCCTGCTGCTCGGGCAATTCGTCAAGAGTTTCCGGGGATTGCAGGGCGCCGAGTTCACCGCGCTCTTCCAGCTGCTGCAGGCGCGTATCACCAAGCTGGAAAACACCTTCCGATGGAACTGGCGGTTGGGCGACGTGGCCGTCTGGGACAATCGGGCCACCCAGCACTACGGAATCGCCGATTTCGGTGACCAACAGCGTGAGCTGCATCGGGTGACGTTGGCAGGGGATGTGCCGGCCGATGTCCATGGTGAGCGGAGCCAGGTTCTCCACGGCGATGCCAGTCACTACTCGGGTATCGAGCTGGCGCAGCGGCTGGAGCTGTTCGCCGCCTGAGCTCAGCGGGCTTGGCGGGAACGGCGGCCAGGCGTTGGCACCGGCTGTGTCGCGGCGGCGTGCCGCCATCGCGGACAGCGCCTCGAAGACCACTCGGTGCGCATTGCGCGATCCTCGATCTAGGGCAGTGCGATGTATTTCGTTTCGAGGTATTCCTCGATGCCCTCGCTACCGGCTTCCCGTCCGATACCCGATTCCTTGATCCCCCCGAACGGTGCGGCCACATCGGAGATCACTCCGCGGTTCACGCCGACCATCCCAGACTCCACTGCCTCCGAAACCCGCAGTGCGCGATCCAGATTGGTGGTGTACACGTAGGCGGCCAGCCCGAACTCGGTGTCGTTGGCGGCGGCGACTCCCGCGTCCTCGCCGTCGAACGCGGTGATCGCGGCGACGGGGCCAAACACCTCTTCGCGCAGAATTCTTGCATCGGAAGGCACATCGGTGAGCACCGTCGGCGGGTAGAAGTAACCCTCACCTTCCGCGATCGCCCCACCGGTGGTGATGACGGCGCCCTTGCTGACGGCGTCCTGCACCAACTCGTCCACCGAGGCCCGTTGCTTGGCGGTGATCAGCGGGCCCACCTGCACGCCGCTCTCGTCGCCGGGGCCAATGGTGAGTGCACTCATGCGTGCGGTGAGTTTCTCGGTGAATTCGGCGCGCACCGCGTTGTCGACGTGGAAGCGGTTGGCCGCGGTGCATGCCTCGCCGATGTTGCGCATCTTGGCCGCCATGGCGCCGTCGACGGCCGCATCGATGTCGGCATCGTCGAACACCACGAACGGTGCGTTGCCGCCGAGCTCCATCGATGAGCGCAATACCCTTGTGGCGCACTGAGACAGCAGGATCTTGCCGACACCGGTGGAGCCGGTGAAGGTCAGCTTGCGCAGTCGGGAGTCGTCGATCAGCGGGCCGGTCAATGCGGAGGCGTTGGTGGTGGGCAGGATCGACAGCACGCCCGCGGGCAGCCCGGCATCGGCGAACACTTGGCCCAGCAGCAGCATGGTGAGCGGCGTTTCGGCGGCGGGTTTGACGATCATCGTGCAGCCGGCGGCCAGGGCCGGGCCGATCTTGCGGGTGCCCATGGCCAGGGGAAAGTTCCACGGGGTGATGGCCAGCGTCGGGCCGATGGGCTGCTTGGTGACCAGGATCCGCCCGGAACCGGTCGGTGACGAGGTGTACCGGCCGTTGATGCGCACGGCCTCCTCGGCGAACCAGCGCAGGAACTCCCCGCCGTAGGCAACTTCGCCGTGGCTCTCGGCCAGCGGTTTACCCATTTCCAGGGTCATCGCCAGTGCGAAATCATCTCGCCGCGCCATCACCAATTCCCAGGCCCGCCGGAGGATTTCGGCTCGCTCGCGTGGTGCGGTGGCCGCCCAGGACCGTTGCACGGCGACGGCCTCATCGAGTGCGGTGGCACCGTCTGCCGTGGTGGCGTCTGCCACGGTGGTCAGGATGGCACCGGTGGCCGGGTTGTGCACGGGGAACCGGGCGCCGCTCGACGAGGGGACCTGCTTGCCCCCGATCCACAGGTCGGTGGGGACGGCGTCGATCAGTGTTGAGTGGTCGCTCACTGGTGGCTCGCCTTCTCGCGAATGATGTCGGTGAGGACGGTGATGCCCTCGTCCAGTAGATCGTCCCCGATGACCAGCGGGGGCAGCAAGCGGATGACATTGCCGAAGGTTCCGCAGGTGAGGATCAGCACCCCTTGGGAGAGAGCCTCGGCGGCAATGGCTTTGGTCAGGGCCGCGTCGGGTTCGAGAGTGCCGGGTTTGACGATCTCGATGGCCAGCATGGCGCCGCGCCCGCGTACCTCGCCGATGACGTCGACCTCCTCGGCAAGCGCGCTCAACCGGGACACTACCGAGGTTTCGATGACCCGCGCGCGGCCCGGCAGGTCGAGCTCGCGCATGACGCCCAGCGCGGCGATGGCGGCGGCGCAGGTCACCGGGTTACCGCCATAGGTGCCGCCGAGGCCGCCGGTATACACCGCGTCCATCAGCTCGGCGCGTCCGGTGACGGCCGATAGCGGCATGCCCCCGGCGATGCCCTTGGCCATGGTGACGATGTCGGGAACGATGTCGTCGTGCTCGGAGGCGAACCAGGCACCTGTGCGCGCGAATCCGGTCTGCACCTCATCGGCGATGAAGACGACGCCGTTGTCCTTGGCCCATGCGGTGAGCGTGGAGAGGAATCCGGGTGCGGGCACGATGAATCCGCCCTCGCCCTGGATGGGTTCGATGATGATCGCGGCCAGCGATTGGGCACCGATCTGGGTCTCGATGCGGGAGATCGCCCGCCGTGCTGCTTCCTCGCCGGTCAACCCCGCCTCGTCACGCAACGGATAGGAGGCAGGCATCCGGTAGACCTCGGGCGCGAAGGGCCCGAACTGCGACTTGTAGGGCATCGACTTGGCGGTCAGCGCCATCGTCAGGTTGGTGCGGCCGTGGTAGGCGTTGTCGAAGGCGACGACCGCGGGGCGGCCGGTGGCCAGTCGTGCCACCTTGATGGCGTTCTCGACGGCTTCGGCACCTGAGTTGAACAGTGCGGTGCGCTTCTCGTGATCGCCGGGAGTCAGGGTGTTGAGGAGCTCCGCGACCTGCACGTATCCCTCGTAGGGCGTCACCATGAAACAGGTATGTGTGAAATGCGTTGCCTGGTCGGCGATTGCTGCGGCGACGGCGGGGTGGGAGGCGCCGACGGTGGTCACCGCGATACCCGCTCCGAGGTCGATGAAGGAGTTGCCGTCGGCATCGACGATCACGCCGCCGTCGGCGTCGACGGCGTAGACCGGCGCGGTGGAGCCGACGCCCGCGGCGACCGCAGCGCGGCGGCGCTGGGCCAGCGCACTGGATCGGGGCCCGGGCAGGGGCGTGACGATGTTGCGCTTCTGAGCGAGGCGATAGGTGATGTCGGTCATGGCGCTCCCTGTCGTCGGTCCGGCGATCTCAGTCTGCCGCTGCGGCGTGTTTCTGGGAATGGCCGATTTGTCTATCAGCAGGTCATCGCTGCGCCGTTTTGGCGCGCGCCACTCCCATGCGCCGACACGCCGCGTTCTGCGAGTTGTTCTCGCGCCTTGCGTCGAAAAACGGCGTGTCGACGCGGGGCCGCTCATTCCATCAGCGGTGCGGTGTCCCGGGTGAGGGTGCGTCCCAGGAAGAAGTCCGGGCTCTTGACGCGCATGATCATCATGAGCACCGCCCCGAAGGCCAGAATGCCGAAGCCCAGGTAGAACACCAGGCCGATGCCGCCGATCGAGGCGCCGCTGCCGGTCTTCTCCGGGTCCATGCTCTCGCGGATGGAGATCACGAACACCGCCCCCAGCATCAGCCCGCCCAGGAGCGGAAAGAGGAATTTGTACACCACATTGTGGGCGTTCTGAAACAGCTCCGTGCGGAAGTACCACACGCAGGCGAATGCGGTGATGCCGTAATACCAGCAGATCATGATGCCCAGGGCCGCAATGGTATCCAGCAGCGTGCGATCGGAGAGCAGGCTGACGACCGTGTAGAAGACCGCCGTGACCGCACCGGCCACCACGGTGCTGAATGTAGGGGTGAGAAAGCGGGGGCTGACGCTGGCGAACCGCTTGGGAAAGGCGCCGTAGGTACCCATGGCGAGCATGGTGCGCGCGGCGGGAAGGGAAGTGGTCTGCAGGCTGGCCACCGCGGAGGCGAATATCGCCAGCAGCAGCAGTGGGCCGAACCAGCTGCCTAACACCGGATTGGCCAGGGCACCAAAGATGTTGTCCTTGTTCGCCTCGTTGGCCAGGCCCAGATCCGTATCGCCCACTCCGGCGAACATCATGACCGCGACTGCCACCAGCAGATAGGTCAGCAAGATCGACAGCACACAGAGCAAGCCGGCCCGCCCCGGCACCTTGGTCGGGTCCTTGCATTCCTCGCCGAGCGTTAGGCAGGTGTCCCAGCCCCAGAACGCGAATATCGAACCGATGAGACCAATGACAAAGGCGCTCAGGGTCAGTCCGGTCAGCGGATTGAACCAGTCGAGATTGAAGTCGAGATGTCCGGCCGCGCTGGGCGCCTTCGCGATGGCGACGACGGCGAAGATCACCAGCACGATCATCTGGAAGCCGACGAGGACGTACTGCACCTTCTCGCTCGTGGTGATGCCGCGGCTGGAGATGTAGGTGGCGATGGCCAGTAGCGCCACCGTCGAGATGATGTTGACGGCCTTGTCGTTCGCGAGTTCGCCGAGTGTCTGATTGTGGAAGACGGCGCCGAGAAACTGATATCCGTATTGCACACCGATGGATGCAAGGTTGGACAGCACGATGATGGTGGCGATGACCATGCCCCAGCCGCACATCCAGCCGACATAGGGCCCGAATGCCTTGGTGGACCAGGTAAACGAGGCGCCGCAGTCCGGAGCTCGCGAATTCAGCTCGCGGTATGCGTAGGCGGTGAGGAACATCGGGATGAATCCGGCGATGAGAATCGCGGGCATCTTCAGGCCGACCGCCGCGACGATCAGTCCGATGCTGGCGGTGAGCGTGTATCCGGGTGCCACCGTGGAGATTCCGAGGATGGCGCCGGTAAACGTTCCGATACGGCCAGCTGCCAAACCCTTTGAGACAAGTCCCTCGGACTGCTCGGCATGTTCCAGCTCGGCGCGCGCGACATCCTCAGTCACTATCGCCCCCTTCTTCCTTGGGAATGACGACCATGGGGACCTGCAGAACGCGGAGCATCTTGGCGGCCGTCGACCCGAGGAAGAGTCGTCGCGGCTGCGCGAGGCGGCTGGAACCCACCATGATGATGTCGCCTTCGTGCCAGTCGAGTTTGTTCACCGCGGCCTCCACCGTAGGTCCCTCGGCGACAATCGAGGTAAGCGGAATATCCGGTGGCAGTATCAATTTGGCGGTTTCGAGGGATTGTTGTGCGTGAATGGTGGCACGCTCACGCGCCGACTGATCGTCGTCGCCACCGGGAATCGGGTCGAAGGACACCAGAGACACCAGCCGCAGCGGTGTTTCGGCGCGCTTACAGACGCGCAATGCGGTGTCCAGCAGAACCCGCGCGCCAGGCCGGGTACCCATGGCGCAGGTGACTTCTCGAATGCGCAGATTCTTCTGATATCGCGCGCCACGCGGCGAAATCACCAGCGGAATGGGGGAGGAGTGCACCAGTTCATTGACCACGGAGCCCAGTGACAGGCTGCCCACCAGACCGCCACCGGAACCGCCCACCACGATGGCCGCGGCGCCCAGGGCCTCGCATTGTGCGATGAGTCCCTCGGCGATCGACTCGTGAAAGCTGATATGCGTTTGCACCGAGAGGTCGTCGGGAATCGTCGCTTCGGCATGATTCAGCCAATGAGTGGCGTTCTGGGACAGGATGTCTTGGCGCTCTTGTTGTGGCAGGGGAGCCAGGATCGGGCGATCCAGTGGCAGCACCATGCACAGATCCAGATGCGCTCCCAATGAGCGCGCGATCTGAGCGCCTACTGCTAGCGCGTCATCGCCGCCCGGGGTGGCCAAGTATGCAACTGCAATCCTCGTGGCGGCGTCGTTCACGGCTAGGCCTCCTGGTGTCCGGGTGTGTGACAGCTCTTCGGCGGATTGGGTGCGACATCGAGCGAGGGGTTGCGGTCGAAGAATCCGACCGGTTTGAGCCAGAAGTTCACGGTGTCGACGGGCATGATCGGCCAGTCCTCGGGCCGGGTGATGTGATGGATGCCGAACACGTACCAGAGCACCACATCGGTGTTCTCGATGGATCGGTTGCCCTCAGTCCAGGCGGGCAGGCCGTGGTCTTCCTTGCTTTGTGTGACGAATTCTCCTGCTGGCCAACGCTCATCGGGTGAGTTGGGAGTGACCCAGAGCGTGTGCTCGATGGCACGGCAGCGCGCTAACACCGGTGAGGAGGGATCGAACATGGACGGGATGGCGGCGCCGGGCACCAGCTTGTAGGCCGGTGGCGTACCGATGCCGTTGCGAGTGTTGTCGTTGACAACCTTCCAGGCTCGCTGAGTCTCCCAGCAGAAATCCTGTTTGCCTTCCGATTCCGTGCGCAGCGGGGTGTTGCGTTGCCGCAGGGAAAGCCCGTAAGGATTGTTGGGGCCGACGGGCTCGATCTCGGTTTCGCTGGCGTACACGGTGTTCTCGGTGCCATCGACGTCCAGGTCCAGCCTGGCGACGAGGAAATGCTGGTGGTACGGCGCATAGGTGCGGTGGTCGACGAGGGTTCCGTGCGGATGCGTGGCGCCCTCATCGAAGTTGCTCACCACCATGATTCCCGTGGCGCGCACCTCACATTCGATGTTTCCGTCCTGGTAGAACCGCCAATAGGTGAGGTACTCGTAGTTGGCGACGGTGACATGGAACGACACGGTAAGCCGGCGCATCCGGCGCACCTCGGCGCCGTGATCATGGTCGACGTGTTTCCACAGGACGGCGTTGTCCTCTTCGTGGATGCAGATCGCGTTCTTGATGGTGTACGGCTCGCCCTTGCTGTTGTGCAATACGGCATCCAGGTACCGGATCTCACCGAGGCAATCACAGCCCAGTTCCAGTGAGGTGGTCATGAACCCGATACCCCACTCGCCGATATCGAAAGCCGTTCTGCGGTAGTGGTCTTCGCAGTGGTCTCGGTAAGGCACCATCATCTCGGCGAAGGACATGCGGTTGGCGACCGACCGCACCCGGCCGTTGTCGTTGTATGTCACCGCGTGCAGGGTCATGCCCTCGCGGTAGTTGAAGCCGACCCGCAGCGACCAGTTCTGCCATTGGAGTTTGTTGCCTTCGATCGTGAAGGACGGTCCGTCGGGTTGGGTTATGTGCAGTGGCTGTAGGGATTCGCGGGTGCTCTGTGTGCGCAGGCGCTCCGGTATGTGCCGCGGCACGTATTCGCCCATCATCTCGGGCCGCTCGACGGTGAACGTGTCCTCGATGTCCAACAGCTCCATGCTGTTCATATCGATGATGCAGTGGAATCCGTTGACGGGGCCCGCGTAGGGATTGGCGCCCGCAGTGGCACGCACCCAGGTGTCCGACCAGCCGAGGCGCCTGCCCTTGTACTTCTCCGGCATGACCGCGTCGCCGTAGGTCCAGGTGTCCATGAACACCAGGTCCATGTCGGTGATGCCGCGTTTGGCCAGTGCCGCGATCACGTCGGGATGCGCGCGAAGGGCCGTATCGGCCTCTTCCCACTCGTCAACGGTGAAGTTGGGTTGCACTCCGGGAATGTGATTCCAGGACAGCACCTCAGCGGAGGTCAGCGAGACGACAGCCTTGTAGGTGGCGTTCTTCGTGGTGTCCAGGCAGGTGGCCAGCGCGCGGCGATCGGGCCGGGTGCCACTGGTGTCGAATGCGGCGATCTCCGCTTTGGAGGGTTCGGACAGTTCGATGGAGGTGTATCGCCAGCTCTTCCCGACGTCCTGGGTCTGCGCCAGAATCTCTGCGACAGCAGTGAATTCCTCCGCGGTCAGGGGATCCAGGGGATGGAAGGTGTCGGTCGCCACCCGGCCCGAATGTGCTTCACACGAGTTACTCATCAGGAGTGCGCGCTCATCACGTGCTTGATCCGGGTGTAGTCCTCTACACCGTAGGCCGAAAGGTCCTTGCCGTAACCGGAGTACTTGAACCCGCCGTGCGGCATCTCGGCGACCAGTGGGATATGACAGTTGACCCACACGCATCCGAAATCCAGCTCGCGGGTGAATGTTTCGGCCGTGGCATGGTCCTTCGTCCAGACACTGGAGGCCAGCGCGTAACGAACACCGTTGGCCAGGCGAATCGCCTCCTCGGCGTCATCGAAGGATTGGACCGTCAGGATCGGCCCGAAGGTCTCTTCTTGGACTATCGGGTCATCCTGCCGGACGCCGGTGACGATGGTGGGTTCGATGAAATAGCCCTTGTTGCCCCAACGTTTTCCGCCGGTGACGACGGTGGCATGTGCGGGCAGGTTCTCGAGCTTCTTGGTGACGGCGGTGAAGTGGTTGACGTTGTTCATCGGCCCGTAGAAGCTGTCGGGATCGTCGGGCAACCCCGGCCGCAGTGTCTGTGCCGCGGCGTTGAGGGCGTTCACGAAGTCGTCGTGAATGGACTGATGCACGATGACCCGGGTGGCGGCTGTACAGTCCTGGCCGGCATTGAAGAAGGCGGCCTGTGCGATACCCAGGGCGGCCTTGTCGATATCGACGTCGCCGAATACCACGGCCGGTGCCTTGCCGCCGAGCTCGAGGTGGCTGCGCTTGAGTTGCTCGGCCGCCGAGGCGGCGACGGCGATACCGGCCCGCACCGACCCGGTGATCGAAACCAGGCCAATGGCAGGGTGACTCACCAATTCCGAGCCGGTGGCAGCGGTGCCCAGAACAACATTGAAGACTCCGTCGGGCAGGATGCCCTTCGTCAGCCGCGCCAGCACCAGGGTGCTCTCCGGGGTGGTGTCGCTGGGCTTGAGCACGATGGTGTTCCCGGCGGCCAGGGCGGGGCCGATCTTCCAGATCGCCATCATGAAGGGGTAGTTCCACGGGGTGACCTGGCCGACGACCCCGATGGGCTCGCGCCGGACATAGGAGGTGAACCCCTCCATGTACTCGCCTGCCGATTTGCCCTCGACGACTCGTGCGGCACCGGCGAAGAACCGAACCTGGTCGGCGCTCACGGCCACCTCTTCGGCGGCGATGACGGCCTTGGGCTGCCCGGTGTTGCGGCACTGGGCATCGACGATCTCGTCCATGTGCGCCTCGATGGCGTCGGCGAGTTTGAGCAGGGCCTGTTGCCGGACGCTCGGTGTGGACCTACCCCAGGTGACGAAGGCGCGTTCGGCGGCCGCCACGGCGGCGTTCACGTCCTCGGCGTTGGAGACAGGCGCGCGCCCCATCACCGATCCGTCGACAGGGTTGATCAGGTCGATGGTCTCCGATGATGAAGAGCCGACGAACCGGCCGTCGATGTAGTTCTGGAGTACCGAGTCCGGCATATCGCACGTCCATCTGTCGAGGGGATCCGTCTAAGCACGTCAAGAAAGTACGCAGAGAATCAGTGTGCGCTCAGGCACATCCTCGATCATCTGACAATTTCGGGAATCTTCGCGGTATTTTTCACCATTCTGTACAGTCCTGTGAAATGACCGTTCCCGTGCGCTGGGTGCTGGATCAGCCAGACCTGAAACTCACCCTGAAGGGTGGCGCCGCAGGTTTGGGCCGCGAGATCAACCTGGCGCTGACCACCGAACTTGCCGATCCGGCGCCGTGGCTATCCGGCGGAGAGCTGGTGCTCACCACGGGCATCGGGCTGCCCACGAGCGCTCGCGAGCGACGGCGCTATCTGCAGGCTCTCGACGAAAATAACGTCGCGGCATTGGGATTCGGCACCGGGTTGACGTTCGACGAGGTGCCGCCGGAGTTGGTGGCGTCCGCCGACGAGCTGGGCATGCCGGTCGTGGAGGTGCCGCTGCGCACCCCGTTTGCCGCGGTGGTCAAGACGGTAAGCACTCGCATCGCCGAATTGGAATACGACGCGGTGTTGCGCGCATCGCGGGCTCAACCGCGGATCACCCGAGCGATCGTCAACGGCGGTGTACAAGCGGTCACCGCGGAACTGGGACGCTCCTTGCGTGCCAATGTCGTGGTGCTGGACTCCGGGGGCACGGTAATCGCAAGTCATCCGCGCAATCTGGATGTCGCGACGGTCAATCTGGTGCGCGGTGCGTTGACACCGGGTGCGGCGGCGGGCTCGCACCAGCTGGACCCGGGAATCACTGTCTCGCAACAGACGATCGGCGTGGGCGGGACGTCGTACGGAGTGTTGGCCGTCGTCAGCAGGACGCCCCTGACCTTTGTGGACCAGGTTCTGCTGGGACATGCAAATTCCTTGTTGGCCTTGGACTTTGACAAGCCGTTGCGGCTGCAGGAGGCACAACGGCAGTTGAATGGGCAGGCCCTGGGATTGCTGCTCGGCGACGGCCAGAACCTGGACCCCGTGTGGGCGCAGTTGGCACAAGCCGCCGACGGACGTGGGCGCATCCGGGTGTTGGTGGTGGACGCCGAATCGCAGGCGGCACTGGTGCGGGCGCTGGCCTCGATCACCCGGACCATGGAGTCGGCGGGCTATCCGGTTTTCGCGCATACCGCCGAAGCCCAGCTGACCGTCGTGCTGCCGGGGTTCGAGACTGCCGACTTTGCATGCCGATTGTTCGGCGAAGTGGACGGGCGCAGTAAGAAGGGTCTGCGGGCAGGCTTGAGCGGAGCGCACCCGGTGGGTCGGCTCGTCGACGCGGTGCAGAACGCGAGGCTTGCCGCATCGGTGGCCGAACGCGGCGGGATGCCGCTGGAACTCACCTCGCTCGCGGGGAGCGCACTACTGTCCTTCGGTGCCAGTCGCGAGGTGCTGGTCGCCGTCGCCAACGCGACGCTGGCGCCCGTCGCCGAGCACGATGCCGCCCACGGCACCGAACTGATGGCATCGCTACGGGCTTATCTGGAAGCCAACGGCCATTGGGAATCGGCGGCCGCCGCTATGGCTGTGCACCGCCATACGCTGCGGAAACGGATCGAGACTGCCCAGTCGCTGCTGGCTTGTGATCTCGATATCGCGCGTGTGCGCGCCGAGCTGCTGCTGGCGATGCTGGCGGGAACGCCCGGCGTCGGCAACTGAATCGGGTCCGCGAAATCGCATCGCGTCGGGTCTCAGTAGTGCTACCTTATTAGAACAGGTTCCAGTTTCGGGGTTATTTATGCAGGTGAATAGATCGTGAGCGCCATGGTTGAAGCGTCACCGGTGCGGCCAGCCGCCATGCCGTCGACCAGGCGCCAACATGAGCAGTACAAGCGCATGCTCGACGCGGCCGAAGAACTCGCCATGACACGCGAGCTCGACCACGTTCAGATGCACGATGTCGCCAAGTACGCCAACGTTGCCATCGGCACGTTGTACCGGTACTTCCCGACAAAGCGCCATCTGTTCGTCTCGGCGCTGGTGCGCGAATCCGAACGGCTTGTCGGCCGCATGCCTTCGCTCCCTGACGGCGAGCGGCAAGCACCGGCGGACCGAGTGGCCGAGGCCTTGGTGCGGGCGCTACGCGGGCTGACGCGGCGGCGCATGCTGGCGATCGCGATGATCCGGTCCTCGAATTCGGCCTCGCTGGCCGAGGTGCCGGATCTGATGCAGATCGAGAAGCGGTTCCATGAGCTGATATCCGAGGTGGCCGGGTTGTCCGATCCGACCGATGAGGATGAGGCTGTGATCAGGCTGCTGGTACATCAGTGGTTCGGTTGTATTCAGGTGTGCCTCAACGGTGGCCTCACCGTGGCGCAGGCCGAGGACGATCTGCGCCGGGCAGCCCGGCTGTTGATGCGCGACTGGCGCGCGGTGGGATGAGCGTCGGGCAGCGTTAGCTCGATGCCAATGCCGTCAGTGCCGCGTCGATGGCGAGCGCGGGGACGTCGATGGTCTTGGAACCCAGGTCATGGCGTGCACCGCTGATCTCGACGATCGTCGCGCCGCCGGGAATGAGCAACGACGCTTCCTTGAGTTCGGCGATGGTGCCGAAGGCATCCGACGTGCCGTGGGTGAACACCGTCGGAACCTGGATGTCGGGGAGATGGTCGATGCGCAGCCGGTCGGGTTTACCGGGCGGATGCAGTGGGTAGGAGAACAGGGTCAGCACGTCGACGATCGGCCCCTTTTCCGCGACCAGCATTGAGGTTTGACGTCCACCGTACGAATGACCGCCCGCCAGCAGCGGGCCATCCACCATGGCGCGAGCCATGGTGATCACCTCGGCGATACCCGCACGGTCCTTGTCGGCCGACGAGGCCGAGGGCGGACCGCTCGGCCGATTGCGTCGGAAGGGCATATCGAACCGAATCGCCAGCCAACCGCGCTCTGCCCATGTCGTGCACAGCAGGCGCAGCATGGGGGAGTGACAACTGCCGCCGGCACCGTGGGTGAGCACCACAGCACCACGAGGATGCCCGTCGGGGTGGTGGGCGATTCCGGCGATATCCGGAAGTTCCTCGGTGCTCACGCACTCAGCCTAAGGCTCGTCGCGCGGGCGCTCATCGCAGCCTGAACAGGGCCGATACCGGCCCATGCCCCTGACCCAGAGGATAGGCGGCCTTGAGGCACTCGGTAATCCACCGTTTTCCGAAGGCGACGGCTTCGGTGACGGAGTGCCCATGTGCCAGAGCGCAACTGATGGATGCCGCGAGGGTATCCCCGGCACCGTGGTCGTGTCCGGTGTCCACGCGTTCGACGGGAAAGTAGTGGAACTCGGTGCCGTCGAAGAGAAGGTCGGTGCTGGTGTCACTGGACCGCAGGTGCCCACCCTTCACCAGGGCCCATTGCGGGCCGAGGGCGTGCAATTTTCGCGCCGCCTCCCGCTGTGACTCCTCGTCGACGACGTCGACGTCCACGAGCAGCCGCACCTCGTCCAGATTCGGAGTGACGAGCGTTGCCAGCGGAAACAGTTGGGTACGTAGGGCATCGAGCGCGCTGGGGTGTAGCAGTGGGTCGCCATGCATGGAGGCGCACACGGGATCGACCACCAACGGGACATCCGCAGCCACCTCGCGCCACGTCTCGGCGATGGCCTCGATGATCGGAGCCGAGGCCAGCATCCCGGTCTTGGCTGCCTGGATGCCGATGTCGGTGATGACTACTTCCATTTGCGCGGCCACCACCGCCGGCGGGATTTCGTGGAAACCCTTGACACCCAGCGAGTTCTGTATCGTCACCGCGGTCAACGCCACGCACCCGTGCACGCCGAGCAGTGCCATGGTGCGCATATCGGCTTGAATACCTGCCCCGCCCCCGGAGTCGGACCCGGCGATGGTCATCGCCCGAACCGGAGTAGCGCCCGGCTCCGGGAGGGGTAGGAACATGGAACTCATGCTCTGCCTACGAGATGGGCAGGTAGACCCGGTTGCCGTGTTCGGCGAACTCCGCGGACTTCTCTTCCATGCCGCGGGCCAGCATCGCGTCGATGTCCTCCTGGGTCTCCAAGCCGTTCTGGGCCGCGAACTCCCGGATATCGGCGGTGATGCGCATCGAGCAGAACTTCGGGCCGCACATCGAGCAGAAGTGTGCCGTCTTAGCCGGTTCGGCAGGCAGGGTCTCGTCGTGGAACTCCCGGGCGGTGTCCGGGTCCAGCGACAGGTTGAACTGGTCATCCCAGCGGAATTCAAAACGGGCACGGGACAGCGCGTCGTCTCTCAGCTGGGCGCGCGGGTGTCCCTTGGCGAGGTCGGCGGCGTGCGCGGCGATCTTGTAGGCGATCACCCCGTCCTTGACGTCCTTGCGGTCCGGCAGCCCCAGGTGTTCCTTGGGGGTGACGTAGCAGAGCATCGCGGTGCCGGCCTGGGCGATGATCGCCGCCCCGATGGCCGAGGTGATGTGGTCGTAGGCCGGAGCGATATCGGTAGCCAGCGGGCCCAGGGTGTAGAACGGGGCCTCTTCGCAGAGCTCCTCCTCGAGCTTCACGTTCTCGACGATCTTGTGCATGGGAACGTGGCCGGGGCCCTCGATCATCACCTGCACGCCATGGGATTTCGCGATCTTCGTCAGTTCACCGAGGGTGCGCAGCTCGGCGAACTGTGCCTCGTCGTTCGCGTCGGCGATGGACCCGGGACGCAGGCCGTCGCCGAGCGAGAAGGTCACGTCGTAACGTGCGAGGATCTCGCACAGCTCCTCGAAGTGGGTGTACAGGAACGATTCCCGGTGGTGCGCCAGGCACCAGGCGGCCATGATCGACCCGCCACGCGAGACGATGCCGGTGACGCGCTTGGCGGTCAGCGGCACGTACCGCAGCAGCACACCGGCGTGCACGGTCATGTAGTCCACGCCCTGCTCGGCCTGCTCGATCACGGTGTCGCGGTACAGCTCCCAGGTGAGTGCGGCCGGGTCGCCGTTGGTCTTTTCCAGCGCCTGGTAGATCGGCACGGTACCGACGGGAACCGGGGAGTTGCGCAGGATCCACTCGCGGGTCTGATGGATGTCCTTACCGGTGGACAAGTCCATGATGTTGTCGGCGCCCCAGCGGATGGCCCACACCATCTTCTCGACTTCCTCGGCGATCGAGGAGGTGACGGCCGAATTGCCGATATTGGCATTGATCTTCACGCCGAAGGCCTTGCCGATGATCATCGGCTCGCTCTCCGGGTGCTTGTGGTTGGCCGGAATCACGGCCCGGCCCGCGGCGACCTCGGTGCGCACCAGCTCGGCCGGCACGCCCTCGCGCACGGCGATGAATTCCATCTCGGCGGTGATCTCGCCGGCACGGGCGCGCTGCAGCTGGGTGCCGCGGTCGGTCACGATCCCGGCGCGTGGTGGCAGACCCTTCTGCAGATCGATCACCGCATGGGAATCGGTGTACGGACCAGAGGTGTCGTACAGGTCCAGGTGCTCACCGTTGGTGAGGTTCACCCGGCGCTGCGGCACGCGCAGGCCACTGTCGAGGTTTTGGTAGATCTTCTCGCTGCCCTGGATGGGGCCGGTGGTGACGGTTTCCGGAGCCTGAGAACGGGTTGATTGAGTCGACATGATTCTTCCTCCCTACGCCGGCATTACCCGGTCAGGTTCATACGGTCGACGGCCCTAGCCGTCCTCTCAGCGCACTGGTGCGCGCTCCCGTGTTTGTGTTTTGGGGCTGTTCGTTGACGAACATTGGCCACGCTACTCGGTGGTCCGCAGATTTCTCCGTCGAGTGCGTGTCTCACGCGGATTTCCGGCCAGATTTCCGCGTGAGGCTCGCGCTCGAACCGCGTTGGGTGGCGTCTGCACTCCTATCCGACCTGACGGGCGAGCGCTACAGACTTTCGGAATATAGTTTCCCTTGCTAAAGTTATCCACGGTGGTATCCACAGACGGCCGGTCGGAGCTGCCCGCGTCGGGGAGAAGCGCGCAACGAGGGTGACGATGACTGATTTGATGACACGGACCGACGAAACACTTGCGGATATCGAGACCGCGCGACGTCGGGTTCGGGTGGACCGCGACCATCCGCACTACAAGTGGGTCGCACTGTCGAACACCACGTTGGGTGTGCTGCTGGCGACCATCAACTCGTCGATCGTGCTGATCTCGTTGCCGGCGATCTTCCGGGGCATCGGCCTCAACCCGCTGGCCGCCGGAAACGTGAGCTACCTGCTGTGGATGCTCATGGGCTATCTGCTGGCCTCGGCGGTTCTGGTGGTGCTGTTTGGCCGGCTTGGCGATATGTACGGACGGGTCCGCATCTACAACATGGGCTTCGTCGTCTTCACGGTCGCGGCGGTGGTGTTGTCCTTCGACCCCTTCCACTACGGCGGCGGTGCGGTGTGGCTCATCGCCTGGCGCGTGGTGCAGGGTGTGGGCGGGGCCATGCTGATGGCCAACTCATCGGCCATCCTCACCGATGCCTTCCCGTCCATACAGCGCGGATTGGCGCTGGGTATCAATCAGGTGGCCGCGGTGGCAGGATCATTCCTCGGACTGTTGATCGGAGGCGTTCTCTCCGAATGGGATTGGCGGGCCATCTTCTGGGTGGGCGTGCCGGTGGGCCTGCTGGGCACCGTGTGGTCATACCGCTCCCTTGTCGAGATCGACCAACCGACACCGGGCAGGCTGGACTGGGCGGGCACTGTCACCGTGGCGCTAGGCCTCACAGTGTTGCTCACCGCAATCACGTATGGCATTCAGCCCTATGGCAATTCGAGCACCGGATGGGGTAACCCGCTGGTTTACGGATCGCTGATTGCCGGCGTCGCATTGCTCGTGTTGTTCTGCGTGATCGAGGCCCGGGTGGCCGACCCGATGCTCGATATCCGGTTGTTCAAGAACCGGGCCTTCGGGCTGGGGAACCTGGCCAATCTGCTGGCGTCGGTGGGGCGCGGCGGCCTGCAGTTCATGCTCATCATCTGGCTGCAGGGCATCTGGTTGCCGCTGCGCGGATACAGCTACGAGTCGACCCCGCTGTGGGCTGGAATCTTCTTGCTGCCCATGACGCTTGGTTTCCTGGTGGCGGGCCCGGTCGCCGGCCTGCTGTCGGATCGGTACGGCGCCCGCCCCTTCGCCACCGGCGGCATGGTGCTGTCCGCGGCGACGTTCCTGGCCCTCGTCGCCATCCCGGTGAACTTCAACTACTGGGTGTTCGCGGCGCTGATCTTCCTCAACGGACTGGGGTCGGCGATCTTCACCGCGCCCAATACCGCTGCCATCATGTCCAGCGTGCCGGCGCATCAGCGTGGTGCGGCCTCGGGCGTGCGCGGCACCTTCTTCAATGCGGGCAGCTCGCTGTCCATCGGAATCTTCTTCTCGCTCATGATCGTCGGCCTTTCGGCGACCTTGCCGTCGGCCATGCAGTCGGGACTCACCGCGCAGGGAGTGCCCGCATCCACGGCCGCCGAGGTATCGAGCCTGCCGCCGGTGGGCAGCCTGTTCGCAGCATTCCTGGGCTACAACCCGGTGAGTGAATTACTTGGTCCGTCAGGTGTTCTGGACCAGCCCGGAGTGAACGCGGCGGAGCTGACCGGGCAGACGTTCTTCCCGAATCTCATCACCGAGCCGTTCCATGCCGGTCTGGTCGTCGTGTTCGTCGCCGCCGCGCTGATGATGGCGGTCGCCGCTCTGGCCTCGCTGGGTGCCGGTGGCAAGTACGCCCACGCAGAGGACTGAGCTAGCTACTATCTGCCCATGGCAACGTGGGGGATATCCGGTCCGGTGGATCTGCTGCGCCGGACGGGGATCCTGTGGTGGCGCTGCTGGCCGCGTCTTATCGGAGTTTGGCTCGTCGGCTGGCTCGCCCGGTATTGGCTGATCGAACTGGCCGTCTACGTGGGCGTGCACTTCGGTGGATTCTGGGGCGACTTGATCATGCCGTTGGCGGCCTTGGCCAGACTCGGCACGTACATCCTGATGTTCTTGGTCATACGCGGGGAGACGAACCTCTCCCATGAGAACACCGATGGCCAGTCGCGGTATCAGGCCTTCGTGGGCATCGTGCTGAGGACGATTCTTCCGGTGTTCGTGCTCTTTGCGGCGTGGCGGCTCATTCTGGCCGACTACGCGTTGTACCTGGGGTCATTGAATGCCGACCTCTCCTACGCGGCCTACTCCGGCGGCGCCCCCGAGAGGACCTTGACGCAGGCTCAGGAGTTCATGACTCCCAGCGACTGGCGGGCATATCTGGCGATACTGATCGCGTTCGTCGCCCGTGGCGCTTTGACGAGGTATTCCGAGAAGCTCCCTGCCTGGACCCAGCTGGTGGCCGTCTATCTGCAGGCTCTGTGGGTGGTGCTGCTGCTTAATGCCGCGTCGAATCGGCTTGTGGGAAGCCCGAAATGGGTATCCGAGCGCAAGGTCATCGTCTGGTACACCGAGCAGAAGGAGCGGTTTTTCGCGCACTTCAGCCTCTTCGGTCAGGTGTGGAAGTGGATCGCCGACGCGGTGGGGCCGACCGTGTTGGCGGTGTTGTTGGCGGTGACGTGGATTGCCATTGTGGGAACCGTCTATGCCGCTCGGCCGCAAACCACGTGGGCCGGGGCCAGCCAGGCGGCGTTCGGTGAACTTCAGGGCTCCCGCGTTACCGATCTGGCAAGTCGAACCGGCCTCGCGGCGAAGGAACGTTGGCAGCGACTGCCGGTCATCGTCCAGACACGTGCGTCCGAAATCTTCCGAAGCCTGCTGGGTATAGCCGATCAACTGCGTGACACTCTCCGGCTCACCTTGCATTCCGGACCAGTGACGTTGTGTTTCTTCGTCTTCGTATTCATGGGGACCGTGGTCCTGGATCCCAACGGTGCCTACTTCAACGTCTACGTGACCGACGGGTACATGTGGCGCGGCGTGGCCATACTGCTGGGGCCGCATGAGTGGATCTGGTGGGCGTCGTATCGCGAGTCCTTCCGGACAGCGATTGGCGCGTTGATCGATCCGCTTAGGGTATGCCTTGTGGTGGCGATGTACTGGCATTGCGTGGAAAGAGCCTCGCGGCCGTCGGTCACGACGGAGGTATGAACCGCACGTAGCGGTATTTCTTGGTGCTGCCCTTTTCGGGTGCGAACTCGACGTCCACCGCGGTGATGTCGGCGTCCTCCGGCACCACCATGACGACGGCGAATGCGCCGGCGGTATTGCAGGTGTCATACCCCTGTTTCCGGGTCCAATCCGACACCGAGACCGGCAATATCCCTATCTGTCCATACCAGTGTCGATAGCTCGGGTCGACCAGTGTGACGCGACACGTCGCCCATCCCTCATCGAGAGCGGCCGGTTTCCCGTCCTTGGATCGGTCGAATGCATACGCCACAAAACGTGTTCCGGGTGGCTGTGGAGTGTCGTACTTGGAGTACGCAGGAGTGGGCATGTCCAGAGCGCGCATTCGCCACAGCACGCCGTCGATCTTGGCCGTGGCGCCGGCGGGCACGGTGGCGGCGGGGATATCGGTCCCAAGGTTCTCTTTCCACGAGGGATAGCCCACCGTAATGCCGAAGGTGAGCACCCCGACAACAATCAGAATCGCTCCAATAATATTGCGCCGCAGCCAGTTTCTCATGGAACGACCTGCTCGTTGACGAGTGTCAGCAATGGCCGCTCTTGAATCATTCCAGGCGGGATGACGATCAGGAGTTGTGAGTCGACCCAGCCCTGCATCATGCGAAAGTCGTTATCCGGGAAGATGATCGCGAGAAGATTAAGTGCCTTGGGAGGCTCTGGGGTGTCAAATACCCATGTCTTGCGCACGCTGACACCTGGTTGCCCGGAGGCCTTAGTGGCGGCGAAGTTCTCCCGGTCGATGTTGCGGTGGTCGGCCTCGAGCTGCAAATCGATCCTGTCGGGTGTGCGGACAGTCTCATAGGAGAGATCGATCGCGATGTAGCGCCCCTTGGTCTGGTAGGTGTCGATGCTGGGGTCGCTGACCGAAGACTTCACGCGGACTTCAGGCGCCGAGAACACTCGATGTACGGTCACCGACAGATTGCGGCCCGCGGTGGGTGCTGGCGCAGTGCCGTGCACCAGGAGCGGTGCGTACGAGTCGGTGCGTTTCGGCACATTCATATATAGGTAGGCCGAGCCTGCGAGCAGCAGGGCACAAACAACGACCTGGACTGCGATGATGGCTCGATTTCGCCGCATTACTCGCACCTGCCGATGGTGGTGCGAAGCTCACCGTAATGACCCGTGGCGCCCCAGGTGGTGATGGTATTGGCAACCCCGGCGGCTCGTTCGAAGTCGGACATTTTGATGATGACGTCATCGCCGGGCTGCGCTTTGCCGAACGGGAATCCCCAAACGACGATCACGTCCTGGACCTTTCCCGGCTGGAGGACCGATAGCAGGCCGTAGGGCCCATAGGCGCCCTCATCTCGAACGTCGTCGCCGACCAGACTGAATACGGCGTTGTTACTCGGCTTCAGGTCGTGCAGCACCACCCCGGACGAGTCGGCGGTGTTCTCCACGGTCGCGAACAGGCCCACGAGCTGGCGCTCCTTAGCTGCTTTCTCTAGCAACAACTGGTTGCGGGTCCGCAGGCGTGCGGGGTCACAGATCTGGGCGACACGATGCGGTGTGATCGTGTAGACGCCGTTCGAATACGAGGACCCCAGGGCCACCGGCGTCATCGGCTCAGCCGTTTCCAATCCGCCGAAAGCCGCCGTCGTCGCCAATACCGCGACGATCGCGACCTGGTGCAATCGTTTCAGCGAATAGCGATCCAGGAACCTGCGATTCTCCGGCTCGTTGGATTCGTTGACGGGATCGTCCCCACCCATGCGCAGAAGCATACGGTGAGAGGGTC
This sequence comes from Mycobacteroides franklinii, assembly GCF_002013895.1. GTDB lineage: Bacteria > Actinomycetota > Actinomycetes > Mycobacteriales > Mycobacteriaceae > Mycobacterium > Mycobacterium franklinii. Next base: position 122,716 of record NZ_MAFQ01000004.1, on the reverse strand, counting down.
GCCCGTAGCTGATTTCTGTTAGCTAAGCCGGTTCCGCTGGTCCTGGACCCGTTGGCCGATCACCGACAGGGGGCCCTGGACCCATGCGACATACCGTCCCTGCTGGAACAGGCACGTCAAGAGTGGGTCGTCACCGGTACCCGATTTGTACTGCAGGCATTCGGCGTTCGGCACGGTAGACGGCGCGGTCGGCGGCCCGTAATCCGTCCTGTCTAGAAACTCGGGTCGCAGCGCGTCCAGTAGACGTTTGGCGCCTATCTCATCGCCCGCGCGTGTCACTCGAGTGCTGTCGGCGACGATAAACCTGTCGACGCCGGTCTCGCGATAGATCTCAAGCCAGGCCGGGATGTCGGTGTGAAACAGCGCCGCACCGCGCGCGTCGAAGACGGCGCCGCTACCACTGGGGTTGAACGAGGTCTTATCGGTGGCGAGCTTGAGCAAGGATCCGTCGGGGTCGAAAGGCGATGTGAGCGAGCTCAATTGGTCAACCGGGGTAGGCGTGAAGTGCTCCAGCTCCTGGAGTTGCCGGGTCAGGTAGCGGGACAGGATTTCCACGCTCTCGACGTCCGGTTGCTGGCTGACGTCAACTCGCACCACGAGTGGCCCGCGTTGGAAATACGCCACGGTTTCCACGTAGACGGACTGGCCGTAGTTCTTGTGTGTGGCGTACGCTTTGGCGGCCGGAAATCCTCGAATCTCCACGGTCTCTACGCGTTTGGTTTCGCTGGGGTCCAGTTGGTTTCGGAGGCTGAATAGAGCTTCCGTCGCCGCTGCCGCCGACGCGTCGTCTTTGAACAGCCGGATCTTGACTCCCAGTAGGGCGGTGGCGTCGTTGTTCGGCGTAACCGGCTCGCGCGAGAGGCTCATGCCGGTCACGTATCCGTAGTCGAGCAACTCGTCAGAGTTATCCCGCCGATAGAGCAGAGTCGGCCAACCCGGGCTGTTGAATCGGCCGTCAATGATCGTCGGCGCCACGATCGACCCGGAGAGCCGGATCGCCTCGTAAAACAGATACTTGAGCTTGACGTCTCCGATGTTGCCGGTCGGAGGCGGCAGCGGAACCGTAGGCCGCGGTTTCGCCGTCGCGGTGGCAGTGGTCGACGGCGTCGGCCCCATCGGTGTTTCCCCGTTGGTCACGATCTGGATGTCGTTGGGAGGTGACGTACAGGCGGTCATCGTGAGCATCAGAGCGATCGCCAACGCCTGGAACCGGCGCATCATGCGCTACCCCCTCGATCCTTAGTTCCCTGAGGGTAGCGCGGGCAGGATTCGCTGCGGGTTAGGTCGCCGCCGGTGTTAGTCCAGATCGACGACGACGGGCGCGTGATCACTCGCGCCCTTGCCCTTGCGTTCCTCGCGGTCGATGTGGGCGTCGCCCACCCGCCTGGCGAATTCCGGTGAGCCGAGGACGAAGTCGATGCGCATCCCACGCTTCTTGGGGAAGCTCAGCTGGGTGTAGTCCCAATAGGTGTACACCCCGGGGCCGGGAGTGAACGGCCGCACCACGTCGGCGAATCCGGCATCGTTCATCGCGGTGAACGCGGTGCGCTCGGGCTCGGACACGTGGGTGCTGCCCTGGTACGCCTCGACGCTCCAGATGTCGTCGTCCGTCGGGGCGATGTTCCAGTCGCCCACCAGTGCCAGCTGCGCCGCCGGATCCGCGGCCAGCCAGCCCGCCGCCTCATCACGTAACGCCGACAGCCAGCGGAGCTTGTACTGGTAGTGCGGGTCATCCAGGGTCCGGCCGTTCGGGACGTACAGGCTCCACACCCGCACGCCGTTGCAGATGGCGCCGAGTGCTCGCGCCTCGGCGGCCTCCTCGACGTTCTCGCCGGCCGCCCATTTGGGTTGCCCCTCGAAGCCGACGGTCACGTCCTCCAGCCCCACTCGAGAGGCGATGGCCACGCCGTTCCACTGGCTGAAGCCCACATGTGCCACCTCATACCCGGCGTCCGTGAACGCCTGCATGGGGAACTGCGTGTCCGAACACTTGGTCTCTTGCATGGCAAGTACATCCGTGCCGGAACGCTCCAGCCAGGAGATCACCCGGTCGGCACGGGCACGGATCGAGTTCACATTCCAGGTGGCCAATCGCATGCGCTAAACCCTACTTTCCGTAATGAGGAGCGCCCGACGCGTCGATACGCGCATACCGATATCGGTGTTGCTCGGTGAAGCCCAAGGTTGGATACAGTGCCAACGCCGCGGCGTTCTCCGCGCGCACCTGGACATAGGCCCGACGGGCACCCTGTGCGGCGCCCCAGCCCAGCAGTACGTCACACACCTGCCGGGCCAGCCCGCGCCGCCGGTGAGCCTCGGCCACCCGCACCGCCGAAATGCCGAGCCAGCCCTCCGTGATCGCGCCCCGGGCGACGGCCGCTGTTGAACCATCGACCGCGACTGATGCGAATCCCAGCGTTCCATCCACCACCGCGGTCAGCACCGGCACCGTCAACGGATGACTGTCGCCGTGTAGAACAAGCCAATCCGCCGAAGGCTCGGCGGGCAGGGGGCCGGAACGCGATTCATCCAGATCCCGCACCATTACCACGGTTTCATCGCTGGTGGCCAGCTCCTCCGGCGGGTGGATCAATCTGTCGGGCAGGCACAACAGGGTGGGCAGATCGTGTTGGGAGTACCACGCTGCCATGTCGTCGAGTGAGCGCGGTGATGCTGAATGCTCCAGTGGGACAGCGGAATTACCGCGATGAGTGTGTCCGCCTGCGGCTCTGACGAACCATCCGTCCACCCACGTGTGCTGGAGGCCGGGCCAGGCGAAAGCCGCCGCCCGCTGCGCCGATCTGATGTCCCGATTCAGCACCGGAACCGGTGGCAGCACGCGCATCGAGACAATGTCGCCGGGTGAAATATCAACCACCGCACCGGATTTATGCAGTATCTGCACAGTCGGAGCTGTCGACACCAAGTCGCCGACGGTGTCGGTGAACGGGGGTACCGAGCCGGCCGGTCGCCTACTGCGGATGGCCACCCGCGTCCCGAGAGCAGGGAAGGGCACTGCGCGGCTTACTTAATGGCCGAACGGATCGGCGACTTGTCCTGGTGTCCAACTCAATCCGGGCACGCCCCAGCCGTTGGACTTGACCGCACGTTTAGCGGCCCGGGTGTTCCGTCCGACCAGCTTGTCTATATAGAGGAATCCGTCAAGGTGCCCGGTCTCGTGCTGCAGCATGCGCGCGAACAGATCGTTGCCCTCGAGGACGACCTCTTTGCCGTCGGCGTCCAGGCCGGTGACTCGCGCCCAGCTTGCGCGCCCGGTGGGGAAGGACTCGCCGGGCACCGAGAGGCACCCCTCCTCGTCGTCATCCGGGTCGGGCATCGTCTCCGGGATGGCGGAGGTCTCCAGGACCGGGTTGATCACCACGCCGCGATGGCGGGTGCCGCCGCCGCGGGTGTCGGCGCAGTCGTAGACGAAGAGCCGCAGGGGTACGCCGATCTGATTGGCGGCCAGCCCGACGCCATTGGCGGCGTCCATGGTCTCGTACATGTTCGCGATCAGCTCGGGCAGATCGGCGGGCAGCGAACCGTCGGGGCCGACCGGAACGGGCTCGGTAGGCGTGTGCAGCACCGGGTCGCCAACGATGCGGATAGGAACAATAGCCATCCGTAAAACCTAGTGGAGGCAAGCTATCGGCTCGGTATTGGCGGCCGACGCGCGGGGTTGGCTAGCCGCAGTTGCGGTTTGAGCGTGGTTAAATATCGCCGAACCACAGTGTTGTAGTTATCGCGATCAATCGAAACACAAGTCGAAAATGCCCCGGTTGGGTCTAGGAGCTTCTATGGACGGCGCCCAGGCGCGAGCTGAGCAGTCGAAGGCTGCGAACGCTGGTCAGGATTCGCCTGCCGTCGGCTCGGACGGAGTCGAGATTGCTGCCGGTCTAAGTCGGCGCGAGCACGACATCCTGGCCTTCGAACGGCAGTGGTGGAAGTACGCGGGTTCCAAGGAAGACGCCATCAAGGAGCTCTTCGGCATGTCGGCTACCCGCTACTACCAGGTGCTTAACGCCCTGGTAGATCGACAAGAAGCCCTGGCCGCGGACCCGATGCTGGTCAAACGACTGCGCAGATTGCGTGCGAGCCGCCAGAAAGCCCGGGCCGCGCGCCGGCTGGGTTTTGAGGTCACGTAGCGGTCTCGGGAAGATCGCGGAACGGCCCGGCTAAATAGGTGCTGGCGCCCGCGGACCGTACAGTGGATTCACAATGAACGAACGCGTACCCGATTCTCATGGCCTCCCGCTGCGCGCCATGGTGATGGTGCTGCTGTTTCTCGGAGTGATCTTCCTGCTTGTCGGGTTCAACGCACTGGGATCCGATAAGTCCGCGTCATCCGACTCGACGTCCACATCGGTCAGCGCCGCCGCAGCCCCCAAATCGACGACACCGCCCCCGGCTCCCAAGCCTGAGGTTCGTGTCTACAACACCACCTCGGTGCCCGATCTGGCGCGGGGCGCCGCCGACCAGGTCACCGCCGCCGGCTGGAAGGTCGCCGAAGTAGGCAACCTGCCCATGCCCGAGGTCAACGTGACGACAGTCTTCTTCGGCAAGACGGCCGGAGAAGAAGAAGCCGCCCACGAAATCGCCAAGGTGCTCGGCGTACAGGCCGCACCGCGCGCACCCGAGCTCGTCGAACAGCCGCCGGGTGTGGTCGTCGCCGTCGCCATCTGATTGATCCTGACGGATCAGCACTGCGGGTGCTACGCGCCGTAGGAGAGATGGCATGATGAAGCCCATGGTTAAGCCCGCCGTTCTTGCCTCCGGAACCCTTGCTGCCGTTGCCTTGTCCCTGAGCGGATGCTCCCCGGATCAGCAGGCCAGCACCACGCCGGGCACCACGCCTCCGGTGTGGACCGGGTCCACTGCGCCCGCGACCGCGGGCGAGCACGGGGGCCACGGCGGCGAGCAGCCGGTTCCGGTGGGAGAGAAGCTCAACGCCACGCTCAAGCTCGCCGACGGCACCCCGGTGGCCACCGCGCAGTTCGTGTTCCAGGACGGCTACGCGACCATCAGCGTGAAGACCACGCAAAACGGCAAGCTCACCCCGGGGTTCCACGGGCTGCACATCCACTCGTTCAAGAAGTGCGAGCCCAGCTCGACCGCGCCCAGCGGGGGAGCCCCCGGTGACTTCCTGTCCGCGGGCGGGCATTTCAACGTCCCCGGATACACCGGCCACCCCTCGAGCGGCGACCTGGTGTCGCTGAACATCCTCAAGGACGGTTCGGGCGAGCTGGTTACCACCGCAGACTCGTTCACCAAGGACGATCTGATCGCTGGCAACGGCACCGCGATCATCATCCACGAGAAGGCGGACAACTTCGCCAACATCCCGCCGGAGCGGTACACCCAGGCCAACGGCACCGCGGGCCCCGATGACACCACCAAGTCGACGGGCGACGCAGGCAAGCGTGTTGCCTGTGGTCTCATCGACGCGGGCTAGCGATCCGGGTGGCCCGTCCGATTGAATTCCGCGGGTCGCCGCGACCTACGCTGGGAGTTGAGTGGGAGTTCGCACTCGTCGACGCCCAGACCCGGGATCTCACCAACGAGGCGTCCGCGGTGCTCGCGGCCATCGGTGAGACTCCGCACGTCCACAAAGAGCTGCTGCGGAACACCATCGAGGTGGTGACGGGTATCTGCGGGACGGTCGCGGAAGCGATGCAAGACCTGCAGACAACGTTGGCTACCGTGCGCCCGATTGTGCAGTCGATGGGTATGGAGCTGTTCTGCGCCGGCACACATCCCTTTGCCCGTTGGTCTGCGCAACAGCTCACCGACGCGCCACGGTACGACGAGCTGATTGCCCGGACGCAGTGGTGGGGTCGGCAGATGCTGATCTGGGGGGTGCACGTGCACGTCGGTGTCTCCTCCAAACACAAGGTGATGCCGATCGTGACGTCGATGCTCAACTACTACCCGCACCTTTTGGCGCTCTCTGCCTCCTCGCCGATGTGGGAGGGACAGGACACCGGGTACGCCAGTAACCGGGCGATGATGTTTCAGCAGCTGCCCACCGCGGGCCTGCCGTTCCATTTCCAGACCTGGGAGCAGTTCGAGGGCTTCGCCGATGACCAGATGAAGACCGGAATCATCGATCATCTCAATGAAATCCGTTGGGACATCAGGCCTTCACCCGCGCTCGGCACGGTTGAGGTCCGGATCTTCGACGGGATATCCAATGTCGCCGAACTTGAGGCACTTGTCGCGCTCACGCACTGCCTGGTGGTGGACCTGGATCGCAAGTTGGAGGCGGGCGAATCATTGCCCACCATGCCCCCCTGGCATGTACAGGAAAACAAATGGCGCAGTGCGCGTTACGGTCTCGACGCCGTCATCATCCTGGATGAGGACAGCAATGAGCGGCTGGTGACCGAGGACCTCGACGACTTGTTGACCCGGCTACAGCCCATCGCCCGGCTGCTGGAATGCGAGAAGGAACTCGCCGCGGTCGAAGAGATCTATCGGCACGGCGGGTCCTACCAGCGTCAGCGGCGGGTCGCCGAGGAGCATGACGGAGACTTGGGCGCCGTGGTGGACTCGGTGGTCAACGAGTTGGAGCCCGTCCGCTAGACCGACAACCAGCAGTCCAGGATCGCCGCGGCTTGCTGCTCCGGATTTCCTGCTGTGTCGTCGTCGGGCCGCAGCACCAGATCGGCCTTTTCGGGGGCCTCGTACGGTGCGTTGACTCCGGTGAAGTCACTGATCTCCCCGGCGCGGGCCTTGGCGTACATGCCCTTTGGGTCGCGTTGTTCGCATATCTCCACTGGCGTGTCGACGAACACCTCGATGAACGGTAGCCCGGCCTTTTCGTGCTGAGCGCGGATCTTGTCGCGATCGGCCCGATACGGGCTGATGAGCGCGGCCACCGCGACAACACCCGAATCGGAGAGGATCTGCGCGACGGCACCGACACGACGCACGTTCTCGGCGCGGTCGGCCGCCGAGAATCCGAGGTCGGCGTTGAGGCCGTGCCGCAGGTTGTCTCCGTCCAGTCGATAGGCGGGGATGCCCATGGCCACCAGTCGACGCTCCAATTCCACTGCCACGGTGGATTTTCCGGAGGCCGAGAGCCCGGTGATCCAGATCGTGCCACCCTTGGTGGAACGATCTTCTCGAGAGACCGCCGACGAGTGCCAGACCACCTTGGACTGGTGCAGGGTGGGGCCGGAAATCATGCCCGCCGCGACCGTGTTGTTGGTGGCCTCGTCGACCAGGATGAAACTGCCCGTGGTCCGGTTGCGACGATAGGGATCGAACATGATCGGGCGCTGCAGCCGCAGCTGAACCCGTCCGATCTCGTTGAGTTTGAGTTCCTTTGCCTCCTGATCTCGGTGCAGGCTGTTGACATCGAGTCGGTAGTCAAGTCCTGCGATGGCGGCCTTCACGGTCGAGTTCGCGTGCTGCATGACGAAGCGCGATCCCTCGGACAGCGTCGACACATCGGTGAACCAGCACACCATGGCATCGATCTGCGCACCGACCAACGGCCGGTTGTTGGGGCGGCACAGCATATCGCCGCGGCCCAGGTCCAGCTGGTCGGCGAGTTGCACGCTCACCGCGCTCCCCGCGAAGGCCTCGTCCACGACAGATCCACCCGGGCCCCAGATCGCCGACACCGTTGAGGTGAAACCGGAAGGCAACGCCACAATTTCGTCACCGGGCTTGAACACGCCGCTGGCGACGGTCCCGGAGACGGCGCGGAAGTCATGCAGATCGGTGATCTGATCGGCACCGGGTGCCGCTGCCCCGCCTTGCGGTCGGATGACGTACTGGATGGGGAAGCGCGCGTCGATCAGGTTGCGGTCCGACGAAATGTGCACCTGCTCAATGTGATGCAGCAGCGACGGGCCCTCATACCACGGAGTGTTCGTGGACCGGGTGACAATGTTGTCGCCGAGCAGAGCCGACACGGGGATGACGGTGAGGTCATGCAGCTCCAGCTTGGTGGCGAATCGCCGGAACTCCTCCTTGATTTCATCGAATCGTTGGGGTGACCAGTCGACCAGGTCCATCTTGTTGATGCACAGCACCACATGTTCGACACCGAGCAGCGAGGTGATGAAGGCGTGCCGGCGGGTTTGTTGGGTCAGCCCATTGCGGGCGTCGACCAGAATGATCGCCAAGTCGGCCGTGGAAGCGCCGGTCACCATGTTGCGGGTGTACTGCTCGTGCCCCGGAGTATCGGCGATGATGAATTTGCGTGCCGGCGTGGAGAAGTAGCGATGCGCGACGTCAATCGTGATGCCCTGCTCACGCTCGGCGCGCAGGCCGTCGGTCAGCAGCGCCAGGTTGGTCTGCGATTCGCCCTTGGCCTTGCTGCTGGCTTCCACCGCGGCGAGCTGATCGGCGAAGATCGACTTAGAGTCGTAGAGCAAGCGGCCGATGAGCGTGGACTTACCGTCGTCCACGCTGCCCGCGGTGGCGATGCGGATGAGCTCCTGGGCCGGCTCGGCGGTTTCGATGGTTGTTGCGCTCATCAGAAGTAGCCCTCTTTCTTGCGGTCTTCCATACCGGCCTCGGAGATCCGGTCGTCGGCACGGGTGGCTCCCCGCTCGGTAATGCGCGTGGCGGCAACCTCTTCCACCACAGCGCTCGGAGTTGACGCGACGGACTCGACGGCTCCCGTGCAGGTCGCGTCGCCGATTGTCCTGAAACGCACAGACCGCTCGATCAACTCTTCGCCGGGCTGCAAGGCGAGGAACTTGGTTTCTGCCAACAGCATTCCGTCGCGTTCCACCACGTTGCGCTTGTGCGCGTAATACAGCGGCGGCAGCGTGATGTTCTCCGATTCGATGTACTGCCAGATATCCAGCTCGGTCCAGTTGGACAGCGGGAACACCCGAATATGCTCGCCCTTGCGGTGGCGGCCGTTGTAGATGTTCCAGAGTTCGGGCCGCTGCGCGCGCGGATCCCATTGGCCGAACTCATCGCGGAAGCTGAACACCCGCTCCTTGGCGCGGGCCTTCTCTTCGTCGCGGCGTGCGCCACCGAACACCGCGTCGAAGCGGTGCTCGTTGATGCTGCGCAACAAGGTCGCGGTCTGTAGGCGGTTACGCGTGGCGCCAGGCCCGGTCTCTTCGACGACGGCGCCCGAGTCGATATCGTCCTGGACGCTGCCGACTTCTAGTCGCAGGTTGTAGCGACCGACTGTCTCGTCGCGGAACGCGATGACCTCGTCGAAGTTGTGACCGGTGTCGATGTGCATGACGGGGAAGGGCAACGGTGACGGCCAGAACGCCTTGGCCGCGACGTGCAGCATGACCACGGAATCCTTGCCGCCCGAGAACAGCAGCACAGGCCTTTCGAAGGTTGCCGCTACCTCGCGGAATATGTAGACCGCCTCAGCTTCTAGGGCGTTCAAGTGCGATAACTCGTAGGAATCGGCTGACGATGAGCCTCTTGGGCGAAGAACATCGGGCGATGTCGGCATTTTCACAACTCCATTCGGTCCAAATATGTACCGTATCGGTTCGTATTCGGTCCAGCCCAGAGTAGAACGCGTTCTCGTGAGGTGTCAATGGCGCAATGGCACTCGGAACGCCCGCGCGGATGCGGATCGAGTGTTTTCCGTTCGCTCAATACCGAACATGGAAAGCGAACTGACGTGCAGAAACGCCTCAGGCGGGCTTGATGCCGCCGATGTGTTCGGTGATTCCGTCCGCGGTACGCACGAGCGCCTTGGCGCGGACGGTGATCTCCGCGTCGGTGAGATCGTCCGCGATGTAGAGGCTGGCGACCATGGCCTGCTTGCCGTTGTGGTCGTACACCGGTGCCGACATGACGTTCACCCGATGGCGCACCTTGGCGCCGGAGCCGACGGTGTAGTTCTCGCTGCGTAGGTAGACCCGTTCGCCGATTCCCGACACGATCTCGCCGAGGAGTGCGCGCAGCTCATTGGGGATGTCACCGGGTACCCCGGCCATGAGCGAATAGAGCTGCCGGCCTGCGGGGGTCAGTAGTTCGACGAGGTAGCCGTCCGCGCGGCATTCGTCGATCACCTTGCGCAGGCGGTCATCCGCGGTGCGCCCGGGCGCTGTCGGGTCCTTGGCCAGCCAGGAGGCGATGGTCTCGTCGGTGTCCCAGAGCACGAACATCAGGCCTACCGGAGGGGTGAACGGATAGCTTTGGCCCACCTCCACCCGTACGGGATGATCCGGATCGCTTACCACCTCCAGTACGGTCACCCGATCGCTGACGACCGCGGACAGGGCTGCAGTGTGCCCGAATTCCCGGGTAAGCGTTAACAATTGGTCGCGGCTGGCAGGTTTGGCGCGCAGTGACTCCTGGGCGGCCCTGCCGATCCGGATGAGTGCCGGGCCCAGGCTGTACGTCTTGTCGCGGTCGTCCCGGATGAGAAACCCTGACTCGGCCAGGGTGGTCACGATGCCCAGGCAGGTGGGCTTGCTCAGGCCCAGCCGGCGCGCCAACTCGGATAACCCGAAGCGCTCGGTGCGATGCTTCGCCAGGAAATCGAGCACGGCCATAACGCGTTCAGTAGGCGGCGACGTTCTGCCGGCCCCGTTTTCCCGGTCCTCGACCACCCTGAAACCTCCTGTGCCCCTGCGCAGATCCTGACATTCTTGACGTACCAGGCAAGGGCGCTCTAGTGTCTGAATGGATTCTACCACTGCGGTACAAATCTGTACCAGTCAGGAGCGTCATGTACAGCGAGGCATTCACCGCCGCGATCGCCGAGGCGGAGGAGCTGATTGTCGCGGCCCCCCATATCGAAACCGAAGCCGACCTGTTCGAGGGACTCCAGTATCTGGCGCAGGGGATAGCCGCCTGCACGCACATGGCGTTTCATACCGATCGCGATCACCCATTCCTGCTCTCCGGTACGGGACCGTTCACCAAGATGGGGTTGGACAACCCCGACACCCTCTACTTCGGCGCCCGCGTCAACGGCGAGTACGAGTATGTGGTTACCGGAAAGCGCGGCACCACTGCAGATTTAAGTTTTCAGGTGCTTGGCGGTGGTGACTACACCGACAAGAACGTGCCAGGCAGTGCGATTGCCTTCGACGACCGTGAGATCCACATCGAAAGCGACGGCAGCTTCGAAGTGCGTTTCGGTCCCGGGCCGGCCAGTGAGTCGCGGCCGAACTATTTCACCCTGGGGCCGGGACCGGCCCAGCTGGTGATGCGTGAGGTGTACAGCGATTGGCGTGAACAGCGTGGCAGCCTTGCCATCGCGCGGGTGGACACCGCAGGAACCGCCCCGGCCCCGCTGACGAAGGAACAGATCGAAAAACGTTACGCCAGTGCCGGTAAGCAGTTGGTGAACCGAGTCAAGACGTGGCTGCAGTTCCCCAAGTGGTTCTACGACAATCTGCCTGTCAACACCATGACCGAGCCGCGGCTCACACCTGGCGGGCTGGCGACGCAGTTCTCCTCGGTGGGGCACTATGACCTCACTGACGACCAGGCGATGATCATCACCGTCCCCAAGTCCGATGCGCCGTACCAGGGTTTCCAGCTCGGCAGCCTCTGGTACATCTCGCTCGACTACATCAACCACCAAACCTCGCTGAACTCCAGCCAGGCCCAGGTAGACCCGGACGGGAACATTCGGATGGTGGTGAGTAACGGAAATCCTGGTGTCACCAACTGGATTGAGACGCTTGATCATCGGAGGGCGTACCTCCAATTCCGGTGGCAGCGGGCCGACCGACAGCTCACGGCCGTCGACGGCCCGACCGTGGAGGTGGTCGCACGCGGCGATGTCCCGGCGAAACTGGCGTATTACCCGCAGAATCAGATCAGCGAGCAGGGCTGGCGCAGTCGCATCGCGGAACGCCAGACCGCCATCGGCGCAAGGATGTTGGGCTGATGAGTCTGCTCGCCTTTGAGGGCAAGGTTGTCGTCGTATCCGGTATCGGCCCCGGCCTCGGCGCCACCTTGGCCACCAAGTTCGCCGCCGCGGGCGCCGATGTCGTCCTGGCGGCGCGCACTCAGTCGCGCCTCGACGAGGTGGCAGAACAAATTGCCGCCGCCGGCCGCAAGGCCCTCGCGGTGGCCACGGACATCACCGATGAGGCCAGCGTCGCGAACCTCGTCGAACGCGCCACCGAGACCTTCGGCGGCATTGATGTTCTCGTCAACAACGCCTTCAGCATTCCATCGATGAAATCCCTGGAGAAGACGGACTATCAACACATTCGCGATAGCGTCGAGCTCACCGTGGTCGGCACGCTGCGTCTGACCCAGGGGCTCGCCGGTGCGTTGGCTGCGGCCAAGGGTTCGGTGGTCAACATCAATTCGATGGTCATCCGGCACTCGCAAATCCGCTATGGCAGTTACAAGATCGCCAAGGCCGCGCTGCTGGCCATGTCCCAATCGCTGGCCACGGAGCTGGGTCCACAGGGAGTTCGGGTGAATTCGGTTGTGCCCGGATATATGTGGGGTGAGAACCTCAAGGGGTACTTCGAACACCAGGCCAAGAAGTATGGCGGTACCGTCGAGCAGATCTATGAGTACACGGCGGCCAACTCCGATCTCAAGCGATTGCCGACCACCGATGAGGTCGCCAATGCCGTGCTGTTTCTCGCCTCCGACTTGGCGAGCGGGATCACCGGCCAGGCCCTCGATGTCAACTGCGGCGAGTTCCACGCCTAGCCACAAGGAGATCAGTATGAGTTTTGATGAGAAGTTCGCATCAAGCACCGAGCGCACCAGTGTCGGCACGGTCGACGATCTACACGAGTCTGCTTCCCGGCTTATCGGCCTCGACGACTTCGGAGACGGGTCGGTCGATAACTACCGCGAAGCGCTCGGGGTCCTGCTGGACGCCTATCAGGGTGAGGCCGGCCTGACACCCTTGGGTTCCAAGATGTCTCGGGTCTTTCTCCGGGGCGCCCTGGGTGCCCGGCTGCTCAGCGAGGCGGCCTTCAAGGCGCACCCCGACTACGCGCAGGTCGCCATCAATCGGCCCATCTTCGTCACCGGCCTGCCGCGTACCGGTACCACCGCGCTGCATCGCCTTCTCAACGCCGATCCGATGCACCAGGGCCTGGAGATGTGGCTGGCCGATTTCCCGCAGCCGCGGCCCGCGCGGGACACCTGGGATGCCAATCCGGTGTACCAGCAGCTGGAGGGGCAGTTCTCGAAGCATCACGTGGAGAACCCGGAATTCATGGGTCTGCACTACATGTCGGCGAGCGAGGTCGAGGAATGCTGGCAGCTGTTGCGCCAATCTGTGCACTCGGTGTCCTATGAGTGCCTTGCTCATGTTCCGTCCTATGCGCAGTGGTTGTCGCAGCAGGACTGGACACCGGCCTATCGGCGTTACAAGGCCAACCTGCAGCTGATCGGCCTCAACGACATCGAAAAGCGTTGGGTACTCAAGAATCCGAGCCATCTCTTCGCGCTCGATGCACTCATGGAGGTGTATCCGGACGCATTGGTCATTCAGACACACCGCCCCGCCGAGACCATCATCGCCTCGGTCTGTTCGCTCAACGAGCATGCGACGGAGGGTTGGTCGGATACGTTCGTCGGCGCCACCCTGGGCGCCGATCAGCTCGACACCTGGGCCCGGGGTCTGGAGTCCTTCAAGTCCGCGCGCACCAAGTACGACGAGTCGCAGTTCTGCGATGTCGACTATTTCGACTTCATCTCCGACCCGATCGGCACCGTCGAATCCATCTACCGGCACTTTGGGCTGGAGCTCTCGGCGTCTGCTCTGGTCGAGATGCAGAAGATGAACGACGAAAGCCAAAAGGGTCCGCGCGCACCGAAGCACGTCTACTCGCTCGCGGACTACGGGCTGAGCAAGGAAGCGGTGGTCGAGCGCTTCGCGGGCCTGTGATGCTGGTCGTCGTGCACACGGCCGGTAGATGACCCACATTGCCGTCGTAGGCGCGGGCGCGGCCGGAACAATGGCTGCCCTGCACCTACTGCGGTACAACGACTCACGGACACTGCGCCTGACCGTTATCGACCCCGGCGCCGAAACGGGGCCCGGAGTTCCGTATCGCACGACTGATCCACGACATCTCCTGAACGTTCCGGCAGGCAAGCTGGGCGTCGATTCCGCCGAGCCGCTCGGCTTCGTGGACTGGCTCACCGATAGCGGTCTCCCCGATGCCGTCCCCGGGGATTTCGTTCCCCGGGGACTGTTCGGACATTACCTCTCCAGCGCGTTCGAGCAGGTGCGCGGCAATCGGGTGAGCCGTATCCATAGCCGGGCAGCCGCGGTGACACGGCAAGGTGAGGGGCTCTCGGTGGCATTGGGTAACGGCGACACCGTCGACGCGGATACCGTGATCCTGGCGGCCGGCCCGACCATGCCCGGAACAGCCTGGGCCCCAATCTGGTTACGCGACAGTGCGTTGTTCATCGCGGACCCTTGGCGTGCGGGTGCACTCGAGGACCTTCCGGATGACGGCGATCTGTTGCTCGTCGGAACGGGTTTGACGATGGTCGACCTTGCCCGCACATTGCGACGGCCCGGTCGCGTCCTGCACGCGGTTTCCCGCAGCGGATTGCTGCCACGAGCGCACGGATCGTATTCGTCGGCACCGGCACCTGAGTTCGCGATGGACCATGGCCAGGTACTGGAGTGCGCTGTGCGCTATGTCCGGGACGTGATCGCGCAGGGCGGCGACGCATGTGCGGCTGTGGATGCGCTTCGTCCTCAGGCGGGCGCGCTGTGGGGCGCGATGACCGCCGACGAGCGGGGGATCTTCCTGCGAAAGTACCGCAGGCTGTGGGACATTCACCGGCACCGAATGGCGCCGCAGTCTGCCGCGCAGATTGAAGGGGATATCGCCGGGGGTGTGTTGCGCATCCATCGTGGCGAGCTGGTAGATGCCGTGGTCTCGGGCCGCGGAGTCACGACGACCTTGTCCGCAGGGCAGGTTCTCGATGTACGCGCGGTGATCAATTGCACGGGACCGCAGTACGACATCACGGCAGGCACGGATCCGCTATGGAGCCGGCTGCTGGCCGACGGGCTGGCGTGGCCGGGACCACTGAACCTGGGATTGGACACCGATCCGGTGGGAAGACTGCTTCCCGGGCACGCACCGCTGTGGGCACTGGGGCCGCTTCGGCGTGGGAATCTATGGGAAACAACGGCATTCGCAGAGATTAGGGCACAGGCCGAAGGTATGGCGGCGCTGATAGGGTCCTAGCGTGCGTGTTCTGGTGCAACGGGTCGCTTCCGCAGCCGTGTCTGTCGACGGGGAAGTGGTGGGCGCGATCCGCCCCGAAGGTCAGGGACTACTGGCCTTGGTCGGCGTCACTCATGACGACGACGCCGAAAAGGCCGCGCAGCTCGCGGAGAAGTTGTGGCAGCTCCGCATTCTCGATGACGAGAAGTCCGCGGCCGACCTGGATGCCCCGATCCTGGTGATCAGCCAATTCACGTTGTACGCCAACACGAAGAAGGGGCGCCGTCCGGCGTGGAACGCGGCGGCGCGCGGAGGCGTCGCCGAACCTATCGTGGCGGCATTCGCGGCTGCCCTGCGAAACCTGGGTGCGCAGGTCCAAACGGGGGTGTTCGGCGCGGATATGCAGGTCGAACTGGTCAACGACGGTCCGGTGACGCTGCTCTTGGAGCTGTAGGTCAGCCGTCTCCGGGGGGAGCGGCCGTGCAGATCTGATCGAGGCAGCCCTCGGCGACGGCATGCGCGATGCTGTCGGAAAGACGCGGGCATCCGCGCACCCGGGCCGTGTTGGTGCCCTCCTCACGCATTTGTGCGAAGAAGGCGCATCGCCCGGCCGCCGCGGTATTCCATTGCACAGCAGTGTGATTGAGGCTGAGTTTCTTGACCATCACCGACCCGTGGCAGAACCGGCAGTCGACCTCTTGCAGGCCGGAGGTCAGATACCGCTGCTTGTCGCTCTCGGTGGCCTCGTGCAGGAGTGCGGCCTGCTCCGGATTGTTTTCGAATGCGGGAGCCTTCGACCACTGGCCGTTCGGCCTGCCCGATCCAGCGGAATCGTGAGCCTCGTCTTCCCCATGGGCGCCATGCAAAGCCAGCATCGACTGAGCCAGCTCCTCCACCGAAGGCGGGCTGGTATTTTTCTCAGTCAAGGAAGACCCTGCTGAAACTTCGCTCATAGCACTAGCTTTGCGTCGCCTCGGCGGGAGCTTCTGCCTTGGCTTGAGATTCTGCGGAGGCCTTCTCGTCCGCTTGGCGTTTCAGGTTCTCATCGACCTCACCGTGCCAGAACTCGTTGGCCTTCGTGGTGTCGATCTCCAGCTCGAACCGATCCGTCATCTCGGCCGTGACGTCGGCCTTGTCGACGTAGAACTGCGAGTACCAACGGCGCATCTGGTAGACGGCGCCGTCCTCCTCGACCAGCAGCGGGTTGTCGATGCGGGTCTTGTTCTTCCAGATCTCGACGTCCTGCAGGAAGCCTTGCCCGACACCCTTGGTCATGGCGCGCGACAGCTTGCCGGTCATCTTCTCGTCCATGCCGGCGGGCTTTTGGACGATGACGCCGTACTGCAGCACAAAGGAATTCTGATCAATGGGGTAGTGGCAGTTGATCAGAATCGATTCGGCCTTGTACCCGCCATAGTTGTTGTGCAGCCAGTTGATCATGAAGGACGGCCCGAAATACGAGGCCTCCGAATCCAGGATCTGCTCGCCGGTGTACTGCGAGGAACCGCCCAGCTGCACATCGGGACGACCGACGGTACGCAGGTACTGCGAGGCGATATGGCCCTCGAAGACGTTCTTGAAGTACGTCGGGAATCCGAAGTGGATGTAGTAGAAGTGCGCCATATCGGTGACGTTGTCCACGATTTCGCGGCAGTTGGAACCCTCGATGACGATCGTGTTCCAGTCCCAGGTGGTCCAGCCGTCATCGGCATATTCCGGAACCTCTGGAATCTCAACATCATCCGTCGGACCGTTGCCTTCGGCGTCATGCCAGACGAACAGCAGACCGCTTTTCACATCGGTGGTCCAGCTGCGGGTGCGGGCCAGTTTGGGGGTGCGCTTGGCGTACGGAACAAGCTTGCACTTGCCGTCGCCGCCCCAGCGCCAATCGTGGAACGGGCAGGCGACATTGTCGCCCTTGACGGAGCCCTGGGACAGATCGCCACCCATGTGGCGGCAGTAGCCGTCCAGCACCTTGATATCGCCGTGGCTATCGGCGAATACGACCAGTTTGGTGCCGAACGCGTCGATGGCGTGCGGCTCTCCGTCCCGGAAAGATTCTGCGACGCCCAGGCAGTGCCAACCGCGCGCGTAGCGGGTGGGGAGCTCGCCGACGTCGATCTCGCGAACGCCGATTCCTGCGGTATCTGTGCTCATGGCGGGGCTGCCTCCAGTGTTTCGACGCTGGTCGCTGTGGCGACCACCTTCAACTAGAACATGTTACAGTTTTGCCCCCCGGTGGCGCAAGAAATGTGCCTGCCACAAGCGGAAATAAGGCACTTAGGGAAGGGTCGCTAGGGTATTTCGATGCCTTTGTACTCACTCGACGGAAAAAGCCCCAGCGTCCACCCCGAGGCGTTCGTCGCGCCGACCGCCTGTCTTATCGGAGATGTCACGGTGGAAGCCGGCGCCTCGATCTGGTTCAACACCGTCATCCGTGCCGATTACGCCCCGATTGTCATCAGGGCGGGCGCCAACATTCAGGACGGATCGGTACTGCACAGCGACCCGGGGATGCCGGTCGATATCGGTGAGGGAGCCACGGTGGCGCATATGTGCCTGGTGCACAGCTGCACCGTGGGCGATGGCGCCCTGATCGGCAACCACGCGACCGTGCTCGACGGCGCCTCCATCGGCTCGCGCAGCATGGTGGCCGCGGGCTCGCTGGTGCTCGGTGGCACTCACATTCCCGAGGACGTCCTGGTCATGGGCTCGCCCGCGAAGGTCAAGGGGCCCGTCGCGGGAACCCCGGCGGAGTTCCTGACCAAGGGTGTGCCGGCCGCGTATCAGGCGCTGGGCAAGCGCTATCTGACGGGTTTGGACAACTAGCGGCGTTACGCCCGCTCCGGTTCCTGTGTCAGTCGCAGGCATTCGGGGACGTTGAACAGCAGCATCATCCGCTGCTCCTTGGCGGGCAGCTGTGTGCGGACCTCGGCGGTGGGGACCACCTGCGGATGGGACAGCCTGAGCTGTTCGCCCGCCCGAAGCAATTCGGCGCTGCCCTGGGCCGTCACGTTGCGCACCCAATCGGCCGACTGTCCGTAGGGCAGCAGGATCAGCACCGTGCCGTCGGTCGCGCTGAAGGCCTCGACAGGGGTCTCGTAGGTGTGGCCGCTGCGTCTGCCGATGTGCCGAATGACGGCCGTGGAGGTGGCGTCCGTTCCGGCGGTCGACATGATCCTCGGGTTGGTGACGGCACGATTGAACCGCCGGATGGCATTGAGAATGGGGCGGTTCTGGAGCCGTATGCCGGCCACGACCAGTGAGAACAGCGCGAGCGGTACGGCGACGACGACACCGATGACGACGAGGGCGATAACCACGCGATCAGGCTACTGGGATCCGATCGGGGTGTGATCGGGATCTCTGGACGTGAGTCCCACTTTTGCTTGGATCCTTTTTAGGCTTGCCTTACCTAATAGATTCTAAATCGCAAGGGGATGGCATGAGGAAGATCCGAGTCGCGGTCATCGGCGCAGGTCCGGCCGGTATCTATGCCGCCGACATCCTCACCAAGGAGCACGAGCAGGCGCGGGTCGACGTCTTCGACCGGCTGCCCGCCCCGTACGGCCTGGTGCGCTATGGCGTGGCTCCCGACCATCCGCGCATCAAGGAGATCATCAAGGCATTGCGCCGGGTGCTCTCGCGTGACGAGATTCGGTTCATCGGGAACGTCCACTACGGCACCGATATCAAACTCTCGGAGCTGCGGCGCTTCTACGATGCGGTGATCTTCTCCACCGGCGCCCGCGCCGATCGCGGGCTCGATATCCCCGGTATCGATCTTCCGGAAAGCTACGGCGCCGCCGACTTCGTTTCCTGGTACGACGGTCACCCCGATGTTCCGAGGGATTGGCCGCTGACTGCCAAGAGCGTCGCAGTGTTGGGCGCCGGGAACGTGGCCCTCGATATCGCGCGCATGCTGGCCAAACCCGCTGACGAGCAGCTCAGCACCGAGATCCCCGCCAACGTCTACCAGGGGCTAGTGCTCAATCAGGCCACCGATGTGCACGTTTTCGCACGGCGCGGCCCGGCCCAGATCAAGTTCAGCCCCATGGAGTTTCGCGAACTGTCGCACTCGCCGAGTGTGGATGTCATCGTGCATCCCGAGGGATTCGAGATCGACGAGGGCAGTCAGCAGGCCATCAATTCCAGCAAGGCCACCAAGCTTGTCGTCGACACCATGATGAAGTACCTGGATCAGGAGCCCACCGGCGCGCCGCACCGTATCCACATCCACCTGTGCCAGTCGCCCGCAGCGGTGCTGGGGATCGACCGCGTGGAGGGCCTGCGTACCGAGCGCACGGAGCTCATCGGCGACGGAACCGTCAGGGGAACAGGCGAATTCACCGATTGGCCGGTGCAGGCCGTCTATCGTGCGGTCGGCTATATCTCCTCGCACCTGGCCGATCTCCCATTCGACCACCACGCCGGGGTCGTCCCGCATGACGCGGGCCGGGTGCTCGACATCGACGGAATCCCGATCGAGTCCACCTATGTCACGGGGTGGGTCAAGCGCGGGCCCGTCGGATTGATCGGGCACACCAAATCCGACGCCGCCGAAACGATCGCGAGCCTGCTCGCAGACCTCCCGGGTATCCAACCCGCCGAAATCTCGGACCCCGATGCGATATTCGCGCATCTGCGGGGAAGCGGGATTGACTACACCACCTGGGAGGAGTGGGAACGGCTCGATGCTCATGAAGTGGCACTCGGGGAGGAGCAGGGCCGTGAACGCATCAAAGTGGTACCGCGCGAGGAGATGATCAGCGCTGGGCGCCAGGCCTCTTAGCGTGAAGACATAAAGGCCCCCGACGCCTTGAGCGCGGGGGGCCTTTATGTGTATTCGGTGTGGCTAGACCTTCTTCGCGGTCCCGGCGACCTTGTCGAACTCCCAATAGGCGCGGAGCACAACGAGCTTGCCCTCTTCATTGGCCTCATAGGTGAACACACCCTCGGCCGTCATCTGATATCCGTTCATGGTGGTGATGATTCGCCCGACATTGGCCTGATGGGTACCGCAGTCGTAGGTGTTGTCGAAGATGAAATCGAGCTTCTCGGTGGGGGCGATGATGTTGTCCCAGAAGGCAGCAATGGCCTCCTTGCCGCGATGCCCGTTGCCGTCGGGATTGAACGGCGATGGACCGACCGGGTCCTGCACCACGCCGTCCTCGGCGAAGTTGTCCACCCATGCCTGCTTATCGCGGGCTTCGACGGCCGCACGGGAACGCTTGCCGGCTTCGTCTGCGAGGCTCATGCCTTACTGTCCCTTTCCTGCGGGCTTTTCAGAACCCACGACCCACATCGAGTAGTACTGCGAGCCGCCGCCGTAGGCGTGACCCAATGCCTTCTTGGCGCCGGGCACCTGATGGTCGCCGGCCTTGCCCATCACCTGTATGGCAGCCTCGGCGAATCGGATAAGACCCGAGGCTCCAATCGGATTCGAGGAGAGCACGCCGCCGGAAGCGTTGACGGGGATCTTGCCCCCGATCGCGGTCTCGCCGGCCTGGGTCAGCTTCCAGCCCTCGCCCTCGGCCGCGAATCCCAGGTTCTCCAACCACATCGGCTCGAACCACGAGAACGGGACATAGATCTCCGCGGCGTCGATCTCGTCGATGGGGCTGGTGATTCCCGCATCGCGCCACAGTGCCGCCGCGGCATCGCGTCCGGCTTGCGGGTTCACCCGGTCGCGACCGGTGTAGTCGAGGGGCTCGGTACGCAGCGCGGTGGCGTGCACCCAAGCGACCGTGTGACCGTCGGCGATACGACGATCCGCTGTTTCTTCGTCTCCCACCACGATCGCGCAGGCGCCGTCAGAGGACGGGCAGGTCTCGTCGAAGCGGATCGGGTCCCACAGCATCGGCGAGGCCATCACCTTGTCGACGGTGATATCGGGCTGTTGCAGGTGTGCCAGCGGATTCTTCGCGGCGTTGAGCCGGTCCTTCACGGCGACGATGGCCCCCGTATCCAGCGGAGCCTTGGAGCGCTCGATGTAGGCACGCACATGGGGGGCGAAGTAGCCACCCGCGCCCGCGCCCACCGGCACCGAGAAGGGGACCGGAATCGACAACGCCCACATGGCATTCGATTCGGACTGCTTCTCCCACGCCAGCGCGAGGACCCGGCGGTACTTGCCCGATTGCACCAGGCTGGCCGCCACCACGCCGGTGGAGCCACCGACCGAGCCGGCGGTGTGCACCCGGATCATCGGCTTCCCGGTCGCGCCGATCGCGTCCGCCATGAAGAGCTCGGGCATCATGACACCCTCGAAGAAGTCGGGGGCCTTGCCCACAACGACTGCGTCGATATCGTCCCAGCCCACGCCGGCATCGGCCATGGCGCGGTCAATGGCCTCGCGGACAAGGCCATTCATGGACACGTCGTGCCGTTTGGCGACGTACTTGGTCTGCCCGGTGCCGATGACGGCAGCGAGATTCTTGGATGCACCCACGATTACTTACCCTCCAGCACAGCGACCAGGTTCTGCTGAAGTACGGGCCCGCTGGTCGCGTGAGCCAGCACCCGCTGTGCCGAACCATTCCAGATATGTTGTGCGGCAAAGCCGATCCGTTCCAGTCCGGCAGAGAACATCGGATTGGCCACCAGCGCGCCACCCGACGGGTTGACAGTCGCGGAATCCTTGAGGCCGATGGCCTCGGCGAGGATCAGCTGCTGATGGCTGAAGGGTGCGTACAATTCCGCCACTTCGATGGAGCCGGTGTCGCCGCCGGTCGCGGCGGCAGCCGACGCGGCGGTCGACGGAGAGGCCGTCAGGTCTCGGGCACCGAGGATCGGGGTCTCGATGCGATGTTCGATACCGCTGATCCAGGCCGGATTCTCGCGCAGTTCACGGGCGCGATCACCCGCGGCCAGCACCATGATCGAGGCGCCGTCGGATATCGGCGCGATATCGTGCTTGTGTAGCGGGTCGGCGAAGTAGTCGCGTGCCAGCAGCTCATCCACACTCGATGCCGGAGCCTCGGAGTCCACCCGCTGTGCGCGGCCGAAGGCGTCCAGGGCGACCTGTGCCATCTGCTCTTTGGTCCACTTGCCCGAGTCCAGGCCAAGCCGTGCCTGCAGCGCTGCCATCGACACAGAGTCGGGCCACAGCGGCGCGACGGTGTACGGATCTGTCTGCAGGGCAAGGGCTCTGCGGAGAGTGCCGGCGGAGGACTTTCCGAATCCGTAGACAAGTGCGGTCTCGACCTGACCGCTCAGGATCTTGATGTACGCCTCGTACAGTGCCCACGCCGCGTCCATTTCCACGTGGGACTCGTTGATCGGCGGCACCGCACCGATGGAGTCGATCGCGGAGATGAACGAGAAGGCGCGCCCGGCCAGATAGTCGGACGAACCCGAGCACCAGAAGCCGATGTCCGACTTGGTGATTCCGAGTTCTGCGTAGATCTGCCGGAAGCAGGGCACCAGCATCTCGACACCGTTGGTGGTGCCTTCGGTGGTCCTTACGTGCGGGGCGTGGGCGAAGCCCACCACGGCTACTTCAGTCATCACACCCGGTCCTTGTAGGTCTCGTAGTCGGCATCGGGCTCACCCGTCGGGCGGAAGTACTGGATGTTGTCGATCCCGTATCCCCACTCCTCCTTGGGTTTCCACACGGCTTCGACTCGCATGCCCATCCGTACCTCGGCGGGGTCGATGTCGTAGACCAGGTGCAGGAACGGGATATCGGCACCATCGAGCAGTACATACGCCGCCACGTAGGGCGGTTTGATGCGCTGCCCGGGGAACGGGATGTTGATGATCGCGAAGGTGGTGACGACACCCTTGTCGGCCACCTGCACCAGATCTGAGGTGGGTTCGCCGGTCAGCGGATCCGCGCCGCGCGCCGGGAAGTAGACCCGGCCGCCGGCACCGGTGCGTCCGCCGAGTAGCTTGCCCTCTGCCAGTGCGCGCAGGTAGGCGCTTTCCTCGGGGGAGGTGATGTGCTGAACCTCCAGGCGGATCGGCGTCACCTGCATGGTCACCGGTTCCTGATCGGGGGCTGGGGCCGCAGTGGTTTGCGGCGTCTCCCCGAGGGCGAAGTAGGCGATATCGGTGATGGCGCCGACGGTCTCGTGGGCCCACACCGCGTGCACGCGGGCGCCGGTCTCGATTCCGGCGGAACCTGCGGCCCCGGTATCCACAGCGTGCAGCAGCGCGGTGTCCGCACCGTCGAGCTTGATCAGTGCCCAGGCGAACGGTTTGGCCAGCGGCTGGCCCTCCAGCGGCTCGGGCTGCCATGACCAGGACTGGACCGTGCCCACACTCGACACCGGCACCACCTCCGTCAGTGGCGCGTAGGTCACCGGGTCGTACTCGGCCGCGGGTACGTGGACCCGGCCGTCACTGCCCCGGGTGCCGACGATCTGCCGATCGCGCAGGGCGGTGAAGAACTTGGAGAGGGTGGGACCCACCGAACGGGTGTAGTCAAAAGACAGTTCGAGGGGTGCTGAAAGGAGCGGCAGCGGGGAGGAGAGCTCGGTTGTGCTGCTTTGGCTGGCTGTCACACCTCCGAGTAGAACAAGTTCTAGTTTTTTTCGCAAGGGTGGTGGTCGCGGCATATCTCGTCAGGTAGAACTGACCCATGAAATTCGGATTGCAGCTGGGGTACTGGTCGGCCTCACCGCCGGACAACGCGCGTGAGTTGGTGGCCGCCGCCGAAGAGGGCGGATTCGACGCCGTCTTCACCGCCGAGGCCTGGGGCTCGGATGCGTACACCCCGTTGGCCTGGTGGGGCTCGGACACCAGCCGTATCAGGTTGGGCACCTCGGTGATTCAGCTTTCCGCGCGGACGCCTACGGCGTGCGCCATGGCTGCCCTGACGCTGGATCATCTTTCCGGCGGCCGCCACATCCTGGGCCTGGGCGTATCCGGACCGCAGGTGGTCGAGGGCTGGTACGGGCAGCCCTTCCCCAAACCGCTGGCCCGCACCCGTGAGTACATCGACATCATCAGACAGGTGCTGGCCCGTGAGGCGCCGGTGCGTAGCGATGGTCCGCACTATCCGCTGCCGCTGACCGGGGATAAGGCCACCGGGCTGGGTAAGCCCCTCAAGTCGATCGTGCATCCGTTGCGTTCTGACATCCCGATCTTTCTCGGTGCCGAGGGGCCGAAGAATGTGGCGTTGACAGCGGAGATAGCCGACGGCTGGCTGCCCATGTTCTACGCGCCGCGGCTGGCAGACATGTACAACGAGTGGCTCGACGAAGGCTTCTCGCGCCCCGGCGCCCGGCGCACCCGCGAGAACTTCGAGATCGCCGCCACCGCGCAGGTGATCGTCACCGAGGATCGCCGTTCGGTACTCGATCAGCTGAAGCCGTTCTCCGCTTTGTATATCGGTGGCATGGGCGCGGTCGAGCTGAACTTCCACGCCGAGGTATATCGGCGGATGGGCTACGGCGAGGTGGTCGACGAGGTGACCGAGCTGTTCCGTACCAACCGCAAGGACAAAGCGGCCGAAGCGATTCCGGACGAGCTGGTGCTCGACACCACGATCGTCGGAACCGAGACCGAGGTGCGCGAGCAGATCGCGGCGTGGGAGGCGGCAGGAGTCACCATGCTGGTGGTCGGTTGCCGCAGTGTCGAGCACGTCAAGCAACTGTCGGCGCTGACCTAGCGTTCGGTCTCCCGGAAGTCGAGCATCGCATCGACGGTGTCGACGGCCTCGTTCAGCGCACGGACCCGCTTCTCGAGCGTCGGCGCCGCCAGTACGGCATACCGGTCGGCCTGTCCCATCGGTACGCGAGATGCCAACGCGTACAGCCGTTTTTCGGCACCGCTGGGCAGGCCGGTGGCTACCGACCATCGGCGGGGAAGCCGCACCTGCTGCGCGGTCGCGACCCGTCGGAGCAGGTTCTCGATGCGTATCTGCACCTCATTGAGGGCGCTCAACGGCAGCACGCGTCCATCGAGTTCATCGGGCCACGATTCTGTCTCGGCGCGTGGGTATGGATCGTCGTCGAGCCAGCGGGTGATCCGGATTCGGTGCGCACCCTCGCAGCGCAGCGAGAATCGATCGGCGCCCAGCGACTCGCAGTCCAGGACGCGGGCAGCGGTCCCCACGTCATGGCGGACATCTCCGCCACCCACCTCTCGGCCACGCGCGATCAGAACGACACCGAAGGTGTGGTCGGCGGCCATCACGTCGCGGACCAGGGCGACGTAGCGCGGCTCGAAGATGCGCAGCGGTAGCGGCTCGCCGGGCAGCAGTACCGACTGCAGCGGGAACATGGGCGTCACGCCGCCCACACTATGCGTGCGGGTTTATGTGCCGGTGAAGTTGGGGGCGCGCTTCTCGGCGAAGGCGCGTGGGCCTTCCTTGGCGTCGTTACTGGTGAAGACGCCGATGCCGACCTTGGTGTCGGCCTTGAACGCCTCGTTCTCGTGCAGGCCTTCCGAATCGCGGATGGTCTTGAGGACCGCTTGCACCGCCAGGGGGCCGTTCGCGGCGATCATGTTCGCAAGCTCCAGGGCCTTGTCCAGTGCCTGACCGTCGGGGACGACGTGGCCGATGAGCCCGATTTCCTTGGCCTCCGGGGCCTTGAGGTGCCGACCGGTGAGCAGGATGTCGCAGGCGACCGTGTACGGGATCTGACGGGGTAGCCGCACGGCCGATCCACCCATCGGGTACAGGCTCCATTTCACCTCGGAGACACCGAATTTGGCGCTCTCACCGGCGACACGGATATCGGTGGCCTGCAGGATTTCGGTGCCACCGGCGATCGCGGGACCCTCGACCGCCGCGATCAATGGCTTGGTCAGGCGGCGGCCCTTGAGTAGACCGGGGATGACGGACGGGTCGTAGCTGCCGTCGGAGAACTGGTCGCCCGGGGCGCGCTTGTTCATGGCCTTGAGGTCCGCTCCGGCGCAGAAATACCCGCCCGCGCCGGTCAGGATGCAGACGCGAACGTCGGGATCGTTGTCGACGCGGTCCCAGGCCTGGGTCATGATCTCCAGCATTTCCCCGGACAGGGCGTTGCGTGCGTGCGGACGATTCATCGTCACGATGAGGACGTGATCGCGGAGTTCCACCAGGGCGTGCGGGGCGTCCTGTTCGGTCACTGTGTCCGTCATGAGGCTCCTTCATTGGGCCGGGGCTTGTCTAAAAATGTAACACGTTCTAATTTATGGGCATGGCCCTTAACATTGCCGACCTCATTGAGCATGCAATCGACACTATGCCCGATCGTGTTGCCATCATTTCTGGCGACCGGAAGCTGACATATGCCGAGCTTGAGGAGCAGTCCAACCGGCTCGGTCACTATCTGCAGAGCCAGGGCGTGGGCCCGGGCGATAAGGTCGGCCTGTACTGCCGGAACGGCATCGAGATCGTCGTCGCGCTGACGGCCATCGTCAAGATCCGCGCGATCTCGGTCAACGTGAACTACCGGTACGTCGAAGCCGAGCTGCACTACCTGTTCGAGAACTCCGATATGGCGGCGCTGGTGCACGAGCGCCGCTACAGCGACAAGGTCGCGAACGTGCTGCCGAGTACGCCGAACGTCAAGACCGCGATTGTTGTCGAGGACGGAACCGACCTCGACTACTCGCCGTACGGCGGCGTCGCGTTCGCCGATGCGCTGGCGCAGGGATCTCCGGAACGTGATTTCGCCGAGCGCAGCTCCGACGACATCTTCCTGATCTACACCGGAGGCACCACCGGCTTCCCCAAGGGTGTGATGTGGCGGCACGAAGACATCTACCGCTCGCTGTTCGGTGGCATCAACTACGTCACCGGCGAGTACATCGAGGGTGAATGGGATCTGGCCAAACAGGGCGCCGAGGCCGCACCGTTCATCGGGTTCCCCATCCCGCCGATGATCCACGGTGCCACCCAGGCGGCGACCTTCATGGCCCTGTTCCAGGGACGGACCACCGTGCTGGCGCCCGAGTTCAACCCCGAAGAGGTGTGGGAACTCATCGAGAAGCACAAGATCAACATGCTGTTCTTCGCCGGCGATGCCATCGGCCGGCCGCTCATCGACGCATTGGATACCGAGGTGGGCCGCGCGCGTGATCTGTCCTCACTGTGGGTGCTGGCCAGCAGCGCCGCGCTCTTCTCGCAGACGGTCAAGGAGCGGTACCTGGAGCTGCTGCCCAACCGGGTGATCACCGATGCGATCGGCGCCTCCGAGACCGGCACCGGCGGGCTCTCCACCGTCACCAAGGGTCAGATGCACCCCGGCGGCCCGACCGTCAAGATCAGCTCCACCACAACGGTTCTCGACGAGGAAGGCAATCCCATCCAGCCCGGTTCCGGGGTGCGGGGACTCATCGCCAAGAGTGGTCACATTCCGGTCGGATACTTCAAGGACGAGAAGAAGACCGCCGAGACGTTCAAGACGTTCAACGGTGTGCGGTACGCGATCCCCGGTGACTGGGCGACCGTCGAAGCGGACGGCACCGTCACCATGCTGGGTCGCGGATCGGTATCGATCAACACCGGCGGCGAGAAGGTCTTCCCCGAGGAAGTCGAGAGCGTCCTGAAGGGCCACCCCGCGGTGTTCGATGCGGTTGTTGTCGGTGTGCCCGACGAGAAGTGGGGCCAGCATGTGGGTGCCGTCATCGCGGTGCGTGCCGGTGTGGAGCTGACCTTCGAAGACCTGGACACCCATGCGCGCAAGGAGATTGCCGGGTACAAGGTGCCGCGCAGCGTCTGGATCGTCGACACCGTCAAGCGCAACCCAGCTGGCAAGGCCGATTACCGCTGGGCCAAGGAAATCTCGGAGTCCGAGAAGGTGGACCTCGTGAACACCAAGCACGTCAACACGGGAGCCTGAGCATGTCTGACGGTCTTCGCGCAAGCGGCTCATCCATGCACACCGACCTCTGTGAACGGTTCGGAATCCGTTACCCGATATTCGGTTTCACGCCATCGGAAAAGGTCGCCGCAGCCATCACCCGCGCGGGCGGCATGGGTGTGCTGGGGTGTGTCCGCTTCAACGATCCCGACGAGTTGGACGCCGTTCTGAACTGGATGGACGAGAACACCGACGGCAAGCCCTACGGTGTCGACATCGTGATGCCCGCCAAGGTGCCCACCGAAGGTACCGCGGTGGATATCGACAAGCTGATCCCGCAGGGACACAAGGACTTCGTCGAGAAGACACTGGCCGATCTGGGAGTGCCGCCGTTGCCGGGAGAACGGGAGTCGGCCGGTGTGCTGGGCTGGCTACACTCGGTGGCGCGTTCGCATGTGGAGGTCGCGCTCAAGCACCCGATCAAGCTGATCGCCAATGCACTGGGCTCTCCGCCAAAAGACGTGATCGACCAGGCCCATGAGCATGGTGTGCCGGTCGCGGCGTTGGCGGGCAAGGCCGAGCATGCCAAGCGGCATGTCGAGAACGGCGTCGATATCGTGGTGGCCCAAGGCTATGAGGCCGGTGGACATACCGGCGACGTTGCGTCCATGGTGCTCTGGCCCGAGATCGTGGATGCCCTCGACGGCAGCGCCCCGGTGCTGGCGGCCGGCGGTATCGGCAGCGGTAGGCAGGCGGCGGCGGCCCTGGCGCTGGGCGCCTCGGGCGTGTGGACCGGCTCGATCTGGCTGACCGCGGCCGAGTACGACCTCGGAACCGTCACTGCCGGTGGCGATTCCGTGGTGCAGCAGGCGCTGCTGAAGGCGACTTCCAGCGACACCGTGCGCACCCGCATCTACACCGGGAAGCCTGCGCGACTGCTGAAGACCAAGTGGACGCAGGCCTGGGATGCCGAGGGCGCACCGACACCGCTGCCCATGCCGCTGCAGAACATTCTGGTCAGTGGGGCGCATGAGCGGATGAATCGTGCGCACGATCCGGAGACGGTATGCTTCCCAGCCGGACAGATCGTGGGGCGGATGAACGAGATTCGGCCCACCGCCGAGATCGTGGCTGACCTCGTGGCTGGTTTCGAGAGCGCGGTCGACAGGCTGAACGAGATCCGCGGCTAGCGTCTCACTCTGGCTCGGTTCCGCACCGAGTGTGCGGATTGTGGCGATTCCTGCCGAGATTTCGACAGGAATCGCACACTCGACTTACGCGGCCAGCGCAGTGAATGCTTCCGCGACCCGGGAGACGATCGTGCCGGCCCGATGGCGGACCATGTCCGAGCTCACCCGAATGATGCGCCACCCTTCGGCGGCCAGTTCGGTGGCGCGATCGATATCCCGGGTCCGTTGATCCGCACTCGTCCAGTGCTGGGCGCCGTCGAACTCGATACCCACTTTGTGGTCCTTCCACCCCATATCGAGCCGCGCGACGAAGTCGCCGAAGCGGTTACGTACAACGAGTTGAGTCTGTGGAGCTGCGAAGCCTGCGCGCACCACGATGAGTCTGGTGCGTGTCTCCCATGGTGACTCGGCGCCGCCGTCGACCAGATTGAGTACCTGGGTGAGACGGTTGAGCTCCCGCGCGCCGCGATGGCGTGCGGCCACTGCCTCGATATCGGCGACGGAAAGTCCGGTCGCGTTCATCAGAGCGTCCAGACGTTCTACCGCCAGGTCGCCCGAGGTTCGCCGCCCGATGTCGTATGCCGTTCGTGCGGGTGTGGTGACGGGTAGCCCGTCGACCACAGTCCGCTCGTCGGCGGGCAGAATGTCGCTCCATAGCGAAATCCCGTGTGGAGCGCGGCGATTGGTGTGGATTAGTTCAGCAGGGGCATCCCGCGGTAGCCATTTGGTGCCATGCAACGCGGCAGCGGATACGCCGGCGACGATTCCCCGGCGTTTGGACCATAGCCACGCTGCTTCCGCTCGCTGGAGTGGTGTGACCTCGGCGTCTTCGGGTACGTAGATTCCGGGGTACAACGCGGTGAATCGCCGCAGGGCGTATCCGGTGACAAGACGGTTCGCGAGCGCCTCGGTTCCGATGAACGGCCACGGTACTTCCCCCATAGGCGCAGACTGGCACGGACCACCGACAGCCACTCGAACGTGCAGATTGTGTCGATTGTGGACGGGATTTCGACAGGATTCGCACACTCGGCGCGGGAGGCGGTTAGTGGGGGGCGTAGGTTCCGCGGTCGAGTTCCCACAGCGGGTCGCTGGTTTCCAGCGCCTCGGCGGACAGCTGACGCTTGATCACCTTGAACGTCGCGGTACGTGGCAGATTCTCGCTGACCCTGACGACTGACGGCCACTGCTTGGGCCCGAGATCCTCTTGGGTGGAAAGGAATCCGCCTAGCGTTGACGGCTCGAATCCGTTGCGTGTCACCAGCGCCGCCATCACCCGGTCGCCGACGGTGGGATCGGGAATGCCGTAGACCGCCACCTCGGTGATATCCGGATGACGTAGCAGCACCCGCTCGATCGGTGCGGTGCCCAGGTTTTCGCCGTCGACGCGGAGCCAGTCGCCGAGGCGCCCGGCGAAGTACACGTACCCGTTCTCGTCGGCGTAGGCGAGGTCGCCGCTGCGGTACTGGCCGCCGACCATGCGCTCGGCATCGGCCTCGGGATTCTTGTAGTAGCCGGTGAACCGCCCGGGGCCGGTGACGTTCACCAGCTCACCGGTCGCTTCCGCCGCATTGACCAGCTTGCCACTGACATCGAAAATCGCAGGGGGACAAGGCTTGCCGGTCTCGACGTCGAGTATGCGAACGTCGGCAGGCAGTGGCCCGATCGCGCCCGGGGGAGTGCCGGGCGCCCACCCCAGGGCAACACCGCCCTCGGTGGACCCGAATCCGTCGACCACAAACGCGCCGAACCGCTTGGCAAATCGGTCGGTGTCTCCGGCCGCCGCCTCGTTGCCGTACATGATCTTCAAGGGGTTCTCGGCGTCGTCGGGCTGTTCCGGTGTCGCCAGCACATAGGACATGGGCTTGCCGACGTAGTTGGCGTACGTTGCCCCGTATTCGCGGATATCAGCGAGGAAGCCGGATGCGGAGAACCTGCGCCGCAGTGCAATCGAGGCGCCCGCCGCGACGGCCACCGACCATCCCGCGAGCACCGCGTTGGAATGGAACATGGGCATCGAGAGATAGCAGACATCCGCGGTACCGAGACCGAACCGCGAGGACAGCATGATTCCGGCAGAGGCCACCTTGGCGTGGGTGATCTGGACAGCCTTGGGGTCCCCGCTCGTGCCCGAGGTGAAGATGAGCATGAACAGGTCATCGGGGCGTACATCGGCGATCTCGATCAGCGGATGATGCGAGTCGGCGACGGTATCGGACTCATCCGTAATGACGAACTGGCAATCGGCAAGCTCGGCATCACGCTGTAATGCCGATCCGCGTCGTGTCGAGTTCAAGCCCACCAGCACTAGACCACCCCATGCGGCCGCGGTAAGCAGGCGCGCGAAACCCGGCGTGTTCTCCAGGATCACACCGATATGCGGCGGCTTTGAGGGATCCAGGCGGGCACGCAATACCGAAGCCAGACGGCGGCTTTCGGTCACATGGTCACGCCAGGACGTAAACGAGCCCTCGAAGTGCAGACCCCGGTCCTCGACATCTACCAGGCTCGTCAGCAGCTGAGTGACCGTGGCTTCTTCCGGGGCGGTGCTCACCACTCGATACTAGGCAGGGGTGTCGGCGAGCTCGCGCCCGATCCGGCGCAGCTGCTCCGTCGCGCTGCCCGAGGCGAACTCATTGTGCTTGGCGGCCAGGAAGTAACGGTGCACCGGATGGTCCTCGTCGATACCCACGCCGCCATGCACGTGCACCGCGGTATGCGCGACACGGTGCCCGGCATCGGAAGCCCAGAACTTCGCGGTGGCGACGTCGATATCGGCTGGCAAGTCTTCCGACACCCGCCAGGCGGCCTGCCACAGCGTCAGGCGCAGACCCTTGACATCGATGTACCCGTCGGCAAGTCGCTGCGCCACCGCCTGGAAGCCGCCGATCGGCTTGCCGAACTGCTCGCGCGTGCGCGCGTAGTCGGCGGTCAGCTCCAGCGCGCGCTCCAGCACTCCAAGCTGGTAGGCGCTGTGGCCCAAGGATTCCCGCAGCCTGAGCCACTCCACCACCTCGACACCGCCGACCTTGCGCTCGGCGGGGACCAGGGTCTCGGACAGGATCAGCTCGGCGGAGCTGTCTTTACCGGTGGTGTGCAGGGTTTCCTGGGTGACGCCGGCGTCGGCGGCGGACACCAGGAACACGGCGGTACCGGTCTCTGTCTCGGCGGGCACCAGGTACCCGTCGGCCTCGACGCCGAAGGGCACCAGAACCCGGTTGCCGGTCAGGACGTAGCCGGCGCCTTCGGTCCGGGCGGCGACCGGTCCTTCGCCGGGCTCACCGTCGAGCGCGATGGTCAAGACCTTCTTGCCCGCGACGGCGGGTGCGGCCCAATCATTCTGCAGGGTTTCGGAACCGAACGCGGCGAGGGCTCCGGCCGCCAGCACCACCGACTCCAGATACGGAACAGCGGCGAGTTCACGACCCAGTTCCACAAGAATCGACGACTGTTCCAGGACGCCGAATCCGCCGCCGCCCACCGATTCGGGGGACGCGGTGGACAGAATGTCGGCCTCGGCGAGCTTGGCCCACAACTGCCAGTCGAACCTGCTGTCCTGCTTGTCGAGTTCCTTCTGGCGCTCCGGCGTACTGATCGCCGCCGCGATGGTGCGAGTCAGGCCGGCGAGGTCGGTCTGCGCCTCGGTAAGAGTGAAATCCATTGTTCTGCAATCCCTTCTAGCGGCTTGCCGCAGGTTGGCCGAGGGCAGTCATCGCGATGATGTCGCGCTGAACCTCGTTGGTGCCACCGCCGAATGTGAGGATCAGGCAGGCCCGGTGCATCCGCTCGACGCGGCCGCGCAGCTGCGCCCCCGGAGAGCCCTGCCGCAGCGTCGCGGCTGTCCCGAGAACCTCCATCAGAAGGCGGTAGGCCTCGGTGGCCAATTCGGTGCCAAAGACTTTCGTGGCCGAGGCGTCGGCAGGGGAGGGGGCGGCATCGGTGTTGGAGGCCAGCTCCCAGTTGATGAGCTTGAGGTACTCGACCTTGGCATGCACCTTGGCCAGGTTCAGTTGAACCCATTCGGAATCGATGATCCGAGATCCTGGGCCCTCGCCCAGGATTTTGGTGTTCTGGGCCCACTCGCGCACCTCACGCAGGGCGGTGATGATCGGTGCCGACGAAACCAGCGCCACGCGCTCATGATTCAGCTGATTGGTGACCAGCTTCCAGCCTGCGTTCTCTTCGCCGACCCGGCTTGTGACCGGCACGCGCACATCTTGGTAGTAGGTGGCGCTGGTGCCGGGCCCGGCCATGGTGCGGACCTTGGTGTACGAAAAACCCTCGGCGGTGGTGGGCACGATGAGCATGGAGATACCGCGATGCTTCTTGACCTCGGTATTGGTGCGCACCGCCAGCCAGATGTAGTCGGCGTACTCGATGAGGCTTGTCCACATCTTCTGACCGTTGATGACGTAGTCGTCGCCGTCGCGGACCGCCGAGGTGCGCAGCGAGGCGAGGTCGGTGCCGGCGCCGGGCTCGGAGTACCCAATGGAGAAGTGCAGCTTGCCCGCGGCGATCTTCGGCAGGAAGAAATTCTTCTGTTCGTCGGTGCCGAAATGCATGATCGTCGGCGCGACGCTGTTGATCGTCAGGAACGGCACCGGCGCGCCGGCGATCGCGGCCTCATCGGTGAAGATCAGCTGATCCATCACCGAACGGTCCTGCCCGCCGAATTCCTTGGGCCAGCCCAGCGCGAGCCATCCGTCGGCACCCATCTGCTCGACGGTCTCGCGGTAGACGTTGCCGCTTCCGTATTCACCCTGATTCGAGGCAAGGGCCTCGCGCCGTTCCGGGGTCAGCAGTTTGTCGAAGTACGCGCGTAGCTCGCGGCGCAGCTCTTCCTGCTCGGGCGTGTAGGCGATGTGCATGTGTGACCTCCGCTGCTGTGGACCTCAAGTGTGACCCACATTGACACATGAGTTGTAACACGTTCTAGTCTAGGGAGTCCAGACGCGACGCTATCGCACAATCGCGGCCCCGAGATCCCTGGCCTCGCCAGGGTTGTGTCGATGGTCACGTGTCGTAGTCTGGCGATACAGCCCAGCTAGACGACGGAGTCGGCTCATGGAGCCGGAGACTCCGATGAGGAGGTTTCCAATGCGTGTCGGTGTAATTCCTGACCGTTGTGAAGGCAACTTGGTATGCCTCGGGATCGCTCCGGAGGTGTTCGACGTCGACGATGACGACTATGTCGTCATCCTGCAGGAGGAAGTGCCGGCCGATCAGGAGGATCTGGTCGAGCAGGCGATCGCGGAGTGCCCACGCGCCGCGTTGATTCGCAAAGACTAGAGGCATTCGTAAATCACCCCGGCTTGGGAGCTCGAACGAGCGGAGCCGGCGTGATCGAGTGCGTCGGGACGCACCGGACTGAAGGGATATATATGAGCGCGATTGCTGATGCCGATCTGAGTGGCCGGGTTGCCATTGTCACCGGCGCCGCCGCAGGACTCGGCCGTGCCGAGGCGATCGGTTTGGCACGGTCCGGGGCGACCGTTGTCGTCAACGACATCGCGCCCGCCCTCGAGAAGAGCGACGTGCTCGACGAGATCGCCGCGGTGGGATCCAAGGGCGTTACCGTCGCCGGCGATATCGGCGAGCGCGTGACCGCTGATGAGCTGATCTCCACCGCCGAATCCCTGGGTGGCGTGCACATCGTGGTCAACAACGCCGGCATCACCCGCGACCGGATGCTCTTCAACATGTCGGACGAGGAGTTCGACGCCGTCATCCATGTGCACCTGCGCGGCCACTTCCTGCTGACCCGCAACGCCGCCGCCTACTGGCGCAGTGCGTCGAAGGCCGCGGGCGCCCCCGTCTACGGGCGCCTTATCAATACGTCCTCCGAAGCGGGTCTGCTGGGGCCCGAGGGGCAGGCCAACTACGGCGCCGCAAAGGCGGGCATCACCGCGCTGACATTGTCGGCTGCGCGTGCCCTGGGCCGGTCCGGAGTGCGCGCCAATGCCATCGCCCCGCGCGCCCGCACCGCGATGACGGCCGGTGTTTTCGGTGACGCGCCCGCGGATTCGATCGACCCACTTTCCCCCGAACATGTCGTGACATTGGTGCGGTACCTGGCCTCGCCCGCGGCCGAGTCAGTGAACGGTCAGCTGTTTATCGTGTACGGACCTACCGTGACGTTGTTGGCGGCGCCTACTGTGGAGGCGAAGTTCACTGCGGATTCCGATGCCTGGGATCCGTCGGCACTTAATTCGGCCCTGGCTGATTTCTTTGCTGAGCACGATCCCAAGCGCACATTCTCCGCGACTGCGCTGATGGTCGAAGATTAAAGAACGACGAGGGTGACGGTGCGATCGTAAGTAGAACGAGTTCTATTTATCGCACCAAATCCGCAGGATAAAGTGGACGTGGCGTGCGATTTGCCTGTCTGCTGATGAATTGACACTAAGAATTTTTTCTCGTTAATATGGTGCGCCTCACAGCGTGGTAGGTACACGTCGATCGTTAACCGGATCATGGGGCGGGCGAGACTTCGGCAGTACCGGGATGTGTGAGACAGGAGCAGAGGTTGAAGCAGCAGCTCGCGGCGCCCGCGCGCGCCGTCGGCGGCTTCGTCTCCATGTCGCTGGCTACGTTCCGTAACATCTTCCGTCGCCCGTTCCAGGGCCAGGAATTCCTGGACCAGACCTGGTTCATCGCCCGAGTCTCATTGCTGCCGACGCTCCTGGTGGCCATCCCGTTCACCGTGCTGGTGGCCTTCACGCTCAACATCCTGCTGCGCGAGATCGGCGCGGCAGATCTGTCCGGCGCCGCGACGGCCTTCGGCACCGTGACACAGCTCGGCCCGGTGGTCACCGTGCTCGTGGTCGCGGGCGCCGGTGCCACGGCAATCTGCGCCGACCTGGGGGCGCGCACCATCCGCGAGGAGATCGACGCGATGCAGGTGCTCGGCATCGATCCGATCCAGCGGCTCGTGGTGCCGCGGGTGCTGGCGTCGACCTTCGTCGCATTGCTGCTGAACGGCCTGGTGTGTGCCATCGGCATGGTCGGTGGCTATGTGTTCTCGGTGTTTCTGCAGGGGGTCAACCCCGGCGCCTTCATCAACGGCCTCACGGTGCTGACCGGTCTGGGTGAGCTGATGATCTCGGAGATCAAGGCCTTCCTGTTCGGCATCTTCGCCGGCCTTGTCGGCTGTTATCGCGGACTCACCGTCAAGGGCGGACCCAAGGGAGTGGGCGATGCGGTCAACGAGACCGTCGTCTACTCCTTCATTTGTTTGTTCGTCATCAACGTCGTGATGACGGCCATCGGCGTGCGGGTCCTGGTGAAGCACTGATGAGCGACTTGCGTGAAGAAGCGACGTTGCTGATGAGCGACTTGCGTGAAGAAGCGACGTTGCTGATGAGCGACTTGCGTGAAGAAGCGACAACTTGATGACCGGACCGTATCTTTCGACGCACACGCTGACCTCCTATACCGTTCGGTATATGCGTGGATTGGGACGCTCGTTCGACAAATTCGGGGAGCAGGCCCTCTTCTACGCACAATCGCTGAGCTACATCCCGGCGGCGCTGACCAAGTACCGCAAGGAAACGATCCGGGTACTGGCCGAGATCACCATGGGCACCGGAGCCCTGGTGATGATCGGCGGAACCGTGGGTGTCGCGGTGTTCCTGACGCTGGCCTCCGGCGGTGTCATCGCGGTCCAGGGCTATTCCTCACTCGGCAACATCGGCATCGAGGCCCTCACCGGCTTCCTATCGGCCTTCCTCAACGTGCGCATCATCGCGCCGGTGGTGGCAGGTATCGCGATGGCGGCGACGATCGGTGCCGGAACCACCGCGCAGCTGGGCGCCATGCGGGTTGCCGAAGAGATCGACGCACTGGAAACCATGGCGGTGCACGCGATTTCGTATCTGGTGTCCACGCGCTTGGTGGCCGGGCTCATCGCCATCATCCCGCTGTACTCGCTGTCGGTGCTGGCGGCGTTCTTCGCATCCCGCGCGACCACGGTCATGATCAACGGCCAGTCTCCAGGCGTGTACGACCACTACTTCAACACCTTCTTGGTGCCCACCGACCTGCTGTGGTCGTTCCTGCAGGCGATCGTCATGTCCGTGGTGGTGATGCTCGTGCACACCAACTACGGGTTCAACGCCTCCGGTGGACCGGTCGGCGTCGGCGTGGCGGTCGGTCAGGCCGTACGCACCTCGCTCATCGTGGTTGTGCTTGTCACCCTGTTCATCTCGCTCGCCGTGTACGGCGGGTCCGGCCATTTCAATCTGTCGGGCTAGGGGTCAGATGTCATCAGCAGATTCGTCGCGCCGATCCGTGCGGCTTGCCGGTGCGGTGCTGGCTGCGATCCTGGTGGGGTTCACCGCGCTGACTTACTTCGCTTACAACGACGCCTTTGCCGACACCAAGCCCATCACCGTCGTCTCGCCGCGGGCCGGTCTGGTGATGGAGGAGGGCGGCAAGGTCAAGTTCCACGGCCTGCAGATCGGCAAGGTCAGGTCGATCACCTATGCCAACGAGCAGGCCAAACTGGAGCTGTCGGTCAACGCCAAGGATCTGCGTCTGATTCCGTCGAATGCCACCGTGCGGATCGCGGGCACCACCGTATTCGGCGCCAAATCGGTGGAATTCCTTGCTCCGCAAAAGCCCTCGGACTCATCGCTGCGACCAGGTGCGACGGTGACCGCGGAGGCGGTGGCCCTCGAAGTCAACACCGTGTTCGAGAACCTCACCCGGCTGCTCGGCAAGATCGACCCGGTCAACCTCAACGCCACCCTGACGGCAGTGGGCGAAGGGCTGCGCGGAAATGGGGATAACTTCGGGCAGGGTCTGGTCGAGCTCGATCAATACTTGGATCAGCTGAACCCGAAACTTCCTACCCTGCAAGAGGATTTTCGGAAGGCCGGACAGGTGGGGCAGATCTATGGCGATGCCGCGCCGGACATCGTGCGTATCCTGGATAACCTGCCCCCGCTGAGCCGCACCGTCGTCGACCAGCAGCAGGACCTCAAGGCCACGCTGCTCGCGGCAATTGGTCTGGGCAACAACGGATACGAAACGCTAGCCCCGGCCGAGAAGGATCTCACCGCGGCGCTGCAGCGATTACGCGCCCCCACCACGCTGCTCGGCAGGTACTCACCGGAAATTCCCTGCACGCTGCAGGCGATCTCTAAGGCGCTGGTGACCTTCACCCCGCTCATCGGTGGCGTGCGGCCCGGTCTGTTCCTGACCAACAGCTTTCCGTTGGGTGCGCCGGTGTACACATACCCGGACAGCCTTCCCATCGTCAACGCCTCCGGCGGGCCCAATTGCCGTGGACTACCGAATATCCCGACCAAGACGCAGAACGGGTCATGGTTCCGGTCACCCTTCCTGGTGACCGATAACGCCTATATCCCGTACAAGCCGCTGGAAGAATTGCAAGTCAACGCTCCCGACACCCTGCAGTACCTCTACAACGGCGCCTTCGCGAAGCGAAGTGAGTTCTGATGAAGCGTGGCACGCAGATCAAAGTCATCGTCTTCACCGTGGTGATGCTGCTGGTGGCAGCGGGATTGATCATCACCTTCGGCGAGTTCCGATTCGGTTCCGGGAAGCGCTATCACGCGATCTTCACCACGGCCTCCGATTTGCGGTCCGGGCAGAAGGTGCGCATCGCGGGCGTGCCGGTGGGTCGCGTCAAGAACGTGTCTCTGAATCCGGACAACACTGTCGAGGTCACCTTCGACGTTGATTCGAAGTATCAGCTCTACAGCTCCAGCCGGGCCATCGTCAGGTACGAGAACCTGGTCGGCGACCGGTATCTGGAGATCTCCTCGGGCCCCGGGGAACTGCGCAAGCTGCCCGATGGCGGAACGCTCGACAAGGAGCACACTCAGCCAGCTCTGGATCTGGATGCACTGCTCGGCGGACTTCGGCCCATGCTCAAGGGATTCGACGCCACGAAGGTTAACGAGATCAGCAACGCGTTCATCCAGATTCTGCAGGGTCAGGGTGGGACGCTCTCTCAATTGTTAGGCGACACATCCTCATTCACTGCCGGATTGGCCGAACATGATCAACTGATCGGTGACGTGATCAACCACCTGAACGAGGTACTGGCCACCGTCGATTCGAAGAGCAGCCAGTTCTCCTCGAGTGTCGATCAACTGCAGCAGCTGGTTTCCGGCTTGGCGCAACAGCGTGACGTGGTGGCCGGAGCGCTACCCCCGCTTGCATCGACCGCCTCATCGCTGGAATCGGTACTCAAGGACACCCGCCCCTACATCAAGGGCACCATCGAGCAGGCCCGCCAGCTGGCCACGCGGGTCGATGAGCGCAAGGCCGACGTCAACGTCGTCGTGGAGAATCTGGCCGAGAACTACCTGCGACTCAATGCCCTTGGCGCGTACGGATCGTTCTTCAACATCTACTACTGCTCCATCCGGATCAAGGTGAACGGGCCCGTCGGAACCGACTGGCTGATTCCGTTCGGTGGACCGCCAGACCCGTCGAAGGGCAGGTGTGCCTTCAAGAATGAGTGACATTCAGGAGAAAGATCCGGTACGGACCGGCATCTTCGGTATCGCCGTGGTGGCGATGTTGGTGCTGGTCGCGTTCGGTTACACGAGCCTGCCGTTCTGGCCGCAGGGCAAGAAGTACACGGGATACTTCGCCGACTCCGGAGGCATCGAGCCGGGCGGCAACGTCTTCGTGTCGGGTATCAAGGTCGGCCAAATCAAGGATGTCTCCCTGGCGGGCAACAAGGTTCGGGTGGACTTCACCGTGGATCGCACCATCCGATTGGGTGATCAGTCGCTGGCCGCGATCAGGACCACCACCGTGCTGGGTGAAAAGTCGCTCTCAGTGACTCCCGCCGGTTCCGGTCATATCACCGAGATTCCGTTGGGCCGCACCACCACTCCGTACACGCTCAACAGCGCACTGAGCGACTTGGGCGCATCGGCAGGCGGGATCGATAAGGCGCAGCTGGACCAGTCGCTGCAAGTCATCACCGAAGCGATGCGTGATGCCACCCCGCAGCTGCGCGGAGCCCTGGACGGTGTCGCCTCGCTCTCCCGCACGCTGAACGCGCGAGATGCCGCGCTCGAGCAGCTGTTGACACATGCCAAGTCCGTCAGCGGGATTCTCTCCGAGCGCGCCGGTCAAGTGAACAAGCTTGTCACCGACGGCGATCAGCTGTTCGCCGCGCTCGATGAGCGGCGGCTGGCGATCGGCGAGCTGATCAACCGTATCCAGGGACTCTCGCAGCAGATCAGCGGATTCGTGGCCGACAACCGCCAGGAGTTCCGTCCCACCATGGAGAAGCTGAACGTCGTGCTCGATGACCTGCTGGACCGCAAGGCGCACATCAGCGAGGCGCTCAAGCGTCTGCCCGGATATGGCACGGCCCTCGGCGAAGTCGTGTCCTCGGGGCCAGGCTTCCACGTCAACGTCTACGGCTTCCCGCCGGCCACGCTGACCGCCGTCGCATTCGACGCCTACTTCCAGCCCGGCAAGCTGCCCGCCAGCCTCTCGGACTACTTGAACGGTCTGATCGGTGAACGCCAAATCATGAGGCCGAAATCGCCATGACAACATCGAAATCCTGGCTCAAAAAGGGCGTCTTCGCGTTGCTCTCCGTGGCACTCGTGGGCGGCCTCCTGTACTGGGTATGGCCCAGCCGCGGAACCTACAAGATCGTCGGTCATTTCGCGTCGGCCATCGGGCTGTACCCGGGCGACGATGTCCGGATACTTGGCGTGAAGGCCGGGCGGATCACTGCCGTTGAACCCCGTGAGGGTGACGTCAAGGTCACCATCGAAATGCCGGACAAGTTCAAGGTGCCCGAGGGTGCCCAGGCGATCATCATGGCGCCGAATCTGGTGACCGCCAGGTTCGTGCAGCTGACTCCCGCTTACACCGACGGGCCCGCGTTGGCCGACGGGGCCTCATTGGGTTTGGACAAGACCGCCGTTCCGATCGAATGGGACGAGGTCAAGACCGAGCTGGCCAAGCTCAGCGACAGCTTGGGGCCACAGGGCCAATCCAAGGGCCCGGTCAGCGATTTCATCAACCAGGCGGCCACCACCTTCGACGGCAACGGTGACTCGTTCCGCAACTCGGTGCGCGAACTCTCGCAGGCCGCCGGACGGCTCGGCGACTCTCGCACCGATCTGTTCGGCACTATCAAGAACTTGCAGACGCTGGTGGACGCGTTGGCCAACTCCAACGAGCAGATCGTGCAGTTCAGCACTCATCTGGCCTCGGTGTCCAAGGTGCTGGCGGCCAGCACCGAGAACCTCGGCGCCACTTTGGGTGCGCTCAATCAGGCACTCACCGATGTGCGTGGCTTCCTGGGGGACACCAACTCTGCCCTCATCGATCAGGTGAACAAGCTCAGCGATTTCGTGAAGATCTTCTCCGACCAGAGCGACGACCTGGAACAAATTCTGCACGTCGCACCGAACGGCCTGGCCAACTTCTACAACATCTACAACCCCGCCGCCGGCACCTTGAACGGCATGCTGTCGATTCCGAACCTGGCCAACCCGGTGCAGTTCATCTGCGGTGGCGTGTTCGAAACAGGCACCAAGACGGAGTATTTGAAGCGGGCCGAGATCTGCCGCGAACGGATGGGACCGGTGTTGCGCCGGGCGACCTTCAACTATGCGCCGATCCTGCTGCACCCGATCAACCAGATTTCCGCGTACAAGGGACAGATCATCTACGACACCCCGGAGACCGAGGCGAAGTCGCAGGCGCCCCGTGAGGATCTGGTCTGGGTCCGCCCGAATGGCGCACCGCCGCCGCCGAAGCCGTCCCCGCAGGATCTCAGCGCGCTGATGCTGGGTCCTGACGAAGTCAACGCACCGCCGCCGCCGGGTACGGAGCTGCGCCCCGCTGAGCCGGGTCCGGTACCGCCGGGTCTGCCCGTCGCAGCGGATGACGTTGCACCGCCTGCGATTCCGGGAGCGCCACGATGAGCCGTCTGAGTTCAACGCAGTTCGCGCGAGGTCCTCATCGCATACTGCGCGGCGTGGCCATGGGTATCGGTGTCACCGTCGTCGCCAGCGGATGTCAGTTCAATGGACTGAATTCGCTGAGCCTGCCCGGTACTGCTGGGCACGGTTCGCGGTCCTACACCATTACCGTCGAGCTGCCCGATGTCACCACGCTGCCGCAGAACTCGCCGGTGATGGTGGACGACGTCACGGTGGGCAGTGTGTCGGGTATTGATGCCTTCCAAAAGCCGGATGGCTCTTGGTATGCCGGGGTCAAGGTCTCATTGGGGCCGGAAGTGCACCTGCCGGCGAATGCCGTTGCGAAGGTTGCCCAGACCAGCCTGCTCGGCTCGCAGCACATCGAGCTTGCCGCGCCCGCGGGAGAGCCTGCAGAGGGCAAGCTGACCGCCGGAGCCACCATTCCGCTGAGCCGGACCGGTAAGTATCCCAGCACCGAAGAGGTGCTGTCGGCGCTGTCCGTCGTGGTCAACAAGGGCAATCTCGGTGCACTGCAGGACATCACCGACGAGACCTACAACCTCTTCAAGGGGCGTACCGGCAACTTGACTCAGGTGCTGCCGAAACTCGCCACGCTGATCTCGTCGCTGAACTCTCAGCGCGACGACATCATCTCGGCCATCGAGGGCATCGACAAGTTTTCGCGAGTCCTGGCCGAACACAAAGAAACCCTTGGGCGCGCAATTGATTCAATCGAACCCGCGCTGAAGGTACTCAACGAGAATCGCGCCAACATCATCGAGGCATTCCGCTCGGTGGGGAACCTCGCGAAGATCACCGACCGGGTACTGCGGACCACCAAGGAAGACATCGTCGCCGACCTCAAGGGGCTGTACCCGGTTGTTCGGGCACTGGCGGAGAACCGGGACGTACTGATCGACAGCCTCGATCTGCTGCCCACGTTCCCGTTCAGTACCAAGTATCTGCGCAACGCTGTTCGCGGTGACTACCTGAACGTGTTCGTGACGTTCGACCTCACCGCCCGGCGTTTGGGCGAAACGCTTTTCACCACATCGTTCTTCGACCCGAACATGCAGCACTTCAATGACGTGGTGAATCCGCCGGAATGGCTCATCGGATCGATGGCCAACCTGAACGGCAAGGAGACCAGCCCGTTCGATCTGCCCGCACCCGCGGCACCCGGCGCACCGCAGGGAGGCGGCCGCTGATGGAAAAGCTGATCAAGATACAGCTGGCGATCTTCGCGGTCGTCACGGTAGTCAGCGTGGCGCTGATGGCGATCTTCTACCTGCGGGTACCGACGGCCCTTGGCATCGGAAAGCGCGATGTGCAGGCGCAATTCGTCGCCTCGGGCGGGCTGTACCAAAACGCCAACGTCACCTTCCGCGGTGTGCAGATCGGCCGCGTCACCGATGTCGAACTGACTCCCCAGGGTGTCACTGCCAACATGCGGATCAACGACAACGTGAAGGTGCCGGGCAATGTGCTGGCCGCCGTCAAGAGTGTCTCGGCCATTGGCGAGCAGTACGTGGATCTGACGCCGCCCCCGACGGGTGCCGTCGGGATCCTGCGGGCAGGCGATGTCATAGGTACCGATCGCACCTCCATTCCCACCGACGTCTCGACGCTGCTGCGCCAGGCGGACGGTCTGGTGAACACCGTCGCCGACACCCGGCTGCGCGAGGTGCTGGCCGAGGCGTTCAAGGCGTTCAACGGATCCGGCCAGGAGCTTTCCCGGCTGATCGACTCGTCGCGGCTGCTGATCCAAGAGGCCAACACCAACTACGACAGCACCACCAAACTCGTCGATCAGGTGGGGCCGCTGCTGGATGCCCAGATTCGCAGTGGTGACAACATCCGCGGATCCGTGTCGAGCCTGGGTGCGTTGACTGAGCATTTCGTCAAGGCAGACCCGCAGCTGAGGCAGTTCCTCAAGGTGGCGCCGGGTGCCACCGAGGAAGCCTCGCAACTGTTCGCGGGCATTCGTCCGTCCTTCCCGGTGCTGGCGGCGAGCCTGGCCAATCTGGGGCGTGTGGGCGTCATCTACAACAAGTCCATCGAGCA
This sequence comes from Mycobacteroides franklinii, assembly GCF_002013895.1. GTDB lineage: Bacteria > Actinomycetota > Actinomycetes > Mycobacteriales > Mycobacteriaceae > Mycobacterium > Mycobacterium franklinii. Next base: position 78,659 of record NZ_MAFQ01000004.1, on the reverse strand, counting down.
GTCGCTGGTGATCCTGCCCGCGTTGTTCTCGGCGCTGCTGACCGTGGCCGGTGGTGCGCCCATGGACGAGGGCGCGAAGTTGGACTTCCGGCTGAACCTGGGTGACCCGCCGCCATGTCTGACCGGATTCGTGCCGGCGCCGCTGATGCGCACCCCGGCCGATGAGACCCTGCGCGAGCTGCCCCGGGACATGTACTGCAAGACCGCCCAGAACGATCCCAGCGCGGTGCGCGGTGCGCGCAACTATCCGTGCCAGGAATTCCCCGGCAAGCGGGCGCCGACCATTCAGCTGTGCCGCGACCCACGCGGCTATGTGCCGATCGGTAGCAACCCGTGGCGCGGCCCGCCCGCCCCGTATGACACCCCGGTGGAAGATCCGCGGAACATTCTGCCGCCCAACAAGTTCCCGAATATCCCACCGGGTGCCGAGCCAGACCCGGGTACTCCGACGCTGCCGCCGCCACCTCCACCGGCCCCGGAAGCACCGCCGGCCGGTGCCGGCGTGATGCCGGTAGCAGCGAAATCGGCGCCGATGGCGGCACGTGCCTATGATCCGAAGAATGGTGTGTTTCTCGACGCCAACAATCAGCCGAGTGTGTACGCGCCTGCACTGGACCGTGGCAGCGAGGCGGAGACGTGGGCGGATCTGATGCTGGGGCCGAAGCCGGTATGACCGAAGAAGTAAGCAAGGCCGCCGAGTCCGATGCTCTTCGCGCAAGCGGCTCATCGCTGACCACTCGGCGACGTGCGGCCCGTCCGGCCGGCCCGACGGGCGAGGCCAGCGCTGAGCCGATCAGTGTGTCGCTGGGCCGTACCGAAGCCCGGTCGAAGCCCGAGCCCACCGTTGCCGATACCCGTCGACCGGGTAACACGCGCGGCGTGATGCGGGCTGCCGCGGTGCTGGCGGTGGTGCTTATCGCCGCGTTGGGAGTGGGTTTGGCGCTCATGGGTCGCGCCCAGCACCGTGACGATCTGCGGGCCGCGCGCGATCAGCGTTTCGTGGACACGGCGGTGCAGGCGGTGACCAACATGATGACCTACAGCCCGGACAGCATCGACAAGAACGTCGACCAGTTTGTCAACAGCACCAGCGGACCGTTACGGGGCACGTTCAATCCCGACAACACCGCCAATCTCAAAGCGCTGTACCACCAGACCGGCACCAGCTCGGAAGTGGTGATCAAGAAGGCGAGCCTGGAGAGCATCGACGAGGTGAGTAAGAAGGCCTCGATCCTCATCTCCGCCCGGGTGACGCTCACCAACGCCGACTCGGGGGTCAACGAGCCCTCGAAGTCGTATCGCATGCGGATGATCGTCGCCGAGGATCAACAAGGAACTATGACCGCGTACGACCTGCGGTGGCCGGACGGGCAGAGCTAATGCGTTGGCTGACACGAATTTTCGTCGCAGTAGTGGCGCTTGCCGTCGTCGGGTTATCCGCGGTGGCCGGCGGGATGTACTGGCACCGGGTCGACACGATGGCAAGCCGGGCCGCGGGCGAGACGCTCATCAAGCAGGCCGGCAAGCAGGTCGGAAGCATCTTCGGATACGACTATCAGACGGTCGAGCGCAGCCTCGACGAACAGTACCCGGGGCTGACCCCCGAGTATCGGCGGGAATTCGAAGACAAGGCCAACAGGGAGATCATCCCGCAGGCCAAGCAGCGCAAGATCGTCAGTCAGACCAGCATTGTAGGAACCGGAATCATTGCGGCGCATAGGGACTCGGCGCAGGTGGTCGTGTACATGAACCGCACCATCACCGACCAGTCGCGCACGCCCGTGTACGACTCCTCGTCGATTGAGGTGGACTACACGCGTGCCGGAGACAAGTGGCTGATCTCCTACATCACACCGCTTTAGAGGGGCTCGCCGCCCAGCACCGCGGGCTGCTCCGGTGCGATCGAGTCGCCGGTGGCCGGGGTCGATAGCGCCTCCAGGAACGCGCGCGCCCACCGATCCACATCGTGCGCGAGCACCTGACGGCGTAGCGCCCGCATGCGGCGCCGCCCCTCCTCGGGGCTCTGGTTCAGCGCCGATTCGATACCGTCCTTCACGCCGTCGATATCGTGCGGATTGACCAGGTAGGACTGGCGTAATTCCGCTGCGGCGCCGGTGAATTCGGAGAGCACGAGCGAGCCGCCAAGATCACTGCGGCACGCGACGTACTCCTTGGCCACCAGGTTCATACCGTCGCGTAGGGGTGTCACCAACATGACATCGGCGGCCACGAAGAAGGCGATGAGGTCTTCGCGCGGCACCGGTCGATGCAGGTAGTGCACCACCGGGTGCCCGACCTCGCCGAACTCTCCGTTGATGTGGCCCACCTGCTGCTCGACATCGCCACGCATCTTCTTGTAGCTGTCGACGCGTTCGCGGCTGGGTGTTGCGAGCTGAACGAAGACGGTGTCGGTGCCGCTGGCGCGGCCCTCGGCGAGCAGCTCCTCATAGGCGCGCAACCGGATGTCGATGCCCTTGGTGTAGTCGAGCCGGTCCACGCCCAACAAGATCTTGCGCGGACCGCCAAGTTCGGCGCGAATCTCCTTGGCGCGCTGGCGGATCTGCTTGCTGCGAGACACGCTGTCGAGTTGGGCCGAGTCGATTGAGATCGGAAACGCACCCACCTTCACGGTGCGGAAGCCCACGCGGATCTCGCCGAATCGGGAGCGCACACCGATGGACGCGCGAGATGTGCTGGCACCTACCAGCCGTCGCGCCAAGTACATGAAGTTTTGGGCGCCCCCGGCCAGATGGAAGCCGATCAGGTCGGCGCCCAGCAGGCCGTCGACGATCTCGGTGCGCCACGGCATCTGCATGAACAGCTCGACGGGCGGGAACGGGATATGCAGAAAGAAGCCGATTGTCAGGTCGGGGCGCAACATGCGGAGCATCTTGGGTACCAGTTGCAGCTGGTAGTCCTGCACCCACACCGTCGCGCCCGGCGCCGCGACCGCAGCCGTCGCGTCCGCGAACTTGCGGTTCACGTCGACGTACGCCTGCCACCATTCGCGGTGATACTCCGGTTTGACGATCACATCGTGGTACAGCGGCCACAGGGTGGCGTTGGAGAAACCTTCGTAGTACTCGGCGACTTCCTGGGTGGAAAGGCGGACCGAGTAGAGGACCATGTCGTCCTCGGAGACCGGTTCGACGTCCGTGTCGGGGACACCCGGCCAGCCGACCCAGGCGCCGCGGCGCTTACGCAGCAGCGGTTCCATCGCGGTGACGAGCCCGCCGGGGCTGCGCTTCCAGGTGGTCGTGCCGTCGGGCAGCTTCACCAGGTCGATAGGGAGCCGGTTAGCGACGACGACGAAGTCAGAGGTGCCGGCGACAGCCTCTACCGGCGATCGCTCATCCGATTGAGGGGCCATGATTGTTTCTCAGAAGGGAAACGTAGGTAGTTACGCGTCGACCTTGGTTGGCCCGATACCGAGCATCGCGAGAAGCATGCGGCATTCGTCGGCGTCGTTCGCGTAGGCGGCAACCACGCGCTGAGCCTGGTGGGCAGTCTCGTCCGCCAGCGGCTCGATGTCGTCGATCGCGGCTGGGTCGGTCTTGGCTGGCATTCACCCAGTCTAGTCGACACGCCGTCCGGGGCCCACACGAGGAATGTGCAGACCGTCAGATCGGGTTGCTCAGGTGGTGACGAGCACCCAGGGTGACCCCGCTCAGTTCGGTCCCGATGCTCCGGGATACGCGTGGAAATCGGCCGCCGACGTCGACCCGATCGAGCTCTTCCCCGGCGTGACGATCCAGCCGCTGTGGCAGGGCGATAACGGAGCGAAAGCGCTGATCACCACCATCGCGCCGGGAGCGGTATGGGCGGGGGAGGATCATCACCGGCCCGGGCCGGAAGAGGTGTACGTCGTCTCCGGGGTGCTCAACGACGGGGTCAACGACTACCCGGCGGGCACTTTCCTGCACGCCCCCGCGCAATCCTGGCACATTCCCCAGTCAGACCAGGGCTGCGTGCTTTTCCTCTTCTATCCGCAGGGGTGATGTTTGACTTGTCCCGTGCGGTACGCGCGGGTTGTGATCTGGCTGATTTGTGTCGCGGTCATGGGGGCCTGTTCCGAGCCACCGCCGAATGATGCGAGGCACCTGACGCTCGATATCACCCATGACTACGGCGACCTGTTCGCCGACGGCAGGCTGCCGGTCGGGGACGGAAAGGTCGTCACCGACGGTCCGCGCGGGGGATATGTGTACGCGTGCCCGCGCTATGCGGAGAGTTTCGCGGCGGGTGCCGCGATGGGCGCGGGGGTCCGCGGTCCATGGTTTGCCGAGGACGGCCGCTGGTACTACCCCGACCGGAAGCCGCACGTCCAGGGACACGTGCGGCACCACGGCGTGTTCTCCGAGACGAAGTCCGAGAGCGTTCGGGTTGTCACGACCAACGATCTGCCCCGGAACCACACCACTGGACGGTTCCCGATCGCGACCGATGACACCGCCTACCAATACGACCGCAACCCGAACGCGATCAGCGCACAGGAGCTGACCTATGTGCTGGCCTCCGAGCCCACCTATGGCGTTCCGCAGTGCATCGGCCACGAGGTGGGGGTGATGCTCTCGGGAGTCGTGTTGTTCAGCGCACTGGATGCCGGGGGCCGTGATGCGGGGGCATGGGAGGTGCAGGATGACTGCTCCGGGCACCCGGAGGTGACGGGCAGTTACCACTACCACACGCCCAGCCCGTGTCTGGCCACGGCGAGTGTCGCTGAGGTCGTGGGCTACGCGCTCGACGGGTTTCCTATCACGGGCGCGCGGATAGGTGACGGAAACATCCTCACCACAAGGGATCTCGATGAATGCCACGGGATCACGAGCAGTGTGGGCCTGGACGGCCGGGACGTCGAGACGTATCACTACGTGCTGACACGGGACTACCCGTATTCGGTGAACTGCTTTCGGGGTCGGCCCACCACTGTGCAGGGCAGGGCGCAGCCGCCGGAACCGCCCGCGGGCCGCTGACCGCCGTCGATCAAGCACTCGGCGACGGAGCCGGATTACGCGGCGCTGTGGCCCTTTTCGGAGGTGTGATTCGAGCTCTTTTCGCTGCTGTGGTCCGGCGAACTCGTGGACTCTGATGTCTTGCTCGACGTGCTTGCGGTGGAATCTTTCTTCTCGCCGAGGCCCGGAATGGACTTGAGGCGGTCCTTGAGTGACGGGAGCTTGGGACTCTTCGGTGTCGTACCGGGCTGTGAGACAGGCAGTTTCGGTAGGCGCAGCGTCGGCTTCGTAGTGTTCGAGGTCGTTGCCGGTGCAGGCTTTTCATCGGGCTTCGTTTCCGGCTTCACCTCAGATTTGGTGTCGGGCTTTTCCTCGGACAGTCGCGCCGGGGCACTGACGTGGGAGCCGACGGCGATCGCGGTGAGATCGGGGGCCTTGGCCGGTGCCGGGGGCGTGGACGGCTCGGCGGTGGTGAGGGTGAGAACCGGTGGTTTGGGTGCCTCGGGTGCGGGCGCCTGAGCCGCCGGGGGCGCAGACTTCGGGGTATCCGTTTGAGGGGCAGGGGGATTAGCGGGTTTTTCGGTGGGTGCCGGCTGTTTGGGGGTCCCGCCCGACAATCCGTTCTCGAAGTTGTGTGCGCCCTCCTCGATGGCGCCGGGCAGCTTGTTGACGGCGTCGACGATGTTCTTCGGCGGGGTGAAGAGGCTGAATGGTTTGGTGGTTCCCGGGCTGGTGTCGCGGTCGTAGGCCATATCGATGAACACCCGCAGGGTGGGCTCGATGGCATCCAGCACGAAGGATGCGCCGACGGGATTGGTGAGGTCGCGCAGCGGCTGCAGCAGCGGTAGGTGTTCGGCCCGGACCAGGTAGTAGGTGGTGTTGCCCTTCACCGACTTGATCACGTTGGGGTTGTTGGGGTCATCGAGCGTTGCGGGGTCGATGCTGTCGTAGTACACATCGGGATGCGCATACCGAATCGCCGCAATGGAATTGGCGAGCGCGAGCGGATTGAAATAGGCGGGGAAGTCTCCGTAGGTGTCGTACTCGGTGTTGATCACCGTCGTCTTGAATTGGTCGGGTTCCCAGGCGCCATTGGATTCGATATCGGCGAAAGGAATCTTCAACCACGGGAATCGGGCGAAGATGCCGCCGTTCGGTGTGTTTGCACTGCCCATCAGCACAAACTGAATGTCGGGATTGCCATGGGGATACTGCTTCTGCAGATCGCTATGCGATCTGCTCACCACGACGGCCCCCAGGGAGTAGCCGACGATGGTGATCGGCTGATTGCCTGCTGTGGCGATTTCGTTGTTGAGGTTGGTGTGGCCCTGCGTCACAGAGGTTTTGAATGTGGGTGCGGTGAGGCCGCTGACCGGCCAGATGGCACCCGGATACGAGACCGGGTGGTAGTCGACGCTGTATGCCCCGCCGAGCTTATGAGGGATGTTGGCACTTGCGCCGTCGTTGTTTCCGCCGACCCCGATGACGTACGAGGCGAGCGTGGAGGCGATGGTCCCTGACTCCATCGCCACCGGCGCCAGGACGGTACATGTCGCCGCCACCGCTGCGGTGGTCGCGACGTATCGCCGAAATGGCTGACGTTTCCCCGAGACCGAATGCTGTGCAGCCATCGCGACCCTCCCGTGCCAGCGCTCGGCGTCGTTGCCGAGTGCTGTTGCCTGAGAGTAATTTGGGCAAATCGATAGCGCTATACCTCAAAGGTGCCGAAAAGGCGAATGTGGCACATTGCCCACTACGTTTATAGTGTGCATGATCTGCGGATTTAGGCGCAGGATCGTGACCGCGTCAGTTGCCGGAGCTGGGGTCGGTGTGGATCCGCTCCGCAAATTCTGTGAGTGCTCAGCCGAGGGTTGCGGCGTACCCATCATTGAGGCTTTGCCAGTCGTGCCTCATCGCATCCACACCGACGACCCGGCCTCGGGGAGTCCCGTCGACGGCCAGCGTGAGAGTGTCCAGGCAGATGTGCCAACCGCCTGCATTTCCGGAAGCGTTGCCGCGATCGGCCATTGAATGCTCCAGGGTCAATCGGCATCCATTTTCGGTGGGTTCGATTCGCCAGCGCAGGGTGTCGTCGGGGCCCCACCGATGGATCAGCTCGCGCGGTGGATCGACGGCGAGCACCTCGCCGTCGAGTATCGGGTCGGCAGAGGTCTCCTGAACGTGTGCCGCTCCCATCGAATCCAGCGGGCGGTCGGGGATGGCGGGTGACCACTGGCGCAGCTTGTCGGGGTCGACGAGCCACGGCCACACCTTCTCCGGCGGATGGTTCAGATCGCGAGACATGGTGAGAACCCATCGGCCCTCGTGGTCGTCGCACGGCGTGAGGGTGGCGGCCAGGGGATTAGTCACGGTTGTCCTCTTTTTTCTTGTTGTCGTGAACATCGGAGTCGCTATCGATGAGGGATGTCAGGCGGTCGAGGGCGTTGGACCACGTGCGGTGATATGGCGTCACCCAAGCCAGCACGGCGGGCAGGGGATCGTCGGCCAGGTGATAGACCCGGCGCTTGCCGGCGACCTCCACCCGAACAGTGCCAGCGTCGCGCAGGACGCCGAGGTGCTTGGAGACCAGCGACTGGGAGAGGTCCAGCCGTTCGATCAACGTCGTGACGTCGGCCGACCCATCGCGAAGGGTGTCGATGATCCGGCGCCGGGTCGGATCGGCGATCACCGCGAAGGCGTCCATGCCTTCATATCACTACTTAATCATATGAATGTCAAGTGATATTTGCTGCCCTGAAGTGGCGCTGCGGCCCTGGGGAGTCGCGGTCAGTACTGTGGTGAAGAGGTACCGGTGAGTGCTGCTCGCCAAGGTCGTGGTGGGCCTCACGATCGCTGGCACAACGCCGAGGTGAGGACTATTTCTTGACGAAACCGCTGCGTATGCGGGTTGCCGTTATCGGCGTATTCGCGTCGTTCGGGCTCGTGGTGGCGACCTGGGCTGTGCACCTGTCGACCATGAAGCAGGCCACCGGCATGTCGTCGACCATCCTCGGCTTCGTGGTGTTGGGGCTGGGCCTCGGCGCGCTGGCGGGCATGCAGCTCAGCGGGCTCCTTGTCGATCGATTCGGCAGCGGACCCATCGCAGTCGCCGGGGGCGCCGCCATGGCACTCGGAGTCAACATTCCCTTGTCGGCCCACTCGGTAGCCGTGGCTGCCATCGGCGCGTTTCTGTGCGGTGTGGCGGTCGGTGTCACCGACGTCGCCATGAATGCGGCAGCTGTCGATGTCGAACGCTTCTACGGCCGCCCGATCATGGCCTCGTTCCACGGAGTCTTCTCCGTGGGCAACGTGGTGGGGGCGGCCATCGGATCGGCCGCCTTCGCGCTGCACGTCCAGGTCTGGGCGACGGTTGTCGGTGTCACCGTCCTGTGTCTGGCGTTGCTTACCTGCTCGGCCACCGTGCTGCTCCGGAACAAGTTGCGGGCAGGCGAAGTGGAAGCTCCTGACACGGTGCCCTACACGATGTGTCCTCCGATGAAGTATCGGCGCGGGCAGGTCCTGGTACTGGGCTTCCTTGCCTTCTTGCTCATGCTCTCCGAGGGATCGGCGACCGACTGGAGCAGCCTGCACGCCCAGGAACACCTGGGCGCCTCTCATTCCCAGGGCGCCTTCGCTTTCGGGGTGTTCATGCTCGCGATGACGGTCGGTCGGTTCACCGTCGACAAACTCGTAGAACGCGCTGGACGTGTGCTGGTGGTGCGCTGGGGTTGCGCGCTCGCGGCAGTCGGGCTGCTCGTCGTCATCCTCTCGCCGGCATTGCCTTTGACGATGGCGGGTTGGGCGGCCGTGGGCCTCGGGCTTGCCGGTGGTGTGCCGCAGGTCTTCACCGTGGCGGGCAATATCGACGAACACCATGAGGGCCGGGTGCTGTCTCGAGTGGTCGGAACCGGGTACATCGCGGTGCTGGGTGGGCCGGCGCTCATCGGATGGCTGGCCGACGCGTTTTCACTGAACACCGCCATGGTGTTGCCCGTGTTGGCCGTTCTCTTCTGTGCCTGCGGTGCTGGTGCCCTCGCGATGTCCAAACCAACGGACAACCCGGTGCCCAGGCCCCGGCGTACCGTCAACCCATGACGGATTTCGAAGCGGCGGCCGCGGCGCGGGAGCTGTTGCGTGACAGCTTTACTCGGATCATCGAGCACGTCGGTGAGGTAACCGACGGTCTGACTGATTCGGCGTTGACGTACCGCCCCACATCGGACGCGAACAGTATTGCCTGGCTGATTTGGCATTCGGCACGATGCCAAGACGTGCAGATCTGCGCCATGACCGGCGCCGAGCCGGTGTGGACGGCCCGCGGCTGGGAGCCGCGATTCGGTCTCGATCTGCCTGCCGATTCCAACGGATACGGGCACACGCCCGAGGACATCGCCAAGGTCGTGGCCACGGTGGATCAGCTGAGCGGCTACTACCACGACGTGCACGACATGACGCTGCGATACGTGGACACCCTGACGGATTCCGAACTCGCACGCGTCGTCGATAGGCACTGGGATCCGCCGGTTACCGCGAGCGTCCGGTTGGTCAGCATTGTCGACGACTGTGCGCAGCATCTGGGCCAGGCCGCCTACCTGCGCGGGATAATTCCAACCAACTAGTGGGGATGGCCACGCGGGTCACCTCGTGCCTAGACTCGACTAATGACAACGACGTCTGAAAACTTCGTCAGTAGCCCCCGCGATACCGCCCATGACGTGCGCAATCCCGCGAACGGGCAGGTAATCGGCGCGGTGAACTGGACCGATCCGGCGGATATCCCCGGAATCGTCGCGCAACTGGCGAAGGCGCAGCCGTCTTGGGAGCGACTCGGCCCCGAGGGGCGCGGCCAGGTACTGGCCCGATTCGCTCAGTGGTTGATCGACAACACCCCGCGCATCGAGGCGCAGCTGATCGCCGAGACCGGCAAATCCAAGATCGACGGCGGCATCGAGATCCCCTCGATTCTCGCGATCATCGCGTACTACGCGCCGAAGGCTGCCGAGTTCCTGGCCCCGGAATCGCGGCCCGCCTCCTCGATCGCCATGAACACCAAGAAGATCACCGTGCATCAGCGGCCCCGCAAAGTGGTGGGTGTCATCTCGCCCTGGAATTACCCTGTGGCGCTGGGCTATTGGGATGTGGTCCCGGCGCTGCTGGCGGGCTGCTCGGTGTTACTCAAGCCTTCGGAGCGCACCCCGCTGTCCGATGAGCTCATTGCCAAAGGCTGGGCAGAGATCGGCGGCCCCCCGGTCTTCGAGGTGGTGCACGGGGCCCGCGAAGTGGGCGAGGCGCTCGTCGACACCGTCGACTTCATCCAGTTCACCGGATCCACTGCCACCGGCAAGAAGATCATGGAACGGGCCGCGCGCCGGCTCACCCCGGTCAGCCTGGAACTCGGCGGCAAGGACCCGATGCTGGTGCTGCCGGATGCCGACGTCAAGCGTGCCGCGCACGCCGCGGTCTGGGGCAGCATGTTCAATGCGGGCCAGACTTGCGTATCCGTCGAGCGGGTATACGTGCATGACTCGATCTATGAGCAGTTCGTCGATCTGGTGGTCGATGAGGTGCGTGGTCTGGAGATCGGCGCGGGCCTGGACCACAGCGTCGGCGCGATGATCGACGAGAACCAGCTCGAAGTCGTCGACAGGCATGTGCGCCAAGCGGTTTCCGCTGGCGCACGGGCACTGACCGGCGGTGCGCGAATCCCTGGGCACGGTAGTTTCTACGCACCTACCGTGCTCGTCGACGTCGACCATTCCATGGAGTGCATGCGGGAAGAGACCTTCGGCCCCACGCTGCCGATCATGCGGTACTCCGAGGAGTCCGAAGTCATCGCGCTGGCGAACGACAGCGAATACGGGCTCTCCGCCAGTGTCTGGTCCAAGGACCGCAAGCGTGCTGAACGCGTTGCGTTGCAACTTGATTGCGGCACCGTCAACATCAACGACGTGATCATGAACCTGTCCTGCCTGACCGCGCCGCACGGCGGTTGGAAGGGGTCTGGGCTTGGATCGCGCTTCGGCGGCGCCGACGGCCTGCGCAAGTACTGCCGCACCGAGGCCATCGTCGATACCCGAGTGACGCTGCCGAGCGAGCCGCTGTGGTACAGCGGGCCGAGCTGGCTGGCACCGGTTGCGCTCAAGAGCCTCACCAAGCTCTCGAACAAGGCCCTGCGCCCCTTCCGTCGCTGACACCGTCCGTTTACTCGACGTCCATCCCGGCGACGATTGCCGGGGATATTTTCCGCTGGTGACCGAGACCATTACCGCCGCCGCGCAGGGCTACACCGTCGATGACGATGATGACGACGATCCGGTGCTTATCGCGCCCGATGGTGTCGCGGTGGACACCTGGCGGGAGAACTATCCGTACGACGAGCGGATGAGCCGTCAGCAGTATGAACTGGAGAAGCGGCTGCTGCAGATCGAGTTGCTCAAGCTGCAGAATTGGAGCAAGCGCACCGGTGCCCGGCACGTCATCCTCTTCGAGGGGCGCGACGCCGCAGGTAAGGGCGGCACCATCAAGCGGTTCATGGAGCACCTGAACCCACGCGGTGCCCGCGTCGTCGCGTTGGAGAAGCCGAACGAGCGGGAGCGCACCCAGTGGTACTTCCAGCGATACGTTCCGCATCTGCCGGCCGCGGGGGAGATGGTGTTCTTCGACCGGTCCTGGTACAACCGCGCCGGTGTCGAGCGGGTCATGGGGTTCTGTTCAGATGAGCAGCATTCCGAATTCATCCACCAGGCACCGCTTTTCGAGCAGATGCTGGTCAATGACGGCATCAGCCTGACCAAGCTGTGGTTCTCGGTGTCGGCCGCCGAACAGCGCACGCGATTCGCGATCCGCCAGGTGGACCCGGTGCGCCAGTGGAAGCTCTCGCCGATGGACCTGGCCTCCTTGGACAAGTGGGATGCCTACACCGAGGCCAAGGAAGAGATGTTCTCGCTCACGGACACCGATCACGCGCCGTGGATCGTGGTGAAGAGCAACGACAAGAAGCGGGCCCGCGTCAACGCGATGCGCCATGTGCTGGGCAAGTTCGACTACGACGACAAGGACCTCGAGGTCGTCGGTCCGGCCGATCCGCTGATCCTGGGGCGCGCGCTCACGGACTAGATCTCCATCTCAAAGTCGCTTCGCTCCCACCTGCCGGACTAATCTGGGGTTGATGCGATTCCTGTTCGCGGTCCTGTTGTGGCTGCTCACCACCGCCGCGCTGGCCGTGACCATTGCGGGTGCCTGGACACAGTCCCGGCTTGTCGATGAGAACGGCTATGTGGCGTTGACGGCGCCGGCCGCGGCCGATCCGAGGGTTCAGCATGCGATCGCCGAGGAGCTGACCACTCAGATCGTGTCGTTGGGCAAGAAGCAGGGGTCGCGCGTCAACGAGACTCAGGTGGCCGAGTTGACCGCGTCATACACCAGTGGGCCGCAGTTCCGCGCCGACTTCGCATCCGTGAATCGAATGGCGCACCAATGGTTGTTTACGAACTCGAGCGCTGCGCAGCGTGATTCGCAGGGCAGCTGGCAGATCGATGTGGCTCCGATGATCAAGAGTCTGGTGCCGCAAGGTCTTTCGATCAAGGCGCCGGAGACGTTGACGGTATCGATCACGGACGACAACCTGGCCGGCATGACGCCGGGCCGCTTGGTCCCGGTGGCGCGCTTCGGCCACCTTGCCGTGTGGATATCCTTCGGATTGACTCTCATCCTAGCCGGACTGACTCAGCTTGCGGTGCGTAGCCGCGCCAAAGGACTTGCGGGGTTGGGTATTTCAGCGCTGCTGGTGGGTGCGGCCGGTTGGGCGGGGCTGGAGGTTGGCCGACGCTACCTGGACCGCCCGTTGAACCGTGTTACCGAAAATCTTCGGGATGTGGCCGACAGCCTGGTCACTGCCGCGGTGAACAACGCCCACCACTGGCTGAGCCTCACCATGGGCGTGGGCGGCCTGGTGATCGCGGTTGGCGTGGTGTCGGGGTTGGTGGGCGGTCTATTGCGTCGTTAGGCCGCGTGAGCGTCGCGGATGCGTTGCACGTCGTGCTCTACGCATCCGATGCGTTCAGCGGCGTCACTGACGGACAACCGACGGTCCAACAGGATGTCTAGTTCGGAGGGCGAGAACTCGGGTTCGGCGTCCCAGGGAGCGTGGTCCCAGCCGTTCTCGCTCAACCCAACAAATAGGTCTTTCGTCATCGTGCACCTCACGGCATTCGGGCTCTAACTACCAGTCATTCGGAAGCGCATCAGTGCGCCTACAACGGCGGTGAGTACCTTCGCCGGCCAGGCGGCTTTGCCGTGGCCAATAATTCAGTTAGTTACCACGCTAGCTGAGCTCACTCGGCGGCAACAACCCGTGACGGTAACGGCTAGGTCTCGATTTCGGTAACGGGCCCCGACGTCGAGGAGCGTGTTTGTCGATTACTGCATGTGTTTGAACTGGGGGGATAGCTGACGTTTTGCATAATGCTAGCTACAGTTAGCACCTTTGAGCTGCGGTTTTGCGGCCGCTGATAGATCGCTGTTTGCGGGAGTGGAGATCCATTGAGCAAACTGCATGCGAGGGAATGTGCCGTTACTCGAGACTGGCTGTTGCGGCGACGTGATGTGCGAAACTGCTGCCTGCGTTACGTGATGCGCGTCACGACAGACGTACCGTCACCATGCTTTCGTTGGCGGCCGCGCGGTCGATGTCCGCCTGGTTCAGGCTGCCGTCAGGATTGCGGCGTACGTTGTGATACTTGGCATCTCTCGGCACCTGGTGCAGGAGCTGCGCCAGCGGCCCGGCGATCTGCGGCCCGGTGGACAACTCGGCGGTGCCATCGAGGCGCTTGCCGCGTACCAGTGCCGTCACCGGCCGGCCATCGCGCAGATTCTTGGCCCAGGCCCTATCGGTGAAGACCGTCAGCACGTCGCCGTCACGAACGTAGGTGGCGGCGACGTTGTATTCCTTGCCGCTCTTGCGGCCGGTGAAAGTGAACAGCGCGATGTTGCCGCTGAGCACGGGGTGTAGCGGGCTGCGGAGTACGCCCCTGACCATCTTGTTGACCCATGGTGGAACGGTGTTGGATTGGCTCATACGGCCATCCTGCGCCGCGGGAAGGCTCGAGGGCATCGGGGATCGCCCTGAGATTTCGGGTCAGGGTGCCAACTGGCGCCACAGGAACTCGATGGCCAACGCCGCCTTGAATGCCGACTGTTCGTTGTTGGCCGCGCCGCCGTGGCCACCTTCGATGTTCTCGTAGTACCAGACCGGTTGCCCGGCTTCCTGCAGGGCTGCGGTCATTTTGCGTGCGTGCCCGGGATGGACTCGGTCATCGCGGGTGGAGGTGGTCACCAGAACCGGCGGGTACCGCCGATCGGACGAAATATTCTGGTAGGGAGAGTATTTCGAGATGAACTCCCAGTCATCGGGGTTGTCCGGGTCGCCGTACTCGGCAACCCAGGAGGCCCCGGCCAGCAGCAGGTGATAGCGCCGCATATCCAGCAGCGGCACCTGGCATACCAGCGCACCGAAGAGCTGCGGGTACGCCGTGAGCATGACCCCCATCAGCAGGCCGCCGTTACTGCCGCCCTGGGCACCCAGTTGTGCCGCGGTGGTGATGCCGCGGGTCACCAGATCCCGCGCCACCGCGGCGAAGTCCTCGTACACCAGATGGCGGCCCTCGCGCATCGCCTGGGTGTGCCACACCGGCCCGTACTCGCCGCCACCGCGGATGTTGGCCAGAACATACGTGCCACCCCGGGAGAGCCACAGCTTGCCCAGCACGCCGTCGTACCCGGGAGTCCTTGCGACCTCGAAGCCGCCGTAGCCGCCGAGCAAGGTAGGGCCGGCCACGTCAGATCCCTTGGCGCGCACTACAAAATACGGGATCGACGTGCCATCGTCGGACTGCGTGAAGTATTGGGCCACGTCAAATGAGGCGTCGTCGAAGAAGGACGGTGCCGACTTGATGGGAGATACGGACGCCCGGGTGGCGCCCGCCTCTCCGATTTCACCGCGCAGCAGCGTTGACGGCTGAGTGAAACCCGAAGTGTCGAGGAATATCTCGTCGCCCAGGTCATCGATCGCGACGATCTGTGTGGTGGCGTTGTCCGAAACACCGGTCAGCGGTTCGAAGTGCCAGTCACCGGGAGTGAACACCAGGATCTCGGTGGCCACATCGCGCAGGATCGCGACCGTGAGTCGCTCCTTGGTCCACGCGTAGTGGTGCAGGCTCGCATGCTCGTCGGGAACGAACACCGGGGTGAGTGCACGGCTGCCGGCGACATAATCCCGGTATCGGGCCGCCAGTAGCGTGCCGGCCGAATACTCGATGTCATCGACCCGCCACGGCGACTTGAGTTCGATGAGCAACCACTCGCGGTGCACCGATACCGAGGCATCGGTGGGGACGTCAATGTGCAGCAGCTCGCCGTCGGTGGTCAGCTCGTGTACTTCGGAATTGAAGAAGTCGGTGGACCGGCTGATCAGGGTGCGTTCGAAGCCCGGCGTGTCGTCAAAGCTCGCACCCACCATCACGTCTGAGGCCTCACCGCTGAAGACCAGTTCCGCGTCGTCGACTGATTGACCGCGTTTCCAGCGCTTGACCAGGCGGGGATATCCCGAGTCTGTGAGGCTGCCGGGCCCGAAATCTGTGCCCACGAAGACAGTGTCCGCGTCGATCCATCCGATGTGAGTCTTGGCCTCGGGCAACGCGAACCCGTCGGTCACGAACTGCCTTGTTTGCAGATCGAATTCGCGTACTACCACCGCGTCCGACCCGCCACGCGACAGACTGATCAGCGCACGGCGGAAATCGGGCCGCAATACGGCAGCCCCGGCCCATACCCAGTTCTCGTCCTCGGTGGCGGCCAGGGCGTCGACGTCGATGATGACGTCCCACTCGGGATCATTTTGCCGGTAGCGGTCCAAAGTGGTTCGCCGCCAAAGGCCGCGGGCGTTGTTTGCGTCGCGCCAGAAGTTGTAGAGGTACGGGCCCCGGCGACGCACATATGGGATTTGCGCGTCCGTGTTGAGGATCGCCAGTGCCTCGCCGCGCATCTCGTCGAAACGTGCACCGGAAAACTCGCTGGTGGTCGTTGCGTTACGCTCGCGCACCCAGTTCAGCGGCTCATCACCGCCGATATCCTCGAGCCAGAGATATGGGTCCGGGGAGCGGCGCGCCGACGTCATTTGAGCCAGTGTGCCAGTGATCGCAGTATGGTCGAAGATGGCCCGGGGGCGTATGTAAAACACCGAGCAGGAGCTTTCTCGTGATACCACTGCCACGTGCGCAAGTCGTCGCTAGCGCGATGCTGCTGGGGATAGCAGTCGGACTTGGCGCCGGAATGTCGAGTGTCCTGGTCGCGCATCAGTCTGTGCGACCAGACCTCGTTATCGGCTTGATCGTGGCGGTGCCGAGCCTGATCGGGTTTCTGATCTTGATCGCGTCCACTCGCAAATGGATGACGGCAGTGGCGGCCTTCATCCTGGCGATCGCTCCTGGGTGGTTCGGGATTCTGGCGGCGATACAGGTGATTCAGGGTGTCTGACAAAAACGCAGAAAATACGGTCGAGAAGACGGGCGCAGAGGTAGACGGCGCTGCGACGGAATTGGTTGACGAGGTGGATCGGCCGAGTGTCGTCGAGGGTGACCTTGCCGACCCGTTGGCGGTGCCGATCGATGATGGCAAGGTCCGGGACGGCCTGGACACCGCCACGTTCACCGCGTTCTCAGCCTTCAAGGACGATGACGACGACCTCCTCCCCACCGGCCGGATCGACACTGACGCTCTGCCGCTGACCGAAGCATTCGACGTCGACAACGACCGCACCGGCGCGATGCCGGCGCCCATCGGTGGGTCACGGGCCGAATCGATGACCCCTGATCCGTACACCGGTGCGGTTCCCGTGGTCGGCGACGAGCCCGCCATGCCGGTCCGGGTGCCTGCGGAGCGGGAACCCGCCTTCCTGAAGCGCTGGGTGCTGTTGTTGGTACTGCTGGGAACGTGGATTCCTGCTGGTGCGATGGGGCTACTGCTGTACCAGAACTGGTTCGAGACACTGCTGCCGCATGATCGGATCCTCGCGGTCGTGTACGTGTTGGTCTGGGTATTTGCCTGCGTGCTGGTCGCCCTATTGCTGGCCATGGTCGAACCGCGCCCGATAATCGTCGCCCTTGCGTTCGCCGTCTTGACGGCGCCCGCCATTTCGGTGGCGGCGACGGGTGTCAAGTATGGCTATGTGGCGTGCACCGCACCTTCGGTGCCCGGCGTGCAATCACTGTGCCCGGAGCCGCTGCGCAGTTGGGGTATCCAGTACCGAGACCGGGCTTGACGCTCCTCGCCTGACGTCGTCCTACTAGTGTGGAGTTCGTGACTGCACACTATGACGTCGTCGTTCTCGGAGCTGGTCCCGGTGGCTATGTCGCGGCCATTCGCGCTGCCCAGCTGGGCCTGACAACAGCCATCGTCGAGGAGAAATATTGGGGCGGAGTCTGCCTCAATGTCGGGTGTATCCCGTCCAAGGCGCTGCTGCGCAACGCGGAGCTGGCCCACATCTTCACCAAGGAAGCCAAGACCTTCGGCATCAGCGGTGAGGCAACATTCGATTTCGGTGCCGCATTCGACCGGAGTCGCAAGGTCGCCGAGGGACGCGTGGCCGGTGTGCACTTCCTGATGAAAAAGAACAAGATCACCGAGTACGAGGGGGTCGGTACCTTCACCGACGCCAACACCTTGGCGGTCAAGAAGGCTGATGGCTCGACCGAGACGCTGACTTTCGCCAATGTGATCATCGCCACCGGCAGCAGTGTGCGGCTGGTGCCCGGGACTGCACTCTCGGAGAACGTGGTCACCTACGAAAAGCAGATCCTCACCCGTGAGCTGCCCGGCTCGATCATCATCGCCGGCGCGGGCGCCATCGGTATGGAATTCGCTTACGTGCTCAAGAACTACGGCGTGGATGTCACCATCGTCGAGTTCTTGCCGCGGGCACTGCCCAACGAGGACGCCGAGGTGTCCAAGGAGATCGAGAAGCAGTACAAGAAGCTGGGCGTCAAGATCCTCACCGGCACCAAGGTCGAGTCGATCCAGGATGAAGGGGGCAGCGGTCCCGTTCGCGTCAAGGTAAGCAAGGACGGGCAGGAGAGCGAGCTCGTCGCCGACAAGGTGCTGCAGGCCATCGGGTTTGCGCCGAACGTGCAGGGCTTCGGGCTGGAGAACACCGGGGTGGCGCTCACCGACCGCGGCGCGATTGCCATCGACGAGCGGATGCGCACCAACGTGCCGCACATCTACGCGATCGGCGACGTCACGTCCAAGCTGCAGCTGGCTCACGTCGCCGAGGCGCAGGCGGTTGTCGCTGCCGAAACCATCGCCGGTGCAGAGACATTGGAGCTGGGTGACTACCGGATGATGCCTCGGGCGACCTTCTGCCAGCCGCAGGTGGCCAGCTTTGGGCTCACCGAGGAACAGGCCCGCGCCGAGGGATACGACGTCAAGGTGGCCAAGTTCCCGTTCACGGCGAACGGCAAGGCTCATGGTCTGGCCGACCCGACCGGATTCGTGAAGCTGATCGCCGATGCCAAGTACGGTGAGCTGATCGGCGGGCACCTGATTGGCCCCGACGTTTCCGAGCTGCTGCCCGAGCTCACGCTGGCGCAGAAGTGGGATCTGACGGTCAATGAGCTGACCCGCAACGTGCACACACACCCGACGCTGTCCGAGGCGCTGCAGGAAGCGTTCCACGGGCTCGCGGGTCACATGATCAACTTCTGATCGCATGCGTGCGTGCGGGATTGGGGTGTTGGCGGTGCTGTTGGCCGCCTGCACCCCTACACACCCGTTCGTGCAGACAACGACGACATCGTCATCGGTAGTCAGTACCCCGCACGTTACTTCTCCGACCGATATACCGACGGTGAGTACGCCCGGTTTCGACGGCGACTTCATCACGCCGGATGGATTGGCCTGCGCTGTCGGCGGTGACCGCAGCGTGGATTGCGCAGGCGCACTGCCGGGCGTGCAACCGGGTGTCGTCAGGGTTCGGATGGGGACGGGTACGGGCGAGCCGGCCGGCTACTACCGGGTACTTGACACTCATCCGAGGGTGACGGGTGCCCAGCGGCTCGAGGTTGGTCGGCAGGTCGCCAAGTACGGGGTCGTCTGCCGGGCAGAGTCAGGGCCAATCACCATCTGTGACAACGGAAAACAGTCGCTGACCATCGGCTCTGGCAAAACGGTCCTGGGCGATAGGGGACTGGTGTTGCCGGACGGCGTTCCGCGCCCATACGACTTCGTGGTCTCCGAGGTCGAGTATGACGGTCACGGACCCAAGGGCATCGAGCGGATGTTCACTCTCGCCAGCGGATTGCGGTGCAGCATCTTGACGTACAGCGGCGGGAGTATCGCGTGCCTGGGAAAACTGCCGGGATTCACCGGTGGCACGGGATACGTCTCCGTGTCGAATGTCCCCGGTAATCCGAAGGGGGTCGGTGCCGGCACCATGAATCCCCCACGCGGTGAGGTCAAGCGGCTCCCCCCGGGGGACAGCGTGTACGGATATGGCAATCAGGGCACCTGCATGGCACTCATGGGCGGCGGCGTGGCCTGTGGCTTCTTCGGTGGAACCAAGAGCTCGGGATTCGTCGCCGCGAACGGACGAACCTGGACCTTCGGTATGTAGGTTCAGACCATGGTGCCTGCAACCGTTGACCTGGCGGGTGCCCGCGCATAGCTTCGCGCCATGTCGACCACTGACGAACTGCTGAAGAACGCGCAGGCCTACGCGGCCAGCTTTGACAAAGGTGAGCTGCCGCTGCCGCCGGCCCGCAAGGTCGCGGTTGTGGCGTGCATGGATGCGCGCCTGAATCCCTATGGGCTGCTTGGCCTCCACGAGGGTGACGCGCATGTCATCCGCAATGCCGGCGGAGTGATCACAGAGGACGAAATCCGGTCGCTGGCTATCTCGCAGCGGCTGTTGGGCACCGAGGAGATCATTCTCATCCACCACACCGATTGCGGCATGCTGACCTTCACCGATGACGGGTTCAAGCGGTCTATTCAGGACGAGACGGGCATCAAGCCGTCATGGTCCGCGGAGGCCTTCACCGATCTGGACGAGGACGTCCGTCAGTCTCTCGCGCGGATCAAGGCCAATCCGTTTGTTCCGCGCAAGGCCAGCGTCCGGGGCTTCGTGTATGACGTCACGAACGGAACGCTGCGCGAGGTCGCCGCTCAGGTTTAGCACTCAGCCAAGCAGGGCAGGTGCGCGTACCGGAGCCGGCCATGGCAAGGCCAGGTGGTCGCGCAGGGTCGAACCGGTGTACTCGGCGCGGAAGATGCCGCGGCGCACCAGGATCGGCACCACGTGCTCGGTGAACAGCTCGAACTGACCGGGTAGGCCCGACGTGCTCAGAATAAAGCCGTCGGCCGCTCCTTCGGTGAACCACAGCTCGATCTGATCAGCCACCTGCTCCGCGGAGCCGACGAACCGGGTACCGAAGGCATTCAGGGTGCGGTAGAGGAACTCTCGCACTGTTGGATTGCCCACGGTGGCAAGGTGTTTGTATCCTGCCAGGGCCGTCTGATGGGTCTCGGTGCTGTCCGGGAATGCCGATGCCGGCACGGGGCCGTCCAGGTCGGCGCCGATGACGTTGACATCCACCTCGAGTAGCCACCCCGCCTGATACTCGGGAATGAAGTGCTCGTAGATGGTGCTTTCCACGGCGTGCGCCTCGGCCTCGGTGGAGCCGACGACCACCCCGAGTGAAGGGGTGATCAAGGGGGCGGAGGTCCGTCCGACGGCACGGGCTGCCGCGTGGAGTTGCCGATAGAAGTTCTTGGCGCGGTCGATATCGGTCTGTCCGGTAAAGACCACCTCGGCATGTTTGGCTGCGAAGGCCCTTCCCGTGGTGGAGGATCCGGCCTGAAAGATCACCGGTTGCCCCTGGCGGGAAGGTGTGACGCCGAGTGGTCCCTTGACCTTGTGGAACTCTCCGTCGTGGTTGGTGACGTGAATTTTGTCGATATCGCTGTAGATTCCGGCCGCACGATCTTCGATGACGGTGTCTGACTGAAGCGAATGCCACAGCGTCTTCACCACCTGCAGGGTCTCCTCGGCCAGCCGGTAGCGCTCGTCATGCGGAAGGAAGCCCCGCGCGCCGAAGTTGGCCGCCGCGGCCTGCGCAAAGCTCGTCACGAGGTTCCATCCGGCACGCCCGGCGCTCAGATGATCGAGCGATAGCAGCTGGCGTGCCAGGTGATACGGCGGCTGGAAGGTCGAGGAGCCGGTGACCACCAGGCCCAGGCGATCGGTCACCGCGGCGAGATAGGAAGTGGCCGTGAGCGGCTCGTAGTCCTCGGTGGCTTTGTGGGCCCAGGTGGCCTCCGGGCCGAAGTTCAGACCATCGGCGAAGAAGATGGCGTCGAACTTGGCCGCCTCGGCTGCCTTCGCGGTGGCGACCAGGGTGTTGAGCTGATTGGCCGGGCCATTCCGTACACCGGGCAGCCGCCATGCCCCGCCCGCGCGAACATTGCCGAAGGCAAGGAGGTGAAGCTGGCGGTCGCTCGTGGATGACACAGCAGACTCCTAAAAGTTGGTGCCGGCGAACGGTTTTGAACCAGTGGAGAAGAGGGCGTCGGCGGCTTTGATCGCCCCCGCCGACCGCACGGAGACCAATCCGGCGCGCCTGAGCTGTGCCCAGGTGTTGCCGCCGAGATAGACCGATCCGAGAGCGGCGACATCGACCGATAGGTCGGGAGTGTGCTGGGTGCGCCGCACCTTGTCCGAGCCCACCGAGAACCGCGCCGCGTTGTGTGGGAGCAGGGCGTCGCCTACTTCGATCACCACCGGCGCGCTATCGGTATAGGTACGTGCGGCCAATGCCGCTTCGACATCGACCAGCCGGAGCCAGGTTTCGTCGCGGATACCGGTGACCGTGACCGCACGCGGGTCGGCCACGAGGTGGGGGAGCGGGTCGTCGACGGGGCGCGCTCCGAACTCGATGACGTCGACCAGGTCCAGATCCAGCAGATGACCGACCAGGGTCCGGTAGGCGTCATCGCTATGTGCGACAAGATCGTCAACGGATATGGTGCGCGCGCTGCTGGCGAACCACTCGGTCGTGTCGTGTGGTCGGTAACGCACATAGCCATCCGGGCGGGTGACTACGTAGTGCTTCACGGGCTCAGCGGCATCGAACAGCTCGTGCAGGCGCCACCACTGCGGTGGACGCGCCACCGCTCCCGTCCACGCCGCGCGTTCATAGATCGAGGCGAGTAGCTCCGGCGATGCCGCGGTGTCGAGCAGCGTGACGGCATTAGCGTCAACGGGATTCAACTGTGCTGCCCGTCGCCGCTGAATGCGGTAGGACGCGCTGCTGGTCGCTACTCCGTATCCGAAGCGGCGGTAGATCACCGCTTCGGATGCCCGCAGGCTGGCGACAATCTCGCCTCGTCCCGCGATATCGGTGAGCTGGCGGGTGACCAGGGAGGTGAGGATTCCGCGTCGGGTATGAGTGGGCAGCACGCCGATGTGTGTGACGGCCGCATGCGGAACGCGCGATCCACCGGGAACGGTGAGCCAGCTGGTGTACGAGTCGGCCCCGCCGACCAGCTCCGTCTGCTCGAATGCCCCTAAATATCTTCCAGCTTCTAGTAATTCACCCACCGCGACGGCGCCGAGCGGCGGTAGCCCGACCATGGCGCGCCAGAACACCGTGAAGGCGCGCTCGCGTTCGGTGGAGGTTTGCAGGAATCGAATGTCTGTCACGGTTTCGTGCCCTGCGTTGAATCGGCGAGGCGCCCAAGACCATTGAGGCTGCGCGGCGAAGGCCATTCATCGGTCAGCAGGTGCCTACCGATCTCGCGCTGCCGGTACGGCAGCGGGTCATGCGTGGTGTGTGTGCGTGCGTTACGCCAATAGATGTCCAAACCAACGGAATTGGCAGTCGATCGGGCGCCAGTGGCCTGGTAGATGTTGTGCGTCACGTCCAGGGATATCTCGGTGGCGACGGATTTGGCCTGATCCACGCGAATCGCCAGTGCGCCCCAACCGGCCTCGGTAGGTGCCTCACCGGTTGCCAGTGCCTGCTCGAATTCTCTTGTCACAGAATCGGCCAGGGCGATGCCCGCGGCGATGCCTCCCGACAGGCGGCCCAGCAGCTGCTGATGATAGGGATCCTCGGTCACCTCCGTGGAGTACGCCTCGGGCCAGGGCCTGCCCTTGTCCCTGATGTAGGCCACGCCCGCGGCGAGCGCGCCCTCGGCGATTCCGAGATACAGATGGACGAAGATCAGCTGGCTGAACAATGCCCGCAGCCCGTCGCGGCGCTCGCGGGATCCATCGTGATCCGGGTACTCGGCGATTCCGGTGAGAACCTCGTCATGGCGCAGCAGCACGTTATCGAATTCGACGCTGCCGCTTGCGGTAAGACGTTGCCCGAGGTTGTCCCAGTCGTCATTGAACCGCAGACCGGCCCGGTCACTCGGGATTATCGCGTTGATGGGTTCCGCCTCGTAGAGGAGGACGGTGATCAGGTCGGCGAGTGCGACCCCGGTAGCGAAGGTCCGTTTGCCGTTGACCCGGTAGCCCGCTTCGGTCCGCGTGACGGTGATGCCCGGGTCGCGCGGATTACTGACACTGCCCTGGAACCAGCCCTGCTCGCCGACGCCCCGCGCGATGTACTCACGCTGAGCCGGTGACCCGAGAATGTAGGTCCAGACCCCATTGGAATAGTGGTAGACCAATAGCTGCCCGATCGAACCGTCGGCCGCTGCGATGATCCGGCCGAGTTGTAGCGCCTGCGCTAGGCTGCCTCCGGCGCCCCCGAATTCGCGTGCGGTGGCGAATGACAACAGGCCGTGGTGGCGCAACAGTCCGATCTCGGCGACGGGGTTCTGATTGGCGCGATCGCGCGTCAACGCCGTGGCCGCCAGCTCGGCGGCGACGCGTTCGGTGACCCGTATCCATTCGGTGAACTCGGTATCGCTGACCCCCTGATAGGCAAGAACCGGCGAGGTGGCGGCGGCGGTCATTTGACGAGAGCTCCTGTATCGGCGGGTTCGTGGTCGGGTTCGATGACCGGCTCTTGCTGGAGGACCTCGAGAATGCCGAGTTCGGCCAGCCGTTCTTGCTCTGATTCGGAAAGCGTTTGGATGGAACCGATCCGGGCCGCAACGTCGGGCCGGCGGACTCGCAGATACCAGTAACGCAACAACCCGACGAGCAGAATCGCGCCGAAGATGAGGGGCAGGATGTTGAACGGGAACGTGGGAACCGGGTAGAAATTGCTGAAGATCACGTACCCGATGGCCAGGGTGGCCGCGGCCGAGACCGCCAGCCGCGCCAGGGTGAGTGCCTTGATGCGGTACAACCAGAGGGGTGTGGCCACCACTACCAGCAGATAGCTGATGAGAAATCCCCAGTTGGCCACGTAGTTTCCATAGACGTCGAATACCAGGCGACCGACCGAGCTGAGGGTGGCGGTAACGGAGAAGGCCGTCGCGATGATCCCGATGAGGAAGATACCGGCGACGGGGGTCTTGTAGGCCGGGTGCACCCGCGTGAGAACTGCCGGAAGCGCACCCTCGTGTGCCAGTGTGAACAGACCTCGCGCCGCCGAGTTGGTGACCGCGGTGACGAACACGATGAATGCGATGGTCACCGCCAGGCTTATTGGGTAGATGGCCCACGCGACTCCCGCGTTCGTGGCGACTTGGGGAAGTATCGCGCTGTCGCCGTCGATGTTTCGGAACTGCAGGATTTGCGGGTAGGTGGCCAGGATGTAGAGCACCCCGATGATCAAGACGACGCGCAGCAGCGACCGGGCGATGGTGCGATGCGCGTCGCGGGATTCGGCGCCGAGCGATGCCACACTCTCGAATCCCGCGTATGCGCCGACCGCGGTGACGGCGGCGATAAAGGTGGTGCTGTTGCCCAGGTTGCTCAGGGCCCACTGCTCGGTGTCGATGCGCCAGCCATAGCTGATGTACGAGGCCACGATGATGATGAGAATCAGTGCAGTGGCGATGATTTCGAAGATGAGTTCGTACTTCGCCGAGATTGAGACGCCGCGATAGGGCAGGTAGACGGCGACCGCGACAATCACGGCGACCAGCGCGAGCTTGAATCCGGTTGCCTCCGAGTGGATCCCGATCGCCTCGAGAAAGGATTCGAAGTACAGCACGCCGCCGAGGATCCCCGTAGTGGCGAAGGTGATGTATCCGATGAGCAGGCTGAAGCCCGCCGCGTACGCGGCACCGGGCCCCAGGCCGTTGCCGGCGTATGTGCCCAGCGAGCCCGAGGACACCGTCCGCTTGGCTTGGAAGCTGATGGTGGTTGCGATCAGCACGACAGCCACCAGGCCGATCACGGCTGACCATGCCGCACCCTTACCGGCCGCTACGAACAGGGAAAACGGCACGGTGGCGACCGCGACGCTGGGGGCGGCCGCCGCCAGGCCCTGGGCGAAAACTCCCCAGGAGCCAACGGCGTTACGTTCGAGTCCGTGAGAATCGGCGGCCTGAAGCGATCTGCCGTTGACGGTGAGCTGATGGGCGGGATCGGACATGCGGGGGTACTTTCGCTTGGCGGAGTGGGCTGAAACCGGCAGCGCGCAAAGGAGATTGCGCGCCTACCTACAGTCCTGGGCCAAGCGCATGGACCGATCGTGCGACGGCGTCAAGAACGTGTCAACGGCGGTGGCGGCGCCGTCGCCGGTACCTGCGACAACTTTCGTGGTGCCCTGCGCGGAATCTTTCCTTGACCTGGAGTCGACTCCAGGTTCTACCGTGGCTCTGTGACCACAAGTGAGCCGCAGAACGCAGGGTTTCCCATCTCGCACGTCGCCCAGCGGACCGGGTTGTCGATCGACGCGCTGCGCTGGTTTGAACGCGAGGGCCTGTTCCCGCGGGTACCGCGCGACGGCGGTGGTCGGCGCCGATTCAGTGACGACGACATTGAACGCGTCCAGCTGATGCTGCGGTTGCGCCGTACCGGCATGCCGGTACGGGACATGCGGCGTTTCATCGAGCTGCTGGCGGGCGGGGAGGAGACGCACGCCGAGCGTTTGGAACTGCTATTCGCCCAGCGTGTCCGGATTCTGGCCGCCATGGAGCGGCTTACTGAAGACCTCAAGGTCGTCGACTTCAAGGTCGCTTATTACACGGAGTCGGTCAATGGCGCCACGGCTCAACCCGCCGGAGGAAAGAAGAACTGACATGAAGTACACGCAGCTCGGTGAGCTATCGGTATCAAGGATCGGCCTGGGTGCCATGTCGATGTCTGCCTACTACCGCGCGATCGGTGCGGAAGGCGGCCCGGATGAGGCGACGTCGATCCGCACGCTGCACCACGCGTTGGACCTTGGCGTCAGCTTGATCGATACCGCCGAGATCTACGGACCGTTCGTCAACGAGGAGCTCGTCGGTAAGGCCATTGCGGGCCGACGTGACGACGTTGTGCTCGCCACCAAATTCGGGCTGGTGTCCCATGCACATGGTGGACCGCAGGTTGTCGACAGCGCTCCGGCGAACATCGCGATCGCGGTGGAGGGATCGTTGCGGCGGCTCGGTGTCGACCATATCGATCTCTACTACCAGCATCGCGTCGATCCGAACGTCCCTATCGAGGACACCATCGGGGCGGTGGCCGAGCTGGTACAACACGGCAAAGTTCGGCACATCGGGCTGTCGGAGGCCTCTGCCGGGACGCTCCGCCGTGCGCACGCCGTCCATCCGATAACCGCGTTGCAGTCGGAGTATTCGTTGTGGACCCGCGATATCGAGGACGAGATTTTGCCGACTCTCAGAGAGCTCGGTGTCGGGCTGGTCGCCTATTCCCCCCTTGGTCGTGGCTTTCTCACGGGAGCCATCAGCTCGCGAGACCAACTGGCGGAGGGCGACTTCCGCAAAGAACAGCCTAGATTTAGCGCAGACAACTTCGACCAGAACCTGACGGTTGTCGAAGAGGTTCGCTCGGTGGCCGCCACCGTCGGGGTCTCCAGCGCGCAGGTGGCGCTGGCATGGCTGCTTTCTCGCGGTGACGATGTGGTGCCGATCCCCGGCACCACGAAGGCCTCGCGGGTCAGTGAGAACGTCGGTGCGGTGGATATCGAGCTGCTACCCGAGCAACTCGCGCGTCTCGACAGCCTTGCGCCTGCGACCGGGGATCGATACAGCCCCGAACATCTCGCCCGCTTGGACGGCTAGCAGAGACGGGCTCCCCATTCAGTGATCCAGCGGGATCCGCAGCGACGACATGGTCGCGGCCAGCCCGTCGTACTGAGTGACAAGCAGGCAAAAGCCGATGAGCTGGCGGCGATCGAGGAACTTCGAGAGTCCTTCCCACGCATCGTCGGAGAGCGTCCTGGTGGTGAGGATCTCGTCGACACCGGTGATGAGTGCACGTTCCTTGTCGGTGAGGCCCTCGGCGCCGGCGCCGGCGAAGATCCGCTCTTGATATGCGGGATCGATACCGGCGGCCTTGGCGATACGCGTGTGGTGTTGCAGTTCGTACTCGCATTCGCGTACGTGGGCCACGCGCAGGATGACCACCTCGGTGTCGCGGGTGGAGAGCTTGGTGCCGCGCAGGATGGCTCCGGAGTAGGCCAGCCACGGCCAGAATCGGACTCCTGTCTGTCCGAGCGTGGTCGCCAGATGCATCTCCGGCACGCTGATCGCGCGCGCCATGCCCTTGGCAATCACCCAGTTGATCGGTCCGAGCTCGCGCAGACCACCTGACGGGATACGGCCACTGCTCACGGATGGGATCCTTCCTGCAGAACGAGGTATGGCGACACCGTACTGCGATGCTCATCCAGGTCGAGCGCCCGCCCGAGCGCGGGGAACGCGCGTTGGGGACAGTTGTCACGCTCGCATACGCGGCAACCCACGCCGATGGGCGTCGTCGCGCCTTCGGAGGACAGGTCCAGCCCCTGCGAATAGACGAGCCGGTGCGCATGCCTCAATTCGCAACCCAGCCCGATGGCGAATGTCTTGCCGGGCTGGCCGTACCGCGACGCGCGCCGCTCGACGGTGCGTGCCACCCACAGGTAGTTGCGTCCGTCGGGCATCTGCGCCACCTGGACCAGTATCTTGCCCGGATTGCCGAAGGTCTCGTACACGTTCCACAGCGGGCAGGTACCGCCGCTGGAGGAGAAATGAAACCCGGTGGCCGACTGGCGTTTCGACATGTTTCCGGCACGATCCACCCGTACGAACGAGAACGGAACTCCACGCATCGACGGACGCTGCAGGGTGGACAGCCGGTGACAGACGGTCTCGTAGCTCACCGAGTAGAAGGCCGAGAGCCGCTCGATGTCGTACTGGAAATCTTCTGCCACTCCGTGGAACTGGCGATACGGCAGGACCGTGGCGGCGGCGAAGTAGTTGGCCAGACCCAGCCGCGCCAGCTTGCGCGATTCCTCGGAGGTGAACTTGCCATCGTCGACCATGGTGTCGATGAGATCGCCGTACTCCAGGTAGGCCAACTCGGTGGCCAGCTTGAAAACCTGTTGTCCGCCCGAGAGGTGATTGCTGATTTCCAGCGTCTTGGACCCCGGGTCGTACTTGTGCAGGACGCTGTCGCCCAGGTCGATACGCCGGGCAATCTGCACGCCGTGCACTTCGGTGAGGCGGTCGGCGATCTCGCGTGCGAGATCCGCGCGGTGCATGCGCATTCGGACGGTCAGATCTTCGGCCGCGGTGTCGAGCTCATGGAGATAGTTGTGCCGCTGATAGAAGTAGTCACGCACCTCCTCGTGCGGCATGGTGATCGAACCCGTCCCCGAGCTTGCGCCACTGCCGTCGGTGTATCGGTCTTCTGTCGCCGCGGCCAACTGCGTGGTGGTGATCCGATAGCGCCGATGCAGGTTCACCATGGCGCGGGCCAATGCGGGATGTCCGGCGACCACATCGGCGATCTCCGCGGGATCTACGTCGATGTCCAGGTCTTTGTCCTGCACGACCTCGCGCAGCTCGGCAATGAGGCGGCTGTCGTCTTGAGAGGAGAAGAAGGTCGCGTCGACACCGAAGACCTCGGTGATGCGCAGCAAGACGGCGACGGTCAGCGGTCGGACGTCATGCTCGATCTGGTTGAGATAGCTCGGGGAGATCTCCAGCATCTGGGCAAGTGCAGCCTGACTGAACCCGCGCTCACTCCGGAGTTGACGAAGGCGCCCTCCAACGTACGTTTTGGACACGTTGGCCAGCGTACGCGCATTGCGAATTCTGGCTTCGCAGTCTTGGCAAGGATTAGACCCATCCAGGATCGTCGTTCTGCACTACCGAAGATCGGTCCGGATGTCACCGAGCGATCAAGCTGGTTTGCTTTCTGGGGTCACCACGGTGGGGTCAACCGGCGAACACGTCTGGCTCGGCGGCGTCTCGCTATGACCGGCGTCACTCGGACGGGTTGATGGGCCTCGAGGTCATAAAGAGGGGTCTCAGCTGCTGATTAACTATCTGTTCACCCATTCTGTGAATACGAAAAATCTGGCCACGATCGTTGCTCGGGTTTCCTTGCAGTAAATCTGTACACGCCTGTATCCCACATAGCGTGCTAATCAATGGATATCGGGTCTGCAACGGGTACATACGCGGCTCTCATGCATGGTCTAATCTTTAACGGCCGGGGAGCACCGCTGAGGTGTTCCGCGTTTTGCAATTTGGGATGGTGCAGGTCCGAGCATGGTGCCGGGATGCGGAGATAGACGAGGAGGGTTACGATTCTTCGGCTTTTGATGCGTCTGTGGATTCCACTGCTGGTGCTTGCGGTAATTGCCATCGGCGGATTTACGGTGTCGCGGCTCCATGGTGTATTCGGTAACGAGAAGCGCCCTTCGTACGCTGATACGAATGCGAGTGACGCTAAATCGTTTGATCCCAAGAAGATGTCTTACGAGGTTTTCGGATCGCCGGGAAACGTAGCCGATATCAGCTATTTCGACGTCAATGGCGACCCCCTATTCATTCAAAAAGTCCCGCTTCCGTGGTCCGTCAAATTCGAGATCGGCAAGACCACCGCGGTGGGCAGCATCATGGCGCAGGGTGATGGCAGCAGCATCGGCTGCCGCATCATCGTTGACGATGAGGTCAAATCCGAGAAGGTGACAAACCAAACCAACGCGTTTACCTCGTGCCTCCTGAAGGCCGCATGAGCGCGGACGGCGGCAAAGTCAAATCGCATCGGCCGATAATGGCGACCATTATCCGCCGGGGTGCGGTATTCATTATTTTGGGCTGGCTGGCGATCACGGTCTTACTGACCGTCAAGGTGCCACCGCTGGAGATCGTCGAGCGAGAGCATTCGGTCTCACTTAGCCCTCCGGATGCGCCGTCCGTCAAGGCGATGACGCAGATGGGCAAGGTTTTCCAGGAGTCCAATTCCGAGAGTGTCGCCGTCATCGTGCTCGAGGGGGAGAACTCTCTCGGCGACGATGCGCATAAGTATTACGACGCCGTCATTCGCCAATTGAAAGATGATCCGAAGCATGTGCAGCATGTCCAGGATTTCTGGGGTGATCCACTGACCGCTGGTGCCGCGCAGAGCGCCGACGGAAAAGCCGCATATGTGCAATTGAATCTCACCGGCCGTTTTGGCCAGGCTGAAGCTAATGAATCGGTGGAAGCCGTTCAGAAGGTGGTCAAGGACACCCCGGGGTTGCCGCCGGGCGTGAAGGCCTATGTAACGGGACCAGCGGCCATCGTCTCGGATATGGCCGAGAGCGGAAACCGCACGGTCGTCCTCATCACCATGGTGAGCGTCGGCGTGATCTTCCTGATGCTGCTTCTGCTCTACCGATCGATCATCACGGTCATCATCCTGCTGTTCACGGTCGGCATCGAGTTGCAGGTCGCGCGCGGTCTCGTCGCGTTCCTCGGTATGCACGGAATCGTGGGCCTGACCACCTTCGTGGTCAACCTTCTGGTCTCGGTCGGCATCGCCGCGGGCACAGACTACGGAATCTTCTTCGCGGGGCGTTATCAGGAAGCACGCCAGGCCGGCGAGGATCGCGAATCGGCCTACTACACCGCCTACAAGGGTGTGGCGAAGGTCGTTCTGGCATCGGGTCTGACCATCGCCGGAGCGATCGCGTGCCTGCACTTCACCCGCCTGCCGTACTTCAAGCCACTGGGTATCCCCGGTGCGGTGGGCATCCTGGTGGCGGTGGCGGTGGCGCTGACCCTGGTGCCGGCGTGCATCGCCGCAGGCAGCCGCTTCGGTGTGTTCGACCCGAAGCGACAGGTGACGACACGTCGCTGGCGGCGGATCGGTACCGCGATCGTGCGGTGGCCCGGACCGATCCTTGCCGCCACCATTGCGATTTCGCTGATCGGTCTGTTGACGCTGCCCGGATACAACCCGAGCTACACCGATGCGAAGTTCATCCCGCAAGACATCCCCGCGACACAGGGACTGATCGCGGCCTCGCGGCACTTCCCGGAATCAAAGATGGCCACACCGGACATTCTGTTGATCGAGGCCAATCACGATATGCGTAACTCGGCCGACCTCTTGGTGCTGAACAGGCTGGCCAAGGCCGTGTTCGCGGTTCCGGGCATCGCCAACGTGCAGTCGATTACGCGGCCCGAGGGAACGCAGATCGAACACTCCTCGGTGCCGTTCATGCTGAGCATGTCGAACGCGAGCCAGCGACTGAGCCTGCCGTTCCAGCGGGCGCGCATGGATGACATGCTCAAACAGGCCGACGATATGTCGACGACGATCGCGCTCATGCAGCGCATGTCGGACCTGATGGGTCAGATGGTGGACACCACGCACCGCATGGTCAGCACCACCAAGGATCTCCAGCAGGACATGCGGACGCTCCGCGATCACATCGAGGATTTCGAAGACTTCTGGCGGCCGATCCGTAACTACTTCTACTGGGACAAGCACTGCTTCGACATCCCGATCTGCTGGTCCATCAGGTCGATCTTCGACGCGCTTGATGGCGTTGATCAGGTGACCGACAAGATGCAGACCCTGGTTGGCGACCTCGACGAGCTGGACAAGTTGATGCCGCAGCTGCTCGAACAGTTCCCCATCATGATCGAGACCATGAAGAGCACGCGCGAATCGATGCTGACGATGCACAGCACGATGTCCGGCATCTTCGCCCAGATGGATGAGTCCACGGAGAATTCGACGGCCATGGGCAAGGCCTTCGATGCGTCGAAGAACGACGACTCCTTCTATCTGCCACCCGATGTCCTGAAGAACAAGGACTTCCAGCGCGTCTTGAAGATCTTCATGTCGCCCGACGGAAAGTCCTCGCGCATGCTGATATCTCAACGGGGAGATCCAGCGACGCCCGAAGGTATCTCACGGGTCGAGCCGATCAAGACCGCCGCGGAAGAAGCGCTCAAGGGGACCCCGCTCGAGCACGCCAAGCTCTCCCTGGCGGGCACGGCGGCCGGCGTCAGCGAGCTGGTCGAGGGATCGAAATACGACCTGCTGATCGCGGGTGTCGCGGCGCTGTGCCTCATCTTCATCATCATGTTGTTGATGACACGCAGCCTGGTGGCGGCCGTGGTGATCGTCGGCACGGTAGCGCTGTCGCTCGGCGCATCCTTCGGTCTGTCAGTCCTTGTCTGGCAACACATTTGCGGCATACAGATCAACTGGGTGGTGTTGGCGATGTCCGTCATCGTCTTGCTCGCGGTGGGGTCTGACTACAACCTGCTGCTGGTCTCACGCATGAAGGAAGAGTTGGGCGCCGGGCTGAACACCGGCATCATCCGCGCGATGGGTGGTACGGGCAAGGTCGTGACGGCAGCCGGGCTGGTGTTCGCGGCGACGATGGGCTCGATGATCGTCAGTGACCTGCTCACCATCGGACAGGTCGGAACCACGATCGGCCTTGGTCTGCTGTTCGACACCCTGATCGTGCGGGCCTTCATGACACCGTCGATTGCTGCGCTCCTGGGCCGGTGGTTCTGGTGGCCGCTGCAGGTGTCTCCCCGCCCAGTCGGTGCGGTGCGCAGGTGGAGGGGGCCGCGCCTGGTCCGCTCGGTGCTGCAGAGGAACTGATGAAACCGGGTATGAGTGCTGAGACAGACTCGGCGCGCTCGCGGCCGTCCATCGCGCGGACAATTCGCACGCTGTCGCCCCTGATCATCCTCGGGTGGCTGGTTCTGATCCTGTATACGACGCTGGCGTCGGTTAATTGGGACTGGAGCAAGGCGATCCCCGCGCTGGAAACGGTGGGGGATGAGCGTTCGGTGTCACTGATGCCGCAGGATGCGCCGGCCGTGAAGGCCATTCTGCGGATGGGCAAGGACTTCAACGAGTCGAACTCGGACAGTTCCGCGATGATCGTTCTCGAGGGGAAGGCACCACTCGGTGAGGACGCGCATCAGTACTACGCCGAGCTGGTTCGCCAGCTGAGAAACGACCCCAAGCACGTGGAACACGTGCAGGATCTGTGGGGCGATCGGCTGACTTCGTCGAGTGTGCAGAGTCCTGACGAAAAAGCTGCCTATGTGCAGGTGAATCTGGTGGGCAACCAAGGCACCGCACAGGGCGACCAGTCGGTGGCTGCGATCCGCGAGATCGTCAAACGCACGTCGCCGTCGGCTCCCAAGGATGTCGAGACCTATGTGGCCGGTGCCGCGCCGCTGGCCTCGGACATGCAGCACGCGGGCAACAAATCGATTCTGAAGATCACCGCGGTCACGGTCGTCATCATCTTCACGCTGCTACTGATCCTCTATCGCTCCGTCATCACGGTGATCCTGCTGCTGATCATGGTGGGAGTCGAGCTGGCAGCGGCTCGTGGCATCGTCGCGTATCTCGGCCACCACGACTTTTTCGTGCTCTCGACCTTCGCCGTCAACATGCTGGTCTTCCTGAGCATCGCGGCCGGCACCGATTACGGGATCTTCTTTTTCGGCCGATATCAGGAGGCGCGCCAGGCGGGCCAAGACCGGGAGATGGCCTACTACACCACGTATCGCAGCGTCGCTCCTGTGGTCTTGGCATCCGGTGTGACCATCGCCGGAGCCATCCTGTGTCTGCACTTCACTCGGTTGCCCTACTTCCAGACGATGGGTGTTCCGTGCGCCATCGGCATGCTTGCGGCGGTGGCTGTCGCGGTGACCTTGGTCCCCGCGGGTATCGCGGTGGCAAGCCGATTCGGTCTGCTCGAACCCAAGCGCACGTTGCGGGTTCAGCGGTGGCGCGCAATCGGCACGGCAGTGGTCCGCTGGCCCGCGCCGATTCTGGTGGCCTCGCTGGTGGCGGCGCTGGTCGGACTATCCACCCTGCCGGGCTACAAGACGAGCTACAACGATCGGCTCTATATCTCCAGCGATATTCCGGCGAACCAGGGATTCGCCGCGGCTCAACGCCACTTCTCCGAATCGCGGCTCACGCCCGACGTGTTGCTGATCGAAACCGACCGGGACCTTCGGAACCCTGCGGATTTCCTGGTGCTGAACAAGGTGGCCAAGGCCATCTTCAAGGTGCGTGGAGTCTCGCGCGTGCAGGGAATTACCCGCCCGGAGGGAACACCGATCGCCAACACCTCGGTGCCCTTCTTACTGAGTCTGCAAAGTGCCGGACAGGTGCAGGCGCAGCGTTTCCAGAAGAAGCGGATCGGCGACATGCAAAAGCAGGCCGACGATATGGGCAAGATGATCTCGACGATGCAGCGCACGTATGGCGTGATGAAGAAGATGTCGGAGACGACACATCGGATGACGGCCGACACGCACGAGGTGCAGCAGATGACCGACGACCTGCGCGGCAGCATCGCTCTCTTCGACGACTTCCTTCGACCGATCCGCAATTATTTCTATTGGGAGAAGCACTGTTTCGACATCCCCATCTGCTGGTCCATCAGGTCGATTTTTGATGCCCTGGACGGTGCGGATGCGCTTGACGACGGGCTGGTCGAGCTCGTCAAGAACATGGACAAGCTGGATGCGATCATGCCGCAGCTGCTCGTTCAGTTCCCGCAGATGATCGAGGTCATGCAGAGCATGCGGACCTCGGTGCTCACCATGTACGCCACCATGTCGGGCCAGTTCGCCCAGATGGATGAGACCACCGACGACGTTATGGCAATGGGTCAGGCCTTCGACGCGTCGAAGAACGATGATTCGTTCTTCCTGCCTCCCGAGGTGTTCAGCAATCCGGACTTCAAGCGCGCCATGAGCTCGTTCCTGTCACCGGATGGAAAGACGGTGCGGTTCATCATCTCTCACAACGGTGACCCCATGTCGCCGGAGGGCATAACGCGGATCGAGCAGGTGCGGAACGCGGCCGAGGAAGCGCTCAAGGGGACGCCTCTTGTCGGTGGCAAGGTCTATATCGCGGGGGCCGCGTCGACCGCCAAGGACTGGAAAGACGGCTCGACATACGACCTGTTGATCGCGGGTATCGCGGCGATCTGCTTGGTGTTCATCATCATGCTCATCACCACCCGAAGTTTCATCGCGGCTCTGGTGATCGTCGGTACCGTGGCGCTCTCGCTAGGCGCGTCCTTCGGTTTGTCCGTGCTGCTGTGGCAGTACATCCTGGGGATCAATCTGCACTGGATGGTGCTGGCGATGTCCGTGATCATCCTCTTGGCGGTCGGCTCCGACTACAACCTGCTGTTGGTCTCCCGTATGAAAGAGGAGCTGGGCGCCGGGCTGAACACCGGCATCATCCGCGCGATGGGTGGCACCGGAAAGGTGGTCACATCGGCCGGGTTGGTGTTCGCGGCAACAATGGCTTCGATGGTCGTCAGCGATCTGCAGATCATCGGGCAGATCGGCACCACCATCGGCCTGGGTCTGCTCTTCGACACCCTGATCGTGCGCTCCTTCATGACCCCG
The DNA here is from genome assembly GCF_002013895.1 of Mycobacteroides franklinii. GTDB lineage: Bacteria > Actinomycetota > Actinomycetes > Mycobacteriales > Mycobacteriaceae > Mycobacterium > Mycobacterium franklinii. The sequence goes on along the minus strand of NZ_MAFQ01000004.1, from coordinate 42,900 downwards.
TCGATCGCGGCTCTGCTGGGCCGGTGGTTCTGGTGGCCACAGCGTGTGCGGCCACGCCCGCCGAGTGCACTGCTGGAGCCCGTAGGTGCGGCCGCGCCAGCGCCCGCGCAACGGCCCAATGCGCACCACGACGATGAGGGGCCAACCACCGAGTTCCCGCGGCTATCTGAGTAGTTTTTCTTACCGTTCAACCGGTTTCATATCGATTGTTTACCCGACTAAACCTGAAGGGCCGGGCGCGACAAGGTTGTCGCGCCCGGCCCTTCAGGTCTGTCTGGCCGGCCTCAGTACTTGTGGCAGCTGCGTACCATCTGCTGGAACACCGGTATGACGTACTCGATGCCCTGATTCCCCTTGACTTGGTTAATCATGCTCACCCGCTTGTCCTTTGGCGAGCTGAGGAACTCCTGCATGAACTGCTGATTCGGTGGCGATTGGTCGAAATACTGTGCGGCCATGGGATTCTCCGCGTGTAGTGCCGCGTTCGCCTGGTCGTACGTACAGGTGGTGTTCACCATCTCGTCAATAGCGGGGTCAGCGGAAGCCAGCCCGGCTCCGGCGCTCAACGCCAAGGTGATACCACCAACAGCAGCGACAGTTTTCGTCAGTGACAGTTTGTTCATGTTCTCAATTGCCTCCTCGTACCGACCACATCAACTTTACGTATTCAGCTGCACCTGAGGCCTGAGGTGCGCCCAGGCCCATACCTATTTATACGTCGAACAATCCGTTGCGTTACTGCCGACCAGAACATCGGGCTATTTCCGCTGCAAGAGCTCAAGTAGATAACTCCCATACCCAGACTTGAGGAGCTTTTGGGCGCGTGCGGCGAGCTGGTCGTCGTTGATGAAACCGGCGTGCCACGCTATTTCTTCCGGCACGCCGATTTTTAGACCCTGGCGGCGTTCGATGGTGCGTACATAATCACTCGCGTCAAGAAGCGAATCGAACGTGCCCGTGTCCAGCCAGGCGGTCCCGCGCGGTAGGACCTCGACGGAGAGTCGCCCTTGATCCAGGTAGATCTGGTTGATCTCCGTTATCTCGTATTCACCGCGCGCTGACTTCTGAAGCGAGCGCGCAATCTCAACGACATCGTTGTCGTAGAAGTACAACCCGGGAACCGCGTAATGGGATTTCGGTACCGCGGGCTTCTCTTCCAGGGACAGGGGTACGCCGGCGGCGTCGAATTCGACCACGCCATATGCCGACGGATTGGCAACCCAGTACGCGAAAATCGCCCCACCGTCGATGTTCTCGAACCTGCGTAGGCTCGTGCCCAGGCCGGGCCCGTAGAACACATTGTCGCCCAGTGCGAGCATCGCCGTGTCGGAGCCGATGTGTTCGGCCCCTATGACAAATGCCTGTGCCAGCCCCTCCGGTTGGGGCTGCACGGCGTAGCTCAAGTTGATGCCGAAGGCGGAGCCATCACCGAGGAGACGCTCGAATGCCGGGGCGTCGGCCGGTGTGGTGATAATCAGGATGTCGCGCACGCCGGCCATGATCAGCGTGGATAACGGGTAGTAGACCAGCGGTTTGTCGTAAACCGGTAGTAGCTGCTTGCTGACACCCATCGTTATCGGGTGTAGGCGAGTGCCTGAGCCGCCCGCGAGAATTATTCCGCGCAATGTGTCCTCCTACTCGACGACAAATACGAAGGGCTCGTTGCGTTCTGTTGCGGCGGGAAGTTTTTCATGGTGCCGTAGCGCAACACGAGTCAGCCTAACGTGTATGAAGGCGCGATGCCGGTGGAACGAAATGTAGGCAGTAGTCCGCGCAGCCGCGTCGCCGAGCAGTCGGGCGAGATCGGTCCGTCACGAGCGTTCCACGCGCCCGATGTTCACCCGCAATAATGCGAGAGCCGGTGTGCCCGTGGCCCGCTGGTATTGCATTGCCGCTTCCAATCGGAGCAGTTGATTTACCTGGGCAATGCGTTAAAGCCAATTAGTTCAGCCATAGCTGCGTCCACATTATTGAGTGTGGAGACGTACGTGCGCTCATTATGTTGAGGCTATCCGCGGCGCATCAGATCGGTAATAATGGCCGACAGCACCGACGGCCATTCTGTGAGTGCACAGACATATCGGGGAGGTCGATACCGTCATGAGATTTGCCATGGCAAGTTATGGCACGCGCGGTGATATCGAACCTGCCGTTGCTGTCGGACGAGAACTGCAGCGCCGGGGCCATGAAGTGCGCATGGCGGTCCCGCCTGACTTGATTACTTTCGTGGAGTCGGTGGGACTTTCAGCGGTGCCCTATGGAATTCATGTGGGCCCGCAGCTCGATGAGTACCGAGACTTATGGACGTCGTGGACCCGGCATTTTTGGCGGCTACAGGACCTGGTCGCTTTATGTCGTCAGGCGCTGAAACTGGTGACTGAACAGTGGTCGGAGATGAGTCAGACCCTGGTGTCGGTGGCGGAGGGGGCGGATCTTCTGTCGACCAGCGTGGGTTATGAGGAGCCGGCAGCCAATGTTGCGGAGTTCTATGGGATCCCGTTGGTTGCGCTGCACACCATGCCGTGGCGTCCTAATGGTCAGCTTTTTCCGACCCTTCCGTCGCGGCTGACCCGCACCGCGATGAGCGCGTACGACTGGCTGACCTGGCGAGTGACCAAGAGGGCCGAAGACGCACAACGGCGAGACCTCGGATTGCCGCAGGCGGCAAGCCCTTCACCGCAGCGCATGGGTCAGCGCGACTCGCTGGAAGTTCAAGCCTACGACGACATTTGCTTCGAGGGATTGGCCGACGAGTGGGCGAAATTCGGTGATCGGCGGCCCTTCGTGGGTGCTCTGACCATGGAGCTGACAACCGCGGCCGACGACGAGGTCATGTCGTGGATAGCTGCTGGGCCACCACCCATATGCTTTGCGTCGGGCAGCATCCCGGTCGAATCTCCAGTGGAGACAGTCGAGATGATTAGTTCGGCGTGCGCAGAATTGGGGGAGCGGGCGTTGATATGCGCGGGCGCGACCGATTTCAGCGGTGTGCGAACCGCCGAACACGTCAAGGTGGTCGGAGTGGTCAACTACGCGGCGGTATTTCCGGTGAGCCGAGCGGTCGTTCATCATGGTGGTTCGGGTACCACGGCGGCCAGCCTGCGTGCGGGAGTGCCCACCTTGATCCTGTGGACGGTCGGTGATCAGCCGTTCTGGGGAAATCAGCTCAAACGCATGAGAGTGGGCACATCCCGACGTTTTTCGACCACGACCCGAGATTCATTGGTCTCCGATCTGCGTCAGATTCTCAGCCCGGAATGCGCGACGCGGGCGCGGGCGATCGCTCCCCACATGTCCAAGCCGCACGATAGCGTTTGTAGAGCTGCCGACCTGCTGGAGGCGAGAGCCGCCCGCGCGTAGGTCAGTTGCCCGCAGGCCACGGCCTGCGACAGTTCATCCCCGCGCGACTGAACCACCACCATCGATATCATTGACCGGGAACGCATTACCGGTGCGTGCCGGTCACCTAGCTGGTCTGAAAAGAACGGGAGGCTCGGCTTGTCAAGGGCTAGTGCGTCAAAGTCTGTACTTATTTCCGGTGGCGCAGGATTCATCGGATCCACCCTGTCCAACCGTCTCGTCCAAGCGGGATACGACGTCGCGGTGATGGACGTCTTGCACCCACAGGTTCATCCCAGAGGACAGGCAGTCGATCTTCCCTCGTCCGTGCGTCTGTTCACCGGAGATGTCACCCACGCACCGGACTGGGATGCGGTACTGCGCCTGTTCGAGCCCTCCCAGGTCGTCCATTTGGCGGCCGAGACGGGTACGGCGCAGTCGCTTTCGGAGGCCACGCGCCATGGTTCGGTGAACGTGGTCGGTACGACTCAGCTCCTTGATGCCCTGAGCCGCACGGGTCTCGTACCGGACCAGCTGGTGCTTGCATCCTCGCGAGCGGTTTATGGGGAAGGTGCGTGGCAGGCTGGTGCGGAGGTGTTCTATCCGCGGCCGCGTAGCCATGCGCAGCTGGTTGCCGGCGAATGGGATCCCACGGGACCTCATGGTGAATCGGCAAATCCTCTCGTCAGCAGTGCCGATCGCACGGAGCCCCGGCCGACCAACGTCTACGCGGGCACAAAACTTGCTCAGGAGCACCTGTTGGCAGCGTGGGCCGCGGCCCATGACACCAATCTCAGTGTGTTGCGCCTGCAGAATGTGTACGGGCCAGGCCAATCGCTCACCAATTCGTACACCGGAATTGTCACACTCTTCGCACGGCTGGCACGCGAGAAGCAATCGTTGGAGGTGTACGAAGACGGCCGGATAGTTCGCGATTTCGTGTTCATCGACGATGTTGTCGATGCGCTTTTCGCCGCCGTGCACACCCCCGCCGTCGAGCGCCGTACCCTCGATATCGGTTCTGGCACTGCGACAACCATTCACGAGTTGGCCCGTAAGGTGGCCGATATCTGCGCGGCGCCGGAACCCGTCGTCGTCGGGAAGTTTCGAGATGGGGATGTGCGCGCGGCGAGCTGCGATATCGACCCAGCAATTGAAGGCCTCGCCTGGAGCCCGAAGTGGGCGCTTGAAGATGGCCTGCAGGCGCTTCTCGAATGGATCGACAAAGACTGCCCGAATCGTTTTTGAGCAAGTACGCGCCTCGGCGTGATATGGCCATCCTGCCTCCGGCGGCGGCCATGAATCATTCGCTGTAGCAATGTCTTTCCGACCTGATGTAGAAATGCCAGAAAGCGTGATCACGGACTGGGATGGCGATAGGATGACGCTCCCAGCGAAGAGTGGCGGAGGCGCATGAAGCTCGGTTCTGTATTCGATTCGCGAAACAACGCGCTGAACGCGTGCCGGCTCGCCCTGGCGACCGAAGTGATGCTTTTTCACTCGTTTCCGCTGACCGGGCGTGTGGTGGAGTCCAAGGCGGTACTCCAGCTGCTCTTCTCGGTGGGAGTTGACGGATTCTTTGCGCTTTCAGGATTCTTGATCACTGCGAGTTGGCTCCGTAACCCCAATACGCGCGAATATTTCGTGGCGCGAGCTCTGCGCATCCTGCCGGGTTACTACATCGTTCTCGCGGTGACGGCCTTTGTCATCGCGCCGCTGAGCGTGGCGATCCAGGGCGGCTCCGCGGCGAGGCTTCTCTTCTCCAGTGCGCCGATCGAGTACGTATTGAAGAACAGCGCGTTGGTGCAGCTCCAGCTCGACGTGGGCGGAACACCACGCGATATCCCCTACGCGGGAATCTGGAACGCGTCGCTGTGGTCACTTGTCTTTGAGGTGATGTGCTACATCGCGGTGGCTGGGCTTGGCCTACTTGGACTCGCTACTCGTCGGTGGACCGCGCCCGTGATTTTGATTTTGGCGACAATTGCGGCGATCTTGCTGCCGCCGCTGACATTCCCCGGGGTCTGGACAATCCCGCAGCTCGCGGTGCGCAGCGCCATAATGTTTTCCGCTGGTGCGCTGTTGTATCAGTGGCGCGATGTGATTCCGGCGCGCTGGTCGCTGGTGGCGGCGAGTGTCGTCATCGTACTGGCCTCGGGAATGCTGCCCGACTACCGCGTGATCGGTGCGCTCCCGCTCGCATACGCGGTCGTCGTCTCGGGCGTGCTGATCAAGAACAAGCGAATGAACATCCGCACGGACTTGTCCTACGGTGTCTATATATATGCCTCGCCCACACAGCAGCTATTGGCTGTTGCGGGGCTCTATAGCTTGAATCCTTTTGTCTTCTTTGGTGTTTCGACGGCAGCGACGTTGATTCCGGCGGCCTTTAGCTGGTTCTTGGTCGAGAAACGTGCGCTGGCGCTGAAGTCGAAGCTCAAACGGAAGCGCGCCGAAAATGCCATCACGACGCACCAAGCGCCGGCGGCCGAGGACAGTGCCCTACCGCGCGAGCGGGCGCTGTTGCCACATGAAGATGGTTAGCTGGCAGTATTGCCAGGAACTTGTCGGTAGGCTGATTTGTATGGTGTTTCGGAATTCTGAGAACGGGCCGAGTTCTTTGAACGGCAAAGAACCGCAAAGGATTCCGTGACCATGCCACTCTTTCGCCTGACGCTCCAGCCCAAGCCGCCGTTCCTGACGCGGCGGTATCCGTATGCGGGCCGTCGTCGCATGCTTGATGCGCTGGGCCCAGACTTGGCGCGGGAAGTCGCGATGTCCGCGGATGACACGGGCCCCGTGGACACGCCGATCGGCCGGATCTTCGAGGGCGCCGACAAGGTCCACAAGCTGCGCCATTACCTGCCCATCTATCAGCATGCTCTCACTCGGACCGAGCGGATGCTCGAGATCGGGGTGGACCGGGGTGGGTCCCTGCAGATGTGGCGGAAGCACTTGCCGGAGGCCACCATCGTGGGCCTGGATATCAATCCCGAGTCCGCACGGCACGATGATCCGCAGCGCGATATTCACGTGCGGATCGGCGATCAGACCGACGTACGATTCCTCGGCGCCGTGGTCGACGAGTTGGGCCCGTTCGACACCGTTCTCGATGACGGCGGGCACACGCCAAAGCAGATGATCGGGTCGTTTAGATACCTGTTTCCGCGCCTGCGGCCCGGCGGGGTGTACATCGTCGAGGATGTGTGCGCCAACTACTGGACGATCTATCGCGATCAGCGTGAATCGTTCATCGACTTCACCAAGTGGTTGATGGATGCGATGCATGCCCACTACCTGGAGATGAAGTCGGTCTACCAGATCATGGAGGGCCATCCGAAGAGGCTCAAGGAAGTCCAAGTGCCCTTCGCGGCCACCATCATCGACCGGATTGAGGTGTTCGACTCGGTGGTGGTCATTCACCGGGCTGACAAGCCCAAAAGCCTCCCGCGGGCGGTCTTCCGATGAGTCCGAATATTAATGAAGGGCGCTGGATCTTCGGCCGGAGTGCGCCAAAAATATTTGGCGACATTCGTGCATAAGATTTCTTGACAGATTCGGCCGAAAATGCAGTCCCGACAAGGGAGTAGCCAGCCTCGAAACGTGTCGACGGAGTCACCAGGGCGGCTATTCTTAGCGCGGGACGGGACACCAGCATTTCGAGATAGGGGCAGTTCTTGACCGTGACCGATTACGACACTCGATCCGCTTATCTGGGCCTGCTTCGGCAGGACCTCACCAGATACGGAGTCGACGAACTTGTGCCAGTGGGATGGAACTGGCTGCACCGCCCCTTTTTCAAATTTGGCGACTACGTGCTCGTGCGCAAGCGTGCGTTCGACGCGCACAAGCGGGACTTGGGGCTGGACTGGCCGGCGGATGCGCTGACGATGATCGGAATGCAGCGACTGACCAGTCTGCAACAGTGCGTTGAGACGGTGCTTACCGATGACGTACCTGGAGACCTTGTTGAATGTGGCGTGTGGCGTGGAGGCGCGTCCATCCTGATGCGCGCGGTCTTGGCCGCGTACGGGGACACGGCACGAAGCGTCTGGCTTTGCGATTCGTTTGAGGGCGTGCCGCCCCCGGACACGACGAACTACAAGGCGGACAAGGGAGACAAGCTGCATCTGGCAGCGCCCATCCTGGCGGTCACCGAAAAGAATGTCAGGGCGAATTTCGAGCGCTATGGGTTGTTGGACAAGCAGGTCCGTTTTGTTCCGGGCTGGTTCAAAGACACTCTGCATGATGCGCCGATTGAACAAATCGCGGTATTGCGGCTTGACGGCGACCTCTATGAATCCACAATCCAGGCGCTTGACGGGCTCTACGAGCGTTTGTCTCCCGGGGGCTTTTGCATCATCGATGATTACCACGCGCTTGACTCGTGCAAACAGGCTGTCACTGATTATCGAACGAAGCACGGGATAACCGCGGAGATCGTGGAAATTGACGGTACCGGTGTGTTTTGGCGTAAGGAATGATGGCGGCGTCACTCCACTGAACCGCGATACCCGAAAGGCGTTAGAGGCGATGAAATTTGTGCTGGCGAGCTACGGAACGCGGGGCGATATCGAACCCTCCCTTGTCGTGGCTCGCGAACTACAGCGCAGGGGACATGACGTCGTCATGGCAGTGCCGCCCGACCTGATGAGCTTCACCGAATCGGCGGGGCTGGAGACGGTGTCTTACGGGTTGGACACCAAGACGTGGCTGGACGTGTATCGCAATTTCTGGACGTTCTTCTTCCACACCTTCTGGAGGGTGCGGGAGATTCGAACGATGTGGCGTCAGATGTGGGAGCTCAGCGATGAGTGCTGGGCGCAGATGAACACCACGCTGATGTCCGCGGCCGAGGGGGCCGACGTGTTGTTCGCCGGACAGAGCTATCAGGAACCGGCCGCGAATGTCGCTGAGTACCATGACATTCCACTGGTCACGCTGCATCACATTCCGATGCGGCCCAACGGCCAGCTTGTCACCATCCTGCCGTCCCGGCTGGGACGCGCGGCGATGACGGCCTTCGACTGGGTGGCGTGGCGGCTGAACAAGAAGGTGGAGGATGCGCAGCGGCGCCAACTTCGCCTGCCGAAGGCGTCGAGTCCCTCGCCACAGCGGATCGCCGAGCGTGGTTCGCTTGAGATTCAGGGCTACGACTCGGCGTGCTTCCCCGGTCTGGCGACTGAATGGGCCAAGTGGGATGGGTTGCGGCCGTTCGTCGGCTCGCTGACCATGGCGATGACACAGGAGGCCGATGGAGAGGTCTCATCGTGGATCGCGGCGGGAACCCCGCCGATCTTCTTCGGGTTCGGCAGCATGCCGGTTGAATCTCCCTCCGCCGCACTGGACATGATCGGCTCGGCGTGCGCAGAGCTGGGTGAGCGAGCTCTTATCGGCGCGGGGTGGAGCGACTTTGGCGATACCGCTCTTCCCGAGCATGTCAAGGTTGTGGGCGCGGTGAACTATGCGACGGTCTTTCCGCAGTGCCGTGCAGTCGTGCACCACGGAGGTTCGGGCACCACGGCTGCCAGCCTGCGGGCGGGAGTCCCCACGTTGGTTTTGTCGATGGATGCCAATCAAACGCTGTGGGGCGGTCAGATCAAGAAGCTCAAAGTGGGTACCACCCGGCGCTTTTCGACCACTACCCGCGAATCTTTGGTGGCGGACCTGCGGCGAATCCTTGCGCCCGACTATGTCGGCCGGGCTCGGAAGCTCGCCGATGGAATGACCAAACCCGGTGATAGTGCTGTCGCTGCCGCCGATGCCATGGAGCGGTTCGCGCAGGCACGGTGTTCGGCATGAGCCAGGCGGGCGGGGCCAAACCGGCGAGAGGTTTGACGCTAGGTCAGGTCTTCGACCCGCGAAACAACGCCTTGAACGCATGGCGACTGGTGCTGGCGGTGAGCGTCATTTATTGGCATTCCTGGCCCCTCACCGGCCGAACGATCACCTACCGGCCATTCGAGCAGCTCATCGAACAGGTGGGCGTGGACGGTTTTTTTGCGGTCTCTGGATTCCTCATCACCGCGAGTTGGCTACGCAAACCCAAGCTTCGGGACTTCGCGATCGCACGTGGCTTGCGCATCTTCCCCGGATTGTGGGTGTGCCTACTGGTCATCGCGTTCGTCATCGCCCCCGTCAGCGTTCTGATCCAAGGCGGTTCGGTGGCGGATTTGTTCGCCTCGCACAAGCCGCTCGAGTATGTCCTCAACAATGGCCTGCTCAACGTGTACTACGCCGGCGTCGACGGCACACCCCGGGGCGTCCCGTGGCCCGGGGTATGGAACGGTTCGATCTGGACGCTTGTCTTCGAGATGATCTGTTACATCGCGGTGGCAGTGCTAGGTGTCGCGGGCTTGCTCAAGCGGCGATGGGTTGTTCCGGCGGCGTTCGTGTTCTTCCTCTGTGCGACGACATATCTCTCCTATCCCGTCTTCGCCGCGACGTCCATCCCGCAGATGGTGGCCCGATTCGCGGTGATGTTCGCGGCGGGGGCCCTGCTGAATCAGTACAAGGACGTCATTCCGGCGCGGTGGTCGCTTGTCGCGCTCAGCGTCGTCATCGTGCTCGCATCTGGGCTGCTTGAGAACTATCGGGATGTTGCGGCGCTGCCGTTGGCCTATGCGGTCATTGTGTCGGGCTCGCTCATGCACAATCCGCGATTGAATCTACGAAACGACCTGTCGTACGGCACGTACATCTATGCCTATCCCATACAGCAGCTGTTGGTCGTTTTGGGCTTGGGTAGCCTGAATCTGTTGCTGTTCTTCGCTATTGCGACGGCGGCCACCGTGCCGCTGGCGGCCTTCAGTTGGTTCGTGGTGGAAAAGCACGCGATTGCGCTGAAGTCTCGGCTTACGCGGAAGAAGACGGCAGTGATAGACGAGCCACCGCCAATCCCTGTTGATCGCGATGCGGCTTGACCGCAAGAGGTGGCATCGATCAGCTTGTGAGCCATAGCGATTCGATCAGTCTGAATTGGTTCGCGGCGAGCCTTTCTCACCTCCACACAGACGGCGGATGCTATCGTTTCCGCTGTGGCAGATGAGCTATCGCTCCGTACCCGTATCCAGCTGTGGGCGGTTCGCAAGGAGTATTGGCTTGCGCGCACACTTCTACCCAAAGTCTATTCGAACGATGCGCTGATTTGCTTTAACAGCCATGCGTTCCTTGATGATCCGGACTTTCAGCGCGCGTATGAACGCGGGGTCCGTGCCCTGGGCGGAACGGACTGGTACCAGTGGCACTGGCGGGTGCATGTCGGGCTCTGGGCGGCGGCCAGTGCCAACAAGGTGAAGGGCGATTTCGTCGAGTGCGGAGTCAGCTACGGATTCTTGAGCAGCGCCATCATGGAGTACCTCGATTGGGATCGGCTGGGCAAGACGTTCTACCTGCTCGACACCTTCGCGGGCCTCGATCCGCGCTTCGTCAGCACGGGTGAGCGCAATGCCGGCGCGCTCGAAAAGAGCGACAAGCTCGTGAAGAACGGCATGTACGTGAGCTCGGTGGACAGCGTCAAGGCGAACTTTGCGCAGTGGAAGAATCAGCGCGTCATCGTCGGTGCCGTGCCGGAGACGCTGGCTGAGGTCGATACCGACGCTGTGGCGTTTCTCCATATCGATATGAACTGTGCTCCACCAGAAGTGGAGACGTTGCGGTATTTTTGGCCGCGATTGTCGCCAGGGGCGTTCGTGTTATTGGACGACTATGCAAACCGCGGCCGCGACGAGCAGCGCATCGCGATGGATGAGGTGGCACGCGAATTGGGTGTTTCCGTCGTTGCCCTGCCCACGGGGCAGGGTCTGATCATCAAGCCACCGCAGTAGCGGACCAGTTCTCACGCCGTTTTCTGGCGGGCGTTGCTCTCGAAGATGTCGGCGGCTTTGGCGACGCTGTGCGCCGGGCTGGTCATCTGCGTCGCGATCGCACGTGCCGCGTCCGCGTACTCCGGAGGAAGGATTCGGCGCAGGTCGGCGACCAGAGTCTTCCGGTTGGTCGCGGAAAATCGCCGGGCAGCACCGACTTTCAGTCGGTCAAGCTGGTTTCCCCAATACGGCTGGTCAGCAGAGCTCCAGAGGATCAAGGTGGGTACACCCGCCCGCAAGCTCGCCGCGGTGGTCCCGGAACCGCCATGGTGAACGACGGCTCGACTGGCCGCGAAGACCGCCGCGTAGTTGACCGCTCCGACGACCTTGACATGGTCGAGAAGCGCGATATCACTGAAATCGGTGCCGCCGGCGCATATCAATGCGCGCTCACCCAATTCCGCACACGCGGAGCTGATCATTTCGACTGTCTCGGCCGGGGATTCGAGAGGGATGCTGCCGGTTGCGAAGCAGATCGGCGGTTTCCCCGCGGCGAGCCAGGAGGCTACGTCCTGGTCGGCTTCGGTTGTCAGCCCCATCGTGAGCGCACCGACGAATGGTCGGCTGCCGTTCCATTTCGCCCATTCCGCGGCCAGTCCAGGTACGGAAACTGCGTCGTAGGCCTGGATTTCCACCGCACCTCGGCGTGCGGTGCGCAATGCTGAGGGGCCGGTCGCTCGAGGGAGGCCGAGGGCCTTCCGTTGCGTGTTGTCAGCGTCTTTCGTAGCGCGCCACAACAGCCATTCGGAGAGCAATCCGCCGGATCGGACAAGGGGAGCCGGCAGCATTGGCAACAGTTGGCCGTTTGGCCGCATGGGGAAGTGGTGCAGCATGATCAGCGGGATGTCGAAGTACTCGGCGATATTGCCGGCGGATTGTTCGAAGTTCAGGCCCGTAGATAACAAGTCCGCGCGTTCCGCCAGTGATAGCAGCGTGGTGTTGGTATCCGGCCAGTACCGCGCGATCGGCGCCCAAAGTTCACGCAGCGAACCGATGGGATTGCGCACCAACTGACTCCAGAAGTTCCGGAGGAATTCGTCTTGCAGAAAGTCCTGCAATTTTGGTCCATAGGGCACAGTGGCGAGTCCTGCCGATTCCGCGAACGCGATGAGGTCGGGGGGGACAGCAATGCATACCTCATGGCCCCGTCTTGCCAGTTCACATCCAACACTGATGGACGGTTCTACATCGCCACGGGTTCCGTAGCACGCCAGCGCAAACTTCATACCGTCCCTGGCCCTTCAGTGGTTGTCGCGTCGGTGGACCCGAATCTTGCCATTATCTCTGGTTCTTCAACTGTCGCAAGGCAGTTCAGAGTTTGATAAGTCGGTCTTGATATCCAAACCTCTGACATACTTCGTCGATGGTACGGAGTCGTCCGCTTCAGAGGTCGCGAGACTGGGTCATGTTCAAGCTGAACGCCGCATTCACTCAGCGGGTTCAGAAATTCATCTACCGGCATGCCACACGCAAGCTTGAGACTGAGGATGTGGTGTTCCTCAACTATGGGTACGAAGAGGACCCCGCCATGGCTGTGCCGCTGTCGGCGGCCGATGAGCCCGATCGGTATTCGATTCAGCTGTACCACAGCACCGCCGCCCAGACGGATCTCGGCGGTCAACGAGTGTTGGAGGTCGGTTGTGGTCACGGGGGTGGCGCTTCGTACTTGGTACGGGCGTTGAACCCGGCCTCGTACACCGGCCTGGACCTGAATCCGGACGGGATCGACTTCTGTCGTAGGCGGCACGATCTGTCGGGCCTGGAGTTCGTTCAGGGCGACGCGGAGAACTTGCCCTTTCCCGATCAGTCCTTCGATGCGGTGATCAACGTTGAGTCGTCGCATCTGTACCCACACTTCCCGGTATTCCTCACCGAAGTCGCACGTGTGCTCCGGCCAGGCGGGCATTTTCTTTACACGGATGCGCGCAGTGTTCAAGACGTCCCCGGCTGGAAGGTAGCGCTCGCGAACGCGCCGCTGCGAATGGTGTCAGAGCGCGGAATCAACGCCGAGGTACGTCGCGGGATGGAGAAGAACCTGGCACGGTGGCGATACGTCATTGACCGTGCCACGCCAGCCCTTCTTCGTGGCATAGTTCGTCGATTTGCGCCGGCACAGCGCGCTTATGACGATCTGCGCGCTGGAGGGTCTGTGGAATACCGTATGTACCGGTTCATCAAAGCCTAGGTGATACGGCAGATTCGTCTTCCGGCAAGGAATTTCATGGTCGTGGACCTGCAGATGGGTATAGTTGAATCATGAACGTCGTCGAGTCGATAGAACGCGGTCTGGACTGGCTGGCGACACCCCGACATTTACCCGGGCGTCTTGAGATGGAGACTCGGCGGGGGAGACGTTTGGAGCTGGAGGTCGTTTCTGTGGCGATTCGGCTGCCCATTCTGAGCGGTGCCGTCTTGCGGCTCCCGGTGTTCGTCATGTTGATGCCGGCCGGATCGTCCCCCATCGCCGGGACCGATGTGCGCACGGAGCAACCGGTCGACTAACGGGCTTCCGTAACATCGCGCCACGTATTCCACATTCGACTGGCGCGGCGTCTCAATAACAACCTCTTGCCGGATGTGCCTAAAGCCCTCCGGGAGAGGCTTTCGAGGTTGGTTGGCACACTTCCGTCGATGCGCGACAACGAACGCTGTGTGCTCGCTGTACCCATGTAATGGGCATCGATATAGATCGTCTTCGGCGTACCCGGTAGGTTATTGAGCGAAACGCCCATAACGGCGTTTTTCGCGTAATTCGTTGGGGCGCCCAGGCTAAGGCGCCAGCGGGTCCAACGGCGCTCGGCATCTACGGTATTTCTTATAGATGAGAACTTAATTCGTAGCGGATTGTCACCACATTTACTTCTAGATGACCACACTGTTGTGCACTCCTGTTGCTAGCTCGCCATGTGCCGCCCCGGTTTTAGGTTGAATCCTTATTCAGGTCGCCGCGAGTTCATTCCGTACGCACCAGCCTGTAACACTCGCGGTCTGGCGCGCAATGAATTGGATGGGCGCGGGTCCGTATGTGAACTCGAAAAACTTCTGAATATGGCGATTTCGGCTACTTCATCAAGCTACTTGGCCAAGATCTCCAGCAAGTCTCGATATTGGGTAACAAGCGTCACCAGTTCTAGCGCGATACTTTGCCGGAGGCCTCAGCGATTAGTCGAAACTTGGTTGCTCACATTCACTGCCGAAAGCTCGACTCACGCGGCGGGCCCAGACTTGGTATACTCGTGTGTGCGCTCGTCGCAACAGATTGAAACCACTGTAACCATATCTGATCTGCGTAAACACGTCAATGTTGATATTCTGGCTAATTAGTTGCAGCAGCGAACGGGAATGTGTCAAAGTTACGAAGATTAGAACTTTGTGAAACCCCGTACAACGCTCTAAATTCAGCCGTATGTTTGCGATGTCCACCGAAGCAACCTGGAGAAAGCGTGAGCATCAATCCATTCGATGATGACAAGGGAAGCTTTTTCGTCTTGGTCAACGACGAGGAGCAGCACAGCCTGTGGCCGGCTTTTGCCGATGTGCCCGATGGCTGGAGGGTCGTATTCGGTGAAGCGGACCGCGCTGCGTGCCTGGAGTACATCGAACAAAACTGGACCGATATCCGGCCGAAGAGCCTGCGCGAGAGATTAGCGCAGGGTGGGGGTCTTGGGCGCTGAACCTTCGGAGAGGGGGTAGGCGAATGTTGGAGTCTGAGGACCAGGCATTACCGCTTTCGCGCGGACAATTGGATATCTGGCTTTCACAGGAAAGTGGTCTGGTTGCCGCTGAGTGGCAGCTAGGCCTATTGGTCCGCATCGAGGGAAAAGTAGAACGAGTTCTACTTGAGCAGGCTGTCCGTCAGGCAATCAGCGAAGCTGAACCTGCGCGGGCCGCCTTCCTCGAGGTCAATGGTCAGATCGTTCAGAGGGCGATTGACCATTCGGAACTCGTGTTGGCGTTCCATGACGTGCGTGATTCAGAAGATCCTGTCGAGCACGCTCGCCAGATCGCCTCATCGATCCAACGCACACTGATGCCGTTGACCGATCAACTGCTGAAATTCGCATTGATCCGCACGGCGGACGATCAGTACTACATGTTCGGGCTGTGCCATCACATCAATCTGGACGGCTTGGGCATGGCGATCGTGAGCCGCCGAATTGCATCGATCTACTCCGCGCTGGTCGCGGGGGATCCGATTCCCGACGCCTACTTCGGCACCCTGCAGGATCTGGTCGATCTGGAGGCAGAGTACGAAGCCTCCACTGATTACACCGAGGATCGGGAGTACTGGAGCCGTAACCTTCCGCCGGACAGCGGCCTCGATCCCCGCCCGCCTCATGCCCACGAGGGCCATGAGGGGTACACGCCGACAGCGTCGGTTCAGATCGATGACGCCATAGTCGGCGAAATCAAGGACTTGACAAAGGCTTTGCGTGTTCGCCGGTACTCGGTTATCACCGCGGCCTGCGCGTTGTTGGTGCGAGCATGGTCCACGAGCGGGTCGGAAGTGGCGCTGGACTTCCCGGTTAGCCGACGTGTTCGTCCCGAGTCAAAGACGCTTCCGGGCATGCTCGCCGGCGTGGTGCCGCTGGTGCTCAGTGCTCCGCCGGAATCCACGGTCGCCGAATTCTGCCAGCACGTTGATGTACGCATTCGCGAACTGCTGAAGCATCAACGGTTCCCGGCGCACGTTCTCGATGGAGGCGAATTCGGTCTCCGGGGTCCCCGGCAGGCGGGAAATCGCGTCGCCATCAACTTCATCCCCATGAGACTCACCTTGGATCTCGCCGGCGTGCCCGCCACAGCGACGTACACCAACCACGGCCCCATGGGGCACTTCGGACTCTTCTTTATCGGAGCCAGTGACCAACTACTCCTGAGCACCTCGGGTGATGGACTGCCGTTCTCGAAATTCGGAGTGCCGAACCTGGCGAGCCGGTTACAACGGCTCCTGTCGGAGATGGCCGCCGATCCAGATCGGCGGCTTTCTTCACTGGATTCCCTGGTCAACGATGAGCTCGAGAGCTTGGCTGAGCTTGGTAACCGGGCCGTTCTCGCGGCGCCGGCAGCCAAGCGGGTATCGATTCCCGAGCTGTTGGCCACGCACGTGACTGCCAATCCGGATGCTGCGGCACTGACCTTCGCGGATAGCACGCTGACGTACCGCGAGCTCGATGAGGCCGCCGATCGTCTCGCCAGTCATCTTGCGAATCAGGGTGTAGGCCCTGGTGAGCGAGTCATCTTGTTCTCGGACCGGTCGGCCCACGCGGTCATCGGGATTCTTGCGGTGTTGAAGACCGGCGCAGCGTATCTGCCGATCGACCCGGCGGTGCCCGCATCGCGCCTGGAATTCATCGTGGGGGATGCGGCGCCGCGCGCGGCGATCACCACAACCGATCTCAGCGCACGGCTCGACGGTTTCGGCCTCACCGTCATCGACCTCGATGCCCCGGAGAATTACGGAACCGACGTCCAATCGGGAGCGGTGCCGTCGGCTCCCGCGCCGGATGACATCGCGTACATCATCTACACCTCGGGTACCACCGGTGCCCCCAAGGGTGTGGCTGTCACCCACCACAACGTCACTCAATTGATGTCGTCGCTGGACGCCGGTCTGCCCAACCCCGGCGTATGGCCGCTGTGCCACTCGTTGGCATTCGATGTCTCGGTGTGGGAGATCTGGGGTGCGCTGCTACGCGGTGGCCGGCTTGTCGTGGTACCCGAATCGATCACCGCCTCTCCCACGGACTTCCACGATGTGTTGGTCGCCGAGCAGGTCACTGTGCTTACCCAGACGCCGTCGGCCGTGGCGATGCTGTCGCCCGAGGGCCTCGAATCCACGGCGCTCGCGGTGGTGGGCGAGGCTTGCCCCGCCACGGTCGTCGATCGATGGGCGCCCGGCCGAGTGATGATCAACGCCTACGGCCCGACCGAGACCACCATGTGCGTGGCGATCAGCGCTCCTCTTAAGGCTGAGTCTCCGGATTCCGTGGTTCCCATCGGCGCACCAGTGCCTGGTGCGGCGCTTTTCGTGCTCGACACCTGGCTGCAACCGGTGCCGGCCGGCGTCGTCGGCGAACTGTATGTCGCCGGTGACGGCGTCGCATGCGGGTATATAGGTCGTTCAGACCTGACGGCCTCCCGCTTTGTCGCATGCCCGTTCGGTGAGCCCGGCTCCCGCATGTATCGCACCGGCGACCTGGTGTTGTGGGGTGACGACGGCCAGCTGCAGTACCTGGGCCGCGCCGACGAGCAGGTCAAGATTCGCGGCTACCGCATCGAACTCGGTGAAGTCCAGTCCGCGTTGGGCGCCCTCGACGGAGTGGACCATGCGGCGGCGATCGTGCGCGAGGACCGCCCCGGCGACAAACGCCTCGTCGGCTATGTGACGGGCAGCGCGGACCCTGTCGAGGTACGCAGCATTCTGTCCAAACATCTTCCGCCGTACATGGTTCCGGCCGCGGTGGTGGTGCTCGAGTCGCTGCCGCTGACGTCCAACAACAAATTGGACATCCGCGCACTGCCTGCTCCCGAGTACGGCAGCCTCAGCGCTGAATACCGTGCGCCGGGCACCGCGGTGGAGGAGATCCTCGCCGGCGTCTACGCGCAGGTACTCGGTGTTGAGCGAGTGGGGGTCGACGACTCGTTCTTCGATCTGGGCGGCGACAGTATTCTGTCGATGCAGGTGGTCGCCCGTGCTCGCGCGGCGGGAGTGCTGTGCCGCCCGCGCGATGTCTTCATCGAGCAGACGGTGTCGCGGTTGGCCGTGGTGGCCGAAATCACGGGCGGGGAAGCCTATGTGGCCGACGAAGGCCTGGGTCCCGTGGCGGCCACCCCGATCATGCGCTGGCTGCACGACATTGAGGGCCCGGTCGCCGAGTTCAATCAGACACTCGTCATCCAGGCGCCTTCCGCAGTGGCCGAGGACGACGTGGTCGTCGTATTGCAGGCGCTGCTGGACCGGCATGCCACCCTGCGTCTACGTGCGCAGGATAATTCGGGTGAATGGTCGCTACATGTTCCGGATGTGGGAGCGGTAGATGCCCGTGACCGGCTTCGCGTCGCCGACGCGTTGTCGGACGAGGTATTGGTGGCCGCCCGCGCCGGGCTTGATCCGGCTGCCGGCGCGATGCTCAGCGCCGTATGGATTCCGGCCACCGCGCAACTGGCGCTGGTGATCCATCACCTTGCCGTCGATGGCGTCTCGTGGCGAATTTTGCTGGAAGACTTGAATATTGCGTGGGCGCAGCACCATGGCGGCGCCGATGTGGAGCTGCCGGTCGGCGGGACATCCTTCGCGCGCTGGTCTGCACTGCTGGCAGAACATGCCGCTGGCGCGGATGTGGTCGCGCACGCCGATGCATGGCGGCAGGTCCTTATGACGCCGGCCCGTGTGCCCGCGGTGCAACCAGCGGTTGACACCTACGCCAACGCCGGCCGGTTGTCCGTCTCGCTGGACTCCGAGACCACCCGGCAACTGCTGGGTGAGGTACCTGCGGCATTTCACGCTGGAGTGCAAGACATTCTGCTGATCGCCTTCGGACTGGCCTGGAACGAATTCCTCGGCACCCGGGGCGCCTCCATCGCCTTCGATATCGAAGGTCATGGTCGCCAGGAGGAGATCGGCGACGCTGTTCATCGCCGTATCGACCTATCGCGCACAGTCGGATGGTTCACCACCAAGTATCCGGCTTCGATTGCGGTGGGCGAGCTTTCGTGGGCTCAGGTGATCGCGGGCGAGGCTTCCCTCGGCGACGTGATCAAGTCTGTCAAAGAACAGTTGCGTGCCTTGCCCGACGGATTGACCTACGGGCTGCTGCGTTACCTGAATCCCGACGTGGAGTTGTCCGGGGCCGAGCCGGCTATCGGGTTCAACTACCTCGGGCGGCTGGGCGCGGGCGCTGCCGAACTCTCCGAGGACTTCTGGCGGATCAGTGACGACAGCTTGTCGATGGCCGATGTGGCTGCGGCTATTTCGATGCCTTTGGCGCATTCGGTGGAGCTCAACGCCGGCATCTTCGAGACAAATTCGGATGCCGCGGCCGGTCCGGAGCTTCGCGCCAACTGGGCGTGGGCGCCATCAGCGCTGGACGGTGCGCAAGCCGATCGCCTGAGCCAGCTGTGGTTCGAGGCACTGGTTGGCATCTGCGCCCATGTGCGTTCTGGCGGAGGCGGTTTGACGCCTTCCGATCTGGCGCCTGCGCGACTGAATCAGCAGCAAATCGATGCGCTGGCGCAGCAGTACGAGATCGTCGATGTGCTCCCGCTGACCCCACTACAACAAGGGCTGCTGTTCCAGGCTGGATTCGCAGAGGCCACTGGAGATTCCACCGAGGACGACGTCTACGCGGTGCAGTTGGCGCTTACCGTGACCGGTGCACTTGATGCCGCTCGTCTGCACGATGCCGTGCATACGGTGGTGAAACGCCACCCGAACCTGGCTGCCCGCTTCAGTGAGGAATACGGGGAGCCCGTACAGATCATCTCCGCGGAGCCCGTAATCGCCTGGCAGCATGTCGAACTGACCGGTGAAGCCGATGGGCGGATCGAGGAGCTGTCCGCCGCCGAACGTACGGCGGTCTGTCGGTTGTTCACCGAGCCGGTCTTCCGGGCAACGCTCATCTCGGGGCTTGGTGACGCTGAAGATGTTGGAGCAAGCAAGCACCGGCTCTTCTTGACCGCGCATCACATTGTTATCGACGGCTGGTCGTTGCCGATCCTGCTGCAAGAGATCTTCAGTGTCTACTACGGACAGCGTTTGCCTTCGCCCGCGCCCTATCGCAACTTCGTCACGTGGCTGGCAGGGCAGGATCGCGTTACGGCGCAATCGGTATGGGGGCAGGCCCTCGACGGTTTCGAGACTCCCACGCTGGTGGGCTCGCTCGCCACCCCAGGCCGCAGGGGAGTTGAGTCCTACCGGATCTCCGAGGACGTCACGCAGTCCTTGGCTGAGCTGGCCCGAGCGCAACGCACCACCGTCAACACGGTTCTGCAGGCCGCCTGGGCTCAAGTGCTGACCTGGCTGACCGGTCAGCACGATGTGGCGTTCGGCACCGCGGTATCGGGACGCCCCGCCGAATTGGCGGGAGCCGACTCGATGGTGGGTCTGCTGATCAACACGGTGCCGGTGCGTGCGAACATCACCGCGGCCACCACCGTGGCCGATCTACTGGATCAGTTGCAGCGGATGCACAATGAGACCGTCGAGCACGAGCACTTGGCGCTCAACGAGATTCATCATGCAATCGGCCTCGACAGGCTTTTCGACACATTGTTTGTCTACGAGAACTACCCGATCGACGCCGACGCGTTGTTGGGTGCGCGAGAACTCGGCATCACCGATTTCAGCAGCCGTGAATACAACCACTACCCATTGTCGGTCGTGGCGATGCCGGGCAATGAACTGGGCCTGCGCGTCGAGTTCGATACCGATGTCTTCGAGTTGGCGGATATCGAGACCGTTGTCGAGAAGTTCCGTCAGGTACTGACAGCCATGACCGCGGATCCGGCGACGCGGTTGTCATCCATCGATCTGCTCGATGCCCGTGAACACGACCGGTTGGACAAGTGGGGTAACCGTGCGGTGCTCACCCGACCTGAGCCCGCGCTGACATCGATTCCGGAGCTCTTCGCAGCGCAGGTTGCGCGCGCCCCTGAGGCAATTGCGATCACTTGCGGTGAACGTTCCTGGAGCTACGGCGAATTGGACGCAACAGCCAACCGTTTGGCGAACCACTTGGTGACTCGTGGCGCTCGCCCGGGCGAGCGAGTGGCACTGCTGCTTCCCCGCACCGGTGAGGCCATCGCAGCCATCCTGGCCGTGCTCAAAACCGGAGCGGCATACCTGCCGATCGACCCGGCGCACCCGGACTCCCGTGTGGAGTTCGTGTTGGGTGATGCCGCGCCCGTCGTCGCTGTCACGACTGCCGATCTGATGCCACGGCTCGGCGCTTCGGGCGTGCCTGTGCTCGATATCGACGACCCGGCCGTGAGTCAGCAGAGCGACGCCGCGTTGCTTGGTCCGGCCGTCGACGACATCGCGTACATCATCTACACCTCGGGAACCACCGGTGCACCCAAGGGCGTGGCGGTGACCCATCGCAACGTCGCACAACTGCTGGAATCGCTGGACGCGGAACTGGCTTTGGGTCAGGTCTGGACGCAATGCCACTCGCTGGCCTTTGACTACTCGGTATGGGAAATCTGGGGTGCGTTGTTGTACGGCGGACGGTTGCTCGTCGTACCCGACGCGATCGTCCGGTCGCCGGAAGACCTGCACGCCATGCTCGTCAGCGAGCAGGTCAGCGTGCTGAGCCAGACGCCTTCGGCGTTCTACGCCTTGCAGACCGCTGACGCGCTGCAGCCCGAAATGGGTCAGCAGCTCAAACTGCAGACCGTGGTGTTCGGTGGCGAAGCTCTTGAACCACAGCGGCTTTCGCCCTGGTTCGACAGCCATCCGGGGCTGCCGCGCATGATCAACATGTACGGCATCACAGAGACGACTGTTCACGCCTCATTCCGGGAGATCGGCGACGGTGACGTGGACAGCAACAGCAGTCCGATCGGCGTGCCGCTGGAGCATCTCGCCTTCTTCGTGCTCGACGGCTGGCTCCGGCAGGTGCCGGTGGGCGTGGTCGGTGAGTTGTATGTGGCAGGTTCCGGGCAGGCGAGCGGATACCTGGGCCGTTCGGATCTGACGACAACCCGTTTTGTCGCATGCCCATTCGGCGCGCCCGGATCGCGGATGTATCGCACCGGCGACCTGGTGCAGTGGGGTGAAGACGGACAGCTGCGTTATGTCGGACGTGCCGACAAGCAAGTCAAGATCCGTGGGTACCGCATCGAACTCGGTGAGGTCCATGCGGCATTGGCTCGCGTGGAGGGCGTGGGCCAGGCGGCGGTGATCGCTCGTGAGGACCGTCCCGGCGACAAGCGGCTGGTGGGCTACATCACCGAATCGATAGCTGGCACTTTGGATCCGGCCGCGGTGCGGGCCACACTGGCGGAACGTCTGCCCGCCTACATGGTTCCGGCGGCCGTGGTGGTCTTGGATTCGCTGCCGTTGACGGTGAACGGCAAGCTCGATACCCGTGCGCTGCCGGCGCCGGAGTTTCAGGATGCGGACCACTATCGAGCGCCCGAGGACGCGGTCGAGGAGATCCTGGCGGGAATCTACGCCCAGGTGCTCGGTGTCGAGCAGATCGGCGTGGACGATTCCTTCTTTGATCTCGGCGGAGACAGCATTTCGTCCATGCAGGTGGTAGCCCGTGCCCGGGCCGCGGGCCTGCTGCTGCGGCCGCGGGACATCTTTGTCGAACAGACCGTGGCACGCCTGGCTCAGGTTGCTGTGTTCGCCGACGGCGAGACTGGCGTGGTCGATGCGGGCACCGGAGCGGTCGTTGCGACCCCGATCATCCGTTGGCTGCACGGGCTCGGCGGTGATGTCGAGGAGTTCAATCAGACTGTCGTACTGCAGGCTCCGGCGGGAGTCACCGAGGACGATGTGGTGACCGTGCTGCAGGCCCTGCTGGACAGGCACGCCACATTGCGACTGCGTGCCGAAGACGACGGTGGCCGGTGGTCTCTGCTGATTCCGGAGGCGGGAACGGTAGATGCCCGCGAGTGCCTGCTGGCTGTGGAGACATTTACCGATGAGGCGCTCAGCCAGGCGCGGTCGCGGTTGAACCCCGCCACCGGGTCGATGCTGAGCGCGCTGTGGGAGAGCGGCAAGAACCGGCTGGTTCTGATCATTCACCACCTGGCGGTGGATGCGGTCTCGTGGCGAATTCTGTTGGAAGACTTCAATATCGCCTGGGCGCAGCATCACGGCGAGCAGCCGGTGGAACTACCTTCGGGCGGAACGTCGTTTGCGCGCTGGGCTACTCTGCTCGATCAGCACGCGCGCGCCGCGGACGTGGCCGCGTTGGCTGACACCTGGCGGCAGGTGGAGGCGATCCCGGCGGCGTTGCCTGCGGTGCATCCCACCATGGATACCTACGCCAGTGCGGGACAGTTGTCGGTATCGCTCGACGCCGACCTCACCCGCGAGCTGTTGGGTGAGGTGCCCACCGCGTACCACGCTGGGGTGCAGGACATTCTGCTGATTGCTTTCGCCTTGGCGTGGAACGAGTTCCTCTGCTCGGCTGGAGCACCGATCGGTATTGACGTCGAAGGCCATGGCCGTCAAGAAGAATTCGCCGGGGATGCAGATCTCTCCCGCACCGTCGGCTGGTTCACCAGCAAGTACCCGGTGTCGTTGGCGGTGGGCGAACTGTCCTGGGCTCAGGTGGTGGCCGGTGACTCCGCGCTGGGGCCGGTGATCAAGGACGCCAAGGAACAACTGCGTGCGCTGCCGGACAGGCTGACGTACGGTCTGCTGCGGTACCTCAATCCCGATGTCGAGGTGATGGGGCCGGATCCGTCGATCGGTTTCAACTATTTGGGTCGGCTCGGTGCCGGTGGGGCCGACCTCTCCGACGACCTGTGGCGGATCGACCAGGATGGGGTGGCGATCACCGCTGCCGCGACATCGGTGCCCACGCCGTTGGGGCACACCGTCGAACTGAACGCCGGCGTCATGGAAGACGCCGATGCGGGTCCGCAATTGCATGCGACATGGACGTGGGCGCTATCGGCCTTGAGTCACAACCAGATTGATCGGATCAGCCGACTTTGGTTCGACTCGCTGGCCGGAATCTGCGCGCATGTGCGTGCCGGCGGCGGAGGGCTGACGCCTTCGGATGTTGTGCCTGCGCAGCTGACCCAACAGCAGATCGATCAGCTGCACGAGCAGTACGAGATCGCCGACGTCTTGCCGCTGACGCCGTTGCAGCAGGGATTGTTGTTCCACTCGAACCTGGCGCCAGAGGCGATGGAGGGCAGCGACGACCTGTACGCCGTGCAGCTCGATGTGGCCTTGAGTGGACCGCTCGATCCCAAGCGGCTGCATGAGGCCGTGCGCTCCGCCATCAAGCGCCGTCCGAATGTGGTCGCCACCTTCTACGAAGAGTTCGGCGCACCAGTGCAGCTCATCCCGGCTGATCCCGAGTTGGCTTGGCAATACGTCGAGTTGGACGGCGAGGGTGATGTCGAGGATCGGGTCGAGCGACTGGCGGCTGCGGAACGGACCGCGGTCTGCGATCTGATGGGCCAACCGCCCTTCCGGGCCGCGCTGGCCCGGACCGGGGCGGACGAGTATCGATTCCTGCTCACCAATCACCACATCGTGCTCGATGGGTGGTCAAAGCCGATCCTGCTGCAGGAGATATTCGCAAGCTACTTCGGCGAACGGCTGCCGGCTCCGGTCGCCTATCGCAGGTTTGTCACCTGGCTGTCCGGACAGGACAACAGCACTGCTCGATCGGCGTGGGGCAAGGTCTTCGAAGGTTTCGAGACCCCCACGTTGGTGGGGCCGCCGGGCCGAATGGTGCTGGGGCGGCGAGGGGTTGAGTCCTTCGTTGTTTCTGCCGAGACCACCCAGGCGCTCGGCGAGCTCGCTCGCTCCTGCCGCACCACGGTCAGTACGGTGCTGCAGGCCGCGTGGGCTCAGCTGCTGATGTGGCTGACGGGTCAGACCGACGTCGCGTTTGGCACCGCGGTGTCGGGCCGGCCGACCGATCTTGTCGGGGCGGAATCGATGGTGGGTCTGTTGATCAACACGGTTCCGGTGCGAGCGACCATCACCTCGGCCACCACCATCGCCGGCCTGCTGAACCAACTGCAGGGCGCCTACGGTGAGACGTTGGAGCATCAGCACCTGGCGCTCAACGAGATTCACCATGCTGTCGGGCATGATCTGCTGTTCGACACAATGTTCGTCTACGAGAACTACCCCATCGACACGGCTGCACTATCTCGCGTGCACGAATTGTCCATCACGGGGTTCAGTAATCGCGAGTACAACCACTACCCGCTCGCGGTCCAGGCCACGCCTGGCCATGAGCTGGGTCTGCGCGTCGAATTTGACACCGATGTCTTCAGCGCCGTCCGAATTGGAAAGTTGGTCAAGAGGTTCCAGCGGGTGCTGGAAGCCATGACATCCGATGTTAAAGGGAAGAAGAAGGAGCCAACATGAGCGCCGATCCCACCCGGACTTTGTTGTCGATGGATCTTCTCGACGATGACGATCACGACCGACTCGACGAATGGGGTAACCGAGCGGTGCTCACCGAGCCCGGCGCTGAACCCGTCTCGATCCCGGTATTGTTCGCAGTCCAGGTGGAGCGCGCGCCGGAGACCGTCGCGCTGGTGTGCAGGGACAGGTCGTGGACATACCGTGAGCTGGATCAGGTCACCAATCGCATCGCCCATGTGCTGGCGAGCAATGGTGCCGGTCCAGGAGAGGTTGTGGGACTGCTGGTTCCACGTTCGGGCGAGGCGATCATCGGGCTTTTGGCGGTGCTCAAGACGGGGGCCGCATACCTGCCGATCGACCCCGCTCATCCCGACGAGCGCATCAAGTTCATGGTGTCGGATGCGGGACCGGTGGCGGTTCTCACCACGGCCGAACTGGGCTCGCGATTCGATGGGCTCGATGTGGGCGTCATCGAAATCGACGATCCGCTGATCGACGGTCAGCCCAGCTCCGCGCTGCCCGTACCGCAGCACGATGACCTCGCCTATATGACCTACACCTCGGGCACTACTGGTGTTCCCAAAGCGGTTGCGGTTACTCATCACAACGTGACGCAGTTGGTGGACGCGGTACGTGCCGACCTGCCCGCCGGACCGGGTCAGGTTTGGTCGCAATGGCATTCGTTGGTCTTTGACGTATCGGTGTGGGAAATCTGGGGTGCGTTGCTGCACGGCGGCCGCCTGGTGGTGGTACCCGAATCTGTGGCGTCTTCGCCCGATGACCTCCACGAGCTGTTGATCAGCGAGAAGGTCAGCGTGCTGTGCCAAACCCCCTCAGCCGCAGGGATGTTGTCACCGGACCGGCTGGAGTCGACGACGCTCATCGTCGCCGGTGAGGCTTGCCCGACCGAGCTGGTGGATCGGTGGGCCACCAGCGGGCGCACGATGATCAATGCCTACGGCCCCACCGAGGCCACGATCTATGCGGCAATGAGTGGACCGCTCACACCGGGTTCGGGCGTGGCGCCCATCGGATCACCGGTGCCCGGGGCGGCATTGTTCGTGTTGGACAAGTGGCTGCGGCCGGCACCCGAGGGAGTGGTCGGCGAGCTGTACGTGGCGGGTAACGGCGTGGCGCCCGGATATGCGCACCGATCGGGTCTGACCGCATCGCGTTTCCTTGCTTGCCCGTTCGGCGGGCCGGGTTCCCGGATGTACCGCACCGGGGATCTGGTGCAGTGGGGTGAAGACGGTCAACTGCAGTACCTGGGCCGCGCGGACGAGCAGGTGAAGATCCGTGGCTACCGCATCGAACTGGGGGAGATCCAGGCGGCACTGTCGCGACTGGAGGGTGTGGAGCAGGCGGTAGTGATCGCTCGCGAAGATCGTCCGGGCGACAAGCGGCTGGTCGGTTACATCATGGGGACCGCCGATCCGGTCGAGGCGCGCACCGCGCTCGCCGAAAGACTGCCCGCGTACATGGTTCCGGCTGCGGTGGTGGTGTTGGAGGCGCTGCCGCTGACCGTGAACGGCAAGCTGGACAAGCGTGCCCTGCCGGCACCCGAATATCGCAGTGTCGGGACCGATTACCGCGCGCCGTCGGGTCCGGTCGAGAAGATCTTGGCCGATATCTATGCCCAGGTTCTCGGGGTCGACCGCGTGGGTGTGGACGAGTCGTTCTTCGATCTCGGCGGCGACAGCATCTTGTCGATGCAGGTGGTGTCGCGGGCACGCGCGGCAGGTGTGTTGTGCCGGCCACGTGACATCTTCGTCGAGCAGACGGTAAGTGCAGTGGCGGCAGTGGCCACGCTCTCGGACGGCCAGGCTGGGGTCGTAGATGAGGGCATCGGTCCGGTGCTGGCCACCCCGATCATTCACTGGTTGCAAGGGGTCCAGGGTCCCGTCGATCAGTTCAACCAGACCATCGTGCTGCAGGCACCGGTCGGCGTCACCGAGGACGATGTCGTCGTCCTCCTTCAGGCGCTGCTGGACCGCCATGCCACGCTGAGGCTGCGTGCCGAGGCAGACAGTGCCTCCGGCGCGTGGTCGCTTTCCGTCCCGGAGACGGGCGCGATCGACGCGCGTGATTGCCTGCGCGTTGCGGACAGCTTGTCTGACGCAGAGTTGGTGGCGGCCCGCTCTCGCTTGAATCCGGCTGACGGCGCGGAGTTGAGCGCGGTATGGGTTCCCGATTCCCGTCAGCTCGCGCTGATGATTCACCACGTGGCCGTTGATGGTGTGTCATGGCGAATTCTGTTGGAAGACTTGAATATTGCCTGGGCGCAGCACCACAGCGGACAGCCAGTCGAGCTGCCTGCAGGCGGGACCTCGTTCGCCCGATGGTCCACTCTGCTCGACGAGCACGCACGTTCGGCGGATGTGGTGGCGAGCGTCGACGCCTGGCGAGAGGTGACGGCCGTGCCGGCGGCACTGCCGGCGGTACTGCCCGGATTGGACACCTACGCCACCGCGAAGACGTTGTCGGTTTCGCTCGATGCCGAGACCACGCGGGAGCTTCTGAGTGAAGTGCCGGCAGCGTTTCACGCTGGGGTGCAAGACATTCTGCTGATCGCGTTCGGATTGGCATGGAATGAATTCCTGGACTCCAACGCCGCGTCGATCGGTATCGGCGTCGAAGGGCACGGGCGCCACGAAGAATTGGCCGACGACGTCGACCTATCACGCACCGTCGGGTGGTTCACCACCAAGTACCCGGTGGCGCTGAGCGTCGGTGGACTCTCCTGGAAGGAAGTTGTCGCCGGGTCCGCCGATTTGGGACCAATTGTCAAGGGCGCCAAGGAACAGCTACGGGCTCTGCCCGACCCGTTGACCTATGGTCTGCTGCGCTACCTGAATTCGGATGTCGACCTGTCCGGGCCGGAGCCGACCATCGGTTTCAACTACCTGGGGCGCCTCGGCGCCGGTGCCGCGGATCTCACCGACGATCTGTGGCGCATCAACGAGGACAGCCTTTCCTCGGCGAGCGTTGCGTCGTCGGTGTCCATGCCGCTGATGTACACGGTCGATCTCAACGCTGGAATCGTGGAGGGCGGCCTCGGTGAAGAGTCCGGCGCACATCTACGCGCCGGCTGGACTTGGGCACCCTCGTCGGTCACCGAACCGCAGGTGCAGCGTCTGAGCCAGTTGTGGTTCGAGGCTTTGGCCGGCATTTGTGCGTACGTGCGCAGTGGCGGCGGCGGGTTGACCCCGTCCGATATCGCTCCGGCTCAGCTGAGTCAGCAGCAGATCGATCAGCTGCACGAGCAGCACAAGATCGTCGACGTGCTGCCGCTGACGCCGATTCAAGAGGGCCTGCTCTTCCACACCACGTTCGCCCGTGCGGCCGGGGTGCTGGAAGGCGACGCGGCGGGAGTCGACTTCTACGCGGTGCAACTCGACATCACGGTGACGGGTCTTGTCGATCAGCTTCGGTTGCGCGACGCCGTTCACTCGGTGGTCCGCCGTCACCCGAATCTTGCTGCCCGCTTCTGCACTCAGTTCGGCGACCCGGTCCAGGTGATTCTCGCCGACCCGGTGATCGCGTGGCGGTACCTCGACCTTCGTGGTGACGATCTGACTCCGGATGAGGAGATTCAGCATCTGTGCGCTGCCGAGCGTGCCGCGGTCTGCGACCTCGCCGATCGGCCGACGTTGCGTGCGGCGTTGATCCGCACAGCGGGGAATCAGCATCGGTTCGTCCTGACGTTCCACCACGTCGTGATCGACGGCTGGTCCTTGCCGATCTTGTTGCAGGAGATCTTCGCAAGTTACTTCGGGCAGCGGCTCCCGGCACCGTCGTCGTACCGCAGTTTCGTCAGCTGGCTGGCGGACCAGGATCTCGACGCGGCGCGCGCGGCCTGGGGCAAGGTCTTGGAAGGCTTCGACACGCCCACTCTCGTCGCTCCGCCGGCACCCCCGGGTGCCAGAGGTGTCGAGTCCTACCGCGTGTCGGCCGAGACCACCCAGGCTCTTGCCGATCTCGCGCGGTCACAACACACCACGATCAGCACGGTGCTCCAGGCCGCGTGGGCACAGCTGCTCATGGTGCTGACCGGTCAGGACGACGTCGCGTTCGGGACGGCGGTATCGGGGCGGCCCGCGGAACTTGCCGGATCCGACTCGATCGTCGGCTTGCTCATCAACACGGTGCCCGTGCGGGCGCGTGCCACCGCGACCACCACGATCGCCGAGCTACTCGGGCAGCTGCAGAGTGCTCACAACGACACCATCGAGCACGAACACCTGGCCCTCAACGAGATTCATCATCTCGCAGGGCACGAGCAACTGTTCGACACCCTGTTCCTGTACGAGAGCTACCCGATCGACACCAGCGCGTTCATGGGCGTGCAGGAATTGGCTATCACGGAGTTCGTCACTCGTGAGTACAACCACTATCCGCTGTCGGTGATGGCGCTGCCGGGCCACGAGCTGGGAATCCGTGTCGAATACGACACCGGCAAATTTGACACAGGCGCCGTCGAGGCCGTGTTCGATCGGTTCGAGCGAGTACTGGTCTCCATGGTTGCTGATGCCGGCCAACGACTTTCGTCGCTGGACGTGTTGCGGACCGACGAGCACACACAGCTCGATGGTTGGGGCAACCGCAAGGTGCTGGCGCGGGGCGTGGAACCCGTGTTGTCTATTCCGGAGGCATTCGCCCAACAGGTCGACCGCGCCCCGGAGGCGGTGGCGCTGACCTTCGACGGTCGCTCGACGACATACGGCGAGCTCGACGAGGCCGCCAATCGTTTGGCGAATCTGTTGTCGGTGTACGGCGCGGGCCCGGGTGAGTCGGTGGCGCTGTTGATGCCGCGCTCCGATGAGGCGATCGTGGCGATCGTCGCGATTCTCAAGACCGGGGCGTCATATCTACCGATCGATCCTTCGGTACCGGACACGCGGTTGGAGTTCATGTTGTCCGATGCCGTGCCCATCGCGGCGGTCACGACTGCCGAGCTGCGCACGCGATTCGACGGGTCCGGAGTCTCGGTCGTCCAGTTCGATGATGCCGAGGACGATCCCACCGGCGCCATCTACGGCCATACGCCGTTGCTCACGCCGGCGCCCGATGACATCGCGTACACGATCTACACCTCCGGAACGACCGGTGTCCCCAAGGGTGTCGCTATCGCGCACGGCAACGTGACCCAAGCGCTCAAGTACCCGCTCACCCACATGCCCACCGGGCCCGGTGAGGTCTGGACGCAGGCGGGATCGCTGGTCTTCGACATCACCGTGTGGGAGATCTTCGGGGCGCTGCTGCATGGTGGCCGACTGCTGGTCGTGCCGGATTCGGTTGTTCGGTCGCCCGACGATTTCCGTGATCTGTTGGTCCGTGAAAAGGTCACCGTCTTGTTCCAAACCCCGTCGGCGGTCGGAATGCTGTCGCCGGAGGGACTGAGCGACATGACGTTGATCGTCGCCGGCGAAGCCTGCCCCACGGAAGTAGTGGACAAGTGGGCGCCCGGACGAGTGATGATCAACGGCTACGGTCCTACCGAAACGACGATCTACGCCACGTTCGGCGAGTTGACCGCCGGATCGGGTGTGGTGCCGATCGGTGCCCCCGTGCCCGATGCGGCGCTGTTCGTGTTGGACAGGTGGATGCGGCCGGTGCCACCGGGTGTGGTCGGCGAGTTGTATGTGGCTGGACTTGGTGTGGGCATCGGGTATGTGGGCCGCCAGGCGCTGACCGCCTCGCGGTTTGTCGCCTGCCCGTTCGGCGAGCCGGGAGCGCGCATGTATCGCACCGGAGACCTGGTGCGCTGGGGCGTGTCGGAGTCTTCGGCCGGACAGCTCGAGTATCTGGGCCGCGCCGACGAACAGGTCAAGATACGCGGCTTCCGCATTGAGCTCGGTGAGATCCAGGCGGCGCTTGCTGACCTGGAGGGCGTGGAGCAGGCGGCAGTGATCGCTCGCGAGGATCGGCCGGGTGACAAACGCCTAGTCGGGTACTTCATTGGAACGGGTGAGCCGAGCGAGTTGCGGAGTGCACTGGCGAAGCGACTGCCGCCCTATATGGTGCCCGCCGCGGTCGTGTGCTTGGAGGCATTGCCGCTCACGGTCAACGGCAAGCTCGACAAGCGCGCCCTTCCGGCGCCTGAATATGACGACGCCGCCCGCTACCGGGCCCCGGCCAATGCTGTCGAAGAGACGGTCGCAGGCATTTATGCGCAGGTGTTGGGTGTGGAGCGGGTCGGGACCGACGATTCGTTCTTTGACCTGGGCGGAGACTCGATCTCCGCGATGCGGGTGGTTGCCGCGATCAACTCCTCGCTCGATGCTCAGTTGGGGGTGAGAACCCTCTTCGAGGCGCCATCGGTGCGAAGCCTGTGCGTGTACCTGGACGGCGCAGCAGGCTCGTGGAGCAACGGACCGACTTATGCATCCGTGCATGGACCCGGCGCCTCCGAGGTGAGGGCCAGTGACCTCACGCTCGACAAGTTCATCGATGAGACAACGCTGCAGGCGGCCCCGGCGCTACCGCGCGCCGATGCGCGTCCGCGGACGGTGCTGCTGACCGGGGCGACCGGTTTCCTAGGGCGCTACCTCGTGCTGCAATGGCTCCAGGAGCTGGAACAGGTCGACGGCACGCTGATCTGCCTGGTGCGTGCCAAGTCCGACGAAGAAGCACGCCGCCGCTTGGACAAGACATTCGACAGCGGCGATGCCGAACTGATCAGGGTGTACGAGGCGCTCGCCGCCGACCGGCTGCAGGTGATCGCCGGTGACAAGGCTGAACCCGGCCTTGGTCTGGCGGAAGAGACCTGGCAGCGGCTGGCCGGCACCGTCGACCTGATCGTCGATTCCGCGGCGCTGGTCAACAGTGTTCTGCCCTACAGCGAGTTGTTTGGACCCAACGTGGTCGGCACGGCGGAGCTGATCCGGTTCGCGCTGACCACGAAGCTCAAGCCGTACACGTTCGTCTCGACGGCTGACGTCGGTCGAGAGATCGACAAGTCGACCTTCGTCGAGGATGCCGATATCCGGCTCATCAGTGCCATTCGCCCTTCCGATGGGAGTTATGCGAACGGCTATGGCAACAGCAAGTGGGCCGGCGAGGTGCTGCTTCGCGAGGCCCACGAGCAGGTTGGATTGCCGGTCACGGTGTTCCGTTCGGGCATGATCATGGTCGGCACCAGCTACGCGGGCCAAGTGAATGCATCCGACACGGTCGCCCGAATGGTCCTGAGCATTGTCGCCACCGGCGTCGCGCCCCACTCCGTTTACCGCCTCACCGAGGACGGGAATCGTCAGCGCGCGCACTTCGACGGGCTACCCGTGGAATTCGTTGCCGAGGCGATCACCACGCTCGGAGGCCAGGCGGCCGGTTCATCCACCGGATCGGTCACGGGATTCGAGACCTATCACGTGATGAATCCGCATGACGATGGCATCGGAATCGACGAGTACGTCGATTGGCTGATCGAGGCCGGACACCCGATTGAACGCATCAGCGATTTCAGTGAATGGGTGGCGCGGTTCGAGTCCGCTCTGCACGACTTGCCGGATCATCAGCGCCAAGGCTCCGTGTTGCAGATGCTGAAGATCCTGCAGGATCACGGTTGGGACGGGAATCCGCCGGAACCCTCGCGGGGGTCGATGGCTCCGGCCGACCGATTCCAGGCCGCGGTGCGAGAGGCCAAGATTGGTTCCGGTCACGATATTCCGCAAGTCTCGGCGCCGATCATCGCTAAATATGCGAGCGACTTGCGATTGCATGGATTGCTTTAGCGTGCGGGAAATGGTCGGGGTCGCAACGCAAGCTGTTTCGTGATGGCTAAGTTTTTTGAGGTGACTTCTGCCGGAACGATTAGCCGTCTCACTAATGCAGCCAGCACAATTCGTCGCATCTCAGCTGGCGCTGCCATTCGTGAGCAAACAGAGTAGGGTATATCGATATGTGGCGCGAACTATTGGGGTTGGCATTTTTGATGTCACTCAATCCGGTGCTGCTCGGCCTGATTTTGGTGGTCATCTCACGGCCTCGGCCGGTGCAAAACCTGCTGGCCTTCTGGGTTGGCGCGCTGATGGTGAATGTGCCGTCCTTTGTGATCGCGCTTTTCGCCTTGCATATGGTGCCGAGTTTTGCGTCCTTCGCGAAGAACCTTGCGACGGCTAACCCGGGCTCGTCCGTCAAGCCTCTCCAACTGGGAACCGGCGTGCTGTGCATCGTGCTGGCCGTTGTGATCGCGGTGCGTCTTCGGTCGCGCAAGCGAGAGAATCAGCCTGTCGCCGCCGGCTCGGGTGGGGACTCGTCGGTCTTGGTGCTAGATCCGGAGACTCCGACGGCCGAACCACGGTCGGTTGGTCGCATCAGGGGTGCGATCGCCGTGGTGGTGGCGAAGTTCCGACGCCTTTTCCATCATGGCAAGGGTGCCTGGGAGAACGGAGCGCTGTGGGTCGCGCTGGTCCTCGGCATCGGATACATGCCTCCGCCTCCGCTGGTTCTCCTGGTCGACACCATCATCGTCGGGTCGGGAAGCGCGCTGGGTACGCAGGTTCTCGCGGCTGTTGTCTTCGTCTTCGCGATGCTTGTCGTCTTCGAGGTAGCGCTCATCAGCTATGTGATCGCGCCGGCGAGAACCCAAGCGATACTCGAACCGATTCACAACTGGGCACTTGCCCACCGGCAAATGGTGTTGCTCATCCTTTTCGCGGTGGTCGGTATCTGGCAAGTGCTGACCGGTGTAGGCATCGTCTAGCCCGATCTAGCTGCCCCGGAATGTCTTCCGGTAGTGGGTAGGACTCATGCCGAACCCACGCCGCAGGTGATGCCGTAGATTCGCGGCCGAGCCGAGGCCGGATTGCCGCGCTACCTCGTCCACGGCCAGATCGTGTGATTCCAGTAGTGTTCTGGCGCGTTCGACGCGTTGTCGTCGTACCCAGTCGCCGGGGGACAGTCCCGTCTCGTCGCGGAAACGCCGATTGAAGGTCCGCACACTCATCCGGCAATGGTCGGCCAGCTGTTGCACCGTCAACGATTCGGTCAGGTTCTCCAGCGCCCAGTTGCGCGCGAATGCCGTTGAATCCCCGGCGCAGTCGGGAAGCGGGCGGTCGATGAACTGTGCCTGACCGCCCTCGCGCCACGCGCCCGTTCGATACCGGCGAGTGGATCGATTGTGGCGAGGTTCGGGGGGCACTCAACGGGTGAGCAGCAGCACGACCAGCGATGGCGCCAGCGGCATCCGCGATGGATAGGGCTGTGCGGCCGCATCCGAGGAAAACCGGACCATGTGGTGCCCGGTGATCGCGAGACCGCCCACGGCGGCGGCGAACAGTGGGCCAATGCCGACGAGCAGGACTCGGCCGGCCCGAAGTCTATTCCCGGCGGCGTGGTTGCCATCAGGCGATCGTATGGGGGGCGTTACTCGCGGTTGCGGCCACGCGCGGTTGCCGAGAAAGGGAAATAATCCCTTGGACAGCAGGCGAAATGCTCGTACAGTTCCTGGCGAACAACAGAACATCGGTGGTGCGGGCCGGATGTGGATCGGTTAACTACTTGATTCATAGGTCGCGGGTTCGAATCCCGTCAGGGTCTTAGGGACCCTGTAGCTCAGCTTGGTAGAGCCATGACTCCGGTCGGCAGCTCACACGCCCGCACCACCTCCATACAACTGAATGCTTGCAGGTGGCGTGAGCCTCATTGGCCTGTGGTTTAACTGCCACAGCACGCCGGCCTTCGTATCGGTGCATGCGACCATGCCCACGCCACAGTGCAAGCAGCGAAACGATTTTCATGATCTGCGGGGGATGTGAGCCGGACGTCGGCCGGTTATCAACTGGCTATTGGGTTCGAGTCCCGAATCCGGTCGGCACCTTCACACGCCCACATCACCCGCTGATCAAGCACAGGCCCGCACCTCATCCCGAGGAAGGAGAAGAACACAATGATGGATGTATTGCGCAGGTTCAGTAGGCGGCGTACGCCGCAGTCGAGCCGTGCCCATGAGACGCAGATTGCCAATGCGGCGGGCGGCTATACGTTCGCGACGGCCGACGACGCCCATCTGCACCGGTTCCTTACTCTCGGGACCTCGGGCGGGACGTACTACGCCTCGGCGGAGGCGCTCACTCGTGAGGCTGCCGACGTGGTATTCCGTGCTGCCGCAACAGATCCGATTCGGCTCGTGCAGCGTATCGCCGAGGTCTCCGAGGCCGGCCGTGCGCCCAAGCAGAACCCGGCCCTTTTCGCGCTGGCCATCGCGGCGTCCTGCGAGGATGTCGATGGTCGTCGTGCGGCGTGTGCGGCCCTGCCCGCGGTGGCCCGTACCGGAACGCACCTGTTCCAGTTCGCGAACTACATCGAGCAGTTCCGTGGCTGGGGTCCGGCGCTGAGGCGGTCGGTGGGCAGCTGGTACCTGGACAAGTCCGTCGACCAACTGGCCTACCAGGTGGTCAAGTACCGGCAACGGGACGGATGGACACACCGTGACCTGCTACGCCTGGCTCACCCCAGGGCGGCGGCGGATGACCGGCGCGCCCTGTTCGAATTCGTGGTCAGGGGCACCGGCACCGCAGAGCTACCGGCGATCGTGCAGGATTTCCTGGCGGCGCAAGCGGCTACGAAGCCCGCGCACTGGGTGGAGATCGTCGGCCGGGGGCACGGGCTGTCCTGGGAGATGCTGCCAGACGCCGCGCTCAATCTGCCGGAGGTCTGGGAGGCCTTGCTGGACAAGGGTGTTCCGCAGACGGCGCTCATGCGTCAGCTGCCGCGCCTGACCCGGCTGGGCCTGCTATCGGGTGGCACCGGGCGCGCGGTGGCCGCGCAGCTGCAAGATGCCACCCGGCTCCGCAGGGCGCGGGTGCATCCGGTGAACGTGCTGGTGGCCGCGCGCACCTACGCCTCCGGGCGTTCGGACCGCGGTTCGAGCACCTGGACTCCGGAGCCCCGGATCGTGGATGCGCTGGATACGGCGTTCTACGCCGCGTACGGTGCGGTCGAGCCTTCCGGCGGACGCGTGCTGCTGGCACTCGATGTTTCGGGGTCCATGGACTGTCGGATCTCGGGTATGCCGCTGACCTGCCGCGAGGCATCGGCGGCGCTGGCGCTGGTTTCCGCGAACGTCGAAACTGATTATCAGGCAATCGGTTTCACGGCAGGAGCGGACTGGCGCAAGCCGGTCGTCACGCCGCTGGACATCACGGCCCGGCGCCGACTTGATGATGTCTGCCGGTACACCGCCGCGCTGCCCATGGGCGGCACCGACTGTGCGCTGCCGATGGTGTGGGCGCTGAAGAACCGCCTGGAGTTCGATGCGATTCACCTCTACACGGATAACGAGACCTGGTACGGAAACATCCATCCGCACCAGGCGCTTGCCGAGTATCGGCAGAAGATGGGGATCGAGACTCGTCTGGTGGTCGTCGCGATGACGGGTACCCGCAACACGATCGCGGATCCGTCGGATCCGCGCCAGTTGGATGTTTCTGGGTTCGATTCGGCTGTGCCGCAGCTGTTGTCGGACTTCACAGCGGGCCGGTTGTAGCAGATGCGGCGGGTGTGGTGGCAGATGTTGCCGCACCCGCCGTTTCGGCACCAGCTGTCAGGTGGCGCGGTGGGCAGGTGTGTGATGATCGGGGCGTGAGCAGCGAACCGAGTACCGGCCTCGACAAGGACATGATGCCCGTGCCCCACGCGCATCCCCACGTCTATGAGGGTCGGTGGCCGGTTCGGATGGCCGACGTCGATTCCGGTGGACGGCTGCGGCTGGACGGGGCCGCCCGGCATATCCAGGACATCGGACAAGACCATCTGCGGGGTGTCGAGGCGGAGGAGACCCACCCGCTGTGGATCGTGCGTCGCACCGTCATCGATGTCATCAAGCCGATCGATTTCAAGGAAGCGTTGTGGCTGCGCCGGTGGTGTTCGGCCACCTCGAATCGGTGGTGCCAGATGCGGGTGCGGTTGGACGGCCGCGAGGGCGGGCTCGTCGAATCGGAGGCGTTCTGGATTCACGTCAGCAGTGAGACTCAAGGCCCGGCTCGCATCGACGACGACTTTCTCGCCACCGTCGCCTCTACCACGGATGTCGATCGATTGCGCTGGAAGGCCTATAACAAACCAGGGAGCCGGGAGACCGCGACGGATATCCGGGACTTCCCGGTGCGCTTCACCGACATGGACCTGTTCGACCACATGAATAACTCTGTGTACTGGAGCATCGTGGAAGACCACCTCTCGCGAAACCCTGAGCTGCTGTCGGGCCCCTACCGGGTGAGCCTTGAGCACGACTCCGCGGTTTCGCTGGGGGACAAGCTCGAGATCATCACCAATGTCTATGAGGACGGAACCGAGTTCGGTGTCCCAGGTCGCAGTGTTACAACGCTCACATATGTCGTTGGCGACGAGGTGAAGGCCCTCGCCTCGATATTCGCTCGATAACTAGACACGGCGTCGGTCGTTTAACAGTACGAGCGTTCTGAACAGGGAATTGTTGGTTACCGGCCGGTAGCAACAGTACGGGCGTACGATTAGCCGCTTCGCAAGGTTGGCAAAAGCCCGCTAATACCTAGCGAAAATTGGCATTGGGAACGGGTGGACCTGCGCATATGGTCTGTGACATCGTCGTAACAGTCAACGCAGTGAACGTGCCTGAGCGTTAACAATCTGTCCGTGGCAGAAAATCGGACAGCCGAACGTCAGGGCAAGTAACAGAGGAGCACCAATGTCGAATGTCGGCAAGCCGCGTACCGCGGCAGAAATCCAGCAGGACTGGGACACCAACCCCCGCTGGAAGGGCATCACCCGCGACTACACCGCCGCCCAGGTCGAGGAGCTGCAGGGCAGCGTCGTCGAAGAGAACACCCTGGCCCGCCGTGGCGCGGAAATCCTGTGGGAAGGCGTCACCAAGGGTGACGACTCGTACATCAACGCGCTGGGCGCGCTGACCGGCAACATGGCCGTGCAGCAGGTCCGTGCCGGCCTGAAGGCCATCTACCTGTCGGGTTGGCAGGTCGCCGGTGACGCCAACCTCTCCGGCCACACCTACCCCGACCAGAGCCTGTACCCGGCCAACTCGGTTCCCGCCGTGGTTCGCCGCATCAACAACGCCCTGCTGCGCGCCGACGAGATCGCCCGGGTCGAGGGTGACACCAGCGTCGACAACTGGCTCGTGCCGATCGTCGCCGACGGTGAAGCCGGCTTCGGTGGCGCGCTGAACGTCTACGAGCTGCAGAAGGCCATGATCGCCGCGGGTGCCGCCGGTACCCACTGGGAAGACCAGCTGGCATCGGAGAAGAAGTGTGGCCACCTCGGTGGCAAGGTGCTGATCCCCACCCAGCAGCACATCCGCACCCTGACCTCGGCTCGCCTGGCTGCCGACGTCGCGAACACCCCGACCGTCGTGATCGCCCGTACCGACGCCGAGGCCGCCACCCTGATCACCTCGGACGTGGACGACCGCGACAAGCCGTTCGTCACCGGTGAGCGCACCTCCGAAGGCTTCTACAACGTGCAGAAGGGCATCGAGCCCTGTATCGCGCGTGCCAAGGCCTACGCCCCGTACGCCGACCTGATCTGGATGGAGACCGGCGTTCCGGACCTGGCCGTCGCGCGCAAGTTCGCCGAGGCAGTCAAGGCCGAGTTCCCGGACCAGCTGCTGTCCTACAACTGCAGCCCGTCCTTCAACTGGAAGCAGGCCCTGGACGACTCGACCATCGCCAAGTTCCAGCGCGAGCTGGGTGCCATGGGCTTCAAGTTCCAGTTCATCACCCTGGCAGGCTTCCACGCGCTGAACTACTCGATGTTCGACCTGGCCTACGGCTACGCCCGCGAGGGCATGACCGCCTACGTCGACCTGCAGGAGCGCGAGTTCGCGGCCGAGGCGCGTGGCTACACCGCCACCAAGCACCAGCGTGAGGTCGGCGCC
The DNA here is from genome assembly GCF_002013895.1 of Mycobacteroides franklinii. Lineage (GTDB taxonomy): Bacteria > Actinomycetota > Actinomycetes > Mycobacteriales > Mycobacteriaceae > Mycobacterium > Mycobacterium franklinii. The sequence continues at coordinate 3,752 of NZ_MAFQ01000004.1, read as the reverse complement.
GGTTACTTCGACCGGATCGCCACCACCGTGGACCCGAACACCTCGACCGCGGCACTGAAGGGCTCGACCGAAGAGGGTCAGTTCCACTAATCCCTTTGTCCCGAGCAGGCGCTGAGTACTAGAAAATTCCACAAGATGGTGGGACTGAGCGCCTGCTCGCCGGAAAGAAATGACTCTCGGTGTGACCCACTGAGTTGACAGCACAGGCCCCGCCCACGTATCCCGTTGGGCGGGGCCTGTGTGCTGGATGGATGAGCCGCTTGCGCGAAGACCATCAGATACGACCAAAACTAACAACGATGTTCAGGGAGTAATACGACGATGACGGACGGAATCACGCGCGTAGGAGTTATCGGCGCGGGACAGATGGGCGCGGGTATCGCCGAGGTATCGGCACGTGCCGGTGTCGACGTGCTGGTGTTTGAGACCACCGAGGCGCTGGTGAAGGCGGGCTCTGCTCGGATCGTTAAATCGCTCGACCGTGGCGTCTCCGCCGGGAAGATCACCGAGCGCGAGCGCGATGCCGCCGTGGCCAACCTGAAGTTCACCACCGACCTGGCCGACTTCTCCGATCGCCAGCTCGTCATCGAGGCGGTCATCGAGGACGAGTCCATCAAGGCGTCGATCTTCGCCAAGCTCGACGAGGTAATCACCGATCCCGATGCGGTGCTGGCGTCAAACACCTCCAGCATCCCGATCATGAAAATCGCTGCCGCGACCAAGAACCCTGGACGCGTGCTGGGTCTGCACTTCTTCAACCCGGTGCCGGTGCTGCCGCTCGTCGAGCTGATCTCGACGTTGGTGACGACGCCTGAGGCGGCCGCGCGCACCGAGGCCTTCGCGAGTGAGGTGCTGGGCAAGCAGGTTGTCCGCGCTGCCGACCGGTCCGGATTCGTGGTCAACTTCCTGCTGGTGCCGTACCTGCTGGCGGCCATCCGGATGGCCGAATCCGGTTTCGCCACAGTCGAAGACATCGACAAGGCCGTTGTCGCGGGCCTTTCGCACCCGATGGGGCCGCTGCGGCTGTCGGACCTGGTTGGTCTGGACACGTTGAAGCTCATCGCCGACTCGATGTACGACGAGTACAAGGAGCCGCTGTACGCCGCTCCGCCGCTGCTGTTGCGCATGGTCGAGGCCGGTCGCCTCGGCAAGAAGAGCGGCGTCGGGTTCTACGAGTACAAGGCCAAGTAGCCACCCAACCGCGCGAGGGCATACCGCACGCACCGATCCCAGCCCGATTGTGTGCGTACGGTATGCCCTCGTCGTATTCGGGGGATAGCGTCGCCCTATGCCAGTGAGGCGCTGTGCGCACAGTTGGCGCACAGCTGCCACCTAGGGGATGCATAGTCCGATCGAGAGAATTGGTGGGTGATCATGTCTGGTGGAACGGGTTCGCGCGCGGGCGTCGGGCCCCCGATGTCCCGCTTCGATGGAAGTGCGATCAGGGTCCTCGTCGTCGACGACGAGGAGTCGCTGGCCGAGCTGATCACCATGGCGTTGCGGTACGAAGGTTGGGAGATCGCAACCGCCGCAGACGGAATGACGGCGATAACCGCTGTCCGCGAGTTCAATCCCGACGTGGTGGTGCTGGACGTCATGCTGCCGGACATGAGTGGTCTAGATGTGCTGGGCAGGTTGCGCGCGCTGCACCCGGGCATGCCGGTGCTCCTGCTCACGGCCAAGGATGCGGTGGAAGATCGGATCGCGGGGCTCTCGGCGGGTGGCGACGACTACGTGACCAAGCCGTTCAGCCTGGAAGAGGTGGTCCTGCGCTTGCGGGCGCTCTTGAGGCGCACAGGGATAACCGCGGACGGGGCTGATACGCGGATTGTCGTGGGCGACCTTGTCCTCGATGAGGACAGCCATGAAGTGACTCGCGCGGGCGAATTGATTGTCTTGACGGCCAAAGAATTTGAGCTGCTGCGATTCATGATGAGTAACGCCAAACGGGTACTCAGCAAGAGCCAGATCCTGGATCACGTGTGGAGCTATGACTTCGGCGGGCGTTCCAACATTGTCGAGCTATACGTGTCATACCTGCGCAAGAAGATCGATACCGGGCACGAGCCGATGATCCACACACTTCGGGGCGCCGGGTATGTCCTCAAACCTGCCCACTGAGGTGACTCCACGATTTCGGAAGCCCTCCGCATGGTCCTTGCGGGCCAGGCTGTTGGCGGTGCAGGTCACGCTGCTTGCTCTGGTATGCGTCGGTATCGGAGCAGGGACCATGCTCGCGATGAATCGGTTCTTGATTCAACAGCTGGACGAGCAGGTGCGCGATGCCGGAGTCAGGTCGGTGACACTGTTCAACCTTGGCCCGCCGCCACCGATGCCAGGCGTGCCGCGACTAGCGGGTCCGGGCCCGATCTTTCTGGACGCACCCGGTCAGTCCACGGGAACGGTGGGTGCCGTCTTGCGCGATGGCAGGGTGGTGGAGGCCGCCGTGATCACCACAACCGGTGCGCGAGAACGGCTTACGGATACCGCATATGGCCAGTTGGCCGCCATCGAAGAGGGTGGATGCGCCACGGCCGCGCTGGACGGCCTGGGTAAGTATCGGCTCATTCGCGCGGGCGCGGATGACGGCACGACAATCGTCACGGGATTGCCGACTGCTGGCGTGGACAGCACCTTGGTATCGGTCCTTGCCATCTTCTGCGTGGTAGGAGCGGTCGCACTGACCGCCGCCGTCGTCGCGGGTGTGGTGGTCATTCGCCGCCAGCTGGCGCCCCTGTCGGATGTGGCCAGTGCGGCACTGGAGGTGGTGGACATGCCGTTGGAGCGAGGTGAGGTCAATCTGCCCTCACCCATCGTGGCGGTGCCTCCCGCCCAAGTGCACACCGAGATTGGGAAACTCGGTACGGCTTTGAACCGCATGCTCGAACGGATCTCGGATGCGCTGTCGGCGCGGCAGGCAAGCGAGACCCGGGTGCGGCAGTTTGTCGCCGATGCGAGCCACGAGCTGCGAACCCCGTTGGCTGCCATCAGCGGCTACACCGAACTTGCGCAACGCAACAGCGAGCATGTCCCGGCTGATGTGGCCCATGCGATGGGGCGGGTGGCGTCCGAAGCCGCCCGCATGACCGAGCTCGTCAGTGACTTGCTGCTGTTGGCACGGTTGGACTCGGGACGCCCACTCGAACAAGCGCGGGTTGACCTCTCGCAGTTGATCGTGGATGCCGTCAGCGATGCGCATATCGCTGCACCCGAACACAATTGGTCGGTACAGCTCCCCGACGAGCCGGTAGTCCTTGTCGGAGACCAGGCCCGCCTGCACCAGGTTCTGGCCAATCTGTTGTCGAACTGTCGAATTCATACTCCACCGGGTACCACGATCACCGTGGGCCTGATGGCCGAGGACGATCACATCAGACTCACGGTGAGCGATGACGGACCGGGCATACCCACGGGACAGCAGTCGGAGATCTTCGAACGATTCGCGCGCGGCGACACGTCGCGATCACGCCGGGGTGGCAGCACCGGCCTGGGTTTGGCGATAGCGGCGGCGGTGGTGAAGGCGCATCGCGGCGTGATCAACGTCCGCAGCGTGCCGGGCAGTACCGCATTCACGGCCACACTGCCCAGCGTTAGTCCATAGGAAGCCCTGCTGGTCAGAAGCGTGGCGGCCCCAGCAGTGGCCCGAGAACCGACAAGGGCGGCGCGGGCGGGGGCGCGCCCTCGAACAGGCCAGGCCCAAACATCGGCCGCGGCGGGCCCCCGAACGGCCCGGGGCCAGGCATGGGCGGGGG
>NZ_MAFQ01000003.1 GCF_002013895.1 Mycobacteroides franklinii | reverse complement strand
GGCCAAGGCGATTGCGGCTGCCGCGCAGGCCGTTGCACTCACCAGGGCGATCCGTTGGACGGTATGGCTGATTCTCATGTCGTAACCTCGCTTTGTTGTGAAACATGCTCTGCAACAAAGAGTTTTAGACCAAACTGTGTGCGGTAGCTTGGCCCGAGATAGGTGTGACCTATGGGCTCTTGTGCATCGGCGCTCGGGCATTCATAGCGAGCGCACAGGCTGGCCATAGTGTTGGCCCATCACAGGCTCCGACAATCTGGATATGGTGAATGCCGTCGGCGTTCCGGGTCTGGAATCGCAGGCCCGGGAGTGGCCAATATCCCCGCGGAACGCTGATGCGCCGATCGCCGGGCGTGAGCGTTGGCGATGTGCGCTGCTGCTGGTCGTCACGGCAGCCGCTTGGTTGTACGGCCTCAGTAGAAACGGTTGGGCGAATGCCTACTACTCCGCGGCGGTACAGGCAGGCACCCAGAGTTGGAAGGCATTCCTTTTCGGGTCGGCGGACGGTGGCAACGCGATCACCGTTGATAAGCCCCCGGCCGCGTTGTGGCCCATGGAGATCTCGTCCCGGATCTTTGGCGTGAACACATGGGCCGTTCAAGTTCCTCAGGTTTTGTTGGGGGTCGCCTCGGTGGCGCTGCTGTATCTGATCGTGCGGAAACATTTTGGGCCGCCGGCGGGTTTGATCGCGGGTGCGGTACTAGCGCTGACACCGGTGGCCACGTTGATGTTTCGCTTCAACAACCCCGACGCGCTGCTGGTGTTTCTGCTCATCGCGGCGGTGTGGGCACTGCTGCGAGCGCTGCACGATGGGCAGACACGGTGGATCGTGTTGTGCGGCATCCTTATCGGATTTGGATTCCTCACCAAACAACTACAGGTCATGTTGATCGTGCCGACACTCGGGTTGACCTACCTCGCCTGCGGGCCGGCACGGTGGGGAAAACGGGCGGTGCAGTTGACGGCCGGGGTGGCGGCCATCGTCGTCGCGGCCGGCTGGTGGGTGCTGTTGGTAGAACTCACTCCGGCGGCGCATCGTCCCTATGTGGGAGGCTCTGCGGACAACAGCTTCCTGAACCTGACCTTTGGATACAACGGGCTTGACCGCCTGCGCGGCGGTGGTCTCGGGAATCTTCCGGCTCCGCCTTCCGGGATGGCCGGCCCGCCCCCATTCGGCGGTGACGTTGGCTGGACGCGGTTGTTCACCACCACGTCCGGAAGTCAGATCTCGTGGCTACTCCCGGCGGCGCTGGTTTTCTTTGTGGTGGGTCTGGTGCTGTGCAGAGGGGCCGGCCGTACCAGCGTCACGAGAGCGCATTACCTGCTGTGGGGTGGCTGGTTGCTCACCACGGGCGTCGTGTTCAGCTTCATGAGCGGGATCTATCACGACTATTACACCGTGGCGCTGGCGCCGGCTATTGCCGCGCTCACCGGCATCGGGGCGTCACAGTTGTGGCACCAGCGAGACAGGCACTGGATTACCTACATACTTGCCGTCACCGTTGCGGTCACCGGTCTCTGGGCGTGGGTCTTGTTGAGTCGCACACCAGATTTTGTGCCGGCATTGCGATGGATCATCCTGGTGTCCGGAATCGTGGCGGCATTGATCATGGTCTGGTGCGCGGTGCGACCCCTGGGTACCGGGCTTCGCCGAGGCCTCACCCGGGCCGCGGTGATCGGCGCGGTGGTGTCCGCCTGTGCCGGTCCGCTGGCCTACTCACTGCAGACGTTGGTCACGGCGCACACCGGCGGCATTGTCACGGCGGGGCCCACTGGCAACGGCATGCGCGGTCCGCAATCGTCTGGACCGGGCCCCGGGGGCATGCCGGCCGGCCCGCCCAATCAGCAACCCGTAACCACCAAACTTGTTGCCCAGCTGCTGGACAACGCGAGCGGCTATACCTGGGTGGCCGCTGCGAAGGGCTCGATGGACGCCGCTCCGTATCAACTGGCCACGGCTCGCCCGGTGCTGCCGCTCGGTGGATTCGCATCCGGTGATCCTTCGCCTACGCTCGACCAGTTCCAGCGGTACGTGGCGGAGCACCGTGTGCACTACTTCATCGCCCCTGTGCACGACGGGCCCCAGGGCTTGCCGGGAGCGGGCAGCGAGCGGGCCGAACCCACCGAGGCCGACAAGATCACCGAGTGGATTACCGCGGGATTCAGAGCCGTCGAGATCGACGGTGTGACTCTCTACGATTTGACCGCTCCGAAGTGAGCCGGACGGTTGCCTCATATCGCGCGAAATACGTTCTGAAGTGGTGCTTTCCGTATCTCGTCGCACCGTGACAGTCGCACAGCGTGCGCATAGTTATCACCTAGGGTGCTCATGAATTTCGCCGTTAACGTGCGTACTCGGTGGGTCGAGACGATTCATCAGACTGAGAAGGAGTGAAAGTGAACCTTAGAAAAGTGCTCAGCGGTGCCGTCTTGGTGAGCGGAATAGGTATTGGGGCCTTGGGCTTTGGTGTCGCCGCCGCCTCCGCGGAGCCGCCTCCGCCAATCCCGGGCCCCGGCGCTCCCGGCCCGGGTGTGCCTCCGCCTCCGGGCAACCCGGGTCCGGGTCTCCCTTTGCCTAACGGCCCCGGCCCGGCCGTCCCGCCACACCCGGGTGGGCCGCTCCTCCCTTAGGGGCAACCAGTGAGCGTGTGGCCGGTATCTCGGAAGCGATCTCGGCCACACGCTCGCCGCGCGGCGTGTCGACGGTGAGTGGGCACGACTACTAACGCAATAGGCTCGCATTAGATTGATGGGATGGGCGCTGACGAGACAAGCCAGGACATCCAGCGCCGACCGGGCGGGCGGTCCGCGCGCGTGCGTGGTGACGTACTGCAAGCGGCGCTGGAGGCGATGGCCGAGCGCGGCCCCGGCGGGTTCACGATCAGTGAGATCGCCAAGCGTGCGGGAGTGCATGCCACTTCGATCCAGCGGCGTTGGGGGACAATGGAAAATGTCATGCTGGATGCGCTGCTGTCGCGTAGTCAAGAGCTGCTGCCCGTGCCCGACACCGGAGCGCTACGGGGTGATCTGATCGCCTTCGCACGGCTTATCGCGGCCTATCTGGCTTCACCGCTGGGGCTGGCACTATCGCGGGCTATGGCGGTAGCCGAGGACGATGCGGAGCTGGCCGAGGGGCGTGCCAGCTTCTGGCGTGTTCGATACGACGCCGTGCGGGTGATGTTTGATCGCGCGGTACAGCGCGGCGAGCTGGTAGCCGATGTCGATCCGGAGGTGGTCCTCGAACTGTGTGTGGCACCGCTGCACTTCCGGGCGCTACTTGTGCGCCAACCCATCGAGGACGCTGTCCTGGAGCAGATGGTGGACACCCTTCTTCTTGGTGTGGCTGCCAGAAATCATTAAAGCAATAATATTGCTTTTGCTTGTCGCGTGTGGTTCTCTGATGATGCGGCGGCAGCCCCCTCCTGGCGGGCGGATGGAAGCCGGACCTCGATGGAGACTGACCATGGCCTCACTAAATCCCCAGGTAAAGCGTGTATTCGTGAGCGCGCTCGCACTGACCCGCTCTACGGAGTACGCGGCACGCAGTCTTGGCGTGGCGCCGTTCCTGCCCGCGTTGTTCGTGGATAGATTCACCCATCTCGGCGGTATTGCACCTTCGGTGTTCAGTGTCCAGCTGGATGCCTGTCGATCATTCGATGACGAACGGTGGGCGGCTCACTGGGAGGCGTTCGCCACCGAACATCTGGCCATTGCCGATATCGCACTGTCCTCGCTCGGTGCGCCGGCGGTGCGAGACCTGCTCGATGCGGCCGATGCGGACCGCACGCACCGGCTTGGCGAACTGCTCGCGCCCGCCGTGGAGATCCTTGCCGATCGGGGCGCGGTCGCGGCTCCGGACGCCGTGGGCGAGTTCTCCGCGCGGAAGCCCGAAGCGCGTGATGCCGCAATCGCTTTGGATGCGCTGATCAAAGCGATGGTGTACGAGTTCGCGGCCGCGTGGCCCGGATGGACTTCGCGCCGGCTACGGGCCTACGAGACCTCCCACCGTCTGTGTGAAGTGGTGCTCACCGCGCTCGCTCCGGCCATGGGTTTGACCGTCGAGACGGTGCGTATTCCCTGCGGCGGCAATGACCACGTTCGTGGCTACCTGATCGCACCGGAGGGTGCACGCCAACTGCCGACGGTTCTGATCACCAATGGGCTGGAAGGCTCGCTGGCGGAAACCACTCTGCCGCTGCTGAAGTACCGCACCGAGGATATGGCCTACTTCGTCATGGAGATGCCGGGCACGTACAACTACCGCCGTCCGCTGACGCCCCAATCCGAACGTGTGTATTCCGCGGTGATCGATTTCCTCGCGGCGGACCGCAGGGCGGACGCGGAAAGAATCGGGATGTTGGGCGTCAGCTTCGGTGCGTACTGGGCGACGCGGATGGCGGCGGTCGAGCCGCGGTTGCGCGTCGCCATCGCAAACGGTGCCCCAGCGGACCGAAGCCTTGCGCCGACGGGGGCGTTGGGCGTCCCCGAGATAATCGTGTCCACCATCCAGCGAACCGTCGGGGCGGACGGCCTGTTGGACATGATCGGCAAGATCAAGCAACTTTCATTGCGGGATCATCTGTCGCGCATAGGAATTCCGTTGCTGGTGCTCAACGGTGCCGACGACACCCTGGTCAGGGTCGAGGATTCAATCGACATCGCGACCTACGCGCCCGATGCGAAACTGGTGCTCTATGCGGACGACGACCACTGCGCCATGAAGAATGCGGAAGCGTGGTTTGATCTCGCGGTCCGGTTCCTGCGCGACGAGTTGGGCGCCACAGTGACGGCGTCTCATACGGGGCAATTTCGTTAGCGAAAGTTACTACTTTCGGCTGGGTCAAAAGATCGCGCACCAGAATGTATTGACCAAGATCGCCCTCAGGTGGTTAATTCAAACAGCAAAGTGACACGCCCCGGTATTCGTGCACGAGGGGTTCGGGGCGCTCACTTGCTAGGCCCGGGCGAATTCGCCCGCAGTGCTCCATGCTTCGCGCTCGAGGGCGTATGCCGTGCGCTGGTGGTCGCGGAAGTCACCTATTGACGTCGCATTGTGGGCAAGGAACGTCGAGTACTCCGCCATGGAAAACTCGCCGTCGGTGATCATGACCCCGCCGCTGCCGCGTCCGGTGGCCAACTCGTCCCGCAGCTCCAGAAGCTCCTCGGCACTCACCGGGTACCAGCTGATCTGGTCGAAGAACCGCAGCAGCCACGGCGTTCCGGGTTCGAACATGCCCGCGTTGTCGGGGTGCCGGTGGTTCCAGATCTGCACGGTGCGCCCCACCAATTGGTATCCGCCGGGGCCTTCCATGCCATAGATGCACAAGTAGGCCCCACCGATGCCGACGGCGTTCTCCGGGGTCCAGGTACGTGCCGGGTTGTACTTGGTGGTGACGAGCCGATGCCGGGGATCGACCGGGGTTGCCACGGGCGCGCCCAGATACACGTCACCCAGGCCGAGCACCAGATATGAGGCGTCGTAGACCGTGCGATACACGTCGTCTACGGTATCCAAACCATTTATGCGCCTGATGAATTCGATGTTCCACGGCATCCACGGTGCATCCGCGCGGACGCCCAGCCGGTATCGCTCCATGGCCTCGCGGGCCGACGGATCGTCCCAGGACAACGGCATGGCCACGCGGCGGCTCGGTACCACCAACTCGTCGGACGCAGGTAGATGCTCGTCGATATCGTCCAGTAGCCCCAGCACCTTGCCCATCGGCAGCCGATCGGGATCGAAATGTACCTGGAGCGATCGAATACCCGGCGTCAGGTCGACGATACCTTTGGTGTGGGTGTCCTCCAGTCGTTGATGCAACGCATGAACACGCGCACGCAACGCCAAATCCAGTGTGATGTCGCCATATTCGACCAGGATGTTGTCATCGCCGCTGCGACGGTATGTCATATCGGGCGCGTCGCCGCGGGCCGGGCGATAGGCCAGCACGCCGTCGTCGCCATCGCCACGGGTGGAGAACACCGAGGGCCAATGTCCACGCCGATCGATGCCGATCGATCGCAGTGAGGCACTCCGCGCGGCTTCGATCTTGACGAAACGCAGGGTATCGCCGGCGCGCAGCTGGCCCAGCTTCCAGCGGTCGGCCGACACCACGGTGACGGGGCAGACGAACCCACCCAGGCTGGGGCCGTCGGGGCCGAGCAGGATCGGGGTGTCGCCGGTGAAATCGAGAGTGCCGATCGAATACGCGTTGTCGTGGATGTTCGACGGATGCAGCCCAGCTTCGCCGCCGTCGGTGCGCGCCCACTGAGGTTTGGGGCCGATGAGTCGCACCCCGGTGCGATCGGAGTTGAAATGCACCTCGTAGTCGGTGGACAGCAGTTCGTCGATATCGCTGCGCGTGAAGAAGTCGGGCGCGCCGTGCGGTCCCTCGGTAACCGCGAGCTCCCAGCGATGGCCGATGGCAGGCTGTGCGGCACCGGGAATGCATTGCGGCTCAGCACCGTCGGACTTGCCCAGGGGGAGAACATCTCCGATGGCCAGCGCGCGGCCGGCCGGACCGCCGAATCCTCCGAGGGTGAAGGTCGCGGCGCTGCCCAGGAATCGAGGAACCTCGATGCCGCCGGCGATCAACACGTAGATCCGCATCCCGGTGTCTGCCGCGGCGCCCACGGCGAGCGTGCCCTCGGCGGGGACGGTGACGGCCCGCCATTGGGGGACCGGTCGGCCGTTGACGGTCACCAGTGCCGGTGCGCCGGTGACGCAGACCAGGGTCTCTTCGGTGAAATGCAATGTGGGGCCGGCAAGTGTCGCCTCCAGGCCCGCCGCACCCTCGGGGTTTCCGACGGCACGATTGCCCAGCCGGAACGACAGGTCGTCCATGGGGCCGGACGGAGGCACCCCCACCTGCCAGTACCCGGTGCGTCCCGGCCAGTCCTGCACCGTCGTCAACATGCCGGGGGCCGTGACCTTCACCGATGAGCCACCGAGGCCAAGGGGATCGGGCGTGATGCTCATGCGCTCTCCACCGTCATTCGCACCGGAGTGGGGTCGAAACCATTGCACGGATTGTTGATCTGTGGACAATTGGATACCAATACCAAGGTGTCGACCTCGGCGCGGAGTTTGATCTTCTTTCCGGGCGCCGAGAGGCCGTCGACGATGCCCAGGGTCCCATCCTCGTCAACCGGGACATTCATGTAGAAGTTGATGTTGGACACCAGGTCTCGCTTATCGAGTCCCCACTTGGCGCCTTCCAGCAGAAAGTTCTCCACGCAGGCATGCTGGTGCTTGGTCTGATGCCCGTAGCGCAGGGTGTTCGATTCTTGTGAGCATGCCCCACCGATGGTGTCGTGGCTGCCCACCTCATCCTCCACGATGGTCATCAGCGGGGTTCCGTCCTCGGCACGCAGCACGGTGCCGCTGCGCAGGAACAGGTTTGACTGCGCGGCGATGGTTGCCTGCGCCGAGTAGCGCACCCCGGTATCGGCGGCCGAGTACAGCAGGGTGTCGACGGCCTGATTGCCCTTCAGATCGATGATGGTCAGTACGTCACCGGCGGCGACAACGGCGCTCCACGGGGCGCGCGCGGGGACCACTTCATCCAATATCGTTTGTGTCACTGTGACTTTCCTGTCTCTGCGTCTTGGGCCGCGGCCCACGCGTCTTCGGTGTTGAGCACGGCGCGTTGATATTCCGGATCCGTGTTGGGCAGGTCGGCCAGCTCGGCCGGTGCGGGCCAGGCCAAGACCTGAACCGGACCGGTGTCGAAGGTGTCCGACGGATCTAGGGGGTGTGCGGTGTTGACCAGCAGGGCGATCACCGGAAGATGGATCAACAGATCCACTGCGGCTCCCGGGCCTGCAGTGCCGATGCTGTGCAGTGCGCCGTCAGCCTCCGCGCGGATCCCGTGGAAGAACGACACCGACGGGCCGATATCCCGCGGCGCCAGTCCGTGCTTGGCGGCGGCCAGTGTGAACAGCTCACGCCCGGCCGGACTTGCTGAATAGAGCTCGCCCGCACCGTATTTAGCGGCGTTGGCGGTCAATGTGCTGGGCCCGCAGAAGGTGTCATGATGCCCGGAGCTGTCAGCGACGATGGTGGCCAGTATCCGCCCCTGATCGGAAAGCAGCGGATGACCGGTGCCGAGATAGGCCTGCCACGGAACCTTGACGGTGTCGGCGACATTGAGCCGCTCCCACGGGGCGTCGGCTCGCAGCAGGACGATGCTGAGGCAGCCCGACCCGCTGACATCGGTGAGCCGCAGCCGGGTGCCGCGACCGAGCACCTTGGTGGCGTATCGGCCGCCGGGGATGGTCTCGGCCCAGATCAGGGTCGACGCGGGGATATCGCCAGGAGTCCAGGGCCAGTTGGAGGCGGGGAGCACCGGCATCGAGTCGGTGATCTGGCCGGCCTGTGAGCGGGCGTGATCCCGTGCTCCCTTGGTGGTAGCGGTGGTCATCAGGCGATCTCCTCGGTGGTCGAAGCCGCGCGCCGCGGGTAGGCGACCAGCCCGGCGATGAGCACCGCGGCGATGCAGATCGGGGCTATCCACACCAGGTAGGGGTGCTCGCCGGTGGGGTCGAATACCGCCGTGCGCGGCCACGACAAGTTGAGGACCATGAATGCGCCGTAGCCGACGGCAAGGATGTTGACCGGGAGCCCGAACCGCCCGAGCGAAAAGAGCTTTCGCCCGTCGGCATCCGTCTGATCCTTGTTGCCGTCCCACTTGCTTCCGCCGATACCCAAGCGGCGCAGCAGTAGTGGCGTGGTGACCATCAGATAGGCCAGGTAGATCAGGGCGATGCAGACGCTGCACAGGCTGGTGAACAGTGCGGCGTTGCCGAAGTTGACCGCCAGGATCAGCACACAGCTGACGCCGACGACGACGGCCGGTGCGATCGGTGTACCGGTGCGTGGGTTCACGTGTGACAGCACGGCGGAGAATGGCAGCTTGCCGTCGCGGGCCATCGAGAACATCAACCGCGAGGCGGCGGTCTGAATGGCGAGAGTGCAGACGAACACCGCGATCGCGACATCGATGAGTAGCAGAGTGCCGAACGGGGACGCCAGCTTGCTGTCCAATACATAGGGAAGGCCTCCGGTGGCGAGCTGGCCGTCGGTCAGGCTGGGGGCGGCCATCAGTGCACCCAGGATCATCAGCGCACCACCGATCGCCGATACCACGATTGCGGAGAGGATGGTCCGCGGCGCGACTCTGCGCGGGTTGCGGGTCTCCTCGGCGAGTTCACTCGCCGACCCGAATCCGACGAGCACGTACGCGGCCATGAGGCCGGCGGCCAGGAACGCCCACGGATACCCGCTGCCCGCGTCGCCGGTGTGCAACACGACGCTCGGTCCGCGCTCGGCATGCCAGAACAGCATGCCGACCACGGCGACCACGCCGATGATTTCGCACGTGACGCCGATCGAGTTGATGCGGGACATCCAGTTGACGCCGACGGCGTTGATGGCGGTGGTGGCGACCAACAGCAGCGATCCCAACAACACGGCGTTCGATGCGCCGCTGACGCTCGTCAACGAGGAATCGGTGCCGATGAGCTGAAATCCACTCCATACCGTCGGCAGGACCACCTGCAGGGCGATCGCCGCCGCCGAGGCGGTCACGATCTGGGCGATGATCATGAACCAACCGGCGAACCAGCCCACCACGGCGCCGCCGAGGCGACGGGCCCATTGGTAGATGGCACCCGAAATCGGATAACGCGCGGCAAGCTCGGCGAAGTTCAGCGCCACCATGTACTGCCCGGCGAAGACGATCGGCCAGGTCCAGAAGAAGGCCGGACCCCCGAAGCTGAAGCCGAAGGCGAACAGCTGGAAGATCGTCGTGAGGATCGAGACGAACGAGAAGCCCGCCGCGAAGGAAGCGAATTTGCCGAGACTGCGATGCAGCTGGGGTTTGTAGCCGAAAGCAGCAAGGTCGTCGGAGTCGGATCCGGCGCTGATCGCTGCGGACCGCCCCGCGGTCTCGGTGGCCGTTGTGGCATTCATGGGCACTCCAGATAGGTCCTCGGGCAACGCCTTCTGTGCCCTGTGTGTCGTCAAAAACCCACTTCTATGTGGGGAGAAATATCTGTCAGGCGATAGGTAAATAAGTTTGACGGGCGACCGGTACGTGTGGGTGACAGTGCCGTTTCGGAACTGGTGTGCGGTGTAACATTGTCGTTGCGCAGATGTCGGAGCGATGACGAAACGCTCACCAAGTAGTGGCATAGGGACGTTGCCGAGGAATACATGGAAGGGTCGGCACAATGTCAGGGCGACCGCGGCGTATCAGTCCCATTCGTGAGGGGAACACCACTCGCGACGAGATCCTCGATGCCTCGGCCGAGCTGTTCACCACCGATGGGTTCGCCGCAACCACCACCCGCCGCATCGCCGAGTCGGTGGGTATCCAGCAGGCCTCGCTGTATTACCACTTCAAGACCAAGGACGACATCCTCGATGCGCTGCTGGCGATGACCATCGACCAGCCGCTGCACTACGCGGCCCTGATCGCCGATCGATCCGAGCCGCCGGTGGTACGCCTGTACGCCCTGGCGCTCGCCGACGCCGCTCAGCTCGCCGCGAGTCGATGGAACCTGGGTGCTCTCTATCTATTGCCGGATCTACGCGCGGATCGGTTCTTGGTGTTCCGGCGCAAGCGTGACCAGCTGCGCATGCACTATCAGGATCTGGCGGCTGCTGCCTGCCGCGCTGACATGGTCCGCGACGGGGTGGAGCGCTTGCCCTTCCGGCTCGTGGAGTCGGTGATTATGCTGCGTGCGGACGGGGATTCGATAGCGCCGGAGGCGCTGGCCGACGCCACCTTGCGCGTCGTGGGGGTCACCGGGGATGCTGGAGAGATCGAGGGGGCTGCCAGGGTGCTATTGGGGCAGCTGGAGTGGCTGGTAGCCATTCCTAAGAGGTAGACACAGCACGCCGTGCTAGGGTGCCGTCCAGTGCAAGGTAGCCGATGTTGATGGGAATTAGGTGCTCCAATAAATGTCCGATCTGAAGCCGTACTACGAGGAATCTCAGTCCATCTACGACATTTCGGACGAATTCTACGGACTTTTCCTTGACGAAGAAACGATGGGCTATACGTGCGCGTACTTTGAGCGCGATGATTTGACGCTCGCCGAAGCCCAGTTCGCCAAGTTCGACCTCGCGCTCGGCAAGCTCAACCTTGAGCCCGGGATGACCCTGCTGGACATCGGCTGTGGCTGGGGCGCTTGCCTGGAGCGCGCGATGCGTAAATTCGACGTCAACGTTGTCGGCATCACGCTGAGTAAGAATCAGAGTGAATACAGCCGCAAGCGTCTGGCGCAGGTCGCCGCGGAGACCGGTCGTACCGCGGAAATTCGCATGCAGGGTTGGGAAGAATTCAACGACAAGGTCGATCGAATTGTCACGATCGGTGCATTCGAGGCATTTAAGCAAGAGCGGTACCCGATCTTCTTTGAACGGGCATATGACATTCTTCCGAATGATGGCCGCATGTTGCTGCATACAATTCTTGCGCATACACAGCAGTTCTTCCGTGAAAATGGAATTGCTATAACCATTAGCGACCTCAAATTCATGAAGTTCATCGGCGAGGAGATCTTCCCCGGTGGTCAGTTGCCGGCTGTCGAGGACATTGAGCAGCTTGCTGCCGGTTCCGGATTCAACCTGGAGCGTGTGCATTTGCTGCAGCCGCACTATGCGAAGACGCTGGATATCTGGGCGCGGAATCTCGAAGAGCGTCGTGAGGAAGCGATCGCGATTCAGTCGCAGGAAGTTTACGACCGCTTCATGAGGTACCTGACCGGTTGCGCGGATTTCTTCCGCCGCGGTGTCACCAACGTCGGGCAGTTCACCCTCGTCAAATAACGAGACTTAACAGGTCAACGCCGTCTCACGCTTGCGCGAGGCGGCGTTTCTGTTCCTCAATATCGAAATCGGCTGGTGGCCACGACAGATTTAGTCCATCCAGTGTTTCATCGAGAAGTGCGGTGACCGCGAGCCTGCTGAACCACTTGCGGTCACACGGGATGACGTGCCACGGCGCGTAGTCGGTGCTCGTCTTTTCCAACACCGCCTGATACGCGTCCTGGTACGCGGGCCAGAAGGCGCGCTCGTCGATGTCGTTGGGATTGAACTTCCAGTACTTGTCCGGGCGGTCCAGCCGTTCGGCGAGGCGCTGCTTCTGCTCGTCGAGCGATACCACCAGGGCGACCTTGAGCAGGGTGGTGCCGGCCTCGGTCAGTTCCTTCTCGAAAGCGTTGATCTCTTCGTAGCGTGCGCCCCAGACCTCTGGCGCCACCAGATTGTGCACCCGCACCACGAGGACGTCTTCATAGTGTGAACGGTCGAAGACGCCGAGCTGTCCGCCCGCGGGCAACGCATTGCGGATGCGCCACAGATAGTGGTGCTTGCGCTCCTCCTCGGTGGGCACGCCGAAGCTGGCATGCTCTATTCCCTGTGGATCTACCTGTCCGACAACATGTTTGACTATTCCGCCCTTGCCGGAGGTGTCCATTCCCTGCAGCACCAGTAGCACGGAGCGGCGGTCTCCGCTGCGCCCGTTCGCATAGAGCATCTCCTGTAGGAGTCCCAGGCGTTCGGAGAGCTCGGCCTGCAGTGCTTCGCCGTCCTCGCGCGATCCGTCGAATCCGGGCGTGGCGCGGGGATCGACGTCGGCGAATTTCAGGCCGGGTCGGTAGCGCAGCGTGGACGTATCGATCCTGAGGGTCATGCTCTGTGACCCTAGTGAGGTCGGGTCAGGCCGAGTGGGTCTGACGCGTTTGTAGCGCGGGAGGAACCGGCGACGGGTGCGGCATTCCGACGAACATCTCGCGTGAGCCGCCCACACCCACGATGCCTAGCACCGCATTCCAGGAGATCATCGTCAAGTAGTCGATGAGCTCATCGGAGCTCATCCGCGGGTGCGACATCCACGAGTGGGTAGCAAGCTGGACGCCGCCCACGATCATGTACGCCCACGGTTCCACGCCGTGGGTGTCCATGGATGCTTCGGACATCTGGCGGCGCAGTGACAGGGCGAGCATGCGGGCGATGATGCGTTCGGAATCGGCGATCGCCTTGCTGCGGCTGGTGGAGCTGTTGGCCATGACGAAGGGATAGATCTCCGGCTCGGCGGCCACGGTCTCGACGTACACTTTGATGGCGGTCCGGGTGAGGTCGTAGCCGTCGAGGCGGGCCGACAGCGCCATGGCCATCTTGGGGATGAGGGTGGTCTGTGCGAACCGGGTCATCACGGCGGTGGTCAGATCGTTCTTGTCGACGAAGTACCGGTAGAGCACCGTCTTGGAGACGCCGATATCAGAGGCGATCTCATCCATGCTGATATCGCGCCCCCGGTGCCTGATTGCATCGAGGGTGCCGTCCACGAGTTCGGTTCGTCGTTCGACCTTGTGCTTATGCCAGCGGCGCTTGCGACCATCAGTCTTGATAGCCGCAGGCTGCGTTTTACTTGCCACGGTTATCGCCACATTCCCTTAGTTATCTGTAACCGATACTACTGGACGGGGCCCTCGGAGGTGCGTAATGCGCGCCATGGCGGATGATGGAGTCGTGGCAGGCAAGCACACCGATCAGCCGCGTACGCGGAAAGCATCCGGCGGCGTCTTCGCGATGGCCAATTCGGCCGTCGACGAGGAGCGGCGGAAGCAGCTTCGCCGAATGAAAGCCGTGGCCACAGGGTTCCTGATCGGCGCCACGGTGCTGTTCCTGGCATGCCGTTGGTGGCAGTCCATCGGCGCACCGGTCTGGGTAGGTTATGTCGGAGCGGCCGCCGAGGCGGGTATGGTCGGCGCGCTTGCAGACTGGTTTGCTGTAACCGCCTTGTTCCGGCATCCGCTTGGGCTAAAGATTCCGCATACAGCGATCATCAAGCGTAAGAAGGATCAGCTGGGCGAGGGGCTCGGGAACTTCGTCCGGGAGAACTTCATGTCGCCCGCCGTCATCGCCGCCAAGGTGCGGGATGCGCAGATCGCGGGCCGGCTGGGCAAGTGGCTGAGCGACCGGTCGCATGCGGAGCGGGTGGCGGCGGAGGCGTCCACGGTGCTTCGGGTGGGCGCACAGATGCTGCGCGACGAGGACGTGCAACAAGCCATCGACAGCGTGATCGTGCGCAGGATCGCCGAGCCGAAATGGGGCCCACCGGTCGGCAGGGTGTTGTCGACAGTGCTCAAGGAGGACCGGCATGCGCCGGTGATCCAGCTGCTGTGCGACCGGGCCTTTGAATGGGCGCTGGGTGCCAGCGACACCATTGACCGAGTGGTGGTGCGTGACTCACCCAGCTGGACACCCAAGTTCGTCGACCATTTCGTCGGTGACCGCATCTATCGCGAGTTGGTGGATTTCACCGACAAGGTGCGCCGCAATCCCGACCATGATCTGCGGCAATCCGTGAACCGGCTGCTCTACGAGTTCGCCGATGATCTGCAGCACGACGATCTGACCATCGCTAAAGCCGAAGCGGTCAAGGCCCGCTTGATGGCGCGCGAGGAAGTGCAGAACGCAGCGGCCACGGCGTGGTCGGCGGCGAAGAAGATGATCACCGAATCAGTGGACGATCCGTCGAGCGAGCTACGTACGCGGATCGCCGACACCGTCGTGCGGATCGGGGAGACGCTGCGCGATGACGCCACCGTGCGCGACAAGGTGGACGGTTGGATAGAGCGCGCCGCGCGTCATCTCGTCGATCAGTACGGCGCAGAAATCACAGCAGTTATCACCGAGACCATCGAGCGTTGGGACGCCGACGAGGCCAGTCGCCGGATCGAGCTGCATGTCGGCCGTGACCTGCAATTCATTCGTATCAACGGCACGGTGGTGGGTTCGCTGGCAGGTCTGGTGATCTACACCGTCGCGCAGCTGCTCTTCTAAAAAGGCCCTGACCCGGCTATTCCCGCGCGAGAGTGACGTGGAACACATTGCTAACAGTAGTGCTTGCAATAGCTAGCACTACTGGCTTACCGTGGTTCTTATGTCGCAGGAATCAGACCTCGCCACCGCTGTGAGCAACGCCGCTTCCGATATCGGAGGCTTTATTCGGGCCCAGCGTGAGGCCGCCCAGGTCTCCGTGCGTCAGTTGGCCGAGAAGGCCGGAGTAAGCAACCCGTACCTCAGCCAGATCGAACGCGGACTGCGCCGTCCGTCGGCGGAGGTTCTCAATCAAATTGCAAAGGCGCTAAGGGTTTCGGCGGAGGTGTTGTACGTGCGTGCCGGCATTTTGGATCGTAGTGATGCCAGCCCGGTGCGGGACGCCATCATTGCCGATACCGTCATCACAGAGCGGCAGAAGCAAGTGTTGTTGGACGTATACAGCTCGTTCGTCCAGCAAAATGCCGAAGCCCAGTCGGACGTGGCTGAGTCCGACCCCGAATCTTCTGGCGACAACTGAATAACTTTCCCCATCCCCGAAAGGAATCTGGCATGACCAAGAAGAACGCCTCGTTCGACGACCTGAAAACCCCGTTCTACGTAGCCGTCGGCGCCGGTGACCTGGCCTTGGCCGCAGTTGCCGATGTCGTCGTCAAGCTGCGCGAGCGCGCCGAGGAGGCCGCCTCTGAGGCCGGTGCGCGCGTGGACGAGACCCGTGACCGGCTGCGTGAGCTTTCGGCCGAGCTGCCGACGGACGTCAACGAGCTGCGCGACCGGTTCACCCCGGAGGAGCTGCGCAAGGTGGCCGAGGCCTACCTGCAGGTGGCCACCGACATCTACAACAACCTGGCCGAGCGTGGCGAAGAGGCCATTGAGCGCATCCGCAGCACCCCCGGTATCGAGGAGAACGTGACCCGCGCCGAGGGTCTGGTCGGCAACTACGCCGAGCTGACCGAGCAGGCGCTGGGCACCGTGGCGAGCCAGACTCGCGCCGTCGGCGAGCGTGCCGCCAAGCTGGTGGGCATCGACCTGTCGGGCAAGGCCGCTCCGGCCGCGAAGGCCCCCGCGAAGAAGGCTGCTCCGGCCAAGAAGGCCGCGCCCGCCAAGAAGGCCGCAGCCCCGGCCAAGGCTCCGGCCAAGAAGGCCGCTCCGGCCAAGAAGGCTCCGGCCAAGAAGGCGGCCGCGACCCGCACCGTCACCCAGAAGTAGGCAGTTCCAGCTCTGACGGCCACCCGATCAGCCACGTAGGCTGATCGGGTGGCCTTTTCTTTTCATGTCTTCGCGCTGCTCTCGCTCATCGCCCTGATCGCGGCGATCGTTGCGCTGGTTCATGCTGCGATCCAGCCGGCGGATGCGTTTGTGGCGGCGGAGAAGCAGACCAAGACCACGTGGGTAGTCATTCTCGCCGGAGCTGCCGTGCTCACCCTGATTCCGGGGTTGGAGCTGATGACGGCGGGAATTGCCGCGGTCGCGGCCGGGGTGTACTTCGTCGACGTTCGTCCGCGCGTGCTCGAGGTGCAGGGTAAGTCGCGATGATGAGCCTCGTGCGCGAAGAGCGTTGACACTATTGCACCGAGTCGTGGCGCTGATCGGCTCGATGGCCGCGCTGCTGGTGATGAATACGGCGCCCGCGGCAGCCGTGGGGCCCGTCCTTATTGACCATGTGTCATGGGGCGCAACATCTTTGGGGCGGACACTGCGGATCTATCCGACGGTGCTGGGGCGCACCTATGACAAGCCCGACGGGGCGGATGTCGCCTGGGTCGAGGTCGTCGCGCTGGCTCCCGATGCGCAGACGCCGGGCATGCGGATGCAGTTCGATTGCCATTGGTACGGGCGGGTGTTCATCCCCGACAAGCCCAGCTGGAATCTGGAGCCGTGGCGGCCGCAGGTGGACGAGGGGCTGATGGCGGCCTCGCGGTGCAACCCGGGCGGTCCCGAGGTCTAGGGAGCCGATCTATCCGGCTTCGGGGCGGCATTCCCGGATGTGAGTGACGATCCGCGGCATCTCGCGTATCGGCCGGCAAATTGCGCTGTGACATGAATCAATTTCGCCCTCGAATTACAATCGTGTAATTCCGCCGAGACCACCGGTTTATCTCGGTGTTATAGGTGGAAGTAAGAAATCACTAAAGCCTCAGGTAGCCCAATGGCAACTTTTCTTACCATTCTCCGCTTGCGTAACGCACACCTCGTGAGTAACGATTACAACAGTGATCACAATCTGATCACGACCGGCGTGGCAGGTGGTTCATCACCCATCGCACGATCTCGCCGGGAGATAGAGGATCGGGGTGCAGTGACATGAAGGTCGTCATGGACCGGGCACGGTGGGTGCGCGACAGGCGTGCGGTGTGTCTGATCTTCAATGTGCTGTTCGTGATGTCGTTGTCCATGACCGCGAGCGTCGCGTCGGCCGACTCCATGAATTGGGATGCGGTCGCCGAATGCGAATCCGGTGGAAACTGGTCGGCAAATACCGGAAACGGTTTCTACGGCGGCCTGCAATTCAAACCGTCGACATGGGCCTCGCACGGTGGAGTGGGGAATCCCGCCGAAGCCAGCCGTGAACAACAGATCGCAGTTGCCGAAGATGTGCTCAGAACTCAGGGCCCCGGTGCGTGGCCGAAATGTGGTGGCGGCGGTGCCGGTGGAGGTTCGGGATGCCAGTTCGTCCCCGGCGGCAGCATCTTCGGGATCGTCAACTTCCGTCAGATGTGCAACGGCGTTGTCGGTCTGATACCCCCCGCCGGCTAGCCACACGGGAACAGTGCATTTGCCTCCCCATAGGGGATGGCGCGCAATGCGAATCCGAACATGCCGCGTTGTGCAATCTCCCGCGCGCCCTCAACGAATGCCCCCAGCGCCGCGCGTGCCATCGCGGAACCCAGACTGATACGCCGCACGCCCCACTGCGCGATCTCTTCGACCGAGTGATTCAGCACGAACCCTGCGGCGAGCAGATTGACCGGGCGATCCACCGCCGCACAGACCGTGCGCACGGCCGCAGCATCGGGCAGGCCCGGGGCATACACCACGTCCGCACCGGCCTCCGCATACGCGTTGAGCCGGGTGATGGTGTCTGCCAGGTCCGGTCTGCCGTACAGAAAATTCTCGGCGCGCGCCGTCAACGTGAACGGAAACGGCAGATCGCGTGCCGTATGCACCGCGGCGGTGATGCGGTCCACCGCCTCGGCCAGCGAGAAGATCGGGGCATCGGGTAGCCCGGTGGCATCCTCGATCGACCCACCGACAAGCCCCGAAGCGGCTGCCTCCCGGATGGTCATCGCGATGTCTCCGATGGAGGGGCCACCGTTCTCCAAGTCGGCCGACACGGGTAGATGCGTGGCCGCCGCGATGTGGGAAGCGTTGGCCAGCGTCTCGGCCGGGCTGACCAGATTGGCGCCGTCACGTCGCCCCAGCGCAAAGGCCAGGCCGGCGCTGGTGGTGGCCAGTGCCGGGAAGCCGTAGCCGGTGAGAATGCGGGCGGTCCCGGCATCCCAGGGATTGGGAACCACAAACGTTCCGGACTGATGGAGGGCCGCGAACGCGACCGCACGGTCATGTTGCGAGGTCATGTGTGCGACGCTAGCCCTTATGACGCAGCCCGTGACGGATTCGGCAGGCACAAGCGCGGTTTGGCCCACACGTGCGGAGGTAGCCGCGCTCATCGACCACACGCTGCTCAAGCCCGAAGCGACACCGCAGGACGTGCAGGCACTCATCGCGGAGGCGGTGGATCTCGGGGTGCTGGCGGTGTGCGTGTCACCCTCGATGCTGCCGTTGGACGTACCCAAGGATGCCAACGGGCTCATCGTCGCGGCAGTGGTGGGATTCCCCTCGGGCAAGCACCTTTCGTCCATCAAGGCGCATGAGGCGGCACTGGCGGTGGCAGCGGGCGCAGCCGAGATCGACATGGTGATCGACGTGGGTGCCGCAGTGGCCGGCGATTTCGCGGCGGTGCAGGCCGATATCGAGGCGGTCCGGCGGGCGGCCCCGACGGCGACCCTCAAGGTCATCATCGAGTCCGCGGCACTGCTGGAGCGCGCCGGTGCCGATGCGGTTCGTGCGGCCTGCCGCGCCAGCGAGGTCGCCGGGGCCGATTTCGTGAAGACCTCCACCGGATTTCACCCGTCAGGGGGAGCGACGGTCGAGGCGGTGCGGATCATGGCCGAGACCGTGGGGGATCGGCTTCAGGTCAAGGCGAGCGGCGGAATCCGGACCGCACAGGACGCGGCGTCCATGATCGAGGCCGGTGCGACGCGGCTAGGCCTGTCGAGCAGCAGGGCGGTCCTGGACGGGTTCCCGGACTAGAACGACAGGTTCTGCAGGCAGGGATTCTCCACCGGCTTCATCGGCTGATTGGTGCTCGACAGCTTCACCGTGATGCCGTCGTTGGTGACCTTCACCTCTTGGGCCTTGAGTCCCATCGGGTACTGGCCGCCGACGAGGCCCTTGGAGAAGGTGTCCAGTGCCGGCTGGATGATCTCGCGCGGCAGACCGATGAACGCGGACACGTTCTCGGACTGCAGTGTCACCATCCCGTCCTTGATGACGGGCTTGGTGGTGATCTGTGCCAGTCCTCCGGCGGCGCTCAGCGTTATCTCGCCGGTGGATTCATTCGTGGTGGCATCACCCACCAACGAACCGAGCATTCCCGGCACGAGGTCGCGGGCGCTCTCGGTGATGCCGGCGGTCGGCCAGGACACCTCGACGTCGAGTTGGCCGATCGTGCCGAGCGAGTCGGCGGTCTTATTGAGGGAGACATCGCGCACGGTAATGGCGACGGTCATCTTCTTGGCCTGTGCGATCTGGTTGCCCGCGGTCTTGATCGTGAGCTTGTCGATGTGATTGCCGAGGTACTGCAGCACCAGTGGCATCGGGCCGAAGGAGGCGGTCGCGCCGTCCTGCACCAGGCATGACGTGGCCGCGTTGACCTCGCTGCTGGTCCGCTGGCGGGCGTACAGCTCAATACCGAGCACGGCGGCCAAGACCACGGCGACGACGATGACGGCGATGAGCACCAGCGACCTGTAGTCGCGGCCCTTCTTCGGCGAGCCCGGTTCCGGTGCCTGACCTGGTTCGCTCGGCGGCGGCGGTGGTTCGACGGGGGGCGGCGTCACCGGGATCTGCAGGGTCGGTGACTGCTCCTGCACCGGGGGCGGAACCTGTTGGTCCTGCGCAGGGGGTGGAACCTGTTGCGCGGGCGGTTGCCACGGCGAAGGCTCGGAAGGTGTCGATCCGGGTGGGCCGAACGGCGGCTGGGGCGGTGTCGTCACCCGCGCGATTGTGCCCTACTCGGCTGAGGACGGGTTAAGGACCGGCAAGATCTTGCGGGTCTCGGAGACTGCGTCGAGGTTCAGGTCCGCCACGATGAGCTCAGGGTCCGGACCGGCCTGGGCGATGAGTTCGCCCGTCGGGGAGGCCAGCAGACTGCCGCCGATTCCCGTGGGCGAGCCGCTGGCCGGAGTCTCGAGCGCTGGTAAGGCCTGGTCGGCCGCCGCCACGAAACATGTCGAGTCCGCCGCCCGCGCCCGTGCCAGCAGTGTCCACTGATCCCATTTGCCGGTTCCCGCAGCCCAGGATGCGCTGACCGTGATCACCTGGGCGCCTCGACATGCCAGCTCGGTGTACAAGGCCGGGAAACGGATGTCGTAGCACGTGGTCAGTCCGACGCTCACCCCGTCGACAGTGATGAGCACCGGCTCGTTTCCGGGCGCGACGGTCGCCGATTCACGGAAGCCGAACGCGTCGTACAGATGGATCTTGTCGTAGTGCGTGTCGACGCCGGGGCCGGTGGCCAGCAGCGTGTTGTGTACGCGGCCGTCGGAGGCGGGAGTGAACATCCCCACGACGACGGTCAGGCCCGCTTCCTGTGCGATAGAGCGGACCTCGTCGGCCCACCGACCGTCTACCGGCTGGGCGACTGGGCCCAGCGGCACGCCGAACCGGCACATGGTGGCCTCGGGGAAGACGACCAGGGTGGCGCCCTGCACGGCCGCGTCCCGAACCGTGGTCGCCACCGTGGCAAGGTTCTCGGTGGGATCGGCACTGCTGGTGATCTGCGCCAACACAATCCGCATGGGTCCAGCCTAGCTGGATGGGCCAGTTACCGGGGCTACCGCTGACCACGGTGTTGTCAAGATGCAGTCACGAACTTGGCGTCGCTGCTGTTCGACAGGAAATCCGTTGTCACGCAGTGACTTCAGCATGATGCGCCAGCGGACCCGGGGGCCGAAGACGCCGTGTGGGGCGGCGGCCGCCCACTGCCGGTCGGCGGCCGCAAGTAGATCGTGGATGGGTTGGCCCGGAACGTTGTGGTGGATAAGGGCTTTCGGTAACCGTTCGGCCAAATCGGATGGCCTGTCGATATCGAAGGGATCGCAGGCCAGGGTGAGCGTCCGGGGGCCGGATGCGTCGAGAAGCAGCCATGCGCAGCGGCGGCCGAGTTCATCGCAGGTGCCCTCGATGATCAGCCCGCCCGGCGCGAGCCGCGTCGTCATCGCCGCCCAGGCGTCCGCCACTTCCGACTCCGAGTACTGGCGCAATACATTGAACGCACGCACCAGAACCGGTGTGTGGCCTGCCAACTCGAACCCGCCAAGGCCGAAGTGGACCCCGTCGCGCGCCGGTACCACCCGCTGCGGATCAATCTCCAGCCCGACCACCCGGATATCGGACCGCACGGTGCGCAGCCGAGCGGCCAGCTCCAGTGTGGTGTTGGGCATGGCGCCGTACCCCAGGTCCACCACCAGCGGGTCAGGGGCGCTGTCGAGCGCCGAACGCACCGCGTCATGGTGGACGAGCCAGCGGTCGCTGCGGCGCAGCCGGTTGATCCCCGTGGTACCGCGGGTGATGGCCCCCTGTGGGCGGGTGGCGGGAGGGGGCCCAGCGCGACGGGGAGCGGGGGAGACGGCCACGGTGTCCATGGTGCCTGGAAGGGCGCTGCCTGCGGTAATCGGTATTTCTTGGGATCGGTAGTGGATCGGCGCGCCTTCACTTGTGTCATCGCGGAGCCATCGGGGCGACGGACGACGAAGGGACGAATGATGAATCGTGTAATCGTGGGCGCCATGGGACTTCTTGCCGCCGGTGCGGTAGTGGTCGGCTGCTCGACCGATAAGCCGGGCGGCGGTTCGCAGGTGAGCTCCGGCAGCGGCGCCGAGGTGAAGGTGGACGGTAAGGACCTGGCGGGGCTGGATCTCAAGTCGGTGACCTGCGTCAAGCAGGGCGGCAATATCAACGTGGCCAGCGGCGCCATCAACGGCCAGCAGGGTCTGGGCGTCGTCATGACCGACGAGGCGACTCCCAAGGTGACATCGCTGGGGCTGGTGTACGACGGCGCCGCGCTGGCAGTCAGCGAGGGCATGGGTGCGAAGGTCGGCTCCGCCGATGTCAAGGTCGACGGAAAGACGTACACCATCAGCGGCGAGGCTTCGGGTGCCGACATCAAGAACCCGATGGCCGGCATGATCACCAAGCCGTTCACCATCAAGGTGAGCTGCGGCTGACATCAGGAAAAAGCGGCGGGCGTGCATGGTGCGCCCGCCGCTTTTTACTATTCGGAGGTGACGATCATCGGCGATCTGCAGCGCGCCCGTCACTTGGCGTTGGCGGCCCAGGAAGAATCCGCCAAGGAGATCCTGCTGCGGCTGCTGGCGCAGGCCGAGGAGACCGATCGCGATGACCTCGCGTGTGAGGTGCTGGCTCAGCTCGCCGAGATCTACCTGGTGCGCACCGCCTACGACGGCGTGGTCGAAGGCGTCCGGCGCATCCGCGAGTGCCTGGGCACCTATGCGGAAATCCGCGCGGGTCGCCGGCCCGATCTTGCCGCACAGGTCACCATGTCCGATGACGAGATCGACCACCTGATCAGCCGGTATACCCGGCGTGCGGAATTTCTTGCCACCGGACTCGCCGCCGCCAACGGCGACCACCCGGGCGCCGCCGCGCACCTGCAGACACTGATCGAGACCGGCGGGGACTTCGAGGACTTGGTTGCCGAGCACCACGGCCTCATCTGTTACGCCAGGATCCTGATTGCCCGGGGTCTATGCGACGACGACATGTACGCGGACTCGGTTCCGGTGTGGGCCGAGGTTCTCGACAGGCTCGAGGAGTACGCGCGCCAGGGCGACCCCGAGTCCGATCACCTGTTCGTCAACGGCGCGCTCTCCTATGGACGGTTCTGTGTGGAGACCGGCAGGCTCGACGAGGCGCAACCGTGGCTACGCCGGGCCGAGGCGCGGGCCGGCGCCAGGGACTGGCGTTTGGCCTGCGCGCGGGCGCAGCTGGAACGCGCGGCGGCCCGGTGGGCCGACGGCGATATCGCCGAAACTCAGACGCTGGTCCACCAGGCATACCCCGCGATCGCCGAGCATGTCCGGGCGCACGACGTGTCCCGCAGCTGGCTGTACTTCGGGCTGATCAGATTCAGGATGGGCGCGCTGGAGGAGGCCGACGAATGTTGGGGCCACGCAGAGCGGCACTGGCGCGAGATCGAAAAACCACTGCACATTCACCGAATTCTGTTACAGCGCAGCTGGATCGCGATTCTGCGCGGTGATTTCGCCGCGGCATCGGAGAAGGTAGCGCAGGCCCGGGAACTGCTGGACGCCTATCCGCGGCGCAGCTGGCTGCAGTACGCGCGTCTCGATGATCAGCTGGGCAACATCTGGCGTGCCGACGCGCTCGCAGACCTGGGCCTGGACCCCGGCGCGGGCACGGTGTCTGGTGAGCCCGGCAGCACGGGATACCGGAGTGCGATGTCCAAGCTTGAACAGGCCGCGGACCTCAAGGTCCCGGCGGCCTTGGCGGTCGATGCGGTGCGCTATGTCATCGCCGATGCGGGAGCGCGGATGCGCTGGGCCAGGTGCGTTTCGGCGCCGATGCTGGCGGGCGCCTTCGCGGTCGCCAAGGAATGGGACAACGCTGCGCTTGTCAGTGAGTTGATCGAATATCACAGCGCACGAGGTGCTTTCACCACCGAGGTGAGCGATGCTCCGTCGGGTCCGACCGCCGGCGCGTGGGCTTGGACCGCCACCGCGGCGGTTCCCGTCGAGGGCGACCTGGCGCTGGTCGCCGCGGCACCCCCGGTGCAAGCGGACGGCGGGCTCACCCGCTTGGGGCCGCTGCCACCGCTGCGGATGGACCCTGCCGGTGATCAGATCATGAGTAGTTATCGAGAGTTGGCCCGGCAGCGGTACGGCCGCGAGGTGACCGCCGTCGACGACGAATGGTCGACCTGGCCATGACAGACACCTTGGTGTTGCGATTCGCTGATGTGGGCATCGCCACCTACGCCAGCCTGCGGGTAGTGGGGGAGCCGGATCGCACGGTGACCTGGGTTATCCAGCAGCAGCCCCTGAAAACGGTCTGCGACGCACTCGATTCCGCCTTGCCGGATCCGTGCGGCGCCGAGACAGCGCTCATCGCCATCGAACGCGCGTTGACCACCGGGGCGTTCGCCAGCCCGGATGCCGAATTCGAGCTTGCCGGTGCGCTGGGGTCCGAGTTGGTGGCCGACGACGGCTGGACCTTGTTGTCCGAATTGTCCAGGCGTACCGCATCTCAGCGGGCTGTGCTGTTCGTGACCCCCAGCCCGAAATTGGCGCGGGTGCCCTGGGGGCAGCTGGCGATGCCGGGTCCGGATGGTTTTCGATTGATGGAACTGGTCGACGTTCTGATGGCGGTGCCGCCGAACATCGTTCATGCGCCGCGCCGGTCGGTGCGCTGGCGAGAGCACAGGGACGGCCCGGCGGTGCTGCTGCTGGACCCGCGGATTCCCGGACAGCGACCGGATTCGACATTGGGCTCGGTGCTGGGTCGCCCCGCTCTGGAGGGTGCGCTGACCCGTCATTTCGGCGAGCTGATGGACGAACGTCGGGTGCTGCCCGCGGTCGGTGCACCGGTAGAACTGTTCCGCCGGGGCGATATCGATCGCCACTGGCTTGCGCACGCGTGTGCACAGGAACCCTCCCGGCTGTTCTATGTCGGGCACGCCAGTGCGGCAGAGGGCGCCGTCGGCCACGCTGAGCGGGCCGCCCTGCATCTGGCTGAGGATCGCCCGTTGACTGCGGCAGACATGATGGCCGCGCAGTTTCCGGTCCCGCCGCGAGTGGCGCTGTTGGCGTGTTCGTCGGGAGGCGATTACCGCTTCGATGAGGCGACCGGGCTCGCCGCGGCGATGATCTTGGGTGGTGCGGAGTTGGTGACCGCGACCCTGTGGTCGTTGCCGACTACTGCGGCATACCGACAATTCTGTTCGTACACAGAGGATCCCATGGCAGATACGGTCGCTGAGATAGACAGTGCGCACTGTGATGAGGATGCCGGCCGCGCGGTGAACCGTTGGCAGCGGGCCCGATTGCGGCGCTGGCGTGGCGGCGACCATGCGGCGAGTCCATTGCACTGGGCGGCCGTGGTCAGTTTCGCCGTCGACGGTGCCCGCTAGATCAGCCGGCGCGCACCCGTACCGCGATGATGCTGTGGTCCCCTGGCCGGTAGTACGCGTCGATCACGCTGCCCGGCGCCATCTTCGGCAGGGTGGACGCCGGTATCACCGCGGTTTCGCGTACCGGGAACTGGCCGCCGTCCGGCCTGGTCACCATGAGATCCAATTGCACTTCGCGGCCCGGACCGGTGGCGTTCATGCCGGTGACGACTCCGCGGGAGCGGGTGCCCCCATCGATCATCGCGCGCTGCGCCGCGGTCAACAACCGCTTGCGGATCAGCAGGTGATCGAACTCGGCGGCGAATTCCTCCACCGTGACGAGGCGCTCGTCGGCCTCCTCGTCCGGATGGACACACGTTGTCCGGCGGCCGCACAGTAAAGCGACGCATCCACCGAAGGTTCGGGAAATGGCGGGAAACAGTCCTGTGGTCATGTCGATAGCGTCGACCCGGCCGGCTGCTACCGAACCCAACTTTTGTTCTGCGGACAGCGATTACCCTTGTCAGGATGAGTATCGGGTCGGCAACGTCCGAGGGCGCCGTCAGGGTGCAATCGGCCGTGCCGCGCCGTGCCGTGATCGACCGGGCATGGCGTGCGATCGGTTCCGGTGTCGAGGTACTGAGCGCCGACGACGGCGGGCCGCTGCGCCGGACGGTGAAACGGATCCTCGACCCGCTGGTACTGCGGCTGCGCAGCAACACGTCCTACTCAGCCCCGGTGCTGGCCCCTGAGGTGGCCGCCGCCATGCACACCCTGATCGTGGGACATGGTCCGCAATTGAGGGCGACGGCGGACTGGTTCGTGATGCTGAAGGCCGAGCGGCGCAGGCTGCGCATTACCACCGGCAACGCGCAAGAGCTCTATTTCCCGGTATGTTTCGAACTGGCCGTCACTAAAGGCGTTCCGCAGAAGGAAGATCAGCACACGGCGACGGAGGTTCTGCACGATCTGCACCGCGGCCGGGACCGTACGGCGATCGAGGTGCTCAATCGCCATGTCGAGGACCCCGCCGTGGTCGCCAGACTTGCCTCACTGCGGGACCGAAGCTGGCGCGATGTGCGGCCCGACGGCACCATCACCGGACCTTTCTTCACCGGTCTGGTCACGGTACTCGGTGCTGCCGTTAGCCATCGTGAGGTGACTGCGCGCCAACGGGTTTGGACGGCGTTGATTGCCGATGCCACACCGTACAACCTAGGGGCAAGCGTTCATGGCGCCGCCACTGTGCCGTGGTCGATTGTCGAGATCGGATTGAGTTCGGTTGAACCGCAAAGACCTCCGGCCATCGATGGGGATGCGGGAGGTGATCGCCCGATGGATCGCAGTGTGGTGGATCGGGTGCGCGCCACGCTTCGCCGGGCACTGGATCGTGATGAGCTGCCCGATGTCCCACTGCTGTGCGCCGAGGAGGTCGATAGGGCTTGCGCCCCATGGGGCCTGATGGGTGAGGACAAACAGGCTGCCCTGGTGGCTGGGGTTGAGATGGCGACGGATCTACGGCCGCTTGGTGATTCGGTGTCGACGCGCTATGAGCTGTCCGGACGGGTGCAGGCTCGGCTGGTGAAAGAGGCCTACGTGATGCACGCACGGCGCTATCTCGCGGCAGGTGGGGCCATTCACCCGCGGCAGCGACAGGTGGTCGACGACCTGGCAGCTTTCGCGCGGCCCTATCTGAGCCGGTTGTGGGCCAGATTGCACGGTCGCGATGTCTGGCAGGAATCCTGCGGTGACGTCGATGATCTGCGGTCGCTGCTGGAGGGCGCGGCCCGCTCGGTGAGCCTGGACCACCGGCAGCGCATCAAAGCCATGCTGGAATTGCGGGCCGCCGGATGAGGCTTATCAACGAATCCGGTTTGTGGACAACGGGAGCCGCCCCAGCCCCGATTCCTGCGGTGGCGGTCCTGGAAGTGAGCGGCGCGGTGTTGTCGTGGCCGGTTGACGAGCCGTCGCGGTCGCCGGTGATGAGCTTCACCGACGCGGCCCGGGCCGACTGGATGTGGCGAATTCTCGGCGAGACAGGTCACGTCGCGGTCATCGAGGCACTGCGCGATGCTGATCCCGCGAGGATGATCGAGCTGCCGTCGGTCTCCGTGCTGCCAGGGTCGGCGGACTCCTTGCGACGGTTGGCGCTGGGGCATTGGCTTCGGCGGTGGTGGCCGGCCAGTCGCCGCGACGGCATCACCGTGCTGGACCGTGGGGTGCTTGATGCGGAGGTCGCGGTGCTGACCGCGGCAGCCGAAGACTATTTCACCGACGACACGCTGGACGCCGATGTGGCCGGCCTGTTGGCACCGCGCGGCGTGGCATTGGCTTCCCGTCGTGACCCCCGAGTGGAGGTGCTCGTGGCGCAGTGCCGAGACCTGGCCGATGAGATGGGACTGGAGTGGGCGGCACAGGACGTCGGGGTCGCGCGGCGCGAGGATTATGCACTGGCCGCTGGTCGCGCAGACGGATCTCCGTCGCCGGGCGCGATTGCGACGGGCGATGTGACCATCGCCTGGTCGGTTGTGCCGCCGGGGGTCTTTGACGCGGCCGAACGTAATCTGGACTGGGCGGTGGTCTCGGAGGGGGCGGCGGTCACCGCACGATTGCGGGCGGCGGTATCCGGCCCCGACTCGGCCGCGGGCATTCCGGTCTCGTTGCGTTGCGGGCCTTTTCATGCGGTCGGCGTGTTGGATGCCACGGGTGGTGCGGCGCTGCCGGTGCTCGACGCCGACGGACAGCCCGTCGACGAGGCGCGGGCCTGGGACGCCGACTGGTCGGCGACGGAGATCAGTGTGGGGGCCGGGGGCGCTGCCGAATCGGGCGAGTTGCGGGATCGGGTCCGGGCATTCGCGCGCGCCCGTCTGGCCGCACCCACAGCCGACGCATTCCTGGCCGAGCTGCTGGCTGCCGAATCGGACTACTGACGGCTCGGTGTGCGTGCGAGCTTGCCCATCGCAAGAAGAAACACCGATCCTGTTGCGCTGAGCGGCATTTTATGTCCTCCGCGGCGGGCCGATAGCGTCAGATCCGTGGAGTGGAGTTTTGAGTCAGCCGAGACACTTGCGATCGCGTTGCGCACCGGTGCGGTCACATCGGTAGCGCTGACCGAGGAGGCAATCGCCCGTATCGAGCGCGACGACACGGCGATCAACGCGGTCTGTGTGCGGGACTTCGACCGCGCGCGGGCCGCTGCGCGCGATGCCGATCAGGCGCGTGCTCGCGGCGAGGATCGGCCGCTGCTCGGTATCCCGATGACGGTCAAAGAGTCCTACAACGTGGCAGGGCTGGCCACGACCTGGGGCATGCCCCAGCACAGGAACTACGTGCCGACCGACGACGCGGTACAGGTATCACGGATCAAGGCCGCCGGCGCCGTCCTGCTCGGAAAGACGAACGTGCCCTTGATGCTCCAAGATTTACAGAGCTTCAATGAGATCTACGGCACCACCAACAACCCGTGGGATCACAGTCGAACGCCGGGCGGATCTTCGGGCGGATCAGCGGCCGCACTGGCGTCCGGATTCGGCGCGCTGTCCATCGGCTCGGACATCGCCGGCTCGCTGCGCACACCCGCTCATTTCTGTGGCGTCTATGCGCACAAGCCGACACTCGGACTTGTGGCGAATCGCGGTCATCTGCCGCCGCCCAATCCGGCGTTGCCCGCCGACCGCGATCTGAGTGTGGTCGGCCCCATGGCGCGCACCGCCCGTGATCTGGCGCTGTTGTTCGAGGTGATGGCTGGGCCGGATCCACTCACCGTGGGTGTCGGATTCGACGTGGCGCTACCACCCGCCCGCCGCGAACGGCTCCGCGACTTTCGCGTCTTGGTGCTCGATGAGCATCCGCTCGTCCCCACAGGATCCGCCGTGCGGGCAGCGGTTGACCGGGTCTCCGACGCGCTTGTCGACGGCGGTGCGCGCGTCGAACGGTACAGTCCGCTGCTTCCTGATCTGGGCGAGGCCGCAGCACTGTATGCCGAGCTACTCACGTCGAATCTCGCGGCA
Source organism: Mycobacteroides franklinii (assembly GCF_002013895.1). Lineage (GTDB taxonomy): Bacteria > Actinomycetota > Actinomycetes > Mycobacteriales > Mycobacteriaceae > Mycobacterium > Mycobacterium franklinii. The sequence goes on along the minus strand of NZ_MAFQ01000003.1, from coordinate 394,737 downwards.
GGCTACCCCGCGGAGAGATACGAGCAGCTGCGGGTCCTCGCCGCCACCCTGAGCCCTGATGACCAGGGTTTTGACACCGCATGGTTGCGCGGGCCGGTGTTCAGCCATCGCGACTGGATCGAGGCGAACGGTCGTCGCGAGCTACACCGCCACGACTGGCGGCAGCTCTTCGCCGAATTCGATGTGGTGGTCTGTCCGATCACGCCGACTCCCGCCTTCCCACACGATCACGAACTGAATCTGCAAGAACGGCATGTCAATATCGACGGCATCGAGTACCCGTTCGTCAATCAGTTGGTCTGGGCGGGCGTGGCGACCATGCCCGGCCTGCCCGCCACCGCAATACCGGCGGGACGATCCACGGAAGGTCTGCCGGTAGGAGTACAGCTCGTCGGTCCCATGTTCGAAGACCACACCACGCTGCGGCTGGCTGAACTGCTCGAGCAGAAAATCGGTGGCTTCGAGGCGCCGAGATAATGCCCGCAACTAGTGGTGCTTCGAGATCCAATCGGCGATGAAGCCTTCTTCCACGAGGAACAGGTCGCTGAGGTGGTACAGGATCAGGTCTTCGAGTTTGCCTCCGATGAACGGGATGTACACCTTGCACGTGCTGGAGAGTTTCAGCTGCGAACCTTGATCGGTATCGGTCAGCGTGCAGACCCCGGTGAAGGAACCCGGTCCGGCCGGCACCGAGGCGCTGTAGCTGCCCATCGCTGAGCCTTTGCCGTGATCGAATGGGGCGAAATGCTGCACCCGGGTGATGACCATGTCGGTGAGCATCACCTTCTGTGCGATCGGCGGCAGGTAGATGCGGGGCAGATTCTGCCTGAGCACCACGTCGATACCGTTGTCGGTGACGGTGAAGGTGTGAATCTCGGAGACCGGAGTGAGCCATCCGTACGCCGACATCAGGGTTTCCCAGTAGTCGCGGCTCGCGAAGTCCTGGTAAATCTTCTCGGCCGGCGCCGGGAAGTTCACCGTGGATACCGTGCGCCTGGACATTTGACCCAGGTTAGCCGTGGGTAGCGATCCACTCCGAGGTGAATCGCTGCTCTGCCGACAGCAGGTCCATGAGCTTGCCGCCGACGAAGCCTTCGATCTTGCCGCCTACCAGCGGAATCTTGACTTCCACGCTGATCTTCAGGTCCAGCCGCGCGCCCTTGGCCCCGTCGTGCAGGCGGGCGGCGCCGGACAGGGTGACGGGTGCACCCGGTATCGAGCCCACCACGGTGCCCTCGGATGCACGGTCGGCGATGGCGCTCCACTTCTCGGTGCGGACAATCTGCAGATCGCCGCGGTGGAACTGCGACACGATGCCCGGCAGCCGGTCGCTGCGCAGCACCTGAGTGGTCACGATTTCGAGGGCGCCGCCGTCGGATTTCAGGGAATCCAGTGTCGCGGTATCAGCACCGGAGCTTGTCAGACGTTCATTCCAGTAGGTCTCGTCGGCGAAGGCCGCATGGACTTGCTCGACGGTAGCCGAGTACTCCACTGACAGGTCAAATGAGCGCGCCATGGGTGGCAAGGCTACCGTTAGCGCCCGTGAGCTTGGATGAGCCGCTTGCGCGAAGACCGAAAAGGCTGACAGCGGCAACGCGCGCGGAGATCGAGGATCTCGGCGCCGCGGTGACCGATGATGCCCCGCTGGCTTCGTTGACGACATTGCGGTTGGGGCCGGTGGTCCCCGCGCTTGTTCGGTGCGAGAGCACCGCGCAGGTGACCGGCACGCTGGCCGCGCTCGCCGGCCAACCGACCCTGCTCCTCGCCGGTGGTTCCAATGTGGTTTTGGCAGATGAGCTGCCGGACCTGACGGTGGTTCACATCGCCGCGGCCGGTGTCACGGTGGAGGGGCCGCTGCTGCGCGCGGATGCGGGAAGCAATTGGGACGAGGTGGTGGCGTTGTCGCTGCGGGCCGGTCTCGGTGGGCTGGAATGCCTCTCGGGAATCCCGGGCACGGCGGGCGCTACCCCTGTGCAGAACGTGGGTGCCTACGGCGTCGAGGTTGCCTCGCTGCTACGACGAGTGCGGGTACTGGACCGGGGAACTGGCCAGGTGCGCTGGTATCAGCCCGACGAACTGGGGTTCGGTTACCGCACAAGCATTCTCAAGGACACCGACGCTCGCGTGGTGCTGGAAGTCGAATTCGGTTTGTCCACGGACGGACTGAGTTCTTCGATCCGCTACCCGGAGCTGGCCAAGGAGCTGGGGGTAGCGCAAGGGGAGCGCACCGACGCGCTGGCCGTACGCGAGGCGGTGCTCGGACTGCGCCGGCGCAAGGGCATGGTGCTCGACGAGTCCGATCGTGACACCTGGAGCGTAGGCTCATTTTTCACGAATCCTGTTGTCGCAGAGGGTGACGTGGATGACGTTCGGGCGCGGGTGCGCGATCACCTGGGGCCGGATACCGTGATGCCGCAGTATCCGGCTGAGGGTGGAGTGAAACTGTCGGCGGGCTGGCTGGTGGAGCGCGCCGGATTCGTCAAGGGCTACCCGGGGGAGCAGTCGACAGTGCGGGTGTCCACGAAACATGCGCTGGCACTGACGCATCGCGGTGGGGGTAGCTCCGGTGAGTTATTGGCGCTCGCACGCACCGTGCGTGATGGGGTCCTGGAGAGCTTCGGGGTGCGGTTGGTGCCTGAGCCGGTGCTGGTGGGCTGCTCTCTCTGAGATGGCCCAATAGGCAAGTGCGCCAACGCTGATAGTGGCACCCAGCAGGCACACGCCGGTCCATCCGTGGACCGAGTACACCCACGTCGACACGATGGCGCCCACGGCGCTGCCCATGGAGTAGAACGTCATGTAGGCAGCCGTCAGACGCCCGTGAAGTTCGGTGTCCAGCCGGTAGATGAGACTCTGGTTCGCCACATGCACCGACTGCAGGCCAAAGTCGATGATCACGACAGCTAGGGCGAGCCCGAGCAGGGTCCAGTGCAGAGTCGCCGCCAAGGCCCATGCCGCCAGCATCAAGGACAGCCCGATGCCGGTGACCCGGGTGGCCCAGCCGTCATCGCACCACGCCCCGGCCTTGAAGGCTCCCAGCGCACCGGCGGCCCCGGCCAACCCGAATAGCCCGACGTGGGTGTGCGACAAGTGATATGGAGCAGCCGTGAGGGCCAGCACCATGGGCGTCAGGAGCACCGTGATGGCGGCGAAGACGAGCATCGCGATGATGGCCCGCGAACGCAGGACCGGCTCGTCGTGCAGCAGTCGCAGCGTCGAGAGCAGCAGCCTGCGGTAGGGGAGCGCCTGTCGCGTACGGGTGGATCGGGGCAGGGTGCGCATCAGCATCCCGGCAGTGGCCACCGTGGCGATGGCCGCCACCACATACACCGACCGCCAGCCGAAGAGGTCGGATAGTGCGCCGGATACCGTGCGCGCCAGAAGAATTCCGCTGATAATGCCGCCGGTGACCACGCCGACGGCCCATCCCTGTCGCTCCGGCGCGGCGTGCACCGCCGTATAGGTGACCATCACCTGGGTCACTACGGCCAGTGCGCCCAGGGCGGTGATGCTCGCCAGGAACGTCCACGCGTTGGGCGCGATCGCCGTGGCGAGCAGTGACACTCCCAGCAGTACGGTCTGCCCGACGATGAGCCGCCGTTGATCGACGATATCGCCGAGGGGCACGATCAGTAGCAGACCGATGGCGTAACCGATCTGGGGGAGCGTGAGCACGATGCCGACTTCTGCTGTGGGCGTCGAGAATTGCGCGCCGATGGTGTCCAGCAGTGGTTGAGAGAAGTAGATGGTTGCCACCGCGAGCCCGCAGGCGAACGAGAACAACACGATGACGGGTCTGGTCAGCACGCGCGCCTCTCGGTAGAGTTGGTTTCACTTCGCAACCGTTCGAGCATCGCATGGGTGGTTGCATTTTGCAACCAAAGGAGTTCACCGATGGTGGGACGCGCCAGTCATGCGGAATCGAGCTGCACCCTGGCAAGGCCGTTGGGTGAGATCGGCGACGGCTGGTCGTTGCTGATCGTCCGCGACGCGTTCGACGGATTGCGCAGATTCGGGGAGTTTCAGAAGAGTCTTGGGCTCGCCAAGAACATCCTGGCGTCCCGTTTGGCGGCGCTGGTGGACAACGGCATTCTGGAGGTCGTTCCAGCCGGGGCGCGGCACGAATATCGACTGACGGACAAGGGTCGCGGCCTGTTTCCCGTCCTGGTCGCACTGCGGCAGTGGAGTGACGAGTTCTGCTTCCTGCCGGGTGAACCGCGCGTTTCTCTGGTGGATTGCGAGACATCGCGCCCCGTGCGGCGCTTTGAACTGCGAGCCTCCGATGGTCGCTTGCTGACGCCGGAAGATACGACAGTCAGTTCAGGTTGAGCCAGTACCCGCCGTGTTCCTGATATCCCAGACCGCGGTAGACGGCGTCGATCAAGGACTGTGCCCGCGAATCGACCACGATGCCGGTGCCTTGCTTGGTCATGGTGTAGCCGAAGGACATTCGTGCCCCTGGGTCGGCGAAGCCTGCCGAACCGCCCATGCCGCAGTGCCCGAACGCCCCCGGCGCCAGGATGAGGCTGCTGCCTTTACTCAGGGTGCGATTGTCGCCGCCCGTATGAAAACCCAGTGTCCAGCGGGTGGGGATGCCGACGGTCGCGTCGATTGCCGACGCGGACACGACCTGCGACATCTGCACGATCTGTGCGCTGCTGACAACACGCGTGCCATCGGCACTGCCGTCGAGCGCCAAGGGGCGATACATCGTGGCCAGACCGCGGCCGTTGGATATGCCATTGACTGATGGGAACTCCGCGGCATGAAACGTACGGGTGTTGATCTGGCGTTCGGCAGTAGGTGCGGGCAGCAGGAATCCGCCGGAGTTGAGTACGACGAGCCCGGGTATCGAGGTGGGGTCGGTGAGAGCGGTACGGAAGAAGACGGGCAGTTCGGCAAGGTCAGCCGGGATATCAGCGGCGATGGACTGCGCAACGCGGTGTTCCTCGTCCTCGGGCAGTCCGATCCAAAAATCGGCACTGAGCGGCCCCGCGACCGCCTCCCGGAAGAACTGGCCCACTGTGCGCCCGGTGATCCTGCGGACCACTTCTCCGACAAGATGGCCGATGGTCAGCGCGTGATACCCCGATCGAGTGCCCGGTTCCCATAACGGTGCCTGAGCCGCGAGCAGGCCGGTGACCAATTCCCAGTCGGCATAGCCCTTATCCGGCAGCGTTTCTCGTATCGCCGCCAGCCCCGCCTGATGGTTGAGCAGCATCCGAACCGGAATGTCGGCCTTGCCGTTCTCGGCGAACTCCGGCCAGTAGGCGGCCACCGGCGCGTCGAAGTCAAGCTGGCCGCGGTCTGCCAGCACATGAGCGCATAAGGCCGTGGCCCCCTTGGTGCAGGAGTACACGGGCACGACAGTGTCGGATTCCCACGCGGCGCCGTCCTCGTGCGCCGATCCGCCCCAGAGATCGACGACAACGTCACCGTCGACCATCACGCAGACCGCCGCTCCTAGCTCGCCGCGCTCGGCGAAATTACGTTCGAATTCCTCGCGTACCTGGCTGAACCGTGCGTCACAGGACCCACCCGTCGTCATGGACCGACGGTAGGCGAAAGCGATACCGCTTGGGCTTGTCTTCAGGGATTGGAGTCGCGGGTCGTCTACCGTTCGAAGGTCGCCGACGAAGGAGCGCCCATGCGGATCGGATTCCTGGCACTACTGGTGTGGCTCGGCATGCTCATGCTGCCGGTCGCAGCGGCCGACGCCGGCGCGACACCGGTGGACCCGTCGTCCGCGGAGGGGGCCGCCGTCCTGGCGCCCGCCATTGCGGATGTGACGGCCCAACTCGGCAAGCCGGTCCGTTTAGAGGTACGTAGCCTCAAGGCCGCCGAAGGCTGGGCCTTTCTGTGGTCTGCCATCCAGGGGCCCGATGGCAGCCCCGTCGACTACACCGGGACTCCCTTTGCCGAGGCCGCCGCCAACGGCGTCCTGTCGAAGAAATACGTGGCGCTGCTGCATCAGGACGATCAGGGCTGGACGCTCGTCGACAAGCGCGTGGGCCCGAGCGATATCGCCTGGGCCGGGTGGGGGGCCCAGTACGGTGCGCCTGCGGCGATCTTCGATATCCCGGTCTACTAGCCGATTCGCGGGACAAAACCGCACGTCCCGCCCGATCCGGGGTGTGATCCTGGTCGGGCTGGGCGAAGCTGTCCGCGGCGGCCCGTATCGTTGGGTGTCGTGAAGTACCCCAGACCAGATCTCCGTGATGCGCTGACGCGACGACGCGCGCTCACGATTTTGGGTCTGACGGTGCCCGCTGTTGCTGCGGCCTGCACGAGCGTCGGCCCGAACGCACCCGAAGAGGCCCCCTCGCCGGGAGCCTCCCTGACCTTCCTGCCTGATGACAAGGCCAAGGACGTCAACCCGACGGCGCCGGTCAGTGTGACGGTGGCCAATGGCTGGTTCCAGGACGTCAAGCTGGTCAACGCGGACGGCAAGGTTGTCGCCGGAGTGCTCAGCCGCGACCAGACAAGGTTCCGCACCACCGAACCGCTCGGATTCGATGTGACCTACACCTGGAAGGGCTCGGCGGTGGGCCTGGACGGCAAGGCCGTCGGGGTGTCCGGCGCGTTCACCACCTTGGCGCCGACGGCGAAGGTCAATGGCCAGTTCCAGCTCGCCGACGGGCAGACGGTGGGTATCGCTGCCCCCGTCATCATCCAGTTCGATGCGCATATCGCGGACAAGGCCGCGGTGGAGCGTTCGCTGAGCATCACCTGCGATCCGCCCACCGAAGGTGGTTGGGCCTGGTTGCCCGACGAGGCGCAGGGCTCCCGGGTGCATTGGCGGTCCCGTGAATACTTCAAGGCCGGCACCAAGGTCGACGTGAAGGCCAATCTTTATGGAATTCCTTTCGGTGACGGTGCTTTTGGCAACGAGGACATGTCCCTGGACTTCAGTGTGGGGCGCCGCCAGGTTGTCTACGCCGATGCGCAGAGTCACCGCATTCGAGTGACTACCGACGAGGGCACCATCCTTGACCTGCCGTGTAGCTACGGTGAGGCAGATCTGCCGCGCAACGTCACCCGCAGCGGAATTCACGTTGTCACGGAGAAGTACGAGGACTTCTGGATGTCCAACCCGGCGGCCGGTTACACCAACGTGCACGAACGCTTCGCGGTTCGAATCTCGAACAACGGCGAGTTCATCCACGCCAATCCGAACACCACCGGACAACAGGGCAACACGAACGTCACGAACGGCTGTATCAATTTGTCGCTGGGTGATGCCGAGTCGTACTTCCGGACTGCCATGTACGGCGATCCCGTTGAGGTGACCGGTACCTCGATCGAGTTGTCGTACGCCGACGGCGACCTGTGGGACTGGGTGGTCGATTGGCCGACCTGGCAGTCGATGTCGGCGCTTCCCCCGAATCCGAAGGAACGAACCGTCACATCGTCGCCGACGACAACGACTTCGTCGATCCCGACGACCGTACCGCTGACCCCGTCGGGTGCGCCGACCCTCTCGGGGACGCCGACGTCAGCGCCGTCGACCCCGTCGGGCGCGCCATCGCTCTCGGCCACGCCGACGACGACGCGTCGATAGCCCTGCGCGCAGAAAAACCATGTCGCCCAGCCGATGATGGCTGGTAGCGTCACGCCCATGTCCGCACGGTTCCATGACGAGCAGATTGCCGGGATGCGCCTAGCATCGCCGGTTGTTTCGTCGTGGTCGCAGCGACTTACCGCTCAGCAGGCGGGTGGAAGATCAGGCGGCAAGCGATCGCCGGCCAACGATTCTCATGAATATCTCAACCTTTTGGTTTGCTCTGCTAGGGATGTCGCCCGACATTCCTAGAGTTGAGTGCGCTCGAAACTGCTGAACTACAACGTATTAATCGAAATTAAAGGGGTTTACATCGGCCCATCGCCGATGCACCATTGTTTGCGGCGCGACCAGCGAGGCTGCGTTGATCACCCGGCGAATTTCGGAAGTGATTGTGCTGCAGTTTATTTGATAAATCCATAGTGGTGACATATGCGTCCGTGGCGAAACTGGGATACGCGCTGGATTCAGACTCCAGTGCCCGAAACGGGCATGCAGGTTCGACTCCTGCCGGACGTACGCACATGTGTCGATGAGGGGTTCCCGTCTTGCCCGCGCGACACAGCCGACGACCAATCGACCAAGGAAAGGAGGTACGCGGCAATGTCGACTTTGATGGCCAACCAAACCGTGCAGTTCTGCAACGCCGATTACCGCGTACTGCACCAGATTCCGTGGCAGCACGCGATCAAGCTGATTCTCAAGGGGGTCGTGTACGCCATCGACACCCACCGCCCCGCGGTGCACGTGCGCAGTGCATCGCTGGTCATCGAGCTGCCGGTCTCGATCGCGCTGCGTGAGTACGTGTACATCCCGTACACCTCACAAAATCGCGTCAGCCGGGTGGGAGTGCTGCGGCGCGATGGCTACGCCTGTGTGTACTGCGGGGCCTCGGCCGAAACGTGGGATCACGTCCTGCCGCGGTCTCGTGGGGGAGTCGACTCCTGGCTCAACACGGTAGCGGCCTGCCGGGACTGTAACGGGTTCAAGGGTAACCGCACTCCGCAAGAGGCCGGGATGACCCTCATGCGTGAGCCTTTCGAGCCGAAGGAACGAGACAGGTTCACCTATGCGATGGCTCCATAGGTGCCTCACCAGTGCTTTCCCCGGTTGGTTAATCGGTAAACCGGCGGATTGTTGATCCGTGACTGCAGGTCCGAATCCTGCTCGGGGAGCGCGGTGGTGCAGGTTCGAATCGCTTCGTACGCACCAACAATGCCTTGTGGGGTAATCGGTCGCCCACCGGACTTTGAATCCGGGAGTTCAGGTTCGAGCCCTGGCGAGGCAGCGAACCGGAGACTGTTCGAATCCCTCCGCCTCCGCCATGGCGGCCGTGGTGTAGCGGAAACACAGCGGTCTGTGACTCCGCAGTCGAGGGTTCAACTCCCTCCGGTCGCCCCAACGCCCCTGTAGCGCAATGGATAGCGCGCCGGTTTCCGGAACCGGAAGTTGTGGGTTCGAATCCCGCCGGGGGTGCCGAAAGGCACCACACCCCTGTAGCTCAACGGACAGAGTGACGGCCTACGAAGCCGTGGATGGAAGTTCGATTCTTCCCGGGGGTACCTACCGCGCCGGACTAGCTCAACAGGAAGCGCGCCTGTCGTGTACACACGTGACGCGGGTTCGATTCCCGCCAGAGGCGCCAGCTTTTCTGTTCGGTGTTCGGTCATGACCGAACACCGAACACAAGGCAATGTGTGGTCCAGGAAGGTCCGAACCTCTTACTGACGCGTCGCCCTGCGGGTAGACGAGGCCTGATCCCGCGGCTTGACCACAATCTGGTCCAGGTTGACGTGCGGCGGCCGCGACGCGACGAAGGCAATGATCTCGGCGACATCCTCGGCCACCAGGGGTGTGATTCCTCGGTACACCGCGTCGGCGCGGTCCTGGTCGCCGTCGAAGCGGACCACCGAGAACTCCGTCTCCACCGCGCCCGGCGCGACCTCGGTGAGCCGCACCGGCTTTCCGAGAAGCTCACCGCGCAATGTGCGATGCAGCGCCGCCTGAGCGTGCTTGGCGGATGTGTATCCGCTGCCGCCGTCGTAGACGTCGAGTGCGGCGATGGATGTGATGGTGACGATGAGCCCGTCGCCGGAGGCAATCAGCTTGGGCAGCAGCGCGCGGGTCACCTGCAGGGTGCCCACCACATTGGTTTCCCACATCCAGCGCCAGTGCTCCAGATCCGCTTCCAACACCGGCTCCAGGCCCCACGCGCCGCCGGCGTTGTTGATCAGCACATCCACCCGGTCCAGGCTCTGCGCAAGGGCCGCAACCGAATCGGCATCGGTGACATCGAGCACAACCGCGGTGCCCCCGATTTCATCGGCGAGAGCCTTGACGCGGTCTTCTCGACGCGCCGCGACGACGACGTGAAACCCAAGGGCAGCAAGTGATTTAGCGGTGGCCGCGCCGATTCCGGAGCTGGCGCCGGTGACGACCGCGACCCGGCCGTCGAACGTGGGATTGGTCATGGTCGTCACTGTAGTCAGAAGTCCTACTAGGACATCGGCTCGTAGGGATGCTAAATTTCGCCTGTGTCCAACACGCGTGCCGCCGAACCCCGGGTCACTTTTGTGATCGCGGGTATTGGTTCTCGGCTGCCGCTGGCTCGCGAGCTGTGTTGTCGCTGCGTCTGTCGCTGCGCCTGATTTCTGCGTCTTTCTTGACGTCTCGGGCGTGGTATCGCCCCAGTTCACAACACCAAAAGCCACCTGTAGCCCGTGTTTCAGCCCTCGCCTGAATCCGGCCCCCGCCAAAGGACCCATCTCATGACTGCTCCGGTTCGCCGACCTGTTTCCCGCCACCAGATTCACCCGCCCGCCCTGTACATCGGCGATAGCGCCGCGTCCTCGGTCTTCCGCGCCGCCCGTGTGCGCGGGCCCGTCGCCCGCGACGCAATTGCCCAGGTCACGGGCCTTTCCATCGCTACCGTCAACCGGCAGGTGACGGCGTTGCTGGACGCCGGACTGCTGCGTGAACGCGCCGACCTGGCGGTTTCGGGCGCCATCGGCCGCCCGCGGGTGCCCGTGGAGCTCAACCACGAGCCGTTCCTGACCCTGGGCATCCACATAGGTGCCCGCGCCACCAGCATCGTGGCGACCGACCTGTTCGGGCGGACCCTGGATGTGGTGGAAACTCCCACGCCAAACGGTCCGCAAGGTGCCGCGCTGGCGTCCCTGGCCGGCAGCGCGCAGCGCTACCTGGCCCGTTGGCACCGCCGCCGGCCACTGTGGGTAGGTGTAGCCACCGGTGGTGTGGTCGACGGACCGGCCGGGACGGTGGATCACCCGCGTTTGGGCTGGACCGAGGCGCCGGTGGGCCGAGTCTTCGCCGACACCCTGGGTCTGCCGGTATCGGTGGCCTCGCACGTGGACGCGATGGCCGGTGCCGAGCTGCTACTGGGACTGCGCCGCTTCGCGGCCCGCTCCTTGACGAGCCTGTACGTATACGCCCGTGAGACAGTTGGTTTCGCGCTTGCCATCGATGGACGGGTACACAGCCCGTCCAGTGGGCCGGGAACCATTGCGGCACTGCCGGTCGATTCCGAATTGTTAGGCGGCACCGGCAAGTTGGAGACCACCGTCAGTGATGAGGCGGTGCTGGCCGCGGCACGCAAGCTTCGCATCGTGCCCGCCGGTGAAGGGGTCTCGGTGAGTGCCGTGTACAAGGCCGCGCGCGGCGGCAATGAGTCTGCGCGCCAACTGCTTTCCGAACGCGGACGCGTGTTGGGCCAGTCGGTGGCGCTGTTGCGGGACATCCTCAACCCCGACGAGGTGATCGTCGGTGGCCAGGCCTTCACCGAGTACCCCGAAGTGATGAATGACGTCGAGACCGCCTTCCTGGACCGATCGACGTTATCCAAGCGCGATATTCGGGTGACGGCCTTCGGCAACCGGGTGCAGGAGGCCGGCGCCGGTGTGGTGTCGCTGGGCGGGCTGTTCGCCGATCCCTTGGGTGCCATGCGGCGGGCGTCGGCGCGCCGCGGCGAGGCCTCTGCACTGGCCTGAGGCTCTGAGCTGCACCGAGCGTGAAGCCATGGCGGGGTTTCGCACGGTTTTCCGCCATGGCTTCACACTCGGCGAAGGTGAAAGTGATAGGGATGTGCACATGACGCATATCCATCACGTCTCCTCCGCAAAGGTGCCCATGGCATACGCCTTCGACTATGTCAGTGATGCGCACCATCTGGCGGACTGGATGTTCGGGATCGAGCACGTTCGCTTCGTCAACGACGTGTCACGCGGCCTTGGCGCCAAGTACGACATTGCCATCAACCTCGGCGCCACCCTGCGGTCGACAATCGAGGTGACCGGGTGGGACCCGGACACCCTGTTCACCACCGAGTCGCGTTCGGGGATCGACAACCAGATCGAATGTCGTTTCCGGCCCACCTCCGACGACGAAACCGAGCTGGAGATCAACATCGACTACCGGCTGCCCGGCGGGCTTGCCGGGCGCGCGCTCGGCAAGGTCATTTCGCCGTTCATCTCGCTGGCCATCACGCATTCGGACGAGAAGCTGCGCAAGATCCTCGAAGAGGGATACCGGCAGGAGATCAGGTCACGCTGACGCTCAAACCGCTGGTAGCGATGCTGCGCGTCAACCGTCTGTGGGTAAGTGACAAGATGGCTGTGTGCTTAGTGGCGATGAGTTCGCGCGCCGGGCGGTTGCGGCGCTGAAGCCGCGCCGCGTCGCCGTCCTATCCGTACACACCTCACCACTGGCTCAGCCGGGTACCGGCGATGCCGGCGGTATGAACGTCTACGTGCTGCAGACGGCACTTCAGCTGGCCCGTCGGGGTGTCGCCGTCGACATCTTCACCCGTGCCACCGCGTCGTCCGATGAGCCGGCGGTGGCCGTCGCCGACGGGGTGACGGTGCGCAATATCGTCGCCGGCCCCTTCGAGGGCTTGGACAAGTACGACCTGCCTACCCAGCTGTGCGCATTCACCGCCGGGGTGCTGCGGGCCGAGGCGATCCACGAGCCCGGCTACTACAACCTGGTTCACTCGCACTACTGGCTCTCCGGCCAGGCAGGCTGGCTGGCCCGCGATCGCTGGGGTGTTCCGCTGGTGCACACCGCGCATACGCTGGCCGCCGTCAAGAACCAGACCCTAGCCGAGGGGGACCGCCCGGAGCCCGCGTTGCGCGCCGTGGGTGAGCAGCAGGTGGTAGATGAGGCCGACCGGCTCATCGTCAACACCAAAGATGAGGCCAAGCAACTGGTTTCGATACATAACGCGGACCCTGGGCGCATCGATATTGTCCATCCCGGCGTCGACCTGGACGTGTTTACTCCGGGCGACAGGGCTGCCGCCCGCGCCGAATTCGGCCTGCGGACCGATGAGCAGGTGGTGGCCTTCGTCGGGCGCATCCAGCCACTGAAGGCTCCCGATCTGTTGGTCCGCGCCGCTGAGCGGCTGCCCGGGGTTCGGGTTCTGATTGTCGGCGGGCCGTCGGGCAGTGGTCTCGACGAGCCGACGGCGCTGCAGGATCTCGCCGTGGACCTCGGGATCGCCGACCGGGTCACCTTCCTGCCTCCGCAAACACGAGAAAGGCTCGCCCAGGTCTATCGGGCGGCCGATATCGTTGCGGTGCCCAGTCATTCGGAGTCCTTCGGACTGGTGGCCATCGAGGCGCAGGCTTGCGGTACCCCGGTGGTGGCGGCCGCGGTGGGCGGTCTACCGGTCGCGGTCGCCGACGAACGCACCGGTCTGCTGGTGCCGACTCATCGCACCGAGGACTGGGCGGGTGCGATCGGGAGCTTGCTGGCGCGTACGGGATCCGACCTCAGCCGTGCGGCCGTAGAACATGCCGCGGGCTTCTCCTGGTCCAGCACCGCGGACTCATTGCTGTCGAGTTACAGCCGTGCCATCGCCGATTACCGTGCGCCACAAAGGCCCTCCACGCAGCGAGCACCTCGTTCGCGTTTCCGGGCGCGCCGGCTGTCGGGGCTGCGGCGATGACGACAGCCGAACAGGCCTACGCCACCATCGTGCGGACGCTCGTCGAGCGGGAAGTCACCTTCACCGAACACCACGGGCCCGACGGCAAGCCTTCGCTCATCGTGGAGCTGCCCGGCGAACGCAAGCAGAAGATCACCACGATGCTCAGCCCCGGCGAGCACGCCGTGCGCATCGAGGTGTTCGTCTGCCGCCGTCCCGACGAGAACACCGAGGGTGTGTACCGGTACCTGCTCAAACGCAACCGCCGGTTATACGCCGTCGCGTACACGATCGACAACACGGGCGATATCTATCTGGTGGGTCGCCTACCGCTGCCCGCGATCACACCCGATGAGATCGACAGACTGCTCGGGCAGGTGCTGGAAGCCGTGGACGGCGACTTCAACGTCTTGCTGGAATTGGGATTCAAGACGTCCATTCAGAAGGAATGGGCCTGGCGAACGTCGCGGGGAGAGTCGCTGAAGAATCTCGAGGCCTTTGAGCACCTCATCGAGGACTAGACGGCCCCCGATGGTGGAGGCGAGGACTCTGAGCAGGGACTAGACGCGGCGTGCAAGACTGTCCGGCGTGACCTTTCGAAGCCCGCTGCCCGACGTCTCGATTCCCGACTGCTCCGTCTACGAGTACGTGTTTGGCGATCAAGGCGAAGACGACGGCCGTGTCGCGCTGATCGATGGGCTCTCCGGCGCACAGACCACCTTCGGCGAGCTGCGCTCCCAGGTTGACGCTGCCGCGGCGGGGCTGGCCGACCGCGGTTTCGGCCCGGGTGATGTCGCGGCGGTCTTCCTGCCCAACTGCTCGACCTTCGCCGTCGTACTACATGGCATCCTGCGTGCGGGCGGCACCGCGAGCACGGTCAACGTGTTGTACACCGCCGAGGAGCTCGCCAAGCAGCTCGCCGACTCCAAGTCCCAGCTCATCTTCACGGTCTCGCCGCTGCTGTCGCGCGCGCTGGAGGCCGCCGAGATCGCCGGGCTCGATGCAGCCAACGTGATCACCATCGATCCCGTGGAAGGGCGCCTGTCGTTGGCCGATATCGTGCGGCCCGATCTCGCGCCGCCGCAGATCTCCTTTGACCCGGCAACGCATTTGGCGGTGCTGCCGTACTCGTCGGGAACCACCGGCAAGGCCAAGGGCGTCATGCTCACCCATCGCAACCTGGTCGCCAACATCGCCCAGGCCAAGCACCTCTATGGGGTGGAGCGAGGCGACCGGGTGCTGGCCGTCCTGCCGTTCTTCCATATCTACGGACTGGTGGTGCTGCTCAATGTGCAGCTCAAGCTGGGCGCCGAGCTGATAATCCTGCCGCGCTTCGAGCTCGACACCTTCCTGGGCTCTATCGCCAACTACCGAGTGGACCACGTCTTCGTGGCGCCGCCGGTGGCCGTGGTGCTCGCCAAGCATCCGGATGTCGACAAGCACGACGTCTCCTGCCTGCGTTCGGTGTTCTCGGGTGCCGCGCCGCTGGACGAGCAGCTGGGCAATGCGGTTGCCGCACGTCTCAATTGCCGCGTGAGCCAGGGCTATGGCATGACCGAGCTGAGCCCGGTCAGCCACCTCATTCCGCCGAACCGTCCCGATATCCCGCTCAACTCGGTGGGTATCCCGGTCCCGAATTCCGAGAACAAGCTCATCGACACCGAGACGGGTGTGGAGATCGACGTTCCGGCTGAGGGGGAAAGTGCGCCGGGGGAGCTGCTGGTACGCGGGCCCAATGTGATGGCCGGCTACCTCGGTAACGACGAAGCCACCGCCGCGACGATCGAGCCCGACGGGTTCCTGCACACCGGCGATATCGCGGTGGTGCGCGCCGACGGGGTGGTGACGATCGTCGACCGGCTCAAGGAGCTCATCAAGTACAAGGGTTACCAGGTGCCCCCCGCCGAGCTGGAGGCGCTGCTGCTGACCCATCCGGGTATCGGCGATGCCGCTGTTATCGGGGTACCCGATCCCTCCAGCGGCGAGATCCCCAAGGCCTTTGTGGTGCGCACCGACGCGGACCTCACCGATGAGGCGGTGATGACCTTCATCGAGCAGAAGGTGGCTCCGCACAAGCGGATTCGGCAGGTCGAGTTCATCGACGCGATTCCCAAGAGCGCTGCGGGCAAGATCCTGCGCAAGGATCTGCGCACCCGCATCTGACCCTCCGGAATCCGCTGGCGGATTGTCGGGCCCCGGTGGCACGCTGGACCGCATGGGTCTTGTGTACGAAGAGATCGACGACAAACTGGCGCGATGGCTGACCGATCAGCCGGTGTTCTTCGTGGGCACGGCGCCCAGCGGCTCGGACGGGCACGTCAACGTGTCTCCGAAGGGGATGGCCGGGACCTTTGCGGTGCTGGGGCCGAGCCAGGTGGGCTATCTGGACTATTTCGGAAGCGGCGCGGAGACCATCGCACATGTGCGCGACAACGGGCGCATCGTGCTGATGTTCTGTTCATTCGACAAGCGGTGCCGCATCATTCGGTTACACGGCCGGGCGCGCGTGGTGCAGTTCAATGAACCCGAGTATCCGCAATTGCGTGCGAATTTCGCTAACACGCTCGAAAAGGGTGCTCGTTCAATCATTTTGGTTGATGTCACGCGGGTGGCTGACTCGTGCGGGTACTCGGTTCCGCTGATGGACTTCGTCGGGCATCGCGACGTGTACGAAAAACATGTTGAGAAAGTGCCCGAGGAGAAGTTGACCCTGCAGAGCGCGCTGGAAAACAACGGCAGCTCGATCGATGGACTGACCGCTCTGCGTTAGCCACCGCGCGGGACTACTAACCCGACATTGATCTCGCCGCACCCTTGACAAGCGGCCGGGTGTGCCACACGCTTGATTTACGTTTACATGTCATGCGTAAGCGACAAGCGAAGGGTGATGCCAATGACGGCACCCGACGCGGGAGCCTACCCGCGCCGACGTCCGAAGGTCAGCTACGGAGCGAGTGCGGTGGTGACCGGTGCGGGCAGCGGCATTGGCCGCGCCTTCGCCCAGACGCTCGCCGCACGCGGCAGCCGCGTCGTCTGCGCTGACATCGACCTGGGCCGGGCGCAGGAGACCGTCGAGATGATCGGTGGTGGGCAAGCCCACGCGGTGTCCTGCGACGTCACCTCGTACGAGCAGATCAATGAGCTGGCCAGGGTGTCCGAGAGCTGGTTGGGCCGGCCCGCGGACCTGGTGATCAACAACGCCGGGATCGGCACCGGCGGGCTGCCGGTGGGCACGATGTCGATGTCCGATTGGGAGAGCACCCTGGCCATCAACCTGTGGGGTGTCATCTACGGCTGTCAGGTGTTCACTCCGCTGCTACGTGAGCAACGTTTCGGTGGCATCATCAACGTCGCCTCGGCCGCGAGCTTCGCTGCCGCGCCCATGATGGCCGCCTATAACGTGAGCAAGGCGGGCGTGCTGGCGCTATCGGAGACGCTGTCCGCCGAGCTGAGTGGCTCCGGAGTCAAGGTCACGGTGCTGTGCCCGACGTTCGTCAAGACCAACATCGTCAGCGACGGCCGCATCAGCGGCTCGGTCAGCGGCCTTGCCGCATCGGTGATGAAGTACACCGGTGTCTCGCCGGAACGGATCGCGCGCGGCACGCTCGATGCGCACGATCGGGGACGGTTCTACGTCGTCCCGCAGCTCGACGCCAAGCTCGTGTGGCACCTCAAACGGCATACCCCAAACCCCTACCGCTGGGGTGCCGGCCTGATCGGTCGGCTGATGCCGTCGCCGGTTGATGCCAAAGAACTACTCGGCGCGGATGTGCGGTGATGACCATGCATGCAGATGCCGCCATCATCGGGGCCGGATTCACCGGGCTGAGTGTGGCCGCCGGTTTGAAGCGTGCCGGCATCCACAACTTCGTGCTGCTGGATCGTGGCGAAGCGCAGGCCGGCACCTGGCGTGACGACACCGTCCGGCTGTTCGACCTGGGCAAGCACGTGCGTCTCGGGCAGGAAGTGTCCGCGCTCGCCTACGACGAGGTCGACGGGCGCTGGAATGTTGACATCGCTGGGGGAGAAGACCTGTCGGTGAGATCGGTGGTGCTGGCCATCGGCTCGCGATCAGAAGCAGATCCGACGGTTCCCGGTATGGAGGCCTATGCCGGGACGGTCGTGCGAGGCCAGGAGTTCAGAGACGTTGTCCTGGCCGGTAAGCGGGTAGCTGTGGTCGGCAACGGCGCCGCCGCAGCTACCTTGCTTCCCGAGATCGTGCGAGAGGCGGCCGCTGTCAAGCTCTTTCAAAGCTCCCCGGACTGGATACTGCCGCGCCGGGAGACTCGCGCTGCCCGGCTTCTGGTGAAGGTTCCGGCGGTCAGGGATGCGGCGCGACAGGCGTGGTTCGCGGGACGGCGCCCCCAGCGTGCGGGCATCCTCGAGCTGCTGGCGCGAAACAATCTGCGCCAGCACATCGAAGATCCATGGACGCGCCGACAGCTCACGCCGTTGCCCCTGACCGGGCGTCCCAATGTGGTGGTCGCCGACGAGTTCTACACCGCGCTGCAGGCACCCAATTGCACATTGATCACGTGGCCCATCGCGCGCTTCAGCGCCGCGGGAATCCGGAGTGTCGAAGGCATTGAACATCATTGCGATGTGATCGTTTTCGCTTCGGCGCCCGAGGAGATGGCGGCGTCGAGAATCCCGGTGACGGGAATCGGCGGTCGCGAAATGCCCGAGCTGGACGATATTTCGGTGGCGGGGTTCCCGAACCTCTTCCAGGCAGACCCTCCCCGCCGGCAACCGGGCAGGGATGCTGTGCAGCGGGTGCGCAGCCGGGTGGACAAGGTGACCGCGCGGGTCAAGGGTGCGATACGCCCCGACCTGAGCGCAGGTGTGCAGCCCGCGTCCCGGCGCACCCGGGCGACAGCGGCACTGACCGGATTGGCGCTGCGTCCGGTGTTCAATCGGGTACGGCTCAACAGGTTTGGGGTCGCCGCGGCACGCAGCGTCGTCGCCGGGACCATGGCAGCCGGTAGTCCGATGCCTGACGATGTCAGGATCTCGCGGGTCAGAGAGCGCGATCTGCGGGGCGAGTGGGTGCACACCGCCAACAGCGATCCCGATGGCCCGATCCTGTTCTACATTCACGGCAGCGGATACGTGGTGTGCTCGCCCCGGACACATCGCAGGCTGGTGGCGCGACTGTCCCGGGCCACCGGGTTGCCCGCCTTCAGTCTCGATTACCGGCTGGCGCCGGAGCACCCGTTCCCGGCGGCGGCCGACGATGTACGGGTGGCCTACCAATGGCTTCTCGAGAAGGGGTACGCCGCCAAAGACATTGTGATCGCCGGCGACTCGGCGGGTGGACATCTCGCGGTGGACCTCATCGCGGAGAACCATCGGCTCGGGGTACCGCAACCGGGAGCGATGGTGCTGTTCTCACCGCTGATGGATCTCACGC
Organism: Mycobacteroides franklinii; assembly: GCF_002013895.1. GTDB lineage: Bacteria > Actinomycetota > Actinomycetes > Mycobacteriales > Mycobacteriaceae > Mycobacterium > Mycobacterium franklinii. Next base: position 375,822 of record NZ_MAFQ01000003.1, on the reverse strand, counting down.
TGGGGATGTCGGCCGAACGCGAACGTGATGCCCCGGACCCGATCATCTCCGCCGCCGCCGCACGGCGTCTTGTGGACATGTACACGCAGGGGCGGGACGAGGGCGATCCCCGGCTGCGGATCTCTCTGGTACCGGGAACAGTGTTGCCGCCCACCCTGATTCAGGTAGGTGGCCGCGAGATGATGGCCGCCGACGCCGAACATCTCGAACTCATGATCACCCGTACCGGTGGGCAATGTGAACTGCAGGTATGGCCGGGGCAGATCCACGTGTTTCAGGCGCTCCCGCGGTTCAGCACCGAGGCCGGAGCTGCCGTGCGTGCGGCAGGGAGATTTGTCACCCAGACTCTCGCTGACCACGTCGAAACCACCACAGCGCAGTCCGCATAAGGAGGAATGGCAATGGCCGTTGTATTGGAAGACATGCTGCAGACCATCAAGGACAAGCAGTGGGCGCTCGCGGACGTCGACTGGGATGCGCCCGGCGCCGAGACCATCAGCCCCGAACTGTGGCCCAAGCTCAAGAGCTTCATGGCAGACCTGGTGTGGATCGAGAACATCGGCGCGCGTGGGTTCGCCGCGCTGGCCAAGAAGGCGCCGGACCCCACGCTTGCCGAGATCTACCGCTACTTCCACGCCGAAGAGCAGAAGCACGCCAACGCCGAACTCGCACTCATGAGGCGTTGGGGGATGCTCAAGGAGGATGAGATCCCCGAGCCGAACATCAACGTGCGCTTGGCCATCGAATGGTTGGACAAGTATTCGGACGGTCTCTCGCTGACGGTCCTCGGCACGGTCATCCCGCTGCTTGAGGTGGCGCTCGACGGCGCGCTGCTGAAGTTCCTCCTCGAGGAGGTGCAGGACCCGATCTGCCACGATGCGTTCCGGCATATCAACTCCGACGAATCTCGGCACCTCGCAGTCGATTTCCACGTCCTCGACATGATGGGACAGGGGCCGATGCGCCGGGCCGTCATCGAGAACGTCGGCACGTTGGTCAGCCCCTCCTTCCTGGTCGCAGGTTTGGTGGGGCTGGGTGCCGGGATTCCGCTCATCAACCGGATTCGCAACAACATCGTGGCGATGGGGCTGAGTGAACAGCGGCTGTACGACGCGATGAACCGCTTCTCCAACGTCGGAGACCGCGGCAAGGGGACCCGGCTGTTCATCTACCGGTTCTTGAAGAAGGGCTCCCAGTGGGTCATCAACCCCGATCACCCCTATCACTACTTGGCCAACTCCATGGTCAAGGCCTCTGACCACATTCCGCGTAAATGGCTTCCGGCGCAGCCGTCCTGGTCCAAGGAGCTCACCTACGAGGCAACGGCATGAGCGCGCGACGTCGTAAGCCCATGCGGGGGCCCGATCATCAGGTGGTGATCATCGGTGCCGGTCTGTCCGGCATCGGGGTGGCCCGCGACCTGCTGCGGGCCGGCGTCACGGATGTCACCATCTTCGAGCGGGCCGCCGGCGTCGGCGGAACCTGGCGCGACAATGTGTATCCCGGTATCGGCGTCGATGTCCCCGCGCAGGCATATCAGTTCCGGGAAGCCTGCAACCCCGACTGGTCCCGGTTCTACGCCAAGGGCCCGGAGGTGCTGGCGTATGTCGAGCGGTTGACCGACGATTTCGGTGTGCGTGAACTTATTCGCTTCAACAGTGAAGTGGGGGAACGCCATTGGGACGACGACGCCGATCTTTGGCGCATGAAGGTCAACGGCAAGGACGTGACCGCGCGGTTCGTCATCGTGGCGGCCGGTCCATTCCCAGAACCCAAACCGGCGGAACTCCCCGGCCTGGACGACTTCGCGGGCACGATCGTGAAATCGGCGTCCTGGGATCAGAGTGTCGACCTGGCGGGCAAGCGCGTCGCCATCATCGGCACCGGAGCGAGTGCCGTACAGATCATTCCGGAGATCGCGCCCGAAGTAGGCCACCTCGATGTCTATCAGCGCACGCCGATCTGGATCTTTCCCAAGTTCGACCCCACCACGCCCGGGGCCGTCAAGACCTTCTTCCGTCGGGTGCCCCTCGCCCAGCGGCTGCTGCAGGAAGGGCTGGAACTCGTCTACGCCGGGGTGCTGGTGTACGGCGTCATGTACTACGCGAACGTCAAGGTCATCCCACAGGCGGTGTCGAGCTTCCTGCGTAACGTGACCTATCGGATGGCAGTGCCGGACAAGGAGCTTCGCGCCAAACTCACTCCGGACTACGACTTCGGTTGCAAGCGCCCCGCGGTCTCCAGTTCCTATCTGCAGACCTTCAATCGGGACAATGTCGACCTCATCACCGATCCGATCGAGACCATCACCCGGGCCGGGATTCGCACGCGTGACGGGCGCGAACGCCCCGTCGACGTCCTCGTGCTCGCGACCGGATTCCGGTTGTTCTACGACCCGCAGATCTACCGGGACACCCCGGTCACCGGGCGCCACGGGTTTGACCTCGGCGACTTCTACGCGCACCAGCTGCCGGAGAGCTATCACGGCATCTCCACTCCCGGATTGCCCAACTACTTCCAGGTGTTCGGGCACTACGGATGGACCGGCGGCACGTGGCACAGCGTCGTGGACACGGCGGGCGCGCACATCAGCCGGGTGATCGCCGAGGCGCAGCGCCTGGGCGCTACCGATGTCGAAGTACGCCGGCAGGCGGCGGTGGACTGGACCGAACAGGTTCGTGGCCGGTATGCCACCTCGTTGTTCCAAGTCGGCAACTGCGCCTCTGCCAACAGCTACTACTTCGACCACAACGGCGAGTCCGCGTACATCCGGCCCATGTCCACGCAGGCCGCGCGCCGCTCGTCGCGCACGTTTCCGCTCCATGACTACGCGTTTGAGGGGCGGGCCGAGCAGGTGCGGGCCGTGGCGGTGGCTGCTGACCAGGCCGTTGTCTAAACCAGCGCCGGGTATCGCTGTATCGAACCGAAGCGCGAGTAGATAAGGTAACGCGCATGAGCGGCGAGACCTCCAGTCAGTCAAACGGGGCCACCCTGATCCTGCTGCGCCACGGCGAGAGCCAGTGGAACGCCAAGAACCTCTTCACCGGCTGGGTCGATGTCGACCTGACCGAAAAAGGCAGGTCCGAGGCGCAGCGTGGTGGTGAGCTGCTCGCTCAGCAGGGGCTGCTGCCGGACATTCTGTTCACCTCGCTGCTGCGTCGCGCGATCAACACCGCGCACTTGGCCCTCGACACGGCCGACCGGCTGTGGATCCCGGTGGTGCGCGATTGGCGCCTCAATGAGCGCCACTACGGTGCGCTACAGGGGCTGGACAAGGCGGAAACCAAGGCCAAGTACGGCGAGGACCAGTTCATGGCCTGGCGCCGCAGCTACGACACCCCGCCGCCGCCCATCGAGCGTGGCAGCCACTACAGCCAGGACCAGGATCCCCGCTACGCCGATATCGACGGCGGGCCGCTCACCGAATGTCTGGCCGATGTGGTGGCGCGGTTCGTGCCGTACTACGAAGACTCCATCGTGCCGGAGCTGCGCGCGGGTAGGACAGTTCTCGTTGCCGCTCACGGTAATTCGCTGCGCGCACTGGTGAAGTACCTCGACGGGATCTCCGACGAGGAGATCGTCGGCCTGAACATTCCCACGGGCATTCCGTTGCGGTACGACCTCGACGAGAACCTCAAACCGATCACTCCGGGTGGGGTCTACCTGGACCCGGAGGCCGCGGCCGCAGGCGCCGCGGCGGTAGCCAACCAGGGCGCGAAATAGCCTCACCGAGAGTCTGGCCCCACCAAAAGTTCGCCAATTGGCGAATAATCGGTAAACGCACGCCTAACACCTGTGCGGGAATATGTGACTTGCTCGGCATTTAGCCGCACGCTGCTGGGGTGACGTTCACCGAATGCGTACGCTTTTCGCGTGACCGCCGCATCGGGCTCTCTGGTTGTGATCGTGACGATCGCAGCCGTCGCGGCGCTTGCTGCGGGTGCGGCGCTGGGCGTCTGGTACTCACGGCGCTCCCCGACCCTCCGGAAGACCCGGAAGGGTTCCGATGTAGCCCAGACAGGTCTGACGGTCTCGCAGATGCTGGAGCGCATCGTCGCCATCGCGCCGACGGGAATCGTCGTCGTGGACAAGCATCAGGATGTGGTCCTGGTCAACGCCCGCGCCCGCGAACTCGGCCTGGTGCGCGACCGTCAACTCGACGAGCACGCATGGAATGCCGCGCAGCGGACATTGGTCACCGGTGAGGCCGTGGAAGTGGACCTGACCACCAAGCCGAAGGCGCCGGGCCGTGCGGGGTTCTCTCTGCGCGGTCACGTACGCAGGCTTTCCGACGCCGATACCCGCTGGGTGGTCATCTACGTCGACGACGACTCCGAGCATGTCCGCATGGAGGCCACCCGCCGCGATTTCGTGGCCAACGTCAGCCACGAGCTCAAGACGCCCGTCGGCGCGATGGGCGTGCTCGCCGAGGCGCTGCTGGAGTCCTCCGATGACCCCGAGACCGTGCGGCATTTCGGCGAACAGGTGCTCGCGGAGTCTCGCCGTCTCGGCAACATGGTCACCGAACTCATCGCGCTCTCGCGGCTGCAGGGGGCCGAAAAGCTGCCCGACCTGGAGGTCGTCGACGTCGACTTCGTGGTGTCCGAGGCGATGAGCCGGTCCAAGGTGGCGGCAGAGAACGCCGATATCGCGGTCACCACCGACGCACCCAGCGGCTTTGAGGTGCGCGGCGACCCCACCCTGCTCATCACCGCGATCAGCAATCTGGTGGCCAATGCGGTCGCCTACTCGCCACAGGGATCGCCGGTGTCGATCAGCCGCCGGCGCCGCGGCGACAAAATCGAGATCGCCGTCACCGACCGTGGCATCGGGATCGCCAAGGAACATCAGGAGCGCGTCTTCGAACGGTTCTTCCGGGTCGACAAGGCGCGCTCCCGCGACACCGGCGGCACCGGGCTTGGGCTGGCGATCGTCAAGCATGTGGCGGCCAACCACAATGGCGCCATCAAGTTGTGGAGCCAGCCGGGCACGGGATCGACCTTCACGCTGTCTCTGCCCGTGTACGAGGATCAGGACGACGTCGAGGACACCGAAGCGCACCTACCCTCCGACCAGAGCACGCCTCGCAAAGATGCGAGTAATCACGCCGCACCACAAGTACCTATCAGCCGCTTACGCGAAGAGCACAAAGCGACTTCACGAGAGGAACATGTACGTCGATGACCAGTGTCTTGATTGTTGAGGACGAAGACTCGCTGGCCGATCCACTGGCCTTCCTGCTGCGTAAGGAGGGTTTCGAGGCGACCATCGTGAACGACGGTCCCTCCGCGCTCGCCGAATTCGAGCGCGCCGGCGCCGATATCGTGCTGCTGGACCTCATGCTGCCGGGGATGAGCGGCACCGATGTGTGCAAGCAACTGCGTGCCAAGTCCAGCGTCCCGGTGATCATGGTGACCGCACGCGACAGCGAGATCGACAAGGTCGTCGGGCTGGAGCTGGGCGCCGACGATTACGTGACCAAGCCGTACTCGGCACGTGAGCTCATCGCCCGCATTCGCGCGGTGCTGCGTCGCGGCTCGGACTCCGAAGAGACCGCCTCCGGTGACGGGGTGCTGGAGGCCGGGCCGGTGCGCATGGATGTCGACCGGCACACCGTCTCGGTGAATGGGGAAGCGATCACCCTGCCGCTCAAGGAATTCGACTTGCTGGAATACCTGATCCGCAACAGTGGCCGGGTGCTCACCCGCGGTCAGCTGATTGATCGGGTCTGGGGCGCGGACTATGTGGGCGACACCAAGACCCTCGACGTGCACGTCAAGCGGCTGCGGTCCAAGATCGAGGCTGATCCGGCCAATCCGGTGCACCTGGTCACGGTGCGCGGATTGGGCTACAAACTCGAAGGCTGAGTTCGCCGGGTCTGACCCGGAGGCGTTTAGACTCGGACGGCAACGAGGCGCTCAGATCTGTGCGCCCTGGTTAGGTCGGACACGTCGATGGAGCAGCTAGTGCCGCAGGAGCCCCCTCGCCGAGGACGGCCCCCGGTGTCCGGACTTGCCGACAAGCGGCGTCAGCAGATCGTGGACGCGGCTTTCGCGGCCTTCACCGAAAACGGCTACGAGCAGACCAGCATGTCCGATATCGCGACCCGCGCGGGTATGGGGCAGGGCACCGTCTATCGGTATGTCGACAGCAAGCGCGAGGTCCTCGACCTGGTTTTCGACTATGGCGTGGAACGGCTCATCGACACCCTGGCACTCGATGATTTCTTCGACGTCGTCGGCGGCACGGCGGGTATCGAGGAACGCAACGACATCATCATGGAGGGCGGCCGCCGCCTCTACGCACTGGTTGACCGGGAACCCGCGCTGCTGAAACTCCTGACGGTGCAGTCGGCCGCGGCCGACAAGGAGCTCAAGCAGCGAGTCGTCGGCATCCAGGGGATGCTCGACTCGTACGTGCAGCGGGGCTTGGAGTCCGGTAGCCGGGCCGGCTGGCTCCCGGAGGATGCCCAGAACCACACCGTGCTGGCGCGGCTGCTGCCGGCACTGGTCCTGCCGGGTTTCCTACTCGCCCAAAGCCGGCACGACAACCCCGGTACCCGGGAACGTTTCGTGAGCACCGCGTCGCTGATCGCGGAGAAGGGCATCCTGCGCGACGGTGTGAGCCTGGAACTGGGGGAGGGACACGGGTCGGCGGAAGCCGTTGACTCCGGACATGTTCCGTTGCCTGTCGCGGCCGACCGGCGCAATGAGCTTCTCGATGCCGCGCTCGAATGCTTCCTGTCCGACGGCTATCACGCCGTCGGGGTGAATGAGATCGTGGAAAGACTCGGGGTCAGCCACGGCACGTTCTACAACTACTACCAAAACAAGCGCGACTTGCTCGATGCGCTGATGGTCCGCGAATTCTCGGCGATGGAACCGGCCCTGTCCAGGACGGTTGCCCGACTCGATGCCCGCCGCGATATCGAACACGCTCTTGCACAAGGATTTAGGAATGCATTGGAGGCGGTGGCCGGTCGGTTGCCCGCGTTGATCTTCGTGTGTACCGAGGCCGCCGGAGTGGACTCGGAAGCGCTTCAGTCCATTATCCAGTTCTTCCGCTTTGCCTCGGTGCGCAGCGAGCAGTCGGTGTTCTCGATGATCGGCGCGGACCGCATCAACCCGTCGATGGACACCGAGTTCCTGGGGCAGGCCTTCGTGTCGCTGTTGGTGGGTGCCGTCACCCTGATTGTCGATGACAACGGCCGGACAGACCACGTCGACGAGTATGCGCAAGCCATCACGCAGTTTTTGCTCTATGGTCTGAATCCAGCGCCATAGGTCGGCACGGGAACGAAGGAGCACACCCATCGGCGAACCAGTTGACAACGAAGTCAACGAGACTCGAACGGGCGTGCCGCTGCGCGCGAAGAGGGCGGCGGCGCTGGGGAAGGTTGTTGCCGGCCATGCCGTTCGCTCGGCGATAACGACGGCGATCAAGCCGGTCGCCGCGGATGTGGCCGCCCGGCGCGACGCCGATATCTTGCGGTTCGCCGACGACCTTGTGGCCGTCGCGGGCTCGATGAAGGGTGCCGCACAGAAACTGGGGCAGCTGCTGTCGGTGGTGGATGTGGGCATCACCTCCGCATCGGCCAGGGATGAGTTCACCGCCCGGCTCGCGCCGCTATTCGACAATGCGCCAAGGGTTCCCGACGCGACGATGCACACGGCGCTGGAGCGTGCGTTGGGCAATCTGCGGGCCAGGATCGTGAGCGTCGATGCAGGCGCCATCGCCTCGGCCTCGATCGGGCAGGTGTACCGCGGCCGTCTTGACGACGGGCGGACAGTCGCGATCAAGATCCAGTACCCGGATATCGCGTCCAAGGTCCGCGCGGATCTGAAGAATCTGCAACTGGTCACCAAGCTGGCAGCCAAGAAGATGCCGGCGAGCAACACTCAGGCCATTGTGGCGGAGGTGCAGCGGCAGATGATCAAGGAAGTCGACTATCGCACCGAACTGGCGCATCATCAGCGGATTTTCGACGCATTTCGCGGGCACCCCGCATGGCGTATCCCGGAACCGATTGCAGAACTGTGCACCGAACAGGTCCTGGTGACCGAGTACCTCGACGGTGCGCCCTTCGACAGTCTCGGCGGCGAGGATCAGCCGGTGCGGGACCGAGTGGGGGAGGCGATCTACCGCTTCTACTGCGGTGAGATGTACCGGACGGGATTCTTTTGTGCCGACCCGCATCCCGGCAACATCATGCTGCTTCCCGACGGCCGGGTCGGTTTCGTGGACTTCGGGCTGTGCATGGATATGGACCCCGAGGACGCCGAGGTTCAGCGCAAGGTGTTCCGGGCGCTGCTCACCGGAGATGACGATGAGGCGTTCGAACTCGCTGTGGCTGCGGGATTCCTGGCTGACCCGGCGGCCATGGAACGAAGCGCTGCCACCGAGTACATCCGCGCGGTCAGTAGCTGGCATCTCGGGGACGGGAGCCTGCGGATGACCCCGGATATCGCCCGTCGCTCGGTCGCCGACGCGGTGCTGCCCTCGTCCAAGTTCTACGACGGCATCCGCCACCAGCGGTTGGTGGAGACGCACGCGATGGCGCGGCGCACGGAGATGTGCGTGGCGGCACTGCTCGGCAAGCTCGGCGCCGAGGCGCCCTGGTCGGCGATTGCGCGCGAGTACCTCGGCCTCGCCGATGCCGCCACACCCATGGGTGAGGGCATCGAAATCTGGTCTCAACAGCAATAACAGCCGCCTCGGTGGTGGCGGGAATGCCATCTTGTATTTTTATGAATGGCATGTCAGTCTGTTAAACACCTGTTTGTTTTCGAAACCATCGAGGAGCGCCGATGACGGCCAACGTGGTGCCGCTGCATCCCGAACGCGTGGAGCTCGTGCGCTCCGAACGGGGCTCGCTGACGGTTCTCTTGCGATTGGGGCGATGGGCCATCCGTGCCGTCGCCTACCCGGTGATTGCGCTGTGGGCGCGTTTCCCTCATCTGCCATGGCCGTACCGAGTCGTTGACCTGGCAGCCGTCGTGCTGAGGCCGGTGCGGGGAGTGCACCGTACCCCGGTGCGGCTTGCCCATTGCGAGGCGGAACTCATGTCATGCGGCGATGGCCCGTCGTATGGCGCGCTGCTGTACCTGCACGGCGGCGCGTTTGTCGTCGGCGGCCTGAACTCGCACCGCAGGCTGGTCTCGCGCATCGTCACGGGTGCCGGCGTCACGTCCCTTGCCGTCAACTACCGCAAGTTGCCCGAGCACCCTGTCTCCGCAGCCGTCGAGGACGCCCTCGACGGATTTCGGCAGCTCATCGAGATGGGTTATCAGCCCTCGGAGATCGCCATCGCCGGAGATTCCGCCGGCGGCTTCCTGGGCCTGGTCACGAGCCTGATCGCACAGCGTCGCGGCTACGGCTCGCCGGGTGCGCTGGTGTGCATATCCCCACTGGTTCAACGTGACCCGGCGGGCAAGCTGGTCCTGGCCACGCAATCCAACGACCCACTGTTCCCGGAAGCGGCACTGATCGCCATGGAACGCCTCATGTTGTCCGCCGAGACGACCACCGCAGGGCTTGAGGTTCTCGACAGCTTCGTCGAAGGTTGCCTTCCCACGTTGGAGTGCCTGCCGCCGACACTTTTTCAGGTGGGCAGCGACGAGATCCTGCGCCCCGATAGCGAATTCGCCGCCACTCGGATGGCCGAGGCGGGTGTACCCGTCGAACTACAGATATGGAGGAATCAGGTGCACGTTTTCCAGATCGCCGCGGATGTACTCGCCGATGCGAGGGCCGCTGTCGCGGAGATCTCGGCATTCGTCAAGGCTCATGTGGGACGGCAGGCGGCATGAAGTTCACCGAGATTCAGATGGATGGTGCCGTCGCGTTGGTCACGGGTGGAGCCCGCGGAATCGGCCTGGCCATCGCCCACCGATTGGCGGGCATGGGTGCACGAGTGGTCATCGCCGACCTCGACGAAGCTGCCGCCACCGACGCGGCACGTGAGGTCGGTTCGGGTGCGCGAGGTTTCGTGCTGGACGTGACCGAATTCGACGAGTACCTGCGGGTGGTGGACGAGATCGAGGACTCCATCGGACCCATCGACATCGTGGTGAACAATGCCGGGATCATGCCCGTGGGCCCGCTGCTGGAAGAGTCCCGCGGGGTGGCGGAGGCTACGATGCGCGTCAACTTCTGGAGCCACTACATCTCCTTCCAGGTGCTGGCGCCACGGATGATCGGCCGGGGCAGAGGGCATTTCATCAACGTGACGTCGGCGGCGGGCGCTATTCACTCGCCCGGACTGGCGAGCTACGTCGCGTCGAAGCACGCCGCCACCGGATTCGCCCGCAGCGCCCGCGAGGAGCTCGCCGGCACTGGCGTGACCATCTCGACGGTGATGCCATCGGCTGTTCGCACCCAGCTCGTGGACGGGATCCCCTTCACATGGTGGGAGAAGCTGGGGATCATTCCGCCCGGCTGGGTGGCGCGCGACGCGGTCAGGACCGTGCGCAACCGGCCTGCAGTGGTCGGTTCCCCGAGGGGTACGGTCCTAGCGCTTCGGCTGCAGCACCTGGTTCCCGAGTGGTTATGGCTGCTGGGCAGGCGAGTTGTGAACGCCGACAGAACCGTTGGACCGGTGGATCGGCGAGCCCGCAGTGAGTACGACGGCCGCATCAACCGGCAGGCCGGGGCGGCCCTATGAGCAACCCCGAACACGAGATCGTCATTATCGGCGCGGGCATCGGTGGACTTGGCGCCGCCATAGGACTCAAGCGTGCCGGCCTGACCGACTTCGTCATCCTCGAGCGCTCCGCGGGAATCGGCGGCACCTGGTACAACAACCACTACCCCGATGTCGCCGTGGATGTTCCCGGGATTGTGTATCAGTTCTCCTTTGCGAAGAATCCCAATTGGTCTCGCACCTTCCCCAAGGGGCGCGAGGTGCAGCAGTACATCGCCGGCTTGGTGGATCAGTACCGGCTGAACGACCACCTCCGGTTGGGTCATGAGGTCATGGAACGGGTGTGGGATGAGGACAACCACCTGTGGCTCTTGAGTCTGGCCGACGGCCGCGTGATCACCTCTCGGTTCGTTATCACCGCAGTCGGTGCCTTCGTCGAGCCGAAGGTGCCCGATATTGCCGGCCTGGAATCGTTTGGCGGCAAGGTCATTCAGACCCAGAACTGGGATCATGGCTACGATCTGGCGGGCAAGCGGATCGCCGTGATCGGAACGGGTGCTACGTCGGTGCAGCTCATTCCCCAAATGGCGCGGATGGCATCGCGCCTGGACGTTTATCAGCGCCGTGCCATCTGGGTCTTCGCCAAACCCGATTTTCCGATACCGCGCATCGCGCGCTGGGCGCTGCAGTATGTTCCCGGCTTGCAGTCGTTGATCCGGGGGATCGCGGCGGCGGCGGTGGAGGTTGGCCTGGTGGCGATCACCGTGTATGGCAAGCAGATTGCTCCGATCACGCTCATACCGAATTGGGCATGCCGCGCATTCCTTTTCAGCCAGGTCCGCGACCGGGAGCTGCGCAGGAAACTGACACCGGAGTATGGATTCGGGTGCAAGCGCCCGAGCGTCTCGAACATCTACTACCGCACCTTCACCCAACCGCATGTGGATCTGGTGACCGATCCGATCGCCGAGATCACCCCGACGGGCATTGTCACGAAGAACGGTGTGCGTCGCGACATCGACGTACTGGTGCTCGCGACAGGGTTCGAGATGTCGCAAAGCCCCGAGGTGTATCGCGCCCGCCCCGTCAAGGGACGCAATGGATTCGACCTCGCCGACTACTATGAACACAATCGTGCCCGGGCCTACGAGGGTGTCACGATGCCCCAGCTACCTAACACGTTCATGGTGTTCGGGCCGTTCGCGTGGAGCGGCAGCTCGTGGCACGTCATGGTGGAGAACGCGACGCGTATCGCGGTGCGGATCATCGCCGAGGCACACAGACGGGGCGCCACAGCCATCGCGGTGACCGAAGAAGCCAACAACAGATTCTTCGAATTCATCGCGCCCAAGGCGGAGTCGACGCTGATGCACGGTCGGGCGTGTGTCAACGCCAACTCCTACTACATCGACCGGCATGGCGACTTTTCGTTCTTGCGTCCCACCACGGCGTATCAGTCGACGCGAGCCAGTAAACGCTTCCCGTTGGACGACTTCCGCTTTGATCGGCTACCAGGTCCGGGTGATGGCCCGCGGCTGGCGGAAACCACTGCCGCGCAGTCGAACTAGCTGAACATGCTGAAGAAGCAAGATGGCGATACGTTGAATGGTGGGCCTACTTGTATCGAAGCGGCGCCCCGCAGCGAGCTGGTTGGCCTCGTGGGAGGCAGAGTGATCCTCGCCCGGATTCCCGTAAGGATTCCGTTCGGTCGCCGTTGGCGTACTACCGGTTTCTCCATGCACCGATGGTTGCCGCCATCGCCTGAAACATCAACCAGTTGTCCTTCCGGTACTTCGAATGAGGAGCTCCCATGACCAGATCAACTCCCGATCACCACGTTGTCGTGATCGGCGCGGGTATCGGCGGTCTATGCGCCGGCGTGCGTCTGCAGCAGGCGGGTATCGAGGATTTCGTGATCATCGATCGGGCTGCCGACCTGGGTGGCACCTGGCGTGACAACGTGTATCCGGGTATCGCAGTGGACATCCCGTCGGTGATCTACCAGTTCCCGTTCTTGCGCAACCCGCAGTGGTCCCGCGTATTCGCTCCCGGCGCCGAGGTGCAGGCCTACCACCAGCGGGTTGCCGAGAGTTTCCGTCTGCGGCCGCACTTCCGGTTCGGTGTCGAGGTGCGCAACGAGGAATGGGATGAGGAAAACCATTGCTGGCGGCTGAATCTCGCGGATGGTGCGGTGATTACCGCGCGGTTCGTGATTTCGGCGATCGGCCCGTTCTTTGACCCGAAGAAGCCCGCTATCGAGGGGCTGGACAGCTTCGCAGGCACTCGGGTGACGCCGGTGCAGTGGCTCCCGGAACATGACGTGCGCGGCAAGCGAGTGGCGGTCATCGGCACCGGGGCCACCGGCGTTCAGTTGTGTGGCGCGATAGCGCAGGACACCCAATCGCTGACGGTGTTCCAACGCACACCCGTGTATTGCATCCCCAAACCCGATTTCCGGATCCCCGTGATAGCCCAATGGGCACTGCGCATCCCGGGATTGTTCTCGGTGATCGAGTGGGGCGCGTTGGTGGGCGGCAGCCTGGGCTTGTGGTTCATGATCCACACCCCCGGCGCCGTCATGCGACCGTTGATGCGGGCCTTCGATAGAGCGGGCCGTGCACTGTACGGCGCATACTTGCGTGCGGTGGTGCGCGATCCGGAGGTGGCCCGTGAGCTGCTCCCGTCTTTCGGCCCGTTCGGCAATCGGCCCACCCTCAACTCCGACTTCCCACGGGTCTTCAACAAGCCGCACTGCTCCCTGGTGACCACGCCCATCGAGGAAGTGGTGCCGGAGGGAGTGCGTACCGCCGACGGCACAGTTCACGAGGCAGATTTCCTTATTACTGCCACGGGTTTCGAGCTGTTCTCAGAGCCCGCCTCCTACAAGCGAGGGCGGGTCACCGGAGCCAGCGGACGTGACCTCGGGGACTTTTTCAACACCCACGGCATGCAGGCCTACGAAAGTGTCTCGATCACGGGGTTCCCGAATCGCTGGATCATCGTCGGTCCGTACTCGTGGACCGGCAACGGCGGATGGCACGGGCTCGCCGACACTGCGGTCACGCACATCGTGCGCGCTATCTCGTTGGCGGATGAGCGGCGCGCCACGCGCATGGAAGTACGGCAAGAAGCACTGGACCGCTTCCACCAGAGCATGTTGCGCAACGGCAGGAACTTGAAGTACTACTTCACCGAGCTCAACCGGGGAGTGCGTTCTTACTGGAAGAACGCCGATGACGATGCTCCGTTGTTGCGCCCGACGACAACCCTGCAGGCGCGCCGGGCGGCGAGACACTTCCCGGCCGAGGACTATGCGTACGGGCAGCGCAGTGTTGATGCCGACTGTGGTGCGGTCGTGGATCATTCGCAGGCCACGGTCTGACGGTGAGCTGGCCGATGCTCGCGCCCCAGTGCCGGGTTCCGATGGCGGACGATTCTGCGTTCGAGTCAGCGGCCATCGTGTTGCGAACATCCCACACCTTCTCCGTACCCATCGGCCAGGTATGGGCCGCACTGGACAGCGACCATGCGTGGTCGTGGCTCCCGTTCGGTTGCGGCGTGCGATACGACGAACCGGGCCGCCGCGTGGGCATGGAGCGAGAGATGGGTACGGTCTCGGCTCCCTGGCGGTTTCTGTGGATCCAGCGGGAGAGATTCTGGCGTTACGAACCACCGCATCGCATCACCTACGCCGCGGTGGCGGGCACCTGGCCGCTGCTGAAACTGTGGGCAGAGGACTACGTGTTCACCAGTGTTCCGGATGGTTGCATGCTGGAGTGGACCGTCGCGATAACCCCGCGTTTCGTTTCATGGCTTCCTTTGCGGTGGCTGCAACCTCTGCTGTGTGTGGTCTTCACCTGGGGATTGCGCCCGGGCCTGCGATCCCTGATCGAACTTCTCGACGGCGCGAGCCACCTACCGGAGGTGCGTTAGCGGCCCTGCACGCGGCGGTTGGTCTCCACCCGCTCGGCGTCCGGCCAAATCGCCTTGGCCGCAGGGGAGTCGCAGAACACCGGTGAGTCCTGCCAGTCCATATCGATGGCCCCCAGGCCGGACTGCTTGTGCACCATGCAGCTTGCGGTGAGGACCTTGCGGGTGTTGGGGTCGACCTCTTCGGTGGTCATCGTCAGGGTGACGATCTGGGTGTAGCCGGCCGCGGTGGGTAGGTAGAAATCAAGATCGCGGCTGGAGAAGGCGCCACTGTTGACCACCACATACCCATCCCCACTGGGGTAGATGGCCTGCCCGAACATTTGAACCCGCTCGAAGTGCGTGGTCTGCTTCTCTGCCCGCCACACCGAAAAGCGGCTGTTCACAGCACCATTCATGACGCGGGTCGCCATCGGAATGATCATCTCGTCCCGGCCATCCCCATCGATGTCCTGCAGGCCGACCGGTGCGGGGCTCGATGCCTCGAGCAGCTCGTTGACCTCTTGCAATTTGTTGCCGGCGGCATCCTTGATGGTGACCCGCACCGACAACGGCGGATAGTCCGGGGCGTCGTTGTTGTCGGGGAG
Source organism: Mycobacteroides franklinii (assembly GCF_002013895.1). Taxonomy (GTDB): domain Bacteria; phylum Actinomycetota; class Actinomycetes; order Mycobacteriales; family Mycobacteriaceae; genus Mycobacterium; species Mycobacterium franklinii. The sequence continues at coordinate 360,663 of NZ_MAFQ01000003.1, read as the reverse complement.
CGGTCGCCAGTACACGACATCGAAGGTGATCCCGGTGCCGTCCGTTGCGGTAAGACGGCAATCCGTGTGCGCCATGGGAGTTTCCGGGACGATCATGGTGGTTCGGCTGGCGCAGGGGGCTAGTGCCGCCCGCGCCACCGCCAGCGGGTGGATCGTCTGCGCCGACACCACAAGGGCGGCCGCGGCCACACCCGCACTCAAGCTACGCATACTGCAGGGCATGGCCTACTTCTGACCGGGAAGCACGGGCAGCGGGGGGAGGCTCGACGCGGGCGCCTTACCGGGGGCGGCGGGAGGTGCGTCAGGACCTTCAGGGATCAGCTTCTGGTCGCCGGGATGCATGATGGTTCCGGTGGAGCTGGCGTTCTTGGGGCCGATGTCCATGACCTGCCATCCGTCGCCGTCCTTCTTGACGGTGATCTGCAGAACCAGGGTGGTCGCCCGCGGCTCCGGGTTCTGCACGTTCCGGGTGGTCTGCCGGGTGGTGACGACGACCTGGTAGATGCCGTTCTGCTGTGCGACCGCGTCCGAGGCGATGATCTCTCCCTTGGACGTCACCTGTGCCTGCAGCATGATGGCCTTGAGAACCTTTTCGGCGTCGCTGTACTTGTTCTTCAGGGGCTCGGCGGCATTCTCTTTGACGTTCTTGAAGAATCCGTCGGGGTCTTCGTAGGTGTACGTCAAGGACTTCATCGCGTACGTGGAAGCCGCGTCGGTGGCGGCGACGCGCTCGGCATCGCCGGCGCGAGTGGCCGCAAGGGTGTTGGACAACTTCTGGTACTGCCAGCCCCCAAGCACCGTGGCGATGATTCCCAGCGTCAGTAGCCCGAAGGCTATCCACTTCCAGATGTTGGGTCCGCTATCGGTCTCGGTGGTATCTGCCTGCTGTTCAACAGCTTTGGTGCGCTTCTCAGGTATCGCCTTCGCCACCTTGGCTCCGGCTCGGGCCTCGGCCGAGTCGGGGCTCGACTCCTCGGCCATGTCCGCGAGTTCTTCGGGATCTGCGTCATCCAGGGTGAGCGTGCGCTCGGAGATGTCGGTCATGATCCAGGCCTTCCTGCTGTTGCCGTTTGTGGTGCCGGTGTCGGTTTGGGTGCTGACGGTTTGGCGGACGGTTGCGACGGCTGGGTACCCGGTGCGGGCTGGGATGATTCGGGCGCAGGCCATTCGGGCACACCGAGGTGGATTCGGACGCCGCCCTGGTTGTTGAATGTCGAGTCCCAAAAGTCCAGCCAGTGACCGGCGTCCAATTTGAAATCGCGCAGCGGGGCTACGACAGGCTCGAGGACGGTCACGAATTGAGAGAGCGGCTCAGAGAGGGCGTTGATGTAGTCGATGAGCTTGTCCACCAGGTCAGTCAGTGGTTTCCCGTCGCCCATACCCGATTCGACCAGGGGCTCGAGCTTCTCGATCACCTTCACCAGAGACGAGAGGCCGTCGAGGCTGCTCGGAATGGTCTTGGCGGATTGCTTCAGGATCTCGCCGGCCCGGATGTCGCCGAGACCGTTGGTCAAGGTGGCCATGTTGCCGATCACCTCGGCCAGATAGTGCTTATCGTCGCGCACCATCTGTGCGAATAGCCTTGCAGTGGTGGCCAACTGATCAATGTTCTTGGTGTTGTCCATGAATCCGGCCGCCACGTTGTCGAGCGTGGTTTGCAGGTCGTCGGCGTTCATGGCCTGCATGAGCGCATTGCCCTTCTGCAGCAGATCGCTCACGGTGTAGACCGGTGCGGCCTTCGACGCCGGGATCACGGCTCCATCGCTGTAGTACGGGGGGTCGATACGCGCGGGTTTGAACTCCACGTACTGCTCGCCTGCGGCGGAGAGGTTCTGGACACTCACTTGGCTGTCGACGGGAATGGGGTAGCTGCTGTCCAGAGCCATGGAGATCGCCAGACCCGATGCGGTGGCCTGAATATCGGTGACCCGTCCCACCTTGATTCCGCGCAGGGTGACTTGCGAGGTGGACATCAGTCCGCCCGAGCTGTTCAGCATGAGGGTCATGTGATTGGTCTTGCTGGTGGAGGCGATGTCGAGGACACCGAAGGCCATGTAGACGGCGCCTACTAGCGAGATGATCGAGAGCACCGCGAGGGTGAGTAGGACGTTCACCCTCATCGAACCAGTCCCATCGTCTGCATGTTCCGGATCACCGAGTCGGCGCGCTCCCCGGGGCTGACGCCCAGTGTGCTGTCGGGAGTTTGGATATCGGTGACGGTGTATTTGGGACCGCCATCCTTGAAGAAGGGGATGATTCTGTCGCGGATGGTCCGGACCATCTTGTCGCCGAGAACCGGGATGGTGGTGTCGGCGGTCGAGGCGCTGTGGATGAACGGCGTCAGGTAGGACAGGACTTGCATCAGATTGGGGTAGTCCAGCAGCTGCCCGATCTGCCGCAAGAGCTCGGCGCCGTTGATGATCAGATCGCTCAGGCTCAGAACCACTTTGGCCAGCGAGGGCAATTTGGTGGGCCCCTCGGTGAGGAGCCGTAGGTACGTGCCCTTGTTGGCGCGGAAGGTTTCGCTGACGTTCTGCATGTTGGTCAGGATCTTGTTGAGGGTGTCCTGATTGTTGGACAGGTCGTTGATGATTCCGGCCAGCGATCGATGGATGCGGTCGAGTTCTTCCGGTGGGGGGAAGGCGCTGTTCATGTTGGCCACCGTGGTCTGCATAGTGTTGAGGCTGCCGCCACCGATCAGATTGGACATGGACCGCATGAGGTCTTCCACGTTCGCCGCCGGGACGGTGTCGGCCAGGGCGATGGTGTCGCCGTCCTTGAGCTGAGTGGGCGCGGGATCCTTGGGTGAGATCATCGCGATGTAGATGTCGCCGAGCACGGTGGCCTGCCGGAGCTCGGCCCTGACGTTCTGGGGGAACTTGGCACTGCCGTCGACATCGACGTACACGACGGGGGTGGTGCCCTTGAGCTCCACCCGGTCCAACAGACCTACCTGCACGCCACCGGCATCGACCTTCGCCCGGCCCGGCAGATTCAGCACGCTGGAGAACTCAATCTTGATGCGATAGGTGTTCTTTGGGATGTAGGCCCCGGGCATGGGCATCTTGGTGGGGTCGAGAGCCTCCGAGGAACATGCCGGGACCACCGCGAATGCCGCGGCGAACAGGACTGTCAGGATGCGTCTGATCATGACAGCGCGGCTCCCATGATCAGGTTGGTCAGGCCGAGGGTGACCGGATCCGAGGCGGTTCCGGGTGCGCACGCTGCCTGAGATCCGGGGGTGTTCCGGTTGCGCAGGTTCTGGCAGATGGCGCTGGCCTGTTCTGGCGAGATAGCAACGCGCGGAGGAACATAGGTGACGTTGTGGGTCTTGGTGTTCGGCAGGTAGATGTCATCGGCCAGCCAATTGATCATGGGCGGCAAGGTATTGAAGAAGGTGAGGATATGCGGTGTGTAGGCGTTGAGGATGTCGCGTATCCAGGGCACCACCTTGTCGAAGACGTTCTTGTACAACCGACCCGCGGCACGTTGGACCATGCCGTTCAGTGTCGGAAGCAGTGTCGTCAGGTAGTCCAGGCCGACCGAGAAGTTCTCCGATATACCCGCGATCAGACGGGCGGTATCGGGCAGCGAGGAGACCACGCCCGCGAACTCGTTCCAGTACTGCAGCCAGTTCGACGTGACGATCGCGCTGTTCTCGAACAGCTGACGGTAGTCGGCGTCGGCCTTGTAGGGATCGCCCACCATCGTGGTGAGGTTGTTGAGCATCTCCTTGAAGCCCGGGCCCACGCCGTCGAGCGATCTGGCCGCGCCCTTGAGGGTCTTGTTGAGCGCCTGTACGCCCGGCGAGTTGGCGGGATCCTGCCCGGGTGCCGCCTGCATCAGGGTGTCGGCAAGCTCGCCTATCGCGGAGAACGACTCGGTAACGGTCACCGGGGTTCTGGTGTTCTCTAGGGAGATGCATTGGTTTCCGGTGAATTTGGCGCCCTCACTCCACGACCTGGTGAGTTCGATACTGCGATTGGTGATCACCGATTGCGAGTAGCTCGCCGCGCCCACGTCGGCAGGCAGGTCCATGTCGCTCGGAATCTCGAAGTCGACCTCGACATGATCGGGTTTGTTGGTAACCGCTGTCACCGTTCCGATCTCTACGCCGAGCAGCAGGACCTTGTTGCCCTTGTAGAGCCCGGATCCGTCGCGAAAGTCCGCACAGAGCGCTTTTGTATTGTCCAGCAACGGGATATGAGCATTCCCCAGGTATGGCATGACCAGGTTCTTGACGGCCGGAAAGACCGTGCGGGCGCCGAAGATTCCGGCAACAGCCACCACTGCGACAAGCACCAGCGCAACGGCGCTCACCACCGCCGCACGCGCGGCGGGCCGCATGCCCGCAAGGCGGGTCAGGATATTCCGGAGAAAAATGGGCTGTGTCATCAAGGGCCTCAACAAAACCTGAAGAAGTGTGGCAGGCAGACATCTTGTCCCGGGATCACTCGGTCGTTCTCATTGACGGTGATGCCGTTGCCGCTGAGCATGGGCAGGACAATTCCGACGAGTTGGCCCCATTGTTCTGAGGCCTTGCCAAGCTTCTCGGGGTACTTGGTCAGGGTGTCCACGATGTCGTCGAGGCCGTTGAGCATGGGCTCGTAGTCGCGCGCATACGCCGCGAAGAATCGATGGAAAAGTCGGATGAGATCTCGCAGTAGCACGAAGACCTCGATCAGGTCGGTCGTGGACTTGCTGTATTTGGCACCGAGTTTGGACATCGTGGTGACGATCTTGGCGAGTTGCTCCTTACCCGTCTTGAAGGCGCGGAGGTACTCGTTCGCGTAGTTCAGGGTGGCGTGGAAGTCCTCGGTGCTGGGCTCCAGCGCGCTGATGAGCGATTGAGATGACTTAAAGAAGTCGCGTAAACCGTTGGGGTACTTCTCGACTGCATTCGCGACCTCCATCAGGCTGTCGTGGATGACCTTGGCGTCCACCTTCTTGACCACGGGGGTGAACTTCTGAAACAGCTCGTTGATCTCGAAGGGGACACTGGTGCGCTCGGGCGGGATGGGTGTGCTTCCCAGCGGGATGGAGCCTTCCGGATACAGGGCCACATAGTGCCCGCCCAACGGGGTGAGCATGCGGATATCGGCTCGCGACTCTGATCCGACGGGCACCGTGTGATCCACCGTAAAGGTGGCCTCCACCAAGGACTTATCGATGCGCACGCTGGACACCTTGCCCACCGAGATGCCGGCGATCCGGACATCGTCTCCGGCGCGCAGCCCTCCCGAGGCCCGCAGGTGTAACGCGTAGGTCTTCATGCCGCTCGTGTTGACGAAGGCCACTCCGGTTGCGGCCAGCACCGAGGCGATGACGAGGACGCCGATGAGACCGTTGCGGCGATTGCGTTTGGCTGCCTCATCTTCGTCGAGGATCGGACGGTTTCTCGCGAAAAACCTTGTGAGGGCATTCACTTGCACACCACCAGATCTTGATTGGCAAAGGAAACCTCGCCGATTCCTGGCATCTTCACCACTCCGTTCTTGCATTCGAAGGAGGTGGGGGGTGCCGTCTTGTCCTCGATGAGGGAGTCGCGCATGCCTTGGATCAGATCGGGGAGCAGCGATAGACCCGCGATGATGGTGGGCGCGCCCGGGTTGGTGCGACTCGCCAGGTCGTACATGGGCAGCTGGGCTCCGTCGACCGTGTTCTCGATGTACCGCAACATGCTGACCGATCTACGCAAGACCGGCAGCGCATCCGCGCCGGCCCTATTGAATTCGTCGGCCTGTTTCTCGAACGGCGCCAACACATCGTTGAGGTCGTTGATCAGAAAGAACAGTTGATCTGAGGTGCCCCCCAGATCCTTCGAGATATCACCCAGATTCGTGATGATGGTCTGCAGGGCGGCCTGGCGGTCAACCGAAAGTTTGAGCACGGCATCGATATCCCGCAGGATTGGCCCGATGCCGCGCTGATCGCCCTGTATGAGCTGCAGGATGTTCTCGGTCAGCCTGTTGAACTGGGCGGGGTCCAGTGTTTCGAAGATGGGTCGAAAACCGTTGAACAGCTTGGCGATATCGAATGAGGGAATAGTCTGCCCGAGCGGTATGGTGGCGCCCGCCGGTAGCGGGGCGCTGGGTGTCGGCGCTTGCGCTATCTCGACGTACCGCTGACCGACCAGCGATTGATACCGGATGGCGATGGTGGTGTTCTGGTACAGCGGATGATCGGTGAGGACGTTGAACGTCACCCGAGCGTTGTTGCCGTCCAGATGAATCTTTTCCACCTTGCCGACCTGTACGCCGGAGATGCGAACGTCGTTGCCGATGATCAACCCCGAGGCATCGGTGAACAGCGCGTCGAAGCGCCGGACAGGACCATTGACCGGTGTGCGTAGCGCGTTCACGATGATCAGGGTCAGCACCACCGCCACCGCGACCACCGCGGTGAGGCCGGCCATCAGAAGTGCAATCCGCTTCATCGCTGCCCTCCGGCGGTTGGGCCGGGAGTAGGTCCGACAGGGGCGGTCGCGGCTACGGGAGCGGCTTGACCCTCCGGTGCCATCGGCAGTGCCGCACCAAGCCCGGGCGCGGTGTCCATGATCAGTTGAACGTTCATGCGTACCTTGCCGTTGTCGACGGGGAAGGCGGCGGTGGTGCGGTCGAGTAGGCCGTTCACCCGGTCGTATGCCGGCGCGAGGCTGCCCAGGAAGTACGTAAAGGGAACCGCGAGATCCATGATCGACCGAATCAGCGGAACCAACCAGTCGTTGTTCGCACCGAGCCCGCTACCCAGCGACTTCAGCAGATCCGACAACGAACCCAGTGCGGCGGTGGCCCGTTCGGTGTTGCCCGGCCCGACCATGAAGGTGAGGCTGTCCAGCAGCTTGTTGGTAGAGCCGATGACGGGGACAAACTCGTTGGTGCCCTCGATCAACGAGGCCATCACATCCAAGGTCTTGGAGAAGGGCACCTTCTGGGAATCGGCGATCATCGCGAACAAGTCCCAGAAGGACTTCACGACCGGTCCGGTCAGGTCGGCATGGCGCTCGAATGTCGCGATGATCGCATTGAATTCGCGGCTGTCCAGGATCGAGCCCAGCCGCTGACCCATCCGAAGAAAGCCGGTGATGGAGGCGGCCTGCACATCACTGCTGATCTCAAGCACGCCACCGGATTTCAGCCGCTCGCCGACACCACTGCTGACAAGCTCGACCGCGGCGGTGCCGAAGATGTTCGACGAGGTGAACTGCGCCTTGGTATCTGACGTGAGTGCCTTGGCCTGCCGGCCATCGAGGATCACCGTCATCCGCTGCTTGTTGTACCCGGTGGTCTGCAGGGACTTGACCTGCCCGATGTTGTAACCGCGGTACTTGACCTCACCACCCGGACCCATGCCCTCACCGATGGTGTTGGTGATGAGGGTGAGTTCGAAGGGGTCACCGTAGCTGCCGATACCGGACTGATAGAGCGAGTAGCCGCCGGCCGCGACGAGCAGCGCCAGCGCAAGCCCGCGGATTTTGAGAGCGGTCGGGCCCGCGGACCGTCCACTTGGATCTTTGTAAATGGCCACCCGTTACCCCGATATCTGAATTCCAGGATTGTTGCCCCAGAAGAGCAACGTGAGGAGCATGTCGAAGAGCACGACCGCGACGAGGGACGCCCGAATCGCACGACCCGAGGCCATGCCCACACCCTCGGGTCCGCCGCCCGCGTAGTAGCCCTGATAGCACTGGATGGCGATGATGATGACGACGAACACCACGGCCTTGATCACCGAATAAAGCACGTCCACCGGATGGACGAACGAGTCGAAATAGTGCTTGTACACACCCTGCGACTGGTTGTGCACGAAGAACACCATGAAGGCACACGAGCCGTAGGCCAGCAGCAGGGTCAGCACATACAGCGGAACGATGATGATGACTCCGGCGATCACTCGGGTGGTGACGACGAAGGGGATGGAACGGATACCCTGCGCCTCCAGTGCGTCGATCTCCTCCGAAATACGCATGGCCCCGATCTCGGCGGTCATGCGGCAACCGGCCTGGGCCGCGAACCCGATGGCGGCGATCATCGGCGCCATCTCCCGGGTGTTCACATAGGCAGAGATGAATCCGGTGAGGGACCCCATACCCACCATGTCCAGGGTCGAGAAGCCCACGATGCCAACAGAAGCCCCGACCGCAATCCCCATGAAGACCAGCACACCGATGACCCCGCCGCCCACGATGATCGAGCCGTTGCCCCAGGTCATATCGACCAGCAGGACCCCGGTTTGGCGGCGATAACGCTTGAGCGTCTGGGGTATGGCGGCGAGCACCAAACCGACGAAAGTAATTTGGTGGCCGAGATATTCGGCGGAACCGCCCGCGCCCTTGGTGAAATTCCACAGGGACCGCGCGGGTGCGGGGAGTTCATCCGGGAAGTGCCGGGACGGGCGGGACGTCGCCATCCTCAACCCACCTTCGAGGGCATGAACATCGCGACGATCTGGGTGATCACGGTGTTGAGCACCATGACGGTGACGACCCCGATGACCACGGTGGCGTTGACCGCATCGGCGACACCGCGCGCACCGCCCTTGGCTTCCAGGCCGCGCTGGCAGGCCACCAGGATGACCACCACACCGAACAGCCAGGTCTTGAGAACCGCCACGGTGACGTCACTGACATTGGCGAAAGCTGCGAACGAGGACAGATAGCTGCCTGGGGTGCCACCCTGAAAACCCACGTTGACCAGGTATCCGGCGAAGATACCGACGAAGATGATGAAGATGCACAGCAATGGCGACACAAAAAGGATCGCCGCCAGGCGGGGTGTTACGAGCCGTTGAACAGGGTTGACGCCCATCACGCGCATGGCGTCTACCTCTTCGCGGATGCTCCTGGCACCGAGGTCGGTGGCGACCGCCGAACCCGCGGCGCCACCGAGAAGCAGGGCTGCGACGATGGGCGCACCTTGTTGGATGACGCCTAGGCCACCGGCCGCTCCGGAAATGGACGATGCGCCGACCTGCGAGATGATGCTGCCGGCCTGCACCGCCACGATCACCCCGAACGGGATCGATACGAGAATGGCTGGGACGACCGTGACCGTCAGGATGAACCAGGACTGGATGACGGTGTCCTGCCACGGGTGGCGGAGACGGACGATATCGCTCACCAGAAACGCGAACGATTGCACGACCAGATCGACATAGCGCCCGAGCGTCTTCAGCATCGAATCGGTTTGAGACACCACGTATTCGACGGGCCTTTTGACGACCCGGCGGACACGATCGAGTAGCTGGGGGGAACTGCCCGGAGCTGGATTGGCCTCGCTCTCGTCGTGGTATTTGCTATCGGATGGGATCTCCGGAGATTCGGCCCACTCGTCTGCGGTGGGCTCCATGCGCGCATCAGCCGCCACATGACTCATTGCTGAGCTCAACAGCGGCTCCTCTGGCTTCATATTTCCGGGGCTGAACTGGATCGACGGGCTCAAATGTTTCCATTTGCGTAACAACAAGTAACGGGTACTCTGCATCACATACGGTGGCCTAGTGTGGTGTAGGTCATGGTCCGTGTCAAGCATGGGGTTGCCGCGCTTGATGGTTGGCAATGTGTGCCCGCGTGCGCGGGTATATCAAGTGGCCCCGGTCGGGGCGCTGTCGCGACGAGACCGTCGGAGGTCCCCCGACCCTGGTCTCAGCAATTCACTGACTCGGTAGTCAGATTATTGGCTAGGGCCGAGGCTAGCGGAGCTTCGTGATCTTGGGACGCGAATTGTCAAGAATTTGCAGCGGGCGCGGAATTCGTCGTCGCCGCCCGCACTAGCTGGATAAATGAGTCGATGTAGGACTCGCGTGCGTCCGCCGCGAGCTCACCCCTGATCGCCTTGAGGGTGGCTGCCATGGACAACCCGGTGATGGCGTGAGCCAAGAATGACGCGTCGACCGTGCCGGTAATGGCGCCGTCCTCGACAGCCTGCTCGACGATGGTGACGTTGATGGATTCGATGAGGTCGAGGATGCCGAACATACGCTTGGTCATTGCCGTGTCGATCAGTCCCTCACGCAGGATGACCTGCGCATGATCTCCGGACTGTTGTCCAGCATGTCGAAGAGCCGGGTGAACACCGTACGCAGGTGCAATTCGAAGTCCGCAGCGTTTCCCAGCAGGTCGCTGGTGTCGTTGACCGCCGCAAGTGTTCTCTGGAAATAGCTGTCGATCACCGCGTCCAGGGCGTCCCGTTTGGTGTCGAAGTACAGATAGAACGTGCCCCGGCCAACGCCGGCCCTTTGGGTGATGTCGGTGATGCTCGCCTTGTGGTAGCCCTTCTCGGCGAACTCGAGTGCGGCAGCTTCGGTAAGTGTGCGTTGACGTTCGCGTGCACGCGCCGGATTGGGCGGACGGCCCGGCCCTCGCCGGACGCTGTCTGTGCTGGCCACGCGATCACAGTAACCACTGCTGGCAAATATGTTGGAAAATGCCCGAACTTGTCAGGGCGCATTCGGGCGCCGTCACAACCCATTTCATTAGCTGAACGACAGGTCGAGGAAATATCACGAGGTCGGGCAGAAGTGCTGCATACCTATCTCTAGAGAGCCCGAGGTCCTGGACTTAACGACATTTGTTTGCTGAAAGTATTGTTGAGTTTGCCCGCCGGGGATGGGTCTTTAGACTCTCGATACCTGTACCTGGTGATATGCGCGCCGGGGAGTCGGGTAGTCGGTCTACGATGTGGGCGTGTCAACGCAGGTGTACCCGGAGCGCGGCCTTCCTGAGCTGACCGGTGACGCCCGCGTTGACCGGTGGCGAGAGCATCGCGCGAAAGTCCGAGCGGAATTGGTCGAAGCCACTCTTCATGCGATCGATGAGCTTGGTCCGGATCTGTCGATCGACGATGTCCTGAAGTCCGCGGGTATCTCGCGGCCCAAGCTGTACCGCTTCTTCACCGACAAGGAAGCCCTCTTCGCCGCGGTGGCGATGCGGGTTCAGGAGTTGGTCGTCGAGCAGGTGGTATCAAATATCGACCTGTCCGTCTCGCTGCTCGAACTGTTCCGCACGGGCATGGCGGGTTACGTCGACCTCGTTGATGAGCGACCCAACTTGGTGCGCTTCCTGTTGAGCGTGCAGTACGCGAATGCGACGTCGCTCATCGAGAGCGGGCGGCCGTTGTCCGACGCCATTGCGCAGTTGGTGGGGTCGGTCTTCAGCTCCCGCGGTGGCAACGCCGACCACATCGAATACGTCATCGACGCGATGTTGGCCTCCATGGGTATTGCGGTGTTGCGCTGGTTCGATGAGCCCGTGATCAGCAAGGAAGCTCTCGTCGACGAGTTGGTGGTGTACGTGTGGGGTGGGCTGGCGGCATCGGCCAAGGCGCGGGGTGTCGAGCTCAATCCCGACGATCCGGTCCTCCTGCCTGTCGACTGACTTCTCGCCCGCCCGGTCCTTCTCGGCCCGTCCGATGGGCGCTTTCTTTCCTTCCTTGTCGCGCGGGGTCGAACACTGGCTGTTTCAGTGATTCCTTGAGCTGATTTCACCTACCGCGATGTATTGCGCCCCGCGCCGCCGCGGTCTTATGGTGTACTCCAGGTAGTACTTTGAGTACCAGTAACTTCTTGTCACAAGGGAGTGATGAAAATGGTAAGCCCGGCTGCGGTGTACCCCAAGACCCGGCGGATCCGATTCCGCTTCGGCGACGACGGCAAGGCCCACAAGTACTTCGTGGAAGACGACATCGTCTACAGCCATTTCGTCGCGGGGCTGTCCGGCGGTTTCCCGCCTGGGGAAGAGGGATTCATCCGTTCGGTGCGCAAATTCTCCGACCAGATCACCGATCCGGTACTCAAGAAGCGCGTGGCCGGATTCATCGGGCAGGAGTCAGTGCACGGTCAAGAGCACCGTCGGGTCAACGAAAAACTCGTCGAGATGGGTTACCCCATCGCGTGGTGGGATTCGAAGAAGCAGGTTGACCGCCTGATCCGGTTCGAGAACATGCTCCCTCCGCGTGCTCACCTGGCGTTCACCGCGATGGCCGAACACATGACCGCAATACTCGCCGAGCGGACGCTCGGCAGTGAGGAAGTGCAGGCCATTCCGGGTGACCCCGAGGTATGGCATCTCCTCAACTGGCACGCCCTGGAGGAACTGGAACACAAGTCGGTGGCCTTCGACGTGTACCGCGCGGTAGGCGGAACCGAGACGATGCGGATCGGTCTCATGCTGGTGGCGATGACCATCGTCCCGCCGCTGACGCTTGGCATCCTCGCCGGCTCGCTGCTGTCCGATCCGGTGGCGAGGCGTCAGCCCCGCCGGCTGCTCAGGGAAGCGCGGGGGCTCTTCGGCGGGCCGCTGTTCAAGGGAATCTTGAGTGACGTCCGCCAGTACTTGCGGCCCGGCTTCCATCCCGACGACATCAACACCGGAGAACTGCTGGACCGTTGGCAGCAGGAGCTTTTCGGTAGCAAGGGCATTCTCGTCGATCACCTCAAGTAGCCCGCGACACGTCAAAGGAGACGCGAACCGTGAGCAGTGCCGCACGGCGTTCAACGACGGCTGAACTGGAACAACCCGATCACGAGGTAGCGGTGATCGGGGCCGGATTCGGCGGAATCGGAACTGGTATCTCTCTGCAACGCAAAGGGATCCACGATTTCATCATCATCGACAAATGGGATCAGGTGGGTGGCACCTGGCATGCGAACACCTATCCCGGGGTGGCGGTGGACATTCCGTCGGTGGTGTACAGCTTCTCCTATGAGCAGCGTGGTGATTGGTCGCGTCTGTTTGCGCCGGGGGAGGAGCTACAGCACTACGCCGATTCCATGGTGGACAAGTACGGGCTACGCGACAAGCTGCGGTTGGGGACGAGTATCACCCGCGCGGAGTTCGACGATCGAAACAGCCTGTGGCGATTGACCACCGATGGTGGCAAGGAGATCACCGCCCGGTACTGCGTGATGGCGGTCGGTGGCCTGGAACGCCCGAAGATGCCCGACATCCCGGGCGTGCACGATTTCGGCGGGGTACTGCTACATACCGCGTTATGGGATCACGATGTGGCGCTCGCGGGTAAGCGTGTCGCCGTGATCGGAACGGGGGCAACCTCGTTGCAGCTTGTTCCCGCCATTGCCGCCCAGACACGTCATCTCACGGTCTTCCAGCGCACACCAATCTGGGTGGGCCCAAAATTCGACGTGGAGATAGGGCCACTGGGCCGGATGATTCTGGGAAATAAGCAGATTCGTTCGGCCATCCGATCGGTCGCGACGGTTGGCATTGAGTTGGCCATGAGCGGTCAGGTGGCCGGTCCGGCGTGGCTGATCAACGCGGTCAGGCGCGCGGGTGAGGCGCCGATGCGCCGATGGATGCGCAAACAGGTTGATGACCCGGTGATCCGCGAGAAGCTGATTCCGCAGTACGGGTTGGGCTGCAAACGTCCGTCGATGTCGAACGAATACCTCAAGACCTTCAACCGTGGCGACGTCAGTTTGATCACCGAATCGATCGAATGCGTCACGCCCAACGGAGTACGCACGGTTGACGGTGTCGAGCACGAGGTTGATGTGCTGATCTGTGCGACGGGATTCAAATTGTGGGACAAGGGCTCGGTGCCGCCTTTCCCCGTGCGAGGCCGTGGGGGGCAGGAACTCGGCGAGTTCTGGGACAGGCACCGTTTCCAGTCCTACCAGGGAGTTTCGGTACCCGGGTATCCCAATATGTTCTCCATCACCGGGCCGTACGGATTCGTCCTCGGGTCCTATCTGTGGATGATCGAGGCCACCTCGGCGCACCTGGCCCGTGCCATCGCCGAGACCAAGCGTCGCGGGGCCACCGTCTGCGAGATCCGCCAGGATGTCCACGACGAGTACTTCCGGAAATGCTTGAAGCGGCAAGAGAAGAACTTCCTCTTCACCGACGTGTGCGCCGGGTCCAACACGTACTACCTGGACCAGAATGGCGATTCACCGTTCCGGCCGACGACCCACGGCGAAATGTATTGGCAGAACCGCCACTACGACCTTGACGTGTATCACTATTCGGCGGGGTCGTTGGTACCGGAGACCGTGGCATCGATAGCGGGGGAGAGCGCGTGAAGAACAACTCGCTGGAGCCTCGTCTGGTGGTGGTCACCGGGGCGGGCAGTGGCATCGGTCGGGCCACCGCGATCAGATTCGCCAAACGCGGAGCCCACGTGGTCGTCTCCGATATGGATCTTGATTCCGCGCACGCCACCACCGCGATGATCCGGGCCAATGGAAACGGGGCATCGGCGGCGCAATTGGATGTCACCGATCCGGACCAGTGGGAAACCTTCGCGCGGGATGTTCTTGCCGATCATGGTGTGGCCGATGTGCTGGTCAACAACGCCGGAATCGCCTTGGGGGGACCATTTCTGAAACTCACCCCGGCGGACTGGGATCGACTGCTCTCGGTGAATCTCATGGGGGTGGTGCATGGGTGCCGGGTGTTCGGCGAACAGATGGTGGAACGCGGTAGTGGTCATATCGTCAACATCGCCTCGGCCGCAGCCTTCACGCCGACCCCGGTGATGGCGCCGTATTCGGTGTCGAAGGCCGGCGTGAAGATGCTCACCGAATGCCTGCGGCTGGAGCTGGGGCCGAAAGGCGTTGGAGTCAGTGCCATCTGCCCGGGATTCATCAACACAAACATCGGACTGAACGGCATAACCGTCGGCGTCGACCAGGAGATGGTCGATCGGGGCAAGGAAATCATGCGCCGGATACAGGAGTTCGCGGCCAGTCTGCCTTTCTCGCCGATGAGCCCGGATTTGGTAGCGCGTGCCGTCACGCGTGCGGTGCGTTACGACCTTGCGGTGGTACCGGTGCGCACCGAGGCATGGCTCGGGTATGTCCTGGGACGACTCGCACCGGGAATCAATCGCCGCACCACACAAGCATTCTCGATCGAGCGTGCCGAGCGATGGGGAGGCTGGGCGCTCGGCAAGCTTGACGACCTGAATCTGCTTCCGCGTCAAGGCGGCGTCGAGGAGGCCCGAAAGCCTATGACGGTACGGAGGTAGGCAGATGAATGACACCGCAGACATCGGCGAGGTCGCGTTGCGCGCACGCAACGTGAGGTTCGACTTCTCGGATTCCCCATTGCAATGGATCCCTGGCGAGCCGGTGGCCTCCCACGCACTATCGGCGCTGAATTTCATGCTGCCCGCCGGCGAGCTGTTCTTCGTCGAGGTGTTCGGCCGGGCGCTGCCGCACATCAGGGACGAGAAGTTGCGCGAGGACGTGATTGGTTTCATCGGGCAAGAGCAGTTGCACTCCGATACACACGATAAGGCGCTACTGGAGTACTTCAGCCAGCACGGTATCGACGCCCAGCCAATGCACGATCTCACCGACCGAGTGCTCGCCACGTTCAAGCAGCAGATGGATCGGCTCCCACCGAAGGTGCGCTACCGGGTAATGGTCGAAGGCATCGCCATCATCGCGGGCATCGAGCACTTGACTGCCACAGCGGGAGATTGGTTGCTCAACTTCGAATTCGAGCACTACGGGGCTGACCCGGTGATTACCGACATGTTCCGCTGGCACGGCGCGGAGGAGGTCGAACACCGCAGCGTCGCCTGGGATCTTGCGCGGCACCTCGGGGTGGGGCGCCCGCGGATGATGGTGTACTTCATCGGTTCGTGCGCAACTATCCCCATGGGTCTGGTGCTGCTCAGTTGGCTGCTTGCGCGCGCCGACCCCGAGGTGCCGAAGATGAGCCTGGCGCGCTGGCTGCGTGAGACCAACCGGGCGATGAAGCGCGGCGCGACGTTGAAGTGGAGTGTCCTGGGGGAGGGTTTCCGAAGTTTCCTGAGGCCTGCGTTCACTCCGGAATCCATCGGTGATACCGCGCAGGCGGTTGCCTACTTGGCCAAGTCTCCTGCGGCCAAGGCGGCGGCCGCGGCATGACGCGAACGCTTCCGATGGCGGCCCCTCCGGGCCGCCATCCTCTCCGTTGGGGCATGAAGGTTCTGGAGGTGGTGGGGCCGACCGCTGTCGCGGCATTCGGGAAAACACTGCCCGCGGTGCTACGGCTGAGTCCGCTGTTGGGGCCCATCCGTCAACCCACATGGGTGGACCGGTCGTTGAACCTGGTGGTGCGGGAACGTGTGGTGGTCGCCGCCGACGAGGATGTGGTCGCCTTCACGCTCGGCGCGCCGGACGGCGGCGAGTTGCCGAGGTGGCGGCCGGGAGCGCATCTGGATGTCACGCTGCCCTCGGGCGCCGTGCGCCAGTACTCGCTATGTGGTGACCCCCGCGACCGGTATCGGTATCGAATTGCGGTGCGGCGCATCTTGGATGGCAACGGCGGATCGATAGAGCTCCATGACAGGGTGGGCGTTGGTGACACCCTCGGGGTCAAGGGGCCGCGCAATGCGTTCCCGCTGGCCACCACCGGACACCTGAATACCGATACCCGCCAGTTCCATTTCGTGGCGGGCGGAATCGGAATTACCCCGATATTGCCGATGCTGGCGGCGGCCACGGACTTGGGGCTGCCGTGGACCATGACGTATACCGGGCGCAGCAGACGATCCATACCCTTCCGTGATGAGCTGGCCGGGTATGGCGAACGGATCACCATCCGCACAGACGACGAGGACGGGTTGCCGGCATCCGCCGATCTGCTGCCGCCGCTGCACCCTGATCTCGCGGTGTACTGCTGTGGCCCCACGGCGATGCTGAAGGTAGTTCGTGATGCTGTCGCCGAATACCCCGGAGCCGAACTGCATTTCGAACGATTCTCGGCGCCACCGATCGAGAATGGAGTGCCGTTCCAGGTGCAGCTGGGTGCGGGAGGTCCCGTGCTGGAGGTCGGGCCGGAAAAGAGCGCGCTGGAAACAGTCCTCGCGGCCCGGCCCGGCACACCACACTCCTGCAGGCAGGGCTTCTGCGGAACGTGCAAGGTAAAGGTGCTCGCGGGCTGCCCCGATCACCGCGACAACCTCTTGACCGAAAATCAGCGCGCCGAAGGCCAGATGCTCCTATGCGTATCTCGGGCCGACGGCGGGCGCCTGGTACTGGACATTTGAGAACGGAGATATGGATGACTCTCACGACCGAGCGCGCGGACGGCGCGACAAACAATGGTGTCACCGAACATGTGGTGCGCAACGGAGATATCGACGTCGCGTACTTCATCCAGGGTAATCCCGACGGGGAGACCATCCTGCTGGTGCACGGGTGGCCCGATTCCCATCACCTCTGGGACGGGGTGGCGCCGCTGCTGAGAGATCGCTTTCGGCTGGTCGCCATCGACAATCGCGGCGCGGGAAAGAGCACGAATCCGAAGAGCTTCCGCGACTTTCGGCTTACCGAGATGGCCAGTGATTACGTCGCTGTTGCCGATGCGGTGAGCCCGGACACGCCGGTGCACGTCCTCGGACACGACTGGGGCAGTGTCGCGATGTGGGAAGCCATCTGCAATCCCGATGTGGAACATCGATTTTCCTCATTCACCTCCGTCTCCGGGCCGTCTGCGCATCACATGAGCCGGTGGGTGCGTTCACGGCTTGGCAACCCGACGCCCAAGAATCTGGCACTGGCGCTGGGGCAGATCGGTTCGTTGCTCTACATGTTCGGTTCGATGACTCCCGTCCTACCGAACGTCCTGTTGAGGCTGACCATGAGAGAAAAGCTCTGGCGAACTGGGCTATCACTGGCCGAAGGTGCCCCTGTGAACGAGATACACCTGGGGCCGACGTTCATGAGCGATATCACCAGAACGTTGCGGGTGTACCGCGCCAATGCGCTACCGGCCATGCTGCATCCGCAGGATCGGCACACCAGGGTCCCCGTTCAGGTCATCGTGGGCAGCCGCGACCCCGCGGTGCGCCAATCCAACTATGACGACGAACTCAAGTGGAACCAACAGACGTGGCGGCGGGTGCTCGATGGCGGCCATTGGCTGCCGTTCTCGCATCCACAGGTGCTCGCGGCGGCCGCCATAGAACTCATCGACGCGGTATCGGGCAAGCAACCCGGCCGTGCATTACGGAGGGCAGAAATGGGAAAGAACCGCAAGCCGTTCGAGGACCAACTGGTGGTCATCACCGGAGGGGGCAGCGGTATCGGTAGGGAGACGGCGCTCGAGTTCGCCCGACAGGGCGCCGAGGTGGTGCTCTCCGACGTCAATCTGGACGGTGCCAACGACACTGTCGCACTCATCGAGCAGGCTGGTGGCGTCGCGCACGCCTACCGGCTCAATGTGGCCGACGAGGAAGCCGTCAATGCGCATGCTGAGGAGGTCGTCAGACTTCATGGTGTGCCCGACGTACTGGTGAACAACGCCGGCGTCGGGGCAGCCGGTGGGTTCTTGGACACGCCCTCGGAAGAGTTCCGCCGCGTCATCGAGATCAACCTGTTTGGAGTGGTCAACGGCAGCAGGGCATTTGGCGCGAAGATGGCCGAGCGCGGCCTCGGCGGCCACATCGTCAATCTCTCCAGCATGGCTGCCTACAGCCCGCAGAAGGCTTTCACCGCGTATTCGACGAGCAAGTCGGCGGTGTTCATGTTCTCCGATTGCCTACGCGCCGACCTGGCGGCGCACAACATCGGCGTCACCACCATCTGCCCCGGTGTGGTGCACACCAACATCGTTGCCACTACCAAGATTTCGGGTGTAGATGCCGCGGAAGAGGCACGGATGCAGCAGGCCGGCGACAAGGCGTATGCGATGCGCCGTTACGGTCCCGAGAAGGTTGCCCGGCAGATCGTCAGCGCGGTGCGTAAGAACAAGCAGGTCGTGCCGGTGACACCCGAGGCGCGGCTGCAGTACCTCAACAACCGGCTGGCTCCGGGGCTGACCCGTTACTTCGCCAGCAAGGCGGGCATGACCGACCTCATCAAGCTGGTGCCCAACAAGAAGTAACGGACCGGTCCCGCCGCTAGGTCGCGATCCGGAGAGCGGCCGCGCGGCGGGCCCGGATGAATTGTCCTTGCCCGGTCAGTGTTTGGTCGATCTCGGTCCACCCTTGAGCGTGCAGCCAGCCGGTGACTTCATCGCGCCGGAACGCGCGGAAGCCGCCGACACGCATCGCCCGGGTGACACCGGGCAGTGATGCCGCCGGAGTCCACAGGGATGTGAAGATCACGATCTCGCCGTCCGGCCCCGCCACCCGGCACAGTTCTCGCACGGCCTGCTCGGGGTTGGGGATGAGGTACAGCGCGGCCAGACACACCACGGTGTCGAATGCCGCGTCGGCAAACGGCAGTGCGTGTGCGCTCCCGCGTATGTAGTCGACGTGTTCCGCCGAGTTATCGCGCACCGCCCGCCGTAGCATCGGGCCGGAAAGGTCCAGACCGATACACACGCCGTCGGTTCCGAGCTGGGCGGCGAGTTCGCGTGTGTACAGGCCGGGACCGCACGCGACATCGAGGATCTTGCGATCGCCACGGCCTGCGATCTCGTCCATCAATGCGGTGTGGGCCTTGAGTGTGCTCTTGCCGCCATAGCTGAATCCTCGGGTGAACATCGGCCGCCAGACACGCTCGTAGATCGCGGCCAACAGCGGGCTCTGCATGAATCGGTTGGCCAGGGATACCGGCTCGTCGCTTTCGGGGCCGAGCACATCGAGATAGCCGTGGTTGCGTTTGGGCGGGTGTGTGATCCGCGTGGGGTCAATCAGTGATTCGGCCAGTCTCGGATCCTGCGGCATGCCCACGGCGCCTCCCGGGTCAACATCGATTGTGAATTGCGTGGAACGGATAGTACCGGCTACTGCAAATCACGCCTAGGCCCTTGAGTGTGGGAGTTTGCGCAGCGTGGGCGTCCGTGAATGTCTTGATATTTAGCGAATGGCGTGTCAGTCTATTAAATATCCTGGACTTGCCGGGTCGGTGAGTCAGCTCGCGGAGCCTGTGCCCGCTCAGGCCGTCCAGGGAGATAGGTCCCGAAAAAATAGAAGGGAACGTGGGTGAAACGAGCCATGGACGTGGTCATGGGATTGCATGACGAACCCGATTACGAGGTGGCGATCATCGGCGCCGGGTTGGGTGGCATCTGCGCGGCCATCAAGCTGCTCGAGATCGGTATCGAGAACTTCGTGATCATCGACCGCGACCAGGACTTCGGCGGCACATGGCTACGCAACACCTATCCGGGGGTCGGCGCCGACATCCCGGTCGTCGCCTATCAATTCACCTTTGCCCCTAAGGGGGACTGGCAGCGATTTTTCGCGACCGGATCCGAGATACAGCAGTACGCACTGGATCTGGTTGCCGAGCACGGACTGCGTGCACGTGCGAGATTCGGGACATGCGTCGACCGTGAGGTGTTCGACGAAGACAACCATCTCTGGCAGGTGCATACCGCCGATGGTGACGTCATCTCGTCGAGGTTCCTGATCAGCGCAATCGGCGCCTACATCAATCCGCGTACCGCACCGGACATTCCAGGTCTGGACAGCTTCGCGGGGCCGATCCAGGTGCCGTCCCGGTGGCAACACGACATCGACATGCGCGGTAAGCGCGTCGGCATTGTCGGTGTCGGTAGTTCCACCGTGCAGATCGCTCCGGCCATCGCCGGTGAGGTGGAACATCTGGACGTATACCAGCGGACACCGCAGTGGTACTTCCCGAAACCTGATTTCCGGCTGCCGAAGCTGCTGCAGCGGCTGTTGTCCGGACGCAGGTTCGCTAACGGTGTGAACGGGATCGGTTTGGCCGGAGTCGAACTCGGCCTGCGTGTGCTGATCTACACACCGAAGCCGTTGTTCCGGGTGGGTGGGGCGATATTCGACCGGGTGGCGTTGTGGGCATACCGCGGCTGGTTGCGGTACAAGGTGGATAGTCCAGAGGTCCGGGAGCAGCTGCGCCCACGGTTCGGCGCGGGATGCACGCGGGGCACACTGGGCGCCGACTACCTGCCGACGTTCAACCGGCCGAATGTGACGCTGGTGTCGAACGGTATCGAGCGGATCACCCCGACCGGCATCGTGGACAAAGCGGGCGTCGAGCGCCCCATCGACGTCCTGGTCCTGGCCACCGGGTACGAGATGTTTTCCGATGCCGAGACCTACCGGGTGGGAACTGTGCTGGGTACCAAGGGGTTCGACCTCGCCGAGTTCTATCGCGACAACGGGCTGCAGGCCTACCAGAGCACCTCGGTTCCGGGGCTGCCCAACAGGTTCATGCTCGTCGGCCCGTACTCGTGGACGGGCACCAGCTTCCACTACATCCTGGAGAACTCGATGCGCCACATCGAGGCCGTTATCAAACTCGCCCGGGCCAGGAAGGCCACCTGGGTTGAGGTGACCCAGGTGGCCCTCGACGATTTTCAGGCCAGCATCTCCCGCAGCGGTGCCAACCTGAATCGGTACTTCACGGTGAACTGCGCCGGATCAAACAGCTATTTCATCAACTCGCAGGGCCACACGCCTTATGTGCGGCCATGGACGGTCTTGCAGTCCTACCGGCGCAGCGTCCAATTCCCCTCGACCGCATATGAATTCAAGCGGATAAACAGCCCGGTGAAGGAGATCGAACATGCGGTTTGACGCGGTGCCCATTGCGGCCGACGGAGTCGAGGAATTCTTCGCGACGGCGCCGTTCGTGACCCGAGTCCGTCGCACCTTCGACGCGCCGCCCGAGGAGGTGTGGCGGGTGGTGTCGGGCGAGCGGATGTGGTCGTGGCTGCCCTCGGTCTGGGGCTGCCGGTACCCGCAGGACATCGCGCCGACGGACGGCACCGTGCGGGACTTTCAGATGTATATCCACTCCTGGATGGTGTTCGCCCAGCACGAGCAGATCATTCATTTCGATGCGCCCCGCGTGATGCGGTACACGGCGCTGGACGCCACCTTGCCGGTGTTCGGCTCCTGGTGTGAGGAGTACCGGGTTGTGCCGGAAGCCGACCCCGGCAAGGCGACCGTCGACTGGACGCTGTCTTGCGCGCCGCGATACCTGACGAACATCCCTGGCTCGCGGTTCCTGATCCGCCCGGTTGCCGCCATCCTCCAGCCCATCTTCTGGTTCGGTCTCGGCGGGCTGGCCCGTGAACTGCCGGTACGCGGGCCACAGCGCACCAGCTGACCCCGGCCGGGAGGTGCATTGCCGGTGCGTTGTGGTCCACTGACACGATGCGGTTGATGGCGGTGCACGCCCACCCCGACGACGAGTCGAGCCGCGGCGCGGCGACCCTGGCCAAGTACGCGGCCGAGGGGCATGAGGTTCTCGTCGTGACGGCCACCGGCGGCGAGCGTGGTGACATTCTCAACCCGGCGATGAACCTGCCGGGAATCCACGAAAACCTGACGGATGTGCGCCGCGAGGAAATGGCACTTGCCGCGAAAACCCTTGGTGTCGGGCATCACTGGCTGGGCTTCACCGACTCCGGCCTGCACCTGGACCCGGGCCTGGTACCGGCGGATGGTTTCGCGCGCGTGCCGCTCGCCGAGTCATCGGCACGGCTCGTCGAGGTGATCAAGCAATTCCGGCCGCACGTGATGGTCACCTATAACGAATGCGGTGGTTATCCGCACCCCGATCACATCCGCTGCCATCAGATGGCCGTCGCGGCCTACGAGGACTGCCCGAGTGTGGCCAAGCTCTACTACTTTCACGAAATCGTCCGAGTGACACCGCGGATGGTGAGGATTGCGGGTCGGGCCGAGCGAGTCATCAGCCGTATCCCTCGGCGCACATCCAGCGCAGCAGCACCCCGCGATCTGCGGCTGGGGGAGGTGGCGGTACCCGGCTGGGTGCGGGCCTCGAGCGTGCTCACACAAAGAGTGCGGGGTCGTCGCGCGACAACCGAGGTCGCGTGCGGCGACTACTTCTCCGTGCGCGACAGGGCACTGCGGGCTCACGCGTCGCAGGTCGACCCCAACGGCCCGTTCTTTCTGGTGCCGTGGACCTGGCGTCAGCACCTCTGGCCGACGGAGAAGTTCGAGCTCGCGCGGAGTCGTGTCGCAACCACGGCACCCGAGACCGACCTCTTCGCCGGTCTCTAGCGGCGAGCATGCCCAAGCGGATTGGGCGGCACGCCCGGGCGCTAGTGGGGCGCTGCGGCGACCGTCGCCGGATGTATCGCGATCAATCCCAGGCCCTTGCGGCGCTTGCACATCGCGGCCAGCTCCGCATAGGCCTTCTCGCCCAGCAGCTCCGTCAACTCCGGGGCGTACGACTGCCACACCTGCTTCTTGCCGACGTGCGCCGCGGGATCTCCCGTGCAGTACCAATGCAGGTCGGCGCCGCCCTCGCCCCAACCGCGCCGGTCGTACTCGGTAATCGTCGTCTTGAGAATCTGCGAACCATCCGGGCGGTCCACCCAGGCCTGCGTCCGCCGGATCGGGAGCTGCCAGCACACCTCGGGCTTCATCGTCAACGGCTCCACGCCGAGCTTGAGCGCCTTGGAATGCAGGGCGCAACCGATCCCGCCGGCGAAGCCGGGACGATTCAAGAAGATGCACGCGCCCTTGTACTTGCGTGTGCGCCAGTGCTTCTCCCCGTCGAGATCGTCCTTCTCCAGGTAGCCCTTGCGGCCCAGCCCCTTCTCCCGGAATTGCCAGTCCACATCGGTGAGCTGTTTCACCGCGTCGTCCAAATTCGCCCGGTCGTCGGCATCCGACAGGAAAGCGCCGTGCGAGCAGCAACCGTCGTCGGGGCGTCCGGCAACGGTGCCCTGGCACGCCGGGGTACCGAACACACAGGTCCAATGTGACAGCAGCCACGTCATGTCGGCCTTGATCAAATGCTCCGGATTCTCCGGGTCGTAGAACTCCACCCACTCACGGGCGAAGTCGAGCTCTACCTCTTTGCCGTCGAGGGAGGCGTCACGCCGATATGGCTGTTTTGGCAGCGTCGTCACAGATGTAAACGGTAGACCCACTAACCTGTGCAGCGTGCGATTAGGCGTGCTGGATGTCGGCAGCAACACGGTGCACCTGTTGGTGGTTGATGCCCGACGGGGTGGTCACCCCACACCCATGAGTTCCACCAAGGCGGCGTTGCGTCTGGCGGAGGCCATCGACGAGTCGGGCAAGCTCACCCGCAAGGGGGCGGACAGCCTCGTGCACACCATCCAGGAGTTCTCCAAGATTGCCCGCAGCTCGGGCTGCGCGGAGATCATGGCGTTCGCCACCTCGGCGGTGCGCGATGCCACGAACTCCGATGAGGTGCTGGTCCGCGTCAAGAAGGAAACCGGCGTGGATCTCGCCGTGCTCTCCGGCGTCAACGAGTCGCGGCTGACCTTTCTGGCGGTGCGCCGCTGGTACGGCTGGAGTGCGGGACGCATCATCAACCTCGACATCGGCGGCGGCTCCCTGGAGATGTCCTGCGGAGTCGACGAAGAACCCGACATCGCGTTGTCCCTGCCCTTGGGGGCCGGCCGATTGACGCGGGAGTGGTTGGCCGAAGATCCGCCGGGACGTCGCCGCGTCGCTATGCTGCGTGACTGGCTGGAATCGGAACTGGTCGACGCCGCCAAACAGGTGGCGGCGGCCGGGGTGCCCGATCTGGCCGTAGCGTCTTCGAAAACGTTTCGGTCGCTCGCGCGACTCACCGGTGCTGCACCTTCCGGCGCAGGACCACGTGTTAAGAGGACACTTACAGCAAGCGGACTGCGCCAGTTGATCGCGTTCATCTCGCGAATGACGACCGCAGACCGTGCGGAGTTGGAGGGAGTCAGTGTCGACAGGGCGCCTCAGATCGTCGCCGGAGCACTCGTTGCGGAGGCAAGCATGCGTGCTCTGTCGCTAGAGGCGGTCGACATCTGTCCGTGGGCTCTGCGCGAAGGGCTAATTCTGCGCAAGCTGGATAGCGAAGCAGATGGCACCGCACTCGTTGACTAAAACCCGTCCCCGGAGCCGCAGTGCCGGCGACATAAGCCTCGGACGGTAGGAGAGGACATGACCGAGTCAGACGACACGCAGCGGCCGGTATCGGTTGCCGAGCTGCTGGCGCGCAATGGCGCCGCCGACGGCAAGATCAGCGGCCACCGCCGCCGCATGCGCGGCAATGCTGACGCGATCCCGGTGGCCGAGCTGACCGGTGAGATCCCCGTCATCCGTGACAAGAAGGGCGGCCGGGCGCGC
Organism: Mycobacteroides franklinii; assembly: GCF_002013895.1. Lineage (GTDB taxonomy): Bacteria > Actinomycetota > Actinomycetes > Mycobacteriales > Mycobacteriaceae > Mycobacterium > Mycobacterium franklinii. The sequence goes on along the minus strand of NZ_MAFQ01000003.1, from coordinate 335,662 downwards.
CCGAACCCGGCACCCACGCCCGAAACCGCTGTTGCGCCCGAGGCGGCCAAGGCCCCGGAAGCTCCGGCCCCGTCGGGGGCTCGTTCCTACCTGCGTTCCAACGAGGATGCGCTGTTCGGTGGCGACAGCATGGCCGACGAGGCGGCGCGTCGCGGCCCCAGCACGCCGTCGGCACCGGGACAGCCTTCCGCGATGGCGTCTTCGCTTCGCAGCATCTTCCCGCCGACCCCCACACCCGTCGCCCGGCCCGGAGAACCGCGGAAGTCGATCGACTTCAATGACGCCACCGGTGTCATCTCCCCGGTCACCGGCGAACCCAAGTCCGAGCCGGCGCCCGCACTCAAGCCCGAGGCGGCCACGCCGGCACCGGCGGCCGAACCTGCCCCGCCTGCCGTGCCCATCCCTCCAGTGACTCCGCCTCCGTCGGTGTCTGTCCCCGCGCCCGTCGAGCCGGAACCCGAGCTCGCGCCTGTGCCGGAGCCTGAGGCGGTCGTGCATCCGCACGCAGAACCGGAACCGGAAGCCCATCCGGAAGTCCATCCGGAAGTCCATGAGGATGGGCACGACGACTACGCGCGGCACGAAGAAGACGACCCGTACGGACGCGCCTCGGCCGTCGAGTGGACCTCACACGACGCCGAGCACGATGTCGAGGGCGCGGAGAACGACTACGACGAGAACGACTACCAACTGGAACATGAGCTTCAGGAGCTCGTCGGCCAGCACGGGGCCGACTCCGAGGTCAGTCAGCTTGCCGCGGCCGACACCGACAAGAGGTCCGAATCCGACACTGCCGCGGCCAAGGCCGACCGCCGGGAGAAGATCAAGACCTACCTGCAGGGCAGCTGGATCGCCGCGCAGTACCTGCTGGCCGCCGCCGCGGGTGCGGGCCTCTTCTTCGGATTTCGGGAACTGTGGAGCTGGAATCAGGGCATCGCGTTGGTCCTGGGTGTGTTGTTCATCGCAATTCTGGTCGCCTCACTGTGGGTGATTCGCAAAACGGTGGACCTGGCCAGCATTCTCATCGCGATTGTGGTGGGAGCGCTGATCGCCTTCGGCCCACTTGTACTCATGCTGCAAGCGGTTGATTAGGTAGCGTTACCGAACCGTGCGCCCTGCGATCAAGGTTGGTCTGTCCACGGCTTCGGTGTATCCGCTTAAAACCGAAGCGGCCTTCGAGTATGCGGCCCGGCTCGGCTACGACGGTGTCGAGCTGATGGTGTGGGCCGAGGCGGTGAGCCAGGACGTCAGTGCCGTCGCGAAACTCTCCCGCAAGTACGACATGCCGGTGTTGTCGGTGCATGCCCCGTGCCTGCTTGTGTCGCAGCGCGTTTGGGGTGCCAATCCGATTCCGAAGCTGGAACGCAGTGTTCGTGCGGCCGAGAAATTGGGCGCGCAAACCGTTGTGGTGCACCCGCCGTTTCGGTGGCAGCGCCGGTATGCCGAGGGATTCGCCGAACAGGTTGCCGTGCTCGAGGATTCGAGCGATGTACACGTGGCGGTGGAGAACATGTTCCCGCTGCGGGCCGACCGTCTCTTCGGTGCGGGACAGTCCTCGGTGGAACGCATGAAGCGCCGTGGCGGCAGGCCCGGAATCGGGGTGTCCGCCTTTGCGCCGTCATTCGATCCCACCGACGCCAACCACGCGCACTACACCCTTGACCTGTCGCATACCGCGACCGCCGGTACCGACGCGTTGGACATGATGCGCCGCATGGGATCGGGGCTGACGCATCTGCATCTCACCGATGGCACCGGCGCATCCGTCGATGAACATCTGGTGCCCGGCAAGGGAACTCAGCCCGTCGCGCAGGTATGCCGGGAGTTGGCTGCCGGCGACTTCACCGGGCAGGTGGTGCTCGAGGTACACACCTCGACCGCGCGCACCGAAGACCAGCGCGAGGCCATTTTGAGGGAGTCGCTGGAGTTCGCCAGAACTCATCTGGTGCGATAGACGGCGTGGTTGATGCCCCCTTCGCGCACGCAATGTCTCTCACCCCGGCCGGTGAAGGACTGTTTGACGCGCACCTGAATGACACCTGGACCATCGGACCCAAGCTGCACGGCGGTGTCATGCTCGCGCTGCTCGCGGGTGCGGCGCGCGAGACGCTTGCCGAAGGTCTTCGCGCAAGCGGCTCATCCGCGGGCGAGAGTGAGCCCATCGCCGTCAGCGCGAGCTATCTGTTCGCCCCGTCTCCCGGTGACATGCAGGTGCGCACCTCCGTACGCAAACGCGGCAGGCAGATCTCTCTCGTCGACGCTGAGCTCATCCAGGGCGACCGCACCGCGGTACATGCCGTCGTCACCCTCGGCACGCCAGAACTGCATGTGGGCCCGCTGCTGACGGCACTGCCGCCCGCTCTCACCCAGCTGCCCGCCGAACCGCCGCCCGGAGTGGCCCCGATTGCCGAGGGGCATCCGATGGGGGACATCTTCCATCTGTTCGGCGGGATCGATGTGCGTCCTTCGCTGCGGTCGATGAGCGATCTGAGCGAGCGCGGCAAGCCCGAGATCGTGTTGTGGGCACGCCCGCGCGATATGGCCCCCGACGGGTTGTTCGCCCTGGTATGCGGCGATATCTCGGTGCCGGTGACCTTCCCGCTGGGGCGTTTCGGCTGGGCGCCCACCGTGCAGCTGACCACGTATCTACGTACGCTGCCTGCGGACGGCTGGTTGCGAGTGTTGTGCAGCACCAACCAGATCGGCCAACACTGGTTTGACTCCGAACACACGGTGATCGACTCCGAGGGCGCTCTGGTGGTGCAGTCTCGCCAGCTCGCCATGGTGCCGGTAAACTGATCGGGCTACCTGACGAGGGAGACGGGCATGGGCGACAAGCAGAAGACACCTGACTGGCTCGCCGAGGGCGGCGCCTGGGTACTGGAAAACGGGCACCGGGCGCTGTTGAAGCTGACGGGCGGTCGCTGGCCGCACAAGCTCGGTTTCATGCCCACACTGGAGTTGCACACCATCGGACGCAAGTCCGGTGAGCGCCGCTCGTCGTTGTTGAGTTCGCCCATCTTCACGCCCGAGCGCATCGTCGTGATCGCCTCGCTGGGCGGAGCCTCCCATAACCCCGCCTGGTATTTGAATCTCGTCGCGAATCCGAATGTCGAGATCACCGTGCGCGGCGAGACCAAGCCCTACATCGCGCGCACCGCTTCGGCCGAGGAGAAGGCCGAACTCTGGCCCGAGATCACGCGCGGCGTCGGCAACCCGTACGCGGGATACCAGCGCAGCACCACCCGAGACATTCCCGTCGTCATCTGTGAACCGGTTTAGGAGATATCTGTGAGCAAGCAACCCGATTGGGCCATCCGAATTGGCGCCTGGTTCCTGGAGAACGGGCACCGCGCGGTGCTCGCGCTCACCGGCGGTCGCTATCCCAAGAAGGTGCTGGGCATGCAGCCGGTGGAGCTCTACACCATCGGCAGCAAGACGGGCCAGCGTCGCGGCACACTGCTGACCGCGCCGATCTACGAGCCCAGCAGGGTGGTGCTGGTGGCCTCCTACGGCGGCGGCACGGACAACCCGGCCTGGTACAAGAATCTCGTCAAAAACCCGGCAGTCGAAATCGCCGTGGATGACGTGACACGTCCCTTCACTGCACACACAGCCTCCGCCGAGGAGAAGGCCGCACTGTGGCCGGCGATCGTCAAGGTCAACCCGGGTTACGCGGGCTACCAGAAGAACACCGACCGGGACATCCCGGTCATCGTCTGCGTGCCTGCTTAACGCCGGCCCTGAAAATCGGGGTGCCGGCACCTCCCGAAAGCGCCATTGACGAATTGGACACTTTTTCATATTGTGTCCAACATGAAGGTGGCGACGGCGGACAACCCGCGCGACGATATTCCCGAACCCATCGTGGCGGCAGTCGCCATGACGCTGGTGCGGTCGGGTATGCAACGGTTCAATCTGTCGGCCGCGGCCGAACAGGCTGGGGTATCCCGTAGCACCCTGTACAACTGGTTTGGTGGCAAGCAGGCCGCCATCGACACCGCATTCGGTTATCTCGCCGATGCATTCATCGAGTTCTTCGCCGCGGCGGTAGGTGCCGAGAGCACGCTTGTCGATCAGGTCTCGGCCGCTGCCGCGGGGATCTGCGAGCATCGCCGCTGGACGGATCACCTGGCCCTGCACACCACCGATCTGCTAGAGCTCATCCTTGACGAGCGCGGCGAGGACCTGATGGCGCGCTCCGTGGCATTCTGGACGCCCCGCATACGGGAAGCGCAGGAACGCAAGGAGATTCCGCGTCGCATCGTGCCGGAAGAGGCCGCCGAGTGGATCATCCGAACCCTGATGAGCATCGAAGTGCTTCCGCCCATCGTGATCGACCTGTCGGATCCGGTGGCGGTGCGTCGCTACTTCGCCGACTACATCACGCACGGATTGGGTGCCGCCCGTGACTGACAGTTCCCGGCACTGCGTGGTGATCGGCGCCGGGGTGGCAGGGCTCGCCTCGGCGGTGTGGATGGCCGAGGCGGGGTACCGGGTGACGCTGTTGGAACGCCGGGCCACGCTGGGCGGCCGCACCCATTCGATCGAGATTCCCCAGGTCGACGACGTCGCCGACAATGGCGTGCACGTCATGTCCGGATCGATGGAGGAGCTGTTGCGCTACCTCGAAACCATCGGGGCGCGAGACCTTTTGGCCGCACAGTCGGGAACCTATGCACGCAGACTACTGCCCGGGGGCGAGGTGGATGACACCTCACTGTTCCGGACATTCGCGTGGCTTCCCGCCGCGAGCATCGCCGACCGGCTCCGGGTGTGGCGTGCCTACATGCGGATTGTCCGTGATTGCGCCCGACCTCCCAGTGATCTGGACACCATCACCGCGCAACAGTGGCTTGACCGCATCGGGATGCCCAAGATAGCCCGCGACACCTGGATCGATTTTCTGATCATCGGCGCACACAACGAGAAGCCGAACCTCATCTCCGCCAGCGCATTCCGCAATCTGCTGGTCACCATGGCCCGGCGCGGACGCGGTGCTGCGCGCAACGGATCGCTGCTGTACTCCACCGTGGACTTCACGTCACTGTTCGTCACCGGCGCCGAGAAGGTGCTTGCCAATCATGGCTGTGAGGTGCGTGGCCGTGCCGGTGTTCAGTCAATCACGGTGCATGACAACGCCGTTACCGGCGTGACGCTGACCGATGGCGAATTCATTGCCGCCGATGCGGTGATCTGCGCCGTCCCGCCCTGGGCGATCGAGGGACTGCTCGACGCGGTACCCGGGCATGAGCAGTTGTACCGGGCGGCGGCCAATCTCGTCCCCGCTCCACTGGTGAGTGTGTACCTGTAACTCGATAAATCGCTGGGATTGGAAACCATCCTCGACGCCCTGGTGGGCGGCGAAGGTGTTGTCGAGCAAGTCTTCGATCGGCAGAAGATGGTGGGGTACGACGGCGGCGAACGCGGACTGCATTCGTACGAGATCACGGTCAGCGCCGCGTATGCGTTGAACTCACTGAAGTCGAGTAGCGAGATCGTCGACACCTGTATGCGGTTCTTGCGCGACTACTATCCGGCAGCCCGGGATGCGGAATTGGTGCACGCCAAGGTCGTGCGGATGCCGCGCGCCACGTACAGCGAACGTCCGGGTACGGCCGGCACCCGCCCGCCGCAGCTCACCACGGTGCGCGGGTTGGCGCTCGCCGGTGACTGGACCGCGACCGACTTCCCGTCGACCATCGGTGGGGCCGCGCAGAGCGCGGAGCTGGCGACCCGTGCGATTCTCGATCAGATGCCAGTGGGCTGAGCCCTTGATTGTGAGCCGCCTCACATTCAGCATGGGTACTAGGTCAATGTCGACACTAGGAGGCCCTATGACGCGCACACAGTATGGATCGCTGCAGGCCGGAGGGCTCAACTGGGATTCCTTGCCGCTCAAGCTGTTCGCGGGTGGTAACGCGAAATTTTGGGACCCGGCCGGTATCGATTTCTCGCGCGACCGAGCCGACTGGGAGTCGCTCACCGATCGCGAACGTGACTACGCCACCCGGCTGTGCGCACAGTTCATCGCGGGGGAGGAGTCGGTGACCCAGGATATCCAGCCATTCATGTCGGCCATGCGTGCCGAGGGGCGACTCGGTGACGAAATGTACCTGACACAGTTCGCTTTCGAGGAAGCCAAGCACACTCAGGTGTTCCGGCTATGGCTCGACGCGGTAGGCGTCAGCGCGGACCTGCACGGATATCTCGATGAGCTTCCCGCGTATCGCGAGATCTTCTTCGAGGAACTTCCCGATGCTCTCGGGCGGCTCGCCTCCGACCCGTCGCCGGCGGCGCAGGTTCGCGCCTCGGTGACCTACAACCACGTTGTGGAGGGCATGCTCGCACTCACGGGATACTATGCGTGGCACAAGATTTGCGTCGACCGGGGGATCCTCCCCGGTATGCAGGAGCTGGTTCGCCGGATCGGCGACGACGAGCGGCGCCACATGGCCTGGGGCACCTTCACCTGCCGTCGTCACGTCGCGGCCGACGATGTGAACTGGTCGGTGTTCGAGGCTCGCATGAACGAACTCATCCCGATCGCCCTGCGTCTCACCGAGGAAGGGTTCGGACTTTACGGGGAAGATACCCCGTTCGGGCTTTCCCTCGACGAGTTCATGCAGTACTCCGCCGACAAAGGCATGCGCCGATTCGGAACCATCAGCAGCGCCCGCGGCCGCCCGCTCGGAGAGATCGACCTCGACTACTCGCCGCTCCAGCTGGAGGACACGTTCGCCGCCGAGGATCGGCAGGCACTGGCCGCCACGGCCTAGCGAGCGCTCCGCACGGTCGCGGCCCATAGTCGGGGGAAGGCCACATTGTGCATCGGATTGGGCAGTATCAGGTGGTTGTGTGCTAGCCCAACAGCGATGTGGCGCTTCGGGTCTGCCCATCCGGTGGAACCGCCCGCGCCCATGTGGCCGAAACCGCCCACCAGGCCCGGGGCCGGGAAGCAGTGGTAGCCGAGGTCCCAAATGTCCCGGGTGACAGGAAGGCCGGGCCTGATCCCGCGCCCACGGGCAAGCTCGGCGGTCTTCTCGGCCGACAACAGCTGCCGACCGTCGACGCTTCCTCGATTGCTCAACGCGGCGTAGAGCTTGGCCAGCGCCGGTGCGGTGCAGATGGCGTTGGCCGCGCCCATCTGGGTGTCGAACAGCGGTGCGCTGGTGTGCCCGTTGTCGGCGATGATGCGTTCGGCCCCGGGGACGTGGATCGCGCCGGTGGCCCCCCGCGCGGCCGGGATGGCGTCGACGAGGCGTGCTCCGATGGACAGGCCACGAGACAGGAACGGAGTGTTCACCGCTTTGTCGAGTTGCGCGTAGATTCCGGCGGGAATGGTCGGCGAATCTGCCGGCGGGCGCCCCAGGTGGATGCCATCGACCCCAAGGGGTTCGGCGATCTCGGCCCGGTACAGCGCGCGCATGTCGTGTCCGGTGATCGCCCGTCCGAGCCCGGCCAGCAGCCAGCCGTAGCTCATCGCGTGGTAGGCGGCCTTCCCGTAGAAGCGTCCGACGGGTGCGGCGGCGAGTCGTTCCTCCATGAGCTCGTGGTCGAGCAGTTCCTCGGGTGTGGAGGCCAGCGGGGCGAGTGCGGCCAGTCCCGACTTGTGCGCCAAGACCTCTCGGATCGTGATCGATTCCTTGCCGTTGGCGGCGAACTCCGGCCAGTACCGGGCCACCGGAGCGTCATAGGCCAGCAGCCCGCGGTCGGCCAGCCGATGAATCACGGTGGCGGTCACCCCCTTGGATGCCGAATACACGAGAGGCGCGGTGTCGTGTGTCCAGGACATGCCCGGCCGCGCCTCACCGGCCCAGATATCGAGCACCTGTTCGCCGTCGACATACGCGCAGAGCGCGCCGCCACCGATGCGGTCGACATACATCGACGCGAACTTCCGGACCACCCGGTCGAATTCGGGACGGGCCCAGCCGTGCACCCCGCCGACCAGATCGGTGCGGCCGGGACTGGGCGCGACAACAGGGGCCGTCTGCACGCGACGCTGCGGTTGTGACATATGTAACTTGTAGTCCGGATATCGATCTTCGCGCTACTACCGCAGGTCAGGTCTGCGAATAGTCACAAACCCGGCCGAATGTGGATATTGGCGCCCACATACTGCTCACGGCACCCCACGCATGCCCGGAAAGCCGTTTCCTGACGTGGTAATTGGTCTGCCATGCTGGTCGGCATGTCCAGAATCGCGATTATCGGTGGCGGCAATATCGGCGAAGCACTTATCTCCGGGCTGTTGAGGGCCGGACGGCAAGCCAAGGACATCGTCGTCTCGGAGAAGGTTCCGGCCCGGGCCAAGGCCCTCGCGGAGGCGTACTCCATCCGGATCAGCGAAGTGGCCGACGCCGTCGAGGGCGCCGATTTCATCGTGGTGGCAGTCAAGCCGTCCGATGTGGAGAGCGCGACGACGGAGATCGCCGCTGCGCTGGCGAAACTGGATGCCGAGGGTAGTGAACGCGAGACCGACCAGGTGCTGGTGTCGGTGGCCGCCGGGGTCTCCACGAGCTTCTTCGAATCCAAGTTGGCCGCCGGAGCGCCGGTGGTGCGCGTGATGCCCAACGCCCCGATGCTGGTCGGCGCCGGGGTCAGCGCCCTGGCCAAGGGACGATTCGCGAATGACGAGCAGCTCAGCGCCGTCGCCGAGCTGCTGGAGTCGGTGGGCTCGGTTATTACGGTGGCCGAATCACAGATGGACACCGTCACCGCACTGTCCGGATCGGGCCCGGCGTACTTCTTTCTGCTCGTCGAGGCGCTGGTCGATGCGGGTGTCGCGTCGGGTCTGGCTCGCCCCGTTGCCACCGATCTGGTCATCCAAACCATGGCCGGATCCGCCGCGATGCTCCTGGAACGAGCCGAATCGGACGGAAATCGTGCCCCCGGGCTCCAGACCCGTACCGAGGTCGATACGACCGCCGCCGAGCTACGCGCGACGATTACCTCGCCGGGTGGTACTACCGCCGCTGCGCTGCGCGAATTGGAACGCGGAGGTTTGCGGGCAAGCGTCTATGCGGCTGTGGATGCCGCAAAAACACGCTCCGAGCAGCTCGGAATCACATCAGAGTAATTTAACCAAATCTTGATCAATTAGCCCACACGGGTATCAGTAACCCCACTGGTCCCGCTATTCTCCTTCTAGCACGTGCGTGTCCGTACCGCCGATGGGGAAGATTGGCGGCACGACACGTGCCTAGGGAAATGGGTATGCGATGACGTCAATGAATGGGCCATCCGCACGCGACGGGGCCGGCGCCAAGCCGGGCCGGGACGCGGCGGCCGCTGGCCAGTCCGGGAAGGCTCAGTTCCTTACAGTCGCCGAGGTCGCCGCGCTGATGCGCGTCAGCAAGATGACTGTCTACCGGCTGGTGCACAACGGAGAGCTGCCCGCGGTGCGGGTCGGCCGGTCGTTCCGTGTGCATGCCAAGGCGGTCAACGATCTGCTGCAGGCCTCCTACTTCGACGCCGGATAGGCAGTCGCAAGCGGGAGGTGTCCCCCGGCGGGCTATCCGGTTCTGCCGGTTTCCTGACCTGAGGCCGCAGCAGGTAGAGTCATGCGGCACCCTGGCGTAAGCCTTTGTGGGGTTAGGGCGCCTTGTGTACGGCTGGCATAAGCCGCTGTGCACGCGTCCACGGTAAAGACGATTTCAAAGTAGTTAGCAGGAGTTCATGGGTTCAGTTATCAAGAAGCGGCGTAAGCGTATGTCCAAGAAGAAGCACCGCAAGCTGCTTCGCCGCACCCGGGTTCAGCGCAGAAAACTCGGTAAGTAAACCTTGCGTTAGTGGGCATCCGCTCGGGATGCCCATTGGTGCTGTGATGGATAGGCTTCGTCCGTGAGCACCGGTGAGACCAATCTGCATTACCCACGGGTGGTGCTGGTCACCGGGGCCAGCCGATTCCTCGGGGGCTACCTGGCTGCGCGCCTGGTACAGAACCCGATGATCAACCGCGTCATCGCGGTGGATGCTGTCGCTCCAAGCAAGGACCTGCTGCGCAGGATGGGCCGGGCCGAGTTCGTACGGGCCGATATCCGCAACCCATTCATCGCGAAGGTCATTCGCAACGGTGAGGTCGACACGGTGGTGCACACCGCGTCGGCCTCGTACTCGCCGCGTTCGGGTGGGCGTGCCGCGCTCAAGGAATTGAACGTGATGGGCGCGATGCAGCTGTTCGCGGCGTGCCAGAAGGCACCCACGGTGCAGCGTGTCGTCGTCAAATCCACCGCGCAGGTGTACGGGGCGAGTGCTCGCGACCCGGTGATGTTCACCGAAGAGATGAGCGCACGCCGCCCACCGGCCGACGGGTTCGCCCGGGACAGCATCGACATCGAGAGCTATGCGCGTGGCTTGGGTCGGCGGCGTCCCGATGTCGCGGTGACGATCCTGCGGTTGGCCAATCTGATCGGCCCCGGTATGGATACCGCGCTGGCTCGCTACCTGGCGGGCCCGGTGGTCCCCACCATGCTCGGGCGCGATGCTCGGCTGCAGCTGCTGCACGAACAGGATGCGCTGGGTGCGCTCGAACGCGCCACCATGGCCGGTAAGGCCGGCACGTTCAACATCGCGGCCGACGGCATGATGATGATGTCGCAGGCCGTCCGCCGTTCCGGGCAACTCGGTATTCCCGTGCCGTCGTTTGCGGTAGCCGCGATCGCGTCCTTCACCAAGGGCACCAGGTACACCGAACTGAGCTCCGAGCAGCGCGACTGGCTTGCATACGGACGGGCCATGGACATCACCCGCATGAAATCCGAGCTCGGATACCAGCCCAAGTGGACGACCATCGGGGCCTTCGGAGATTACGTAAGGGGTCGCGGGATCACTCCAGTTATCGAGCCGGAGTGGGTACGCTCATTGGGAGATCGCGCGGTGGCATTCGCGCAGAAGATCAGTTCGTAGAAATAGGGTGGAGGTGAAAAGCATGGCCGGCGAGACAAAGGCGAAAGTCATTCAACTGCAGGCTAATTCGGAACGCCATGCTGCCCGCGCTCGCCGGGCCGAGGCGCGGGCCGATGCCGGTAGGCGGCACCCGTCAGCGTTGACCAACGACGCCCCGGCAACGGACACGGCCGCGGTAATCCATGACCTCAACGAGATCCGCGCGGCACAGGGCAACGCACCCGTGGGCGATGAGGAGTCGCTGACCGCGCTCGCGGCCAACATTGCCGCCGTGACTGAGTTCATTCGCCGCCGCGTCGGTGGCGACTACAGCGTCGATGATTTCGGCTTCGATGAACACCTCAACGAATCGCTGCTACTTCCGTTGCTGCGGCCACTGTTCAACCGGTGGTTCAGAGTGGACGTGACCGGGGTGGAGAACATCCCGGCTACCGGTGGAGCCCTTGTGGTGGCTAACCACGCAGGTGTGCTGCCGCTGGACGGGCTGATGCTGTCGGTGGCCGTGCACGACCGCTGCCCGGGCAACCGCACCCTGCGTAACCTCGCCGCCGATATGGTGTTCGACGCGCCGTTCCTGGGGCAGCTGGCGCGAAAAGCCGGCCATACGCTGGCCTGCACGTCTGACGCGCACCGGCTACTGTCCGCGGGCGAGTTGACCGCCGTGTTCCCCGAGGGATACAAGGGGCTGGGCAAGCCGTTCAAGGATCGCTACAAGCTGCAGCGGTTCGGCCGCGGAGGTTTCGTGGCGGCGGCCATCCGCACCGGGGCGCCGATCATCCCGTGCTCGATCGTCGGGTCCGAGGAGATTTACCCGATGATCGCCGACCTGAAGGTGATCGCCCGGCTGTTCGGCCTACCGTACTTCCCGGTGACCCCGCTGTTCCCGGCGGCCGGTCCGGTCGGGCTGGTCCCGCTGCCGTCCAAGTGGCATATCGAGTTCGGCACGCCGATCCCGACCGACGGATTCGACGAAGCCGCCGCCGACGACCCGATGGTGACCTTCGATGTCACCGATCAGGTGCGCGAGACCATTCAGCAGACGCTGTACCGGCTGCTGGCGGGCCGGCGCAACATGTTCTTCGGCTAGAACGCGATCCTGTCTAGCCATCCATTGCGCTGCCACGGTTAGAGGTCTGTACCGAGCGCGGATCACGCTCTGCCGCTAGATGTTTGATGCGCTCGTGATGGTGTTGTCAATGAATGTGAGAGGGCGACCAGCCCCACGCCAGCTGCATAGACCAGTGCGGCGAGCGCCGGAAACTTCCCATTCGGGGCGAATCCCGCAACAGCGAACTGCGCCAGGGCCGCCGCCGCGATCGCCGTGCCCACCACGAGCAAAAGTGCGTTCAACCACGATGAGGCCCGCAGTGCGACAACGGGTATCGCACGCGTTCTCCGCTGGATACGGGACCGCAATGTCGACAACAACATCATGATCGCCGCGGTGAATGCGAGCAGGGTCGCCACCCACACCACTCGAGATAGCCACCACGCGCCCGAACCGAGCGTTGGCCGAGGTATCAAATGTGCCGGATAGCCGACGAGCACCACCACAACCACCGCGATCATGTGCCACAGGTACAGCGCCATCACATTGGCGTTCACCACCATGAGGAGCCGTCGCCAGCGCGAGCGTTGCAACCAGCGCGTCACGGCCGGTGCCGCGGCAAGCAGCAGCCCCGATTGGACGGCCGCGAATGCGAGTAATGCGATAGTCGGCGGTGAACTGTTGCGCACCGGCTGGCCGGGGACTCCCAGCATGCTTACCGGATACGGGCCCAGCCACACCAGAGCTGCCAGTGTGATTGCCGCACCAGCCGCCAAGAGAATCGGGCTCCGCCCTGTCAATGCTCCGCCGAACCAGGCGACGCCGATCTGGTAGATCGCGGTCCATACGAACAGATAGTTCGCTACACCGATCACCGGCACTCCCGCACCGAGCGTGGCGATGTCGATGGCGGCGGCGCAGAGCGCCAGCGCGACCAGTACGGCCAACCCCCGTCGTCGATGAGCCGACACCAGCCACGGCGTCAGTGACACCGTGGCGAGATACACCGGTAGGAACCACAGATGCATGGCGATTGCCCACGCGCCCAGCTCCACAGTCGTTCCGCCCATACCGATTCCGCACAGCACGCCTACCACCGCGAGCGCGGCCGCGACATACACAGTGGTTGGCCCGAGTGTTGTGGTCACGCGATGGCGAATCCAATCCAGGGCACGATCGCCGTGGGTGTCACGCCAACGCGTCCACGACGCCGCATTGGCGTAGCCGGCCACCACGAAGAACACCGGGACTACCTGGAATATCAAAGTCAGCCACTGCGTCCAAGGCATCTCGACGAGCACATTCAGATAGACGAAGTGCCCGTCCTGATAGTTCACGGCGGACGCCAGCCAATGGCCCAGCACCACAATGACGACGGCCGAGACCCGGTAGAGATCGAGCGAGAGCTCGCGGGCCGGCCCGGGCTCCGCACCGCTGTGGGACGGCCGGTCGATCGACCGGCCGCGGCGAACGGAATCGTCGAGACCTTCGCGACCCATCTCGATCATGTCGTCAGCGTTCACCGCGAGCGCTGGATTCAGTAGTGACTTACGGCCTCTATGCGCAGGTCGTTTGCCCGACAAGCTCAGTGAATGAGCCGCGGGCATGTCGCCAATGTCGGCGTGCACGCCTAATCTGCGGGCACGTGGCGTCTGATCTCGTCGAGCCAGACACGAGCCGACATATCCGACGGTGCCCTCCAGTCGCCACGCGGAGAGAGTGCGCCCCCCGACGAGGCCTTGGGTCCGTTAGGCATCGCCGAACGCTTGAATTGGGAGAAGGCGTAGAAACGCTCGACGAATATCTCAAGCCAATGGCGAATCACCTTGAGTGAGTACGACGGTCGCTGGCTGGGCGGATAGCCGGGTGGCCACCTTCCGTCGTCGGCCTCCCGCCACGCATGCCAAGCCAAGAATGCGATCCGCGACGGCCTGAATCCGCGCAATGCGTAGTAGAGGGAAAAGTCTTGCAGTGCATATGGACCCACGATGGCCTCGCTGCTTTGAACCACCTGGTCCTCGCCCGCAGGCACCAACTCGGGGGTGATCTGGGTGTCCACAACCGACTGCAGTAGGGCATTGACCTCGGTGGTGAACTGCCCGGACAAGATAACCCAGCGAATGAGGTGCTGGATCAACGTTTTCGGAACCCCGCAGTTGACGTTGTAATGGGACATTTGGTCTCCCACACCATAGGTTGACCAACCGAGTGCGATCTCCGAAAGATCACCGGTGCCCAGCACTATGCCGCCGCGCTGGTTCGCCAACCGGAACAGATGGTCGGTGCGCAAGCCGGCCTGCACATTCTCGAATGTGACGTCGTAGACCTTCTCGCCACGTGCGTAAGGATGGCGCAACTGGGTCAACATCAGCTCTGCGGCGTCGCGGATGTCGATCTCCTCAAGCGTGACATCGAGCGCTTGGCTTAACGCGATGGCGTTGTGTCTGGTCCGGTCACCGGTGCCGAATCCGGGCATTGTGAAAGCCAATATGTCGCTGCGTGGCCGGCCCAAGCGATCCATTGCCCTGGCGGCGACGATCAATGCATGCGTGGAGTCGATTCCACCCGACACGCCTATCACCACCTTCGGGTGGTTCAGCGCGCGCAACCGCTGCTCCAGGCCGGCGACTTGAATGGAATAGGCTTCGTAGCAATCCTGTTGCAGCCGTTCAGGATCGGCGGGAACAAATGGGAATCGCTCGACGACCCGGCGCAGGCCGACGTTTCCGGCGGGGGTTTCGAGAGTGAATTCGATGCGTCGAGCCCACTCCTCACCGATGCCGAGATGACGACGGTTGTCGTCGAAGGTTCCCACGGTCGACCGCTCGGAGCGGAGCAACTCTAGGTCGATATCGGCCACAGACGCCCGCGGACCTTGCGGAAATCGCTCCGATTCGGCGAGCAGGACACCATTTTCGTAGATCAAGGTTTGACCGTCCCACGCCAGATCGGTGCTGGATTCGCCCTCACCCGCTGCTGCGAAGACGTACGCCGCGAGGCAGCGTGCTGACGCCGAACGCACGAGCAACCTTCGGGCCTCGGCACGGCCGACGGTGACCGGGCTGCCCGAGAGATTGACCAGCACCGTGGCGCCGGCGAGGGCCGCCCGCGCGCTCGGTGGAACGGGGACCCACATGTCTTCGCAGATCTCGACGTGCAACAAGAATCCGGGGAGGTCCGTGGCAGCGAATAGAAGATCGGGCCCGAACGGGACCGTGGCGCCGGCGATGGCGATGGTGCCGCGCACATCATCGCCGGGCGCAACTTGGCGTCGTTCGTAGAACTCCCTGTACGTGGGCAGATACGACTTGGGTACCACTCCGAGGACTGCGCCTCGGTGGATCACCACCGCGCAGTTGTAGATGCGGTGTCGATAACGCAGGGGTGCTCCCACGACCAGAACCGGTAATAGGTCGCCCGCTCCGACCACCACCTGCTGCAGGGCCTCCTCAACTGCATCGAGGAGCGTGTCCTGTCGGACGATGTCATCGATCGAATAACCCGACAAGGTCAGTTCCGGGAATACTGCCAAAGCCACTGCGTCGGCGTGACATTCGCGGGCCATCTGCAGCA
This sequence comes from Mycobacteroides franklinii, assembly GCF_002013895.1. Classification (GTDB taxonomy): domain Bacteria; phylum Actinomycetota; class Actinomycetes; order Mycobacteriales; family Mycobacteriaceae; genus Mycobacterium; species Mycobacterium franklinii. The sequence continues at coordinate 320,130 of NZ_MAFQ01000003.1, read as the reverse complement.
CCGATGCGGCATTGGCCACGGGATCACCGATCGTCGTGCGTAGCGTGCACGCAGCTACACGGGCGAAGCCTTGCCGGTAGATCGAATAGAAGTCCACTACGCCATTGTCGCTGCTGCGTACTCATTATGGAGTCGCTGAGGCGAACAACTCGGCGACCCGTGTCTATCGCCGCACAGGTGACCTAGGTCCCGGTCGATTCGTATCAATTTCCCTCGTCTAGGGGGGTGGTGGGCGGCAGGATCGGATCTGCAGAGGGTGTTAACCACCGCGAGGAAAGGTCGGGAAGACCATGACTGCAAGAATTGTTCTTGCAATAGCGATCATCACCGTTATTGTGTTGGGGCTCTTAGCTTTGGGTGCTGTGCGCATCGTGCAGCAGTACGAGCGGGGCGTACACTTCCGTCTGGGGCGGGTGATTGGCGTTCGCGAACCCGGATTGCGGCTGATTATTCCGGTGATCGATAGGCTCTGGCGCGTGTCACTGCGCATCGTGACCATGCCGATCCAATCGCAGGGAATCATCACGCGAGACAACGTCAGCATCGACATCGCCGCAGTTGCCTATTTCCGAGTGATTGACGCTCGCAAGGCTGTGGTTGCGATCGAAAACGTCCATGCCGCAATCAATCAGATCGCTCAGACGACCATGCGTAACGTGGTGGGCCAACATGCGCTGGACGAAGTGCTTGCAGAGACATCGGCCATCAACGGCAGTATCCGGAAAATTCTGGATGTCACCACCATGGACTGGGGAGTGGAGGTCACGTTGGTGGAACTCAAAGACATACAACTGCCCGACGGCATGAAACGGGCGATGGCCCGCGAAGCAGAGGCCGAGCGCGAAAAGCGCGCCAAAATCATTGCCGCCGAGGGAGAGGCGCGCGCCGCAACAGCGCTGGGGGAGGCCTCCGACACCATGATGCAGCATCCGTTGGCCCTGCAGTTGAGGAATCTTCAGACCCTTGTTGAACTGGGTGTCGAGAAGAACACCACCATCGTCTTCCCGGCTCCACTGATGAGTGCCATCACCGAACTGGGCCACTTCCTAACGAACGAATCGGCTGCGACCACCGCGCTTACCAAAAGTCAGATACCGGAGTTAGCGACAAACTGACTGGAGGGATTCCCCAAGTTCGATCAGTCCCGGCGACTTCGACGCCATAGGCAGACTGCACGCTGAGCTCTCAGCGAGGACGTGAGCCAATGATGGTCGACTTATTTGTCGTCGGCAGTTACGGGGCGTGGGGGCTTGGTGGGCGATCGGCTGGGAATGAATGAAGAGGGAATTGTCTGGGGGCGGATGATCACGATCGGTGACCGGCGTAGGTTCGACGCGTGATCACCAACCGGATAACCGGACTACTTGGCGTTGAGCGGCCGATCGTGCAGGCGCCCATGGGATGGATAGCGCGATCCCAGCTCGCCAGCGCGGTCTGCAATGCCGGTGGTTTGGGCATCATCGAAACCAGTTCGGGTGAGCTTGATGCCATCAAGGCCGAGATCCGAGCCATGCGTGAGCTCACCGATAAACCCTTTGGCGTCAACATCGCGCAGGCGTTCGTGCGCGACCCCTCCATTGCACAGTTCGTGGTCGATCAGGGCGTAACCTTTGTGACCACCAGCGCCGGGGACCCCAACAAGTACACCCGCATCCTGAAGGACAATGGACTCAAGGTCTTTCACGTCGTCCCTACGTTGGCCGCGGCGCTCAAAGCCGTCGATGCCGGAGTCGACGGGCTGGTGGTGGAAGGCGTCGAGGGCGGCGGATTCAAGGACCCGAAGGGCGCGTCGACCATGGTGTTGCTGCCGCTGGTGCGATCGCACGTCGATGTCCCGATTATCGCCGCCGGAGGGATCTGCGACGGCGCCTCGATGGCCGCCGCGTTCGCGCTCGGTGCTGAGGGCGTGCAGATGGGAACCCGGATGATGTCGGCCGCGGAATCACCCATCCACGGGAACTGGAAGGCTGCGGTGGTCGCGGCCCGCGAAACCGACACCGTGCTGCTCAACCGGCTCACCAAGCCGGGCCTGCGGGCGCTGCGCAGCGAGCGCACCGAAGAGCTGGAGCGACGAGATCTGGTGTCGCTCATGGAGACGGGGAATCCGAAGGACCTCTACTTCGGTGGTGACATGAACACTTTCGTCCCGTTGGGCGGCCAGGTGGCCGGACGCATCGGCGCCGTCGAGTCGGTCCAGGACATCCTGGACGCCACCATGGATGAGTTCACCGCTGTGATCGCTACGCTCGCTACCCGATACAGCTGACCACGATTTTCTGTAGAGGGCCCGATAACAGACCGCGCCTACCGCATCGTGGCCGTCTGCCGCCCGGAGTGCCGAGGGATATCCACCGGCTAACAGGTCGACTGCACGGATTTCCGCGTCGATCGTCTGCTGTCATCGTCGCTGATCTCGGCTGTACTGGCCAGTGGGGATCCAGTTCAGCAAATTTAGACAAGCGCCATACCGGGTGCTGCCGGTAGTTGTCCGCAAACAGCGTGGGATCGCCTGTAACGAATGGGTTGCTGTGCCGATAGGGACTATTGATGTTAGCCTTCTATCCATCGAGGGGGGCGCTTCACCGCTGCACCGCTACCCTGAATTGAGGATCATTGTTGTGACTCAACATTCGCTGGAAAGTGAGAAGAGGCTCGCGCCCGCTTACTGCGGTGGTGGCGATTTTCCTGCGGTGCCCATGATGTTCGGTGCCGTTATCGCGGCCTTCATCGTTGTTGCCACGATGGTAGGGATCAGAGATGGCAGAAACTTTAGCGCCTCTCGATCGGCGCCAGTGCACGAAGTTGCTTCGGTGGCACCTGGGGGTGCCGACCTTGGGCACGAGGTGCGAGCTGGTCAGTTAGCCCTTGTCGTGACTGACATCACTGCACCCTGGGAGACCGGCGACCCAAGACTGCCGCAGGCCACGCAGGGTGACCGTGTTCTCGTCGGTGTGCGTGTGATCAATGAAGGTGAGGCCCCTCAGCGGTTCGAGCCTGCGATTCAGCAACTTATTGTGGGCGACGAGTCCTTCGGTGCGGACCAGATGTCCTCGCAGCCCATGCTTGGTGCAGACCTCGGCCCCGGCGACAGCGTGGTCGCGTCCATAGCGTTCGATATCCCCGCCGGGGCTGAGCCTTCGGCGATCATCCTGCGCGACTCGCTGACGACCCCCGGCGCTCAGGTGAGTTTGGCTGACGTGGCCACTGGAGGCGTGACGCAGTGATCAACCCAATATCTGGTCGGGGAATACGACGCCCGGGTTCTGATCAGTTCCCAAGGAAAGAGTGAGAGGCGCTGTGTGACCACGGATCTGAACCCGGAAGCAATCTGGAGGGCACTGCCCGACGAGCTCAAATCAGCACTGAGCCAGCGGGCCGCCGAACCGCTGAATGACGAGCTGCTGATCAAGTGTCATCGCGCGGCCGAGGAGAACGACCTGCCGATCTTCTGGCGGCCGGACCCGGCCGCCGACTTTGGCCAGCACCGGCTGCACCCGGCCCTGGTCGAGTACATCACCCGCTAGGGGTTGCAGCCGCTCGCGCTGACCCACCGGCCGTTGTAACCCACGCAGGCATGGACATTTGGTGCGGGCGGGGGAGGCGGGGGATCGTCCGGCAGCGGTGCATAATCCTCGGGCGGGGGCGCGTAGCGCTGCACGGTGTCGGCGATGTTGGCGCAGCCACTCACCGAGATCCGGCGGCCTCCTCCGACGCAGACGTCGGCATTGGCTGCCGGTTGGATCACCGGCAGTAAGCCGGCGAACGCCACCGCGACGGTCAGCACGGCAGTCGCGCGCCTCATGGCTGCCGCTCCTGTGGCAGCTGGCACCGCTGGCGGAAGTCGACGATGGGCTGACGGATGCCGCGTAGATCGTTTTCGGCGTCCGGGTTGGTGCTGAAGTAGGCCCGCACCGCGCTCTGTACCTCGCTGTGCGGCTTGCCCGCCTGGCTGGTGAAGAAGTCATTCACATCCGGATGGGTGAACAGGTAGCTCGACGTAGCGGCGGCGACGCCCGCCGAGACCCCGGCCAAGTCGGCCGCCGTGCAGTTCGGCGGACGATCCGGCTCGGCGTTCGCGGCCGCCGCGGTGAACAGCGCCGCAGCGCCCAGTGCGGTGAACAGGCTGGTGGCAATCAGTTTCATGGACAGCTCCTTACGGGACTCGTTGAACAGCGGGTGGTTTCCACGTGCCGTCAATGATTGACGGTGGGGTTTCCTTGGGCCAGTACAGACGAAGCATCAGTTTGAACTTCCCGGCCGGTGCCGGGAGCCAGTTCGCTTCCTTTCCTGGCCCCGGGTTCTGGTGCTGCAGGTACAGATCCACCGAGCCGTCGGGGTTCGGTGTGAAGGTGTTGCGTTGGCTCAGGGTGTAGCGGTCGAGCGGATTGTCGACGAAGAAATAATCCTCGTCGTACATGGTCAGCGACCAGAAACCCTCGGCCGGCGGGAACTGTCCCTTGTCGAAGTGCGCCACGTACTTCTTGGTGCCGTCATAGGGTGCGCCGGTGCTATCCGCCTCTGAGGTCGGATAGACGGCATCCTGAGGTCGGTTGGCGCCCAAGCCAATCGCGGTGATTGTCGCGCGTTGCAAGTAGTCCGTGCCATATAGACCCGTCTTCGTGGTGAACACCCACCCATTGATGTTTTCGCCGGTGTCATTGAAGTGCGCCATGATCTTCTCGAAGCCCTCCTTGGGCACCGACTGCAGCGCGCTCACCACGTCCGGTCCGAGCTTGTCGATATCGAATGGCTTTCCGGCCTCAATGCCAATCTTGGCCATTTTCTCCACCATCGGCTTATCGGCCTCCGTGGGCGGATTGTCCTTGAGCAGGCCGGCCAGCAGATCGAAGTACGCCTTGCTAGTCAGGTTGTTCACCTGTTCGCGGACGGGCGTCTTCATGTCGATGCGGGGATCGACGTTGCCGGCCGGCGGGATATACGGCTTCCCGTATGAGCTGAGTGGCACCAACGAGGTTTCGTCTTGCAGCTTGTGGACGGCGGCGTAGTCCTCCGGAGTGCCGGTGCAATAAATGCGGCCCAGTAGCCAGACAAGGGATGTCGGGGACTTGTACTCCTTGACCCCTTGGGGCAGTGTGCCTTTCCAGCCGGGGCCGGTGATGGCATAGGTCTGGGGGCCAGTGCCCGTCGTACGCTTTCCGGGTACCTCGAAGACGTTGGTAAACCCGTCCAGCATGGGGAACAGGTAGTACCGCCCGTTTGCCTCCGGCAGGTTCAGAATCCACGGTTCCTTGCCGACGTCGACGAATGCATTGGTGTACAGGGTGTCGGCATTGGGGGCGGTCACATCGCGGAAGGCCGCAGTGGGATATTCGCGCATCCGTAGGAGCTGTCCCATTGGTGCGCGGGGAGATTGGGGCTTGTCCACGTTGGTCATCACGCGCCGGGTCATCTCCACGGTGACAAGCGGGTAGCCGTAGATGTAGGCGTCAAGCGCAATCGCTTTGGCCTGCTGGTCGGGCGAAAGTGCTTCTGATTGATCGTGTTTTGAGCATCCGGAGGTACCGATCAGCAGCATCGCCGCACTCGAGAGAGCGAGCCATCGGAGTGATTTCTTCCGCCTGCGAGCCATGAACATCTCCCTTTGTCCACGTGCTCACGGGAGCGCGTCGGTGGCCCAGGTGTCACGCGTTGGTGACAGTGTGGGGCATCTGGGGCGTTCGTGTTGTCCCTTTGGGGGCAACAGATTTCAGGCGGAACTGGCTTATGGTCGTGGCCAGACTATTGGGATCGGGCTAGCTCTTGCGATGGGAGGCGATATTCGCGGCCATGGCAGCCGCGTCGGTTTCGTGGCCCTCGGCTTCGCCGATCATGGTCACGATGCTCGTCGCGACGGGTTCGCCGTCGGCATCGGTCACCTCGGCACGTACCTCGGCGGTCACCATGCCGTGTGACTCCAGCACGCTGTCCAGGTAGCTGTCGAAGTACAGCCGGTCGCCGACCTTGATCGGCCGGTGGAACTTGAGCTTCTGGTCGCGGTGCAGTACCCGCGCCACATTGATGGGTAGATCCATCTCGGTGAAGATCTTGTGTTGCACGCGCCGGCCCGCGACGGCCAGGAAGGTGATGGGCGCGACGACGCCGGAGTTCTCTTCGCACTCGTCCTTGATGGCTGCCGCGAATTCACGCATCTTCTCGCGGCCGACCTCGAAGTAATCGGGGTAGCGGTAGTGAGTTCCGACGATGTCTTGGCGGATGGCCATGCGTTAACCCATTTCGCTGCAGGTCAGTGACGAATCTAGGACAGTTCGAGCGGCGCTGAGCCTATCAGCAGCGGTAATGCCGAACGTCACTTCTCTCGGCGGGCCAACGCGGCCGCCAATGCCCCGCCCGCGGCACCGAGCAGCACCGCCGACGGCACGCCGATGCGGGCGGCCTTGCGGGCGGTACGGAAGTCACGGACCTCCCACCCCCGGCGCCGTGCCACATCTCGCAGCTCCGCGTCGGGGTTGATGGCCACTGCGGTGCCCACCAAGGACAGCATCGGCACATCATTGACACTGTCGCTATATGCGGTGCAGCGCTTGAGGTTTAAGCCGTTGCGGATAGCCAGGTTGCGTACGGCCCGCGCCTTGCCCGGCCCGTGCAGGATGTCGCCGACGAGGCGGCCGGTGAAGACCCCGTCGACCGATTCGGCGACGGTGCCCAGCGCTCCGGTCAGACCCAGCCGCCGCGCGATGGTCTCCGCCAGCTCCTTGGGTGTGGCGGTGACAAGCCACACCTGTTGACCGGCATCCAGGTGCATCTGGGTCAGTGCCCGGGTACCGGGCCAGATTTTGTCCGCGATCGTCTCGTCGTAGATCTCCTCGCTGAGCGTGACGAGTTCGTCGACGCTGCGCCCCTCGATGAACGAGAGCGCCTTCTGGCGGCCGGCCGCGACGTCGTCGGAGTTCTCGCGACCGGTCAGCCGGAATTTCGCCTGCGCCCAGACGAACTGAAGCATGTCCGAGTACTGGAAGTAGTCGCGCTGCGCCAGGCCGCGGCCGAAGTGAACCAGCGAGGAGCCATGCACCAGCGTGTTGTCGACGTCGAAAAACGCGGCAGCGGTCAGATCGGCGGGGGGAGGGCCCGGCGGCAGTTCGGCCGCCGCGTCGGCCTCTGCGAAGGATGCCGCCCGCGCGACATCTTCGGCGAACGCCTCGGCCAGCACTTGCTCCTCGGCAGAACCCTCGGCAGGGGGTTCGCCGTTGATTTGTGGGCTGGTCATGACTGGTTACCCGCCCTTCCTGTGCGCCGCGTGCCAATGCCGTCCAACCCTACTGAGGGTGGCCGGAACGCGGGGGACCCGGTGGCAGAATTGGGATATGACGTCGCTAACGCTGCTGACACGGGCCGGATGCTCTGCCTGCGATCGTGCCCAGCGCGAATTGGCGGCGTTGGCCGACGAGTTCGGTATCGGCCTCACGGTCACCGATGTCGATGAGGCCGCCGTCACAGATTCCTCGCTGCGCGCGGAGTTCGGCGACCGCCTTCCGGTGGTTCTGCTTGATGGTCTGGAGCACAGCTACTGGGAAGTGGACGAGCCCCGGCTCCGGGCGGACCTGAAACGTGACCGATAACAGGCTGTTTGGATTTTGCCCAGTGGCCATATTCGAGCTACCGTGCTTGAAGTTCGAGCCTCACCAAAAGCAAGGGAGCTGGACAGTGATGAGCCGCTTGCGCGAAGAGCGTCAGCCCCTGAGATGTCAGCGGAGTGACCTGCGGTGAGTGTCCTGCTGTTCGGAGCCTCGCACCGTAGCGCGCCTGTGCCGGTGCTGGAGAAACTGGCGATTGGCGAGGCCGATCAGCCCAAGATCATCGAACACATTCTGCAATCGCCCCTGGTCACCGAGGTAATGGTGCTCTCGACCTGCAATCGGGTCGAGGTATATGCCGTGGTCGATGCCTTCCACGGCGGTCTGACCGTCATCGGGGAGGCGATCGCCCGCCATGCCGGAATGGGCATGAACGAGCTCACCAAGTACGCCTATGTGCGATACAGCGAGGCCGCCGTCGAGCACCTGTTCGCGGTGGCCAGCGGCCTGGATTCCATGGTGATCGGTGAGCAGCAGGTGCTCGGCCAGGTGCGCAACGCCTACGCCACCGCCGAATCACATCAGGCGGTTGGTCGCGTACTGCACGAGCTGTCTCAGAGCGCGCTGCGTGTGGGCAAGCGGGTGCATTCGGAGACCGGTATCGACGCGGCCGGTGCCTCGGTGGTGTCGGTGGCGCTGAACCTGGCCGACGGCAAGCTCGATGGCCTGCCCGGGCGCACGGCTGCCGTTGTCGGCGCCGGGTCGATGGGCTCGCTGGCGACGGCACAGCTGATCCGTGCGGGCATCGACAACCTCTGGGTGGTGAATCGCAGCGCCGACCGTGCGCACCGCCTCGCCGCGACGGCCCGCGAAGCGGGTGTGAACGCGCAGGCGATCACCCTGGACAACCTGGACCAGGCGCTGGCTCAAGCCGATGTGGTGGTGTCCTGTACCGGCGCGGTGCGTCCGGTGATCTCACTGGCCGATGTGCACCGCGCTCTGGGCGGCGGACGCCAGCTGGTCTTCTGCGATCTGGGCATGCCCCGTGACGTCGATCCGACGGTCGCCGGCCTGCCCGGCGTGGTCGTGGTGGACATGGAACGCATCCAGCGCGAGCCCACCGCGCGCGCCGCGGCCAACGACGCGGGTGCCGCTCGCCAGATCGTCAACGACGAGGTCGCCCGGTACCTGACCGGCGAGCGGATGGCGGAGGTCACCCCGACGGTCACCGCGTTGCGTCAGCGCGCCGCCGAGGTCGTCGAGGCCGAGCTGCTGCGGCTGGATGGGCGTCTGCCCGGTCTGGCCGGAGCCGAGCGGGACGAGGTCGCCAAGACCGTGCGCCGTGTCGTCGACAAGCTGTTGCATGCCCCCACGGTGCGGGTGAAGCAGCTGGCGTCGGCGCCCGGCGGTGACAGCTATGCCGAGGCGTTGCGTGAGCTGTTCGAGCTTGATCCGCACACCGTCGAGGCGGTGGCGACGGCCGGTGAACTGCCGCTCGCCACAAAGGAATTGCGCGAATAGCCGTCGTGGTTGATGTTCCTCGCCCAACTGGGTCATCCATCTTGACCGCCATCGCCCGAGAGGCTTGTTCATGATCCGAATTGGTACCCGCGGCAGCCTGCTGGCGACGACTCAGGCCGGGGTGATTCGGGACGCGCTGCGCGCCAAGGGGCACGAGGCGGAGCTGGTAATCGTGGCGACCGCGGGGGACCAGTCGGCGGCACCCGTCGAGCAAATCGGTGTGGGGGTCTTCACGGCCGCTCTTCGGGAGGCCATCGCCGATGACGTCGTCGATGTTGCCGTGCACTCATACAAAGATTTGCCAACGGCAGCCGACCCGCGCTTTGTCATAGCCGCCATTCCGCCTCGTGAAGACTATCGAGACGCCCTGGTGGCCCGCGACGGGCTGGTGCTGGGGGAGTTGCCCACAGGCTCGGTGATCGGTACCTCGTCTCCGCGGCGGGCCGCGCAGCTTAGAGCACTGGGTCTCGGTTTGGAAATTCGCCCCCTAAGAGGCAACCTGGATACCAGGTTGAGCAGGGTCTCCAATGGTGATCTTGATGGTGTGGTAGTCGCCCGGGCGGGTTTGGCCCGTATCGGACGTCTGGACCGCATCACCGAGACACTGGAACCGGTGCAGATGTTGCCCGCACCGGCTCAAGGAGCGCTGGCGGTGGAGTGCCGCAGTGAGGTCGCCGATCTGGTGGCCGTACTGGCGGAACTCGATCACACCGACACGCGCGCCGCGGTGACTGCCGAAAGGGCTCTGCTTGCCGAGCTGGAGGCGGGCTGTACCGCACCGGTCGGCGCGATCGCCGAGGTGGTCGAGTCGATCGATGAGGAAGGCCGCGTCTTCGACGAACTGTCGTTGCGCGGATGTGCGGCGGCGCTGGACGGATCTGACGTGATTCGGGCCTCTGGGATTGGCATCCCCGATCGGGCCGCAGAGCTTGGGCTCGCGGTCGCGAGGGAATTGCTTGATCTCGGTGCGCGAGCACTGATGACAGCTGAGTAGGCGGCGCAAACCGCCGATATGGGAGGCAGTAGTGACCCGAGGGCGCAAGAAGCCAGGGCGCATTCTGTTCGTTGGTTCCGGACCTGGTGACCCAGGTCTGTTGACCGTCCGGGCGCGCGCGGTGCTCACAGGTGCCACGGTGGCGTTCACCGATCCCGACGTGCCGCAGGTGGTACTCGATCTCGTCGGGTCGGCGGTCGAACTTCCGGAACCTGCGCCCGTCAAACCCGCGACTGGTGGCGATGAGACGCCTGCCGCGACCGACAGCGAGGCCGCTGCCGAGCCGTCGCTGACCATCGACATTCGCCCTGCCCTGGGTGATCCTGCCGATGTCGCGAAGACTCTCGTCGCCGAGGCCAAGAACGGTGTGGACGTGGTGCGGCTGGTCGCCGGCGATCCGCTCTCGATCGATTCGGTGCTCGCCGAGGTTCACGCGGTCACCCGGACCCAGGTGGCCTTCGAGATCCTGCCCGGTCTGTCGTCGAGCACCGCGGTGCCCGCGTATGCCGGCCTGCCCCCGGGATCCGCGCACACCGTCGCCGACGTGCGTGGCGATGTGGATTGGGCGGCGTTGGCCGCCGCTCCCGGCCCGCTGATCTTGCACGCCACCCCGACGCATGTGCCCGACGCCGCCAAGGCGCTCATCGAGCACGGCCTCTCCGACCAGACCCTGGTCGCCGTCACCGCCCAGGGCACCACCTGCGCGCAGCGCACCGTGGAGACCACGCTGGCCTCGCTGATCGACGGCGTCCCGGTGGATGCCAATGACCCGCACGGGCCGATGACCGGCGCCCTGGTGCTGACGATCGGCCGTGTGGTCGCTGGCCGCTCCAAGCTGAACTGGTGGGAAAGCCGTGCCCTGTACGGCTGGACCGTGCTGGTGCCACGCACCAAGGATCAGGCCGGCGAGATGAGCGAGAAGCTGGTGGGATACGGCGCGCTGCCGGTCGAGGTGCCCACCATCGCTGTCGAGCCGCCGCGTAGCCCTGCCCAAATGGAAAGGGCCGTCAAGGGTTTGGTCGACGGCCGGTATCAGTGGGTGGTCTTCACCTCCACCAACGCGGTGCGCGCGGTGTGGGAGAAGTTCGCCGAATTCGGTCTGGATGCCCGCGCGTTCTCCGGCGTGAAGATCGCGTGCGTGGGCCAGGCGACCGCCGACAAGGTGCGCGCCTTCGGTATCAACCCGGAGTTGGTGCCTGCGGGCGAGCAGTCCTCACTGGGCCTGCTCGACGAGTTCCCGCCCTACGACGACGTTTTCGATCCGGTGAACCGGGTGCTGTTGCCGCGCGCCGATATCGCCACCGAGACCCTCGCCGAGGGCTTGCGTGAGCGTGGCTGGGAGATCGACGACGTGACCGCCTACCGCACCGTACGTGCGGCCCCGCCCGCGGCGCAGACCCGCGAGATGATCAAGACCGGTGGATTCGACGCGGTCTGCTTCACCTCGAGCTCGACGGTTCGCAACCTGGTGGGTATTGCAGGCAAGCCGCACGCGCGCACCATCGTGGCGTGCATCGGGCCGAAAACCGCCGAGACCGCAATCGAATTCGGGCTGCGAGTGGACGTACAACCGGAGACCGCGGCCATCGGCCCGCTGGTCGAGGCGCTCGCCGAGCATGCGGCAAGGCTGCGCACCGAGGGTGCCCTGCCGCCGCCGCGTAAGAAGAGCCGCAGAAGGTAACGACGGAGATAGCGGAGGCCATAGCGGTGCCCTTTCCTTACCAGCGTCCGCGCCGGCTGCGAGCTACCCCGGCGATCCGCCGGTTGGTGGCCGAAACCACGCTTGCGCCGCGGCAATTGGTGCTGCCGATGTTCGTGGCCGACGGTGCGACGGAAGCGCGCCCTATCGCTTCCATGCCGGGCGTGGTTCAGCACAGCATCGAATCTCTGCGCCGGGCCGCGGCGGATGCCGTGGCGGCCGGTGTCGGCGGTCTGATGCTATTCGGGGTTCCCGAGGAGAAGGACAAGGACGCCAGCGGAAGTGCCGGTTTGGCGCCGGACGGAATTCTCAACCGGGGGCTGTCGATCCTCGCAGCGGACCTGGGTGACTCCACGGTGTTGATGGCCGATACCTGCCTCGACGAGTTCACCGATCACGGCCACTGCGGGGTGCTGGATGCCTCTGGCCGGGTGGACAACGACGCGACCTTGGCGCAGTACGTGGACATGGCGGTGGCGCAGGCGAATTCGGGTGCGCGCGTAGTAGGCCCCAGCGGCATGATGGACGGCCAGGTGGCGGCCATTCGCGACGGACTGGACGCTGCCGGGCACACCGAGGTGATCATCATGGCCTACACCGCCAAGTACGCCTCGGCCTTCTTCGGTCCGTTCCGGGAGGCCGTGGGTTCCTCGTTGCGCGGAGACCGGCGCACCTACCAGCAGGATGTGGCCAACGGGCGCGAAGCCCTGCGTGAGGCAGAACTCGATGTCGAGGAGGGCGCCGACATCATCATGGTGAAACCGGCGATGGCCTATCTCGATGTGTTGCGACAGGTGGCCGATGTCTCACCGGTGCCGGTGGCGGCGTATCAGGTCTCGGGCGAATACGCGATGATCTGTGCTGCGGCGCAAAACAATTGGATCGACCTGCAGGCCATGGCGCTGGAGACACTGACCTCCATCCGTCGCGCCGGTGCCGATATCGTGCTGACCTACTGGGCAGCCGATGTGGCGGGCTGGCTTTCCGACTAGCGAGGTCGGGGCTACTGCGAAAGACGGCCCCAGATGCCGAATCCGGCAGCGGCGGCAACGACGAGAGTGGGGCAACGCCTGTTGCCTGGGGCGCCACCAGCCCGATGGCCGCTGCCACCCTTGCGCGCAGGGCAGGTAGCCGAGCCGCATCGGCGAGATCGCCGAGTTTCGCACGTAGCCTGTGCCGAGGAGCACCACCGCCAGCGATATCTGTACGAACCACAGCGACGTGCATGGTGGCCTCCTGTTGTAGCCGAGTGGCAAGGGACCATCGCCGCTCTGGCGGACTGCGGTTCACTTACAGTGCGCGGCATGGCCACCGGGGTCTGTCAACCGTCGCGTCCTGCACTACCGTGGTTGGTGATGTATCCCGATCCCCACCATCGGAGCGGGCTGGCTGGACAATCCCCAACAGGTCCGGCCAAGCCGCGACCCGACGATATCGACACCGGCTGTTGGCTCTGGCTGGCCTCGCTCCCGCTGATGATCGTGAGCTATATGGCCGCGAATGTCGGCCAATGGCAGCAGGACCCCGAGGTCCACAAGGCCGCCCCGCTGTGGACGGTCTATGCCTTCAACGGATTCATCGTCGTTGTGGTGGGCGCCCTTGTCGTCACCGCGATTTTCCTGATGCGCGCGGGCTACCGCTTGGCCCGTACCTTCCTGACCGGCGGTGCGGTCGGGTCGGTGGTGTTCACCGCGACGCGGTTGATCGACCTGCAGGGTGTGCCCGCGATTGTGCAGGCGCTGTCGGGTATCACCGCGTCCGTCCTGATCTGTGGCGGCCTGTTCCTGCTGCATCGCGAGGATTCCACCGCGTACCTGACGAGGCAGCGCTAGCGCCCCGATACGCTGCCCGAATGACGAAGGGCCCCGAATGACTCCCGCACAACCGCGCCCACGCATTGTCGACGTGGCGTTCTGGTTCTGGGTGGTCTCGGCGGCCGCGCTGTTCCTCAACGGGCTGGCCGGGGTGCTCACCGGCTTCGACATGGCACGGGCCGCAAAACCCTCGCTGACCGATGAGCAGGTGCGCGATCTGGTCACCTTCTCCCGGGGATGGGGGGTGCTGTGCATCCTGCTGGCGGTCGGTATCGCATTCCTTGCCGGGCGCACCCGGCAGGGGGATAAGCGGTATCGCCGGGCGTTGATCGCGCTGTCCTTGGTCTCGGTTCTCGGCGCCATCGCGATGGCGAGTTCCGGTTCGGTGGGCCCGCTGCTACTCATCGCCGCGCTGTCGCTGATCGTCGCCAATGTGCTGATCATCAGGCCGACCGCCCAGGAATGGTTCGACGGGGCCGACCATGCCTGAGGAGCCGGACGGCGAGCCGCGCCTGTTCTATGAACCCGGCAGCCGGTGGCGGTGGCTGCTCCTGGGCCCGCTGGCCGGGCTGATCATGTTCGGCCTGCAAGTCTGGGGCAAGGCCGGGCTCAGTCCCGTCATGCCGTTGATCGCGGCGGCCATCGTCGCCTTCTTCATCTCGCTGCAGATCTACGCCGCACGGGTGCACGCGACCGTCGAGCTGACACCCACCGAGCTCCGGCAGGGCGGCGAGACCCTGGCGGTGAGTCAGATCAAATGGCTGTATCCGGATGCCGACCGGAACGTCTGGGAGGAGTCCCGTCCGCTGGGAGAGCTGACGGGCGTGCCGAAGGGACGTAAACCGGTGGGTCTGCGCCTGACTGGGGGACGCCGGGCACAAGCGTGGGCCAGGAAGCATGAGGAGCTGCGGGCGGCGCTTGCGACCTTGGTGCCCGCGCCGCCGGCCGGCATGGATCTGGGCGACGACCCGGAAATCGATATCGAGAGTGAGAAGTGGTGAAGTTCGGGAAGCGGGTAGCAGTAGATCTGGTCATTGCGGCGGTGGCGATTGCGCTCGCCGGCTGGGCGGCAGCGTCAGCACGCATACCGACTGAGGTGGCGCCCGTCGCGAAGGGCGAGCCGACGCTGTATTTCACCGCTCTCGACGGTGCATGCGTGGCGCGGGCCCTCGCGCTGAGCGCTGTTGCCGGAATATTCCTGGTCATGGCGATATCGCGGGGTGTTCGTGCCCGACGGGAGGCTGACCGCGCGATTCACAGCTGAATTTAATGTCAGGTTAACTGACATTAATCTACGCTGGTGTTTATGCCCGAGACTGCTGATATCGACCAGATGCCGCGCGCTGGATTCGGCGCTCCCTTGTGGGACCGCACGCTGCAGACGGACCGTCTGGAGTACCTCGACCGCGACGACGTTCCGGGGAAGAAACGGGCCGTCGTCGAGTCGCTTGACCTCCTGGGCGAGAAGAAGGGGCTGCACAAGTGGAATGCGGAGCAGGCGGCCGCCTTCCTCGTCGGTATCGACAACCCGCGCGTGCTCGAACTCGGCGCCGCCCACGGCGGCCTGTCCCGTGAACTGCTGAAGTTGCGCCCCGATGCCTCGATCACGGTGACCGACATCGAGCCGTCCTCTGTCGCGGGTATCGCCGCCTCCGATCTGGGTTCGGACTCCCGGGTGACCGTACGCGCCATGGATGCGACAGCCGTCGATGCTCCGGACGGGGCGTTTGATTTGGTGGTGTTCGCGTTGTCGTTCCACCATCTGCCGCCCTCGCTTGCCGCGAAGGTTTTCGCCGAGGGCACTCGGGTGGGGCGAACTCTTTTGATCATCGACTTGTTGCGCTTGCCGGCCCCGCTATTGGCACCCGCGTATCTTCTGGCGTCGGTCATCGGGTGGGTGCATCCGGTTGCCCATGACGGTGCCATCAGTCAGTTGCGTGCCTACGGTCCGAAGGCATTGCGTAGCCTTGCTGCGCATGCGGACCCGTCGATCGTTGTCGAGCTCCGCGCCAGGGTTCAGCTACCGATGCCCTTGCAGATCGTGGTGGCGCGACGGGGGCTGTAGCGCAGGTCACCCTGTTGTTTGGTACCCCCTAGGGGTATAGTTTAGGTATGGAGTTCACTGAGACGGGCATGGAGACCACTGATCTGCAGCTACATGGCATGACATGTGCCTCGTGTGCGTCCCGTGTGGAGAAGGGGCTCAACAGACTCGAGGGCGTGACGGCCCGAGTGAACCTGGCGCTGGAGAGCGCCCGCGTCGAACACGACGGCTCGGTCTCCGGTGAGGATCTGGTCAAGGCCGTCGAATCGGTGGGTTACAAGGCTCAGGTGGTCGGCGGTTCACAGCACGCCGCCGATGAACACCAGGGCCATGATTCGCACGATCACATGAACCACGATGTGCCCGACAGCCAGCTCAAGACCCGGCTCATCGGCTCACTCATCCTGGCCGTCCCGGTGGTGGCCATCTCGATGGTGATGCCCTGGCACTTCTCCGGCTGGGAAGTCGTGGTCGCGGCGCTGACCACGCCGATCCTGCTGTGGGGCGGTTACCCGTTCCATCGCGCAGCATTGGTCAACGCACGCCACGGCGCCTCGACGATGGACACCCTGGTATCCCTGGGCACCATCGCCGCCTACGTGTGGTCGATGTGGACACTGTTCGCCGGTGCCGGACACACTCACGGGGGCGTTCACGTCTACTTCGAGGTGGTCGCGGCGGTCACGGTCTTCCTGCTCGCCGGCCGGTTCGCGGAATCGCGGGCCAAGCGCTCGGCAGGCTCGGCGCTGCGCGCCCTGCTGTCCCTCGGTGCCAAGGATGTCGCCGTCCTGCGGGGTGGGCACGAGACGCGCATTCCCGTCGAACAACTGGCGGTGGGCGACGAGTTCGTGGTGCGCCCGGGTGAGCGCGTCGCCACCGATGGTGTGGTGACCGACGGCCACTCGGCCTTGGACACCTCCACCATGACGGGCGAATCGGTGCCGGTCGAGGTCGGCGCGGGCGACCCGGTGGTGGGTGGCTACGTCAACACCCACGGGCGGATCGTGGTGCGCGCCAACACGGTGGGCGCCGATACCCAGCTGGCCCGGATGGCGCGGCTGGTATCCGATGCGCAGACCGGCAAGGCGCAGGTACAACGGCTCGCCGACCGGGTGTCGGCGGTGTTCGTGCCGGTCGTTCTCGTCATCGCGGCATTCACCTTTGTGGCCTGGACCGCGCAGGGCTATCCACTGTCGTCGGCGTTCACGGCGGCCGTCGCCGTGCTGATCATCGCGTGCCCCTGCGCGTTGGGACTGGCCACGCCGACGGCGATTCTGGTCGGTACCGGCCGGGGCGCGCAGCTAGGCGTGCTGATCAAGGGCCCCGAGGTGTTGGAGAACGTCAAGAACATCGACACCGTGGTGCTCGACAAGACCGGCACCGTGACGACCGGCGCGATGAGCGTGGTGGCCGTGCGGCGCAGTATCGGGTCCGGTGTCGCCGACACCGACGAGATCCTGCGCATCGCCGCCTCGGTGGAGGCTGCCTCGGAACACCCGGTGGCCAAGGCCATCGTGGAATCGGCCCGGGCGCGCGGGCTGACGTTGTCACCTGCCACCAACTTCCGCAACGAGCCCGGTATCGGTGTCACCGGTGTTGTTGACGGCCACGAGGTGTCGATCGAGGCCATCCCGGGCCAGAACACCACGGCGGCGGTCACCTGGGGCGGATTGCGCCGCGGCGAGATCGAAGTGGCCGACACGGTGAAGCCGTCCAGCCGCCGGGCCATCGACGAGCTCAAATCCATGGGCATCACGCCGGTGCTGTTGACCGGTGATAACGCGGAGGTGGCCGCGCGGGTCGCCGCGGAAGTCGGGATCGCCCCCGGTGATGTCATCGCCGGAGTCAAACCCACGGAGAAGGCGGACGTCGTCGCGCGCTTGCAGGGCGAGGGCAAGAGGGTCGCCATGGTCGGCGACGGTGTCAACGACTCCGCCGCGCTGGCCACGGCCGATATCGGTATGGCCATGGGTACCGGTACCGATGCCGCGATCGAGGCTAGCGACCTGACCCTGGTGCGTGGTGAGCTCACCACCGTGCCGACCGCGCTGCGTTTGTCGCGCAAGACACTCGGCACCATCAAGGCCAATCTGTTCTGGGCGTTCGCCTACAACACCGCCGCCATTCCACTGGCCGCGCTGGGCTTGCTCAACCCGATGATCGCGGGTGCGGCGATGGCGACGTCGTCCGTCTTCGTGGTGCTGAACAGCCTGAGGCTGCGAACCTTCCGCTAGGTTCCTTACCGAATGTGGTGAGTGTCAACAGGAGGGTTCGTAGGTTAAGAACGTCCGCTACACGCTGCCGGGCGCCTTCACTCAGGTCAGTTAGTCACTACCGCCGACACGCCGCATTGTGCGCGAGTTACTCGCAAAACAGATCACAACGCGGCGTGTCGAAGGGGAGCTGCTAGAAAAGCAGCCGCCACAGGCCGATCAGGCCAACCGCCACGATGACCACCCGCAGCGCGCCGGGGGAGAGCCGGCGCCCCCAGCGGGCTCCGGCGAGTCCGCCCACAAACGAGCCGGCCGCGATGATCCCGGCCGCCGTCCAGCTCACCCGATCGAACGCGACGATGGTGTAGGCAAGGGCGGCAACAATATTGGTGATCATGGCCAGCACATTCTTGGCCGCGTTCATTCGCTGCATGGATTCGGGCAGCAGCGCGCCCATCACCGCGATCTGCATGATGCCTTGGGCGGCAGTGAAATACCCGCCGTAGATGCCGACGAGGAAGTTTCCTCCGGTGAGTGCGGCCATGCGGCCGGGAGGCACGTGATCGGCGTCCAGGCCCTGCGCCTCGGACCGCCGCCGCGCCCAGGCCTGGATCTTGGGGCCGACAACCACCAGAACCAGCGCGAGGATCAGCAGCACCGGCACCACGGTGACGAATGTGGTTTCCGGAAGATGCAGCAGCAGAAACGATCCGATGAGCGCGCCGAGCAGCACCGCGGGTACCTGCCACTTGAGCCGTGACCATTGTCCGGTCAGTTCGCGGCGATAACCCCACACGCCGGTCATGCTGCCGACGGTCAGCCCGATGGCGTTCGACATCGTCGCCACCACGGGCGGATAGCCGAATGCGATGAGGGTGGGGAAGGTGATGAGGGTGCCGGACCCGGCGACCACGTTGATCGCCCCGGCACCGAACGCGGCGAGCGCGATGAAAAACATCTCCTGCACCGGCACTCGTGCCAGCGTACGACCGTTAGCGAGCCGAACCAATCCTGCTCTCAGTGAAACCCGCCACAGTGTGAGGCGTGGTCTGCGGCTATCCCGGCGGTTGGCTGATGTCCGCGTCGAGCGGACCTTCGTAGGTAGTCCGAAATTGGTTGGCCGGCACCACCCACTGTTCGCCGTTCTCGCCCCGCAGAATCCAGTCGCCGACGTGGGCAACGGCCTTGCCCTCCAACGTCTCCGTCACTTCTCGCCGCGTGGCAGTGCGGGCCAACACCGTTCCTGCCCGCCGGTACCGCTGCGGACCGACCTGCTCGTGGGTTCTTTCAAACACTCCCGCCGCTACCGATCGCTCGTTGCCGCTGTCGTCGGTGACTGCCCAGTCGCCCGGCTGGGCCTCCATCTGGTCGCCGTGTGGGGTCGTCCAGCGCCACGCGCGTGAAAGCTTTTTGGCGGTGACCTCGCCGCGCCGGCGATAGCAATTCCAGACTGAATCAGCCGACATCGTCCGACCTCACCTCTACCTGCCGCTTTAGCACCGGCCGGTATCCGAGACATCGCAGGTTGATCAGAGTGCTCGCAAGGCTGCGTTGCGCGTCCAGCACGAACCCCGGGTGCTTCTCCATGTCACTCCATGGCAGGAGCTTGTCGTGGCTGTTGTGGTCGTCGTCGCGAATTGCCGCGTACTTCCATCCCGCGCCCCGGTAAAAGCGGTACCAGTCCTCATGCTCGGCTTTGATCATTCGCATGACGGTCGCTTCCTCGAACCCCAGGATTTCGAGGCGTCGCAGCGGGTCCAACGCATCGAAGCCGGGCGGGAGTGGTTCTGCCGGACCGCTCTCGAAACTGTTCCAAGTGTGATCGCCGTAGGTCTCCACGATCCACAAGGCGTTGAGCACTTGACGCCGGTTCGAACTCTTCAAGAAGGGATCGAGCTCCACCCAGGGTTTCGTGGCGCGTCGGGTTCGGTCTTTGCCTCTGCTGTAGTGCTCGTGTATCAACTCGGCCGCACGCTCCCATGCGTCGTGTGGTGCGCCCTGGTCGAGTTCCATGTTGATCGGAAAACTGAGAAGGCTTCCCGCAAGCGAAAAGTCGGTGAAGGTTGTGGACACCGCTGATGCTAGATACAGGCGTAGGTCTGGGAATCGTGCAGTGAGCCGGATGCCTTCTGTTTCCATTGCGGGGTCGCTGAAGACAACCACGTGTGCCGGAGGGTCCTGCCGGATGTATTCGGTGATCTCATCGACGGAGGGCTCGGCGTTGTGCGCTATCACCGGCAGTGCCGAATTCGCCGGAGTCAGCATGCTTTGCCACATTCGGTGGTCATCGACGAAGCTCTGGGCGCCTCTGGCGAAGATGACCACCCGGGCCGGCAATACGATCCGATCGTTGGGATCCAGTTCTAGTTCGCGCTGTGACTGCGAAAGTGCGGAGGCTATCGCGTACGTAAGCGGAGATAGCCCGCACAGCACAACCGTTTGCGGAGCGTCGGTTTCGGGGCGCGCTAGCGTCATGTGCCGGACAAGCTTGGCTGCGGTCGCCTCGAAGCGGCCCACCGCATCGGCCGCCCAGCGGCGATCACTGTGCGCTAAGAGTCTGCGACGTACTACCTCTGCCTGCCACGGATTGTCGATACGCACGGTTACCGGCAACCGCACACGCTCGGATCGCTGGCCGCCGACTTCGGCGTTAATCACGTTGAAACGCTTAAGGTTCTGCACCGGATCCGCTGAGAGCAGATACAGCCGATCAAGCCGGTTCCATATATGCAGACGCGGTAGGGCCTGTGGATCATCCAGATTGACGACTCGCACCCGGGCGCCGATATCGCGTACCGCGTGAGCCGCCGTTGTGTCCGAATCGCCGGTGAGCACAACGAGGCTCTCCCGGGGCGACATGGTGCGAGCGATCGCCCGGACCATCGGCACCGCGTCGTCGTCCAGGCCTACGACTGCCGTCAAGGCGCGCGCCCGCCAAACGGCGAGACGATCGCGTTCCGCGCGGAGAAAGGTCAGGGCCGCGGCCAGCGCGGTGCCCAGCGTCGTCCCAATAGCGAGTAGCCGCGCAAAGTCCAATGCGACAGGTACTGTTTGGCACGAGCTTCCCGCGCCGTCAGGGTCCTGATACTCGCCCGCGAACAACGCCACTGTCCATGTCAATGGTGCGAAGAACGGCGCGTGGGCACCATGGCAGCCCCAGTAAGCGCTCATGCCCAAGGCGAACGCCGAGGCTGCCGCTGCTGAGAGCAGCACCAGCGGTGGGCCGTCGAAAAGTGTTGTCCCGCTAAGCCAACGTACGCCGAAACCCAGCGTGGGGAGTGCCAAGACCGCAGCAATCGTAGCCAGCGCCCCTGAGCCGGGTGTGCCGAACCAGCTAAACCATGAGATGCCTTCGAATATCCCAGGTTTCAGCGCTTTCAGGCATAGGAAGATGATCGCGGTGACGAAGCACGTGTCCAGCAGCAATTCAACGATCGACGTCCACCGGCGTGCCACGACTGGCCGCCGGCGTCGCGCCGTCCGGAGGAAGAACGGCCTCCGAAGCTTGTCGTCGGCGGGCGCATGCACCGATAAATTCTCGCGCACTGTTGCCGAATTGATGTGCAGTTGGAAAACGAAATGGGTGTGCACCTAACGCCTTCAGCGCGCAGTGGCCTACAGGTTGATTTGCGGGAAACTAGAGGACGATATTCGTGGAGGGTTGAGAGAAAGTAGGGTACACAACTTCGCCCGCAATGCTTATTGCGGTCATAAAATACGTTCTGCGAACGCACGTCAGGACAGCGAGGCGCATGCCATGACAGATAAATCTCAATCAGGGCGGCGGCAGGGTTGGTACGCCGATCCTTCTGACGATGCGTTGCTGCGGTGGTGGGACGGGGATCGGTGGACCGATTCGACAACGCCACGCCCCGGTTCTGCAGGCCCTCGATCGACGGTAGATCGTCCGATGCGCAACGACGGCGGCCGGCCACGTCTTGATCGATCCGAGGAATGGACTGGCACGGTAGACCAGCCACCTTTGTACCCCACTGGGGTCAGCAATCTGCATAACCCTTCGCGTGGTTCGGACAGCCCGTACATAGCGCCCGCGCCCAGAAGTCGCGTCGACGCCGAGACATCGTCCGGCCGGCAAGTCGTGATTCGTGGCTCCGCCCGGGCGGTGCAACAGCGCTCCGTCGGAAGCCAAACGGCCATGGAAATCTTGACGTTTCGCGTTGAACGCTACGACCCGGCAGGCAACCGGCTCGCGCCGGTTCCCGTGGAGTTGGGAGGCATGCAGTGGAGCGGAAGCCGAATATCAGGGCAGATCAGTGACGGAGACGAGGTTGAGGTTCGCGGCCAATGGCGGGGTGGGAATCTCCGGGCCGACACGGTCATCAACCTCTCGACCGGAGCGCACGTTCAGGGACGGTCGGGTTGGCAAGAGCTGACCGAATCCATCTCGCCGGATGGCCGGAAGAGGATCCGCAGAGGATTTGTGATCGTGCTGGCGGCGATCGTCACCGTGATCGTTGTGGTCATTACCGTGTTCGTGTTGTTGGTTCGCCATGCTGATTCCACGTTTGATCGCGAGCGGGATGACCAGCTCAAGAATTGGTGCCTGAACATCAGGGACGCCGGTATGAAGCTGCCCCACGAGTGTGACGGGGTCATTTGAGTGGCGACCGAATCCGTCACGACTGCGAAAGTCGACTATCTGCAACGCTGCGGGGAATCGCCGCAAGCGCCGAATGCCCCGTACACGGTTGGCGATCCGGCATCGCGGCGGATGCTTCATGTACGGGGGATCTCGCGCCCCGATAAGGACACGCTCCGTGCGCCGAAGCCGGTGTCTTCGCCGAACTCCGATCCTTGGCGGCCGACAACCGCCGAACTGATCACCGGACTGTACGGCTACCGGATTCCGCTTGCTTACACGGTGCGGGGATCGCCGCACGGCGTCCAGGTCTATATCGGTACCTGGCCTACAAATCATGAGGAGGATCCGGCCTCCGACGATGCGCAAATCGGCATCATGGGGTCCGTTCTACGTGGCCTCTACCCGGCGATCGATCTTCTCGAAGCATTGCCCGAACGGTCGGCATGGCGAAGCGGCGGACTGGCGTTGGGAGTCCCGGCGCCGGCCGGCATCAATGAGATCGATGGAGCCGCGCCGATCGACCAGGTCATCCGTTCGATGAGCGGATCGGAGTGGGCGATCCAGGTGCTGGCACAACCAATGTCGGAACGTGGCATTGCGGGACAACGCCAAGCCATCCTCAATGAGATGCGCACGGTGATGGCTGCTGCCAAGAACGAAGCCGCTCCGAGTCCGCTGGCCGATCATTATGTGGAGTTGCTCAAGGCGGGGCTGGTGGCGACGAGTGACGGGATGGCAACAGGCGCTTGGCGTACGGCGGTTTACCTTCTGGGAGACGACGAGAGCTATCCACGCCTGGCCAGCGCATGGCGAAGCGTGATGTCTGGTGCCAAGTCCCTGCCGGAACCGGTCCGTACCATCGATCTCGACCAAGTGTGCGACCTGGCAAACATGTGGGCCCTACCGGACACCGCGGGAGCGCTGGGCCCTGGACACTACCGCCGGCCGTTTGAACACCAGACGCTGCTGTCATCGGCGCAACTAGCCGCGTGCGTTCATCTGCCAGAGCTCGAAACTCCCGGATACACCACCGACTTCGCTGCCCGATTCGACCTTGTTCCCGGGACGGCCCAACAAGATTCGTCTTGCGTCCCGCTCGGGCGTGTGCTGCAACACCGGCAGCCCACCAGCGCCACCTACGATGTTGGGCTGGATACGCTCACCCGCCATGCATTCATCGCCGGTGTCACTGGCTCAGGAAAGACCAACACGGTCTTCTACTTGCTTCAACAGCTCGCGGAAAAAGGGGTGCCGTTCCTCGTCATCGAACCCACTAAGTCTGAGTACCGTTCACTTGTGGACGATCCGCTGATCGGACCTCACTTGCAGGTGTTCACATTGGGTGACGAGACAGTATCTCCATTGCGGCTGAACCCCTTCGAATTTCCTCCCGGAGTATCCGTTGGCGTGCATCTCGATCTGCTCCGGTCGGTGTTCAACGTGAGCTTCGGAATGTGGACGCCGCTGCCTCAGGTGCTCGAAACCTGTTTGTATCGAATCTATGAAGACCGTGGTTGGGACATTACTACCAACCGAAATCGACGTCTGGACAACATGTCTGGTCGATCATTGTCATTTCCAACGCTCGCGGATCTCGCCGCGAAGGTCGACGAGGTCGCCGGTCAGCTTGGATACGACAAGGAAGTCGAAAACAACATTCGCGCCGCACTCGGCACGCGGCTCAACAGTCTTCGTGTGGGCGGTAAGGGGCGAATGCTCGATGTCCAGCGCTCTCTGTCGATCGAGGCATTGGTACAGCGGCCGACGGTCCTGGAGCTGGAGGGGATGGGTGACGACGATGACAAGGCATTTGTCATGGGACTGTTCATGATTGGCCTTGCCGAGCATCTGCGCGGTATTGGCGCCCATGACGGGATTCGTCATCTGCTCATCGTCGAAGAAGCCCACCGCTTGCTTGCCGGCACGGGCGGCCCAGTCGTGCAGCGCGAGGAATCCGGGGGCGACGTGCGGGGTAAAGCAGTCGAGACATTTGCCAACTTGATCTCCGAAATCCGGGCCTATGGGCAGGGACTGGTCATCGTCGACCAGGTGCCGTCGAAGCTCGCTCCTGACGTTGTGAAGAATACGAACCTCAAACTTGTGCATCGCATCGTCGCCAGCGACGACCGGGCGACGCTTGCCTCGGCCATGGTGATGAACGAGAATCAGGCGCGTGCCCTGGCCACGTTCAGGCCCGGCCAGGCAGCGGTGTTCGCCGACGGAGACGACGCGCCGCTGCTCTTGCAGGTGCCTGAGGCTAAGCGTCCGGTAGGCGATCTGCGCGACAAAGAGCGCATCCGAAGCCGCATACGCGCGTCGACCGAACTGTTGCGCGCTCACCAGGGCGGGGCACTGTTCTATCCGCGTACGTTCTGCGCCTCAACATGCGCGGATGCGCCCGAAGTGTGCGCAGTCGCGCGAGAGCTCGCCGAAGATGTCTACGTGCAAAGGACTTTCGCGAGGGTGGTGTTGGCGGCGGTCGAGCAGATCGGTGCGCTTGACCGTCTCTGGCCGGATGTCATTGCCTCGATCGACGCACGCCGTCCGCGCTACGTCGACGCGGGGGCGCTGCAGCGAGCGCTCGCGGGCCACCTCGCTGACTGGTTCGCTCAGCGACGCGGAGCCCAGGAAAATTGGAACTACTCAGACACCGCGGACTACTCGGACCGTCTCCGCGCAGTGCTTCTCGACAAACTGCAAGGTACAGATGACCAGGTGACCGCACAGCTGCGGGGCAGTCTTCACGAGATCGCACACCGGCTTGCGGCCCGCTCCCTCGACCCGTATCCGTTGTGCGGCAAGGTGTGTGACCAGGTGCCGCCGCAATGTCTGTACCGTGCCGCTGTTGCCGATGTGGTCGCCAGTGGCCGCTACGAGGACGCCTGGTACGCGGCGGACGAGACAGATGCGCGGTCGGAAGATGGTGCGCGCGAAGAGACTTGGCAGGTGTGTCAGGACGCCGCTTACGAGATCACAGAGTTTCCCGATGAAGGCGCTCCAGCCGATGTCGCCCAACACATCGTGGCCAACGCCAAACGCGTGTGCATGTGTTTCGCACAGCAGATGCTCGTCGCCGACACACGCAAGTCGATCAGAACAAGTCGGCGGATCCTCGACCGGATCGTCGCCGAAGCGGAGCTGTAGAGCCTGGAAACGAGGGCCTGGCATGGTGAGGATCAAGAGCGACGGTCGCCTTGAAACGCCGAAAGAGGAGCTGGATCGCAAACGGCGGGAAGCCAGTTCTGGTGGCGGCAGTGGAAGCTCCCGCGGCGGTATGGGTGGCAGCAGTTCAGGCGGTGGCGGAGGTGGTTCCTCCAACCGATCGTACGGTGAGGACCGCTCGTCGGATTGCGGCTCATCAAGCGGTGCGTCCTATCGCGGTACTGACACGGCATCCCGTGCTGAACGTGGCGACCAACTGGGCGACGGGATAAAAGGTGAGCGCACGCTGCAGTGCGGCGGGGACGGCAGCCAACCCGGAGTCGGCAATGAGCGAGGTGAGGCTGGCCGGCGTGACGATGGCCGGGTAGGGAAGCCTGCGGATGCTGGCAAGAGCGGGAGCCCGGACAGGCCGCGGGACGTTTCGATTCAGACGCGGGAGCGTGGCGCCGACCTTGGGCAGCGGCGGCCGGAGCAAGCGCAGCGCGGCAACGCCGAGGCAACTGCCGCACCGGCAACGGCGAGTCGGCCGGATTTGACTCGTCGTACGGGTACCGCGGAGGCAGGGAAGGCAGCCACGGGGGCATCCGCCACTGAGAGCCGGGTCAGTGGTCCTGGAACCACGGACGTCGGCAGGGTTGATCAGCCCCACGCGGTTACCTCGATGCCACAGGACAGAGCAAAGGTAGAGGGTGCTGCGGCTAGGCCGTCGCTTTCCGACAGAAGCACCGGACAACCCGCCATTCCCCGTGGAATGAGCCGGAACGAGATGCGGGAACCGCAGTCGAAGGAGCGAATTAATCCGACGGCGATCGACGTCAATGTCAAACAGCCGGCAGTCGATTGGGTCGGCCACGGCCCGAACGGTCAGGTGCCGAAGGAGTCGCGATCGGAAACTACTGAAAAGAGCGGGAAGGTCCGAGTATCCCGTGAAATCACGGGCGGCGAGTGGCAGCAATTGAAAAGTCTTGACCCCACTGCCAAGACTCCACTGGAAACTCGTATTCAACGCGAGGTTCACAAGGCGTACAAGAAGTTTGACGCAGTGTTGGAGGCCGGTCAGTCGTCAGCGACTCGGACGCAGGCCGACGGAACCAAATTGAATGTCACACTCACGAAGCCGGATGGGCTTGCGATTTATGTCGAGGTGCCTAGATTTGAGAGCCTCGGCGCGTCAGATAAACGTGGATTGCAGCAGACCGCCGAGCAACAGCTGAACAGCGATCTCGCGGGATACCAGGGCGGCAATCTGCAGAATCGAACTATCCAGGATGTTCCGGTCCGTGTTGTCGTTACCGGGCCCCCGCCTGAGCATGTTGCGGCAGGGGCCACAACGCCCAAGTCGGCTGTTGAGCAGCGCCGGCCCGCGGTGGAACAACCGAAGGTCATTATTAGGACTGAGACGGGGAACGTTGTCACGACCGAGGCAGGGAACACCGAGACAGGGAACAAGGACACTAAATCCGGTGGCGTCCGAGAAACGGTCAAGCCTGCCGAAGGTGTGATGGCACCTCGGACAACCGGGGAGATCGATAACCCGCGATCATCCGAGGCGACCAAGGGAGGCGTTGAAGGCCTCGCCTTGGCGCTCCACCAGGCCCAAATCCAGAATCTTGAACACGCCGAGCGATTCAAGGCGGAGAAGGCAGTCAATGAGTTGATGCCAGAGGTCCGACGATTACAGACCGCCGGCAATTGGGTCGCCATCCATGCAGGTGTGTCGGAGCCGAGAACGCACGACTTCGGGAACCCCGTGTTCACGACTGCGGATCAGATCCGAAAGTTTGAAGGCGCTTACATTGTTTCGGGCTCCAGCCGCGCGGATGTCGTCAGGCCACCGATGGAGTACCGCGCTGCAGATCCCGGTCCGGACCGCGAAGTATCGCGAGATATCCAAGAACGCATGGAGACACGGGCCTTCCGTGACGTCGTGGTCGAGGTGTACGAGCCCCGGCAACAAATGCCAGTCACCGAATCGAATCGAACGGACGCACCGCCACGGAACGTTGTGGATGTTACGTCGGACAAGCAGTTCGTTGCCGCCTACGACACCGCGCGTGGGAACGGTGACCGCGTCAGTGCCGGCACGCGTGCGATTCAGATGTATGAAGCAATCCAACGCGGCGAACATGTCTTCGGGCGCACAACCGTTCGAGTTGGCGACACCGAGCTGCGGATGTCCGATAGTGTGCGCAGCACAGTAGAAGGACCACGTCAACTATTTGCCCAGTCTGCGGTAGCCGGCAGAATTGAACGCTTGCGCAACGAAATCGAGAACCTTCAGCCCCATGTGAACGAGCGCACTGGGGGCTTCTTCAGGAGCGGAACGCTCAGTGGGCACGAGCTCGACAACGCCCGGGCTCACCTTTCCGCTGCGGAAGGCTATAGCAGAGACAACAAGTTTGGACTGGCGTCCGAATCGTTGAGGTCGGGCGGTTGGGAGCTGGACGGGGTTCGTGAGCAGATCTACATATCGGATTACGGTACTAAGCCGCCACATTGACGCAGGGATGCGCCCAGTCAACGTGGTGTTTGCTTGATCGGGCGATTGGGCCGGACGCGCTGGTACATCACGATCGCGGCCACCAGCAAGATTGCGTTCTGCACGATCAACACCGCATCGGCTTCGGGAGCGCGTTGATCGTCAACTTTGGCGATGTACGACAGAATCGCTTCCAGCACACCGCAAAATCCCCACACCGCCAGTATTGGTGCCCAGGCGGCGCGCGTGGATGCGAAAACAGCGAATCCGAACGCGATTCCGACGAGTGCGGCCACGCCTAGCAAGAGGGGATACCCGTACACGCGCATAAGGTCGATTCCCGGGTCGGCTATACACGTGGGTGTGCACTTGCCCGCACTTATTGCGGTCAACACCACGATGTCGTTGATGACATGGACCACCATGATCGGCGCCATGAACCAGCCCACCGGGGCGGCGTTGGGGGAGAACAACTTTGCGCTCCACGCCAAAACGCTGAACGCTATACCGATAAGGATCCGTGAGATTGTCTGCCAATACCACACGCTGATGCCGTAGTCGTATCCCGAGCTGAGTGCTCGGATGGGTGGTATCGCTCCCGTGATCGCTGCCATCACGAGCAGCGTCGCCGGCAGTGCGGTCGTCCACTCGCCGGAGAGGGGTCGATGTGGGTCCGGTTTCGGACGAGGTATCGGCGCTGGCCGTGGTTTTGGAAGGGGCATGACCGTCGGGGCCGACGGGGCTTTCTCGCCGTTGCGGGTAGGCGGCGGAATATGGTTGAACGGCTGTCCTTTTGGCGGGGCGACGGCGTCGTCAACAAATCGTTGAGGCGAATGTGGTGCTGCCCGCGAGGGTGTGTGAACCTTCCCGCGTACCTCGTCATGGAGTTGTTTCAACACACCGATCGTGCGGTCTACGTCGGCGTAGAGGTCGGACCGGCTGCCCAATCGATCGAGGATTGCGCGTCCTGCTTGTCGCTCCTCGGGGTCGAGGGATCGAAGGGGCGGATCCAACCTCGCAAGGATCTGCCGCTGTTCCTCGTGGCTGAGGGCGTGCGGCGAGGACAGCTTTTCCACGAGATCGGTGAGGTAGGACAGGGGGGCCGCCGGTGGTTGCGGCATCGGGTGGGGAAGCGGTGGTGCGGGTGGCAGGCTCAACAAACCGCCACCAAGCTTTCGGGCGGCGCGGTCCCGTTCCTCCGGGTTGGAGTAGTCGACGATCTGACGGCTCAAGATGCGCCGCGGAAGCGCGGGCGACGGTCGCTCCAATGCGACGGGTAGGACGGATTTGCCGAGATTCTCTGCCCAATCGAATTCGCGTGCGCATGCACCAGAATTCAACGATTCGTGCGAAACAACCGGAATGAACACATCACAATCCGCGATCCGGCGCAGGATTTCCTGCCACCAATCTTGGCCGCCGTGCAGAGACGAGTCGACCCATGTCTGGCAGTTGAGCTCGGTCAGGTGCTCGACCAACTGATCGACGTCGGGCTTGTTAGCCCGGGCGTACGAGATGAATACTTTCCGCACGACCCACCACCTACAGGCGAAGTTGCACGTCAAGTATGCCCCACGGGTCACGCAAATAGACCGAGATTAGGAAGGGGGTAGGTATCGATCATGGGTCGTCCGGAATCACGTGGGATTCGCGGGGGATTTCAGGGGCGGGCTCGACGCGGTGGCTCAGATAGGCAAAATGGGGGGCATGCCTCTGAGTCGATCCGCCGGTGTGGCGGCGTTAGTGCTGGCCGTGTCCCTCTCCGGGTGTACCCGCGACCAGCCCACCGCGCCGGTAGCGTCGAACGCGCCCATTCCCACATTCGACAACGCGCAGCTGAGCATGCGTTTTGCCGCGTGCGCCGATCTCAACGGGTTTGTGAACGCCAAGTGGATCGATGAGGCCACCATCCCCGCGGACAAGGCCAGCTACGGCAGCTTCGACATGCTGGCCGACGAGTCCCGCAAGGTTCAGCACGAGATCGTCGACGGTGCGGTCTCGGGGCTTGGTACCGCCGATCATGAGTCGGTCAATTATCAGGTCGGTCTGCTGTACCGGACCGCCACCGACGACGCGAAGCTGGATGCGGCCGGATATGACCCCATCCGTCCGACGCTCGCCGCGATCGATCAGATCAAGACTCCCGAGGACCTTGCCGCCTTTTTGGCCGCCGACGCTGCCACCGGACAGCATCTGGTGTTCGGTTTCGAGGCCGGTGCCGACTACGCCAACGCCACCGAGCAGATCGGCTATGCCCGGGCCGACGCGCTGGGCATGCCCGCCAAGGACTACTACACCGATCCGAAGTATGCGTCGGTGTTCGACGCGTACCGCACGTACATCGCTTCGACCTTCGGCTCGATCGGAGCCGATCAAGAGGTAGCCAAGGCTCGTACCGAACAGGTGGCCTCGCTCGAATCTGCGCTGGCGGCAGCGACATTGAGCCCGGTGCAACAACGTGATCCGGCCAACCAGTACAAGCTGGTCACGGTTGCGCAAGCTGATGCGTTGACACCGCATTTCGAATGGGGCGCCTACCTGAAGGCGCAGGGAGCCCCGGAGGCCAGGTCGTTCTCGCTGGCCGAGACCGAGTTCTTCACGACATTCGATCGGCTGCTCGCCACCACCGATCTGGACACCTGGAAGTCGTACCTGACCTTCCATGCGGTGCATCGGTCGGCCAACGCGTTGTCGAAGACATTCCGCGACAACGCTTTTACATTCAAGTCGGCGCTCACCGGCACAACGGCGCAGAAGGCGCGCTGGGAGCAGGGGCTTGAGATCGTCAACAAGCTGATCGGCCCGGCACTGGGTCAGCTGTACGTGGAGCGGATGTTCAGCGATGGCGACAAGCGATCCGCCACCGAGATGGTGGGCAATGTGAAGGAGGCGTTGCGCAAACGCATCGAGGCCGTCGACTGGATGAGCCCGCAGACCAAGCTTGCCGCAAAGAGCAAGTGGGACAAGCTGATCCTCAAGGTGGGATTCCCCGACAAGAACCGCGATTTCTCGAAGCTGAAGCTGGGCGGCGATAACTTCTACACCGACCGGGCCGCCGCGCTGAAGTTCGACTACGACTTCGAGATGGCCAAGATCGGGCGCCCTACCGATCGGTCGCTGTGGGGGATGACCCCGCAGACGGTCAACGCCCAGTACGACCCCACCGAGAACAGCATCACCATTCCCGCGGCGATCCTGCAGGCGCCGTTCTACGACACCAAGGGAGATCCGGCGTTCAACTACGGCGGTATCGGTGCCGTGATCGGCCACGAGTTCACCCACGCGTTCGATGACGAGGGCAGCCAGTTCGACGGCGAGGGGAACCGGGTCAACTGGTGGACACCGAACGATCGCGAGGAGTTCGACAAGCGTGCCAACCGGCTGGTGGAGCAGTTCAACGCTTACGCGCCGATTCCGGGCCGTCCCGACCTACACGTCGACGGCAGGCTGACCCTGGGCGAGAACATCGCCGACCTGGGCGGCGTCAACACCGCGTACGACGCACTGGTCGCCGAACTGGCGAAGAAGAACGATGCCGACAAGGCCAGCGGCATTGTCGGGTTCAACGAGAAGCAGCGGTTCTTCCTGAACTACGCACGGATCTGGCGTGACAAACAGCGACCCGAGGCGGCCATCACCCAGCTGGCCAGCGATCCGCATTCTCCGCCGGCGCTGCGGATCAACGGAGTGGTGCCGAATGTCGCACCGTTCGCAACCGAATTCGGTTGCCTGGCAGGCGATCCCATGGTGAACGCGCCGGACAAGTTCGTGAAGATCTGGTAGACGCAGGTCTACCAGCGCAGAGAAGGGCTAGGCGTAGGTCAGCAGCACGGCCTGCTCGAACGGGAGCTTCCCGAATGCGCGGCTCTTGACCAGTGCCGCCGCCTGATCCCGGCTGACCACCCGCGGATTGACGACATCGTGGGTCTTCCCGCGACGCACGATGCGACCGCCGCCGGAGGCCTGCAAGTTCTTGAGCCAATCCCGGTCGGGGCCGTAGGTCAGCAGGATGGCGACGCCGTCGGGCGTCTTGAACGCGGTGACCGGCGTCCGGAACTCCTTGCCGGACTTGCGGCCCTTGTGCTCGATGATCGCGAAGCTCGGGGCCCAGCCCGCCCACAGCCGCTGGACCGGGTTGGTGACGTACTTGTTGAAGCGCGCGACCGATTGCGGTATCTGCATACCACCATCAAACTGTGATCCATGGCATACCTCAAGCCCCCATGGTTCGTGAAAAACATCTTCAACAAGGTCGCGATGGTTGCCAATATCGGCGAGACGCTGACCATCACCAAACGGGTCAGCGGAGAGCCTCAGCAGATCCCGGTTGCCACCGTGGACGTTGACGGCATCAAGTACGTGGTCTCCACCCGGGGCGAGAGCCAATGGGTCAAGAACATCAGGGCAAACCCGCAGGTGACGTTGACCGTCAAGGGCGCCAGCACCGTGTACACGGCCACCGAGGTCCCGGTAGCCGACCGTGCGCCCATCATCGCCGCCTACAAGCCCAAGGCGGGAAAGGTTGTCGACGGCTATTTCGCGCAGTTGCCCGACGACGCCGATCACCCGACATTTGCGTTGACACCTGCCTGATCCACTACACCCTGTAGTGGACGATTTGGCATCAGCTGAGACACTGGATGCCGTGCCTGACGAGACGCCCAACTCCACACGTCTGTTCGCCGACGCCTCGGCCGTTATCCCAGGTGGAGTGAACTCGCCGGTACGTGCCTTCGCTGCCGTGGGCGGCGTCCCGCGGTTCATCAAATCCGGCGCCGGATGCTGGCTCACCGATGTCGACGACAACCGGTACGCGGACCTGGTCTGCTCCTGGGGGCCGCTGATCCTTGGCCACGCACACCCCGCGGTGGTGGAGGCCGTCCGTGAAGCCGCGCTTACGGGGTTGTCCTACGGCGCGCCCGTCGAGGGTGAGATCGATCTCGCGCGCGAGATCATCGATCGCGTCGAGCCGGTACAAAAGGTGCGTCTGGTCAACTCCGGCACCGAGGCCACCATGAGTGCGGTGCGCCTGGCCCGCGGATTCACCGGCCGGACCAAGATCATCAAGTTCGCCGGGTGCTACCACGGTCATGCCGACGCCTTGCTGGCCGATGCGGGGTCCGGGGTGGCCACCTTCGGCCTGCCCTCCTCGCCCGGGGTCACCGGAGCCTCGGCGGCCGACACAATCGTGTTGCCGTACAACGATATCGGTGCTGTGGCCCGTATCTTCGCCGAAGAGGGCGATCAGATCGCGGCTGTCATCACCGAGGCCGCGGCGGGGAACATGGGCACGGTTGCACCTGCCCCGGATTTCAACGCCGGACTGCGGCGCATCACCGAAAACCATGGCGCCCTGCTCATCATGGACGAGGTGATGACCGGTTTCCGGGTCAGCCGTTCGGGTTGGTACGGCATCGATCAGGTGGCCGGCGATCTGGTCACGTTCGGCAAGGTGATGAGCGGTGGCATGCCCGCCGCGGCGTTTGGCGGTCGCGCCGACATCATGGACCGGCTGGCGCCGCTGGGCCCGGTGTATCAAGCGGGCACGCTGTCCGGCAATCCGATCGCGGTCGCGGCCGGGCTCGCCTCGTTGCGCGCAGCGGACGCGAAAGCCTATGAGACGCTTGATCGTAACGCTGACGCGATTATCGCGCTGCTCACCGCCTCCCTGGATGCCGAGGGTGTGGCGCACCAGATCGGCCGCGCCGGCAGCATGTTCAGTGTCTTCTTCGGTGCCGAACCGGTACAGGACTTCCAGAGTGCCAAGGCCACCGAAACCTGGCGCTACCCCGCGTTTTTCCATGCACTGCTAAGCCGTGGCGTGTACCCCCCGGCGAGTGCGTTTGAGACCTGGTTCGTTTCCACCGCCCTCGACGACGAGGCGTTCGACCGTATCGCCGACGCGTTGCCCGCCGCCGCTCGCGCCGCGGCGTCTGTTGAGGAGAACTGACTGTGACGACCCGCACCATCGTTCATTTGATGCGCCATGGCGAGGTACACAACCCGGAAGGCATTCTGTACGGCCGGCTACCGAATTTCCGGCTGTCGGACAAGGGGCAGGGACAGGCCGCGAAGGTGGCAGAGTCGCTGCGAGGCAATGCGATCACCGCTGTGGTCGCCTCGCCGCTGCTGCGTGCCCAGCAGACGGCCACACCGATCGCCGACGCTCACGGGCTCGCCATCGTCACCGACGACGACCTCATCGAGGCCGGTAACTCCTTCGAGGGCATGAAGGTGTCGGTGGGCGACGGCGCGCTACGCGACCCCCGCAACTGGTGGAAGCTCCGGGATCCGTTCACTCCCTCCTGGGGAGAGTCCTACCGCGACATCGCATCCCGGATGACGGCGGCGATCGATCGGGCGCGGGCGCGTGCCGAAGGCTCCGAGGTGGTGTGTGTCAGCCATCAGCTGCCGGTCTGGACTGCGCGCCAGTACCTGCTCGGCAAGAAGTTGTGGCACGACCCGCGTAAGCGCCAATGCAATGTCGCGTCGCTCACCTCGCTCGTGTTCGACGGGGAAGAGTTGGCCGACGTCGTGTACTCGGAACCGGCGGGGTAACGAGTGCGACTTTTGGTCGCGGCGATGGCCGCGCTGGCTCTGTTCATCACCGCGTGTTCCACCGGTGATGACGCGGTGGCGCGCGGTGGCCAGTTCCAATTCGTCTCACCCGGCGGCAAGACCGATATCTTCTACGACCCGCCGCAAACTCGTCAGACACCCGGGCCGATAGCCGGGCCGAGCTTGCTGGATCCGGCAAAGACGCTGTCGCTCAATGATTTCGCCGGCAAGGTCGTCGTCATCAATGTGTGGGGGCAGTGGTGTGGTCCCTGTCGTTCGGAGTTCTCGGCCCTGGAAGAGGTCTATCGGGCCACCCATGCTCAGGGGGTGGACTTCCTCGGTATCAACGTCCGGGACAACGAGATCACCAAGGCGCAGGACTTCGTGACCGATCGCCAGGTGCCGTATCCGTCCATCTACGACCCGTCGATGCGCACACTCATCGCGTTCGGCAGGAAGTTCCCGACGGGGGCGATCCCCGCGACCCTGGTGCTGGACCGTGAGCACCGGGTGGCGGCGGTGTTCCTGCGCGAGCTGCTGACCCAAGATCTGCGGCCCGTGGTGCAGCGCGTGGCACAAGAATCAGCGAAAGAGCCTGCGGGGGATGTGAAGTGATTCTCGCCGATGCCGGCTCCGCGTTTCAGGACGCGGCGACCAGCGGACCGCTGCTGCTGGCGCTGGGCGCCTGCGCGCTCGCCGGGCTGGTGTCGTTCGCATCGCCGTGCGTGATTCCGCTGGTGCCGGGATACCTGTCCTATCTGGCCGCGGTGGTGGGCGCCGACGACAGACCGGCGAACGGGGCCGACACTCGATCCCATCGGTTGCGTGTCACGGGATCTGCGCTGCTGTTCGTCGCCGGGTTCACCGCGGTGTTCCTGTTGGGCACGGTGGCCGTGATGGGAATGACGACCACGCTGATCACCAATCAGGTGCTGCTGCAGCGCATCGGCGGGGTGGTCACCATCGCGATGGGCCTGGTGTTCATCGGCCTGGTGCCGGCCCTGCAGCGTGATTTCCGGTTCACGCCACGCCGCGTCTCGACGGTGGCCGGTGCGCCGCTGCTGGGCGCGGTGTTCGCGCTCGGGTGGACGCCGTGTCTGGGGCCGACCCTGACCGGGGTGGTCGCGGTGGCATCGGCCACCGAGGGTGCCGATGTGGCGCGCGGGATAGCGCTGGTGATTGCCTACTGCCTGGGGCTCGGAATCCCGTTCCTGCTGCTGGCCTTCGGATCGGCGCGCGCGGTACGCGGTATGGACTGGCTGCGGCGGCACACCCGGACCATCCAGATCATCGGCGGTATCGCGCTGTTGGCCGTCGGGGTGGCGCTGGTGACCGGCGTGTGGGCTGACTTCGTCGCCTGGGTGCGCGATTCATTCGTTTCGGACGCGAGGTTGCCCATCTGATGATGATCGCGAAGCGTCTCCTCGCCTATGCGCGCAACACCTGGCGGGGCTTGACTTCCATGGGCACCGCGCTGGCGCTGTTGGTGCTGCTCGCGCTCGGCGCGATACCCGGTGCGATGCTGCCGCAACGCGCACTCAATCAGGCCAAGGTCGACGAGTATCTGACCGAACACTCGACCATCGGTCCGTGGCTGGATCGCGTGCAGGCCTTCGACGTGTTCTCCAGCTTCTGGTTTACCGCGATCTACGTTCTGCTGTTCGTCTCGCTGGTGGGATGCATCATTCCCCGGACCGTCGAGCACGCCAAGGCCCTTCGCGCGCAGCCGGTTCCGGTGCCCCGGAACCTGGGACGGTTGCCCAAGCACGCAGAACGGACCGTGACCGCGGACCAGGAGCAGCTGGCCGCGGTCATTTCCGGCCGGCTTCGTGGTTGGCGCAAGAGCATCCGGGTCAAGGACGAGATCACCGAAATCTCGGCGGAGAAGGGCTATCTGCGCGAGGTCGGGAACCTGGTCTTCCACCTGTCCCTGGTGGGACTGTTGGTCGCGTTCGCGGTCGGCAAGCTCTTCGGATACGAGGGCAACGTCATCGTTGTCGCCAACAACGGTCCAGGATTCTGCTCGTCATCGCCGGCGGCCTTCGACTCGTTCCGGGCCGGCAACACCGTCGACGGCACCAACCTGGATCCGGTCTGCGTCAAGGTCAAGGATTTCAAGGCCACGTACCTTGCCTCCGGACAGGCGCATTCCTTCGAATCGAACATCGAGTTCCAGGCCGGAGACGACCTGCAGAACAATGTGTGGCGGCCGGATCGGCTGGCCATGAACCATCCGCTGCGCGTCAACGGCAACCGTGTCTACCTGCTCGGTTACGGCTACGCGCCCACGTTCACGGTCACCTTCCCGGACGGACGTTCACGCAGCGAGACCATCCAATGGCGACCGGATGACCCCACCACACTGCTGTCCTCGGGAGCCGTGCGCATCGATCCGCCGGCCGGTACCTACCCGGATCCCAATGTGCGTCGCAAGAATCAAATCGCCATCCAGGGGTTGTTCGCACCCACCGAACAACTGCACGGCACTCTGCTTTCCTCGAGCTTCCCGGAGATGCGCAAGCCCGCGGTGGCCATCAACATCTATCGGGGGGACACCGGGCTGGACTCGGGACGGGCGCAGTCGATCTTCGAGCTCGATCCCCGCATGATCGAACAGAAGCGCCTCAATCAGGTCGCGCGCGCCAACCTGCTGCCCGGGCAGTCGGTCAAGCTCAATGACGGCACGATCGTCAAGTTCGACGGCGCCGTCAACTTCGTGAATCTGCAGGTGTCGCGTGATCCCGCCCAACTGTGGGTGCTGATCTTCGCGCTGACCATGATGGCGGGTCTGGTGGTGTCGCTCGTCATCAAGCGTCGCCGGGTTTGGGCGCGGCTGACCCCGGGCGCCGCCGCGGGTACGGTAAACGTCGAGCTGGGAGGGCTGGCGCGCACCGACAGCTCCGGCTGGGGCGACGAGTTTGAGCGGTTGTGCGATCGCTGCCTTGAGGGCTTCCCCCCGCTGGGCGCAGCCGGGGCCGGCAACGGCCACAACGATGAGGATGCCGAATGAATTCGACCAATATCGACGTGAATCTGGCCAAGTTCTCCGACTACGCCTTCACGTCGGCGATCGTGGTGATGGTCGGTGCGCTGGTGCTGTTGGCCATCGAGTTGGCCTACCGGCAGAGCAACAAGACCGCCCAGCGTGAGCTGGTCAGCTCCGGTGGTGAGGTGGTGTCCGCCGATCAGAATCAGCCGGGTCTGGTAGTGCCGCAGGGCAAGCGTCCGCTCGCCGAGCGGGTGGGTGGCTCCGGGTTGGCCCTGGTCTACCTGGGCATCGGGCTGCTGTTGCTGTGCATCGTGCTGCGCGGCGTGGCGACCACCCGGGTGCCCTGGGGCAACATGTACGAGTTCATCAACCTGACGTGTGCGTGTGGCCTGGTGACGGCGGCGGTAGTGCTGCGGCCGCGCGCCAACGGCGCAGAGGGGCGCCGGGCGCTCTGGGTCTTCGTGCTGATTCCGGTGCTCATCCTGCTCACGGTGTCCGGGCGGTACCTCTACACCTATGCCGCCCCGGTGATGCCGGCGCTGCAGTCGTACTGGCTGCCCATTCACGTCTCCGTGGTGAGCCTCGGATCGGGTGTCTTCCTGGTCGCCGGGGTGGCAAGCATCCTGTTCTTGGTCAAGATGTACCTGCCCGACAACCCATTTGTTCAGCGGTTGCCCGACGCTCAGGCCCTGGACCGGTTGGCATATCGGACCACCATCTTCGGCTTTCCCATCTTCGGATTCGGCGTGATCTTCGGTGCCATCTGGGCCGAGGAGGCGTGGGGGAGGTTCTGGGCATGGGACCCCAAGGAAACCGTCTCCTTCGTTGCCTGGGTTATCTACGCCGCGTACCTGCACGCACGATCCACCGCCGGCTGGCGGGACAAGAGGGCCGCGTGGATCAACGTCGCCGGATTCGTGGCGATGGTGTTCAACCTGTTCTTCGTCAACCTGGTGACGGTTGGTCTTCACTCGTACGCTGGTGTGAGCTAACGAACTGTTCCGCCAGATCGGTTCATCACACCTGCGATAGGGTGCGATGCTGAGTCGTTCCGAACACTTGTTCCGAACGCTCCGTGTCCGAACTGCACATCCAACCAATGCATTGGGGGATCGATGTCTGACTATCCCGCGCACCGCGCGCCGGATGGACCGTCGCCATACGCCGACGAGGCGCAGGGTGGACCAACGGCCCCGCCGTGGGCAGCTCAGGAGCCTGCGCAGCCGGTGATGTACGGCCAGAGCACGCCGCAGCAGCCCCATGAGATGACCCAGCAATTCCAGGCGGTCCCGTTCCAGGATCCGTTTGCGCCACAGCAGGACATCGCGGGCCTGGGACACGATCCTTCGGTGCCTTCGCTGAACACCCTGGGTGGTTCGTTCGCGCCGCTCGATTTCACGCCGTCGGGTGGGCATGAGAGCGCCGACCCCACCGCGATCGGAGCGGCAGGGTCGTCGGCCGGCGCGGGAGGTTTCCGGGCCGACAACCGATTCAGTGACTCCGCTGAGCAGCCCCAACAACAGACGCCGTTCACGGCTGATCGCTGGGGCGGCGACACTCCCGCCACTGGCATCCCGCAGCAGGCCCAGCAGCCTCCCGTCGGCGGCTCCCGGTACTACACCCCGGTCGGCGGCCAGCAGACCGGAATCGGTGCCCAGATCCGGCCCGAGCTACCGCCGTCCTCGCGTGACCTGTCTACCTCCGCGTTGCTGCGCCCGCACAAGCCGGCGCCGTCCGCGGGGTGGCGTAAGACCGTCTACCGCGCATCTTTCGGGACGATCAACCTCGGTGAGGGCACCAAGAAGACAGAGGAAAACGACCTCGTCGCCCAGGTGAACCAGCCGCTGCAGGGCTGCTACAAGATCGCTCTGCTGAGCCTCAAGGGCGGTGTCGGCAAGACCACCGTCACCGCAACCCTGGGTGCTACCTTCGCGTCCATCCGCGGTGACCGCGTCATCGCCGTCGACGCCAACCCGGACCGTGGCACGCTGAGCCAGAAGGTGCCGCTGGAAACCCCGGCGACCGTGCGTCACCTGTTGCGGGACGCCAACTCGATCCAGCGCTACAGCGATGTTCGCAGCTACACCTCGCAGGGGCCGAGCCGCCTCGAGGTGCTCGCGTCGGAAAGTGATCCGGCCGTATCCGAGGCGTTCAGCGCCGAGGATTACTCGCGCACCCTGGAGATTCTTGAGCGCTTCTACAGCGTCGTGCTCACCGACTGCGGCACCGGGCTCATGCATTCAGCCATGTCATCGGTGCTGGAGCAGGCGGACACGCTGGTGGTCATCAGCTCCGGCTCGGTGGACGGTGCCCGCAGCGCGTCGGCGACCCTGGACTGGCTGGACGCCCATGGGCATCGCGAGCTGGTGCGCCGTTCGGTCGCGGTGATCAACGCGGTGCGTCCACGTTCGGGCAAGGTCGACATGCAGAAGGTCGTCGATCACTTCTCGCGGCGGTGCCGTGCGGTGCGTTTGGTGCCGTTCGACCCGCACCTGGAAGAGGGCGCCGAGATCAGCCTGGACCGGCTTCGGCCGCCGACGCGGCGCGCGCTCATCGAGTTGGCCGCTGTCGTGGCGCAGGGATTCACCGGTACGCAGCGTCAACAGCAGACGTTCCAGGGCTAGAGGCGTTGTGCGGCCTATCGGGCCGCATAACGTCAGTGTTCGGACGGATCGTCCCTGCTGATGCGCCAGAGAAATTCGGGATCGTCGTCGGGGCCGGTCACGCGAGTCTGCGGACGGGTCGGGACCGACTGGCTGATTCGCCACCCGGCGTAGACCAGCGCGCCGAGTACGACCGCGATGAGCACGTAATACACAAGAAAATCCTTCTGAAAGCCTCCTGAACAACTAACTCCGAATATACGCGCGGCCAAGGTTGGTGTTCGGCGCAGCGATAGGGTGGTGACGTGGCTGAACGGTCGCCGGGGAGCCGGCTCGCTATCGACATCGCGTTGTACACCTTGGCGCGGTTGGGTCTCGCGGTCGTCTTGACGCTTGTCATTTTCTGGCTGGCCCGGCTCATCGGGTATGAGGACTTTCCGTTGGCCATCGCGATCCTGTTCGCGTTGATCATTGCGCTGCCGTTGGGGATGGCGGTGTTCGCCCCGCTGCGCCGTCGAGTGACCGCCAGCATTGCCGTTGTCGATGAGCGGCGCCGGGCCGACCGTGCCGATCTGCAGGCGCGGTTGCGCGGCGAAAAGCCGAAAGACTCCTAACTCACTCTCCGCCGACGCGCCGTCTCGTGGCGGGGCTGTATCGAAGGTCGCCGTGGCGTGTCAACTTTTCTTGACACATTGAAGTTGTCAATCTATGTTGACAGGTATGAGTGACCTCGCGGCGGCCAATCTGGACGACGCCGTCAGCAGTACCGACCCAGCTGTGGGCCTGCGGGCGGTGCAGGCCCTGCGGCGTCTGTGTGAACGGCTGGAAGCGATCCACGTGACCAATGCCCGCAATCAGGGGTGGAGCTGGCAGGCGATCGCCGAGGCACTCGAAGTGAGCCGTCAGGCAGTGCACCAGAAATACAACCGCGTGAGGAAGTGAGTGGCCATGTTCGAGAAGTTCCAGAAGTCGGCGAAGGTCGCGGTGGTGCTCTCGCAGGAAGAGGCCCGCGAGATGGACGAATCACGCATCGGGGCCGAGCATGTCCTGGTGGGTGTGCTGGACAGCGCCGGCGGACCGCTCTCCGCGCTGCTGAGTGAATACGGACTGACGGCAGATGGTGTGCGTGACCGGCTCCGCGCCGGATCCGCGCAGCCGCCGTTGGACGAGGAGGACGCCGAGGCGCTCAAGGCGATCGGCATCGATCTGTCTCAGGTGCGCGAGAGTGTTTCGAAAGTCTTTGGCCCGCAGGCCTTCGACGAGGCTTTCGCAAAATCGGGGCGCCGCAAGGGACGCGTCCGTGGCTGGCGTCCGTTCGGGATGATCCCGTTCAACTCATCGGCCAAGAAGTGCCTGGAGCTGGCGCTGCGGGAGGCCATTGCGCACAAGGACAACTGGATCGGATGCGAGCACATGGTGCTGGGTATCTTGCGTGGCGGTGACCCGGTCGCGCTGGCCGTCATCACCGAGCGGGTACCCGCCGACGAACTACGGCACGCCGTGGTGGGCCTGCTCGATCAGGCCGCCTAGCTCAGCCAGGCGAGCGCCAAGGCGGTGAGAATCGCCCAGCCGAGCATGGCCAGTCCGGTATCGCGCAGCGTCGGGATCAGTGCCGGCCCTTGTGCTTTCGTTACCACCGGCCGGGCGGCCTTGGCCATCAGGGGCAACATCACAAGCCCCAGCAGGTGCCATGGGTGACTGAAGCCCAGTCCGATGCTGACCAGAACCGGGACCGCGAGCAGGGCCGGGAACAGGATTCGGGTGCGGGCATCGCCCAGCCGGACGGCCAGGGTGATCTTCCCCGACTCGCGATCGGTGGGGATATCGCGCAGATTGTTGGCGACGAGTACGGCACTGGAGAAGCTGCCAATGGCCACCGCCAGCGCAATCCCGGTGGGGCTGATCGCCAAGATCTGTACGTACTCGGTGCCCAGCACCGCCACCAGCCCAAAGAACACAAATACCGCGATCTCACCAAAACCGCTGTATCCGTAAGGTTTCGAGCCGCCGGTGTAGAACCATGCCCCGGCGACGCACGCCGCCCCGACGGCCACCAGCCACCATGCGGTGGTGACGGCCAGCGCCACACCCGCTACCGCACCCAGCGTCAGGAAGGCGATGGCGACGGCCTTGACCGCCGACGGCGACGCCAGCCGGGAGCCCACCAGGCGCAGCGGGCCCACTCTGTCGTCATCGGTGCCGCGGATACCGTCCGAATAGTCGTTGGCGAAGTTGACCCCGATGATCATGCAGACCGACACGGCCAACGCGAGAAGCGCTTTCCACCAGACGGCCGAGTCGGCCGCGGCCGCGGCACCGGTGCCCGCGATGACGGGTGCCACCGCGTTCGGCCAGGTGCGGGGGCGAGAACCTTCGATCCACTGCGCGATGCTGGCCATGTGGCAAATCCTGCCATGGAGCGACCTGGGCGTCCCGGGCGCGCTAGGGGAAGATCAGGCCGGGTGTCTTGGATACCGCTGCCGCGAAACGTGCCTGGACATCGGGCCAGTTCACCACGTTCCAGAATGCCTTGATGTAGTCGGCCTTGACGTTCTTGTACTGCAGGTAATAGGCGTGCTCGAAGACATCGAGGCCCAGTAGCGGAACGGTGCCGAATGGCACGTTGGACTGCTGGTCGTACATCTGGAAGGTGAGCAGCCTTTTCCCCAGAGTGTCGTACCCCAGCCACGCCCA
The DNA here is from genome assembly GCF_002013895.1 of Mycobacteroides franklinii. GTDB lineage: Bacteria > Actinomycetota > Actinomycetes > Mycobacteriales > Mycobacteriaceae > Mycobacterium > Mycobacterium franklinii. Next base: position 277,225 of record NZ_MAFQ01000003.1, on the reverse strand, counting down.
GCCGGAGCCTTGCACCGCGCTGGCCACCGCTGAGAACTGGTCGCGGAACTTGTCGAATCCGCCGAATTGCTGATCGAGGGCACTGGCCAGCTCACCCTGTGGTTTGTCGCCGCCGTCCGGGCGACAGGTTCTTCCACCAAATCGAATGGTTCGCGTGTGCCCGCCGAGATTGAAGGCGAGGTTCTTCTCGAGTAGCACGATGGCCGCGTTGTCGCCTTTCTCGCGCGCCTGGGCGAGCTGTTCCACGGCTTCGTTGGCGCCCTTCACGTAGGCGGCGTGATGTTTGTCGTGGTGCAGTTGGTTGATTTCGCCGGAGATATGCGGCTCGAGAGCTGAATAATCCCAGTCGAGATTCGGTAATTGATACACGCCGCTCGTCTCCTTTGTTGGGGCTGTTTCCTCGTGGGACTGGCCGGTGCACGACGCGAGTGCGAGGGCGCCCGCGGATGCGGCCGCCATCACCAAGAATTGCCTTCGATGTAGTTGATACTCAATCGAATTCACGACTCCACGGTAATCGCGGTGGGCGTTTCTTCAAGGCCCGTTGTGTGAATCTGTCGAATTCGGGAGATCCCCGGTTTCTGCGAATTCTCTCGGGAACTATCTCGGCCATTTGTACGACGAATTCAATGCGGAGTGTGTTCTCTCACCCCCAGATGGATTGGGGCTCAGACGATAAACGACAATAGCGGCATGCTGGCGGTGATAGGTGGAAGCGGTTTCTATTCGTTCTTCGACAAACCGGTGCGGACCGTCACCCCGACGACGCCGTACGGTCAGCCCAGCGCACCCATCACGATCGGGCTGGTGGGGGAGCGGGAGGTGGCGTTTCTGCCGCGGCACGGGAGCCGTCACGAGTTCTCGCCGCACACCGTGCCGTACCGCGCGAACATGTGGGCGTTGCGGGCGCTGGGTGTGCGCAGGGTCTTCGCGCCCTGTGCGGTGGGCAGTCTCACCGCCGATCTAGGACCCGGTGCCATCGTGGTGCCCGATCAGCTGGTGGATCGCACCAGCGGACGCGAGCAGACCTACTTCGACAGCGGCGGCATCCATGTCGAGTTCGCCGACCCGTACTGCCCCGAGCTACGCGGGGTGTCCCTGCAACCGGGCGCCGTCGATGGCGGCACCATGGTGGTGGTGCAGGGGCCGAGATTCTCGACGCGTGCGGAAAGCCGTTGGTATGCGTCACAGGGCTTCACCCTGGTCAACATGACCGGCTATCCCGAGGCAGTGCTGGCCCGTGAACTCGAAATCTGCTACGCCGCAATCGCCTTGGTCACCGATCTGGACGCCGGTGTCGAGCACGGTCAGGGCGTTCGGGCGGTGGACGTATTCGCCGAGTTCGAGCGGAACATCGGCGGATTCAAGGAGCTGGTGCGCACCGCGGTCACCGCGACGGAATCCGTCCAGACGTGCGGGCACTGTCGCGCGCATGAGGGCGTCACGCTCCCCATCGAGCTTCCCTAAGGGGTGTAGCGGGTCTGTCCGTGCGGGTTTTTGGTGAAGGAGAGAACCTTTGACGCCGTCACCCGGTACACCATGGCGAACTGGTCACCTTCCCCGAATCCGCCCTCGCTCGGCCTGAATTTCCAGTCCTCGCCGTACTTTTCGAAATAGGCATCGGCGAGGTTCTGCAGTGCGGCCGTGTCGACCACACGTTCCGCGGTGCCCTCGACGACGACGTCGTGCCCCTGGTTCCAGGTATTCACGCCGGTGGCGATCGTCACCGCGGTATTCGATTCCAGATTGCGGGCCTTCTGCTCGGTGGGGCCGGTGCAGAACGCGAACGAGTCCTGCTGCCATAGGCCCACGAGCGGGGTCATATGCGGGCTGCCGTCGGAGCGCACGGTGCCGATCCAGTACAGCTCGGCGGCGGCCAGCAGCGCCGACACCTCGCACCAGGCGGGCGCGCCGGCGCCGGGCTCGCTGAACCGCTGATCAAGACGGGAGGTAAGGGTCATGCGGATACAGACCCGACCCGGCGTCAGGATTCATCGCGGGTACCGTAACGCCATGCGTGATTCGGTCACGGTGCACATCGCGGCTCCCGCCGAGAAGATCTGGGGACTGGTCAGCGATATCACCAACACAGGCAAGTTCAGTCCGGAGACCTTCGAGGCCGAGTGGCTCGACGGGGCCACCGGCCCGGCGGTGGGTGTGCGGTTCCGCGGTCATGTGAAGCGCAATCAGAAGGGGCCCGTCTACTGGACGGTGTGCCGGATCGTCGAGTGCGACCGTGACCGCTCCTTCGGTTTCGCGGTGCTCTGGCCCAATGGAAAGACGGTCAACACCTGGCGTTACCGCTTCGAACCCGCCGGCGACGGCACCGATGTCACCGAATCCTTTGAGCTGACACCGACATTGCCGCTGCGCATCTACTGGGCGTTGCTCGGCTGGGCGCGCGGGCGCACCAATCGAAACGGCATGCGCGAGACCCTGAATCGGATCAAGGCGGTCGCCGAGGCGGCGTGACTACTGGGCGTCCAGCGCCGATAGCCCGCGCCCTTGCGCCCACACCGCGCTCTCCACGAAATGGTTGTCGTAGGTCTCCTGCGCCGCCTGCAGCTCGCTGATATCCGCCTGTCCATGCACGATTCGGTCCAGCAGCCGGAAGTAGTCGAAGCGCTGGACGCCGGGGGAGAGCACCGTGAAGATGTCGACATCGCTGTCACCGGTGGCGCCGAAGGCATGTGGCATGAGCCGCGGGACCAGCAGGGTGTCACCCTGCTCGAGGATTTCGATGCGATCGCCGGCCAGGATTTCCAGTCGCCCGGACACCACGTAGAACAGCTCGGCGGATCGGGTGTGGAAATGCGGGGCCGCGCCGTTGGCGCCCTTCGGCAGCGAGACGGTGAGCACGCTGACCGCTCCGCCCGCCGCCTCGGAGTCCAGCACCAATCCGGTGTTGTTCCCGGCGGCGGTGCTGACGAACTCCCGATCCCCGTCCCGAACCAGCGGCGCGGAACCCGGCTCAAATTCTTCGCGTGTCATAGCGTTCCACGCTATGGGCTCACGTGAGCTTGAGGTCAAGAGAAGCGTTTGACGAGGGCGCGGCGGTCCAGTTTCCCGATCCCGCGCCGGGGTAGTTCGTCGAGGAGGTGTAGTTCACGAGGTGCCGCGGTGCCGTCGAGCGCCGCGGTGACATGCGCGCGGAGATCCTCCAACGTCGGGGTGCCTGCCGCCGAGGGCACCACCGCGGCAGCGACGCGTTGGCCGAGCCGGCCGTCGGGCACGCCGAAGACGGCGCATTCGGCCACCAGTGGATGAGCACCAAGGACCGCCTCCACCACCTGTGGGACCACCGTGAGCCCCCCGGTACTGATGGCCTCGTCCAAACGTCCCAGCACCCGGAGCCGGCCGTCCTCGAGCTCGCCGAAGTCATCGGTATGAAACCACCTGGGTTCGGCAAAGGATTTGTGGTCTGGCATGTTTCGATATCCCGCTGCCACGGTGGCGCCACCCAGACTGATACGCCCCTCTGGGCCGACGCGCACCTCGACTCCACTGAGGGCGACTCCGTCGTAGACGCACCCTCCGCAGGTCTCGCTCATGCCGTAGGTGCGCACGACGGGGACACGCGCTTGGGCGGCCTTGATGGCCACGGTGGCGGGTAGGGGGCCGCCGCCCAACAGGACCGCGTCAAAGGAGGCGAGTGCCTCCGATGCTGCCGAGTCGTCCAGCGCTTTCACCAATTGTGTTGCGACCAAAGAGATATATCGCCGACTCCCGGTCATCTCGGTAGCGGCGCGCACAAAGTCGGCGATGGAGAAGCCTGCCGATACGTCGAGCACCACGGGATCGGTTCCGGCCTGGATGCTGCGCAGCAGCACCTGCATTCCGGCGATGTGGTGGGGTGGCAGTGCCAATAGCCATTGACCGGTGCCGCCCAGGCGTGCGTGTGTCGCGGTACTACTGGCGCTAAGAGCCTCGCCGGTAAGCATGGCGCCCTTGGGTTTTCCCGTTGTGCCCGAGGTCGATACCACTATCGCGACGTCCTCGGCGATGGGCTCGTCGGCGGAGAGCTCGGAGGCGAGGAGGTGTGCTTGATCGGCGTTGTCGGCGGGCACGGGCAGGACCGCATCGCCGCGACCGTCCAGGAGCTCAGCCAGGCGGGGCAGCAACCCGAGCATTCTCTGCCCGCTGGGCACGGGCAGGGCGCGCAGCAGCCGCGTCACGCGGAATGGTCTGTTGCCTGACCGGAGCCATTCTCATCGTGCTCCGCGGGCTCACGCGGATCGTCAAGGGGCCAGCCCTTTTTGGCCAACCGCTCACGGACGCGTTCGATGTCCTCGCCGGTGGGCAGCTCGTCGGTGACCTGGGTGATGAGAACCGCGATGTCGATGTTGTCGAAGTCGCCGCGGGCCATGAGTTCGCGGGCCACGGTCTTGACCTCGTCGTTGCTCAAGCGGCGTCCTAGGAGCGCCAACAACGGCACATAGTCCGGTGGCGGGACCCCTTCGGGGTAGCCCGCCCGAAGCCAGGTGACGATCTTGCTCAGAAATGCGTTCACGGCCTCTAACTCCTGTAAGGACGGGCGGCCGTCCTGGATCTTGTCGACTGCCTAGCGATCGTAGTGCCGTTGAGGCCCATTGTCGCCAGTGGAAAACCTAGCGGTACTCGGTGCTGAAACTAACAAGCAGCCCGAACAGTCCGCACCCAGAAGGTTAACGGAATGTGAACTCCTTGCGGGAAATATCAAACTGGCCGGTCAGCGCCCAAACTTCGTCCGTCATCAGCTGGTCAAAGTCAAGGCCTTTGCCTCAGAATTAGCGCCATGGACGCAACCATGATCATCCTGGTGCTGCTTATTGCCACAGCACTGGCTTTCGACTTCACCAACGGGTTTCATGACACCGGTAACGCCATGGCCACGTCCATCGCAACAGGCGCCCTCAAGCCCAAGACCGCGGTCCTACTGGCCGGCGTCCTGAACCTCGTCGGCGCCTTCCTCTCCGTCGAAGTCGCCGTCACCGTGACCACCTCGGTGATCAAGGTGCAAGACAGCAAGACGGGGCACCTACTGCCCAACATCACCCCGTCCATGGGATTGACGATCATCTTCGCGGGCCTCATCGGCGGCATCCTGTGGAACCTGCTGACCTGGCTGTTCGGTATCCCGTCCAGCTCCTCGCATGCGCTCTTCGGTGGCCTGATCGGTGCCGCCCTTGCCGCCATCGGCACGTCGGGCGTCAAGTGGGACGGCATCCTGCAGAAGGTGATCATCCCCGCCGTGGCCGCCCCGCTGATCGCGGGCCTCGTCGCCGCCGCGGGCACCTGGTTGGTCTACCGGATTACCCGCAAAGTAGTGAAGAAGCGTCGTGAGGAAGGCTTCCGCTGGGGCCAGATCGCGACCGCGTCCCTCGTCGCTCTGTCGCACGGGACCAACGATGCGCAGAAGACCATGGGTGTCATCGCCTTGGCGCTTATCACCACCGGCCACCTGACCGGCAACGTGAAGGAGACGGGCCTGCCGTTCTGGATCATCGCCAGCTGTGCGCTCGCCATCGGCCTGGGCACCTACCTCGGTGGATGGCGGGTCATCCGCACACTGGGCAAGGGTCTTGTCGAGATCGAGTCCCCGCAGGGTCTTGCTGCCGAAGCGTCCTCGGCCGCGATCATCCTGAGTTCGAGCGCCGCCGGTATGGCACTGTCCACCACCCACGTCGCGACCGGCTCGATTCTCGGTACCGGCGTTGGTAAGCCGGGTGCCGAGGTGCGCTGGGCCGTGGCCGGCCGCATGGTGCTGGCCTGGCTGGTCACGCTGCCCGCCGCAGGCATCGTCGGCGCACTGTCCTACTGGTTGTCGCATCTCATCGGCAACCTCACCACCCCGATGGTCGGCGACCTGATCATCTTCGCCCTGCTGGTGGTGCTCTCCGGTTACATGTGGTGGCGCGCTCAGCAGGAGAAGGTCGACTCCAGCAACGTCAACGCCGATTGGGACGACTCCACCAACTCGGTGGTGCCCGCTGGCGATCGTGAGGCCGAGGTCGGAGCGTCCGCCGAGGTCTCGGACAAGGATGCTTCGAAGAAGGACTCGGCCAACGACACGGCTTCGGTCTAACCGAACCCCGCGAATCAGACCTCCACGGACAGTAAGGAATCTTCGATGAACTACTTGGAAGCCCTCGGCAAGGTGCTCGCGGTTGGGTTGATTCTCGGTGCGGGTCTGCCGGCGGTCTTCGCCGCGGGCCTGGTCGCCTACTCGTCGGGTGCCGGTGGCGCCAACGACGACGGCACCGTTGTCGCCCCCAACCCGGCCGTGAAGTTCCTGGGGCTGGCGTTGTTCACTCTGGTCGGCGCGGTTATCGTCATCGCGCTGCTGTGGATCACCCGGACGACGATCATCCACCACACCGGCTTCGACTTCTTCCCGTTCCTCAAGAAGTAACCGAGACCCTCAAAGACACCCGGCGGGAGCTACCGCCGGGTGTCTTTGCGTAGTGGGTGGTCGGCCGGGATCTGCACGAAGATCAGCGTGACACCGTCGGGCGCTGCGACATGCATCTCATGTAGGCCCCACGGTTCCTCTTGTGCGGCACGGGCTATTGCGGCCCCACGGCTTTCGAGGTCGGCCTGCGTCGCATAGACGTCGCGGACCTGGAGCCAGAGCGCGCCCGGAAACGCCGTCGGCGGACCGTCTGGGCGACCATGCCCGGCGATCTCGATGAGGGACTGACCGGCGAAGAACACCATGCCTGCCCCGTAATCACGTGCGACGGCCAGCCCCAACGTCTCGCGATAGAACGCCAACGTCGCGTCATAGTCCTTAGGCCGCAACAGTATTCGGCTGGACAATATCTCCATGTGCCGTGTCTATCACGGTGGGCAGTATTAGCCCAGGGTTTCGGGCCCTGATCGCGCCATGCGGGTCACCAGCTCGGGTGCCACCGCGTTCACCGTTGCGGCCAGCACCGAGAAACGCGGGGCGATTCGGGCTGGCCGCACGCGCGCGGCCAGCACCATCCAGTCGGCCGCCTCGGCAGAGGTCAGCGCCGGCGCGTCGGTGAACGCGTCGGTGGGCGCGATCATCGGGGTGCGTACCAGGGGGAAGTAGAGGGTGCTGGTGTGCACGTTGTACTTGCCGTACTCGGCGTCGACGATTCGGCTGACCGTCGACAGCGCCGCCTTGGACGCGTTGTAGACGGCGAACTTGGGCACCACATCGTTCAGCACACCCCAGGTGGCCACGTTGATGATGTGCCCGCTGCGCCGCTCGACCATGCCGGGGGCGAACCCGCGGATCAACCGCAGCGGTGAGAAGTAGTTGAGCTGCATGGTGCGCTCGGCGTCATGCCAGCGGTCCAGGGATTCGTGGGTGGCGCGCCGAATGGAACGCCCGGCGTTGTTGATCAGGACGTCGACGCCGCCGTGGCGTTCGGTCACGGTCTCGACGAGCTTGTCGATGGCATCCAGGTCGGACAGGTCGCAGGTGATGGCGTCGGCCTCGCCGCCGTCGGCGGTGATGCGGGCCGCGACCTCGGCCAGCAGGTCCTCGCGGCGGGCGACGACGATGACCTTGGCGCCGAGCTTGCCGAAACGGTAGGCGGCTTCCTCGCCGATGCCGGAGGAGGCGCCGGTGATGAGCACGCGCTTGCCCTTGAGGGGGACCCCGTAGTTGGGATCGAACTTGGCCCGAAGGAGTGAGGGGCTGGGATATGGCTGCATGGCCGCGCGCGCGATGGCTGTGCTGACGCGACTGCTGACCGAGTTCTTACTCACGAGTAAGAACTGTATTCCTCTTCCGTTGCGTGCGAAATGCTGGGTCCCGGTGACATTGATCTCGCCCGGTTTTACGCGCTGGCGGTGTCCTACGCTGGCCTCACTCAACCCTATGACGACAAGGACGTGGCTTATGGGATCGCTGGCGGGTAAGACCATCATCATGTCGGGAGGCAGCCGAGGTATCGGGCTGGCCATCGCGCTGCGCGCGGCTCGGGACGGCGCCAACGTGGCGATCATGGCCAAGACCGCGGAACCGCATCCCAAGCTTCCCGGCACCATCTACACCGCCGCCGAGGAGATCGAGGCGGCCGGTGGTCACGCGCTGCCCCTGCTCGGAGACGTCCGTGACGACGAGGTCGTCGTGTCGGCGGTAGCGCAGACGGTCGAGAAGTTCGGTGGGATCGACATTGTGGTCAACAATGCCAGTGCGCTGAATCTTGCTCCCTCGGAGTCGATTTCGATGAAGGCCTACGACCTGATGCAGGACATCAATGCGCGGGGCGCGTTCTCGCTGTCCAAGTCGGCGATCGGGGCACTCAAGGAGGCCGACAATCCGCACATTCTGACGCTGTCGCCGCCGATCACCCTGGATCCCAAGTGGTTCAGCCAGACCACCACCGCGTACACGATCTCCAAGTTCTCCATGAGTCTGGTGGCCATCGGTTTGGCCGCCGAACTGCGCGAGTACGGCATCGCGTCGAACTCGCTGTGGCCGCGCACCACGATCGACACCGCCGCCATCCGAAACATCCTCGGTGCAGAACTGGTTGCGCGTTGTCGCTCTGCGGAGATCATGGCCGATGCCGCATACGAGATCCTGATCAAGCCCAGCCGTGAGGTCACCGGAAACAGCTTCGTCGACGACGAGGTGCTCCGAGAAGCGGGCGTCACCGACTTCTCGAAATACCGTCAGTGCGCCGAAGAGGACCTCGAACTCGACTTCTGGATGGATCGCGCCTAGTTCGGGCGCACCCCGTCCGCCGAGATCGACGTTTTGCAGCGAAAGTGCGCGTGTGCGTCTGCAAAACGTCGATCTCGACGACGGAGGAGGAACAGCCCCTTAGTAATGCCAGGGGTAGGGCGACCAGTCCGGCTCGCGCTTCTCCAGGAACGAGTCGCGGCCCTCGACGGCCTCATCGGTCATGTAGGCCAATCGTGTTGCCTCACCGGCGAATAGCTGCTGTCCCACCAGTCCGTCGTCGGCGAGGTTGAAGGCGTATTTCAGCATGCGTTGCGCCTGCGGTGACTTTCCGTTGATGGCGTCCGCCCACTCAAGCGCGACGTTCTCTAGCTCCGCGTGGTCGACGACCTCGTTGACGGCACCCATGTGGTGCATCTGTTCGGCGGTGTACGGCCGACCCAGGAAGAAGATCTCGCGGGCAAATTTCTGCCCGACCATCTTGGCCAGATACGCGCTGCCATATCCGCCATCGAAGCTGCCCACATCGGCGTCGGTCTGCTTGAAGCGCGCGTGTTCGCGGCTGGCCAGTGTCAGGTCACACACCACGTGCAGGCTGTGTCCGCCACCGGCGGCCCAGCCATTCACCAAGGCAATCACCACCTTTGGCATGAAACGGATGAGGCGCTGCACTTCCAGGATGTGTAGACGGCCCGCACGTCCAGGGTCTACGGTCTCGGCGGTTTCGCCGCCGGCGTACTGATATCCGGTGCGTCCCCTGATGCGCTGATCGCCGCCGGAACAGAAGGCCCAGCCGCCGTCCTTGGGGCTCGGGCCGTTCCCGGTGAGTAGCACCGCTCCCACATCGGAGGTCATCCGTGCGTGATCCAGCGTGCGATACAGCTCGTCGACGGTGTGTGGCCGGAACGCGTTGCGCACCTCGGGCCGATCGAACGCGATCCGCACGGTGCCTTTTTTGACGCCTTCTCCGGAGCCGGGCTCGACGTGCCGGTGATAGGTGATGTCCGTCAGGTCGTCGAACCCTGGCACCGGCTGCCAGCGCGTCGGGTCGAAGGGATTGGCGGTCTGCCCGTGCTCTTGGGTCATGGCTCCGACTCTAGAGGCCGCCTTGTCGGCGGTCGGCCGACGCCACCCGTGAACGACTAGGCCGAGGCCTGTGCTGCCGACGACGTCGTCCACTGGGTGAAGAGACCCGGAGGCGGCTGTTGGCACCACGCCCACTTGCCGCCTTCCTTGCGGAACTGATTCGGCTTGGTTTGGGTTTGGGTGCCGGCGCCGCCGAAGCTGTAGGTCGCGGTGATGTCCCCGGTGGCGCTGTCGCCGACAATCTTGATGTTGTCGATCGCAAACTTCTCCACCGTGGTGGATTCGCGGATGACCTGCAGCACGGTGGTCGAGTAGGCGAACTCGTCACGGCTGACGATCGCCCGCACCAGCGTGGCGCGTTCACTGCTTCCTGCGCTGGGGAAGTGTTGTGCCACATCGCTGGACAGCGTTGAGGTGTCGCCGTACATGAGCGCCTGCTCGGCGCCACGCCAGGAATTGATCGAGGGGACGAGCTTGGAGTCGGCGGTGCGGCTGGACACCTGGTACCGGGGGCACGTCAGCGCGTTGCCGGCGTCCAGGTCCAGGCTGCCGAGGGCCTTGCCCATCTGGGCCGTCACCTGACGGATCTGTTCTTGATCGCTGACGGTGGGGGCCGTGGTGGTCTGGGGAACTTCGGTGGGTTTGGTCAGGGTCTGGTAGACGGTGCACCCGGACAGTGCGGTAGCAAGTGCGGCCGCCACCACTACCGAACGCACTGTCCTACGGAAATGTGTGGCATGCACCTGAGCCATCGTTGAATACCTTCCCCATGAGATATGTCAGTGGCCAGATCATTACCCTGGCTTAAGAAATCTAACCCATGGTGGGGTGGCTGTATTCCCGCCCCGTGACCGGTTGTCAGCGCCGCTTGATCGGGTGGCGGCTCAGAATCGAGATCCGGTTGAAGGTGTTGATCATGATCGCCGACCACACCAGCGCCGACACCTGATCGTCGGACAGGTGCTCGCGCACGGCGGCGTACTGCTCGTCACTGAGGTGCTGGTCGGTGACTTCCGTCACGGCTTCGGCGATCGTCAGCGCCGCGCGCTCCACATCGCTGAACAACTCGGCCTCCTGCCACACCGGTAGTACGGCGATCCGCTGCGTGGACTCCCCTTCTTCCAGCGCGATCCGGGTGTGCAGGTCAAGGCAAAACAGGCAGCGGTTGAGCTGCGACACCCGAATGTTGACCAATTCCAATGTCGTTCGCGCGAGCCCGGCCTCGGCGGCGCGCGTGCGGAGCTCGGCGGCGGCCTTGCTCAGTCCCTGATAGACGGAGGGAGTTTGTTTGTCGATGTAGACGCGATGTTCGCTCATTCCTGACGTGCCTCGACCGCCGCCAGCGCCTCCCGGGTGACGGGGCTGAGGATGTCGTCGAACTCGTGGTGCTTGCCGACGAACTTCCTCACGTAGGGGCAGACCGGCACGATCCTGCGCCCCGTGGACCGGGTGGAGGTCAGTGCGGACTGCACCAGCGTCCCGGCGAGGCCGCGACCACCGAATTTCTCGTCGATCTCGGTGTGAAAGAAGATCCGCACCTCGGCGCCGTCCAATGCGGTATCCAGGTATTCGGTGAATCCCGCGAGCTCACCGTCTGCCGTTATCTCGAATCGACGATTGTCGGGGGCGTCGGCGACCGTGGCGTCGGGTTCGTCCATGGTGACCCACTATGCCGCACGTATGGTGAATTCGGCCGATGATGGTGACATGAGCAATACCGAGACCACGCCGACGGAAACCCGGTGCGAGGGTGGCCCGTGTCCGCTGGATGGGGCCGGCCGGCCGGTGGTTGAAATACTCACTGCCCGAGAGGTTCCACTCGGCGGACCGCGCGCGATGACGGTGCTGCGGACTCTGCCTCAGGCTCAGCGCTCGCTGATCGGCGCCTGGTGCTTTGCCGATCACTATGGGCCCGATGACATCACGCAGACCGGCGGTATGGATGTCGCGCCTCATCCGCATACCGGGCTACAGACGGTGAGTTGGCTGTTCACCGGCGAGATCGAGCATCGCGATAGCAATGGTGTACATGCCGTGGTGCGCCCGGGCGAGCTCAATCTGATGACGGGTGGTCGCGGGATCTGTCACTCGGAGGTGTCGACATCAGAGACCACCACGCTGCACGGTGTGCAACTGTGGGTCGCGCTGCCCAATGAATCTCGGGATGCGGCAAGAGATTTCCAGCATTACGCCCCCGAGGCAGTGGTGGCCGGTGGGGTTAGTGTGCGGGTTTTTCTGGGAGCGTTGGCAGGTCAGGTGTCACCGGTGCGTACCGCCACTGCGCTTCTCGGTGCGGAGCTGCTGCTGGAGCCGCGCAGCACGGCGCGATTCGATGTCGATCCGGGGTTCGAGCACGGCCTACTGGTGGACACCGAGACCATCGAGTTTTCCGGAACCCGGCTGTCGCGCGGTGAGCTGGGTTACGTGGGCACGGGGGTGGAGCAACTGACCGTAACCAACCCGACGGATGACACGGCACGAGCGATTCTGTTGGGCGGCAAGCCGTTCGGCGAACAGATCGTGATGTGGTGGAATTTCGTCGGCCGTGATCACGATGAGATCGCGGGATTCCGCGAGGAATGGCAGTCAGAATCCGAGCGCTTTGGCCGCGTGGAGGGTTACTGGGGCGCGGTGCCTCGTCTGCCCGCGCCGCCATTGCCGAAGGTGCGGATGGTACCCAGGCGAAATCCGCCGACCGCCAATCCGGACAATGCGACGTCGTGATCGTTTCGTACATCCGCTCCACCGCGTGGATGGGCTTCCTGCGCCAATGGTGGACCGAACCGGTTCCGACGGGCTGGCTCCGGGCGTTCTTGCACGCGCGCAAGCTCGACCGGACTGTCCGCAACCTGATCGGCGGGTATGCGTTGATCTTTGCTGCGATCTGTGTCGCCGTGCAGTTCAGCGACACCGGGCCCCGTAGCACCTCCGGACGCATCATCGTCGGTGTGTGCGCCCTTGGTGCGCTGGGTTGGGCAGTGCGCTGGGTAGTCGGGCCGTGGCCTTCCCTGCGTGAAGCGGTGGGGTTCGTGGTCTTTGCGGACGTTGGCATCGCGATCGCGTGTTGGCAGGATTCCGATCCACTGGCAGGCCTGGTGGGGACGGTGCTGTTCACGCCGGTCGGTGCGTATGTCAGCTTCTTCTTGGGGAACCGGTTGTTGGTGGCGCATGTCGCCTGGTGTGCACCGATGATCTTGGCACTGTCATCCCGCCTGTTGGCCGCGGGCACTGTCGGTGCGGCGATGACCGCGGTGGTGAAGATGACGAGCATGCTGCTGGTCGTGGTGCTGATACCCGCGGTCATCCAGTTCGGGATCGCGGTGGTGCGTCTGGATGCACTTGCCGCGCAGCGGGACCCGCTCACCGGATTGCTCAACCGACGCGGTATCTACGGTGAGTGGCAGCGCCTGCACAATGGGCTTACCGGTGACCGCATCTTGGAGGGTGATCGGGTGATCGCGGTCGCCATTGTCGATATCGATCGCTTCAAATCGATCAACGACCGCTACGGCCACGGTACGGGGGATCGGGTGCTCGTCGGCCTGGCCGGTGCGCTGACTGCCGAGACGGCTCAGGGCAACTTGGTGGGCCGCTCGGGTGGTGAGGAGTTTCTGGTGGTGACAATCTGCCCGGCGGGGTCTGTCGCCGAATTCGCCACTCGCCTCAAGGAAGCGGTGACGGCCTCCATGCCCGCGGGTATCGCCGTGACCGCGAGTGTCGGGGTCGCGGCTCAGCCGGTGGCGAGTGTGGCCTTGGCGACATCGCAGGAGGCGATCGATGCGCTGACCGCGTGTGCCGACCGCGCGATGTACGAGGCAAAGCGCGGCGGAGGCAATCAATCCCGGATTCTTCATCCGGGCGTTGGCGTCGACGATCAGTGCGTGTGGCGCGCGGGTATCTAGCCCTCCACCGGATCGAACCGGAATACGGCGGCGATCCCGGCGAGGGCCTCGAACTCGTCCGGAGTGCCCTCCTTGACCAGCCCGGCGTTTCTGATGAAGCCGACACCGGTGGGCACCTCGATCGGAAACGCGCGGAGCACCGGGCGTGAGTCCTCGGCGGAAAGCTCGACGATGCGCACCTGCTCGGTGTGCCGTCCCTGGGTCAGGGTGCCCGCTTTGGCTTTACGCGCGTTGGTGATCCAGGCCGATCCCGGAACTCCGCCGACGGCATAGCGCTGCCCGTCGAGCGTGAACGGGGTGATGGGAGTCGAACGCGGCTTGCCGGACTTGGCGCCCGGGACGGTCAGGACCACCATCGGCAATTTGAGCCCTACCTTGTGTCCACCGATGACGACCTTGTTGAAGTATTTGAGCCATTTGGGAACGGGTTTGATGTCAATTGACATGACATCACGCTACGCCTGCGGGGTGTCGTTTGGCCAGGGGTTTGGCGCCGCGTATGGATCAGGGCTCGTCTGGCGGAACTAGCTGCGCGTCGTGGTGTCTGTCAGTTCTGATCGCAGGTGTGTGGCATGGTCGGCGATCTTGCGGCCACCCCGCGATGCGACGTCGGCAAGCGTGCTGCCCTGCTCTTGCGCGACCTTCGCGAGCTGGTTGCCCTTGTCGCGAGCGAAATCCGCCAATTTGGGCGCATTGTGGCGGGCGATCTCACTCAGCGTGGAGGTTCCATCGCCTATGGTCTCGGACACCTCATCCCAGCGTTCGCCCGCTCTCTCGGCCAACGACCTTGTGGCATCGCCAAGTTCATTCATTCTGTCGGTAAGTGACTGTGTCGGGTGGTTGGTTGTAGGAATGACCGAGGCCACCACTTCGGCCGCCTGGCGGGTGGCCCGCCGGGCGCGCCATGACAGTCCCGGACGCCCCTCGGTGTCTATTCCCGCGATGATCAGACCACCCAGTATGGACGTGTTCTTCCAGAAATGAGTTCGTTGTTGCGCACGCGCCGCGGGATCGGACTCCTGCCAGAAACGGTTCTCGGCCAATGTGGTTGGCACGAGCGTGCCCGCGAGTACCAGTGCGGAGATCCGCGGCAGTTTTCCACTGGCCAACGCCAACCCGCCAATCAACTGCAGTGCCTTGTTGGCGCGCGCGTACACCTGCGGGTCATCCGGCAGATATCGAGTGGCTCGCTCGGGCAACACGTTCCGGACTCCGGACACCACGGGTTCGGCGGCAGGTGTCGCCGCCTCACGCCAACCACTTAAACCTGCGGTGATGAAATACGAGCCGAGCAGCGGGCGGGCAATGCGCCGAACCAACATGAAAACCTCCAACGCGATTGTGCGGATGCCTTATTTGGATCGGGCGCCATGCGGCGGCGCCCGCCGAGGAAGATCGACGGGCGCCACCATCGCCAGGCAGTTCTTGCCGCTGATGCGAAGTTCTTACGGCACGCACGCGCCCGATCACCCACTCTAGTTTACGTTGTATACCAAGTGCTGGCAAGGTGCGCGAAGATGGCACCGCGGCATGTGCAACCGCGGTGATCGCCCTTTGGCTCACGGGACTTGGATGTCCGCCGTGGTCAGGGGTCTTGCCCTACAGGGTTTCGCCGAGGAGCAGGCGAGTCACCTGCTCCTCGCCACGACGGCGTTGAGGCCCAGTTCGGAGAGCTTTCGCGAGGTGCCGGTGTGGCCCGACAGGATGGCCAGCAGGAGATGTTCGGTGCTAATAAAGTTGTGGCCCAGCCGAAGTGCGGTATGCAGCGTGGCTTCCCTGGCGGGCTAGTTGCGGCGTGGCCGAGGGCGGAATCGTCTGCGCGCCGCGTGAACGGCTCCGACCGAACGGCCCAGCCGTGTCGCGACCTGCGCGGCGGTCGACGACGCGTCGAGCACCGTGTTGATTTCCTCTTTGGTCCAAGGCTTCTGCCAGTTCAGCGGATGATCCGAAGCATCGGCGAAGTAACGCTGAGAGCGCCGGGTGGCACGTTGGTTGATGGGTTCCCAGCGTTCCCGTTCCGCTTCGCCGATCCGCTGCAGCCGCCGTGACTCCGCCGAGGAGCAGCCGCCGCACCGGCAACCCGATTGAAATCCCGCGACACCGTGAACCGTTGCCATGTCCTCTCCCTTCGCATATCGCGTACATCGCCGTGGGCAGACTGGCATCCGGCCGCAAGGCCGCCTAGAACCGAAAGTCACTTTCAGGGCGGCCCGGTGGATCCGCTGACCAGCGTGCGACGATCGCAGGCGTGGAGCTGCCCGGGTTGGACGATGTGCTCGACCGGTTGCATGTCGTCGCGCTACCCATGCGGGTGCGATTTCGCGGCATCACCACCCGTGAAGTCACGCTGATCGACGGGCCGGCGGGCTGGGGTGAGTTCGGCGCCTTCCCCGAGTACCAGGCCCCCGAGGCCTCCGCCTGGCTGGCCGCGGCCATCGAGGCCGGGTACCGCGGGCTTCCCGCAGCGCGCCGCAGCCTAATCCCGGTCAACGCGACGGTGCCCGCGGTCGCCGCCGCAGACGTGCCCGAGGTGCTGGCCCGATTCCCGGGCGCCCAGACCGCCAAGATCAAGGTGGCAGAGCCCGGACAGACACTCGATGAGGACATTGCGCGGGTCCAAGCGGTCCGCGCGCAGATTCGCACCGTGCGCGTCGACGCCAACGGCGGCTGGACCCTTGCGCAGGCAGTCCACGCGCTGACCGCGCTGACTCGCGACGGCGCGCTCGAGTACGCCGAGCAGCCGTGTGCCACCGTGGAGGAACTCGCAGAACTGCGCCGCCGTCTCCCGGGCGTGCCGATTGCCGCCGACGAAAGCATCAGGCGCGCAAGTGATCCGCTACGTGTCGCGCAGGCGCAGGCGGCCGATATCGCCGTGCTCAAGGTGGCGCCCCTCGGTGGTGTGGCCGCGCTGCTGGAGATCGCCGAGCGCATCGGCATGCCCGTGGTGATCTCCAGCGCGCTGGACA
This sequence comes from Mycobacteroides franklinii, assembly GCF_002013895.1. GTDB lineage: Bacteria > Actinomycetota > Actinomycetes > Mycobacteriales > Mycobacteriaceae > Mycobacterium > Mycobacterium franklinii. The sequence continues at coordinate 260,627 of NZ_MAFQ01000003.1, read as the reverse complement.
GCGCGGTAGGCATCGGAATCGGCCTGCGCGCAGCGGCGGCGCTCCCGGTGCTGGAACATGCCTGCGGATTGGGCACCGGAGGATTCTTCTTGGACGATGTAGCGGATATGCCGCCTGTGGTGGACGGTCACCTCGCGGTGGCATCGTTCACCCCCGACCCGGCTCGGCTGGCCACGCTCGCCGCGCCCGCTGACCGGCGCGATTGGTGGCAGCACCGAGTGGCCGACTGCTACGCGCTGCTGAACCGGTAGGTTCAGTCAACGTGCCTCTCGCGAACATCAACGGCATCCAGATCAGCTACGACGACCGTGGACCCCTGGCGCTCGGCGCCTCGGGCGATCCTGTCGTCTTCATCTCCGGGCGTGGTGGCGCGGGGCGCAGCTGGCACCTGCATCAGGTGCCGGCCTTCCGTGCTGCCGGGTATCGCACCATCACGTTCAACAACCGGGGGATACCTCCGACCACCGAGTCGGCCGATGGCTTCACACTGCAGGACATGGTGGCCGACACCGCGGCGCTCATCGAAGATCTCGGTGCCGCCCCGGCCCGGCTGGTGGGATTCTCCATGGGCGCTCTCATCGCCCAGGAGCTCGCGCTCACCCGCCCCGATCTGGTGACCGCAGCCGTATTCATGGGGACCCGCGGCCGTGAGGATTCCACGCGGTCGTTCTTCCGCAAGGCCGAGCTCGAGTTGTCCGCGTCAGGGGTCGAGGTACCGGCGGCGTACCAGGCGGCGATGCGCCTGCTGCTGAACTTCTCGCCGAAGACCCTGAACAACGATGCGGCCATCAAGGACTGGATCGACATGTTCACGCTGTGGCCGGAGCCGACCTCGGGCGGCATCGACCATCAGCGCAGCGCCATACCCGCCCCCGACCGGCCCGGTGCCTATGCGGATATCAGCGTCCCGTCGTTGGTCATCGGGTTCACCGACGATATGACCCTGCCGCCCTACCTTGGTAAAGAGGTGGCCGACGCGATTCCCGGCGGAAAGTATGTAGAGATCGCCGATGCCGGGCATCTGGGCTTCATCGAGCAACCCGACGAGGTCAACCGCGTGATCCTGGAGTTCTTTGCGAGCACCGCTCGCACGGTATGACACCCTGAAGGCATGAACCCGTCGACCGCACAGGCCCATGCCGTCGTCGACGAGCTCATCCGCGGCGGCGTCCGCGAGGTGGTGCTGTGCCCCGGTTCACGCAACGCCCCGCTGGCCTTCGCGCTGCACGATGCCGATAAGGCCGGCCGGTTGCGGCTGCATGTGCGCATCGACGAGCGCACCGCCGGCTTCCTGGCCGTCGGGCTTGCCGCCGCCAGCCGCTCCCCGGTTCCCGTGGCGATGACGTCCGGGACGGCGGTAGCCAACCTCGGCCCGGCGGTGGTGGAGGCCAACTATGCCCGGGTGCCCCTGATCGTGCTGTCCGCCAATCGCCCCTACGAACTGCTGGGCACCGGCGCCAATCAGACCATGGAGCAGCTGGGCTACTTCGGCACCCAGGTTCGCGCTGCCATCAGCCTGGGTCTGGCGGAAGAGGGCTCGGAGAAGATCGAGGCGCAGAATCCGCACTGGCGTTCGGCGACCTGTCGAGTCCTGGCTGCGGCCAAGGGATCCCGCACCGCCAACGCCGGACCCGTGCAGTTCGATATCCCACTGCGGGAACCGCTCGTGCCCGATCGTGACGGCGGCCCGGTACCCGCCGGACGTCCCGGTGGCGCCCCATGGACATACACCCCGGACGTGACGTTCGATGAACCCGTCGAGATCGACCTGACCCCCGACACCGTCGTGATAGCGGGGCACGGCGCGGCCGCGCACCCGAATCTTTCGATGTTGCCCACGGTGGCCGAACCGACTGCGCCGCAACCCGATAACCCGGTTCATTCGCTGGCGCTCGCGCTGCTGCATCCGCAGCAGGTGATCATGCTGGGGCGGCCCACGCTCCATCGGCAGGTGTCATCGTTGCTGGCTGACAGTCGGATTCCGGTGTACGCGTTGACCACCGGACCGCGCTGGCCCGATGTGTCCGGCAACTCGCAGGCCACCGGTACCCGGGCGATCACGTCCGGAACCCCGGATGCCGGTTGGCTGCAACGGTGCGCCCACGCGCACCAAAAGGCACTCGATGCTGTGCGTGGACAGCTGAGCACGCATCCCCTCACCACAGGTCTGCATGTGGCGGCGCAGGTATGCGGGTCATTGCGTGACGGGGACCAGCTGGTGCTCGGCGCCTCCAACCCGGTCCGCGATGCCGCCCTTGTCCCGTGGGGCGCCAAAGATGTTCGCGTGCGCTCCAATCGGGGCGTGGCCGGTATCGACGGCACGATATCGACGGCGATCGGTGCGGCCTTGGCGCACCAGGGAAGCCGCACGGTGGCGTTGATCGGCGATCTCACCTTCGTGCACGACAGCTCGGGCCTGCTGATCGGCCCGACCGAGCCGCGGCCCGACAACTTGACCATTGTGGTCTCAAATGACAACGGCGGTGGCATTTTCGAGCTGTTGGAGCAGGGCGACCCGCGATTCCGCGATGTGTCCTCACGCATCTTCGGCACTCCGCATGATGTCGATATCACGGCACTGTGCCGGGCCTACCACGTGGATTCGCAATCCATCTCGGTCGAGGAGCTGGGCCCCGCACTGGACGAACCAGCCAGGGGTATCAGGGTTCTGGAGGTCAAGGCCGACCGCTCGACCCTGCGCGAGCTGCATGCCGCGATCAGGGCTGCTCTGTGAACCGGCGCTCCCGGGTCATCAAGAGAGTCCGGATCGGGGTGCTGGTACTGGCGGGATTGATGACCCTGCAGTCATTGCTGTTGGTCGCCGGGGCCTGGCGCAATGACAAGGCCATCGAGCGGGATATGGGCGTCGCCTTGGCTGAGGTGCTCAGTGCGGGGCCGCGGCGATCCACCATCGAGTTCGTTACGCCCGAACGCGTTACGTACCGACCGGAATTGGGCGTTCTCTACCCGTCCGAGCTCAGCCCGGGTATGCGCATCTACGTTGAATACGACAAGGCCAACCCGGATTTGGTTCGCGTACAAGGGCGTAACGCATCACTGTCGATCGTCCCGGCGGGCTCCATCATCGTGGTGGTGTGGACGGTTGCCGGGACGTTGTTGCTGGGGCTTTCCTGGATGCAGCGCCGCAGCCCTGCTCCCGTTCATGCTTAAGTTTGCGTGACGTATGCCTGGGGGCAACCTAACTGCCAGTTGGCACTGACATGCTATCGATGTGCGCATCGCGATCGTCGCCGAGTCGTTCTTGCCGAACGTCAACGGAGTGTCCAATTCGGTGCTGCGGGTGCTGGAGCACCTCCGCCGCACCGGGCACGAGGCCGTCGTCATCGCGCCGGACAGCCCCCGCGGACAGAGTCCCGCCGCCACCGAGCACGACGGCCTTCCGGTGCACCGCGTGCCGGCGATCATGTTTCCCAAGGTGAGCACGCTGCCGCTGGGAGTCCCACAGCCGCGCATGGTGCGGATCCTTCGTGAGTTTGCGCCCGATGTGGTGCACCTGGCTTCGCCGTTCGTGCTGGGATACGGCGGACTGCGCGCCGCACAGCACCTCGACATCCCCGTCGTGGCCGTCTATCAGACCGATGTGGCGGGATTCGCCGACAGCTACGGCGCCGGTTTCGCCGCGCGTGCCGCATGGCGCTGGACCAAGCATCTGCACGGGCGTGCCGACCGCACGTTGGCGCCCTCCTCTTCTGCTATGGAAGACCTTGCCGCGCATGGAATCCCAAGGGTGTTCCGGTGGTCGCGCGGCGTGGACATCGAACGTTTCGCCCCCTCGGCGCGTGACGAGGAACTGCGTCGATCCTGGTCGCCCGAAGGTAAGCCGATCATCGGGTTCGTCGGTCGGCTTGCGCCCGAAAAACATGTGGAGCGCCTCGCCGTGCTGGCCGATCGTGACGATCTGCAACTCGTCATCGTCGGCGGCGGCGTGGAGCGAGAGGCGCTCGAAAAGCGGATGCCTACAGCGGTTTTCACCGGAGAGCTAACCGGTTCGGCGCTGTCCCGGGCGTACGCCAGCCTCGATGTCTTCATCCACCCCGGGGAGCATGAGACGTTCTGTCAGGCGGTGCAGGAAGCGCTGGCCAGCGGGGTGCCGTCCATCGCGCCCGATGCCGGCGGGCCGCGCGACTTGGTGGTCCCGGGGCGCAATGGCATGCTGCTGCCGGTTGCCGACTTCGAGGCGCGGTTGGGCATGGCGGTCGACCATCTGGTGCAGCCGGCGACGCGCAGCCGATTCTCGGCGGCCGCTCGCCGGGGAGTGCTCTCGCGCACCTGGCCCGCCATCTGTGATGAGCTGCTGGAGCACTACGCCGCCGCGGCGGGCACCACGTTGGGCCGCGGCATCATGACCGCCTGACCATTTCCTCAATACGCCCGCGGACTTGTCCGAAGGCGGGACGAGTAATTCTGCGGGGCAGTTAGGCCGCGGCCGAACGGACGCCCTCGTGCGAATCCCGGAAACTGGTAACGGCTATGGGCACAATGGTACGGTGCCGTTACGAGAATGCGAACGAATTGATCGTGCGGGGCGATTCCGTCACGGTCGGGGTAAGGCCTTCCTTGTGAGTTGGTGACGGCAACTACTGAGGTGGATCAGTGATGAATCACGGAATTTGTGGCGACCAATCAGCTTGTCGCCGTGCGGATTATATCTCGACAGGCCCGGACGGTAGCGGAGCTGACGCGTTACCGTTGTGGCCGCCCGCCCGGGCGGATAGGTCATGGCAATGGTGATACGCGTTGATCGGATCGGCCGGTCATTTAATTCTGTTCGTGAGACCCGTGGTCTTTCGTAAAGAAATCCGACCCTTTTGAGTGGCAAATAATGGAGGTGGCGGATCGGCGCTCCTCGGAGCGGGGCGAGACTAACAATCTCGTAATTGAATCGCGGCCCGTAGACATTGACCGTCAGGGCCGTCGGCATGGGGTGACATATCGATTCCTGACAATGGCGCTGGAGACGACGAGAAACACCGCCCGGTTAAAAATCGCCATTGGGGTGCTGTGCATGTCGATGACCGTGCTGTCGGTGATCGTGCAGTTCAATCCGCTGGGGCCGCAGGGCCTATGGCCGCGAGCCATACATGGCATTGTGGCCGGTTCGGCGTTGCTTGTGGGTCTGGCGTGGATTGTGCGGCCATGGCCCAGCCGGCCCTGGGCCATTGCGTTCGTTTTCTGGGCTGACACGGCGACCGCTGTCGGCGCCAGCATGTGCTCTCAACCCGCATCGCAGCTCGGCGCCACCAATCACCTCGCCCTGATCGGGATCTTCGCGGCTTTCCTGCTGGGGTGGCGGGTGCTGGCCGCGCACTGCGTCTTCGCTACCGCCGTGATCACTGCCCTGACGCTGTGGAACCTTCATTCCGGTGCCGCCACGCTATCCGAGCTGTACGTGTACAACGCCCCGGCGTACTCGAACGTGGTGTTCCTGCCCATCGTCATTCAGGCCGTAATTGAAGGAGTGCGCAAGTCTATCCGACGAAACGCCATTGCCGCACATAGTGATCCGCTCACCGGCCTACTCAACCGCCGCGGCGTGCAATCGGCCATGAGGGCCCGGCTATGTAGGGAACCGCGACCCGCGGTGGTGGCGGTGTTCGTCGTGGACATCGATCATTTCAAGGAAGTCAATGATGCCTGCGGCCATGATGTCGGCGACTCCACCTTGAAGAGGGTCGCCGATACCCTCGCCGCCGGCATCCGTCAGCGCGATATCGCCGCCCGCATCGGAGGGGACGAGTTCATGGTCGTGGCCTTCCTGGACCGCTCCGAGGACGTCGACACCGTGCTGGGGCGAATCTGCGACGCACCGTTGAAAACCGCCGAACCCATGGTTTCGATCAGCGTCGGCTCGGCCTGGCAGTACACCTACAACGAGGACTTCACCTTCGAATCGCTCTCGCGAGAAGCCGATTTCAGCCTGTATGAGGCCAAGCGTGCGCGCCAGAGCCACAACGGCACTCGCGCCTGCACCTGTTATCCGGGCTATCCGGGGGCACAGGGGCAATGCGATACCAACACGTGCGATACCAGTACACCGCGACGTTGACGCACGGGTGATCTCGCCGACTGCGCGTCGGCGGCAAAACGGGCTGCCCTGTACCGTCACGGTATGAACCGCGCCACCCTGGAAAAGGACCCGCACGAGGTCGCGTCCATGTTCGACGCGGTGGCCAAGCGATACGACATCACCAATACCGTGCTCTCTTTCGGGCAGGACCGTTCGTGGCGCCGCGCCACTCGGGCGGCGCTGAAGCTGAAGCCCGGAGACAAGGTCCTCGACATCGCCGCGGGCACAGCAGTCTCGACGGCGGAGCTCACCCAGTCGGGCGCGTGGTGCGTGGCGGCGGACTTCTCGGTCGGCATGCTCAAGGCGGGAGCCCGTCGCAACGTACCGAAGGTCGCCGGAGATGCGACGCGGTTGCCGTTCGCGGATCATTCGTTTGACGCGGTGACCATCAGCTTCGGGCTGCGCAATGTCGTCGATCACGTCGAAGGATTGCGTGAGATGGCTCGCGTCACCAAACCCGGTGGCCGCCTTGCAGTATGCGAGTTCTCGACACCGGTCAACCGGCCGTTCCGCACGCTGTACATGGAGTATCTGATGAAGACTCTGCCCGAAGTCGCACGCGCCGTCAGTAGCAATCCGGATGCCTATGTGTACCTGGCCGAATCGATCCGGGCGTGGCCCGACCAGCAGGCGCTGGCCCAGCAGATCCTCTCGGCCGGGTGGTCGAATGTGCGGTGGCGCAACCTGACTGGCGGCATCGTCGCGCTGCACGTCGCCACGCTCTGACGCCTCCCGGCCAGCAGACGCTTATTGCACGTCTGTCCTGGGACTTCTGTGCACGACATGTCTGCTCGCGGTTAGGAAAAGGGCGGGCGGGAATCGAGATGCCGTGAACCGGCACCGGCAACTCGCCAGGCACGCGCGATCACATCGTGATCCTCGTCGGTCACAAGATTCCCCATGAGGCGCACGGCAATCCGCATCAGTACCGCCGAACGCATGCCGACCGGCCCCATGACGGGCAGGAAGCGCGGCAAGGTGAGCAGCGAAGCGAGCCGCCGCGCGATCGAGAATGACCGGCCGTACCGATCCCGCAGCAGCTCGGGCCACAGCAGCGAGTAATCGTCGGCATCGAGCACTTCGGCCGCCAGGTGACCGGTCTCGAGCCCATAGTCGATGCCCTCACCGTTGAGTGGATTGACACACGCCGCGGCGTCGCCGATGAGCATCCAGTTGGGACCGGCCACGCCGGAGACCGCGCCACCCATCGGCAGCAGCGCCGACGCTATCGATTGCAGCCGCCCGCTGAGGCCGAAATCCTCGCGTCGCAGCTCGGTGTAGTACTCGATGAGCGGACGCAACGCCGCGTCGGCGGGGCGTTTCGAGGTGGCGAGTGCGCCGACGCCGATATTGATCTGTCCGCCGCCCAGCGGGAAGATCCAGCCGTATCCGGGCAGCACGTCGCCCTCGGGCGAGCGCAGCTCCAGATGCGAGGTCATCCATTCGTCGTCGCCACGCGCCGACTCGATGTACGCGCGCCCGGCGACGGCATACACGGTGTCCTTGTGCCACTCACGTCCAAGGACTTTCCCGAGGGTGGAGCGCACCCCGTCGGCGACGATGACGGCCTTGCACGCGATCTCTCCCGGCCCGCTGTCGTCGAGCACTCGCACCGAGGTCACTCGGCCCGCAGCGTCGCGTTCCACGTCAACAGCCTTGGTGGACTCGGCCATCTTGGCGCCGGAGTCGACGGCCACCTGCCGGATCTTGTCGTCCAGTTCGGTGCGGCGTACCGCACTGCCGGTGCCCCCGAAAGACGGCCCGGGCCAGGGTACTTCGAGATTGCCGCCGAAGCCGTGCAGGCGCAGGCCTCGGTATCGGATGTGCTCGTCGAGCCATGTACGCAAGCCCAACAACTCGAGCTGTTCGACGGCGCGCGGGGTCAGTCCGTCGCCGCAGGTCTTGTCTCGGGGGAACACCGCCGAATCGACCAGGACCACTTCACGGCCGGAGCGGGCCGCCCATGCCGCGGCCGCTGATCCGGCTGGGCCGGCACCGATGACGACCAGGTCCGCTGAGGTCTGCACCTTCCCAGTATGTTGGACCGGTGAGTAACTCGACCACGGTGGCCGGAGTTGACCTCGGTGATCCCGTATTCGCCGCCAAGGTGCGCGACCATTTGGCCGCCATCGAAACCCTCATCGTGACCGAGCTGGGGCAGTCGGACCCGCTGTTGACGGAGTCTGTGCTGCACCTTTTCCACGCCGGCGGTAAGCGTTTCCGCCCGCTGTTCACGGTGTTGGCGGCGCAGACCGGGCCCGATCCGGACAACGACGAGGTGATCCTCGCCGGTGCGGTGTGCGAGCTCATCCATCTGGCCACGCTGTACCACGACGATGTCATGGACGAGGCGCAGAAGCGCCGTGGAGTGCCCAGCGCCAACGCGCGGTGGGGCAACAACGTGGCGATCCTCGCTGGGGACTATCTGCTGGCCACAGCCTCCCGGCTGGTATCCCGGCTGGGTCCGGCGGCCGTGCGTATCGTCGCCGAGACATTCGCCGAGCTGGTTACCGGCCAGATGCGTGAGACCGTCGGGGTGCCCGTGGGCGGTGACGAGACCGAGCATTACCTCAAGGTCATCCACGAGAAGACCGGGTCACTGATCGCGGCGGCGGGTCGGTTTGGCGCGATGACGTCGCGCTGCGATGAGGAGCAGATCGAACGGCTGAGCCGCCTGGGCGCCATCGTCGGCACCGCCTTCCAGATTTCCGACGACATCATCGACATCGAGAGCCTCACCGACGAGTCGGGCAAGACACCCGGCACGGACCTGCGTGAGGGAGTGCACACCTTGCCGATGCTGTACGCCCTGCGCGATACCGGTCCCGGCTCCGACCGGCTGCGCACCCTGCTGGCGGCGCCCATCGCCGACGATGCCGAGGTGGAGGAGGCGCTCACCCTGCTGCGGGCCTCCAACGGACTCACGCAAGCCAAGGCCGTGGTCATCGATTACGCCGACCGTGCCAAGGCCGAGCTGGTGGAGCTGCCACCGGGTGGTGCCCGCGACGCGCTGGCTGTGCTCATCGAGTACACCGTTCGCCGTCACGGGTAGCGCGCCTGGAACCCGAGCGGCCCCTTCTTCGTTAGCTTGAGTGACACCGAGTAACGAGGAGGATGAACATGCCGGCGGCAGGATCTAGCCACGCCAACGGGCTCAAGACAGTGCTGCTGCTGGGTGGCATGTCGGCGATGATCGTGTTCATCGGCTCGCTGTTTCACAGCCCGAGCATCTTGTTGCTGGCGGTTCTGTTCGCCGTGGGCATGAACGCGTATGTGTACTTCAAGAGCGACACCCTGGCGCTGCGCGCCATGCATGCCCAGCCGGTGACCGAGTTGCAGCAGCCCGCCATGTACCGGATCGTGCGGGAGCTGGCGACCGTCGCTCGCCAACCGATGCCCCGGCTGTACATCAGCGATACCAATGCGCCCAATGCGTTCGCCACGGGCCGCAATCCCCGCAACGCTGCGGTGTGTTGCACCACCGGCATTCTCGAACTGCTCAGTGAGCGTGAATTGCGCGCGGTGCTGGGCCACGAACTCTCACACGTCTACAACCGCGACATCCTGATCTCCAGTGTCGCTGGAGCTCTGGCCGCCGTCATCTCGGGGCTGGCCAATATGGCGATGTTCATGAACTTCTTCGGCGGCGGTGACGAGGACCGTCCCAATCCCTTTGCGCTGTTTTTGGTTTCGATGCTAGGGCCCATTGCCGCCACGGTGGTGAAGATGGCCGTGTCTCGTTCGCGCGAGTATCAGGCCGACCAGTCCGGTGCCGAGTTGACGGGTGATCCGCTGGCACTGGCCTCGGCGCTGCGCAAGATTTCCGGCGGGGTGCAGGCCGCACCGCTGCCGCCCGAACCACAGCTGGCCAGTCAGTCGCACCTGATGATCGCCAACCCGTTCCGGGCCAGTGACCGGATGGCGTCGCTGTTTTCGACGCATCCCCCGATGGCCGATCGCATTGCGCGCCTTGAGGCTATGGCCCGCTTCTAGCCTCGATGGACTACCCGACCGGACGTCCGCTCAGCGCTGCCAGCCGGTCGAGTATCGGCGCATCCGCGGCAACGGGCTGCGGGGTACCGAACTTCCCCGACCGGGCGAATGCAGCGGCAAGTTTCTCCACGAACCCGAGCGCGTTCTGGACGAGGTCGAGTGGCAGGTCCGCGGGAATTCCGGTGGCCTGCGCCAGATCCCAGCCGTGCGTCACCAGGTCGGCCATGCGGACCTGAAGTTGCCTTTCGCCGGTGGTGTGCGCGAATGGGCCGGGATAGGTCTGATCCAGCACGCCGGGACGTGCCAGCGCGTCACTCAGCGCCTGCGCTGATCGGCGGTAGGCGGCCGCCGGGTCGTCGCAGGTGTCTCCGCCGGGGCCACCGAAGCGTTCGGCCAGTGAGTAGTTCACCTCGACGAGATGGTCCACCAACTGGCGCAGATTCCATTCCGCACACGGCGTCTCGGCATCCCACTGGTCCGGGTGCACCGCCGCGATCAGCGCCTCAATGGCCGCCGAAGCGCGCGTGAAGTCGTCGGCGCTCGTTTGTGCTCGACCTTCTTCGCGCGAGCCGCTCATCATCGCCCGATCCTCTTCGCGCGCGCTCATCAGCGGTACACCATGACAGTGGTGGTGCCATGCGCTACCAACCTGCCCTGGGAGTCCACGACCTTGCCCTCGGCCGTCGCCACTCGGCGTCCCGGGTGCAGCACGGTGCCCGTGGCGATCAGGCGTTCGCCGTCGACGGGGACGGTCCGAACGTAGTTGACCTTGAGTTCGAGTGTCCCGTAACCGATTCCGGGTTCCAGGGTGGAGTGCACGGCACAGCCCAGCACCGAATCGAGCAGCGTGGCGCAGATACCGCCGTGCAAGGTGCCCAGCGGATTGGCGAAATCAGGCCGGGTCACCACGCTGAACGAGACCGACCCGAACTCGATCTCCTCCAGCTGCATCCCGAGCAGACGGGCCATGGGAGGCATCCCCTCCACCGTCCCGCCCATGCTGCGCAGTAGCTCCAGTCCGGACAGGTTCTCGATTTCCGTGGTCATGGCCACCCTTCCGCGTAGACTGATTGGTCCATGCCGACGGTAGCAGGGCATGGACCGATTGGTCCATATCGGGTGAGGAGGACGAGGTGACACCGGGTCCACGGCAACGGCTGATCGACAGTGCGATCGCGATGATGCGTGAACGCGGGGTGCATGCCACCGGCCTTGCTGACCTGCTGAAACGCAGCGGCACTGCGCGTAACTCCATCTATCAGCACTTCCCGGAGGGCAAGGCGGAGCTCATCGCGGCGGCCGAGCGCGAGGCGTCGGAGCTTGCCAACGGATTCCTGGACGCGCTGCGGGTCCGGGGAGACGCCGAATACCTCCTGACGAAGTTCATCGCATGGTGGGTCAAACAGCTCGAGACCCACGATTTCGACACCGGCTGCCCCCACGCCGCGGCCGCGCTCGCCGGGCCGGGGGAGGGGCAAATCCGTGCCGCGGCGCACGATGCCTTCGTGGCGATGCGGGCCCGGCTGGCGGAGTCCTTTCGTGATTCGGGGGTGACCGAAGGCGTCGACAGCCTGGCATCGCTCACGGTCAGCGCGATCGAAGGTGCGCTGTTGCAGGCGCAGGCCGCGCACTCGGTACAGCCGCTGCGCGAGGTTGAGCATGAGCTGATTGCACTCATCCGTGCGCGGGCACGTTAAGGGCGAAAGCCCTTATTCTGCTTGGATTTCCGAGAGATCGGTGGGCACGTGGAACGGTGGAGTGCTCTTCCCGATGACTCGGTACCGATTCCATGGGTCGGGGTCGCCGATGAACGCATCGCGGGCGCTGTGTGTGGTGCGGATGGTTGCCTTGACGCGCGCCTCGTCTCCGACGATCGCGCTCAGCTGGTCGTTCGGCCTGATACGGCCGATCCAGCGGAAGACGCCGTCGATCGGCTCGCTATAGCCCTTCAGTTCCAGCTCGACCGGGATGTCGACACCGCGAACGGTCACTGTCGCTTCGCCGATGTAGTCCGAATCGTCGTGCGGGCTGTGGGTGAAGACGCTGTTGGCGTCGTCCTGGCGGGGCAGGCTCATGACTCTCCGTCCGGCTTGGTTGCCTCTTGACAATCGGGACACCGCCCCGACAGACTCGCTGACATTGTCGTAACAAACAGTACCCCATACTTTTGGGTACGGATACTTGATCTTGGCTGATCAGAAGGCAGTGACGTGACGTCCAGCAGTTACAAAGACATCAATTACGCCGACCGTGAATTCACCCCGGCCACCACGGTCGATGGCGAGGTGCCTACTCGGCGGCGGCGAGTGGGCGATCGACTGAAGACCGCTCGCAGGCTGCTCTTCGAGGCGACGGAACTCAGCTATGACCCCGAGCTGGATATCGATTGGGATGCGCCGCTGGACTCGGGCAAGCACTGGCTGGCCGCACCTCGGGTATCGATCTATGGCACATCGGAGTGGGATGCGCTTTCGGTTGCGCAGCAAGGGGAATTGGCGCGCCGAGAGCTGGTCAGTCTGCTCAGTTTCGTGATGGATGCACAGGGCGCACTGGCGTCGCTGATGTTCCGCGATGTCATCGAGGGCAACACCCTGGCCGACGATTACACACGGTTCCTGTTGGCCAGTGTCCGCGATATCAGCCGCAACGCCACCATGGTCGGCCGGCTGATCAACAAAACGGGGCTGGAGCTGCAGCCCGCTCCCATGGTGGTGCAGCGTCTGCAGCGGTTCTGCGTTCCGCTCATTCCGCACGGCCCGCTGGGGCGCGGTTTCGTTCTGTTGTTGCACAGACTGATTCATGAGTTGATGGGCGAGCTTGAGGCCGATGAGCTGGCTCAGCCAGTGGTCCGGCAGGTCGCGAAGATCTGTGTTCTGGTCAGCCGTCGTCAGCTCGAGTTCGCCGAGGACGAGCTGTACCGAGCTACGGACACCCGCAAGTACCTCCCGGCGGCCTGGGCGGACGTATCACTCGCGCTGCTGACGGTGTTGGTGACGTCATTGATCGTCCGGCCGCAGGTCTACGCCGGCGTGGGCCTGACCTCGAGGAGGGGGCGCCGCGCGGCCGCGCGCAGCGAGAAAATTCGCCACCGGAATGTGGTGCTGCTGGGTCGATACTTCGACGTCGCCGAGGGTGCGGGGATGTTCAGAACTGCTGCTGCACGGGCGATTCTCGGAGGTCATGGGCTTCTTTGACGTCGCGTGAGGCATTGACAAACCGGCGCGCGAGGATGAGACTCAGGTTAGCGGTATGAAGAGTAACGGATACTTAAAGTAATGAATAAAACGGGAGGGCGGGATCAATGACGACCATCGACCAGCCAAGGGCTCTGCACGAGGCCGGCGCCTCGTCGGTACGGGGCAAGTCCGTCGGGGATCGGGAGAAGACCGCGCAACGGCTGTTGCGGTCGGCCGCGGAACGCGCCTACGACGGCGAGGTCGATATCGACTGGGACGCCCCGGTGGTGCCCGGCTTGTACTGGGCCACGCCGCGCCGGACGTCGCTGTACGGCACCAAGCTGTGGGACAAGCTGACTCAGGAACAGCGCATCGAGCTGACGCGCCATGAGCTGGGCTCCGTGTTGAGCTTCGGTATCTACGTCGAGACCGGTCTCAGCGCCATGCTGTGGCGGCAGGTTGTCGAGCAGAATGGGGGAGCGACCGATCACGGCCGCTATGCGCTGACCGAGATCAGCGAAGAAGCACGGCACTCCACCATGTTTGGCCGCCTGGTGAATAAGCTCGGCATCGAGCCGTACACCTATCCGAAGTTCGCGACGCGCGTCATCCGGCTCCTCGGTTTGGTACCACTGGGCCCCTCGGGGCTCGGCACCCTGCTGCTGGTCGAGGAGGTGCTGGACCGTGCGCAGCGGGAAACGATGATGGATGAGACGGTGCAGCCGCATGCCCGTCAGCTCATGAAGATCCACGTGCTGGAAGAGGCGCGGCATATCACTTATGCGCGTGAGGAACTGGTCCGACAGATCGCCGAGCGGGGACCGGTTTCCAACGCGTTCCATCGAGCGGTCTTCGCCCTGTCCGTGATCGGTATCTATCCGGTGCTCTTCAATCCGAAGGCCTACCGGTCGGTGGGAATCCATCCTCTCCGTGGTTTGTTTACCTTCCTGACCTCCCCGCATTATCGCGAAAATGCGACCTGGGTTTCGGAGCCCCTGATGCGTTTCATGCACGAGATCGGTTTCCTGGACGGCAAATTCACCGGCCGACTGCTGCGGATGTCCCGCGCGATGCCCGAAGACATTTTGGCCGAGATCAAGGCGCGGTAAGCGCGGCAATCGAACTGGCTCGTTGCCGGTGCAATGAGCCAGGTTCAGCCATGTCCAGGGTCCACCCGTGAAACAGAAAGAGATTGCACCACATGACTGTTACCGAAGCATCGCGCGAAGAGGAGCAACCCGGAACCGCAGACGATAGCGGTTCGTCGGAGCCCATCCGCATTCGCGCGTTGATTGTCGGCACGGGGTTCTCGGGCATTGGCGCGGGAATTGCCTTGCAGAGAATGGGAGTACCGTTCCTCATCCTTGAGAAGGCAGGCGAGGTAGGCGGAACATGGCGCGATAACACCTATCCCGGTGCGGCATGTGATGTGCCTACCCATCTGTATTCTTTCTCCTTCGAGCCGCGATCGAACTGGGAACAGCTTTTCTCCCGGCAGCCCGAGATCTTTGACTACCTGAAGGAAGTCGCCGCCAAATACGGCCTTTATCGGCACGTCACCTTCAACACACGCGTCACCCGCGGGTACTGGGACGAGGACGAGTACCGCTGGCACGTTTTCACCGATAGCGGCCAGGAGTACATCTGCCAGTTCCTCATCTCGGGGGTCGGTGCCCTGCACATCCCGAGCATCCCGGGGATCGAGGGCCTTGACCGCTTCGAGGGACCGGTCTTCCACTCGGCGCAGTGGAACCATGACTTCGACCTGACCGGCAAAAAGGTCGCGGTAATCGGTACGGGCGCCAGCGCTATTCAGTTTGTCCCCGAGATTGTCGGGAAGGTCGGTGAGCTGAAGCTGTTTCAGCGCACTCCGCCGTGGGTGCTGCCACGCACCAATGTCGAGTTCGGCACATTGGCCAAACGGGCGTTCGCGAGTGTTCCCGGCCTGCGCGCGCTGTTCCGCAGCAGCATGTACTTCGGCGCAGAGGCCGGTGCGTACGCGATGAATCGCAGGCCTGCCTTGTTGAAAGGTGTTGAGCTGCTCGGCCGTGCGTACATCAAGAGCCAGATCTCCGATCCAGAAGTACGCCGGAAGGTGACACCCGATTACCGCGCGGGGTGCAAGCGCCTGTTGGGATCTGGGACGTACTACAAGGCCATCGATAACCCGAAAACGGAATTGGTCACCGAGTCCATCACCGGGGTGACCGCGGACGGCGTCATCACCAGTGACGGGATAGAACGCAAGGTCGACGCCATCATCTTCGGCACCGGTTTCCACGTCACCGACTCGTACAAGTATCTGGACCTGAAGGGGCAGCGCGGTGAGGACCTCGGCGACCGTTGGTCGAGGGAAGGGGTCGCCGCTCACCGCGGCATCACCATCGCCGGCATGCCCAACCTCTTCTTCCTCCTCGGGCCCAATACGGGCCTGGGCCACAACTCGATCGTGTTCATGATCGAATCGCAGATCCACTACGTCACCGAGGCGATCAAACGCGTCGACGAGGCGTACGCCCAGGCGATTGTGCCCACCCGCGAGGCCCAGGACCGCTTCAATGCCGAGGTCCAACGCAAGCTGGAGGGCTCGGTGTGGAATAGCGGCGGTTGCCAGAGCTGGTACCTCGATGAGCATGGCAAGAACCGGACACTGTGGTCGGGATTCACCTTCGAATACTGGTCGCAGACAAGAAAAGTCGACCCCACCGAGTACGAGTTCGAGGGTGCGGTGCGCCCGGCTGTTCGCAAGACCGTTCCCCTGGTGAACGGGCCCCGGCAGACGTCGCCGAGCATGGCCACAAACTAGCCGTTTTCCCCGTCCCACAGAAGCGAGAAACGATGAAGGACTTCGACAACAAGGTCGCCGTAATCACCGGTGCCGGTTCGGGTATCGGCCGCAGCCTGGCGTTGGCACTGGCGCAGCGCGGTGCGCGGCTGGCACTCTCGGACATCGACACCGCCGGGGTGGCCGACACCGCGGGACGTTGCGAGAAAGCAGGTGCGACCGCGATCCCGTTCGAACTCGATGTCGCCGACCGCAGCGCCGTCTACGCCCATGCCGCCGACGTCAAGAGCGAGTTCGGTCAGGTCAACCTGGTGTTCAACAACGCCGGGGTGGCGCTTTCGGCCGATGTCAAGGACATGGAATGGGATGACTTCGACTGGTTGATGAATATCAACTTCTGGGGAGTCGCCCACGGCACCAAGGCCTTCCTGCCGCATCTGATCGAGTCCGGCGACGGTCATCTCGTCAACGTGTCGTCGGTGTTTGGATTTATGGGTATACCTTCCCAGAGTGCCTATAACGCAGCGAAATTCGCTGTTCGCGGCTTCACCGAGGCGCTGCGTCAGGAGATCCGGGCGGCGAAGTACCCCGTCGGTGTCACCTGTGTGCACCCCGGTGGCATCAAGACCAACATCGCATCGAGCGCGCGCGGTATCCCAGAGGGCGTCGACCGGGAAACCGTCCGGAAAGGATTCCAGCTCGCGGCCATCACCCGGCCGGACTCGGCCGCACGGATCATTCTGCGTGGGGTGGAGAAGAATCGGCCACGCGTGTTGATCGGTCCCGATGCCAGGGTGTTCGACGCCATACCGCGCGTCATCGGACCGCGCTACGGGGACCTGATGGCGCCCTTCTATGGAATCGGCAAGTACGGGGTCGGCAAAAAGATCGCGGCACGCTTCGGTATCGAGCTCTAGGCGGCGGCCGATGACAGACATCGCTACTCCCGACGCGCGCAGGGTGACCGGAAATCCTCATGTTCACTCTCTCGAGGTCGTCGAGATCATCAGGGAGACAGGGGATGCCGTTTCCCTGGTGTTCGAAGTGCCGGATGCACTCGTCGACGCTTTCCGCTACCGGCCGGGCCAGTTTCTGACGCTGAAGGTCCCCAGTGAGCGGACCGGCTCGGTGGCCCGCTGTTACTCGTTGTCCAGTTCACCGCACCTTGACGACGACCTCGTGGTCACCATCAAACGCACCGACGGCGGGTATGCGTCGAACTGGCTGTGCGACAACGTCGGTGTTGGAGACCACATCACCGTGCTGACTCCCTCCGGGGTCTTCGTTCCGCGCTCGCTGGACGGCGACTTCTTGCTGATTGCCGCCGGAAGCGGCATCACCCCGATGCTGTCCATCGCCAAGTCGGTGCTGCTCGGTGGTGCGGGAACCGTGTATCTCTTCTACGCGAACCGCGACGAGCAGAGCGTGATCTTCGGCGCCGAGATCGACGACATCATGGTGGAATTCCCGGATCGGCTGCGCGTCGTGCACTGGCTCGAAGCCGAACGCGGCCTGCCCACCCGCGACGCCATGTCCGAGATGTTCACCGCCTACACGCGGTACAGCACGTACATCTGCGGCCCCGCACCGTTCATGACGGAGGCCCGGGCCGCGTTGTCGGCCGTCGGAATGCCCGCCAAGCACATTCACATCGAGCTCTACCAGTCCCTCTCCGGTGACCCGTTTGCCGACATCGTCATCCCGCACGGTGGCGAGGATGCGGCCCGGGCGACTGTGGAGCTCGACGGCACACAGGTCACCGTCGAGTGGCCCAGGAACACCCCGCTGCTCGATGTGCTGCTCGCGCAGGGCATCGACGCGCCGTACTCGTGCCGCGAAGGTGCGTGCAGTGCGTGCGCCTGTACCGTGCGCCGCGGCGAGGTGCGGATGCTGCGCAACGACACCCTGGTCGAGGCTGACCTCGCGATGGGGTTGACCCTCGCATGTCAGGCCATTCCGGTCACGGACAGTGTCGATATCGCCTTCGACCAGTAGCCGCGAGATCGCGCGCGAACTTGGATATGGTCACGGGATGCGTATCCTGCCCATCCTTGGCGCTGTGACCGGCGTCGTCGCTGCCGTGATGTTGGCAGGCACGGCGACCGCCGATCCGGACACCCCGAATCCCCTTGACCCGTCCGGGCTTCCGAATGTCAACGGACTCACCCCGGTGTCGCCGCTGGAGTACAGCACGTTGGCCGACACCGCGTACGGCTTCACCATTCCCGGTGGAATCTCCTGTCTGATCAAGCGCGCCGACGCGAGCTACGGCTGCAGCGGTCCGTTGCCCGGGGCTCCCAACGGAGCGAACCTCGTCAGCGGCAGCAATGCCCCCGGTTTCGCGAGCACCGATCGGCCGATCTACGGCCTCGGAGGCGAGCCGTTCAAGCCACTGCCGCCGGGATCCCGGCTCAGCTACCGCGAAGTGAGTTGCGGTCTGGATGGGGGCGGCACGCTGACCTGCGTCAACAATCGCTGGCAGAACGGCTTCGTGGTAGGCCCGGGTGGCAGCTACACGACGTAGCGGCCGGTTAGATTGGTTCCCATGCGTTTCGGGTACCTACTGACCGCCGTCCTGTGCGGTGTCGTCCTCGTCGGTTGTGATCGGGGAGAGGCGCCCAGGGAAACATCCGCCCCGGAGTCCACCAGCGCGTCGGAATCCGCCACGGCATCGCCCACTGTCCGCGTCGATCCGAGCGGCGAGGCCGCGTGCCCGAAACACGGCGGCCGCTGGGACGCCGCACAAGGCTGCGTCATCGACGAGGCCACGCCGCAGGCGACGCAGCATCTGGTGATTCCCGTGCAATGGGATTCGTCGTTTCCCGAACTGCAGCGGGCGGTGGATGACACCGTGGCGGATGTTCGCGCCAGCTTCCGCAAGTCCGTCGAACGCGCCGGCGCCCCACCCGAGGGAAAGCCCTGGGCGCTTCAGCTCAGCTTTGAGGCGTATCAGGGCAAGGGCGTGCATCCCTCCGATAGCGTGCGGTTCTCGATCAGCGAGTCACTTGGTGGCTATCACCCGGGGTTCGCGTTTCGCACCCTCGCCTTCGACCGCACCACCAAACGGCCCATCACCCTGGACACGCTGTTGATCGATCCCGCGGCCGCGCTGCCGAAGGTCGCGGCGCTGGTCCGGCGCGACCTGCGTGCACAGCTCGGCGGTATCGGCACCGAATTCGTCGACACCGGAACGGATCCGGAACCGGGGAATTTCAAGGACTTTTCGCTGGACGGTGACGCGCTGCTGTTCTCGTTCGAGCCGTACCGAGTGGCGTCCTATGCCGAGGGACCGATGCAGAGCCGGGTTGCGCTGTCCGAGCTGCGCGATGTGGTGAAGCCCGAGTACTTGCCGGCGTGATCAGAATCCGGTGCCGTGTACCTCATGGCCGGGCGTCTCGGCCATGAGCCCGCGGTAGGCCTGCTCCACCGTGGAGCCGTGATTGATCACTCCGTCGACCTCGCGGGCGATCGGCATTTGGATGCCGTACTCCTCGGCAAGGGTCATCACCACCGAGGATGCCTTTACCCCCTCGGCGACCTGATTCATCGATTCGATGATCTCATCGATGGTCTTGCCCTTGCCGATCTCCTCACCCACGTGCCGGTTGCGGCTGCTGGGGCTCGTGCAGGTCACGATGAGGTCGCCCAGCCCCGCCAGGCCGGGGAACGTCTCGGGATCGCCGCCCATGGCCACCCCGAGTTTGGTCATCTCGCGCAGGGCCCGGGCGATCACCATGGCGCGTGTGTTCTCGCCGATCCCGATCGCGTAGCCCATCCCGCTGGCGATGGCGAAGACGTTCTTGAGTGCGCCCGCCATCTCGACGCCCACTACGTCATTGGTGCTGTACACGCGAAAGCGTGAGGTGCGGAAAAGCTCGCCCAGGCGGTCCGCCTGGTGCTGATCGGGCATCGCGACCACACCGGCGGCCGCATATCCGCGGGCCACCTCCTTGGCGATGTTGGGGCCGGCCAGAATGCCCGCTGGATGCCCGGGGAGTACTTCCTCGATGATCTGCGACATCCGCATCCGTGAACCCTGCTCGAGGCCCTTCACCAAGGAGACGATGGGCACCCACGGGCGCAGGGATTGCCCGATCTCGGTGAGCACCTCGCGGAAGCTGTGTGAGGGAACCCCCATGATCACCACATCGGCCTGTTCGACGGCCTCGTGCAGATCCGACGTGGCGCGCAGACTCTCGGTCAGCTCCACCTCATCGGTCAGGTACCGCGAATTACGGTGCCGCTCATTGATATCGGCGACAGTCTCGGGGGATCGGGCCCACTGCAGCGTGGGACTGCGCCGCGCCACGATCGAGGCCACTGTGGTGCCCCAGGATCCGCCACCGAGGACGACGACTTGCGGTTCACGAAGTGCTGCCATGCTCGCCAGGGTATGGGCCCTGTGCGCCTCCAATATGCAGTTCGGCAATATGAGTGAGGTGTTGATCGACGTGACGCTCACAACCGGGTTGAACACCATGGCCACCGATGCCTCCGAGGCCGAGGAATCCGGGTACGCCGGCATCTGGACCTTCGAAGGTGCGCACGACCCCTTCCTGCCGATACTGCTGGCGGCCGAGCACACCAAGGATGTCGTGCTGGGCACTTCGATCGCTGTCGCATTTGCGCGAAATCCCATGTTGCTGGCCAATATTGGCTGGGATCTGCAGGCGTACTCGGGCGGCCGATTCATCCTGGGGCTCGGCACGCAGATCAAACCGCACATCACCCGCCGGTTCGACATGCCGTGGAGCAGTCCCGCCGCGAGGATGCGGGACATGGTGCTCGCGGTGCGCGCCATCTGGCAGTCGTGGCAGGAGCGCGGAGCGTTGGACTATCGCGGCGAGTTCTACCAGAACACCCTCATGACGCCGATGTTCATGCCCGATCCGGCTGAGGTGAGCGCCTTTGGCCCGCCGCCGATCTGGCTGGCCGGTGTCGGCAGTGGGATGACAGCGGTGGCCGGCGAAGTGGCCGACGGGTTCATGTCACACCCGTTCTGTACACCCGACTACCTTGCGCAGGTCACGCGACCGACCCTGGACCGCGGCGCCGCGAAAGCCGGAAAGACGCTCGCCGACATCCAGATCCACCACTCGCCGATGATCGTCATCGGGCGCGACGACGCCGAGCTGGTACATGCGCGCGCAGCGGTGCGCAAACAGCTGGCGTTTTACGGATCCACACCGGCCTACTGGCCGGTGCTGGAACTGCACGGCCGAGCGGATGTCGGGCCGAAACTCAAAGAGCTGTCCAAACAAGGTGAATGGGATGCGATGGCCACTCTGATCGACGACGAGTTCGTCGACACCGCGGCCATCACCGTCACCGACGCCGCGCAGGGTGCGCACGAATTAGCACGCCGCTACGGCGATCTGGTGCACCGGTTGGGCTTCAACACCCCGTATCGGCCCGATCGCGAGTTGCTGGCCGCGCTGCTGGGGGCCTGCCGCCGAGACTCCGGTTTCTGACGCGTTTCGCGAGTAGCTCCGCCGAAACGCGGCGTGTCGATGGCGGGGCAGGGGTCAGGACGATGTGCCCGAGATCGCCACGCCGGCACCCAGCCCGACGATCATGAGGCCGCCGGCGCCTCCCACCGCCTCCAGCCGGCGGGGCGAACGCGCGAACCAATCGCGGGCGCTGGCGGCGAGCAACGCCCAGCAGCTGTCGGACACCATGGCCATCGCGACGAACACCAGGCCGAACTCAAAAATCTGCGCCGTGACCGAGCCCACAGACGGGTCGGCGAACTGCGGCAGCACCGCGGCGAAGAACAGCGCGGTCTTCGGGTTGGTGATACCGACGAGGAACCCTTGCCGGAATACCCGCTGCCGGCCGACGGCGGCGGGCTGGCGGGCGTTGAGCGCCTCAACGAGTGACTTGCGGTCTCGGAATGCTTGCACGCCAAGGTAAATCAGGTAAGCCGCGCCGGCCAGCTTCACGGCCGTGAGCGCCCAGGAGGAGGCGGCCAGCAGTGCGCCCAGCCCGGCCGTCGTGAGCACCAGGAACACGGCGGTGCCGGCCGTGTTGCCCAACACACTCACCAGGCCGGATCGACGGCCCAGGCTCAGCGAGCGGCCCACCGTGAACAGCACGCTCGGCCCGGGGATCACGATGAGCGCGTACGCCACCACCGCGAAACCGATGAGATGCGCGGGGGTCACGGCGGGAATCATCGGACCATCGTCTTACCGGTAGTTGACGAACTGCAACGCAATATCGAGGTCGGAGCCCCTCAGCAGTGACTGGACGGCCTGCAGGTCATCGCGCTTCTTGCTCGAAACCCGGATCTCTTCGCCCTGGACCTGCGACTTGACGCCCTTGGGGCCTTCGTCGCGGATGAGCTTGTTGATCTTCTTGGCGTTCTCGGCGTCGATGCCCTGTTTGAGGGTCCCGGTGAGCCGGAAGGTCTTGCCGCTGGGCTGCGGGTCACCGGCGTCGAAGGCCTTCATGCTGATATCGCGGCGGATCAGCTTCTCCTTGAAGACGTCGACGGCCGCCTTCAAGCGCTCCTCGGTGGAGCTCACCAGTTCGATGGCCTCTTCGCCCTTCCAGGCGATGGTGGTGTCGGTGCCGCGGAAATCGAAGCGAGTGGTCAGCTCCTTGGCCGCCTGGTTTAGCGCGTTGTCGACCTCCTGGCGATCGATCTTGCTCACGATGTCGAATGATGAATCCGCCATGACTGCTCCCTCTTTCTGCTCTTCGTATGTTCCGTATCCAGTCGGTTTGCGTTGGCCCGACCCTATCGTTGTATCCTGCATCGTCTGATAAGGCGGGTTGCCCGAGCGGCCAATGGGAGCGGACTGTAAATCCGTCGGCTTACGCCTACGCAGGTTCGAATCCTGCACCCGCCACACTGCTCAGGCCCCCTCACGAGGGGGCCTGATTGCATTTCCGGGGTCGAGACCGCGCCGGTGAGGCCTACAACAGCCGCTGGCGCGCCGCGATCAGCACCGAGCAGTGCGTCCGGCCAAGCACACCGGACCCGTTGGGGCCGACCAATTCCTGCACATGAGCCGTGTCACCGGCCCCGACGACGACCAGCTGCACGGTATGCCCATGGCGTTCCAGGTAGTCCAGCGTGCCGCCCACCGGATCGAGCGCGCGGATGTCCAGATCGGGATACCGCACCCGCAACGGCGCCAGACGCCGCTCCACCTGGACTGCTGCCATGCGACGGTCGCCGCGGGGCAGGGTGGCGACCCGTTGGCCGGACCGCGCGGTCGGGCGATGGCGCAGCAGGACACGCATCGGCGCACCGCGCAGCCGTGCTTCGTGAGCGGCCAGCTCCAAGGAGGCTGCCGACTCGTGCGACTCGTCGATCTCCACCACCACCGCGGGAGTCGTGCCGAGTGGTGACTGGCCGTCACGGATCACCGCGACCGGGCAGCGCGCCGACGGGAGAACCTCGGCGGCGGTGGACCCGACCGTGCGGGTGTCGGAGCCGCTGATGCCGATCGCTCCCACGCAGAGCATGACGGCGCTGCGTGAGGCGTCCAACAGCACGTCAGCCACTCGGCCATGCCGGATCTCGGCCTCGATCTTCACCGGCTTGCCGGTGGCGCCGATCTCACGGAACACGTGTCGCACGGCCGTCCCGGCGGGACTGCGTTCGTGGCTGAACTCCGGGAACTCGGGCTGAGGTGCCACATGAACCAGGCGTAGCGGCACTCCGCGGTGCAGCGCCTCGTCGACTGCCCAGAGCGCGGCCCGGACCGCCGACCGTGACCCGTCGATACCGACCACCACCGCGGATCCGCGCGCACGGACTTCGCTCATGGCCGTGCGCTAGCCGCGAATCTCGAACACATCGGCAAGGGACCGGCGTGGTGTCGGTGGCGGGATACGACCGAACGGTGGCGCCATCCCCACCCGGATCAACGCCTGCGGGTGCGTCCTGCCGATGGCGGTGCCGACGACTTCTCGACTCGCGGTCAGCTCCAGCATGTGGGTGATGGTGCAGGTGGCCATGCCGGCGAGCGTCGCCTCCAGCAGTACTTCCGAGAGCAGCTCGCCGCAGCGCAGGAGATTTTTCGGGGTATCTCTGGCCGTGGACAACGCCAGCACCCGCGCCTGGTCCTCCCGTAGGCCGGGCCGTGAGGTCCGTTCCGTCACGACGGGGAAGGTGCGGCCGATATCGACGCGATCGCTCTCGGTCGCCGAGACCAGCGCGCTGCGCGGAACTCCGTCGTTCAAGGCGAACGGTGCTGTCCACCAGTCGAGTTCGGTCTGGTAGGCGGAGTCGTAGATGCGCAGCGCGTCACTGAGTGCCGATGCGTCGGCCAACTTCGGCCGCGTGATGTCATCGATCACGTCCAAGATGACCGTCCTGTCGGCGATCACCGCGTTCAGCATTCGGGCGAACTGCGACCAGTTGGGCGGAGCCTCGAAGGGCAGACGGTCGGTCCGCCGCTGCAGGATCGCGTCGGCACGCCGACGATCCCCCACCACCACAACGGAGCTGGGGGAGAAGGTGATGGCGGCCAGATGGTCCGGGTTGTCGGGGTCCGGGATCCGCTCCACGCGGGACATCCAGCCGGCCGATGCCATCGCGACCCGGAAATGATCCAGCGCTGCCCCGCAGCTGATGATTGCCTCGCGTCCGGCACCGTCGGTTCGTGTGACACATCGGGTGCGGTCCAGATACAGGTGCAGATCGCCCGGCCCGGACCCAAGGTCGGCAATCCAGCGCCACGGTTGCGTGTTATGCAAAGACGGTGCCCGGCAGGCAAGTTGGATCGCGGTCTGGATGACGTCAATGTGAACCATTGTCTTGGGCATGTCGGCTCCGCTCGGCTGGTGGTGATATCGACTCTTGGTGACCTACCCGCGCATGGACAGGGCACTTGGTCACCGGCCATGTGCCCCAGGTCCTCGCGTTGGCGACGCGGGGCACGTGCCCCGCGCCTCGGATGGGAAGAACTGGTGACTTCCGGCCCATAGATTGGGGGCCCATGGCCGGATGTCCGCACCGGCTGCCCCGCAACGATGAGGTCATGCGCTCACTACGATCGACCATCAGCCCCACCTCCGTCGGTGCGGAGATACGCGAAACACACACGGGTATCGTGATTTTGGTCGGAGGATTGGCCTACAAGATCAAAAAACCGGTGGTGACGAACTTCCTGGATTTCAGTACCCCCGAGCTTCGTGAAAGGGCTTGTGCCCGTGAGGTGGCACTCAACAGTCGGATCTCGCGCGACAGCTATGTCGGCGTCTCACACCTCACCGGTCCCGACGGCGAATCGGGCGAACCGGTCGTAGTGATGCGGCGCTACCCGGACTCCACGCGGCTGTCGGCGATGGCCAAGTCCAAACGGGTGACCAAGGCGGACCTGGACGCGATCGCCCAGGTATTGGCGGCGTTCCATCAGCGGGCCGATCGCAGTCCGTCGATCGACGAGGCGGGATCTCTCGATGCCATCGTCGATCGGTGGGAGGACACCGTGACGGCCTTGGAGAAGTACGCGGGGACGGTGCTCGCCGCCGATGATGTGCGTCTGGTCCGCACGTTGGCGACGCAGTTCATCTCCGGGCGCGCCGTGCTTTTCGCGCAGCGCGTGGCCGACAAGAGAATCGTCGACGGGCACGGAGATCTGATGGCCAGCGATATCTTTTGCCTGCCCAACGGGCCGGTCCTGCTGGATTGTCTGGAGTTCGACGACCGGCTGCGTCACGTGGACGGTCTGGACGATGCGGCGTTTCTGGCGATGGATCTGGAGTTTTTGGGGCGCCGGGATTTGGGTGACTATTTCATGAACCGGTACGTGGAGTTGTCCGCAGACACGGCGCCGGAGCCCTTGCGGCACTTCTACATTGCCTATCGTTCGCTGGTGCGTGCCAAGGTGGACTGCGTCCGGTTCATCCAGGGGCAACGGTCGGCCGCGGCGCGGGCGGCCAAACACATGGCGATGGCGCTGAACCACCTGGGGGCCGCGACCGTGCGGCTGGTGCTCGTTGGCGGTGGCCCGGGCACGGGCAAGAGCACCTTGGCCCGTCGCATATCGGAAGATATTGGTGCCCAGGTGATTTCAACGGACGAGGTGCGTCAACAACTGCATCGACTCGGCGTCATATCCGGAGGGAAGGGCGTGCTGGACGCCGGGCTGTACTCGGCGGAGAACGTGTGTGCCGTGTACGACGCGGTACTACGGCGTGCACGCCTGTCGTTGGCGAGCGGCCACACCGTCATCCTGGACGGAACCTGGCGCAGTCCTCGGCACCGACTGCGCGCGCATCAGCTCGCCTACGAGGCAGGCGCACCCATGGTGGAGTTCCTGTGCATGGCACCGCTGATCACCGCGCAACATCGAGTGGCCACCCGCCATGACGGGATGTCGGATGCCACCGGCGATATCGCGGCGGCGCTGGGCACCGAATTCGTCGGACCAGACCACGGGTGGAGCGAGGCGCATGTGATCGATACCCGACTACCGTTGGACCGATCGACTGCCGAGGCCGAGGATTTGTGCAGGCAGGCGCTGTACGCGCCGGTGCCGTGCCACCCCCGATAAGCCGTTTTGGTTCCGCCGACGTCAACGGGTACCCTCGTGAGGGCTTTAATGCCCCCTTAGCTCAGTCGGTAGAGCGTTTCCATGGTAAGGAAAAGGTCAACGGTTCGATTCCGTTAGGGGGCTCGGTGGACGGAAGGCGGAAACGCCGGCTCTGTCTGCGGGGCGGTGTAGCTCAGCTGGTTAGAGCGCACGACTCATAATCGTGAGGTCGGGAGATCGAGCCTCCCCACCGCTACCACCCGAACCTAGAGACAACGAACGAAAGAGGGCAACTGCAGTGGCCTCCAGCACAGACGTCCGGCCCAAGGTCACCTTGGCTTGTGAGACGTGCAAGCACCGTAACTACATCACCAAGAAGAACCGGCGCAACGACCCGGACCGGCTGGAACTGAAGAAGTTCTGCCCGAACTGCGGATCGCACCAGCCTCACAAAGAGTCGCGCTGACGCGCTTCCCTTTGCTCTTCCCGTGTCGTCTCAACGCGACACGAATAGGCAAGCCTTACTTGGTATCGGTCAACATCAGTAGGTAGGTTCCGCCCCGTGGCTTTATCGCAAGATCTCGTCGGAACGCACTACCGATACCCCGACCACTATGTGGTCGAGCGGGAGAAGATCCGCGAGCACGCCGAGGCGGTGAAGAGCGAGCACCCTGCTCATCATGACGAGGCAGGTGCCGCGGCTCTTGGCTACGATTCTCTCGTCGCCCCGCCTACCTTTCTGTGCATCTTTGGCTACACCGCACAGGCGGCTTTCTTCGAGGACGCAAACATCGGAATCAAGGACGAGAAGATCGTCCAGGTCGACCAGGAGCTCAAACTCCTGCGCCCGATCAGGGCCGGCGACAAGCTGTACTGCGATGTGTACCTCGACTCGATCCGACGCTCGTTCGGTGCCGACATCATCGTCACCAAGAGCCTGATCACCAATGACAAGGGTGAGCTGGTGCAGGAGCTGTTAACGACTCTTGCCGGGCGCACTGCAGAAGACGGAGAAGAAGGCGGGTTCAACTGATGGCATTGCGTGAGTTCAGTTCGGTCAACGTGGGAGATCAGCTGCCGGAGAGGACCATCCCGCTGACCCGGCAGGATCTGGTGAACTACGCCGGAGTCTCCGGCGATCTCAACCCGATCCACTGGGACGACGAGACCGCCAAACTGGTCGGGCTCGAGGACGGTGCCATCGCCCACGGCATGCTGACCATGGGCCTGGGTGGCGGGTATGTCACCGAGTGGATTGGTGACCCGGCGGCGGTGACCGAGTACAACGTGCGCTTCACCAGCTTCGTCACCGTCCCCAACGACGGTGTCGGCGCCGAGATCATCTTCAACGGTCGCGTGAAGTCGGTCGACGCGGACAGCAAGTCGATCACCATCGCGCTGACCGCCACCACCAATGGCAAGAAGATCTTCGGGCGCGCTATCGCGACTGCGACGCTGGCGTAGTCATGGCGCTTCAACTCGATATCGTCGGAATGACGCATAAGTACTCGAGGACCTATGTGGTGGGACGGGAGAAGATCCGCGAGTTCGCGCAGTCGGTCAAGGCCGTGGACCCGGCCAGCCTCGATCCGAAGGCGGCGGCCGAACTCGGACACGACGGCCTCATCGCGCCCCTGGCTTTCCCCGCGGTGATGGCCCTGCTGGTGCAGAAGGAATTCTTCCGCACCTATGACGTCGGTATGGACACCATGCAGATCGTGCATTCCGAGCAGAAGTTCGTGTACCACAAGCCCATCACCGAGGGTGATGAACTGTCGTGCGACTTCCAGGTCGACTCCCACAAGGAGGCCTTCGGCGTGGACATTGTGACCACCCGCAACATCGTGCGCGATCAGAATGGCGAGCTGGTCATGGAAGCGTTCACCACCCTGATGGGCCGCGACTCGGATCGAATGGCCGATATCAAGCTCATCTGAGAAGAGAGCTCGCTGATCGGTGTTGGATCGGTGGGCAATTTCAGTCTGGAGCTGGCCGCGGGGTACACTCGAGATTCGGGGTTTTCCCATAACAACGCGCCTGTCGGCTACTCGGGAGGCGCGTGTGTTGTGTGAGGCCCCCGACCACCGGGTTGGCGTGCCAGCCTTAGGGGTGTAGCTCAACTGGCAGAGCAGCGGTCTCCAAAACCGCAGGTTGCAGGTTCAAGTCCTGTCACCCCTGCAACACCCTGGAGTAAGAACTAGGGAAACAGAGAGGTACGGAAGGGAATGAGCGACGAGCTAGACGAGCCCGACATCGGCACCGCCGATAGCGACCGGGCCGTCGCCTCGACCAAGCCGCTTCGCCCGACGGGTAAGCGGACCCGCCGTGCTGATTCCTCGACCGCGGCTACGGAGCTCACCGAATCTGGTGCCTCCGAGACCGGTGAGGTGAAGAAGAAGGCTGGGAAGAACAGTCGGAAGCCTGCCGCGAAGAAGGACAAGACGGGGCCATCGCGCAACCCGTTGGTCCAGCTTTGGGTGTTTCTCCAGCAGGTGGTCGCTGAGCTGCGCAAGGTCATCTGGCCGAACCGCAAGCAGATGGTCAGCTACACCACGGTGGTGCTGGTCTTCCTGGTGTTCATGGTGACCCTGATCGGCGTGATTGACCTGGGCCTGGCCCGGCTGGTCATGCTGGTGTTCGGGTAATAGAAAGACGAGAGAGGACTAACGGTGACGACCTTCGACGGCGACGCTACGAGCGAGCCAGAGGACACCGCTGACACGGCTGCGTCGGTCGACGTGATCGACGAGGCCGAAATCAGCGCTGCGCCCGAGCCGACTGAGTCGTCTTCGGAAGAGTCGGGCGCCGAGGTGGAGGCTGACGAGGACGCCGACCCGGCCGTCACGTTGAAGGCGCAGCTGCGCCGCGAGCCGGGCGAGTGGTACGTCGTTCACTCGTACGCCGGATACGAAAACAAGGTCAAGGCCAACCTGCAGACCCGTGTGCAGAACCTGGATGTCGGCGACTACATCTTCCAGATCGAGGTGCCCACCGAAGAGGTCACCGAGATCAAGAATGGTCAGCGCAAGCAGGTCAACCGCAAGGTGCTGCCCGGCTACATCCTGGTCCGGATGGAACTGAACGACGAGTCGTGGGGTGCGGTTCGCAACACCCCCGGCGTCACCGGATTTGTCGGCGCGACCTCGCGCCCGTCGCCGCTGTCGCTCGACGATGTGGTGAAGTTCCTGCTCCCGCAGACCCCGGCCAAGAAGGCCACCAAGGGTGGTTCAGCCGAAACCTCCGGGACCGCGGCCGCCGAGACGGGTGGCCTGGAGCGTCCCGTCATCGAGGTCGACTTCGAGGTCGGCGAGTCGGTCACCGTCACCGATGGCCCGTTCGCGACGCTGCCCGCCAGCATCAGCGAGGTCAACGCCGAACAGCAGCGCCTCAAGGTGCTGGTGTCCATCTTCGGTCGTGAGACCCCGGTCGAGCTCAACTTCACTCAGGTGGAGAAGCTCTAACAAGACTTCGGACCGCGTCACGGTCCGCAGAACTCCGGTCGAATAACGGCCGGAACACGGAAGGAAAGTAAGGAAACACCCAATGGCCCCGAAGAAGAAAAAGGTCGTCGGGCTGATCAAGCTTCAGATCAAGGCCGGCGAAGCCAACCCTGCGCCGCCGGTAGGTCCCGCGCTCGGTCAGCATGGCGTCAACATCATGGAGTTCTGCAAGGCGTACAACGCCGCGACGGACTCGCAGCGCGGCAACGTCATCCCCGTGGAGATCAGTGTCTACGAGGACCGCAGCTTCACCTTCGCGCTCAAGACCCCTCCCGCCGCCAAGCTGCTGTTGAAGGCCGCCGGTGTGCCCAAGGGTTCCGGTGAGCCGCACAAGACCAAGGTCGCCAAGGTGAGCTGGGATCAGGTGCGCGAGATCGCCGAGACGAAGAAGGAAGACCTCAACGCCAACGACATCGACGCCGCCGCCAAGATCATTGCCGGCACCGCGCGCTCGATGGGCATCACCGTCGAATAGACACGGCAGCGAGTAATCCGCATAACCCAGTGGTAAGGCCCGCTTCGGCCTGTACGACCACGAACCAACAATTGATTGGATACCAATGAGCAAGAACAGCAAGGCATATCGCGAGGCCGCCGAAAAGGTGGACCGCGACAAACTGTACAGCCCTCTTGAGGCCACCAAGCTGGCCAAGGAGACCTCGTCCAAGAAGTACGACGCCACTGTTGAGGTCGCGATGCGCCTCGGCGTCGACCCCCGCAAGGCTGACCAGATGGTCCGCGGCACCGTGAACCTTCCGCACGGTACCGGTAAGACCGCTCGCGTCATCGTCTTCGCGGTGGGTGACAAGGCCGAAGCGGCTGCTGCCGCCGGCGCCGATGTTGTCGGTAGCGACGACCTGATCGAGAAGATCCAGGGCGGGTGGCTCGAGTTCGACGCCGCCATCGCCACCCCGGATCAGATGGCCAAGGTCGGTCGTATCGCTCGTGTCCTGGGCCCGCGCGGTCTGATGCCGAACCCCAAGACCGGCACCGTGACCCCCGACGTGGCCAAGGCCGTCACCGACATCAAGGGCGGCAAGATCAACTTCCGCGTCGACAAGCACTCCAACCTTCACCTGATCATCGGCAAGGCGTCCTTCGACGCCGAGAAGCTGACGGAGAACTACGGAGCGGTCCTCGACGAGATCCTGCGTGCCAAGCCGTCGTCGGCCAAGGGGCGCTACCTGAAGAAGGTCGTCGTCAGCACCACCACCGGCCCGGGCATCCAGGTCGACCCGGCCGTGACCCGGAACTTCCTGGAGGTCTAAGAGCCTTCGGAACGCTTACCGCACAAGCCCCCATTCCCTGGCGCCGAGCCGGAAATGGGGGCTTG
The DNA here is from genome assembly GCF_002013895.1 of Mycobacteroides franklinii. Lineage (GTDB taxonomy): Bacteria > Actinomycetota > Actinomycetes > Mycobacteriales > Mycobacteriaceae > Mycobacterium > Mycobacterium franklinii. The sequence goes on along the minus strand of NZ_MAFQ01000003.1, from coordinate 229,259 downwards.
CGCCGTTTAGGGACCAAAGACCGTAGCCGCCGAGGTTGGTTCCGTCTTACCGTGGAACCAGCGGGGTACGACGGGAAGGAATGCCATGTCGGTATGTTCTGCCGGTGCCACACTGGGGGCGGCGGGTGGAAGGAAAACGGACATGATCACAGTGTTCCTGGTCGACGACCACGAGGTAGTGCGCCGCGGCCTGGCTGACCTGCTCGAAGAGGAAGAGGATTTCTCGGTGATCGGGCAGGCGTCCTCGGTCGCCGAGGCGATGGCACGCATCCCGGCGCTACAACCCGATATCGCGGTGCTGGATATCCGGCTGCCCGACGGTAACGGGGTCGAGCTATGTCGTGAATTGCGGTCCAGACTGCCGAATCTCAACTGCCTGATGCTCACCTCGTTCACCGACGAACATGCCATGCTCGACGCGATCATGGCGGGTGCCGGCGGTTACGTCATCAAGGACATCAAGGGCATGGAGCTGATCTCCGCGGTCCGCACCGTCGGAGCGGGACGCTCGCTGCTGGATAACCGGGCCGCCGCCGCATTGATGAACAAGCTGCGCGCCGCGGCGGACAACCCGTCTCCGCTGGCCGGGCTCACCGCGCAGGAACGGACATTGCTGGAGCTGATCGGCGAGGGGCTGACCAACCGTCAGATCGCGGAGCGAATGTTCTTGGCGGAGAAGACGGTCAAGAACTATGTCTCGCGCTTGCTCACCAAGCTGGACCTTGAACGGCGTACCCAGGTCGCAGTCCTGGCGACCAAACTCGCGCGCGAGAACCAGGGGCAGCACGGCTGACGGGTTGGTATTCACCCGAGGGCAAGGTGTGCGAAAGTTCAATTGTGGTAGAGGACGTTGGTACGCAACCCAATCGGGTGACGGCCGAGCTTGCCCATTTGCAGTTGCGTGAACTCCTCGCTGAGGTGCAGGGCCGGATCGAGCAGATTGTCGACGGTACCCGCGGGCGGATGGATGCCCTGCTGGACGCCGTCATGGCCGTCAGCTCTGGGCTGGAACTGGATGCGACCCTGCGGGAAATCGTTTGTGCGGCATCTGAACTCGTCAGCGCCCGATACGGCGCACTCGGTGTGGTGGGCTCGGATGAGAAGCTGGCGGAGTTTGTCTACGAGGGTATCGACGAGGCCACCCGTGACATGATCGGCCCGCTGCCCACGGGCCACGGTGTGCTCGGTGTGGTGATCGACGAGGCCAAGCCGCTGCGGCTGCGGGACATCGCTGCGCACCCGGCCTCGGTCGGATTCCCTGCGAACCACCCGCCCATGCGGACCTTTTTGGGTGTGCCCGTACAGGTGCGCGGCGAGGTGTTCGGACGGCTGTATCTCACCGAGAAGCTCGGCGGGCAGGAGTTCACCGAGGACGACGAGGTGGTGGTGCGTGCGCTCGCGGGTGCCGCAGGTATCGCGATAGAGAATGCGCGTCTCTATCAGCATGCGCGCCGCCGTGAGCAATGGCAGCGGGCGACCGCCGATATCACCGCGGAACTACTGGGTGGCGTGGACCCGGGCAAGGCGCTGCACCTGGTGGCATCCAGTGCGGCGCTGCTCGCAGAGGCGGACTTCGCGTTCATCGCGCTGCCCGTCGGCGACGGGGAAGACACCGACGAGCTGGTGGTGGCGGTGTGCGAGGGTGACGGCGCGGATGTGCTGATCGACAAGGTGATTCCGGTTGACGGCTCGACCTCCGGAAGTACCTTTGTCGATCACGAGCCTCGGAATGTAAGCCGTCTCGCGGTGAACTTGGCCGAGGGGACGGGTCTGGCATTCGGGCCCGCTCTGGTCCTTCCGCTCGGGGGAGGGGAATCGACGGCCGGGGTACTCATCCTGCTGCGGACGGTCAGAGCGATCGCCTTCGACGAGGAGCAGCTCGATATGGCGGCCTCCTTCGCGGGGCAGGCGGCGCTGGCCTTGGAGCAGGCCGAGGTGCGTTTGGCCAAACATGAATTGGACGTGCTGGCAGATCGCGATCGCATCGCGCGTGATTTGCACGACCACGTCATTCAGCGGTTGTTCGCCGTCGGCCTGGCCATGCAGAGCACCCATCGTCGGTCAGTGGATCCGACCGTGGCGGCCCGGCTCGCCGACCATATCGACCAGCTGCATGAGGTGATCCAGGAGATCCGGACCGCGATCTTCGATTTGCACACCAACGACGAATCCTTGCGTGCCACACTGCGTTCCACCATCAATGAGCTCACGGCAGACACCGGGCTGCGGGTATCTGTGCGCATGAGCGGGCCGTTGGATGTGATACCCGCCGGCACCGCAGGCGATGCCGAGGCAGTGATGCGTGAGGCCGTGAGCAATGTGGTCAGGCATGCGCGCGCCAGAGAGTTGTCCGTGACCGTGTCGGTTGACGACGAGTTGGTGATCGAGGTGGTCGACGACGGCATCGGGATACCGGAAGTGGTGGCCCGCAGTGGATTGAGCGGGCTCGCGAACCGCGCTGCGGAGTCGGGCGGCACGTTCAGTGTGTCGGCGATGGACACCGGTGGTACCCGGCTGGTGTGGTCAGCTCCGCTGCCGTAGGCGCTAGGCCGTTAGGCGGAGTCGGTGCGCTGTGGGGTCGGAGGCCTGCGCAATAGGGCAACCGCCGAGTCGACGATGTCCCGGATCTCTTGATCGTCCTCGGCCAGACTGGCCTGCCATACCAAACAGGTAACCAGGGTCAGGTCCAGATCGTTGATGGGTATGCAGATGTCGTCGGCGAGGTTGTACATCCGGCCGCCACTGACCGGGGAGAGCGGCGCGATGGCGAACCCGTCACCCACACTGATGACATCGGCCGCGCCCACATAGTCGCCGGGGTCAACGTTTTCGCGCCGGGGTACCCCAGCCGATTCCAGCGCATGGTCCACCTGCCGGCGATACTCGGTATCGGTGTCTCGCCGGGCGGTCACATAGTTGAGGTTGGCAAGTTCGGACGTCGATATCGACGATCTGGTTCCGTACCGTGCCTTGGAAAGTACAGCGCCCAAAGGCTCTTCGTGCACTACTGTTCTGACCAACCCCACCGAATCGAACGGTGGGCGGGCCAACCCGAACGCGATGTCCCCCCGCTGGAGAGCGGAAATGATCTCGGCGCTGCCCCGTGGCCACTTCCTCAACGTGAAGCTGCCTGCGTGTACCTTCTCAAGATCCGCCAACGCCGCACGCAGATCCGGGTGCAGCCAGGGCGGCACACCGTAGGCAATGGGCCGGGTGGATGTTGCGGGTTCCGGAGACACAATGGACGGCAACTCGTCGAATTGGGCGAGTATGCGGCGGGCCGCGGGAAGTAGTCGCGCGCCCTCCGCGGTGAGTGTGACTCGACGGGTATCGCGGACAAACAGTTTGACGTCCAACAGCCGTTCCATGTCGCGGATCCGTCGGCTCAAAGGTGGGGCGGAGACATGCAGATCCCGTGCGGCTTGTGTGAAATTTAGCGTTGTTGCCACAGCGACAAAGCACCGAAGGTCGTATACATCAAGACTCTGTAGACCCACGGACTGATCATATCGGGTTGAGGCGGAGCGATTATCTTTCCGGTCCGTCATTATTTTCCCGTGGGCAATAGATAATTTCGAAATTGGCAATACTGGCGCGAAGAGGGCGGATCGCGGACCATGCTAACTTGCTGTTGTCGGGCCTGATGGACGGAACCCTAGGGCCTTCATGAGCGGGAATGCCTCCAAACTGATGATCTTCGAAGATTTGCCAACGTCTTCGTGCATTTTGTTGGCAGTGTCACCACATCCGAATCGGAAATCGGCCGTGCCGGTGCCGGTCTTTTCGGGTGCGCATTCCTTTCGCATGGCTGAAAATAGGGACCGGCGTTTCGCCGTATTTTGAACCATGTGCAATTCTCCGACAGCACGGAGCCTCGGCCATGGGTGTCGATCGGTTTTCGCATATCGTCGAGCGGGCTCGGGCCTTCGAGGAGGCTGAAGACACCGTGCTTTACGCGATCTACGCGCGCAAGTACGCCGAAGAAATAGCCTGAGAGAAGGGATCGTCATGAGCGAGAATCTGACTGCGGTCGACACGAACGCTGTTGGTGGGCCTACATTTTCTACGTTCACTTCCGACGTAGACCAGATGGTGATCTGGTACCGCACATGGCAGCCACCGTGCGGGATCGGCCTGCGGGCCGCCGTGCAGATCACGCATGGCATTGCCGAATACAGTGCTCGGTACGACCGGCTGGCCCGATTCCTCGCGGCGCGCGGGTGCGTGGTCTACGCCCTGGATCTGCGCGGGCACGGACAGACCGCCGGCCCGGCGGGGCTGGGGCAGCTCGGAGTTACGGCCTGGGACGACATGACCGCGGATATCAAGCAGCTCGCGGATATCGCGCGTGCGCAGAATCCCGGTCTGCCGTTGATTGCCTTCGGACACAGCATGGGTTCGGCATTGACGCAGTCCCACATCGAGAATCACGGCGACCTGCTGGCGGGGGCGGTGCTGTGCGGCACGCTGGGTGCGGTGCCGGGTCTCACGGAAGAGGCCTATCGCCAGGCCATAGCCCAGCTGGAGGCAGTGGCCGCTGGGCCGCAGGCGATGGCGCCGAGTGAATTCTTCGGCGCGCTCCTGGCGCGGTTCAACGCACCGTTTGTGCCCGACGGTGTCACGCCCACCGGCTCGGAGTGGCAGACCTGCGATGCCGAAGAGATACGCACGTTCCAGTCAGACCCCTTGTGTGGCAAGCCGTTTTCCAATGCCATGACATGTTCGGTGATCAAGGGATTTCACTCCCTGTGGGAGCCGGGGAACGAGTCGCGGATCCCCTCGGAGCTGCCGATTCTCATTGTCGCCGGATCGGAGGATCCGGTGGGCGGTCGCACCGAGACGATCCAGGGCCTCATCACCCGATACATGGCAGAAGGTCATCGTCGCCTCGAATACCGCTTCTATGCCGGCGGGCGTCACGAAATTCTCAACGAACCCGAGAAGGACTGGGTCCACCGCGATATCGGTCACTGGCTGGCGGGGGTTGTTGGTTCCTGGTAGTTCCCGGCTAGCGGAGGCTGGTCTCACATTCGGCGATGCGACGCCGCAGGAACTCCCGTCCAGGGTCGGAGCCGTTGGCGGACAGTGCCGTTCGATACCAGTCGATTGCCTCGGCATTGCGTCCCGCGCGCCGGAGCAGATCGGCGCGCACAGTGGCCACCAGATTGGATCTCGTCAGGCGCGGATCATGGGCGACCTTCTCCAGAGCGGCCAGCCCCTTCTCCGGGGTGTCGCGCAGTCCGATGGCCAGCGCCCGATTCACCAGCACCACCGGCGAATCCGTCATGGTCACCAGCCGGTCATAGGCCAGGCAGATGGCATGCCAATCGGTTTCCTCCCACGATGGTGCGGTGGCGTGCAGGGCGGCGATGACCGCCTGGGGCAGATACGGCCCGGCGGAGCCCGCCGCCTGCCGCAGCTGGCCCAGCCCACGGGAAATACGATCGCGATCCCACCGAGTACGGTCCTGTTCCTCCAGCGGAACCAGTGCGCCGTCGCCGCCCATCCGTTCCAGGCGTCTCGAATCATGAAGCAACACAAGTGCGGCCAGCGCGTTGGCTTCCCGCTCCTGAGGCAGGAGCTTGCACAGTTCTCCGGCCAACCGCACGCCTTCGTCGCATAACTCGTCGCGGATGGCTGACGGTCCGCCCGTGGACCAGTAGCCCTCGGTGAAGACCGAGTAGATACAGCTGAGCACGTGGGGCGTACGTTCGGGCAGTAGCTCGGCGGGCGGCACCCGTAGGGGGATGTTGGCCGTGCGAATTTTGTTCTTGGCGCGAGTGATTCGTTGACCTATTGCCGCCTCACTGTGCAGCAGCGCCCGGGCGATCTCCGCAACGGTCAGGCCAGACACCAACCGCAATGTCAGGGCGAGTTGTGACGTGCGCTCCAGGGCGGGATGGGCACAGGTGAACATCATCCGCAGCTCGTCGTCGCGCACGGGATGGGGATCGGAGACGTCGGTCCGGGCGGTGATGTCAGCGATGTGAGGGACCATAGCCGCCAGTTCCTTTCCCGGACGCAGTGTTTCGCGCCGCAGGCGATCACGTGCCCGGTTCCGTGCGGCCGTCAACAACCAACCGCCCGGGTTCGCGGGTATGCCGTCGCGCGGCCAGGTCCGCAGGGCATCGGTACACGCCTCCTGGACAGCGTCTTCGGCGACGGTGAGGTCGCCCGACCAACGCGCGATGGCCGCGACGGTTGGCCCCCATTCCCGTCGAAAGACGCCGCCCAGGTCGATCATGCGTCGCTAGAGGCCCGACACACCGGTCAGCTGACGCAGCTCCACGGTGGACGCGGGCAGTTGCGCGGCGAGTTCGATGGCCTGGTCGCGATCATCGGTGGTCAACACGTAGAAACCGTTCGCGATCTCGGCCGCCTCGATGTAGGGGCCGTCCGTGAGCAACACCTCGCCGTCACGCACCCGTACGGTGGTCGCCGTCGACGGGGGATGCAACGGCCCGGCGAGCTTGATGTGGTCACCGGCCTGGGCGCGGAACACTCCGTGCTTGTCCGCCACCGCCTCCCACTCGGGGGTGCCCGGCAGCAAGGCCTCGTCGCGAGGTTCTATGAGCAGCGCGAGCCAGTTGGTGGCACCTTGCCCGTCGAACTCTGGTGAGCAATGGACGAGCGGCCACACCTCGACCGCGCCGTGCTTGGCCTCCGGTATGTCTCGGGCCAACGTCAACGCGTCGTCCAGGTGCTCGGCCTCCAACACGTAGTAGCCGCCGGCCACCTCGGCGCCCTCGGCGAACGGCCCGTCGGTGACGACGCGGGCATCGGGTGCTCCGCTGATTCGGACACCCTCGGCGACGGGGAACAACGCGTCACCGGCGTGGATTGCCGATGCCGCCTTGGCGTGAAAGTTTTGGTATTCAACCATCTCTTGGGCGCCCTCTTCGGGTGTCCGGGCCCGCTCGGGACCGATCAGCAGCGCAAGGTAGTACATGGTGGAGCCCTCCGTCTGAGTCAGTGAGCGGAACTCTGCGATCCACTCTCTACCTGTCTGACGAACGCCGCACCACCGATCAGACATCTGCCGCCGACTATGTGAAGACCTGTTGTGGCGGCGGTGGCGTTTGGAGCAGCGCCGGGAGAACAAAGGTGCGGACATAGCGTCGCACCTGATCGGGATCGTCGCAGCCCGGTATGGAGCCGGAGAGCAGGCTCATCACCACCGACAGCACATAGCGCGAGGCATCGTGTGCGCTGAGCCCTTCGCGCAGCGGAGCGAGTCCGCTGCTGAACATCGACTCGTACAACGAGGTGAGCATCTGGTTCAGCCCCGGTGAGCCGAATATCAGGGTCGCGGCGGTGCTGTGGCTGCCGTCCGGGTCCACCAGCGCGCGGAGCAAGGGGTCCTGTGTGGTCTCTGTCGCGACGATCACCATGGATTCGACGACCATCTCGGACCAGTCGCCCAGCGCCATCAGCCGGGGAGCGGTCTCTGTGATATTCGTTGTCGCCCTGCGTACGACCAGGGCGTCGAGTACCTCGTCCCGATTGTCGAAGTAGCGATACACGACGCCGCGGCTGTATCCCGCCTCCCGGGCGACGGCACCCATGCTGAGCGCGGTGACGCCCACCCGGGCCAGCACCCGCTCGGTGGCGTCGAGCAGGTTCGACCGTACTTCCGCGGATGTCTTGCCGTCCTTGATGGGCCGCCCGCGGCCACGCCCCGGCCCGGCGGCGCTGGTGTGGTCCGTCAATGTATGTCTCAATCCCTGGAATTGCTGGACAAATATATCGCGCTGTTCTATAAATAGTGCCAGCTTGTCGTCTGTGACTCTTCCGGGCGCGTCTTGCTGGTCTGCAGTGGTGGGTTGCGCGGTTCGAGGGGTCCGCGCCGACACCTACGGTGCACGCCTATCACCGCGCACTATCCAGGCTGGCGTACAAAGGAACTCATGGCGCGAAGTGACGGAGACAGCTGGGAAATCACCGAAAGTGTGGGCACCACCGCGTTGGGAGTGGCCAGTGCCCGAGACGCGGAAACCCGCAGCGCGAATCCGTTGATCAGTGACCCGTACGCCGGTCATTTCCTCACGGCCGCAGGCGAGGGCGTCTGGAGTATGTATCGCTTCGATGGGGAGCCGCCTGCCGCCCTGCTGGAGGCCGAGCCCCGATTGGTCGAGCGCATTGCCGCGATGCGGTCCTACGTCGCGTGTCGCACCAAGTTCTTTGACGATTTCTTCCGCGAGGCGGGTGAGGCCGGGATTGGCCAGGCGGTGATTCTGGCTGCCGGGCTCGATGCCCGCGCCTGGCGGCTCGACTGGCCCGCCGATGCGGTGTTGTTCGAGCTGGATCTCCCCAAGGTTCTCGCCTTCAAGGCTGACACCCTGGACGCGCAGGGCGCCGCACCGCGTGTCCGTCACGTCCCGGTGGCGGCTGATCTGCGCGACGATTGGCCCGCCGCGTTGGAGGCCAACGGGTTTGATTCCGGCCGGCCGGCGGCCTGGATTGCCGAGGGCCTATTGCCGTATCTGCCGCCCGCGGCACAGGATCTGCTTTTCGAGCGGGTGGACGCGCTGAGCGTACCGGGCAGCCGCATCGCCGTGGAGAACTTCGGCGAAGATTTCTTCAACCCGGAAACCCTTGCGCGGCAACGCGAACGCGGGCAGGCGTTTCGGCGTGCCGCCGAACATCTCCAGGGGCAAGACATTCCCGATGTCGCCGACCTGTGGTACCTGGAGGAACGCACCGACGCCGGCGAGTTCCTCGCTGAACGCGGATGGCAGGTGACCAGCGAGACAACACCCGCGTTGCTGGAGCGTCACGGTCGCAGCATCCCCGCCGATCTGCCCGACGCGACGCCGCATTCGGCGTTCCTGTTCGCGCAGAAGATCGGCTAGGCGAAGACGCTCAGGGCGCCGGGAACCACTTCGATATCGACCGGCAGCGGCGCGACGGGATCGCCGTCGGCATAGGCGGTGATGTCGGCGGCGGACAGCCGGACCCGCCGCGACCTGAAGGTGCTCACCTCGGGCAGGTCGACATGGGTGCCCTTGTAGACGGTGGGGGACAAGCGCAACAGTCGCAACCGCCCACCGGCCGCGACCACCGTCACGTCCAGCAGCCCGTCGTCCAGAAGGGCGTCCGGACAGATGCGCATTCCACCGCCGTATGAGGTTCCGTTCCCGACCGCGACGAGGGTGACATCGGTCTCGATCACCTGATCGTCCAGCTCGATGCGAAACGGTAGGGGCTTCAGCTTCGCGGCCTCCAGGGCCATGGCGATGTCATAGCGGCGACGGCCACGCGGCCAGCGCATCCGGTTGGCTCGGTCATTGACCAAGGAGTCGAATCCGGAGGCCACGACTGTGGCAAACCACGTTGTGTTCCCGTCATATTGGATGCGGCCGGCGTCGATGTCCCGGATGTTGCCGGTGGCGATCACCTCAGCCGCGGCGACAGGGTCGCCCAGTGGGATGTCCAGCATGCGGGCGCAGTCATTCCCGGTGCCGATGGGGATCACACCGAGTGCTATCGGGGTGGACGCGACAGCTTGAAGCGCGATGCTCACCAGACCGTCGCCACCGGCCGCGACGATTCCGCGGGCACCCGTGCGCGCGGCTTCCTGCGCGAGCGCGTGTGATTCCGACGCCGACGAGGCGGCGTGATGAGTCACCGTCAGGCCACGTGCGCGCAGATGCGTGATGGCCGCTTCGGCCGCCTGTGCCGCGGCGTGGCCCGCGGTGGGGTTCGTCAGAACGGTCAGGTGCGTCACGGTTACGCCTGCGTGGGAATCAGCTTGCCGGGGTTGAGGATTCCCTGCGGGTCGACGGTCCGCTTGACCGCCTGCAGGATCTCCACGCCGAGCTCACCGATCTCATCGGCGAGCCACGGTTGATGGTCGCGCCCGACGGCGTGATGGTGTGTGATCGTGCCGCCCGCCGCGACGATGGCGTCGCCTGCGGCCTTCTTGGCCTTGCCCCACTGGGTCAGCGGATCTTCGGCGGCCGCGCAGACCACGGTGAAGTACAGCGATGCTCCGGTGCGGTAGGTGTGCGAGATGTGGCACAAGACCAGCGGCGGAGTGCCCTGGGCGCCAAGTGCTTCGGTGAGTGCCGTGGTGACGGCGGTGCGCAGATTGGTGAGGTTATGCCACGACGTCGCGGTCTCCAACGTCTCCACCACCGCGCCGGCGTCGATGAGCGCATCGCGCAGATATGGTGCGTCGAAACGGCCGTGGTCCCAGGCCTTGCCCGGCTCGTCGCCGAGCGCGGTGCCGCCTGCCGCGGCGAGGACGGCGGACACTTCGGCCGACTTGGCCACCACATGCCCGTGCGTGCCCTCGACGGTGGTGATGGCCAGCACCCCGGCCGCGGGGTTCTTTCCGCCAATATCCTTGGCCAGGGCCAGGTTTAGCCCGCTTTCGGCCTCATCGGACAGGCGCAGCACGGTGGGCGCCGCGTCGGACTGGACGAGGGTGCGCAGCGCCTGTGCGCCGACTTCGAAGGAGGGGAAGGACCAGCCCTGGTACCAGGTGTCCTCGGGGAGCCGGTGCACACGCACCGTGACCTCGGTGATGATGCCGAGTGCCCCCTCGGATCCCAGGAAGAGCTGGCGCAGGTCCGGCCCGGCGGCCGAAGCGGGTGCCCTACCCAGGTTGAGGTCGCCGCGCGGGGTGGCGATCCGGAGGGCGTCCACCATCGCGTCGAAGCGGCCGTAACCGCTGGAGGCCTGCCCGGACGAGCGGGTGGCGGCGAATCCGCCGATGCTCGCGAAACGGAAGCTCTGCGGGAAGTGCCCGAGTGAAAATCCCTTGGCGCCAAGGAGTTCCTCGGCTTCGGGGCCAGTCGTTCCCGGCAGCAGCACGGCGGTTCCCGATACCTCATCGAGGGAGACCAGACCCGACATCCGTCGCAGATCGATGGCGACGACGGCGGTGAACCCACCGCGTTCGGGGTCCAGCCCGCCCACCACGCTGGTGCCGCCGCCGAATGGTACGACCGCGATGTCCTGCTTGCCGCAGAGAGCCAGAAGCGCGGCCACCTCGCCGTGTGACGCTGGATAGACGATGGCGTCGGGGGCGTCCTGTACGCCGGTGGAGCGGCGGCGCAACAGGTCGGGAGTGCTCTTGCCGCCCGAATGACGCAGCCGGGCACCGTGATCGGTGCTTACATGCTCAGCGCCGAGTAGGTCGCCCAAGGCTGCCAGTTGTTCTGCGGTGAGCGCGCTGGGGGAGAGGGTGACCGCCGATTCGTCGCGGCTGACGGGATCCCGTTTGGGTATGCCCAGTGCCGACGCCAAGAGCGTCTTCACCTGAGGCGAGAGAGTCTGTCGTTTTTCGGCCACGCCCCAGGCGTCCCACTCCATCATGCGTTACAGTATTACATACGATGGCAAGTTGTAACGCAGAATTCTTGGGCGAGGGTGAGGTGACATGACGGTCCAGACGACGGATGTCGCCGACCCCGTGACCGAACGCATCCTCGATGCCGCGTTGTCCTGCGTCACCGAGTTCGGGGTGCGTCGTACCACGCTGGTCGAGGTCGCCAAGCGCGCCGGGGTGAGCCGCCCGTCGGTGTATCGGCGCTGGCCAGATGTGCGCTCCCTCGTTGCCGAGCTGCTCACGCGGGAGATGGGCTCGATCCTGCCCGCGATCGGACAGGGGTGCGCGCGCGATCGGCTGGTCCAGTCGGTGACGGGCCTGGTGACGCAGGTGCGCGAGCATTCGATATTCGCGGCGATCCTGCGATCCGATCCCGAACTGCTGCTGACCTACATCGTGCAGCGGTTGGGCACCAGTCAGCGTGCACTCATCGGCTGGACGGCGGTGCTCATCGCCGAGGGGCAGGCCGACGGATCGATTCGTGCCGGCTCCCCGGAACAGCTGGCGGCGATGGTGCTGCTCATCGGTCAATCCGTGCTGCAGTCGGCGCGCATCGTCGCCGACATCCTCTCGCCAGACGAGCTGGTGAACGAGTTGGCCACCGCCATCGACGGATATCTCAAGGCTTGATCCGCCCCTCTAGGAGAATTCATGACAAACCAGCTCAACAGCACCCGGCGCAGTGCCGACCTCGCCGCCCTTGACGGCGGTGCCCCGGTTGACGTGCTGGTCATCGGTGGCGGTATCACCGGTGTCGGGGTGGCACTTGACGCGGCGAGCCGCGGCCTGCGCGTTACATTGGTCGAGAAGCACGACTTAGCCTTTGGGACAAGCCGATTCAGCTCGAAACTGGTGCACGGCGGATTGCGCTATCTGGCCTCGGGGCAGGTGGGCATCGCGCGGGAGAGCGCGATCGAGCGCCACATTTTGATGACTCGTACTGCCCCACATCTGATTCACCCGCTCGCCCAGGTGGTGCCACTGCACCCGGCGGTGAGCATGTTCGGTCGGACCTTGATACGGGTGGGATTCGTCGCCGGCGACGGGCTGCGCATGCTCGCGCATACCTCGGCCGATGTGCTGCCGCGTTCGCGCGCCATCGATGCAGGCGAAGTGATTCGTCGCGCTCCGACGGTGCGGCGCAACGGACTTCGCGGTGGACTCATGGCCTTTGACGGCCAGCTCATCGACGATGCGCGGTTGGTGGTGTCGATCGCGCGCACGGCGGCCGGTTTGGGCGCTCGGATCCTCACTCGGGTGTCGGCCGAACAGGTCACCGGTGATGGTGCGGTGCTGCGTGACGAGTTGACCGGCAATGCCGTTGCGGTCCAGGCAGGTCTCGTCATCAACGCCGCCGGGGTGTGGGCGGGCCAGGTCGATGGTGACATCAAGCTGCGCCCGAGTCGCGGGACCCACTTGGTGTTTCGGGCAGCGAGTTTCGGCGGCCTGACCGCGGCCCTCACGGTGCCGGTGCCCGGCACCATCAACCGATTCGTCTTCGCATTGCCTGCCATCCACGATCGGGTGTACCTGGGGCTCACCGACGAACCGGCACCCGGCCCGGTGCCTGATGTGGCCGAACCCTCTGCGGCAGAGGAGAAATTCCTCATCGATACGGTCAACACGGTGCTGCAGACGTCACTGTCCGAAGCGGATGTGGCGGGGCGTTTCGCGGGCCTGCGGCCGCTGCTCGACGGTGATGATTCCGCGACCGCGGACCTGTCCCGAAAACACGCGGTGCGGGTGTCGGCGTCTGGGGTGGTCAGTGTGGTGGGCGGCAAGCTGACCACCTATCGCATGATGGCCGAGGACGCGCTGGATGCGGGGCTGGAACGGCGTCCGCTGGCCGCCTCGGAGTGCGTGACACAGAACCTGGCGGTCGTGGACGACTGGCCGGGTGCCGGGGGTACTGCGCTGGTTGACGGCCTCGACATCACCCGCGAACAGGTCGAATTCGCGCTCACCCATGAGGGTGCGCTCGACGCCGACGACATTCTGGATCGGCGTACCCGGATCGGACTGGTGCCCGTCGACAAGGGCCTGGTGGCCGGTGCGGTGCAGGGCTTGGTCGACGACTACTTCTCGCAGGTGAATTGAACGACGTCGATCCAGCCTTCCCGGAACGCGTCGGCACATCCCGTCAGGTATCTGATGTACCTGTCGTACACCTCTTGGGACTGAAGCGCGATCGCTTCTTCTTTGTGCGCGACCAGGTTCTCGGCCCAGCAGTCCAAGGTGCGTGCATAGTGGGGTTGCAGGAGCTGGTGACGGGTAATGCGGAAGTTCGCCCGCGCCGCATGCTCGTCCACCATCGGCACGGAAGGTAAACGGCCGCCGGGGAATATCTCGGTGAGCATGAAATGCATGAATCGGACCCGCGACATCAGGAGCGGAATGCCCATTCGCTTCAATTCCTCGGGGTGATAGCTGACAATGCTGTGCAGCAACATCTTTCCGTCGTCGGGCAGTGCCCGGTGCGCCATCGCGAAGAAGCTGTCGTACCGTTCGTGGCCGAAATGCTCGAAGGCGCCGATGCTGACAATTCGGTCGACGGTGCCCTCGAATTCCTCCCACCCGGCCAACCGGACCTCGTAGTCGCGCGAACTTTCCGCGGAACGCAGGAGTGTGTTGACGTATGCGCACTGATTCTTGCTGAGCGTCAGGCCGATGACATTCACGTCATAGCGCTCAAGCGCACGCTTCATGGTGGCGCCCCAGCCGCACCCCACATCCAGCAGCGTCATTCCCGGCTCCAGGTTCAACTTCCCGAGTGCAAGATCGATCTTGGCCTGTTGGGCCTGTTCGAGCGTCAGCGTTTCGGGTTCGAAGTACGCACAGCTGTACGTCCTGCTGGGGTCGAGAAATAGTGCGAAGAAGTCATCGGACAGGTCGTAGTGGGCCTGTACGTCGGAAAACTTCGGGATCAATTTGGACATGCGGCGGCCTCTCACAAGAGATGGCGCGGTGCCCCGAACGGCGCGCGTGCGGTAGATCGGATCTGGTAGTGGCTGTGTGTCCCGTGCCGAGGCTAGAGCACGATCACAGCAGCGACAAGGGTTGCGCGCAGAATTAACGACCAGTTTCGGGCTTGTGAAAGTCGTTCCCTAGGGGAGCTAATTAGCGACCCGCCGCCTCGGACTCCGACTCGTCCTCTGCGGGCTCCGATCGAGCGAAGGTCTCGGTGAGCTTGGTGATGATTCGGCTCCACAGCGGCTCGGGCAGGTCGTGACCCATGCCGTCGATGAGCGCCAGGCGCGCTCCCGGGATTGCCCGGGCGATGGCGCGCGCGCCCGAAGGGCGCATCAACTTGTCGGCCCTACCGTGCAAAACCAGTGCGGGGGCTGTGATTCGGTTGTCGAACGGCACCAGGCTGCCGGTCCCCATGATCGCGGCGAATTGCCGGGAGAATCCCTTGGGGTAATAGCTGCGGTCGTAGTACTCGGCGGCATGCAGATACGACTTCGATTCTGACTGGCGGAATTTCGGGCTACCGATGGTCCGGCCGACCTGCACGCTGTTGGCGATCACCTGCTCGCGGGTGGCGCCCGCGGGTGGAGGCTTCAGCAGTGCCATCAGCTGGCGCGGTCCGGGCGGGGGCAGGAACGGCTGATTATTGCTCGACATGATGATGGTGACCGTTGCGGTCCGCTCGGGATGCTCGGCGGCGAATACCTGCGCGATCATGCCGCCCATCGAGGCGCCCACGATGTGTGCCTGCTCGATGCCGAGGTGATCGAGCAATCCCGCGGCGTCGCCGGCCATGTCCACCAACGTGTAGGCGGTGCCGGTGATCTTCACTCCGGCAAGGAATTTCGCCATGCTCGGAAGCAGCGAGCCCCCGCCGGCGCGCACCCCGTCCAATTTGGTCGACAGACCGCAGTCCCGGTTGTCGAATCGGATGACGCGGTAGCCCTGGTCGGCGAGCTGTTGGCAGAACTCGGGGCGCCAGAACACCATCTGCGCGCCGATGCCCATAATGAGCAGCATGGCGGGGTCGGCCGGATTGCCGAATTCCTCGTAGCACAACTCGATATCGCCAATCGTGGCGGTGCTGGCCGTCATCTCAGATATCTCCCTCACGGTTGTGCTCACGGCTGATGTCGACGATGAAATTGCCGAAGTAGCCCTTGAGTTCCGGGTCCTCCATCATCTGCCAGCGCGGTGCCAGCAGTTTCATGTAGCGCTCGACGTACAGGAATTGCTTGCCGATGAGCACCAGCTCACGCGGCAGCTTGACGTCATACTGCTCGGCGAGCGCGGACAGCTGCTTACCGATATCCGAATAAGACATGTCTCCAAGAGATTTCGTCGTCAGGGGGGTGGCGAACGCCTGGATATCCCGGGTGCTCTTGTCGGCGTCCCCGGGGTTGCCGACGGCACCCATCAGCACCACGATCTTGCCCGCGGCGCGATGATCCTTCTTGACCAGCAGCGCATGGATCAATTCACGTAACAGCCACCGAGTTCGCGGATCGATGAACCCGACGATGCCGAAGTCCAGAAACACGATGCGGCCTTCGTCGTCCACCAAGAGATTGCCCGCATGCAGGTCACCGTGGAACAAGCCCTGGCGCAGACCGGATTCGAACACCGAGAACAGCAGCGACTTCACCAACTCGGTGCCGTCAAATCCGGCCTTGCGAATGGCCGCTGCGTCGTCGATGCGGATGCCGTGCACGCGCTCCATGGTGAGCACCTTGGATGTCGTGTAATGCCAATGCACATCCGGCACCCGAATGTTCTTGCCGAGCGATGAGGTGTGCAGATGTTCCACCCAGGTCTGCATGGCCTGACCCTCGGCGAGAAAGTCGAGCTCTTCGGAGAGGTTCCCGGAGAAATCGTCCACCACATCGCGGGCGGACAGCATGCGGCCCACCTTGCCGAGTTCCAGTAGGGCCGCGCCACGCTTCATGATCTGCAGGTCGGCGGCGACCCGGCGCCGGATTCCGGGACGCTGGATCTTGACCACCACGTCCTCGCCGGAATGCAGTGTGGCGTAATGCACCTGGGCTATCGAGGCGGACGCGAACGGTTCGGTGTCGAAGGAGGCGAACAGCTTCTCCGGTTCGGACCCCAGCTCGGCGATGATGAGTTCGCGGACCTCGGTGGGATCGGCGGGGGGGACGCGGTCCAGCAGCCCGCGGAACTCGCGTGACAGCGGCTCGCCGAAGGCGCCCGGACTGGACGCGATGATCTGGCCGAGCTTGACGTACGTGGGACCCAGATCGGAGAAGGTCTGGGGGAGCTCGGCGATGAACTTCTGCTCGAGGCTGCCCTTCTTGCCGAGCTTGCCCAGCACGCGTCCGGCGGTGCGGGCGACCTGCCAGCCGGTGGTGCCCAGCCGCGCGGCCTCGGACAGAAGTGCCACGCGCCCGAGCGGTGCAACCTGACGTCCGCGGCCCTCACTCACGCTCCGGCCGGACCGATCTTGCGCAGTCATGAAATGCAAGTGTGCCGCATCATGCCCGTGCGCCCCTATTCAGTCCTGTACGCAGTCCCCCGCGAGTGGGAGGTGCCACAGCCAAAAGTTGCCAACAACTCGCTGGTGACGGGCTCCCACACAGGTTCGGGCAGATCGTGTCCCATCCCGTCGATGAGGGCGAAACGGGCGTTGCGGATGTTTTTGGCCACCACCCGGCCGTTCTGATACGGCACCAGGGGGTCGTTGCGGCCATGGATGACGACGGTCGGTGCGGTGATGGCGCGGGTGAAGCGCAGCAGGCTGCCGGTGCCCAGAATGGCGTCGAATTGGCGCACGGTGCCGATCTTGTAGTCGCTGCGGGCCCTGTGCTCGAGGATGCGCCGCCGCAACTCCTCCCGGGAGGGCAGGTTATCTGGCCCGTTGTAGACGATGCCGGTGTTCACCTCGAACTCGAGCCATTCCTCGGCGGTGGCGTTCTTGCCGGGGGTGTTCATCGCGGTCTTGATCAACTGCCAGGACGGCAGCCGTGAGAACGGGCGACCGGTCGCCGAGTAGATGATTCCCACCGAGTTGACGCGTTCGGGGTAGGTGCCGGCGAAGACCTGCACGATCATGCCGCCCATCGAGGCGCCCGCGATATGCACTGTGTTCAGGCCAAGGTGGTCGATGAGGGTGCGGACATCCTCGGCCATATCGACGAGCGTGTACGGGACCTCGCTGCCCATGCCGAACGCATAGCGGATCACCCGGCGCTGCACCGATCCCGGCGCCTTGTGTCCGTCCAGCTTCGTGGACAGCCCGCAATCGCGGTTGTCGAACCGAATCACCCGATAGCCGTGGTCCAGTAGCCGCCGGCAGAACCCATCGGGCCACATGGGCAGCTGGGCAGCCACTCCCATCACCAGGATGATGGCGGGATCCTGGGGGTCGCCCAGGTCTTCGTAGAAGAGCTCGACATCGCCATTGCGGGCAATGCCCGATCGCGTCGGGACTTCAGAGGACAACGGCACCATTCCTGGATACCACGGGAGTTTCGGGCCGTTTTGGATGATCGCCCTCATCTGCGGTAATCTGATCCAGCTCCACCGAAGACCGTCGGTCACCTCTCGCGAGGTTGAAGGTTCAGGACTTGTCCTGACGGCCCACGCAGGAGGACGAGGTAAGACTCGCGGATCAAAAGTCCGTGGATTTTCACGCCCCGACCTGTCTGCGTCGGGGCGTTCGTCATTTCAATTGAGTTTGAAATGCGGAAAGCCTTCTCGATTTCAGACCGTCTTGTCCTAGGTGCAGCGACCGAAACGAGATGAGGAGGCAATACATGGCCAAGACTGACAAGGTCTCCGCCGTTGCCGAGATCACCGAGCAGTTCAAGGATTCAACTGCCACGGTGATCACCGAGTACCGCGGCTTGTCGGTGTCCGCCCTGGGCACCCTGCGCCGCACCCTCGGTACCTCCGCCACCTATTCCGTCGCCAAGAACACGCTGGTCAAGCGTGCGGCTGCGGAAGCCGGTGTGGAGGGTCTGGACGAACTGTTCAGCGGCCCGACGGCAATTGCGTTCATCAAGGGTGAGCCCGTGGACGCTGCGAAGGCCATCAAGACCTTCGCGAAAGATAACAAGGCTCTGATCATCAAGGGCGGCTACATGGATGGCCGTGCTTTGTCAGTTGCCGAGGTTGAGCGCATCGCCGATCTGGAATCGCGCGAGGTGCTGCTGGCCAAGCTGGCTGGCGCGATGAAGGGCAACCTGGCCAAGGCCGCCGGGCTGTTCAACGCCCCGGCGTCTCAGGTTGCACGCCTGGCCGCCGCCCTGCAGGAGAAGAAGGCCGCCGAGGAATCGGCTGCCTGACGCGCCTGTATCAACCCAAACCTGTTGTAAATCAAGGAAGGAACCAACATTATGGCAAAGCTGAGCACCGAGGAACTGATCGATGCTTTCAAGGAGCTGACGCTGCTTGAGCTGTCCGAGTTCGTCAAGACCTTCGAAGAGGTCTTCGAGGTCACCGCTGCCGCTCCGGTTGCCGTCGCCGCCGCCGGTGGCGCTGCCCCGGCCGCCGAGGCTGCCGAAGAGCAGAGCGAGTTCGACGTCATCCTGGAGAGCGCCGGCGACAAGAAGATCGGCGTTATCAAGGTTGTGCGCGAGATCGTCTCCGGCCTGGGCCTGAAGGAAGCCAAGGACCTGGTCGACAGCGCCCCGAAGCCGCTGCTGGAGAAGGTCGCCAAGGAAGCCGCCGACGATGCCAAGGGCAAGCTCGAGGCCGCTGGCGCGACGGTCACCGTCAAGTAGTTCGCAGCACCTTTCACGGTCCGGCCCCGGACGTCCTTCTGAATCTAGAAGGACGTTCCGGGGCCGGATTCGTTTTCGAGTGTGCGGATTCGGTCGAGAATCCGCGGAACGTCGACACAATCCGCACACTCGGCGAGGTGTCCGACCGCCTACGAGGTCTTCTGCGCGCCTTGGATCGACGTTGCGAGCCGAGCTGCGGCGGCAGCCCCCGAACTGTTCACCCGTTCGGGGGTATCGCCAAGGGCGATAAGGAGATCAGTGGTCATGGAGCCCAGCACGGGGCCCACCGCGGCGCCGTCTTCACCCCAGAAACCGGCCAGCTCCAGCATGACGAACCCGTGCATGATGGTCCAGAACTTGGCGGCGGTGGCCGCGACCTTCGCGGCGTCGTCGGGGGAGCCGTCGATGCGCCCCGCCGCCATCGCGCGTTGCACACAACGGAACAGGTAGGCGGCGCTCGGGTGCTCCGGCGTCACGTGCGAGGTGTTGAACATGTTCCTGCGGGGCGCGTCGACGCCGTGCGCGCTGGTGACACCGAACATCAGCCGATACATGTGCGGACTGTCGATGGCGAACTGGCGGTAGGCCATTCCGGTCAGCATGAGATCGGCGATCACATCGTCGGACTGTTCGACGATGGCTTGCGCCTCGGCGAACTGCCGCAGCCCCTCCTCGGCTACCTCCGCGATCAGCTCGCGCATGCCGCCGAAGTAGGTGTAGACCGCCATGGTGGAGGTGCCCGCCGCGGCGGCGATCTTACGGGTCTGCAGTGCGTCGGGGCCCTGCTCGTTCAGCAGTTGCACCGCGGCGGAAACAAGGTCGACCCGGGGATTGCGGGCGACGGCCCCGTCGGTCTCCGGACGATTTCGCGGCACAGATGAACTCATGGTCTTGCCATGTTCGCACAACGGGAGTAGGTTCACCATAACGTCGTAATAACAGCGTTATGCCAGCCAGCCCCGGAGGACGCGATGACAACCACGGCCCAACCAACCGCCAGCACGAGCCCCTACCTGACCGGGATCTGGGAGCCGGTCCAGGAAGAGATGGACAGTGTGCACCTGGAGGTGACCGGAACCGTGCCCGATCACCTCGACGGCAGGTATCTGCGTAATGGCCCCAACCCGGCTGCCGAGGTCGACCCGGCCACGTATCACCTCTTCAGCGGGGATGCGATGGTGCATGGACTCTCGCTGCGTGATGGCAAGGCGCAGTGGTATCGCAACCGTTGGGTCCGCACGCCGTCGGTCAGCAAGACGCTCGGAGAGGCACGTCCGTCCGCGATCAGCATGAGCGCCGGCATGGGAGTCATCGGGCCGAACACCAATGTGCTTGGCCACGCCGGGCGCACGCTCGCACTGGTCGAGGGGGGTATCGCGAACTACGAGCTCACCGAAGACCTCGACACCATCGGCACCTGCGATTTTGACGGCACCCTGCCGGGTGGATACACCGCACACCCGCACACCGATCCGGATACCGGCGAAATGCACGCCGTCTCATACTCTTTCGCGCGCGGAAGCACGGTCCAATACTCCGTTATCGGCACCAACGGCCGTGCGCGGCGGACCGTCGACATCCAGGTGCACGGCGCACCGATGATGCACGACTTCACCCTCACCGAGAAGTATGTCGTTTTCTACGATCTGCCGGTCACGCTGGACATGTCGATGATCAGCCAGTCGGTGCCCGTGCCGCGATTGCTGCGTAAGCCGGCCCAGATCGTGATGAACTCACTTATCGGCAAGGTCAAGATTCCCGGTCCCATCGCGGCCAAGGCCAGCCAGTACTCCGGCAATTCCCCGTCCATCCCGTATTCGTGGAACACCAAGTACCCGGCCCGGATTGGCGTCATGCCGCGCGATGGCGATGATCCCTCCCGCCGAGCCCCCGTGCGCTGGTTCGAGATCGACCCGTGTTACGTCTTCCACCCGCTCAACGGGTACTCCGAAATGCGCAATGGCTCGGAGGTCATCGTGATCGATCTGGTGCGGTATGACTCGATGTTTTCCCAGGATGTGCTGGGGCCCAGTGACGCCAGGGGGCAGCTCGATCGCTGGACGATCGATCTGGCCAAGGGCACGGTACACATGGAACGTAAGGACGATCGGCATCTCGAGTTCCCACGGATCAACGAGACTTTGACGGGCAAGAAGCACCGCTACGGTTACCTGCCGGATGTGGAGAACTTCTTCGGCACCGGGGAGGCGGCAGGGGCCAGCATCGTCAAGTACGACTACGAGACCGGTTCCAGTGTCTCGAGCCGTCTGGATCCCGCAATCGTGCTGGGGGAGATGTCCTTCGTGCCGAATCCGACGGCGGCCGGTGAGGACGACGGGGTGTTGATCGGGTTCGCCGTTGACCGTCGGTCCGATGAGGGGCAGCTGCTACTTCTTGATGCGGGCAGCCTGGATCTGATGGCCACAGTGCATCTGCCGCAGCGAGTTCCGGCAGGGTTCCACGGCAACTGGGACCCCCGCTGAGACCATGGCCGATGTCTTCGCGGGAGCGGCTCGGTCATGAACGGCCCGCTGCCGGAGTCGTTGTGCTACACGGACGGGCGATACGTCTTCGAACGCATGCCCGGGTTGGACACGACAGCAGCACCGCTGTCTGAGCGCCGTCGTTTCGCCAGCGCCTTGCACGCGATACATCGGCCGTGGTTCGCGATTCGAGTGCCCCGCGGCGTCGGTGTACTGACCACCATCGGCAGAAGAACGGGTAGCCCGCGCGTCACCTACGTCAAGGCGGTGCGCGACGGGGGCAGGGTGTACCTGGTCGCGATCACGGGCCGGCACACCTTGTGGGTCAAGAACATTCAGGCGAACCCGCGGGCGCGGTTGCGGCTCACTGATGGAACATACGAGGGGGTGGCCCGGCCGATCGCGCCGGGCGACCCGGCATATGGGCCGGCCCACGAGCAGTTCTGCGGCGCCGTACACCCCTTCGATTACCTCGAAAACCTGTTTCACCGCAAGGGGTTGCCCTCGCGGCGCAAAATCATCGAACTGCATCGCGCCTGGTTTGAGGGCGGGACAGCCTTCGTGGTGCAACTCGACACTCGAACATGAGGCTGTCGGCAAATCGTCGCTGAAACTCGCTGACCGCGTCACACTCGTGGCATGGAGATCACGTCGGCCATCAGCGCCGTCCTCGGAGCGTTCGGGCTTTCGGGTGCCGCCGGACTGAACGCCTGGCTGCCCCTGCTCGCGGTGGGCGCGGCCGACCGTCTCGGGTGGATCGAGCTCGGCCCGTCGTATGGCTGGCTGTCCTCCACCCCAGCGCTCATTGTCCTCGCGGTGATTTTTGTGCTCGATCTCATCGGCGACAAAATTCCTGCCGTGGACTCCGTCTTGCACGCGGTCGGCACACTCATCGCGCCCGCGTCGGGAGCCATTCTGTTCACCGCGGAGACGAGCCTCTCGTCGAATCTGCCGCCGGCCGTAGCCGCGATCCTCGGCGCCATCACCGCGGGGGGTGTGCACGCCAGCCGGACCGTCGCGCGCCCCTTCGTGACCGGAACCACTGCCGGCGTGGGCAATCCGGTGGTCTCAACTGCCGAGGACGGCACCTCGCTGGTGCTGACGATTCTCGCGCTGGCGGTGCCGGTTGTGGCGTTCGTCCTGGTGCTGGTGCTTTTGGCCGTTCTCGGATGGCTGACGTACCGGGCGATTCGATGGGCCAGGGGTCGGCGAAAAACTGACGTCGGCGGTCCATAGGTTGCTCCCGCGATACCTGCTATCGCAAGACGAATGTGGCTGGGGCCCATAGAGTGACCTGACGAGAGGGTGAAGGTGACATGAATCTGGCCGTACGGCACGTCGTTATCGCGTGCGCCGCATTGTTTGTGGCGAGGTTGACCATGCTGGACCACGGTCTGGCGGCGGTATGGGGAGTGGACCGGGGTGATGACGCCCTCGGCTCCATCGAATGGGCGACCGTCGCCGGCGACGTGGTCGCTGTGGTGACATTGCTCGTGTTCGCCAGGCTGGGCAACCACTTCCGTCCTACTACCTTCTTGGCCACCGGCCTGGTGATTCTGGGTCTGTCCACGGCGGTGTCACTGATCCCGGGATCGGCCACGTTGCTTGCCTGGGTGATGCTGGTTTCCGCCCTCGGCGCAGGCCTGACGATGGTGGCTTCCATGCTGATCGTGCTGCATTCGACACCGAGGCAGGGCCGCGGGCTATCCCTGGGATTTTGGGTGGCGATGTACCCGCTGGCCATGTTGGCGGGCCAGGTCCTGGACATCAACTCACCGCTGAATTGGCGCCCGATCACCTACGGAATCCTTGCTGCGACGGTCGTGGTGCTGGTGGTGGTGCTTACCCAGCCGCACCGCGAGTTCGTCGGCACCTTCGATACTTTCGATCTCGTCGGCGCGGTGCT
Organism: Mycobacteroides franklinii; assembly: GCF_002013895.1. Taxonomy (GTDB): domain Bacteria; phylum Actinomycetota; class Actinomycetes; order Mycobacteriales; family Mycobacteriaceae; genus Mycobacterium; species Mycobacterium franklinii. The sequence continues at coordinate 205,826 of NZ_MAFQ01000003.1, read as the reverse complement.
GTGGCTGGTAGGTGTGTCCGCGCTGGCCTGGCTCTTGGTTGACGAATCCTCCCCGGTGCGGGCGGTGATCCTCGGGATCATCGCGCTGGGGGCCTTCGGTGGGCTCTTCGCGCAGACCCGGCGCAGGGGTTCGGCAGCGTTGATCGCCGCGGATGTCCTCACCCGCCCGGTGGTATTGGCGGCACTGCTGGCGATCACCGTGCTGACGTTCCTGGTGCGGTTCGCGGACTTTGACCATGCGGCGATGTGGTGGTCGATCGATCGCGAACTGGCGCCCTCCGACACGCCACCGCTGGCACTTTTTGTCGCCGGGCTGGTCTTCGCTCCGGTCGCCGGGTATCTCATCGACGCGGGCAAACGCGCGCTCATCGCGGTGCTGGGCGCGGTCCTGCTGGTGGCCGGTGTGGCGGCGACCGTGATCGAACTGCAGGCCGCCAGCACCGAGGGCGGGTTGATACTGGGCCTGCTGCTCTCCGGCGCCGGTATCTCGACGCTGGCTGTCTACCTTTTCTATGCGGTGTTCCATGGAGTTTCACCGGCACAGCTGACCGTGGTGGGGGGCCTGGCGGTGACGGCATCCGCGCTGGGAGTCGTATTGGGCCAGTTCGTTCGGCAGCGTGCGCAGGTGGATCTGCTGACCGGCTACGGCCTCGGGCATCCGAGTGTGTTCGCCGATATCGTCGGGCTGATTGTCGTGCTGGTCGCGCTGTTGGCCGGAGCGCTGCTCATCGTGGAGCGCCGGCGCGGCAGTACCGCCGCCGTGGCACCCGTCGAATCCACCTCGGACTAGACGCGTAGTGGCTGGTTATCACAGTTAGCCAGTCAGCGGGCCCGGTCTGGACACAAACGCGATGCAGTTCTTGGGCATACGCTAAAGTGATCCGAACCACAGCCTGGCCGGGTTCGTGGTGAAGTGCGCGTGTTGCGGAAGGATCGCCTGGTGGGTGCAGAAGTCTCCGTCGAGGGTTTGACCAAGTCCTTTGGTTCACAACGAATCTGGGAGAACGTCAGCCTGTCTCTGCCGCCGGGTGAAGTCAGCGTGCTGCTGGGGCCGTCGGGTACCGGAAAGTCGGTGTTCCTGAAGTCGCTGATCGGCCTGTTGCGACCGGAGCAGGGTGCCATCTACATCGACGGCACCAACATCATGGAGTGCTCCTCCAAGGAGCTGTACGAGATCCGCAAGCTGTTCGGCGTGATGTTCCAGGACGGCGCGCTGTTCGGCTCGATGAACCTGTACGACAACACTGCCTTCCCCTTGCGTGAGCACACCAAGAAGAAGGAATCCGAGATCCGCGACATCGTCATGCAGAAGCTTGACGTTGTGGGTTTGACGGGCCACGAGACCAAGTTCCCGGGTGAGATCTCCGGCGGTATGCGCAAGCGTGCCGGCCTGGCCCGCTCGCTGGTGCTGGACCCGCAGATCATCCTCTGCGATGAGCCGGACTCCGGCCTGGACCCGGTGCGTACCGCCTACCTGAGCCAGCTGCTCATCGACATCAACGCGCAGATCGACGCCACGATCCTGATCGTGACGCACAACATCAACATCGCTCGTACCGTGCCGGACAACATGGGCATGCTGTACCGCCGCCAGCTCGTCATGTTCGGTCCCCGCGAGGTGCTGCTGACCAGCGATGAGCCGGTGATCAAGCAGTTCCTGAACGGCCGCCGTATCGGGCCGATCGGTATGTCCGAGGAAAAGGACGAGGCCACCATGGCCGAGGAGCAGGCGCACTTGGACGCCGGGCACCACGACGGTGGTGTCGAGGAGATCGAGGGCGTGCCGCCGCAGATCCAGGCCACCCCGGGTATGCCGGAACGTGCCGCCGTCGGGCGTCGCCAGGCGCGGGTGCGCGAGATCATGCACCAGCTGCCGCCGAACGCCCAGGCCGCGATCCAGGACAGCTTCGCCGGCACCCACCAGTACCACGTGCATGACTTCGGTGATGAGCCCACGGGTGTCGCCACGGCCACGCTGGCGCCGCCGCACGCCGAGCAGCCCACGCAGACCATCAACACGGCGGACGACGACGCCCCGACCGGTCAGATCCCGCCCGTACGGGGGTAGTGGCAGCCCCTGTGCTTCAGGGGTTGATATTTGAGAACATGCGCTATCAAATAGGGGTCAGCCCTGTTGACGTGCATGGAAGCGGTGCCGACTATGACAGTCGAAACGAAGACAACCTTCTGTCGTATTTGTGAGCCGCTGTGCGGCATGGTCGCCACCGTCGAGGACGGCAAGTTGCTGTCGCTGCGCCCCGACAAGGAAAACCCACTCTCGGCGGGTTTCGCATGTCAGAAGGGCATTGCCTTCGCTGATATCCACAACGACCCGGACCGGGTGACCACCCCGTTGCGGCGCACCGCCTCCGGCGAATTCGAGCCGGTGGACTGGGAGACCGCGATGGCCGATATCGCGGCTCGGGTGCGAGACATCCATCGCAGATATGGCTCGGGCGCGCTCGGCTGGTACTACGGCAATCCCGGAGCATTCAGCTACTCATACGCGATGTGGTTGCCGATGGCCATCGCCGGATTTGGTGCCAAGTTCCACATGTTCACGGCCGGCTCGCAGGACATCAATAACCGATTCGTCGCCAGCCAGCTGCTGTACGGGAACTCGCTGACCATGCCGGTACCCGATATCGGCCGCACCGACCTGCTGGTGGTGATGGGGGCCAATCCTGTCGTCTCCCATGGCAGCGGGGTGTCCATGCCGCGTATGCGCGACAAGATGCGTGAGGTGGTCAAGCGTGGGGGACGCGTGTTGGTCATCGATCCTCGCCGCACTGAGACGGCCGCCGAGTTCGAGTGGCTGGGGATCGTGCCCGACGGTGACGTGTACCTGTTGCTCTCCCTCCTGCACGTGATGTTCACCGAGGACCTGGTGGATAGGAAGCGGATCGCTCTTCAGGCCAACGATGTCGGTTGGCTGGAGGGATTGGTCAGGCCGTTCGCCCCGGAGCTGACCGCCGAGCATTCCGGGATAGAACCGGCGACGGTGCGCGGGTTGGCCCGGGACCTGGTCGCCACACCGCGTGCTGTCGTGTATGGCAGAACCGGCACGTGTTTGGGTGAAAGCGGCACGCTCACAACATATTTGCTTGATGTCGTCAATCTTGTCGCCGGAAATCTGGACCGGGCGGGCGGGTATATGTTCGGCTCGTTCGGGCTGCCGGGGGAGCGTCAGTTGATGCGGGTGCTGGGCGCCGGATTGGGGTCGGTCTACCGCAGGCGCAGGTCCCGGATCGGCGGGTTTCCCTCGGTGTTGGGGTCCGAACCGGCGGGAATCATGGCCAAGGAGATCACCACCCCCGGACCGGGCCAGCTGCGCGCCCTGTTCGTCGGCGCCGGCAACCCGGTCTTGTCCGTGCCCAATGGCGATGAACTCGAAGAAGCGCTGGAAAAGCTCGATTTTATGGTCGGCATCGATCTGTATGTCAACGAGACCACGGCGCACTGTGACTACGTGCTACCGGCCACCACCATGTACGAACGCGACGATTTCATGGTCCCTTTCGCAACGCTGAAGCCAACGCCATTTCGGCAGGCCACCGAGGCGGTGGTGGCGCCCATGGGGCAGGCGCGGCAGGAATGGGAGATCATCGACGACCTGCTCAGCCGCCTGTGGCGGCTGACTCCGCTACTTGCGGTGATACAGGGGGTGCGGAAGGCGGCAAGCCTGTTCGGGTCGAGGCTGCGACCGCGTCCACTGGTGGATGCGCTGATCCGGATGTCCGAGGGGGGTGACAGGTTTGGTCTGCGCCGCGGTGGGCTCACCTTCACCCGCCTTGTCCGCGACTATCCGCATGGCAGGGTGCTCGCCGATCACCTGCCCGGTGGGGTCCTGGGGCGTTCCGTGTCGACACGAGACGGGCGGGTTAGCCTGCGACACAAGGACATTGAATCCGAACTGGACAAGCTTGGCCGTCGGCGCGCCGACCCGGAGCTGCCGATGCGTCTCATCGGGATGCGTGAGGCGCGCTCGGAGAATTCGTGGATGCACAACGTGCCGCTGCTGATGAGGGGCGGGCGGACGCAACGGGCGGTGATACACGCCCATGACGCCGACCGGCTGGGAATCGCGACCGACGACGTGATCACCGTCACCTCCGCACACGGCGAGATCGAGATTCCGGCACAGGTGAGCAAGGACATCTTGCCCGGTGTCATCGCCGTCCCGCATGGATGGGGCCACACCCGCGGCGGGACGTGGCAGACGGCCAATGCCAACCCCGGCGTGAATGTGAACCTGCTGATGTCCAGCGAGCCGCAGGACTTGGAGGCGCTTGCCGGGATGGCACGCCTCAACGGGGTGCCCGTCCGCATCGGGCGAGCGTGACCGGCGCGGGGCGCTTGCCCCGATGACATGGGCCCGCGGAGGGTTCGATCTCGCTTCGATCGGTGCGTCGGCGGGTCCGGTCAAACCGTTGGGGCCGTCACGCCCGGCTAAGGCGGTGGTACCGGTATCAGATTGGCAAAAAGAAACACCGAAAATACTGGCGCTATCTCTTGACGGGCGGCGTGCGAGGCGTCAATCTGTTTGGCAGCACGGACGCATGCGATTCCAGCGAGGCCGCCAGCCAGCGCTGATCCGCAGATTTGACCGGGCGGTTGAAGGCTGCGCGATAGTACGCTATTGTTAGACGTTGCGCTGGCTGCCTCCTGCCCACCTCCCCCCGCCACGACGGCGTTGGTTCGTGTTGTGATCGATCGGGTGTGTGTTTGGTCGTTGCTTGCGCAAAACATCGCAGATGCGCGGCAACACTGGAGGACCGATCTTGGCAGTCTCTCGCCAGACTAAGACCGATAACGCAACTACTAACTCCGTACCTGGGGCGCCCAACCGACTTTCCTTCGCCAAGCTGCGCGAACCGCTTGCGGTTCCCGGCCTGCTCGATGTGCAGACGGATTCCTTTGAATGGTTGGTTGGCTCACCCCGTTGGCGCGAGGTTGCGACTGCACGCGGTGAGGTGAACCCGACCGGCGGCCTTGAGGAGATCCTCACTGAGCTGTCGCCGATCGAAGACTTCTCCGGCTCGATGTCGCTGTCCTTCAGCGACCCGCGCTTCGACGAGGTCAAGGCGCCCGTCGACGAGTGCAAAGACAAGGACATGACGTACGCAGCCCCGCTGTTCGTCACGGCCGAGTTCATCAACAACAACACCGGTGAGATCAAGAGTCAGACGGTCTTCATGGGTGATTTCCCGATGATGACCGACATGGGCACCTTCATCATCAACGGCACCGAGCGCGTGGTCGTCTCGCAGCTCGTCCGTTCGCCGGGTGTCTACTTCGACGAGAACATCGACAAGTCGACCGAGAAGACCCTGCACAGCGTCAAGGTCATTCCCGGCCGCGGTGCGTGGCTCGAGTTCGACGTGGACAAGCGCGACACCGTCGGTGTGCGCATCGACCGCAAGCGCCGCCAGCCCGTCACCGTGCTGCTGAAGGCACTCGGCTGGACCAACGAGCGGATCGTTGAGCGCTTCGGGTTCTCCGAGATCATGATGGGGACCCTGGAGAAGGACAACATCGCCGGTCCCGACGAGGCGCTGCTGGATATCTACCGCAAGCTGCGTCCGGGCGAGCCGCCGACCAAGGAGTCCGCGCAGGCCCTGCTGGAGAACCTGTTCTTCAAGGAGAAGCGCTACGACCTGGCCCGCGTGGGTCGGTACAAGGTGAACAAGAAGCTGGGCCTGGGCGGTACCAACCCGGCTCAGGTGACCACCACCACCCTCACCGAGGAAGACGTCGTCGCCACCATCGAGTACCTGGTGCGCCTGCACGAGGGCCAGACCTCGATGACCGCCCCCGGTGGTGTCGAGGTGCCGGTGGATGTCGACGACATCGACCACTTCGGTAACCGTCGTCTGCGTACCGTCGGCGAGCTGATCCAGAACCAGATTCGGGTCGGCCTGTCCCGCATGGAGCGCGTTGTGCGTGAGCGCATGACCACTCAGGACGTCGAGGCGATCACCCCGCAGACCCTGATCAACATCCGTCCCGTCGTGGCGGCGATCAAGGAGTTCTTCGGAACCAGCCAGCTGTCGCAGTTCATGGACCAGAACAACCCGCTGTCGGGTCTGACCCACAAGCGTCGTCTGTCGGCGCTGGGCCCGGGTGGTCTGACCCGTGACCGTGCCGGCCTTGAGGTCCGCGACGTGCACCCCTCGCACTACGGCCGCATGTGCCCGATCGAGACCCCGGAAGGCCCGAACATCGGCCTGATCGGCTCGCTGTCGGTGTACGCGCGGGTCAACCCGTTCGGCTTCATCGAGACGCCTTATCGGAAGGTGTCGGCTGGTGTAGTTACTGACGAGATCCACTACCTGACCGCCGACGAAGAGGACCGCCACGTTGTGGCGCAGGCCAACTCGCCCGTGGACGCGACCGGTCGCTTCACCGAGGAGAAGATCCTCGTCCGCCGTAAGGGTGGCGAGGTCGAGTTCGTCTCGGCGACCGAGGTCGACTACATGGACGTCTCGCCGCGTCAGATGGTGTCCGTCGCCACCGCGATGATCCCGTTCCTCGAACACGACGACGCCAACCGTGCCCTGATGGGTGCCAACATGCAGCGCCAGGCGGTTCCGCTGGTGCGCAGCGAGGCTCCGCTGGTCGGTACCGGTATGGAGTTGCGTGCGGCCATCGATGCCGGGGACGTCGTCATCGCGGAGAAGACCGGTGTCATCGAAGAGGTGTCCGCCGACTACGTCACCGTGATGGCCGACGACGGCACCCGGCAGAGCTACCGGTTGCGCAAGTTCGCCCGTTCCAACCACGGCACCTGCGCCAACCAGAAGCCCATCGTTGACGAGGGTCAGCGGGTCGAGGTCGGTCAGGTTCTCGCCGACGGTCCTTGCACCGAAAACGGCGAAATGGCTCTCGGTAAGAACCTGCTCGTGGCGGTTATGCCGTGGGAAGGCCACAACTACGAGGACGCCATCATCCTGTCCAACCGTCTGGTGGAAGAGGACGTGCTCACCTCGATTCACATCGAAGAGCATGAAATCGATGCGCGCGACACCAAGCTGGGCGCCGAGGAGATCACCCGGGATATCCCGAACGTGTCTGACGAGGTTCTCGCTGACTTGGATGAACGCGGCATCGTCCGCATCGGCGCCGAGGTCCGCGACGGCGACATCCTCGTCGGCAAGGTCACCCCGAAGGGTGAGACCGAGCTGACCCCCGAGGAGCGCCTGCTGCGTGCCATCTTCGGTGAGAAGGCCCGCGAGGTTCGCGACACCTCCCTGAAGGTGCCGCACGGTGAGTCCGGAAAGGTCATCGGCATCCGCGTCTTCTCGCGTGATGACGACGACGATCTGCCCGCCGGCGTGAACGAGCTCGTTCGCGTGTACGTCGCGCAGAAGCGCAAGATCTCCGACGGTGACAAGCTGGCCGGACGCCACGGCAACAAGGGCGTCATCGGCAAGATCCTGCCCGTCGAGGACATGCCGTTCCTGCCCGATGGCACCCCGGTCGACATCATCCTGAACACCCACGGTGTGCCGCGTCGTATGAACATCGGCCAGATCCTGGAGACCCACCTCGGGTGGGTGGCCAAGACCGGTTGGGATATCCGGAAGGACGGCAACGCTGAGATTCCGGCGTGGGCGCAGAACCTCCCCGAGGACCTGCAGTCGGCCCCGGCCGACACCCGCACGGCCACCCCGGTGTTCGACGGTGCCCGCGAGGAGGAGCTGACCGGACTGCTGTCCTCGACGCTGCCCAACCGGGACGGCGAGGTCATGGTGGACGGTGACGGTAAGGCGCGGCTGTTCGACGGCCGTAGCGGCGAGCCGTTCCCGTACCCGGTGACCGTCGGTTACATGTACATCCTCAAGCTGCACCACTTGGTCGACGACAAGATCCACGCGCGTTCGACCGGCCCGTACTCGATGATCACCCAGCAGCCGCTCGGTGGTAAGGCGCAGTTCGGTGGCCAGCGGTTCGGTGAGATGGAGTGCTGGGCCATGCAGGCCTACGGTGCGGCGTACACGCTGCAGGAGCTGTTGACCATCAAGTCCGACGACACCGTCGGTCGTGTGAAGGTCTACGAGGCGATCGTCAAGGGCGAGAACATCCCCGAGCCGGGTATTCCCGAGTCGTTCAAGGTTCTGCTCAAGGAACTCCAGTCGCTGTGCCTCAACGTGGAGGTGCTGTCCAAGGACGGCGCCGCGATCGAGATGCGCGATGGCGACGACGAGGACCTGGAGCGCGCTGCCGCGAACCTGGGAATCAACCTGTCTCGCAACGAATCTGCGTCCATTGAGGACTTCGCCTAATCCGATTTCTATCCCGCAAGGGGAAAGGGAGTTTACGTGCTCGACGTCAACTTCTTCGATGAACTTCGTATCGGCCTCGCGTCGGCGGACGACATCCGTAATTGGTCCTTCGGCGAAGTCAAGAAGCCGGAGACCATCAACTACCGCACGCTCAAGCCCGAGAAGGACGGCCTGTTCTGCGAGAAGATCTTCGGACCTACTCGCGACTGGGAGTGCTACTGCGGCAAGTACAAGCGTGTGCGCTTCAAGGGCATCATCTGTGAGCGCTGCGGTGTCGAGGTAACTCGCGCCAAGGTGCGTCGTGAGCGGATGGGCCACATCGAACTGGCCGCCCCGGTCACGCACATCTGGTACTTCAAGGGTGTTCCGTCGCGCCTTGGCTACCTGCTCGACCTGGCGCCGAAGGATCTCGAGAAGATCATCTACTTCGCCGCTTACGTCATCACCGCGGTCGACGACGAGCTTCGCCACAACGAACTCTCGACGCTCGAGGCCGAGATGGAGGTCGAGAAGAAGGCAGTCGCCGATCAGCGCGACGCCGACCTGGAGGCCCGTGCTCAGAAGCTCGAGGCCGACCTGGCCGAGCTGGAGGCCGAGGGTGCCAAGTCCGACGTGCGCCGCAAGGTGCGCGACGGCGGCGAGCGCGAGATGCGTCAGCTTCGCGATCGGTCGCAGCGTGAGCTGGACCGGCTCGACGAAATCTGGACCACCTTCACCAAGCTGGCTCCCAAGCAGCTGATCGTCGATGAGGTGCTCTACCGCGAGATCGTCGACCGCTACGGCGAGTACTTCACCGGTGCCATGGGTGCCGAGGCTGTGCAGAAGCTCATTCAGACCTTCGATCTCGACGCCGAGGCCGAGAACCTGCGCGAGACCATCCGCAGTGGCAAGGGGCAGAAGAAGCTTCGTGCGCTCAAGCGCTTGAAGGTGGTGGCGGCGTTCCAGAACTCCACCAACTCACCTGGTGGCATGGTGCTCGACGCGGTGCCGGTGATCCCGCCGGAGCTGCGCCCGATGGTTCAGCTCGATGGTGGCCGCTTCGCGACCTCCGATCTCAACGACCTGTACCGCCGTGTGATCAACCGCAACAACCGCCTCAAGCGACTGATCGATCTGGGTGCGCCCGAGATCATCGTCAACAACGAGAAGCGGATGCTGCAGGAGTCCGTGGACGCGCTGTTCGACAACGGCCGTCGTGGACGTCCGGTCACCGGACCGGGTAACCGTCCGCTGAAGTCGCTGTCCGATCTGCTCAAGGGCAAGCAGGGTCGTTTCCGTCAGAACCTGCTCGGTAAGCGCGTCGACTACTCGGGCCGTTCGGTCATCGTGGTCGGCCCGCAGCTCAAGCTGCACCAGTGCGGTCTGCCCAAGCTGATGGCTCTGGAGCTGTTCAAGCCGTTCGTGATGAAGCGTCTGGTCGATCTGAACCACGCGCAGAACATCAAGAGCGCCAAGCGCATGGTGGAGCGTCAGCGTGCCCAGGTGTGGGATGTCCTCGAAGAGGTCATCGCCGAGCACCCGGTGCTGCTGAACCGTGCACCAACCCTGCACCGCCTGGGTATCCAGGCCTTCGAGCCGCAGCTGGTGGAAGGCAAGGCAATTCAGCTGCACCCGTTGGTGTGTGAGGCGTTCAACGCCGACTTCGACGGTGACCAGATGGCCGTGCACCTCCCGCTGTCGGCGGAGGCGCAGGCCGAGGCTCGCATTCTGATGCTGTCCTCGAACAACATCCTGTCGCCCGCGTCGGGTCGCCCGTTGGCCATGCCGCGTCTGGACATGGTGACCGGTCTGTACTTCCTGACCACCGAGATCCCCGGCGACACCGGCGCACACGCGCCGGCCGCCAAGGATCAGCCGGAGGTCGGTGTGTACAGCTCGCCCGCCGAGGCCATCATGGCCCTCGACCGTGGTGCGCTGAGCGTCCGTGCGCCCATCCGGGTGCGGTTGACCCACCAGCGTCCGCCGGTCGAGGTTGAGGCCGAGCTGTTCGAAAACGGTTGGCAGCCAGGCGATGCCTGGATCGCCGAGACCACCCTGGGCCGCGTGCTGTTCAACGAGCTGCTGCCCCACGGGTACCCGTTCGTGAACAAGCAGATGCACAAGAAGGTGCAGTCGGCGATCATCAACGACCTCGCCGAGCGGTTCCCGATGATCGTGGTCGCGCAGACCGTCGACAAGCTCAAGGACGCCGGTTTCCACTGGGCCACGCGCTCCGGTGTGACGGTGTCGATGGCCGACGTGCTGGTGCCGCCGCAGAAGGCGGAGATCCTGGACCGCTACGAGAAGGAAGCGGAGCGGATCGAAAAGCAGTACCAGCGTGGTGCTTTGAACCAGCAGGAACGGCGCGACGCGCTGGTCAAGATCTGGCAGGAAGCCACCGACGAGGTCGGTAAGGCGCTGGAGGAGCACTACCCGGCGGACAACCCGATCACCTTGCTGCCCAAGTCCGGCGCGACCGGCAACATGACCCAGGTGCGAAACCTGGCGGGCATGAAGGGTCTGGTGACCAACCCGAAGGGTGAGTACATCCCGCGGCCGATCAAGTCCTCCTTCCGTGAGGGCCTGACCGTTCTCGAGTACTTCATCAACACGCACGGCGCCCGTAAGGGTCTGGCGGACACCGCGCTTCGCACCGCGGACTCGGGTTACCTGACCCGTCGTCTGGTGGACGTGTCGCAGGACGTCATCGTGCGCGAGCACGACTGTGGCACCGAGCGTGGCATCAACGTGACCATCGCCGAGAAGCAGGACGACGGCACGCTGATCCGCGATGCGCACATCGAAACCTCGGCGTACGCACGGACTCTCGCCGCTGACGCGGTGGATGCCGACGGCAACGTGCTGGTGGAGCGTGGACACGACCTGGGCGACCCGGCGATCGAGAAGCTGCTCGCCGCGGGCGTCACCACGGTGAAGGTTCGGTCGGTGCTTACCTGCACCACCGGTACCGGGGTCTGCGCAATGTGCTACGGCCGCTCGATGGCGACCGGCAAGCTTGTCGACATCGGCGAGGCGGCGGGCATCGTGGCCGCGCAGTCGATCGGTGAGCCCGGTACCCAGCTGACCATGCGTACCTTCCACCAGGGTGGCGTCGGTGACGACATCACCGGTGGTCTGCCGCGTGTCACCGAGCTGTTCGAGGCGCGAGTTCCCAAGGGCAAGGCGCCCATTGCCGATGTCACGGGACGGGTGCGCCTGGAAGAGGGCGAGCGCTTCTACAAGATCACCATCATCCCGGATGACGGTGGCGAGGAAGTTGTCTACGACAAGCTCTCCAAGCGTCAGCGTCTGCGCGTCTTCAAGCACGAAGACGGCTCCGAGCGTCCGCTGGCCGACGGCGACCACGTCGAGGTCGGACAGCAGCTCATGGAAGGTGCGGCCGATCCGCACGAGGTGCTCCGCGTCATGGGTCCGCGTCAGGTGCAGGTGCACCTGGTCAACGAGGTCCAGGAGGTGTACCGCAGCCAGGGTGTGTCGATTCACGACAAGCACATCGAGGTCATCGTGCGCCAGATGCTGCGCCGCGTGACGATCATCGATTCGGGCGCAACGGAATTCCTGCCCGGCTCGCTCACCGAGCGTGGCGAGTTCGAGACCGCGAACCGTCGCGTGGTCGCCGAGGGCAACGAGCCCGCGGCGGGCCGTCCGGTGCTGATGGGTATCACCAAGGCATCGCTGGCCACCGACTCGTGGCTGTCGGCGGCGTCCTTCCAGGAGACCACTCGCGTGCTGACGGATGCGGCTATCAACTGCCGCAGCGACAGACTGAATGGTCTGAAGGAGAACGTCATCATCGGTAAGTTGATCCCGGCCGGTACCGGTATCAACCGCTACCGCAACATCTCGGTGCAACCGACCGAAGAGGCGCGGGCTGCCGCGTACACGATCCCGTCGTACGAGGATCAGTACTACAGCCCCGACTTCGGCTCCAACACCGGTGCTGCGGTGCCGCTGGACGACTACGGCTACAGCGACTACCGCTAGTTTCAGACGAAGAAGGGCCCTGGGAAATCCCAGGGCCCTTCTTCGTCTGTTCCGCTGTCCCAAGTCGGCGTCACGCTTCTTATCGAGATCGACCTTTTGCAGGGAAATCTCGAGTAGGTCCCTGTGTTTCGTCGATCTCGACGACTCCTGGCGCCCGGTGCCCGTGTAGGTGTCGGAGTGCGCTCCCAACGAGAGCCATGAGCACGATCGGTGCGATGAGCCACTCAAGCAGCATGTCGACCGGGATGAGCGGACCGACTACCGGGCACTGGTTGCGGAAATGTGCGTAAAAGATGCTCTGCGCGCCCGTCAGCACGGCCAGAACGATCCAGAACAGGGCCCAGGAGTAGCTCACTGTCAGCTGCCGACCCGCCACCCTGCTCCTCGCGAATGTACCGGTACTCATCAGAACCGCCGCACTCGCCGCGGTGCCGTACATGATCCACCAGCGGCAGATGTCGAGACCGATTTGGCCGGCAACGATTGCGAGGGGGAGCACTGCGGTGAGGGTCGGCCATGCCGCGCGCTCGATGAACTGTCGGTTGATCACACCAGAAACCTATTCACGCAGGCGAAGTCGGTTCAGCGCGTAAATACTCATTCGGGCTCCGTAATTCCACGCAGCACCAGGCGGCCTGTCCCTGGTTTCCTCTGCAATAAGTGTCTGCTCAGGCAATGATGTCCGGATGACAGTTGCCAATTCCGAATCCGAGACGCCCGACGCCGGATACTCGCGGGGCCTGTCGGCCCGTACGGTGCAGATGATCGCGATCGGCGGTGCCATCGGCACGGGCCTCTTTTACGGCGCCGGCGGCGCGATCGAGAAGGCCGGTCCGGCACTCATCTTGGCCTACCTGGTCGCGGGCCTGGCTATTTTCGTGATCATGCGGGCCCTTGGCGAGCTGCTGGTGTACCGGCCGGTCTCGGGCAGCATCTCCGAATACGCCGAGGAATTCATGGGACGTTTCGCCGGATTCGCCAACGGCTGGACGTACTGGGCGGTGTGGGCGACAACATGTATGGCAGAGATAACCGTCGCCGGCGTGTACATCCAACGGTGGTGGCCCGGCATCCCGCAGTGGGTGACAGCGCTGGTTGTCCTGCTAATCCTGTTGGGGGCCAACCTGATATCGGTGAAGATCTTCGGTGAGGCCGAGTTCTGGTTCTCGATGATCAAGGTGACGGCGATCGTCGGCATGATCATCATCGGTATCGGTGTACTGCTTCCCATTTCGGGCCTGGGGCCGGAAACGGGCCCCAGCGTCGCCAATCTCTGGAATGACGGCGGGTTCTTTCCGACAGGCTTCAGCCAGGCCCTGCTGAGCCTGCAGATCGTGGTGTTCGCCTACGTCGGCGTTGAGCTCGTCGGCGTCACGGCGGGGGAGGCCGAGAATCCGAAGGTGACCCTGCGCAAGGCGATCAACACGCTGCCGTTCCGCATCGGGCTGTTCTACGTGGGTGCGTTGATCGTCATTTTGTCGATCCAGGGCTGGCGGAACTACCACAAGGGCGAGAGTCCTTTCGTGGCCGTGTTCGAGTATCTCAACATTCCGCAGGCTGCCAACATCGTGAACTTCATCCTGCTGACGGCCGCGCTTTCCTCCTGTAACTCGGGCATCTACTCAACCGGCCGCATGGTGCGCAGCCTCGCTCAGCGCGGCGACGCCCCGACGGGTCTGCAGGCACTGAGTTCGCGTCACGTCCCGATGCTGGCCATCTGCTTCTCGGCACTCGCGATGGGTATTGGGGTGTTCGTCAACTGGCTGTCGCCCGACAAGGCATTCGCCTACATCACATCGGTGTCCACCATCGGCATCATTTTTGTGTGGGGTTCAATCCTGGTTTCGCACATGATTTATCGGAAACGGGTCGCCGCCGGTGAATTACCCGCCTCGGATTACAGGCTGCCCGGTGCGCCGGTGACGAATCTGTTGGCGCTGGCATTTCTGGCCCTGGTGGTGGTGCTCTTGTTCTTCACCGACGACGGCCGGACCGCCGTCCTGGTGGGTGTGGTGTGGTTCGTGATCGTGGTGCTCGGCTACTTCGTGCACCACGGTGAGCCGGCTGAACATGAAAAGCAGGATGCCTAGGCGCGGTCGGTATCGAGCCTGACCTCGACGGTCACGCGGTCTCCGGGCTCCTTGCCCAGCTGCGCCTGGATGTCCTTCCGCACCCCGAGAAGGTGTGTTCCGCCGTACGGTGCCAACGACCCTGTGTAGCTCACCGACCCGTCGAACACGGCCCGTACCGGCACTCGGGCCTTGACGCCGAAGGTGTCGAACACGGAGAAGGGGAATTCGACGTACGCGCCGGGGCCCTCGGGCTTCTCGATCGTCGCTTCGAAGGTGATGGCGCCGGGATCGCGATACTGCACCATGACGCGAGCGTAGAGGGTGCCCGCACCGACCGTGGTGATGCGGGCGCCGGTCCGCTCAGGAGCGGACCAGCTCGTCGATCTGGTTGATCGCCGACGATGCACCCTCGATGACGCCCATGTCCAGCACCTTCTGCAGTGCTTCGGCGGTCTCATACGTGCTGACGTAGGTCGCGCGGGTACGGCCGTCTTCCTCGACGAATGTGTACGCGTTCGTCGAAACCGGCATATTGTCCACCGGATTCAGATTCTCGTCGGAGAAGCCGTCCGTGAAGGCGAAGCTGTTCGGCTCGTCGATCGCGGTGATCTCCCACCACCCGGCGTACCGCTGGCCCTCTGGTCCGGTCATGTAGTAGTTCACGCGGCCACCCGGCGTGAAGTTGTGGTCGACGAACGTGGCCGGGCAACTCGGCGGACCCCAGATCTTTTCGAGCTGACGAGGGTCGGCGTAGATCTGCCAGATCCGGCCGATCGGTGCCTCGAACTCGGCATGAATGGTGATGGTGCGCGTGTCGATATCGTGAGTAACGTTGGTGACAGGCATGTTTCATTCTTTCCGTGGTGGTTTGATCGTCGGTGGTTCGAATGCGATGAGTTCATCGATGCGAGCGATCCTGCCGCGCCAGAACTGCTCCAGCTCGGAGAGCATGGCGCCAACCGAACGAATTGCTTCCACATCGCCGCTGGCCAGCTGTTCACGGCCGTGACGCCGCTTCGTCAGCAGCCCAGCCTTTTCCAGCACGGCGACGTGCTTTTGCACCGCGGCGAAGCTCATGTCGTAGTTCGCCGCAAGTGTCGAGACCGAGTACTCGCCGGCCAGCACTCGCCGCAGGATGTCGCGGCGGGTGCGGTCGGAGAGCGCATGGAACATGGCATCGGCCCTGTCCTCGTCCGGTTCGGTCACCCCTTCAATGTACAACCATTTGGTTGTATGTCAATCCGATGAAACTGCCGGACTTGTGAGGGATCGCTAGAACGGCCGGATCACGTCGTATCTACTGGTCGCGACGGTATCGATATTGGTATCGGCACCAAAGGCTTTGACGCTCTCAAGCATTGCCATCACGCGCTGGCCGAGTTGTTGTTGATCCGAGGCGGCGTACCAGGCCAGCGGATCGGTGAGGGCCGCCGCCGGGAATTGCTCGAGCACGATGGCCGAGATCGCCGGCGCGTCGACGGTCACGGCCCGGACCGCCAGGTTCTGTTCGTATCCGATCGTCGACTGCAGCTCGAGCGCATTCTGCGTGTGTACTCCCTGCCACTGCTGGCGCCACTTCTCGAAGGGCATCTCGATGGGTTTGCGCAACAATGCGATGTTGGTGAAACCCGCTGATCGCCAATCACTTTGGGTGTCAGGGGAGGGTAGCGGCACCGACTCGGTAACGAGATATCCGTGCATGGCTGCTGATGTACCGGCAAGGATTGCCTCGATCTCGCGTATCTGTGGGCCGTACGACTGCTGAACCCACACGCAGACCGCGGCGGCGATGGGTGGGTCCAGGGTTGCGAGGCGCAGGGTCGCCGCGCGGACGGCGTCGTCGTGCACGCACACGGTGAGGCCGTGCACACCGACCGCCTGGAGCTTGTCGGCGACCGCTGTGCGCAGCTGCTCGGCCCACTCGTCGGTGGCCGCATCAGACGGTTGGCGCAATACGAAGACGACCTTCTCCACGCCTTCTTTCTAGCGCACCGGGAGCCCGGAAAGGAGCGAGGAACAGATCTTGTGCGGTTGTCGCGGAAATGTAACACTGGATGCATGGCCGATACGCATGTCGTCACCAACCAGGTCCCTCCACTGCGCGACTACAACGCTGCGAGCAGTCCTGTGCTGATGGAAGCGCTCATTCGGGAAGGCGGTCAGTGGGGCGTCGACGAGGTTGTTGAGGTCGGCGAACTCAACGGCACCGACCGCATGCAGCGCGCCGGGGAGCTGGCGAACCGCAATCGCCCGGTGCTGCACACCCACGACCGCTGGGGGCATCGCGTCGACGAAATCGAGTTCGACCCGGCCTACCACGAGCTCATGCGCGAGGCGATCGACCATGGGTTACACGGCGCACCGTGGGCGGACGATCGCCCGGGTGCCCATGTCGTGCGCGCGGCGAAGACCGGTGTCTGGACGGCCGATCCGGGCCACATGTGCCCGATATCGATGACCTACGCGGTGATTCCGGCGCTTCGTGCCAACTCCGAACTCGCGGCCATCTACGAACCACTGTTGTCCAGCCGCGTCTATGACCCGGTGTTGGCGGTACCCGCCACCAAGGCGGGGCTGACGGCGGGTATGTCGATGACCGAGAAGCAGGGCGGTTCGGATGTACGCGCGGGTACCACCACCGCCACGCCGAATGCCGATGGCAGCTACACGCTGGTTGGGCACAAGTGGTTCACTTCGGCGCCGATGTGTGATGTGTTCCTGGTGCTGGCACAGGCGCCCGGCGGCCTGTCGTGTTTCTTCCTGCCGCGGGTGCTGCCCGATGGCACCCGGAACCGGATGCGGTTGCAGCGCTTGAAGGACAAGCTCGGTAACCACTCCAATGCGTCCTCGGAAGTTGAGTACGACGATGCCACGGCGTGGCTTGTCGGCGAGGAGGGGAAGGGCGTCAAGACCATCATCGAGATGGTCAACATGACGCGGCTGGACTGCACACTCGGATCGGCCACCAGCATGCGCACGGGTGTCGCGCTGGCCATGCATCACGCTCAGCACCGCAAGGCCTTCGGCGAGTACCTTATTGATCAGCCGTTGATGCGTAATGTGCTCGCGGATCTCGCAATCGAGGCCGAGGCCGCCACCATGGTCGCGATGCGGATGGCGGGAGCCACTGACCGTGCCACCCGGGGGGACGAGACTGAGTCCTTGCTGCGTCGTATCGGATTGGCGGCCAGCAAGTATTGGGTGTGTAAGCGCGCCACCCCACATGCGGGTGAGGCGATGGAATGTCTGGGCGGCAATGGGTATGTGGAGGATTCGGGGCTGCCGCGCCTGTACCGCGAGGCTCCGCTGATGGGAATCTGGGAGGGATCGGGCAACGTGAGTGCCCTGGACACGTTGCGGGCCATGGCCACCAAGCCCGAATGCGTCGAGGTGCTGTTCAAGGAGCTTGCCCTTGCCCAGGGGCAGGACGAGCGATTGGATCGCCATATCAACGGATTGCATTCGCAGCTCAGCGATCTGGATTCCGTCATGTACCGCGCCCGCAAGGTTGCCGAGGACATCTGTCTGGCGCTGCAGGGCGCGCTCCTGGTCCGTCATGGTCATCCGGCGGTAGCGCAGGCGTTCCTGGCGACCCGGCTGGCAGGCAATTGGGGCGGGGCATTCGGCACTCTTCCCACAGGTTTGGATCTTTCGCCGATCCTGGAGCGGGCGACCGTCAAGGCGGGTAACTAGCTGCGATGGACACCTTGAAGACGATGACCTACGAGGTCACCGATCGGGTCGCGCGTATCACCTTCAACCGCCCTGAACAGGGCAACGCCATCATCGCGGAGACGCCGCTGGAGCTGGCGGCGCTGGTGGAACGTGCCGACCTGGACCCGCAGGTACACGTCATCCTGGTATCGGGCAAGGGAGATGGATTCTGCGGCGGCTTCGATCTGAGTGCCTATGCCGAGGCGAATGACGAAGGCTCGGCACAGTATTCGGGCACAGCCCTGGACGGGCACGTGCAGTTGCGCAACCACCTGCCGAACATCAACTGGGACCCCATGCTCGACTACCAGATGATGAGCCGGTTCACCCGCGGCTTCTCCTCGCTGTTACACGCCAACAAACCGACAGTCGTGAAGGTGCACGGCTATTGCGTGGCCGGTGGTACCGATATCGCATTGCATGCCGATCAGTTGATCGTCGCCGCCGACGCCAAGATCGGATACCCGCCCACGCGAGTATGGGGCGTGCCCGCCACCGGGCTGTGGGCGCACAAACTCGGTGACCAACGCGCGAAACGTCTTCTACTCACCGGAGATTGCCTGTCGGGTAAGCAAGCCTACGACTGGGGTTTGGCGGTCGAGGCGCCCGATCCGGACGAATTGGACGAACGCACCGAGCGGCTGGTCGAGCGGATCGCGGCGATGCCGCTGAATCAGCTGATGATGATCAAGCTGGCCTGCAACTCGGTGCTCATCAATCAGGGTATCGCCAATAGCGCCATGGTCGGCACCGTTTTTGATGGCATCTCCCGGCATACCCCGGAGGCGCACGCGTTCACCGCCGATGCCATTACCAACGGCTATCGGCAGGCAGTCCGGCACCGGGACGAGCCATTTGGCGATTACGGCCGCAAGCCCACCGAACTGTAGTGTTGGAAAATCCGGTCGATCATCACCCGATGACCGCGCGCTCGGTCATCCTGAGCTTGCTACTCGGGGCGCATCCGGCCGAGCTGTCGGTCCGGGAAATCCGGGCGCTGACCACCTTGTTCGGTATCAGTGACACCACGGTGCGGGTGGCACTCACCCGTATGGTCTCCGCCGGGGATCTTGCGAGAACCGAATCGGGGTACCGGCTCGCCGAGCGTCTGCAGGCCCGTCAGCTTCGGCAGGACGAGGCGTGCGACCCGCATCGAGGCTCCTGGGACGGCACCTGGACGCAACTGGTGATCACCAGTGTGGGCCGGGACGCCCGCGACCGTAACGATCTACGAACCACCCTGCGGCAGAGCCGTTTCGGAGAACTACGAGAGGGCGTGTGGCTGCGTCCGGAGAATCTGGAGATTGACCTGCCGCCGTCGGTCACCGACCACGTGTGGGTTTTACACACTCGAACCGACCAGCCCGAAGCGTTGGCCGCTCAGCTGTGGGATCTGCCCGGATGGTCGCAGTACGCGACGGCCCTCTTGCGGTGGTGGGATCAGGCGAACGCGATTCCCGCACGGTTCATGCTGGCCGCGGCGATGGTGCGGCATCTACTGGCGGACCCCGTGCTGCCGGACGAGCTTTTGCCGGCCGACTGGCCCGCCGACGAAATACGCTCCCGTTATCGGGAATTCAAGGATGAGCTGGTAACGCTGCGGGATACCGCCGAGATGGAGGAAGTCTCTCTATGAGTGAAAATGTGGAACCGGCCGTTCGGGTGGAGAAGGCGGGAGCGGTGACGACGGTCATTCTCAATCGGCCCGATACCCGCAACGCCGTCGACGGCCCGACCGCGGCGGCGCTACTGGCGGCGTTCACCGAATTCGACGCGGATCCCGAGGCGTCGGTGGCGGTGCTGTGGGGTGATAACGGAACATTCTGTGCCGGAGCAGATCTCAAGGCAATGGGCACCGACCGCGGAAACGAACTCCACCCGCATGGTCCCGGCCCGATGGGCCCCTCGCGGCTGCGGCTGTCCAAGCCGGTGATCGCGGCGATATCGGGGCATGCCGTCGCCGGCGGGATTGAGCTCGCGTTGTGGTGTGACCTTCGGGTGGTCGAGGAGGATGCCGTGCTGGGTGTCTTCTGCCGGCGCTGGGGTGTGCCGCTCATCGACGGCGGAACCATCAGGTTGCCGCGGCTGATCGGGCACTCGCGTGCGATGGATCTCATCCTCACCGGACGTCCCGTCACGGCGAACGAGGCGCTGGATATCGGGCTCGTCAACAGGGTGGTTTCGCGCGGTCAGGCACGTCAGGCGGCCGAAGCGCTGGCCGCCGAGATTGCCGCCTTCCCGCAACAATGCGTGCGCGCCGACCGTGATTCGGCCATCGCGCAGTGGGGGATGACCGAGGAAGCGGCCCTGGACAACGAGTTTGGCAGCATCGAACGCGTAGCGGCCGAAGCGCTGGAAGGCGCCGGCCGGTTCGCCGCGGGCGCAGGTCGCCACGGCGCCGGAGTCTGACACGCCCGAGGCGGGGCGCCGACACACTCGGACATACGGGGGACCGGACGTACTGTGGACACCGTGAGTGTGCGGATTGTCCCGGTGTCGGCCCTGGTCATCGCCGCCGTGGTGCTGGCCGGATGTTCGTCTCGGCCGTCGTCAACCGGTGACGGCGACGGCGGCAGTGGATCGCCCGACGTCCAGGTGACCACTGTGCCCGAGGTGAACAACGGTCCCGGCAAGGGTTTCAAGCTCGGTGATTGCGGCGGCATGACCGATGCGGAAATCACTGCGGCGGTGGGTGTTCCGGGTCTCAAACGGGATGTGGACAGCCTGCTGGGCTGTCGCTGGTCCACCGGACCCGGAACGGGGGATACCTCCCTCTCGCTCTATTGGTACCGGGGTAGTTCGGCACAGAAGGAAGCGTCGGTCGCGCGAAACCTCGGGCACACGGTGGAATCGGTGACGACCAAGTCCTATCCCGGCTACCGCGTGAGCAATGTCGGGCTGTGCGAGCTATCGGCCGGATCGGGACCGGACTTCCTGCATTGGTCACTGCAAACGGGGGCCGTCAAGAATGATCCGTGCAAGGCCGTCGAGACCCTGATGGACTCACTGTTGGGCAAGGTGGGCAAGCAATGAGAAGGATCGTCGGCTCCCTGGCCGCCGTGGTGCTACTGCTCGCGGGACCGACCGGTTGCGCGCGCACCGTGGATGGCACCGCCGTCGCGCCCGGTTCGGGTCTGAACTCCCACGAGCGGGGCGAGAACGACAAGCTGGATCCGTACGGATTCGCCAACGGTCAGTGCGGCCCCCTCGATGAGAAGACCATTGTCGAGACCGTCAAGGCCGCCCAGATCTACCAGAATTTCTTTGGCGCACTGTGCTATTGGGTTGCCGCCGATGATGCGGGAAATCTCATCGACCTGCTGTACGCGTACTACGAGGGCGGCGACGTCGAGCGCGACCGCAAGTCGGCCGACGGGATGGGGCAGAAGACCGCCGACATCACGATCAACAGCCGCAAAGGGTTCACCAGCAGCGGCCCCGGTTCTGGCTGTGGTGTCACGGTTCCGGCCGGTACCGGTTCGCTGACCTGGTGGGTTCAGTACCGCAAGGGCGGGGACAGCTGTGCCGCCGCTCGCCAACTGGTCGAGCAGATCGTGCAGACCGTGCTGTGAGCAGGATCTAGGAAGCCTTCTGGATCGTGTTGTTGCTTCCGTAATTGTTGACCTTGGGGTCGCCCGACTTGTACGTCAGCTTGTTTCCGTAACCGGTGACGGTCACCTGGGTCTTCAGCTCGTCGAACGTGACGGTGTTCGAGAAGCCCGAGACGGTGACCTTGTCGCAGGCGCCGGTGATGGTGAGCGTGTTGTTGGCACCGGTGATGTTCAGCCCCTTGCCCGCCTCGCAGGCAGCCGTCGTGGTCTGGCCGAAGTATCCGATGACGGTCTCGTCGCCGATGTTGACCTGTGCCGACGTCGGTGTGCTGGCACTGGAAGAGGTGCTGCTGCTAGCGCTACTGGATGGAGGAGTCCAGGTGCCGGGTGTCGGATTGCTCGAACCGGGTTTGATGGCGCCGCAGCCGGCCAACCCGAGGGCGGTGGCGGCGATGGCAAGGGCGGCAAGGATCGGGCGAGTGCGGGACATGCCCTCAAGTATCCCGAGATTCGGGTGACGGGATGGGGTCAGCCAGGAATGCGGTCGATGAAATTCATCATGCCCAGCTCGCGCCCGCGATCGATGACCGCCGGCTCGCCGGATTTGTACAGCACCTTCTGGTTGAAGCCGTAGACGGTGATGTCGTTGACCACGTTGTCGGCGATGATCGTGTTGGACGACCCCTGCACCGAGATCGCGTAGCAGCTGCCCAAGGCGGTGATGACGTTCTGAGATCCGTTCACAAAGACCGTGGAGTCGCCGCAGTCGATCGTGGTGACCAGGCCGTACTGGGTGATGTGGGTGTCACCGTTCTTGGCCAGCCGAATGTTGTCGGCAAGATCCGAGCGCGCGGTGTGCGAACTCGTCAATGCGGCGATACCGGCGGTCACCAGGACACCGACCAGCATGCGCTGCCCGGCAGAAACTAGAACGTGTTTCATTTCGGCGTCCTGATCACTCGATGAGAATAGGCCACGGCACGCCACGACAGGCTCGATGGGCAGACAAACACAAAGGTGGTGGTGGGGGAGATAGGGTCATAGCAGGCCATCTGCCCAGAAGGCCGTACCAAACAGCCCGAACTAGAACGACTCACCCTCGAAGGCGGCCACACGTGACGACCGAGCCCGCAACCGCGCACCGCAGATCCCCTGCGCGGGCAACACGGCTCAACCGGGACACCGTCGTCAACGCCGCACTGTCCTTTCTTGACCGGGCGGGTTGGGATGCGTTGACCATCAACGCATTGGCCGTCGAGCTCGGCACCAAGGGGCCGTCGCTCTATAACCATGTGGACAGCCTCGATGATCTGCGCCACGAGGTGCGCGACCGGGTGCTCGCCGAGATTGTCGGCATGCTGCACACCGTGAGTTCGGGCCGCTCCAGCGAGGATGCGATCCTGGCGATGGCGGGCGCATACCGCAGTTACGCGCACCACCATCCCGGCAGATACGCCGCATTGACCCGGATGCCGTTCCTGGATGACGTGAATCGCCCGACCATCGACGCACGTGAGCTGGCCAAACCCGCGACCGAAGCCATCGGCGTGTACGGCCTCAATGAAGACACCGCCTTTCACGCCGGCGTCGAGCTGTGGGCGGCGATGCACGGTTTCGTCATGCTGGAGATGACCGGCTTCATGGCAGGGATCGAGATGGATCCCGATATCGCGTTCACGGAGATGGTGCACCGCTTCGCCTCGGGTCTTGCCGAGCGGCGATGAGCGCCTGGCGCGAAGAGCAGAGTGGTTTGATGAGCGCCTGGCGCGAAGAGCAGAGTGGTTTGATGAGCGCCTGGCGCGAAGAGCAGAGTGGTTTGATGAGCGCCTGGTGCGCAAAGTGGGCGGCTCAGTCGGGCGCGTTGCTCGGGTGTTGGTGAGTCGCCGCCTACCAGCGCTTTGTCCCTGGTAGGCGAGTTTGTCTCACTGTGATCAGCCCTGGTATGGTAGGGCGCTGTGCCTGGCCAATGGCCACCGCTGGTAGCCCCGGTGGGGGTCAAATAAGGCGCCAGGTCAATTCGCATGCCCAGAGGGTGAAGGAGTTTTTCTTCGCGGCCGCGGTGCGTGCGACACGCCCGGCCTCGGGATACCGAATCGGGCGAAAACCGCAGGACAAAGGGCCTTTAGAAGGGCTCGCAGTGCTAGAGCCCAGTAGTAGCTAGAGACAGAAAGCCGGTACATGCCAACCATCAACCAGCTGGTCCGTAAGGGTCGCCGGGACAAGATCGCCAAGGTGAAGACTGCGGCCCTGAAGGGCAGCCCGCAGCGCCGTGGCGTGTGCACCCGCGTCTACACCACCACCCCGAAGAAGCCGAACTCGGCGCTGCGGAAGGTGGCCCGTGTGCGGCTGACCAGCGCGGTGGAGGTCACCGCTTACATCCCGGGTGAGGGTCACAACCTGCAGGAGCACTCGATGGTGCTCGTGCGCGGTGGTCGTGTGAAGGACCTCCCCGGTGTGCGCTACAAGATCATCCGCGGCTCGCTGGATACCCAGGGAGTCAAGAACCGCAAGCAGGCTCGCAGCCGCTATGGCGCCAAGAAGGAGAAGAGCTAATGCCACGCAAGGGACCCGCGCCGTCGCGCCCCCTGGTTAACGACCCGGTTTACAGCTCCCAGCTGGTGACCCAGCTGGTCAACAAGGTGCTGCTCGATGGCAAGAAGTCCATCGCCGAGCGCATCGTGTACGGCGCCCTGGAGCAGGCCCGCGACAAGACCGGCACCGATCCGGTCGTGACGCTCAAGCGTGCGATGGACAACGTCAAGCCCGCCCTTGAGGTGCGTAGCCGCCGCGTCGGTGGCGCCACCTACCAGGTGCCGGTCGAGGTTCGCCCCGATCGCTCCACCACTCTGGCCCTGCGCTGGTTGGTCAGCTTCTCGCGGGCTCGTCGGGAAAAGACCATGATTGAGCGGTTGGCGAACGAGATCCTGGACGCCAGCAATGGCCTGGGTGCTTCGGTGAAGCGCCGCGAGGATGTTCACAAGATGGCCGAGGCCAACCGGGCGTTCGCGCACTACCGCTGGTGATCTTGACGGGCCTCACCTCATAGCGAGGCCCGCCAGCGCGTCCAGCGCACCCTTCCTAAATTCGAAGCGAAAGAGCGGAAACTTCTGTGGCACAGGAAGTGCTGACCGACCTGAACAAGGTCCGCAACTTCGGCATCATGGCGCACATCGATGCCGGCAAGACCACCACGACCGAACGCATCCTCTTCTACACCGGTATCACCTACAAGATCGGTGAAGTCCACGATGGCGCAGCCACCATGGACTGGATGGAGCAGGAGCAGGAGCGCGGCATCACGATCACGTCCGCCGCGACGACCGCGTACTGGAAAGAAAACCAGCTCAACATCATCGACACCCCGGGACACGTCGACTTCACCGTCGAGGTGGAGCGCAACCTGCGCGTGCTCGACGGTGCCGTTGCCGTTTTCGATGGCAAGGAAGGCGTGGAGCCGCAGTCCGAGCAGGTGTGGCGTCAGGCCGACCGCTACGACGTGCCGCGTATCTGCTTCGTCAACAAGATGGACAAGCTGGGCGCGGACTTCTACTTCACGGTGAAGACCATCGAGGATCGCCTCGGTGCGCGTGCGCTGCCCATTCAGCTGCCGATCGGTGCCGAGAACGACTTCGAGGGCATCGTCGACCTGGTCGAGATGAACGCCAAGGTATGGCGTGGCGAGACCAAGATGGGTGAGCAGTACGAGGTCGTGGAGATCCCCGCGGATCTGAAGGACAAGGCTGACGAGTACCGGGCCGCGCTGCTCGAGGCTGTCGCCGAGACCGACGAGGAGTTGCTGGAGAAGTACCTGGGCGGCGAAGAGCTGACGATCGATGAGATCAAGGCCGCGATCCGCAAGCTCACCATCAACTCCGAGGCGTACCCGGTGTTGTGTGGCAGCGCGTTCAAGAACAAGGGCGTGCAGCCCATGCTTGACGCCGTCATCGACTACCTCCCGACGCCCCTGGACGTGGGCGCCACCACCGGCCATGTGCCCGGTAAGGAAGACGAGCTCATCACGCGTGAGCCGAACACCGACGAGCCGTTCAGCGCGTTGGCGTTCAAGGTGGCCACCCACCCGTTCTTCGGCAAGTTGATCTACATCCGTGTGTACTCGGGCAAGGTCGACTCGGGCACCCAGGTGGTCAACTCCACCAAGGGCAAGAAGGAGCGCCTGGGCAAGCTGTTCCAGATGCACTCCAACAAGGAGAACCCGGTCGAGTCCGCAGCTGCCGGCCACATCTATGCCGCGATCGGACTCAAGGACACCACCACCGGTGACACCCTGTGCGATCCGAACAACCAGATCGTGCTCGAGTCGATGACCTTCCCGGATCCGGTTATCCAGGTGGCGATCGAGCCGAAGACCAAGAGCGACCAGGAAAAGCTGGGCACCGCGATCCAGAAGCTGGCCGAAGAGGACCCCACCTTCAAGGTCAAGCTGGACCAGGAGACGGGCCAGACGATCATCGGCGGCATGGGCGAGCTGCACCTGGACATCCTGGTGGACCGCATGCGCCGTGAGTTCAAGGTTGAGGCGAACGTCGGCAAGCCGCAGGTGGCCTACCGCGAGACGATCCGCAAGAAGGTCGACAACGTCGAGTTCACCCACAAGAAGCAGACGGGTGGCTCGGGCCAGTTCGCCAAGGTGATCATCTCGATCGAGCCGTTGGTGGATGCCGAGGACGGCGCCACCTACGAGTTCTTGAACAAGGTCACCGGTGGACGCGTCCCGCGCGAGTACATCCCGTCGGTGGACGCCGGTGCGCAGGACGCCATGCAATACGGCATCTTGGCCGGCTACCCGTTGGTGAACATCAAGGTCACGCTGCTCGACGGTGCGTACCACGATGTTGACTCGTCGGAAATGGCGTTCAAGATCGCGGGTTCGCAGGCCCTGAAGAAGGCCGCGCAGTCTGCGCAGCCGGTCATCCTGGAACCCATCATGGCTGTCGAGGTCACCACACCCGAGGACTACATGGGTGACGTGATCGGCGACCTGAACTCCCGCCGTGGCCAGATCCAGGCTATGGAGGAGCGCAGCGGTGCACGCGTCGTCAAGGCGCAGGTTCCGCTGTCGGAGATGTTCGGCTACGTCGGCGACCTGCGGTCGAAGACCCAGGGCCGGGCTAACTACTCCATGGTGTTTGACTCGTACGCCGAAGTTCCGGCGAACGTGTCGAAGGAGATCATCGCGAAGGCAACGGGCGAATAGTCCGCCGGAGCACCGCGCCCCTGGCGCAAAACTGTAAGTAATAACAACAAGAGTCCAGGAGGACACAAGTGGCGAAGGCGAAGTTCGAGCGGACGAAGCCGCACGTCAACATCGGGACCATCGGTCACGTTGACCACGGCAAGACCACTCTCACTGCAGCTATCACGAAGGTGCTGCACGACAAGTATCCCGATTTGAACGAGGCGTCGGCCTTCGACCAGATCGACAACGCTCCCGAAGAGAAGGCTCGTGGTATCACGATCAACATCTCGCACGTGGAGTACCAGACCGAGAAGCGTCACTACGCGCACGTCGACGCCCCCGGTCACGCTGACTACATCAAGAACATGATCACCGGTGCTGCCCAGATGGACGGTGCGATTCTGGTGGTTGCCGCGACCGACGGCCCCATGCCGCAGACTCGCGAGCACGTGCTGCTCGCCCGTCAGGTGGGTGTGCCCTACATCCTCGTCGCGCTGAACAAGTCCGACATGGTGGACGACGAGGAGCTGCTGGAGCTCGTCGAGATGGAGGTCCGGGAACTGCTGAGCAGCCAGGACTTCGACGGCGACAACGCTCCCGTGGTGCGTGTCTCGGCGCTCAAGGCGCTCGAGGGCGACGCCGAGTGGGGCAAGACCGTTGCCGACCTGATGGACGCGGTTGACGAGTCGATCCCGGACCCGGTCCGCGAAACCGACAAGCCGTTCCTGATGCCCGTCGAGGACGTGTTCACCATCACCGGTCGTGGCACCGTGGTGACCGGTCGCGTCGAGCGTGGCGTGATCAACGTGAACGAGGACGTCGAGATCGTCGGCATCAAGGACACCACCACCAAGACCACGGTCACCGGTGTTGAGATGTTCCGCAAGCTGCTGGATCAGGGCCAGGCCGGTGACAACGTCGGTCTGCTGGTTCGTGGTGTGAAGCGTGAGGACGTCGAGCGTGGCCAGGTTGTGGTCAAGCCCGGCACCACCACCCCGCACACCGAGTTCGAGGGCAGCGTCTACATCCTGTCCAAGGACGAGGGCGGCCGTCACACGCCGTTCTTCAACAACTACCGTCCGCAGTTCTACTTCCGCACCACCGACGTGACCGGTGTTGTGACGCTGCCGGAAGGCACCGAGATGGTTATGCCCGGTGACAACACCGACATCTCCGTCAAGCTGATCCAGCCGGTCGCCATGGACGAGGGCCTGCGTTTCGCGATCCGTGAAGGTGGCCGTACCGTCGGCGCCGGTCGCGTGACCAAGATCCTCAAGTGATCTAAAGACGCCAAGAAAACGGCGCTCACCCTTCGGGGTGGGCGCCGTTTTCGTTGTGCGCCAACGTCGATATTCCGTCAACGTCGAATTCAGCGTGCGAACGCGTGCCCGGAGGTGTTGTTGTCGTGCATGGTGTACGTCGAGGCCACCTTGCCGCGCTTCTCGATGAACTCGGACAAAAGGTTCTGCACCGCACTGGGATTGGGGTTGAAGGAGTCCAACTGCCGACGCACCAGGCCGATTCCGGGGAGTCGGTCCATCGCCGCGCTCGCTTGTGCATTGACCGCGGCCGCTCTGCTGAATAGCCAGCCCGACAAACGATGATTGACGCCCTCAAAGGTTGTGTCCCGGAAGAACTCGTCCATGGCCGCCGGTCCCATCAGCATGGAGCCGGGGCCGGCGATCACCTCCGCGAAGAGGCGTCTGACCGGGCCACTGCGCGCGCCCGACATGCCCGTGGCCAACGCCTCGATGAGCTCGACGCGCCAGCGCGAGGCGTCACCCGAGCGTGCCAGTAGGTAATCAAGATTGCGCATGGCGTCGATGCCGGTGCGCGGCAGCAGGTCTTCGGTGACACCGAACATCAGCGCCCACCGCAGCAGATAGTGCCAGACATCATCGATTTCCCTTAGCGTGCAAGACCGTCCGAGGCGGTAGTCGACAAGGAGCGCCCCCAGCATCGCCTCGATGAACCCGCACATGGATGCGTTCGAGATGGGTGCGCCGAATTGGGCGTAGTTGTCCTCGCCCCAGGCGCTGCGCAGGCCCCGCCGGGCCAGGGAGTGCACCAGCCGCACCCGCATGGTCAGTTTGATCTGCTCCGAGCCGGGTACCAGGCCGTCACGATCGAAGATCATCGAGAAGAACCGGTTGGTCTCGGCCAGCCGTTGGGCACTCTGATAGCGGAACCGGCCGGTGGCTCCGGTCGCTGCCGACACATCCGAGTTCATGACGGTATCGAAGACTGCAAAGGTCGTCATGACGGCGGTGGTTGCGGTGGTTACCTGCCGCGCGCGCAGTCGTCCTCGTTCGGCCTTTTCCGGATCCCACCACTGTGGCACTCGGTAGGCATCCGCGAACAGTGCGCGTAGCGCCTCGGGAGGATTGTCCAGGCTATCGACGCCGTGCTCGACGGCCTGCTCGAACAGGGCGCGAGCCTCGGCGGAGCCGAGTTCGTGAAACAGCTCCACCACAGCGTCCATCGGCTCGTCGCCCTGCCACATGTGGTCATCGAATATGCGGGTTGCCGGGGTGGGAGTTACCTCGTCCTCAACGTCGAACCAGGGATCGAACAGGTAGTGCCGGCAGTGACGCCATATCCAGCCGAATTCGTTCTTGCCCTCGGGAATTGGACGTAGGTCCATTCCCTGGCGGAAGTAGTAATCAAATGGGTGCGGTTCGCCTGACTGCGGTTTGTCGACCACGGTGAGCTTGGACATCCGAGCGCCTCCTGCGATTTGACGTCGACGTCATTGACAACGTGCATTGTCAATATTAGGCCGCCTGGTCGGGGCTCACAAGTGGTGAGTTGTCGAACTACCGGGCAAAGGCGCGTCCGGCGGTGTTGTTGTCGTGCATGGTGTAGGTCGAGGTGACCTTGTTGAGCCTCTCGAGGAGGCCAAAGGCCGGGTTCATCACCGTGCTCGGATTGGGCAGCAGGGTGCCGTAGACGATCCTGCGTGCCATGTGCGTGCCCGGGACTCGATCGCGGATCGCGGCGATTCTGGCGCTGACCGACATCGCGGCGTGCAGGGCCATGCCGGGGATTTGGCGGGGGAGGTGCTCATAGCTGGTGCCGCGGACGAATTCGTCCATCGCCTTGGGGCCCATCAGGACCCAGCCCGGCGCGCCGATGCCGGCGATGAACATCGCGTCGCTGAGCAGCCTGCGGAAACGTGCTACGGGTAGGGGAGCGATGACGGCCGAGGGCAGCGCCGAGAGGACCTCGACGAGTTCGACCCGCCAGCGCGAGGCGTCGCCGGAGCGTGCCAGCAGATAGTCGAGATTGCGCATGGCGTCGGTCCCGGTCTTGGGGCAGATCTCCTCGGTGATGCCGAAGAGCAACGCCCATCGCGTCATGTAATGCCACGCGTCATCGAGTTCGTCGAGGCTGCAGGGCCGACCGAACCGATGCTCGATGAGCATCTGTCCCAGTGATTCGGCCTCGATGAATCCGCACATCGACGAGTTGGAGATGGGCACGCCGAAATTGGCGAAGTTATCCGGGCCCCACGCGGAGCGAAGGCCCTTGCGGGCCAAGGAATGTACGAGACGAACGCGCAGTGTCATCTGTATCTGCCATGACCCTGGAAGCATGGCATCGCGGTCGCGCAGTGCTGCGAAGAAGCGTGCGGTCTCAAGGAGGCGTTGTTGACCCTGGTCGCGGAACCTGCCGGAGGCGCCGGTGGTGGCCGATACGTCCGAGTTCATCACGGTGTCGAAGACTCCGAACGATGTCATCAGGAGCACCGTGGGCGCGGCCATTTGATTGAGGCGGACCCGGCCGCGCTCCGCCTTGACCGGGTCCCACCATTCCGGGACCCGGTAGGCATCTTCCAGAAGTGCGCGCAGCTCTTCCGGCGGATCGTCCAGGGAGTCGATGCCTTGGGTGATGGCCTGTTCGAAGAGGGGCCGCGCCTGTGCGGATCCCAGCCGCTCGAACATGGCCACCACGGCGTCCATCAGCTCGTCACCCTGCCACATGTGATCGTCGAAAACCCGCGTCAGTGGGGTCGGGGAGACGTGGTCCTCGACGTCGAACCAGTTATCGAACAGGACGTGGCGACAGTGGCGCCAGATCCAGCCGAATTCGTTCTTGCCCTCAGGGATTGGGCGTAAGTCCATTCCGGGGCGGTGGTAGTAGTCGTACGGGTGGGGTTCGCCGGGTAGCGGTTGGTCGACCACGATGAGCTTGGGCATGCGAGTGCCTCCTGTCGGCGATGTCGGCATCGTTGACAACATCCATTGCCAATATAAGACGGCCGTCTGCGTTTGTCACGCAGTGGGTTCGATGCGGTCTCGGTCTTCTCGCCGGCGGTCGGCGCCTTCATGTCATCCCCGGCGGCGGGCGACTGATTGCCAGCGTCGATGTCTCCGGAGAAACGATCGGTTTAGGCAATGTCGGTGTGTACTTGCCCGTTTTGAGGACCTCCAGGCTCTGCGCGCAAATGTGGATGCCGGCCCGTCCTGCCTCGTCCGTTTGTGATGATCAGCGTGGGCGACTGGAGGATGATGATCCCTATGAACGTGGTCGCACGCTTCCTCAAAATCCTGGCTTTCTCGCTGCTGTGTGGGATCGTCGGGCCAATTTTCATCGTGATGTATTACGTGATCGACGAACCCGCCACGAGCTGGATGTTGTACAGCGGTATCGGCATCACCATCGGGATCGTGGTCTTGGCTTTCGTGTTGACCTTGCTGTTCACCAAGAACGACGAGGCCCGCAAGCTATTGGAGGCCAACGGAATTCTCGCGCTCGCCGACGTGGTGGCGGCAAATGAGACCGGGATGACCGTCAACGACCAGCCGGTCATCAAGCTGACCCTGCAGGTGCATGGCGACGGAATAAGCCCGTTCCGCGCCGAGACGCGGGCCCGGGTATCGGTACTTCAGGTGCCGACCCTCTCGCGCGGCAAACTGGTCGTGCTGGTCGTTCCCGGCACCGAGCAATTCCAGATCGACTGGCAGCGCAGCGCATTACTCAATGGGCAGGTGCCGGCCAAGTTCAGCAGTTCCTCCCAGGGGCGCGAGTACGACCTCACCGGGCAGGCCGGCCCGCTCTTCGAGATCATGAAGGTGCTCAGGGCCAACGGTATCGGCACCGACGGTGTGGTGGACATCCGCTCGAATCCTGTTGTTCGTCAACAGATTGATGCGATTTTGCGCAAGACGGACGGGGCCCAGCAGTCGTCCAGCGCGGACGCCGGCACCAGCGGTTCGGTAGCAGACCGGCTTGCAGAGCTTGATCGACTCAAGCTGGCGTCACTGGTGTCCGAGGTCGAATACAACGACAAGCGTGCGGCGATCCTCCGCGACCTCTAGTTCGACCCTGTGGGTTCCTCGATGCGATCGATGGCGGGGCGCGGTTGAACGCCCGATGCATGGCCGGCGCCTGCTCGATCGTCGTGGGCGGCGTTCTGCCCGCTGAGCGGCCCTCAATCTGGAACACGTTCTAGAAATGCTGCTAGCCTGGTTTCGATCGCAAAGGAGCAAGACACATGGCGGATCAGCCGGCCCATCAGACCTTGTCCGGAAAAGTGGCCTTCGTAACCGGTGCGGCCCGTGGGCAGGGACGTCAGCACGCAGTGCGACTGGCCCAAGCCGGCGCGGACATCGTTGCGATCGACGCCTGTGCCCCTGTGTCGGACTACGCGGGATACGAGGCCGCGACACCCGAAGACCTCAAGGAAACCGTCAGGCTCGTTGAGGCGGCCGGGCGCACGATCATCGCGGAGCAGGCCGATGTCCGCAATGGTGCCGCGCTACAGAGTGTGGTCGAGGAGGCGGTCGCGCAGTTCGGGCACATCGACATCCTCATCGCCAACGCGGGAGTGCTCAGCTGGGGCCGGCTGTGGGAGATGTCTGACCAGCAATGGGAAGACATCATCGATACCAACCTGACCGGTACTTGGAAGACCGTGAAAGCCGTTGTGCCGACGATGATCGAGGCCGGTAACGGTGGCTCGATCGTGATCGTGAGCTCGGTGTCCGGGCTCAAGGGGACCCCGGGTAACGGCGCCTACGTTGCCTCGAAATTCGGTTTGACCGGCCTCACGAAGTCGTTGACGATCGAGCTGGCCGAGTACGGCATTCGGGTCAACTCGATCCACCCGTACGGGGTGACCACGCCGATGATCACCGGCGACGCCATGATGAAGATTCTCGCCGATCACCCCAACTATCTGCCCAGTATCGCGCCAATGCCGTTGTCGCCCACCAAGATGCTCGAACCCGACGAAATCTCCGATGTGGTGTTGTGGTTGGCCGGCGATGCATCCGGCACCTTGGCCGGCGCGCAGGTACCGGTGGACAAGGGGCACCTGACGTACTGAACCTCCTGGGCTAGCCCGGCATCACCACGACGGGGACCGGGCTGTGCCTGACGATCTTGGTTGCGCGGGACCCGAGGAAGACACGGGCGACGGTGCTGTGTGGGCGGCTGCCGAGGACCAGCAGCTCGCCATCGACCCACTCGGCGTTGTCCAAGGCGTCATCCCAGGTATCGCCTGTCACGACCTTCAAGTCCACATCGGGTGTCACGATGCCGTTCTGACGGAGCGACGCCAGCGCCTCCTCGGACTGGGCGACCCAACTGGCGAGTACCGCGTCCTCGGCCTCGGGACCGACGCCCGCGGTGAGCATGGTGCGGCCGCGCACGGCGAAGGTGACCACACGCAGCGGTGCATGCAGTCGCTGCGTCAGCCGAACTGCTTGTTGCACAACATCGACCGCGTCTTCAGTACCGGGATAGCCACACGTCACCCGACTGACCGTGCCGGCTTTCGACCCGCGGTAGCCGCGCGGACTGATGGCCAGCGGGACGGGGGAGGAGTGCAGCAGCCGGTCACCTGTCGATCCCAGGACCACCTGCCCGAGGCGCCCCTCCGAGGCTGAGCCAACGACCAACACGTCCGCGTCGGATGCCTCGACGGCTTCCAACAGGCCGCCGGACACCGAGCGGTGAGCCACGTTATGAAACGTGACATCGATTCCGGCAGCGATCTTTTCGAGGTATGCGGCGGCCTCGGTTTTTGAATCCTCGGAGAGCTTTTGAGCCCACTGGGCGTATTCGGCGTCGATCTTGGCCTTTGACAGTGTGGTCCATGGCTTCGGCACCACCGTGGTGACGGTGAGCGAGGTCCCCAAGACGCGGGCTGATTCGACCGCCAGGTGCAAGGCGCCCTTGCCGCCCTTACCGGAGAGGTATCCGACGACGACGGTCATACCGGTTCCTTCTCCGGTAATTCCGCAGGGTCGTTGGGTGAGTTGTTCAGTGCGCTGTGGTGCCTCCCCCACGCCAGGTAGAACACCAGAACGATGCTGACCCAGCACCCGAACGCGATCCACGTGATCCAGGGCAGGCTGAACAGGATGTAGCCGCAGGCGATGACGGATAGCACGGGAGTCACCGGATAGCCGGGAACGCGGAAGGCGCGCGGCAACTCGGGTTCGCGCACCCGCAAGATGATCACACCGATCGATACGACGATGAACGCGGTGAGTGTCCCGATCGACACCATGTTGGCGAGACTGTCGAGGGGGACGAAGGCGGCCATGAAGCCCACGACCACCGCGACGATGATGGTGTTGTTCACCGGCGTCAGCGTGCGGGGGTTGACCTGCGCGAAGATCGAGGGCAGCAGGCCGTCGCGGCCGATGGCGAACAGAATGCGGGTCTGGCCGTACATGGAGACCAGGGTTATCGAGAAGATCGAAATCACCGCACCCGCCGCCAGGAATGTACTGGCAGAGGTGCTTCCGGTGACTTTGTCGAGAATCAGGGCGAGGCCGGCGGACTGCCCCTCGAATTCCCTCCAGGGTTGGGCACCCAGGGCGGCCAGCGCGACGACGAGGTAGAAGGCGGTGACGATGAGCAGGGCCGCGATGAGCGCGCGCGGCATGGTTCGCTGCGGGTCCTTGACTTCCTCGCCCGCGGTGGACACCGTGTCCAGCCCCACATAGGTGAAGAAAATCGTCCCGGCGGCGGCCCCGATGCCGCTGACACCGAACGGCGCGAAGTCGGAGAAGTTGCCAGCCTGAAATGCGGTGAAGGCGATGATCGCGAACACGGTCAGCACGGCGAGTTTGAGTAGCACCATGATCGTATTCACCAAGGCGGATTCGCCCGTTCCGCGGATGAGCAGGATCGCACACATGACGATCAGGAGCACCGCGGGCAGATTCAGCCAGGCATGCGGTGCCCCGGGATCGGCGTTGTCCCAGGGCGCGGCGCTGATCGCGTGTGGCAGATGCCATCCGAAGAGGTTCATCAAAAGCTTGTCGAGGTACTGACTCCAGCCCACGGCCACCGCTGCGGCCGATACCCCGTATTCCAGCAGCAGGCAGGCGGCCACGCCCATCGCCGCCAGTTCACCCAGGGTGGTGTATGCGTAGGAGAACGAGGAGCCCGATACCGGTACGGCCGAAGCCAATTCGGCATAACAGAGTGCGGCCAGCCCGGCGGCGAGGCCGGCAACCAGGAACGAGGCCATCACCCCAGGCCCCGCCTTGGGCACCGACTCGGCCAAGATGAAAAAGATACCGGTGCCCACTGTGGCGCCGACACCGATCATGGTGAGCTGGAACGTGCCCATCGACTGCTTCAGGTGTCCGCCCGCACCATGAGCGGTAGGCGCGCCCGATGTCGGACGACGCCGCAGCAGCTGCTGGGCAAGGCTGGGTGACGAGGGTGCCATAGTGCCTCCTGTGGCCGGGGCGAAAACTACCGGAAGGTGGCCAGCACGTCAGCGAACTGGTCTATTGCCCAATCGATTTCGTCCTCGGTGATGACAAGGGGTGGTGCGAACCGGAGGGTCGCGCCATGCGTGTCCTTCACTAAGACGCCAAACTCTGCCATGCGCAGACTGATTTGTCTTCCCGTTGCCAGATTCGGGTCGACGTCGACCCCGGCCCACAATCCCAGCGAACGCACTTCGGTGACACCATGGCCGATCAGGGCGTCGAGACGGGCTCGCAGGTGTGTTCCCAGAACCGCTGCCCTGCGCTGATATTCACCGCGCTCCAGGATTGCCACCACGGTCGACCCAACGGCTGCGGCCAATGGATTCCCGCCGAAGGTTGAGCCGTGTTCGCCCGGATGCAGCACGCCGAGCACGTCGGTATCGGCCACCACTGCCGACACGGGAACCACGCCGCCGCCGAGCGCCTTGCCCAGGAGGTAGATGTCCGGGACCACGTTCCAGTGGTCGCAGGCAAACAGTCGGCCGGTGCGCGCCAGCCCGGCCTGGATCTCGTCGGCAATGAACAAAACATTGTTCTCGGTGCACATTGTGCGGACGGCGGGCAGGTATTCGTCGGGTGGGATGACGATGCCGGCCTCGCCCTGGATGGGTTCGAGGAGAACGGCGACCGTGTCACCGTCGATCGCGCGCCGCAGGGCGGCGGCATCACCGAACGGGACCACGCGAAACCCCGGGGTGAACGGCCCGAACCCGCCGCGCGCCGTCTCGTCGGAGGAGAAGCTCACAATACTGATGGTTCGGCCATGAAAGTTGTTGTGTGCCACCACGATATTGGCACGACCTGGGGGCACTCCCTTGACATCGGTGCCCCATTTACGGGCGACCTTGATACCGCTCTCCACCGCCTCGGCCCCGGTGTTCATCGGCAGCACCATGCCCTTGCCGCACAGGCGGGCCAGGTCGCGACAGAACGTTCCGAGGCGATCGGAGTGGAAGGCCCGGCTCACCAGCGTCACCGTGTCGAGCTGTGCGTGTGCTGTCTTGAGGATTTCGGGGTTTCCATGGCCGAAGTTCACCGCGGAGTAGGCGGCCAGGCAGTCCAGGTAGCGTCTGCCATCCACATCTTCGATCCATGCACCCTCACCACGATGGGCGACGACGGGTAGCGGCGCGTAGTTGTGCGCGCCGTATTGCTCGGCCAACTCGATGTATTGAGAACTCTTGTATGAATCGGGAGACATGCCGGGAGCCTGTTCGGATCGTGCGTGACGCTCTTCGCCCAAGTGGCTCATCGCAGTCACGAGTGCAACTCCAGTGTGCAGCATTTCACCGATCCGCCGCCCTTGAGCAGTTCGGAAAGATCGATGCCGATCGGTTCGAACCCGGCATCGCGGAGTTGTTGGGCGAATCCGGTCGCCGCGGCGGGCAGTATGACGTGGCGACCGTCGGAGACCGCGTTCATACCGAGGACATAGGCGTCGACGGAACTGGCGGTAATGGCGTTGGGGTACATGGACCGCAAGCGGGCCTGGGATGCCTCGCTGAACGCCGGTGGGTAGTACGCCACAGTCTGTGGATCCAGTACTGCCAGTGCCGTGTCCAGGTGATAGAACCTCGGATCGACGAGCTCTAGCGTCACCACCGGAATGTCGAGCATTGTCGCAATCTCGGCGTGCGACCCACTGTCGGTGCGGAAGCCCGTGCCCGCCAACATGATATCGCCTACCAGCAGGAAGTCGCCCTGCCCTTCATTGGTGTACTGGGAGTGCATCGGGTGCAGTTCATGCTGACGCATCCATTCGGCGTGTGCGTCGGACTCGCCGGCACGCTCGGCGTGTTTGAACCGTGCGACAACGGCTTTGCCGCGTAATACGATTCCGCCGTTTGCGGCGTAAACCATGTCCGGTAGGCCGGCAACGGGGGGCAGGATGTCTACCGTGTGCCCCAGTCGTTCATAGGTGGCGCGCAACACATCCCATTGTGCGGTGGCGAGCGCCGGGTCGACCGGATTGGATATGTCCATCCAGGGGTTGATCGCGTATTCAACGGTGTAATACGTCGGCGGCACCATCACGTAGTGGCGCGTCGTCGGTGTCCTGTCTGGTTGTTCAATCGGCGAGTCGGCCGGGTGCCCATGCTCGTGTACAACGGTCATGGGCTGAGCGTATGAGAGCCGATTCCTGCAATCAATCTCCATCCATTGCGCAGCTGAGTGCGATTCATTGCGTCTAGGCGCGCGATTTGGCAGTCTATTGCGAGAGAGAGTGAACGGTTGGAGGAGGAAGGTTCATGGCGGAGCTGGACGCCACCGATGAGCGGATCGTGACCCTGCTGATGCGCAATGCCCGGGCGACATTCGCCGAGATCGGTGAGGAGGTCAATCTTTCGGCACCCGCGGTCAAGCGTCGAGTTGATCGGTTGGTCTCGACGGGGGTCATCAAGGGCTTCACCACCGTGGTCGATCGCGCTGCCGTCGGCTGGAACACCGAGGCGTACGTCCAGATCTACTGTCAAGGCACCATCACTCCGGAAGCCTTGCGCCGCGCGTGGATCGACATCCCGGAGGTGGTGAGTGCGGCGACAGTGACCGGAACCTCCGACGCGATGCTGAGGGTTTTGGCACGCGATATCCAGCACCTTGAGCGGGCGCTGGAACGTATCCGCGCCAGCGCGGATATCGACCGCACCGAGAGCATTGTGGTGCTTTCCAACTTGGTGGACCGAGCGCAGGTCCAGGGCTAAGCGGCGCGGGCGATAGGCCTGACATCACGCGTGTCCAGTCGTGTAAGAAGAAACCCATGACGGACGCAGAACGTGGAGTGCTGATCATCGGTGGTGGGCTGGGTGCGGTGCGAACCGCCGAGCAGTTGCGCCGTGCGGAGTTCGCCGGACCGATCACCATCGTGAGCAGTGAGAACCACTTGCCCTACGACCGTCCTCCGCTGTCCAAGGACGTCCTGCGCGACGCGGAGAAGACGATCGACGCGGTGGTGCTCAAGCCACGAGAGTTCTACGACGAGAAGCAGATTGAACTGCGGCTCGGGGTGGCGGTGACTGCGCTGGACCCCGCCGCCCGAACTGTCACCCTGAGCGACGGCAGCATCCTGGAATACGGCGAGGTCGTCATCGCGACCGGCCTTGTTCCCCGCCGCATCCCGTCATTCCCTGAGTTGGCCGGTATTCATGTCCTGCGCACGGCCGACGACAGCTTCGCGCTGCGTGGTGATGCCGAGACCGCGCGGCGCGCGGTGATCATCGGGGCAGGGTTCATCGGGTGCGAGGTGGCGGCCACATTGCGGGCCAACGGAGTTGAGGTGGTTCTGGTGGAACCGCAGCCCGCGCCGTTGGTAGCGGCGATCGGTCAGCAGCTCGGCGACTTGGTGGCCAGGCTGCATCGTAGTGAGGGTGTCGACGTTCGGGTGGG
Organism: Mycobacteroides franklinii; assembly: GCF_002013895.1. GTDB lineage: Bacteria > Actinomycetota > Actinomycetes > Mycobacteriales > Mycobacteriaceae > Mycobacterium > Mycobacterium franklinii. The sequence goes on along the minus strand of NZ_MAFQ01000003.1, from coordinate 166,898 downwards.
TGTCGGCGTGGACGCGGTGACAGGGGAAGGGCGGGTCGAGTCCGTCATCCTGTCGGACGGGACACAACTGGACGCCGACCTGGTCGTGCTGGGTATCGGGAGCCGGCCCGCGACCGACTGGCTGGACGGGTCGGGTGTTGCCGTGGACAACGGCGTGGTCTGCGACGCGGTGGGTGGCACCGGCACCCCGCATGTGTGGGCGCTGGGTGACGTCGCGGCGTGGGCCGATGTCGACGGGCGACCAAACCGGGTGGAGCACTGGAGCAATGTCGCCGACCAGGTTCGTGCGCTTGTCCCGGCCTTGCTGGGGCAGGAGCCGGCCGCGGGTACTACTGCTGTTCCGTATTTTTGGAGTGACCAGTACGACGTCAAGATTCAGTCGCTTGGGCACCTGGGGAACTCCGACACCGTGCACCTCATCTCCGATGATGGCCGCAAGTTCTTGGCCTACCTAGAGCGCGACGGGGTGCTGACGGGTGTCGTGGGCTGCGGGATGGCCGGTCCGGTGATGAAGATGCGGGCCAAGATCGCGGCGGGGACGCCCATCGCCGAGGTGCTGGAGTAGCCGCCTGCCCTGGCGAGATCTAATCCAGGGCGCGCAGGCCCGCCTCGGCGGCATCGAAGCCCTTGCCGAGCAGTGTGGTGAGTTTCGATGACTCGTCGGCGAGCCATCGTTCATACGCCGCGAGCGCCACGCCCAGCAGCGTCCAGGCAACGGTCTGCGGTAAGAGGGCGTTGGGATCCGTGCCGCCGCGCCGGGCCACGAACTGCGCGATGACATCGCGCCAGCCGGTGTACATCAGCATCGAGTACGCCTGTAAGGCCGGGATTTCCAGGATCAGTCTCATCCGCATGCGATGCCGTGGTGTTTCGTCGACCGGAAAGTCGTTGAACGTCAATACCGCCTGCCGCAGCGCGGTACTGGTATTTACCGTGTCCGGAGTCTCGTCCAGGAGCGCGCGCATCACCTCGAGGTGAGAGTCGAAGTCTCCCCACACGATTGCGTTTTTGGAGTTGTAGTACCGAAACACCGTGCGCCGGGCGATACCGGCCGCCGCGGCGATGTCATCGACACTTACCTCGTCGAATCCGTGCTGCGCGAACAGCGCCATCGCCACCCCGGTGATCTCGTCACGGGTTGTCGAAGGGCGTCGTCCAACGCGCGCCGGCTGGACACTCATGCCGATAACTCCGCCATTTCCTGACACCCTCTTCCCTTTCTGCACTCGATGCCATTATTATCGTGACCGTCGCCACAGTCCAGACTCACAAGGGAGTGAACAAGATGGCCGAGCCCACCACTGTCGCCGGACAGACCACCGACACCGAACTGGTGCAGGAATCGCTGGTCGAAGAGGTGTCGATCGACGGGATGTGCGGCGTCTACTGAGACGCCCCATCTCAATGAGCGCCATGATTGATGAGGCGCCCGCCGGTTTCGACTGGACACAGCCCTGGCAGTTGCATCCCCAGGTGTCGCTGCGCCCAGAACCATTCGGGGCGCTGCTCTACCACTTTGGAACGCGCAAGCTGTCTTTCCTGAAAAACCGCACTCTGCTGCAGATCGTGCAGACCCTCGTCGACCACAGCAGCGCCGAGAACGCTTGGCGGGCGGCCGGTGTCAATGACGGCCAGGTTGTCACCTACCAGCAGGCGCTGACCGTGTTGGCGGATTCGAAAATGATCGTGACCCGAGAGGACGCCTCATGACGAGCGCTCCGGCAGTACCCCGCCTTAATGTCGCCGGCGTTGCGGCTCCGAAACTGGTTGAGCAGTTCGAGCAGGGGCTGGATGCTCCCATCTGCCTCACCTGGGAGCTGACCTACGCCTGCAACCTGTCCTGCGTGCACTGCCTGTCATCGTCGGGCAAGCGCGATCCGCGGGAGTTGTCCACGCAGCAGTGCAAGGACATCATCGACGAGCTCGAGCGCATGCAGGTGTTCTACGTGAACATCGGCGGTGGGGAACCCACTGTGCGATCGGACTTTTGGGAACTCGTCGATTACGCCACCGAGCACCACGTGGGAGTCAAGTTCTCCACAAACGGCGTGCGGATCACCGAGGAGGTGGCGGCGCGGCTGGCCGCGAGCGACTATGTCGACGTGCAGATCTCGCTGGATGGTGCCACTGCCGAAGTGAACGACGCGGTGCGTGGTGCCGGATCATTTGCCATGGCGGTGCGCGCACTGGAGAATCTGGCGGCCGCCGGATTCAAGGACGCGAAGATCTCTGTGGTGGTCACCCGCCACAACGTGGACCAACTCGATGAGTTTGCCGCACTGGCGGCTAAATACGGTGCGACGCTGCGGATTACCCGGCTACGCCCCTCCGGCCGTGGCGCCGATGTGTGGGACGAGCTGCACCCGACGCAGGTACAGCAGCGCCAGCTGTACGACTGGCTGGTACTCAACGGCTCACGGGTACTCACGGGTGATTCCTTCTTCCACCTCTCGGCGTACGGTGATGGTTCCGGGGGTTTGCCGGGGCTCAACATGTGCGGTGCCGGCCGGGTGGTGTGCCTGATCGACCCGGTGGGTGATGTCTACGCTTGCCCCTTCGCCATCCATGATCGTTTCCTGGCCGGAAATGTGGTGTCTGACGGCGGATTTGACGAGGTATGGAAGCACTCGCGGCTCTTCAACGAGCTGCGCGAGCCGCAGTCGGCCGGCGCATGCGGCAGCTGCGGGCACTATGACAGCTGCCGGGGAGGCTGCATGGCGGCTAAATTCTTCACCGGGCTCCCCATGGACGGGCCCGACCCGGAATGTGTCCAGGGCTACGGTGAGGCTGCCCTGGCCGGCGACCGCGTGGTGCCCAAACCCAGTGGTGACCATTCACATTCGAAGAGCAAGCGCAGCCCGTCCGGCGGGCCCGTCGCGCTGACTCTGACGCGTCGGCCGCCGTCACGCGCATGCGACGAGAACCCCCTTTCCAACCTACGAGCAGGACGGTAGATGGCCCGCAACACATGGTTCGAGACAGTCGCGATCGCCCAGCAGCGGGCTAAAAAACGACTGCCGAAGTCCGTCTACAGTTCGCTGATCTCGGCCAGCGAAAAGGGGTTGACCGTCAGTGACAATGTCGAGGCATTCGGGGAACTCGGATTCGAGCCGCATGTGGTCGGCATCCAGCCGGACCGTGAGCTGTCGACAACTGTTCTGGGGCAGGAGATTTCTCTGCCGGTCATGATTTCGCCCACCGGGGTGCAGGCCGTCGACCCCGACGGTGAGGTCGCCGTGGCGCGGGCTGCCGCCGCGCGCGGGACGGCGATGGGCTTGTCCTCGTTCGCAAGCAAGCCCATCGAGGACGTGGTGGCCGCCAACCCGAAGACGCACTTCCAGATCTACTGGTTGGGCGGCCGAGACGACGTGGCTCAGCGCATCCAGCGTGCGAAAGATGCTGGTGCAGTGGGTCTTATCGCGACTCTCGACTGGAGTTTCTCGCACGGGCGCGACTGGGGGAGTCCCGCCATCCCCGAGAAGATGAACCTGCGATCGATGATTCGATTGGCGCCCGAAGTGGTGACCAAGCCCGGTTGGCTGTGGTCATTCGGGAAGGGCATGAACATCCCGGACCTGCGGGTGCCGAACCAGTCTGCTCGTGGCGAGGCCGGCCCGCCGTTCTTCGACGCTTACGGGCAGTGGATGGGAACCCCGGCGCCCACGTGGGACGACGTGAAATGGATGCGTGAGCAGTGGGACGGTCCGTTCATGCTCAAGGGCGTTATGCGCATCGACGACGCCAAACGCGCTGTGGACTGCGGAGTTTCGGCGATCTCGGTGTCGAATCACGGCGGTAACAACCTCGATGGCACGCCGGCGTCGATCCGTGCGTTGCCCGGCATCGCCCAGGCTGTCGGAAACGATATCGAGGTGCTGCTGGACGGTGGTATTCGCCGGGGCAGCGATGTCGTTAAGGCGTTGGCTCTCGGCGCCCGCGCGGTGATGATCGGGCGGGCATACCTGTGGGGTCTGGCGGCCTCCGGTCAGGCCGGTGTCGAGAACGTTCTGGACATCATGCGCGGCGGTATCGACTCGGCGCTGATGGGGCTCGGAAAGAAGTCTGTGCACGAGCTGTGCCCAGATGATCTTCTCATCCCGGAGGGGTTTGCCCGGGGCCTCGGACGGCACTAGTTCGGCGCATCGGGAATTGAACACGGTGTCCGGCTGCGTCGGTGTGGCGGCAGGGGCTGGCGTGAAAATCGGGGCGAAATAGCCCCCCTCGCATATGCCGACGGCCAGCAAGGATGTAAAGACCTCGATCGGGTGCGCCAACTTTGGATGCATTTGACGTGAATTCGGCCTACCATCGGCGGGTGGCTGTTCCGACTGTCTTGAGCACCGCCATCTCCCCGGAGCTCGCAGACGAGGCCATCACTCTGTTCACTCCACTCGGCTCGACCGAACAACACGGGCCGCACTTGCCGCTGGATACCGACACCCGGATTGCCAGTGCTGTGGCAACCGCTGCGGCCCGGGAGTTGGCGGCCGCCGCGGTCGGTGGCCGGACGGCCCTCGCCCCGGCGATTGCGTATGGGGCGAGCGGGGAGCACCAATCCTTCGCTGGAACGATCTCGATCGGTACCGAGGCGCTGCGGCATCTTCTCGTGGAGTACGCCAGGTCCGCCGCCCAGTGGTGCCGGCGCATCGTCTTCGTGAACGGTCATGGCGGCAATATCGAGGCGACCGTCTCAGCGGTTCGTCTGCTGCGCGCGGAAGGCCGCGACATAGCGTGGTGGCCGTGCGCGGTCGAGGGCGGAGACGCTCACGCGGGTCACGTGGAAACGTCTCTGCTGCTGCATATTTCACCGGATGTGGTGCGCCGCGAGGAAGCGCTCGCCGGAAATTCGGCACCGCTGCGTGAGCTGATGGCGCCCATGCGAGCGGGCGGTGTGGCCGCGGTGAGTGCCATCGGTGTGCTGGGCGATCCGACCACCGCGAGCAGCCAGGACGGCGCGCGGATGTTCGCGACGATGACTCGACGATGCGCCGACGCGGTGCACCGGTGGACACCTGATGCCGACGGGCGGCTGGTATGACCACGAATGACGAGCAGGCGCAGAACGTGTCTACGCCGCAGGAACGGCTGCCCGATGGGTTCGCGGTTCAGGTGGACCGGCGCGTTCGCGTTCTCGATGAAGGCTCGGCGCTGCTGGGCGGCTCTCCGACTCGGCTGCTGCGATTGGCGCCTGCGGCGCGGACGTTGCTTTCCGGAGGGCGACTTGAGGTTCGCGATGCGACCAGCGCCCAGCTCGCGCGGACGCTGCTGGACGCCACCGTGGCGCATCCCCGTCCGGTAGGCGGACCCGGATATCGCGATGTGACTGTTGTTATTCCATGTCGTGACAACGGATTTGGATTGCGCCGATTGCTGCGTGCGCTGCGCGGTATGCGCGTGATCGTGGTTGACGATGGTTCCACCATCCCGATCCTGGAGAGCGATCTAGAGGGTATGCATTGCCCGGTGGAGGTGGTGCGCCACGACGACAGTCAAGGTCCGGCGGCTGCCCGTAACACCGGCCTGAAGCTGGCGACCACGGACTTCGTTGCCTTCCTGGATTCCGATGTGGTGCCCAGGCGCGGTTGGCTCGAGGCGCTGTTGGGACACTTCAGTGATCCGGCGGTTGCCCTTGTCGCGCCGCGAATCGTGGGATTGGTGTTGAGCGACAACGCTATTGCTCGATATGAGGCGGTACGCTCCTCGCTGGACCTTGGTCTGCGGGAGGCGCCGGTGGTGCCGTACGGCCCGGTCTCGTATGTCCCCAGTGCGGCCATCGTGGTTCGTCGGTCCGCGATCGACGAGATCGGTGGGTTCGACGAATCGCTGCAGTGCGGTGAGGACGTCGACCTGTGCTGGCGGCTGATCGAGGCGGGTTCCCGGCTCCGGTACGAGCCGGTGTCTCATGTGGCTCATGATCATCGGCTGACTCTCCGGGAATGGTTCGCGCGCAAGGCATTCTACGGAAAGAGTGCGGCGCCGCTGTCGACTCGCCACCCCGACAAGGTGGCGCCCATGGTGATCTCGCGATGGACGCTGCTGGTATGGATTCTCGCGGCGGTGGGTTCGGGAATGGGCTATCTGGCTGCGGTAGGCATGGCCGCGCTCGCGGCCGGACGCGTGGCGCGCTCGCTGCGCGGAGTGGACACGCCGCCGCGTGACGTCATGCGGGTGGCTGCCCAAGGGGTGGGTGGAGCCGCGCTGCAGATCGCATCCGCGCTCTGCCGTCACTATTGGCCATTGGCATTGGTGGCGGCCGCGCTGTCGCGGCGCAGCCGGCAGGTGCTCGTGGTGGCCGCCATTGTCGACGGCGTGGTCGATTGGATGAAGCGCAACGACAGTTCGGCCTCGCCCGATGACCGCATCGGTCTGATCGAGTACGTACTTCTGAAGCGCCTGGACGACATCGCCTATGGGTTTGGGTTGTGGTCCGGGATGATGCAGGAGCGCGATCTCGGTGCGCTCCGACCGGAACTCCGGCCCTGAGTAGGCCGATCCACGCGGATGCGCTCATCGTGGGCGCAGGTAGCGCGGGTTCGATTCTGGCAGGGCGTCTTTCCGAGGATCCATCGTTTCGGGTGGTACTTCTCGAGGCGGGGCCCGCGTCGTCGGCGGACGAGGACGGGGTGCGCGATGGGTACCGGCTCCCGATCGGCCCCGACAGCCAGATAGCCACCTATTACTGGGCGACTTTGACGTCCACAGGTGATCAGGCCGAGCTGGTACGCGGGTCCGTGGTGGGCGGTTCGGGCGCGATCAACGGCGGCTATTTCGTGCGTGGCCGGCCCGCGGATTTCGATGGCTGGTCGGTGCCGGGATGGTCATGGACGGATGTGCGCGATCATTTCCGCGCGATGGAGACCGACCGCGATTTTCGCGACGATCCTCTGCATGGATCGTCTGGCCCCATACCAATCGGACGCAGACACGAACAGAGCAGCGCCGGAAGAGAATTGATGGATCGTGCGGTCACGGGTGGACACCCGGAAGTCGCCGATCTCAACGGCTCGGCCGGAGTTGGGGTGGGATTGGTCCCACTCAACATCGACAGCGGGATGAGGGTCGGGCCCGCACGTGCCTATCTGGAGGGTGCGGGCTGGCGTCCCAATCTTGCGGTCTACTCCGGTACCCGGGTGTTGCGGATAATGTTCGGCGGTGGGCGGGCCACCGGCGTGCAGGTGGCGGTGGGGAATTCGGTGAGGACCCTGACCGCCGATCGAATCATATTGAGCGCGGGGGCAATTGAGAGCGCAAAACTGCTGCTGCTCTCCGGGATTGGCCCGGCGGACGACCTGCGGGCGGTAGGCGTGCAGCCCGTCGTCGACCTGCCGGGTGTCGGTACGCGTGTGATGGACCACGCGGAATGGGTGCTGGATACCGGTGACGAAGGGCAACAGGGCTATCCGGTCCTGGACACCGTGTTGCACACCGACCGCCCGATGGGTATCGAGATAAGGCCCTATACAACCGGATTCGCTGCCATGGCCGGTGTCAGGGTGGACGGTGTGGATGCGCGGCAGATCGGTGTCGCGCTGATGACGCCACAGTGCCGTGGCCGCCTTGAGCTGCGATCGACCGACCCTGCGGCACCGGTGTACATCGACCTGAGGTACGACAGCGAGACCGCTGATATGGATCGGCTGCGTGACGGAGTACGCCTGGTATCCGAACTCTATGGGCGGCGGTTTGGTGGTCCCCGGTGGTCCACGTCGCAGCATCTGTGCGGAACCGCTCCCATGGGCAATGATGGTGACAAGCATGCTGTTGTCGACAAATACTGTCGCGTCAGAGGAATTGACGGGCTATTTGTCATCGACGGGTCGATCTTGCCGACCATTCCCAGCCGGGGGCCGGCAGCCACCATTGCGATGGTCGGGCATCGGGCCGCGCAGTTTGTTGCGTGGTCGTAACGAGATATGAATCTCGTCGTCTGACCCACGCGCGCAGACCATCGGTCGCACAATTGGACGATGCCAACTTCCGATGACGCCGCCGGCTCACACCCGGAAGCGCTACATGATCATGCGGGCGTGCAGTCTCATGTGGAGGACGCCGACTATCTCGCCAGGCGACAGCTGAGATCGGGCACCGCGGGTTGGGTGCTACTGGCGGGTCTCGGCGTCAGTTATGTCATCTCGGGCGATTACGCGGGCTGGAACACCGGCTTGAGCAAGGGCGGGTTCGGTGGTTTGGCCATCGCGGCGGTCATCATCGCCGCGATGTATCTGTCGATGGTGCTCAGCATGGCCGAGATGTCGTCCGCGTTGCCCACCGCGGGTGGCGGCTATACCTTTGCCCGCCGTGCGCTTGGCCCGTGGGGCGGATTCGCCACGGGGACGGCGATTCTCATTGAGTACGCGATCGCCCCGGCGGCCATCGCCACCTTCATCGGAAGCTACGTCGAATCACTGCACCTGCCCGGCCTCACCGACGGATGGTGGGTCTACCTGGCGGTTTACGCGATCTTCATCGGCATCCATCTCAGTGGAGCCGGTGAGGCGCTCAGGACGATGTTCATCATCACCGGAGTTGCGCTGGTTGGTCTGGTGACCTTCGCGATCGGTGCTGTGGGCCGATTCGACGCGGCCAATCTCACCGACATTCCGGTTGACGAGACGGCAAGGGGTGCATCGGCATTCCTGCCCTATGGATATCTGGGTATCTGGGCAGCGGTGCCATTCGCGATTTGGTTGTTCCTGGCGATCGAGGGTGTTCCGCTGGCGGCGGAGGAGGCGCGCGACCCTGCCAAGAACATCCCGCGCGGAATCCTGATGGCGATGCTGGTGCTCGTCATCACCGGCACGGCCGTGCTGTTCCTGGTTCCCGGAGCCGGGGGAGCCGAGGCCATGGGACAGTCGGGTAATCCCTTGGTCGAGGCGCTGGGAACCGCGACGGTCGCCAAGGCGGTCAACTACATCGGACTGGCCGGACTCATCGCCAGTTTCTTCTCCATCGTCTACGCCTACAGTCGGCAGACCTTCGCCTTGTCCCGGGCGGGCTACCTACCGACCGGGCTGTCCGTCACCAACAGTCGCAAGGCGCCCGTGCTGGCGCTGATCGTTCCGGGAATCATTGGATTCCTGTTGTCGCTCACCGGTAAAGGCGCCATGTTGCTCAACATGGCGGTGTTCGGCGCGGCGCTGAGCTACGTGTTGATGATGGTGAGCCATATCGTGCTGCGCATTCGCGAGCCGGAGATGGAGCGGCCGTACCGAACGCCCGGAGGCATCGCCACAAGCGGCTTCGCACTGGTGATCGCCTGTGTTGCTGTCGTGGCGACATTTATTGTCGATACCACCGCAGCCTTCGCCACATTTGGTGTGTTTGTGCTGTTTATGGCGTACTTTGGGTTGTATAGCCGTCACCATTTGGTTGCGAACTCGCCAGACGAGGAGTTCGCGGCGCTTGCCGAAGCCGAGAACGAACTGAAATAGGCACATTATGAGTACTTTTCGTCACATCGTCGGGCCGGTCACCTACCGGTTCGAGTCGCTCGCCGAAGTTCTCGCGAAGGCATCGCCGCCCCGATCCGGTGACGAACTCGCGGGCTGCGCGGCGCAGTCCGATGCCGAACGAGCCGCGGCACGCTGGGTCCTGGCAGAGGTGCCGCTGGCGGCGTTCCTGTCCGAGGAAATCGTCCCGTATGACACGGACGAGGTCACCCGGCTCATCATCGACAGTCATGATGCCGATGCCTTCGCCGTCATCTCACACCTGACCGTTGGTGATTTCCGGGACTGGCTGTTGGAGACCATCACCAAACCGCATGGGGCGCAGTCCCTCAAGGATGTCTCGCCCGGGTTGACTCCCGAGATGGTCGCGGCGGTCAGCAAGTTGATGCGCAATCAAGACCTCATCGCTGTCGGCGCTGCGGTGCGCAACCGCAGCGCCTTTCGCACCACCATCGGTCTGCCGGGCACGCTGGCGACCCGGCTGCAGCCCAACCATCCGACTGACGACGCCCGGGGTATCGCCGCCGCGACCCTTGACGGTCTGCTGCTGGGATGCGGTGATGCCGTCATAGGCATCAATCCGGCGACTGATTCCCCGCATGCCGCGGGCGACCTGCTGCGTCTCATCGACGACATCCGATTGCGATTCGACATCCCCACACAGTCGTGCGTGCTCGCCCACGTCACCACCACAATCGAACTTATCGAACGAAATCTACCGGTGGACTTGGTGTTCCAGTCGATAGCCGGAACCGAAGGTGCCAACGAGAGCTTCGGGGTCAATCTGGAGCTGCTCCGTGAGGCGAATGAGGCCGGACGTTCGTTGGGACGCGGCACTGTGGGCAACAACGTCATGTACCTCGAGACGGGTCAGGGGTCGGCGCTGTCCGCGGGAGCGCACATCGGGGTGGGCGGCGTTGCGGTGGATCAGCAGACATTGGAGGCGCGGGCGTACGCCGTCGCGCGCGAGGTGGAGCCGCTCCTGGTCAACACCGTTGTGGGATTCATTGGGCCGGAATATCTTTACGACGGTAAGCAGATCATCAGGGCCGGTCTGGAAGATCACTTCTGCGGCAAGCTGCTGGGACTGCCGATGGGAGTGGACGTCTGCTACACCAATCACGCCGAGGCTGATTCCGATGACATGGATGTGCTGCTCACCGTGCTGACCGCTGCGGGGGTCGCGTTTGTCATCGCGGTGCCCGGGGCCGACGACGTCATGCTGGGGTACCAGAGCCTGTCCTTCCACGATGCGCTGTTCGCGCGCCGCACCTTCGGGCTGCGACCGGCTCCGGAGTTCAACGACTGGCTTGATCGCATGGGGATGCTTGAGCGTGATGGTGGACTGCGTGAAATCGCGGTCAGTGACTCACCGTTGCGGGCGCTGTTATGAGCGACATCGCCAACAACGTTGCGGCGCACGATATCTGGGACGCCCTGCGCCGGTCCACGCAGTCTCGAATCGGTTTGGGGCGCAGCGGAGATGCGCTGCCCACCACGCGGGTACTGGAGTTCGGGACGGCGCACGCCGCGGCCCGCGACGCGGTGCACACGCCATTGGATGCGCGCGCCTTGGCCGGCCGAATCGACGGACTGGGGTTGGGTACGCCGCTGCTGATCACCAGCCGTGCGGCGGATCGATCCGAATACCTGCGCCGCCCTGACCTGGGGCGCGCCCCCGCCGAGGGTGCGCTGGACGTGCTGCCCGGATCCGGCGGCGATATCGGCATCGTGCTGGCCGACGGGTTATCACCGCGAGCCCTGGACGACCACGGGGTGCCGCTGTTGCAAGCGTTGCACCAGCGGTTACGCGGGTACTCGATCGCACCGTTGGTCGTCGCGACACAGGCACGTGTGGCCCTGGGTGACCACATCGGCGCCGCCTTGGGCGTTGACACGGTGTTGGTCCTCATTGGGGAGCGCCCGGGACTGTCGGTCGCCGACAGCGTCGGGATATATCTCACGCACAATCCCATCGTGGGATGTACTGATGCACAACGTAACTGCGTTTCGAATATCCATCCCCCCGAGGGGCTGGGTTATGACCAGGCGGCGCAGGTGGTGGCTGCCCTGGTGGCCGGGGCGCGTCAGATCGGCCGCTCCGGCGTCGACCTCAAGGACATGACGGGAGCGGGTAGTCAGATCGAGGGGCCCGGGCCCGCTCTGTCCACCTAACGGGACGACCCTCAGCGACCAACCAGGCGGTTGGTTACCATCGGCGAATGGCCCTCGACCCTCGCACGCCGGTCCTTGTCGGTACCGGACAGGTCAACCAGCGGACACCAGCCGACACCCCGTTCTCCGAGATCCCGGAGCCCATCGAGCTTATGGAACGGGCGGCGCGCCTGGCCGCCGACGACGCCGGGGCGGCCGAGCTGCTCGCGGCGATCGACACGGTATCGGTGGCGAACATCTTCTCGTGGAAGTACCGCGACCCGGGTGTGCTCCTCGGTGAGCGCCTTGGTGCGGTGCCCAAGCGCACCTTCTACACCGGCCCCAGCGGCAACTCGCCGCAGCTGCTGGTCAACCACGCGGCCGCCGACATCCTCGCCGGGGACGCCGACGTGGTTCTGATCGGTGGCGCGGAGATGTGGCGTTCGCGCAACAAGATGATGGCCACCGGCGTGCAGCCCACGTGGACCAATCAGGACGAATCCGTCGCTGAAGCAACAGTTCTCGGTGGTCGTATGGATCAAGTCGGTGGCGCGGAGACCGCGATTGGCTTGATCTCTCCCGGCCACGTCTACCCGCTCTTCGAGCAGGCGATACGCATCGCCAACGGCGCTTCCATCGCGGACCATCGCACCGCGATTTCGCAGCTGTGGCAGCGGTTCAACGCGGTGGCGGTGAACAACACACACGCCTGGTCCAACGACGCGTATACCGCCGAGGAGATTGCCACCCCCGGCCCCGACAATCGGTGGATCAGCTCCCCGTACACCAAGCTGATGAACTCGAACAACATGGTCGAGCAGGGGGCGGTGGTCTTGCTCACCTCCGTGGAAACGGCGTTGCGGTTGCAAATCCCCCAAGACCACTGGGTGTTTCCCCTCTCCGGCGCCCAAGCGAACGACACCTTCGCGCTCAGTGAGCGTCGTGAACTGCACCGGTCGCCGGCCATCCGGCTGGCGGGCAAGCGCGCATTCGACCTCGCCGGACTGGGCACCGACGACGTGGAGCTGATCGACATCTACTCCTGCTTCCCGTCGGCGGTGCAGGTCGCGGCCAACGAGCTGGGGTTGGCGCTCGATGATCGGGCGCGGCCGCTGACGGTCACCGGTGGGCTCACCTTCGCCGGTGGTCCCTGGTGCAACTACGTCACGCACTCCATCGCGACCATGGTGCAGCGGCTGCGTGAGCGCCCCGGCGCCAAGGGGCTGATCACGGCCAACGGCGGATATCTCACCAAGCACGCGTTCGGAATCTACGGAACCGAGCCGCCCGCAGCCGGATTCGCGTACGAGGACGTGCAGGCCGACGTCGACCAAGAGCCCCGGACCGAGGCTGCGGACGGCTACGCGGGCGCGGCGACCGTCGAAGCGTGGACCGTCAACTACGGACGGGACGGATCACCGTTCCAGGCGTTCGTCAGTGTGCGCACACCCGCGGGAGCGCGCACCTTCGCCAAGATCGATGACCGGGACGCCGCCGTGCAGCTTGCGGACGCTGACATCGCCGGTGCGTCAATCGAAGTCGCGGCGGATGGATCCGCGCGGCTCAACTAGCACGGGCGACTACCGCAGGGTGTAGCGGATCGGCAGGTGCTTGATGCCGCCGACGAAGATGGTCGAGGTCCGCTCGATGTTCCCGTCGATTTCGATGGACTCCAGGCGGGGCAGTAGCGCGGAGAAGAAGCTGTTGACTTCCATGCGTGCCAGCGCCGCGCCCAGACAGAAATGGACGCCGAAGCCGAATGCCAAGTGCTTATTGGGGTCTCGCGCGATATCGAAGGTGAAGGGATCGGCGAAGGTGTCCTCGTCGCGGTTGCCCGAGGGGTAGGACAGCAGCACCGATTCACCCTCGGCGATGGACACGCCGCGAATCTCGGTATCGGCAGTCGCTGTTCGCATGAATTCCTTGACCGGTGTGACCCAGCGGATCATCTCGTCGACCGCCAACGGCATCAGGTCGGGATTCTCGCGTAGCCGCGCCAGCTGGTCGGGATGCTCCAGTAGTGCTTCGAGCCCGCCGGCGATGGTGGCGCTGGTGGTGTCATGCCCGGCGGTGGCGATGATCGTGTAGTACGAGGCGGTGTCGACATCGCTCAGCAGTTCGCCGTCGACCTTGGCGTTGGCGATGGTGGAGGCCAAGTCCTCGGTGGGGTTCTGGCGCCGAGATGCGGTGAGGCCACTGAAGTATCCGAAGAAATCCAGCAGCGCCAGTAGCTGCTCTTCGGGGGTGACGCCGCGCTGGAACTCGGTATCGTCGCCGCCGAAGAGCTCCTGGGTGAGCTTGAGCATCCGGTCGAAGTCCGACTCGGGAATGCCGAGTAGCGACATGATGACGTAGAGCGGGAAGTGCACCGCGACGTCCTGCGCGAAATCGCACCTCCCGCCTGCTTCCAGGAGTTTGTTGACGTATCTGTTGGCCAGCTCGTCGGTGCGGATCTTCATATCCCGCATGGCCTTTGGCCGGAACCAGTCGGCGCCGATGGCGCGCAGCACGCGGTGCTTCGGGTCGTCGATGTGCACAAGTGTCTTGAGCTCGATGCCCATGGCGGCTTGTTTGTCCAGCTCTGCTTCCTGCTCGAGGTTCATCAGCAGGGGACGCGGCTCGTTGATCCAGAGCGCGTTGTTGCGCTCGATATCCATGATGTCGTCGTGTTTGGTGATCGCCCAGAACGGTCGATAGTTGTCGGTAGTCACCTTCGACACGGGCTGTTCACGCCGCAACAGCGTCATCGCGGCATGCAAGCGAGGCTCGTCGGCGTAGGCGGTGGGATCGGCCAAAACTCGGCCGGCTTCTTCGATTTCAGACAGTGCGGTGGCCATAGCCGGAGTGTGCGCGTGTCACACCATAGATTTGTCTATAACGGCCGAATTTGGTCGTCGATGTGTATCAGGCGGGCGTCACCCAGGTGGTGATCTCGGCCTTCACCACTTCCTTGCCGTCGCGATCGGTGATGCTGATCGGCACGACGACGTCAGTGCCCTCGGTGATTGCGGCGAAGTCGACACCCTCGAGCTTGGCGATCGCGCGCAGCGAGGTGGTGGCCTTACCGAGGTATTGGACGTTCATCGCCTTGGGAATCCAGCGGTGCGTGGACGGCGTGGTGGCCTCCATCAACATGCCCATGGCGACCTCGGCCAAGTTGCATGCGGCGATCGCGTGGAAGGTCTTGATGTGGTTGTAGACGAAGTACCACTTGGGGGCGGTCACCTCGCAGTAGCCCGGTTCCATCCGCTGCACGTGCGGCACCACCGAGGCGAAGTAGGGAACACGGGCCATCATGGCGGCGGAGAACAGGGCAGAGCCGCCGGGCTTGTTCTGCAGACGCTGCCAGATCTTGTAGGTCGGAGATGCGCTCACCGCACGTACCTTACTTGAAAGTAAGATAATGGCGAACTTGGCCGAGAACTCGTTCGCCGATCACGGCCAGAGCTGCGTGCGTTCCCAGCCATCCCCGACTCGCTGATAACTAAGACGCTGGTGTTTGCGGTCGGGGGAGCCCTGCCAGAACTCGATCTGCGTCGGCCGCACGGCATAGGAGACCCATTCCTCCGGCACCAGCTCAGGGTCATCGGCCAGCTTCCGGTGGGCCTTCTCGATCTCCGCGTCGATCTCGGCCGGGTCCACCAGCGGTTCACTCTGTCGCAGCGTCAACGCCATCGCCCGGGATCCGATGGGCCTGCCCAGGAAGTCGGCGGCACTTGCCTGCGCGCCATCGTTGACGACGGCGCCGACCACCCGCACCTGTCGCACCACCTCCGGCCAATGGAAGGTCAGCGCGGCTGCCGGATGAGCGGACAGATCGCGGCCCTTCTGGCTCGCCGAGCTCGCCGCGAAATGCCAGCCATCCCGATCGATCGCTTTCAGGATCAACACACGTGCGCGTGGTAGGCCCTCGGCATCGACCGTCGAGATCGTCATGGCGTGCGGCTCCGGCACCCCCGCCTGCGCCGCCTGCTCGATCCAATCGGTGAACAAGGGGAGCGGCTCGGCAGGGGCATCGCCGATCTCAAAGAGTGGCGCACTGCCGGACAGAACCGGCAATGCCCGCAGGAATGAACGCCCTCCGTCGGCCTCCGGCCAGCGCACGTCACAACCTCCTTGAGGGGATCTTGTACTACCGTTCCATATGCGACCAGAACCGCAGGTCACCGGGTTTCAGTCCCCGACAGCGGGGTGCGACCGCGGGGATTTGGCCGCAGCCGCTGGATAAGGCATACTGTTCGGGTTGCCGTGAACCGGTTTCAGCGCCTTGGGTCTGCCCATTGCGCGCTGCGAACGGAGACGGCGAACCACTAGCGCCCTTACGGGCGCGTCGGCCCAGTCCAAGCGACGAGAATTTTCGACGCGGACGACTGCGCGCGAGGGCGACACGCCCGACCGCGGGGGTCGGTGAACTACGACAGGTAAACAGCGGCGGTATCGGGTTGCGCGCTTCGGCGTGCTCCGGACCAGTGACAGTAGAGGTAGGAAGCGTGGCGGGACAGAAGATCCGCATCAGGCTTAAGGCCTACGACCATGAGGCGATTGACGCCTCGGCGCGCAAGATTGTTGAGACGGTGACCCGTACCGGCGCGAGTGTCGTTGGACCTGTGCCGCTGCCGACTGAGAAGAACGTGTATTGCGTTATCCGGTCGCCGCACAAGTACAAGGATTCGCGCGAGCATTTCGAGATGCGCACCCACAAGCGGCTCATCGACATCCTCGACCCGACGCCGAAGACGGTTGACGCGCTCATGCGCATCGACTTGCCGGCCAGCGTCGACGTGAACATCCAGTAGGAGAACCAGAAACCATGGCAAGAAAAGGAATTCTGGGCACCAAGCTGGGTATGACACAGGTGTTCGACGACAACAACCGGGTTGTCCCGGTGACCGTCGTCAAGGCCGGACCCAATGTGGTGACCCGCATCCGCACCCAGGAGCAGGACGGCTACAGCGCCGTCCAGCTCGCATTCGGTGAGATCAGCCCCCGCAAGGTGACCAAGCCGGTCACCGGTCAGTTCGCTGCTGCGGGTATCAATCCCCGTCGCCACCTGGCCGAGCTGCGTCTGGACGATGAGGCCGCTGCCGCCGAGTACGAGGTCGGCCAGGAGCTGACCGCCGAGATCTTCAGTGACGGCGCCTATGTCGACGTCACCGGAACCTCGAAGGGCAAGGGCTTCGCCGGAACCATGAAGCGTCACGGCTTCAGCGGTCAGGGCGCCAGCCACGGTGCACAGGCCGTGCACCGTCGTCCCGGCTCGATCGGTGGCTGCGCCACCCCGGGTCGTGTCTTCAAGGGCACGCGGATGTCCGGACGTATGGGTAGCGATCGCGTCACCACGCAGAACCTGGTGGTGCACAAGGTTGATGCTGAGAACGGCGTACTGCTGATCAAGGGTGCCATTCCCGGTCGTAAGGGTGGCCTGGTTGTGGTCCGCACCGCTGTCAAGCGAGGTGAGAAGTGAGCACTTTGAAAATTGACGTCAAGGCTCCGGGTGGTAAGACGGACGGCTCCATCGAGCTGCCGGCCGAATTGTTCGACGCCCCAGCCAACATCGCGCTGCTGCACCAGGTTGTGACCGCGCAGCTGGCCGCAGGCCGTCAGGGCACCCACTCCACGAAGCGTCGTGGTGAGGTGTCCGGTGGTGGCAAGAAGCCGTACCGGCAGAAGGGAACCGGCCGCGCCCGTCAGGGTTCGACCCGTGCCCCGCAGTTCACCGGTGGTGGCGTTGTCCACGGCCCACAGCCGCGTGACTACAGCCAGCGGACGCCCAAGAAGATGATCGCCGCCGCCCTGCGCGGTGCGCTGTCGGACCGGGCCCGCAACGGCCGGATCCACGCCATCACCGAGCTGGTTGCCGGTCAGGAGCCCTCGACCAAGAGCGCCAAGTCGTTCCTGGCCGAGATCACCGACCGCAAGCAGCTGCTGGTGGTGCTGGGCCGTGACGATCTGGCTTCGGTCAAGAGCGTGCGGAACCTGCCGAACGTGCATGTGCTGGCCTACGACCAGCTCAACACCTACGACGTGTTGAAGGCCGACGATCTGGTGTTCAGCGTCGAGGCACTCAACGGCTTCATCAACGCCAAGAAGAAAGAGGAGGTGTCGGCCTGATGGCAACCATCGCTGACCCCCGCGACATCATCCTGGCCCCGGTGATCTCGGAGAAGTCGTACTCGTTGATCGAAGACAACGTGTACACCTTCGTCGTCCACCCGGACTCGAACAAGACGCAGATCAAGATCGCCATTGAAAAGATCTTCAGCGTCAAGGTCTCCTCGGTGAACACCGCCAACCGCCAGGGCAAGCGCAAGCGCACCCGCACCGGTTTCGGACAGCGCAAGAGCACCAAGCGCGCCATCGTCACCCTGGCACCGGGCAGCAAGCCGATCGACCTGTTTGGAGCCCCCGCGTAGTCGGGGAGTAGAGGACTAGAGAAGACATGGCTATTCGCAAGTACAAGCCGACGACCCCCGGTCGCCGCGGCTCGAGCGTCGCCGATTTCTCGGAGATCACTCGCTCGACTCCCGAGAAGTCGCTGGTTCGCCCGTTGCACGGCACTGGTGGCCGTAACGCCCACGGCCGCATCACCACTCGTCACAAGGGTGGCGGCCACAAGCGTGCCTACCGGCTGATTGATTTCCGTCGCCACGACAAGGACGGCGTCAACGCCAAGGTCGCGCATATCGAGTACGACCCCAACCGCACCGCGCGCATCGCGCTGCTGCATTTCCTGGACGGCGAGAAGCGTTACATCATCGCGCCGGTCGGGCTGTCGCAGGGCGATGTGGTGGAGTCGGGCGCCAACGCCGACATCAAGCCGGGTAACAACCTGCCGTTGCGCAACATCCCGACGGGTACCACCGTGCACGCCGTCGAGCTGCGTCCCGGTGGTGGAGCCAAGATCGCCCGTTCGGCCGGTTCCGGTATCCAGCTGCTGGGTAAGGAAGGCGCTTACGCTTCCCTGCGTATGCCCAGCGGTGAGATCCGTCGCGTCGACGTGCGCTGCCGCGCCACCGTCGGCGAGGTCGGTAACGCCGAGCAGGCCAACATCAACTGGGGTAAAGCCGGCCGTATGCGGTGGAAGGGCAAGCGCCCCACCGTCCGTGGTGTCGTGATGAACCCGGTCGACCACCCGCACGGTGGTGGTGAAGGTAAGACCTCCGGTGGTCGTCACCCGGTGAGCCCGTGGGGCAAGCCGGAAGGCCGCACCCGCAAGCCCAACAAGGCGAGCGACAAGCTCATCGTCCGTCGCCGGCGCACCGGCAAGAAGCGCTAGGAGTAAGCGATGCCACGCAGCCTCAAGAAGGGCCCGTTCATCGACGACCATCTGCTCAAGAAGGTCGACGTACAGAACGATAAGAACACCAAGCAGGTCATCAAGACCTGGTCGCGTCGGTCGACCATCATCCCCGACTTCATCGGCCACACCTTCGCGGTGCACGACGGGCGCAAGCATGTCCCCGTCTTCGTCACCGAAGCGATGGTCGGTCACAAGTTGGGTGAGTTCGCCCCGACGCGGACCTTCAAGGGTCATATCAAGGACGACCGAAAGAGCAAGCGGCGCTAATGACTACAACGACTGAATACCCATCGGCCAAGGCCGTTGCACGGTTCGTGCGGGTCTCGCCGACCAAGGCACGCCGGGTCATCGACCTGGTGCGCGGCAAGTCGGTAACCGACGCCATCGACATCCTGCGGTGGGCGCCGCAGGCAGCCAGCGAGCCGGTTTCCAAGGTCATCGCCAGCGCTGCCGCCAACGCGCAGAACAACGACGGCCTGGATCCCTCCACCCTGGTGGTCTCGGAGATCTTCGCCGACGAGGGCCCGACCGCCAAGCGCATCCGTCCCCGCGCGCAGGGTCGTGCGTTCCGGATCCGCAAGCGCACCAGCCACATCACCGTGGTGGTGGAGAGCCGCCCCAAGTCCGACAAGGGCGGTAAGGCCGGAGCTTCCGCTGCTGGTTCTCGGGCCCGCCGGGCCGAGGGCTCGAAGGCTGCCGCCAACAAGACCACCGCTGAGGCGAAGGGAGGCTCGCGCTAGTGGGCCAGAAGATCAATCCGCACGGTTTCCGGCTCGGTATCACCACCGACTGGAAGTCCCGCTGGTACGCCGACAAGCAGTACGCGGACTATGTCAAGGAAGACGTGGCAATCCGCCGTCTGCTGGCCACTGGCCTGGAGCGTGCCGGTATCGCCAAGGTGGAGATCGAGCGCACCCGTGACCGGGTCCGCGTTGACATCCACACCGCGCGTCCCGGCATCGTCATCGGCCGTCGTGGCACCGAGGCCGACCGCATCCGCGCCGACCTGGAGAAGCTGACCAAGAAGCAGGTGCAGCTGAACATCCTCGAGGTGAAGAACCCCGAGGCCGAGGCGCAGCTGGTTGCCCAGGGTGTCGCCGAGCAGCTCTCGAATCGTGTGGCGTTCCGTCGCGCGATGCGCAAGGCGATCCAGTCGGCCATGCGTCAGCCGAACGTCAAGGGCATCCGGGTGCAGTGCTCCGGCCGCCTCGGCGGTGCTGAGATGAGCCGCTCGGAGTTCTACCGCGAAGGTCGAGTGCCGCTGCACACGCTGCGTGCCGATATCGACTACGGCCTGTACGAGGCCAAGACCACCTTCGGCCGCATCGGTGTGAAGGTCTGGATCTACAAGGGCGACATCGTCGGTGGCAAGCGCGAGCTCGCCGCCTCGGTGGCCGCGCCCGCCGGTGACCGTCCGCGCCGTGAGCGTCCGGCCGGTGCCCGTCCGCGTCGTAGTGGCGCCTCGGGTACCACCGCGACGAGCACCGAGGCCGGCCGTGCCGCCGCAGAGACCCCTGCCTCGGACGGCGCTAGCGCGCCGGCCGCAGAAACCACGGAGAGCTGAACATGCTGATTCCCCGTAAGGTCAAGCACCGCAAGCAGCATCACCCGAAGAAGAAGGGCACCGCCTCGGGCGGTACCACCGTCGCTTTCGGTGACTACGGCATTCAGGCGCTGGGCCACGCGTACATCACGAACCGGCAGATCGAGTCCGCTCGTATCGCCATCAACCGGCACATCAAGCGTGGCGGCAAGGTCTGGATCAACATCTTCCCGGACCGCCCGCTGACCAAGAAGCCTGCCGAAACCCGCATGGGTTCCGGTAAGGGTTCGCCGGAATGGTGGGTTGCGAACGTCAAGCCCGGTCGTGTGCTGTTCGAGTTGAGCTACCCGAACGAAGAGACCGCGCGCCAGGCGTTGACGCGCGCGATCCACAAGCTGCCGATCAAGGCGCGCATCATCACACGAGAGGAGCAGTTCTGATGGCAGTGGGAATTTCCGCTGGCGAACTGCGGGAAAGCACCGAGGAAGAGCTGATCACCAAGCTGCGTGAGTCCAAGGAAGAGCTGTTCAACCTGCGCTTCCAGATGGCCACCGGTCAGCTCGCCAACAACCGTCGGCTGCGTGCGGTGCGCCAGGAGATCGCGCGCATCTACACGGTGATGCGTGAGCGCGAGCTCGGATTGGCCGCAGGACCCGATAGCGAGGACAGCAAGTGAGCGACACCAAGAAGGCCGCAGGCCCCAAGCACACCCCGGCCACCGAGCAGCCGCGTGGGCGTCGTAAGACCGCCATCGGCTATGTCGTTTCGGACAAGATGCAGAAGACCATCGTGGTCGAGCTCGAGTCCCGCAACCGGCACTCGCTGTACGGCAAGATCATCCGCACCACGTCGAAGGTCAAGGCCCACGACGAGAACGGTGACGCCGGTGTCGGCGACCGCGTCTCGCTGATGGAGACCCGCCCGACGTCGGCCACCAAGCGGTGGCGCCTGGTCGAGGTTCTCGAGAAGGCCAAGTAAAGGCGACGTCCTGCACGTCACGTAATACGCACAGAGCGCGCCGTTCCCGAAAGGGGCGGCGCGCTTTTGCATTTGGGGGGATGTACGTCCTGGGGCGAGTGCCTACCGCACGCAGGCGATGCCGGTAATCGGTCTGCGTGCGGTAGGCACTCGATGATTAGCGTCGCAGGAAGTCGACGACCGTCTGCTCGAAGGCCTGTTTGGCCTCGATCATCACCCAGTGACCACTGTTCGGGAAGACGTGCAGCTCGGCATTTGGGATGAGTCGCATCGGCACGATGGCCATATCCGGCGGGCTGACCCGGTCGTCGCGACCCCAGGTGAGCAGCGTGGGGCACTTGACCTTGTGCATCATCGCCCAGTACGGCGCGATGTCGGCGTTCGCGAGGAACTGCTGCTGCATCGCAAAGGCTTTGGAGCCGTACATCAGCTGCGCGGTCTTGTGCGCGTCCGGATTGATCGCGGCTTCCCATCGTTCCTCGATGAGCTCGTCGGTGACGACGGCGGGATTCCACACCATGGAGTTGAGCCAGCGGATGAGCTTGTCGCGATCGGGGTTGTCGGTGAACTCTTGCAGCAGGCGCAGTCCCTCGCTGGGGCTCGGGCTGAAGATGTTCGGTCCGACGCCGCCGATGGTGACGAGCTTGGTGATGCGGTCCGGGTGTTTGATCGCCAGGTTGATCCCGACAACACCCCCCATCGAGTTACCGACGATGGCGGCGGAGGAGATGCCGAGGCCGTCCATGAAGCGGATCACCGAAGCGCCGGCGGTCAACACCGGGTGTCCCTGCACCGCGTCGCTGACGCCGAAGCCCGGGAACTCCAGGACGTAGGTGTGGAAGTACTTGGCGAAGACCGCCAGGTTCCCGCGATAGTTGCGCCAACCGGTCACACCGGGACCGGAGCCGTGCAGCAGGATCAGCGGCTCGCCCTCGCCGGCTTCGTGGTAGCGCAGAGTCCCCTCATCGGTGGCCAGTTCTCTCTTGGTGCCTTCGTATGTCACGTCCACTCGACAAGAGTAGAACGTGTTTCAGTTTCAGATGACGCCGGTGTCCACTGAGTGGGTAGGAACCGAGTAGGCGGGGGCAGGCAGATTAGGCCGGAGTAAGGGCCCGGTAAGAGTCGTTTCCGGATCACTTCAAGACTGTGAATGTGCAGGCATCGCTGTCTACGCTGGACGAATGAACCGATACGTCACACGTGGATCGGTCGGGGTTTCGATTTTCGCGGTATCTGCGGCGGTCGCCGCGGTACTTGCCACTCAAACGGAGAACTCCGCAATCGCCAAGGCCGCGGGGTGTCCGGATGTGGATGTGTCATTCGCGCGCGGGACCAACGATTCGCCGGGGTTGGGCGATGTGGGAAAGGCATTCACCGACGAGCTGACCGACCGGCTTTCCGGCAGATCCGTCGATATCTATGCCGTCAATTACCCCGCCAGTTTTGATTGGGTGCGTGCCGGCGACGGCGCCAACGACATGAGTTCCCACGTCCAGGAAGTGGCCCGAAACTGCCCGAACACGCAGTTCGTCCTGGGCGGGTTTTCCCAGGGTGCGGCCGTCGTCGACGTGCTGTTCGGTAAGAACGGGACGGGCCTTACCTTCAACAATCCGCTCCCGGCGGACCTCGAAAAACGTGTCGCGGCAATCGTATTGATCGGAAACCCGAAGAACTGGCAGGTCGCCGGCATGAACCTCGACCTGTCGATCAGGGACGACCAGCGCAGCAAGATCATCGACATCTGCAATCCCGGTGACGGCATCTGCGACCCGAACGGTGGTGGCCTGGGTCCGCACATGCAGTACAAATCGGACGGATCAGCCGATAAGGCCGCCGACTTCGTCGTCAACCGGCTGACCGCCGTCGCCGCCAGTAGTCGTGCGGCGGCCGCCTCCAGCAGCAGTTCCACGAGCGCTTCGGGAACCCCGACCTCGACGTCCAAGAGCGCCAGCCCGCTGAGCGGAACGACGACGACGGCCACGCCCGTACCGTCACCGACCTCATCGCCGGCGCCGTCCTCCACGCCCAAGCCGGTGGCGGCTTCGACCTCCCGACGGGTGCCCGCGTGGATGCTGCCGACCACCGACGGCCCCGCGGCAGATGTTCCTGCCGCGGTGATCAGCACTGTCCCTGCCCCCGACCCGGCCCGGCACGGCCCGCCGCCGGGCCCGGGATCTGGTGGTCAGTAACTCTGCATGGCCGTTTCTGCTGCTGACACACCAACCCCCTCGGATCGGGCGCAGACTCGTCGCGCGATCTGGAACACCATCAGAGGATCGTCCGGCAACCTCGTCGAGTGGTACGACGTCTACGTCTACACCGTTTTCGCGATGTACTTCGAGAAGCAATTCTTTGACGAGACCGATGAGAACTCGACGGTCTACGTGTATGCGATCTTCGCGGTCACCTTCATCACCCGGCCGTTGGGATCCTGGTTTTTCGGCCGGTTCGCCGACCGGCATGGCCGCCGTGCCGCACTGATTGTGAGCGTTGCGCTGATGGCGGCCTGCTCGATGGTCATCGCCCTGGTGCCATCGCGCACCAGCATCGGGATGGCTGCCCCGATCGTGTTGATCCTGTGCAGGCTGGTGCAGGGCTTCGCGACGGGAGGTGAGTACGGGACCTCGGCGACGTATATGTCGGAGGCGGCCACGCGTGAGCGACGCGGATTCTTCTCGTCCTTCCAGTACGTGACCCTGGTGGGCGGCCATGTGCTCGCCCAATTCACCTTGCTGATCATCCTGACGGTCTTCGACAATGAGCAGGTTCATGAATTCGGTTGGCGCATAGCCTTTGCCGTTGGCGGCGTGGCCGCGATCGTCGTGTACTGGCTGCGGCGCACCATGGACGAGTCGCTCAGTGAGGAACAGCTGGCCGCCATCAAGGCGGGCGAGGACACCGGCGCCGGATCGATCCGCGAACTGCTCACCGGGTACTGGAAACCACTGCTGCTGTGCTTCCTCATCACGATGGGCGGCACCCTGGCCTTCTACACCTACAGCGTTAACGCACCCGCAATGGTCAAGACCGCCTACAAGGACCACGCGATGGCGGCCACCTGGATCAACTTGGCGGGTCTCATTTTCCTGATGCTGCTGCAGCCCGTCGGCGGCATCATCAGCGACAAGGTCGGGCGCAAGCCGCTGCTGCTGTGGTTTGGCTTCGGCGGAATCATCTACACGTACTTCCTCATCACCTACCTGCCTCAGACGCATTCACCGATCGCCTCGTTTCTTCTGGTCGCCGTCTCCTACGTGATCTTGACCGGCTACACCTCGATCAACGCGCTGGTTAAATCCGAACTGTTCCCATCGCGTGTGCGCGCACTGGGGGTCGGGGTGGGATACGCGCTGGCGAACTCGGTGTTCGGCGGTACCGCGCCGCTGATCTATCAGGCGCTCAAGGAACGCGGTCAGGTTCCGCTGTTCATCGCGTACGTGACGGTGTGCATCGCGATCTCGCTGCTGGTCTACCTGGTATTCCTCAAGAACAAGTCGGACACCTACCTGGATCGCGAGCAGGGCTCGGCCTTTTCCTGACGCCGACACGCCCGCTCGTGGCGGACGCATGCGATACGAAACCGCCGGGAATTGGCGTGTCGACCCCAGGGAAGCGGCGATTTGGGTTTCACCTGCAGGTTCGCCTACACTAGAGCGGTTGTCTTGTGGGTGCTTGGCGCCCCGGGACAGGTAGGCATTCCCATCAGGTGAAAACCCGGGGATGACGCGTGCCCTGGAGACAACATGACCGCGTGCGTCGGGTCGGTATCCGCCGCACATCCAAATCCAGGTCAATGAGGAGAGACCAGTGATTCAGCAGGAGTCACGGCTGAAGGTCGCCGATAACACCGGTGCCAAGGAAATCTTGTGCATCCGCGTGCTCGGTGGCTCGTCGCGACGCTATGCGGGAATCGGGGACATCATTGTGGCGACCGTCAAGGACGCCGTCCCCGGAGGCACCGTCAAGCGTGGAGACGTTGTGAAAGCCGTCGTAGTCCGTACCGTCAAAGAGCGTCGCCGCCCGGATGGCAGCTACATCAAGTTCGATGAGAACGCCGCCGTCATCATCAAGGCCGACAACGACCCCCGTGGCACCCGTATCTTCGGGCCCGTCGGTCGCGAGCTGCGCGACAAGAAGTTCATGAAGATCGTTTCGCTCGCCCCGGAGGTGCTGTAAATGAAGGTGCACAAGGGCGACACCGTTCTCGTCATCGCCGGTAAGGACAAGGGCGCCAAGGGCAAGGTCATCGCGGCCTACCCCGAGCGCAACCGGGTCCTCGTCGAGGGCGTCAACCGGATCAAGAAGCACACCCCCCAGTCGGCAAATGAGCGCGGCGCATCCTCCGGCGGCATCGTTACGCAGGAGGCCGCCATCCACGTCTCGAACGTGATGGTGATCGACTCCGACGGCAAGCCGACCCGCATTGGCTACCGCATCGACGAAGAGACCGGCAAGAAGGTCCGTATCTCCCGCCGCAACGGGAAGGACATCTGATGACCACCACCGAGAACACCGTGAATACGCCTCCGCGTCTGAAGACGCGCTACCGCGAAGAGATCAAGACCGCGCTGAACGACGAGTTCAACTACGCCAACGTGATGCAGATCCCGGGCGTTGTGAAGGTCATCGTCAACATGGGTGTCGGCGACGCGGCACGTGACGCCAAGCTCATCAACGGCGCCGTCGCCGACCTGGCCCTGATTACCGGCCAGAAGCCGGAGATCCGCAAGGCCCGCAAGTCCATCGCGCAGTTCAAGCTGCGTGAGGGCATGCCGATCGGAGCGCGCGTCACACTGCGCGGCGACCGCATGTGGGAGTTCCTGGACCGCCTCGTGTCCATCGCGCTGCCGCGTATCAGGGACTTCCGTGGCCTGTCGCCCAAGCAGTTCGACGGCAAGGGCAACTACACCTTCGGTCTCACCGAGCAGTCGATGTTCCACGAGATCGACGTGGACTCCATTGACCGCCCGCGGGGCATGGACATCACCGTCGTCACCTCGGCGACCACCGACGACGAGGGGCGGGCGCTGCTGCGGCAACTCGGTTTCCCCTTCAAAGAACTTGAGCAGGGAGCGAAGAAGTAGATGGCGAAGACTGCGCTGGTCAATAAGGCCAACAAGAAGCCTAAGTTCGCGGTGCGCGCGTACACCCGGTGCAACCGGTGTGGACGTCCGCACGCGGTGTTCCGCAAGTTCGGCCTGTGCCGAATCTGCCTGCGGGAGATGGCACACGCGGGCGAGCTGCCGGGCATCCGCAAGAGCAGCTGGTAAGTCACTGAGCAATAGGCCGGGACGGCATCCGTCCCGGCCTATTGTCGTCTCCGCCGTCTTGGAGTCTGTTGGGCCCCACGGCCATTACGCTTGCGCCCGTGCCCGATAAGCGTGACGTGACGCGGCTGCTGATGGCGGTACTGGTTGTCCTGGCAGCCGTGTCGTGCAGCCCCACCACGGCTGCCGATCCCGCGATCGTCAACACCCGTGCGGGTGCGGTCCGTGGACATGTCGACGACGAGGTTCGTGTTTTCTCCGCCATCCCCTACGCGGCACCGCCGGTGGGCCCGCGACGATTCACCGAGCCGGGTCCCGTTTCGCCGTGGTCGGAGACCCGTGATGCCACCGGCCCGGGGGTCGAATGTCCACAACCGGGACACGAGAGCGATCTGCCGCAGAACGAGGACTGCCTGCTTCTCACGGTGACCATGCCCCGGCACACCGAGGGGAAGGTGCCGGTGCTGGTGTGGATACATGGCGGTGCCTTCGTAGCCGGCAATGGCGTCGGCTACGACACGCGAAAGCTGGCCGCTGCAGGCGGAATTGCGGTCGTCACGTTCAACTATCGGTTGGGGACGTTGGGATTCTTGGCCGCCCGGGGCCTCTCCGACGTGATCGGGAACTACGGACTGTTGGACCAGGAAGCCGCGCTGCGCTGGGTGCAGGACAACATCGCCGAATTCGGGGGCGATCCCGCGCAGGTGACCATCGCCGGCCAATCGGCTGGCGGGGTGTCGGTATGCGACTTGATGGCCTCGCCCAAGGCTGCCGGATTGTTTCGGTCCGCCATTATGCAGAGCGCTCCATGCCAGGCGCAGGCAGCCGTCGCCACTGCCATCCGCGATAGCACGGCCTACGCGGCTGAGGTGGGTTGCCCCGCGGGGCCCGACACCGCCAGTTGCTTGCGCGCGCTATCGATTGACGTCCTGCGGGATTCACCGCAATTCACCGGAATAGGTCTGCCGATGAGCCCGGTGACGGGAACACCGGAGCTTCCGAGACTGCCCTTGAACGCCTTCGTGAGTGGCGCCGCGCCTCCCATCCCCGTGCTCATGGGCAGTAATGCCAACGAGGCCACGGTGTTTGAGGCGCAGCAGTACCAGAACGGGTCGGTACCCCGCACCGCCGCGGAATACCAGAGTGCGCTCGAAAGCAAGTACGCGGACCGGTCGGCCGAGTTGGGGCGGCGATATCCGCTCTCGGCGTTCGGCGGAAATGTGCTGGCCGCGCTTGCGGCCATCGATACCGACAACAGCTACGCGTGCCCAACCTTCGCGATGGCGGAGGCGTTGGCGAGACAGGCATCGGTGTATGCCTACGAATTCGCCGACCCGGTCGCGCCGGTAGAACCGCGGTATCGGGACGCGCCGTTGCCACTGGGTGCCTCGCACGGTTCGGAACTGGGATATTTGTTCGACATGTCCAGGCCCATGAACCAGGAATCCGCAGTCCTGTCCGCACAGATGATCATGTACTGGACGCAGTTCGTGAAGACCGGGAATCCCAACGTCGAGGGCCAACCCGAATGGCCCAGATATGTACCCGGCGGAGCATTCCTGCGGTTGGCGCCACCCGCACCCCGGCCCGAGGAGGGATTCACCGGCAGCCACCAGTGCGGCTACTGGCGATAACCACTGGACGAGATCAACCTGGGAACGTCCGGCAAGACCCAATCGGCGATTGAGCGCCAGGGGATATTCACGATCGCCGGCGGTGCCGTGCTCCTTGATTCGGCGTCGACATGTGGCGCCACCCAGATAGCCACGACGGCGATCCGCGATGTGCGTGCAGAATGCGCGGCGCACGTGGACGGCGAGAGAGGTTGCATGGGCAACGTGCTCGATGAGGAAAAGAACCGACTGAACTGCCTATCGCCCCATGGTGGAGAAGTGGACTCGCGGTCAGTGGTGCGGTCGGTGACGCGAACGCCGGACAGTTCGCCGATGCGCTGATCCTGGTAGCCCTACAGCAAAACCGAACGACGATTCTCCCGGGCGATGCTGCCTGCCCATTCGTCGAGCTGGTCCTCGCTGTTCCGTCGCCCGATGGTGGTGGGTTCGTGGAGCGTTTCGCGCGCACCCAGGTCTGGATGTCGTCATCGCGGCAGAGCCGGACAGCGCGCCACCGCCGGCCGGCTCCGAGTGTCCACCGCCGATCGGGGTGCGGTGGTAGGTCCGCATGGGCTATGCCGGACCAATGTGGGCCCGGGCGGGTGTCGCGCGCCGGTTGGCGCATCAGCGTGGGCGAATCTCAGCGGCCATAGCCGGAATTCACGTGTCTCATCGCTGAGCGCGTACGCCCATGAGCCCGTTGGACGCGCCTGAGCAGGGCGTGTCACCGCCCCGGCGCGACGGCGTCGATGATGCGAGGCAGCAACCTTCAAGGCTGTGCCAGCCGGTTCTGGGGCGAGCGGGCGTGTACCCACACTGATGGGCGAGGATGCGGCTGCATACTTTGCTAAATGTTCAGCAACTTGATCGCATCGCGCGGTCGGGAAAGTTCTTGGGCCGTTGTCTGTGCTGGAGTTGTCGGCCATCTCGTGTGCATTGCACAACAGATGGCTGAGTTAGCGGCAGTCGCGCCGCTGGTATACCGTGATGAGGCCGCATTGCTGATAGTCCGGCAGTGGCTCGACAAACTCGCTGATCTGGAGGGTTAGGCAGCGAGAGGCGTCGAAGGATTCATGTCTGAGCAAATTATGACGAATGGACACACCGATGCAGGTCTCGCAGGGTCGACGAGAAATCACCAAGGCGCGGTTGCGCTCAACCGGCGTGGCGGCGCTCGCAGCGCTTGCCCTAGTGGCGCTTCCCGGTGTGGCCAGTGCCGATCCCGATGTGCTGCAGTCCACCGATCAGCTGGGCCTGCGTTTCGAAAAGACCAGCACACCCCAGCCTGAAGGTGCGACCACCACCATCACGGTGCGCACCGCCGACGGCAAGGTTGTGCAGACGATCTCCGAGCCGTTCAAGGGTTGGCTCGGCAACGCCGATGTCGAATTGCTCGATATCGATCAGGACGGCCGTGACGATCTGCTGGTTCAGGTCGACGCACGCGTCAAGGATGGGAAATGGGCTGTCTGGCACGGGGTGGGGTCCAACCCCAAGCTGTCACGTGTCGGAGTGGTCGATGGGCATCCCGAGAGCGCCGGACCAGGCTTGATCAGGACGCAGACCGAACAGGGCACATTCTTCTACACCATCAAGGGCAACGCGCTGGCCACCGCGCCGGCACCGCCTGCCTAATGACGGGTCTGATGCCGCCTCGTTAGCCAAATGTGCTGTGGTGCACTCTATTAGGTATGCCAGAGGCTTTGCATCCCGTCTTCCAGCCACGTTTTGAGACCGTCCTCGCACGTAACCCGGGGGAGGCGGAATTTCATCAGGCCGTCCTGGAGGTGATGGCCAGTCTGACTCCTCTGGTTGGCAGGACGCCCGACTACGACCGCTGGTCGATCTTGGAACGGATCTGTGAACCAGAGCGGCAGATCATCTTTCGTGTCCCGTGGATCAAGGACGACGGCGCCGTCGAGATCAATCGTGGTTACCGGGTGGAGTTCAACTCCGCGCTGGGGCCGTACAAGGGCGGTCTGCGCTTCCATCCGAGCGTGAGCCTGTCGATCGTGAAGTTCCTCGGCTTCGAGCAGATGTTCAAGAACGCGCTCACCGGACTCCCGATCGGCGGCGGCAAGGGCGGATCCGACTTTGACCCCAAGGGCCGTTCGGACGCCGAGATCATGCGCTTCTGTCAGTCCTTCATGACCGAGCTGTACCGGCACATCGGCGAGTACACCGACGTGCCCGCCGGCGATATCGGCGTGGGGCAGCGCGAGATCGGGTATCTCTTCGGGCAGTACAAGCGCATCACCAATCGCTACGAATCCGGGGTGTTGACGGGTAAGGGCTTGCCATGGGGCGGATCCCAGGTACGTACCGAAGCCACCGGATACGGTGTCGTGCTCTTCGCCCAGGAGATGCTCGCGACGCGCGCGCAGTCGCTGGACGGGAAGACAGTCGTGGTCTCCGGCGCGGGCAACGTCGCAATCTATGCGGTGGAGAAGGCGCAGCAGCTGGGCGCGACCGTCATCGCCTGTTCGGACAGCGACGGCTACATCGTCGACGAACGCGGTCTGAATCTCGAACTCCTCAAGGAGATCAAGGAGGTTCGCAGGGGCCGACTTTCGGAGTATGTCGAGGAGCACGGCGGGGGAGCGCGTCAGGTCACCGACGGGAGCCTCTGGGACGTGCCGTGCCAGGTCGCGTTGCCGTGCGCCACGCAGAACGAACTCGACGGCAAGGATGCCCGCAAGCTCATCGAAAACGGTGTGCAACTCGTCGCCGAGGGTGCCAACATGCCGTGCACCCCCGAAGCGGTGAAGTACTTCCAGGACGCGGGCGTGCTCTATGCGCCGGGCAAGGCGTCGAATGCCGGCGGGGTGGCGACCAGCGCGCTGGAAATGCAACAGAACGCGAGCCGCGACTCGTGGTCTTTCGAGCAGACCGAGACCCGGCTGCGGTCGATCATGCGGTCCATCCACACCACTTGTGTCGAAACCGCCGACCACTACGGGGACCCCGGAAACTACGTGACCGGCGCCAACCTCGCCGGATACACCCGGGTGGCCGATGCGATGGTCGCCCTCGGCGTCATCTGAGGATCGTGTTCGATCGTTCGGTTCCGGGCGCGCATCGGCTGTGTTATCAGTGGCATATGCGCAGGTGCGGCGCGTTGGTGCTGACGGCGATCGCGGCTTTGGCCGGTGCCGCGGTGGCGCGTGCCGACCGGGCTGAGCCGGTGCCGCTATATGGCACCTACGACACCTATCTGGATCATGCGCGGCAGACATTCGAGGGCAGGCCGGACCCTTCGGCCCCGTCGACGCAGGCGGCACGCTTCACCACCGTGTGTACCGCGCAGGGATGCGTCGCCCATTGGCTGCGGCTGGCTGATCTGACCGACAATCCCAGCGCGCCGGCACTGTTCGATTACCGGTGGAACAGTGATCGGTGGGAATCGTCCGCGAGCTATCCGTTCCATTGCGGCGGTGGCGGCACGGTGCCCGCGGCCAGGTCAGACTTCCTGATCCCGAACGGCGATGGCAGCTTTTCCGGGGAGCGGACTTTCACGGTGGAAGCGCCGGGATGCCCGGGCGATGGTCCGGGTACTTACTGGTTGCCCTTCACCTTGACGCCGACGAGTTGAGGCGTCTTCGTCGCCGATTTGGTCGGTAGGTCCAGGTCACCTACACTTGGTCGGTTGCCTGGGCTGTGTCTCGCCCATGGCCGGTCGGTATGTGCTTTCAGGTTCTCATTTCGGGTTCCACGGAGAGCACTACCGATGTACGACCCCTGACCGAACCCGGTCAGATACGGAAGATCACTTCGCAGTAGGCCCACCATGGGATGTACCAGGCCCTTTACGGGAACCAGTACGAGCGTGCTGTATGGGAACCGCGGCGAGAAAGGTTGATGGACTCTGTCATGACTATGACCGATCCGATCGCAGACTTTCTGACACGTCTGCGCAATGCCAACTCGGCATACCACGATGAGGTGACCCTGCCGCACTCGAAGATCAAGGCCAACATCGCCGAGATCCTCAAGCGCGAGGGCTACATCACCGATTACCGCACCGAGGACGCCCGCGTGGGTAAGAGCCTGGTTGTCTCGCTCAAGTACGGCCCCAGCCGTGAGCGCAGCATCGCCGGTTTGCGCCGCGTGTCGAAGCCCGGTCTGCGTGTGTACGCAAAATCCACCAATCTGCCCAAGGTTCTCGGTGGCCTCGGCGTGGCGATCATCTCCACGTCTACAGGCTTGCTCACCGACCGCCAGGCAGCCCGTCAGGGCGTGGGCGGCGAAGTCCTCGCGTACGTCTGGTAGGGGAGGACAACAAACATGTCGCGTATTGGAAAGCAGCCAGTGCTGGTTCCCGCCGGAGTGGACGTCAACATCGACGGCCAGAACGTCTCCGTGAAGGGTTCCAAGGGCACTCTCGAACTGACAGTGAGCGAGCCGATCTCGGTGTCGCGCAACGACGATGGCGCCATTGTGGTGAGCCGTCCCGATGACGAGCGGCGCAGCCGCTCGCTGCACGGACTGTCTCGCACCCTGATCGCCAACCTGGTGACCGGTGTGACCCAGGGTTACACCACCAAGATGGAAATCTTCGGCGTGGGTTACCGCGTCGTCGCCAAGGGATCGAACCTGGAGTTCGCGCTCGGTTACAGCCACCCGGTGCTGATCGAAGCGCCCGAGGGCATCACGTTCGCGGTCGAGACCCCCACCAAGTTCTCGGTCAGCGGAATCGACAAGCAGAAGGTCGGCCAGATCTCGGCCAACATCCGCCGCCTGCGTCGCCCCGACCCGTACAAGGGCAAGGGCATTCGCTACGAGGGTGAGCAGATCCGCCGCAAGGTCGGAAAGACAGGTAAGTGACCATGGCTCAAACGAAGACAGAAGCGAAGCAGCACGAGCCCGTCGGCAAGAGCGTCTCGGAGGTGCGTCGCACCTCGCGTCTGCGCCGCCACGCCCGTCTGCGCAAGAAGGTGTCCGGTACGGACGCACGGCCGCGTCTGGTCGTCAACCGTTCGGCCCGCCACATCCACGTGCAGCTGGTCAACGATCTCACCGGCACCACCCTGGCGGCGGCCTCGTCCATCGAGCCCGATGTGCAGGCAGTGGACGGCGACAAGAAGGCACGCAGTGCTCGGGTCGGTCAGCTGATCGCCGAGCGTGCGAAGGCTGCCGGCGTGGACACCGTGGTGTTCGACCGCGGTGGCTACACCTACGGTGGCCGGATTGCCGCACTTGCCGACGCCGCCCGCGAGAACGGGCTGGTGTTCTGATGTTCGGACTTGCTCGGATTTTCCAAGAAGGGACAGCATGATGGCGCAGCGCAATTCGGGCGCTCCCGACAATGCAGGCGGCTCCAACGACGGTCGCGAGGGCGGCCGTGGACGCCGTGACAACCGCGACGACCGTCGTGGTGGGCGTGACAACGCCGAGAAGAGCAACTACCTGGAGCGCGTTGTCACCATCAACCGCGTCTCCAAGGTCGTCAAGGGTGGTCGCCGGTTCAGCTTCACCGCGCTGGTGATCGTCGGTGACGGCAACGGCCTGGTGGGCGTCGGCTACGGCAAGGCCAAGGAAGTTCCGGCCGCCATCGCCAAGGGTGTGGACGAGGCTCGCAAGAACTTCTTCCGCGTTCCGCTTATCGGTGGCACCATCGTCCACCCGGTTCAGGGCGAGGATTCCGCCGGTGTCGTCATGCTGCGTCCGGCCTCGGCCGGTACCGGTGTGATCGCCGGTGGCGCTGCTCGCGCGGTGCTGGAATGTGCCGGCGTGCACGACATCCTGGCCAAGTCGCTGGGCAGCGACAACGCCATCAACGTGGTCCACGCAACCGTCGCGGCGCTCAAGCAGCTGCAGCGTCCCGAAGAGGTTGCGGCCCGCCGCGGTCTGCCCATCGAAGATGTGGCACCCGCCGGCATGCTCCGGGCCCGTGCAGAGTTCGCAGCTGCGGCAGCACAGGGAGGCAGCCATGGCTGATCTGAAGATCACCCAGGTGCGCAGCACCATCGGATCCCGGTGGAAGCAGCGCGAATCGTTGAAGACACTGGGCCTGCGCAAGATTCGCCAGACCGTTGTCCGTGAGGACAACGCGCAGACCCGCGGCCTGCTCCAGGTGGTTCGCCACCTGGTCACCGTCGAGGATGTGAAGTAAGCAATGACCATCAAATTGCATCACCTACGCCCGGCCCCGGGCTCCAAGACCGAGCGCACCCGCGTCGGTCGTGGTGAGGGGTCCAAGGGTAAGACCGCGGGTCGCGGTACCAAGGGCACCAAGGCACGTAAGAACGTGCCGGTGACCTTCGAGGGTGGGCAGATGCCCATCCACATGCGGCTTCCGAAGCTCAAGGGCTTCAAGAACCGCTTCCGCACGGAGTACCAGGTGGTGAACGTGGCCGACATCGAGCGGCTGTTCCCCGAAGGTGGCGACGTGACCATTGACGCCCTGATCGCCAAGGGCGCGGTGCGCAAGAACGAGCTGGTCAAGGTGCTCGGCAACGGAGACCTCAAGGTCAAGGTGTCGGTCACGGCCAACAAGTTCAGCGACTCGGCCCGCGAGAAGATCACTGCCGCAGGCGGATCGATCAACGAGGTCTAGTTCTCGCTTTTCGGAAAGGGCGTCCACCTACGGGTGGGCGCCCTTTCTGTTTCGCCGAGCGTGAAGCCATGGCGACCACTCGGGCGTTTTCCCGCCGTATCTTCACCCTCGGCGTCAGGTCAGCTGTGGGATGACCTCGGTAGCGAGGCGTTCCATCTGTTCACGGTCGGCAGCCACGTCGTCGCCGACGGGATTGAGCAAGATCATCTCCGCGCCGGCCTCGGCCACCGCGCGCAGACCCGCCGCCACCTCGCCCGGCGGACCCCAGACCGGCACCGCATCGATGCCCTTCATCTCGCCGTAGATCCGGTGCAGCCCCGCCTGGACGCGCTTGTGGGCGCGATCGCGGTCATCGTCGATCATCAGGTACACGCGCTTGCCGATGGTGTATCCGGCCGGGTCCTTGCCCTGGATCCCTAACTCGCGGTGGATGATCGTGACCGCCTCGGCGAAGGCGGCGGTCGTGGAGGACCCGGCGCCGAGGAACGCATCGCCATGGCGCACCGCACGGGCCAGCGCGGCCGGTGCGTGCCCGCCGAACCAGATGGGCGGATGTGGGCGTTGGACGGGCTTGGGCTGGATCGCGAGGTCGTCCACGTCGCGGAAGCGCCCATGAAAGGTGATGCGCTCGTCGTCCGACCATGCCAGCTTCATCAGATCGAGTCCCTCGGTAAAGCTCGCGATGAAGGTCTGCTTGTCCACGCCGAACGCCGCGAAATTGCGGAAGCCGCCGCCCGGGGCGACGCCGATATCCAAACGCCCGTGGCTGAGGCGGTCGACTGCGGTGACGGCAGAGGCCAGCTGGAGCGGATCATGCTGTGAGGCAACGAGTACCGCGACTCCCAGACGAAGGTGCGTGGTGCATGCCGCCGCGTAGGCAAGCAGCTCCAGTGGCGCGATGATCGGCGAAGAGCCAATGGTCTGTTCCAGCGTCCAGCCGCCGACGAAGCCAAGCTCCTCGGCCCGTCTCACGTAGGCGCGGACGCCGTCGGCGTCGAAGCTGCCGGTGTCGAACTGAGGGATGGAGATCGAGAACCGCATCTCACCACGGTACGTGCGGCTAGCGTTTTCGGTAGACGTCGGCGACCCAGGATTGCTTACAGAATCGGTCCTGTGCGGTGGGCGGATCGATGCCCGCGTCGGTGAGCGCCTGGTTGCGCGCGGCTGCGCGGCCCGGCGGGTTGTCGTCGTAGTTGAAGGAGCACAGCGTGTTCCCGTTGGTGTACCAGGTGCGGGCGGGATCGGGCGGATCCGGCCAGTCCGCGGCCTGCACGAACAGCGAGCCGAGCTCCACCGCCTTGTCCTTGACGAACCGGTAGATGGAAACCCGCCCCGATCCCGCGCCGGTGCTGGCGTACAACGCGGTGAAGCGCTCATCGGTTATCCGGAAGTCCGGGTAGCCGAACACCTGGCCCGCGGACACGAACTTCCCCGAATCCTTCTGGGCCCGCCAGATATCGAGCGTGTCACCACCCGATCCAACGTCGCTGACGACGATCAGTTCGTCGCGACCGTCTCGGTCGAGGTCGGCCAGCAGGGGTGGGGTTCGTTCCGGTTTGTCGACCGGGACGGCAAAGGTCTGGTTG
Organism: Mycobacteroides franklinii; assembly: GCF_002013895.1. Classification (GTDB taxonomy): domain Bacteria; phylum Actinomycetota; class Actinomycetes; order Mycobacteriales; family Mycobacteriaceae; genus Mycobacterium; species Mycobacterium franklinii. The sequence goes on along the minus strand of NZ_MAFQ01000003.1, from coordinate 130,452 downwards.
AGCGTTCCATCGGGCTGGTACACCTTGATCGTGACCGGCGGGGTGCCCAATGCCTCGAACTTTAGCTTCGCCGAATCATTCGATCGCAGTGCACAATCCAGCGTCGGATCGGGATCGGGTTCGATGGCCTGTGGCTTGATCGAGGAACATGAGGGCAGCGCGTCGAGGCGACTGGGTGTGGCGCTGGTCGATGTACCGGCGCGATGGATACCGCCGTGCGTACATGCGGTCAGGGCTATCGTGGTCGCGAAAATCGCTGCAAAATAAGGTCTTTTCATGGGTTTATCACCGCGCACCCTGCCGGTACAACGCGGCGACCCACGGCTGCAGGCAGAAATGCTCCTCGGCGGTCGCCGGGTCGACGCCCGCCGCGCGCAACGCATCCATGCGCGCCCCCAGTGCACCCGCCGGGTCATCGGACACGTTCATGGCGCACTTGACGTTCGCGTTGAGGCGCCACTTCGGATCGAGCGGCTTGTTGTCGACTCGCCTTTCGGTGTCCAGCAACGCCAGTACCGACAGCTTGTTGTCCACGAACCGGAACAGTGCCGCCACACCGGCGTCATTGCCGTTGCGCGAGAACAGCCCGATGAAACGATCGGAGGTCATCCAAAACCGCGGAACGCCGAAAATCGTTCCGGTCATGTCGAATTGATCGGAGTTGGGCCGCGCCCGCCATACGTCCATGAGGTCGCCGGCTGGGTTGCCGGTTGCCGTGACGACCAGTAGCTCTTCGCGCTTGTCTTGGTCCAGATCCTGCAAGAAGGGAAGGCGCTGGTGGAAAATCGGATTGGGTACGCGAATGGTTTGCAGCTGTGCGCCACTGCCGTTGAATACACGAATGGTGCCGGCCGGGGTCCCGGTCACTTCGAAAACCACGCCACTGCCGTCCGAGGTGCGGATGGTGCAGTCCAGCGCCGGATCCGGTTGCGCATTCCCGGGTCGGGGCGCGATGGTGTCGCAGGTGGGAAGTCCGGCCAACCGTGCGGCGTTCTGGTCGGGAGGCGGCGGTGCATGCTTGGCGTTGGCGATAGTGGCGGCCATCAGCTGGTCCAGTAGGCCGGCGTCTGCCTGGTCGGTGCCTTCCACCTCGAACACGACCCCGCGCACCCTGGCGAGCAATACGCGCCGTCCCTGAACTCCCGATGGCTGCTTGTCGGCGGAGGTGTCATCCAGGTCGGCACTCGCGCTCGTATAGACGTAGGTCTGCGTGCCGTCGACGGTCGGCCCCGGGGCAAAGGTGTCGGTGAGGTGCCGATTGCGCACGTCCGGCTTCGCGAAGGTGGGAAATGCCTGGTCGTACTGGCCGCATTTCTTGATCCAGTCGGTGGTCAACGCGAACACGTCGGCGTTTTCGCGTTCCCGGTTCACCGTGACGATGATGTGGTTACCGGCGGGGTCCGACTCGTGGTAGGTGGAGGCCGCGTAGTAGAGGTTCCAGTCCGAACCGTCTGGCGTTCTGGAGAACGACTTGGCGAAGGGGGCGTAAAGGCACTCGGGCGGACGGGTCTCGCCGTCGGTTTGGCCATGCATGCCCAGCCCGGACCCGTCCTCGGAGGCGATGTCAGGCGGACGCGTCCCCCCTTGAGGAGGGAAGTCGGCGGCCACCGGCAGCAGACCGGCGAGTTCGGCGTTACTTCGCCCGCCCAGATCTGAGCTATTGGGATGGAACTTGCCCCGATACTCCGCAGGCAGTCCGGGATAGCTGCGGGTAGGAGCCGCAGCCGTCGACGCCGTCGATTGCGATGGTGTCAGGTCGCGCGTTCCGGATGTATTCAGACATCCGGACACCCCCGGCGCCACAGCCAGCGCGAATAGCGCGGCCACGCGGACCGCCTTCCGGACCGTGGTCTTCTGTGCACGTGTCATCGTTGCCCCTCCGCCAGCGAATGGTTTCGACCCTACGCGCCGGGTGGTAGCGGAGCGCGGATTTGTGGTCGGCGAGATTGCCCACTTCGTCGGTACGCTCAAGGCATGCTTGCTTTCACCACGCCCGCGGACGTCCGCGACCTGCTGGCCAAGGTTGACACCGCACGTCACCGGGGAGTGCCGCGGGACTGCATCCTGGAACTCGACCTGCTCGAGGTGCCACCGGAATCGGTCAACTTCGACCCGCTGGGCCTCGTGCTCTCGGGTGCGAGCAGGCCACTGTCGCTGAGGCACACCATCACCGCCATCCACCGCGCCATCGACGATCCGCGGGTGGCCGGGCTCATCGCCCGGGTACAGATCCCGGCAGCCTCGGCCGGAGCGGTACAGGAGCTCCGGGCCGCGATCGAGGCGTTCAGCGCCGTCAAACCGAGCCTTGCGTGGTCCGAGACCTACCCGAGCACGCTTGCCTACTACCTGGCGTCCGCATTCGGCGAGGTGTGGATGCAGCCCTCCGGAACCGTGGGTCTCATCGGGTTCGCGGCCAACGGGACCTTCCTGCGTGGTGCCCTCGACAAGGCCGGGGTCCGGGCAGAGTTCCTCACACGTGGCCAATACAAGTCGGCGGCAAACCTTTTCACCGAAGACGGCTATACCGATGCGCAGCGGGAAGCCGACGGGCGGTTGCTCGAGAGTCTGTCGGAACAGGTTCGTGACGGCGTGGCCGCGTCACGCAAGCTCGACCCCGCCGACGTGAGCGCGCTGGCCGACCGCGCACCGCTGCGCCGCACCGATGCGGTGGCCGGTGGGTTGGTGGACCGTATCGGTTATCGCGACGAGGCCTACGCCCGCATCGGTGAGCTCACCGGTGTGCAGGAGGACAAAGAGCCCCCGCTGCTGTACCTGGCGCGCTACGCACGGGCTGCCAAGCCGCAGGTGCCCGGTCTGCCGTCGCTGCCGGGGCGTACCGCGCGACCGTCCATCGGCGTGGTCACCCTGGCGGGTCCGATCGTGAGCGGGCGCAGCGGACCACGGCTCGTTCCGCCGGGACCGGCCAGCGGGGGTGATGTGATCGCCGACGCGCTACGCGATGCGGTCGCCGACGATTCGGTGGCCGCCATCGTGCTGCGCGTGGACAGCCCGGGTGGTTCGGTCAACGGTTCGGAAACCATTTGGCGAGAAGTTGTCCGGGCGCGCGAGGCGGGTAAACCCGTCGTGGTGTCCATGGGCGCGGTGGCCGGATCGGGCGGCTATTACGTCGCCATGTCCGCGGACGCGATCATCGCCAATCCGGGCACGGTCACCGGGTCGATCGGTGTACTGACCGGAAAGTTCATCACCCGGGGGCTCAAGGAGAAGCTCGGTGTGGGGGTGGACACCTTGCGCACCAACGCCAACGCCGACGCGTGGTCGAGCAACGAGCCGTTCACCGACGAGCAACGTGATCTCGTCGAGGCCGAGATCGACATGCATTACGACGATTTCGTGCAGCGGGTCGCCGACGGTCGCAACCTCACCGTCGATGCCGTGAAAGCGGTTGCACAGGGCCGGATCTGGTCTGGCAAGGATGCGTTGGAGCATGGCCTGGTCGATGCTCTCGGCGGCTTCCGAGAGGCGGTGGCCAAGGCCAAGGAACTCGCGGATATCGACGCCGACGAGGATGTCCGGATCGCGAACTTCCCCAGCTCGCCGTTGGCGTCGCTGCTGCGGCAGCGGTCGTCCTCGCAGCCCGCCGCCGCGGCCGTCACCGACGCGGTGCTGGGGCGGGTCGCGCAGCTGGCGCTGGAAACGGTGCAGCGTGCGCAGCGGTCCATTGGCAGCGCTCAGGCGATGATGTTGGGCGACTACCGCTTCTAGCCGCTCCGGCGCGAGCGCATTTCGCGGCGCCGGTGGCCGCACCGGCTAACGTGTCGTGTGCAGCAGGCGGAAGGGGCGTGGCGTGAACACCGAGCTGACCGTGTTTCAGAGGCGGGTGCTCGCGGTTCTCACCGGCGTGGGCATCGCCTTCGGCGTCTACTTCCTGCGCGGCTACTTCATCCTGATCGTGGTCGCCGCGGTGGCCGCGTACCTGTTCAGCCCGCTATACCGGCGATTGGGCCGGCGGTTCGGATCGGGTGTCTCGGCCACACTGACCCTGCTGTGCGCTTTGGGTGCGGTGGTGATTCCGGTCGGTGCGCTGGTTTACGTTGCGTCGGTTCAGATCACCCGCATGGTCGACGGTGTCTCCAACTGGGTGGGGGACACCGATATGACCGCACTCGGTCAGAAGGCGTTCGCGGTGGTCAACAATGTGCTGGCGCGGATCCCGTTCGTACACGTCCAGTTGACGCCGGACACGTTGCGGCAGTCGATCGCATCGTTGACGGAGAACGTGGGGCACGGGCTGGTGCAGGTGCTGCAGAGCACTGTCGGCAGCGTCGCGGCGGGGGTGGCGGCATGCATCATCTTCCTGTACGTGTTCGTCTCACTCCTGGTCAAACAGGACAAGGTGCTCACCCTGTTGCGTCAGCTCAATCCGCTCGGGGAGGAGATCACCGATCTCTACCTCGACAAGATCGGCGCGATGGTGCGTGGAACAGTCAAGGGGCAGTTTGTCATTGCGCTGGCGCAGGGCGTTGCGGGCGCCGCGTCCATCTATGTCGCCGGCTTCCGGCAGGGCTTCTTCTTTTTCGCGATACTGCTGACCGCGTTATCGATCATCCCGCTCGGGGGCGGCATCGTGACGATTCCGTTCGGCATCGGCATGATTCTCTTCGGTCATCCGGTCGGCGGACTGTTCGTCATCGCCTGGCACCTGCTGGTCGTCTCCAACATCGACAACGTGCTGCGCCCCTTCCTCGTACCCCGCGGAGCGCGCCTGGATCCGGCGCTGATGCTGTTGGCGGTCTTCTCGGGGATCGCGGCCTTCGGATTCTGGGGAATCATGTTGGGCCCGGTGTTGATGATCGTCATCGTCACCACGATCGACATGTATCTCGCCGTCTACAAAGGGGTCCCGTTCGAAAACACGGACACCGACGAGCCCGAGACGCCGAACCGGCCTTGGTGGAAGCGGCGGCGCTCGGGCATGACCGGCTAGCCGAGAGTGGCGTCGACGTACACGATATTGGGAAATATGGTGCGCAACAACGGGTTCGGGGGTTCCAGGTTCAGCCGGGTGTAGAGTGCGTCATTCTCCTCGGTAACCACCGTCCAGTCGTGTTCGGCCAGCCAGTCGGCGGCCATCTGGCGTTCTTCGGTGTAGACGAGTGACTCCAGGTCCAAATCCAGTGTTTCTCCGGCGAATTGGCGGGTGAGCTCGCGCGCCTTAGAAAAGTCGGCGGTGTCCAATCCGGGAACTTGCTCGCAGACCAGGCGGCTGCCGGGGGCGCTCAGCTCGGTGATCGATGCGAACAGTCGGTCCTGCGCCTCCGGCGGCAGATAGATCAGCAGCCCCTCGGCGGACCACACCGTCGGCTGATTGGGATCGAAACCGGCCGCCTTCAGCGCGGCCGGCCAGTCCTCGCGCAGGTCGATCGCGACAGTCCGGCGTTCGGCACTCGGCGTGGCTCCCAAGTCGGCGAGGGTGTCGGTCTTGAACGCGATCACATCCGGCTGATCGAGCTCGTACACCGTGGTGCCGGCCGGCCACTTCAGGCGGTAGGCGCGGGTGTCGAGCCCCGACGCGAGGATCACCACCTGGCGCACGCCGGCGGCCGTCGATGACTCGAATGCTGTGTCGTAATACCAGGTGCGGCTTGCCATCCCGTTGGCCATACCGTCCGCGGTGATGCCCAGCTGCACCAGACCCGCCATCTGCTCGGGGTCGAAATCGCCCGACGCCAATTTGGTGAAGTACTCGATGCCGACGGCCCGCACCAGCGGCTCCGCATAGGGATCATTGATCAAGGGGTTGGGCACGTGGCTGGCCAGCGCGCGCTGCGCGGCCACCATCGTCGCCGTCGCCCCAACGCTCGAGGCCAGATCCCAGCTGTCGTCATCGGTCCGCGCCATTGCAGGCTCCTTCGTTGTAGCGGTCGCCAGTGCCTCGACCATAGTGCGCCGCCGTTCGCGATTGCGCACCCTCGGGTCTGTGGCCTGCGCAAATTCAGTTGTGCGCGACCCGGATCGAGGTGTTTGCTGTTTCAGCACAGTGGGCGGCCCAGATGTCAGGAGGTGAACGTGGCCGAAACAGCAGCGCGGTCGGGTACGGCCGCCACCGGAGACAGCGTGATGAAGCTGCACCGGCACTCCGTGGTGCTCGACGCGAGGCCGTATACCGTCATCACGCTGCGAGCCGACGCCGGTGTGCGATTCTCCACCAACCGTTTTCACGAGACCTGGCATGTGATCTCCGATGAGGCCGGCGCCAAGACGCTGGCGCGACTGCTGTGGGGCCTTGCGTATCAGCGACATCCCGGGACGCTGGTGCTGATCGACAGCCGTCATCTGGATCCCAATCCATTCGACGCGGAACCGGCGGACCCGGTGGTGCTGTTGCCATCGCACTCGACGGTGCTCACCAAGCAAGCCGCCAGGGCATTGCGTCGCCAGTCGTGGACCACGCCCGACGGGACCGTGCGCTGGCGCACCCACGGGCTCGATATTCGAACCGCCGAGTTTCGCCAGTGGCAGGAAACACCTTATGGCCAAAGGGAATACCCGTTCATACCCGAATCCACCGGCTGGGAGACCGTCGAACGCATCGGTGGACTACTGGTGTTGGCGGGCAGCCCACAAACCCTGCGGCAATGGGCCGTCTACGCCGAACTGATGCGCATCACGGCACCCTGGGACACGGACTACGAGTATCTCGCCGACCGGGAGGGTGAGATTCAGATCTTTCGGAACTACCACCGCGAGGTCGGTATCGCGCGGCAGGCACGGGCAGATATTCTCGGCGCGTCGCACTCCACCGACAGTCAGCTACTGCGGGAAGCGATTTGGGCACGGGCCGCGCAGATCCGCGGTCAACACATCGAAACTGCCGTCGAAGGCTCACTGGTGGGTCCCGAATCACGGACGCGCGGTGGTACTTTCGGGCGGTGAGGGCAACGGGTTGGCTTGTCGTCGTACTTTCCCTGCTGCTGGTCCCGGTGGCCCGGAACGCGAGCATCGCCGTCGCGCGGGCGGCGCCCGAATGCCGTCAGCTGGACCCGGCACTGCCCTGGTATGGCGACGTCAGGCAGCGATTGCAGGCCGCCATCGACGCCAACAGCACCTGTACCGGCACGTGGAAGCGCCCCACGAAAGCGGTCGCACTTTTCGACTGGGACAACACCGAAGTCAAGAACGACATCGCCGATGCCACCCTGGCCTGGATGCTGCGGCACGACAAGGTCCGCCAGCCGGCCGACTGGTACGACACCAGCCGTCACATCACCGAGGCCGCGGCCACGGCGCTGCGCACGGCGTGCGGTACCGCCACGCCAGCAGGCCAGCCGCTCCCGACATCGTCCAATGCCGCGTGCGCCGACGAGATCCTGGCCATCCGCGAAGGAAAGACCCACGACGAGCAGGAAGCGTTCACCGGATACAACCAGCGTTGGAGCAACGGCTCCTATGTGTGGACCGTCGCCCTGACCACCGGCTACACCGCCGGCGAGGTGGCCGAATTCGCGCAGGCCGCCAAGCACGAGAACCTCGCCGCTCCCGTCGGTACCAGCCAGACCATCGGCAGCACCATGGTGCCCGGCTACGTGCGCGTCTACCCGCAGATCAAGGACCTCATCGCCACCCTGCAGGCCCACGGCGTCAACACCTGGGTCATCTCGGCATCCTCGGAGGTCATCGCCAAGGTGTGGTCACCGGAAATCGGCATCCCGGCCAGCCAGGTCATCGGGGTGCGCAGCGTCTACGACGCCAACGGAAAGCAGACCCCGCACGTGCAGGGCTGCGGTGGACAGCCCGACGGCGCCGACACCGTCATCACCTACATCGATGGCAAACGGTGCTGGGCCAACCAGGTGGTCTTCGGTGTGCGCGGACCCGCCGCGTTCGAACCCTACGACGCGAACAAACGGCAGATTCTCGCCGCAGGGGACTCGACCACCGACGTAACTTTCGTCGAGGACGCCACCGCGGCGCACCTCGTCATCAACAGGAACAAGACCGAGCTCATGTGCCGGGCCTACGACAACGCCGATGGCAAATGGCTGATCAATCCGATGTTCATCGACCCGTATCCGCAGCACACGGACCCGTACCCGTGTGCGACCGACGGCAGGACGAACCCGGACGGCAGTACCGGCCCACTGCCAGGTTCCGGCGGTACCGTCGTCCCCGACCAGAAGGACACCGTCTTTTCCACGGGTATGTAGCGAACTGTTAGTCTCGTACGCGGCCCGGGCGTGCCCTGACGGCCGCCGAAACGGTTACCCAACGCTGGGATCACCAGCTGATTCATCTAGCAGATCACGTGGCGAGCTGCCGGGTGCGCAGGAGGATGTGTGCTTTCCGCTTTTGTCTCTGCTCTCAGGACAGCTGACCTGAGGCGGAAGATCCTCTTCACGATCGGGATCGTGTTCATTTACCGGCTTGGTGCGACGCTGCCGTCTCCCGGGGTGAACTACGCCAACGTGAAGTACTGCGTCGAGCAGGTCAGTAGCGGTGACTCGGCACAGATCTACTCGTTGATCAACCTGTTCTCCGGTGGTGCGCTGCTACAGCTGTCGGTGTTCGCGGTCGGCGTCATGCCGTACATCACCGCCAGCATCATCGTTCAGCTGCTCACCGTGGTCATTCCCCGGTTCGAGCAGCTGCGCAAAGAAGGCCAGGCCGGCCAGGCCAAGATGACGCAGTACACCCGCTACCTTTCGGTCGCGCTGGCGCTGCTGCAGTCCACTTCGATCGTTGCCCTTGGTGCCAGCGGAAACCTGTTGCAGGGCTGCGACCGCAAGGACGAGATCGTGGCCGACCAGTCGATCTTCGCGTTGTCGGTGATGGTTCTGGTGATGACCGCCGGATCGACCCTGGTGATGTGGCTCGGCGAAATGGTCACCGAACGCGGTATCGGAAACGGTATGTCGCTGCTGATCTTCGCCGGTATCGCCGCGCGCATCCCGGCCGAAGGCAAGACCATCCTGGACAGCCGCGGCGGTGTCACCTTCGCGGCGGTCTGTGTGGCGGCGCTGTTGATCGTGGTCGGTGTCGTCTTCGTGGAACAGGGCCAGCGGCGTATCCCCGTCCAGTACGCCAAGCGCATGGTGGGACGGCGGATGTACGGCGGTACCTCCACCTACTTGCCGTTGAAGGTCAACCAGGCCGGTGTTATCCCGGTCATCTTCGCCTCGTCTCTGCTGTACATCCCGGGCTTGATCACCCAGCTGGTGCGCAGCGGTGGTAAGGACAAGACAGGCTGGTGGGACCGCTTCGTCAGCACCTATCTGACCGACCCCAGCAACTACTGGTACATCGCCATCTACTTCACCCTGATCGTGTTCTTCACGTTCTTCTACGTGTCGATCACCTTCAACCCCGATGAGCGCGCCGACGAGATGAACAAGTTCGGTGGCTTCATCCCGGGTATTCGCCCCGGACGCGCCACCGCCGACTACCTGCGCTACGTGCTCAATCGCATCACGTGGCCGGGATCGATCTACCTGGGCATCATCGCGATCCTGCCGAACCTGTTCCTGCAGATCGGTAACTCCGGCGGTGCGCAGAACCTGCCGTTCGGTGGAACTGCGGTACTCATCATGATCGGCGTCGGCCTCGATACGGTGAAGCAGATCGAAAGCCAGTTGATGCAGCGTAACTACGAAGGGTTCCTGAAGTGAGAGTGGTGTTACTCGGCCCGCCCGGGGCAGGCAAAGGTACGCAGGCGCAACTGATTTCGGAGAAGTTCGGCATTCCGCAGATCTCCACGGGCGACCTGTTCCGCTCGAACATCAGCGAGGGCACCGAGCTGGGGATCCAGGCCAAGAAGTACCTGGACGCCGGCGACCTGGTGCCCAGCGAGGTCACCAACAAGATGGTCGAGGCGCGCCTTGACGAGGCCGACGCCGCGGCCGGGTTCATTCTCGATGGATTCCCGCGCACCGTGGACCAGGCCGATGCGCTGGCCGCCATGGAAGAGGCTCGTGGCGTCAAGATCGACGCCGTGCTGGAGTTCCGGGTGCCGGTGGAGGAGCTCGTGCAGCGGCTGCTGGGCCGTGGCCGCGCCGACGACACCGAGGACATCATCCGCAACAGGCTCAACGTGTACCGCGATGAGACCGCACCGCTGCTGGAGTACTACCAGGGCGTGCTGCAGACCATCGACGCCGTGGGCACGGTGGACGAGGTGTTCGCGCGCACGTCGCAGGCTCTGGGCCGGTAGCAGGCGAGTCAGTAGTGGTTCGTTAGTGGGTCTCTTCGGCCGCAAGAAGACGGTGGAGCAGCGCACCGCCGGTGAGCTCGACGCGATGGCTGCCGCCGGCTCCATCGTGGGCGCGGCGCTGGTTGCCGTGCGAGACGCCGCCAAGGCCGGCGCCTCGACACTGGACCTGGATCAGGTTGCAGAAGCGGTGATCCGCGATGCCGGTGCGGTGCCGTCGTTCCTCGGCTACCACGGCTTCCCGGCGTCCATCTGCTCCTCGGTCAACGATCAGGTTGTTCACGGAATACCCTCGGCAACAGCGATTTTGGCCGACGGTGATCTTGTCTCCATTGACTGCGGCGCGATCCTGGACGGCTGGCACGGGGATTCCGCGTGGACGTTCGCGGTGGGCACCGTCATTCCCGTCGACGAGGCGTTGTCGGAAGCCACGCGTTTGTCGATGGAGGCCGGTATCGCGGCGATGATCCCGGGGAACCGGCTCACCGACGTCTCCCACGCGATAGAGCTGGGCACCCGTGCCGCCGAGAAGCAGTTCGACCGCGCGTTCGGAATCGTCGACGGTTACGGCGGCCATGGCATCGGCCGCTCGATGCATCTGGATCCGTTCCTGCCCAACGAGGGGGCGCCCGGCAAGGGGCCGCTCCTCGCAGTGGGTTCGGTGCTCGCCATCGAACCGATGCTTACGCTCGGCACCACGCAAACCCGGGTGCTTGCCGACGACTGGACCGTCGTCACCACCGACGGTTCCCGGGCAGCGCACTGGGAGCACACAGTGGCCGTCACCGAGGACGGCCCCCGCATCCTTACCGTGCGCCCTTAATTACTTGCCCTTGATCGATGCCGTGCGTTCGGTGGTAAAGGTGGCGACGCACGCGATCGCCCGATCCCCTTGGGCCCATGAACGTTTCGTCGGATACAGGTACGTGATCTGCACCGCGTCGTCATCGAATGCGTTCGGTGCGTAAGTCTCCAGTTCCGCGCCGCACTCGTCGTTGCCCTTCTGGTCCAGGACCGACTGCGACGGAAGTGAGCTACCCGAAAGCGGCACCACCGCGTAGACCTCGGCCTTGTGCGGCTGTGCGCAGGGAATGGCCTTGGTGGTGGTGTAGTAGCTCTTCTCGCCAAGGTCGGCGATGCAATCGCCCACCCGCAGTTTGGTGACGTCCATATCGCCGGACTGGGTGAGATGCCCCGATTCGTCACGTTTGGGTTGATCTTTGATGGCAAGCCCGATAGCCACCGCGACGCTGACGACCAGCCAAATGCAACCTAAGACGATTCCCGCGATCGCGAGGCCGCGTCCCTTTTGCCCGGTCCGCTTCGTCTGATTGAGACCGATAATGCCGAAGATGAGGGCCGGGATGCCGTTGCAGCACGGGATGATGCCGAAAATCAGTGACGTGATGGCCAACCCGTTGGTGCTCTGCGCGGTTTCAATAGGCGGATAGGAACCAGGCGTCGGATACCCATACGGTGACGCCGGTGGTGGGGGATATCCGGGCGGCGGCGGGTAACCCGCCGGGTTGACCTGCGGGTAGGGCGGGTAGGGCTCGCCGCCTGCAGGCCCGGCCGGGGGAATGGGCGGATATCCGCCCGCCGGGGGCGCAACCGGTGGGTACCCGGGGTTCGGCGGCGACGGATACTGCGGAAACTCCGGCTGCCCTGGATCCGACGGCGGCGGCCCGGAAGGCGGTTGCGTCATGCAGCGACTTTAGCAAACACGCTGTGGCGTTGGTGCCTGATCGATCAGCCGGAGAGGCTGTCCAGGAAGGCCTGTACGTCGGTAGCGACGGGGAGCAGTCCTGAATCCCTGGCATCCAGTAATGATGGTGCGGCACTGTCCTTTTCGGAAACAAGCAACGCCAGATCGGTGCCGTCTGGTCTGCGGGTCGGCCATTGGATCCCGATGGTCGGGTCGAGCGGATCGATACCGTGCTCGCGGCCCGGGGCATATCCGGCGGAGCACAGATAGACCACCGTCGAGTCATCCTCGAGGGCGAGGAATCCGTGGCCGACTCCCTCGGGTACGTAGACGGCGCGGCGGTCTTGGGGGTCGAGAAGCACTGCGTCCCAGGCGCCGAAGGTCGGGGAACCCACTCGGATGTCGACCACGACGTCATACACGGCACCGGTCAGGCAGGTCACGTACTTGGCCTGTCCGGGCGGCACGTCGGCGAAGTGGATGCCGCGCAACGATCCCGCCGCCGACACCGAGCAGTTGGCTTGCTGAAGATCGAACGGATGCCCGATGGCCTCGGCAAGCGCTGGGCCCTTGAACAATTCGAGGAACACTCCGCGGCTGTCCTGATGCTGCACCGGGGTGATCTCGAAGGAGCCGGGTACCGAGAGTTCTCGGATCTGCACGTCAGTGCTCTCTGTTCTTCGCGTAAACGCTCATCACTGCCCTCTCGCGGCGTATTGCGCTTCCACACTGTCCTTGATGGGGCGCCACCAATCCTCGTTGCCCCGATACCAGTCGATGGTGGCCGACAGGCCGCCGGTGAAATCGCTATGTGTTGGTTTCCAACCCAATTCATCACGCAGCGGAGTTGGGTCAATGGCATAGCGCAGGTCGTGGCCGGCGCGATCGGTGACATGGTCGAAGTCGTCCCGGGACTTGCCCATCAGTTCGAGAATGGTGTGCAGAACCGACAGGTTGTCCCGCTCTCCGTCCGCACCGATGAGATACGTGCGCCCGATGGTGCCGGCCTCGATGATGCGCCACACGGCACTGTTGTGATCGTCGACGTGAATCCAGTCCCGGACATTGGCGCCGGCCCCGTACAGGCGAGGACGACGGCCGGTCAGGATGTTGGTGATCTGCCGGGGAATGAACTTCTCCACGTGCTGATACGGCCCGTAGTTGTTGGAACAGTTGGAGATTGTGGCGCGGACTCCGAACGATCGCATCCAGGCGCGTACCAGCAGGTCGGCCGAGGCCTTGGTCGCCGAGTAGGGGCTGGACGGGTTGTACGGCGTGGTTTCGGTGAACCGATTCGGGTCATCGAGCTCGAGGTCGCCGAACACCTCATCGGTCGAGATGTGGTGCAGTCGCACCTCGTGGCGGCGCACCGCCTCCAACAACGTATAGGTGCCAATGATGTTGCTGCGCAGGAATGGTGACGGATCGGCCAACGAGTTGTCGTTATGCGTTTCCGCGGCGAAATGCACCACCACGTCACTGGCGGCGACCAGTCGATCGACCGTGTCGGCATCGCAGATGTCGCCCTGCACCAGCGTGACCGCGGAAGCGACAGGCCCCAACGATTCGCGGCTACCCGCGTAGGTCAGCGCGTCGAGAACCGTCACCGAGACGTCGGGACGTTCGCGGACCGTCGCGTGTACGAAGTTGGCTCCGATGAAACCGGCGCCGCCGGTCACCAAAATTCGCATGGCCTAACCCTAGTGGGCGACTACCGAAGCGTGTCCGCCAGCGAGGTCAACGTGTCCACCAGGTCCTTGTCTCCCAGCACTTGGATCAGGACCTGGTCCGCACCGGCGTCAAGGTGCTCGTTCAGGCGCACGGCGATGTCCTCGGCGGTACCGTGTGCCACCACGGCATCGATGAACGTGTCGCTGCCGGGGGAGGTGACGTCCTCCTCGCTGAAACCGAGTCTCTTCCAGTTGTTTACGTAGTTGCTCAACTGAAGATAGAAGTCGACCGTGCGTCGGCCGATCTCGCGCGCGCTGGGGGCATCGGTGCTGAGTACCACCTTGTGCTCGGGGATGAGCAGTGCGTCAGGACCGATGATCGCGCGGGCCTGACGCGTGTGTTCGGGTGTCGTCAGATAGGGGTGTGCGCCCGCGGTGCGATCCGCGGACAACTTCAGCACCTTGGGCCCCAGGGCGGCCAGCGCGCGGCGTTCTGTGGGAACGCCCGCGGCATCGAGCCCGTCCAGGTATTCGACGAGGGCGTCGTAGGGCTTGCGGTATTCCGCCGAGGCCTCGGGGTGTCCGGCACCCACCCCGAGCAGGAAGCGTCCGGGATAGGCCGCCTCGATGCGGTGGAACGCAGCGGCTATCTCATCGACCGGCGAGGTCCAGATGTTCACGATGCCGCTGGCCACCGTGAGATTCTCTGTCGCGTCGAGCAGCGGCTCTACGTAGGCAAGGTCCGAGGTGAACACGCCCCCGATCCACACCGATCCGTAACCGAGATCCTCGATGGCCCTGGCCTGCTCCGGTGTGACCGGACCGCCCTTCCATACTCCGTACCGATTCAGGTTCGATTCGCCCATGCAGCGTCCCAACTTCGCAGGAGATGTCGCTATTCCTGCGCCTATCCTTCCGGATGCGCCGCGGAGGTGGAGGCGGGGGACACGGGTTCCTTGGCCTGCGGAGCACGGTTGAGAAGCTCGGGTACGTCGATCCCTGAAACCTTGAGACTCTCAATCACTTTCGCCACTGCCTGCGGGCTTACGCCGAAAAGGGTGCCCAAGGCGTCCTTGGCATCGCCCGCGCCGCCGATGATGGAAAGATTTTCGATCTCGCCGAGCGGTTTCGAGGCGGCCTCGGTGGCCTGCACCACCGAGTTGAGAATGTCCGGCAGGGTGAGCAGGCGGGCGGCTTCCGGGGTATAGGCGTTGAGCGCCGCCGCCACCTCCTTCTTACCGTCGGCCTCGGCCAGCAGCTTGGCCTTGATGCCCTCGGCGTCGGCGAGCAGTTTGGCCTTGGTGCCGTCGGCCTCGGCGATGAGCTTGGCCTTGGCGCCGTCGGCTGCGGCCTGCTGTTCGACGCGGAATGCATCGGCGGCCGCCTTGCGCGCATCGGACTCGGCCGCGCCCTTCTGGCGCTCGGCCTCGGCATCGGACTGGGCCTTGAGGATGGCGGCCTGCCGGGCGCCCTCGGCGATCGCGATATCGGCCTGACGGCGCGCCTCGGCCGGCGCGATGACATCGGCCTGCAAGGCAGCCTGGGCCTGCTCGGTACGGCGCTGCTCCACCTCGGTGCGGGCCTGCATCCGGGCCGCCTCCGCCTGCTCGCGTGCGATACCCACGTCCTTTTCCGCGCGAGCCTGAGCGAGCGGACCGGCCTGGTCGGCCTGGGCGTTCTCGGCCTCGGTCTGTGCGCGCAACCGGGCCAGCTCCACATCGCGCTTCTGGGTCGCGGTGGCGATGGCGGTATCGGCCTCGGCCTGCGCGATGGCGCCGGCCTGACGGGCCTGGGCGGACTGGATCTGCGCGTCCCGTTCGGCCTCGGCGGTGCCGACCGTCGCATCACGGCGAACCTCGGCGATACGGCGCTGACCGAGCGACTCCAGGTACCCGTTGCGGTCGGAGATGCCCGCGATCTTGAGGACGTCGACCTCCATGCCGATACGGGAGAGATCGCCGCCCGCCTCCTCGACCACGCTGCGCGCCAGCGAGTCCCGGTTGGAGTTCAGGTCCTCGACGGTCATGGTGGCGGTGATGCCGCGCAGGCTGCCCGCCAGGATCTCGTTGATCTGCCGCTGCAATTCCGACAGATCCGAGGTGAGGAAGCGCTGCACGGCGGTCTGCACGGCTTCGTCGTTCGAGCCGATGCGCACCAGCCCCACCGCCTCGACATTGACCGGAACGCCGTTGTTGGACAACGCATTCTGGAGGTTGATGTTCACGTTGAAGGGTTCCAGGGACATGATGTCCACCCGCTCGATGCCCGGCATCTTGAACCGGGCGCCGCCGCGCACCACCTTCGGCTGACCACGTCCGGTAAACACCGCGACCTCGTTCGGTGGCACTTTGACGTAGTTGCGCACATAGATGAGCGGCAACGCCACGAAAAGCACCAGCGCCGCGATGGCGATGATGACGATGATGAGAAGCGAGCTCATGCGGGTTCCTTATCGGTGTGAATTATCGGTGTGAATTGGTGGTGCGAATCAGTGGTGTGAATCGGGGGGTGCATCTGGCGATGCATCGGGAATGCTGACGACGTGCAGGTATTCGGAGTCCACGTCGGCGATGTAGACGGGGGCATTCTTGGCCAGCCCCTCGGGCTCATCGGTGATCGCACGCGAACGCACCCGGTTGCCGTCGGCATCGACAAACGCGATCTCGCCCCAGCCACCCCCGGAAGGCACCTCCAGGGTCACCGTGCCCAGCCTGCCGACATAGGACGCGCGCCCCGAGTGGGAGTTCGCTTGCTGGCCCCGCAGATATGTCAGGAAAAGTTGCAGGATGGACACCAGCGCAACAGCGCAGACGGCGGCGATGATGGCCGTCGGCAGTGCGGCGATGCCTAGCGCCGAACTGACGAATCCGCCGGCGCCGGCGCCCGTCAAGGCGGCGGAAAGGGAGGTCAGGCTCAGAAATGGCATCCCGTCGCCATGGCCGATATCGGTGAGCAGCAGTGCCGAGAGCACCGCGATCCCGCCGACCGCGAAGGCGGCCAGGTACCCGACCGTCAGACCGTCCACTGGACCCCCTCCCCGTTGTCCCCGTTGCTGCTGGCAATGTTCGCCACTACCGACATAGGTACCACGAATCCGCCCTACTGGCTATGCGCTGACATGCTCGGGCTTGGGGACGTCGCACCAGATAGATGACCGCCAGGATCGCGACTGCCGTGACGGCAATGCCCAGAGCGACGATCGCCACTCGCAGCACCATGGACATGGTGGTCGCTCCGAGAGTTACGTAGGACGCTGAGGTGAAGGCGAGGAAGACAGCCAGACCGTAACCGAGGACAAATACCAGCAGCAGTGACACCACCAGCAGACGTACGGCTGTCGACGACCCACCATTGGGCCTGGTAGCCCCCGGATGGCCGAACTGAGGTTGCGGCATCGTCATCTGGCAGCCCCCTAGCGGGTATGTGATGGGCCCCAATATATGGACCGAAATCTCGATGGGCGCCCGATTGGCCTCGCGCGGTACCGTCATGGTGTGGCTCACCTCGCGGCAGTTTCGGCAGACGCGCGCCGGGACATCACCGACGACGCCGTCGTGATCGTCGGCGGTGGTCCTGTCGGGTTGCTCGCCGCCACGGTGCTCGCGCGCCGAGGGATTCGCGTCGTGGTGCTGGAGGCCGCCGGTTCGAAAGAGCGTCAGCGGCACCGGAATTGCGCCACTTTCGTGGGGCATTCGACGTTGCGTCGATACGACCGCGTGGCACCCGAATTGGGTGCGCGGCTGCGCGAATCCGCGCTTGCGGTGCACGGGGTGCAGACCTTCTATCAGGGTCGGCCGGTATTCGTCATGTCCTCGTACGCGCCGTCCCGCATCCCTGGCCCGTGGAACCCGGCGGCATGGGGAATGAGCTTGTCGCAGCGCACCATTGAGGACGAGACGTTGGCAGAGGCGCTGGAGCTGGGGGTGGAGTACCACCCGGGCACCGCCGTCACCGACATCAGCACGGATCACACCGGCGCGCGCCTGACGCTCGCCAGTGGTGACCGGGTGCGCGCCAGCTATGTCATCGCCGCCGACGGCACCAAGTCGGCGATTCGTCAGGCATTGCGCATCGGTATGTCGGAGCGTCCACCGTCCCCGGCGTGCGTGGTGATCGACGTCGAACCGCACCCGGATGGCGGCACGGTGGATCTGCCCGTGCAGATTCAGTACCACCATCCCGATCTGGGCGGACGGCACGCCATACGCCTGCCGTACCCGGATGGTCTGCGTCTGGATGTCCAATTCCTGTCCGAGGACGAGGCGACTCCGACGGCCGAACACGTGCGTTCCTGGGTGACCGCGCTGACCCGCGACGAGTGGTACGCGGATCACATCAGATCGGTGGAGGTACATCAGACCGTCCAGGGCGTGGCCGCGAGCTACACCGACGTCAACCGTCGGGTACTCCTTGCGGGTGAGGCCGCCCATCAGTTCGCTCCGCTGGGCGGGCGCAGCCTCAATTCGGGCGTGGCAGACGCGGTCGCGGCCGCGGAGGCCATCGCGGAGGCGTTGGGTGAGTCCAGCGATCTGGCCGCGGCGTGGTTGGCGATCAACCGCAGCGCGCGGGAACGGCGCCGTTCGGGAGTGCGTAACCGGATGCTGTCCGCCAGGGCCCAGCGGGTGCTCGACGGTTCGGACGTATCGATGCGGGCCAGGCGCACCATGGCCGCCAAATCCGCACCCCACCTCTGGATCGCGGGAGCCTGGCTGACGGCAGGTCTGGTGCGGCCGACGGCGATTCCACATATCAGCAGGTCGGGAGTCACCTGGTCCTGAGCCGTGTGGGGGAGCGCGGCCTCCTCGCCGGTTTGGTTTGGCGGCGTTACACGGGTATCCTTGACCAACGGTGCGGCTTACGTGCCGACTGTCTGCGTGCCCTGTCCTGGAATTTCCTGTCACCGGCTCACGTTCGAGGTCGGTGAGTGTTTGCCGTGTCATGCCGGCGACAGCCGGAGCAGGCAATCAGAATCGCGGAGGATATGGCTAAGAAAGACGGAGCCATCGAGGTCGAGGGCCGGGTGGTCGAACCCCTGCCCAATGCGATGTTTCGCATTGAGCTGGAGAACGGACACAAGGTACTTGCCCACATCAGCGGCAAGATGCGGCAGCACTACATCCGCATCCTGCCCGAGGACAGAGTGGTAGTGGAGTTGTCTCCCTACGACCTGTCCCGCGGTCGGATCGTTTACCGGTACAAGTAACAGAAGAACAGGATTGGGAACGTGAAGGTAAACCCGAGCGTCAAGCCGATCTGCGACAAGTGCCGCGTCATTCGCCGGCACGGGCGGGTCATGGTGATCTGCCAGGACCCCCGCCACAAGCAGAGGCAAGGCTAGTCAGGACCTCCGCAAGGAACCTGGCTGACCAGCTACATAACTGAATGATGACCTCCCAGATCCACTGACCGGGTACGCCGGCCAGACACCCCCGGAACGGAGGCCGGGGCCCCAACCTAGAGGGGGCGGACTGGGAACAGACCTTCGTTGAATGAAAGAGGAACTGCCGCATGGCACGTCTCGTAGGCGTTGACCTACCGCGCGATAAGCGTATGGAAATCGCGCTCACTTATATCTATGGCATCGGCCGGACTCGCTCCAAGGAGATCCTGGCCGCCACGGGCATCAGCCCCGAGCAGCGCAGCAAGGACCTGACCGATGATCAGGTGACCCAGCTGCGTGAATACATCGAAGCCTCGCTCAAGGTGGAGGGTGACCTGCGCCGCGAGGTACAGGCCGACATCCGCCGCAAGATCGAGATCGGCTGCTACCAAGGCCTGCGCCACCGTCGTGGCCTGCCGGTGCGCGGTCAGCGGACCAAGACCAACGCGCGTACCCGCAAGGGACCGAAGCGCACCATCGCCGGCAAGAAGAAGGCCAGGTAAACCAGCATGCCACCAGCAAAGAAGGGCGCGGCTTCCGGCCCCAAGAAGACGCAGAAGACTCGTCGCCGGGAAAAGAAGAACATCCCGCACGGTGCTGCGCACATCAAGAGCACGTTCAACAACACGATCGTCTCGATCACCGACCCCCAGGGCAACGTGATCTCTTGGGCGTCCTCGGGTCACGTCGGCTTCAAGGGGTCGCGTAAGTCGACCCCGTTCGCCGCACAGCTGGCTGCCGAGAACGCTGCCCGCAAGGCGCAGGAGCACGGTGTCAAGAAGGTCGACGTGTTCGTCAAGGGTCCCGGCTCCGGCCGTGAGACCGCCATCCGCTCGCTGCAGGCCGCCGGCCTCGAGGTGGGCGCGATTTCCGATGTCACCCCACAGCCGCACAACGGCTGCCGTCCGCCCAAGCGGCGCCGGGTCTAGGGCTAGAGAGGTAAAGAACTAATGGCTCGTTATACCGGACCCGTCACTCGCAAGTCCCGTCGTCTGGGCGTCGACCTGGTCGGTGGTTCCAGCGCGTACGAGAAGCGTCCCTACCCCCCCGGCCAGCACGGCCGCGCGCGGGTAAAGGAGAGCGAATACCGCACGCAGCTGCAGGAGAAGCAGAAGGCCCGCTTCACCTACGGCGTCATGGAGAAGCAGTTCCGCCGCTACTACGCCGAGGCCAACCGGCACTCCGGCAAGACTGGTGAGCAGCTGCTGCAGATCCTGGAAAGCCGTCTCGACAACGTCGTGTACCGCGCCGGCCTGGCACGTACCCGCCGGATGGCTCGCCAGCTGGTCAGCCACGGCCACTTCACCGTCAACAACGTGAAGGTCGACGTGCCCAGCTACCGGGTGTCGCAGTACGACATCATCGACATCAAGCCGAAGTCGCTGAACACCCTGCCGTTCGAGGTCGCACGCGAGACCGCGGGCGACCGGCCCATCCCGGGCTGGCTGCAGGTTGTCGGCGAGCGCCAGCGCATCCTCGTGCACCAGCTGCCCGAGCGCGCGCAGATCGATGTGCCGCTCACCGAGCAGCTGATCGTCGAGTTCTACTCCAAGTAATCGCTTGTAGCGATCCTGCTACAAGTCCACTGACCGGCATCAAATAGCGGGTGCCGAGAAGGAGATACACAAAGAATGCTGATTTCTCAGCGACCCACCCTGTCCGAGGAGACGCTGGCCGAGAACCGGTCGCGCTTCGTCATCGAGCCCCTGGAGCCGGGATTCGGCTACACCCTGGGTAACTCGCTGCGGCGCACCCTGCTCTCGTCCATCCCGGGCGCGGCCGTCACCAGCATCCGGATCGACGGTGTGCTGCACGAGTTCACCACCGTTCCCGGGGTGAAGGAAGACGTCACCGACATCATCCTGAACCTCAAGAGCCTCGTGGTGTCCTCGGAGGAGGACGAGCCGGTCACCATGTACCTGCGCAAGCAGGGACCGGGCGCCGTCACCGCTGGTGACATCGTGCCGCCCGCCGGTGTGACCGTGCACAACCCCGACATGCACATCGCGACGCTGAACGACAAGGGCAAGCTGGAGATCGAGCTCGTCGTCGAGCGTGGTCGCGGTTACGTCCCGGCCGTGCAGAACAAGGCCTCGGGTGCCGAGATCGGGCGCATTCCCGTCGATTCCATCTACTCGCCGGTGCTCAAGGTGACCTACAACGTCGAGGCCACCCGCGTCGAGCAGCGCACCGACTTCGACAAGCTGGTGCTGGACGTCGAGACCAAGAACTCGATCGGCCCGCGTGACGCGCTGGCTTCGGCCGGCAAGACGCTGGTCGAGCTGTTCGGGCTGGCACGCGAGCTCAACGTCGAGGCCGAAGGTATCGAGATCGGGCCGTCGCCGGCCGAGGCAGACCACATTGCCTCGTTCGCGCTGCCCATCGAGGACCTGGACTTGACCGTCCGTTCGTACAACTGCCTCAAGCGCGAGGGTGTGCACACCGTCGGCGAGCTGGTTGCCCGCACCGAGTCGGACCTGCTGGACATCCGTAACTTCGGCCAGAAGTCCATCGACGAGGTCAAGATCAAGCTGCACCAGCTGGGTCTGTCGCTCAAGGACAGCCCGACCAGCTTCGATCCGTCGGAGGTCGCCGGATACGACGTCGCCACGGGCACTTGGTCTGACACCGGCTCGTACGACTTCGATGGCGATCAGGACTTCGCCGAAACCGAACAGCTCTAACTGGGCATATAACCCCGGGGCTTCGCCCGCCCGGATCCGTCCCGGCCCTACCTGATACGGGGGCCGGCCCCGAATAGGAGATAGTTGCAATGCCCAAGCCCAAAAAGGGTCAGCGGCTCGGTGGGTCGTCTTCACATCAGAAGGCGATCCTGGCCAACTTGGCCACCGCTCTGTTCGAGCACGGCCGGATCAAGACCACCGAGACCAAGGCCCGCGTGCTGCGGCCCTACGCCGAGAAGCTGATCACCCACGCCAAGAAGGGCGATCTGCACAACCGGCGCGAGGTGCTCAAGAAGATCCGTGACAAGGACGTCGTGCACGCCCTTTTCGAGGAGATCGGTCCGTTCTACTCCGATCGCAACGGTGGCTACACCCGCATCATCAAGGTCGAGAACCGCAAGGGCGACAATGCGCCCATGGCGATCATCGAACTGGTGAAGGAGAAGACGGTCACTTCCGAGGCCGACCGGGCCCGCCGGGTCGCGTCGACGAAGAAGGCCGAGGCTCCCGCCGAAGAGGCTGTCGAGGTTGAGACCGACACCGCCGATGACGCGGCCGCCGAGGACGAAGGTGCGGCGGGCGCCGTAACTGACACGGCCGAGGCTCCCGCTGCTGAGGACACAGACAAGAAGGAGTGACCTTTGGTCACCTCTGACAACCAGCCCGCTACCGGAGACGGTGGCGGGCTGGTTCGTTTACGGCTCGACATCGCCTACGACGGAACCGAATTCGCCGGTTGGGCGACCCAGGTCAATCAGCGCACCGTCGCCGGGGTGCTGGGTGAGGCATTCACGACCATTGTGGGCGAGCCGGTCTTATTGCATGCCGCGGGGCGCACCGATGCGGGCGTGCACGCCACGGGTCAGGTTGCGCACCTGGACGTTCCGGCGGCATGCCTGCCCGAATTGCTCGGCCGGTACCGCCCTGTTGGCGCTCCCGAGTTCGACCGGCTGATCCGGCGGCTGTCGCGTTTTCTGCCCAACGATGTGCGAGTCCTCGACATCTGCCGGGCCGCGGCACATTTCGATGCCAGGTTCTCTGCGCTGAGACGCCACTACGAGTATCGCTTCTCCACGGCGTCGTTCGGTGTGCTGCCCATGCAGCGCCATGACGTCGTGGGGTGGCACCGCGCGCTGGATGTCGATGCCATGAACGAGGCCTCCCGGGAACTGTTGGGCTTGAACGATTTCGCGGCGTTCTGCCGCCACCGTGAGCGCGCCACCACCATCCGCGAGCTACAGCGATTCGACTGGGTTGCGGACGGACATCAACTGACCGCACATGTGAGCGCCGACGCCTTCTGCTGGTCGATGGTGCGCTCGTTGGTGGGCGCGGTGCTCGCGGTGGGGGAGGGCAGGCGGCCGGTGCAGTGGTGTGCCGATCTGCTGAAGAAGGAAAGACGTTCAAGCGATTTCGCAGCCGCGCCGGCGCGCGGGCTGACGCTGGTCGGGGTCGATTACCCGCCGGACGACGAGATGGCGGCCCGCGTGATGATCACCCGTGATGTGCGTATCAGGCCGTCCGACTAGCCTTTCGGCATGACGAACGTACGTTGGCTCGGGGTGGCCGCGGTCGCAGGCATGATGTGTGTCGCCGGGTGCGGGGGCGCAGCGAAGACGGACGTCCCACCCAGCATCAGCAGCTCAACCGCGACAACCGCGACAAAACCTGCCAAGGCGGCCAAGGACTTGGTCCTCACCGCCGCCGAGCTGCCGCCGGGTTTGACCACGTCCGCGATTGAAAGCGACGAGAAGCAGGCGATTCTGGATCAACTGACCGGTTCGGCGGATAAGGGCGCTGTGTTTGAGCCCGCAGATTGCCGGCGGCCGTCGATGTTCGATGCATCGGCGCCCGTGGATGCGGCAACGTTGGGTGTCGTTGTCGGAGAAGCTGGGCGTGGGTACTTCAACGAGGCCGTCGTGGCGCAGCGGCCTGCTCTCGCCGAAATCCGTACGTTCTTCGACAAGTGCAAGTCCGTGCGTGAGACACGTGAAGGTACCTCGATCGAGACCACCTACACCCTGTTGGATGGCGCGCAATCTAAGGCCGATGAGTTGGTACTCGTCGAAGAGAACGTGCCCGGAGCAGTGCTCAAACAGGATGCGTACACCGCATATGCGAGTGTGGACGGGAACGCCCTGTGGGTCCGGATGAGGACCGTGGGGGGCGACGCGCCGGATCGTTCACTGTTCGATCAACTGGTCACCGCCTCGATCAACAAGGTCGCCAACGCGAGTTAGGCAGTGCGCCAGTACTACTCGGCTTCGCTTTCGCCGTGCCGGTTGAGTTTCGAGGCGACGAACGTCGCGGCCTCAGCGGGTAATCCGGTGCGCTCGTAGGACGTGTGGGCATCCCAGCTGTTGTTGGGCCCGGCCATGCAGATCGGGTCTCCTTGGTTGCAGAGATCAATTGCACGCGAACCGAATACGCCGGCGATGCCGCTCAGTGGGCCGCCGGTACGGTGGGTGGCATTGCCGAATGTCGCGATCGCGACGATGCGATCGCCCACCGCAGGCGGCAGCGGGCGGTTGAATCCGATGCCGACGTTCGGAACACCGATAATCGTGTCGATCACCTCGGCGCCCATGGAGTATCCGCCGATGACGAGCTTGGTCCGCGGGCAGCTCGCCGCTACCGACTGCAGGTGATTGCTCAGGTCATTGGCCCCGCCGCCGGCCGAGAAGATGCCCGCGTCGTAGTTGACGGGGTAGACGTTCATGCTGGCACCGGTGGCTTGGATGCGTGGAGTCAGGGAGTCGACGAACTCGTCGCCGACCCGGCCCAGACCGACAGGCTCCTTGCGTCCCCGCGCAAAGGAGACATCGACATCCGAACACGGATCTGCCGAGGCGTGAGGTGCCGCATAGACAAGCCCGACAACATTTGCCGCTGCCAGCGCAAACACCGTCAGGGCAACAAAGTAACTCAGGACAACGCCGACCCTCGTGCCCCGCTGATGCGTGGTCACATCACGATGCTACGGCTCAGGAAGTTCTCGCGCGCCGTTTCTGTGGAGTGCCCGGTGCTACAGCTTGCCTGCCACAAACGATGCTGCCTGTGCGGGCAGGTTCGTCTGCTCATAGGTCTGGTGCGCGGTCCACGAGCGGCCGCCTTCCTGGCAGACCGGGTCACCGGGGTTGCACTGGTCGATCCACCGTCCGGCAAGGGGGCCGGTCATCGCGCCTCCGCGGCGGTCGATGTTGCCGAATGTCGCGATCCCTCTGATCCGGCCGGCGACGTCCGGCGGCGGGTTGCCTGCGACGTCATTGACGACGGTTGCGCCCATCGAGTAGCCGCCGATCACGAACTTGGTGTTGGGGCATGACGCCGCGACCTGGCTGAGGTGGTTGCGCAGGTCGTCCGCGCCTTCTCCGGTGGAGAGCAGGCCGGCGCTGTAGTCCACGGCATAGACGTTCATGCTGCCGATCTTGGGCCCGAGCGCATCGACAAACGCTTGGCCCACGCGGCCAAGGCCGGGCGGCTCGTCACGCCCGCGGGCGAAGGAGACATCCACGGCGGCACACGGATCGGCTGCTGCGGGTGCGGGCTGCGAAATGGCCACCAGGCTGGTGAACATGAGCAGTGCGGCTAGCAGGTATCCGGGCCGCCGGATGTACGAGACTGCAGGTGAAACAGCACTGTGCGTCGTCACAGGCAAATGCTACGGGTGAGTCAACCTAGTTGTCATATCGGTGCGGTATGGGCCGCATCACCTGGGCGGAAGCGCGTCGAGGAACTCAACCATCGCGTGGTTGACCGTATCTGGGCGCTCCATCTGCACGAAGTGCCCGGCTCCCTCGATGACCAGGACTGATCTCAGACCGGGAACGAGATCGGCCATGGCGGTCATCGGATCGCGGCCGAGCATTTCCAGGACCGGGTCGGCCGAACCGGCGATGAAGGCCACCGGTACGCCGATGGGTTTGTCGTGCCGGTCTGCGTTCTGTGCCCACACCAGGTCCTCGGC
Organism: Mycobacteroides franklinii; assembly: GCF_002013895.1. Classification (GTDB taxonomy): domain Bacteria; phylum Actinomycetota; class Actinomycetes; order Mycobacteriales; family Mycobacteriaceae; genus Mycobacterium; species Mycobacterium franklinii. Next base: position 104,881 of record NZ_MAFQ01000003.1, on the reverse strand, counting down.
GCGGTACCAGTTGAGGCCGCCGGTGAATCCCGTCCGCGCGAATTCAGCGGCGTAGTAGTCGAGGTCCTGCTCGGAAAGCCAATTCCAGGGCAGGGGAGGAGGACCCGGAAGTACGTCTAGGTATCCGTTGCGTTTCCCGTCCATCCGCGCCGGATGGTCCCAGCAATCCAGATAGCGGTTGGCTCCGCTGAGGGCGTGGAACAGCGTGGCCAGAAACAGCTTTGGCTGTGCGTCCAGTTCGGATTCGGCCACACCGGGCTCCTGGAAATACTCCAGATGTGTGAAGTGCTGAGAGGCAAGGTAATTGAAACCCACGCTCGGCGTGACCGGAAGGCGACGGGTCCGTGGTACCGACAGCTGGATGAGTGCACGGACTCGATCCGGCGCCCACGCCGGCATGTCCCACACCAGATGTGCCCCGAAATCGTGCCCGCAGAACACCGCATCTCCGAGATGCAGGGCGTCTAGTAGCCCAACGAGATCCCCGACGGTGGTGGCGCGGTCGTACGCGGTGACATCCCGCGGGGCCGTCGTGCGTCCATAGCCGCGCATATCCGGTGCGATGGCCCGGTACCCGGCCGCGGACAGTGCGGCCAGTTGGTGACGCCAGGTGTACCAGAGGCCGGGAAAGCCGTGGCACAGCACCACTGCCGGGCCCTCGCCCTGCTCGACGACATGTATGTCGATTCCATTGACCGACAACTGATGATGGGTGAGCTGAGGGGCAGTCACCCGGCCGAGGTTAGTTGACCCTGGCGGCTGCGAAATCCGCGGCCTGGTTGATCAGTGCGGGCGGATAGGAGGTGTGCGATTTCCAGGTCTCGTTGTCTCCGGCCATGCAGACCGGATCGCCGTCATTGCACAGATCCAGCACCCGATCGCCGTACGCGCCGGCCAGATTCTGAACCGGTGCAAAGCGATTGACGATGTTGCCGAACGTCACAATCGCGCGGATGTGGTCGCCCACCTCCGGAGGCACCGGGTTGTCGAAGGAGAAGAGGTTGCCGATCTGCACCGGTCCGGGCACTCCCAGTGCGGTGTCGACCACACCGGCGCCCAGCGAGTACCCACCGACCACCAACTTGCTGTCGGGGCAGGCGTTCGCGGTCTGCTGCAGATGTGCGCTGAGATCATTGGCGCCGCCGCCCACATCGGTGTTGGCGTCGTACTGCACGGTGTACACGCCCACATCCTTGACGCGGTTGCGTAGCGCGCTGATGAACGCGTCGCCGACATTTCCGGCGCCCGGCGGCTGGGAGCGGCCGCGGGCGAACGACACCTCGACGTTGTGGCAGGCCGCGGATGCGGTGGCGGGAATGATGACCGCCAGCCCGGTAGTCAACATGACGGCCGCAACCGAAATAACCGCCGCGCGGGCGGCGGCGGTGAGCAACTTACTGGCTGGGCGTGGATTCGGTTGTAGCGTCACACACCGAGATTACGGATAATTCGCTGTCGTTGCCATGTGATTTCAATCCCGCAGGTAGAGAAGCTGTGAGTCCGGCTGTGCTGGATTCGGGCTCCGGAGGGGTATCTGAACCCCGGTGCGCGAGCACCAGTCCGGCGAGGATGACGGCGGCTCCTGCGTACTGGATGGGCGCAATGGTTTCCCCGAGTAGTGCCCAACCTGCGATTACGGCGCACAGCACCTCGGTGAGGGCGATCAACGACGCATAGCTCGGCTTGAGTCGGCCAATGGCGGCGATACCGGTGAGATAGGCGATGGCGGTGGTAACTACGCCGAGAACAAGAATGGGGATATACACCGGTGCATGCCAGCCGGCGACGTGCACGTCCTGGGTGGAGAAGGTCATCGGCATGATTCCGGTGAGCCCGAAGCCGCCGACGGCGATGGCTCCGACCAGCAGCCCGCTCGTTGTCAGCGTGATGGTTTGCAGCCCTTCGGCCTTGCCGCCCGCACGGTGCGAAGAGATGAAGTAGTACGCGGCGCATACCGCGGCTCCCAGTCCCCACAGGACTCCTACGGGCTCCACGCGAGATCCACTGAAGATGTTGAGCACCAACAGCATTCCCAACAAGGCGAGGGTTGCGCCGGCGAGTACCCGGGTGTGCGGCCGTTGTCGGGTGTACAACCAGGTCCAGGCGATCACCAAGATGGGGCTCAGAAACTCCAGGAGCATCGCCACCCCGACCGACATGTGCCTGATCGCGCCGAAGTAGCAGAACTGGGCGCCGGCAACGGGGATGATTCCGTAGAGCACAACGACTTTGGCGTGCTTTCGGGCCTCGGAGAACCAGCCGGGCGCCACGATGCAGGCGGCCACGATCATGACTGCCGCGCCGGTCGCCAGGCGCGCGGTGACCACGGCGGTCAACGACCAGCCCGCCGCCATGAGCGACTTGGCGAAGGGACCGGAAAACCCGAAGGTGGCGGCGGAGACGAGGGCGAGAATCACGCCGGCCCGGAAATTGGCCTTGTCGTTCACCGCACCTCCCGCATGTCATGAGTAAAATCGAATACGGTCATGACCGTATAGGCGAAGGATGTAAGGTGTCAAATGCTTTTCACTCATGACACGGAGCAGGGTTTGCGGTCGGCCGCCGAGCTGATCAACACCGGCCGCAACGACCGGGAACTGCTCCCGGATCTGGCGGCATTGCCGCCGCTGCTGGATCGGTACGGATGGACGGGCAGGCGGGACGGGGACAACGCCGAGCTGGCGGCCGTCAAGGCCTTGCGGACCCGGCTGGGAGATATCTGGGCCCATATCAACGACGAGGAGTATGTGGTGCAGCAGGTCAACGCCCTGTTGGCCGATACCCATGCTTCGCCGTGGCTGACCCGGCACGTTGAAGAGCCCGATTGGCACCTGCATATGGCCGCCAGTGATGCGCCGCTGGCGGATCGCCTGGGCGCCGAGACCGCCATGGTGTTCGCCGACCTGGTGCGCACCGGGGAACAGCGGCGCCTGAAGACGTGCGCTGCCCCGGACTGTGATGCCGTCCTGGTTGACCTGTCGCGCAACAGATCCCGGATTTTCTGTGACACCGGCAATTGTGGCAATCGGCAGCATGTCGCCGCCTACCGGGAGCGTCTGCGCGACGAGCCCTAGTGCACGAAAACGCTACTGCGCGAAGGCCTGTATCGGCCGGCCCAGATAGGCGAGCTCATCGCTCACCGTGACGAGGCGGACCTGGATGGTCTCGGAGCCCGCGGTCAGCAGAATGTGATCGCCGTATCCGTTGGGCTGGTCGATGATGACATCGGGCCGTGCCGGAAGTGCGTCGTACTCGCTGCTGATGATGTGCAGTGCGGTGCAGTTGCTGGGCAACGCGGTCGGCTGCATGCCGTCTACCACTGCCAGGCTGCATCGGGGATCGATAAATCCTGGGCCACTGGCGAATTGGATGCGATTGGCATCGCCGATCGAGGTCACCATGACATCCCACATGTGCGGACGGTCGGTGTAGACGACGACGAGTGCTCCGATCGCGACCGCTCGGAGTACCACCTGCTGGCAGACGTACAACTCGGCGCGCACCACCACGGTATGTACGCCCTGTCCAGACAGCCGCGCCGCGATGGCGCGGCCTGACATATCGGATCCGATCAGCTGACCGCAGCCCGATGTCGGCAGATGGATGCCGTCGAGTTCCTCGTTGCTCATCTCGATGCTGCGGGTCAGGTACTCCAACCCGATGGCGCCCACCGGAAGTCCGGCGAAGAACGCGTCACGCTGGCTGCCGTTGAGCGAAGTCATTCCGGTAGAGCGGCGCACCGGCATCTGTTCGTCGGTGGCCCACCGCACCAGCGCGCCCACCGAGGTGCGGCCCTTGGTGGCGGGGCGTAGCCGAACCGTCACGCTGGTTTCCAGCGTCGGACGGGCCCACAATCCGGTCAGGGTCGCATCGGTGATGTACCACGGGTCGATTCCCATGGCCACGTTGTAGGAGTCGATGAGCATGAGCCCGCTCCACTCCTCGTGCATGGGCGCGCCCGCGTACTGGCGGAGCATCTCGGCGCTGATGCGGTGAATCTGGCCGGCCTGCAAGATGGTGCTGGCGCAATGGGCCGTGGCCAGAGCGCGCCGGACGCGTGCCGTGGCGATGACAGCGCATCTCTCCGCGCCGCGACGGCCGCCCCCGCGGCGGAATACCGCGTCGACGTTCACGCCGGGGTCGAACCGCAGCACCACCCAGACGGTGCGGATGGCGACGGCCGGCAGCGGGCCTACCAGCCGGTCGTATCCACCCCGCAAGACCGTGCCTTGGGCGGTGCGCTGGCCGTTGCTGATGACATCGATGCTTTCGAGTTCGATGTCGTTTTGATGCATGCACTCGCGCAGCACGCGCAGCGGCACCAAAGAGTCGGTGGCGCAGTGATCCGGGGTGATGACCGAGGGGTGGCGCTGGGTGGCACTGATTTCCAGGACGGTGATGAGTTTGCCGTTTTCCCAACGGGTCCCGGTCCAGCTGTCCTGGCTGCTGGGGGTGGTGTCGGCGATGCTGCCCGAGCTTCGGTAGGTGCGGCCCGTCAGGTACTTGAACCCGGTAACTGCCCAATGCCTGACGGTCTGGCCGCCCCATCGGCCGAGGACGAGTGCCAGTGACACGATGGCGATCAACAGAGCAGCCCACCACGGCCAGCCGAACAGCAATGAAACCAGGACCGCGGCGAGCACCAGCAACTGCGAGATCACCATGATCTGGATCGGCATCGTCGCCCGGCGTACCTGCTCCGGAGCCGCCCCGCTCGAGGTCACCATTCCCCCTTCTGTTCCGCCATAACAGCGGTGGATATCGCCGCACGACCCGTTCGGTCACTTTGGCCGCCACCCGGGCCACCACCCGCAACCTATCGTGGTTGCCCAGTATTGCAATAGGCTGCATGGCCGTGTGGCCGGTACGTAGGATCTAACAAGATTTTGGGGCCGGCCTAGAGGCATCGCTCAGGTCGTAGATTCGATTTTCGCAGTATTTCCTGGAGGGGGGACGATGGCGCGACAACCGACAACCCGGCTGCAAGTCAGTGGGTACCGGTTCCTGGTGCGGCGCATGGAGCATGCACTGGTTCGCCGCGACGTCCGAATGATCCACGACCCGATGCGGTCGCAGTCGAGCTCACTCGTGGTCGGCATCGTGCTGGCCACCGTCATGGTTGCGGGTTGCGCGATCTTGGCCTTCTTTCGGCCGAACATGCCGTTGGGTGATCAGCCCATCGTGATGGGCAAGGACACCGGAGCCGTCTACGTCCGGATCCAGGACACACTTCATCCCGCGCTCAACCTGGCCTCCGCACGGTTGATCTCCGGCAACAACGAGAATCCCAAGCCGGTCAAGGATTCGGAGCTTGCCAAGGCGCGCCGCGGCCCGCTGGTCGGGATTCCGGGTGCGCCGGCATCGATTCCGGGGGCCTTGTCGGGTGACGACACCATCTGGACGGTGTGTGACGTCGCGACGCCTCCGCCGAGCTCCACCGTCACCACCACCGTCATCGCCGGCAAGGTGACCCTGGAGAACGGCAACCAGGAGATGCCGAAGGACCGGTACGCCCTGGTGACCGTGAACAGTCAGATGTACCTGCTCTACGACGGAAAGCGCGCGGCGGTTGACCTGACCAACCCCGCCGTGACCCGCGCGCTGCGCCTGGAAGGCGTGACGCCCAGGCCGATTTCGATGAACGTGCTGAACGCGATTCCCGAGGTGCCGGCCATCGCTCCGCCGCCCATCCCGGACGCCGGGGCGCCGTCGCCCATCACGACCGCGGGTGTTCGGGTGGGGTCGGTCATCAAGATGAGCCGCGCGGATTCCGCCGAGTACTACGTGGTACTCGCGGGCGGGGTGCAACGCATCAACGAGGTCACCGCGGATCTCATCAGGTTCTCCGACTCGCAGGGCGCACAGGACATCCTGTCCGTCGCGCCCGATGTTATCGCGGGCCACCCCAGCCTCAATCTGCTTGCGGTGCAGACATTTCCGGATCGCGCCGGGAAGATCGTGGACGTCCCGGAGAAGTCGGTGTTGTGCAGCAGCTGGAAGCCGGGTCAAGAGAAGACCCAGGAGCACGCCTCCACCAAGCTTTTGATGGGTAGCTCGCTGCCGTTGAAGACCGACCAGGTGCCGGTGGTGTTGGCGCAGGCCGACAAGGAAGGCCCCAACGTCGACACGGCGTACATTCCGCCCGCTCACAGCGCCTTCGTCCGCTCGACCGGCCTGGGCGGGGATACCGGGCGCGCCGAGTCGCTCTACCTCGTCCTCGACACCGGTGTGCGCTTTGGTATCGGGAGCCTGGAGGCCGCGAAGGCCTTGGGGCTCACCGTTGAACCGGTCCCCGCACCGTGGCCCATCGTCGGGCTGCTGCCCCCGGGTCCGCGGTTGAGTAAGGAAGACGCACTCGTCGTGCATGACGGCATGCCGCCCGACAAGACCGGTCTGGCGATCAACCCGTCGACATCGGCCACCCAGGCGCCGTCCTAAACGGCCTCACCGCCGGTCCCGACTGTCGCGCTACTCCTCTGGGTTTTCCCGGCTCTGCCGGAGCCGGCGAACCGGTGCCAACATCGCCAGGGCGGCAGCGAGAAATGCTGCGCAGACCGCTATTCCGATGAGTGCGACGCGTCGCGGGCGGGGGTCGGGCGGTGCCGGAGCGGGTGGTAGCACCAGCTTCTTGGCCGCGTTGGCCCGCGAGAGGTCGCTGGTGGTGCCCAGGTCATCGCTTACCGCCGCGAGCGCGTCCACCACGCCGAAGCCCAGATATGGATCCCAGCCGCCGGGTGGGCGGTGCGCCGTGTTCTTGATGCGATCCATCACCTCGCGCGCACTCAGCTGAGGAAATCGTGAACGCACCAGCGCGACAACGCCACTGACCACCGGCGCGGAGAAGCTGGTGCCCTGAATGGGGACTGGCCCCTGGTCGCCCATGTAGGCGTTGGTCAGCGCGTCGCGGTTGGGATCCAGGGAGACGATGTCCTCGCCGGGAGCGGAGACGTCCACCCAGGGGCCACCGAGGCTGAACTTGGAGGGCTGCCCGTCCGGGCCTATCGAACCCACCGTGAGGACGAGGTCGTTGTACCACGCCGGACTCACGGTCTCCAGGACGGAGTCCCAGTCCGGGGTGTTGGGGCGTGCCGGATCGGGCGGGGGATTCTGGCTCTTGCACTGCCCGTCGCCGACGTTTCCGGCGGCGACCACGACGACGACGTTCTTGACGTCCACGGCGTATTGCAGTGCGGCGCCCAGCGGCCGATCGTCCAGGAATTGTTTGGCCGAGGCGCATGCCACCTCGGAAATGTTGATGACGGTCGCGCCGAGGTCTGCCGCGGTGCGCACCGCCATGGCCAGGGTGTCCACGTTTCCGACGCCACTGATCTTGGAGGGATCGTCGCGATCGCTGCCGCCCTTGTTCTTCACCGCGAACTTGGCGCTGGACTGACGAATGCTGATGAGGCTGACGTCCGGGGCGATTCCGCTGAATGCGCTTGCTCCGGTGGGATCCGGTGCTGCCGCGATGATTCCGGCGACGATGGTGCCGTGGGCATCACAGTCCTGAGTGCCGTTGCCGCCCTCGAAGACGTAGTCACCGCCGGGGATCACGGGTGGTAGCCGGGGACTGCGGGCCACACCGGTGTCGATCACGGCGACCGTCTGACCGGCCCCGCGCGAGAGCTGCCAGACCAGCGGCAGGTCGAGTCCGCGTTGTTGCGTGGGGACCTTGTTGAGGTCGCGCTTGGGATCGATGCCCGGGAAACGGCACAGTTCCTTCTGCTCGGTGGGCTCGATCGGGGCGGGGGGACGCGGGCCGGGCAGCATGCTCGGGTCGACCGGCAGCGGGGCGAAGGCGTGTGCCGTCGCCAGCATGTGCATCGAACCTGTCGCCAGCTGTGACGACATCGCCAGCATCGCAACGGCTCCAGCGGTGGCGATACGGCGGGCCACGCCGAGGCTCATGGCAGGTTCAATCCCCGCACGGCGCTGTACACGCCACACACCCAGACGGCCACCGGAACGATGAGAGATAGCGCAATGTATTCGATGATCTCCACGGTACGACGCGCAACGGGTGAGTACTTGCGTGCCGACACCAGGAAGCCCAGCGCGATGGCAGATCCGGCCGCAATGGCCGTCAACACGGTGGTGAAGACCGCGCCCGCCGGATATGCGACCGCGACGAACGCGAATGCCGCCACCGGAATGGCGATGCCGCCCAGGTTGATGGCCACCGTCTGCGCCAAGTCGGCATGCGAACGCGCGCGAAGCATCATCGCGAGCGCGATCAATCCGGCCAGCACCACACCACTGAACCGGTGCGCACCGGTGGGATGATGAGCGCCCGCCCCGGAGAAGGTCAGCGCCGCAAGCATGGCGCCCACGGCGGTGACAGCGGATGTTCCGCACACCAATCCGGTCAGCACGGCATGCGCTCGCAGGGCCTTCTCACGAAGGTCGGGGAGAGGCGGCAGCGCCGTGGCGTCCTCTACGTCGTCGCCCTCGGTATCGAGTCCGTCCAGACCTTCGATGGCTTCGATTGGCGCCGTGGAATGTTCAGGACGAGATGGTGCGCCCTGGGTGGGCACCGGGGGCAGGGGGAGCCGGGCGAGAACCATCGCCACTCGCGGCGAAAGCGCTACCGCACAGATTCCCACCGAGCCGAGTACGGCTCCCAGGCTGTAAATCGGAGGCTCGAACAGCACGTAGCCCAAGGCCGCCGCGAACCCGAGAAATGATGCCGAGGCGACGGCGACCAGTGAGGTCGTGCCGGTGCCGGTCGCGCGCATGGCAAGAATGGACACGACCATCGCCACCATGAGCGCCAACATCGCGTGTGGAGCGCCGTACTTTCCGGGCACGAAAAGCGCGCCCGCCACCGCCGAAAAGCCGACGGCGCAATGACTCAGCATCACCGAGGCGAGTGAATCGTCGTAAACCCTGTTCGCGAACACCGCGGCTGTCATCGCCACCAACGCGATTGCCACCGCGATGATGGGCAGGAGTAGGCCGGGGTTGGTGGCGCCGGCGCGCAACAGCGCGGTAGCGCCCAGCACGGCAGATAGCCCGCACACCGTCGCGCCGAGAATCCGGGCGGCGTTCCGGCTCCACGGATGAGCCGACACCGTACGGAATGTCGACACCGCGAGGAACACGTCGTCGAACAGCGGGTCCGGCGCCGCGACATCGGACCGGGTGAGAATCAGCTGATCGCCGTCGCGGACCTCCAGTTCCCCCAGGGTGCTGGACATCTGCAGTGGTGGCTGACCAGGCCGGGACAAACGCCAATGCGTTTCCACAGCGTCTTCGGGGCTGGTCAGCTCCGGGACACCGACATGCTGGTTGATGATGTCGACGACCGAGCCGACCAAAAGAGCCAGCGGAACACTCGTCGGCAGCGCCAGGTCTACCTGAGTGCGCTCAGCCTGAATGGAAACGCGGCACAGTTCGAGAACCGCCGAACGTTGCTCGGCGCCCGACTGCGCATGTGTCATGCTGTGCCCCCTGCCTGCCCCCACGATCATTGATCTTTGCGCATGCACACTAGCCGAACGCGACTGAACGCCGCCAGCGGTTCGGTGCATCCGGGCGGGCGTCAACCCGATGACCAGCGGTAGCGGCCATCTTATGGGCGAATTCGTTGCGGCACCGGATATAACGGCCCTATCCTGTAGCCCGCCGTGGGCTGGGCGGTAGCGTGGACTCGGTAGATTGCCACGAGATGCGACGCGGGGGAACCGGAGGGCCAGGGGTGAGCACCGAGTGAACACCACAATCTTTATTCGGCGGCCTCGGCTTGCCGTGCCGCGCGTGCCGGGCGGCGAGGTCAATGTGCAGCCGCCACCGGAGATTCCACGGCCGGTGCCGTCACCGATCATCGCCAAGATCATGCCGCTGGTCATGGTGGTGGCAATGGTCGGCATGATCGCCTTCTTCGTCACTTCGGGGAGCTTCGGCGGTGGCGCGGGCGGCGGCATGATGCGCAGCCCGATGTTCATGCTTTTTCCGATCATGATGATGGTCTCGATGGTCAGCATGGTGTCCAACAGCGGGGGCAAGGGCGCCAAGACCAGCGAAATCAACGAGGACCGCAAGGATTACCTGCGGTACCTCGAAGTGGTGCGTAAGAACGTCACCGACACCGGTGGCGCTCAGCGCAAGGCCCTGCTATGGAACAACCCGGATCCCGCTGCGCTCTGGACGTTGGCCGGCGGCCGCCGCATGTGGGAGCGGCGTCCCGGCGACAGTGACTACTGCCATGTGCGCGTGGGAACTGGCGATCAGCGACTCGCCGCGCAACTGGTGGCACCCGAGATCGGGCCGGTCGAGGAGCTGGAGCCGGTCGCCTCCGTCGCGCTGCGCCGATTCGTTCGAACCCATTCGCTGGTTCCGGAGCTGCCGATCGCGTTGAACCTGAGGGGTTTTGCGGCCGTCACCATCGACGGTTCACCAGAGGTGGCACGAGGCATGTTGCGCGCCATGATCTGCCAGCTCGCGATGTTCCACGGCCCCGATCAATTCCTGGTCGCGGCAGTGGTCAACCGGCACGCGGCACCGCACTGGGACTGGCTCAAATGGCTTCCGCATTCCCAGCATCCGAGTGCCTTCGACGGCGTCGGCTCATCGCGCCTGGTCTACCACTCACTCGGTGAGGTGGAGGAGTCGCTGGCATCGCTGATTACCGAGCGTGAACGGTTCTCCCGGACCGCGCAGCCCTCGCCCGATCGGCCACAGATTCTCATCGTCGTGGACAGCGGCACGCTGATCGGTTCCGAACGCCTCATCGTCGACCACGGCATCGACTCGGTGACCCTCGTCGAGATCGGCACCAGGGTCGATCCACTCGCCGCCCGCCGTGGTATGCAACTGGAGCTGACCGAACGCGGGCTGGGCGCTAAGGGAAACGTCGGGTCCGAGGTCTTCGCCCACCCCGATCACCTCACCATCACCGAGGCGATGGCGTGTGCGCGCCGACTGGCGCCCTACCGGGTGCTGACCGGCAGCGGCGACGAGGTTCAGATCCAAACCGAGGTCAGCACGCGCTGGTCCGACATCGTGGGCATCGGCGATCCTGGGCTGCTCAATCCGGAAGTGGTGTGGCGCAACAGAGTTGGTCGTGACCGGCTGCGGGTTCCGATTGGCATCGCGGTCGACGGCACCCCGATGGAACTGGATATCAAGGAAGCCGCCGAGAACGGCATGGGGCCGCATGGGCTCTGCATCGGTGCGACCGGTTCGGGCAAGTCGGAGTTCCTGCGCACATTGACGCTCGGCATGATCGCGACCCATTCGCCGGATGCGCTCAACCTCGTGCTCGTCGACTTCAAGGGTGGCGCGACGTTCCTCGGTCTGGACCGAGCGCAGCACGTCGCGGCCATCATCACCAACCTCGCCGAAGAGGCAAACCTGGTGTCCCGCATGAAGGACGCGCTCGCCGGTGAGATGAACCGGCGCCAGGAGCTGTTGCGTGCCGCGGGCAACTTCGCCAATGTCACCGAATACGAGCGCGCTCGCGCCGCCGGAGCGTCCCTCGCCCCCTTGCCCGCACTCTTCATCATCGTCGACGAGTTCTCCGAATTGCTGAGCCAGCACCCGGATTTTGCGGAGCTGTTCGTGGCGATCGGACGTCTGGGCCGGTCGCTACATGTTCACCTGTTGCTCGCTTCGCAGCGTCTGGATGAGGGTCGTCTGCGCGGACTGGAATCGCACCTGTCTTATCGGCTCTGCTTGAAGACTTTCTCTGCGAACGAATCCCGTGCCGCGATCGGCGTGCCGGATGCTTATCATCTGCCCAACACTCCCGGTTCCTGCTATCTCAAAGACGACTCGGGCGAGTTGACGCGATTCCAAACCTCTTACGTGTCTGGCGCGTATGTGCCGTACGGCCCGACGCGCCGGGCCGTGTCCTCGGGCGGCGGGGGTGCGGCGCCGCGCCTCTTCACCGCGGCGCCGGTGGCACTGCAGATGCGTCCCACGGAAGTGGTCGAGGACGATTCGCCGGCCGTGTCCGAAGCCACCGGACGGTCTGTCATCGACACCATCCTCGATCGCGTTGAGGGACACGGTAATCCGGCACACGAGGTGTGGCTGCCGCCGTTGGACGATTCGCCCACTCTCGGCGATCTGATCCCTCGTCATGGCCGCGCCGGTTTCGACGCGGTGGGCAGTTTGACTGTCCCGATCGGCATCGTGGACCGTCCGTACGAGCAACGGCGTGACCCCTACATCGTCGATTTGTCCGCTGCCGCGGGCAATGTCGCCATCGTCGGTGCGCCGCAGTCCGGTAAGTCGATGGCCGTGCGCACCTTGGTGACGTCTCTGGCCATTACCCATAGCCCGGCCCAGGTGCAGTTCTACTGCCTGGACTTCGGTGGTGGCACGTTGACCTCGCTGGCCCAACTACCGCATGTCGGTTCGGTGGCCAGCCGATTGGAATCGGATCTGATTCGCCGCACGTTCGCCGAGATGTTGACGATCGTCAGATCTCGCGAGAACGCCTTCCGCGCTTACGGTATCGACTCGATGGCGGAGTACCGGCGACGTAAGGGCGCCGGTGATCCCCAGCTCGCCAGCGATCCGTTCGGTGACGTGTTCTTCATCATCGACGGTTGGTCCACCGTCCGTCAGGAGTTCGAGGCTCTCGAGCCGCAGGTCACCGCGCTCGCGGCCCAGGGGCTCGGTTTCGGTGTGCACACGGTCGTGACGGCATCGCGCTGGGCGGAAATCCGCCCGGCCCTGAAGGACCAGATCGGCACGCGTGTCGAGCTTCGTCTCGGTGATCCACTGGACTCGGACTTCGACCGCAAGCTGGCACAGCTTGTTCCGGATGGCAGGCCGGGCCGCGGTATCACCCGCGACCGCCGGCACATGCTCATCGGGCTGCCGCGTGTCGACAGCGTCTCGTCGAATCAAGACCTCGGTGATGCCATCGGCGCTGCCGCCGCGAGCATGCGGCAGCGCAGCTCGGCGGAAGCTCCGCAGGTGCGCATGCTGCCGCACAAGATCGATTACGCCGCGCTGGTTCCGCAGGCGCCGCAAAACGATCAGCCCAACCTGCGGATCCTCGTGGGTATCAACGAGTCCGAGCTGGCTCCCATGTTCCTGGAGTTCGGCGAGCAGCCGCACATGATGATCTTCGGCGACAGCGAGTGCGGTAAGACCGGTCTCTTGCGCACCATGTGCCGCGAGATCGTCCGCACCACCACCCCGCAGCAGGTGCAACTGTTCATCGTCGACTACCGCCGCACCTTGCTCGGTGTCGTCGAGACCGAACACCTTGCCAAGTACGCGATGTCGAGCAACACCTTGGTCGATGAGGTACCGGCGCTGATCGAGTTGCTCAAGTCGCGTATGCCGGGACCCGATGTGACACAACAGGAGTTGCGGGACAGGTCCTGGTGGTCCGGTCCCGAGATCTACATCTTGGTCGACGACTACGACCTGGTGGCGCTGGCCAGCGGAAACCCGTTGCTGCCGTTGGCCGAATATCTGCCACACTCGAAGGACATCGGCCTGCACGTCGTCATCGCGCGGCGCACCAGTGGTGCTTCCCGGGCGATGTTCGAGCCGATGATGGCGCGCATGAAGGATCTCTCCTGCATCGGCCTGCAGATGAGCGGTAACAAGGACGAGGGCGTGCTGCTGGGCACGGTTCGGCCGAGTGAGCAGCCGCCGGGCCGGGGCACGCTGGTCATGCGTTCGGGTGGTCAGCAGCTGGTTCAAGTCGCGTGGAGCGATCCGCAGTGACTCTCGATCGCGACCCGCAGACTGGGACGCGGGTAGCGATCGAAGTGACCGAAACCGCCGTCCGGGCGCGAACCGAGGGCGGTGTTCGAGAGGCCGGGCGCTCCGATGTCCGATCGGCGGTGGCCGCACTCGATGACGACATGGCCCTGCTGCCTGGTCGGGTGGTCCCCTCCCGCGCCTTGTGGGCAGCGTTGTTCGAGTCGCTGCTTACCGATCGGAATGCGCCGGTCCGTCTCGATTCGATGGTGCTGATCCACCCGACGGCGTGGGGCCCGGGACGGCGCACCTTGTTGTCGAGTGCCGCGCGGATGATGGCGGCGACGTTGACGGTGCGGTCGCGGGCCTTTGCGCTGGCCGAGCGCGGTGTGCGCACCGATTTGTCCGGCCGTTCGTTGGTGGTGGTGGAGGTATCGGCGAACGAGGTCGCGGTCATCGTGGTGGGGCACGGTTCGGACGGTGAGCCGGCGTCGACGGTTCGTCATCTCGAAGACCGGTCTTGGGAGACCAGAAGCGCCGCCGAGGTTGCGCGTGCGGTGGGGCGCGCTGTCGAGCAGGTGGTCCGGGATGAGCGACCCGGCGTCGCCGCGATTCTCGTCGATTCCGCCGACAAGGATTTGGGCGAGGCGATTGTCGACGCGATCGATCGGATCGGCCTGACTCCCGGGGTTTCGCAGGTGACCGCCGATTCGGTGTTCCGCGATATGCGCCAAGCGCCGCGCGGTTCGGCGTTTATCGACCAGGCTGTTGACGAGCCCGCCGTGGCCAGAGTGTCCGAATGGACGCCCGCGGCGCCCGCACGATCGGCCCCACGGCTTTCGAGGTGGTGGCCGGCTGCTGCGATGGGTCTGGCTGCGGCGATTGTGGTGACGGGTGTGGTGCTGACCGTGGCGTCCACGCGGGAGCGGCGGGCCGACCCATCGCAGCAGCCGGTGGCGCCCACGATTGCGACCTCGTTGCTGGTGGAGGGGCGTGTGCAACTCATGGTGCCCGCCGAGTGGGCGGTGCGACGGATACCTGCCGGTGGCGCCGGGTCGGCCCGGGTTGAGGTGATATCACCGGAGAATCCCGAGGCGATAGTGCACGTGACCCAGGTGCGGGTGAAGCCGACGGAGACGCTGGCGGCGACGGCCGAGACGTTGCGCGCTGCCATGGAGAAGGAGCCGCCGGGATCATTCACCGATTTCACCGCCGAGGACAGGAAGATGGACCGTCCGGCGGTCACCTACACCGAGGTTCGGGAGGGTCATGACATAGCGTGGACCGTACTTCTGGACGGAGACCTGCGGATAGGCGTTGGCTGCCAGTCTGAGAAAGGTAGCTATGTTGATGTTCAACAGGCCTGTGAACTAGCAATTCGGACTGCTCATGCGGTAAAGTCCAGTAGCTAGCAAGATTGCTGAAAAAAACTTTAAAAAAGATGGAACCGATCTGACGGTAGGGCCATCGTATGTAGTTGTAAGGACAAAACCGGCCAGAAACCGGACGTCACACCCGTGACTGGCCGGGCCTGGGGAGAACAGGGAGGTTATCGAATGACAATGGAGCAGGATCTCGGGGCGATCATCAAGGCCGAGTCGGATATCAATGGTCGGCATGATGAACTTTCGACGCTGACAACGCGGCTTCAGAATGAGTGCGAGAGCGTGCCTCACTCCGTCTGGCAGGGCGGCGCAAGGCAGTCCTTCGACCAGGCAGTAGCTCGGCTGCATGAAGAGATGCGCAAGACCAATCAGTCGCTCGCGATGATTGGCGAAGTGATGCAAGGCAACCGGAAGCATGTCGAGGAGGAAATTGCCAACCAGCAGCAGTCCATCGGCGGCATCGCGAACTAAGCGCCAGTACATCCACGAAGGTAATGGGAGGAAATTGCAGTGAGTGACGTAATTACATATGACCACGCTCAGATCAACGCCTTGGTCGACCAACTGAAGAGTATCGCCAACAATTACTCGCAGACCCTTGCTGATCTTCAGCATGATGTCGCACCGTTGGCTCATAACTTGGGTGACGACGCAGGTGCGTACCAAGAGGTTCAGAAGAATTGGCACCAGCAGGCGGACACGGTTCATCAGATCCAGAGCCAGCTGAATTCCGTTGTGGATCAGGCCAACTCGGACATGCACCAGACCGACAAGTCCAACGCGGGCCGCTGGCACGGCTAACCTTGGGTTAGGAAGTAGACCCTGCGGGGCCTTGGTGGAGGAGAGCCACCAAGGCCCCGCGGTTTATTTTTGGGGTGGCTGACGTATGCGCCGGTGTCGCGGCGCTCGACCGCGTTTTGACCTGCGGCGACGTGTCCCGGTAAGCTTCCCCGTTGGCGTGCGGTATGTCATGCACACGAGGCTCGGGTCACCACTGGTCGCCGAGATCAACCTCCACCGCGCGCCGTGACCAGTCCCTCCGAACGGATGAAACCGTCCGGGGATCCACCCGAGTAGACAAGGAAAGATTGTGCCTACCTACACGCCGAAGGCGGGTGACATCACCACGAGCTGGTATGTCATCGACGCCACGGATGTAGTGCTCGGCCGTCTTGCCGTTCAAGCAGCCACTCTGCTGCGCGGCAAGCACAAGCCGACCTACGCCCCCCATGCCGATGGTGGCGACTTCGTCGTCATCATCAACGCGGAGAAGATTGCCCTCAGCGGCAAGAAGCTCACCGACAAGTTCGCCTACCGTCACTCGGGTTTCCCGGGCGGTCTGCGCAAGCGCAGCATGGGCGAGCAGCTGGAGAAGTTCCCCACCCGCACGGTGGAGAAGGCAATCATCGGCATGCTGCCCAAGAACAAGCTCGGCCGTCAGATCGAGCGCAAGCTGAAGGTGTACGCCGGTGCCGAGCACCCGCACGCCGCACAGCAGCCGATCCCGTTCGAGATTAAGCAGGTGGCTCAGTGACCGATATCGCCGAAGAGCAGACCCCCGCAGAGGACGCTGCGAACACCGACACCGCTGACCAGGCGGTCGTCGAGGTCGTGGTCGAGGAGACGGAGGTCGTCAAGGCCGCTCCTCGTGGGCCCGTCGTCATCGACAAGCCCATCCAGACCGTCGGCCGCCGCAAGGAAGCCGTCGTTCGCGTCCGCCTCGTTCCCGGCACCGGCAAGTTCCACCTGGATGGCCGCAGCCTGGAGGAGTACTTCCCCAACAAGGTGCACCAGCAGCTCATCAAGGCCCCGCTGGTCTCGGTGAACCGCGTCGACAGTGTGGACATCTTCGCCCACCTGACCGGTGGTGGCCCCTCGGGTCAGGCCGGCGCGCTGCGCCTGGCCATCGCCCGTGCGCTCATCATCGTGGAGCCCGAGGACCGTCCGGTGCTGAAGAAGGCCGGCTTCCTGACTCGTGATCCGCGTGCGATCGAGCGTAAGAAGTACGGCCTCAAGAAGGCCCGTAAGGCGCCTCAGTACTCGAAGCGCTGATCGATCCTGTTCGTCCGCGTATTGCGCCGGCACACAACCTGTGTGTCGGCGCAATCGCGTTTATTGGGCCGGTTGGATGACCGGTTATGGAAGGTTTAGTGCATGGGCTCACTCTTCGGTACGGACGGCGTTCGCGGTGTCGCGAATGCAGACCTCACGGCCGAGCTAGCGATCTCACTGGGGTCTGCTGCGGCGCGGTCGTTGACGAAGGGGCAGGCCACCGCGGTCGTGGGCCGCGATCCGCGCGCCAGCGGTGAGATGCTGGAGGCGGCGGTTGTCGCGGGTATCGCGGCAGAAGGTGTGGACGTGCTTCGGGTCGGGGTGCTTCCCACTCCGGCGGTGGCCTACCTGACGGGCGCGTACGGCGCGGCGTTTGGTGTCATGATCTCTGCCTCGCATAACCCCATGCCGGACAACGGGATCAAGATCTTCGGCGCCGGCGGTCACAAGCTCGACGACGACGCCGAAGACGCCATCGAGGCGCAGCTTGAGGCTCCTGCGGTACGTCCGACCGGCGCGGGAATCGGCCGGGTACGTGATGCCGCGGACGCTCTCGATCGGTACCTACACCATGTCGAGAACGCCGGCACCCACCCGCTGGACGGGGTCACCGTGGTGGTCGACTGCGCGCACGGCGCGGCCTCCGATGCGGCACCGCTGGCCTATCGGGCGGCGGGTGCGCACGTCATCGACATCAATGCCGACCCCGACGGGCTCAATATCAATGACGGCTGTGGGTCAACACATCTCGGCCCGCTGCAGGCAGCGGTCCGCGCCCACGGTGCGCACCTCGGGCTCGCGCACGACGGCGACGCCGATCGATGCCTCGCCGTGGATGCCGACGGGAACGCGATTGACGGTGACGCCATCATGGTCGTGCTTGCCGCGGCGATGGCCGAAGCCGGCGAGCTGACCGACAACACCTTGGTCACCACGGTGATGAGCAATCAGGGGCTGCACATCGCCATGCGCGCCGCGGGCATTGACGTCAAGGTGACAGGGGTTGGCGACAGGTATGTGCTGGAGGAGCTGCGCGCTGGCCAATTCGCCCTGGGCGGTGAACAATCCGGCCACATCGTGCTGCCGTCCCTGGCCACCACCGGCGACGGTATCGTCACGGGCTTGCGACTCATGTCGCGCATGGCGCAAACGGGTAAGTCATTGGCCGAGCTCGCATCCGCTATGCGCACCCTGCCGCAAACGCTCATCAATGTGCCTGTCTCGGACAAGCACACCGTGGCGCAGGCGCCCGAGGTGCTTGCCGCCGTCGCCGCGGTGGAATCCGAGCTTGCCGGCAATGGCCGAATTCTTTTGCGCCCCTCGGGGACCGAACAGCTGGTCCGCGTCATGGTGGAGGCGGACGAACAGTCGACCGCGCAGCGCCTCGCCGAGCGGGTGGCTCAGGTGGTCGGCGCGGTCTAGACGCGTGCCAGGGTGCGTGTGTACAGCGCCGAGCCCACCGCGTCGCACAGGGTGACGGTCAGATCGCCACTGCCGCCGTCGATGTCGATCTGCCCGAAGTGTTGATAGCCGTCCAGTGGTGACTGCTGATCGGCCGGGGCTGCGTGGACGAAATCGGCTCGTGGACCGAAGGTTCCGTCAAGGACGGCCTCCTTCCCGGCGCCCGCGTTGAGTGGACCCGAGACAAATTCCCAGAACGGGTCGAAATCTGCGAAGGCCGCTCGCGCCGGCGAGTATTCGTGCGCCGCGGTGTAGTGCACATCGGCCGTCAGCCACACCACGTTGCGCACCTGGCGCGCCTTGAGCTGCGAGAGAATGTGCGCCAGTTCGGTTTCCCGTCCGAGCGGTGGACCGTTGTCGCCGTTGGCGACGGCCTCGAAGTCGGTCTTGCCGTCGGGTACCACCAGCCCCAGGGGCAGGTCGTTGGCAACGATTTTCCATACGGCCTTCGATGAGGCCATGGCGTCGATGAGCCATGCGGTCTGACGGTCACCCAGGATGGCGCCGTGTTGCTGCCGGTTGGGCGAGTTGGGGTCTTTGTAGCTCCGCATGTCGAGAATGAACACGTCCAGCAGCGGTCCGTACGAAACCCTTTGGTATACGCGGCCATCCACCGCTTCGCGGGGTTCGAGCGGTTGCCACTCGTGGAATGCCCGGTGGCCACGCTGGGCGAGTACGTCGACACGTTTCTCGGTGTACTTGTCGTTGTCGAGAACCTCGCCCGGGTACCAGTTGTTGATCACCTCGTGGTCGTCCCATTGCACAAGCTGCGGCACGTGCGCGTTGAAGTACCGGTAGTTGGCATCGGTGAGGTTGTATGCGTGCTGGCCGCGATACTGGTCGAGGGTCTGCGCGACAGCGCTTTTCGCCTCGGATACCTCGTTTCGCCAGATCCGCCCGCCGGGCAGGGTCAGTGTCTCCGGGATCGGCCCATCCGCGTACACCGTGTCGCCGCTGTGAATGAAGAACTGTGGATTCCGCTCGGCCATCGTGCGGAAGACCCTCATTCCGCCGATATCGGGATTGATACCGAATCCCTGTCCCGCGACGTCGCCGGACCAGATCAGCCGCACATTTCGTGCCGACGTCGGTGCGGTCCGGAAGACGCCCGTGAGCGGCTCGCTCAGCGTTCCTTCCGAGTCGAGCGTCACCCGGTAGTGCACCTCGGCGTCCGCGGGAAGACCAGTCAGGCGCAGCCGGCCGGTTCCGTCCGTTTCCGGGGTGAGGGCCGGGCCGGTGAAACGTTGCACACCCGTAAAGCGTTCGGTGGCAGCCGTTTCGACAATCATGGTGGCGGGCCGATCCGAGCGCGCCCAGATCACCGCGCCGTCGGTGTGGGGGAATCCGCTGGCGACTCCGTGCGTCAGCCTCGGCCGCGTTGTCGCCAATGCGGGTCCGCACGCGGCCGCCGGGGCAACCGCGAGCCCCAGCAGGGCGGCACGCAGCACCGTGCGACGCGGGATGACTGTCATCCCACCACCTTCGACGTGATGGGCGAACGCACGCCGAACGCTAGGCGAACGGCGCGCGAATCAGAGCAGCTCGCGCAGCGCCTCGACATGCTTGATCCGCCCTGCTGCGTCGGCCGCGAGCGGGGCCACGTTGAGAGTTGTCACCCCGGCTTCCTTGAAGGCGGCAACCCGTTCGGCGACAAAGCTCTTCGGCCCGATGAGGGAAATGTTCCTCACCAGCTCGTCGGGCACCGCGTCGGTGGCTTCGGCCTTCTTGCCTGCCAGGTAGAGCTCCTGGATGGTGTCTGCTTCCTTGCCGAACCCGTAGGCGGTCGCGAGATTGTGATAGAAGTTCTTGCCCTTGGCGCCCATGCCGCCGATGTACAGCGCGAGGCTCGGCTTCACGAATCCGTACAGCGCCTCGACGTCGTCGCCGATCGCGAGCGCGGGCCCGGCGTACACCTCGAGCTCACCCAAGGACGGGTCCCGCTTGGCCTTGCCCTCGGCCAGGGCTGCGCCCCACACGTCATTGGCCTTCTCGGGCAGGAAGAAGATGGGCTGCCAGCCCTCGGCGATCTCGGCGGTGAGCGCCACGTTCTTGGGACCGAGCGCGGCGATGAGAACTGGGATGCGGTCGCGCACCGGGTGGTTGATGAGCTTGAGTGCCTTGCCAAGACCGGTGCCCTGCTCCGGGGGAAGCGGCACCGTGAAGTACTTGCCCTCGAACTCGAGGCGCTCGCGGCGCCACACCTTGCGGCAGATCTCGACGGTCTCGCGGGTGCGGCCGAGCGGTGCGTCGTACTTCACGCCGTGGAATCCCTCGATCACCTGGGGTCCCGAGGCGCCGATACCGAGAACGAACCGGCCGTTGGAGACGTAGTCCAGACCGGCGGCCGTCATGGCCAGCAGGGTGGGGGTGCGGGTGTACAGCTGGAAGATGCCCGACGCGAGCTTTACGGTGGATGTCTTGGCAGCGAGATATCCGAGCTGACTCGCGGCGTCGTATGAGTAAGCCTCGGCGACGAATGCGATATCCAGGCCGACTTTCTCCAGTTCAGCGAGTTCGTCGACCACTTCGGTGAATCCGCCGGCGTAGCTCAGCGTGGTTCCAATGCGCATGCGGCGACCCTACCCGACCAAGCGGTTGAACGGGAAGATGCTGTGAGCCACAGATCGGTGAAAAAAGATGGAACCGGAATCGGTAGGCACCCGTCGTAGTCAGTATGGGAAAAACCAGGATCGACGTCGCTGGTGTCCAGGGGGTCGCCGGAGAGTTCGACAACATAGCTGGTGAGCTGCAAAAAGCAATTGAGCAGCTGCGCGGTTTGTCCTTTGGCGGGGCATCGGCCGGGCGGTGGCACACCGCCAAAGGAGACGACGTCAGGAGTGGACTGCGTGAAGTAGTGACCCATCTTGAGGACTGGCATCGCACCAACACCGCGATCGCCGAGCAGCTTCGTGCGACCGCGCAACGGTATGCCGAGCAAGAGGCCAAGACCGCGGAAAAGGTGAGCCGCGTCTATGGCTAGCAAATGGGATATCGAGGCGCTGCGCGGCGAGGGACTGTCGGCAATTGCGAACTCGCAGAACTACGTCACCGCCGCGATCCGGGGCAACGGCAAGTCTCCTGTCACGATCACGAACCCTGATCTCACTGCCAACGAGCGCCAGCTGTTCGATTGGTACGACATGGATGCCGGCATGGATTTGAACAAGCTCGGTGCGGACCTTGAGCTGTTCAAGAGCGCGGCAGCAACTATGAAGGCCGCCGCCGAACGTCAGCACGGACAGCTGCAGCAGCTGGTCGGCTTGTGGGAAGGCAAGGGCTCTGAGGCCGCGAATGACTTTCTGAAGAACCACAATTCGACTGCCGATTCGGTCACCGACGAATTCGGGAAGGTGTCCACGGGTCTGGACGGGCTGCGGAACGCCTTGTGGAACATCGTCGATCTGAAGAAGCAGGCCTCGACCATGGTCGACGGGCTGGTGACCGATCGCGCGCATTTCGACAGCGCCGTCGCGACCTACAAGACCGGCACGGGCGATAAGTCGAAAGCCGATGAGACCAATGCGACCATGATCGGTCCGCACGTCAAGAATAACGTCGAGGGTCAGCTGCTGCCCGCTCTCAAGAATGCGTGGCGGGCCGGCGGCGGAGCCTACGACACCTTGATCAATGGGCTGAAGTCGAAGCTGCCTCCTGGATTCACGTTGCCGCCCGGTGTGTTTGGCCCGGAGGCGGACTCCACCGACGATTCGACTCCGCCCAAGGACAAGGACAAAGTCAAAAAACGCGTCACCAACGACCAGGGCACTGGTGGGGGCTCCGATGGAGGTGGCGGAGCAGCCAGCGGTACCGCAAGTGGCGGCATGCAGGGCACGGCCACACCGGCGTCCGCGATGGGCAATCAGGGTGGTCAAATGTCCAACGCCGGCCAACAGCAGGGCGCCGGTCAGGGTCAGGGCCAGCAGGGCATGGACCCGAGCCAAATGGTCAGCGGTGTCACCGGTGCCCTGACGGGTGCGCTGAGCTCCATTGGTCAGGCGGCAAGCGGAATCGTCAGCGCGATCACCGAAGGCCTCTCCAACATCCCGTTCGACCAGATGGGGGGACACGACGGCAATCCCGGGGACAAGCTCGACGGTACGGCCGACGAAGCCGCCGACAAGAAGGACGAGGGCAAGGATGGGGGCGCCGACAAGGCCGACAAGAAGGATCCGGACGCCAAGATGGCGGCGGCCAAGGATGCTGCCATTCACGAGGCGCGTGCCGATGCCGGGGGCACCTTCGCGACGGACGGCAAGCCGGCACCGGGAGTTCAGCTCGCGGGTGCCGGCGGGCTAGAGGCCACACCGCCCAGTACTCCCGGTCAGACCACCCCGGGTGCGCCGTTTGGTGCCACACCGCCCGGCGCGGTTCCGCCCGCCGCCGGTGGGATGCCAGCGGCGCAGTCCGTGGGTTCCACGGCTCCGGTGGCCCCGCATCCTGTCCAGGCTCAGCAGCCGGCGCCGGCCCAGCACGCCGAGCAGCAGCAGGCGTCCCCCTTGCCGTCGGTCGGACCCGACAACCCGTCGGCACAACCCCGGGCCGCGAAGGCCGACGCGGGGGAGACGCCCTGCGAGATCGCCGCGGACGAATTGCCCAAGGCCGGACGATGATCGACATCACCGATGCGCTGGCGGGCATCGTCGCGGACTTCGAGAGCACACTTGATCAGTTGCGTGACGAGGCGGACGCGGTGCACGGGGAGTCAGTGCCCGAGGAACAGGTGGCCGCGACGACGGTGAAGTCCGCCAACGAATTTCGCATGCCCACGCAGATCTACCTGACCGAATCCGATTTCGACGAGGACGACGTCTACCGCTGGCAGCAGTGGCGGCGCTGAGTTACTTCAGCAGCGATTGCATACGGTCGAGGTCGCTGATCTCCAGCTCGGCGGCCGCGGGCAGCGAGGTGTTCGGCAGCTCGGCGGCGGTGTCCGCGAAATCTCGGTAGCGTTTGTCGCCTGTCAGCTGGAACAGCAGGTAGCCGGTCAGCAGGGCCCGGGTGTTGCGTTGGGTGGCGCGGTGGGATCCGCCGAGACCGACGAATCGACGGACCCAGCTGTGTTCGGGAAGGCCGCCGGATTTCGCCTTCGCGATGCACCGCAGCTCGCCGCCCGGCCAGGCGTGCGCGAGAGCCACGGCATTGGATCGCAACGACTGCGCGTCCTCGGTGCTCGTCACCACGAGCCCGGGGACGGTCAAGCCGGCGGCGCTGTTCTCCACCGGCGGCTGCGTCGCGCTGGGAAACAGGGTGACCACGGCCTTGGCGCCTACCGGCCGATTTTTCTTGTCCACCAGGGCCGGGGTCCGGGTCGCCGCGAAGACCGCTGCGGAGGCACCCAGGCCGTGGCCGGCGAGTGCCAGCTTGGTGGGATGCACGCTGATCTTGCCGTCGCCGAGGCGCACCCGAGTCACGATCTCGAGTGTTGTGGCCAAGTCGGCGGCCAGATTCAGGTGTGACGGGATCAACCCCTTCTCGGTGTCCGGGGCGGCGGCGACGATTCCCCAGGACGCGAGGTGTTCGAGGGTCCCTCGATACTTGTCCGTACCGGTCAGCCAGTCGTGGCCAAACGCCACCGCAGGCAGATTGAAGCCCGAATCCGGTGTGTAGACGACGCCGGTCACCCCCGCGAAGGCCAGGTCGCCGCGCAGAACCTTGTGCGGACCACGGCGGGTCAGGGCTTTGAATAGGGTGCGGGTGCTAGCCATGGGATGAGCCGCTTGCGCGAAGACCGACAACCATTGCATGACCGTAGCTGATCGCCGGCGTTGCGGACCGCAGCGGGAACTGAACTACCCTGTTGGGCTATGTGCGGAATCGTCGGGTACGTCGGCCACCGGGACGCTCTTGGTGTCGTCCTTGAGGCGCTTCGGCGGCTCGAGTACCGCGGCTACGACTCCGCGGGGGTTGCGCTGGCCGACGGCAGCGGCGGGCTGCTGGTGCAGCGGAAGGCCGGTCGACTGGCGAACCTGGAGTCCGCGATCGCCGAATCTGGTGAATCCTTCGCCGCGACCACCGGGATGGGACACACCCGCTGGGCCACCCACGGTGCCCCCACGGACCGCAACGCCCACCCGCATCGCGATGCCACCGGCAAGGTCGCGGTGGTCCACAACGGGATCATCGAGAACTTCCCGGCGCTGCGCGCCGAGTTGGAGGCTGCCGGCGTCGAGTTCGCCAGCGACACCGATTCCGAGGTGGCCGTGCATCTGGTGTCGCGCCAGTATGAATCTGGGGACACGGCGGGTGACTTCGTGGCCTCGGTACAGGCCGTCGTGCGACGGTTGGAGGGGCATTTCACTCTGGTCTTCTCCCACGCCGACGACCCGGGCACGATTGTGGCCGCCCGCCGGTCCACCCCGCTGGTTGTCGGCATCGGCGACGGTGAGATGTTCCTCGGGTCCGATGTCGCCGCGTTCATCGAATACACCCGGGATGCTGTCGAATTGGGGCAGGACCAGGTTGTCGTCATCACCGCGGACGGTTACCGCATCACCGACTTCGACGGCAATGACGACACCGACAACGCGCGGGTGTTCAAGATCGATTGGGATCTGTCGGCCGCGGAAAAGGGCGGTTACGAGTACTTCATGCTCAAGGAGATCGCCGAGCAGCCCGCCGCGGTGTCCGACACCTTGTTGGGCCACTTCGACCTCGGTCGGATAGTGCTCGACGAGCAGCGGCTCTCCGATCAGGAGCTGCGCGATATCGACAAGGTGTTCGTGGTGGCGTGCGGCACGGCCTTCCACTCTGGTCTGCTGGCCAAGTACGCCATCGAGCACTGGACGCGGCTGCCCGTGGAAATCGAGCTCGCCAGCGAGTTCCGTTACCGTGATCCGGTTTTGGATCGCAGCACGTTGGTGGTCGCCATCTCGCAGTCCGGTGAGACGGCGGACACCCTGGAAGCGGTGCGGCACGCCAAGGAACAGAAGGCCAAGGTGCTGGCCGTCTGCAACACCAACGGTTCGCAGATTCCCCGTGAGTGCGATGCGGTGCTGTACACCCGCGCCGGGCCGGAGATCGGTGTGGCCGCCACGAAGACCTTCCTGGCGCAGGTGACGGCCAATTACCTTGTGGGCCTTGCGTTGGCGCAGGCCCGCGGGACCAAGTACCCGGACGAGGTGGCCCGTGAGTTCCACGAGCTGGAGGCCATGCCCGAGCTGATCCAGCGCGTGATCTCCGCGATGGATCCGGTCGCCGACCTTGCCCGGCAGTACGCGCAGTCCTCCAGCATCCTGTTCTTGGGGCGCCACGTCGGATACCCGGTGGCGCTCGAAGGTGCGCTCAAGCTCAAGGAACTGGCGTACATGCACGCCGAGGGTTTCGCGGCCGGCGAGCTCAAGCACGGGCCGATCGCGTTGATCGAAGAGGGATTGCCGGTCATCGTGGTGATGCCGTCACCTAAGGGCATGGGGCTGCTGCACTCGAAGCTGCTGAGCAATATCCGTGAGATTCAGGCCCGTGGAGCGCGGACGATCGTCATCGCCGAAGAGGGCGACGAGACGATCCGCCCCTTCGCCGACCATCTGATCGAGATTCCCGCCGTATCGACGCTGTACCAACCGCTACTGTCCACGATTCCGATGCAGGTTTTCGCCGCGGCAGTGGCGCAGGCTCGCGGGTATGACGTGGATAAGCCGCGGAACCTGGCCAAATCGGTCACCGTCGAATAGTTCCGGATCCAGACGACACGGAGCGCGCAAAAGCCGCAGGAACAGCGTGCATTACGCGTTCTCGGCGAAGATAGCGTGATGAGGCACTACTACAGCGCCCAACAGATCAGAGACGCCGAGGCCCCCCTGCTGGCTGCCCTGCCGGACGGGGCGCTGATGCGGCGCGCGGCATATGGACTGGCTACGGTCATCGCGGGCGAGCTCTCGCGGCGCGCGGGTGTGGTGGCCGGGCGCCGCGTATGCGCCATCGTGGGTTCTGGGGACAACGGGGGAGACGCCTTGTGGGCGTTGACGTTCCTGCGTCGGCGTGGCGTGTCGGTCACCGCCGTGCTGCTGAACCCCGATCGCGCCCACCGTGACGGGCTGACGGCTTTTCGTAAGGCCGGCGGCCGGGTGGTGTCCGCGGTGCCCTCTGACACCGACCTCGTCGTCGACGGCGTGGTGGGCATCTCCGGTAACGGCCCGCTGCGGCCCGGCGCCGCCGAGATCGCCGATGAGGTCACCGCCGCGGGCATACCCGTGATCGCGGTGGACATTCCCAGCGGCGTCGACGTACACACCGGGGCGGTGGACGGCCCGGCCTTTCGCGCCGCGGTCACGGTGACGTTCGGTGGGCACAAACCCGTTCATGCTCTTGGTGATTGCGGTGACGTCCGGCTTATCGACATCGGGTTGGAGCTGCCCGCGTCGACGCTGCGGGAACTGGATGCCCATGATGTGGCGGCCGCGTGGCCGATCCCCGGACCGGCCGACGACAAATACACGCAGGGCGTCACGGGCGTGCTGGCCGGATCGAGCACCTACCCGGGAGCGGCCGTGCTGTGTTCCGGTGCCGCCGTCGCCGCGACCTCCGGGATGGTTCGTTACGCGGGAACGGCTGCCGCCGAGGTGGTTTCGCACTGGCCGGAAACGATCACCACGCAGACGGAAGAGGCTGCCGGCCGGGTGCAGGCCTGGGTGATCGGTCCGGGGTACGGAACCGCCGAGCGTCAGACGCGGACCCTGCGCCGGGTGCTGTCGGGTGGCCTGCCCGTCCTCGTCGACGCCGACGCTCTGACGATTCTGGCCGAGCATCACGATCTGACCGAGCTGGTGGCATCGCGCGCCGCGGCCACCGTCCTGACCCCGCACGCCGGTGAGTTCGCGCGGTTGGCAGGCGCACCGCCCGGTCCCGATCGGGTCGGTGCGGCGCGGTCACTGGCCGCACGGCTCAGGGCCACGGTCCTTCTCAAGGGGAACGTCACCGTCATCGCCCAGCCGGATGGGACGGCGTATCTGAATCGGGCCCATGGTTCGTGGGCCGCCACCGCGGGCTCGGGTGATGTGCTTGCCGGGGTGATCGGGACGCTGCTGGCGGCGGGAATTCCGGCGCACAAGGCCGCTGCGATGGGGGCTTACGTGCACGCGCGTGCGGCTGCTGCCGCCGCGGCAGACCCGGGTCCGGGTAAAGCTCCCATTTCGGCTTCCCGTCTTCTTGGACATCTGCGGTGGGCAATCGCCGAAATAGGGTGAGAATCGGTTTATGTCGAATACCCGCGATCAGTTCCGCCTCTCGGCCCATGCAGGCAAGATCAACGCCTCCTCGTTCAGCCCCGCCTATACCGGCCGGTTGTCCACGGCCCCCATCCCGGCACTGCGGCTGCCCGATGAGCCGATGGACCCGCAGGCCGCGTACCGGTTCATTCACGACGAGCTGATGCTCGACGGCAGCTCCCGGCTGAACCTGGCGACCTTCGTCACGACGTGGATGGATCCCGAGGCCGAGAAGCTGATGGCCGAGACGTTCGACAAGAACATGATCGACAAGGACGAGTACCCGGCGACCGCCGCCATCGAGTCGCGGTGCGTGGCCATGGTGGCCGACCTGTTTCACGCCGAAGATCTGTCCACCGAGGACCCGTCGTCGGCGGTGGGTGTGTCGACCATTGGATCCAGTGAGGCGGTGATGCTCGCCGGGCTGGCCCTCAAGTGGCGTTGGCGCGCCAAGGTGGGTGACGACTGGAAGGGGCGCACGCCCAATCTGGTGATGGGTTCCAACGTGCAGGTGGTGTGGGAGAAGTTCTGCCGGTACTTCGATGTCGAGCCGCGGTATCTGCCGATGGCCAGGGACCGGTACGTGATCACGCCCGAGCAAGTGCTTGATGCGGTGGACGAGAACACCATCGGTGTCATCGGCATCCTGGGCACCACCTTCACCGGTGAGTTGGAGCCGATCGCCGAGATCTGCGCCGCACTGGACAAACTCGCCGCCACGCCCGGCAAGCCCGATGTCCCGGTGCATGTCGACGCCGCCAGTGGCGGTTTCGTGGTGCCGTTCTTGCACCCCGAAGTGCACTGGGACTTCCGGCTGCCGCGGGTGGTGTCGATCAACGTCAGCGGGCACAAGTACGGGCTGACCTATCCCGGGATCGGCTTCGTGGTGTGGCGCAGTAAGGAACACCTGCCGGAAGAGCTGGTGTTCCGGGTCAACTACCTGGGCGGTGACATGCCGACGTTCACCCTCAACTTCTCCCGGCCGGGCAACCAGGTGGTGGGGCAGTACTACAACTTCCTGCGACTGGGCCGGGCCGGATACGCCCAGGTGATGCGTTGTCTGTCGGAGACCGCGCGCTGGTTCGGTGATGAGCTGGGTAAGAGTGAGCATTTCGAGGTGATCACCGACGGCTCGGCGATCCCGGTGGTGTCGTTCCGGCTGAAGGGCAATCACCCGTACACCGAGTTCGATATCTCGCATTCGTTGCGTGCCTTCGGCTGGCAGGTTCCGGCGTACACCATGCCCGACGACGTCACCGATATCGCGGTGCTGCGGGTGGTCGTGCGCGAGGGCTTCTCAGGCGACCTGGCCAGGGCGCTGCGCGATGACCTCATCACCGTGCTCAAGGGTCTGGACGAGCTGAAACCCAATGGGCACTTCGACGAGGTGCAGCCGTTCGCCCATTAGCGAGCGGATGGGACAATGGAGCCGGTGACCACGACTTCGACGACTACGGGCGGCCTCCCGCCGAACACAGGCGAGACGACCGCACAGGCGGTCATCGACCTGGGTGCCGTCGCGCACAATGTGCGGTTGCTGCGTGAGTACGCGGGCCCGGCCCGGCTCATGGCAGTGGTCAAGGCCGACGGTTACGGGCACGGCGCGGTGCGGGTGGCGCGTACCGCGCTGGCTGCGGGGGCCGACGAGCTCGGGGTCACCACCGTCACCGAGGCGCTGCAGATTCGTGCCGCCGGTATCGACGCGCCACTGCTCGCCTGGTTGCACGCACCGGGAGCCGACTACGCCGCCGCGCTGAACGCGGATGTCGAGGTCGCGATTTCATCGCTCGATCAGCTCGGTGAGCTGCTCACGGCGGCGCGGTCCACCGGGCGACAGGCGATCATGTGCATCAAGGTGGACACCGGGCTCAACCGCAACGGAGTGCCGGCCGAGTACACCCGCGATCTCTTCGAGGCGTTGGCCAAGGCGCAGGCCGAGGAGTCAATCCGGGTGCGCGGCATCATGTCTCACTTCGCGTATGCCGATCAGCCCGGCGACTCCACCATCGACATGCAGATCGGCCGGTTCAACGACGCGCTCGAGGTGGCGCGCAGCTTTGGGTTGCGTTACGAGCTGGCGCATCTGTCGAATTCGGCGGCCACGTTGACCCGTCCCGATACGCGGTACGACATGGTGCGTCCGGGTATCGCGGTCTATGGGATCAACCCGATGCCCGGGGCCGTGGAGACCGAGCTGATCCCGGCGATGTCGCTGACGTGTGCGGTGTCCTCGGTCAAGCCGGTGCGGGCCGGTGAGGGGGTCTCTTACGGGCACGTGTGGACCGCCCCACGCGACACCAACGCGGCGCTCATCGGGCTCGGCTATGCCGATGGCGTGGTCCGCGGGCTGGGCAACCGTTTCGAGGTGGCCATCGGCGGGCGCCGATACCCGAACATCGGGCGGGTGTGCATGGACCAGTTCGTGGTCGATCTGGGTGACAACGGGGCCGGAGTGCAAGCCGGCGATGTCGCAACGCTTTTCGGGCCGGGTGCGGCGGGTGAGCCGACAGCGCAGGAATGGGCGGAGCTGCTCGACACCATCGCCTACGAAGTGGTCACCGGCCCACGGGGCCGGGTGGTGCGGACGTACCGGGATTCCAGGACCGTTGAGCAATAAGTCGAACGCCTGGCTGGCCGGTGTCGCGGGGATCGGTGCCGTGGTCACTGTGGCCGGTGTCGGCACCGCGCGCTCCATCGGTCGACGCAGCTTCGATGACCCCTATCGCGGTGAGGATTTCGATCTGCTGGAGACCGATCGCGGCAGCATCGTGATGACCGATGACGGTATCCCGCTTGCGGTTCGCGAGGTAGGCCCGTCGAACGCGCCACTGACCGTTGTGTTCGTGCACGGTTTTTGTCTGCAGATGGCGTCGTTTCATTTCCAACGCCGCGAGCTGGCGAGCCGCTGGGGCGACAATGTCCGGATGGTCTTCTACGACCAACGCGGACATGGGCGTTCGGGCCTACCCGCCCCGGCGTCGTGCACCATCCGACAACTCGGCGACGACCTCGAGTCGGTGCTGCGCGTGCTGGTGCCACGGGGCAACGCGGTCCTGGTGGGCCACTCGATGGGCGGCATGACCATCCTGGCGCACGCCGGGCGCCACCCCGAGCAGTATGGCCGCAGGATCGTCGGTGTCGGCTTGATCGCCAGTGCCGCCGAAGGTCTTTCACACACCGCGATCGGCGCGGGGCTGCGCAATCCGGCGCTGCGCGTGCTACGCACGGCCGTGCATTACGCGCCGCGGCCGGCTCACCACGGGCGCGGCGCCGTCAAATCACTCGTGGGCCCGGTCCTGCAGGCCGCGTCGTATGGGGGCCAGCGGGTGAGTCCCACGCTGGTGAGGTTCAGCGAGCGGATGATTCACCAGACGCCCGTCACCACCATCGTGGATTTCCTGCGCGCACTGGAGGAGCACGACGAGACAGCGGCGCTGCCGACCATCGCGCCACTACCCAGCCTGGTGATATGCGGCGACACCGACATGCTCACCCCACACACCCAATCAGAGTCCATGGCAGCACAATTGGGGCCCAGCGGCCACAATGAGCTGATCCTGGTGCGTGAATCGGGGCACCTCGTGCAGCTGGAACACCCGGGAATCGTCAACGACGGTATTGACCGGCTTGTCAGGCGCTCGACACCAACACTTTTCGCCGCCATCAAGCAGCGTCTGCGCGATCGGACCGGCCGTTGATCGACGAATCGGGAAGTGTCGCATTGCCGACGCTGCAGGACACGCTGGAGTTCGGCGCACGTATCGGACGCGACCTCGTCGCAGGTGACGTCGTCGTACTCAGCGGGCCGCTGGGGGCGGGAAAGACCGCGCTGACCAAGGGGATTGCGCAGGGCATGGACGTCGATGGTCCCGTCACCTCGCCGTCGTATGTGCTGGCGCGGGTCCACGAGGCGCGGCAGCCGGGAGCGCCGACGTTGGTGCATGTGGACGTCTACCGGCTGCTGGAACACCAAAGTGCGGACCTGCTAGGCGAACTGGACTCATTGGACCTGGACACGGAGCTGGACGACTCGGTGGTCGTCGTCGAATGGGGAGAAGGCCTGGCCGAACGGCTCTCGGCACATCACCTGGACATCCGGCTGGAACGCGCCGCCGACTCCGATGAACGCACCGCAACCTGGCATTGGAGTTGTGAGCCGTGAGCGTGATACTCGCCCTGGACACCGCCACCCCCGCCATCACGGCGGGGCTGGTGAGGCGCGCCCCCGATGGATCGGTACAGCCACTGTCCGAACGAATCACCATGGGCGCCAGGGGCCATGCCGAGGCTCTCACGCCGAACATCGCAGCGGCATGTGCCGATGCCGGCGTCGCGGTCGGCGAGCTCGGCGCGATCGTGGTGGGCTGTGGACCGGGCCCGTTCACCGGACTGCGTGTCGGCATGGCGACCGCGGCGGCCATGGGCCTGGCGCTGGACATTCCGGTGTACCCGGTGTGCACCCTCGATGCCATCGGCTACGGCACCACCGGCGGCGTCCTCGTCGTCACCGACGCCCGCCGGCGTGAGGTGTATTGGGCCGGATATCGCGATGGCGCGCGCATCAGCGGTCCGGCCGTCGATGCGCCCGCCGACGTGTCGGTCCAGGGTTACGCCCAGGTAGCCGGATCGCCAGATCACACAACGCTTTTCGATCTCCCGGTGCTGGACCGCCAGTACCCGTCGCCGTCCCGGCTGGTCCAGGTGGCCGACTGGGATGGGCCCCCGGATGCCCTGACTCCGCTGTATCTGCGTCGCCCCGACGCCAAAGAACCTGGCCGATGACCATCGAGCTCGGCCCGCTGCGCCGCCGCGATGCCCGTCGGTGCGCCGAACTCGAGGCGATCCTGTTTCAGGGCGACGATCCGTGGCCGGAGTCGGCCTTCCGCTCCGAGCTCGCCGCGGCGCACGTCTTCTACCTCGCGGCCAGGGACGGACGCACGCTGGTGGGGTACGGCGGCATCTCCCGCTTGGGGCATCAGGAGCCGGAGTACGAGATCCACACCATCGGGGTGGATCTCGCCTACCAGAAACAGGGCTTGGGACGGCGTCTGCTGGATGCGCTGCTCGCGCACGCCGACCAGGATCCGGGCCCGGTGTTCCTGGAGGTCCGCACCGACAACGAGGCCGCGATCGCGCTGTATCACGGCACCGGGTTTGAGACCGTCGGCCTGCGCAAGCGGTATTACCCGGGCAGCGGAGCCGATGCCTTCACCATGAAACGCCCTGCACACGGCATCGTGAAATAGGCTGACGCTGCTATGACAGTCATCCTCGCCATCGAAAGCTCCTGCGACGAAACCGGAGTGGGTATCGCCGAGCTGACCCCCGACGGGTCGGTGGTGCTGTTGGCCGACGAGGTCGCCTCCAGCGTCGACGAGCACGCACGTTTCGGCGGGGTAGTGCCCGAGATCGCCTCCCGCGCGCATCTGGAGGCGCTCGGCGTCACCGCGCGGCGTGCGCTGGACATCGCGGGGGTGCAGAAGCCCGATGTGGTCGCCGCGACCATCGGGCCGGGCCTGGCGGGTGCGCTGCTTGTCGGGGTCTCCGCCGCCAAGGGGCTGGCGCTGGCTTGGGGTGTGCCGTTCTACGGCGTGAACCATCTCGGCGGCCACATCGCCGCCGACGTCTACGAAAACGGGCCGCTGCCCGAATGCGTGGCCCTGCTGGTTTCGGGCGGACACACCAGTCTGCTGCACGTGCGGTCGCTGGCCGAGCCCATCGAAGAGCTCGGCGCCACGGTCGACGATGCCGCCGGTGAGGCCTACGACAAGGTGGCGCGGCTTCTCGGGCTGGGTTATCCGGGTGGCAGGGTGCTCGACGAGCTTGCACAACACGGTGATTCGTCGGCGGTTCCGTTCCCGCGGGGCATGACGGGACCACGCGACGACAGACACAGCTTCAGCTTCTCGGGACTCAAGACCGCGGTGGCCCGTTACCTGGAAAAACACGGTGAAACATGCGATTTCTCTCCCGCAGATGTGGCTGCGGGCTTCCAGGAGTCGGTGGCCGACGTGCTGACCATGAAGGCGGTGCGCGCGGCCACCGACCTCGGGGTATCGACCCTGCTGATCGCCGGTGGTGTGGCCGCCAACTCGCGGGTGCGTGCATTGGCCGAGCAGCGGTGCGCCGAGGCCGGCGTGACACTGCGGGTGCCCCCGCCGCGGTTGTGCACCGACAACGGCGCGATGATCGCCTCCTTCGCGGCGCACCTGGTGGCCGCGGGCGCGCAGCCGTCCTCGTTGCAGGCCGCGGCGGACCCCGGGTTACCCGTGGTGAAGGGGCAGGTGCGGTGAGCATCGCAGACCGGCTCGCCATCACCGATCTGCTGTACCGGTACGCCGAGCTGATGGACGCAGGCGATTTCGGTGGGGTCGGCGAGCTCCTTGGCCGCGGTTCGTTCGGTGGGGAACAGGGGAGTGGGTCCGGTGCCTCGGCGATCACCAAGCTCTTCGTCACCACCACCCGCCGCTATCGGGAGACCGGTGGCACGCCGCGCACCCGGCACTTGGTGCTCAACCCGATCGTGGAGGTCGGCGACGACGGCACGGCCTCGGCCCGATCGACGTTTTGCGTGGTGCAGGCCACCGAACAGCTGCCGCTGCAGGCGATTGTCGTGGGCCGATACCGCGACACCTTCGGCCGCGACGAGCACGGGTGGTATTTCAGCTCGCGCCGGGTAGATGTCGAGATGGTCGGTGATGTGTCGGCCCATCTGCTCATGGATCCGGGTGCTTTGAGCGGTTAGGTCACAGCCCACTCTTGAGCGCTGGCACTCTCATGTATAGAGTGCTAGATGGCGATCGGTTGACGTTGTGTCGGCACCCGCGACGACGACGCGACACTCATCCGGCCGCCGAAACATCTATTGACAATCCAGGCTCATGGGCACCAGGCCCACCGAGCCACCCTGAGAGGGAAAGGGATCACTGTGGCCGTGAACATCAAGCCACTCGAGGACAAGATCCTCGTGCAGGCCAATGAGGCCGAGACCACGACCGCTTCCGGTCTGGTTATCCCGGACACTGCCAAGGAGAAGCCGCAAGAAGGCACCGTCGTCGCAGTTGGCCCCGGCCGCTGGGATGAGGATGGCGAGAAGCGGATCCCCCTGGACGTGTCCGAGGGCGACGTCGTCATCTACAGCAAGTACGGCGGCACCGAGATCAAGTACAACGGCGAGGAGTACTTGATCCTGTCGGCTCGCGACGTGCTGGCTGTCGTTAGCAAGTAACACCCTGTGACCGCCCCGGAAACCACCTGTATTGCAGGCGTTTCCGGGGCGGCACGCGTTTTGCCCAAACCTGTCCAGTGCTGAATCAGCCGACTAGAGAGAACACATGAGCAAGCTGATCGAATTCAATGAGACCGCGCGCCGCGCCCTGGAAGCCGGGGTCAACAAGCTGGCCGACGCGGTCAAGATCACGCTCGGTCCACGCGGACGGAACGTGGTGCTGGCCAAGGCATTCGGCGGGCCCACCGTAACCAACGACGGCGTCACCATCGCCCGCGATATCGACTTGGAAGATCCGTTCGAGAACCTGGGCGCCCAGCTGCTCAAGTCGGTGGCCACCAAGACCAATGACGTTGCCGGTGACGGCACCACCACCGCCACGGTGCTGGCGCAGGCACTGGTCAAGGCCGGTCTGCGCAATGTGGCCGCGGGTGCCAACCCGATCGAGCTCGGCACCGGTATCGCCCGCGCCGCCGACGCCGTGTCCGAGCGGCTGCTGACAGTGGCCGCGCCGGTGTCCGGCGAGCACGCCATCGCGCAGGTGGCCACCGTGTCCTCGCGCGATCCCGAGATCGGCGAGCTGGTCGGCCAGGCCATGACGAAGGTCGGCGGCGACGGTGTCGTCAGCGTCGAGGAGTCCTCGACCATCAACACCGAGCTCGTCATCACCGACGGTGTGCAGTTCGACAAGGGCTACCTGTCGCAGTACTTCGTGACCGACTTCGACGAGCAGAAGGCGATCCTGGAAGACGCGCTGGTGCTGCTGCACCGCGACAAGATCAGCTCGCTGCCGGACCTGCTGCCGCTACTGGAGTTGGTGGCCAAGGAGGGCAAGCCGCTGCTGATCGTGGCCGAGGACGTGGAGGGCGAGCCGCTGTCCACCCTGGTCGTCAACGCGATCCGCAAGACCCTCAAGGCCGTCGCGGTCAAGGCGCCGTTCTTCGGTGACCGCCGCAAGGCGTTCCTGGAGGACCTGGCGATCGTCACCGGTGCTCAGGTGGTCAACCCCGATGTGGGCCTGTCGCTGCGTGAGGTCGGCATCGAGGTGCTGGGCACCGCCCGCCGCATCGTGGTGAGCAAGGACGAGACGGTCATCGTCGAGGGTGGCGGTTCCGAGGAGGCCATCAAGGCGCGCGTCGCGCAGCTCAAGGCGGAGATCGAAACCACCGACTCGGACTGGGATCGCGAGAAGCTGCAGGAGCGTCTGGCCAAGCTGGCCGGCGGTGTTGCGGTGATCAAGGTGGGTGCTGCCACCGATACCGCCCTCAAGGAGCGCAAGCACCGCGTCGAGGATGCTGTCGCGGCGGCCAAGGCTGCCGTGGAAGAGGGCATCGTCGCCGGCGGCGGTAGCGCCCTGGTGCAGGCTCGTTCGGCGCTGGACGGATTGCGTGTGGAGCTCAAGGGCGATGAGGCCAAGGGTGTCGACGTGTTCGAAGCCGCGCTGTCCGCGCCGTTGTTCTGGATTGCCACCAACGCCGGGCTGGATGGAGCCGTCGTGGTGAGCAAGGTGGCGGAGCTGGATGCCGGGCATGGCTTCAACGCGGCGACGCTCGAGTACGGCGACCTGATCGCCGATGGCGTCATCGATCCGGTGAAGGTGACCCGCTCGGCCGTCATCAACGCGGCGTCGGCGGCGCGGATGATCCTGACGACCGAAACCAGCATCGTGGAGAAGCCGGCCGTCGAGGCCGACCACGGTCACGGTCACGGTCACCACGGTCACGCCCACTAGAGAGCAATGCAGACGCCCTCGGCCCACGGGTCGGGGGCGTCTTGCGTTTTGTGGCAATGGGGCCCGTACAAGGCGGTGTGGGCGGCCTAGTGGCCTTCGCGATCGTCAACGTCGATGGGGTTGCCGTCCTCGTCGATCGGCCAGGGTGGCCGTGGCGCCGCGCTAAAACGGGGGTTTACTAAGCGGATGGCTAGTCACATGTCGCGGCTGACGGCGTTGGTCCTGGCGGGGCTGCTGCTCTCGGGCTGCGAGGCGCACTTCAGCTTGGGGTCGTCTTCCCCTGAGCTCACCAAGGCCAAGTTGGAGGCCGGGCTCAAGGACGGGATCAAGGAGAAGACCGGTGTCACGCTCGCCAGCGTCAGCTGTGAGG
Source organism: Mycobacteroides franklinii (assembly GCF_002013895.1). Lineage (GTDB taxonomy): Bacteria > Actinomycetota > Actinomycetes > Mycobacteriales > Mycobacteriaceae > Mycobacterium > Mycobacterium franklinii. The sequence goes on along the minus strand of NZ_MAFQ01000003.1, from coordinate 67,782 downwards.
GGGCGTTGAAGGGCGAGAAGGGTGCCACTCAGCGGTGTGCGGTCGTCGACGGCGAGGGCAAGACGATCGGGGTCACCGTCAGGACTACCGATGTGCAGGGATCGCAGATTTTCTTCAACTGGAAGGTCGATGACCAGCCGGCGGGCCCCGTTACCTAAAGACCCCCGCAAACGTTGGGCCCCCGCCACCATCTGGGTGCGGGGGCCCAACGTTTGCTCAGCGTATTACGCGGTGCGGCGTACTCCGCGGCGCAGAATCAGTTCACGTTCGGACTCCGAGAGCCCGCCCCAGATTCCGTACGGCTCGGCGACAGCCAGCGCGTGTGCGCGGCACTGCACCAGCACCGGGCATGCCCGGCACATCTCCTTGGCCTTCATCTCCCGCTGTGCGCGGGCACGGCCGCGTTCACCGTCGGGATGGAAGAAGACCGACGAATCGACTCCTCGGCAAACGCCCTTCATCTGCCAATCCCAAATATCTGCGTTGGGCCCAGGCAACTGCTGTGGCTGCGGCATGTGGTTAACCCTCTCGCTGCGCGCGCAGTCGACCTGCGCGTGAGTGAAGTTGCACCAGACGTGTCGCCAATGACAAGCGGTGTACACAACGTAGGTGCGCGGTAGAAATCCAGTCAATAGGCGATGATCATGGCAACATCACGCCATTAGGTCCAGAATTAACATCACGTTCATCGTCTTTGCTCATGACTGGTACGTAGCGGTCGCTCACCTGCGTGGTCAGCGGGTTTTGGCCGTGGGTTTTCCGTTTCCTTAATGCTGTGTTGGTGAAGTGTTCACAGGTCCGGTTGACATCGATTTAACATCCGCAGCATCAACTGTTAACGCCATATTTGACGGAATTGGTACGGTGGCCGCTCCCATGGTGACTTCCCTTACCTCCGTAACGGCCGTGCTCAGCAATGCCGCCTTTGGTCCGAGTCCAGCTACGTGGCCGCTTCCGTGCGCTTCAACACCTGAGGATGCCTGGTTTCGTGCCGTCGCGCTGGGTGGAGCGGGACGCTATGCGGCGGCGCACGCCGAATTGAGCGGCATCGTGACCTCGCGCCCCGGCAGACGTGCCTCGCTGGCGCTGAGTACACGCGCATCACTGGTGCGTCAGCTCGGCTGGCACACGCATGCGCGCGGGCTGGATGGCCGCGCACTGATGCTGGCCGGCACCGACGCCGAGGCGCGGTCCGATGCACTCGTCGGGTTGGCGGCGGATGCACTGGGACTGGGGCGATTTCCGCTTGCTCACGCGTTACTGGAACGGGCCGATGCGCTATCCGTGCGCGGTGACGTTCGGTGGCCATGGCGCCTACCCCTGCGGTTGGCCTGGGTGCACGCCGAGCTGGCGATGGTGTCCGGCGACGGGGAGCGATCGCTGCGGTACGCGCGCACGGCCGAGCAGCTCGCGCGTGATGTGCCTTCGGTAAGACACCAGGTCAAGACGGCGATGGTGCTGGCCGCGGCGCTCAGCAGCGTTGGCGATATGAATGAATCGGCGGTTGTCGCCGCGCGCGGGCTGCAGGCCGCGACGGCGAATGAGCTGGTGCCGCTGCGCTGGGCGCTGGCGGCGATGTTGTCCGGTCTGCCGTCGTTCGACGGGGCGGGGCAACCTCGTGAAGACCTCGTTGCTGTTCGCCGCGAATGTGCCGCGTGGATAGCCCGCGCGGGTGGGCGTTGGCGCCTCGAGGTGGTGGACTAAATGCGCTGCCCGCTGATGTCCAACGCTATTGTCCTAGGTGACAGCACCACCACGGTGCACCACACGTAACGCTGGGGAATGCGCAGTCGATGACAAGTACGGAGAGCGGGCTCGACGACGTCGTTGCTGCTGCCGTCAAAGGCGATCGCGACGCGCTCTCTGAGGTACTTAGTGCCATCCGGCCCGTCGTGGTGCGATATTGCCGCGCTCGAGTTGGAACGGCGGAAAGAAGTGGTCTCTCCGCCGACGACGTAGCGCAGGAGGTGTGTCTCGCGGTGATCGCAGCGCTGCCTCGCTACCAAGATCAGGGACGTCCGTTCCTGGCCTTCGTGTACGGCATCGCCGCGCACAAGGTAGCCGATGCGCACCGCGCGATGGCCCGCGACAAGTCCGACCCCGCCGAGACCCTGCCGGAGCAGTTCGACCGCCATGCGGGCCCCGAACAGGAGGCGCTGAACTCCGAATCCTCGCGGCGCATGCAAGCGCTGCTGGAGGTGCTGCCCGAGAAGCAACGCGAAATCCTCATCTTGCGTGTGGTCGTCGGCCTGTCGGCGGAGGAGACCGCCGACGCGGTCGGCAGCAGTGCGGGCGCGGTCCGGGTGGCGCAGCATCGGGCACTGCAGAAACTCAAGGCAGAGATGACTCGGGCGGGTGATCACCGTGGCTGATGGACGCGGATGGTTCCCCGGTCCGCAGGGCTGGCAAGAGAACGAGGGGCCCGAAGACCTGGCGGCGCTGCGGCGCACCAACCGGATGATCGATGCCATCGCGGCGGATCTGCCGGTGGCCACGTCCGATTCCGACGAGTACGCCGTGGCGATGATGTTGGCGGCCTGGCGCGAGGATGTCGGGCGCGATCCGATGCCGGCGAAACCCACACTCGGGCAGGCGCGTAACGCACTGCGCGACCGTGGTGGCCGTTCGCGGCTGCTGGCCACGACGGTGGGTTCGGCGGCCGCGGTGACGCTGCTGTTCGGCGGATTCGGTGCGGCCGTGTACCAGTCGCATCCCGGTGACGCGTTGTATGGGCTGCGTAGCTCGTTGTTCGGCACGGGCCCGACGGTGCGCACGGACCCGGTGGTGCTCTCGGCGCAAACCGAACTTGCGCAGGTGGAAAAGCTTATTTCCCAAGGGGATTGGGAAGGGGCGCAGCAACAGCTCGGGGTTGCCGCTGCGCGCGTCAACGAGGTGGGCGACGCCCAGCAGAAGGCCGAGCTGGCCAGCCGGGTGCAACAGGCCGAAGTCAGGATCGACGCCAAGAACCCGCAGGCGACCGTGCCGCCGGAGATGGTGACCGAGACGCCGCGCATCATGTTGTCGCCGCCGGCGATCGCACCCATCACGAGCACAACCAGTTCCACGACCTCGACGACGCCGGTAACCACCACGTCCGAGACAACGTCATCAACCACGACGTCGGAGACGTCGTCCACATCCACGTCCTCGTCGACGACGGAGACAAGCGGTTCGACATCGACGAGCACCTCCAGCTCCACGTCGACGAGCTCCACGTCCACATCTGTCCAGACGTCCACGTCGACGTCGACCACCGTGTCGGCCACCACCACCACGACGCCGCCGAGCTCCACGTCGGCGATCACGTCGACCCCGTCCACCTCGACGTCGTCCAGCGTGACACTCACGACGACGGCACCCTCCGCGCCCACCACGTCCGTCTCTGCTCCGGGGGTGATTGCGAGCACCACGGCGCCGTCGACTGCGCCCATCGTGACCGTCCCGACGACTCCGGAAGGGGTGACCATCGTCACCACCCGGCCCGGAGTTGTTGACACTCCCGTGATCACCGCGCCGACGACGATCGAAGCTCCGACGCCGATTACCCGTACTCCCGACAACCAGGTGCCGAACTATCAGGCACCCGTCAACATCCCCGGGTCGGGGAACCTTCACGGGTATCCGGGCAGCGGCGGGAACGCGGGTTCGGGCGCCGACGGCCCGTCACGGCACATGCCGGTGATGACGTCAGCTCCAGTGGCTCCGGCCAATCCGGGAGGCGGGTCGGCGAATCAGGGAAGTGGATCGGGCTCGCACGTCGGCGGGTAGGCCGAAAAGCGAAAGATCAGCGGAATCCGTCGCGGTCCGTGGCGGCCTCGTTGAGTGAGGCATCGGCGTACCCGCGGCAATAATCCCAGGTCACATATGCTTCCGGCTCGGGATCGAAAGCCGGTTCGTGCGGGCGGACGGTGCCGTCGACCAGCAGCTGCAGCAGATTCGCGCGGAGCATGTCCCAGTCGTGATAGTGATCCTGCTGGCATTCGTCACAGCAAACCACCAGACCGCGGATTCCCTTATGGGCCAGCAATGCTTCGTAGACCGCGAGGTCCGCAAGATCCTCTTCGACCGCGATCCGCTCCTGCGGGTCGAGCGGCTGACCAGGCTCGATCGCATCGAGCGCGGCCGACGGATCGTGGGGGTCGTCGGCGAACGGGTCCGGTGGCAATCCCGGCGGAAAGTGGTCGCGCACACTCTTAGAGTACGCAGTTCGCCGGTTCGTGCGCCAGCTCACGTGGGGTATGTCCGAGCACATATCCTTGGATATCGGAGCCGGAGCGAGCCGATAGGATGGATGCACTCCTTCCCATATCACCCCTGGGATGTATACGACGGCTATCTGGCATGGAGGCTTGAATGACCATTGCGGCAGGGTCCGTCCACACCGGCGGCGACGACCCGCACAAGGTCGCCATGCTCGGGTTGACGTTCGACGATGTGCTGTTGCTGCCCGCGGCATCGGATGTGCTGCCGAACGGCGCCGATACCTCCTCTCAGCTGACGAAGCGGATCAGGCTCAACGTCCCGCTGGTCAGCTCGGCGATGGACACTGTCACCGAGGCCAGAATGGCCATCGCGATGGCACGTGCCGGCGGCATGGGTGTACTGCACCGCAATCTCTCGCTGGAGGATCAGGCCGGGCAGGTCGAGACCGTTAAGCGATCCGAGGCCGGCATGGTCACCAACCCGGTGACCTGCTCGCCCGAGAACACCCTTGCCGAGGTCGACGCGCTATGTGCACGGTTCCGTATCTCGGGTCTGCCGGTGGTGAACCCGCAGGGCGCGCTCGTGGGGATTATCACCAACCGGGATATGCGGTTCGAGGCCGACCTGTCCAAGCCCGTCGCCGAGGTGATGACCAAGCCGCCACTGATCACCGCACGCCAGGGAGTGACTGCCGACGCTGCGCTAGGGCTGTTGCGGCGCAACAAGATCGAGAAGCTGCCCATCGTCGATGGCGACGGCCGCCTGACCGGCCTCATCACCGTCAAGGATTTCGCGAAGACCGAGCAGCACCCCAATGCCACCAAGGACAGCGACGGTCGGCTTCTGGTCGGCGCGGCTGTCGGTGTGGGCGATGACGCGTGGACGCGGGCCATGGCGCTCGTGGACGCGGGTGTCGATGTACTGATCGTGGACACCGCGCACGCGCACAACCGCAAGGTGCTGGACATGGTCGGCAAGCTCAAGGCCGAGGTGGGCGAGCGCGTCGACGTGGTCGGCGGGAACGTCGCCACCCGGTCGGGTGCCGCGGCGCTCATCGAGGCGGGCGCCGACGCGGTGAAGGTCGGTGTGGGCCCGGGCTCCATCTGCACCACCCGTGTGGTGGCCGGTGTCGGTGCCCCGCAGATCACCGCGATTCTGGAGGCCTCGGCGGTCTGCCACCTGGCCGGTGTTCCGGTGATCGCCGACGGCGGCATGCAGTATTCGGGCGATATCGCCAAGGCGCTTGCCGCCGGTGCGTCCACGACGATGCTCGGGTCACTGTTGGCGGGTACGGCAGAGTCGCCCGGTGAACTGATCTTCGTCAACGGCAAGCAGTTCAAGAGCTACCGCGGCATGGGATCCATGGGTGCCATGCAGGGACGCGGCGCGGCCGGGAACACCGGGCGGAGCTACTCGAAGGACCGCTATTTCCAGGACGACGTGTTGTCCGAGGACAAGTTGGTGCCCGAAGGCATCGAGGGCCGGGTTCCGTTCCGTGGCCCGTTGTCGACGGTCATGCATCAGCTGACGGGTGGCCTGCGGGCTGCCATGGGGTACACCGGGGCGTCGAGCATCGAGGAGCTTCAGCGCGCTCAGTTCGTACAGATCACCGCGGCGGGGCTCAAGGAGAGCCATCCGCATGACATCACCATGACGGCCGAAGCGCCGAACTACTACGTGCGTTAACACCTCGGCACGGTAAAGGAAGCCAACATGCGTGACCTCGTCGAAATCGGCATGGGCAGAACCGCCCGCCGCACATACGAACTCGATGACGTGAACATTGTCCCGGCGCGCCGCACGCGTTCATCGCAGGACGTGTCGACGTCGTGGCAGCTCGATGCCTACCGATTCGAGATTCCGGTGGTGGCGCATCCGACCGATGCGCTGGTTTCGCCGCGTTTCGCCATTGAACTCGGTAAGGCCGGTGGGCTCGGCGTCATCAACGGCGAGGGGTTGTGGGGCCGGCACGCCGATGTCGAGGCCCGCATCGCCGAGGTGGTCGAGGTTGCGCAGAAGGAGCCTGAGCCCTCCGCCGCGATTCGCCTGTTGCAGCAATTGCATTCGGCACCAATCGATCCGGAGCTACTGGCGGCGGCCATCACCGAGGTGCGTGGGGCCGGCGTGACCACGGCGGTGCGGGTGAGCCCGCAGAACGCGCAGCTGCTCACCCCGCATCTGATCGCCGCGGGTATCGATCTGCTGGTCATCCACGGCACCATCGTGTCGGCCGAACGGGTGGCCCGCGACGGCGAGCCGCTGAACCTGAAAACCTTTATCTCCGAGCTGGATATCCCCGTTGTCGCCGGTGGCGTGATCGATCACCGCACGGCCCTGCACCTGATGCGGACCGGAGCCGCGGGCGTCATCGTCGGGTACGGGCAGACCGCGGGCGCGACGACCAGCGGAGAGGTGCTGGGCATCAGCGTCGCTATGGCGACCGCCATCGCCGATGCCGCGGCCGCGCGCCGCGAATATCTGGACGAGACCGGCGGCCGGTACGTACATGTCTTGGCCGACGGCGACATCCACACCTCGGGAGACCTTGCGAAGTCCATTGCCTGTGGTGCCGACGCCGTTGTGCTGGGGACCCCGTTGGCCGCGGCGCAGGAGGCCGCCGGTGACGGATGGTTCTGGCCGAATGCCGCCGCGCATCCCTCGTTGCCTCGTGGCGCGCTGCTGCAGGTGGCGGTGGGGGAGCGGCCGCCGTTGAGCGAGGTTCTCGGTGGCCCGTCCGATGACCCGTTTGGCACCTTGAATCTTGTTGGTGGGCTCCGCCGTTCGATGGCCAAGTCCGGATACTGCGATCTCAAGGAATTTCAGAAGGTCGGGCTGACCGTCAACTCTTAGACATGTGTCTACTTAGGGTGACCTAATTTACAATACCCCCCTCGTTGTATTCCATACTGGTCGGTAACGTGACCATGCGGAGGTAGGCCAACGATGTCATCACCGGTAGCAGTCCCTGTGAAACCTGAAGCAGACACCGACTTCGACGTGCTCATCGTCGGATCCGGATTCGGCGGAAGTGTCACCGCCATGCGGTTGACCGAAAAGGGTTACCGCGTAGGTGTCCTGGAAGCCGGTCGCCGGTTCTCCGACGAAGAATTCGCCGAGACGTCCTGGAATCTGCGCAAGTTCCTGTGGGCGCCCATGTTCAAGTGCTTCGGGATTCAACGGATCCACCTGCTGAGCAACTGCATGATCCTGGCCGGTGCCGGGGTGGGCGGTGGCTCGCTGAACTACGCCAACACCCTGTATGTGCCGCCGGAGCCGTTCTTCAACGACCCGCAGTGGAAGGGCATCACCGACTGGCGCGCCGAGCTTTCACCGCACTACGAGCAGGCCCAGCGGATGCTCGGCGTGGTCAAGAACCCCACCTTCACCGACGCCGACCGGCTCATCAAGGAGGTCGCCGACGACATGGGTGCCGGTGACACCTTTGTCGCGACCCCCGTGGGTGTGTACTTCGGCCCCGATGGCACCAAGACACCCGGCGTCAAGGTGCCCGATCCCTACTTCGGTGGTGCAGGCCCCGACCGGGTGGGCTGCACCGAATGTGGTTCCTGCATGACCGGATGCCGGGTCGGCGCCAAGAACACCCTCGTCAAGAACTACCTGGGACTGGCCGAATCATCTGGCGCCCAGGTCATTCCGCTGACCACGGTCACCGCGGTGCAGCAGGGTGCCGACGGGGTTTGGCGGGTGTCCACCAAGTCCACCGGTCGCTGGCTGCGTAAACAGCGCAAGACCTACACGGCCAAGCACGTGGTGCTGGCCGCCGGCACCTGGGGCACGCAGAACCTCTTGTTCAAGATGAAGGACAAGGGCCTGCTGCCCAAACTCTCCCAGCGCCTGGGTGTGCTGACCCGCACGAACTCCGAATCCATCGTCGGTGCAGGGCGATTGGAGTACAAGGACGATCTGGACCTCACCCACGGTGTGGCCATCACGTCCTCGTTCCACCCGACCAGTGACACGCACATCGAGCCGGTGCGGTACGGCAAGGGCTCCAACGCGATGGGCCTGCTGCAGACTCTGATGACCGACGGCGATGGCGAGAAGTCGCGGTGGCGCCAGCTCATCGAGGCGGCGCGTGCGGATCCACGCGGCACCATGCGCATGCTCAACGTGACGCAGTGGAGTGAGCGCACTGTCATCGCGCTGGTCATGCAGCACCTGGACAACTCGATCACCACGTTCACCAAGAAGACGCTGTTCTGGCGGCGTTTGGACAGCAAGCAGGGCCATGGTGAGCCCAACCCCACCTGGATTCCCGCAGGCAACGAAGCGACTCGCCGCCTCGCCGCCAAGATCGACGGCGTCGCGGGCGGCACCTGGGGCGAGCTGTTCAACATCCCGCTCACCGCGCACTTCCTGGGCGGCGCCGTCATCGGGACAAGCCCCGAAGATGGCGTCATCGACCCCTACCACCGGGTGTACGGCTACCCGACCATGTACGTGGTGGACGGCGCGGCGATCTCGGCGAACCTGGGCGTCAACCCGTCGCTGAGCATCACCGCGCAGGCCGAACGGGCGGCGTCGTTGTGGCCCAACAAGGGGGAGATAGATCTGCGCCCGGAGCAGGGTCTGCCCTATCAGCGGATGGCGCCGGTGCCCCCGGCGCACCCGGTGGTCCCGGCCGGTGCTCCCGGCGCATTGCGGCGTCTACCGATCGAACCGGTGAGCTCGGCCAGTTAGATCCGGGATAGCTGCACCACTAAGCTAAGCCGGTGGCGCAAACGGAGCAGCATGGCGACCGACCGGTTCTGGTCATCGACTTCGGGGCACAGTACGCACAGCTGATCGCACGTCGCGTGCGTGAGGCGCGGGTGTTCTCTGAGGTGATTCCTCATTCGGCGAGTATCGAGGAGATCAAGGAACGCAACCCCCGGGCGATCGTGCTGTCCGGTGGCCCGTCGAGCGTCTATGAAGAGGGTGCACCCCAGCTCGACCCCGGCGTATTCGATTTGGACATTCCGGTTTTCGGTATCTGTTACGGCTTTCAGGCCATGGCGCAGGTGCTCGGCGGAACCGTCGCGCACACCGGTACCAGCGAGTACGGCCGCACCGAGCTGAACGTGGTGGGCGGAGACCTGCATGACGGTCTGCCCGGCGTTCAGCCCGTATGGATGAGCCACGGCGATGCGGTAACCGAAGCGCCCCAAGGCTTTACCGTGGTAGCCAGCAGCGAGGGTGCTCCCGTGGCGGCGTTCGAGAACCGGGCGCGGCGCCTGGCCGGGGTGCAATATCACCCCGAGGTGCTGCATTCGCCGCACGGGCAACAGGTACTCAGCCGCTTTCTGCACGAGTTCGCGGGCATTGAGTCGGCGTGGACGGCAGCCAATATCGCCGAGACCCTGGTCGAGCAGGTGCGCGCGCAGATCGGTGACGGCCGCGCATTGTGCGGGCTCTCTGGTGGGGTCGATTCGGCGGTGGCGGCAGCCCTGGTACAACGCGCCATCGGAGACAGGCTGACCTGTGTGTTCGTTGACCACGGTCTGCTGCGCAGCGGAGAGCGTGAGCAGGTGGAACACGATTTCGTGGCAGCCACCGGCGCCAAGCTGGTGACTGTTGATGTAGCGGAGAAGTTCCTCGGTGAGCTCGCCGGTGTCAGCGACCCGGAAACCAAACGCAAGATCATTGGCCGTGAGTTCATCCGGGCGTTCGAGGGCGCTGTCTCCGATGCGATCGGCAACTCCGAGGACGGAATCGAGTTTTTGGTGCAGGGCACGCTGTACCCGGATGTTGTCGAGTCCGGGGGCGGCAGCGGTACGGCCAACATCAAGAGCCACCACAATGTGGGCGGGTTGCCCGAGGACCTGACCTTTACCTTGGTGGAGCCGCTACGGCTGCTGTTCAAGGACGAGGTGCGCGCCGTCGGCCGCGAGCTGGGTCTACCTGAGGAGATCGTTGGCCGCCAGCCCTTCCCGGGACCGGGTCTGGCCATCAGGATCGTCGGCGAGATCACTGCCGACCGGCTGGATACCTTGCGTCGTGCCGATGCCATTGCGCGCGAGGAACTTACCGCCGCGGGCCAAGACCGCAATATCTGGCAGTGCCCGGTGGTGCTGTTGGCCGATGTGCGCTCGGTCGGGGTGCAGGGCGATGGACGCACGTACGGGCATCCCATCGTGTTGCGACCGGTCTCCAGTGAGGACGCGATGACCGCGGACTGGACGCGGCTGCCCTACGAAGTGCTGGAGCGGATCTCGACGCGAATCACCAACGAGGTTCCCGAGGTGAACCGGGTGGTGCTGGACATCACCAGCAAGCCGCCCGGCACCATCGAATGGGAGTGATCCTCTAACTGCGGTTATGCCGGGTCGGAACTGCCACCAGCGCAACGCCGATGGCGATCGCTATGGCGATTGCGACCCAGCCGAGCAGATCGCTGTGAATCAGCGCGACGAAGTCCTCGCCCGTGAGGGCCCACCCGCCGACGAGCACGGCGATCAGTCCGGACAGGGCAAGGGTGATGGAGGGCCTGGTCTTCTCGCTGTCGACGGCCTCAGGTGCGGATTCCGCCTGATTCTGCACCTCGGAGTCGGCACTATCGGCGTTGGTCACTGGTTCGTCGGTGTTCTCAGACACGTTGCACCTCAATACTTCCTACGTTGGCCGTGGCGTTGATGGTCAGTACCGGGCCGGTGCCGGCTGGTGAGGGTAGGCAGTCGAAACTGCCGACGCTCACCTCGCATCTGCTTCGCACGTTCATGGATGACGGAACCAGCACGTGGATATCGCCCATCCCGACGTCGAGGTTCACCGTCTTGTCGCCGGTGAGTGTGACCTCCGTCAGGTCAAGGGTGATGGTGCCAATGCCGACCTCGTAGTAGTCGTCGATATCGGAAGCCTCTGTGACGCGGTAGCTTTGGTCGCCGATGTTGAGAGACACCTCCAGCGGCCCTATCGAGGATGCCACGATGACGAATCCGGCCAGCGGGACTGCCAGAAAGAGCAGGGCGTAGCCGCTGCGGAGCCAGGCACCCACCAGCATGCCCACACCCACGATGACCAACGCCGCCGCGGTGACCTCTACCGGCGTCACCCAGCTGCCGCCGAGCAGTCCGATGGCCACGAGTACTGCGCTGACGATGAGCATCGCGCCGATGGTCACTGGGGCCACGCGGGACTTGGGCTTGGCGGGTGGTGCGGGCAGCGGAGTCGGATCGGGCAGATCCCAGGTGAAGGGCGACATTCCCGGTGGGTTCCATGTGGGCGGGGGCGGCGGCAGCGGTACCGACAGTGGCCCGGCTTCTGTTTTGGTCACGTCGACCGGGGCCGTTACGGTGTCCGATTGGTCATCCGTGGTGACGGGAGGCTGATCGGCAGAAGCCGCCGGAGCCGAGGGGGGGTCGGTCTGGCGCTGATAGAGCAGATACCAGCCACCGAGCAGGACCGCGGCGCTGACGAATCCCCACGGGTCGCGATCGGGGTCGATGAACGGTCCGCCGAGGAGCAGCAGGACGATGATCCAGAAGACCATCTTCACCTTGGACTCGTGATACGGGGTCGTGTAGCGGGCGGTAGGCATAAGCAGCCAGCACGCCACGTACATGATGGCGCCTGCGCCACCGAAAATCGTTGTGACCACGAAAATTACACGAACCAGTAGCGGATCCACGTTGTAGCGGTAGCCGATTCCCGCGGCGACACCGGCGAGCTTGCCGTGTCCGGGCAGCCGCAACGGACGAGTCCGCCACATGTCTCCCAGAGTGGAGGACGGCGTCCGCTTGGTGGTGGTATCGGTATCCATGACAGCTATGGTGCCCAGCCGCGGGCATGTCCGCCATCAGGATTCACCCTGATCTTTGCAATACGGCTTCAGGGATAAGCCCGATGCCATGCGGAGCTTTGCCATGGCAGTATCGCAGAGGTGAGTCCCAGGTTCCGGAATGCCTTCGCCGGCGGAAATCGGCTGACCGCCGCTCCGCCGCTGCGCCGGCGTACCGGTGGGCGAGTGGTGGCCGGTGTCGCCGGTGGGCTCGCCGATCATCTCGATGTCCCGGTGTTCCGGGTGCGGTTGGCCTTCGCGGTGCTCGGAGCCGCCAGCGGGATGGGCATCGTGGCCTATGGACTGCTGTGGATGCTGATGCCGCCGGGCGACGATGTTGCCGCCGTCAGCGCTACCGACCGCAGGCGAGCCACCGGGCTGTTGCTGTTAAGCCTCGCCGCGCTGATCATTTTGATGTCGACGGTCAGCGGCTCGGCGGCGTCATTGGTCTTCCCGACCGTGTTGGCGCTGACCGGTCTTGCGGTGGTGTGGCGCGAATTCGATGCGCAGGGACCAAGTTTGGCGGTATTGGGAGCGCCCGGCAGGCCGTCGATACTGACGTTGGTTCGGGTGATCGCCGGCGCGGCGCTGGTCTTCGGCGGGATCGCGGTGGTGGTTTTGCGCAATGTGGACCTGTCCTCTTTGCGCGACTCACTGGTGGCCATCGCGGCCACTTTGGTAGGCGCGGTGTTGTTGACGGTGCCGCTGTGGTTGCGGTTGTGGCGTGCGCTCGGCATCGAGCGCGCTGCCCGTATCCGTACTGAGGAACGCGACGAGATCGCCTCGCATCTCCATGATTCGGTGCTCCAGACGCTGGCTCTGATCCAGAAACGCACCGACAATCCCAGCGAGGTGTTGCGTCTGGCCCGCAGCCAGGAACGGGAGCTGCGCAGCTGGCTGTTCTCCTCGGGGGCGTCGTCGGACTCGTCACTGGCGCAGGAGTTGCGCACCGTGGCCGGGGAGGTCGAGGACACGCACACCGTGGTGGTCAATTCGGTGATCGTCGGCGATGCCGATCTGGCACGTGAGCCCGAGACCGGGCGCGCATTGGTCGGGGCCACCCGTGAGGCGTTGGTCAACGCTGCCAAGCATTCCGGGCAATCGGATATCAACCTGTACGCCGAGGTGGAACCCGGCCAGATCAGCGTCTTCGTCAGGGATCGGGGTAAGGGGTTCGATCCCGACGAGGTGCCGCAGGATCGGCAGGGCATCGCGCGTTCCATCAAGGCCAGGGTGGTGCGCCGGGGTGGGCAGGTGCAGATCAAGTCGGAGATCGGTAAGGGCACTGAGGTGCGAATTATCTTGCCGTACAAGACCAACGACGCCGACGAGAGGGAAGAGTGATGCTGCGGGTATTCCTGGTCGACGATCATGGGGTGTTTCGGTCCGGGGTGCGGGCCGAGCTGGCCGGCGAATCGGATATCGAGATCGTGGGCGAGGCAGGGTCGGTTGTTGAGGCAGTCACCGGGATTCGTGCCAGCGCACCGGATGTGGTGTTACTCGATGTGCACATGCCTTCTGGCGGTGGGGTTGCCGTCATCAACGGAGTCGGCGGCTCCGGCCCGGTGTTTCTTGCGCTCAGCGTGTCCGATGCCGCGGAGGATGTCATCGCGGTGATCAGGTCGGGCGCCAGAGGCTATGTCACCAAGACGATTTCGGGGAGCGAGCTCGCCGACGCGGTGCGTCGGGTAGCCGGTGGGGATGCGGTGTTCAGCCCGCGGCTGGCCGGATTTGTGCTCGACTCCTTCACCGGGCGCTCGAATAGCCCGGAGCCGGCATTGGACCCCGAGTTGGATTCGCTGACTCCGCGTGAGCTCGAGGTGCTGCGGCTCCTGGCCCGGGGGTACACCTACCGGGAGATTGCCGAGGATTTGGTGATCTCGGTCAAGACGGTGGAAACGCACGCCTCCAATGTGCTGCGTAAGACCCAGCAGTCCAATCGCAACGCGTTGACCCGCTGGGCGCACACCCGCCAGCTCGATTAGGACTCGTCAAATCGGAGCTTGAAAGTACGGGAATCCAGCCGCGTAATGAATTCCTCGAGTGTGTTGGTCTGAACTTGAAGATATTCCCAGCCCTCCGACGCATACATCAAGTACGTGGGTCCGTTCGGATTGCGGGTATCGATAGCGATATTGCCGCCGCCAGCTCCCGCTACGTGGAGATACCCAGGATTGTGGGCGCCGCCATCGGCACAGGCTCGCGTTAGGGAGACGATTTGGGCAGGGGTATAGATGTCGATGTGGTCATCGGTGTCTAGGCAGCCAGTCTGGAGAATGGTTGGGCTGGTGAGATATTGACGCCATAGCTTGGGTACTGGCCACCCCATCGCCTCTTCGACTGTGTCGATCTCTTTGTCTGGGTGCCCTGCGCGGTACGTGAGATGTGGATATTCCTTGAGTGCGGCCTCGTCGAGGGCCGATAGTGGTAATGGAGTCTTCCCTGTGGCAAGCACTGGCACGGTGTAAGCAAAACCAAGTTGGCCGGGCAGCATGGCAGTTCTCCCGGCTGCGATGGCAGAACCAAGATCGAAGGTGACCTGCAGACTGCCGGTGCTGTCCAGTGAGTGCGGTGCCGCTTCTCTTAACGAAGGGAAGCCGCAGGATTCCGGAACTCGGATAAATATGGCGCCTTTTTTGCGCCAATGGAAATTGTGGTCACTGAAATCGCGGATCAGTTCGATCTTCCACTTACCCCGTACCGAGGCGATGTCATACCTGACCCAGGTACCCGGCAGGTAGTACGTCTTTTCACGCTGATCGGCAAACTCGGTGTACACCTCCACCACGATGTGCTCTGGGCCGTTTGCCAAGACTTTGAATGTTTTGATGTGACAGGGATTGTCTTTCTCTGTGCGGATCATCAAGTGATGCCAGTACGGCAACTTGCCGGGCACCCCTTTGTAGTTGGGTGAAAGTTCATCGCGTGCGGGACCGACTGAGAGCCTTTTCAGGCTGTCGATATCAGAGGCGTTGATTGCGTGAAGGTATGCCTCAACGAGGGCACGTATCTCGTGGGACTCCGATTCGTCACCCATGTCTACCATTCCGCTGAAGTTAGTTTGCTGGCTGTCAGGGTACTAATCGTGTGTTGACGGTTGTCAGGGGGTGGGTGTTTACTCAATCGTATCGAACATACGTTCTAGTTGAATGTGTCTGGAGGTGCGGTTGTGACGGCTGTGGCGGCCGCCGATGAAGCGCTGGTAAACCGTGCTGACCAGCTGCAAAAGCTCCGGCAGCAGATGGCGACGATATCGGGGAAGGTCGGTGGGGATCGGTCTTCGGCTGGCCGGTTTCAGGAGGCACTGCCGGACGTTCAATCTTTGCTGCCAGGGTCCGATGCGCTGGCCAGATCAATAGGTCACGTGTTGCGGCGCGGGACGGTCGCGGTGGCCAGCGGGGCCCGGTCACTGCCTTTGGACGTGGTGGCTTCGGTGACCGCTGCGGGCGGATATGCCGCGATTGTGGGCATTCCCGATGTGAGCGTGTTGGCGGCAGTGGAGCGGGGGGCGGACCTAAGCCGTCTGGCGTTGATTCCCCACCCGGGTCTGAGTGCGGTGGAGGTGGCCTCGGTGCTCATGGACGGAATGGATCTGGTGGTGCTGGGTCTGGGTGGCCGACGGGTGGCCTCGACGTCGGCACGCGCGATAGTGGCCCGGGCACACAGCAACGGATGCACGCTGCTGGCCGTCGATGGGGATTGGGAAGGCGCCTCGCTGCGATTGCGGGCGCAGGTGACCGGCTATGACGGGGTGTCGGCCCGCGGTCTGGGGCGGATCCGTGGGGTGCGGACAACGGTACGGACGCGTGGGCGTGGTGGTCGGGAGGTGTGTGGCGGCCGTGGCGCGATCAGATCTGCCTGAAAGGCCAGGGAAAGGACGGCGCAAAGCGCCACGGGTACTGGCGATTTGGTGCCCAGACTGGCCTGCGGTGGCCGCCGCGGCGATGGCGGATCTTCCTGCCACCCGGCCCGTGGCGGTGACCCTGGCCAACAGGGTGACGGCATGCACTGCGGCCGCACGGGCGCTGGGAGTGCGCCGGGGTATGCGGCGACGCGAGGCCCAGGCTCGTTGTCCGCAGCTGCATATCGCGGTGGCCGATGCCGATCGTGATGCGCGGTTCTTCGAACCGATGATCGCGGCAGTGGATGATCTGGTGCCGGGGGCCGAGATTCTGCGTCCCGGGCTGCTGGCACTGCCGGTGACCGGAGCCGCCCGGTACTTCGGCAGTGAGCAGATTGCGGCAGAACGGCTGGCCGATGCGGTGTCGGTGGCCGGGGCCGAATGTCAGGTGGGGATCGCCGACCAGATGTCCACGGCGGTATACGCCGCGCGGCATGCGGTACTGGTGGTGCCCGGTGGGGATGCGCGATTCCTGGCTGCGCTGTCGATCAAGGAGATGGCCGCCGAGCCCAGTCTGTGTTGCCCGCAACGTGAAGACTTGGTTGACCTGTTGTGGCGCATGGGTATTCGTACCATCGGTGCTTTTGCGGAACTGGCGCGGTCGGATGTCGCCTCGCGGTTCGATGATGACGCGGTGCAGGCACATCGACATGCGCGAGCCGAACCGCAGCGTCCGCCCTCGGGACATGTGGTTCCAGCCGAGCTGGGAGTCGAGCTGTCCTGCGATCCGCCGATCGATCGAGTCGATGCCGCGGCCTTCGCGGGGCGGACGTTGGCGGTGAGCCTGCACGAGACGCTGTCCTCGGCCGGAGTGGCCTGCTCCCGGTTGGCTATTCACGCCGTCACGGTGGACGGTCAGGAGCTGTCTCGGGTGTGGCGGTGTGCCGAACCGCTCACCGAGGAGGCGACCGCCGACCGTGTGCGCTGGCAGCTCGACGGTTGGCTGGCCAGGCGACGTTCTCTGGATGGGCCGGTGGCGATGTTGCGGCTGGAGCCGGTCGAGGTGGTGACGGCCGAGGCGTTGCAGCTGACGTTGTGGGGAGCAGTGGGCGCTGAGGAACGGCAGCGGGCGCGACGCGCGCTGACGAGGGTTCAGGATCTGTTGGGAGAGGAGTCGGTACAGGTGGGAGTTGTCAGCGGCGGGCGCGGTCCGGCCGAACGAATTACTTTGGTGCCCTTAGGGGATGAGCTGAGGCCGCGGGCCGACCCTGGCGCCCCATGGCCCGGAAAGGTGCCCGATCCGGCTCCGGTGGTGTTATCCGATGAACCGGTGGAGTTGTTGGATGTCGACGGAGCGCCGGTGATGGTGACCGGACGGGGGATGTTCTCAGGAGAGCCGGCCAGGGTCCGGCGGGGCAATGGGCGCTGGGAGCTGAGTTGGTGGGCGGGGCCGTGGCCGATCGACGAGAGATGGTGGGAGGAGCAGGAACCGCTCTTCGTCTCGGGTGATGAACCTCTGGGGCGCAAGGCCGCGGGTGTGGCGGCCAGGGCTCAGGTGCTACTCGAAGACAAGGGCGGTGGCCAGGCGTTGCTCCTGCATTTCCGCAGGCAGCGTTGGTATGTGGAGGGCGTATATGAATGACAGGCGAAGGTCAGCTGGCCTCGTCGACTTTTCGCGCGAACGCGCTCACTCGCTCGATGAACCGCTGGAAGAACACTTCGGGATCGGTCTCCACCGCGATCTGCGCGTTGGGCTTCTGGCCCCACTGACCCTTCCAGTCCGCGATGGTCATCGCACGCGTCAGATCGCCCGTCAGCTCGACATCGACGGTTGCGGAACGGGTTTGGACGAGTGATGGATCCAGTGCCACCGCAGCGGCGAAGGGATCGTGCATATGCGCCAGGAAGCCTTCGTCCTGCTTCATGTGGAATTCGAAGTAGAACCGCGCCGCATCTTCGATGAACCGCAGTACCGAGTTGCTCGCCGAGGATCGGCTCGATGGAGAGTCGAGCACCGACAGCGGGGTGGTGGTAGCGCCTGCGGCATCAGCCAGCCTGACCAGATGCTCCGGTGTCATGGCAATGGTCTCGGTGAGATTCAGGCCGCACACGATCGGGAGTTCTTGTACGCCAGCGGCTCCCCAGGCGGCGTACACCTCCGCCGTGGCGCCCGGGTCCACGACGACATTCCATTCCGCCACCGGCGTGGTGTTGCCGGGGTAGTCGAAGGAGCCGCCCATGATCACGAGCCGTTTGAGAAGCTTGGGCAATTCGGGTTCGGTGCGCAGGGCCAGTGCCAGATTGGTGAGCGGCCCGGTCGCCAAGCCCACCAGCTCGCCGGGGTGGGCATGCGCGGCTTTGACCCAGGCCTCGGCGGAGTCGTGATCGGTGAGCGTACGGGTGGAGTCCGGCAGTGCGGCATACCCGATTCCGGTGGGACCGTGTGTGTCTTCGGCGGTACGTAGCGCCGCGCTCAACGGTTCGGCGACACCCTTGGACACCGGGATCTGCGGCGTCTTGCACAGCTCCAGCAGACCCAGATTGTTCGCGCAAACATGGTCCACCGAGACATTGCCCGCAGTAGAAGCGATACCGACGATCTCCACATTCTCGCTAGCAAGGAGATAGATCAATCCCAGTGCGTCGTCCACTCCGGTATCGACGTCGGCAAAAACAGGAACCATGGACGTCAACCTACCGCCAGTTAGCTCTGTACACGGATTCGACAAGCGGTGGAGCGCCACGCATAGTAAAAGTCATACGACTGACTGAATGGTGGCTAGTACGGATTCGAAGACGCCGGCGGTGGGTATATGGCGCTGCTGGATATCGGTATCACCGAGGTGGTCATGCCGATGCCCTCAGCGCCGGTTGGTGACATCCATTGGGCAGGCACGGAAACGGCGAGCGGTCGCCCGGGTTATCTCGATGGAGCCATCGAGGCGGGTACCCGGGCGGTCACCAATGCACTCCGGGGATGAGGCGTACCGCCTTCATCACCGGACCTGGAACGCGTAACCGGGACACGGCCGCAACGCGTTTGGCTGCCCTGGGGCGGCGTCGTGAGGTCGACAGGTCCCGACGGTCATCGACGGGTTCGAGCCCACGGGCCGCCTTGGAATCCGGGTATGCCAGATACATCTGATGCAGAACCCGTCGGCTCAGCTTGGGCGTGAGGTACTGCCCGATATCGGCGAAGGTGCCCATCGGGTGGTCGATGCGTGTCGGCTTCTCGATAAGACCGCGTACCACCATGGCGGCCGCGTGCTCGGGGGTGAGCCCGCGTACCACATTGAGCTTGTTCGAGGGTGCGATCATCGGTGTTTTCACCAGTGGCATATGGATATTGGTGAAGGTGATGTGATCGGATACCGTCTCGGTCGCCACCACATCGGCGAACGCGTCCAGCGCAGCCTTGGTCGGAATGTACGACGCGTACTTGGGGTTACGGGTCTGCACACCGGCCGTCGACACATTGACGACATGGCCGAATTTCCTTTCCCGCCAATGGGGGAGAAGAGCCAACACCAGCCGCACGGCACCGAAATAGTTGATCGCCATGACCCGTTCGTAGTCATGGAATCGGTCGACGGTGTTCACCACCGAGCGGCGAATCGAGCGGCCGGCATTGTTGACCAGATAGTCCACATGACCGAACTGGCCGAGGATGCTCTTGACGGTGTCGTCGACGGCGGCGTAATCGGTGAGGTCGCAGGGGAACGCGTGGGCCTTGCCGCCGTCCTCGCGAATCTCCGTGACCAGCTGATCGAGTGCCTCCCCGTCGCGCGCCACCACGAAGACGGTGCCGCCACGCTTGGCGACCGCGATGGCCGCGGCGCGTCCGATGCCACTGGATGCGCCGGTGATGATGACGTGCCGGCCAACCAGTGGTCCGGCGGGGTCATCGCGACGGTACCGCTCGGGGTCCAAGTTCCTGCGCCAGTACTGATACAGCCTGCCGGCGTAGCTGCCGAACGGAGGTACTTTAATTCCGCTGGGGCGCAACGCTTCTTGTGTCGATTCGGAAACGAAGGTGGGCATGATCTCGGTGATGTCGATGACCTCGGGCGGGATGCCCAGCTGAGTGACCACCATGTTGCGCCAGACCTTGAGCGTGCCGCGGGCCCGTAGGAACGGAGTGGCCACGGCGTGCGGAAGTGAGCCGCGCATCGGCGGCAGGCCAGCGGCGGCTGCGATGCCGGAGTAGATGTCGCGCAGGTACGTCACTTCGGGGTTGGTCAGGTGGAAGGCCTGCCCGTCGCGCCCCTCCTGATGCATCAGCTCGACGGTCGCATCGACGACGTAGTCGACCGGAACGATGTTGGAGCGTCCGGCTTTGGGCAGCATCATCGGAGTGAAGTTGGGCAACTTGGCCAGCTTCGCGAAGACTCCGAAGAAGTAATACGGACCATCGATCTTGTCCATCTCGCCTGTTCTGGAATCGCCGACGACGACGGCGGGTCGGTAAATCCGGTAGCGCAGACCGGGTTCCGAGCGCACCAGCAGTTCGGCCTCGAACTTGGTCTGGTGGTAGGGCGTCGGCAGGTCCTGGTTGACGTCGAAGTCTTCTTCGGTGAATTCGCCTTCGTAGCTTCCCGCGACCGCGATGGAGGAGATGTGGTGCAGGGTGGCGCCGGCGCGCTTGGCAAGTGCGATGACCGATCGGGTGCCCTCGACGTTCGCGGCGCGCTGTGCCGCGTCGTCGACGGTGATGTCGTAGATCGCGGCACAGTGCACGATGTGGTCGGCGGTGATCGGATCGCCTTCGGTGGGCAGGCCGAGATCGGGCTGAGTGAGGTCACCGACCAGCGGCTGTACGCGGTCATCCCATTGTTCGGCGATCTTTTCGAAGCGTGACAGGGATTCGCGCCGCACCAGGACGGCGACGTCGGCGCCCGGTTGGGTCTCGAGGATTCGGGTCACGATCCGTCGTCCGATGAATCCGGTGCCGCCGGTGACGATGTATTTCACGTGCTTACCCCTGAGACTGTTAGGCCGCTTATCGGCCCGCCTGGAGTCATCGTTGCCGTTTTGGGGTATTTCGTCAACGATGTGTGACACGTTCGTCGTCGCCGAGTTAGCCGTAAGGGATACTCCAGGAATGTCGCGCATCCAGGTAGTCAGTGCTGCTCGCGTCACGGGCAACATTGCTTGGTGGGTATTCGTGGTTGCCGTCCTGGTGAACCGGGGATTGAGCCTGCAGGGCTGGGATTACGGGTGGACCGCGTACACGCCGCTTACCGACGCCGCGCCGCGCCGGTATGCCGATTACGTGCCGTTTGATCCCACCGTGCAGTTGGCGGGCGCGGTGGCCTGGGTTGCGTTCGGTGTGGTGGTGGTTGCGGCCATCGTCGAGTTGGTCATCGTTCGGCGATGGACCGCGGGGGTGTTGGTGGTCATTCCGTTCGCCTCGTTGGGCCTGATCGCCTACGCGTTCGGCGAGCTCGACCATACGATCATCTGGTCGCCGGCCGCGGTGCTGTTTTTCGTGCTTGTGGCCGTCGCGATACGGCAGGTGTGGATGCATCGGTTCGCTCCGACGGTGGGGGATGAACGGTGATGGATCTGGTTTCAGCAGAGCGTGTGACGCCCAGTGCGCTGGTCGAACGCAGGGCCAGCAGATCGGCACCGGTGCTCTGGGCCATCCAATACGCACTGGCGTGCATCCCTCTGGTTGCCATGATCGCGGCGGTGTGGGCGGTGACCGCGTTGCCCTCCGATGCGGCAACCCCACAGCAGCACGTCTTCGGCGCACTGGGGTTGCTGTGTATGTCATGCGCGGTGGCGTGGGTGGTGCTTCGGCCCCTGCAGCGTTACCGCACCTATCGGTGGGGCGTGCTTGATGGCACTCTGGTGTATGTCACGTCGAAGACGTTGTGGCATAGGTCATTTTGGGTAATTCCGCTGGCGCTGGTGCGAACGGTGGAACTGCGGCAAGACCCGCTCTCGCGTGTTTTCGGACTGGCGATGATACGGGTTCGGGCGGATCAAGGTGAGCTACGGTTTGTAGGGCTCGAGGTCGGCGTCGCGCGGCAGGTGGTCGAGTGGCTCTTCGCCAGAGTCGACGAGGTTTCGGTCTAGTGATGGGCAGAAGCAAGACTTTCTACATGATCCGAGCGGTAGGTACCGGCGCCTGGTGGATTTACGTAGTCGGCATGCTGACGGCGGTGCGGCCGTTCGGTAGCGGTTGGCGATTCATGAGTGTCGAAGATCTTGAACTCTTCGGCCATGGGCTGGGATCGTCGACATCGCCGCGCTACGCCGAGTATTTACCTGCGGGACTGGACGGGCCGATGATTCTTGCTCAGCTTGCGGGCATTGTCGTGATCGCTACCGCCCTGGCCGAGGTGGTCATGGTACGGCGTTGGATCGGGGTCGCGACGGTGATGATTTCGTGCGCTTCGCTGGCTCTAGTGGTTTTGGTACTGCGCCCGCCGCTGACCATGCCGGTGCTAAGCCCTCTAGGTGTGGCAATCGGCGTACTGACCGTATCCGCTCTGCGGGAGATATGGATGCGGCGATTCTCGTCCTCACCTAATTCGTTGGGAGGGTCGGCACCTGACCGCTTGAGCGGTTGATCGAGATGTTCTGCGACAAGCTTTTCTTTTGTATCGCACCATCTTTGGATTGCGGAGACCCGTTCCGGCCTAGATCGCCGGGTTAGTGGACACCTGCGCCGAGCGCGCGAATCTCTGTGCATGCCCGAGCGAGCGCGGCAGGGTCAGCTGTCAGCCCGCCGAGAATCGTGTGTACATCGGACATTCCGGCGCGATCAAGCAGGGCCTTCTCGTTGGTCACCCATTCGCCGCGTGCGGCCAGTGACGCGTGGGCATACTCCAGCGCCGCGACCGCTAACAGCCCGGCACACTGAGTTACCCGTCCGTGCGGTGCGTGATTCTTCTTCGCGTAGAGCAGGTTCAGCGCGGCGCGTGCCGACCACACATCGGGTGCCGATTCACGAAGCGCGGCAGGGTAATCCGGGCACGGCAGGATGCCGTGCAAGACCTTGTTGAGGGCAAGCTCGCCCACCACCAGGTAGCTGGGGATCCCCGCGAGGTGGAACATCAGCGGCTCGATGTGGAATTCGCCCCGCTCCGCGCGTATCAGCTGTTCCTTGACGTGCGCCAGATCGCGATAGTGCACGTCGACGTCGCGGTCATCGATATGAAGCCATGCGCCGCCGTTGAACACCCCGCCGCCCCACGCGCCGATTTCGGAGACCTCCCCTTCCCACCCGATCTGGCGCAGGTCCTCGGGGTCGAAGCCGCCGCGGTAGTAGATCGCCAGATCCCAATCGCTGTCCGGTCGATGGGTTCCCTGTGCTCGAGAACCGCCGAGTGTCACCGCTTCGACCGTGGGAAGTGCTGCCAGTTCGTCGGCGATGGAATCGAGGAACGTGGCGTCCGATGTGCTCATCGCGCCGCGACGCCTAAGAGGGCCTCGACTGTTGCGATGAGTGCGCCGCGGTGAACGGCCAGGCGTTCGGGGGAGAAGGGCTCAGACGTGGCGAGGCCGCGCAGGGCCGGCGATGCGCCGAGCCACGCGGTGGTCAGCCCGAGCGTGAGCGCCAAAATATCGGCGGGCTCCATATCGCCTGTGGGTAACCGTGTCTCGGCGATGGATTGGACTTTCGCCGCGTAGGCCGCGGTTTCTGCCGGGCCGGCTACCGGCCGTTCCAGCTGTGCCCACGTGGCAAGTCTCAGGTGCTCGGGATGCTCGATGAGGTGATCGAACAGGGCGCCCGCGTAGCCGGGCAGATCGTCCGGGGTGAACGGGACCGCATCGGACATGCGCTGGATGGAATGCGCGACGACGGTATCGAACAGCGTTTCCTTGTTGGTGAAGTACACGTAGAGCAGCCGCTTGTTGGCCTCGGCGGCGGCGCCGATCCGGTCGACGCGCGCACCGGCGAGCCCATGCTCGGCGAACTCGGCATATGCGGCATCGAGCAGACGCTTCTTGGTGGCTGAAGCGTCGGGCGGCATAGCTCTGAGCCTAGAGCCAAGCGGCCGCATGATTGGTCAGCGGCGCAGGTCGGGGTGGCGGTGAGTCCGCTGACCCCGACCTGCGCGTTGCGGGATGCAGGCTAGCCGGTTGCAAATGGAGTGAAGACTCCGCGGAAACGCACCTGCCCGGATACGAGACGGTCGTATGCCTCGGTGGCCTGATCCAAGGAGTAGGTCTGCACGATGGGCTTCACTCGCCCCTTTGCGGCGTAATCGAGCACTTCAGCAAGTCGCTGAAGGCCACCGTGCGTCGAACCGATCACCTTCTGTCGCATCATGTGAAAGGGCACACCTTCGGACGAGATCGAGAATGGGTGGTTGAAGTCCAGGCCGCTGAGAGCTACGCGACCGTCCGGTCGCAGTCCGGTCATGGCCTCCTGGGCGGCGGAGAACGCGTTTGTGGTGACCATCAGGATGTCGGCGCCACCCAGTTCGAACAGCTCTTTTCCGTTTGCGACGACATGATCTGCCCCGAGCTGCAGGGCCAGGTCTCGTTTATCGGGGGAGTGTGTGATTGCGATGGTCTCGAATCCGCTGGCCTTGGAAAGTTGGACTGCGACGTGCCCAAGACCGCCGATACCTACCACCGCCACCCGTTCATGCGGCTGCGGTGCGGCGTCCCGGAAGCTGCTCCAGGTGGTGTATCCGGCGCACATCATGGGTGCGGCCAGCTCGTAGGGGAGCCCGTCCGGCAAGAGCACTGTGCCCTCGGCCGCGAGTGCGACGTATTCGGCATGACCGCCCTGCGCGGAGAACCCTGAGGTTCGTGGGTTCGCGCAGTTCATGGCGGTTTGGCCGGTCAATGGGCGGTTTTCCCGACAGTAGGCGCAGCGCCCGCAGGCAGATTGCACCCACGTGGCGCCCACTCTGTCTCCTAGCTGGCGGGTGTGCACGCCGGCGCCGACCTCGACAACTTCGCCGACGATTTCGTGGCCGGGGGTTTGTGGGTAGATGTCACCGCCGAAGCCCTGGGTTGCCCAAGCATCGGTGTAGCACATACCGGAGGCATGGACCTTGACCAGAACCTGGCCGGGTTCTGCGGTTGGGGTGGGCACCTCCTGTACCTGCCAGGGTTGGTTGGCGCCTGTCATGACAATAGCTTTCATAACGATCTCTCCTTGGCTGAGTACGTTCCGCAGGGTTGTCTGCCCCGTTGTCCTGAAGGCTAGTGAACGTATTCTCAAATATCAATAACTAGATAGTTACTTAGCTGGAAGCGGCATGTCGGAGATATCCGGCCGGGCGTATCCGAACAAATGTTCGATATACTGATCGGGTGGGCTGGTCGCAGGGTCCGCCGACCTGGGCGGAAATGGAGCGGGTGCTTGACGGGCGCCTCAATAGTCACGCCCCGCCGGGTGACGGTGGGGATGGTCCGGCGTGGAGCCGCAAGCGCCCGCCCTACGAGCCGCCCACGCGGGAGCGCGGGCGGTCGGCGGTGCCTTACGCGGAGCTGCACGCGCATTCGGCGTTCAGCTTTCTCGACGGCGCCAGCCTGCCGGAGGAGATGGCGCAAGAGGCTGCGCGTCTGGATCTCAAGGCACTGGCCATTACCGATCACGACGGTTTCTACGGGGTCGTCCGCTTCGCGGAAGCCGCCAAGGAGCTCGGCCTGCCCACCGTGTTTGGTGCGGAACTATCTCTTGGGGGGCGGGGCAATACGGAGGACTCGGTACATCTACTGGTGCTGGCTCGCGGCCAGGAGGGGTATCGGAGGTTGTCGCGACAGATGGCGGCAGCGCACTTATCGGGCGGGACGCCCAAAGACCGAAAGGGTAAGCCGCGCTATGACCTTGATGTGCTCACGGAGGCGGCCGGAGGACACTGGCACATTCTGACCGGGTGCCGCAAGGGGCATGTGCGACGAGCGCTCGCCGGTGGAGGCCCTGCCGCGGCAGGTGAGGCGCTGGCCGATCTGGTCGCCCGATTCGGCGCCGATCGCGTCAGCATCGAGCTCAGCAGACACGGCCACCCGGATGAGGATGAACGCAACGCGGAGCTCGCCGCGCTGGCCTCGGTCTTCGGTGTTGGCGTCATCGCCACCACGGCAGCGCATTTCGCCACACCGCAGAGCGGGCGCCTGGCCATGGCTATGGCTGCGGTGCGGGCGCGTAAGAGCCTCGATGACGCGGCGGGCTTGCTGGATCCGGTGGGCGGGGCGCATCTGCGTTCCGGGGATGAGATGGCACGGCTGTTTTCGCACTGTCCGGAGGTGGTGACGGCGGCCGCCGAGCTAGGGGAGGCGTGCGCCTTCGATCTACGGCTCATCGCTCCACAATTGCCGCCGTTCGATGTCCCGGCCGGGCACACCGAGGACAGCTGGTTGCGGCATCTGGCTCTCGAAGGTGCCGAGCGCCGATACGGTCCCCGGGCGAGCGCGGAGAAGGCCTACGCTCAAATCGAGCGTGAGCTGGAAATCATTGCGCAGCTGAATTTTCCGGGCTATTTCCTGGTGGTGCACGACATCACCCAGTTCTGCCGTCGCAGCGACATTCTGTGCCAGGGTCGTGGTTCCGCCGCCAATTCGGCGGTCTGTTATGCGCTTGGGGTCACCAACGTGGACCCGGTGGCCAATGGTTTGTTGTTCGAACGATTCCTGTCAACGGCCCGTGACGGACCGCCGGACATCGACATCGATATCGAATCGGATGAGCGGGAACAGGCCATCCAGTACGTCTACAACAAATACGGTCGCGAGTATGCGGCGCAGGTGGCCAACGTGATCACCTACCGTGGACGAATGGCCGTGCGGGACATGGCCAAAGCTCTCGGGTTCGCACAGGGGCAGCAGGATGCCTGGAGTAAACAGCTGGGGCATTGGGGCGGCATGGCCGACGCGGCGGAGGTCGACGGCATCCCGCCGCAGGTGATCCAGCTGGCGCAGCAGATCAAGAATTTTCCCCGCCATATGGGCATCCACTCCGGCGGCATGGTCATCTGCGATCGGCCACTGGCGGACGTGGTGCCCGTCGAATGGGCGCGCATGGAGAACCGAAGTGTGCTGCAATGGGACAAAGATGATTGTGCGGCAGTGGGTTTGGTGAAGTTCGATCTTTTGGGTCTCGGCATGCTCTCGGCACTGCACTACTGCATCGATCTGGTCCGCGAGCATAAGGGGGTCGACGTGGACCTGGCCCACATCGACCTGAAGGAGCACGCGGTCTACGAGATGCTGGCCCGCGCCGATTCGGTGGGGGTGTTTCAGGTGGAGTCACGCGCTCAGATGGCCACGCTGCCCCGGCTGAAGCCCAAGTGTTTTTATGACCTGGTGGTGGAGGTGGCGCTGATCCGGCCTGGTCCCATCCAGGGCGGCTCGGTGCATCCATACATCCGGCGGTACAACAAGATTGACCCCGTGGTGTTCGACCACCCGTCCATGGCCGCTGCGTTGGGCAAGACGCTCGGGGTACCGCTGTTTCAGGAGCAACTGATGCAGCTCGCCGTCGACGTCGCCGGGTTCAGCCCCGCCGAATCCGATCAGCTGCGCCGGGCCATGGGTTCCAAACGGTCACCGGAACGGATGGAACGGCTGCGCGGCAGATTTTACGAGGGCATGCGGAATCTGCACGGCATCACCGGCGAGCTGGCCGACCGGATCTACGAAAAGCTTTACGCTTTCGCCAACTTCGGGTTCCCGGAGAGTCACGCACAGAGCTTCGCCTCGTTGGTGTTTTATTCGTCCTGGTTCAAGCTGCATCACCCGGCCGCGTTCTGCGCCGCCCTGCTGCGTGCGCAGCCCATGGGCTTCTACTCGCCACAGTCCTTGGTGGCCGACGCGCGTCGGCACGGTGTCGCCGTGCACGGCCCCGATGTGAACGCCAGCCTGCAGTACGCCACGTTGGAGAATGCGGGCCTGGAGGTGCGGATCGGCCTGGGTGCCGTCCGTCACATCGGCGGCGACCTGGCACAGACGATCGTCGAGGAACGAAAAGCGCACGGCCCGTTCGCCTCTCTGCTGGATCTGACCGGCCGCATCCAGCTGACCACGGCGCAGGTCGAGGCCCTGGCCACCGGGGGCGCGTTGGGCTGCTTCGGCATGTCCCGGCGTGAGGCGCTGTGGGTGGCGGGTGCGGCCGCCGCCCAGCGGCCCGACCGGTTGCCCGGTGTCGGAGTGTCCTCACGCATCCCGGAGCTTCCGGCGATGGGCGAGGTGACACAGGCTGCCGCCGACGTGTGGGCCACCGGGGTCACCCCCGACGCGTATCCCACCCAGTTCCTGCGAGAACACCTCGACGAACTGGGTGTCATTCCGGCCAAGGGGCTCTTGGACGTGCCCGACGGGTCACGGGTGTTGGTGGCGGGGGCGGTTACTCATCGTCAACGGCCCGCCACGGCGGCCGGGGTGACGTTCATCAATCTCGAGGACGAGACGGGCATGGTGAACGTGGTGTGTTCGGTGGGCCTGTGGGCGCGCCACCGCAAGCTGGCGGTGACCGCGCAGGCATTGATCATCCGTGGTCGGGTGCAAAACGCCAGCGGCGCCGTTTCCGTGGTGGCCGATCAGCTGCGACCGCTGGATCTTCGGATCCGTGCTACCTCGCGGGACTTCCGTTAAACGCTGCCTTCGAAACCGTGCTGACGCCAGGCCTCGTATGCGGCGATGGCTGCGGCATTGGACAGGTTCAGTGATCTGCGCCCGGGCAGCAGCGGGATGCGCACCTTCTCGGTGATGTGCGGGTCCGCCAGCACTTCGGGGGCCAGACCGGTGGGCTCCGGGCCGAACAGCAGCACATCACCGGGCTGATAGGCGATATCGGTGTAGCTGACAGTCGCATGCGCGGTGAAGGCGTACACCCGCTGCGGTCTCAGTGATTCCCAAGCAGCGGAAAGACTCTCGTGGACCGTCACCGACGCCAAGTCGTGATAGTCCAGGCCGGCGCGCCGGACCTTGGCCTCCGACAGGTCGAACAGCGGCTGCACCAGATGCAGCTCGCACCCGGTGCCCGCCACCATCCGGATCGCGTTCCCGGTGTTGGGAGCGATCCGGGGCTCGTGGAACAGGATGCGAAACACCTCACTATCTTGCGGCACGGTCTTGGGTACTTAAGCCGGAGGGGAGTCAGAGCTTGTAGCGGAAGTAGCCCATGACAATGAACAAGACTACGAAGACGCCCAAGCCCAATCCCGCGAGCACGTTCTTAAAGGCCAATGACATGCATATGATGGCGACCACCGGGGCGACGGCCCAGTAAAGCCACTTCTGAACGGTGCTTTCGCGCGGTTCCGCGAGTACGCAGATGCCTCCGGTCACGATTGCCGTCAAGGCTGCATAGAACTCAGGGTCCGGCGCTCTCATCGCTTCACACCCTATGTGAGTTAGGTTTTGAGCAGACCGTCGTGCTTCCAGCCCGTCACACCCGACCGGCATGATGGCAGTCATGGCCGAGCACTGGACTGACCGCGAGATCACCGCAGAGACCTTCTACGACGAGGACTTTCGTGAACTGCGCACCGAGCGCGTGGTTTTCACCGAATGCGATTTCAGCGGGGCCAATCTCACCGAGTCGCTGCATATAGGTTCGGCGTTCCGGAACTGCACCTTCCGCCGGACATCTTTGTGGCATTCGGAGTTCCGGCAGTGCAGCCTGCTGGGCTCCACATTCACCGATTGCCGGGTGCGGCCGTCGAAATTCATCGAGACCGATTTCACGCTGTCCTCGCTCGGCGGCCTCGATCTGCGCGAGATGGACCTGTCGGACTGCCGCTTCCGTGAGACGAATCTGGTAGGCACCGATATGCGCAAGGCCAACCTGCATGGCGCCGACTTCACCGGCGCCCGCACCCAGAACCTCAAACTCGACGGCGCCGACCTGCGCGGTGCCCGCATCGACCCGACGCTATGGACCACCGCAACCCTGATCGCCGCCAAAGTCGACCTGCCTCAAGCTGTCGCGTACGCCGCGGCGCACGGCTTAGACGTGCACGGGGGTTAGGCAACCCAGCAGAAGCTCAGCCCTTCAGGCGGATGCGCCAGCGCACGAACCCCGCCATCACCAGCGCCAGCAGTGCCAGGATGCCCATGTCGAACAGCCATGTGCCGGCATCGTGGTTCCACAACTCGTCCTGCGGCCCTACCGGTACCAGCTTGCGCAGGTCGGTGGTCGAGGCCGTGGCCGCGAATCCCCAGCGCGAGGGGAACAGGAACGAGAACTGTTCCAGCCCCGCACGTCCCGTCACCGGGATGAGGCCGCCGCTGAAGACGATCTGCGTCATGGTGGCGATCACCAGCATCGGCATCACCTGTTCGGCGGAGGTGGCCAGCGAGGACAGCACCAGGCCCAGCACGGTGGCCGCGCAGGCGGTGGCGGCCACGGCGACCCACAGCTCGAAGTTCGCGTTCCCGAGCAGCACCGCGCCCTGCGTCGGTCCACCGCGGACGATCACGATGACGGCCGTCATGATCGCCGACTGCAGGATGGCGGCCCCGCAGTAGGTGATGATCTTGGCGAGCAGATATGCGGTGGCCGACAGGCCCACCGCCTGCTCACGGCGGAAGATCACCCGTTCACCGATCAGGTCACGGATGGTCAGCGCCAGACCCAGGAAGCTGGCACCGAGGTTGGTCAGCGCCAGCAGCAGTCCGGGTTCGTTCGGGTTGTCGGGTAACGCCACATTGAAACCGGCGCTGCCGGGTACCGACAACACCAATCCGGCAAGGACGAACGGCAGCAGCGCCAGGAAGATGAAGTAGCCGCGGTCGGCCAGGATCAGCCGTCCCTGACGGCGTGCCACTGTGGAGACCTGTCGCAGCAGACTCGTCTTCGGGGGTTTGCCGAGGTCGCCCGGCTGTACCGGGGCGGTGACGGGTTTGTTCGCAGCGGGATGCCGGGCCAGGTAGGCCTGGTGCACGCCGTCCGGGTCGGCCGCTGCGTTGGCGAAGATGTCGGCCCAGTCGGTGGTGCCCATCTCCTGGTTGATGCTGCGCGGAGGTCCGCAATACGCGGTCTTGCCACCGGGGGCCAGCAGCAGCACCTGGTCGCAGTAGCTCAGATAGGTCAGCGAGTGCGTCACCACCACCACCACGCGGCCGGCGTCGGCGAGCTGTCGCATCAGGCTCATCACCTGACGGTCCAGTGCCGGATCCAGGCCCGAGGTGGGCTCGTCCAGGATCAGCAGAGACGGACCGGTCAACAGCTCCATGGCCACCGAGGCGCGCTTACGCTGCCCGCCGGAGAGCTTGTCGACGCGCGTCTCGGCGTGCTTGGTCATCTCGAGTTCCTCGAGAACCCGGGACACGACCTGTTCGCGGTCTTCTTTGGTGGTATCCGGCGGCAGTCGCAGCTCGGCGGCGTAATGCAGTGCCTGGCTGACGGTCAGCTGCGGATGCACCACATCGTCCTGCGGCACCATGCCGATGCGGTTTCGCATCACGGCGTATTCGGCGTGCACCCCGTGACCTTCGAAGGACACCTTGCCCGCCGACGGCTGGGTGTTGCCGACGATCAGTCGGGCCAGGGTGGACTTGCCGGCGCCGGAGGGGCCGATGACCGCGGTCAGCGAGCCGGGACCTGCCGAGAAGCTGATGTTATCGAGTAGTTTCTTGCCGCCTTCGACGGTGAAGTCGATGCCCTGCACCTCGAGCCCGCCGACCCGGGTGGCCGTCGTGGGTTTGACCAGCGTGCCGTCCTGGACGACGAGGTCGACGTTACCGATCGTGACGGTGTCGCCCTCGCGCACCGACGCCTGCTCGACCTGGACACCGTTGACGAAGGTGCCGTTGATGGTGTGCAGGTCCTGGATCTCCAGGCCACCGGGGGTCGGGAGCAACAAGGCGTGGTGACGCGAGGCCAGCACGTCGTTGACGACGATGGTGTTGTCGGGAGCGCGACCGACGGTAATCGCGCCGGGAGTCGGTTTGGGTGCGCCACCGATGCCGAGCGCCCGCATCGCCCGGGTGCCGAAGGGTTCGACCGGCTCGCTGGAGTAGGCAGCCGGCGCCGGTGCGGGTTCCGGCGGGTACTGCTGGCGCGGCCGGGTGGGGCCGGAGGTGCTGGGCGTCCCATAGGTATGGGCTCCCGATGGCGGAGCTCCGTACGGATGCTGCTGGCTGGGCGGCTGACCGTAGGTCTGCGGGGCGGACTGGTAGTCCGTGGGGTAATGCTGCTGAGTGCTTTGGTACGGCTGCTGCACACCGGTGTTGTGCACCTGCTGCGGTCCGGAAAGGTAACCGCGCATGGTCGGGGGAGCGATACCGAGCTGCGTCTCGCCACCCAGGCCGCCGAGCGCGAACGTCAGCCGGGGGCCGCCGGGGTCGCCGAGGTTGATCACGGTGTCATCGCGCACCTCGACCCAGCCCACCTGGTGGCCGTTGACAAAGATGCCGTTGAGGCTGCGTTGGTCCTCCGCGACCCACCTACCGTCAATGAACCTGATTATCAGGTGAATACGCGACACCAGCGGGTGCGTGATGCGTACATCGGCGTGGATATCGCGGCCGATATGAATATCGTGCCCGGGTGCGAACTTTCGCTCGTCACCGTCGAATGCCACCGTGAGAGTGGGTGCTTCCCGACCAGTCATCGCTACCGACTGTATCGGTTCACAGCGAGTGGTCAGTCTTCCCGCGCCGGATGTTCACAGGCTCTGCAGCAGAAACAGCGTCCTGGCCAGGACCGCGGCGCACAGCACCGGCCAGTACCAAATGTGCCAGTGACGCCAGTGTCCGATGCCCATCGCTATGGGCGCGGAGATGCACGTCATCACCGTCAGTAGCGACCAGACGAACACCGCGGCGGCGGCGTCGGCCTGCTCGGGCACCGCGCCGCTGAATGCGAGCGGAAAGATCGAAGCGAACGCGACAATGCCTGCCGTCGCACTCGCGAGCACCCACAGCAGCCAGCTGACGACGGTCTCGGCGGTTCCCGGTCGTGGGCGCTGCGGCGCAGTCGTCATGACGGCGATGTTAGGTGAGCACGCAGTGAGTTTTGCTGAAAATTGTTGCCATGCATTGGTTACAGTGCGTGCACCGCGAGTGGGTCTCCCGGTCGGCGGCCACCCGATTCACCAGGTCCGGATCGGCGAGCAGCGCGCGGCCCATGGCCACGAACTCGAAGCCCTCCGCCATCGCTAGATCCATCGACTCACCACCGGTGATGCCGCCCAGCAGAATCAGCGGCATGTCCAGTGCGGCACGGAACTGGCGGGCATCGTCGAGCAAGAATGCGTCGCGGTATGGGTAGGACCGGAAGAACTTCTTTCCCGTCAGGCGCACGCCCCAACCCATGGGTTTGGGGAATCCTTTGGCGAGCTCGCGGATCGGCACGTCGCCACGGAACAGGTACATGGGATTGACCAGGGAGCTGCCCGCAGTCAGTTCCAGCGCATCGAGCCCGCCGTCTTCCTGCAGCCACAGGGCCGTCTGTAGGGATTCCTCGATGGGGATGCCGCCACGGATGCCGTCAGTCATGGTCAGTTTCGCGGTGATGGCCAGCTTGTCACCCGCAACCTTGCGCACTGCCTGAACCACGGCGCGGGCCACCTTGGCGCGGTTGGCCAGCGAGCCGCCGTATTCATCGCCTCGCCGATTGAACAGGGGGCTCAGGAACGAGCTCACGAAATATCCATGCCCCAAATGGATTTCGACGGCATCGAAACCCGCCTCGATCGCCAGCCGGGCCGCGTTCGCGTGTGCGGCGATGACGCCCTCGATATCGGAGGTGCTGGCCCGGCGCGCGAACTTCATTCCCAATGGATTGAAGAACCGGATAGGGGAGAGGGCCTGCGAGCCGTTGGATCGCGCGTTGGCCACCGGGCCCGCATGACCGATCTGCGCCGAGACGGCGGCGCCGGTGTCGTGGATCGCGTCGGTGAGGCGGCGCAAGCCGGGGATGGCTTCTTCACGCATCCAGACCTGGCCGTATTCGGTGCGGCCCTCGGGGGCGACGGCGCAATAGGCGACGGTTGTCATGCCCACGCCGCCGAGGGCGGGCCTGCGGTGATACTCGATGAGATCGTCGGTGACCACGGCGTCAGGGGAGGCGGCTTCGAACGTGGCGGCCTTGATTGTCCGGTTGCGTAGTGTGATTGGACCGAGCCGCGCGGGTGCCAAAACGTCGGGAACTTCAGCGGCGTCACTGCCCATGAGCGGGAGACTACGCCGCGACGACGGGTCGCAAATTCTGGATGTGCACTCCTACTTTTCGGCAAGCCGAGGGGATGTACGTTCGTGTCATGACCTCTCTGAATCTGTCAGCCGACGAAGTTCTGACCACCACCCGTTCGGTGCGTAAGCGCCTGGATTTCGACAAGCCCGTCGAGCGTTCGGTCGTCGAGGAATGCCTGAACATCGCGATGCAGGCCCCGACCGGCTCCAACTCGCAGGGCTGGCACTTTGTCATCGTCGAGGACGCGGACAAGAAGAAGGCCATCGCCGATATCTACCGTGACGGCTGGAACAAGTACGCCACCCTTCAGGGCCCCACCTACGCCGAGGGCGACACTCGTGGCGAGCGCCGCGACAAGGTAGTGGATTCGGCGAGCTATCTCGCCGAGAACCTTGAGCGGGCGCCGTTGTTCCTGATCCCCTGCATCGAAGGCCGTCTCGACAACCTGCCTGTTGTGGGCGGAGCAGGTTCCTGGGGATCGTTACTGCCGGCGGTGTGGAGCTTCATGCTCGCCGCGCGTAACCGCGGCTTGGGATCGGCGTGGACGACGTTGCACCTGATGGGCGATGGCGAGAAGCGCGCAGCCGACATCCTGGGCATTCCGTTCGACAAGGTCACCCAGGGCGGGCTGTTCCCCATCGCGTACACCGTCGGCACCGACTTCAAGCTCGCCAAGCGCCAGCCCCTCGCCGACGTCCTGCACTGGGACTCTTGGTGAGGGCTGGAATACTGGGCGTGTGACGGCGACTCGACTTGACGGCAAGGCCACCCGCGACGAGATCTTTGTAGAGCTGGCGACTCGCGCGGCGGCGCTGACGGCGGCGGGCAAGACGCCGGGTCTTGGCACGATCCTGGTAGGGGACGACCCGGGCTCGCAGGCCTATGTCCGCGGTAAGCACAACGACTGTGCCAAGGTGGGCATCAACTCGATCCGGCGCGACCTGCCCGCCGATATCGATCAGGCCACCTTGTGCGCCACCATCGACGAGTTGAACGCCAACCCGGAGTGCACCGGATACATCGTGCAGCTGCCGTTGCCCAAGCATCTCAACGAGAACGAAGCGCTGGAGCGCATCGATCCCGACAAGGATGCCGATGGTCTGCACCCGACCAACCTGGGTCGGTTGGTGCTGGGCAAGGAGGCTCCGCTGCCCTGCACGCCCCGCGGGATCGTGTATCTGCTGCGTCGTTACGACGTCGAACTCAACGGCGCGCACGTTGTGGTGATCGGTCGCGGCGTCACGGTGGGGCGTCCCCTGGGACTGCTGCTGACCCGGCGCTCGGAGAACGCGACAGTCACCCTGTGTCACACCGGAACCCGGGACCTGGCAGCGCTGACCCGACAGGCCGATATCATCGTGGCCGCCGCAGGCGTGCCGCACATGGTGACGGCAGACATGGTCAAGCCGGGAGCCGCGGTGATCGATGTGGGCGTGAGCCGCGTCGACGACCAGCTGACCGGTGATGTGGCGGCGGATGTTTGGAATGTTGCTGGGTACGTCTCGCCGAACCCCGGCGGAGTGGGGCCGTTGACCCGGGCCTTCTTGCTCACCAATGTGATCGAGCGGGCGGAACGTTCGTGACCGCGACGCGCGATATGTTTGCCGCAGCGTTGGATGCCATCCGCCGTTTCGCCCGTGAGCAGTGGCCGATTCTGGTGGTGTCGGTGGTCTTTCTGGTGGCGCTGGGGTTGGTGATCGCCGACCGTTGGCGGCGCGGCGCCCTGGTCGTGGGAATTGCCGTGGGGATCGCGGCGGCGTTGCGGTTGGCGCTCACCGACGAGACCGCGGGTCTACTTGCGGTGCGCAGCAAGACCTTTGATGTCGGTGCCCTCGGTGCGGTGGCGGCGGCGATGGTCTACTTGGCGTTGACCATCGATCCGCTGGGCACCGGCTAGGCGCTACTTGAGCAGTTGCACCGAGCGGGCGATCGTGTCGGCCTGCTCGCCGAGGAACTGCTCGGACGGCTCGCCGTTGGCGCCG
Source organism: Mycobacteroides franklinii (assembly GCF_002013895.1). Classification (GTDB taxonomy): domain Bacteria; phylum Actinomycetota; class Actinomycetes; order Mycobacteriales; family Mycobacteriaceae; genus Mycobacterium; species Mycobacterium franklinii. The sequence continues at coordinate 31,870 of NZ_MAFQ01000003.1, read as the reverse complement.
GTGCCATTGGTCGTGGCGATCTGCCAGCGCTGATCGCCTTGGCCCACGAACGCAACATAGATCTTCGGCGTGGCAGCGACCGGCGGCTTGCCTTCAGCGGCCGGCGGCTTCTCCAGTTCCAGGCTGGCCGAGGCCCCTGGCAGGTTGGGGCCATCCCACGAGTCTCGTTTGTCTGCAGTGACTTTCGTCTTGCGGGTCTTGACGAAGTCGCTTACCGCATCGGCGTTGGACGACGCCAACCAGCCCTTTACTTCGGGGGCGTCATCGGAGGGCACCAGCTTGCGGATACGCACGTACTGTGCCAACTCAGAGGATTCCCACTTGGGCCGGACCTGGTAGGTCACCAGTCCCTTGTTGTTGTGCACCCCGTCGGCGAAGGCCACCCAGTCGTTCGGGGTGTTGATGTAGATGCCCAGTTCGGGGATGAATTGCCGGGTGTGCCGTTCGGTGGGCGCGCTACTGGAGGTGGGCGCGGGCTCGCTTGTCGACTCCGAAGGAGCCTCGCGGGAGCCACAGCTGGCGAGTGCCGGGGTCAGGAGTGTGGTGGTGACAAAGAGGGCTGCCAGCAGGCGGCGATCCGTACGCACGGGTACACCGTAGCGGCACCGGGCGCATTCGTCGCGGTGAATTGGGGCGCCGGGGTTTTACTGATTCAGCGTTGCCCGGATGCTCACCGTGACATAGGGCAGCGCCAGGCCGGTTGACTGTGCCAGCGCCGGGTGGGTGGCCAGTAGCTCCCGAACCTGCTGCAGCGTCTTCTTGCGGGCGGCCTCGGGGGCCGTGATGCAGTAGCTGCGCGAGGCTACCATATCCAGAAGTGCTTGCGGGGTAAGGTAACTCGTCCACTCGACCTGATGACGCTCTTGCTCGGCGAATGGTGCGGGCAGGTTGACGGCGTGATTGAATGGGTCGTTTTCGTTGCCGATGATCTTGCTGAGATCGGCCACCCAGCCCAAGCGCTCGTCCCGGGCGTTCCAGACCAGGCCCAGCCGGCCACCCGGGCGGAGCACCCGTGCCACCTCGGGGATGGCCCGCTCGGGATCTACCCAATGCCAGGCCTGCGCGACCAGCACCGCATCCACACTGTTGTCGGGCAGTGGGATCTCCTCGGCGGTGCCCAGCAACGCGGGCGTATCGGGGAGCGACTTGCTCAGTACCTCAAGCATTTCCGCCAGTGGGTCCACCGCGACCACGTTGAGTCCGCGTTCCACCAGCCGGGTGGTGAGCTTGCCGGTGCCGGCACCCAGATCCAGTACGTCGTGTGCGCCGGGCGGCAGCAGCCAGTCGATCGCCTCCGGCGGATAGGACGGCCGGCCCCGTTCGTAGGCGGCCGCCTGCGAACCGAACGAAAGCGATGGTTCTGCCTGTGCGTCCGGCATTCGCGCTCCCTTGAGATTCGGTGTTTACGAAGCCTGTGTTGCCTTGGCCAGTGCGAGCGTCTCCCGCACCAACTCGCTCACCGCATCGAACTCGATGAGGAAGGCGTCATGGCCGTGTACAGATTCGACCACCCGCAAGCCGGTACAACCGGGCAGCAGGTCTGCTAATTCCTCCTGCAGCCGCAGCGGGTACAGCCGGTCGGAGGTGATGCCGCCGATGACGACGGGGACCGGGCAGCCGCGCAGCGCCTTCTCGACACCGCCGCGGCCCCGGCCGACGTCATGCCGGTTGAGCGACTCGGTCAAGATGACGTAGCTGCCGGCGTCGAAGCGCCGGACGAACTTGTTGCCCTGATGTTCCAGATAGCTCTGTACCGCGTACCGGCCGTCCGCCCATGGGTCCTCGGGACCGTCCGGGCCGACCTGCGGATCATTGCCGAACCGGGTGTCCAGCTCGACCTCTCCGCGGTAGGTCAGGTGCGCGATACGCCGGGCGAGGTTCAGCCCCTTCTCCGGATTGCGTCCGCTGGCGTGGTAGTCGCCGCCCTGCCAGTCGGGATCGGCCCGGATGGCCGCGATCTGGGTGCTCTGCGTGCCGATCTGGTCACCGGTGGCACGTGCGCCGACCGCCAGCACCAGCGCCGCACGCACCGAATCAGGGTGCATCACAGCCCATTCCAGTGTGCGTGCGCCACCCATCGAACCGCCGACAATGGCGGCGACCTCGGTGATGCCAAGCTGCGCGAGCGCGGCGACGTCGGCATCCACCTGATCGCGCACCGAGACCTCGGGGAATCGTGAGCCCCAGGGTTTTCCGTCGCCGGCTTGGGAAGTCGGGCCGGTTGTACCCCGGCAGCCGCCCAGGACATTGGTGGCGATGGCGCACCAATGATCGGTGTCGATCGCCGCGCCGGGGCCGATGATTCCTTCCCACCATCCGCCGGTGATGTGGTCGGGTCCGGCCGATCCGACCACGTGAGAATCGGCGGTGAGTGCGTGGCAGACAAACACCACGTTGTCGCGCCGGGGTGAGAGCTTTCCCCAGCTCTGTACCGCGACGGTCACGTCGTCGAGGACAGCGCCGCTTTCCAGCGTGATCGAACCTATGGGTACATAGGCGATCTCGTCGCCCTGGGGGAGGGCGACGTTGGGGCGCGGAAGCTGCTGCTCGGCGGATGAGCCGCTGGCGCGAAGATCGTCGGTCAAGGTCACGATGATGCCACCGCCGCGGGCTGTTTGAGTCGGCGTACGGCCGCGAATCCGGTATCCAGGTCGGCCAGGATGTCGTCGATGCCCTCGATGCCGACGGCCAACCGAACCAGTCCGGGGGTGACACCGGAGGCAACCTGTTCGGCGGGCGAAAGCTGTCCGTGCGTCGTCGTCGCGGGATGGATGACCAGCGAGCGCACGTCACCGATGTTGGCGACCTGGCTGTGCAGTGTCAGAGCATCGATGAATGTCGTCGCCGCCTCGACGCCGCCGTCCAGCTCGAAGGCGAGCACCGCACCGGCGCCCCTGGGGGCCAGGGCCTTCGCGCGCTCATGCCAGGGCGAGGTGGGCAGCCCGGCGTAGTTGACGCGGGTGACTTCCGGCTGGCCCACCAGGTAATGAGCGACGCGTTCGGCATTTTCCACATGGCGCTGCACGCGCAGGCTCAACGTCTCCAGGCCCTGTGCGATCAGGAACGCGTTGAACGGCGAGATGGCGGGTCCGAGGTCGCGCAGCAGCTGCACGCGCGCCTTGAGGGCGTAGGCCGGTGCGCCCAGGTCGGCGAAGACGACCCCGTGGTAGCTCGGGTCGGGGGTGGTGAATCCGGGGTGGCGCCCCTGGGTCCAGTCGAAGGCGCCGCCGTCGATGATTACGCCGCCGATCGCACTGCCATGTCCGCCAAGGTATTTGGTGGCCGAGTGCACCACCACGTCGGCGCCGTGTGCCAGTGGCTGGATCAGGTACGGCGTGGCGACGGTGTTGTCGACGATGAGGGGTATACCCGCCGCGTGCGCGATTTCGGACAGGCCGCGGATATCGAGAATGTCGTTCTGCGGGTTGGAGATCGACTCGGCGAACAGCGCCTTGGTCTGCGGGGTGATGGCCCGGCGCCAGGACTCCAGATCGTCGGGATCGTCGACGAAGGTGGTCGAGATGCCCAGCCGCGGCAGCGTGTAGTGCAGCAGGTTATAGGTGCCGCCGTAGAGGCGCGGACTGGAGACGATGTTGTCGCCGGCCTCCGCGATGTTGACGATCGCCAGAGTCGCCGCGGCCTGCCCGGAGGCCAGCAGCAGCGCCGCCACGCCACCCTCGAGGGCAGCGATGCGCTGCTCGACAACATCCTGGGTGGGGTTGCCTATGCGGGTGTAGATGTTGCCCTCTTCGGACAACCCGAAGAGGGCCGCCGCGTGCGCGGTGTCATTGAAGACGTACGAGGTGGTCTGGTAGATCGGCAGAGCGCGCGCATTGGTCGCCGGATCGGGGGACTGGCCCGCGTGGATCTGCTTGGTCTCGAACGCCCGTTGTGCGGTGGGATCGATATCGGTCATGGGGCTCTCCTGGAGGTAGTCGGGTGAGGCAGTCAGGGCTGGTGACAACAGCGACAACGACAGAGACAGTGCTGATGAGCCGCTGGCGCGAAGTACAAACCAAACCGACAACAGGAACGCAGGGAATTACCCCCGGGTGACGAATACTCCATCGGGCCAACCTGTCTTCTCGGGGCCCGCCATCGGACCCGCGCTTGCCGTGTGGCCGACTGTTCCGTCAACAACCTGTCAACAGCTCAGTCCGCTACTCAACCTGGTCAATCACCCGGGGCACCCCACCGCGGTTGGAGGGTTGCCGACCAGCGAGCCGGGGCTTGACGCTGGTACTCATGACCGACTAGAAGCCTATCGCAATTCACCGAATGGTTGCCACCAGGTAGTCCAAGCGCATATGGGAGCGCGATCACAAGCCGTCCGCCCGCCTAGGCTCGGAGGCGACGTGATACTGAATAGGCAACCGTGTGACCCACGGGGTGCCTGAGATTTTGACCGACCAACAAGTCCGATCAACGATGCCGGGAGTGACCATGAGTGCGCAGCAGCCGACCATCATCTACACGCTGACAGACGAGGCGCCGCTACTCGCGACGTACTCCTTCTTGCCGATCATCCGGGCCTTCGCCGGACCCGCCGGTATCGACGTCCAAACCACCGATATCTCCGTCGCCGCGCGCATCCTGTCCGAGTTCGCCGAATACCTGCCCGAAGACCAGCAGTTTCCGGACAACCTGGCCGAGCTGGGCCGCCTGACGCAGCTGCCGGAGACCAACATCATCAAGCTGCCGAACATCAGCGCCTCCGTGCCGCAGCTGCTGGCCGCCATCAAGGAACTCCAGGCCAAGGGCTACAAGCTGCCGGACTACCCCGAGGACCCGAAGAACGACGAAGAGAAGGCCATTCTGGCCCGCTACACCAAGTGTCTCGGTAGCGCGGTGAACCCTGTTTTGCGCGAAGGAAACTCGGATCGCCGCGCACCGCGTGCGGTCAAGGAGTACGCGCGCAAGCACCCGCACAGCATGGGGGAGTGGTCGCAGGCCTCGCGGACTCACGTCGCCACCATGAAGGAGGGCGACTTCTATCACGGCGAGAAGTCGCTGACGCTGGATCGCGACCGCAAGGTCAAGATGGTGCTCACGACCGAGAGCGGCGAGGCTATCGTGCTCAAGTCCGAGGTCAAGCTGGGTGCGGGCGACATCATCGACAGCATGTTCATGAGCAAGAAAGCGCTCTGCGCCTTCTACGAGGAGCAGATCGAGGATGCCTACAAGACCGGCGTGATGCTGTCCCTGCACGTCAAGGCCACCATGATGCGGGTCAGCCACCCCATCGTCTTCGGGCACGCGGTCAAGATCTTCTACAAGGACGCCTTTGCCAAGCATCAGGAGCTGTTCGACGAGCTGGGCGTCAATGTCAACAACGGTATGTCCGATCTGTACAGCAAGATCGAGGCGCTGCCCGCGTCGCAGCACGAGGAGATCATCCGCGACCTGCACGCCTGCCATGAGCACCGGCCGGAGCTGGCCATGGTGGACTCGGCCAAGGGCATCTCGAACTTCCACTCGCCCAGCGATGTGATCGTCGATGCCTCGATGCCCGCCATGATCCGGGCCGGCGGCAAGATGTACGGCGCGGACGGCAAGCTCAAGGACACCAAGGCCGTCAACCCCGAGTCGACCTTCTCGCGGATCTACCAGGAGATGATCAACTTCTGTAAGACCCACGGCCAATTCGACCCGACGACGATGGGCACCGTTCCCAACGTCGGTCTGATGGCGCAGAAGGCCGAGGAGTACGGCAGCCACGACAAAACCTTCGAGATCGCCCAGGCCGGTGTCGCCGACATCGTCGACATCGACACCGGCGAGGTGCTGCTGACCCAGAACGTCGAAGAGGGTGACATCTGGCGTATGCCGGTCGTCCGGGACGCGGCGATCAAGGACTGGGTGAAGCTGGCCGTCACACGTGCCCGCGAGTCCGGTATGACCGTGGTGTTCTGGCTGGACACCGAGCGCCCGCACGAGAACGAGCTGCGTAAGAAGGTCAAGGCCTACCTCAAGGACCACGACACCGAAGGCCTGGAGATCCAGATCATGCCGCAGGTCTGGGCGATCCGGTACACCATGGAGCGGGTCATCCGCGGGCTCGACACCATCTCGGCCACCGGCAACATCCTGCGTGACTACCTGACCGACCTGTTCCCGATCCTGGAGCTGGGTACCAGCGCCAAGATGCTGTCCATCGTGCCGCTGATGGCCGGTGGTGGGCTGTACGAGACGGGTGCAGGCGGTTCGGCGCCCAAGCACGTCAGCCAGCTGGTCGAGGAGAACCACCTGCGGTGGGATTCGCTCGGCGAGTTCCTGGCGCTGGCCGTCAGCCTCGAGGACCTGGGAATCAAGACCGGGAACGCGCGGGCCAAGATCTTGGCCACCACGCTGGATGCCGCGACGGGCAAGTTGCTGGAGAACGACAAGAGCCCGTCGCGCAAGGCCGGCGAGCTCGACAACCGCGGCAGCCAGTTCTACCTGGCCCTGTACTGGGCGGCCGAGCTTGCCGCCCAGACCGAGGATGTCGAGCTGGCCGAGCTGTTCGCGCCGCTGGCCAAGCAGCTGGTCGAGAACGAGGACGAGATTGTCGCCGAGCTCGCCGCCGTGCAGGGCAGCCCGGCCGATATCGGCGGTTACTACGCACCGGATCCTGAGAAGACCACTGCGGTCATGCGGCCGAGCCAGACGTTCAACGCCGCCCTGGCGTCCGTCGAGGTCTAGTCCTTCCACACCGAACACACCGACACGCCGCGTTCTGACGCGTTTCCCGAGAGGGACGCGCAGAACACGGCGTGTCGGTGTGGTTTCGGGGCGTTACCCGGCGTCGGAGGCGGCGCTGCGCTTGGCGGCGATCAGTGGATCGATCAGGTCGGTGATCACCTCGGTGACCTGACCCGGCGCCTCGAGCATGGGCACGTGTCCCATGCCCGCCAAGGTGATCCGTCGGGCGCCGGAGGGCAGGCCCTGACCGATGAGCTTTCCGAACCGGCCCGGAGGCACGATCTCGTCCTTCTCGCACAGCACGAGCTGTGCCGGCACCGCGATGGTGTTCAGGTTCTGTAGGCCGGGCGCGGGCAGGATCGACGTCAGCGACGCGAAGTACGCCGGGCAGTGGGTGATGTCCTCGAAGATGCTGTGGAAGTCCGGCAGGCTCAGCGACTCGGTCTCACCGCACAGGGCGCGGGCGGTAGCGAACTTGACGAACGGCAGTCCTGCCGCGCGACGGCCCAGCAGCCGCGAGAACGCCAGCCAAGGGAGCATGGCCGCGAACTTCACCACGATCTCCGCCTTGAGCGCCGAGTACTTGGTCCAGCCGCCGGCGGGAGCGATGGCGGTGACGCTGCGGGCGCGGCCACGCTGCGCCAGGCCCAGGGCGATCCAGCCACCCAGTGAGTTGCCCACCAGATGTGCTGTTTCCCAGCCCTTTTGGTCCATGATCTGTTCGAGCTGGTCCAGGTACACGTCGACCGACCGCTGCGAGAACGGGGGCAGCTTGGGCATCGGACCGCCACCGTTGTGCCCGGGGTACGTCGGGGCGAACACCTCGTATCCGGCGTCCGCGAGCTGCTCGGCGACCGTCTCCCAGACCGACTGCGACAGCATGAACGGATGCAGCAGCAGCACCGGCTCGCCTTCACCTATTTCGATGGGTGCACGCCGGTTCGACGGCTTCGACAAAATGGCTTCCAGCATGCGGTCCTCCTAGTGCGCCAACATCTGCGTTGACATTACTGTCTGTTGCGTCAATTTACAGTGCCCTGTTTTCTCGCCCACTCAGGACTGTCACACCGCTCGGCTATCGTCGGCGACCGATGAGCGCCAAGAAGATCACCGTCACCACCATCAACGTCAATGGCATTCGTGCCGCAGTCAAGGAACGGTCGACAGAGAACCGCGGACTGCTGCCCTGGCTGGAGCAGACGAGCTCCGACATCGTGTGTCTGCAGGAGGTGCGCGCCGAGGAGGACCAGCTGCGGGAGGCGCTGGCCCCGGCCCTGGATGCCGGGTGGCAGGTGGTGAGTGCCGCGTCCAGCGTGAAGGGGCGCAGCGGCGTGGGGATTCTGAGCCGTGTTCCCGCGGCCTCCACGCGGGTGGCCCTGGACGCCGACGGCGGCGAATTCGATGAGTCGGGCCGGTATCTGGAGGCCGAGATCGGCGATCTCACCGTGGCGAGCATTTACCTGCCCACCGGTGAGGCGGGGACCGAGCGCCAGGAGGAGAAGGAGCGCTTCATGGCTGCCGTGGGCGCCCGGATGGCTGCCCTGGTCGCGGGCGGTCGCGACACGGTGATCTGTGGTGATTGGAACATCGGCCACACCGAGCGAGATATCAAGGCGTGGAAGGCGAATCAGAAGAAGGCGGGCTTCTTGCCGGAGGAGCGGGCCTGGGTGGGTTCGCTGCTGGAGTCCGGCTGGGTCGACAGTTTCCGGCTGCTGCATCCGGAGGTGGACGGGCCGTACAGCTGGTGGTCGTGGCGCGGCAAGGCGTTCGACAACGATGCCGGCTGGCGCATCGACTATCACCTGGCCACCGCCGACCTGGGCCGACGTGCGCACTCGGCGCGGGTCGAGCGGGCGGATGCCTATGCGCTGCGCTGGTCTGACCACGCGCCGGTGACCGTGGAGTACCGGTAAGCCGCACGCACCACGGGCGGCAGGCAAATTTCGCGTTGACCGGTCATGCCAGGATGGACGCACTATGACTGCCGACAGCACTGTTGATGCCGCCTCCCGCGGACGCCTGTTCTCGGGAATTCAACCCACCGCCGATTCCCTTCACCTCGGAAACGTGTTGGGCGCGGTGCAACAGTGGGTGCGGTTGCAGCATGAGTACGAAGCGCTCTTCTGCGTCGTAGACCTGCACGCGATCACCGTCGCGCAGGATCCCGAGGAACTTCGGCGACGCACCCGCGCGGTGGTCGCCCAGTATGTAGCGCTCGGCGTCGACCCGGCCGAGAGCGCGATCTTCGTGCAAAGCCACGTTCCCGCGCATGCTGAATTGGCTTGGGTGTTGGGGTGTTTGACCGGTTACGGGGAAGCCGCCCGGATGACCCAGTTCAAGGACAAGTCCGCCAAGCAGGGCAACGACGCGACCACGGTCGGCCTGTTCACCTATCCGGTGTTGATGGCCGCCGACATCCTGCTGTATCAGACCAATGTGGTGCCGGTGGGCGATGATCAGCGCCAGCACCTCGAACTGACTCGTGACGTGGCACAGCGATTCAACGGCCGATACGGCCAGACGTTCGTGTTGCCGGAGACGTTCGTACCGAAGAACGCGGCCCGGATCTATGACCTGCAGGACCCGACGGTGAAGATGAGCAAGTCGGCTTCGACTCCCGCCGGGCTGATCAACCTGCTCGATGATCCCGCGGTCTCGGCCAAGAAGGTCAAGTCGGCGCAGACCGACAGCGATCGGGAGGTCCGGTTCGATCGTGAGGCCAAGCCGGGTGTCTCGAACCTGCTGAGCATCCAGTCCGCCCTCACCGGTGCCGATATCGATACCCTGGTCGACGGCTACGCCGGTCGCGGTTACGGGGATCTGAAGAAGGACACGGCCGAAGCGCTGGTCGAGTTCGTCACGCCGGTCCGTGATCGGACGAATGAGCTGCTCGCCGATACCGCGGCGCTCGACGACATCCTGGCTTCCGGCGCGGCGCGTGCCAGGGAGCTGGCGGAGAAGACTCTCACCGAGGTCTATGACCGGATAGGGTTTGTCCGGCCCGCGAGGTAGCGAACAGCAGAGGCGGTGAGTGGTGGCCGAAGACGATAAGCCTGGGATTCTCGACCGCTATCGCGCACGATTTCCCTGGTTCGACCACATCATGCGCATGCAAGAGCGGTACGGGAAAGTAAACGGCAACTTCTTCGCGGCGGGCATCACCTATTTCACCGTCTTTGCGCTGTTTCCCCTCATGATGGTCGCGTTCGCGGCCATGGGGTTCGTGTTGTCCCGGCGGCCGGACACGATTGCGGAGCTACGTGGACGCATCAGTGGCGCCATCTCGGGCGAGGTGGGTAACCAGCTAATCAATTTGATGGATACCGCGATTGCCTCGCGCACCAGCCTGGGTATCGCGGGTCTGGCAACCGCGGCCTGGGCCGGGCTGGGCTGGATGGCCAACGTGCGGGCGGCGCTCAGTGCCATGTGGGAGCAGCCCAACGACTCGGAGAACTTCGTCAAGGGCAAGCTGTCGGACCTGCTCGCCCTCGGCTCCACGTTTGTGGCGCTTGCCCTCACCATCGCGGTGACCGCCGTCGGCGACGAGAAGACCATCCTGCGAATACTCGGCTGGATGGGGCTGCACGACGTCACCATCCCGTCGATTCTGCTCAAAGTCGTGACCATCGGGATAGCAACCGTGTTGTCGTGGGCGTTGTTCACCTGGATGATCTCGCGGTTGCCCAGGGAGCGGTTGCCGTTCTCGAGTTCCGTGCGCGCGGGTCTCATCGCCGCGATCGGTTTCGAGCTGTTCAAACAGGTGGCCTCGATTTATTTGAGCGTCATCATGCATGGCCCGGCGGGTTCCACCTTCGGACCCGTGCTCGGCATCATGGTGTTCGCCTACATCACCGCCCGCCTGCTGCTGTATGCCACCGCGTGGGCGGCCACATCCGACGAGAACCGGGCATTTGTGTATGTGCCGCCGCCCGAGCCCGTGGTCATCACCACGCGGGTCGAGACCGTCGACCGTGCGTCGCGGTTGGGAGTTGTCGCCGCGTTCGGGGCCGGAGTTCTTGGCGCGATAGGTATTTCGTGGCTGGGCCGCGGCGGCGACTAGGCCTGCCTGCGGTTGAGTGACCTCGCCGCGAGGATGAGACCGAACACGATCATGGTGCCGATGATCGTCACGCCAACCCGGACGGGGACGCTGTTCACTGCCTCGGCGGGGAGGCCCGCCGCCTGCGCGGTAGGCGTGTCATTGGCGTGCGGTCTGGTCAACAGCGACGGGTCCGGATCGACAAGCTTGCCGATCGACGCGTCGCGGGGAGTGGAGAACCCGTAGTCGAGCAGATGGGCAGCCTGCTCCCACGGCGCGATCGGCAGACGAGTGCCGCGCAGCATGGTGACCACCAAGCGGCGGCCGTCACGTTCGGCCGCGCCGACAAAGGTTTGTTGCGCGTCATCGGTGTATCCGGTCTTGCCGCCGAGCGCGCCGGGGTAGTTGTAGAGCAGCTTGTTGTCGTTGGTCATCTCGTACGCCGGATGGTTATCGGGTTCACCGGGTTTGGCGGGATGGCCCGGGAAGGTGGCCTTCGGCGCGGATACCAGATCGGCGAAGGTGGGGTCGGCGAACGCGAACTTGTAGAACAGGCCGAGGTCGTAGGCGGAGGTGCTCATGCCCGGACCGTCGAGACCGGAGGGGGTGGCCGCCCGGGTATCCCGCGCGCCCAGTTTCTGCGCCATGTCGTTGATCTTGCTGACGGTCTCATCCATGCCGCCCAGCTGAACGGCCAGCGCGTGTGCGGCGTCGTTACCCGAGTTCATCAGCAGGCCGGTGAGTAGCTGGCGGACCGTATAGGTGCCGCCGACGTCGACGCCGACCCGGGTGCCCTCGCTGTTCGCGTCGTCTTGGGTTCCGACCACCGCCTGGTTGAGATTCAGGTTGGTGATGGCCTCCATGGCGACGAGCACCTTGATGACGCTGGCGGGACGATGCCGGGCGTGGGGATCCTTGGCGGCCACCACATTCCCGGTGTTCAGATCGGCGATGAGCCACGATTCCGCGGAGACGTCGTTGGGCACCGGCCCGGCCCCGTCCGGGGTGATCACGTCGCAGCGTCCGAGCATGTCGCCGCCGATGGGCTTGGCCGGTACCGGGAGCGGTGCGGGCGGGTCGCCGCCTGCCTTGGGTACCTCGGAGGTATCGACGGCGGGTGGGGTGACCACCTTGTAGGGGCAGCCGCTGGTGTCCGGTGCTGTGAATCCGGGCTCGGCGCTCGCGAGTGGCGGCACACTCAGCGGGAGGACGGCGACCATCAACCCGGCGGCGGTCGCCGCGGCGAGGCGCGTGGCGGCTGTCCGCGGCGACGGGCGGCGGTCGGGCGCAGGAGTCCAGGTGGTCATCGCCTTGCCACAGTAAGCGAACACCACTCTGAACTGGGGGATGTTACGCCTGTGTCGGATGTGACCTAGCGGCTCGCTACGGGTGCGGGATGATTTCGGCCAGGCTGATGTGACCGACCGCCGATGAGCCGATGCAGCCCATCCAGAGACGCCCGGCCGATTCGACGACGCCGGTGACGGTGCGCAGATCCCGTGACGCGCCGCTGATGTTGGCGACTACCGCACCGGTGTCCGGGTTTACCGCGATGACCCACGGATCGGTGTCCGTGCTCGGAAGCAATGCGTCGGGCAGCTTCCATAGGGCTTTCCGAATTGCCGGAGAACGGGGGAGCAGCCACTCGGCCAGCGCGTTGCGCGGGCTGGCCAGCGTGACCCAGATGCGGCCGTCCGCGCCGGTGCTGATGTTGTCGGGCATGCCCGGAATCTCTTCCAGGATCGGCGTCAGCTTGCCGGCGTCGGGGCCGGTGAGCTGGTACCTACTCACCCGGCGACCGACGGTCTCGGCGATGATCAAGGCGGACTCGTCGGCGGTGAGCGTGACCCCGTTGGTGAACGCCAGCCCGGTGGCAATGGTGCTCACCGTGCCGTCCGGATCGCGGCGGAAGACCCGTCCGGTGGGGCGTCCCTCCAGGATGGCCGCCATGAACTGCTCGAACGGGAAGCGCGCCGTCGATTCACTGAAATAGATTGTCCCGTCTGCTGATTCGGTGACATTCGAGCAGAAGATCAGCGGCGGCCCGTCGACCTCGGTGACCAGCGGCTCGATCTCTCCGGAGGCCGGGTCGAGGGCCAGCAGCTTGTCGCGGCTGCAGATCAGCACTCGGCCGTCACGTGCGATGTGCAGGCCCAGCGGTGGATGCTCGGTGGTGGCGACATGCGTGACCACGGTGTCTGCCGCCCCGTCGGGCGTGATGCGCAGGATCTTTCCGTCTGCCACACCCGCCCAGATGTTTCCGGCGGCGTCGGCCACCACATCTTCGGGGCCGTGACCGGGCAGTGTCACGATGCTCAGTGGTGGCAGTGGCTGCGGGTTCAGGGACAGCGCGCGTACTCCTGGCGGCTGCCAGCGGACGGGGTCGATGGACGGCTTGGCCATGGGCCCACCCTATTGCAGGCCTAGTCTGAAGCGATGTCGGTTCACGCTGGCGATCGCACCGATGAGTTCGAGGCGTTGCGACCGCGACTGCAGGCGGTGGCCTACCGGCTCACCGGCAGTGTCGCCGATGCCGAGGACATCGTTCAAGACGCCTGGCTGCGCCTGCATTCCGCGACTGTCGAGATTGAGGACTTGCCGGCCTGGCTGACCACCGTGGTCTCCCGGCTCGGCCTGGATAGGCTCCGGTCGGCCGTCTATCGCAGGGAAACCTATGTGGGGGAATGGCTTCCGGAGCCTGTGGTCACGGGCCTGGACGGTAATGATCCACTGGCCGCGGTGGTGGCCAGCGAGGACGCACGTTTTGCGGCCATGGTGGTGCTGGACCGGCTGGTCCCCGATCAACGCGTCGCCTTCGTATTGCATGACGGATTTTCGGTGCCGTTCAAGCAGATAGCCGAGATTCTCGGCATCACTGACGTGGCCGCGCGCCAACTGGCCTCCCGTGCGCGGCGGGCGGTGACCGACACCCCGGCGCCGGTGGCCGACGGCGAGCACAACGAGGTGGTGGGCAAGCTTCTGCAGGCGCTCCTGTCCGGGAGCGTGGAAGCCGTTGTGCGACTGCTGCATCCGGATGTGACGATGACGGGCGATTCCGACGGCAAGGCACCGACCGCGGTGCGCGTCATCCACGGTCCCGACAAGGTGGCGCGTTTCCTGCTCGGCCTGATGGAGCGTTACGGTCCGAATATGACGCAGGCCATGAACCTGGCGCTGGTCAATGGACAGTTCGGGATCTATCTGACCGAGACTCCGGCAGATGCGGCCACCGACTCCGGCTATTGGCCGGTGTTGCCCCGGGTGAGTGCATTCACCGTGCGTGGCGGGCGTGTGCTCGCGGTCTGGGATGTGAGCAATCCCGACAAGTTCCGCGGCACGCCGCTGCGCAACAACTAGGCGTCTTCGGTTGCCCAGGGGACTCGGCAGGCATCACCGGAGTTGAAGCCTTGCTCGGTGATTCCCAGTGCCGCGTAGGTGCGGGCACGCATGTTCTCCACACCGATCTGGTAGGTCAGCTCGATCACCCCGGCATCGCCGAAGCGACCTCGCAGATCCTCGATCTGTTGGTCGGTGATGTCGTGCGGATTGCCGGTCATCGCGTCGGCGTACGCGATGACAGCCCGCTCGTCATCGGTGAATAGGGGAGAGGCCGCGTAGTCGTCGATGGCCTTCAGGCGATCCACATCCAAACCATCCAGACGTTGCAGCATGGCGCCGAAGTCGACGCACCACGAGCAGCCCACCGTCCTGGCGGTCCAGAACACCGCCAGCTCACGGACGTTGGCAGGCAGGACCCGCGACGCACTGCCCAGCATCTGTTCGTGCACGGCGGCCGCGACCATCAGCTTCGGGTGGTGGGCGATCACCGTGAATGGTTCGGGCACTTGGCCGAACCGCCGCCTGCTGACCCGATACATGATGCGGGTAAGCGGCGAGGCTTGGTGCGGGGGGACGGGCTTGATGCGCGTTGTCTTGCGTGGTGTCTCAGTCATATCCATCTGACGAGATGGCCCATGAATGTGTGACAGACGTTGCGGCACAGAAAAAACTGCCGGGGGTGAGCGTAGGTGCTCACCCCCGGCAGTGCAGACAGATACCGGCTAGCGCGCGAACATCAGTGCGCGCTTGACCTCTTGGATCGCCTTCGTGACCTCGATACCGCGAGGGCAGGCGTCGGTGCAGTTGAAGGTGGTGCGGCAGCGCCACACCCCGTCGACGTCGTTGAGGATGTCCAGGCGCTCGGCGGCGGCCTCATCGCGGCTGTCGAAGATGAACCGGTGCGCGTTGACGATTGCCGCCGGGCCGAAGTAGCTTCCGTCGCTCCAGAACACCGGGCAGCTGGTGGTGCAGCAGGCGCACAGGATGCACTTGGTGGTGTCATCGAAGCGTGCGCGGTCGGTCTGGCTCTGGATGTACTCGCGCGTCGGCTGGTTACCGCTGGTGATCATGAAGGGCTTCACGGCGCGGTACGCGTCGAAGAAGGGCTCCATGTTGACCACGAGATCCTTCTCCACGGGCAGACCGCGGATGGGCTCGATGGTGATGGTCAGGGTCTTCTTCGGGTTCTTGGGCAGCAGATCCCGCATCAGCACCTTGCAGGCCAACCGGTTTACGCCGTTGATGCGCATGGCATCCGAGCCACACACACCGTGGGCGCACGACCGGCGGAAGGTGAGGGTGCCGTCGAGGTAGCCCTTCACGTACAGCAGCAGGTTCAGCAGCCGGTCCGTCGACAGGCAGGGCACCCGGAATGTCTGCCACCCGGCGGCGTCGGGGTCTTCGGGGTTGAAACGCTGAATCTTCAGATCGACCATGACCGCGCCCTCGGGGACCGGAGGCAGCGGCGGGTCGCCCGCTTCGGCTTTCTCGATAACCGCGGTCACTGTGCGTTCTCCTCTTCGCGCAAGCGGCTCATGGTCAGTACTTCCGTTCCATCGGCTCGTACCGGGTCTGGACAACGGGCTTGTAGTCCAGCCGGATGTCGGACAGCAGCTCGGCACCTTGCTTGTACGCCATGGTGTGTCGCATGTAGTTGGTGTCGTCGCGGTTCGGGTAGTCCTCGCGGGCGTGTCCGCCGCGCGATTCCTTGCGATTGAGCGCACCCACCACCGTCACCTCGGCGAGTTCGAGCAGGAAGCCCAGCTCGATGGCCTCGAGCAGGTCGCTGTTGTAGCGCTTGCCCTTGTCGTGCACCGTGATTCGGCTGTACCGCTCCTTGAGTGCATGGATGTCGTTGAGCGCCTGCTTGAGGGTGTCCTCGGTCCGGAACACCGCGGCGTTGTTGTCCATCGACTGCTGCAGCTCGGTGCGGATATCGGCCACCCGCTCGTCGCCGTGCTCGGACAGGACGTCCGCCACCCATTCGGTGACCATCGTCGCCGGGTTCTCCGGCAGGTCGATGAAGTCGTGGGCCTCGGCATACTCGGCCGCGGCGATACCCGCCCGGCGACCGAACACGTTGATGTCCAACAGCGAGTTGGTGCCCAGCCGGTTGGCACCGTGCACCGAGACGCAAGCGCACTCGCCGGCCGCGTACAGGCCGGGGACAACGTTGTCGTTGTCGCGCAACACCTGTCCCTTGATGTTGGTCGGGATGCCGCCCATCACGTAGTGACAGGTGGGGTACACCGGAACCAGCTCGGTCACCGGGTCGACACCCAGGTAGGTACGGGCGAATTCGGTGATGTCCGGGAGTTTCGCTTCCAGCACGTCGGCACCGAGGTGACGCACGTCGATGTAGACGTAGTCCTTGTTCGGTCCGGCGCCGCGGCCCTCCAGCACTTCGAGAACCATTGACCGCGCGACGATGTCGCGAGGCGCGAGGTCGACGATGGTGGGTGCGTAGCGTTCCATGAACCGTTCGCCGTCGGCGTTGAGCAGACGACCACCCTCACCGCGCACGGCCTCGGAGATCAGAATGCCCAGGCCGGCCAGGCCTGTCGGGTGGAACTGGTGGAATTCCATGTCCTCCAACGGAAGTCCCTTGCGGAACACGATGCCCAGGCCGTCGCCGGTCAGGGTATGCGCGTTGGAGGTGGTCTTGTACATGCGGCCCGAACCGCCGGTGGCGAAAACAATGGCCTTGGCGTGGAACACATGGATGTCACCGGTCGCCAGCTCGTAGGCGACGACACCGGTGGCCACGGGACCGTTCGGGGTCTCGGTGAGTGCGATGTCCAGTGCGTAGAACTCGTTGAAGAACTCGACATCGTGCTTGACGCAGTTTTGGTACAGCGTCTGCAGGATCATGTGCCCGGTACGGTCCGCGGCGTAGCAGGCCCGGCGCACTGGGGCCTTACCGTGATCGCGGGTGTGACCACCGAAGCGGCGCTGATCGATTCGGCCCTGGGGTGTCCGGTTGAACGGCATACCCATCTTCTCGAGATCGAGGACGGCGTCGATTGCTTCCTTGCACATGATCTCCACGGCGTCCTGATCGGCGAGGTAGTCGCCGCCCTTGACGGTGTCGAACGTGTGCCATTCCCAGTTGTCTTCCTCGACGTTGGCCAGTGCGGCGCACATACCGCCCTGGGCGGCGCCGGTGTGGCTACGCGTCGGGTACAGCTTGGTCAGCACCGCGGTACGGGCTCGAGGTCCGGCCTCGACGGCGGCGCGCATACCTGCCCCGCCTGCGCCGATGATGACGACGTCGTACCGATGTTCCTGGATGGTTGCCTCAGATTTAGGCGAAGACATAAAACGGTGCCCCTAACCGATGTTCGGGTTGAAGGTCAGTAGGACGTAGGTGCCGAGCACCACGGTGAAGATGATCGACAGTGCCAGCAAGCAATTCAGCCAGAACCGGGTCGAGTCCTTGCGGGTGTAGTCGGCGATGATCGTGCGCATCCCGTTACCGCCGTGCAGCTGAGCCAGCCACAGCATTGTCAGGTCCCAGGTCTGCCAGAAGGGGCTTGCCCAGCGCTGCGCCACGAAGTTGAAGTCGAGGCGGTACACGCCGTTGTCCCACATCAGCATGATGAACAGGTGGCCCAGGGCCAAGAAGATCAGGACGATGCCCGACAACCGCATGAAGATCCACGCGTACTTCTCGAAGTTGGGCATACCCGACGCGCGGCGGGGCGCGCGCGGATTGTCCAGTGCCGCAGGGCGGTCGTAGTTGCGCTCCATCACGGGAGCGGGGCGGCCGCTGGCGCGAACGCTCGTGTGCGAACCGGTCTGAGGAGTTGTCATAGGAAACGCTCCGCCATGTGCATGAGAATCCGGGTCACTGCGGGAACCATCACCACGAACCAGACTGTGCCGATGACCCACAGCATGAGGCGTTGGTAACGCGGGCCCTTGGACCAGAAATCGACGAGGATGACTCGGACGCCGTTGAGTGCGTGGTACAGAACCGCCGCTACGAGGCCGAGCTCCATCAGACCCACGATCGGGGTCTTATAGGTCTCGATCACCGAGTTGTACGTCTCGGGGCTGACCCGCACGAGAGCGGTATCCAAGACGTGTACGAAGAGGAAGAAGAAAATCGTGGCACCGGTAATGCGATGCAGGACCCAGGACCACATTCCTGGATCACCACGGTATAGCGATCGCTTGAGGCGATTACCTTCACGGCCAGATTTGGCCGTCTCGGGCGTCGCAGTCGTCACGTGGGCCTCCAACACCAATGGTGGACTGGGGCCAAACGGTGCGGTAGATGGGGGCGTCCATGACGCGCATCCGATGGCCCAACGGTGGTCGGCGAACCGTCTTCCGAACTCTAAACCCAATCCGATCTGGCGCCGAAATCGTGTGAGCACGAAAAAGCGCCGAAATGCACCGTACTCCAAAGTAAGTTAGGTAAACCTTGCACGAGCAAATGATGAGCCGATGCGACTCTGCTGGGGTCGACGGGGAGGTCTCGGGATCATGAAAATCGAATGGAATGAATTGCGGGACAAGGCATATGCGGTAACAAAGCACGCGTATGCACCGTATTCGAAGTATCCGGTGGGGGCCGCCGCGCTTGTCGACGACGGTCGCGTGCTCGCCGGCTGCAATGTGGAGAATGTCTCATATGGGCTAGGTCTCTGCGCGGAGTGTTCAGTGGTGTGCGCCCTGTTCGCCACCGGAGGCGGCCGGTTGGTGGCACTGTCCTGTGTCGATTCCCGCGGTGAGCCGCTGATGCCGTGCGGCCGGTGCCGTCAGCTACTTCTCGAACATGGCGGACCAGACCTGTTGATCGATCACGCGGACGGGCCACTACGCCTTGCGGAGCTGCTGCCGGAGGCATTTGGCCCCGACGATCTGGATCGGGGGCGTATCTGATGGCAAACCCCTACGCGTTTGATATGCCGTCCATCATCGCGACCAAACGTGACGGCGGAGAGCTGAGTCTGGGCGCCATCGATTGGCTCATCGAGGAGTACACCCGCGGCGGCATCGGTGAGGAGCAGGTCGCCGCGCTGCTGATGGCGATCTATCTGCGCGGCATGAACAGCACCGAGACGACGGCGTGGACCGCGGCGATCCTTGCCTCCGGCGAGCGGCTGGACCTGTCGGGGCTGTCCCGGCCGACCGTCGACAAACATTCCACGGGCGGAGTGGGAGACAAGATCAGCCTGCCGCTGGTCGCCGTCGTGGCCGCCTGCGGCGCGGCGGTTCCGCAGCTTTCCGGACGGGGTCTGGGACACACCGGCGGCACTCTCGACAAGCTCGAAGCGATCGCGGGTATCCGTGTCGACCTCACCAATGAACAGATACGTCAGCAGCTTTCCGATGTCGGGGCAGTGATCTGTGCCGCCGGAGCGTCGTTGGCGCCGGCGGATCGAAAGCTCTACGCGTTGCGGGATATCACCGGCACCGTCGAATCGATACCACTCATCGCCGGGTCGATCATGAGCAAGAAACTGGCAGAGGGAACCGCTGCGCTGGTCCTGGACGTCAAGGTGGGCGCGGGTGCGTTCATGAAGTCCGAGCAGCAGGCCCGCGAACTGGCAGCGGCGATGGTGGACCTGGGCACCGCGCATGGCGTCGTCACCAGCGCCCTGCTCACCGCGATGGATACGCCCCTGGGCGCTACCGCGGGAAACGCGATCGAGGTGCAGGAGTCACTCGACGTGCTGGCCGGGGGAGGGCCCGATGACGTTGTCGCGCTCACCGTGGCGCTGGCCCGCGAAATGCTTGCCGCAGCCGGTATCGACGACAAGGATCCGGCCGCCACGTTGACGGACGGCACCGCGATGGACGTGTTCCGCGCGATGATCCGCGCGCAGGGCGGCGACCTTTCGGTGCCGCTGAACCTTGGACAGTGCCAGGAAACGGTGCTCGCCCCGGTCGACGGGGTCATGCACCGTATCGACGCGATGCCGGTGGGGATCGCGGCCTGGCGCCTCGGAGCCGGGCGTAGCCGGCCCGGAGAGACGGTGCAACACGGCGCGGGAGTGCGTATTCACCGCCGCCAGGGTGAACCCGTCGTCGCCGGAGAACCGCTGTTCACGCTGTACACCGATACCCCGGAACGGTTGCCCGCGGCGCTCACCGCCCTGGAGGGTGGTTGGGAGATCGCCGCGGGCCCCACCGATGAGCGGCTCGCGCGAAGAGGAGATAGCACCGTCAGGCCGCTCATCATCGATAGACTTTCGGTGTGACGGCCGAACTTGATTTGGTGTCAATCACCAGGGCTCCCAAGGCGCTTCTGCACGATCATCTGGACGGGGGTCTGCGACCCAGCACCGTTCTGGACCTGGCGCGTGAATCGGGGTACGAAAACCTACCGGCCGAGGACGAAGGCGCCCTGGCCTCATGGTTCCGGACCGCCGCCGACAGCGGTTCTCTGGAGCGGTATCTGGAGACATTCGAGCACACCGTGGGCGTTATGCAGACGGCGTCCGCATTGCATCGGGTCGCCGCCGAATGCGTTGAAGACCTCGCCGCGGACGGTGTGGTGTACGCCGAGGTCCGGTTCGCGCCGGAGCTGCACATCGATGCGGGACTCACTCTCGATGACGTCATGGATGCCGTGCTGGCCGGATTCGCCGACGGTGAGCGGCAGTCCAGTGCCGCCGGCAAGCGCATCACGGTGCGCACCCTGGTCACCGCGATGCGGCACGCCGCGCGGTCACGGGAGATTGCCGAACTCGCCGTGAAGTTCCGCGACCGCGGCGCCGTCGGCTTCGACATCGCCGGAGCCGAGGCCGGTTATCCGCCGAGCCGCCACCTGGACGCCTTCGAATACATGCGGAATGCCAACTCCCGGTTCACCATCCATGCCGGTGAGGGATTCGGATTGCCCTCGATCCACGAGGCGATCGCCTTCTGCGGCGCCGATAGGCTGGGCCATGGGGTGCGCATCGTCGACGACATCGACATCGACCCCGACGGCACGGCCCACCTGGGCAGACTGTCCTCGCTGCTACGGGACAAACGAGTGCCGTTGGAGCTGTGCCCGAGCTCCAACGTGCAGACGGGAGCGGTCGGCAGCCTCGCCGATCACCCCTTCGATCTGCTGGCGCGGCTGAGGTTCCGGGTGACGGTCAACACCGACAACCGGCTGATGAGCGATACCTCGATGAGCCGCGAGATGCTGCGCCTTGTCGAGACGTTCGGCTACGGCTGGAGTGATCTTCAGCGGTTCACCATCAACGCGATGAAGTCTGCCTTCATCCCGTTCGATGAGCGACTGGCGATCATCGACGACGTGATCAAGCCCGGCTACGCGGTCCTGATCGGCTAGCTGCGCGCTATTCGCGCCGCAGCCGCGCTTCCATCGCGCGCTCCAGGGTCCGCCAACGCTCGGCGGCGTCCGCGAACGGGCCCTTCGGCTCATCGTGCTTCTCCGGCTCGAGCAGATGCCCGACCAGCTTGCCTAGCGGGGTGTCGCTGTCCAGCTCGGCGTCGACACTGTCGTCCTCGGAGTATTCGGCGACATCGGTGAGCAGCTCGACGGCCAGCTCAAGCTGATCCCGGTCCACCTCGTCGACGCCGTCCTCCAGATCGTCGGCGAGTCCGGTGAACACGTAGATGTTGTCGTCGGTGATGTCGATCCGCAGCGAGCCGTCGGTGGCGGCGGTGCGGATGTCGTCGTAGGTGCTCAGGTCGGACAGATCGTGATCGTGCTCGTCGGCGAGATACCGGGCCAGCGCGCGCTCGGAGCCGAAGACGCTGATTCTTCCGTTGCGCCCCAAGAAGATCGGCTCGTCGTTGAGGTAGCAGCGCAGCGTATAGAACGTTCCGGAGTTGGTGATCATCTGGATCGGGTCGATACCGACTTCCAGCCAGAAGTCCTCGTCACCGCCGAGAATCAGGTCCTCTCCCTCGACCTCGTCATCCTCGGCTTCTTCGTCCGCGTCCTCATCTGCATCGTCGGAGTCGTCGTCGGCGCTGTCAGCGTCGTCCGGGCTCTTTGTCTCCGAGTCGGCTTCCTCGTCGAGAAGGTCCAGATCGTCGTCATCCTCGAGGTCGTCCTCAAGATCGTTGTCGTTGTCGACGGCATTCTCGGCGGCAGCAAGCAGCTCGGCGTCCGCGGCGGCCGAGAGCTCCTCGTCGACGTCGGGTGTTGCGGCGATTTCGTCAATGGCATCGACCACGGAGTCCCACGACTTGCCGACGATGGCACCGATCTGGTTCCAGCGCTTCAATCCGTCTTTACCCGTGAAGCTTTCGGCCCCGCCGGACAGCGTGCCCAGCACCGGGTTGCCGTTGATGAGCTTGTTGATGGGTGCCAGCTCGCAGACCGCGCCGATGGAGGCGACGATCGCCAGCGTGGCGCGCAGTGTGTCGACGGCGTCCTCGGTGGGCTTGTCGGCAACCAGCTCCGGTACGCCGATCAAGTCGTAGCGGTTGTCGTCGTCTGGCTCCAGCTCGTCGGCCGACAGTGCCCCCAGCGTGGACCACGCCGGGTGATCGACCAGGTCGTTGTCGTTGTCGGTTCGCACGAAAGCCACCAGATCGGCCACCGACTCGAACACGTACAGATCGTCGTCCTTGCCTAGAAACGCTTCCCATTCGTCCCCGGCGTCGCGCCACCGCGGGGCCCACAAGGTGACCACGTCACCTTCGGTGAGCCCGAGTTCGATGGGAACGATGTCAGCAGCCATGCGGCAAGCCTAGCCAGAAGGTGTGGCGCGAGGGAAAGACCCACCGCCAGAGTCGGCGTGACCGCGGCAACACGTGCCGGCCGGCCTACGGCTCGATGTCCACTGCCGGTGCGGCGGTGAGGGTAACCAGCCCCGCAAAAGCGTTGTCGTGCAAAGCGAATTTCGTCGCAGAGACATGCACCCGCAGCCAACCGCCGGAGATGGCCCGCACCCGCAGCACCCCGCTGGTTGCGCCCGCGCGCAGCTCGTCGCGCATGTTCCGCGCCGCGGCTTCGTCGTCGGGGTGGATGTTCTCGGGCCGATCCGGGTCGTAACGCCACGCCAGGTCCGGGAATGGCGCGTCGATCCATTTGAGGACGGCGAAGGTGTCGACATTGAGCAGCATCCGGTGCATGCCGGGGGCGGCGACCGCATCCAGGATCTGCTGCGCCAACCCCACCCGGGGTTCGGCAGGCCGGTTGTCCACCCGGGTGCACACGATCCTGTTGATGCGCGCCACGGCCCCCGCCGGATCTATTTCCTTGGATGCCCGTCCGGCGTAGTGAACTTGGAGAGTGTGCCCCTGATAGTCGGCGGCCAGGCAGGTCCCACAGAACGTCGAATCAAGTTCAGGGTTCACGACGTGCGCCATCAATTCGGCATTGCGCGGACTTGGTAGGACGGGCGCGAGACCTTCGGCGATGGCTTGCCTCTCGGACCTGTTCTGCGGATCGAAACCCATCACCTCGAAATACCCCGCGGTCAGCGTTGTCAGCGACGTATCAAGATCGCCCAGGCATGCCCCGGCGACGGGCCGTGGGGGCGGCTCGACATCCGCCGGCCCGAACCACACCTGAACGCCGTGGACGTTCGCCTTCCCCATGGAAATCGGGTGCACGCGCACCACGCGGTCCCGCGCGGGTGTGAAGGCCACCGTGAGCTCGCCCGTGCGGCGGCAGTCGGCGATCGCGGTCTCAATGAGGGGGCGGTGCCGATTGCGGCGCAGCACCGACTCGAGCGGCGCCATGTTGCGCGCCTGCAATCCGATGGCTATGACCGTGGGTTCATCGCCCAGGGTCTCTAGCAGCATCCAATCGCGTGACATGCGCGGATGTTAGCAATGTGGGGTGATGCCGCGCGGCCCGATTCCGGTCTGGGTCGAGAAGGTTAGCGACGCCGGTGGGTGACCAACGCGACGGTCGCATTCTCGTTGAGCCGGACCACCTGGGTGGAGCAATGCAGCGATTCCCAGCTGTCGTCGTGGCACCGGAATCTGATCACCGCTTCGGTGACGCCGAACATGGCGTTGTCGATCATGAAGTTCAGATTCGCCTCGTCGTCCGGGTGAACCTTGGGGCGGCCCTGCGGGTCGAATTCCCAATGCCATTCCGGTGCAGGCGGATCAATCCATTTGATCAATGTGCGCGACGCGATCATGACCAGCGCGCGATATGCGCCCGGTTCGGCGGCGGCCTCGAGGACCTGCTGTTCCAGCAGCGGAACCGGTGGTGCGGGTCGGCCCACTCGCAGATTGATCGCGCGCCCCAGACGCTGGGGGATGCCCTCGCTGTTGGGTTCGAGAACAAGTCGGCTTGCGAAGTGGCACAACGTGGGATTGCCGTGGCTGTCCACTCCGGGCCAGGTGGCGCTATAGGTCATGCCGGCCGTCGCGGTCACGATGAGCCCGAGGACGTCGGTTTCGCCGGCATTGGGCGATAGGTAGCGGTAGAGCTCGGGCATGCTGATTTCGGCGTGCGGTTCACCCGCGGCCATCCCCATGGCCAGGGCGGCGCCGTCGCTCATGTGTAGGACGCCGGTATCGGCGTTGAGGACCACCGCACCGCCCTCGGCGGGGGGATCGGCGGGTGGGGGTGTGGAGCCGGTCCACAACCACACTCCGTGCACCCTGCCGTCGGGCATGGCGACCGGACGGATGTCGATGACCGAGTCCGAATCGGGGGGACCGATGGTCGCGGCTTTGTTTGCCTTTGTCGCGGCGGTGATAACCCGGCGAAGCAGACCGAGATTTCGATTGCGACGAAGGAACGTGCTGAGGGGAACCATGTTCCGCGGCTGATTGCCGGAGGCGATGACAGTTGGCTGTTCGCCGAGTGTTTCCAGGAGAAGCCACTCGCGCGCCACATGCGGATGTTATCAGCGGGGCGTGCCTGGCATTCGGTCAGCGGCCGGTGTGGGGGCGATGCGGCAAGTATTCCAAAAAGGTTGCGAAGAGCAGGTCAGACGCGATATTTTCGGCTCGCTCCCGCGATCGGCGGGCTAAGTACGGATCCTGTGTCTTCGGGCCGTGCCCGCAGCGTCGATGAGTTGTGCCCGTCGGTCACTTGGCCGCGGACGAGTTCATCACATTGGTCGCCGCGAGCACCTACCGGTGCAGATACGAGGGGTCGGTAGGTGTGACGGCGACAGTAAATGCCTATGGCGCTACTGTGCCCACGTGGGCATGCCGGCGCTGAGATTGGCGCAAACCTATCTGCCGTTTCTGCGGCCGCTCAAATTTGGCGCGTACAACATGGGTACTCGCCTGTTTGGATGGCGCGTCGACCCGGAGTTCCACCTGCTGAGCCGGGTGGGGCCGATATCGGAAGCGATCGATATCGGAGGCAACTGGGGCCAGAGTATTTGTGCGCTACAACGGGCGGTGTCGCCGCGGCGGATCGTGAGTTTTGAGCCGAATGCGGTTCTGGCCCAGCGACTTAAGCGCAGATATGAAAGCGGGGACGTGCAGGTGCATGCCTGCGGGCTCTCCGATGCGGACGGGACCTTTGATCTCTTCATTCCGCGATACCGCAATTTCGTGTACGACGGTTTGGCCTCGCTCGATGAGAATGAGGCGCGCGGCTGGCTCAACCCCGAGACGATGGCGCGATTCGACGAATCCAAACTGACGATCGAACGCCATCCGGTGCAGGTACGTCGGCTGGATGACTTCGGCCTGGATCCCCAGGCGATCAAGATCGACGTGCAGGGGATGGAGGCGGCGGTGATTCGCGGCGGGCTCGCGACCATCACGGCCTCGCGGCCGGTGATGATCGTCGAGACGCCCTCCGACGAAGTGGTGTCGCTGTTACAGCAGGCAGAGTTGAAACCGTATGCCTACCGAGATGGTCGGCTCAGCCATGGTTGGCGTGACGCCGAAAACACCGTGTTCCTTACCGATTCGCATCGGGACCGTGCGGGGCTGTAGCCCGAAATCGGTTACGGCTGCGGGTCCTTGAGATCCACCATCAGTTGGGCGAACACTCGCTCACGATGATCGAAGGCTTGGCCCGCGGCGGCTGCGGCGGTGGCCACCACGATCTGCCCGACGATCTTGGGCGACAGCTTGGTGACCGAGTCGTCGAGCTTCAGGTTGGTCAGGGCGCCATTGCCATTGGCTTCCGCCTCGACATGCCCTTGCGCCGAACGTGCCCACCCGCGAAGGTCCTTCAGCTCCTCGACCGCGCCGTTGAGGATATGGCCGCCGGCGCGGGCCTTCGCCATGGTCTCCTGATACTGCTGTTCGAGTGCCTTGAAGAAGTTGAGGTCTGGCTCCGTCATCAGGATCTCCGTTCCATCTGCTCTTCGGACTGGCGCAGTTCAAGGTCGGCAACCTGGGCGGGTGTCGCCAGCCCCAGCTTGTCCAGGATGTATTCCGGGATGCCGGTTTCGGCGAGTTCTTCGCGGCGGGCCGCACCGCAGCGCGCCGCACCGAGTTGACACAGGTTCATGATCTCCCGTGCCAGTGCCGACGCGCCGCGGTTGAGCATGTCCGGTTCGACCTGAACCTCAAGCGGCAGACCGAATTCCGACACCTTGACCCGCAGCGTGCGAGCACGATTTGTCATGTCGATGCTCGCACGCGGCTCGGGCCGCGGCACTCCCGAACTAGGAAGTGGGTCGGAAGAATCCATGGAATCCCTGCCCGGCGTTGGTGGTGCGGATCGGCGAGATCTGTACCGGGTCACCGGCCTCCACCATCATGCCGTTGCCGATCACCATGGCGACGTGGCCATCCCACACCGCCAGGTCGCCGGGCATGACCGATCCCTGATCGACGTGGATACCGACACCCTGTTCCTGAGCGAGCCGGGGGATGTTGACGCCGGACTCTCCGTAGGCCCACTGGGTCAAGCCACTGCAGTCCAGGCCGACGCCCGGCTTGGTGCCACCCCACTCGTAGGGCACACCCACCTGGCTGAGCGCCTTGCGCACTGCCTCGGCGGCGGCGGCGTTCGGCGCCTGGCTGGTGCTGCCGTCCGGGAGGAACAGCTGTGCGCCCTTGCCCATGCTGCGCGGGTCGAGCAGCATCTTGGACGCGCCGGCGTTCGAGCTACCCAATCCGCTGGAGCTACCGCCCGCGGTGCTGGAGGCGTGGCCGCCACCCGCACCGAACGGGTTGGCGAGGGCACCCGCGGCGATGCCGCTCATGCCGGAGCCGCCCGCCAGCGCGCTGGCAGCACCGCTGCCGCCGCCACCGCTGAACATGCCGGTGAGGGCTTGTGGGATCTGACCGAGGCCCTGCCCCATGGAGCTCATGGTCTGGGTGACGCCGCTCGCGACGCCGGACAAAGCCTGGGTGCCGGCTTGCAGGCCGCCCTGCATGGCCGACATGGCGGGCTGGGTGGCTCCGGACGCAGGGGTGGCGGGGTTGCCCATGTCGGCACCCGCCATACCTGTCAGTTCACCGGCCTGTCCGGTGAGCTCACCCTCGAGCGTCGCGGTGTACGCCGAGACCTTGGTGGCGCACTCGGATGCCGCTTGGGCGAGCTCGGCAGCAGCGGGAGGGAAAATGCCGATCAGCGGCGTCAGTGCCTCGGAGGTGTGCTGGAACTGCTGCAGGGCCTCCGTGATCAGGGCGCTGGCGCGGCCGGTGGACTCGGATGCCTGTCCGACATTGGCGCCCATGGCGCCGCTACGGGTGGCCATGCTGCTCAGCGCCTGGCCGGCCATGCCGGCGAACTGCCCCAGAGCCTGAGCCGCCGCACCGGCGAAGGAGCCGATGAGCTGGCTTCCCGCCTGCATGCCCTGTTGCATGACCTGTTGCATGACCTGCATGCCGCCCTCCAGCATCTTGCTGGGGTCCTGGCCCTCTTTGAACTGGCCGTTACCGACCGTGCCCGCCATGTCCAAGGCCGGCCCGATCAGCCCCGCCGAGAAGGGATTGTTCTCGAAGCTCGGGTAGTTGGTGTTGGTCGCCGAGGACAGCTCGTGGCTGCTGCTCAATGGTGTGGTGTCAACCATGATCAGGCCTCGATTCCTTCAGTAGTGGCGGTAAAGCCCTGGCTGAAGTGGTCTTCCGTGTTGTCGTAGTCATTGCTACCGACCGTGGTGCTGACGCCGGACTCGGTGACGCCCATTGCCAGCTGACCGACGTCCAGCCCTTGCTTGGCGGAGGTTGCGGCGAATGCACCCAGGTACTGGGCGCCAATCGGACCGAAGATCGGCGCCAGTGCGGCGACCGGAAAGATACTGACTGCGGTGCCCACCGCCGCGAGCGTTCCGCCCATGCCCATCTGCACGCCGGCAACGCCGCGCAACATGTCTGTATTGGCCGACAATTCCTCTGCCATGTCCCCTCCATCTCCTCGGTGGTTCGGCTACCGCCTGTTTTCGGGCAGTTTTCGCCTTGTACTTAGATACGACGGGGGTGGTCGCGATTCGGTTCCATCTTTCTCAAAATTTTTGAAAGATTTTTTGGCAACCTGGCCACCCCGTCGTATTACCTGCTCAGCATAGCTTGTTGAGCTTTGCTGGAAACAATATCGGCGGATGTGCCTGCCGAGGGGTTCCGGTGATGCCCATCACACTCGAGATCGCCGGGATCGATGCTTGCTGCTTTAGGGTCGGTCCATGCATGTGCACGTAGTCGAGCATCCGCTGGCCGCGGCCCGGTTGACCAGCCTCCGCGATGCCCGTACCGACAATGCGGCATTCCGGGCTGCGCTGCGGGATCTGACACTGATGCTCGTCTACGAGGCCACCAGTTCGGCGCCGGTGGAGTCGTTGACGGTGCGCACGCCGGTAGCGGAGACGACGGGATACCGGTTGGCCAATCCACCGTTGCTGGTGCCGGTTCTTCGGGCGGGTCTGGGCATGGTGGATCAGGCGCATGCCCTCATCCCTGAGGCGCGCGTCGGATTCGTCGGGATGGCGCGCGACGAGGAGACCTGGCAACCCACCCCGTACCTGGAATCGCTTCCCGCGGATCTGTCGACACAGCCGGTGTTCGTGCTGGATCCGATGCTTGCCACTGGGGGGTCGATGGTGCACACGCTCGATCTGCTGCACGCGCGAGGTGCCGCCGACATCACCATGTTGTGCGTGGTCGCGGCACCCCAGGGGGTCGCGGCGGTTCAGGAGTGCGCCACACGGTTCGGTCCGTCCACGTCCGTGCGGCTGTTCACTGCCACCATCGACGAGGGGCTCAACGAGGCCGCATACATCGTGCCCGGCCTGGGTGATGCGGGTGATCGGCAGTTCGGGCCCAGATAGCGCCGGCCGAGCTAGATGTTGCGGGCGTACGCCTCCAACTCGGAGACCACCACGCCCGCCCAGATCCGCGCGACGGTGGGATCGGTGATGACGGGCTCACGGACCTCGATGTAGCACTTGACCTTTGGTTCGGTTCCCGACGGGCGCATCACCAGCCGGATGGATGACCCGCCGATTTCGCCGGACAGGATCACCGCATCGGTGCGTTCCTGCCCGCGCCGTTCCAACAGATCCTCCGCGGTGACCGGGAACCCGGACAGAGCGGAGGGGATGTTCTGGCGCAGTCGGGTCATCATCGCCGTGATCTCGTCGAGCGAGTCCATGCGCCGCGACACCTGCGAGGTCACGTGGATGCCGTGCCTGATCGCCAGATTCTCGAGCTTCTCCTCCGCGCTGGTACCCAGCTCGCGAAGGTGTGTCACCAGGTCGCAGGCGAGTACCGCCGCGGAAATGCCGTCCTTGTCGCGTACCGCCGCCGGATCGACGCAGTGCCCGATGGCTTCCTCGTAGGCATAGACCAGGTCGGAATCCGCCGCCCGGGCAAGCCACTTGAACCCGGTAAGGGTTTCCACGTACCGAGCGCCGAACGATGCCGCGATCCGCGAGAGCAGGCGAGAGGACACCACCGTGCTGGCCACCACCGGCGGAGTGGATGAATGCGGCTGCGTCGAGAGAATGTAGTCGCCCAGCAGCCAGCCGGTTTCATCCCCGGACAGCATCCGCCAACCGGTGGTGCTGGGGATTCCGATGGCGCATCGATCGGCGTCTGGGTCGAGTGCGATGGCCACATCGGCGTCGACCTCGGCGGCCCGGGCCAGCACCGCGTCGGAGGCTCCCGGTTCTTCCGGATTCGGAAACGCGACGGTGGGGAAGTCCGGATCCGGCTGGAACTGCTCGTCCACCACGTGGATGTCGGTGATGCCCGCGGCGTTCAGGGTGGCCAGGGCGGTGGGCCCGCCCACTCCGTGCAGTGCGGTGAGCGCGACGCGCAGGCCGCCGGAACCTCGGCGCACCGTCGCGGCACGTTGGATATAGGCATCCACCAGGGAGTCGTCGGCCGGAGCGACGGGGGTGCGGGGGATCTGATCGGCGAAAGGTGCCGTCGCCGTGGTTGATTCGATATCGCGGTCGGTGGGCGAGATGATCTGAGCTCCGCCGGACCAGTACACCTTGTAGCCGTTGTCGGCGGGAGGATTGTGCGATGCGGTGACCTGGATGCCGGCGGCCGCATCGAGGTGCCGGACCGCGAACGCCAGCACCGGGGTCGGCAGCGGGCGGGGTAACAGCACGACCTTGAATCCTTCGGCGGCGAGGACTTCGGCAGCGCCCTGCGCGAACTTCTCGGATCCGTGTCGGGCATCGCGACCCACCACCACGGTTGACCCACCGAGGCATCGATCTTTGAGTACCTTGGCCACCCCGTAGGTGGTGCGCAGCACCACGGCCAGGTTCATTCCGTGCGGGCCGCCCCGGACCGGGCCGCGGAGGCCCGCCGTGCCGAACACCAACGGTTCGGAGAAGCGTTGCGTGAGCTCGTCTTCGGAGCACGCGCGCAGCTCGGCCACGGTCTCGGGATCCGGGTCGTGGTCGATCCATTCTTGGATCGTGTGCGCCGCCAGCGGGGACCCCGTCATAACCGACCAATCACCGAGCGTAGAAGTTGGCCCATGCGAGTCGCCGACGCACGCCCGGCCGCCAGCACCTCCTCATGATTGAGGGACTCCCCGGTCATTCCGGCCGCGAGATTGGTCACCAAGGACACCCCCAGCACCTCGGCCCCGGCCGCCCGTGCCGCGATGGTTTCATGCACTGTCGACATGCCCACCAGATCAGCACCCAACGTGCGCAGCATCCGGATCTCCGCGGGGGTCTCGTAATGCGGGCCCGGCAGACCCGCATAGACACCCTCGGCGAGGCTGTCATCGATCTCCCGGGCCAGTGCCCGTAACCGCGGTGAATACGCGTCGACAAGGTCGACGAACTGCGCCCCCACCAGCGGCGAACGGGCCGTCAGGTTGAGGTGGTCGCTGATCAGTACCGGCTGACCCACCGTGTAATCCTCGCGTAGCCCGCCGGCTGCGTTGGTGAGAATGATCGTTTGCGCGCCGGCGGCGCAGGCCGTGCGCACCGGGTGGACGACGTGGCGCAGGTCGTGGCCTTCATACGCATGGATCCTGCCCAGCAGGACCAGCATGCGCTCGCCGCTGTCACCGATGGCCACCGACAACACCGAGCCGCCGTGTCCGGCTGCGCTCGGTGGGCTGAATCCGGGGAGATCGGCCATCGGAATCGTGGTGGCAGGGGTTCCGAGCTCCTCGGCTGCCGGGGCCCAGCCCGATCCGAGAACCACCGCGACGCGGTGGGCGGCGATGCCGGTGCGGGCCGCGATTTCCGCGGCCGCGAGAGCCGCCGCGTTGTCCGGAGACTGAGGCTCATCGGTGTTGTCGCCTCTTCGCGCAAGCTGCTCATCGGTGTTGTCGCCTCTTCGCGCAAGCTGCTCATCGGTGTTGTCGCCTCTTCGCGCAAGCTGCTCATCGGTGTTGTCGCCTCTTCGCGCAAGCTGCTCATCGGTGTTGTCGCCTCTTCGCGCAAGCTGCTCATCGGTGTTGTCGCCTCTTCGCGCAAGCTGCTCATCGGTGTTGTCGCCTCTTCGCGCAAGCTGCTCATCGGTGTTGTCGCC
>NZ_MAFQ01000002.1 GCF_002013895.1 Mycobacteroides franklinii | reverse complement strand
CAAGCTGCTCATCGGTGTTGTCGCCTCTTCGCGCAAGCTGCTCATCGGTGTTGTCGCCTCTTCGCGCAAGCTGCTCATCGGTGTTGTCGCCTCTTCGCGCAAGCTGCTCATCGGTGTTGTCGCCTCTTCGCGCAAGCTGCTCATCGGTGTTGTCGCCTCTTCGCGCAAGCTGCTCATCGGTGTTGTCGCCTCTTCGCGCAAGCTGCTCATCGGTGTTGTCGCCTCTTCGCGCAAGCTGCTCATCGGTGTTGTCGCCTCTTCGCGCAAGCCGCTCATCGGTCACAGTTACGGAGCCTAACCATGATGGGATACTCATCTAATGCCGTTGACCACCGGAGCGTCGTCCGCCCCGCATGCCCAGACCGCCAGCGCGGCCGTGGATGCCGCGGCGACAGATCTGGTCGCGCTGTCCCATGACATTCATTCCGAGCCCGAGCTGGCGTTCCATGAGGTTCGCAGCGCCCTGAAAACGCAGCGGCTGCTCGCCGAGCGCGGATTCGAGATCGTCACCGGTCAGGGCGGTATGGACACCGCATTCCGTGCCACCTATGGGGATGGTCCGCTGGTTGTCGGAGTTTGCGCCGAATACGACGCGCTGCCCGGGATCGGCCATGCGTGCGGACACAACATCATCGCGGCCTCTGCCGTCGGCACGGGGTTGGGTCTGGCCGAAGTCGCCGACGCCCTCGGACTCACCGTGGTGGTTGTCGGTACTCCGGCCGAGGAGTACGGCGGCGGTAAGGCACTGCTGCTCAAGGCCGGCGCCTTCGACGACATCGCGGCCGCGGTGATGCTGCATCCGGGGCCGATCGACATCGCAGGGGCACGGTCCCTCGCGCTGACCGACGTGATGGTCACGTACCACGGCAAGGAGTCGCACGCCGCGGTCGCGCCGCACCTGGGCATCAACGCCGCGGACGCGGTCACCGTCGCCCAGGTCTCGATCGGTCTGCTGCGTCAGCACCTTTCACCCGGACAGCTGATCCACGGCATTGTCACCGAGGGTGGTGAGGCGGCCAACATCATTCCGGGCCGGGCCGCGATGCAGTACACGATGCGTGCCGTCGAGACAGCCTCCCTGCGCGAGCTGGAGGAGAAGGTCTACGCCTGCTTCGCCGCGGGGGCCTTGGCGACAGGTTGCAGTCATGAACTCGTCGAATCCTCGCCCCCTTATCTGGAGCTGACGCCGGATCCCTGGTTGGTGGAGGTGTTCCGCGAGGAGATGGAATCGTTCGGCCGCGCGCCGGTGCCCGCCGAGTTCGAGGCCGCGGTGCCGCTGGGCAGCACCGATATGGGCAACGTGACGCAGGTGCTGCCCGGTATCCACCCGGTTATCGGTATCGATTCGGGCGGGGCGGTCATCCATCAGCCCGATTTCGAAAAGGCGGCCAGGGAGCCGGGTGCTGATCGGGCGGTGGTTGAAGGAGCGAAGATGCTGGCGCGCACGGTGATTCGCCTTGCCGAGAACGAGGCCGAGCGTTCCAGGGTGCTGGATCGACTGGCACGCAGGACGGTGACGGTATGAGTGAATCCCTATCTGCCGTAGCGCAGCGATGGCTTGCGGAGAACACAGACTCGCTGGTGCGCTGGCGCCGTCACATCCACGCCCATCCCGAATTGGCACGCCAGGAGCACGCCACCACCGAATACGTGGCCGCACGGTTGGCCGAAGCCGGGCTCAATCCGAAGGTCTTGCCCGGCGGCACGGGCGTCACCTGCGACTTCGGACCCGAGGACGGGCCGCGGGTGGCACTGCGGGCCGATATGGACGCTCTGCCGATGCAGGAGCGCACCGGTGCGGCCTACTCCTCGACGGTGCCGAACGTCGCCCATGCCTGTGGGCACGACGCACACACCGCGATCCTGCTGGGCGCGGCCATGGCGCTCAATTCGGCGCCGTCGCTGCCCTCCGGGGTGCGCCTGATCTTCCAGCCCGCCGAAGAGGTCATGCCCGGCGGTGCCATCGACGTGGTGGCCACCGGGGCGATGGCGGGCGTTACGAGAATCTTTGCGCTGCATTGTGATCCACGGCTCGAGGTGGGCAAGGTGGCGATCCGTGCCGGTGCGATCACCTCGGCGGCCGACACCGTTGAAATCACGCTGCATTCCCCGGGCGGGCACACCTCGCGGCCGCATCTGACGGCCGATCTGGTGTACGGACTCGGCACCGTCATCACCGGGTTACCGGGGGTGCTGAGCCGTCGGATCGATCCGAGAGCCGGCACCGTGATGGTGTGGGGTGCCGTCAACGCAGGTCAGGCCGCCAACGCCATCCCGCAGATCGGCTCGCTGGCGGGCACGGTGCGGACCGGTAGCCGTGATGTGTGGATCACGCTGGAGGACACTGTCCGCGACGTGATCGCGGGGCTGCTGGCGCCGCTGCGCATCGACTACACCCTCAACTATCGGCGCGGAGTTCCGCCCGTCATCAACGAGGCCGAATCCACGCATATCTTCGTGCGGGCCATTCAGGACATCGGGCTGGACGCGCTCGCCGAGACCACGCAATCCGGTGGCGGCGAGGACTTCTCCTGGTACTTGGAGGAGGTGCCCGGCGCGATGGCACGCCTGGGTGTCTGGTCAGGATCCGGGCCGCAGCTCGATATCCACCAGCCCAACTTCGATATCGACGAACGGGCCCTCGGCGTCGGGGTGCGGACGCTGGTCAACCTCGTCGAGCAAGCACAGCACAAAGCACCATCTGTCTAGCTCGTTCCCGGGCCGATGTTGCGCGAGGCTCGGGTGCGCAACCCGTGCACGTAATCGTCTGGGGCGCCGGCGATTTCCGCGGCGTCCGCCATCACACCCAGGTATCGGGCAGACGGTAGTCCACCCTCGTAGGCGTTGACGACGTAGAGCCAGGCCAGTACCGGGTCGGTGGTGGTGTCCGAAGACTCACGATCGATCCGGCAACGGATCTTGGTGTGGATGCCGAGCTCGGATCCTTCCCAGCGATCGAGGTTCATCTCGTCGGCACCGGTCATGTCGTAGAGCACCACGAAAACCTTCGAGTGGGGGTCCTGCACGACGGTCGCCAGCGCGCCCTCCCAGCCGATGTCCTCCCCGCCGAAGGTCAGCCGCCAGCCGTGTAGCCAACCAGTGCCGGCCATGGGCGAGTGCGGCGCCCGCTGCAACATCTGTTCGGGATGCATGTTGGAGCCATAGGCGGCGTAGAGCGGCACGGGGGCAAGCCTAGTGGTCCTTGATCCATGGTGATGCGTCACTCGGGCTAAGAACCTGCAACCAGGATGGCAAGCCGGGGCCTGGGAGTGCTTGTAGGTTGTTTGCGTGGCTACGCGCATCGTGATCATTGGTGGAGGACCAGCGGGATACGAGGCGGCACTTGTGGCCGCGGCTCATGAGCGAAGCACCACCGAGGTGACGGTGATCGATTCGGACGGCATCGGCGGCGCCTGTGTGCTGTTCGACTGCGTGCCGTCCAAGACATTCATCGCCTCGACCGGTGTGCGCACCGACCTGCGGCGCGCGCCCAACCTGGGCTTTGACATCGACGTGGAGCACGCCAAGATTTCGCTGCCGCAGATTCACAGCCGCGTCAAGCGACTGGCCTCCGAGCAGTCGGCCGATATCGCCGAGCGTCTGCGCAATGCCGGGGTACGGCTGATCGCCGGGCGCGCCGAGCTGGTCGATCACGTGGTCGGGATGGCGTTCCATCGGATCAAGGCCACCACACAGGACGGGACGAGCACCATCTTGGAAGCCGATGTAGTGCTCATCGCCACAGGTGCCAGCCCACGTGTTTTGCCCCACGCCCGCCCCGACGGCGAGCGCATTCTCACCTGGCGCCAGCTCTATGACCTGGAGGAATTGCCCGAACACCTCATCGTGGTGGGTTCGGGTGTGACGGGCGCCGAGTTCGTCCATGCGTACACCGAGCTGGGTGTGCAGGTGACGGTGGTGGCCAGCCGCGACCGCGTGCTGCCGCACGAAGACGAGGATGCCGCCCTGGTCTTGGAGGACACGCTGGCCGAACGCGGTGTGACGCTCGTCAAGAATGCGCGGGCCGACTCGGTGACGCGAACCGACACCGGTGTGCGGGTTTCCATGGCCGACGGCCGGGTGGTCGACGGCAGCCATGTGCTGATGACGGTCGGATCGGTGCCCAACACCACGGGTCTGGGCCTGGAGCGGGTCGGAATCACACTCGGACCTGGCGGCTATCTCACCGTCGACCGGGTGTCGCGCACCTCGGTGGCCGGTATCTACGCCGCGGGAGACTGCACGGGCCTGCTGCCGCTGGCGTCTGTCGCCGCGATGCAGGGCCGCATCGCCATGTATCACGCACTCGGTGACGCGGTACAGCCCATCAGGTTGAAAACCGTTGCTGCTGCAGTCTTTACCCGTCCGGAGATCGCCGCCGTGGGAGTGTCCCAGGCCGCCATCGACAACGGTGAGGTGCCGGCGCGGACGGTCACGCTGCCGCTACACACGAACCCGCGCGCCAAGATGTCCGGCCTGCGGCGCGGTTTCGTGAAGATCTTCTGCCGCCCGGCCACCGGCGTGGTGATCGGCGGTGTGGTGGTGGCCGCGAATGCCTCCGAGCTGATCCTGCCCATCGCCATCGCCGTGCAGAACCTGCTTTCGGTGAACGACCTGGCGCAAACGCTGTCGGTCTACCCGTCGCTATCCGGTTCGGTGACAGAGGCGGCGCGCCAGCTGATTGCCCACGACGACCTGGATTGACCAGCGGCGATGTGCGCCACAGCGGCGTACATCACTGACGGGAGCGCTACCGGCCGGTAACGTGGCTCTCTGGAAGGAACTCCGGGGCCCCAATAGTGGGCGTGGAAGGGAGCAGTCGTGAGTGACGCAACCAGCCCGTCGGGATCTCGCGGACCCACATACACGTTCCTTGGACCGCAGGCCCGTTCGCTGAACTGGGAACGCCTGGGATCTGAGCAGTTCGACGTCATCGTCATCGGCGGCGGTGTCGTCGGCGCCGGATCGGCCCTCGACGCCGCGACCCGCGGGCTGAAGGTCGCACTTGTGGAGGCGCGTGATTTCGCGGCCGGTACCTCGAGCCGTTCGTCGAAGATGTTTCACGGCGGCCTGCGCTACCTGGAACAGCTTGAATTCGGATTGGTTCAGGAGGCGCTGCGCGAACGGGAGCTGTCGCTCTCGACACTGGCGCCGCATCTGGTCAAGCCGCTGCCGTTCCTTTTCCCGCTCACGAACCGCTGGTGGGAGCGCCCCTACATTGCCGCGGGGATCTTCCTCTACGACCAGATGGGCGGCGCGAAATCTGTTCCCGCCCAAAAACATCTGACCCGTGCTGGGGCGTTGCGTCTTGCGCCCGGGCTGAAGCGCAACTCGCTCATCGGCGGCATTCGCTATTACGACACCGTGGTGGACGACGCGCGCCACACCATGAACGTGGCCCGCACCGCGGCTCACTACGGTGCCGTGGTCAGGACGTCGACACAGGTGGTGTCGTTGTTGCGGGAAGGCGACCGGGTGGTCGGTGTGACCGTTCGGGACACCGAGAACGGTGCCGAAACAGAGGTTCGCGGGCATGTCGTCGTCAATGCCACCGGGGTGTGGACCGACGAGATTCAAGCGTTGTCGCGCACGCGCGGCCGGTTCCGGGTGACCGCATCCAAGGGTGTGCACATCGTGGTGCCGCGGGACCGGATTGTCAGTGAAGTGGCGATCATCCTGCGGACGGAAAAGTCGGTGCTGTTCGTGATTCCGTGGGGTAACCACTGGATCATCGGGACCACCGACACCGAGTGGAATCTTGATCTTGCGCACCCCGCGGCCACCAAGGTGGATATCGACTACATCTTGAACAAGGTGAACACGGTGCTGGCAACACCGTTGACGCACAACGATATCGACGGGGTGTACGCGGGCCTGCGGCCGCTGCTGGCCGGTGAGGACGATGATACGTCCAAGCTTTCCCGCGAGCACGCCGTCGCGGTGGCGGCTCCTGGCCTGGTGGCTATCGCCGGTGGTAAGTACACGACCTATCGCGTGATGGCGGCCGATGCCATCGATATGGCAAGCGAATTCGTGCCGGCCCGGGTAGCGCCCTCCATTACCGAGAAGGTGCCGCTGCTGGGTGCTGACGGGTACTTCGCGCTGATCAACCAGACCGAGCATGTGGGGGAGACCTACGGCCTGCATCCGTACCGGGTGCGGCATCTGCTGGACCGGTACGGCTCGCTGATCGGTGAGGTGCTCGCCTGCGCGGGCTCCGATCACACCCTGTTGCAACCGATCACCAAGGCGCCGATGTATTTGAAGGTGGAGGCGCTCTACGCGGCGGTGGCCGAGGGCGCCCTGCATCTGGAGGACATTCTCGCCAGGCGTATGCGCATCGCCATCGAATACCCGCACCGCGGTGTCGACTGCGCCCAAGAGGTCGCCGAGCTGGTCGCTCCGGTACTCGGTTGGTCGGCAGAAGACATTGTGCGCGAAGTGGATACGTATCGGGCTCGGGTCGATGCCGAGGTGCGTTCGCAGCGCCAGCCCGATGATGCCTCGGCGGATGCCCTGCGGGTGGCAGCGCCCGAGGCGCGGTCGTACATCGTCGAACCGGTGACCGACGTATTATCGCCCTCCAAGTAAGACCCGGCTCTAGGTCGCGCCGATGAGCCCCAGAAGACGGGCTCCTGAACCTCCATTGCCGGTGCGGGACGGCTTGGGGCCGGTGCGGATCCGGATCCGCACAGGTGGCCGTGTTCTTGATGAGCTGGTATCCCGATTCGGTGGCGCCGCCGCCGAGAAGGTGAGCCGCGGTGAGGTCGTGGACGCCGCCGGCGTGTCGATCACATCAGAGACGCATCTGCCGGCGGGTGCGGTCGTGTACACCTACCGCGAAGTGGCGGTAGAGATTCCCGTGCCCTTCGCCATCGACGTGTTGCATTGGGACGAGAACGTCCTGGTGGTCGACAAGCCGCATTTTCTTGCCACGATACCGCGCGGGCGCCATGTCACCGAGACGGCATTGGTGCGCCTGCGCAAGATGTTGAACCTGCCGGAGCTGGCGCCCGCGCATCGCTTGGACCGGCTCACCGCAGGCGTGTTGCTGTTCACCGTGCGTCGCGAGGCGCGCGCGGCCTATCAGTCGTTGTTCGCCCAGCGGGAAGTGTTCAAGACCTATGAGGCATTGGCCCCCGTCGATCCCGGCATTGCCCTGCCGGTGACGTTGCGGAGCAGGATTATCAAGCGCCGCAGCATCCTTCAGGCGGTCGAGGAGCCGGGGCCGGTGAACGCCGAGACGCACATCGAGCTGCTCGACCGGGAAGGTTCGGCAGGCAGGTACCGCCTGACACCCAGTACCGGCCAGACACATCAGCTGCGCGTGCACATGAACAGCCTCGGTATTCCGATCGCCGGCGATCCGCTCTATCCGGACATTGTCGAGGTGGCGCCGGACGATTTCACGCATCCGTTGCAACTGTTGGCGCGCACGCTGGCTTTCCGGGATCCGTTGAGCGGCAAAGATATTCGCTACAAATCGACGAGGTCCCTCGGCGGCTGATCGTCCCGATCGGCGGACACGGGGTTCATTGTCGTGCGGCTTCGAGTTCGGCGATTCGTGCCCGGAGTGCCTCGATTTCTGCGGTGAGCTCGGCCTCCCTGGCGGCGGCCTTTTCCTGATAGGCCTTACCG
Source organism: Mycobacteroides franklinii (assembly GCF_002013895.1). Taxonomy (GTDB): domain Bacteria; phylum Actinomycetota; class Actinomycetes; order Mycobacteriales; family Mycobacteriaceae; genus Mycobacterium; species Mycobacterium franklinii. The sequence continues at coordinate 19,436 of NZ_MAFQ01000002.1, read as the reverse complement.
AGATCGGTGAGGTACTGCTGGTCATAGCGGGGGATGATGCTGCGTGAGCAGTTCCAGTCGAACGCCTCCACCCTCACCTCGATCTCTCGGCGTTCGCCGTCATACACGCTGCCGCGGCCAAACACCTTGAGACGCTGCTTGCGCGGGTAGTCGACGAAGAACATCGCCAGTCGGTCGTCAGCGGTGAGGTTTCCGAGCGTCACGAACTGGTTATTGCCCGGAAGGTCGATGAACCGCAAGGTGTTGTCGCCGATGTGACGCACGAATCCCGCAGGGCCGCTGCGGTATTGCAGGTATGGCCATCCCGTTGGCGTCACCGTGCCCAGGCAGAATTGTGTCGCGTCGGCGATCATCCGTAGCTCCCGTGTCCCCAGCTCGTCGGGGCCGTCGTCGGGTCGTTCCAGGTGCGTGCCGTAGGCGACGTAGCTGCCGTTGGCCCGCTGCCGCTCGATCGCGTCCGCGCCGAAGGCGAGGTAGTGGTAGTGGTTGTTGGTCACGGGTATACGGCGATCTCGATGAGGTTTCCATCAGGGTCGCGACAGTAATGCGATGTCATGTCGCCCAGTGCGCCGACCTTGGTCACCGGCCCCTGCTCGATCTGTATCCCGCACGCGTTGAGATGCTCGCGAACCTCCTCGGGGGAGGCATCGGTGATGAAACACACGTCATCGGAGCCGGCCGCGGTGGCGATTCCGGTGAACCATTCGTCCTGGGTGGCGCTGATAGGCCGCAGGTTGATCTTCTGTGCACCGAATGTCAGTGCCGTGCGTCCCGCCGGCCCGAATGTTTCGCGGGTCATGCCCAGGACGCGCTCGTACCAGGCCGCGGTGGTCTCGACGTCGCTGCAGTTGATCACGATGTGGTCGAAGCGGGTGACTTTCATCGGGTTGTTTCCTCTTCACGCAAGCGGCTCATCGGCGAATCCTCAGTCCTCTCGGTGTCCGTACGAAACCGGCCTCGATCAGTGCCGCGATGACCGGCGACTCGCCGATATCGAAGACCGATCTGCCGTCCACTCTTTCGATCACCAGACCGTCGAGCCCGCCGCCGCGTACCAATCCCATGGTGCCCAATGCCGCGGCGTGCAGCACCGTGGGGTCGGTCACGAAGCTCAGCAGCGACTTGCCACCGCGTTCGATGTAGAGAGCCAACTCGCCATCGACAAGCACGGTGAGCGCCCCCGCTTTCCTACCCGGCCGATGACCGGAGTCGGAGACCGCCCGCGGCCACACCAGTGCCGCGCCATACGGATTGGCAGGATCCGTCGCCGCCAACACCATGGCCCGATACGGTTTGCGCGCATCATCGACGGTATCGAGGTACTCACGCAGCCTGTCGACGGTCGCGGGAGAGGCGAACTGTGCACCACCCAGGGATTCGACAAAGTATCCCCGGCGGCAGCGCCCGTTGTCCTCGAATGTCGACAACACCTTGTACAGCCACGCGAATCCGCCCGCGACCCCCTCGGCGACGACGCTGCCCTTGGTCACCACGCCGTACCTGCCGAGCAGCAGCTCGGCCTGCATGTGCGAGCGTTCAGTACCGTCGGCGAGTCTTTCCGGAAGCATCGACCAGCGTCCGGCGACGGCGGGATCGACCGGCGCCGTGGTGGGGATCGGGGTGTAGGCGCGCAGTCTCGGTGCTCGCCGATTCCGGTGCGCGGTGCGCGATTTGGTGCTGGTACCCAGCAGTGCACGCACCGGTGCGAAGGTGTCTCCTGTCACCAGGCCCGCCCACACCAGGTCCCATAGCGCGGCCCTGGTCGCGGCCTCACCGAATTGGCGGAAGAAGTACCCGCCGCCGGCCGCGAGTCCGTCGAGAATCGTTCGGTGGGCCTCATCGAGAACAACGGGATCGGTGGCGGCCAGTGTGGCGGGCGCAAGACCGCTGGGGTGCAACGCGATCCAGCCATCTTGTGCGGAGATCGAGCCATGCCCCGACCACACCGACTCTCCCGAGGCCAGCAGCTCGTCGAGCATCTGGGGGGAGTAGTCACGGACCCGACGTGCCAGGATCAGCGGTTCCCACGCGGACGCGGGTATGGGCACCCCCGCGAGCTGATCTATGACGGTAGCCACTCCGTCGATGCCGCGCAGGCTCGAATCGAGGTACTGCCAATCGGGCAGGAACCGCGCGAATGCCGACGTGCTGACGGGTTCCACCTGCGCGCGTAGCGCGGCCAGCGACCTGCGGCGCAGAATCCGAAGGACCTCTGCATCGCACCATTGTTCAGAGTCTGTTGCAGCCGAGTTGAATTGGCTGGTGAATTCACCACGCACCAACTGGCCGCGCGACGCCATCGCCGACAGGGCGTCCGCGGCGACCCGGACTCCGATGCCGAAGCGCTCTGCTGCCTGGCCCGTGGTGAATGGGCCATGTGTCCTTGCGTACCGACCTAACAGTTCACCGAGCGGATCGGCCGCGGCGTCGGTGAACGCCGCCGGTACGCCGGGCGGCACCGGCACCCCGAGCGCGTCACGCAACCGCGCCACATCCTCGACGGCGGCCCACCAGGTGCGTTGTCCGTAGTGGGTCTCGACCACTCTTCGGGTGCCGACGAGTTCATGCAGCCAGTCGGTGCCGAGGCCGGCGCAGCGCGTGGCGATCTCATCGGTGGTGAGGGGGCCGAGAAGCCGGAATAAGTCGGCCAGGGCCTCGGCATCGCGCGCCTTGCGTTCCTCGGCCAGATGCTGCAGTTGCTGTTCGGTTGCTTCGATGACAGTGGGGTCGAGTAGTTCCCGCAGTTCGACCCGGCCCATCAGCTCGGCGAGCAGACCGGTGTCCAGCGAGAGGGCGGCGGCACGCCGCTCGGCCAGCGGCCGATCCTCGTCGTACATGAATCCGCCGATATAGCTGAACAATTGAGCGGCCGCGAAGGGCGAGGGTGTGTCGGTCTGCACCTCCACGATCCGGATCCGGCGCTGCTCGATACCCGACATCAGCCGCACCAGAGTTCCGATGTCGTACACGTCTTGCAGGCATTCGCGCAGTGCCTCCAGGACTATCGGGAAGTCGGAATGTTTGCGTGCGACATCCAGCAGCTGCGCCGACCGCTGTCGCTGCTGCCATAGCGGCGATCGGCGGCCGGGGGTTCGGCGGGGAAGCAGCAGGGCGCGCGCAGCGCATTCTCGGAACCGCGCGGCGAAGAGTGCCGACCCGCCGACCTCCCGCGTCACGATCGCCTCGATTTCCGTGGCGTCGAAGACGAAAAGACTTGCTCCGGGCGGGTTGTCATCGGTGTCGGGCAGTCGCACCACGATGCCGTCATCGGTGGCGGTGGGTGACTCGCTGACACCGTAGCGCTGTTGGAGCCGATCGGAGACTGCGAGCGCAAGCGGGCCGTTGACCCTCAGCCCGTAGGGAGAGTGCAGCACGATGCGCCAGTCGCCGAGCTCGTCGCGGAATCTCTCGACGATCAGCGTGGTATCGGTGGGGACTGCGCCCGTCGACTGCAGCTGGTCAGTCAGCAGCGTCCGTAGATTCCCCATCGCGAAGTCATCGAATCCCATGGCAGCGCAGCGCTTGTCAAATTCGGCGTCGCGTGCGGCCGCCAGTTCTCCGGTGAGATGCCCCAGCGCTATGCCAAGCTCGGCGGGGCGCCCAACCGAATCTCCGCGCCAGAAGGGCAATCTGCCCGGTTGGCCGAAGGCCGGAACCACCACCACACGCTCATGGGTGATCTCGGTGATGCGCCAGCTGGTGGCGCCCAGTGAGATCACGTCTCCCGGCCGCGACTCGTAGACCATTTCCTCGTCGAGTTCACCTACTCGCGAGGGTTTCTCGCCCTCGGCACCGGCATACATGTACACCGTGAACAGGCCGCGATCGGGGATCGCGCCGCCGGACGTCACCGCCAGTCGTTGTGCACCGGGCCGTCCGGTGAGCGTGCCTTCATCCCTGTCGTATACGACACGGGGACGAAGCTCGGCGAAATCGGTGGACGGGTACTTGCCGCTGAGTAGATCGAGCACCGCGTCGAATGCGCTGCGTGGCAGGGATGCGAAAGGGGCGCTGCGTCTGACGACATCGAACCATGTCTCCACGTCCACGGGGTCGAGGGCACAGGCGGCGACCGTGTGCTGGGCCAGGATGTCGAGGGGATTGGCGGGCACTTGCAGGGTCTCGATATCGCCGTCGAGCATGCGCCGCACCGTGACCGCGCAGCCCAGCAGGTCGGTGCGGTGCTTGGGGAAGAGAACGCCCCGGGATACCTCGCCCACCTGGTGTCCGGCCCGGCCGATGCGTTGTAACCCGCTGGCCACGGACGGTGGCGCCTCCACCTGGACCACCAGATCCACGGCGCCCATATCGATTCCGAGCTCCAGGCTGCTGGTGGCCACCACGCATTTGAGCCGTCCGGTCTTCAGATCGTCTTCGATATCGGCGCGCTGCTCCTTGCTCACCGAGCCGTGATGCGCCCGCGCCAGCAAGGGCGCCGCACCGTAGGTCTGCCCACTGCCCATGATGTGCGCCGGGGGTCCTCCGGGTACCCCGGGATTGGGTGCGGGGGTGAGGTCTACGCCGAGGCGCTCTGCGTGAATCTCGTTGAACCGGGCGGTGAGCCGTTCGGCGAGGCGGCGCGAGTTGGCGAAGACGATGCTTGACCGATGTGTCTCGATGAGGTCGACGATGCGTTGTTCTACATGGGGCCAGATGGTGTTGGTGCCGGCGTTAGTGGCTTCGGCGTCGGGATAGGTGTCGGGGGCGCTCATATCCGGGACAGGTACGACGACGGACAAATCGAAGGTTTTGGGGCTGGCGGGGGCGACGACTGCGGCGGGCGCGCGGCCGGAGAGGAATCGAGCGACCTCCGCGGCGGGTTTTACCGTGGCTGACAGGCCAATTCGCTGTGCCGGCTGAGCAAGGCGTTCATCCAGCCGCTCAAGTGAGAGCGCGAGATGAGCGCCGCGTTTGGTACCGGCGACCGCGTGCACCTCGTCCACGATGACGGTCTGCACCGTGTCGAGGGTTTCGCGCGCCGCGGAGGTCAACATCAGGAACAGCGACTCGGGGGTGGTGATGAGGATGTCCGGGGGAGACGTGATCAATGCACGGCGCCGCTGTGCGGGTGTGTCCCCGGAGCGCACGCCGATGGTGATCGAGGGCTCGGGCAGGCCCATGCGTGCTGCGGTTCGGGCAATCCCGGCCAGCGGGGCACGCAGATTGCGCTCGACGTCGACGGCAAGTGCCTTGAGGGGTGAGACGTACAAGACCTGTGTTCCCTTGCGGGCCGGTTCGGCACCGACCAGGCTGTCGATGGCCCACAGAAATGCCGCGAGCGTCTTGCCGGATCCGGTGGGTGCGACGACGAGGGTGTTGTTGCCGTCGGCGATGGACTGCCACGCACCGGACTGTGCCTGCGTGGGCGCCGGGAATGATTCGGTGAACCATTCTCGCGTGGGTGCGGAGAACCGGGTGAGCGGACCGGACTCGCTGCTCATTAGGCCATCGTGCCAACAAGGACCGACAATTAATCGGCACCCATGAGATCGACCACAGCCTTCGGGATGTTCGGCACGCGCCGCACGGCGTCGATCATGGCGTGCGCGGAGGTGTCGGCGAGCCAATCGACATCGAGATCCGGGTTGATGGCGCGTTGGCGAGCCAATTCCTGGTTGAACGTCAGCCACGCCCGGATGACCACCCGCAGGATCGTGACAAGATCCGGCGTCAGTTCGTCGCCGGCGACATGTTCGACGACAGCCATGATCCGGCCGGTCTGCTTGTCGTACTCCTGCTGTTCGATGGCCGCCACGGTGGGATCGGCCGAGTCGATCATGCGAAAGACGGTCACCGGCGCGTAAGGATGCTCTTCCTGGTAGTGCAAGTACACCAGCAGGGTGCGCCGGAGCCGCTCGAAACCGGTGAGCGCCGGGTCCATGTCCAGCGAGATCGTGGCGTCGTAAAGCCTGTCGTACTCGGCCTGCATGACCGCGGTGTAGAACGAGCGTTTGTCGGGAAAATAGCGGTACAGCAGCGCCCGTGAGACACCGGCCTGTTCGGCTACCTCATCCATGCGGACGTCGTCGTAGTGGCGTTCGCCGAACAACTGAGTACCGAACTCCAGGAGCTCGGCGCGCCGATCTTCGGGCGTGAGCCGACGACGGGGAGATGCGGCCGCCGCGGGCGGGGGAGAGCCCCAGCCCGCGCGAACTGCATCGGAGTCGTCGCTCATCCACTCGATTTTACTAGTCGGCCCGGTCGCACTTGGCGAGATCGGCTAGCCGGGTCGATTAGCCCGTCGATCAACCGCTGCTGGCTCGGCGGCCGTCATCAGACCGGCGATTACGAGAAGTCCTTGTCGCCTCATTACACTGCGTCAGTGGCTGAGCACATCGACCCAGCGGACATGGCCATCTTCAGGCGTGTCTTGGATCGGGCTGCCGAGCTTCCGCCGGAGCATCCCGATTCAATTGCTGCGCAACGCGCAATCGCAAAGCTCTTCAAGATTCGCAAGAGGCGGCGCAGGCGTGAGGCACGTCAGGCCGAATTAGATGCCGACCGCGCTGTGATCGGCGCCACCGCCACTGGTTCGGCCGCCCGGATCGACGACGAGACGGCCGGACTGCCGCTGCGTGGTGGTGACGCCGCGGGGACGCTGCGGCGTCCGCAGCATTGCTATATCTGCAAGGCGAGATACACCGAGATCGATGCCTTCCACCACCAATTGTGTCCGGAATGCGCGCCCGCCAACAGATCCCGGCGTGATCAGCGTACCGATCTGACCGGGCGGCGGGCCGTGCTGACCGGTGGCCGCGCCAAGATTGGCATGTACATCGCGTTGATGTTGTTGCGCGATGGGGCCCGCCTCACCATCACCACCCGGTTCCCGCGGGACGCGGCGCGCCGATTCGCCCAGCTTCCCGATGCGAGCAGCTGGCTTGACCGGCTGAGCATCGTCGGTATCGACCTTCGTGACCCCGCGCAGGTGGCGCGCTTCGCCGATGAAGTTGCCGCACAGGGTCCGCTGGACATTCTGATCAACAACGCCGCCCAGACGGTCCGTCGCAGCCCCGGCTCCTACACGTCCTTGGTTGACGCCGAGCAGGCGCCGCTCAGCGGTGCGGCTGCACGTGTTCCGATCACCGCGATGGGCGATTCCAGCGAACTGCATCCGCACACCCTGGCACTGGGCGACGGTTCCGAGGCTGCTGCGCACTCGCTGGTGTCGTTGGCGTTGACCGCGGGCTCGGCCGCACCGGACCGGATCGTCGATGGCACTGCCGTCGATGCCGGTGGGCTGCTGCCCGATCTGGTCGACACCAACAGCTGGGTTCAGACGGTCGATCAGATTGATCCACTGGAACTGCTTGAGGTGCAACTGTGTAACAGTGTGGCGCCGTTCATTCTGTTGTCACGGCTGCGGCCCGCGTTGCGTGCCTCAACCGCGCGGCGCAAGTACGTGGTGAACGTATCGGCGATGGAGGGCAACTTCTCACGCGGCTACAAAGGGCCCGGACATCCGCATACCAACATGGCCAAGGCCGCGTTGAACATGCTGACCAGGACCAGCGCGGGTGAACTGTTCACCGAGGGCATCCTGATGACCGCGGTGGATACCGGCTGGATCACTGATGAGCGTCCGCACAGCAGCAAGATGCGTTTGGCCCAGGAGGGTTTCCGGGCGCCGCTGGATCTGGTGGACGGTGCCGCCCGCGTGTACGACCCCATTGTCCAGGGAGAGCGTGGCGTCGATCTGTATGGCTGTTTCCTGAAGGACTTCCAGCCTTACCCCTGGTAGCGCGTGGTCGCGGCTACCAGGGGCCAACCCGATCAGCCGAAGTGAACTCCTTGGGCCAACGGCAGTTCCGTGGAGTAGTTCACCGTGTTGGTGGCGCGTCGCATGTATGCCTTCCATGAGTCGGAGCCCGACTCGCGGCCACCGCCCGTCTCCTTCTCACCACCGAACGCTCCGCCGATCTCGGCTCCCGAGGTGCCGATGTTGACATTCGCGATTCCGCAGTCGGATCCATCGGCGGCCAGAAAGCGTTCGGCCTCGCGCATGTCCAGAGTGAAGATCGCCGAGGAAAGGCCCTGGGGTACCGCATTGTTCAGTGCGATCGCCTCAGCGAGGGTGTCATAGTCAAGCACGTACAGAATCGGGGCGAAGGTCTCCCGGTGCACGACATCGCCCTGTTCGGGCATCCGCACCACGGCGGGGGTGACGTAGAAAGAACCGTCGCCAAGTTCGCGGCGTTCACCACCGATGACCGTCCCGCCTTGTGCGCGAGCAGCTTCCAGCGCATCCTGCATATCACGGAACGACTTCTCGTTGATCAGGGGCCCCACCAATGTCTGCCCGTCGAAGGGGTCGCCCACCGGAAGCTGTCCATACGCGTTGACGATGCGCTCGACCAGCCCATCGGCGATGGATCGGTGAACTATCAAGCGCCGCAGGGTGGTACACCGCTGGCCCGCGGTGCCTGCGGCGGAGAACACGATGCCGCGTACCGCGAGATCCACGTCAGCCGACGGGGTCACGATCACCGCGTTGTTGCCACCCAATTCGAGCAGCGACCGGCCGAAGCGAGCCGCCACCCGTGGGCCGACCTGCTGACCCATCCGCACCGACCCGGTCGCGCTCACCAAGGCGATACGGGGGTCGTCCACGAGCTGCTCACCGACCTCGCGACCGCCCTGAATCAATCGGCTGACCTGTGGCGGTGCCCCTACGTCGGCTGCGGCACGCTCCAGAAGTGCCTGGCAGGCAACGGCAGTCAGCGGCGCCAGCTCGGAGGGCTTCCATACCACGGTGTCGCCGCAGACCAGGGCGATCGCGGTGTTCCACGACCACACCGCCACCGGGAAGTTGAAGGCGGAGATCACCCCGACAACGCCGAGTGGATGCCAGGACTCCATGAGGCGATGCCCCGGGCGCTCGGATGCCATCGTCTTGCCATACAGCTGCCGGGACAGCCCGACCGCGAATTGGCAGATGTCGATCATCTCCTGCACCTCGCCGAGGGCCTCGGAGACGATCTTTCCGGCCTCGATGGTGACCAGTTCGGCTAGATCCTTTTTGTGCTCCGTCAGCAGCTCACCGAGGCGGGCCACCAACGCGCCGCGCACAGGTGCGGGAGTGGTCCGCCATAGCGAAAATGCTTGGGCGGCCTCGGAGATTGCCTTGTCGACATCTTCTTGCGAGCTCGCCGTGAGCGTGAACAGGGTGTCGCCGGTGATGGGGGTCCGGACCGCGACGCCTTCAGCGCCCGCCGCTTCCGTGCTCAGCTCCATATCCGCGCCGATCCAGCGCAACGCGTTCTGGGCCCGCGTGCGCAATTCGTCGGCCGAGGGCAGTACACCGGGGGAGGAGGTGGGCAAGGTGGCGGTCATCGGTTGGCTCCTATCGAGAGGTCAGATTGTGCGGCGATAGCGGAGTAGAGGGCGTACGGATCGTGGATATCCCGGCCAATGGCGCCGGACATCCATTCCTTCGAGTAACCGGCGGCATCCCCCTCGCCATGTGCGCCGTCGTCGTCGAGGTTGGACCGGAAGATTCCGGCGGCCGAGCGCGGTAGGAAGTCCTCGTACACGACGGGGCTGCGGACGATTTCGCCTCCGGGGCCGGCCTCGGTGCGGAAGTACGCGAGTTCCTGCTCGGCTAGGCCGGCTTCGGTATCCGGAAAGTGGTCCGCCCAAATGGATGCTGCCTGTTCGGGATTTGCTTGAGCCGCATCGATGGCGGCCATGGCATCGTCATAGCAGGTACGGCCCGCGGGGGTGAGGGCAATGCCCCGGGCTTCGACCTCGCCGAACCGGACCCGTAGCGTGTCGCTGACCACGGAACCATCGTTCGTGCGGAAACGGCGTGGTTCGGCGAGCGCCCGGAATGAGGTCTGCCGCAACAGAACATCGGGTCCATGCCAGCGGGGAGGGCCCTGGATCGCATCGATCATGGTGATGCCGCGTGCCGTCATCCGCCGGTAGAGGTCATCGATATCGAGCACGCGGGGTGTCAAGTGGTTGATATGGGTGCCACCCACTCCGGCGATATCGGCGGCGACGGGTGAGACGGCGGAGAGCTCGTCGTACCAAACACGGTCGATGGGTGCGGTCGAGAGCGCGAATGCCTTGACCGCCTCGGCGACGAAGTCATCGGCCTGCACCGGGGTGCAACCGCCTGTGGCGCTGATCAGTCGCGCGTGCGCCAGCAGTGCCGGATCGAACAGCTCTCGCTGCTGCACGAAGTTCTCCACCCGGGCACGCAGGTCCGCGTCGAAGAACCGTCGATCGGCGGTCGCCAACATCGACGTGAACACTCGAAATGGGTTGAGTGCCAGCTCTTTTTCGTCAATCGGCCGGAACGCGGTCGAGACCACGGGGACGGGGGACGCAGCGTCGCGCAGGTCGTAGAAATCGACCGGATACATTCCGAACGCCTCGAACAGGTCGGCGACGGCGGCAAGTTCTCGGGGGCTGCCTACCCGGATGGCACCGTGACGTTCGGCGGTCACGCGCTGGACAGATCCGAGTCGCTCGGCATCCGGATGTGTTGTGGCGTAAGTCTGGTTCACCGCGGTACTTACGTCGACCAAGGTGTTGTACGCGGGAACCTCTGTCCCGTACATCTGCGAGAGCGCCGCGGCAAAGCGTGCACGGAGCTCCCAGGGCTGAATGAGGTCCGTCATCGAACTCGCCCTTTGGTTCGTCCCACAGTTGACGTGATTGGCCTGCGCAAGTCCGTTCCCTGTTCTGCCTGGTCGCGGTACTCTGCCCCCGTGACTGTGGATTCCGAGAGGACGCCGGACCGCCCGCTCGACGATGTCGATCGAATTCTGGTGCGCGAGTTGGCTCGCGATGGCCGGGCAACTCTCGCCCATTTGGCCGCCAAAGCGGGGCTGTCGATCTCGGCGGTGCAAACCCGCGTGCGGCGGCTGGAATCCCGGGGTGTTCTTGCCGGGTACGCGGCGCGGGTCAACCCGGAGTCGGTAGGCCAGCTGTTGTCGGCGTTCGTCGCAATCACCCCTCTCGATCCTTCTCAACCCGATGATGCTCCGGCGCGCCTCGAGCACATCGACGCCATCGAGTCCTGCTACTCGGTGGCCGGCGAGGAGAGCTACATCCTGCTGGTGCGGGTGCCCTCGCCGCGTGCGCTCGAAGAGCTGCTGCAGCTGATCCGCACCACAGCCAACGTTCGCACGCGAAGCACCATCATCTTACAAACTTTTTACGACGGTCGCCAGCTAGTGCCATAAAAATTCTTGTCCTCATGTAGAAAAGTCGTAAATACTACGTTAGTGTGGCCCTATGACCGCACTGATCTTTCCTGGGTTCCAGGCTGGTTCTACTACCGATGACGAGGTAATGGGCCCCGAATCGGTGACACCGGACCGGGTGCATGAGGTGCTGCGGCGCAGCATTCTGGCCGACGGGATGGATCTCGTGCTCGATCTGGAGCGTTCCCGTGGGGCGCACCTGGTGGATGCGCGCGACGGCACCACCTATCTCGATATGTTCACGTTCTTCGCTTCGTCGGCGCTGGGAATGAACCACCCGATGCTCGCCGCCGACAGTGAGTTCCGTGCCGAACTGACCGCGGCCGCCATCAACAAGCCGAGCAACTCCGATATCTACACCGTCGAGATGGCCCGGTTCGTCGACACATTCGTACGCGTGCTGGGTGACCCGGCCCTTCCGCATTTGTTCTTCGTCGACGGCGGCGCGCTTGCCGTCGAGAACGCACTGAAGGTGGCTTTCGACTGGAAGAGCCGTTGGAACGAGGCGCACGGAATCGATCCGGCGTTGGGTACCAAGGTGTTACACCTGCGTGAGGCCTTCCACGGTCGCAGCGGCTACACGATGTCGCTGACCAATACCGACCCCAATAAGGTGGCACGGTTCCCCAAGTTCGACTGGCCGCGCATCGATGCTCCGTATCTGCGCCCCGGCGCCGATATCGAGGAGTTGGAGGCGGCGGCGCTGGCGCAGGCGCGGCGCGCTTTTGCCGAAAACCCACATGACATAGCGTGTTTCATTGCCGAGCCGATCCAGGGGGAGGGCGGTGATCACCACTTCCGTCCGGAGTTCTTCCATGCCATGCGCGCGTTGTGCCACGAGAATGACGCCCTGTTCATCTTCGATGAAGTGCAGACCGGGTGCGGACTTACCGGAACGGCCTGGGCATTTCAGCAGCTGGGCGTGACCCCCGACATTGTGGCCTTCGGGAAGAAGACGCAGGTGTGCGGCGTCATGGCAGGCGGTCGCGTCGACGAGGTCGAGGACAATGTCTTCGCCGTCAGCTCGCGCATCAATTCCACCTGGGGCGGAAACCTTGTCGATATGGTGCGCTCGCGGCGCATTCTGGAAGTTATTGAATCGCAGCGGCTTTTCGGGAACGCGATGAGGATGGGCGAATACCTGCTCGAGCGCCTGCAGATCCTGGCATCGCGGCACGACGAGGTCGGTGACGTCCGGGGCCGCGGATTGATGTGCGCGTTCAGCCTGCCGACGGCCGAGGAGCGCGACCGCCTGGTGCAACGCCTGTGGGCAGATGAGCGGGTGATCCTGCTGGCCAGCGGCACGACCAGCGTCCGGTTCCGCCCGCCGCTGATCGTCAGCGCCGAGGAGATCGACGCGGCGGTGGCCGCGGTATCACGCGTGCTGGCGCAACGATGAGCGTCTTGCGCGAAGGGCGCAAGGTCGGGCGCCAGGCGTAGGTCTCACCAGGCGTAGGGGGAGTGCTCTCGCGCTGTCCGCAGCGCGGAGGCCCACCAGGCCAGCTCATCGAGCATGGTCTTGGCCGCGGTCTCGGCATCGCGGCTGTCGACGAGCCGGCCGTCATCGTCGAACTGGCTCCAGACACCGTGGAAACTCACCACATCTCGGGTTGTCACGGCATGGAGCTCGGCGAACACCAGCCGCAGCTGCTCGATGGCGCGCAATCCGCCCGACATCCCGCCGTAGGAGGTGAATGCGACCGGTTTGGCCTGCCACTCGCTGTGATGCCAGTCGATCAGGTTCTTCAGCGGGGCGGGGAAGCTGTGGTTGTACTCCGGTGTGACCACAAGAAATGCGTCGGCAATGCGTAACCGCGCCGTCACCCGTGCGAGCTGGGCGGTGTCCTGTTCCTCCGGCCGCCGGGAAAGATGAAGAGGCAGAGGGTAATCCGCGAGGTCGATGTATCCGACGTCAAAGGCCGAGTGGGTACGCGCGCTCTGCGCGATCCAATTCGCCACGGTGGGTCCGAACCGACCGTCGCGGGTACTGGCGCAGATCACGGCGAGGCGCAGCGGGGTGGTTGACGTGTTCACGCGCCCATCGTCATACCTGAAGTGCACTCGAGGTCAAGTGGTTTCTTTCCGTCACGCGGGTACGTAGTTTCCATACGCCTTGAGCACCCCGAAGTCGTAGATCAGCAGCTGGCTGGCCCGGGCGTGGGCGACGTATTCGGCTTCTGTGTAAGGACGATCGTGACCGAGCTCGTCGTCATGGGCCAGTACGGTCCCGGCTGGGCCTGTGCCGTGGCGGGCACGCAACAGTTGGATCAGATCCTGGCCGACCTCACCCTCGGCGATGGTTACCTCGGTCTCCAGCCCCAGCCAGAACGGATGCGGTCCGAACACGAACAGCGGGCACCGCGGATCGCGTCGGAGATTTCGGGTACGGACCAGAGACGGTGCGCCGGTGGCTCGCAGACGTCCGTCGACTACGCAGATCTCGATACGCGCCATATGTGGTGTTCCGTTGTCGCGCAGTGTGATCATGGCGGCATCGGGATGCTTCGTGACGAAGTCGACGAGCTCCGGAGCGAGCGGCATGCCAGCAGTATGTCAATTATGCTGACATGGGTGCAACTGTGTTAGAGCATGGCGTCGGCGAAGCGTCGCACCGCCGCCACGGCCTCCTGCTCGGCGTCATGTGATCCGGGGTAGTCGTCGCGGGCCCGCGACTGAATGTCCGCGGTGGCGGGGTCGAGTCGCACCTCGGCCACCATCTCGGCGGTCGTGGGCTCGCAGACGGCCCAGCTGTACAGGCGGTCGTTGTCCCAGTCGGCGGCGCGCGCGGTCACGTAGTCCGCGTCGTCGACACCCAATGACGTCAGTGCCGGGCGGTCGTCCATCCGTTCGTCGGCGCGGATGGCGCGCAGGTACCACGCGCCCGCATTGATCTCGATGGGTTCCACTGGGTCTACCTCTCGCGAGTGTGAACGCCGGACAACAAAAAACGCCGAGTGTGCGCGTAGGCGCTCACACTCGGCGTTTCCGCACGACGTATTACTTGATTTCTGCGATGACCGTGCCCTGGGTGATGGCGGCACCGGCCTCGACGCTCAGCCCGGTGATGGTGCCGGCCTTGTGCGCGGTGACGGGGTTCTCCATCTTCATGGCCTCCAGCACCACGATCAGCTCGCCGGCCTCGACCTCCTGGCCCTCTTCGACGGCGACCTTGACGACGGTGCCCTGCATCGGCGCGGTCACCGAATCACCGGTGGCGCCGCCGCCGCCGTGGCCGCCGCGCTTGCGGGCCTTGGGCTTCTTCTTGATGACACCGTTGGCGCTGCCGCCTCCGCCGCCGAGCGAGATGTCACCGGGCAGCGACACCTCAAGGCGACGTCCACCCACCTCGACGACCAGCTTCTGGCGGGGCAGGGCCTCGTCCTCTTCGCCTGCCTCGCCGTCAGCGGTGAACGGCTCGACGGTGTTGTTCCACTCGGTTTCGATCCAGCGGGTGTGGACGGTGAAGCCGTCCTCGTTGCCGATGAAGGCGGGGTCGGAAACCACCGCGCGGTGGAACGGGATGACGGTGGCCAGGCCCTCGACGTTGAACTCCGCCAGTGCGCGACGTGAGCGTGCCAGGGCCTCGTTGCGGTCGCGACCGGTCACGATCAGCTTGGCGAGCATCGAGTCGAACTGGCCGCCAATTACCGATCCGGCCTGAACGCCCGAATCCAGGCGCACGCCGGGGCCGGTGGGGGTGTCGTACACCTTGACCGGACCGGGGGCGGGCAGGAAGTTGCGGCCCGCGTCCTCGCCGTTGATGCGGAACTCGATCGAGTGGCCGCGCGGCTCGGGGTCCTCGGTGAACTGCAGTGCCTCGCCGTTGGCGATCTTGAACTGCTCCAACACCAGGTCGACGCCTGCGGTTTCCTCGGTGACGGGGTGTTCCACCTGCAGACGGGTGTTGACCTCGAGGAACGAGATCAGCCCGTCCTGGCCCACCAGGTATTCCACGGTGCCGGCACCGTAGTAGCCGGCCTCCTTGCAGATGCGCTTGGCGGACTCGTGAATCTCCTTGCGCTGGGCGTCCGTGAGGAACGGTGCGGGCGCTTCCTCAACGAGCTTCTGGAAGCGGCGCTGCAGCGAGCAGTCGCGGGTACCGGCGACCACCACATTGCCGTGCTGGTCGGCGATGACCTGGGCCTCGACGTGGCGCGGCTTGTCCAGGTAGCGCTCCACGAAGCACTCGCCACGGCCGAAGGCGGCGACGGCCTCACGGGTCGCCGACTCGAACAGCTCGGGCACCTCTTCGAGGGTGCGGGCCACCTTCATGCCGCGGCCGCCACCACCGAAAGCCGCCTTGATGGCGATCGGCAGACCGTGCTCCTTGGCGAAGGCGACGACCTCGTCGGCGTTCTTCACGGGGTCCGGCGTGCCGGGGACCAGCGGGGCCTGGGCCTTGGCGGCGATGTGGCGGGCGGTGACCTTGTCGCCGAGGTCACGGATGGACTGGGGGCTGGGCCCGATCCAGATCAGCCCGGCGTCGATGACGGCCTGGGCGAAGTCGGCGTTCTCCGACAGGAAGCCGTAGCCGGGGTGGATGGCGTTGGCGCCGGACTTCTCGGCGGCTTCCAGGATCTTGCCGAAGTCCAGGTAGGACTCGGCGGCGGTGTTACCGCCGATGCCGAAGGCCTCGTCGGCCAGGTGGACGTGGGGGGCGTCGGCGTCGGGTTCTGCGTAGATGGCGACGCTGCCCAGTCCAGCGTCCTTCGCCGCGCGGATTACCCGAACCGCAATTTCGCCGCGGTTGGCGACGAGTACCTTGCTGATCTTCGAGCTGGCGTGATTGGGCACCGGGCCTCCTGTTGTTTGTTCTTCGCGCAAGCGGCTCATCCGGGACTTACTTCCTGAGTTTTACCGCTTTCTTAGAGTCTCGGCAGTGAGTTTATGCATCCGTGGCATCAAACACACATCCGGGATGGGGTGTGCCGCCCCTGTTTTTACCTACTGATGAGTAGGTTTTAGGACAGTCTTCGCTTGATCCGGGTCAGCATCGCCGACATGCCGCGCAGTCGCAGCGGGCTGATCAGCGCCGCCAACCCGAGGTCGGCGTAGAAATCGTCGGGTACCGCCAGGATCGCGTCGGCCGACTGGCCGTCCAGGCCCTGCTGCAGGATCGAGGCGAACCCACGCGTCGTCGGGGCCTCGGCGGGCGCACTGAAGTACAGCCGGACCTCATCGCGATCACTGGCATCAACGTCCAGGAACAGCGGTGACTGGCACTCCGGCACGGGCTCCATCGCCGCCTGTTCCAAATGCGATGGCAACTCGGGTAATTCGCTCGAGAACTCCAGCAGCAGCTGGAGCTTGTCCTGCCCGTCGACGGCCTTGAAATCGGCGACGATCTCAGCGAGTTCAGCGGGGAGGCTCATGCTGCAGGGGGCGCGCCCGGCTTGTCGCCCTTGACGATCGGAGTGCGGACCCGGTTGCCCCATTCGGTCCAGGACCCGTCGTAGTTACGCACGCCCTCGACACCCAGCAGATGAGTGAGGACGAACCAGGTGTGGCTGGAACGCTCGCCGATTCGGCAGTACGCGACGATATTGCCCTCTGATTTGTCGCCCTCGGCGATGACGTCCCCATATATCGCGTCAAGCTCGCCGCGGCGACGGAAACGGCTGTCTTCGGCAGCGGCCTTGGCCCAGGGGATCGAGACGGCGGTGGGAATGTGTCCGCCGCGCAGCGCGCCCTCTTCCGGGTAATCGGGCATGTGAGTGCGTTCGCCGGTGTACTCCGCGGGTGAGCGCACATCGACGAGCGGGCCGTGGCCGAGATGGGCCAGCACGTCATCGGCGTAGGCGCGGATAGGAGCGTCATCGCGCTCGACCACGGGGTAGCCCTCGGTGTACTTGGATGGGACATCGAGCGTGGTGTCGCGCCCCTCGGAGATCCACAGATCCCGTCCGCCGTCGAGTAGCCGGACATCGGGGTGACCGAACAGGGTGAACACCCAGAGTGCGTAGGCGGCCCACCAGTTGGACTTGTCGCCATAGATGACAACGGTGTCCTCGCGGCGAATTCCCTTGCGGTTCATCAGTTCTGCGAACTGAACTCCGTCGATGTAGTCCCGGACCGTGCCGTCGTTCAGGTCGACGTGCCAGTCGATCTTCACCGCGCCGGGTACGTGCCCGATGTCGTAGAGAAGAACATCCTCGTCGGACTCCACGATGGACAGTCCGGGAGTGCCTAGGTGTCCCGAGAGCCAGTCGGCGGAGACCAGGCGTTCGGGGTGGGCGTAGGCGGCGAATTCGGGGCTGGGGTCGGCCGGGAGGGTCACCCTTTGAGCCTAGTCGCGTTCGCGGGCAGTCGGCTCATCGAGCTGGATACCGAGTTCAGATACGCGGTGCATTGCTGGTCGCGGTGCGAGAATTCGCCCATGCCGGACTGGACATATCACCCGCTGAGCCCCATCGTCTCGTCGGTTCTCGGCGAGCGTAGGACACGGGTGTGGGCGATGAAGATCCTGGCGGCGCTGGTGAAGCGCGCCGGGGGCAGGCACTGGATTCCCCGGGTGTTCGATCATGCGCCGATTCCACCGCAGTGGCAGGGCCGGTTCGGCGCGACTGTCCCGCCCTCGATCGCGGGTGAGGCCGTCGCGGTGTTGCCGGTACAGGGAGCCGGGGTCGTGGAGATCGGGCCGGTGGGCCTCGCCGATGTGGAGACGGTGCGCGCGGCGACCGTCGATCGCAGCTGCTGGGTGATTGCGGTCGCCGCCACGCCCGAGGTGGTCGATGCGGTCGCGCCCTACGTGGACGCGGTGTCGGTGTCCGGCGATGACGGGGTGGTGCGGCTCACCGAACCTTCGATCGAGGCGGCGGTCCGTGCGTTGGCCGATCCGTCCGCGACGGTGCTGGCCACGCCGGCGGTGCTGATCGACGCCGGGCCGGGCTGGTTCAACCGGGTGATCGAGGCCGCCACGCCGACCACGCCGCCAAAGGCGTTGCGCGATATCGGGTTCGATCCGCGGGGCTGGCCGGCGTGGATATGGGGTGCGCTGGTAGGGCTCGGCCTCATTGTCGCCGGCATCGGCGCGGCCGCCATCGCGTTGGGGCCGGTCCTGTTGTGGTACGACCGCGACTACCTCGGTCTGTCGGTGCACGACCTGAACGGCGTGAACCATCACCTGGTCGGTTTCCTGCAACACGACCGGCTCACCATGGCGGGCAACATGATTGGTATCGGGATCTTGTACCTGGGGTTGGCCTGGGGTGGGATCAGGGAAGGGCACCGATGGGCCCGCAATGCGCTGTTGATCTCCGGACTGGTCGCCTTTGTGACGTACTTCTACTTCCTGGTGACGGGGTTCCTCGAGCCGTTGCACACGCTCGTGGTGGTCGCGCTGTTCCCCATGCTGATACTCGCCGTGTGGCGCGCTCCCTCGGAACCGCATTGGCCGCCCGTCGTGGAGGGGCCCGAATCGCAGCGGCGGCGTGCCCTGTGGGGGCAGCTGCTCATGATCGCCGTCGGTGGCGGACTCTTCGTTGCCGGAGCAGTGATTTCGACGGTCGGGCTGACAAAGGTGTTCGTACCCACCGATCTCGATTTCCTGGGCACCAGGTCCGACGCGCTGCGTGCCGCCAACCAACACCTGTTGCCGTTCATCGCGCACGATCGGGCAGGTTTTGGTGGCGCATTGATGGGGGCCGGGCTGGCGGTGTTGCTGATCAGCCTGTGGGGCTGGCGCCGCGGCGAGCGCTGGGTGTGGTGGTCGCTGCTGCTGGGATGTGCGTTCGGCACGGTGCCGGTCCTGGCGGTTCACTTCTCCATCGGGTACACGCATTTCGAGCACTTGCTGCCGGTATACGTATTGGTGGTGGTGACGGTGGTCGCCCTCGCGTTGTCGAGGCCGTACCTCACCGCGTTGCCCGATCAGTCGCCGCGTATCAGCCGGTAGGTGGTGACCACACCGCCGCTTTCGTCGCTGGCATCGATAGCGCGCCGCCACATCGACTGTGCGGCATGGGAAAGTGTGGCATCGACGCCGACTTCCTCGCTGGCATCGATGATGTGTTGGGCTCCGGCGTCCATCATTTTGAGCATCGCGACATCTTCCACGCCCCGCGTGGTAATACACCTGTGAGTAGCCGTAATTGGGTCCGACATAGTGCACTGGACTCAACACGTTGAGTAGTTCCTAGGATCTGAGCGCCGCCTTGGAACCCCTAGAGAAGTGGGGCCATAGGAACCGCGCAGAACTGCTCGGCCGCAACTGTTAACGGC
>NZ_MAFQ01000001.1 GCF_002013895.1 Mycobacteroides franklinii | reverse complement strand
GGCCGAGCACCTTGCAGAAGGTCGCAGAGGCCGGTGCCTCGCCGGCGAGCTTCATCATGCGCGGCACATCTGCAGCAGTCGTTGGCCGATCTCGCGCCCGATACCTATCTAATCGCGGAACTCGTTGACTGCGTAGGCTGCGCGTGCAACGAATTTGATCACAGGATCACGTCGGCCGTCGCCGCGTCGGCGCGCATTCGCCCGGTGTCAATGACTGCTCGAATTGCCCCGACCGCCGCGGGTATCTCTTCAGATATCCCGCGGATTGATCTTTGAGGTGCCGGCTATCCGTCGGCGATAACCTGTGCGCGGCAGATCAATTCATCGAACACTTACCGCGCCACGACTCCAAAATCACCGTTACCAACCAGCTTGTCGGCAGCGTCTTGTTGCCGCTTGCGCAGAAACTGCAACGTCCGCCTACGGGCTCTTCATCGCCGGCCCAACGGGTTGCGCCGGAAGCTCTCGTAAAAATCGTCCTCGTCGAATTCGACCGGTCGCTGTTGCTGACTATCGGTCCGACGGGGCGATTCTGTTGGGGAGGTGCGTGCGGATTTTGCGGTGGATGGTGCATTGAGTTTGGCAGCAGCGACTGCCGACTCAACGTTCCCGGTCCGAAGGGCATGCACGACGGTCGGATGAAGGTCGGAGGTATCAGCCACGGCTACGCACCCCCTGCCCCGGGCCAACCCGGATCGGGCGGCAGGACCGGTGCGGGATCGGCACTCAAGTACTTATCGGGCCGGTCAGTGGGAACACCGGGCGGGTATTTGTTGTGGCATTGCGGCAGCGTCTTGTCGGTTACCAAATCGATTTTGGTGATCACCCAGGTGCCAAACACATTGCCGGAGGGACGCAGTGCCGGGCCTTTCTGATTTGCCGGAGGCTCATGCTGCTGGTCAGGCGCAACGGCAGGATCGGGACCAAATGTGAACCAATGCCCCGTGCTATTTGGGGGGCCACCCCGCTCATACCTCCCGAGGGAGTTCTGGGACAGCGCCGAAAGGTAGTCACAGACTCCTGCGACAAATTGATTCCCCTCCTGACGGAAAGACACCACCTCGTAATAGATGGTGCCGGCCCATCCGCCTCCGGCGCCGCCGGTCACGAGGGCGGGCGAGATCGAGTTGCCGAGGGCGCGGACGAATCCGGGGTAGCCGCCAGCGTCGACGGTGTCAACATCACGGCGGAGAGAATGGTCGGCTCGCTCCCAGGATTCGAAAGCCGCGCGGATGAAGGTGCCTTCTGGTGACATTAAGTCGATGGCGGGGTTCGCGATCCAACGGCCAGACACATTGGGTTTGTACTTATCAAGCCCATCCGCAGGTGACGACGTGGTGGGCTGGGGCTGATCGCCGCGATGGCATCCCGCCGCCAACAGCACCACGGCCATCACAACAGTGCAACTGCGCACCAAACGGGTGCGATCCATGTTCAGTGGCTCCAATCCGACTTGCCCACGCCGACGTTCTCTAGCCCCTGCCAGTTGCCGATATCCACGCCATACTGGTTCCTCCCCGTGGTCTGGAACCAATCTGTCAGAATTTTGTGCGCGTTCCCGCTGCTTACGACCTTTTGCATATCGACGTGATCGCCGGTGATGAGCTCGGCAAGGGCAGGGTCTGCGGCGATGGAGGCGTCGCGTGCGATCAGACCTCTGAGGACGGTGGCCCGGTAATCAGTGGAGTTGGCCGAGGCTCCTCCTGTGTCCACGAGTTGGCGGGCGAACTCGTCGCCATGGATCAGCAGTGGATTGGGCCCCGGAGGCTGCGTGAGTTTGGCTGCCAGTTCAATGGCCGAGACGGATTCTCCGAATCCGGGGATCATGCCGAGTGCTTTGAGACTGTTTTCAACCATGTTCTTTTGGCCATCCGCTTTCTCTGCGGCTTCCCAGCGTGCCTTCTCCTGGTCGAACAGGTGCGCGTCGTTGGCCCCTTCGTTCATCGAATGAGCCAGGCGACCTGCAATCTCCAGATCCCTGTCCGGGGTGCCATGTTGGCTTGCGCTAGTCACCAGACCCTCGTATTCAGTCTTGGCGGCACCGTTAATACTGATGGCGGAGTCGTGGTTCTGATCGAACACCGAGAACAGATTCTTCATCTGATCAGCGGAGCCGAAATGCTGGATACCGGGCGAGTCGAAACCGGTCTCTGGATCTGCTCCGGCGAACTGGGCCAGATATGGGTTGACGCCATCGGCCATCGCTTTCGCCAGGCCACCGTTGACTTCGCCGAACGTTCCGCCACCTGGCATGTTCTTAAACGTGTCAGCGTGGTCAGCTACGTAGTGACCGACCGCATTCGCGGTCTCCCCGGAGATGGGGTTACCGGTGTCGTCATGGGTCCACCGGAACGCATCGCCAATCTTGCTCGATTCGTCGCCCCAGCGTTCCTGGGTCATTGCGTGTAAGAACCCGTCACTTGTGGACGGGTTGGTGGCCAGATCATGCACGCTTAAGTGGTCACTGCCACCGACCTGCACCACATCAGCCAACGCGTGTTGCAGTGAGCCGCCATGCTGATCTCCGCTGTCGAAGTGCTGAACGTAGGCGCCGGTATCGGGGTGCTTGATATCGGCATTGGCGTATTGCGTGGCAGCCTCAAGCATTGACTTGGTGGCCTCACTGCCCGAAATCGCTGCGCCCGGCCGCAGGATGTCGGCGATATCCTGCATCGCCCCAACACCATTGAGCTTGGTATGGCTCTCCGAGGGCATCGTTTCCTTGCCGATATCGCGGGCCGGCGTTACCTGTGTGGTGACGCGGTCGGTGCGAGAGAGCTCCTTGGCCATCTCTGAGGGCAGGTTGACCTTTGAACCAGTCACGGGCACGAATGTCCCTCGGGTCGCATCAGTGGCGCCCTGGGCGTACGGCTTGATCTGATCGGCACCTGCGACCTGCACATTGGGATCCGAAACGATCTTCAAACCCTGCGCCAGCGCCGCTTGGGCATCCGCGGGCAGCGTCCGCTGCAGTTCTTTGATCTGCTCAGGACTCATGCCGTTGAGCGACTGGGACATCTGATACAGGTAGGCCATCTGCCCTGCCGGGATTTCCACCTTCTCCCCGCGGGCCAACTTATCGAGATCTGCCTGCGACAATGTGCCTGCCGCAACGAGTTTCGCTAACGCCGCCGGATCAACAGGCATACCGGTGTACTTACTCACGGCGATCGCGTCGAGAAGGTCCTTCTTGCCTTCCTCGCCACTTAGACCCGCGGCCGGTGGGGCGGCAGCATCGATATCACCCTTGGCGCCGCTGATCGCGGTCGCAGTGTCTTGATCGGCCTGCCCGAGGGCATCGGCCCGCTGCTGCAAGCTGGCGGTATTGTTTTGCGCTTCGTTGCCGCGCTCGGATTGCAGTTGGTTCATCCGCTCGGTGGCCACCGGCTCTGGGACACCGAACGCCATCATGGCGAACTTGCCCGCCCGGTAGTCGAACATGTCGGTGACCGCCCAATCCTCAGACACCGCGAACGTATCGGCCTCCAAGCCCTGGCCGGTCTTGGTCAAGTCAGCAATCATCGGCGCCATCACGGCCGCCCCGTTCTGATAGGCATCCGCCAGCGCGTTGTAGCCGTTGACCACCTGGCGGTCCTGGGCTAGTTCACGATCCGCACGTCCCACCGCCGCGTCCTTGCCGTCGCCTTCCCAGTCCAGATCCGCTATCGCGCCATGTACCTTGCCCGCCGCGTCCAAAACCTGAGTCCCCAACGTGCGCGTCGGCTCAGCCAAATCACCCAGCGCTGTCGCGTTCGCGCTGTACACCACACTCTTTCCTGGTCTACTCACACCGAACCCCCTGCATCACAACCACTCTCACGTGGCACCGTTCAAGTCCCCCAAGGACGTCAACCCGTTGGCCGCCAAATCCGTCAACGAAATCCGGTTCTTACCGTCCTGATGTTCATACATGTCCGCAGAGCGCCGCAGGAGCTGCCCCATTACGTCATAGCGGCCCGAAACAACCTCCAACGAGGACTTCACACCGTCATGAGCTGCCTGTAGCACGCCAGCCGTAGCGAAACCCTTCAACCCAGAAGCCGCGCTCAGCGACAACGGAGCCTGCAGCTTGGATACATCAGAGTGCGCACCGTCGACCTTGCCCGCACCCTGACGCACATTCGTCGGATCAACCTCCACAATCACCCCCGGCAGTTCCAGTAATTCTCATTCGAACTTCACGTCCCAGCCCATGGACTTGTAACGGCGGATCTCGGCTTCACGGGCCTTCTTCTCGGCTTCCTCGTTCTCACTCCAGTCACCGATCACACCGGGCGAAGCCTTGATTGATTCACCGAACAGTTCGTTGCCGTTGTCGACGTTGATCAGAAAACTCGGGATTGGCCTCTCTTCGTCTTCCTCACCCTTACCGCCGCGACCATGGCCTCCGGCGCCGCCCATCATGCCCATGGGGCCCCCACGTACACCGGAAGCACCCATGGCGGCGGGGTTGACACCACCGGCACCGGCACCGCCTACCGCTCCGCCGGGTAGGCCACCACCGCGCAATGCACTGAGCCCGCCGGGACCACTCAGACCGGTGGCCGATCCACCCCCGGTGGTTCCCGTCGATGACGGCGAGAATCCCGCTGCAGTCGTGCTACCCAGCGGCAAGCCGGAATCCTTAGAGCCAGAACCAAACCCGGATCCCGCACCGCCGGAACCTGAGCCGCCACCCGAGCCGGATCCTTGACCGCCACCGGAACCACCACCTTGCCCGCCACCCGAGCCTTGGCCTTGGCCCGCACCCGCCTGTTGGCCATCGCGACCGGCCAACTGAGGCTTGGTCTCTTTGTTGGCCAGGCCGTCGGAAGCTGGTGGAGTTTGCGTACCGCTACCGGAACCGCCCCCTCCATTGCCACCGCCACCATTGCCGCCACCGCCACCAGGATCATTCGGTGTCTGCCCGAGCTGTTGCACGTCGGGGTCCGTGACGTTGGGTCGGTTAGCCGACATCGGATCGGTATATGTGCTTTGCGCCGCAGCACGAATCGCGTTCAGTGCCTGCTGCTTTTCGTCTTTCGAAGCGTTCTTATCCGGAACCGGATAACTGTTCGGAACCCTGCTAGCCGCGATCAGCGTCTCGCCATCCTGCTCCGCAGCCTGGCTCAGCTTCCCCGCTTCGGCCGCCAACCCGGTATCTGGAGCAGCGATCTTCTTGTAAGTGCGATCCACCGCGTCGTACGCCGAGTTTGCAGCCTCACCCGACCACGACTCGGAATCGAGAAGCTTGCTGCGCACCTTCATCGCTGTGTCCACCGAATCGGAAACGGCCCCATAAACATTGGTCCATCGGTCCGACTCTGCACGCGCCGACTCCACACCCAGCCCTGTCAGCTTGGAAACGATCTCCTGATGCGACATCCCCTGCCAGCCATCATCAGCCATCACTCACACCCCATTTCACTTCGGAAGAGTCGGAGCTACCGCAGTAGCCACCTCGATCGATTTCGCGCACGCGTCCGGTACGTCTCCGGCGCGCTTCGGATCAACAATCACAACAAGGGCTGCCACCGTCGACTGCTGCGACGGGAGAATCACAGTGCAGGAAGGAGCCGCGGCGCTACCTCCGTCGTACTGAACTCCGTCGAGCCCAGCGACCGTCACTGCGCGCGGGTTGTTGAATAGCTCGCGGTCCATATACGAGGCCACCTTCGTGTTAGCAACGGTGAGTTCCAAGAACCACCCGCCACTATTGCCCCTCCATTGACAGCCCCGCAGCTGTCGGTCTTGAATCCCGACGTCATCAACCGTCGTCGGGTCGACCCCCCACGTACGGAGCTGATCGGCGGTGTAGCTCAGGCAGGAGTCGTAGCTCGTCCCGTCGTTCCAGTGATTGGGTGGCGGATGCGGCGCAGTCAACGTGCTCGACACCTGCGGCTGCGGAGTCACCGTTGTCGCCGCCGAAGTCGCGGCGGAACCGCTGACATCAGCTGGCTTGGTGATACCAGTCGACGGCCCACAGCCCGCAACTGCGAACGCTACAGCCGTCAACGCCAGAACTAGCCGCATCATCAGTAGCCCACCGTCGCTGTTCCGTCCTTGTACGGATTTATCCGACCGGCGTTGCGCTCCTCGGTGTTACGAAACAACATCTCCGTGGCGATGAAATGGTCAGCGTGGCCCTGATAGTGATCCCTGATCTTGACCAGCGCGTCGTACGCCTTCTGTCGCTGTTCTTTGTAGTGTTTCGCAGCCTCATGTCCCGACGGCAGGTCGCCTAACGACAAGTCTTGCTCTCGGGTCACCGCCGCGAGTTGCTTGTCGATGATATCGCGGGCCCGCAGCATGTCCCCAGCGAGCTCCATGCCATAGCCATCTTTGAACTTCAGCGTGGTCCGAGCAGCCTCGGCGGCCTCCTGACGAGCGTCCTGGGACATCCCGTTGATGTCGAACTTGTACTCGCCCACCGCTCACCTCGCGTTTCATCGTCAGAACTGGCATTCATCTAGTACGACGACGCGGGGCTGGATTCGGTTCCATGAATCTTCGAGAAATTTGCGCGGGTCTGGCCCTTCCCAGCGATGCCCAAAAAAGAACACGCCAGCACAGTCTGTGCCGGCGTGGACTCGAAAAGTGCCAGATGAGGGCCGTGGATCACGGTGGCCCTCTGGTTGCTCCCCCGCTTGGACTCGAACCAAGAACCGTCCGATTAACAGTCGGAAGCTCTGCCAATTGAGCTACAGGGGATTACCCGGTTCGCGCCGATTTATGCCGCGAGCCGAGGCATGACTCTAGCCTACGAGCGGGGGTGAAAGCCAAGTCGGTTCCCCTCTGTGCCCGCCTCTGCGCGACAAAGACGGCGAGCATTGCGTGTTGTCGCATAGAGGCGGGCAGATGTGACACTCCTGACGCAGCCGTTCACAGGTGCGTCAGGCAAGATAGGGAGAACTTCGTTAGTTGGTGGAGGGTTCGTGATTCGGGTTTTGTTGGTGCTGGCAGCCGGCTACGTGCTGGGTGCGAAGGCTGGCCGCCGCCGTTACGAGCAGATCGTCAACGGGTATCAGGCCGTCACCGGCAGCCCCGCGACCAAGAAGCTGATCGAGATCAGCCGACGGCGCCTGGCCAACTCGCTGTCCCCCGACCCGCACATGGTGGAGCTCACACCGATCGATGAGACGACCATGATCTTGGAGCCCGAGCCTCAGCTCGACAACAAGTAGGTCAAACCGAGAGATCGTCGCCGCTGACCTGCTCCAGCAGGCTTCGCCGGTACGCCTCCAGCGCCACCAGATCACCGAACAACGCGTGGTACTCGTCGGCATGGTCCACCGGCGACATCCGCTGTAGCTTCGACTTCACCTCGGCCACCTGCCGCCCCACCCACACCTCTTGCAGTTTGGCCAGCACCGACCCGATGTACCGCGGCAGCCGCTCGTCGCTGTCGACCTGGATGACCTCCGCGGTCAGGGCGTTGATCAACGTCACCTGATTCTGCGACGACGCGCACTGACGCACCTTGTCGATCCATTCCCCTCCGACGATCCCGGCGGCAGCACCACCCGCCGCCTCGATAGCGGTGCGCACCGCCACATATCCGGGATGGGTGAAGCTATCGGCCGTCAACGAGTCGAAGACCGGACCGGCGAACGCCGGGAACTGCAGCGCCGCCTTCAGGGCCTCCCGCTGCGGCCACAACGTAGGGTCCTTGGGGTCGGGCATGCTGGCCTTCGGCGCCGCGGCGGCCTCGGCCCCACGGGGACGACGGTCACTCGATACGGAACCGCCCTTGGCGGCCTTACCGGCCTCCTCACGCACCCGCGCGAGCACCTGTGCCACGTCATCCCACCCGACCCATCCGGCGAGCTGTCGGGCGTACTCGTCGCGCAGCGTCGGGTCCTTGATCTTGGCGACCATCGGCACGCACCGTCGCAGCGCATCCACACGCCCCTCGGCGATCTCCAGATCCGACTCCGCCAGCGCCGACCGAATCGCGAAGGCGAAAAGCGGGATTCGACGCGCGACCAGATCCCGCAGCGCCCCCTCCCCTGACTTCAGTCGCAGATCGCACGGATCCATGCCGTCCGGGGCCACCGCCACGAACGACTGTCCCGCAAGATTCTGTTCTCCCTCAAAGGCTTTCAGCGCCGCTGCCTGACCGGCAGCATCCCCGTCGAACACGTAGATGAGCTCGCCACGAAAGTACGAGTCGTCCATCATCAGGCGCCGCAGCATCGAGAGGTGCTCGTCGCCGAAGGCGGTGCCGCACGACGCCACGGCCGTCGTCACGCCGGCCAGGTGCATGGCCATCACGTCGGTGTAGCCCTCGACCACCACGGCCTGATGCCCCTTGGCGATATCGCGTTTGGCCAGATCCAGGCCAAACAACACCGAAGACTTCTTGTACAGCATGGTTTCCGGGGTGTTGACGTACTTGCCGGGCATGGTGTCGTCGTCGAAGATCTTGCGCGCCCCGAAGCCGATCGTTTCACCACTGCTGGCACGGATCGGCCACAGCAGCCGCCGGTGGAACCGGTCCATCGGACCGCGGCGCCCCTCCCGTGACAGGCCCGCGGCCTCGAGCTCCTTGAACTCGAAGCCCTTGCGCATCAAATGCTTTGTCAGCGTGTCCCATCCGGCCGGCGCGAATCCGCAACCGTACTGCTTGGCCGCGGCGCCATCGAAGTTGCGCTCGGTCAGGTACTGGCGTGCCGGGGCCGCCTCGGGTGAATCCAATGCGGCGGCGTAGAACTCCTGCGCGGCGGCGTTGGCGGCGACGAGCCGGGCCCGGGTGCCGCGGTCACGCTGCGTGGCCGTGCCGCCACCCTCGTAGTTGATGGTGTAGCTGAGCCGGTCGGCCAGCCGCTCGACAGCCTCGACGAAGCTGATGTGCTCGACCTTCTGGATGAACGTGTAGGCGTCGCCGCCCTCACCGCAACCGAAGCAGTGGAAATGCCCGTGATTGGGCCGCACATGGAACGACGGGGACTTCTCGTCATGGAAGGGGCACAGGCCCTTGAGCGAGTCCGCCCCTGCACGTTTGAGCTGGACGTAGTCGCCGACGATGTCCTCGATCCGGGTGCGCTCACGGATCGCCGCGATATCGCGATCAGGGATACGTCCGGCCATTTGGGTCAGTCTAGGCCGCTCTACCCCCAGCTGGCCTGAACACCCAGGCTATCCCTGTCCACCCGCTCCAATCGGCTCTCGGTATAGGACGCGATCTGGTCGACAACCACCCGGGTGCGGGCCGCGTCATCCGCCGCCTCCGTGTACGCGGGCAGAAACACCGGATCCAACGTGGCCGGCGCCCCCTCGGCCAGCCAGCGCGCCACCCGGTGAATGCGTTCCCGCTGACGTCCCTGCACCGCGATGTGCTTGGGATCGGACATGATGAATTGCAGCGCAAGCATTTTCAGCACCGCGACCTCGGCGGCCACCACCTCGGGCACGGTCAGCTCGGCCTCGAAACGGATCAGCGCCCCCGCCCCTGCCACGTCCCGGGTCGCCCCGATCGCCGCCGAGGCGAACCGCCCCACCAATTCACTGGTCAACCGCTTGAGGCTGGTCGACGCACTCAACGTGCCGTCATACGGGCCGATCGCCGCGACCACCGGCAGTGTCGCCAACCGGGCGGCGGCCTCCTCCAGCGCGCCCTGCTCCAGCCCACCGAAGGACTTCACCCCCAGCTCCGCGAGCACCTGAGCCTCCCCCGGCGATGCCAGCACCCGCAGGTCGATACGCCCGGAGATGACGCCGTCCTCGACGTCGTGCACCGAATAGGCGACATCGTCGGACCAGTCCATGATCTGCGCTTCCAGGCAGCGGCGCCGCGGCGGCGCCGCGGCGCGCACCCAGGTCAACGCGTCCACTTCGTCGTCATAGGCGCCGAACTTGCCACCGCCCGGCGGACGTAGCCACGGGTACTTCGTCGCCGCATCCAGCGCCGCCCGTGTCAGGTTCAGCCCGGCGCTGTTGCCGTCGGCATCAACGACTTTGGGCTCCAGGCGAGTCAGGATGCGCAAGTTCTGGGCGTTACCCTCGAACCCGCCGCAATCGACGGCCACCTCATCGAGCGCGCGTTCACCGTTGTGTCCGTACGGCGGATGGCCGATGTCATGGGCCAGCCCGGCCAGATCGACAAGATCGGGATCGGCACCCAAACCGGTGGCGATACCGCGCCCGATCTGTGCGACCTCCACCGAGTGCGTCAGCCGGGTACGTGGCGTGTCACCTTCTCGCGGACCCACCACCTGCGTCTTGTCGGCAAGCCGCCGGAACGCCGCGCTGTGCAGAACGCGCGCCCGGTCCCGCGCGAAGTCGGTCCGGTACTCCGAGAACGGCACAGTAGGGATGTCGATCATCGCCGTCTTGGGCGTCTCGGTGACGACGCGTTCACGGTCGGAATCGGTGTAGGCATCCTTTTTGCGCATCGTAGGCACAGTCTGCCAGGACCCTTCGAAGCGTCTTGCGAGGCATTAGATTGGCGACCATGCGTCTGCTGCGTGCCCTCGGGGGCCTGCTGGGAGTCTTGATCGCGGTGTTTGCCCCGGCACTGCTGCTGGCACCCGGCGCGAGCGCCGATCCGCCCTTCCGGATACCGGGTTATGTCACCGATCGGGCCGGGGCGCTGAAGAATCCGTCGAAGGTACGCGCCGCCATCGACCAGCTCTACGACCAGCAGCACGTGCGGCTCTGGGTGGTGTACGTCAAGGACTTCGACGGCGCCGATCCGGCGGCATGGGCGAACAAGACCATCACGGCGAGCAGCCTGGGGGACCGTGACGCCTTGCTGGCGGTGGCGACCGAGGAGCGCAGTTATGCGTTCCAAGTCGCTTCGGGCATCAAGAACGTCAGCGACTCTGAGATCGACAATCTGCGGACCAACACCATCGAGCCCGCATTACGTAAATCGGACTGGGATGGCGCCGCCATCAACACCGCCACCGGCCTGGAGTCGGCCGCATCATCGTCGACCTCCATTCCCTGGAAGCCGGTCCTCGGCGCGCTGGCACTCGGCGCCGTCGTGGTCGGAGCATTCATGCTGTACTCCTGGTTCCGGACGCGGTCGCGTCGTCGCGCGGAGATCGAGGCCGCCAAGGGCATTGACCCCTCCGACACGGAAGCTCTTGCGAATCAGCCGGTCTACGCGCTCGACGGTTTGTCGAAATCCATCGTGGTGAACGTCGACAACGCGGTACGCACCAGCGAGGCCGAGCTCGCGCTGGCCGTCGAGGAGTTCGGCACCGAATCCACCGCCCCCTTCCAGCAGGCCGTGGATTCGGCGAAGAAGGCACTGGCTCAGGCGTTCTCGGTGCGCAAGCAGCTCGACGACACGATCCCGGAGACGCCCCTGGAACAGCGTCGTCTGCTGATCGACGTCATCACGACCGCCGCCCGCGCCGACCGCACCCTCGACGACCAGTCCAGTGCCTTCGACGCGTTGCGGAACCTGGTGATCAACGCACCCACCAAGCTGGACGCCCTCACCCAGCAGGTGGTGTCCGTGACCGCCCGGGTACCGGAGTCAGAGCGGATCCTCGCGCAGCTGCGCACCGAGTTCGACGCCGCCGCACTGGCATCCATCGGCGACAACATCAAGGAAGCCACCGAACGCGTCAGCTTTGCCGATACGCGAATAACGCATGGGCGAGAGCTGGCCGCCCGCGCGGTGGAAGGTCAGCAGATGAGCCTCGTGGACGCCATCCGCGGCGCCGAATCGGCGCTCACACAGGCCAACGCACTGCTCGACGCGATCGACAACGCCTCCAACAACATCCACCACGCCACCGACACACTGGCGGCGTCCATCGCCGACACCAAATCCGATATCGCCCAGGCAGAAGCACTCCAGAGACAGGGCACGCTCCCGTCCTCCGAGGAATTGACCAAGGCCCACGATGCTGCCGTCGCGGCTGTCGCCGACGCCGAGCGCATCGGCGCGACGGATCCGTTGACCGCCTTCACTCACCTCGCCGCCGCCGATGCACAGCTGGACAAGCTGCTGGCCACCGCGCAGGAGGAACAGGCTGCCGCCGAACGGCGGGCCCGCGTACTCGACCAGGCGCTGGTGACCGCACGCCAACGGGTGAATTCCGTCAACCAGTACATCGCTGTGCACCGCGGCGCCGTGGGCGCCCGCACCCGCCAGAACCTGGACGAGGCGCAGCGCAAGCTGGCCTCGGCCGAGCAGAGCCGCACATCGAATCCGTCCGATGCCATCCTGCTGGCCAACGGCGCCGCAGAACTGGCCGCACAGGCCGAATCCGCAGCGCAACAAGAGGTGCAAGGCGCCCAGCGCTACTACAGCAATGGGTACGGCGGATACAGCGTCGCGGGCGACGTGGCCGGCAATGTCGCCGGCGCGGTGATCGGCGGAATCCTGCGCGGGATGATCAGCGGTGGCTCAAGCCACCACAGCTCCTGGTCGGGATCCGGATCGTCGTCCTACGGCGGCTCGTCCCGGTCCTCCGGGTCGAGTTTCCGAGGCGGCGGGGGCCGCTTCTAATCCGTATAGCCGTCGGCGACGTTCAGTGCCTCGTCGATGATCGACAGCCCGCGCCGCAGATCCTCCTCGCTGATGATCAGCGGAGGTGCCACGTGCGTGCGGTTGAAGTGCGTGAACGGCCACAGGCCTTCCTTCTTGCACGCCGCCGCGAAGGCGTTCATCGGGCCCGCCGCCTCACCACTGGCGTTGAACGGAACCAGCGGTTCGCGAGTTTCCTTGTTGCGCACCAGTTCCACGGCCCAGAACAGGCCACGGCCGCGGATCTCGCCGACACTCGGGTGCGCCTGCACCCAGCGCTCGAGCTCCGGACGCACCACGCGCTCACCGAGGTCGAGCACCCGCTCGAGGATCTTGTCGTCCTCGAAGACCTTGATGGTCTCGACGCCGACCGCACAGGCCAACGGATGCCCCGAGTACGTCAGTCCGCCCGGGTACGGACGGTGGTCGAAGCTGGTGGCGATGGCATCGGAGATCACCACACCGCCCAGCGGGACGTAACCGGAGTTGATGCCCTTGGCGAAGGTGATGAGGTCCGGGGTGACGTCAAAGGCGTTGATGGCGAACCATTCGCCGAATCGGCCGAACCCGACCATCACCTCGTCGGCGATGAACACCAGGCCGTACCGGTCGCAGATCTCCCGCACGCCAGCCAAGTATCCGGGCGGCGGAACCAGCACACCGTTGGTGCCGACCACCGATTCCAAGATGATCGCGGCGATGGTGGGAGGCCCCTCCAGGTTGATGACCTGCTCCAGATGCTCCAGCGCCCTTTGGGTTTCCTCCTCGGCCGAGGTGGCGTGGAACGCCGAACGGTAGGCGTACGGACCAAAGAAATGCACCACCGAGTTGTCGCCCGGATCGTTGGCCCAGCGGCGCGGCTCACCCGTCAACGACATCGACGTGGTGGTGCCGCCGTGGTAGCTGCGGTACGCGGCAAGCACCTTGCGACGGCCGGTGTGGTGACGCGCCATCCGCACCGCGTGCTCCACGGCCTCGGTGCCGCCGTTGGTGAAGAAGACCTTGTTCAGCGTTCCCGGCGCGCGCTCGGCGACCAGGCGCGCAAGCTCGCCGCGCACGTCGTTGGCGAAGGCGGGCGCGATGGTGGCCAGCCGGCCGGCCTGACGCTGGATGGATTCGATCAGACGCGGATGCTGGTGTCCCAGATTGAGATTCACCAGCTGCGAGGCGAAGTCCAGGTACTCCTTGCCAGCGTAATCCCAGAATGTCGCACCCGAGCCGCCGGCGATCGGCAGCGGGTCGATCATCGCCTGCGCGGACCATGAGTGGAACACGTGCCCACGGTCGTCGGCGCGCACCTGCGCCTCGGCCGCCGGTGCCTCGATCGGCGCGCTGGCGGGATCGATTCCGATGTGATTCTGGACGTCAGTCATTTCTGCTCCTTGGCTAGCAGCCCTTGAGTGTCTTGGCGAGATGATCGGCCACGCCGCCGATCGGAATGCGCTGTTGGGTCATCTCGTCGCGGTCGCGGACGGTAACCGAGTCGTCTTCCAGCGAGTCGAAATCGACTGTGACGCAGAACGGGGTGCCGATCTCGTCCTGTCGACGATACCGCCGGCCGATGGCACCGGCGTCATCGAAGTCCACGTTCCAGTACTGGCGCAGCTCGGCGGCCAGCGCCTTGGCCCGCGGGCTCAGGTCGGCATTACGCGACAGCGGAAGCACCGCGACCTTGACCGGGGCCAGACGCGGGTCAAGCCGCAGCACGGTGCGCGTATCCACGCCGCCCTTGGCATTCGGGGCCTCGTCCTCGTGATAGGCGTCGACGAGGAACGCCATGAAGGACCGGGTGAGACCGGCCGCGGGCTCGATCACGTACGGGGTGTAGCGACGGTCCTCGGCCTGGTCGTAGTACGACAGGTCTTCTCCGGAATGCTTTGCGTGCGTGGATAAGTCGAAGTCGGTGCGGTTGGCGATGCCCTCCAGCTCGCCCCACGGGTTGCCGCTGAAACCGAATTTGTACTCGATGTCGACGGTGCCGTCGGAGTAGTGCGACAGCTTCTCCTTGGGGTGGTCGTACAGCCGCAGGTTCTCCGGGTCGATGCCCAGGTCGACGTACCACTGCAGACGGGTGTCGATCCAGTACTTGTGCCATTCGGGCGCCGTCGAAGGCTCGACGAAGAACTCCATCTCCATCTGCTCGAACTCACGCGTGCGGAAGATGAAGTTGCCGGGGGTGATCTCGTTGCGGAAGCTCTTGCCGATCTGGCCGATGCCGAACGGCGGCTTCTGCCGCGACGTCGTCACGACGTTCTTGAAGTTGATGAAGATGCCCTGCGCCGTCTCGGGGCGCAGGTAGTGCAGGCCCTCTTCGGTCTCGATGGGGCCCAGGTAGGTCTTGAGCATCATGTTGAAGTCACGCGGCTCGGTCCACTGACCCTTGTTGCCGCAGTCCGGGCACACGATCTCGGTCATGGCAACCGACTCGGGGTCCGTGAGGCCTTCTTTCGCGCCCTTTTTTTCCAGGTACGCCTCCTGCAGGTGGTCCTGACGGTGGCGCTTGTGACAGTTCAGGCACTCGACCAGCGGATCGTTGAACACCTCGACGTGTCCGGAGGCGACCCAGACCTGACGCGGCAGGATTACCGACGAGTCCAGGCCGACGACATCGTCGCGGCTGGTGACGACGGAGCGCCACCACTGCTTCTTGATGTTCTCCTTGAGTTCCACGCCGAGCGGCCCGTAATCCCACGCCGACTTGGTACCGCCGTAGATCTCACCGCACGGGTACACGAGTCCCCGGCGTTTGGCGAGGTTGACGACGGCCTCGATATTGTTGACCGGCTTCCTATCGGCACTGTTCGGCTTGGCGGCCACGATCTGCTCAGGCTCCTCTTGAGGTCCACAAGACTGCAGTAATTGACCTGAACAGCCTAAGGGCCGGACAAAGCGCGTTTTACCTCGGTGGCCGCAAGCAGCTACTTCAGGTGGTCCAGCAGGATGCCCTCGGGGCCGAAGTACTCGTCACGCCACTTCTCGAGCAAAGGGCCGTGGTCGATGTCATCGGGATGAAATCCGGGCCGCAGATAGCAGCGGATCTTGGGCCAGAGCCCCGCGAAAAGCGGGGTGCGCGGCAGGGCCACGACGCTGCGCAGGGTCCGCACCGGGTGGCGCCACGCCCACGGGTCGGTGACGATCGAGGCCAGCAGGATCACCGACCTGCTGAGGAAGAGCCCCAGCGTCAGCGCCATCGCCGTGATGCGCATCCGCTCGCCGCCGCCGACGTACCGGTAGACGTCGAAGGCGACTGACTTGTGCTCCATCTCCTCGATGGCATGCCAGTTGAGCATCGCGCGTACCTCGGGATCAGTCAGCTGCTGCTGTATCCAGGGCACGCTGAGCACCTGTTCCCCGAGGATGGCGGTGAGGTGCTCGACGGCGGCGGTGACCGCAAGCGCTGACCGGGCGACGGTATCCGGCAGCCGGTCCCTGTGCTGTTTCATGCGTTTGACGAGCCGGGTGCCGACGCGATCCATCAGCCCTGTTGCCCAGTAGCCACGATGAACCAGCTGGGCGTTCAGTTCACGATGCTGGATTCCGTGCGTCATCTCCTGCCCGATGAACCCGGCGACCTGCTTCTTGAGGACGGGATCGGCGATCTGCCGGTCGTAGCGCCGCACCGACTGGATGAAGAACTCCTCCCCGGACGGGAAAAAGCCGGACAGCAGCGCCACCAGATGGCTCATGGCGATATCACCGGCGACGAAATGCCGCCGCGAGGGCGCGGACCGGTCAAACGTGAACGCGATTCGGCGGGTGTGCACCGCGCGGCCCACGGCCGACGACGGACGCGATTGCCCATTGTTCACCGGCATCATTACCTCGGGGGTTCGATGGGCAGCGCCGGTCCACCGTAGGGCGTCGGGATGGTGTACCGGCCGGGCGGCGTCGGGTCGGATTTGGCACCCATGTCGGCACCGGGCGGCGGCCCGGCCGTGTCGTCCCCCGCCGGGCGCGGAGCGTTCTTGGCACCCCGCACCAGGACGGCGGGATCATCGTCGCGGCAGTACGTGTAGAGGAACGGCTCCGGGTAGTCGGCCGAGGAGGGCGGATGCCGCGGGGTGCCGTAATCGCAGGCGTACCGCGGATACAGATCGGCCGTCACCCACAGCCCATGCTCGTGCATGGTGCTGATGAACGCCTCCAGCGCCGAGCCCCGGTAGTTGGGGAACAGCGCGTTCAGCGCGGGCACTCGTACATAGGACAGCCGTGCGTTGACGGCCAGGTTGGACAGCAGCTGCACCATGGTGTCGGAGTTGTCGGCGAACAGCTTGTCCGTGGCCGCCAGCACCCGCGGAGACTGCTCGATGAGTCTCCGATAGCCCCCTTCCATCGCGTTGATACCTGCCAGGGCGCTGCGCAGGTTGCGTGAGGTGGCCGCGATACCGCCGTTGACGTCGACCGCGGCCGAGAGCACCGTCCGGCTGTCCTTGATAGCGCTGACCGTCTCGGGCAACACCGAATCGAGAGTGGCCAACAAGAAGACCCCGCCGTCGACGATGTCGGTGAGCTTGCGCGGACCCGCGGAGCTCAGGCTCAGTTCCTTCTTGATGCGCTCGATCTTGGCCGGATTCACTTGAGCCAGCACGCCATCGGCGTGGGACAGCAGCTGCGCCGGGGTGACCGGGATGGCGGTGCGGTTCCGGGTGATCACATCACCCGGGTTCAGGAATGGGCCCGTGTCCGATCCCGCCGAGAAGTCGAGATATTGCTCACCCGCCGGGGACAGCCCGGACACCCGCACCGCGGCGGTAGCGGGCACGCGCACGCCGCCATCGACATTCACTGTCGCGTTCACGCCGTCGCCGGTGAAAGTCAGTGAATCGACCGAGCCGATCCGCACCCCATGCAATGTCACATCCTGGTTGGGCAGCAGCCCTCCGGATTCGGCGAGTTGGACGGTCACCGGGTAACTCGATGCCAGCGGCCGCACATGCAGCACCCCGACCAGCAGGTAGGTGACCGAAACCGTCAGCAGGAGAACGAGAGACAGGCCACTGGCCCAGGCGCGGCTCATCGTCCCGGGCCCTGCACACCAAAGCCTTGTGCCTCAGGCCCCTGCCCGACGACGCGTTCTTGCAGCCGCCACAACGAGTACTTGATGGTCCCGACGAACTTGGCCCAGTCGTACCGCTTGGGGCCGTGAAAGCCCGGGTCTCCCCCGAAACCGGCGTCCGGGATCGCGCCCAGCACCAGCCGGTCGATACCGGCGCGGCCGGAAATGGCCGACCCCGCAGTGATCTTGATGAACGGCGCGTACAGCCGATTGAGCGAGAGCAGGCTGGTCTCCGGGTCCAGCACCACATCGTTCCAGGACCGGGATATCGCGTTGGCGTCGGCGAGCACGCTGCGCCCGCTGGTGTCGGTGCCCGCGATGGACGGGAACTTGGCCAACTCGTGCGCCGTATCACCCAGCAGCAGAACCAGATCGGAGATCTGACCGGCATTCTCCTGCAAGGTCGCCGTCGCCGGGGCAGCCGCG
Source organism: Mycobacteroides franklinii (assembly GCF_002013895.1). Taxonomy (GTDB): domain Bacteria; phylum Actinomycetota; class Actinomycetes; order Mycobacteriales; family Mycobacteriaceae; genus Mycobacterium; species Mycobacterium franklinii. The sequence goes on along the minus strand of NZ_MAFQ01000001.1, from coordinate 682,681 downwards.
TGCAGTACCTGCCCCAGCTGCTCGCTCTTGGCATCAAGCGCCTCGGCCAGCTGAGCCGTCGCAGTCATCGCGGCATCCAGCTGCCCCGAGCGCGCGTTGAGCTTGCCCAGCAGTTCGTTCGACTTTCCGATCATGTGGCCGAAGGCCTGACCGTCCTGACCGGCCGCCCGCCCTGTGCCGTTGACGACGTTGGTGAGGTTGTGCACCGCACCCCCGTTCACCAGGATTGCCGCCGAGCTGAGCACCGACTCCACGGTCGCCGCCGCACCGGTCCGGTCGATGCCGATGGTGTCCCCGTCGACAAGTGTGCCGCCGCCGGGCTGTTCGGGCGATGTGATGGACACGAACACATCGCCAAGCGGTGTGGCCGTGCGCAATTGCGCGGTGCTACCTACCGGAAGCGTGACGTCATGCCGGATGCTCAGGGTGGTCACCGCACGGAATTCCTTGGCCGCCATCGATTCCACCTCGCCGATATCAACACCGGCCAGCTTGACCTTGGCCCGCTCGGGCAGGTTGAGTGCGTTGGCGAATACCGCCGTCAGCCGGTATCCCCCGCCGCCCAGCCCTGGGGCGGGTAGCGGCAAGTCGGCCAGTCCGCCGGTGGAACACCCCGCGCAGAGAAGCGCGACCGCGATGAACGCCGATAGCCTGTGCCCCGTCATTTCTGTCCCATCGTCGCCAGACCGTCGAGCATGTACGTGAGCCCGAAATCGGGTCCGTAGTCCTGCAGTGTGCCTGTGCTGCAGCCCAGTTGGCGCAGACCCATCAGATTGCAGATTTCCTTGGCCATCTGGCCGTCAAAGACCATGCGGTCGGCCAGGAAGTGCGCGCGTATCGCACCGTTGCGCTGATCGATGGCGTTGTACAGGTTGTCGGCCATCAGCGGCAGCACATCGAAGAACTCGGCGACCTCGCGTTGACGGTCGTAGACCGTCTGGATGCTTTTGTTGCCGTTGGCAATACCGCGGCGGATGGCATCCCTGTTGGCCTGCAGAATGTTCCCGGTCTGCTCGATCACCTCGTTGAACTGCCGCCCGGTGCTGCCCGAACCGAAGCTCTCGCGGTCCAAGATGTCGCTGAGCTGGCGCACGGTGGACCCGAACTGCCGCAGGCTCGCGTCATTGCGAGCCGCCGCGTCCAGCAGGCCGCTGACGTTCCTGACGATGGCAGTCATCTGTTCGCGAGTGTGCGCCCCGCCGTCGGCGCCGAGGCGCAGCGCCCGGGACAGCTCGTCCAGCGCCGTCTTGATGCGATCGCCGTTACCGGCGGCCACACCGTCACCGGCGTTGAGCACCGCGGCAATGGGTCCACCGCCGGCACCGTCCCCGCGCAGGGATCCGGAGAGCTTGTCGAGCATGCCGAGCACCCGATCGAATTCGACGGGGGTCCGGGTCCGGTTCAGGCCGATGGTGTCACCGTCATGCAGCACCGGCCCACCGCGGTAGGGCGGTGACAGTTCGACCTGGCGGTCGGTCAGGATCGAGGTCGAGAGCGTGACCGCTTGCACATCGGCGGGAACCTTCACCTGGCTGTCGACGGTGAACTCCACCTCGGCGTACCCGCCCCGGGCCGTGATCTTGGAGACCTGACCCACCGGCATGCCCAGCACGGCCACCACGTTTCCGGGATACAAGCCTGCGGCGCTGTCGAATTGGGCCGTGACGGTGATGGTCCCGCTGTCCCGGGTGACGGACCACGCCGCACCTGCCGTCGTCGCGGCAACGGCCAGCCCCAGACCGATCAGGAGTATCTTGCGCATCGTGGTCACTGGCAGTCCTTGAAGTACTCGATCATCCCGAATTGCTTGGCGCGGCCACTGATCGCACACATCCACGAGTCGATGAGCGCGCCGCCGCCGGGGTTGCCCTCGATCGAGTTGCCGAACCCGGTGGCGTTGGCGATCTCGCGAATGGGCACCGGCGCGATCTGGAGCAGGTTGCGTAACAGGGCATCCTGCTGCGCGAGCTTGCCGCTGAGTTCGTCCAAGGTGCCGATGACGCCGGCGAGCGCGCGGTGATCACCGACCACGATGGTGCGCAGGGACGCCACGATGCTCTGCAGCGAGCGCATCATCGCGTGGAAGGCGGCCGAGCGGGCCACGAACTCCCCCACCAGCTCCTGCCCCTGATGGATGAACGTGCCGATATCGGACTGCTGGCGGCGCAGCATGCTGGTGACGCTTTCCGTGCTCGTCAGCAGTGTGCCCAACTGGTCGCGCCGTTGCGCGATGACCGAGGACAGGGCGCGCACGTTCTCCATGGCCTGCGGTACGACCTTGGGTAGCCCGTCAAGCTGGGTGCCCAGCACGTTGAGCGAGGAGGCAATCCGATCAGCGTCCACCTGTTCGAAGGTGCGGGTTGAGTCGGCCAGCGCGGCCCGCAAGTCGTACGGAACCTCGGTGTGCTGCAGGTCGATCCGGCGATCTGCCGGCATGCCACTGCCCGCCGGTCGCAGGTCGATATACCGGGACCCGAACAGGGTGGTGATCTTGATGGCGGCGCGCGACTCGGCACCGACCGGCATGTTGTCGCGCACTCGGAAGGTGGCCTCCACACGGTCACCTGCCAACCGCACACCGGTGACCGAACCGACCTGCACGCCGGCGACGGTGACGATATTGCCCGGTCGCAGCGCGGCCGCCTGCAGGAATTCGGCGGTGAATTGCCGGTATCCGATGCCCAATTCCTTCACCAGCAACAGACCACCGATGAGTGCGGCGATCACGGCCACGGCGATCACACCGAGCCAGGTCTTGTTGTAGGAGTCCAGCGGTCTGATCATCAGCCACCATCTCCTGCGTTCCGGCACCGTGCGGTGTGCTTGGCCTTGTTTCCCGGTGTGGCCGCGTCAACGATGATCGGGACGACCTCGTTGAGCCCCGGGAAGAATCCGTAGGGGTTCACATCGCAGGCGTACGCGTTCATGTAGGCGCCCTCACCGAACATGCGCGCCAGTCCCTTGAGGAATAGCGGTGTGTTGAGTCCCGTGTAGGCGATCTGCGGTTCGATGTTCAGCATGTGCCGGGTGTAACCGGGTTCGCGCGTGAGCAATTCGTGCACCGACGGGTCCACATCCCGGGCGATCCGGGACAGGCTCCTCACCACCTCGGTCATCTTCCCCACCGAGGACACCAGCTCGGGACGGCGGCTGTCGAATTGGCCCACCACCTGACGGGTCGCGCCGATGGCATCCTCGAAGTCCCGGTTCTGCGCCGCCAGGCTGCCCACCACGTTGTCCAGGCTCGCTATCACATGATCCAGCGCTTCGTCGCGGCCCGTGAATGTCTTTGTCAATGTCGATGTCTGGTCCACCAGGGTGGCGAAAGACGCGGTATCCCCCTGCAGCGATCCGATGACGGCCTGGGTGAGGTTGTTCACCTGCGTGGGGTCCAGCACCGCGAAGAGCGGTTCGTATCCGTTGAGCAGGGTGCCGATATCGAAGGAGGGCTCGGTGCGCTCGACGGGAATGACGGCTCCCGGGGCCAGCAGTCCGTCCGGACCCGAATTTGTCTGTGCCAACGCGAGATAACGCTGACCCACGATGTTCTGGTAGGTCACCGATGCGGTGGTGCTGACCGGCAGGCGCTGGTTGTCCTGGATGGCGAAGCTCACCTTGGCGGTGGTGCCGATGAGCTCGATGTGCTGGATCCTTCCGACACGCACGCCGGCGATCCGCACGTCATCGCCCTCCCGCAGCCCGAAGACGTCGGTGAACATGGCCGCGTAGGACACTTTGGAGCCCTTGACATCCCGGCGCAGCGTGACGTACACGAGCCAGGTCAGTGCGGTGGCGATCACCAGGAAGACGGCCAACCCGATCACCGGGCCGCGCGTTGCCGTGCCTCTCATCGAGCACCTCCTTCACCCTGCGGGTCCTCGGTGCGGGTCACGATGGCACCCCGGGCGATAGGCCCGAGCACCAGCTGTTGCGCCGAGGTGACCGGTTGCCCCAGGATGCGGCCCAGCTGGCCGCGTTCCTGCGCGCTGCCGACGGGACCCACGGTGCCGCCGAAAGATGCCGGCGCGATCGCGGTTTCCCCGGGGTCGGCGCTGCCGGGTACCGGCGGTGCGGGACTCAGCCAGGACGGCACCGGCGGGTTGGGGTCACGCAGGTCCGGATTGGGGTTGATCAGTGGCGGCCCGACGACGACGGGGTTGCCATTGGGGCCCAACACCGTTCCCGGTGGCGGCGCCAACCCGGCCGGCGGGCGGTAGTTCTGCGGCAGCAGTACCTCCGGAAGGTCGGGCCGCACCGCGATCTGCGGCGCGGTAAAGCAACTAGGCCCCTTGAGTTCCCCGTAACGCGGGCAGTCCGCGCGGGTGTACGAATACGACGGGGTGAAGGACAAGTTGACCCGCCCCTTGGCGGTGGCCAGTTCCGGGTCCCACACCTCCTGGAAGAAGGTGTCCGAGAACCGGGTGATGCGCCGGGTGATCGGCACGAAGTGCTGGGCGTTATCGGCCAGCACACCCAACACGGGAGTCAGATCGGTGGTGATCTCGATGAGCTGGTCGGTGTGGTTGTGCAGCGACTCCACCACGGTGCCGGTGGTGTGCACCCCGGCACCGATGAATGCCCGCAGCTGGTCTCGTTTCTCGGCGAGAGTCTGCATGGGTCTCACCGCCTGATGCAGGGCGTCGACGAGATCCGGTGCGGTCTGCGACAACCCATGTGCGGCCTGCACCAGCGCCGATACCGTGGACGGTCCCTGATCGGTCGCGACGATGGCGTTGAGCTGATCCAGTATGCGATCGAGTTGCGCGGCGCCGGTGAGCAGTTCGACGCGGCGATGATCGGTGGCGGCTCCGACGGCCGCCAGAATCCCCAGGCTGTTGTCCTCGCGGCCGCGGCCCGCCGCGGTGAGGATTTCGCGCAGTTTGTTGACGGTGCTCTGGAACAGCACGGTGGGCAGCCGGGTGTCCTCGGCGATATGCCCACCCTCGCGAATCGGGGCACCGGGCCCGTGGTCCACCAGTTGCAGCGCCGAGACGGCGAACACATTGCTCGGCACCACGCGAGCGGTCACCGTGGCCGGAATCGACTTGGCATACGCCGGTTTCAGCCGCACGTGCACCTGGTTGGGCTGTGTCTGTACCGACGGAGTGACGCCGTCCACGGTACCGACGAGCACACCCCGGTATTTCACATCCGAGCGCGGCGGTAGGCCGTCGCCGACGTTGTGCAGTTCGGCGACAACGTTCACGTATAGGTCCAGCACGCCGGTCGACTTGACCAGCAGCGCCGAGGTGATGGCGACGACGAGAGCCAGCGCGGCGCCCCCGCGCACCAGCAGCTGGCGGCGCGAGAATACGGCACCATCCAGATCATGGTGACCATCAGGGCGATTCAACATGTCATCCCCCGAACCTGGCGCCGGAGTCGACACTCCATAGCGCCATGGTCAGCAGCATGTTGACGATGATCACCGCGGTGATGCTGGCGCGCATGGCGTGCCCGGCGGCGATGCCGACACCCTCCGGACCCCCGTCGGCGCAGAAGCCGTAGTAGCACTGCACCGCCGAGGCAATCCAGACGAAGACGATGGCCTTACCCACGGAGTAGGCGATATCGGTACCGCTGGCCAGCAGCGTGAAGTAGTGCAGGTAGGGCCCCATCGAGCCGCCGCTGACAATGCCGACCATGATCTGGCAGGACAGATAGCTGACGGTCAGGCAGGCCACGTACAGCGGAATGATGGCGACCACGGAGGCCAGTAGACGCGTCGTCACCAGATACGGAATGGGCCGGATGGCAAGGGAATCCATCGCATCGACTTCCTCTGCCATGCGCATCGACCCGAGCTGCGTGGTGAAGCGGCAGCCCGCCTGCACGGCGAAGGCCAGTGCGGCCATGATCGGGGCGAGCTCACGCGTGGTCACCAGTGAGGAGATGACACCGGTGGCCGGCCCCAGACCCATCAGCTCCAGGAAGTTGTAGCCCTCGATGGCCACCAACGCGCCGGTGGTGATACCGAGCACCAGCACCACACCGGCCGTACCGCCACCGACGACAATCGAGCCGTTACCCCAGGTGATATCGGACAGCAGCCGCAGGAACTCGCGACGGTAGCGGCGCAGCACAATCGGGATCGCGAGGAACGCATGCACGAAGAAGGTGATCATATGGCCGAAGCGCGCCAGCGGCCTGGCCGCCGCTTCTGCGGTAAACACCTTGGGGCGCAGGGTCTCCCGACGGGTTGGCAAGGTGAGGGTCATAGCACCGCCCGGGGAAACAGCATGGTGTAGACCTGGCTGATCACGACGTTCACGATCATGAGCAGCAACACCGACTCGACGACCGCCGCGTTCACCGAGTTCGCCACACCCGTCGGCCCACCATGGGAGGCCAGCCCCTTCTGGCAGGCGATCACCGCCACGATGGCCCCGTACACCGCGGCCTTGAGCAAGGCCAGCAGTAGGTCCGCCGGGGTCGCGAACGATGCGAAGGTGGCGACGAAACTTCCTGGGGCACCGCCCTGTACGAACACGTTGAACAGATAACTGGCCAGGAATCCCACAAAGCAGACCACCCCGGTCAGGGCAATACCGACCACGATCGCCGCGGCGAAGCGCGGCACCACCAGGCGCCGCACCACCGATATCCCCATCACCTCCATAGCCGCCGTCTCCTCCCGCATGGTCCGACAACCGAGGTCCGCGGTCATCGCCGAGCCCACTGCCGAGGCCAGCAGCATCGCCGCCACCAGCGAGGCGGCCTGCCGCACCACCGCCAGGCCACTGGCCGCGCCCGCCAGCGACGTGGCGCCGACTTGCCCTGCCAGCAGCGCGAATTGAATGGACAGTGTCACCCCGATGGGCAGCGCCACCAGCACCGTCGGCATCACCGCCGTGCCCGCCATGAATGCAGCCTGCCGCACGAACTCGGCCCATGGGAAGCGGCCCGTCATCAGGTCGGTCGCGAAGTACCGCAGGGTGTGCACACCGAGGACGAACTGTTCGCCGACGGTGGTGAGCGCGGCGATCGGATGGTGCCGCAGATATCTCGCGCCGTGATCACCAAGTGTGCGAATCCCTTTGGGCATTTGGCTGCCGACACGGACTAGTTGATCCCGTGTCGTCATCGGGCGGGTTCACACCTCTTCAACCGTTCGGAGGTGGCCCGCCGACGCAGCTTCCCGGAGGATGTCTTGGGAATCCATCCGGCCGGCACCACATGGACGTCACGCGGACTCACCCCAAGGGTGCGGTACACACAATCGGCCACCTCGGCACGAATGCGCTCACTCTCGGTGGTGTTCGCGTGCAGCGCCGATTCGGCGACCATCGCGAACCCCTCGCCGGCTGCCGCCGTGTGCAGGCGTACCGCCGCGATACCACCGGAACGTACTCCGGATACCCCGGCAACCGAACGCTCGATGTCCTCGGGATGCACGTTGCGGCCCGAGATAATCAAGATGTCCTTCTTGCGGCCACAGATCACGGGCTGACCGTCGTGGGTGAGATAGCCGATATCGCCGGTGGACAACCAGCCCTGCGCATCAAGCATCGGCTCGAATCCGGACGCCGTGCGATACCCGGCGGTGACGTTGTCACCGCGGATCTCCAGCTCCCCGATCGATTCCGCCGGCAGCACCGCACGGTCCTCGGTGACCACCCGAACCTCACATCCCGGCAGCGGAAGACCCAGTGGAACACGGGCGCTGGCCTGCGCACCCTCCGCAGCGACGAGATCCGGATGGGGCGGGCACACCCGGTATCCCTCACCACGGCGCACGAACGAGACCGCTAGCGTGGCCTCCGCCATACCGTAGGCAGGCACGATGGCATCCGGACGCATGCCGAAGCGGGCGCCCTCGGCGACGAACCGGTCGAGGGTCGCGACATCGATGGCCTCGGCACCACTGAGCGCGAATTGCAACGAGGACAAGTCGTATGCGCCGTCGGGTGCCTTGCGCAGCCGACGGGCCAGCAGCGAGTACGCGAAGTTGGGGCCCGCCGTCATGCTGCCGCGGTAGGTACTGATCAGCTTCGCCCACAGCAGCGGATCACCGAGGAAGTCCATGGGTGTCACGCTGACCGTGTTCATCCCCTGGCACATGGGAACGATGAGATAGCCCATCATCCCCATGTCGTGGAACAGCGGCAGCCAGCTCACCACCACATCCGTTTCGGGATCCGCGCCGGATGCGCTCACCATGGCCCGCAGATTCGCCTCGATATTGCGGTAGCTGATGCTGACGGCCTTTGGGGTGCCGGTGGACCCGGAGGTCAACTGCAAGAACGCGATAGCGTCCTGATCGGTCTCCACAACATCGCCGGGTGCACCGTCCAACAGCGCGGGCAGCTCCAGGACGCGCGCGGCGACGGCCCCGAACTGACCGGCCGCGGCCATGAACGGGTCGCCCACCACGACCGTCGAGGAGCCGACGGCTGCCAGCGCCCGGCCGGTGTCTTCGACCCAGAGCTGCATATCGGAGCGATGGGTGGGCTGGTGCAACATTGTCACCGAGGCGCCAGAGAGCCAGATGCCCTGCACCAGTGGCGCGATTTCCCCGGGCGCACCGGCCAATACCGCGACCGCGTCACCGGATCGCACACCCGCGGCCTGCAGCGCGCCCGCAATACGTAGCCCGGCCTGGTGCACCTGCGCCCACGGCACGGTACGCAGCTCTTCCAGCAGTGACGTTCCGTCGGGAGCGATCGGTGCCGAGGTGAGGCCGCGGTCCGTGAGGCCGGCCCCGGCTCGCAACCTGTCGATCACCGGGTTCGGCCCAGGACGTTCTTCGCGCACGCGGCTCATCACAACCGACTCTCCACCAGTTCGATCAGTGCACCGAGTGTCTTGCATTCGAAGACATCGTCCTTGGTCAGCTGAATGCCGAAGCGGCCCTTGATCTCCGAGACGCCCAGGGCAAACGACAATGAGTCGAAACCGAGATCACCGACCAACTCGGAGAAGTCGTTGACATCCGCGGTGGGCAGCTCGAGCTCCTCGGCGATGAACTCGATGAGGAATTCACGGACCTGCGGTGAGCCGCTCGCGCGAAGCACATCGGGTTGTGACGGGGTTTCCATATTTTTCTCTAAACCTTCTACTTGCCGATTTTCCGGCGGATCACCAGATGGATGGGGATTTGCAGCAGCGCGAACATCCCGACGGCCACCAGCACACCCTTCACAACCGACATCGCGTCGAATTCGCCGTACATGATGGTGGAGGCGGCGGACACGATGTGGGAGAACGGGTTCGCGTTGATGCTGATCCGGAGCCAGTCGGACAGGAACACCGACGGCATGAGTGCCTGGCTGACGAACAGCACCGGCAGTGCCAGCGGCAGCATCGCCACCGGCGCCTGCGGATTGAGGGTGCGCAGCGCCACCAGATAGAACAGCGAGCTGTAGGCGGCCGACCACAGGAACATCACCAGGACCAGGAAAACCCCGGTCAGCAGTCCCGCCCGCAGCGGCGCGTCGAGGAATGCCAGCAGCCCGATGACGATGACCGCCGCCGGCAGAATGCGGAACATCTCAAAGCCGATCTTGGCCGCCATGATCTGACCGGTGGATACGCCGTAGAGCCGCAGCCGATCGGTGAACCCCGACCTGATCTCGTCGATCAGCGTCCCGGCACCGTACCCGGCCCCGAGCATCGGGATCAGCATGATGAGCCCGGGCGCGATATATGCGGTGTAGGACGACAAGGGGAATCCGGGGAGGTCCGCGACCCGCTGGAACATCGATCGCACGAAGATCACCAGAACCACCGGGAACACGATCGGGAAGATGAACCCGAACACCGGTTGCCGCAGTCCCACGACGACATACCGGCGGAACAGCCGCGCGGTGTTGGACAGGGCGCTCACTGGGTCACCTCCAGGAATGCGTCGCGCAGCGAGGTAGACCGCACTTCGATACTGGCCGCACCCAATCCGACGCGATCGAGTTCCGCGCCCAATGCCGCCAGGTCCGACGCCGACGCGGAATCCAATGTCCCGGACAAGGTTCCGGAGTCGGTGCACTGCACGGCATACCCCGCGTCTGCCAATCGCCCGGCGGCCTCCTCGGGTATCACACCGTCCGACGAGATCTCGATGGCGTAACCGTGGCTACGGGTGAACTCCTGCGTGGAGCCCGAGGCCACCAACTGACCGCTCTTGACGATGCCGACCTCATCGGCCAGGGACACCGCCTCATCCATATCGTGAGTGGTCAGCACCACGGTGCGCCCTTCAGAGCGCAGCAACCGGATGGCATTCCAAACCTCCTGTTTGCCTTCGATATCCAGCCCACTGGAGGGCTCGTCCAGGAACAACATCTGCGGGTTGTGGGCGACGGCCAGCGCGACATCGACGCGGCGCCGCATGCCGCCCGACAGCGCACCCACCTTGCGATTCACGTAGCTGCTCAGACCGAACTGCTCGACGAGCTCTTCCTCACGCGCCTTCCGGCGTGCCTTGGGCCACCCCGCGATGGCCAGGCTCATCCGGATCTGCTCGACCGGTGACATCCACAGGTCCAGTGCCACCTCTTGCAGTGCCACACCGATCAGGGGGCGTAGCTCCTTGGTCTTGTCGACGGGAACACCAAGCACCTCGAGTTCCCCACTGGTGGGGGCCAGCAGCGTGGTCGCCATGCGGATAGTGGTGGTCTTGCCGGCACCGTTCCTGCCCAGCAGGCAGTAGACAATCCCCTGCGGAATGGTCAAATTCAGCCCGTCCACCGCCCGCGTTTCCGACCCTGGGTAGGCCTTGACCAGATCGGTCGCACGCAGCGCTGGAGTCTTTGTGTCCGTTGTCATGGATCAGTCCTTCACTTTCGGGAGGACCTGACGCTGCAGCTTCTGGGTCAGGCTGATGCCCTGCGCCGTCATGTTCACGTCAATCGACGTGGTCAAGGGGAAGCTGCCGACCGTGCTGTCCCGGGGAACCTCGTTGACCTGATGAATCTGTCCGCTGCTCGCACCGGTGACGGTGAGATCCACGACGGTGCGGATCAATTCGACGGGCCTGTCGCGCCAGGTCACCTTGCGGCTGCCGTCGGCCCTCACGTGCCCGTGCGCCTTCGATCCCCCACCGCATGTCCCGGTGAGCTCACGCTCACCGTCGATGTCCGCCAAGGCGATTCCGCCGTCAACAGCGCATTGCAATGTCACCCGCGAATCCAGCGGGTTGACAATGGTGATCGCATCCAGGGTGCTGGGCTTGCCCTCACCACCCGACACGATTCCGGTCTCATACGGGAACCGGTCTCCTTGGTAGTACTGCTCGATCTTCAGCTCGCCACGCCGCGGGCCCGGCCCGATGGTCATGACACCCGCACCGGGCAGCGCGGTGGTCTCGCCGAGGTACGTCACCGAACCGGAGACTTCCAGTGCGTAATCACCGAACGGCGACTTACCCTGCGGTTGCGCTGCCGGATCCGACTGCGCGACGGGGTACTTCAACAACTGGAAGGCGTGGCCGACGGGCTTGCCGGCCTCCTCGTTCACCGGCGCGCACCCGGCGGCCGCCGTCACCGCGAGCAGCGCGGCCGCGCTTGTGGTGAGGCGCCTCATCGCGGAACTCCGGTGGCGGACAGGGTGCGGCTCAGTCGCCGATGCCGATGCGTGAAGAAGGCCGCGAGGATCCTGCTCAGCAGCCGGCCCCATCCGGGGATGAGACCCATCGGCGCCTGCGGAGCCAGGGTGACTTCGTCGGTGACCCTGGTCTTCTCGCCCGTCTCGGACGCCAACGGTTCCAAAGTACGGTGATGCACCCACACCCGCATTCCGGTCATCAGCGATTCCTCGCGGAACATCCGGCCGGGCTCTACCCGCGCCACGGTGATGTCGTCGAACCCGAACGGAAGCACGCCGAACAGCAGCAGGAAGCTCTTGCCGATGCGGGTACCCGGCGTCACATCGGCGATGGACTTGCCGCGGAACTGCTTGGGCATGGTCATCTTCATGTACGGGCCCATCTCATCGTTGATGCCCTCTTGACTGGTCACCCGTTCCCACACTTTGTCTACGGGACAGTCGATCTCGCTGACCTTCCGGAAAACGTGCTCTTCGGTGTGAATCGATCTCATCGGATTCTTTCTTTCTCGGGGGACGAAGGGTTGGCGCTGGCGGCCAGCAGCGAGCCGTTGTGCACAGCGTCTGCGGCGTCGGGAACGAAGGACCGGCTGATGTCGACGACGGCCGGCACGCTGTCGGCACCGATGTAGTCGGGCAGGATGTCGCCGATCTGATGAAGCCGGTCCGGCAGTAGATGCTGGTACCAATCGAACAGCGGCACCACCAGCGCCACCGTCACGAACTGGACGCCCTCGGCGGCCAGACCGCCGAAGAACTCTCGCCAAATCTGCTCGATCATCCCGGCGCGACGATGCTTCTTGCGCACGCCCTGGGTGGCCAGCTCCGCGATGCGCTCCGGGGCAACCCCGCCGAAGAACGAATCCCAGTGCGGGTAAAGGTAATTGCGAGCATCCTTGGTGCCGTCCCGGTAGCTTCGGGCGTCACGCAGGGTGCTGAAGCTGGCGAGCCCGAGCTCGGGGTCGTGACGCAGCGATCGCAGTACCCCGACGGGATGCTCCGGAGACTCCGCGGAGAAGCCGACGTAAATCTCCGAGGACCGCTCCCATGGCCGGTAGTGCACCATCTCGCCAGCCGCGATATCGACAGGGTCGGCAAAGTCGTTCTCCAGGCCGAAGATCGAGAACTCGACATTCTTGGCCCAACCGAAACGGGCATCGGAGGCCGCGACGCGCTCGACACGTACCAACTGATTGCTCATACGGCGCTGACCTCCGGGGTGCGCGCACGCCAGATTCGGTTGCCGTGCGCCGCGATCTCGGAGACCATGGCGCCCGCCACGGAAGCCGTGACCAAGGGATTGACGAAGGTGAGTTTGATCGCCTGTCCACCTGCCGCACTGGATCTGCCGACGATCGCCTTACCGGTGTGGGCTAGTTCCGCCCGGATCGCTTCGTTGACATCATCGCGAGCCTCCGATGTCATATCCGGCTGCCGCCAACGCAACACCACGGTGTTGGTGCACACCGGCACAGCCAACTCCAGGTCCGGATGCGCGGCCGCCACCTGCGCCGCAGCCCACGCCGCCGCACAGGTGGCATCGATCATCGCGGCGATATGCCGCCGGCCCACGGCCCGCAGGGTGACCAGCACCTTGAGTGCGTCGAAACGGCGGGTGGTCTGCAGCGACTTGCCTACCAGGTTGAGCACATCGTGCTCGGCATCGCTGGCCGGGTTGAGGTAGTCCGCATGCGCGGCAAGCACGTCGAAGCTCGCCCGGTTGCCCACCAGCAGAGCACTGCAACTGATGGCCTGGAACAACAGCTTGTGGAAATCGATGGCGACCGAATCGGCCTGCTCGATACCGCGCAGCAGGTGCCGATACCGTTCACTGAAGATCAGGCATCCGCCCGCACAGGCATCCACATGGACCCAGATCCCGTGTGCCCGGGCGATCTCCGTGGCCGCCAGCAGTGGGTCGATCGCCCCGAAATCCGTTGTCCCGGCGGTGAGCACGAGGGCAAACACCGGCGTTCCGGCACGCTCGGCGTCCTGAAGGATCTCCGGCAGTGTCTCGGCCCGCAGTCGCCCGGCGTCATCGGTGGGTACCTCGATGATGGCGGCCCTGCCGAGCCCGAGCAGGCGCAGTGCCTGCTGCACCGAGAAATGCGTCTGCCGCGTGCACAGCACCCGCCATGAAGCGGCCTCCGGCGGCAGACCGCGTGCCGCGACATCCCAACCGGATGTGTGCGCGAACAGATCGCGGGCCAGCAGCAGAGCCTGCAGGTTGGACTGGGTGCCTCCGCTGGTGAACGTCCCGTCCGATCCTGGGCCGTACCCCATTCTGGCGCACAAGTATTCGATGACCTGCTGCTCGATGGCGGTGGCGGCCGGCGCCTGGTCGAAAGAGTCCATCGATTGGTTGAACGCGCTGATGAGCACTTCGGCAGCCAACGACGGCAACGCGGGTGGGCAATGCAGGTGCGCCAGGTACGCCGGATGGGTGACCACCACCGACTTTTCGGCCAGCAGTCCCGCCGCTTCGTCCAGCGCCCGGCTCAGCCCCACACCGTCGGCGTCATCGAGATCTAGCCGCTCGACATCATTTTTCAGCGCCGCGTACCCGTCCACCAGTCCCGGCGCGACGGCACCGCCCAGTGCCGCGCTCGCCCGGTCGGCCGCCAGCGCGATGGCTTCGCGATACGTGTTTTCACTATCCCCCGTAAGAAATTCGCTCACGAAGGGGCTCTGGTCGGCCATCACCGCGTGCGCTCCACCGCGGCCAGTGCCGCGTCGAACGCGTTCAGCGCCGCGGCGATATCGGGCTCTTCGATGGTCAGCGGCGGCAGGAAACGCACCACGTTGCCGTACTGCCCGCCGGTCTCGACGATCAGACCGTGTAGCAGGCAGGCCTGTTGAATACGCGCGGCAAGTTCGGGTGCCGGAGCGCCGGCGTCATCTGGCCATGGCAGGTCGGGGTCCACAATCTCCACACCCAGCATGAGCCCGACCCCGCGCACATCACCCACCAGTGTTGAACCGGAGGCGATCGCGTTCAGGCCATCCAGGAAAACCTTGCCGCGGGCGGTCACGTGCCCGCGCAGGCCGTTCTCCCGCGCGAAGCGCATCACCGCGCTGGCCGCGGCGAAGGCCATGGCGTTCCCGCGGAAGGTGCCGGTGAACGCACCGGGTTCCCACACGTCGAATTCCTTGCGCACCACCAGGACCGCGATGGGAATACCTGAGCCGAGGCCCTTGGAGATGACCACCATGTCGGGTTCGATACCGCAGTGCTGGAACGCCCAGGCCGGGCCGGTGCGGAACATGCCCGCCTGCACCTCGTCGGCAATCAGCGGTACGCCCAACGTCGATGCGGTGCGGCGCAGCGCCTGTCCCCACCGCGCCGGAGCCGGAATCACGCCACCCTCACCCAGAACGAACTCGGCGATCAGCGACGCCGGTGCCGTCACGCCGCTATGCGGGCGTGCGACGGCATCGGCCGCCGCGATCGCCAGCTCGACGCCGTGCTCGCCACCCACCCCGAAGGGGCTGCGGTACTCCTGCGGGTACGGCAGGAAACTCGCCTGCGGAGACAGCACCACCGGCTGCTTGCGCAGACCGCCACCCGAGCTCGCGGCGCGCGCTGCCCGGGTGCATCCGTGGAAACCGCCTTGCACACCAATGTGTTCGCGACCACCCGTGGCGATCTCGGCAAGCATCAACGCGGCCTCCACCGCGCTCGCCCCACTGGGCGAGCACAGATGAATGCTGGCGTCCGCGGCCAGCCGGACCGGCAGGATGGAGAGCAATTCCTCGACAAAGCGGTCCCGGGCCGGGGTGTGGAAGTCCAGTGACAGCAGCGGCTCCCCGGAGGAAACCGTCTTCATCACCGCCTCGTTGACAACCGGGTGATTCCAGCCCAGCGACATGGCCCCTGCCGCGGCCAGGCAGTCGACATACCAGCGGCCATCATCGGCACGCACCCGCGCACCCCGTGCCTCGACGGGCCGTATCGGCAACCGCCGCGAGTAGGTCACGGCTCCGGATTCTCTTGCCGTGGACATGAATTGACTTGTGGTCATACCGCCTCCTTACGCGGGTGGGCGAGCAGCCGCCGCAGCGATGAGGCGAGTGAACGGTCTTGGGTGGACCAATACCCGGCATCGGGCGGGATCGCCGCCATCAGCCGGCGGCGTGCCTCACCGAGCTGGTGGTAAGGCAGCTGCGGGAAGAAGTGGTGCACCGCGTGGAAACGCAAACCGACGGGCGCCCACAACGGGCCCAGCACGGGCACCGACGGATGGTCGATCGAATCGAGAACCTGCTCCGGGAACGTCATACGCTCGCTGCGGCCCTCATACCGATGTGCCACCAGGACGCGCAGCCAGTTCACGAACAGCGCCAGCGCCATCACCAGGTAGGCCTCCACGAGCCTGTTCGGTGAGTAGACGCCCAGGAGCAGCAGCACCAGGAGCGCCGATGTGTATGCGAAACAAGCGATTTCCTGCACCAACCAGGAGCGGGGCGTCCCGTCCGGCGGCAACGGACGCTCGAAATCGGCGTCGATCATGAGTGAGGACGCCCGGGTGAGCACGAGGGGCCGGATGGCGGGAACCAGCCAGCTCAGCGGCGCCAGGACCAGGAACCGGAGGACGAAGGCCAACGGCCCACCCAGCGCCGTGAACGGTAACAGGACGATCCGCCAGCGCGGCTCGCTGGCATAGGTCACGTACTCCCCGTCTTCGGCCGTCCCGTAGGTGCGCGACGCGTGGTGTTCGTGATGGAACTCGAAGGTGAATTTCGGTGTCAGCAAAGGAATTCCACATACCGCGTGCCACACCACCGAGAACCAGTGCAGATCGTGTTCGGCGTGCACGAGTTCGTGGACAAACAAGACGGCGCGATAGAACGCGAACGCGGCCACCACAATGCACGCCACCGCCGGCAGCGAAAGCAGGTTCTCGGCAGGGCACAGCAGGAACGCGGTGTATCCGATGGCCACACAAGCGGTCAAATCCAGCCAGTAGATCCACTGGCTACGCGCGGTGAGGTCGGCCACCAGCGCACGCGCATCAGCCATCGAGATGCCCAGGGCTTCCTTGGAGCCGCCCTGCACCTGCCGTGGCTCGACCGTCACCCTGTCCTGATGCTCTTCGCGCATGCTGGGGGTACCTCCCGCTCGTGGGGGACTCATCGCACAAACTCCGCTATCAATTCGTCGTTGGAGACCTTGGGAATTCCCAGTTCTCGCACCGCCCTGTCGGGCGCGTAATACAACTCACGGGCCATCAGTTCGACGTTCTCGGTAACCAGCACGTCGTCGGGGTCAAAGCGCCCGGACACGTCGCGCAGCAGCCTGTTTCCCCGTCCCGCCGCCCGGAACAACCCCATGGGCGCGGACCGCACTGGGTGCTCACGTCCCACCGCGGCCACCAGCAGCTCCCCGATCTGCCGGTAGGACAGGTTGGCGGTACTCAAAATGTACCGGCGTCCGTTGTCTCCCTTGGCCATTGCCGCGGTGATGCCCACGACGAAATCCTGCGCCGAGCACACCGCGGTTCCGCCGGGCGGCACGACACGCAGCAGGCCCTTACGCGCGGCGACCAGCAGCCCCTGCCAGGACCGAACGGGACCCGCCCCAGGCGCGAACACCGCGGCAGGATTCACGACGACAACGTCCAGACCGCGTTCGGCGAAGTCCAGTACCAGCCGCTCCCCCGCACGCTTGGTTGCCGAATACACGTTGTCGAGCACAGAGTGCCGCGGGTCGAAGTCTTCGTCCGCCACCACACCGTTGGGTGGGTATCCGATGGCTGCGGTGGATGACACGTGCACCACCCGCTGCACTCCATGCTGCAGCGCCGAGCGCGCCACGTGATACGTGCCCAGCACGTTGGTCTGCCAAATCCTGTGCCCAAGGCGTGAATTCGGCGACGCGATGCCGGCAAGGTGATACACGTGGGACACGCCTCGCATCGCGTCCTCGATGCTGCGCGCGTCGGTGATGTCGGCGCGGGCCGTCTCTACATATGGGCGCAGCTCCTCGGGAAGCGCGACGGCGTCGTGTGGGTTCATCAGGACGGTGACCCGCTCGCCTGCGTGCACCAGGGACGTGACGAGGGTGGATCCCAGGTACCCGGTGGCCCCGGTGACCAGTGTCCGGCCGCCCATCACAGTGCCTTCTGATAGACCCGGTGGATCTTCTCGGGGTTCGTCTTCATCTGCGAGGTCAGCGAATTCGACCACACGTTGTCCTCGTGCACCCAGGTGGTGGCGACCGAGGAGTATCCGCTACCGGTGATCGTCCGCACGATCTCCCCCGCCAGCACCCTGCCGATCCCGGCGCCGAACTGGGTCTGTACCGCACCGATGAGCACCACGACGGCGGTGTCGATCCCACGGATGCGTCCGTCGCGCCGGGCCGCCAGCCGGGCGAGCAGTGTCGGGGTAAGCCGACCGGAGCGCCCCACAATCTCGTTCACATCGGGCAGCATCAGCAGGAATCCGACTGGTACGCCTTCGGATTCAACGATCCGAACGATGTTCGGATCGATCAGCGGACGCATCTCCGCAGCCATCCCCGAGAACACCTCGCGGCTCAGCGGAACATTCTCGGGGTGATGGGCGAAGGAGTCGTTGTAGAGACCGCGCAGCATTTCCAGCTCGTCGGCGTAGTGACGCATCCGCACCGAGCGCACCGTCACGCCCTGATCGCGCATCACCGCATCGGCACGTCGCACCAGGCGCTGCCGGACCTCCTGGCTGCCGTCGATATGCCAACGGTACGAAGCGGTATCGAACTTCTTGCGGTATCCGGATGCCTCCACCAATCCCGGGTAGTACCGGGGGTTGTACGGCTGCATGAGCGCCGGCGGCCGGTCGTATCCGGAGACAAGCAGACCGACCTCCTCCCGCGAGGTGTAGCTGAACGGGCCGACCATCTTGGTGACCCCTCGACGCGCTGCCCAATGCTCGGCTTCCCCGAGCAGAGCGCGGGCAATCGCGTCGTCGTCCTCGCTTTCAAAGAACCCGAAGAATGCGCAGTCGCCGTAACGCTGCACGTACGCCGAGTCGATCGCTGCGGAGATACGTCCCACCGGGCGGCCGCCACGGTAGGCGACGAAGTTCTCGACCTGGACCTCGCCATGCAGTGGGTTGTGCTTGGAATTCATCTTCGCGTGCATGACGCGGCGCAGCGTGGGGCGCCAGCGGGGATCCTCGCCGTAGATGCGCCATGGCATCGCGATGAATTGCTTGGCGTCGCTGTGGGACTGGACCCGCCGCACCGATACCGGCGGGCGCCCCTGCCGCTGCCCGGCCGGCTGCTCGATCAGTCCCCTATCCAGCACGGACGATTCCCAGGTCATGGGCGAGTTCCGGGTTGCCCTTACTCTTCCACAGCGCGCCGTCCATGTAGAAGTGGTGCAGCACGAAGGTCAGCGGGACCGCGAAGATGACGGTGTCGAGCTGACCGGCGAGGATGCCCAGGCCGCCCAAGAAGGCGATGTACAGCGGCAATGCCTTGCGTGTCGAGAGCCGTGCCAGCAGCAGCTTCTTCTCGCCCGGATCCTGGGTGCGTGCGAAGCGCGTGTTGTTCCGGGTCCAGTTGATCAGGTGGTACTGCAGGCTGTGCGTCGTCGTCGCGATCAGGATCAGTGCGAAGAGATCCGAAACCAGCAGGTAGGACAGGTTGTAGGACAGCGCCGCGATCACAAAGGTGGCCACCGACATCGCCGGTAGGGTCCGTTGCCCGGCCCGCTTGAGCTGGAACTGCTCCCACACCGCTGCACCTAAAAACGCTGCGGCACAGACGAATCCGGCGATCACCACGAAACCGGGGATCGGCGGCACCGGCACGCTCAGATTCGAGAACGGCAACCGGTGGCCGAAGACCTCGTACGCGGAGAAGTTCAGGCCATGACTCGCCCGGTACAGCACCGGGGCCAGGCAGACGGCGTACAACGCGTACTTGATCCGGTTTCGCGGACCCTTGTAACCGTTCTTCGCTGCGTAGATGTTGATGATGCCGAAGTGCTGTTTGAGGACGTGGAAGACCTGCCAGTAGGCCCAGATGGCGAGCAGCGGCACCATCCAGCCGCCGAACCACAGTGTGCCGACGATGGCGCCGACCACGATGAAGCTGATCACGTAGTGCGCCCAGTACCGAGATCGTTCGCGCGGATCCATCCATACCCGGGCGGTCGTCGTCAACACATGCGGTAGGTCGGACAACAGCGAGAACACGACCGCACCCACGAGGAACACGCCCTTATGCCCGTCGGCCGCGAAGAGCACCGCGGACAACAGTGCGCCCAGCCCGAAGACAAACAGGATGTCGACGCGTCTGCTGACGAACCATCCCGGCCGACCTTGACCGTCGATGTTCTTCAGCTCATTGGTGTCGGTAGCAAAGGTGGCCATCACGATCATCCTCGGGTAGGCGTCAAAGACTTAATTGATAATGATTATCGTTTTCATAACGTAGAGACCGCAGGGTCTCGTGTCAACGCCGCGGCCTGTGAGCACGCTGTGACACTGCTCACCCGAAATGCAGCAGTTAGGACGCATATTTTGATGGGAAGCGAGCCCGGAAGGCCGCGACACACGCCCGGAGTGAACCGAATCCCACGACGGCATGAAATACCGGTTTGCGCGGCACTTGCAGGCCCTTTCGTGCCCGGATCCGCGCCCCGCGACGATGAATCCCGAAGCATCAGCAAATATCGAAGGCGCACAGGAGCCGGCCCAGTCATCCTGGGGGTCAGTGCAGTGCCAGGACCGCCACGGCCGCACCCTTACCCCCAGATCGGCAATCGGCCACTACCCTCAATAGATGGGCCCGGTTTGCCGCCGGACTCGTACATTGGGTCTCCGGATAAGCCGGGGCGTGATTCAGGTTGAGGTAGACCGCCGTGGTGAACACCGTGCTCAGTTCCGCACATGACGAGCCACCGCATGCCCCGCTGACGCCACCGGGACCGCTGCCCTCCCGCGAGATCCTCGAACAGTCCGGTGAGCTGCTCCGCGCACTCGCCGCGCCGGTGCGCATCGCCATCGTGTTGCAGCTGCGCGAATCGCAACGCTGCGTCCATGAGCTGGTCGACGCGGTGGGTGTGGCCCAGCCGCTCATCAGCCAGCATCTGCGGGTGCTCAAGGCCGCCGGAGTGGTCTCCGGGGAGCGTCAGGGACGCGAGGTGATGTACCGCCTCGTCGACGATCACCTCTCCCATATCGTCGTCGACGCGGTTGCCCATACCGAGGAACAGAGATGACTCCCACGCAAGCAGGGGGTCCCCCCAGCCTCCGCGAGGACAGGCCGGCACTGCGCGGGACGGTACGTTCCACTCGTCAGCGCGCGGCCATCACCGCCCTGCTGAAGCGCACCGATGAGTTCAAGTCCGCGCAGGAACTGCACGACGAGCTCAAGCGGACCGGCGAGGGCATCGGCCTGACCACCGTCTATCGGACCCTGCAGTCGATGTCGACATCAGGCGAGGTTGACGTGCTGCGCAACGACACCGGGGAGTCGGTGTACCGCCGCTGTTCGGACGGCCATCACCACCACTTGGTATGCCAAAGCTGCGGTTTCGCGGTCGAGGTGCAGGCCGGTGCGGTCGAGAAGTGGGCCACCGATATCGCCGAGGAGCACGGTTTCACCGAGGTGCACCACACGGTCGAGGTCTTCGGTTTCTGCAGCCGCTGCACTGCCGAGCGCCGCAACTCTTAGTTGCCCAGCGCCTTTCGCGCGTCGGATCCGGTGGCGAACACCATCATCAGCAACGTCATCAACGCGTCATCGTCGTCGATACCGGTCGCCGGAAAGTTGTAGCGCAGCAACACATCTGCCTTGCGCCCCTTGGCGATCAGCAGGATATTCCCGAACAGCGACTTCTGGGCGAGCCCATCGACCAGATGCCGCGACTTGGCGTTGACGGCCACATCCCACGCCAGTACCTGCGACAGCGACACCACGTCCAGCCCGGCCACGATGGTGACCACCCGGATCGAGGTCAGCGTGCCCTCGTAGTCGGCGGTCAGCGCTCCGTCGGGCTCCCTGGTGACCGGGAGCACCGGATGCAGCACGCGGTACATCCGATCGAGGATCTCGTCGGCACCGCTTTCGGGATCTGTCATCACGCCGACCCGAATCGCCGGTCGCGCTGCGCGTACTCCAGGCAGGCCGCCCACAGGTCGCGGCGATCGAAGTCCGGGTACATCTTTTCCTGGAACACGAACTCGGCGTACGCCGACTGCCACATCATGAAGTTGCTCGACCGGAACTCACCCGAGGGTCGCAGGAACAGATCGACATCGGGCATATCGGGCTCATCGAGATACTTGGCGATGGTCTCCTCGGTGATGCGGTCCGGCTTGAGCTGACCGGACTCCACCAGACGGGCGATTCTCCTTGTCGCCTCGGCAATTTCGGCCCGACCGCCGTAGTTGATGCACGTGGTCAACGTCAGGGTGCTGTTGTTCTTGGTGAGCTCCTCGGTGATCTCGAGCTCCTTGTAGACGCTGCTCCACAACCGCGTCTTCTGCCCGGCCCAACGGAACCGCACACCCATGTTGTTCAGGTCGTGGCGGCGACGCTTGACCACGTCGCGGTTGAAGCCCATCAGAAAGCGCACCTCATCCGCGGGGCGGCGCCAGTTCTCCGTCGAGAACGCATAGGTGGTGAGCCACGGGATGCCCATCTCGATGGCGCCACAGACCATGTCCATCATGGTGGCCTCGCCCATCTTGTGGCCCTCGGTGCGCGGCAATCCACGGGCCCGGGCCCAGCGCCCGTTACCGTCCATCACCACCGCGACGTGCCGGGGAACCAGCTCCTTGGGAATGATCGGGGGTACAGCACCCGACGGGTGCTTGGGCGCGGGATGCGGCCGGGTGCCGCCGGGGCCAGAACCAGGCAACAGCTTGGGGAAAACCGCAGGAAAAACCGTCTTGTCCGGGAACGTCGGGTTATAGCCCTGTGGGACATCGGCCCAATCCGTGAAGTACTTATCCTGCTGCGGATCGGGCTGACTGCTCTTCACCATGGCTCATATTTAACCTGCTGCCACGTTCGACGAGCGGGAGTGTCCGCAGCTTGCGTTCCAGATGCCACTGCAAATGTGCCGCGATCAATCCGCTGGCCTGCGTGCGCTGGGTCTGCGGCACGTCATCGGTGGCCGCCCAGTCGCCGTCATGAAGTGCCGCCATCAGCTCCAGCACACCCTGCGGCGGGGTCACCGCACCCGCCGGACGGCAGTGCACACACACGCTGCCACCCGCCGCCACATGGAAGGCGCGGTGCGGGCCGGGAGTGGCACAACGCGCGCATTCACTGATGGCGGGCGCCCACCCGGCAATGCTCATGGCGCGCAACAGATAGGCATCGAGGACCAGCTCGCGGGAACGCTGTTGATCGGCGATGGCCCGCAGCGCGCCGACGGTCAGGCGATGCAGGGCGAGGGCCGGGGCGCGCTCCTCACCGGCGATCCGCTCCGCGGTCTCCAGCACGGCGCAGGCGGTGGTGTACCGGCCGTAGTCACTGACGATGTCCGCGGCGAAAGCGTCGATGGCCTGCACCTGAGTGACGATGTCCAGATTGCGTCCCGGATGCAGCTGCACGTCGATATGCGCGAATGGTTCCAGCCGTGAGCCGAACTTACTGCGGGTGCGGCGCACCCCCTTGGCGACCGCGCGCACCAGGCCATGTTGGCGGGTCAGCAGGGTCACGATGCGATCGGCCTCGCCGAGTTTGTGCTGCCGCAGCACGACAGCACGATCCCGATAAAGCCGCATTCGAGTAGTCTCCCATCTGGTACCGACGAATCCCCGCATTGACGCACGATTTCGACCGCTTACCCTTCTGGTCATGTCGGGCTTTCCCACGCTGACTTCCCAGGCCGCAGCGCTGGCAGAGGGGTCAGTCAGCTCCATTTCGTTGACCCTCACGGCGCTCAACGCGATCAAGTCGAGCCAACCGACCCTCAACGCGTTCCGGGTGGTGTGCACCAAGAGCGCTCTTGCCGATGCCACCGAGGCCGATAAGCGGTTAGCCAGGGGCGAGCGGCTGCCGTTGCTCGGGGTGCCCATCGCCATCAAGGACGACACCGACTTGGCGGGCACCCCAACCGCATTCGGTACCGCCGGAGCCGTCGGCTCGGAGTCCGAGGATGCCGAGCTGGTGCGCCGACTGCGGGCCGCGGGCGCGGTGATCGTCGGCAAGACCAATACCTGTGAGCTGGGCCAGTGGGGCTTCACCAGCGGGCCCGGCTTCGGACACACCCGCAATCCATGGAGCCGCGGCCACACCCCCGGTGGATCCTCGGGCGGCAGCGCCGCCGCGGTCGCGTCCGGGCTCGTCGCCGGTGCCATCGGCTCAGATGGCGCCGGAAGCGTCCGGATTCCGGCCGCTTGGACGCATCTGATCGGCATCAAGCCCCAACGCGGCCGGATCTCCACCTGGCCATTGGCCGAGGCGTTCAACGGGATAACCGTCCACGGACCCTTGGCCCGCACGGTTGCCGATGCCGCACTGCTGCTGGATGTGGCGTCGGGAAACGTCTCCGGCGACTTGCACAAGCCACCGCATGTGCGGATTCTCGATGCCGTCCACGAGGACCCGGGACAGCTGCGCGTCGCGCTATCGCTCAAGGTTCCGTTCTCCGGCTTCCCGGCGCACATACATCCCACGATCGAGGCTGCCACCCGCTACGTCGCCCATCAGCTGCGCTCCCTCGGACACATGGTGTCCGAGGGCGACCCGGACTACGGCGTCGGGCTCGGCCTGAACTTCCTGCCACGCGCAACGGCCGGGCTGCTGCCGTGGGGAGATCGACTCGATGCCGGGGCGCATTGGGACCAGCGGACGTTGACGAACATGCGCACCGGCCGCCGATTGGCAGGCTGGGCGCTGCGGCGGGCGCGAGCGGCCGAGCCGCGGCTGCAGGCGCGGGTCGGCAAGATCTTCGGCAGCTTCAACGTGGTGTTGGCACCGACCACCGCCCAGCCGCCGACGGGTATCTACGATTTCGACGATATCGGCAGTCTCGCAACGGATCGCGGGCAAGTCGGTGCATGTCCCATGACCTGGCCATGGAATGTCCTCGGCTGGCCGTCGATCAATGTGCCCGCCGGGTTCACCCAAGACGGGTTGCCGATCGGCGTGCAGCTGATGGGCCCGGCGAACAGTGAGCCGCTGCTGATTTCCCTTGCCGCGCAGCTGGAGTCGGTCAACAACTGGGCAGCGGAGACTCCCGACCCCTGGTGGTGAGTGACATGCGCCGCCCCTTCGCGCCGACACGCCGTGTTCTGCGTCGGCTACTCGCGAGATGCGTCGAAAACCGTAGTTTCGATGACTATGCGGCTCGCTGCGCAGCGCTAAAGGCTGCGCGCACACGCTCGATTACGGTCTTCTGCTGATTCATCAACTGGTCACGGCTCACGCGGACAAGTCTCCAGCCCAGCGAGGCAATTGTTTCCTGCCGCTCAATGTCTCGGCGGTGCTGTGTCGAATCGCCCCAATGCTGTGCGCCGTCAAATTCGGCGGCAACCCGTTGCTCGCGCCAACCCATATCCAGACGAATGATCCGCCCGTCCGGCCCCCGCAGTTCGATCTGAGTTTCTGGTTCGGGCAATCCGCCGGTAACCAGGCACAACCTCAAGCGAGTTTCCTGCACCGACTCCGCGCCCGCATCCGCCAATGCCAGGACCCGCTCCAACTGTCGGAGGCCCCGTACACCCCGATGGCGCTCGGCGACTCGCGTGACCGACTCGACGGTGCAGAGTCGAAGCAGCACGTCGACGAGTTCGATGGCCCGGTTCACGCGGACACGTCGTCCGACGTCGAAGACGGTCCGAGCTGGCGTAGTCACCGGTATCCCACGAACAGTCATCAACTCAGCCGGCAACAGTCTGTCGTTATGGATGACGATGCCACTCGGCGCATCATGCCGCTGGCGCACTAGCTCGGCTGGTCGATCCGCGGATATCCAAGGGTTGCCGTGCAATGCCGCAGCCGACACACCCGAAACCACCCCTTTGCGTCCTGACCACAAGAACGCAGCCTCGGCACGCAGCGCCGCCGTCAACTCGGCGTCTCGACGCCGGTGGACATTCTGAAACACCTTCGCGTAGTCCTTGCGGAGCATCTGCGGCGTTACGGTCCCCGCCGCCAGCGCCTCACTTGCAACTATGAGCCCACCCATGACCGGAGCGTTGCACGCCCCTCCGACAAGTCACCGAGACTACGATTTTCGACGTATTTCGCGAGTGGCCTCCGCAAAACACGGCGTGTCGGCGGGAGGGGTGGGAGCGTGCCCCCTAGAAGCCCAGCTTGCCGAGTTGCTTGGGGTCGCGCTGCCAGTTCTTGGCGACCTTGACGCGCAGATCCAGGAACACTTTTGTGCCGAGCAGCTTTTCGATCTGCACACGGGCATTTGTCCCGACTTCGCGCAGCCGTGATCCGCCCTTGCCGATGACGATGCCCTTTTGGCTGTCCCGCTCGACGTAAAGGATGGCGTGCACGTCGATGAGCTCGGAGCCCTCGGGACGGCCCTCGCGCTCGTTCACCTCGTCGATCACCACGGCCAGCGAGTGCGGCAGCTCATCGCGCACGCCCTCGAGTGCGGCCTCGCGGATCAGCTCGGCCATGAGCACCTCTTCGGGCTCGTCGGTCAGCTCACCGTCCGGGTAGAACGCCGGCCCCGGCTGCAGCTTGGACGCCAAAACCTCTGTCAGCACCTCGACTTGGGCGCCCGAGATGGCGGACACCGGAACGATGTCCACATCCGGCCCGACGAGCTCGGAAACCGACAGCAGCTGCTCGGCCACCCTCTCCTTGCTCACCTTGTCGATCTTGGTGACAATCGCGATCAGCGTGGTGCGCGGCGCGATGAGCTTGATCTGCTCATGGATCCACTTGTCGCCCGGCCCAATCCCCTCATCGGCCGGAATGCACAGCCCGATCACGTCCACCTCGGAATACGTATCGCGCACAAGGTCGTTGAGCCGCTGACCGAGCAGCGTGCGCGGCCGGTGCAGCCCCGGGGTGTCGACGAGCACGATCTGGAAATTCTCACGGTGCACGATTCCGCGGATCGTGTGCCGGGTGGTCTGCGGCCGGTTCGAGGTGATCGCCACCTTCTGGCCGACCAGCGCATTGGTCAGCGTCGACTTGCCGGTGTTCGGCCGCCCGACGAAACAGACGAATCCCGAACGAAATTCGGGCGAGCTCACAATTGCCCCGCGGGTACGCCGGTGCGATCGGTCACGATGACGGTCGCCGTCGGCGACAGTTCCCGCACGGCGGCGATACCCGGGTCTTCATGTGAACCGCCGACCAGTACGGCTGCCTCGATGGCCAACGCGCCACTGGAGACCGCGGCCGCGACGGCCGCCTGCAGGGCGGTCAGTGACAGCACCGAAAGCGTCACCGGCGCACCGGCATAGGTTCGGCCATCACCGTCGCGCACCGCAGCGCCCGACGTCGCCTCGGCACGGCCCATCGCTCCACGGGCCAGCACGACGAGCTTGTTATCTTCCGCGTCCAATTCAGTCATCTCTTTCCTCCGCTTTCTCGTCGTCTGTCGCATCCGGGTCGGGCTGCACCAGAATCGTCCCGATGCGCACCCGGCCACGCGTGTTCGGACCACCCTCAGCCTGCAACAAAAGTCCATGCGAGGCGACCTTGACGCCCGGCAGCGGCACGCGGCCGAGGTCGAGCGCCAGCAGTCCGCCCACCGTCTCGACGTCGAGATCCTCGTCGAATTCGATGCCGTACAGCTCCCCCAGGTCCTCGATCGGCAACCTGGCGGAGACGCGGAACGTCTTGTCGCCCAATTCCTCCACCGGAGCGACCTCATCCTGGTCGTATTCGTCGGCGATCTCTCCGACGATCTCCTCCAGCACATCCTCGATGGTCACCAAGCCGGCGATGGCGCCGTACTCGTCCACCAGCAGCGCCATGTGCTTGCGATCCTGCTGCATCTCACGCAGCAACTCGTCCAGCGGCTTGGAGTCCGGGACGAACACCGCCGGCCTCATCACCTGCGCCACGGTGACGTCACGTCCACCGTTCACCGAGTAGTACGTCTGCTGCACAAGGTCTTTGAGGAAGACCACACCGACGACATCGTCGACGTTCTCCCCGACCACCGGAATACGCGAGTGCCCGCTGCGCACCGCGAGCGAGGTGGCTTGACCGGCTGTCTTGTCGGATTCGATCCACACCATCTCGGTGCGCGGCACCATCACCTCGCGGGCGGGGGTGTCACCCAGCTCGAATACCGACTGAATCATCCGGCGTTCGGTATCGGCCACCACACCACGCTGCTGCGCCATGTCGACAACCTCGCGCAGCTCGATTTCGGAGGCGAACGGGCCGTTGCGGAAACCACGTCCAGGAGTCACCGCGTTACCCAGCAGGATGAGCAACCGCGAAATGGGGCCCAGCAGTACCGAAATCACCTGTAGCGGCACCGCGGCGCCCAGCGCGATGGAGTACGCGTGCTGGCGTCCCAAGGTGCGTGGGCCGACGCCAATCGCCACGAAGCTTGTCACCACCATGACGATCGCCGAGATGGTCAGTGCGGCGCCCAGACTCATCCGTGCGGTCAGGTACCCGACCAGAAACACCGTCGACAAGATCTCGCAGGTGGTACGCAGCAGGACGACGAGGTTCACATAGCGCGGGCGCTCCCGGATCACCACGGAAAGGCGTACCGCCCCCGGCCTTTCCTCGCGAACCAGTTCGTCGACACGCGCCGAGGACACCGTGTTGATGGCGGCATCGATGGCCGCGAAGGCACCGCCCAGACCGACCAGCGCAATCGCCGCCAGCAGCAGCCCTATGCCAGACATACTCAGGCCCTACGTTCTTCGCGCAAGACGCTCATCACTCGTCGAAGTTGCGCGACTTGTCGAGCAGACGGCTATCGCGGTACAGCTGAGCCTGCTGCTCGTACCAGTCCTGCAGCAGCTGGTTCTGCAGCGCGAACATCTCGCGCTCTTCCTCGGGTTCGGCATGGTCGTAGCCGAGTAGGTGCAATACGCCGTGCACGGTCAGCAGCGCCAACTCATGTGCCAGCGAATGACCCGCCGCCTCAGCCTGTTCGGCCGCGAACTGCGGGCACAGCACGATGTCCCCCAGCATCGACGGCCCCGGCTCGGGAGCGTCGGGACGCCCGCCGGGCTCCAGCTCGTCCATCGGGAACGACATGACATCGGTGGGGCCGGGCAGGTCCATCCACCGCATGTGCAGGTCGGCCATCGCCGCGAGGTCGACGAGCATCATCGAAAGTTCCGCCGCGGGATGGACATCCATTGCCGCGATGGCGAATCGCGCGACGCTGACCAGCTCGCCCTCGGCGACGTCGACACCCGACTCGTTGACGACCTCAATGCTCATCTGTGCCGGCTCCGGTTCCCCGATGCGCGCCGCTGCGCGCGGTTACCTGTCAGGTCTGAATCCTCGAAACGCGCATAGGCATCCACGATCTCCGATACCAGCCGATGGCGCACCACATCGGCACTCGTCAACTCCGAGAAATGAATTCCCTCGATGTTGTCAAGAATGTCGACCGCGGCCCGCAGCCCCGAACGGGCACCGCCCGGCAGGTCGACCTGCGTGACGTCACCGGTGACCACGATCTTGGAACCGAATCCCAGCCGGGTGAGGAACATCTTCATCTGCTCGGCCGTGGTGTTCTGCGCCTCATCGAGAATGATGAAGGCGTCGTTGAGGGTCCGGCCGCGCATATAGGCCAGTGGCGCAACCTCGATGACCCCGGCCGACATCAGCTTGGGAATCAGCTCGGGATCCATCATGTCGTGTAGCGCGTCGTATAACGGCCGCAGGTACGGGTCGATCTTCTCGCTCAGCGTGCCGGGCAGGAAGCCCAGCCGCTCCCCGGCCTCGACCGCCGGTCGGGTCAGGATGATGCGGGTGACCTGCTTGCTCTGTAAGGCGTTCACCGCCTTGGCCATCGCCAGGTATGTCTTGCCGGTACCTGCCGGGCCGATACCGAAAACCACCGTGTTGGCGTCGATGGCATCCACATAGCGCTTCTGGTTCAGCGTCTTGGGGCGAATGGTCTTGCCGCGCCGCGACAGGATGTCCAGGCTCAGCACCTCGGCGGGAGACTCGTCGTCGTCGCCGGTGAGCATTGCCGCCGTGTGCCGCACCGTCGAGGGCGTGAGCTGCTGGCCCCGGCGGGCGATCACGATCAGCTCGGAGACCACCCGTTCGGCCAGCGCCACATCGGCGGGCTCTCCGGTGAAGGTGATGGTGTTGCCGCGGGCGTGGACATCCGCGGTCAGCAGGTCCTCAAGCTCGCGCAGGTTTTCATCAGCAGAACCCAGCAGGCCCATGATGAGATCGTTCGGAATCTCGACGCTGCTGCGTACATCCGAAGACGGCACAGCGGCACCTTGTTCTCGGCTCGTCACGTGGTTAAGGTCGCCTGCTTTCTTGGGTTGTGAAGTTGCTTTGAGTTTACCGCTGGCAACCGTCAGCCTCCACGCGATTAGCGCTCACTGGTGCGCCAGCGGGCCGCTGGCCCACCGATCCGTCAGTACCCCGAGTGCCCCCAACGCCACGGCAGCGGCACTGGACGTACGCAGCACCGTCGGCCCCAGACGCACCGCAGCGGCACCCGCCTCGACCAAAACTCCCAGCTCCTCGTCCGCGACGCCGCCCTCGGGACCCACGATCAGCACCACCGATGGCGCCGACGACAGCCGCTCCCCCAGAGCGCTCAGCCCGGAACTCGCCGATTCATGAAGCACCAGCACGACGGCCCCGTCCGCGGTCCGCGCACGCACCACATCGGCCAGCTGCGCCGTCGAGTGCAGATCGGGCACCGTCGGCACAAAGGCCCGACGGGATTGTCGCGACGCCGCGCGCGCCACCGCCTCCCAGCGTCGCCGGCCCTTGGCCGCCTTGTCCCGGTCGTTCTGCGCGTCCCAGCGCGATACACACCGCTGCGCCTGCCACGGGATGACCTCGTCGGCTCCCGCCTCTACCGCCAGGTCGACCGCCAGCTCGGCGCGATCGGATTTGGGAAGTGCTTGCACCACAGCCACTTTGGGGCTCGGCGCATCGACGCTCCAGCGTCCGGTCACCTCGATCGTCAGGCCTGCGCGATCGACGGAGCCAACGACACCATCACCGACCTCGCCGGCACCGTCGCACACCATGACGGACTCGCCGGCCCGCATGCGCAGCACCCGCGTGGCGTGATGGCCCTCATCCCCGTCGAGCACCACCGATTCACCGGCTGCGGGAACGCGATCGACGTAGAAGATCGTGGCGGCCGCCATCGATTAGCGACCCGTGAAGGCCTCGCGCAGCCGCGAGAACACGCCGCCGGACGCGGACTCGGCCCATACGACCTCGGAGCCCTCCTTGTTGCGGGCCCTGAAGTCCTTCAACAGCTCGCGCTCCTTGGAGTCCAGCCGCGTGGGAACCACCACGTCCAGATGGGCGTGCAGGTTGCCCCGCACACCGGTACGCAGGTGCGGCATGCCCTTCCCGCGCATCGTCACCACCGAACCCGGCTGTGAGCCCGGCTCGATCTTGACGACGGTTTCTCCGTCGATGATGGCCTCGACCGAGACGCTGGTGCCCAGCGCCGCCTCGACCATCGGGACGCGCACCGTGAAGTGCAGGTCATCCCCGTCACGGATGAACACGTCATGCGGCTTCTCGTGCACCTCGACGTACAGGTCACCGGCCGGTCCACCACCGGGACCGACCTCACCCTGAGCCGCCAGCCGCACCCGCATCCCGTCGCCGACACCGGCCGGGATCTTGACGGTGATGTCACGACGCGCACGCACCCGGCCGTCGCCACCGCACTTGTGACAGGGGTCGGTGATGACCTCTCCGGCGCCCTGGCACGTCGGGCAGGGGCGTGATGTCAGCACCTGGCCGAGCAGCGAACGCTGCACTGTCTGCACCTCGCCACGACCACCACAGGTCTCACAGGCGCTGGGCGCCGAGTTGCCGTGGGTGCCCTTGCCGGCGCATCCATCACACAGAATCGCGGTATCGACGGTCACCTGCTTGCTGACGCCGGTCGCGCATTCCAGCAGGTCCAGACGCATCCGCAGCAGTGAGTCGGACCCGGGTTGCACGCGGCCACGCGGACCCCGCGATCCGCCCGCCGAACCGCCGAAGAATGCTTCGAAGACATCACCCAGGCCGCCGAAGCCCGAACCGAAGCCGCCGAACCCGTTGCCTCCGCCGCCGTTCTCCAGCGGGTCGCCGCCGAGGTCGACAATGCGCCGCTTCTCCGGGTCGGTCAGCACCTCGTAGGCGACGCTGACCTCTTTGAAGCGCGCCTGCGCCTGCTCGTCGGGGTTGATGTCGGGGTGCAGCTCGCGGGCGAGCTTGCGGTACGCCCGCTTGAGCTCGCTGTCGCTGGCACCCTTGCTGACCCCGAGGATGCCGTAGTAATCACGCGCCACTGTGTTGATCTCGTTCCGTTGCTATCTGTCTAGTTCACATGCTGCTAGCGGTTGGCTAGCACTTCGCCGATATACATGGCAACCGCCGCGACGTTCGCGATGGTTCCCGGGTAGTCCATCCGTGTGGGCCCCAGCACACCCATGCCGCCGAATACCGCTCCGCCCGCACCATACGGGGTGGAGACGACGGAGGTGCCAATCATCTGCTCAGCGGCGGTTTCGTGACCGATGTGCACGGTGACGCGACCGGCCTCCTGCTGCGCGGCGAGCAAGCGCAGCACCACTACCTGCTCCTCCAGCGCCTCCAGAACGGTACGCAGCTGGCCGCCGAAGTCCGCGGCGTTGCGCGTCAGGTTGGCGGTGCCGCCCAGCAGCAGACGTTCCTCATGATGTTCGACGAGCGTCTCGACCAGGACAGTCGCCGCGCGTGTGAGTGGGTCGCGCAGGTCGTCATCGGACTGATCCGCGAGCTCCGCGACGGCCACCGAGGCCGCCGACAGCTTCTTGCCGTCCAACGCCGCGCCCAGCAGCACCCGGAGCCTGCTCAGCTGGTCATCGCGGAGGACATCGCCCAGCTCGACGATGCGTTGATCGACCCGCCCGGAGTCGGTGATGACCACCAAGAGCAGCCGGGCCGGGCTCAGCGACACCACTTCCAGGTGGCGCACGCTGGACGAGGACAGCGTGGGGTACTGCACGACGGCGACCTGCCGGGTCATCTGGGCCAGCAGCCGCACGGCCCGGCGCAGCACGTCATCGAGGTCGACGCCGCCCTCCAGGAAGTTCAGGATGGCCTTGCGTTCGGCGCCCGAAAGCGGCTTGACGTCCTCGAGCCGGTTGACGAATTCGCGGTAACCCTTTTCCGTCGGGACACGCCCCGAGCTGGTGTGGGGCTGGGCGATGTAGCCCTCGGCCTCCAGGACGGCCATATCGTTGCGGACGGTGGCGCTGGACACCCCGAGGCTATGCCTGTCGACCAGGGCCTTGGAGCCAATCGGCTCCTTGGTGGTGACGTAATCGGCGACGATGGCGCGCAACACCTCAAAGCGTCGGTCATCGGCAGTGGCCATGGTCACCTCCCTCACACGTGATTTTGCCCTTATTTTACGGGGCCAGGCTGCCCGGGCCCGCTGCCATGGCTGTTCACGCTAACCTCAGGTGTTATGACGGCCGAGACGGTGGATCTGATTCGGACAGATTTGCAGTGATATTCAAAGGCGTCCGGGAGGGAAAGCCCTACCCGGAACATGGGCTATCGACCAGGGACTGGTCGCGCATCCCACCCCGGCAGATTCGTCTCGACGAACTCGTCACCACCACCACGGTGCTCGCATTGGACCGTCTGCTGAGCGAGGACTCCACCTTCTACGGGGACTTGTTCCCGCATGCCGTGAAATGGCAGGGCGTCATCTACCTGGAAGACGGCCTGCACCGAGCCGTCCGCGCCGCGCTACGTAATCGGGTCGTGCTGCACGCCAGGGTTTTCGACATGGATCAGCTGCGGCCGGCCTAGGCGGCACTCAATCCAGAATGGTGCGGACCACACCGTCGGCAAGTAACCGCCCTTGATCGGTGAGCACCAACCGATCATCCACCAGCCCCGCCAACCCACGGTCAACCACCGCGGGGACACGCCCACGTTCTTCGACAGTCAAGTCCGCCAACGCAATTCCAGTATGGAGCCGCACCGCCAGCAGCACGTCCTCGGTATGCCGTTCGACGGGGCTGAGGATTTCGTGCCCGCCGACGGGTAGCCGCCCCTCCCCCAACTGTTTCGCATAAGTGTTGGGGTGCTTGACATTCCACCACCGCACACCGTTGACGTGTCCGTGCGCACCCGGCCCGGCACCCCACCAGTCACCGCCCGCCCAGTACCCGAGATTGTGCCGGCACTGCCCGCCGGGTCGGGCCCAGTTGGATACCTCGTACCAACCCAGTCCCGCCTCCGACAACGCGGCGTCCAGCAGCTGATACCGGTCGGCCAGCGCATCCTCGTCAGGGTTGGGCAGCTCACCGCGACGCACACGCCGCGCGAGGGCGGTGCCCTCCTCGACGACCAGCGCGTATGCCGACACGTGATCAACCCCGGCCTCGAGCACGGCCGCGATGGACCTACGCAGGTCGTCGTCGGTCTCCCCGGGGGTGCCGTAGATGAGGTCGAGGTTGACGTGCCGCAGACCTGCCGCGCGCGCTTCCTGCGCGGCCGCCACTGCCCGTCCGGGCGCATGCACCCGATCCAGCGTCGCCAGCACATGCGGGGCCGCCGACTGCATGCCCAATGAGACACGGGTGTACCCGGCGGCCCGGATCGTTTCGAAGAAGGCGGGTGAGGTGGATTCGGGATTGGCCTCCGTGGTGACCTCGGCCCCGGGCGCCAGCGTGAAGTGGGCGCCAATCGCAGCAAGCACCTCGGCCAGCCCGGAACCGCCCAGCAAGGACGGCGTGCCGCCACCGACGAATACCGTCTGCACCGGCGGGTTGCCGGCCAGGGTTTGCGCGGCCAATCCGAGCTCGGCGCGCAATGCCTCCAGCCAGCCCGCCGGCGAGGTCCCGTCACCCAGTTCGTCCGCGGTGTAGGTGTTGAAATCGCAGTATCCGCAGCGTGTGGCACAGAACGGCACATGCACGTAAATCCCGAACGGACGCCCGGCCGCCGGCACCAGGGGCGGCAGGGTGGCTATCGTTTCGGGTCTCACTGCTCAAGTGTGTGCCAGGCGCGACGGGAGAAAAAATCAATGCGCGCGGTGGCGGGAATCCCCCACACCGATTGGAGGTTTTGCTCACAATGAGCGGAATTACTGCCCGGTGGCGTGGGGTCCGGCCTGTGCATGGCACAATTGGCAACGTGAGCACACATCAGGTCCCACTTGTCGCGCGGCGGCATATCGACCTGAAGCGTGTCTGTAGCGCGTGTTGTCTCCCTTACTGACGTAGTCCTGCCCCGTCTGCCACCCGAACGGTCGTGAGGATCTGCGCCTCCGGTCAGCCCCCGGTGTGTCGCCCACGACTGTGCCTGCCTTCGTTAGGAGCACCATGACAACCAGCGAGACCCGCCCGGCTCGCCCCAAGCAACAGCGCAGTGAAGGGCAATGGGCTCTTGGAGAGCTCGAGCCGCTGAACCCCAATGAGCAGGCCAAGAAGGACGATCACCCGCTCAATGTGCGCGAGCGCATCGAAACCATCTACGCCAAGCAGGGTTTCGAGAGCATCGACAAGACCGACCTGCGCGGCCGGTTCCGCTGGTGGGGTCTGTACACGCAGCGCAAGCCCGGGTACGACGGCAGCTGGACCGGTGACGAGAACACCGACATGCTCGAGGACGAGCACTTCATGCTGCGGGTCCGTTCCGACGGTGGTGCGTTGACGGTCAACGCTCTGCGCACCCTGGGTGACCTGTCGACCAAGTACGCGCGGGACACCGCCGATCTCTCCGATCGGGAGAACGTCCAGTACCACTGGATCCGGGTCGAGGACATGCCGGAGATCTGGCGCCGCCTGGACGAGGTGGGTCTGCACACCACCCAGGCGTGTGGCGACTGCCCGCGTGTGATCCTCGGATCCCCGTTGGCCGGCGAATCCCTCGACGAGGTGCTGGACCCGACGCCCGCCATCGACGAGATCGTGCGGCGCTACATCGGGAAGAAGGAGTACGCGAACCTTCCCAGGAAGTTCAAGACCGCCATTTCCGGGCTGCAGGACGTCGTGCACGAGATCAACGACGTCGCGTTCATCGGCGTCGTCCACCCCGAGCACGGCCCCGGCCTGGACGTGTGGGTGGGTGGCGGCCTGTCGACCAACCCCATGCTGGCCCAACGCCTGGGCGTGTGGGTGCCCCTGGACGAGGTCCCCGACGTTTGGGAAGGCGTCGTCAGCATCTTCCGTGACTACGGCTACCGGCGGCTGCGCGCCAAGGCCCGGTTGAAGTTCTTGGTCAAGGACTGGGGGGTTGAAAAGTTCCGCGAAGTTCTCGAGACCGAGTACCTCAAGCGCAAGCTCATCGACGGGCCCGCGCTGGTGCCGCCGCCGCATCCCATCGATCACGTGGGAGTGCAGCGTCTCAAGAACGGGCTCAATGCCGTCGGCGTCGCCCCCATTGCGGGCCGGGTGTCGGGAACGATCCTGTCGGCGGTCGCCGACCTCGCCGAGAAGGCCGGATCGGACCGCGTTCGGTTTACGCCGTACCAGAAGCTGATCATCCTCGACGTACCTGACGACAAGATCGGCGAGCTCACCGAGGGACTCGACGCACTCGGGCTGCCCTCACGCCCGTCGCACTGGCGCAAGAACCTGATGGCCTGCACCGGTATCGAGTTCTGCAAGCTCTCGTTCACCGAAACCCGCAAGCGCGCACAGGATCTGGTACCAGAACTGGACAAGCGGCTGGACGACTTGAACGCGCAGATCGACACTCCGGTGACCATCAACATCAACGGCTGCCCGAACTCCTGCGCCCGATCGCAGGTCGCGGACATCGGCTTCAAGGGTCAGATGGTTGACGACGGAGACGGGAACAGCGTCGAAGGCTTCCAGGTGCACCTGGGCGGAAGCCTGGGTCTCGACAGCGGATTCGGCCGGAAGCTGCGTCAGCACAAGGTCACCAGCACCGAGCTTGGCGATTACATCGATCGGGTGGTGCGCAACTTCGTCAGCCAACGCACAGACGGAGAGCGCTTCGCGCAGTGGGCCGTTCGCGCGGAGGAGGCGGACTTGCGATGAGCACGGAGACAACCACCAAGGATCTCGACGCACTTCGCGCGCTCGCCGAGCGGGGTGCCGCCGAATTGCAGGATGCCTCTGCCGAGGAACTGCTGCGGTGGACCGACGAGAACTTCGGCAGCGACCCGCACACATACGTTGTCGCCTCCAACATGCAGGACGCGGTGCTGGTTGACCTTGCCGCACAGGTGCGCCCGGGCGTAGACGTGCTGTTCTTGGACACCGGGTATCACTTCGCCGAGACGATCGGCACCCGCGATGCGGTGGAGTCGGTGTACGACATCCACGTGGTCAACGTGGCCCCCGAGCAGACGGTGGCGCAGCAGGACGAGCTGGTGGGCAAGGACCTGTTCGCCAGCGATCCCGCCGAATGCTGCCGACTGCGCAAGGTGGTGCCGCTGCGCACGTCGCTCGCCGGATACTCGGCCTGGGTGACGGGCCTGCGTCGCGTCGATGCGCCGACCCGCGCCAACGCACCGTTGATCAGCTTCGACGAGGCATTCGGGCTGGTCAAGATCAACGCAATCGCGGCATGGACCGATGAAGACATGCAGAAGTACATCGACGAACACGGAACCCTGGTGAATCCGCTTGTGGACGAGGGATATCCGTCGATCGGCTGTGCGCCGTGCACGGCGAAACCGGTTCTCGGCGGCGACGCACGCAGCGGACGCTGGCAGGGCCTCTCCAAGACAGAATGCGGGTTGCACGCCTCATGACGACTCAAATCGGAACGGAAGCTGCATTGAATCAGACAGAGACACTTACCGATCTGGAATCTGAGTCGATTCACATCATCCGCGAGGTGGCCGGTGAGTTCGAGCGCCCGGTGCTGCTGTTCTCCGGCGGCAAGGACTCGACGGTGCTGCTGCACGTCGCACTCAAGGCCTTTTGGCCCGCACCGCTCCCCTTTGCGCTGCTGCATGTCGACACCGGGCACAACCTTCCGGAGGTGCTGGCCTTCCGCGACGAGATCGTGGAACGCCACAACCTGCGCCTGGTGGTCGCGAACGTCGAGGACTACCTGGCCGACGGCCGTCTGACCGAGCGGCCCGACGGAATCCGCAATCCGCTGCAGACCATTCCGCTGCTGGAAGCCATCACCGACAACAAGTTCGACGCGGTGTTGGGCGGCGGGCGCCGCGATGAGGAGCGCTCGCGCGCCAAGGAACGAATCTTCAGTCTGCGCAATGCGTTCGGCCAGTGGGATCCCAAGAAACAGCGCCCCGAGTTGTGGAGCCTGTACAACGGTCGGCATGCCCCGGGCGAGCACGTCCGGGTGTTCCCGATCAGTAACTGGACCGAGTTGGATGTCTGGCGCTACATCGCGCGGGAGAACGTCCAACTGGCCAGCCTGTACTACGCCCATGAGCGCGAGGTGTTCAACCGCGACGGCATGCTACTGACCCCCGGCCCGTGGGGCGGCCCGCGCGACGGCGAAGAGCTGCAAACACTTTCGGTGCGCTACCGCACCGTGGGCGACGGATCGACCACCGGCGCCGTGCTCTCGGATGCCATCGATGTGCAGGCAGTGCTTGCCGAGGTGGCTTCCTCACGGATCACCGAACGCGGCGCGACCCGCGGCGACGACCGAGTATCCGAGGCGGCCATGGAAGACCGCAAGCGAGAGGGCTATTTCTGATCATGAGCGATCTTCTGCGCATTGCCACCGCCGGCAGTGTCGACGACGGTAAGTCCACCCTGGTGGGCCGGCTGCTGTACGACACCAAGTCGGTGCTCATCGACCAATTCGACGCCGTCACAAAGGCTTCCGAGTCACGTGGACTCGACGCTCCCGACCTATCGCTGTTGGTCGACGGGCTGCGGGCCGAACGCGAACAGGGCATCACCATCGACGTGGCGTACCGCTACTTCGCCACCCCCAAGCGGTCGTTCATCCTCGCCGACACTCCCGGGCACGTGCAGTACACCCGAAACACGGTGTCCGGCGCCTCCACCGCGCAGCTGGTGATCCTGCTGGTTGATGCGCGCAAGGGTGTCATCGAGCAGACCCGTCGCCATGCGGCGGTGCTGGCGCTGCTGGGTGTGCCGCGGTTGGTGTTGGCGGTCAACAAGATCGACCTGGTGCCCGACAGCGCCCGTATCTTCGAGGCCATCAGCGCCGAGTTCAACGAGCTGACCAGCTCGCTGGGCTGGAAGCCCGAGAACGTCGTCGAGATCCCGGTCTCCGCGCTGCACGGCGACAACATCGCCACCCGCAGCGAGCGGACCGGTTTCTACAGCGGACCCACCCTCATCGAGCACCTGGAATCGATTCCGGCGCATGAGGAGTCCAGCACGGTGGGGCTGCGTTTCCCGGTTCAGTACGTCATCCGCCCACGCACTGCCGAGTATCCCGATTACCGTGGGTACGCCGGCCAGGTGGCCGCGGGCACGGTGCGGGTGGGTGACGAGGTGGTGATCTCCCCCGCTGGGCAGCGCACCACGGTCGCGGGCATCGACACCGCGGACGGGCCACTTGAGGTGGCCGAGGCGGGCCGCAGCGTCACCTTGATCCTCGCCGACGACGTAGATGCCTCGCGTGGCGATCTGATCGCATCAACCGATGTGCCAGATCCGGTTTCGGAAATTGATGGCACGGTGTGCTGGCTGGCCGACAAGCCGTTGAAGGCCGGTGCGCGCCTGCTGCTCAAGCACGGCACTCGCACGGTTCCCGCGATCATCGGCGAGCTGGTGGAGCGCTTCGACGAGCAGAATCTGTCTGCCGATGCTCAGCCGGAGTCGTTGGAGCTCAACGACATCGGTCAGATCAGCATTCGCCTGGCCGAGGCGATCAGCGTCGATGAGTACGCTGACGACCGGACAGCGGGAAGCTTCCTGCTGATCGACCCGTCGAGCGGTAACACGTTAGCGGCAGGGCTGGTCGGCGACGCCCTGCGCGCCGTCGAACTGAATCGTGCGTAGTCCGACGCTTATCGCCGTCGCGCACGGGAGCCGCGACCCGCGGTTCGCGGAGAATGCGCGCCGATTGGTTGGCCAGACGCGTTCCCTCCGGCCGGATCTGGATGTGCGGCTGGCGTTCCTCGAGCTGTCCGAGCCGAATCTCGGCGACGTACTGGGTCATCTGAGCGGTGATGCGGTTGTGGTGCCGCTGCTGCTGTCGGACGCCTACCATGCGCGGATCGACCTGCCGACGGTGCTGTCCTCGGCGCCCCCGGGACTGCGGGTGACACAGGCTGCCGTGCTCGGTGCGGACCACCGGCTGCTTCAGCTGGCTCGGCGCCGGGTGATCGAGCTCGGTATCGACAACCCCGGCGTGATTCTCACTGCTGTCGGCTCCTCGGATTCCACGGCCAATGCGCGCACGCGCGCGCTGGCCGCGCAATGGGCGCTCTCGACGACGGTGTTTGCCACCGGCGACTCGACGAGCCTTACCGACGCGGCCGACGCACTACGGGCCTGCGGCGCGACGGAAATCGTTGTGGCACCGTGGTTTCTCTCCCCCGGTCTGCTCCTGGACCGGGTGCGGGCGGAGGCCGCGCAACTGAATATGCCGGTGGCGGCTCCGCTCGGCCCCGATCGGCTGGTCGCCGAGGTGGTGGTCGAGCGCTACTCCGCAGCGGTCTCGGCACCGGTTCCGGTAACGCACTAGTGAACTCTCCGCAAGATCCCGGCGCCCCCTCTTCAATGCATTGTTATATGCGCATGTGCGCTATAGCGTTAGGCACATGACCAGCACCGAACACGAAACCCACAGCCACCCCGATCATGTTCACGGCCCCGACTGCGGCCACGAGGCAGTCGCTCACGAGGATCATGTGGATTACGTCCATGACGGGCACCGCCACGCTCCGCATGGCGATCACTACGACGAGCACTAGAGTCCGATAGCACATGGCCCCCGGAGAACCGGGGGCCATTTTCTTGCCACGTGCGTTTCAGGAGCATTCTTCTTCGTGCCCGGCTACGAGCGACAACAACGCCTTTTCGCGCTGCAACATTCGATACTCGGTGCCACGCGGAATGCCACCGGGGCCATAACTCCCCCGTCCGTAGTGGATCACCCGACCTCGGCGCACCTCCCAGCGCAGCGCATCAGATATCGCCTTCGACATTCTTCCGCTGGTGTCGAACCCTCGGTGGTCCAGCATCTGCACCAGTTCTGACACGTCCCTCGCGCCAAATCGATGCAGATACAACGTCAGCAGATACCGCAGCTCAATGCCACGTACCCGTTTCTTCACTACCATCACCGCACGATGACACGTGCCACCGACAGGCCGACCTGTGTCGCTCGTAGCCGGGCACTTGCAGGTGTACTTCGAAAGCGCGGAGAACGTCCTAGGACGCGACCTCAGCCAACTCACCCAAGTCGGGAACCCGTGTCACCCGGACATACACGTGATCACCCTCGTGCAGTCCGAGCGCCTCGGCATCACCACGGGTGATCTGCGCGGTGAACTGCTCGCCGGTCGCGGCGCTGGTCAATTCCACCCGCACCTCAAAGCCGAGATGCACGACGCGATCCACCGTCGCCTTGGTGACACCGGTGGTCTCCCCGGTGCCCTCCGCGGCAGCCCGAGATAGATCGGCATTGCGTCCCACGCGAATATCGTGCGGGCGCACCAGGATTCCGTTCAGTTTGGCCACCGGGCCCAGGAACGACATCACGAAGCTGTTCGCCGGACGGTCGTACAAGTCGTCGGGAGAACCGACCTGCTCGATGCGGCCCTTGTTCAGCACCGCGATCCGGTCGGCGACGTCCAGCGCCTCGGCCTGGTCGTGCGTCACCAGCACCGTCGTGACGTGCACCTCCTCGTGGAGCCGGCGCAGCCAGGCCCGC
The DNA here is from genome assembly GCF_002013895.1 of Mycobacteroides franklinii. Taxonomy (GTDB): domain Bacteria; phylum Actinomycetota; class Actinomycetes; order Mycobacteriales; family Mycobacteriaceae; genus Mycobacterium; species Mycobacterium franklinii. The sequence goes on along the minus strand of NZ_MAFQ01000001.1, from coordinate 641,223 downwards.
AGGTCCTCACGCACCTTGGCATCAAGCGCGCCGAACGGCTCGTCCAGGAGCAGCACCTCGGGGTCGACAGCCAGCGCGCGGGCCAGCGCCATGCGCTGGCGTTGTCCACCGGAGAGCTGATTGGGGTAACGGGTCTGAAAGCCGCTCAGCCCTACCACTTCCAGCAGATTGTCGACCTTCTCCTTAATCTCTGCCTTGGGCTTCTTGCGGATCTTGAGGCCGAATCCGACATTCTCGCGCACGGTCAGGTGCTTGAAGGCCGCGTAATGCTGGAACACGAATCCGATGCCGCGCCGCTGTGGCGGGACGCCGGTGACATCGCGGCCGTTGATGGTGATCGTGCCGGTGTCGGGCTGATCCAGGCCGGCGATCGCACGCAACAACGTCGACTTGCCCGAGCCGCTGGGCCCCAGCAGCGCGGTCAGCGAGCCCGACGGCACCTCGAAGTCGATATTGTCCAGCGCGGCGAAGTCGCCGTAATGCTTGTTCGCGCCGCGAACGGTGATCGCGTCAGTCATTTTGTGGCTCCTTGCTATTCACTATTGGCTTTTGCTCGTCGCGCATCGATGACCACCTGGACCACCAGGACGATCACCGCAACAGCCATCAACAGCGCCGAGACGGCATAGGCGCCGTATTCGGCGCCACGGTCATGACGATCGGATACGAGCAGGGTCAGGGTCTGCGACGTGCCGGGCAGGTTCGACGACACCATGATCACCGCGCCGTACTCACCCAGTGTGCGGGCGATCGTCAGCACGATGCCGTAGGTCAAACCCCACCGAATGGACGGCAAGGTGATGCGCCAGAACGTCTGCCATGCCGTGGCTCCCAGGGTCGCGGCGGCTTCTTCCTGCTCTGTCCCCAGTTCGTGCAACACGGGTTCGACTTCCCGGATGACGAACGGGATCGTGACGAAGATACTGGCGAGCACGATGCCCGGGAACCCGAAGATGATCTTGAGGCCGAAATCGTGTTCGACGAACCCGAACACACCCGCCGACCCCCACAGCAGGATCAGCGCGACACCCACCACCACGGGCGAGACCGCGAACGGGAGGTCGATGATCGACTGCAGCACGGCCTTGCCGCGGAACCTGTTCCGTGCCAGCACCAATGCCGTGGGGATGCCGAAGATCACGTTCAGCGGCACCACGATGGCCACCACCAACAGCGATAGCTGCAAGGCCGAAATGGCGGCCGGTGTGGAGATCGATTCGAAGAACGCTCCGATGCCCGGCTCGAAGGTGCGCCACAGAATGAGACCCACGGGGACGATCACCAGGATGCCGACATACAGCAGTGCCACGTATCGGGCCAGGTAACGAACGACCGGCGACGGGGTCACGGTGCCAGCTCCTCTCGCTTGGCCGCACGCGATCCGATGGTGCGCAGGACGAACAACACGACGAACGAAATGATCAGCAGAACGATCGAGATGGCCGCGGCACCGGTCCGGTCGTCGTTCTCGATGAGCGTCCTGATCCACTGCGAGGACACTTCCGTCTCGCCGGGCACCGCCCCGCCGATCAACACCACGGAGCCGTATTCACCGATGGCGCGTGAAAATGCCAGTCCCGCACCCGATAACAGCGACGGGAGCAGCGCGGGGAGGATCACCGCCCGGAAGATCGTCAAGTTGTCGGCCCCCAGCGACGCGGCGGCCTCCTCGACGGATTGATCGAGTTCGAGCAGGACCGGCTGCACGGAGCGCACCACGAAGGGCAAGGTGACGAACAGCAGCGCAATGCCGATACCCCACCTCGTGTGCTGAATGTGGATGCCTACCGGGCTGCCCGGGCCGTAGAGCGCGAGCATCACCAGGCTCGCCACGATCGTCGGCAAGGCGAAGGGCAGGTCGATGACGGCGTCCACCAGCCGCTTGCCGGGAAAATCGTCGCGAGTCAGCACCCAGGCCACCAACAGCCCGAAGAACAGGTTGACCACCGCCACGCCGAACGACACCCCCAGGGTGACCTGGAATGAGCTGATCGCGGCGTTGGAGGTGACCGCATCCCAGAACGCGGTCCACCCACCGCCGGCCGACTGCCAGATGATCGCGGCCAGCGGCAGCAGCACGATGATGCTGAGCCAGATGGACGCCGCACCGATACGCAGCGAGGTGCTGCCGTATCGGCGCGTCAACAGGCCGCCCGATCGCCCGGCGCCGACCTCACGGTCGGGCCGGGCGGCCGATTTCGGCTCGGAGGCCGGTTCCGTCGACTGTTCCGTTGACGTTGTCATCCAGTGGCCTTCTTGTAGATCTTGGTGATGCTGCCGTTGTCCTTATCGAACAATGCCGGATCGACGGTCTTCCAGCCACCCAGTTCGGCGATGGTCCATAGCTTCTCCGGTGTGGGGAAATCCTTGGCGAAGTCCGCCGTAACGGCCGGATCGACGGGGCGGAAACCCGCCTCGGCCCACAGCTTCTGCGCTGCCGGCGTGTACAAGAAGTTCTTCAGGGCGGTCACCTTGTCCAGGTGGGCACTGTTCTTCACGACGGCAACGGGGTTCTCGATCTTGAACGTCTGCGGCGGGTTCACGTGCTCGACCGGCTTGCCCTGACGTTCGACGTTGATGGCCTCGTTCTCGTAGCTGATCAGCACGTCACCGCCGCCCTGCAGGAACACGTCGGTGGCCTCACGCCCGGAGCCGGGGCGCTGCTTGATGTGCTCGCCGACGAGCTTGCTGATGTAGTCGATACCCGCCTGCTCGTCGCGGCCGCCGTCGCTCTTGGCCGCGTACGGCGCCAGCAGGTTCCACTTGGCCGAGCCCGAGCTCAACGGGCTGGGAGTGATCACCGAGATGCCGGGCTGCAGCAGATCGTCCCAGTCCTTGATGTTCTTGGGATTGCCCTTGCGCACCACGAGCGAGACCACCGATCCGAACGGAACCCCCTTGGTGGCATCGGCATTCCAGTCCTCGGAAACCTTGCCCGCCTTGACCAGACGGCTCACGTCGGGCTCCACCGAGAAGTTCACGATGTCGGCAGGCTTGCCGTCCACCACGGCGCGGGACTGGTCTCCCGACGCCCCATAGGAAGTCGTCACCGCGACGCCCTTGCCCTCGGGAGTACTCGCGAAGGCGGGAATGATCTTCTGCCAACCCGGCTCCGGCACCGCGTAGGCAACCAGCGTCAGCGTGGTGTCTGCGTTCGAGTGTGAATCGCCTCCGGCGACATCGCTGGCTCCCCCACCGCAGGCGGCGAGAACTGTTGCCGCTGTGGCAAGAACTCCGATGTGGCGCCACCGGCGGGCGCCGACCGTCTTCGCGACGTTGATCAAGGGGGAGAACATGGGATGCCTTTCGTGGGATAGCGATTACCTGGACGGATATCTCATGAAATCCCGTAACGACAGAAAGGTAGCGAAACAGCCAGTGGGCTTCGAACTAGCCGCTACCGACACCAAACCGCGAACGGGATGGGTTTAGCGACAACAGTGAACGTCTGCGACCGCGCACGTACCGACCGCAATGAGCGCCAGGATGTGGCGCACACGGTTACCCGGGGCTGCGGAATGCATGAGCGGAAGCGTAGCAGAGCCCCTTGACGCGGTCTTTACGGTCGAACCGGCAGGTAGAAGCACTATTACCTCAACAGACAGTGACTACCGGCTCAACAGCCAGGCGACGATCACCAAAACCGCCAGCGCAACCAGCGCCAACGTCACTCGGGACTGCGGCATACCACTCATGAAAGCTCCCCCGGGCTGACCACGGCTACCGAATTTTCGATGCGATGCTGGCGCGTCGCCTGGTAGAACCGGCCAACCCGATTCACCAGGCTGAGCAGCATAAATAGGATCCTGTCACCGGCCACGGCCATCACATAGGCCAGCGCCAGTACAACCGGCATCACGATGATCGTTTGAAGAATGAAGCCACGCCCGCTCAGCCACAGCTCGACACCATCCCACCAACTCAGGAGGCCGATTACGCTGTCGCTGTTCACGCGGGCCAGTTTAGGCGGACCACACCGCCGTCCGGTCGCCGCAGGGCAGACTGGACCCCGATGACCCGCTTGCGCATGACATGCCTGTCGCTGGCGCTCACACTGTTCACACTGTTCAGCGGTACCGCCGTCGCGGCGGCCGACTCCGCGACCGCAGGCGCCGACGTGCAGGTCGCCCAGAGCCTCGGTCAGCGTGAACTGACTGTCGTGGCCCGCCGCGTCACCGGCATTCCCGGCCCGCTGCACGTCGATATCATCACTCACCAAGGCAGCGCCGGCGGCCCACTCCGGCTGCAGCTCGTGCCCACCGGCGCCGGCACCGAAGCATATGAACCCGCACCGGGTGTCCCCACGTCGACGGCGATCGTGGCGCTGGGCGAGAAACCCGGCCCGTACAGCGCGACCCTCGATGTTGACCGCACCGGTCCGGCTGACCTCACCATCAGCGACGGCGTGCACACCGCCCGCATTCCGTTGGTCCTGATGGGTCAGGCGATGTCACCACCCGAGCGCGTGGCCTATCTCGGCCTGGCCGCCACCGGGCTGCTGCTGGTGGTCTCGCTGGTGGTGGCCACCCGGGTACGTCGCGGGGTGTGGATCGCGGTGCCGGTCACCGCCACGGTGACGGCCCTCGCGGTTGCCATCGCCGGCGCGGTGCTGTCTGCGTCGGCACCGCCCCCGCCCGAGCCCGGCCTGCAACGGGACCCGACCGTCGACAACACCGCCAACCCCTACAGGCTCGATCGCCCCGCGGTCACCGACTACTCCCGGCCGTCGGCAATGCTCATGGCCGAACAGTCCGAGTTGGATTCGGGACGCGCCACGGACGTCGATTTCTCACTGATCGACACCGCCACCGGGCTCGTCGCCGACGATCTGGTGATCCACGACAGCGCATTGATTCACCTCCTGGTCGTGGCCCCGGACGGACGGCTATCCCATCTGCATCCGATAAGGGTTGCGCCCGGCCGCTATTCGGTACCTATGTCCGCGGAGGTGGCGGGTCGATACGCGGTCTCGGCCGAGTTCGTGCGGCGCGGCGGCGGAGTCCAGACGGTGCGCCTGCCCGGCGGGCTCACCGCCGGTGCCGGGAAGCCCGCCGCACCCGCATCGTTCGACGGGCCGGGTATGCGGATGGTCGACGGGCTGCACGTGCACGTGAACGCGACGGGACTGCGCGCGGGCCGGCCGACGACACTCTCCGCAACCATCGGATCCGACCCGGTGCTGCAGCCGTGGCTAGGCATGCTCGGCCACCTGGTGATCGCCGGCCCGATTCCCCACGACACCCCCGCGGGCGGCCTCGGCATCGCGGTGCAGGATTCAGCGGTGTGGGCACACGCTCATTCCATGGGCGGGCACGGTGACACCGATATGCCGGGCATGCCGGGTATGAGCCATGGTTCCAACAGCATTGTCACGCAAGATGATTCGATGCCGCCCATGGTTGGCGTCCCACCACTCAACGGCGATAGTCCGCCCGACGAGACCGTCGCCGCCTTCGGACCCAAGGTGCCGTTCACCTTCACGTTCCCCAAGCCCGGCCGGTACCTCGCCTGGATTCAGGCACAGCGCGACTATCGGGTGCTGACGATCCCGGTACGACTGGACATCTCATGACCCGTCGCGTGTGGGCGGGGCTGGCCCTGATCGTTGCCGGGGTGCTGACGTTGACCTGGATCGCCTGGCCGAGCCCACCCAAGGCGGTCACCCTGTACTCCGGTACCGAGCACTACTCGGTCACGATGACGGTGGATAACCCGCGCGTTGGCATGACCGCACTGGAAATCGCCGTCGAAGAGAGGGAGGATCACGACCTCCCCGAATCCGAGCCGGTGACAGTGGAATTGGTCATGCCACTGATGGGCCACGCCATGCCTGCGTTGCGGGAGGTCGTATCGGGCCGTACCAAGTTCGATCAGGTGATGTTGTCGATGGCGGGCCCGTGGGAGGTAGTCGTGACCATCACGCCGCCGTCTGGTGATCCCGATGAACGCGCGACGATGCCACTATGGGTGAGTGGCGGGTAGGTGGAGGTTCAGATGAGCCCCGAGACAGACGTAGCACGTTCCGGCGCGGAACAACGGCCGCGAATCGCGAGCGCCGTCATCGAGAAGTACGCGCCGCTGGGAGCGTATGGGGTGCTGCTGGGCAGCCTGGTGGGGGCGACCGGCACCACGTGGGACGTGCAGTGGCACAACGATGTGGGCCCCGATACGTTCTTTACCCTGCCGCACCTGTTCTTGTATTCGGGTAGTGCCATCAGTGGAATCGCCAGCCTGGCGATGATTTTGATGGTCACCAGCGCCCAACGCGCGGGGGAAGCGGTACCGCGCTGGGTGGGAGGTGTCCCCATCCGTGTGTTCGGCGGCAGATTCACCGCTCCCCTGGGCTTCCTCCTGTCCGGCTGTGGGGCCGCGTCGTTCCTGCTGTACGGACTGCTGGATCTGTGGTGGCACACGGTGTACGGGTTCGACGCGATCTTGGCCTCGCCGCCGCATTTCGCGCTATTTGTCTCCGGGACCGTCACCGATCTGGGCAGCGTCGTCACATTCGCCGCGGCACGCCGGTTCCGCTGGGGAACAGTCGGTTTGATGGCGCAAGCCTCACTGGTCGCGGCGATGACGGCGGTTCCGTTCAGCGCGCTGTTCCTCTTCAAATTCGACTTCAACCCGATCTCACTGGGATCGGCATTCATCGTTCCGTTGGTCCTGCTGATCGTCGCGGGTGTCGTGCGTTCTCCGGTGGCGCCGTTCGGCGTGGCGCTCATCATGGGTGCTGTACAGGCCGTCTTCTGGTGGTTCTCGCCCTGGGCCGCACGCGAATACGCCGCTGCGGTGGGGCTGCCGCTGCGTGACGACCTGTGGGGTGGAGCCCCCACGATACCGGCGATGATGCCGACGTTTCTCGTGGTCTTCGCCGCCCTCGCCGCGGGGCTGCTGTACCTCGCCGAGGATCGCGCATGGCAGCGGCGACCGATGACCCTCATCGGCGCAATCCTCGGCTCGGTTGCGGGCATGGGATATGTGCTGCAGGGGGCGCTGCTGTACCGGCAAGGGACCGAAACGGTCAGCAGCTACATCACCGTCGGTCTGATCGGCCTGGTGTTGGGCGCGCTCGCGGGGTTCCTGGCGCAACGCATCGCACTTATGCTGCGGGTGCCCGGAAACGACGCCGAACCGGTGGAGGCCACAGCGTGAGACGTCTCCGAATCCTGTTGGCCTTCCTGGCTGTCGTCGGCCTGTCCCTCACCGTCAGCGCTCCCGCCAACGCCTACGCGCCTGTCAACGTGGTACATACCGAACAGGTCGTCGCCGGCCCCTACGCACTGACGGTCGGCTTCTCGACCTGGCCGTTGCGCGCCATGCAATCGCTCGACTTCACCTTCATTCCCTCCGACGGGATCGCCGGGAAGTCCGGCACGCTCACCGTCGTTCCGCCCGACGGGCGCACATGGCCCACCGAGCCCCTGGCCCGCCATCCGCGCAAACGCGAGGTCTGGGGACTGGATATCAAGGCGTTGCAGGAGGAGGGTCACTTCCAGTTCGTCTTCGATATCGACGGACAGCGAGGACCGGGGAAGGGCACACTCAACCTCGACGTGCTGTCCCAGCCGGGGCCGCCGTTGGCACTGAGTTGGACGATCTCGTTGATCCCGCTGTTCGCGTTGGTCGGGGTTCTGATCGTGGCGTGGAGGAGGACCCGTGACCAAACCTGAGCTGCCACAGAGCACCACCTGCGCCATCGCAGGTGGTGGACCTGCCGGAATGATGCTGGCGCTGCTGCTGGCGCGGGCCGGCGTCGACGTGACCGTTCTGGAGAAGCACCCTGATTTCCTGCGGGACTTCCGCGGCGACACGGTGCACGCGAGCACCCTGAATCTGATCGACGAGTTGGGGTTGGGTCCCAACTTCGCGGCCATGCCGCACAACCTGGTGGAGCAGGTCACGGTAGATCTGGGTGAACAGACATTCCGGTTGGGAGACCTGAATCGGCTTCCCGGACCGCACAAGCACATCGCCATGGCACCTCAGTGGGACTTCCTGGAAATGCTGGCCAGCGCCGCCCAGACCGAGCCCACCTTCCATCTGTGGCGTAGCACAGAGGTTACCGGCCTGCTCCGCGCGGGCGACCGCATAGCCGGAGTCGAATATCGCACCGCCACAGGCGAAACCGGCCAGCTCAGGGCCGACCTCACGGTTGCCTGCGATGGGCGCGGCTCGGTGCTGCGCGCGGCTGCGGGAATGCGCCCACGGCAGTTCGGGGTTCCGATCGACGTCTGGTGGTTCCGCCTGCCCAAGCATCCCGACGATCCGCAGGGACCGCGCGCACGGGTGGGCACCAACCGATTCATGGTGATGCTCGATCGGGGCGACTACTTCCAGTGCGGATATCTCATCGGCAAGGGCACCGACTCGCAGATGCGCAGCGGCGACGTGCAGGTGTTGCGCGACCGGATCGCCGAAATGGCGCCGTGGCTGGCCGACCGGACCAACGCCATCGCCAGCTGGGATGACGTGAAACTGCTTGATGTGCAGCTCAATAGGCTTCGCAAGTGGTACCGCGACGGCCTGCTGTTCATCGGTGACGCCGCACACGCCATGTCTCCGGTCGGCGGGGTCGGGATCAATCTCGCGATCGCTGACGCGGTGGCCACCGCGCGCATCTTGGCCGAGCCGCTGCGCACGGGGACGCTCACCACCGCCGACCTTCGTAAGGTTCAGATCCGCCGGTGGGGACCGACCGCACTGATCCAGCGGATCCAGCGAGCCGTGCACCGACGGGTGTTCTCAGCGGTGGACTCGACCACCACCGTCACCCCGAGCACCAAGATCGCGTCGGTGCTGTCCATTGCCACCAAGTACCCATGGCTGCAAGCAATTCCGGCCTATGGGGTGGCGATCGGGCCACTGCCTGAGCACGCACCCGATTTCGCCCGCCGCTCCCCTACTGGCTGAGGATCGGCACCGTCGCGGGTGCCACCTGGTCGCGAATCTTCTCCCACGGCACGGTGACCGGCACATAGTCTCCGGCGACGTGCGGAACGGAGATGTAGAACGTCAATCCCTTCGGCGCCGGAACCCACTGCAGGAATTGCTCGGACTTCATGTCTCCCGCCGCCTTGATGCGATCAGGCGAACCAAGCTCCTGGGCCAACTTCCGCAGCTTTTCCCGGGCAGCCTCCTGGTCGGAAAAGACGTCACCGAACATAATCGGTTGGGCCGTATCGGTATTAATGGTGATGGTCGCCACCATATGGCTGGGATAAGGGCCACCGCTAGACCCCAGGAACACCGCCACCCCTGACAACACATGGGGGCCGATGAAGGAGACCCGGCTCGACTCCTGTGCCTGCAGCTGTCCGTCACCGACGGTCGCCGGCTTGGTGAGTTTGGGATCGTCCCGCACCCGCACCGCATCGTTCAGTGCCGTACGCATGCCTTCATTGAAGCGGTCCCGCGCGGCGGCCTTCTCTCCGGAGACTTGAGGCAGTTTGACCTTGAACTCGACATTCCCCTTTTTACCGCTCACCTCATCCAGCATCGGGGTGAAGCCGAATGCCGGCTTCGCGGTCGGCGGTGCCGCCGCCGGGGTAAGCGCCACAACCGGTTTCGATGGCGTTGGGCTGGTAGATGGCGGCGTTTCCGAGGTCTGTGCGGGTTGCGGCGGAGGTTCGAGGCAGCCGGCGACGACGCCACACGTCAACACCAACATCGATACAAGACCAAGCTTCACGAACAGGGACCCCCAACTATTGACTCAACACCGGCACGATCTTGGGATCCACCAGATCACGAATCCTGTCCCAGGGCACCGCAATCGGCACAAAATCACCGGCAGCATGTGAGACCGGCACATAGAACCGCACGCCGGTCGGTGCGGGTAGCCACTGCTCGAGTCGTACGTTGACGTTGTCCTGCCGCACCCGTCCGGTCGGGTCCAGACCAGGTAACACCTGCCTCAGCCGCTCTATTGCGGCATATTGATTGGGAAATAGGTCGTCATAGGTGATGGGTTGCGCGGTATCGCTGTTGATCACCGTCGTCGAGACCGACTGGTTGGGGTGGGCGGCACCGCCCGCGTACCAGAGATACACCTGGATACCCGCCACCACATGCGGCCCGATCACGGCGACGCGGGTGGTCTCGGGGCCGGGCCCAAGATCACCGTCATCGATCGACACCGTCAGATCCTTGCTGGGGCCGGGCAGGTTCTCGATCAGATCCCGCAGCGCGGTGCGGATTCCGTCGTTGAATCGGTCGCGCACGGCGTCCACCCCGCCGGACAGCTGCGGTAGATGCACGTCGTAGGAGACCGTCCCCTGCGCACCCTTTTCTGCTGTCAATTCGGGGGTGTACCCAAAAGCGGGTGATGCGGTGGGCGGGGCGGGTTCCGTGGGGGCGGGGTTCACCGGTGAAATCGACGACGCTGTCCCCAAAGGAGACTCGGACGCACCGGTCGTCTGTTCAGCCTGGTCGGCGGCGCGGCCGCAACCACCGGCGAGCACGCAGATCACCACCGCGACAGCGGCGGTACCGCCCCGCACCCTCATGTGGGTGCGTTGGCCGGCTGGAAGGTGCCACTCACGTCTGCCTCCTCTTCGGCGCGAATGACGTGCACGACGGCATTGATCAGTGCCAGGTGGGTGAATGCCTGCGGGAAGTTGCCCAGGTGCCGCCCGGTGCGCGGATCGATCTCCTCGGCGTAGAGCTGCAGTGGGCTGGCGAAAGACAGCAATCGCTCGCACAAATGCCGAGCCCGGCGCACCTCGCCGATCTCTACCAGAGCCGACACCAACCAGAACGAACAGATGGTGAAGGTGCCCTCCTCGCCGGAAAGCCCGTCATCGGTCTCCTCCACCCGATAGCGCAGCACCAGGCCGTCATGAGTCAGCTCATCGGCGATCGCCAGCACCGTCGCCCGGATCCGCGGATCGTCGGACGGCAGGAAACGGTTCAGCACCGCCAGTAGCAGCGAGGCATCCAAAGCCGTTGAACCGTAACGCTGTACCAGTACCCCACGTTCGTCGACGCCGTGCTCGAGGATGTCTTCCTTGATCTCATCGGCGACACCACGCCACTGCTGGGCGTAGCTCTTCTCACCATGCATCTCGGCGAGTTTGGCGCCACGGTCCATCGCCACCCAACACATGATCTTGGACGAGGTGAAATGCTGTGGCTCCCCGCGCACTTCCCAGATGCCACGGTCGGGTTCACGCCAGTGCCGCGCCGCCTCTTCGGCCTGGTTCTTTAGGATCGGCCACAGCGTCGCGGGAATCTGTTCCCGCGACCTGGCGTGCACATACACCGAATCCAGCATGGTGCCCCAGATGTCGTGCTGGATCTGGTCGAAGGCGCCGTTGCCGATTCGGACCGGTCGCGCCCCGTCGTACCCGGACAGATGGGGCAGCTCGCCCTCGGTCAGCGTGCGTTCGCCCCCCACGCCGTACATGACCTGCAGCGGATGCTTCTCGCCATTGTTGGCGCCCGACGCGTCGGCGATAAACGAGAAGAAGTCGTCGGCCTCGCGATCCAGACCAAGGGTGTACAGGCCCCACAGCGCGAAGGTGGAGTCACGGACCCACGAATAGCGATAGTCCCAGTTACGCACTCCACCAGGGGTTTCCGGTAGCGACGTGGTGGACGCCGCCAACAGCGCTCCAGTCGGCGAATAGGCCAGACCCTTGAGAACCAGCGCGCTGCTCTGCAGATACGAACGCCACGGATGATCGGGAAATTCGCCGATGTTGATCCATTGCCGCCAGGCCTCGGCGGTCTTCCACATCTTGTCGGCTGCTTCCGCATACGTCTGCGGGACAGGGTGTTTCGACCAGCTCAGCGCGACGAACGCGTTATCACCTTCGGTGAGCCGGGTGCGGGCACGCGCTTCCCGGCCCTCCAACCCCAACCGGAGATTCGTGGTGAGCTTCAGCGTCGGATTCGCGTCGGGGTTCTTGGTGGCCCGACATATCGCCTCGCCGTATCCATCGCCGGAGTACTCCCAGGTGGCGCCCTCGCGGTGATAGTCGAAAGCGGGCTCGCAGTTCATGAGCACCTCGACCGTCCCGCTGACACAGCGCACGGTACGCAACAGGATGTGTTCGGCATCCCAATCGGTCGGGGTGCGCTTATGGGTCTTCGAACGGGAATCGACGTCATGCCAGGGCCCCAGTACCAGTGCGTCACGCACGGTGAGCCATCCGGTCTTGGTCTGCCAGGTGGTTTCCACCATCAAGCTGCCCGGCAGGTAGCGGCGCGCGGCCGGCACGTTGTGCCCGTACGGCCCTATCCGGAAATGGCCCGCCCCGCGATCCAGGATTGCCCCGAAGATGCTCGGTGAGTCCGGCCGCGGAACGCACATCCACTCCACCGACCCATTGGAGGCGATCAGGCAGGTGTTCTCCCAATCCGAGAGGAATGCGTAGTCGGCAATCGGCGGAAACGGACCGCGCCGCTGAACGGGAGACTGACTGGAGAGCAGTCCTTCTAGCGACAGCTCGGGATCAAGAGACGACACCATCTGACCATCGTAGGTGCGATCTGGCTACGCGCCCGGCTCATTTAGCGCCGGCGGAGTAGGTAGATGCCGAGGCCACCGAAGAGCAGCAAGTTGAACACCAAGAGCGACGCAAGGACACCGGTGGACCCTCCGCTACGCGGACCCGCCAGGTAGATGATCAGGTCGATGCCGACCAACAGGCAGGCGGCAACGAGCACGGTCCAGATCAGGGTGGCTGGTTTCATATGCGTACCTATCCTCGAGCCGCGGCCAGTTCGGCGCCCAATGTGGCCATCAATTCAGCCACCGGCAGCGCGCGGGCGCGGTGGTGTTCGGTGCCCGCCCACAGTGACATCACATCCGGGTCGCCACTTGCCCGCAGCTCCTTGGTCGCCGAGTTCAGCGCCGGAAAACTCACCGGGGCAACCGATTCCATATCGCGCTGGAATGCGTTGGAGATACTGCGGGCCGGCCGGCCGGAGAAGACCCGGGTCACCACCGTGTCGGCCGGTTTCAGCAGGGCGTCCTTGTAAATCTGTTTAGCGCCCGACTCGTGGGTCACCACCAGCGCGGTCCCCAACTGCGCGGCCGTGGCTCCCGCCGCGAGCACCCGAGCGATATCGGCGCCATCCATGATCCCGCCGGCGGCGACGATTGGTAACGCGGTCACCGCCCGAACGCTCGCGATCAGTTCCAGTAGCGGCTCCTCGGGTGCGCCCGCGTCGAAACTGCTGCGATGTCCACCGGCCTCCGGGCCCTGGACAACAAGCGCGTCGGCGCCGATTCCCTCGGCGATCGTGGCCTCGGTGGCGCTGGTCACGGTGATCCACACCTCGGATCCGGCGTCGCGCAGCCGGTGCGCGTCCGCCGCGGTGGGCACGCCAAAGGTGAAGGACACCACCGGTACCGGATTGGCGACCAGGTACTCGATCTTGTCGGCATAGGCGTCGTCGTGCCAGACCGGGTCACCGGGAGCGACCTCGAGTTTGTCGGCCCAGATCTTCAACTTGTCCAGGTACTGGCCGAGGTCGGCCCCCTGATCCGGAGTGGGCACGAACACGTTGAAACCGAAGGGCAGCTCGCCCATGGCCTCGCGGTCCTGCTGCAGTTGGGCGACGGTGCGGTACCCGGCGGGCATGAGGCCGAATCCACCCGCCGCACTCACGCCGCGTGCCACCGCCGGGACGGTGATGCCACCGGCCATCGGGGCACCAACCACTGGAAGACGAAGCCCGGCAAGCACGGTACTCATACATCTGAGCGTATCGGCGCGATGAGTTTCGGCACTCGGGCGGGTCGGTATCGGTATGAGCACACCGACCGCTTACCCCGATGTCGCAAGCCGCGAAGAATGGCTGGCGGCGCGCAAGAAACTACTGGCCCGTGAACGGGAGGTCACGCATCTACGCGATGCCGTCAACGCCGAACGACGACGGCTGCCGATGGTGAAGATCGAGAAGGACTACCGGTTCGAGGGGCCCCGCGGCCAGGTTCGGCTCCTTGACCTGTTCGAGGGGCGGCACACCCTGTACATCCACCACTTCATGTGGCTGGACGACGTCAACCGCGGCTGTCCCAGCTGCACCGGCGCCGCCGATATGACGTTCACCGAGCAGGACATCGCACTGTTGCACGGCAAGGGCGTCACCTTCGCCTGCGTCTCCCGTGCGCCGTATGCGAGCATCGCGCGCTACCGCGACGAGCATGGCTGGACGTTCCCCTGGTACTCCACCGACGACGGCGATTTCAGCTACGACTTCCACGTCACGCTCGACCGCGCGCGGGTTCCGATCGAATACAACTACAAGTCCCTGGAGGAGTTGCACGCCGATGGGTTCACCGACGCGGACCTGCGCGGGGACTGGCCCGGTGCCAGCGTCTTCTTGCGCCGGGAAGACGAGGTTTTTCATACCTATTCGGCCTTCGCGCGCGGCCTGGACCACTCCGCGGTCGGTTACCCGTTCCTGGATCTCACACCGTACGGACGTCAAGAGCCATGGGAAGACTCACCTGCCGGATGGCCACAGGGCGGAGCCGTCGTCGGCATGCCGAGTCAGGAGTGCAAGCACTGAGCCCGAGTGTGCCGATACGGTCGAAATTCACCGAAATATCGACACTATTCGCACGCTCGACGAGGTTGGGTCAGCCGCCGCCCGAACCTCCGCCAGGACTACTTCTTCGGTTTGTCGGCCGCCGACTCGGTGGACAGCGCCGCCACGAAGGCCTCCTGCGGTACCTCGACCCGCCCGATGGTCTTCATGCGCTTCTTGCCCTCCTTCTGCTTTTCCAGCAGCTTGCGCTTACGGGTGATGTCACCGCCGTAGCACTTGGAGAGCACGTCCTTGCGGATGGCCCGAATGTTCTCGCGCGCAATGATTCTCGACCCGACGGCAGCCTGCACCGGCACCTCGAACTGCTGACGCGGGATCAGCTCCTTGAGCTTCACGGTCATCTTGTTGCCGTAGGCGCTGGCTCCGTCTTTGTGGACGATGGCACTGAACGCGTCGACCGCCTCACCCTGCAGCAGGATGTCGACCTTGACCAGGTCGGCCTCCTGCTCGCCGGCCTCCTCATAGTCCAGGCTGGCGTAGCCGCGCGTACGCGACTTCAGCGAGTCGAAGAAGTCGAAGATGATCTCGCCCAACGGCATTGTGTAGCGCAGCTCGACCCGCTCCGGCGACAGATAGTCCATGCCGCCGAGCTCGCCGCGGCGCGACTGGCACAGCTCCATGATGGAACCGATGAACTCGCTCGGCGCGATGACGGTCGTCTTGACCACCGGCTCGTATACCGAGCGGATCTTGCCCTCGGGCCAGATCGACGGGTTGGTCACCATCATTCCTGGATCACCGGGCGCCATTCCTTCAGTAATCACCCGATACACCACATTGGGTGCGGTCGAGATCAGGTCGAGGTTGAACTCGCGTTCCAGGCGCTCCCGGGTGATCTCCATGTGCAGCAATCCCAGGAAGCCGCAACGGAATCCGAAGCCCAGGGCCACCGAGGTCTCCGGCTCGTAGGTGAGCGCGGCGTCGTTGAGCTGCAGCTTGTCCAGCGCCTCACGCAGGTTCGGGTAATCGGAGCCGTCCACCGGGTACAGCCCGGAGTAGACCATCGGCCTGGGCTCGCGATAGCCGGTGAGCGGCTCGGTCGCACCCTTGCGCGCGGAGGTGACGGTGTCACCCACCTTCGACTGGCGCACATCCTTCACACCGGTGATCAGATAGCCCACCTCGCCGACCCCAAGGCCCACAGAGGGTTTGGGATCCGGCGAGACGATGCCCACCTCAAGCAGTTCATGGGTGGCACCTGTCGACATCATCGCGATCTTCTCGCGCGGCGTGATCTTGCCGTCAACCACACGGACGTAGGTGACAACGCCGCGGTAGATGTCGTATACCGAGTCGAAGATCATCGCCCGCGCCGGGGCATCCGGATCACCTTGCGGGGCGGGAATCAACCGCACCACCTCGTCGAGCAGGGCCTCGACGCCCTCACCGGTCTTGCCGGACACCCGCAGCACGTCGGACGGCTCGCAGCCGATGATGTGCGCGATCTCTTGCGCGTAACGGTCGGGATCGGCCGCGGGCAAATCGATCTTGTTGAGGACCGGGATGATCGTCAGGTCCTTGTCGAGCGCCAGATAAAGGTTGGCCAGCGTCTGCGCCTCGATGCCCTGCGCGGCGTCGACCAGCAGCACCGCGCCCTCGCATGCCTCCAGGGCACGCGACACCTCGTAGGTGAAGTCGACATGCCCGGGAGTGTCGATCAGATGCAGGACGTATTCGGCGGAATCGGCGTCCGTGCTGATCTTCCAGGGCAGCCGCACGTTCTGCGCCTTGATGGTGATGCCGCGCTCGCGTTCGATATCCATCCGGTCCAGGTACTGGGCGCGCATCGACCGCGCGTCGACCACACCGGTCAGTTGCAGCATCCGGTCGGCCAGCGTCGACTTCCCGTGGTCGATATGGGCGATGATGCAGAAGTTACGGATACGCGCCGGGTCCGTGAACGTCGTGTCGGCAAAACTTGGCACCGCACCATGCTCCCATGCCGACGGACGTGCTCCTGACACACACGTCGTCGGGGACTACCGGTCAGTATGCTCGCACCATGGCGTCACAGTGGCAGACGCTCGGGCGGAGGCTCGGGAAGCTCGCGGTGGACACTCTCGAACAAGTCGTCTTCCGCGAAGGCCCGAAGGTGCTGCGGCAACTGCAGGGGTCGGAATTGGTCCAGCGCGGACTCCAGCGCGGGCTAGAGGCGATCGGCGTCGTCGAGCCGGAGCAACAGACCGCCATTCCGGGCCGCCCGGTGACCAACCGCAGCGTGCCAACGGCCCATCGGGCCCGTCGCATCGAATACACCCCTGACCTGGATGGCCGCGCCGATCCCGGAGAGATCGTGTGGACCTGGGTGGTCTATGAGGACGACCCCTCACAGGGCAAGGATCGTCCCGTGCTGGTGGTGGGACGGGACGGCACGTTACTGCTGGGCTTGATGCTCTCGAGCCAGGAACGCCATGACAGCGACCCGGATTGGGTGGCGCTGGGCAGCGGGAGCTGGGATTACGACGGACGCCCCAGCTGGGTACGGCTCGATCGGGTACTGGACGTCCCCGAAGCGGGGATTCGGCGCGAGGGCGCGATTCTGGACGTGGAACGTTTCAACGTCGTCGCCGCACGTTTGCGCGCGCACTTCTCCTGGAGCTGACCCAGCTGGGCCAGCGCACCTCAGTGTTCTACGGAGTTGCGCACCGGCAGCGGCGTGAACATGGCCTGATCAACGAACTGGGCGGTGTATTCGGCCAGTTCCTCGCGCTCCAGACGCAGCCGTCCGTCGAGCCACGCCAACACGGTGCCGGCGACCCCGGCGGCCAGCGCTTCGGCCTGAACCGCGGTGTAGTTCGGATCGGCATCCGGATCGAACTCGGCGCGTGCCGCACCCAGCATCAATGCCATGTAGTGCGTCAATCGCATACGACGGCGAGTAAGCCGCTGGCTGCCCATCGCCTCGGTGGCGATCACACGGGCGCGACGGGGATCGGCGGTCAGTGCGGTCACCGCACCCACGACGCCTGCGTGCACCTGTGAGCGTGAGTCCTTCTCGGCAGCGGCCATCGCCGAGCCTGCCGTGGCGATGCTGTCTTCGATGATCCAGTCGAAAACCGCGACCAACAGCTCGTCGAGGCCATCGAAGCACTCGTAGAAGTAACGGGTGTTCAGTCCGGCGGTCTTACAGATCTCCCGAACCGTTGTCGCTGCCCAGCCCGAGCTGGCCATCACCTCGAGCCCCGCCTCAAGGAGGCGTCGCCGCCGCTCCGCGCGGCGCTCGTCTGCCGTTCGTCCGCCGTATAGCCCGGTAGCTTGTTTGGTCACCATGGTCTACGCATTATTACTCTTCTTGCCAGACACCTGTGCAATAACTGGCTTTTCTGCGGTGTTTAGGCGAGTCGTGTTACTTCGACCACAACGTCCAGATCGGTCGAGCCACCCCCCGAATAGATGCCCTTGAGAGGACTAACGTCCGAATAGTCTCGCCCGACGCCCACGGTGACGTACTGCTCGTTGATTTCGCTGTCATTGGTGGGGTCGTAGTCCCACCAACCTCCGGCCCAGCCCTGGATCCAGGCATGGCTTTGACCATCCACGGTTTCACCCACCGCCGCGTCTGGCTTGGGGTGCAGGTAACCCGATACGTAGCGGGCCGGGATGCCCATGCTGCGCAGCAGCACCAGGGTCAGATGTGCGTAGTCCTGGCACACGCCCTTCCTCTCCCGCAGCGCATCCAGCGCCGAGGAGTGCACGCCCGTGGTTCCGGGCACGTAATCAAGCTCGGCGTGAACCCATTTTGATGCCGCGATGATGGCCTCGGCGGGGGTGGCGTCCTTGGCGATCCTCTTGCCGACCGCTTGCACCTTCTTGCTGTGCGGAACGTACGCGGAGGGCGACAGATATTCGTCGAATCGGTCGATCACCGCCGTGGTGTGCACCTCGTCCCAGTCCACCTCTTCCTCGGGTTTCTCGGCGGCATCGGTCTCCACCACCGACAGCCCCGTCACCTCCAGCTCGGTATGCGGAGCGTGCAGATCGAACGTCGTGACGGCGGTGCCCCAATAGTCGACGTACCGATACGAGCGCGTGGCCGGGACGGTCTCCACGCGATTGAGAATGACGTTCTGCCGACCGTCACTGCGCGGCGTCAACCGAGCCTCGTTGTAGGAGGCGGTCACCGGTGTCTTGTACGCATACCCGGTGGCATGCACGATTCGCAGGCGCCACATGTCAGATCTCGCCTTCCTCGATGGGCTCCAGATCGTGCGCACCACCGGCATCGGACCACGCCACCCATGGCGCGGCGTGGAAGTACTGCAGTGCCACCGCCTCGCCCAACTCGCGGCACGTCTGCTGCAGCCCGGCCAGCCGGGTAGGCAGATCCTCCAGCAGCACACCGGGTCTCATGAACTCCAACTCGCTGCGGGCGCGCCCCAGGAGCCGCTGCGCCTCCGCGCGCGCACCAACGCGGCTGTGCGGCCGGTGATCCAGCTCGTCAAGACTCAACTCGGCCTGACGCAGCGAATGGAACACCGATCGGGGAAACAGCCGGTCCAACAACATGAACTCGACCACGCGATTCGCGTCCAGCACCCCGCGGTAGGTACGCAGATAGGTGTCGTGAGCCCCCGCGCTACGCAGCAGAGTCACCCACGCGGGAGAGGACACGCGGTCGCCGACGCGCGACAGCAGGAGCCGCACCGTCATATCCACCCGTTCGATGGACCGGCCCAGCACCAGGAAGCGGTAGCCGTCATCGCGGCTCAGGGTGGAGTCGGCGAGCCCCGCGAACTGGGCGGCACGCCCCTCCACATAGGTGAAGAACTCGTGCGGGCCAAGCCGGCGAGCCGCACGTTCGCGGTCCGGCAGGGCGTTGTACGTCGTGTTGAGACATTCCCACATCTCGGTCGAGGTGACTTCGCGTGCGCCACGGGCATTTTCCCGGGCTGCCGAGATGGAGTCGACGATCGATCCGCCCTGCACTCCCCTACTGAACGCGACGAGCTCGGTCACCGACCACACGTCGAGCACAATGTCCGGCGCATCGATGCCCAGCACTCGCAGCAGCACTCGAGAGGCATGGTCGGGGTCCACGCTGGCATCCTCGAGCAACTGATGCACCGTCACATCGAGGATGCGCGCGGTGTCATCGGCCCGCTCCACATAACGGCCAATCCAGTACAGCGACTCAGCATTTCGGGCCAACATCAGCGCACCCTCCCTTGCTGCTGTTGCTGTTGCTGCAGGTGGTGCTGCTGCAGGCCCGCGGTGGCAGCCTCGGGACCCTGCTCAACCTCCGTGGCCTCCGGGAGTTCGGGTACCGGCTCGGCGCCCGCGAGCTCTCGCTCGGCCACCGATGCCCGCGAGGCCAGCACCCAGGTGTCCTTGGATCCGCCACCCTGGCTCGAATTCACCACCAGCGAGCCCTCGGGCAGCGCCACCCGGGTGAGCCCACCGGGCAGCACCCACACGTCGTCGCCGTCATTGACCGCGAAGGGGCGCAGATCCACGTGCCGGGGCACCAACTGGTCCCCGATCTTCGTGGGCACTGTGGACAACTGCACCACCGGCTGGGCCACCCAGCCGCGCGGATCGGCCCTGATCTTCTTGGCGATCACGGCGCGTTCCTTCTCGGAAGCGTCGGGCCCGAAAACGATCCCGTAGCCGCCGGATCCTTCGACGGGCTTGATGACGAGGTGCTCGAGGCGGTCCAGGACCTCCTCGCGTTCGTCGTCGAGCCAACATCGGAACGTATCCACGTTCGCCACAATGGGTTTCTCGCCCAGGTAGTACTCGATGATGGTCGGCACATAGGTGTAGACGAGTTTGTCGTCGCCCACGCCGTTGCCGACAGCGCTGGAGATCACCACGTTCCCCGCGCGTGCGGCATTGAGCAGGCCCGCGACTCCGAGCACCGAATCGGGGCGGAACTGCATGGGATCCAGGTAGGTGTCGTCGATGCGGCGGTAGATCACGTCGACCTGACGCTCGCCCTCGGTAGTGCGCATGTAGACCTGATTGTCACGGCAGAACAGATCGCGCCCCTCGACAAGTTCGACACCCATCTGGCGTGCCAGCAGCGAGTGTTCGAAGTACGCCGAATTCGCAACACCCGGCGTGAGAACCACCACGGTGGGGTCGGCCTCGTTGGTGGCCGCCGACATGCGCAATGCCCGCAACAGATGCGAGGAGTAGTCATCCACCGCCCGCACCCGATGGGTGGCGAACAGGTCCGGGAAGACGCGCGCCATGGTGCGACGGTTCTCCATCACATAGGACACCCCGGACGGCGACCGCAAATTGTCCTCCAGCACCCGGAAGGTGCCTTGGGCGTCGCGAACCAGGTCGATGCCCGCGACGTGGATTCGTACGCCGTTCGGCGGGTTGATCCCGGCGGCCTCACGATGGAAATGCTCACAGGAGGTGACCAGCCGGCGCGGGATCACGCCATCGCGCAGGATCTCCTGATCGCCGTAGATGTCGGCCAGGTACATCTCCAGTGCCCGCACCCGCTGGGCGATGCCTCGCTCCAGCCGCGACCATTCCGCGGCGGCGATGACGCGCGGCACCAGATCCAAGGGAAATGGGCGTTCCTGACCCGACAGCGAGAACGTGATGCCCTGATCGACGAAGGCCCTCCCCAGCGCATCCGCCCGCGCGGCCAAGTCGGCGGCATCAGTGGGCGCGAGCTCGGCGTAGATGCCCTTATAGGGCCCGCGGACGTTCCCCTCGGCGTCGAACATTTCATCGAAGGCCTTGGAGTAGGCCCCCTTCTCGGACACCAGCTCGCGGTATCCACCGAATATCTGGTCGTCACGCCGGGTTAGCCGTGGCGTCGACGCCGCGCGTGCCGGCCGCCCCGAGTTCGGCATCACTGTTCGCAGGCTCACCTTGCCTATGCTGCACTAACTCAGCGGATTCGGCAGTGCGTGCGCGGTATCTTCGATACTTGCTGGCCACCTGGACGCCACCTCGCGTTGTGCGCTCAGCCGCCGGTTTCAGGTTTTGAGCGCTCCCCTGGTAGTCTCTTCCCTTGCGGCGCTGCTCAGTCGCCCCGGATCCAATGATCTGGAGGCCTGCCGCCCCACCAGACGATTTACCGAAGGATTTAAACGCGTGGCCAATATCAAGTCGCAGGAAAAGCGCATCCGCACCAACGAGCGTGCCCGGTTGCGCAACCAGGCGACCAAGTCGTCCCTGCGCACCGCCATCCGCGGCCTGCGCGAGGCGATCGCCGAGGGCGACAAGACGAAGGCGGGCGAGCTGCTCGTTTCGGCCAGCCGCAAGCTGGACAAGGCCGTCACCAAGGGCGTCATCCACAAGAACCAGGCCGCCAACAAGAAGTCGGCGCTCGCCCTGGCTCTGAACAAGCTCTGACCCGAGTTTTCGATCGACGCCGGGTGCCCACAAAAGGGCACTCGGCGTTTTTCGCGTCTTGAGGCCCGTTCGATACGTCAGGTAGTGACGAGTTCCGCAACCTTGCGCACCGCCGACTCCAACGCGTAATCGGCATCGGCCGCCGCGCCTTTCACATCGGCGTTGAGGGCGGCCACCACCCGCATCGCCTCCGCCACCGCGTCACGTGTCCACCGGCGCGCCTGCTTCTGCGCCTTCTCGATGCGCCATGGCGGCATGCCGAGCTCGGAGGCCGCGGAGTAAGCGTTCTGCTTGATGGGGCCCACCCGCGCGATGGTGTGGACTGCTTCGGCGAGCGCATCGGCCAACAACACATGCGGGACACCCCGTTGCATCGCCCAGCGCAGCGCCTCCGTCGAGCCGGCGATGTCGCCCACCACGGCCTTGTCGGCGATGTCGAATCCGGATACCTCGGCACGGCCGGAGTGATAGCGGCGCACCGCGGCCTCGTCGACATTGCCGTCGGTGTCCGATACCAACTGCGAACAAGCAGCCGCCAATTCGCGAATATCGGAGCCGACGGCATCGACCACGATGGCCACCACGTCGGCATCCACCTTCTGCCCCAGACGGCGAAATTCCTTGTGCACAAAATCGGCCCGTTCGGCGGCCTTGGTGATTCGTGCGCAGTTGTGCACCGTGGCACCCAGGTTCTGCAGTGTGGTCGCCAGCGCTTTTGCGCGGCCGCCGCCCGAATGTTGAACGAGCAGAAAGGTCCCCGGCGGCAGATCGGCGGCCGCCTGCTCGATGAGGGCAACGGAATCTTTGCCTGCCTCGGCGGCCGCCTCGACGACGATGACTCTTTCGTCGGAGAACAACGAGGGACTCAGCAGCTCGGCCAGCTCCGCCACGTCGACCTGTCCCGCGCGCAGACGATTGACGGGGATGTCCGCATTCGCCTTGCCACGGACCGCGTGCAGCACCGAGGTCACCGCACGCTCGACCAGTAGTTCTTCGTCTCCCAGGATGAGGTGCAGCGCATCGGTCACCCGTTGATCGTCCCACGGCGTGACGACAACTCCCCCGACTGGCCGCTCGACCTTACCGATACATAAATCTAAGGATTTTCTAAGAAAATAAGAGAACGGTAAGGGTAGGGTCCATCGGGACGAAAGGATCAGCGATGACACCTGAAAAGCGGGAACGCAGAGATCACGCGGTTGTCCTCGGCGCAGGCATGGCTGGACTGCTCGCCGCGCGAGTGCTCTCCGAGACGTACGAATCGGTCACGGTGGTCGAGCGCGACGAGTTGAGAGCCGCCGCCGACCCGCGCGGTGGCGTGCCCCAAGGACAGCACATCCACATGTTCATGAGCTCCGGCACGCAGGCGTTGGACCAGTTGTTCCCCGGAATCCGCGACGAACTCCGGTCTGACGGCGCCACGGTGTGCGACGAGGGCGACCTGTCACGCATCAGGATGCTGATCGGATCGCGTGAGATGTTCAACCGGTCAGGGACGTTCAGCGATCCGGAAACTTTCAAGCTCTATCTTGCGACCCGGCCTTTCTTGGAACTGCATGTACGCCAACGCGTTCAGCGCCTGGGCAACGTGAAGTTCCTGGATGGGCATGACGTCATTGAGCCCATGACCGAGGGCCAGCGCGTCACCGGCGTGCGGGTGGCACGGCGCTCCACCGGCCTGGTGACAACGCTGATCTCGGACGTGGTGATCGATGCGACCGGACGTACCCCGCGGACCCAGACCTTCCTGGACCGACTTGGTTACGCCCGTCCGGCCGAAGTCCGCATGGCATCACCGGTGACCTATGCGAGCCAACTGCTACACATTGCCGACGACGCCGACCTGGACAAGCTCACTTTCTTCAACCCGGCACCCGGGCTCCCGTATGGCGGAGCCATCGCCCGCTGCGAAAACGGCACCGTCATGATGACGCTGGGCACATTCAACCTGGATGAACCTCCCGCCACCTTCGACGAAATGATCTCTTTCGCAGAACAATTCGTACCCGACGAGCTCCTGGACACCATCCGCGCGGCGGTGCCGATTGGCGATGTGCGCATCTTCCGGTATCGCGAGGCGGTGTGGCGCCGCTATGACCAGATGGAGCAGTTCCCGGACGGCCTACTGGTGATAGGTGACGCGATCTGCAGCCTGGACCCCATCAAGGGCCAGGGAATGACGATGGCGGTGTTCGAAGCGGTCGCTCTCAGGAACTGCCTCTTCGAGGGCGACGCCGGGCTGGCCCACCGGTACTTCCATGCCGTCGGACGTCGCATCAACGCGGTATGGCAGCAGAACACGCTATCGGCCCCACTGTTCACCGAGATGCCTGCCAACGCATCGTTCTCACATCGGATGTTGTGGAAGCTGATGGCATGGTGGTCGGACAAGATGATGATGGCGGCGCGCAACGACATTCGGATTACCGAGACAATCCTGCGCGTCAACAATCTGCACGACTCCCCTTCGTTGATGCGTCGGCCCGCTTTCTCGTTGCGAGTACTGCGATACTGCTGGCGGCGACACGAGACACCCGCTGTGCCGGCACCTCGGCGCCACCTTGCCCTCTCCGGGACCTAGTCCGGCCGTTCTGCTAGCTCACCAGTCGCGCCGAAATTGCCAGCGCGAGCACGCACAGTGCCCCGGACCAGGCCAGCCCGCGGAACCACCGTCGGCGCCACAACCACACCGAAACACCAAGCACCGCAGCCACAACGACGAAACCAACCGCACCCGACGGCACCGGAATCGCGGTAGATCCGCCGGCGGACGCGTAATCGGCGACTCTGAGCAGCCACCACAGTTCCGGGCCGCAGAACCTCACCAGCAGACCCGCGGCCGGCGGGGAGATGACGGTGAGTGCCGCGGCCGCAGTTCCGAGAATGGTGATGGGGGCGATGACCAGCCCTGCGATCAGATTGGCGGCGACGGAGGAGACACTGAAACTGCCCGAGATGGCAGCAATCAGCGGCGCCGTCACCACCTGCGCGGCGACAGCGATGCACAACGCGTCGGCCAGCGGTTTGGGCCAGCCCCGCGCCGTCAGGCGCACAGACCAGCGTGGTGCCAACACCACCAGCGCCGCCGTCGCGACCACCGACAACGCGAAACCGATGTCGACGGCAAGACCAGGCGACACCGCAAGAAGCACCAAAACCGTTGCAGCCAAGGCAGGTATGGCTTGGCGGCGCCGCGCCGTCAATAAGCCAAGCAGCCCGATCGCACCCATCACCGCGGCGCGCAACACACTCGGTGACGGCCGTACCAGGACAACGAAGCCCATCAGCACCAGTCCTGCCAACACCACCGAGGCCCGCAGCCCGATCAGCCGTCCCAACAGCAGCACCGCCCCGCACACAATGGACACGTTGGCTCCGGAGACGGCCATCAGATGAGTGAGCCCCGACGTCCGAAATGCCGCGACGGTTCCCGCATCCAGTGCGCTGGTGTCCCCGAGAACCAGCGCCGGCAACAGCGCGGCTTCATCGGGTGGCAGGGCGGCTCGCGCAACGTCGACAAATCGATCGCGAATACCATTGGCCGCACCATGAATCGGTGAGTGATCATTTACCGTGGGTTCCCCCACCGCGGTAAGAGTCGCCACCGTCAGGTCACGCCGGATGGGGCGCGCAACCGCCGCTCGCACCCGCACCGTGTCACCCACCGCCACCGTGCCCAGCAGCGAGGAAGACCCGAAGACCACCACCGAGCCGGTCAGCGCCTGCACCGGATCACCCACCCCGACAAGGTCGGCGCGCATCATCGCCCGGCCACCCGCAATACTCTTCGGATCATCGGTCACCCGCAGCTGTGCCGCGACGACCTGCCCCATCCTGGAACGCAGGGGATGGCTCTGCACCCCGTGATATCGCATCGCGGCCGCCACGGAGAAGCCGATGCCTGCGACGAGAACGGCGAGCATCACGGCAACGACGGCCTTGTCCAACCGGTCACGACACAGCCGTAAACCAACCGCTCCGACGACTAGCGCCGCGGCCATGAAATAGCCCATGGGCCAGAGAATTCCGATAGCCGTCGCGGCCCAGCCGACGAGCGCGGGTGGCACCAGTCGTAGATCCAGCAGAGGCTCACCGGCCTCTTCCGACTTCACAGCACGACGAGGGTACGCAGCTTGTCCAGCCGCGACGGGCCGATCCCATCTACCTCCGCCAGCTGGTCGATGCTGGTGAACTTGCCATGTTCGGATCGCCACCGCACGATCGAGGCCGCCATAACCGGCCCCACGCCGGGGAGCGCATCGAGCTCGGATACCGTTGCCGTGTTCAGGTTTACCCGTCCCGGTGCGGGCCCCGTGGGGTTCGCGCTCCCGGTCGGCACCTGTCCGGCGGCGACAATCGAACTCGCCATCCCCACGGGTTGCCCGGGCATCGGTGACAGACCGACCACGATCTGGTCGCCATCGACAACCGGCCTGGCCATGTTCAACGTGATCACATCGGCGCCGTCCACCGCTCCCCCAGCCGCCGTCACCGCGTCAGCGACCCGCGCACCGGCGGTCAGGGTGACCAAGCCGGGGCGTTTGACCAAGCCGACCACACTGACCACCAATGAACTCGGTGGCGACACCGAGCTCGACGATACCGGTTGCACCGGAGGAAGATTCGCGCTGACAGGAGCTGGCGGCTGACGCATCACGGTGAAGACGGTGACCAGCACCGCCAACACACCAATCGCACCCAACGCGAGAACACCGGCACGGCCCGGGTCGGTCCGGACGGACTCCAGCCAGCCGCGGGTGCCACTCGGTGTCAGAGAATCCGGAAGCCAACGCAGTGCCGACTCGGATTCGAGTCCAGGCGCCGTCCCTACGACGTCGTCGTCATCGCCATCAAGTTCACGTCCGGCCGATGCCAGACGCCGGCGCAACAGCTCCGAATCCATGTCTCGACGCTAGAAAGCGGCACAGCGACGGGCCAGCGGTAGATCGGCAATTGTGGATCAATACGGAATTGTGGACAAACCTCGATCAGTCCACCGGTTCAGCGCATACCCCGACGGCGCCCGGACCCACATGCACCGCAAGCACCGGCCCCATCTCCGAAATCACCGGATCATGGGCGGTCACCAGCCGCGAGCACACCAGCTCGTTCACCTTCTCGGCGGTTTCGGTGTTGTCGACGTGGTGGATCGTCACGGAGACCCGGCGCTCACCCACGAACTCGACGATGTTGTCGACCATCGCGCCGATCGCCTTGGTGGCAGTACGCACACGCTGAGCCAAGACCAGCTTGCCGTCCTCGTCGATCTGCAGCACGGGCTTGAGCGCCAGCGCAGTGCCGAGCCAGGATGAGGTGGCACTGATACGTCCGCTGCGCCGCAGATGGTCCAGCTTGTGCACCACCATCACACACCGGCTGCGCCCCACCGCATCCCGCGCGGCCTGGTACGCCGCACTCAGATCGGCACCGGCGGCCGCGGCCCGTGCCGCGGCCAGGGCGACGAAACCACTACCCATCGCGGCCGATCGTGAATCAACGACGTGCACCTGCTCGCCGTATTCACGGGCCGCCTGCTCGGCGGCCTCAAATGTGCTCGACAGTCTTCCCGACAGATGGACCGCGACGACTCCGTCGCCGCCGCTGTCGATGAGAGCCTGCCGGTACACCGCAGTCAGCTCGGCCGGCGACGCACCGGCGGTGGTGGCACGTCCCTTCTCGTACACCGAGGCGGGGATGGGATCCACCCCGTCACGCAAGTCCTGATCACCGGTCAGTACATGCAAGGGCACCAGCCGGATACCCAGCATCTGGGCGTCTTGCGGCTGCAGCCGCGCCCCCGAATCCGTCACCACGACAACCGGCATGGGTCACCGAACCCCGAGCTCGGGCAGCGCAGTCTGCAGTGCGTTGATCATCAATTCGGCAACGCGTTCGTGTGCGACAAAGTTCCAGTGGATCCCGTCCGGATTTCCCCGGCCCGAGAATATCTCCTCGCCGACAGCTTCCTTCAGATCCACCACGGGCATCTTGTGCTCGGATGCCCAGCTTTGGATGGCCGACGCGGTGGCTTCTCTGCCGGAGTGCACCCGACCGTACGACTCCGCGATGTGCACCGATGGCAATGAAGCGATCATGGGCAGCCCAGGACGGTTGAAATCAAGTGCACCACGGGTCTTTTCGAGGTATTCCACAGTGAGCTTGGGCGGCAGCGCAACCCGCGCAATGGGCGACAGTCTCGGCTGCAACCAGCCATATCCGTCACGGACCCAGCTCCGCAATCTCGGGGGTCGAATCAACCGAATGGACTCGCGCAGCGCGGTCGGCAGCGGCGACGGCAGTGAATCCATCCCACTGGTCGCGAAGATCACCGCTCCCGCGCGGGGTACCGCGGCCCAGGCGCGTGGATCCTGGATGGCCGCCCACCACACGTCGCGGCACGTCCAACCGATCCGTGCGATCAGTTCCACATCCCAACCGAGATGCTGCCCAACGATATTGGGCCAAATCCTCGGGTCATCCGCGGGCAGGCCGCCGGTGGGACCGTAGTAGGACAGCGAGTCCGCGAAGATCAGGAGCTTCTTGCGCCCTGCGTCTTCGTCAGAGGACGTCATTGGTCACCTGCGCCGAGGCGTTCCACACGTCCAGGCGCCAGCGGATGTCGTCGAAGCCCGCGCCATCGGCCGAATGTCCGCCCAGCTGAACCCAGCTCGCATTGCCCATCCCGCCCAGCACCGGCCAATTGCCCACATCCAACCGCAGCAAGGCGGCGGTGAGCGCGGCAATCAAACCGCCATGCGCCACCAGCACCACCGGGTGATCGCGCTCGTCAGTTCCCCACTCCGGTACCGCAGCAACGAGTTCGGCGACGACAGGCACGCTGCGATTGGCCACGTCGATGCGGCTTTCTCCCCCGTGCGGTGCCAGCGTCGCGTCGTCACGCCATTCGGCGCGGGCGCCCGGGGCGATGGCGTCGACCTCATGGTGAGTCAGGCCCTGCCAGTCGCCCAGATGTGTTTCCCGCAGCCGCTCATCGACCGATACCTCGACGTGACAGCGGTCCGCCAGCGCCGTCGCGGTGTCATACGCGCGCTGCAGATCCGAGGACACAATGGCCAGCGGCAGTCGCTTGGCCAACACCTCGGCAGCCGCCACCGCCTGGGCGCGGCCCAGATCAGACAGTCCGGTGTCGAGCTGTCCTTGCATCCGGCTGTCGGCATTGAAGGTCGTCTGCCCATGCCGCAGCAGCACCAACCGCCGGATCATGCGCCTTCCTCCGTGTCGGCGGGCGTCTCGGTGGAGTACTCGGCCGGCAACGCGTCCAGGTCAACCGGGATGACCGGGCAATCACGCCAAAGCCGTTCCAGCGCATAGTAATTACGTTCATCCTCATGCTGTACGTGTACCACGACGTCCACGTAATCGAGCAGTGTCCAGCGTCCCTCGCGGCCACCTTCACGGCGCACCGGCTTCTGACCGGCCCGACGCAGAACCTCCTCGACCTGATCGACGATCGCATTGACCTGGCGCTCATTGGCCGCCGAGGCAATCACGAAACAGTCGGTGATGACCAACTGCTCGGAGACGTCGATGACGACGACATCGGTGGCAAGCTTGGACGCGGCGGCCTGGGCGGCCAACGTGGCCAGCTCGACGGCGTCTGGGGCGGCGGTCATGCGGCGTCTCCTCGATTTCGGCTGTAGAGCTGGTGCTTGGCGACGTACTGCACCACCCCATCGGGTACCAGGTACCAGATGGGCCGCGATTGGCCCGCCCGTATCCGGCAGTCGGTCGACGAGATGGCGAGCGCCGGCACCTCGACAAGTGTGAGCCCGTCCGGCGGCAGCTCGGCATGGGCGATGTGATCGGAACTCAGTTCGTAACCGGGCCGGCTGACACCGATGAACTTGGCCAAGGTGAACAGCTGCTCCCAGTTCTCCCACGACAGGATCGATGCGAGCGCGTCCGCGCCGGTGATGAAGTACAGGTCCGCATCGGGATGCGCGTCCCGCAGGTCGATAAGGGTGTCGACGGTGTAGGTCGCGCCGCCGCGGTCGATATCGGCCCGGCTGACGGTGAACCGCGGATTCGATGCGGTGGCGATGACCGTCATCAGATACCGATGTTCGGCGGGACTGACCTTGCGCCCCTGCTTCTGCCACGGCTGACCCGTCGGCACGAAGATGACCTCATCGAGCTCAAATCGATCGGCGACCTCACTAGCGGCAACCAAGTGGCCGTTGTGGATGGGATCGAACGTCCCACCCATCACTCCAAGTCGTCGGCGCTGCGATGAGCCGCTTGCGCGAGGAGCCTCCGGGACAGATTGCACGAATTGCCAGCTTACTGGAGTGATAGGCCACGCTAAACCGGTAGCAGGTTGTCGATCACCGCGGCCAGCTGCTTGGCCGAGCGGCATTCATGCATGGTGATGGCGTCCTGGTACCGCGTGGCCGCCGAATCCCCGGTTCCCCAGTGATTCTTGGGCTCGGGGTTGAGCCAGTGGGCGTGGCGGCTGGACGACACCATGGAGGACAGCACCTCGACGGCAGGATTGCGGTAGTTGGTGCGTCCGTCACCGAGGATCAGCAGCGCGCTACGGGGAGACAGCACCGTCGGGAACTTCTCGACAAACGTCTTGAACGCGTGCCCGTAGTCGCTGTGCCCATCGCCGGTGAACACCTCCGCCTCCCGGGTGATCCGCACGATCGCCTCGGCCAGGTCGGTATCGGGAGTAAACAGGTGGGTCACCTCGTCGGTAGTGTCGATGAAAGCGAACACGCGCACCCGGGAGAACTGCTGACGCAGCGCGTTGACCAGCAACAGCGTGAAATGCGAGAAGCCCGCCACCGATCCCGAGACATCACAGAGCACCACCAGCTCGGGACGTGCGGGCCGGGGCTTCTTCTGCACGACGTCGATCGGCACGCCGCCGGTGGACATGGACTTGCGCAGCGTGCGACGCAGATCGATCTGGCCGGTGTGGGCACGTCGGCGCCGGGCCGCAAGGCGGCTGGCCAGCATCCGCGCCAACGGGTGCACCACCCGCCGCATGTTGCGCAACTGCTCCCCCGAGGCGCGCAGGAATTCCACGTTCTCGGCCAACTGCGGCACCCCGTACGCGGTGACGCGTTCTCGCCCCAGCTGTTCCGCGGTGCGGCGTTTGGTCTCCGCCTCAACGAGCTGGCGCACCTTCGAGACACGTTCTTTGGCAATCGCTTTCGCTACCGCCTGATCGGTCGGCGATGCCGGGGCGTCTGAGTCCCCGTCGCCGAGCAGACCCGCCAGCAGTTTGGCCTCGATCTGATCCAGGGACAGCGATTTCATGGCCTGATACGCCGAATAGGAGGTGCCCCGGGTGGAGTTGTACTTGCCGTAGGCCTCCACGATCTGCGCGATCAACGAATTCAGCGGCTTGTCTCCGGCATCGGAGGACAGCAGGTCCACCAACTCATCGCGCACCTGCTCGATGTCCTGAATGTCCAGAGGTGTCGATTCCGGATCCACCTCGACGAAGCGCGCCCCGAGCGCGGGCGGGAACCACAGGTCAAACAGCACATCGAAGGTGAGACGATGATCGGCACGGCGCAATACTGCGCAGGCCAAGCCCTCCCGAAGTTCGGTGCGGCTCTGCAGTCCCAGCACGGTCATCACCCGGCCGGCGTCCACGGTCTCCGACGGGCCCACCGAAATACCTTGTTCGCGTAGTGCTTCCACGAAGCCCACCAGATGGCCCGGCAGACCGTGCGGTGCCAGGGGCAGCACCGCCTTCGGAGGCTTACGCGGGGGCATTAGTGCCGTCTCTTCTTCGCGGGAGCGCTCATCAGTTCAGCCTCAGCTCTCCGGCGGCACGCTGTTGATCGGAGTGATGTTTGAGGATCACGCCAAGGGTCGACGCGATGACCGCGTCATCGAGGGTGTCCAGCCCGAGCGCCAAAATGGTGCGACCCCAATCGATGGTCTCGGCCACCGAGGGCACCTTCTTGAGCTGCATGTTGCGCAGCACACCGATGATCCGCACCAGTTCCTCGGCCAGCGCCGCGGGAAGCTCGGGAACCCGCTTGAGCAGGATGCGCCGCTCCAGCTCCGCATCGGGAAAGTCGATGTGCAGGAACAGGCAGCGCCGCTTGAGCGCCTCGGACAACTCGCGGGTGGCATTGGAGGTCAACAGCACGAAGGGCTTTCGGCTGGCCGCGATGGTTCCCAGTTCGGGGATGGTGACCGCGAAATCGCTGAGCACCTCCAGCAGCAGGCCCTCGATCTCGATATCGGCCTTGTCGGTCTCGTCGATGAGGAGCACGGTGGGGTCCTCGCGGCGGATCGCCGTCAGCAGCGGCCGCGACAGCAGGAATTCCTCGGCGAAGACATCGGTCTTGGTCTCATCCCAGTCACCCGATCCGGCCTGGATACGCAGGATCTGCTTGGCGTGATTCCACTCGTAGAGAGCGCGGGCCTCGTCGACACCCTCATAGCACTGCAGACGCACCAGACCCGCACCGGTGGTTTGCGCTACCGCCCTGGCCAATTCGGTCTTGCCGACTCCCGCCGGGCCCTCCACAAGAAGTGGCTTGCCCAGTCGGTCGGCCAGGAATACCGCCGTCGCCGTGGCGGTGTCCGCCAGGTATCCGGTCTCGGCCAAGCGTGTGGTGACGTCATCGATGCTCGTGAACATCGGCGAGGTCTGCGTTCGAGACTGCGATGAGCCGCTCGGGCGAAGAGAATCAGACACGGTGCTCCAGGTGTTAGGTGGGACGGATCTGACCGTCGCCGAGGACGATCCACTTGGTGGTGGTCAGTTCGGGCAGGCCCATCGGGCCACGCGCGTGCAGCTTCTGGGTCGAGATGCCGATCTCGGCGCCGAATCCGAATTGCTCGCCATCGGTGAACGCCGTGGAGGCGTTGACCATCACGGCGGCACTATCCACCCGATCGGTGAATTCCTGGGCCGCACCGAGATTCGCGGTGACGATAGCGTCGGTGTGCCCGCTGGAGTAACGCTCGATGTGGCGGATGGCGGCATCGAGATCGTCGACGACAGCTGCCGCGATGTCCAGGGAAAGGTATTCGGTGCCGAAATCCGCATCGGTCACCGGAACCACACCCGGCACGGCAAGATCGGCGTGCACGGTGACACCGGCGGCCTGCAGTGCGCCGACGAGCCGCGGCACCGCGACGTCCGCAATGGCCCGGTCGATCAACAGAGTCTCGGCGGCGTTGCACACGCTGGGGCGACGAGTCTTGGAGTTCAACACAATCCGCTCGGCCAGAGCGAGATCGGCGTCGGCGTGCACGTACACGTGGCAGTTGCCCACGCCGGTTTCGATGGTAGGCACCTGCGCATCGCGCACCACCGCGTCGATGAGGCCGGCCCCGCCGCGCGGGATCACGACGTCAACCAGTCCACGTGCCTGAATGAGATGGGTGACGGTCACCCGGTCCCGGCTGTCGAGCAGCTGGACAGTATCGGCGGGCAGGGCGCTGGCGACCAACGACTCGCGCAGCACCCGCACGAGTTCGGTATTGGAGGTTGCGGCCGAGGAGCTGCCGCGCAGCAGCACCGCGTTGCCCGACTTGAGGGTCAACCCGAATGCATCGACCGTGACGTTCGGTCGTCCTTCGTACACCATGCCGACCACCCCGAGGGGCACCCTGATCTGGCGCAACCGCAGTCCGTTGGGGCGGGTGGAGCCGCGCAGGATCTCGCCGATCGGGTCCGCTAGACCCGCGACCTGGCGCAGACCGTCGGCAATACCGGCCACTCGGCGTGCATCGAGGGCCAGGCGGTCGAGCATGGCCTCGTCAATACCGGCGTCCCGTGCGCGCTGCAGGTCATCGGCATTGGCCGCGATGATCGAATCGGTGGCTGCGACGACGGCATCAGCCGCCGCGAGGAGCGCGGAGTTCTTCGCATCGGCCGTCAGCCGAGCCAGATCACGGGCCGCCACACGCGCCCGCCGGGCGGCATCATGAACGCTTGCGCGCAGGTCCTCGGCGTCGCTCGAGAGGCCACCCGCGGACCGCCCAGATCCGTAGGCCAACTCGTTGGTTGAAACGCTCATCGTGTCAGGGTATCCGGGTGGCCGAAATGTAGCTGCGCCAGGACTAACCTAGGCGGGTGACTGAGTTAGCCACGGTATGCGTCCTCGGTAGCGTCAACATGGATCTGACGTTGCGGGTGGAGGAGCTGCCTGCCCCTGGAGCGACAGTGCTGGCGACATCGGCCCTGCCCGCTCCGGGAGGCAAGGGCGCCAATCAGGCCGTGGCGGCGGCGCGGGCGGGCGCTTCGGTGCAGTTCATCGGCGCGGTGGGCTCCGACGGCGCCGCACCGATGCTGCGATCTCACCTGGCGGACAACAATATTGGTCTGGATGGGCTCGTCGAGGTCGACGGACCCAGCGGAATGGCCACCATCACGGTGGAGGATTCCGGCGAGAACTGCATCGTGGTGGCCCCGGGCGCCAACAGTGATTTCACGCTGGACGAGAAGCTGCACAAGGACATCATCTGCTCGCACGATGTGCTGCTGTGCCAGTTGGAAATCCCCGTCGAGGTGGCGCTGACGGCGGCCCGCTGGGCCGCCGAAGCCGGAAAGCAGTTCGTGCTCAACGCATCCCCGGTACCCGAGCGTTCGCCCGACCTGGCAGAGCTGGCCTTTCGTGCCAGCGTGGTCGTCGTCAACCAGACCGAGGCCGCATCCTGGTTGTACCCGTCACGGCATCTGGTCACCACGCTGGGCGACGAGGGATCGCGCTATCGCAGCCCGCAGGGTGAGCTCACGGTGCCGTCGTATCCGGTGCGACCGCTCGACACCACCGGCGCCGGTGATGTTTTCGCGGGTGTGCTGGCGGCCTGGTGGCCGCTCGGAGCGGAGACGGCCTTGCGGCACGCGAATGTGGCAGGCGCGCTGGCCACCCTGCGCTCAGGGGCCGGAAACTGCGCCCCGTCCGCTGCCCGGATCGAGCTGTCGCTCAAGGGGTCCTGAGTCAGCGGACGGTGATCACCGGATTGCAGTAACGCCAGGCGTCGCGCTCGTAGGTCAGATACCAATCAGAGGTGGTGGTCTTGGGCGAGTCGTTGCCCCACACCGACGATGTGGTCACCGTGACCGTCGCGTTCTTGGCCTCGATGACATTGACCTTGTCGATGTTGGTGACCGTCAGATGCGCGTTCTCCCGCACCACATCAACCGATGCCTGCCGAAAGGCAGCGGCGTCCTTGCGCTTGGCGGCATCGAGTAGCTGGTCCAGTGTTTCCTGGGTGAGTTTGGGGAACTTGGCGTACAGATCCGAGGGCTTGACGAAGTCGTCCCAGGTGGGAATCCGCGACTCGTTGTTCGCCATCTCCCGGTCGCGGTACTTATCGCACGTCAAGTCGCCGATCTTGTTGGTGTCGACGTCGTTGTACGCCTTTTCCCAGGCCCGCACGTGTTCTGTCACCGCGTCCCGGTTGGGTGCCGCGTGCACCACAGGTGCACCGAGCGCAGCCAGCGCGGCCACAGCCACGCCGACGGCCAGCATTGGCTTGACGGTTCCCTCCCCTGATTGGCGGTACTTCACACCACGTTATCGCCGCGGAACGCGGCATCCGTTACGGTCGGTCAGCTACCCGAGCCCGGCGGATTGCAATCGAGCCACTTGCCGTTTTCCTTGATGAACTTGACGGTCTGCTGCTCACGTTTGGCCGGCTTGTCCCCGGTGGTGGTGGTCACCGTCAATTCCGCGGTGGCCTGATCGCCCTTGATCTCGATGTCCTGGACTTCGGCCTTCACGACGATCAGCGACTTCAGCAGATTGCGCATGGCCGTCTGATACGCCTGGTCATCCTGATTGACGAGGCTGTCCACGACGGCGCTGACGACGTCGGGCGGCACCGTGGGGAACTTCTGCGACAACAATCCCCGCAGTGCGTCGCCCGCACCGGGCGCAGTGGCGATCTCGGGCGGGACGATCTCGTTCATCGCGGGAATGGGCGGTCCGCTCTGGGCGGTGGCGTCCCGGTACTTGGCACACTTGGTCTCGGCCAGCTTGGCGAAGTCGAAATTCGCGGCATAGGTGTTTTGCTGCTGGACCAAGTCGTTGATCTGTTTCTCGTCGTGCACAGTGGCCAGCGCCTCGGCGTTGGGCTGACCGTCACCGTCGACAGTTCGCGTGCAACCCACACCGCCCAGCAACAGGGCCCCCACCAGCGCCGCTCCGGCCCATCTCCGGCAAACCATGACTACCCTCGCTCGTATCGATCACTTGCCCCTGAGCTAATTTCTATCAGTCCAGATCAGCTCGTGCACTCTCACCGAGCAAACCTACCAGTCAGCGCGGCACGAAAATCGCGTTCACCGGCCGGTCGGAGACGTTTTCGCGCGGGGATTACTCCCCTGTCAGCGGAGTATCCAGCAGACCCTGTCGGCCCTGGCCGCCGACAATGCCCTGCACGTTGTCCTGCTCCGGCGGCGCCGTGCAGTCCTTCCAGTCCTGGCCCTCGCGGATCAGATCCCAGCGCTGATTGGTGCTTGTGCTGCCGACGCGAACCGCGACAATGGCTTCGGCATTGTCGCCGGTGACATCGACGCTCTTCACCCGGTACGACAGCTTCGCGAACGAGCTGGCCCACAGCTGGTGCCACGCGGTATCAACCTCGTTCTGGTCCTCGTCGCCGACCGCCTGCACAAAGGCCTCTACGGCATCGCTGGATGCCATCGGGAAGATCTCTTTGGTCTTGGCGCGCAGCTTCTTGACACTGGCGCCCGCAAGCCGCGTCACGTCCGGCGGCGTGAACATCTGGCTGTGGTCGGCCTCCACCTTGTCGCGATAGTCAGCGCAGTAGGTTGCGCCGTACGCGGCGGCGTCGACGGCCTGCAGCGCGGACAGCTGGCCCGCGATCAGACTCCTGATGTGAGTCTCAGCGGTGTCAGGTGCCGCGCTTGCCACGGCCACCGAGCTGAACAATCCCACTACCAACGCCACCGCGCTCACGAAAGCGCTGATGATCCCTATGCTCCGGCCTGTCATCTGATCCCTCCCACACGAAGCCCAGGGAAATACCCCCCAAGCTGAGAACTAGCTGAACGTTTGTATCAGGTGCTCAGACACCGCGCCACTCTTTCGAGCAAATACGCGAAGCGTTCAGGTGACGAGGTCGTCGGCATGCACGGCGGGACGCCGCAGATCCTCGGGAAGTTCGTTGGTAGACCGGCCCAGCATGGTCGCCAACTCTGCTACGTCGTAAGCCACCACGCCCCGGCCAACCATCGAACCCTCGACGTCGCGAAGCTCGACGACATCCCCCCCGTGGAAGCGCCCGGATACCCCGGTAATCCCGGCGGGCAGCAACGACCGTCGCGAGGTCACCACCGCACGCACGGCGCCGGCGTCCAGCGTCAGCGAACCGGTGGCCTCGGCCGCGTAGCGCACCCAGAACTTGCGAGCGGACATGCGTTGCGGCCGCGCCGCGAAAACCGTTCCGCAGGAGCCGTCACCCAGCGCCGCCGCAGCTTCTGTCGCCGAGGCCAACAGCACCGGGACACCGGCGTCGGAAGCCAACAGCGCCGAGGAGAGCTTCGAGGCCATTCCCCCGGTGCCGCGCGAGCCACCGGGGCCGGCGATCACATCGGACAGGTCCTCAGGCCCGCTCACCTCAGATATAAAGCGCGCGTTCCCCTTTCGGGGATCGGAATCGTAGAGCCCATCGATATCGGAGAGCAGCACCAGCGCGTCGGCGCCCACGAGATGCGCGACGAGCGCCGACAGGCGATCGTTGTCTCCGAAACGGATCTCGTTGGTGGCCACGGTGTCGTTCTCGTTCACGATGGCGACCGCGTGCAAGGTGCGCAGCCTGTCGAGTGTGCGCTGCGCATTGGTGTGGTGCACCCGCATCGAAATGTCATGAGCGGTCAGCAGCACCTGCCCCACGGTGCGCTCATAGCGCGCGAAGGCGGCGCTCCAGGCGCCGATGAGCGCCACCTGACCCGCACTGGCAGCAGCCTGCTTGGTCGCCAAATCTGTTGGACGCTTGGTCAATCCGAGCGGAACCATGCCTGCCGCGATCGCTCCGGAGGACACGATCACCACATCGGATCCGGCCTTCATCCGGCCCTCGATGACCTCGACGAGGTACTCCATCCGGTCGGCGCTGAAGGTCCCCGTCGCATCGGTGAGGGCAGCGGTACCGACCTTCACCACCACGGTGCGGGCAGACTGAATGGCCTGGCGCGCCTGCGCGCCTGCGCTCAGTTCACTGACCGCAGGCCGCTCATCGCCAGTCACTCCGGCTCCACTTGACCGCGGCGCACCCGCCTGGCCTGGCGACGCTCTGCGGCACCCACTCGATCGGTCTTGTCGATACGGGCATCGGTGCCGCGACCGCTCATGGTCACGTCGACGCCTGCCGGGGTCTGCGGCTCCCAATCGAAGGTCATGTCGCCGATGGTGACCGCGCAACCGGGCTGTGCCCCAAGTTTGAGCAGCTGGTCTTCGACGCCCAGACGCGCCAGCCGGTCGCCCAGATAGCCCACAGCCTCGTCGTTTTCGAAGTTGGTCTGACGAATCCAGCGCTCGGGGCGCACACCGCGGACCACAAAACCACCGGGGTTCTCCAGGTCCGCAGACACGGTGAATCCGCTCTCATCGACAGGGATGGGGCGAATCACCGCGCGGGTCTTCACCGGTTCGGGCCGGGCCGCACGGGCCGCCACGATCATCTCCCACAACGCGAAAGTCAACGGCCGCAGTCCGTCCCGAGTCAGGGTGGACACCTTGAAAACGGGCCAGCCGCGCTTCGACACCTCTTCGGTGACAAAATCGGCGAGCTCGTCGGCCTCGGCTACGTCAATCTTGTTGAGCACCACCGCGCGGGGCCGGTCGGCCAGATCACCGAGCACTGAATCATCTTGCAACGTCGGCTGATACCGCGCCAACTCATTTTCCAGCGCATCGATATCGGAAACGGGATCGCGGCCGGGTTCCAACGTCGCACAGTCGACAACATGGACAAGTACCGCGCAGCGTTCGATATGCCGCAGGAACTCCAGACCCAGCCCACGCCCATCGGCCGCACCGGGAATGAGACCAGGAACGTCGGCCATCACAAAGGAGTGATCGCCAGTGGTCACTACACCGAGATTCGGGACCAGCGTCGTGAACGGATAGTCGGCAATCTTCGGCTTGGCCGCCGAAAGCACGGAGACCAGAGAGGATTTGCCCGCCGACGGGAACCCCACCAACCCCACATCGGCGACTGTTTTCAGTTCGAGCGTCAGGTCGACTTCGGCCCCGGTCTCGCCCAGTAGGGCGAATCCGGGCGCCTTGCGGGCGCGTGATGCCAACGCCGCGTTGCCCAGTCCGCCTCGACCTCCGGCGGCGGCGTCGAAACGCGCACCCGCACCAACCAAATCCGCAAGGATCCGGCCGTCGTTGTCGAGCACAACGGTGCCGTCGGGCACCCTGAGAATCAAGTCGTCGCCGTTGGCGCCATTGCGGTGACCACCCATGCCCTGCGTACCGTTGGGTGCCTGCAGATGGGGGTGGAAGTGGAAGTCCAGCAGGGTATGCACCTGCGGGTCCACTTCGAGGATCACGCTGCCGCCGCGACCACCGTTACCACCGTCAGGCCCACCGAGCGGCTTGAACTTTTCACGATGTACCGAAGCACAGCCGTGACCGCCGGTACCTGCCTTGGCATGGATGACAACGCGATCAACAAAACGAGGCATCTAAGCCTCCTTCACACAGTTCTGCGCCCGGTCAGACGCCGAACACAGAACGAAATTAAGCGTCGACCGGGAGGATGTTGATGACCCGGCGGCCGCGCTTGGCGCCGAACTCAACGGTGCCCGCGGAGGTCGCGAACAGAGTGTCGTCACCGCCACGCCCGACGTTGACGCCGGGGTGGAAGTGGGTGCCGCGCTGACGGATCAGGATCTCGCCGGCCTTGACGAGCTGGCCACCGAACCTCTTGACGCCAAGCCGCTGCGCGTTGGAATCACGACCGTTGCGCGAGCTGGACGCGCCCTTCTTGTGTGCCATGTGTCAGACGCTCCTACTTGATTCCGGTGACCTTGAGCACGGTCAACCGCTGACGGTGACCCTGCCGCTTGTGGTAGCCGGTCTTGTTCTTGAACTTGTGGATGCGGATCTTCGGGCCCTTGGTGTGCTCGATGATCTCGCCGGTCACTGCAACCTTGGCGAGCTTGTCGGCATCGGTGGTGACGGTGGCGCCGTCCACGACCAGGGCAACGGGCAGCTGCACCGAGGAGCCGGGCTCCGAGTCGATCTTCTCGACCTTCACCAGGTCGCCGACGGCAACCTTGTACTGCTTGCCACCGGTCTTGACGATTGCGTAGGTCGCCATCGTTGCGTCTACCTCTGCTCTGCTGTTCGGACGCGCGCAACCAGGTCGGTTGACGCATCTGGATCGTGGGGTGGGCCCGCTCAGTAATTCCACTGGGCCACATGCCGCGGGCCGGAAGCCTCGCGACAACTGCTCAAGGCTACTTGACCAGCGGCCTAAGGGTCAAACCGGCTCGCGGAGCTGCACAGCCAACGACATCCGGCCGCGGCCTAGTGCTCTACCGGCGGTCCCGCGGCCCGCGCAGCTGAACGCCTGCGCCGGGGCCGTGTGGGCGCCTTAGCAGCTGGTTCGGGTGCGGTCTCGGGCTCGTCAGGCTCCTCGACAGCCGCCTCGGACACGCTGTCGGCCTCGGCCTCCTGCACAACGTCGGCGATAGCCGGCGCGGGCTCGTGCTCAACCTCGGGAGTATCGGTCTCGACACTCTCGAAGGTCTCCACGGTGTCCACGGTGTCCACAGTCTCTTCGACCTCATCGAACGCGTCGTCACCCAGCGCATCCTCGGCCACATCGCCGTCTTCACCGTCCTCGCCGTGGCCATTTGCCGCCGCCATCGCCCTGAACATCGGATGCTCACCCTGCGGGTGCGACGGGGTGCGGGCGACCACGACTTCCGGCTCATCCGCCTTGCCCTTGCGGGAACGCTTGGCACGGCGGCCGGTTTCGGGCTTCTTGGCTCCCCCGGCCGCGGCACCGGCATTGTCGACGGGGTCGACATGCAGCACGATTCCCCGGCCCGCGCAGTGCGTGCAGGTCGACGAGAACGCCTCGATCAAGCCAGTGCCCAGCTTCTTACGGGTCAGCTGCACCAGCCCGAGCGAGGTCACCTCGGATACCTGATGACGAGTGCGATCGCGCCCCAAGGCCTCGGTGAGACGTCGCAGCACCAGGTCACGGTTGGATTCGAGCACCATGTCGATGAAGTCGATGACCACGATCCCGCCGACATCGCGCAGGCGCAGCTGCCGGACGGTTTCTTCGGCGGCTTCCAGGTTGTTGCGGGTGACCGTCTCTTCCAGGTTGCCGCCGGCGCCGGTGAACTTTCCGGTGTTGACGTCGACGACCGTCATGGCCTCGGTGCGATCGATGACGAGAGTGCCGCCGGAGGGCAGCCAGACCTTGCGGTCCAGCGCCTTGGCCAACTGCTCGTCGATGCGATGCACCGCGAAGACGTCGGGACCATCCGTGGGCTCGTACCGATTGATACGCGAAAGCAGATCGGGAGCAACGCTTTTCACGTAGTCATCGATGGTGCCCCAGGCGACGTCACCCTCGATGATGAGCTTGGAGAAGTCCTCGTTGAACAGGTCGCGAACCACCTTGACCAGCACGTCGGGCTCTTCGTAAAGAGCCATGGCGGCGCCGGAGGCCTTGGCGGCGAGGTCGGTGGAACGCTGCTCGATGTCCTGCCACTGCTCCTGCAGCCGTTGGACATCGGCGCGAATGTCCTCTTCCCGCACGCCTTCTGAGGCGGTGCGAATGATGACACCGGCATCCGACGGGACGATATCGCGCAGGATCTCCTTGAGACGCTGCCGCTCGGTGTCGGGCAGCTTGCGGCTGATACCGGTCGAGGACGCGCCCGGTACGTAGACCAGGTAGCGACCCGCCAGCGAGATCTGCGTGGTCAGCCGGGCGCCCTTGTGTCCCACCGGGTCCTTGCTGACCTGGACCAGGACGTAGTCACCGGACTTGAGTGCCTGCTCGATCTTGCGGTTGGAGCCGCCGAGACCGGCGGCGTCCCAGTTGACTTCACCGGCGTACAGCACACCGTTGCGACCGCGACCGATATCGACGAAGGCTGCCTCCATCGAGGGCAGCACGTTCTGCACGACGCCGAGGTAAATGTTGCCCACCAGCGAGGCAGACGCGGCCGACGTCACGAAGTGCTCGACGAGCACGCCATCCTCGAGAACGGCAATCTGTGTGTAGCGGGCGCCCTCATGTGGCGACTCGGTACGGGTCTTGTCCCGCACCACCATCACCCGTTCTACGGCCTCACGCCGAGCCAGGAACTCTGCCTCGGTCAGGATCGGGGGACGGCGCCGTCCGGCATCGCGTCCGTCGCGACGGCGCTGGCGCTTGGCCTCCAGGCGGGTAGATCCAGAAATCCCCTGAATCTCATCGCCTCGCTCGGCACGGGGCTTGCGCTCGTGCACCACAGTGTTCGGCGGATCGTCTTCCGACGGACTGTCACCGTCGTCACCACTTCCGGTCTTGCGACGACGACGCCGACGCCTGCGACGGCTGGCACCCTCGGGGGTGTCGCCGTCCTCGGCGTTCGACTCGTCACCATCGGCCGTCGAGGAGTCGCCCTCGGTGGCCTCGGTGGCCTCGGTGGCCTCGGCAGCGTCATCACCGTCGGCAGCTTCGCCGCCCTCGGCATCGGCATCCTCGGATCCCTCGCCGCCGGCCTGCTCACCACGGCCACGACCACGGCCGCGCCGTCCCCGCCGCCTACGGCGTGCCGGACGATCGCCATCACCATCGCCATCACCATCGCCGTCACCGTCGGGATCGTCTCCCTCGGCGACATCCTCATCGACGTCCTCAGCCTTCTCGGCACGGACGGCTGCGGGGCGTTCCTGCGGATCGGGAGCCTGCGGCGCCACGAAGAGCGGGCCATAGTCGTACGCGGTGGGGCCCGGCACCGCCTGCGGTGGTACCGCCGCGGCCTCGATGATCGTCGGTTCCGCGACCAGGATCGGCGCGGTCGGCGGGTTATCGGGGTCCTCTACCGAACCCTCGGCAACAACGGCAGATGTCTCCTCGGCTACAGCCGAGGCCGCCGTCTCGGCGACAACCGGAGCCGGCGCCTCTGCCGGGGTGGCTTCCGCCTCGCTCGCAAGCACCTCGCGAACCTTCGCTGCGTCCTGCTTGTCGACATTCGAGTGCGGGCTGCGGGCGCGCCCGTCCAGTTTGGACAGCGCGTCGAGCACGCGGCGTGTGGAGGTTCCGAGAACGCGCGCGAGGGAGTGCACCCTCAGCTTCTCGGGCAGTTCCCCCTGCTCAGCAGGGGGTTGCGGGGTGTCCGGCGCTAGCGCGGCTTGTTCCCCTTCTGGAGTGCTGGTGTGTAGGTCTTCTGGTAGCTCATAGTCGGCCACTTATTCTCCTCAAGCCCCCGGGCGCGTCTTCAGACGCGGCCACGCGAGGGCTTTCTCTCTATGTACCCGGGCTAGGTCCGGGTTTGTGGTGGTCTTGCTCCGAGCGATCCGTAGCTGCGATACCGCAGTTCCGAACCCACCCAGTGCCTGGCTGGAATGATGGCTTGACGTGCTGCAATGGTGATCGCGCTCGCCGTGTCGTCATTCGGGTCGGTGGCTGGCCGGTTGTGGCCGCATGTGCCGTGACCCACATTCAGTATCCCATACGAATCAGGTAGCGGGGACCAAGACACAAACTGGCCGCGTCTCCCGACCCACATACGTAATCGAGTGTGCGGTTTACGTCGAAAATCCAGAAGGAATCGACGCAAACCGCACACTCGTGGGGTTCAGATCAGATGGATTGAGTTCAGAGGGCGGGGAACCAGAGCGCGATCTCGCGGGCGGCGGACTCGGGCGAGTCGGAACCGTGCACCAGGTTTTCCTGAGTCTCCAACGCGAAGTCGCCCCGGATGCTGCCGGTCGCGGCCTTCTCCACGGGATCGGTGCCACCGGCGATCTGGCGGAACGCGGCGATGGCGCGCGGTCCCTCCAGCACTGCGGCCACCAGCGGCCCCGAGGTGATGAACTCGAGCAGCGAGCCGAAGAACGGCTTCTCCGCATGCTCGGCATAGTGAGCCCGGGCCGTTGCGTCGTCGACGTTTTTCAGTTCCAGAGCGGCCAGCTTCAGGCCTTTGCGCTCGATCCGATTCAACACCTCACCAACAAGTCCCCGCTGCACACCATCGGGCTTGATCAAAACCAGCGTCCGCTCAGTCACGGGCGACAGCCTACTGGTCGGTAGCGCTGCCTCGCTGACCCGGCAGCTCCCCGCGGCTCTGACGGTCACGGACCTGATTGCGCATGTACCAGATCAGCAACCAGACGCCGAGAAACAGCAGCCCGACGAAACCGATCGCGGCGTTCACGAAGAATCCCGCGACCAGGACCAGCTGAAGCGCCAGATTGGCCTGCAGCGCCCACGGCCGGCCCTGCATGCCGGACAGCAGGATCATGACCACGACAA
This sequence comes from Mycobacteroides franklinii, assembly GCF_002013895.1. Classification (GTDB taxonomy): domain Bacteria; phylum Actinomycetota; class Actinomycetes; order Mycobacteriales; family Mycobacteriaceae; genus Mycobacterium; species Mycobacterium franklinii. Next base: position 596,874 of record NZ_MAFQ01000001.1, on the reverse strand, counting down.
CCCCGATGAGGTACGTCAGCGACAACGGCGAGAGCCCGCCGCCCACCATCTTCACCACCGGGATCGCCAGCAGCACCACGATCGTCTCGAGAATGAGCGTGCCCGCCATCACCCCACGGAAGCTCCGCCATGGATCTGGCGGAGCCGCACCGCCGGGGACGTTCTGGTCCGCTCCGGGGTCGATTCCATCCTCGGGATTGCTCACTGCGGATCCTTGCCGAACAGTGTCCGGGCGGCTCCCGCGGTGACAACCGAGCCGGTGATGACGATGCCGGTGCCGGAAAAGCCTTCCGCTCCCCCGTCTTCGGCGGCCTCTTCCACCATCGCGGTGGCGGTCTCGATGGCATCGAGCAGGGTGGGCGCCACGACGACGCGGTCTTCGCCGAAAAGTTCGATGGCCATGCCCGCCAGTGCATCTGTCTCCAGCGCGCGGGGAGAACCGTTGTGCGTCACCACGATCTCGTCGAACGCCGGCTCCAAGGCGGCGAGAATTCCCGCGACGTCCTTGTCTGCCATCACACTGACAACACCGACCAGACGCCGGAAGTCGAACTCTGATTGCAGGGTGTCGGCCAGCGCGGCCGCGCCATGCGGATTGTGGGCGGCGTCCAGGAAGACCGCGGGCGCGCTGCGCACCCGCTCCAGGCGTCCGGGAACGATCACCGACGCGAATCCCGCTCGTATCGCATCGATGTCAAGCTGACGCTCGGAGCCCGCCCCGAAGAACGCCTCGACCGCGGCAAGCGCGAGGGCCGCGTTATGCGCCTGATGCTCACCGTGCAGAGGCAGGAAGATCTCCGAGTACACCCCGCCCAGACCCTGCAGTTCCACGAGCTGGCCACCGATGGCGACCTGCCGCGACAGCACCGAGAACTCCGAGCCTTCGCGAGCCACGGCCGCGTCGGCTTCCACGGTTTGGCGCAGCAGCACTTCCATCGCTTCAGGGGCCTGCTGGGCAATCACGGCGACGGTATCGGCGCCGGCCTCGCCGGTCATCGCATCGAGCTTGTGCCGCTTGATGATTCCGGCCTTCTCGTTGGCAATCGAGGCAAGGTCTGGACCCAGGAACTCGACATGGTCAATGCCGATGGGAGTGATGACGGCAACCGGTGCGTCGACGATGTTGGTGGCATCCCAACGACCGCCAAGCCCGACCTCCACGACCGCAACATCGACGGGCGCATCCGCGAAAGCGACAAAGGCCATGGCGACCAGCACCTCGAACTTGCTCATCGCGGGCCCGCCCTGTTCCTGCGATTGCTTGTCGACCAGCTCCACGAACGGCTCGATCTCGGCGTAGATCTCCACATACTTCGCCGGTGAGATCGGTTTCCCGTCAACGGCAATGCGTTCTACCGCGGACTGCAGATGCGGGCTGGTGGTCCGACCGGTGCGCCGGTGCAGCGCCATCAGCAGCGCGTCGATCATCCGAGTCACCGAGGTTTTGCCGTTGGTGCCGGCCACGTGGATACATGGATACGCACGCTGGGGTGAGCCCAGCAGCTCCATGAGCGCGACGATGCGGTCGGTCGACGGCTCGATCTTGGTTTCGGGCCAGCGCTGATCGAGCAGATACTCGATCTGCAGCAGGGCCGCGATCTCGTCGGGTGTCGGCTCCAGACTCAGTGACTCGCTCACGCCAGACCCGCCAAACGAGCGGTGATCCGCTCGACCTCCTCGGTGGCCACCTGCTGGCGGGCACGAATCTTCTCGACGACCGCGTCCGGGGCCTTGGCCAAGAACGCGTCGTTGCCCAGCTTGCTTGTGGTGCCGTCGAGTTCCTTGCGTGCGGCGGCAAGGTCTTTCTCCAGCCGCCGGCGCTCGGCTTCGACGTCCACGGTGCCGGAGGTGTCGACCTCCACAGTGACGGTGCCGCCGGAAAGGCGCACCTCCACCGACGCTGTCGGGGTGAAACCCTCCTCGGCGGGGGTCAGCCAGGCAAGCGCCGTCACGGCGGCGAGCTGGCTGTCCAGCCCCGCCTCGGCGACACCGGCCAATCGGGCCGCGACCTTCTGCCGGTCGCCCAATCCCTGATCGCTGCGGAACCGCCGAACCTCGGTGACCAGCCTCTGCATATCGGCGACGCTCTGTGCGGCCGCGCTGTAGGAGCCGTGCGGGACAGCATCGGATTCGGTTGGCCAGGCGGCGATGACCACCGACTCCTGACCGGTAACCGCCTTCCACAGCACCTCGGTGACAAATGGGATCACCGGATGCAGCAACCGCAGCAGGGTGTCCAGCACCGTCGCCAGCACAACGCGGGTGCCGTCGGCGCGGTCGACCATCTGAACCTTCGCCAATTCCAGGTACCAATCACAGAATTCGTCCCACGCGAAGTGATACAGCGCCTCGCAGGCGACGCTGAATTCGTAGCGATCCAGCGCGGCATCCACGTCGGCCCGCACCTGTTCCAGGCGGCCCAAGATCCACCGGTCGGCATCGGTGAGCTCGTCGGCGGCGGGTAGCTCGCCCAATGCCGCACCGTTCATCAGCGCGAATCGGGTGGCGTTGAACAATTTCGTGGTGAAGTTACGTGAGGCGCGTGCGGCGTCCTCGCCGACCGACAGGTCACCACCGGGACTGGCACCGCGCGCCAGAGTGAAGCGCAGCGCGTCGGCACCGAACCCTTCCACCCAATCCAATGGGTCGATGCCGTTGCCCTTCGACTTGCTCATCTTCTGACCGAACCGGTCGCGGATCAGGCCGTGCAGGAAGACGTTTCGGAACGGCACCTTGCCGCCATGCAGCTCGGGATCCCCGGCAACGAATGTGCCGAACATCATCATCCGCGCCACCCAGAAGAAGATGATGTCGTAGCCAGTGACCAAAACGCTTGTCGGATAGAACTTCTCCAGTTCTGGTGTAGCGTCCGGCCAACCCATGGTGGAGAACGGCCACAGCGCCGAGGAGAACCAGGTGTCGAGCACATCCGGGTCCTGCTCGTAGCCCTCTGGGGCGGTTTCGTCGGGACCTAGACACACGATCTCGCCGTTGGGCCCGTGCCAGATCGGGATGCGGTGACCCCACCACAGCTGGCGGGAGATGCACCAGTCGTGCATGTCATCCACCCAGGCGAACCAACGCGGCTCCAGGCTGGCCGGGTGAATCACGGTGTCGCCGCTACGAACCGCGTTACCGGCGGCCTTGGCAAGTGGCTCGACCTTCACCCACCATTGCATGGAAAGACGGGGCTCGATGGGCTCACCCGAGCGCTCGGAATGCCCGACGCTATGCAGGTAGGGGCGCTTCTCCGCGACGATCCGGCCCTGCTCGGCCAATGCCTCACGCACCTTGACGCGCGCCTCGAAGCGGTCCATACCGTCGAATTGCGTTCCGCTGTCGCAGATCCGGCCATGGGTGTCCATGATCGTCGGCATCGGCAGGCTGTGCCGCAGCCCGATCTCGAAGTCATTGGGGTCGTGCGCGGGGGTGACCTTGACTGCGCCGGTGCCGAATTCGGGGTCGACATGCGTGTCCGCGATGACGGGTACCGACCGATCCTGGAACGGGTGCGCCAGCTCGGTGCCAACGAGGTGCCGGTAGCGCTCGTCATCGGGATGCACGGCGATGGCGGTATCACCCAACATCGTCTCGATACGTGTGGTCGCGACCACCAGATGCGGTTCGTTGTCGTCGAGCGAGCCGTACCGGAAGGAGACCAGCTCCCCCTCGATCTCCTTGTGGTTGACCTCGATATCGGATAACGCCGTTTGCAGTTCTGGTGACCAGTTGACGAGCCGTTCGGCGCGGTAGATCAGCCCCGCATCGAACAGTTTCTTGAAAATGGTGCGCACCGCGCGCGAAAGACCCTCGTCCATCGTGAACCGGTCTCGGCTCCAGTCCACACCGTCGCCCAGCCGTCGCATCTGCGCGCCGATGGTCCCCCCGGACTCGCGCTTCCAGTCCCACACCTTCTCGATGAACAGTTCACGACCAAAGTCCTCTTTGGTCTTGCCGTCAACGGCGAGCCGCTTCTCCACCACGCTCTGGGTGGCGATACCGGCGTGGTCCATGCCGGGCAGCCACAGCACTTCGTAGCCCTGCATGCGTTTGCGCCGCGTCAACGCGTCCATGAGCGTGTGATCGAGCGCATGGCCCATATGCAGGCTGCCGGTGACGTTGGGGGGCGGCAGCACGATCGAGTAGCCAGGCTTGTCGCTGGACGGATCGGCGGTGAAGTATCCGGCATCGACCCAGCCCTGGTAGAGCTCCGCCTCTACCGCTCCCGGATCCCATGACGTGGGCAGGGAGCTGGCGGCGTTCGTGTCAGGGCTTTGGGTCACCCATCAGATTCTAGGGTTGCCGGTCCACCACAATTTTCACGGGCATTTTCACGCGCCGAGCCCCAGCACGACGAAACCACCCGGGCCGTGGGGCGCCGGGTGGTTTCGTCGGATGCCGAGTGGCTACTTCTTGCCTCCGAGCAACCCGCCGAGAATGCTGCCCAGAGCGTCACTGCCGCCCTTGCTGCCCAGCACACTGCCCAGAATGCTGCCCAGCGGGTTGTTGCCGCCCGCGGCGGCCCCGCCGCCGACAGCGCTGCCGAGGATGTTGCCCAGAATGTCTCCGATGCCGCCGCTGGCCGCTGGCGCCTCTGCGGGCGCGGCCGCGGCGCCGCCGCCGGTGAGCTTCTTGGCGACGAAGGCCAGGACGATCGGGGTCAGGATCGGCAACAGCTGCTTGATCAAGTCACTGTTACCGGCTCCCGCACCCGCCAGCTTCGCGGCAACATCGTCCGCGTTGTTGTCGCCGAACAGCGAGGCGACCACCGCGTTACCCGCGTGCTGATCGACGTCCTCGACATTGACGCCGCCATCGAGGAGGGTGCTCGGTGCGTTGTTGACATTGGCCTGCAGATCGGCCGCTTTGTCTGGGTCGTCGGCGTTGGCCTGCAGTCCGCCCACCAGCAGCGGGACCACGGACTTGATCGCCTTGTCGGCCGTCTCGTTGTCGACCCCGAGCTTCGCTGCGATCTGTTCGGTGGGGATTTCGTTGAGTAGCTCATCGAGTGTGGCCATGCGTCTCCTCCTAGATATCTGGGGTTTGGTGAACCTTAGCCAAGCAGATCAGCCCCGAGTGAACGAATGCCGAACATCACAACCCCGGACCCTTTACCACTGTGGGGTCCACCCATAACGTCAAGCTATGAGCGACCACATCGTCGTGGTTGGCGCCGGCATTGCCGGGCTGGCCACCGCAGTCGCGTTACAAGAGTCCGGGCGTGACGTCGTAGTTCTTGACGACCGGGACGGAACCTCCGCCGGATATGCGATTACCTTGTGGCCCAATGCATTAGCTGCGTGCGACGCCCTCGGCATCGGAGCCGAGGTGCGTGATGCGGGCGCACGCGTAGAAGCCGGCAAGGTGCGCTGGCATGACGGGCGAATTCTGCGAGAACCCGCGAATGGGCAGTTCACCGCGGCTGTGGGTGAGCCTGTCGTAGTCACCGATCGCAATCAACTCCTGGCGATTCTGGCCGACCGGCTGGCGCCGGGAACCGTACGCTACGGCGCCCGGGTGAGCCATGTTCGCGACGGGCTACACGGAACCTCGGTCGAACTGGCCGACGGCCACTCACTCACCGCAGCCGCGGTCATCGGCGCCGACGGAATCGGATCGCTCGCCGCGCAATATCTCAACGGACCGCTCGCATTCCGGTACTCCGGCTACACGGCCTGGCGGGGTATCGCCGATATCACGATTCCCGACGAGCTGGCCGGTATCACCGTGGGACCGGGAATCGAATTCGGGCACCTCCCGCTATCCCACGGCCGCACCTACTGGTTCGCCGCTGAGCGGTCCCAGGAAGCACGACGCGCCCCCGACGGCGAAATCGAATACTTGGCACAGAAATTCGGCGCGTGGGCCGAGCCCATCCCCGATGTGTTGAGTCGGAGCAAGGAGTCCTCGGTACTGCGCGGTGATGTCTACGACCGCGCGCGTCTGCGGCGGATCGCCGGCGGACGGGTCGTGCTGGTGGGCGACGCGGCCCATCCCATGCGCCCACACCTGGGCCAGGGCGGATGCCAGTCACTCGAAGATGCCGCGGTACTGAGCATCGTGGCATCCGAACGTTCCTCTCTACCAAGCGCTTTCCGCGAGTACGCGCGCCGAAGGAGATCCCGCACACGCGCTGTCGTCAACCGGAGCCGTCAAATCGGTCACGCGACCTTCGCCCGGCCCGCCGTACTGAGCGGACTGCTGACGCGGGCCTCGGCACGGATCCCGGCCGCTGTGTTCTGGCGACAGTTGGGGAACATCGCCGGATACACCGCCGGTGATCTTGCAATTCGCACATAGGATTCCCCTGTGCCTCATCCCGAGCTCGAGCCCACAGTCAGTGCCAGTCTCAAGGATTTCTGTTTCGACGCCACGATGCCCGGACCCGTCGCCAAGTTCTGGGCCGCGGCCATCGGCGGCGAGGTCGATGTCGACGAGGCCGGAGAGGCGCTCATCCGGCGCGGCAAGGCTGTCGACATCTGGGTCAATCGCGTTCCGGAGGCCAAGACCGTCAAGAACCGTGTGCATTTCGATGTCTACGTGCGCGCTGCGGAGGATCTCGTCGCGCTGGGCGCAAAGGTACTTACCGAGTACGGCCAGGACCGGGTGGTCCTGGCCGACGTCGAAGGCAACGAATTCTGCGCATTCCTTGATCCGGATCTCGAAAGTAATACGCCTGCAAGACTCTTCGCGGTATGCACCGATAGCGACAGACCAGTCGAGCTCGCCCGGTGGTGGCACGGGCTGATCGGCGGCACGATTACCCCCGGCCCGGACGGGACACTGCGCTGGTTGCGCGACGGCGCCGGGTGGGGCGACCTGATCTGGAAGTTCGTGCGGGTTGCCGACGAGCGCGTGGTGAAGAACCGCTGGCACTGGGACGTGCGTGCCGATGCCGCTCAATTGGTACACGAGGGCGCCCGCGCGCTGCGCGGCCCCGACACCAACATCCGCTGGACCGTGCTCACCGATCCGGACGGAAACGAGTTCTGCGCCTTCGGTTAGGCCGCCTTGCCCGCCTTCGGTTAGGCCGCCTTGCCCGCCCTCTGTGAGACCGCCTTGCCTGGCGACGCCAACGCCGCCGCAATGGCAGTTGTCAGGGGAACCGACAGCACCAGCGCGATGCCGCCCACTGCGGATCGGGCGATCTCAATCGCCACACCCTCGCTTGTCAGCACATCCCCCAGGGATCGGTTGGCGACGCTGAACAGCAGCAGGAGCGGTAGCGAGTTGCCCGCGTACGCCAGCACGAGTGTGTACACGGTGCTCGCGATGTGATCGCGCCCCACCCGCATGGCGCCCAGGAACACGTCTTTGCGGCTAGAGCCATCGCCCAGTTCCGCCAGTTCGTAGACGGTGGACGCCTGGGTGACCGTCACATCGTTGAGAACACCGAGTGATCCGATGATGAATCCGGCAAGCAACAGCCCGGATATCGACACTCCGCCCATGTACGCGGCGACTTCATTGTTCTGCTCATCAGAAAGGCCGGTCAAGTGGGTCAATTCAATGACAGCCCACGACAGACCGGCCGCGAACAACATCGCCGTGAGGGTGCCCAGCAGGGCCGCACTGGTGCGCATGCTCACGCCGTGGGCTAGATAGATGACCACAAAGAGGATCGTCGCCGACGCGACCAGCGCCAGCGGTAGCGCCGGACCGCCATCGCGCAGCGCGGGAAGCAGGAAAACGGCCAGCACCAGGAAGGCCACCACGATACCCACCAAGGCGCGCAACCCACGCCAGCGCGCCACCAGGCAGATGACGATCGCAAAGGCCGCGGCGACGGCGATCAACGGCCAGGTGCGCTCGTAATCGTAGAAGCTGTAGCTGGTGGCACCCTGCGCATCGACCTGCCTGGTGATCCGGATATGTTCTCCCGCAGCGAGGTTCGGCTGCCCACCGCCCGTGGTGAACTCCAGCTGGGTCTTGGCACCCGAGTTCGGGCCGGAGGTGATCGCGATGAGGTCCAGTGCGCATGCCGATTCGGGCGTCTGTCCCGCCGTGGGATCGGCGGTGAGCACCTGTCCGGTGGACGGGCTGCCGCATTCGCCCAGGCGCGTCGACAGCACCGTGCCCGATTCGGTGGTCACCGCGCCGCCGTGAGCATTTTGATACGGCAGCGGAATGTCCACGGTGCGATGCTCGGGCCACAGGGTCACCAACCCGATCAGGACCGCGATCCCCATCACGGAGAGCAAGCCCACCACGATGCGAGCGGCAGTGGAACCGAAGGGCGCGGTTCCATTCGACCCGAGGCCATGATGAGCGTGGGAGTGCGTATGTGAATGCGACACGACTGTCAGGGTAAGGGTGGCAACGCAGCCAGGTCTGCCGCTGTGTTCACGTTCACGATCCATTGAGGGTCTGATATCGAAATTCGTTGGGCACCAACGCGCTCAATGAGCGCGCCCAGTCGGCGTTCCCCGGCGGAGGCCAACTCATCAATGGTGTCGCATAGGCCTACGTCATAGACGGCGGCCAGGTAGTGATCCCGGCCGCCCGCGTTGGCCAGAGCGATGCGATCGCTGCCAACCGCGAGCTCATCGATGAGCGCCGGGGCAATCAGGGGCATATCGACGGCGCAGACAAATGCCCTGGCGGCTCCCCCTTCGGCGGCCGCCCGCAGCCCCTGCCCCAACGCCACCAACGGCCCCTGGCCGGGCTCACGATCCTCGATCACGGTCGCCTGCACGTCCGTGATCACCTGATTGTGGGCCCGCACCACGATCACCGGAGCGCATCGTGAGCTCACCGACTGCACGACGCGCTGCACCAGCGTCTCTCCACCCAGGCGGATGGCCGCCTTGTCGCGCCCCATGCGGCGCGATGCCCCGCCGGTGAGCACGACCGCCGCGAGATGGTTCATGACTGAAAGGTACGCACAAATGCCAACACGCCCCCAAGAAGCGGGTATCCGCTCTTAGGGGCGCGTTGGGGTGGTTCTGCGTTCTTCGGGCTTAGCCGCGCCTTCCGCAGACGGGCCAGGCACCGATTCCCTGACGGGACAGCACGTTTTCGGCAACCCGGATCTGCTCCTCGCGCGAGGCAAGGTGCGGGGAGCCGGAGCCGCCGTTGGCACGCCAGGTGCCCATGTTGAACTGCAGGCCACCGTAGTAGCCGTTTCCGGTGTTGATCCCCCAGTTGCCACCGGACTCGCACGCGGCGATGGCATCCCAGTTGACCGGATCCGCACTCGCTGTTCCAGCCAGTGCCATCGGAGCCGCGACAAGCGCAGGGGCCATGGCCCATAGGACGGCGCGGGTGGTGAGCGTTTTGCGGATGTACTTCATGTGTTTCCTCTCGCCGGGCACGCACCGACCAACACCCGCTCGCGGAAACCGCAGCGGGCTCTGGCACGCCTCCAGGTGAGGCGGACTTCTTCGTCGGATCGCGCCGTCTCGGTCAGGCGCGACAAGGGAGGCGGCTGCTGCCTCACCGGCTGGTAGTGGCCGGCGGCCAGATACCGCCTGGCGGCGTCCCTGGCCCCATTTACACACAGGGTTCACGGTTCGGAGTTTTGCTCCGATTTGTTGACGTTCGGACCGTACGGAACCATTCAGCGAAAGTCATCTCACGACACGCGCATTCCAAACCAATCACGAAACAATTACAGAACCCTTTTTCAGCGACTAAGCCCAGGTCGCTTAGGAAATTCTCAGGTTTCCTTAGGGTCGCCCCTACCTGGCATTAGTGAGTCAGATCACGTCGATTTTGTGAGCGGGGCCACGATTGCGGCAAATCACTCAAGCCACATTAGGAACTTCAACAACATACGGCGTGGCGAATTGACAAATTCACTGCATTCACTCCTTTATCAGGAGTAACACTATTTGCCATTTACCAATTGCGGCACAATTTTTACATAAGACAACGCGTCTATGTCCGGCAATTTTCAGTAACCGTGCGAAAGGTGTTGACATACAAGCCAATTCACCACAGATGAGCCGACGCATGGCAGCGTCCCGCAGAGCGGTCTGCTCAGCAGCGCAGGGCCACCACGGCGATCTTGCGCTGCGTCACCGGCACGGTAGTCGGATAGTTCTGGGCATCGCGTCCGGCGCCCACATCCGTCACCGGAGACTGCTTTTCCACCGAGGTGACCGTGCACTTGCTCATGTCACCGGCGCCGCTCTTGGTGATGATCACCCGATAGCCGTTGGCTTTGAGCTCGTTGATGACATCGTTGGCGTTGCCACCTCCGGGGGCGGCCGCCGCGGTGGCTGCGGCGCCCAGGGAGGCACCGATGGCCGCCACTGCTGCCACTGCCGCAATGAGCGACTGTCTCACGGCCTTCTCACCTCATATCTCGGGCATGAAGGTTGTGTTCCCACGCCCGACGTCGGCCGGTCAGGAACATCAACGTCATTGCATCCTACGAGAGCAACCGCATATCGCGCGCGAAGAGAAGCCCAGGCACGCCGGATATCGGGCGGTGAGGACGCCAATGTGCCTGCTGCCGACGCCGTTTCCCCGGCAGCACGGGTGATCCCGTCTAGCCGACAGTCCAGGTGTCGCGACCGGTCAACAGTGCCTGCAATGCGGCGGTGTCGCTCGGCTTGGCGGCCGCGGCGACCTTGAGCTGCTCACGCGCCAGATCGTCGTAGGTGGGACGCTGCACGCTGCGGAAAACACCCATCACGGTGTGCTCAAGATCCTGCTCGGACAGCCGCGACAATGCGAAGGCGTAGGCCGGGTCATCCGAATACGCGTCGTGCACCACGATGTCCTCGGCCTTCACGTCCGCGGTCTTGGCCACTTCGAGGCCGAAACCCGAACGGACGACGCACAGTTCACCTTCGGCGCCGAAGGTGATCGGCTCGCCGTGGTGCACGTTGATGACGCGCTGCTCGGCGCCTTCCTTGCGCAGAAGGTCGAAAGACCCGTCGTTGAAGATCGGGCAGTCCTGCAGGATCTCGACGAGCGCGGCCCCGCGGTGTGCGGCCGCGGCACGCAGCACCTCGGACAGACCCTTCTTGTCCGAATCGAGCGCCCGTCCGACGAACGTGGCCTCGGCGCCCAGCGCCAACGACACCGGGTTGAACGGGTAATCCAGCGAGCCCATCGGCGTCGACTTGGTGACCTTTCCGGTCTCCGACGTCGGTGAGTACTGCCCCTTGGTGAGGCCGTAAATCCGGTTGTTGAACAACAGGATTGTCAGGTTTACGTTGCGGCGCAGCGTGTGGATCAAGTGGTTACCACCGATGGACAGCGCGTCGCCGTCGCCGGTCACCACCCACACGGACAGGTCCTCGCGAGCCAACGCCAGGCCGGTCGCAATGGCGGGAGCCCGTCCATGGATCGAGTGCATGCCGTAGGTGTCCAAGTAATACGGGAAACGGCTGGAGCAGCCGATACCGCTGATGAACACGATGTTCTCGCGCTTGAGGCCCAGCTCCGGCAGGAAGCCACGGATGGTGTTGAGGATGACGTAGTCACCACAACCGGGGCACCAGCGCACCTCCTGATCGGAGGTGAAGTCCTTGGACTTCTGCTCCACGTCAGTGGTCGGCACCAGAGCATTGGCGCTGAGGCCAAGGTCAAGTCCGTTAAGGCTGCCGGTTCCGTTCAAAACGTCGGTCATGCTCGATCCCCTACGGCCACCGCGGATTCACGCGCGAGAACAGCCTTCTGACTTTCCTTTTCGGCGAGCGACCCGTCCAGGGCCGCATCGATGATTTCTTCGACCTCGTCGGCGAGGAAGGCCATACCCTGCACCTTTGTCACCGATTGCACATCCACCAGGTACTTGCCGCGCAGCAGCAGCGAGAGCTGCCCGAGGTTCATCTCCGGCGCCACAACCTTCGGGTACTTGCGCAGCACCTCCCCCAGGTTCTTCGGGAACGGATTGAGATGACGCAGATGCGCGTGGGCCACCTTGAGGCCCTTGCGACGAGCACGGCGGCACGCCTCGCCAATGGGGCCGTACGAGCTGCCCCAGCCGATCATGAGCAGCTGCGCGTCACCGGTCGGATCGTCAACCTCCAAGTCCGGCACGGTAATGCCGTCGATCTTGAGCTGACGCAACCGCACCATGAGGTCGTGGTTGGCCGGGTCGTACGAGATGTTGCCGGAGCCGTTGGCCTTCTCCAGACCACCGATACGGTGCTCCAGACCCGGCGTGCCCGGAACAGCGAACTGACGGGCCAGAGTCTCCGGATCGCGGTTGTAGGGCGCGAAGTCCTGGTCGGGCGAAGCGAACGTGTGCTCGATCGCCGGATAGCTCGCGATGTCCGGGATGGCCCACGGCTCAGAGCCGTTGGCGATCGCGCCGTCGGACAGGATCATCACCGGAGTCCGGTAGGTGAGCGCGATACGCACCGCCTCGACGGCGATATCGAAGCAGTCCGAGGGTGAACGCGGGGCCAGCACCGCGATGGGTGACTCGCCGTTGCGGCCGTACAGAGCCTGCAGCAGGTCCGCCTGCTCGGTCTTGGTGGGCAGACCGGTCGACGGTCCGCCGCGCTGCACGTCGATCACCAGCAGCGGCAGTTCCGTCATCACCGCAAGACCTACCGCCTCGCTCTTGAGCGCCACACCGGGTCCGGAGGTGCTGGTGACACCGAGCGCGCCGCCGAACGAAGCGCCCAGAGCCGCACCGATTCCGGCGATTTCGTCCTCGGCCTGGAAGGTCAGCACACCGAAGTTCTTGAGCTTGCTCAGCTCATGCAGGATGTCGGATGCCGGGGTGATCGGGTAGGTGCCGAGCACCACCTGGGTCTTTGCAAGCTGGCCCGCGGCGACCACGCCGTAGGCCAACGCCGTGTTACCCGAGACCTGGCGGTACTCGCCGGCAGGAAGAGACGCCTTGGCGACCTCGTAGGTGGTTCCGAAGGCCTCGGTGGTCTCGCCGTAGTTCCAGCCCGCCCGGAAGGCCAAGATGTTGGCCTCGGCCACATCGGGCTTCTTCGCGAACTTCTCCCGCAGGAACTGCTCGGTGCCCTCCAGCGGACGGTGGTACATCCACGACAGCAGCCCCAGCGCGAACATGTTCTTGGTGCGCGCGCCGTCCTTCTTGGAGACTCCGGCGGGCTCGACGGCGCCAAGCGCCAGGGTGGTCATCGGAACCTGATAGACCACGTAATCCGACATGTCGTCGTGCTCCAGCGGATCGGACTGGTAGCCGACCTTGGCAAGGTTGCGCTTGGTGAACTCATCGGAGTTGGCGATCACCATGCCGCCGCGCGGCAGGTCCCCGATGTTGGCCTTGAGGGCCGCCGGGTTCATCGCCACCAGCACGTCGGGCCGGTCGCCCGCGGTGAGGATGTCGTAGTCGGCAATCTGAATCTGGAACGAAGAAACGCCGGGAAGGGTGCCCTGAGGGGCCCGGATCTCGGCGGGATAGTTCGGCTGGGTTGCGAGGTCGTTGCCGAAGATCGCGGCTTCGGAGGTGAATCGGTCTCCGGTGAGCTGCATACCGTCGCCAGAGTCTCCAGCAAACCGGATGACGACTTTTTCCAGCTTCTCCGATACGGCTCCGTCGCCCACCGGTGACCTACCTTTCACGACGAACTCTGGCGGTGACGGTACGTACGCCACCATTCAGCAGAGTTTTCTGTCACTCTCGGTACCGATTATTGCACTTTCACACCGCTGACCTTGCCGAGGGCATACCCGCAGGTGCAGAACTTGACACCTGTCGAGCCATTCCCGCTGCCTGGCCAGTGTCGTTGCCGCGCTACCCACCAGTAGACGTGAGGCAAATCACAAGGATCAGCCAAGCATCTGCTTGGTTACTCCCGAACACCGTCTGGACGGGAAATGCCATCTCAGGGTTGTGGCGCCCAGAGTGAACGACGGGTCCAGAATGAGAACCATGACCGGGCACCGGATACCGACGGTTCAGCCAGACATGGAGGCCGAACCGGGCGCGCATGCCGAACCCGATATCTCCGTCACCGGGGCGAAGGACGTCGCAGCGGGGATGACCGCGGTCGCGGTTTCCCTGCAACGCGGTCTCGAACAAATGGGCCCGCTGCGCACCGCCGCGGCACTGACCAAGCTGAATCAACGTCACGGCTTTGATTGCCCCGGCTGCGCATGGCCCGAAACTCCTGGCCACCGCAAACTCGCCGAGTTCTGCGAGAACGGCGCCAAAGCCGTTGCCGAAGAGGCCACAACACGCACCGTCACTCCCGCGTTTTTCGCCCAACACTCGGTCGACGAGCTAGCGGAACTCCCCGAGTACTGGCTCAGCCAGCAAGGTCGCCTGACCCACCCGATGGTGCTGCGCGCCGGCGATTCGCACTACCGCCCCATCGATTGGGACGACGCATATGCGCTGATCGCCGACGAGGTGCGGGCGGCCGCGGACCCGGACCGACTGGTGTTCTACACGTCGGGGCGCACCAGTAACGAGGCCGCGTTCTGCTACCAACTGTTGGTGCGCAGCCTGGGCACCAACAATCTGCCCGACTGCTCCAACATGTGTCACGAATCGTCGGGCACCGCACTGACGGACTCGATCGGAATCGGCAAGGGCTCGGTGTCAGTGCCCGATATCGAACACGCCGACGTCATCCTCATCGCCGGCCAGAATCCCGGCACCAACCATCCTCGCATGCTGTCGGTGCTGGAGAAGGCGAAAGCCAACGGCGCCAAGATCATTGCCGTCAACCCACTCCCCGAGGCGGGATTGCTCCGGTTCAAGGATCCACAGAAGGTCCATGGCGTCGTCGGACATGGCGTGGCGATCGCCGACGAGTTCGTGCAGATCCGCCTCGGCGGGGATATGGCGCTGTTCACCGGACTGGGCAGGCTGCTACTGGAGGCCGAAGATGCCAACCCGGGGAGCGTCGTCGACCGCCAATTCATTGACGAGCACTGCGCGGGTTACCAGGAATGGGCCGCGCGCACGCGCGCGGTTGACTGGGAAACAGTCATGCAGGCAACAGGCATCGAGATGTCCCAGCTCAAGACTGTTGCCGGGCTCTTGGCCGACTCGAAGCGCACCATCTTCTGTTGGGCAATGGGCCTCACCCAGCATCGGCACGCGGTCGCCACCATAGGCGAGGCGACAAACCTGCTGCTGATGCGCGGCATGATCGGCAAGCCGGGTGCCGGAGTGTGCCCCGTTCGCGGCCACTCGAACGTCCAGGGCGACCGCACCATGGGCATTTGGGAGAAGATGCCCGAAACATTCTTGGCCGCATTGGATTCCGAGTTCGGTATCGCCAGCCCTCGCAAGCACGGTTTCGATACCGTCGACGCCATCCGTGCCATGCGGGACGGCAAGGTTTCTGTTTTCATCGGGATGGGCGGCAACTTTGCTTCCGCCACACCCGACACCGCCGTCACCGAGGCCGCGCTGCGCAACTGCGCCCTTACCGTGCAGATCTCCACCAAACTCAACCGCAGTCACGTGGTAAACGGGCGTACCGCGCTCATTCTGCCGACCCTTGGGCGCACCGACAAAGATATCCAGAAGTCGGGTAAACAGGTTGTTTCCGTGGAGGATTCAATGTCCATGGTGCACCTGTCACGCGGCGGTCTACACCCCCCGAGCACTCAGCTGCGCAGCGAGGTCGCCATCGTCTGCCAACTGGCGAACGCCATCCTGGGACCGACGCATCCCGTGCCGTGGGAGCGGTTCGCCGACGACTACGACACCATCCGCGATGCGATCTCACGGGTGGTGCCCGGATGCGCCGACTACAACACCAAGGTGCGCCAACCGGATGGGTTCGCGCTGCCGCATCCGCCGCGCGACGATCGCCAATTCCCAACCCACACCGGCAAGGCCAATTTCTCGACCGCACCGCTGGAGTGGGTGGCGGTCCCCGAAGGCCGGTTGGTGCTGCAGACCCTGCGCAGCCACGACCAATACAACACCACCATCTATGGCCTGGACGACCGTTACCGCGGCGTCAAGGGCGGTCGGCGCGTGATCTTTGTCAACCCGGAAGACCTTGCAGCATTTGGGTTGTCCGAGGGTGCGCGGGTCGACCTGGTGTCCGAGTATCCGGGTGCCGACGGTGTGATCGAGGAACGTCGCGCCGAGGATTTTCTCGTGGTGCCGTACTCCACTCCGCGCGGCAACGCCGCCGCGTACTATCCAGAAACCAATCCGCTTGTGCCCCTTGATCACGTCGCGGATAGGTCCAATACTCCGGTGTCGAAGGCGGTCGTGATCCGATTGGTGAGTCGTGGGTAGGGTCACCGACCGGCGCAGGATCCGTCGCATCGAAGGTGACGGACGCAATGACCGCAGCGAGACGCTCGTCGTCGAAGAACCGCTGGAAATTCGGGTGAACGGGCGCGCGGTGGCGGTCACCATGCGTACCCCGGGATCGGATGTCGAACTCACCCAGGGCTTCCTGCTCACCGAGGGAGTCATCTCCAGCCGCGACGACCTGCGGACCGTGCGCTACTGCCAAGGCGACGGGCCCGACGGCCTGAACACCTACAACGTTCTGGACGTAACCCTGGCCCCGGGAGTTGCCGCCCCCGACCCCACGGTGACCAGAAACTTCTACACCACCTCCTCGTGCGGTGTCTGCGGTAAAGCCTCGCTGGACGCGGTGCGCACCATCAGCCGCTTCTCCCCCGGCGATGACCCGTCCACCATCACATCAAGCACACTGGCCGGCCTGCCCGACAAACTTCGTTCGGCGCAAAAGGTTTTCGCGACCACCGGTGGGCTACATGCCGCCGCGCTGTTCACCGTGGACGGGACCATGTTGGCGGTGCGCGAGGACATCGGCCGACACAACGCGGTGGACAAGGTCATCGGGTGGGCACTCGAAAGCGACAGGGTGCCCCTCACCGGGACCGCGCTGCTGGTCAGTGGTCGCGCCTCTTTCGAACTCGCCCAGAAAGCCACCATGGCGGGCATTCCGATCCTGGCCGCGGTGTCGGCACCGTCTTCTCTGGCAGTGGACCTCGCGGCGCAGTCGGGGATGACGCTCGTGGCATTCCTGCGCGAAGACAGCATGAACGTCTACAGCCGAACAGATCGGGTGACCCTGTGACAGAGAAGAAGTTCCGGCTTGCCGCCGAACAGATAGTCCCCGACCTTGCGCGAAACGAGGCTTGCATCGCCAGCGATCGGATCACGGTCGATGGACGGCCAGTTGGTTTCATGTTCCGCGACTACTCCGGCTGGACCTTCTTCGCCGGCGACGAGAGCCAGAGTTATGTCGACGACGCCGCCAATCTAGGCATGTACTCGCTCAACACCATCGCCAATTACGACCGCGCGATACTTCCCCATCTCGATGCGCGCCACGGCACCGCATGGATACGAGACGGCGACCGCTTCGTGGAGGACCCGGAGGGCGCCCCAATCGATCCGGCTGCTTCAAACCCGCATGGCTTGAATCCGGACTTTCCGTGGGTCGAGGGGCGAGGCCAACTGACCGCACATTGCAGTATCGCTGTGCCCGAGCCCATGAGCCGCCGAACCGAAGACGAGCACCTCGTGCTGTGGCGCCCCGGCCTCACCGCGTGGATCGCGGTATGGGAGAACATCGAAGAGCCGCGGCAACGGCTCGATAAAATTATCCAAAACGCCTCTCCGGCTGCGTATGACCGCAACGACTGGTCCGCCGAAGGAATCTTGTTCCATTCCTACCGTGTAGACGAACAATCACATGATGGACGCGCACCTGCATTGTTCGGCTTCGCAATCGGGGTCCCCAGCCACGTCCAGCTCGCCGTCTACTTTGACCACGAACGGGATCTGGCGCCGGCCGAACAGCTGGTCCGCTCAATTCGGATCACGTGAGTCCGATTGCCTAAGGCTCGGGCACCTCGACGACGATCTCCCTGCCCAGCGAGTAGCCCGGCGCCAGCGGCAGATTGTCACCGCTCCAGAACGATCCCGGATCGAAGTAGTTCGACCGCTTCTCGGTGACGAGCAGCCCCATCTCCTCGAGGGTGATCGCCACCGTCTCGGCGCAGAACGCTGTCTCCAGCCCAGCTTGCCGTTTTTTCGTAATGTCCCGCTCGGCCACCTCGCGAACCTTCTTGTGCACGAAGGGAAGTCCACGAGTCAGATCGCTGACGGTGGGAAGTCGGCCCCGCATCCAACGGCCGGTCAACCGGGCGGTGGCCGGAAACGGTGTCCCGTCCATGCGGGCCACCACGCGCAGCGCTGCGTCCTCCTGCTCACGAGTCACCCGCGGGCTGAGCTGGCGTAGCCAGCATCGCTGGCCGTAGACGTGTGACCATCGCTCGATCGCCTCACGGGCATCGTGCAGCTGCACTCCCCGGTGGGTATCGCCTGTCCACACATCGGTGAGCTTGTTGCCGAGTTCGGCGTGCCACATCAGCGGCGGCAAATCGTCGATCGCCAACGTCATGCCGACATGGTTGACCGGACTGTTCGACAATGTCTGAATCAGACGATCGGGACCCGATCGTCCGCGGAACACCCAAATGTCGCCGGTCCGTGTCGCATCGAGGGCCTCCTCGATCGACACGGATCCATTGTCTTCACGCAAGCGGCTCATCCTGTCGCATTCCCGTCCACTCCCGCACCGTAGCCTGGACCGATGGCCAACATGTGGAAGTGGGTCGGGCTCGCGGGGGCCGTCGGGGTGGCAGCGGGGGGCGTGCTGGTCGCTCGTGATCAACGCAGACGCAAGGCGTACACGGTGGAAGAGATCCGCGATCGACTACATCAACGACTCGGCGAATCGGAGCGTCGCGGTTAGCGCGGCACCGACTTCCAGTTCTGCAAGCCAACAAAGGCCATCGTCAACGCGTTGGTGGCACCATCGACAACCTCGGCGGTGTCGGCATCGGGCTGCACCAGTTCGGCCACCGCATTGGCGGCGATCGACAAAATCAGGTTGGCCGCCGTCGTGAGATCGGCGGAATCCCATAGCCGCATCTGATCGCGTCGAGCCAGATCGATCGCCAGCTCCCCTGCGAGCAGGCGCATCTCGATACTCACCGCCCGCCGCACCTCAGTGGGTGCCGTGTATCGCTCGGTGACGACAAACCGCAGCTGATCCGGGTTTACCCGCACTTGCTCGGCGAGGATGCGCATGGACTCCGCCAATGTCGCCGGTTCGCCTCGACGTATCTCCCGAGCGATCCCCCGCGCGATGCGCATGCCCTCCTCGGCCAGCGCCACCCCCAGATCATCCAGAGATGAGAAGTGGCGGTAGAACGCCGTCGGCGAGATTCCCGCACCACGAGCGACGTCACGCAGGCTCAGCCCGGCGAACGACTGTGTGCGCGAGAGCTCGAGCGCGGCCTCCATCAAAGCGGTGCGGGTGCGCAGTTTCTGCTCACCGCGAACCGAGTCGCGCCGGGAGGAGGCACCTGCATGCGATCCCCGTTCCCGATGACTGGTCATGTCGATCACTGTATCGCTGTGATGACCGACACGGTGATTACGGCTTGACTGAGTGGGGGCATGTTGATTCACAATTTCAGTGTACATTCGTTAACTTAACGGAGGGAGTTCGAATGACATTTCTAACTAAAGCCACCCGACGCATCCTCACGCCCGAGTCGTCACTGGGCCGACTGCTGACAGCCGCCCTCACCCCGCACGCCGTCGACCGCTATCTCGAACTCGTCGACCCGATGATCACCTGGGAAGAGGCTCGCGCCCGCGTCATTCGCGTGCAGCGCCGCACCACCCGGTCCGTGACCCTGACCTTGCGCACAACTCATCAATTCAAAGGCTTTCGCGCAGGTCAGTTCGTACAACTGGGCATCGTGGTCGACGGCGTACGGCACGTCCGCTGCTTCTCACCCTCGTGCGCCGACGACGCACGGGACATCATCGAGCTGACCATTGCCCGCAGGCCTGAAGGACTGGTCTCGAACTATCTGTACAAGCACGCCGCCGTCGGTGACGTGTACAGCATCACCCCGGCCGCGGGCACGTTCGTGCTCCCCACGCCGCGCCCCATCCGGACGGTACTGATCTCCGCCGGAAGCGGGATTACACCCGTACTCTCAATGGCGAGAACACTCATCGGCAATGGGTACCCCGGCCAGCTCGCGGTGCTCTATTACGCCCCGACAGTCGCAGATAACGCCTACGCGAATGAACTCGCTGCACTCGGCGAGGTGCCGTCGGTGACGGTGCACACGGAGTACACCCGGGACGGCGGCCAGCACTTCAGCGCCGAACAGCTGCAGGCCGTCGCGCCCTGGCATGCGGACGCTCAGACGTTCCTGTGCGGACCGCCGTCATTGCATGAGGCGGTGACCGCGCTGTACGCCGAACGTGGACTCTCCGACCGTCTGCACACCGAGGAGTTCACCCTCGCCACATCGGGCACCACCGGCGAGGCCGGGGGCGTGCTGCGCTTCGCGACATCGGGCATCACTGCCGAGAACGATGGACGGCCCATCCTCGAACAGGCGGAGGCCGCCGGACTGCAGCCTGAATTCGGCTGCCGGATGGGAATCTGCTTCGCCTGCACCGCGGTGAAGACATCCGGATGCACCCGGAACCTGCGCACCGGGGACGAGAATCACGATCCCGATCAGCACATCCAGCTCTGTATCACCGCACCCGTCGGTGACGTCTCGATCGGCCTTTAGATCCAGGAGATAGACGATGACCAGCAACGAAATCACCATCAGCGCAGCGGATATCGAGGCCCTGGGCAAGGACCTCGATGCATTGCGCGAGCGGACCGTCGCCGATCTGGGCGAGCGCGACCGCGAGTACATCTACTCGATCATCAAGACGCAACGCGGTTGCGAGCTCGCCGGGCGCGCCATGATGTACCTGGGCTTCATCCCGCCGGTATGGCTCGCCGCGGTGGGCGCGCTGTCCGTCTCCAAGATTCTCGACAACATGGAGATCGGCCACAACGTGATGCACGGCCAATACGACTGGATGCGCGAAAAGGGCCTCAACTCACGCGACTTCGAATGGGACACGGTGTGCCCCGCCGATCAGTGGCGGCACTCGCACAACTACATGCACCACACCTATACCAACATCGTCGGCATGGATCGCGATGTCGGCTACGGCATCCTGCGGATGGCGCCGGAGCAGAAGTGGAACCCGTACTACCTGGGCAACCTGGCCTGGGCGACCGCCCTGATGGTGTTCTTCGAATGGGGCGTCATGGTGCACGAGCTCGAGGCCGAGAACATCGTGCGGGGCAGGCGGAAGTGGTACGACCTCAAGCCCCTGATCAAGGGCATGTGGCGCAAGGCCAGTAAGCAGGTTCTCAAGGACTACGTGATCTTCCCGGCGCTCACCGGCCCGCTATTTCCGATCACCTTCCTGGGCAACATGTCTGCCAACTTCGTGCGCAACCTGTGGACATTCTCGATCATCTTCTGCGGACACTTCCCTTCCGGAACCCAGACGTTTTCCAAAGAGGACACCGCCAACGAGACCCGGGGCGAGTGGTACGTCCGGCAGCTGCTTGGCTCGGCGAACATCGAGGGCAGCAGGCTCTTTCACATCATGAGCGGCAACCTGTCCCACCAGATCGAACATCACCTGTTCCCCGATCTGCCCGCCAACCGCTACCCCGAGATGGCCACCGAGGTACGAGAGCTGTGCCAGAAGTACGGCCTGCCCTACAACACGGGAGGCTTCTTCGCCCAGCTCTCGTCCACCTGGAAGAAGATCGCGCGCCTATCGCTGCCCAACGGCTGGTTCCGCGACGACGAGGAGCTCGTCGTGCACATCGAGCGAGACGCACGCAAGCAAGCAGCCACCGAGCCCGAGGTCGTCGTCATTGACGAGCGTGGGAACGTGATGTCACCGGCCAGCGGCTCCGGCGAGCTGGTAGACGCGTAAGTTAGGGGATGTGGTGAGCAAGTTCGAACGCAACAAGGACCTGGCCCAAGAGGTCGTGTCGTCCGCTGCCGACCACGTGGGTGAGATCGCCAAGATCATCACCAACGCGGTGGTCGACGTCACGAGGCAGATCGGCGAGATCGCCACGGACGCCTTCGAGATGCGTGAGGCGGCCAAGCGCGCCGAGCAGGATCACTCGCGGGACGTCACGGACGTCGACGAGGATCCTGCTGCGCACTGATCCTCAGCTGACGGGCGCGACATTCTGCTCGACGGCGAGCGTCGCGCTCAGTCGGAGGCATCCCGCCAGTCGGCGGCGGTGATGGTGAAGTACACGTAGTCCTCGGGCACGTCATTGCTGCCCACCCGCTTCTGGCGGTGATGCTCGTGAGCACCAATCTTGGCGAGCGCTTTTTGTGACCTGAGATTGGTTGCCCCCACGTGGAACCACACCAGGTCGGCGTTGATGAACGCGTAGTCCAACATGAGCGTCTTGAGCTCGGCGTTGACGGTGCCGCCCCAGTACTCGCGCGCAATGAAGGTGTACCCGATCGCGACTTCACGCTTGTTCGGATCCCACTCGTAGAATCGAGACGACCCGATCATCTCCCCCGTTGAGTGATCGATGATGACAAGCGATTTCGCGGCCAGCGCTTCGGTGAACCACTTCTCGAAGACCGGCCGCTGGTAACGGTCCGGGCTGGGGTGTTGCGCCCAGACGAGCGGATCGCTGGCGGCACGATACAGCGGCTCAAGGTCGTCTTCTTCCAACGGACGCAGGGTGAGCGTCGGCCCCTCTAGCGTCGGTTGGCTCATGAACTCGGTGGACATCACTATCAGCTTACGAGCAGTTACGAAATATGTTGCGCCAGGGTTGATTTACCGGGGCCATCCAAGTCCGCCAGCGCACATGGGCGGGCCGCCATCGCCATCAGCAGCGCCTCCGCCGGCCCGCTCACCTCGGGTCCACTCCCCCGCGACCAGTCCAGATCGGTGGCCACCAACCGCACCCCACGGGCCCGTATCGCTCCGCGTACCGGCGGTGCCCAGCGTGCGAAATCCATGGCGACGATCAGCCGGTCGCCGGGAATCTCGCGGGCGATGCCCAACGGGCGCCGAATGTCTTGTTGATGGATGATCCCGTCCAGCAAGGCAATCCGGCCGCCGAAACCTGATGTCAATACACCCGGCGTTTGCGCGGCCCGAACCATCTCCAGCAGCTGCTGCGGGGTGCGATCGGCCAATTCGGCGACGCGATTGGCGTTAGCCTTATTCGGGTTGAAACCTGCCTTGGCCAACCGGGAGTAGAACTCCATACCACTGAGGTCTTCATACCCGATCATGTGCGTGACAACGTCACGCACCCGCCACTGGCTACACAGCGATGGGGCGTCCCACTGCTCCGTCGTCAACCCCGCCAGGAAATTTGCGAGGTCGATTCGCTCGGCCCGCGCCAGTCCCATGGCGCTCTGCACAGCGACCTAAGCGGACTTATCGCGCCGCTCAGTACGCGAAGGCTTGCGTGGCACGATGGTCGGCAGCACGTTGTCGATGACGGTCTCGCCGGTCACGACGACCTTGGCGACATCGTCGCGGCTCGGGATGTCGTACATCACCGGCTGCAGCACTTCCTCCATGATGGCGCGCAGACCGCGGGCGCCGGTGCCACGGTGGATGGCCTGATCGGCGATGGCCTCCAGCGCATCCTGGCTGAATTCCAGCTCGACACCGTCCATGTCGAAGAGGCGGGTGTACTGCTTCACCAATGCGTTCTTCGGCTCGGACAGGATCGTGATGAGCGATTCGCGGTCCAGGTTTGTCACCGAGGCCACGATCGGCAGACGACCGATGAACTCGGGGATGAGCCCGAACTTGATCAAGTCCTCGGGCATGACCTCGGCGAAGTGGTCCGTGGTGTCGATATCGGCCTTCGACTTGACCTCGGCACCAAAGCCCAGGCCGCGCTTGCCGACGCGGTCCGACACGATCTTCTCCAGGCCCGCGAACGCACCGGCCACGATGAACAGCACGTTGGTGGTGTCGATCTGGATGAATTCCTGATGCGGGTGCTTGCGGCCGCCCTGCGGGGGCACCGACGCCTGCGTGCCCTCCAGGATTTTCAGCAGCGCCTGCTGCACACCCTCGCCGGAGACATCGCGGGTGATCGACGGGTTCTCGCTCTTGCGGGCGATCTTGTCGACCTCGTCGATGTAGATGATGCCGGTCTCGGCGCGCTTCACGTCGTAGTCGGCCGCCTGAATCAGCTTGAGGAGAATGTTCTCCACATCCTCGCCCACGTACCCGGCCTCGGTCAGCGCGGTGGCGTCGGCGATGGCGAACGGGACGTTGAGCATCTTGGCCAGTGTCTGCGCCAGGTAGGTCTTGCCGCAGCCGGTGGGGCCCAGCATCAAGATATTGGACTTGGCCAGTTCAACGGTCTCACCACGGGCGTCACGGGCCTTATCGCCGGCCTGGATGCGCTTGTAGTGGTTGTACACGGCGACGGCCAGCGTCTTCTTGGCGTTGTCCTGACCGATGACGTAGTTCTCCAGGAACTCCCGGATCTCCACCGGCTTGGGCAGCTCATCGAGCTTGACGTCGTCTGCGTCGGCCAGCTCCTCTTCGATGATCTCGTTGCAGAGGTCGATGCATTCATCGCAGATGTACACGCCGGGGCCGGCGATGAGCTTCTTGACCTGCTTCTGGCTCTTTCCGCAGAACGAGCATTTCAGCAGGTCGCCGCCGTCTCCGATACGTGCCATGGTGGCCAGTCCTACTTCCTGTCACGCGGTGGTGGATCGTGGTGTCGACACGTCCCTGCCCTGACTAACGAGCTATCGAACCCGACGCTACCCGCTATCTCGGCCGCACCGCGACCGATAAAGCGAATCGCACCGACGGCATTTACGCGCTGCCGTGCTGGAGAACATATCGCCTCGCACCGACTGGAGCCTCGGATGACGCGCACCGGAGACCGGTGTGTTGCAACTGTTATCCGGGGCCGCCGCCCGGCAGCTACGAGGCTGCCTGCGCGGAGAGCTTGCGGTACTCCAGAACGACGTCGATGATCCCGTAGTCCTTGGCCTCCTCGGCCGTGAAGATCTTGTCGCGGTCGGTGTCCTTGCGGATGACCTCCGTGGCCTTACCGGTGTGCCGCGACAGCGTCGTCTCCTGCAGCACGCGCATGCGCTCGATCTCCTTGGCCTGGATCTCCAGGTCGGTGAATTGTCCCTGGATCACGCCGGACAGTGAGGGCTGGTGGATGAGTACACGCGCGTTGGGCAGCGCCATCCGCTTGCCGGGAGTACCGGCGGCGAGCAGCACGGCCGCGGCCGACGCGGCCTGGCCGAGCACCACCGTGCGGATGTCGGAGCGCACGTACTGCATGGTGTCGTAGATCGCCATCAACGAGGTGAACGAGCCACCCGGGGAGTTGATGTACATGGTGATCTCACGGTCGGGATCCAGCGACTCGAGCACCAGCAGCTGCGCCATGATGTCGTTGGCCGAGGCGTCGTCCACCTGCACGCCGAGGAAGATGATGCGCTCCTCGAACAGCTTGTTGTACGGGTTCGACTCTTTGACACCGAAGCTCGAGTGCTCGATGAACGAGGGCAGGATGTAGCGCGCTTGGGGCGCCAACTCGGGGTTGAGGTGCTTCGAGATCACTTGGATGCTCCCTTGCTGCCGTTGAGATCGCCGCGGGTGATGATCTTGTCGACGAACCCGTACTCCAATGCCTCCGGCGCGGTGAACCAGCGGTCGCGGTCCGAATCAGCTTCGATCTGTTCGACACTCTTGCCGGTGAATTCGGCGTTGAGGCGGAACATTTCCTTCTTGATGACCGTGAACTGCTCGGCCTGAATGGCGATATCGGAGGCGCTGCCGGTGACACCACCAAGCGGCTGGTGCATGAGGATGCGGGCGTGCGGCAGCGCGTGGCGCTTGCCCTTGGTACCGGCCGCCAACAGGAACTCACCCATCGAGGCCGCCATGCCCATCGCGTAGGTGGCGATATCGCACTCCGACAGCTCCATGGTGTCGAAGATCGCCATGCCGGCGCTGATCGACCCACCGGGCGAGTTGATGTACAGGTGGATGTCCTTGGTGGGGTCCTCGGCCGTCAGCAGCAGGATCTGCGCGCACAGCTTGTTGGCGATGTCGTCGTCCACCTGCTGGCCCAGGAAAATGATGCGCTCGGAGAGCAGACGCTCATACACCGAGTCGATCAGGTTGAGCCCGGCTGTCGCCGAACGCATTTCAGTCACTATGCAACCTGCCTTCGTCTAGCTCTTCGGGGTTCGTATGAAACCAATCTTGAGAACCACTTTGCGTACTGCCGACATTAACCAACATCGGCTGCTGCGCACTCCCCGCCACGGGCGAGTTCGCTCAGAGCGTGACGCGGACTATTCGCCGTCCTCGTCCTTGCTCTTCTTCTTGGCCTTCTTCTCGGCCTTATCGGACTTGTCCTCGTCCTTGGTGTCCTTGGTGTCCTTGGCCTTCTTCTTGGCCTTCTCCGCCTTGTCCTCGGCGTCGGTCTCGGCACCGGCCTCGTCGGATCCGCCACGACGCGGTCCCAGCACGGCGTCAACGTCGACATCGGCACCGGTGGAGTCGGTCACCTTGGCCTGACGGATGACCTCTGCGATGGCCTTGCCGCGGCGCACGTCGACGTACAACCCGGGCAGCTGCTGCTGCTGGGTGAGGTACTGCACCAGCTGCTGCGGCTCGATGCCGTACTGGCGCGACATGAGCACCAGACGCTCGGTGAGGTCCTGCTGGTCGACATTGATGTCGAACTTGTCGGCGATCACGTCGAGCAGCAGTTCGGTCTTGATGGACTTGGTCGCGGACTCGCGCATGTCCTTGTCGAACTCTTCACGCGAGGTGCCCTGCTCTTCCAGCAGTTCATTGAGCTTGTCCTCGTTGTGGTCCAGACCGTGGACGGCCTCGTGCAGGCTGTTGCCGATCTGCTCCTCGAGGATCTTCTCCGGCACCGGAATCTCGATCTTCTCGAGCAGCGCGGTGATGGTCTCGTCGCGGATCTCGTCGGCCTGGGCGATGCGCTTGCGGCCCTTCACCTGCTCGACGAGGCTGTCCTTGAGCTCGCCGATGGTGTCGAATTCACTTGCCAGCTGGGCGAAATCGTCGTCGGCGGCAGGCAGCTCGCGCTCCTTGATGGAACCGACCTTAACGGTGACCTCGGCCTCTTGCCCGGCGAACTCGCCGGCGGCCAGCTTGGTGGTGAACACCTTCTCCTCGCCGGCCTTCAGGCCGATGATGGCTTCGTCCAGACCGTCGATGAGCTGTCCGGACCCGATCTCGTGCGACAGACCGGTGGTCGCGGCTTCCTCGACCTCCTTGCCGTCAACGGTGGCCGACAGGTCGATCGAGACGAAGTCGCCGTTCTCGGCGGCACGCTCCACGCCCTTGAGGGTTCCGAACCGCGCACGCAACGCGTCCAGCTCGCCCTCGACCTCGGAATCCTCGACGGTGACGGGCTCGACGGTGACGGCCACGGTGCTCAGGTCGGGCAGCTCGATCTCCGGGCGCACATCCACCTCTGCGGTGAAGGTCAGCTCCTGGCCGTCCTCGATCTTGGTGACCTCGATCTCCGGCTGGCCGAGCGGCTTGACGTCGGAGGCGGTGACGGCCTCGCTGTAGCGGGCAGGCAGAGCCGAGTTGACGACCTGCTCCAGCACGGCGGCACGGCCGACGCGGGCCTCGAGCAGCTTCGCGGGAGCCTTGCCGGGCCGGAATCCGGGCAGACGAACCTGCTGAGCCAGCTCTTTGTACGCCTTGGAGAAATCCGGTTCGAGCTCTGCGAAGGGAACCTCGACGTTGATGCGAACCCGGGTCGGGCTCAGCTTTTCGACGGTGCTCTTCACGTGCGGTGACTCCTTCAGTCGTTCCTATAGGCACAGCAGATCGTCCTGACCTGCGGTTCTTCGTGCTGTCGTGCTGTCGGGGTGACAGGATTTGAACCTGCGACCCTCCGCTCCCAAAGCGGATGCGCTACCAAGCTGCGCTACACCCCGTCGGACCTGCGTCCATACTTCATCCAAGACTCCGTACGAGACCAAGCGATCTTACGGCCTCAACATGCAACGGTATGAATTGGATTTGATCCGCCCCGGCGCTGTACATTCGTCAACGCGTGCGGGACAACCTCGCACGCATGCGGGTGTAGCTCAATGGTAGAGCCCTAGTCTTCCAAACTAGCTACGCGGGTTCGATTCCCGTCACCCGCTCCAGATCTATTGGGCGTACAACTTGACGACCCGGTCGTTACTACCGCTGCCGTCGATGACGTAGACATCACCGGTGCTGTCGACGGCAACCGCTCTCGGACTGTTCAGGTCGCCGAACGGCAGCGTGGTCGGGGCATCGGCGCCGGCGGCAAGTTTGAGCACCTTTTTCGCATGCTCATCAACAACGTAGATGTCTCCGGCGGTGTCGACGACGATCCCTGAGCGACGAGACCAGCCATTGAACGGCAGTTCGGTGGAAGTGCGGGAACCGGCAGCGAGTTTGAAGACGCCGTTGTGGACGGCGCCGACGTCAGTGACATAGACGTTGCCCCCGGCGTCTACGGCGACCCCGGCCGGCTTCTCCAGCTCGACAAAGGGCAGCTTGGTAGGCGCATCGGCGCCAACCGCAAGTTTGAGCACTCGGGGGTTGTCGCTATCGGCGTCGGCGACATAGACGTTGCCCGCGGCGTCGACGGCGACCCCCCGCGGCCAGCCAAGGTCGGTGAGCGGCAGTTCGGAGGGAGCGCTGGCGCCGACCGCAAGTTTGAGTACCCGGTTGGCCTGGCCGTAAGTGGCATAGACGTTGCCCGCGACGTCGACGGCCACATCAGAGGGGCCGTGCCACTCGTTGTAGGACGTGCTGCGAAGTTTGGGGAAGGGCAGCTTGATAGGGGCTGCCGTATCGGGGGCGAGTTTGAACATCCCGGCCTCGGCGCTTACGTAGACATTTCCTCCTGTATCGATCGCGATGCCATACAGGGGAACGATGTCGAAGTCGGCGAAGGGAAGCTCGATCTGTCGGCGATCTGGGCTCGACGCCGTCGTTGACTGGGTGCGCGTCGATTGGGTGCGCACGAAGTGATTGACAACGAAGACACCCCCGGCCACTACCGATGCTGCGACAAGCACTATGCCTGCGATGTGGACAACACCGCGCGTCTTAGTGCGGGGTATGGGGCTGTCGCTGGGGACTTGGCTAGGCAGCAAGTGCCCGTCGGCCAGTAGCGCCTCGCGCATCACCCACCGTTTGGTCGAAGGCAGCAGCACCAACACCAGCGTTAGCACCGGGAAGACGAGGCCCGACAGATGGCGGCCGGGCGACCCACTCATGCCGACACCACCTTCGTCGGCCGCGGCGAACGTCATGGCGAGGTCACCGAAGAAGACGGCAAGGCACAACGCGCATCCGACCGCCACGATCCGCGGCCCAAACCGCTTGCGCCTGAACATCATCACCGCGCCCGTCAACAGCGCCCCACCCACGATGACCGAACCACCGGCAACGACGTAGTAAACCGCGTGGTACCAGCCGGGCATCGTGTCGTTCTCGGAAACGTAATTGCCAGTCGCGAAGAACACGGCACCAATCGCAAGGTTGGCGATACCGCCGAGCAACGCCAACACCGCCGCAGTTTTCGCCGTAGCGCCGGAGGGCGAAGGTTCTCGCGGCGGCACAGCTGGCCGGCCCGGCTGAGGTGCGGCCACCGCTGGCCCTCGGACAACCGGAGACGAGGCGAGTCCACCGAGCAGGGCGCGCAGCTGTCCGTCGTCGTCGAGATCGACCTGATGCTCGAAGGCCCGGCCAACCACCGTCATCACCTCGTCGCGACTCAGGGTTTGCCCGGTCAAGGTGGTGATCCGTTGAGACAGCTCGGCGATCCGATCGGGCCCCGTCATACCGGTCACCTTAACCACGCCACTGTTTCGCGATCAGCATAAGTTCGCTGCATTCACCCGTTCCACACATCAGTACGGTGGGTGCCATGGAAATCATCCTGGGCCTGCTTCTTGTCGGCGTGATCGTAGGCGGCGCGATCATCTACACACAGGGGTCGAACCGCCGGCGTGGCGAGCAGCTCGAAGACGCCAAGGCCGACGCTCGCCGCGTCACCGAGCGTCTGGGTGGACAGGTTCTGGGTCTGGGCGGAACCGACGACGCCTCCCGTCAGGCACTCGCCGACGCCTCTGAGCGCTACACCGCCGCATCCTCGGCCATCGAGCAGGCTCGCACCCCCTCACAGGCGGCACTTGCCAAGGAGAGCGCCATCGAGGGCCTGTACTACGTGCGGGCGGCTCGACTTGCCATGGGCATGGACCCGGGCCCGGAACTCCCCTCGACCGCCGGGCAGAGCCGGGCCGGCTCGGTCACCGAAGAGCGGCGCATCAACTTCGAGGGTCGTGACATCGAGGCCTCCCCGGAGCCGTCGGGCCGGACCCCCAACTACTACCCCGGCGGCACGGTCGCGGGGCGTCCGGTTCCTGCCGGCTGGTACTCCGAGCCGTGGTGGAAACCCGCCCTCGTCGCCGGTGCCTGGGGCGTGGGTTCCGCGCTGCTGTTCAACTCGCTCTTCTCCGGTATGCACGGCGTGGGATACGGCGCACAAGGCTTCGAAAGCGGCTTCGGCCAAGGGTATTCGGACGGCTATGACGCCGGGCGCAATGCCGGAAACGAGGGCGGAGTGGACCAGACAGGCTGGGATCAGGGGTCAGGCGCCGATCAAGGCGGCTGGGATCAGAGCGGTGGCGGTTGGGACCAAAGTGGGGGCGGTTGGGACGGCGGCGGCTGGGATAGCGGCGGCGGCGACTTCGGTGGCGATTTCGGGGATTTCTAGAGATAGCTACCGCGCCTGGATGGGCACGTTGGGCGTGAGCAGAATGGGCGCGAAGGTCTCACGCGCCAACGCACGCACCTCCTCGGTGTTGCTGAGGTCGATGGTGGTCGCCGGCGCGGCAAGATATCCCAGCACCAGGTGAATCAGGACATCGACCTGCCGCCCGGAATCTCCCGGCGGAATGCGCCCTTCCTCGCGCATCCGGTCGATCTGGGTGAGGAGATAGGTCCGCGCCAGTTCTATCGGTGCTGGATCGCCCTGGGTGATCGCTTCTATCGCAGTCATCCTGGCCACAAGTGAATCACCGCGCAGGAGAGGATGATTCACAATCTCGATACAGACCGCGAACCCCTCGGCGACGCGCTCGCCAATATCGTCGAAACCGCCCGCACGTTCTTGCAACTCGTCCAGGAACTTTCGCATTTCTTGAGTGAGCGCCCGCTCGAACAGCTGGTCTTTACTGGAAAAGCGCCGAAACACCGTGGCGCGGCCCACTTTCGCCCGCCGCGCCACCTCATCGATGGTGGCCGTCTGAGTACCCCGCTCGGCCAGCACCTCGATGGCGGCGTCCAGCAATCGGGTCTCGATATCGTCAGGTTCGGGGTGCGAGCCTAGTCCGCGAACTGCGCGCGCCATGAGCTTTCCCAGTGGCGCACCCGGTCGCGTCATGACCTCCCCTTTCGGGTTATTGGTACTCGCCGTCCCATTCAGTGCAGTTTACAGCCGGAGGCGTCGTCGCGGCGGGCATCAGCGAATTTGACATGAGGGGCACCAGAACAGATTTCGCGCGTCCATCTCCGCGGTGAGGATCGGGGTTCCGCAGACCCGGCACGGCGCGCCCGCGCGCCGGTACACATAGGTCCGGGGACGATCAGGGGCATATGACGGGTCGCCGCGATCGTGTTCGGGGTCCACGATGACGATCTTGCCGACCCGCAGCCCCACCCGCATCCGGTCCACCAGCTCACCCCAGAGCGCCGCGAGCTGTTCTGGATCCAGCCGGCTGCCTTCCCGGTACGGGTCGATTCGCTGACGGAACAGCACCTCGCTGCGATACACATTGCCCACGCCCGCCATCACCTTTTGATCCATCAGCAGTGCGCCGATCGGCCTGTGTGACTTAGCAATCCGCTCAAATGCGGGCGACGGATCGGACCGTGGACGCAGCGGGTCGGGGCCGAGACGGGCCAGAATCGCGTCGACCTGTGGGGCGTCGATCAGCTCACATGCCGTCGCGCCACGCAGGTCGGTACCGAACTCGGACCCCTCGATACGCATCCGCACCTGACCGATGGGCAGCCCCATCGGCACCGGCAGTTCGGTGAAGGTGCCGTACAGCCCCAAGTGGACGTGCACGACGCCCGCCGGACCGTAGTCGTGGAACAGGTGCTTGCCCCAGGCATGCGCCTTGACGAAGGTGCGCCCGTTGACCGCCGCGGCGCCTTCGGTGAACCGCCCCTGCGGGCTGCTCACCGATACCGGTGAACCGGCGAACCGGCGCTGATGCAGCCGGGCCAGCCGGTGCAGGGTATGCCCCTCCGGCACAAGCGTTTACGCGCTAGCGCCCGGTACCGGCGGCGCTTCGTGGGTAGCCTCGTACTCGGCCAGGATGTCGATGCGGCGCTGATGGCGCGGCTCCTCCGACCACGTGGCCGTCAGAAACGCGTCGACAATGGCAAGGGCTTCCGGCTCGGTGTGCATGCGGCCACCGATCCCGATCAGCTGCGCGTTGTTGTGCTCGCGCGCCAGCACCGCGGTCTCCAGGCTCCACGCCAGCGCACAGCGGGCACCCGGAACCTTGTTGGCGGCAATCTGCTCACCGTTACCCGAACCGCCCAGCACAATGCCGAGGCTGCCCGGATCGGCGACAGTGCGCCGGGCCGCGTCGATGCAGAACGCCGGGTAGTCGTCCTGCGGGTCCAGCTCAAAGGCACCACAGTCCACCGGCTCGTGACCGCGGCCACGAAGATGCTCGATGATCTTCTGCTTCAACTCGTATCCGGCGTGATCGGCTCCCACATAGACGCGCATCTCCCAATTGTGACAGCCGCGTTGTGCCAGGTTGCCCTGCGGTCGGTTACCGTGGCGCGCATGTACCCGGTCGGACTGCCCCAGTACACCTATCCCCCGCGCCGCCATCCGTGGGAGATCGGGTTGCTCGTCGTCGTGATCCTGTTCACGGTGCTGCTGTATGTCGGCGCGATTTTCGGCATCATCAGCTTTCTCGCGGATCCCGAGCACGTCCAGCTGAACATCATCATCCTGGCGCTGGCCGCCACCCCCCTGACCCTGTTCATCGGTCGAGGCATTCTCTACGGGCAGCAACGGGTCAATGGCGTGAAAATGTCCCCCACACAGTTCCCCGAGGGGTACGCGATGGTGGTCGAGGCCGCGCAGCGGTTCGGCCTACACGAGATACCCGACGCCTACGTGGTGCTGGGCAACGGTCAGATCAACGCGTTCGCCAGCGGGCACGGCTTCCGTCGATTCGTCGTCGTCTACAGCGACCTGTTCGAGATCGGGGGTGACGCCCGGGACCCGGAAGCCCTGGCCTTCATCATCGGCCACGAGGTGGGGCATATCGCCGCCGGGCACGCGTCGTACTGGCGCCAGTTCGCTCAGACGGCGATGAACTTCGTCCCGTTCTTGGGCACATCGCTGTCGCGGTCCATGGAGTACACCGCCGACAACCACGGATACTCCATGCGCCCTACTGGAATTCAGGGGGCCATCGGGGTCATGGCGGCCGGCAAGTACCTGCTCAAGCGGGTCGAATTCGACACCCTGGCCAACCGCGCAACCCTGGAAACGGGCTTCTTCGTCTGGCTGGTCAACATGCTCTCCGGCCACCCTGTGCACACCTGGCGGGCGGCGGCGCTGCGGAACCGGCAGCAGGCCGGATCGTTGTTCTTTCGACCCAAGCTGCTGCCGCCGACCCCCATTCCTCCGGTGCCGCCGGTACTACCGCCCGCACCGCCGCCGATCCCGCACGGCTACATGCCGCTTCAGCAGGGGTACACGTACGACAATCCCCCGCCGCGCTACTAGTCGAACGTCGGCGGCTCGGTGCGCGTGCGCTTGAGCTCGAAGAAGTGCGGGTACGAGGCGAAGATCACCGACGCGTCCCACAGCTTTCCGGCCTCTTCGCCGCGCGGGATCTTCGAGATCACCGGGCCGAAGAAGGCCACACCATTGACGTGGATGGTCGGGGTACCGACGTCCGGGCCCACCTTGTCCATGCCTGCGTGGTGGCTGACGCGCAAGGCCTCGTCGTAGTCGGTCGACTCGGCGGCGTCGGCAAGCTCTGCCGGCAGACCCACCTCCGCGAGGGATTCGGCGATGACGGCAGGCAGATCCTTGTTGTCCTGGTTGTGGATCCGGGTACCCATGGCGCTGTACAGCGGCTCCAGGATTTCCTGGCCCTTGGCCTGCTCGGCGGCAATCGCAACCCGTACCGGCCCCCAGGCCGTCTTCATCAGTTCCTGATAGCGCTCCGGCAGATCGTCGCGCCCCTCGTTGAGAACCGCCAGGCTCATCACCCGGAACTTGACCTCGATATCGCGAACCTTCTGGACCTCCAGAATCCACCGCGAAGTGATCCAGCACCACGGACATAGCGGGTCAAACCAGAACTCGGCGAGGTCCTTCTTGCCTGCAGACATAACGCGCCTTTCGCATATGAGTTGGGTGGGACGGGTCCCCGTCCATCCCAACTCACCATCCTGCCGTCGTGTTCCCGCCGCCACCAGTGGCTACCCCCACCCCTTCCGCGCTGCACCCGCTACGTTGGGTACGTGGCACTCCCTAACCTCACCCGTGACCAGGCCGCGGCCCGCGCCGCTGCGATCGACGTCGAGCATTACGCAATCACCCTCGACCTCACCACCGCCGAAGGTGGTCCGAGCGAAGAGACCTTCCACTCGTCGACCACCGTCACCTTTACCGCGCAACCCGGGACATCGACGGTCATTGATATCGCCGCCCGCACGGTGCGCCGTGTCGAACTCAACGGCAGCGAGCTGGACGTCAGCAGCTACGACGAGGAGCAGGGCATCACGCTGCCCGAGCTCGCCGCCACCAACACCGTGGTGGTCGAGGCCGACTGCGAATACTCGCACACCGGTGAGGGATTGCACCGCTTCGTGGACCCGGTCGATGATGAGGTGTATCTCTATTCACAGTTCGAAACCGCCGACGCCAAGCGGATGTTCGCCTGCTTCGACCAGCCCGACCTCAAGGCCACCTTCGATGTCACGGTGACCGCCCCGGCCCACTGGCAGGTGATCTCCAACGGTGCGCCCCTGTCGGTCGCCGACGGCGTGCACACCTTCGCGACCACCCCGAAGATGAGCACCTACCTGGTGGCCTTGATCGCCGGGCCGTACGCACGCTGGAACGATGCGTACTCCGATGACCACGGCACCATCGATCTGGGTATCTACTGCCGCGCCTCGCTGTCGGAGTTC
This sequence comes from Mycobacteroides franklinii, assembly GCF_002013895.1. Lineage (GTDB taxonomy): Bacteria > Actinomycetota > Actinomycetes > Mycobacteriales > Mycobacteriaceae > Mycobacterium > Mycobacterium franklinii. The sequence continues at coordinate 561,809 of NZ_MAFQ01000001.1, read as the reverse complement.
ATGGACGCCGATCGCCTGTTCACCGAAACCAAGCAGGGATTTGGCTTCTACCACAAGAATTTTGGAGTTCCGTACGCGTTCGGCAAGTACGACCAGCTGTTCGTACCGGAGTTCAACGCGGGCGCGATGGAGAACGCCGGCGCCGTGACATTCCTGGAGGACTACGTCTTCCGGTCCAAGGTCACCAAGTACTCCTACGAGCGCCGCGCCGAGACCGTGCTGCACGAGATGGCGCACATGTGGTTCGGCGACCTGGTCACCATGCGCTGGTGGGATGACCTGTGGCTCAACGAATCTTTCGCGACGTTCGCGTCGGTGCTGTGCCAGGCCGAGGCCACTGAGTACACCGAGGCATGGACCACCTTCGCCAACGTCGAGAAGTCGTGGGCGTATCGCCAGGACCAGCTGCCCTCCACTCACCCGGTGGCCGCCGACATCCCGGACCTGGCCGCCGTCGAGGTGAACTTCGACGGCATCACCTACGCCAAGGGCGCCAGCGTGCTCAAACAGCTTGTGGCGTATGTCGGTTTGGAGAACTTCCTGTCGGGTCTGCGCGCGTACTTCACGGCACACGCCTTCGGGAACGCGACCTTCGACGACCTGCTGGGCGCATTGGAAGAGGCGTCGGGACGCGACCTGTCGGACTGGGGCACCCAGTGGCTCAAGACCACCGGACTGAACACGCTGTCGCCTGACTTCGAGGTCGATGCCGACGGGAAGTTCACGCGCTTTGCCGTCAAACAGTCCGGCGCCGCGCCGGGTGCCGGCGAGACCCGCGTGCACCGCCTGGCGGTCGGGATCTACGACGACGCCGGAGCCGCGGAGGCGGCGACATCCGGGACCAGCGGCAAACTCGTCAGAATCCATCGCGAGGAACTTGACGTCGAGGGCCCCACGACGGATGTTCCTGCGCTGGTTGGTGTTTCCCGCGGCAAGCTGATCCTCGTCAATGACGATGACCTGACCTACTGCTCGCTGCGGCTCGATGACGAGTCCCTGGAGACGGTGCTGTCACGGATCGCCGATATCGCCGAGCCGCTGCCGCGCACGTTGGCATGGTCGGCCGCTTGGGAGATGACCCGCGAGGCCGAGCTGCGAGCTCGTGACTTCGTGGCACTGGTGTCCTCCGGTGTGCACGCGGAGTCCGAAGTCGGTGTGGCACAGCGCCTGCTGCTGCAGGCCCAGACGGCGCTGAGCTCGTATGTGGAACCGCAGTGGGCACGCGAGCACGGCTGGCCTGCCTTCGCCGACCGGCTGCTGGAGCTGGCCCGCGCCGCCGAGCCGGGCTCGGATCATCAGCTGGCCTTCGTGAACGCCTTCACCAACTCGGTGTTGTCGGCCGGACACACCGTGGTGCTGCAGGCGCTGCTGGACTCCGATCCGGCGACGCTGGACCTGCCCGGCCTGACAGTGGACACCGACCTGCGTTGGCGGATCGTCAACGCGCTGGCCGCATCTGGCGCGCTGGAGCCGGACGCATCGGTGTTCATCGACGCGGAGCTGGAGCGCGATCAGACCGCCGCAGGTAAGCGCCAGGCGGCGCAGGCCCGGGCGGCCCGGCCCGTCGCCGAGGTGAAAGAGGCGGCGTGGAAGCAGGTCATCGAGGATGACTCCCTGCCGAACATCACCGCACGCTCGGTGATCGCGGGAATCGTGCAGCCCGGACAGGCCGAGCTGTTGGCGCCGTTCGCTGGCCGCTACTTCGATGCCATCGAGAAGGTGTGGGCGCGCCGTTCCAGCGAAGTGGCCCAGACCGTGGTGATCGGCCTGTACCCGTCCTGGGACATTTCATCGGAAGCCGTTCACCAGTCAGACGGCTTCTTGGCCAAGGAGATTCCGTCGGCGCTGCGCCGTCTGGTTTCCGAGGGCCGCGCGGGGATCGTCAGGTCATTGCGGGCCCGGGAGTTCGACGCTCAGTAACTTCGTGCCGAACGTGAAGCTATCGCGGGATTCCGGGTAGTTTCCCGCAATAGCTTCACTGTCGGCGGGCTACGGCTTCACGTACTCGGCGAATGATGTCGTCGGGGTGGTCCTCGGCGACCACTCTGACGATCAGCCAGCCCAGGCCATCGAGCATTTCCAGCCGCGTGATGTCCTTGCGGTACTGCCGACGGTCGCTGCGGTGCTGGTCGCCGTCGTACTCGACGCCAACCATGACGTCCTTCCAGCCCATATCGATGTACGCCAGCGCCACGAAGTCGCCGTTGTGCACCAGGATCTGGGTGGTCACGGGTGGAAGCCCGGCATCGCGAAGCAATAGCCGCAGCCAGGTCTCCTTGGGCGACTGCGCACCGGCGTCCACCAGATCGAAGGCAGCACGCGCCCGGCGAATCCCACGCATCCCGCGATGTCTTGAGGCCAGATCAAACATCTCGGAGGTCTTGAGCTCGGTCGCGCGACACAGCGCATCGATGGCAGTCACCGCCACTCCCCGGGGATAGCGACAGGCAAGGTCGAGCGCGGTGCGAGCAGGAGTGGTGACCCGCATGCCATCGACCATGCAGATCTCGTCGGGTGAGATATCCCCCGACCAGACGGTGATTCCTGGCTGTCGATGCCGATTGCCGTGGATCACCTCGGCGTTGCGCGCCGAATCCACCCACCGTGCACCGTGTAACGCGGATGCCGAGTGGCCGGCAATAATTCCGCATCGCCCCGTCCACAGCCAGCAGGCACGCGCGCGCACAAGCGGCGTGAGCTCCGCGGCGCGCGGCAGATAGACATCACGATGTAGGGCCACAAAGCGGGTGCGTAGGGCATGCGGCGTCAGCCGGCCGGATCTGATCGCCTCACTGCCCAGAAATGGTTCCCCCATGCGGGCAGTGTGCGCTTACCCGCTGACATGCAACGAGCGTGAAGCTACTGCGGGAAATGGACTCAAATCTCGCAGTAGCTTCACGCTCGGCACAAAGCGGTGCGCGGGAACCCGCGCGAAGAACTAGGGACGGGCGATGGCGGCGCTCATGACACGCACCGCGCTGATGATCCCGTCGAGCAGGTTGCCCTCTTTGAAGGACGCCAACGCTGCGGCAACACCAAGGTCGGCGGCCGATTCGGCCCCGCGTCCCTTGAGCCCCTCGCCGTAGACGACCTCCACGACGTGCTGGTCCGGAGAAACGGCGATCAGCACGGCCTCGTCAGGCGTCGGCACCTCGAGGAACACCTCACGGGCGCCCTTGTTGGTGTCGTTGCCCAGGTCACCGATGTATACGGAGAAGCGGGCCTTCGACGAGCGACTGCCGTAGGTCAGAGCGTCGTCCAACGTCGCCAGCTGGTAGTTGGGGAACGGGTACTTAACCGACAGTTCGCCAGGCTCGGTAACACCCGAGAGGCGTCCACTTACGGTCTCGGCCCAGCCGCGGGGCAACTCGGCGGGAGCAGTCTTGGTGACCTCACCACTTGCCACTTGCGGACCCTCCAATCGCCTCGACGCCGGCATGGCCATGGCCGTGTCCGTGACTATCACCGATGTTCTCGTCGACAGCGGCCCACAGGATCGGGGCATGCGTCCAGCCGTCGTTCATGTTGTAAGTCGCGGGGTGCGGCCCCTTCTTGCGCATCGTCCACAGGCCGACGAGCACGAGGAAGACCGGTGCGATCAGGGCTACCCAGACCGGCATCCCGATGTATGTAGGGCTGTTGAGGAAGCTCACAATGCAAACCGTAGCCGATGCGTCATGCCGCACCCTCGCCTAGGTATCGCACCCACGCCGGGTCCAATTCCTTCACCGACGACAGCAGCCGCCAATGTTGGCCCTTGGGCGGCATCGGCGTGGTGTGCAGCGACCAGCCCAACTCCGCCAACAACCGGTCGGCCTTGCGGTGATTACAGGACGAACAGCAGGCCACACAGTTCTCCCAGGAGTGCGTGCCGCCCTTGCTGCGCGGAATCACATGGTCGATCGTGTCGGCCCGTCCACCGCAGTAGGCGCAACGGAACCGGTCGCGATGCATCAACGCGGCCCGCGTCATCGGAACCCGCGCCCGGTAGGGCACCCGCACAAAGGTGCGCAGTCTGATCACCGACGGGACCGCCACAGACGTGGTAGCGGAATGAATGATGGGGGCAGCGGGATCGTCGTGCACCACATCGGCCTTACCGCACAGCAGCATGATCACGGCGCGACGCATCGGCAGCGCGGTCAGTGGCTCATACGTGGAGTTCAGCAATAACACGCGACGCCGGCCCCATAGGGAACCGGCGTCGTTGGACTGCTGCGGGGGCATCGCCCCAGGCATCCTGCTTTCAAGGACTCCTGGGACGCTGTGCAGTATTCGGGCCGTCCCGTTTTGGGTCGGCCCAGCGCTGGCACTGTTATGCCGGTGCCCACGGCTCTTCTTCTGGTGCGCCATTACCACCAGTGCACCACGATTCGGCGGTCTTCGCACGACAATTTGCACTGTGTTCCCAGGTCAATCCAATGAACATCACGTGACCAACCCCGCTGACCGGCCAAAGGACGTACCGGCACAATGGCCAGCACAATGGACAACGTGGCAGCCCCTACCCCTGAAAACTTCTACGACGCCGTCGGTGGCGCCACGACTTTCCACGCGATTGTGGCCCGCTTTTACGAGCTCGTTGCCGACGACGACGTGCTGCGTCCGCTGTACCCGGAGGAAGACCTCACCGGCGCCGAGGATCGCCTGCGAATGTTCCTTGAGCAGTATTGGGGCGGTCCACGCACGTACTCCGACCAGCGGGGACATCCCCGGCTGCGGATGCGTCACGCGCCGTTTCGGATCGGCCCCATCGAACGCGACGCGTGGTTGCGCTGCATGCGCACCGCCGTCGACTCCGTCGACCGAAATACCCTCGACGACGATCATCGTGCCCAGCTGTGGAGCTACCTGGAAATGGCGGCGCAGTCAATGGTCAATTCACCGTTCTGACAGTCGATCGCGATTCGAGGCCTGAGCCGCCGTGGTGCAGAATGATCAACCGTGACCGCCGCCTACTTGGGCCAACATGACGACCCCTGGTGGTCGCGGGCCGTTTTCTATCAGATCTATCCGCGGTCGTTCGGCGACAGCGACGGTGACGGCGTCGGCGATCTCGATGGCATTTCAGCAAAACTTGGCTACCTTGATCTGCTCGGCATCCAGGGAATCTGGCTAAATCCCGTTACCAGATCGCCGATGGCCGACCACGGCTACGACGTGTCGAACCCGCGCGAGATCGATCCGCTGTTCGGCGGGCTCACCGCGATGCACCGGCTCATCGCATCCGCCCACCGACATGACATCAAAGTGATCATGGACCTGGTGCCCAACCACACCAGTTCCGAGCATCGCTGGTTCATCGAGGCTCTCGCCGCCAAACCCGGTAGTGATGCCCGCGCCCGCTACATCTTCCGGGACGGCAAGGGCGCCAATGGCGAACTGCCGCCAAACAATTGGCCTTCGGTGTTCGGCGGTCCGGCCTGGACACGGGTGACTGAGCCCGACGGCACTCCCGGCCAGTGGTACCTACACCTGTTCGCGCCCGAGCAGCCCGATGTCAACTGGGACAACCCTGAGGTGTTCGACGATTTCGCCGACACCCTGCGCTTCTGGCTCGACCGCGGCATCGACGGATTCCGCCTCGATGTCGCCCACGGCATGGCCAAGCCGCCGGGCCTTCCCGACATCGAGGACACCGAAACCTCGATGCTGCATATCAGCGACGAAGACCCGCGTTTCAACAACGAGGGCGTGCACGAGCACCACCGCAAGATTCGCAAGGTGCTCGACCAGTACCGCGACGTGGTCGCGGTCGGCGAAATCTGGGTGAACGACAACACCCGCTTCGCCGAGTACGTCAGGCCCGACGAACTGCACCTCGGATTCAACTTCAAACTGGTTGAGGCCGACTTCGATGCGGACCAGATCCGCGCCGCCATCGAAAACTCGCTTGCCGCAGTGGATTCAGTGGGCGCGACACCGACCTGGACGTTGTCCAACCACGACGTGGAACGCGAGGTGACACGCTACGGCGACGGCCAGATCGGCCAGTGGCGCGCCCGGGCCATGGCGTTGGTGATGCTCGCGCTGCCCGGAACTGTCTTCATCTACAACGGTTCCGAACTCGGACTGCCCAATGTCGAACTGCCCGACGAAGCGTTGCAAGATCCGGTATGGGAGCGCTCCGGCCACACCGAGCGGGGCCGCGACGGCTGTCGGGTGCCGATCCCCTGGGAGGGCACCGATCCCCCGTACGGCTTCTCGAGCAACGACCAGACCTGGCTGCCCATGCCGCACGGCTGGGCCGAATTCACGGTGGAGCGCCAGCTGGAGCGCACCGACTCCATGCTGTCGCTGTATCGGCGGGCCATCGAATTGCGCAAGAACCGTGCGGAATTCACCGGCACCAGCCTGGAGTGGTACGGCAGCCCACCGGGAGCGCTGGCATTCCGCGTCAAGGGCGGCGGCCTGACGTGTGCCCTGAACGTCAGCAGTGATCTGGTCGATCTGCCTGCGGGCGAGATCATCTTGACCAGCGGCCCGCTTGTCAACGGCAAGCTGCCACGCAACACCGCGGCCTGGATCGTCTAGCGCACCCGCAGCGATAGATCGTTCCGACGGCGGTACACCGAACCAAAACGGGCGTCCAGCCGCAACCACGACGGCACAGCGCGCACGCGTACCGGCTCATCCTCGGCAGGGTTCGTCGGGATGAATCCCATTGCGGTCAAGGCGAAAACGCAGCGCATCGGTACGTCGACCTGCTCGCCGTCTGCCCCGTCGATCGTGACGACCGGCTGATCCAGCAGCGACACGGGTGGCCCGTGCGCGCTGCCGTGTTCACGGGCCAGCTCTCCCCCGCGCTGCGCCAGTTCAAGCACGGACCGCGCAGGAATATCGTCGAGGTACTCGAAGCCGTTGTCGGCGGGCAGCGCACCGCGCCACACCGAGTCCATCGGGAATCCCGTGTGCACCGATCCGTCCGCTTCCGCGGTCTGCAGGCCACGCAGCACCTCGTCGACTGCGGCGCTGATGTCGGGCGTTCTCAGTTCGCCGCGTACCGCGCGGCAGACCAGCACATCGAACTGTGTTGCGGCCCAGACAACTACGCGATCGTCTCCCCGAGCACGCAGCCGCACCACGGCCGACTCGTCGAGTTGTGAGACACGGGCCAAGAAGGTCGCCAGGTCCTTACGGTCGGAGGCGTCCGGAACCCGCAGCGCGGCCTCGCTCATGGCCGAGACCACCGCTGCAGGTATTCGCGATGGGTGTCGGTAAGACGCAGCAGAGTCTGGCTGTCGAGATGGAAGGTCACCAGCTGGGTGTCCGCGATCACCGCGGGCTTGGAGTCTGGCGACGCGCTCACCGAGCGCACCTCGTAGTTGATGGTGAAGTCCACCGCGCGGATCTTCGACACCCACATGGTCACCTGCAACGGCGAATCCGCGAGCCGTACCTGCCCCTTGTACTTGACGTGGACATCTGCGATGAGCAGACCCGTGGTGGTGATCTCGGCGCCAAATACATCACGCAGGAAGGGCACTCGCGCCTCTTCCAAGATCGTCACCATCGTCGCGTGGTTCACATGCTGGTACATGTCGATATCGGACCAACGAACCGGCACCGCCGCGACATAGCCGGGCTTCTCAGAACTCATCGGCGTGTGATGGTCTTCGCTAACGCTCATCCCACCATCATGCAGGACCGGTGATGCTGTTCCTGATCATCCCTCTGATCTGGCGTGCTGCCACCGACAGTGTCGCCAGGTCCGGCTCCCCCGAGGCGAAGATCTCCGCAAGGGTGCCGCGAGCCCGCTCCAGACGCGAAGCGTTGGTGAACTCCCACTCGGCGATCTTCTGCTCGCCGGTCTCATCCGGTTCACCGACGGACAGCACGTCCATGGTGAGGGCCCGCAGCGACGAATAGATGTCATCGCGAATCGCCAACCGGGCCAACGAATGCCACCGGTCATTGCGCTCCAGCTGCGAGACGGCGGTCAGCAGATCATCCACCCGCAGGTCGTCCATCAGGGTGAAGTACAGATCGGCAACCTCGGCACCATCACGATCGGCGATATCGGCGATATCGATGATATCCAGCAGGCTGAATCCGTACAGGCAGCTGGCGACATCGCTGGCGATGTCGAACGGAACTCCAAGCGCCACCAGGTCTTCGGTCTGCTTGGTGACAATCTCCAGATCATGTCCGCGCAACCAGGTCGTCAGCTTTGGACTCAGCTCGGCGATGCCCGCGGCGAAGCGGTTGATCTCGGCGCCGACCGCCAGGGGTTGCGGCCGGTAGCTGATGAGCCAGCGAGAGGCCCGATCAAGCAGGCGGCGCATGTCGAGCGTCAGCCGGTCCGAAACCGCTACCGGCACATCGGCATGACGAATGCGATCCCACAGCGAGCGCAGCCCGAAGATCGCTTCGACGGCCACGTATGTCTTGAGCCCGTCCACCGAACCCGCCCCGGCGTCCTCGAAAAGCCGGTACACGTAGGTGATCCCACCGCAGTCGACCACCGAGTTGACCAGCATGGTGGCGTAGATCTCTTTGCGCAGTGGATGCTGACGGATCTCGGCGTCGAACCGCTCGCGCAGCACGTCCGGGAAATAATGCACCATGCGCCGTAGCGTGACCTCTTGGTCCGGGGCGTCGCTGGCCAGCAGGTCATCCTTGAGCCCCAACTTGACGTGCGCCATAAGCGTCGCCAGTTCCGGTGAGGTCAAACCGATCCCGAGCGCGGCGCGGCGCTCGATCTCCTTCTCGGAGGGCAGCGCCTCCAGCTCACGGTCGAGGCCACGCTCGTTGACCAGGTAGGCGATCTGGCGGGCGTGCACGCTCAGCAGCGAGGCCGCATTGGCACGGCTGGTGCCCATGAGGTTGTTCTGGGATTCGTTGTCGGCCAGCACGAGCGTGGCAACGTCGTCGGTCATCGACTCCAGCAGTGCCGTCCGCTCGGAAGCTTGGATCTTGCCGGCGCTGACCAGCGAGTCGATCAGGATCTTGATGTTGACCTCGTGGTCAGAGCAGTCCACGCCGGCGGAGTTGTCCAAGGCGTCGGTGTTGACCCGGCCACCGTTCAGTTCGAACTCGATGCGGCCCCGCGATGTCAGACCCAGGTTGCCGCCTTCACCGATCACCTTGGCGCGCACCTGGTTTCCGTTGACGCGGACGGCGTCATTGGCCTTATCGCCCACGTCGGCCTGCGATTCGCTCTCGGCCTTGATGTAGGTGCCGATGCCGCCGTTGAAGAACAGGTCGACCGGTGCGAGCAGGATGGCGCGGACAAGCTGCGGAGGCGTCATCTCCGTGACGTCGCTGTCGATTCCGAGCACGTCACGAACCTCAGGGCTGATCGGTATCGACTTTTGTTCCTTGCTGTACACGCCGCCTCCGGCGCTGATCAGTGCGGAGTTGTAGTCGGCCCAGCTGGAGCGTTCCAGCGCGAACATCCTCTTGCGCTCGGCCCACGAGGACGCGGGATCCGGGTTGGGGTCCAAGAAGATGTGCCGGTGGTCGAAGGCGGCCACCAGCTTGATGTGCTGGGACAGCAGCATGCCGTTGCCGAACACGTCGCCGCTCATATCGCCGACCCCGGCGACGGTGACATCCTCTGTCTGGGTGTCGATCCCCATTTCCAGGAAGTGACGTTTGACGCTCTCCCAGGCACCCCGGGCCGTGATGCCCATCGCCTTGTGGTCATACCCGACGGAGCCACCGGAGGCGAATGCGTCGCCGAGCCAGAACCCATACGACAGCGCGACATCGTTGGCGATATCGGAGAAGGTCGCGGTGCCCTTATCGGCCGCGACGACGAGATACGGATCGTCGCCGTCGCGGCGGCGCACGCCTTCGGGCGGCACAACCGCATTGGTGGTGCGATCGCGGTTATCGGTGATGTCGAGCAGTCCGCTGATGAAGCGCCGGTAGCACTCGACACCTTCCGCGCGGAACGCATCGCGGTCGGCCGCAGCATCTCCGGTGGCCGCCGGAGGATTCTTGACGACGAACCCGCCCTTGGCGCCGACAGGCACGATGACGGCGTTCTTCACGGCCTGCGCTTTCACCAGGCCCAGGATCTCGGTACGGAAGTCCTCCCGACGGTCGGACCAGCGCAGGCCGCCGCGGGCGACCGGACCGAACCGCAGGTGCACACCCTCGACGCGTGGCGAGTACACGAAGATCTCGAACCGGGGCCGCGGCTCGGGCAGCTCGTTGACCTCGCGCGGATTGAGCTTGAAGGACAGCACACCCTTCGCGCGCGCCGAGTCCTCCTTCGTCACAAAGTAATTAGTGCGCAGGGTGGCCTGGATCAGACCGAAGAAGGCGCGTAGCACCCGGTCGGTGTCGAGGCTGACCACCTTGTCGATCTCCGCCAGCACATGCGCGGCCTTGGCGTCGGCCACGGTGTCGTCGGTGTTGGCCGGATCGAAGCGGGCCTCGAACAGCTCCACGAAATCGCGTGCGGTCTGGGAGTTGTCGGCCAGCACCGTCTCGATATGCGCCTGGCTGTATGGGAAACCCGCCTGTCGCAGGTACTTGGCATATCCGCGCAGGATGGTGATCTGGCCGGCGGTGAGCCCGGCGCGCAGCACCAGTTCGTTGAACCTGTCGGTTTCGACACTGCCATGCCACACAGCATCAATAGCGTGGGTGAGCAGGTCGGCGCGGCGCGCGGTGCCCTCCGCATCGAAGCTGCGTGCTATCGCCGGATGCACCACGATGCGGAAGGCGTAGAGCGACACGGCCAGGCCGTCGGGTCGGGTGAAGTGGTATGGGCGCTCCTCCATCACGTCGACACCCATGCTGTGCAGCACCGGCAGCACCTGACTCAGGGACGCCGAGCGTCCACCGAGGTACATGCTGAGTACACCGGTGCCCAGCGCGTCGGCGTCGTACGCTAGATCGATGGAGTCCTCGTGCAGCCCTTCGATTCTGGCGATATCGGCGATGGCCTCGGCGGGCGGGACGTTCTGCTTGAAGACCTCGGGCAGGATGACCGAGTACCGCTCCGCGCATGCCCTGTCGATCGGAGAATCGGGGCGCACCGCACTGACCAGACGATCGCTCCAGGTGCGGGTGGTCTGGGTGAGCAGCGCCTGGATGCGGACCCGGTTGGCCTCCGAGGTATCGATACTGGTGTGCACGCTGTGCTCTGGCATGCGCACCGTGAAATGAACCAATGCCCAAGGCGATTCACTGACACGGGCGGTGTAGTCGATACCGGTGCCGCCGAGCTCTCGCACCAAAATGTCCTGCATGGCCAGCCGTACCGTGGTGGTGTAGCGGTCACGGGGCAGGTACACCAGCGCGGTCACGAAATTGCCCAGCTCGTCAGCCCGCAGGAACAACAGCGAACCTGGATGCGCGCCAATGTTTCTCACTGCGGTTACCAGGTCGTACAGCCGGTCGACACTCGACGCGAACAGCTCCGCCCGGGGCAGGTTCTGCATGAATTCGATCAACATGTGACCCGCTAGCGAGTCCTGGTTCGTGTCCGAACGGCCTAGTACTTGGTGCACCCGGTCGGAGATCACCGGGATGGCAAGCACGTCGGCGTTCATCGCGGCAACAGTGAACACACCGACGAGGCGATGCTCGATGGCCGGTCCGCTGCCGTCTTCTTGCCTGATCACCACGATGTTCGGGTAGATGGAGTATCGCAGGTACGTGGGTGTGGTCGCCTGCGCGAGCACCAGTAGCTGATCATTGTGGGTGAGCTGTGGGAGCACCTCCTCGCGTCGTTTGAGCAGGCCAAGCCGGCTCGACTCGTCGGCGGTGGCGCGCCCGTTCTCCACGGTGCAGCGCTGGTATCCGAGCACCGTGAAGTTCCCGTCTACCAACCAGCGCAGTAGATTCGCGACCTCGGTGAGCTCGGCTGAGGAGAACCTGGCATTGCCCGCCGAAGCGTCCAGGTCACCGGCCAGTTCAATGACCGCATCGCGCATCGCATCGGCATCGGCGGCGACGTGGCTGCCATCCTCCAGAGTGTGGGGAAGCTGTGTTTCGATGAACGCCAAGCGCTCGGCATCAATCGACGGTGGCAGCTGCAGATGGATCCAGCACTCGGTATCGGCGGCGACGTCAGTTTGCGGTTTGTCCACCGATTCCGCCGACAGCAGCGTGCCATCGGCGGCACGCCGCACGGTGAAGACCGGGTCCATGAGATCGACAATCGCTACACCCAGGCGCCGTAGCAGCACCGTGATGGACTCGGTCAGCAACGGGGTGTAATCGGTGACCAACTGCAGGGCGGTACCCAGTCCCGCATCATCGCCATTGCGATAGGTCGCGATTGCGATCTCGTGGGGCTGGCGCCGCGCCGCCAACCGCAGCAGCGCGCGCATGAGCACCTCACGCACCGGCGGCACCGCGGGTGCGGCGTGACCGTCGGGGTCCAGCGACTCGTCCCAGTCCATCTCCCCCGTATACCGGGCGTGGCTGAACGCAGCCTCCAGCGCCTCGATGGTCGGGACGCCAGATCCATTGGTAGATGGCGTGTTTTCGGAAGTGGTGGTCCCTGTGTTAACAGTCACGCAGAACGCTCCTGGCCGATGTTGCGTACCGGGTTTCGGCACGCAACATCACCCTAGTCGCGTGTCAGGCGGCGGTGGGTAACTCTGTGAGGTCTGGCTGCATCGATACCCAAACGTTCGACCTTGTTCTCTTCGTACGCCTGGAAGTTGCCCTCGAACCAGAACCAGGAAGCGGGGTTATCGTCGCTTCCCTCCCACGCCAGAATGTGCGTGCACGTGCGGTCCAGGAACCACCGGTCGTGCGAGATGACGACCGCGCAGCCAGGGAACAGCTCTAGCGCGTTCTCCAGCGAGCTCAGGGTTTCGACGTCCAGGTCGTTGGTGGGCTCGTCGAGCAGGATCAGGTTTCCGCCCTGCTTGAGGGTGAGCGCCAGGTTGAGACGGTTGCGCTCACCACCGGAAAGCACGCCGGCCGGCTTCTGCTGATCCGGCCCCTTGAATCCGAAGGCCGAAACGTATGCCCGGGAAGGCATTTCATTCTGGCCGACCACAATGTGGTCAAGCCCGTCGGAAACGACCTCCCAGACGTTCTTCTTGGGGTCGATACCGGCCCGGCTCTGGTCGACGTAGCTCAACTTGACGGTCTCGCCCACCTTGACCACGCCACCGTCGGGGTTCTCCAACCCCACGATGGTCTTGAACAGGGTGGTCTTACCGACACCGTTGGGGCCGATGACGCCGACGATGCCGTTGCGGGGCAGCGTGAACGACAGATCCTTGATGAGGGCGCGCTCCTCGAACCCCTTGTCGAGATGGCTCACCTCGACCACCACGTTGCCCAACCGTGGACCGGTGGGGATCTGAATCTCTTCGAAGTCCAGCTTCCGCGTCTTCTCCGCCTCGGCAGCCATCTCCTCGTAACGTCCGAGCCGTGCCTTGTTCTTGGCCTGGCGCGCCTTGGCACCCGAACGCACCCACGCGAGTTCTTCCTGCAGTCGCTTGTGCAGCTTGGCGTCCTTGCGACCCTGAACGGCGATGCGCTCGGCCTTCTTTTCCAGGTAAGTGGAGTAGTTGCCCTCGTAGGGGTACGCGCGACCGCGATCCAGCTCGAGAATCCACTCGGCCACGTTGTCCAGGAAGTACCGATCGTGGGTCACGGCCAGGATGGCGCCCGGGTAGCTGGCCAGGTGCTGCTCAAGCCACAGCACGCTCTCGGCGTCCAGGTGGTTGGTGGGCTCGTCGAGCAGCAGCAGGTCGGGCTTCGACAGCAGCAGCTTGCACAGGGCAACCCGTCGGCGCTCACCACCGGACAGATGCGTCACCGGCTCGTCCGGCGGCGGGCAGCGCAGCGCATCCATCGCCTGCTCCAGCTGCGAGTCGATATCCCAGGCGTCGGCGGCGTCCAGCTCTTCCTGGAGCTTGCCCATCTCCTCCATGAGTTCGTCGGTGTAGTCGGTAGCCATCAACTCGGCGACCTCGTTGTACCGATTGAGCTTGCCCTTGAGCGCCACGCCGGACTCGACGTTCTCGCGCACTGTCTTCGTCTCGTCCAGCTGCGGCTCCTGCATCAGGATTCCGACGCTGGCCCCGTTGGCCAGGAATGCTTCGCCGTTATTCGGCTTGTCGAGCCCGGCCATGATCTTCAAGACGCTGGATTTACCGGCGCCGTTCGGACCGACCACACCAATCTTGGCGCCGGGCAGGAAGTTCAGGGTGACATCGTCGAGGATGACCTTGTCGCCATGCGCCTTGCGGACTTTCATCATCGTGTAGATGTACTCAGCCATTGCCGCGCTGTCGCCTCTCCTCTAAGTTCTTCGTCGCAGCTCACGACCATTCAGGTGAGCTGCCCGAACCATCCTAGGTGAGAGGCGACCGCGCGGTCGCCGGTGTCAGCCCCGGATCATGCGCTGAGGCGCATGTTCACCGAATCCTCGCTGCTCTCGTCTGCCTCTACGGGCTCGGTGGTCGATTCTTCGGCACCCGAATCGGGTTGCTCGGCCGCTTCGGCGTCCTCTTGCTTTCCGGTGTATCCGGCCTTCTCTATCCGGGCGATGGTCCGTGATAGATCCGGCCCGACGGCGATGGCTTTCATCTCGGTGATCTGGCGGCGGTTGCCGTCTTTGTCTTCGAATTCACTGGTGTGCAGGTGACCGTGCACGATCACCGGCGCTCCCTTTCCCAACGCGGCACCGACCCCGGTCACCAACCGGCCCCAGCAGGTCACATTGATGAAGAGGGAGTTCGCATTCACCCAACTACCGTCCTCCCGCCGACGGCGGGCATTACTGGCGACGCGGAACTTGATCATCTCGTCGGAGCCGACCTGACGTCTCTTGAGGTCTCCGACGATGGAGCCGATCACAGTCACTGGAGTTTCAAACATGGTCCATGCCTTCCTTGTCTATCTCTGCATCTCTCCTCAGCACCTCCAACGGGTGCCCTTGGTGACTCCAGTAACCCGGCAGACACCGACACCGCGCACCGACATGAGGGCAGGTTCGGGCGGTGGTTGTGGATGAACTTCGGATTGGGGATAAGTGGCCGATGAGTCGGACCACCCGTACCTTCCTTGACATGACGGTTTGGATCACGCGACGCCCCGAGAACGAAATCGCCTCCGAATTGGAGGGCTCATCAGGGCCGTTGGCGGGGGTGCGACTCGCGGTCAAAGACAACGTGGACGTCGGCGGCGTGCCTACCACCGCCGCCTGCCCCGAGTACGCATACGTTCCCGAGCACGACGCGCCGACGGTCGCGGCGCTACGTGCGGCGGGTGCCGTCGTGGTGGGCAAGACAAACCTCGATCAATTCGCGACCGGGCTGGTGGGTACGCGCTCGCCCTACGGCCCAGTGCCCGACTCACGCCGCCCCGAATACATCAGCGGCGGTTCCAGTTCGGGATCCGCGGTGGCCGTCGCCACCGGGGAGGTCGATATCGCGATCGGCACCGACACCGCCGGGTCAGGGCGTGTTCCCGCGGGGTTGCAGGGCATCGTCGGCATCAAACCGACCGTCGGTGTCATCTCCACCGAAGGCGTGGTTCCGGCGTGCGAATCCTATGACTGCGTGACCATTTTCGCCCCTTCACTGACCGCCGCCAACGCGGCGATGACTGCTATGGGGACGGCCGCGGGGCCACGGCTCTGGCCCACCAACACCCGACTGGCTGCTCCCCCACGACCCACGGTCGCCATCCCGCGCGAGCTCCCCGCTCTAGATGAGTTGTGGCGCAACGCATTTCATGCGGCGGTTGACGACCTGCGCGATGCCGGCGCAACGATTGTCGAGATCGACCTGACACCGTTCTTAGCCGCCGCGAAACTCCTCTACGAAGGCGCGTTGGTCAGCGAGCGCTATGCAGCGGTGGGCGATTTCATCGATGCCCAACCCGGAGCGTCGTTGGATCCGACTGTCTCACAAATTATTTCCGGTGCACGTGACATTCCCGCGCATCGCCTGGTCCGCGATCGCGCCGAGGTAGAACGCCTTCGCGAGCAGGCCCTGAACTCGCTAGCCGGCGCGGATGCGCTACTGGTACCCACCGCGCCGCTACATCCGACGATCGAACAAGTCGCGGCGGACCCGATTGGCGTCAATGCGGCCATGGGGACCTACACCAACTTCTGCAACCTGTTCGACCTGTGCGCGGTGGCAGTACCGGCGGGAATCGCGGGTGAGGCCCAGTTCGGCGTGACGGTGGTGGCGCGCGCGTTCGACGATGCGGTGGCCTTCGACATTGCCGCGCTGGTCACTGGAGACCCCGTGGAACAAGACGTTTGGCCTGCAGCGATCACCCTGTCACACGAGCTTGCGGTGTTTGGCGCGCACCTCAAGGGCGGCCCGCTGGAGTTCCAGCTCACCGACCTGGGCGCACGGTGGGTCGGTCCGATCCGGACCGCACCGAAGTATCGGATGGCGGCGCTGCGCACCACCCCGCCCAAACCCGGCCTCACCCGCTCCGAAGAAGACGGGGTAAGCATCGGCGGTGAGATCTGGCGGCTGTCTCCCGCCGCATTGGGCACCTTCCTCGCGCAACTGCCCGAGCCGATGCTGCTGGGCAAGGTCGAATGCGATGACGGCTTGTGGCGCACCGGTTTTGGCTGTGACGGTGCGGCAGCACAGGCCGGAGTTGATATCAGCGAGCACGGCAGCTGGCCGGCCGCCATTGCCGCGGGTGCGGTCTAACCGCGCGTCTTCTCGTCTTGCTGGGCCATTTTGGAGAGCATCGCGTTGTAGGCCGCGAGGTCGGCGTCGTCATCACGGTCGGCGGCACGGTCCTGGCGGCGGGCCAGTCGCTCGTCCGAGCGTGACCACTGGACGACCAAGGCAATCATCACCACTAACAGCGGGAGCTCCCCCGTCGCCCAGGTGATCGCGCCACCCATGTGTTGATCGGCAGCCAGATCGATCCGCCATGGGAGCGCCAGATTGCTGTAGAACTTTTCGCCGAGAATCGATTTCGTGCCCATCAGGATGACACCGAAGAAGGCGTGCAGGGGCAGGGACACCAGCACGATACCCAGCTTGGCGACCGGGGGCAGGCGCCGCGGCGACGGGTCGATGCCGATGACCACCCAATAGAACAGGTATCCGCTGAGCAGGAAGTGCAGATTCATCGCCAAGTGCGCGGCGTGCACATCAACGGAAGCGTCATACAGCCCGCTGAGATACAGGCCGTAGAAACCGCCGATGAACAACGAGGTCGCCACCAGCGGATGCGTCAGGAAGCGAGAGAACTTGCTGTGCAACGCGATCTGCACCCATTCACGTAGCCCCGGCGGATCGCCCTTGCCCGCGGCAGGCAGCACCCGCAGCAACAGCGTGATGGGGCCACCCAGGACCAGCAGCACGGGTATCAACATCGAGAGCATCATGTGCGCGGCCATGTGCATGCTGAACATGGCGGGCATATACCGGCCAACGCCGGACGATGTGGCGATGAGCAGGAAGGCACAGCCGGACAGCCAGGCGATGGTGCGCCCCACCGGCCATTCGTCGCCGCGCTTCTTCAGCCGCCGCACACCGACCAGGTAGGCAACGGCGAAAACGAGCGCGGCCGTTCCGAAGATGAGATCAAAGCGCCAGTCGAACATCAGTCGCTGCGGGGTCGGCGGGCCGCCGAGGTTGTATCCGATGGCGACTTCGACCGGCGACGGGTTGAGGTTGACCGGCGGAGGAGGCGGGGTGCGTCCCAACCCGACGGCGATACCAAAGGTGACCGCGAAGATGACGGCTTCCACTCCGGCCAGCCGAATCAGCGGCCGACGGTTCTGCGGGTCCTTGTTCAATGCCGTTATCGCCGTGCGGCGCTGCAGATAACCCAGCACACCCAAAAGCAATAGCGCGGTGGCCTTGCCCACCAGCAGCCAGCCGTAACGGGTGGTGATCAGGTCGGAAAGCTGCACTCGGATAAGCGCGTTGATGATTCCGCTGAGCCCGACCGCGACGTAGCACCACAGCGCCAGCGTGGAGAACCGGCGTGCGGCCACATCGAGATAGCCGCCACCGCGCAACGCGTGTATCAGTAGCGCGACCAGCCCGCCCGCCCACAGCGCCGCCGACACCAAATGGATGATGAGGCTGTTGGTGCCCAGGTCATGTGCGCCGCCGGTGGCCGAATGCCCCACCAGAGCCAGCGGCATCAGCGTCGCCACCGATCCGAGCACCAGCAGCGGCGTCCATGACCAGCGCAGCACCACGCGGCTAACGATCGCGACGCCGGCGGCGATGAAGGCCATCCAGCGCCACGCGTTCACGGTCTCGATCTGCCCGGTCAGCGTCCAGAGCTCGCCAGGGCCGAAATCGCTTACCGGCTGACCAGCCACATCGGATATCGACAGCGGCACCATGGCCGCCGAGAGCACCGCTAGCGCGACCGATGCCGCCGTGCCGATGCGCAACGAGCGATACCCGTCCACGTCGAGCACCCCGCTGGTTTGTGGGGGGACGAAAAAGGCCGCGACCAGGAACGCGCCGACGGCGACGACGGCTGCGATTTCGGCCGCCGCTCGCACGAACGGCAGACCGTAGGAGGTGACCGGGCCGGGGTTGGGCAGACCGGTCGCGATCAGCGCGTCCGTGAGTGACAGGGCGCCGATAGTGGCTGCGACCAGGCCCGCCAGTACCGCAAGGCCGACGACGATCGTCCACATCGGCGAATCGGTCTTCCTAGCGGTGGGAGTGGTCGTCACCAGTCAAGGGTATGGCGAGATGCGATCCACACCGCCACCGGTTCGATAGACTCCCATCCGGCTAGCGCCACATGCCTCCGTAGCTCAGTCGGATAGAGCAAGGGCCTTCTAATCCCTAGGTCGCAGGTTCGATTCCTGCCGGGGGCGCTGGTTCGACCGTCAACACAACGCCTGCACCATCTGCCGGGTGGCGACGTCGACCTGTATGGATACCCGCGGGGAAAGACTCAACTCCCCCACCGGAGGAACATCGAAGACCGTGGTGACCACGCCTGGCCCGTCCGATTCCCAGCACGCACCGTACCTATTCAGAACGGTGCGCATCGCGTAGTTATCCGAGAGCACGGTCGCCGTGAACCGGCGCACACCGCCGGCATGCGCCGAAACCGAGAGCGCTTCCATCAGCAGTGTGCCGATTCCGCGGCCCTGGTAGTCATCGCCGACCGTGAATGCCAACTCGGCACTGTCGGGTTCGTCGGCGTGCCGGATAAATCGAGCGTCGGCGACGACGAGACCGTCCACACCGTCTGGCCCGTCGGTGAGGGCCCACGCGAAGTGCTCGAGGTAGTCCACCTCGAACAGGTAGGTGATCATCCGCTTACTGGGGACCCCCATAAACCGGCGGTACACGGTGCGCGGGGAAAGCCTCGCCAGACGTTGACTGTCGCCGGGCAGGATGGGCCGCAGATGGAACTCGGCGCCATCACGCAGCCGCACCGCAATGGGCGTGACAAAGGAGGCTAGCCGCTGCCGCGCGGTCCATACCAATGCCTCTGACACACCCGGGATTTCGAGCATCACGGCGAACGCGTCGCGACCACCGGCCCAGCCTCGCACCGGTTCGGTCGCTACCACAGTTGCCGTCCGGGCGGTCCCACGCAGGAGCGCGATCTCGCCGACAACGGTGCCGGGCATCAGATGCGCGACCACAGAATCCCCGCTCGGGCCGGCATGAAGGATTTCGCCGCCCCCCGAGCCGACCAGCAGGAACCAGTCAGCCGCCTCCCGCTGGCGCATCAGCATCTCACCGGGGGTCGCCTGCAGCGACGAGAGCAGCTCGGCCAACGGGGCGAGTGCACCAATCGAGTTGCCCGCGAAGAACTCAAGTTCCGCGAGTTCGGCGGGGTCGACACCAACAGATCCGGGCCGCGCTCCGTCCACGATGTGCACCGCCCTAGCCCGTCTAGCTGAGTCAGTTGGCATGGTAATCACCGCCACCATGTCTGATCGGCTAATGGCGGAAGTACGTCCGCAGCCGGCGCGCTCAGGCCATCAGTGCGACGAAGCGGTCCAGCTCGCGCAACGTGGTGTCGCGGGACGCCACCGGCAGCAGGCCCAACAGCACACGATGCACGCCAAGGTCGGCGCGGCGTTCGATATCTCCGGGCCGCGGCGCCAGGATGGTCGCGGTCACCGGAACAGTCGGCTTGCTTTGTTGCGCTGCCAGCACGTTGAGTTCGCCGATTCCCTTACGAAGCTCTTCCACCCCAAGCGTTGTCGGTGCCATCCAGCCGTCGGCATGGTCGAGCACTCGCTCATGGGTAGACAGGCCCCAGCCCCCCAACCACACCGGTGGATACGGTCGTTGAACAGGCTTGGGCCACGAGAGAATCGGGTCGAACGCCACATACTTGCCGTGGAACTCGGCCTGCTCTTCCGTCCAAATCTTTTTGACCGCGTGGATACGCTCGCTTTGTAATGCCACCCGCGTGCGCGGATCGGTGCCGTGATTTCGTATCTCCTCGCGCAGCCATCCGACACCGATTCCCAATTCCAGCCGCCCGCCCGATGCGCTGTCCAGGGTTGCCGCTTCTTTGGCGAACGTGATCGGATCTCGCTGCACAAGCAGCGCCACCGCGGTACCGATACGGAGGTCTCGAGTCGCAGCCGCCGCGAACGACAACGCGACGAACGGATCGAGGCTGCGGCAATAGTCGCGGGGTATCTCATCCCATCCGGCATGAATTGTCTCGATCGTCACCGGTATGTGCGTGTGCTCCGGCACGAAAAGGGATTCGAACCCACGGGTCTCGATCTCGACCGCTAGCTCGCCGGGCTCCATACCTTCGTCGGTGACCGCGGTGAAAATACCTATCCGCATGGAACTCTCCGGCTATTCATCTCTGTCGTCGGGCAACGGCACCGCCGCGGAAAGGGCCGCGAACTCGGCATCACTCAGTGCGATGTCCGCAGCGGCGACGTTCTGCGCAAGGTGCGCTTCCGACGATGTTCCCGGGATCGGAAGCACAATCGGGGAGCGGCGAAGCAGCCATGCCAACGCAATCTGCGCCGGGGTGCGGCCGTGTGCGTGCGCGATGACATCCAGAGCGCTACCGGCGCCGTCGAGGCCTGCGGTAGCGAGCGAGAAGTACGGGATGAATGCGATGCCGTGAGCGGCGGCGTAGTCCACCACATCAGATGCTGACCTGTTGGTGAGGTTTAACAGGTTTTGCACGGAGGCGATGGGCACGATCTGCCGTGCCGCGTGCAGCTGGTCCACCGAGACCTCGGAGAGCCCGACGTGCCGGATTTTGCCTTCGTCTCGCAGCAGCTTGAGTTCGCCGATCTGGTCTTCGAAGGGAACGGTGGGGTCGACTCGATGCAGCTGCAGCAGATCGATGCGCTCCAGTTTCAGGCGCCGCAGGCTCATTTCCGTCTGTTGGCGCAGGTATTCGGGCCGCCCCAACGGAATCCAGCCCCACTCAGCCGGGCCAGTGCGTGCGAGACCGACTTTTGTGGCGATCGTGAGATCACCGGGATACGGGTGCAGCGCTTCACGGATCAGGTCCTCGACGATCTGCGGGCCGTACGCATCCGCGGTGTCCAGGAAGTTCACTCCCAACTCGATCACCCGTATGAGCAACCGCACCGCGGATACCGGATCTCGCGGCGGCCCCCATACCCCTGGGCCGGTCAACTGCATCGTGCCGTAGCCGAGCCGATTGACGGTGATGTCACCGCCGAGGGTAAGAGTTCCTGCTCCAACGGGCTGTGTTGACGTCACGATTCGATCCTGCGCAATCTGAACTCAAGAAGCCGCGAATATCGCTTGCTTCAAAGGGATTTGGATTTGGTTTCCTACTATTCGGGCTGCTGGTCTGCGGCGAGTCGGGCCAGTAGCTCAAGCCCATCGGCGTCGGCACTGCCGGGGTCAGCCGAGTAGATGAGCAGCTGCTGCCCGGGTGCCCCACCGACGGCGAAGCTGTCGTACTGAAGGCTGATCTCACCGACCTGGCTGTGGCGGAATCGCTTGGTCCCGCTTGTTCGTGGCCGGACATCGTGCTGCATCCACACGAACGTGAAAACGTCGCTCTGAATCGTCAACTCACCCACGACTTCTGCTACACGAGGGTCATCGCGAAACGACACCGACATGGCACGCAGATTTCGGGCGGTATCCCGCGCGATGTCGTCCCATTCGGCGTAGAACTCATTGGCCACAGGGTCAAGAAACACCATGTACGCGAGGTTGTCCGCCCGCGAGAAGTCACCGTAAAGCGCCTGCGCGTGAGCGTTCATAGCCAGAATGTCCAGTGCCGGGCTGATGACCAACGCTGGGGCGTGCACCACATTGTTGACGATTCTCATCGTCCCCTCGCTGGCGTCGCGCTGGCCACCTACATCGGCCGCTGCCCCGGACGGCCGGGAAAGGCCGGCGAGATGTTCAGTCGCATGCGTATCCAGCTGCAGCGCCCGGGAAATCGCCCGCAGCACTTGCTCTGAGGGATGCCGCTCACGCCCCTGTTCAAGCCTGCTGTAGTAGTCGGCGCTCACCCCGGCCAGCGCGGCAACCTCTTCCCGGCGCAAGCCCAAGACGCGGCGCGGCTCGTCCTCCGGCAGCCCCACTTGTCGCGGCGAAACCAGAGCACGGCGCGCCTTCAGAAAGTCGCCCAACTCATTTCGCCGATCCATGTCCTCAACATACTCACGGCAACTCGCGCCAACCAGGGTGTAGTACACCCACCCAGCGGCGCGTCACTTCAGCCGCACGGGATGCCCAGGTAGGAGTAGCGCACCCTTCCAGGACTCAGCCCGCGAATTTACGCTGAGGAAGCAACCGTATGTGAATGAAATATGTTGCGGTCAAGTGAAAGACGGAGATCAATGAGTATTTTGACAGGCAAGACGGCACTTGTTACGGGCGCGTCGAAGGGAATCGGCGCGGCTATCGCGCGCGACCTGGCTTCCGCGGGAGCACATGTGGCAGTCCACTACTCGTCAAGCAAGAGCGGAGCCGACCACGTGGTGAAGTCAATCCTGGATGCCGGAGGCCAGGCCTTCGCCATCCAGGCTGATATCTCCGATCCGTCCAGCGTCAGAGAACTCTTCGTTCAGCTCAGAACTCGGATCGACAGGCTCGACATCCTCGTCAACAACGCCGGGGTGTACGAGATGGGCGCTGTTGAGTCAGTGACCCCAGAAGAACTTCAGCGCCAGTTCAGCCTGAACGTCTTCGGCCTGACGACCACGATCACCGAAGCACTCGGCAGCGTCCTTGGTCCCGGCGCGAGCATCGTCAACATCGGGTCAAGCGTCACCAGCTTCACGCCGGCCAACTCGCTGGTGTACACCGCGTCGAAGGGGGCCGTGGACACGATTACCGGCACGCTCTCCAAGGAGCTCGGCCCGCGGGGCATCAGGGTGAACTCGGTCAATCCCGGGTTGACCGTGACCGACGGCATGCAGTCGAGTGCCTTCTCAAGTCGCGAGTTCCGCACCGAGATCGAGAACATAACCCCCCTTGGCCGGATCGGCGTGCCGGAGGACATCGCGCCAGCAGTGACATTCCTGGCCTCAGACCTGGCTTCGTGGATCACCGGAGAGATCCTGGTCATCGGCGGTGGCCTGAACTAAGGCGCCCTAGGAGCGGCCGTCTTCGCAATTCGGCACTGCCGGGCCCGCCCTGATGGCAATAATGCTGGTGACCGGAAGGAATACAAGGATGTACAAGCTCCGCACCAGGATTGTCGTCGGGATCGCTGCCGTTGGCGCTTCGGTTGGTGGCCCGTTCGGCGCCGGGATCGCACAGGCGAATGACCACACGTTCCTGGACAGTCTGCGCGCCGCGGGGGTGTACATCCACAAGGATGCCGAGCCGTACGTGATCCAGGCGGGGCATCGGGCGTGCCGCGATCTGCACAACGGCGTCCCTCCCGAAGAGGTCGGCAATTCTTTCCCCTGGGGTAACGGCGTCGCGCCTGCGCCTGCCCCTCAGGTGTACCTGGACATTCTGCAAAGCGAGCTGTGCCCGAATGCGCTGAACCCGGCGCCACCACCGTCGGTGTAATCCTCACCATCAACCCGAAAACCGATGAGGGATCTAGTTTTTTGCAGAAGCCCACGCTTTACGCACGGCCGTAATGGCCTCTGCCGCCGTAACCGTAAGCCTGGTCTGCCCAGCGAGCTGCGTCCGCCATGCAACATCCGAAGGCGGCTTGTCAAAGATGTAGTCGCCGGGTGCCCGACCAGTCGGCCCATACCTCTTGAACAGATCAAGGGCGTTGGCATTTATGGCGCCAATTTCGTTGAGCGCCCATAAATCCCATAGATCGCGAGGCGCTGCCCGATCTGCCCATGTAGCGGTCTTGGACGCAGCGAACCCTGGAAGTGTTGGAACGGCGAGTTCTGCGGGCGGGGCATCCTGGTAGCGCTGAACCAATGTCTGGCGCTCCGTCGGCCACAAGGTGCGATCGCTTGAAGAGAGCAGTTGAACTCTGACCGATACGCCGCCGGTGGAACGTAGGAAGCTGGCTTCGGTATCTCGTATGTAGCTCAGGGGTGGGTCCAGCGTGAGCCGGCCATGCGTCCGAGCCAGTGCGCGCGGCAGCACCGAATCAAGTTCTTGTGCTACAGACTTTCGACTATCGACAGCAATGAGGTCTACGTCCTCGCTCAGCCGCCCATTGGGTAGATACGTGCGTGCGAGGGCTGTACCCCCAATGAAGTGAACCCGATCTCCAAGAGTCTGACTGATTACGGCAAGCAGGTGCGAGATGAGGTGATCACGGACAACTTGCCCGGAATCAACACCAAACTGAAGTGCGATTGCATCGCGCTCATCACCGTCCACCGGTGACGCCAGCCCATGTTTTCGCACGATGTAGTGATGCAACGAGTCGTTGTTCAATTGCAAGCGCTTGTAGCCGCTGCGGGTCACATCTGCGGTACAGCGCTGCGATGGCTGCGGGGACCTCGTCCTCGGCATTTCCGAGCTGAGGCCGATGCGCCAGATCGAGGACGGTCTGCTCAGGTGTTGTCACAAGGGCAGGCCCTAATGGCGTCTCGATCAATTCCGCGTCCAACGCGCGGGTGTCTCGTTTGACGAAGGTGACCGCAGCAGCTCGATCGGCGAGCCGAATCAGCCGATGTTGTTTGGGTACGGCAACAATCGCCGTTGCAAGCGCCCGTGGAATTGCCCCAAACAACCGGGCCGCGCTGATTCCCATCAACACCGCGCTTTCGGCGCCATAGATCGCCGTGGCTATTCCAGCCGCAATCGCCTCCAGACTGGGCACCCATTGCCGGCCTACCATGTCCTGGGGCACTACCACGTAGTAACCGTTGGCAACTCTCTTCAGGAGCCCGCGGTCGGCGAGCCTCGCAAGTTCAGGTCCTGGAAATGCATAAATCCCGGTGGCATCGGCGGCTCGGATGGTCCGCAGTGGCACGCGTGCAAGCGCCGGTGGCGCGATATTTCGACGGTGCACCATCGCCTCCCTCCAAGTATGCATTTCCTAGGCCATAAGCCTAAAGAATGCATACTGATGACACAAGGGCGCGGGTTGCTCAGACCTTGATCGCGTCCCACGCGGCCTGTCCGAGAACCGGCGCCGCGGCAAGCACATCGAAGTCGGCCGACCTGGCCAGCCACAGCCGGGCATATTCGACGCAGGGCCCCATCCACAATGCCTGACACAACCTGGGCGGCAGCGGCTTGATGCGCCGCTTCTCGACGTGCGGTTGTAACCATGCGCTGGCCTTGCCGTAGAAGTCCTCGTGCAGCGCGGTGATCGTCGAGCGCGATTCCTCGATCACCTCGAACTCACGACAATGAAACAGAAAACGGGCCCGCATCTCATGGGCGGCCACCCACTCCAGATGGAAGCGCACCGCGGCCACAACCCCATCGCGGGCACCTGAACTCGCTTGCAATGCAGCAAGATACGCGTCGTAATAATCACGCAGTGCTTCCAAGTACAGCTCGGCGGCCACGCCTTCCTTGCTGCCAAAGAAGTGGTAGATGCTGCCCACACTGGCCCCGGATTCACGATGCAGCGCCTCGACCGTGGCCCCCGCCACCCCGCTTTTCAGGAAGGACGTGAGCGCCGCGTCAAGGATCGCGCGCCGACGGGCGACGCCGGCATTCGAAGCGGTGGGCACCACCGAACAATACTGAACCACCTCTTGACTAGAGAATTTTTCTAGAATAATTTTCCACCCGACGGCGAACCTCACGGCGGGAGGGACTGCGACAGATGAGCGCGGACACCGAGAACCACACGAAAAACGAAGCGCGACGGGCCAGCCCGATGGATGTGGCTCTTGGCGTCGCCTGCGTGGTGTGGGTGGTCATGACACTCTGGTCGGGCATTTCCACCGGCGGCGCCGGCCTACCCGTGATCGCACAGACGATCACCTCACTGGCGCTGGTGGTGGCGGTATTCGGCCATATGCTCAAACATCTGGGCGTCAAGCTCGCGTCGGCCTACTTCGTCATCGCATCCATCGTCGAGTGGGCGTTCGAGCAGGCGAACATCAGTTTCGGCGGGTTTGTGTGGGGAGATCTGCGCTACGGCGACATACCGATGATGGGCCCACATATCGGCAGCGTTCCTCTGCTCGTCCCCGTCGGAATGGTCGCCTTGTTGTGGCCGATCTACGTGATCATCAACGTGATACTCGACGGCAAGATCGTGGTGAACCCGCACACCCTGCGAGCGTGGCAGGTCGTGTGGCACTGCGTGTTGTACGGCATGCTGCATGCCTGGATCGCCTTCTTAGCCAACGGTTTTTGCACAAATTTCGGTATCTACGAATGGGTCGGGAAATCCAAGGCGCTGGCCCCGGAGGACTCGTTCTTCGGCGATCCGGCCCTACCCATCGGGTGGGCAATCTGGGGCTTCCTGATCACCTTCATCATCTCGTTCGTGCTCCTGCCGCTCCTCGGCAAGGACGCGCTCACACAGTCCGAACAACGTCCGCTCAGCTGGGTTGATGCCGCACCCATCGTGGTCATCGGCGCGTATGCGTTCGGCTTGTTCCTCAACCCGGTCAACGAGTCCGTCGGCAGCGTCATCCTCTTCATGTTCGGATTCATCTCACTACTCGCCCTGTATCGCTTTTCCGCGGTCCTCCTGAGCCACGACGACACCAAGCCTGAGGATTAGCTGCGAAGTAGCTGGCAACTACTGACCAGGCCGTTTCGGCCGAACAGCTCACACGTGTCGACATTGCCGAAATCCACGCACCGATGTTCATGCGATTGGCAACCGATACGCCCCGTTTGCCGGGTAGGTTGTCGGCGTTCGACTCACCGATAAGTCAACGACCAAAGGACAGTGTGATGAAAAGATTGGCGACTGTTGCAGCAGTGAGCGCGGCCATGATGTTCGGTTGCTACGCACCGACTGCGATCGCGGATCCCAGCACCCCCAGCCCGGCGCCGAGTACCGCCACCCCGAGCGCAGGCAAGTTCTGTTCTAAGGACATGGAAGACAAGACGGGCAAGGCCAGCGACGGCTCCGTGCTGACCTGCACCAAGGGCGACGACGGCAAGGACCGCTGGACCGCGTCCACCGATTCTGCCGGTGCCGACAAGGCGAGTGCCGGGAAGTTCTGCGCCAAGGATCTCGAGGGTAAGACCGGCAAGGCCAGCGACGGCACCGTCCTGACCTGCACCAAGGGCGACGACGGCAAGGACCGCTGGGCCAAGAAGTAAGTCCGTCCGGCTGTCCTGTTCCCGGGTCGACAACCTGGGAACAGGACGGCAGGGGTTTCACCCGCAGTCGTACTGCACTCCGATACCGCGCGGCGGTGTCGCGCGCTTCGTGCACCCGAACACCTCAAGCTCGTCACTCATCCTGATGGCCGAGTGGTGCGGATAGTTCACGCAATACAGACCCTTCTGGTCCGATCTGCATTGGTAGTCACCGAATTTCAGGCGCTTGCCGTACTCAAGCGGCAGCCCTACGCCGGCGATGAACGGCCCGGGGTCACCGTGGCGACTACCGACCGTGACAGTGGCACCGTCGAAGCTCACCCAGCCCCCGATCCATTGGCCCGGCAGATCGGGCGGACGGCGCGGCGCGTTGCGAAGCCCCGGCAGACACGACAACGGCTCCTGGTACTTCATCTCCGTGATGCATCCGCCAACCGTGCGGGGACCGAGCTCACCGGGCGCGCGGAAAGCCACGTCGCCTTCCGGTAGCTGACCTGGCGTGCCGTCTTGATCGACGGTGCGGAATTTCTCGGCAGCGACGGGATCGCCCGCCTCGATCCACCGGGTAACCGACTCCACGGACGCCCGCGGCCCCGGCGCGGGGGCACGCGACGTTGTTGTCGTGGTCCTCGATGTGGTTGTCGAAGTCGTTGTCGTTGTCGATGTCGATGCCGTCGACGAAGAGCTGGTGGACGTCGCCGAGGACGAGGTTGAGGGCGTCTGCTGCCGGTGTGGTGCGCATCCCGCAACCAGCAAGATCAGGGCCAACACGCTCCAGACACGCACCCGGTGAGCGTAGCTTGTCCCCAACATTGGGTAGGGTCCCTCGGCGTGACTCAGAGCGTGACCGTGAAATCTGTAAATGCCCGCCTCGCTGCTGAACTGGAAGTCGCCGAGGCCCAGGTCGCGGCGGCTGTGCGGCTGCTCGACGAGGGTGCCACGGTCCCGTTCATCGCGCGTTACCGCAAGGAGGTCACCGGCAGCCTGGACGACGGGCAGCTGCGCAGCCTCGAAGAGCGGCTGCGTTACCTGCGGGAACTCGACGAACGACGCGCCGCGGTGCTGTCCTCCATCGAGGAACAGGGCAAGCTCACCGACGACTTGAAGGCCGCGCTACTCTCGGCCGACACCAAGGCACGTGTCGAGGACATCTACCTGCCCTACAAGCCCAAGCGGCGCACCAAGGCGCAGATCGCCCGCGAAGCCGGCCTGGAGCCGCTGGCTGACAGGCTGCTGGCGGACCCGAGCCTGGTGCCCGATGAGGTGGCCACCGAGTTCCTCACCGAAGACGTCGCCGACGCCAACGCCGCCCTGGACGGTGCCCGCCACATCCTGATCGAGCGCGCGGCCGAGGATGCCGAGCTCGTCGGTGCCACCCGCACCAAGTTCTGGGCGGATGGCGCCCTGCGCACGGCCCCATGGTCCGAGGATGCGGCGAAAACCGAAGCGGCACAGAAGTACCGCGACTACTTCGAATTCTCCGAATCCCTGGAGAGCATGCCCTCGCACCGAGTGCTCGCGGTCATGCGGGGCGAGAAGGAACAGGTCTTGTCGCTGAACTTCGACGGCGGCGACGACGCACCCTACGAGGCGATGGTCGCGCAGTCGCTCGGGGTGAATCTGACCGCCAAGACCCCGGCGACGCCCTGGCTGGCCGGTACCGTTCGGGTCGCCTGGCGCGCCAAACTCATGTTCTCCGCCTCCGTCGACGCGCGGCTCAAGCTGCGCCAGCGCGCCGAGGAAGACGCTGTCGGGGTCTTCGCCCGCAACCTCAAGGATCTGCTCCTGGCCGCGCCCGCGGGCACGCGCGCCACCCTGGGCCTTGACCCCGGCTTCCGCACCGGCGTCAAAGTGGCGGTCGTGGACAGCACCGGCAAGGTGGTGGACACCTGCGCGGTCTACCCGCACCAGCCGCAGAAGAAGTGGGACGAGGCCAAGGCCACCCTCGCGGCGTTCGTCGCCCGCCACAATGTCGAGCTGATCGCGGTCGGCAACGGAACCGCGTCACGTGAAACCGATGCGCTGGCAGCCGAACTCATCGCCGATATCAAGGCCGCAGGCGCCAAGGCGCCCACCAAGGCGATGGTGAGTGAAGCCGGCGCGTCGGTGTACTCAGCCTCCGCCTACGCCGCACACGAACTTCCCGACCTCGATGTGACATTGCGTGGCGCGGTGTCGATCGCACGGCGACTGCAGGATCCGTTGGCCGAGTTGGTCAAGATCGAGCCCAAGTCGATCGGCGTCGGCCAGTACCAGCACGACGTCACCCCGGGCACGCTCGCCCGCAGCCTCAACGCGGTCGTCGAAGACGCGGTGAACGCTGTCGGCGTCGACCTGAATACGGCCTCGGTACCGCTGCTCGCGCGTGTTTCCGGGGTCACCGAGTCCTTGGCGGAATCGATCGTCGCGCACCGCGAGAAGGCGGGCGCGTTCCGGAGCCGCAAGGGACTACTGGAGGTTCCCCGGTTGGGCCCCAAGGCCTTTGAACAATGCGCCGGATTCCTGCGGATCCAGGGAGGCGACGACCCGCTCGATGCGTCCGGGGTACACCCCGAGTCTTATCCCGTGGTGCGCAAGATCCTGGACCGCTCGGGCGTGACCCTTGCCGAGCTGATCGGCAACGAGCGGTCGCTGCGGTCGCTCAAGCCCGCCGATTTCGCCGACGACCGGTTCGGAATTCCCACCGTCACAGACATCCTCGGCGAGCTGGAGAAGCCGGGACGCGACCCGCGACCGGCGTTCACCACGGCTACGTTCGCCGCCGGCGTCGAGAAGGTGTCGGACCTGAAGGTCGGCATGGTGTTGGAGGGCGTCGTGACGAACGTGGCTGCCTTCGGTGCGTTTGTTGACGTCGGCGTGCATCAGGACGGCCTCGTGCACGTCTCGGCGATGTCGGACCGGTACGTGTCCGATCCCCACGAGGTGGTCAAATCCGGTCAGGTGGTCCGGGTCAAGGTCACCGAAGTGGACATCCCCCGTCAGCGCATCGGGCTGACCCTACGCCTCAACGATGATCCGCAGCAGGGCAAGCGCCCCGAGCGCGCCAGCGCTCCCCGTCGCGACGACAAGAACCGCGATGACAAGAATCAGGGGCGGCGAAACCCGAACCGCGACAAGAGCTCCCGCCAGCGAGAAGAAGCCCGCCCGACGGGTTCGATGGCGGACGCATTGCGCAACGCGGGGTTTGGACGGTAGGAGCTCGGGGGATCCTCGCCGGGCTTGCGGACGAACAGACCGTACGCGATCCGCCCTCGATGCTCTCGTGGCGGTGCAGAAGCGATCTTGCGCTTCATCGCCCCTCAGAACACCCAGCTGCCCGAAGCGGCCAGCACAAAGCCGTGCGGAGGGAAATCGGCCTCGCCAAGGCTTTTCCAGGCATGGCAGGCGAAGATGAAATCCTCCCCATTGCCGCTGCCGCACGACATCAGAATGCTCCGAACATTGAGAAACACTTGCAATTGTTTCCCGGCAGAAAAGTGCGGGTATGTTTTGAGGTCCCCCAAGGAGTTAGATCCCTTGAGGAATCTTGCCTGCGGGGCGCCTGAGGTGCCGATGTCAATACGGGCGATGTTCTCGCCGTTCGGCATTCCAGGCAGCTCACCCGCGCAGGCGACATCCGCGGGTGGCATTTGGAAGGTCCCCCACGCCTGCAGACGCAACCGGCAGTACACCCCGTCGGCGGGCGAGAAGATGTTCTCGATTGGCCACTGTTTCCCGTCGGTCGGGTCGAAGCCCGCGGGATATTTGATCGAGGCCATGGGCAGTGAGTCGATGTCCGGGAACTCGGGAGCCGCGATCGCCGGCGCTGCGGAACAAAGTGATCCGATCAGGTTGATGGTCACCACAGCCGTCGCAATGGCTAACTTGCGCATCCCCTCGAGCCCCATGCGGGGTGATGGTACCGAACACCGAACACTCTCGAGGCACAGAACCGGGTGATCTAACGCCGTTGACGCTCTTCGGTGGCGGCGCAGAAACGATCCCGTGCCTCGTCTGCCGTAAGACCGATGCGCGCAAGGTCGTACACCTTCTCCAACCGACACCGACTCATGCTGCCGTCCAACCGAAATCCATCGTTCTGAACCGACACGATAGGAACCAACTGGCTCCCCTCGAATGTGTAGATCCGCGTCAGCCAGCTGCGCGTGGGACCCGTCCCGTACTCCGCGACGAGTCCATCCCCCACCTGCCAGAAGGAGCTGCCGAACAACGCTCCCTCGCGATGCATGATGTCGTCCGGCATCCCGGTACGAACCGCGCGGAACTGCGTGGAATCGCCGGTCGTGCGCCACAACGCCCACTGCGAATTCGGGTGCGCACCACCGGTGTCCAGTGAAAGGAGCAACTCGTCGCGGCCGTCGCCGTCCAGATCTCGCAGGAGCATGACACCTGACTCGGCGGAACCCTCGATCTTCGAGCTGACCGTTTGCACCATGATCCCGCTTCGGGTGAAGATGCGAATCTGAGCGGACGTGCCAACCACCCATTTCTCGAATCGGAGCCCTACCGAATCGGCCGAGGTGAGCTGACAATTCTTCGCATCCATTTGACTGAAGACGTTCCGGCACTGTGCAAGAGAATCGGCGCCCGTCCGGCATGCCGAAACTCCCGTGAGACACAGCAGTACCGCAATCGCCATCAGCATCCGCTGGAACACAGTCGCAGCGTATCGCCACTTGTCGGCACCCCCGGCTAACCTGGCCCCGTGTTGACAACCGTCGCCGTGCGGGGATATCGATCGCTGCGCGATCTTGTACTGCCACTTGCCCAACTGACGGTCGTCACCGGCGCCAACGGCACCGGAAAGTCATCGCTCTACCGAGCCTTGCAGCTACTGGCCGATTGCGGCCGCGGCGAGATCATCGGCTCACTGGCACGGCAGGGCGGCCTGGAATCGGCCATGTGGGCCGGGCCCGAGAACCTCAAAGGCGCGCGCCGCACCGGAGCCGTCCAGCCC
This sequence comes from Mycobacteroides franklinii, assembly GCF_002013895.1. Classification (GTDB taxonomy): domain Bacteria; phylum Actinomycetota; class Actinomycetes; order Mycobacteriales; family Mycobacteriaceae; genus Mycobacterium; species Mycobacterium franklinii. Next base: position 529,298 of record NZ_MAFQ01000001.1, on the reverse strand, counting down.
ACCAGGCGCACTCGCCCAGTGTCAATTGAGTTAGGTTATGCATCAACCGATTTCGGCTATCTCGTCGATCTCGGCCTGCCGATACCCAGCGAATCCGCGTTCGGGCGCGATCCGGAGATCAAGCGTGAGATCGTCTTTACCGGACGGTCCCTTCGCCCCAGCGCGACCCTGGTGCGAAGAACTCGCCCGGTGGTAGAAGCTCGCCCGGATTCGGGGCGCGGATTCGAGGGATTCAGCCGCTCGCTACCGACGCATCGCAGCGTGCTCTCCGAATTCCCCGACAAATTCCCGGAACTGGGTGCTGTCAGGGACACACTCCGCGGCTGGAGGTTCTACGACGGATTTCGCGTCGACGCGCTCGCACCGGCACGTCAACGTCAGATCGGCACGCGGACAACGGTGTTGTCGAATGACGGCAGCGATTTGGCGGCAGCCATCCAGACCATCATCGAGACGCGCAGCGACACCTTGGACACGGCCGTCGCCGCCGCCTTTGATGGTGCGTCGGTCGCGGTGGCCGTCAGTGAGGGGATGTTCGATCTTCAGGTGCAGCAGCCCGGCATGCTGCGGCCGCTGCGGGCGGCGGAATTGTCCGATGGCACCCTGCGCTTCCTGCTCTGGGCCGCTGCGCTGCTCAGTCCCGAGCCGCCGCCGCTGATGGTGCTCAACGAACCCGAGACCTCCCTGCACCCCGACCTCATCGCTCCGCTCGCAACGCTCATTCGGGCCGCTGCCGCCAAAACTCAGGTGGTGGTGATCACCCATGCACGCGCCCTGCTGGATCACCTTGCCGCCCGCCCATTGCGCGACGTCCTCGCGGGTGAGCACGACCGATTCGACGATGCAGGGACGGCGGTGCGACTTGAACTCGTCAAAGATTGGGGCGAGACCCAGATCGTGGGACTCGAGCCACTGAAGGCACCGCCCTGGCATTGGGGATCACGCTGAGGGGTAGCCGTTCGCCGTGAGCCGAAGGATTGCCAGAAACGCAAGGCACACTGTTCTCTGAAGCGTTGAACCTCGGGAAGGGAGCACAGTGGCCGAAGCGTCACGGGACAATGTTCTGATCGTCCATTGGCACGACCTCGGTCGCTACCTGGGCGTCTACGGGCACCCTGATGTGTCCAGCCCCCATCTGGACCAGCTTGCCGCCGAAGGCATCCTGTTCACCCGCGCACACGCCACCGCGCCGCTGTGTTCGCCGTCGCGCGGCTCCCTTTTCACCGGGCGATATCCGCAGAGCAATGGTCTTATCGGCCTGGCACATCACGGCTGGGAATATCGCGCCGGGGTGCGCACACTCCCGCACATTTTGTCCGGATCGGGCTGGCACACAGCACTGTTCGGAATGCAGCATGAATCGGCGTATCCGGCCACGCTGGGATTCGACGAGTACGACGTCTCCAACTCGTATTGCGAATACGTGGTGGAACATGCGACCCGCTGGTTACGCAATTCCCCCACTGCCCCGTTTCTGCTCACCGCTGGATTTTTCGAGACGCACCGCCCCTTTCCCCGGGAACGCTATGAACCCTCCGATGCCGAGACGGTGAATGTCCCTGACTATCTGCCCGACACCCCCGAGGTGCGCGATGACCTTGCCGAGTTCTACGGCTCCATCACGGTGGCCGACGCCAAAGTCGGCGAACTGCTCGAGGTATTGACCGAGACGGGATTGGACCAGAGCACCTGGGTGGTCTTCATGACCGACCACGGCCCGGCATTGCCACGGGCCAAATCCACCCTGTACGACGCCGGCACCGGCATCTCGTTGATCGTGCGGCCCCCACGCGGTCGCTCCATTGAGCCGCGTCGGTACGACGAGCTCTTCAGCGGGGTCGATCTGCTGCCCACCCTTTTGGAACTACTCGGTATCGACATTCCTGAAGAGATTCAGGGTGTTTCCCACGCCGGCAATATCGATAAACCATCGGGCGAACCTGAAGAAGTCCGATCCGAGGTATTTACCACCAAGACTTATCACGATTCCTTTGACCCTATTCGAGCTATTCGGACAAAGAATTACAGCTATATCGAGAATTACGCGCCACGGCCCGTTCTGGATCTTCCATGGGACATTGCCGACAGCCCACCGGGCCGCGCCGTCGCCAGCCACGTCACCGGCCCTCGGCCACACCGCGAGCTCTACAACCTCCAGGCCGACCCGGAAGAGGCACATAACCTGCTCGGACTCGACGCCAACGAGGAGTCCGAGGCCATCGCCAACGATCTGTCGCTGCGCCTGAACGATTGGCGCGAGCAGACCTTCGACGTGATCCCCTCTGATTTTGCGGGCACACGCATTTCCGCTCGGTACACCGAGACATTCCTACGGATCCACGGCAGACCGGGAGCTAACCGTTCCGCCATTGCGGACGAACGCGGTATCGAACAATAGTTTTGTTCGATGTGATTGCAATTCATGGCGAACCCAATTATTCGAATGCAAAACAATTACCGTTAGGCTACTGCGCATGTCCGACCATCCCACCGCATATCTGGTGCTCGCGTCCCAGCGCAGCGGCAGCACCCTGCTGGTCGAATCCCTGCGCGCGACCGGTGTGGCCGGTGAACCGCAGGAGTTCTTCCAGTACCTGCCGACCACGAGCATGTCCCCGCAGCCGCGCGAATGGTTCGCCGACACACAGGACGAGTCGATCCTGCGTCTGCTCGATCCGCTGGACGAGGGCAAGCCCGACCTGGCACCGCCCACCATCTGGCGCGATTACATCCGCACCGTTGGGCGCACCCCGAACGGAATCTGGGGTGGCAAGCTCATGTGGAACCAGACCCCGCTGCTGCTGAACCGCGCCGAGGGACTTCCCGATCGTTCCGGTGAAGGTCTGCTGGCCGCGATACGCGATGTCGTCGGAAGCGATCCGGTATTGGTACACGTGTACCGCCCAGACGTTGTGTCCCAGGCGGTTTCGTTCTGGCGCGCGGTGCAGACCCGGGTGTGGCGCGGGCGCCCCGACCCGGTGCGTGACGCCCGTGCCGAATACCACGCCGGCGCCATCGCGCACGTCATCACGATGCTGCAGGCCCAGGAGGCGGGATGGCGCCGCTGGTTCGCCGAGGAGAACATCCAACCGATCGATGTCTCGTACCCATACCTGTGGCGCAACCTGACCGAGGTGGTCGGCACCGTACTTGAGGCACTCGGCCAAGACCCCCGGCTGGCGCCGCCGCCGGTGCTGGAACGACAAGCAGATCAGCGGTCCGACGACTGGGTGGACCGATACCGGATCGACGCCGAACGAGAGGGGTTGCCGGTATGAGCGATACCGCGACGACACCAGATTTGTTGCAGGTCAACGAGCTTCGGCTGTTGGAGGCCGAGGCGGTGCACATCATCCGCGAGGTGGTCGCCGAGCTGCAACGCCCCGTGCTGCTGTTCTCGGCAGGCAAGGACTCGATCGTGCTGCTGCGGCTGGCGGAGAAGGCCTTCCGTCCGGCGCCACTGCCGTTCCCGGTTCTGCACGTCGACACCGGACACAACTTCCCCGAGGTCATCGAATTCCGTGACCGTCGCACCACCGGACACGACCACAAGCTGATCGTCGCCTCGGTGCAGGAAACCATCGACGCCGGACGGGTTGCCGACCCGGGCCCGGGTGCGTCGCGTAACCGTCAGCAGACCCGCACCCTGTTGGATGCGTTGGAGGCCGGCGGTTTCGACGCGGCATTCGGTGGCGCGCGACGCGACGAAGAACGTGCGCGAGCCAAAGAGCGCATCCTGAGCTTCCGGGATGAGTTCGGGCAGTGGGATCCTCGGGCCCAGCGGCCCGAACCGTGGTCGCTGTACAACGGGCGCATCCGCAAGGGTGAGCAGGTGCGCGTTTTCCCGTTGAGCAACTGGACCGAACTCGATATCTGGCGCTACATCCAGCTGGAAGACCTTGAGCTGCCGTCGATCTACTACGCGCACCAGCGTGAGGTCTTCGAGCGTGACGGGATTCTGCTGGCCACCTCCGAGTACACCACCCCGACTGCGGACGAGACAGCCGCCACTGAATGGGTGCGTTACCGCACTGTCGGCGATATGACCATCACCGGCGCCGTGCGTTCCCAGGCCACCGAGATCGAAGGGGTGATCGCGGAGATCTCCGCGGCCACCGTGTCCGAGCGCGGTGAGACCCGCGCCGACGACCGCACGTCCGTAGCCGCCATGGAAGACCGGAAACGAGAGGGCTACTTCTGATGAGCACCCACACCGCGGTGGATACCCGCCAACTACTGCGCATCGCCACGGCCGGTTCCGTGGACGACGGCAAAAGCACGCTCATCGGGCGGCTGCTGCACGACACCGACAGCCTGCCGGTCGACCATCTGGAAGCCGTCACCGACGACGAGGGAAACGCCGACCTCGCAGCGCTTTCCGATGGCCTGCGCGCCGAACGCGAACAGGGCATCACGATCGATGTGGCATACCGGTTCTTCTCCACCGAAAGCCGTAGCTACATCCTGGCCGACACCCCCGGCCACGAGCGTTACACCCGCAACATGTTCACCGGCGCCTCCAACGCCCATGTGGCGATCCTGCTGGTCGACGCGCGAGCCGGGGTGCTGCGTCAAACCCGCCGCCACGCCCGTATCGCAAAGGTGTTGGGTATCAAGCACTTCGTGGCAGCGGTGAACAAGATTGACCTGGTCGACTTCGATGCACAGCGGTTCGCGGAGGTCGATCGCGAGCTGCATCTACTGGCCGACCGACTCGGCAAGGTGGACATCACGGTCATTCCGATCGCCGCCAAGCACGGCGACAACGTGGTGCACCGCTCCGAGAACACACCCTGGTACTCGGGACCGACCTTGCTCGAATACCTTGAAGGCGTGGAGCTTTCGCCCCCGCAGCCCGAGGCCGCCAAGCTGCGCCTGCCGGTGCAGTGGGTCTCGCGCCCCACCGCAGAACAGCGTCGCCGATACACCGGCCGGCTGGCCGCGGGCACGCTCAGCGTCGGAGATCAGGTGGTGAACCTACCCTCGGGAACCCGATCAACGGTGACGGTGGTCGACACCCTGGACGAAAACCGCTCCACCGGTGTGGCTCCGCTGTCGGTTTCTATCGAATTGGCCGACGATATCGACGTGGGCCGCGGCGATGTGCTGGTGAGCGGTGCCGAAGACGCGGTGTTACCCGTGCTGGCCCGCGAGCTGGATGCGACGGTCTGCTGGTTCACCAACGGCCCGCTGCGCGCCGGAGATCGGCTGGCGCTCAAGCAGGGCACCCGGACCGTGCGCGCCACCGTTCAGGCGCTGCATACTCGCCTGGATCCGGAGACACTCGACGAACTCGACGGACCGGTCGAGTTGGCGCTCAACGATATCGGCGCGGTCACCCTGCGCACCAGTTCGGTCGTGGTGGCCGACTCCTACGCCGATAGCCGGGACAGCGGCGCGTTCATTCTGATCGACGAGGCGTCCAACGACACCGTCGGCGCCGGAACCATCATCGAGGCGCGCGAGGTCAAACCGGAGACGCACTCGCGTACCGACATCCGCTGGCATCCGTCGGCGCTGGACCGCGAATACCGTTGGGACAGCACCACGCAGCGCGGCGCGATCATCTGGTTCACCGGCCTACCGGCATCGGGCAAGTCGACCATTGCGGTAGCGGTGGAACGCGCACTGGTGGAATCCGGGCAGGTCGCGTACCTGCTCGACGGCGACAACCTGCGTCATGGACTCTCCGATGACCTCGGGTTCTCTCCGGGCGACCGCGCCGAGAACATCCGCCGGGTGTCGCACCTGACGCGCCTGTTCGCCGATGCCGGAGTGGTGGCCCTGGCTTCACTTGTATCGCCGCTGCGCTCCGACCGCGAGACCGCACGCAGCATCAATGCCGCGGCGAAGCTGCCGTTCATCGAGGTGTATATCGCCACACCGCTGGCCGAATGCGAGAAACGAGACCCTAAGGGGCTGTATGCGCGGGCCCGCGCGGGTGAGTTGAAGGGTTTGACGGGTGTCGAGGCACCCTATGAAGCTCCGGAGAATCCTGAGCTCATCCTGGACACCACCGGGGCCGATATCGACGAGCTGGTGGCACAGGTACTCGACGTTCTTAACCGCGCTCGCTGAGCGCGGTTAAGAACGAACCGGCTTAGGTGCGGTTGGCGGCGCGTTCCAGAACGGGCCGCTGCTCCGGGCAGTACTCGTCGATGGACGCGGACAGGAACTGCCACTTCTGCTCGGTGGAACTCTTCCGGTCAAGGTTCTTGGCCAGGAAATCGGTGGACTGGTAGGCGTCCTTGTCCAGGCCGGTGTCCAGCCGGTGGCACGCGATCTTGCCGAGGTAAGCAGTCTTGTCCGGCGGCGCGTAGATGCCGTAGGAGTGCAACGTCTCGTTGAAGCTGACATCGTCGGCGTGTGCCGGGGAGGCCATGGCGATCGCCGCAGCACCCGCACCCATCGCGATCATCGCAGTAAGACTGAGTCCCTTCATGCGGGTGAGTCTACATCCGTTGACCTCATTGGACATAGGTTCGCCGATGTCATCGTGATTGACACCACTGTCGCACTGCCGGGCACCACCATGTTCAGGGCCTCAAGATTGCGTAAAGAACCACGAAAACGGCCATGTCTGTGCCTATTCTCCCCCGGTGGTTTCAGCCCCTCCCACCAAGCCCAGACCGCAGCGCGTAGCCGACCCCCGGCTGCGCCGGGTCCTCAAGGACGACGCCCACAAACTGACCGCCGTAGGCGGACTCGCGGCGCTCTCCCTCGACGCGCTCTCCTCGGTCGCATACGGCCCCGAGGCCATCGTGCTGGCCTTGATCGCCGGCGGGGTCGGCGCCATCTCCTTCACCCTCCCGGTGGCCATCGCCATCACCGTGCTGTTGATCGTGCTGGTGTTCTCCTACCGACAGGTGATCGCCGTACATCCCGAAGGCGGCGGCTCGTACGCCGTCGCCAAGAAGGATCTAGGCCGCGGCGCCAGCCTGTTGGCGGCAGCGAGCTTGGTCGTCGACTACGTGTTGACCGTCGCGGTGAGCCTTGCCGCGGGTGCGGCGAGCCTGGCGAGCGCCTTTCCCTCGCTGGCGCCGCATCTGTTGTCCATCACGTTGATCGGCCTGGCGATCCTGACGGTGATCAACCTGATCGGGATCAGCGAGTCGGCCAAAGTACTGATGCTGCCGACGTTACTGTTCATCGTCTGCATCATCGCGGTGATCGTCTTTGGCCTGATGCACTCCACGCCGGTGGCCGTCATCGGCAAGGATCTCGGCCCCGTCGAGCCGATGAGCGCGCTGGGAATCATCCTGGTTCTGAAGGCCTTCGCGGCAGGCTGTTCCTCCTTGACAGGTGTCGAGGCGATCGCCAACGGCGTCCCCGCGTTCAAGACACCCGCCATCAAGCGGGCCCAGAACACCGAAGTTGCGCTCGGAATCCTGTTGGGTCTGATGTTGATCGGGCTCAGCGTCCTCATCAAGGCCCATCACGTGGTCCCCCGCGGCGACGTCACCATTCTGGCGCAGCTGTCTGCTGCGGCGTTCGGCACCGGATGGCCGTTCTACGTCACCAACGTCACCGTCGCACTGATCCTCGGATTCGCCGCCAACACCAGTTTCGGCGGACTGCCCGTGCTGATGAGTTTGCTGGCCAAGGACGACCGGATGCCGCACCTGTTCGGGCTGCGGGCCGAGAAGCCGGTCTACCGCTACGGCGTCATTGCCCTGGCACTGTTTTCCGCGATCATTCTCGTCGCGAGTGATGCCGACACCCACCGGCTGCTGCCACTCTTCGCGATCGGTGTCTTCATCGGATTCACCATCAGCCAAGCCGGATTGGTCAAGCACTGGTTTGGCGCTCGCACAACCGGCTGGCAGTGGAAGGCCGCACTCAACGGGTTCGGCGCGGTACTGTCCGCCATCGCGATGGTGGTGTTCTTCGTCAGCAAGTTCACCGAGGGCGCCTGGGTTCTCCTCATCATCATCCCGTCACTGGTTCTACTGTTCGGGCGTACCGAGAACTACTACCAGGGCGTGAAACGCGAACTGGCCCTCGACGAATTGCCGGCCCTCACCCCTAACCCGCCGGATCAGACGCCGCTGGTGATCGTGCCGATCGATGACATCAACAAGCGCACCGTCCAGCTCCTGGAGGCGGCGCTACATCTCGGGGGTGAGGTAGTCCCGGTCATCATCAGCCGCACCGACCAGAAGGCCGAAGCGATTACCAAGCGCTGGGAGGAATGGAATCCGGGGCTAGAGCTCGTGGTCCTGCCCACCAAACACCGCTCACTGGTCACTCCGCTGGTCGAGTACGTCAAGAAACGTCAGTGCGACGGCCGCCAGGTGACGGTGCTCATCACGGAGATCAAGACCAAGCGCCGCTGGCACCAGATCCTGCACAATCAGACGGGAATTGTGTTGACCGCAAACCTGATTGATCGCACCGACGCGATTGTCGCCAACTACCCGTACCGAATGAACTGACACCACGGACGGGCGTCAGGTGGCCACCGGCGCGGGCACCTTCTCGACCTCAGCAGCCCCGGCGTGATCGTCGAGCATGGTGGATTCGTCGAACGGATCCTCACCAGACAGCACTGCCTTGATCCGGTCGCGATTCATTGTCTTGGTCCACGTTGCGATGAGCAGGGTGGCCACCGCGTTACCGGAGAAATTGGTCAGCGCCCGCGCCTCGGACATGAATCGGTCGATGCCGACGATCATGCCGACCCCATCGACCAGATCCGGCCGGTGGCTTTGCAATCCACCTGCCAGCGTGGCCATTCCGGCGCCGGTCACGCCGGCCGCACCCTTGGAGGCGATCATCATGAACGCCAGCAGCGAGATCTGCTGCCCCACCGACAGCGGCGCACCCATGGCGTCGGCGACGAACAACGAGGCCATCGTCAGATAGATCGCGGTCCCGTCCAGGTTGAACGAATACCCGGTCGGAACAACAATTCCCACCGTCGACTTGTCGACACCTAAATGGGTCATCTTCGCGATCAGCCGCGGCAGGGCCGATTCGGAGGATGAGGTCGAGACGATCAGCAGGTACTCGCGCGCCAGATAGCGCACCAGCCGGAAGATCGACACCCGCGATACCGCCCACAACAGTGCACCCAGCACCCCGAAAATGAAGATCGCGCATGTCACGTAGAAACCCAGCATCAGAGTGCCCAGCTCCTTGACCGCATCCCAGCCGGTCTGGCCCACCACATTCGCGATGGCGCCGAAGGCGCCGATGGGCGCCAACCAGAGCACCATGATGAGGACCTTGAAGACCAGCTTTTGCAGCATCCCGACACCACGCACAATCGACTCGCCGGTAGATCCCAGCGCTTGCGCCGCGAAGCCGACCAATAACGCGATGAACAGGGTCTGCAGCACACTGCCTGAGGTCAACGCCGAGAACATGGTCTCCGGCACAATCGATTTGATGAAATACCAGGTTCCACCGGCGGCATGAGCCTGGTCCGCGTACTTGGCCCCGGCCCCCTGATTCGCGCCGGAAAGATGCAAACCCGTACCGGGCGCGAGCAGGTTGCCGACGACGAGTCCGATCGCCAACGCGACGGTCGACATCGCCAGGAAATACACGAACGCCAACCCGCCGACCCGGCCCACGCTGGCGGCCTTGCGCACCGATCCGATGCCCAGCACGATCGTGCAGAAGATCACCGGGCTGATCATCATCTTGATGAGGCTGACGAATATCTCACCGAGCACACCCACCGACTTGCCGAACCCCGGCCACAGCATGCCGACGATCACACCGAGCACCACCGCGACTATGACCGCGATATACAGCCAATGTGTACGGTCCTTGTGTTTCTTCGGTGGTGTGCTCTCGGAAGCCGCTGATTCGGTCACTGTCATGGCCCCTATCGTGCCGTACCGTGACCGGGATCACAGCGCAACCCCGCCATTCACCCACATCTGGCGATAACCGCCGAAAACACGGCCGACCGGCTTTCACCTGCATTGATGGCTTGACGGGTACCCTGACGGCCATGGACAGCAACCGTCGCGACGACGCGGCCGCCGCAAGCGGCTCCACGTCATACGGTTCGTGGCCGCAGTCCAACCAGCCGTTGGACTACCCCGAAGATCCGGCCTACGCGTCACAGGCATTCGAGTATCCCGCGCTGTCCGGCGCTGCCCAGCCGAATCAAACGGCGGTGCTGCCGCAGCAGTACGGGTCGTACGGCCCCCCGCCGCAGGATCCCGAGCCTCCACGCCGATCGAACACCTTCTGGCTGTGGGTCGTGGGGATCGGCGCGCTGGTGGTCATCATCGCGTTGATCATCACGTTGGTCGTACTGATTCAGCGCCAAGACGAACGTCCCCCAACCGTCGTTCCCACTCCGTCCACCCGGACCTCGACGACGACAGCGCCCAGCCGGCCGACCATCCCGCCGCTTCCGAGCTTCACCATTCCACCGATCCCGGTGAACCCGCCCACACAGCGAAGCCAGGCCGCGACGGAGAGCGTCGTCTACGAGGTCGCGGGCCACGGACCCGCCCTCAACATCACCTACTTCGATGCCAGTGGTTCGCTGCAAATGGAGTTCAACGTCAAGCTGCCCTGGCACAAAGAGGTCAAGCTGAACACCGAGCAGGTAACGAACGCCGTGGTGATCGCCGCCGATTTCTCGCACGACGTGTCCTGCACCCTGTTGGTCAACGGGGCGCAGAAGAGCGCCACCTCGGGGAAGATGGCAACCTGCAGCACCCTGGGCTAGCTTGCACCGCTGACGTTTTCACCAAGGACAGGGTCGTAACGGGGGACCTTGACGAGCATCACCGCGACCAGACCCAGAGCGATCATCACCACCGGCCCGGCGATTCCCGCCCTGGTGGCGTGGAATAGCAACGCGAACGTGGCGAACAGCCACGGGCCGACGAAAGAGACCGCCCGCCCCGTCATGGTGTACAGACCGAAGACGAAGGCCTCCCGGCCAACCGGCGCCATCCGCAACACCAGCGTTCGGGCCGCCGACTGAGGTGGCCCGACGAATGCCGCGATGGCGAGCCCACAGATCCAGAACGCCGATTCACCCGTCAGGCACATCATCACAACCCCAAGAGTGACGATCGCGGTCAGCGAACCGATGATGATCCCCTTGGACCCCAACCGGGTGTCGACCAATCCGCCCACCACCGCACCGACCGCCGCCATCACGTTCCCGGCCACCCCGAACAACGTGATGTCCGCTCCGGACAGGTGGAACACCCCATTGGCGATGACGGGTGTCAACGCGAACATCGCCACCATCCCGTCACGGAAGATCGCACTCGCCGCCAGGAAATAGATGATGCGCCGATCCATATGCCACTGCTCGACCAGATCGCGCCACAGCTCCCGGTACACCCCGAGCAGCCCGGGCGAGCTGGCCGGCGGGGCCCCGGGATCGGCCAGCGGCCGAGTGAGCACCAGTGGCAAAGCGAACACCGCGAACCACGCGCCCGCCAGGAGCGCGGACACGCGCACGTCGTATCCGTCGGCGGCGGGTATGTGGAAGAGACCGCGGGTCGGGCCATCCCCCGAGATGAAGCCCAGGTAACACACCAGGAGGACGACGACACCGCCGATGTAGGCGGCCGCCAAGCCCAGTCCGGACACCCGTGAGGCATTGGCCGGTGTGGTGAGCCCGTGCAGCATCGCGTTATAGGGAACCTGCGCCAGCTCGTTGAATACCGAACCCGCGCAATACAATCCGAGACCCAGCCAGAGGTAGCGATTATCCTCGCGCACCATGCTCATCGCGGTAGCCACCACCACTACCAGCGAGGTCAGCGTGCCCAGCGCGACACGCCTGCGCCGCGGGGTGTCCGCCCAGACCCCGATCACCGGTGCGAGCAGGAAGACCAGCACACCGCCGAGGCCCATCATCCAGCCCAGCAGGCCCTGCGGCACGCCATCGGGCATACCCGCACCGACACGGCCGGTCAGGTAGGGCGTGAAGATGAACATCACGATGACGGTGTTGAAGGCCGCAGAACCCCAGTCGAATGCCGCCCACGCGGCGATGCGACCACGCGAGGTGGGGGTGTCCAATTGTCGACCGGGTCCCGGGTCTTGACGCCCCACAGGCTCTTCGACCCCAGGGATACTCATTACCGACCAGCGTAACCCGGCCCGTTTACGCCGCCTGACGCTCTTCACGCAAGCGCTCTACGCCGCCTGACGCTCTTCACGCAAGCGCTCATCGCAAACCTTTACGATTGCCCCATGCCGATACCCGCACCAAGTCCCGAAGCCCGCGCCGTCGTCACCGGAGCCTCCCAAGGGATCGGAGCGGCGCTCGCCGAAGAGCTTGCCGCCCGCGGACACAGCCTCATCATCACCGCCCGTCGCGGCGAGATTCTCAACGACCTCGCCAACAGCCTGACCGAGAAGACGGGTGTCATCGTCGAGGTGCGCGCGGTAGACCTCGCCGACCCCGGCGCACGCGACGCGTTGTGCAAGGAACTCTCCGAGCGCAACATCTCGATCCTGTGCAACAACGCGGGAACCGCGACGTTCGGGCCGATCCGCGGCCTGGACCCTGAGGGGGAACGCAAGCAGGTACAGCTCAATGCTGTTGCGGTGCATGATCTTACGCTGGCGGTGTTACCCGGAATGCTTGAGCGCGGAGCCGGCGGCATCCTGATCTCTGGATCCGCGGCGGGTAACTCCCCCATCCCCAACAACGCCACCTACGCGGCCACCAAGGCGTTCGCGAACACCTTCTCCGAGTCGCTACGCGGTGAACTCAAGGGCACGGGTGTGCACGTCACGCTGCTGGCGCCCGGACCGGTGCGCACCGTCGAACCCGACCCCGCCGAGGCATCGATCGTCGACAAGGTGGTTCCAGACTTCCTCTGGATCAACGGCGAGTACACCGCACGCGTCTCGTTGAATGCGCTGGACCGCAACAAGATGCGTGTCGTCCCGGGCATCACCTCCAAGGCGATGTCGGTGGCCGCGGGCTACGCGCCGCGTGCCATCGTGGCCCCGATCGTCGGCAGCTTCTACAAGAAGCTCGGCGACTGACCCGCGCCCCGCAAGTCCACTAGCGCAGCGCGGGCTATCTCGACCCCCGCCGGATCGAGCATTCGGTCAGGATCGACAATGACGCCCTTGGATCGCAGGAAGGCGTCGACCGGGGCCCACAACATCTCCGCAAGGCGCTGAACCCCGGCGTCATCCGGCATATCACTCTGCGCCACTTGCCATATCGCCGTGGTAGCCGCCGTGCCGAGCAACGCGGCGGCCAACTGATCAGCACCCGCCGGGTGCACATTGACGCGCTCGAGGAACGACGAGATCGCCGCGGTGAGTTCGGCAATGACCCCGCCGGGCCGAAGAGCCGGGGCAGGCCTGTCGCGCACGCTGATCATCTGGTGCTCGAAAAGAAAGCGGGTCGACTGCGGGAACCGCCGCGCCAGCTCGATGAGGCGGGATGCAGCGCGCCGCGCGGACTGTTGTGGCGGGATGCCCATGTCGACGGCCCCGGACAGCTGCCGCCGGACGGCGGCGACCATAGCCTGCGCCACCGCATCGAACAGATCATTGCGGTCTTCAAAATGCCTATACAACTTGGGTTTAGCAGAGTGCGCCACACGGACGACATCCTCCACGGTCGCCGACGGACCCTTCCTCTCGATCGCGACGACCGCGCTGGCGATAAATCTTCGACGCACCCGCACCTTGTGCTGTGCCCAGCGTTCACGCCGGGCGTCACCACCGTCTGACATACCATTGACGATACTTGAAGTACCCGGTACTTTTCAGTACTACTACGGAATGGCGCACTGAACAGCGGAGGCATGTCATGTCGCAAACGCCCATCGTCGAGGACGATTCACCCATCGAGCGCACAGCCGCACGACTGCTGCGCTCTTCGGTTGAGCGTTCCTACCACCCGGAGGTGGACATCGATTGGGATGCGCCCGACGTTCCCGGTCTGCGCTATGTGCCCGACAAATACATCTCGTTGTACGGCACCAAAATCTTCGACAGGATGAGCGAGGAGGAGAAGATCCGCCTCGGACGTCTCGAGGCATCGGCACTGGCCAGCTGGGGCATTCTCGCCGAGAGCGCCCTGATGCATCCCATGCTCAAGCTGGCCTCGGTCAGCGATCCGCGCAGCGCCACGGCGCAATACGCGCTGACCGAGGTCGCCGACGAGTGCCGCCACTCGGTGATGTTCGGCCGCCAGATCAACACGCTGAGCGATCGAAGCTATGACCCGCCGATGATTGCCCGGGCTTTGGTGGGCATCACCGCGCTCGCCCCGCTGTCCGCGACCATCTTCTCGATGATGCTGATGGTCGAGGAAATACTGGACCGGTTGCAGCGTCAGACCATGAACGACGAGACACTGCAACCCCGTACCCGGGCGATCGCCAAAATCCACGTCGTCGAGGAGGCCCGACACATCAGCTACGCGCGCGTCGCACTGAACCGTGCCGTCGCACGAACCGGACGCACCCGAATGGCCGTGGAGCGCTTGATCGTTGCCGCCGGCGCGGCGGTGGTGCCACTGGTCATGGTGCAACCGGCCGTCTACCGCGATGCCGGACTTCCGCCCGTGCGAGCGGCCTGGACGGCGCTACGCAATCCGCACTATCACGCGAATCTGAGGTTCTTCGGCGAGCGCCTGGTCCGCGTCATGGACGAGGCGAACATGATCGAAGGGCGGCTGGTTGAGCACCTCTGGCGCCGCTCCCGAATGCTGCCCAAAGATTTTGTCTCCCAGTCGGTCAGGGCGGCAGACGCCTAGGTCTCAGCGGCGATTACCCGCGATCTGTCGCAATCCGCCCCTGGACGCACAGTCAACGATCTGCCCGGCAGCCCTTACTTCTTACCCATATTGCGGATGAGCTGCTTGCCCAGCGCGCTGAGGAAGCTTTGAAAGCTCCGGTTACTGAGCAGACGCTGCCACCAGCGCGGCTTTTCGGGCACGGGCGTGGCACCCTTCTTCGCCGGAGCCTGATCAGTAGGAGTCTGGTCGGCCGGGGCCTGCTGCGCCGCGCGCTCTTGCAAGATCTCGTAGGCGGATCGTGAATCGACCGTCTGCCCATACTTGGACTGCAACGGGCTCGCCGCGGCCGCGGCCTTGATCGCATCATCGCCGATGGCCCCCATCAGGGAGCGCGGAGCGCGCAGCCGGGTCCACGCCACCGGGGTGGGCGCACCCACCTCCGAGAGCACCGTCACGATCGCCTCACCGATACCGAGCGAGGTCAGGGCCTTCTCGAGGTCGTACACACCGGTCTTGGGGTAGGTGCGCACCGTCTTGGTGAGAGCCTTCTGATCGTCGGGCGTGAACGCGCGCAAGGCGTGCTGGATGCGTGCACCCAGCTGCGAGAGCACGTCGTTGGGGATATCGGTGGGCAACTGGGTGCAGAAGAAGACACCGACACCCTTGGAACGGATGAGCTTGACCGTCTGCTCGACCTGCTCCAAGAACGCCTTGGATGCATCGGTGAACAGCAGGTGCGCCTCGTCGAAAATGAAGACGAGCTTGGGCTTGTCGACATCACCGACCTCAGGCAGGACGGTGAACAGGTCGGCCAGAATCCACATCAGGAACGTGGAGAACAACGCCGGGCGCGCAGCTTGGGTGCCCAGCTCCAGCAGCGTGATGATGCCCCGGCCGTCTGCGATGCGCATCAGGTCGGTGGGCTGGATCTCGGGTTCCCCGAAGAAGGTATCGCCGCCGTCGGCCTCCAGATTCACCAAAGCGCGCAGGATGACACCGGCGGTCGCGGCAGACACCCCACCGATCGACTTCAGATCCGCCTTGCCCTCATCACTGGCCAGGTAGGTGATAACCGCACGCAGATCCTTCAGGTCCAGCAGCGCCAGCCCCTGCTGATCGGCCCAGTGAAAGATCAGGCCCAGCGTTGATTCCTGGGTCGCGTTGAGCCCCAACACCTTCGACAGCAAGATGGGGCCGAAGCTGTGAATGGTGGCGCGGATCGGAACTCCGATACCCGTCGTCCCGAGCGACATGAATTCCGCCGGGAACCCCGACGGCGCCCAGTCGTCGCCGGTGTCCTTGGCGCGCGCGGCGGTCTTGTCGTTCGCCTCGCCGGGCTTGGAGATGCCCGAGAGGTCGCCCTTGACGTCGGCCATGACGACGGGAACTCCGGCGGCGCTGAGCTGCTCGGCGATCACCTGGAGCGTCTTGGTCTTACCGGTGCCGGTGGCACCGGCGATCAGCCCGTGGCGGTTCAGGGTCGCCAACGGAATTCGGATCCGCGCGGCCGGGTCGACGGTGCCGTCGACGATGACAGACCCCAGTTCAAGTGCTTGACCCGTGGTGGCGTATCCAGCGGCGATCTGCTGTGCGGGGGTGGTTCCAGCGGTGGTCGGCTCGGCCATGGCAACGACCCTATCGGCTCATCGCCGAGATGACATCTGTGCACGCGAAACACGAAACACCCCGTTCGTGGATGTCATCTCGGCGTCACCGGCGGCTCCGACCGCTACTGTGGTCAGACTGTGAGTGCTCCACGCGAAGAACTGGTCTGGATCGACTGCGAGATGACGGGGCTCGACCTCGGCTCGGACAAGCTGATCGAGATAGCCGCCCTCGTCACCGACGGCGATCTCAACATCCTCGGCGAAGGCGTCGACGTCGTCATTCATGCCGACGACGCCGCTTTGGCTGCGATGCCCCCGGTGGTCAAGGACATGCATGCCAAGTCCGGGCTCACCAATGAGGTCCGCAAGTCGACGGTCACCCTGAAAGAAGCCGAGGCGCTGGTTCTCGACTACATCCGTCAGCATGTGCCATCGGCCAAGACCGCTCCCCTGGCCGGAAACTCCATCGCCACCGATCGCGGATTCATCGCACGGGATATGCCGGAACTCGACGGTTTCCTGCACTACCGGATGATCGACGTCAGTTCCATCAAGGAGCTGTGCCGCCGCTGGTATCCCCGGATCTACTTCGGCCAGCCCGACAAGGGCCTGGCCCACCGCGCGCTCGCCGATATCAAGGAATCGATCCGCGAGCTGCGCTACTACCGCCGCGCGGCCTTCGTACCCGACCCCGGGCCGTCTACCAGTGACCTTGTCGCGATCGTGGCGGACCTGGACAACGCGCCGGATACCGATTCGGCCTAAGGCACCCTCACCGGTTAAGATCTTTCACGCCGCTTCACGCGGCAATGGTGGCTGTAGTTCAGTTGGTAGAGCACCAGGTTGTGATCCTGGCTGTCGCGGGTTCGAGTCCCGTCAGCCACCCCACGGGTGGGAGGCCTCAGGCCTCCCACCTTTTATTTTCTCCGGCCATCACCAGTCGGCGCAGGCCAAGCGTTCAGCACAACGCAAGATGACCGCGCCTAGGGCCGGTCCCCGTCGGGGTGGTCGAGCATCTCCGCAAGCCGCTGCAACCCTGCCACCAGGCCACCGCGCAAGACACTGCGTATACGCATATGCCCCGCGTTGTCGGGATCGAATCCAGACTGCACGTAGAGAAGTAGTGTTCCGCAGTCCATTGGATGCAATGTCCACACCGCAGTGGACGTCCACAACCGTGCCCCCTCCTCGGAGGTGTACTGAAATACGGCTGTCTCCTGGGGTTTCACGTGCAGAAGCTCACACTCAATGAGACCGTCGAAGTCCGTCCCGAGTATGGGGTAAGTCTTGAAAGTGAATGTGCGTCCGGCTTCAATAACCGGCATCGCGAGTTCCAGAGCCCAGTCAGCCAGCACAAAGTCTCGCGACACGAGGGCCTGCCACACAGATTCGGCGGCATACGCGTAGAAACGCCCCACTGTGAACGAAGTGGGATTGTCCCGGCTCATTCCAGGGAGCTCCTTCAGCGAGCGCGCAGGTATGCGTTCTGGATACCGCAGAACCCCACTTGACGGAGCATTTTTAGAATTGTTGTCCGTTTCTCCATCCGGCCGCCGATGGCACGGACGGACCTCTCCGCAGGTGGAGAGACCGGCAGTTCGCGCAAGCGCCGGTCCGCCCGCACTTTAGTTGCTGGCGGACGTTGGCCGTTCTGATGCCGTTCGACTCGCGGCAGGAACCCAGCCGATGACAGTCAGGTACAACCCAGCCATCGCCAGGACGGCGCCGCTGACCTGCCACCAGATGACCGCGTCAAGCATTTTGTTTCCAAATGACAAGTACGACACGGGAAATACCATCAAAGCCAGCCCCTTGAACGCCGTCAACCAACCGAGCAGTGACACGATGCTAGCGGCGGCGCCACGCCAGTAGGGGTGAAGCACGATCACAGACAGGCCCATGGGCAGAACAAATGCGCCACAGATCCATGGCCAAGCGGCGTCGGTATCGAACTCCGTTAGCAGGGCGCGCATATATGCGACGCGGGCGACCATGGTCAGCGCGGCGACGACGAGATACGGACCCAGCACCTGGGCGAACAGGCGGGTGCGATTCTGGATTTGCGAACTCATGAGGATCTCCTCCGCTGGTTAGAGTTGTTTGGCCGCAACTACTTTGGTTCCTACGTCACCGAATATCACGAAATATCATGGCGCTAGTAGATCTGTTGGCGGCAGCCAGCGGCAGAGGCACACGTCCCGTGTCTGCGGGCCATTCGTCAGCGGTAGGCGCACAACGAGCACTCGCCGCCAACCGATTTCAACGACATCAGCTCTCCGATCTCCACAGTGGAGACATGCCATTTGAAGAGCCGGGACTGGCATCGTTCCACTCGAGTACATGTTCCACCGCAGAGCCCCGGACGGTGACTTTCGGCTCTGTATCGAGACATTGGCTGTAGCGATGATGATCTTGGCACCTCAGCTGCGGGGAGCCGATCGACCATCGAAGATATGGATACGAATGCCATGGTTCGCAATAGGATTCAGTCGACAGCGTTTAGCGCAGGGTTCCTCACTCAGGAATTTCTGAGGTCGGAATATGTCGACCACACATACGCGGGTTGGCCAATCGATCAACGCCTCGAAGGATTTCTCCGCCATCACGAGATTGCCCGGACTGCCTATGACGGCGACATCCATACCATGCTTCTAGAGCGCGTCATGGCGTACATCGGTAAGTCGTCTCGCCACGAACTTGGCAGCCTCGGATAATGAAATAGTCTGCGATGCTACGAAATTCGACTTCCAGCACGGCGGTTTGCGCGCGTCGATATCAACCCGCATCTATTGCCTGAGTCACGGCTACGTCAAGAGCACCGCGGAGTGCCCGAGAACACAAGGGATAACTAGGAAGGTAATTCACATGAAAGAAGTTGACTTGGCGCGGATGCGTCATGAAGCGTTGGATCGGGTCAGACACTGCGAGAAGTTTGAGCAGCGCACCGTATACGACAGTCTGGACCCGGCGCATCGCGACTACCTCGCCTGGTGCCAGCGACTCGCCCAGGTGGAAGCTCTCGTCACGATCAGCGGGGAGCTCGCACAGATACGTGAACACCTGGAGAAGACGGGCCTCAATCAAGACTGATCGTTGATCGCCCCGGACAAGTCAGGCGTTGATATCACCGCACGGACCCGGACCGCCGCGCCCCCTGCTTGTTTCGCGAAATTTCGACAAGAATCCACTGCATTTTGATACTACGGTGCAAACGACTCAACCTTGCGCTTTCGTATCCACACCCACGACCGCGGAGTCATCATGTCAATCGCGCTGTCAGCCGCTCTGCATACATCATTCGCTGATGCCGTCGCTCGAACCCGGGATGCCCTGGCACAAGAGGGCTTCGGAGTTCTTACCGAGATCGATATGAAGGCCACACTCAAGGCGAAGTTGAACGAAGACATGGAGGACTACCTCATTCTCGGCGCCTGCAACCCACCCCTAGCCCACCGCGCGGTAAACGCGGACCGTCAGATCGGTTTACTGTTGCCGTGCAACGTCATCGTGCGCTCCGACCCGGATGACGACATGTCCGTCATCGTCGAGGCTATGAACCCGCAGATACTGGCCGAGATTACCGGCGAACACGCTCTGCGGGATATCGCGGACGAAGTTACGAAGAAGATGCAGGCCGTCATCGATTCACTGCGCACCACGGCACCACCTCACTGACCCGATCCGGTACGTGGGCAACTGTCGGGCGTACGCGAAGCTACGCGTATGAAATCCGGTTCTTCGCTTTTGCCGCGAATTACGGCGCGGCAGGACAGCCGGTGACCTTCTTCTCTATCCAAAGATTGTGGACTCAACAGAGACTGCGATAAACGCCATCGCACACAAACGTCACGATCAGTTGGGCCATGGAAGCAGACCATGTCCATTCGCGACTTCTTAATCGCTAGAACAAGACGGCGTCCTCCAGCAACTAGCTGCACGCCCGAGACAGCCAAGGAGTCTGTGGTGAACAATGTCGGATCGCCGGTCGACAGCTGGGTCTCGCGATTAGGTCGATGGTTCGGGCCCGCGCTGGTGCTGGTGACGCTAGGCGCACTGGTGGCCGGTGCGGCGGCCTGGCTAGCCGGCTGGTCTCGTACGGCAGACGGCTGCTGGATGGCCGGCACGGTGACGGCTGTGGTACCAGCAGTGGCGTGGGTCGTCGCGTCCTTGCGTCGCCATCAGGCCGGTGTGGATCTTATTGCGGTGTTGTCGTTGATCGGCACCATGCTCGTGCACGAGTACCTGGCCGGCGCGTTGATCGCGGTGATGCTCGCTGGAGGCCGAGCATTGGAAGCTGCCGCTGGCCGCCGCGCGTCCCATGACCTGCGAGCCCTGCTGCAGCGCGCACCGCGGTCCGCCCGACGCCGCACCGGGTCCGAGGTAACCGTGATTCCACTCGCCGAGGTGGCCGTGGGCGATCTGCTCGTCGTTGGGCCGGGTGAGATTGTGCCGGTGGACGGGCGTATCGCGGGCACGGTAGCCGTATTTGACGAATCCGCGCTAACCGGCGAACCGGTGCATGTGCAGCGAGCAGTCGGTGAGCCAGTGCGTAGCGGTGTCGTCAACGCAGGCGGCGCATGTGAACTACGCGCCAGCGCCACCGCCGAGAACAGCACATACGCAGGCATCGTGCGATTAGCGGAGCAGACGGGTGCAGAAAGCGCACCGGTCGTGCGTTTGGCCGACCGGTATGCGGCATGGTTTCTACCTCTGGCGCTGTTGGTAGCCGGCGGCGCATGGCTGGCTACCGGTTCGATGGTGCGCGCGGTCGCGGTGCTGGTTGTGGCCACGCCATGTCCACTGCTACTCGCCGCGCCGGTGGCCATCGTCTCCGGCTTATCGCGAGCATCGCGTCACGGCGTGGTGGTTCGTAGTGGCGGCGCGCTCGAAAATCTTGGGCACGCAACTACTTTGGCCATGGACAAGACCGGCACACTGACGATGGGGTGTCCTACGGTCGTCGAGGTCGTGGCCGGACCCGGGCGCGATGGCACCGAGATTTTACGGCTGGCCGCATCGGTCGACCAGTTCTCGCCGCACGTTTTGGCCGAGGCTATCGTCACCGAGGCTCTCGACCGGGGCTTGCAGCTTTCGCTTCCCGTCGACGTCACCGAGGAACCCGGACGTGGCGTCACCGCCACCATCGATGACCTGCGGATCCAGGTTGGCAAACTCGCCGAGAACAACGTGACGGCCGAATGGGCCCGCAAGGCGACCAATCACGCCCGCCTCGACAGCGCCGCTGTCACATGGGTGTGCCTGGAAAGTACCCCCGTGGGGGCATTGCTACTGCGGGACCCATTGCGCCGAGATGCATCTCGCACGATGCGCCGGTTACGCACTGCCGGGCTCAACCGACTAGTCATGCTGACCGGCGACCGTGTCGAACCCGCCCGCGAGGTCGCCACGGTACTGGGACTCGATGAGGTGTACGCCCAACAGACTCCCACCGACAAGGTCGCCGCCGTCCGAGCCGAACGCGATCGCGCCGTCACCGTGATGGTCGGCGACGGGATCAACGATGCGCCGGCGCTGGCCGCTGCCACCGTCGGCGTTGCGATGGGGGCCCGCGGCGCCACCGCATCTTCTGAAGCCGCCGACATCGTGTTAACCACCGACCGTCTCGACCGTCTCGCCGATGCGATGGACATCGCCCGTTGGTCACGGCACATCGCGGTGGAGAGCGCCGTCGTGGGCATGGGCCTATCGCTCATCGCCATGGTCATCGCTGCGCTCGGTTGGCTACCGCCCGCGGCGGGTGCCCTGCTACAGGAGGGGATCGATATCGCGGTCATCCTCAATGCTCTGCGCGCCTTGGGCGGCAATCCTGCCGTTAGGGTCGAGCTGCCCGCCGAGACTGAGCAGATGCTGCGCCGCTTCGCTGCCGAACACGACGAACTGCGCGACGCCGTTGGACTGTTGCGCGACGCAGCCAATCTGCTCACGGCCGGAACCGGCGCGACGGCGCTAGATGCATTGACCAAGGCACACGCGTTTCTGTGCGATCGCCTGCTGCCCCACGAACACGCCGAGGAAACCGAGCTCTACCCTGCGCTGGCGCACCCGTTGGGCAGCGGCGAGGCCACCGCCACGATGAGTCGCACCCACGCCGAAATCCAGCGACTCGCAGAGCGAATCGGCACGCATCTGGCTCTGGCCAAGGGCGGCGGAGCGATACAACCCGATCAAGTTGACGATCTGCTGGCGTGCCTATACGGCCTGTACGAACTGCTTCGGCTGCACTTCATGCAGGAGGAGGAGAATTACTTCACCCTCACCGAAGACGTGTCCGACCCCAACAAAATCTCCTGCCCAACAGCGTGATCCGGCCACCCTCTCACGACGCTGCGGCTCGGCCGCCTATACCCGGGCGCAGGAATTATTCGCCTCACCGTGACCAAGGTCCACGTCATCGGGGACCGATGATAGCTACACGGCATGGTTCTTCGGCGGTAACTTTCTCAGCAGCTGAAGGCGTACCGCGAAACTAGCGAACGGACGTCGGCTAGCGCCCCTAAAAGGAGTTGTGCGAAATGACCGAAACACCCGAATCGTCAACGCAACCAGCGCCAGCGGACTCTGTTGCCGTTACACCCGGCGTCAGGATTGACAGTCAAAACCATCGGCTTTACCAAGCCCTCGCGTGGGTCGGAATCGTCGCCGGTACCTTGTTTATCGTTGCTGTGGTGTTCGTGTCCGGCCTATTCGCTGGATGGTCCACCAGTAGTTACGACGGGTGGCACCACGGATATGCCCAGCACTCTTTGCGGGATGGCTCCAATGGAACCTGCCCGATGATGGGCCCAGGCGGCATGATGGGTCCAGGCGGCATGACGGGCCCGGGCGGCATGACGGGCCCGGGCGGCATGATGAAGCCCGGACAGTCCTCCACCCCAATGATGCCGCCGATGCCGCGCCCTTGAAACAGCACCATGTCGCGGATTGATCACCGGTTGTGTTAGAGGTCAAGCCATGTATCAGCTGTGCAATAGCCATAACAGCCGATAGTCATCTGCGGCTCCCTGCGACGCGCGATTGCGTGTTCCGTCCGCGATCAGGCAAATCACAAGATCGCTACCTGACAGCGGACATTCAGAATTGATTCCAGGAAACACCTCCTGCACGAGCTACGTTCCGCAATTGCACCCACGGCAAATCATGTGGCACGCAACACATGCTTCGGTAGTGATCCCGACAGGGAATATCCAGCTAATTTAGCCAACAAGCATGAACCGTGATAGCGAACCCGCCGACCGAATGCTGCCGTCTCGCCACGGCGGCAATGTTTGCAGAAACGGATGCCGTGACCAGGAGTGTCAGATGCAAGCAATCTGGTTACGTCGCGATCCACTATTTACCAACACCGCTGTACGAGAACTGGTAACGCGTGTCATACTCTTCGCGGGCTAACGCCAGCTCCTACTTCCATACCTGTGTTCAAGGGGTACAAGTGACCGCGACCACCACCAATGAGTCCACTCGGAACTTCACGCGGACCCGCAACGGGTACGACCCCATTGAGGTCAACGAGTACATCAGCCGGCTGACGATCATGCACCAGTCGGGGCTGAACGATGTCGAGACGCTCAAGAGCCGGCTCGAGGACGCCACCAAGCAGATCGGCTCGCTCAAGGATGAGGTGTCCAACCTCAGCGACACCTCCCCTTCCGCACACGCGATGACCGACCGTATGGCCAAGATGCTCCGCATCGCGGTCGACGAGGTCTCCGAGATGCAGAGCGAGGCGCGCACCGAATCCGCCGCCCTGGTCGCCGCCGCCAAGTCCGACGCCGAAGCCATGCGCACCAAGCACAAGGAAATGCTCGCCGACATGGCGGCCCGGCAGAGCGCACTGGAGACCGAATACACCGAGGTGATGGCGAGGGCCCGCGAGGAAGCCAATCAGATTGTCGCCCAGGCGGTCAGCGAGTCCGAACGCCTCCGGGCCGCGGAGGCCAAGCGGCGAGAGAAGGCCGAGACGGAGCTGGACGAAGAACTGACCAAGCTGCGCACAGAGACCCAGTCGGCCGTCGACGAGCAGCGGCGCGGCACCCAGGCCGAGTGCGAGAAGCGGCTTGCCGACGCCAAGGAGGAGGCAGATCGTCGCCTGCGCCTGGCCGACGAGCAGATCGAACGCCGCCTGGATCAGGCCCGCCGGTCCGTGGAAGAGGTTGGTCAGCAGCGCATCTCGATCCTGGAGCAGCTGATGAGCGTGCATGGCAAACTCGAGAGCATCCCGTCGATCCTGGAGTCGGCCTACCGCGATCGCGACAACTCCAAGTCGATCATCATGGTGCCGTCCAAGCGGGTACTCGACCAGAAGGTCATCGAGGGGTAGGTACCACGAACGAAAAGCCCCCGCGCGCTCGAGGCGCCGGGGGCGTTTTCGTCTGCGGGGCCGCTACTGCTGCCGGGCGTTCCCGGCCTTCCACTGCGCCCACGGGATGTTCCAGTCGCCCAGGCCCTCGGTACCGGGTAGCACAGGCCCGACGGTGTTGGAGACGATCACCACGTCGCCGCGTTTAGTGTTCTCGTAGAACCACTTCGCGTTCGCGGTGCTGACGTTCAGGCAGCCGTGGCTGGTGTTGGTGCGGCCCTGCGCGCCGACGGACCACGGCGCGGCGTGCACGTAGATCCCGCTGTACGACATCTGGGTGGCGTACTGCACCTTGGTGCGGTAACCGTCGGGCGAGTTGACCGCGACGCCATAGGTCGACGAGTCCATGATCAGATCCTTGAACCGCTCACCGATGATGTACGTGCCGTTGTTGGTGGGCGCCTTGTCCTTACCCATCGAGGTGGGCATGGTCTTGATGATCTCGCCGTTGCGCTCGATATTGAGCACCTTGTTCGTGTCATCCACCCGGCTGATGATCGCGTCGCCGATGGTGAAGTGGGACGCCACATTGTCCTGACCGAACACGCCACTGCCCAGGTCCACCCCGTAGGTGTTGACCTTCACGTCGACCGCCGTGCCGGAATCCCAGAAAGATTCGGGGCGCCAACGCACTTCGCGGTTGTTCAGCCAATAGAACGCACCCTCCACGGGAGGGTTGGTGGTGATCTTGATGGCCTTCTCGGCCGCGGCCCGGTTCGGGATGTTCTCGTCGAATCGGATGGCGACCGTCTGGCCGACGCCGACGACCTCACCATCGCCCGGCACGACATACGGCATGGTCATGTTGTCCGGGGAATGCGTGCGGAACGTCGCATTCGCACGAGCCACACCGCCGAGCCCACGTGCATCCGCGTTGATCGTGTACTGCTTGTCGTACCCGAGCGGTTCGGTGGTCGACCAGGTGACACCATCGGGGCCGACTTCGCCAGCGATCTCTTTGCCATCGGCGTTCACCATGGTGACGCTGCCGAGCACACCTTCGCCTGCCGTGACCGTCACCGGCGCATCGACCGACACACCAACGGCCCCGTCCTTAACTGACATTGCCAGCTTGGGCACCAGCAGATCGGCGTAAGGCGTTGCCTTATCAATAACTTTCGGCGGTTCCTGCGGTGCGGTGCTGGAGCATCCGACCAGTACAGCCATTGCCACGACAGGGAGGACCAATGCGGTTGCCCACCGCCGACGCGCGCCAATCAACAGGCGTGGACGACCCTGGGTCATGCTTTGCTCCCTTTGAATCTTGATGCATGCAAACTCAACGATGATTGTACGGGTTCACGATGGTCGGCGACGACCTCAACAACCGCGACCGGGCTATCGCCGAGATTACAATTTTCGTTACAGGCTCCGAGGCTGCTAAGGTCTTCCACGCACGTTCACGCGCCGTTAGCTCAGTTGGTAGAGCAGCTGACTCTTAATCAGCGGGTCCGGGGTTCGAGCCCCTGACGGCGCACAATGCAGGACGGTGTAGGCGGGATTTAGGTCCCGCCTACACACCCTCCAATTCCCCCGGTTCGTGGTCACAGGCCAGATTCGCGGCGGCTTCGATGATTACGTCGCGGCGGTACGGCCATGCCGCGCAAGCACATCGAGTTGATACCGAAGGCTGGAACGCGCGGTTTTGGGGGCCCTCAGGGAGACTGCAAGTCAACGCTCGTTTACATTAATCCCATGCCCATCTCTCCCGATCTGATCGGCACTCACCATCGCTACCCCTCCACGTACGTGGTCGAACGCGAGAAGATCCGTGAACTGTCCCTGGCTATCCAGAACCATCACCCCGCACACCACACGCTGTCCGCGGCCAACGCCCTCGGACACCACCAGCTGGTGATACCCCCGACGTTCCTGTGCATCCTGGGATACCGCGCCCAAAAATGGTTTCTGCAACACAGCGGCATCACCATCAACGACAAGAAAATCGCGCAAGTGGATCAGCAGTTCACGATGCTGCGCCCGATCATCGCTGGGGACGTCCTGCACTGCGAGGTCCACATGCATGACATCCGCACCGCATTCGGCGCCGACATCGTCACCACCAAGAACGTCATCACCACCGACGACGGAACGGCCGTACAACTCGGATACACCACCCTCATGGGCCAAACCGGAGACCAACCGGGATTCACTCAATTCACCTCAGAGAGCGTTTCCGCGGTTTAAGTAGCGCCGGGTCGCCGCGCCAAGCCGAAGTGCTTACCCCTGAGTCCAATCCGTCACCAGGCACACCACACGTCTCGTGATCCAACCTGGTGCCCGCCTCTGAACCCCATGGCCGGGAATACTCGAGAGCGCCCTGCGTTGGGTTGACCGTGACGGTTCCCCACGTAGTGCCCAATGTGACCCTCAATTCCGGTACCACGATTCCCCAGCTGGGCTTCGGGGTGTGGCAGGTGCCCAACGACGGCGCCGAGGCCGCCGTGTCGACCGCGTTGCAGGTCGGATATCGCAGCATCGACACCGCGAAGGTGTACGAGAACGAGGAGGGCACCGGCCGTGCGATCACGGAATCCGGCCTTCCGCGCGGCGACGTCTTCCTGACCACCAAGCTGTGGAATGGCGATCAGGGTTACGACAGCGCGTTGCGCGCCTTTGACGCCTCCCTGGAGCGCCTAGGGACCGATTATGTGGACCTGTACCTCATCCACTGGCCGGTGCCAGAGCTCGATGAATACGTGGCCAGCTTCAAGGCCCTGCAGCGGATCCAGGCCGACGGGCGCGCCAAGGCCATCGGAGTCAGCAACTTCACCGTCGAGAACCTCCAGCGACTGATCGACGAGACCGGCGAGGTGCCCGCCCTCAACCAGATCGAGCTGCACCCTCGGTTCACCCAGCCCGAGCTGCGCGCGTTCCATGCCGAGTACGGCATTGCCACCGAGGCGTGGTCGCCACTCGGTCAGGGCACGATCCTGGAGGATGCGACGCTCGGTGCCATCGCCGAAACCCACAATGTGAGTGCCGCACAGGTGATCCTGCGCTGGCACCTACAGCTGGGCAACGTCGTCATCCCCAAATCGGTGACGCCGGCCCGCATCGCCGCCAACTTTGACGTCTTCGGGTTCGAGCTCAGCTCCGACGAGATGGAGCGCATCACCGCGCTGCATACGCCCGACGGTCGCATCGGCCCGGACCCCTCGACGTTCAACCTGCGCTGACGCGCCTCACTGCAGGATGTAGTGGCTCTCCTCGGGCGATGCGAGCATGCGCTCCATCGTCTTTCGGTCAAAGGGCCATAGATCGACGGATCCGTCGTCGGTGAGGTACCAGGAGTTACACCCGGTGGCCCAGACGGTCGGCTTCATCGCTTCGCGCGCTTGGTCATTGAACTCATCAGTGGCCTCGCGGCTCACTTCCACGGTGTTGATCTCGCCGCGGGCGAAGCGATGAAGCCAGCCGATGATGTATTCGGCGGTGCGTTCGGCCGTGTGCTGAAGCCAAATCGAGCCGGTCGGTGAGTTGGGGCCAAGCACTGTGAAGAAGTTCGGGAAGCCGGGGATCGCGGTCATCCGGTAAGCCTTGGGGCCCTTCTCCCACGCCTCGTCAATCGAGTACCCATCCTTGCCAACCAGATTCATGGGACGCATGTAGTTGTGCGCCTGGAATCCGGTCGCCAGCACAATCACGTCGAAATCACGTTCGACACCGTCGACCGTAACGATGCCGGTTGGCGTAACCCTGTCGATGCGATCGGTGACGATCTCCACGTTCGGCTTCTGGACGGCGCGATGGAACGACCCGGACAGCACCTGCCGCTTGCACAGCGGCTGGTAGTCCGGGGTGAGTTTCTGACGCAGCTCCTTGTCGCGGATCAAGTGCAGGCACGCGCGCGCATACTGCTGCACGAGACGCCGCCCCCAGCTGGGCCGGGTCACAATGTTCACCAGAGCATCGGTGCCCGTGAGCGCGGTCAACCGCACGATGCGTTGAGTCGGCAACGCCTCCAGCACCTTGGTGACGAACTTCGGCTGCCGCATCGCCATCGGCGCCCACAGCACCCACTGCGGAGTCCGGATGAAGGACGTCACCTGCTCGACGATGGGTTGCATCGCCGAAACAACCTGCACCCCGGTGGAACCCGTTCCAATGGCAGCAACGCGCTTGCCTTCCAACTGCACCGAATCGTCCCACCGTGCGGTGTGCACCACGTTCCCCTGGAAGCTGTCGAGCCCGGGGATGTCAGGAATGTTCGGGTGGTGTAGCACTCCCGTGGCAGCGATCAGAAAGTCGCACTCGAGCGTCTCCCCTGCCGCGGTGGAGACCCGCCAGCCAGCGCCGGTGAACTCCGCGGCCGTGACTTCCTGCCCGCACCGAATATGCGACATCACGCCCAAATCCTCGGCAGCCTTGCGGTGATACGCCTGAATCTCGCTACCGGTGGCGAACAGTCGCGGCCAGTCAGTCCGGGGCGCGAACGGGTACTGGTAAGCCTGCGACGGCACATCGCAGGTCAGCCCCGGATAGCGGTTCCAGTACCAAACGCCGCCGACGTCATCGCCCTTCTCCAGAATAGTGAAATCGTTGAAGCCGGCCTCTTTGAGCTTGTGTCCCACGGCAATCCCGGCCATGCCCGCCCCGACGACGATGACCTTCGGGTCACGCCGATCGCTCATTTCTGATGCTCCTTGCTCTGACGCTCGATGCGTTCGATATAGGCACCGCGCGCGTTCAGGTCGAGCGATGTCAGGGCACGACGGTCGTCGATGAGCCGGCGGGCAAGTCGCTCAACCGGTTCGGGCACAAACAGATCCACCACCCCCCATCCGAAGGCGAGCCAGCCGGGCACCGAAATCTGCGCGCGACGGGTATCGACGCTGCGAACAATTGCGGCCGCCACATCCTCCGGATCGACGGTCGGCATGCCCTTGCCCAGCGGTGCCCCCGAGGCCAGTTCGGTCCGGACCGCGCTCGGCAGCACGCAGCTGATGCTGACGCCGCTGTTCCCGTATTCCTTGCGCAGCGCCACCGATAGCCCGACGGCACCAAACTTGGAGGCGTTGTAGGTGACCATGCCGGGAACGGCCAACTTGCCCGCCATCGACGCCACATTGACAATGTGTCCACACCCGCGGGCCACCATCTCCGGCAACGCGGCCCGTGCACCATTGAGCGGACCACGCACGTTCACGTCGAGGATCAAGTCGGTGGTGCGCTCGTTCTCTTCGACAAACCCGCCCAGCGGCATGACACCGGCGTTGTTGATCAGGATGTCGACGGGCCCGGACTCACTGCGCACGCGGTCGAGGAAGGCGGCCCACGACTCGGGCTTGGTGACATCGAGGGCACCCGCCTGCGCATTGCGGATGCCGTGCGCCGTCTCCTTGGCGACCACGTCATCGACGTCACCAATCCACACGTCGGCGCCCCTGTCGGCGAAGAGTCGCGCGGTCGCCGCGCCGATTCCTCGGGCCCCGCCGGTGATGACGACCACCGCGCCAGCCAGCTCAATTTTCGGATAACGACTCACATCAACCTCCAACAGAACGGAATGGTGTGTCAGTTTCGGAATGATATGTCATTCTTGAGAAGTGTCAAGGTCGGTAGGATCGCCCATCATGTCGACAAGTCCGGCTAGCTCCCCCGCGCTCAGTCGCGCCGAGCGCAAGAAGCTCGAAATGCGCCAGGAGATCTTGGACGCGGCGTTCGCGTGCTTCGCCGAGCAGGGCTACCACGCCACCGGTGTGGCGGATATCGCCGGACGGATCGGGATCGGCCATGGGACCTTCTACCGGTACTTCAAGAGCAAACGGGACATCATCGAGCATGTCATCGATGACGTCACCGGACAGATCTTTGAGGCGATCGGCGCCGAGAACGCCGCAGGACTCGCGGACGACATCGAGCAGTACCGGCAGCAATCGGTCCGGATCGGCGCCGCTCTCGCACACCTGTTTCGCGACAACCCGCATCTACCACTACTGCTCCTCGAAGCAGGTTCGGTGGACAGCGAGCTGCGCGAACGCGTCTTCGGCATGCTCTCCACGAGTGATCACCTCACCGAGGCATACCTACGACACGGAGTCGAAAAAGGTTACCTACGCGCCGATCTCGACACCGAATACACCGCCCGTGCAGTGACCGGAATGATCCTGGCCAACGGACTGCACGCGTCACGGGGCGGCGAGGTACAGGACACCGAGCGATTCTCGGCCGCCGTCATCGCACTCATGTACGGCGGAATCGGCCCCTAACCACCCAACTCGCGACACCGGCACACGGCCGCAATGTGGTTACCCCCTAACCTTGCTGTCATGGCCGCAGTGAGCAAGGTGTTCGCAGCCAGGCTCTCAGGCCTGGTTGTTCTGGGCCCGGACGGCGAGTCGATCGGACGGGTTCGCGATGTCGTGATCGGCATGGGAGTTGCCCGAAAACAGCCGCGCGTCATCGGACTCGTTGTCGAAATGCTCACGCGCCGAAGAATCTTCGTGCCCATGCTGCGGGTCACCGCCATCGAGCCCGGATCGGTGACACTGAACACCGGAAACGTCTCATTGCGCCGCTTCGAACAACGCCCCAGCGAGGCATTGGTCCTGGGCCAAGTCCTGGACACCACCGTGCACACCGACGATCCCGAGCTCGAACAGTTCGCCGGAATAGATCTCACCGTGGTGGACCTGGGACTCGAGCAGACCCGCACCCGCGACTGGGTGGTCACCCGCGTGGCGGTGCGAAGCCCGCGACGGCTGGGACGGCGCAGCGGTGTACAGGTCACCGAATGGAGCCACATCCAGGGATTGACGCCCTCGACCCTGAACTTGCCCGGGCAGGGCGTGGCCCAGCTGATGCTTCAGTTCGAGGGCATGCGGCCGGTCGAGGTGGCCGATGCCATCCGCGAGCTTCCGCCCAAGCGACGCGACGAGGTACTTGGCGCGTTCGACGACGAGCGGCTGGCCGACATCCTTCAGGAACTTCCCGAGGATGATCAGGCCGCGGTGCTGACCAAGCTGGAAGACGAACGCGCCGCGGATGTGCTGGAGGCGATGGATCCCGACGATGCCGCCGACCTGTTGGGTGAACTACCACCCGCAGAGGCCGAATCACTTCTGGCGCTGATGGATCCGGAAGACTCCGAGCCGGTCCGCCGACTACTCACCCACTCCCCCAACACCGCCGGCGGCATGATGACGCCGGAGCCCGTGATTTTGAGCCCCAACACCACCGTCGCCGAAGCACTTGCCCGCGTGCGCGATCCGGACCTGACACCCGCACTCTCCTCGCTGGTATTCGTGGTACGACCGCCGACGGCGACGCCCACCGGCCGCTACCTGGGATGCGTGCACCTGCAGCGGCTGCTGCGTGAACCTCCCTACGCGATGGTTGGCGGCATCCTCGATGCCGATCTGCCCTATCTGGACGCCGAGGCGCCGCTGGCCGAGGTGACCCGTTACTTCGCCGCCTACAACCTGGTGTGCGGCCCGGTGATCGACAGGGAGGACCACTTGCTCGGTGCCGTCACCGTGGACGACGTGCTGGATCACCTGATGCCCGACGGCTGGCGCGCCGAGGAGCCCGAGTCTGTCACGGGAGGCGACCGCTTGTGAGTGAGATGTCGGCACGACAACGGCTCGATACCCCGCGCACCTCGCGCGGGCTGTCCCTCGGTCTCGACGTGGAAGCTGTCGGACAGGTCAGTGAAAACATCGCCCGCTTCCTCGGGACCGGGCGATACCTCGCCATGCAGACGATCTTCGTCCTGGTATGGATTGCGTTGAACCTGTTCGCGGTTGGACTGCAATGGGATCCGTACCCGTTCATCCTGCTCAACCTGGCGTTTTCCACCCAGGCCGCCTACGCGGCGCCACTGATCCTGCTGGCCCAGAACCGGCAGGAAAACCGCGACCGCGTGTCACTCGAAGAGGACCGCAGACGGGCCGAACAGACGAAGGCCGATACCGAGTACCTGGCCCGGGAGCTCGCCGCCCTGCGACTGGCAGTTGGCGAGGTCGCGACCCGTGACTACCTGCGCCGCGAGCTGGAACAAATACACGAGGCACTGGAGAAGATCCGCGAAAAGGATCTGCTGTAACCCTATTTGGGGGTCACGATGCCGTGATCGTAGGCGTACACGATGGCCGCGGCCCGATCACGTAGATCGAGTTTGACGAAGATCCGCCCGATATGGCTCTTGACGGTCACCTCCGATATCACCAACTGTTCGGCGATTTCAGAGTTGGTCGCACCGGAGGCGATGAGCGCCAACACATCCAGCTCGCGCGCGGTGAGCTTCCCTTCGGCATCTCCCGATGCCGCGGCAGGCGCCCGCCGATAATCGTTGAGCACACGCGATGTCACCGCCGGATCTAGATATGCCTCGCCCCGGGCCACCGCGTGCACCGCACGGACCAGCTCCTCGGCGGGCGAGTCCTTCAGAATGAATCCGGCAGCGCCGGCACGCAGTGCGCCGGAGAGCAGCTCGTCGTCGTCGAATGTGGTGAGCGCCAAAGCCGGTGGACCCTCGCAGGCGTGAAGCAACCGAATCGCCTCGATACCGCTCATCTGCTTCATCCGCAGATCCATGACCACCACATCGGGCCGCGTGTGGACCACCGCCGCAGCGACCTCGCTGCCATCGGCGCACTCCCCCACAATCGCGAATCCGTCCTTGCGGCGCAGAATCCGGCGCAACCCCGTACGAACCAACTCCTGATCGTCCACCAGCAGCACGCCCACTTCGGTGTCAGTCATGGCGCCACAACGCCTTCCGTCGCGAACGGCATGGTGTCCCGTTGGACGCCATGGGAACCATTGCGGAAACTGTCCAGCCGTCCTCGCCCATCCCGGCGCGGAACTCACCGCCGAGCGTCTCGATGCGCTGCCGCATTCCCGAAAGCCCACCTCCCGAACACACATCCAGACGGAATCCGGCGGCCAGGTCGTTACTCACGGTCAGACTCGCCACCGAGTCATTGATATCAAGGAGTACCGCAGCCGACGACTTAGGCGAGTGCTTGGCGATATTGGCCAAAGACTCTTGGGCCACTCGATACAGTGCCAAACCCACTCCAGCGCTGACAGACTCATCTGCCCCGTAGATATGCGACTCCACGGCCATCCCCGCCGCGGTGAAATCGGCGATTAGGTCAGGGATGTCTGCGATACCGGGTTCCGGAGCCAACCGCATCGGCTCGACGCCGGCAGGTCCCGCACTCAGCAGACCGACGGTTCCCCGGATATCCGACATAGCTTGACGGCCAAGACGTTCGGCATCGAGCAATCCCGCGACGGCGTCGTCCACATCGTGGTCCTCCTGCAACACCCGCCTGGCACCGGTCAGATGGAGCATCGTCACGGACAGGGAATGCGCTATCACGTCATGGATCTCACGCGCGATGCGGCGGCGTTCATCGGCGGCAGCTTGTTCCTGCATGCGGACCTGTTGTGCGCGTTCCTGCAGGAGTAGGCGTTGTTGCAACTGCATGATGCGGCCGATCAACCACCCGCAGATCACGAAGAACATCATGAAGAGCGAGAAGGTTCCGAGATGATTCAGCTGCTCGGCCACCACGAGCAATGCCACACAGGCGCCAATTGAGGCCAGGCCGGCGCGAACCGATGCCAGCGCGCCGACTTCCCCCACCGTGAACATCAGCAAGAAGGGGGCAGCATCCACGACATTCGATGGCCAGGTCAGAAACAATCCGACCCCAGCAAGAGCGCACGTCACGGTCCAGAACGTGTTCAGTTTGTAACCGGCACAGATGAACACCAGTATCGGGGTGAGCGCAATCAGGCTCGCCACGACCGACAGCCACGGGCGGGTCACGTCCCGCTGTATCACCGCGCAGCCAACGATCAGCAACGTGCTGCCGTACATCACCACGGGCACGGTCCACGGAAACTCATACGGCACCAAGGCACGGCGCTGGTACGCCCATTCCCGGAACCGGTCCATCAGGCCAGCCTAGAGGCGGTCGCCGGGTCACACATCATGCTTGGCGCGGATCCGCGTCTCCTACCACGGTAGGAGAACAAGTCTCGCCCACAGCACGACGACGACGCCCGGCCCCCTCCGTAGCGTCGGCAGCCATGTGGGACGCCATCGCAAGGTTCTCCAGCCGCTACGCGGTTCTGATCATCGGACTATGGATGCTGGCCGCCGGGGCGGGAAATCTACTTGTGCCGCAGGTGGAAAGCACGGCACACAACCACGCCCGCGGCTTCCTGCCGAAGGACGCACCGGTGAACGCCGCGGGTGCTGTGATGGGCAAGCAGTTCCAGGACGGTGCCGGTAACAATCTCAATTACCTGGTACTGGAAAGCGATCACAAGCTCGGACCCGTCGAACACCAGTATCACGATCGGCTGCTGACCAAACTGCGTGCCGACGCCGCTCATCTGGACTCCGCGATGGACCTCTGGTCGGACCCGTTGACCGCCGAGGGGGCGCTCAGCCCTGACGGCAAGGCGGTGTACACCATGCTGCGGGTGAACGGTGAGCTCGGGGCCGCGAAAGCCAACGACGCGCTGACTGCCGTTCGCAAGATCGTCGCCGACGAACCCGCCCCCACCGGGATGCACGCCTGGGTCACCGGGCCGGGAGCCACCATTGCCGACGAGCTCACCGCCATCGACACACAAATGCTGATGATCACCGGTGTCACCGTGGTGCTCATCGCGGTGCTGTTGTTCGTTGTGCACCGATCCGTCATCACCGCGGCGATCCCGTTGCTGACCGTGGGCCTTGGGCTCGCGGTGGCCCGCTCCATCGTCGCGTTCCTCGGCGAGCGCGATCTCATCGAGGTGTCCATCTTCTCGGTGTCGCTGCTCGCCGCATTGGTTCTCGGCGCGGCAACCGACTACGGCATCTTCCTGCTCGGGCGCTATCACGAGCAGCGCCGCGCGGGTGTGGACCACGAGCAGGCCCTCGTCATGGCGAATCGTTCCGTGGCGCCGGTCATCGCGGCGTCCGGGCTGACGATTGCCGCAGCCCTGTCCTGCCTGCTCTTCGCACAG
Organism: Mycobacteroides franklinii; assembly: GCF_002013895.1. Classification (GTDB taxonomy): domain Bacteria; phylum Actinomycetota; class Actinomycetes; order Mycobacteriales; family Mycobacteriaceae; genus Mycobacterium; species Mycobacterium franklinii. The sequence continues at coordinate 493,636 of NZ_MAFQ01000001.1, read as the reverse complement.
GTCGGCATGCTGCGTAGCGCCGGATTACCTTGTGCCATAGGGATACTCACCGGAATGGTGGCCTCGTTGACGCTATTGCCCGCACTTATCGGGCTGGCGGGCCGCCGGGGCCTGGCACAACCACGTGCTCTGCAACAGGGATCGAGCCGACCCGGGCGCCGCTGGCGCCGGGTAGGCGCCATGGTGGCGCGCTGGCCGGGCCCGGTCCTGGCCGGATCGCTGCTGGTTCTCGTCGTCTGCGCGCTTCCCGTGGCCGGCCTGCGTCTCGGGTTCGACGAGCTTGCCGCCCAACCGCTTTCCACGCACGCCAACCGCGGATATCAGGCGATGGACCGGCACTTTCCAGCGAATCGGCTGCTACCGGAAATCGTCTCGATCGAATCCGACCACGACCTGCGCAACCCTGCCGGAGTGATCGGTGTTGAGCGAGTCACCAAGAAGCTGATGGAGATCCCCGGGATTCGTATGGTGCAGTCGGCCTCGCGACCAGCAGGCTCCATTCCGGAACAGGCTGCGCTGACCGAACAAGCCGGGATCATCGCCGATCAGTTGAACGACGGCACCGCCCAGATGAGCCAGCGCTTGGGGGCCGTCGACCAACTCGCGACGACACTCAGCCAGTTCTCGGGCGCCATCGCCCAGTTGCAGAAGGGCCTGGCCGGCGGGGTGAGCGGACTGGGCGAGCTCAACGGCGGCATCGGAGACATGCACTCGGGAATGAAAGCGCTGCAGGACAACGTGTCCCAGGTCTCCGGATACATGGAACCACTGCGCAACTTCACCAACGGCAACCCCAACTGCGCCAACGACGGCATCTGCTCACTGGTACTCAAGGCCGTCGAACCGATGGATTCCGTGGTTGCGGCGACGGCCACGCTGACCGCCAGCACCGACAAGTTCGGCGCGGGCGCCCAGGGCATGCAGAAATCGTTCTCCGGCGCCGTGGATTCGGTGAAGAACATGCGATCCACCGTCGCGCAGCTCAGTGCGGTCACCGATCAGCTCACCAAGGCCGTGGGCGAGACGCGGACCATGTTTTCTGGGCTCACCGAGTACCTACGGGCCATGCGCGAGGATTTCCGTAGCAGCGGCGAGGGAGGTTACTACCTGCCGCAACGCGCTTGGCAGGACCCGCGATTCCAGCGCGCGGCCGGGCTCTACTTCGGCCCGGACGGGCGCTCCACGCGCATGATGGTGTTCGGTGACGGCCAGGTATTCGGCGCCGACGGCGCACATCGGTCGCCGCAGATCATGCTTGCGGTGAGCGAGGCCACCAAGGAAGGCACCCTGGCGGGTAGCTCGGTGAACCTCACCGGATTCGGCACGGGCACTGCCGAATTGCGCGGATATGTCAGCGAAGATTTCCTCCTGCTGGCCGCGGTGGCGCTCGCGTTGGTCTTCCTCATCGTGCTGATCATGCTGCGTAGCCCGGTCGCGGCCGCGGTGGTTATTGGGACGGTGATCATCTCGTATGTGTCGGCCCTCGGTGTCACCACACTGATCTGGCAGGACATGCTGGGCCGCGACCTGCATTGGGCCGTGCCGTCCATCGCCCTGATCGCGCTGGTCGCCGTCGGCGCCGACTACAACCTGCTTCTCACCATGCGGATGCGCGAGGAGGTGTTCCTGCACGGAGCCGGCTTGCGTACCGGCATGATTCGCACGTTCGGCGGGACGGGTGGGGTCGTCACCACGGCCGGAATCGTCTTCGGGATCACCATGTTCGCGATGCTGTCCAGCGACGTGCTGAGCATTGAACAGACAGGCACGACGATCGGCGTGGGCCTGATGATCGACACACTCATCGTGAGAACGTTCGTGGTGCCGGCGATGGCGGGCGTGCTGGGCAAGTGGTTCTGGTGGTCGCCGGTGCCGTTGTTGCACGGCCTGCTTTTTCGGTGGTCCAAGACACGCTCGCCCCGCACCGCCGGTGTGCTCTCCTATCTGTTGACGAGGCCGTCGCGGTTGGAGAGAACCCGGGCCTAACCGGCCGTCTCGGCGTCCCTGTCGATGAGGCGGCGCGGAAACGCCAAGATGCCGGCCACCGACAGCAGCCATGCGCACAGGCGCATCACGTCGATTCCCACACCTGAGGACGGGGTCTGGTCGATAACCCAGGTCGACCAGGCGTCGAGTACGAATGCGAGGACCACATCGAGCGCGACCGCGATCGAGAGCCGATCAAACTCTTCGCGCTCCGGCCAGTAGTGCAATACCGTCGCTGCGATCCCGACCAGCAGCACCACGGCAAGGCGCACACTGTCGACACCAGAAAACACCGTGAAGGCGAACCCGACGACATAGAGCATCATCGCCGAGGCCTTGAATACGGTCGCATCGAGCCGTAGACCAGCGACGATTATCATCGACACCCGGCCGGTGCACAGAAACTTGGCACGCGGTAAGACTAACCAGGTAGCAGTGCAATTGTGAGGTGTTGCAGCGAATATTACCCAATCAGGAATGGCTACCCATTCTGCGCGATAGGTCCTCCTGCGCCGATTTTGCCTGCTCAGGGGTGAGTAGCGGGTTGGCGTACACATCGACCAGCGTGGCGGCCATCTTCAGATCACCCTCGGGCGAACCGACATCCACTCCCAGGCCACGCGAAACGTGTTGCTGAAGAAGTGGAACCGCCAATGCCATGGCAGTGATGACCGTGGCGCGGGATTTCACGTCGACCTCGGGGGGATGGGTGCGGTTTTGGTCCGCGGCAGCCAGCCAGCCTTCGGTCATCGCGACCATCTCGTCGAAGACCTGCCCCGCGGAGCCTTCCACCAAGGCCCTGGTGATGTAGGCCTGGTATTGGCCGATGGGAATGCGCGCCGAAACATAGTGCACATCACCGCGTTCCACATTCGAGCGCACCTGCTCGTTGATGGTGCGCATCGTCTTGACGAGGTATTCATCGCAAGCGTCCCGCAGCTCTTGCTTGGACCCGAAATGATGCCGCAGCAGCCCGGAAGAGACTCCGGCGCGGGCGGCAATCCCCCGAATGGTCGCGCCGTCGTATCCCTTGTCGCCGAACTCATGCAATGCCGCATCCCGTATCCGGGCGCGCGCGGTGAGGTCGTCGGGATCCACGGTCTCCATCGCCATATTTTACACGGCTGGACAATTGACTACACGCTTGTATAGTCGAGCCATGGGCATCGACACGAGCGGAATTACCCCCGAGGAAGAGACCGCCTTTCTCACCCTGAAAGCACGGGCGGTCAACGACGGTTGGCAGCGGCCGATCCTGCCGGACCCAGGCGCAGCGGCGGCCGTCGCCACAATCGACTACGACTTCGACGCACTCGGCGTGATCGCCCCGGTGGTATGCCAATCATCGCTACGCGCAAAGCTTCTCGACGACAGAGTGCGTACCTTTGTCACGGCGCACCCGAACGCGGTGGTAGTCGATCTGGGGGCGGGTCTCGACGACGGGTACCGGCGCATCCAGCCACCGGCCACCGTCGACTGGTACAGCGTCGACCTGCCCGGAATGGCCAGACTGCGCGATGAGGTGATGCCCCCGGGGCCCAACGAGCACACCATCGGCGTGTCCATCACCGACCCGGCGTGGATCAACGACATACCGTCGGACCGTCCGGCCATGGTGATCGCCGATGGATTCTTCGCCTTCCTGACCAAGGAACAGATCATCGCGACGATGCGGGCCGTCACCGACCACTTCCCCACCGGGCAGCTCGCATTCAACGACTATGGCCGCATGGTTGTGGGCGTCTGGATCTCAAAGCTGTTTCCGCAGAAGATGTTCAAGAAAGTCAATCAGGTACGGGGGTTCGAGGGCTACAACGATCCACGCACCCCGGAACGCTGGAACCCTCGGCTGCGGTTTGTCGAAGAGTTCAATCTGGTGGACGCGCCGGAGATCGATCTATTTCCGACCTGGCTGCGAATCTCCTCACGCATAGCGCAGCACAGCGCGTCGATGAGGCGGTCCGCCCGCATCCTGCGATTCGAGTTCTAGGCGCGGTCGGCGAACAGCTGGATCAGTCCTTGCGGAACTTGCGCACGACCTTGCGGACCACCAGAGCGGCAACCACGGCGCCCACACCGAGGATGGTGAATTTGATGGCCGGCTTGTTTAGGGTCGCGAGCACCGACGCCTTGGCATCCTCGGCCAGACGCTGCGGGTTTGCGCGGTCACTCAGGGTGTCGACCGTGGCCGCGAGTTGATCGCGCGCCTTGTCGATATCGGCCTTGATTGCCTCTGGATCCCTGGCCACGTGTACTCCTCCACGTCAGTGGTTGAAACTCAAGCAACTACCCTAGGGCAACAACTGTACGGGTCAACAGAAAGGCACCGGTGATGGCGGAAACCAAGCGGCTCGAAGTTGGCGACAAAGCCCCAGCGTTCACCCTGCTCGACGCCGACGGCAAGAAGGTGTCACTGTCCTCCTACAAGGGCCGCAAAGTGATCATCTACTTCTATCCCGCGGCCATGACCCCCGGCTGCACCAAACAGGCCTGCGACTTCCGCGACAGCCTCGCCGAGCTCAACGAGGCGGGTCTCGACGTCATCGGGATCTCCCCCGACAAGCCCGAGAAGCTCGCCAAGTTCCGCGAACGCGACGGCGTGAACTTCCCACTGCTATCCGATCCCGACAAGGAGACGCTGATCGCGTACGGCGCCTTCGGCGAGAAGAAGCTGTACGGAAAGATCGTCGAGGGCGTGATCCGATCCACGTTCGTCGTGGACGAGAAGGGCAAGATCGAGGTGGCGCAGTACAACGTGAAGGCCACCGGCCACGTCGCGAAGCTGCGCCGCGACCTGTCCGTGTAGGGCCAGCCACCGGTTGGCGTCAGCTGGCGAGTGCGAGCCTCGCGCGGAGAACGGGCCGAAATTCCGCGCGAGGCTCGCACTCAGCGCTAAACGAAAGTGTGACGTCACACACCTAACAAGGGATCACATGCCAGATAGCGCCCGCAAGTGGCTCGGCTTGGCCGCCATCGCGTTGGGCGTGGCGCTGATCGTCGTCGATACCACGATCGTCAACGTCATCATCCCGTCGATCGTGCGCGACCTCGGCGTCACCTCGGCACAGGCGCAGTGGGTGCAAGAGTCGTACGCGATCGTGTTCGCGGCACTGTTGTTACTCGTGGGGCGCATCTCCGACATTCTGGGCGCCCGCAGCGTTTTCCTCACCGGTGTGGTGGTTTTCGGCGCAACGAGCCTGCTCGCTGGTATGGCCGCCACCGGAGGCTGGTTGGTGCTGGCCCGCTTCCTGCAGGGTGCCGGAGCGGCACTGATCCTGCCGACGTCACTGGCTCTGCTCGACGCACAATTCACTGGAAAGGAGCGCGGTCAGGCGTTCGCCGTCTGGGGATCCACCATTGGCGCCGCCACGGCTCTGGGCCCTCTGCTGGGCGGCTGGCTGTCCGAGCATGCCTCGTGGCGTTGGGCATTCGGAATCAACATCCCGCTTGTCGCGGTGATCTGCATCGGCGCGCTGGTGTTCATTCCCCGCTCGCAGCGCACCCAGGCGAAGGTGGATGTGGCCGGGGCGGTGCTGTCGATCATCGGTTTGGGCTTGCTCGCCTTCGGACTCATCGACGGTCGCACCTACGGATGGATACACAGCACCGAGGCGTTCGAGTTGTTGGGCGTTCGGTGGACGTTCGATCTGTCGCCGGTATTCGTGGCGCTTGTCCTTGCGGCACTTGCCCTCATCGCCTTCGTGCTCCGGCAGGTGGCGTTGACCCGGGATATCGATCCGGGACAACCGACCAAGGCGTTGATGGATGTGCGGCTCTTCTCCATTGGTTCGTTCCGCAACGGCAACATCGCGACATTGATTATCGGGATGGGCGAGTTCGGGATAGTGGCGGTGCTGCCGCTGTGGCTGCAATTCGCGCAGGGGTACAGCCCCGTCCAAGCCGGACTCGCCTTGGTACCGATAGCGCTCGGCAGCTTCGCGGCCAGCGGCGCCAGTTTCGCGATGACGTCACGAATCTCGGCGCTGGGTTTGGTCCGCATAGGTCTGGCGCTGGAAGCACTGGGGCTGGCGGCCGTCGGATTCATCGCGCGGCCCGATACCGCGTGGTGGATCCTCGCCTTGGCGCTGTTCGTGTACGGGATCGGTATCGGCTTTGCCACCGCCCAGGTCACCAATGTGGTCCTCAGCGATGTCCCCGAGCGCAGTTCCGGGCAGGGGTCCGGCATGCAGAGCGTGTTCCGTCAGCTGGGCTCCGCCTTGGGCATCGCGGTACTGACGACTGCCTTCTTCAGCGTCATCAGCAGCCAACTCGCCCGGACCCTGGCAGATTCGGGTGTCCCGCCCGATCAATCCGATTCCGTTGCGCGCACGGTAGTCCGTAGCGCCGGGGCCGCCATCGACGAGTTCGGCCGTCAACCACAGACCGCCGGAATTGCCGACGCGGCCCGACAGGCAATGGCCCACGGCGTGGAATTGGGCAGTTACTTGGCGGCGGCATTCCTCGTCGTTGGGCTGGCTGCCACATTTCTCATCTCGCCGGCCACTACTGCAGAGCCTGCGCCGCTCCCCTAGTCCTGCGAGCCGGCGACATCGAAAACCGTGGCGACGCTATCGGTATCCGCCGCAAGCTCGATCCGGCGACGCATATCCTCGGTCATATCCGGCATCGCCGCGATATCGAACCACTGCGCGGCGACGTTCTCGCCATCGGCCGGGTAAGGCGATCCAGAGAGCCAGTCCATTCGGAACACGTGGTCCAGGTACTGAGCGTGATCGCCATTGACATGCACCATCGGCCGGCTCACGTGCACCCACACCAATCGCGTGGGCAGAGCATGAACACCGGCCTCTTCCCATACCTCTCGGATGGCCGAGTCTGCCGGGTTCTCGCCCGGATCAACGATTCCGGTGACCGCGGTCCACGCACCATTGTCGGCACGCTTGACCAGGAGCACCTGCTCGTCGCGGATCACCACACCGGTCACACCCGGCAACCACAGCGGCGCGTGCCCGATGTGCCGACGCAGTTCGAGAACGAATTCGGGAACAGGCATAGGCACTTCTTAACAGACGGCGCCGCATCCCACCGGCGGCCTGCCGCTACGAGGAGGCTTCGCCCTCCTGCTCGAGCACGACGAACGCCGCTGCGGTGTCACCGTCATGCGTCAAGGTCACGTGCATCGTCATATCCGCCAGGTACTCGGCGATCGCCCCGGAAAGCCGGATACGCGGGCGGCCCCAGGTGTCCGTCACGACTTCGATGTCCCGGTGGATGTTCTCCGGCAACACTGGCCGCTGCGAATACCGCGACCCCGACCACGCCTTGATGACTGCTTCCTTGGCCGCCCAACGAGCCGCCAGGTACCGCGCCTCACCACCGGTCTTCGAGGCCGCGTCACGCCGCTCCCCCGGCGTGAACGCGGACCCGAAAGCCGTTCCGGGACTGGCTAGTTGCTCTCCGAACTCGGAGATGGTCACTAGGTCGATCCCGATACCGACAATCACCGGTGGTAGACCTCGTCTTCACTGAGACGCGCACCCGGATCCAGCAGCATCGCGGCTTCCTGACGCTTCTCCGACTCGTCGTGATCGTGGTCGAAGCGACGACCGTCCGGCCGCTCGTACATCGGCCGGCCACCGGCCATGGCCGAGGCCAGACGGCGCTGGCCGGCGAGAATACGCTCACGCGAACGCTTCTCGTAGTCAGCACGATCCTCCGGGCGCAGCGAGGCGATGAACGCCTGTGGGTGCACCAGTGCCACCAGACCCGACACGTGACCGAAGCCGAGGCTCGTCACCAGACCCGCCTTCAGCGGCAGCTTCTCCTTGAGCGGCAGCGACTCCCGCAACCACACGAAGTGCTGGCTGGTGGACAACTCGTCGTCGACACAGTCCAGGCTGCGGTTCGGCGGGATGACCCCGTCGCGCAGCACCTGGCACAGGCCCAGCATCTGGAACACCGCGGCACCACCCTTGGCGTGGCCGGTCAGGTTCTTCTGCGAGATGACGAACAGCGGCGCACCGTCCGAGCGACCCAGCGAGGCCGCGAGCCGCTCATGCAGCTCGGTCTCGTTGGGATCGTTAGCCAGCGTGGACGTGTCGTGCTTGGAGATGACGGCGATGTCATCGGCGGTGACGCCCAGCTTGTTGAGCGCGCGCGCCAGATCCGAATCCTTGCCACCTCGCCCAGCGGCCAGCGCACCCAGGCCCGGCGCCGGGATGGAGGTGTGCACACCGTCACCGAACGACTGGGCGTAGCCCACCACCGCCAGCACCGGCAGGCCCATCTTCAGGGCCAGGTCACCGCGCGCCAGCAGCACGCTGCCACCACCCTGCGCCTCCACGAAGCCGAGGCGACGGCGGTCATTGGCCCGCGAGAACCGCTTGTCCGCAATGCCCTTGGCCCGCATCATCTCGGTGTCGGCGGTCGCGGCCATGTCACCGAAGCCGATGATTGCTTCCAGCGTCAGGTCGTCGAACCCGCCGGCCAGCGCCAGATGCGCCTTGCCGAGCCGGATCTTGTCGACACCTTCCTCGACGGACACCGCCGCGGTGGCGCAGGCCGCCACCGGGTGGATCATCGCGCCATAGGAACCGACGTATGACTGAACCACGTGCGCGGCGACGACGTTCGGCAGTACTTCCTGCAGGATGTCGTTCGGCTTGTTACGGCCCAACAGGTTTCCGTGGTACATGGTCTGCATCGAGGTCATGCCACCCATGCCGGTGCCCTGTGTGTTGGCCACCAGGCTCGGGTGCACCCAACGCATCAGTTCGGTCGGGGTGAAGCCCGCCGACAGGAACGCGTCCACGGTGGCGATCATGTTCCACAGCGCCACCCGGTCGATGGAGCTGACCATGTCCGGGGTGATTCCCCACACGGTCGGATCGAAACCGGTCGGGATCTGTGCACCGACGGTCCGCGACAACTTGGTCTTGCGCGGCACGCGAACCTCGGTACCCGCCTTGCGCGTCACCTGCCAGTCGCTGCCATCGGGCAACGGCTGGATGGTGGTGTGCTCGGGATCCCACTTCACGAACTCGCGGGCCTCGGCCTCGGTGGACACCGTGAAGGTGAAGTCCTTGTCCAGGAACACCGAAACCAACAGCGGCGACGCGTGATCGGGGTCGATCGCACCGTCGTCCACGAACTCACGGACACCGATGTTGCCGACCACCTTGTCGTGGTAACGCTCCACCAATTCCGATTCGGGAACCAGCTCACCGGTTTCGGTGTCGTACCAACCGGCCTCGGGGTCGTTCTCCCACTTGACCAGTCCGGTGGTCCAGGCAAGCTCCAGGACGCCGGCCGCCGACAGCTCGTCGTCGACCTCCATCTCGTAGCGGGTGCGCGAGGAGCCCAGCGGACCAAGCTCACCACCACCGACGATTACCACCAGGTCCGCGGGGTCGACGTCGAGGTCGGCCCACTCAGGCGGCAGCGTCGAGGTGTAACCCCGCGGCGGAGAAGGCAGTGCCGCAATGAATCCCGGAGACTCCGGGTCGTCACCTTCTTCATCGGACTTGGCCGCTGTGCTCGCCATGTCCTCACGGGCCTTGGCGGCCAGCTCGGCCATATCGAGCTCAACCTCGGCCAGCCCGCCGGTGAGATCCTTCTCCACCGGCGCCTGTGCGGCCTGCACGCGCGCCTCCGCGTTGCACAGCGCCAACAGCATCGAGGCCATATCCGCGGTGGAGTACGTGGTGACTCCGGCTTCTTCGACGGCGGTGACGATGGCGTCGTTGTGACCCATCAGCCCGGTGCCGCGGGTCCAGCCGATCAGGGCGTGCGCCAAGCTGACTCGCGACGCCCACGACGACTCCGCCTTCCAGCGGGTGACCAGCGCATCGAGAGCCGCCTTGGACTCGCCGTACGCGCCGTCGCCACCGAACATGCCGCGGTTCGGCGAACCGGGAAGCACCACGTGCAGACGCGAGGCGATGTCGCGCTCGGCACCGATGGCCGACAGGCCGCCGATGAGCCGCTGCACGGCCCACAGGAGCACCTTCATCTCCATCTCGGCACGCGACCCGGCCTCCGACAGATCCCCGACCACCTTCGGTGCGGCGAACGGGAACAGCAGCGTCGGGGTCTGCGCATCCTTGAGGTGAATCGACATCGGCCCAAGGCTTTCGGACTGCTCGGTGCCGACCCACTGCACCAGCGCGTCGATGTCGGCGTACGAGGCCATGTTGGCCGGCACCACCCACAGCTTGGCGCCGAACCGTGCGCTCTCGCGGTACAGGTTGCGGTAGAACGCCAACCGGGCCTCGTCAAGACGCGAGGTGGTCGCGATGACCGTCGCACCGCCGGAGAGCAGCGCGGCCACCACCGAGGCGGCGATCGAGCCCTTGGACGCACCGGTCACTACCGCGACCTCGCCGCCCCACTTGCCCTGATCGGGGCTCTCGGCACCTGCGGCGATGCGACCGTACAGCGAGGCGTGCACATTGCGGCCCTGCGCCAGCGACTTGCCCTGCCACCAATTGGCCTGCGTGCCAACGGCATGCCCGGCACCTTCAAAGCTTTCGGCCAACTGTGCCCACTGGCTGTCGATCTCGTCTTCCTCGGTGATCCACAACCGCGCCAGGTCCTCACGAGCACTGGCCCAGCGGTCGTCGAACACCACTGCCTTCTTGGCGTCGAAGCTCGGCGCCACCAAACGCGGCCAGTCCGAACCCAATTCGGCAGAAACCAGCTCGACGAGTTCGGTATCGGCAGCGCCATCGGGAGTCACGACCGGAGCCGACAGGCCCAGCTGGTCGAGCACCAGACGGGCAGCCGAGGCCAAGACGCCCTCGCGGCCGGTGATCTGATCGGTGAACTCACTCAGCGCGGCAGCGTCGACGGTCGCACCGCCGCCACCACCCGCCGACGGCAGCGACACACCGACACCGCGACGGCCGGCCACCGCGGCAACCGCAGCATCGATCGCGGCATCCACGGCATTGCCATCCGCCAGCGTGCTGGGGGCCAAGCCACCGAGGTCGCCACCCCGGACGCTGGTGCCCTCACGGGTACCCAGGGACAGCTCGACAGTGACGTGCTTGACCCAGCCCGGGCCGAGTTCCCACGTCTTGGTGACCCGCTCGGCGATGGCGGTGGGGCGCTTACCCGACGGCCCGAAGACGGTCTTGAGCTGATCGTTGATCGAGTCCGAGAGCACCGGGCCGAATGGCTTGTAGGTGCGCGCCAACTTGGTGACCTGCACCCGCAATCCGGACAGATCCGCTTCCGCGGCACCGTCGATGGCGCTCAGGTTCAGCTCGGAGCCCAGGTCGACCAGCAACTGGTTACGGCGCGAGGAGGCACCGTCGGTGAGGCTCTCGATGGAGTCCACCGGCTCGATCTGGTCGATGCGCATCTTCGTCGAAAGTGCGATCAAGGCCAGCGTCGCATCAGAGGCATCGAACCCGATGTCGTCCGGACGCGGGCCGCCGCTCGGTGCCGCGGGGGCGGCAGCGGGAGCCGGAGCCGCCTCGGCGGATGCGGAGGACGCCGCGGTGTTCTCCACGGGCTCTTCGATTTCGGGCTCGGGCTCCGGATCACTGTCCGTGCCGAACAGCACCGCATGGTCGCGTTCGACGTTGAGCACCTCGACCGAGCTGTGGCTGAACTCGGGCAGCTTCAGGGTGTTGTTGGCCAGACCGGCGACCGTCGGCATCGACTTCACGCCCACCTCGACGAACCGCTCCACACCGAGACCGCCCGCGGCCTCCTCGGTGAACAGCAGGTCCTGGGTCTCGATCCACCGCACCGGGCTGGCGAACTGCCATGCCAGCAGCTCGATAAGCACCTTGCGGCACAACAACACCGGCTTCTCGTTGCGCCACGTGTCGTAGTCGGCGAGCACCTCATCGAGCGGCTCGGCCGGAACCAGATCCCGAATCTCCTGGATGAACTCGCGGTCCAAGGTGAACGGCTTGGGCACCAGGTTCGGGATGTACTTGCCGATGATCAGGTTCGGATCGCCATCCATGGGCAGAACTCGCTCGAGGGAACGGCGGAACTCGGCAACGCCGACCCGCAGCACCTCGGAGTGGAACGGCACATCGATACCCGGCACCATGATGAAGGAGCGGCGGCCGCCGAACGCCTCGCGCCGCTTCTCGACCTCGGCCTCCAGCAGCTCGAGGCCGCGCACCGTGCCGGCGATCGCGTACTGCGAACCCCGCAGGTTGAAGTTCACGATCTGAAGAAACTCTCCGGAATGCGCCGCGATATCGGCGACGAACGCCTGGACGTCGGCGTCTTCCAGCCCGATCTGCGACGGACGGATCGCCGCCAGTCGGTAGTTACTGCGCCCCTGCTCATCTCGCGGCACGATGTCGTGCATCGCCGACCCGCGGTGGAAAACCACCTCGAGCAGACCGTCCTGCGGAATGACCCCGCTGACGGTGGCCAGCGCGGTGTACTCACCGACGGAGTGACCACAGGTGATCGCGTCCTCCACGAACGACCCGGATTCCTTCATCTCGGCGATCTGCGCGGTGGCCAAGGTAGCCATGGCCACCTGGGTGAACTGCGTCAGGTACAGCACACCCTCGGGATGCTGGTAGTGCACGCCGCCGGCGATGAGACTCGTCGGGTTGTCCTTCACGACGTGCAGCACCGAGAAGCCGAGGCGCTCGCGGGTGAACTTGTCGGCCTTATCCCAGACCTTGCGGGCGGCCTTGGAACGCGAACGCACGTCCATACCCATGCCCTTGTGCTGAATGCCCTGGCCCGGAAACGCGTAGACCGTCTTGGGGGCGGCCAGGCGTGCGGTGGCCGACATCACCAGATCGGTGCCGACCTTGGCCTGGATCTCTACAACCTCTGCGCCGGAATCGATTCCGACACGATCCACGCGCACATCAACCTGATCGCCCGGCTGCACCATGCCCAGGAAGCGAGCCGTCCAGCCGATGAGCGTGCGCGGCGGGGTACTCGAGCCGTCCGCGGAGGTGACTACGTGCTGTGCGGCAGCCGAGAGCCACATGCCATGCACGATCGGCGATCCCAGTCCGGCCAACAGTGCGGCCGACTTGTCGGTGTGAATCGGGTTGTGATCGCCCGAAACCACCGCGAACGCCCGCATATCGGTCGGGGCGAAGATCTTGGCGTCACGACGACGGCGACGAGTGGTATCCACCTCGTGCTCGGAGAGTGCACCACCGGCCCGTACCGGGTCGGTCAGCTCGGCTGCGCCGTTGCGCCCGAGGATGGCGAACCGCTCCTGCAGAGTCGCCAGCACGGTGCCGTCGGCTGCCGCCACGGTGACGTCGACGGGGACGACCCGACCGACCTCGGTGTCGGTGGCAGCAGAAGCTGTTGCGGTGACGGTCAATTCGGCGCTTTCGGCAGGAAGTGCCGAGAGCAGGTGCGCGGCGTGGTCCAGGTGCACCAGGGAGAGCAGACCCTCGATTACGCCGGTTCCGTCCTCGGTCTTGGCCTCGCCGATGGCGGCGAACACGGCCGGCCAGCACAGGCCGACCAGCGCGTCCGGCACGGTGGACGATCCGGGGGCCAATGGCGCGGGCAGCACCGCGGTAACGCCGGTGTGGTCAGCGACGCGCTCCGGATCCCACTGCGCGACAACACGTGCGGTCCCGTTCTCGACCAATGACGCCGGGCCCGCTGCATCTTCGAACCCGCCGGCGACCGCAAGCACGGTCCGCATGGCGGCGGCCGCCGCCTCGGTGGTCACCACCGGGGTGCCACCGTCTCGCGTGGTGACGGGCAACGTCAGGTCGATGTCGACCCAAGTACCCGACAACGGCACGCTCAGACGCACCGAGTCGTCGCCGGTGACCTCAAGACGGGCACCGGTCGAAGGATGTGAAGCGGTGCGGTCTTCGAAGACCTGCCAGGCTCCGTCGGGAGCGATCCGGTGCACCGGGTTGACGGCAATACGTCCGGACCACAGCACATCTGGCGCGTCCAGGACTGTCGCCAACGGACCCTCGACATCCCAGCGGCGACGCAGGCGCGTGCGCACCGGCAGCGGTTCGACGCCGGTGGCGACGACCTCGTCGATGGCGGTCTGTTCGAACCGGTTCAGCAGGTCACCCACCGGCTCGTCGACCCGGGTGATCCCGGCAACCGCGGCGGTGCCAGGAATGATGCACACCTGCTCGGCGGTGTAGCGGGCGTCGTGCGCCTGCCACAGCGAGTCGCTGCGCCACCAGCGGCGCACGTCCTTGTCGATGACGGGCACGAAGTTGACGGGCTTGCCGAGGGTCTTGCACAGCGCGACGAAGAAGGGCACATCCGCCGGGTGCAGCTTGATGGCGTCGGCTTCCGGGTAGCGCTGCAGCAGGGCCGCGATGGCATCGGCCGGACGCTCCAGCAAGTCCTCGTCGACGAACAGGGTCTCGACGGGCCCAAAATCCTTGGGGTGCAGCCGGGCTTCGGCACGCTTGAGCATCTGCTCGAACCGATCCCGCCAGGTGATGTCCAGCCACGGCGAATGCGCCACGGCGGTGTCGGCGGTGCTGTCGCCGTCACCGATGGACAGTTCCACATACCGGTTCAGCCACTGCGCGTACGTCATCTCCGTGACGTCGCCGAAGTACTGCTTGGCGGTCAGCTCCATCGCGGCGATGATCTCGTCGCGGCGCTTGGCCACCGCATCCGCGTCACCGGCCACGTCGTCGAGCAGGCGGCCACAGCGCGAGGCCGCGTTGTCGATCTCGTGGATGTCGGCGCCCAGCTGGCTGCGCCCGGAGGCCATGCCGCCCTGCGCTTTTCCGGCGGGCACCCATTCCGGGGTGCCCTGGGTCTCGACGAGCATCTGCTTGACCGACGCCGAGGTGGTGGCCTCCAGGGTGGCCATGGCCGCGGTGCCAACCAGAATGCCATCGACCGGCATGAGCGGGAATCCGAACTTCAATGCCCAACGGCCACTGAGGTACTCGGCGGCCTGCTCCGGAGTTCCGATGCCGCCACCGACGCACACGGTGATGTTGGAGCGCGAACGCAGCTCCGAGTAGGTGGCCAGCAGCAGGTCGTCGAGGTCCTCCCATGAGTGGTGTCCGCCCGCGCGGCCACCCTCGACGTGCATGATGATCGGCCGGGTCGGAACCTCGGCCGCGATGCGCACCACCGAGCGGATCTGCTCGACAGTGCCCGGCTTGAACACGATGTGGCTGAAGCCGATTTCGGTGAGCTCGTCGATGAGCGCGACGGCCTCTTCCAGCTCCGGGACACCGGCGGTGACGACAACACCGTCGATCGGCGCACCGGCCTGACGAGCCTTCTGCACCAAGCGCTTCGAGCCGACCTGCAACTTCCACAGGTAGGGGTCGAGGAACAGCGAGTTGAACTGGATCTGACGACCCGGTTCCAGCAACCCGGTGAGCTCCTCCATGCGGGCGCTGAAGATTTCCTCGGTGACCTGCCCACCACCGGCGAGCTCGGACCAGTGACCCGCATTGGCAGCGGCCGCAACGATTTTCGCATCGACGGTGGTCGGCGTCATGCCCGCCAGCAGGATAGGCGAACGTCCGGTAAGACGGGTGAACTTGGTGGACAGCTTGACCGAGCCGTCCGGCAGCGACACCACGGTGGGCGCGAACGAGGTCCATGCCCGGGCAACCTCGGGTACCGCACCGTGCATGAACAGGTTGCGCTGCCCGCCGCGCGTGGCGGTGGGCACGATCCCGATTCCCAGGCCGCGGATGACCGGGGCGGTCAGGCGGGTAAGGAGATCACCGGGGCCAAGGTCGAGGATCCAGCGAGCGCCGGCATCGGCGACGTGATTGACGTCATTCACCCAGTCAACCGGGGTGACGAGGATGGACTCCGTCAGTGCCTTGGTCAACTCGACATCAAGGCCCGCCGCGGCGGCCCAGCGACCGGCGATTTCGACGCCGTCGGCCAGGCGCGGGGTATGGAAGCCCACCTCGACGTCGACCGGGTCGAAGACCGGGCTGAATACCGCGCCACCGCGCACCTTGTCCTTGCGCTCGGCGGTCTCACGCTCGGCGATCTGCTCGCAGTACAGCTCGAACCGCGAGAGCTGTTCGGGCGTACCGGTGATGACGACGGAGCGACGCCCGTTACGGATGGACAACGCGGGTGGCTGAACGGTGCGAACGTCCTGAGCGAACTCGTCGAGAAGCGCCTTGATGCGTTCTGGGTCGACATTGGTCACCGACACCATGGGCGTGCGATTACCACGCACCACGATGCCGCGGCGGCGTGCGACCAAGGTGGCCGCCGCACC
Source organism: Mycobacteroides franklinii (assembly GCF_002013895.1). GTDB lineage: Bacteria > Actinomycetota > Actinomycetes > Mycobacteriales > Mycobacteriaceae > Mycobacterium > Mycobacterium franklinii. Next base: position 477,480 of record NZ_MAFQ01000001.1, on the reverse strand, counting down.
CACCAGCTGGGCAATGGCCAGCAGCTCGACATCGCGAGCACCATGAGCCTTGAGCGCCTCGACGGCCAGCACGCCCTGCGAGTGTCCGATGACGGCGACCGGCGGCAGCTGGGCCAGATCCAGACCCTGAATCTTCAGAGCGCGGATCGCAGCCAACTGAGCCAGCAGCACGCCGGGCATGGAAACTGCGGCCGAGGTCAGCTGAGCGGCGGCGGGCACGGGCTCTTCGGCGGTCAGCGCGCGCACCCAGGCCAGTGGTGTGAAGCCGACGGGACGCACAACGACCAGTTCCTTGGCGACGGGTTCCAGCCGCAGCTCGGCCTCACCGGCGAGCGTGGCCAGCTCCGATTCGATGCCGGCCGAGGCCGCCAGGTCCGCGAGCGATTCCAGCCAGTCACTGCCCTGGCCACCGAACGCCACCGCGTAGGGCTCACCGGACTCCAGACGATCGATCAGCGCCGGACCCGCACCGGGACCCGGATCGACCGCACCGTTGGCGTCGGGGTCCTCAGAGCTGGTCACCTTGTCGTATTCATTGATCGTCACGTCGCCGCCTACCCGTCTTTTCCGTCAGTCGTGATTCCAGCCGCGCCCGTGTCGTCGTCTCTGTCGATCGGGGCATGTTGTGGCACGTTCCATCTGCACCATCACCGCAGGTCTGGACTTAAGAGTGTCATAAGAGGGGTGGCGATTTCTTCTGGCGTAATAGTTACTGCCGAGTTCTACGCGGGAGTAACCACCGCTTACGTAACAGCAGGCCAGCCGCTGGCTACTAACCGCCGAATCAAACGTGCTGCGTGCAGGTGGTTACGGTCGAGTAGGTATAACATCGCAGATCAGACATGGATTGTTATCTAATCGTTATGTTTGATTGAGGTGGCGCCGACCACATTCGCGCGTGTCGCGTCCGGCGGCTCCGACAAGGCCGTCACAACCCCCAAAACTTAGAACGTGTGCCGAAAGTTTGCTGATACTGAAACGCAGTTTCAACTTATGTGACGGGTGTGACTGGTGATGTTTGTCTAGCGACACCTCAGTCCGGCTGGACACCGCCTCCATCCGGCAGCACCGGAGATCGCAGACCTCACCGACCCCGGCCTGGGCATGAGACTCCGCATCGGCCAGCATCCTGGGGGTTCAGCAATACCCGTCGGTGTCAGCGGTTTCGGTATCAACCGAGACATTCCACCAGTCACTGACCGCAGAGTGCCCGGTCCGCTCGCTACGTAGTGGCCTGTGTGGCATCAACACACAGCCACCAAGGATGCCGCCCGCCTCGGGCACGGCACGCCAGGCCAGCGCGACGGCACACGGGCCCGTCAAGGCGTTCGCTGCGCCAGGGCCTAGACCCACTGCCCAAAGCTGGGCTTGAGAATGTCGTTCAGGTCTACGCCGATTCCGCCGACCTGCCGTTTGTCGATCTCGAACTGATGCAGGTGCGCCTCGGGATGTACAAAGCCCTTAGGGCTGCCCCAGTTGTGCTGCCAAAAATACGAGCACAGTCCATCCTGCAGGGCCCAGTCGATGGTCTTGGAGTTGCCGTACAGACCGGTGCGGGCATGCCCCAGCACCGACTCCCACGCCTTCAGGTACGGAGCCACCTGATTCTTGTACTGCTCGGGCGTCGGGTTGTCGTCGACCGAAACATAGATCGGCACGTTGTAGGAACCACCCGCGGCGACGTGTAGCTGCCAACCGCGCTGCGCGTGCTTGATTCCTGCGTCGTGACCGCCGAGCCAGTCGGCGGTGTCCTGCTTGCCGTACTGATAGTTGGAGACAATTTTCAAGCCGGCCCGGTACAAATCGCGGGCCTCGGTGAGTCTGATCGGTTTACCCGCCGACAACCCGGGACTACGCGGGTCGGACACATACCGAATAGCGCCGAGGTGCCCTGCGGCCTTGATCGACTCGGGAGTGGGAACACCGCCGGCGTAGTCGACAAGTGTTCCCAGTGACTCGGCGTTCGCCAATGGGGCTGTCGCCGCAGCGGCTGCTCCGCCCAGCGCCACCGCCGCCGGCATGGCAGCGGCGTATTTGAGGACATCCCGACGGGATATGGACACCACTACTACCTCACCAGGCCGCTCCGTGAACAACTCAGTCCTCAGATTACGACAACCACCTCAGCAAGCACGGCAGCCACGCTTGTCGCATGCGACACATCGGCGACTACGCGTCGGCGATCCGAAACACCTCGTCGGCGATCAAACCCGGTTCGGTGAGCACAACTTGATGCCCGGATTTACGGGCCACGACATGGCGCGCCCCCAGTCGACGCGCGGTGAGCTGATGCGCGGCGTTCAGCTCCGATCGTGTCTCCTCATTGAAAAATTCGGCGCGCGCTCCCGAGATGACAGTGACGGGGATGCCGTCAAGCACCGGCGGGTTATCCCGCAGTCCGGTCATTCCCGCGACGAACCGGCGGTCCTCCTCGTCGGCGGCACGCCGAGCCCTCGATGTGAGGTCTTCGGACACCATGTCGTCGAGGACATCGCGCGGCATCCGGGGCATCATGCGACGAACGAGATGCGGCAGCACACCCACCCGGCCCATCGCATCGAGCGCCGCGCGGTGAAGTAGGCCGACGAGCCGAAGGCCGCGCGATGCCGGACGGTAGTAGGCATCGAGATTCTCGTCAGAGTGGTCGATGAGAACCACGCCCGCGATGCGCGACGGGTCGGCCACCGTAGAGGCCAGCGCGATGCTTCCGCCGTAGCTGTGGCCCACCAAGATGTACGGACCTGAACCGAGCGCCGCCAGCAGCGCATCCAGATCCCCGGTGATTCGTTCCAGCGTGCGCGGCTGGTGATCGTCATCGCTGCGCCCCAGGTTCGCACGGTCGTAGACCACCGACCGAAAACGCTGGGCGACAAGGGGTTGGACGAGGCCCCAGGCCGTTCGCGAGAAGCCCATCCCCGATTCGAAGACAACGGTCGGTTCACCGCTGCCGGCCACCATGTAGTGCAAGGCGCGCCCGTCGGCAGTGGTCACGTAGTTGCTCGACCCAAGGGTGTGGCTCACCCTCGCCACCGTACGGAATAGCGGCCCCTCCTGGACGGCCCGCTATGCCCCCGAGTGCAGCAGTGGCCGCAGCCGCGCAGTCTTTTCCGGTGTCCATCCGGGTGGCTGCAGAATCGCGGCCCACGCATCGGCGACTGCCTTGACGTAGACGTGGCCATGCCCGTCGGGAACGTTGACCGCGACCGCCATATCGGCGGACACCTGCAAGAAGGTGACGAACGGTATCCACTGCATACTCGGCAGCACGTCATAGCCACGAGGTTCGCGCAGCCAATCGGGCTTACTCAGGATCAGATCCGGATTGAACCAGGCGATGGGGTCCGAGGCGTGCTGCAGATACACGATGCGCGGGCGCCCCCAGGGATCAGCGGGACGATTGAGATCCTCTGGGCGCGAGACGAATCGAACGTTTCTACCGTTGTCGTAGATGGGCAACACCTCCGGCGACCCGTCGTCGCGATTGTGCGTGGCCTCCAGCCACATGGAGTTGTTGAACGTAGGACCGGAGAAGAGCGCACCATCGGTGCGGGCCACGATGTTGTTCACCGACAAGAACGGCGCCTCGCCGCCGAACGATCCGAGGCTCTCCCCGAACACCACCAGCTTGGGCCGCACGGCCTCCGGCATGGCGCGGACCCGCGCCGAAACGGCCTCGAACAGTGCCTGCCCCGCCTGACGCGCGTTCTCCTTGTCCACCAGGAACGAAAGCCAGCTGGGCAGAAATGAGTACTGCATGCTGACGATGGCGGTGTCGCCGTTGTACATGTATTCGAGGGCATCCGCCTCTGCTTGATTGATCCACCCGGTCCCTGTTGTGGTGGCCACCGCCACCACCTTGCGGTGCAAGCCGCCTTCGCGTTCGAGTTCTTGCGCGGCGAGCTCGGCCGTCGCCTTGATGCCATCGGCCGACTCCAAACCCGCATACGCCCTGATCGGTTCGGTCGCCGGAGCATTGTTGAACGCCGAGAGCTGCTGTGTGGTGGCACCGCCCCCGATGAAGGCCCGGCCTTGATTGCCGAGGGACGCCCAGGAGACCAACGAACCCGGTCCACCCGAGCGCAGCGACGTGGTCGGTGCCGGATTGTCCGGACTCTCTTCGTTGTTCACCGCCGAGAAGGTGTTGTTCAAGAAATCCATCGCCACCCTGACGACGACGCCGTTGATGAGCGCCAGCGCAAGAGCCACCACCAATGTGACGGCCACCACCGCGGACACGCGTTTGGGGGCAACACGATCGAGCTGCGCGATGAGGAACAGGATCAGCCGGCGAATCTGCTGGCCGATCTCCACCAGAACGAACAGCACGATGATCGACATCACTGCGGTCTGCGGATGTGCCCAGAAACTCAGTCTCGGCACGCCCATCAGGTCGCGCACCCGGTCCTGCCAGAAGTGGAACCAGACGATCATCAGGACGGTGCTGATGAGTCCGATCACGATGAGAATCCGCCACGCGAACGGCGGCGCCTTCGGACTCGAGTCCTTCGACCGCATGTAGCGCACCAGCCATACCGCCAGCACGCCTAGCCCGTACCCGATCGCGCCCGAGCCCCCACTCACCAACGCCTGGAACAGCGGTCCGCGCGGAAGCAGCGACGGGGTCATCGACAGCCAGAGGAAGACCAGGCCGACCGCGGTACCCGTGAACGTGTACTGCCTCACCCACCACGCGGCCCTTGGGGGCTTCGACGCTATGGCTGAGCCGGCTGCTGACTCCTTGTCCTGGTCATTGTCGATATCCCTGTCAATCGCCATTGCCACACCCTTCTTGATGCCGCCAGCCCGGAAGTCAATGGTGCCCGCACGTCGGCGCACCGCACAGGGGTATTACCAGATCAGCAAGACAGGTCCGACGGCAAGACGGCGGCGCCAACAGGCCCGGCAATCTCGCTGCGCAAATCCCCGGAAGCAGCCGTGCAGCAGCAGCGCAGCGAACTGGTGGTGTTAGGGAGCCGACCGTACTGCCACGTTTCTGCGGTATCCTGCCAACTTGCCATCAGGGCCTTCAAAGGTAGGACGGGGACAGAGCTACGCAACGGGGGCACGACGAGGATTACACATGCGACATGCCGGTGTCGGCCGCGAGGCCACGACGACCAGCGCACAAAGCCCCAAGCGGGAACGGCGACGCCGCGGCTCCATATCGGCCGAGGACATCATCGCCGGAGCATTCGAGCTCGCCGAGGAAATTGGGATATGTGGGCTGAGCATGCCGCTGCTAGCGAAGCATCTCGACGTCGGTGTCACCAGTATCTACTGGTACTTCCGCAAAAAGGGTGAGCTGCTCGACGCGATGACGGACCGCGCGACCAAGCAGTATCACTTCGCCGCACCGTTCATTGGCGACGAAACTTGGCAGGACGCCTTGCGCGGCCACACCCACCGGATGCGTCAAGCGTTTCGCGAGCGCCCGGTACTGGTCGAGCTCATCCTGATGCGCACCAGTGAGCTCAGCAATGAAGCCCTGCAGGCGAGCATTCAGAACCTGGAATCACTTGTCCGGACCCTGATCGGCGTCGGCTTTAGCCCAGACAACGCCCTGGACGTGTACTTCGCGCTGTCCTTACATATCCGAGGTGTCGTGGTGCTGGAACACATGGACACCGTCATGCCCGCGTCCGGGAAGGCGCGCAATCTGGTGCCGAACGCCACCCTCGCCCCCACCCTGCACGAGCTCGCGGCCCGCGGTCATTCGATCGCGACGATCTCCGATGCCAATTTCGATTTCACTGTCGAGGCCATCATCGAACGGGCCGAAAACCTGCTCGCCCAGGACATCGCGGCACGCGAAGCGTCCTGACTGGGCTCAGGCCTTGGAGTTCAGCAGCTCGTCGATCTTCTGAAGTCGCTGATTCGACAGCGCTTGGTTGTCGATGGATCGATCCGGCGAACAGGTGACGAGCTGCGAGATCACGTTCGCCTTGGCAATCACGGTGAAGTCGCAAACCCATTGATCACCAGCAAGATTCGTAGACCATCGCACCATGTCCGGAGAGCCCGGAGTCGCCGGGCCCGGCGTGACCAGGCTACGTTTCTGGTCATCGCCCCAGGCAGCGACCGAACGCTGGCATTTGGACACCGTCGTGCGGACCGAGTCCAAGAACTTCGTCGCCTGGAAATCACCCGGGTACGTGGCCGAGACCTCGAGAAGTTGGTGCTGGTTGGGATATTGGTTGTCGGTCTGGGTTCGCGCCTCGCGCCCGGTGTAGTCCGTGGGGAAAAGCGGATGGCGGCCGTACCCGACGACCCCCTGGCACTCCGCGGGATCGGCACCGATCCACAGCACCGATTGCATGTCGGTTTCGAACAGCGGCTTACCCGGAGTGACGGTCAACGACAGGGCCGGAGTCAGGAGTTGATCGAGCTGAGCAGGTTGAATCGGCCCCGCCGAGCCGGCTCCCCTTTCCGCTGTCGCCTCTCCGTCGACCCCCTGTTGGCAGCCGGTCGCCGCGAGCAGCAACACGAAGACGAGCGGTACGGACCACCTCATATCGGCAAACTTTACCCGCATCCAGCGCTCGCTTGGATTTCCGCATTGTCCCGTGGCGGGCATGCGATCTCGGGTAAGAAGAGTCCAGCCGATGTGACGAGTCGGTAATGCGATCAGGCACCACGACCCGAAGAGGAGCGCGCGGTATGTCCACCAAGCTGGCGACACCACAGGAGCTGCTGTCCCTGGGCAGAGTCGAATTGGGTACCAGCAGTTGGGTTCAGATCACCCAGGAACAGGTCAACGAGTTCGCAGACGCGACGGGTGACCGGCAGTGGATTCACATCGACACCGAGCGTGCCAAATCTGGCCCGTTCGGGGGGACCATCGTGCATGGATACCTCACGCTCGCGCTTGCCCCGGCGTTCCTGGACGAGGTTCTGGAGATTGCGTCATACGACGCGGTACTCAACTACGGAGTGAACAAGGTGCGATTCCCCGCACCACTGCATGTGGGCGCGAGAGTTCGCGGGCACGTCACCCTGCTGTCGGCCAAGCTGCGCGACAAGGGCACCGTCGAGGCGACGTACGGAATCAAGTACGAGATCGAGGGCAAGGATCGGCCGCCCTGCGCCGCCGAAAGCGTTTACCTGTACCAGTAGTCAGGACTCATCGAGCGCCGGAAACAACAGTTCCTGCGCGAGCAGCTGAATCGCCGCCGCGATCGGGATGGCTACCAGCACCCCGACGATGCCGAGCAGTGCCCCGCCGATCAGCACTGCGACCACGGTGACGCCCGCGGGTACCTTGACCACGCGTCCAATCACCTTGGGCGTCAAGACATAATCCTCAAACCAGCGGAAGGCGACATAGTACGCCAAGGTGGCGACGGTGACCGGTATCGACACCGTGAGGGCCACCGCCGCGACGACAATGCCCGCAACCGTCGACCCGTAGGGAATGAGGTCGAATATCGCTACGGAGACCCCGAGCAACACCGCATAGGGCACGTCAAACGCGGCACACCAGATGAAGGTGGCCACCCCGGCGATGATCGAGGTCATCACGTTGCCGCCGACGTACGCTCCCACCTTTGCGAACACCTCGTCACCGATGAGAACCGTGCGTGGCCTACGTGAATGCGGCACCAGGCGGTACACCGTCGCGCGGATACGGGGCATATCGATGAGGAAGTAGATCGTCAGCACTCCGACGATGCCAATATCGGTGAGCGCCCCGAAGACGGCAGTTCCCGCACGCAGCAGATCGGAGAACGCCGTCTCCCCCTCACGGTTGACGAACTCGCCGACGCGGTGCTGCACGTCCAACCGGTCGTTGATTTGCCCGATAATCGACGAATGGTCTTGTGCCGCCTGTAGGTAATGCGGGGTCTGCTGAATTAGTTGAGTTCCCTGCTCCACGAGCGGTGGAATCGCGGCGGCAAGAAAAGCGGCCAGCACCCCAAACGCGACCAGCACCACCACCAGCACTGCCGACCAGCGCGGGAATCTGTGGATGACCAGCCAGGACACCGCGGGTTCCAGTCCCAGCGCGAGAAACATCGCCAGCCCGATGAGGATCAACACCGACGACATGGCGGCCAGCAGCTGGATCGCGCCGTAGGTAACCGCCACACCCGCCGAAGCCATGAGCCCTACATAGAACGGCGCATGCCGATTCCAGGTGGTTCCGCGACGGCCCAGCGGATGCCCGTCTGAACGCATTTGTGCCGCACGGCGTTCCGCCTCTGCGATGGGACCTTCGTCCTCGCTGTGAGGTTGTGCCACCAAACGATGGTGGCCGTCGCCGGTATCAGCCAATGCGTACCCGTCTGGTCATGTGGACAGCGACATCATAGGAGCGACAGCCGCGCTTGGGACCGGTTCCGTCTACCGAAGTGCCGCCCTCCCGCGAACCTCGCCCACCAGGAGCCGCGCGAGCAGTGTGACCAGAAGCAGCAGTGCCGCCGAAACCGAGCTGAGCACAAAGGCCCGTACCAGCGCGGCATGGGCAACAATCACAATCCATTTCGTTCCGCCGAGCAAGAAGGGACGTTCGTTGAAGGCAGTCAACAGTCCCAAGCCGATTGCCATAGATAGGGATCGGATCGGCAGGTGGAAGACGGCGTCCACGGGCTCGCCCGAGCCGCGAGGGCAATCGGCGCCACGAAAATCACCGTGACGGCGGACCGCGAAGACCGCCCACAGGATGAACCTGCTCCGCCTGTTCCACAGCAGCACGTCAGAACCCCTTCGGGTGGGTAGGTGGGCGCTCGCTCGGACAGCATGCGCGAGAGGACGACCCGGTAAAGGCCATATAACGCGAGCGAGAGCACCACCTGAACGGTCGCGCGGATTGCAGCCCCGGGCAGATCAAAGGTGATAATTCCGCGGGTATAGATCAGCCCGGGGACCGCGTAGCGTTTGAGGCGGTATTACGGGAGTGACAGTAAGTGTACGTTGTGCGTACACTTAAGATATGGTTCCCCGCGGAGAAGCGCGCAGCGCAGCAATACTCGAGGCCGCACTGCAGGTCCTGATACGCGACGGATATGACCGTTTTTCCATGGATTCTGTTGCGGCACAGGCTCATGCCAGCAAGACCACGATCTACCGCCGATGGAGCAACAAGGCCGAGCTGGTCAAGGCGGCGCTGGACACCCACGATGCGAGCTTCAACGAGGAGATCCCCAGCACCGGAGGACTACGCACGGACCTCGTTGCGACGCTGAACATGCTGCGCCGCAAGGCCGAGACCGTGCCGCCAAGCCTGTACGTGGATCTGATTCGCGCGATGGCACACGATGCGGAACTGGCGGACGCCATCAACCGGCACCTCGCCGACCCGGGACTCTCCCCTTTCGATGCTCCACTCTCGCTCGCAGTCTCACGCGGTGAGGTCTCTGCCGACATTGACCGCGAGCTCATTCACGACGTCGCCGAAGCGATGCTTACCCGCCGGATGACCTTGGGTCAACCTCTTGACGATGCGTTTGTCGACCGACTCGTCGATGATGTCTTGCTCGTCCTCGTCCGGGACGCGCCCTGATGACCGTGGTGATTGTGGGCGCCGGACCCGCCGGTTTGACGCTGGCCTGCGAATTATCGCGGCGCGGCATCCCGTGCCGGGTGCTCGACAAGGCGCCCGGCCTGTTCCCCGGCTCGCGCGGCAAGGGGTTGTCCCCACGCACCCAGGAGGTGCTCGACGATCTGGGTGTCGCGGACGCGATCAGGAGCGGAGGTATGGCCATGCCGTCCTTTCGCATCTATGCAGGGCACGAGATAGTCGCCGAGCGCACACTTCTGGAGATGCTGGGTACCGCTATCCCGTCGGGGCCGGGTGTTCCGTACCCAGGATTTTGGCTGGTACCGCAGTGGCGTACCGACGAGATCTTGCTGGGCCGGCTGCGTGAACTGGGTGGTGATGTGGAGTTCGGCTGTGAAGTAACCGGTTTCACACAGGACGCGCACGGAGTGACCGTCACGGTGTCCCGCGGCGGAACTGTCGAGCCCATCCGCGCCTCGTATCTTGTCGGCAGCGACGGCGGGCGCAGCACGATCCGCAAGGCCCTCGGCGTGGGTTTCGCCGGAGAGACCTTCGAGAGCGAACGTACGTTGATCGGCGATGTCAGGGCCGACGGTTTGGAAGGTACGTTCTGTCACGTACTGACGCGTGGTGGCCATGTGTCGGAACGCTTTTCGCTCTGGAACTTGCCGGGCAGTGACCACTACCAGTTTGTCGCGAACATGGCCACCGAGGATGTTCCTCCGCTGACCCTCGACTCGGTTCGGAATCTACTCGTCGAGCGCTCCGGTCGTGAAGACGTTGTGCTGCGAGATCTGCGGTGGATCTCCCTGTATCGGGTGAACGCACGGATGGTGGACAGATTTCGGGTGGGCCGAGTGATACTGGCCGGCGACGCCGCCCACGTGCATTCCTCCGCAGGTGGGCAAGGGCTGAACACCAGTGTGCAAGATGCCTACAACGTGGGGTGAAAGCTGGCGGCGGTCATCTCGGGGGCCCCCGAGGCACTGCTGGACACCTATGAAGAGGAACGAATGCCCGTCGCCGCTTCGGCACTCGGGTTGAGCACCGATCTGCATCGCCGCAACTTCGCACCCTCGAATAACCCTGCCCCACAACTGCATCAGATGGACATCAGCTATCGCGGGGGTCCGTTGGCCATGGATGATCGCCTCTCTCGCGGCGAGCTCCAAGCCGGTGACCGAGCTCCCGATGCCATGACGCAAGGGAGCGTGCGCCTGTTTGATGTGTTGCGGGGCACACACTTCACCCTATTGACCTTCGGCGGCCGAAGCCCCGCCATCGCCGGTGTGCGCATCCAGCAGATGGCACCATCGCCCGACTACGACGTCACGGAATCGACACTGGTGCTGGTGCGCCCGGACGGGTACATCGGCGTCATGACCGAGTCCGAGAGTACAGTCCGCGAGTACCTCACCCACGTATGTTAGATGGCGGCGGTCAGTGTTTCTAAACGCGCGGGGACGTGCTTATGCCAAGGCGTTCCGGCGTATTCGTCACGCCAGGCCGATGACGTGAGTGCATTCGGCGCCACGCCAGGTGTGTGCGTTTCCCCGGACTCATCGGTGTAATCGAGCCCGAACCCGTTGGGCAAGGAGGCATGGCCGGGCTGCATCATGTCGCTGATCTCGACGGTGGCCTCGGCCGCGCCGGCGGCCGTCGAGATGCGGACCCGGTCGCCGTCGGAGATACCGAGCTGTTGCGCATCCTCCAGGCTGATCCGCAGCGCGCCCTGCTGATCGCGCTTACGCCACGAGGGATTGCGCAGGATGTCGTTGGCGGTGTACGCCCGCCGTTCTCCGGCGGACAGCACGATCGGAAACTCCGGTGTCGTCAGCTGTGCCGGTCGCGATGCCAGACCTCTTATCTCATCCAGCATTTCGGGGATGGCAAGGGCTATCTTGCGGTCCGCATGCGTGATGAGGGCAAAGTCGTCCTCATAGTCGTGGACGGTGAAGGTCACGCCGGATGGGCTGTTCAGGATGGCGTCGAACAGCGCGTTGCCGTCGGGATGCCCCGCCCGCGCCACCGCCTGCGGATAGGTCATCATCGCCTTCTGCGCCAGGCCCCACAGCGCGGCGGCGCCCTCCAGCCCCCTGGGAAGCGTCGGGCCAAGGGTTTCGTACAGGACATAGGGAGCCAGCGCGCCGAGCACCGGATTGGCAAGCACTGCGAAGAACGCCTGCAGGTAGGCATCCCGCCCCTGTGCGGCGGCTTCGCGCAGCGGCTGCAGATCCTTATCGTCCACCACCTGCAGCGCCCGGACCAATCGCGCCCAGATCTCGGGCTCGGGCAGGGTTCCGGGCTCGGGTTCGAACAGCGGGTGACGCAGCTGAAAGGTGTTGTGCGGGAATTCAAGATTGAAGAAGGTGGCCTCCACCTTCTCGAACTGGGTAGCGGCAGGCAGCACATAGTGCGCAAGCCGCGCGGTCTCCGTCATCGCCACGTCGACGACCACGAGCAGCTCCAGGGCTCCGAACGCCTCCTTGCATCGCGCCGAATCAGCGAGGGAATGCGCGGGATTGCTGCTCTCGACGATCATCGCGCGGAAGCGGTCCGGATGATCGGTGAGGATTTCGTCCGGAATGACATTGGAAGGCACCAGGCCGCCGATGATGCGCGCTCCGGTCACCGGGGTATTGCCGAAAAACCCACCCATGAGCGGCGCCATCCACGAATGTAGATGCTGTCCACCGCGCTTGGCGAAGCTCCCGGTGAGAATCCAGAGCATCTTGTTCAGGTAGGAGCTCAGGGTGCTGTTGGGAGCCTGCTGGATGCCCAGATCTTCGAAAACCGCCACGCTCTCGGCGGCGGCAATCCGGCGGGCCGCCCGCCGAATGAGGTCTTCTTCGACACCGCTGCGTTGTGCGTAGTCCGCGATCGGCACCGTGTGCAGCACATCCCGAACTTCCGCGGAGCCGGTGACATGCTCCGCGAGAAAGGCTTCATCGCACAGGTTCTCCTGCACCAGCACCGCCGCCAGTGCGGCAAGACACCATGCGTCGGCACCGGGGCGCACCCGCAGATGAAAGTCGGCCATCTTGGCCGTGTCGGTGATCACCGGGTCGATGACGATCATCGAGCGCTGCGGATCCTTGGCGATCTCGTTGAGCACCACGCGCGCCCGCGGAAAGCTCTGCGACATCCACGGGTTCTTGCCGACGAAGACCGACACCTCGGCATGCTCGAACTCGCCACGGGTATGCCCGCCGTACAGATTCTTGTCGATCCAGGCCTCCCCCGTCTTCTCCTGCGCCAACGCGTTGGAACGGTACTTGGACCCGATGGCCTTCAGGAACGCGCCGCTGTAGGCGCCACCGAGGTGATTGCCCTGACCGCCCCCGCCGTAATAGAAGATCTTGTCTCCGCCATAGCTGTCGCGGATGTGTTTGAAACCCTCGGCAATCTCCACGATCGCCGTGTCCCAATCGATTTCCTCATAGCTGCCGTCCGCACGGCGCCGCATGGGCGAGGTCAGCCGGTTCGCATTGTTCTGGTAGTGATCCAGACGCAGTGCCTTGTTACACGTGTAGCCCTTGCTTCCCGGATGCTCCTTGTCGCCGCGGATCTTCGCGAGTGTGCGACCCTCCGTCTGAACAACGATGCCGCAGTTGCATTCACACAATATGCACGCGGTGGGCAACCATTCAGCGGTCATCGTCCGGCCTCCTCAATAAGTGTGCGTAACTGCTTGTGCACCACATCGATTGGTGTGATGTCGTGAGTTGATCGCGCGATGATGATGGCCCCCTCCAGGGAGGTCGTCATCAGCATCGCCAGCTCGTCGGCGCGGACACGGGCCACGCCGGCGGCAACCAGTTTGTCGGCGATCAGGTTGATCCAGCGCCGGAACACTGCCGCCGAATGTTCGATGAGCTTCTGATTACTGGCAGGGCTCTCCGGATCGCCGGCCTCGACAGCGACCGCCACCACCGGGCATCCCGCCCGAAAGTCGCTCCGCACCAGTTGCTTGCGGTAGGACATGACCAGTGAGTCCAGGGCATCCAGCGCCGAGGGTTTGGCATCGATCATCCCGGCGATGTATTCGCCCGCCAGATCCACTGCCTCACCAAGCAATTGGGTACGGCCATCCGGGAAATAGTGGTACGCCGAGCCACGGGGTGCACCGCTGTGTTCGAGAACGTCGGAAATCGCCGTCGCGTGGGCACCGCGCTCGCGGATCAACAGGGCGGCCGAGGCCACCATTCGTTCACGCGGGGTGCTCAATCGTCGTCCTTCCCGAGGAATTCCTGTCTATGTATGATGCTCTACATAATCCGCCATCGACCCGGAGAAGTCAATGTCCGACTACGAAACCCTGAGCATTCGCCGCGACGGATATGTCCTGGTCATCGGCCTGAATCGGCCCGCCAAGCGCAATGCTTTCGACAAGACCATGCTCCAGGAGCTCGCGCTGGCCCTCGGCGAGTTCGACACCGATGCCGAGCTACGGGCCGCGGTGCTGTACGGCGAGGGGCCGATGTTCACCGCGGGGCTGGACCTTGCCAGCGTGGCCGCCGAGATACAGGGCGGCGCATCGCTGACGCCCGAAGGCGGAATCAATCCGTGGCAGGTCGACGGACGGCAACTTTCCAAACCCCTGATCGTCGCCGTACACGGCAAGGTCCTGACTCTCGGTATCGAACTGGCGCTGGCCGGCGATATCGTGATCGCCGATGAGACCGCGACATTCGCACAGCTCGAAATCAGCCGTGGCATATATCCGTTCGGGGGTGCCACCATCCGCTTCCCCCGCACCGCCGGTTGGGGCAACGCCATGCGGTGGATGCTGACGGCCGACACCTTCGACGCCGCCGAGGCTCATCGCATCGGGATCGTGCAGGAGATCGTGCCGGTCGGTGAGCACGTCGACAAGGCGATCGCCATCGCTCAGACCATCGCCCGTCAGGCACCGTTGGGTGTGCAGGCCACGCTGCGCAACGCCAGACTGGCTGTGCGCGAGGGCGATGCCGCCGCCGAGGAACAGCTGGTCCCCACGGTTCGCGAGCTGTTCACCACCGAGGACGCCTCGCTCGGTGTGCAGGCATTCCTGTCCCGCACCACAGCCGAGTTCCTCGGTAGGTAGCGCAGATCGCTAGCGGGCGTTCACTGCCTTACGCACATCACCGAGTTCGCCGATCGGCACGGTGCGCGTCGAGGCAACGGGCCGCACACCCGGGCCGTCGGGTTTGGACACCATCACCACGCTGTCGATGTAGGGCTGGATGGTGGTGGTGTTCTGCACGGTCGCAACGATCACCAGCTGGAACCCGAACTTGCGGAACGCCGACAGCGCCTGCTGCGCGAACTGCGGGTCCGATTTCGAGAACGCCTCGTCGAGCATCAGCTGCGCGAAGACCGGCCGGTTATCCCCTGTTTCCGGATTGGCCAGGTTGAAGCTCAGCGCACCGGCGAGGCAGAACGCCATCAGCTTCTCTTGTTCTCCACCGGAATTCGCACCCGCATTGCTGTAAGTGCGGATCGCCTCGCCGGTGGTGGCATCACGTTCTTCGCAATACAACACGAAGCGGTTACGCACATCCAACGCGTCGCGCGTCCATTGGCGGGCCTCGGGAGTCTCGGCCGCCAGTAGATTCCGCAGCTGCAGGATGTCCTGGTACTGGTCGTGGATGGCCTTCTCATCCCCCATGGACACTGCCACCGCGCGAGCCGAAATCCGCCGGGCGCGCTCGTTGAGCTCGCCCACCGCCTCGAGCGCCTTCGGCTCGGCCCGTAGCGTCAGTCGCGTGCCCCGGTTGAACTCCACCGAGCCCAGACCGCTGTTGACCCGATCGATCTGGTCGGTGATGCGGTGCGCCTCCTCCTCGGCAAGCTGGTGCAGCCGCAGCACGGCGGTGGGCGCCTGCTCGGTGATGAGCCGCAGCATGCGCTCATAAGCGGCGGGCAGGTCACGCTCATCGATCCGGCGGCACAACGCGACATAGTCGTGGATCTTCTCGTCGAAGTTCTCGCTGTCGTTGGGAATCGAATCAGGGAAGTCCCGGTCATAGGCGTTCAAGATCCGGTTCAGCTCGTTGCGGGAGCGGGTCACACTCTCCCGCAACACCGACTGATCCTTCTCGATCTGGCGCCACAGCTCCAGCCGATAGGCATCGGGCTCCAGCACGTCCAGGCTGGACGAGAGCTGCGGTACGTAGGCCTCGATACCCGAACGGGTATGCCCGCCCACCTCGCGCGGGTTCAGATTGTCCAGCAGATCCAGCAGCCGGGTACGACGCGAATCATGCTCGGATTCTTGCCTTCTCAAAGCTCCGATACGTTCGGAGAGTTTCTTGATCTCGTCGAGATACGAATCGGCCTGCTGCTGCAAGCCGGTGAGGTCGGGATTGGCTTCCAGCATCGCGTCGTACTGATCCTGTAGCCGCCCCACGGCCGCCTCGGCCGAATCGGTGTCGATCTGGCTCCAATACTCGTACTGGCTATGCAGTTTGGACCATCGCACCACCTCCGAGCGCAGCTCCTCGCGCTTGGTATCCATTTCGCCGATGAACTTCTCGGCATCACCGACGACCTGCTGCGCTTCGACCACGTCATCGGAAAGCGCAGCCCGCTTGTCGCCCGCGTTGCCCTGGTAGATGTATTGGGACGCGCGTAGTTCTCGCCGGTCGTCCTTGACCGCGCGCCGGTCGCCGTCCTTGCGCAGCCCCTGATCGGTGACCGCCCGGCGGTGCTTACTGAACTCATCGGGGCTGTCGACCAGCACGTAGTCGCCCACACCGGCCACCAAATTCATGGCTGCGCCGGCACATTCGTGGTTCGGGTTGGTCACGCGCAGACAGTCGGCAAGAGTGCCCGGCTCCGCCCGGCGCGGCGCACCCGAGGGGATCACCCGTTCCATCTGCAGGTAGCCCCGCATCGGGTTCTCATTGACATAGCGCAGCACCTGCCGGTGATGCTGATCGGGCACCAGCAGGCAGAGCCCGGTCGACCGCAGCACCTTCTCCACGGATTTGCGCCACCGTTCCTGCCCTGGACGCAGATCCATCAACTCACAGACGTAAGGCAGATCCTTGGCGGTCAGGCCGAGCGCCGCGGCGATCTCCCCACGCATGCGGTCTTCATCCGGCGGCACCGGGGTGCCCAGATGCTCGACCCGCTTGAATTCGGTGGAGGCGGCCCTCAATTGATCGCGTGCCGTCGACAATGCACCGGCCGCCATGACATAGGCGTCATGGCCGGCCTCAAGCTCGGCATTGATCCGGGTGACCGCACGCAGGCTCTCCACCCGCATGGCTTCGAATTCCTCGGCGGATTCGATGTCCTCGTCATGGCCCAGATCCCATAGCGCGCTGTCGTAGGCGGTACGACGGCGCGACACCTCCTCGGCACGGGCACGGGCATGAGCCAGCTCGCTCTTGAGCGGCGCCAGGTTGCTGTCCGCGGCGGCGATCCGGCCGAGCAGCTTGTCTCGCTCACCGGTGAGAATGTCTTGGCGCGACTGGATTTCGTCGCATTCACCGCCGAGACGGGTGATCTCGGTATCCAGCAGGTCGATTTCCGGACCCGCCAGGGCCAGGCGTTGCTGGTCGACATAGTCGCGGACGGTGTGATGGTCCACCACGTCAACGGTGGCCAGCTGTGCGGCGTCGCTGGCGTAGGTCTGTTGGATCTGTTCGATATCGCCCAGGGTCTGCCGCTGGCGCTGTGCGACCGCGAGCGCGGCGCGTGCGTCGACCAATGGCGTGATCTGGCCCAGTGCTTCGGAAATCGCGGCCATCGACTCGGGCTCGTCGAGCATGTACTCGCGCACGAACTGTTCCAGGCCGCCGACACTCTTGAGCGACTTGGCCTTACCCAGCAGCTGCTGGGCGGCGGAGGAGCCCTGAATACCGACGGCGGCGTACAGCTGCTCCAGATACCAGCGTTCGCTCTTGTGACCACGCCAACCCGCCCCCTCGAACACTGAGCCGGCGTATCCCTTGCTGGCCCAGGCATTGCACAGGTCACGGATGTCGGCGTCGGCATCGATCAGGTAGTAACGACTCGACGAGTCCGAATCCGAGCCTGGGGCAAGCCACTTGAGTACGAGGCCGGTGATCACGCGGCCGTCGGTGCCCGAGTAGGTGACGGCGATGGCCGACCAGGCCCCGCCCTTGCCGCGCAGGAACATCTGCTTGGGCCGCTCCCCCGGGTTCTTCAGTTCGCCCCACAGACCGCGCACATACTTGTCCACGGTGCGCTTGCCCATGCTGGAGCCCGCGGCAGTGGTGTCGCTGGAGGCGTTGAAGTTGCGGCGGTTCGAGGACAGAAACGCCAGTGAGATCGCATCCAGCAGCGATGATTTCCCACTACCCGAGGAACCGGTGATCAGCGTGCCGCGGCGGCTGAACTCGATACTGTGGTAGCCGTCGAACACACCCCAGTTGATGACCTGCAGCCGGGACAGCCAAAACTGCTGGGTCGCTGCATCACTCATCGTCATCGGTCTCGCCATCTTCTTCGTCGGTGGAGTCGTCTAACGAGGCGGCGGTCTCGTCCAACGCTCTTCGCTCCAGCGACTCATCGCCGCGCTGCAGCAGCTCATATTGGCGTTGTAGCGCCTCGATCATCTGCGCGGACATCAGCGCGTTGATCACCGGGCTGATGGTGTAGCTGTGCTCGTCATCGCGGGTGCGTTGCAGGATCTCGGCCTTGGACAACCGCTTGATCGCCTCGTCAACACGGTCACGCAGCATCGCCTCGTCACGGTCGATGTCGTGGCTGACGTTGGCGAAAAGCTCGTGGATATCGTCGCGGCTGACCAACACGTGCTCGTCATGCGCGGTCCGCGCGATCTTGGCCAGGTGCAGCGCCACGATCGATGCGTAGGTGCCCAAGGGTTCCCGGCGCAGCACCCGGGCGCCATATGCGCTGGGATTCTCCAACGGGGCAGGTTCGGCGTACGCGACCTCCAGATCGTCGAATACCCGCAGCCGTAGGTCCAATTCGGATAGACGCGAGGCCAGCACCTTTCGGTGCTCAATCATCGACGCCCACAGTTCGGGCTGGCCGTCCTTGCTCAGGTAGCGTCGAGCCACCAGGTTCTGCAGTGCCCAGCACGCCTTGTCGGGCAGGTCGCTGGTATCGCCGTCGAACCGCGGTCCCTTGACCGTTCTGGGCACCGAGGCGTCGGGTTCGACACCCGGGAGGTCGTCAAAATTGATGTTTCCCAACGGCATCCCCGAAGTCTGTGTCGTCACAGCGTCGCTCCCTCTTCCTCGAGGGTGGCCAGCACCGGTTCACGGAACATCAACTGAGGTACCTCCATCACCCGGTCCTGCCCGTCGAGGGACCGGAACTTCACCTTTACCGATTCACGGTCGGCAGTGTTGTCCTGCTTGAGGGCCAACGACCACAGCACGATCACATCGCCCAGATACGGCGCGTCGACATGAGAGATCATGTCGGGCAGGGAAACTGGGCCACCGGCAACAGCGCTGTTGACGGTCTCGGCCAGCGCGGCCATGTCCACCTGAGTGGCCAACGCCGAGAATCCGCTCAAATCGAGTGCTCCCGACGGCGCATCCTGCGCGAGCACCGGCGGCGCGGTGTCCTTGATGGTGAACGAGAGCGCACCAATGGCGGCGGCGGCGGAACGGCCGATGGGTAGTTCGGCGTCGATCGGCGAATCCGCCGTCGACACCTTGAGCAGGGCATGCCCGGCGGCCAGCGCGTCGTTGAGCTGCCGCGCGCGCCCACGCGCCTGCTCGGTGGTGCCGGCGGCGAAGAACCGCCGGATGCGCTGTGCGCAGCGCTGTTCGATGCGGGAAACCTCCGCGATCTGCTGGGAAACAAGCTTGAAGAAGTTCTTCATGACCTCGCGCAGCCCGGGATCAAGTTCGGGCAATCCGTCAGCGACGCAGGCGATATCGTTGCGCAGCGCGGCACGCTGATCCGGGTCTTGGATGGTCCGCGTGAAGGCCGAGAAGGAGGCGCGCTCTCGGGAATCGAAGAGTGCGTCGTAGTCGGCGAACATCCGGCGTGCGCGGTCGCGGAATCCGGAATCCGAGTCCTCGGCGGCATCGATCAACCCGGCGGTGATCTCATTCTGCATGCTGCCGTAACGCACGATGTCGGTGATCACCTGTTCCATCTGGTACGCGATGGCGCGGGTCTCGTCCTCGAGGTCGACGATGTCCGGTTCGGGACGGTATCCGTCGTCAATGGCATGCAGCTGGGTCTGCAGCTCCGCGATCTGCGCTTCGATATCGGCGCGCATGCGGGACGGGTCACCGTCCAGCTGCGTGGCGACTCGCTTGAGGCCCGCGGCGATACCGGCGATCGATCCGCCCGTGGCCACGGTGTCGGCCCGGCGCAACCGGCGGACAAAGGCCAGCGCACTGCGGGCATCCTCGGTCAGCGAGCAGACGTTCTCGGCGTCGGGACCGGTACCATCCGATGCCCGGTGCAGCCACCCGTCGCTCGCCCAACTCTTGATGAGGGCCAGCCCTGACTGCTCCCCCAGGCCGACAGCCCCCAGATCTCTGTCCAGCTTGGCCACCAGCAGGGGTTCGGAAACCTTCGCGCTGCGGTCCAGGTGGCGTTCCATGAGGGTGATGTACGGCGCCAGATTCTTGGCGGCCAGCAGCCGGACCGCGCGGGATTTCTGCACGTCATCGTTGTGCGCGAACAGCTCTTCGACTGTCAGATCATTCATCGCACACCTCCATCACATCGCTAGCGGCTTGTCCCCCGGCCGCGCGGCCGTCACAGCCACTGGCCCGGAAAACCTACCGGGCCGAAGAGGGCGTGGCGAATGGGCTCGCTGACGTGGGACAAATGAGGCAAATGAGTTAGCTGGGATCTCAGTGAACGCCCAACGTGCCGTCCAGGTACTGGCGGCGGCAGGCCCGCCGCGCCAGTTTTCCACTGGTGGTGCGCGGGATGGCCCCGGCCGGAAGTAACCGCACGTCGAAGGGCTCCAGTCCGTATTCGGTGTCGATCGCCACGCGGATCGCGTCGATGGCTTCCTGCGGGTCTGCCTTGGCGGTGCGGGAAGCGCGCTCGGCGACGATGACGAGGCCATCATCGGCTGTGAACGCGGTCACGTATCCGCGCCGCACGATCGGCGAGGCATCGGCCACGGTGGCCTCAATGTCCTGCGGATAGTGGCTCTGCGCATCGATGGTTATGTGATCGGCGAGGCGGCCGGTGACGTACAACTCGCCGTCGAGATAAAAGCCAAGATCGCCGGTGCGCAACCAATTGCCCTCGACATTGGCTTTGACGGCATGGCTTTTCGCCTGTGTTTTGCCGAGCCGCGCGTGAAAAGCCCTCTCCGTGTCTTTTGGTCGGCCCCAGTATCCACGTCCAACGTTGTTGCCCTGCAGCCAGATTTCGCCGACCTGACCGTCCGGAAGCTCATCTGCGCCCTCGGCATCGACGATGACCCCGTGCAGACTGCGGGCAAGCTGACCGCAGGAAACATGGATGGTGGCGTTGGCCGCATCGGGAGTTGTTGGCACCGCGCGGCCTTCGGTGAGCTGTGCGCGATCGAGATATACGACGGAGGGTTCGGCATCCGGGGCGATGTTCGCGATGAACAGCGTCGCCTCGGCGATACCGTAGGACGGCTTGAAGGCGGTCGACGGTAAACCGAAGGGCGCAAACGCTTTTTCGAAGGTGCGGATGGCGTCGATGCTGACCGGCTCGGAACCGATGATCATCACCACCTTGCCCAGATCGATATCTGCGCCATCCTTGGGCACACCACGTTGCGCCGTGTACTCGTAGGCGAAGTTGGGTGCGGCCGTGATCACGCGACCTTCTTTGCAGCCGTCGGAGAGCGCCTTGATCCAGCGCTGCGGACGTCGGACGAAAGCCGTCGGCGACATGAGCGTGGAGTGGCCGCCGTACACGGTCGGAAAACCGATCATCGACAGGCCCATATCGTGGTAGAGCGGTAACCAGCTGCAGCCGTGCGTGTTTCGATCCAGCAGATCGATGGACAGGATCATCTGCGTCAAGTTGACGCCGACGGCCCGGTGGGTGATCTCCACGCCCACCGGAGGGCGGGTGGCGCCCGAGGTGTACTGCAGATGCGAGACGTCGTCGTCCACGAGATGGACATACTCGAAGGCATCCCCCTCTTCGTCGGGAATCTCGTCGATGACGAGCACGCGCGGCGTTTCCGGACGGCCATCAAGGAATTCCTCGACGGAATCCCGCGCCGCCGCCGTGGTCAGAACGACCGTGGGCGTGCAATCGCGCAAGGCGGTGTCCAGCCGTTCGGCGTGGCCGGGCAGCTCGGGGGCGAAGAGCGGCACCGCGATGGCGCCGGCCTTGATGGCGGAGAAGAAGCCGATGACATAGTCGAGGCCCTGCGGGGCCAAGATGGCGACCCGATCACCGCGCGCCATATGGTCTTGCACTCCGGCCGCGACAGCGTTCAGGCGGACGCCGAGCTGCGACCAGGTGAGTTCAATGGCCTGTCCGTCCTCCGAACCGGTGAAGTCCAGGTAGCGGTAGGCGACGGTGTCCCCGACATTCCTGATGTTCCGCTCGATGAGAGATATCAGTGTGGTGCCGGGCGGCAGCCCGATGTTTCCGTCGGCGTCCAGGCAATCATCGATGTCAAGCAAACCGTCACTGCGAACCACGTTTTCAAGTCTAGGCGCGGCTGCAGTGGGCGCCGAGATCTACGTTGTGCACACGCTCACTCGCACGTTGTCTACATAACGTCGATTTCGGACGCAGCGCGGCGAAGAACCGCATGGCGCAACAGCATGAACGTCGATTTGTGCGGGCGGAGGGACTCGAACCCACACGCTCTTTCAAGCACTGGCACCTAAAGCCAGCATGTCTGCCAATTTCATCACGCCCGCAAGGCAGGTCAATCTTACAGGCCGGACCGAGCCCGCCGTCGCTACCGCAAAGCGACCACGTCGGGCCGCCACAACTTCCTCGGACCTAAGCGCTGACCAGGGGCGTTGGCATCTGTACCTACCTCACGCGGTACCGTCAGAAGGTGTCCACTACACGGCGTCGGAGACCGGCACTCATCGTGCTGGTCGGCGTCAGCGTGGTCGCATTCCTCTGCCTGGCCTACTGGCAGTTCCAGCGCTTCGAGTCCGTGACCGGCGACGGCCAGAACCTGGGTTACGCGCTGCAATGGCCGCTGTTCGCGGCCTTCGTGATCTGGGCTTACCGCCGCTTCGTCCAATACGAGGACGAGGGCCCGCCCCCGCCGCCCGCCGATCGGGTCACCGAGATACCCGAGGGTCTGTTGCCCCCGCGCCCGGCCGCCGCCACGCCGGACCCCGCCGACCACACACTCACCGAGTACAACGCTTACCTCGCCGCCCTGGCCGAACAAGATAGGAAGCCCACCCCGTGACCGAGCCCAAAGCCACTCCCGACACGCCCGTGGTCACCACCCCGGTGGAGAAGATCCGCGGCGCGCTGTGGCGCTACCGCATCCTGGCCTGGACCACCGGGGTGTGGCTTATCGCCCTCTGCTGGGAGATGTGGCTCAAATACGTTGAGCAGGTTGCGCATCCGCCGAGCTGGATCGGCATCGTGCACGGGTGGATCTACTTCGTGTACCTGATTTTCACCACCGATCTGGCCGTCAAGGTGCGCTGGCCGTGGCCGCGCACCATCGGCACACTGCTCGCCGGCACCATCCCGCTCCTCGGATTCATCGTCGAGCACTACCGCACCAAGCAGGTCAAGGAGCAGTTCGGCCTCTAGTGAAAGAAAATCTTCATGTCAGGAATACTGACATGAAGATGGGGCTTGGATAGCGGTATGACCACCACACATGCAGTTGTCGCTACCGCGTATGGCGCATCCGACGTCCTCGAACTCCGCGAGGTGCCCCTCGACGGCCCCGGCGAGGGCCAGGTCCTCGTCGATGTCAAGGCCGCCGGCGTCAATCCGATCGACTGGAAGTTGTACTCGGGAGCCTTCGGCACCGATCCCGACAACCTTCCGATGCGCCTGGGGCTCGAAATCTCCGGCACCGTCGCCGCCGTCGGTCCGGGTGTCGACGGGCTCAAACCCGGTGACGACGTCATCGCGGCCGGGCAGATCGGCGGCTACGCCGATCAGATCATCGCCGCCGCGGACGAGGTCTTCAAGAAACCCGCGAGCTTGTCCTTCGACGAGGCCGCCGGCTTCCTCCTCACCGGACAGACCGCGGTCCATCTCCTCGAAGCCACCAACGTCACCGAGGGCGACACCGTCCTGATCCACGGCGCCGCGGGCGGCGTGGGCCTACTCGCCACCCAACTCGCGAAGGCTCGTGGCGCGACCGTGATCGCCACCGCCAGTGCCGCGCGCCACGACCAGTTGCGCGGATACGGCGCGATCCCCGTCGAATACGGCCCCGGTTTGCAAGAGCGGGTCAGCGCGATCGGGCCCGTGGACGCCGCACTCGATCTCGTCGGCACCGATGAGGCCGCCGACGTCTCGTTGGCGCTCGTCGCCGATAAGGACCGCATCGCCACGATCGCCGGATTCGGCCGCGCCGCAAGCGATGGCTTCAAAGCACTGGGCGGCGGTCCCGGCGCCGACCCGGGCACCGAAGTCCGGCGCGCAGCGCGTCCCGAATTGATCCGCCTGGCGGGCAACGGCGAACTGAAAGTCACCGTCGACCGCACCTATCCGTTGGCCGAAGCTCGCCAGGCCCACGAGTACGGACAGACGGGTCACGCCCGCGGCAAGATCATCCTGCAGCCATAACCCTCGCGAGCAGTCCCCCGCGCGGGGGACTGCTCTCCAGGAGAAACTACGGCGCGGTGCGGCCCAGATTCACCAAGTTGCGCAGCATCGGTAGCAACGCCGCCAGCGCGCGCCCGCGATGCGATACCGCGTCCTTCTCCTCGGCCGTCAACTCCGCGGCGGTCCGGAGGCCACCGCGGGGAAGGAAGATCGGGTCGTAGCCGAAGCCGTTCTGCCCCGCGGGTACCCGCGCGATCGAACCCTTCCAGCGGCCCTCGACGACGACCTCTTCACCCTCCGGTGTCACCAGTGCGCACGCGGAGACGAAGGCCGCACCGCGGCGTTCGTCGGGCACGTCCGAAAGTTGTGCGAGCAGCAGCGCGGTGTTGGCGGCATCGTCTCCGTGCCGCCCACTCCAGCGCGCCGACAGCACCCCGGGCATCCAGTTCAGCGCGTCCACCGCGAGACCGGAATCGTCGGCAACACAGGCCAATCCGGTGTGCTTGGCGCCCTCGCGCGCCTTGATCAGTGCGTTGTCCTCAAAGCTCGCGCCCGTTTCGGGCGCTTCCTCGTACTCCGGAACATCGGCCAGCGATACCAACTCGACACCGGAAACACCCGATGATTCGAGCACCCGTGAAAGCTCCGCGAGCTTCTTCGAATTACGGCTTGCGACGAGTATTTTCATGGCCCCCGCCTACTACGAACCGAATGCCTTTTTCTGGGGCGCGTCGGGCAGTACCCCGGGATACGGCAACGCGAGTGCTTCCTTCTGCAAGACGAACAGCTGATCTGCGGCGCCCACGGCAGCGTCGAGCAACTTGTCCAGGGTAGACCGCGGGAAGGTGGCACCCTCACCGGTGCCCTGCACCTCCACGAGGGTGCCGGTATCGGTGGCCACCACGTTCATATCCACCTCGGCGCGCGAATCCTCTTCGTACGGAAGGTCGACACGCACCCGACCATCTACCACGCCGACACTTACGGCGGCGATCGCACACGACAGTGGCTCGTCATCTGCCAGCTTGCCGTGTGCTGCCAGGTACGTCACCGCGTCGGCCAGGGCCACATAGGCACCGGTGATCGCGGCGGTGCGGGTACCACCATCGGCCTGCAACACATCGCAGTCAATGGCAATGGTGTTCTCCCCCAACGCCGACAAGTCGATACAGGCGCGCAGCGAGCGTCCGATCAAACGGCTGATCTCCTGGGTACGACCGCCCACGCGCCCCTTGACCGATTCGCGGTCACTACGGGTGTGCGTCGATGCCGGCAGCATCGCGTATTCGGCTGTCAGCCAACCCATTCCCGAGCCCTTACGCCAGCGGGGTACACCCTCGGTGGCGCTGGCGGTGCACATCACCCGCGTCTGGCCGAACTCGATGAGTACCGAACCCGCCGGATGGGCGGTGAATCCGCGGGTGATGGTTACCGGGCGCAGCTCGTCGTCTTGTCTGCCGTCTTCTCGTCTGGACACGCCTTCGACCCTATCGTCTCCGCGGCGGCGCCGAGTCCGAGTGGCAGCCCTACAGGTCGATGCTCTCCCCGGCGACCACGGCACGGACCGGTCCGTCGAACGCCGACTTGGCCTCCGCGATCACGTCCTCGCGCGAGGTCCACGGCGGGATATGGGTGAGCAGTAGTTCCTTCACACCCGCACGGGTCGCGATCTGCCCCGCCTCGGTCCCCGACAGGTGAAGGTCCGGCGGACGGTGTCCCGGCATATGGGTCCAGGACGCCTCACAGAGAAACACATCGGCATCGCGAGCCAGCTCGACCACGGCATCGCAGATGCCGGTGTCTCCGCTGTAGGCCAGGACGGCACCCGAGGCATCCTCGATCCGCAGCCCATACGACTCCGGCGGGTGCGCCACCCTGGTGGGAGTCACGGTGAGTGACCCGAATTGGACGGGCACACCCTCGCTCCACGCGTACAGGTCAAAGATGTCGGTGAAATCGTCGACCTCACCCCCGATCTCGGCAGAGGCCGCACCGACGCGCACCAAGGTGTCCGCGGGCCCATACATGATCGCCTTACCCTTGGGCGGATTCGGGTGATAACGGCGCCACACGAACAGACCGGGCAAGTCCAGGCAGTGATCGGCATGCAGATGCGACAGCAGAACGGACACCGATCCGGGATCGGCGAAACGTTGCAGAGAGCCCAAGACACCACCACCGAAGTCGATGACCAACGGTGGCGCATCCGGTGCCGTCAGAAGGTAACCAGATGCCGGTGAATCCGGTCCGGTGACACTGCCTGAACAGCCGAGCACGGTGACTCGCACAGCCCTAGCTTGCCACGCCTGGCAAGCGTCTCGGCAGAGGGTCGCAGGGGTGTCTAACTGGACCGCGTAATTTCGGTGTAACCCGGAACACCGCTAGCTCGAGTTTGCACCGCTGTCACAGCCGGGCCGAGGAATCGGGCCGCCAGAGTGCGGAACGCATCGGGGTCGCCGGTTGCCTCGAAAATCCGGTTCGGATGCGAGGTGCTCGGGTTGTCCGGATGCGGCCGCAGCAGATCGCGCTCCGACAGCACCCGTAGCAGGTCCTTGGCGGTTTCCTCGGCGCTGGACACCAGCGTCACGTCCTCGCCCATGGCCAATTGGATCAACCCGGACAGCAACGGATAGTGGGTGCAGCCCAGCACCACGGTGTCCACCTGTGCCCGCTGCAGCGGTTCCAGATAGCCCTCGGCAAGCTGAAGTACCTGCCGTCCGCTGGTGATGCCGCGCTCGACGAAATCGACGAAACGCGGACACGCCACCGCCGTGATCTCGGTGTCACGCGCGGCCGCGAACGCATCCTGGTAAGCACCCGATGCGATGGTCGCCTCGGTGCCAATGACACCAATCTTGTTGTTGTGCGTGGTGTGCACCGCCCGCCGCACCGCGGGCAGCACCACTTCGATCACGGGCACCGGTGCGTACCGTTCACGGGCATCGCGCAGGCAAGCTGCCGATGCCGTGTTGCAGGCGATCACCAACGCTTTCACCCCGCGTTCGACGAGGTCGTCGCCGATCGCCAGCGCGTGCTTACGGATCTCCGGAATGGTCAACGGACCGTACGGCCCGTTGCCGGTATCGCCGACGTAGACGATGTCCTCATCGGGTAGCTGATCGATGATCGCCCGCGCCACGGTCAATCCGCCGACCCCCGAATCGAATATCCCGATCGGGGATGATCCGCTCGCGCGAACACCGTCGGATGCCGCGCTCGGCCCGCTCACGTGATCAGCCTCGGCGGCGCCCCCGGACCACGTATGGCCTTAGCCTTGCGTTCCCTACCGGAGAGCCAATAGGCGGCGAGCACGCCGGCGATGGCGCCACTGAGGTGTCCTTGCCAGGACACTCCGAACTGTCCGGGCAACACACCCCACAGCACTCCGCCATAGAGGACGATCACGATGACGCCGATGAGGATCTGCGCCACGCTCCGATTGAAGAAACCCCTGACGACCACATAGGTGAGCCAGCCGAAGATCAGACCCGACGCCCCAATGTGATTGGTCTCGTAAGGCGATCCGATGTTGCCGATGAGCCACGTGCCGACACCACCGAGAACCCAGATGATGGCGGTGGCCAACAGGAAGCGCCCCACGCCCGCAGCTGCCGCCAAGAAGCCCAGCACCAGCGCGGGCACCGTGTTGGCAGCCAAGTGCCCCCAGTTGGCGTGCAGCAACGGCGCGAAGAGGATGCCGTCCAATCCGTCGGTCTCCAGGGGCCGGATGCCGTTCTCGTCGAGGCGGTGGCCGCTGACCGAATCGATGCCCTCGACGACATACAACAGGGCGATGAACGAGACGACCAGGATTCCGCCGGTCACCCACTGCGGACGGCCGGGCCGCTCGGGACGGGATGCAGCGGACCCCGAATACTCGGATCCACTGCCGTATCCCGTCACGCCCACAGCTGCCCTTCCAGTGCATCTTCCGCGTCATCCACGGTACCGGCGTACGCGCCGGTCGACAGATACTTCCAACCCGCATCCGCCACCACGAACGCGATATCCGCGCGCTCCCCGGCTTTGACGGCCTTGGCGGCCATGCCGAGTGCGGCGTGGAGGATGGCCCCGGTCGAGATGCCCGCGAAGATGCCTTCCACCTGGACCAGCTCCCGGGTGCGGCGCACCGCGTCGAAGGACCCGACGGAGAAACGGGTGGTGAGCACCTCGGGGTCGTACAGCTCGGGCACGAATCCCTCGTCGATGTTGCGCAGTGCGTAGACACCCTCGCCATATCGCGGCTCGGCGGCGACGATCTGGACCCCCGGCACGTTCTCGCGCAGGAATCTTCCCGTCCCCATAAGGGTGCCGGTGGTGCCGAGCCCCGCGACGAAGTGTGTGATCTCGGGCAGGTCGGCCAGAATCTCCGGCCCGGTGCCGCGGTAGTGCGCATCGGCATTGGCCGGGTTGCCGTACTGGTACAGCATCACCCACGAAGGGTTTTGTGCGGCAAGTTCTTTGGCAGTGGCCACGGCGGTGTTGGAGCCACCCTCGGCCGGGGAGAAGATGATCCTGGCACCGTAGAGCTCGAGCAGCTGACGCCGTTCGATGGAGGTGTTCTCCGGCATCACACAGATCATCGTGTAGCCCTTGAGCTGCGCGGCCATCGCCATCGAGATACCGGTATTACCGCTGGTGGGCTCCAGAATCGTGGCGCCCGGCTCCAGCAATCCATCCTGTTCGGCTTGTTCGATCATCCGCAACGCGGGCCGGTCCTTGATGGATCCGGTCGGGTTGCGGTCTTCCAGCTTGGCCCACAACCGCACGTGCGGAGAACCGTCACCACCTGAATCCCACCGAGGGGACAGCCTCTGCAACCCCACCAGCGGGGTGTTCCCGAGAGCCTGCAGTAACGAGTTGTATCGGGTCATGCGCCGCTAGCCACCGGCCACGGCAGGCAGGATGGTGACCGAATCGCCATCGGCGATCACGGTGTCCAGCCCACCCGAGAACCGCACGTCCTCGTCGTTGACGTAGATGTTGACGAAACGGTGCAGCTTGCCGTCATCGACGAGCCGGTCGGAAATCCCCGAATAGTTGGATTCCAGATCCGCGATCACTGCCTGCAGAGTGGAACCCGTTGCCGCGACACGCTTCTCACCGCCAGTGTGCACGCGCAGGATGGTCGGGATCGATACTTGAATCGACATGGTGGACGGTCCTTTTCTCTAATACTGCTCGACGATGGCGATGTCCTCTTCGGTGACCACCCCATCGACGATCCGATAGCTGCGCAGCTCGTGCTGCTCGGGATCACGGGTGGACACCAAGACGTAATGGGCATCGGGCTCCGCGGCCAGGTTGATATCGGTGCGGCTGGGGTAGGCCTCGGTTGCGGTGTGGGAGTGATAGATAACCACCGGCACCTCGTCGGCGTCATCCATTTCTCGCCAAACCCGAAGCTGCTCACCGGAATCAAAGCGATAAAAAGTCGGAGATCGCTCGGCGTTGATCATGGCCACATGCCGTTCGGCGCGGTCGGAGCCGTCCGGACCCGCCAGCACCCCACACGCCTCGTCGGGGTGGTCGGCACGGGCATGCTTGACCATGGCGTCGACCAGGTCGGCACGTATACGAAGCACTACCGGTCCTTCCTACCCTCTGGGGCCGCGACGGCCACTACGAAAACGCTCCAGGCAACACGTCACGATATGCGGGTATTCCGGCCACGCTCGCGGCGCCCACCACCGCGCGCACCACAGCCTGCTCGACACAGTCGGCGGCGGCGATCCCCACCGCGGCAGTGAGGGCATCGGCATCACCCTCGCTCGTTCCTGTCGCGAGCACATACAGCGTGTCCCCGTCCATTGGGGTATGCGCGGGCCTGATGGCCCGGGCCAACCCGTCGTGGGCGGCGATGGCGACACGGCGGCACTGCGCCTTACTCAAGCGGGCATTCGTTGCCACCGCACCGATCGTGGTGTTCAGCGATACGGATTTGTCCGGCAAGCCGCGCAACTTCTCGACCTCGTCGGCCGGCGGAGCGCTCAGCTCGGACAGAATATCGGCGGTCCAAGGTAGGCCCGTCGCCGGATTGATCACCAGTCCAACGGGATTCGCAACGACGACGGCACCGACGATGATTCCGTTGCCCAAGCTCACACTGGCCGATCCAACGCCGCCCTTGAGTGTTCCGGCCCTGGCTCCGGCACCAGCACCGACCGCACCCCAGTCGGGCGCATCATCGGCGAGCTCTGCCGCTCGGTAGCCGAATTCGGCGTCGGGCCGGTCCTTCCAGGCACCTACCGGCAGATCGAAGATGACCGCCCCCGGGACGATGGGCACCGTGCCACCGGGCAATGCCACTCCCCTGCCCCGCTCCTCCAGCCAGCGCATCACCCCGTCGGCGGCCGCCAGTCCGTAGGCGCTTCCCCCGGTGAGCACGACGGCGTCGACAGTCGAGACCGTGTTGGCGGGATCCAGTAGATCGGACTCGCGGGTTCCCGGCGCGCCACCGCGCACATCGACAGCGCCCGTAGTCCCCGGCGGCGTCAGCACCACGGTGGTCCCGGTGGCCCAGCCCGATCCAAGGGTGGCATCGGCGTCCACCCGCTGGTGATGACCCACCAGGATTCCCGGAACGTCGGTGATCGCCCCAGAGAACTGGCTCATCTGCGCAACTTCCTCACCATCAGGGCGATTTCCCCATCAACGCGAGCACCAACAGCTCCTGCATCACGGTCAGCCAGTGGTAGATGTCCATATGCCCGGCCATCGGATCGTCGACGGGCAGCTCCTGCGGTCCATCGCTGTCGATCCCGAGCATCGCCCCCAGCGCCAACCGCACATCGTTCAACGCGGTCAACCACGCCCGCGCATCGGCTTCGGACAGCTCAAAGCGTCCGCCGTCAGTGGGAAGTGTGCGCAACAACCGTTGACCGGCCTCACGTTTGGCATCGATGATCTCCGGCTCGTACAAACTGCGCAATGCGCTGTTCAGCCCGGTGACCGCCTCGATGCTGCTGGTGCCATCCTGGTCGGGCCGGTGAAAGTCCGGCAGGAGCCGTCCCAGGGTGACGTCGGTGGGGGCCTCGGTGTTTCCGGTACGAATACCGGTCAGCTGTGCCAGTTCGTCGCTGGGCGCTGCCGATTCGCGCTCGTCCAGCATCGCAAGCATCGATGTGACCATCGACTGGACCAGTGCCGCCTCATGCGGCTCCATCTCCGAGCGCAACCGAATTCCATCGGAGGCGTTGACGCGCTTCCATTTTCGCACGAATCAGCGGCTCATCGGTCCTGCTGCAGGGTGGCCCACAGGCCCGCAGCGTGCAGCTTGCTGACATCGATCTCCATCGACTCGCGCGCACCGCACGACACCACGGCCTTGCCTTCGTGATGGACCTGCAGCATCAAGTTGGTGGCCTCTGTCTCGCTGTAACCGAAAAGCTGCTGGAACACGTAGGCGACGTAGTTCATCAGGTTCACCGGGTCATCCCAGACGATGGTGACCCACGGCGACTGGGTCTGGTCGACATGTTCGACAGACCTCTCCGCGATAGTCCCTGGCAAGGCTCGCGCCGGCGCACCCATGGCCCCAGAATACCGGGACCGCCAACTCTGTCAGTACGAAGTTCTGAGTTTCCCGCGACTGCCCGAGACCAGCGAGCAGCCGGTCATACCCCGGCACATCCCGCTAACGTGACGCACATGACGCACCCGTCCACGTCATTGCTTACCGACAAATACGAGCTCACCATGCTTGCCGCAGCACTACGCGACGGCACTGCGGGGCGTCGCGCCACCTTCGAAGTGTTCGCCAGAAGGCTCCCCGACGGCCGCCGATACGGGGTGGTCGCCGGGACCGGCCGGTTGCTCGAGGCACTCGCCGAGTTCCGATTCGGATCCGACGAATTGAAATCGCTATCCACATTTCTGGACGGTGATTCGCTTGAGTACCTCGCCGCATACCGATTCAGTGGCGATATCGACGGCTACCCCGAGGGCGAGCTCTACTTCCCCGGCTCCCCCGTGCTCACCCTGCGCGGCAGCTTCGCCGAGTGCGTCATTCTTGAGACGCTGACCCTGTCGATCCTGAACCACGACAGCGCCGTCGCCTCGGCTGCCGCCCGCATGGTGTCGGCGGCCGGGGGCCGCCCGCTCATCGAGATGGGGTCTCGGCGCACCCACGAGCTGGCGGCGGTGGCCTGTGCCCGCGCGGCCTATCTCGCGGGATTCGAGTCGACGTCCAATCTGGAGGCGCAGCGCCGCTACGGTGTGCCCGCACGGGGCACTGCCGCGCATGCCTTCACACTGTTGCACGCCAAGGACGGCATGAGTCCCGGCGAGGCCGAGCGGGAGGCATTTCGGGCCCAGGTGGAGGCGCTCGGCGTCGGCACCACCTTGCTGGTCGACACCTACGACATCACCGCAGGAGTGGAGAACGCCATCGCCGTGGCAGGACCCGGACTCGGAGCGGTGCGCATCGATTCGGGCGATCTGGGGGTGCTGGCCCGGCAGGTTCGCGCGCAATTGGACACGCTGGGCGCGCACCGAACCCGCATTGTCGTCTCCGGAGACCTCGACGAATACTCCATCGCGGCGCTACGCGCCGAGCCCGTCGACATCTACGGGGTGGGCACCTCGGTGGTGACCGGCTCGGGCATACCGACCGCCGGCATGGTCTACAAGCTCGTCGAAATCGACGGCATCCCCGTGGCTAAACGCAGCAGCCACAAGGAATCTCACGGCGGTCACAAGTGTGCCCTGCGCATCGCCAAGCCGACGGGCACCATCACCGAAGAAGTGGTGTACCGCGCGGCCACCGGTCAACCGATGGTCACCGAGCCGCACCGGACACTGACGAGCGCGCTGGTGCGCGCCGGCACGCCCGTCGCGACCGATTCACTCGAAGACGCGCGCGAGCGCGTACGCACCGGACTGTTGAGCCTGCCGTGGGAGGGGTTGGGCCTTTCCCACGGGGATGCTGCGATCGTCACCCGCCTGGTGGGATAATTCGGGGTCGGAGGTCACATGGCAGCCAGAAGGCAATGGGCGGGAACCACTCCCGAGGAGCGTCGAGCGACGCGTCGACGCGCACTGCTCGACGCGGGTATCGCCGCGCTCGGCGCCATCGACGGGCCGGCCCTGACCATCCGCACCGTGTGTCGATCTTCCGGTGTGTCCGAACGCAATTTCTACGAAGAGTTCGGTGACCGAGACGACTTCGTGCGTGCGGTGTACCAGGACGTGCTCGAATCGGTGATGCGAGTTGTCACCGAATTCGCCGCAGAGGGCGAAGATTTGGAGACTCGCGCAGTGGAGACCTTCATCGGGGCCACTGTCGACAACCCCGTCTACGGACGCATCCTGATGGTGGCCCCGTTCACCGAGCCGACCCTCGGCAGCGCCGGGTTCGCGGGTTCCCTTGCCTTCGCCTCACTTGCCGAGAAGGCGCTGATCGACGTCGATGATCCGGGACGCCGCCGCTTCCTGTCGGTATCGCTCGTCGGCGCCGCCTCGGGCGCCATCATCGACTATCTGCGCGGAGATCTGGCCATCAGCCGCGACGAGCTCATCGACTACATCTCGCGCATGGGCCGCCAGGTGTCGGCAATCTTCGATTGAGCCCCGACCGGGGTACCGTCGATCCATGGGTAGGGCACTTATCGTCGTCGACGTGCAGAACGACTTCTGCGAAGGCGGCTCGCTGTCCGTACCCGGCGGCGCCGCCCTTGCCCAGACGCTGAACGCCCTCACTGGCTCCGGCGCCTACGACGCAGTGGTGGCAACTCGCGACCACCACGTCGACCCCGGCGATCACTTCTCCGACACGCCAGATTTCCAGACGAGCTGGCCCCCGCATTGCCGGGCCGGCACGCCCGGCGCCGAATTTCATCCCGACCTGGACCTGGCCCCCGTCGATGAGGTGTTCTCCAAAGGCGCATACAGCGCGGCATATTCGGGATTCGAGGGCGTCTCCACCGACGGCACCACACTGTCGACATGGCTACAGAGCCGCCAGCTGAACAGCGTCGACGTGGTCGGCATCGCCACCGACTACTGTGTGGCCGCCACCGCCCGCGATGCGGCACGCGAGGGACTGCATACTCGGGTACTTACCGCGTATTGCGTTGGTATTGACGCAGAATCGGCGGATCGCGCACTGGACGAGCTCCAGGGTGCCGGCGTCGAGGTGATCCGCTGAATCAGAAACTGGGCGACGCATCCGCATCCGCGACGGGCCTGCTTGCCACCGCTGTCGCGGCACTCGGGGGCACCGAACGCGCCGGACAGCTCACCATGGCCACCGCCGTCGAACATTCCCTGCATAGCGGCGAGCATCTGGTGGTCCAGGCAGGTACCGGCACCGGGAAGTCCCTGGCATACCTGGTGCCGGCCCTGGCGCACGCGATCGAAACGTCGTCGCCGGTGGTCGTCTCCACGGCGACCATTGCGCTACAACGCCAGCTGGTGGATCGCGATCTGCCTCGCCTCGCCGAGGCGCTGACACCTTCACTGACCCGCAAGCCGAGGTTCGCGATCCTCAAGGGACGGGGGAATTACCTGTGCCTCAATAAGTTGCACAACGGCGCCGCGTCCGACCAAGAGGCGCCCGACACCCTGTTCGAGCCCTTCGCGGCCAGCGCCCTGGGCCGCGACGTCCAACGGCTCAACGAATGGGCGGACACCACCAAAACCGGGGATCGGGACGAGCTCAAGCCCGGCGTGCCCGACCGGTCCTGGTCGCAGGTCAGCGTGTCGGCGCGCGAATGCCTCGGCGCCACCCGGTGCCCGTTCGGCACGGAATGCTTCGCCGAGCTGGCACGGCTCGATGCCGGACAGTCCGATGTCGTGGTCACCAATCACGCACTGCTGGCCATCGATGCCATCGCCGATATCAACATCCTGCCCGAGCATGACGCGGTGATCGTCGATGAGGCGCACGACCTTGTCGACAGAGTCACAAGCGTTGCCACCCAGGAACTCTCGGCAGTCGGGCTCACCGTCACCATCCGGCGCATCGGCCGGCTGGTGTCACCCGAGACGGCGAGCCGGTTCGAAGCGAGTTCGGCGACATTCTCCTCGCTCATCCACGACAGCAGGCCCGGCACCATCGACCGCGCGGACGAGGAAACCGTCACCTACCTGACCGCGCTGCGCGATGCCGCCGCCGCGGCACGCACCGAGATCCCCACGGGTCAGTCCACCGATCCTGCCACGGCCTCGGCACGTACCGAAGCAGTTGCCGCACTGGACGATATCGTCGATGCGGCTTCCCTCGCGTTGAGCTGCTGGGCCGAACCGGACATCACCGCACGACCCAATGTGGTGTGGCTGGATCATGAGGACAATCGGGGCACGATACGCCCGGTCTTGCGAGTTGCCCCGCTGTCGGTCGCGGGGCTGCTGCGTACCCGCCTATTCGGGCAGCGCACCGTCGTCCTCACCTCCGCGACCCTGGCCCTCGGCGGGAAATTCGACGCGATGGCGGCCTCCTGGGGGCTGCCCGCCCGAGAACCCGGCAAGGGCGCGGACACTGACTCCACCACCGCGACCAGGGCCACCTGGCACGGTATCGATGTCGGATCCCCCTTCCAGCACGAGAAGTCCGCCATTCTCTATCTGGCACGGCACCTGCCCGCCCCCGGGCGCGACGGTCTCGGTGCGGCCACTCTCGACGAGATCGAAACCCTCGTCCGCGCGGCAGGGGGCCGCACCTTGGGACTGTTCTCCTCGATGCGCGCCGCCAAGGAGGCGTCCGAGGAGATGCGTACCCGGCTCGACACCCCGGTGCTGTGTCAGGGGGACGACGCGACATCGGTTCTCGTCGAACAGTTCAGCGCGGATCCGGAGACCTCCCTGTTCGGCACCCTGTCGCTGTGGCAGGGCGTCGACGTGCCTGGCCCCTCGCTGTCCTTGGTTCTCATCGACCGAATCCCGTTCCCCCGCCCCGACGATCCGCTCCGCGCCGCCCGGCAACGAGCAATCAGCTCGCGCGGCGGCAATGGGTTCATGGCGGTGGCGGGTACCCAGGCAGCACTGCTGCTGGCTCAGGGAACCGGACGACTACTGCGCAGCGCACATGACAGAGGTGTTGTCGCGGTGCTCGATTCGCGGATGGCGACGGCGGGATACGGCGGATTTTTGCGCGCATCACTGCCACCGTTCTGGTCCACACATGATCTGTCGGTGGTCACCGCGGCACTGCAACGCCTGATGACCAAGCACAACGCGACCTATGCTGGAGGAGGCTCCCCCACACAGGGATAGCCAGTACAGAGAGATGGCCATGTCGATTCCGGGCAGGTGGTTCCACATCCCGACGGCGATCCTGGCCAGCTGCGTCCTCGGGCTGCCGGCATGCTCGAATGCCGTTGACGGCACCCCAGTTTCACAGCTCGGCAACGCCTACCAAATCGCCGGGCTCCCCGTCGTCAATGGTCCTTCCGGCCTGCGCCCCAACCCCAAACCGGTCAACAGAGCCGTGCGCGGCACCGATAACGGTGAGATGGACCGGCTCGCGGTCAACGCGATCTCCGATATCGAGGACTTCTGGCAAGAGGCCTATCCCAAGACGTTCTGGGCCACGTTTCATCCCGTCGCATCGTTGGTGTCGTGGAGCAGCGACGGCCCCGATGCCACGAAGTTCTGTGACAGTCCGACGATCGGTTTCGACAACGCCGGATATTGCCTCAACCAGAACAGCCTCGGCTGGGACCGCAGCGTGCTGCTACCCAAACTGGTGCGAATGTTCGGCCCCATGGCGGTTCCCATGACCTTGGCCCACGAGTACGGGCACGCCGTCGCGCACCAATCGGAGATGGTCGATTCGCGGACACAGACGCTGGTCGGCGAGCAGATGGCCGATTGCCTCGCCGGCACATATCTGCGGTGGGTGGCGCAGGACAGCTCGCCGCGCTTCACCCTGAGCACCGGCGACGGCCTCAACAACGTCATCGCGGCACTCATCGCCTTCCGGGACGACCCCATCGAGGCCGGCGACGCCGTCGACTCACACGGATCGGCGTTCGAGCGCGTGTCGGCGTTCCAGCGCGGGTTCATGGACGGCGCAACCGAATGCAGCCGGATCGACATGGCCGAGATCACCAAGCGGCGCGGCGGGCTACCGGTGAACCTGACGTCCGGAGAATCCGCGGAGATACCCGTTTCCGCCGACACCCTGGGCACACTGATGACGGTGCTGCGGACCGTCTATACGCCGACGGGAAACACAGCGCCCCCGCGTCTCTCGATGACAGGCGCCACATGCGACGAGCCCGGCCACCGCGTGCCATCGCCGCCGGCGGTGTACTGCCCGAACTCCAACACCATCGCCCTGGATCTGCGGCAACTGACCAATCTCGCGCGGCCCACCCACGACCAGGGGCAGGTAACCGGCGATTTCACCGCGTACTCGGTGGTGATATCCCGGTACGCGCTGGCGATCGAGAATGAGCACGGTCTATCGCTCGACAACGGGCAGAGCGCGTTGCGCACCGCCTGCCTGACGGGTGTGGCATCGGCGGCAATGGCCAGGCCGACCACGCCCACTCAGGAACCGAATCCGATGGTGCTCGGTGCCGGCGACCTCGACGAAGCGGTGTCAGGCTTGCTGACCAACGGCATGGTCGCCAGCGATGTCAACGGAACCACCGTCCCGGCCGGCTTCTCGCGGATCGAGGCGTTCCGCGACGGCGTAGCCGGATCCACCGACCGCTGCCTTACCCGCTACAGCTGATCGGGCCGTTAATGTTCCAGGTCGCTGGCGGCCAACACCGCCAGCCCCAGCTCGCTGTCGCTTGCCAGCAGTGGGTGGTGCGGGAGCACCCGCACCGTGTAACCCACAGACCCCGAGACCGGCAAGGTGGTGGTGGTCGAGAACGTCTCCACGCCGCCGCCCCGGCTACCGGTGTGCGTCATCGGGACGATCTCCGAATCGGAAAGCTTGTCGTCCAGGTCAACTCGCCCGATCACGGCCTGCACCGCGACCTCCGAAGGAGCCAGCCCGGCCAGCTGTACCGAAGCGGTAAGCGTGAACGGTGACCCCAGCAGCGGGGTATCGGGCAGACCCGAACTGTCGACCTCCGTGATGACCAGAGACGGCCACACTTGTTGCACCCGTTCCCGATAGCGCGCCAACTCCTTGGCCGGGGTGAACGAGTCCCCCGCGCCTACCGTGGCGCGCAGCGACCTGGCCGCGGGAGCGTAGTAGCCGACCGTGTAATCGCGAACCATCCTGGACGCCAATACCTTCGGGCCCAACTTTTCCAAGGTGTGACGAACCATCTCGACCCACCGCTGTGGTGTGCCGTGCTCATCGCGCTCGTAGAACTTGGGTGCCACCTTCTGTGCCAGCAGCTCATAGAGCGCCGCGGCCTCCAGATCGTCGCGGCGGTGATCGTCGGTGACCCCGTCGGCGGTCGGTATCTCCCAACCGTTTTCGCCGTCATACCACTCGTCCCACCAGCCGTCGCGGATGGACAGGTTCAATCCGCCGTTGAGTGCGCTCTTCATCCCCGACGTTCCACACGCCTCCAACGGACGCAACGGATTGTTGAGCCACACATCGCATCCGAAATACAGATATCGGGCCATCGACATGTCGTAATCGGGGAGGAAGGTGATGCGGTGCCGCACGTCGGCCTGGTCGGCGAACCTGACGATCTGCTGGATGAGGCCCTTGCCGCCGTCATCGGCCGGGTGCGACTTGCCCGCCACGATGAGCTGCACCGGCTGCTTCTCGTCGAGCAGCAGCTCGCGCAGTCGTTCCGGATCGCGCAGCATCAAGGTGAGCCGCTTGTACGTCGGGACCCGGCGGGCAAAGCCGATGGTCAACACGCCCGGGTCGAACGCGCTGTCCACCCAGCCCAATTCGGCCTCGGCAGCGCCGCGCTGCAGCCAGGATGCGCGGATGCGCCGACGCACGTCCTGAATCAGCTGCTCACGCAGCTGCGATCGGATCCACCAGATGTGGCCGGGATCAACCTCGTGAATGCGTTCCCATCCACTGGCGTCGTTGAACGCCTCGGCACCGACCAGCTGCTGTCCCAGCTCCAACCATTGCGGCGCCGCCCAGGTGGGCGCGTGAACGCCATTGGTGATCGACCCGATGGGGACCTCTGAGGCATCGAATGACGGCCACAGTCCGTTGAACATCGACCGGCTCACCTGGCCGTGCAGCAGGGATACGCCATTGGCACGCTGCGCCAATCGCAGCCCCATATGAGCCATGTTGAACGTGGACGGGTCGTCCTCCGCCCCCAAAGCGATGATCCGGTCCACCGGCACGCCCGGCAGCAGTGTGGAATCCCCGGATTCCCCGAAGTACCGACGCACCAGGTCGACGGGGAATCTGTCGATACCCGCCGGAACCGGTGTGTGCGTGGTGAATACGGTGCTGGACCGCACCACGGTCAGGGCAGTTTCGACATCCAGTCCGTGCTGTCCGATGTACTCGCGGATGCGTTCCAGCCCCAGGAACCCGGCATGCCCCTCGTTGGTGTGGAACACCTCCGGCGATGGCGAGCCGGTGGACTCGACGTAGGCACGAATGGCGCGCACACCGCCGATACCGGCCAGGATCTCCTGCTTGATGCGGTGGTCCTGATCACCGCCATACAACCGGTCGGTGACGTAACGCAGTTCGCGATCGTTCTCGGCGATATCGGAATCCAAGAGCAGCAGAGGAATCCGGCCCACCTGGGCGATCCAGATCCGGGCCGAGAGCTCCCGATCCTGCGGCATGGGCACCGTGATGAGAATCGGGGTGCCGTCGTCATGCGCCAAAAGCCGCAACGGCAGACCGGCGGGGTCGATGAGCGGATACTGCTCGGTCTGCCAGCCATCGGCGGTCAACGACTGCCGGAAGTACCCGGACCGGTAGTGCAGCCCCACCGCGACGAGCGGCAGCCCCAGATCGGACGCGGCCTTGAGGTGATCGCCCGCCAGGATGCCCAAACCACCGGAGTAGTTCGGCAGTACCTCGGAGACACCGAACTCCATCGAGAAGTACGCGATCGCAGTGGGTAGAGCCCCACTGTCCGCGGTCTCATCGCCGTCGTCCTCACTGCGCTCCAGCTGGCGCTGGTACCACATCGGCCGGTTCAGATAGTCGTGCAGATCACCCGACAGGGCTCCCACCCTGTCGACAAATCCGTCATCGGCGGCCAGCTCGTCGAGCCGTTGCGCCGGCACCGACCCCATCAACGCGACCGGATCGTGGTTGGTCTGCTCCCACAGTTGGTGGTCGATATCGGCGAAGAGATCCCGCGTGGGTTGGTGCCATGACCAGCGCAGGTTGTTGGATAACTCGCCCAACGCCGCCAACCGCTCCGGAAGATGGGCACGAACAGTGAATCGACGTAGGGCTTTCACCCTTCAGAACCTTACTGAGATTTCGGTTGCGCGCATGCCCGGCGGCAAGATAGCCCGTCTACTACGGTGGACGTGGTGACCGGACGCATAGGCATCGACGATGTCGCCCCCGTCATCTCGGGTGGTCGCTATCCGGCCAAGGCCGTCGTGGGCGAGGTGGTACCCGTCGCGGCGACCGTCTGGCGCGAAGGCCATGACGCTGTCGCCGCCACCTTGGTGGTGCGCTGCCTGGGACCCAGTTACCCGCAGCTCGCGGAGGGACCGTTGCGCCGCATCTCGGCCCCTCGCGATAAGGACACGACCGCGACGCGCATCAAGCCGGTGCATATCCCGATGCACGCCGGCGGGGCCCTGGATCGATTTCATGCCAGCTTCATCCCGGATCGGGAGGGGTTATGGACCTTCCGGGTCGACGGGTGGGGTGATCCGATCGCAACCTGGCGTCACAACGTCGCGGCCAAGCTGGAGGCCGGGCAGGGTGCCACCGAATTGGCCAACGATCTGGAGATTGGCGCCCGGTTGTTCGAGCGCGCGGCGGCCGGAGTGCCACGCAAGCGCCGCCAGCCGTTGCTGGATTCGGCGGAAGCGTTGCGCACCCCGGACGATCCGGGGGCACGGTTTCAGCACGCGCTCTCCGGGGAAACCGTCTCCTTGCTCGACGAGTTCCCGCTGCGCGACCTGCTGACCCGTGGAACCCAGTACGGCATCTGGGTGGATCGCACCCGTGCGCTCTACGGCTCGTGGTACGAGCTGTTCCCACGTTCCACCGGCGGGGTGGGGCCGGACGGACGGCCCATGCATGGCACCCTCGCGACCGCTGCCGCCGATCTCGCCCGGGTCGCGGAAATGGGATTCGATGTGGTCTACCTGCCGCCGATTCATCCGATCGGCGAGATAAACCGCAAGGGCCGCAACAACAATCCCGTCGCCGATCCCGGTGAGGTGGGCTCACCGTGGGCCATCGGCAGCACCGCGGGCGGCCACGACGCAATCCATCCGGAGCTTGGAAATCTCAAGGACTTCGACCGGTTCGTCGCCACCGCACACAAACTGGGCCTGGAGGTGGCACTGGATCTCGCGCTGCAGTGCGCGCCAGATCATCCCTGGGTGAGCGCGCATCCCGAATGGTTCACCGAGCTTCCCGACGGCACCATCGCCTATGCGGAGAACCCTCCGAAGAAGTATCAGGACATCTATCCCCTGAACTTCGACACCGATCCGGCGGGCCTCTACACCGAGGTACTGCGCGTGGTTCAACACTGGGTTGCACACGGCGTCAAGATATTCCGAGTAGACAACCCACACACCAAGCCGCCCGACTTCTGGCAATGGCTGATCGGGGAGGTCAAGGCGGCGGACCCCGATGTCCTGTTCCTATCCGAGGCATTCACTCGGCCGGCCCGGCTCTACGGTCTGGCCCAACTCGGCTTCACGCAGTCGTACACCTACTTCACCTGGCGCACCGGCAAATCCGAGATCGAGGACTTCGGCCGAGAGATCGCCGCGCAGGCAGACTTGGCGCGCCCGAATCTCTTTGTGAACACCCCGGACATCCTGCACGCCAGTCTGCAGCACGGCGGCCCGGGCATGTTCGCGATCCGCGCCGTCCTGGCCAGCACCCTGAGCCCCACGTGGGGCGTGTACTCCGGATACGAACTCTACGAACACGTTCCACTGCGCGAGGGCAGCGAGGAATACCTTGATTCAGAGAAGTACCAGCTGCGCCCCCGCGACTACCAGGGTGCGGCGGCGCGGGGTGAATCGTTGGAGCCGTTCATCACTCAGCTCAATGAGATCCGCCGGCTGCACCCGGCCCTACACCAGCTGCGCAACATCACCTTCCATCACGTCGAGAACGATGCGCTGTTGGCGTACTCGAAGTTCGACCCGGTGACCGGTGACGCGGTCTTGGTCGTCGTGAATCTGGATCCTTTCGGCCCCGAGGACGGCACCATCTGGCTCGACCTGCCCGCGCTCGGTCTTGAGTGGCACGAGACCTTCTGGGTGCGCGACGAACTCACCGGCGAGCAGTACCGCTGGGGCCAGGCCAACTACGTGCGGCTCGACCCGCTCACCCCTTCTCGACAAGTGGCGCACATCCTCAACCTGCCGCAGGTACGCGAATCGGCCCGATCTCAGCTGGTGTACCGCCCATGAGCGCATCCACCGCATTCCTGAAACCGGACGCCGCCGATATCACCCGGCTGGTGGCCGGCACCCATCACAACCCGCATTCGATCCTGGCCGCTCATGAGTATCCCAGCAAGAAAGGCAAGGGATACACCGTCATTCGTGCGTTCAAGCCGGGTGCCAGCGCCGTCGCCGCGGTGGTCGGTGACGAAACTCATCCGATGACCGATCTCGGGTCCGGACTGTTCGCCGTGGCACTGCCCTTCCTGAACCTCCTGGACTACCGCCTGGATGTCGATTATGACGGCGCCTCACTCGTCATCGCGGATGCGTACCGATTCCTGCCCACGCTCGGCGAGGTGGACCTTCACCTGTTCAACGAGGGCCGGCACGAGCGGCTCTGGGAAATCCTTGGCGCACATCCGCGCTCATTCGTCACCGCCGATGGCGAGGTCAGCGGCATCTCGTTTGCGGTCTGGGCTCCCAACGCACGCGGCGTCTCGCTCATCGGGGATTTCAACGGGTGGAACGGAAATGACGCCCCCATGCGAACTCTCGGATCCTCCGGGGTTTGGGAGCTGTTCTGGCCGGGCATGACACTCGGCGCGCTGTACAAGTTCCGAGTACACGGCGTAGACGGATCGGTGACCGATCGGGCCGACCCGTTCGCCTTCGCCACCGAGCTGCCCCCGGCCACCGCGTCTCGGGTCACCACCTCGTCATACTCCTGGGAGGACGGCGAATGGATGTCGCGGCGCACCTCGCGCAATCCGGTGTTCGAACCGATGAGCACCTACGAGGTGCACCTGGCGTCGTGGCGCCCCGGACTCACCTATCGCGAGCTGGCTTACGAGCTGACCGAATACGTCCTGGCACAGGGGTTCACCCACGTCGAGCTGTTGCCGGTGGCCGAGCATCCCTTCGGAGGATCCTGGGGCTACCAGGTGACCTCGTACTACGCGCCCACCTCGCGACTCGGCGCGCCCGACGACTTCCGGTACCTGGTCGATGCTCTGCACCGGGCAGGCATCGGCGTGCTCGTCGATTGGGTACCGGCCCACTTCCCGAAGGACGCATGGGCGTTGGCCCGCTTCGACGGGACACCCT
Source organism: Mycobacteroides franklinii (assembly GCF_002013895.1). Lineage (GTDB taxonomy): Bacteria > Actinomycetota > Actinomycetes > Mycobacteriales > Mycobacteriaceae > Mycobacterium > Mycobacterium franklinii. The sequence continues at coordinate 433,766 of NZ_MAFQ01000001.1, read as the reverse complement.
TGTATGAGCACGCCGATCCACACCGTGCCGAGCAGCTGGACTGGGGCACATATGTTTTCGATTTCGGGCGCCCCGAGGTACGCAACTTCCTCGTCGCCAACGCCCTGTTCTGGCTCGACCAGTTCCATATCGACGGGCTGCGTGTCGATGCTGTCGCATCGATGCTCTACCTGGACTACTCACGGCCCGAAGGCGGCTGGACACCCAACATCTACGGCGGCCGCGAGAACCTTGAGGCCGTGCAGTTCCTGCAGGAGATGAACGCCACGGTGCACAAGCTGCATCCCGGAATCGTCACGGTGGCCGAGGAGTCCACCTCCTGGCCGGGCGTCACCCGCGCGACCAACCTTGGCGGCCTTGGCTTTTCCATGAAATGGAACATGGGCTGGATGCATGACACGCTGGGTTACCTGGGACGCGATCCCATCCACCGAAGCTTTCACCATCACGAGATGACCTTCTCGATGTTGTACGCGTTCAGCGAGAACTTCGTATTGCCCATCAGTCATGACGAGGTGGTGCACGGCAAGGGCACGCTGTGGACCCGGATCCCCGGTGACGACCATGCCAAGGCCGCCGGTCTGCGCTGCCTGTTGGCATACATGTGGGCCCACCCCGGAAAGCAGCTGCTGTTCATGGGGCAGGAGTTCGGCCAGCGGGCCGAATGGTCCGACGAGCGCGGCGTCGACTGGTTCCAGCTACGCGAGGACGGATACTCGTCGGGCATCGGGGCGTTGACCGCGGATCTGAACGCGGCATACCGGCAGCGGCGCGCACTGTGGTCACAAGACACCGCGCCCCAAGGGTATTCGTGGATCGATGCCAACGACTCGGCCAACAACGTGCTGAGCTTCCTGCGCTTCGGTGACGACGGCTCGGTGCTGGCATGCATCTTCAATTTCGCCGGCGTCGAGCACAGCAGCTACCGAGTGGGATTGCCCCTCACCGGCCGCTGGCGCGAGGTCATCAACACTGATGCGCTCCAGTATCACGGCAGCGGAGTGGGGAACCTTGGCGAGGTCATCGCGTCAGCGAACCCCTGGCACGGGCGTCCTGCCTCGGCCACACTGGCGCTTCCGCCGGCCGCTGCCATCTGGCTGGAACCCGACTCCGAGCCCCGCTAGAAAACATTAGGATGCGCTAAACGCACGCGCGCGTATCTAAAGGGGTGGCTTGGATGTCCAAACGCTGGATGGCACTGCTGGTGGGGTTGGTGCTGGTGATCACATCGTGTGGCCGTCCGCTCGGCGGGCAAGCACAGTCGATCTACGCCGACCCCCTGCGGGTGGCGGGTATGCCCGCGGTCGACGGCCCGTCGGGCATGAAACCCGGAGTGCAGGTTCCCAAGCGCAAGATCGAGAACACCGACAACGGTGAGATCGACGATTACGTCAAGGTATCCCTGGCCGATATCGAGGACTTCTGGACGCAGTTCTATGGAGATTCGTTCGCGAACTTCCGGCCCGTGTCCCGGCTCATCTCGGCCGACTCGCGTAAGAACAACGACGACCTTGAATTCTGCAAAGGCAACCTGACCGACTTCATCAACGCCGCGTTCTGCCCGCTGGACAACTCGTTCGCCTGGGATCGCGGTCAGCTGTTCCCCTTCCTGCGCAAGCAGATGGGCGATATGGCCATGAATACCGTCATGGCTCACGAGTACGGGCACTCGATCCAGTTCCACGCCCAGCTCATCAATCCGATCGATGATCCGAAGATAAGCAAGGACCAGGTCGAATACCTCCTGGCTCTCAACCAGGAACAGCAGGCCGACTGCTTCGCCGGGGCCTACCTGCGCTGGGTCACTCAGGGCGATTCACCGCGATTCACCCTGAACACCGCCGACGGGCTCAACAAGGTGATGGCCGCGATGATTGCGATCCGCGACAACGACACCAGCAAGAAGTGGGCCATCCATGGCTCGGCGTTCGAGCGGGTGTCGGCCTTCCAGTTCGGTTTCACCGATGGCCCCATGGCCTGCAAACGCATTGATTCCCAGGAGATCCTCAAACGCCGCGGCGAGCTTCCCCGCGGTTTGGGAGTGGGCCCCAACGGCGACAACTGGCCGATCAATCCGGACACCATCGGCGCGGTGTTGGCCGCGGCTTCGCAAGTGTTCCCCATGGACAACCCGCCCAAGGCGGTCTACGGCGACGGAAAGTGCTCCGACGGTTCGGGCACGGCACCGGCCTCGTATTGCCCCCAGGACAACACGATCGCCATGGACCCCACGGCCCTGCAGAAGATGGCAAAGCCTGCCACCGAACGCGCCCTGTTCTCGGCGCAAGTGAACGGTGACTACTCGGCGTTCAGTGTGATCGTCTCGCGCTACGCGCTGGCAGCAGAGAAGGCCGCGGGGCTCGAGACCGAGGGCATCTTGACCGGACTACGGACCGCGTGCCTGACGGGATATTTCACCTCGCGGGCCGCGGGTAAGGGCATCATGACCCCGCGCGCGCCGGTCATCCTCTCCGGCGGCGATCTCGATGAGGCCGTCTCCGAATTGCTTTCCAGCGGTAGAGCTTCCAGCGATGTAAAGGGCCAGACGGCACCGGCCGGGTTCTCCCGCATCGATGCCTATCGGATCGGCGTGCTGGGCAACGACCAGACCTGCGCCAAGCGCTTCCCCTGATTCGGGGCAGTCGGCCGAACTAGAACAGGGCGTTGGCGAGCTTGCGCCGCCCCGCAACCACCGCGGGATCGGCGGGATCGAACAGCTCGAAAAGCTCCAACAAGCGGGCGCGCACCGTGGCCCGGTCCTCGTCGCTGGTCACGCGAACCAGCGCGACCAACCTATCGAAGGCCGAATCCGGCAACTGGGAAAGCACTTCCACATCGGCGGCGGCCAATCCTGCCTCGACGTCACGCGGAGCCGCATCGGCAACAAGCACCGCGTCCTGGCGTTGACCCGTCGCACGGATCAGGAACCCGATCTGGCGCACCGACGCCGTCGCCTCGGCGGCCACCACACCGGTGGCGCCTGCATCCAGCAGACCTTGATAGGCGGTACGGGCCGCCTCGAAATCTCCTGAATCCAGGGCGTCACGCGCGGCGGCCAGCTCGGGGTCGATGCTGTCTTCGGCCTCCTCGGCCTCGTCGCCCTCGCGCGTATCGGCGTCGGGCAGCTTGCCGGCGACCGCATCGAGGATCGAGTCGAGCCAGCGCCGCAGCTGATCGGCCGGCTGCGGTCCGGCGAAGCTGGTGATGGGCCGTCCGGCGGCCACGGCCACCACGGTCGGCACGGCCTGCACACCGAAGACCTGTGCGATCTGCGGATTAGTGTCGACATTCACCCGCGCGAGGGTCCACTTTCCGCGGTCCTCGGCCACCAGATCACCCAGTGTCGCGGCAAGTGCCGCCGAAGCCTCGCTGCGCGGCGAACCCAGCAGCACGATGACCGGCACGCGGTTGGACTGCTCCAGCACCTCGGCTTCGAGATTCGCCTCGGTTACTTCAACGGTCCAGTCACCACCGGCTGCGGGCTCACGAGGCGCGGCAGGCTCCTGCGCGCGCTGTTTGAGAGCAGAAAGGTCGACGGCTCCGGACATGGCCGCAGCCATCGCGGGACGTGGTCGGGTCACGCCGTCCAGTCTGTCACGGGTTGCGGTCTGCGCACTACGGCGCCGCGTCACCCAACGGCGCGCTGCCCGCAACGGGCAATTTGCCCGTCTTGTCGGCCCATATGACAAAAATCACACTGCACAATGGGGCAATTCCAGCTAACAGCGCGAGCAACCACGTGAGCGGTTTCCAGCGGTATTCACGCCCCGCCAGGAACCCCAGCACCAAGTACGCGATGAAGACGATCCCGTGGATCCACCCGAATACCTTCACGCCGATCTCGTTGCCCGGGTCCGGCACGTATTTGAAGAACATCCCGGTGAGCAGACCCGCCCAGCTGAGGGCTTCGAGCAACGCCACGGTGCGGAACCTGCTGGCGGTGCTGCGCAGGTCGAAAAGCTGAGTCATGCCCTCAGTCTGCCCGATGGGCTGCCCGGCACTTCAGCGGACCTACTACAGCGCGTCGTAAATCACACCCGCACGATCAGGGCGTCACCCTGACCACCGCCGCCGCACAACGCCGCCACGCCGATGCCGCCGCCGCGGCGCTTGAGCTCCTGCGCCAGATGCAGTGTGATCCGGGCACCCGACATTCCGATGGGGTGGCCGATCGCGATCGCGCCGCCGTTGACGTTGACCTTGGCCGGATCGATGCCCAAGTCCTTGATCGAGGCCAGCCCGACCAGCGCGAAGGCCTCGTTGATCTCGACCAAGTCGAGCTGCTCGGGGGAAATCCCTTCCCGCGCGCAAGCCTTCCGAATGGCGTTGGCCGGCTGCAGCTGCAGGCTGGAGTCGGGGCCGGCGACAACACCGTGCGCGCCGATCTCAGCGAGCCACTCCAGGCCCTCGCGCTCCGCGCGCTCCTTGCTCATCACCACCACGGCGCACGCGCCATCGGAGATCGGCGACGACGACCCCGCGGTGATGGTGCCGTCCTTGCTGAACGCCGGGCGCAGCCCCGCCAGAGAAGCTGCGGTGGTGTCGGCACGAATGCCCTCGTCCTCGGCGAACTCGATCGGATCGCCCTTGCGCTGCGGGATCTGCACCGAGACCACCTCGTCGGCGAAGACGCCGTCCTTCCACGCGCGGGCAGCGTTCTGGTGGGAGCGCGCCGCGAACTCGTCCTGCTCTTCGCGGGTGAACTTGTCGGAGACATTGCGCTGCTCGGTGAGCAAGCCCATCGCCTGGTCGGTGAATGCGTCATGCAGACCGTCAAAAGCCATGTGATCGATGAGTGTCACGTCGCCGTACTTGAACCCGGACCGGCTCTTGGGCAGCAGATGCGGCGCATTGGTCATGGATTCCTGCCCGCCGGCGACCACCACCTCGAACTCCCCGGCCCGAATCAGCTGGTCAGCCAGGGCAATGGCGTCCACACCGGAAAGACACACCTTGTTGATGGTGAGCGCCGGGACGTCCATGCCGATTCCGCCGGCAACCGCGGCCTGACGCGCCGGGATCTGCCCCGCGCCGGCGGTGAGCACCTGGCCCATGATCACGTAGTCGACGGCCGCCGGGGACACCCCGGCCTTCGCCAGGGCGCCCGCAATAGCGACGCCACCAAGTTCGGCACCCGAGAAATCCTTGAGAGAACCCTGGAACCGGCCAACGGGCGTACGCGCTCCAGCAACAATTACAGACGTGCTCATCGGGTCTCCCTAGTACTTCTCGATTGGACGCCGTTTTCTGCAACGCGTTACCGTTGCGTTATGACGACATCGTCTCCTCTTGATGTCCCGTCGATCCTATCGACCGGGCTGGTAACCGCTGTCGACCACGTCGGTGTCGCCGTGCCCGACCTCGATGTCGCCATCGAGTGGTACCACGAGCACCTGGGCATGATCCTGGTGCACGAGGAGATCAACGAGGGTCAGGGTGTCCGCGAGGCCATGCTGTCCTTCCCCGGAGCCGAGCCCGGCAGTACACAGATCCAGCTGATGGCCCCGCTCAACGAGGCCTCGCCCATCGCGAAGTTCCTGAACACCAAGGGCGCCGGACTGCAGCAGCTGGCCTACCGCGTCACCGATATCGATGCGCTGACCGACCAGCTCCGCGCCGCCGGCGTGCGGGTGCTGTACGACGAGCCGCGCATCGGCACCGCGAACTCACGGATCAACTTCCTGCATCCCAAGGACACTGGCGGCGTGCTCATCGAGCTCGTCCAGCCAACGCAGTCGCACTAGCTCTCGTCAGCTCCATCGGCGCGTCGGACCTCGATTCGCGCGGTTGCCCCAGCATGGCGTATGCCAGTGCCGACGGTCATCCATTGCTCTGTCCGGGTTGTCCCCGGCGGGCCACACCACGACATGCGCGACCCCTATCGCAATCTCGTGATCACATCCGGGGCAGCGGTACACCTTGAGGGCGCGTGCTCCGGCGATCCGGCGCACGTGATAGTCGAAACCATCGGTGCCCTGCTCAACCTGGTCGCCCCCGATCGAGAGCGCCGCCGGGGTGTCGCGGTGCGGCGGTTGACGACGCTTTCCGTGTCGGACCATGTCAGAACAATCGGAACTCGTCCGAGTCCATTCCCCGCATTGCGTCGTAATCCAGTGTGAGACAGCGTATCCCGCGGTCCTCGGCAAGTGTGCGGGCCTGTGGCTTGATCTGTTGCGCCGCGAAGACGCCAGCGACCGGCGCCAACGTGGTGTCGCGGTTGAGTAGTTCGAGATAGCGGGTCAGCTGCTCGACACCGTCGATCTCACCGCGGCGCTTGATCTCCACCGCCACCGTCGCACCATCGGCATCGCGGCACAGCAGATCCACCGGACCGATAGGAGTCATGTACTCGCGGCGCACCAGGGTGTATCCGTCGCCCAGCAAGGCGACATGTTCAGCGAGCAACTCCTGTAGATGCGCCTCCACCCCGTCCTTGACGAGCCCGGGATCGACTCCGAGCTCATGCGCGGAATCGTGCTCGATGTTCTCGATGGTGATCCGCAGCTGCTCGCCTGCCTTGTTCTCCACCACCCAGACGGTCGAGGCGCCGGTCTCTCCCGCATCGTCGCCACCCTCGTCTTCAGTCTCGGTGAGCCAGCACGGCGGACTCATCCAGTTGAGCGGCTTGTATGCGCGATCATCGGCGTGCACGCTCACCGAGCCGTCGGCCTTGATGAGCAGCAGCCTCTTGGCAGACGGGAGGTGGGCTGTCAACCGACCAACGTAATTAACAGTGCACTGAGCTACGACGAGACGCACCGGCCCACTGTATAGGGCGTTAGGCTGACGACAACTATGGCCAATATCGGGGCAAAGGATTCGATTCGCGCATTATCGCGGCGAGTGGGCGCGGCGCTCGCCGCCGTCACTGGGCAGACCGGCCGACTCGAGGCCGGCGCCGGCTACGGATCCTGGCTGCTCGGCCGGTATGACGAGAGCACGCTGATCCAGAGAATCCGAATCCAGCTGATCCTCACGGTGTTCGTGGTGGCCGCCAACCTCATCGGGATCGGAGTCGTCCTTCTCCTGGTGATTGTCGCGATCCCAGACCCCAACGTGTTCGACGCGCCGATATGGCTCAACTTCATAGTGGTACCGGTGTACGTCTCCCTGGCCGTGCTCATCGGAGCGATCTGGGGCACGCGACGCATTTTCAAGGCGGTGCGCTGGGCCATAGACGAGCGCACACCGACGAAGGCAGACCAGCGCAACACTTTTGCGGTGCCGTGGCGGCTGACTGTCGTCGAGGCGATCCTGTGGGTAGGAGGAACCGCCCTCTTCACCACGCTCTACGGACTGCAAAATCCTCTCTACATTCCCAAGATCTTCTTCGCCGTCGGATTCAGCGGGATGGTCGTCTGTGCCGCAAACTACCTCTTCACCGAGTTCGCAATGCGCCCCGTCGCCGCACGCGCCCTGGAAGCAGGGCCGCGCAACCGCAGGCTCGCCTCCGGAATCATGGTTCGCACGGTCCTGGCATGGACACTGGGCTCGGGCGTCCCCGCCGCGGGCATCATGCTGACCGCCTTCGGCTCGCTGATCTTCGGTAACTTCACCATCGATCAGCTAGCGGTCGCGGTCATCATTCTTTCGTCCTTCCCGGTCGTGTTCGGCCTCATCCTCATCTGGATCGCATCCTGGATGACTTCTACACCGGTCAAAGAGGTGCAGGCGGCCCTCAAGCGAGTCGAGCAAAATGACCTGGATATCAATCTCGTCGTCTATGACGGCACCGAGCTCGGTGAGCTCCAGGCTGGTTTCAACACCATGGTGGAGGGGCTCCGGGAACGCGAGCGCGTTCGCGACCTCTTTGGCAAGCATGTCGGCCGCGAGGTCGCCGCGGCCGCCGAGCAGCAGAAACCGGAGCTCGGCGGCGAAGAGCGCCATGTCGCAGTGCTATTCGCCGATATCGTCGGATCCACCCGCCTGGCAGCCAGCCGCCCCGCCGTCGAAGTAGTCGCGCTGCTCAACCGGTTCTTCACCGTCGTCGTCGAGGAGATCGACCGATTCGAGGGCATGGTCAACAAGTTCGAGGGCGACGCAACCCTCGCGGTCTTCGGGGCCCCGGTCCGACTGGACCGCCCAGAGAGCCAGGCACTGGCCGCCGCGCGCGCCATCGCCCGCCGCCTCCGTATCGAAGTGCCCGAATGTCAGGCCGGTATCGGCGTGGCCTCGGGACAAGCAGTGGCTGGAAACATCGGCGCCCATGACCGATTCGAGTACACGGTGATCGGCGATCCCGTCAATGAGGCGGCCAGGCTCTGCGAATTGTCCAAGGCTGTACCGGGGCATCTGGTGGCGTCCCTCAACACCGTGTTACGTGCGCACCATCGCGAAGCCTTGCATTGGCGCTCGGGCGATACGGTGACGCTGCGCGGCCGTACCGAGCCCACCGAGCTTGCGGTACCGGTGGCCTGAGCCGCCTAGTCTGACTGCTTCCACCACGCTTCGACATAGAGCACCATCGCCACCACCAGTGCGATAAGCACCCAGAGCACCAAAGCCTGGTCTATCCAGGCGCCCGGAGGCGGAGCGCCGGGCAGGATGTTCCGCAGCGGAACGATCGCGAACAGCATCGTTCCGAACCATGTTGTCAGGGGCGGATGGAATTTCTTCACCCCGCGTACGGTCTCGATCGCGACAATCAGTGCCATCGTCGGCAGGGTGATCAAGACCAGACAGATACCGACATCGAAAGCCAGGGTGCCACGGGCCCGCACCAATCTGACGGTCGTCTGATCCCCCTTGCCCGCCGGCGCCTGCGACGTATCCGTCGACACCCGCCAACCACCCAAACTTCCGATCACTTCGATACGCGCGGGCACAGGACGGCGTCCTTCGCCATTGCCCACCATGACCTCCGCGCGCAGATTTCCCGTCGAGTACTCATCAAACGGCCACGACTGGGCATCGCCCGTCGCAATCAGAGTGTCATCCATAGCCGCCGGCAGCGTGCCCCGCGGAAAATACCGCTCGCCGTAGTCCAGCGAGGAAACCAAGCGAACGGACATGTCGGCATTCAACAAACCGAAGGCATCGAGGGTCGTTTTCGCCGGTAGCACCACCACCTCGGCATCGAGCCGATTGTTTACCGTTCGCAGGTCCTGCAGATCAATGACCACCACGGTCTCGTTGTCGCGAGACAAATCCAGATCGGCCGACGGCGGCCCCGAGTGATGATCCAGTATTCGATAAATCGCGAGGAATCCCACGTAAATGACCAGCACGAGTACCACTGCACCCACCGTGGTGACAGTGGGCTTCAACTTGAAGCGGCCCTTGAACACCTGCAGAAATCTACCGTAGAAATGAAAATGCCCCCCAGTTTCCTGGGGGGCATTTCCAATTTATGTTCGGCGGTGTCCTACTCTTCCGTTCCGTGTTAAGAACAGTACCATCGGCGCTGAGAGGCTTAGCTTCCGGGTTCGGGATGGGACCGGGCGTTTCCCTCTCGCTGTGGCCGCCGTAACTCTTTCGTGTGATTAACACACAAGTTATCTGGTGGTGGAGTGTGATCGTCAAAAGACGAAGAATAGTGGTTGCGGTTTTATTAGTAAGTTTTCGGTCGATTAGTGCCAGTTCCCTGAACGTATTACTACGCTTACAGGTCTGGCCTATTGAACCCATAGTCTGTGGGTGACCTTATCCCTCTAAAAGGGTAAGAAACCTGGTCTTGGAATAGGTTTCCCGCTTAGATGCTTTCAGCGGTTATCCTGTCCGAACGTAGCTATCCAGCCGTGCTCCTGGTGGAACAACTGGTACACCAGAGGTTCGTCCGTCCCGGTCCTCTCGTACTAGGGACAGGTTTCCTCAAGTTTCTGACGCGCGCGGCGGATAGAGACCGAACTGTCTCACGACGTTCTAAACCCAGCTCGCGTGCCGCTTTAATGGGCGAACAGCCCAACCCTTGGGACCTGCTCCAGCCCCAGGATGCGACGAGCCGACATCGAGGTGCCAAACCATCCCGTCGATATGGACTCTTGGGGAAGATCAGCCTGTTATCCCCGGGGTACCTTTTATCCGTTGAGCGACACCCCTTCCACTCAGAGGTGCCGGATCACTAGTCCCGACTTTCGTCCCTGCTCGACTTGTAGGTCTCGCAGTCAAGCTCCCTTGTGCACTTGCACTCAACACCTGATTGCCGTCCAGGTTGAGGGAACCTTTGGGCGCCTCCGTTACATTTTAGGAGGCAACCGCCCCAGTTAAACTACCCACCAGGCACTGTCCCTGGACCGGATATACGGTCCGAGGTTAGAGGTTCAATACGATCAGAGTGGTATTTCAACGATGACTCCACAAACACTGGCGTGCCTACTTCACAGTCTCCCACCTATCCTACACAAACCGAACCAAACGCCAATACCAAGCTATAGTGAAGGTCCCGGGGTCTTTTCGTCCTGCCGCGCGTAACGAGCATCTTTACTCGTAGTGCAATTTCGCCGAGTCTATGGTTGAGACAGTTGAGAAGTCGTTACGCCATTCGTGCAGGTCGGAACTTACCCGACAAGGAATTTCGCTACCTTAGGATGGTTATAGTTACCACCGCCGTTTACTGGGGCTTAAATTCTCCGCTTCACCCAAGGGTTAACGGGTCCTCTTAACCTTCCAGCACCGGGCAGGCGTCAGTCCGTATACATCGTCTTGCGACTTCGCACGGACCTGTGTTTTTAGTAAACAGTCGCTTCTCACTGGTCTCTGCGACCTCGTCCAGCTCGCGGAGCAAGTCCGGTCACCAAGCGAGGTCCCCCTTCTCCCGAAGTTACGGGGGTATTTTGCCGAGTTCCTTAACCATAGTTATCTCGTACGCCTTAGTATTCTCTACCTGACCACCTGTGTTGGTTTGGGGTACGGGCCGTGTGTGAACTCACTAGAGGCTTTTCTTGGCAGCATAGGATCACTGAATTCGCCTCAATCGGCTATGCGTCACCTCTCAGGCTTATGACATCCGGATTTGCCTAGATGTCGCCCTACGGGCTTGCTCCGGTATAACCACTAACCGGTACAGCTACCTTCCTGCGTCACCCCATCGCTTGACTACTACCACCGAAGGTCCCACGCAGCGGGTTCACGTCGCACTCCGAAGAGATTGATCTAGAACCTTTTGGGTGGTTAGTACCGATGATTCATCATGGGCGCGCACACACGGGTACGGGAATATCAACCCGTTGTCCATCGACTACGCCTGTCGGCCTCGCCTTAGGTCCCGACTTACCCTGGGAGGACTAGCCTGGCCCAGGAACCCTTGGTCATTCGGCGGGCAAGTTTCTCACTTGCCTGTCGCTACTCATGCCTGCATTCTCACTCCCGCACCCTCCACTGCTGAATCACTTCGCAGCTTCGCTGGGTGCAGGACGCTCCCCTACCCATCCATGCCACTGCCCCGAAGGGAATGTATTGCATGAATGCCGCGGCTTCGGCGGTGTACTTGAGCCCCGCTACATTGTCGGCGCACAATCACTTGACCAGTGAGCTATTACGCACTCTTTCAAGGGTGGCTGCTTCTAAGCCAACCTCCTGGTTGTCTTCGCGACTGCACATCCTTTTCCACTTAGTACACGCTTAGGGGCCTTAGCCGGCGATCTGGGCTGTTTCCCTCTCGACGTACGGAGCTTCTCCCCCGCCGTCTCACTGCCGCGCTCTAACTTGTTGGCATTCGGAGTTTGGCTGACGTCAGTAACCTAGTAGGGCCCATCGGCCATCCAGTAGCTCTACCTCCAACAAGAAACACGCGACGCTGCACCTAAATGCATTTCGGGGAGAACCAGCTATCACGGAGTTTGATTGGCCTTTCACCCCTACCCACAGCTCATCCCCTCAGTCTTCAACCTAAGTGGGTTCGGGCCTCCACGGCGTCTTACCGCCGCTTCACCCTGGCCATGGGTAGATCACTCCGCTTCGGGTCCAGAACACGCCACTATGGGCGCCCTATTCAGACTCGCTTTCGCTACGGCTACCCCTCACGGGTTAACCTCGCGACGTGTCCCTGACTCGCAGGCTCATTCTTCAAAAGGCACGCCATCACCCCACAAGGAGGCTTTGACGGATTGTAGGCACATGGTTTCAGGTACTATTTCACTCCCCTCCCGGGGTACTTTTCACCATTCCCTCACGGTACTAATCCGCTATCGGTCACTAGAGAGTATTTAGGCTTACCGGGTGGTCCCGGCAGATTCACAGCAGATTCCACGAGCCCGCTGCTACTCGGGATGAAGTACGAGACAGGTGTCGGATTTTCGCGTACCGGACTCTCACCGTCTGCGGCGGGCCGTCCCAGACCACTTCCGCTAATCACGACACTTTTTTACTGTCCGCCGGCCTGGTAGAACCGACAAGTACAACTCCCACAACCCCGCACACACAACCCCTACCAGGTATCACATGCATGCGGTTTAGCCATCTTCCGCTTTCGCTCGCCACTACTCACGGAATCACGGTTGTTTTCTCTTCCTACGGGTACTGAGATGTTTCACTTCCCCGCGTTTCCTCCCAAAGCCTATATATTCAGCAGTGGGTAACACGACATCACTCGTGCTGGGTTTCCCCATTCGGACATCCTCGGATCAAAGCTCGGTTGGCAGCTCCCCGAGGCTTATCGCAGCCTCCTACGTCCTTCTTCGGCTTCTAGTGCCAAGGCATTCACCATGTGCCCTTAAGAACTTAGCTAATAAAATTGCAAAAACCAGCCTCACTCGAAAACGAGCGAGGCTATGTTTAGATGCTCGCAACCACTATCCATAAGTCAAGGACCACACCCCACCACCAAGCAGGGTGACAACACAATGTGTTGCCTCAGGACCCAACAGTGTGCCAGCGTTTCAATTCTTAAGACAGTCCGACGTTTTGCCGACTACCTATCCACGGGGTGGACAGGATTTATAAAACATATTCACCAAGCATGTATCCACTACAGATACTCGCTTTATGTTCCCAGTTCATTCGACTGGGAAATGGTGCTCCTTAGAAAGGAGGTGATCCAGCCGCACCTTCCGGTACGGCTACCTTGTTACGACTTCGTCCCAATCGCCGATCCCACCTTCGACAGCTCCCTCCAAAAGGTTAGGCCACTGGCTTCGGGTGTTACCGACTTTCATGACGTGACGGGCGGTGTGTACAAGGCCCGGGAACGTATTCACCGCAGCGTTGCTGATCTGCGATTACTAGCGACTCCGACTTCATGGGGTCGAGTTGCAGACCCCAATCCGAACTGAGACCAGCTTTAAGGGATTCGCTCCACCTTGCGGCTTCGCAGCCCTCTGTACTGGCCATTGTAGCATGTGTGAAGCCCTGGACATAAGGGGCATGATGACTTGACGTCATCCCCACCTTCCTCCGAGTTGACCCCGGCAGTCTCCTACGAGTCCCCGGCATTACCCGCTGGCAACATAGGACAAGGGTTGCGCTCGTTGCGGGACTTAACCCAACATCTCACGACACGAGCTGACGACAGCCATGCACCACCTGCACGCAGGCCACAAGGGAATACCTATCTCTAGATACGTCCTGCGCATGTCAAACCCAGGTAAGGTTCTTCGCGTTGCATCGAATTAATCCACATGCTCCGCCGCTTGTGCGGGCCCCCGTCAATTCCTTTGAGTTTTAGTCTTGCGACCGTACTCCCCAGGCGGGGTACTTAATGCGTTAGCTACGGCACGGATCCCAAGGAAGGAAACCCACACCTAGTACCCACCGTTTACGGCGTGGACTACCAGGGTATCTAATCCTGTTCGCTACCCACGCTTTCGCTCCTCAGCGTCAGTTACTGCCCAGAGACCCGCCTTCGCCACCGGTGTTCCTCCTGATATCTGCGCATTCCACCGCTACACCAGGAATTCCAGTCTCCCCTGCAGTACTCTAGTCTGCCCGTATCGCCCGCACGCCCACAGTTAAGCTGTGAGTTTTCACGAACAACGCGACAAACCACCTACGAGCTCTTTACGCCCAGTAATTCCGGACAACGCTCGGACCCTACGTATTACCGCGGCTGCTGGCACGTAGTTGGCCGGTCCTTCTTCTGTAGGTACCGTCACTTTCGCTTCGTCCCTACTGAAAGAGGTTTACAACCCGAAGGCCGTCATCCCTCACGCGGCGTCGCTGCATCAGGCTTGCGCCCATTGTGCAATATTCCCCACTGCTGCCTCCCGTAGGAGTCTGGGCCGTATCTCAGTCCCAGTGTGGCCGGTCACCCTCTCAGGCCGGCTACCCGTCGTCGCCTTGGTGGGCCATTACCCCACCAACAAGCTGATAGGCCGCGGGCTCATCCCACACCGCAAAAGCTTTGCACCACTCACCATGAAGTGTGTGGTCCTATCCGGTATTAGACCCAGTTTCCCAGGCTTATCCCAGAGTGCAGGGCAGATCACCCACGTGTTACTCACCCGTTCGCCACTCGAGTACCCCGAAGGGCCTTTCCGTTCGACTTGCATGTGTTAAGCACGCCGCCAGCGTTCGTCCTGAGCCAGGATCAAACTCTCCAAACAAAATTTAATCCCGACAAAACAACTGTCAAAAGAATTGTTATCGACATAAAATGTCTATATAAACACTGACACACTATTGAGTTCTCAAACAACACATTCAATTTGTTGTGGCACCGAATTCCGGAATTTCTTCCCTCATTCTCGCCTCCGCCCTTCCGGGCGGCTCGGAAACCGTATCAAGTTCGTGAACCTGAGTCAAATTCCCGGTTTTGGCTGGTCACCTGCGCACCATCCGATCGCCGACATTCTGGAATTTCTTCCTGAATTCCGACTTTCACTCTTCCGAGTGACTGGGAAACCGTATCAAGTTCGTGAACTCGAAGCAAATTCCCGGTTTTGGCTGGTCACCTGCACACCATCCGATCGCCGACATTCTGGAATTTCTTCCTGAATTCCGACTTTCACTCTTCCGAGTGACTGGGAAACCGTATCAAGTTCGTGAACTCGAAGCAAATTCCCGGTTTTGGCTGGTCACTTGCACACCATCCGATCGCCGACATTTCCGAATTACTTCGTCAATTTCGGCTTTTGCTCTTCATGAACAACCCGAGAGCTAAATCAAATTCAATGAACTTGAGTCGTACTCCGGGTTTTGGCTGGTCAACTGCGCACCAACCTAGAACCGGAATTTTGGAATTGCTTCCTCGTCCCGGCCTCGCTCTTTCAGGGCAACCCCACCACTGTACCAAGTCCGATGGACTTGAGTCAACTTCGGGTTAGGGGCTTGGTCAGCGCTAGCTGACCCGCTCGACTTCGGCACCCAAGCTCTGGAGGTTCTCCACGAACAACGGGTAACCGCGGTCGATATGAAAGACATCGTATACCTCCGTGACGCCATCCGCCACTAGACCCGCCAGCACCAGGCCCGCGCCGGCACGGATGTCCGACGACCAGACCGGAGCACTGGACAGTTGCCGGATACCCCGAACCACCGCATGGTGTCCATCGGTCCGCGCATCTGCCCCCAGCCGCATCATCTCCTCGACAAAGCGGAATCGGGCCTCGAAGACGTTTTCGGTGATCATGGATGTGCCGTCGGCTATCGCGGCAAGGCCAATTGCCATGGGCTGCAAGTCAGTTGGAAATCCTGGGAACGGCAGCGTGGCCACGTTGATCGCTTTGGGACGCTCGTACTGAACGACACGGAAACCGTTGTCGTTCTGCGTGACCGTGGCGCCCGCATCATGCAGTTTGTGCAGCACCAACTGCAGATGCTCGGGATCCACACCCGTGACGGTCACATCGCCGCGCGTCATTGCGGCCGCGAGACCCCAAGTGGCAGCGACGATTCGGTCTCCGATGACGCGATGCTCGGTGGGATGAAGGGTCGGCACGCCGTTCACCGTCAGTGTCGACGTTCCCGCGCCTTCTATCTGCGCACCCATCTGGACCAGCATGGTGCACAGGTCCACCACATCAGGTTCACGCGCCGCGTTGTGGATGGTGGTGACACCATCGGCAAGCACTGCCGCCATCAAGATGTTCTCCGTGGCGCCGACAGAAGGGAATTCAAGCTGAATGTCGGCCCCGTGCAAGGCTTTTGCCTCCGCGACCACGCACCCATGCTCGATGGTGCACTCCGCTCCGAGCTGCCGCAGGCCCGCCTGATGCATGTCGAGAGGCCGCGACCCGATCGCATCTCCGCCCGGTAACGCCACCTTGGCCCGCCGGCATCGGCCCACCAGGGGCCCCAGGACACAGACCGAGGCGCGAAACTGCCTGACCGCCGCGAAGTCGGCGTCGTACTTGGGCTCATCCGGTGAAGTGATCCTGACGACATCACCTTCTAGCTCAACCGTCGCACCCAATCCCCGCAGCACCTCGGCCATGAGTGGCACGTCCAGGATGTCCGGACAGTTGGTGATAGTGCTCGTTCCCTCGGCCAGCAGGGTGGCTGCCATCAGCTTGAGCACACTGTTCTTGGCGCCGGTCACTGCCACGTTGCCTGTCAGCCGGGCGCCGCCGGTCACCAAGAAATGCTCGCTCACGCCCGACAGCGTAGCCGGGTAACGTCACGACGCATGACCGATGAGGCCCCGGTGAGCGGGACGGACCGCCAGCAAGAGCGACCGACATCGAGCGGTGTGCACCTCACTCGCATCTATACCCGCACCGGAGACGACGGAACCACGGGCTTGAGCGACTTCTCCCGTGTACCGAAGAACGACCCGCGGCTCGTCGCCTACGCCGACTGCGACGAGGCCAACGCCGCCATTGGCGCTGCGGTAGTACTTGGAAACCCCAGCCAGGCCATCGGCGCCCTGCTACTCCAGATCCAAAATGACTTGTTCGATGCCGGCGCGGACCTCTCCACCCCCGTTGTACCCGATCCCCCGTATCCACCACTACGGATCACCCAGTCGTATATCGACCGGTTGGAGGGCTGGTGTGACGAGTACAACGAAGCCCTGCCGAAGCTGAATTCCTTTGTACTGCCAGGTGGCACCCCGCTGTCCGCGTTGTTACACGTGGCGCGGACCGTCGCGCGACGGGCCGAGCGCTCAGCCTGGGCGGCGATCGATACCTATCCGGACAGCACCAACGTGCTGACCGCCAAGTATCTGAATCGGCTCTCGGATCTGCTGTTCATCTTGTCGCGGGTGGCCAACGGCGGAAAAGACACACTCTGGAAGCCCGGCGGACCGGCACAGCCCGCGTGACGTCCGCGGCTGGTCACGTTTCCGCTCAGCGGGTGCGGCGTTCCGCCCGCCGTGACGGACGCGACTCCACCCAGGACATGAACGCGGTCAACGCACCGCGATCCAGCGCCATCTCGTAGTCGCGCGCACCGTCGCGCAGCAGCAACACCACGATCTCGGCGGTCATGATGTCGTACTCATCTCCGCGCGGGATCCGGCGGTCGATAATTTCAAGCTCGCGCCGGGACAGCTGGCGATCGGGCCAGAGCCGCACACTGGACAGCCGATAGAACTCGGCTTGAGACTCGCGATACCGCATGACGCCATGGCGCCAGCGGCCCTCCCCCGTTTCCGGCATATCGCGCAAGAGAGCCGCGGTGCCTCCGTTGCGCAACTTGAGCAGACGGAAGCTCAACGCAGCCACCGCCAAAGCGAGGACGGCGATGACCGATATCTCGATCATCGCCGTCACGCTCAAAAGCGGCTTCCTTATGCTTATACGAAGTGGTGTAGTGCTAAACCGTCTGGCCGAGTGCACGCAAGCGCGCGCGTCCCTGCGCCGCGACCCGTGGGTCGTCGGAACCGGAATCGGTCTTGGCCTTGGGCTCGTCGATATCCGCACGAGCCTGCGCGGATTCGACCAGGATGCTCACCTTGGTATCGGTGATCGACAGGAATCCCCCGTCAATCGCCCACCACAGATCGTCACTACCTTCGCGCTCGATCTTCACCGCCGCATCGTCCACCAGCTGCGCCACCAACGGTATGTGGTGCGGCAGGATGCCGATTTCGCCGGAGGTCGTGCGGGTAAAGACGAATGTTGCCTTACCCGACCAGATCTCACGTTCGACGGCGACAATCTCGACGTCAATCTCGGACATTCAATGCACCTCCTTCAGATGGCTAAGTGACGAACTACAGCTTGGCGCCGAGGCTTTCGGCCTTCTTGGCCAGATCGTCCAGGCCACCGATGAGGAAGAACGCCTGCTCGGGCAGGTGATCGAACTCGCCCTTGGTGAGCTTGTCGAACGCCTCGATGGTCTCCTTGAGCGGCACGGTCGAACCCGGCTGACCGGTGAACTGCTCGGCAGCCATCATGTTCTGGCTCAGGAAGCGCTCGATACGACGTGCGCGGCCCACCAGCTGCTTGTCCTCTTCCGACAGCTCGTCGATACCGAGGATGGCGATGATGTCCTGCAGATCCTGGTAGCGCTGCAGGATACGGATGACTTCCTGCGCGACGCGGTAGTGCTCGTCGCCAACCACGGACGGCAACAGAATCGTCGACGACGAAGCCAGCGGGTCCACGGCCGGGAAGATGCCCTTGGAGAACACCGCACGAGAAAGCTCGGTGGTGGCATCCAGGTGCGCGAACGTGGTCGCGGGCGCCGGGTCGGTGTAGTCGTCGGCGGGCACGTAGACGGCCTGCATCGAGGTGATCGAGCGACCACGGGTCGAGGTGATGCGCTCCTGCAGCTCACCCATCTCGTCGGCCAGCGTCGGCTGGTAACCCACGGCAGAAGGCATGCGGCCCAGCAGGGTCGACACCTCGGAACCGGCCTGGGTGAACCGGAAGATGTTGTCGATGAACAGCAGCACGTCCTGGCCCTGCTCGTCGCGGAAGTACTCGGCCATGGTCAGGGCCGAGAGCGCGACGCGCATACGCGTGCCGGGCGGCTCGTCCATCTGGCCGAACACCAAGGCGGTGTCCTTGAGCACGTTGGCATCCGCAAGCTCGACCCACAGGTCGTTACCTTCACGGGTACGCTCACCCACGCCGGCGAACACCGAGGTGCCACCGAAGTTGCGGGCGATGCGGTTGATCATCTCCTGGATCAGAACGGTCTTACCGACACCGGCACCACCGAACAGCGCGATCTTTCCACCACGCACGTACGGGGTCAGCAGGTCGACGACCTTCAGGCCGGTCTCCAGCATCTCGGTGCGCGGCTCGAGCTGATCGAACGCCGGGGGCTTGCGGTGGATTGACCACTTCTCGAAGTCGCTGCCGTAGCCGGGCTCATCGAGGCAGTTGCCCAGGGCGTTGAAGACGTGGCCCTTGACGCCGTCCCCGACGGGCACGGCGATGGTGTTGCCGGTGTTGACGACGTCGACACCACGAACCAGACCATCGGTCGGCTGCATGGACACGGTGCGCACCAGGTTGTCACCCAGGTGCTGTGCGACCTCGAGGGTCAGCGTCTTGGCCATCGCCGCGTAGGTGATCTCGGCGTGGAGGGCGGAGAAGAGCGGCGGCACGGCGTCACGCGGGAACTCCACGTCAACGACCGGGCCGGTAACGCGAACAACTCGCCCGACGGTCTTGTTAGCAGTTGGTGCGGTCATCTACTCGTCTCTTCCTAATGTTCGCTTGCGGCGGCCGAGGCAAGCGCGTCCACGCCGCCAACGATTTCACTGATTTCCTGGGTGATCTGAGCCTGGCGAGCGCGGTTGGCTTCCAGGGTGAGCCCCTTGATGAGCTCATCGGCGTTGTCCGTGGCGGCCTTCATGGCGCGCCGGCGGGATGCCGACTCCGAGGCTGCCGCCTCCAGCAGCGCCGCGTACACCCGGGTGGCCAGGTAACGAGGCAGCAGCGACGCGAAAAGCGTTGTGGCGTCAGGCTCGAACGAGTACTGCGTCGCGGGCCCGGCCGGAGCGTCGACGTACTCGACCTCCATCGGCGCGATCCGCTTGGCGACGGCCGACTGGGTCAGCATCGACTTGAATTCGGTGTAGACGATGTGTAGCTCGTCAACGCCGAGGATGCCGTCCAGACCCGGGTCGTCACCGTCGTCATCGGCGCCTGCCAGGAAGGCATCCACCAGTACGCCCGCGATTTCCTGAGCATGCGAGTACTCGGGACGCTCGGAGAAGCCGGTCCAGGACTCGGTGACCTTGCGACCGCGGAACCGGTAGAAGTTCAACGCCTTACGGCCGATCACGTAGATCACCGGGGTCTTGCCCTGCTCGCGCAGCAGCGCGAACAGCTCCTCGGCGACACGCAACACGTTGGCGTTGTAGCCACCGCAGAGCCCGCGGTCCGACGACACGATCAGCACCCCGGCCCGCTTGGGCTCGGCCCGCTCCACCAACAGCGGATGGTCTAGCGCGGCGTCATCGGCCAGTGCGGTGAGCACGTTGGTGATCTCGGTCGCGTACGGCCGGGCCGCCACCACGCGCGCCTGCGCCTTGGAGATGCGCGATGTCGCGATCAACTCCTGCGCCTTGGTGATCTTCTTGATCGAACCGGCGGATTTGATCCGCCTGCGCAATTCTCGGATTTGTGCTGCCATGGTTGATTACTTCTTGGGAGCCGGCTTGCGGACCTGCACGGTCTCCTGGCCAACCTCGGACTCGTCCAGAGCCTGGGTCGCAGCACCCTTGACCTCTACCGAGCTGCCGTCGGTGGCGGCGAAGCTCTTCTTGAACGCGTTGACGGCGTCGGTGAGCTTGGTCTCGGTGTCCTCGGAGAACTTCTTGGTCTCCTTGATGTCGGCCAAGATGTCGGCGTGTGAGCCGCGCACGTGGTCCAGGAACTCCTGCTCGAAGCGGATCACGTCGCCGACCGGTACCGAGTCGAGGTGACCACCGGTACCGAGGTAGATCGCGACAACCTGCTCCTCGACCGGGTACGGCGAGTTCTGCGGCTGCTTGAGCAGCTCGACCAGGCGCGCTCCACGCTCCAGCTGAGCCTTCGAGGTGGCGTCCAGGTCGGAGGCGAAGGCAGCGAAGGCCTCCAGCTCGCGGTACTGGGAAAGCTCCAAGCGGAGACTTCCCGCGACCTCTTTCATGGCCTTGATCTGAGCGGCACCACCGACGCGGGACACCGACACACCGACGTTGATGGCCGGGCGCACACCCTGGTTGAAGAGGTCGGTCTGCAGGAAGCACTGTCCGTCGGTGATCGAGATGACGTTGGTGGGGATGTAGGCCGAGATGTCGTTGGCCTTGGTCTCGATGATCGGCAGACCCGTCAGCGAGCCGGCACCCAGCGCATCGGAAAGCTTCGCGCAACGCTCCAGCAGGCGCGAGTGCAAGTAGAAGACGTCACCCGGGTACGCCTCGCGGCCCGGCGGGCGACGCAGCAGCAGCGAGATGGCGCGGTAGGCCTCGGCCTGCTTGGTGAGGTCGTCGAACACGATGAGGACGTGCTTGCCCTGGTACATCCAGTGCTGGCCGAGAGCCGAACCGGTGTACGGGGCGAGCCACTTGAAGCCGGCGGCGTCAGAGGCCGGGGCGGCGATGATGGTCGTGTACTCCAGGGCACCGGCCTCATCCAGGGTGCGGCGCACCGCGGCGACGGTCGAACCCTTCTGGCCGACGGCGACGTAGATGCAGCGCACCTGCTGCTGCGGGTCGCCGGTCTCCCAGGCTTGCTTCTGGTTCAGGATGGTGTCGACGCAGACCGCGGTCTTGCCGGTCTTGCGGTCGCCGATGATCAGCTGGCGCTGGCCGCGGCCGATCGGGGTCTGCGAGTCGATGGCCTTGATGCCGGTCTGCAGCGGCTCCGAAACACTCTGGCGCTCGACCACACTGGCGGCCTGGAGCTCGAGGGAACGGTTGGTCTCGGCCTCGATGTCGCCACGACCATCGATCGGCTGACCGAGCGGGTTGATGACGCGGCCGAGGAAGGCGTCGCCTACCGGTACCGACAGCACCTCGCCGGTGCGCTTGACCTGCTGGCCCTCTTCGATGCCGTGGAAGTCACCGAGGATAACGGTGCCGACGCTGCGCTCATCGAGGTTCAGCGCCACACCCAGCACGCCGCCGGGGAACTCGAGGAGTTCCTGAGTCATGACCGAGGGCAGACCCTCGACGTGGGCGATGCCGTCACCGGTGTCGGAGACGATGCCGATTTCTTCGCGTGATGGGTCGGCAGAGAACGTCGCGACGTACTGCTCGATCGCGCCGGAGATGTCCGCCGAGGAGATCGTCAACTCTGTCATGGCTTTTCTCGTCTTCCTGTTCCTGGCTCTTCTTGCGGGGTAAGTCTGGTGGTTACTTAGTTGGGCAGATGGAGGGCGGCGGCCGAGAGCCGGCTGGACAAGCTGCCGTCGATCTCCTCGTCACCGATGTTGACGATGAGTCCGCCGAGCAATTCGGGATCCACATCCAACTGCACCGCGATGGTGCGGCCGTAAATCTGCCCGAGCACCTGGGCAAGCCGTGTGGTCTGTGCGTCGCTGATCGGAGCGGCGGACTTCACGTGCGCGACCGACTCGTCGCGACGCGCCACCGCCAATTCGGCGACCTCGAGTACGGCGACATCGGCACGCTTGCCGCGCAGCAGACGCACTGTCTGCGCGAGAAGGCTTGTCACGATCAGGTTGGACCGACCGGCCAGCACGTTCTTCAGCAATGCCACACGATCGGCGGCAGGTGCGGCGGTGTTACCCAGCAGCGCACTCAGCTGCGGTTCCCCGTCGAGGATGCGACTGACGCGGAACAGCTGGTCTTCGACGTCGTCGATCTGGCCATCGCGTTCGGCCCGCTCCAACAGCGCGAGTCGGGCGATGTATTCGATCGCGGTGATGAGGTCGCCGGAGGCGGACCACCGGGCGACCACGGCCGCACGCACGACCTCGAGTGCCGGCCGTCCGATCTTGGAACCGAGTAACGAGTCGACCAGGGCGATCTTGGCGGACTGCTCACTGGCGTCAACCGGCTCGGACAGGTGCTTGCGCAGCACCAACTCTTTGATCAAGAGCTCGGCCACCGCGGTCAGGTCGTCGGCGAGTGCGTTGAGTGTGAGGCTGTCGAGCGAGACAGCGTTGGCCTGGAAGGCCTTTACCTGCTCGGCCAGCGATTCGCGGCTGGCGGCGTGCAGGCCCGCACCACCGGCGGCCAACGGACGCCGCTCGGTGTTCACACTGCCGGCCATCTGTGACAGTTCATCAAGGAAACGGTCGACGGTGGCGGACTGCGCCGCGGCATCGCCGACATGCGCGCGAACCAGATCGCCGGCGCGACGGACAGATTCGGCACCGAGGTCACCGCGGAGCTGACGGATCAGCTGCTGGCGCTGGAGCACGATCTGCTCCTGGCCGTGCACCTTGATCCGCTCGACCTCTGCGTCAGCCTGCTCGCGCAGCTGCTTGGAGATCTGCACCGCGTCGGCCTTGGCTTCCTCGGCGATGCTGGCGGCATCCGCCTTGGCATCTTCGATGGCCTTGGCATGTGCACCCTCGGCCTCGACCAGCTTGTCCGCTGCCGTCTTGCTGTCGGCGAGCTGCTGGCGCACCGCGTCCTGCTGCTTGGCCATCAACGTGCGTACCGGCGGCACCACGTACTTGACCGCCAGGAACACGATGACAGCGAAACCGATGAGCTGTCCGATAAATGTCGACATCTGTGTTTAGCCTCGCCCTGCGCTCGCTGGTTCCGAAAGGCTCACGCCGAGAACACGTTCGGCGAGGGTCCGGGACAGGCTGTCGACGCTCGCCGCCAGCTCACCGGAGGTTGCCTCGCCCTGACGGGCCAACTGTTCCGCGGCCGTCGTATTCACGGCGGTCGCTTCGGCGTTGGCCCGCTGACGCATGTCCTCGAGAATTCCGCGTCCTTCGGCCCTGGCCTCGTCACGCACCGCTGTTGCGGCACCGCGCGCCTTGGCCAGCTCATCCTTGTAGTCAGCCTCGGCGGCGGTGAATTGCTCAGCGGCGTTCCGGTTGTCCTCGGCCGTCTTGGCGACCGTGTCCTCGCGTGCCTTGAGCACCTTTTGGATCGGCGGCACCACGAAGGTTCCGATGACCGCCAGGACGATCAAGAAGATCGCCAGGACGACAAAGAAGGTGCCGTTGGGGATGAGGAAGTTGTTCTGCTTCCCACCCTCTGCGGCGGCTTCCGCCGCGACTGCCGTGACGGCAGAGGCGGCACTGTGCAATTCACCCATGCCGATTAGCTGGCGCCGGGGGTCGCGAAGACGAACAGCGCCATGAAGGCCAGGTTGATGAAGTAGGCAGCCTCAACCAGACCGACGGTGATGAAGAACGGCGTGAACAGCCGGCTCTGAGCCTCGGGCTGACGGGCCACACCCGAGATAAGGGCGTTACCGGCGATACCGTCACCGATACCGGCACCGATGGCGCCGCCGGCCATGATCAAGCCGCCGCCGATGAGGGCGCCCTGGATAATCTGGGGATCCGCCATTTTCTTCCTCCTTATTAAGTGGTAGCTGTGCTACCAGGGTCTATACAGGTTGGTCTATGTAATTAGTGGTGTTCGTCGTCCAGTTCCATCGACTGGCTGAAGTACAGGACAGTCAACAGAGCGAAGATGAAGGCCTGGATAAGGCCGACGAACAGGTCGAACGATTTCCAGATGGCGTTGGGCGCCCACATGATCCATGCCGGGAACATCGCGATCAACGCGACCATGATGCCGCCGGCGAACATGTTGCCGAAGAGTCGCAGTGACAGCGAGATGGGCTTGGCCAGCTCCTCGATCGGGTTGATGAACGCGGTGACCCAGGTGTGGCCCTTGAGCAGCTTGATCGGGTGGCCGATGAGGCCGCGGCGCGCGAAGCCCGCGATGTGATAGCAGACGAAGACGAACAGCGCGAGCGCCAGCACGTAGTTGATGTCCGAGGCGGGCGGGGCCAGCAGTTCGGCCGTCTTACCGGTCTCGTCCGTGTACTGCACCGGCAGCACCGAGATCCAGTTGGACACCAGGATGAAGACGAAGATCGTCACCGCCAGCGGCAGCACGAAGGGCGCAATCCGCATCCCGATGGCCGACTCGACCTGGTTGCGGAACTGAACGGTCACCGCCTCGAAGAACAGCTGCACACCGTTGGGCACACCGGTCGATGTGACCTTCGCGCGCAGGAAGAGAGCCAGCGCGATCACCACCACCCCGGCCAGGGCGGTGGCGACGATGGTGTCGACATTGAACGTCACCTCGTAGGGCCAGAAGTCACCGTGCCAGGTCCAATGCTTGTGGTGGCCAACTTCGATGGCGGCTTCTGCCTGGAATGTCGTAATCATGCTGGGCTTATACCTCCGCCTGCGGCTGATTCACTGAACGGATCCCTTTCCACACCGGCACAGCGGTGGTCAACACCAGCAGCACCTGGAACAACGCAACCCCGAAGAACACCCCAACACCAGCAGGGCGGAACACGAAGGCGAGCACCAGGGCGAGGACGGTGATGATCATCAACCGCGCAGCGGAATTGATGGCCATCTTTTGCTTGCTTGGATTGTCTTGCGCGGTAATCACTTCCGCAGACTGGCGAACGAGGAGAGCGTTCACCAATCCGAGTCCAAGCCCAGTAACGAAGAAGACGCCGAACTGCCACTGCCCCATGAGCGCGGAGGCCAGCAGAGCCAGGGCACCGAGTACGCCACACAAAGCCGCCAGACGAAACGGTCGAAACGCCAATGCCGGAAGAACCAGCGGGGCGTCGGGCGTTGTCACCTGGGGTGTCACCTCACATCTTTGTCGGGGTGGCGGAACAAAAAACTGCGTTCGTCGGTTCCAGACCTTATAGGAGGTCTGAGGGCTCGCTGAACTCACCTCAATGGGCAGCTCCCTGTCGGTCAGTTGATCCGTCCGGTGGAGCCTGAAATGTCTAGAAAGACTTTCCAGAAATTCCGCCGATCCGGGGTGGCCGGCACCCGTGAGTTTTCGGGTATGGCAGAACCGTATCACATGGTAGAGACGGTTAATGCACCCCTACTACTTTTCGTCGTACACGACCGGTTCCGCCGCCGGACTCGAGTCCGGGGCGGTCACCAAGACGGGATCGGGGTCTTCACGACGTAGCAAGGGAATGACCGTCGCGACTATGGCGATACCGATCGCACCCACGACCACGGCGCCCGCGTAACGGGGTTCGAAGAAGATGGTGCTGGCGGCTCCGAAGGCGATGATCGCCACCCATAGATAGATGATCAGCACCGCCTTGCGATGCGAGTGACCGATCTGCAACAGCCGGTGATGCAGATGCATCTTGTCCGGGCTGAAGGGGCTGCGGCCCGCGCGGGTGCGCCGGATGATGGCCAACAACGCGTCCAGCGCCGGCACCAGCAGCACCGCGATGACCAATAGGAACGGCGACAGCAGAACAAACATGTCCTTGGCGCCGTACGAGCTCTGTGAGATGGGGCCCGCCGCCGTCGTCGACGCCGCGGCCAGCATCAGGCCGATAAGCATCGACCCCGAGTCCCCCATGAAGATGCGGGCCCGGTGGAAGTTGTGCGGCAGGAACCCCAGGCACGCCCCGGCCAGCACCACCGAGATCACCGCGGGCGGGTAGTAGAGGACGTCACCGCCGTGGCTGCGCAACAGTCCGATCGAGAAGATGCAGATGGCCGCCGCGGTGATGAGCCCCAGGCCGGCGGCAAGGCCGTCGAGACCGTCGACGAAATTCATCGCATTGACGATCGACACCGTCAACGCCAGCGTGACCAGGATGGAGGACATCTGGTCCAGAACAATGGTCCCCACCCCACCGAACGGGATGTAGATCATGCTCCAGGCCACGCCCATGGTGACCAGCACGCTGGCGGCGGTGACCTGACCCGCGAACTTGGTCAACGCGTCCAGGCCCCATTTATCGTCGATGAGGCCGACGACCATGATGATGCCGCCCGCGACGACGACGGCAGGCATACCCGAGGAGTAGACGAAACCCCTTGTCAGGGCTGGCAGTTGCGAGGCCAGAAAGATTGCGGCACACACCCCGAAGTACATGCCGAGACCACCCATGCGCGGAGTCGGCTGCAGATGCACGTCACGCTCGCGCGGGTAGGCCACCGCGCCCACTCGGGTTGCGAACATTCGCACTCCACCGGTGCAGAAGAACGTTGTGATGGCTGCGGTCAGCCCAACCAGGGCAAGTTCACGCAGAGGGACACCCGCGCCGCGATCGGCGAGGGCCAGCAGCTCACTCACGCATCCGACCGTACTTCACGATTCTGTGGGCTCCCCCGACTCGCCCAGCCCGCCGGGGCCGATCTCGCCGCCGATGACATTCACTATCTGTTCCCGGGCGATCGGTCCTTCCCGCACGATCAGCGGAACCGGCCCGGTGAGATCGACGATGGTCGAGGCGGCCCCCAGCTCGGCGGTACCGCCGTCCAGGTAGACCGCAACGTTGTCGTCCAACTGATCGTGGGCCTCGGCGGCGGTGAGTGCGGCGGGCCGGCCTGACACGTTCGCGCTGGACACCGCCATCGGGCCCACGGCGCGCAGCAGTTCGATGGCCACCGGATGCATGGGCATACGCAGCATGACGCTCCCCTGGGCGTCCCCCAGGTCCCAGGACAACGAGGGCGCGTGCCGCACGATGATGCTGAGTGGCCCGGGCCAGAATGCCTCGATGAGCTCGCGCGCGGCCGACGGAACCGCGAACACCAGTCCGTCGATGGTGTGCCACGAGCCGACGAGCACGCCGACGGGCATGTCGCGACCACGCCCCTTGGCGGCCAGCAGCGCCGTCACCGCGTTGGAATCAAATGCGTCACAACCCAACCCGTAGACAGTGTCGGTGGGCATGACCACCAGTTCACCTGCCTTGAGCGCACTCACCGCCGCGTCGATCCCTGCTTGGCGGGTCGCAGCGTCCTGGCAGTCGTAGACGACGGTCACGCGTCCAGTCTAGGACGCCGAGGTTTTCCGGCGAGCGGTGACGAATCTCGGTCGCCCCGCAAGGTCGTGCCGCTGCACAATCTCATCGAATAGGCCGCTGGCCGTGAATAACTCGCACGTGCCATCGCCATTGCTGTCATCGTGCTCAACGCCGATGACACCTCCCGGGGTCAGGAGACGACCCGCCGCGGTCACGATCGGCGCGATGATTGCCAGCCCATCAGCACCCGCGAAGAGTGCCAACGGCGGATCATGCTGCGCCACTTCGGGCTCCAGTTCGACATCCTCGGGGATGTAGGGCGGGTTGGCGACAATCAGATCGACCGTGCCGTTCAGGTCGGTCAGCAACTCGGGCGAGGTCACGTCGGCCTGAATCACCTCGACCCGGGTGCCAACGGCGTTCCGCCGGGTGTAGGTCAGAGCGTCCTCATCAAGCTCGATCCCGATGATGCGAGCCGTCGGCTGATCGTGCGACAAGGCGATGGCGAGCGCCGCCGATCCGGCACACAGCTCCAGCACCGTCGCATTCGGCATCAATTCCGCTGCCGCCCATGCGTACAGCGACTCAGTCTCGGGGCGCGGAATGAACACCCCGGGACCCACGTGCACCTCGATCGGGCCAAAAGCGGCGGTTCCCATCAAGTGCTGCAAGGGAATTCGTTGGGCCCGCCGAGCCACCAGGTCGCGATATCTCTCAGCAAATTCTGGAGCACTCTCGGCGAACCGCAGCCGTGTCCGCGAGACCCCGAGCAGATACGCGGCGAGCTCTTCGGCATCTACCTGCGGACTGGAAACTCCTGCCCGCGAGAGGGATTCGACCGCCTCGGCGATCAGTCCACGCAAGTGGCTCATCAGGCCTCCTGCAGCCTGGCCTTCCGGTCTGCCACCGCCAACGCGTCGAACAGCGCATCCAGATCGCCGTCGAGCACCTGGTCCAGGTTGTGGGCCTTGAATCCGACGCGGTGATCGGTGATGCGGTTCTCCGGGAAGTTGTAGGTGCGGATCCGCTCGCTGCGGTCTACGGTGCGGATCTGGCTGGCACGACCGGCCGACGCGTCGGCCTGTGCCTGCTCTTCGGCGAGAGCCTGGAGCCTCGCCGCCAGCACCTGCATGGCGCGCGCCTTGTTCTGCAGCTGCGAGCGCTCGTTCTGACAGGTCACGACGATTCCCGTCGGCAGGTGCGTGATGCGGACCGCCGAGTCGGTGGTGTTGACGCCCTGCCCGCCCTTACCCGAGGAGCGGTAAACGTCGATGCGCAGATCCGATTCGTCGATCTGAATCTCTTCGACCTCTTCGGGTTCGGGGTAGACCAGCACGCCGGCCGCCGAGGTATGAACGCGCCCTTGGGATTCGGTGACGGGCACACGCTGCACGCGATGTACACCGCCCTCAAACTTCAGCCGTGACCAGACACCGTCGGCGCTGTCCCCCTTGCTGGCGATGGCCAGGGTCGCGTCCTTGTACCCACCGAGATCGGATTCGGTCTCGTCGAGAACCGTGACCTTCCAACCGTGCCGCTCGGCGTAACGGATGTACATCCGGGCCAGATCGGCAGCGAACAGCGCCGACTCCTCGCCGCCCTCGCCAGATTTCACCTCAAGGAGGATGTCGTCACCGTCATGGGGATCACGCGGGGCGAGCATGTCCGACAGTTGCGTTTCCAGCTCGGCGATCAACGACTCCAACTCGGTCACCTCATCGGCGAACGACGGATCATCGGCCGAGAGCTCACGGGCGGTGCCCAGGTCGTCACGGGCGCTGGCCAGCCTGCGATGGGTGGCGACGATCGGCGACAGCATCGCGAACCGCCGGCCAGCCTTGCGCGCAGCACCCGCGTCGGCGTGCAGCGCCGGGTCGGCCAATTGCTTCTCCAGCTCAGCGTGCTCGGCCAGCATCGCGTCGATCAGCGGGGTCTCGCCCATGGACTGTCCTCCCAATGTTCAAACGCGTGGTCGTCATACAAAAAAACCGACGCCCGGACTGCACATAGGGCAGATCCGGGCGTCGGCAAGGAAGCTATTTGTCGGCTGCGGCCTTGCGCTTGCCGTAGCGAGCCTCGAACCGGGCGACGCGGCCGCCGCTGTCCAGGATCTTCTGCTTACCCGTGTAGAACGGGTGGCACTGCGAGCAGACCTCGACCACGATGTGGCCGCTGTCCTTGGTGCTGCGCGTCGTGAAGGTGTTTCCGCAGCCGCAGACCACGTTGGTCTCGACATAGTTGGGGTGAATACCCGATTTCATGGTGTTTCCTCTTCGTGTTTGTGGCCGCCGGGTCGCCTGCGTTACGACGTGAACCGGAACCCTTCAAAGGCTGAGTAGCCATTATGCCAGCTCAGTTACGTAGAACCTAAACGACGATCACCGGCGCGATATTCCGGGCCTACCGGAATCGACGGCTTCGCACCGCAGCATCTTCCCAGCACAGTCGCAGCCGATAAATAGTTCGCATTCCTAACGTTCTAATCAGTCGGGACGAAGTGAAGGGAGTTTCGAGATGACCATCAGGAAAATGATCGCCAAGGGCGTACTAGTCGGCGCTCTGAGCTTCGGCGCCCTCGGCCTCGGCACCGGAGTCGCCAATGCGGCACCTCCGCCGACACAACCCGCCGCGGTAAGCGCCGACCGGCATGACCCGGGCGGCGACCATCGGGGCAACCCGGGCGATTGGCGCGGCGGCGACCGCGTAGGCAACTGGAGAGGCGGCGACGATCACCGCTGGGACGGACAGCATCCCTGGGGTTGGGGCGCACCTCCGCCCCCGGTGTGGAACGGCCCACTGCCGCCGCCGGACGGCCCCCCGCCCCCGCCGTTCGACTACTGGGGCCAGACGGTGACACCCGCCTGGGATCCTGGATTCAACCAGTGGGGATTCTGGTTCCTGGGCGTCTGGATACCGCTGTAACGAGCCGTTTTCGTGCGGAGGCCCGGGCTATGGGCACATCCGGTCCCCCGCACTCCCCGTAGCGGACGCGTACGTTGGATGGTGGCGCGTGAAGTACGAATCAGTGCTGATCCGGAAAGCCGATTAGGGAAGCCGACGAGGAAATCCGATTCGGAAGGACAACGCATGAATATCAAGAGATTGATTGTCACCACCGCATCCGCGGCGGCCATGGGTTTGGCCACCTTCGCGGGAGCACAGGGTCTGGCGAACGCCGACCCGATCGGTCCCCCGACACCACCGCCCATTCCGCAGGCACCGCCCATCCCTGACGGGAATGGGGTACCGCCCATCCCCCAGGCTCCACCCATTCCTCAGATTCCGGCCATTCCGCAGCCGTGAGCCACGCCCGTACGCGGGCATGCAGCGGCTGTTGAGGGCTTCGGTTGAGTAGGGGCGAACCGCCGAGATATTCGGACGGAAGTCGCACGGGCTTCCGAAAAGTCTTGTGGCAAGGGGCGATTGTCGAGCATTGACACGTGGACGCCAAAGGCTACGACCGCTGGGCGGCCACCTTGACGAGACTGCGAGAGATCACCGATCTGCATCGGTGATCTCTCGCTCTAGCTGTACTGCGGCTCGTCGGCGTTCATCCCGCCGGGTGCGGTCTTGGACACCTGGAGCAGGAATTCGTAGTTGGTCTTGGTCTTGCGTAGCTGGCTCATCAGCAGGTCGATGGCCTGATGTGAATCCAGACCCGAGAGCACGCGGCGCAGCTTGTGCACGATCGCGAACTCGTCACCGCTCATCAGCAGCTCGTCCTTGCGGGTACCCGACGGGTTCACGTCGACGGCCGGGAACACGCGGCGTTCGGCGATCTTGCGGTCGAGCTTGAGCTCGGCGTTGCCGGTGCCCTTGAACTCCTCGAAGATCACCGTGTCACCGGTGGAGCCGGTCTCGACCATCGCCGTGGCGATGATGGTCAGCGAGCCGCCGTGCTCGATATTGCGCGCCGCGCCCAGGAATCGCTTGGGCGGGTAGAGCGCGGTGGAGTCGACACCACCGGACAGGATGCGGCCCGAGGCCGGCGAGGCGTTGTTGTACGCGCGGCCCAGGCGAGTGATCGAGTCCAGCAGCACCACGACGTCCTTGCCCTGCTCGACAAGGCGCTTGGCGCGCTCGATGGCGAGCTCGGCCGCCTGAGTGTGATCTGACGGCGGGCGATCGAAGGTGGAGGCAATGACCTCACCCTTGACCGAACGCTGCATGTCGGTGACCTCTTCGGGCCGTTCGTCGACCAGCACCACCATCAGATGGCATTCGGGGTTGTTGGCCGAGATCGCGTTGGCGATGTTCTGCATGATCGTGGTCTTACCGGCCTTCGGCGGCGACACGATCAGCGCACGCTGCCCCTTACCGATCGGCATGATCAGGTCGATCACACGAGTCGTCAGCTTCTCGGTGGTGGTCTCCAGCCGCAGCCGCTGGTTCGGGTACAGCGGGGTCAGCTTGGTGAAGTCGGGACGCTTCTTGGCGTCCTCGACCGGGCCCCCGTTGACGGAGTCCAGACGCACCAGCGGGTTGAACTTCTGCCGCTGGTTCTGGTTCCCGGCGTCCGGATCACGAGGCACCCGCACCGCGCCGGTGATGGCGTCACCGCGGCGCAATCCGTTCTTGCGGACCAGGTTCATCGAGACGTAGACGTCGTTGGGGCCGGCCAGGTAGCCGGAGGTACGAACGAACGCATAGTTGTCGAGCACGTCGAGAATTCCGGCCACCGGCTGCACGACGTCGTCCTCGCGCAGTTCGGTCTCGCCGCCCTCGCTGGTGGTGTTGCGATCGCGGCCACGGCGGCGCTCACGGGTTCGACGTCCACGACGGCCGCGGCCGTCGCCGTCATCGCCGCGGTTGCCCTGGTTCTGGCTGTTGTCCTGGTTCTCCGAGTTTTGGTTCCCCGAGCCGCCTTCGCGCCCGGGGCTCTCGGCGTTGTCAGCGTTGTCGCGGGTGCCGTTCTGTTGCTTGCGTTCGCCCTCGGCCGACTGATTGTTCTGGTTCTGGTTGTTGTTCTGGTTGCGACGGCGCTCGCCACGACCCTCGCGGGGCGCCGAGCCATTTTCGGCGCTCTTGCCCGCGGAATCCTGGCCGGAGTCCGCGGACGGCGCAGACTTCGGTGCCTCGGTAGGAAGATCGAGGGCAGTCTGGGCCGACTCGGACTGAGCCTGCTCCTTCGGGGCCGATTCCTTCGGGGCGACCTCGGCCGGCGCCGAGGAGGCCTGCGGCTGTTGAGCCGCAGTCGACTGATTGTTGTTCTTCGGTGCGCCGAGCGCGCCCTGATGCTCACGGATGGCGGCGATCAAGTCGCCCTTACGCATTCCGGAGGTGCCCTTGACGCCTACCTGGCTGGCCAGCGCACGCAGCTCCGGAAGCACCATCGTCGACAGCGCACCCAGTCCGTCACCCCGACGCTCCTTCGCAGAGCGATCGGATGAGGCTGCGGTGGGTGCCTCCGGAGTTTCCGGGGCGGCTTCGGTCACGATGAGGTCCGTATCGGTCACGGATTTCCTTTCCTTCCCCCGCCAAACATGGGGCGAGGGGTCTCACTTCGACCAGTTAGGTTGCTGGCCGCGAAGTTCATGGTGCGGGCCCACAGAGATAGGGCCACGCGAGGTCCGGAGAAATGGCAGCTCACCATCGACCTTGCCCAATATCGCCGCCTGTCGGCGACAACTGAAAAATCAGGAAGAATTTGTGATCGTCCTCGTTCTCGGCGCAGGTGCGCAGAAGCTGCAATTGCTGGGACTGATACCGAGGATAACCCTCAGCCGGGCATCAAGCAACCAGCGCCCCCCGGCGAGTCCCCCGGCTCACCAGCCATAACGTCGGCTATCGAACCGACACACCCGCCGAGACCGACATTGCCACAAGTGAGAAACCTTGGTCTTCAGCGTATTTCACCGCAGAATCGGGCAGATCGCCCGTAGTCAGCGCCAACACCGCAGGCCCGGCACCCGAAAGAACCGCCGGGACGCCCTGGTTGCGCAGATACCTGAGGACCTCCGCCGACGCCGGCATCGCCGATGCGCGCTGCGGCTGATGCAGCCGATCCTCGGTTGCCGTCATCAGCAGATCCGGCCGCGCGGTCAGGGCGACGGTCAGTAGCGCCACCCGGCTAATGTTAAATCGTGCGTCTACATGCGTAACAGTTTCCGGCAGCAATACGCGAGTCTGCGCGGTCGAGGACTGTTCCTGCGGAATGGCCGCAACAATTCTGATATCGGGGTGCACATCGAGGCGAGTGGCCGCGTAGACGGGGGTTGCGCCGGAGCTTCCCGGCCCCGGCTGGCCGTCTTCGCCCGACCTGCTCATCCCGGCCCAACTGTCTTCGCGCGAGCTGCTCATCGCGGCCTGATTGTCTTCGCGCGAGCTGCTCATCCACGACACCACCGCACCCCCGAGCACGCTGGCCGCCGCATTGTCGGGATGCCCCTCGAACTCCGAGGCCAGCTGCACCAGCACGTCATCGGACAGCACCTGGCGCCCGGCCTTGGCCAGCAGCCCGTTCGCGGCCCCCAGGCCCGCGACGGCAGCCGCAGCCGAAGAACCCAGACCGCGCGAGTGAGGAATCTTGTTGCGGCACTGAACGATCAGGCCAGCGGCGGCAGCTCCTCCGGCGGCGAGCCCACGCTCGATCGCCCGCACCACCAGGTGACTGCCGTCCAGCGGGACCTCACCGGCGCCCTGACCTTCGACGACCACCTTGAGACCGGATTCGGTTGTGATGACCTCGATCTCGTCATACAGGGACAGTGCGATACCGAGGCTGTCGAACCCCGGCCCCAGGTTCGCACTCGACGCGGGCACCACAACGGTGGTGGTCAGCCCCGCGGGCAGGATGTCGTTCACGCCAGTTCCAGAGCCTCGGCGACCGCACTCGCCTGCACCGGGATGGGAGTCACCTCGGGCATTCCACTCAGCGCGTTGTCGGGATCCTTCAGCCCGTTCCCCGTCACGGTGCAGACCACGGTGGAACCCTTCGGTACCCAACCGTCGGCGACCGACTTCAGCAGACCCGCGATGCTGGCCGCAGATGCCGGCTCCACGAACACACCCTCGCTGGAGGCCACCAGCCGATAGGCATTGAGGATTTCCTCGTCGGTGACAGCCAGGAACTTGCCGCCGGATTCCTGCTGCGCGGCAACCGCACCCGACCACGAGGCCGGCGATCCGATCCGGATGGCGGTCGCGATGGTCTCCGGGTTGGCGACGGGGGCCCCGTTCACCAGCGGCGCCGCACCGGCCGCCTGGACGCCCAGCATTTTGGGCAACCGGTCCGAGAGACCGTCGCGGTAGTACTCGTTGTATCCGCGCCAGTACGCGGTGATGTTCCCCGCATTACCGACCGGCAGTGCATGAATATCGGGGGCGGTGCC
This sequence comes from Mycobacteroides franklinii, assembly GCF_002013895.1. Classification (GTDB taxonomy): domain Bacteria; phylum Actinomycetota; class Actinomycetes; order Mycobacteriales; family Mycobacteriaceae; genus Mycobacterium; species Mycobacterium franklinii. Next base: position 398,749 of record NZ_MAFQ01000001.1, on the reverse strand, counting down.
GAGGGCATCCATGATCTCGAAGGCTGCGGTCTTCTGTCCCTCGATGCGCACCGGGTTCACCGAGTTCACCAGCGCGATGGTCGGATAGTCCGCCGTCGTCTTGCGCGCCAGCTCCAGGCAGTCGTCAAAGTTGCCGTCTACCTGGATGATCCGAGCGCCGTGGATAACAGCCTGGGCCAGCTTGCCCATCGCGATCTTGCCCTGCGGGATCAGCACTGCGCAGGTGATGCCGGCCTTGGCGGCGTACGCGGCGGCCGAGGCCGAGGTGTTCCCGGTCGAGGCGCACAGCACCGCCCGCTGGCCGCGAGCCAGCGCATCGGTCACGGCCATGGTCATCCCGCGGTCCTTGAACGAACCGGTGGGGTTCAGACCTTCGACCTTCAGGTGCACGGTGCAGCCGGTCAACTCGGACAACCGAGCCGCGGGAAGCAGCGGTGTGCCGCCCTCGCGCAGGGTCACCGGCTGCCAGTTATCTCCGATCGGCAGGCGATCCCGGTAGGCGGCAATGAGGCCAGGCCAAGGGGTGTGAACGGTCACTCTTGTGTTCCTTCCAGCCGGATGACGCTCGCGACACCCAGCACCACGTCCAGATCGGCAAGTGCGGCAACGGTTTCCGAGAGCGCCGCGTCTGTCGCCTTGTGGGTGACCACGACGAGCCGTGCGCCCGTCTCGTCAACCTCACCCTCCTGCCGGACGGTAGCGATGCTGACCTCGCGCTTGGAAAATTCTGTGGCGACGGTGGCGAGCACGCCGGGCTTGTCGGCCACCCGCATCCGCACGTAATAGCGCGTCGGGATGAGACCGATCGGCGCGATGGGCAGCTTGGCATAGCGAGACGCGCGCGGGCCACGCCCACCCTGCACCCGGTTGCGCGCCGCCATCACCAGATCGCCGAGCACCGCGGAGGCGGTCGGTGCGCCGCCTGCACCCTGGCCGTAGAACATGAGCTCGCCTGCGGCCTCAGCCTCGACGAAGACGGCGTTGAACGCCCCGCTGACGCTCGCCAGCGGATGGGTCAACGGCACCAGCGCCGGGTAGACCCGGGCCGAAACGCGTTGATGCCCTTCGTTGTCCGTGAGCCGTTCGCAGATGGACAGCAGCTTGATGGTGCACTGCAGAGCCCGCGCGGAATCGAAGTCGTCGGCGCTGATCTTCGTGATGCCCTCGCGGTACACATCATCGGCGCTGACCCGGGTGTGGAAGGCGATCGACGCGAGAATCGCGGCCTTGGCGGCAGCGTCGTAGCCCTCTACGTCCGCGGTCGGGTCGGCCTCGGCGTATCCGAGCTCGCCCGCCTCGGCCAGTGCCGTGTCGTAACCGGCACCGGTGTTGTCCATGGCGGACAGGATGTAGTTGGTGGTGCCGTTGACGATTCCGGACACCCGGATCACCGAATCGCCGGCCAGGGACTGCGTCAGTGGGCGGATAACAGGGATCGCGCCGGCCACAGCCGCCTCGAAATAGAGGTCAACCCTTGCCTTTTCGGCAGCCTCGGCGAGCTCGCCGGCGGACTGCGCCAATAGCGCTTTATTGGCGGTCACCACTGACTTGCCTGCGTTGAGCGCACCCAGGATGCCGCGCCGCGCGGGCTCGACAGGACCCATGAGTTCGACGACGATGTCCACGTCCTCACGCGCGACCAGGGCGTCAATATCGTCGGTGAGCAGCTCCACCGGAATACCGCGGTCATCGGCGACACGGCGCACGCCGATACCCCGAATCTCCAGCGGGGCACCGATGCGGGCAGCGAGGTCACTTGCGCTGCTCTCGATGATGCGCGCTACCTCGCTGCCGACATTGCCCAGGCCCAGGATCGCTACGCCTATCGCGTCACTCATTCACTTACCTCCAAACTCACCAAATCCTCGACAGTCTCACGCCGCAGAATCAATCGCGCCTTTCCGTCCTTCACGGCGATGACCGCCGGACGGGTCAGCAGGTTGTACCGGCTGGACATCGAGTAGCAATACGCACCGGTCGCGGCGACCGCCACCAGATCGCCCGGGGCCACATCCTCGGGCAGCCATGCGTCCCGGACCACGATATCGCCGCTTTCGCAGTGCTTTCCGACCACTCGGGACAGCACCGGCGCGACATCGCTATCGCGGGAAACAAGCTGCGGGTGATACTCGGCCTGGTAGAGCGAGGTGCGAATGTTGTCGCTCATCCCGCCGTCGACGCTCACGTAGCGACGCTGACCGTTCGAGAGAATCACGTCCTTGGTGGTGCCCACGCGATACAGCGTGACGGTGCCGGGACCGGCGATGGCGCGACCCGGCTCGATCACCAAACGCGGCTCGGGCAGACCGGCGAGCGCCGACTCGGTGCGCACGATGACACCGAGCTTGGCGGCCAGGTCCTCGATGGGCGGCGGGTCGTCGGAGGGCACATAGCTGATGCCGAGGCCGCCACCGAGATCGATGATCTTGAGCTGGGCCGTCTTCTCGGTACCGAACTCGGCGACCACATCACGCAGCAGTCCGATCACCCGGTGTGCAGCGACCTCGAACCCGTCGACATCGAAGATCTGCGAGCCGATGTGGCTGTGCAATCCGACGAGTCGCAGGTTGTCGGTGGCGAAGACGCGCCGCACAGCCTCCAGTGCCTGCCCGCCCGCGAGCGACAACCCGAACTTCTGGTCCTCGTGTGCGGTGGAGATGAACTCGTGGGTGTGCGCCTCGACGCCGACGGTGACCCGCACCAGAACGTCTTGCACCACACCGGCCTTGCCCGCGATGGCGTCCAGGCGGTCGATCTCGATCATCGAGTCGACGACGATGTGGCCGACACCCGCCTCAACCGCAAGTGCGAGCTCTGCCTCGGATTTGTTGTTGCCGTGCAGCGCGATTCGCTCCGGCGGGAAATCGGCCCGCAGCGCGACAGCCAGTTCTCCAGCCGAGCAGACGTCCAGTCCCAGCCCTTCGTCCTTGATCCAGCGTGCGATCTCGGTGCACAGGAACGCCTTCGACGCGTAATGCACGCGCGCGGCGCCACCGAACGCCGCCGCCATGTCGCGGCAGCGCGACCGGAAATCGTCTTCGTCGATGACGAACAGCGGAGTGCCGTACTGCTCGGCGAGCGAGGAGACGGAAAGGCCCGCGAGGGTAACCTCACCGTTGGCGCCCCGGGAAGCATTGCGGGGCCATACATTTGGCGCTAGCTCGGTCGGGTTGACCGGGGCCGATGCGAGGTGTCCTGCCATGGTGCCGTTCTTCTCCCCTTCTGCGTGGCGGGGGCCTGCCGGGTGTGCGCTCACATCCGCTCCGGTGCGCTCACGCCGAGAATGTCCAGGCCGTTGGCGATGACTTGGCGAGTGGCCAGACACAGCGCGAGCCGCGCCTGGTTGAGGGGTCCGGGTGTCTCATCTCCCTGCGGAAGCACCCGGCACGAATCGTAGAACCGGTGGTAATCACCGGCGATGTCTTCCAAATACCGCGCGACGCGGTGTGGTTCGCGGAGCACCGCGGCGTTCTGCAGGATCCTGCCGAACTCGCCGAGACCCCGGATGAGCGCACCCTCCTTCTCATGGGTGAGCAGTTCGAGATGATCGATCGAGTGCTGCAGGCCGAGATCGGCAGCGTTGCGTGCCAGTGCGCAGAGCCGCGCGTGGGCGTATTGGACGTAGTAGACCGGGTTCTCACTCGATGCGGAGGCCCATAGCTCCAGGTCGATATCGATCGAGGTGTCCACCGAGGACCGGATCAACGCGTAGCGGGCGGCATCGACTCCGATGGCGTCGACCAGGTCGTCGAGGGTGATGACGGTGCCCGCACGCTTGGACATCCGGACCGGCTGGCCGTCGCGCACCAGATTGACCATCTGACCGATGAGCACCTCGACGCTGTCGGCGTCGTAACCCAGCGCCGCCGCAACGGCTTTCAGCCGAGCGATGTATCCGTGGTGATCGGCGCCGAGCATGTAGATGCACAGGTCGAAACCGCGCTCGCGCTTGTCGAGGTAGTAGGCGATGTCACCGGCGATATAGGCGGGGTTGCCGTCGCTCTTGATCACGACGCGGTCCTTGTCGTCACCGAAGTTGCTCGACCGCAGCCAGGACGCACCGTCCTTCTCGTAGATGTTGCCGGTCTTACGCAGCTGCGCGATGGCCTCCTGCACCCGGCCGGAGGTATGCATCGAGTCCTCGTGGGTGAAAACGTCAAAGTCCGTACCGAACTCGTGCAGCGACTCCTTGATGTGCGTGAACATCAGGTCCACGCCGACCGCGCGGAACGCCTCGGCCTTCTCATCGTCGGGCAGCGAGAGCGCTTCGGGACGCTGGGCCAGGACCTGCTGGGCGATGTCGGCGATGTAGTCGCCGGCGTACCCATCCTCGGGTGCTTCGTTGCCCTCGGCCGAGGCGATGAGCGAGCGGACAAACCGGTCGATCTGCGCGCCGTGGTCGTTGAAGTAGTACTCGCGGGTGACCTTGGCGCCCTGACGGGTCAGCAGGCGCCCCAGGGCATCCCCCACAGCGGCCCAGCGGGTACCGCCGATGTGAATGGGCCCCGTCGGGTTGGCCGAGACGAATTCCAGGTTGATGGTGTGCGTGCCCTGCGCCTCGGAATTACCGTAGGTCTCCCCCGCCTCCAGGATGTTCGCGACGATGGTGCCCTGCGCGTCCGCGGCGATCCGCAGGTTCACGAACCCGGGTCCGGCGATCTCGGCGGCGGCGATGGCCTCATTGGAGGTAAGGGCCTCGGCGAGCCAGGTCGCGAGGTCGCGAGGGGTGACGCCGACCTTCTTGGCGACCTGCAGGGCCACGTTGGTGGCATAGTCGCCGTGCTCGGGATTACGGGGCCGCTCAACGGTCACCGTGGCCGGTATCGCCGACGTGTCCAGACCTCGCTCGTCCAGCACCGTGGTAGCGGTGGAACGTAGCAGGTCGGCGAGGTCGGCGGGAGTCACGGCGATCATCCTATGGGCTGGGGTATCCAGGCCCCGAATCCTTTACCCGCGACCGAAACGGTGTTCGGGGTGCGCGTCTGGATGCGCTAGGCTGTCCCAGCTAGTCTTACCAAGCCCTGACGCCCTCGTAGCTCAGGGGATAGAGCGTCTGCCTCCGGAGCAGAAGGCCGCAGGTTCGATTCCTGCCGAGGGCACACACGATCATTCTGTTGCGGTATCAACTGCCGCGGCGGCAGCGTCTCGGACCTGCTGCTTCTCGGATTTCACTCGCCGCCGCCACTTGCGTACGACGAAGAACGTGATGAGCAGGAAGATCAACAGCGCCACGGTCGCCCCGATGGCCGTCGCCCCCCGGAAACCGGGTGCTTCGACATCCAGAACTCGCTCGCCAGCGTGGGCGGAATTGCTGGTCCCGAGCACAATTGTCAGCGTCATCAGGTTGGGTACCGCCACAATGACGGCCAGCAACGTCAATACCCCCGCGAAGAATTTCCCGCCGCGGCGACCGCGCAGCAGAAACGCCCACAAGGCCAGCAACAGCGGAATTCCGGTGCATAACAGGCCGAGTGTGAGCCCACTGCCAATCCCCTTGGTGAAGCTGCCGTGGCCGGACATGTCGGCGATGCGCTGCGCCCACCATCGCGGGATGAAGGCCGACAGCGCGAAGTACACGGCCACCAACACCAGCAGCAATCCGACGCCGGCGAAGACACGCCCACGCCATCGCGCCCAGAGAGACTCTTTGCCCGCAACTTTTGCTTCGCCGCTTCCAGCCATGCGGAAAGGCTATTCCAACAAAACTACTTTCGCGCACAGGAAGGCCGATTGCCCAAGGCCGCTCGCACGGCGGCCAGCGTGCGGTCACGAAGAACATCGGATTCCGTGTCGGCCGCGAGTTGGGTGTCCGGCGGGATGCCGTCTGCGCCATCGGGCTGGATGAACCAGCCCAGAGACGCCCGCGCGAGTTCCTGGCTCAGCCTGGTCATATCGCGGATACGTGCCTCATACCGCGCGAAGGCTTGCCGGTGATCACCGGAACGGCATGAGAGTTCGTCGGCCAGAACGGCTGCACCCACGATAGCCAGGGTTGCCCCCATCCCAGAGAGCAGCGAAGGTCCGTACGCGGCGTCCCCGACAAGGGCCACCCGGCCCCGGTACGGACTGGCAAGCGCAACCTGCGCAATGGCGTCGAAATAGAAGTCATCGCACACCTGCATGGCCTCGAGCAGTTCCGCGGCGCGCCAGCCCATGCCGTCAAACGTGCGGTTGATCCAATGCCGCTGCGCCGCCACGTCTGCGCGGTCGTAGACACGTTGGGCCGACTCGAAAAACAGTCCGATCACCAGCTCCCTGTTCTGGTGCACGGTGTAGCACCCGAGGCTGCGCCCCGGGCGGTTGAACAACAACCCGGCATTGTGCAGACCGAGAATGTTGTCGGTGGTGAAATGCGCCTGATAACAGCCGAGATGGCGAACGAACTCGGTCTCGGGCCCAAAAGCCAGTGCGCGTGTGCGTGAATGTAGTCCGTCGGCTCCGATGACAAGGTCGAAATCGCCGCGCCGGCCGCTGTCGAACGTGACGGCCACGACGTCTCCCCGATCGTGGAGCGAGCGAATCGATTCACCAAAGCGGTATTCGACGCCGGTTTGGGCGGCATCGAACAGCACCGCGTTGAGTTCTGTTCGCAGCAGCTCGATCTCGCCACCGATTACCTCCGGCGCCATGGTGAAGACACGTTTGCCCGACGAATCGATACGGAAGAACTCGCCTAATTGCGTCGCGCGCGCTTCCAGCTCGACGAGTACACCCATGTCGGCCACGACCTCGACGGCGGGGCCGCGCAGATCGACAGCATTTCCGGCCTGGCGCAGACCCGCGGACCGTTCCACCACCGTCGGTCGCAAGCCCGCGCAAGCCAGCCGGTAGGCCAGCACCGTGCCTGCGATGCCGGCACCGCAGATCAGCACGGTGCTGGCGTCATCTCTCCGAGTTGGCCGCATAGCCACAGGTTAAGAGCATACTTGACCATTGGTCAAGTATGCTCTTTTGCTATCGTGCTCGCGAGTCAGGAAGGACGCAATGGCACGTCTGGACAGAGCAGCAGTGCTGAATGGTGCATGGGCCTACATCGAGATCCACGGCGTGGACGCGCTTACGATGCGCAAGCTCGCGGCCTCGCTCGGGGTAAACCACGGCACGCTGTACTGGCATGTCGAGAACAAACACGCCTTGATCGACGCACTCGCCGATGATCTCTTGGCAGGCGTCGCCGATGACCCGCACAGCAACGCGGTCGGCATGGAGCGACTCGCCGAACTGGCACACCGCCTACGCGCGGCACTACTCTCGCATCGAGATGGCGCGCGAATTCTTGCGGGAACCTTTGTCCGCGAATCACATACGCTGGCCTTCGGCGAGGCCGCAATCGGAGCCGCCCGCAGCGCGGCTGTGCCCGAGCGGGATGCGGTACTGCTCGCATTCTCGGTGCAGTATTACGTCACCGGGTTTGCGATCGAAGAACAGGCCGCCCAACAACTCGAGTACGCCCCAAAGCGGACCGACATCGACGAGACACGTTTCCCGCTAGTTAAGGCTGGACTAGACACCCTTCGAAACACCGCGCAGGACAAGCAATTTGACTACGGCCTACGACGGCTTTTGAGAACTTAGCCCACCGGTCAGGCGGTGCCCACAGTCCTGAACCGGGCATACAGCAGCGAGAGCGCCAACACCACCAGGCCCGCCGCGGCAAGCGCCGCCCCAACCAGAGACGGGGCCCGATAGCCATATCCGGCGGTGATGACCAGGCCGCCGAGCCAGGCCCCGCCGGCATTGGCGATGTTGAGCGCCGAGTGATTCAGCGCGGCGGCCAGCGTCTGCGCGTCATCGGCCACATCCATGAGCCGAGTCTGCAGGGCGGGGACCAGTGACGTTCCCGCGACTCCCACGGCGAACACCAGCACCAGCGCGGCCCAAGGATTTCTGGATACTGCCGCGAAAATCACCAGCATCACAGCGACCAGTACCAAGCCGATGGTGATGGCCCTGACCACACTGCGGTCTGCCATCCAGCCGCCCAGCACATTTCCGGTGACCATGCCGATTCCGTACAGCGATAACGCGAGCGGAACGAGAGCCTTGGGCAGTCCGGAGACGCTGGTGAGGGTGGTGCTGATGTAGGTGTAGAAGGCGAACATGCCACCGAAGCCCACGATGCCGATGAGCAGGGTGAACCACACCTGCACGCGGCGCAACGCACCCAGCTCGGTCAACGGATTGGTGATCTTCATATCCGTCAACCCCGGCAGGAACCGCAATAGCGCCGCGATGGTGATGGCACCGATGACCGCGACGACGGCGAAGGCCGAACGCCAGCCGACCGTGTTGCCGAGCCACGTCGCCACCGGAACACCTATCACGTTGGCCACCGATAAGCCGAGCATCGTCTGCCCCACTGCCTTGGCGCGTTCGCCGGGGCCGGCCAGGTGTGCGGCCACCAGGGCCGCCACGCCGAAATACGCGCCGTGCGGTAACCCGGCGATGAATCTGGACACCATGAGCGCGGTGTAGCCCGGCGCGAAGACGGTGGCCGCGTTGCCGATCGTGAACGCGATCATGAGTGCGATGAGCAGTGTTCGGCGCGAGGCACGGGCGGTGAGCGCCGCGATGACCGGTGCGCCGACGACGACACCGAGCGCATAGGCGCTGATGACGTGGCCCGCCTCCGGCTCGGTGACATGGAGGCCGTGCGCGATATTGGGCAACAGTCCCATTGCCACGAATTCTGTTGTCCCGATCCCGAATCCACCGATGGCCAGCGCGAGAATCGCGCCGCGGCGTGCGCGCGGCGATACGGGCGGCTCGGGCTGCGCGCGAGAATCGACAACGGCCGTCATGAGATGTGGGCTCCTGTGCGGTATGCGGCTTGATGCGGCGTGTCCTGGACACGCAGCGGCGCACACCGATGAGCGCCTTGGTCGGTTAACCGACAATTCTGCCGGGTTCATTCCCTTCAGGCGAACTGTGGTCGTCCCGTAGTTGTCAGCAGTTGTCAGCGGAACGGGCTGATGATGTCGCGCATGAGCTGACCGATGTTGGTGGGCGCATCCCCGTCGGGGAAGCTCGCGGTAGCCAGCACGTTGCCGCCCGCGTCGGTGAAGTTCCGATCGGCACGCTGCTGGTGGGTCGAATTCGTCACCAGGATGATGCCCGACGCGCCAGCCTGTTTAGCCAGCGGCACCGAGAACTGCGCGTTCTGCACTGTGCTGTTCGCCCGCGGCTCCACGATGATCCGGTCGGACGGATAGCCAAGGCCGACAAGCATATTGCGCATCTGCTCGGCCTCGGACACACCGTTCTGCGGATTACCGCCGGTCACGATGATGAACGAGTTCGGGAACATGTTGGCGATCGCCCTGCCGGTTGCCACGCGCTGATAGAGCTTGTCGCGCATCGAGCCGTCGGGCTTGAGGCCGTATCCGAGGATGACAATTGCCGGCTTCGAGAAGTCCTTGCCCACCGCCAGGGGTTCGGCGGTGGTGGTCGCGGGCGCACACAGCGCGAGGACAGCACTGACGACCACGGCGGTCATCCAACGTGTGATCAACGCGTCCTCCAAGACCTCAGTGATTTCTGGGACGAACGAGATACATGGTGCCAGAGTTACCCCTGTCAAGTCGACCCGCCGGTGAAATCTCTCGCGATTTCCGCTGGTGTGACCGAGATGACAGATGTACGCTGTGTTATCAGACACATGTCTACTAACCCGCAACGCCGTGGAGGGTCGCGTGACCGAGACCTCAACCATCGACCGAGCAGCCGACACTCCCGAACCCGTCGCTCCCCCGGTCGTGGCACTTCCCAAGCTGGCCCAAGGCATCGCCTTTGTGGCCTCGCGCCGCTGGACTACGAGCCGGCTGGCGAAGAAGTACGGGAAGGTCTACACCATCAACATTCCCAAGTTCGGGTACACGGTGGTCGTGGCGGACCCGGACCTCGCCCGGCAAGTATTCACCACCAGCACCGAGGTGCTGGGCAATATCCAGCCCAATCTGAGCCAGCAGCTCGGGCCCGGGTCGGTCTTCGCACTGGAGCGCAACGAACACCGGCATCGCCGTAAACTGCTCGCGCCAAAGTTCCACGGCAAGGCCATGGTTCAGTACGAGCAGATCATCGAGGAAGAGACGTTGCGTGAGTGCGCGTCATGGCCCGAGGATCAGCAGTTCGAAACCATGGAACCGATGATGCGGATCACGCTCAACGCGATCCTGCGTGCGGTCTTCGGCGCCGACGGGGCCGAGCTGGACGTGCTGCGCGAACTGATCCCACCGTGGGTGGTGTTGGCCTCCAGCATGACCCGGTTGCCACAACCCAAGCGCGACTATGGCCGGTTCAGCCCGTGGGGCATTCTCAAGGCCAAGCGCGCACGCTACGACAAGGTGATCGAGGTTCTCATCGATAAGGCCCTTGCCGCACCGGATTTCGAGGACCGTACCGACATCCTCGCCCTGCTCCTGCGCTCCACCTATGACGACGGCACCACCATGTCGCGCAGCGATGTCTCCGATGAACTACTCACCCTGTTGGCGGCCGGCCACGAAACCACAGCGACCACCCTGGCGTGGGCCTTCGAACGCATCACTCGCAACCCGCGGGTGCTGTCGCGCCTGTCCGACGAAGCCCAGACCGAAAGCAACGAATACCGCCAAGCGACAATCCTTGAGGTACAACGCAGTCGGCCGGTCATCGACTTCGCGGGTCGGCATGTGCTGGCTCCGTATGTCGATATCGGGCCCTATCGCATCCCGCAGGGCCGCTCCCTCGTGGTGAGCATCAATCTGATGCACGATGATCCCGTCGCCTATCCCCACCCCGAACGCTTCGATCCCGAACGGTTCATGGGTACCAAGCCAGGCAACTCCTGGGTTCCGTACGGCGGAGGCACCCGGCGCTGCGTAGGGGCGGCTTTCGCCAATATGGAGATGGACATCGTGCTGCGGACCGTGTTGCGGCACTTCATCATTGAAACGACATCGGCCCCCAACGAGAAGTGGCACTCACGCGGAGTCGCGTCCTGCCCGAAGGACAACGGACGCATCACGATACGACGGCGCTGATACTCCTCAAGCCAGTCTGCGTAGCTCCGCTTCAACATTGCGCCGAGCGGCTGCTTCCCATCGCGCCCGGCCGACCTCGGTGTGAAAGAGTTCGGTCTTCTCGAGAAGCGCGCGCAGCACCCGTGCGCGCTCGCGGCGGAACACCTGGTCCGGTATCGACGCGTACTCCTCGCGGACCGCATCCACGTACCGTGAATAACGTTCCGCAGCGGAACCGAGTACGGACAGATCGGCATCGCTGAGCACGGCGCCGTTCGTATCGTGCGGTTCGACGCGATGTGTCTCGGTGAGTATCACCAGGCGCGCCACTTCATCACCGATATTGGGAGGCAACAGCTTCCGGGCCAAATCTGCAGATTGACGCTCATTGTCCGCTCGGCCAATGTCATACACCGCATCGTGGAACCAGGCGGCCAGTTCGACTGCGTCGCGATTGAAGACCGCGCCGTCCTGCGCCAGCAGTTCCACGGCGTCGAGTACCTCACGCAGGTGGACGACATCGTGATGACGGCGATGCGGCTCGGACCATCGACGCAATAGATCCGAACGCAAGTCGTCGGTGAGTACCGTCGTCGTGGTCACGGATGCCGCTTACGCAAGCGCATGAGAATCTCCCCTTCCGGACCACCGGTAAACGTCACCTCGCGGCGCGGCTTCTGCCCCGGCACCAGATCCAATTCGTACTGCTGCGCCAGCGAGGCGATCCCGATGATGGCCTCCAGATTCGCAAACCCCGAAGCGATGCACATCCGCTTGCCCGCGCCAAATGGCATGTGCGCCTTGCGCTGTTCGGATTCGAGGTTCTCCTTGAGGAACCGTGCCGGGTCGAAGGTCCTGGCGTTCTCCCACACCCGATCGTTGTGGTGGATGCTGTCGATGAGAACCGTTACCGTCGTCCCCGCTGGTATCGGATAGTCCCCGAGCACATCGTCGGCCTTCGCGGCGCGCGCGAGACCGAGGATCGGCGGGTATACGCGCATGGCCTCGTTCAGCACGGCGGCGGTCCATGGTAGATCGTCGACATCGGCGGCTGTCGGGAGCCGCCCGCCCAACACACGGTCGACCTCCTCACCCAGTTTTTCCCGAGCATCGGCGTTGCGGGACAACAAGTACCAGGTCCATGCGAGTGCCGCGGCGGTCGTCTCGAAGCCGGCACCCAGAAAGGTCATCAACTCATCCCGGATTTCCAGATCCGTGTACTTGGCACCGGTTTCCGGATCTTCAGCTGCCATCAACAAAGCCAGCAGATTGTCCTGCCTGGAGATCCGGCCGCTGCGGTGGTCGGCGATGAGTTGGTCGATGGTGCGCTCTACCCAGCGCAGGCCCTTCATGGTCCGCGGCGCAACCACCGACGCTCCGATACGCAGTGCCTTTATGGCTAATCTCGGTGTGTGTGACGATAATTCATCTGGCCCATGGGTGGCGAGCTTGTCCACCACCCAGCGCAGCGGCGGCGCGGCTCCCGCGATGTAGCCGACTCCGAAGAGCTTCAGCAAGCGCGCGAAATTCACGCGCATCCGCTCTGCCATATCGCCGGACAGATCGATACCGAACATCGTCTGCGCAACGATATCCATGGTCAGATAATTCATCTCGGCGGTGACATCGACGTGATCGCCTTGCGCGTACAGCTCGTCCCAGCGGGCCAGCGTGCGCGCGGCCGCCTCGGCCATCTGGGGCGCGAAGAGATCGACTTGCCGCTTGGCGAAGATCGGCTGCACCAACCGGCGGTTGCGATTCCACAGTCCCTCATTGAGATCGGTTACCAGCCCGCGACCGAAACCCACTGCCAGTAGGTCATATTCGGCGCTCTTGATGTAGTTGTCCTGGTTGGCGACCAGCACATGGCGGGCCAATTCCGGATTGCGGACGATCACCGTCTTTCGCATGGGCGCCCGCGCGACGATAATGTCGTCCTGGCCCGGTAGATCGGCGAGGTACTCCGAGATGGTGTGACGGTATGTCGACCAGACCGCGCCGAGCGCCAGCCGCCACGACTTGAGGTATCCGACGCGGGTGTGGTGCCACCGCAGGAAGGTGGGCCCGCCCGGGTATAGATCATGGTTGACCGGGCATCCGCCGGTCGCCGTAGCGACAGACGTCTGAACGGGTTCGGGCTGCAACGCTGGAGCCGACACGTTCAGACTCTTTCTTGCTCGGTGGCGTTCTCGTGCGCTTCGGACTCTGATCCGGAAGTCACCTCTTCGGCCACGACATCGACCTCGTCATCAGCGGTGTCATTGTCGCCGGCCACCCTGTCGAGGTCGACGAGTTCGCCGGCTTCGTCGTCGTCGGCAGCATCCTCGGCCTCGTCGGTATCTTCCGCCGCATCCCATCGTTCGTGGTCGGCACGCGCCCTCTTACTGGCCTCGGCGATTTCGAACCCGTCAGCCACGACACCGCTCACCTCGCGTGCAACTTCTCCGACCGTCCTGGTGATGATGCGGATGATCCGGCCGACACGCGTACCGACCGACTCCACGACTTCCTGGACGACGTTTACGTTGCGCTCAACAGGTCCCACCATGCTGCACTGTCCTTCCGGATTCAGTAACCAAATAGTGAACAATTGTGCACTGGACCCAGTCTGCGCAACGTAGATGAACCTGTCAATACCAGACATCAACGCGGTTTCGAACGAAACAAGGTCAAACAGTAGGAGTACGCCCGTACACTGATTGACATGCGACATAGTCGTGCCGAGAAGAAATTGCACACCCGCCGCGCATTGCTCGACGGGACCTTGGATCTACTCAAGGTGCGCGGCTTCGCAACGGTGAGCCTGCGTGAAGTGGCCAGGTCCGCGGGTTTGGTTCCCACCGCGTTCTATCGACACTTCGAATCGATGGAAGACCTGGGCACCGTTCTTGCTGAGGAGAGTGTTCGTGCGCTTCGCGATACCTTTCGTCAAGCCCGGCGCGAGGCTGGCAGTGACAACCCCGCCAAGATTCTCGGTCTCATGGTCGACCGGGTGAGCGAGCACGCGAACAACTTCCGGTTTCTGGTACGTGAACGTCATGGCGGCTCGCCTCAGATCCGGCGTGCCATCAACAACGAGATGCGAATGCTCACCAACGACGTGGTGGTGGAGCTCGCACGCAATCCCGCGACAAATCACCACTCCACCGAGGATCTTGAGATCGCGGCGGACCTCATCGCCGGCTCGATCCTCAACACCATCGGCATGCTGGTGGACACCGATCACCCCACCGACGCGGACGCGAACGGCGCCCTGAATCGCGCGCTGCGTCAGCTAGAGCTGGTCACCAGCGGGCTGGCTCACTCCCGCACCGTGATGACTGTCATTGCGGAGCCCGCCGAGGCCCGCGGCGAATCTTCCGCCACAACAGCAGCCCCGTAAGTAGGCCGATCGCATCGGCCAGGAGGTCCAGCAGGCTCCCGTCGCGGCGCGGAATCCACAGTGCCTGAATCACCTCCGAAGATGCCGCGAACACCAGAACCCAAGTCAGCGTACGTTTCTCGTCGATCTTCGCGAAACGCGAGCACACCGCCAACATCGCGAATATCAGCACGTGCGCCACCTTGTCCGCCCCGGGAGGTCCCGACGGGACGGTGCCACCTGGGGTGAACAGGAGCAGGCAGGCCACCGCGAAGGCACCCAACAGGGTGAGCCGGCGAAGGTAGAGCGACCAGGACCGAACCATGCGAATCATCGTGACCCATATTGCCGCTTCGGTTCTGGGTGATTCAAAGCGATGCCGCCGCTGGGCATGCTGCGTACAACGAAGACATGACTTCCGCTCCGTCAGTCCTGGAAATCCGTGCACTGCCCGGCACCGAGACCTACCGGAATCTGCTGGCCCAAGTCGCCGAAGGTGCCCGGGATCGCGATCTGGACGACGAGAATCCCTTTGACCAGGTTCGGCTGCTCAAGGAGGCGGGAATCGGACGGCTCCGCATCCCCGTCGAGCTCGGCGGCGCGGGACTATCTGTGCGACAACTCTTTTCCACCATCATCGATGTCGCGCAGGCTGACCCCATCGTCGCGCACATCTTCCGCACTCACTTCTGGTTCGTCGAGGAAAGACTGCGCACCCTCGCTGATCCCACCTCGGCCGCCTGGCTGACCAAGGTGAACGAGGGCAATCTGTTCGCCAACGCGTTCAGCGAGAAGGGCTCCCTCGCGGTGGGCAGCCTGGTGTTCAACACCCGGCTGCTGCCGGTCGGCGACGGATACCGGTTGAACGGCGAGAAGTTCTACAGCACCGGAACATTGTTCGCGGACTATCTGACGGTCACCGCCACCACCGACCGCGACTCGGTGGCATCGGTCATCGTCCCGGGTGACCGCGACGGGGTACGGCTGGTGGATGACTGGGATGGCTTCGGCCAGCGGCGCACCGGAACCGGCACCACGATCTTCACCCAAGTCGACGTGGCCGCCGACGAGATTCTTTCCGAAACGCCATATGACACCGCCCCTGTGCCCACCACGCAGTACGCGTCGCTGCAGCTGTACATCCTGGCGATCGTCGCCGGCGTGCTGCGCTCGGTGGTGGACGACGGTGCAGCGCTGTTGCGTTCCCGTCAGCGCAACTTCAGCCACGCTCTCACCGAGCGCCCGGTGGACGATCCGCTGCTGCAGCGCACCCTCGGCGAGCTGAGCGCGACCGCCTTTGCCGCGGAGGCCGCCGTTCTCGCTGCGGCCGATGCCATCGATGCCGCTACCGCATCCCTGCGCGACGGCGTACCCGATGCGCAGCTGGCCGAGGAGGCGCAGCTCGCCGTCGCCAAGGCCAAGGTGCATATCGATGCCGTCGCACTCGACGCCGCCACCAAGCTGCTGGATCTAGGCGGAGCCAGCGCGTCGAGCCGCAGCCGCAACCTGGACCGGCACTGGCGCAATGTCCGCACCATCAGCCTGCACAATCCGGTGCACTACAAGGCCCGGGTGATCGGACAGAACCTGCTGCACGGCACGCCGCTTCCCGCGAACGCCTACTTCTGAGTCACTCAGGCCGACAAGCTGATTCGCTGCGCGCCGGTGACCGCGTGGTACCGGTCGGGGCTGCAGGTCAGCACGATCACCTGCGCCTCGGTGCCCACCGCACCGAACACCTCTCCCATGCGCTCCAACCTGTCGCTATCGGTGAACCCCAACGCGTCGTCGATGATGACGGGCACTGCGTCCTCAGGTGCCACCAATGCGGCACTGGCCAGCCGTGCCACGATGCCAAGCTGCTCCTTGGCGCCACCCGATAGTGACTCGTAGGGCACCGTCCTGCCCTCCAAGGTCCGGCTGCGGATACTCAGATCACTATCGATGTCCACTTCGAAGGTGGGCCCGAAGACCATGCGGCCCAACCGTTCCAGCTCCGCACGGAACGGATCGACATAACGCAACCGCATACCGTCGCGGTGCCGCATCATCACCGATCGCAGCGTGTCGACGGCCCGCGCCTTCGCGCCGATTCGGGTGAATTCCGTTGCCGCATATTCGCGCTCGGAAGCGGCGGCGTCCAGCTGATCCTGACGCCCCTGCCTGCCGAACACCTCCAGACGCACCGAGATATCGCGCAGCTGATCGCGCGTCGACTCGTGTCGCTGATCCAATGCCTGGGCCAGCGCGGAAACCTCGGCAAGTTCGGTGCGCACCCTGTCGGCCTCCAGCGCCGCCAACTGACTCACGAGATCGGTGACACGCCGGGCGGTCAAGTCCGCCGCCTGGACCGCCCGGTCATGGCGCTCGGTCAGCAGATCATCGGAAGCCGAGGACCGCACATGCGCAAGACGCTGCTCGGCAGCCACTAATTCCTCCGCGCGCGCGGCCCGCTTTTCCCGCACCGCCATGGCCTCGGCGGCCTTCTCGGTGAGCCGCTGACCGGCGGCCTGGACCGCCCGGCGGTGGGCGACCTCCTCGGCCTGCATACGCTCCACCTCACCAACCAGCCGGGCGACCTCGGCGCGAGCCTGCGTCGGGTCGATCGCATCCCACAAACCGGTGGCCTCCGGTACCAACTCACGCAACCGGCTCAGCTTGTCGCGCAGGGCGTCAAGGTGCTCCGAACCCATCAGACCATCGAGCAGCGCGGTCAATCGGTCGCGTTCGGCATTCAGCTCGGTACGCCGTTCGAACTGCTTCTGTGCCTGCCCGACATCGGCGACACCGGCATCGGCCAGTGCGCCCGCCAGCGTTTCACGGGCGGTGTCGAGGTTCTCGCGCAGCTGAGCTGCGTTGGACCCCGGGATGATTCGGGCGACTGCCACGCCGGGAACGGTGAGCTCGATGGTGTCCGTGGCGGCACTCGCCCACTCTTGTCCCGCCTCGACCCGCAGCCGCTCGCCGTTCGCGATGATCTCCACATCGGCGAGCGCGCGTACCTCGACCTGCGCCGAGGCGGTCTCCAATGCCGCCTCTGCCATGCCGACGGCGCGCGCAGCGGTCTCGATCGCGCTCAGTGTCTGCGCGGTGATGACCAGCGCCGCAAGCTCCGCGCCGACCGAGGCCAACTGCCGGGTGGTGAGGTCGATACGCGACACTCTGGCCGCCAACCCGTCCACCTCGTCCCGGGCCAGTGCGCGCTCCAACGTGCCGCGCGCCGTCTCCAGCTGCACGCGGGTGCCGTCGACCACCTCCGTCGCCTGAGCCGCCGCGGCCTGGGCGGTTTCACACGCGTGCTGCGCCATACCGTGCGCCTCTGCCGTGGCGGCGACCTGCTCGGCGAGACCTTCGATGGACGTCCGGCGGGCCTGGATATCGGCGACCAGCTGGACCCGCTCTTCACGTTTCGCCTGGGCTGCCACCGTCGCTGCCTGCGCGGCCTCCGCCACCACGACGGCATTATCGCGCTGCTGCACGAGAGTCGAAACAGCCTGGGAGGCTTGTTCCAACGGAGCCAGTCGACGACTTATCTCGGCACGATCGGCGATGACGGACGCCAGCTCCCGGGTCAGCTCGTCGTGCTCACGGACCTGCTGATCGACCTCTACCATGGCCGCGCGGGCAACGGCAAGAGCGTCCTCGGCCGCGGTCAAACGCGCACCGGCCTTGGCCCATTCACCGGTAGGCCGCCCCGTCCCGGTGAAGTACAACGCGTACTCGGCATCGATTCGCTCGACCAGATCGGGCTCGCTGCCCGACAGCGCAACCGATTGTCCCGCAGCCAAATCCAGAGCACGGGTGAGCGCATCACTTGCCGACAGATCGAGCACACCTGCCCCCGCCGACTGTAGAACCCGTTGTGCCTTCCACAGATTCATGTCGATGGACTCATCCAGCATGTCCAGAACCCGCTGATGTGCCTCATCGCCGGAGAGCTGTTCACGTCGCGGTTCGACGACCGTCAGATGCGTCTCGGCGCGCTTGTGGAAACGCTTGCGATACACAAAGCGATATGGGCCACAGCTGATCTCGGCCTCAATCTCGGAACCGACGTCGGCGAAGGTGGGTTTGACCTGCTTGACGTCCTTCTTGGTGGAGCGATCCTTGGATTCGATCAGCAGATCAAGCGCTTCGATCATCGACGTCTTGCCGATCTCGTTGGCGCCACTCACCACCACCACGCCACGATCAGGAAAGGTGATGTCGCGGTGCGTGATTCCGCGATAATTGGTGACCGAGAGCCGATGCAGCTTCACGCCGCCGCCCCTCTTTTCTTCGCACCGCCCTTCGCAGCGCTACCAAGCCCCCCACCAGACGTGAGGCGCAGCAACAACGACAACGCACCCTGAGCATCAGCGGAGGATGCTCCACCGTCGGCCGCCATCTCCTTCAATTCGGCGATCGCCGATTCGGCGAAACCGCCGACACCGAGATCGCTGAACTCGCCGTCGGCCGGCACCACCGCGATATCGGTGTGCCGCTCCCAGGTCCGCACGCTCGCGAAAAGCCGGGTGTACTTGTCCAGGCACTCTTCGAGTTCGGCGTTATCGGTCACGCTGAGCGTGCCGGTCAGCGCCAGGCGCACCACCGTGCGCTCCTTGTCGGGGAACAGTTCGAGGTTCAGCCCCAGATCGGCGATATCCCGCGCGTTGTCCACCGACCGTCGCAGCGTCACGAACCGCCATCTACCCACGTGATGGGCATCCACCCGCACCGCACCCGATTCGTCCAGATCGACCACCAGCGCATGCCCCGAATCGGATTCGACGTCGTCGTAGTTGGTGACCTCGGGGGCACCCGAATACCAGACCCGCCCGCTGGAACCCACCTGGGTTCGGGAGTGCTTGTCCCCCAGCGCCACGTAGTGGACCGCGCCACGATCGATGGCGTCCTCGACCGCCTTCAACGCGATGAGCGCGGGTTTCGTCGGATCGGGGTCGAGAATGTCGATGCCGCCATGGGCCACCACGACGCGCCGGGTGCCATCAGCGGGTAAGCCGTCCAACTGTTCGGCAACCAGATCGTGTGTCGGGGCCTTCGATCGCCACGGCACCGCCACCAGCTCAACGCCGGGAGCCACCTGGTGAACACCGGCACGATCCAGCACATGGACGTTCGCGGGCTTCTCCGCCAGGAACAATTCACTGGTGTAGACCGAGGCGGCATCCAGCGGATCATGATTGCCGGGAAGCAGATAGATGTCCACCCCGACGCCACGCATGACCTCCAGCGCCTGGCTGATGACCCGTGGCGCCAGCTGATTGGACTCAAAGACGTCCCCGCACACCACCATGAAGCCGCACCCTTGCGCCACAGCAACCTCGCCGAGGGAGGCAATAGCCTCACGACGCGCGGCTGAATACTGCGGCTGCGCCTCGCCGGCAAGGAAATGCCGAGTCATGCCGAGCTGCCAGTCAGCGGTGTGCAGGAACTTCACGAACGAAGTCTATTGCCGTCGACCGACAAGCCCGGGGATGCCGCGCCTGACCCGTAGGCCCGGCCCGGAGGTCTATCCACAGCTCTGGCATTTGCCCGGCACTCGTCGCGTAGCCCGGCTACGGTACGAAACATGCCGGATGACGCCAAACGCGCCCTGATCCTGATGCGCCACGCGAAGTCGGCCTATCCACCCGGAGTCGACGACCACGAGCGTCCGCTGAACCTGCGTGGCACCCGACAGGCCACCCAGGCCGGAACTTGGCTGCAAGACAACTTCAATCGGATTGACGCGGTGCTGTGTTCCACCGCAACACGGACCCGCGCGACGCTTACTCAGACCGGGGTACACAGCCAACTCGTCAGGTTCAGCGACAAGCTCTACGACTCGACGCCGGGCATCACTCTCGGTGAGATCAACGCGGTCCCGGATTCGGCGATCACCGTGCTGGTCGTCGGGCATGAGCCCACCACATCGCAGCTGGCGCTCGCGCTCGCCAATGCCGGCACCAGTAGCGCGGAGGCCGCGAACCGCATCTCCACCAAGTTTCCGACGTCGGCGATCGCGGTGCTGACGACGCGCTCACCGTGGTCACGGCTCGAGCTGGGCGGGGCCTCGCTCACCACGTTCCACGTGCCGCGCTGACGAACCGTCTCTCAGACCTTCTCCGCCACCTGCGAGGAGAGCTTCATCGCGCAGTGACACGCGGCCGACGAGGTGCCGTGGCCGGCGCCGAGCAGCGTGACCGCCAATTCGAAGAACTGGTCGTCTCCGTACTCCAGGGCCGTGACGCACATCCCGTACGTCGAACTGATGAATCCGTTCTTCCCCCCGGCAGAAAAGTCCCTGACCTCGTCGCGTGTTCGTTCCTCGCCCTCCCGCTCGCGGCCGATCGGGCTGCCGCGGTACCAGGACAGGGTGACGTTCGGGAGCGCGCCCCAATATCCGTTCGGGGACCAGGTGCATCCCGCCGGAGTCTTCGCGATCAGCTTGAGGTCGGCACGGTGCAGCACTGCCGCGACGTCGGGAGTGGTCAGGCTGCCGCACTCGGAATAGCCGGGGCCGACCCTGACGTCATGCGAGGAGGACGCGTCGTGCCCGTCAAGTTCACCGTGGCCGCCAGAGCAGCCCGCACAGAACAGGATTCCCAGAGCCAGCACGGCACACAGGAACATCCCAGTGAGACGGCACGAGCGAACACGACGTGTCAGATGTTGACTGACAGCGTCATTTCCATCAATTTGATTGCCTGCGTGCATGAGTCTCCGCCTCGGCCCTGCGGGTTGACCCACCATCCAACAACACCTGCAGCGTCGCTGGCAACTCCACACGCACCCGGTTGGTCCGGCGGCCTCATCACAATCGACGGGATTCCCTGGATCGCCCGTTCCTGGACGTTGTACTTCAGGCTGTTCGCTGTGGCCTTCTCGGCGTCGAGGCTGCCGGTCTCGAACCAGAACCGGGTGATGTCGACCAGACCACCACTCTTGCTCATGGCCTGCCACCGGCACAGGGCTCCCACGAAGGTGCTCTGAATATCCCGCGGATCCGCGTCGACGGATTTGGCCAGCACATCCGTGGTGAGGACTTCGCATTCCTTGAGCAGGTTGGGGTACTTCTGCTCGGCGTTGGGGCCCTCCGCCGAGTCACCCTTGCCGGGCATGACGGCCTCGCCGTCGACCGTACCGCCGCAGCCGGCGGACCCGAATGCGACGAGCGCGATGCAGGCCGCCGCGAACAGTGACTTCGTCTTCCGATACATCATTTCTTGGCCGCCTTGATGGACGTCTCGGTCAGCTGCTTGGCCACGTCACAGGAGTCCGGAGCGCCTGTCCCCGGCTCAAAGTTGATGGACCATTCGATGAAGTCGTTTCCAAAATCCATGCCGATCTCACAGAGAGTGGTCACGGTGCCCGGGTAGCCGTTGGTGGCGATGAATCCCTTGTACCCGGCGATCTCGATGTCCTCCACGCTCGGGCGCGTCCGCTCTTCGGTCGCACGCTCGCGACCGATGGGGCTGCCTCGATACCAGTTGAAGGAGAAGTGCGGTCCCACGATGCTCCCGCCACGCAGCCAGACGCAGCCGACGGAGTTCTTGGCGGTGCCCACCAGGCCCACGACCTTGGTCATCTGCATCATCGCCTGATCGCTGATGCCGCCGCACTCGGTAAACATCGGACCGTCGACGCCCTTGGACTTGGTCTGCGCCGGTGCCGTCGCATTCGGAGCGGTGCCATTGGGCTGATCGGACTTGTCACCACCCGAACAGCCGGTCAACACGAGCGCAACCATCACCAATGCGACAGCACACTTGCCCCACACGCCGCGCGAACCTAAGCCCAACCTCACATGTGCACTGTAGCGGCACAAACCGGAGTCAACCACTGAGCTGCAGGTTTGTCGCAGGGAGCGTGTGCGACAGTGGTGCCCATGCCTCAGGGTCAGTTGCGGGCCCTCCTGCCGTGTTACGTGCGCCCGTACCGCAGCCTGGTCGCGGTGGTCGTCTCGCTGCAGATCATCAGCACGCTGGCCTCGTTGTATCTCCCCACGGTCAACGCGGCCATCATCGACGACGGGGTGGCGCACGGCGATACGCACATCATCATGCGGCTCGGCACGGTGATGCTCGGCGTCACGCTGGTGCAGATCGCCTGCTCGATCGGTGCGGTGTACTTCGGATCCAGGACCGGCATGGGCTTCGGCCGCGATATGCGGTCGGCGCTTTTCCATCACATCACCGGGTTCTCGGCCGAGGAGTCCGCGCGGTTCGGCGCACCGACACTGTTGACGCGCACCACCAACGACGTTCAGCAGCTGCAGCTGCTGGTCCAGGTGACCTGCACCATGCTGGTGACGGCCCCGATCATGTGCATCGGCGGAATCGCCATGGCGATTCACCAGAACGCGGGACTGTCCTGGCTGCTCATGGTGAGCATGCCGGCACTCGCGGTGGCCAACTGGTACATCGTGCGATCGATGCTGCCGATCTTTCGCCGCATGCAAGGCCTGATCGACGGCATCAACCGGGTAATGCGAGAACAACTGTCCGGTATTCGAGTCATCCGCGCATTCGCCCGGGAAGCCGTGGAGCGTAACCGGTTTAGCGGGGCCGTGGCCGAGGTATCGGAAGCTGCACTGGCCGCGGGTCGCTGGCAGGCCCTGATGCTTCCTGCCACCTCGCTGGTCATCAACACTTCCAGTGTCGCGTTGATCTGGTTCGGCGGGTTGCGTATCGACCAGGGACAGATGCAGGTGGGATCGCTGGTGGCCTTCCTGTCTTACTTCTTGCAGATCCTCATGTCGATGATGATGCTCACGATGCTGGCCGTCATGGTGCCGCGAGCCACTGCCTGCGCCGAACGGATCACCGAAGTGTTCGATACGACGGGATCCATAACCGCACCGCCGGACCCGGTTCCTGTCGGGGCCTTGAATCCGACCGTCGAGTTCACCGACGCCGGGTTCCGTTATTCAGGCGCCGAACGCGCCGTGTTGGAAGGGGTCTCGTTCACCGCACGGCCGGGGACGGTCACCGCCGTCGTCGGCGCCACCGGATGCGGCAAGAGCACGCTGCTGAGCTTGATTCCCCGTTTGCACGACGTCACCGCCGGGGCGGTGCATGTCGGAGGTAACGATGTTCGACGCTATGACCCCGAAGACCTCTGGAAGGTAATGGGTTTGGTTCCACAACGCGGATACCTGTTCTCCGGAACGGTGGGAAGCAATCTGCGTTACGGCAAGTCAGACGCCACCGAGGACGAGATGTGGGAGGCGCTCCGGGTGGCGCAGGCGGCGGACTTCGTTCGTGCGCATGCCGCCGGACTACAGATGCCGGTCTCGCAGGGCGGCATCAACTTCTCGGGCGGGCAGCGTCAGCGCATCGCGATTGCCCGCGCCGTGATTCGTCGCCCGAGTGTCTACCTGTTCGATGACGCGTTCTCTGCGCTGGATGTGGGCACCGATGCGCGCCTGCGCGAGGCGCTACGCGTAGTCGCCGCGCAGGCCACGGTGATCGTGGTGGCACAACGGATCTCGACGGTGGCGGACGCCGACCAGATCATAGTGCTGGAAGACGGCCGGGTCGCCGCGGCGGGCACCCACGCCGAGTTGGTGGAGTGTTGCGGGACCTACCGGGAAATCTGTGATTCCCAGGCGGTGTTGGCATGACCCGCGCGATTGGTTTTCGGGGCGTACAAACGGGACCGGCAGAACGTTCCCGCGACTTCCGCGGCACCGCGATACGCATGGTGAAGCGTCTTGCCCCGCAACGTCTTCTGACCGCCACGGTAATTACCCTGTCGATGACCGGTATCGCGATCGGGGTGATCGGCCCACGGATCTTGGGGCATGCCACCGACCTGTTGTTCAACGGGGTGGTCGGGCGAGAGCTGCCCGCGGGCCAAAGCAAGGAACAGGCGATCGAGGCCGCCCGCGCGCGGGGGGACGGCCAGTTCGCCCAGATGCTTTCCGGCATGAATGTCACACCCGGGGAAGGTGTCGACTTCCACGCGATCGGTACGACGTTGGCGTTGGCCCTGAGCTTGTACCTGACCGCCGGATTCCTGGCCTGGGTACAGGCGCGACTGCTCAACATCACCGTGCAGCGCACCGTGGTTGCACTGCGCACGGATGTTGAAGACAAACTGCATCGACTTCCATTGTCGTACTTCGATTCCCGTCAGCGTGGGGAGATTCTCAGCCGGGTAACCAATGATGTCGACAACATCCAGACATCGCTGCAGATGAGCATCAACCAACTGCTGAGTTCGGCATTGACGTTGCTCGCCGTGCTTTTGATGATGCTCAGCATTTCGCCGCTGCTGGCACTGATCGCACTGACGACGGTGCCCCTGTCGCTGTGGGTGACGCGCGCGATCGCCCGCCGATCGCAAGGGCTGTTTGTGGCGCAATGGGCCAACACCGGGAAGCTCAACGCGCATATCGAAGAGACGTATAGCGGTTTCACCATCGTCAAGACCTACGGGCATCGCGCGGAGGCAGAGGCCATCTTCGCCGACAGGAATGCCAAGGTCTATAGCAGCGCATTTGGCGCGCAGTTCTTCTCGGGCCTGGTCTCACCGGCAACAGCGTTCATCGGCAACCTGAGCTACGTGGCGGTGGCGGTGGTCGGCGGCCTCAAGGTCGCCTCGGGAGATCTGACGCTGGGCAGTATCCAGGCATTCAGTCAATATGTGCGGC
Organism: Mycobacteroides franklinii; assembly: GCF_002013895.1. GTDB lineage: Bacteria > Actinomycetota > Actinomycetes > Mycobacteriales > Mycobacteriaceae > Mycobacterium > Mycobacterium franklinii. The sequence continues at coordinate 373,749 of NZ_MAFQ01000001.1, read as the reverse complement.
AATTCAACCAGCCATTGACGCAGGTGGCGGCGATGTACAACACCTTACAGTCCGGACTCGCCAGCGCCGAAAGGGTTTTCGAGCTGCTGGACGCCGATGAGGAAGAGCCGGATCCATCGGTCCCGGCCACGGTTCCCGCCGGGACCCCGGGTGTCGAATTCGAGGACATCACCTTCGGCTACTCCCCCGACGCCCCGGTGATCGAGGGGCTCTCACTGCGCGTCGAACCGGGGCATACGGTCGCGATCGTCGGGCCCACCGGGGCGGGCAAGACAACCCTGGTGAACCTGCTGATGCGTTTCTACGACGTCGATTCCGGGCGGATACTGCTTGATGGGGTTGATATCTCGACGATGAGCCGAGACGATCTGCGATCGCGGATCGGCATGGTGTTGCAGGACACCTGGCTCTTCGGCGGCACCATCGCCGAGAACATCGCCTATGGGCGTCCCGACGCATCCGAAGACGAGATTCTTGAGGCGGCGCGTGCCGCATACGTGGACCGATTCGTGCGAACACTTCCCGACGGATACGACACCACGATCACCGACGACGGCGGGAACATCAGCGCCGGCGAGAAGCAGCTGATCACCATTGCGCGCGCCTTCCTGGCACGCCCGCAGCTGCTGATCCTTGACGAGGCGACAAGTTCTGTCGATACCCGCACCGAGCTGCGTATCCAGCGGGCCATGGCCGAGCTGCGCAGGGACCGGACGAGTTTCATTATCGCCCATCGTCTTTCCACCATTCGGGACGCGGATCGTATCGTGGTGATGGACGGTGGCAGCGTCGTCGAGAGCGGGACGCACTCGGAACTAGTGGCCCGTCGCGGCGCCTACTTCGCGATGACGCAGGCCTAGAACTGCGGACCCTCTGTTCGCAGGTCCCGAACTTCGGTCATCGCGGCACGTAGTTTGTCCAGCCATTCCTCAGCGTGTTCGCCCACCAGACGGACCGCCCATGCCAGCGCGTCGGAGCGCGATCGGGCGACACCGGCCTCGACCAAGGTGTCGAGTACCTGCCGTTCCGGTTGACGCAATCTGGTCATCACCGGAACTGCGATGTGCGTGAACAGGACTCGCTCAGGTTCTTCGGCAGTGCCAATATCGACACCCCAGGAAACCTTGCGCCCGTAGCGGGCCTGCGCCTCGTCGGCGATGCGCATTCGGTGAGAGCGAGTCTCTTCCCGAAAACGAGAGGCCCGGCCCGCCGCGCGGGCTTCGCTCTCCTTGTCGCCCTCGTCGGCCGACAGCCGGCCAATCACCGTGATCTCTTCGCGGTCGACGACGACTTCGGGGTCGCCACCGAACCACCCGTCGGGCAGGCGCCCGGCGAACCAATCCGCAGCGTCGGAGGCGTCGGCTTGTTGATCTCGTTTCATGATTACAAAATTACATGCTTACAAATGGCCGGGTGTTCGCCTGTAGCGAACAACGACAGGGGCGCGTGAAGCCGGGAAGCTATCTCAACTGCGGCGCATGACGATCGCGGCACCGCCCGCGATCACAATGACCGCCGTAAGAACGAGCGCCCAGCCCAGACCTGCGATCCACCACACCGCTCCGAGGACCGCCAACACCGGGGCCGCCAAGAACAGCGCCATCCCCGGGTGCTGCCGGATAACAGCCAGCGCGGCATTTGCCCGCTGCTTGTCGATTTCCTTACCAGCCATGTCACCAGCGTACTGCGCGCCGACGGGAGTCACCGGCCCGCTTTTTCGAGAGTCTCTACAGCTCCGCGCGCCAATCCATCCAGGTGGAGCGGGCGGATGCCGTTCTCGTCGAACGCGACGAGAATGCGGCGGCGCAACTCACGTTCCACGGCCCATTGCGCGTTGGCGCGGACGGCCACCGTCAACCGCAGACTGATGGCGTCTGCGGTAATGCCGTCCACCCCCAACATCTCAGGAGCCCCGATCACCTGATGACGCAGCACGTCACCCTCGACGGCCTCCTGCGCGGTCTCGAGTGCCACCCTGCAGGCGAGCTCGACGTCGGCGCTGTAGGCGACGGGCACCTGCAGGAATGCCACCGCATAGTCCTGGCTGAAATTGCCCACCCGGGCAATCCCGCCGTTGCGCACGTACCAGAGGGTCCCGTGCAGATCGCGCACCGTGGTGATGCGCAGGCCGACACTCTCGACCGTACCCACCGCGTCTCCGACGTCGACCACGTCGCCCACACCGTATTGGTCCTCGAACAGCATGAAGATTCCAGTGATGAAGTCTCGCACCAGGTTCTGTGCGCCAAACCCGAGCGCGACACCGACGATCCCCGCGGATGCGATGAAGGGGGCCACATTCACTCCCAGGATCGCGAGCGATTGCAGGGTCACCCAGACAAGCACGAGGAAGGAGACAGCCGATTTGAGAACGGACCCGAGGGTCTGCGCACGCTGCGCCCGTCGTTTGCGTCGGCGCGCGTCGCGGACCGGATCCTGCGCGCGTCCGCGCAGCGTGCGCATCGTTGAAGGCCGTCGATCGGCCTCGTCGGGAGGCGCCTGCTCGCCCAGATCCTTCGCCCGGCGCAGGAAGTTCCACCACTGGCGTTTGGGACGTTCCCCGGGGTCCGTACGCTTTGCACCCTGCACCAGGCTATCGATGGCCCGGTGCAACACATATCGAACCGCGAGCGCCAAAACCACGTAGATGGCGATGTCGACCGGCCTATGAATCAGCCAATCCCGGCCGGACTCTGACAGTTGAATCGCAAGGTCTGACACCTCCCCGAGGGTACCCATTTACCACGACCATGCGAGCCGGCAAACGCACGTCGGGCCGTTCCCGTGGTGCGAAAACTATTTGCCCCCTGAGCAATTCGATACGAACGTACAACCGGCTCCAAAAGCCTTACAGCAAAGGCGAATAGAGCAGGCCCGGCCGGCGACGGATGTTCTTACCCAGGTCAATTATGGCGGCGACGCAGCGAAGGCGAGGTGACCCCTACAACGCGGCTTTGCAGGCGTCCAACGAAAGTAGGAATTCCTCTTTCGCCGCCGCGACGACGCTGGCGAAATCAAGGTAGCCGTGCACTAGGGTGGCGGCGTTGCGCAGCTGGACCGGCACCCCTGCATCCGCGAGCAGTGACGCGTACATCGTGCCGTCGTCTCGAAGCGGGTCGTGTTGCGCGGTGGCGATGTATGCCGGCGGTAGACCCGCAAGGTCCCCATTGACCGGCGCAACAGTGAAGGGCAGTGCCGCCGGGTCGGCGGTTTCGGACAACTCACCGAGATACGCCTCGCCAAAGATTCTCATGATGTCCCGGGACAGGACCGGACCGTCACAATTCTCGGCGACCGACGGCAAGGTGAGGTCGCTGGTGGTGCACGGATACCAGAGCAATTGAAACTTTAGATGTGGGCCACTGCGGGACTTCGCTAGCTGGGCAACCACGGTCGCGAGGTTGCCGCCGGCAGAATCGCCGGCTACCGCGATCCTCGCCGGATCAGCTCCCAACTCCGCGGCATGCTCTGCCACCCAGGTCAACGCAACAAAGGCATCGTCGACAGCGGCTGGATAGGGATTTTCGGGGGCCAGGCGGTAATCCACGGACAGCACCACTGCTTCGATGTGTGCGCATATCGACCGCGCGACCCAATCGTGAGAATCGATGCCGCCCAGTGCAAAACCGCCACCGTGGTAATAGACGACAAGCGGGAGTTCTCCGGCGTCTTCGAAGCCCACCGGCCAGTAGATGCGCGCCGCAACGGAGGGCGCATCGGTAGCCGGAATCACGATGTCCTTCACACGGCCGATCGTTGGCACGTTGTCGGTGGGTGCGCGCCGACGGGACTCACGTACCAGGGGCAAATCCTCGGGCCGATTGAGCTGCTCCGTGGGGATCGCCTCGAGGACTGACATCAGGACAGGATCAACGGGGCTAGTCATGACTTCCTACTTTCGTATGTGCATCGGCGCGTGTTGTATCGCGGACGGTGAGCGCCAGCAAGAAACCGAGCACCATCAGTACGCCGATGTACACCAGTAGGCCGTCCCATCCCACGTCCGTGAGCACCCGGCTACCGATCAGTCCCAACATCGCGCTCCCGGTGAAGCTGGATGCGAGGAAAAGCGCCGATGCCTGAGCTCTACCTTTATGCGCGATCGTCGCCGACAGGCTCGTGAGACACGTGTACCCCGCAAACCCTCCCCCGGTGACAAGCGCCGCTCCAAGCACAATGATCCACACCACGGGAACGGCTAGCAGCGCTACTCCGGCCAGCATCAAGACAACAGCCAGAAGTAGAGTGTTCCTGATTCCGATTCGCGCGGCCAATGTGCCCGAGGCCTTCGCGGTAAAAACACCAAATAGGATAACTAGGAAAAATGTGCCGTACACGCTTGGAGATACGTTAAACGGTGGCGATTCAACCCTAAAAGGTAAGGCATTAAATATCGAAATGATCGCGCCCATGAAGCAGAACACCAGCAGGTAGACAACCAGCATCCGAGGGTTTGAAAGGTGAGAAAGAAAAAGTTTAGATTCCCGGACGTACGGAACCTTGCTTGGCACGAAGAATTTTGAACGTGGAAGCGCGAGAGCAGAAATAATGATTACCACAAGTACGAGTACGACCAGCCCCCCGAGCGCCAATCTCCATGAACCTGTGCCGCCAACGATCCAGGCCGGCAACATTTGACCCAATAGTGACCCTAGAGCGTTTCCTGCCGCGTATACGCCCATCGCGGGGGTGACAGCCTGGGGCTCAAACTCTTCTCCTATGTATGCCATCAAGATGGCAGAAACGCCCGCCAGCAGGGCGCCCTGGAGCCCTCTTAGTAAGACTATTTCAGTAAGGTCATTACAGAACACCAGAAGCAGACAGATCAACGTCGCGAGTGTAGATGAAGTTAATAAGATACTTCGCCTGCCATAGCGTTCAGATAACAGGCTGATCGGAATCAGCCCGACGGCGAAGCCGGCGAATGCCGCCAGGAAAATAAGCTGGCTGTCGCCCGGAGAGATATGCAGCCCCTGCGCGACCTGCGGAAGAATTCCCTGAAGGCAATACAACTGTCCGGGGCCGATCATTGCGGCGAGGAGCAGACCAACCGCCGCGATCCGAAACTCTCGGGACTTGGCATGGATTCTGTGTGCGGCGCCATCATGCAGCGGTTCAGCGGTGGGCATCAAAATCACGCCCCCTTTGACGCGCTCGTGAGCGCTGCGTTAGAAGTATGCGCCGGGCGCCAACGAACGACTCGCGGCCACCAGAACCATGGGCCCAGAATCCTCGCGATCGCTGGGACGATAAACGAGCGCACAATCAGGGTGTCAAGCAGAAGGCCTACACAGATAATCGAGCCTACTTGCGAGATGGCGCGTAGATCATTCGGCACCATGGACAGCATGGTGAATGCGAATACCAAGCCGGCGGCTGTCACAACACCACCGGTTGACCCGACCGACCGTATGATCCCAGTCTGAATTCCGCCGTGCAATTCTTCCTTCATTCGTGCGATTAACAGCAGATTATAATCCGAACCCACCGCGACCAAGAGGATAAAGGCAAGAGGCAGGACCATCCAGTGCAGGTTCAGGCCAACTATGTGCTGCCAAATCAATACACCCAATCCAAAAGCTCCCGAGAAGGAGAAGGCTACTGTGCCGATAATGGTGCACGCGGCAATTATGCTCCTCGTGATGATCAGCATTATGACGAAGATCAAAGTGAACGAGGCGATAGCCGCGATCAGCAGATCGGACTTTACATATTGTTCGATGTCTCGATAATTCGAGGCCGAGCCTCCGAGGTAGATCTTCGCCCCGGCGAGAGATGTGCCTTTCAGCCCCTCATAGGCGGCCTTTTCGATGGCATTGACATGGGCTACCCCCTCGGGGCTCAGGGCCTCACCGTCATGGTTGATGATGAACCTGGCCGCGGTGCCGTCCGGCGAGACAAGAAACCGGAGAGCAACCTGAAAGTCAGTATTACTGAAGATATATTTCGGCGCATAGAAGAGGTCGTCATTACGGGAATCGTCAAAATCCTGACCGATATCGATCATGTCGTTTGCGTCATCGGCCGCGGTGTAGGTGTTCAGCGCCTGGGTGCCGCGCGACTTGACCATCATCCCGCGCATGATGGTCATGTCACTTAATGCCATGCGTGTCTGCGCGAGCATGCGGGGCAGCAGCTGGTCCATGACCTGCATGGAGGCCAGCGCCTCCGCTGTCAGTGCCGTCATCCCGTCGATGCTGTCCATCGAATCGAACATCGAGCGCCCCATCCAGCAAATGGGGATGTCCGCGCAGTGCGGTTCCCAGTAGTAGTAGTTCTTAATAGGTCTGAGGAAATCGTCGACGGCACTGATGTTTATTTCCACCTGGTCGGCGAGTGCCTTCATCTCCTCCATTGTCCCCACCATGTCATGGGTGAGTTGCGTCATTTGATCCATGAGCCCAAGAATTGTCTGCATGATCGAGATGGTGTGATCCATGACGGCCACTTGGTTATCTAAATCTGCTACTTGGTTCTCGGTAAATGGCAGCTGTTGACCACTGCTACTACCCTGTCCCGCCAGTATGTTGGCGATTGACGCGCGCTCCATTGGACGGCCCTCGGGCCGGGTGATGCCTTGAACTTGGGCAATCCCAGGCGTGTGGAAGATGGTCTTGGCGATATGATCGAGTGAGATGAAATCCGCGGGATTTCGCATGTCGTGATCGGATTCGATCAAGAGCATTTCCGAGTTCAGTTTTCCGCCGGCGAAATGCCGGTCCGAGGCCATGAATCCGGCGTTGGCTGGGGTGTCGACCGGCTGGAAGGCCCGCTCGTTGTAGCTCACCCGGTAGGACGGCAGAAATACGGCTCCCACCAGTACGGCCGCACTTGAGGCCACCAGCACCGGCTTTGGCCAGCGCACGACGATCGTGCCCACCCTGCGCCATCCCCGGGACTGCCCGCGGGTTGGCCGGGGGTCGAGAAGACCAAATTTACTTGCGATTGCGAGCAGGGCCGGGCCGAGCGTCAAAGCCGCCGCGACGGTGACCAACATGGCGATGGCGCAGGCCGGCCCCATCGTGTTGAAGTAGCCAAGCCGCGCAAAACCGAGGCAGAGGCATGCGCCCGCAATGGTGAGCCCCGACCCCAGAATGACGTGCGATACGCCGTGAAACGTGGTGTAGAACGCGCGGTCCCGATCCTCGCCCGCATTGCGCGCCTCGTGATACCTGCCGAGCAGAAAGATGCCGTAATCCGTTCCGGCCGCGATGATGAGTGATTCGACCATGCTGGTCGCGAATGTCGATATGCCGATGATGTTGTGCACCACGAAAAAAGAAACAATGCCGTTGGATACCGTGAATTCAAAAGCGACGGTAATCAATATCAACAGCACGCATGAAATGGAACGGTAAACCAGGACCAGCATGATGATGATGACGGCAATCGTAAAAAGCAGCACCCGCTTCATACTTTTGTCGCCGGCGTCAAGCAGGTCCGCAGACAGCGGAGCCGCTCCCGAGACGTACACCTTGAGTCCGGGTGGGGGCGGGGTTCGCTCAAGGGTATTTTGCACCGTCTTGCGCAGTGCGATGGTGGACTCGTTGGCGGCGGCCTCGCCGATATCGCCGACCAAACGCAGCATCACGTAGGCGGCCTTGTTGTCGGGACTCTGACTGCCCGCGGCCGTGATCGGCTTACCCCACATGTTCATGATGAACTGAACATGCTGCTTGTCCGCGTCGAGCAAACGGATCAACTCGTCGTAGTACTTGTGGTCGGCATCCCCCAGTATTCGCCCCTCGGTCTCCAGCAGGATGTAGGCGAGGCTCGTGGAAGTCGATTCTTGAAACTTCTCGCCAATGTGCAGCATTGCGCGCTGCGAAGGCGCATCCAGGGGAACCATTGGCCCTGCGTGTTGCTTTGTCACACCGTCGAGCTTGGGGACTAACAAGCTAGCCGCAACGGCAGCGCCGACCCAGAAGAGGACGATCGGGATCGCGAGCACCCGAACAGCGTGCGTGACGAAAGGGCGCCTTTCGCCGCGGTCGGGCCCCACATGCTTGTTACCCACGGGCCACGTCGTCTCGTGCGGTGGTCATGCCGACTTCACCTTGCATGCGACCGATCCCTGCTCGCGACTCTGGACCTGTTCGTCGCGAACCTCGCCGTTGACGATGATCCTGCAACCGAGTTCATCTCTCGTTGACTGGGCCATGAGATTGGCCAACATCGATGTACGCGTCGTGACTTCTTCGTGCGTCCAAGGCAACGTCGTGAAGTCGACACGGTGTGGTCTGCTGTCGACGTCGAGGTAAGTGAGCGTCCCTGTGCCCGCGGATTCCCCGAACACCATGTAGACCACATGCTTAGGAGCGAACGACGGGAGCTTCGGTGCGCCCTTCGGACTCACCACCGGCCCCGACGGGGCAGATAGTTCACGCACCTTCGCGACGGATACGAATGCGAGCGAGGCCACGACCGCTATCACCACGACCAACCAGCCGCGCCGGACAACATTGCGCCCGAACGCACCGAGCCCTCGAGGGAACGCCATCAGACGCGAGCGTCTATCGCCGCGGTCAGTTCGTCTTCGATGTGCGCGAGAAGCTCATCGCTCTTTTCGTAACTTCCGGCTAGGAAACCCACCCGCAGTCGTTGATTCAGCGAGTCAATCGTGTACACCGAAACTTCCCGACCGTACAAGAACGTATAAATAGCTGGCCCCAATGCCGATGCATGACTGGACGTGATGTCGTCCACGACCAGATTCCCCGGTAGGCGGGGAACACGAATTCGACCTAGCTGGGTGGCATGAATTGCGCCACCAAAAGACTTATCAGCGAGAAGCTTCGTTGGCTCATTTCTAACACGCGTTCGGTGAATTGTGCCGTCCGCTAAGTCCCTGTCGAATTGGACATGTATCTTTCTGGCGAGTGTGACGAGGTCCGGCCCGATCTCAACATCGCCGAACCATGCGTTGGAGAGCAAGTTGGTCGCTTCGGTGGGGGCAACCGGAGGCGTCACACAGTCACGAAGATCTACCGGATAGAAATACAGTGGGACTGGGTCGCCAGCGCGGACATGCGCACGAATCAGCGCTGCGGATACAAGCGCGTTGATCGAGATGCTTTCGATATTGCCGAGGCGGGCGAGGCTTGCTCTGCCGAGTTTTTCCAACGTCATCTGTTTGGCGAGCGCGGGCTCCCGAGGGGGCGGGAGTTTCTGGGCAAGCGCGGCCTCATCCCACAGCGGCACACGCAATACTTCATCCGCCTTCACGCTCGGATCCGCGCCCGGATACTGAGTGCGGTTCAGGAAGTACTCCCCCGACTGTGGGAATTTTTGGGTGAGGATCGGCGGGAACTGCCCTTCCTCGACGCGCTGAACGTAAAGGCTCCAAAACTCGATGAGGATCGCAGATCCGTGGCGGCCGTCCGCGATTGAGTGGTGGACGAAGAACGTTACGCGGGCCTGGCCGTCCCCGAGAAGCAGATCGACGTAGAAAAGCTGCTGCGTCTGATCGAATACGGCCTCACGCCCAGTGGACCGGGTCCCAAGGTCTTCTCCCTCGAATACGCGGATCGATTTGGGCGGTTGGTGCGTCGCCACAAACTCGGGGACTTGATCATTCTTACGGATGATGCTTCGCAGGGATTCGTGGCGGAGCTGCATCTCAATACAAGTGTCATTCAGCGCCTCGATATTTAAATCCCCCGAGATAAGCATTGACTGCCCGCCGAAATGACCAAACCCAAAAGTGAAGTATGTCTCCAGGCGGCTAAGTGGACGAATTGGCTCCCCAGGCGCGTCCACCGTGCCCTGATGCGGTCGCGTGTCTGTCACGTTGCCTCCTTTCTCGGCTATTCACCCTGTTACGCATAGTGTTCGCACGGAACGTGGCTAATCAATGGCGAACTCGCCGGTGAGCAACTCCACGTCCCCCGGCTCGCGGATGGCGACGGTCTGAAATTTTGCGTCCAAACGGTCCGCCAGACGGGTCAACGGTCCGCTTGGTGCTAGTTCGATGAACAGGGTGTCGGCGGTTCCTGCCTCGGCGATCGCGGCAGCGCAGAGGTCCCAACGGACCACCGAGTTGATCTGGGCGATCAACCGCTTTTTGAAGTCCACGGGACCTTCGATGATCGCCCCGTCGCTATTGCCGATCATGGGAGATGACGGTGCCGAAACCGGACAGCTGTTCACTGCTTCCGCAAACGCGGATATCGCGGAATCCATCGCCGACGTGTGAAAGGCGCCCGCCACATCCAGTTTCATGACACGCATGCCCTCAGGTGGTGCGTCAGCAAAACTTTCGACGGCGTCGAGAGGCCCGGCGACGACGAACTGGTTGCAGCCGTTGCGGTTTGCGGTTGACAGGCCATGTTCATGCGTCTTGGCCACAATCTCTTCATCTGACGCGCCACCCCGTTTCGTCGGCATCACCGCGGCCATACCGGTAGCGGCGAGGGCGCATGCCGACGACATCGCACCGCCCCGCACGCCGGCCAACGTCAGCGCGGCCTCCTCAGTCAGATAGCCCGCCCCAACCCCAGCGGCGAGCTCGCCCACCGAGTGGCCGGCGAATAGTGCGCCGTCTCCGGAGATGTCGACTTTCTCACGCAGCAGGCTCAGCGACAGCAGGGCCGCCGCGATGATGACGGGCTGAGCGACGGCGGTATCACGTAAAGAGTTCTCATCTCTGCTCGCGGTCACCAGGTCGAACTTGACCCCGTCAGACCAGAGAGCGATGCGATCGCGCGCATTGGGCAGGGCTAGCCAAGGATCGAGCATGCCCGGCTTCTGCACACCCTGCCCGGGGGACGTGACGATGTAGTTGTACACATTTCCTCGCTTTCCCAGTGGGGTCAGAAATTCTGCGGCAGAAGCTTTTTGCATAGTCGCCTAGATGATTGGGCTGACGTTGAACGCCTGGATGAGGCAGGCACTTACTTCGTCGATGTGGTCTTCCAAGTAGAAGTGCCCGCCGCCGCGGAATATCCGCAGATCGAAATTGCCACGTGTGTGTTCGCGCCACGAACTCACCCGCTCCTGTGGGGCCAAGACGTCGTTGTCACCGATGAGCGCGGTGATATCGCACGCGACGGTCGCGTCGGGCGGTGGGGTGTATGTCTCGCCGGCAGTGAAATCGCTTCGCAGCACCGGTAAAAGAGCGCTGAGGGCCGAGGGGTCGTTGAGGATTTCGGGTGGCAGGCCACCCAAAGCCGCTATCCGTTCGATTCCTTCGGCTTCGTTGAGTAGCCGGTAACCGAGATCGACCACCTTGGACGGTGCCACGATGCCGGACACCACAAGTTTGCGAACGGGCAGCCTCTGCGCAACCTCGAACGCGATGTGGCCACCGAGGCTGTGACCGAACAGTACGTCGTGCTTATCGCTAGCGGGTAGGGCCGATGCGATGCCTTCTGCGAGCAGGGGAACTGACTCTATCGGCTTCTCGCGCAACCTATTTCCCCGCCCCGGATATTGCACGGCGAGCACTTCGGTGTCGACGGGCAGCATCTTTGCCAATCGCCTGAAGTAACTGGCGGAACCGCCTGCATGGGGGAAACAGATCACCCGCGTCGCACCGTTCCCGTCGCGGAGCCTGCGCAGCCAAGGATTGCCAGGCAACAACTCATCGGTCCTGCGCACCTGTCCTCCTTGATCTGTCGAGGCGTCCGTCTGTGATGAAACCCGGCGGATGCTGTGTGAGAAATGCTGTTGCGTTCGCGCTCTTCGCCTTTGAGCGCTATTTCATCTTGTACCCGCCGTCGATATGGAGAACCTCGCCCGTGATGTAGGTGTTCTGGCGGCTCGCGAGGTACAGGACAGCATCGGCGACTATTTCCGGCTTTGCGAAGTCTTTGGCCAGTATCTGGGCCTTCAAGCGTTCGAAGGTGGCGGGAACATGAGTACGCGTAATCTCCGCCATGTCGGTGTAGATAACGCCTGGCGCCACCGCGTTCGAGATGATGTTTCGCGACGCGAACTCGACGGCTATGGCTTTGGTAAACGACTCCAAGCCACCTTTGGTTGCGGCATAAGTAGATTGGCCGCTATCGGGCTTGTCGGCGGCCACGGAGGAAATATTGATGATTCGTCCGTATCGCTGGCCCAGCATGTGTGCGACGACAGCTCTCGTCATCCGGATGGGGCCAAGGAGGTTGGTGGCCACCGTCTCCTCGAGATAGTCCGGGGCGATGTCAAGGAGCAGGCCGGCTCCGTGGGTGCCCGCGTTGTTCACGAGGACATCGATCCGGCCGAATTCGGCGTGCACGGTATCCGCTAGTAGCTCGGGCACTGCCGGATCGGCTATGTCGCCCTGACAGAGGAGGACCCGTCTACCCAATGCAGATATTTTTTCGGCGACCTCTTCTGCTGCCGGTTTCGAGTTTCCGTAGTGCAATGCGATATCCGCCCCATGTTCGGCAAGCGCCAATGCGATGGAACGTCCGATTCCGCGTGAGGCCCCGGTGACAAGCGCAGCCTGACCTTCAAACTCTCTGCCGCTCAAAGACACGTTTCTCCCTGGTTTGTGATGCTCAAGTGGTCCTGATGTTCAGGCCGCGCCCGCTGCGCCTGGACGTTCGGCCAGTACCGCACTGGAGATTCCGTTGAAGTTGGTATAGGTGCCCAGAACTGAGTCGATCCGCTGCTTTCGGGGTCCGCCCTGTACGAACTCCAGCTGATCAGACAGTGGATCCCCGAGATGGGCGATTGCCGGCAGAGTATTTTCGCTGAAGATTCGCCCAGCCAGTGCCAGATCAACCAGCGGGCCGGCCGCACCTGGTGTGCCGGTTATCGGCCGAACGGTAGATACGGGTATGCCGCTGCCCTTGAACAAGGTGGTGATCAGTTCGATCTCGGCGAGGTCGTAGCCGGGGGCCGCCTTGCCGTCGGCCAGCACCGCGCCGAGTTGCTCTGTCCCAATCCCGTTCTGGTGCAGCATGTCACCGTAACGGTGGGCGATGCGTGCGGGCCCGGCGCCGCGGCTGCCCGAAACGACAACCGTGTCAGACAATTGGACCAGCGGTGTGGCACCGCGCGCGGTCGCGTCTCGCGAGCGTTCCAACACCAGCGCTACCGCGCCCTCGCTCAGGACCGTTCCGTCTTGCGCACTATCGAAACTCCGCAGCTGGCCGTCGCCGCCAGCGTCTTTGCTGAGATGGCCCAGGCGGTAATGCCCGGCCAGCGTGAGTGGTTCGTTGTAGCTGCCCGCACCCACTACCAGCGCGATATCGCAATGCCCGTTACGCAGACTGAACTTGGCACGTTGCAGTGCGGTGACCGCCGCGGATTCGCCCTGGACCAGCGCTGCGCAATCCCCGCGAAGCTCATGGACGATGCTTACCAATGCGAGCGTGTTGTTGTTAAGGGCATGAATGATGGTGAACGGATCAAGCCCTCCGTTCATGAGTAGCTCGTTTGTCAGTGCGCCGAAATCGATTTCGCGGCCCTCACCCAGTTGTGTCAGTCCTCGAGCGAAAGTTCCGATGCTGGGTGTAGTGGAATTGTCTTGTGCGACAAATAGTCCGCGTCGATGGTCATCGATGGTCGCCCAGCCAGGTCCAGCCTCGGCGATCGCATCTTGAGCTGCCAACACCGCGTTGAAGGTGTATGGGGTGCCGTATTTCCGCTGTCTGTGTGGCACTGCTTCACGGCTTTGTTCCACGACCTCAGCCGGTACATGGCCGAAATGCGTGATCCGGCGCGTGGAGACCAGCGGATCGAGGTACGGCGAGATAGCCGGTTTCCCGTCAGTCCAAGCGTCCCACAAGGGCGTGATGTGACGACCCGTCGGCAGCACCACGCCGGTTCCGGTCACGACTATTGATTGATCTGAATGTTCAGTTGTCATAACGGCGTACCACCAGAGCAGCGTTGAGCCCACCAAACCCGAGCGAGTTGTTGATTGCCACCTCGATATCGGCCTTGCGGGCCTGGCCAGGCACATAGTCAAGGTCACAGGCCGGGTCGGGGTTCTCCAGGTTCAGGGTCGGCGGAATGATTCCGTCGCGCAACGACAGCACCGTCGATATCAGCTGTTGGGCGCCCGCCGCGGCGAGCATGTGACCCAGCATCGTCTTGATAGAGCTGACCATGAGTGAGCGGTAATGCTCACCGGTGCGGAACACTTCCTTGATCGCCGCTGTCTCGGCCGCGTCGCTCAGCGGGGTGGATGTACCGTGCGCACTTACATAACCCACCTCGGACGGGGCGACTCCAGCATCGGCAAGGGCACGCTGCATCGCCAAAACCGACCCGCCTCCTTGCGGATGCGGTGCGGTCACCTGATATGCGTCCAGCGAGCTGCCAAATCCCGCCACCTCGCCGTACACGTGCGCACCGCGCGCCAGCGCCGACGACTCGCTCTCCAAGAGCACCATTGCCGCCCCCTCAGCGGTGACCATCCCGCTGCGGTCGCGGTCAAACGCCCGGCACAGTCGGTCGCCGTAAAGTTTTGATGTTGATGGGGCGCCGAGCAGGTACAGACTCGTCATTATCGGCAGATTCAGTGGGCTAACCGCTCCCCCGGCGATCACCGCGTCCGCTTCCCCGCGCCGGATCATCCGGAAGCCGTGCCCGAGTGCGTGTGTTGCTCCGGCGCACGCCGTATTGAGGTTCAGCGTGGGACCAGCTAGGCCGGAGCGCTTAGCGATTTCGGTCGCCAAGGCATCTCCAGTGGCCAACGGCGCGTGGGACCGGTCAAGGCCGATCTGCTGTTCGTGTACGCGTTTCCAGTCCACGACCCCATCGACATACGCACTCAACAACTCTCCCGATTCACGTTCTGGCATTTCCGAGGCGATCGAAACACCGACGCGGCCCAGTGCCGCGGCGTTCGTCACACCGGCGTCCTCCAGTGCTTGCTGCGCGGCCGCGAGGCCGAACCGGGTGCGCTTCTCCATCGGCGCACCGAAATCGGGAAACAACGCGGTGAACGCTTGATCGTCTACCGGTGCCGCGTAGCCGACGGGAAAGTTCGGAACATCCGGCGGCGACCATGCCTGTATTGCCGAGCGCCCGTTTACCAATCCGTCCCACATGGACTGCCAGTTCATGCCAAGGCCACAGACCACGCCAAGGCCCGTCACCAGTACACGATTGCCGTGTCTGGGCTGGTTCACATCGCTCATCGCGCCACCTTTTCCACTACGACAGCGCAAACCTGTCCTTGGACACCGCAACTGAGCACCACAACCGCCTGATTGTTTGACAGTGATTCTTCGGACACGGCATCGTCGCCGTTTCCGTTCACCGGGAGCAGCCGTAGCCCGCGCAGCAGTCCATGCCGGGCCAACAACACGTGCACCAAGGGCTGAGCGGGCCCGGTTACTCCGATAGCCTGCTCCGCGGAGAACACCGGTGCCTGGTCGTTGAACACGCTGCTGATCGCGGCATGCTGCGCGTGGGCCACCTCGTCCGTCCATGGGCTATCGGCCAGGATCCAGCCCACGTCCTCAACCGATATTTCGGCCACGTGCAACGCATTTCGCAGTGTGTCGGCGAGTACCTCGGGGCGAGTCTGGCTGGTAGCGAACCCACGGCTGTAACCCGTGAGTACAACATCGCTGGACTGTCCGACACTAAAGAATGCCGCCGCTTCGCCTGGGATCGCTCCGTTCCAGTCCAGATCGTCGTATTGCAGTGCCAACCACGGGGATATAGACGGGCTTACCGCGCCGACCAACGCGCTCTCACAGTCGCCTTCGGCAACTGCGAGTGCGCCTTCGATCAGCGCCTGCATGCCTGCGTCGGAGAAGGGCGAATACACCGATGTAGGACCGGTCAACCCAAACAGGATTGCGATATGGCCAGCCACCGTGTTGTTCGAATCTGTCAGCGCGAAGAACGGTGGAATATCTCGAAGATACAGCTCGGCGATCTTTTCGGGATCTTGCGCCACCTCGCCAAGGTCAGGCGTATCACACTGCGGCAGTAGAGGACTGAGAACCATGGGCAGTCCGAGATAGGCGCCCCACTCAGGGCGGCCAACATCTGAGATGCCCTTCAGCGCCAGTTGGGCCCCATACATCGCCAAGCGAGTTTGTTTCACCGTCGTGCGCAGTGCTTTTCGGTGGATGCCAAGTGTCGACGCATCTGGATCGGGAACTGCGAAGACTTCAGGAAGCTCGGACCACGATCCGAACATGAATTCGTTTGGGACAGTGCTCTTTTTTCCTACTCGCAGTGCTTCCCATACGGTCTCCACGCCAAGCCCGGTTGCGGAATACAAGCCCGGATTACACAGTCCTACCGCCAAGCGTTGATTCATCGAGTGTCACGCTTCCTTTGCCAGGATCAGTGTGCAGTTCATGCCGCCAAAGCCGAAGGAGTTGGAGAGCACGGTGTCGAATTCGTGGTGCCGTGCCTTGGTGACTACATCGAGCCCTTTCGTGACATCATCCGGTTCACTGAAATTCAGCGTGGGCGGAATAACCTGTTCACGCAGACTCATCGCCGACAGCACGGCTTCGATGGCGCCACTTGCCGCAAAACCATGACCGAGCGAGGACTTGGTGCTGGTCAACGGAATTGAGGCCGCGTCGGCACCGAACACCAAGTGCAGGGCTGCGGCTTCGCACTCGTCGTTGGCTTGCGTGCCCGTCCCGTGCGCGTTCACATGATGTATGTCTGACGGACTCAGACCGGCATCAGCGATCGCGGCACGCATACATTCCGCGTATGTCGCACCGTCCCGCTCGCTTGAGGTTATCCGTACCGCTTCAGCGGTACCCGTGTAGCCGGCGACCCTTGCCAGCGCCTGTGCACCACGCGCTTCGGCATGCGAGCGTCGTTCCAGCACAAGGAACGCGGCGCCGTCCGCGATGACGAAACCGTTGCGCCCCTTGTCGAATGGCCTGCTTATCTCGTCGCTTGG
Organism: Mycobacteroides franklinii; assembly: GCF_002013895.1. GTDB lineage: Bacteria > Actinomycetota > Actinomycetes > Mycobacteriales > Mycobacteriaceae > Mycobacterium > Mycobacterium franklinii. The sequence goes on along the minus strand of NZ_MAFQ01000001.1, from coordinate 356,921 downwards.
TTTGTCACCGGTAGGAGCGAGCGCGCCGAGCGCGGCGAAAGCCGTGACGATGCTGTAGGTAGTCAGTCGCTCGGCGCCGCCGACCAGCGCCACATCCAATTCGCCTGAGCAAATGTGCCGGTAACCGCTGCCGATCGCCACACCGCCCGCGGCACACGCCTCCGCATGAGTCACCAGCGGCCCACCGAGGCCGAAATACTCGGCCAGAGAGGCGGTCATCGTATCCGGAAGAAACTGCAGAATTTCATCCGGAAGATCCGATACGGCCTCGAGATGGTCCAGGTAGGCGTCGAGATCGAACGTGCCGGCCTGCCGGTCATAGAGCCGGGACAGATCCGCGAGTGTGTCCGGCGCGAAGGCCAGCTTGTTGCACGCGGCAAACACACCGACCCGGTCGCTGCCCGCAAGGTTAGGCAGACCACTGCGCTTCCAAGCCTCCACCGCCGCATGCCATCCGAGCACGCCAGCCGCACCAACCCGGGCTGCCTGCTCCGGCAAAGCGCTGGCCAGCTTGCGCACGGTTTCCTCATCGACATGCCCAGAAGCCGACGCCGGCAACTCGGCATCGCGATGCTCTTGGTGTTGCCGGATGAAGGAGACACCGTCATTCAACTGCCAAAATAGCTCCTCGGGATCGGTAACCGTACCCGCGACAAGTCCAATCCCTGTGATGACTACATCGTCGTCATCAGGTGACCGTTTCTGTAGCTCCATCTGTGCAGATGCTTTAGCTGAAGACGCTATGCGACAGCCGAGTTGGCCTGAGTAAGCGTTTCCCGCACATCGGCGACCAGAAGTTCATCGCCGGTGACCGGACCAGCCGAAGGGTTGAGGAGGCGATGCGCGATGGACGCCCAATGGGCGGTCGTTGTCGACCCCGAAACCTCGTGCGGCCAAGCACCGGCCTGGAAGTCGTCGGCCGTGTAGCCGAACGCCGATTGATACAACGCACCTTCAGCCAGTTTGGTGATCCGGCCTTCCGCGTCATACACGCGGTCCTTACCGCCAAGCTCATCGGCGAGAGCGCTGAGAACATTGCTGCGCGGGAAGGTAACGCGGAACTTCGATTCCAGATTGCGCCGGAGCTCGACGATGTCGAGCGACTCTACGCCCTGGTCAGCCATCGGCGCCGTCGTGACTTCTTCGGTCTCGATGCCGAGCACCTCGGCCAATTCCTCACGCACAATGGTGTGAACCTGGTCGTAGCTAAGCAGATTGCTCATGGGTATCAGAGTGCCTTTCATCTTTGCCGTCTGGTTCGCTCCAAGCGAGCCGAAAATGGCTCTGCCAGTGGGCGATAGATTCGAGCTTCGATCAGGTGACAACGTTGGCACTTGGCGATTTCTCGCCATGAACCTGATACCACAAACCATAAGACCGGCCGATAGCCTTCGCAACCGGTAGACGAAGTCTGTCAACTACAGGTTGCGTGGCAGCTCACGACCGGAAGGGCGGTGCGGTGCACCGCGCCCACGATCCGAATACGCCACTACCGCAATGGGATTGTCGCGCCGAAGTCGCCCGAGAGCAGGCCGAGCACCGGGGAATTGCGCTCGAGAGTGAGGTGTCACACAGCCCAATTGCAGATGCGTGACGGGTCACAGAAGGCGTCAACCGTCGCCTCCAACACCCCAATGCCGCCGACAAGTCCCACCACCTGACGTGACAGAGGGAACCACAGCAGTTCAAGGGATTTGAGAGCCTATGGCCCTTGCTAGCGTCAGACGACGGCTAGCCAGGCGGCCAATGCCTCGCCCACGGCATGCGGGTCGTCGAGCGGGGTCCAATGCAGTCCCGCGACCTCGCCGACCGTGAGATTCGGGAAGGTGGCAATGGTGTCACGGCGCCGGCCTCCCACGGCTTCGATGCCACCGGGCACACCGGCGAGATGCAACTTCGGCACAGTGGAATTCGCCAGCCAGGCAGCTTGGTGTTCCAGCACCGCGCGGACGGGGGTGTCGTCGTCACCAAAGGGCACAGAGCGCGGCCAATCCAAGGTCGGACGGCGATCTTCGCCGGGTTGGGCATAGGGGCGCTCAATCTCCGCCCACTCCGCGGGTTCGAGGACGCGCATGAGGTTATCGCGCGCGGCATGAAGAAAGTAGTTGTTATCCAACACATCTCGCCCGCCTTCCGGGCTGCGCATATATTTGAACGGTTCGCGCACCAGCAACGGCCAATCCGACCAGTCGAATGGCGGCAACAAGGCTTCCGTGAATGCGATCCCCCGCACGCGACCCTCATTCTTGATTGCCCAGTCGAACGCGAGGTTCGCTCCCCAATCGTGTCCTACCAAGATCACCTCATCGCCCAGATCGAGCGTGTCGAGCAATGCGCCGAGGTACTTGGCGTGCAGGCCGAAGGAATAGGTGCCTTCTCCGCTGCCGGGAATCTTGCCGGAATCCCCGGCGCCGATGAGATCGACAGCGATGGCCCGAAACCCTGCACTCGCATACGGAATAACGTTGTGCCACAAGAAGGACGACATGATATCGCCATGAAGAAACACAACTGGCCGCCCATGGCCAACGTCGATGTAGCTCATCGTGTGGCCCAACACGATCGCCTGTTGCTTCTGATACGCCTGCGCCGCGGCAATAGGCTCCCCTTGCCGTACAGCTGGTTGCAACATGACGTTCTTCATCAGCGAGCCTGCGGGAGAGAGGGCCGCGCCGCTGATGTTGACCTGCTCGAAGTACCGATACCACCCCGAATCGGTGATCTGTGCTTCGAACACACGCTGCAATCGCACATCGGGGACCCGGTAGACACAGAAAAAGTCATATGGCGCACGGCGATCGGTATCGAGGTCATTGACCCCGTATGCCACAATCTCGACTCCCTGGTCGCGAAATCTGCCGAGTGCACCGGCGAGAGCCCCCACGAACGCCTCCCGTTCGGCAATGCTCAACCCTGACCATTCTGGCCGGTAGTTGTACAGCTCGACGAATATTTGTTGCATGACAATGCCTTTCATATGATTTGGCAATAGTGAAGATTTCGCCGCCCAGGCACCCGGGCCTGAACACTGCTAGTGAGGCGATGCCGCGAAGCGTCGCCGATACTCCCGGGGCGTAGCGCCGACGCGGGCACGAAACACCCGGTGCAACGTCTCTACCGATCCCAATCCGCTCTCGACCGCGATGCGTTCTGTGTTCATATCGGTACGCTCCAGCAGCCGCCGAGCATGCTCGACACGCATGTTCTCGACAAACAATCCCGGGGTCACGCCAAGATCAGCGTGGAAGACCCGCGCCAAATGGCGCGGCGTCACAGACAGCCGACGGGCCAGCGCCGCAACGGACAGATCCTCGGTGAGGTGGCCACCGATCCAGCGCCGCAGCTCGGCGATATCCGGCCGGGTACCGGCCGGAACGGACAGTGCCACGCTGAACTGGCTCTGCCCGCCTGGCCTTTGCACATACATCACCATCAATTGCGCAACCCTGAGGGCGATTTCGTCGCCATGATCATGCCCGACGAGAGCCAGTGCCAGGTCCATCGATGCGGTGATGCCCGCGCTAGTCCATATCCGGCCGGACTGTACGAAGATGGGATCGGCGTCAACCTCCACCATCGGGTGCTCGGCCGCCAGTTGTGCGGCCGTTCCCCAGTGCGTCGTCGCCCGATGCCCGTCAAGCAGCCCTGCCGCTGCGGCAATGTGGGCGCCGGCGCAGACCGCGGCAATACGTCCCGCCTCCTGGCCGTTGACGCGCAGCCAATCTCGCACCTCGTCGTCGACCATCGCGACAGGCAACCCGTCCGTACCAACGTCTACCCGTCCGGTGATCACGATCGTGTCCGGCCGCCCCACCTGGTCAAGCGACTGATCGACGCCGAGACGAATTCCGGCCGAGGTCGAGACCGAGTCACGCTGGGCGGCGGCAACCCGCACCTGATAGCGCGCGGCGCCCTCCGGCAGCACCAGGTTTGCCATCGCGAACACCTCTGCCGGCCCCGCCACATCGACGGCATCAATGCCAGGAAAGACCACGATGACGACCAGGTGAGGAAGACGCGTACCCATGAACCCAGCTTGGATGCCGCACAGCTTGTCCGCAATGCCCAATTATTGTCAAATACAGACATTGGATTGGGCGGCCACCCAGCGCACAACCGCTACGGTGTGCTCATGTCCTGTGTCTTCTGCGCTATCGTCGCCGGCGAGTCACCGTCGTTCCGCGTGTACGAGGACGAGACGACGCTCGCCTTTCTCGACATCCGCCCCATCACCCGCGGACACACTCTGGTCATCCCCAAGGCCCACGCACAGGACCTGACGGACCTGAAGCCCGATGACGCCGCCGCCATCATGACGGTGGGCCAGCGCATCGCCAACGCCATCCGGGGCTCGGAACTGCAAAGCGATGGAACCAACCTGGCGCTCAACGACGGTCGCGTCGCATTTCAGACGGTCATGCATGCGCACCTCCACGTGGTACCCCGCCGGGGCGGCGACAAGCTCGCCTTCGCAAAGGGATTCATGGTTCGCCGTGATCCCAATCTGGAAGCGACCGCCCAGATCATCCGCACAGCGGTGCAGGCGAACTAACCAAGAAATTCGCTCGACCAGCCCTACGACCCGCTGCTACGTTTTTGACGACATGTCCATTCCGACGGCGGATTCGCCGACAATCAATCAGGTGAATCGCGGGCCGGTTCTTCTGCTGCTCTTCGCATCCGTCGTCGCGGCCATCGGCAACGGTGTCTCCATCGTCGCGCTGCCCTGGCTCGTGTTGCAACGCAACGGGTCTGCCGCCGACGCTGCCATCGTGGCAGCGGCCGGCACTCTGCCGCTGGTGTTTTCGACGCTTATTTCGGGAACAGCAGTCGACTTCTTCGGACGGCGCGTCATGTCGATCTTCTCCGACGTCCTGTCACTTGTGTCTGTCTCCGCCATTCCCATCCTTGCGATGACCACCGGACTCAACGTCCCGTTGCTGGCCGCATTGGCCGCACTGGGCGCCATGTTCGATCCCGCGGGCATCACCGCGCGCGAGTCCATGCTGCCGGCCGCCGCCAAAGCTGCCGGGTGGTCCCTGGACAAGATGAACAGCAGGTATGAGGCGACTTTCAATGTCGCGTACATCGTGGGCCCTGGCCTGGGCGGCATGCTCATCGCGTCCATCGGCGGCGTCAACACCATGTGGGCGACCGCGGCAAGCTTCGTGGTGTCGATCATCGCCATCGTCTTCCTCAAGGTCGAGGGCGCAGGGAAGCCCGCACACGAAACCCGGCCGACGGGTGTGGTCAGCGGTGTACTCGAGGGCATGAAATTCTTCTGGAACGTCAAGATCCTGCGCACCATCGCGCTGATCGACATGGCGATCACCGCGCTCTATCTACCCATCGAAAGTGTGTTGCTGCCCAAGCACTTCAGCGATGCGGGCGCACCGCAACAACTCGGCTGGATGCTCATGGCAATCTCCGTGGGTGGGCTGCTCGGGGCGCTCGGATACGCCACCATGGTGCGCCACTTCCAGCGCCGCACCATCATGCTGTGCGCGACATTCACGGCCGGCACAACCACATTGGGCATGTCACTACTCCCGCCGATCGGTGTGCTGCTGGTGCTGGCCGCCTGCCTCGGCTTTATCTACGGGCCGGTAGCACCGATCGCGAACTTCGTGATGCAGACCCGCTCCCCAGAACATCTGCGCGGTCGCGTGGTCGGCGTGATGACGTCCACCGCATACTGCGCGGGCCCCTTGGGCTTCATGCTCGCCGGCCCCATCGCCGATAAGTTTGGTGTTGCCACCACCCTGATGATCCTTGGCGCACCGATGCTTCTCATCGCCGTCGCGAGTACCCGGATGCCCGTTCTGCGCGAATTGGACCAAGGCGAACTGCAGCCCCACGAGGAGCCGACTCGGTAGGGTCGGCTTCGTGGCTGACTTCGAGGGAAAAACTGCACTGATCACCGGCGGCGCGCGCGGTATGGGCCGTTCACACGCCCTGGCGCTGGCCGAGGCGGGCGCCGATATCGCGATCTGCGATCGCTGCGAGAACAGCGATGTCGTGGGATATACGCTGGCAACCGAGGACGATCTCGCCGAGACCGTCGCCCTGGTCGAAAAGGCCGGACGCCGGTGCATTTCCGCGAAAATCGACGTGAAGGACCGCGCCGCGCTCGAATCGTTCGTGGCCGAGACCGAGGACACGCTGGGCGGCATCGACATCGTCATCACCAACGCCGGAATCAGCACCATCGCGCTGCTGCCCGACGTCGAGTCGGCACAGTGGGACGAGGTCATCGGCACCAATCTCACCGGCACCTTCAACACCATCGCGGCCGTCGCGCCCGGCATGATCAAACGGAACTACGGCCGCATCGTGACCGTGTCGTCGATGCTCGGACACAGCGCGAACTTCGCCCAGGCGTCCTACGTCTCGTCGAAATGGGGCGTCATCGGTCTGACCAAATGCGCGGCCCACGACCTCGTCGGCTACGGGATCACCGTCAACGCCGTCGCACCCGGCAATATCGAAACCCCCATGACCCAAAACGATTTCGTATTCGGCACCATGCGACCCGATCTGGAGAAACCGACACTCAAGGACGTCGAGTCCGTCTTCGCATCGCTGCACCTGCAATACGCGCCGTTCCTCAAGCCCGAGGAAGTCACCCGCGCCGTACTGTTCCTGGTCGACGAAGCGAGCTCACATATCACCGGCACCGTGCTACCGATCGACGCAGGCGCGACAGCGCGAATGATATGAGCCAGGCAGCTCTGGACGAACTCGTCGACACCCTCGGCGACGGCGCGGTCATCACCGATCCGGATATCACCGCCTCATATCGGCAGGACCGCGCCTTCGATCCGGACGCCGGGACGCCGCTGGCGGTGATACGCCCGGGCAGCACGGAAGAGGTCTCCGCGACTCTCACATGGGCCAGTGCGCATCGCATCCCCGTCGTGCCCCGCGGCGCGGGCACCGGATTATCGGGAGGCTCCACCGCCCAGGACGGCGCCATCGTGCTGTCCACCGAGCGGATGCGCACCATCACCATCGACACGGCAACCCGGGTGGCCATCACCCAACCCGGAGCCCTCAACGCGGAGGTGAAGTCCGCCGCGGCAGCGCACGGCCTCTGGTATCCGCCCGACCCGTCGTCCTACGAGATCTGCAGCATCGGCGGCAATATCGCCACCAACGCCGGCGGACTGTGCTGCGTCAAGTACGGCGTGACCACCGACTACGTCCTGGGTATGCACGTAGTCCTGGCCGACGGCACCATCCTCAGGCTGGGCGGACCACGCCTGAAAGACGTTGCCGGACTCAGCCTTACGAAACTGTTCGTCGGCAGTGAGGGCACTTTGGGCGTAATCACCGAAGTCACCCTGCGGCTACTCCCCTCGCAGCCCACCCCGTGCACGGTGGTGGCAACCTTCTCGTCGGTGCACGATGCGACCGACGCGGTGCTGGCGATCACCGCGCAGATCCGGCCCTCGATGCTGGAGTTCATGGACTCGGCGGCGATCAATGCCGTCGAAGACAAGCTGAAGATGGGACTGGACCGCGGGGCCGGCGCCATGCTGGTGGCCCGCTCGGATGAACGTGGTAAGACCTCGGCGGACGATGCCGAGCTGATGGCCCGCGTCTTCACCGATCACCATGCCGCCGAGGTCTTTTCCACCGATGACGAGGAAGAAGGCGAGGCATTCGTCGCGGCACGGCGGTTCGCGATCCCCGCGATGGAAGCAAAGGGTCCGCTACTGCTCGAAGACGTGGGCGTCCCGCTGCCCAAGCTCGCCGAGCTGGTGGAAGGCGTGGAAGCCATTGCCGCCCAGCGCCGATTACTGATCTCGGTCATCGCACACGCCGGCGACGGCAACACGCATCCGCTCATCGTGCACGACCCCAACGACCCCGATGAAGCGCGGCGCGCTCAGGCTGCCTTCGGCGAAATCATGGACCTTGCGATCTCGCTGGGTGGCACCATCACGGGCGAGCACGGCGTCGGACGACTCAAGAAGCCGTGGCTCGGCGACCAGGTCGGCCCCGAGGTGCTTGAGGTCAACCGCCGGATCAAGCAGGCACTCGACCCCGACGGCATCCTGAACCCGGGCACGCTGATCTAGTCGGCCACCGCGTATTGACACTTCCGGTGACATGCCTTACACATAAGACATGTCAGTCGATGTGTCTCACAGTGTTGTGCCGCGCTACATCCCCGGAGCTTCCGATAATTGGACCAACCCGTGGCCGATGTACACCGCGCTGCGCGACCAGGATCCGGTGCACCACGTGGTGCCCGAACATGCTCCTGCCGACGACTATTACGTGCTCACTCGGCATGCCGATGTCTACGAGGCCGCACGTGACTGGGAGACCTTCTCCTCGGCGAAGGGTCTCACCGTCATGTACGGCGACCTGGAGAAAACCGGCATGGGCGACAACCCCCCGTTCGTGATGCAAGATCCCCCCACGCACACCGACTTCCGCAAGCTGGTTTCGCGGGGGTTCACCCCGCGTCAGGTCACCGCCGTCGAACCGAAGGTGCGCGAGTTCGTGGTCGAGCGTCTTGAGCGCCTGAAGGAGCGTGGCGGGGGCGATATCGTCGTCGAACTCTTCAAGCCACTGCCGTCCATGGTGGTTGCGCACTATCTCGGGGTGCCCGAGGAGGACCGCAGCCAGTTCGACGGCTGGACCGACCACATTGTGGCGGCCGCGGCCGGTGGCGCGATCGACATCGAGGCCATGCAGGGCGAGGTGGCGCAGACGGTCGGCGACCTGATGATGTACTTCTCCGGCCTCATCGAACGGCGGCGCGCAGAACCCGAAGACGACACCGTGTCGCACCTCGTCGCTGCCGGAGTCGGAGCCGACGGTGATATCGCCGGGACGCTGCAAATCCTCGGCTTCGCTTTCACCATGGTCACGGGTGGCAACGACACCACCACCGGAATGCTCGGCGGTGCAATACAACTGCTGCACCAAAACCCTGAACAACGCCGGAAGCTGATCGACGATCGATCGCTCATCCCGGGAGCAGTGGAGGAGTTTCTGCGCCTGACATCCCCGGTACAGGGCCTGGCGCGCACCGCCACCCGCGATGTCACCGTTGGCGATACCACCATTCCGGCGGGTCGGCGGGCGCTACTGCTCTACGGCAGCGCCAATCGGGACGAACGTGAATATGGCGATGATGCAGGCGAGTTGGATGTCCTGCGGAAACCGCGCAACATTCTCACCTTCAGCCACGGGAATCACCACTGCCTGGGGGCCGCCGCCGCACGCATGCAATCGCGGGTAGCGCTCGAGGAACTACTCACCCGCATACCGGATTTCGAGGTCGATCTTGACGGAGTCAGCTGGGCGGACGGTTCATATGTGCGAAGGCCCCTGACAGTGCCCATCCGCGTGCGATGATGTTTCGATGAGTCGCTGGCGCGGAGAGCACGGGCTCAGATGAGCTGGCTGGGCGACACCCGGATATCGGTGGCTGCGGAGAAGATCCTCGACGCGGCCGCCGAGCTGTTCGTACGTGACGGTGTGGCTGCCGTCGGTATGAACGAGATCGCCAGGGCCGCTGGGTGTTCCCGCGCCACTCTCTACCGGTATTTCGAGAATCGCGAAGCATTGCACATCGCGTATGTCCACCGGGCCGCGGGTGTGATCACCCGGCAGGTCACCGAGCATGTCGCCGGGATTGACGACCCCACCGAACTCCTGACCGAGGCGATGGTCACCGCGCTGCGGCTGGTGCGCGCGGATCCGACGCTGTCCGCATGGTTCCGGCCGGGCGAGTATTTCGGCGGCTCGCTCGGCTTGCACTCCGAGGTCATCAACACCATGGTGGCGTCTTTCATCAAGCGTGCCGCAACCGATAGCGACACCCATACCAAGGCGAAATGGTATGTGCGGGTGATTGTCTCGCTACTCGCCTATCCCGAGGACAGTCCGGAAGACGAACGGACCCTGCTCACTGCGTTCGTTGCGCCAGCGATTTCCGCAGACGTGAGCTCCAGGCCAGCAGCACCTGCACAGTCCGATGGATCAACCACGAAGCGGGCACACTGACCGCCATCGTCACCAGGAACACGATCACCACCGACCCGGTGTAGACGTGGTAGTGCAGCAGGTCCACCATCACGATCTCCATCAGGATCATGTGGATGAGGAACAGCTCATAGGAGATCTCACCTAGCCAGACCATGGGCCGCGACGAGAGAAACCTGACGTACCAGCCGGTGTCACCCAGCCCGGCGGGAGCGACCAGCAGCGTCGCGATCACCACGTAAAAGATCGACTTCGTCAACGCCTGCGGCAGCGCCCACGGCGAGGTGGTGGGGTCGCCCGCGATCCGCGTGGACACGATGAGGTAGCAGATGATGGCCAGCGGCACCGTGACCAACGCGTAGCAGCGCACACCCATGACGGCCAGCACCGACAGAATCATGCCGCCGACGAACCAGGACAGATAGGCCGGCAGCCACAGCTTCGCGCCGTCCGGGAATGCGGTGTTGGTGTACACCAACGTCATCCACAGCGGAGTCACCAGGGCAAGCGCAGCCAGGCCACCCAACAGCCGTATCGGATGCCACTGCCCGCCACAGAGTTTCTTGACCAGTAGCCAGGCCAGGAAGGGCAGCGCCACATAGAAGGCGGCCTCCACGGCCAGACTCCAGATCTGCGTCATGCCTTGGTGGATATAGCGATATCCGTAATTGGAGGTATAGATCTGCGTCAGGGTCAGGTTCCGGAGCAACCCCAGCCAGGTATGTCCGGGGTTCGGATACTGGTCGCGGATGTGATACCAGATGTACGCGATGGCCACCAAAATCCAGTAGGCCGGCATGATGCGCCGAAACCGATGCCAGGCATAGCGTTTCACCGAGGGCGAGGCAGTACCGTCGGCGGCGGCCCGCACCCAGGGCAGGAACAGCAGGAATCCGGAAAGCACGAAGAAGATCGGCACACCGATCTCCAGGCGGGACTGCAACAGGTGCAGGTAGGCCTTCCACGGGGAAACCCCATCCACCACGTAGTTGCCGGTGCTGTAGGCGGCGTGGGTGGCCACCACCAGGGTCGCGGCCACCGCCCGAACACCGGTGAGCGCGCCTACCCGACCGGAAGCGCGAACGACGGGGGCGCTTTCAACAGGGGAGACTGCCGTCATGGTTTCTTCGGGGACCGCTTGGGACGCTTCGCCTCCGAACGTTTGTGATCCGTATGCTTGTGGTCTGGGCGGCGGCGTTCCGTGTACTTGCGCTCGGGGCGGGCGCCATCGGCCCCACCGGCGGGGCGCAGCTCGATGAGCACGCCCGAGATTCGGGTGGTCTCCAGCGCCTTCAACGTCTTGGGCGACAGCTTGGCGGGCAGCTCGACGAGCGAGTGATCGGGGCGGATGGTGATGTGCCCGAAGTCGCTGCGGTGCAGACCGCCCTCGTTGGCTATCGCCCCCACGATGGCGCCCGGCATCACCTTGTGCCGCTTGCCGACCGCGATGCGATACGTCGCCAGTCCGGGAGTCTGCGTGCGCGGCTCGCGGGGCCCGCGCTCGGGGCGCTCGCCACGCTCCTGACGTGGATCACGAGGCGGGTCGGGCTTGAGCAGGAACTGCTCGCCGTCGCGCGACAGCACCGCCAGGGCTGCCGCGATATCGGCCACCGGCACATTGTTGTCGCGTTCGTAGTCCTCGACGAGCCGGCGGAAGAGTTCGACCTCCGGCGCCGCGAGCGCAGCGGTGATGGCATCGCGGAACTTCGTCACCCGCTGGGCGTTGACGTCGTCGACCGATGGCAGCGCCTCCTCGGCAAGCCGGGCACCGGTGGCCTTCTCGATGGCCTTCAGCAGGTGCCGCTCGCGCGGCGACACGAACAACACCGCCGTACCCGAGCGGCCCGCGCGACCGGTACGGCCGATGCGGTGCACATACGACTCGGTGTCATGCGGGATGTCGTAGTTGAGCACATGAGAGATGCGCTCGACGTCCAGGCCGCGCGCGGCGACGTCGGTGGCCACGAGGATGTCGATGGCGCCGCTCTTGAGCGCGTTGATGGTCCGCTCACGCTGCGACTGGTTGATATCGCCGTTGATCGCAGCCGCCGCGAACCCGCGGGCCTTGAGTTTGTCGGCCACCTCCTCGGTGGCCTGCTTGGTCCTGACGAACACGATCATCGCCTCGAAGGTCTCGACCTCGAGGATCCGGGTCAGCGCGTCCATCTTGCGGGGTCCGGCCACCTGAATGAAGCGCTGAGTGATGTTCTCGGCGGTCGAGGTCTTGGCCTCGACCTTGATCTCGACCGGATCGTGCAGATATTTCTTGGTCAGCCGCCGGATGGTGGTGGGCATGGTGGCCGAGAACAGGGCCACCTGCTTGTACTCCGGGGTGTCGGCCAGGATGCGCTCGACGTCCTCGGCGAAGCCCATGGTGAGCATCTCGTCGGCCTCGTCCAGCACCAGGTAATCCAGATGGGACAGATCGAGCGTGCCGCGCTCCAAGTGATCGATGACACGTCCGGGCGTGCCGACCACGACGTGGGCGCCCCTCTTCAGCCCCGACAGCTGCACCACGTAGGACTGACCGCCGTAGATGGGCAGCACGTTGAGCTTGGGCATGTGAGCGCCGTAACGACCGAAGGCCTCGGCAACCTGCAGGGCCAGTTCGCGCGTGGGCGCAAGCACCAGCGCCTGGGTGTTCTTCGAGGTCAAGTCGATTTTCGAGAGGATCGGAATGGCGAATGCCGCAGTCTTTCCCGTTCCGGTTTGCGCCAGACCCACCACATCGGAGCCCGCCAGCAGCGGCGGAATGGTGGCGGCCTGAATCGCCGACGGTGTCTCGTACCCCACGTCGGACACCGCACGCAGCACCTCGGGGGCAATCTGAAGGTCCGCGAAGGTGACAGTGTCATCCGCGGGTGGTGCACTCGAATCGCCGGTGTCGGGCGTGGGGATATCTGTAGAGGTCATGGCGTTAAAGAGTCTAGGCGCTACCGCGCTCAACTCCCGCCTCCGCGGCATCTTCGGTAAATATCGGTAGTGTCCGGGGCCGTGCGAAGGATGGTTCTGCGAACGACGCTGCCGGTGCTGGCGGCCGTGCTCGTCCCGCTGTCGCTGCTCGCTTCCGCGTGCACCGGTGGCGACAGCACTGTGTCGAAGACGCCCACCAACACCATCGCGTCGCCGCCGTCGACAGCGCCGGCCCCCGGGCAGCCGGGGCCGACCGTCAAGCCCAAGCCACCGTCGACCCAGGATGACTGCGCGGTGAACTTGAAGGATCCGGCCGTCGCGTCGGCGATCGCGCTGCTGCCCCCAGCGCCCAATAACGAGGCCACGTGGAGCCCGGTGCCGGTGGCGGGTAACTACAACAAATGCGCGCCGTTGTCGGCGGTCATCGTCGCGGCGGATACGCACGAGCCGCAACCCCCCACTCGTGCGGTGTTCTTCCACCTGGGCGGTGTGATCTCCCACGGTGTTCCCGATACGTACGGCTACAACGCCATCGATCTGTCGGCGAGCACCCTGGATACCGTGGTGCTCAACTTCTCCAACGGCATTCCGGGTCTGGAGAGCGTGGTGTCGTTCCGCTGGAACGGATCTGGCGTGGAAAAGGTGCAACAGGCCAGGTAAGACCTCACCGTCGGTGCCAGCACCTACAGTGAGCGGGTGTTCGTCCTCGACGACCGGGTGGTCTGCAGCGCTTCGGATCTAGCCTCCGCCGCGCGCTGCGAATATGCCCTACTGCGGGCATTCGACGCCAAGCTCGGCTGGGCGCCGGCACCCCCACGCGACGATGAGCTATTGGCGCGCACCGCGACATTGGGTGACGCGCATGAGGCCCATCATCTTTCCGGGCTGCGGGCACGTTTCGGTGCCGGGGTGGCCAGCATTCCCTTCCCTCCTACTTTCACCCTCGACGGCCTGTACGCGGCCGCCGCCGCGACGAAAAATGCCTTCGAGCAGGGACATCCGGTCGTTTACCAGGCAGCGATGTTCGACGGCCGATTCATCGGTTTCGCAGACTTCGTGGTCTTGGAGGGCGAGCACTATCAGGTATGTGACACCAAGCTGGCCCGCAGCGCCAAGGTGACGGCGCTGCTGCAATTGGCGGCCTATGCCGACAGTTTGACGGCGACGGGCGTGCCGGTATCCCCCGAGGTACGGCTTATTTTGGGTGACCGCTCGGCGATCGACTACCCGGCGGCAGATCTGGTGGGTGTGTATCGCCAACGACGAAAGCAGTTGCAGGACTTACTCGATCGCCACCTGGTCGGTGGTGCCCCGGTGCGGTGGTCCGATGAACATGTCCGAGCCTGTTTCCGTTGCCCGGCGTGTGAGCCTGAGGTCGAGCGCACCGACGACTTGCTTCTCGTCGCGGGTATGCGGGTCAGCCAGCGAGCCGCGCTGCTGGAAGCCGGGGTCGGCACCGCCGCACGGCTGGCCGCCCACACCGGTCCAGTCCCGGATCTGTCGGCGCGCAACCTGCAGCAATTGGTGGCGCAGGCCGACCTGCAGATTCGCCAACGCGATAGTGGCACACCACAGTTCGAGGTTGCCGACCCGATTCCGTTGGGCACGCTGCCGGCCCCCAACCCGGGTGACATCTTCTTCGACTTCGAGGGGGATCCGCTGTGGACCGAAGACGGCATGCAGTGGGGCCTGGAGTATCTGTTCGGAGTGCTCGAATACGACCGAGCCGGACATGAGAAGTTTCGGCCGATTTGGGCCCACGATCGCCGCACCGAACGGAAGGCCCTGCTCACCTTTCTCGATCTGGTGGCCAAGCGCCGCCGCCGTTATCCGGGAATGCACGTCTACCATTACGCGGCCTATGAGAAGACGGCGCTGCTGCGCCTGGCAGGCCGGTATGGCATTGGCGAGGAACAGATAGACGACCTGTTGCGTGACAACGTATTGGTCGACCTCTATCCCGTGGTGCGCAAGAGTATTCGTTCCGGCTCCAGCGGATACGGACTCAAGGCATTGGAGCCACTGTTCATCGAATCGGGAAAGCGCTCCGGTGAGGTCACCACCGCGGTCGACTCGATCAACGAATACGCACGCTATTGCGCGCTGCGAGATAACGGCGACCCCACGGCGCAGGAAGTGCTGGACTCCATCGCCGAGTACAACCGGTACGACTGCGCCTCGACACGCAAGCTCCGGGATTGGCTGCTGGTGCGCGCCTTCGAACACGGCATCACCCACCTGTCGTCATCGACCCCCGCCGTCGAGCAACAAGAACAGGAGCCCGACGACGTGGGCCGGGCGTTGGCCGAGTTCGCCGGAGACGGCGCCCCCGCCGACCGGACCGCGGATCAGACCGCCGCCGCCATGGTGCAGGCGGCGCGCGGGTACCACACCCGAGAAAGAAAGCCCTTCTGGTGGAGCCACTTCGACCGCTTGAACAATCCCGTCGACGAGTGGGCAGATACCGCCGGAGTCTTCATCGTGGAGGACGCCGAGCTGGTCCAGGACTGGCATAAATCGGGTAGTCAGCGCAAGCTCCGACGGCATGTGAAGGTGAGCGGCGATCTCGCCGGGGGCGTCCTCGACGACAGTGTGTACGCACTCTACGAACCGCCCGCGCCGTCGGGACTCGGCGGCGGAGACCCCGACCGTCGGGCATCGGGTTCTGCCAGCGTTGTGGAGATCACCGAATCCGGTGGTGTACCCGTCGATGTGACGATTCAGGAACTCACCCCGAAGAACGGCGAGGTCTTTTCGGAAATGCCCATGGCGCTGGCACCCGGGCCGCCGGTGATGACCAAGGCGCTGGAGGCCGCCATCGAGGACGTGGCAGCGGGAGTGGCCGATGGGCTTCCCGAGATGCCCCTGACCGCATCCCTGGATATTCTATTGCGCCGCAACCCTCGTGGCGGCGTGTTGGCGCCAGTCGCTGACGATGGGTACGTCGAGCCCATCGCCGCCGCCTTGCGCAACCTGGACTCGTCCTACCTTGCCGTGCATGGTCCGCCGGGAACCGGCAAGACCTTCACCGCGGCGCGAGTCATCGCCGAGCTCGTGACACGCGATGGCTGGCTCGTCGGTGTGGTGGCGCAGTCCCATGCAGTCGTGGAGCACCTCCTCGACCAGGTGGTCGCGGCGGGCGTACCACCCGAACGCGTCGCCAAAAAGGCATCCCCCTACAGCGGGGATGCCGCGTGGACCCAGATTCGCGACAGTGATTACGCGGGCTTCATCGCATCTCACGCCGATGAGGGTGCCGTAATTGGCGGAACCGCATGGGATTTTGCGAACACCACCCGTGTTGCCGACGGCGCGCTGCGCCTGTTGGTCGTTGACGAGGCCGGTCAGTTCAGTTTGGCGAATACGCTTGCGGTGGCGCGGGGAGCGCAGAACCTGCTGCTGCTCGGCGATCCGCAGCAGCTACCGCAGGTCTCGCAGGGTGTGCATCCCGAGCCGGTAGACACCTCGGCGCTGGGCTGGCTCGTCGAAGGACATGGCGCACTACCAGCCAGTCGCGGGTATTTTCTCGAGCGCTCGTACCGGATGCATCCTGCTCTGTGCCAACATGTTTCGCGGCTTTCCTATGACGGTGAACTTGAGTCCGCGGCGCCGCCGCGCACCTTGGCCGGGCAAGATCCCGGAGTGCGGACGCTGTTCGTCGACCACGCCGGAAATGCGACCAGTAGTCCGCAGGAGGCCGAGGCCATCGCCACCGAGATCGCCGGGTTGATCGGTTCGGGCTGGACCGACGAATCCGGTACCCGCCCCCTGGAGCAGTCCGACGTGTTGGTGGTGGCGCCGTACAACGCCCAGGTGTTGACGTTGCGTGCGACGCTCGCCGCTGCCGGCTTGGGCGAGGTGCTGGTGGGGACCGTGGACAAGTTCCAGGGCCGGCAGGCTCCCGTGGTGTTCGTATCGATGACGGCCTCGGCCGTCGATGACGTGCCGCGCGGGATGTCGTTCCTGTTGAATAGGAACCGCTTGAATGTGGCGATCAGCCGGGCGAAGTTCCAGGCGGTGATCGTGCGGTCTCCCGCGCTCACCGAGTATCTGCCCGCCACACCCGACGGACTGGTGGAACTGGGGGCGTTTTTGGCACTCAGCCCGGACACGACCAATAGCACCGTGCCACACTGAGGTCCATGTCCGAGCTCGCCCGTGCCCTCGTCCAGATCGTCGGCGAGAGGTACGTCAGCACCGATGCCGACGTGCTGGCGGGACGAACCATCGATCAGACCGGGCGCTACCGCGGCATCGCGAGCGTGCTGGTCCGTCCCGGCTCTGCTGAGGAAGTCGCCGCGATCCTGAAGGCTTGCAAGGAGCACGACCACCCCGTCACCACCCAGGGCGGACGTACCTCCATGGTCGCCGGCACGGTCACCGAACACGATGACGTGCTGCTGTCCACCGAGCGACTCACCGATATCGGCCCCATCGACACCGTCGACCGCCGGATCCGCGTCGGCTCCGGTGTCACCCTGGCCGCACTGCAACAGGCCGCCACCAAGGAGAACCTGCAGTTCGGCGTCGATATCGGCTCACGCGACTCGGCCACTCTCGGCGGCATGGCATCCACCAATGCCGGCGGCCTGCGCACGGTGCGCTACGGGAACATGCGCGAGCAAGTCATCGGTCTGCAAGTCGTGCTACCCGACGGCTCGATTATGGACCGCCACAGCGATGTTCGAGCCGATAACACAGGCTACGACCTCACCAGCCTGTTCGTCGGCGCAGAAGGCACCCTCGGCGTCATCACCGCACTCGAACTGCGCCTGCATCCGGTTCCCACACACAACGTCGCCGCGATCACCGGGTTCGGCAGCCTGGATCAGCTCGTCGAGGCCAGCCGAATCTTCCGTGATCTCAGCGGTATTGCCGCACTCGAACTGATGGACTCCAGGTTGGGCATACCGAGCCCCGTCGACAGCCCCTGGCTGCTGCTCATCGAACTTGCCCGCGACAGCGACCCCACCGATGACCTGGCCGAGGCACTCGAGGCGGCCGGCGTGGCCGAGCATGCCGCCGTCGGCCTGGATAGCACCTCCCGTGAACGCCTATGGCAGGTACGCGAATCCATCGCCGAGGCGCTAGGCTTGCACGGTCCGCCGCTGAAATTCGATGTGGCGCTGCCACTGGCACATATCGGCGAGTTCGAACGACGCGCCGCCGCACTGATCGCCGCCACGGTTCCCGACGCGATACCCGTGTTGTTCGGCCACGTCGGTGAGGGCAATCTGCACTTAAATGTGTTGCGCTGCCCCGACTCCACCGCGTTGTATCAGCCCATGATGACGCTGATCGCCGGGCTGGGCGGCAACGTCAGCTCCGAGCACGGAGTGGGCACCCTCAAACGCGATTACCTCGGCATGGCCCGCACACCAGGTGATATCGCCGCCATGCGGGCAGTCAAGACGGCCTTCGATCCGACCGGGTACCTCAACCCCGCCGTGCTGTTCAGTTCGCAGTCATGACGCTCGGCGTCGACCCCGAGAAATTCAGCCGGGACTGGTTCGCGGCGTGGAATGCCCATGACATCGAGGCGGTGCTGGAGCACTTCGACGAGGACGCGGTCTTTACCTCCGCATACGGCGCCCAGATCGCTCCGGAGACCGGAGGAGTCTTCCGCGGCAAGCAGGCCATCCGCGCCTATTGGGCCGACGCCCTGACCCGCAACCCGGATCTGCATTTCGAACCCGTCGGCACGTACGTGGGCGCGACGGCCCTGGTCATCAACTACCGAAACCATAAGGGCGGCCTCGTCAACGAGGTTCTAATCTTCGACGGGGACAACGTGATCGAGGGGCACGGCGCCTACCTGTGAGCCCGCGGGTCGCATGAACAGCGCGGCCACCAAACCAATCATCAACGCCGCGACACCCAGCAGCATGGACTGGGCCATCGCCGTCGAGAACGGCGCGCGCAACCCGACGGGCAACGCCCCCAGCTGGTCGGCGGATCCGGAATCGGGTGCCATCGCAGGCATGTTCGAGGCCAACCGGGCTGTCATCAACGCCCCCATCGCCGAGGCGCCGACCACTCCGCCGACCTGGCGCAGCGTGTTGTAGACCCCGGACCCGGCACCGGCCACCGTCGACGGCAGATTGCGGGTTGCGGTGGTCGCCAACGGACCCCAGATGCATGCCATGGCCGCACCAATGCCCGCGGCGGGAAGCAGGAGTTGCCACATCTGTGTCTCCGGCCGCATCAACACCGTCCACCACAACGTGGAGACGATCATCAACACGATGCCACCGCCGATCAGTATCGAGGGACGCACCCGATCGACAAGCCAGCCGGACACGGGCGCCAAGATCCCGCTCACGATCGCCGTGGGTGCCTGTGTCAATGCCGCCTTGGTCGGCGAAAAACCCAACGCCAGTTGCGTATAGAACATCATCGGTAGCCCGGTGGAGATCACACAGAAACTCATCGACGCGATGGCGACCCCGGCGAGCGAAAAATTGCGGTCGGCGAACAGCCGCAACGGAATCAGTGGCTCACCCCGATTCGCGGACTGCCACCACACGAAGACACCCAGGACCGCGAGGCCGGCGACCATCATCGCCCACACCCCCGGGGCCCACTGGAAGCTCTCGCCCTCCTGCAGCGCGAAAACGAACGCGAACATGCCGACGGCCGAGAGTGCCATGCCGAGCAGATCCAGCCTATGCGGCTGCGTTGGCATGCGCGGAATGTAGATGGCGCCCAGGATCATTCCCAAGACACCCACCGGGACATTGACGTAGAAGATCCACTGCCAACCCCACCCGTCCACCAGCAGACCGCCGGCCACCGGGCCGACCAGAGTCGCAATTCCGGCTACCGCACCCCACACGCCCATCGCGGTCCCGCGCCGCTGCGGCGGGAACACCCGCTGCACCACCGTCAGCGTCTGCGGAGTCAGCATCGCCGCACCGATCCCCTGCACCACCCGCGCCGCGATGAGCCAACCGATCGACCCGGCGAGGCCGCACCACAGCGAAGCGGCGGTGAAAACCGCAAGCCCTGCCAAATACATGGACCGCGGGCCGAACTGATCCCCGAGTCGTCCGGTGACCAACAGTGGCACCGCGTACGCCAACAGGTACGCGCTGGTGACCCACACCGTCGCCGAATAGTCGGCTTCGAAACCGGCCTTGATGGCGGGATTGGCGACCGACACGATCGTCGAGTCGAGCAGGATCATGAACAGGCCGAACAGCACCACCCACAACGTCGTCCACGGTCGCGGGTATTCGGGATGCACGGCTACGGAATCTAGCCGCAGGTCAGGCTGCGACACGATTTCTCACGAGAGCCAGCCCAGCCAGAGCCAGCACCACCCCGATCATCATCACGATGGCAACGGCGAGCGCGTTGTTGCCCAAGGCCCCGACCAGAGGCGCGATCACCGCACCCACCCCGAACTGCGCGGCGCCCAGCACCGCCGCCGAAGTTCCCGCCGCCTCGCCGTGGCGAGACAGTGCCAGCGCCGGCGCATTCGGAATGACGAATCCCATCAGCGCCATCAGCGTCCACACCGGGGCCACGAAGCCGACGAGCCCGCCGATACCGAACCAGGCCAGCACCAGTAGCACGACCGCCGGAATCAGGGCCAGGGACAGACACCACTGCACGATCTGCTGTGGTTCGAATCGCTTGAGTAGCAACACATTCAACTGTGAAGCTGCGACGAACGCGATGGCGCCCGCGCCGAACGCGATCGCGAACACCTGCTGATTCATGCCGTACTGGCCCTGTAAGACAAACGAGGCGCCCGAGATATACGCGAACAGACCGGACAGCGACAGACCGGCGACAAGCACCAGGACCACGAACACCTTGTCGCGCAGCAGATCGCGATAGGTCCGCAGGATGGCCCCCACCCGCAGTGGACGTCGCGCGGCCGGGGGCAGCGTCTCCGGCAATGCCACCACGGCAAGGATGAGCAGCAGCACGCCTAGACAGGACAGGGCCGCGAATACGTTCTGCCATGACCCATGGACCAGTACGGCCGCACCCAGTGACGGAGCCAGGATCGGCGCGATGCCGATCACCAGCGTGAGCCGGGAGATCACGGTGGCGGCCGCCTTATCGGTGTACAGGTCACGCACCACGGCCATCGCCACCACCATGGCGGCGGCAGCACCCATGCCTTCGATTGCCCGCAGCACGCCCAACACCACGATGTTCGGTGCGATGGTGATGGCCATCGAGGCCACGACGTGCAGGGCTGCGCCGGCGATCAGCGGTCGACGTCTGCCGAGCGAATCAGAGAGTGGACCCACCAGGAGCTGTCCGAGGCCCAACCCCACGAGGGTTCCGGTGAGCGTCAGCTGTGTGAGGGTGGAATTGACGTGCAGATCTACGCCGATATCGGGCAGGGCCGGCAGATACATGTCGATGGTGAGCGGCCCCAAGGCAACCATGGCACCCAGCACGGTGATGAGCCATGCCCTGCCCAGCCGGGTGTCGGGAGGCGACACCGAACCGGCCGGCGCAGCGGCGCCGGTCGACTCATCTATGGCCGTCTCACTGGCCGTCTCACCGGGGGCAGCACTCACCTCAGTGCTCAGCGCGCGCACGTGGCAAAACCTTCCCTTCCCTAACAAATGTGAGCTGCGTCTCACTCACTTGGTCAAGTCTCCACTCCCGTACCCAGGAGGAAACGCCGCCCGTTTTTGATGCGTCATCAGCACCGATGGGATAATTTCCCAGATCAACAGGTCCGTCACGCCGTCGTCATAGACAACACACGTGGGTACCCGTCCGTCAACATCGAAGCACAGTGCGCCTGTCCCGTCACCGCGATTTTCGCTGCCGCGACGACAGCCGTGACGACTTTGCTCAACGCTGGGCGAGTCGGCCGATCCCCACCACGAAAATGGTTGCCCACGCCGGCCGTCGGAGCCAGAACGTCGCGCAAATCACCCACTTGGGCGGCGTTCCCAGGAACGAAACACACGCGCCGATCGTCTTCACTACTGTGAGGAAAAATCTTCGCTCACAACCAGTGGACCCATCCAGACCACAGCACTGAAGGAACACACCGATGAGCACTCGCATCACCGAACCGCAGCGACAGCTCGCGCTGGGAGGCAAGGGCAAGGAACCCAAATTCGGGGCGTCGGGCAAGCTGCTCTCGCTCGTTCTGGACCAGAGCACCAAGGTCCAGGAGCCGGCGGTCCGCGCCTATGTCCAGAAGCTGCGAGCTTCTCACCCGGCGGCGACGCCGGCCGACATCATCACGATGTTGGAGAAGCGGTACCTGGCGACCGTGATGGGTAGTGGCGCCGCAGTCGGCGCAGCCGCCGCCTTCCCCGGGGTTGGCACCTTGGCCGCACTGTCGGCGACCGCAGGCGAGGCGGTGCTGTTCCTGGAGG
Organism: Mycobacteroides franklinii; assembly: GCF_002013895.1. GTDB lineage: Bacteria > Actinomycetota > Actinomycetes > Mycobacteriales > Mycobacteriaceae > Mycobacterium > Mycobacterium franklinii. The sequence goes on along the minus strand of NZ_MAFQ01000001.1, from coordinate 334,641 downwards.
CGACTTCGCTCTTCACGCTGGCGTTGGCCGCCGTCCACGACATCGAGCTGGCCAAGATCGAGCACCGGCACACGCTCGTGCTCGCGGTGCTGCTGGGCGAGGACGGCGAGACCACGGTCTCGGACGTGCTGGGCAAGGACCGCACCGTCGGGGGCGGCTGGCTGGCCGAGGCCACCTCGACGCTGCCGATTCCCGCCCTGAGCCATTTGAACGCCACCCTGCTCAAGCGGTTCACCAAGAAGTTCGCGCTGAAACGCGGCGCCATGGCCGCAGGGAAGCTGCTGCCCGCCGGAATCGGAGCCGTCATCGGCGCAGGCGGCAACCGGTTTATCGGCAAACGAATAATCACCAACGCACGCAATGCCTTTGGGCGCCCCCCGACAGCATGGCCGGTGCAGCTCCGGCTGGTGGCGGCCGACAGCTAGCCGGCAGCCGGCAAGGACAGAGGTGGTTGTTCATCGGGTAGCCACCCTTGAGCCATCAGTGGCACCGATGATGTGGCCCCCGTCATGCAACGGCGGCATGTCACCCCCGATGGCGACGCGTTAGCCTGGTACGGGTCGCTAAGAGAACGACACCACAAGTGTCAACAACCGACTGAATATCGGACGAGACGGAGCGAGGCGAAGACTGCCGTGAACGGTTCAAATCCCCAATTCGGGCAGAACGAATGGCTGGTCGAGGAGATGTACCGGCGATTCAAGGAAGACCCGTCCTCGGTGGACTCCAGCTGGCACGAATTCCTGTCCGACTTCGGGGCCGAATCTGTAGCCGAGCCCGCAACCGGCACCGCCAATGGTCAAGCAGCCGCCGCGCCCGCCGCGGCTGTCGCACCGGCACCCGCCCCCGCGGCTGCCCCCACCCCGGCGCCCGCACCTACCGCCGCCCCAGCACCCAGCACCGCCCCCGCCGCGCCGAAGCCCGCCCCGTTGCCGACGGCAGAGGGTGACGAAACCCAGGTACTGCGTGGTGCCGCGGCCGCCGTCGTCAAGAACATGTCGGCCTCCCTGGAGATCCCGACCGCCACCAGCGTCCGGGCCATCCCCGCCAAGCTGATGATCGACAACCGCATCGTCATCAACAACCACCTCAAGCGCACCCGCGGCGGCAAGATCTCCTTCACGCACCTGTTGGGCTACGCCATCGTCCAGGCCGTCAAGGACTTCCCGAACATGAACCGGCATTTCGCCGAGGTAGACGGGAAGCCCACTGCCGTAACGCCCGCTCACATCAACCTGGGCCTGGCGATCGACCTGCCCGGCAAGGACGGCAACCGCACCCTTGTCGTGGCCGCCATCAAGGGCTGCGAGACAATGGCTTTCGGCCAGTTCATCACCGCCTACGAGGACATTGTGCGGCGCGCGCGGGACGGCAAGTTGACGGCCGAGGACTTCTCCGGGGTCACCATCTCGCTGACCAATCCGGGCACCATCGGCACCGTGCACTCGGTGCCCCGCCTCATGCGCGGTCAGGGTGCCATCGTCGGTGCCGGCGCGTTGGAGTACCCCGCGGAGTTCCAGGGCGCCAGCGAGGAGCGCATCTCCGATCTGGGCATCGGCAAGCTCATGACGCTGACGTCCACCTACGACCACCGCATCATCCAGGGTGCCGAATCCGGCGACTTCCTGCGCACGGTGCATCAGCTGCTGCTCTCCGACGACTTCTTCGACGACATCTTCCGCGAGCTGGGCATCCCCTACGAGCCAGTGCGCTGGCGTATCGACAACCCCGACTCGATACTCGACAAGAACGCTCGTGTGCTGGAACTGATTGCGGCATACCGCAACCGGGGCCACCTCATGGCAGATACCGATCCGCTGCGCCTGGACAAGACCCGTTTCCGCAGCCACCCCGATCTGGATGTGCTCACCCACGGCCTGACGCTGTGGGATCTGGACCGCGAGTTCAAGGTCTCGGGGTTCAAGGGCCAGGAGTACATGAAGCTGCGCGACGTGCTCTCGGTGCTGCGCGACGCGTATTGCCGGCACGCCGCAGTGGAATACACCCACATTCTGGAACCTGAGCAGCAGAAGTGGCTGCAGGAGCGCATCGAGGTCAAGCACGACAAGCCGACGGTCGCCGAACAGAAGTACATCCTGTCCAAGCTCAATGCGGCCGAGGCCTTCGAGACCTTCCTGGCCACCAAATACGTTGGGCAGAAGAGATTCTCATTGGAAGGCGCCGAGGGCGTCATCCCCATGATGGACGCCGTCATCGACCAGAGTGCCGAGTACGGCCTCGACGAGGTCGTCATCGGCATGCCGCACCGCGGTCGTCTGAACGTGCTGGCCAACATCGTCGGCAAGCCGTACTCGCAGATCTTCACCGAGTTCGAGGGCAACCTGAATCCGGCGCTCGCGCATGGCTCCGGCGACGTCAAGTACCACCTGGGCGCCTCGGGCACCTATATCCAGATGTTCGGCGAGAACGACATCGAGGTGTCGTTGACCGCCAACCCCTCGCACCTTGAGGCCGTCGACCCGGTGCTGGAAGGCCTGGTGCGCGCCAAGCAGGACGTCCTCGACAACGGCACCGACGGCGGCCGCTTCACCGTGGTGCCGCTGATGCTGCACGGTGACGCCGCATTCGCCGGCCAGGGCGTGGTGGCCGAGACCCTGAACCTCGCCAACCTCCCCGGCTATCGCACCGGCGGCACCATCCACATCGTGGTCAACAACCAGATCGGTTTCACCACCGCACCGGAGCATTCACGCTCCAGCGAGTACTGCACCGACGTCGCGAAAATGATTGGCGCACCGATCTTCCACGTCAACGGGGACGACCCCGAGGCGTGCGTGTGGGTGTCACGCCTGGCCGTCGACTTCCGACAGAAGTTCAACAAGGACGTCGTCATCGACCTCATCTGCTACCGCCGGCGCGGCCACAACGAGGGCGACGACCCCTCGATGACCAACCCACAGATGTACGAAGTGATCGACACCAAGCGCGGTGTCCGCAAGACCTACACCGAGTCCCTGATCGGCCGCGGCGATATCTCGATGAAGGAAGCCGAGGACGCCCTGCGCGATTACCAGGGCCAGCTCGAGCGGGTGTTCAACGAGGTCCGCGATCTGGAGAAATACCAGCAGCGCCCCAGCGAGTCGGTCGAAGAGGACCAACAGCTGCCGCAGAAGCTGGTCACCGCCGTCGACAAGGCGCTGCTGCAGCGCATCGGTGACGCCTTCCTGGCGGTACCCGAGGACTTCAGCGTGCATCCCCGTGTCAAGCCGGTGCTGGACAGGCGCCGCGAAATGGCGTACGAGGGCAAGGTCGACTGGGCCTTCGGTGAGCTACTTGCCTTCGGCACCCTGGTTGCCGAGGGCAAGGTGGTGCGGCTGTCCGGCCAGGACTCCAAGCGCGGCACGTTCACCCAGCGCCACGCGGTGATCATCGACCGGCACAACGGCGAGGAGTTCAGCCCCCTGCAGCTGGTGGGCGTCGACGCCGAGGGCAACCCCACCGGCGGGCGCCTCGTAGTGCACGATTCGGCGCTGTCGGAGTACGCGGCGCTCGGCTTCGAGTACGGCTATTCCGTCGGCAATCCCGACGCAATGGTGTTGTGGGAGGCCCAGTTCGGCGACTTCGTCAATGGCGCGCAATCCATCATCGATGAGTTCATCTCCTCCGGTGAGGCCAAGTGGGGTCAGCTCTCCGAGGTGGTCCTGCTGCTCCCCCACGGCCACGAGGGACAGGGCCCCGACCACACCTCGGGCCGCATCGAGCGGTTCCTGCAGCTGTGCGCCGAAGGCTCCATGACGGTGGCGATGCCGTCGACACCGGCCAACTACTTCCACCTGTTGCGCCGGCATGCCCTGGACGGCATCACCCGACCGATGGTGGTGTTCACACCAAAGTCCATGCTGCGTAACAAGGCCGCGGTCAGCGATATCAAGGACTTCACCGACCGCAAGTTCCGTTCGGTCCTCGAAGAAGCCAACTACGAGGACGGGGTCGGCGATCGCAGCAAGGTCAAGCGGATCCTGCTGACCAGCGGCAAGCTGTACTACGACCTGTTGGCGCGCAAGACCGCCGACAAGCGCGACGATGTCGCCATCGTGCGCATCGAGCAGCTCTACCCGATCCCGCGTTACCGCCTCGAGGAAACCCTCAGCCGGTATCCGGATGATGCGCAGTACATTTGGGTGCAGGAAGAACCTGCCAACCAAGGCGCGTGGCCGACGTTCGGCCTGAACCTGCCCGAGGTGGTACCGCGCCTGACCGGCCTCACCAAGATCTCCCGACGGGCCATGTCGGCACCGTCGTCCGGCTCCTCGAAGGTGCATGCCGTCGAGCAGCAGGAGATCATCGACGAGGCATTTGCGCCCACCTCCGGGTAGGGAGTGATTGAGCCCAAGATCAGGCCCGTCCCTTAGGGGATGGGCCTGATCTGTCGCTGGATGCCTGCCGTAGTGCGCGCGTGTTCAATACGCTGCACCAGATGACCACAGAGCCCGCTCCCGCAAGCGGACCCATAACGCTTCCCATCGAAGAGTGGCCACCGCTCACCACCAAACCCAGACCGTCGCCGCGGGATCCCTTCTACGTTCCCCCACCTGGTTGGGAAAACACGCTGCCCGGGAACCTGCTGCGGCGCAGGCAAGTTCGAATCGCCTTATTCGGCATCGTCCCCCTGCGCCTGCAGGCCTGGCAGCTGCTCTACCGAACCACGGACCTCAACGGTGCACCGGAGACCACGGTGACCACCGTGCTGGTACCCCACAACGTCACAGGCCCGGTGCTGGCCTACCAATGCGCCATCGACGCGGTGACATCGCGGTCGTTCCCGTCGTACGGGCTGCTGCCGGGCTCCTTCGGCCTCAATCAAACGCAGAACGAACTGTTGTTGATGGTGGCCGCACTCGCCCGTGGATGGATCGTCTCGGTCAGCGACCACGAAGGGCCCCAGGGCTTTTGGATGGTAGATCGGCAGCCGGGCTATCACGTGCTCGACGGCGTGCGCGCAACCTTGCGCGCCGGCGGGACGAGAGGAGTGCCGCCACTACCCGAGGACACACCGATCGGGCTCTGGGGCTATTCCGGCGGCGGCACCGCCAGCACATGGGCCGCCGAGATGGCCCCCGAGTACGCACCGGAGCTCAACATTGTCGGAGCACTGCTCGGCGCACCGGCAGCCGTACCCGGCTCATTGGTGCCACACCACAGTCGACGATTCGCCTCGGGACTTATCCTGCCGGTCCTGGCCGCCATGATGCGTGCACATCACAGCGCCCACGACTTTCTGGGCGGGCACCTGACCGCCAGGGGACGTCAGATTATCGAGAGGGCCGCCACTGTCAGCCTCGCAGAATCGGTACTGCGATGGCCGTTCATGAATTTCGACAAGCTCGTCGATCACACTGTCGAGGAACTGATGAAGGCACCCGAAATCGCCTCGATCACCCAGCGGATGAAACTCGGCCAGCACACTCCACTGGCCCCGGTCTATCTGTATCACGGCGTCCACGATCAGCTATTGCCGATCGGAGGCTCCGATTACCTTGCCGACCAATACATCACCCGCGGGGTCAATCTCACCTACCGGCGTGACCACGCGAGCGAGCACATATCTCTCGCCCTCACGGGCGGAGGCGACGCGCTCGGCTGGTTGGCAGCGCGGATGGCAGGTGAGCCCTTGGCGCCCCAGCCCGATGTCCAGACTGTGCTCTCGCTTGACCGCACGCGCGGCAGTGAGCCAGCTCCGCTGGCAGTGGGGCATCGCGAAGCTACTACTCGGCCGTCTCTAGCCATCGCGCAGCGACACGTATTCTCCGACACGGCAACTTAACCAGAAAATAGCATCGCACTTCATTTTTCGGTGCCACCGGCTGTCGACAACCCGCTGGGCAGCGAATATCGCGAACCCTGTAAAATGGCACGTGTCCAAATATTGGATTCGGCCGTTTGCTTGATCGGTGACGAACTACAAGGTCCGATGCGCGCTTTAGGGGGTAACCCCGATTCGGTGACGATTCGTTGCCGTGGACCATTCTTGTTGAATACGCTGCGCGCATCCGAGGTTTCTTACTATCAATGTCACTCAATCCGGACGGGACGACCACACCAAGGACAGGAGCCAGATGACAGCCGGCACTGCGCCCGCGTCGACTCAGCCGATCGAGGCCTGGCCAATGCAACTCGGTAAACCATTGCCGTCCCCGGTCGACCCATTCTTCTTGCCGCCCGGCGGCTGGGAGAAGACAGCACCCGGAACGGCGCTGCGCCGCAGGCGCGTTCAGATCGGCTTGTTCGGACTCATCCCGCTGCGACTGCACGCATGGCAGGTGCTCTACCGCAGCACCGATTTGCACGGGTCCCCGGAGACGACCGTGACAACAGTGCTCGTCCCCAAGACCGCGACAGGAAAAGCGCCGCTGCTCGCCTTCCAGAGCGCGATCGATGCCGTCACCCCCAAGCGATTCCCCTCGTACTACCTGCAGCACCGCACCTTCGGCATCAATCAGTCACAGAACGAGTTTCTGCTGGCTGTCGCCGCCCTCCAACGGGGGTGGATAGTGACCATCAGCGACCATGAGGGACCGAAGGGCCTCTGGATGGCGCCCAAACAACCCGGCTACCACGTGCTGGACGCGCTGCGCGCCACCATTGCCGCATCCGGCGAGGACGGCATCCCGCGTCTGACGGCCCAAACACCGGCCGCGGTCTGGGGATACTCGGCCGGTGGTAACGCCACCGCCTGGGCCGCCGAGCTAGCCGGTGAGTACGCGCCCGAACTCAACCTGGTCGGGGCATTGATCGGCGCGCCCGCTCCCCAACCCGGCCCACTCATGCACCAGCTCAGCGGCCAATACGCTTCGGGGCTCATCATCATCGTGTTGGCGGCCATGATGCGGGTCAGCCCCTCAATCCAGGACTACCTGCAGAAGCACCTCACCAAGCGAGGTCGCCGGATGGTGGAGAAGGCCGAACGCCTCACCGTCATCCAGGCACTGTTGTACTGGCCATTTCTCAACTTCAACAGGATCTTCGTCCGCCCGCTCGAAGAAGTGATGGACACACCGGAGATCGCTGCGCTCACGGACGCCATGACGCTGGGATTGCGCATCCCCACCGCACCGATCTACCTCTACCACTCGATGCACGACGTACTCCTGCCGGTTTACAGCACCGACCAACTCGCCGAGGACTACATCGCCGGTGGCGCACATGTCACCTACCGACGCGACCGCGCCAGCGAACGTGTCTTTTTGTTACTGTCCGGCGGCCATGATGCGCTCGGTTGGCTCGACGAACGTATGCGCGGCAGGCCATTACCGGCACAACCCGATGTCCGAACGGTGCTTTCGACATTTCTCGCGCCACGCGCTCTGATCATGTATGTCCGGCAGATAGTGGCGATTGTGAAGCTGCTCGCCGGGAAACTCTGATCGGGACGTCAGCGCGCCTTCACCGCCAGCAGTGCGGCGGCAAGAGTCCGCGCGGCCGACGGCTGCGCGGGGTCCAGGCCGGTGAGCTCGGCCACCCGACGCAACCTGTAGTCGAGGGTGTTGGGATGCACATGCAGTGACTTGGCCGCCAACTGGCGCCCGTGCTCGTGCTGTAGGTACGCACTGAGTGCCTGTTGCAGGTGAGGGTGCGCGGCAAGCGGCTGAACCGTGGCGGCGAGCAGGTCCCGAGCCCTACCCGGACGGGTGATCTGGTATTCCAGCAGCAGATCGGCAAGCCGATATGCCCCCGGCACTCGACCGAGTCTCAATGCGAGCACGGTCAATTCGCGCGCCTCATCGGCGGCGGCGGCAATCTCGCCGGGGTCGGTGGCATCGGAGACCCCGAGCGTGACCGGCCCCCCTGCCACCTCCGAGAACAATGGCAGCAGCGATTCCACCTTGCCCACCGCGGGTAACAAGATGGTGCCCCCGCGGCCGTCCAGCGACGTGAGCACGGGTTCGCGCGCGTACTCGTCGACGATGTCCTGCACCAGATGCGCACGCCGCCGTGCCACCACGGTGTTCACCGCCGGTTCCGGGAGGTACAGGAATAGCACGTTGTAGGACAGCGCCAGCGTGACGTTGGCGCGCTCGGCGGCCTCTACCCATTGCGTCCCCTTGACCAACGCGTCGAAGAGGTCGCGCCGCGCCTCCGTCGTCGCACTGTAAAGACCCTGGCGCTCTTCGAGATAGGCAGTGGTGACAGCGGGCAGCATCAGCTGTAGATATCGCTGCACCTGCGTACTGATAGCGAGGACCTCGCCGACCTCGTCAGGGGTTGCCAGCTCCCGGAGCGTCTCGATGCCCACCCGTGCGGCGACGTTGTAGACGGCCAGAATCGCCGGAAGCGGGATGTCCTCCTGCGCCCGACGGGATGCCGCCAGGATCGACACCGCGATCTCGTCTTCCGTGGGGGCCCGGGATTCCACCAGTACCCGAGAGAAGATTCGGAAATGCTGCTTGGTGAACTCGGTAATCTCTCCGTCGAGAACCTCACGCGGCAACATCCCGTAGTACGGCACCTCGGCAGCGAAACAGTCCACTGCGCGGCGCGCCGTCTCCGGCAGCCGACGCATGAACCGATCACTGAGTGACGCCGTCATCAGCGGACTCCAACCTTCTCCCACTGCACCGTGGAATACCCGTATCCCTCACGAATCACGTCCGCGAGACCCTTGCGCACCCTACCGTTCCGCACACGAGTTCGGTGGTTTGCTCGCAGGTTCATCACGAGCAGTTCGGGTTATTGGGACCGGTCATAGCTTTCGGCCGTGACCCTCGTGTATTTCACCAAGTTCACACGGAGTCGCGGACGTCATCCAGGCGCCACTCCTAGGTTTCAACGATGACGGCCATCGCCCAACGGCGTTCATTCAACGAGCTGGTCACGCGGTACTGGACTCTGATGTCCCGGGTGTACAACTTCCCCTTCGTGCAACGCCACATCTATAGCCCGGCCCAGACGGACACCATCAGGCAGTTACGTGACCACGATGCTCAACGTATCGCCGATATCGCTTGTGGCACTGGCATATTGGCCGCACGCATCCAGGATGAGCTGGCGTCGGCAACCGTCTACGGGGTGGACATGTCCGACGGCATGCTCGCCAAGGCAAGGGCCCGCTCGGCCGGGGTGCAGTGGCGCAAGGCGCCCGCGGAGCAACTCCCGTTCGCCGACGGCGCCCTAGACGCCGTGGTGACCACGTCCGCATTCCATTTCTTCGACCAGCCCGCGGCGCTGGCGGAGTTTTACCGCGTGCTGGCCCCGGGCGGCATGGCCGCGGTCGCGACGATCTGCCCGAAGGAACGTCGCTGGATGCGCAACGGAACGGGTGAGCGCGGCCCTGCACATTTCCCGACGGCCGGCGAAATGGAGCGCTTGTTCTCGCGCGCAGGTTTCGACGTCGTGGTGCAGCGCCCGGTGGAACGCCCCATTACGCCACCACTGATCTCCGTCGACTGGATCTGCGTGGGCCTCAAGACCTGACCGCCGCCATGACCACGCCGGGTTGCCATCCATTACCCTCACTGATTGACGTCAGGCTCACAACGTAAATCTGTCAGGAGTGCCCCATGGAGGGTTTCAGCGGCAAGGTCGCAGTAGTCACCGGCGCCGGTTCGGGAATCGGACGCGCGTTGGCCGTCGAACTCGCGAGATCAGGCGCCAAGGTCGCCATCAGCGATATCGACAACGAGGGCCTGGCTGAAACCGAACGCCAGATAAAAAGCCTCGGCGGTGATGTCAGATCCGACCGCCTGAATGTCGCCGAGCGTGAGGCCTTCTTGCTCTACGCCGACGTCGTCAAAGAACACTTCGGCAAGGTCAACCAGATCTACAACAACGCCGGTATCGACTTTCACGGTGAAGTAGAAGCCAGCCAGTTCAAAGACATCGAGCGCATCATCGATGTCGACTTCTGGGGCGTCGTCAACGGCACCAAGGCCTTCCTGCCGCACCTGATCGCCTCCGGCGACGGCCACGTCGTCAACGTCTCGTCGATCTTCGGCGTCATGTCCTGCCCGGGCCAAAGCGCCTACAACGCAGCGAAATTCGCTGTACGCGGCTTCTCCGAGTCGCTGCGCCAGGAAATGATCATCGGCAAGAAGCCCGTCGCGGTCACCTGCGTACACCCCGGCGGTATCAAGACCAATGTGGCCCGCAACGCCACCATGGCCGAGGGCTACGACCCCGCCGAGTTCGCGAAGTTGTTCGACCTGCTTGCGCGAACCAGCCCCCAGGCCGCCGCCCGCATCATCCTCACCGCCGTACGCAAGAAGAAGCCACGCGTGCTCGTCGGGCCGGATGCCAAGGTGATCGACGTCCTGGTCCGGCTGACCGGTGCGCGTTACCAGGATCTGTTCGCTCTCGGCGCGCGGTTCCTGCTGCCCAAGCGCTCCCACTGACCCATTACTCTGACTATTTGACAGTCGTCTAACAAGGAGACACTTATGGAAGGCTTCAGCGGCAAGGTCGCCGTGGTCACCGGCGCCGGTTCGGGAATCGGACGCGCGTTGGCCGTGGAACTCGCGAGATCGGGCGCCAAGATCGCCATCAGCGACGTCGACACCGAAGGGCTGGCCGAAACCGAACGCCAGGTGAAGGCCCTGGGCGCCGAAGTCCGCGCGGATCGACTCAATGTCGTTGAGCGCGAAGCCTTCCTGCTCTACGCCGACGCCATCAAGGAACACTTCGGCAAGGTCAACCAGATCTACAACAACGCCGGCATCGCCTTCCAGGGCGAGGTAGAGGAAAGCCAGTTCAAGGACATCGAGCGCATCATCGATGTCGACTTCTGGGGCGTCGTCAACGGCACCAAGGCCTTCCTGCCGCACCTGATCGCCTCCGGCGACGGCCACGTCATCAACGTGTCCAGCCTTTTCGGCGTGCTGTCCATGCCCGGCCAAAGTGCTTACAACTCAGCCAAATTCGCCGTGCGCGGGTTCACCGAGTCGCTGCGCCAGGAAATGATCATCGGCAAGAAGCCGGTCGCGGTCACCTGCGTACACCCCGGCGGCATCAAGACCGCCATCGCGCGCAACTCCACCGCCGCGGAAGGCTACGACGTCAAGGCCGGGGCCGCGATGTTCGACAAGTACCTCGCGAACACCAGCCCCGAGGCCGCCGCTCGCATCATCCTCACCGCCGTACGCAAGAAGAAGCCACGCGTACTGGTCGGTCCCGACGCCAAGATCCTGGACGTGGTCGTTCGACTGACCGGGGCCCGCTACCAGGACATCTTCTCGCTGGTGACCCGCTACGTTCTGCCCCGGCCGAGTAAGTAAACGTCCCCGTCGATCATTCGCGCTGCCGCGTCAGCGCGCCGCGCGAATGATCGACGGCAGGAACGTACCGATGACGGTCTGATCGAACACCATCGTGCTGGGCAGCCGGTTGTGCACGATCGCGACCGAGATCTTGCGTTTCCGGTCCGCCCAGCCAAATGAGCCGCCGGCGCCGATATGCCCGAAGCCGCCACCGATCATCGGCACTGCCAGGGAGTGATATCCCCGGTGCCAGCCCATCGGCAGCCCCAGCGTGTGGTCGATCTGGTAACTGGGCTTGCGACCCAGCCCCTTGGCGATCTCCGGCGACAGCAGCCGTACTCCATCCACGCTGCCGTCACCGGCCAACGCGGAGTACAGCTTGGCCAGGGCAGGTGCGGTGCAGCAGGCACTGCCCGCCCCACAACGCAGGTCCATCACCTCCGCACTGGCGTGTCCGTCATCGGCCAGCAACCTCTCGGCACCCGGCTGATACAGCGTCGACGCGGCCCCCTTGGCGCCGGGCATCTTGTCGAGCACACCCATGACCGGAGGGGCCGTGCGACGGATGAAGCCGGATCGGGCGACCCGATCCAAATATGGTGTCAGCGCGGCAGATTCCGAAGGTGCACCCACGGGTGGGCGCCCCATGTAGATGCCGTCGACACCGAGCGGCTCGGCCAGCTCGGTGCGATACAACTCCTCAAGGTCCTTGCCGGTAACGGCCTTGGCCAGCCGTCCCATGAGCCAGCCTATCGACAAGGCGTGGTACGCGGGCTTGCCGAAGTAGCGGTCCACGGGGGCCGCGGCCAGCCGGTCCGCCATCAAGTCCGGGTCGAACATCTCCTCGTAGTTGTGCGCGATACCCGTCAGCCGCGACAGACCCGCGGTGTGCGACAGGATTTCATCGACAGTGATCGTTTGCTTGCCATTGGCGGCGAATTCCGGCCAGTACTTGGCGACCGGTTCGTGGTAGTCGAGGAGCCCGCGGTCCACGAGCCGGTGGACGATGGTGGCGGTCACACCCTTGGACGCCGAGAAGATCACCGGTGCAGTGTCACGCGTCCACTGCACGCCCTTCTGTGCCAGCCCAGACCACAGGTCGAGTACCGGCTCGCCGTCCACGTATACACAGATGGCGCCACCACCGACGCGGTACCGGGCGAAGGCGAGCGAGAAGACGCGCACCACCCCCCGAAACTCGGGACGCGCCCATCCATTCACCCCCGGCGGAAGCTCCATGCCGCGCTCCAGCGGCGGGTACGCGAAGGGCGGGCGGAAGGGTTCTGCGGCCGCGTCATCGAGGCCGTGCGGTTGTGCCATAAGTAACACTGAGTACCAGGTACTTGGCATCAAGACAAGAGCTGTCGAGTAGATGTCAGGACAGATACCCAATCGGGGCTCGCCGATTAGGGGAACGTCACGATGTCAACCGACAGCCTTGATGATCTGGGGCCACAAGAACGCAAACGAGATCTGGTCGAGCGCCATGGTCAACGGCAGCCGGTTGTGCGCGAAGCCGACCGCGATCTTGCGCTTCGGGTCCGCCCATCCCATCGACCCACCCAGCCCGATATGGCCGAAACCACCGCGGAATCCGTTCATGGGCAACGACATGTATCCCAGGTGCATCCCCATGGGGAACACGATGGTGCGGTCGATGCTCAGATTGGTCTTACGAGCAAGCCCGGCAACAGTTTCCGGCGAAAGAAACTCGCGGCCCTCGACGCTGCCAGCGCCCGCCAGCGCGGCGTACATCTTGGCGAGCGCGGGCGCCGTGGCCACGGCATTGGCGGCGGGTGCCTGCATGTCGTACAGAGCCGAGTTCAGCGTGCCGTCGTCGGCGAGAATCCGCTCCATGCCCGGCTCGTACATCGTGCCGATGGCACCCTCGAAACCCGGAAGGCGATCAACGGCGCGGATCACCGTCGGCAGCACCCTGCCCACCACGGGCTTGTTCGCCACCGAGTCCAGGAACGGGTACATCGAGGCAGCCTTGGTCGGTGAGGTGCGCGGCGGCCGCCCGAGGTGGATTCCGTCGACCCCAAGCGGCTCGGCGATCTCGGTCCGGAACAGCTCACGCATGTCCTTCCCGGTGACCGATCGGGCCAGCCCCGCGAGCAGCCAGCCGAAGGTCAGTGCGTGATACGCGCGCTTTCCGTAGAACTTGTCGACCGGTGCCGCGGCCAGGCGCTGCTCCATCAGCTCGTGATCGACGACTTCCTCTGCGTGGTAAGCGATTCCCTCAAGGCGCGAAAGCCCGGCGCGATGATCGAGCACCTGTCGGACCGTGATCGAGGACTTCCCGTTGGCGCCGAACTCCGGCCAATAGCGTGCAACCGGAGCGTCGTAAGAAATCAGTCCGCGATCAACCAGACGGTGGATGACCGTTGCGGCGATACCCTTCGACGCCGAGAAGACGAGGGCGCCGGTGTCTCGCGTCCAGCCCTGCCCGGCGGCCGCCGCGCCCGCCCAGATATCCAACGCCGGTTCGCCATCGACATAGACGCTCAGACCGCCGCCACCGAGACGGTACTTGGTGAACATCCAGTCGAAAGTCCGGACGACAGCGGACAGCTCGGGCCGCGCCCAGCCCTCTACTCCCTTGGGCAGCCGTAATCCGGGCTGGTCACCCGGATACAGTCCGTCGCTACGTACAGGTGCTGTGGCCGCAACATTGGGGCCCAGTGGGATCGCCATAGTGACATTTAGGTACCACGTGTCAAATAATCGGGTCAAGTCACAATCTGATTGCCTGCCACGTTTACGCAGGTCGCGGGGCGGTTGCTAGCCGCGCAGCAAAATCTGATGATCGTTGAGCCACGTGTCCACCACGCGCTGCGGGTCTCCCCCGCCGGATACCTCGCGCGTCATGGTCGAAAGATCGCCGGTCGTGAGCTCACCGGCAACCTTGTTGAGCGACAACACTTGTGGTTCGGTCAGCTCATTGCGGCGGTAGAGGGGAACGACGTTATTGGCCGGAAGCCAGTTCTTCCCATCATCTAGCACCGTGACCCCGTCGACGGGCAGGTTCTGGCTGGCCGTGCTGGTCCAGGCCACCGCAATCTCGCCGCGTTTGAGCGCCGCGAAAAGTTCACCGGCCCCGGCGAATTGACGGGGGGCACCGGTATCGCAGGACCCAATACGCGGAACCGGAACGGGCCCCTGACCGACCTGCCCGCTACGCAGCAGCTGATCACAATGCCGAACGAAGGCCGCCAGCGTCGGCTTGGACGAGGCGCCCGGGGACGCGGCGACCGCCAGCGCCGGACGATCCGCGGCCGTCCCATAGTCGGCCGCGGCGACACCCGCGGGCAGCGCAGCGATCATGGCCGTGTACGTGGCCTCCTCGTCACCGGTGGGCCGCTGCTGCGACGCGAATTGCCGCAGCACTCTGCCGGTGAACCCGGGTGCGACGCTCGCGATCCCGGTGTCTAATTCTGCTACGGGATCAGCACTCTCGCGCACCCTGGTGTCGATACCGGTTGCCCGCACCACCGCCGCATAGATATGTGCAAGCACCTGATACTGCGGGTCATTGGTCGTCACCACCGTCAGATACGGTGCCGGACCGTGGTTTTCCGAACAGCCGACGAGAACGGCCGCCGCCGCCAGCAGCCCCGCCGTCCATACGCGAGAAATGAACATCGACGGCTAGGCGCTGCCCGATCCTCTTCGCGTGGACGGCTCATCGACCTCGTGCGCAACAGCCTGCACGGCGGCCGCCACGGCCGGTCCGACGCGCGGGTCCAGCGGGCTCGGCACAATTTTGTTGGGCGCCAGGTCCGGTTCCACAACCGAGAAAATCGCCTCGGCCGCAGCCACTTTCATCCGCTCGGTAATCTTGGTGGCCTCGGCGTCCAGTGCCCCGCGGAACACACCGGGGAAGGCCAGCACGTTGTTGATCTGGTTCGGGAAGTCGCTGCGTCCCGTCGCCACGATCGCGGCGTACTTGGCCGCGATGTGGGGGTGAATCTCGGGATCGGGATTGGAGCACGCGAAGACAATGCTCTCGTCCGCCATGGTCGCGATCAGCGACTCATCGACCTTGCCCGCCGAAACACCCAGGAACACATCGGCACCCGCGAGCGCCTCGGCCTGTCCCCCGGTGAGACCACGCGGGTTGGTGCGCGCGGCAAGGTCGGCCTTGAACTCATTGAGGTCATCGCGGCTGGTGTGCACAATGCCCTTCGAGTCCAGCACCGTCACATCGGTGATGCCGTCTGCCAGCAGGATGTTGGCGCACGCGACACCGGCCGCGCCCGCGCCGGAAATGACCACCTTGAGTGACTGCTGATTGCGGCCCAACACCCGCGATGCGCCCATGAGCGCGGCCAACACCACGATGGCGGTGCCGTGCTGGTCGTCGTGCATGACGGGGCAGTCCAGCGCCTCGATCACGCGCCGCTCGATCTCGAAACAGCGCGGCGCCGAGATGTCCTCCAGGTTGACCGCACCAAAGGTGGGCCGCAGACGGATCAGCGTCTCGACGATCTCGTCGGGGTCCTTGGTGTCGAGCACGATCGGGATGGAGTTGAGGCCGGCGAAGGTCTTGAACAGCGCACTCTTGCCCTCCATGACGGGCAGTGATGCCGACGGACCGATATCGCCCAGACCGAGCACGGCGCTACCGTCGCTGACCACCGCGACCAGACGGTGCGCCCACGTGTATTT
This sequence comes from Mycobacteroides franklinii, assembly GCF_002013895.1. Classification (GTDB taxonomy): domain Bacteria; phylum Actinomycetota; class Actinomycetes; order Mycobacteriales; family Mycobacteriaceae; genus Mycobacterium; species Mycobacterium franklinii. The sequence continues at coordinate 318,760 of NZ_MAFQ01000001.1, read as the reverse complement.
CTTGGCCAGGCTGGGGTCGGCGGCGATGGCCCGCGAGACCTGCGCGACACCCGGGGTGTAAGCAATCGACAGCGCACGCTGGGTATCCAGCGGCGACTTGAGCTCTACCGACAGCTTCCCGTCGATATGTGCTTCGAAAATCTCTTCATCTGTCACAACAACGTCGGATGCGGTCACAGCGTGAGACTACTGGCCGAGGCGGAGGTCACTTCTGGCGACTCTGGAACTGTGAGCAGCCCGTTACGCACCCGCCACGAATCCGCGCACCGACTCGGCGATCATCTGCACCGCGATGGCGGCCAGCAACAGACCGGCTACCCGCGCCAGCAGCATGATTCCACCCTCCCGCAGCACCCTGATCAGCACCGTCGAGAACCTCAGGGTCAAATACAGCACCACATGCACGCACAGGATCGCCGCACCGATGGCTAGGTAGGTACCCACCTGCCCCTGCGCCTGACGGACCGCGATGATTGTCGCCGCGATGGCTCCCGGCCCCGCCATCAGTGGGGTACCCAGCGGAACAAGAGCCACATTGACCCCACTATCGGCGTCATGACTGGTGGCCCCACCCATCAACAACGACAAACCCGTGATGAGCAGCAGCAGACCTCCCGCCCCCTGCAGCGCGGGAACCCCGATATGCAGGTAGGCCAGAATCGCCTGGCCTCCGATCGCGAACATCGAGATGACCGTCAACGAGACCGCGGGCGCCTGCCACGCCGCACGATGCCGTTCGGCGGCCGGCTGCCGTCCCGTCAGCGACAAGAAAACAGGTACCGCACCCGGAGGGTCCATGATGACCACGAGGGTGATGAACACTGAGGTGAACACCGCGATATCGAATGCCACGACGTCAGTCTCCCAGGCGGTGCCACAGGTTCACGGGTTACCATCGCGCAGCACGGTTCCGCAGAATTGGTATGCGAGCAGGGAGCCCACATCATGGCGCGATTTCCGTCGGTCACCCCGTCGTCGTTGCGTTCGCCCATCCGCGGTCGTGAACCCGAGACCGATGCCAAACGCATCCCCGTTCCCCTCGCCCGGGCCATCGTCGACTGCGCCGTCTATGTCGACGGGGTACGGCTGCCGGGCAAGTACACCCCGACCGCCGCGCTGGAAAAGGTGCGCTCGCTGGATCGCGGGTTCGTCTGGGTGGGTCTGCACGAACCCGACGAACACCAGATGGAAGCGGTCGCCCAACCTTTCGGCCTGCACCGGCTGGCCGTCGAAGACGCCGTGCACGCACACAACCGCCCCAAGCTGGAGCGGTACGACGACACCCTGTTCTTGATTCTCAAGACCGTTAATTATGTTGAGCACGAATCGATCTCCTCTGCCCGTGAGATCGTGGAGACCGGCGAGATCATGATCTTCGTCGGCGGCGACTTCGTGGTGACGGTGCGCCACGGCGACCACAGCGGGTTGGCGAAGGTACGCGCGCAGATGGACGCGGATCCCGATCACATGCGGCTGGGCCCATACGCCGTCATGCATGCCATCGCGGACCGCGTGGTCGACTCCTATATGGAGGTGTCCGACCTCGTCGAGACCGATATCGACGCGATGGAACAGAACGTCTTCTCACCACGATCCAGCACCGACATCGAACACATCTACATGCTCAAGCGCGAAGTCGTGGAGTTGCGTCGTGCGATCAGCCCGCTCACGAGCGCACTCAGCAAGCTGACCCAAGACCACAACGACCTCATCACCAAGGAAGTACGCCGGTATCTGCGTGATGTGCTCGATCATCAAACCCACGCGGCGGACAAGATCGGAAGCTACGACGAGTTGCTTACCTCCCTGGTGAACGCCGCACTCGGCAAGGTGGCCATGCAGCAGAACACCGATATGCGCAAGATCAGCGCCTGGGTCGGTATTGCCGCATTTCCGACCATGCTCGCCGGTATCTACGGCATGAACTTCGAGCACATGCCCGAGTTGGCCGAACCGGCTGCCTACCCGACCGTCCTGCTCGTCATGGTCGCCGTGTGCACGCTGCTGTATCGGAACTTCCGCAAGAACGGGTGGCTGTAGCGCGTTAGCTCGGCTGGGCGTGGGCGCGTGACGGATCCATCACGTCGATATCGGCCTGCAGCCACGCATCCCGGAGTGCGTCGGCTCCCTTGAGTCGAACCCAGGCGGCCTCGTTAGCGGTGATGGGTACCGCCGCCAGAAATCGGACCGGCGAGAGTGGCTCGGGCAGTGGAAGATCCGGGACATCGCCGGCTTGCAGCAGCACCGCGGTGAAGGCCTGCCTGTCCGGGTCGTCCCAGAGCGGCTGGCCGAGGTCGACAAGCGCATCATCGGTGAGCACCAGACCCTCCACCGCAGGCGAAGCCGCCAGCACCGCAAGAGAACGGGCCAGGCCCGGGAAAACATTGCCGCGCAAGCTGATCAGCACCTCGGCCCGCGGCCCAAGCTGTTCGGAGGCCAGCATCTCCCCCGGGTCGGACATCGGATATCTGCAGGCCCCCACCGAGGCGAAATGGGTCAGCCCGGCGTCGTCGGGACCGTAGCGCAGCAGCTCATACGGCTCGGAACCCAGGAAGGTGACGGATGCCGAATCCGGCTCCCCCGCACCGCGACCGGTGAAATAGCCGGCCAGATGCGCATGTACCGTGCGGACAATCTCGTCCGAGTTCATTCCCGCGCTGTTCACGCGCCGGCGGCCGCCAGGGAAAGGTTCTCCCCCGAATCGGCATCGAATATCACCAGCTTGCCGGTATCGATGATCAGCTCGATGGGCTGTCCCGCGACTACCGTGGACGCCGCCGAAAGCCTTGCCACGAACTCGTTGTCGGTGACTTCCGATTCCTGCGCGAGCTCGGTCAGCTCGTCCGAATGCGCCGCGCCGCCCTCGGTGGTGAAGTGCACGTACTTGTCCGAGCCCAGCGACTCGACCACATCGGCATTGACCGTGAGCGTCAACCCGGTGATCCGCTTGTAGGTGTCGACCAAGGCGGCATCCTCGAACTGCTCGGGCCGGATGCCCACAATCACGTCACCGGACTGCTTTTTGGCGGTGATGCCCGCGTACACGGCGGCATCGAGCGTCACCTCACCGAAGGGCAGCTGCACACCCACATCGGTGAGCGTCGCCGGAAAAAAGTTCATGGACGGCGAACCGATGAAACCGGCGACGAACAAGTTGGCCGGTGTGTCGTACAGCTCCTGTGGTGCGCCCACCTGCTGCACCTTTCCGCCACGCAGCACCACCACCCGGTCCCCGAGCGTCATCGCCTCGGTCTGGTCATGCGTGACGTACACGGTAGTGGTGCCCAAACGCTTCTGCAGGCGCGCGATCTCGGTGCGCATCTGCACCCGCAGTTTGGCATCGAGGTTGGATAGCGGCTCGTCCATCAGGAACGCCTTGGGGCTGCGCACGATCGCTCGCCCCATCGCCACCCGCTGTCGCTGACCACCGGACAGGTTGGCGGGCTTGCGGTCCAGATAGTCGGTCAAATCCAGGATTTTCGCTGCCTCGTCGACCTTGGCGTTGATATCTGCCTTGCTCATCTTGGTCAGGGTCAGCGGAAAGGCGATGTTCTGGCGCACCGTCATATGCGGATACAACGCGTACGACTGGAACACCATCGCGATATCGCGGTCCTTGGGCGCCTTCTCGTTAACCCTCTCGCCGGCGATGGTGAGCTCTCCGGAGGAGATGTCCTCAAGTCCGGCAATCATGTTCAGCGTCGTCGACTTACCGCAGCCGGATGGCCCGACCAAGATGATGAACTCACCATCGGCGATGCTCAGGCTGACGTCCTGTACCGCAGCGGAACCGTCCGCATACGTCTTGGACACCTGGTCGAGCACTATCTCAGCCATCGCTAACCCTTCACTGCGCCGGAGGTCAATCCGGCGACGATCCGTCGTTGAAATATGAGCACGAAGATGATGATCGGCACCGTGATGACAATGGCGCCGGCGGCAATCGATCCGGTGGGCTCCTCGAATTGCGAACTACCGGTGAAGTTCGCGATGGCCACGGGAGCCGTGATGGACCGGTCGGTGGCCGTCAGTGAGATCGCCAGCAGCAGGTCATTCCAGGCGAAAATGAACACCAGGATCGCGGATGTGACGATGCCCGGGGTGGCCAGCGGGGCAATGACCTTCCAGAAGGCCTGTGCCGGCGTGGCGCCGTCCATCTTGGCGGCCTTCTCCAATTCCCAAGGGGTCTCCCGGAAGAAGGCCGAGAGCGTGTAGATGGCCAGGGGCAGCGCGAAGGTGATGTACGGGATGATCAGTCCCGGCCAGGTGTCGAAGAGGCCGAGAGAGCGCTCGATGTTGAAAATCGGTGTCACCAGCGAAATCTGCGGGAACATCGCGATCAGCAGGGCCGCTCCGATAAGCGCCTTCTTGCCGGGGAAGTCCAGCCGCGCGACCGCATAGGCCGCCATGGTGCCCACACTCACGGCGATCACCGTCGCGATGAGCCCGATGCCGATGGAATTGACCAGCGCCGAGGTGAAGACGTTGCCGCTGAAGATGCCCCGGTAGTTGTCCAGCGTCATCGGCCACGGAAAGAACTTGCCGTCCTTGACCGACGACGACGGCTTGAGCGACAGGCTCAGCACCCACAGCACCGGAACCAGGGCGTAGCAGAGCACCAGCACATCGGCGATCACCCAGCCGGTCAACTGGCGGGCCCGGCGCGGATCCTGCGTGCTCATCGTCCGTCCTCGCCGTCCGCGGTCGGCGCCGAGGCTCCGAAACCCTTGATGAAGATGAAGGCGATGAGGGCCACACACAGGAAGATGAGGACGCTGATGGCCGAGCCAAGCCCGACGTTGAAGGCCTTGAACAGGTTGTCGTACCCCAAAATCGATACCGATCCCGTGTTGTTGCTGCCGCCGGTGAGCACGTAGATGTTGTCGAAGATCCGGAAGGCGTCCAAGGTACGGAACAGCAGCGCGACCAGAATCGCGGGCTTCATGATCGGGATGGTGACGCGAATCAGCCTGCTCCAGCCGTTGGCGCCGTCGACCTGAGCAGCCTTCAGCAGATCGTCGGGCACCAAAGCCAGACCGGCCAGCAATAGCAATGCCATGAAGGGGGTGGTTTTCCACACCTCGGCCAGGATCACCACCGCAAGCGACGGAATCTGTTGTGTCAGTGGCGCGCTGCCCGACGGGAGCAGGTTCGCCAGATAGCCGGTGCCCGGCGTCCACGCGTAGTACCAACTGTATGACGCTGCCACGGTGACGATTCCGTATGGGATCAGCACGGCGGTGCGCACCACGCCCCTACCGAAGATGGTCCTGTGCATCACCAACGCCAGGGTCAGTCCGAGCGCGAGCTCGATGAGCACAGAAATCACGGTGATCACAAGTGTGACGACAAGGGCGCTCCACCAATATCTGTCACTGAGCACAGTGATGTAGTTGTCGAACCACACGAACTTGCGATCCTGCGGGCTGGCGAAGCTGTACTTCTGCACACTCAGCCACACGGCGTAGCAGATCGGATACGCGGTGACCGCCAGCATCAACAGCGCGGCCGGTGCGATGAGCAACAGCCCGAGCCTGCGTTCGGCCTTCTTGCCTTCGGAGCTTGTCGTGGGGGTCACGGGATCAGCCCCCGTCCATCGACGGCCTTCTGCACCTGATCGGTCAGCTGGTCAGCGGTGTGCTCCGGATCGATCGCGGTGATCGGTGCCAGTACCGCGGATACCCGGGTCGAGATGGCTTGGTAGTACGGCGAGGCGGGACGCACCGCGGCATTGGCCAGTTGATCGCGAATGATGGCGTACGCGGGGTATTTGGCCTGGAACTCGGGATCGTCGTACAGGGACGAGTCGACCGCGGGCAGTCCGCCCTCGATGGCTGTCGCCTTCTGATTCTCCCGGCTGCGCAGGCAGTTCAGCGCTTCGAAGGCCTGCGCCTTGTAGCGCGTCGTTCTGGCGACCGCGATGTTCAGTCCGCCGATGGTGACCTTGGCGGGCCGTCCCGCCACCACAGACGGAAACGGGGCGAAACCGAGCGCCGCACTGGCCGCCTCGAAGGCGGCGGCGAACTGCTCATCGCTCGGCTCGAACCGGCCCGCGCCGCCAATCGCGCCCGTCAGGTCCGGCCGCCGATCCAGACGCAGGAAGGGAACTCCGCCCTTGATGGCGTTCTCCATCATGCTGGCCATCACGAACGGCCAATTGATCTCAAAAGCCGCCTTACCCTGCTCAAACGCCAAACGCGCAGTGCCCTCGTCGGTCTGAGTGATCGAGGGATCCGCACCGTCCGCCGTCGCAATCGATTTCATGGTCCGCAGCGCGGTCACGGTGGCCTCCCGGTGCTCCGGGGTATCCGTCAGTGTCACCGTCTTGCCGTCGCCCGCCAGAACAGAGCCGCCCGCACTCGCCAGCAGTGTGTTGAACAGAACCACCAGGCCCTCATACTGCTTGCCTTGCAACGCAATCCAGCTAGGCCCGCCCGACCGTGCGAAGGCTTCGGCCTCCTGCACCGTCTGATCCCACGTCGCGGGAGGTTCGGGTACCAGATCCTTGCGGTACCACAGCAGCTGAGTATTGGTGCTCAACGGAGCCGCGTACAGCTTGCCCTTCCAACGGGCGCTCTCCAGCGGGCCCGCGAGGGCATCACGTTGCGCGGCGGCCTCGGTCACGCCCGCCGGGTCATCGGAAAGCGGTAGCGCCCAACCCGCTTCGGCGAACTCCGCGGTCCACACCACGTCCATACCCATCAGGTCCAGGGTGCGGTCGTTACCGGTCAGTCGCCGCGCAAGCTGCAATCGCTGCTCATCGGCCCGCTTCGGGAGGCTGACCTGCTGGATGGTGAACCGGCCACCCAATTCCCTGTTGCATCGCTGCGCGGCAGCCGAAAAGGTCCCGGCCTCGCTGGCCGGCGTGTAGAAGCGGATGACGACCCCGTCGTCGGAGCGAGCACATCCGGTTAGCGAAGCCAGCGTCAGGCAGGTCAGCAGGGTCGAGCCCAGCGCCACACCCTTCCGTCGGAACCATCCGGCCGACGACTCCAGCACGACCGCCTCCTGGTCCGTTGACGTTGCTCGGCACCTCCGCGTGCCGGCACGGCGGGCACTCCCGTCCCGCGCGGCAACCGTAGAGCGAAAACCAGGTGACATGCAACATGTTCGGTGCGAGTGTCCCACTGTCCACCCGGCTCAGCACCCAGCGGCAACACCGCAGGCCAGCGCCATACGGCGCGTGACCGCCCGGCCTAGATAGCGAGTTTGGCCAACATGTCGCGCGCGGCCTCAGCCTGCGCCGGCTCGCACAACACGTCATAGCGCCCCGCGACAAGCTGCATCGTCGACGCGAAATCTCTTGTGCCCCTCGTCATGGCGTAGGGCACCGCGGCGGTGACCAAGCCGAACACCAGACCGACGGTGAGTCCCACCACGAGTGATCCGGCCAGATTTGTGCTGAACATCCCCAGCACCAGGCCTATGAACAAACCCAGCCACGCGCCGCTGAGCATGCCTCCACCGAGCACCTTGGGCCAGGAAAGCCTGCCGGTTACCCGTTCGACCTGCATCAGATTCACTCCGACGATCGTGACGTTCTGGACCGGGAACTGCTCGTCAGATAGGTAGTCAACGGCGCGCTGAGCCTCGGCGTATGTCGGGTACGAGCCGATAGGCCAGCCCTGCGGCGGTGTCGGCAGAGATAACGACGAAGACAACGGGGAACGCTGTGACGTCGAGCGCGGTGGTTGCCCGGGGGTGAGCGGTTGTCCCACGAGTTCGATCCTCCTGGAGAGTCGGCGGCGCACGGTGGCGCTCTAGCTAGCACTTATTTAACGCCCAGGGACATCAGTTGGTGACCCTTTGACCGCGACCTGCGACTTTCCCACCCGCGGCACGGCCGACAGACCCCGCAATACGCTAGGTTTGCGCCATGACTACCCCGGGTAACGAACACTCCGGCGCCAGCCCTGACCCCTCGTCGGGATACGAATACCCGTCCCTGGAGAAGTCCGCCCCGCCGGCCGATGCCGCGTCCACGGCGAGCCAGGCGCCGCCAAACGTCTCACCGGCCTGGGAAACGCCCGGGGCTCCTCAGTCCTACCCCGCGTACCCGAGTTACCCGAGCGCCACGTATCCCAGCGCTGCCTACCCGACCGCGCCGCCCACGTATCCCACCGCGCCTCCGCCGTATCCGACGGCACCGCCCGCGTACCCCCAGTACAGCCAGGGCTATCCGTCCTATCAGCCCGGGCAACCCGGCGCCTACCCGCCACCGGCGGGCTATCCGGTCGCGGGCGGGTATCCCGGATATCCGGCCCCCGGGTACGCGGACCCGTATGGGTACGGGGCGTATGGGCCGACCGCCGGCACCAACGGGCTGGCCATCGCCTCGCTGATCACGTCGATCGCGGCCATCGTCACCTGCTACCTGGGAATCATCCTCGGTATCGTCGGTGTCATCCTGGGCGTCATTGCGCTGAATCAACTCAAGACCAGACAGCAGGACGGCAAAGGCATCGCGATTGCGGGCATCATCCTGGGCGCGGTGATCCCCGTGCTCTGGATAGTGGTTCTCATCATCATCGCCGCTGGGAGCAGCGGCACATCGGGGTCCTACTAACCCGTCGGCGGCTCGTAAGGGGGCGCCTGCCGCGCCATACCCGCGGCGCGCCCCTTGCCCGCGATCACCAGCGCCATCTTGCGGCTGGCCTCATCGATCATCTCGTCGCCGAGCATCACCGCACCGCGAGCACCGCCGGCCACCGAGGTGTGCCACTCGTAGGCATCCAGGATCAGTTCGGCTCTGTCGTAATCCTCTTGGCGCGGGCTGAATATCTCGTTGCCCGCCTCGATCTGGGCGGGGTGCAGCACCCATTTCCCGTCGAAACCCAGCGCGGCCGAGCGGCTTGCCGCGACCCGGAACGCATCGACGTCGCGCACCTTCAGGTAGGGGCCGTCGATGGCGTCGATCCCGTGCGCACGCGCGGCAACCAGGATGGTCATCAGCACATGGTGATACGCCTCGCCGTCATAACCGGGTGGCTGCTCACCCACCACCAGCGTGCGCATGCCGAGGCTGGCCATGAAGTCGGCCGGGCCGAAGACGAGCGAGCGCACCCGCGGGCTCGCCGAGGCGATCGCGTCGATGTTGGTGAGCCCTTCGGCGTTCTCGATCTGTGCCTGGATACCGATGGCACCCACCCGCAGCCCGTGTGACCGCTCGACCTGGGTCAGCAGCAGATCCAGCGCTGTCACGTGCGAGGCATCGGTGACCTTGGGCAGCAGGATGTTGTCGATGTTGCCGCCGGCCCGAGAAACGACCTCCACGACGTCCGCGTAGGTCCATTCGGTGGTCCAGTCATTGACACGCACCGACAGCAGCTGCCCGGACCATCCCGGGGCGTTGAGCGCCTCGGCGATGCGCTGCCGCGCCTCGATCTTGGCCGGGGATGCGACCGCATCCTCGAGATCCAGGAAAACCTCGTCTGCCGGAAGGGTTTTCGCCTTGTCGATCATCTTCTGGCTGCTACCGGGAACAGCCAGGGTGGTACGACGTGGGCGGTACGCGGGAGCCGTCACAGGTAGTCAGCGTAGGCGTCGCCCTATGCGGTGGCCCGCCTCCCGTACCGCTCCTTGGCCTCGGCAGGGGTGACGGTGACCGTGCGAACCGGCGCCTTGGCTGCGTGGAAGTCACGCAGGGTCGTCGCTGTCATCGGTAACTTGGCGAATCGCGCAATGGAGTCTTCGATCGCCGGAACGCTGGCGACGGACATCGCTGCAGATACCAACGGCCGGTACGCCACATCGACAATTCCAGGCTGGTCGAATTGGCCCAGTTCCCGCATCCAACGCGGCAGGGTCGCGATGGTCGCCGGAGCCATCAGCCGACTGACCGCCCAGAACCGCAGATTGCTGCCCGACCGCGGGGTGCGCAGCAGGTAGTGCATGGCGTGCTGCGCGCGCTCGGAGGTGCACAGCGTGGGACGCATCTGCGCGAAGTACTCGCGAACCTCGTCACGCGACCGCGGTACATCGGCCGGATTAACGGTCTGCAGCTCGGCCGCGGTCACGCACTCGGACCAGTAACGGTTCTCGTCGGCCTGACTCAACGGCCCGGGTCCGAACATCTCGTAGCACTTGAGCACCGAATGCCAGCCCGTCACATGGATCCACAGCTGCGAGGCCGGGTCGTTGGCGCTGTAGCGCTTTCCGGTCACCGGGTCGATTCCCTTGGAACGGGCATGAACCTTCTGCAAGTGCTCGGAGGCCTCGATCGCGGTACGCGAATCGGCGGTCGCGACGATGAGGAAGTAGGCGAGGGTTCCGTCCATCCGCCCCCGCGGATCCCGATAGATACCCGCCGAATCCGCCACCGCGGCGGCCAGGTGGGGCTCGAAATGTTCCAGCACCACCGAGCGCTGGAAACCGATCAGTGCGGTGGGGCTGCTCCACACCTTCCACGTCGGCGAATCCGGCCCAAAGAATCCGTAGTCCTCACGGGGCCGATCGGAGCCAAGCTCCCAGTGGACGGCGACATCCGGTGATGCGGTCATGCTGCAACGCTATCAATTCATTACGTTCACGTCTAGATACTGACCGTCAGTCAGATGACGCGGAGAGTGCGGCCCGGAAGATAGCCACCCGTCAATTTGCAACCGACGTACAGGCCGAACTCGGCGCGCTCAGGCCGGATTGGCGGCGATCCAAAATTCGCTGGGGTTTGCCCATTTTGCAACCCGGCCGTGATCGCGCCGGTATCGTTTCCCCGGTTCACATCGGTCACACCCGTCACGACTGCATAGGTCAGAATGAGTGCCGACAGATGGCACCCTGACATATTGGCAGGGGCCCGCGAAACGGGCCCGAAGGAAGGAACCGAGTGGAGCTTCCGGGTTGGGTTGCGACGTCGGTGAAGAACGCCCGTAACGCGGCATCACGTGTCAAAGAAACCTCCGCCTCGGTGCCCTGGCTGCGTGTCGGTGGGCTCAGCACTCTGGCCATCGCCGGCTTCGCGGTTGCGGCTAGCAGTGCCCAGGTGAGCGGCCAGGCCGTCGTCCCCGTTCCGGTTCCCGCGGTCTCTGCGGCCACCGCGCAGGCCGACATGGGCCAACTGAATCTCGTGACCGTGATGCGTCCGCCGACGCAGTACCGCATCGCACCAAGCGCCGCCATTGCGCCACCACCGCCCGGGATCCTGATGGCCCCCGGGGGTCTTGGTATCCCGAAGATCGCGTTGGACGCCTATCAGAACGCCGAACGCATGATGGCCAAGGCCGAGCCCGGGTGCGGGGTGAGCTGGAACCTGCTGGCGGGCATCGGCCGGATCGAATCGGGCCATGCCAACAACGGTGCTACGGACGTGAAGGGGCGCGTGATCCGTCCGATCTATGGCCCCACTCTCGACGGCACGCTGCCGGGCAACGAGGTCATCATCGACCACGAAGAGAGCCGGACTCAGGGCTCCCAGGTGTACGTCCGCGCCATCGGGCCCATGCAGTTTCTGCCGAGCACCTGGAGTCGCTACGCCTCCGACGGAGACGGCGACGGCAAGGCCGACCCACAGAACGTTTTCGACGCGAGTCTGGCCGCCGCCCGGTATTTATGCAGCGGTGGATTGAATTTGCGGGATCACTCGCAAGTGATGTCGGCCATCCTGCGCTACAACAACTCGGTGGCCTACGCGCAGAACGTGCTCGCCTGGGCCGCCGGCTACGCCACCGGCGTGATTCCGCTCAACCTGCCGCCGCTGACCGCTGCCGATGTGGCGCCCGAACGCAAGGCTCACCTCGGTGGTGAATCTCGCGGACTCGGCCCCGGCTCGGCCATCGACGTCGCCGGGCTCTCCCCTAACGATCCGCTGGCCCAGCTGCCGATCGTCAACCCGTTGACACCGGATCGCGTTACTGTCGCGGGCCTACCCGGAGCCACACCGTCGGCACCCGAAGCGCCTCAGGCTCCGTGCATGTTCTTCTGTGCACCGCAGCCTCCGCCCGCCGAGCCATTCAACCCGTTCGCGCCGCCGCCTCCTCCGGCCGAGCCCTTCAATCCGTTCGCCCCCAACCAGGCGCCGCAGCCGTTCAATCCGTTCGCCCCGCCGCCACCCCCGGTGGAGTTGGGCCCGGCTCCCGGACCTGCGCACGCACCGGCAGCGCCAAAGCCCTAACCGGCACGCCCTAGACTCGGGTAGTGACATCCGAGCTCACCACGGCCGTGCGCAGCGCACTCGCCGGGGTTATCGACCCCGAACTTCGCCGTCCCATCACCGAGTTGGGGATGGTCAAGGACATCACGTTCGACGACGCCCACAACGTTGATATCGGGATCTACCTCACCACCTCCGCGTGCCCGAAGAAGGCCGAGATCGCCGAGCGGGTCACCCAGGCCGCCGCCGATGTCGACGGCGTGGGCACCGTACGAGTGCAGCTGGATGTCATGAACGACGAGCAACGCACCGAACTGCGCAGGCAGCTGCGCGGCGACAACCCCGAACCGGTCATCCCGTTCGCCCAGCCCGGCTCACTCACCCGCGTGTACGCGGTGGCATCCGGCAAGGGCGGTGTCGGAAAGTCCAGTGTCACAGTGAACCTCGCGGCAGCGATGGCGGCCAAGGGACTTTCGGTCGGGCTGCTCGACGCCGACATCTACGGCCACTCGGTGCCACGCATGATGGGCACCTCCGACCGGCCCACCCAGGTGGAGCGGATGATCCTGCCCCCGGTGGCCCATGACGTGAAGGTCATCTCGATCGCCCAGTTCACCCAGGGCAACACCCCCGTGGTGTGGCGTGGGCCGATGCTGCATCGCGCCCTGCAGCAGTTCCTGGCCGATGTGTTCTGGGGCGATCTGGATGTGCTGCTGCTGGATCTGCCACCGGGCACCGGTGACGTGGCGATCTCGGTGGCCCAACTCATTCCGGGTGCCGAGATTCTGGTGGTCACCACGCCGCAGCAGGCCGCCGCCGAGGTGGCCGAACGCGCGGGTGCGATCGCGACCCAAACCCGTCAGCGCATCGTCGGTGTGGTCGAGAACATGTCCTGGCTGGTGCTGCCCGACGGCACCCGCATGGAGGTGTTCGGCTCCGGCGGCGGCGACACCGTCGCCGAAAGCCTGACCCGGGTGGTGGGCACCAAGGTACCGATGCTCGGCCAGATCCCGCTGGACCCTGCCGTGCGCGAGGGCGGCGACAACGGGCTGCCGATCGTGCTCAGTCAGCCCGACTCAGCTGCGGGCCAGGCTCTTCGGGCCGTGGCAGACAAACTCTCGACACGCAGCCGGGGGCTGGCGGGCATGTCCTTGAACATCGACACCACCCGGCGTAACTAAAGCTAAAGCCCCCTGCGCGAGCATGCTCACGGACGGGGTGGTTATGTCGCGTCGGCGTCGTAACGTGTCGGCCCGGGCACTACGGGCTTGGTGAGCTCGGGGTTGACGACCGGTGTGGGTGCTGGCTCGGTGACCGCCTTCTTCACGTCATCCAGTGGCCGGGTCAACGAATCGAGCATCGAATCATCACCATCTAGAAGGTGTTTGGTGATCACGGCACGTGGTGTCATACCGCGCAGCTTCTGCAGCTCGGCGAGCGGCTTGCGCACATCGTCGAACTCCGGCCCCAGCTCTTCGCGCAACGTAGCCGTCGCACCGCTGGCGTAGTCACGCACCTTGCGCAGCGACTCGGTGGTCCACCGGATTGCCCCGGGCAGACGCTCCGGGCCGAGAACCACGAGCCCCACGATCAGCAGGACCAGTAGCTCTCCCCAGCCGACACTGCCGAACATCAGGAGCCGTCTGGACCGGGGGTAACTTTGAGCTCGACGGGGCGACCCTGACGCAGCACCGTAATGGTGGCTTCCTGCCCAATCTTCAACTGCCGCACCGCTACCACGAACTCGTCGGCGTCGGCCACCGTCCGGTTACCGACCTTGACGACGACGTCGTTCTCCAGCATGCCGCCCTTTTCCGCGGGACTGCCGGCCTTGACGTTGGCCACCTCAGCGCCCGTGGCAGTCGCATTGCTGACCGTACGGCTACTGATGCCCAGCGTCGCGTGCACGATCTTGCCGTCGCGGATCAGCGTCTGCGCAACCTCGGCAGCCTCATTGATCGGAATCGCGAAACCAAGACCGCTTGAGCTGTCGCTCAACGACTTTCCGGCGGTGTTGATGCCGATCACCTGAGACTTCATGTCGATGAGCGGACCACCGGAGTTGCCGTGGTTGATGGCGGCGTCTGTCTGAAGCGCGTCGATCACGGTGTCGGTGTCACTGCCCTCACCCGAGAGCGGCACCGGACGATGCAACGCGCTGATGATGCCGCCGGTCACGGTGCTGCGCAGACCCAGCGGCGAACCGAACGCGATGACCTCGGCGCCGACGGCGACCTTGTCGGAGTCACCCAGGCGCGCCACGGTCAGGTTGTCGACATTGTCGACCTTCAATACCGCGATGTCGGTCTTCGGGTCGCGCCCCACGAGATTCGCGGGCACCTTCTTACTGTCGTTGAAGATGACTTCGATCTTGAACTTGCCGGGGTTCTTCGCGGCGTCGGAGATCACGTGGTTATTGGTGATGATGTAGCCCTTGGGGTCGATCACGACTCCCGAGCCCTGGGCCACCTCGTCATCCGAGCTGGCCTCGATGGTCACCACGGAGCTCTTGACGGCATTGGCCACCGCGGTGAAGCGGGACTCGTCGGGCTGGGTGTTGTCATCGGTGGTCAGGGTGACCTTCGAGGTGGTGAAGGCCTCGACCACTTCCGCCGTCTTGCGCCCGATGATGCCGCCGACCAAGCCGATCAGCAGAGCGACGGCCGCCAGAATGGCGAGCGCGGGGATGGATACCCGGCCGCCAAAAAGAACATCGCGCACGCCCAGCTTCGGAGCCGGCGCACCGGATACCGCCACGGGTGCCTTGTTGACTGCGGGGCTGCCCAGCTGAACCTGGGCTGTGGGGTCGCGCCATGGATCCTCCGCGGCGTCCGGACCCTCGTCGACGGCGTTGAGCTTGCCGGCATCGGCGGGGTGGCGTTGCAGAGAAGTAGTCGCGTTATCGGGCCGTCCGAAAGCCTGCGCCAGCACCGGGTCGGGCGGACCCACCCGCGGTGTGTAGTCCCCCTGGTCTCGGTACTTGTCCGCGCCCTGGAATGAACCGGATACCCCCGAAGGACGGCCGAAAGCCCGCTGTGAAGCCGGATCGACGGGCGGCCGGTCAACCGGGCGCGGCGCCAACCGGGGAGCGGTGTCCTGATTTGCGGTCACCGGCCCACCCTACCGGCGCTTACGGCGTGCGCGGCTATCTGGCCGCACCGCGTCACCCCCCAATGCCTGCGGTAAGTCGCCGTCGTGTGCTGACGGTTGCGACGGGGTGACGTCATGCGGGATGTGCGGAATCTGGCTGAGCAGCCCAAGCAGTGAACCCGGTACCCGAATCCCACCGGAATCGCGGAGAGCGCTGCGCGCTTGGCGCTGCGCGTCGATCTCCAACGCGCATTCGGCGCACATCGACAGGTGGTGCGCCGCCCGCAGGTGGGCGCTCATCCGCAGTTCGCCATCCACGAACGCCGCGATCGCCTCGGTGGACAGATGCTCGGTGGATCCGAACTGGCGCGGGGCACCCACCGGAGCCTGGCTCTGCGAGGCGAACGGGGACGGCAGCCGCGAGAAGGAAGAGAAGCTCGAGAATGCCCGCCGGAACGAGCCGCTATCCACCACGGCGACGCTCCCTTCGACTCGGAATGGCCGGCGGACTAGTACCGACCTACCTCGAAGATAGCGCGCGAATGTACTCATTGCGTACCAACCTGCGCCGACGGTGTCGCGCGCTACTCGGCGGCCGCGAGCGCGGACGTCGAGGAGCGTGCGGCCAGGTACTCACGGATCGCCTGCCGACCGCGGTGGATGCGGCTACGGACGGTGCCGAGCTTCACATCGAGGGTCGCGCCGATTTCCTCGTAGGACAGACCTTCGATATCGCACAGGACCACTGCGGCACGAAATTCCGGGGCCAGCGAATCCAGCGCAGCCTGCAGGTCAGCCCCCAGCTGAGCATCGTGGTAGATCTGCTCGGGATCTGGGTCGGTGGCCGGCACACGGTCGTAGTCCTCGGGCAGCGCCTCCATGCGGATGCGTCCGCGGCGGCGAACCATGTCCAGGAACAGGTTGGTGGTGATGCGGTGCAGCCAGCCCTCAAAGGTGCCGGGCTGGTAGCTCTGCAAGGAGCGAAACACCCTGATGAAGGTTTCCTGAGTCAGGTCCTCGGCATCTTGGGGGTTACCCGAAAGCCGGTAGGCCAGGCGGTACACACGGTCGGCGTGCTCACGAACCAGTTCATCCCAGGACGGCATCGCGGCCTGGTCTCCAGTGGCATCGAATACTGCGGTCCCGGATAGCTCGTCAGGGTTGATGGCCTCGGCGAAGTCTGTGTACTCGGGCTCGCTGATACGCGTAAGCGAAATCGCGTGTTCCTCCTGTTCGGTTGCGACCTCACCCTGAATGGGGAGGCTGACAGCCCGATCAACTCGGATGCCACCGGTGTTATTCCCAGATTGGCGCGGGGCGCTCAGGCTCTGGTTCAGGATGGATCGCGACATGCAATGACCCTCTACCACCTAGGTGTGGGTCACTTATGAGCCAACTTAACTCTTCCTGAGAAAGCGGTCTCGATCCGATCTCACCAGCGATTAGTGAGCAAGAAACCCGCTCGATCCATCAGGAGTTCGGCGTGTCGCAGGACAGATCCGTTCCCGCTCGACAGGATCGAATCGTGACCAGCAGCGCAGACCGATCCCCCGTCGAAGCAATGGTCAACCACGCCGAGGGCGCCATTTCCGAAGACGAAATCGTCGCCGCCGCCCGAGAACGTGCCGTTGACCTGGGCGCGGGCCCTGTGACGCCCGCAGTGGGCGCACTCCTGAGCGTCTTCGCACGCCTTTCCGGCGGGAAGGCCGTGGTCGAGGTCGGCACCGGCGCCGGCGTCAGCGGTTTGTGGCTGCTCTCAGGTATGCGTGAGGACGGCGTGCTGACCACCATCGACCTGGAGCCCGAACACCAACGCAGCGCCAAGCAGGCCTTTTCCGAGGCAGCCATTGCGCCATCGCGGACCCGGCTGATCGGCGGGCGTGCCCAAGAAGTCCTGCCGCGGCTGGCAGATGAGTCCTATGACTTGCTCGTCATCGACGCGGCGCCAGCCGATCAACCCGACTTCCTGGCTGGGGGCATCCGGCTGCTCCGTCCGGGTGGGGCTGTCGTGATCCACGGGATATCCGCAGGTGGGCGCGCGGGCGATCCGGGCGCCAACGACCCCGACGTGGTCGGAGCACGCGAGGCCGCACGCATCATCGCCGACGACGGCCGGTTTACCGCGGTACTGATCCCACTGGGCGACGGCCTGCTCGCCGCCACCCGCGACTGAGTTTCCCCGCTTCCTCCCCTGCCGTCCGGCACGCCCCAAGCGTTCGGACGGCAGCTTTTTGCGCCGGAATCGCAAAAAACCCGTAAAGACACGAACCCGCGGCGGGTCCGATGCTTGACCCTCGACTGAACAGTTGTTTAGTCTCCTAAACATGCGTTCAGTCGACGACCTCACCGCCGCCGCCCGTATCCGAGATGCCGCCATCAAGCTGTGGGGCGAGCAGGGATACCGCGCGAGCGTGCGGGCCATCGCCGACGCGGCGGGAGTCAGCCCCGCGCTGGTCATCCACCACTACGGATCCAAGGATGGGCTCCGGGAGTCGGTGGACGAGTACCTGCTGGAGTACATCCGCTCGGAGAAATCACGAACCATCACCTCCAACGATCCCCAGGTATGGCTCGACGCCCTCGACGAGGTCGAGTCTTTTGCACCAATGGTCAGGTACCTGCTGCACAGCGTGCAGTCCGGCGGAGAACCGGGTCGCGCCTTCCTACAGCGCTCCATCGACGATGCCGAGCAGTACCTCGAGGACGGAGTACGTGCGGGCACCATCAAGCCAAGTCGCGATCCCAAGAGGCGCGCATTGTGGATTTCACTGAACGGTCTTGGTTCTCTGGCCATCTACGTGCAGATGCACTCGGATGAGGACCTCCGAACGATCTTGCGCCGGTATGTCGATCAACTGATCTTCCCCGCGATCGAGGTCTACACCGAAGGTCTCATGACCGATCCCACCATGCTGGATGCCTTTGTCGCACAAGCCAAAGCAACACAGGAAGAGAACTCGCAACAAGGAGGCACCACGTGACGTACCCGAATCTGGCTGTCGAAATACGCGGACTTACAAAATCTTTCGGAAAAACCAAGGCCCTCGACGGTCTCGATCTTTCCGTTGCGCATGGCGAAGTGGCGGGATTCCTCGGACCGAATGGCGCCGGGAAGTCCACCACCATCCGGATACTCCTCGGTCTGCTTCGCGCCGACGCCGGCACGGTACAGCTCCTCGGCGGCGATCCTTGGGTCAATGCAGTCGACCTGCACAGACTCATCGCCTACGTCCCGGGCGACGTCACCCTGTGGCCCAACCTCACCGGCGGACAAGCCATTGACTTCCTCACCAGAATGCGAGGCGCCGAACATATTTCAATCCCTCGGCGCAATGAACTCATCGAACGCTTCGAACTGGATCCCACCAAGAAGGCGCGCACCTACTCGAAAGGCAATCGGCAGAAGGTGGCCTTGATCGCCGCGTTCTGCTCCGATGCCGAGTTGTTCATCCTCGACGAACCGACGTCCGGCCTGGATCCCTTGATGGAAACCGTCTTCCAGCAGTGCGTGGCCGAGGTGTCCTCCCGGGGCTGCGCGGTGCTGCTGTCCAGCCATATTCTGGCCGAAGTGGAGAAGCTCTGCCACCGGGTGACCATCGTCCGCGCCGGACGTACCGTGCTCTCCGGCTCGCTGGCCGAGCTACGGCACTTCATGCGGACATCGGTCACGGTACGCACCTTGGCCAATCCCGCAGGGCTCAAGTCGATCCCACAGTTGCGTGATCTCACCATCGGCGGCAACCGGGCTTCCTTCACCGTCGACCGCAGCGATCTTGACCGCACCATGGAACAGCTGGCAAGCCTCGGGATCGTCGATCTCAGCGTGGCACCGGCCTCCCTGGAAGAACTGTTCATGCGCGAGTACCAGGGTGTGCCGCGGTGACCACCGATTTCGCCACACTCCCCATCCGCCGCCCGATCGCGGACGGAACCCCAAGACATCCACTGACTGGCATCAGCACCTTGATCGCATTGGCACTGCGCCGCGACCGATTCCGGATCTGCATGTGGGTGGGCTGGCTGACATTGCTGATGACCTACACGCCACTGGCGTTCAAGTCGATGTATCCCACCGCCGCCGACCGGATGGCGCGGGTCACGATGATGAAGACACCGGCGGGAATCATCATGGGCGGCCCAAACTTTGGCATCAACGAAACCGATGTCGGGGTCATGGTCGCCAACGAACTCATGACCGTCATGATCGCCGCTGCTGCCATCATGTCCATCCTGACGGTCGTCCGCCATACCCGAGCCGAAGAGGAGTCTGGCGGGGCCGAGCTGGTGATGTCGGCAGTGATCGGCCATCAGGCGCGGACCTACGCGGCACTCGTCGTGGTGGGGCTGATGAATGCCATCCTCGCGGTCGCTATGACGGTGGCGCTGTCCGCGGCGGGATTCGATTTTGCCAACAGTCTCGGCATCAGCCTCGGGATCACCGGCGCCTCCATGGTTTTCGCCGGCGTCGCGGCCGTCACGTCACAGCTCTGGCGCACCGCTCGAGCCGCCAGCGGCGCCGCGATGGCGGCCCTGGCGGCGGCGGTCGTGGTTCGTGGACTCGGCGACATCATCGACAACAAGGGCAGTGCGCTCAGCTGGTTCTCGCCGCTGGCGTGGGCCCAACAGATGCGACCGTTCGTCGATCTGCGTTGGTGGCCGTTTCTGCTGCTGGTAGGCACCACGCTCGCACTGATGCTGACCGCGCATGTACTCGAGGGACATCGCCAATACGACGCGGGAGTACTCCCCTCGCGTGGCGAGAACCCCAACGCTCCTGAGATCAAGACCGTGTTCGGGCTCAACATGCAACTGCAGCGCGGGCTGCTCACCGGATGGGGATTCGGAATCTTCCTGGGCGGTATGGCATTCGGTTCGATGGCCAAGAGTCTACGAGATTCGATCGACACCAACCCCCTGCTGGCCCGCGCATTCAAGGCCCATGGTCTTGACAGCATTTTCGCCACCTTCAACCAGGTGCTCGCCATCGCGGTCACCGCCTATGTGGTGTCGGCGATCCTGAAGCTCGCCAAGGACGAACAGTCGGGCATCGCCGAGGCCGTACTGGCCCGCGCCGTGTCACGCTGGAACTGGCTGTTGTCCGCTGTCGGAATGACCGCCCTGGGCAGCGCGCTGCTGATGACCATCGCCGGCTTCGGTGGCGGACTCGGCGCAGCGAGCACACTGCACAACCCGGATCTAGTGTGGCGTCTCACTCTCGCGGGGCTGGCGCAGATTCCGGCCCTATTGGTGGTGTGCGGTATAGCGGCCATCGCAGTTTCAGTGCGGCAGGGCTGGATTGGCTGGCTGGTGGTGGCGTTCTCTGTGGGCATGCTCTACGCCGGGATCCTGCAGCTGCCGTCCTGGTTGGTGAAGCTCTCTCCGGTAATGCGTGTCAGTGCTCCCGCCGAGTACCCGTGGCTCACCATGTTTCTTCTTGTGGTGATCGGCTCCGGTTTGACTGCCGCCGCGGGCGATATATACCGCCGACGCGACGCGATGTGAAAAAGGAAAGTCCATGAAAACTGGTGTACAAGCATTTGTTTCGGGAATCATCGCCCTGGCGGTGTTCGGCGCGGCGCTCTTCTGGCCCGCTGGAACATTCCACTATTGGCAGGCCTGGGTCTTCCTCGCGATTTTCGTGATCAGCTCCACGGCCTCTTCGATCTACCTGGCGACTTCCAATCCTGAAGTGCTGCAGCGACGTTTACGTGGCGGACCCATCGCGGAGACTCGACCCGTGCAGAAACTCGCGGTGACCATGCTACTGAGCTCGTTCCTGGCACTTATCGTGGTGAGCGCCTTCGATCACCGGTTCGGCTGGTCTCATGTGCCGACCTGGCTGGTGATCGTCGGTGAAGTGCTGGTGATCGGCGGTTTGGGAGCGGCCACGTTGGTGGTGGCCCAGAACAACTACGCCGCCGCCAGCATCACCGTCGAATCCGGACAGACCGTGACCTCAACCGGGTTGTACGGCTTGGTCCGCCACCCCATGTACACCGGCTCGCTGGTGATGATGGTGGGTATCCCGCTGGCATTGGGGTCGTATTGGGGCCTACTCGCCGTCGCGCCGGCCGCCGCCTCGCTGGTGGTGCGCATCCTCGACGAGGAGAAGATGCTGCGCCACGATCTACAGGGCTACGACGAATACACCGAGAAGGTGCGCAGCAGGCTGGTGCCACTGGTGTGGTGAGAAGGCGCCTCACGGCGCGTCAGAAGCCCGGGAGGTTCAGCTGTCCGATGATGGCCGTTGCAGCCGCTCTCTCCACACGTCCGTGGCCGTTGTGATGGATTGAGCCTGAACAACATCGACGCCAGGCTGCGATACCGGATCTCCTACCACGGACTCAAAGGGAACGTATCCCGTCCATATCCCGGTACAAGCATCTTCGGTGGGTTGCCCTTCCCGCACCTTCACACTGGCTACTTCCAACGGCAGTCGCAAGACATACGTGGCAGCGAGTTCGCGCTTGGTCGGCGGCCGCACTTCTGCCCATCGACCGGGCATGAGGCGATCGGAGATTATGCGGATGCAATCTAAGTGCTCATCCGCCGAGACCGGCTCGGCGTTGCCGAAAATCATTGCACAGCGATAATTTACCGTCGAATCAAACAGCGACTGCGCATAGACGAGACCATCGAAAATTGAGATCGTGGCGACGAGGTCCACACCCGCGTTGGCCGATTTGGTCAGACCTGAACCTGTGGACCCATGCATCAGAAGGAAGTCGCCGTCCTGTGCATACGCCATAGGGATCACCATCGGCTTACCGTCCGCGCGGACAAATCCGACATGCGCAATGGTCCCTGCGTCGAGAATCGCCAACAGATCGCCACGTTCGCGCCGTTGCAACCACTTGTAGCGGCGCACCAGAAGATCTGGGCTGTCAAGCAGTTGGCTATCGGCATTCGTCGTACTCACTGTCATGCCACTCATGGTGTCGTGAAGCCACGGTGTGACGACAGACCACATTCTTCGATTTCGACCAGTCCAGTGCGGGTGTGAAATGCTACAGGTGACCTGCGGCGGTGAGGTGTTGTCTTGACTCTGGATATCCCGATGAGCGTTGATCGCGCGTCTCGGGTGGGTATTAGGACACAGCTCGTCCAACAACTTCGGAGTGCGCTGGAATCGGGTCTGCTCAGCCCAGGATCGTCGGTACCGTCGAGCCGTGCCTTTGCAGCAGGACTGGGTGTCTCCAGAAGCACCGTCGTGGCGGCGCTTCAAGAACTTGAGGGTGAAGGCTGGATCGAGTCCTCACAGGGGGCCGGCACTGTTGTCTCACACCGCCCGCACCCCACGAATAGCACCGCGCACCGTCACGGCGAGTCTGCACTCTCAGCCGACGAAGACATCGAGATCGACATGCGCCCAGGAGATCTCAACCCCGACGATGTTTCGCGAGTCGGTTGGCGAGCGGCGTGGCGGTCTATCGAACCGTCCGCAACACCTCCCCCACCCGCGGGCAGCCCGGCGTTACGTGAAGCGCTGTCCGCCTACCTGCGATCCTCCCGCGGACTACCCTGCGACCCGCGGCAAATTGTGGTGTGCGCTGGAACTGCCGAAGCCCTAACCCTGCTCACACTTGCCTTCAAGTGGCAAGGCCGAGCGGTCGCCGTCGAAGACCCCGGCTACCCCGCAATACGACGGATCTTCCAGGCCCTGGGCGTGCAGTGGGTGCCGGTGGATGTCACCGACCCCGACCAGCTCCTGACGAGACTTCAATCCACCCAAACGTCAATCCAGGCGGCGTATCTGACACCAAGCCATCAGTATCCGCTGGGTCACCGAATCAACCCCGACATACGCGGCCATATCTTGCGTTGGGCGCATGGGGCAGACGTAATCCTCGTGGAGGACGACTACGACAGTGAATTCCGGTTCGGGGTCTCTCCACTGCCCAGCCTGGCTGGCCTGGACACCGCCGCGAGCACGATCTATCTGGGAACGATGTCGAAAGTTCTGGACCCGGGCCTGCGGCTCAGTTATCTGCGTGTACCCACGCATCTGCTGGAATCCGTCCTTGAAACTCGCGACATGTTGGGCGCAACCGTGGCCGCCCCGGTCCAACAAGCCGTCACACACCTGCTCACCAGCGGTGAGCTGGCTCGTCACATTGCCCGCGTCCGCAAGCTGTACCAAGACCGTCGCGCAACCATGTTGCAATCGCTGGAGAAGGTCGCGGCCGTCACCCACGTCACTGGCACCGAGGCCGGGTTACACGTCTTGGCGTCACTGCGCCAAGACGTTTCAGCTTCAGCGACCGTAGAACAGGCCCGCGCCCGCGGCATCTACATCACCGATCTCGACGACTACCGGGCATATCCCGATCCGCTGAACCCCGGACTAGTTCTCGGCTATGGACAGCTCAAACCGGCCGCAATCAGGCAGGCAGTGAGCCGATTGGCCACACTGCCTGCCTTACAGGAGGCCAACGGACGGTGATGTTTGGCGCGCTGCGACATCCCGTGCTCGCTTGAGCTCAGATCCAGACGCCCTTGCCGACGGCGACGACACCGCCCGCACTGACATTGAACCGTTCCCGGTCGCGTTCAATATCGACGCCAACCTGTTCTCCCACACCGACAACCACGTTCTTGTCCAGAATCGCATGCCGGACCACCGCGCCGCGGCCCACGCGCACACCGGGCATCAGCACGCTGCCCTCGACGACGGCGCCGTCGTCGACAACGACATTCGAGGACAACACCGAGTTGCGGACAGATCCCGCCGAGATGATGCTGCCGGCACCGACCACCGACTCCTGCGCCGAGCCACCGTTGACGAACTTGGCGGGCGCCAGGTTCTCCGACTCGCCGCGGATCGGCCAGCGGCGGTTGTACAGGTTGAACACCGGGTGCACCGATACCAGATCCATGTGGGCGTCGTAGAACGCGTCGAGGGTTCCGACGTCGCGCCAGTACGCGTGATCGCGTTCGGTGGCTCCGGGTACCAGGTTGGTGTTGAAGTCGTAGACCGCCGCGCGACCGTCCGCCACCAGCCGGGGAATGATGTCGCCGCCCATATCGTGATCGGAGTGGTCGTCCTCGGCATCGGCGCGGATGACGTCGATGAGTTCCTTGGTGGTGAAGATGTAGTTGCCCATCGAGACGAATGCGGCATCAGGATCATCCGGTGTGCCGGGCGGATCTGCGGGCTTCTCGACGAACTCACGAATGCGTCCGGTGTCGTCGGCGTCGATACAGCCGAATGCGGTTGCCTCGGCGCGGGGCACTCGGATTCCTGCGACGGTCACCGCTGCTCCACTTTCTATGTGGAAGTCGAGCATCTGCTCGGGATCCATCCGGTACACGTGATCGGCGCCGAACACGACGATGTACTCGGGGTCCTCGTCGAAAATCAGGTTGAGTGACTGGTGGATGGCGTCGGCACTACCGGTGTACCAGCGCGGGCCGAGCCGCTGCTGGGCGGGAACTGGGGTGATGTACTCCCCCGCCAAACCCGACAGGCGCCAGTTCTGTGAGATGTGCCGGTCCAGCGAGTGCGACTTGTATTGGGTCAGAACGCAAATACGGAGGAACCGCGCATTGACCAGGTTGCTCAGCACGAAATCGATGAGCCGATACGCGCCGCCGAAGGGCACCGCCGGTTTCGCACGATCGGCGGTCAACGGGTAAAGCCGCTTGCCTTCACCGCCGGCAAGCACGATCCCCAGAACGTGTGGCGATGCCCTCATAGCAATCAACCTATCGGCAGTCGGCAGAAGCGGCCAGCGCTACACCCCGTGGCGGGCCTGCGATGAGCCGCTCGCGTGACGAGCCAGAGGCAGCGGCAGTCGGAGGCACCTACTACGGTCGTGGCTATGACCGACCGTCTTCCCACACGCGACGCATCCACGACGCGGGTGGCGATGATGACGCGGGAGTATCCACCCGAGGTGTACGGCGGGGCCGGTGTCCACGTCACCGAACTGGTGGCGCAGCTGCGCACACTGTGCGATGTCGACGTGCACTGTATGGGCGCACCGCGCGATAACGCGTTCGTTCACCGACCCGACCCCGCGCTGGACGGCGCCAACCCGGCGCTGACGACCCTGTCGGCGGATCTGGTGATGGCCGCCGCGGCCGCCGGTGCCACCGTGGTGCATTCGCACACCTGGTACACCGGGATGGCGGGCCATCTGGCCAAGCTGCTGCACGGCATCCCGCACGTACTGACCGCACATTCCCTGGAGCCACGTCGCCCGTGGAAGGCCGAACAGCTCGGCGGCGGATACCGGGTGTCGTCGTGGGTGGAGCACACCGCCATGCACGCCGCTGATGCCGTCATCGCGGTCAGCAGCGGGATGCGCGACGACATCATGGTCACGTATCCCGGTTTGGATCCCAGCCGGATTCATGTGGTGCGCAACGGAATCGACACCGCGACCTGGTATCCGGTAGATCCGGCGACGGCGATCACCCAACCGGGGTCGGTACTCGCCGAGCTCGGCGTGGATCTGGCCCGCCCGATTGTCGTATTCGTCGGACGGATCACCCGACAGAAGGGGCTGGCACATCTGGTGGCGGCCGCGCATCGCTTCTCGCCGGAGGTGCAGCTGATCCTGTGCGCAGGCGAGCCCGACACCCCCGAAATCGCCGAGCAGATCACCGGCGCCGTCACCGAGTTGGCCGCGACACGGCCCGGCGTGCACTGGATACGCGAATTCCTGCCCATTCCCAAGTTGCGGGAAGTGCTCTCCGCAGCAACGGTTTTTGTGTGCCCATCGATCTACGAACCGCTCGGCATCGTGAATCTGGAGGCTATGGCGTGCGGCACAGCGGTGGTGGCATCGCGCGTCGGCGGAATACCTGAAGTGGTTGCCGAAGGTGTCACCGGGACCCTGGTGGCGTACGAAAGCAGCGAAGCTGCGGCGTTCGAGGCAGGCCTCGCCGACGCGGTCAACGCACTAGTCGCGGACCCGGCCCGCGCCACCGCATACGGCAACGCCGGCAGAGCACGGTGCATCGACGAGTTCTCGTGGGCGCATATCGCCGAAATGACGCTGCAGATCTACGAGAAGGTCTGCAGCTAGCGCCCGGAGGGCCGTGGACTAGCTGGTGACGTTCTTGAGTTCGTCGCCGAGCGCGGCAGCCTCATCGGGGGTCAGCTCGACCACCAAGCGACCGCCACCTTCCAGTGGTACTCGCATGACGATTCCGCGCCCCTCTTTCGTAGCCTCGAGAGGACCGTCGCCTGTTCGGGGCTTCATGGCCGCCATCGTGTGCTCCCTCCAAATTCCAGCCAAGGGTGTTCGGCATCTCCGACCATTGTTCCCTATCTGAGCTGCCGTTTCACTGAGCCATTCTTCCCTATCGCGGGCATCTGGGGACAGCAGACCCTCAACTGGACCGTCAGCAGGGTGTGGTGTCGGCTCGCGGAACCCAACAGGAACGCACATGATCGTCCACCATGCCGGTGGCCTGCATCAGCGCATATGCCGTGGTAGGGCCCACAAAACGGAACCCGCGACGTTTCAGTTCCTTGGCCATGGCCTTGCTCTCGTCGGTCACCGCAGGCACGTCCGAAAGATGCTGCGGCCGGGCGCGGCGTTTCGGCGCGAACGACCACAGCAGGTCCGAAAGATCGGTGTCCAGATCGAGGACGACGCGGGCGTTGGATATAGCCGACTCGATCTTGGCGCGATTCCGCACGATCTCGGCGTCGGCCATCAGCCGGGCCACATCCTTGTCGCCAAAGCCGGCAACCTTCTCTGGCGCGAACCCGGCGAACGCACGCCGGAAACCCTCACGCTTTCGCAGGATGGTGATCCAGGCCAGGCCGCTCTGGAATGCCTCGAGGCAGAGCCGTTCGAACAAGGCATCGCGCCCGTACAGCGGGCGCCCCCACTCGTTGTCGTGGTACTCCGTGTACAAGGTGGACCCGGCCGAATCAACGGCCCAGGAACAGCGGCTGGGCTCTTTAGTCGGCATTTGCTTCGATACTGGCTCGGGCGGCCTGCACCTCGTCGAGCTCGGCACGCAGTTCGTCGACCTGGCGGGCAAGCCGGTCCAACACCCAGTCGACCTCGCTGGCCTTGTACCCGCGGAACACCAGGGAGAACTTGACGGCATCCACGTCGGCCCCGGTGACCTTCTCGGCAGGCAGGACGGTAGCGGTGGTGCCCTTGGGCAGCGGCGGCAACTCCTCGCCGCGACCGAACAACATCGAGCCCAGCACGAACAAGACGGCGGCCACGGCGATAAGAACCAGCAGATACGTCAGTGCGAACGTCACGACAACGATCTTGCCAGCGAGGTCCGACATCCGGACCTACAGTTCGGCTACACCCGGAAGACGTGACGCCTAGCGCAAGGTGTTCATGGGCGGACGGTCCTCCAGCGACACCGTCGAGCTACGCGGCGTGAACCCGTCGCCGTCGGCGAAGAACTGCGTGATACCCACGCCGGAGTCCGGAATCCCGCATCGCGACAGCATGGTCGCCATCACCTGCCGGCTCATCACACCGAGCTCGACCAGGGGCCGGTTGCGGTGGCTGCGCACGCCCAGGTTGACCTGAGCGATGGAGCCCAGCCCCAGCTTGTCGTAGGTGTCGATGAGGAGACCGATTTCCACGCCGTATCCGGGCGCGAACGGCACCGAGGACAGCAGCTCCCGGGTGCCCGCGTACTCGCCGCCCAGCGGCTGCACGACACAACTGAGCTCCGGTCGGAGAGCGGCGAGCATCGGCCGGGCCACCAGCTCGGTCACCCGGCCACCGCCGTTGGCGTCTTCCGCACCGCTGACCTTGAGCGGGCGCCGATAGAAGCCCTTAACCAGATGGATGCCCTGGCCCAACAACAACGGCCCCAGCAAGTGCGGCACGAACATCGGATCGGGGTCGATGAGGTCGGAGTCGACGAATGCGATGACGTCACCGGTGGTCGCGGCCACCGACCGCCACAGCACCTCACCCTTGCCCGGATTCGGCGGCACCTCAGGCAGCGCCTGCTCACGACTGACCACCCGCGCGCCCGCGGCCACGGCCCGGATCGCGGTGTCATCGGTGGAGCCCGAGTCGAGCACGATCAGCTCATCAACCAGACCACCCAGCAGCGGGCTGATGGTGTCGACGACGGCAGCGACGGTCTCCTGCTCGTTGAGCGCGGGCAGCACCACCGAGACGGTGCGGCCCTTCTTCGCGGCGATGAGCTGTTCGACCGTCCATTCGGGCCGGTTCCAGCTGTGGGTGTCCAGCCAGCTTGGGTCAATACCAACTACTGAGGTCATGCCAACCCCCTCACTGTTCGCGCCGGTTGGCGGGTCCCGACGATGGAACCCACCATTTCCAGCGTGCGGCGTGTGGGCCCGACTTCATGTACCCGGAACATGCGGGCACCGGCCGCCGCCGCCAGCGCGGTGGCGGCGAGAGTGCCCTCGAGTCGTTCCGTGAGTCCCACACCAAGAGTCTCCCCGATGAAATCCTTGTTGCTCAACGCCATCAACACAGGCCACCCGGTATTAACGAGATCGTTTACATGGCGCAACAAAGCAAGCCCGTGGAAGGTGTTTTTGCCGAAGTCATGCGTCGGATCGATCAGAATCGAGTTTCGCGATACCCCGAGTGCCACCGCACGTTCGGCGGCGGCGGTCACTTCGGCGATGACGGCGTGCACGACGCCGTCGACCTCGGTTCCGTAGTTGACGCGGTACGGCCGGGTGCGCGGCACCGCGCCGCCGGTATGCGAGCAAACCAGCCCGGCGCCATGGGCGGCCGCCACGGCCGGCAGCTCGGGATCAGCCCCCGCCCAGGTGTCATTGATCACATCGGCGCCCGCAGCACAGGCCTTGTCGGCCACCTCGGCGCGCCAGGTGTCGACGCTGATCAGCAGATCAGGATGAGCACCACGCACCCACTCGATGAAGGGCACCACCCGCGCGGTCTCGGCCTCGGCGTCGACGTTCTCTCCCGGGCCGGCCTTGACGCCGCCGATGTCGACGACATCCGCACCGTCGGCCACCGCGCGATGCACCGCGGCCTGGGCGGCTTCGTCGGTGAAGGTGGCACCGCGATCGTAGAAGGAGTCCGGTGTGCGGTTGACGATCGCCATGATGAGGGCACGATCGGTGCGCACGGGTCGCCCGCAGAACGACGAGCCGCTTACGCGAAGAGTGTCCGAGGGGGTCTCCAGCACGCCCTCATTGTGCAGGCCAGACCCGGCCCTGCACGCGCCGAGTGTGAAGCCAATGCGGAATGTGGCCCGATTTCCCGCATTGGCTTCACACTCGGCGAGCGAAATGAATTGCGGGCCTGGGCAGTATGAGCGCATGAGCGAGAATCGATTCCTGGTCACCGGGTCCTCGGGCCATCTCGGGGAGGCGTTGGTCCGCACGTTGCAGCGCGCCGGGGCTGACGTGGTCGGAATCGACATAGCCGCGGGTCCGGCCACCGATCTCGTCGGGTCGATCGCCGACCGTCGCCTCGTCGGCGAGGCGATGACCGGGGTGACCTCGGTGTTGCACACCGCGACCCTGCACAAACCGCATGTCGGATCGCATCCGCGTACCGACTTCGTCGAGACCAACATCGAGGGCACGCTCGCACTCCTCGAAGAGGCCTCGGCAGCGGGCGTCAGCAGCTTCGTCTACACCAGCACCACCAGCGCCTTCGGCCATGCGCTGGTCGGAACGGATGAGGCGGCGTGGATCACGGAGGACGTCGCACCGGTGCCCAAGAACATCTATGGCGCCACCAAGACCGCGGCCGAGGACATCGCG
The DNA here is from genome assembly GCF_002013895.1 of Mycobacteroides franklinii. Taxonomy (GTDB): domain Bacteria; phylum Actinomycetota; class Actinomycetes; order Mycobacteriales; family Mycobacteriaceae; genus Mycobacterium; species Mycobacterium franklinii. The sequence continues at coordinate 288,866 of NZ_MAFQ01000001.1, read as the reverse complement.
CAGGTGGTGCATCAGGACAGCGGCCTGCCGGTCATCGTGCTGCGCACCTCACGGTTCTTCCCCGAACAGGACGACAACCACACGGTGCGTGACCGCTATAGCGACGAGAACGCGAAGGCCAACGAATACCTGTACCGACGGGTGGATCTGGCCGATGTGGTCGACGCGCACCTGCTGGCAGCCCAATGTGCCCCCGGCATCGGCTGGGCCAAGTATGTGATCTCGGCGACAACGCCCTTCGCGCCGGGCGACACCGCGCAACTACGCGTCGATGCACCCGCGATGGTGGCTGGGTATTTCCCGGAGCAACCCGACTTGTATGCGGCGCGCGGCTGGTCCATGTTCCCGACGATCGATCGCGTCTACGTCAACACGCGGGCGCGAACCGAACTCGGCTGGCGGCCACGGTACGACTACCGCCACATCCTCGATTGCCTTGCCGCGGAAGCAGATTTCCGCAGTCCGCTGGCGCGTGAGATAGGCGCCAAGGGCTATCACGACGAGCCGACCGGCGTCTACACCACCTAGGCCAGCGCCCGGGTGACCTCCACGTAGCGACGCAGAAACGCCGTCTCGTCGAACCGTTTGCGGCGCATCCAGCTGGTCACCTCCGCATTGCACTTGCTGGAATTGCAGGACGCGCACGCCGGCACCACGTTGGATTGGGTGTAGCGCCCACCGCGCGAGATCGGCTGCACACAGTCGCGCTGCAGCGCGGTTTCTGTCGCGCCGCAGTAGGCACAGCCACCCCAGGCCCGCACCAGCTCCGACCACTGCTCGTCGGTGAGGTCGTTGTCGGCACGACTTACCCGCAATCGACGGCGCTTCGCTATCCGCGCGCGACGAGTCCCTGCCATACGTCGAACGGTATCTTGGCGACCCGGTCGCACCGGGTCACGACGCGCTAGCCCTTGGGCCGCTGTCCGCCGGCCACTTCCTCCGGGTACTCGGGATAGAACGGGACGTATCCCTCCGCGCGACCGGCCAGGACGTACAGCGGATCGGTGACAGTTTCGCCGTAGGCCTGCTCACGCAGTTCCACCTTGCGGCTCTTGAAGGTGGTGGTGTGCTCCAGGCTGTCCACAATCCGAATGAACAGCGGCAGCGCATAGGCGGGAAGATACTGATAAACGGTGTCGCTCAGCGCCTTTGGATCAAGCTCGACGCCATCGTGCAATTTGATGGCAGCCATTCCCGCGCGGCCGTCGGTGCCCGACACCTGCACGCCGAACACGGTCGACTCCTCCACCGCATCGTTGTTGTCGATCGCCGCCTCCACCTCGGTGGTGGCGACGTTCTCGCCCTTCCACCGGAAGGTGTCGCCCAGCCGGTCGCCGAACGCCGCGTGACCCCAGCCCAGGTTGCGCATCAAATCGCCTGTGTTGAACCAGGTGTCGCCCTTCTTGAAGGCGTCGCGCACCAGCTTCTTCTCCGAGGCGGTCGGGTCGGTGTACCCGTCGAACGGGGACATGCTGGTGACCTTGCTCAGGAGCAGCCCGGCCTCGCCGGCTCCGACCTTGGTCAAGAGCCCCTTCGAATTACGAACCGGCTCCCCTGTCTCAATGTCGTACTTGACGTAGGCAAGCGGGTACGGGCAGAGCCCCACGGTGCGGTCGATGTTGAGCGCGTTGACGAATGCGGTGTTCGACTCACTGGCCGAGTAAAACTCGCACACTCGCTTGATACCGAATCGCTTGGTGAACTCACCCCACAGCTCGGCCCGCAAGCCGTTGCCGATGATCACGCGCACCTTGTGCTGCCGGTCGGTGGGCTTGGGCGGCTGGTTCAGCAGGTAACGGCACAGCTCGCCGATGTAGATGAAAGCCGTTGCGCGGCTGGCAATGACCTCATCCCAGAACCGCGACACCGAGAACGACCGGCCAATGGCCAGGGTGGCCCCGGCATTGATCGTCGTCGACACCGCGAGGGTCAGCGCGTTGTTGTGATACAGCGGAAGGCAGCTGTACAGCACGTCATTGGACCGCAGGCGCAAGGCCAGGCTCCCGATGCCGTACATGCCGCGCAGCCAGCGGTAGTGCGTCATCACGCTGGCCTTCGGCAACCCGGTGGTTCCGGAGGTGAAGATGTAGAACGCACGGTCCTTGGCCAACACGGCCTCGGTGGCGCTGGGATTGGTGGTGGGCGCCAATACCGACATCCGGTCGAGTTCCTCGGTGGTCAGCTGCGAGACCACGTTGACGCCGGATTCGCCGATGGCTTCCTCGAACTCCGCATCGGTGACCAGCATCTTGGAGTCGAGCAGACCGATGCTGTGGGCCAGCACATGCCCGCGCTGGTTGTAGTTGAGCATGCCCGCGATGGCACCGAGCTTGACGGTCGCCAGCATCAGCAGCACGGTCTGCGGCGAGTTGCGCAACATGATGCCGACCACGTCACCACGGCCCACACCGTGCGAGGCCAGGGTTGCCGCGTACCGGTTGGCGGTGGCGTTGGCCTGCGCGTAGGTGATGTCGTTGCCTTCGAAGCGCAGGAAAACGTTGTCGGCGTACTTGGCGGCGCGCTCGGCGAACAGGGCGCCGATCGAGAGGCGGCCATTGGGGTTCGCCTTGATGCCGCCCAGAACGCCGCCCGCCATGATCGGCAAATCCAGCGCCAGCGAGGGAAGCTGTGCGAGCACCTCGGTCAGCCGGACCCGGTTTCGGGCGGTGGACGGAATGGTGCTGCTTGCGGACATCTGGTTCTCCCTGTTGTCGGTCTTCCCGCTAGCGGGTCATCCTCGTGTGGGTCTTCCCGCAAGCGGGTCATCCACGTTCTTACCGCCCAGTAGGCAATGGCTCACCGCATTGTTGACGAACGGTAGGGCCCCGTCAATCCGTTGGTCGGCATGCATCGAGAGCAGCAGCGATATCGGTGTGCACCAGCAGCCGATCCCGGGCAGGGGCCGCCACATAGCCGTTGTCCTGCAATTCGTCGAGCCAGCGCAGCAGTCCGGTGTAGTGACCGTCGGGGTCCAGCAGCACCACCGGCTTCTGGTGTAATCCCAGGTAACCGGCCGTCCAGGTTTCGAAGACCTCTTCGAGGGTGCCTATCCCGCCGGGCAGCGTGATGAAGGCGTCGGACCGATCCTCCATGATCTGCTTACGTTCGCGCATCGTGGTGGTGACGATCAGCTCGTCGGCGTCGGTATCGGCCACCTCGCGGTGCACGAGCGTCTTGGGAATGACGCCGATGGTGCGCCCGCCGGCAGCACGCGCGGCATGGGCTATCGCCCCCATGGCCGACACATTGCCTCCCCCGGATACCAAGGTCCATCCGCGTTCGGCGATGGCGGTACCCAGGCGAGTCGCCAGGTCCAAGAGCTCGGGGTGACGCGGGCCGGAGGCGCAGTACACACAGACGGACAGGGGCTGATGCTCTTCGCGCACGCTGCTCATCGCGGTCATCGGTGGTTCCCATTCCCGTTGACGGCCGACGCAAGGATGATCTCGACAGCCTCCTGGACGCTGTCGGTCACCGAGAGCAGCGCGATGTCCTGCTCACCGATCTTTCCGGCAGGCAGCATCGTGCCGCGGATCCACTCGAGAAGACCCGACCAGTACTCGGTGCCAAGCAGGATGATCGGGAACCGCGTCACCTTGCGGGTCTGCACCAGGGTGAGCGCCTCAAAGAGTTCGTCCAGGGTGCCGAATCCACCGGGCAGACACACGAAGGCCTGCGCGTACTTCACGAACATCGTCTTGCGAACGAAGAAATAGCGGAAGTTGATGCCCAGGTCTACCCATTCGTTGAGGCCCTGCTCGAACGGCAGCTCGATGCCCAGGCCCACCGAGTAGCCACCCGATTCGCTGGCGCCGCGGTTGGCGGCCTCCATGGCGCCCGGTCCGCCCCCGGTGATGACGGCATAGCCGGCCTTCACCAGGGCGGTACCCAGGTCTCGACCCAATTGATATTCAGGGGAATCCGGCTTTGTCCTGGCAGAACCGAAAACCGTTACGGCCTCGGGGGTTTGCGCCAGCGCGTCGAAACCTTCCACAAACTCACTCTGGATGCGCAACACTCGCCATTGGTCTGTGTGTGTCCACGCGCCTGATTCGTGGCTGTCCAGCAGACGTTGATCGGCGGTGGTCTTCTCACATCGGTCACGGCGCAGCCGAACCGGTCCATGCAGTTGGGTTAGTGGTTGATCGGGCACGTAGCCAGCCTAGGGGCCGCCGGCAACTCAATTCCCGCGGGACAGCTCCCCCAGCAGTGCCAGCGTGCGGGCCTCGTCCTGCGGCCCGCCCAGCTCGGTATGGCTGGCGAAGACTTCGGTGGCCCCGGCGTCGAAATAGCGCTGCAGCTCCGTGGCGACGTGCAGCTCATCGCCGATGATCGCCAGTTCTCCGGTGTGCTGAACACCTTCGGCGTCAAGCACTTTCCGGTATGACGGGATGTTCTCGTAGAAAGCCATGTCCTCGATGGCCAATGCCCGCACCCGTTCGGGTTCGGAGGTGACGACGACAGCCACGCCGGCAATGACACGGGGGAGCGGCCGTCCGGCGCGCTCGGCAGCGGTGTTGATGACGGGGACGATCTCCCGGCTGAGCGCGCGCGGTCCGGCATGCAGCGGAATCGTGCCGTCGGCCAGCTCGCCGGTGGCGCGCAGCGCCTGCGGCGCCATGGCTGCCACCAACACGGGGATGTTCTCGCCGCCGGGCTGCGAGGTGGTGAATTCAGGTGCGACGGTGAGAGTCTCACCATGAAAGTCCGCGGTTCCGGTGTCCAGCAGTTGCCGCAGGGTGGTGAGGTACTCGCGCAGACGACGTATCGGTTTGTCCACGTGGAGTCCATAGCTCGGGCCCTCGATCACCGGGGCGCCGAGCCCCAAGCCCAGCTGGAACCTGCCATGGGTGGCGGCCTGTGCGGTCTGTGCGGCCGCCGACACCTCGATGGGATGGCGCGGATTGATGGGGATGACCGAAACGCCCACGGTGCGGAGTTTTTCCGGGGATATCGCTTGTCCCACCACCGCAGCCATGGTGATCGCGTCGTAGTGATACATCTGCCCGAGCCACAACGTGCCAATCCCGGCGTCGGTGACCCGGCGGCCGTGCGCGATGAAGACATCGACGAGGTTGGTGTCACCCTGCACGCTGAGGGGTCGGCCGATGGCCACTCCGAGTTTCACCTCTCGGCCAACCCCCTGCGTTTGAGCCGCTATTCCCGCTCGGGTCGCGGCAGCAGGTAGGCCAGCGCAATCGCCAGAATCGGCACGACGCACAGCGTGGTCAGCACCGCCTGCGGTCCGTGGTGGTCTGCCAGGACGCCCAGTAACGGCACGAAGAATCCGCCGACGCTGACGGCCAGACCCAGCGTCACCCCGGCGGCCGTGCCCGGACGCGTCGGCAGATAGTCCTGGCCGAGTTTGACCAGCACCGCGAACGGGATGTTGACGGCGACACCGACGACGGCGGCCAGGGCCAGTGCGATCCACGGCTGCGGGCAGAGCCGCAGCGCGACGAACGCGGGAATCGCGGCGATGCTGCCGACCCGGATGGTGGCGATCACGCCGATCCGGTCGCTGATCCGGCCACCGAGCAGCGTCCCGATCACGCCGCCGCCCAAGAACATCGCTAACCCAAGGCCACCGATGGCTGCCGGAACACCCAGATGATTGATCAGGTACAGTGCGATGAAGGTGTTCATGCCGAAGTAGATGGCCGAGCGCACCACCTCGACAGCAACCAGGACCGAGAACGGCCCCCAGCGGTCGCTCCCGGCCAGCCGCCGCGGCACCGAGGTCGCCGAACCCTGCCGCAGCTGATAGCGCCACAGCACGAATCCCATGACGACGGCGGGCGGAATGAACCAGGCTGTCGCGCCCAGTCCCGAGGACACCAGCGCGGGTGTCACCAACGCCGGCGCCAGGAAGAAGCCGACGCTGCCTCCGGCGGCGAACAAGCTCATCGCGGTCGCGCTATCCCCCGCGTCGCGTCGGGCATCGCGGCCGGCGGCGGGATGGAAGGCCGCCACGCCCAGACCGGAGATGAGCAGCATGGTCCAGACCAGCCAATAGCCGGGCACCAACCCCGCCAGGCCCGCACCGATTCCGGCCGCGGCCAGGCCCGCGGGAGCCATCCCCAGCAGCCGCCATCGATCCGCGATGAGACCGAGCAGTGGTTGGGGCAACGCGCTTCCCAGCGTCGCGGCGAGCGCCAGACCCGACGCTGCCGCGTAGCTGTAGTGGCGCTCCAGCACGAAGAATGGGATGGCTGCGGGCACCAAGCCCTGGTAGAAGTCGTCGACGGCATGCGCGATTACCCAGTACCGCATGCGATTCCACGCCGAAATGGGGGCGGGCGCGGAGGGCGTCGCGGGATGGGCGGTCAGCTGTTCGTCATTCGCCAAATCGGTCACGAGGGACGACGCTATGGATTCCCCAACATGCAAGCCTCCGATAAAATGCCATCTTGTGTTGATTAACCGCCAGATCACCGGAGTGATGTCGGTGGCCGGCGGGCACCGCATCGAGCATCACTGGCACGAGGAACACCAAATCGTGTATCCGGCCAGCGGCGTGCTCGCGGTCACCACCGATGACGGAACCTGGATCGCCCCGCCGAACCGGGCGCTATGGATACCGGCGGGGGCCGGGCATCAACATCGCTTCTATGGCCCCACCGAGTTTCATTCCGTGGGCTTCGATCCCGAGATGTACCGCGTGGAGCTGGCGAACCCGACAGTCATCGCGGTATCGCCGCTGTTGCGCGAGCTGATCATCACGTGCTCGGCGCCCGGCGACTTACCCGAGGACGAGGTCGCACGGTTGCGTGTCGTCCTCATCGACCAGCTGCGGCACAGCCCGGAGCAGGCGCTCAAGCTACCCACCGCACACGACGATCGATTGGCGCAGGCCTGCGCGTTGGTGGAGGAAGACCTCACCCAGGTGTGGACGGTGGCCGATCTAGGACGGCGGGTGGGCGCCAGCGAGCGCACGCTGACCAGGTTGTTCCGCACCGATATGGGCATGACGTATCCGCAGTGGCGGACCCAGATCCGTCTTCATCACGCGTTGCGGCTGCTCGCCGAGGATCGGCCGGTGACCTATGTGGCGCACCAGTGCGGTTGGGCCACGCCGAGCGCGTTCATCGACGTGTACCGGCGCACCCTCGGCCAGACGCCGGGGACGTACGCCGCGCCGGTCACACGCTGAGGTACCGGCGGAGTACCTCGGTGACCTCGGTGATCTGCTCGACGGGAACGTGCTCGCCGCGGGTGTGCGCCAAATTGGGGTCACCCGGCCCGTAATTGACCGCGGCGATACCGCGCGCCGCGAATCGGGACACATCGGTCCAGCCGTACTTGGCACGTACCACTCCCCCTGCCGCGCCGACCAATTCGGCGGCGGCGGGCCGATCCAGGCCCGGCAGGGCGCCGGCAGCGGAGTCGGTGAGTTCGATTTCGACATCGAGTCCGCCGACGACCTCGTGGACGTGCGCGAGTGCCTGCTCGGGGCTGCGATCGGGCGCGAACCGGAAGTTGACGGTGACCGCCGCTGCGTCGGGGATGACGTTTCCGGCGACGCCCCCGTCGATCCGTACGGCCGATAGTCCTTCGCGGTACTCGCAGCCGTCGATATCGACGATACGTGCCCGATACGCGGCGAGCCGGTCCAGAACGGCGCCGAGCTTGTGAATGGCGTTGTCCCCCAGCCAGGATCGCGCCGAGTGTGCACGAGTGCCCGCGGCACGGATCACCACGCGCAAGGTGCCCTGACAGCCGGCCTCGATGAGTCCAGCGGTGGGCTCACCCAGGATGGCGAGGTCGGCGTCGAGCCACTCGGGGAGCTCACGTTCGATGCGGCCGAGTCCGTTGGCCGAGGACTCGATCTCCTCGCAGTCGTAGAACACCAGTGTCAGGTCGACGCGGGGTGTCACGGTGGCGGCCAGGTGCAGGAAGACGGCATCACCGGATTTCATGTCGACGGTGCCGCAGCCGAACAGGATGTCGCCGCCCTCCCCGCGTTCCCAACGGCTGGGCACGTTATCGGCGGCGGGCACGGTGTCGAGATGTCCGGCCAGCATCACCCGGGTGCCGTGGCCGTGGTTGGTTCGGGCCAGCACCGCGTTGCCGTTGCGGATGACCTCGAATCCGGTGGTCTGTTCCCGCAGGGCAACCTCGACCACGTCGGCGATCTGGGTCTCATTCCGGGACTCGCTGGGGATGTCTACCAGGGCAGCCGTCAGGGCTATCGGGTCACCAGCGAGTTCGAGCGCCATCGATTCAGGCTAGCGTGTACACCGTGAGCGGAGCAGTAGCACTTGGCCTGGCGACCATCGCGGCAGACGGATCGGTTCTGGATACCTGGTTCCCGGCCCCCGAATTGACCGATACCCCCGGTACCCCAGGTACCGAGCGAATCTTCGAGCCAGAAGCACCCGCAGCGCTGTCCGGGCTGGCCGGCTCGGACCCGGATCGTGGCGTGGAGAAGGTGTTGGTGCGCACCACCATTGGCTCGCTCAGCGACAAACCCGCTGATGCCTATGACGCCTATCTGCGTCTGCACCTGTTGTCGCATCGACTGATCCAGCCGCACGGCGCCAGCACCGACGGGCTGTTCGGCGTGCTGACCAATGTGGTGTGGACAAACTTCGGCCCCTGCGCGGTGGAGGGATTCGAGACGGTACGCGCCAGACTGCGTGGGCGCGGTGTGGTGACGGTTTTTGGCATCGACAAGTTCCCGCGGATGGTCGACTACGTGGTGCCGACGGGTGTGCGTATCGCCGACGCTGACCGGGTACGCCTCGGCGCGCACCTGGCGCCCGGCACCACCGTCATGCACGAGGGCTTCGTCAACTTCAACGCCGGCACGCTGGGCGCCTCCATGGTGGAGGGCCGCATCTCGGCCGGTGTCGTGGTGGGTGACGGCTCCGACATCGGCGGTGGCGCATCGATCATGGGCACCCTGTCCGGCGGTGGCAGCCAGGTCATCTCGGTGGGCCAGCGCTCGCTACTCGGCGCCAACTCGGGTGTGGGCATCAGCCTGGGTGATGACTGCATCGTCGAGGCCGGGCTGTATGTCACGGCGGGCACCAAGGTTGGCACGCCCGACGGCAAGACCATCAAGGCGCTGGAGCTCTCCGGCGCGAACAACCTGCTGTTCCGGCGCAATTCGCAGACCGGCGCGGTTGAGGTGGTCTCGCGTGACGGTGGCGCGTTCGAGCTGAACGCGGCGCTGCACGCCAACTAGTTCCGCAATGTCCTCGTCGCCGGAAGAGACCGACTCGCCTTCGCAAGGCCCGGCACAACGGTCGCGGCTGGCGCGGGGGTTGCTGCTCTCGCTGAAGATCTTTGGCGCGTTCATCGTCGCGGTTCTCATGGTGATGAGCACGGCAACCGCGTTGATCGCGTATCAGGGCAAGCGGGCCCCCACAGGCAATCACGAGTACGTCGCCCTGGGAAGTTCGTTCGGGGCGGGTCCGGGAGTGCCCAACCGTGATCCGACGAGCCCGGTCCTTTGCATCCGGTCTGACAACAACTACGCCCATCAGCTGGCCAGGCTGCGTCACCTCGACCTGACCGATGTCACCTGTTCGGGGGCCACCGCACAGAACGTTCTGCACGGTGGCCAGTACTTTCAGCCACCCCAGCTCGATGCGGTCCGCAGCGACACCACACTTGTCACCATCACCGCGGGCGGAAACGATATCTACTATCTGCCGAACCTCTTCGCCTGGTCCTGCGCGAAAGATCCCGGCGCGTTGTCGTTTTCGTGGCGGCTGAGTGTCTGTGACGTCAGGGCCGACGATGAGGTCGACAGGGCTGTGGCGCAGGTCGGCGCGAGCCTGCAAGAGATCGGCCGCGAGGCGCACAGGCGAGCGCCGAATGCCACTGTCGTCTATGTCGACTACACGACTGTCCTACCCGATGCCGGGTATTGCCCGGACAAAATGCCGATCACCGACGCTCAATTCGACCGCGCACGCGTCTTGGCGAAAACACTTGTCGCCAAGACTGAGGAAGCCGCTCGCGCGACCGGGTCGCTGCTGGTATCCGCTGCCGGTCTCACCCGCGGTCACGATATCTGTTCCAAGGATCCCTGGGTCTACGGCTACACGTTCTCGGCAACCCCACTGAACTACGGACCGATGGCCTACCACCCCACGTTGCGCGCGATGACCGCAATCGCTGCCGGGATCAACAAGGCCCTCAACACGAAATAGGTTCCGGGACATCACTGCCAGGCGTACAAGTCGCGCAGTAGCGCGATCTCCGCGCCATGGTGCAGCAGCTCGCGATTGATGTGCAGCACCAGCGTCAGAAACGGTTTCTCGGCCCAGGGCCCTTCGGCCGGCCCGACCGGAAAAGCCAGCGCGGCATCGTCTTTACTGAGCACGCCGTCCCGCCATGCCGCGTACATGAGGTCAAGGCGCTCCAAGGCATCGGCCGCCGTCACCGGATAGTCGTAGGTCAGGTAATCGACGGGTGGCCCGGCCCGATTATCCGGGAAATGACTGGCGATCCGCGCCCCCAGCACGCCAACCAGGATGTGGCCGAGCCGCCAGGCGATCGTGGTAACGGGCGCGGGTTCGGGTGGCGGAGCCGCGAATTCGATCACGTAGTCGCCCGAGCCTCCCTGCAGCGGCGTGGTCGCGGTGCCGCGCGGCCGCAGACTCCAGCAGCCCCGCACCGGTTCCCAGAAATATTCGTCGTCGGTGAGCCCATCGAGGCGGGGCCGCAGTTGAGATGTCCAGTGCCAATTGATCTGGTCAACGACCTCCTCGGTCACGTTCACCTGATCAACTCCTTTTTGAGAACCTTGCCCATGGCGTTCCGGGGTAGCGCATCGACCCGGCGCACCTCACGGGGGCGCTTATGCACCGAGAGCTGTTGCGCCACGAAGCCAATGACGTCATCTTCCGTCACGTCGCCGACAACGTAGGCGACAATCCGTTGTCCCAGGTCATCGTCGGGCACGCCGACCACCGCGACTTCCACGATCCCGGGATGCCCCAGCAGCACGGTTTCGATCTCACCGGCACCGATTCGGTAACCGCCGGATTTGATCAGATCAACCGATTCGCGTCCCACGATGCGGTGCATCCCATCGGCGTCGACGACGGCGACGTCACCGGTGCGGTACCACCCGTCATCGGTAAGCACCTCGGCCGTCTTCTCGGGCAGGTTGTGATAGCCGCTGAACAGTGTGGGTCCCTGAACCTGTAGCTGGCCAACGGTTTCCCCGTCGTGGGCGGCCACGGAACCGTCCTCCCCCAGCAGGCGAGTTTGGACACCCGTCAATGGGTGACCAACCCAACCGGCGCGTCGTTCCCCGTCGACGCGCGTGGAAAGCGTGATGACGGTTTCGGTAGCACCGTAGCGCTCGATCGGCGCATGTCCGGTGAGCCGCAACAACTCATCGAAAACCGGCACCGGCAGTGGCGCGCTGCCCGATACCAGCAGCCGCGCGGCTGACAATGCGCGGGCGCAGGATTCGTCGGCCACCATCCGGGACCACACCGTCGGCACGCCGAAATACAGACTGCCCCCCGCCGCCGCATAGGCCTCGGGTGTCGGTTTGACGGTGTGCACAAACCGATTTCCCACGCGCAGTGACCCGAGTACACCGAGAACCAACCCGTGCACATGGAACAACGGAAGTCCATGCACCAGAACGTCGTCGGGCGTCCATGCCCATGCGTCCGCAAGGCCGTCCAGACTGGCGGCCAGCGCGCGCCGGCTCAGCTGCACCCCCTTCGGCGCGCCAGTGGTCCCCGAGGTGTACACGATGAGCGCCGTCGACTCGGGGTTCGGTTCGGAGTACTGATGCCACGACCGTGCGTGCCGGCGCACCGGCACATGCGGCAATCCCTCTGATTCGTCCGGTGATTCGCCCAGCCAGGCCACCGCAGCACTGTCGGCAAGGATGTGGCGGCGTTCCGCCACGCCGACGTCCGCCGGTACCGGCACAATCGGAACACCGGCGATGAGTCCGGCGACCACTGCCAGGACCGTGTCGATGGTTGGCCGGGCGAGTACTGCGATCGGCCCCGGAGCACCGCCGATGCGCTCAGCAGCTGCGGTCGCGGCGCCCACCAGGTCGGCGCGCCCCCAGCTGTCCTCACCGATGCGGACCGCGTCCGCGAGATCTGGCGACTTGGGGTGAAGGGACTTCAGCAGCATGAAGCCAGCCTAAAGCTAGCCTCCCGGGACCAATGCACGAAGGAAGAAGGTCATGTTCGCGGGGCGTTCGGCGATACGTCGCACAAAGTACCCGTACCACTCCTCACCGAACGGCACATACACCCGCATATGGTGGCCCTCGGCGTTCAACCGGCGCTGCTCAGCATCACGAATCCCATAGAGCATCTGGTACTCGTAATCGCCGGGACCCCTGCCGGTCTCGCGTGCCATCAGGGTCGCCGCCTCGATGATGGCGGGATCGTGCGAGGCTACCATCGGGTACCCGTCGCCCTCCATCAACACGCGCAAGCAGCGCAAGTACGCGACGTCCACGTCCTCCGGGTCCCGGTGCGCGACGGACGCGGGTTCGTCATAGGCACCCTTGCATAGCCGAATGCGCGAGCCTTTGCCTGACAGGTCACCGCAGTCGGCGTAGGTGCGTTTCAGATATGCCTGCAGCACGGTGCCCAGCCACGGGAAGTCGGCCCGCAGTTCACGGACGATGCCCAGGGTCGAATCCGTGGTGGTGTGGTCCTCGGCATCGACGGTGACCCACACTCCGGCTTGATCCGCCTTGGCACACAACAGTTGCGCATTTTCCAGGGCGATACGCTCCCCATCGCGCGGCAACGCCTGCCCCAGCGCGGACAGCTTGAGCGAGATCTCCAGTGGCCGAACACCGGTATGCACGGTGTCACTGCGCTGGGCCAGCGCATCCAACAGCGACAGGTAGGCCGACACCGTGCGGGTGGCCTGCTCGCTGTCGGTGGTGTCCTCACCGAGGTAGTCAATCGAGATGAACCGCCCCGAATCGAGCAGCACGGTGCTTGCCCCGAGCACATCCTCCTGAGATTCACCGGGGACGAAGCGGCGCACCACCTGCCGGGTCAGTGGCATCCGTTCGGCGGCATGCCGCAACCGAGCCGACCTGCTGGCCGCCAGAATGGCCGGCCTGGCCGTCTTCCCGAACCACTCAGCCATCCTCACGCTCCCCCGCTACCCGTCTTCCCGCACCCGGATCATCCATATGCGGATATCGGTGTTCCGTTGGAGCGTCGAAGGTTTCCTTGATGGACCGGGGCAACAGCCAGCGCTGCAGATTCAGTGGCGATCCGGCCTTATCGTCGGTGCCCGATGCCCGGCCCCCGCCGAAGGGCTGCTGGCCGACAACGGCGCCCGTGGGCTTGTCATTGATATAGAAGTTTCCCGCCGCGTAACGAAGCCGGTCACTGGCCGTCTGTACCGCCTGACGATCATCGGCGATAACCGCACCGGTCAGTCCGTACCGCGAACCGGTGTCGACGACATCGAGGATGCGCTGGTAGTCGTCGTCGGGATAGACGTGCACCGCCAGGATCGGACCGAAGTATTCGGTGGAGAATGCCTCATCCGTCGGATCATCCGAGAGCAGCACGGTGGGGCGGACGAAATACCCTTGACTGTCGTCGTATTCACCGCCCGCGGCGATCGTCACCCCAGCACTCTTGGCGCGATCGATGGCGGCCGCGTTGCGCCTGAACGATTTCTCGTCGATGACGGCGCCGCCGAAGTTCGAGAGGTCGGTGACGTCGCCGTACGTCAGACCCGAGGTGGCATCGAGAAATTCGTCACCCATCCGATCCCACACCGACCGCGCCACGAAGGCACGGGAGGCGGCGGAACACTTCTGCCCCTGATAGTCGAAGGCTCCGCGAATAAGGGCCGTGCGCAATACATCCGGGCGTGCCGAGGCATGTGCGACGACGAAGTCCTTGCCGCCGGTTTCACCGACCAGCCGCGGGTAGGTGTCGTAGCTGTCAATGTTGGTACCGACCTCACGCCACAGATGCTGGAACGTGCGGGTGGAGCCGGTGAAGTGAATGCCCGCCAGACGCGCATCGGCGAGTGCCACATCGGACACCGCGAGGCCGTCTCCGTTCACCAGGTTGATGACACCGGGCGGTAATCCGGCCGCTTCGAGGAGCTCCAGGGTGAAATGTGCGGCGAAAGCCTGTGTGACGGACGGCTTCCATACCACCGTGTTCCCCAAAAGCGCTGGGGCCGTGGGCAGATTTCCCGCGATCGCCGTGAAGTTGAACGGCGTGATGGCGTAGACGAAGCCCTCCAGCGGGCGGTACTCCATTCTGTTCCACGCCCCACCACCGCTGCTGGGTTGTTCGGCGAGGATATGCCGCGCGAACTGGACATTGAACCGCCAGAAGTCGGCCAGCTCGCAGGCCGAATCGATCTCGGCCTGGTAGGCAGTCTTGGATTGCCCGAGCATGGTGGCGGCATTCAGTGTGGCACGCCACGGGCCGGTCAATAGATCAGCGGCACGCAGGAAGACCGCTGCCCTGTCATCGAAAGGCAGTGCTGCCCAATCATTCTTGGCAGCGATGGCTGCCTCTACCGCGTCCCGGGCCTCGATATGACCCGCGTTGGTGACGGTACCCAGCACGGAGCGGTGGTTATGCGGCTGCACCACCTCGATGCGCTCACCGGCACTCATCCGGCGCACCCCACCGATCACGTGCGGTAGATCAATCGGCGTCGCGGTCAGGTCTGACAGTGCCGTCGCCAATCGATCGCGTTCGGGAGTGTTCGGCGCGTAGGTGAGCACGGGCTCATTGGCGGGAGCCGGCACATTGGTGATGGCATCCATGAACCAAGCATCGTCCTGTTCACCCGGGGGTGTCGAGCATTAGAGGAGATTGCGCGGGAAACACGCAAGGAAACCTCAGGTAACGCCAAAATCCGGCAGGACGTTACGTGTGGTAGCGGACCTATGTATCGCTAGGGATCGATGGGCACGGGCACCGTCAGATCGGCCGGAACCGACGCGGGGCTGGTCAGGTCGAAGACCGCGACACCATGGAATCCACGGGGCGTGAAGGTTCGTTCCACCCATTCGGTGATGGCGGTGGACACTTCCGGCTGACTGTCGCCTTTGGGCGGTGCCGCCAGACGTTCCACGACGAAGAAGTGGATTTGGCGCCGCGCAACATAGTCCTGGAACTGCGCCAAGGCCGGGAAGGGATCCCGACCGGTGAACCCACCGACAGGCATGACGGGGTGCCCTGATGTCAGCTGATAGGGCGCGGCCGTGTTGGACCGTACAGCCGCCGCCATCCAGGTATAGCGGCCCGCGTCGTGTTCGAGATACGCCGTGAGATCCGGATCGGGCGTGCGCTCCTGTGTCCGGTCGTCATCCTGGGGCGCAGCCTTCAGGATCGCGGCCAGCGCCGGTGTCGCCTTGGACTCCTTGTGCTCGCCTGCGTCTTTGGCGGCCTGCTTCATCGCCCGGAAGAAATCGACGTGCGCCGCCGTCGGTCCCGCCAGCGGCAATCCCCCGTGGGTGCCGTGGCCGGTGGTATCGACGCAGAATGCCAGCGGGCCCGCCAGCATGGCCACCGCCGTGGCCACCACACCGGCCTCGCGGTACCGGCCGCTCGCCCAGATCGCCGCCGCCAGAATGGCAACCGCCACAATCACCCATCGCAACCACGGCACGAACCCCGGTTCACGAGCCAACACGACCACTGCCCACACACCGGTCCCGAGTACCAGTGCCGCACAAA
The DNA here is from genome assembly GCF_002013895.1 of Mycobacteroides franklinii. GTDB lineage: Bacteria > Actinomycetota > Actinomycetes > Mycobacteriales > Mycobacteriaceae > Mycobacterium > Mycobacterium franklinii. Next base: position 273,186 of record NZ_MAFQ01000001.1, on the reverse strand, counting down.
GCCATCGTGCCCAGCGTGTCTCACGATGGCGCCACACCACGGCGGCGCCCAGACCTACCTGAGCAGCGATGGCAGGCGCAAGCGCCACCGTGTAGTACGGGCTGAACATGCCGCCCTTGCCGGTCATGAAATCGAAGAGCAGCCAGACGATCAACAGCCAGCCACCGAAGCCGATGACACATGCACGTTCCAGATCGGTCCGCGGCGCCTTGCGCAGCACGACCGCGGCGGTGACGGTGAGTACCAGCGCCGCGGCCAGCAGCCAACTGATCTGGCCTCCGATGATCGAACTGAACATGCGCCCGAAGCCCTGCTGGGAGGCCAGCGGATTGTCCTTCGCGAGCGACGTCATGGGGCTGTTCCCCGCGTGCTTGCCAGTGATCCGATCCAGGCCGTTATAGCCGAATGTCAACTCCAGAAAAGAGTTCGACGGCGAACCACCGATCCATGGTCGCGAAGAGACCGGCCACAGTTCGGCAAGTGCCACCCACCACCCGCCCCCGAGGATCGCCGCCGCGGCGGCGACACCGAGCTGGCGCAGCCGGACCGTCAGAGCAGGTGGGCCACACAGCAGATACGTCGCCCCGAGCGCAGGCACCGCGATCAACGCCTCGAGTTGTTTGGTGAGGAACCCGAGCCCCACACACAGTCCCGAGAACACCAGCCAACGGGTCCGGCCGTCCCGCACCGCCTCCAGTACCGCCCACACGGAGGCGATCATGAGCAGCAGCATCATCGGTTCGGGATTGTTGTACCGGCACATCGACGCGTAGATGGGAACCAGGGCCAGCACGAGGCCCGCGAGGAACGCCGCCGTTGGCCCTGCATTGCGACGGACGGTCCACCACAGCAAGGCCACCCCCGCGACACCGATGAGTGCCTGGGGCACCAGCATCGACCAGGAACTGAAGCCGAACAGCCGGACACTGAGTTCCATCGGCCAGAGAAACAGCGGCGGCTTGTCGACGGTGATCGAATTGGCCGCGTCCGACGAACCGAAGATGAACGCCTTCCACGACACCGACCCTGCCTGCACGGCCGCCGCGTAGAACTCGTTGGCCCAGCCGTTCGCCGACAGATTCCACAGGTAGAGCACTGCTGTGCCAACCAATAAGGCACAGAGTGCGATTCGTTCTCGCGATACGGTCAGAGGGGCAGCTTCGGGCTCGGTGGTCGTCAGCACGCACCGAAGGTACCGAAGCGATGCTGTGGATCAGCTGGCAGTCAGGCGGTGCGCTGCGGCGTCGATGCGCTCATCGGTCGCGGTGAGCGCCACGCGCACATGTTCCCTGCCGAGCGGCCCATAGAACCGACCGGGCGCCACCAGAATCCCGCGCTGCGCCAGATACGCCAGCGCATCGTCACAGGAGTCGCCCCGGGTGGCCCACAGATACAAGCCGGCCTCGGAGTGATCGATTCGGAATCCGTTGTCAGTCAAAGCTTTCGAAAGCCTGTCGCGGCGATGCTCATAGCGGGCGCGCTGATCGCGCTGATGCTCGTCCTCGCTCAGGGCGGCGGTCATCGCCGCCTGCACCGGTCCGGGCACCATCATCCCGGCGTGCTTGCGCACCGCGAGCAACTCGCCAACCACCGAGGCGTCACCCAACACGAATCCGGCCCGGTACCCCGCGAGCGATGAAGTCTTGGACAGCGAGTGCACGGCCAACAGCCCAGCGGTGTCGCCGTCACAGACCCGGGGATCGAGGACCGACACCGGGTCCGCCTCCCACCCGAGACCGAGGTAGCACTCATCGGATACCACCAGAGCACCGCGTTCGCGCGCCCACTCGACCACCTTGCGCAGATGCTCCACCGGCAGTACCGCACCGGTCGGGTTACTGGGCGAGTTCAGGTAGATCAAGGTCGGATGCTGCGGCCCCAGTTGAGTCAGCGAGTCCGCCCGGACTGTCGGTACCCGCGCCAGGCGCGCGCCTACTTCATAGGTGGGGTAGGCCAATTCGGGGATGACGATCAGGTCGTCGGCACTCAACCCGAGCAGGGTCGGCAGCCACGCGATGAGCTCCTTGGTGCCGACGACCGGCAGCACGGCGTTATCGGCCAGCGGCACAATGCCGTATCGCCGGGTGACGGCGTCACGAATGGCCTGTCGCAATGCCGGCGTGCCCGCGGTCGCCGGATACCCGGGCAAATCGCTGGCCGCGGCCAACGCGTCGCGTATGACCGGGGCCACGCTGTCGACGGGAGTGCCGACCGAAAGGTCGACGATCCCGTCAGGGTGCGCCGCGGCGGTCGCCTTGGCATCGGCGATGGTGTCCCAGGGAAACTCAGGGAGAGAGGACGATACGCGCCGATCCGCTAGCGAGCTCAGTGTCCCTCACCCATGGGCGGAAGCTCCTTGACCGACGGCGGATCGTATTCGGTCTTGCCCACCTTCGCGGCGCCACCAGGCGAGCCCAGATCGACGAAGAAGTCGGCGTTGGACTGGATGTAGCCGGTCCACTGGTCCGGCACGTCATCCTCGTAGAAGATGGCCTCCACCGGGCACACCGGTTCGCACGCACCGCAGTCCACGCATTCGTCGGGATGGATGTAAAGCATCCGCCCGCCCTCGTAGATGCAGTCGACGGGGCACTCTTCAATACATGCCTTGTCCATAACGTCGACGCACGGTTCCGCGATCGTGTAGGTCACGAAGGTCTCCTCGATATTTCCTGCGTTGATGTCCAGTTCATGCGTTGCGGCCAGTATCCCGGTCCCTCGATGTGCCTCTCGACACAGGCTGCCCTAACCCGTCGGGGCAATCTAGCCGTATCCGGCGGTTACAGATACTTAGCTTAACGCTTAACTTGGTCCGGCGTCCAGCAGGCGCGCCCAGTCCTGCGCGGGAGTTGCGCGACGAGCGGTGCGTCCCGATCGATCTTGCCCGCCCTGCGGGCGCTCGACGTCACACCGAGGTCGGCGAAGAAGTCCGCGTTGGCGCGCACGTAACCACTCCACTCGCCGGGCACATCACCCTCGGGGGCAGATCGCCTCCACGGGGTAAACCGGTTCGGACACATTGCAATCGGCGCACTCGTCGGGATGGGTGCGCACCGTCCGGGCACCCTCGTCAATGCAGTCGACGGGGCATTCCTCGACACACGCCTTGTCCATCAGGTCAACACATGGTTCGGCGATGACGTATGTCACGAATGACCTCCCGACGAATTCCGGCCAGTTACGCGTTCCTCACAGTTACTGCTACCAATGGCAACACTTAAGTGAATCTTGTATGCAGACTGTTGCACTGCAACAAGTTGCATAGGGGTCCCATTTCGTGTCAGCATGCTGCCGTGGCACTCACCCACGCGATCTTGTTGTCCCTGGCCGAGCAGAACGGGTCGGGTTACGAACTCACGAGCCGATTCGATCGCTCGATCGGGTACTTCTACAGCGCCACCCACCAGCAGATCTACCGGACTCTGCGCCGCATGGAAGACGACAGCTGGCTGCACTGCAAGGTCGTCGACCAAGAAGGGCGACCGGCGAAGAAGGTCTACACCGTCGCCGAGCTCGGTTATCGCGAGTTATCCCGATGGGTCAACAGCACCGAGGGCACCGATATGCGCGATCTGGCCCTCAAGATCCGTGCGGGCACCTACGGCGACATCAACATGGTGGTCGAACACATCCGCGTCCAACGCGACACACACGCCGTCATGCTCGACAACTACCGCGAAATGGAAAAGCGCCAGTTTCCCGCTCCGGATCAGCTCACCGGCGCGGCCCTGCACCAATATCTCGTCCTACGCGGAGGTGTCCGCATGGAGGAGGGATTCACCGATTGGTGCGACGAAATGATTTCGGCATTGTCCAGACCAAATGTCCCAGCCCGGACTGAAAGCGAGAATCATGAGTAACCCGTATCCAACCCTGCTGTCCCCCTTGGACCTTGGCTTCACCACGCTCAAGAACCGAGTCGTCATGGGATCCATGCACGCCGGCCTGGAGGACTTCCCCTGGGACACCCCGGCATTGGCCGCGTACTTCGCCGAACGCGCCAAAGGCGGCGTCGGCATGATCATCACCGGTGGATACGCCATCAATCGCGCCGCATGGCTCAAGCCGCTGGCTGGAAAGCTCACCACTTCCCTTGAGGCATACCGGCATCGGATCGTCACCAACGCGGTGCACAAGAACGGCGGCAAGATCATCGTGCAGCTGCTGCACGCAGGACGCTATGGGTACCACCCGTTCTCGGTGAGCGCCTCGGCCAAGAAATCCCCCATCACCCCCTTCAAGCCGCGCAAGCTGAGCACCAAGGGTGTGTGGCAGACCATCGACGACTGGGCACACAGTGCCAAGATGGCGAAGAAGGCCGGCTACGACGGTGTCGAGATCATGGGCAGCGAAGGCTATTTCATCAACCAGTTCCTGGCGCCGTACACCAACAACCGCACCGACGAGTTCGGCGGCAGCCCGGAGAATCGACGACGGCTGGCCGTCGAGGTGGTCAAGGCCGTCCGCAAGGCAGTGGGTACGGACTTCATCATCTGCTACCGGCTCTCCATGGCCGACTATGTGCCCGAAGGTCAGACCTGGGACGAGATCGTGGCCCTGGCCAAGGAGATCGAAGCGGCCGGCGCGACGATCATCAACACCGGCATCGGCTGGCACGAAGCACGCGTGCCCACCATCGTCACCTCGGTACCACAGAACGCCTTCGTCGACCTCTCCAACAAGGTCGCCCAAGAAGTCCGCATCCCGGTGATGGCATCCAACCGAATCAACATGCCGCAGTCCGCCGAACAAATCCTCAACGACGGCCAGGTGCAGTTGATCTCGATGGCCAGGCCACTGCTGGCCGATCCGGACTGGGTGAACAAGGCATCGGTCGACCATGCCGACGAGATCAACACCTGCATCGCGTGCAACCAAGCCTGCCTGGATCACTCCTTCGTGAACAAGAAGGCCAGCTGCCTGCTCAACCCACGGGCCGGTAACGAGACGACACTCAAACTGCTGCCAACCCGGCACACCAAGAAGATCGCCGTCGTCGGCGCGGGCCCTGCCGGTTTGGCGGCCGCCGTGACCGCGGCGCAGCGGGGACACAAGGTGGTGCTGTTCGAGGCCAACGGCGAGATCGGCGGCCAGTTCGATATGGCCCGCAAGATCCCCGGCAAAGAAGAGTTCAACGAGACCATCCGGTACTACACCACGATGCTCAAAAAGCACGGCGTCACAGTGCTTTTGAACAAGAGAGTGGATGCGCAGGAGCTGATCGCGGGCAAGTTCGACGATGTCATCCTGGCCACCGGCGTCAAACCCCGCGTTCCGGCCATCCCCGGCATCGACCACCCGATGGTGCTCTCCTACCCCGAGGTCATCAAGCAGGTCAAACCCGTCGGCAAGCGGGTGGCGGTCGTCGGCGCGGGCGGCATCGGCTTCGACGTGTCGGAATTCCTGACCATCGACGAATCACCGACGCTGAACCTCAAGGAGTGGCGCGCCGAGTGGGGCATCTCGGAGGAGCACGATGCCCGCGGATCACTCACGAAACCCATTCCCGCGCCGGCCGTTCGCGAGGTGTACCTGTGCCAGCGCAAGAAGGGCTCGCTCGGCAAGGGACTGGGCAAGACGACCGGCTGGGTACACCGCGCTTCCCTCAAGGCCAAGAAGGTCACCGAGCTGGCCGGGGTCAACTACGAAAAGATCGACGACGCCGGGCTGCACATCAGCTTCGGCGAGGAGCGCAAGGATCCCCGCGTCCTCGAGGTCGACAACGTGGTGATCTGCGCGGGCCAGGAGTCGGTGCGCGATCTCGACGACGTGCTCAAGGAAGCCGGTGTCACCGCCCACGTGATCGGTGGCGCGGCACTGGCAGGGGAACTGGACGCCAAGCGCGCCATCAGACAGGGCACCGAGCTCGCCGCCAAGCTGTAAACACCCGCCGCGAGCGTGAAGTTATTGCGGGAATTCAGTCGATTCGCCGCAATAACTTCACGCTGGGCGGTTGAGCCAGTTCCTTCACACCTCGAGGGCGACGTGGTACACCGCCGGGTAGGCCACCGCATCGAATTCGGCCGCGGCCTCTCGGACCATCGATTGAAATCGGTCGTTGCCCGTCGCAGTGGTCAGCGCCTCAATGCTCTCCCAGTTCGCGATGTTCACCAGCTGAAAGCGCGTGCCCGGGACTATTGCCCGATGTATTCGGAACGACAGGAACCCCGGCTGCTCGGCCATGAACTCGGCACGTTTCTTCCATCCGGCGAGGAACGCGTCGACTTTGTCCGCCGCGAGTTCGAACACGTTGATGAAGACGATCGGCTCACTCATTGCACCAGCGTGCGCCCAGTCTCCTAGCATGTCAATGCGGCTGACACCTACGCCTAGAGTCCCGGCGCCCCCGCGGGGCGTTCTAGGCGCCGGTTACCGATATCCGTTGCACCACCGGTGCGGATGCATCTGTCGGCATGCCTTCCAGACATCGTTCGGGTCCGTCCTCGCCGTGGTGCTCGGTGGCGCATCGGTTGTCGGCGTGACCGCCGGCGCCGGGATGAAGGTCGTTGCGGTTACCGTCTCGGTGACGGTTTCCGTCGACGCAGGCGCGGTAGATGTTGGGGCCGATGGAGACGCCGAAGGGGTCGTCACCGCGGTGATGGGAACCAGCGGCGGCACCGTCGCCTTCTGGGGACCGAGAAGCAGATACCCGAGAAGGATCAGCACGAGCACTACCGCAGCCACAAGCGTGCCGATGATCCAGATCTGCTGCCTGCGGTTCCCGGGCGCCCGGGCCACCGGGATCAACTGCGTGGGCTCCTCCTCACTATCGCTCCACGCCCTCGCCGTCTGTTCTGGATCGGCAGGCTCTCGCAGCGGCATTCCCTCGGCACCTCCGTGACTGTTCGTCGCTCGACCTCACACCGAGCCGATAGCGCCGGATGCCGCGAAGCTAGTGAACGAATCTGAGGTGCCGCTGAGAAGAATCTGCCAAACGCTTGGACACGAGCGCAGACCGACTACGGCGTCGGCGCTCCAGTCGGACTTTCCAGCTTCCCGTCGCCAATCCCGATGCCCGGCTTGACGCCGCCCGGCACCGGAACGCCGTCCACCCCGGCAGAAATCCGTGGGCCACGCGACGGCCCCGACATCAGCACCGGCAGTTGAGTCCCCCGCGAGGGGCGCAGTGCCGGTATCTGACCGGGCGCGAACACCGGGTTGTAGGGCGCCGGGTTCGGCGGTGACGGGGCCGCGGCCACCGGCGCGGCAAGCCCTACCGCCAATGCGATCACAACCGTTGCTACACACAGTGTTTGCTTCACGGCGCCACTCCTTCGGTTATACCCCGCGGGTCTTCCAGTTGCCCGGCCGTCATCCCGGCGTCGATTCGGGCCGTGTACCCGGAGTCGACGCCGGCCGAGATTCGCGTTCCACGCGGCGGCGCCGGGGTCAGGCCAAAGGGTGGCTGCGCTGCGGTCGCGGCATAGTTGGGCGTCCCGCCGGGTAACGGGGCAGGCACCGCAGGGTTACCCGGATCTGCCGCGGCCACCGGAGCCCAACACACTGTGCACACCAAGACCGTTGCCGCACAAAGGAATTTCATCATCAGATCTTGATCGGGTCGCCGTAGATCGCGAACTCGGTGTGGCCGGTCTCGGTAGATGCACGCAACGAGGCAAATGAGCGGATGGTGACATCACCGCCGCACGCGTCGGCCTTCACGTGCACGTTGTCCAAGTCCAACGCCCCCGTGCCACCCCGGGAAAGCACCATGTTGCCCATCGGCAGATTGACGATGACACCCGGCTGCACCACGGTCTGCACAAATCCGCTGACTCCCGCGCTACCGCCCACTCCGACCGAGGGCGTGGGCGCCACGCCCAGGCTCACCGACGGAGCGATACCGGCGGATCCGCCGATCTGCAAACCCGAGGAGACGTCGGATTGGCAACCGAGCTGATATCCGATGACAAAGAGACTGTCGGTGATGGGGTTGGAGCCGCCGGTCGCCGTGGCGGTACCCGAGAGGGTTATGAAGGCCTCGCGCGAGTTGGTCGCCCCCGCCAGGTTGGGCACCGGGTTCACCTGCTCATGATCCAGCCGGATCTGCAGCTGCCAGCCGTCGCGGGTGGTTCTCGAATACGACTGCGGCGCCATCTCTCTCGGCTCCGCGCTAGCAGGGACTGCGTTGAGGAACCCAAGCATGGCAACGATGAAGCTTGTCGCTACGAGTCGGGCGATCACGGACATCACGATGCCCAAAACGACCCACAGAGTTAACCCTGCACGAACCAATCAGTCAGGTACGGATACAGACCGTCAACTTCTTCGCCCGATTCGCCTCGGGGCGTCGGCCTAGCCCGCTCTATGCGGCGGACGGCCGCCGCGCGTAGGTGGTGGTGCGCTCCACCGCGGGGCGTCCGATGCCGTCGGCAATCTCTTCAAGCTCGGCGATGGTCTTGGCCGAGCCGTGCTCGGACCCGGCCATCCGTGAAATGGTTTCTTCCATGAGCGTGCCACCGAGATCGTTGGCGCCCCCTTGGAGCATCATCCGCGTGCCTTCGATGCCGAGCTTGACCCAGCTGGTCTGAATGTTGTCGATACGCCCGTGCAGCATGATGCGTGCCAGCGCATGCACCGCCCGATTGTCCCGGTTCGTCGGCCCCGGACGCGCGGCACCGGCCAGGTACAGCGGGGCACTCTGGTGCACGAACGGCAGCGGCACAAATTCGGTGAATCCGCCTGTGCGGTCCTGAATTCCGGCAAGCACCCGCAGATGCCCCACCCAATGCTTAGGCGTGTCCACGTGCCCGTACATCATGGTCGAGCTGGAACGCAGCCCCACCTCGTGTGCGGTGCTGATGACGTCAATCCATTCGGAGGCGGGCAGCTTGCCCTTGGTGAGCACCCACCGGACCTCGTCATCAAGGATCTCCGCTGCGGTGCCCGGAATGGTGTCCAGACCCGCGGCACGCAGCTCGGTCAGCCATTCACGCACGCTCTGGCCGCCCTTCGAGGCGCCATTGACGATCTCCATGGGGCTGAAGGCGTGCACGTGCATGCTGGGTACTCGCTTTTTGACCGCGCGCACCAGATCCGCGTAACCGGTCGCGGGCAGCTCCGGGTCGATACCGCCCTGCATGCAGACCTCGGTAGCGCCGGCCACATACGCCTCCCAGGCCCGGTCTCCCACTTCCTCCGCAGACAGCGAGAAGGCGTCGGCGTCACCCTTGCGCTGCGCGAAGGCGCAGAAGCGGCAGCCGGTGTAGCAGATGTTGGTGAAGTTGATGTTCCGGTTCACCACGTACGTGACGTCATCGCCCACCACATCGGCACGGATCGAATCAGCCAGCGCAGCAAGGGCTTCCATCGCCGGACCCTCGGCGGTCGCAAGCGCCAGATACTCGTCGTCGCTACATCCGGCCGGATCCCGCTCGGCAGAACGCAAGGCCGCCAACACGTCGGCGCCCACCTTCTCCGGTGCGCGGGCGTTCAACTCGCGCACATGCTCGCGGATGGACTCCCAGTCACCGAACGCGCTCGCCAGATCGCTGCGGGTGTCGGTGTTGCGCCCCTCTGAATCGATGGCCGCGTGCAGGTCCACCCGGCCGGTCGACTCCCACGTCTCATCCGGCTCCTGCCACGGCAGGCCGGTCGGCGAAACATCCAGGGCATAGCCGGATTCCGGATCGGCGAGGGCCTCGACATGTCCTCGCACCCGCGGATCAATCCAGGCCGCTCCGGCCTGCACGTACTGCGGCTGCGCCGTCAGGCGCTGCACCAGGTCGTATCCGGCCTCCGCCGTGACCGAGGCCAAATCATCCAGTGCCGGCCACGGCCGTTCGGGGTTGACGTGATCGGGAGTCAGCGGCGACACACCGCCCCAGTCGTCCACGCCGGCCCCGATCAACGCCAGGCATTCGCTGCGAGACACCAGGTTCGGCGGTGCCTGCACCCGCATCTTCGGCCCCAACACCAACCGGGTCACCGCGATGGTCGCCAGGAAATCATCGATATCGGCGTCCGGCGTCGTCTGCATAGCGGTGTCGGACTTGGCGCGGAAATTCTGCACGATCACTTCTTGAACGTGCCCGAATTCCTTGTGCACCTTGCGGATCGCATGAATGGTCTCGGCACGCTCGGTCAGATCCTCGCCGATACCGACCAACAGACCCGTCGTGAACGGGATCGACAACCGGCCCGCATCGGTCAGTGTCCGCAGCCGCACGGCAGGGTCCTTGTCAGGGCTGCCGTAATGCGCCTCGCCACGGTTCTCGAACAACCGCCGCGAAGTGGTCTCGAGCATCATGCCCATCGACGGGGCGACCGGCTTGAGCCGCGCCAGCTCGGACCAGCTCATCACGCCCGGATTCAGATGCGGAAGCAGACCCGTCTCCTCCAGGACCCGGATCGCCATCGCGCGCACATAGTCCAGCGTGGTGTCATAGCCGCGCTCGTCCAGCCACTGCTTGGCCTCGGGCCACCGGTCTTCGGGCCGGTCGCCCAGCGTGAACAAAGCTTCCTTGCAGCCCAATTCGGCGCCGCGACGGGCGATGTCCAATATCTCGTCGGGCTCCAGGTACATGCCCTGGCCCTGCGCGCGCAGCTTGCCCGGAACTGTCACAAACGTGCAGTAGTGGCACTTGTCGCGGCACAGATGCGTCACCGGAATGAACACCTTGCGCGAATAGGAGATCGGCAGACGCCCCTCGGCGCCCAGGCGTCCGGCGGATTCCAGCCCGGCATCACGCACCCGCGCGGCGCTGGCCATCAAATCGGCCAACTCCTCGCCGCGGGCGGTGAGGGCGAGCGCGGCCTCGTCGACATTCAACGTCACCCCGTCCCGCGCACGGCGCAACACTCGCCGCAACGCGGGCGATGAGGCCGCGTTCCGGGAGGGAAAAGCGGGATTCGGCAGCGGCGTTACGTCGTCGGGCACGTTTGTACAACCGTCGGTCACCCTCAGATCATCCGCCCGTACCAAAAAGCCCACCACTCGGGGGTTCATCAACAGAGCCACCCTGCGGAAACGCGCGGGATCGCTAGGCTGATCTTTGTGAGTCTCACGAGAACCCTGAAGCAGAAACTTCCGTTTCTGCGGTATTCGTTTCTGCGGGCAGTATTCGGCGGCCTGAACGTCATGCGCACCGGTCAGATGGGTGATGGCCGCGAGGAGGCCACCGCCGAGCACGTCATCGCGACTGCCCCGGCCGGGGATGTCGACGCCGCCATCGAGGCCATCGACAACTTCGCGTACGACCAATCGATTCTTATGAATGTCGGCGACGAAAAAGGCCAGCTGCTCGATGCCGCCGTCAAACGCGCCAAACCCAAGATCGCCCTGGAGCTCGGTGCGTACTGCGGATACAGCGGCCTACGGATCGCGCGTGCCGCGCCCAACGCCAAGTTCTTCTCCATCGAGAAGTCGGGAGCCAACGCCTCGGTAGCGCGCCGGGTCTGGGCACACGCGGGGCTGGCGGACCGCGCCACCTGTCTCAACGGGACCGCCGACGATGGCACCACCTTGGACACCCTGACCAAGGATTACGGATTTACCGAGGGATGCCTGGATTTCGTGTTCATCGATCACTGGAAGGACGTGTACCTCGACGACCTGCAGCGGCTGATGGAACGCGGCTGGCTGCATCCGGGCACGATCGTCGTCGCCGATAACGTCGGATTCCCCGGCTCCCCCAAGTACCGCGCGTATATGAAGGACCAACAGGGCAAGCTCTGGCAGACCATCGAGCACGAAACGCACGTGGAGTATCAGACCTTGGTGAAGGACCTGGTTCTGGAGTCCGAGTACCTGGGGTGAGCGCCTGCGCGACGACCGTACGGCTCGGCTAGCTGTTCCCGCGCCGCAAGACATACGCCGCGGGCAGCACGCCGACCACGATCAGCAGAACGGGCCACAACCCGACGAAGACCACATCGCCGCCGGGGCCGCCGAACAAGAGCACCGTTGTGGTGGCCACGAATGCCCACAGAGGCGCCCCCGCCCATCGCGGTGTGGCCGCCCACTCCAGGGCGCACCACACCAGCACGACATTGAGCACGACGCTGATGATCAAGCCCAGCGGAACCAAAACCCCGCCGAAGCGTGTGTTGAGCAGAGCTGCGCCGAGAATCGCGCTGATGGCGCCGTCAAAAATGAGCGCGGCCATGACGAACCCGCGCATGAATGCGTTCAGGCGTCTAGATCGGAACGGAGTCGAGCTGGGCCACCAGTGATCCGACAACCCATTGGAAGTTGTCCACACGGTCTTGCCAGTGCTGCTGATTGGGATCCTGGTCTTGATCGGGTGGCATGAATCGAGCTTACAACTCCACCCCGGCGAACAGATCTGATTCCCACCCGGTGTCGACACCGGGCTCACCGCGGACCAGCACGAAATGCTCGATGTCCGCGATGGGCAACGCGATCAGATTCGATAGCGCCATCGCGGATCCGTCCTCGGAAACCGTCAGCTGGGTGGCGTGTGCGCGCAGGGCGGCGACCTTGGCGTCGCGGTAGGCCGATACGTCGATGGCGGCGCTGATCTTCTCGTCGGCGAAGGTGGGTATGAGGTCCAGCGGCGCGGGTTCGCATCCCGGCGGCAGCCGTTTCATGGACGCCAGGCCCGCCTCCAGCGCACTGGTCGCGATGACGGTCCAATACAGCTTGGCCACCTGCCAGGTCGCCCGCTCCACGGCGGCAGTCGTCACCGTGTGCGCCTGGATGTGATCGGGGTGCCCGTAACCGCCGAAGGGGTCATAGGTGACGACGACGTGCGGGCGGTGTTCGTCGATCAGCGCGGCCAGCGCCCCCACCGCTTCATCCCGTTCGGCGCCCGCGAAGGCGCGCGGGTGCAGCGGCCCGGTGTCCGCCATACCGGAGTCGCGCCAGTGCCCCGCACCACCCAGGAAGGTGGGCCCGTCGACACCAAGATGCCCTAGTGCGGTGGATAATTCGCTGATCCGGTAGCCGCCGAGCTGATCGGCGCGGTCGGCTGCCAGCTGCGCCCAGCGGTCGCCGATCACCTCGCCTTCTTCTCCGAGGGTGCAGGTGACCAGCAGCACGTCGGCACCTTCGGCGGCATAGCGCGCGATGGTTCCGCCAGTGGTCAGAGATTCGTCGTCGGGATGAGCGTGCACCAACATGAGTCGTCGGGTCATGGGCGGGTCTTCTTCCAGTCTCCTGCGGTGGCCACAATCCCCACCGGCACCGCGCCGGCCAGCTCCACGTTCTGCGCGCTGGGGCCTGCCGCGGCGATGGTGGTGTCCTGCATGATCGGCAAAACCGTTGCCATCTTCCATAATTGAGGCTCGGCCTGATCGATGACCTTGCCCACATCGGCATGGCCCGTCAACGCGGCGTCGATGCTGGGCTGCAACTCCTCATCGCACAGACCGGTGAGATTGCTTGGGGCGCGAACAGATTCTTCTCTCGTCGGCGGCGCGGGCGTATTGCTTGCCGGCGGCGGGGGCGGCGTGGTGGTGCGGGTATCGGGCAGCTTGCCCGACTGCAACGCCGGGCAGCCGTACCGGGAAGCCAGCGCGGTGGCCAGGTCACCACCGGCCTGATGCCAGCCGACGATGGCATCCACCCGGCCGTCCGGAATCGCCTGCCCGTACAGCGTCGGCGGGTCGAGGGCCAAGACGGTGGCCCGCACGCCCGCGTTGCGCAGTTGGTCGGCGGCGGTGTTGGCGACGGCCACCGAGGTGGGGTCGTTGGAGGCCGCGCCGATGATCAGGGCCAGCGGCTCGCCATCCTTGGTGATCTGTGGCGGCCCCGCGGCGGCGCCGGGCGGTGGCGGCACCTCGACAGCCTCATACCCGGCCTCCTTGAGCAACGCCAGGGAGGCGTCGCGGGTGAGCGCCACGGGCGCGGTGGGCTTGTATCCGGGATCCGATGGCGAACGCACCTGGGCTGCCGCCAGCGTGACGGCGTTGTCATTGCCCGCCGCGACCGCCGCCAGCAGGCCGACATCGAGGAGTCCCAGCAGGCCGCGCCGCACCTTGGCATCGGTGAGCGTGGGCTGTCCGGCGCGCAGTGTCAGCTGCAGCGTGCGCGGCGCGACGATGCGCGCGGTGCGCACCCCGGGGATGTTGGACAGCTGAGCGAACGTCACCCCGCTGCCATGCACCTGAGCCACCTGGGTGTCACCGTTGCGGATGGAATCAGCCAGCACCGTGGGGGCACCCGCACGACGGAACAGGATCTCGTCGGGGACCGCCTGGGTTGCCCAGTACCGGTCGTTGCGGGCCAGCAGGATCTCGTCGCGCTGGGGGTCGATGGTGTCGACACGGAAACGTCCCCCCGAGGCGGGCATCGACTTGACCAGTCCGGAGGCGAACCCGCCCGGGATGTCCTTCACGATGTGGGCGGGCAGCAGATCGGTGAACAGCTCGCGCCATGCGGGGTACTTGTGGTCGAAGGTGACAACCACACGCTTGCCGCCGTCGCGCGACTGCACGTCGGTGATGTTTCCGTAGCCGGCCGGGTCGACGGTCCCGGGCTGGGTGAGCATCTGCTGCCACAGGTAGGAGAAGTCATCCGCGCCGATGGGAGCGTTATCTGTCCACTGCGCCTCGGGGCGGATGGTGTAAGTGACCGTGAATGGCTCCTGGCTGGTCTCCTCCGCGGAAACCAGCAGCGTCGGGTCCATCTCCCAACGTGAGCCGGTGGTGGTGGCCGAATCGGGTACCGGCCGGAACGCGCTGGGCAGCACCAGCGCGCTGATCGCGGCGTTCACCGGCGACTGATCGGACAACAGGTGTGGGTTGAATCCCGCACCGATCGCGTCGATACCCACCACGATCTGCTCTTTTTTGGGCGGCGGCGGTGTGGTTGAGCTGGTGGTTTCGCTGCCCTGCACGGCCGGGGGCGCGCTGACGGAGCACCCGCCGAGGAGCACCACACCAAGCACTGCGCACAGGCGCAGGCGCAAGGTCTCGGTAGGCATGAGGACCAACCTTATCGGTGGGGTGCGGTGAGGCGAACGCGAACGCGGGCCAGCTAACCCCTGAGCAGCTCGTCGAGCTCCGTTTGAGAAGTCGCGGTGATCACTCGTACCACTCGATCGAAGGCCGAACTGTCGGGCGACACAATCGATACGTGGCTCTGCCCGGGAAGCAGCTCGAGAGCGGCCCGGCCACCCTGGCGCTTCACCGCCGCCACGTAGCGCTGGGAGTTGGCGGGTTCAACGACGTGGTCCCTGGTGCCGTGCAGGGCTATGACAGGCGTGCCGATATCGATGTTCTGGATGGGGTCGACGGACAGATACCGCTCGGGCACAGCATCGGGCATACCCCCCAGCACGGTGACGATGCGATCGTCACCGTGCTCCGCCGCATAGACCATGTCGAGCGGCCCCGCCAGCGACACCGCCCGCGTGGGCCGGAACCGTGGGCGAGAGCCCACCTCGTCATCGCTGAGATGGTGTCGAGTGGCACCCCATACCGCGAGCTGCGCACCGGCACTGTGCCCCACGACAAGTTCGTCGTCCGTGGTGAGCTGCGGGTGTTTTTTGTCCACTTCGATGACATAGTCAAGCGCACGCGCCACATCGTGGAACGTGGTCGGCCAGCCACCACCGGATCCCACTCGCCGATATTCCACGTTGTAGACGGCCATTCCGCGGACCGCCAGTTCGCGGGCCAATGGCTCGAAAACCCTGGCCCCCAGCTGGTTTTGCCATGCCCCGCCATGAATCAGCACTACCAGCGGAATGGTGTCCGGATCCTGACGGCCGGCGGGTAGATACAGGTCTGCCCAATTTTGAGTCGGATCGGAATGACCGTCCGTCAGATAATGGAACCGCTCGACGGTGACGTGAGACAGCACCGGCGCATCACGCGCCGCGATGCCTTCCGCGGGGCCAGACGTCTCGCCCGTGCACCCTGCGACCGCCCAGAGGCACGCGGTGAGCAATGCACACGTCCACCGGAGAACTGGTCGGGGTATCGCTGGGCGATCCATAGGACCGTCACCACCGCCGCGGTGGGGCTTGATACAGATCATCCCCTCGCACGGAAAGCACTCTACTTCTACCGCAACATGTTTGATAATGGGGTCGGGCAGATTCCGACTCTCGCACATGCGAGGCCAGAACCTGCCCGACCCCCGCGACCACGTCCCCCGTGACCACGTCCCGAAACTGTAGATCGCAGCTGGAGGTCGCGCCTTCGAAATCTGTTGCGTCTTGCGGAAAGATTCATAGTCCGCTGCGGTAGACCGTTGGCGTCACTCCCACTCGGGCCTTGAATGTGGTCGCGAAATGGCTAGGGCTCGAAAAACCCACGGCGACACTGATATCGGTGACGGGCAGAGAAGTACCGGTAAGGAGCTTCCTCGCACGGTCCATCCGGCGGTTCAACACAAACTGGTATGGCGTCTGCCGAAATGCATCCACGAAAGCCTTGCGGAACTCACTGATCGACATCTCGGAGTGCCGCGCCAGCGCCGCCAGGCTGATCTCCGCATCCAGGCTGTCTTCGACATATTCCATCAGCCGCGCCTGCGCGGCCGGCTCCAATGCTCTGCCACTTACCGCGTGTCGACGGATCGCCGCGTAGTGGTCGCTCAGGTGCAGCCACATCACGTCGACCAGTGACTCCCGCAGCAGCCGCGCGATCACATCGTCACGGTCCGAGATGCTGCGCATCCTCGCCGCAAGCTGCAGCATTAACGCGTCCGGATGCGCAACGCGCGCCTGCAGTTCTCGCTGATCGAGCAAGGCGGTCGGCACTTCAAGCTGACAGAACGCGGCTTGTTCGCCCTGTGCGGTTATCGCGACGCGCCGTCCGGCCGGAACCACGAGCACGTCACCAGCCTTCGGCAGATAGCGCCGGGAAAGTCCGCGATCGAACTCCAGTTCTTTGGTGCGGATATGTCCGCCCTGGTAGACCGCGACGATATGGTGCGGCCCACGGAAATACCACTCCGTGGGCTCCGCGATCGACTCGCTGATGAATGTGACCTGCAGATTACTCAACGGCGTGTTTCCCCCAGAACATGGTCAGCAACCTTACTGAGCAACGGCTCATCTCTGCTGTCCGCTACGGGGTCACGATGGCAAAGCCGGGGTCGGGCGCATCGAGGACCGCGACCAACCGGGCGAGTCCGGTCAGGTCGCCCTCCACGGCGATCTCACCCGAGGCGACAAGCTGCGCCGGGTCCTTGCCGTCCAGTAGAACGTCGATGAGGGTCGGCCGCGTCAGGGTGAAGGTCACGTCGGGCGGACTGATACCCGCGGGCCGGTCGTAGTGCACCAGCACACCGTTACGCAGCTCCACGCGGTGCACGCGATCCTCGTCGGTGAACGTCCAATCGCTCACGAAGCGCTCGTTCCAGGCCTTGGGTCCGTTGATCCGCAGTGAGAGCGCATCGAACACCTGGTCCACGGTCAGTGCCGCCATCATCGTCGGCGAGCCAACGGCCATCGGGGTCCCCACGTTTCCGTGGCGCAGTTCGTACGCACCCATCAGGTAGAAGTTGCGCCAGGTGGCATTCTCCGCTCCGTAGCCAAGCTGTTCGAAACAGCTGGCCTGCAACATCTTCGCCGCCTCGTTGGCCGGATCGGCGAAGATCACATAGTTGACCACCTGGGCCACCCACCGATAGTCACCCTCCTCGAAGGCGATGTGCGCCTTGCGAAGCACCTCCTCGGAGCCACCCATGAACTCCACGTGCCGCTGCGCATTCGCGACAGGTGGATGCTCCCAGAGGTGTGCGGGGTTGCCGTCGAACCAACCCATGTAGCGCTGATAGATCGCCTTCACGTTATGGCTGATCGAGCCGTAGTAGCCGCGCGCATGCCAGGCCCCGGCGATAGCCGGCGGCAGCTGCAGCGTCTCCGCGATCTCCGAACCCACGAAGCCCTGATTGAGCTGTCGCAACGTCTGATCGTGCAGATACGCGTACAGATCACGTTGCAGGGAAAGGTATTCCACCAGACGTGCGGTATCCCAGGTGGGCCAATGATGAGAGGCGAACACCACATCGGCGTCATGCGCGTACAGGTTGATGGCCTCGGTGATGTACCGCGCCCAGACATGCGGGTCGCGTACCAGCGCGCCGCGCAACGTCAGGAGGTTGTGCAGGGTATGGGTGGCGTTCTCGGCCATACACAGTGCCCGATGCTGCGGGAAATGGAAGTTCATCTCCGCCGGCGCCTCGGTGCCCGGGGTCAGCTGGAAGATCATCCGCACACCGTCGATGGTCTCTTCCTGCCCGGTGTGGGTGATGTCGAGGGTCGGCGGGATCAGCGTGACGGTGCCAATCGAATTGGTTTGCCCAAGACCGGATCCCACCTGCCCGAGGGGCCCCCTCGGCAGAACCGCACCGTACATGTAGACGGCACGGCGTGTCATCGCCGTCCCGGCGTAGACGTTCTCAGCCACGGCATGTTCCAGGAATCCCGCCGGCGCCAGCACGGGACAGCGACCCGCCGCAACGTCTTCGGTGCTCACCACACCCAACGCACCCCCGAAATGGTCGGCGTGGGAGTGGGTGTAGATCAACCCGGTCACCGGGCGGTCGCCGCGATGGCTCCGATACAGCGCCAGGGCCGCCGCGGCGGTTTCCGCGGACACCAGCGGGTCGATCACGATGACCCCGTTCTCCCCCTCCACCATCGTCATATTGGAGATGTCGAGGCCCCGCACCTGATAGATGCCCTCGGTGACGAGATACAGCCCCTGCCTGATGTTCAGCCCGCACTGCCGCCACAGACTCGGATGCACCGAGGCCGGGCAACTGTCGCCCAAAAAGCTGTAGGAGTCGTTGTCCCAGACTGTTTTTCCGGCCGCGTCCGTGACGACACCGGGTTCCAGCGCCGCGATGAATCCCCTGTCGGCGTCGGCCTGGTCGACGGTACTGGCGAACGGAAGCTCCTGTGCCGCCGCCGCGTTCTGGTCGATGATGCGAGATGTGGGCTGGGTTTGCTCCGGCATATCGCGATAGTACCCACCGGCTCGATCGACTGATCGCGAAAACTGTTATCTCTCAAATAAGTTCATCGAGCTAGGCAACCGCTGTAACCAAAATCAGTCGAGGTCCACCCGCAGTGTCAGCAGTTCGGTACCCACCGCACGCACTACCGCACTGTTGCCCCGCGGCAGCTGCTGTAGCCGTGCCCGCGCGTCATCGTCGGGCAGTAGGTGCGCGGTACCGGTGCGCCATTGATCGCGGATACGTAGCCGGACCGCGGGATTCGCTTTGATGTTGCGCACGTAGTCGGAGTGCTCACCGTGCTCGGACACCAGCCAGAACTGGTTATCGACAAGTCGTCCGCCGATCGCGGTGAGGCGAGGTTGTCCGGACTTGCGACCCGTGGTCTCCAGCATCACGATCGGCAGCCGGCGCCCCACCGGGTTCACCAGGTAGCGCTGGGTGTTCTGGACCACCAACCGCTTGAGGGAGTTGAAATCGGCCACGCCCTGCAGTGTGCTCCCATTCCGACGACGGCGCGAGGCAGCGAGCCTCAAAGCTCCTTGAGACGGGCCCTGAGCAGACAGAACTCATTGCCTTCGGGGTCTTGCGGGACGTGCCCTTGTTCTTGCCCGGTCTGCCCGATGTCGGCGGGACGCGCACAGAGCCGCAGACCGCCGAATCTAGCTGTTGTTGGCAGCCGCCTTCGCGCGTGAGCGATTCCGCGCACGAGTGTTGGCATCCAGGTCGACCTTGCGCACGCGCACGATTTCCGGTGTCACCTCCACACATTCGTCGGCGGCACAGAACTCCATGGCCTGCTCGAGGTCGAGCTCGATCGGCCGTGCCAGCGTCTCCATGACGTCGGCGGTCGACGAGCGCATGTTGGTCAGCTTCTTCTCGCGGGTGACATTGACATCGAGGTCCTCGGCACGCGGGTTGATCCCGACGACCTGGCCCTCGTACGTGTCTTCACCCGGCTCGACGAAGAACTGTCCACGGTCGGCCAGCTGGATCATGGCGAACGGGGTGATGCTGCCGGTCCGGTCGGATACCAGCGACCCGGTGTGCCGGGCACGGATCTCGCCGGCCCAGGGGCGGTAGCCCTCGAAGACGGCGTTCGCGATGCCGGTGCCCCGGGTCAGCGTCAGGAAGTCGGTACGGAACCCGATGAGGCCTCGCGACGGCACGACGAAGTCCATGCGGACCCATCCCGCGGCGTGGTTGGCCATCTCCTCCATGCGGCCCTTGCGGGCGGCCATCAGCTGGGTGACGGCGCCGACGAATTCCTCGGGACAGTCGATGGTCATGGCCTCGAACGGCTCGTGCAGCTTGCCGTCGATCTGCCGGGTGACCACCTGAGGCTTGCCGACGGTCAGCTCGAAGCCCTCGCGGCGCATCTGCTCGACGAGGATGGCCAGCGCCAGCTCACCACGGCCCTGAACCTCCCAGGCGTCGGGACGGCCGATGTCGACGACCTTGATCGAGACGTTGCCGACGAGTTCCGAATCCAGCCGCGACTTGACCATCCGCGCGGTCAGCTTGTGCCCGGACACCTTGCCCGCCAGCGGAGAGCTGTTGGTACCGATGGTCACCGAGATCGCGGGCTCGTCGACGGTGATGCGCGGCAGTGCGTGCGCGTGATCGGGGTCGGCCAGGGTGTCACCGATCATGATCTCGGACATACCTGCGACGGCCACGATGTCACCGGCGACGGCCTCTTCGGTGGGGCTGCGGTCGACGCCCTCGGTGGCGAGCAGCTCGGTGATCTTGGCGTTGGTGATGACGGGATGACCATCGACCTCACGCATCCACGCGATCTGCTGGCCCTTGCGGATGCGCCCGTTGTAGATGCGGATCAGCGCGAGCCGGCCGAGGAACGCCGATGCGTCGAGGTTGGTGACCAATGCCTGCAGGGGGGCCTCGGGGTCACCCTTGGGCGGCGGGATGTGCTCGAGCAGGACGTCGAAGAGCGGGTCGAGGTTCTCACCCTCGGGAATCTCGCCGTTGGCGGGTTCGACGGTGCTGGCCACACCGGCACGGCCCGAGGCGTACAGCGTCGGCAGGCCGAGCGCGTCCTCGGCGGCCTTCTGGGCTTCTTCGTCCAGATCGGAGGCGACGTCCAGCAGCAGGTCATGGCTGTCGGAGACCACTTCGGCGATCCGGGCGTCGGGCCGGTCGGTCTTGTTGACCACGAGGATCACCGGCAGGTGCGCAGCAAGGGCCTTGCGCAGCACGAACCGGGTCTGCGGCAGCGGGCCCTCGGAGGCGTCGACCAGCAGCAGCACGCCGTCGACCATCGACAGACCGCGCTCTACTTCACCGCCGAAGTCGGCGTGGCCGGGAGTGTCGATGACGTTGATGACGGTCATGGAGCCATCCGCATGGTGCCGGTGCACCGCGGTGTTCTTGGCCAGGATGGTGATGCCCTTTTCCTTCTCCAGGTCACCGGAGTCCATCAGGCGCTCGACAGCGTCATCACCTCGGTGCGAGAGCGCACCCGATTGTTTGAGCATCGCATCGACCAGGGTTGTCTTGCCGTGGTCGACGTGCGCAACAATGGCTACGTTCCGGAAACTATGGGTCACGTCTGCCAATTCTGGCAGTCATGACCCCTGTTCACGAAACTGGCGTTATCACGTGTGACGCCCGACATAGACGTAAACACAGCCCAAGACACATTTAGACCCAGAAGTAGGACCCTCAGTGAAGGCCAGCAAGG
The DNA here is from genome assembly GCF_002013895.1 of Mycobacteroides franklinii. GTDB lineage: Bacteria > Actinomycetota > Actinomycetes > Mycobacteriales > Mycobacteriaceae > Mycobacterium > Mycobacterium franklinii. Next base: position 251,608 of record NZ_MAFQ01000001.1, on the reverse strand, counting down.
TCGCCCGGCTCAAGCCCAAGAAGAAGTGCTGTAAGAGCAAACCACGCTGCATGAAGTGCCCTCTTGTGGTGCACAAGATGCAGAAAGCCGAGCAGCACGGGCTCTCCGACAAGGAACTCAAAAAGGTGCTACACCGGGCGCGGGCCCACTAGCGCTGCCCGCAACGCGGGGATCCATCCCCCGTCCGCGGCGACCCACTCCACCGCGTCGAGCTCGTCGGGGGTGACCCAGCGCAGGGCCAGATGCTCATGCGGATGAGGAACGCCGCCGCGTATGTGCGCGCGGTAGGCACGCAGCACGAGGTTCCCGACGACGACGTCCTCACCGATGCGGGAATCGACCTCGACATCGATCCCGAGTTCCTCGCGTAACTCCCGAGCAAGCGCCTGCGGCTCCGATTCGCCCTCGGCGACCTTGCCGCCCGGAAGCTCCCACTGTCCGGCGAGTTCGGCGGGTGTCGCGCGCTGCGCGATGAGCAGCTTGTCCCCGTCGATCACCGCGCCCGCGACCACTATCGCCATGGTGCTCGACGCTATACGTTGAGTTCATGGCCCTGCTCACCGATGACCAGATCAACGCAGCGCTCGCCGAACTTCCCGGATGGACACGTGCGGGCGACTCCCTGCGTCGCGCCGTCACGTTCGATACCTTCCTCGACGGTGTTGACGCGGTACGCCGCATCGCCGAGCACGCGGAATCCGTCGACCATCATCCCGATATCGATATCCGATGGCGCACAGTGACATTCGTGTTGTCCACGCATTCCGAGGGCGGCATCACCGAGAAGGACGTGGCACTGGCCCGGGCCATCGACTCACAGGCGGGCATCTAGAGAAGTTCCACGGCAGCACCACGACCTCGACACCACATGCAGACCCCGCCCGCCCCTATGCGACAAATGCGCTTTAGTCCCCGCCGCAGCGCCCCCTTGTCGCATAGAGGTGGGCAGCAGCACCATGGTTTCGGGAAACCGCAGCACAATCGAGTATCACAAGATCGCGGTGACGTTCCCGTGCCGCATCACCCTGTCCTCGCAGTGCCAGGCCACAGCACGCGATAACACCAGACGTTCCACATCGGATCCGAGCCGCACCAGATCCTCGACCGTGTGCGTGTGATCGACGCGGATCACATCCTGTTCGATGATCGGCCCCTCGTCGAGCTCAGCTGTCACGTAATGGGCTGTGGCACCGATCATTTTGACACCACGTTCCCGCGCACGGCGGTACGGCATCGCGCCGGTGAACGCGGGCAGGAATGAATGGTGGATGTTGATCAGCGGACAGTCGATCTCGCTGAGAAACTCCGGCGACAGAATCTGCATGTAGCGGGCCAGAACCACGAGGTCGACATTTCCCTGCAGCAGTTCGAGCTGCTTGCGTTCGGCTTCGGCACGGTTCTCCCGGGTCGCGGGGATGTGCACGAACGGCAACCCGAACGAGCGCACCTGCTCGGCAAGGTCGGGATGATTCGAGATCACCATCGCGATCGACATGTCGAGCTCACCGCGACGGTTGCGCCACAGCAGATCCAGCAGACAGTGATCCGTTTGCGAGACCATGATCGCCACTCGCTTCGGCTTGGCGGCCTCGCTGAATCGGTACTGAATGTCGAATTCCTCAGCGATGGAGGCGAACTTGCGCTCCAAATCCTCGCGCGCGGCGGTGAGTCCGGAGCGGTGAAAAACCGTGCGCTGCATGAACCAGCCGCCCTGAGGTTCCGTCGAGTACTGCGCCAGCGAGATGATGCTCGCGCCGGCATCGGCCAGGAAGGCGCTGACGGCGGCCACCACTCCGATCCGGTCCGGGCATTGCAGCAGCAGCCTGCCGATGTCCTTGGAGTGAAATGCGTCTGACGATCCGGTGGGGTGCATACCCTGGGGAAACATGCTTATCGCACCTTCAGCCCGTGCATGCGCGCCAGGAATTTCAGGAACAGCCGGGCGGGTAGCAGCCGCTCTGCGGCCATGATGAGTGGGGCATTACTCCCCTTGGCGTACAAGGGTTTCGGGTCCGGATTCAAGGCCACATCGACGATGAGGCGCCCCAAGTCGTCGGTGGCCATGCCGTGCTCTTCCCGCGCGGCCATGGCCGCGTCCACCGTCTGGAACGCTTCGCGGTAGGCGGATCCCTCAGGGACAATACGGTTACGTCGCGTCTCGATTCCTGTCGCGATGACACCGGGCTCCACCGTGCTCACGGTGATCCCGAACGGCGCAACCTCGTAGCGCAGACAGTCGGCCACCGTATGCAACGCCGATTTCGCCGAGCTATAGGTCGACCGGAACGGGACGTGCAAGGTGCCCGCCATCGAACCCACCATGATGATGGCGCCACGGCGTCGTTCCCTCATACCGGGCAGCACTGCCTTGGTGAGCGCAACCGGCCCAAAGACATTGGTGGTGTAGAGCTTTTCGAAGTCGTCGACGGAGACGTCTTCGAGCGCACCGATCTGACTCTCGCCGGCATTGTTGACGAGGATGTCCACCTCGCCCGCTTGTGCCACGCAGTCGGCGATGCTCGCCTTGTCCGTCTGGTCGAGCCGCAGATACTGCACCCCCGGGATCCGATGGGCGACGGTCTCCGGGTTGCGACTGGTACCGAATACGCGGTGTCCGCGCTCGACGAATATCCGGGCCGCGCTCGCGCCGATCCCGCTGGAGGCGCCGGTGACCAGGACGGTCCAATGTTCAGACATGGCGCCACGGTAGCCGACCGGGCCTACCGCTCCGCAATGCGTCTAGTACGGCTCGATCGACTCCGTTCGCCAGCCCACCACCGCCATCCAGGTCAACGTTGCCATGGCGACCGCGATGTCCACCAGCCCGGCCCAGGCCAGCGGCCACGGCCGGTCAATGCGCCAGATGTCGGGCTGGGCGAAGCTGAGCAGCCAGGGCACCCCGATCAACAACAGCACCAGCCATCCGTACCCAAAAACCTTCGCGCCCAATTTTTCTCGCCATGGTCCGTGCAGCAGCCACACCATGAACGGAACCATCCAGACCCAATGGTGCGTCCACGAGATGGGCGAGATGAGCAGGCCGAACATCTCCACCACGCAGATCTTCCCCAATCTGTCGTCTACCGCGCGCCATGCCAAGAAGGCCAGTACGGCGGTGACCGCGTAGGCGAACAGCACGAGCGCACCAGACCCGGCGTCGTGTCCCAGGATCCTGGAGATTCCGCCTCGCCACGACTGGTTGAACACGGTGGCAATCGGCCCGATCCGGTCCGGCTTGCCCAATAGATCGGTGAAGTAAAAGCGCCCCTGCCCCCCGACTACGGCGATGCCGATCGCGACAGTCAGCAGGAAGACCACGCCTGCCCAGATGGCGGTCGCCCACCGTCGCGCGCCCAGGAAGTAGAGCCCACTAACCAACGGGGTCAGCTTCACCCCGCCCGCAAGTCCCACCAACGTTCCCGAGACCCACCAGCGTGATGACGTCACCGCCAACAAGATCAGCAGCATCAACAGCACGTTGATCTGCCCGTAGTCCAGGGTGGAGCGCACTGGTTCGGTCCACATCGTCACCGCGGTCCACACGGCGGCACCACGCGGGTCGTTGAATCCGAGTAGCCGCTGACTGAGCCGAACCACCGCGTACAGCGCGGCAATGGTGCCCAGAATCCAGCACAGCCCGAGCAGGGTGAAGGGAATCAGGTGCAGCGGCCAGAACACCACGGCCGCGAAGGGTGGATAGGTGAACGGCAGCGGAAAGTCGGGCGTTTTGTCCGGATAGGTGAATTCGTAGAGATTTCCGTGCCCCAGCGTGGCCGGACCGCTGACGTACACGTGCAGATCGACCAGGTCGGCACCGTGCGGCGTCAGGTATGCCCACGCGAGGCGCACCGCGACACTCAGCGCGAGCACCCACGGACCCCAGTCGCGGACACGGCGCCACGCCGACGCGCCGCGTGTCGGAACCAGCAGCTCGTCATTTGCCCTGGTCGGCTCTGTTCTCATCGGGGTTTCGATAACCTCGCTCACTCGTTTTGGTAACGGTTCCGTCTACACCACACGCGTCACTTGAGTAACACGCGTAACGGATTACCTTGGCGTTTAACACCAGTAATCACCTCTAGCGAAACAGCATTGGAGTTCAATATGTCACGGATCACCAACGTCTTCATGGGCGCGTCGATCGCGGCCTTCGCGTCGGCCGGCCTGGCGCTGGGCCTGGCGTCGACCGCCAGCGCTGACCCCATCCCGGCCCCCGCGCCGAACCCGACCAACCCGGCCGCGATCCTGGGCCAGGCCGCTTCGGGCTTCGGCAATGCGCCTGCGACAGTCGCCTCGCCGGCAGCACCTGCGCTGCCTGCTGTCACCCCGGCCGCGCCTGCTCTACCTGGCGTCACCCCGGCCGCGCCTGCTCTGCCCGGCGCCACTCCCGCAGCACCGGCCGTGCCCGGCGTCACCCCGGCCGCTCCGGCGGTCGCACCGGCTCCGGGTGCGGCACCTGCCGTCCCGGCCGTTCCCGGCGCACTGACTCCGGCCGCCGCTGAAGCGCTGACGCCGGCAGCGGCTCAGGCACTGTCCCCGGCGTCGGTTCCCGCCGTCAGCAATGTCCCCGGTGTCTCGCAGATCCCGGGCGCAGAGGGTGTCACCCAGACCGTGGATCTGTGGGCCACCAACCTGCCCAAGCTGCTGCCCGCGGGCGTGCAGCAGACGCTGATCCCACCGGCGCTGGTCAACGGAATCCCCGCCGCGGCAGCGGCTCCCGTTGCCGGATTGCCCGCCGCCACCGCCGCCACCCCCGGCGCCGGCCTGGTCCCGTCGGCACCGATGTTCGCAGCGCTGCCGTAGTTCACTCGGCACACGAGCAAGGCGGTCAGGGCTTATGCCTTGGCCGCCTTTGCTTTGGCCGCAGCCTTCATTTCCTTTTTGTGAGCGCGCACCAGGCCCAACGATTCGGCGTCGACAACATCCGCTACCGAAAGATGCGTGCCTTTCTCGCCGTAGTTTCCAGCGGCCTTGCGCCAGTCCTTCGGCTCAACGCCATACTGTTTGCCCAGCAGCGCCACGAAGATCTTGGCCTTCTGCTCCCCAAAACCGGGAAGCGCCTTGAGCCGCTTGAGCAGCTCGGCCCCGTTCGGATCTCCGGCCTTCCAGATGTTCTCGGCGCGGCCGTCGTACTCGTCGACAATCTCCTGCGCGAGCACCTGAACACGCTTGGCCATCGAGCCGGGGAACCGATGTATGGCGGGGCGTTCCGAACACAGAGCCACGAACTTGTCTGGGTCGTATTCGGCGATCTGGTGCGCGTCGATGCCGCCGATCCGGTCCGCAATCTTCTTGGGTCCCGCGAACGCGACCTCCATCGGAATCTGCTGGTCAAGAAGCATCGCTATCAAAAGCGCCAGCGGATTCTCCTCCAGCAACTCATCGGCGGCCGGGTCTTGCGCTAGCTGCAATCTCGCCACTGTGACATTCCTTCCGAGAGATCTACGTTCTTAACTCAGGCTGGGCCCGGGTAGCCACCACATGATGGGGCCACAAACGATTCCGGATCACATTCAGAGTGGATCACGACGATGCCGAGGCGTCTCGACGAGCGTCGATAGCTAAATCGAGCAACTCTTTGGCCAGGGGCAGTTGCGTATACAAAGCGACGGGCTTGGCTCTCCACTCCAGTGCCGGATGCATTCATCTCACGCTATACGCTGCGCCATTCACCGGTGATCAGATTCGTCTAGCGGACTACCTGTTTTAAACGACCAGGTGCTGATGGGGGGCAGTTCTATCAACAACGTCGGCAGATTCTCCGCCAGCAACACACATCGGCGTCCGGGTCTTGCACTGGCCGCAATCTCGCCGATGTGACATTCCTTCCTTCTGAACTTTGACAACCTCAGCGGTGCTACGCTACGGCAACTTGGGCAACCAAGATCGCCACGCTCGGGGAGGCAGCCGCTGTCAGGCCAATTGGACGTTGATCTAGAGGCGTTGCGCAAGCTGTCGCCGGAATTAAGAGAACAGGCCCAAAAGCTCTGTAACCGGGCCGCCAATCCAACCAGGGTTGAAGCGGGGGATGCCCCATCGCTGACAGCAGTCAGGCGACTGGTCACTGAGGTCATTCCCGAGCTGCAACGCATGTTCGCGGCACGCTGCGTCAACATGGCCGACCTGTCCGAGCAGGCGCAAACCCGGTTCGGGGACACCGAAGAGTACGTACGGCAGACCATCCTTTCGGCCGCGTCATTGTCGAGGCCGCGATGAAATCGGAGTACTCAGCCAGAAGGTTGCTCACCAACCACCCCGAACAGTCGATCGTGCCGTTGCGCCAGGCGATGCTCGCCGCCGCCGAGATGCAGCACCGCGCGCAGGACTACAAGCACTCGATCGACAGGCCCGGCGGCCTACCCTGGGACGGCGAAACCGCCCGGGCGATCCAGGACACCGCCGCCAACGACGAGAAGACGATCTACCTGGCCACCCAGATATTGCTCGATGACGCCCCGAAGGCTCTGGTCACGCTGGAATTTCAGTCGATCGAATATCGCCGCGAAGCCGTCGACCTGTACAACGAGGCCATCGACCATGGCTACACCGTGGCCGAAGACCTCACTGTCACGTGGATCATGCAGCCCCAGGCCAGCGCGGAAACCATCGACAAGGGCAATCAGTACGCCGCCAAGTTCACGCGGATGATGCGCAAGGCCTACGACAAGTGGTGGGGCGCCGAGCTGGAAGCGCAACAACAGATCGACGATATTTGCAATGCGCTGGCAGCCTCGTTCAACCCCTTCAGCGGACTGACCTCTGCGCAGGGAAACCGGGATGGAGCCCATTTCCAAGGCGACGCCACGCGAGATCAATCCGTGCTCAACCGAGTCCATGCGGCATCGCTCCTGGACGATCGCCAGCTCAAGGATCTCGCGGCCGGCAAGAGCGTCACCATTCCGTCGAACCAGCTGCAATACCTGTACGAGTTCGCACAATCCTTCGACGGTAAGTCCGCCACCGAGATCGCCGCGATCAAGGCGGGACTGCCCGAAGAATCCCAAGACGCGATGACCCGGGCATTCGATCTGGTCTCCAACAACCAGGTGAAGTCCGGCGTGCCCTTCACCGACGGCGCCCTGAAGAACTTCATTCCCGACGTGGGCTCAGAGCCACGCTTGCCGCACGGCATCGTCAGCGAAACGATCAACCTGCCGCCCCTGGAGCCAACCGACGCCGAGAAATTCCTGCGCGCGGTCAACCAGCAATACGGGGACGAACCGTTGCGCAAAGAGGCGTAAGAGAACGCCCAGCGGAAAGCACTGCCCCGCTTTGTTTTCCCATAGGCGCCGCGGCGCCAAGATGGCATTCACACGTGTCTTCGTGCAGCAATCACCCACGTGTATGTCATCTCGCGGGAACAACCTCGCACCGTCTGCGACTTACATTGGGTTGTGATTGCCCGTCTGCGCCGTTCGGCCGCCTTCGTCCTACTGGCGTTCAGCTTCTCCGCAGTCATGATCGGCACCACCATGCCGACTCCGATGTACGCGCTGTACTCGCAGCAGATGCATTTTTCGGTGCTCACCACGACGGTCGTGTACGCCACCTACGCCGCCGGAGTGCTGTTCGCGCTGCTGATGTTCGGCGGCTGGTCCGATGTTCTTGGCCGCCGCCCCCTGCTGCTGACGGGCGCCGGATTCGCCATCCTCAGCTCGGCCATATTCCTGTTCGTCGATTCGGTTCCGGTGCTGCTGATCGCACGAATCGTCTCGGGGCTGTCGGCGGGCTTTTTCACCGGTGCGGCTACCGTCGCCGTCATCGAGGCGGCGCCCGAGCGGTGGCGGGGACGGGCAGCCGCGGTGGCCACGGTTGCCAACACTGGCGGCCTCGGACTCGGCCCGTTGGTGGCCGGGATCCTCGTCCAGTACGCGCCCTGGCCCACGCGGCTGGCGTTCATCGTGCACATCGGGCTCGTATCGATCGCCGTGATAGCCCTACTCTTCGCACCGGAGACCGCACCGAGGCACGGAAAGCTTGGTATGCAACGTCTTTCGCTACCTCCCCAGGTGCGCGTGACGTTCGCGGCCGCGGCGACGGCGGGCTTCGCCGGTTTCGCGGCACTGGGATCTTTCACGGCGGTGGCACCCGGATTCCTCTCCGGAGTACTCGGCATCGACAACCATGCGGTCGCCGGGGCAAGTGTGTTTCTGACATTCGGATCTTCTTGTGTGGCACAGGTTCTCACCCGACAGGTACCAGCCGCGAAGGCATTGATCATCGGCTGCGCGATTCTGCTGACCGGAATGCTGCTCGTGGTGGTGGCCCTGCACGCTTCTTCCCTGCCCTGGTACCTGGCCAGTGCGTTGGTGGTCGGCGTCGGGCAGGGCATCAGCTTCAGTCGGGGACTGGCTTCGATCGCCGACCGGACCCCCGAAGACAATCGCGCCGAGGTCACCTCCAGCTACTTCGTTGTCGCCTATATCGGAATCGCCCTACCGGTCATCGGCGAGGGCCTCGCCGCCCAGGCGTGGGGCTTGCGCACCGCGGGCGTCACCTTCGCGCTCGCAGTGGCCGCCCTGGCGGCACTGTGTCTGGTCGCCGTCATCTGGCAGGAGCGGCCGCGCCGAGAAGTGGGACCACCGGCTAATCAAGAGCTGTTGCCGAAGGACCCCATGACCACAGGTTCGGTACCGAAAATATAGGTAGCACAGCACAGTTCGCGCCTGCCCCGGCCGAGCGAAATAGACGTCCTGGACAAAAACTATTCATCAGATGGGGGTTGTTCCGGGCCGTCGATCGACGCTAAGTTGGCGGCGACCCCCGCCTACTTCGGGGTCGTAACCGGTCTTTTCAGAAGGAGTCGATGGGTCGTGCCTGAAGTCGTGCCGGATGACGGAGAAGCCCCAGTCATTGTCAGCCTCGTCGATGCGGCAGTGCACATGTACTCGTCCGCCATCGACACCTTGCCTGAACCCACCGACCCCGAGTACGGCGAACGTGTCGCCGTCGTACTCAGCGGGTTGCGCAAGCTCGAGGGCGCGATCTCGAAGGCCGCCGGACGCAGCCGGGTGACACCCTCGGTGATCGTCGCACTGAGCGGAGTGCGCCACCGGTACGACGACCTGATGAAGGCCGCCGCCAACAGCCCCAGCGCCACCTTGGGCCAACGCCTGTACACCGCGCGGCGGCGCGCGCGACTCACCGCGCAGGAGACCGCCAACGGTGCCGGCCTGAAGGTCGGATTCCTGACGGCCATCGAATCCGAGGAGTCCGTCACCGAAGACGAGGCCGCCAAGATCAAGGACCTCATCGCTGCCCTCGGCGGCTAGCCCTACTCGGCGGGCCCAGGGGAAATTACCTAGCGAGATCGCGTAGCGACGCGCTGTGTCGACGATCGGCACTCGGCGACGCTAGGTGCATGACGATTGCACCGATGAATGCTCTTCGCGCAAGCGCCTCAACGCTGGGCTTGCCCACCGCCGAGGAGGTGGATGCGGCCACGCCGACAACGCGTGACCGCGCACTTGACGTGATCCGGATCGTGTCGCTGGTCGGCGTGGTTCTTGGGCACACCATCATGGCGGTGAGCACCATCGACAACGGGGTGCTGCTGTGGGGCAACCTGCTCAATGGACGGCCCATTTTCCAGGCCCTGACCTGGGTTTTCCAGATCATGCCGCTGTTCTTCTTCGCCGGTGTCGCCGCCAGCGTGGGGTCCTGGAAGCCCGGCACCAGCTGGGGATCATGGCTCATGCATCGCTGCACGCGGCTATACCGCCCGGTGTTCTACTACCTGGGTTTCTGGGCGGTGGCCCTGCTGATACTTCGGCAGGTCCTACCGCTGCATGTCTACGAACCGGTCGCCGGTGTGAGCACCCAGCTGCTGTGGTTCCTGGGCGCCTATGTGCTGGTGCTGGCCGCGGTTCCGCTGCTGGCCCGGATCACCACGCCGCGCGCCATGTTCACCGCGCTGGCGTTGATCTATCTGGGCATCGCGGCGGTTGACGTGCTGCGACTGGGCCTGGATGCGCCCAAGGGCATCGGGTACGTGAACTTCGTGGTGTGGTTGCTGCCGGCGGTTTTGGGCGTGGGGTACCGCCGGCAGCTGATCACCCAGAAGGCGGCGCTGACGCTGGCGGCAGCCTTGTTCGCCATCAACATCGCACTGGTCACGTTCGGCCCGTACACGATCAGCTTGGTCGGGGTGGCCGGCCAGAAGGTGCCGAACATGATTCCGCCGTCACTGGTGCTGGCCGGGCACGCAATCATCTTGTCCGCCCTTGCCATCGCGGCGATGCCCGCCATCAATCGGTGGGCTCAGCGTCCACGGGTGTGGTGGGCCGTAGCCATCGGTAACTCCGGCGCGATGACGCTGTACCTCTGGCACATGCCCGCCTTGCTGGGCATGCATCTGGTGTTCGACTTCCTCGGGTTCCCGCGATACGACACCACCGCACCGAATTTCATCGCATTGTCGCTGCTTCAAGTCGCGACGATGGCACTCCTGGTGACCGGCCTCTTCCTGGCCCTGCGGCCGCTGGAGAACAATCCCCTACCCGGTTGGGACGGCGGTCACGTCGCCCACGCCGGTGCCCGGAGCGCCGTCGTCGGAGTGGCGCTGATGGTTGCCGGCGGATTCACGCTGGCCTCAGTCGTGTGGGGGCTCAAGGGCTTTGGCCTGGTGTGCTGGGTGGTTGTGCTGGCCGGGGTGATCACTGCCCGGGCGCTGGCGAACCAGAAGAAGGCCGCTTAACCGCTCTTACGACGGAATTCGCGATGCGAGCCGGCCCGGCCATGTGCATGGGTCGGCTTGCTGGCGGTGTCCTTGTTGTCGGCAGCCGCGCTGGCCTTGTTGTTCTTGCGGTCAAGCGCCTCGCGGAACTTGCGCTTGGCGTCGTCCGCGGCCGAGTCGCCGCTCCCCTTCGAATCGGTCATACCGGTCAGCCTAGTCAAGAGGGCGTCCGATCGTCGCACCATTTCATTAGCATCGGATTCATGACCGAGTCCGATGCTCTTCGGCCCAGCGCCTCATCGCCGATCCGCGGAGACAACCTCGAGGGCGTCTCGGCTACCACCTTGTGGACGCTGCACAACCGTGGCACCGAGGCCAAGCGCCCGGACGGCCTCATCAAGGACCCGCTCGCGGCAGAGCTCTTCGATGCCATCGAGTACGACTACAGCAAGTTCGGGCGTCCGTCTCAGAGTCACGCCCTGCGGGCCCTCTCGTTCGACACACAGGCCCGCGTGTACCTGGCGACGCATCCCCGGACGGCGATTGTCGCCCTGGCCGAAGGTCTGCAAACCAGCTTCTGGCGATTGGGCGGCGAGAAATCCACAGCCCAATTCACTTGGTACTCGGTCGATCTACCACCGGTGATAGAACTGCGCAGCGCGCTACTACCCCAGAACGAGCGAATCGTCACGCTGGCGCAGTCGGCCCTCGACCTCAGTTGGATGGACCGGGTGGACGCCTCCGGTGGTGCGTTCATCACGGCCGAGGGGCTACTGATGTACCTGCAACCCGAGGAGTCACTCGGACTAATCGAAGCCTGCGCCAAGCGTTTTCCCGGCGGGCAGATGATGTTCGACAGCATCCCGCACTGGTTCAGTAAGCGCACCCTGCAGGGCCTGAAGTTGTCGGACCGCTACGTGGCTCCACCCATGCCGTTCGCGTTGACGGCCGATGAAGGCGAGGCACTCACCTCCATTCCAGGAGTGGTCGCGGCCGTCGACATCCCGCTGCATCCGGGCCGCGGAATCTGGAAGTTGGTCAACGCCAAGCGTCTCGATCGCGGATTTCTGCGTCGGACCCGTCCTTCCATGACGCTGCTGCAGTTCGGATAAACATGCCCGGCCGGTGGAATCACAACATCCACTACCAGCGCGAGGTACTGCGCAGGATTCCCGCCGGTGCCACGGATGTGCTCGACGTGGGGTGCGGCATCGGGATGCTGACCCGCGAGCTGGCCCCACTAGCGCAGCGGGTGGTCGGGATCGACCCCCACGAACCGAGCCTGCAGCTCGCCCGCGCGGAAACATCGGCGCCGAACGTCGAGTACATCTGCGATGATTTCCTCCAACACCCTTTTCCCACTGGATCTTTCGATCTCATCGCGGCCATCACGGCACTGCATCACATGGACATCGAACAGGGCTTGGGCCGGATGTCGGACCTGCTGAAGCCCGGCGGCAGAATAGTTGTCATCGGCTTCGCCGCCAGCCGCTCATTGACCGATCTTTGGTACAACAGCCTGGGCTTCTGGGCGCACCGCTATTACCGCGTCCGTCGCGGCTGGTGGGAACATCCCTCGCCGATCATCTGCGAGGATCTGGACAGCCACGACGAAGTACGACGCATCGCCCAGCGCGTGCTGCCCGGAGCCCGGCTACAGCGCCTCGTGATGTGGCGTCACCTGCTCACCTGGGAGAAGCCATGACCAGATACGCCGCACTGCTTCGCGGAGTCAACGTCGGCGGAATCACCATGAAGATGGCCGACGTCCGCGATGCCCTTGAGGCCGACGGATTCACCGATGTGACAACCATTCTCGCCAGCGGCAATGTGTTGGTGGATGCAGCCGAACCCGCGGGCGCCGTCAAGGAACGACTGCAACAGGTGCTCGGCCAGCGCTTCGGATACGAGGCCTGGGTGCTGGTCTATGACCTGGACACCATCGGCCGCATCATCGCCGGGTTTCCCTGGGAACCCGAGATCGAGGGCGTGCACTCGTACGTGATGTTCTGCAGCGACCCGGCGGTGCTGGCCGAGCTGGCCGCCCTGGAAGGCGAGCTCGACGAAAGTGAACGCATCGCCACCGGTGACGGGGTGCTGTACTGGCAGGTGCCCAGGTCGCAGACCCTGACCAGCCCCATCGGCAAGACCACCGGGAAGAAGCGATACAAGTCGACGACCACCACCCGGAACTTGCGGACGTTGCACAAGCTCGTTCGCTAGTAGTGTGGCGTGCATGGCCGCCATTGATGCCCGCCACCTCGACGGGGTATCCGAAACCGCACTCATCACCTTGCGTCAGCGAGCCGTCGAGGCGGCCCGGCCGGACGGTTTGATCGATGATCCGATGGCGGTCGTCGTGTACGAGAGCCTGGACTACGACTACCACCATTTCGGCCGCACACATCAAGGTATTGCACTGCGGGCGTTGACCTTCGACAACGTCTCCAACGAGTATCTGGCGGATCATCCGCGCGCCACCGTGGTCGCGCTGGCGGAGGGACTGCAGACCAGCTTCTGGCGTATCGACAACGGCGAGCTCAACTGGCTGACCGTCGACCTGGAACCCATCGTGAGATTGCGGCGGCAGTTGCTACCGCCGTCGGATCGGGTTCGATACGTCGCGCAGTCGGCACTCGATCACTCCTGGATGGATCAGGTCGACGATTCCCACGGCGTATTGATCACCGCCGAGGGGCTGTTCATGTACCTGGAGCGCGATGTGGTGTTCGATCTCATCGCCGCCTGCGCCAAGCGCTTTCCCGGCGGATGGATCGTCTTCGACACTATTCCGTGGCTGATGAGCGTGTATTCGCGGCGGCGCGGCTGGAAGCTGAGCGAGCACTACACCGTCCCGCCGATGCCGTTCTCCTTCACGGCCAACCAGTACGACGAGCTGCGCGCCCTCGAGGGCGTTCGTACGGTCCGCGAGGTCCGGATGCCACCCGGGCGCGGCACCCTCATGAAACTGGCCACGCCGCTCTTCTACGACCTGCCGTTCAGCAATCGGATGCGGCCGGCCATGACGGTCGTCGAATTTGGTTGAGCCGAATTTGGTTGATACCAGGCGCTCTAGACGGGTTTGACCGCACGCCCGATCACGATCGACGAGGACGGCATGGGAATCCCCATCACCTTCAGCCAATCGTCGCGCCGTTCCTCGATCGTGAATCCGGCCCGCTCGATCGCGGCCAGCGTGTCCCGGTGCGTGTGGCAGTTCCCGAACAGTTTGGGCCAGAACGTCGCATCGACCGCGCGCTGAACCAGCCCGAGCGCGCCGTCGTGAGCCACATGTTCGAAGAAACGCACCTCTCCCCCGGGCTTGAGCACCTCGAACGCCTGGGCAGCGGCCCGGTCGGGGTCGCCGACCGAACACAGCACCAACGAACACACCACCGCGTCGAACCGGTCCTCGCCGGTCACAGCCAGATCCTCGAACACACCCGCGGTCACCGTCACCGGGATCGCGGCCCCGGCCGCGGCATCCTCGGCCTGCGGACGCAGCCGCGATTCGGGCTCCAGCGCCGTCACCGCGGTGACGGTATTCGGGTAGAGCAGGAAGTTGGAGCCGATTCCCGCTCCCACCTCCAGGACGTGGCCGGTCAGGCCGCGCAGATTCTCCGCGCGCAGCTCCTTGATCTCCTGAGGTTCGCGCCGCGCGATGGCAGACCACGTTGCGGAGAAGAATCTGTTATCGAAGCTGACGGGCGTCGTCATGCCACCAACCTAGCCCCGCTGATGCAATCCGCACCCGAACTCTGGAACACTGGGGCCATGGCACAGATCACGTTGCGCGGAAACCCCATCAACACGGTCGGCGAGCTTCCCGCTGTCGGCTCTCCTGCCCCGGCATTTGAGCTGGTAGGCGCCGATCTCGGCCCCGTCACCAGCGATCAGTACCGGGATAAGCCGGTGATCCTCAACATCTTTCCTTCGATCGACACCCCTGTCTGCCAGGCCAGCGTGCGCACCTTCAACCAGCGTGCCGCCGAGGCCGGAGCACCGGTGCTGTGTGTCTCCAAGGACCTGCCATTTGCCCAGAAGCGTTTCTGCGGTGCCGAGGGCATCGAGAACGTGGGTACCGCCTCGGCGTTCCGGAGCTCGTTCGGCGAGGACTTCGGCGTCACCATCGCCGACGGCCCGATGACCGGTCTGCTGGGCCGCGCCATCGTCGTGATCGGCGCCGACGGCAACGTCGCCTACACCGAGCTGGTTCCGGAGATCGCCCAGGAACCCGACTACGACGCGGTGCTCGGGGCACTGTCCTGATCGGTTTGTGAGGAACCGTGTCCAGCGCCCCATTTGCCGATGAGCTGCTGGCGACCGTGCAGGCGTCGCCAGCAGCAGTCGGTGCTCACGACAAGGACACCTGGGTGGGCCTGTTTGCCACCTATGGCCAGGTGAATGACCCGGTGGGTTCGCGGCCACATATCGGCGAATCCGCCATCGGCAAGTTCTACGACACCTTCATCGCGCCCAACACCATCGTCTTCGACGTAGAAAACGATGTGGTCGCCGGAATGTCGGTGCTGCGCGATCTGACTATTCACACCACCATGTCCACCGGCGTGACGATGCATATCCCCATGCATCTGCGTTACGACGTCGTCGAAGACGGCCCGGCGTCGTCCCTCAAGATCGACCGGCTATTCGCCTACTGGGAACTACGCGCCATGATCAGCCAGTTGCTCGGTTCCGGCGGTGACGGGCTGCTGGCCAGCGCCAAGCTGGGACCGCAGCTGCTGAAGAACCAGGGACTCAACGGGGTGCTGGGATTCATGCGCGGACTCAAGGGCGTGCACGCGGCGGGCAAGCAGCGCGTCCAGGAGCTGACGGCGGCGCTCGCCGCCCGCGATATCCCGACGGTCACCACTGTGCTCGCACCCGAGGCCGCACTGTCGCTGGACGGAGTATCCGAGGCATCA
Organism: Mycobacteroides franklinii; assembly: GCF_002013895.1. Classification (GTDB taxonomy): domain Bacteria; phylum Actinomycetota; class Actinomycetes; order Mycobacteriales; family Mycobacteriaceae; genus Mycobacterium; species Mycobacterium franklinii. The sequence goes on along the minus strand of NZ_MAFQ01000001.1, from coordinate 236,008 downwards.
CTGGCCGAGTTCGCCTCGGCAGCAAGCTCTTTGACCGTGGATAAACTACTGGCCGCGGGGCCCTCGGTATCGGCCACGGTGCATCTCGGTAATCGCCGTGGCATTGGACTCTTCGAGTTCTCGGATAATTCGGCGGCGCCGGGCACGTTGGCGTCGGTGCGGCTCTACTTCTGACGCGGCAGCACTTCTGTCAGGTCAATATCGCTGACCGCCTGCCCCAGGCACGCCGCACGCAGTACCTCGCTGGCGAATTCCTCGGGATCCCCCCACGGTAGATGCGGTTTGGTGACGAGCATCGAGGCAACACCATGCGCGGCCACCCATAGCTGGAGGGCCATCGCCACTGTGTCGCCTTCGGGGTATAGCCCCTCGTTGACAAGTTCTTTGACTCCGTTGTGCAGATGCGCGAATGCCGCACTGGCCATAGTCTCGTCGAGCTCACCCTCTGGCTGGGTAACCGTGGCCAGCCGGTACATCAGCGGTGTCGCGATGGCGAAGCGCACGTATGCCATCCCCTGCGCGTGCAGACGCTCCAGCGCGGTGATGTCGCCGCGGGCCGCCTCGACCATCTTGTCGTTGAGACGCTGAAAATACTGGCCGCAGACGGCATCCATCAGCTCGTCCTTGTCGGCGAAATGCAGATAGATCGAAGGCGGGGTGACACCGATCTTGCGTGCCACCTCACGGATGGACGGTGCACGCAATTCCTTGGTCTCCAAAACAAGAGCGATTGCGGCGTCGATTATTTCGTCGCGCAGTCGATCGCCCGAGCCGCGGGACGCGCGCTGCCGCCTAGTCACTGAATCCGATCCGTTCATGCAGCGTGACCAACGGCTTGGGCGCCCACCAGTTGAACCGTCCCAGCAGCCGCATGAACGACGGCACCAGCAGCATCCGGATGATGGTGGCGTCCACCAGGATCGCGATGGTCAGTCCGGTACCGAACATCCGCATGAAGGACACCTGCGCAGCCATCAGTGCCGCGAAGGCGATCGCCATGATCAGCGCCGCGGCGGTGACCACCCGGCCGGTGCGGGCCACACCGAGCGCCACCGCCTCGTCGTTGTCGGCCCGGGTGCGCCCGGACGCCATCCAGTACTCGCGGATGCGCGAGATGAGAAACACCTCATAGTCCATTGATAGCCCAAAAGCTATGCAGAACAACAGCATCGGCATGGTGGCGACGATGGTGCCGGTGACCTCGGTGCCGAACCCGCCCAGGTGTCCCTCCTGGAAGATCCAGATCAGCGCGCCGAAGGTAGCCGTCAACGACAGCACGTTGAGGACCAGCGCCTTGATGGGCAGTACCACCGAACCCGTCAGCAGAAAGAGCAGCACAAAGGTGACGACGGCGATGATGGCCAGCACCAGGGGCAGCTTGTGCACAATGCCGTCGACGGCGTCACGATCCAACTGGGCTCCCCCGCCGATCTTGACCAAGACATCGGCCGGGCCCGGCAGTGCGTGGATGGCATCGAGCTGGCGCTCGGCGGCCTCCGTGTACGGCTTGGCGGCGGTCTGAACCGTGAAAAGTGCTGTGTCATTCTTGATTCCGGTTGCACTTGCCGGCGGGCCCACCTTCATGCCCCGGATGAACGCACCGGTGGGTGCGGCCACCTCCTTGACGTCCTCGATATTCGACAGGTCCGCGGCGTACTCGTCGATCTCCCTCGGCGGCACCGAACCGACGCCCTCGGCGATGACGGACAAGTTGGTGGAGCTGTTGTTGTTGAAGTTGCGGCGCATCTCGTTGCCCACTTGATGCGCCGAGGCCGAGGCGGGCAAGACCCGGTCATCCGGGAATCCGAACTTGCCGTCGAGGAACGGCAGGCCCAGCACCACCAATGCGCTGACGATGATGATGGCAATCGGAACAGCGCGCGCCATAACCCTTTTGGTGGTCCGGTACCAGAAGCTTTGCGTGACGTCCTTGGCGACGGGTTCCGGCCTTCCCAGGACCCTGCGGATCAGGCGGCGCACGTCCAGGGCGTCGATCCGGTCGCCCAGCAGGGTGACTACCGCCGGGACGATGACCAGCGCGGCGATGGCGCCAACGAAGACGACGGCTACACCGGCGTATCCGAACGATTTGAGGAAGTACATCGGGAACAGGATCAGCGCTACTAGGGCCAGCGCAACCGTCAGCGCCGAGAACAGCACGGTCCGTCCGGCCGTAGTCATGGTCAGGACCAGCGCTTCATCGCGCGGTTTGCCCGCATTCACCTCCTCGCGATAGCGACTGATGATCAGCAGGGAGTAGTCGATCGCCAGCGCCAATCCCATTGCCACCGCAAGGTTCAGCGCGAACACGGACACATCGGTGACATACGTCAGCCCGCGCAATATCGACATGGCGCCGACGATGGAAAACACTCCGACTACCAGAGGCAACAGGGCCGCGTAGAGGCCGCCGAATATCCATATCAACACCACAAAGCTGATCGGAATCGCGATCGACTCCATAACCAGCAGGTCCTTCTCGGACTGGGTAACGATCTGGTTGTAGAGCGTGGCGACACCGCCGGCCTTGACCGCTACCCCGTCACGGTCCACCGCGAGAGACTTGATGAGCTTTGCCGCGTGCTTCTGCGCGTCGTTCTCGCCCCCGGTCAGCCCGGCGACGATCAATCCGGCCTTGCCATCGGCGCCCAGCAGTTCCTCGGCTACCTGTGGCGGCGCCGTCCAGGCCGAGGTCAGGTTGATGACCACGCCGGAGTCTTTGAGCTGGCGCTCCAGATCTGCTGCGACGGCACGCATCTGCGGACTCTTGACGCCTTGCTCGCCGGTAAGCATGAAGACCAGGGACTGGTCGCTGATATCAAACTTGTCCCGGAGAGCCTTAGTCACATAGGCAGATTCGGAGTTCGGGTCTTGCTGACCACCGGCGGCCAGATGCTTGGTCACCGGAACGCCGAAGAGGGCCGCCGCGATCGCAATGAGCAGCGCCATCCCGAGAACGAGGCGGGGCGCCGCGATCACCGATCGAGCCAAACGTTCGAGCATCATCGCGCCTTCCGCCGGAAAATAACGGCGTTAAGTTATCAGCGATAAGTTGAGTCGGTCAAGGTCGCGCTCTCCCCTCGCCGAGCGCATGCCGCGCGGATACAAAACCCAGAAAGAGCTGCATGCGGTATGCGCTCGCGGACACGGCGCCGCTTTAGCGGGCCCCTGAGACCATTCTGACTGTCGCGAGAAGTTGCTGGGCAGCCGCGTGCACATCACTCTCTGAAATTGGCGCCCCACGCGCCGCGTCCCAGCCCCGCGGAGTCGGCAGATTGAGATTCCCCGACCAACCGCTGTTCTCGGCAGAGAAGTCAAGAACAGCCGCTTTCGACCAGTCGTGAGCGGAATTGCCCTCCCAAGACATCGAGACCGGCGTATTACCTATCAATAGAGACCGGCTTTTCCACCCAGGCTTCGGAGGCTTGGTCGCCGGTCCCTGGATGACCTCGAGCGAGATGTAATAGGGCTCTTCGTTCGGCGGTTCAGCCCCAAGATTTGTACGGCTCGATATGTACGTACAGCTAGCCTGAGGCGGCGACATTCCGAATACTCGAGTAGATGCAAACGCATCCTCATCATAGGTGGTCACCCCCTCACGAGTTCCCACCCAATCTTTCTGGAGAAAACCAACCAGGGACTGACACACCTCATCCGTCTTGATGGAGGGAAAGGCTGTATTCGCCGACGTTGTGGGATCGCCGCTCCGAGTTGTAGGCACACAGCCTGTAACAGCAGCCATCAGAGGGCCGAGCCCAATAATCAGCATCATGATCCGCCGGGAATAGCCGCTCACTGCACCTATCATGACTTATTCACATCAGATTCTACCGACCAGTCATTTGTGCCATCAGCTACCGAAGCATCATTATAACGATCAGTTGTTGCGATCGGCCAATGACCTCCGGGCAGGCCCCTAGTAATTGAGGGCATACTATCCAACTCTAGCTTTGCCTTGTATTGTTCACGCAAAGCAGACTCCTTGGACGTCTCCAGTTGAGTTACTAAATCGATAACCCCAGTTAGACAATCAATAGTGTCGGACACTCCCCAGGGAGCTGTAATCACGGCAGCGATCTTTCCGATCGCCCCAGTAACCTTGCTCAGGAATCCGCTCAATGCTTGAATCAGGTCCTTGTAGAAGTTCCATCCACTGTCGGCCAAGTCCATCAATTTCTGAGAAACTTGATTGTTCATTTCATAGGCTGCTCCCAGCGCAGCCACCTGCAAGTTTCGCGCTTCCCCGTATTTACCGGCGGCGGAACCAGTCCAGTACCCGCCAAAAGTGGTGTCTTGACTGGCCGTGTCACTGGCGTCTTTGACGTGATTCTGCACCTGGCTCTTCCACGCATGTGAGTAGTCGATAAATGTACTTGGGGCATCAGAACCCTTCAGAACCTCGTCCAGCTTCTTCAAAAGATCCTCAATATGCTCTGTCACCTCAGATTCTTTGGTGTCAAGCCATTCAGCGGTAAGAAATCCAATGAACCCAATCCCACTGATCACGTTGCGGAGTATTTTGAAAGCATCATGTGCCTTTTCTTTTAGATCGCCACACTCATCTTTCTTACTTTTGAACAGGCTGAGAGTACCCTCATAATCTGGTTTTTCAACCACTAATCACCCCTAATACAATCCCTTTATTGCGTGCGTGTTGCTATCTTCTTCCCTCTGATACGTGTCAGCATTAGCCTTGAGCGTGGAGGAGATATTTGCGGCCTCCAATGCACCTTCCTTCATACGTTCTTGGACATAAGATGCGGCGTCAATGTAAGCCTGATAGGCGTGTTGAAATATTCCCGCCTCCAGCTTGCTGAATTTAAGTTCAGAAATCTTATCACTGGCTTGAGACAGGTCACTTGAGGTCTTCTGCCAGCCTTTAGAAGCTGTATTCATACGTGCAATTGATACGTTGAGCTGTTTCTTGGACGGCGGCATAATTTAACTCTCTCTAGCTAAGAGCAAGTTGGTCAAATGAGCTAGTAATCGGACTTCAAGTTGGTCATCCGATTCGTCGCAATCTGTACTAGATGCCACAGTCGCACTAGAGCGCATCGATCTGATCTTTGAACCGCATTGGACCACTTCACCCGCAACGACGCCTGCCCCAACTTCAGCAACCCAGTCTGGGGAGACATCAAGCGTTGCAATTGTGGTGTTGTCGGCCACCAGAGTCACTCCAGGTTTGCCGTGGCGGTCTCTGAAATGACTCTCAGCCCGGAAAGTGCCCCCAAAAGCAGCGACAGCTTTCTCCATGTATTGATCCCACGTGGTTGCAGCCAGAAAGTCGAGCATCTTTTGACGGCGAGATGGCAGTGATTTAAATGATCCCTCCCCACCGGCCTCTAGCAGGCCCTGAGCCTGCGCCAGCAGGGCATTCCCATAGCCAACAGCAATCGCCCGCTCATACTCCTGCGGCCTCAGCGAGCCTACGAACCTGACTGCAACAGGCAAGTTCCCACTGTCAATGGTCACCTCAGCCCGTCCACTAAGGCCGTGATTGCCCTGAGTCACCACCGCTCCCCCTCCTGTTATCGAGCTCGTTGCCTACTACTAACGATGCCTCAGCCCACCACCAGGTTCCAATGAGCAGCGAGAAATTTTCAGATAGTTCAAATTTCAACGAGCCGAGAGAGTAGACACGGGGGCGAGATGCCTCGAGCTGAACCCTCGCGCAGCAACATGCTGAGCCCCTGCACGGGTGCAGAGCAGCATCAGACCGCAGCAATCGTCAAAAACATGGAACCAAACTGGCTCATCCGACGTCGGAGCTATATATGGGGCAATACTGTCTAACCGACCAGCGAGAGGAGCGTCCATGCCCGGAGAATCAGGACTCGATATGAACGAGCTGCATCTAGCGCCTGGCGCCGCGATGAAGGTGTCACAGGAGTTCAGCGCGGCGGTAGACAAGCTGGAAGCTCTCCGACGAGATACGAAAGCATTCGTGGCTGAGCTCGGCATGGGAGCATGCGCCGAAGGCACGTCCTGGAACAATGCACTGACAGATCTGGTAGCTGGAGAGTCCGCCTCCGTCCTCTCGGTAATCAACGCCCACATCGACACCGTGAACACGTGGGCCGAGTGGGCCAAGGTCGCTCAGAACGAGTACGACAACACTGAACATCGAAACTCCGAGTCATTCCAGCAGCTCAGAGGCGACACAATCGACAGCAACGGTCTGGGTGTCTACCCACCGCCCACTACCAGCTGACAGGTCAGGAAGACTTAAACCCATGAGATGGATCGCCGTTATCGCAGCTTCGACTGCACTTATCGCGGGGTGTACACACAACGGCATTCAAGGGACTCCCATACCGAATCCAGCGTCATCACCATCAACTTCTGCCGACACTAGTAAGGCCTCGACCACCAAGACCACCGTTCCCGACCGGGTTAAGGGCACCACCTTCGATGCATGCACTGCGATCACCGACGCAGATGTTGCAACATGGGAAGTCAAGCCTGGCAGTCGCGATGCCCACACCACCGCCTTTGGCCAGAATGTCCGGGGCTGCATCTGGGACGGGCCTAAGTGGGGAGTCAAGGTATACGCGGTAGACGGCTCAGTATCAGGGTTCGAACGTCTAAATGATCGGTGGGACCGACAAGAACAAGTGACGATCGGCACTCGAACGGGCTGGCTGTTGCACGACCGCGAGGGCATGAGTTGCACGATTGTCGTCCCGTCCCAGCAAGCAATCGCCGCTGTGCAGGTTGATCTCAATCTCGACTTGACTCGCCAGCACTACGACCAATGCCCGTTGGCCCTGCAGATCATGACGCAGATCGAGCCGAAAATACCCTAGAACCAATAGTTTTCAGGAGGAGAAGACATGGGGAAGAAGCAGATCCAGAAGGAACACTGGGAAGGCCGCGACCACCAGTCCATCTACAACGCTGCCCAGGCATTCCAAACCGGCAACCCGCAGATAGCCAAGGAGTCGATCAACAGCATCGCCGAGCAACTGGGCGACATAATGAACACGCTCGGCGGCAAGGTGCAGGGGATGCTGGTTGAGGACTGGCGCGGTGCGGCCGCAAAATCCTTACAGACCAACATGTCTGATTACTTCCGGGCCTCGGAGAGAGGCATCCTGAGCATCCGTCACGTGGCGGACAGAATGCCGCCGCTTGGCGACGCGATGAGCACCGCCAAGCGGACTATCGAGCCGCCGATGTCCGACGCCCAGGTCTCGCAGATGAAGAACTCTGGATCGTCGGATGCCGACGTACAACAGCGGAAAAATCAAGAGCAGTTCTTGGCCCGACTTCAGATGGTCGGTCTGTTCAGCGAGCCGGTCGTGCGCGAAGGCGATAACGTCACCGACGTCCAACCGCCAAAAGGAAACAACCCGGGCAACATCACGCTTCCGCAATCTGCGAATAGCCCAGGCGGCGGCCAAGGTACGGGCGGCGGCGGCCAAAACGGCGGTGGCTCGGGCGGCGGTCAGGGCGCGGGCGGCGCAAACAATGCCACCGATGGTCTCGCCAACAAGGACACCAAACCCGCCTACAGCGACGGCTCAGGTAACCAAGGCGGCCAAGGCCAAGGCGCGGGCTCCGGTAGCGGAAACGGTTCCGGTGGCGGCAGCCCCCAGAGCGGCTCCGGCGGCGGTTCGGGTAGCGGACTGGGCAACGCCCTCAGCGGCCTTGGCGGCGGCTCAGACAAGACCGGCTCCGGCCTCCCGTTGGGCAGCACCACCGCGGCGGGCTACAGCTCGCCGTCGGGCTCGGGTTCGGGCACCGGAACCCTCAGCGGCCCTGGAGCATTGCGCGGTGGCGCAGGTGTTCCCGGCCTGGGAGGCGGCACAGGCACCAACCCCGCCGGCATCGGTGGCGCCGGAGTCCGCGGTGGCGCAATGGGTATGGGTGGCATGGGCATGGCACCCATGGGTGGTGCCCACGGCCACGGCGGCAAGGGCGAAGAGGACGACGAACACGAGACCCCGGAGTTCCTCATCAACTGGGACAACGGCAACGAGCTGTTCGGCGATCTACCCAAGGCATCCCCCGGTGTCATCGGCGACTGGACCGAGCATGAACGCGCCGAAAAGCAACGACGCGAATCGGAGATACGCCGCTACAAGTCCATGGGCTGGAACGTGGACTTCGGGGACGAGCGCTAGGGATCGAGCGCCGGCTGCTGCTCGTCGACGGCCGATCCGTTGAGCAGCAGCCGAAGCTGATCGCGGTGTTGCTCCAACAGCTCGGCAAGTTGACGCATCTGCAGCAGGGCTAAGACTCCGCTGTCCGCCCCCGGCGAATGTTGAGCCGCCATCTCACGCAGTGCCGCGATCTGTCCCTGCAAATGCTGAGCGCGAGACCGTTCCCGCTCCAACTCGCGCGCATGATCGGCGGGTTCCACGACTTGACTCGGGGGCGACTTGGGGCCCCCGTCCGCGAGGTCGGATTGCCACCGGGCCCGGCGTTCTACCCGCTCTTGCACGGCATCCTGCTGTGCTTGCGCCATCCGGTCCTCGTGCCGCCGCCGGTGCCTGACGCATTTTGGGCAGCGGCAACCGCGCGTGTACCCCATGCAACCCTCGACAGCCATCGGATTCAGTGTAAGAACTCCCGGCAAACCATGCCGGACTTAGCTGACGTGAAATGGGAGCGGCCCTAGGAACCGGCCTGTGCCGCTTCGACCGCCTCCCGGGCGACAGCCACATCGAGCTTGCGCATGGTCATCATGGCCTGCATCGCCGCATCACCGGTGACCGGATCGGAATGGAAGATCAGGTCGATCAGCTCGCGCGACACCACCTGCCAGGAAACCCCGAATTTGTCCTTGAGCCAACCGCATTGGGACTCCTGTCCCCCGTCGGCGGTCAGCGCCTCCCAGTAGCGATCGACCTCGTCTTGAGACCCACAGTCGATTTGAAACGAGATCGCCTCATCGAAGGTGAACTGAGGTCCGCCGTTGAGGGCGGTGTACCGCTGTCCATCGAGTTCGAACTCGACGGTGAGCACAGTGCCCTCCGGCATCGGGGTGTTCGGCCCGTAATGGGTGACCTCGAGGATCCGCGAGTTCGGGAACACGGACACATAGAAGTTGGCGGCTTCGGCGGCCTGGGTGTCGAACCAGAGGCAAGGGGTAATAGTCGGCATACCGGTATCGACCCGCACCGAGGAGAAAACTCATCGCAGCTGGCGAGAAACCTCGGTCAGCGCATCGGCCAGCAGGCCTTCGTAGTGATCGGCATCGGGCATCACCGCCGCGCTGGTGTGCACGCTCACCGTGACGGTGTCGCCGATGCCATGCACTCCATGGGTCAGGCCCATGACCGGCGACAGCGCCGGGAACCCCGCAGTGAACGCCACTCGCCCGCCGCCGAGCATCAGATCGGCGGCACCGCGCACCACACTCGACACCACGGTGTTGCCCGCCACGGTGGGCGGCATCAGGTCGGCATTGAAGGCGTTGACACCCGCCCACATCATCGGCGCCGGTAGCGCCGCTCCGCCTGCGCGCTGGGCGACCAGGACCGGATGCGCGGCACGATGACGCCTGCGCTCGATGCCGTCCGCTATCTGCCGTGCCCGGGCGCGCACATCCGGCTCACCCCAGCACAGGTCCACACCAACGTTCCGGAAGTTGTTGCGCGCCATAGATTCCCCTGGCACCGCGACGGTCACCTCGGCACCCAACCTGTCCGGCACCCACTGGCCGTGATCGCGCAGATACTGCGGTAGCGCCGTACCGATCGCCGTCATCACCGCGACGGTCACGCTGACGTCCTCGGTGCGAAGTTGGTCGCGCGGGCGCACGATCATCCGAATTTCCCGAAGGTCATCGGGCCGAGCATTCAGCGAAATCAACGGGAATCCTTGTAGTTCCGGTTCCATCTCACCCGCCGCGACAAGTTCCTGCTGCCGTTTGTAGGCCACGTATCCATCTCTGCTCGCGCCCAGCAGCCGTCCCAGATTCGCCGGGAAGTCCACCAGCCCACGCAGGGCGGCATGGCCCGGCACCCCGGGTAACGAGCCGCTCTCGGGTGCCTCGTCACCGAACAATGCGCGCGCCGCTTCGGTGGCCCGCCTGCCGTCGGCCAGCGCGTGCGATACCTGCAGCACCGCCACGAGGGCCTCACCGGACACCCACGGCGCACCGTTCACTCCAGGGAAAAAATGTAGATGCCAGGGACTTTCGCGAACGTCGACAGTACTGGTCAACAGCGCGGCGATCGCGGATCGGCAATGCGGCCAGCTGGAATCCGCCAGCGCATGCACGGTAATCGGCACCTGAGATTCATCACGCGGCCCCCAGTAGGGGTAGTCGAGGTGCCCGGCGACGTCGACAGCGCGAACCCGTAGGTCCGCGATCCGGGTCGCGCGTTCGGCGATCACCGCACACACCGAGGCGATGTCCTGCGTCGGCGAGTCGAAGCAGAACAGCAGAAACTGATCGTTCGGGATCTTCGACGACATCCAGTACATCTGGGCGTCGCGGGGCGCCATCTGTTCGACGGATGAGCCCCTTGGGCGAAGACCATTGACCGCCGTCACCCGACACCTACTTGTAGGTGCGCCAGTCGTCCCATAGCCGTTGCCACGGCGCAATTCTGCCGTAGTACCGATAGACATGTGCCTCGTCCTCCCCTGGCGCGTGCAACAGCTCGATCCGCTGCACACCCCGGAATCCTTGAGCGAGCCTGGGATCCGGGTCGTCCACGCCGATGTACATCATGTCCGTCATGGATTCCGGTGGCGCCCCGAAGTAGTAGTAGCCGCGGTGGAAGCTGTACGCGCGCGAGATTCCTTCACGTCCGGCCTCCACGTCATAGGCAGCGGCCATGGGATAGATCTGTACGACCAGGGCCGTGCGGGTGCGTACCTCCGGCGGCATCGAGTCGTAGGTGTCCCTGGCGATCTGTCGCAGCCCCTCCGTGGAGTGATCGCCTTCGGCGAGCATGGTCGGCCCCATGTCACCGGCCCAGGAAAACCAGCGTGCGGCAGCCGATTCAGACACGATGGGCAGCCGGACGATTGCCATGATCACCGACGCGGCCGTCACCACCGCGATCAATGTGTAGACCACGCCGCGCATCGCGGGACGGACCGGGCGCCACCGAGAAAGCCCCACCGCACCCGCGGCAATAAGTAGGGCATACAACCCCATGCCGTAGTAGGCGCGCCCGTGAGAGGCGAACATGAGCACGCTGACCAACAGCGCGGCCGATCCCAGATACCGGTAGGGCCGCAGCGAGGGCGCCGCCACCAGCGCGACGACCCCGGCCAGCAGCAGCACCAGGCCGATCACAGCGGACCCGAGGAGCATGCCCGCCAGCAGCGCCGCTCCGCGCTCGGACTCCGCCGCCACGATGCCGGCCATCCGCAGATACGGCCAGCCATGGGTGGCCTGCCAGATAAGGGTCGGGACGGTAGTCACGACGACGACCGCGGCCCCGATCCACAGTCGCCTGCGGCGCAGCAGCGTCCGCGGCCCGAGTACCGCCGCGCTCAGCAGCACCGCAAGCCATAGGGCTGGGATGAGGAACTTCGTCTGCATGCTGACGGCGGTGACGATCCCCGCCCAGAGCAGCAGGCGATCATCGGGCAATCGTTCCCGGAGGCTACGAGTCCAGCGCACCAGCAGCCAACACACCACCGCCCACAGGGCCGGATCGATCGCCGGTGTCTGCAACCAGTGCGCCAAGATCTGAAACATGGCCGTCGCATAGGCAATCGCCGACACAGATTGGGTAAGGCGGCCGCCGCCGAGCTCGGCGGCGATCAACCCACACATCAACGTCCCGACCGCCACCGCCGCGGTGGCCGCCAGACGCAGCACCCACAACGATCCGGGCGCGATGTTGTCGGCCATGCCGGCGATGAACGGCACCAACGGAGGTTGATCGAAGTACCCCCAGGACAGGTGATCTCGCCCGGCGACAACGAAGTATGCCTCGTCGAAGAAGTATCCGTAACCCCTACTGGCCCAACCGAACACAAGAGCAGTGAGCGCCGTGATCGCTGCCAGGTCGGCGCGTGCGATGCGCACGGACGGTACGCCGGGAACCGCGTTGCCGTCGTCGTACCGGGAGCTGACCGCTGCCATAGCGGGTTCACCCTAACGCGCGTGCCATAGACTCCCGGCGTGCCGAGTGCCAAGCAGTACAGCGATCCGTTGACCCGCAACGATATTGGACTCCTGATCCTGCGTGTCGCAGTGGGAGTGACGCTGTGCTGGAGCGGGCTGAACGTCGTGTTCGCCTCCGAACAGTTCGTGCAACTGGGCTCGACGGCCAGCGCGTCCGCCGATCTGGCGGCACGCGTGCTCGCGGCGACATACAGCATCGGCGGCGCGCTACTTATCGCCGGACTGCTCACGCCCCTGGGTGGCTGCGCGGTGCTGGGTTCGATGCTCTACTCGGCAGTCCTGGGCTACTCGGTGCGCAGTGATCTCTTTCAATCCCGTACGGAAGTGCAATTCCCGCTGGTGCTTGCCGCCGCAGCCACTGCGGTAATCCTCATGGGACCGGGACGCATCTCTGTGGACGGGCGATTCGGCCGCGAACAGTGGCCGAATGCGGTCTCATCGGTGCTGGTCGTGGCCGGATTCGGGGCCGCAATTGCCGCCTGGGTGCTCATTAAGGGCACCAACCCGTTTTCTTAAGAGTTCAGCAAGGTCGCTCATGGTCTATGACCTGGGCCGATGCGTCTAGCGAAAATTGCCAGACTTTTCCGATTCGTGACTCAATGATTTCTTAATAGTGACCCCTACTGTTCAGTACATGACGAACGAGGAATTCGGTGCCACGGTCATCGAGATCGACTTCGAAGCCATCTACAGCGGCGAGCTGCTGGTCGAGGGCGACAACACGGAGCAGACCGATGAGTGGTTCCCGCTAGCCGTATAACGGCAGGTTGGCGAACCCCCAGAGGGGGGACGCATCGGCGAGGCGCGTAGCGCATCGCATGCCGGGCCAAGTCCCGGACGTTTCTCACCCAATCCGTTCAACAGGCGAGGGCAGTCACACCGACTGCCCTCGCCTTTTTATTGAATTCTGGCCCGGACTACTCGAGCTCTTCGGCGAGCTCCATCCACTGCAGCTCGGTGGCGTCCTTCTCGGCGACGACGGCATTGAGTTCAGCCGTCAACGTCACCACCCGGTCCGGGTCGGTGGCGTGTTCGGCGAGCCGCGCGTGCAGAGTGGCCTCGCGCTCGCCCAGCTTGGCGACGGCCCGCTCCAACCGGCCGAGTTCCTTTTGCGCGGCTCGCAGGGCTGCGCCATCGCGGCCGCGGTCCGGTGCCGATTTGACGGGCGCCGCGATCGGTTGCGCATGCCGGCGCAGGTACTCCTCGATGCCACCCGGCAGGTTGGTCAGCTTGCCATCACCGAACAGTGCCCAGGTGGAATCGCAGACTCGCTCGATGAGGTACCGATCGTGGCTGACGACCACCAGGGTGCCCGCCCAGCCGTCCAACAGGTCCTCCACCTGCTGCAGGGTTTCGATGTCCAGGTCGTTGGTGGGCTCGTCGAGCAACAGCACGTTCGGCTCCGCCATGAGCACGCGCGTCAACTGCAGCCGCCGGCGCTCACCGCCGGAGAGATCCCCGACCGGTGTGCGCTGACGCGCCGGGCTGAATCCGAGCATCTCGGCAACCTGGGACGCGGACAGTTCCTTGTCTCCCAGTGTGATGCGCAGAGCGATCGACTCGATCGCGTCGAGTACCCGGATGTCCTCCGGTAGGTCGTCGAGTTCCTGACGCAACCAGCCGATGCTGACCGTCTTGCCCTCTTTTCGATGCCCCGCAGCCAGCGGCACCGCGCCGGCCAACACGCGCAGCAGGGTCGTCTTCCCAGATCCGTTGACCCCCACCAGGCCGATGCGCTCGCCCGGAGCCAGACGCCAGGTCAGATCACGCACCAGCTCTTCACCAGTGGGCGTTGTGACCGTCGCGTCCTCGAGTTCGATGACGATACGGCCCAGGCGCCGACGCGCGAATGATGTGAGCGCCACCGAGTCTCGCGGCGGTGGCACATCGGCGATCAGGGCTTCGGCCGCCTCGATCCGGTATCGGGGCTTGGAGGTGCGCGCGGGCGGGCCACGCCGCAACCACGCCAGCTCCTTGCGCGCCAAATTACGGCGACGGGCCTCCGCGGCATCGGCCTGCCGTCCGCGTTCCGCGCGCGCGAAAGTCCAGTCGGCGTATCCGCCTTCGTACGATTCGACGCTGCCGTCGACCACCTCCCAGGTACGGGTGGCGACGGTATCCAGGAACCAGCGATCGTGCGTCACAACCACCAGCGCGGTGCGCCGCGTAAGAAGGTGTTCGGCAAGCCACTGCACGCCTTCGACGTCCAGGTGGTTGGTGGGCTCGTCAAGGATCAGCAGGTCCAGGTCCCGAACGAGCGCGGCGGCGAGCCCCACCCGGCGTCGCTGGCCCCCGGAGAGTTGATCCACGCGCCGGTCCAGTCCCAGCGCGGCCACCCCCACACCGTCCAGAATCGAACGGATCCGTGCGTCACCGGCCCACTCGTGCTCGGCGACGCCCAGCGGCGCGATCACGACGTCGAAGACCGTCTCGCCCTCCAGGTCGTCGCGCTGGGTGACGACGGCCTGGCGCAGGTCCCCAACTCGGCTGACCCTGCCCTGGTCTGCGGGTTCGACGCCGGCGAGCACCTCCAACAGGGTGGTCTTGCCACCACCGTTGAGGCCCACCACCCCGATGCGGTCTCCCGCTTGCACCCCGAGACTGACGTTGGAGAGCAACGGCTTGACACCGTATGACTTCGACACGCTCTCGAGATTGACGAGGTTAATGGACTTGGCAGGGCTGGTCATGGCCTCCACAAACTACTCACGCACTGGCAGCCGGCGCCACTTTCCTATCCCTGTCGAGTAGCCCGGCCCGGCGCAACGCAAACAATGCCGCGCTACAGACCAGGCCGACGGCGGTCAGCGAGACCCATAGCAACGAGGGTTTACCGTGCTGTTGGGTGTAGCCGAAGATGGATCCGGTCAACAGGTTCCCGGCCAGAATGCCGACACCAACGATGGTGTTGTACAAGCCGTAATGAGTAGCCACCAAACGATTGCCCGCCAGCCTGACCACGGTGTCCATCTCAAACGGGAAGGTCGCGATGGTCCCCACCGCCAGCAGGGCCGCTGACAACAGCAACGCGGCGATCGCGACGAGTCGCCCTGCCGACGCCGCTGTGGGTAGCAGCGCCAGCGGCACAAAGGCCGCCGCGATGACCAGCATCCCGAGCACCAGGCTGCGGCTGGGGCCGAACCGCGCGGACAGCCAGCCGGTCAGTCGTACCTGACCGGCGATGGCCACCAGCCCGGACACCACAAAGATGCTTGTCACCAAAACTGTTTCGGATTTCTTGTCGTCGGTGAGCAGCGCCGCCTGGAACGGCAACGCCAGGTACATCTGAAATGTCAGCACATAGGAGCCGATCATGGCCCCGGAGAACAACAGGAAAGCCCTGTTGGACACCACCGAACGCCAGCTGGCAAGCACCGGAGCATGATCTGCAGTCGCGTCCGGCTCGGCGCGGTTGGGCGGCAGTGCCGTCAACTGGATGACCGTCAGGAACGCGAAAACCGCTGCAGCCACGGCGCAGGTGATCCGGAAGTCCCAGGCGGTCAAGGCCAAACCAACGATCGGCCCGAACAGGATTCCCGCCTGATAGAAGACGTTGAAGACCGCGAAGGCCTCGACCCTGCGCTCCCCCGAATCCGCCGCCAGGTAGGCGCGCACCGCGGGGTTGAACAGGGCACCCGCGAAACCTGTTGCGGCTGAGGCGATCAGTATGGCCGGCAAGGTGCCGACAAACGCCAACATGAGGAATCCGGCGGTGCGCAACAAACATCCTGCGACGATCAGCGGCTTGTATCCGAACCTGTCGGCCAGCGTGCCGCCAACCAGAAACATGCCCTGCTGTGAGAAGTTTCGGACTCCCATCACCAGGCCCACCATCCACGCGGCCAAACCCAATGGACCGGCCAGGTATCCGGCGAGATAGGGCATCAGCATGTAGAAGCCGATGTTGATGGCGAACTGGTTCACCATCAAGATCTGGCTGGGCCGATCGAAAGACCGGAACTGGCGGAATGTCTGGATCACGCCTTCCGTCCTATCGGGTCGATCACACGGGTCAGTCTGGTCCATCGATCTACCACGCGGTCCGATGGATCATCAATCACGTCGGGATCCTGCGCGGGCGGACGGTCCAGCAGATCGTGGCTGCGGCAGTAGTCGTCATCGTAAATTGTGCCGTGATAGCGCATCGGACCGTCGGGGAATATCGCGGCGACACGCGCGCCGGGAGCTGAGGTTCGCGCCACCCAGCCCGCGACCAGCGCCACCGCGCCGACGCTCCATCCGCCGCTGGCGTGGTAAGTAGCGGCCAGGGTCCGTGCCGCCCAGACCGCCTCATTCGGTGCGACCCAATGGGCTTCGTCGAACGCTGCATAGTCGACATTGCCCGGATAGATGCTCGACCCGAGCCCTCGCATCAGCCGCGAGCCGGCGGGCTGGCCGAAAATTGTCGAGCCGATGGTGTCGACCCCCACCAGATGCAGGTTCGGATTATGTTCCCGCAGAACACGTCCCACGCCCGACGAGTGTCCGCCGGTCCCTACCGAGCAAACCAGCGTGTCCACGGTGCCCAGCTGGTCGATCAGCTCCTCGGCGAGCCCGCGGTAGGCGTCGACATTGTCGGGGTTCTGGTATTGGTCGGGGCACCACGAATCTGACTCGGCGGCAAGTATTTCCGCGACGCGATCCTTGCGGGCCTGCTGCCAGCCGCCGATCGGGTGCGGTTCGGTGACGGTGTCTACGCGCGCACCGTAAGCAGTCAACATGCTGCTGACGATCGGTTCCAGGCCCGGATCGGTGACCAGAGTGACCGGGTGACGGTAGATGATCCCCGCCAGTGCCAGCCCCAACCCCAGCGTTCCGCTGGTTGATTCGACGATCATGGCGCCCGGCTTGAGATCTCCTCGTTCCCGGGCCTGTTCGATCATGTGCAGCGCCGGCCGGTCCTTCATGCCGTTGGGGTTATGGCCTTCGAGTTTGGCCCAGAAGCCGGTACCCGGAGTTGCGAATGGCTCCGAGACCCACAACACGGGGGTGTTGCCCACCAATGTGTTGGGGTCGTGGAACCTCGGTCCTTGATGAGTGCAGCTACGACGAGATGACAGAGCAATGCTGTTGTTCATGGGAATCCCTGCGTGAGGGCCACATCGAGGCGGCCGGGAAGCTGATGACGGCACGTGTGGGCATGGCGGAACCCCGCCCTGCCCGAGAGCCGATCAGCGCCGAATGACGCAGAGGTTGGTGAGAATGTCGCGGCCCGTCCGGGCCCCGTAACAGCCGACCGGCAAGGGCGGCCCGCGCGACAGACAGGTGGCCAACGGCTGGAACACCAGCGCGGTCAGCGCCAGCGCCGCCAGCACGACAAGAATCCGCAGCGGGCTATGCCCCCGGGCCAACCCGAACAATCCGTCCACGGTGTGACACGCCATCTGATGCATCGCGTTGTCCAGGTGTGCGTGCGTGGCCGACGGACCGTGTCCGGGAAGCGCGGCGTGTGTCGCCTGATGATGTGGCACGTCGGGACCGCCGTCGCTGGCAACGCAGTGCAGGATCGGCAGACTCGCCATCGTCCCGATCAGGAGTGCGACAAGCCATAGCCGAGCCCGGCCACTTCTGCGGCGCACTCGGGTCGACATGGGAGCCAGGCTAGCATCATTTTGCATACCCTTACGGGGTATGTAATCGGATCGCGACCTCTCCGTGGTCGGCACTCAACACGAGCATCGAGCTGCGCGCGATTGCGTCCAATACCCCCATGGGGTATACATGAACAGTATGACCACTGGCATGTCACCACTGCTTGGCCGACGTCAGCTTCTGCGTTGGGGAATGACGGTTGCGGCTGCAGGATTCCTGGCTTCCTGCAGCAAGAACTCGTCGGGAGCCGCCACCGGGCAACGCATCAACCCCAATTCGCCCAGGATCGCCGCCGTGGAAGCGGCCAGGAGAGGTCCGGGGGCTAGCGTCCGGCAATTCACCCTGAACGCCGGTCCCACTCAGCTCGACCTTGCCGGAACGCGCGTGTCGACGTGGGCATACGGGGGCCGGGTACCCGGTCAGGAGATCCGTCTGCGCAAGGGCGAAATTCTTCGTGCACAGTTGGTCAACAATCTCCCGGCGCCCACCACCGTCCATTGGCACGGTCTGGCGTTGCGCAACGACATGGACGGTGTGCCGGACGTTACCCAGTCAGAGATCTCGCCGACCGGAGTATTCGACTACGAGTTCGCGGTACCGCACGCCGGGACGTACTGGTTCCACCCCCACGTCGGAACGCAAATCGATCGAGGCCTCTACGCTCCGCTGATCATCGAGGATCCCGACGAGCGCACCGACTACGACGAGGAGTTGGTGGTGGTGCTCGACGACTGGATCGACGGCACCGGCACGGATCCCGATCACGTACTCGAAGGGCTACGCGCCAAGGGCATGCCACCGATGGACCACTCCATGGGCGGCATGGGGATGGACCCGACAGCACCCCTGGGTATGGATGCCGGTGACGTGGTGTATCCCCACTATCTGATCAACGGACGGGTACCGGCCGACCCACAGTCCGCTACCTATCGCGCCGGGCAGCGAGTGCGGCTGCGCATCGTCAACGCCGGAGGCGACACGGCGTTCCGGGTCAGCATTCCGGGCGTACCGATGATCGTCACCCACACCGACGGCTTCCCGGTACAGCATTACAAGGCCGACACCATCCTGGTCACCATGGGCGAACGCGTCGACGCCGTCGTCACCATTCCGGCTGCGTCGATGCCGCTGGTCGCTGTCCCCGAAGGGAAAAAAGGCTTCGCACAATTGATTCTGCGTTCGGGCGATACACCGGTGCGCGGGCGCGCCGAAGACGCCGCGATGCTGATGAAGTCCCAGGTGCCGCTGGATACCGCGACGTTGACCGCCACCCCCGAGGTGCAACTCGGGCGCCGCGATCCCGATGTGACGCACGATGTGCGATTGGCCGGTCCCGTCGGCAAGTACACGTGGACCATCAACGGCAAGACCTATGACCCGCGCGAAGGTCTACCCGTACGCGAAGGGCAACGCGTCCGTCTACGTTTCATCAACGACTCAATGATGTTCCACCCCATGCATTTGCACGGGCATACTTTCGCGGTCCGCGATACCAAGGGAGCGTACCGCGCCCGAAAGGACACGGTCCTCGTCGCGCCCATGAAGACCGTCGAGGTGGACTTCGACGCCGACAACCCCGGACAATGGCTTACCCACTGCCACAACATCTATCACGGCGAGGCCGGGATGATGGCGGTCGTGTCGTACATGCAGGATTGACGCACCGCTGATTTCTCACAGCACACGCAAGTGCCCGGCTATGAGCGACAATCACCCAGTGACCAATCGCTGGGTCGGGCTCACCATCGACTGCACCGACCCCGAGCGCCTCGCATCGTTCTGGGGTGCAGTGCTGGATATTGCGCCGTCCACGGAACACGGTGAGGATCGAGGATGGACTAGCCTGGGCACACGGAATGGCGATCAACCGCGGCTCACCTTTCAACGAGTACCCGAAGTCAAGACCTCAAAAGTGCGCTTGCATCTGGACGTCGAAGTCGATGACATCGATTCTGCGCGAAGCCAAGTAGAGAGCCTCGGCGGGATCTTGGTCGGGCGAGCGCCACGACTACGACGAGGGCGTGGTGCTCGTCATGCTCGATCCAGAGGGGCATGAGTTCTGCCTCGTGCAGTTCTACGACTGAGACCTCCAGCTGGCGGCGAAGTACCCTCGGTATCTGCGCGATCCATTCGCGTGAAGGTGGCCGCGGAACCGTTGATCGCCAGCCGCACCCGCCAAAACCTGCCACGCCGCCCGCCCGGTGGCGGTCCCCTGGAACTCGAGATTGGCAAGGGCCTTCGCATCGGCTTCGCCGAGTGCCCGCATCACCTCGTCATCGCTCCGCTTTGCGTCCTCGGCGTCCCGTGCGCGGGCGGCTGCGGTCATACCCGTGGATCCTTCGCCCATAACGATCATCGAGACACGCTCGGCGCGGCCGGCCAAATCCCGCCCCAGCTCAGCACACACCTGCCGCGACGCGCCGAAATCGACAGCTTGGAAGGCCACATCGGCGACGATCATCCCCTTTTCGCCTATCCGGGATTTAGTCATGAGCCAGTCGCCCAGAGTCAGCGACAGCGGTAACGGCTGAGGATCCTCACTGTCGATGCCCCACCCGTAGTTCCAGCAGATACCGTTCGACCAGAGGCTTCCGTACACGCAGGCCGGATCGAAACTCCTCGTCAGATCGTCACCGCCGACGATCACGACCAGATGGGGCGCATTCCACGCAATCGCCTGCCCCCCACCAAATATCGGAGTATTTACTTGGCGCACCGCTTCCAGGCACGCATCACGCAGCCGCCGCCACTTTCTATCCGCATCGCCCGCAATGTCGGGTATCAACATCATTGGGTGCGGGCATACCGCCGCCGAAACCAGCGCCATCAGATCGCCTCACGCCGTTTGACGGCTGGCCCAGGTGGTGCGAGGCGACAAGTCACACGCCGAACTTAGCGCGCGCTCCATCCGTGACCGGCGTGAACAAGTTGACGAGATTCCCGTCAGGGTCCCGGAACAGCAACGCACGGTTACCCCACGGCATCGTCGTCGGCTCCGTTACTACCTCGGAGAGCTGCGCGCGAAGCCGCGCATACTCGGCGTCCACATCGTCCACGATGAACTCCAGAATGGCTGAGCGGTTGGCCGCCGGCTCGGCAGATCCCTGCCCGAACATCGGGACGGTCTTGTCGCTGCCGATGGCCAGTGTGCCGACCGATGTCGGAATCTCGGCGAAGAGTTCGTTCGCCCAGACAGCTGCTGCCTCGGTCACCATCTCGTAGAACGTGACCAACCGATCGACGTCGGCTGTGATGATCCGGGTCGAAACGAATCTCATCGATAGACCTCCTGAGCTGCCACCGTGATCGGCGGATTGTGTGGTGAGGCAGATGCTAGGCACGCACCCCGACAAGTCAGGGAAGCTGGAAGCATCTGATCGAAAGAAAGGCCGGCTATGAATGACAGCGATCTGCGAGGCGCGCTCGAAGCCCACTGGGCCGCCTCAGACGCGAACGACTTCGATGCCGAACACCGCCTCTACCGACGTGATGCGGTTCTTGAGTACCCACAGTCCGGAGAGCGAATCCGCGGCCGCGCCAACATTCAAGCCTCACGCGAAGCCCAACCGAACGCGAAGCGCTTCACCGTGCGACGAATCGCCGGTGGTGGCGATCTATGGGTCAGCGAGCTCGTCACGACCTACGACGCGCAGCCCTTTCATGTGGTGAGCATCATGGAGTTCGACGACGGCGAGGTCATCCGCGAAACGCAGTACTTCGGCGAACCCTTCGAAGCCGGACCATCCCGCGCTCAGTGGGTTGAACCCATCGGGTGATCAGATGTTGAAGCAGAATTCGACCGCGATCGGCTAAGTGATCGCGGCGCGGACGATCTCGGCAACGCGCCGCTCGGTGACGTTATCCAGGCCCTCGAAGTACCACGCCGCAGGAATCAATAGTCCGTCCTCGCCCCCGGCGGGCTTAAGTGTGGCCTTTTCGCTCACCCCAAGGCTCATCATGTCGTCGTTCCGGAAGAAGACGAGGACAGGACTGCTCGCGGACTTGGCATAACCCGGCATGCCGTACCAAATACGCGGCTTGAGTTCGGGTGCAGCAGCGACAATCACGTCGTGCATGCGCCGCATGACACCTCGCGCAGGCTCATTCATCCCCGCGATCTTGTCGAGGACCTGCCGGAGGTTCTTGTCGTCCTTCGTAGCCACTGTCATGTCCTTTCGTCGGCCGATAGCGGTACATCGGCGCAATGGAATTGGCGCGCCAGAGGGCGCAGCACCCCATCCGGACATGTCCTGATCAGCTCAGGCCCTCCGCAATGATTCAGGTGATCGTTCACCTGGAAGCGCAGAATGTGGCAGACGTCGCCGCCACGACACTCACGTTAACACGCAGGTCAGACGTTGAAGCGGAACTCCACCACGTCACCGTCGACCATGACGTAGTCCTTGCCTTCCATCCGGACCTTGCCTGCGGCCTTCGCCGCGGTCATCGAACCGGCCTCGACGAGGTCCTCGAACGACACCACCTCGGCCTTGATGAAGCCCTTCTCGAAGTCGGTATGGATGACACCGGCAGCCTTCGGCGCGGTATCGCCCTGATGAATCGTCCACGCGCGCGCCTCTTTTGGCCCGGCGGTCAGGTAAGTCTGCAACTTCAACGTATTGAAACCCGCATGCGCCAAGGCGTCCAGCCCGCGTTCAGTCTGCCCGATCGACTCCAGCAGCTCAGCGGCGGACTCCTCGTCCAACTCCTGCAACTCCGACTCGATCTTCGCGTCCAGGAACACCGCATCGGCAGGCGCCACCAACTCGCGCAGCTGCGCCACTCGCTCCTCATCGCCGAGCACCGACTCGTCGGCGTTGAACACGTAGAGGAACGGCTTGGTGGTCATCAGGTTCAGCTCCCGCACCGCCGACCAGTCCTTCCCCGTCGAGAACAGTGTCTTGCCACTGTCGAGCACCTCCTGCGCGGCCTTGGCGGCATCGGCGAGCGGCTGACGTTCCTTCTTGGTCTTGGCTTCCTTCTCCAGCCGCGGCACGGCCTTCTCCAACGTCTGCATGTCGGCCAGAATCAGCTCGGTCTCGATCACCTCGATATCGGCAGCCGGGTCGACGCGTCCATCGACGTGCACGACGTCGTCATCGGCGAACACCCGCACCACCTGACAGATGGCATCGCATTCGCGGATGTTGGCCAGGAACTTGTTCCCCAGGCCCGCACCTTCGGAGGCGCCCTTGACGATTCCCGCGATGTCCACAAACGTCACCGTCGCGGGCAGCGTCCGTGCCGAACCGAATACCTCCGCCAGCTTGTCCAGGCGCGGATCCGGCAGCGGCACCACGCCTTCATTCGGCTCGATGGTCGCAAACGGGTAGTTGGCTGCCAGCACGTTATTGCGGGTCAGCGCGTTGAACAGCGTCGACTTTCCGACGTTCGGCAGACCAACGATTCCCAAGTTCAAGCTCACGAGATGGAGAGTCTACGGACCGCGGCGGATAAGAATGCTGAGGTGACCCTTTCCACCAAGCGAATCTACGAGACTCCCTACCCCTCGGACGGTTATCGCATGTTGGTCGACCGGCTCTGGCCACGCGGGGTCAGTAAGGCCGCCGCTCAGGTCGATCTCTGGTTCAAGGAGATCGCCCCGAGCCCCGATCTGCGGGTCCGCTGGCACCACGCGCCCGCCGAAAATTGGGGTCTGTATGCCGACGAGTACCGCGCCGAGCTGGCCACCAACCCCGCAATAGACGTCGCGCGGGAACTCGAGCGCACACATGGCACCCTCACGCTGCTGTATGCGGCGAAAGACCCCGAGCACAATCACGCGATCGTGCTGCTGGACTTCCTCAGTGGTTAGTCAGTGGCCGATCTCAGCAGGTGATGTCGACGTGCATGACCCGATGAGTCGACAGAATGGAGCCACCCCAGCTGGCCCCTGGGGCGTTGATCGAGGCGCCCGGCGCCAAGAGCCGACCGGGCCGCACAGCCGTCGCCTTGCAATCGGCCATGGGCCCACTCCCGACGCGATTGACCACCACGATGTTGCCGCGAGACTCCAGATCGGCGATGACGTCTGCAGCACTCTCACCGTCCTCCGGGCCGGCCAGCGCCGACGGCGCCACCAGTAGTGCCCCCGCGACCGTCAACGTAAAAATCGCACAACGAGAAAACATGGATGCTCCTGCTTAGAACCGCGATATCGCGGCATGACTGACATGGGTCGGGTCGCACCGACCACATCAGCACCTATGGACACAGCCTTTGAGTAGCACGGCCCGGCCATGGTGACCAATAATCCGTTGCAGCACAGGCGATCCCCGCGCCGCTGTGAGTAGCACGTAGCGCAGCACAAACGCCAGCACCAGCAGCATCGACCCCGCGAGGACCCCGCGGCACATCTTGGCTATCTGCACGACCTGGGCGAAAGCATCGACCTCGGGCGCTTCCCCGGGCGCCGCACTGGCCTGCGGATCGAGGACCTGCATCGCCGACATCGACGACTGGCCCACAACGCTTCCCGGATTCACGCCCACGAAGCACAGGACACCGAGGACAACGACCAGCACGGCAACCCGTAGGGGGTACTCGTATGGCCGCATGTGCGCAGACTAACCCACGATTTGCCCCCGTGCCGAGTGTCATACACCCGGTGGTTACGAAAAATTAACTTTCCGCCCGCGCCTCACTGCTCCCGAGGAATGAGCGCCCACAACACGAGGTAGGCCAGCACCTGCGGTCCCGGGAGCAGGATCGACGCGACCGTCAGGACTCGGACAATCGTGACGTCCCATCCGAAACGTTGCGCGAAGGCCGCACACACCCCGCCGATCATCGTTCCGGCGCGGGGACGTCGCAGTGCAGTAGTCATGAGTTCACCGTAGACCGCCGAAACACCCTGGCGCATCGGGGAAGTCCCTGATGTTTCCTGACTTTCGACTCAGCATTTCAGGTGCACGTAGTACGTTCCGTGGTCCAAGACCTTCGTGGGGGTGGTGTTGGAATCGGATCCGACAGCCCGCTCATACCGGTACACCGAGGCGCCCTGGCGAACCTCGGTTACCGTGCAGTCCTCGATCGGGAGATCACCCACCCGACTGAGAATGACGTAATTGCCCTGCTCCTCAAGGGAAGTGATCAGCACTTCAGGGTCGCCGTAACCCTGTGGCCCCGCATGCGCAACGGCCGCCAGCGCCACTGCCGCAACCGGGAGAACCACCACCATGGCATCCAAAGCTGTTGCAAAACACGCTGATTTACTCACGGCTCGACGCTATGAATCAAGATCACGAGGCACATCAGGGATGGCCCCGATCTTTCCCTGATCTTGAACAGCGGGTCGACGCACTAGGGGGGCCCGACGGCGGGCACATAAGGTAGCGCGCATGGCTACAGATGAGCCGCAAGTCCAGACTCCCCCGCCCGGCGTCGAGCTGTTGCGCACCGATCCCGATCTGCCACCCGTCGGCGTGATCGACAATCGGGCACCCTCACCCACCGCCCGCGTGGCGCTGATTTTGGTGGCACTACTGGGTGCCTTCGCCTGGACGATGATCGCGCTACTTCGCGGGGAACACGTCAACGCGGTCTGGTTTGTCGTCGCGGCGATCTGCACCTACCTCATCGCATACCGGTTCTACGCCAAGCTTATTGAACGCAAACTCGTCAGACCTCGCGATGACCGCGCCACACCCGCCGAGACGCTGGACAACGGCAAGGACTTCATCCCCACCGACCGACGGGTGCTCTTCGGTCACCACTTCGCCGCCATCGCCGGTGCAGGCCCCCTGGTGGGCCCGGTCCTGGCCGCGCAAATGGGATACCTGCCGGGCATCATCTGGATCGTCGTCGGCGTCGTGCTGGCGGGTGCGGTGCAGGACTACCTGGTGTTGGTGATCTCCACCCGGCGTGGCGGCCGCAGCCTCGGCCAGATGGCCCGCGATGAGATGGGCACCGTCGGCGGAGTCGCGGCGATGGTCGCGATCTTCGTCATCATGATCATCCTCATCGCGGTACTGGGCCTGGTCGTCGTCAACGCCCTCGGTGAAAGCCCGTGGGGTGTGTTCTCCATCGCGATGACCATCCCCATCGCGCTGTTCATGGGCGTGTACCTGCGCTACCTGCGGCCGGGGAAGGTCAGCGAGGTGACCGTCATCGGAGTGGCCCTACTGCTCACCGCGATCATCTCCGGGCGCTGGGTTGCCGAATCGGGCTGGGGCGAAACATTGTTCAGCCTCGACAAGACCACCATCGCCTGGCTGATGATGTTCTACGGATTCGCGGCGTCGGTGCTGCCGGTGTGGCTGCTACTGGCTCCCCGCGACTACCTGTCGACGTTCATGAAGGTCGGGACCATCGCGATGCTGGCCATCGGCATCCTGATCGCCCGGCCGGTGGCGCAGCTTCCGGCGGTGAGCCAGTTCGCCTTCAACAGCGCGGGACCGGCATTCGCAGGATCGCTGTTCCCCTTCCTGTTCATCACCATCGCCTGCGGGGCGCTCTCGGGTTTCCACTCACTGATCTCCTCGGGGACCACCCCCAAACTGCTGGAGAAGGAAAGCCAGGCCCGCTTCATCGGCTACGGCGGCATGCTCACCGAGTCGTTCGTCGCGGTCATGGCCCTGGTCACGGCGGCGATCCTCAACCAGCACTTGTACTTCGCGATCAACGCCCCCAGCGCGGCGACCGGTGGCACCGCCGAAACCGCCGCCGCCTACGTCAACGGCCTGCCGCTCAGCGGCCCGAAGATCACCGGTGAGCAGCTGACGCAAACCGCACGCGATATCGGTGAGAACTCCATTGTCTCGCGCACCGGCGGAGCCCCGACACTGGCCATCGGGATCTCCCACGTCATGTCGGACGTATTCGGGGGCAGCGGTTTCGGTGCCGGAACCAAAGCCTTCTGGTACCACTTCGCGATCATGTTCGAGGCCCTGTTCATCCTCACCACCGTTGACGCCGGCACCCGCGTCGCCCGGTTCATGCTGTCGGACTCGCTGGGGAACCTGGGCGGTCCGCTGCGCCGCTTCAAAGACGCGTCCTGGCGACTGGGCGCATGGATCTGCTCAGCGATCGTCGTCGGCGGCTGGGGCGCGATCCTGCTCATGGGAGTCACCGACCCTCTCGGTGGTATCAACACCCTTTTCCCGTTGTTCGGCATCGCCAACCAGCTGCTTGCCGCGATCGCCCTGACGGTGGTGACGACGATCGTCGTCAAACAGCGGCTCTACACATGGGCATGGATCCCGGCCCTCCCCCTGGGCTGGGATCTGATCGTCACGATGACCGCGTCCTGGCAGAAACTCTTCTCCGCGGACCCCGCCGTCGGGTACTGGAAGCAGCACCAGCTTTATGCGGCAGCCCGGGACGCGGGCTTGACGAGTTTCAAGACCGCCAAGACCCCCGAAGCCATGGACGCCGTGATTCGCAACACGTTTGTGCAGGGAACGCTGTCAGCCGTCTTCGCCTCGTTGGTGTTGATCGTCGTCGCCGCCGGAGCCTGGACGTGCCTGCGCGCGGTCCGGTCCGGGGGCCTGCCGACAAGTGAGGATCCGGACGAGCCCTCGAGGATCTTCGCGCCCAGCGGCTTCCTGGCCACCGACGTGGAGAAAGAAATCGAAAAACAATGGTCAACACCTGAACCCGTCGGGACGCGGACATGAAGGTGATCAAGGGACTGCTGTGGTGGTTCACCTCGGTCATGGGCGACCACGACTACCAGCGCTACGTGGAGCATCTGCGGCGCCGCCACCCCGGTGTTCCGGTGCCCACCGAAGGCGAGTTTTGGCGTGCGCGATACGCCGACGCAGACGCGAATCCGTCGGCGCGATGCTGCTGACACAAGCGCGCTGACGGGCACCGTTACCGAACATCCGGCTCGGCACCGGTACCTTTCAACATGTGACAGGTCAACGCGCCCGCTCATCGGTGGAAGCCGATCACCGGTCGGCACACCCCGATATCCCGGGCGTGCCGTGGTGGGGTGCCATCCTGATAGCGCTTGCCGGAACCCTGCTCGGTTTCGCTCTTGACTTGATGACCAATGGTGAGAAGCTGACCGGCGCGTTCGCTGGCTGCTACGCGGCCGGCTGCGTCGTCGCGGTTCTCGCGGTCCGGTACGCATCGATCTTCACCGCCGTCGTACAACCGCCACTGATCCTGTTCGCGAGCATCCCGACGGCCTACATGATCATGTCGCAGGCACCACTTTCCGGCGGAAAGTCGACAGCGATCACCATCGGGTACCCGCTGATCGAACGTTTTCCGCTGATGATCAGCACCGCGCTGGGCGTCCTGATCATCGGGGTGGTGCGCTGGTACTGGGGAATCTTCACCGGCAAGCCCGTCAAGGAAAAAGCCGCGAAGCCGGCCAAACAGAAGGCCACCAAGGCAGCCAAACCGAGGACGTCCACCCGGACCCGGGTACAGGCACTGGTCGATACCGAGGGCACACAGGCCAAAACGACCATGTCGCGCCGTGTCGGTAGCGCCGACAAGCCCACCACGCGCACAACACGGCACGGACGACACGAGTCTGCGGCACGTCGACGTCCCACCCATGATTCCGAGCCTGTATCGCGGCGGACGTCGTCATTGGGCACCCCGTGGGAGGACGAGCGCCCGATGCGCACCGAACGTCGTCCTGCGCGCCGGGTCCGTGACGAATACGACGACTACGGGTACGACGCCGGATACGAGGAACGGCCCCGTTACCGGGAGCCACGCGCGGAAGCCCCACGCGAACCACACCGGCCTGCGGTGCGATACCGGGATGAACGTCCCCCGGTGCCGCCACGACGTCGTCAAGACCGATACGACGCCTGGGACTACGACCGCTAGCGTGAACTAGTGGCGTGCCGCCCGCAGTTCGCGCGGCAGCGAGAACACCAGAGTTTCATTGGCCGTGGTAACCGGCTGCACCTGCCCGTATCCGTACTCCGCGAGCCGCTCCAGCACACCGCGCACCAGCACCTCCGGCACGGAAGCACCCGAGGTGACGCCGACCGTGGTCACGCCCTCAAGCCAGGCCGGGTCGATGTCCTCGGCGTAGTCGACCAGGTACGAGGCGTTCGAGCCCGCACCCAGCGCCACTTCCACCAACCGCACCGAGTTCGACGAGTTGCGTGAACCGACAACGATCACCAGCTCACATTCGGGGGCCATCGCCTTCACCGCGACCTGACGGTTCTGCGTGGCGTAGCAGATGTCATCGCTGGGTGGGTCCTGCAGCGTCGGGAAACGCTCCCGCAGGCGCTGGACGGTCTCCATGGTCTCGTCGACGCTCAGCGTCGTCTGAGACAGCCAGATGACCTTCTTCTCGTCGCGGACGGTGACCTTGTCCACCGAGCCCGGGCCGTCGACCAGCTGCACATGGTCCGGAGCCTCACCGGCAGTGCCGACGACCTCCTCGTGACCCTCGTGGCCGATGAGCAGGATGTCGTAATCGTCTCGGGCGAAGCGCTTCGCCTCCTGGTGCACCTTGGTGACCAGTGGGCAGGTGGCGTCGATGGTCTTCAGGTTGCGCGCCGCGGCATCCACATGCACGGTCGGCGCCACTCCATGGGCAGAGAACACCACGATCGCGCCCTCGGGCACCTGATCGGTTTCGTCGACGAAAATGGCCCCCGCCTTGGCCAGCGTGTCCACCACGTAGCGGTTGTGCACGATTTCGTGCCGCACGTAGACGGGGGCGCCGTGTTTCTCCAGCGCCCGCTCGACCGTCTCGACAGCACGATCGACGCCCGCGCAGTAGCCGCGCGGCTCAGCCAGCAGCACACGCTTGCTCGTCGCCGGGCCGACGACGGTGCTCACCATCCCCGGAGTGCCCATATCGACTGCAGACATAGTCACCAGCTTACGGCCCAGTCTTTCGCTGCACGACCGACGTAAGGCAAGCTTGAACCTATGATTCGTCCTCCGTTCGGCGTCCGGTTGCTTCTTGGGGTCGCCGCTACCGTTCTCGAAGAGACTCGCAAGCTGCCTCAGGCAGTGCTGACCTATCCCATGACGGCGGCCAGCCAGACCGTTCAGAACTTCATGCGGTTCCAGCAGACGGTCACCGAACTGGCCATCAAGGGCGACGAGGCCTGGGAAAACATCTTCCCGCCCACCGATGAGCAGCCGGAGTGGGCGACGTTCGACGAGGACCTCGACGAGCTCGACGCACCCGAGCCCGACGAGACGCAGGCCACCGCCGTCTACGAGGACGCCGCCGAGCGGATGACGCAGGGACGGTTTGCGCTGTACTCCTCGGAGGCTGAGACCGCAGTGCCGGCACCCGAGTCCGAGCCGGCCGCCAAGCACGCGGCGCCGCGCAAGGCACCGGCGAAAAAGGCCGCCGCGAAAAAGCCAGCACCCACGCCGGCCTCCGAACCCGCCGATGGGGATGCTCCCGACGTCGTCGCCGAACTCGGCTACCACGACCTGACGCTGGCCCAGCTGCGGGCGCGACTGCAGTCGCTGTCCGTGGCCGAGCTCGAGGAGCTGCTGGCCTACGAAGATGCTCACAAGGCCCGCGCGCCCTATCAGACCTTGCTCGCGAACAGGATCACCCGCGCCGCTGCTCGTGGCTGATCCGGGAACAAGCCCCGAAAATCCCTGGCCGGTCCGCGCCGTCGCGACCCGGGTCGCCAAGTGGATCGACCGTCTAGGGCAGGTGTGGGTGGAAGGTCAGCTGACGCAGATCGACGTCCGGCCCGGCAGCAAGACGGTCTTCATGGTGCTGCGCGACCCGGCCGCCGACATGTCACTGACCGTCACATGCCCACCGGACATGGTGCGCAACGCTCCGGTGAAGCTGACCGAAGGCACCCAGGTGGTGGTGTGCGGCAAGCCCACCTTCTACACCGTGCGCGGATCGTTCTCGTTGCGGCTCAGCGAAATTCGGGCGGTGGGCATCGGCGAACTGTTGGCCCGGATCGAACGGCTGCGACAGCTGCTGGCCGCCGAGGGGCTGTTCGACCCGCGGTTGAAGCGTCCCGTTCCGTTCCTGCCCTCCCGCATCGGGCTGATCACCGGCCGCGCCAGCGCCGCCGAGCATGATGTGACCTCGGTGGCCTTGGCACGCTGGCCCGCAGTGCAATTCGCGGTGCGCAACACCCCGGTGCAGGGCCCACACGCGGTGGCCGAGATCGTCGCCGCATTGCAGGCGCTGGATGCCGACCCCGCGGTGGACGTGATCGTGCTGGCCCGCGGTGGCGGCAGCGTGGAGGATCTGCTGCCGTTCTCCGATGAGACGTTGTGTCGCGCGATTTCGGCGTGCCGCACGCCGGTGGTGAGCGCCGTCGGCCATGAGCCCGATAACCCGCTGTCAGATCTGGTCGCAGATCTGCGCGCCGCAACTCCCACCGACGCCGCGAAGAAATTGGTGCCCGATGCCGCGGCCGAGCAGGCGCTGATTCTGGATTTGCGGCGACGCTCGGCGCAGGCGCTACGCAACTGGGTACAGCGCGAGGAGCGCGGGTTGGATCAGGTACGCAGCCGGCCGGTGCTGGCCGACCCGCTGCGGATGCTGACGACACGGCACGATGAAATCGCCGTCGCCCGAACGGCACTGCGCCGCGACGTACGACGGTTGGTGGACTCCGAATCGCAGCGGATCGAGCACCTGACGGCCCGGCTGACCACGCTGGGTCCGGCCGCGACACTGGCCCGCGGGTACTCGGTGGTGCAGCGCGTGCGTGACGATGGCACGGTTGAGGTACTGCGAACGGTGAGCGACGCACCCACCGGCGCGTCTCTGCGAGTGAGAGTTTCGGACGGTGCCGTGACGGCAACCGTGACAGGAGAGGGTTCATGACGGAATCCGTAAGACCCACGGGCGAACTGGGCTACGAGGAAGCACGCGCGGAACTGATCGAGGTCGTGCAACAGCTCGATCAGGGCGGGCTGGATCTGGATACCTCGCTGGCGCTCTGGGAACGCGGTGAGGCACTGGCCAAACGCTGTGAAGAGCACCTGGCGGGTGCGCGCAAGCGCATCGAAGACGCCCTGGCCGAATAGGCTCCTGCGAGTCCTACGCGGTGTCCGACGTGGATGCGGGAGCAACCAAAGCCGCTAGGAGGTCGGAGAACATCGATTCGATGGTTGATTCGATCGAGACGGCCAGCGTGTCACGCACCGAACTGACGGAGTACGTGCGCAATTTGACCAGCAGAGTGAGCAATTCGCGGATCTGCGCATCATCGAGTTGCTTTCCGCCCGATTCGAGGCGGGCCGTCACCATGTGTGCGCCGGACTCCACCAGGATGCGGCTGATCTCTTCGATATGCGGCAATATCTTTTCGTACACATCGATCTGCTGATCCAGGCCCATCCCGTACTGGCGAATGTCGTCGAAGGCCTCGATGAGTTTGGGCCGGGTGATGACGGCCGAATCGCCGGTGACGCGGATGAGGCCCAGCGCCACCAGGCGATCGCGTGCGGCCGGGTCATCGACCAGTTGCTCGGCCTCGGCCCGTGACACCGTGCGGGGTCTCTCGTCGGCCCACGTACCGACGAGAGCGGTCTCGATGCCGAGGATGTCGCCGAGGTCCTTGCCTTCTTCCCACGCGGTCAGCATCTCCTGCAGGTGCGCCAGGTTGTAGCCACGGTCGAGCATGGACGTGATGAGTCGCAGCCGCGCCACATGAGATTCGTTGTAGATGGCCAACCGCCCCACTCGTGCTGGGGCAGGCAGCAACCCCCTATCGCGATATACGCGAATATTGCGGGTAGTCGTTCCGGCAGCGCGTGCCAGGTCATCGATGCGGTACTCCTGCGGCGAGATCCCACTGACCGCGGCCGAGTCAACGGGAGATTGCGCAACAGTCGTAAAAAGCTGTTCAACAACAGCTTTCACGGCATCCCGCGACTGCCGCCGGATCTGGCGCGGCCCGGCAAGTATCGACGTGATGGATACCTGCTGCCGTTCCATCGGCGGGGAGGGGCGGCGTGGCGGCATGGCGGACCTTGTCGGTGTCAGGCGGTTCTTAGGTGGCTATGTTCGCATTCGCCGCAGCAGTGTCGTGCGCGCGCCGCGCTGACAGGTCGGCCGATGTCCTGCCTCGCCCGCTGAACGAGTAGTCATCCAGGTTGAATCGCCGACTGCGGATCGCCGATTCCAGCGTGGTTGTCGGCCGCAACGGCACATCGCCGTTCTTGTCGAAGTAGTAACTGTTGGCGCTGGCGCAGCTGTCTTGCCAGAAGATCTGGTTATGCCGCCGGCTCAGCATCTCTTGGAAGAACCGATCATTGGCTTCCTGGGTCACCTCGACACGGTCGGCGCCCACCTTGCGGGCATGGGAGAGGACACGAATGATGTGTGTCGTCTGCGCTTCGATGAGCGCGAAGTAGGACGATCCGTTGTACCCGTACGGACCAAAAATATTGAAGTGGTTGGGGAATTGCGGCACCGAAACGCCCTCGTAGGCCTGCAGCCGCTCGTTCGACCACTTGTCGCGCAGACTCAGGCCGCCGACACCGCGCAGCTCGTAGGTGGGCATGTTCTCGGGATCCATCACCTTGAAACCCGTCGCCAAAATCAACACGTCGAGCTGGTGCTCGGCGCCGTCGGCGGTGTGCACGGCATCGGCGCTGATCTCCCGGATGGGCGCGGTCTCCAGCAGCACGTTCGCCCGATTGAAGGTGGCCAGGTAGCCGTTGTGGAAACTGGGCCGCTTGCATCCCAGGCCGTATTGCGGTGTGAGCTCGGCACGAATCTTCGGGTCCCGCACCTGTGACCGTAGGTAGGCGCGGCCCAGTTTTTCCGCGAGTGGCCGGATCCGCAGAATCCGGTCGTAGTGCGCGGGGATGGGGAAAGTCGCTTCGACAAACGCCTGGCTCACGAGCCGCGTTACCTGCTGTGCCCCCGGAACGTGGCGCAGCGCCCAGCGAAATGGCGTGGACAAGGCGAAGTCGGGTTTGGGCATGCACCAGATGGGGGTGCGCTGAAACACCGTGAGGCGCTGCACGTCCGCGGCGATAGACGGAATGATCTGCACCGCAGAGGCTCCGGTCCCGATGATCCCGACACGCTTACCGCGCAGGTCCTGATCATGGTCCCACCGCGCGGTGTGCATCTTGATACCGGCGAACTCCTCGACACCGCGAATGTCGGGATTGTTGGGTCGGGTCAACACACCGGACGCACTGACCACATAGCGACAGGTGCGCTCGGCACCGTCCGCGGTGGTGATGCGCCAGAGGTGTGCAGCAGGATCCCAGCTGGCGGACAGGACGCTGGTGCCGAATTGGATATGTTGGGCCAAGCCATATTTGGCGACGCATTGTTCGGCGTAGCGTTTCAGTTCCTGTCCTGGCGCGTAGGAGCGTGACCAGTCGCGGCGCTTCTCAAACGAGAACTGGTAGCTGAAGGACGGGATGTCGACGGCAATCCCCGGGTAGGTGTTCCAGTGCCAGGTTCCGCCGGGTCCGTCGGCCTCATCGAGGATGACGAAATCTTTGAACCCGGCCTCTTTGAATTTGATCGCGAACCCGATGCCGGCGAAACCGGCACCGATGACGATCACATCGTTGTGCATTCCGCCCCCGGTGGGCAGTGGGGCACGAGCGGGACGGTCGATGGTGGTCACGAGAGTTTCTCCTGCACGGTGGTTGATAAGGCGCGGCAACTGAGTGCGTCAGCGATCGCGGCACGGATGATCTCGGCAACGCGCGCCGGCTGGTCGTACTGAGGGCAATGCCCTGAACCGTCGATGAATCGCAGCATCGCATCGGGATGCTTGTTACGCAAGGCTTTTGCACCTCGCGGTGGGCATACCCAGTCTTTGCTTCCCCATGCCGCGGTCACCGGGACCACAAACCGCCAGTTCCCCAGGGCATCGGGCCGGCTTAACTCGGCGATGGTGTCACCACCCAGCAGCAGCAGGCGTCGTAGATCGCCAGGGCCCCAGTGCGACGCGTACTGGGCTTTAGCCTCCGGGGTGAGACGGCCCGAGGCTACCGCGCGCGCGAACCCCGCGCTGATCAATGCCGGCGCCGTGACGGTGCCGCGGAACATCGGCGGAATGGGCAAGCCGAGCAACCAGTCGGTGGCCGGCCGAACGCGCCGTGCCAGTCGCATCCACCATGTTGTGCACAACCCGGCAGGACCAATGGCGACCGCGGCGACCAACGGGAGATCCGCGTCCTGAGCAGCGTGCAAAACCGCCAGACCGCCCACCGAATTGCCGACGAGGACAACGCCCTCCCCGCGATCGAACTGGCGCACTGCGGCTGCTAGGAAATCGTCCACCGCAGACAGATACCCGGCTGCCAGCGGCCGTGCTGCCCGCCCGAAATGCGGTAGATCGACCGCCGCACAGCGGTGCCCTTGCTCACCGAGCAGGTCGAGCACCGACCGCCAGCCGTCTGCCGATTCAGTGAATCCGTGGATCAGCAGGACCGTGGGCCCGCTGCCATCGACGTCCAGGACCCGGGTCCGCACGTCGCCGATCATGGCGACCTTTGTATTGCGCTGCGCGCGTTTACGCGCTGCTGGTTCGGCCGTGGTGTTCATAGCCTCGCCACCAATCCGCTGAGCGCGGGCACGAGCCGCAATGCGTGGTAGCCCAGTTGCGTCTCAAAGCCGACAGACACCATGGCACGGTCTCGTGCTGCCGCCGCCGTGACGGCCTTGGCAACCGCGTTGGGCGAGTGACTGATACTGAACATCTTTGACAATCGGTCTTTTTCGGAGATTGCGGTGCCGCGCAAGCGGGTGTTGTACAGGATCGGGGTGTTGATCACACCAGGACAGATCACCGATACCCCAACCCGCCGGGACGAAAGGTCAGCGCGCAGACTTCGCGAAAATGCGACCACGGCAGCTTTTGAGGCGCAATAGGTTGCCATTCTCCGGTTCGGCAGATAGGCCGCGCCCGAGGCGATGTTCACAATCTGTCCGCGCCGACGGGCAGCCATCGTGGCACCAAACGATCGACAGCCGTGCACCACTCCGTCGATATTGATGGACCGCAACCATGTCCAGTCATCTTCGGTGGTGTCCAGGAACGGTCCACCGACTCCGACACCGGCGTTGTTGATGAGAATGTCGACATCGCCCACCTCCAAATTCGCCGATTTAGCGAGCGCGGCAACGGCTTCGGCGTCAGCGACATCGCACTGATAGGAGTGGGCCTGTGCACCGTGTTCGCGGCATCGCTCGGCCGTGTCCTTGGCGCTGGCCTCGTCGATATCGCTCGCGACGACCACCGCACCAAGTCGGGCGTAACGCTCGGCGATCGCCGCACCGATCCCGCTGCCCGCGCCGGTGACGACGACGACCGCACCGCGAGCCTCGATGCCGCTCATAGCGCGACCTCGCGTCGCCGGGCAATCATGGGTAGGCCGTGCTTGGGCCGCAAGGTCAAGGTGGCCTCGGGCTCGATGGGATGCCCGGGCACCAAGTCGAAAACGTAACGCTGGCTGAGCATTGCGGTGATCAGCACCGACTCCATGACGGCGAACCCCTGCCCTATGCAGCTTCGCTTCCCGCCGCCGAAGGGCAGGTACGCCGACCGCGGCCGGTCCTTGCCCGCACCCGGCATGAATCGGCCGGGGTCGAACTCTTCCGGATTGGGCCACCATCGCGGATCGTGATGGATCAGGTGGGCGGGCACGATGATGGTGGTGCCCTTGCGCACACGGTGACCGCCGATCACGTCGTCGCGCACCGCGACACGCGGGATGGCCCAGGCGGGTGAGAAGAACCGCATTGATTCCATGAAAACCGCTGTCGTCCAAGGAAGATTGGGCAGATCCTCGGCCGTTGGGGCACGTCCCGCGAGCACCGTGTCAATTTCCTCGAACATGCGGTCGCGAGCACGCGGATTCAGTGCCAGTAGGTACCACATCCACGACAGTGCATTGGCGGTGGTTTCATGCCCGGCGAGCATCAGCGTGATCGCCTCGTCACGCACCCTCTTGATCGGCATGCCCCCCTTCTCGTCGGAGGCATTCAACAGATGGTTCAGCAGGTCCGGCGTATCAACCGGATTCTCCCGGCGGTCATTGATGACCTGCCACACCGCATTGTCGATCAAGGTGACGATCTTCTGGATGTCGCGAAACGGAGGTGGCAACGGCAAGGGCGTAAACGCCACCCGAGCCAGGCCCCGCCATACGGTCGGCGGAGGTGCCGCCACCATGAATACGCGCAGCAGACGTTCGCCGAAGCGCAGCCCGCCCGTGACCATCGGAGACATCCCGGTGGCGACGGGCCCGAACTGCTGGCTGAACAGCGAGTTGCCCACCACGTTGAGCGTGAGTTCGACCATCTCCGAAACCATGTCGACCTCGATGCGGCCCTCGCGCCGCTGCAGTTCATTGAGCAGTTCGTCAATCGGTTCGATCATCAAATCGACAAGCCCATTGAGGTGCCGTTTGGCGAACATCGGGGACAACATGGTGCGGTACCGCTGCCACGACTCCTCCTCATCGGTGAACAGGCTGACACCCAGCAGGGCACGCAAAAGTTCATATTCGAATGACTTGTAGTAATTGAGCCGTCCGGCATGCAGCACATGATCGACATACTCGGGATGGCAGAGCGTGATGAATCGTCTAGTCCCCGTGCGGAATCGAGCGATGTCATGCCCTCGTACCCGATCTACCCAGCCCGACCGGTAACTCAGCCCGACCAGAAGTGCGTCCTTGATCATGGGCGCCGCGGGGAAGCGGGCGGCCGGCGCAACCGGGGGCCCGGGAGCCTCGGCAGTGGGTGTGCGCCCCGCCGGGCACACACCGGATTGCGGTACTGGCTCATGCACTGTCGTCATTGACAATTCTCCTCACCGGCACGCCGCCGTTGGCGCCATCAGCAAGACAACAGCCAATGTTGCCATTTGTCAATGGCAACATTGGCTGTTGTCTTTTTGACCCGAATCTCCGATCAATCGGCCAGCGGTGTGACCGGCGCCCTCCCGTAATGTCGCAGCATGTGCGAGACAGCGGAAAACCCGAGACTGGATAGCCTCGACACCCCGTTCCTGGCCGTCGATCTGGCGGTGATGGACCGCAACATCGAACGGCTGGCCGGACGCCTGCGCGGTACCGGGGTCCAGCTGCGGCCACATGCCAAGAGCCACAAGTGCATCGAGATAGCGCAGCGACAGATCGACAGTGGCGCGATCGGCCTGACCGTCGCCACGATCGGCGAGGCCGAGGTCTTCGCCGAAGCCGGATTCACCGACCTGTTCATCGCCTACCCACTGTGGCTGACCCCGCACAAGGCAGAGCGGCTACGCGCAGTGGCCTCCACGGCGGAGCTGCGTGTGGCGGTGGATTCGGCTGCGGGCGCCCGGCAGTTGGCCGAGCACCTTGGCGATCTGCCCCTCACCGTTGTCGTTGAGATCGATTCCGGACATCACCGCACCGGGGTCACCCCAGAGGAGGCCGGCGCGGTTGCGGCAGCAGCACGAGCGGCCGGGCTGAACGTTGTGGGTGTCTTCACCTTCCCGGGCCACGGCTACACGCCCGGACAACGTCGACAGGTCGCCGCGCAGGAATCGCGTGCGCTCGACGCGGCCGCCAAAAGCCTGCGCGCACAAGGGATCGAACCCTCCATACGCAGCGGTGGCTCCACCCCCACCGTCGGCGCTGCCGACAACATCGTGCTGACCGAGGTGCGACCTGGCGTCTACCCCTTCAACGACGCCCAGCAGTTCGAGTTGGATGTCTGCACGCTCGACGACATCGCGCTCAGTGCCGTCACCACCGTGGT
Source organism: Mycobacteroides franklinii (assembly GCF_002013895.1). Lineage (GTDB taxonomy): Bacteria > Actinomycetota > Actinomycetes > Mycobacteriales > Mycobacteriaceae > Mycobacterium > Mycobacterium franklinii. The sequence goes on along the minus strand of NZ_MAFQ01000001.1, from coordinate 197,657 downwards.
GCACACCCGGGACCGGACCGCCATCGTGGATGCGGGCAGCAAGATCCTGGGCGCCGACCGACCGGGTTGGGCCACTGGTTTCGGGCGCCTGATCAATGAACCGGATGCCCGCATCGTCGCGCTGTCCGAGCATCACGCGACCATCGAGTTCCCCGGCGCCGCACCATCTCCCGGAACGCGGCTGCGCATCGCACCGAATCATCTGTGTAACGCCGTAAACCTGGTCGACTCACTGGTGATCGATTCCGCGGATGGCCCGCAGCACTGGGCGGTGGCGGCACGGGGCGCCAATACCTAGCGGGTATCGAGATCCACGTTGTGCAGCAAGACACCGAGAAGATCCCTGCATTTCGTCGATCTCGACGCAGCCGGACCTAACGGGGAAGTGGCGTAGCTGTCTGCGCGGCGCGTGCGACGGTCCGGAAGGCCTCAGCATCCCCGGCGCCGGTGACGGCCACGGTCACCTTGTTGTCCAGCCGGGTAACCCACAGCGGCTCGACTCCTTCGTCGCCCTCGTAGGCCACCCAACGCACACCGTCGACATCCTCCGGCCCGCGTGGGACCAGCGACGTGTTCACCTTCGGGACAAGCTTTTCTTCGGGCGCACCGCTTTGCATCACCGCCATGTAGGCACCCGACGGGCTCAGATACCCCACCTTCGACAGGGGCGTTCCGTCGACGCTGTCCCGCCCACCGGAGTTGGACCGCCACCCCTCGGGCAGCGACGGCTCACGGACCGGAAAAGGGAACTGCCGGGCGTCGGCCTGCAGCGCGGCGTGCGCGTCGTAAGAGGGCGGCTGACCGACGGTCGGCCCGCTTGGGGTGAACGAGCACATGCCGAGCACTCCGGCCAGCACGATGCACACCAGCACCAGCGGGGCCATCGACCAGAACATGTCGCGGCCGTCCTGGAACAAACGCGGCTTGGCTGGCCGCGGCGCCGGGACGGCCACACGGTCGTTGGGCCCCTCTGGCGGGGATGCGTCTGCCATGCTTCCCATCCTCGCAGGCGCCGCCTGATGCTCTTCGCGCAAGCGGCTCATCGGTACTTCATGCACTTCGCCATGCTCTTCGCGCAAGCGGCTCATCGCGCCATGAAAGAATCACAACTCATGAGCCCGTCGCGCAGAGAAGCCCCGGACCGCAACCTGGCATTAGAGCTGGTCAGAGTGACCGAGGCCGGTGCCATGGCCGCAGGCCGATGGGTCGGCCGCGGCGAAAAGGAAAAGGGCGACGGTGCCGCCGTCGACGCCATGCGTGAGCTGGTCAACTCCGTTTCCATGCGCGGTGTGGTCGTCATCGGCGAAGGCGAGAAGGACAACGCCCCGATGCTCTACAACGGCGAGGAAGTCGGCAACGGCGACGGCCCGGACTGCGATTTCGCGGTGGACCCGGTGGATGGCACCACGCTGATGAGCAAGGGCATGCCCAACGCCATTTCCGTGCTCGCGGTTTCCGAGCGCGGCACCATGTTCGACCCGTCGGCCGTCTTCTACATGGAGAAGATCGCCGTCGGCCCCGACGCCGCCGACGTCATCGACATCAGCGCTCCCGTCTCGGAGAACATCAAGCGCGTCGCCAAGGTGCGCAGCTGTTCTGTATCCGATATCACTGTCTGCATCTTGGATCGGCCCCGTCACGGCGAGCTGATCCAGAACGTCCGCGAAACCGGCGCCCGCATCCGCCTCATCTCCGACGGCGACGTGGCCGGTGCCATCTCCACCGCCCGCCCCAACTCGGGCACCGACATGCTGCTGGGTATCGGCGGCACCCCCGAGGGCATCATCGCCGCGGCCGCCATGCGCTGCATGGGTGGCGCCATCCACGGCAAGCTCGCGCCTCGTGACGACGAGGAACGCCAGAAGGCCATCGACGCCGGCTACGACCTCGACCAGATCCTGACCACCGAAGACCTGGTCTCCGGCGAGAATGTCTTCTTCTGCGCCACCGGCGTCACCGATGGCGATCTGCTGCAGGGCGTCCGGTACTTCGGCGGCGGCTGCACCACGCAGTCGATCGTGATGCGCTCCAAGTCCGGCACCGTCCGGATGATCGAGGCGTATCACCGCCTCACCAAGCTCCGCGAGTACTCCGCGGTCGACTTCACCGGTGACGACGACGCCACCCATCCTCTCCCCTAATTCCATCATCGACGACGAGAAGGAAGACCATTGTCTGAACAGCAGTACCGCATCGAGCACGACACCATGGGCGAGGTCCGGGTCCCCGTGGAAGCACTGTGGCGCGCGCAGACTCAGCGCGCGGTCGAGAACTTCCCCATCTCGGGGCGCGGCCTGGAGCGCACGCAGATCCGTGCGCTCGGCCTGCTGAAGGGCGCCTGCGCCCAGGTCAACAAGGATCTGGGTCTGCTGGCGCCGGAGAAGGCAGACGCGATTATCGCTGCCGCGCAAGAGATTGCCGACGGCAAGCACGACGACCAGTTCCCCATTGACGTGTTCCAGACTGGTTCGGGTACCAGCTCGAACATGAACGCCAACGAGGTCATCGCCTCGATCGCCGCCAACAACGGTGTGACCGTGCACCCGAACGACGACGTCAACATGTCGCAGTCCTCCAATGACACCTTCCCGACGGCCACGCACCTGGCCGCGACGGAAGCCGCTGCGCGCGATCTGATCCCGGCGCTGGAGTACCTGCAGCAGGCGCTGGCCACCAAGGCCAAGGCCTGGAAGACCGTGGTGAAGTCCGGCCGCACACACCTGATGGACGCGGTGCCGGTGACCCTGGGCCAGGAGTTCGGCGGCTACGCCCGTCAGATCGAGGCCGGCGTCGAGCGCGTGAAGGCGACGCTGCCCCGCTTGGGTGAGCTGCCGATCGGTGGCACCGCGGTGGGTACCGGCCTGAACGCCCCCGACGGCTTCGGCGCGAAAGTTGTTGAGGTACTGAAGCAGTCGACGGGCCTGTCGGAGCTGAAGACGGCCACCGACTCATTCGAGGCGCAGGCCGCCCGCGACGGGCTGGTCGAGGCGTCCGGTGCGCTGAAGACCATCGCGGCGTCGCTGACCAAGATTGCCAACGACATCCGCTGGATGGGTTCCGGCCCGCTGACCGGCCTCGGCGAGATCCAGCTCCCCGACCTGCAGCCCGGCAGCTCGATCATGCCCGGCAAGGTGAACCCGGTGCTGCCCGAGGCCGTCACCCAGGTCGCGGCGCAGGTGATCGGTAACGACGCCGCCATCACCGTCGGCGGACTGTCCGGCGCGTTCGAGCTCAACGTGTACATCCCGGTCATGGCGCGCAACCTGCTGGAGTCGTTCACGTTGCTGGCCAACGTGTCTCGACTCTTCGTCGACAAGTGCGTCGACGGCCTGATCGCCAACGAGGAGCACCTGCGGACGCTGGCGGAGTCCTCCCCGTCGATCGTCACCCCGCTGAACTCGGCCATCGGCTACGAGGAAGCGGCGGCCGTCGCGAAGGAAGCACTCAAGCAGCGCAAGACGATTCGGCAGACGGTCATCGACCGTGGCCTGATCGGCGACAAACTGAGCGTCGAGGAGCTGGACAAGCGCCTGGACGTGCTCGCCATGGCGAAGGTCAAAGACTAAGACCCGTCACCGTGGGTGCCTAGTACGACGGCAGGACGATGTCCTCCCAAGTGACGGTTATGTTCGTGGGCTCGATACCGATGATGTCGTTGACCACTGAGGCAGCTCGCTTCCTCAGTGCGTCACCGTCATCGAGGTAGGTACGGTCACGATCGGCAGTACCGATGGCCACCAGGTTGATGCGTAACGCCGTCACCGCCTGCCCGTCCACGTTCACGTCCACGGCAGCAATCGCCGCTGAGGCCTCGGCGGCGAGCTCGGCCAGGCTTGATGTCAGCGCTTTCGCCAACGCCAGATGACTGACGGTGATCCCAGGGATTGCCGTGCTGATCGGCTTGCCTCTGCGTGGCAGTGCGGCGATCCGGTGTGCGACGGCGGCGCGCAGCTGCTCCAGGGCTGATCCACCCTCATTCCAGGGAGCTGCCGGTACACGGCCATCTGCTCCGCCGTCCAGCTCGGCCAATCGGCGGGTGGCATCGGCGATCCATGCCGTGGCGTCAGCGACGGCATCATGGTTGTCCCCGGTTCTCGCATCCATCAGTTCTCCAGTGTTACGCCATATGCCCTGAGCTGTACAGCTGGCGGACTGAATCTGGTCTCCGTGTTCACTCATGGACGGAAGTCCTTCAGCGTTTCCGCCAGCCGCTTGCGGGTGCGCTGCAAGTTGCCGCGAACCGATCCCTCGGTGGTCCGCAGAACGGTCGCTATCTCCGCCAGAGGTAGGTCGTAGACCTCACGAAGCCACCAGGCCGCACGCGCCGCATAAGGCAGCTGCGATAGCTCACGGCTCAACGCGGCAAGGAAATCACCGTCCAGCGCCCGTTCACTGGGCCCGGCACCGACATCCGCGACGTCGGGCACGTCGTCGATATCGAAATCGCGACGGCGCCGCCGCATCGCGTCAACGGTCTTCCGGGACGCGAGCGAGTACAACCAGGTACGGAACTGTGACCGAAAGGCGAACGAAGGCAACCCCTTCCAGGCGGCGATGAACGTCTCCTGGACGATGTCGTCATACTCGGCCCGCTCCGGATACGTGCGGGCAACGAATCTCAGCAGTGCGGGACCATGACGGACGACCAGAACATCGAACGCCTCCGAATCCCCTTGCTGAGCGCGACGGGCAAGCATCTCGTCCGACAACGACGCCAGCAGTTCGCCCCGCGGCAAGAGCGGCAGCACCACTGTGTCCCCTGTCGTCCTGAGCACGAAAATGTGCGTTAGATCTCATCGGCGTGCGCAATACCAACCGTTGCCCGACGAACTCATTGTGCCGGACGGAAATGTCCGGAAGTTGAGACAAGTCGAAGGAGAAGCTGATGACCACGGCAACCCAGACCCCCGAAGTGCGTTCGCCGAAGCAGGTAGACAAGTCCGGTACTGCTGTCGAGAAGGTCGCGAACCATGGCGTCACCACCATCGCCGACGTGGTGGTCTCCAAGATCGCTGGTATCGCCACGCGCGAGGTCGATGGCGTCTACGACCTGGGAGGCCAAGCTGCCCGCGTCGTGGGCAAGTTGCGTGAAACGCTGCCGGGTTCACCCAGCCTCACTCAGGGCGTGAGCGTCGAGGTTGGCGAACGTCAGGCGGCCATCGACATCGGGATCGTCGCCGATTACGGGATCGCCATCCACGACCTGGCCGAGGGAATTCGCAGCAACGTCATCTCCTCTGTCGAGAACATGACCGGACTCGAGGTCACCGAGGTCAACGTCACCGTGCACGACGTGCACTTCGCCGACGGCGATGACGATGCCTCCGACGCCGGAGAGCCACGAGTCCAGTGACGGACGCGACCGGGGAGCGGGTCGATCGTGTGGTCGCGGCGGTAACTGCCGTCGACGGCGTCATCGGCCTGTATTCCGGAGGGCGCGGAGTCCCCGCCACACACCTGCCCGGTCGGACGGTGCGAGGTGTGCGGCTGGGGGCCGACGGTGGCGAGGTTCACGTGGTGCTCGACCTGCGGACGGGCCTCCTCGACGTGGCGGCTCGGGTGCGCCGGGCCGCCAGCGAGGCGGCGGGTGTCCCGGTTGTCGTGGTGGTCGACGACGTGGCAGTGGCCGAAGCACAGGCGTGACCACCGTGCTCGATGTTGAACGGCAGGCACGCCGCGAGGCTGTGCGAAGGCATCACCCCGACGCGGGTGGTTCGGCGGAGGCGCTCATTGCAGCGCTCCAGGCGCTGGCCGACGAACGGGCCCCGCGGCGTGCCGCGGTTCGGGTGCAGCGGACCTGGCGTGGCCGGTTGACGACCCTGGCGAGCGCAGCTCGGCGGCGCCGCATCCGGAGACAGCGCATCAGATATCTCGATAGGAGATGACGAGAATGAATGGAAATTATGCAGTGATCGGCCTGTTCGCGGGCCTGCTGCTGGCGATTGCGGTCGTCACAGGTGGCCTTATCGGATTTCTCCTTGCCGTGGTGTTGGCCGGGGCCGGTGGCGCCATCGGCGCCCATCTCGATGGCACCATCGATCTCACCGCGCTCGGTCGCCGCGACCGGAGCTGACGATGGTGACCACTACCGGGGTGGTGCCGGTGCGCGGTGCCACCCGCGTGCACGAGCGGGTGCGCCATCGATTGATCGAGCATGCCGTCCTGTCGGTGCCGGGGGTGGTGCGCCACGGGAGCATTGCGCCCGGTCGGGCATTGCCGTCGATCACCATCGCCGACGACACCCGCCCGACGGTGAACGTCAAGATCGCGGCTACCTGGCCCCATGACGGTGCGCGCGTTGTCGATGCAGTCCGGGCAGCAGTGATCCACGAATTGCACGAATCGCTCGGGGAAGAGCCGGCCGGCGTGAACGTGCGTATCGCGCGGATCGAGAGCGATCGCACGCCGGCCGAAGTAGCCGACGCCTACGCCGCCGGAGCCGGGGACCTACAGGAGAGCGACACCGCGCCAGACGTAAGCAGTAGATACCGCGGACCGCACCGTGTGGCGGGGGCAACCATCACCAGCATCCTCATCGCCGTTGCACTGATTGCCCTAGGCGTAATCGTGTTGCGTGACGCGGCGATAGGTGTCGGATGGGTTGGCGGTTCGGCGTGGACCGCCGTAGCGACCCGGTGGGCGCAGCACGCGCACTGGATGTGGTGGACCTGGCCGGCAGCCGTGGCGGCGGGGATCGCGGGGTTGACCCTGCTCGGTCTCACGGTGAAACCGCGACGCCGCACGCATGTCGCCGTGGGCGACGGAATCCTGGTGCCTCACGCGTCAGCTCACCGATGGCGCGACGAACATCGCGGCTCGCTTCGTGAGAAGAAGGGCGGAACCAATCAGTGACACGCACAACGCAATTCATCGATAGGCTGCTTACGGCGATACTGGGCATCGTGCTGTTGACAGGCGCGGCCTGGCTGATCGGCTACGGCACTCACACCCGCCTGGCCCGACAGGCGGCGGCAGCGGTCGACCCACAGGCCCCGGCTCGCGCGCTCGATTGGCCGTGGCTATCGGGAGTTCTCGCGGGAACAGGGGTCGCTGCCTTCCTCGTCGGCCTATGGTTAGTGCTTGTCCATCTGCGCCCCACGTCGGTCCGCAGTCTCGGCGACGCCGATGGAGAGGTCGACCTGTCCCGATTGGCCGACGCGGCCGCGGATGACCTGGGGCGCCACCCCGCCGTACAGAGTGCCCGCGCAGTGACATTGCGCGAGAAGGGCCGGCCGGTGGTACGGGTCACCGTCGGCGTCTCGCCCCAGACGTCAACCACCGAGATCCGCCGCCTCGCCCGACAATGCGGTGCCGATATTCGGCGTGCGGCCAACGGCGACCTGGACTTCCAGCTCCTGGTCAAGGACGTATCCCCGGACAAGGTCCGCCCACAGGTCGTATGAACACGGTATCCCGCGCATTTGCGCATCAATGCGGGATGAGATGGATGAAAGAACTTGGGAGCAAACGTGAATCGAGCGATTGCCCCCGGGATTAAGTAACGACCCAGCACCGCCCAACGGAAAGGGTTCCACACCATGGGAATAACCGACGACGCAAAGAACAAGGCCGAAGAATTGAAAGGTCGCGCGAAAGAGGCCTTTGGAGCGGCCACCGACAACGACGACCTCAAGGCAGAGGGTCAGGCGGACCAGGGAATCGCCTCCGCGAAGCAGGCGATCTCTGATGCTGCAGACAAAGTGAAAGAAGGCGTCGAAGCGGTCAAAGACAAATTGACCGGCAAGTAATTCACGCCCTGGTGTCGGGGCCGGCACGGTGAGCACACGCCCGCGCCGGTCCTGACGCTGTCAACGCGGCCGCGATATGGTCACCGTGGAGACCGCCTCCTTGGCGACGTCATCGGCGGTGAAGACCAACGGGCGCAGCTGTTCCGCACTGAAGGCCTGAGCCCCCGCGTAATAGGCCGGATTCCTCGCATCATCCGGGTTTCCGTAGACCAGAAGGCCTTTCGCATCCGGCCCGTCGGGGCCGTATTGCAGCGCCATGATGAAGCTGTCGCCCTCCTGGATAGGGTAACCATTGAGCACCCCCGAGGCTTCCGGGATGGCGCGCAGTTCGGTACCCGGTTCCAGTCGTTCGCCGGGATTGGGCTGCGGCTCAGATGTAGTGCCCCAGGAACAGCAATCCACGACGTTGGCAGCACCCTCGATATCTGTTCCACCGCCAACCGGCAACAGACGACCGGTGTGGAATTCGCGCTGCAGATTTCCCAACGGGGCGTCGACAGGGATGCGGGCCCGCTGCAGTAGCCGCACGGCGGCCGCCAGTTCGGTGAGCCAGGGCTTGACATCGGCGGCCGGAACCGAGGGTGAGCCAATGGGATTGGCTGGATCGAAGCCATCCGCGAAGAGTCTGCCCCGGTCCTTACGCTCTGCGGCGGTGAAGCGGGAGAGCCATTCGCGGAATACGACGGCCCCACGCGCGGTCTTGGTGAATCTGCCGTCCCAGCCTGCCAGCGCGGAACATGCCGGCGCGAGATCGACACCGTCGACAACCTTGGTCGCGGTACAGGCCCGCACCAGGGGCACGCGCAGCTGATCGGCGAGAACCGCGCGATCGGAGAACAATGCGGCACCTACATCGTCGACCGACCACTTGCCACTGTTTTCGGCGAGCAGGCGTGCGTTGGTCTTGGTCCGGGGTGACAGTATCCACCCCTCACCGCCCTGCTGTGGCTGATAGCCGGTGAGCAGCTGATCTGGATTCGCAAGCCACATACTGTCATTGGCGTTGAAGACGTAGTCGCGCCGTTCCAGCTGCGGCATGTGGTCATATCCGATGAGCCCGGGCGCCGCGGCGTTCTCATCCTCAGCCCAATCAAAGAGTGACCGGGATCCGTTGAGCACCACCATGCCCGCGGAGCGATAGGCATCCCTCATCAGGCCCGGCTTCTCGCGGTCGACTGCCCAGGCGGCAAGGGCATCCTTGGACAAATTGGGCGTGGCCGAGCTGTCGACGATCCAGGCACGGCCGTCAGCGCTGGTCGAGACGGTATTCATCCATGGCACACCGCGATTCGCACGGAAGACGTCTTGGAACTCATCCATGGAGTGCGCGGTGGCCATGCCCAGGTACTGCGACAACATGGTGTTGGTCTCGGCGTTTGCATCGGCCAACGCAACGGCCTGCGTGCGGGTCCAGCCCACGGTGTCCACGTCGGCCACCGGACCGTGTTTGGTGGTGTAGAGCGTGCGGCTCACCGGTGAAATGCCATGATCGCCGGCGACTTCGATGGTGATGGGATCGGGGGTCATCGCCTGACGGTGGCCGTCGACGTAGTACGCGGTGGGGTCCGACGGATCGAGGTCGTAGCGATACAGCGCGAAGCGGCGCCCGGCCGCCACGGTCGCCGTCCACGCCACCGCATCGGTGAATCCAAGCTGCATCAACGGCATTCCCGAGAGCGCGACGCCGTAGACGTTGAGCTGCCCGGGAATGCTCTGGTGCGCCTCCCAGAGACGGTTCTCCCCCGTCCACGGATAGTGCGGATTGGCCAATAGCAGACCGCCGCCCGTGGTGGAGCGTTCCGAGCCCAGTGCCCACCCGTTGCTTCCGATGGGCGGTGGAGCCGGCAGCGCACCCGGATGGGGTGCCGACGTGCCCGACGGTGGTTGCGCCCTGCCGATTTCGGTGATCATGGAGGTGCTGGACACCGTCATCATGACATCGGAGAAGTGCGCGTACAGATCCTGCGCGGTGATCGGGCGAACCCAACCGGCGCCGTCGCACCAGCCGCCGTTCGCACCGTTCACCGCCAGCGACTCGTTGAATCCGGCCACGTATCCGTCGACCAGTTCACGCACTCTGACCGGCTGATCGGCCCAGCGCTTGGGTGCGTTCTCCCACAGCTTGAGGTGACGGTAACCGAAGTCCATATCGACATTGCGATTGTTGACTCCCGGCCCCAACCACTTGCTGCGCTCACCGCGCACCTTGACGATCTGGTCGATCAGCGTGCAGGCACGATCCTCGCTGAACGCGTACCCGGTGCCATAGCCCAGCGAGCCCCAATCATCGGCGCTGACATGCGGAACACCGCGTTCGTCCCGGCTGATCGTCGCCGAATAGCGTTGAGGGGCGGGAAGTACGACGCTGGCGGGTCCGACCAGAAGTGCCGTGATCAACACCAAAGCGACGAGACGCACCCCTACTGCCCGACAGTCGGCCCGCCCGCACCCTGATTGGGCAGGTCGGTGATGGGGATATTGGTGGCGGGCAGCGGCGACGGAGTGTTCGGCAACGGCGGAATCTCCGATGCCGGAATATCTTTCAGGAGGTTGACCGGCGGACCGTTTTCCCTGCTGCCGTAGCTGGTGCCGGGTTCGCGTGGGCCGAGCATCTGCGTGACGGTCACCGCGTGGTAGCCGTTGGCCGTCAGCACCGGTAAGAACTGCTCAACCAGATCGACTGTGCTCGAATAGGTGTCGTGGAAAAGCACCACCGATCCCGGCTTGATCTGTGACATCAGGATCGCCCGGGAGGCGTCGGTGTTCGAATCGTTGGCCCAGTCGAATGGGATGACATCCCAGTTGATGTCGGCCAGGCCTTGCTTCTTGGCCTCGGCGAGCACCTGGTCGTTGATCAGGCCGCCGGCGGTGCGGAACAGCTTGGGACGCTGTCCGGTGGCCGCTTCGATGGCGTCGCTGGCCTTGCTCAGCTGACCCGCGATTGCCTCCGGTGGGACCGTCGTCATGTTGGGGTGTTCCCAAGTATGACTGCCGAGCTCCATCCCGGCGTCCACCACCCGCTTGGCGCCTGCCGGATCACGCTGAACCTTGTTGCCGATTTCGAAAAAGGTGGAGTGCGCGCCGTTGGCTCGCAGGATGGCCAGTAGCCGGTCGGTGAACGGGCTGGGGCCGTCGTCGAATGTCAGCGCAACACACTTCTCTCGCTGGCAGTCCACCGGCTCGGCGAAGGCGCGCTGCTTATCGGTGACGACGATCGCGGCCGCGATCAGACTTCCCACCGCGGCCGCGACCATCGTCCAACGAAAGACGTCACGCTTTGATAGCACGCTCAACAGCGTAGTAGCCGGTTCATACCGGCATTACGCGGAGAGCCCGGGGCCGAACTCCTCCAGCATCTCGGTGACCAGCGCTGCGATGGGTGAGCGCTCGCTGCGCACCAGCGTGACGTGCGCGAACAGCGGATGCCCCTTGAGCTTCTCGATCACCGCGGCCACGCCGTCGTGACGACCGACACGCAGGTTGTCGCGCTGCGCCACATCGTGTGTCAGCACCACTCGGGAGCCGGTACCCAGTCGCGACAGCACCGTCAGGAGCACGTTGCGCTCCAGGGACTGCGCCTCGTCCACGATCACAAAGGAGTCGTGCAGGGACCGACCGCGAATGTGCGTCAGCGGGAGCACCTCGAGCATGCCCCGCGCGAGTACCTCTTCGATGACTGCGGGTGACGCCAGCCCTTCGAGAGTGTCGAAGACGGCCTGCGCCCACGGGCCCATCTTCTCGCTCTCACTGCCCGGCAGGTAGCCCAGTTCCTGGCCGCCCACGGCGTACAGCGGACGGAACACCACGACCTTGCGGTGACTGCGCCGCTCCAGCACCGCTTCGAGTCCGGCGCACAGCGCCAGCGCCGACTTACCGGTACCGGCCTTGCCGCCGAGGGAGACGATGCCGACCGACTCGTCGAGCAAGATATCCAGTGCCACACGCTGTTCCGCGGACCGGCCGCGCAATCCGAATACCTCACGGTCACCGCGCACCAACTGCACCTGCTTGTCCGCGTTGACGCGACCCAGAGCGCTCGAGGTTCCACCCAGGAGACGGATTCCGGTGTGGCACGGTAGATCGCGCGCCGACTCCAGATCGGCCTCACCGGACTCGAAGAGTGAGTCGATGACTTCGGCGGTGGTGTCCAGCTCAGCCATACCGGTCCAGCCCGAGTTCACCACGTCCTGCGCCCGGTACTCGTCCGCAGCCAATCCCACCGCGCCCGCCTTGACGCGCAATGGAATGTCCTTGCTCACCAACGTAACCAGCTTGCCCTCGGCGGCGAGGTTGAGCGCGCACGCCAAGATCCGGGAGTCGTTGGAGTCGGTGCGGAAGCCCACCGGCAGCACCGAGGGATCGGTGTGGTTCAACTCGACATGCAGCGAACCACCTTGTGTCCCAACAGGAATGGACTGATCTAGACGGCCGTACTCTAGCCGCAGATCGTCGAGCATCCGCAACGCAGTGCGGGCGAACCAACCCAGCTCGTGATGGTGACGCTTGCCTTCCAGCTCGCTGATCACCACCAACGGGATCACTACCTCATGTTCGGCGAATCGGTTTGTGGCCCAAGGGTCGGACAACAACACCGAGGTGTCGAGCACATAGGTACGGATTGTCCCAGGGTTCATTGAAGCAGTCACCGAGCGCTCCTGACATCCGTGCGGCACCACACGCGATCTGTCGTGGACGCGGTCGGTACCGTGTGTGGACGCCTCATGAGACCGTCCACATCAGGACCGGGGCCGGTCCTGTCGCTCTCGCCACGATCAGTACCTCCCGGATAGCAAAGCATGTCGCTAGCCATCGCTTTTGACGCTACTCGCACCTACCCACAGATGCCGCGCACCGAATCAAGCGTGTTGACTAACACCGGGTTAACGCGCATTTCGCGCGAGTGTCGAGTTGTCACACGAGTACACAAGCGCCCCCGCAGAGGGCGACACTCGGCGAAGCTTTAGAGCCGCTCGGTGACGCCCCACTTGTCGGTGAGTTCGCGCACCACGGCCTGCACGGTGCCCTCGTCGATGATTCCGGCCTCGGCCACGGTGGCGATCTTGTCCTCGTAACCGTCGATATCAGCGCCGATGACCTTCAGCTCCGCGGCGCGGGCCTTGATGGCCGCGATGGTGTCCTCAGGGTGCAGACGCAGGCATTCGAGCACGATGTTGCTGAAGATCTGCTCGTGGCGGCGCTCGTCCTTCTCGATGTTGGCGAGCAGGCCCTTGAGCACGGAGTCGTCGGTCTGCGCGGCCAGGTTCTGGACGAACACCGCATGCATCTGCTCGAAGAACGCGTTGAACACCAGCGTCTCGATCTGGCTGTACGAGTCGGCCCGGTAGCCCTTCATGACATGCGCCAGCCGGGTGTCTTCGTCGGCATTGGGGTCGGCGTTGCGGGTCACCACGAGGAACTCGCGCAGCGCGATGGCATGCAGGTTCTCCTCGGCGGTCCAGCGCCCGATGAAGTCCGCCCACGGGATGATCTCCAGCGAGAAATGCTCGACCATCTCGCGGTGGTAACCCGCCAGGTTGTCCTTGGTGATCAACAGAATCTGAATGGCGTCGACCACGGCCTTGGGCAGCTTGACGTCAGAGGGTTCCCAGTCGCGTCCACCCAGGAAGGCGAAGTTCTCGCCCTCGTCGTAGGGGACGTGCTCATGGGAGTACCAAAGCTCCGCGGTGTCGCGGTGGCGATCGATGTTCTCGGCGACGACATCCGTCAGCTCGAGAGTCAGCGCATTGGGTACAGGTTTCTGTGCCATGCGGTAACAGTAACTCGGTGAGAGAAAAATGTGAAATCGCCGCGCCAACCCCCGCGAGCTGGCGTTTAGCCCTCAGAAATCGCCGAAAATCGTAGGGCTAAATGCTCGCTCGCGGGGTGACTTTGGACCCTAGAGAGTCAAACCCGGGTACAGCGGGTTCGCCGCCAGCAGCTCAGCCGAGGCGGCCTTGACCCGGTCCGCGACTCCGTCGGCAAGCGTGTACTTGGCCTTCGAGGTGCCGTCGGCCTCGGTGTTGGACAGCACGTCGACGACGAGCTCGGCCACCTTGTCGAACTCATCGGCGTTGAATCCGCGGCTGGTGAGTGCCGGGGTGCCGAAGCGGATGCCGCTGGTGTACCAGGCGCCGTTGGGGTCGGCCGGGATGGCGTTGCGGTTGGTGACGACGCCCGCGTCCAGCAGTGCCGATTCGGCCTGTCGCCCGGTGAGCCCGAAGGACTGCACGTCCAGCAGCACCAGGTGGTTGTCGGTGCCGCCGGTGACCAGGCGTGCGCCGCGCTTGAGGAAACCCTCGGCGAGCGACTTGGCGTTATCGGCGACACGCTGCGCGTACGCCTGGAACGAGGGCTGGCGTGCCTCGGCCAGGGCGACGGCCTTGGCGGCCATCACGTGCGACAGCGGCCCGCCCAGCACCATCGGGCAGCCCTTGTCGACGGCATCGGAGTACTCGGCGGTGGCGAGCACCAGGCCGCCGCGCGGGCCGCGCAGCGACTTGTGGGTGGTGGTCGTGGTGATGTGGGCGTGCGGCACCGGGTCCTCGTCGCCGGTGAACACCTTTCCGGCCACCAGGCCGGCGAAGTGCGCCATGTCCACGAACAGGGTGGCGCCCACCTCGTCGGCGATCTCGCGCATCTTGGCGAAGTTCACCCGGCGCGGGTAGGCCGAGTACCCACCCACCAACACCAGCGGCTTGAACTCGCGGGCCGCCGCGGCCAGCGCGTCGTAGTCCAGCAAGCCCGTCTCCGGGTCGGTTCCGTAGCTGCGCTGGTGGAACATCTTGCCCGAGATGTTCGGGCGGAAGCCGTGGGTCAGGTGGCCGCCGGTGTCGAGCGACATACCCATGAGCCGTTGATTGCCGTACTGGTGGCGCAGCTCTTCCCAGTCGGTCTCGGACAGGTCGTTGACGTTGCGCACGCCCTTCTCCGCCAGCGCCGGCGCCTCCACCCGGGTAGCCAGGATTGCCCAGTAGGCAACGAGATTGGCGTCGATACCCGAGTGCGGTTGCGCGTACGCGTACGGCGCCCCGAACAACTCGCGGGCGTGCTCGGCGGCCAACGACTCGACGGTGTCGATGTTCTGGCAACCGGCGTAGAAGCGGTGACCGATGGTGCCCTCGGCGTACTTGTCCGACAGCCAGGTGCCCATGGTGAGCAGCACGGCAGGCGAGGCGTAGTTCTCACTGGCGATCAGCTTGAGCGAATCGCGTTGGTCGGCAAGCTCTTTGCGGGTCGCGTCCGCAATGCGCGGCTCGATGGTCTCGATGACCTGCAGGGCCGACTGGTAGGCGGCACTGGCGGTCTCGGCATACTGCGCACCCTGCGCGATATCGCTGGAGGCTGAAGTCGTCATGACCATCAGCCTAGTCGGCGGCTACACCAGGGTGGACGCCACCAGGGGCTCATCGAGCAGCCTGCCGAAGCGGGTCGTCAGTGACTGCTCCGGCGGGCGACGGTCCAGCCATCCCTTCAACAATTGATAGCCCTCGACGTAGGTGGAGATGTACGCCCGCCACAGCGGCGAGGACAGGAATGTGAGCATGTGCCGGGCTCGCTCGTCGGGCACCAGCAGCCAGCGTTTGAGGAAGGCGATGACCTCCTCGGCATCGCGATGCTCGTCGTGAAGCATGAGCGCAGCGTCCTGTCTGACGTTGATCAGCCCGGCGCGCGCTCGCCCTATGGCCTGCGCCTGCTCGCCATCGAAGCGCAGCCCCAGGTCGGCGTAGATCTCTTGGGCCCACAGGCCCCAGTCCTCGCCGACGGCCGCATAGAGCGCCAGGTCGGCGAGCCCCTCTGCCATCAGGCACTGCGGCGTGTTGACCAGGAATATCGTTTGCTCCGCTTGTTCTCCGATTCGCACCAGGCCGGCCTCCTTGCGGCAGTGCTCGGTGTGGTGTCCCGGGTAGGACTCGTGGGCGATCAGGGCGGGCACGTTGTTCAGGTACTGCTTGAGGTCGGAGTTGACGGCGACCGTCGAGCGATAGTTGCCCTCGTAGTAGTTGAAGCCCGACCACGGCTTGTCGCTGACAACCTCGTACGTGACCGTCTCGGTGTCCGGCAGCGGAAAGTCGGCACGCACCCGGTCGCGCAGCGCACTGGAGAAGGCGTCCACACATTCCTGCAGCCGGTTCGGATCGATCTCCTGGAGACGGTCG
Organism: Mycobacteroides franklinii; assembly: GCF_002013895.1. GTDB lineage: Bacteria > Actinomycetota > Actinomycetes > Mycobacteriales > Mycobacteriaceae > Mycobacterium > Mycobacterium franklinii. The sequence continues at coordinate 181,753 of NZ_MAFQ01000001.1, read as the reverse complement.
TAGGCGGTCTTGCGTTCCAGCAGCGAACCGCCTTCGGGCAGAACGGCTTCCAAGGCACGGTGCGCTTGGCGGTAATTTTCCTCATCCCCCTTGGCGATGCGCACGTCGAAGTAGTCATGCACCTCGTCGACAAATCCGATGTCTTCGCCGGCGAACTTGCGCCCGGCACAGGCCAGTGCCTTCAGGTGAGTGTCGATGAAGGCCTTGCGCGCCCCGTCGAGGTCGCTTGCCGCCAGCTCCGCCCGCAGCGCGCCGGCCTGGCGAGCGAGTTCGGCGGGGTTGGGGGTGGGCTCGTTCTCGACACGCCGCCGCAGCGCGGGATCACCGGTGAATGAGTCGACATATCCGCTTTCGATGCGGTCAAATCGCAGCCCGAGCAGCAGATATTCGGTGACGACACTGTTCTTCGACTCGCCGTTATCGCCCATGTCACACAACCCTAGTGCCGCGTTCACGAATGCTTCCTGCAAGACTTGCCTTCATGTCGTCGGTCTTCGCGCGAGCGGCTCATCCATGCCGCGGCTGAGCGAGCCGAGCCCCTACGTGGAGTTCGACCGGAAACAGTGGCGCGCGCTGCGCAAATCCACGCCGCTGGTTCTTACCGAAGAAGAGCTCATCGGCCTGCGTGGCCTGGGCGAGCAGATCGACCTGACCGAGGTCGCCGAGGTCTATCTGCCGCTGGCCCGTCTCATCCATCTCCAGGTGGCCGCCCGGCAGCGGCTGTTCGCCGCGACGGCGACGTTCCTGGGAGACCAGCACCCGGACCGTCTGGTTCCCTTTGTCATCGGGGTGGCGGGCAGCGTTGCCGTCGGCAAGTCGACGACAGCCCGTGTGCTGCAAGCGCTCTTGGCCCGGTGGGACCACCATCCCCGGGTGGACCTGGTGACCACAGACGGATTCCTCTACCCCAACGCCGAGCTCTCCCGGCGGAACATCATGCACCGCAAGGGTTTTCCTGAGAGCTACAACAGACGTGCGCTGCTACGGTTCGTCACCGAGGTCAAATCCGGTGCACGGGAGGTCACCGCGCCGGTGTACTCGCACCTTCTCTACGACATCATCAAGAACGAGAAACACGTTGTGGAGCAACCCGATATCTTGATTCTCGAGGGCCTTAACGTGCTGCAGACCGGGCCCACGCTCATGGTCTCGGATCTGTTCGATTTCTCGATCTACGTGGATGCCCGCATCGAGGACATCGAACAGTGGTACATCTCCCGCTTCCTGGCGATGCGCTCCACCTCATTCGCGAATCCGTCCTCACACTTCCACCATTACGCCAAGCTGTCCGACAAGCAAGCAACCCTTGCCGCACAGGAGATTTGGCATTCGATCAACCTGCCGAACCTGCGGCAGAACATCCTGCCGACCCGGCCACGCGCAACGCTGGTGCTGCGCAAGGATGCCGATCACTCGATCAACCGGCTGCGCCTGCGCAAGCTATAGGTCGCCTTGCGCTAAGTAGACCGAATGGTATATTCGGCGCATGATCAACAACGTGGTTGAAACCTGGCACGGCATCATTTCCGGCGCCAACCCGGAAGCGCTCAATGACCTGCTGGCCGAGGATGCGGCCTTCTACTCTCCCGTGGTGTTCACCCCACAGCAGGGCAAGCAGATCACCGCCATGTACTTGCTGGCAGCCTTCGCCACGCTTGCCGGACCCGATAACAACTTCCACTACACCAAGGAAGTCCTGGACGGGAACACCGCGGTACTCGAGTTCGAGGCGACCGTGGACGGCAAGTACATCAACGGAGTCGACATCATCACCTGCGACGATGCCGGAAAGATCGTGGAGTTCAAGGTCATGGTCCGTCCGCTGCAGGCCATCAATCTGCTACACGAGAAGATGCGCGCCGCGTTAGCCCAAGCGCAAGGCTGATTTCACCCCACAGCTCACGACCAACCAGTAGGTTGACCGCCATGGACTATGACTACGACGTAGTCGTCATCGGGTCCGGTTTCGGTGGGAGCGTTGCGGCCCTCCGCCTCACCGAAAAGGGCTACCGAGTCGGCATACTTGATATGGGAAAACGCTGGAAACGCGAGGATTTTCCCCCGAACAACTGGCACGTTCGCAAGGCGATGTGGGCACCCGCGCTCGGGTGCTTCGGACCGCAGCGACTTACCGTGTTGGGCAAGACCTTCATTGCCAGCGCGGTGGGAGTGGGCGGTGGATCGCTGATCTACGGCAACACCCTGTACGAGCCGCTGGAGCAGTTCTACACCGACAAGCAATGGGCACACATCACCGACTGGAAGTCCGAACTGGCGCCCTATTACGACCAGGCCAGCCGGATGCTCGGAGTCGCGCAGACTCCGCACACCACGCCACCCGATGAGGTGCTACTCGCTGTCGCCAAGGACCTGGGCGTCGAGGACACCTACCACCCCACCAATGTCGGCGTCTTCTTCGGCGATGAGCCCGGCAAGACCGTGCCGGATCCGTTCTTCGGCGGCGCCGGCCCCGAACGCTCCGGCTGCATCGGCTGTGCTGCCTGTATGACCGGCTGCAAGCACAACGCCAAGAACACCACCGAGACCAACTACCTGTACCTCGCGGAACACGCTGGCGCAGAAATACATCCGCTGACCGAGGTGCTCGATGTGCGGCCCCTTCAGGATCGTGAGGGCTATGTGGTCAGCACCAAACAGACCGGGCGGCTGGTACGCAAGAAGAAACGCACGTTCACCGCACAGCATGTGGTGTTCTCGGCGGCATCGCTGGGAACACAGCGGCTGCTGCACAAATTCAAGGATTCCGGGTCACTGCCCAACCTGTCGGATCGCCTGGGCGAACAGACACGCACCAACTCCGAATCCGTGCCCATCGTCTATTCCCCCACCCGCGACGACTTCTCGCAAGGCGTCGCCATTACCTCGTCGATCCACCCTGAACCCAACACCCATGTCGAGGTGGTCCGATACGGGGAAGGCTCGACCTTCCTGAGCATGTTGGGCACCAACATGGTTGACGGCGGCCCGTGGCGTTTCGCGCGCACCTGGCTGGCCAACGTGCGACACCCTGCCATGGTGTTCCGATCGATGTTCCCCTACCGCGCCGCGCAGCACTCCATCATCGTGCTGGTGATGCAGTCGTTGGACAACTCGCTGACCACTTATCTCAAGCGCGGGCTGTTCGGCAAGAAGATGACCACCAAACAGGGCTCGGGAGAACCGAACCCGGATTGGATCCCGGTCGCGCACGACGTCGCACGGCGGATGGCCGACAAGGTCGACGGCTACGCGGGCAGCACCCACCTGGATTCGATGAACATCCCGCTGACGGCGCATTTCATCGGCGGCTGCCCTATCGGCGATTCTCCCGAGACCGGCGTGATCGATCCGTACCAACGGGTCTACGGATATCCCGGGCTGTATGTCTCCGATGGTTCGGCGATCTCGGCCAACCTGGGGGTGAATCCGTCATTCACCATTACCGCCCAGGCCGAACGCGCAATGGCGTTCTGGCCCAACAAGGGTGAGCTCGATCCACGGCCGGCGCTGGGCTCGCCCTACAAGCGCGTCTTCCCGGTGCAGCCCAACCGTCCGACCGTTCCGGAGTCCGCACCCGGCGCGCTGCGCTTGCCGCTGACGCCGGTCTAGACATGAAGGTGCCGGGCCACCATGAGAGATGGCCCGGCACCGGCTCACCGCGGAATCGGGTGAGCATATGGGCGGCTACGCGGAGCGCAGACGCCGAAGTCCCATGAATTGGATGTCCGCCATGACGGCGGTGTAGATGCCGAATACGATGCACAGCGTCACACCGGCAGTGGTCAGCGGCACCCATTTCATGACGCCTGCCGCCACATAGATCGCGGTGGCCAGCAGATTGCCCGCGATATACGCGATGCCGATCGCGGGCAGCTTCGACCTGTCGGCCCGGCTCAATACGAAGGCCAGCACGCCGTATCCCATGAGGGCGGCGGCATGCACGATCTGAAATCCGAGCGATGGGCCGAGCGGCTCGACGAGCCACTTTGCCGCGATCAAAAGTACGACGGCAACCGTCCCGGTGGCGATGCCGTCCACGCCGATACCGAACCGCAGCAGTGAGTCGGGCCGGGCAAATCGTGTACGCAGTACCGAGGCGTTGTCTGAAGCTATGGACATGGGGACTCCTTGGGAAAGTTCCGTCTGGACGTTCGGGACACTCTGAACGCTCCCTACGTTGCCGCCGATGTACTGCCATCTCGACATTCGGCACTGCCAATTTCTGCCAATTGCCCGCACAGTGTGCCATCATCAAAGGATGACAACAGCGGATGTCATCTCTATTGCGCCCGGCGCACAGCTGGGGCGTCATTCATTGTTATGGCGCTGGGCCGGCGATATGCGGATCGCCCTCACCGGCGGTACCGCCGGGCTCCTGCAAACGATGGATCCGGCCATCGGCTACGCACTGATCGAGCACTCAAACTTCTTCGCCGACCCCGTCGACAGAGTGTTCCGATCGTTGCCCCCAATCCTCGGCACCGTCTATGACGAGCCCGCTGCCGGTACCGGGGTGAAGGTGCGTGATTTTCACCGAGACATCAAGGGAATCCAGCCCGACGGCGTCCGATATCACGCGCTGAACCCGACGACCTTCTGGTGGGCCCACGCGACGTTCCAGGTGATGGTCGAGCAGACCATAGACAGATACTCCCGCTATCAACTCTCCGATGCCGAACGCGAGCAGCTCTACCAGGAAGGCGTCGAATGGTATCGCCGCTACGCGATGAGCGAGCAGCCGCTGCCGACGAATAGGGCCGCGTTCCAACAGGAGTGGGACCGCTACTGCGATGAGGTGCTCACCCCCAATCCCGCCGCCGACTACCTGATGAAGGTCATCGAGGGGCGTGCCGTTCCCGATATGAGCAAGTCGCCCTACCTACCCGTGGCCTCATACCTGAAGCCCGCCGCCAAACTCGCGCTACCCACCACCCCGATGCGGATGGCGTTGGCGCCTCCGCTACGGCTCACCATCTACGGCGGCCTTCCACCCCAGGTACGCAAGCGTTTTGGGATCCGGTGGAACCTGGCGGACGAGACGGCCTACCGGGCGTTGTTGGGCGCCGTGCCGCTGGTGTGGCCCTTCATCCCGACCTCGTGGCGATGGCATCCGGGCAGCCATGCCGGATGGCGACGAGAGCGGGGCCGGCTACCGCGCAACTGGTGACGAGCCGTTGGTACGAACACCATTGGGCACCGGGACGCTCTGCGCGCGCAGGTCCGCGGCAATGAGCTTGGCCGCGGCGTTCTGCCAGTTGTGCAGAGAACGCTGCGGTACCTCGGTGACCAGCCACTGCCACGCTTGACGCGACACCGGGTCCAGTCCCGCGGCCGTCGCGCCTTGCGCATACGCCCGCACACCCATGACGTACGGGAAGTACAGGGCGTTGTAATAGCGCCACTGATCGGTGGTGCCGAAGTCCCCGTCGTCCCGGGGTTTGAGCCGCGAGATGGATTCAGCGAGCACCGCCCTGAGCTCATTGGCGCGTTCGACGGGCTGCGCCGAGGCGCCGCGATCGGTAAGCCGCTCGTCGATGACCGGCAGGGCGGCCAGCGGGCTGGCCACGAGTTTGGCGAGATCGCCGTAATGGCTGAGGGCACGCCGAGTGAGCCGGGTGAAGCTCTCATCATCGATTCCCGCGATAGGCGATGCCGATTTGAGCGGCAACGCGGCCTCGGTGTTGCGTAGCTCGGAGCGTTCCTGGCGCAGCTGCGGAGACCGCGAGAATGCCAGGCGGTCAAGGAAGTCGGCGAAGGGACCCGATTGGACCTGGATGCAGACCGACAAACCGACGCTGGTGAACAACAGCACCACCAACGCGACAGACTGGCCGACGACGGCCATGCCGATCATGGCCTGAGCACCGAACAATGCCCCCACAAGAATCGAGGCGACAAAGGAGCGCAGCATGTCGCCTCGCAATGCCTGGCCCTCGTCGAAGGCGTCCCAGAGCGCGACGCCCAATCCGAGGAGCACCAGGTCGAAGCCGGTTGAGGCCAATGCCAGCCAGCTGGGCACAATGCCGAGCGGGATGATCAGCTGGGCGTCCCCGAGAGTGAAGAACATGGTGGCGACGAGAACGACACCACGTGCCGAGCCGGGTATCGAGGCGCGCCGGCGGAACAACAGGATGGCGGCACCGATGGCGGCGGTCCCATTGGCACAGAACATGATCCAATGGCCGAGCTGCGCCGGGCCCGCGATGGTTCCCGCCAGCGACGCGCCCACCAGCAGGGCCACCGCCAGGACGACGCCGGGCACGGCCATGGCGGCGCGATCACGCCACCGATCACCGCTATTGGTGAGTTCGAGCAGCACCAACAGCCAGGCCACGCTCGGGACAATTGCAGTGAATACCTCGATGCGGCCCAGGAGTTCGGCATCGGAACCGGGCGTGACACGGATAGCGTCGAGCGCGACGACGACGGAGTAGCCGATCAGTCCGATGGCCGCCAGGACCAGGACGGGCTTGCGGGGGTTGCGCGCGAGCAGATACAGACCCAGCCACCAGCTGAGCCCGAAAACCAGTGCCGACATCGCCACCATTACTCATAGTGTGACAGGTGCCAAGTCGGCGTGTCACCCCTGGCTATCGAGCTCGACACGGGGCGATCTACGCGACAACCCGGCCCCCGCACGAAGCCGTCCCCAACCAGGTATGCGGATTGCGATCCCAGCACCAGCCGAGCTTGGGCCGCCCATCCGATATCCAGATCGCGGGGACACGCTGCCCCTTGCCCCGCGACGCGGCAAGCGAGAAACACTTGTTCTTACGCAACATGTCCGGCCGCGATATCACCAGCGCGATGCCTTCGTCGATGGTGAGCGGTGTGCGTCCCCGGGCGGTGATGGCCTGAACCGCTTGCTCCGGCGTCACGTTGCAGAACTCGCTACCGGTGTCGATATCGGAGAGTAGGTAGGCCCGTGTCGGGATCTCCACGGCCGGTTGGTACACATCGACGTCGCCGTCCTCCATGACGTGAAACCCATTGCGACCGTTGATACTCATCAGCGGTGCGGTCTGCTCATAACTGATTCCCGGGACGACGAGAACGAACGGAACGTGATCGTCGGGATCGACGGCGGACGAGGGGAGATCAGCGACCCGAGTACGAAGCTCCGGGGCGCAGTCGTCGACTGGGTATCCACGTTCGGTCAGATGGGCGAGCTGGCGGTCGAATTCATCCTGAGCAGCTGGCATTGACCGTCAACGTAGCGGTCTCCCGCCAAGTTCCCGCGAGGACCGCTCAGGCTGCGCGGCTGAGATCGCGCCACAACTCCCGCTGCACACGATGCGGGTCCAGGTCGATACGCCGATGCTGGTCGAACACCATGACGGCGTGCTCCGGCTCCCTGTAGACCGGCCATTCGGTGCCCGGGATGCCCGTGCGTGAGAACTCGAGCCAACGGCTCTGAATGTCCTCGGTGAGCGCCAACGCGTCCTGCATATCTCTTTTCCCGGCCAACGCGGGCCAGCGCTTGAAGAGGCCGAACACCGCGAACAGTTCCGTCGCGTGCGCAGCCCCCGGCCCGAAACGCCGCAGCGGGCGCGGCGCGTAGTCGTACCGGTAGAAGTAGACCGACGCATGCCGGCTGTGCGCCTGCGCCACGCGCCAGGCCTCCGAGCCGAACATCGCGTCCCCCATGAGACGCACTAAAGCAGCCTTGGACGGATAGCCCTCGTAGGAACTGATCACCCGCTTCGCGGCCTCCGGGCCGAGGGCACCGAGAGTTCCCGCGACAGCACGTGCGTCGAACCGGGACACCGACATCACCCGGGTCAGCAGTCGGTTGAACAACCGGACCTCTTCCGCGTTGTACCCGATGATGAGTGGGACCCGGTGCGCCTCACCGCGTTCCATCATCGCGATCGGGTCATCGGGTACAACCTCGCCGTCGATGCTGGGGCCCACACCCAGCGAGAAGGCCGACTCCCGGGTTTTCGCGGTGAGTAGCCGGTGTGTGGCCCGCACGAGATCACGCGGCCTGGCATTGATGACCGCCCCAGCGGAGCCGCGGTGGTCGACACCGAGATACCCGACGAGCCGGCGCGCTGTGGCCGCCGCCTCATCCCGGGTGTGGATCATTCCGCTGGCAGTGCTCTGGCAGATCGCGCGCTGGAACAGCCCGGCAGCCGTCGGAACCGTCACCAGCATCTGGACACAATGTGCCCCGGCACTTTCGCCGAAGATCGTGACGGTGTTGGGGTCTCCGCCGAAGGCCGCTATGTTGTCGCGCACCCACTGCAGTGCCAGCACCAGATCGCGCAGGTACAGATTGCTGTCGATGGTGTGCCGGTCATCCGACAGCGAAGACAGGTCGATGGCCCCGTAGGCCCCCACCCGATAGTTCACCGAGACGAAGACACAGCCGCGCCGTGCAAGATCGGCGCCGTCGTATAAGGCCAGCGCGGAACTGCCCAAAACATAGGCGCCGCCGTGGATGTAGAACATCACCGGCAGAGCCTCCCCGGAGGTCTCATCCGGGACGGTGACGTTCACCGTCAGACAGTCCTCGCTGACCGCCTGGAACCTGTTGATCGAGAGCGGTACGTAGATACGTTTCTGCGGGGACGCCGATTTCCAGGAATCGCAGGGCAGCACCCCAGCCCAGGGCTTCGCGGGCGCCGGGCTGCGCAGACGCAACGCACCCACCGGGGGCTCGGCGTACGGTATGGCGCGAAAACCACGCACGCCGGTATCGCGGAAACCCTCCACCACGCCGTTCGCGGTCTGCACCCGCACCGGAACCCGCGCAATGTCTTTCGAGCCCTTTGTCATCGGCGCCTCAGACCACGGTCAGCGGTAGCGACTTGCGCGGCTCGAAGACGAACCGCGATCCCCCGCTGACATTGGCGATCATCACCTCAGGCAGCAGCGTGTCTTCGCCCTCATGCTCGACGAAGGAGGCCACCCAATCCGCTGCATCTCCCGCCACCTGCACGCCGATATGCGGGTCGACCGCCGTCGCGATGGCCTGCAACGGCCTGACTTCGGAGGGGCCGCACAGCGAGATCCAGGCCGCATCCTCGTGTGCGGGCGACTCCCACACATGCAGCTGTCCGCCGGAGATCTCGGCGTTCACATATCCGACGGGACTCAACAGCGGATGCAGTTCCAGCACTCGCAAGACCCCTTCGATGCCATCCGGCATCTGCAGCGCGTGCTTGATCCGCGCCGCTGCGACACCGGCGAGTCCGATGAGCTGCTGGGTGCAGACGGTGCGGGCCAGCTCCGCATCGGACGCCCTCTTACGCACGGCGACCGAGAACCCGAGGAACAGCAGATGCATCTGCAGACAAATCTCGTCCGCGATCCGCACCAGCGCAGAATGCGAGAAGGAACCGAAGTTCAGATCCGATAGCAGCGGCCCGGAGTAGTCCGAGGCGCCCACCTCAGATGTGTCGATACCGTCCAATTCCCAACCGGCGGCCACAGATCGGCCGACGACTTCCAAAGCAGGGATGCCCGATACGGCCGGATACGACTCGTCGATGGTCACCGTCCACGCACAGTGCGGGTGCCGATCGGCCGGGGCGCGCGGGGGCCGGTGAATCGGCCGTACCTGGGCGTGCGGGTTGGTGGCGAACGCCGTCGCATCGAAGGTCGGGTCCTCGATGTCGTGGCACATCCCCGTCACATAGTCGGGCCCCAGCGGTTCCACATCGAGCAGCGCACCACAGTGGTCGAGATGAAACTCCCCGTGCCACTTGTCATGCACGGTATAGCGGAAGTCCATGAACTGCGGCGGCGCCCCGATATCGAGCTGCATGCCCTTGAAGATGGTGATCACATCGTCGCCCTCGAACCGCAGCGCCTTCTGCATGCGCCGGGTGTAGATCGGGCTGGATGACGCCCATTCCTCGATGGCAACCTGCAGCATCTCTTCACGGCCGAAATGCTGTATGCAGTATGCCATTCCGGAGCGGTCGATCAGCTGACCGATCAGCAGCAGCTCCGGAACCAGAGTCGCCAACTGGTCCCGCGACAGCCCGGAAAATCGGCTAGTCACCCGAGGATTCCTTCGCGCGCTTGGCTTTATTCTGTTGTGCCACGGCCACCTCGACATGCTTGTTGACCCGCTGGCCCAGCGGCCAGCCGACATAGTGCGTGATGAAGATGGCGACCTCACGCAGCTCGGCCTCGGTGAGCTCACCGTTCCTCAGTGCTGCGCCCGTCTGGATCTCCAGGATTTCGTCAAGCCCCAGAGCACTCACCGCACCGAGAAGCAACAGCCGGCGATCCCGCATCGACAACTCGGGGCGTGTCCAGATGGTGCCGAAGAGATGCTCGATCGTGTATTTGAAGTAGTCGCCTGGGATATCGGGCATATCCCAGCCGTAGACCTCTTTCATCTTGTCCAGGCCCTGGCGCCGCACGTCATCCATTGCTTGCTCCTTCACTGTGTGGCACACCGAGACTTGCCGCCAACCGTTCTCGCGCCAGCGCCGCCAGCGGCAGTTCCACCGATTTCTCCTCGCCCAGCGCCAACGCCAGGCTGAGATCCTTCTCGCCGAGGCCCCGCACATGGGTGAGAATCGGCAACCAGAAGCTTTCGGATGTCACCGGTTCGGTGGTGTCCCGCAGCATGATGGCGCCCGGCCCTCCGGTGATGGCATCCGTGTGACGTACCACCTTGCCCAGGTCGGTGATGTCCAGCCCGCAGCTTTCGGCCAAGCGCTGTGCCTCGCCCGCCGCGGTGAACGCCACAAAATGCAACAGGTTGCGCGCCAGCTTCATTCGGGTGCCCGCGCCCGGGGCTCCGGCGTGGATCACCAACGATGCCCACGCGGAGAAGGGCTCCTTGATCCGAGCGAAGGTCTGCTCATCGGCGCCCACCATGGTGGCAAGCTCGCCCTTGTGTGCGCCGGGTGCGCCACCGCTCACCGGCGCATCGATAACGTGAATCTGCTGGGAGGCCAGCTCATGCGCGAGCTGGACCGCGGTCGAATCGCTGATCGTGGAGTGGATCGCGATGATGGTTCCGGGCTTGACCTTCGGCGCGAGCTCGCCCACCACCTCACGCACCTGCGCGTCATCGAGCACCGTCACGCTGATGAGGTCGGCGTCCGCGACATCGGCGAGGCTATCCGCCGCCCGGGCGCCTGCCTCGACCAGTGGCAACATGGCCTCGGCCCGCAGGTCGAAGACCGTGAGACCGTCGGGCCAGTCCACGAGCCGCCGGGCCATGGGCGCACCCATGTTTCCCAGACCGATAAATCCCAGGTTCATGACCGGATGATCTGTCCGCCGTCGACGTTGAACACCTGGCCGGTGATCCACGATGCCTTGTCCGACAGCAGGAATAGGCACATGCCCACCATGTCGTCGACAGTGCCCATGCGGCTGAGCGGGATGTTCTTGACCAGCTCACTGCGGAACTGCTCGGGCACGGTGCCGCGGGTGGCCTCGGTATCGGTGGGCCCCGGCGCGATGGCGTTGATGCGGATCTTCTGACCACCCAACTCCCGTGACAGCTGCTGCGTCAGACCGTTGATGCCGACCTTGGCCAACCCGTAGAAACCCGAGTACAGCCACGCCGCCGTCGACGACTGGTTGACGATGGCGCCGCCGCCGCGTTTGGCGATGTGCTTGTAGACCGCCCGCGTGCACGCCAGAGCCCCGTCCTGGTTCACGCTCATGAACTTCTTGTAGTAATCCCAGGGCACCGAGAGCAGCAGGTCCAGCTTCATACCGCCATAGATCGCGGCGTTGTTCACCAAGTAATCGATGCCGCCGAGCTCGGCGACCGTCTTATCTGCCATGGCAATTGCCGAGTCAGGATCGGAGACATCCACACTGGCGAAAATGGCCTTGCCGCCGTCGGCGACTATCTGTTTGGCTACGCCCTCACCCAATTCGGCGTTGATATCGGCGACCACTACCGCAGCACCCTCACGGGCCAGCGCATGCGCGTATGCCTCACCGATGCCCTGTGCTGCGCCGGTGACAATGGCGACCTTGCCCTCAAACTGCCCAGTCGAACTCACGTTACGATCCTTCCTATTTCACGGCCGTCGCAATGACTTTGGTCTCCAGGTATTCCTCGAAACCGGCCACACCCATTTCCCTGCCGTTGCCCGATTGCTTGTAGCCTCCGAATGGCACGTCAGCCGAATACCACACGCCGCCATTGACATTCACGGTTCCGACCCGTAGACGGGACGCAACGCGGACGGCGCGTTCGTCATCCCCGCTGAATACCGTCCCGGACAGTCCGTACGGCGAATCGTTGGCGATCCGCACCGCGTCGTTGTCGCCGTCGTGCGCGATCACCACAAGCACGGGACCGAAGATCTCCTCACGTGCCACCCGCGCCTCGTTGGTAAGACCCGCCACCACGGTGGGCTCGATGAAAAACCCGCGATCCCTGCCTTCGGGCCGACCACCACCGCAGGCGAACGAACCACCCTCGGTGACAGCCAAATCCAGGTAGGACTGCACCCGGTCACGCTGGCGCGCCGAGATGACGGGCCCACAGATTGTTCCTGGTTTGGTGGGGTCCCCCGGCCTCAGTGAGCCCATCGTGGCAGCAGCTGCCTGCACCGCGTCGTCGTATCGTGCACGCGGCACCACCAGCCGGGTGGTGATGGCGCACCCTTGCCCGGCGTGCATCGCCGCCGTGAAGGCGGCGACGGAACAGGCCGCACCCAAGTCGGCGTCGTCGAGCACGATGAACGCCGACTTGCCGCCGAGCTCAAGGAAGACCTTTTTGACGGTGGCGGCGGCATCGGTCATCACCGTGCGTCCGGTGGTGGTGGAGCCGGTGAATGACACCATGTCCACCCGGGGATCCGTCGACAGCTGCGCACCGATCCGATGGTCGCTGGAGGTGACGATGTTGACGACGCCCGGCGGAAAGTCGGTGTGCTCGGCGATGATTCGCCCCAGTACCGCCGCGCACCACGGGGTGTCCGGGGCGGGCTTGAGTATGAGGGTGTTGCCTGCGGCGAGCGCCGGGCCCACCTTGGCGAGGTTGATCTGATGCGGAAAGTTCCACGGCGTCACCGCCCCGACCACGCCGACCGCTTCGCGCGCGAGAGTGCGCCGAGTCTTGATACCCATGGGTGAGGCGACCCCGAGATCAGCGTTCCAATCGAAGGTTTCGGCGGTATCGGCGGCGAACCGCAGATCGTCTACCGGCCCTTCCAGCTGCGCGCCGGCGGTCAGCATTCGCGGTGCACCCACCTCGGCGATGGTCAGCTCTCGCAATTCCTCGATGTGCGCCTTCATCCCCTCGCGGAGCTGACGAAGGCATTGCACGCGCAGCCCCACATCCCGCGACCAGTCGGTGTCGTCGAATGCGCGGCGCGCCGCCTCGATGGCATTGCCCATGTCGTCGGCGTCGGCATCGGCAGCGGTTCCGAGCACCTCCTCGGTGGCCGGGTTCACCGTGGGGAAGCGCCCCGCGCCTCCGGGGACCAGCTTTCCGTCGATGAACAGTTCACTGTCACCATCGGCCAGAAGCGTCATCTCACCTTGTCTCCAATTCTGGACACTTGTCCATTCCGTACTCACAAACCATAACCGCGCAAATCCCACCATGGCAAGGCCATAGCCAGGTCGCCCCCAATAATTGATGGTGGACAGCATTTTTCACACTCGATCTTGCCGCGTAGCGCACTTGACGCTAATCTGGACACGTGTCCAGTGAAGTTATGGCAGCCCTCACAGATGAAACGCCGCGGAACAAGCGGCAAGAAGAGACGATCCACAAGATCGTCACGGCGGGCCGGGAGCTGCTCGGCGAGACCACATACGCAGACATGACGATCCGCGGTGTCGCAGCCCGCGCGAAGGTCGCCCCCGCCACCGCGTACACGTACTTCTCGTCAAAGAGCCACCTTGTCGCCGAGATCTATCTGGACCTCATCCACGAGGCGCCCTACTTCACGGACGTCAATGACACCCAGGCCACCCGGGTCACCAAGACGCTGCGAAGCCTGGCTCTTGTCGTTGCCGACGAGCCCGAAATCGCGACCGGCTGCACCACGGCGCTGCTGAGCAATACCGACGAGGCCGTGCGCAGTGTCCGCGACAAGATCGGACTGGAGATCCATCGCAGGATCCGTTCCGCGATGGGGCCGGACGCCGATCCTCGCGTGGTATCGGCCCTCGAAATGACGTTTTTCGGCGCGCTCATGCACGCGGGTAGCGGCACCTTCACGTATCACCAGATCGCCGACAAGCTGACCTTCGTCGTGGATCTCATGTTGGGAGAGCGCGACCGATGAGCCGCTTGCGCGAAGAGACGAGGGAAATGACGGCATCACCTCTAGTGCTCGACCCGTACAACTATGACTTCCACGAAGACCCGTACCCGTACTACCGGCGATTACGTGACGAAGCACCGCTCTATCGCAACGACGAGCTGAACTTCTGGGCGCTGTCGCGACACCACGATGTGCTGCAAGGCTTCAGGAACAGCGAGGCACTGTCCAACGCCAACGGCGTATCGATGGACAAGGCCTCCTTCGGGCCGCACGCCAAACTCGTCATGTCGTTCCTGGCCATGGACGACCCCGAGCACCTTCGGCTGCGCACGCTGGTATCAAAGGGATTTACTCCCCGGCGCATTCGTGAGCTCGAGGGACAGGTCGTCGCGCTGGCACGCACCCATCTGGAACGAGCACTGGCCGGCGCGTCCGACGGCTCGTTCGACTTCATCGCCGACTACGCCGGCAAGCTGCCCATGGACGTCATCTCCGAGCTGATGGGTGTACCCGAACCCGACCGCACCCGCATCCGGGAACTGGCCGATGGCGTCATGCATCGCGAGGACGGACTGGCCGACGTGCCGCCCAAGGCCATTCAGGCGTCGATCGATCTCATGACGTACTACATCGACATGGTCAAGCAGCGTCGACGCCGCCCCACAGAGGACCTGACATCGGCGCTGCTGCAAGCGGAAATCGACGGGGACCGACTCACCGACGAAGAGGTGCTGGCATTCCTGTTCCTCATGGTGATCGCCGGGAACGAGACCACCACCAAGCTGCTGGCCAACGCGGTCTACTGGGGCCACCGCAATCCCGACCAACTCGCGGCCGTGCACGCCGATCACGAGCGCATACCGCTGTGGGTGGAAGAGACACTGCGCTACGACACATCCAGCCAAATTCTGGCTCGCACCGTCGCCCAGGACATGTCGTTCTACGACACCACGATTACGGCCGGTGACGTTCTGTTGCTGCTCCCCGGGTCGGCCAACCGCGACGACCGGGTATTCGACGGCGCCGACGAATACCGCATCGGCCGCGAGATCGGCGCCAAGCTGGTCAGTTTCGGTAGCGGCGCGCATTTCTGCCTCGGCGCGCACCTGGCCCGCATGGAGGCCAAGGTGGCTTTGACCGAACTGTTCACCAGGATCAAGCGCTACGAGATCGACGAAAGCAACTCCGTACGTGTGCATTCCAGCAATGTCCGTGGATTCGCCCACCTACCCATCACCGTGGAGGTCAACTGATGCCGCGTTTTGATCCGCACCCAAAGCGTCGCCCGTCCATCATCGCCGGAGCCTCCTCGGGCATCGGCGCGGCAACGGCAATCGAACTGGCGGGCCGCGGATTTCCGGTCGCGCTCGGCGCCCGCCGCGTCGACAAGTTGACCGAGCTCGTCGACAAGATCCGCGCCGACGGCGGCGAAGCCGTGGCGTTCCCGCTGGACGTCACCGATGCCGACTCGGTGAAATCGTTTGTCGCGGAGAGCATTGACGCACTGGGTGAAATCGACCTTCTGATATCCGGCGCCGGTGACATGTACCCGGGCCGCGTCCACGAAATGAGCGCGGACACCTTCGCCGCGCAGATTCAAGTACACCTGCTGGGCGCCAATCGGCTCGCCACATCGATCGTTCCCGATATGGTGGCGCGTCGGCGTGGTGATGTCATCTTCATCGGCTCCGACGTCGCACTGCATCAGCGTCCACACATGGGCGCCTACGGTGCTGCCAAGGCGGCACTGCTCGCGATGGTCAACACCATGCGCATGGAGTTGGAGGGCACCGGCGTTCGGGCATCGATCGTGCATCCCGGCCCCACCCTGACCTCGATGGGCTGGCAGCTCTCCGCCGAGCAGGTTGCTCCCATGCTGGAGGATTGGAAGAGCTGGGGTCAGGCGCGCCACTCCTATTTCCTGCGCCCTTCCGATATCGCGCGTGCGGTGTCCTTCGTCGCCGAAACACCCAGGGGTGTACACATCCCCGAGATGGAGGTGCAGCCCGAGGCGCCACTCAAGGATGCACCGCCGGACAAACAGAAGCTTGAGCTCGGTGAAGAAGGGATGCCGTCATGACCACACCCACCGTCCCCCGAGTCTCGGGCGGTGCGGATCAGTACGGGCATCTCGAGGAGTTCCGTACCGATCCCATTGCGCTGATGAAGCGCATCCGTGAGGAATGCGGAAACGTCGGCACTTTCCAGCTCGCCGACAAGCAGGTCGTCTTCCTTTCCGGCGCCGAGGCCAACGAGTTCTTCTTCCGTTCCAGCGATGAAGATCTGGACCAGGCCGAGGCCTACCCATTCATGACACCGATCTTCGGCAAGGGGGTGGTCTTCGACGCCGATCCCGAACGCCGCAAGGAGATGTTGCACAACGCGGCACTGCGCGGTGAACAGATGAAGGGACATGCAACCACCATCGAAAGTGAAGTACGCCAAATGATCTCGCGCTGGGGTGAGAGCGGTGAAATCGACCTGCTTGACTTCTTCGCCGAACTGACCATCTACACCTCGTCAGCCTGCCTGATCGGCAAGAAGTTCCGCGATGAACTGGACGGCAGATTCGCCCACCTCTACCACCAGCTGGAGCAGGGCACCGATCCGCTGTGCTACGTGGACCCATACCTGGAGATCGAGAGTTTCCGCCAGCGCGATGAGGCGCGCCTGGGCTTGGTCGCGCTGGTTCAAGAGATAATCAACGGCCGGGTGCAACGGTCCGCTAGTTCCCCGACGGATAAGAGTCAGCGCGACATGCTCGACGTGCTGATCATGATCAAGGACGAGGATGGCAATCCCCGCTTCACCGCCGACGAGATCACCGGCATGTTCATCTCGATGATGTTCGCCGGGCACCACACCAGCTCGGGGACCGCCTCATGGGTGCTCATCGAGCTGCTGCGCCATCCCGATATCCAGACTCAGGTCATCGATGAACTGAACGAGCTGTACGCCGACGGCAGCGAGGTGAGTTTCCATGCGCTGCGGCAGATCCCGAAGCTCGAGAACGTGCTCAAGGAAACCCTGCGGCTACATCCGCCCCTGATCATCCTGATGCGGGTCGCCAAGGGCGAATTCGAGGTGGGTGGGTTCCCCATCCACGACGGGGACATGGTGGCGGCCTCCCCCGCCGTCTCGAACCGGATTGCCGAGGACTTCCCCGACCCGGACGGCTTCGTACCTGACCGCTACGAGAAGCCGCGCCAGGAAGACATCGTCAACCGCTGGACGTGGATACCGTTCGGCGCCGGCCGGCACCGCTGCGTGGGCGCCGCCTTCGCCACCATGCAGATCAAGGCGATTTTCTCGGTGTTGTTGCGCGAGTATGAGTTCGAGATGGCCCAGCCCGCCGACTCGTACCACAATGACCACTCCAAGATGGTGGTGCAGCTGGCGAAGCCCGCCAAGGTCCGCTATCGCCGCAGGAGTAGCGGGGCCGGCGACACCCAACACCGGAGTGCCTGATGACGTACCGGGTCGACGTAGACGCCGATCTGTGCCAGGGACATGCCATGTGCGAGCTGGAGGCCCCCGACTACTTCCGCGTGCCGAAACGCGGCACCGTCGAAATTCTGAACCATGAACCACCCGAGGACGCCCGCGACGAGATCGAGCGGGCCGTCGAGGAGTGTCCCGTACGAGCACTGTTCATCACCGAGAAATAGGAGCGTCGACGATGCCGCAATTCCCCCGCCAAGAACTCGACGATGTCGTCGCGGACTGGCTCCAAGCCAACCTGGATGCCGAGAAGACAGGCGACTGGAAACCGTTGGCACGCTTCTACACTGATGACGCCACCTACGGCTGGAACATCGGCCCCAAGGAAGACGTGATGTGCGTCGGTATCGATGAAATACGCGACATTGCGTTGGGGCAAGAAATGGAAGGGTTAGAAGGCTGGACGTACCCGTATCAGAAGGTGATCGTCGACGACAGGCAAGGCGAGGTCATCGGATTCTGGAAGCAGGTGGCTACCGATTCCGCTGGAGGACAGTCGGAGATCTACGGCATCGGGGGCAGCTGGTTCCGGTATGCGGGTAACGGCCAATGGAATTGGCAGCGCGACTTCTTCGACTTCGGCCACGTGTCCGCCCTGTACATGGATCTCATCAAGGCAGGCAAGCTCAGTGAAGGCATGCAGAAGCGCATCCAGCGCGGCCTGTCGGGCGAGAAGGTGCCCGGCTACTACCCCCTGGGCAAGACCCCGGTCCCCCTCTGGTGACCGCCATGAAGACCGCTGCCGAACTGGGCCTTCCCGCGGATTTCGATTTCACCGATCCCGAGTTGTACGGGAACCGGATGCCCCATGAAGAGTTCGCCACCCTGCGTCGCGAAGCTCCCGTCTGGTGGAACCCGCAACCGCGCACCGTCGGCGGGTTCACCGACGACGGGTATTGGGTGATCACCAAACACCATGATGTACGGGAGGTTTCACTACACACCGATATCTTCTCATCGGGCCGCAAGGGTGCCATTCCCCGCCTTGAGGATCACATCAGCCCCGAAGAGTTCCAGGCCACGCTGTCGGTCCTCATCAACAAGGACGCCCCCGAGCACACCCAACTTCGCGGATTGGTGTCGCGCATGTTCACGCCGCGCTCCATCGCAGCGCTGCGTATCACCCTGGAGGAGCGTGCCGAGCGAATCGTGCAGGCGGCACTGGACGGCGGGCATGGCGAGTTCGTCCGCGAGGTGGCCAGCGAGCTGCCAATGCAGGCCATCGCCGAATTGATCGGCGTCCCAGAGGAAGACCGCGTCAAGCTCTTCGAGTGGAGCAACCAGATGACGGGGTATGACGAGGCCGATGTCGAGGTCGACCCGCGTATCGGCGCCGCGCAGATCCTCGGATACTGCTATCAGCTCGCCGAACAGCGTCGCGACTGTCCCGGGAACGACGTGGTGTCCCGCCTGCTGGCCGGCACGGTGGACGGTGAGCAGCTCACTCCCGAACAGTTCGGCTTTTTCGTCGTGATGCTGTCGGTGGCGGGCAACGAAACCACCCGGAACGCAACCACCATGGGCATGATGGCGTTCCTGGAACACCCCGACCAGTGGGAGCTGTTCAAGACCGGCCGTCCCGCTACCGCGGTTGACGAGATTGTCCGGTACACCTCGCCGCTGATCTCACAACAGCGAACTGCGCTGCAGGACACCATGATCGGCGGCGTACCCATCGCGGCGGGCGAACGGGTGGTGATGCTCTATCCGTCCGCCAACTTCGACGAGGAAGTCTTCGAGAACCCGCATACCTTCGACATCACGCGCGACCCCAACCCCCATCTGGGTTTCGGTGGCACGGGTGCGCACTACTGTCTGGGCGCCAACTTGGCGAAGGTTGAGCTGGAGATCATCTTCAACAAGATCGCTGACCGAATGCCGGACATCTCGCGCATCGGGGATGCGCCCCGATTCCATTCGGGGTGGATCAACGGCATCAAGAAGTTCGACACGGCGTACTGTCCTCGGTCTGATCGTCCGGCGAGAAACGCCCGAACCGCACAAACATCAGGGTGAACAGGGCAAGCACGGAACATCGAAAGGCCACCTCGGTCCCGGTCCACTGCGTTGAGCGCCACATCTGGAACCACTCACCGCCGATCACGATGAACCCTCCAAAGAACTGCACGATCACCATCAACAACCCTGCCGTGGACACTGCCCGCGCCTGGGATGTACGGCCCCACAACC
This sequence comes from Mycobacteroides franklinii, assembly GCF_002013895.1. Taxonomy (GTDB): domain Bacteria; phylum Actinomycetota; class Actinomycetes; order Mycobacteriales; family Mycobacteriaceae; genus Mycobacterium; species Mycobacterium franklinii. The sequence continues at coordinate 161,849 of NZ_MAFQ01000001.1, read as the reverse complement.
ATTGCCACACGCTCACCAGAAGTACGAGGCCCGCAAGCGCCTCCCACACGATGATGAGGCAGTAGGTCACGGTCTGCGCCGCCGGCGAACGAACCGCGCGCCACATGATGTCGACATCGAGTCCCTGACCGGCCGGTTGGCCAAAGTTGGTGGTATCCATGGCGAGAACATGACGAACGAACGCCTCATTGGTGTGGAAGTCAGTGATGTTTCCGAACGCCACCACAAGCATGTACAACGCCATCAACCCCACGAGCACGGTGCAGACCATCCGGGCGGTACCAAGCCTTGCTAGTACAGCCCCCACGCGATGAATCAACAAACCTCCTCGGCGAGCGTCACCGCAGGGTCGCTATTGCCCGAAGCGCCGGTTCCTCGCGGCGTAATCGCGCAGTGCGCGCAGGAAATCCACCCGCCGGAACTCTGGCCAGTACGCGTCGGTGAACCACATCTCGGAATAGGCACTCTGCCAGAGCAGGAAGCCGGACAACCGCTGCTCCCCCGATGTGCGGATCACCAGGTCTGGATCCGGCTGCCCTGAGGTGTACAGGTTCTCGGAGATGCCCTCAACAGTCACCGCCTGCACCAGCTGCTCGGCAGTGGCGCCGTTGGCGAGCTCCTTGTTCAGCAGGGTGCGCACCGCGTCGGTGATCTCCTGCCGGCCGCCGTAGCCGACCGCGACGTTGACATGGAAGCGAGCATCCGAAGGGGCGGACTTCACGGCCTGGCGCATACGTTCGGCCACTTCGTCGGGCAGCAGATCGAGGTCACCGACGCTACGCACACTCCACCGGTTCTGCGGAGCGCACAGCTCCTCGACCACATCGGTGATGATCTCCAGCAGCTCCCCGAGTTGCTCCGGGTCACGCGTCAGATTTTCCGCCGACAGCAGGTACACAGTGGCCATCTCGACGCCGGCATCCTCACACCAGCCGAGCATCTCACCGATCTTGCGGGCGCCCATCCGGTATCCGTGGCTGACATCGGTGTACCCCGCCGACCGTGCCCAACGACGGTTTCCGTCACACAGGACAGCGATATGCCGAGGTTTCGACGCCTTGGCCAGCTCCTGACGGAGCCGCATTTCGTAAAGCTTGTACAGCGGTTCCTTCAGCGTCGGCGGGATGATCTCCACAGACCCAGCCTAGCGAGCCAGTCGCGCACCGGAGCAGCAGATATCGATCTGCACAGAACGTTCACAATCACCGTCCAGACAAGAAGGGATACTGTGACGCATGCAGACCGATGAGTCTCCTGCACCCGAAGCACCCACCGCTGAACTCTCCATCCCGATGGCCGCACTGGTCGGCGGCATCGAGACCCTGCCGATCAAACCCAAGGCGCGCGGCTGGATCCATTTCTACGCCTGCGTCATCGCGATCGTCACGGGGATTGTGCTGGTATCCGTCGCGTGGTCGGTGCGCTCACCAAAGGCCGGCCTCGCGACCGCCATCTACAGCCTGACCGTGCTGGGCGTGTTCGGAGTCAGCGCCGCGTATCACCGGGTGAACTGGAAATCGCCGACCACCCGCACCTGGATGAAACGCCTCGATCACTCGATGATCTTCGTGTTCATCGCGGGCAGCTACACGCCCTTCGCGATGCTCGCGATGCCGCGGTCTGAGGGCAATCTGGTGCTGGCCATCGTGTGGGGTGGCGCACTCGCCGGGGTGATCCTGAAGATGTGTTGGCCGACGGCTCCGCGTTGGGTGGGAGTGCCGCTGTACCTGCTGCTCGGCTGGGTCGCTGTCGGCTTCTTCCCGACGCTGCTCCAGGGCGCCGGAGTGCCCGCGGTGGTGCTGCTGATCGTCGGCGGCGCCCTCTACAGCATCGGCGCCATCCTGTACGCCGCGAAGTGGCCAAACCCGTGGCCGCTGCACTTCGGGCACCACGAGTTCTTCCATGCCGCGACGGTCATCGCCGCGACATGTCACTACATCGCGGTCTGGTTCGCCGTCTTCTCGTGACGGCTCCTCACGCGAGCGCCGCCTGAACCGTGGCGAAGTTCCGGACAACGGATTCGGCGTCGTCGGCAGCCATCGTGTGGACGACGCGGCCGAGGGCCGATTCCTCGTCACTCGTCAGGGGCACCCCGTCCGCGGTTTTCCCGACGATCGAACTCACCTGTCGGACCCAAGCCTGGAGCAGAAGGATGCGCTGCCTGCAGTAATCGGCATAGCCGGCGTCGTAGTGGTCCCCCAGGTGGATCCGGGCCGAGTTCAGGTGCTCGTCAAAGTAGGCCGCACTCGCGGCGTGCGCGATCCCCCGCGCACGCGAGTCGTTCGGCTGTGGCCGGTTCCCGTCGATCCAGCCACGCACCGCCGCGATGATCGGGCTGAGCGCCGCACGCTGCGCCACGCTCAGCCCGCTCTCGAAATCGAACTGCCGGACCGTATCGCCGACGAGGTCAAGGGCCCCCTTGAGCTCGTCGGCGTTCACGTCGACCGGGCGTTGCGGGTCCAGCATCTGCATCGTCCTGGTGAAGACGAAGACTCGCTGCAGATAGCTGTACAGGAAGCCCAGCCCTTCGAGCTGGTCGCGTGCAGAGGCAATCATGCGGCGAACATACAGCGCCGCAAGCGGTCTAGAGCTGCTTGATGTCGTCCTGGGTCCAGAAGGCCCGCATCGAGGTGATCTTGCCGTTGTCGTCGAAGGTCATCACGTCGATGGGCGCGATGACCATGCCGCCGTTCGCGTGCTTGATGGTCAGCTCGAAGTTGAACGCGGCCTCGTTGTTCGTGGCCCGCACCAGCTTCAGCTCGCCGTGACGGTCCAGCGGCTCGATGGTGGCGTAGAAACCCTGGATCGCCTCACGGCCCTTGAGGACGTCGGCGCCCAGCGGATCCTCCACGGTCGCGTCATCGGCGTACAGGTCGGCGATCTGCGCTGCGGTGCCCGAGGTGAGCAGATCGCAGTAGCTCTGGACGACGGCGAGAACTTGTTCGCGGGTTACGGTCATGCCCCGGACGCTACCTACCCAACGCGGCGTCTAATTGTGCGGTCCCGGTGACCGGGAGGTCGCAGACGGTGCCCCGGCACACATAGGCCGCGTCGGCGTCGTTGATCTGCCCCCTGTCGCGCAGTAGCTCGCTCGAATCCTTAACCCCACCAACCACAATCGCACCACCGGGGGCGGACAGCCGGGCCCGTCGCAGCAACGCGGAGGCCTCCGCGTCGCAGGCCACCGCCACCTGGATCGGTCCGCGGACCGCGGCTTCGGCCACAGCCAGCCAATGGCCGGCCGACCGTGGTGCGCGCGCCAGTGCCATGGATGCCGCCGACAGCGAGGCCTGTGCGGCGCCTCGGTACCGTGCCTCCTCCAGCAGATAGCCGGCGGTAAGCAAGGCTTCTGTCACCGAGGACGCCCCGGACGGGGTCGCACCATCAAGCGGATCGCTCGGACGCAGCACCAGCTGCTCGGCATCGTCGGCGACATCGAACCAGGCGCCGGGCGATTCCGGATCGGCGAAATGGTCCAGGGCGGTGTCCAGCAGCTGTGCGGCAGCCTCGCGCCAACGCCATTGGCCGGTAACCTGATACAGCGAGAGCAGGCCCGTCGCGAGTGTGCCGTAATCCTCCAGCACACCGTCACCGTCCGATACCTGACCTCCCAGGCTCGCACGCCGCAGCCGCCCGTCACGCACATGCAGCTCCAACAGTGCGGCGGCACACCCACCCGCCGCGTCCAGCAGATCATCGCGGTCCAGGGCGATCGAGGCTTCCACGAGCGCGGTGATCGTCAGCCCATTCCAGGCGGTGACGGCCTTGTCGTCGCGGCCGGGTTGCACTCGTCGCGATCGCTCCGCCAGCAGCGCCCCGCGTACACGTCGCCACCGATCCACGTCTGCATCGCCTTCGGGGTCACGCAGCAGCTGCAGCACCGAGCTGCCGTGCTCAAAGGTTCCCGTCGGCGTCACTTCGAAAAGTGTTGCGGCCCAAGCGCCATCCTCGGTGCCCAGAACCTCGGCAAGATGCTCGGGTGTCCACACATAGGTGGAGCCTTCGGAGCCGTCGGCGTCGGCATCCAGCGACGAGACGAACAAATCCCCCACCCGCAGCTCGTTCAGCAGGAAATCGGCCGTCTCCGAGGCGATCCGACGTGCCAGCGCGTCGCCGGTGCGGCGCGCCCAATGCGCATAGACGCGCAGCAGGAGTGCGTTGTCGTACAGCATCTTCTCGAAGTGCGGCACCACCCAGGCGGCGTCCACGCTGTACCGCGCGAACCCTCCGGCCAGCTGGTCGTAGATGCCACCGCGCGCCATCGCCGTCGCGGTCCGGGCCACCACACCGAGCACCGCGGCGTCCCCGGTTCGTTCGTATCCGCGCAGCAGCGCCTCCAACAGAGACGACGGCGGAAACTTCGGCGCCCCACCGAAACCTCCGAAGCGCATGTCCTCGGCGGGCAGGATCGCGGCGATGGCGGCATCGCACAACGCGATGTCCACACCCGGCCCCGCGGGTAGGCGGCCCGACATCTCTTGCAGCTGTCCGGTGATGCTCGACGCGGCCTCTTCCACCTCATCGCGGCGTTGGTCCCAGGCCTCGCGCACAGCCGAAAGCAGCTGCAGAAAACCCTGTTTCGGATAGTAGGTGCCGGTGTAGAACGGCCGGCCGTCCGGGGTCAGGAAGCATGTCATGGGCCATCCGCCCTGGCCGTTCATCGCGACGGTCGCGTTCATGTAGACGGCATCCAGATCGGGACGCTCTTCCCGATCGACCTTGATGTTGACGAACCCGGCATTCATGACGGCGGCCACCTCGTCGTCCTCGAAGGACTCGTGGGCCATCACATGACACCAATGGCAGGCCGCGTACCCGACCGACAGCAGGATCGGCACGTCACGAGATTGTGCTTCCTGCAACGCTTCCGGCGTCCACTGCTGCCAGTGCACCGGGTTGTCGACATGCTGGCGCAGGTATGGGCTGGTCGCCTCGCCGAGCCGGTTAACGGTCATCGCCCCGCTGATCGGTGGAATCCGAGGGAGTCTCGGGTTTGTCGGCCGACGTTCCCACCGTGCCATCGTCGACGGCCTGATCGGGCTCGGGATGTTCCGGATCGAACGTCTCCGGCAGCTTGCGCAGATGCGCGTTCATCGACCGGATCAGAAAGAAGGTGCCCACCAGCAGCAGCACCACCACTGTCAAACCGAAGGGGCCGGCCTTACCGAAGTCCGGCCCGACGTTGGTCGGGCTCTTCTCGTCGGCGAGCACCAGCACGGTGTGCATCAACATCATTTGGTTTCAACTCCTGCGAACAAATCGTCCTCGGGGGTGCTCGTCGGCACCCGTGACCTCGCGAGCTCGAAGTCCTCGGTGGGCCACAGTCGCCGCTCGAACTCGCGAGGCACTGCGAAAAAGCTACTGTCCGGCGGGATCTGCGACGCGTGCGCACGCAACGCCGCGTCCCGGGCGTCGAAGAAGTCCGCGCAGGGCACCCTGGTGGTCACCCGGCGGTCGAAGGTGTCGTCATCGGCCGGCCAGCGCTCGAGCCATTCATCGAACGGGCCCTTGTATCCGTGTTTCTTGCACTCATCGTTGAGCAACTGCATACGCGCCCGCATGAACCCATGGTTGTAGTAGATCTTGCTGACGGTCCACGGCTCGCCTGCCTCGGGGAACTGTTCCGGGTCGGCCGCGGCGTCGAAGGCCGCCATCGACACCTCGTGGCACCGAATGTGATCCGGGTGCGGATAGCCGCCGTTCTCGTCGTAGGTCGTCATGACGTGGGGGCGAAATTCTCGGATCACCGCGACCAGCTTGGCGATCGGCTCCTCGATGGGCACCAGTGCAAACGAATCCGATGGCAAGGGCGGCAGCGGGTCGCCCTGCGGCAGTCCGGAGTCCACGTAGCCGAGCCAGCGGTGTTGCACGCCGAGCTCGGCAGCGGCCTTGGCCATCTCCTCGCGGCGGATGGTCCCGATGTTCGCGGCAACCTCGGGACGGTCCATGGCCGGGTTGAGAATGTCGCCGCGCTCACCACCGGTGAGGGTCACCACCATGACGTCATTGCCCTCGGCGGCGTACCGCGCACTGGTGGCAGCTCCCTTACTGGCCTCGTCATCGGGGTGGGCGTGCACCGCCATCAATCGCAATCCGGTCACCCGTGCGCCCGCCTCTTTCTGTCAGCCATCACTGCTCTCGCGCCCCCATCGTTTCATCTCGGGTATACCCGTCATACCGTTGACCCGTGCAGCGACCAGAGGACCGTTACGGCACCAAGCCCGCCAAGCCCCACCGCGGCCGCTGGATCGCCATCGGACTGACCGCATTGGTCATCGTGGCGGGGGTCGCGATCGCCGCGATCGGATATAGCCGCTTGGGACCCGGGGACGTCAAGGGCGAACTTTCCGCCTACAAGCTCGTCGACTCCTCGACGGTCTCCGTCACCGCCTCCGTGGAACGCAAAGACCCGTCCAAACCCGCCGTCTGCATCCTGCGCGCACGATCCATCGACGGCAGCGAGACCGGCCGGCGCGAGGTGCTGGTGCCACCGTCGTCGGAACGATCCGTACCGGTCACAGCCCTGGTGAAGTCGACGCGACCCCCGGTGACCGGAGACGTTTACGGCTGCAGCCTGGCGGTTCCGGTGTATCTGGTCGCATCCTGACCTAAAACCTGCCGCCATCGGCCCCACGGAACCACACCCGGTGCCATCAGACAGACGTCGGCAACGTTCACATCGGGCAAACCTCCACCAAAAATAGGCTGAACATCACAGCGACAGTGGTATGCTGGGCGGATACACGGATCCCTGCTGGGACCGTGTATTGCTGCATTTTGGAGAGTCAAGCCCCCAGGATGACCGAGCAATGCACCCGACCCGGCACCCGATAGATGAGCGCCAGTGGACGTTGCTGGCCTGAGGCAAGGAGTACCTGCACCATGACCGACACCCAGGTGACCTGGCTGACCCAGGAATCACATGATCGGCTCAAGGCGGAACTCGACCAACTGATCGCCAACCGCCCCGTCATCGCCGCCGAGATCAACGAGCGCCGCGAAGAGGGAGACCTGCGCGAGAACGGTGGCTACCACGCCGCCCGCGAAGAACAGGGCCAGCAAGAGGCGCGCATCCGTCAGCTGCAGGAACTGCTCAACAACGCCAAGGTCGGTGAAGCGCCGACCCAGTCCGGTGTCGCGCTGCCCGGTTCCGTCGTCAAGGTCTACTACGACGGCGACAAGGGCGACACCGAGACCTTCCTCATCGCCACCCGCCAGGAGGGTGTCAAGGACGGCAAGCTCGAGGTGTACTCCCCCAGCTCCCCACTCGGTGGCGCACTGATCGACGCCAAGGTCGGCGAGACCCGCAGCTACACGGTGCCCAATGGCACCGAGGTGCAGGTCACGCTGGTCAGCGCCGAGCCGTACCACGAGTAATTTTTCGATTAGTTCTTCGATCGAGTGCGAGCCTCACGCGGAAATCTGAGCCGAAATCCGCGTGAGGCTCGCGCTCGTTGTGGGTTTGGCGGCATTCCTGAGCGCCTCATCAACACGCGCGACCACAGTGCCCGCCCGATGGCGCAGCATGTCGGCACTCACATGCACGATCACCCAACCCTCGGCCGCCAATTCCGACGCCCGATCGATGTCACGAGATCGTTGGCGCGCATCCAACCAGTGCTGGGCTCCGTCGAATTCCACGCCGACCTTCAGCTCCTCCCACCCCATGTCGATGCGCGCGACGAAGTCGCCGTAGCGGTTGAACACCTGGATCTGCGTCCGCGGCCGCGGTAAGCCCGATCTCACCAAGAGCAGCCGCGTTCTGGTCTCCTGCGGCGATTCGGAACCACCGTCCACCAGATTCAAGGTGTCTGCCAAACGTGCCAGGCCGCGCACTCCTTTGTGCACGTCCATCACTGCCGCGATCTCGGTGGTCGCCACGCCGGTGGCCGCCATCAGAGCGTCTATCCGCTCGACGGCAGCAGACTCCGGCAACCATCGACCCAGGTCGAAGGCCGTCCGGGCAGCACTAGTAACGGCAAGACCCTTGACCTGCGCAATCTCGTTGTCCATCAGTACATCCCGATGGACTCGTAAACCCGCGGCGGTCTTATGGTGACGATGGATCACGTCTACCGTCGCGCCTGCGGCGACCCATTTGGCGCCGTAGACGGCCGAAGCCGCGACCCCGGCGATGACACCGCCACGTTCCGTCCATAACCATGCCGCGTGTGCGCGCTGCGTCGCGCTTACCTCGGCATCACGCGGGACATAGATGCTCGGATACAGCTGGCGATATCGGGTGCGTAGGTGGTGCTCGGTCATCGCGCCGGTGGAAAGCATCTCGGTTGAGCGGAACGGCCACAGAATCTCCCCCATGGCTCGCAGCATCACACCGGCGACCGACATCCACCGCACCCGACGCCGAGTGCGAGCCTGACGCGGAAAACGGGGCCGAAAGCCGCGTCAGGCTCGCACTCGATCGGCAAGAGGGGTGCGGAGCTAACGCTCTTCTTGAACCGTCAGGCCGGCCGCGACGATTGCGTCGAGGACGGCCTGACGGTGTTCTGGCCCCCGTGTCTCGACGGTCGCCAGTACATCCACCTCGCCCAGACGCAGACGCTCGCTGTTACGCCAGTGCGTGACGTCGACGACGCTGGCGCCCGAGGACCGGAAAACATCCAACAGACCCGAAAGCCCGCCGGGTGCGTCGGCGACGGTCACCCGCACCGTCAGGTAGCGCCCAGCCGCCCGTAGACCATGGGTGATGACGTGGGTGAGCAGCAGCGGGTCGATGTTTCCGCCCGAGAGCACCGCACACACCGGGCCGGTGAGTCCCAGCTCTTCCGCGGACAGGGTGAGCAACGCGGCTACCGCGGCAGCCCCGGCGGGTTCCACCACCAGCTTGGCCCGCTCCAGGCAGAGCAGCAGCCCGCGCGATAACGCCTCCTCGCTGACGGTGACCACATCGTCAACCAATGCGGCCACATGCTCGAAGGGCACCGCTCCGGGCTTACCCACCGCGATGCCGTCGGCCATGGTGTCCATCGACTCCAATGCCACCGGGTGCCCGGCTTTCAGCGACACCGGGAAGGCGGCGGCACCGGCGGCCTGCACCGCGACGATCCGCACCTCCGGCCGCGCCGCCTTGACCACTGCGGCGACGCCCGCGACGAGGCCGCCGCCGCCCGCGGGCACCACGATGGTGCCTACCTCAGGGAGCTGCTGCAGGATCTCGAGTCCGACGGTGGCCTGCCCGGCGACGACATCGCGATGGTCGAAGGGATGAATGAGTACCGCGCCGGTTTCCGCTGCGAACTCCGTCGCGGCCACCAGCGCCTCATCGATGGTGCTGCCCGTGAGGTGCACGGTTGCGCCGTAGGAGCGGGTCGCGACGATCTTGGGTAACGCCGCCCCCACCGGCATGAACACCGTCGACGGGATAGCCAGCGTGGTCGCCGCCCAGGCCACGCCCTGAGCGTGGTTACCCGCGCTGGCCGCCACCACCCCGTTCACCCGTTGGTCGTCGGGCAGCAGACTGATCCGGTTATAGGCGCCGCGCGGTTTGAAAGATCCTGTGCGTTGCAGGTTTTCGCACTTGAGGCGTACCTCATGCCCGCAGCGGTCACTGAGCGCACGGAAGGCCACCATCGGTGTGCGTCGGATCACAGGGGCGAGCCGCTCGGCCACCTCCTGGATCTCCTGGACCGTTACCAAACCCGTTGCTCCCGCTGACTCTGTCGCCATGCCAGGCATCATGTCACCTGTTCTGCCGCTATTGTCCCCTCATGCCACAGATTGCGGAGGACCTCCTGCTTCTGTTGCTGAACAATGCCTCGGGACGGCCGCTGCTGGACAAGAATCGGCGCGCGCAGGCTCTAGCTGCCGCGATCGTGTTGGATCTTGCTCTGGCGCAACGCGTTCGACCGGCAACACACGGTGAGCCCTCGAAGGCCGGCAATCTGCTCGTACTGCAGGCTCCCGATATCGGGGATCCGGTGCTCGATCGGGCGATACACCGGCTGCGACGACGGCCGATGAGCCCGGCCGAGGCGATCACCAAAGTGGGCCGCGGAGTGAACTCGCAGATGCTGCACCGGCTGGAGATCACCGGCGATATTCACACCGTCCGGATGGGTAGCCGACTGTTCCCCGAGAAGTACTGGCCTGTGACCAACAACGAGCGCGCCAACGCCGTACGTCAGGGCGTCACGGATGTGTTGTTCCACTACGCACCACCCGCGCCGAGTACCGCCGCCATCATCGCAGTGCTACACGGGGTCAACGGATTCGACGCGATCTTGAGCCTGGACCCAATCGGCAGGCAGCAGGTGTCTCGGTGGTCGCAAACGATTGCCGACGGCGGATGGGCTGCCCAGACCCGTGACAATCGCGGTCCTGCGGTCAATCTCGCAGTGACCGCCGCGGTGATCTCGGCGGCCCTGCATTCAATGAACCATTGCGTTTAGCGCAAGGCGTGTTCGAGATCCCCGATCAGGTCGCCGACCTCTTCGATGCCCACCGAGAGACGCACCAGATCTTCCGGCACCTCCAGCAGTGATCCGGCAGTCGACGCGTGCGTCATGGCACCGGGATGCTCGATCAGCGACTCAACGCCGCCCAAGGATTCAGCCAGAATGAAAAGCTCTGTTCGCGAGCACAAGTCGAGTGCGGCCTGGCGTCCTCCGGCGAGCCGCACGCTGATCATTCCGCCGAATGCACGCATCTGCTTGGCGGCCACCGCATGCCCGGGATGGCTGTCCAGCCCCGGGTAGATGGTGTGCGCCACCGCGGAGTGGCCGGCCAAGAACTCGGCCACCGCTTGCGCGTTCTCACTGTGCCGCTGCATCCGCAATGCCAAGGTCTTGATGCCCCGATAGGTCAGGTAGGCATCGAACGGGCCCGGCACGGCGCCCGCCCCGTTCTGCAGGAAAGCGAACGCGGTGTCCAACTCCTCGTCGTTGGTGAGCAACGCACCACCCACGACATCGGAGTGTCCGCCAATGTATTTGGTGGTGGAGTGCAACACGATGTCAGCGCCGAGATTCAGCGGCTGCTGCAGCGCGGGCGAGGCGAAGGTGTTGTCCACCAACAGCTTCACCGAATGCTCTGCCGCCACCTGCGCGACCGCCGCGATATCGGCGATGCTCAGCAGCGGGTTGGTGGGCGTCTCCAACCAGATCAGCTTGGTGTTGGGGGTGATCGCCGCACGAATGGCGTCGACATCGGCCACCGGCACGGGGGTATGACCAATCCCCCACTGCGAGAACACCTTGTCGATGAGCCGGAAGGTGCCGCCGTAGGCGTCGTTGGGGATGATCAGGTGATCGCCGGGACGCAGCAGCGCACGCAGGACGCAGTCGGTGGCCGCCATCCCCGATGAGAATGCCCTGCCGAAGTGGGCGTCCTCCAATGCCGCCAGCGAGGACTCGAGAACCGCGCGCGTGGGATTACCCGTGCGTGCGTACTCGAAGCCTCCGCGCAGCTGACCGACGCCATCCTGGGCGAAGGTCGAGCTGGCGTAAATCGGCACGTTGACCGCGCCGGTCTGCGGATCGGCATGGAAACCACCGTGGATGGCCCTTGTGGAAAACCCTTGCCACCGAGACGCGTCGGCGGCGCTGCGCTGCTCACTCATCGGGTCCGAGCCTATACCGGACCGGTGGGTGTGAGACAGCCCAGCGCCGCCTGACGATTAGTTCTTACTTGGGAACGACGACGGTCTTCACTAGCATGTCGGCGATCGTCTGACGCTTCGCGGTGAAGAGCGGCAGCAGGAAGCCGATGTAACAGATGACAGCATCGAGGAAGTGCGCGATCTGACGCACCACGGACATGCCGAATCCGATGGGCTGACCGGTGGTCTCGCTCAGCACCTTGATGCCGAGCACTCCCTTACCGATGGTCGAGCCGGTGTCACCCTGCTTCTTCAGATTCCAGAGCCAGAAGGCAAGCGCCGCGATACCGAAGATGGTGACCGCAGCCATGCCGAGGCCGGTGAAGCTGTAGACCTCGGCGTCCTCGCCATAGGACATGCCATTCATGGAATCGTTGTTGTAGACGCTTGACGAGAAGCTCTGCTTTTCGGCGGTGGCCATGGCGATGCCGTATCCGATCCAGTACAGGACCGCGACAATCCCGTTGTCGATCAGAGCAGCGCCAACACGCTTGATCCAGATCTCAAAATTGCTACCCGGCAGGGCCGGCGCACCGGCGGCAGGAGGAGGCGGCGGGTAAGCGCCCGGATCCTGCGGCGGGGGCGGTGGAACTTCGGTCACGATTGTCCTCCAGTTCGTATGACACGCATCAGCGTCGACCAACAGAGCACATTACGCGTCCAGCGTTTCCACAGGTTGGCTTCCGCGAAACGATTTGGGTGAAATTCAGTGCCGTACGCCTCGACCCGAGGAGACGAATCCCAGCAGGTCATGGCGGGTAATAACGCCAACGGGCTTGCCCTCGTCGACGACCATCACCGCGTCGGTGTCACGCAGCATGGACCCGGCAGTGCTCAGCGGCTCCCCCGAGCCGACCAGCGGCAACGGTGGGCTCATGTGCTCAGCCACCGCATCAGCGAGTTGGGCCCGGCCTTCGAATACCGCTGACAGCAGCTCTCTTTCAGAAACAGACCCGGCGACCTCACCCGCCATGACGGGCGGTTCGGCACCCACGACCGGCATCTGTGACACCCCGTACTCGCGCAGGATCTCGATGGCGTCACGCACCGTCTCCGACGGATGAGTGTGCACCAAATCCGGTAGTGCCCCGGACTTTCCGCGCAGCACGTCACCCACGGTCGGCTCGGAGACGCTGCCGTCCAGACGGCTGCGCAGGAACCCGTAGGAGGACATCCAGCCGTCGTTGAACACCTTGGACAGGTATCCGCGGCCACCGTCGGGCAACAGCACGACGACCAGCCCATCGGGACCGACCCTCTCTGCCAACCGAATTGCCGCCACCACTGCCATCCCGCAGGATCCGCCGACCAGCAATCCCTCTTCCCGGGCAAGGCGGCGAGTCATCTCGAACGAGTCCGCATCGGATACCGCGATGACCTCGTCAACCACACTGGGGTCGTAGGCGGTGGGCCAAAAGTCCTCTCCCACACCTTCGACGAGGTAGGGGCGGCCGGTGCCGCCGGAGTAGACCGACCCCTCCGGATCGGCACCGACGACCTTGACGGCACCCCCCGATACCTCCTTGAGGTACCGGCCCGCGCCCGTGATCGTCCCTCCGGTGCCCACTCCGGCGACGAAGTGGGTGATCTTGCCATCGGTGTCGGCCCAGATTTCCGGGCCGGTGGTCTCGTAGTGGCTGGCGGGGCCGTTCGGGTTGGAGTACTGGTCGGGCTTCCAGGCGCCCTCGATCTCACGCACCAGGCGGTCCGAGACGTTGTAGTAGCTGTCGGGGTGCTCCGGCGGTACCGCGGTGGGGCACACGACGACTTCGGCCCCATAGGCCCGCAACACATTCCGCTTGTCTTCGCTGACCTTGTCGGGGCACACGAATACGCAGCGATACCCCTTGCGCTGGGCGACCAGGGCCAGTCCGACGCCGGTGTTACCCGAGGTAGGTTCGACGATGGTGCCACCGGGCTTGAGTAGGCCCGCCTCCTCGGCGGCCTCGATCATCTTGACGGCGATGCGGTCCTTGGAGCTGCCGCCGGGGTTGAGGTATTCGATCTTGGCGGCCACCGTCGCGTATCCCTCGGGCACCACCGAGTTCAGCCGGACGAGGGGGGTGTTACCGATCAGATCCGAGACATGCTGGGCGATGCGCATGCCGGTAACGCTATTAGACCGACGAGCAGCTCGCGCGAAGAGGCTCCATCACAGACGGCTGGTTCGCGCGCCGAGGACCTCAGGCAGGGATCAGACCGCGGCCGGTGCGACGAACTCGGCCGAGGACGTCTCGGGCACCGCGTCGCGGATGTACTGGCCGATCTGCGCCAGCGACCTCTTGGCCTCGGGCACGATCTTGGTGGCCACCTGGAAGACGTGCATCTGGCCGGGCCAGATCTTGATCTCCACCGGCACCCCCTGCTCGGCAAGGCGCTGCCCCAGCAGGCGAGCGTCGTAGAGCAGCACCTCCGACCCGGAGCAATGCACCAGCGTCTGCGGCATCCGGCCGTCGACCTTGTCGATGATCTCTTGGGGGGGTATGCCGCCACCGGCCTTGGTGAGGATCTTCTCGAGCGCCTCAAAGCAGTTGGGCGGCAACATGACGTCGGTCTTGGCGTTCTCATGCGCCACCTTGGGCGCAGGATCCAGCTCGATGAGCGGCGAGATGAGGGCCAGCGCCGCCGGGGCCTCACCATCCTCAGCCAGCAGGCGTTGAGCCACGGCTACCGATAGAAATCCGCCCGCCGAATCACCCGCCAGCACAATCTGATCCGCCGCATATCCTTGCGCGCGCAGCCAGCGGTATCCATCGAGGCAGTCGTCGACGGCCTGGTCCAGGGAAGCCTTCGGCGGCATCCGGTAATCAACCACCAGACACGGTGCGTCGGCATGCTGGGAGATGGTGGACACCATGGCGCTGTGGGTGTTTGGGCCACCGACGATGAACGCGCCGCCGTGCAGATACAGCACCACACGCCCGGTGCCGTCTACCGGCCCGACACCCTTGGCGCGAATCAGCCGCGCGTTGGTGTTCGCCAGCGTGACGGTCGCCTTGACCGTGCCACGCGGGGGAACCAGGACGCGGCCCAGCTCTTCGATCAGCCCAAAGGGGTACGGGAGTGTGGGGGCATGGCTGCCGATCTGCAGCACCGTGCGCACCGTCATCCGTACGCCGAATCCGAGCAGCTGCGCGGCCAGACTCGCCGCGTCCTCGATCACTTCGACGGCGGCGCCGTCACTCAGCGGCAGGCCGCGGACCAGCGTATTCAGGCCACTCAGCGAGGATCCTGCAGACCCTGTCGCATGCCCGTATCCGGGAGCGCGCTTCGGTGCGGTCATCTGTTCAGGCTCCTTTGCCTAGCCAGTGTCCTGCGTTTACTCAGGCTGCTAGCTGGCAGCTAGCGCCCGATGGACTATACCCATCAACAAGCAACAAACCGCTTTCGATACCGCATCGTCCCTGCCTCATTTCTCGCAATGCTGGTCAGAGGACTGGCGCGGGGTGTCGCGGTCAGTGAAAATAGCCAGCGTGAGCATCCTCGCCACGCGCCGACGCACCATCTGGGCAGCCCTGAGCACCGGGGCCGCGGGCGCCGCGATGGGCACTGCCGGGTGGGGCGCGTACAGCTTCCTGAATGCGCAGGCCAGGCAGGTTCGCCGCGTGGTCCCGAAGACACATGACGCTCCCCCGGTCGCCGACGGCGTGTACACACCGGGCGGCGGTCCGGTGACGAAGTACAGCCGCGGCGTTCAGTTCGACCTGCACCTCGCGGTATTCGGTGACTCCACCGCCACCGGCTACGGCTGCCACGTCCCCGATGAAGTGCCCGGGGTGCTCTTGGCGCGCGGTTTGGCCGAAGAGTCCGGGAAGCGAATCCGCCTGTCGACCAAGGCGATATCGGGGGCGACATCAAAGGGATTGGCGGCCCAGATCGACGCCATGTCGATCATCGGCCCGCCACCGGACGCCGCGGTGATGATGATCGGCGCGAACGATGTGACCTCGCTCAACGCGGTGCGGGCCTCCGCGCAACGCCTGGGCGACGCGGTGCGGCGCCTGCGCGCGGCCGGGTCCGTCGTCGTGGTGGGCACCTGCCCCGATTTCGGGGTGATCACCGCCATCCCGCAGCCGCTGCGCGCGGTGGTGCGCTCCCGCGGGCTGCGGCTGGCCCATTTCCAGACCGCGGCGGTACGCGCCGCCGGTGGCCTGCCGGTTCCGCTTGCCGATCTGCTGGCTCCGGAATTCCTGCAGGCACCCGAGGAGATGTTCGCCGACGATCACTACCACCCCTCCGCCGCGGGATATGCGCTGGCAGCGCGGCTGCTGCTGCCAGCCCTCGCGAATTCACTCGGTGAATGGACGGGTGGGCCCATCCCGGATTTGCCGTGGGTGTCCGCAGCAGCCGAATCACAGACCATGAGCGCGCGGATGCGCGTCCTGGGCCGAATCTGGCGGCGTAACGCCGCGGAGATCGCTACCGGCATCACGGAACCCGACGATCTGCCCGCGGTGTCGCTGCATTAGATTCCTGGGGAGTAGAACCAGTACTAAATCCCCTATATTCAGGAGTTTTCATGCCCGAAGCCGTGATCGTTTCCCTTGCCCGCTCCCCGATCGGGCGGGCCGGCAAGGGCTCGCTGGTGAGCATGCGGCCGGATGACCTGGCCGCGCAGATGGTGCGCGCCGCTCTCGACAAGGTGCCCGCACTCGACCCCAAGGACATCGACGACCTGATGCTGGGCTGCGGTCAGCCCGGCGGCGAGGCCGGTTTCAACATCGGGCGCGCCGTAGCGGTGCAGCTCGGTTACGACTTCCTGCCCGGCACCACCGTCAACCGCTACTGCTCGTCCTCGCTGCAGACCACCCGGATGGCGTTCCACGCCATCAAGGCCGGCGAGGGCCACGCCTTCATTTCCGCTGGCGTGGAGACGGTTTCGCGCTTCCCGAAGGGCACCTCCGACGGCTGGCCCGACACCCACAACCCGGTGTACGGCGAGGCCGAGGCCCGCACCGTCACCGCCGCGCAGGGTGCCACCGAATGGCATGACCCGCGCAACGACGGCCTGACCCCCGACGTGTACATCGCCATGGGCCAGACCGCCGAGAACGTGGCACTGCACACCGGCATCAGCCGCGAGGACCAGGACCACTGGGGTGTGCGTAGCCAGAACCGGGCCGAAAAGGCCATCGCTGATGGCTTTTTCGAGCGTGAAATCACCCCGGTGACCCTGGCCGACGGCACCGTCGTGTCCAAGGATGACGGCCCGCGCGCCGGCACCACCTACGAGGCCATCAGCCAGCTCAAGCCGGTGTTCCGCCCGAACGGCACCATCACCGCCGGTAACGCGTGCCCGCTCAACGACGGTGCGGCCGCGCTGGTCATCATGAGCGATGTGCGGGCCAAGGAGCTGGGTCTGACCCCGCTGGCGCGCATCGTCTCGACCGGTGTCTCCGGCCTGTCCCCCGAGATCATGGGTCTGGGCCCGATCGAGGCTGTCAAGCGCGCACTGGCGAACGCGGGCAAGTCGATTGGCGATATCGATCTGTTCGAGATCAACGAGGCGTTCGCGGTGCAGGTGCTGGGCTCGGCCCGCGAGCTGGGCATCGACGAGGACAAGCTGAACGTCTCCGGCGGCGCGATCGCCCTGGGTCACCCGTTCGGCATGACCGGTGCCCGCATCACCGCCACGCTGCTGAACAACCTGACCACCTATGACAAGACCTTCGGCGTCGAGACCATGTGTGTCGGTGGCGGCCAGGGTATGGCGATGGTCATCGAGCGGCTCGCTTAG
Organism: Mycobacteroides franklinii; assembly: GCF_002013895.1. GTDB lineage: Bacteria > Actinomycetota > Actinomycetes > Mycobacteriales > Mycobacteriaceae > Mycobacterium > Mycobacterium franklinii. Next base: position 144,495 of record NZ_MAFQ01000001.1, on the reverse strand, counting down.
TTCTCCCTTTCGTCGACACGCCGTGTTGCGGCGGGTTCGTCTCGTACGTTCCCGCCACGACACGGCGTGTCGGCGTTTGTGGCGCCTGCCAGCCATGCGGCAGGCGCCCGCTCACTAGAATTCCGTGGCGATGACCACTATCGGAACTCCCCTGTCACCGCGTGCCACCCGCGTCATGCTGCTCGGCGCGGGCGAACTCGGCCGCGAGGTACTGATCGCCCTGCAACGCCTGGGTGTCGAAACCATCGCCGTCGACCGCTACCAGGACGCCCCTGGACACCAAGTCGCCCACCACGCACACGTCATCTCGATGACCGACCCCGAGCAGCTGCGCGCCCTCATCGAGGCCGAGAAGCCCGATCTGGTGGTTCCCGAGATCGAGGCGATCGCCACGGCCACCTTGGAGGCCCTGGAGGCCGAGGGTGTGGTGCGCGTGATCCCCACCGCTCGCGCGGCGCGGCTCACGATGGATCGCGAAGGTATCCGCCGACTGGCGGCCGAGACACTCGAATTGCCTACCAGCCCTTACCAATTCTGCAGCTCGCTGGACGAGTTGCGGGCCGCGATCGACTCGGAATCCGGGGGCATCGGATATCCCTGCGTGGTGAAGCCGCTGATGAGCAGCTCCGGCAAGGGACAGAGCAAGCTCGACGGACCCGCCGATGTCGAGAACGCCTGGGAGTACGCGATGGCGGGCAGCCGGGTAACCAACAACCGGGTCATCGTGGAGGGATTCGTCGACTTCGACTACGAGATCACGCTTTTGACGGTGCGGGCGCTGGGGGCGGACGGTGAGATCGAGACGAGCTTTTGCGCGCCCATCGGGCACCGGCAGGCCAACGGTGACTACGTCGAGAGCTGGCAGCCACATCCGATGTCGGACGAGGCCCTCCGGAGTGCTCAGCACATCGCGCGATCCGTCACCGAAAACCTGGGCGGTCAGGGAATTTTCGGTGTCGAACTGTTCGTCAAGGGCGATCAGGTGTACTTCAGCGAAGTCAGCCCACGCCCACACGACACGGGCATGGTCACCATGATCACGCAGTGGCAGAACGAGTTCGAGCTACATGCCCGCGCCATCCTGGGGCTTCCCGTCGACACGACCATGAAGTCCCCCGGGGCCAGCGCCGTGATCTACGGCGGGGTCGACGCGCAGGGCGTGGTGTTCGACGGCGTCGAGGACGCTCTCCGGGTCCCGCGTACCGACGTGCGGTTGTTCGGCAAGCCGGAAAGTTTCGTCACCCGCCGGATGGGTGTGGCGCTGGCACGCGACGAGAGTGTGGACACCGCACGCCGCAATGCCGCCGAGGCCGCCGGCCGGGTCCGCGTTTCCGGCTGAGCCTTTCGACGAAAAAAGGGGCGCCCCTTGGCGGGGCGCCCCTTTTTTTACTGCGAAGCGCTAGTCGTTCTGGAAGTAGCTCAGCAGTCGCAGAATCTCGACGTAGAGCCAGACCAGGGTGACGGCCAGGCCGAGGGCGATGCCCCAGGCGGCCTTCTCGGGGGCACCGGCGCGCACCATCTGGTCCGCGGCGTCGAAGTCGATCAGGAAGCTGAACGCGGCCAGACCGATGCAGACGAGCGAGAAGATGATCGCGATCGGACCACCGCTGCGCAGACCCATGTCGATACCGAAGAATCCGAGGACAATGTTTCCGAGCGCCAGCACCATGACGCCGACCAGGCCGGCGAGCAGCATCCGCTGGAACTTGGGCGTGACGCGGATGGCACCTGAGCGGTACACGAAGAGCATGCCGATGAACACACCCACGGTGCCCAGCACCGCCTGCCCGATCAGGGCGCCGGCGTTGGCCCCGGCCACCTGGAAGGTCAGCGCAAACGAGATCGCACCGACGAACAGGCCCTCAAGCGCCGCGTAGCTCAGCACGATCGCCGGGCTGTCCTGCTTACGCCCGAAGCTCGCGATCATCACCATGACCAAGCCGCCGAGCCCACCCACGAGCAGGAACGGCATTGCCAGCGCCGGGTTGGTGCTGACCATGAAGAAGGATGCGATGGCGACGGCGACGATGACACCGAGGGTGATGCCGGTCTTGGTCACCACATCATCGATGGTCAACGGCCGGGACACCCCGGACTGTGCCTCCGGGTACGCGGTGTACGGGTCCTGGCGCATCTGCTGGGCCGCCATGGCACCGGCGCCTGCTGCACCCGCCCCGAACTGCGCATAGCCGCCACCCTCTTTTCCGGGCAACGACCGAAGAATGGGATTGCTGGTGGTTCGCACCGTCGTGATCCTCTCCTGGAAGTGCGGTACCGCGATGTGCGGCCTCCGCAGATGACGTCAATCAAAGTCAACTGGACGTTTAACGAGCAGGCAAGTGCAAGAGTTCCACGCTTACGCCAAGGGTTCCCGAACTGTCCGGCCACGTCGTGGCCTCACAGTACCGCCCGCTGCCCGCTGCTGTGGCAAATCCCTGTGAGATCCCTGTGAACAGTAAGATTTTTAGCTGGAAGTCCTACTAGACATTACATGGATGTCCAACTAGATTCGGGAGTACCGACCTCCCTGATCTCCCACCGTTTCCCAAGGGGCTACACCATGAGTTCGTTACCTGATTCGCTGCCCAAACTGACGCATTTCGTCGCCGGTAAGCGCGTTCCCGGCACCTCCGGCCGCTTCGCCGACGTGTTCGACCCAACACTGGGTAAGCCGGTGCGGCAGGTACCGTTGGCAGACGTTTCCGAAGTCGAGGCGGTCATCGCGAACGCCGCGCAGGCTCAGCCCGGCTGGGCCGCCCGCAACCCTCAGCAACGCGCCCGTGTGCTCGCCAGGTTCGTCGACCTGGTTCGCGCCGAGATCGACGACCTGGCCGCGATGCTGTCCCAGGAACACGGCAAGACCATCGCCGATGCCAAGGGCGATATCGAACGCGGACTCGAGGTCTGCGAATTCGCCACCGGCATCCCCCATCTCATCAAGGGCGAGTACACCAGTGGTGCCGGCACGGGCATCGACGTGTACTCCATCCGTCAGCCCCTCGGCGTGGTCGCGGGCATCACCCCGTTCAACTTCCCGGCCATGATCCCGCTCTGGAAAGCGGGCCCCGCACTGGCATGTGGAAATGCCTTCGTCCTCAAGCCATCCGAGCGCGACCCGTCGGTGCCGCTACGCCTCGCCGAGCTGTTCCTCGAAGCAGGTCTGCCGCCCGGCGTCTTCAACGTTGTCAACGGGGACAAGACCGCCGTAGACGCGCTGCTGAACGATCCGCGCATCGCCGCGGTCGGATTCGTCGGCTCCACCCCGATCGCGCAATACATCTACGAGACCGCCACCGCCAACGGTAAACGCGCCCAGTGCTTTGGCGGCGCCAAGAACCACATGATCATCATGCCGGACGCCGACATCGACCAGGCCATCGATGCGCTGATCGGTGCGGGATACGGCTCGGCCGGTGAGCGCTGTATGGCCATCTCCGTTGCGGTGCCCGTCGGCGATGCCACCGCGGAACGGCTCGTCGACGGACTGGCCAAACGCGCCCGCGAGCTGGTGGTCGGGCCATCGCTGGACGCCGGTTCCGATTTCGGCCCGCTGGTGGGGGCCGACGCCCTCAAGCGGGTGCGTGACTACATCGACATCGGTATCGCCGAGGGCGCCGAACTGGTTCTGGACGGGCGCGATCTCACGGTCGACGGCCACGAGGATGGATTCTTCATCGGCGCATCGCTTTTCGACCACGTGACGCCCGAGATGCGCATCTACCAGGAAGAGATCTTCGGGCCGGTGGTGTCGGTGGTGCGGGCCAAGGACTACGACGAGGCGGTGCGGCTACCGTCCGAGCACGAGTTCGGAAACGGTGTCGCCATCTTCACTCGTGACGGCGACACCGCGCGCGACTTCTGCGCCAAGGTCAATACCGGAATGGTCGGCGTGAACGTACCGATCCCAGTTCCGGTGGCGTACCACACCTTTGGCGGCTGGAAGCGATCCGGATTCGGCGACCTCAACCAGCACGGACCCGACTCCATCCGGTTCTACACCAAGACCAAGACGGTGACCCAACGCTGGCCCTCGGGCACCAAGGAAGGCGCCTCCTTCGTCATTCCGACCATGGACTGAGCGCACAATCCATGTTCAATCTCACCGACGAACAGCGCGAAATCTGGAATACGGCAAGAGAGTTCGCCGATATCCACATCGCGCCCCATGCCCTGGACTGGGACCGCGACAAGTACTTCCCGGTCGAAGTGTTTCCCAAGGCCGCGGCCCTGGGCATGGGCGGCATCTACATCAACCCCGATGTCGGCGGTTCCGGACTCACCCGTCTGGACGCCTCGTTGATCTTCGAGGCCATGGCCACCGGATGCTCCGCCGTCTCGGCGTTCATCTCCATCCACAACATGGCGGCCTGGATGATCGACGAATTCGGCGACGAGGAACAGCGTCAACGCTGGCTGCCCTCGATGTGCACCATGGAGACCATCGGCGCCTACTGCCTCACCGAGCCTGAATGCGGCAGTGACGCCGCGGCGTTGCGCACCAACGCGGCTCGTGATGGTGACGAATACGTGCTCAACGGTGTCAAACAGTTCATCTCCGGCGCCGGAGCCGCGGACCTGTACGTCGTGATGGCACGCACGGGGGGCCCCGGGCCACGGGGCATCTCTACCATCGTGGTTCCCAAGGACACCCCCGGCCTATCCTTCGGCCCGCCCGAACGCAAGATGGGCTGGCATGCCCAGCCCACCGCGCAGGTCATCTTCGACGACGTCCGGGTTCCGGTGGCCAACCGCATCGGTGAGGAAGGCATCGGGTTCACCATCGCGATGCGCGGCCTCAACGGTGGCCGGCTCAACATCGCGTCATGCTCGCTGGGCGGGGCGCGCTCTGCGTTGGAAAAGGTCATCGAGTACCTGCGCACCCGCAAGGCCTTCGGTGAGGAGCTGATCAAGTTCCAGGCGCTGCAATTCCGGCTCGCGGATATGGCCACCGAGCTGGAGGCCGCCCGCACCATGGTCTGGCGTGCGGCCTCCGCGGTCACCGAGGGTGATCCGCGCGCCGCCGAGTTGTGTGCCATGGCCAAACGCATCGCCACTGACGTAGGTTTCACCGTGGCCAACGAGGCGTTGCAGCTGCATGGCGGCTACGGCTACCTGGCCGAGTACGGCATCGAGAAGATCGTACGAGACCTACGGGTGCACCAAATCCTGGAAGGAACCAACGAGATCATGCGAGTCATCGTGTCCCGCAAGCTGATAGAACAGGGGCTCCCGGCGTGACGGATCAGATCGAGACACGGGTCGAGAAGGGCGTCGGCCTGCTGACGCTGAACCGCCCCAAGGCCATCAACTCGCTCACCAACGACATGGTGACCGCCATGTCCTCGGTGCTGTCCGAGTGGGAGGCCGATGATGACATCCGGGCCGTGGTGTTGTCGGGTGCGGGCGAGCGTGGTCTGTGCGCCGGCGGCGACGTGGTCGAGATCCATAACAGCGCCAAGATCGACGGCGTGGTCGCCCGCCGGTTCTTCCGCGAGGAGTATCAGCTCAACGCCCAGGTGGGCCGGTTCACGAAACCATATGTGGCACTGATGGATGGCATCGTGATGGGCGGCGGTGTCGGAGTCGCCGGGCACGCGAACATCCGGATCGTCACCGAGACCTCCAAGGTCGGCATGCCCGAGGTGGGTATCGGATTCATCCCCGACGTCGGCGGTACCTACCTGCTCTCACGCGCGCCCGGCCAGCTCGGCGTGCACGCCGGACTCACCGGCGCTCCGTTCTCCGGTGCCGACGCCATCGCGCTGGGATTCGCCGACCACTACGTGCCGCATGACCGGCTCGACAAGTTCACCAAGGCCATCATCGACAGCGATATCGCCACCGCGCTTGCGGTGCACGGCGCCAGTGCACCGTCGAGCGACCTTCTGGCTCAGCGTAGTTGGATCGATGAATGCTATGCGGGCGAATCCGTCGCCGATATCGTGGCGGCGCTGCAGTCCCACGGGGATGAGCGAGCACGTGCGGCAGCCGACCAAATCCTGACCCGCTCCCCCATCGCCCTGTCGGTGACGCTGGCAGCGGTGCGACGGGCACGCGAGTTGCCGTCGTTGGAAGCAGTTCTCACCCAGGAATATCGGGTGTCCAGCCAATCGGTGCGGTCGCATGATCTTGTTGAGGGCATCAGGGCTCAGCTGGTCGACAAGGACCGCAACCCGCAGTGGGATCCGAAGACGCTCGCCGCGGTGACCCAGGCCGATGTCGAGGCCTTCTTCCAGCCGGTCAGCGATGATCTGGAGTGGTCGGCGTGAGCACAATCGCATTTATCGGCTTGGGCCACATGGGATTACCGATGGCGGTCAACCTCGCCAAGGCCGGGCACACCGTGGCTGCCTTCGACCTGTCCGAGCAGGCGCGCGATGCCGCCACCGAGGCCGGTGTGCCGTTGGCCGAGTCGGGGGCGGCAGCCGCAGCCACCGCTGACGTGGTGATCACCATGCTGCCCAAGGGCGCGCATGTGCTCACGGCGTATGAGAATCTGCTGCCCGCGGCGCGTCCCGGCACCCTGTTCATCGACTCCTCCACCGTGGACGTGGCCGATGCCCGCGCCGCACATGAGGCGGCCACCGCGGCGGGCCACCGCTTCGCCGACGCGCCGGTATCCGGTGGCGTACCTGGCGCCACCGCGGCGACCCTGACCTTCATGGTTGGTGCCGAGGACGCCGTATTCGCGGCCGCCGAACCGATTCTGGAGGTCATGGGCAAGCGCGTGGTGCACTGCGGCGGCCCCGGTGTCGGCCAGGCCGCGAAGATCTGCAACAACATGATCCTCGGCGTATCGATGATCGCGATCAGCGAGGCATTCGTGCTCGGCGAGAAGCTCGGGCTCTCTCATCAGGCGCTGTTCGATGTCGCGGCCAACGCCTCAGGCCAATGTTGGGCGCTCACGTCGAACTGTCCGGTGCCAGGGCCTGTACCCACCAGCCCCGCCAATCGCGACTACACCCCGGGCTTCGCCGTCGCCTTGATGGCCAAAGACCTGGGTCTGGCCGCCAATGCGGTACGCGCCAACGGAGTTGATGCGCAGTTGGGATTGGCCGCCGCGCACATCTACGACGACTTCAATTCCACCGGAGGCTCCGGCCTAGACTTCTCGGCGATCTTCTCGCGAATCCAAGGAGCGTCATGACTTTCGAAACCATCCTCACCGAACGCATCGATCGCGTCGCGGTCATCACATTGAACCGGCCCAAGGCGCTCAACGCGCTGAACTCGCAGGTGATGAACGAGGTGACCGCCGCCGCAGCCGAATTCGACGCGGATCACGGCATCGGCGCGATCATCATCACCGGCAGTGAGAAGGCGTTCGCGGCGGGTGCGGATATCAAGGAGATGAGCGAGCAGTCGTTCAGCGATATGTTCGGCTCCGACTTCTTCGCCGCCTGGGCCAAGTTGGGCGCGGTGCGCACGCCGACGATCGCCGCGGTGAGCGGCTACGCCCTCGGTGGGGGCTGCGAGCTGGCCATGATGTGCGATCTGATCATCGCCGCCGAGAACGCCAAGTTCGGACAGCCCGAGATCAAGCTGGGCGTGCTGCCCGGGATGGGTGGCTCGCAGCGTCTCACCCGTGCCATCGGCAAGGCGAAGGCCATGGACCTGATCCTCACCGGCCGGAACATCGACGCCGCCGAGGCCGAGCGCAGTGGCCTGGTCTCACGGGTGGTGCCCACCGAGAGCCTGCTCGACGAGGCCAAGGCCGTCGCCACGACCATCTCGGAGATGTCGTTGTCGGCCTCGATGATGGCCAAGGAAGCCGTGAACCGGGCCTTCGAGTCCAGCCTGGCCGAGGGATTGCTGTTCGAGCGCAGGATTTTCCACTCGGCATTCGGCACCGCCGATCAGTCCGAGGGCATGGCCGCGTTCGTCGAGAAGCGTCCCGCCAACTTCATTCACCGCTAAGCGCATGACCCTGCCGTTCGATCCCGTCGACGACGCCCATCGCCATTGGGTGGAAAACGGCTGGGGTGAGGTCGCCGACGGGATGGCCGCCGTGACGTCGGTGATGCGGGCACACCAGATCATGCTGGCGCGGGTCGAGGACGTACTGCGCCCGCATGGTCTGACCTTCTCGCGGTATGAGCTGCTGATGCTGCTGTCCTTCAGCCGGGCCGGCTCCATGCCCATGGCCAAAGCCAGTGCACGCCTTCAGGTTCACCCCACCTCTGTGACCAACACGGTGGATCGACTCGAGGAGGCGGGGTTGGTGCGCCGCGTGCCCAATCCCGCCGACGGTCGCGGCACGCTGGTCGAGATCACTGCTGCGGGCCGCGATCTCGGTTCGGTGGCGACCGCCGATCTGAACGCCAAGGTATTCGCACAGATCGGGCTGTCGCCGTCGCGGACCCGGACCCTGGTCTCGGTGCTGACGCATCTGCGGCGCGACGCCGGTGACTTCGGCCAGAGCTGACCGTCCCGGACCACACGCTTGGTGCCCGCCTCTACGCGACAACCGCCGAATGAACCAGATCAGACAGATCTTTGTCGCATAGAGGTGGGCAGGGCCCACACGTCCACCGCGCCGCGGACCCCAATGACATCGCACGCGACTAGATCAGGATGCCCTTGTCCTTGAGGGCCTTGTATCCGCCGATGACATCGGTAGCGCGGTAGAGGCCGATCTCCTGCAGCGAGGCGGCGGCCAGGCTGGAGGTGTAGCCCTCCTGGCACAGGATCACCCATTCCACATCGTGATTACCCGCCTGCGGAATCCGGGCGTCACTTTCCGGGTCCAGACGCCATTCCAGCACGTTGCGCTCGATGACGAGGGCGTTCACGACCTCGCCCTCCTCGGCACGTTGCGCGGCGGGACGGATGTCAACCAGGAATGCACCGCGCCCCAATGCGGTCGGCACCTCATCGGCCGGTAGGCGGCGCAGGCGACCGCGGGCCGTGGCGAGCAGATCGTGAATCGTCATGCCGCCGGGCCTTCGGGCTCATCGGTCAGGATGGTGCGGCTGCGTCGCAACGTGTTGGCCTGGGTCACTTCGTAGTACGACATCGCGGTCAGCGGCGGCGAGTAGGCGTGCACGCTCAGCGTGGGCCCGATTTCGGCAGGAAGCGGTGCTCCGCTGGATTTCAAGGGGGCGCGCATCACGTCGTGCACCCAGCCGAGCGGAAATCCCGCCTGATCGCCCGCATCCAGCCGACGGCGCACCAATTTTCTTCCATCCCAGCGATATTCGTGCAACGATCCGCTGAGCACGGTGAGTGCGCCGAGTGATCCGGAATGGTCGTGCAGTTCGGTGGATTTGTCGGGCACCCAGCTGATCAACCAGACATCGAGCTCGTCGTCGGCGTGAATGCGGGTGGCCCAACGCTCGTCGAGGGGAAGGCCGCCGGCAGGCAGCAGATGGTCGAAGCGGCCGTGCAGGGCGTCGTCGGCACCCTCATCGGTGATGCGGAGCAGATCCGGCAATCGCAGTCGGGTGGGCAGGGATCCGGCGGAAGAAGGGCGGCGCAGATCCAGAACAGATGCAGTGGTCATGAAGGCTCAATCGATAGCAGGGGCAGGGGTGGTCACGGCTAGCCGCAACAACACCCCTGAAAACCCCTGCGTCCCATCACAGCTCATATCGTACCGGCGTTTTCCTGCGGTTTTGCCCTCGGAGCAAAAGCTCTGAGTGAGTAAATGTTGTCGCTGGTAGGCACTTGCTAGTTTGGAGTGGTGACTGCTCCAACTCGCATCGCCGCGACCCTGATGGCCTTCTGCGTCCCCTTGATCGGGGCGGCGTGCACGTCGAAATCCGACGACAAGGCGGCTCCGAGCCCCTCCATCACCTCCACCACCAGCACCTCGGTCGGGGCTCCTGCCGCCCAGCCGCCGGCTGCCGGCTCGGGGGTGTCCCCGGCGGGCGTCACGACGTCCGTGAACGCCGCACCCAGCTCCTTGGAGGAGGAGTACTACCAGGCGTGCCGTGCGGCGGCCGACTGGATGATCGGCAAGCAGGACGGCCCCGTCCAGCTCGTGGAGGGCTACCTGCAATCCATTCAGAGCACCGGAAACGTCGGCCCGGGTACCTTCCACAAGTCCTGGCATGACCTGACGGCCGACCGGCAGGCCGCGGTGATCGTGGCGACAAATGCCGCCGCCGAGCAGCAATGCGGATAAGCCGCTGCTCAGCGCGCAGTCGCGAACACCCTAGACCGGGCGCGATAACCGGCAATCTCGAGAAATCCATTGCCATTCAATTCAATTCGGGCAAACCGGCATATTCTCCACATCCAGCAAACATAGAGTGCCGCGCGTAACCTGACCTTGGACGAACCCCGGCGCGGTGTTAACATGCTGCGGTCAGTGCTCATGGGGTCACGGACGCAGTGAATGTGTCCACTACCGAACGGACGGTAACGACGTTGGCAAATTCAGATCAGCTTCCTCCGAAGCCCACACTGGTTCATTGGACGATCGTCGGCGCGGCAGTTGTCGCAACCATCGTCGCGGCGGTTGTCGGCTTCACGGCGACCGACCCCGAACTCACCCGATTCGTCCAGGGCATCGTCACGCCGCTCCTGGCGCTGGTCTCCGGAATCTTGATTGCCGACCTGTATCACCGCATTCAGCAGAGCAACAAGCTTGACCGCAATGTCGGGCAGTCGGCGTACGCGACGATGGTGACATTGCAGGGCATGATGGACGTGGACAAGCACCTTGCGACCGCCTCCAACGATCTCAACGAAGGCAACAAGCAGTCCGCCTCCAGCGCCCTGAACCTGGCGCTGACGATCAGCCGCCTGACTTTGCGCCACGCCTTCCAGGCCCTGCGCGAATCGGAGAACGTCTCGAGCACCGCGGTGGCCAAGGCCAAGACCGATTTTTCGACGGCCGAGACTGCCGGGCAGCCCGAACGGCAAAAGATCGAGACCGCGTCGCGCCCCAACAACTACACCGTCGGCGTGGGCAATGCCTGAAGAGACGAAGCCAGCGGAGCAATCGGCTGGTGAGCAGGAGCTTGAGCCGGTAGACCCGATCATCGGGAAGGTGGCCGATATCGTCGACCGCTACTCGGTGCTGGTGAACAAGGGTGATGAGGCCGGCGTCGAGGTCGGGATGATCTTCTCGGTCATCGGCGCCACCGGGACCGCCGTACGCGACCCGGAAACCGGCGAGGACCTGGGCACACTGCCCATCGAGAAGGCCCGCATCCGCGTCACCGAGGTGTACTCGAAGTTCTGCCAGGCCGAGACTTACCGCATTACCGAGCCCGCAGTCGCCGGCCTGATCAGCGACATCCTGCAGGAACAGTGGCCCGGAACCAGCGATGAATTCGGTCGTGAGCAGTTCACGCTCAACGTCGTGCCCACGCCGACGGTTCCGGAAGCTGCCAACGTGCATATCGATGTCGGCGACTACGTCTGCGAGCTGACTCCGGCTTCCTAACGGTTCTTTTCATTGCCGGGCGAATCAATGGACGTTCTCCCGACAAAAGGTGAACATCGAAAAACTCACCTAATTGCCGCGTTTACATTGTTACGTTCGGTTAATGGATACCAATCTGATGAAACGAGCAGCAGGCGCGGTTTCCATCGTTGCGATCTCCGCAGCGGTAGCTGTCGCCTGTTCACAGCAGGACAAGGACGCCGCAAAGGAGTCGATGTCGAGCGCGACGAGCGCGGCATCATCGGCCATCAGCGCGGGTGGTAGCGCCGCGTCGAGCGCGGCCTCGTCGGCAAGTAGCGCAGTGTCCTCCGTCATGGCGGGGGCACCGTCAACGGTCAACGTGCCCGGCGTCGGCGACGTGACGCTGGAGCCGCCCATCGCCGAGGCCTACACCAAGGCCGGGGGCGAGGCGAAGCTTGGCCTGCCGACCGGGCAACCGGAAAAGGTGGGTGACGGCACGGTGCAGGCCTTCACCAACGGCACCATCTTCAGCTCACCCGCCACCGGTGCGCACCTGGTTCAGGGCGAAATCCTGAAGGTGTACACGACCCACGGCGGCGCCGGAGGAACACTCGGCTTCCCCACCGCCGACGAGGTGGAAACGGCCGGCGGACCCGATGTCGCCAAGGGCGGCTGGATCGGTGAATTCCAGAAGGGCACCATCACCTGGCTGAATCAGGGCGACGGAACCTTCAAGGAAACCGTCACCCAAAAGTAGGGATCACTCGGCTGCGGCGGGCGCTGAGCAGTCAGCGCCTGCCGCGCCACCACTGCGGATTCTCCGCGGGCGACCAGCCCGGCGCGGTGAGATCTGGCCACGGCGGTCGGCGGATGACGGCCGCGAGCCCCAATACCGCCGCGAGCATGCCGGTGAGGATGCCCAACGTCGAGGCCCGGTCAGCATTAAAGGCCGGGCGCCATTGAGCGTCACCGTCTTTGACGACGAATACACCCAGCGGTCTGGCAAGTGTCTCCAGAGCTTCACCCTCTGGGCTGCGACCGCGGCTTCGCACCTTGGCGACCGTGATGACCATAGTGCCGTCGGCGGTCGTATAGGGCTCGCCGTAGACGATCGACCTACCGCCGTCGGTTGCGAGTCCGTCGAACGAGATTGGCAATTCCATGTCGCCCATTGTGTCCCCGGGGCGCCTCGATAGCGAGAGATTCTTTTAGGCTTCGGCGCCGGAGAACAGAATGAGATTGCCGTCAGGATCCCTCACGATGAAGGTGACGCTGCCCCACTCCTCGTCTTGCAGCGGCTGGTGGAAGTCCACACCCGCGGCCCGATACTCGTCGTGCAGCGGGCCCAGCTTATACGTCGTGAGCGTGGCGGCAAGCGGATCGCGTTCCGTGGCAAGAAAATTACCGTCGAACACCGGGCCGGCCACCTTGCGCAGATTCAAGCTCGCCCCGCCGCGCCGCACCTGCCCGTAGAAGGCCGGTTCGCCGTAGGTGAAGGTCACCTGGAAGCCGAGCTTGTCTACGTAGAAGGCGAGGGCGCGTTCGAGATCGGTGACAAACAATTGCGGTTCAGCGGCGACAATCTCGGTGGACCCCATAAGAGAAACGCTACCGCTCGGAGGGGCTCACTGTGGGACCATCTGCAGGTGGAGTCCGATGATGATCCCGAGGCAAGAATCCGGGAGCTGGAACGTCCGCTGAGCGAGCGGGCACGATATTCCGAACTGGGTGTCCCGTCCCAAAGCCCGTATCCACCGCCGGTGTACGGCCCGGCGCAGACCCCGGAGCCTTCCGCCCGCAAGCTCCTGTGGCGGTTCGCTTTCCTCTCCGCGGCAATCATCGCGGGAGTGGCCGGGCTCATCTTCTACGCCGCCAAACCAACGCTCCCCCATCGCGTTCCCACAGATTCGGCCCCGACCAGCACGGGGCCCGCCAGGTCAACCGTCGTGAAATCTCCGGCCCGGACCGCAGTGACGCCGTCGTCTACCGCAGCGCCGGGGCCGACTTACGTGCCCGCGGGTTCGACCTTCAGCGTCTCCGGCACTCGCAAGAACATCGCCGTGAACTGTGACGGCTGCTCGGTCAACGTCAGCGGAGTGTCCAATACCGTTGACATAGCAGGGAATTGCGATTCCCTCACCGTCTCTGGCGTCGAAAACGCGGTGAGCGTCGAGACCGCGGAGAAGATCGGCGTCTCGGGCTTCAACAACAAGGTCAGCTATCACTCCGGAGAGCCCGAGGTCTCCCAGTCGGGCGGCAACAACACCGTGGAACAGGGCTGAGCCTCAGTGCGGTTAGACATGCGCCGGCCGCACCTGACGGCTGCCATCGGCAGTGCAGCCATGCTGTGCCTCGTAGCGTGTGCCCACGGGAGCCCCGTCACGCAGACAGGGTCGCCGTCCACTGCATCCGGCCGGGGGCAATCCGATACCCCAGCGCTCAGAGTCATCTTCGATGGCAAGCCCCTGGCACTTCAGGCCGGTCCGACCTGCATCGGGGACGGGCAGAACATCCTGGCCATGTCCAAGGTTGAGGGGACGGGCGAGGGTGAGGTCATGGCGGATATCCGAATCCACCCTTCATTGGCGGTGAACTCCCTGCAGGTGAAAGGGGTTGGCGCTGACTATTTCTGGGAAACCACATCCACTGGCGGAGAACCCATGACGGTGACGAAGACCGACAGAACCGTTGTGATCAGCGGAAAGATCCCCAATCTCAAGGACAGGACCGATAAGAAACCCCTTGAGATACGCGCGGAGAACTGCCCAGGGACCTAGCGGCGGAGTTGTAGGGCTCACCGGAAAACCTCACGCAAGCCCACATTTGACGAGGCAGCCCGGAGTAGGCTCCGCATATCCCGACCGCGCCTCCGCGCGCCGGGTAACTCGGTCTCGCGGGAGGCCACCTTGAGACAACTGGACAACGCCGATACACCCCAGCGCGAACTGGCCATCGAACTGCGCAATGTAGTGCGCGAGTACAGGGTTGGCGGGCAGACGGTGCGCGCCCTCGACGAGATCAGCCTGCGCCTGTCCGGCGGCCAGTTCGTCTCGATTGTCGGGCCATCAGGGGCGGGGAAAAGCACACTGCTGCATCTGCTCGGGGCGTTGGACTCCCCCGACTCGGGATCGATCACCTTCGACGGTGAAGAGATCGGCAGGCTCCGCGACGAGCAACAGTCGGAGTTCCGCCATCATCGGGTCGGGTTCGTCTTTCAGTTCTTCAACCTGCTGCCCACGCTCTCGGCGTGGGAGAACGTGGCGGTGCCGAAGCTGCTCGACGGCGTCCGCCTCGGCAAGGTGAAGGCGGACGCGGTTCGGCTGCTGGACCGGGTCGGCCTCGGTAAGCGGACCGAACACCGCCCGGCCGAACTGTCCGGCGGCGAGATGCAACGCGTCGCGGTGGCACGAGCCATGATGATGGACCCACCGCTGATCCTTGCCGACGAGCCCACCGGGAACCTGGATTCCCATACGGGTACTGCCATTCTGGCTCTGCTCGCCGAGGTCGCCCATGAAGAAGGCTCCGGCCGCCTGGTGGTGATGGTGACCCACAACGCCGACGCCGCCGCGGCAACCGATCGGGTCATCACACTGCAGGACGGCCGGCTCGGTTCCGACGAGATGTCGGTGGCGCCAGGGTGAGTGGCCGCGGACGCGAGGAGCAGCACGGCCCCGGAGCCACCATCGCCGCCGCAGCGAGCAGGCTACGTGTGTTCAGTCTGCGCGAATTGACCGTACATCGTCGACGCACCATCGCCTCGACCGCCGTAATGGCAGTTTCTGCAATGTATCTCGTCGCGATATTCGGAATCTTCGGGTCGATCACCGGGTCGGTCAACCGGTTGGCGGACGGAGTCGCCGGAGTCGCCGCACTCGAGGTATCGGGTATCACCGATGCGGGGTTCCCCGAAGCGGTATTGGCCGATGTCACCAAGATTCCCGGAGTCGCGACCGCCGCGCCGATGATCCGGACGTCCGCACCCACAGATACGGAGCCGGTTCTGCTGTTCGGCGCCGACGACCGCAGCGCCGCGCTGGAAGGCGCCTTGAAAGATGCTGTCGGAGTCAAGGTTGACGCGCCATCGCGGACGGCCGCCGGTGTCCAGATCGGACCGTCCGTCGGGCATGCGAAGGGCGATACATTCCGGCTCGGCTCAGGTTCGGTCACCGTCGCCGAGGTGCTCCAGGGCAGGCAACTCGCAGATCTCAACGGTGGGCACTATGTGCTTGCCCCACTGCCGTTGGCGCAGGAAATCACCGGACGGCAAGGTCAGCTCGATTCGATTCTGGTCACCACGGCACCGGGTGCCGATCTCGCCGCAGTCCGGGATGGGGTCACAGCCGCCGTGAACGGACGGGCGATCGTCGCTGATCCGAGCCTGCGGGCGGTGCGGGCAGGCGACGGTGTCAAGCTCATGAACTACATGGCTCTGATGGGCGCGGCGGTTGCGTTGGTGGTTGGGGCGTTCCTGATCTATACGACGATGACCATGGCGATTGCCCAACGCCGCCCGGTCATCTCGATGCTGCGCGCAATCGGCGGCGGCCGCGTGACGATCGTTCGCGACATGCTCGCCGAGGCTGCGATCCTCGGGCTGATCGGTGGCACCATCGGTTCGTCCCTCGGAATACTGCTGGGCCAAAAGGCAATTGGCCGTTTGCCGCCGACGGTCACCCAGGGCCTCGAAGCCCGCATCGAGTACTGGCTACCCGACTATGCGATCCCGGCGGCCGTCGCCGCGACGGTACTCACCAGCGTTGCCGCGTCGGCGATGGCTGCCCGGCAGGTGTACAAAGTGTCACCGATCGAGGCGCTGGCACCCGTTGGGGTTTCCGTGGCCGACAACGTGCCGCGTTGGTTACGTATCGTCAGCGGAGTTATGGCCGTGGCCGTGTTGGCAGCGTCGGTCCTGACGGTGCTCTACCAACCAGGGGTGCTCGCCTTCGTCGCGATCGCCGCCCTGTTCGTCGCCGAGATCGCGTTGGGCTTCGCGCTCGCCGGACCCATCGTCAGCGCGACAGCCACGGTGGCACGAATGTTCGGTTCACCCGGGGCGCTGGCGGCACCGACCGTACAGCGCGCGCCGCGGCGGGTGTGGGCCACCGTGATGACCGTGCTCATCGCCGTGGTCACCACCGTGGTGATCACCGGGACGAACAACGACATGATCCGATCCGCGCGCGACATCTTCGCGCCCGTCGCCGATGTCGATGTCTGGGTGAGCGCAAGCTCCCCCGACCGCTACCCCACCGATGCTCTGCCGCAAGGTCTTACCGAGAAGGTGGCTGCGGTCCCTGGCGTCGCGAACGTCGCCGAAGGCGCCTCTGGATTCGCCGTGGTCGGCGGCACCCGCGTGATGCTCGATGGATTCTCCCCCGGCACCCACGATCCGCTTTTCCGTGCGCTCGACGCACGGGTACGTCATGACGTGCTCGCCGGCCGGGGCGTGGTGCTCTCGCAGAACCTGGGCAAGACTCTCGGCGTCCAGGTGGGCGACGAGCTGCAGTTGCAAACACCCCATGGTCCGCAGCGCACGCCCGTGCTGGCTCTGGTGCCCTATTTCTCGACGGTCATCGGCACCGTGGGGATGAGCCTGGATCACCTGCGGGCATGGTTTGACCGCCCGGGCACGACGACACTGCAAGTCACCGCCGTGGATGGCGCTGATCCGGGACGGCTGCTGGCCGACGTTCGCGCTGTGGTGCCCGCACCGAACTACGTGTACGACGGCCCTACGGCGTTGGCCGGTTTGGAAGCCCCACTGCACCAGAGCATGCTGATCGCCAACGCCGTGTGGATCATCGTGGTGTTCGTCGCCGCGGTCGCGCTGCTGAACACGTTGACGCTTTCGGTACTCGAACGACGCCGAGAAATCGGTGTGCTGCGGGCGATGGGTTCCAGCCGCCGGTACACCTTGGGCATGGTTCTTGCCGAGGCCGCGGCCATCGGCGTCGTGGGCGGTGTCTCGGGGCTGCTGGTCGGTCTGGTCGATCAGTGGCTGTTCAGCCTCGTCAGCGGCACCGTCATGAACTTCACCGTCACCTTCCGTCCGAGCCCGATGGCGGTGGTCTTCACCGCAGGGGCGCTGGCGATCAGCCTGTTGGGCTCGGTTCCACCCGCACGGCGCGCGGCACGGCTGAACATCATCGAGGCCGTCAGCATCGAATAACCAGATCGAATAGCCATGTCGGATAGCACTACTCGACTACGGTAGCGACGCCTTGCAGGTGAGGTGTGCAGGGCGGCGGCACCAGGGTCCGCCGGACGTTGCGCAGTCCCCTGGTATCGAATCCGGCGGCGGCAATCGCTTCGACGGTCCGGCGGTTCGGCTCGCACCCGGAGGCAAGCCACGACCATGGCGTGGCGATCAGATCCTGGAACCACCCCATCACGCCGTCCCCGCGGACATGCTCGAGGACCACCAACCTGCCTCCCGGGACGAGCACCCGCCGGATCTCGCCGAGGGTCGCGGCCACATCGTCCACCGAGCACAACACCAGCCCGACATGCACCGAGTCGAAACTGTTGTCCGGGAACGGTATCGACTCCCCGACCCCATCCAGGATGTCGACGTCAACGCCGCGGCGACGGGCGAGGGCGCCGGCCATCCGACGCATCGCCGCCTCCGGCTCGACCGCCGCGACCGATGTCACTGCGGGCGGCACAAACATGAGGTCGGTTCCCGGGCCAACTCCCACAATCAGCAGCCTGCCGGTCGCAAGGCTCATCGCCTCGCGCCGGTATCGGTGGTAGAACAGCCGGTCGAATATCGGCATGCCGAGCCGATATACATAGGGGAACAACGGATTACGGTGCTTCACGTTCCGCCACCACCCAATTCCATGCGGAATGGCGGATATTCGTCGGACATCAACGAGACGTACACGGCCACCCGGTAACGCCACCGCACGATTCCCATGAGGAGGTCGAACATGTCTTGCGACACCGTGCCTCTGGCCAACAACCGCACCGCGGAAATCACGGCCAGAACCTGCAGCAGGGGCTCCATGGCCCAGCAGATGATGACCTGCGGCAGTGCCAGCAGCAGCTTCACCAGCACTGCCCATTGGGTGAGTTGTTCCGGATAGTCGACGTCGAGTTCGCCGGGATAGTCGGGCCGCGCGGCAAGCGTGAAAGGTGGGTACCTATCTGTGCTGTTCATCGGAAACCGGTAGTTCATCACCCGCCAGGACCAACGCAGTACCCCGACGTTGACGTCGAAGATGGTCCGCGGATATCGGCCGGTGAACAAGATTGCGATACCGGCGACGACGGTCAGCACCGGATACATCGCATAAAGGACGATCAATATGGGGTAGTGGGGGACCGCCAGCACGCACCATTTGACGATAAAGAGCCAGCGCGAGGGCGCGTCGATCGCGCCTCGCACACGGACGGCGTCGGCCGGCATCGCGCTCACCGCCGGCAGGCTGTATCGGCGGAGAGGGCCCGGTTGATGTCAGCGGCCATCCGGCGGTGACTCACCGACTGCAAGAACGTCGCCAGTGCCCATGTCATGAAACGGTCCGAGACCATCGCTGCCGTCCTCAGCACGGCCTCACCGTGCGAAACCTGAAGCGAGGCAACCCGGGACACGGCCGCAGCACGGCGTCGACGGGTTTTCTCATACCAGCGCAGCGCATCAGGCAGGTCGGTGTTGGCGCCGCGCTGGAATTCCGAAACCGCCTTGCACAGCACCATCGTGTCGAGCAGTGCCTGGTTGGCCCCTTGCGCGAGGGTGGGCGGCATGGTGTGGGCCGCATCGCCGAGCAGGGTCAGCACGCCGTGGCCTGGCCGGGGAATGGGATGCCGGAAATGGGGATAGGGCGAATGGGCCAGATCGTCGTCGGTGAGTGTCGCAAGCACTCGGTCGACAGGCTCGGACCATCCGGTGAACGTGGACCTGATCATGTCGATCGGGCGTGCCGGCCTGACAAAGCCGGGCGACCAGGGCAGGTCGAACCACCACTGCACCTCGGAGCCTCCGGCCGGCCACAGGCCGAGGCTTGCGCGCTCACCGATGACGACGAAGGCGACGCGCTCGTCGGCGCCGTTCGGGAAGGCGGCCAGTCCCTGCCAGCTGCACCAGCCGGTCGGTTCTCCGTGCCCCGCGCCGACGACATCGCGGACCATCGAATGCCTACCGTCGGCTCCGATCACCAGGTCTCCCTCGGCCACACTGCCATCCGCGAACTCGACCCGCGCCCCCTCGCCGTTGGCCACCGCTCCGATGGCGCGGGCATTGCGCCGAATACGTTCCGCAGGAAAGTCTTTCAGCAGCCGATCGAGCAGGACATGACGCGGAACCATCCGAACCGGCTCGCCCAGCCGGTCGGCGATCGTGGCCACGTCCAACGTCGCCAGCGGGTGCCCCGTCGACGTCATGACCCGCACGGTGGACAGCTGCTGGCCGGCCCGGTCCATATCCACGCCCAGCTGCCGCAGCACCGTGGCGCCATTCGACCAGATGGTCACCGCACCGCCACCAGCGTGCACATCCGGACGCTGCTCGTAAACGGTCACGTCATGGCCGTCGCGCAATAACCCCCGCGCGATGGAGATTCCGCCGACACCGGCGCCGACGACCATGACCCGCAACGACGGCGCCTTCGCTGCTGGCATCAGCCTCATGGGTCGGCTCGTGAGCCGTTTTGGCTCCACGGCTCAATGTATGACTGTGGTGGGCCCGCTGTACAGGGTTTGCGCCTAGAGCGGCGGCTGGACGAAACGAGCGTCAATCCCGTGCCTTAACGCTTCATACTCGGTGCCCCCAGTCGGACTCGAACCGACACTTGGCGGATTTTAAGTCCGCTGCCTCTGCCAATTGGGCTATGGGGGCCTGGCAGACCAGCCCTAGTTCTACCTGGCGCTTCCCCTGGCGCCAACTTCCGCCCCACCAGCTTTCACATACGACAAAAGTCACACCCCGGCCCGACACACCCCGGCGTCACATTGAACGTTTCCGGCAGATAGTGATATCCCTTGTACACCACCAGAATTCGATTGAGCTCTGGTGTGATTCGTCACCAGATCGCGCGATCGCCGACATTGACAGTTGCCGCCCGCTCCTCGCACGACGGGTCACCTGCGAACAAAGAGATAAGTTAGTTAGCGCAGGTAGTGTTTTCCATCGTGAGTCGGGAGTTGGATATGTCAGACGGAGTGGCCATTCGCCAGAACGGAATTGAGGATTACCTCGACACCGGTGGCGCGATCGACCTTCCTCCCGGCACCACCCTGCTCTCAAACTTCGAACACAACATCGCCGAGTTCGGCACCACCGCCGCCTACCGCTACCTCGACTTCACCCGTGACGACGACGGTGTGGCCATCGAACTGAGCTGGAACACGCTCAGTACGCGGATGCGGGCTATCGGCGCACGGCTGCAGCAGGTCACGCAGCCGGGTGATCGTGTCGCAATCCTGGCGCCGCAGGGCCTCGAGTACGTCATCGGGTTCTTCGCCGCCATCCAGGCCGGAAACATCGCGGTACCACTCTTCGCCCCCGAACTGCCCGGTCATGCCGAACGTCTCGACGCGGTGCTCTCGGACGCCACGCCGTCGGTCATCCTCACCACCGATACCGCCGCCGAATCGGTGAACGCGTTCCTGCGCAAGCTCCCCCGCGGGCGTCGGCCGCGGGTCATCGCCATTGACGCAGTACCCGACTCGGTGGGCGCGACGTTCGTCCCCGCCGAGCTCGACACCGACGACCTCGCGTACCTGCAGTACACCTCGGGCTCCACACGTACCCCGGCCGGTGTGGAGATCACTCACCGCGCAGCGTGTACCAACGTGCTTCAGATGATCCTGGCCGGCGGCCTCGATCAGAACATTCGCAGCGTGAGCTGGCTGCCGCTGTATCACGACATGGGTCTGATCATGATCCTGTTTCCCCCACTGTGCGGCGGTCACATCACGCTGATGTCGCCGTTGGCCTTTGTGCGGCGCCCCCGCCGCTGGATCAAACAGCTCGCCACCGAATCCACCTACGGCCGGGTGTTTGCCGCTGCCCCGAACTTCGCATTCGAACTCGCCGCGCAGCGCGGCCGCCCACCCGCCGGTGAAAACTGGGACCTGAGCAATGTCGCGGGCCTGCTCAACGGATCCGAGCCGGTCACCATCTCGGCGATCGAGAAGTTCAACGAGGCCTTTGGCCCCTACGGATTCCCGCCCTCCGCCATCAAGCCGTCCTACGGCATGGCCGAGGCAACGCTGTCCGTCGCCACCATCGCGCCCGACGAACGCCCCAGCCTGATCCACCTGGACCGCACTCAGCTCGCCGACGACCGGGCCGTCCCTGTGTCCGCTGACGCCCCGAGCGCGGTACCGCATGTCTCCTGCGGTCAGGTGATCTCCAGCCAATGGCTGGTGATCGTCGACCCACGGACCGGAGCCGAACTGCCCGAAGGAGAAATCGGCGAGATCTGGCTCCACGGAGACAACATCGGCCGCGGCTACTGGGGCCGCACCCGAGAGACGGAAACCACCTTCCACAACAGACTGCACTCACGGCTCGAACAGGGCAGCCACGCAACCGGAACCACCGAGCACAGTCATTGGCTGCGCACGGGGGATCTGGGGGTGTATCTGAACGACAACCTGTACGTCACCGGCCGCATCAAAGACCTCATCATCATCGACGGGCGCAACCATTACCCCCAGGACATCGAGGCGACCGCCTCGGCGTCCTCGCCCGCCGTCAGGTCCGGATATGTGGCGGCGTTCTCCGTCGCGGCCAATCAGCTCGCCGAAGCGGCCATTGCCGACACCAGCGAACGGCTGGTGATCGTGGCCGAACGGGCGCCCGGCTCGGGACGGGTGGATCCGGCTCCGGTGGTCGAAGCCATCCGGGCCGCCATCTCGCGCACGCACGCGCTGCCCGTGGCCGACGTCCGGCTTGTTGCCGCAGGCGCGATACCCCGCACCACCAGCGGGAAGCTCGCACGCCGCGCCTGCCAGACGGAGTATCTCGCCGGCGTGTACAGCTGACAGACGGCTCAACTGTGCGTTGAATCACACTGAGAGTCCGCCCCCTCGCGTTGAGGGCTGACGACATCGGTGTTTGACTTACTCAATGGCCACCACGAGCCCGCCGTCGGCGTCCGTCCAGGACGCCAAATCTGCCGATGCGAACCTCGCTGACCGCATCAATGCGTTGTTCCAGTCGCATCGGCGCCCCGACGGCCGTATGTGGACCAATGACGAGGTGGCCAACGGCATCAAAAAAGCCGACCCCAGCATCAAGGTCGGTGGCGCGTATCTCTCGGCGCTGCGCACCGGAAAGCGCGCCCGCCCGGCCATCGACCTACTCGGCGCGCTGGCCGACTTCTTCCGGGTTCCGCTGTCGGTCCTCACCGATCCTGAGCGCACCTACTCGCTCGACGAGCGCCTCGGCGCCCTGGATGAGACCACGCGCGACGAGGTGGAGCTGATCGCGTTGCGCGCGATCGGCCTGAACAAGCAGAGCCTGGAGACCGTCGCCGCGGTGCTTGATCACGTGCGCGCACTCCAGGGCCTGCCTACGGTGGACAACTCGGTCAGCAACGGGCAGTAATCATGCCGAAGATGCGTTGTGTCACAACCGATCTACGGTCCACTCGCGAACTTCAGGCCATCCACAAGCAGTGCGCCCGCAAGCTCGCCGACCTTGGGCTTGAATCACTGACCACCGTCGAAGACATCCGCGCCCGCGCCAGCGAGCTCAGCGAGCGCGATATCCAACTGGTCCCCTACGCCCTCTCCGGCAGCGGGGTGCACGGCCTGCTGGTTCGCACCGACGCCACCGACTACGTGGTGTACGACAGCGACACCACCACCATGCATCGCGAGCACATCATCCTGCACGAGCTCAGCCACGTGATGTGTGGGCACACCGGTTCCAGCAAGCGCGAGCTGGCTGAAGTCCTTTGTCGTGAAACGTATCTGGACGACCAGGAGGTCGAAGCCGAGATGCTGGCCTCCATGATGGGGCAGCGGGTCAGCCCTGACAGCCACCGTCCCATCGCCGTCACGAACGCCAATCTGCGACGCATCCTGGCATCGCTGACCTTGGAAGGCTCGCCGGCGGCGCCGTGACGTCAGTTTTCGAAGACTCCGCCGTGGCGTATTCGGTCGCGGCCGTCTTCAGTTTTGGCGCCGTGGTGGTGGTCGCCGCCGCCATGCTGCGCTCGGGCGTGCGACCGCCCGCTTCGGTGGCGCTGTTGTTGTCCTTCCTCTTCAAGGGGATTGCCGTGACCTTGGCGACCCCACCTGTGTACGAGAAGTTCGACAACCTGGTTGGCGTGCACAACATGGGCCGGCTCGTCTTGAACCTGTCCGGCGGCATGGCGTGGACCGCATGTGTCCTCACCGTCATCACCTTCTGGGGTGAATCCGGTCCGCGGGCCGTCCAGCGCGTCCGGCTGTGGATCGGGATGGCCGTCGTCATCGGCGGCGCACTGATTCTCTGCTGGTTTGTCGCGCCCACTTCTGAACTCCCCCAGGATTTCTACTCATCGCACGGCAACAAGCCCGCCTGGGTCGCATACATGCTGATCTATCTGATCACCTATGGCCTGGGTGCCCTCCTGATCATCATCAAATGCCTGCAGTACGCCCGTTTTCACGACGTGGCATGGCTGCGGCGCAGCATGCTCCTCACTGCGGCCGGGGCCGCCATGTGCCTGGCGTTCTGCATCATGCGGGCGCACTCAGCGATCTACGGCATGATCACCAACGACAGCTTCTCCTGGCAGCGTCTGGCGCCACTGGCCGCCACGATCGGGCAGATGCTCATCGTGATAGGCCTTGCAGGACCGTCGCTCTCACAATTGGTCTCCTCGGCACGCCAACGCTTCCAGACCTACCGGTGGCATCACCAGCTCGAACCGTTGTGGACCGCACTCTATGAGGGCAACACCCAGATCGCGCTGGCACCGCCCAGCGCCGCGATCGGCGACCACAACTACCGCCTCTACCGCAGAATCGTCGAGATTCGCGACGGCCTCAGCGCCATCCGCCCGTACCTCACGAAGCCTGATGCGGGCATCTCCGTCACCTCTGCCGCCCACCAGATCCGTGCGGCCATCGAGCAACAGCGCGCCACGCCACGCAACGATAAATACTCGGGCACCAAGATCATCGGCGAGGTTCCGGGTGCCAACCGCAAGGAGGAACTGCGGTGGCTCCTGGACGTCTCACGCGAGCTTGCGCAGATCAACCGCCAACACACACCTGAGGCACCGGGCCCGGGTCTGGCTTCTTCGTCCTACGCTTTGGGACGTTCCTGACGGCCCGGACGATCTCGCGGACGGCGATGAACACCAGGTAGGAGCCGAACACCAGCGCGAGCCAGCGCGCGTTGAGCGCCAGCGCCAACAGCGCACCGATTACGGTGCCCGGCAAGGCGAATGCCGCCAATCGAAAACCGATCGAAGCATCGGCCGTGCCCTGCCGCAGGTGCGTGGTGGCCGCGACAAGCGCATTGGGCAGCATCACCATCAGCGAGGTGCCCTCCGCTACGTGCAGCTCGGAGCCGAACAGCACCAGCATCGCGGGCACTGTCAGCAGCCCGCCGCCCAGGCCCAGCGCGGCCGACCATGCGCCGACCACGAATCCGACGACGGCCCCGATGGCGACCACCGATGGAACATGTGAGAGCACGCCATCGGGCAGCAGCGCATCACCCGCCGACGGGTCTATCCCCGCGGCACTCAACAGCAGCTTGGCCGCGGTGGCAAGCAGCACAAACACGAACAGCGCCTTCAGAATCCACTCCGGGATTCGCGCCACCAGCTTGGCCCCCACCACCGCGCCGATCACGCCACCGGCCATGAGCCCGGCGCCGGCCACCACATCGACCTTGGCACCGTGCAGCGCGTAAACAGTGCTGCCCGCAATCGCCGCTGAGACGTTGGGCAGCGTCGATGTTCCGTGAATGACGGCCCGGCTCAAGGTGGTTGCCCGCGCCAGCGAAGGAACGGTGATGACGCCGGTGCCGCCACCCAGCAGCCCGCCCGACACGCCACCGAGCACGCCGATGCGTGCCAGCGTCGGCAGCCCCGGAGGTTCGGTCATCCGGCCACCCGGAGCTTCTCGATATCGGAGAACTCGGACAACCGGAAGAACGCCTCAGCGCGGTCCAGAATGCGCTCACGCATCGTCACCGTCTGGCCGTGGTTGCACCCTTCCAACATGGCGAAGTAGGCACGCGGCATCCGGACGGCGGCCTCCCGTGACTCGGCCAGCCGCATCGGATCCTCTGACCCGGCGAAAAACAATGTGGGGGTCTCGATTTGAAGCAAGGCATCTTCCGCCACCCCCGGTTCGGCATCCCACTGGCGCAGTAGCGCCGCCAGCCCGCACTGACCGAGCGCCTCGATGGTCGTCCGAAATCCCGACCCCATCTGCTGGCCGCGATGGGCTTCCCAACCGTCCACGAACGCCGCGAGACCGAGTTCCTCAACCACCCGAACGGCATTGGGGAAAATCAGCACGTCCACCGCGCCGCGCTGCGGTCGGTGCGAGGACCCGGCCACCACCAGAGATGTGAGCCGTTCCGGAGCGGTGGCCGCGAGGGTGAGACCGATCCGTCCGCCTAGTGAGTATCCGATGTAGTGCGTCCGACGGATGCCCAGGTGATCCAGAATGGCGCACACGTCGCGCACCGACGAGGCTATGGAATACCCGTCAGGATGATTCGGCTTCTCACTCGCGCCGTGCCCGCGCACATCGATGGTGGTCACTGGGTACTGCTGGGACAGCTGGGCGATGTAGCCGTGTTTGGACCACACGGCCGAGTTCTGCAGACTTCCGTGAGCGAGCAACACGTGCTCAGCCCCAGGCCTGCGCTTCCCGTAGGTGCGATACGCGATCGCGGCACCATCCGGATCGGACCGTCGTACGAAACCTGCTTCTGAGACCCCAATTTCGCGCACTTCGGCGTTCGACATCAATCCGGACATGAGGAATCCAAACCTTCCGCACCTAATCAAACATCTGCTGATCCGGGCTCGTGCGCGACGCTGCGCATGCTCAACTGGCCGTTTATCGGACATCAACTGTCCGTTATCGATCCGTGTTGATATATCAACTGTCAGTTGATTCGATCGACTTGTCAACTGGAGGAGGCGGTACATTGTCAACTGTTATGCAGGTCACACAGGCTTGTGTTAAAGCTCCGTTACCTGCGTAAGGACATCGCGATGCCGTCGAGGATGTCGTGCTCACTGACCACCAGCTCGGTAATTCCGGCGCGCTCAGACAACTCGCGCGCCAACTCCTCGACAACGATGGATCCGCCACCGATGACGTCGACACGTCCCTCATGCATCGGCCCAAGGGCAGCCCGCTCCGATCGCGGCATTGCGATCAACGAGGACGTTACCTCGGCCAGGCGCCCCAGGGGCACTCGCGAAAGGTGGATCGCGGCCGGGTCATACACATCCAGCCGGTGCGCCAGTGCCGCCAGCGTGGTGAAGGTGCCCGCGACCCCTACCCAGGTGCGTGCGTCGCGCACCGGCACGACGTCGAACGTACGCGCCAACTGTGCCCGCACCGCATCGCGTGCCGCCGCGATCTCGTCAGCGGTCGGAGGGTCCGAGTGCAGGCATCGCTCGGTGAGACGCACGCAGCCGATATCGGCGGAGAAGCTGGCCGTGACGCCGTCGCTATCGCCGATCACTGTCTCGGTGGACCCGCCGCCAAGGTCGACCACCACGAAAGGCTCTGCCGCCGAATCCAGCTCGCCGACCGCACCGGCGAACGACAGGCCCGCCTCCTCGGTGCCCGTGATGACCTCCGCAACGGCTCCCGGCACGACCGCTCCGAGCAGCTCGGCCGTCATCGCGAAGAATGCCTCACGGTTGGAAACGTCACGCGCAGCGGATGTTGCGACCATGCGGACACGCTGCACCCCCAACGATTCCATCAGCTCGGCGTACGCACCCAGCGCCACCCGGGTCCGTTCGATGGCCTCCGGCGCGAACTCCCCCGTCGCGTCGACGCCCTGCCCCAGGCGCACGATCCGCATCTCGCGGTGCACATCGCTCAGCCTTCCGGCGCCATCGATATCCGAGATCAGCAGACGAATCGAATTGGTGCCGCAATCCACGGCGGCAACACGCGTCACTCCCATACCTCGGGAAGTACGCCGGGCATGGTGCCAGCCAGCTCCCGAATTGCCTCATCCCCCAAGGGATTTACCCCCGGGCCCACGGCGAGCGAGTGCCCGATCAACACATGCAGGCACTTGACCCTGTCGGGCATCCCACCCGCGGTAACGGTGGTTCCGAGCGGTTCGATCGCATCACGCTCGGCGAGGTAGCTCTCGTGCGCGCGCCGGTACGCGGCCGCCAATTCCTCATCGGCGGCAAGGCGTTCCGTCATATCGCGCATCAGACCACCCGATTCCAGCCGGCTGGCCGCAGCCGTCAGAGCCGGATGCGTCAGGTAGTAGAGCGTCGGAAAAGGTGTGCCGTCGGGTAGGCGCGGGGCGGTCTTCACCACCGCGGGCTCACCGTTGGGGCAACGGTAGGAGACCTCCAGCATCCCTCGCGGTGCGCGGCCCAATTGCGCTCCGACCGCGGCGATATCGTCGTCAGAGATCACGGGCGCGGCGCCGTGGGTGCAGGCGGAACGGTGGGCGGTGCGGTCGGTATTGCCGCCGGGGAATCTGCGATGTTGTGCCACAGATTGGTGTACCAGGGATTGCCGTTGTCCACCGGCCCCTGCCCCTGCGGCTTGGCGTCAACGGGTGTATTCGGCAGCTGCACCTGGAACGGCACCTCACCGGGCATCACGAACCCCAGCCGCTCACGTGCCTGGGCCGCGATATAGGCCGGATCCGCCAGCCGGCGCTTCTTGTCCTCGAGCGAGGCAATCTGTTCTCGCAGTTGGGCTTCCGCGGCCGCAAGCTGATTCCTCTCGGCCTGCTGAGAGAAGTAGGTGCGCACCGGGCCTGCCACCGTCAAGGTCAACGCACACACCACCGCCGCCAGAATGGCGGCCCGCCGCGCGGTGGACCCGAGACGCTGCTCGGACTGATGCTCGGCGCTGCGTTCGATCGACGCGGCCACCGCCCCCGTCGTCTTCGTGGCCTTGGCCGGTGCCGCGGGGCCCCGGACAACCTTCTGCGCCGGACGCTTGACCGGCGTCCGTTTACGCGCAGCAGGGGCCGGCCCCCGCGACCTACCGGACGCGGGGCGGCGCTTGGATTCAGCCACAGCTCAGCTGTCGGCTAGTTGGACGGCTCGATCGAGAAACGCGGGAAGGCAAGATCTCCCGCGAAGCGTGCGGCGTCACCAAGTGTTTCCTCGATACGCAGCAGCTGGTTGTACTTGGCCACCCGCTCGCTTCGCGCCGGGGCGCCGGTCTTGATCTGGCCGCTGCCCACCGCGACCGCCAGGTCGGCGATGGTGGTGTCCTCGGTCTCGCCACTGCGGTGGCTCATCATCGTCTTGTAGCCGCTGCTGTGCGCAAGCGTCACCGCGTCCAATGTCTCGGTGAGCGTGCCGATCTGATTCACCTTGACCAGCAAGGCATTCGCAGCACCACGCTCGATGCCTTCCTCGAGGCGCTCGGGGTTGGTGACAAAGAGATCGTCGCCGACCAGCTGTACGCGGTCGCCGATTGCCGTGGTGAGCGCGACCCATCCGTCCCAGTCGTCCTCCGACAGCGGGTCCTCGATGGACACCAGCGGGTAGGCGTCAAGCAGCTCTGCGTAGAACGCACCCATCTGCTCGGCGGTGCGCTTCTCCTTCTCAAAGCTGTAACCATCTGCGGCGCTGTAGAACTCGGTGGCGGCAACGTCCAGGGCCAGCGCCACGTCCGAGCCCAGCTTGAGGCCCGTCGCCTCGATGGCGGTGCTGATCAGATCCAGCGCGGCCCGGGTTCCTGCGACATCGGGAGCGAAGCCACCCTCATCACCCAGACCGGTCGACAAGCCCTGCTTCTTGAGCACGGACTTGAGCGAGTGGTAGACCTCGGTCCCCCAGCGCAGCGACTCCTTGAAGCTCGGTGCGCCGATGGGCGCCACCATGAACTCCTGCACATCCACTCCGGTGTCGGCGTGCGCGCCACCGTTGAGGATGTTCATCATCGGCACCGGCAGAATGTGCGCGTTCGGGCCACCCAGGTAGCGGAACAGCGCCAGCCCGGCCGAGTCGGCGGCGGCCTTGGCCACGGCCAGCGAGACGCCCAGGATGGCGTTGGCGCCCAGTCGCGACTTGTCCGGGGTGCCATCCAGATCCAGCAGGGCCTGATCGATGAGGCGCTGATCATCGGCGCTCTCGCCGATGATGGCGGGGGCGATCTCGTCCAGCACGGCGTTCACGGCCTTGGTGACACCCTTGCCGCCATAGCGGGCACCGCCGTCACGCAGCTCGACGGCCTCGTGCTCACCGGTGGAGGCACCGGAGGGGACGGCCGCCCGTGCGAACGTGCCATCGGTCAAGGCGACCTCGACCTCGACGGTCGGGTTGCCGCGCGAATCGAGGATCTCGCGGGCGCCTACCTGCTCAAGAATCGGCACTGTCTCTCCTTTGGGGGGTGCTCCGGTGGTCGACTAACAGACTAGTGCTAAAGGGTCGCACCCTTGGCGTAGGCCGTGGCCCAGTCCCGTACCTGCTCGGCGTACACGTCCGACATGTTGTAGGCCCATAGTGCCTTGATCCAGCCGTCGGTGGTGCTCAGGTCACCGCCACGCGAACACAGGTACCCGGCCGCCGAGAGCGCCGCATCGTCGATGTTGTCAGGGCTGGGCTCGCCCTCGCCCGCCGCGCGTACCCCGTAGATGCGCCAGGTTTCCGGAATGAACTGCATGGGCCCCATCGCACGGTCCTGGTTTGCGTCACCGTCCAGCGCACCCTTGTCGGTGTCCGGGAGCCGCAGGTTTCCGTTGGACCCGTCCAGACGCACCCCACGAATGGGCGGCAGGGCATCACCATTGGGCTGAAGCACGGCGCCGTGATAGGTGCCGTTGTGGCTCTCGACGGTGCCGATTCCGGCCAGCGTGGTCCACGCGATCTTGCAGCGCGGGTTCTCCCGCTCGGCAACCTTGGCCGCGTAGGCGTAGGCCTCCAGCGCGATGACGGGAATTCCCGTCTTCTCGGCGCGGGGCGTCGACCACTCGCGCAGCTGATCGGCGGGCCGGCCCTGGATGTGCGCGGGCGGCGTCGCGATATCGGGCACCGGATCGCCGGCAGGCGGCGGCACGCCCTGAGGGAGCGGATTACGGCCACCCAACTGCCAGGAACATCCTCCTGCCAGCAGAAACACCGATATGGAGACGACGAGCATGATCCGTCCTAAGCGCGCCGAGAAGGAGCGCACAGCGAGGGACGACACGACAGAACTCCTAGACGGTGCGATGGATTGCCCTCCATCGTCGCATGAGCTGGCCACACGGTGATGCAGCCAAGGCTGCCGCGGGCGATTGAAGCGGCTGATCGGACTAGCTCAGCAGGGCTTTTCCGTACCAATCGCCCTGGTCGGCTACACCCGGCAACGCAAAGAAGTATCCACCACCGAAGGGCTGCACGTAGTCAACGAGCGGCTCGTCGTTGAGACGGTTCTGCACCGTCTCAAATTGACGCTCCAGATCCTGCTGGTAACAGACGAAGACGTGGCCCGACTGCATGTTGCCGTTCGCGTCCACACCCAGGTCGTAGTTGTAGGACCTGCGCACCAGCCGCTGCCTATCCGTCTCGTTGGTGCGCGGATTGGCCAGCCTGATGTGTGCGTCGAGCGGAATCGTCTTGCCGTCCGCATCGGTCGCATAGTTGGGTGTATCGAACTCGTTGTTGCCGTCCAGTGGCGCACCGCTGTCGCGACGGCGACCAAACATGCGCTCCTGCTCGTTGATGGAGACGCGGTCCCAGAACTCGACCATCATGCGGATCAAACGCACCACCATGTAGGTGCCACCCGCGGTCCAGGCCGGTTCACCTTCGCCGGCCCACACCAGACTCTCGGCGTCGCTGGAAACGGGGTTGGCGGTACCGTCCTTGAACCCCAAGAGATTTCGACCGGTTCCCGACGGGCGCGGCGGCGAGTTGTATCCCTCCATGCGCCAACGCATCTGCAGATCACCGCGAACCGCGCGCGTGATATCTCGCAGCGCATGATGCACGGTGTCGGGGTTGTGCGCACACAGCTGAACCAACAGATCTCCGTGCGACCATGCCGCCTCGGGAAAGTCGTTGGGAAACACTGTCATCGGCTTCAGTTTGACGGGCTTACGATCCGCGAGACCGAACCGTCCGTCGAACAGACTCGAGCCCAGGGCAACCGTCACCGTCAATCCATCTGACTCCACGACGGGACCCAGCACCGCGCTGTCAGCGGGAGGTTCACCGATGCCGAGCTCGGGCGGGGTGCCGCCGTTGCACAGGAACCGCGCGCGCTCGGTGAGCGTCTTGAACGCCGCGATCACCGCATCCCTGTTCTTTGAGGTCACATCGAAGGCCACGTGGCAGGCGAAGTTCTGCTTCTCGGCCGGGGGCGGGACGAGAATTCCCGATTGATGCGCCCCGTGGAACGGGTACCGGCTCGGCGGGGCGGCAACGGTTCCCGCGTTCGCATCGATCTCGGCGCCCTTGATGAGCGCTGCTCCCGTGATCGCGGTACCCGCGGCACCCACAGCGGCACCACGAAGGAAGTTCCTGCGATTGACATCCATATTGCGCGACTCCTTGGTCAACGGCTCGGCGGAAGTTCGATGAGCAGCGGTACCGAAGCAAGCTTCTCGAGCACATTGCCGAGCGCCGCATTGACCGACTGACGCTCGCTCAGCGGTACCTGCGCAAGCGGTCGCCAACGACCATCCTGCTGTGTGCCCTTGAGGGCGCTACCCAGTGCATCAAGTCGAGACTTGCTCTCTTCCAGCAGTTTCGGCGCACGAGCGGTAACCAACGGCGCGAACTGACCGAGCACCGCCCGGGTGGCATCGACTGCCGCAGCGGCCTCCTCGTACTCGGTTCCCGCTCCCTGGTTAGTGAAGCCCATGAGCTGGAATCGCAGGGTGTCCTCAAGGATTTCGTGGGGCCGCTTGGTCTGGTCCGCCGGATCGGTCATCACGTCCGACAGGTTGGCCCGCAGCTTGTCGATGGTGGCCACCAAATCGTCTGCGACCGGTGTCAGCGCAGCCGCCGACTGGCCGTGCCACAGCCCGTATTCCAGGCGACGCAAGCCCTTGAAGTCAGGGTCATTGACACCATCCGGCAGTCCGTGGGGCAGTCCGGCGATGGCGTCTCCGTAATCCTTGAAGCTACCGTAGGCGGCGCCGATCCGATTCCAGGTCAGGATCGCTGGTACCCAGTCCTTCTTGGCAGCATCGATGTTGCCCGATCCGAGATCGTTTCGCACGGTCCGAACCTGCCCGCCCAAGACACCCAGCAGATCGTCGGCGTAACGCTGGTACGCCTCCATGGGCGGCTTGAGATCTTCTTCTGTCACGCGCACGACCGGTTGCGGGGCACCGGGAACCGACTCTCCGCTGACTTGTTGGGCCGCAGAGTATTTGGCGGGCTCACCAGCCATGAGACATACGAACTTGTAGGTTCCGTTCGATAGCGCGGCCGTCATAGTGGCACTCGTGGACGGACCTAACGTCTCGATCTCGGCGACCACCCCGTTGTTGGCATCGACGAGGTTGATCTCCCCCGTCTTGCCGGATTTGTTCATGACGGTGAACGTTTGCAGACCCGTGTGTGCCGACTTCCAGTCATCCGCGCACCCACTCGCGCTCACCGTGACCCGGGCACCGGCATCATGGTTGGCGGCCGGCAGGATCGCGATGACGACCGCGGCCAGCAGCGCCGGCACCACCACGATGGCCGCAGCGACAGCGACGGGACGTTGGCCGATCAATCGCGCGAAGGTGGACGGCTCCTCGTCGGCGTCGGGCTCGGCGGGCGAGGGCGCCAGCCGTGAGACCCGCATGAACGCCGGAATGACGAACACCAGATAGCCCACCCAGGCAAGCACCTGCAGCACCGTCATTCTGGGCGTGAGCTGCGTGATGCCGGTGACGATGGTTACCCACCACGAGTCCGCGGATATCCGCTGGCTCAGGTCAAACGCATACCAGGAGTGGCCGGGCAGCCATCCCGCGGTCTGCAGATCGCCCACACCGTAGGCCAGGATGCCGGCGGCGATCACGATCAGGACGATGGCAGTGCGGGTGAAGAACACCTTGAGATTCAGTCGAACGGCGCGCCGGTATAGCAGCCAGCACAGCGCCACGGCGATCGCCAGACCGATGGCGCCGCCGATCACCGGGCCGGTGGTCTCTCCGGCGGCCTTGGCCGCGGTCCAGAAGAACAGGGTGGTCTCAAGGCCCTCACGAGCAACCGCGAGGAAAGCGGTCAGCGTGAGCGCTCCCGCCCCAAGCACCAGGGCGTGCTCAACCTTCCCGGACAGTTCGCCCGATAGGTTGGCCGCGGTGCGCGACATCCAGAAGATCATTGCGGTGACCAGCCCGACCGCCAGGATGCTGAGCAACCCGCCCACCACGTCCTGGCCGATGGCGCCCAACGAACTTGTGGTGGAGTTGAGGACCGCCGCGAAGCTCGCCGACACGGTGAGCGCGCCGAGCACGCCCAGCCATATCGGGGCGGTGGCGCGACGACCCTCCGCCGCCAGCGAGGACCGATGGACGGCGGCGAGCAATATGCTCACCACGAGGCCCGCTTCAAGCCCCTCACGCAGGCCGATGAGCAGATTGGGAATCGCGTCTGATAAGACCACGCAGATAAGGTATGGCACTCCTAACACGCAGCGCAAATACCCATACGGCCGATGGTCCCATCGCGTCGGGCACAAAGTCCCACCCGGCGTGAATCTAGCTAAGCAACACCGGAGCTAGGCGCTCTTCGACTGACCGGAATCCTCCGGCTCGTCGTGCACATCGGGCCGCTGCTCTTCGGCAGTGAGCTCCACATCCTTGGCCTCAACGGGTTCAACCGGCGCCTGCCGCCAGTGCGCACGCCATTCCTCGGCGGTCACCTCACGCAAGTCGCTGACGTCCAGCTCGGCGGCCACATCATCGCCACGGCGGCCCACCAAAATGTCCTTCTCGGCGCGCCGCACGGTGTCCATGAATTCCAAAGCGTCAGCACGCAGCTGGTTTTCGGCGTCGCCGTCGAGATCGATGCGCACCGACAGCAGCTGTACCGGGATCAACTCCGTGGGCAGACCCGCGGCCGTCACCCGACCGAGCACCTTTTGCGTGAGCGCGAGCGCGGGCTGGCTGCTGGACACGCCGTCCAGGCAGGAGTCGCGGTCTTTCTCCTGCGCCTTACGCTCTTCCCATTGCGCCAGTTGCTCTTCCAGCGAGATCGAAGCGGAATCACCACCGGCGCCGAGTATTGCCGGAATGCGGTTGCCCAGCTTGTTCAGCAGCGTCTCGGCGACATCGTCGATATTGAACGGATGCTCGGGCGCGTCCTCGGCGATGCGGGCATGGAAGAGCACCTGTAGCAACACATCGCCCAGCTCGCCGCGAAGCTCGTCGGCATCGCCGGTGCGTACGGCGTCGAACAGCTCGTAGGTCTCCTCGAGCAGATAGCGCCGCAACGAGTCGTGGGTCTGCGTGCTCTCCCACGGACCGTTTGTCCGCAGCCGGTCCATCACGGCCACCGCGTCGATGAGCTTCTCGCCCTGCCGCTCGGGCGGAGCGATGATCCTGGCGCCCGCCTGGATGCGCGCCCGCACCTCCGGGTGATTGCGGTCCGAGGACAACAGCGCGGGTGCATCCTCGCCGATGTACACCGGACGCGCGGTCGACAGCGTCCACGCCAGCCGGACCGGAAGTTCCTCGGTGTATTGCAGATCGCCGGCGAGCAAACCAACTGCCTCCACCGGAACCATGGACGGATGGCGCGGGTCGACGAATACTACGGTGAGTTCTCTTCGCCCAAGAGGCTCATCGCCAGTCATTTGCTCACCTCCATTGGGTTTATATCAACACTGCCCGCGGGGCGTCCCGACAACGCAATCAGTAGATCGGCGATCATGTGGACAAGTTCCAGGTCGCGGATCCGGTCCGAACCCACACCGCCGTCGCCGGAACGCGGAATGGGAACCTGCACAACCGAAGTCGTCGCACGATACTGCGCGGCCGGATGTAAACGTTTCAGCCTCAACTGCGCCGAGTCCAGGAGTGGCAACGGCTGTATCCGAATGTTGGTACCGACCACCGAAAGGTCGGTGATCTCCATCTCGCGACACAGCAATCGCAACGAAGCGACGGCCACCAGTCGCTGCACCGGAAGCGGCAGCGGCCCGTAGCGGTCGGTGAGCTCTTCCACGGCCGCATTGATCTCTGCGGCATCCCCGGCAGCCGCGAGCCGGCGGTACGCCTCGAGCCGCAGCCGATCGCTACCGATGTAGTCGGTGGGCAGATGCGCGTCGACCGGGAGGTCGATGCGCACCTCCTTCGGCTCCTCGGCGGTCAGCACAGTCTTCCCATCCGCCGCAGCGCGATACGCCTCGACAGCCTCGCCGACAAGCCGCACGTAAAGATCAAAACCCACCCCGGCGACATGCCCGGATTGCTCCACCCCAAGCACGTTGCCCGCGCCACGGATTTCCAAGTCCTTCATGGCCACGGCCATGCCTGCGCCCAGATCGTTGTTCTGCGCGATCGTCGAGAGCCTGTCGTAGGCGGTCTCGGTGAGCGGCACCTCGGGTGAGTACAGGAAGTAGGCGTATCCGCGTTCGCGGCTGCGGCCGACACGACCGCGCAGCTGGTGCAGCTGCGACAGACCGAAGATGTCGGCGCGCTCCACGATCAGGGTGTTGGCGTTGGAGATGTCCAAACCGGTCTCGATGATGGTGGTGCACACCAGGATGTCGTATTCGCGGTTCCAGAACCCCTCGACGGTGCGCTCAAGCAATTCCTCAGGCATTTGGCCGTGCGCAACAACAACTCTGGCCTCGGGGACGAGATCGCGTATTCGCGCGGCGGCCTTGTCGATGGTGCTCACCCGGTTGTGCACGTAGAACGCCTGGCCGTCGCGCAACAGCTCGCGGCGCAGCGCCGCCGCCACCTGCTTGTCGTCATGCGGGCCCACATAGGTGAGCACCGGATAACGCTCCTCGGGCGGGGTCAGGATGGTCGACATCTCCCGGATGCCGGCCAGGCTCATCTCCAGGGTGCGCGGAATCGGGGTGGCGCTCATGGTGAGAACGTCTACATGGGTACGCAGCGCCTTGATGTGCTCCTTGTGCTCCACACCGAACCGCTGTTCTTCGTCGACGATCACCAGCCCAAGGTCTTTCCATCGCACCGCGGTCTGCAGCAGCCGGTGCGTGCCGATGACGATATCGACTGAGCCATCGGCCATTCCCTCGATAACCAGTTTCGAGGTGACCGGATCGGTGAAACGCGACAGACCCGCCACCTTCACCGGGAAACCGGCGGTGCGATTGGTGAATGTCTGCAGATGCTGATCCGCCAGCAGCGTGGTGGGTACCAGCACCGCGACCTGCTTACCGTCCTGGACGGCCTTGAATGCCGCGCGCACCGCGATTTCGGTTTTGCCGTAGCCGACGTCGCCGCACACCACCCGGTCCATCGGAACCGGCTTCTCCATATCCGATTTCACTTCGGTGATGGCGGTCAGCTGGTCGACGGTCTCCACGAAGCCGAAGGCGTCTTCCATCTCGCGCTGCCACGGGGTGTCCGGCGCGAAGGCGTGTCCGGGCGCCGCCTGGCGCGCCGCGTACAGCGCGACAAGTTCGCCGGCGATCTCGCGAACAGCCTTACGTGCCTTGGTCTTCGTGTTGGTCCAGTCACTGCCGCCGAGGCGACTGAGACCAGGCGACTCGCCACCCACGTACCGGGACAGTTGATCCAGGGAGTCCATCGGCACATACAGGCGATCGCTCTGACCGCCGGCCGCGGCGCCACGCTTACTCGACGCGTACTCCAGCACCAGGTATTCCCGACGGGCTCCACCGACGGTGCGTTCCACCATCTCCACGAACCGCCCGATGCCGTGCTGATCGTGCACAACGAGGTCACCGGCGGAGAGTGCCAGCGGGTCAACCTGATTGCGGCGCTTGGCCGGTAGCCGCTTGCCGTCGGTGGCCGCAACCCGGCTACCGGTGAGATCCGTCTCGGTGACGATGACGATATTGGCACCCGGGAGTATCACGCCATCGGTGAGATGACCACGCAGCACCCCGACGACGCCCTCGGCAGGCTCTGCGCCCGGCTCTAACAGCGTTGCAGGGGTTTCCGTTTCGGCCAGCTGCTCGATAATCCGATGTGTGGTGCCGGCCCCGGCGGCCACAACGGCCGCCCGCCCACCGGTCATCACGTGGGCACGCAGCATCGCGAAGATCTCCGCCGCGCCCTCTTTGTGACCGCGCGAGGACGGCGACGGTCGCACCGCCAGCGCGACAGCTTGATCGTTGTCCATGCCCAGCGGGCTCAGCGACCACCACGGATACCCGGCCTCGCCCGCCGCATGCTTGACGTCATCGAGTTCACGGAATCCCGAATCTGCCAGTGCGGCAATATCGATCGGTGCATCGGCACCGATGGCGGCGACAGACCAGGATGCCTCCAGGAATTCCCGGCCGGTGCGCTCCAGGTCGGCCGACCGCCTCCGCACCTTCTCCGGATCACAGACCAGGACGGGCGCGTTGTCGGGCAGATGGTCGACCAACATGGTCAGCTCGCCCGAATGCAGCACCGGCAGTAGCGATTCCATACCGTCGACGCAGATGCCGTCCGCCAGCTTGGCGAGCATCTCCCCTACCCCGGCGCCGAGGCGGTGCTCTTCTGGCGTGCTACCGGAAACTCCCGCCACAGCGGCGAGTTCGGCGGCGCGGGTGCGCACCTGCTCGGTGAGAAGCAGCTCGCGACAGGGCATTGCGAGTACGGATGTGACCTCCAACTCGGGGATCGATCGCTGGTCGGCGACGGAGAAGTAGCGCATCTCGCTGACCTCGTCACCCCAGAACTCGACACGCACCGGATGGTCGGCGGTGGGACTGAAAACATCCAGGATGCCGCCGCGCACCGCGAACTCCCCGCGGCCGGCCACCATGTCCACTCGGGTGTATGCGAGCTCGACCAGACGGGCGATCAACCCATCGAATTCCGACTCGGCACCGACGGTGAGCTCCACCGGCTCCAGATCGAACAGCTCGGGGGACATCGGCTGCAGCAGCGAGCGCACCGTGGTCACCACCACTCGCAGCGGCACCCCCATCCGGGAATCCTCCGGATGGGCCAGCCGGTGCAGCACCTGCAACCGGGCACCCACGGTGTCGACACCGGGTGACAACCGCTCGTGCGGGAGCGTCTCCCAGGACGGCAACAGCGTCACCGCGTCGCCGTACACGTCGCGCAGCTCGGCGGCGAGGTCTTGCGCCTCTCGGGTGGTGGCCGTCACAACCAGGACGGGTGGATCGCTCGCATCGGCCATACCCGTCACGACAAATGCGCGTGCACACGTCGGAGCGGTCAGATCGAGGCCGGTCTTGGCGGCAATGGCCGGAGCGAGAACATCGAATGCCGGGTCCCGCAAGGCTGTCCGGATCACCCCGGCGAGAGGCGGGGTAGTCGCAGTCATGGTGGACCCATTCTACGGCGCCCAGATCTCGCCAAAATCGGGCCCATCGCCGTCAAGGCCACGTCAAGAAACTCCACATGCGCTCGCCACGGGCGCACGGTGAATACATGACACTTCTGGACCTCCTGCCGTCCTTACACAATGTGGCTCGGCCACGCGTCGACCCGACGGTGTGGCCGGTCACCACACACCTGGATGAGCAGGGTCGGATGTGCGTCGGAGAGACGGCGCTCTCGGAAATCGCCGACCAGTTCCGCACCCCCGCGTACGTGCTTGACGAGGAGGACTTCCGCTACCGCGCCCGCCGCTATCGCAGCACCCTGCGCGAGATCGAGGTCGCCTATGCGAGCAAGGCACTTCTGACGGCCGATGTCGCGCGCTGGGTGGCTCAGGAGGGGCTGTCGCTGGACGTCTGCTCCTCCGGCGAGTTGGCGACCGCGCTCGCGGGAGGTTTCGACCCGGAACGAATCATCATGCACGGCAACGCCAAGACCCCCGACGAGCTCAGTGATGCCGCCGCCGTCGGCGTGGGCCGGATCGTGGTGGACTCCTACACCGAGATCATGTTTCTGGCGACTCGGCTCAAGAAGCGCCAGCGTGTGCTGGTACGGGTTACCCCCGATATCGATATCCACGGGCATGCCGCCGTCACCACGGGCATCACCGACCAGAAGTTTGGGTTCCCGCTCCACGATGGGCACGCCATCGAGGCCGCCCGTCGCGTTCTGGACCAACCCCTGCTGGACCTCGTGGGCCTGCACTGCCACATCGGCTCACAGGTCACCGACTGCGCGCTGTACGGCGAGACCATCCGCCGCATGATCGCGGCGATGGCCGATATCCGTGCCGAACACGGCGTGATCCTGGGTGAACTCAACATCGGTGGCGGCCACGGCGTTCCCTACCGTTCGGGCGACCCCGAACTCGACCTCGCCGAGCTGCGCGACTTCATTGACGACGCCCTCGATGCCGCCTGCGCGGCCGAGCGCTTCCCGCGCCCGCGCGTCGTCGTCGAGCCCGGCCGCGCCATCTCCGCACGCGCGGGCGTGACGCTGTATCGGGTGGTTTCGGTCAAGACCCAGCCCGGCGGGCGCACCTTCGTGGCCGTCGACGGCGGTATGAGCGATAACCCCCGGGTGTCCCTGTACGACGCGAAATACAGTGTCGCGCTGGCAAACCGGCACCCCTCCGCGCCCCCGCAGCTGGTGACGGTAGCCGGGAGGCACTGCGAATCCGGCGACGAGATCGCCCGTGATGTCAGCCTGCCGTCCGATGTTCGTCCCGGCGATGTATTGGCCGTCGCGTGCACCGGTGCGTACAACCACAGCATGGCCTCGTCCTACAACATGGTGGGACGTCCGCCCGTGCTCGCGGTCCGCGACGGACACGTACGCGAACTGGTGCGCCGCGAAACGATCGCCGATCTGTTGTCGCGGGACCGCGGCGCGCGCTAAAGCGCGGCGCCGCTCTTGGTCGGCGCAACCGTCAACGGCGGCGAGGGGATCTTGGCCGTGGGCGAGGAATGCAGCTCGGCATCGCCCGGCTCGGTGCACACCTGCTCACCCGGCTTGGGTGCGCCGCACTTCTCGTGCGCACCCGCCGGCGGAACGACCGCGGTAGGCAACGCACAGTGTGAAGCTCCTGGGGCGCAGGGCGGGTCGGCGTGAGATATGTCGAGAGCAAGCGGCACACCGACGGTGACCGCAGCAGCAACCAGCAGCGCCGCACGTCTCACCAGCACAAACATCATGAGCAGACGATAGGCCTATTTGATTAGCCAGGCACTACTTCGCAGCGAATTCACAGCAGCGTTCAGCCGTGTGCTTGCGGAGAGGAACCATTGCCCGGCACCATCACGGCCTGGGTCGACTGGGGCGGCGTCGGCAAGTCCCTTACGTTGGGGGCCGACCGCAGCTCCGCGTCCCCCGTCTCGGAGCATTGCTCGAAGGTCTCGGGAACCCTGAGATCGGCAGAGGCGCCGGTGCATTTCTCATCGTCGCCCACGGGCCGTGGCTGATTGGGCGGCAACGCACAACGCGACGCCCCGGCCGGGCACGGGTCCGCGCGCACTGTCCCCGCGGTCAGCGGAATCCCCACGAAGAGAGACAACGAGAGGACTGCCAGTCCGGCACGAATCCACAACAGTCGCATACTGAGCTCCTGACAGCTGGGCGGTCTCCACGCCGAACATAGGCGTGTTCAGACCCAGAAAAGTGAACGGCAGCTGTGAGTCTGCTACCAGTTTGATTCCCGCCGAGGAAAACCCTTGCCAGGCCAGCGATGTCACCGGTCAGGGGCGATTACGCGCCTCGCCGGGAGCGTTGATCGCCTGCCACGGCGGCATGCTGCTTTGCGGAACCTGCGGCATGACATACGGATCCGGACTCGAGTGCAGCTCGACGTCCTCATGTACCGGAGTCGGCGGCAGCGGTGCCTGACACATGGCCGGATCCGCGCACGGCTGCTCCGCACCCGCGACCGGTGCCACCGCCACGATGACCAGAGCGACCGCCGACACGGCGGTAACCACGCATCGGAACGCTGTTGACCTCATGACAGACACCTCGCCTATCCATCAACCCCAAGGGTCTGATTTTAGGCGCTTTTCGCACGTCACATGGTTGATTCGCAGCTTTTCAGCCAGCCAGATCGCGGTGCGTCCGTCTGCCCAACCGGCTCACAGATTATCGGGACGCACCGGCACATCCGGCGGTTTCGGCAAGTCAGCCGGGTCCGGCCAGGACCGCAGCTCGGCGTCGCCCGAGGTCACACAAATCTCCGAACCGGTACGCGGTTGCATGCAGTTCCCGTGCCCTCCCCGGGCCGGGCCCGCGGCATACGTCGTGTCGATGTCAACAGGAACCACGACAAACAAACCCGTCGCCGCCACCGCCAGGACATGCCGAACGCCAGGCATGGAACAACACCCCTTAACTGCTTAGATTCCCTAACGAATCAAAATTAGACTCATTAGGAACTGAAAGCAACTACCGAGGTAACACTGCTCCGTCGTCTACCGGCTAGTGACCCATACCGGGATTACCGAAA
The DNA here is from genome assembly GCF_002013895.1 of Mycobacteroides franklinii. Classification (GTDB taxonomy): domain Bacteria; phylum Actinomycetota; class Actinomycetes; order Mycobacteriales; family Mycobacteriaceae; genus Mycobacterium; species Mycobacterium franklinii. The sequence goes on along the minus strand of NZ_MAFQ01000001.1, from coordinate 102,519 downwards.
ACCATCCAGGGTGGCTGCTCGGCCTGCGGAACCTCCGGAATGTCGGCCGGGTTCGGCGAAGAATGCAGTTCCGCATCCCCCGCACGGGTGCACACCATGTCGTCGGGACCGCCGTTGCAATCCTCGGGGTTGGCCGGCGCCGACTGACACATGGCCGGGTCGGCACATTGCGGGTCCGCCGCGGCAACCGGGGCCAGCGACACGGGCAATGCGCCCAGCGCGGCCGCTGCGGCGCCGACCACAGCCCATCGCACAACTACTGACGTCGTCATGACAAACACCTCACCTAACGATCAACCCCGACGACTTAAATTCTAGGTGATCGAGGCATGTCACGCGTGGGTTCACCTCGACTGCCGCCCCGTCAAGGGATCCACACACCCGACCCGGTACCGCCCACGACCAACCACGGCGATGCCTGCGGAACCTCGGGGATGACCTGCCGATTCGGCGTGGAATGCAGTTCCGCGTTGCCGGGCTTCACGCACACCCGCGCGGTGAGCGGACCGCTGCAATTATCGGCCGCCGCACTGGGCGCGCCCATCACACCCAACGCCAACGCGGTCGCCACACACAGAACCCAACGAGACCCCGTCATGACCGACCACCACCTTTACGAACCATCCGTTATGTCGAACGGTCCGGAGTGCGCAGATGTTCCTGCGCGACGGGTCACTCCTCGTGCAGCTGCGGATCGGCTTCCAGGTGCTTCAAACCGTGCCAGCACAGGTTGACGATATGAGCCGCCACCACTTCCTTCTTGGGCTCCCGGGCATCGAGCCACCATTGCGCCGTCATCGACACCTGGCCCACCAACGCCTGCGCGTACAGCGGCGCCATCTCGGCGTCCAGACCGCGGCGCTGGAAGTCGCCCGCCAAGATGCTCGACACCTGGCTCACCGCGTCGTTGAGCAGACTGGAGTACGTCCCCGAGCTGACGCCGGGAGGTGAATCCCGGATCAGGATCCGGAAGCCGTCGGTGCGGTCCTCGATGTAACTCAGCAGGGCAAGCGCCACCTGCTCGAGCCGGACCCGCGAGCGATAACTCGTCAACGACGAGGTGATGCCGTCCAGCAGCACGGACATCTCGCGATCCACCACGACGGCGTACAGCCCCTCCTTGCCGCCGAAATGCTCGTACACGACAGGCTTGGACACCCCAGCGCGTTGCGCGATCTCTTCGATGGAGGTGGCCTCGTATCCGCGCTCGGCGAACAACGACCGCGCCACATCGATCAGCTGGCGGCGGCGCTCAGTGCCGGCCATCCGGACGCGAGGGGTGCGTCCGGGGCCGTCCGGCCTACTAGGTACCGCCATGTGCCATCACTCTTTCTCGACCCCTCGGCAGGCCGCGTGGCCGAGCTAGGTGGTCGACTACAGTCTTCATTCTGTAACAGTCCGTCGTGGTGTAATCGGCAGCACCTCTGATTTTGGTTCAGATAGTTCAGGTTCGAGTCCTGGCGACGGAGCAGTAGGGAGTAGGAAATGCCAGGCAATTCCGCTGGGACTGCAGTAATCGTGCTGGCCGCGGGCGCCGGTACCCGCATGTGTTCGGACATCCCCAAGGTGCTGCATACCCTCGGTGGCCGCTCCATGCTGGCGCACTCCGTGTATGCGGCAGCCAGCGTAAATCCCGAACATCTGGTGATCGTGCTGGGGCATGACCGCGAACGCATCGCCACCGCCGTCGACATCCTCGCCGAGTCGCTCGGCAGGAAGATCGCGATCGCCGTCCAGGAGCAGCAGCTCGGGACCGGACACGCGGTGGCGTGCGGTCTACAGGCGCTGCCGCCGGACTTCTCGGGCACGGTCGTCGTCACCTCGGGCGACATCCCCTTGCTGGACGGCGACACCCTGGCGGGGCTGATCGGCCGGCACACGAGCGAGCCCGCCGCCGCCACCCTGTTGACCACCACGCTGGCAGATCCCACCGGTTATGGACGCATCCTGCGCACCCAGGACCGCGAGGTCATCGCGATCGTCGAGCAGACCGACGCCACTGAGAGTCAGCGCGCCATCGGCGAGGTCAACGCCGGGGTGTACGCCTTCGACGTCGAGGCACTGCACGCGGCGCTCTCGCGGCTGCGCTCCGATAACGCGCAGCACGAGCTGTACCTCACCGATGCCGTCTCGATCATTCGCGAGAGCGGAAAAGTGGTGCACGCCAACCATGTTGACGACAGCGCACTGGTGGCCGGGGTAAATGATCGGGTGCAGCTCTCCGAGCTCGGCGCCGAACTGAACCGCCGGATCATCCGCCATCATCAGCGCAGTGGGGTCACCATCGTCGACCCGTCGAGCACCTGGATCGATGTCGAAGTCCGGATCGGGCAGGACGCCACCATCGCTCCCGGCACCCAGCTGCACTCGTCGACCGTCATCGGCGGCCATTGCCATATCGGACCGTACACCACCCTCATCGACGTCACCGTCGGCGACTCGGCCACGGTCATCCGCACACACGGTCAGGGCTCCACCATCGGCGCGCGATCGGTCATCGGGCCGTTCACCTACCTGCGACCGGGCACGGTCACGGGCGAGAGCGCCAAACTGGGCGCGTTCGTGGAGGTCAAGAACTCCACCGTGGGCCGGGGCACCAAGGTGCCGCATCTGACTTACGTGGGCGACGCCGATATCGGCGAGCACAGCAACATCGGCGCGTCCAGCGTATTCGTCAACTACGACGGAGAGACCAAGCGGCGCACCGTGATTGGCTCGCATGTGAAGACCGGCTCGGACACCATGTTCGTTGCCCCGGTGACCGTGGGCGACGGTGCGTACACCGGCGCCGGGACCGTCATCCGCGAGGACGTGCCGCCGGGCGCGCTCGCGGTGTCGGCCGGCCCGCAGCGCAACATCGAAGGCTGGGTGGCACAGAAGCGTCCGGGCTCGGACGCGGCCAGGGCTGCCGAGGAAGCATCCAAAGGTTCCTGACCGGATTCCTGACCACCGAGAACCCGGGTTGGACATCTCGCGTTCAAATTCCGGCAACCCCCTCCCAGTCATCCGGGAAAGGTCCGTACCATTACCCCGACGGGGCGGTACCCGTCAGTAGCCCAAGACCCGAACTAAACCCAAGAGGACTAGCTGCGCCGTGAGCACCGACTGGACGGACAACCGCAAGAATCTGATGCTGTTCTCGGGTCGTGCGCACCCCGAGCTGGCCGAACAGGTCGCCAAGGAGCTCGACGTCCAGGTGACCGCGCAGACCGCTCGCGATTTCGCCAACGGCGAGATCTTCGTGCGGTTCGAGGAGTCGGTACGCGGCTGCGACGCATTCGTTCTGCAATCGCATCCCGCGCCGCTGAACACCTGGCTGATGGAACAGCTGATCATGATCGACGCCCTCAAGCGGGGCAGCGCCAAGCGCATCACCGCGATCCTGCCGTTCTACCCCTATGCCCGCCAAGACAAGAAGCACCGCGGCCGCGAACCCATCTCGGCCCGCCTGGTGGCCGACCTGTACAAGACCGCCGGCGCCGATCGCATCGTCACCGTCGACCTGCACACCGACCAGATCCAGGGCTTCTTCGACGGGCCGGTGGACCACATGCGCGCCCAGTCGCTGCTCTGCGGCTACATCGCCGAGCACTACGTGAGCAATGGCGAAGATGTGGTCGTCGTGTCACCGGATTCCGGTCGCGTGCGCGTCGCCGAGAAATGGGCCGACTCCCTGGGTGGGGTGCCACTGGCCTTCATCCACAAGACCCGCGATCCGCGAGTACCCAACCAGGTCAAGGCCAATCGCGTCGTCGGTGACGTGACCGGCAAGACCTGCGTCATCACCGACGACATGATCGATACCGGTGGCACGATCGCCGGCGCGGTCGGGCTCCTGCACGAGGCAGGCGCCAAGGACGTCGTGATCGCCGCCACCCACGGCGTGCTGTCCGACCCCGCCGCCGAGCGTCTGGCCAACTGCGGCGCCCGGGAGGTGTTGGTCACCAACACCTTGCCCATCGGCGAGGAGAAGCGGTTCCCGCAACTGACCGTGCTGTCGATCGCACCGCTGCTGGCCAGCACCATCCGCGAGGTCTTCGAGAACGGTTCGGTGACAGGACTTTTCGACGGGAACGCCTAGCCCCGCACCGAACCGATCGGAACTAGACCTCGTCGTTGTCCGACGTCAGAACGGTTCCACTCTCGTCTCCGCCGCACACCGCACCCGCGTTCTCGCATCCGGCGCCGGTACCGCTGGCAGGTGCCGGCGGAGCGATGTTGTTGCTGTCGGTGTCGTCAGGTCCCGACACATCGGCGTCGGGACCGTTACCGCCACCGGGATCGCCCGGATTGAGGGGCGCAGCAGACATCACGGCGACGGGGGCGAGCGGATCCGCCAGGGCGGTGACTTCCGCGGAACCCAGTCCAACAACACCGAAAACGACGAGACCAAGCACTGGCAAGAAACGATGCGCAACCGATCGTGTTCTTGACGATTTCACAAGTAGCATTCAGTAAAGGTACAGCGCTTTCCATGGATGTGGACATGAAAATCTGTGTGCTTTTCAACAGCGAAAACCATTGCGCCAATTGCCCGCCAGAGCCGCCGGGCCGTTCACCCAATCTGGCGAACGGGCGTAACAACCCATAGGGTCGGTCCCGTGAGCACAGCACCCAAGGGGCCACCACCAATCCACCCAACAGAGGGTCGCACCGTGCTACTAAGCGCCACCACCATCCATGAGGTCTTCGAGAACGATTCGATGACAGTACTTTTCGGCAAGAATGCGTAAGGCCGCGCTAGCGATCGCATGCGTGGTGGCACTCGCGACGATCGGATGCGGCACCCAAAAGCCCGGGCAGCCCGCCATTTCCTCGAGCAGCCCGGAATCGACCACCGCACCGAGCAGCTCCTCCGCGGAATCGACCACCGCACCGGCCACCGCCACGCCGACATCGATGAACCAGTATCTGCAAAGCATCGGCGTCAAGGTCACCCCGGTGTCACCGGAGAGCCCGGCCAACGTCCGGGTCGAGCTGCCGCTGCCCGAGGGTTGGGAGAACCTGGGCTCACTCGATCCCGCCTACCTGATCACCGATAAGCCCAGTGGCGCCGATCAGGGCCGAACACCGAGCGCGGTGGTGTATCTCATCAAGCTGGACGGCCCCCTGGACGCCCGCAAGGCGATCACCGAGCACGGATTCGCCGACGCGCAGAACACTCAGAACTTTCAGAAGATCGCCTCGTCCCTCGACGATTTCCAGGGATACCCGTCGGCCGCCATCGAGGGCACCTACGACAACCAGAACGTGCGGGTGCACGCGTGGAACCGGGATGTCATCGTGCCCGACGGATCGCTGCATTACCTGGTTCAGCTCACGGTGACGACCACCGAATCCCAGTCCGCCGCGCTGGCCCCGGACGTCGCCGCCCTCACCGGTGGCCTGAAAGTCACGAAGCGGTAAGGCTGCTCATACCCCTCGACGCTATCGGCCAGGACCGTTAGGGTCAGCTCCCGTGACTAAGTCGACTACCGCATGGACCGCCGCCGAGCTGCCGTCGTTCGAGGGCCGCACCGTCGTCATCACCGGAGCCAATAGTGGACTGGGCCTGGAGACCGCGCGCGAACTGGCCCGTGTGGGCGCGCACGTCATCATGGCGGTGCGCAACACCGAAAAGGGAAACGCCGCCAAGGCTTCGATCAAAGGAAGCACCGAGGTACGTCAGGTCGATGTGGCCAACCTGGCTTCCGTGCGCGCCTTCGCGGACTCCGTCGAGAGCGCCGACATCCTGGTGAACAACGCCGGCATCATGATGGTGCCGCAAGCCAAGACCGTCGACGGCTTCGAAAGCCAAATCGGCACAAACCATCTCGGCGCATTCGCGCTCACCAACCTGCTGCTGCCCAAGCTCACCGACCGGGTGATCGCGGTGTCGTCCGTTGCGCACCGGGCCGGGAAGATCAACCTGGGCGACCTCAACTACAAGCGCCGCGGTTACACCCGTGCGGGGGCCTACGGCGCCTCGAAGCTGGCCAATCTGTTGTTCACCAAGGAATTGCAGCGCCGCCTGAGCGCCGCCGGGTCGGCGGTGCGCGCACTGACCGTTCATCCGGGTGTGGCGGCCACCGAGCTGCAGTCGCACAGCGGGAACCCGATCTTCGAGATCGCGTTGAAGACCGGGAACCTCTTCGCGCAGGACGCCCAACACGGCGCCCTTCCCACGCTGTACGCCGCATCCCAGGACCTGCCGGGTGACACGTACATCGGACCGGACGGGCCGTTCGAGGCCAAGGGGTACCCCAAGCGTGTGGGACGCAGCAGCAGGGCGCAGAATACCGAGACCGCCGAGGGCCTCTGGGAGCTGTCTGAGCACCTCACCGGGGTTTCCTTCGCGCTTTGACCAGCACCGATTGGCCTTTGAGGTTCACGCTCGGCTACTCTGAGCAGGTTGTCACGGCGAGGGTGGGTCTTCCCACCGTTATCGACGGGATCATGGACTTCATCGTGTTGTCCTCCCTGCGCCGTGTCTCACGAAACGCAAGGAGTTGACCAAATGTCCAAGAAGAACACCCCCACCAGCAATAACCTCACCGTCACCGTCCGCAAGGACACCGGTAAGGGCGCCTCACGCCGCGCCCGCCGCGACGGCCAGGTTCCCGCCGTGCTGTACGGCCACGGCACCGCCCCCGAGCACCTGAACCTGCCGGCCCGCGATTTCGCGGCCGTGCTGCGCCACACCGGCACCAACGCCATCCTGACGCTGGACATCGAAGGCCGCGAGCAGCTGGCCCTCACCAAGACCATCGAGATTCACCCCATCCGCCGCAACCTGGTGCACGCCGATCTGCTGGTCGTGCGCAAGGGCGAGAAGGTCGTTGTCGAGGTGAACGTCCACGTCGAGGGCGACGCCGAGAGCGGCACCCTGGTGGCTCAGGACGCCAACACCTTGGAGATCGAGGCCGAAGCAATGTCGATCCCCGAGTTCCTCACCGTCTCGGTCGAGGGCCTGCCCGCCGGCACCCAGATCGCCGCCGGCGCGATCGAGCTGCCCAAGGGCTCCACCCTGATCTCCGATCCCGAGACCCTTGTGGTCAACGTCGTCGCGGCGCCGACCGCCAGCGAGATGGACGCCGAGGGTGGCGGCAGCGAAGGTGCCGAGGCGCCGGTCGCCGAGGCCGCCGAAGGCTCCACCGAAGAGTAGGCGGAGTAATCCGTGCCCGACTCATCCGACGATGCCGTGCTGGTGGTCGGCCTGGGCAACCCCGGGCCGACCTACGCCAGGACACGACACAACCTCGGATTCATGGTCGCCGACCTGTTGGCGGCCAAGGATGGCGCAACCTTCAAGCCGCACAAGAAGTCCGGCGCCGAGGCGACGACGATTCGCCTCGGCGGCCGGGCCGTGAATCTGGCCAAGCCCCGCACGTTCATGAACACCTCGGGTCCTCAGGTGGCCGCGCTGGCCAAGTTCTTTTCGGTTCCCGCCGGGAACGTCATCGTCATGCACGACGAGCTGGATCTGGATTTCGGCACCGTGCGACTCAAGCTCGGTGGCGGCGAGGGCGGCCACAATGGGCTGCGCTCGATATCGCAGTCGCTGGGCACCAAGGACTATCTACGGGTTCGGCTGGGCGTGGGACGTCCACCCGGACGCAAGGACCCGGCGGCCTTCGTGCTGGAGAACTTCGCCAAGACGGAGACCGAGCAGGTTCCCCTGCTGTGTGAACAGGGCGTCGATGCCACGGAGCTACTGGTCCGCCTCGGTCTGGAGGCAGCACAGAATCAGGTACATGCCTGGGGTTAGACGCCTGGATGTGCCCGCTATGGTCTCCTCATGACCGATATCGCGGAGATCACCGGCGCCAACAAGATCGGCCTGCTCAGCCTGGGCGCGTACCGTCCCGAACGCGTCGTCACCAATGAGGAGATCTGCGAGCACATCGAGTCCTCGGACGAGTGGATCTACACCCGCACCGGCATCAAGAGCCGTCGGTTTGCCGCCGACGATGAGTCCGCGCAGACCCTGGCCATCGAGGCGGGGCGTAAGGCCATCGCCAACGCCCTGCTCACCGGTGCCGAGATCGACGCGGTGATCGTCGGCACCAGCACTCACTACTTGCAGACGCCGGCATCCGCCCCGGCCGTCGCCACCGCACTGGGCGCCCAGGGTGTCCCGGCCTTCGATCTGTCGGCCGGCTGTGCCGGGTTCGGGTACGCGGTGGGCGTGGCCGGCGACATGATCCGCGGCGGCAGCGCCAGCAAGGTGCTGGTCATCGGTTCGGAGAAGCTCTCCCCCGCATTGGATATGACCGACCGCGGCAACTGCTTCATCTTCGGCGACGGGGCGGGCGCGGTTGTCGTCGGCGAGACCGCCGAACAGGGCATCGGCCCCACGGTGTGGGGCAGCGACGGCAGTCAGTCCAACGCCATTCGCCAGGACATCGACTGGATGGACTTCGCGGCGGCACCCGACCCGGATGGCCCGCGACCCTACCTGCGCATCGAAGGTACTTCGGTATTCCGTTGGGCCGCTTTCGAAATGGGCAAGGTTGGGCAGCGAGCGATGGAGGCCGCCAAGGTGGGGCCCGAACAGATCGATGTCTTCGTGCCGCATCAGGCCAACACGCGTATCAACGAACTACTGGCCAAGAATCTGCATCTGCGTCCGGATGCCGTCATTGCCAATGACATTGAGCACACCGGCAACACCTCGGCGGCATCGGTGCCGCTGGCCATGGAGACGCTACTGTCCACCGGCGCGGCCAAGCCCGGTGACCTGGCACTGCTCATCGGCTACGGTGCCGGACTCAGCTATGCCGCACAGGTGGTCAGGATGCCACCTGTGCCGTTCGAGTGATGCACGCCTAACGGCACGCGGCAGGCTTCGCCGAACCAGATGTCTTGCTCAGACCTGCGTTATACCCGTTATACCTACGTAGAGTCGAACACAGCTGTTGCCCGCGTCTATGCGACAAGTGACCAAGCCCCCTGCGCGACTGCCCAGCTGTCGCACAGAGGTGGGCAGCCACGACATGGATTCCGCGAAGCAGCAGCCCAACCCGAATTTGCTTCGGCCGCTAGATGACGAGGGCCACCGAGGTCGAGCGACGCAGCTTGCCCGACGGGGTCTTCGGGATGCTGCCCGGTCCGAGCACCACCACATTGCGTGGCCGCACATCGACCTCGGCGACAACCTCGTGGGCGACGTGCTGCTCGATGCGGCGAACCTCGTCCGGGTTCTCGAATGCGTTGGACTCCACCACAACCGCGAAGGTCTCACGCTGGTTCTTGGGGTCGACACCGGCCTCCAGGCGCACCGCAACCGCGCAACCCGGCCGCACACCTTCGACACGTCCGGCGGCACGCTCGATATCGGTCGGGTAGATGTTGCGGCCCGCCATGATGATGACGTCCTTGACGCGACCGCAGACCACGACGTGACCCTTCTCGGTCAGGTATCCGAGGTCACCGGTGTTGTACCAACCGTTTTCGTCCTGGGCGGCCAGGAAACCACCCATGGTCACATAGCCGGGGGTCACCGACTCACCCCGCAGCTCGATGACGCCAACGCCGCGCGGGGGCAGCACATTCAGGTCCTCGTCGATGACCCGCGCCTCGATGCCGGGCAGCAGCGGGCCCAGGGTCGCCAGGTGGCGCAGGTTTCCGCGGGTGGCGGGAACCGCGCGACGCAGGGCGGCCAACAGGTCGGCATCGACCTCGTCGACAACCAGCCCGGATGCCTCGACCTCCGAGAAGGACACGGCCAGTGCGGTTTCGGCCATACCGTAGGCGGGCACCATCGCAGAAGGCCGGAAGCCGAACGGCTTTCCGGCATCACACAGGTCGTGAACCACGGCCGGGTCCACCGGCTCGGCGCCGGAGAGCACGAACCGCAGCGTCGACAGATCGAAGTCACCCGGCTTGGCCTGGTTGCGCAGACGCTTGGCGAACAGCGAATAGGCGAAGTTCGGGGCGGCCGTCATGGTGCCCTTGTACTTGTCGATCAGCCTGCCCCACAACAGGACATCGCGCATGAAGTCCATCGGGGTGATCTTCACCAGTTCGGCGCCGAAGAACATCGGCACCGTCAGGAAGCCGACCATGCCCATGTCGTGGAACAACGGCAGCCAACTGACCATCACGTCGACGTCGGGCTTGTACTTGGAGGCGACGTACATGCCGTGCGCGTTGGCGTACAGGTTGCGGTGGGTGATCTTGACGGCCTTCGGGGAACCAGTCGACCCGGACGTCAGCTGCATGAGCGCGACGGAGTCCTCGTCGGCTTCGACGGGCTCGATCGGGTCGGCGTCCCACAGGTCCTTGATGTGAACGACGATGACGCCCTTCTCCTGCAGCACCGGAGCGGCAGCGTCGAACGGGGCGGACACGATCACAGCCTTGGCGCCGATCATGTCGACGACCTTGAGGGTGTCCTCGGCCCACACGGCGAGGTCGGTGCGTGGGGTCGGCTGGTGCAGCATCGTTAGCGAGGCACCACGCATCCACACGGCCTGGATCGCCGGGGCGATCTCGACGGGCATACCGACCAACATGCCGATCGCGTCGTCGGGGCCGAGGCCCGCGGCGGCCAAACCACCGGCCAGCTGCTTGGCGCGTTCGTGCACCTGTTTCCAGGTGTGCCGGACTGGAGTGTCGGGTTCGCCGGTGACCATGCCCTTGGCGCTGGACAGCGCGTTGGCGTACAGCTCGTCGGTAAACCTGCTCACAGTGTCCTCCTGGCCTAGGCCTGCTGGGCGAGTCACGCTTCCTTACCGGATGCTCCGCCACCCGTGCCACGACGTGCGGTAGGCGCGCGCAGGGCCGTTAGCAGCGGATTCATATCGTTCAGGTGACAGTCCGGATGCCTTCTTATGATCCGCTAGCATCTTAGGCTTTTCTTAATCGCCGACCAAACCCAGTGTGATCTTGACGTTTGGCGTGTCGCCCCACTCGGCGTGTCTAGCCGTCGCTGCGGCCTTGAACGACCTGCGCCCCATGGACGGGACCGCTGGCCACCCGGACCGTGCGGCATACGCCCGCGCCGGCCAGCTCCGCGCTGACATGGACGGCGTCGTCGGCCGAGGTACACAAGAACGCGCAGGTAGGGCCCGATCCGGAAACGATTCCAGCCAGCGCACCCGCAGACTCCCCCGCCCGCAGCGTCCGGCGCAGTTCGGGGTTCAAGCTCACCGCCGCCGCCTGCAACTCATTACCCAAGAGCGGTGCCAATCGGCGCGCATCGCCGGCGGCGAGCGCACCCAAGAGTTCATCTGCCTCGGCGAGCCGGGGCGGATCGCCGTTCTCGCGCAGCCGGTCGATCTCCTTGAAGACCTGGGGTGTGGCCAGACCACCGTCGGCGAAGGCGAACACCCAGTGAAAGACGTTGCGCGCCAATACCGTGGCCAGCTGCTCGCCCCGGCCGGTGCCCAGCGCGGTGCCACCGTGCAACGCAAATGGCACATCGCTGCCCAGCTGAGCGGCCAGGTGGTGCAGATCGCGGCGCGGAACACCGGCGCGCCACAGCTCATTCATCGCGACCAGGACCGCGGCGGCGTCGGCGGAGCCGCCGGCCATACCGCCCGCGACGGGGATGTCCTTATTAATAAAGATCGAGACGTCGGGGGCGCGGCCCACGTGATCGGCGAACAGCTCGGCCGCCTGCCAGGCGAGATTGCGTTCATCGGTGGGCAGCGTGCCTTCGCCCTGCCCGACGACGTCCACGGACAGCACGTCGGCGTCCCGGACGGTCACGTCATCGGCCAACGACACCGCATGAAAAACGGTGGTCAGCTCGTGATAGCCGTCCTCACGGAGGTCACCTACGGCCAGGTACAGGTTGACCTTGCCGGGCGCCCGAACGGTCACCGCGCCGGTAGGCACCCAATCGGAGACGGTCTCGGACACGCCCCTGAGGGTACGTTCTGGCGACGCGAATGGCCGCCACGCATCAAACAACGGAGACATCGCGGCTTTATCTGACTAAAGTCAGATAAATGACCGATACCCTGGTTGACGGCCTGCGCAGCTTCAACAGGACCGTCACGCAACGGATAGGAGTCCTGGAGAGCGAATACCTCGCCCGCGACCGCCCACTCGGGCAGTCGCGGGTGCTGTGGGAAATCGGTGAGAACGGCTGCGACATCCGCGAATTGCGAGCCCGCCTGGGCCTGGACTCGGGCTATCTCAGCAGGCTGCTACGCGCACTGGAAGGTGCCGGGCTGATCGACGTGAACGCAGCCGACGGCGATACCCGAGTGCGCACCGCACGGCTGACCAGTGCCGGCAGCGCCGAACTGGCCGAGCTCGACCGCCGCTCCGACGACCTGGCGCAATCGATCCTCGAACCGCTGAGCGAGAATCAGCGCCGCCGGCTCGCCGACGCCATGGCCGAGGTCGAAAAACTCTTCGTGGCCTCGCAGGTTCAGATCGCCATCATGAACACCCGCTCCCCAGAGGCCCGGTACTGCATTCGCTCCTACTTCGAGGAAATTGCCACCCGGCTCGAAAACGGGTTCGACCCCGCGCTGGCATTGCCCGCCGGCGATGCCGAACTCTCCGCACCCGCTGGGCTGTTTCTCGTCGCGACCCTGCACGAGGAGCCCGTCGGCTGCGGCGGGCTGAAGCTGCTCAGGAATGCCGACAGCATCATCGAAGCAGCCGAGATCAAACGGGTGTGGATCTCCCCCAACGTCCGCGGCATGGGGCTGGGGAAACGCATCCTCGCCGAACTGGAACGGCAGGCGGCCGCGCACGGCGCACAGGCGATTCGCTTGGACACCAACCGGGCGCTGACCGAGGCGATCGCGATGTACCGCTCGGCGGGTTATGACGAGGTCGCCGCGTTCAACGAGGAGAAGTACGCGCACCACTGGTTCGAGAAGCGCCTCGACGCCTCAAGCCCGCGCGCCTAGGCCCTTTTCGCTGCCCCGATGCACGTCGCGGTCAGTAGCCGCGTGAGCGTGCTGGCGAAATCGGTATCCCAATCATCCGGAATGCCGGGCTCGTCGCCGAAGTCGTGTTCGAGTCCCTTGGGGGGATGCGCGAACTGCCACAACATCGCCGCGAGAGCGAAGGACGACATGACGACGTCCAGCGCGGCCTCACGGTCGAACTCCGGCGCCGACCGCTCTATCGCCTCGACGATGGTCATCGCGGCCGCCTGGTTGACCCGCTGCGCCTCACGGACTTGGTCGATGACCACCTCGTGCTCGAAGTGGACGTAATGACTACCCAACAGGTCGCAGAACAGCGGCGCATCGACGAGCGCGCCCGACAGTATCGCGCCGACCTCGACAGGCGACCGCTCCTGTGAACCCTCCAACGCCGTACAGACGGACTCGGCCAACTCCGCCATGCCCTCGGTCGAAAGGCGCAGCAGCACTTCTTTGTGGGAGCTGAAGTAGCGGCGCACCGCGGAGTGATGGACCCCCGCACGATTAGCCAAACCGGTGAGAGTGACGGACGCGACACCCGACTCCAACGCCAAGGAACGCGCGGCTTCCACGAGCGTTGCCGCACGTTGACGCTTGTTCTCCTCGGAGCGGGCGCGCCGAAAACTCAGGGATGTCATCTCACTCAAGATAACGCACGGCGTGTGACTTGCGGGCCCATCTACCCACTGGTAGGTTGCCTGTAACGCACAGGCTATGCGTTACAGGCGAAGCTTCGAATAGTTCTCCGGTTCAAAGCAAACGGGTGAAGGGGTCCTGCGATTCTCAGCGCATTGAAGCGGGCGTGGATCCCCGTGGTGATGGTGCTCGTGTTGGCCATCGCGGGCTTCGCGGTATGGCGGATTCGCGGCATCTTCGGTTCGTCGCAGTTGCCCACCTACGCCGGCAGCATGACCGACGACAAGAACAACTCCAAGCCCAAGCATGTGCTCTACGAGATCTTCGGTCCTCCCGGCACCATCGCGGACATCAACTACATCGACAAGGAAGGGGAGCCCCACCAAATCAACGGGGCGACGCTACCGTGGTCGATTGAGATCGTCACGACCGCACCGTCGATGACGGGAAACATCCTGGCGCAAACCCGCAATGCCGATGGGCTGGGTTGCCGCATCACGGCCAATGACGAGAAAAAAGACGAGAGGTATACCAACGAGGTGAGCGCCTACGTCTACTGCTTTGTGAAGTCCGCATGAGCGGGGCGCACGCCAACGGAGAGCCGACTTTCCTGGCCAAATGGATCCGGCGTCTGTCCATCCCCATCGTCATCGCATGGGTTGCGGTCGTCGTCATTCTCGCGCTCTCGGCGCCTCAGCTCGAGCAGGTGGGTCGCGAGAACACGGTTTCGCTGAGCCCCTCCGACGCGCCGTCCATGAAGGCCATGAAGAACATGGGGCGCCTGTTCCAGGAGTCCGACTCCAACAGCGCCGCCATGATCGTGCTCGAGGGCAACCAACCGCTCGGGCCCGGCTCGCACAAGTTCTACGACGAGATGGTGTCGCAGCTGCGCGCCGACACCAAACACGTTCAGCACGTTCAGGACTTCTGGGGCGACCCGCTGACCGAATCCGGCGCACAGAGCACCGACGGCAAGGCCACCTACGTTCAGCTGAACCTCGCCGGCGACATGGGCGAGACGCTCGCGAACGAATCGATCGAATCCGTCCGCGATGTCGTCAAGAAACTCACGACCGACGAACACGGCAATCCCAAACCGATGCCGGACGGTCTCAAGGTCTACGTCACCGGCCCGGCCGCTCTCCAGGCCGATATGGGCCACGCCGGCGACAGCAGCATGATCAAGATCACCGGGCTGACGTTCATCGTCATCATCGTGATGCTGCTGTTCTTCTACCGATCGATCTTCACCGTGCTGCTGGTGCTGCTCATGGTGGGCATCCAGCTGGGTGCCGCACGCGGCATGATCTCGGTGCTTGGCGACAACCACATCATCGGGCTCTCCACCTTCGCGGTGAACCTCCTTGTGGTGCTCGTCATCGCGGCCGGGACCGACTACGCCATCTTCCTGATCGGGCGATATCAGGAAGCAAGAGCGAAGGGGCTCGAGAGCGAGGCCTCTTACTACGAGATGTTCCATGGCACAGCACATGTCATCTTGGGCACCGGGTCGACCATCGCGGGTGCCATGTACTGCCTGAGCTTCACCCGGATGCCGTACTTCCAGACCATGGGTGTGCCGTGCGCGGTGGCCGTCCTCACCGCGGTGGCCGTCGCACTTACCCTGGGGCCTTCCCTGATCACCATCGGCAGCAAGTTCGGGTTGTTCGAACCCAAGCGCGCCATGCGAATTCGCACCTGGCGTCGTATCGGGGCCGCCATCACGCGCTGGCCCGGCCCCATCCTGGCGGCCTCGATGGCCATCGCCATCATCGGATTGGCCGCGCTTCCCGGATACAAGACCAGCTACGACGACAAGAAGTACATCCCCAAGGACATCCCGGCCAATCAGGGTTTCCAGGCCGCCGACCGGCACTTCGATCCGGCCCGGATGAACCCGGAGATGCTGGTGCTGGAGTCCGACCACGATTTGCGGAACTCCGCGGACTTCTTGGTGATCGACAAGCTCGCCAAGGCCGTCTACCGGGTGCCGGGAATCGCACGCGTGCAAGCGATTACCCGTCCGCAGGGCACACCGATCGAGCACAGCTCCATCCCGTTCCTCATCAGTGCCCAAGGCGTCGGCCAGGTGCAGAACCTGAAGCTGATGAAAGACCGCATGGCGGACATGAAGGTCCAGGCCGACAAGATGGGCATCATGGTCGGCACCATGAAGAAGATGCTGGCCAACATGACCGAGCTCACCGGCGTGATGCACCAGATGATCGGCGACATGCACACGCTGCAGGGCACCATCCATGACATGCGGGACAGCCTGGAGAATTTCGACGACTGGTTCCGCCCCATCAAGAACTACTTCTATTGGGAGAAGCACTGCTTCGATATCCCGGTCTGCCAGGCGTTCCGGTCGATCTTCGAGGTACTGGACAAGATCGACGAGCTCACCGAGAACATGGACGGCATGGTCGTGTCCATGGAGCAGATGGACGTCATCATGCCCCAGATGGTCGCGGACATGCGGGACATGATTCCGCTCATGGAGTCCATGCAGAACATGATGCTGACGATGCACAGCACCATGGCCGGCATGTACGACCTGCAGGACGAGACCAGCAAGGACTCGACCGCCATGGGCAGGGCGTTCGACAAGGCCAAGAATGACGACTCGTTCTATCTACCGCCGGAGATCTTCGACAACCCGGACTTCAAACGCGGCCTGAAGATGTTCCTGTCTCCCGACGGCAAGACACTGCGCATGATCATCTCGCATCGCGGTGATCCCACGTCGCCCGAAGGACTTTCGCATATCGAGCCGATCAAGCTGGCGGCCATCGAAGCGGTCAAGGGCACGCCCCTGGAAGACGCCAAGATCGAACTCGGCGGCACCGCAGCGACATTCCATGACATGGCCGACGGCGCGCGCTACGACCTGATGATCGCCGGTATCTCCGCGCTGTGCCTGATCTTCCTGATCATGCTGCTCATCACCCGCAGCTTCGTGGCCTCGCTGGTGATCGTCGGCACCGTCTTGCTGTCCCTGGGCGCATCATTCGGTTTGTCGGTCATCATCTGGCAGTACATCCTGGGCCAGGAATTGCACTGGATGGTCATGCAAATGGCGATCATCGTGCTGCTGGCGGTGGGCTCCGACTACAACCTGCTGTTGGTCTCCCGGCTCAAGGAAGAGCTTCCGGGCGGCCTGAAAACCGGCATGATCCGGGCCATGGGCGGTACCGGCAGTGTGGTGACCTCCGCAGGCCTGGTCTTCGCGTTCACCATGATGGCCATGGCCATCAGTGACCTGACCATCATCGGCCAGGTGGGTACGACGATCGGCCTTGGCCTGCTGTTCGACACCCTGGTGGTGCGGTCGTTCATGACACCGGCCATCGCGACCCTGCTGGGCCGCTGGTTCTGGTGGCCGCTGAACGTGCGTACCCGTCCGCTACCCCCGCCGAGGACACCGCAGCCGCCGGCATCCGTTCCGCCTACCCCAGCGCCCGTCGGCGCAGGACCGGCGTACTAGGCCCAAATTCGCCACCCGCTGGGCGACTCGTGACACCCTCGGTGCATGCCTGTTCCGGGTGGTGAGTTCAACGGCTACATCGTCGACGCCCTTGCGGGCCGTGGCGCGACGGCGCAGGTCTACCTGGCACACCGCGCCGACGACGGGTTTGCGGTTGCCCTGAAGGTGCTGGAGTCGCGGCATCGAAACCCGGAGAACATCGACCGGCTGCACCGCGAATTCGACTTGGCCCAACGGTTCTCACACCCCCGCATCATCACGGTGTACGAACGTGGCGAGGACTGGCTGGCCATGGAGGCGCTCACCGGCGGCTCGGCCCAAGACCTGGTGGGCACGGATCAGAGCTGGATTATCCCGATCAAACTGACTGCCCTACAACAGATCGCCGGAGCACTGGACTACATTCACGAGGCCCAGGTGGTGCACTGCGACGTGAAGCCGTCCAACATCATGCGCAAAAGCTCAGGCAATGCCGTACTCACCGATTTCGGTGTCGCGCAGGAACTCACTCACGCCGACGGGCCACGCCGGCCCGTCGTGCACACCTCACTGCCTTACGCCGCGCCCGAGGTACTGCGTGGGCAACCCGTCACCGCAGCCACCGATCAGTATGCGCTGGCCTGTACGGCTGTCGAACTGTTCGATGGCAAACCCCCGTTTACCGCACGAACGGTGCTCAAACTCGTCGATATGCAGCTTAACGCCACACCCTGGCCGATTTCGTACCGGCATAAGCACATCCCCCGCGCTTTCGATTCCATCGTCGCCAAGGCAATGTCCAAGGATCCGTTAAGCCGCTACCCGACATGTACGGAGTTCATAACACTTTTGACACACGCGATGACCTAATCCCCGGTAGCGTCGCCCCATGGCATCTCCAGCTAATTACGATACGTCGGGCCTCGCACGCGAGGACGAGGGATATCACAAAGGCCTGAAGAACCGCCAAGTCCAGATGATCGGGATTGGCGGTGCCATCGGCACCGGTCTGTTCATGGGCGCCGGAAAGCGCTTACACGAGGCCGGGCCAAGCCTGTGGCTCGTCTACGCCGTCTGCGGCGTGTTCGTGTTCTTCATGTTGCGCGCCCTCGGTGAGCTGGTGCTGCACCGCCCATCTTCAGGGTCCTTCGTGTCGTACGCGCGCGAATTCCTCGGCGAGAAGGCCGCTTACGTAGCCGGATGGATGTACTTCGTCAACTGGGCTGCCACCTCGATCGTGGACGTCACCGCCATCGCTCTCTACATGCACTACTGGGGTAGCTTCAAGGCCGTCCCACAGTGGATCATCGCACTGATCGCCCTGGTCATCGTGCTCACGCTGAACATGATCAGCGTCAAGCTGTTCGGCGAGATGGAGTTCTGGGCCGCACTCATCAAAGTCATTGCACTCGTGGCCTTCTTGATCGTCGGCGTCGTGTTCTTGGCCGGGCGATTCACCGTCGAGGGTGCCCCCACCGGACCCTCGATACTCGCCGACAACGGCGGGCTCTTCCCCACTGGGTTACTGGCCCTTGTGGTGGTCACCTCCGGGGTGGTCTTCGCGTATGCCTCAGTGGAATTGGTGGGCACGGCGGCGGGCGAGACGGAGAACCCCGAGAAGGTCATGCCGAAGGCCATCAACGCCGTGGTCGTCCGCATCGCCGTGTTCTATGTCGGCTCATTGATTCTGCTCGCGCTGCTGTTGCCGTACACCCTCTACAAGGAGGGTGAGAGCCCGTTCGTGACGTTCTTTTCCCGGGTGGGTCTGCCTTACGCCGGTGACATCATGAACTTCGTGGTGCTCACCGCCGCGCTGTCCAGCCTCAACGCCGGCCTGTACAGCACCGGCCGCATCCTGCGGTCCATGTCCATGAACGGCAGTGCACCACAGCTGCTGTCCCGCATGACATCCAATGGTGTTCCCTTCGCCGGCATCGCGCTCACCGCATGTTTCACCGTGGCCGGCGTCTTCATGAACATGGTGATTCCAGCCAAGGCTTTCGAAACGGCTTTGGACGTCGCCGCCCTCGGCATCCTCGCCTCGTGGGCCACCATCGTCATCTGTCAGCTGCGGCTTTACCAGTGGTCCCAGCGCGGCATCCTGCGTCGCGGCAAGTTCCAGATGCCCGGCGCCCCCTACACGGGGTACGCGACACTCGCCTTTCTCGTGGTGGTGCTGGCGCTCATGTGTTACGAAAACTATTGGAACGTGGTCGCTCTGGCGATCTTCACACCGCTACTGATTATCGGTTGGTATCTCTCCAGGGAACGCGTCATGCAGCTGGCACGCGAGCGAATCGGCTATACCGGCCAGTACCCGGTAATCGCGGAGACACCGATGATGGACGATCCGCCCAACCTCGGTGACAAATAGGACCTAGCTGATCGACGAACGCTCCAGCAGGCGCGCGAAATCCGCGACGTCCAGCGTCTCGCCGCGGCGCGCGGGGTCGATGCTGGCGGCCAACAGCCGCCGTGCCGACTCGTCACCCGAGCCCGCCCATTCGGCAAAGGCGTTACGAGATGTCTTGCGGCGCTGTGCGAACGAGATGTCGATCAGATTGAACAGCTCCTTGCGGAACCCGGCGTCGGAGGGCCATGTCGCATCTGGGTGACGATCGATGCGCACCAGACCCGAGTACACCCGTGGGATCGGCCAGAACACCGCCGGCGACACCGTGCCGAGACGCTTCACCTTGCCGAAGTAGCGCACCTTGACGCTGGGCACCCCGTAGATCCGCGAACCCGGCTCGGCAGTCAGCCGATCGGCAACCTCGGACTGGACCATCACCAAAATGGTTTTCACCGAATCGAATTCGGTCAGGATCCGTAGCAGCGCCGGCACCGCGACGTTGTAGGGCAGGTTCGCCACCATCGCCGTCGGCTCGCCCTGAATATCGGCGGGCGTGAGGTTCAGAACATCCTGGTGAATCACCGAGAACCGGTTGAACTCACTGTGCGAGTGTTCCTTGATGGTGGCCGGAAGGCGCCGCGCGAGTACGGGATCCACCTCGACAGCGGTCACCGCGCAGCCCTTGTCGAGCAAGCCCAGTGTCAGCGAACCCAGGCCGGGCCCAACCTCGATGACATGATCACCCTTGCCCACACCCGACGCCGACACAATCCGGCGAATGGTGTTGGCGTCGTGAACGAAGTTCTGGCCCAGCGTCTTCGTCGGTCGGAAATCGAGATCCTTGGCCAGTTGTCGGATCTCGGTGCGGCCGAGCAGCCTGATGGTCAGCGGGCACCAACTCTCGCGCTGCACACCGGCCAGGCGCCCCACCCCTGCGCGGACAATGTCTTCTCGGCAATCGCGATCTGCTCCTCGCGCGTCGCGAGATCGGCGCGCGGCGCGTACTTGCCACCACCGTGCGCCAGCCAGGTGCCGAAGTCGAACTGCACGCCGCCGTAGAAGCCGTTGCCGGTGTTGATGGCCCAGTTGCCGCCCGCCTCGCACTGCGCCAGCGCATCCCAGGCCGAACCACGCGTGACGTTGGGCACCTCGGTACCGGGCTTGGCACCCACCCGAAGCACCGAATCGCGCGCGGGGGTCAGCACGTTGTTGGACACCGGCATGCGTCCGGTCTCGCGGCCATTGACCGACAGCACCGAGTAGACGATGTCCTGGGTGCCCGGTGCGCCCGGATCCTGGACCACCGAACGACTCATGTTCATCTCGGGGTCTTCGATCTTCTGCGGGGTCGGCGCCAGCGGGGCCTGCTCGGTCACCCGGCTGACGCGGATGCGCGTCACGGTGATCGGCATGTCGGCGGTCACCGGAGTGCTCGGCGCGGGATCGACGGTGTCGAACTGCTGCAGCGGGTTGCCCGTGGCCTCCAGCAGCGCACCCACGGTGGGCGCCGCGATGCGCGGTGTGCTGATCGCACCGCCATCGTTGAGCTGGACGGTCTTGGCGCTCACCACAGCCAGCGACATGCCCTCCAGCGGGAGGCGGCTGCCGCGGGTGGCGGCAGTCGGCGCGGTGTCGGTCATCGACAACTGCGACAGGGCGTCGTTCACCGTGCTGGCGGTGGTCCACACCTGCTGGGTGCCCTGGCCGTCCACGGAGATGTCCAGCGGACGCGAACGCTTCAGAACAATGGTGTCGCCGTTGCGCACCGAATCGTGCTTGGCGGGGGCGACATCGTCGCGGTCCGACAGTGCGTATCCGTA
Organism: Mycobacteroides franklinii; assembly: GCF_002013895.1. GTDB lineage: Bacteria > Actinomycetota > Actinomycetes > Mycobacteriales > Mycobacteriaceae > Mycobacterium > Mycobacterium franklinii. Next base: position 81,369 of record NZ_MAFQ01000001.1, on the reverse strand, counting down.
GTCGGCGAGGACCTCGGACACCTGCGACTTGACGGTCGTGACCGTCATGGCGTTTCCGTCGACGTTGAGAGTCAGTGTCTTGTGCGCAGCGATGGCGTAGCCACCGCCCGCGCCGATCACCACCAGCAGGGCGGCCACGAGGGCGCGTAGCAAGGGCGATCGCGTTGCGTTGAGCTTCGTCAGTGCATTCACGAGTAGGGGTTTCCTGCGTTCGTTTCGGAGCCTCGATACCGGACTTGGTGGGGCGCAATCCGGCTGATAATCATCCTCATTGATCACGACACGGTAACGAAAGCATCGCGTGGGGGCAACTCATCAACGATCTTGAACACCGCAATTGCGGTCGCAGACGAGGCTTTCGCTAACCGGTCAGCTGTTCGCCCAGTTATTTCCGCCAAGGCGCGAACGGTGTACGGCAGGCAATACGGCTCATTGGGTGCGCCCCGGTAAGGATGCGGTGTCAGGTAGGGCGCATCAGTCTCTACCAGCAGTTGTTCGTCTGGAATGAGCGCGGCGGCCTCCTGCAACGCGCGGGCGTTCTTGAAGCTGACCGTCCCCGACAAACTCAGGATCCAACCCTCAGCGACACATTTTTTCGCCATTTCGGCATCCGACGAGAAGCAGTGGAAGATAACCGAGGGCGGCGCGCCCTCCGCCTTCAGCACATCGAGCACTTCTGCGTCGGCGTCACGGTTGTGAATCATCAGCGGCTTGCCCGTCTGCTTGGCCAGCTCGATGTGCCAAGCAAATGCTTCGCGCTGCACCGACGGCTCCGCGCACCCCGCTAAACGGCCCGGCCAATACAGGTCCAAACCGGTCTCGCCGATCGCCACCACCCGGGGGTGGGCAGCCAGCGTCTCCAATTCAGCACGTGCGTCCTCGGTAAGGTCGCCGGCCCGGGTGGGATGCAGCGCCACCGCGGCATACACCCGCGGATCGGCGGCAGCGGCCGATACCGCCCAGCGAGCGGACTCCATGTCGTCAGCCACCGTCACCACCCGTCCGACACCGACGGACTCTGCGTGATCGACCATGGCGCGTACGTCCTCGGCAGTGACCGCACCGCACGCATCCAGATGAGTGTGGGCATCGATGAGGGGTGCGAGAGGCAGCGGGTCGGGTGGGCGGGAACGAACGCGATCGGGCGGGGCTTGGCTCTTATTGCCGGGCGTCATCAGAACACCAGTCTATAAAGTTGCTCAGACCATGCCTGAATCATTGGATCCGTTCTACATCACCACCGCCATCGCGTACCCGAACGGCGAACCGCACATCGGACACGCATATGAGTACGTCGCGACCGATTCCGTGGCCCGGTTCAAACGGCTGGACGGCTTCGACGTGCGCTATCTCACCGGCACCGACGAGCACGGCCTGAAGGTGGCGCAGGCGGCGGCCGCGGCCGGAATCCCGACGGCGCAGCTCGCGCGGCGCAATTCCGATGTCTTCGAGGCCTTGCAGCGCAAGCTCAACATCTCGTTCGACCGGTTCATCCGCACCACCGACCCCGATCACCACCAGGCATCCAAGGCGATCTGGCGCCGGATGGCCGACAACGGTGACATCTATTTAGACACCTATTCGGGGTGGTACTCGGTGCGCGACGAGGCGTTCTACACCGACGCCGAGACCACGGTCGCCGCCGACGGAACCCGCACCGCCACCGAAAGCGGCACACCCGTCGAGTGGACCGAGGAGCATTCCTACTTCTTCAGGCTGTCGGCGTACCAGGACAAGCTGCTGGCGCATTACGAGGCACATCCGGAATTCATCGGCCCGGCGGTGCGGCGCAACGAGGTCGTCAGCTTTGTCTCCGGTGGTCTGCGTGACCTGTCCATCTCCCGGACCACCTTCGACTGGGGAGTGCAGGTACCCGAACATCCCGACCACGTCATGTACGTGTGGGTCGATGCGCTCACCAACTACCTGACCGGTGCCGGTTACCCCGATACCGATTCAGAGCTGTTCCAGCGGTACTGGCCGGCCAATGTGCACATGATCGGCAAGGACATCATCCGGTTCCACACCGTGTACTGGCCCGCCTTCCTCATGTCCGCCGGAATCGAGCTGCCGAAACGGGTTTTCGCGCACGGCTTCTTGACCAACAAGGGCGAGAAGATGAGCAAGTCGATCGGCAATGTGGTGAACCCAGTCGATCTGATCGATCATTTCGGCCTGGACCAGGTGCGCTACTTCCTGCTGCGCGAGGTTCCGTTCGGCCAGGACGGCAGCTACACCGAGGACGGCCTGATCGGGCGAATCAACGCCGATCTGGCCAACGAGCTGGGCAACCTGGCTCAGCGGTCCCTGTCGATGGTGGCCAAGAATCTCGGCGGAATCGTGCCGGAGCCCGGCGAATTCGCCTCGGCGGACAGAGAACTGTTGGCGGCCGCTGACGCGCTCCTGGACCAGGCTCGGGCGCATTTCGACGTGCCCGCCATGCATTTGGCACTGGAAGCGATCTGGCAGGTGCTGGGCGCGAGCAACCGGTACTTCTCGGCCCAGGAACCGTGGGTGTTGGCCAAGAGCTTCCAGACAGACGGAGCCGCGGCCGACCAAGAGCGATTCGGCACCGTGCTCTACACCACGCTGGAGGTGGTTCGGATCGTCGCGCTGCTGGTGCAGCCGGTGATGCCCGAGTCCGCGGCCAAGCTGCTCGATCTACTGGGCCAGTCCGAGGATCAGCGGGACTTCACGGCCATCGGGACACGGTTGAAGCCCGGTGTCAGCCTGCCCGCACCGACCGGTGTGTTCCCGAAGTATCAGGTGCCCAAGTAGGTCACGGGTGTGAGCCCGGTCACGGTCCGTCACAGATTTCGCCGCCCCGGTGTCTTAGGGGCATCAGCGAATGAAAGGAAGTCACCGAAATGACCGAGAACACCAGAGTGATCGTAATCGGCGGGGGCTACGCCGGAACCCTGGCGGCCAACCAATTGCTGGCCAACAAGAACCTGACCGTGACCCTCGTCAATCCGCGACCACACTTCGTCGAACGGATCCGCCTGCACCAGCTGGTCGCCGGTAACCGGGGTGCGACGGTCGACTACGACCAGCTGCTCAATCCGGCCATCCGCCTTGTGGTCGACAAGGTCACCCACATCGATGCCGACGCCCAAAAGCTGGAGCTCGCCTCGGGCGCGATGCTGCCCTACGACTATCTGGTCTACGCCGTGGGTAGCACCACAACAACTCCCAACATCCCCGGCGTGGCCGAACATGCGTTGTCCATCAATGAGTTCGAACACGCCCAGCAGGTACGGGCCCGGTATGAGCGGTTGGCACCGGATGCACCCATCGTGGTCGTCGGTGCGGGCCTTACCGGTGTCGAGCTGGCCGGAGAACTCGCCGAAGCGGGGCGTCGGGTGACTCTGGTCTGCGGTAAGCAACTGTTGCCCTCTCTCGGCGAACCGGCCCGGCGCGCGGCCGCCAAGCATCTGGAAAAGCTGGGCGTCGAGGTGCTGGCGCCCGCCACGGTCGTCGGAGTCGATGAGGACACCGTGACCCTGTCCGACGGGCGCGAACTGCCGAGTGCGCTGACGGTGTGGACCGCCGGATTTGGCGTACCGCAGCTGGCCGCCGACAGCGGACTGCGGACAGACGCGCTGGGGAGACTGCTCACCGACGAGACGCTGGTCAGCGTCGACCATCCCCGCATCGTCGCGGCCGGTGACGCGGTAAGCCCCTCAGGCGTGCCGCTGCGGATGAGCTGCCAGGCCGCCGGGCCGCTGGCCGCGCGTGCGGTCAAGACTGTGCTGGCGCTGGTAGACGGGCTGCAACCGGTAGCGGGCGGGCAGATCTTCGTCGGGCAGAACGTCAGCATCGGACGTCGTGCCGCCGTCATCCAGACCTCGCGCGCCGACGACACACCACGCAAGCTGTTCATCGGCGGCCGGACCGGTGCGGCGATCAAGGAAATGGTCTGCCGCGGAACGGTTTACTTCCTGAAACAAGCCGCCAAGCATCCGAAGGCCTACTACTGGCCGCAGGGCGGCAAGCGCTCTGAAGCCCTCAAGGTGCAGGCATAGCGGTGTCCGACACCGCGCACGCCGAGCTGTTTACCCACCTGCGCCCGCTGCTGTTCACCATCGCGTACGAAATGTTGGGCTCCGCCACGGAGGCCGATGACGTACTGCAGGAGAGCTATCTTCGGTGGGCGCAGGTGGATCTGAGCACGGTCACCGATACCAAGGCCTACTTGGCGCAGATTGTCAGCCGCCAATCACTGAACACCTTGCGCGCCAACAGCCGTCGGCGCGAGGAGTATGTGGGACCGTGGCTACCGGAGCCGGTGCGAGTGACCTTCGACAGCGACGCGGCGGACGCCTCGACAGATGTGGTCCTGGCCGAATCGGTGTCGATGGCGATGCTGGTCGTGTTGGAAACCCTGGCACCGGACGAGCGGGCCGTATTCGTCATGCGGGAGGTCTTCGGCTTCGACTACTCCGAAATCGCTTCCACCGTATGCAAATCGGAGTCCGCGGTACGTCAGATGGCGCACCGTGCCCGAGAGCATGTGCAGTCGCGCCGGCGCCGGTTCACCCCCACCGACCAGCAGGCAGAGGAACTGACCACCAAATTCCTGCTGGCCGCGGCGGGGGGCGACGTCGACGCGTTAGTAGAAATGCTGGCCCCCGACGCGGTGTGGACATCCGACGGCGGCGGCAAGGTCAGTGCCGCACGGCGTCCGGTCTACGGGGCCGACAGAGTGGCACGCGTGGCCATCGGCCTGTCGCGGGCCGCCGCCGCGTTCCCCGATGTCCGCATGGAACTAAGTACCTACAACAGCACGCCGGCCCTACTGATCTACAGCGAAGGACGTCTCGACGCGGTGCTGGCCGTGTCGATCGCGGACGGCAAGGTGGCGCATGTTTTCGCGATCCGCAACCCCGACAAGCTGGCCACCGCCGAAACAGCGCGTCACATCAGCAGATAACCCGGTGGCGGTTCGGGCGGTTCATCGGACACAATCACCGGCGTGTTCTGTGATATCGATACCGCCGCGCGCATCGAGAGCGCCGAAGCCGACACCATCGCCGCCGGAACCGCGAGGTGCGACGGCGGTCTGGTGATACCGCTGGCAGGGGGCATCGCGTCCTACGCCGGACCGGATTCACCGATGAACAAGATCGCTGGACTCGGGTTCAGCGGTGTGCCAAGCGAATCCGAACTCGACGCCGTCGAGCGGGAGTTCGCCGAACGGGATACCCCGGTGCAGGCTGAAATCGCGAGCCTCGCCGATCCCGCGATCTGCGAGCTGCTCACCGCCCGTGGCTACCTGCTGGTGTCTTTCGAGGATGTCCTCGGCCTTCCCCTAGCCGATGCCCCAGCGCCGGTCATTCCCGACGACGTCACGGTGCGTCACAGCGGCAGCGATGAGCTGACCAGTTGGGTCGACGTGGTCGTCGACGGGTTCGCGGTACCCGATGACCAGGGTGTGGCCTCGCACGAATCATTTCCGCGCGAGGTGCTTTCCCGCGCGATCAGCGCGCTGTCGACGGTCGAGGGCGAACAGCGGTATATCGCACTACGCGAGGGGGCCGTCGCCGGTGGCGCGAGCATGCGCCTCCTCGACGGGGTGGCCCAACTCAACGGTGCCGCGACCGCCGCACCGCACCGACGCCGCGGTGTCCAGACGGCACTTCTGACCACTCGTCTTCACGAAGCGGCCCGGGACGGTGCGGACCTGGCCGTGGTCACCACCCAGCCCGGATCGAAATCCCAGCAGAATACTCAACGCCAGGGCTTCGCACTGCTATACACCCGCGCAATCCTGGTGAAGGGTCTGCGAAACTAGATCAATGCGCGTCCAGCAGCTCGGGAATCTCGGCGCCCCGCCGACCGTGCTGCGATCACTGGCCGCCGCCGCGCGCGAAACGGGGCGGTCGGCGCCCGCCGCACTGATCGGATCGTGGTACGGCTCACGGGCGATCATCGCCCCGTCCTTGCCTACTCGCCCGGTACTGCCGCGACAAGCATTCAGCGACAAAACCTCTGATCTGACCGATGCCCCACCGGAAGCGGTGGGCGGCGGCTGGATTGGCTATCTGGGATATCCGGATCGGGCGGTGGCCGGCGGCAATCAGCGGCTCCCCGCCGCGGCCGGCGGCTGGACCAATACGGTACTGCGCCTCGACAGTGATGAATGCTGGTGGTACGAAAGCCTTCTGGATCAAGAATGTCCGGAGTGGATACTCCACGCACTGACACACCCCCGCGATCCGTCGCCATGGTTCATCGACTGGACGGCCCCCGACCGTGAACATCACCGCGGCGCCGTCGGCCGCTGCCTGGAAGCCATCGCGGCCGGTGAGGTGTACCAGGCCTGCGTGTGCACGCAATTCCGCGGCACTCTGACGGGCGAACCGCTGGACTTCTTCGCCGATGCCGTCACCCGAACCGCACCGGCCCGCGCCGCCTACCTATCCGGCGTATGGGGTGCCGTGGCCTCGTTATCACCCGAATTGTTCTTGCGGCGCAAGGGCACCGACGTCCGCTCCAGCCCCATCAAGGGCACCCTCGCAGCCACCGAGGATCCCGCCGGACTGCTGACCTCCATCAAGGACGTCGCCGAGAACATCATGATCACCGATCTGGTGCGCAACGATCTGGGACGCATCGCTGACACCGGCACCGTCACGGTCCCCGAGCTGCTGGCCGTGCACCCGGCGCCCGGCGTGTGGCATCTGGTGTCCACCGTTGCGGCCAAGGTGCCCTTGGAAGCCACCGCCAGCGACCTCCTGACCGTCGCCTTTCCGCCCGCTTCGGTGACGGGCACACCGAAAACCCGTGCACGCCAACTGCTTCGCCAATGGGAATCAGATCACCGAGGGGTGTACTGCGGAACCATCGGCATGCTCTCACCTGCGGCCGGCCTGGAACTCAACGTCGCGATCCGCACCGTCGAAATCGCACCGGACGGGCGCGCCGTGCTCGGAGTCGGCGGTGGCATCACCGCCGACTCCGACGTCGACGCCGAATGGCAGGAATGTCTGCACAAGGCGGCCGCCACCGTCGACCTCACCGCGATCGCGGCGCGTGAACCCGGACTCAAGCCCGCGCTTTGACCACCGCGTCGTACAGGTCGCGTCGCGACAGCGTCGCGCCGGACTCGCCGATGGCCGTCGCGCAGGACTCACGCAACCCCATCCCGTCGTCCATCAGCTCTTCAACCCTGGCCACCAAGGCCTCGATCTGCGGGACGGCCGGACGACCGCCGTCGAGCACCACCGTGATCTCCCCGAGCACATCGTTGCTCTCGGCCCACGCCACCAACTCGCGCAGGGTGCCCCGCAGCACCTCTTCGTGCGTCTTGGTCAACTCGCGACAGACCGCCAACCGGCGCTCGGGCCCCAGCACCTCCACCGCATCGGCCAGCGTCTCCGCCAGGCGCCGCGGCGACTCGAAGAACACACAGGTGCGCGGTTCCGTCGCCAGCTCAGCGAGCCACCGGCGCCGCGGCCCCTGCTTGCGGGGCGCGAACCCCTCGAAGCAGAAACGGTCCACCGGGAGCCCCGAGACGGCCAGCGCCGTCGTCACCGCCGACGGTCCGGGCAGGCATTTGATCGGTATCCCCTGTTTGACGCAGGCGGCGACCAAGCGGTACCCCGGGTCGCTGATCGACGGCATACCCGCATCGGTGACCACCAACACGTCGTACCCGGCCTCCAGATCGGCCAGCAGGGGCTCGATGCGGCTGGCCTCGTTCTGGTCGTAGAAGCTGATGATCTGGCCGCTGATCTGCACATCCAGCGACTTCGCGAGGGCCCGAACACGGCGGGTGTCCTCGGCAGCCACCACCGAAGTCTTGGCCAGCGCCTCACGCAATCGGGGCGAGGCATCCCCCGGCTCACCCAGCGGTGTCGCCGCCAGCAGCAAGTTCCCCATCCCGCAAGACTAAATCCCCTCGTCGCTACCGCTGCAGCCCGCCGCTGCAAGACGCCCCGCCAGGGTCCTCCCCTACGATCGACCGTGTGATCGCGCCCGCAACCCTGCCGCCGACCTCGGCAGCCGAGTCGGATCTCCAGTCGCCGGGGCCCCGGATACCGCCCGCGGACTTCGGACCCACCGACCGATTCCGGGGCTGGGTGATGACCGTCGTCATCACGGTCATTGCGGCACTGACCCGGTTCATCAATCTTGGCGCCCTCACCGACCGCGGCACCCCCGTCTTCGACGAGAAGCATTACGTGCCGCAGGGCTGGCAGGTTGTCACCAACGACGGCGTCGAGGACAACCCCGGCTACGGGCTCGTGGTGCATCCGCCCATCGGCAAACAGATGATCGCCATCGGTGAATGGCTGTTCGGATACGACCCGTTCGGCTGGCGATTCGCGGCGGCGCTCTCAGGCACCATCATCGTGCTGCTGGTTGCCCGGATCGCCCGGCGGATCAGCCGGTCCACCATGGTGGGCGCCATCGCCGGAGTGCTACTGATCGCGGACGGAGTCAGCTTCGTCACCGCACGCACCGCGCTGCTCGACGTGTACCAGGTGCTCTTCGTGGTAGCCGCGTTCGGCGCGCTGATCGTCGACAGGGACCAGGTTCGGGAACGGCTCTACCACGCATACCTTGACGGGCGCATCGGCGACACCCCGTGGGGCCCACGGCTGGGGGTGCGCTGGTGGCGCTTCGGTGCCGGAATCCTGCTCGGATTGGCCTGCGGCACAAAATGGTCGGGCCTGTACTTCATCGCATTCTTCGGCGTGCTGTGCATCGCGTTCGATATCGCGGCGCGCCGTGCCTACGGCGTGCGGCGACCCTGGGCCGGCGCCGCGGTGCGCGATCTGGGGCCCGCTCTGTATGCGCTGCTGGTCATTCCGTTCATCGTGTACATGGCCTCGTACTGGTCGTGGTTCGCATCCGAGACGGGGATAAACCGGCACGCCGAGGGACGGCAGATCGGTGTAGGCGGGTGGATGCCCGATGCCCTGCGCTCGCTCTGGTACTACACGCACAGCGTCTACACGTTCCATTCGACGCTGACCAACTCCAATGGCAATCACCATCCGTGGGAATCCAAACCATGGACCTGGCCGATGTCGCTGCGACCGCTGCTCTACGCCATCGAGGACAAGAACGTCCCCGGCTGCGGCGCCAATTCCTGTGTGCGCGCAGTGTTGTTGGTCGGTACGCCGGCCATCTGGTGGCTGGCGGTTCCGGTGCTGTTGTGGGCCACATGGGCGACGGTGGTCCGGCGCGACTGGCGGTATGCGGCGGCACTCGTCGGCTACTGCTCGGGGTGGCTGCCCTGGTTCATGAACATCGACCGGCAGATGTACTTTTTCTACGCCGCGCCGATGGTGCCGTTCCTGGTCATGATGATCGCGTTCCTTGTCGGCGACTTCTTACGCAAGCCGACCGCCAACCCGGAACGAAAGACGTTGCGAATGTTCATCGCAACGTTCTACGTGGCCTTGGTGGTCACCAACTTCGCCTGGCTGTATCCGATCCTCACCGGCGCGGCCATCTCACCGTTCATGTGGAACATGGAGATGTGGCTGCCCAGCTGGCGCTAGCCGTGTTCACTCCGACACGCCGTGACACGCGGAACGGCGTGTACAGAACACGGCGTGTCGGCGTCAGAGCAGGTCGCGCGACACCGGGCAGGACATGCAGCGCGGTCCGCCCCGGCCCGTCCCGAGCTCCGAGGCCGAGATGGCAAGCACCTCAACACCGGAATCCTCAAGGCGGGCATTAGTTTCCACGTTCCGTTCGTAGGCGACGACGACGCCGGGCGCCAGTGCCAGGGTGTTGTTCCCGTCGTCCCATTGCTCACGTTCGGCCGTGACCGGGTCGAGTCCGGTATCGATGACGCGTAGCTTGCCGATACCCATCGCATCGGCCGCGGCCTCGACGAAGGGCTCCGAACCCGAGATGCTGACGCCACCCTCGGTTCTGCGGATGGTGAACGCCGACAACGAATCCTGAATAGCCGGGTACATCACCACGGCGTCGGTGTCGACCATGGTGCAGACGGTGTCCAGATGCATCGACGCCCGCTCCTGCGCGATGGGCACCGCGAGCACGGTGTGCGCCAGACCGTCGTCGAACAGGCTGCGCGCCAGGGCTTCTGCACCGGCAGGGGTGGTGCGCTCCCCCACCCCAACCGCTACCACGCCGGGCCCCAACAACAGCACGTCGCCACCCTCAACCGGCGCCGAGTGCGACTCGTAGGCGCGGCGCACCCCGAGGAACCGCGGGTGATGGGCATAAATCAGATCGGTGAGCGAGGTCTCGCGCACCCGGGCCGGCAGGGCCAGGGAGGTGATCGCGAATTTACGGCCAATCCAGAACGACGAGTCGCGGGTGAACAACAGGTTCGGCAGCGGTTCGATGACGAAGTCCGATCCGTGATGCATGGTCCGCACCAGCGACGGTTGCCCCACCTTGCCACCCACCGGCAGTTCGTCGAACGTCATCCCGCACATCAGCACGTATGCCAGATCGGCGGCATCCAGCGTTCGCAGATACCCCGAAAGATCCTGTGCCAGGGCGTAGCCCAGCCTGCGCGCATTGACGGCGGCCGAGATGCCCTGCACCCTGGCCGCACCGCTGGCGAGCGCCTCTCGCAACAAATCGGAGAGCAACAGCACCTCGACACCGCGCGAACGCAGCACCTCGGCGAAGGCGTCGTGTTCCTCTTGGGCGCGCGCCACCCAGGGCAGCCCGTCGAACAGCAGCTGATCGTTGTTACGCGGAGTCAGCCGCTTGAGCTCATCACCGGGCCGGTGCAACACCACTACTCGCAGCCGCCCCACCTCTGAATTAGCACCCAGCACTGGAACATCCGTCATGAGATGACGCTAGCTTGCCGCGCAATCGAACATGTGTGCGATACCATGAAGGTGTGACACACACGGTTCAAGCATCACTGTTCGGCGCTCCGCCGGTCCCCCGCCGTGAGTTGGCGGGCGGCGCTTGGCTTGAGGTGCATCATGAATGGCTCGGACGTGCGGACAATCTCATGGGCCAGCTGTTGGCGCAGGTGCCCTGGCGTGCCGAACGCCGACGCATGTACGACCGCACTCTCGACGTCCCGCGGCTGGTCAGCTTCCATGACCTGACGGCGGGGTCACCACCGCATCCGGTGCTGGAGACCATCTGCGACCGGCTCAATGGCGAGTACACCAACGAACTCGGCGAACCCTTCACCACGGTGGGACTGTGCCAGTACCGCGACGGCACCGACAGCGTGGCGTGGCACGGCGACACCATAGGCCGCGGCCTACGTGAAGACACCATGGTCGCAATCGTAAGCATTGGCGCCACACGTACTTTCGCCCTGCGACCACGGCTCGGTGGCGACTCGATCCGCATCAACGTCGGCCACGGAGACCTGTTGGTGATGGGCGGTTCCTGTCAACGAACCTGGGAACACGCCATCCCGAAGACGTCCAAGCCGGTGGGGCCACGTATCAGCCTGCAGTACCGGCCCCGCGACGTGCGCTAGGAGCGCACCGCCGCAACCGCCTTGACCAGCAGATCCGATGCACGCTTTCCGTCCGGCAGCGCGGGCGGAACATTGCCGACGGCGATCGGACTGACTGTGACCGCCACCATGTAGCGGCCCAGATATGCCGAATAGTTCAGGACTTCCTGGCCGATCGCCCGCCCGGAGGTGCCACTGAGCACGTCGCGCTTCATGCCGAGCGTGCGCGCGCCGTCGATGGCAGGCGCGTCGATCACCTCGGTCTGCCCCGCGATCCCGTTACCGCGGAAACCGACCTTCTTGCAGTCCGCCGACACGGCCGGATCGAAGGGGACTTCCTGCGAGGTTTCCACGGCCACTGCCACGTACTGATTCCCCGCACCCGTCGCGGTCAAGGCCGCCATATTTCCCTTGAGCCCTGCGGGCACCGTGCTGCCACCGCTGTACTTGGCACATCCGGGAGGGTCGATCGTCATACCCGGCGGCAGTGGAGCCGGCGAAAGCAGCTTGGGGTCCATTCCCGCCGGCTCCATGGTCTTGACCACGAATTCGGGCCCGAACTGGCTCCTCAGCGAGGCTATGTTTCCGATCTGGACGTTGTGGTTGACGGGATTCTGGACGCTTCGGCCACACCCAGCCACCGACACGGTAACGAGCGCAAGCACACAGGTGGCCCAGATTCCCCAGCTCTTGACGGTCACCGGCTTCAGCACCCGGCCACTGTATCGATTCGGAACGAAAAATCGATGGCACCTATAGGGAACAATGTCTGTGTGGCCCAGAGTTAAATCCTGTGAGGACGGTGTGAGATGAACACGGTGGTTCGGTTGAGCCGGTTGTGCCTGGCGGCGGTAGGTGCCGGTGCGCTGTTGGCCCTCACCCCCGGTACAGCGCTCGCCGATGACGCACAGTCGGTTATCAACCAATATCAGGCGCAGGGCTACCAGGTCATCATCGACCGCAGCGGCAGCGCACCTACCAACAAGTGCACCGTGTCCAACATCCGCAACGGACAGGATGTGTATCGCACCGAGTATCAGCGCACCTGGATGCCCAGCGGAAAGTGGCTGGTGCTGCCGGTCCGGGTGCTCGACCACAGATTGGTGTACATCTCCCTTAACTGCAACGTCTAGTTAGCCTCACCTAACTAGATTTGCGGGTTCGCTGGGAGCCGTCCAGCCACGCCTGCCCGAGCAGCGCCACCTAAGAACGAGCGCAGGCGAAGCTATGAATTTGGCGTCAATTTCGCAGAGCGGGAATCAATCTGAGTATTACCACGTTGGACAGGACAGATTCACGAACGTTGATGATTCAGGCTTGAGTCTGGGCGTCGGGGGTTGGGTCTCAATGTGGTAGGCGGAAACGTTTCCGTAACAGCGAGGCCGCGAGGAGTGAGGCGAGAGGAGTGAAATCATGAAGAAGTTGTTATTTGCAGGTATTGCCGCAGTCGGCGTCATCGGGGCGTCGCTGGGATCAGCAAGTGTCGCGCTCGCCGGACCATCTGGATCGGGCGATGCGAACGCTGTCATCAATGACCTCAAGTCAAACGGGTACCGAGTGATCGTCTCCAAGACGGGCGCCGGTGAGCTGAGCAAGTGCACTGTCGAGTCGGTTACGCAGGAGTCGCCTGTGAGCAATGTGCAGCCGGCCCGGGATGTGCGTAACAACCCCACCACGGTGCCGACAATCGACCGCAAGGTCGCGCATGTCGCACTGAGCTGCTGAACACGGCAGAACGTGACAATGGCCCGGGCCGCAAGCCCGGGCCATTGCTGTCTCTACTTCAAGTGATCAACCAGAGTGCCCTCGGCGCCGAATAATTCAGCGCGCCACTGCTCCAGCAGCGCTTCGGTGTCGAGATCGTCGGGATGGAAGTCCTTCTTCATATAGACGGCGAGCCTGCCGATCATGCCGTCGTTGAGTAGCGGGCCGCGGATCAACCCGACCGTTTCGCGCAACACCCGCGCCGGCTGGCGCCGTCCCGCCGGATCGCTCCACGCGATGGAGAACCACGAGCCTGCGGTTGCGAACGGCACCGTCCCCGTCCAGATGACGGCCATCACCGCGCGCCGCAGCCACTCGGGTCCGCCGACCGCCCGGTAGACGTCGAAGGCCACCGATTTGTGCTCAAGCTCCTCGATCGCATGCCAATACAACAGGTTCCGCACCTCGTCGTCGGTCACCATGTCCTGCAGCTCACCGCTTTCCAGCAGTCGCTCGGCCAGCACGGCGGTGTAGTGCTCAAGGGCAGCCGTCGCGGCCAGCATGGTCAGCCGGACGTACTTGAGGCGGTCCATGTCCGGTAGGTACTTGTCGACGAGGTCTTCGACCTTGCCGGAGCGCCGCCCGATTGTCTCGACCATCTTGCTGCGATAGCCCATCTCGGTGAGCTTTTCGTTGAGCTCGCGATGGTGCAGGCCATGGGTGACCTCCTGACCGATGAATCCTGCGACACGTTTCTTGAGTGTCGGCTCGGTGATGCTGTCGGCGTAGCGACGCACCGATCGGACGAAAAACTCTTCCCCCGGCGGGAACACCGCAGAGGCACCTGCCAGCACGTGACTGAGCGCAATATCATTGTCGGCGAAGTGTCTTCGCATCGGCACCGGGTCGCCGAACCAGAACCTGATACGCCGAGTCTTCGGGTATGAGCCCATTACCGGAGCAGCCATTCGCACTACCTCCACATTGATCGTGTAACTCAGTGTTACACGAATCGCTTACGTTTTGAAGAAATGCGTAAAAGTCGGGTCTTAGGTCCCCTACAGCAGCCCCGGCACGATGGCCTTACGCTCTCGCGGGTATTCGCCGGGGAACGTCTCGCGATACCAGCGATGAATCGCGAGAGCGCGCGGCAGCAGATTGGCGATGGAAAACAACACGAAGATCAGCCCGGGCAGTGTCCACGCCATCAACGCCCAACCCGCCCAGAGAATGATTTCGCCGAAGTAGTTGGCCGCCGACACCCACCGGAACGCGCCGCCGTACGGGATGCGGTAGCCATCGAAACCGTCGGACCGCAGATTGATGAGAATGCGGTCGGCCTGGAAGTTCACGATCCATCCGGTGAGGGCGACAAGCACCCCCAGGATGAACCGGGGGTCGGTTAACCACGCAGCGCTCTGCAGATGCGCGGCGAAGGCGACCGCGTATCCATTGGCAAAACCATTGACCGCGTTGAAAATGAAACCGAAGGCAATCCCGCTGTAGGGGAACCGTTTTCCGCTGTCCCTACGCGAAAGCGGATAGATCAGTCCGCGGTACAGATAGTGGCATTGCCACAACGCGTACAGCACCAGCGCCGGCACGCCGGGATGATGCGCGACGGTCCAGAATGTGATGGTGAACGCCCACCACTGCGGGCATTCGAAGATCAGCCAACCCACCTTGGCGGGTGCGGTGAACCTCTCGCCCGGCTTGGCGAACCTGCCGTAGGGATTGGTGAACCAGAAGCCGCTGATAAAGGTGACGGCGGCCAGGACCACCAGGAAGACGATCGCAGCGTGATACAGCTCGGTGAGCACACCGGGACAGTACCGAGTGAACGGTGGTTCTAAGCAGGGTCGATGATGTTGGTCTTCAGCTGGTTGGCGACCTGACCAGCGACCTCGGCGTTATCGGTGGCACCCGAGGAGCTCACCCCGTACACCACGTTGCCGGTGATGTGGACGCGAGTCGCCCCGGTGTTATCGGACCACGAGATCGTGATCGCATTGCTCATACCGAACGAATACGCGCCCGGCGACTGCGCCTTGCACTTGTTGAAGGCCTCTGTCAGCCGTTGAAATTCGCTCTGGGCGGCGGGCTTGTCCTGAAAGATCGCAACGGTCTCGTGCAGCGTCTGGCGCGGGTCGGCCGAGCTGGCGACGTTGAGCTGACGGTAAGACTGCCAACCATCGCCCAGGTCGCCCTGCGCCGTGGCGTGCAACAACCCACACGGGTCCGCAGAGTTGATGGCAGGCCCGTAGACCGGTGCGGTGTCGGTATGTGTCGTATCTGCCGTCGGGAAGCCCAGAGACTTGACCTCGTCGAGACCGGCGAACAATGAATCTGCCGCCGAAGCATCGATTTTCAACTCAGTGAGCTCCGGGGAGGGCGGCTTCTCCGCCGCGGGACTGACCGGGTGAGAGCAGCCCGCGACCAGAGCACTCGCAAGAAGACCCAACCCGGCCCACCGTGTCCGCGTCACCCTAGAAGTGTGTACGGCCAACCTGGGAGCACGCTGGGAAGTGGGGCAGATCACGTGCCGACCGGTTCATTCCGCTGCGATTACCGACCACGTCTGTGCGGCCGGTTGCACCTTGCGACAGAATCGAAAGGGGTGCGATAACAAGGGAGGCAGCCATGACCGATTGGGATGTAGTCGGCCGAGCGAACTACGTGTCATTCACGAGCTACCGCAAGGACGGTACCGCTGTTTCCAGCCCGGTGTGGATCGCACCCGACGGCGGCAAGCTCTATTTCTTCTCGGAGGTGGGCGCGTACAAGGTGAAGCGCATCCGGCGAAACCCTGCGGTGACATTGCAACCCTGCGATGTTCGCGGGAAGCTCACCCCCAACTCGCCAGTCGTAGAGGGCACCGCGCGCGTTCTCGAGTTCGCCGACAGCCCACGCATCCGCAAGGTCCTCAACCGCAAGTACTGGCTGCTCGGGCCGCTGAGCGAGTTCGGGGTGTGGGTAACCCGTCGGCAGCAGGCATCGTTCGCCATCGAGATCTCTCCAGTAGGGGCATAGCTCGCACAAGGAGGCAGCGCGCATGTATGCGATAACACTCAACGGTTTTGGCGATCCCGAGGTGATGGAGTGGTCCCACGTGGCGGACCTACCCGCCCCGGGCCCCGGTGAGGTGTCCATCGACGTGGTGGCCGCGGGCGTCAATCGGGCCGATGTCATGCAACGCCTGGGCCTCTACCCGCCGCCGCCCGGTGCCAGCGAGATCCCCGGCCTCGAGGTTTCCGGATACATCGCCGAAGTGGGTGCCGGAGTGCAGGATTGGTCACCCGGCGATGCGGTATGCGCGCTGATGGCCGGCGGCGGATATGCCGAGCGAGTCAATGTCGCCGCCACCCAGGTGCTGCCCGTGCCGCAGGGCGTCAGCGTCACCGCCGCGGCGGCCCTGCCGGAAACCGCCGCCACCGTGTGGTCGAACGTGGTGATGACGGGCGGTCTGCGCAGCGGGCAGACGCTGCTGATACACGGCGGCGGTAGCGGAATCGGCACGCATGCAATACAAGTGGGCCGCGCACTGGGCGCGAATGTGGCGGTGACCGCCGGAACGCAGTTCAAGCTGGACCGGTGCCGCAAGCTCGGCGCGCAGACCCTGATCAACTACCGCGAGCAGGATTTCCCGGCGGTGGTCAACGCCGAGTACTCCGGGGCCAATGTCATTCTCGACATCATGGGCGGCAGCTACCTGCCCAAGAATGTGGAGGCGCTCGCCGAGAACGGCCACCTGACGATCATCGGATTGCAGGGTGGGGCCAGCGCTGAGCTGAATCTGGGTGCGCTGCTGTTCAAGCGGGGATCGGTGCACGCGACCAATCTGCGGCGTCGGCCCGAGCAGGGGCCTGGCTCCAAGGCCGAGATCATCGCCGAACTCCGACGGCGGCTGTGGCCGCTGATCGACAAGGGAGCCGTGGCACCCGTCGTCGCCGCCGAGATTCCGGTCACCAATGCGGCTGAGGCACACAGACTGCTGGACTCCTCCGAGACCGTCGGAAAGGTACTGCTTACGGTGCGCGCGCAGTAAGCATCGCCAGCGCCGAAACAACGAGCAGTCCGACATAGGCCCAGGCGTGCACGGTATCGGGCAGCCGAGGTGGCCGCCGTCGTAGCCAAAACACCACCGGCAGCGCCCCGGCGAGCAGCGCGATCGCGGAACGGAAGTCCACCGCGCCGACGAAGTGCGGCTCACCTGCCATCGCCGCCGAGATGCTGGTCAGAAAGATCGCCAGCGCCGGCACACTGATGGCCAGCGTCAACGGATTCGCCAGTGCGGTGGCCACATTCATGGGCCGGCCACCGCGGCGCAACAACGGAACCGTCATGACGCTGCCGCCCACTCCCAGAAAAGAGGCCACCGCTCCGATGGGGACGCCCAGGGCAGGAGGAATCGCGAACTCGCGTTCGGGCCCGTCAATCACGGTGGCGCGGCGCAGAAAGCCAGGCCGCAGCAGTACATCGAGGATCGTGATCACCAGGTAGACCACGAAACCCCATGTCGTCAGCTGCGGTGGCGCCAGCCGGGCCAGCCCCGCACCGAGTACGCCACCACACCCCAGTAAGACCACGAGAGGTGCCGCACTTCGCAAGTGGGCCAACGTGCTCCGCGGCGTCGCCGCGGTAGCCGCGGCCGCGCTGACCACCATGACCACCGCAGAGGTTGCCACGGCTGCCCCCGGCGCCGCCGCACCCAGCGCACCATCAACCCAAATGATTACCGGCACAGTGACGAAACCGCCGCCGAAACCGAACAACACGGTGGTGAGCCCCGTAAGCACTCCGATCACCACCAACACGAGCACACCCATGGAACCAGTCCATCCGAGGCGTCGCACGCGAACAATCGAAAGCCAGCTCGATTCATTCGACTTTCGGCCATATCCTGACACGATGCGGAACGTACCGCTCGCCGATGTCGACGACCTGCCCCACGATGTCCTACCGATCAGCACCGACTACGCCAACGGGCAGCTACTGGACTGGCACCAGCATCGGCGTGCACAGTTCCTCTACGGAACCACCGGCACGATGATCGTGGATACCGACGCTGGGACATGGACGGTACCCACCCGCCGCGCTGTCATGATCCCGGCGCGCACGCGCCACCGGGTGCGCATGGTAGGGGTGCGCACCGGCAGCCTCTACATCGAACCCTCGGCTGTTCCGTGGTGGCCGTCGTCGTGCGTGGTGGTCGACGTCAGTCCACTGATGCACGAACTGCTCAGTGCTGCAGCAGATCTGGCTGCCGACTATGACCGGTCGGGCCGTAACGGAGCGCTCACCGCGCTCCTGCTGCACGAGCTGGCATCCTTCACCGCGCTGCCACTGCACGTCGATATGCCGCGATCGGCCGACCTCGCCGAGCTGTGCCGCGCCTACCTCGATGCGCCGGAGGTATCGGTGTCCAATGCGCAGTGGGCGCTGCGGCTGAATACAAGCGAACGCTCGCTGACTCGCCGCTTCCGCGATGAAGTCGCCTTGAGCCCGGCCGCATGGCGCGTGCGGGCGCGGCTGCTGGCCGCGGTGCCGCTGCTGCGCGATCATTCGGTGACTCAGGTGGCCGGACGGCTGGGATATGCCACGCCCGCCGCCTTCTCCTACGCGTTCGGCCGCGCGTTCGGCATCGCCCCGTCAACCATCAGCTGAATGCTTCAGCATTTGACGATACTGTGGGTCGTATGACGACGACGTTCGTCGGGATAGCGGCGATCGTGGCGATGACCTTGATAGGCATCGGCATGAATGCTGGGCTCTTCAACACCCGCAGGGCACGCCAGGCGATTCCGCCCCTGGTGGCGCGAGCGGCTGCTCCTGTGTACGCACTCAACCGCCGGATCGGCAACCCAGGGCGCACCACCAAGCTTAAGGACGAGCCTGAACCAACAGACGAACCCACGGACTGAAGCGCTCGCCCCACCCGTCCCAACAAAAAAGAACCCCCGACTGGCGGGGGTTCTTCATGGTGGAGCTAGGGAGAATCGAACTCCCGACCTTCTCGATCTCAAAAGTACTCGCTACATCGCGCATCATGGGACTGTCAAGCGCTACATGAAAATGCCGATCTATCAGCGCCTATAGCGTTTGATGCGCGACTCTACGCTACATCCGACAACACCCCGCTACAGCGACGTGCGACGAATTAATGGTGCCTTAGTGGTACCTGAATCGGCCTCAAACGGGGCACGCCTGCTATCGACGCTCTCGCGACCGCTTAGCGGCCTCGCACCCTCCGTAGTAGGGTCACCTCTATCTGTTAGCTACAGGGCGTTCAACGCATCGGGGTCTTCGGCGGGAGGCGGAGCATATGGCTGGACGATTGCAGGTTGATCCTGAGTTGCTGCATCGGTCCGCTGATGAGATGGATCGGTTGTTGTCGGCGCATCGGGCCGCGCACGCCAAGGCGCATGCCATGATCGGTGCGGCTGCTTCGGGGTTGGTGGGTGATGCCGCCGCAGCGCTGAAGAATGAGTCCCCCGAATGGCAAGGCCACTCCAAACACGTCGAAAATGAGTCGCTGCATTTTCGGGATGCGTTCGACGGTATCGGGTATGCCATCGCCGATGCTGATGAACAGACAGCGGTCAATATGTTGACCACCCGGTTGCCGCAGACCGGGGCTTAGCGGTGTCGTTTTCGCTGGCTGATCTCGAGCGCGCCAAGGTGCAGTCCTCCCGCGACCTTGCCGACGCCCTGGACATCATGGCGGGCGCGAACCGCGACATGAAACAGGGTGTGGAACGGTTGCCGATCGCTGGGGATGCCTGGCAAGGCGTCTCCGGGGACGCGGCCCATCACCAGACAGACGTCTACGGCAAGTACTTGGGTGGTCATGCCGAGGCCCAGCACGGCGCGGCGGGCAAGATCCGGCGTGCTGCCGATGAATTCGAGGGCGTGCAACAGCTCCTCAAGAAGATCGAAAACGACGCTGCCAGCGGTAAATTCACCATCAACCTAGATACCGGTGAAGTCACCCCACCTAGCGGCAAGTACGACAAAAACGAGCTGGACTACCTGACCAGCACCCTCAAGCAGATCCGCGCGGCCGGGGAGACCGCGAACGCTGACCTGACCGCCGCGATCAAAGCGGCCAAGGAACTCCCCGAGCCCTCCGGATCTACCGGGGCGCTGCCGCTGGCACCGGGCTCAGCCATCAAGCCGAATGGTTCTGCGGGGGCGCTGCAGAACTTGGCCGCTCCCAACCCTGATGGTGATCCGGGGGCGACGAAAGCCGCTGCCGCTACTGGTGCCGATACGGAAGCCAAGTACAAGGAGTGGTACCCGAAAAACGGTGTCTCTGTGGGGGATAAGAGTGTTGATCCGAGCAAGCTCGGCGGGGTGGGGGCGCTGCCGGGTGTGGGCAATATCGACAAAGCCGCACCTGCCAAGCTGGCTCCGACATTGGCCGACCGTGATGTGCCCGCGTTCAAAGACATCACCCGCCAAAACCTGCAACGCCAGGGTGTGCCTGCCGACCAGATTGAGCAGCGGGTCAACGACGCCGTAACGCGAGCTCAGACACCGCATTTTGCACCTGACGGTGGCCCGATGCGGTCGCCCGGTGAGGTGCCGCTGCATAACTCTGTCGGTGATCAGTTCAACGACATCGTGGGCCGCGCCAACGACTCGGCCACCAAAACAATTGACGGCCAGATTGAACAGGGCAAGATCCTTACCGGACAAGCCGGACCGGGCGCACCAGGTGTCGCCGATGCCTGGAAAGACGTCGGCCTGGGCGCAGCCAAGCAGGTCCACGAGCTGATGACCGATCCGCTGGCCGCACCCAAAATGGGCATCCAAGAAGCCCAGGACTTCTACCACCACCCCGGCGAATCCATCGGCAAAAACATCATCCTGGGCACCGAAGGCCTAGCCACCGGAGCCATCGGCGGTGAGGCCGCAGCCGGAGCACGCGGACTACTCGGCGACGCCACCATCGCCGGCCGCGGGGGCCTCCTCGACATGCCAGGCCTGCCTCATGACACGTCCCTGATGCCAGGGCACGCGCATGTCGAACTTCCGAGCGTCCACCCCGGCCCGATTGCTGACCACCCGATAGGCGGGGATCACGGCGGCGGGTTAAGCGGCGACCATTTGGGCGGCGGTATCGCTGATGTCGGTGGCAGCAATGGTCTTCCTTTCATCGACATGTCGATGAAAGATGGCTGGTCGGATTTCCAGCACTCACAGATGCAGGACAAGGTGCAGGGATTCAACGCATCACTCGGTGACGAGGGGTTCAGCAAGACTCTGCCAGGAGTGCGCGACCCCGCCATCCGCCAGTTGTTCCTAGACACCCTCGGCTTGGACCGTGTGCCACCTGGCGTGCACGTAGACCACATTCGAGACCTGCAAGCAGGTGGTCTCGACTCGGTCGACAACATGGGGTTGCTCGACGGTAGCGTGAACTCGAGCTTCGGTTCACAGCTCAACTCGGGGATGAACCGGTACCCCGAGGGGACCCAATTCGGTGGCGTGCGTCTCCCAGATCCGGGCCCCTGACATACGCTGCACACATAGGATTAGCCGCCACGACAACAGGAATCCGGAGATGGAATTCGCATTCGACCCGCCGACACGGCCCACCGAAGTGTGGGCGCCCAGACTGGTCGGCGACATGTTCGCTGTCCGAGGGATGTGTGGGCGCTCTATGAACCGAGGACTCTTCCGGTTTCACGACGCTGCGTCGGCACCTGCAGCTCAGGCGACCATCGATGCTATGTTCCGGACGCGGGGGCTCGATGCCGAAGTGTTCGCATTCGACTGGCTGGCACGTCAGTTCGCTGTCACGAGCCGGATGACCCCAGAGGGGATGCCGGACCGCGCACAGACCTCGCGCACGGTGGTGGTTCTCGACCCATTCGACGGCTCGGTCACGCCTTGGGTGGACGCCCACTCTTTCGAACGCGCGTTGAGTGTCCCACTCGCTCAGGACTTCCTGCTGCCGGACTTGTTCGGCGAGTGGATGGGCGCTGTCGGCATCAACTACTTGGAGTTCGACGCGTGCGCAGGGGCGACTGTGCCGGGGTTCTACGGCGGCAAGCGCGAGATCGGCAACCTCACTTGCGACTCCGTCGACGTGTATCTGTCGTTCGCGCAGCAACTATGGGAACACGGAATTAAGAACGGGCCGGATTCGCCGCGACCGCACTTAGTAGTAACCAAGGGGCAGTAGACATCACGCGGTTCTCGACGCAGCAGATGGCCGAGGTGAACAGTTTAATCAAGCCGCGGCTCTCGATGGTGTACGACCGGTGTGCACCGCTACTCAGCAAGCGTGGGAACAAGGTCGTCGACCGGGCCATCGCGAAGGGGACCGTGGGCGGTGATGTCGGTATGCAGCTGCTATTCGAGCCGGCGATGCTGCTCAGTCTCGTTGCGGACACCGACTCCATGTACGAGTTAGCGGAGTCGGCCAGGGACATTCCGTTTATCGGCAACTACGGCCTGTGGAGTCCCTGCGAGGCGACCATCGCGGCGACGTACCGGGTGCTCGCCATCGCCGATGACTCCCGCGCTACCGAAGTCGAGTCGTGGTTGTCGCTGCCTGAGAACGGCGGGATGCCTGGCCCCCCGGTAGTCCACCAGGCGATGACGAACCGGCTCGGCGGCCTCCTAGTGGAGCAGATCCGATCCGATGTCTACTCGCCGCCGCTCAACCTGCCGCAGTTCTCGTACGTAATTGGCAAGCTGCGGGAGCTGTCATCTATGTGGGCGTTCGGGGGTTCCGAGTCATGGCCGCGCATGAGAATCGATGAGGAGATCTCGGGGATCCGTAGCCAGGTCCACGACTTCCTCGTGTAGCTGTGCACGCCAGGCGGGAGCGGTCGTTCACCATTGAGTTATGACCGCGATCAAGCGTTTCCAGAAGACCGGAACCTGTGGCACCTGCTCGGGTGCGATCCACTTCTACCCGGCGCCGGTGACCGACGAACAGGCCATCGCCGAGGGCGACGACCCCAGCGGTCAATGGACACATCTAGAGCCCGCTGATTGGGTCGACAACCCACACCCGGCCGAACCCGCCGCCAGGTAATACCAGGTCGGCACGGTGTTTCTAATCCCACGATTTAACGCCACACGGCGCTAAGCTTGACCCAGCTTCACGGGGGGTGAAGCGTCGACAAGGGCTTACGCAGATGCGAGTGGGAATCGGCGAGCAATACCGCCATATGGAATCTGAACATGTTCGTCAGCAACGTTGCCATTCAGCGCATCTGGGACAAGGGCGAGAAGAAGATTGCCGTTGCAGGGGTCGATGCTTCGCTGCATCAAGAGCCTGATATGTGCGTCGTTACCTTGCCCGCCCAGCGGTCAACTGTGAGCGTGAATGTCGGTGCCGGAACGGGGAAGGGCCGCATTGACTTGTGCGCCAAAGCTATGGAAATCGCCACCGGGACATTGCCGAAGATTCCCAAGTAGGGATCGCGCAGGCTACGTCACCGGCGTGAATCGTTCGACGACCGTCAGGTCGATTGCGGGCGGGGTCCACGTCGGCTCGGTGGTGAAGTCGGTGACGGTCGGCGCGACAAACCAAAACGAATCGAAGGTGTGTTCCTTGCCCAGTACCTTCATGGTCCCGAACTGCACTTGGTAGACCAGCTTGTATCCCGACCCCAACTGCAGCGCAGGCGAATTCGCGAGCATGTCCAGACCGACGCTGGCGCGCTGCTGATCGATCTCGGTCGGTGTCGGGTTCTCCCCCGCCGGCGCGTCCAGGCGCGGCAGCTTCAACACCCCGTTCTCGATGCGGGCATCGAACGGCACCAGTAGCAGCGTGATCGGCGGCGTGTGCGCGGTCAGCCGAAACTGCGGCTCGGGTGGGTCCAGCTTGTTGTCTGGGCCCGCGATCCGGGGCGTGAACGTCACGGCGCCCCATGGTTTGAAATGGTCGGGCCGGTAGCCGCTGTCTAGGGTGTCGGGGACGATGTTGCCGTACAGGCCAACGCATTTGAACCATGGAATATCGACTATGTCAGTCATCGTTGTCGGCTTTCTGTGCGCGTGTGAGGAGTGCGATTTTCCAGCCGATGCCGTAGGCGAGCGCGGTGTACATGACGACACGGACTTGTTCGCGGTAGGGGTAGTCGCGGTCGGTCCACTGCGACAGCGCCGCCTGGGTCAGTACCAGTGCCAGGAACACATTGGTCAGGACCATGACCTTCCCGATAGCTTCTGCGCGCCAGTTGGACCGCCCGACATACAGTCCGACGAACGTCCACGCACACACGGCGGCGGCGGTCATGGCGATACTGATACCCCACGGTGCTGCTAGGAATACCGCGGTGGTAATTGCGACGGTCGCGGCCAAATGCGGCCAGGTACGGCGGATTCTCATGTGGTTCCGTACTTTCTGCGCATCGAGCGTTCGACGGCTTCGGCGAAATGGTTGCGACGTTCCTGCTCGGCCATCTTGGCGGTGAGCGCACTGACCCTTTCAAGGGTGTCTTCGGCCTCGGCGCGTGTGGCCGCATCCTTGGCGCGTTCGGTCGTGTCGATGGCCCGGCGCCACCAGCACGGGCGCTTCATTGACTCGGTCCGATCTGCTCAACGACCTTGGCAGTCACCGTGGCCGCGCCGGCAAGTTTGGCGATGGACTCCCGGTTGGCCGCCTCGGCTGCGCGAAGATCCCCGATCTGCTTGTCCTTGTCAGCGATGGTTTGTTTGTACACCCATCGGGGTACCAGCCAGCCGAACATGATCGCGAGCACGCACAACCCGACCAGCGACGCCCACAGGTAGTCGTCAGGGCTGTTGAGTAGCACTGACATGGGGCCGATGGCCGTTAGTGTCACGGGCGCTTGACCAATGCAGCGGAATCGGGGTCACCCACGCGCGATCCCTGCAATGACAGCAGGATCGAGGTCAGCGCGGCAGTGCCGGCGACGACGGCTACGCCTTGCCATGACACCGTGGCCACGGTGGCGTCGGCTACGAACACGCCGCCGACGCTGGCCGCGGTGGCGCGCACTGCGCGTTCTATCGCGTCGATCCAGAACTGTTTGGTGAGCATCGTTCCTCCTTGTGGGTAGATGAATTCGGCCGGTTGGGCTTACGGGAGCTTCCAGGCCGTCCACGCCGGCGGGCCGTCGTTCCACCACGAGACGGTGCCGGGCACTGTGAACACTGTTGCAGTCGAGACCTTTTCGGTGATGATCTGCGCGGCGCAATCCACCGCGGTCAGCCCACTCCAGAATGTTTCGGGTTGGTCGTGGTAGTGGAAGTGCGCGTTTGTGGAGATGAATTTGAGTGCGGCGGCGATGGTTTGGATGATCTGCGGCAGAAGGGTAAAGAGCTTCATCGCATCGAGGATCTGACCGCCGACCTGGTTTGTCGGCCCGGTGGTGACCAGGTTGGCCACGGCGGACAGCGCACCGGCTCCCGGTAGCGATGAGGTCAACAGGCCGAGTAGCTGACCGCCGACGGTGGAGATGAACAGGTTGAACAGGTAGGCAGCGAATTCGAGTGAGATCTCCATGCGGGTCAGGATCTGGTACAGCCACGGCAGTAGCCCGACGGCGTTGGCGTACATGTCACCTTCGTGGGTGAACTGGTAGGTGATGGGAACCGCCCAGTCTGGTCCGAACACCCCGGAAATGCCTTGTCCGCCTGGATTGTTACCGAGCAGCGTGGGACCGTCGCGGCGCGACGGGCCACCGAATCCGATGACGAGTTTGATTTCGTCGCGCCGATCTTCGGGCCATTGCAGCAAGGCGGTGTTCACCACGTCGTCGCCCATGCTGTAGCCCATCCAGATCTTGGGCACGCCGACCATGGGCAGCGCTAGCCGCAGCAGCTCGGCGCTACCCTCGGCGCGGGCATCGACATAGGAATGTGTGGGATCACCCATCAGGAACGCATCGGTGGAGAATCCGACGCCCTGTTGTACGAACCGCTTCTCTTTCGCCTTGGGTGCGACGAGCACGACACCGAGCCGGGTCTTGCAGTCGTAGGTGAGCACCCCGGGCTGCCGGTTGTATTTCTCGTCTTCGGTGGCGGCAAGGTATTCCTGCATGTTTCGCAGTGCACGGTCGGTAGCCGCGTCGAATACGCCCGACTCGATCACGCCGAGGTTGTGTGCGTCCGACCGGCCGGGGTAGGCGAACAGCAGTCGGTGCTGCAGCTTGCGGATTTCATCGGTTGGGCCCATCGGCGGGTCCGCCAGTTGCGGCTGTTGCCAGGTCATTACGCGGCCTTCTTCTCTGCGTCGAGCCACGCCTTGATGTCCTCGCGCGCGACCGTGACCTTGGCCTTGCTGATACTGGCCAGCAGCGCCTTGGCGAGTTTGGCGTCTTCCTGCCGGTCCGGGTACTTGCCCGGCATGTCGGCTGCCGTGGACACCTCCCACAGCAGCGCGATCGAGGGGGTGTGACCCTCGTTGGCCAGCGTCACGACGGCCGTCACGTGCTGGTTGGCGTCGATCGCGCGCGGAAGATCCGCTCGCGTGGTGACGTTGCCCTCCCCGAGGTGTCGCAGCGGCGACGTCGAGGGGATCGGTTGGTTCTGCCCGCGCACGAAGTCGATCACTTCTTGCCATTCAGATTGCGGCACTTGGGCCATGTCTTCATCTCCTGTGCTGGTATCGAGGTAGAGGCGGACGCGCCGGATCAGCTCGTCCCAAGGGAAGTTGTCGCCGGGGTCGGTATGGCCACCACCCCAGCTTCCGAAGTCACGGTGACCGCAGATACCGTCACGGCCCCAAGGGATTCCGTTGCCGCCGATGTACTCGACGGGTATGTCGTAGGTGCGGCACAACCACGCGATCAACTGGGCCGTGCGGGTGAGTTGGAGGTCTTCGTTTTTGCCGTCGGAGGCGTCGGTTTCGAGCCACTTGCCGCGATCCCAGCCCGAGTAGGAACCGGCCATGCAGATGTGGAATGCGTAGGAGTTGGCGTTGACCGCGGACCATGGGGTGTCGTCCCAGTTGACGGTGAGCACCGTCTCGACGTCGTCAACGCAGGCGTTGTAGGACACCGCGCCTGGCGTGCCTTGGGTAGAGATCAGGAACCCGGCCAGATCCCACGCGCTGCGCCCGCCCTCTTGGGTGTGCACCACGATCCAGCGCGGGGTTTTGCCGCCGCGGCCGACGTACCGGTTCGAGGTGAGCCGGGTGCGGGTAGTGGGGCTGCCGGTCCCGATCGGCGGCAGCGGCGGTTTGGGCGTGACGGGGCCTTGCGCGAGCGCGCGCCGCAGCACCGCCCACGCTTCGTCCCAGCGCGCCGCGTAGCGGTCGGGATAGGCCGACCGCTGCACCCGCTGCACGAACTGACCAGCGAGGGCCGGGTTTCCGGCCGCACGCCCGTAGTCATCGGCCAGCCGCGTCTGAAACACGTCGGCAGCCAGCGCGAGCGTCATGCGCGAGCGCATGTTCCCCCACCAGTTGTCGCTGCCCGCCACCACCTCGCCGGGGGCGCCGTTCTGCTGCTGGAAATAGCCCACCGAGCGCCCGTCGTCTGATTCGGCGTCGTGGGGGTACTTCTCGGAACTCGGATCGTTCGCGTTCCACGGGCACCACCACTGCGGATCCCCGTTGTCGTCATCGGCGCCGACCTCGACGTCGATGCACATCAGCGTCAGCACCGTGGCGAGTTCGTCGAGTCCGCGCGCCAGCGACACCGCGTGCACCTCACGGGCGATCTGCTCACGGCTACGTAGTGGGCCGTCGGGCCGGAACCACACGAAACTCATGACTGCGGGCCGAATCCCAGGAATTGGCGCACGAGCGCCGGCAGTAGTTTCGCGACGCGTTCAGCGAGCCCGTCGAGCGCCTTGTCGTCCCACTGCCATGGGGTGATGTTGGTGAGGTTGTTGACGAGTCGGGGTAGGGCGTCGACGACCTTCGTCGCGATGGTCTCTGCGACCTGCTCGCCCAATTCGGGGTGCTCGTCCAGATATTCGTGTGCGGCTTCGATTGCCGTGTTGAATAGCCATTTGACGATGGGTTTCATGGTGTCTCGCTTTCCGTTTCGGAAGGTAGCGCTGCGGGGGTGTTGATGCCGCGCAGCGTCACCAGCCGTTCTGGCGCTGTGGCGCCGTGAGTCGCGGATCGCGGTGGCGTTCACCGGGCGCGATATGAGTGACCACCACGAACGTCGCCGCCGCGGTGACGAGCGCGATTGCGACACAGCTCGCACCCACCTTGCACAGTGGCCCGAACATCACTGACCGCCCTTGAACCGGGTTTTCGGCGTGATATCGATGCTTACTGGACTGCCACCCACGGTGATTGGCGTATCGAGGGCACGGCCGCGTAGGTAGGTGGAGCCGTTGAAGATGGCGTAGTGACTGACCACTGTGGACGCCGGTATCAGCAGTGCCCCGGCGGAGCCTTGAGATACGGCGTACCCAGCGTCGGCCCCCGCACCGTCTGCTGCAGGACCCCACGTCGTGTTGAATGACGCTGGCGTTGAAGCGATCACGTTTGCGGCGCTCGTGCCGGTGCCGGGGTCGCCGCTGCACGCCTTGATGGTGTTGCCTGCCGCTGCGATTGCGTTGCAAATCGCCTGTTGATGAGCTGATGTGGCTCCCATGATTTCCTCCTAGAGTTGGGTTACTGATATGCGCGAGCCCAGGCGCCGCCTGGTGCACCCGCGCCGCCTGTGTTGCCGTTGAAGGCGTTTCCGGTGCCGCCATTCCCGCCACCGCCGGGTGGGTTACCCGCTGCCTGTGCAGTGGATTGGACAGCGCCGCCGTTGTAGGACTGGCCGTTGTAGGTATGGGTGCCGGGCGAGGCTCCGTTGCGGGTAGAGCCGAACTGATCTCCGGTGCCGCCCGCAGCCGACAGCCCAGACCAGCCCGACCCAGGCACCGACGCGGTGACGGTGCCGCCGCCGGCGCCCTTGTTGCCTTGTGTGCCACCGGGTGTGGCTGCCGGGATGACGATCGTGATCGAGGTCGCCGACCATGGAATGTCGACGCCGCGCTCCAACGTGACGTGTGACCAGTTGCCCGCGTTGCCGCCGCCACCAGTGACGAACCCGGCGAACCCACCACCGCCGCCGTTGCCGCCACCGACGAGCACGATGTCGATGTACCGGCACCACGACGGGATGTTGTAGGTGATTGTGCCTGGTGCCGACCACGATTGGGTGTCGGGCGCGTGCGGGCTGAATACCGCGGTGGCGCTGTCGTATCCCCCACCTGAATCGAGTCCGGTCAAGTGGGCCAACAGTGTGCCGGTGTCGTAGACCTGGCCGAACTCAGTGCCTGTCAGATGGGCCAGCAATGCCGCATTGTCGTAGCCCATTCCGTCGTCGGTGCCGCTCACGTAGTACCTGAGTACGGCAGTGGCAGAGTCGGATCCGATTCCGTCGTCGTGGCCGGTCATGTGTGCGAGCAGCGCGGCACTGTCTGCGCCCGCGGCGGTCTCGGTGACCAGCAGGTGTGCGAGCAGCGCGGCACTGTCTGCGCCCGTGGCGGTCTCGGTGGCCAGAAGGTGGGCCAGCAGAGTTGCCGAGTCCTCCCCGATGCCGGTGTCGATCGCGCCTGCACGCGGTACCCAATGCCATTTACCGCCAGATGCGCGCGCCGGCACGATCGGATTAGGTGACCACTTACCGCCCCGCGGCGGTGACGGGATGGTGGGGTTGGGTGACCAGGGCATCTATTCCTCGGCAGCGTGCGTGGGTTCGAGGAATTCGAGGTATTCGGCGGCAGCGCCCTGAACGGTGAGGGTGTACGGTCCGGCGAATGACAGTTCCAGGCCGTCGGCAACGTTGCGCATGCTCAGATTGAGCGGTTTGAACCACACGTCGGCCCCGTCGAGATTCTTGGCCTTGATGTATCCGGCTTTGTCTTGAGTGAAATTCATTGTTCGCCTCTATATCTGGCTTCGGTTGAGCAGCGATAGGGACAGGTAGGTCGCTGTGCCCGCAGAGTCCCCAGTGAGCTGGCGGGTGGTGGCGTTGGCGCCGATGACCTGTCCGGCGCGCACCACGTCCCCGGCGTTCAGGTAGATGACGAACGAGTCCGACAGCGCCAGTACCGGGATGGTGAGGTCGATGCTTCCGTCGCTGGAGTTGGATCGCGAATACTGTTGCGGCAAACCGAGCTTCGATACCGTAGTCGTGCTGTTGACGAAAATCGCGGGTTGAGCCTGCCCTGAGCTGTTGGTGGCGGTGGCGGAGATGTTCGACTTCGTGGACACCTTGGCCAAGTACCAACCGCTCAACGAGACGGTCATTGTGCCGGTGGTCAGATTGCAGGCGATATCCGGTGTCGCCGCCTGCACCACTGTGTAGAAGCTGTTCGGCAACACCGTCGTGCCCGTCGCGACCGTCACCGCCGCGGTGTTGGTGCGGGCCATCACGGCACCGGAACCCAAATAGATGGGTTCGATGTAGTCCGACAACGTGATAGCCGCAACCCGGAAGCTGTCGTAGGTGGTGGTCCCTTGGAACCATCCGTTGTTCACGGTGGCGCGCTGCATGACGAATCCGCCGCCGTACCGGGTGGATGCGCCGAACGTCACCGCCGACGAGGTCACCGACAGCACAGTGTTGCCGCCCACGGTGAGCGTCCACGTCGTGCCGACGTTATGCACCTCGACCAGAGAGCCCTGCCCGAGCGTTCCCGACCAAGACCCGCCCGAGAATGGCGTGAACGTGATGCTGGCGCCCGAGCGGGTGTAGCTGCCGATGGTTGCACTGCCGTTGTCGATCTTGAGGCAAGCGCCCGCGGTGTATCCCGAATCCGAGTGGAACAGATGGTATTCGGGAACATTGGTCGATCCGCCCTGATCGCCGAGCACCACGGCAAGGCTCTGATCGTCGGTGCTGTACTGCTTGTTGCAGGTGACGACGTAGGTACCGTCTGGTTTCGACGCGGCGATACCGGCGTACCCGTTGTTGCCCCGCACTTTCAGATCAGCGCCGGTGAACTCGACGGGCAGGGCCGCACCGTCAGCACCGCCGAATACGCTGGTGTAGTTCAGGCCACCGCCAGCTGCGTTCTGCTGACCTTGCAGCTTGGCTTGTAGCGCGGCCACGGCCGCTGCCGCAGCCCCGGCTTGGTCCGCACTCTGCTTGACTCCGATGAGTCCGTTAATCACCGCGACCAAGTCGAAGCCGCTGCCACTTTGCCCGGTTGCCGCGTTGACGATGCCGTCTTTGAGCGACCCGATGCCCGTGACAGCCTCGCTAATAGCGCCAGTGATCGCCGAACCGGCCATCTGTCCCGAGCTGTTAAGTGCCTGAGTCTTGTTCTGGTTGAGGCCAAACCAGTTCTTGAAGTCCTGCACGATGCCGTTGATGGGCGTGACTACAAGTCCGTTGATGACATCTTTGATCTGATTGAGGACCGTCTGAATGATGACAAGCCCCGAAACCTGCGCTTGCTGGATCAGGCCCTGGATTTCTGAGGCGGTGATCTTGCCGTCGGCGGTGATCGCCTGTAGGCGGGCGGTAATGTTGGCCACCTCAGAGTTGACCGCGCCGCCGATGGCGTCGACCATCTCGCGCAGATCCTTGACCAGGCTTAGATCTAGCAGGTTCGATGCCCACGCCGAAGCGTTGGAGAATCGGAACGTTCCGGCCGTGGCGCCACTGTCCAGGATGAGCAGCTCGGACACCTGCGCCACGCCGGGAGGCACCGGCCATTTGTCTTGGACCGGAACCCATTGCCAGCCATGATCACCGGAGGGTTGCAAGCTGCCGCGGATGACATCGGGTAACGGGTTGCCCGCCGGGTCGAATGGGGTGAACCCGACCTTGACGGGGTTGGATCCGGCGGTGGCGGTGGCACCCGTCCACTGCGAGGCTGCGCGCAGTTCTAGGGTTTGGCCGGGAAACACCGGGAAGGGTTCCGAGCGTATGACCTGCTGTGTGCCGTTGGCGGTTGCTCGGATTGAGCCGCCCGAAAGGAATCCGGGCATCACCGAATCCCAGGACCAGTACGGGTTGCCGGTGACACTGTCAGCGTTCAGGAACTCCCCGGCGCCGTTGATCAGGTCCTGAATGATGTTGGCGATACGCGAGATTGACAGCACCCCTGGAAAGCCCAGCGCCTTTCCGGCCAGCTCGACGATTGTCGCCAGGATCGCGCCGGGGCTCAGATTGATTCCTTCGAGCGCTTCTTTCAGCTCGGACAGATCCAGCCCGGTTAGTTCGTAGATGACGTCAACGACGTCGTCGAGGGCTCCCGAAATGGCGCCGCGGATCTTGTCGCCGGCCTGCTGCGCGGTATCGGCGAGCGCCGTTTCGTAATCCAGCTGCGAGCGCAGCGGGTTATTCAGGGACGCGGCGCCGGCGCCCCGCTTCTCTGGGAACTTATCGACGCTGCGGGGCATCAGCTCACCGGGAATAGCTTCATCGACATGTGCGCGCCAGGGGTGGAGAACACGACCGAGCCGCTGCCGCCGATCCGGTACAGCAGCACGTAGTACACCATGGACGTGTTCGCCGGGATCCGGCCTTCGCCGGAGTCGGGGCCGATCGCGCGCGCCGGATAGCCCGTGTCGGACCACTGTTCGCGCACGTGCGCGATGGTTTCGGCGTCCAACGTGCTCGGGTCGTACAGAGCGCGCCCGCACAACGTTCCGGTCTCGGGCGCGCTCGTCGATCCTTGCGGCAACGCCCGTACCTGCACTTCGATTTGCGCGCTGTTGAACAGTCCGCTGCGCTTCCACCGCAGGTGCCCGTCGAACTCCGGGTAGTACGCCAGCGGCTGTCCCGGAACGATGAGCGTGGCAACGATATTCCAGGTGGAACCGTAGGTGCCGCCGGTGAATGAGTTTTCCGGGATGCTGAGTTTCTTGACGGTGCCGACTGGGCTGCCGCCGCGGATCCCGCCGGCGCCGCTGGCCAACGTTGAGTCGTAGATCAGGGACTGGCCGTCCTCGATGGGTCCGACGAAATCTTCGGCCTCGAGGATTCGCGCGTTATCCCCCTTGGGACCCGGAATGAGGGGGATGTCGATCGCGAACGTCGGTTCCAGTGTGCTGCCGCCGGGTGTGACGTTCAGGTTCAGCGGGTAGGTGATGCCGCCCGATGGCGGCGCGACACCGCGCGCTGTCATGTGCAGGTTCGGGGTGGGGCCGGGCGGGCCGGGGATGGCGCCCAGGATGATTCGCCAGCCGTTGCCGTCCCAGACGTGCCAATATCCGGCGATGTACCAGGCCATTCCGGCGTCGGCGTCACCGAGGTCATCGGGTAGGTCGACCGGCAGGTTGATCGTGGAACCCCACTGCGGGCGCCAGAATGGCGACATGTCGCCGCGGTCGCCCTTGTCGCCCTTGATTGCGTCCAGGACGATGTTGTCCTCGCCGGGCATCAGTGTGAATGTGCCGACGATGGTTTGCGGGTCGCCGGGGTTGCGTGGCGCCGCGTAGAACAGGGTGCGGATTACCCTTTCGCCCAGAAAGATCGGCTCGGTGGGGATGAGTGCGGACGTCACGATGTGCCCTCCTTGGTGTCGTCGCGGTCTTCGGGTTGTTCGTCGTCGGTGTCGGCGAGTCGGGCGGTGTATTCGTCGCGGTCATCGGCCGACACCTCGGCGTGGCTGCGGTCGTAGGCGCGTTGGCCTTTGCGTTTGACCATCTCGATCAGCGCGTCGCGCACTTCCGGATCCAGCTCGTCGATCTCGCGTGCACGTGCGCGCGCTTCACGGCGGGCGTCCCTGTTCCGGGCGCGCGGTGTGTCTTCCTTTTTCACGACCCATTCGACGGCGTCGACCAGTCGCCCGCTCTCGTCGGGCAGTCTGCGCGGCCGGATGAACGCATTGTCTTCGTCGACGTCTGCGCCGGCCAGCGCGCCGTGGAACATCAGCAGCTGCAGATGGTCTTCTGGCATGCCCAGGCCCCACCCGTTCGGGCCGACAGCGTCCCGGAACGCCTCGCACAGCCGGTCTTGGCGCGCGAAGATCTCGTCAAGTTCGGTTTTGGTGAATTTGCGGTCGTACGGAAACTTCGGAAATACCTTGCCTTGCTTTTGATTTCGTCTGCTCATCAGAACATGTCCCCGCTTCCTGCTAGTAGGGCCGCGAAGTTCGCGACGTTGCCGATGGTGCGGAACCCGCGGGCGACCGGGTCTTCGTCGCGGGAGTCGTCGCCGAACGACACGGTGGGCCGGCCCGCTGTGGTGCGGTCGCCTTCGCCCTTGATGGCCATGATCTGGTCGGTGTAGACAACGCCCCGGATTTCCGCCGATACCCGGTCGCCGAGCCAAAAATCCTCGCCGAGGATGTAAGGCTGTCCGTCGCCGACGTCGAACTTCATCGACCGGTACGCCTTCATCTCGAAGTCGCCGGCTGCTAGCTCTTGGATGGCGTTTATTACGTACGCCGTTCCGCCCGGATTCTTGAAATACTCTCGGAACGCGTAACTTCCGGCCTTCGCCGAGCGCAGCGGGTTGACGTACCGCATGAACGCCAGGAACACGTCGTCCAGCTGGCCTTGATACAGGTTGTCCAAACCCTCCACGCCGTAGGCCTCTTGGCCGAGCACCACTTGCGCGAGTTGCGATATGCCGTAACGGATCGCGAATGTGATGGCCTGATTGACCCACTGCGGCGATTTGCCGCCGACGATGATGTCGGTGGCGCGGCTCTTGTAGATGCGCAGTTTGCGGCGGCGGATGTTGCCGTATCCGACGTCGCGGTACACGAACGGCGGCGGCTTCGGGGAAACCAGCAGCAGTTTCCGGAAGAACGGGTCGACCTCGCCGTCGTGGTCGGCGTCGATCGGGATCAGCGTCTCGGTGATCAGGTCATCGAGGGTCGCGGCGAACAGGTTGATGGCGCCGTCGAGCATGGTGCCCGTCGGGCCGGTCACACCGGACTTGTCTTCGAACGACAGGATCACGCAGGCGCGTGTGGGCTTGAGGATTTCGGCGAGTTCGGGGCCGAACATGGTGTACGGGGCGGGGTCGCCGGGTAGCCACGTGTAGGCGCGGCAGATGACGCCGGCGTCCTTCATGACCGGCGACAGAACGGTGTGCGCGTCCTTCCAGCGGGAACCGACGGTGCACCATCGTGATTGGTCGAACAGCCCCGCCACGGGCATGACCTGTACAGGCCAATTGAGCGGCGAGGTGTTCTGCAGCCATGTTTCCGGCGCGAACAGGTTCCGCGGTACCGGGAAGAATCCGTTGAGCGTGAACAGTCGAATGCAGTTGAAGAACACGGCGGTCGCGCAGGTGCTGACCGTGGGACCGCCCCACAGGAACATCTTGGGCAGCTGCACCTCCATCGGGAATATGGGGTTGGCTGCGAGATAGATTCCCTTGAGGTGGCGTCGATTTGAGATGCACTTGAGGGTGGTGACGGCAGCCTTTCCGGCTTCCTCGTCGTCCTCGATGACCTGCACCTTGCCGCCCCATCGGGTCCGGAAGTCGTGCGGCTTGTCAGGGTCGGGGTCGATCGTGATGTGAATGTCTTCGTCATCACCGATCTGGTAGGTGATGATTTCGCGTAGCCAGTCATTGGCCTTGCCGGAAAACGTGATGTTGGCTTCGCCGTCCTCGGTGGCCAATTCCTCCCAGTCCCACTTGTCGAGGTTTTCGACGCGGGCGATAAACCGGAATTCCTTGTCCCAGATACGAACCAACGGCGCCTTGGTGCGGCGATTCATGTAGGCCCAGCGCCGCTCTAGCAGATGCATCCGCAGCTCTGGCGTGAAATCACCCGCAAGCGTCTTCGGGTCCAGGGTGAGGGTGGGCGCGGTCATGCGAGCGCGCTTTCAAAGCGTTGCGGCAGCTGGCACCAAATCTTGCCGCCAGGCTGGTTATGCGACACCGGGATCGTCGCGACGGTGCGCGGCGGGATCGGAACCGAGAACCCTTGGCCCCGGAACCGCTGCAGCAGCGGCAATCCCGAATCGCCGTAGTTACTCAGAATCCAGTTCAGCAGCTCGCTATTGCGGATGAATTTCTTGACCAGGTTGTCGGGCGGATCCTGGGCGGTGATCGCGATCCGGTGCGTCGGATCGGTGTCGATGACGCAGTGCTCACCGGGATTCAACTCCGGAACATCGATCATGTTCGCGTCGCGTGTGCGGGTGAACGTGCCCAAGATCTCGTCAACGAACGGGATCCCGAAAAGCCGCGACAGCTTCGGCCAATCGTCGAACGGGTTCTCTTCGCCCGACACGATTGCGTTCGGGCCATCCCCCAGACGCACCTTGGACGGCGCGGTCTTGGACGCCTGCACAAAGAAGATCGGCCACGCCGGTTCGGTGGAACGGTTCGCGATCCGGATGAATCCCAGTCCGGGGCCACCGGGCGGGCGCACGAACGGCGGCGGCGAGGTGTCGGGCCGGTGCCAGCGCGGCTCACCGTCAGCGGCCAAGATGATCTCGTGCAACGCGACACATTGCAGCGCGGGGTCATCCGGGAGCGCGCATTTGGGCGCCTCGAGCAGCTGCATCGGAATCCACAGCTGGCCGTGACGGCGGGTGGTGACCGTGAAGTATCCGGTGGCGTCCTTCTTGCATCCTCGCCACCAGCGGGCCTCGGTGTCATACCAGCCGAGCGACGAATCGGACATCAGGCCCAACGTGAACGAGATTTCCCGTCGGCCGTCGACGGTGCGTTCAAACCGCGGTGGGCCGTAGGCGGGTGTGGTCCATATTCCTTCGAACGGGACGTGCACCATGCCGTCGATGGGTCCGGTGATGAACGCGCCTTCGCTGCCCGCCAGTTGCCCGGTGAGCGGCCAATGGTGGCCATCTGATCCGATCCATGCGCATGAGACCGCCTCGCCTCGTGCAGCTTCGGACAGCTGCGACCAGGGCACGTTGCGGCGTGGCCCGGTAAGTTGTGCGCTCGTCATTAGGGGCCACCGCCGATGGGTTCGTGGGTCATCTGGCGCGGTGTGTTCAGCAGGACGCGGCGGGTGCGGTCGGCGATCGACCGCTCGTCGCCCTGCGGGTTATTGATCGTGAGATTGACGGACTGATCGACCGGCCCGTTGCCGACACCCGGCGGCATACCCGAGCCCGGATGCGCCGATACGCCGGTGAGGGACGGCAGCATCGACGACACTTCGGGCACCATCCCGAACGGCAAACCAGACGTGGCGCCGCCGCCGTCGAAGCTCGCGCCACCGAACGCGCCACTGGGGCTACCGAGCCCGCCGCCGCCACTGGCGCCGGCCAGCAGACCGCCCGCGAAATTGGTTCCCTGCGGCGTGTACTTGATACCCAAGATGGCCTTGGCCAACTTGACGATGCCCAGGTCTTCGATGTTCGGGAACACCGAACCATCCAGACCGAATGTCTCGGCGAACCCGCCACCGATGATCTTGCCTATGTCGCTGAGATCATCGCCGCCCTTGCCCTTCTTGGATTCCTTAGCAGCAGTGAACTTTCCACGCTGGGCGTCAGCGAGGTCGGCTTGCGTGTCCTGGGCTTCGCGGCGCGCTTTCGCCGCATCGGCCTTCGCCTTCTCCAAGGCGTTGTCGGCAGACAGCTTCTGGGATTCCGAGGCGTCGAAGTCGAGTTCGGTCTTACGCGCCTCGGCGATCTTCACCTGTGCGTCTGCGTCTTTGATGCGCTGCTGCGCATCAGCGGCACGTTCCTGGGCTTCGCGGACCTGTTTCGGATCCGGGTTGTAGTAGCCGGGCTTGCCGTCCTCGTCGTATCCCGGTGTACCGCGGCCAGTCTGGTATCCGGCGCCGAACACGCTTCCGCCGCCGCCACGGCCACCGCCAGCGCCCCCACCGCCGCCGCCGAACAATGTGGCACCGCCACCGCCAGAGCCGCCTAGGCCTTCGCCGTAGAGGTTCGGCAGGTACATGTGTTGGTCGAACTGCGGGCTATCGGCCCCAGCGGCACCCGCGCCCACCCGGAAATCACCGTGCGAGCCGCCAGACTCTGCGGGTGTTCCGTCCGA
This sequence comes from Mycobacteroides franklinii, assembly GCF_002013895.1. Classification (GTDB taxonomy): domain Bacteria; phylum Actinomycetota; class Actinomycetes; order Mycobacteriales; family Mycobacteriaceae; genus Mycobacterium; species Mycobacterium franklinii. The sequence goes on along the minus strand of NZ_MAFQ01000001.1, from coordinate 43,398 downwards.
CAGCGTCAACGCCATATGGCCGTCATTCGGGTTCGGACCATGGTCGTACCAGCCGACTGTGATCGTGCCCGGACCGCCCATGCCGCGCTGGAAACCGCGCGCCGCCAACCATTGTTCGGCGTTCTTCGTGGTCATCAGGGAGTCGTCGGGCAGGCCCATCGCCCGGTTGATGACGCGGGCAGCCATGCCTGAACAGTCGTTGCGGCTGCCCTGGCTGTACGGGGTGCCCGTCATGCCTAAGGCGGCGATCACATCGGGGCCGCGGAACCCACCTGTTTCGAATCCCCGGATAGCGCCGAGCCGCCGCCCGGTCTCTAGCCAGATATCAAGCGAGCGTTGCCCACCGTCCAGTGGGATGAATGCTTCTCCCCCGGTGGATGGTTCAGCCCACTGCACCAGCCCTGAACCGGGCACCGCGGGCTGAATGATCGCCCGACTCGGCAGGGTGCCGCCTTGAGCGAACGACGCCACCGAATCCCACACGTCGAAAATTCCGCCACGAGCACGCGCAGGCGGAAGGAACGGATTCCACGGCGCTTTAACGTTGGCGTTGCCGCCCAGGAACGGGCCCGTGACCTGGGTCTGTCCAGGGTTCTGCAGCATGTCGCGGAACAACGCCCACTTGTGTTCTGCCTCCGAGGTATCGGCGCCGATCGGGACCTCGGCCGGCTTGTCCTTCTCGATCGATTTGCGCCAGGTGTCAAGGATCTTCTTGCCCTGATCGGTGTTCGCGGTGACCGTCACCGTTCCGTCAGGCAGGGTTTCGACTTGCACTCCGATATCGGCGAGCTTGCGGCGGACCTCGGGGGTGTTCTCCGAGATCTGAATGGTCTTGCCGTCTGGGATATTTGCCGTGGCCTCGCCCAGCGCGGTAGTGAATTCGGCTGCAGTGGCCATCTCTTCGGAGCTGGCCTTGATCTTGTCTCGCATCCGGAACAGGGCGTTGTTCAAATCGTTGGCGCCGTCGGCCACCTTGTTCAGTCCCTGGCCCCACGCGAACGCTTCCTCGGCGGCTCGCCGCTGCTCATCGGCCTTGTCGTGGCGTCCGAAGAAATCGTCGACCGCGGCTCCCGCCTTGAGTAGTGTGCCGACGAAATTGCCGACACCGCCGACCAATAGCGCCAGCGCGCGCGCCGCTTGGCCTGTCATGCCGATGATGGATTGGCCGAACACGATCGCGACGTCAGCAGCCTGGCCGAAGAACCGGATGATTTCCGGGGCGTGGGCCTGCGCCCACTGGGACAGCTCGGTCAAGCTGACGTTGACGAACTCAAAGAGCCCGGACGCCAACGGTTCCAGCGCGGTCGCGGTGTTGTTTTTGAAGATCTGCCACTTCTGTTCGAAGTCGTCGGTGTCGGCGGCGGTGTCGTTGATCGACGAGCCGGTCGATTCGAGCGCCGATTGCAGCGTCTGCAGATCAATTGCCCCGCGCCGAATGGCGTCGAGGAACTGTCCGCCGCCCTTAGGGCCGAAGATCTTGTTGGTCAAGTTGATCGCGTCGGCGTCGCGGCCAGCGTCGCTCAACGCCTTGATTTGCGTGACAGTCTGTTTCAGTGCATCCGGGCCTGTGATGCCTTGCTTTCTCGCGAGAACGGTCATCGCCTTGTTCAAGGCCATCAGCGATTTCTCGGCATCGAGCCCGGCTTCGTCGAGCGTGCCGATCAGTGCCGCGGACTGGCCGAAGTCGAATCCGAACTGGCGAAGCTGCGGGCCACCCTTGGTGACTGTCGACAACAATTCGTTGATCGGGATACCGGTGCGCTGCCACGCGCCGAACAGCGAATCGAGGGTCGCGACCTGATCCTTGCCTTCGACCCCGAACGACCGGAACGCGCGGCCAAGCCCGCGCACATCGACCGCTTCACCGGTCAGCCGGCCGAGGTTGGCAACCGATTTCGACACGGCGTCTAGCTGCGGGCCGGTCAGATGCAGGTCGCGGTTGACCTCGCCGACGACCTTGCCGAGTTCGGTGAACGGAAGTGGCACAGAGCGTCCGAGGTTCTTTACGGACAGTTCCAGTGCGTCGAGTGTGTCTCCGCTGGCGCCGGTGGTGATCTGCAGCTGGTCGAATGTTTCGTCGAACTGTGCGCCGACGTCATACAACTCGCGGGTCAGCTGGACAGCGCCGGTGACCGCCGCTGCCAGGCCTGCACCGACCGCCGTGCCCAACGCGGCTGCTGCGACTGTCGCCTTCCCCGCCAGACCTTCGAAGCTGAATCCCAGACTGTCAATTCCTCCGGAGGCCTTCTCGTGCCGTTTCAGTGTGTCGTCGTAATCGGACTGGGCAGCTTCGGCTTCCTTAATCGCGCGTGCCTCGTCGCGTCGCGCTTTGTTCCGGGCTTCGGTGGCTGCGACGATCCGGTCGTTGGATGCGCCGATCTTCTGTAGCCGCTGCAGTTTCGCTTCAGCGGTCGTCAGCTTGCCGGTCGCGTCAGCGGCCTTGTCTTTGATCTTGATGACGTTGTCGTAGGCGCGGGACAGCTGCGCTTCCGACGAGACGATGCCGTCGGCGAGGTTCTTTCCGAAGTCCTTACCGAGCTTGGTTCCGAGCCCGCCCACGGATCGGTTCAGCGCCGTCTGCGACTTCGATTCGATGCCCGCAAACGACGGGATGACGGGAAGGGTGTAGTACCCGAAATCCAAGCCCTGTGCTGCCACGGTGTGGCTTCCGCCTTACCTCAGGTGCAGCGCGCGCCGCACAATCCGCCGCAGCCAGATCGGCCACGGCTCGATATACAGAGGTGTTTCGATTTCGGTGATGTACTGGAATTGGTTGTCCCACAAACTGATGCGTGGGCGGCTTCTGATTCGGCGCCACGGATACCGAGTGGCGCCGCGGTTCACAGCGTGCACTCCTTCTCGACGACGGCGCGCACGTAGTCGACGAACTTGTCGAAGTCGTCGCCCGTCGGGCACTTCTCGGCCAATCGCTGCCACTGCTTCTCGCCCCCAAGTAGCGTCACTACGGCTTCATAGTTGCGGCCACGCGCGAAATCCCTTAGCGCATTGACCGGCCAGCGGCCACGGCGCTTCGGGATCGTGAATTTGAGCCCTTCCCAGATCAGGTCGACGGTCGCCTTGTCGGGGTCAATCTGCTCGTCAGGGTCTTCTACGGACTTGCCGCGGGGGTTGTTAGCCATGGTGTTTAGCGTTTTCCTAGTTCGTGTCGCCGGTTCGCTATTGCCTGTTCCATAGCCGAGACCGCCGGCGCCGCGGGCGACGACTGCGCGGCGTAAGCGGCTTCTCGTTCCTTCAAGTTAGCGACATGATTGGCTTTCGCTTGCATAGCTTCGAGAGCCTTTGCTATCTCATGCTGCCGAAGTGGGCGACCCGGATATATTTCCCCTGTGAGTGCCTGATATACAGAGGCGAGAATGAACATTTGCTCGGTCCAATGTTCTTTGCCACCGTTCTGTGCGCGCACGATCGAAGACGTTGGATCTAGCCGGCGAATATAGGTCCAAATCCGGCGCAATGACAAAGTGCCCGTGAACCGTTCGGAGTACTCCACACCCCAGAACCGGCGTAGGTCACTGGCTAGGTCTTGCTCGAATCGGTCCAAGATGTTGACCAATGTCGTTATGCCGCCGAACCATTGGTCCGGCGCAGCGGGTGTTTCCGGCAGCCGTGATATTCCGACGGCGTCGGCCATGGCGTCGGACAGCTCGCGGTAGTCGTCGACCGTCGCGTCGTCGCGTAGTCCACATTCCTGCCCGGCCAGCAGGTAATCGACAGCGTTGAACGGATGTTCACGTACAAGATTGAGCGGCCACACCTCCAGGTTCAGGGGAACCCGGATGGTGTGGCCGCGGAACTGCGCTTCGGCTTCGGTGGCACCCAGCGCTTCTAGCCGTGCGGCGTCAGACGTTTTCGCCGCCACCTTCGCCATCGACGTCGCCACCGGGCGCATCCGGTTCGGTGCCTTCCGTGTTCGGCATGTCGGCTTCGGCCACGTTCACCGACTGCGATGTGCCGCGACTGCGGCGCGCGCGCTTGGCTTTCGGCGGCGCGTCCTCGGCGTCTTCGGGGTCTTCGGGGTCTTCGGCCGGGTCGTACAGCACCGCCTCCTCCTTCCCGATCAGTGCCGCCGCCGAGACGTCATCGACGTCGAGCACCGACCCTTTGCGGAACTCCGGCTTGTCGATCAGCAGACGAATTGTCTTCACGATGTCGCCCCTTCCGCTATGCGCTCTGCTGCACGGCGAACAACTTGCGGGCAGAGTCCGGGAAGATACGGCATTCGACCTCGCGAGGAGTCGCGTCGCCTTCTGCATCCTTGATGTTCGGCGTCCAGAACCGCGCCGGCCGCTTGGAAATCTCGCGGCGGATTTCACCGCTGGCGGTGCGCTTCTCGAATGCCACATACTCGTAGAGCGGGTTCGGGACAACGATGTCCGTCTCGGTCGAACCGTTCCACAGAATCCGCTGCATCACGGGGTTGTCCTCCAGCGCGGACACCTTGCGGGTGAGCTTGAAATCCTTCGACGCGACGATGATCGTGCCGTAACCCCATGCCGGGATGTCCTTCTCGTCCCACTCGCGCTGAGTGTCGATACCCGCGTCACCGACCAGCAGGCCGAAGAACGCCCACTTACCGGTGGTCGTCACGAACGGGTCCGTGATGGACGCGGGCAGGTCGGCGGTTGCCGGCGGCGCCGCACCCATCCACAGCAGTACGTCGGCCTCTGTATATAGCTTCACATTGTCGGGATTGCCAGCCATTGGTGCTGTCTCCTTATCTCTCAGACGGTTTCGATGGTTCGCACCGCCGCTGTGACGGTGAACGACGCCATGTCGGCGCCGGTGTCGGTGTCCCGGGCGGTGACGAACACGCTTCCGCCGGTGCGGAAGATGTGCGCGACCCCTGGCGGGCGGTTCTCGTGCAGGTAGCCGTGCAGCCGGCGCGCGACACGGTCTGCCAGATCGGAGCCGCGGGCTCGCACAGTGATCCGGATCGTCGGGTCGCGTTTGATGGGCCACTGTTCGGGGCCACCGTCGTCGTACACGGTGACCAGGGGCGGGCCGGTCCGCAGGCTCCAGTCCTGGGGCACGTCCTCCACCGATACCCGGCAGGCGCTGCCGAAGAGACCGACGTTCGGCGGCAGCGCGAGAAACGATTCCAGGGCGTCCGCGATGGGGTTGCGGATGTCTGCGTGCTCTCTCATCGCAGCCTCAACCCCAAGCGCCCGAACGCCTTCGACACAGCCCCACGTTTGGCCTGGTCTTCCTTCTTGCCGTAGATACCGCGGACCTGCCGGTCGGTGACGTACTCATCGACTGTGGCGCCGGCCTTCTCGGCTGCCGGGTCGGCAACCGCATCCAGCGCCTTGCCCAAGCCCTGATCGTTCTTCGCGATATAGGCGATCGTTTTGCGGTTCAACCGGAATTTGCCCTGGGGCGCCATCAGCCGATACCGCCCTTCGCGGACTGGGCCAGAACCACAAGCTGATTGCGGTCGGACCACTGGGACAGCTGCACACCGACCATTGCGCGGCACTCGCGGCCGCGAACGATCAGCCAGTCGTTGTCCCGTATCTCGGTGTCCAGGTCCAGTACGACGGTGAATGCGGCGGCGATAACTTCGCCGGTAGCGCCGAACCGTTGGCGCTGGTTACCGACTACGACTGCGCGCGCGATCACCGTGACAGGGGTGCCATCGGGCTCCACGCCGCCGCGGTCGGTGCGTCGGCCGGCCGCGATGATGGTGACCTGCTCGCCGAGGCTGACGTCTTCGCAGAATCTGGCCTCGGCGCGAACGTGATCGGGCTGGCCATCGAGGTCGTCGCGGCGCACGCCGGGCCCCTGCATTTCGAACAGCCGGTCCCGGAATTCGACGGCGTCACGAGCAGTGAGCGTTTCGGTGTCGGCGTCCACGACCAGGTGACCGACCGCGTTGACGACCGCGACCTGCGTGCCGGCGATGTCTTCGAACGCCGGGTGTTCAGCCCAGCTGCACAGTGCCTTCGAGATACGGCGCTCGGTGTAGGTCGGCCGGCCCCACGCGTCGACCACCGGTGCGCCCGCGTCGATTACCGGGTCACGCTTGACCAGTGTGACGGTGTCGGGGCCGAGATCGAACATGCTCACCATGGCTCGGCCTGCGCGTATCCGGTGAATTGGGCTTGTGGCGCCGCGGTGAGTGATAGGCCAAGCATCTGTAGGTGACGCTCGGTGAAGTCCATCATCTGCGCGGCTTGCGCCATCTTGACCGTGGTGGTGCGGTCATCGGTGGTGCGGGTCAGCTCGAGCACCCGCGAATCGGTGACGCCCTCGGGCCCGAACATGGCTTTGACGACGTCGTAGGTGACGAGCTTGCCGCGCTCATCGGTCGCCGGAAGGTCGGGCAGCCGCGACGGATCACGGATCCACGCGGCGGCTGCCCGAACCAATATCTCGGCAAGCGCCCGTTCCGTCGCTGATAGAGGGCGGAACATGCCCTCGAATTCGGCGACGGTCAGGAACGGTGTTACATCGGCCACGGCAAGTTACCTTGTCGCGGACTTGATTTGGGTCTTGCTCATCTTCGCGGCCTGCTCGGCGGGGATACCGCGTGCGACGGCGTACTGCCGCCACACGTCGGTGGAGTGCGCCGACTTGGGCCGCTCGATGCCATCGCCTGGCGTCAACACCACCCCGTCAAGTCCGGTGCCGGTCGAATCGTCGACGACGTGCTCGTCACCGCCGTCATCGGCGCCCAGCGCTTCGGCTGCCGCTTCCGCTGCGGCCTCGGCTTCGGCCTGGGCCCGTTCGTACGACTCGCGGTCGACGATGGCGCCCGCCGCGGTGAGGCGGCGGACGTCGTCGTCATCGAGTTCAGAGAGGATGGCGCCGCGCTTAAGCTCGCGCCACACTCCTTTGTCGTCCAGCCGGCGTAGGAAATCCGCTGTCAGAACATATTCGGCTGTCACGGGGTCACCAACCCGGTGAGCCAGATACCGGCCTTCGGCTGATCCAGCGCGTACGCGGTCTTCCGGGTGGCGTCGCAGCGGAAGGACTCCGTCGGTCCGCCGTTGGGGCCGTTGCCCTCCGGATACAGACCGGTGACTTCGAACGGCCGGGTATCCGAGTAGAACCCGGTCACGCCCCTCTGACCGATCCAGATCCGATCCGTCGGGTAGCCGCGGGCCCCGAGGATGTCCAAGTCGAACACCTTGCCCGGCAGCTTGCCGGTGTAGGCAATGTGCTCGTTGGCGACGTTGCCCTGATAGACCTTGTTGAACTTGTCGTTGTCCATCAGGATCGGCAGCAGGCCAGGGTTCATCACCATCGTGTCGGGGCTGAATCCGAACCATTCCTCGGCGCTGCCACCTTCGGCGATCGACGGGGCCGCATTGATTACTTTCTCGACGGCACGCGCGATGTCGCCGCGGGGATTGCCATTGGCGGTATCCCACGCTGCTGGAACAGCCATCGTGGGTACAGCACTGGACTGAGTCAGCGCACGGAACACCCGGTCGTCGGAGCGCTTGAACGTGTTGACCAACTGCGTGATCTGGTCGTTGACTGCGCCGACATTGTCCTCATCCCGCATTTCGCGCGACACCCGGACGCCGAGGCCCTTCTTGCCGGCCACTGCGAATAGTGCGGTGCCCTTGCGGCCGGCCGCGACCGGGATCTCGCCGAACTCGGCGACGTCTTCGGGGTCCCCGTCCAGGAAGATCGGGTCACCCGACCGGTAGCCGACGATGCCGTTCTTGTTGGCGCCACCGTTACGGAACAAAGTTTGCGTGATGAAAACGTTGGTCAGCAGTTCCTTGATTTTCGTCGGAATGAACAGCGGGTTGCCGACCATTTCCGACACTGTGAGCCGTGGACCGTCGCTGATGCTGACGATAGGGGTTGTAGGCATTATTCTGTCTCCCTTGCTATTTCAGTCCGGCTCAGACGGTCCGGAAGAGGCCGACGGCCTTGGTTGCTACGACGACGCCGCCCGGTTCGGTGCAGCGGCCAACGATGGTGCGCGCATCGGGGGTTGCGCCCGCAGGTGTGACGGTGCCGTTGGCAGCGGCGATCAGCAGCTCACCGAACGCCGCGTCGGCCGCGTAGGTGACGGGTACTTCAACCCCGCCGTATGCGCACGCCACCTTGGTCGGCAATACCGCCGTGTTCAGCACAGGACGACCGTCGCCGCCTGTAGTCGGTGCCAGCACCAGATCTTCGGGCGCAATCGCGTCCGTCAATGCGACGCCGACAACCTTGAACGACCCCGCCGCGGCGGGCTGGATACGGCTGCCGGTGACGCCTTCGACGAGCTGACCGCCCTTGATCGAAACGCCAGCCTTCGGGGTGTATGTCCGCGGTCCCGTCTTGGTGACCTGAGAAATTCCGGGCATGTCAGATGCTCCAATTCTTGAATCGAGGGTCGTTGCGGATCTCGTCTTCCGCGCTGGCCGATGCCTGCGCTTCGGTGCCGTGGCCGAATTCGGTCAACGGCACCGCGGTCTCGGCTGGAATCGAATCCAGCAGCGCCGTAGTGCCTTCCGGGTCCGCCTTCATCAGCGTCAGGAAATGATCGCGGCGCGGCGGTGTGATCTTGCCCTTGGCGACCGCCGCGTCGACGACCTTGGCGTGGGCCTCGGCGATCTGCGTTGCACGTGCCACCGCGCCCGCGGCAGCATCAGATTCCAGCTTGGACACCCGCGCCGGATCCATCAGCACCAAACCGGCCTTGGCCGCTGCCGCAGCCAATTCCTTACCGTCGACACCGGATTCACCACCACCCTCGGTGACGCTGCCGCCCTCGGCGGTGGTGTCGTCGCCGGTGTTCTCCTGCTCGGTGCTGGTCAACTTCTCCAGCTCGGCGAGCACTTCTTCGTCGGTGGCGTCCGGTCCAAGACCGAGCCGCTTGGCGACGTCCTCCTTGATGTCAGGCACGGGGCCCTCCTTCGAGATATTCGCCGAAGCGGATGCCGCGGCGTTGTCGGCCCGCGCCAACGGCGCGGGTGCGGCCGGACGGCCGGAGTACTTGAACTTGTAGGACGAACTGGCCAGCGCCGACGCGACTGCCTTCTCGGTATCGGCGCGCGCCCCCGAATCGTCGATGCGAGACGCCAGTCCAGCGGCGACCATTTCTTCGGCGGTGTACCAGGTTTCATCTGCCATCGCCTGCGCCCAGTCCTCGACGGTCCCCCCGGCGCGATCGGCGTAGATGTTGGCGTAACTGGCCGACAACTTCTCCAGATGGTCAGCGGCGCTGCGCATGTCCGCAGCTGTCCCCGACCACAGCATGCGTGCGTCATGAATCATGGCCTGCCCATATTTGGACACGACCACCTCATCGGCGGCAACCGCGATCACACTGGCAGCCGACGCGGCAAGCCCATCGACACGGGTGACGGTCTTACCGGGGTGGCGCATGATGGCGTTCGCGATAGCGATGCCGTCGAACGCGTTGCCCCCCGGCGAGTTGACCCGCACGGTCAGTTCCGTTTCAGAGTCCAGGGCAGCAATGTCAAGCACCAACTGTTCGGCGTTGACACCGAACCATGAGTCGATTTCGTCGTAGATGTGCAGCGTGGCCGTCGGCTTGTCCTCTGCCGACGTGGCTTTCGCGACGGTGAACTTGTACCACTCGCGGTTTTCACGAGCCATCAGAACAACCTCCCTTTCTCGAACGCGAGCGCCTGTGCCATGTGCTCTGCGCTCGGGGTGGGGTCGGTCCCTTCCGGCGCCGGGGCCACCGGTGCGTCAGGTTCTTTCGGGGGCGCCGCGTCCGGGTCGCTTGCATCAGGTTTGGCCGGCAGGTCCAGCGATTGGCGCAATGCGCGTTCGATCCGCAGATCCGGCGCCAGTAGCCCGGCCTCGACGAACATCTTGAGCGCCGCGGCGGTCGCGTCCTGCTGTGATCCGATCTTGTCGAACACCAGCCGTGGGGTGCGGGCGTCGACACCGAAGTTGATGTCGACCAGGTCCTCGATGATGTGCGCCTGCCCGATGTCGCGATACGACTTGGCGGCTGCATTTTCTGCCTGCACGAACGGTCGTTCCTGCACCGCGGCGAGCGCGTAGCTTCCTCCGGTATCGAGGTTCATGTATTGCGCCAGGCCGGCGAGCGCGATGGCCTTGTCGTGGTAGACGATTGCTGCCCGGATGTCGGGCAGATTGCCCTGTACACCCAGCAGCGCCAGCGACTGTCCCTGCGCCAGACCGACACCGGATCCCATTCCGCCCTGGAACTCCGAGGCAACCTTCTGCATCGCCTTGACCTCGGCGTCGTCGTTCGGCTTCGAGGCGGTACCGACCGGCACACCCATACCGTTGCGGCGTGCCGCCACGACCTCGATGCGCAACAGCTCGTTTTTCAGCAGCCAATGCTTGTAGCTCGAGCGCAGAATCGAACGACCCTGCCAATAGCCCGGCCGCTTGTTGCGCGTGTACACCACAAGCCGATTGATCGGAATATCAAGCGGTGTAGGCCCATACATGACGCGGCCCGACGAGGCAGGGGCAAGCTGCGTGATCGAATCCAACCCGCCATCCATCGCGACGTTGAACTTCTGAATCGTCCACTGCGGGCGCGGCCCCAGCTTGCGCAGCACGAACCGGCCGTCGGCTTCACGCCGATACACCTGCTCAAATACGGAGTGCCCGAACTGCGCAGTCGGGGAGGCAACCTCGCGCAGATGATCGACCCACGAAAATCGGCCGCGCGAACGGCCAGGGTCGTCAACCTCATCGAACCCGACGACCGGAAGATTCAGGTTCCGCGAAACGAACTGCACGACCTCGGCCTCCGCGCCATTGGGGTCGATACGCCAACCAGTTTCGACGATCGGCAAGCTGATGGCCTCCAGCAGCGACGACACACGCGAGTCGTTGTTGTCCATCTCCAGGAAGACACCAACGGACGCCGGGTGCTGCAGGTCTGGAACCTTTTCGTACGGATCCCAGTTGACCCAGCCGTCGACGAACGGGGTCACGTAGCCCGATTCGCCGACCGGCATAGCCGTCTTGACCCGCTTGGTCACCGGCCTCCCTCAATCCGAACATGCTGCGACACAACGCCGCACCTGCGGATTTAGAATGCGGCTCCCAGCACGTCGAAGTGGCTACTTGTTGTTTCGGGATTTCCGGAGCCCATCGAGGGCAGTGCGGCCGGCGAGTCTTCCTCTGCGAATTCCAGAACACCCCAGTGCACCATCGTTGCGGCGATGACCTGCGCAATTGAGCCTTCGCGGTCGTCCCAAACCTTGTCTCCCCGAGGTAGTTCGCGGGTCATCGCGACCTCCAAACCTTGGGTCAGAATCGGCTGGTTAGTGTGTCCCAGGTCACCGGACATTGCGGCGTCAACGAACCCTTGGAACGCCACCGCGATCTGTCCCGTCGTCGTCAACGTGACGTCGATGCCCAGCTTTTTCAGATACGGCGCCAGCGGTTTAGCCGGATCGTGATCGTCGATCACAATCGCGGCCGGATCCCACTGGTCGACCAGCCGGACCACATAGGCGGCGACCTGCCCGATCGTGGCTTTCTGGTAGTAGCCGATTTCGATCTGCACCCGGCCTTCGATCGTGCGCTGCCCCACCGCGATAGCCCATCGAGCCAGATCACGTGTACGGGACACCGCCAGTACCTTCTGCCCTACGAGTTCGGGCGCATAGTTGGCCAACGGTTCCCACACCTCCTTGATTGGGATGACCGGGTCAATGAACCGGGCGTCCGCCGGCCATTCGCCCCAGCCGAGATAGTCGGCTTCCCACAAGGCGACTTTCGATGCCTCGCGGCTCTCGATCGCGGTCTTGTAAAACCGTTCGATATCGCGCTCTTTGGAGATCACCCCGTATGACGGCTCGGCCAGACGCCAGTTCTCGCGGTCCTCACGCGCGGCTTTGCGCTCGACTGCATCCTTGGGCGGATCCGGTGCGGCGAACTCGATGAACAACAGATCGGTGTCTTTGTTGAGCCCGCGCCGGCGCATGCCTGCGAACACGTGGCAGTTCGGGTGCTCGGATTCCACGGGCGCTGTTGAGGTGTAGATGGTTTGGGAGTTGGCCGACGCGACCTGTGCGCCCTGCAGCGCCGAAACCTCGTCCTGTGTCAGGTTGTACGCCTCATCGAAGATGACCAGGTCGACCTGGTCAAGGCCACGGCCCTTGTCGCCGGAACGCACGCCGAACTGCACCGTGACTTCGGTGCCGAGTTTCGACCGGACGACGATTTCACCGAAGCCCTGTTTTCCGCCGGTCATCGAGACCACACGGTTTTTCAGCGACGGCCGCGAATTGATAATCGCTTTGACGCGTTTGAACACCGCATCCGAGGTATTACCGCGCTGCGCCGTATACGCGATGTTCTCGCCGAGGATGAACAACCCGAACAGGATGCGCAACACCAGAATCAGCGTCTTGCCCTGCTGTCTGGTGCAGACAAGGCACACGTCCGGATGGGTCCATAGACCGTCTGGGCGGCGACTAAGTATCTGGCGCATCGTGCGCCATTGCCAAGGCAGTGACCGCTGTTTGGTGATGCGATGCCCGAACCGCGCGCAACGGTCACCGTCGGTTTCATCACCAGCGAATGAGTGCTCGTGCTTGGGTTCCTGCCGGCCGGTCAGTCGCGGCCACTCACCGACCCATGGCGGTGTGTCCTGTTTGTTCGGCGGCGCACCGGCGTTCGGGCCCCGCCTAGTCGTGCGTTTGGCCGTAGACCTAGATGTCGTCGAGGTCGTCGTCTTCCGCGCCGCCACCGCCACTCTGCCCTGCCGATCCCGCACGCTGTTTGTGAATCTCAGCGAGCAAATGCCGTAACAACGTCGTCTGTTGTCTCTCTTCGGCGATCGTGGAATCGATCTTCGCTTCGACAATCACGGTCGCCGGTTTCCTGCCATTGTCGTCAGCAGCCGCGATGATGCCGCGCAGATCCAAACGCACCCACGACGATTCGACGCCCGAGTTGATTCCGGCCAACGTCTCCAACCGGTCTGCCACGCGCGCAGCCTGCCGGATCAGCGCGGTCAGTCCCGGCCCATCCTCTTTGCGTTCCAACTCGGCCCGCAGCCGCTCCCCCGCGCCCGGTTCAGCGCTGCACGGGGCCCGCCCGGTGCCGGTGGCTGTCCGCTTTGTCCCCGCGGCTGTCCGCTTCGTGGCCTTGACGGGCCCCTGGTCAGCAGCCGATTCGCCGCCACCGGCAGTGTTTACGGGCTGCTTCGTTGTCCGTCCCGTTGTCCGCTTGGAGGTCACCACGGCATGCCCCCGAAATTTTCAGAGTCGCCCAAAAAAAATTCCTGACTACCGCCGGAGTCAGGCCGGGTGGGGTTGCTAGGAAATTTGGGGGTGGCATACGTGCAGGTCAGAGCCGTATTTGGGTTAACGCCGCCGAGGCTCTGACCTGCGATGATGTCGTGTAGCAAACTGCGTTGCCAGGGTGGTGCGGTGGTCTCGAGTAGCCAGCGCTCGAGCGGGCTGTCGGGGTTACCGATCTGGTGGCGCAGTGCGTCCACGGTCTTCGTGGCTGGATTGTGGGCCGTTGAGGATGCGGCAGCCGGGTCCGAGTTTGGGTGCGTAGATGCTGGCGCCGCAGTGGCAGGTCCACATGTGGTGTCGGGTGTCGCATGCGCAGGGTAGGCAGCGTTGTGTCCAGCCGGGTTCGTCGGCGCTGTGCCAGTTGGGGCAGTAGAGGGGTCCGACTCGGGTCCAGCCTTTGCCGTTGGGCACGAGGTCGCCGACGTACGCGTTGGGGAATCGGTCGCGTGGCGGTCGTGCCATGCGTTGGTTCTACTCGCTGGCTGCGACATGTGGACCTCCGAGTGCGTGTCGCCACTGCTGAATGAGCTTCGCCAATACGCTCGTGGCAACAACGTTGGTCGACAAGGAAGGGCTGATATGCGGATTGATGATGCGTTCGCTGTAGAACTGGAGCCAGACGAGGATGATCCGGAGGCACCGACGGTGATCACGGACGTGCTGTCTGTGGATCTGCTCGAGGGCGGGTTTATTCAGGTGGTCGCTCCGCGTCCTCACAAGATGGACGGGCACGTGCTGGTTGACTCGACGATCTATCCGGCGCGCCGTGTGAAGCGGATCGACCGTAGGGTGTACACGCTCGTGGTGGATTCCCCTGGTCAGCATTCGCAGGTACGTGCTGGGCTCAATGCCGATGGTGTGCGTGAGCGGATCACCACGTTGTTGACTGCTGATGGCCTCGATAAGAGGCGTATCGACAAGTTCGTGGATCATCTGCTGGAGGGTCGCTGGCACGATAGTTTTCCCGATGCCGATTTCATGGCTGGCAAGCATGCGTATCGCTTCATGGTGTATCGCTAGTTCTGTCATTGGCCTAGTGCTTGGGTGATGAGCGAGTCGATGTGGTTGGTGATGCTGCGTTTCCAGATGTTGGCTTGGAGCAGTGCCTGCATCCACCACTTGTTGGGTCCGGGTAGGTAGTGGCGGGACCATGCGTTCATGTAGCGCACGAATTCGAGTCGTTCGCTGTCATCCATGTCGGATAGTCCGAGAGTCGCGAACAGCTCGTCGGGTGTCATGTCGCGGGGGTCGGCGAGCGGGGTTGTTCCGCCGCAGGCGGCGAATTCAGAATCGCTCATGGCAGTGTCGGGCAGGTCCACGCGTGGCCCCACTGCGGACCCCCGTTGCAGCACCCCAGCTTCCTGGGTCGCGGTGGGTCGTTGTCGCGCATGTACTGCTCCCACGCCAGTCGACGAATCATCGTGTTGTGGTGTGCCTGTGCGGCGGCGCGGGCTTCTGCTTCGCTGTGCCCCTTGTACAGATGGGCCGTTGGCAGCCCCCGGTCTTGCAGGTAGACAGTCATCCATCCTGTTGAGCTGTACAGACTCCGGTCGTAGACCACGTACCGGCCGCCTTTCGTGTCCGCATGGAACACGCTCGGTTTGGGTTCTGTCCATTCGAGTTGGTCAGGGCCAGTTGAAGATTCGGGTTCCGAGTGCGGGGTCGGTGTCGGGTCGGTTGGTGAGGGCTGGTCGTTGGTCGTCACGGTGGCCTCCTTGGCGTTGTTTGTTGCAGGTGCCGTGCAAGAGTCGGTCTGCTCGGCTGGTGGTGGATTGGCTGCGTGGTGTGCTGTGGTCGGCTCCGAGGGATCCGCTGCTGGTGTCTGGTTTTCCGTCGGTGCGTGTGGCGTTCGGGTTGTAGTCCCAGTTGCGGGTGCGGTCGCGGTACATGGGTCTTGCGCACCACCAGCAGGGCTGTCCGTCGACGTGGCGGTGTAGTAGCCGGTCGCGTTGTTGTTGGTGGTCGTGGCCGAGCCGTTTCTGCGTGGTCGTTCTAGGGGTCCGGTTCGGCATGGTCAGCCAGTCTCGATCGAGAGTTGCCCAGGTGCATCGTGGTGTGGGTGGTCGGCGCAGCGAGTGCGATCGCCGTGATGATGGGCCGGGGATCTTTCGCAGACATCGCATTTCGAACACTCGGGGCAGGACAGCAGATACGGCTGATAGTGCGCGCCGTAAAGACGCCAGCCGTCGTCAATGGCAGCTTTCTGCGCTTCGCCCCGTGTTGCCCGTTCGGCGCCGGATTCATCATCAAGTTCGTAGTCGGCGTCGCCGTATGTGCGGCCGCAGGTATCGCATTTCGCGACGTACCAGGTGACAGACATGGTGCTCATTGGGTGCAGTCCCCGTCGTGTCCGTCGTCCTTCCAGCAGGGGCCACTGCGACCGCAAGGCGCCCAACGCGTTTCGTCACCGTCATCGGCGCGTGCGTGCCGGCCGTGCTCGGGTTGCGGTTCGGGCTTGACGGTGTACGCGTATCCGCCGCCACGTACCGGAATCACCTGCACTTGTTCCGGTTTCACGCCATGTTGTTCCGCTATTTGGTCGACCTGATCCACTAGGTCGGCCATTTGGAGTTCGCGTTCGACTGGCGGGGTGAGCGCACCTGTGCCGAGCTGGACGCCATCGATGCGCGGGATGGGAACGCCGGGGCTTGCCGGGAAGCGGTCGCCGAGTGTGAAGTCCTTGCCGATATCCATGGGTGGGCCGTCTGGCGGCGTGATCTGGGCTTTGGTGAGTTCGACGTGGGTGTGGGCGCCTAGGGCACCTCGTAGTTGGCGTAGCACCTCGAGCAGGTACGGGAGTTGGTTGTCGTCGGCTTTCACCATGAACTGGGCACCAATGTCAGCACCGTTCGTGGATACCGGCAGCGAGAGTGCTACTTGGTAGAAGTCGCCTGGGCGGGTGAAGAATTCGTGCGCCTGGTCGGCGGGCGTGCGCGGGTCGCTGTCCAGAGTCAGTGTCGGATCCGGCACGGTCTCTTCGGTGAGCGTTTGGACGGCGTCGTAGAGATTCTTGACGGCTTTGTGTCCGCGGGCCACGGGGCAGAGTTCGTCGCGGCGCCGGATGTCGCGTTCTAGCCGGAACTTAGCCCGCAGGTACTTCTTGCGGCTACGGAAGACCTGCTGTTGCGCCAGCGCGAGCTGTTCATCGCGAGTGGTGGTCATGATGGCGGTGTCTCCTTTGGTGTTGTGGGGGTTTGGTTCTGGTGGGCGCAGCTGTGGCCTCGCCCTACCGATAAAGGGGGTCATGGGCCGCGCTTGCCGAGCGAAACACCGCATTGGTTCCCGGTTTGACGCCCACCAGATGTCGGTGACGGTAACGGGGTCAGGGCGGTGATGTCGGGCAGCGTGCTCATGGTGTGATTCGGGTGAGGCGTTTTCCTGGTGCGGGTTCGGGTTCTGTTGCGCCGCCGAGCGCTTCGTCGACCGCCAGCCTGCCTATGAGCCGGGTGCAGAGTTCTGCGGCGTTGGCGAGGCCGTGGCGGTTCAGGATCTTCGCTGCTTCCTGCAGTGTCGCGATATCGCTCATCGGGGCTGTCCGGTTTCGGGGTCGATGCCGTTGGCTTTCAACGTCTGTGCGTCGGTTGGGGTGGACAGCTTCATGTGCTCGATAAGCGGAACACAGTCGATGTTCCAGCCTCCGAAATCGGCGTGCGCGTTGACCGCGACCCACAGAACTTCATCGGTGCGCATGATTTTCAGGATGAGCTTGCCGACGTTGCGGGCGAGTGGTTCCATGTCGGATCCGCCGGCCAACTCGATACCGGGCATGGTGATTTCGGATCGGTCAAGGCTGCCTCGGGTTCGGACGCGTAGCGGGATGGCGGGGCGCCGGAATATGTCGGGTATCAGTGCTCCCCCAACTTCGTTGAGCGCGTCGGACATGTAGCGTACGAGCACGTTCCGCAAGTGCTGCTCGGGGGCGGTCACCGGAGGGGCCCTTCGAATACATGCCAGACCAGACCGGATGGGGTGACTACAGTTCCGATGAACTTCCGCCACGGCTTCGGGTCTTCGTCCATGATGAAGACATCGTTAGTGAATCCAGGGCTGTAGCGGTGCTCGTTGCGCCGGTATTGGGTATTGGCCGAGTCGCGCAGCTGATCGGGCATCGGGTTACCCGTACCCACAATGTAAATGCCCTTGGTCCAGCCCTCGCCGTGTTCGAAGTCCAGCGACCAGAGGTCAATAAGACCGTTAGGGGACCTGCGGGATTGCGCAACTGATAGCAGATCGCCGTCACTAGGCAGCGTCACCTCCTGGTAATCATCGATCCGGAGGGCGTGTCGGATTATTCGCATGGTGGTGTCTCCTATTCGATTGGTGCGCCTGCGGCGCGGAGGATGCTGGCGGCTGATTCGACAGCGTCCCAGGCGGTTCGGTCGCCGGCGTGGCGGTCGGGATGCGCGTTGGCGCGGGCTTTCCGGTAGGTGCTCCGGGCAGTCTCAGGGTTGTGCAGGATCCGGTGAGCCCAATCGGAGACGCTGTCATCGTTGCCCTGCGCTGCCTTCGCGAGAACGACGGCAGCACCTGCCGGAGTCTGCGCGAGCGGGGTGGCTTTGGCTTCGATGGCCTGCCATCCGCGGTACTGCTGCCCGGTTTGGGTGATTCCGTAGCGTTCGACCTTGCGTAGTGCTTCAAGACCGAGCGCGATTGCGCGTAGGTTGTCTTGCCAGCGTGTGAACGTGTCACACGGGTAGGACAGCTGTCCATACCGGGACTCGATGCTCAGGATGACGCCGGGGTGCTCAGCTTTCGCGGTTGCGCGTGGCATGCCGTCAGAGATACGAAAGTCCTGCTCACGCATCGCGATTTGCAACACCGCGGGGGCGTACTGCTCACCCTTTCCGAGGTACCAGAGTTCCCGGTCGAGCCGGGTCAGGGTGTCGCTCCACTGCGCGGAGAAGTTCGAACGTCGGCGGTCTCGGGTGAGGCTGTGGGGCCAGCGATCGATCGGTCGGAGGGTCATGCCGGGTGGATAGTTCGTCATTGCGGTGTTCCTTGCCTGTCTGGGTTGTGTTGTGGTGGTTCAGTATTCGTCGCGTTTACGTCCGCGTTCGCGGCCTGTTTGCCCTCCCCATATGCCGTGGAAGTCGCCGATCTGGTCTGCGTAGTGGCTGCATTCGGCCCGCACTGGACACGCGGCGCACACCCGTTTCGCTTCGGCGATGACCAGGCGCCGCGCCAGCTCCGATTTCGACCGTTTGATCGTGGCCTCGGACCGTGCTGGCGGCGGGAAGAAGATGTCCGGGCGGGGATGCCCTCGGCACGCGGCCTGCAGTTTCCAGGTTTCGTCCAGCTCGTCGCTGATCTCTGCGAGCCGGCGTTCGATCCGACCCTTGTTCGGGAAGACCGCGCCGGCCATCTAGGACGCCCGCCATTCGCGTTCCCACTCGACGAGAGCGATGTTTTCGACGTGGCGGCGGCGGGTGTCAGAGGGGAGTCGCCAGCCGAGGTCCAGGGCGCCCATGTGCGCGAGACCGAGTGCGTCGGCTTGGTCGTGGTTTTTGATGCGGTGTTGGTCGTCGAACCATGTGGATTGGGATTCGGATAGCACCAGTTTCTTGTGTTCGCCGGGTTTCATGCCGTTGGGTGCGCGGCCGGTAATGAATTTGCCTCGGGTGACTGGGTTTACGACAGTGACGGGGATTTGTTTCGCGTCGAGGATCGAGAACAGCGCCCACCAGAGGCCGTCGCGGTCGAACTTGCTGGGCAGGTTCGATGCCCATGCGGGGCCTTCGATGACGGCGCGGACGATGGGCGTTGCGCCGTGGATTTCGCCGACTATGGCGTTGATTTCGCGTGCTTCGGTGATGATGCGTCGGCTGCGGCGCCACCATGGAACACCTTCGCGTAGGGAGTATCCGACGTGCGTGATCATTCCGGGTCGGGCGATGCTGTCGGGGTTTTGGCGCACGATCGCGGCCACGCCTGCCCGTGTGAGCGACGGATCTAGGCCAAGTACGGCTTCGGGGCCGGTCATAGCTGCATTTCCTTGCGTGGCATGGCTAGTCGTTTCACCGCGACGGCGAGCATGAATGCGACGTCTTCAGGTGCTTGGGTTTCGGCGCTGATAGCGAGTAGGCCGATTGGGCATAGTGGGTCGCCGTCGTGGTCGGCTAGGTGCGCCTGGAATTCGGCGATGAACTGGTCGAGTACCTTGTCGGCGGCGGCGACGAGCTGGTCTGCGGTGGCCGCAATGGCGGGCGGTATGTGGCTCATGCGTGGGGATCCTGGATGATCCGGAGAGCACTGGCGCGGGGCCGGGGTGCTGCCATGGGTGCACGCAGCGCCGGGTGCTGACCGAATGCGTTGTGTTCCAGCCGGTTTACTCGCGTCAGAAGCTCGTCGATGTTGGCCATACCGCGCGCGACGGTCATTGCGGCGGACTGGTTTCGGCTGGTGAATATTTCGGCGCCGCGCGGCGATTTCACCACGAAACGCGTGTGATCAGCCGCCCATTGGTCGGGGTCGGGTTTCGGTTTGATGCGGACTTCCCAGCGTCCGGTGACGTTGGTGGCTTGTGCAGGTGTGGTGGTTTTCATGCGGTGTTCTCCAATCGGGGGTGGGTGCAGCGGATCAGGGTGTCGGGGTCTTCGGGGTCGGCGATGAAGCCGTTGGGGTCGCAGTTGGGGCACGCGCGGATGGCGTCGAGGCGTGCGGCGCGTTGGTTGGCTGCGGCTTGGAGTTGTCGGGCGTCCCAGGCGTTTGCGTTGCGCCGCGCGTTAGCGCAGGCGCCGCAGGGCAGTTCGGTTCCGCCGGGGTGTTGGGGGCAGTGCTCAGCCGGGCGGCTGCCTACCGGACTATCCCCACTAGAAGTAACTACTAAGGGGTGGGGTGGGGTGGGACCACGGGACTCCCCTGGGGACATGTTTTCGCCGGGCTCTGCGCTGTCCCCGTCGCTGTCCCTTGGGGACATTTGGTCATCTATGCCGGTCACGAAGTTTCGGCCGCGACGTCTTTGGTTCCGTTTCTTCTCCGCTTCGCGTTTGCGCCGCGCGTCATTTTCGGCCTTAGTTTGCTGCCATTTTGCCCAATTTCTGACCAAAATTCCGTCACTTTCTGGGCAGCACAGCGGAGCATCGAGAGGTCCGGGGGCCGTCAGGGCGGCGACGACAGACCGCGGTACGAGAAGGGATTTCAGCTTCGCGTGGGGGATGTAGCCGTCGGTTTCTTCCTTTGCTGACCACGACCCGGCCAGCACCCATGCGCCGGCCGCGGCGATGCGCATGGGGACGCGCACGGGGGTTGTGGGCAGGTTCATGATGGGCTTGGAATCGCTGAACCCGTCATCGACGAAGAACCACGGCACTACTCGGACACCTCCCCCGTCTGTGCGGTGTTGGCGTGGGCCAGGAACTCGGCGAGCTCGGCGTCGTATTTGTCGATCAGGCGCCGCACTTCCTTCGTGCTGTTGTGCTCTCTGCCGAGCTGGCGGACAGCTGACTCGACGCCCCCGAGCGCCAATGCGGCCTTGCCGATACGCCCCAGGATGTCGGGGTCGACCTTGCGCTCAGGTGACCAGACGTTGTCGCTCCAGTCGATTGGCGCGCCGATGGCGTCCTCGATGAGCTTGAGCCGCTTCGCTGATTCCCCGGTTTCAGGCATCGTCTTCACGCGCAGCTCGACCGCCTCTGCTACGTCTTTCTCATATTTCCGGCGCCGGGCTTGGTCGCGCGACTCAACCGCTGCGGCAACCTCGTTGGCGCGCAGGGTGTCTATGCGGGCCATGACGGACCGGATAGCGTCCCATGACGGGGTGTGGTCGGGCTTGACGGTTGCGGGTGTGTGGACTGTCATGCGGGTGCGGCTTGGGCCCGGCGACATGAGACCCCATCCGGGCGGTAGTTCACCGGGTTTCACGATCGCAGGGGCGTTTACGACGAGGTACCACGCGTGGCATTGGTCGGCCCACTGGTCAGCCTTGCCGGGCTTGTTCAGTTCGTTCAGCCAGTCCGCGCGGGTGATTTTCAACTCATGGCCCACCAGTATCCGGCCACTCGAGGTGGTGAACCCGACATAGATGGCGTCGGCGCGCGCACTCGCGCCCCAGGATCCGTTACCGCCGACCTCTGGCACGAACACACCGCCCGGTAGGTCTAGGCCGGGTTTGATGTAGTGGCGGCGCAGCAGCGCCAACAGCTCATCCGTCGTTGTGACGCTAGGCATTCGGTTTCGCCTCGATCAGACGCCCGATCAGCCATTCCTGGTCTCCGCACCAGCCATCCGTGAAGTGAGCCGGGTGCAGCTCCCAGCGGAACACCCCGTTGCTCGCCGCGGTGTTCAGTTGTAGGCCGTCGTTGTCGCGGGTGATCGTCATCCGGACGCCGCTCCAATCCATCCCGCCGGCAGATTCGATCTGAGAAGCGGTTTCGCGCGCGATGAAGGTCGCGCGTGGAATGTTCCGCAGCTCGACGGTCCCGTCGTCCAGGTAGTGGAATGTCGGAAGGTCGGGTCTACCGAATTTGGAGGTGAATTCGTCTCCCTCGATGCGTATCTCGATGCTGTCTTGTTCAGGCATGTTCGTTCGCTTTCTTCACGTTGCATTTGTGTCCGGTGGACGGAATCGGTTCCCAGCAGCCGTCGACCTTGCAGATCGGCGAGCACGACAGATGACGGTCACCCTGGCCGCATGTGACCGGATCGCCGCACACGGTGCAGCGAGGGAACTGACGCCGCCTATAACTCATGGCTGGGCTTCGATGTATGCGATGACTGCCAGGATCGCGGCGGCGAGCTGGAGCGCCTTATCTGTGCTACGGAATGTGATTGGGCTGCCAGAAAACTCACTGATGACCACGTCATTCCCTGCTGCTGTCACGAATCCGCCGACACCCGCGGCGAACCATCCCAGCCCGTTTTGAGTCGGCTTGGGCAGCTCGACGACGGCGTAGCCGCGTGATACCAGTAGCTTCGCCGCCGCGTAGAGCGGGTCTTGACCGGGGCGGGTGACTTCGGGGGCTTCGCCTAATGGTTCTGTGCCGTCATCTGTTTCGTTCACTGGCGTGCCTTTCATGAGCCGCTGGCCTCCCCGGTTCCTGGCCAGAGCGTTGGATAGATGGCGCTGGTGGCTTCCCAGCAGTCACGGCATTCGCGGGCGATGAACCGGGCACGGAAGTCCTGGCCACACCGCTGGCACTGGAACGTGAACCACGGGCGCGGCGGAGTGCCCTGTCTATGTGCGTGGGTTTGGCCATAACACGGAACAGGCAGCGCGGTCATGCCGACCTCCTGCCGATGGTTGACAACGGCGCCAACGGTATATACCGTGGTATATACCAATTGAGGCGATGGGAGTCGAAATGACCCAGACCACCGACACTTTCCGTAAGTACGGCGAACGGTCCGAATACCTGGTAGTCGATACACGGCTTGTTACCTACTGCCAGGTGCTCGGTCGTAACGTGCCGAACGACGTGACCCGCATTGCCCGCCTGTCCCGCGAAACCGCGCGGGAACTCGGAACCGCGCTCATTGGATGGACGGCCAGTCCGCTCACCTCCGCGAACCACACGTTTGAATCCGATCGCAACGCGCCGCTGCCCGACGGTGCGACCGGATGCTGGCCTGTCAACGTCGACATCGAGGATGGAACGAACGCCGTGAACGTCGGCGGTATCGGAACCAACCTCACCCAGGAGCAAGCGCAGGACGTCGGACAGCGCCTCATCGCGTGGGCTGGTGTGCAGGTGCCCGCCGATGCCTAGGGATCCGCAACGTATCTTCCGATGCGACAATGAATTATGGAAGGCCGCCCAAGACAAGGCAGCTGCCGAAGAACGCCCACTATCTGAGGTGATTCGCGAACTGCTGTCCAGGTGGGTCACGCGGCCACCTCGCAAACGCTGAGCAGCCAGTACAGCGCCGCTACGGCCTGCTGGGGCACGACCCCGTTGCCGATGATGCGCAGCATGGCGCTGCGTGAAATCGGCACGCCGGTAACCCATCCGAGCGGCCACCCCTGCATCCACTCCGAGAACTGCGCGGCCAGGCGCGGATTGCCCCTCGTGCCGGTCTCGGTGGGCGATGGCGCCTCTCGTGTGATGGCTTCCCAACGGCGGATCGCGGGCTCGTACTTGCCCCACTGGGGCGTGCCATCGAGCAGCGCGTAGTCAACCAGCTGACGCGTATGACCCACACGCTTGTCGAGCGATTGGCCGCCACCCGAGGCGTCGCACGCCGACGGCGTGGGCAACAGGGAGAGCGTACGAAACACAGTGGTGATCAGGTCATCGCCACCAGAACCCTCGCGACCTACGCGCGCATAGTCGGGCCCGCGGGCGCCATCGCATGCCGCTGGGGTCGGCAGTAGAGCAAGTGCCGCGTAAAGGTCGTTGCCGCCCTCGCGGTTGGGGTCGGCGGGCCCCTTGTGATCCCGTGCGGCGGGCGTGGGAAGCAACTCACCCCCCGCGTACGCCCTCGCGATGCCCGGCAACAACAGCTCGTCGCTGCGCTCACCAGAGCGGGTCAGGTGGCCACCCGTGCCGTCAGCGACCGACGGGGTAGGCAGTAGTTCCGTGATCGAGTCGAGGCTCGGGCGCACGGATGCCCCCGGACTCGGCGACCGATTACTCGGATAGCGGCTAGCCGTCGGCGTGGGGAGAAGGCCTACAGGTCCAGATGCGCTCCAAGCGCTTCCGGCAGACTGCCGTTCCCATCCTCCACATGCTTGCGGGACGCCGGCGCCACCATCGACCCGTGAGCGTCCATCGCCCGCGGCGTGGGCAGTAATGAAGATCCGCTTGCGTCGGTGTGGGGCCCCGACTTCGGCAGCTGATACAAGACCCCATTGCGCGTCATACCCGAGGGCGGAAAGCGTTCCAACAACCGTTCCGATGGCTCGCTGAACAAGTCGTCGGTGCAGGGACTTGAATCGAGCCACCGCCCGCTTGCGGAGTCGAGACGCGCGAGCGGCCTCAAACTGCTTTCGGGTCCGGTACTGGCCATGCCACCATCCTCTGCTCTTGGCACGCTCGATCTTGCTGTCGATCAACGCGCATATCCGGTTCCAGCGCGACCGTTCATCGTCCGCTGCAATGACTTCCGGGGGCCACGGCTCGCCGTCTGCAGTGAGCAGCCCCTCCACGTTCTCGATCACGACCAGCTCGGGGCGCAGGACTTCGATCGCACGGGCCATCTCTGCCCACAGTCCCGATCGAGTCCCGTCTGCCAGGCCGGCGCGGCGGCCAGCAGCGGACACGTCCTGGCACGGGAACCCGCCGCACAACACCTCTATCGGGGCGACCTCGGCGACGTACAGCCAGTCAACAAGCGTGATGTCGCCGAAGTTCGGCACGTCCGGCCAGTGGGCGGCAAGTACTTTCGACGCGTCAGGGTCGGCTTCGCAATGCCAGACCGTGCGGCCACCGGTGACGTGCTCGACGGCTAGGTCCAGACCGCCAGCACCGGAGAAGAGGGAACCGATTCGGGGCGTGGTCATTCGCCACCGCCGAGCTTTTCGGCCCACTGCACCGCAACCGCGGCGACCTGCACCAGTTCCTCGATTAGCACTCGGCGCGCGGTTTGTTCGTAGCCCGCAACGTCTATGGCGTCTTCGAGGAGTGTCGCCGCCTCGATGGCTTCGGCTAGTTCCTCGATGAGGATGTCAGCCCACGTGACGTGCCCGCACCTTGCGCGAGAGTCGGTACGCATCTTGGCTTCCGCGGCGGTCGGCACGCAATAGAACCGTGCAGCCGTCGTGGGGCTGTAACCCCACATGTCTGGGTTGATGTTCTGGTGGTTCTGTTCGCCCCATTTGTCTTGTTGCCGTTGGCGTTCGGCGGCGACGAGCTGCAGGACGGTTTCGGTGTTCATCATCGGCGGGCGCCCCGGTTCCAGAATGGTGTGCGTGCGCGCAATATGCCGGTGAATGGTTCACCGCAGCCGGCGGCACCCCAGTCGCTGTGCGGGATGAACCGTTCGACATCGAGGGTGCTAGTCACGCCGTGCTGGTTCATGATGAATCGGCCTGCGGGGCACCAGAATCCCCAGTCGCGGGTGCGTGGTCCGGTGATGACGATGGTCCAGCAGCAGTCCTCGCGTTCCAGCAGCGACATCGGGTCGTTGGACTTGGGTAGCTCGACGCGGTGGCGGGTTTTCGCTGCCCGGTACGCCATGGACAGCCAGTGCCGTTTGATGCGCTTGCCGTCTTCGCGGTGCTCGTAGTAGTGGCCGGCGAGCACGAATGACCAGAACCACCACGGGTGGTCGTGTAGGGCGCGGTCGTCGTCGGACCGGATGAACTGGTGCAGGTAGATGTTCAGCCGCTTGTTGCGCGGGATCAGGTACCAGCGCAGCATGTACGGGTCGTCTTCGCCGCCGATCGCAATGTGATGCTGGCCGCGGATCAGCTTGCCGAACCACTGGCGCAAGGTCAGGTCGGGTGTTTCGGTCATTGGGGTGTTACCTCATCGGTGAGGGGTTGGACACTGGCGGGGGGTTGAATATCGGGGTCGCGGCCACCGAAGTAGCGCAGCCGCAACCCGTCTGGCGCATCTGGTGCCAGCGGTTCGCCTTCGACCACAGTGCGGTCCGTGTCCGGGTCGTACGTGACGGATACGACCCGGACCGGACGGCCTTCGAAGGTTTCGCCGAACTGCTGGCCGATCGTGAACTCGTCGGTGCGGTCGCCGACGAACTTGGCGCACCTCACGCGCCGCTCCCCAGTTCGACCACGACCAACGGTTCGGCCGCGGGCTGCGGCGGTAATTCATCGGGCAGCGCCGCAGCCGGTAGCGGTGTCAGGGCGAACATCTCGCCGTGTTCACGCGCCAAATTGCTGAGCCATTGCAGGATTTCGGTGTCGACGGCGAGCGTCCCGAACGCGGGTGTCTTGCCGGGGTCTATTGCCTCGGCAAGCGCCGGATACTGCTCGCGCACTACGGTCCTGCACGCTTCGAACGCTGGCGCCATCTCGGACACGAGCGGCACATAGCCGAGCATGTAGCCGAGCACGTCGTACACCTGGGATAGCAGGCAGAAGATGCGGTCGGGGTTCCCGACGGCGAGGGTGACGACGACACCGATGGGGAACTCGCGCGGCTCGACGCTGGTCATGAGATCCACCAGCCCGGCGAGTCGAGCATCGTGACGGCTCCGATGAACGCCGAGGCCACCATGAACAGCAAGAAGGCTGCAGCGTTCCCGGCTGCCGCCTTGTGGCGACGCCGCATGCGCCGTACCTTGCTGCGGCGCTGCAGGCGGCGTGCTCGTTTCGAATCCCGGTTCCGCAGGCGGCGGCGCCGCACCTCGTCGACCGGCACGTCGCCGAGGTACACGGTTTTGTTCTGCAGCGCGCCCAGGATCGCCAGTTCGTAAGCGTTCGGTTCACGCACGGGTTCTGTGTCCGAGTGGTAGTGCGTGGCGGGCTCGTCGTCGGCAGGTGGTGCGACGTCGTCCTCGGGGGTGGCGTCGCTGTCGGCGTTGTGGCAGCGACGTTTACCGGTGGATCGGTGCTGCCACGCCTGGTCCGTGTGGTTCCACTCGACGGCTAGCCCGCACACGGTGCACGGCGGCAACGGCGCCCCGTCTTCGTCCTCGATCAGTTCATTCAGCACGTCCGGGCTGATGTCGAGTTCGATGTCGTGTAGATAGTCGCGGATCTTGTCGACGCCGTGCAGCTGCTCGGCTTGGCGGTGCCGCTGGTATTCGGTCATCCGTGAGGGCTGCCGGACCGCGCGTGCGGCCCGGCGCCGAGCACGGCTCGGATTACCCCTCATCGCTGAACTCCGGGCCCGTCTCGGCGGCGGCGGGAGCGGCGTCGCCGGTGGCTTCGGCGGACGGAACAGCGTTGCCGTCGACGACGTCGATCATGGATCCCTGGTTTTCGTCAGGGTTGGCCGGCGCCTTGCCGCCGTGCTTCCAGGCTGTGACGAGTTTGCAGCGCCGGTAGGCGGTTTCGTCGCTGTCGGGGGTTTCCTTGTCGACGCCCTTGGACACGACGCGTAGCCGCACAACGATGTCGATGTTGTCGCACAGCGCGGGCGGCTCGTCCATGACGAGCAGGACGTTTGGTCCTAGTCGTAGTTCCGCGCCGCCGTCCTCGTTCGGGATGTCGTCGAGGGCGTTGGTGGACTTCAAATCCTTGGGTTTGGTTGTGGCTCCCATGGCGGTGTTATCTCCTTGCGGTGGTGGTGGTTTCCGGCCCGGTTGAGCCGGATGCGGCCGAAACATCGGCCGGGTCTGCGGTGGGGTCAGTGACCGTCACGATGACGTCACCTGCGGCATCGGGCTTCGAAATCCAGACCGACGCATCGGGGCTGTACCCGAGCTGAACTGCGTTGCTAGATACCACCTGTAAGTCGCGGAGTTTGAGGCCTCCGCAGGCGGTGAACTTTCCGGTGCGCGACATCAGCTCTGGTCACTCTCGAGGCCGAGTTCGCCTTGCTCCCCATCGACGTCGGCGGCGGGCGCGGTGTCTTCTGCCGAGTCCGGTTCCTTTGCGTCCCAGGCGCACAGGATGTCGCCGAGGCTGTCGGACAGCAGGTCGTCGGAGTCCTTCTGCCAGTCGTTCAGCGTCTTGACGATGTCGCGGAGCTGCGCATCGGTCATCTCGTCGCGGTGCTCGGGCATCTTGTCGGCGCCGGTCAGTACCGCGATGACGATGCGTTGTTCTTCGGGTTCGGTTGTCTTGCCGGCGGCGAACAGCTGAAACATGCGGTTCAGCCACTTCTGCCGCGCCGACGCGGACATAGGCTTGTCGTCGTCCGCGGCAGAGGCGGGTTGTTCGGGTGCCGCGGATGCTGCGGCAGCGCGCTCACGCAATGCGCTGGCGCCCTTCGCGCGCTGCGGTGGGGTTTTGCGTTCCTCGACAACTTCGCCGTCGATCACGGTCGGCTGTGCCGCGTCCTCCAAGATGAGCCCGCCGAGCTGGTCAGGGAATGCCATCTGAATTGCGTTGGCCTCCGCGCACTTCCGGAGCTGATTGCGTGGCATTTTCTGCCACATCGAATTGGGTCCGCGGTCGTTGCCCGTTCCCGACTCTTGGACGAACTCGTCATAATGCGCGACGAACGTGTTCGGTTTGCCATCTCGGAATACAACAAACTTCGCGGCGGTCGGCGCCTTCTTTTCGGGCCAGACCTCCCGCCATTCACCGTCGTCGCCGCACCATAGAGGCTCACTGGATTCGTACTCGACGCCGAGTGCTGTGGCGATTTCCCTTGCCCGTCGGCGGAATCCGAGAATGCTGACCTGAGTCGTGTACTTGGTGACCCAACGAACCACCTTCCGCTGTCCATCACCACTGGGGTTCGGTTCATAGCTGGCCACCTGTGTATTCCGGCCGATCATGTAGATCTCTTTCGCGAAGGGATCCAGACCCGACCGCTGGCAGATGTGGTGGAACAACTGCATTTCGCCTTCGCTGGCGTCCTCCAGCCCCAGCATGCGGCGGACAGCGAGATTGAATTCGGCGAAATCCTCGGGCACAGCGCCTGGCTGCGGCTGAGCGACGGCGATCTCGCCGGCACGTTGCGCTGTTGGGTCGGGCCAGATATCGGCGGTCTCGGTGGTAGCGGTTTTCGTAGTGGTTTCAGTCATGAGGGGTTGTCTCCGTTCAGGAATCGGATTTGTTCGGGGGTGACACCTTTGGCCGCATAGAGCGCGACCGAGTTCTTGCCGGATTTCTGGCGGTGCGCGATCTTGACGCCGCCGAATTCGGCGCGCTTGTCGCGTTCCATCCGTTTCATCAGCATGTTTTTCGCGCCCTGATAGTTCTCTTCAGCGCGGTCGAATTCCTGCCTGGCCGTGACGAATTGCAGAGCCTCTGCAGCATCCAGGACCGTGGTGGCATCCGCGTTGATTTCGGGGTTCATCTCGCGAATGCAGCTGTAGGTGTGCACCGTGTTATCGAGGTCCGGCACGTTATCGGACTGCATTAGGCCCCAGAACTTCTGCGCTTCGTCGAGGATCCACGCCGCCGTGCTCGGGTCGAACTCGATTTCGTAGATCCGCTCGTTGTAGTACGGGCCCACGACCAGCAGGTGACCGGGAAGGTCCGTCCAGCCGGTGAACAACATTTGCGTCATCACCTGGGCGGCATAGTCTTCCGGGCAATCACCGGTCAGGTCGTCGCCGAACAGTTCCAGATCGTTGAAGTGTCGGGCCGACTTGAACTCGACGACTCGCCGCGACCGTCCCCGGACGCCGCGCCGGTCTACGGTGGCCACACACGGGAATCCGAATTTGTCGGGGTCGATGTGCACCTGCACTTCGCCTTCGGATAGCCGCCATCCGGTGTTTCGGCGACGCCACCGGTTCGCCGCATACGCTTCCAGGTCATGACCGATGTCGAAGATCTCTTTGGGCGGTTCCGGATCGACGAGTCCCTTCATTCGGTGCCACAGCCGGTACGCCGACTCATATCGGGAAACCCCCAGGACTGCAGCGACTTTCGATGGTGTGATGACCTTCGACCACTCCGGTGAACCTGGTTGCAGAAACTCGGGATCGCGTTTGGTGTAAATCCCGGTGATACCGGTGGTGGGATTCGCGGTCATAGCGGCATCACCTTCAACATGTCGGCGACACACCCGAATTTGGATATGCATTCACACGCCTGCTGCGGCATGGCGCCAACCAGATCCGCGACGTCGACGTTGAGCGCCGGGGCGGTCATGACGCTTTCCTTTTCCGCGCGTTGGGCTTACGTCTCGTCGTGTGCGCATGCTCCAATAGCTGCGCGGTCAACCGAAGCTCGAAGACACTCCACGAGAAATGCACGTCTTCGCCGTACGCCTGGCTGATCTCGGCGAGTAGCGCTGCAGCACGCCACATCTTGTCCGCGGTATCCGGTGGTGGAGGTGGACGGCGGGCCATTCAGATCACCTCCCCAGCGCTCGGGCATGCTTCGGTCGCGTCGTCGGCATGAACCCACTTACGCGATCCGAGCCCGTAATAGATCTGGCGCCCGCATTGGCACTGTTTCGAACGTTCGGCCGGCTCATTGGGTTGGCGACGGCGGGACGTTCCACCGCCGTCGCCTGATCCGGTCACAGCCCCAGCGCTGCTACCGGCTGCCTTGATCGCGTCCCGAATCTCACCGAGCACCGCCAGCAGTTCTGTTTCGAACGGTGTCAACGGCTTCGAGGTGAGCCGATCCCGTGCTTCCTTCGCCGCGATCTCAGCGGCACGCACATCGGCCGGGTTGGGTCCGAATCCCATCAGCGGGCCCCCTTGCCCACCATGGGCGGCACCGGGCAGCGGCCGAAGATCTCGGCGACCCGGTTATGCACCTGCATCCGCCACGGGCCTGCGTTCCACACGCCTTGGGTGGTCACAGGTTTCGCGAGCACCTGATATCCGCAACCCCGCGGGCAATCCAACGTTTCCGGCTTCGCCTCACGCGGGCACGCCACCGGCGCGGTCTCGACGGCGCTCATCGTCCGGTCCCAAACCGGAACGCGCCGGCGAGCATCCTCAATGCGGTCTCGGCTTGCCTTCGGCTGCCAACGACGATGCTGTCAACACCGGCGTCATGCCGTACCTGTTTGACTTCCCATGTTCGTCCAGCGGGCGACGGCCATGACCACGCCACGCTGTTCAAGCCCACGTGCGCAGTCAGTTCCACCCATGGCCGCGTGTTGCTCTCGGCGATCCTGATGTCCACACAATCGCGGTGCTGTCTTACCAACCGGCTGATAACTTCGAGCGTTCCTGTGATCTCAGCTCCGCAGCCGCATAGCTTCGTTTTGGTCCGGGGATCGGCTACCGCGGTGCTCATCAGGCGACCCGAGTTGGTGCGACGACAGCGGGTGTGTGGTCGGGGGTTTGGCTGTTCGCCGATTCCACGAACCGGTTCCACAACGCGACATGCCGAGGGCAGTAAGCCTCGATCGACAACTTGATGACCCGGCCAGCGGACTCATAGGAAAGGCCGTCGTTGTGGATCAGCTGCCCGACAACCGCGATCCCGCCGAACGTCGGGGTGCTGTCCAGCAGCGCGCACACGGTCTGCGCGGTCTTGCCCGTGTAATCGATGACCGGATCGGCGTGAGCGGGCGCCGGGCTGACCAGCGCAGCCACGGCAGCACCGACACCTGCGGCAATCAGTAGACGGGTATGGCGAACGGAACTACGGTGTTGCATGCCGACTCCTCGGTTGAAGGGTTGGTGGTTAGGACCCCTGACGGCGGGCGAGTACTTTGGCGAGTGGCGAACCCGCTGTCAGGGGCATATTCAGTTGTGTTTCAGCACTGTTTAGGTGCGACAGGTTTCGACATAGGCGCGCATTTCGTCGGCGTCCCAACGCAACTCACCGCCGATACGGAACGGCCGCGGCCCGTCATAGGTCTTGCCGCGGTGCCACCTCCGGAGCGTCTCCTCGGTTTTCCCGACGAGGCCGGCTGCGACCTTCGTCGATACGAGATTCCGCGGCCTAGCAGGAAGAACGTCAGCAGGCGGCGAAGGAGCAATCGTGAGCGTCATACGGAATCCCGCTTGGTGCCAAATTCACTGATTCGCCTCTGCACCATCAGGACTCACCGCCTGGCAGCGCCCGTAATACGGGGAGAATACTGAGTTGGTACTGGTTAGCCTGCGAGTCCCCCAGCTTCTGCATGGTCGGGACGAGGGCAGTCACCAGCTCTGGCAGCGCATACGGAAGTAGGTGCCACGCGGTGCCGGTGAACCAGAACTTGTTGCGGTGCGCACGCTTTGGCTCGGTCGAGCTTTCTTTGAGCCAGCCAGCCTCACGAAGTCCACGGGCGAGCTGTCGGGGAGAGTAGTCGAGACCGTAGCGCTGACGCACCAGTGCGGACACTTCGCCCCAGCTCCAAGCACTGCCCGAGATGCCAAACTCTCGGGCGCGGCCATCGCGCATCATCTGTGGAATGACCTCGTGAAATACCCAGCGCTGGAAGCGATAGACGCCTTCGCGGACCTTGACGTCCTTTATGCGGTTTACGTCACGCTGGCCGATCGCCCGGTAGAAGCCAGGTTCGGTGAGAAACCAAACCCCCTGGTCAGACCGAGGGCGCGCGGGCGCGCCCTGGCTGACCAGGGGGTTTGCATCGGCGAATTCGTCAATCTCTGCGATGCAGATCGGCTGAGAGTCACGGTCTACAACGAGCACTTTCTCGTCGGCATCGAGGTACCGGACCATGTCGGACGCCTTTCGGAATCCGAGTTGGCGGGCGACGACCATGCCGTTGATGCGGAAGCTGTCGCCTTCCGGGATCACAGGGAGCTCAAACTCCCCGTTGGTGAAGAGCTGCGGCGTGCTCATGCTGGCACGTCCTCAGCCCGGTGTGGCGTCACGCGCGGCGCGTAGGTCGTGCTGATCGCACCTGTGGGGAGGCTGTAAGCGTGCTCCAACCCGGCGATGAGTTGCGCGCTCACGCCACGATGGCCCCGTTCAATAGCGCTAAGTGCGCCTCGGGACGGGCGGCTGCCAGTGACCTCTGCGACAAGATCACAGACCTCGTCGAGAGTAAATCCAGACACGCGCCGCAGGACTCCGAGCGACACATGCGGTGGAACTTTCGGATTTCTCCGCCTGGTGTAGCGGAGAACTTTGGTTTCCTTCGGCATGGCCCCGAAACTACACCGAATGAGACGGATGGCAAGCATCCGACACGAAACTTTTCCCAAAGTGGCAAACCGTCTCTAAACAGGTGTCTAGCAGGCCGTTAGACCCAAACGTTTACTTTCCCAAGTCCGGCCCCCCTGGTGAGATTCGGCCCGTTTCGGCACAAAGTTTGCCGAAACTTCTGTCACAATCGGTAGATGGCACCAAAAAATAGCGACCGGTTCGCAATGGTTGTCCGTGAGACGATGTCGCGTCTTGGACTCACCCAGGCAAGCGTCACCGAACGCGGCGGACCAAGCGACACAACCTTGCGGAAAATTCTCGACAACGAGCCCGTCGGAATATCGCCGACAACACTCAAGAAGATTGACGACGCATTCGGATGGGATCCAGGGAGTGCTGCCGCCACGCTTGCCGGCGGCACTCCCACTGTTTCAGGAATCATCCGCGGCCGATCCGGTCGGCCGATCCAGTCATTCCAAGCGATCGAGGGCGCCGAGCAGGAGGAACTTGAACTACTTCGCCTGGCCACAATCGTCATAGACGCACGCGACCTGGTCCGATCACAGTCAGGACCGCTCATGACAGCGTTAGCTGCCGTTCTAGACGAGGCGACTGAGCTTGTCACGCGACAAGTGGCACGCTCTAGATCTGACGATCTCGAAGACGCGCAATGGTTTATCAGCGAGGCGCGCGCAGCCAACACCATTCGCCGCAAGGGTGATACCTACGTGCTCGAAAAACACGAAAGTGCCCCCCGCCGAAGTGCCGCCTTCCCGGAATCGAATCGCGACGCCCATGTGATCAAAAAACGGGACGCTGGTTCCAGTTTGAGGGACACTGGGCCGTACAGAGACCTCACAGGTTTCGCCACTGAACAAGTGGCAGCGAGCCGGGACGACGATGTCCCGGATTTCAGTGAGAGGGGGATCTTCGATGGTGGCCATCCCGGAGCCAAATGAGCAAGGGTTCTTGGACCCGAGCACCGAGCCCTACCCGGCCACGCTCAATGATCTCCACGACCGTTTCGTAGCCGGGGCTCCAGAACACAAGAGCGAACGCCAGCGCCTGTTCGACGCGTTAGAACTACACTTAAACCTGTTGGCCGAGGTAGGCGGCGCCGGCAAGGTGTGGGTAGATGGCGGCTTCATCACATACAAAACCGCCGCTCCACGCGATGTAGATCTTGTCTATCTCTGCAGGGACGAGGCTCACATGGGAGCAATGCTGAGAAATGAACGAATCCATTCTCTGTTGACCCTGAAAAGTGTTGTGATCGGGAAACCGGCGCTCGGGGCATTAGCTCGGATGCAACCTGTCGGTGGGCTAGTGGATGCTTTCCTCACAGTGCCGGAAGGCCAGATGTACTGGGCAGGCATGTGGGCACGGGTCAAAGGGCCCGACGGTCGGCCTGTGCCGGGCGTGAGGAAGGGCTTCGTGGAGGTGACGGTATGAGTGTTGAGCCGTACAACGAGGATCTCAGGGAACTGGAATTCCTCAAGCAGAGGGCGCTCGAATACCGGCCGAGCGACCCTCTTGTCGAAAACTATCATCGGGCGTCGATTGAAATTGCTTGGGATGCCCTCGTTCCGGCGCCTGAGCCTCAGGCCACTGATCTGCTTCGCGTAGAGGTCCGCGGCGTGGAGACACTCAGCAACCACATGGCCAGCAAAGTTTCTGCCGCTGTACAGAATGCCGTCGTCAGGATGGACCGCTCGCTCAAGAACCCCAGGTCCGTGAATTCGGTTATTCGCCCGGAAGACCGCCTCAGAACGGAGGTGGTCCAGGATGGCGCGCAAGGCAATGTGATGTTCTTCCGCGTACCATCACCAGTGACAAGCACCTCGGCGCCGGGGCTGGACCTCGGCCTGATACCTGGTCGGGCGAGCACGGCACTTCGCGAGCTGATAACCATCCTGCCCGAAAACGCGGCCGATTTGCGGTCGTTCGTGGAGGAGATTGATCAGGCGGCACCGCTGAAACGTGTTGCTGTGCAAAATATTTCAGAAGCCGCCAAACTCTCGGAGCAGGGAATATCGCTTGATTTGATTACCAGCGGCGGAAGCATACGTTCAGTCTTGGACCGTGACAGCGCCGAAGCGCTTGACGATTTCCTGAAAGACCGCGAGACAATCGAAGACACGACAACAGTTTCCGGACTGCTCGACGGATTCCGGGGTACCCGACGCGTGTTTTACCTAATTACCAACAGCGGCAAAGAAATAGCCGGATCCGTCGAACCGGACATGCTCCCGAGGGTGCGTCATCTCGCAGGCAGAATGGTGACCGCGCAGCTTTCAACCACCCAATGGCGATCCCATACCGGCCGTCTGGGGCCAAAAGCCTACGGCCTCATCTCCATCGATCTCGAAGCCGAAACACCCCAACTATTCGAAGAATGACATCATGTCGCGAGGTAGACCACCACGCCCGATCGGGGTGCCCGGCAGAGTCAAGCTGACCGAGCTACGCCCCGGGGTATGGAAAGCACGCGTGCGAGTGCGGGATGTCACCGGTGAACGCCGAGAGATCAAACGCGTCAGCCCTGAGAAACGCGATTCACGAGGCCGGTCGATCCCGGATAGGGAGGGCGTGCGGGCCCACGATGCGGTGCTCGCGGCCGTCGCCGAGATTACGCAGTCGGAACTCGATGTGAACCTGTCCCCCGGTACGACGATCAGGACGTTGTGGTTTGACCACTATCGCCCGCACCTAGTCGAACAAGGGCGCGCGCAGGCAACGATTGACCGCTATGACCTCGAAGCCGCGGGTTTCGACTCGGCGTTTGGGCAACGGCGACTGTCCGAAACCGGAACGAAAGTAATCGAGAACTACCTGACTGCCGTGGGTAATACCCGCGGTCCTAGTTGCGCGAAGTCGTCACGCACGGTGCTGTCTGGCATGTACAACTACGCCATCCGGGTCAGCGACGGCGCGATCAAAGTGAACCCGGTGCGCGAGGTCAAGCTGACCAAGAAAAAGGGCGCCAGCAAGTCTGCTGGCGCCCGACACCTCACCGTCGACGAGGTCCGTCAGATTCTGATGGATGTTCGCACTTCCACGCTGCCCTGTCCGATCATCCTGTCGAGGGCTGAGCGCGCGAAGAACCGGCGGCGATACGCGCCGCCAACCGTGGCCGAGTTCTGCGAACGCGTCGATCTCGTCGACTGGATCATCATGCTCATCGCAACCGCACACCGCCGCGCACAGTCGCTTGCTGTCCGCTGGCCCGACATGGACCTCGACGCCGGCGTACTGCGGCCCGCCAAGAAACTAGACCGGATACCAGGCGGGGGTCTAGCGCTGGCGGACGTCGACGGCGACCCGAAAGCGGGCGAGAACGAAATCGCGCTGCCGCAGTTCGCCGTCGAGGCATTCAAGATTCGCAAGAAGCGGATCGCTGAGCGCAAGCTGATCCACCCAGATCCGATCGACCCGGCGTTCGAGGATCTGGTTTTCCCGAGCGCGAACTGGACGCCGCGCGATCCGCAGAACGTCGGCGCTGATTGGCGGCGCGTCCGGTCGGCGCTGAGTTTGCACGACAAGATCTCCGCCCACAGTTTCCGGAAGGCCGTAGCGACAATCCTGGACGACGCCGGGTTGTCTGCAACGGTTGCTGCGGACGTACTCGGGCACTCGGATCCGTCCATGACTCAGCGGGTGTATTTCGCGCGCAGGCGGACCCATCCGGCCGCCGCTGAGGCCGTCCACCAGGCCATAAGCGGATAGCACCCGCGACGAATTAGTGGTGCTTTAGTGGTACCTAGGGCGGTTTTCACCGCCCCTTGGTGGGGTTAGCAGGTCGTTGACCTGCCTTTTTGTGGAGCTAGGGAGAATCGAACTCCCGACCTTCTCGATGCGAACGAGACGCGCTACCAACTGCGCTATAGCCCCAAGACGCTAAGACCTTACCAGCCGTCCCCGCGTCTGACCGAATCGCGGGATGGGCCGCAAAGGCGAAGAGCGTCCGCTCCGGCCTACTGGCCGACGGCGTGCGGAATACGGTACTGCCGCGGCTCGTCGTAGTAATCCAGATGTTCGAAAACCGGGTCCTCGTCATCGATTTCGAGGACGGCCGCGCCGGGGCGGCGCAGACGCTGCGGCACCACATCCAGCTCACGGTCCGTGACGTTCTCCACACCGACCACACGTGCGCGCTGGTAACGCGCGGCGCGACGACGGCGCAGCTGCTCTTCGATACGAGTCTGACGTCGCAGGTAGCCCAGATAGAGCACGGCCATCACACCGAGCGCGCCGCAGGCCCACCACGCGGTGCTGGTCGCGGTCGCGGACACCACACCGGCGAGAACCATCGCACCGACCAGACCCATCAGCACCCGCTTGCGGAAAGCGAACTTGCGCGCGTTCTCCTTGGCCATGACATCGGGATCAAAGCGGCGGCGGCGCGACGAGCTGTACACCGGCGGCGCCTGATGACGTTCCCGCGAAGGTTCGGCGGCGATGGCCAGGCCCGAGGTGTCGTCGACGTACTCGTACGTGCCGGAATCGGTTTCGGCGACAGGCGCACTGGGCGCCTCTTCCAGATCCTCAAGCTCATCGGACAACGCGGCCTCGCCGGCCGGCAGCGCAGTCGCGTCTTCGTCGATGACATCAACATCGACGGGCTCGTCGACCACAACCTTCTGGGGACGAACCTTGCGCACGGCCATGGCCTTCACGGCCTGGGCGGCGTCCTTGTCTTCTTCGGTGGGCGCACTCGCGATCACACCGGTCGAATCTTCTTCTTCCTCGTCCTCAAGCTCATCGACGTCTTC
This sequence comes from Mycobacteroides franklinii, assembly GCF_002013895.1. Taxonomy (GTDB): domain Bacteria; phylum Actinomycetota; class Actinomycetes; order Mycobacteriales; family Mycobacteriaceae; genus Mycobacterium; species Mycobacterium franklinii. The sequence goes on along the minus strand of NZ_MAFQ01000001.1, from coordinate 5,857 downwards.
GCGACGGAAGTCCGGGTCGCTGCGGTGACCGGCGGCGGGCCCGGTGCGCCGCAGCAGCTTGGCGGCTTTCCCGTTCAGGACGCGCGTCGCCAGTGCGACATCACTCGTGCGTTTGACCACGTCACGCTTGTTGATCAGCATCGGCACCAGGACGAACAGCCACAGCACGACTAGTCCGATCCACAACACCGATTGGGGGATGCTCGGCATCTCGGCCAGCTCCTTTCTGCGCGCTCTTCGTGCCTCTACGTCTAAGCCTCAGGTCAAGGCTAGGTCGGCGATCTGCGCACGTTACGAGGCGCGCCGATACCAATTACACACCTGTAATTCTACAGGGGCAAGCATCACAGGCCCCAATAGTCACATCAGTCTCAGTAATATCTGGCGGGCAGACGCTTAGTGAGGCGAAAACCCAGGACCCGCGCGCACTTGGCGTCTGCTCGCAGGGACGGCGGAAGGATCACACCCAGCTGGCGTTGCCGGAGCGCACCAGCGTCGCGGCAACCGATCCCCGCACCTCTTCGACGGTCATCGCCACCAACAAATGGTCACGCCAGGCACCGTCGACATCGAGGTAACGCCTGAGCAGCCCCTCTTCACGAAAGCCGACCTTGGACAGCACCGCCCGGCTGGCACCGTTCTCCGGCCGCACCGTCGCCTCCACCCGATGCAAGGTCACGGGCCCAAAACAGTGATCGAGCCCCAGCGCGAGCGCCGCGGTTGCCACCCCCTGCCGGGTCACGGTGCTGACCACCCAATACCCGATCCAGGCCGAACGCAGCGCACCGTGCGCGATATTGCCGATCGTCAGTTGCCCGACGAAGTTTCCGTTCAGCTCGATGGCGCACGGAATCATCCGCCCCTTACGCGCCTCGGCCCGCAGGCCCGAGCACAGCGCCGGCCACGACGACACACCGTGGCGTGCCATCCAGTCGACCTCCGAGGACGGCTCCCACGGCTGCAGATGTGACTGGTCGGCCAGCCGCGCACGGCTCCACGCCATCCCGTCACGCAGTCGGATGGGTCGCACCGACACCACCCCGGCGGGCACACGTAGCTTCCCGAGCAGCATTGGCCAGCCCGGATGCGCACTCTCCTGACGCCAGACGCTCATGCGGGCTCCTGGTCTTCGCGCGGGGACCTCATCCTCGCTGCGCCAGGAACGCGACCTCGACGATCTCCCCCATGCGGACCTGTTCCACCTCGGCGGGCACGATCACGAGGCAATTCGCCTCCGCAAGCGTCGCGAGCAGGTGCGATGACGACCCGGCCGCACTACCCAATATCTGCACCAGATACTCGCCGTTGTCCTGATCGCGCATCAACTGCCCACGCAGAAACCCCTTACGGCCCGCAATGGAAGTAATAGGAGACACGGTGCGTGCCTGCACGATTCGGCGTTGCGCGTGCCGGCGTCCGAGCGCCAGCCGAATCAGCGGCCGCACCATCACCTCGAAGACCACCAGGGCTCCGACCGGATTCGCGGGCAACAGGAAAGTGGGCACCGCATCGCGGCCCAACTGACCGAAGCCCTGCACAGAGCCCGGATGCATGGCGATACGACCGACTTCCATATCGCCCAGCGCCGAGAGCGCCTCACGAATACCTTCCGCGGCGGCGCCGCCGACCGCACCCGAGATGACGACGACCTCGGCTCGATTCAGCTGCCCCTCAACTACCTCGCGGAACGCGGCGGGCTCCGGGCTGACGATGCCCACGCGGTTCACATCGGCGCCGGCATCGCGGGCCGCGGCCGCCAGCGCGTAGGAATTCACGTCGTAGACCTGGCCGTTCCCCGGTGTGCGGTCGACATCGACAAGCTCGCCGCCGACACTGATCACCGACAGCCGGGGCCTCGGATGCACCAGCACCCGGTCACGTCCGACCGCGGCCAGCAGTCCGACCTGGGCCGCGCCAATGATGGTGCCCGCCCGCACGGCGACATCACCCGGTTGTACGTCATCGCCGGTGCGCCGGACGTAGTCACCCGAACGCACCGCGCGTAGCACCTTGACCCGCGACTCTCCGCCCTCGGACCAGCGCAAAGGCAGCACGGCATCGGCCAGCGTCGGCATGGGAGCACCGGTCTGCACGCGCACCGCCTGGCGCGGCTGCAGCCGGGTAGGCGTGCGCTCCCCCACCCGAACCGTGCCGACGACCGGCAGCTCAACCGTTCCGATCTCTCCAGTGGACTCCGCTATGTCGTCCGCGTCATCAGGGCTGCCGCCCTCGCCCGGACTAATCACGCGCACCACACCACCGGCGGCCTGCACATCGACACTGCGCACGGCATATCCATCGATGGCGGCCTGGTCGAATCCCGGCAGCGGCCGGACCGTCACCACTTCCTCGGCGCACAACAAACCCTGGGCTTCGGCGATCGCCACCCGAACCGGGCGCGGCGCCACCGCAGCCGCCGTCACTTTGGCCTGCTGCTCCTCGACCGAACGCACTGGTGCCTTTCTTACTCCGACTCCGGCAGCACGGTCGATTCCCGGCCAAGCCGCTCGACCAGCCACTCGCGCAAGCCCGGACCGTAATCGTCGCGGTCCAACGCAAAGTCAACAGCAGCCTTGAGATAGCCGCCGGGATTTCCCAGGTCGTGTCGGGATCCGCGATGCACCACAACATGCACCGGATGCCCCTCGTCGATCAATAACGCGATGGCATCGGTGAGCTGCAACTCGCCGCCGGCACCCCGCGGGATGCGCTTGAGCGCGTCGAAAATCGCTCGATCCAGCAGGTAACGCCCGGCCGCGGCGTAATTCGACGGCGCTTCCTCGGTCTTGGGCTTCTCAACCATCCCCTTGACGCGCAACACATTCGGGTTGGCGGCATCGGGAACAATCTCGACATCAAAGGCACCGTAGGCGCTGATCTCACTGGGCCGGACCTCGATGGCACACAACACCGAACCACCGCGCTTGGCCCGCACCTTGGCCATGGTCTCCAGCACTCCGCGGGGCCACACCAGGTCGTCGGGAAGCAGCACCGCGATGGCGTCCTCGTCGTCGTCGAGAACCGACTCGACACAACCGACGGCATGTCCCAGCCCCAACGGCTCGGCCTGCACCACCGATTGCACCTTGATCAGTGCGGGCGCCCGCCGGACCTTCTCCAGCATGGCGTGCTTGCCGCGCGCTTCCAGCGTGCCCTCGAGCACCAGGTCCTCGACAAAATGCGCGACGACCCCGTCCTTACCTTCGGAGGTGACGATCACCAGGCGTTCGGCGCCGGCTTCGGCAGCCTCCTCGGCCACCAACTCGATTCCCGGGGTGTCAACCACCGGGAGTAGCTCTTTGGGCACGGTCTTGGTGGCCGGCAGGAACCGGGTGCCCAAGCCAGCCGCGGGGACCACGGCAGTGCGCGGGATGGACACGTCAGGGGCCGTCATAGCCACTCACCCTAACCACTGACCCCGGAATTTCGCTGGCAAGGCGGTACCGTCACGGTATCGGCCATCCTCAAAGCACCCCAGAGAACATTAAGGACGCGCTGCGGCAACAGATTGTGCAGGCACGACGGGCCCTATCGCCTGCCGAGCGCGAAAAACAGAACGACGCGCTCGCCGCGCATGTCGTGACGGCGTCCGCGGGCCTCGCGGTGATCGCCGCGTATCTGCCGGTGGGATCCGAACCCGGGTCGGTGCGAATGCTCGACACCCTGGTCGGCCGCGGTGTGCAGGTATTGCTCCCGGTCGCCCGCAATGACGAGGAGGGCACCCCTACGGCGCTGGCGTGGGGTCGATACCGCCCGGGCGAGCTGGTGGACGCACCATTTGGTCTGCGCGAGCCCGCTGCACCGGAGTTCGGTGCGGCCGCGCTCGCCGACGCCGAACTGATCTTGGTGCCGGCGCTGGCGGTGGATAGGCGGGGTAATCGCTTGGGGCGCGGCGCCGGGTTCTACGACCGCTCGCTGCGGTTCGCCGCGCCGGCGACGGCCCTGATCACGCCGCTGTTCGTCGGGGAGATTCTTGACGAGATTCCGGCAGGACCACACGATGTGCCGGTGACGCATGCGCTCACCGCCGACGGATTGGTCACACTCGGCGGCGGGACGTGGCGGACCTAGCACTCCAAGCGGTAGAGTGCTAGTGGCGTTTCATGGCTTGCCAGTTCCGGAGGACCCCCATGCCTACCTATTCCTATGCGTGTGCCGACTGCGGCGACAAGTTCGACATCGTGCAGTCGTTCACTGACGATGCCCTGACCGTGTGCCAAAAGTGCTCGGGCAAGCTACGGAAGCTGTTCAACTCGGTGGGCATCGTGTTCAAGGGCAGCGGCTTCTACCGCACCGACAGCCGCTCGGGCAGTGTGGACGCCGCCGCCAAGAGCGATTCCGGCACCAAGAGCGATTCCAAGTCCTCGACGTCGGAGTCTTCCGGGTCTTCGAGCTCTTCATCGAGCAGCTCGTCCTCGACCACGTCGAGCTCTTCCAGCTCCACTGCTACCGCCTCCGCCGCCGCTGGCTGACGAGTTATCCACAGCGACAATTTCTCCACTGACGCCGGGATGCACCTCCCCCTAGCGTGAGGGCATGGCCCGATCTGCGATGAGGCGCTCGCGCGAAGAGCATCGAGCGCAGTTGGATCCGACTGCGCTACAGCGCATATCGACGGCATTTCGTCCCGGCTGGGCCCGGACAACGTTGGCCCGCAGAATCGCGGCAGCGATTCTGGTTCTCTTCGCGGCGGTACTGGCATTTCGCCCCGACCCGGCCAATGATCGCGCCGACGTGGTGGTTGCCGCGCACGACCTGCCACCCGGAACAATTCTGACCGATGACGATGTACGGGTTGAAAAGCGTTCCGCAACAATCCTTCCCGACGGCGTAAGCACCAATTCCGGCGCCATCATCGGCGCGACACTGGCCGGGCCGGTTCGTCGCGGGGAGATGCTGACCGACTTACGAGTGTTGGGCCCGAGGTTGGCCGAATCCGCAGCCGGCAAGGACGCCCGCATCGTGCCGGTGCCACTGGCCGATGCCGCCACCGTCGACATGATCCGCACCGGCGATGTGGTCGACATCCTCACCGTGGCCGATCACGGACCTGGCGCCAGTGAGTCTCCTCCCGAGCCCACGGTGTTGGCCACCGATGCGGTAGTTGTGCTGGTGTCGCCAAAACCCGTCACCAAAGGCGTTGGGACCGAAAGGGTGGTAATGGTCGCATTGCCGCCGCAGCAGGCAAATCGCGTCGCCGCAATCGCGTTAGTACAGGCGATAACGCTGACCTTCCGTTAGGGTCAGATCATGTTCAAGGGATTCAGAGATTTTCTGCTGCGTGGCAACGTTATTGACCTTGCGGTCGCGGTGGTCATCGGTGCGGCATTCACCGCGCTGGTCACCAAGTTCAGCGACGCCATCATTCAGCCGCTGATCAATCGGATTGGCACGGGCCCGAATTCGGATCACCCCGCGCTTAAGGTCAGCATCGGTGGCGGACAGTATTTGGACTTCAATGTCCTGGTCACCGCAACCATCAACTTCATCCTGATCGCGGCGGTCGTCTACTTCTTAGTTGTCCTGCCGTACAACACGATCAAGGAACGTCTGGCCAAGTCGGGCGAAGAGCCTGCTGCCCAAACCGAGGCGGAACTGCTCGTCGAGATTCGCGACCTGCTCGCCGAGCAGAAGAAGGCGTCCTAGCGCCTTCTTCTGCCGGCTTGGCGGCTACTTCATGTCCCAGGTCTCGCCGTAGGTGGTGACGCTGTCACCCGCGGAACTGATCAGCCGCGCATAGGGGCGAAGGAGAACACCACCTGCGGCGCCGGTCACGGTGCCGTGCGCATTGCTCACGGCCACAGCGCCCTTGGGTCCCGAGATTGCCACCGAGAAGGTGGCCACTTCTTGGATGCCC